>NZ_LMDW01000001.1 GCF_001425205.1 Variovorax sp. Root411
GGAGGCCTTCGCGAAGGAAGAGATCGCGTTCTACCAGTGCGACCATTTGGGCACGCCGCAGGAGCTGACGGACCATGAGGGGCGCATTGCCTGGTCGGCCAGCTACAAGGCGTGGGGTGAAGCCAAGCAGGCGATCAGCGAGGCGGGCAGGAAGGCGGGGTTCAGGAATCCGATTCGGTTCCAGGGGCAGTATTGGGATGAGGAGACGGGGCTGCACTACAACCGGCATCGGTACTACGACCCGCAGAGCGGGAGGTTTGTCTCCAAAGATCCGATTGGACTTTGGGGTGGCATAAATTTGCATACATATGCTCCCAGCTCAATTGCGTGGATTGATCCGCTGGGATTAAGCGGATTTCAACCTAAGCCACTTAAAATCGGAAGTGTTTATAGAAGTGCCTCTGGAACCGCGGATAGCATGACTCCGCGCCCAGGTGTGGACGATGTTAGAAAAGGAAGTCGACCCCCAGGGCTCTCTGCCGCTACAAGTATTGAAGGATTGGATTCTGGAAAATACGTTGAAATAGACATCGCACACGCATGCTCTTGCGGGTTGGATGTAATACACGATAAGGCCGACGGACATGTCACTATAAGGCCGGCGAATGATCCAAATGATGAAAATCTCAAGTCTTGGGCGGCTACTCGCGGCACTGGAAAGCCAAATTCGTATACAGAAGGTCTGCTCGGCGGCATTCGATCAAAAGGCAAAAAGTAACCGCTTATGAAATATTTTCTAGAAAAATACCTCAAAGAGATAGAGGGTTATTTCTTGGAGGCAGGCGACGTGACAGGATCCAATTCTGGGGTGAATGATAACGGAAGAGTGTTTTATGGTTACGCAAGTTTCTACCCGCAGGAACTCGATTTGATAATCCAATTGAGCAAAAACAAAGGGGAAGACTATCTTGTTGTTGCAGAGATAATGAATAAAGAGGGGCGGGAGGATGAGGAGATTTTTAGTTTTTCGGGTGATGAATCTTTTTTAAAAAATGAATTAAATGCGCGCCGAGATGAGTTGATTTTCAGGCTTCTTTTGCGCTTCAGGCAAGCTCTTTGAAATTCAAGAATAAAATAAAATTTTCCCGGGCTTTGAGTGTCGCCTCTATAAAACGGTAGCAAGAGCGGAATGCAAAATAATGACTTTCAATTTAACGGAGGCGCAAGAGGAGAGATTTTTTTTCCTTCAGAAAAGAAAACTTGACGAGCTTCTTGGTAGCTCAAGATTTTCTTTTGAAATGATTCGCTTCCCAGATTCGTCACGTCTTCTTGGGGAAATAAAAAGGGTTGCGGATCTGAAGGATGGATTTGAGGTTCAAGAGATGTTTCAGCTCTTGAATCGTGTTGTTGAATTTGCGTCAGGTCAAGATAAGGGGTGCTTTTTGGTCCTTCCTGGCCTTTCGCCAAGAAGTGGATTTGTTTACACGCAATATCCAATAATAAAGGCGAAGCCGCAATGTCTGTTGCTGTTTCTTGAATTAATAAGAGACAGAGGAATTCCAATGGATTACGTTGCGCTGGTTCTGGATGACTTGAAGCACGGTATAGTTTTAGACGTTTATGCCGGAGATCCTAAAATTCACCAAACAGACAGGGAAATTTGCAAGATCACGTCCTGGTAGGACAGGAGATAGGGTCGCATTTGCAGGCGACCACTCTGTTCGACTGGGGTGTAGACGCGCTGGCCTTCGAGAGCACGCAGAGCACCGAGGGGCAGCAGGAGTGGGCSTGGCGCGGCGACAGCGTGCACTACATCCACGAGCCCGGCTCGTTCGTGACATCCACGAGCCCGGCTCGTTCGTGCCGCTGTTGCAGATCCGGCAGGCYCATGCTGTCGAACTGAGCGAGACGACGGACGTGAAGGCGCTGATGGCCGGCAACGGCGGGCGCTACGACATCGAGCAGGACCCGCTATGGAACGGGCAGNCATGCTGTCGAACTGAGCGAGACGACGGACGTGAAGGCGCTGATGGCCGGCAACGGCGGGCGCTACGACATCGAGCAGGACCCGCTATGGAACGGGCAGCAGCAGAGAACGCCGGAGGCCTTCGCGAAGGAGGAGATCGCGTTTTACCAGTGCGACCATTTGGGCACGCCGCAGGAACTGACGGACCATGAGGGGCGCATTGCCTGGTCGGCGAGCTACAAGGCGTGGGGTGAAGCCAAGCAGGCGATCAGCGAGGCGGGCAGGAAAGCGGGGTTCAGGAATCCGGTTCGGTTCCAGGGGCAGTATTGGGATGAAGAGACTGGGTTGCACTACAACCGGTATCGGTACTACGACCCGCAGAGCGGACGGTTCGTCTCGAGCGATCCAATCGGGTTGCTTGGAGGTCACAACACACATGTATATGCGATCAATACAACGGAATGGGTTGATCCACTCGGATTAAGCGGGAATTCGGCGCAAAGACGCCAACAGAGACGTGCATCTGCGGGTAAAAAATGTTGCACCCCCTGTCCAGAATCCGGCCATTTGTATCGCGGAGTTGCTGCAAATCATCCAGCCTTGGCCGATGCAAAAAAAGGTATCGCTACTCCTGCTCTTTCTTCCGGAGGCGCATCAGTTGCCCAGCACAATGAAGGTGGATATTCTGGAGAAAGTCAATACACCTCCTGGTCTCGTGATAAGGAGATTGCTCGGTATCACGCAAATAAAGATGGGCCCGGCGGCGTCCTAATGAGCGCCCCACTAGGAGCCCCCAAAGCTGGGGATTGCTGGTCGTGGGAATTTTCTGACGATGCCTGGGGAGAGTCCGAAGTCCTACTTAAGGGCCGTCGTTCCGGTCTTGGAGTTCACAAACCATGATTCACTTGCTTGAGCTTAAAGAGTTTTTTCTAAATCAACCGAAAGAAGAGTGGGGTGCCATTTTCTTGGAAGTTGATGAAAATTCAAATGCGCTAGCGAATTTTTCTCGCAAAGCAACCGCCCTTTCATTGAAAAATGAGTTTTCAATTAAAAAAATTAGCACGGCGCGCGCAAAAATCCAAGCCGTGGGACTAGATGATCTAATTAAGCGACTTGAGGAAATTGATAAGGAAAGTGTTTTGGATGTTCAAGAAATTCGGACGCCAGCGTGGGTTGGATTTTGCGTCTCCGAAGAAAATCAGAAGATAATAGGCTGCACTTTTGTTAAAAACGTAAGGAGCGGAAAAAAAACACCGCCAAATTGGGATGGAACTATTGAAGAGTTGAATAAATTCAATTCTTAACTCGATGCATCAACGCCCAGATGCCGAAATCGCCGCCAAGCGTTAAATGGCGCCAGAGATCTAGCAGAAATTCCTCGCTCACAGCAAGCCGCCGGTTAATGGAGGTTTGGAAACGATCCAACGAAGTGTGGTGGAAAATTACTTTGGAATAAAGCAAAGGGAAGCAATCCGAAGAACTACGATTTCAGAAATCAAAGATATCAAATTCCGGAGCCAAAGTATTTATTTACAGCCTCTACTGGGAGTAAAACACAAAGGATTTAATCATCTTCAAATTAATTTGAATACATTCTTGCGGCGCAAGAATTATTATATTTAGATTTCACGCATCTCGAGCAGCGACAATTTTCAGCTTGCTGCACTTATCAAAAATCAGGGAATTCAATGCAACGACTCATATTGACGATATTGCTCTTGGCAACTAATGCCAGTTTTGCTGGAGAGGCCGCATCCAGGGAAATTAATCTCGGCAAACTACACCAAAGATATGTAAAGGCAGGTTATTCGACCATGGATCTGCCAGAATTCAATAAGAGGGTCGCATTTTCCGGCGTAGTGATCGGCGGACCGACCAACAGCTTCAAAAGAGGGCCAGATAGCGCGAATGGCGGTATTTTGCTCAAAGTGGGCGTTGCCGGGTCGGAAAACGAACTGGCTCGTATGGTTGCCCGCGATGCCGCTACCGCAGAAAAAATGGCGGCCCTGCCATCGGGTACTGCATTCAAAGCTACGTGCACCGTTGCGTTCGCATCGGGCACGGGCTATATCCCTTTGCAAGACTGCGTTTTCCCCTAGGCATGAATTAAACAATCGTCATCTCAAGTCCAGGGACGGTGGCGCCTTAGCGCAGGCTGCCCGCTTACGCTACACCGAAGCCGGTGATTCCGCCACCACCCTGTTCCGCTGGGAGGGCGACACACCGGCGTTCGAGAGCACGCAGAGCACCGAGGCTCGGCAGGAGTCACAGGCTCTGGCACGGCGACAGCCCGCACTACATCCAGCGCCCCGACCCCAAGGAGAAAAGGGTAGAGCGCGCGACGGCACCGCCCATGCGCTGCAGATAATCGAAACATGATCGCGCTCGACTGCTACTACAGCCTCTCCTCCCCCTGGGCCTACCTCGGCGGCCCGCAACTGCAGGACATCGTGCGCCGCCACCACGTGCGGCTCACGCTCAAGCCTTACGACTTCCAGGCCGTGGTGCCGCAGACCGGCGGCATTCCGCTGAAGACCCGGCCGGAGCCGCGCCGCACGTATCACGCGCTCGAGCTGGCGCGCTGGAGCGACTACCTCGGCATGCCGCTGAACCTGGCGCCCGCACACTACCCCAAGGGCGCGCCGAGCGACCCGAACTGGAACAAGTACCCGGGCTGGATGGTGATTGCCGCGCAGCTGCAGGGGCTCGACGCGCAGCCGCTGTCGCACGCGCTGCTGCGTGCGCTGTGGGCCGAGGAGCGCGACACCTCGCAGGCGGAAGTGCGCATCGCGGTGGCCGACGAAAGCGGCTATGACGGCGCCTCGCTGCAGGCGCTGGAGCAGGCGGCCGAGACGCTGGCGGCCTATCGTGCCAACAGCGCGGCGGCGGTGGAGGCGGGCGTGTTTGGCGCACCGACCTTCATCCTGAACGGGGAGCGCTTCTGGGGGCAGGACCGGCTGGCGTTTCTCGATCGGGCATTGGACAAGCTGCGCCAAGCCAGCGGCGGATAATCCGAGGATGCGAATCCGCTTTACCAAAATGCAGGGAGCCGGCAACGATTTCGTCGTGCTGGACGAAACGCGCGGCACGCTGGGCCTCAGCGCCGCGCAGTACCGATTCCTGGCCGACCGCCACTTCGGCGTCGGCGCCGACCAGATCCTCACCGTGCGGCCCTCGCCCGCGGAAGGCATCGACTTCCAATACGTCATTCACAACGCCGACGGCGGCGAAGTGGAGCAGTGCGGCAATGGCGCGCGCTGCTTCATGCGCTTCGTCAGCGAACACAAGCTGACCGAGAAGACCGAAGTGCGCGTGCAGACGCTGGCCGGCGTCATCGAGCCGCGCATGGGCGCGGACGGCCGCGTGACGGTCGACATGGGTGCCCCCGTCTTCGAACTCGAACGCGTTCCCTTCGACACTGCCGGGCTCGACCCGCTGCATGACGGTGCATGGCACAAGTGGCATCTTGCGCTCGGCACGCGTGCGGGCAGCGCTATCGTTTCGGTAGCGGTGCTGTCGATGGGCAATCCTCATGCGGTGCAGGTGGTCGACAACGTCGATACGGCCCCGGTGGCCGAGCAGGGGCCGCAGATCGAGCACCATCCGCGCTTTCCGCAGCGGGTGAATGCGGGCTTCATGCAGGTGGTTGACCGCTCCAACATCAAGCTGCGGGTGTTCGAGCGCGGCGCCGGCGAAACGCTGGCCTGCGGCACGGGCGCCTGCGCGGCGGTGGTGGCGGGCATCCGCCTCGGGCTGCTGGAGCGCCGGGTCGACGTGCAGACGCACGGCGGCATCCTCACGATCGAGTGGCAGGGAGAAGGCCAGCCGGTGCTGATGACCGGGCCGGCCACCACGGTCTTCGAAGGCGATATCGAGGTGCCTGAGCTGCCATGACCCACTTCACGAACAACAACGACGCCAAAAACGCCATGAATCCGATCACCGAAGACGACATCGCGAACTACCTGGCGAACACGCCCGACTTCTTCGAGCGCCATGCCCAGCTGCTGGCGCAGGTGCAGCTCACCAGCCCGCACGGCAACCGCGCCGTGAGCCTGCAGGAGCGCCAGGCGGAGATGCTGCGCGAGAAGATCAAGGCGCTGGAGCACCGCCTGATGGACATGGTGCGCCACGGCACCGAGAACGTGGTCATCGCCGACCGCCTGCAGCGCTGGACCAAGGGCCTGCTGACCACGCGCGATCCGCGCAGCCTGCCGTACAGCATCGCGGTCGACCTGCAGTCGCTGTTCCTGGTGCCGCAGACGGCCATCAAGGTGTGGGATTGCGGCAGCGAATACCTCAACGAGGCCTATGCCCAGTGGGTGAGCGACGACGTGAAGGCGCTGGCCACTTCGCTGACTTCGCCATACTGCGGGCTCAATTCGGGCTTCGAGGCGGCCAACTGGCTGCCCGAGCCGCAGGCGGCGATGTCGATTGCGCTGATTCCGCTGCGCCCCGACGCTGAATCGCCGGCCTTCGGCCTGCTGGTGCTGGCGTCGCCCGACGCGCAGCGCTTCAACGCCGAGATGGGCACCGACTTTCTCGAGCGCATCGCCGAGCTGGCGTCGGGCGGGCTTTCGCGGCTGCGTCCTTGAAACGCCCGCGCTGGTTGCGGCGGCCCTGGCAGGTCGCGCTGGCCGGCGCGCTGCTGGCCGTGGCGCTGGCGTATGCGGCCATCGGAGCGTTCATCTGGTCGCATGCCGAAGAGCTGCTGGCGCATCCGCCGCAGCGGCCGGCCGACGCGGCACTGGTGCTCGGCAGCCGCGCCTATCTCGACGGGAAGCCGCACCCGTGCCTCACCGGCCGGGTCGATACGGCATTGGCGATGGCGCATGACGGCGTGGTCAGGCAGCTGGTTTTTTCGGGCGGCGTCGATTCCGAAGACGGCCGCACGGAGGCCACGGCGATGCAGGAGCACGCCGTGGCGGCGGGCTTTGCCGGGCCGATATTGCTGGAGCCGGCGTCGACTTCCACGCGGCTGAATCTTTCGCTGTCGCGCCCGCTGCTGCTGGCGGCCGGCGTGCGCAGCGTGGTGATCGTGTCGGAGCCGTATCACCTGTGGCGCGTCGAGCGGCTCGTGAAGATGAGCGGTTTCGACCAGAGCTTCGACGTGCAGTACGCGGCGGCGCCCACGTCGTGCTGGCGGGCGCTCGGACCGTTCTCCAAGGGCGCATTGCGCGAGCCGGCGGCCATCATCAACAATGCCGGCCATGGCTACCTCTTCTGAGCCGGTCGCTGCATCCACTCCGCCGGACTGGATCGAGAAATACCTGGAGCACGTGCGCGTCGAGCGCCGGCTCGCGGCGCGCACGGTCGAGCTCTATGCCTTTCACCTGCAGGCCCTGCGCGACCACGCAGCAGAGGCGAGGCTGCCGCTGGACCGCGTGCAGACGGCCCACATCCGGCGCTGGATGGCGCAATTGCACAGCGCGGGGCGCGAACCGCGCGGCATTGCGCTGGTGCTGTCTTGCTGGCGCAGCTTTTACCGCTGGCTGGGCAACGAAGGGCTGATCGGCTTCAACCCCGTGCAGGACGTGCACGCGCCCAAGGCCGGCCGGCCGCTGCCCAAGGCCCTGGGCGTGGACGATGCGGTGCGCCTCGCCGAGTTGTACGACCCCGAGGCCGATCCGTGGACCGAGGCGCGCGACGGCGCCATCGTCGAGGTGCTCTACGGCTGCGGCCTGCGCGTGAGCGAGCTCACGGGGCTCGACGCACAGGCGAGCGGCACGGCGCGCGGCTGGCTCGACCTCGACGCGGGCGAGGCCAGCGTGCTCGGCAAGGGCAGCAAGCGCCGCATCGTGCCGATGGGCGGCAAGGCGGCCGAGGCGGTGCGCGACTGGCTCGCGGTGCGCGGCGACTGTGCCGCGCTGACCACCGCCCGGCTGCGCGACCCGCAGGCGGCCGCCGCGCTCTTCATCGGCGCCAAGGGCCTGCGGATGTCGTCGCAGGCGGTGTGGAAGCTGCTGCGCGAGCGCAGCCTCAAGGCGGGCCTTGCGGCGCCGGTGCACCCGCACATGCTGCGCCACTCCTTCGCCAGCCACGTGCTGCAATCGAGCAGCGACCTGCGCGCGGTGCAGGAGCTGCTGGGCCACGCCAACATCGCGACCACGCAGGTCTATACACGGCTGGATTTCCAGCACCTGGCCAAGGCCTACGACGCGGCACATCCGCGCGCCAAGGCCAGGCCCGAGAACGACAAATAAGTAAGCAAGCGACGAACAATGAAAACCCTTCGCCTCAAACCCGGCAAAGAGCGCTCGATGCAGCGCCGCCATCCCTGGGTGTTCGAATCCGCCATCGCGCGCGGCGGCGCCGACTCCGGCGAGACGGTGCGCGTGGAGTCGCACGACGGCGCCTTCCTCGCCTGGGCGGCGTTCAGCCCGGTCTCCAAGATCCGCGCGCGGGCCTGGAGCTTCGTCGAAACGCAGCGCATCGACGCCGCGTTCTTCGCCGCGGTGTGCGACCGCGCCGTGAATGCCCGCGGCCTGTTCGATCTGCAGAGCGACGGCGTGCGGCTGATTCATGGCGAGGCCGATGGCCTGCCGGGGCTGATCGTCGACCGTTACGGCGACACGCTGGTGGCGCAGTTTCTTTCGGCCGGCGTCGAGCGCTGGAAGGACGTGCTGGCCGATGCGCTGCTCAAGGCCACGGGCCTGAGCAAGCTCTACGAACGCTCCGACGCCAGCGGCCGCGAGCGCGAAGGCCTGAAGCCCGTCACTGGCTGGCTGCGCGGCGAGGGCGCCACCGAAATCACGATCCGCGAGCATGGCTGGAAGCTGTCGCTCGACATCGCCACCGGCCACAAGACCGGCTTCTACCTCGACCAGCGCGACAGCCGCCAGCGCTTTGCCGAGCTGGCGCAGCATCGGCGCTTCCGGCGCGTGCTGAACTGCTTCTGCTACACGGGCGGGTTCACCGTTGCGGCGCTGGCGGGGCTGAAGGCCGCGGGCGCGCTCGAAGGCGCGGAGCTGGTGTCGGTCGATTCGTCGCAGCCCGCGCTCGACCGCGCACGCGGCCACCTGGCGCTCAATGGCTTCGCGGAAGAGGGCTCCGGCATCAAGACCGAGTTTCTCGACGCCAATGTCAACACCGTGCTGCGCGAGTTCATCGAACAGGGACGCACCTTCGACGCCATCGTGCTCGACCCGCCCAAGTTCGCGCCCACGGTGGCGCACGCCGAGCGCGCCGCGCGGGCCTACAAGGACATCAACCGCCTGGCGCTCAAGCTGCTGGAGCCGGGCGGCGTGCTGCTGACTTTCTCGTGCTCGGGCGGCATCAGCGCCGACCTGTTCCACAAGATCGTGGCCTCGGCGGGGCTCGACGCGGGCGTGGACGGCTACATCGCCGAGCGCCTGGGCGCAGCGCCAGACCATCCGATGACCATCGAATTCCCGGAAGGGGAGTACCTGAAGGGCCTTGTGGTGGTCCGAAAGCCAGCCTGAAGCCGACTTGACCCTGCCACCAACGCAACTCAGTGGCATTGGCTAAACTGCCGGGCCGCGCCTTTTTCCGCCCCTTTTTCCTGTTTTCCGCTTCCGGAGCACTCCCTTCATGGCCCTCATTCCCGCGACCATCCTTACCGGCTTTCTCGGCTCGGGCAAGACCACGCTGCTCAAACGCATCCTGACCGAAGCCCACGGCCAGAAGATCGCGGTCATCGAGAACGAGTTCGGCGAAGAGAACATCGACAGCGACATCCTCGTGACCGAGTCGAAGGAACAGATCGTGCAGATGAGCAACGGCTGCGTCTGCTGCACCATCCGCGAAGACCTGCGCGAAGCGCTGCAGATGCTGGCCGCCAAGAAGCGCCAGGGCCTGCTCGATTTCGACCGCGTGGTGATCGAGACCACCGGCCTGGCCGACCCCGGCCCCGTGGCGCAGACCTTCTTCATGGACGACGAGATCGCCGAGAGCTACCTGCTCGACTCGATCCTCACGCTGGTGGATGCCAAGCACGCGCCCCAGCAGCTCAACGACCGCCAGGAAGCGCGCCGCCAAGTGGGTTTTGCCGACCAGATCTTCATCAGCAAGAGCGAGCTGGTGTCGGCCGAGGAGACCGATGCGCTCATTCACCGCCTGAAGCACATGAACCCGCGCGCGCCGCAGCAGAAGGCGCACTTCGGCGACGTGCCGCTGAAGGACATCTTCGACCTGCGCGGCTTCAACCTGAACGCCAAGCTGGACATCGACCCCGACTTCCTCAAGGAGGAAGACGATCACCACGACCATGACCACGCGCATGGCGAGGCATGCGACCACCCCTCGCACAAGAACGAAGGCCACGGCCACCACCATCACACCGACGACGACGTGAAGAGCTTCGTCTACAAGGCCGACCGCGCCTTCGACCCGGCCAAGCTCGAAGACTTCCTGGGCGCGATCGTCAACATCTACGGCCCGCGCATGCTGCGCTACAAGGGCGTGCTGAACATGAAGGGCACCGAGCGCAAGGTGATCTTCCAGGGCGTGCACCAGCTGATGGGCAGCGATCTGGGCCCCGAGTGGGGCAAGGACGAGGCGCGCCAGAGCCGCATGGTGTTCATCGGCATCGAGCTGCCGCGCGAGATTTTGGAGCAGGGCCTGGAGCAGTGCCTGGTCTGAGACCCTGAATCGCTCCTTCCCCCGCCTGGGAGAAGGAGAAACACCGCGGCTTACTGGCCTGCGTTGCCCATCGCGCCAAGCGGCTTGCCGTTGACCTTCAGGTTGCCCTCGCTGAACTCGACCTCACCGGTCACGTCGTCGCCGTCGCGCTTCACGAAACCCATGGTCTCGCCTTGCTCGACCAGGCCCGCCACCATTTCGGGCGGGGGCGTCTGGCCGCTCTCGGCGCCGGTTTCGGCCAGCTTCTCCAGCCACTTCATGGGCAGGCGCGCATGGGCCTTGAGCGCGCCGCGCTTCATCATCAGCGCGGTGCCCGGCAGTTGCAGGTCTTCGTCCGTCACGCCGGCCATGCTGACCGTGTAGCCGAGTTCGCCGCGCTTGCCGTCGATCTCGACCAGCATCTTGTCGAGGCCGGCTTCGGGGGCGTACTTGGCCATGGCCTTGAGGTCGGGAGCCAATTGCTCGGCCAGCGCCTGCATCGCGGCCTGGGAGGCCTTGCTGCCACCCTTGCCGCAGCCGTTGACGGCGGCGGACTGCATCCAGGCGTCGGCCAGCTTCTTGTAGCCGGCGGCGTGGATGCGGCGCGCGCTGCTGGTCAGCTCGAACTTGTCGATCTTCGTCTCGCCGATCTTGCCGGCGCCCTTGAGGGTGCCGCTCGACGCGTAGAGGCCGTCCTTGATGCTCGCGTCGGCCAGCAGGTCGATGCCCTGGAGCACGACGGTCGGCAGCGCCTTCGGTGTTTCGGCCGCAGCCGCACCGTCAGCGGCTGCCTTCTTCTTGATGGCGAACTCGAAGGTGTCGAGCCGGCCTTCGCTCTTGCCGGTGGCCAGGAACCAGCCGGCGCTGCTGTCCATGTCGGCCTTGGCGGTGAGCTTGCCCATCTTCATGGTGACGCCGCTGCGCGCGTCGCTGAAGTCCAGGCCGGGCACGGTCAGGTCGTAGTGTGCCTGGGTGCGTGCGGCGTTCACTTCCACGCGGGCCTGCGCGCCTTGCCATTCGAGCCGGCCCTTGCCTTCTTCGGCCAGCTTGGCCGGCGCGATGGCCAGGTCGGCCGTGAAGGCGCCGCTGAAGGCGACCTTGGTGTGCGCGCTCAGGGGCTTGGCCTTGCCGAAGAACTTCTCGGCATCGGCCTGCGCCTTGGCATCGAGCACCAGCTCGCTGTCGATGGTGGCTGCTGCCAGCGTGCCGCCGGCCAGCGGGCCGTGGTGGATGGTGTCGCGGATGGTGAGGCGCAATTGCTTCGGCGGCTTGATGCCGGCGTCTTCCTCGTCGTCTTCCTCCGCTTCCTCGCCCTCGGCGGGCTTGCTGGCGACCGCTGCGGCGGCATCGGGCGCACAGCCGATTTCCAGCGTCACGGTGCTGACGGCGCCGAGGAACCCGCGTTCGTACTTGCGCTCGGCCACGCGCACCAGCGCGGTCTGCTTGGGCAGCTCGTCGAAGGCGATGTCGTAGCGCGACTTGATCTGCGAACCGGCCCACCAGGTGCTGCCGCCGTAGGCAACGGCGATGGCCGCGGCCAGGACTCCCAAAACTGCTTTCTTGCTCAAGGCTTGCTTTCTTTTTGCGAATGATCGGATAGGCCCCGCCGCCATATGGGCAAACACATGGACGAAGGCTCTGGCCCGCGCCGCCCCCTCAGGCAACGCCGGGCGATGCTAACGGAGTTGGCCGGCACGTCAGGACATCGCCCGCGCCTGCGAGTTCTCTATACAATCGCGCGCCTGTTCCGGCAGCCATGTCCAGTTCCCATGGGCAAGATGTGGCTTCCGGCACGGGGCGCCATACGTTACTGGTGGGCTTTCGGGGGTATAACCCCGGGGTTCGCCACTGGCGAGCACCCCGACAACGGGGAGCCTGCGTGGCCTGAAAGCTGCAAGGGGCTCCCATGGGAGGAGACACCCAGTGAAAGCGCGTTCCAGTTCGTCCAAGGAGCCAGTCACCGTGAAGAAACCCGCCGCCAAGGCCACGCCAGCACCCAAGCCCGCCGCAAAGAAGGCGCCGGCTGCGAAGCAGGCTGTACCTGCGGTCAGGAAGGTTTCTGCCACCGCACATGGCCCTGTCGCGAAGGAGAAAAGCGCGCCGTCCAAAAAGCCCGCAGCACCACCGGCCAAGGCCGCGACCGCTGCGACCAAGAAGTCCGCCAAGCCTGCAACTGCCGCCACCCGGACCGCAGGCGCGGGCTCATCGTCATCCAAACCCGTCGGCCGCCCTGCTGCCGTTCCTTCTGCCCCCCGGATCCCCATGAAAAAAACGGCTGCCGCCTCCACTTCCGCCCCGGCGACACCCTCGATGCCCGCTCAAACCGCCACGCCCGCACCCGCCGCGCGTGGTGGCCGTGTGTCCCGGCTGTCGCAACTGACCGTGCCCTCGATGCCGCAATCCGTGGCATCGACCGCTGCCAAGTCCAGCTTCTCGCAGGCGCCTTCCACCGCGCTGGTGCCGCCGCCGCCCCTGGCCGTGAAGAAAGATCCGAAGCTGGCCAACAACTGGAAGACCAAGACGCCCGCCGAGCTGAGCGATGCCGAAGTCATCGCCATGCCCGACGACGAGTACATGAACGACAAGCAGATGGCGTTCTTCCGCCTGAAGCTCGAGGAACTCAAGCGCGGCATCCTCGAGAACGCCGGCGAGACCACCGAGCACCTGCGTGAAGACACGGTGGTCGTGCCCGATCCGGCCGACCGCGCCACCATCGAGGAAGAACACGCCCTCGAGCTGCGCACCCGCGACCGCGAACGCAAGCTGCTGAAGAAGATCGAGCAGTCGATCCAGCGCATCGACGCCGGCGACTACGGCTACTGCGACGAAACCGGCGAACCCATCGGTGTCGGCCGCCTGCTGGCCCGCCCAACGGCCACGCTGTCGCTCGAAGCGCAGCAGCGCCGCGAGCTCAAGCAGAAGATGTTCGGGGATTGACACAGGGTCAAGGTAGATAGAAACCAGCGTCTTCGATAGCCTTCGCCGAATGCCAAAGGAAGAATCGGGCCGCCTTTTTTCAAAGGTGGCCAAGTTTGTCCGCAATCCCCTGAAGGATTGGTCGGAGCTGGATGCCCCTGCCGCCGCCTCGACCTCGGACTCCTCGCTGCCCGCGCAGACCTACAGCCGCGAGATGCTGAAGGAGATGATCGAGCGGCGCCAGCGCAACGATTTCGTGCGCCGGCGCGAGTTCGACATGCTGCGCAAGCTGCGCCAGCGCGAGGCCGCGGCCCATGCCTTCGAGGCGACGGTCACGCCGTCCTCGTTCAACCTCAACAGCTCCTCCGAGGGATCGGAGGGCCGCGCGCTCACGCTCAAGAAGATCGACGAGATCGAGCAGCAGATGTCGCAGCAGTGGTGGAAAGGGCGGGGTCCGAACGGCGAAACGCTGGTCAACCCGCCGCCCGACGCCGGCGCCGAGACGCTGCCGCCGGTGCACACCGACGAGCTGCTGGCCGAGCCTGCCGTGCTGTTGCCCGTTCCGGCGGCCGCTGAGGCCGGTGGCAGCCCGGACGCGGCCGCCGGCGGCGTGCCGCTGATGTCGTCGCGCCTCGCGCACGACGGCGCGCTCGAAGAGGCGGTGATCCGCTTCGCGCACGGCGACGACACCGGCGCTGAAGCCATCCTGCTGCAGGCCCTGGCCTCCGAGAGCGCGCCGGCCACCGAGGACGGCCACGACAACGCCGCCGCCGAACGCGACGACAGCCGCTGGCGCGCCCTGTTCGATCTGTACCGTGCAACTGGCGATGCCGCCAAGTTCGCGGCCGCCCGCATGCGCTACGCGCAACGCATGCGGCGCATGGGCCCCGACTGGGTGTCGCTCGAAGAACTGGCCCGCAGCGTCAAGGCCGTGACCGCCAGCGAAGAGGCCGCCGAGGCGGCTGCCGAAGGCGGTGCCGCCCATGCCGATTGGACCTGCCCCGCGCGCCTGGCGCGCGAAGGCCTCATGGAACTCACCCGTGCGCTGTCGAAGGCGGGCGCGGTGTGGACGCTCGACTGGCGCGGGCTGCACGCCATCGAGCCCGAGGCGGCCGCGCCGCTGCGCGTGCTGTTCGCGCACTGGGCCGATTCGCCGGTCCAACTGCGCTTCATGGGCACGGCGCAACTGCTGGCCGTGCTGTCCGAGGCTGCGCCCAACAACGAGCGCGGCACCGACGACGTCTGGTGGCAATTGCACCTCGCGGCGCTGCGCATGATGCACCTGCCCGACGACTTCGAGCTGGTCGCGCTCAACTACTGCATCACCTATGAGGTGTCGCCACCCGCCTGGCAGGACCCGTGCGGCGAATGCACCACGCTGGCCGCGCCGCCCGCGAGTCGGTCCAACTCGGTCTGGTCGCTGCTGTCGGTCGGTGGCGATTCCGAGAGCTTCCCGTCCACCGAAAGCGGTTTTGCCGCGCTGGCGGGTGACCTGCGGGGCGAGTCGCTGTCGAACTGGCAACGGCTGGACAATGACCTGCGCCACACCACGGCGCCCGTCATTTCCTGTGCGGCGCTGCTGCGCATGGACCTGGCCGCCGCCGGCACGCTGCTGAGCTGGGTGCGTGCGCGCGATGCCAACGGCGAGCGCGTGCAGTTCGTCGACGCGCATCGCTTGATAGCCGCCTTGTTCAACCTGGTAGGCATTGCCGATCACGCCACGGTGGCGGTTAGAAAAAACTAAACCCGCGCCGCCTCTCGGCGGTTGCATTGCCGCCGCGCACCCCCAGATGGCTGCGATGGAACAGTTTCACGGCACCACCATCGTGAGCGTGCGCCGCAAGACCCCCCAAGGCGACCAGGTCGCCATCGGCGGGGACGGGCAGGTCACTCTCGGCAACATCGTCATCAAGGGCACGGCGCGCAAGGTGCGGCGGCTCTATCACGGCAAGGTACTCGCAGGCTTTGCCGGCGCCACGGCCGATGCCTTCACGCTCTTCGAGCGCTTCGAGGCCAAGCTCGAAAAGCACCAGGGGCACCTGACCCGCGCGGCCGTCGAGCTCACGAAAGACTGGCGCACCGACCGCGTGCTGCGCAAGCTCGAAGCCATGCTCGCCGTGGCCGACGCAACCACGTCGCTCATCATCACAGGCAACGGCGACGTGCTGGAGCCCGAAGACGGCGTGATCGCCATCGGGTCGGGCGGCGCGTACGCCCAGTCGGCGGCCAAGGCGCTGATCGACAACACCGAACTCTCGGCCGAGCAGATCGTGCGCAAATCGCTGGCGATCGCCGGAGAAATCTGCATTTACACGAACATGAACCACACGGTGGAAGCGCTCTGACCATGTCCATGACCCCCCAGGAAATCGTCTCCGAGCTCGACAACCACATCGTCGGCCAGCCCGCCGCCAAGCGCGCCGTGGCCATCGCCATGCGCAACCGCTGGCGCCGCCAGCAGGTCGGCGACACGCTGCGCCATGAGATCACGCCGAAGAACATCCTCATGATCGGCCCCACGGGCGTGGGCAAGACCGAAATCGCACGTCGGCTGGCGCGTCTGGCCGACGCGCCTTTCATCAAGGTCGAGGCCACCAAGTTCACCGAGGTGGGCTACGTGGGCAAGGACGTCGATTCGATCATTCGCGACCTCGCCGAAATCGCGGTCAAGCAGACGCGCGAATCCGAGAGCATCAAGGTGCGCGCGCGTGCCGAAGACGCCGCCGAGGAGCGCATCCTCGACGTGCTGCTGCCCCCGGCGCGCGGCGCCGACGGCGCAACGCCTGCGCTGGACGGCCCCAACCCCACGCGCCAGGCGTTCCGCAAGAAGCTGCGCGAGCATCAGCTCGACGACAAGGAAATCGAGCTCGACCTCGCCGAGGCCCGCGCCCCGCTCGAAATCATGGGCCCGGCCGGCATGGAGGAAATGACCGAGCAGCTGCGCGGCATGTTCGGCCAGATGGGCGGCGCCAAGCGCAAGACGCGCAAGCTCAAGATCGCCGAGGCGATGCGCCTGCTGATCGACGAAGAGGCTGCCAAGCTGGTCAACGAGGACGAGATCCGCGCGCAGGCCATCACCAACGCAGAGCAGAACGGCATCGTCTTCATCGACGAGATCGACAAGGTCGCCACCCGCAGCGAGGCGCAGGGCTCCGACGTGTCGCGCCAGGGCGTGCAGCGCGACCTGCTGCCGCTGGTGGAAGGCACGGCGGTCACCACCAAGTACGGCGTGGTGCGCACCGACCACATGCTGTTCATTGCGAGCGGCGCGTTCCATCTGAGCAAGCCCAGCGATCTCATTCCCGAGCTTCAGGGGCGCTTTCCGATCCGCGTCGAGCTGCAGTCGCTGTCGGTGGCGGACTTCGAAAGCATCCTCACGCAGACCCGCGCGTCGCTCGTGAAGCAGTACCAGGCGCTGCTCGCCACCGAGGGCGTGACGTTGGAATTCACGCCCGAGGGCGTGAACCGGCTGGCCGCCATCGCCTTCGAGGTGAACGAGCGCACGGAGAACATCGGCGCGCGCCGCCTGTCGACCGTGATGGAGCGCCTGCTGGATGAGGTAAGCTTCGACGCGACCCGCCTCGAAGGGCAATCGATCCGCATCGATGCCGCCTATGTCGACGAGCGCCTCGCGGCACTAAGTCACGACGAAGACCTTTCGCGCTTCATTCTCTGAAGCCGCTTCTCCTCCCCCTGTAACGGGGGAATCCTTCACGCATCACATTCACTGCGTGGGCTAAGTACTTCATTCTCAACGAAATTCGCCGATTTCAAGGATTTGGAATCGGCGCTAAGTCGTTGATTCCATTACAAAAAATAGCCCAAACGGCCAGTTGCTTCTGAAGTGTTTCCTGCTACAGTGCAAAAAAGTGCAGTTAAGTGGGAAAAAGTGCGGGTAGTGCCTCTTTCAGGTGCTGCAGCACTCCCAACACAGGGGTTTCGTGGTCGTGTTTCAAGGCGCTTCATCGCTCAGTCTGGATGCCAAGGGGCGGCTCTCCGTGCCGACCCGGCATCGTGACGTCCTGAGCGCAACGGCAGGCGGCCAGCTCACGATCACCAAGCATCCGCACGGATGCCTGATGGTGTTCCCCCGTCCCGAATGGGAAAAATTCCGCGAGCGCATCGCCGCGCTGCCGATGTCGGCGCAGTGGTGGAAGCGCGTCTTCCTGGGCAACGCCATGGACGTCGAGATGGACGGCACGGGCCGCATCCTGGTGTCGCCCGAGCTGCGCGCGGCCACCGGCATTGCCCGCGACACGCTGCTGCTGGGCATGGGCAACCACTTCGAGCTGTGGGACAAGGCCACCTACGAGGCCAAGGAGGCCGAGGCCACCCAGGGCGAGATGCCGGATGTGTTTCAGGACTTCGCGTTCTGAGGACTCACGTGAACACCCCATGGACCCATACGACCGTCTTGCTGAACGAGGCGGTGGAAGCCGTTCTTTCCGGCAACACGGCGGCAACCGGCACCTACGTGGACGCCACTTTCGGTCGGGGAGGGCATGCGCGTGCAATCCTCTCCAGGCTGGCGCCGGAGGGCAGGCTGATCGCATTCGACAAGGATGCGGAAGCAGTGGCCGAAGCAGCGCGCATCTCCGATGCGCGTTTTTCCATCCGCCATCAGGGATTCCGCTCGCTGGGCGAATTGCCCGATGCGAGCGTCGACGGCCTGCTGATGGACCTGGGCGTGAGTTCGCCGCAAATCGACAACCCGGTGCGCGGTTTCAGTTTTCGTTTCGACGGTCCGCTCGACATGCGCATGGACACCACGCGCGGCGAGAGCGTGGCCGAATGGCTGGCAACGGCCGAACTTTCACAAATTGCAGAGGTGATCCGTGACTATGGCGAAGAACGGTTTGCTGTTCAGATTGCAAAGGCGATTGTTGCTCGCAGACAAGAACGGGGCGCAATTTCAACCACCACCGAACTGGCCGAGCTCGTGGCTGGCACGGTCAAAACCCGCGAGCAGGGCCAGAACCCTGCAACGCGCACATTTCAGGCTTTTCGGATTTTCATCAACGCCGAGCTTGAAGAGCTGCAACAGGCGCTAGAGGCCAGCCTGTCCGTGCTCAAGCCCCAGGGACGGCTCGCGGTGATCAGCTTCCACTCGCTGGAAGACCGCATCGTGAAGCAGTTCATCGCCAAGCACTCGAAGGAGGTCTACGACCGCCGCGCGCCGTTTGCCGCCCCGAAGGTCATGAAATTGCGCGCCCTGGAGCGCATCAAGCCCTCCGACGCCGAGGTAAGAGGCAATCCGCGCTCGCGCAGCGCCATTCTTCGCGTCGCCGAGCGCACCGAGGCGCCCTGACATGGCGCGCATCAACCTGCTCCTGCTGATGGCCGTCATTGCGACGGCGCTGTACCTCGTGCACACGCAGTACCTCTCGCGCCAGCTCTATACCGAGCTCGATCGCGTGCAGCAGGATGCCCGCCGCCTGGAAACCGACCGCGACCGCCTGCAGGTCGAGAAGCGCGCACAGGCCACGCCGCTGCGCGTCGAGAAGCTCGCCAAGGAGCAACTGCAGATGCGCACCACCTCGCCGGCGATCACGCAGTACGTGCGTCCGGACGGCACGGTGATCCCGGCCGTTGCGCCCATTGCGCCCGTTGCGCCCGCACCGGCCCCGCCCAAGCCGGCCACCAAGCCGGCCACCGCAGCGAGGGCCGCACGATGAGCCGGGGCAACCGCAGCGTGCGCTACACCACCAGCCCCTTGCTCGCGAGCAAGACGCCGGTGTGGCGCAGCAAGTTCATCGTTGCCGGCATCGCGCTCGGCTTCGTCATGCTCGCGGGCCGGGCGGCCTACGTGCAGGTGCTCAACAACAGCTTCTTCCAGCGGCAGGGCGAAGTACGCTTCGCGCGCACGCTCGAACTGCCGGCCAACCGCGGCCGCATCCTCGACCGCAACGGGCTCATCCTCGCTTCCAGCGTGGTGGCGCCGAGCATCTGGGCCATTCCGGAAGACGTCGAGCGCGATGACCCCGAGGTGCGCGCCAAGCTCAAGCAGGTCGCCAAGCTGCTCGAGATGCCGCAGAAGGACTTCGACAAGAAGCTCGAAGACGAGGACAAGACATTCGTCTGGATCAAGCGCCAGGTCGACGAGCCCATCGCCAAGCAGATCGCGGCCCTGAACCTCAAGGGCATCTACCAGCGCAAGGAATACAAGCGCCAGTACCCCGAGGGCGAGGCCGCCGCGCACGTGGTGGGCTTCACCAACGTGGAAGACAACGGCCAGGAGGGCATCGAACTCGCGTTCAACAAGGAACTGGCCGGCAAGGCCGGTTCGCGCCGCGTCATCAAGGACCGCCTCGGCCGCGTGGTCGAGGGCGTGGGCGAGACCGTGCCGCCGCTGGACGGCAAGGACATCCAGCTCAGCGTCGACAGCAAGGTGCAGTTCTTCGCCTACCAGAAGCTGCGCGACGCCGTGACCGCGCGCAAGGCCAAGGCCGGCAGCGTGGTGGTGCTCGACTCCGTCACCGGCGAAGTGCTGGCGCTGGCCAACTACCCGAGCTACGTGCCGGACAAGCGCCAGAACCTCACTGGCGAGCAGCTGCGCAACCGCGCGCTCACCGACACCTTCGAGCCCGGTTCGACCATGAAGCCGATCACGGTGGGCATGGCGCTGGAAGCCGGCCGAGTGAAGCCCTCGACGTTGATCGAGACCAGCCCCGGCCGCTTCCAGCTCGGCGGCTTCACCATCAGCGACACCCACAACTACGGCACGCTGACGGTCGAGGGCGTGATCCAGAAGTCGAGCAACGTCGGCGCGCTCAAGATCGCCCAGAAGATGACCCCGCACGAGATGTGGGACACCTACACCGCGCTCGGCTACGGCCAGAAGCCGCAGATCCAGTTTCCCGGCGCCGTGACGGGCCGGCTGCGCCCGTGGAAGACCTGGAAGCCGGTCGAGCAGGCGACGATGGCCTATGGCTACGGCCTGTCGGCGTCGCTGTTCCAGATGGCGCATTCGTACACCTCGTTCGCGCACGACGGCTCCATCATTCCGGTGACCATCCTGAAGAATTCAGAGGCGCCGGTCGGCGTGCGCGTGTTCTCGCCGTCGAACGCGCTGGCGGTGCGCAAGATGCTGCAGATGGCCGCCGGCCCCGGCGGCACCGGCACGCGCGCGCAGACGGTCGGCTATTCGGTCGGCGGCAAGTCGGGCACGGCCCACAAGCAGGTCGGCAAGGGCTACGCCAGCAACAAGTACCGTGCCTGGTTCACCGGCATGGCGCCTATCGAGAAGCCCCGCATCATCGTCGCCGTGATGATCGACGAACCGAGCGATGGCCAGTATTTCGGCGGCGTCGCCGCGGCCCCCGTGTTCAGCGAAGTCGTGCAGCAGACCCTGCGCATGATGAACGTACCGCCCGATCTGGCGGTCAAACCGCTTGTGATGACGCAGGGCGTCGACGAGAGTTTCTGAACATGCTGACCTTCACTTCTCCCCAACTGGCCGCGGCCTGGCTCAAGGAGCGTGCGCCGCAGGCCGCGATGCATGCCGACAGCCGTGCCGTGGGTGCGGGCGACGTCTTCGTCGCCTGGCCCGGCGCCGCGACCGACGGGCGCAAGCACGTGGCGGCCGCGCTGGCGCAGGGCGCGGCGATCTGCCTGGTGGAGCACGAGGGCGTGGAGGCCTTCGGCTTCGAGGGCGCTCTTGTTGACGATGGGCGCATCGTGAGCTACCCCGGCCTGAAGGCCGCCACCGGCCCGATCGCCTCGGCCTTCTACGACAACCCCTCGGCCCTGCTCGACGTGCTGGCCGTGACCGGCACCAACGGCAAGACTTCCACCGCATGGTGGCTGGCCGAATCGCTTTCCACGCTGAGCGCGGCGGGTGGCGTGCGCGCCATGAACCCCGACGGCACCGTGCAGCGCGATGCACCGTCGCCCTGCGCGGTGATGGGCACGCTGGGCATCGGCGTGCCGCCCGAGCTGACCTACACCGGCCTGACCACGCCCGACCCGGTGATGATGCAGCGCGAGTTGCGTTCGCTGGTCGAGCGCGGCTTCGGCGCCTGCGCCATCGAGGCCTCGTCCATCGGCATTGCCGAACGCCGGCTCGACGGCGCGCAGATCGCGGTGGCCGTGTTCACCAACTTCACGCAGGACCACCTCGACTACCACGGCAGCATGGACGCCTACTGGCAGGCCAAGGCCGAGCTGTTCCGCTGGCCCGGTCTGCGCGCAGCGGTGATCAACATCGACGACACGCACGGCGCCAGCCTGTGCGCGAACCTGATCGACGCCGGCATCGGCGCGCTCGACGTCTGGACCGTCTCGGCCAGCGGCAAGCCGGCCCGCCTCATGGCGCGTGACATCGGCTACGACGCGCAGGGCCTGCAGTTCTCGGTGGCCGAGCACGGCTCCGCCGCGGTGGAGCGGCTGTCGACCGGCCTCATCGGCCAGTACAACGTGGCCAACCTGCTCGGCGTGCTCGGCACCCTGCGCGCGCTCGGCCTCACGCTGGGCCAGGCCGTGGCCGCCTGCGCCAACCTCACGAGCGTGCCGGGCCGCATGGACCGCGCGGGCACCGGCGAAGGTGCGCCGCTGGCGGTGGTCGACTACGCCCACACACCCGACGCGCTCGACAAGGCCCTGATCGGCCTGCGCCCGCTGGCCAGGCAGCGCGGCGGTGCGCTCTGGTGCCTGTTCGGCTGCGGCGGCGATCGCGACCCGATCAAGCGCCCGATGATGGCCGCCGTCGCCGAACGCCAGGCCGACCGCGTGATCGTCACCAGCGACAACCCGCGCAGCGAGAAGCCCGACGCGATCATCAGCCAGGTGCTGCGCGGCTTCTCGCGTCCCGAGGCTGCGCAGGTGCAACCCGACCGCGGCATCGCCATCGCCGACGTGATCGCGCAGGCCGCCCCGCAGGACGTCGTGCTCATCGCCGGCAAGGGCCACGAGGCCTGGCAGGAAATTGCCGGCCAGCGCATCGAGTTCTCGGACAAGGCCCATGCGCTGCAGGCGCTGGCGAAGCGGGGTACTGTGGGTACTGCGGCATGACCGACACGACGCCGCTCAACATCACGCTGGCCCAGGTGCAGCAATGGATTCCGGGTTCGCGCCTGGTGGGTGATGCCTCGACCGTCATCGCCCGCGTGCACACCGACACGCGCACGCTCGCCCAGGGCGACCTGTTCGTCGCGCTCAAGGGCGAGCGCTTCGACGCCAACGACTTCCTCGCCGACGCAAAGAAGCAGGGCGCCGTGGCCGCCATCGCGCACCGCGGCCTGGAAGCCGCCGGCCTCGCCGGCCTCGAAGTGCCCGACACGCTGGCCGCGCTGGGCGCACTCGGCGCGGGCTGGCGCGCGCAGTTCGAGCTGCCGCTGATCGCCGTCACCGGCAGCAACGGCAAGACCACCGTCACGCAGATGATCGCGGCCGTGCTCTTCGCCACGCGTGGGGAACGTGCCTTGGCCACGGCCGGCAACTTCAACAACGAGATCGGCGTGCCGCTCACGCTGCTGCGCCTGCGCGCGCAGCACCAGCGCGCGGTGCTCGAGCTGGGCATGAACCATCCGGGCGAGATCGCGCGGCTGGCCGCCGTTTCGCGCCCAACCATCGCGCTCGTCAACAACGCGCAGCGCGAGCACCAGGAATTCATGGCCACCGTCGAGGCGGTCGCCGTCGAGAACGGCGCCGTGTTCGCGGTGCTGCCCGACGACGGCACGGCCGTGTTCCCCCACGGCGACACCTTCACCTCGCTGTGGACCGACATGGCGCATGCCGGGGGCGCCCGGCGCTGCATGACCTTCGGCGAGTCCGAGGACGCCGACATCTCGCTCGACAGCGCCGAATGGAAGCAGGGCGCCTGGGCCGTGCGCATCCGCACGCCGCTCGGCGCCTTCGACGCGCGCCTGCACATCGCGGGCCGGCACAACGTGGTCAATGCGCTGGCGGCCACCGCCTGCGCGCTCGCGGCCGGCGTGTCGCTCGAGACCATTGCCGAAGGCCTGTCGGCCTTCGAGCCGGTCAAGGGCCGCTCGCGCGCCAGCGAGATCGTGCTGGCCGGCGGCCATGCGCTGACGCTGGTCGACGACAGCTACAACGCGAACCCCGATTCCGTGATCGCAGCCATCGACGTGCTCGCCGCCCTTCCGGGTCCGCGCCTGCTGGTGCTCGGCGACATGGGCGAGGTGGGCGACCGCTCGCCCGAGTTCCATGCCGAAGTCGGCGCGTGGGCGCGCCAGCGCGGCATCGAGTCCGTCTACACGCTGGGCGCGGCGACGGTGCACACCGCCACCGCTTTCCAGGACAGCGGCGAGGGACGCGACGGACGCCATTTCGACGAGTTCGACGCGCTCGGCGCGGCCGTGCTCGCGCGCCTGCCGCAGGTCGGCAGCGTGCTCGTGAAGGGATCGCGCTTCATGAAGATGGAGCGCGTGGTGAAAGCCATCGAGGCACAACAACAAAAGGAGGCCGGTCATGACGCATGAGCCGCGCGAAACGACATGCTGATGACCCTGGCCCAATGGCTGCAGACGCTCTCGCCCGAGTTCGGGTTCCTGCGCGTGTTCCAGTACCTCACCTTCCGCGCGCTGATGGCCGCACTGACCGCGCTCGTGGTCGGCCTCGTGGCCGGCCCGTATGTGATCCGCCGCCTTGCCGCACTCAAGATCGGCCAGCCCGTGCGCGGCTACGGCATGGAAACGCACTTGACGAAGAGCGGCACGCCCACCATGGGCGGCGTGCTCGTGCTGTTCGCCATCGCCTTCGCGACGCTGCTGTGGTTCGATATCTCGAACCGCTTCGTGTGGATCGTGCTGTGGGTCACCATGGGCTTCGGTGCCATCGGCTGGGTCGACGACTGGCGCAAGGTGGTGCGCAAGGACCCCGAAGGCATGCGCTCGCGCGAGAAGTACTTCTGGCAGTCGTTGGTCGGCCTGCTCGCGGGCTTCTACCTGCTGTTCAGCATCTCCGAAAGCTCCAACTGGCGCGTGCTCGAGTTGTTCTTCGCCTGGGTGCGCTCGGGCTTCGACCTCGACTTTCCGCCCAAGATCAACCTGCTGGTGCCCTTCTTCAAGGAAGTGAGCTACCCGCTCGGCGGCATCGGCTTCGTCATCCTCACGTACCTCGTGATCGTGGGCGCGAGCAATGCGGTGAACCTGACCGACGGCCTCGACGGGCTGGCGATCATGCCGGTGGTGATGGTGGGCTCGGCGCTGGGCGTGTTCGCCTACGTCACGGGCAGCGCGGTGTATTCCAAGTACCTGCTGTTCCCCAACATCCCGGGCTCGGGCGAGCTGCTGGTGTTCTGCTCGGCCATGGCCGGCGCGGGGCTCGCGTTCCTCTGGTTCAACACGCACCCGGCGCAGGTGTTCATGGGCGACGTGGGCGCGCTCGCGCTCGGCGGCGCGCTGGGCACCATCGCGGTCATCGTGCGCCAGGAGATCGTGTTCTTCATCATGGGCGGCATCTTCGTGGTCGAGGCGATCTCGGTGATGGCGCAGGTCATGTACTTCAAGTACACGAAGAAGCGCTTCGGCGAAGGCCGCCGCGTGCTCAAGATGGCGCCGCTGCACCATCACTTCGAGAAGAGCGGCTGGCGCGAGACGCAGGTCGTCGTGCGCTTCTGGATCATCACGATGCTGCTGTGCCTCGTGGGCCTTTCGACGCTGAAGCTGCGGTAACGGAACCATGCGGCATCTGAAAGACCTCCCCGTCCTCATCCTCGGCCTCGGTGCGTCCGGGCTGGCGATGACGCGCTGGTGCGTGCGCCACGGTGCCGTCGTGACCGTGGCCGACACGCGCGAAGCGCCGTCGCTGCTGGCGACGCTGCGGGCGGAACTGCCCGGGGTGAGCTTTGTCGGCGGGCCGTTCTCGTCCGCGTTGGTCGAGGGCACGCCGATTCGCGCCGTGTACCGCTCGCCGGGCCTGTCGCCCGAAACCATCGCGCCGGTGGCCGATGCGGCGCGGGCCATGGGCCTGCCGGTCGGTGGCGAACTGGACCTGTTCGCGCGCGCGCTGCTGGATCTGCGCTCGGTCGAGGTGCCGGTGGTGGAAGCCGGGCCGGAGCCTGAACCCGAAGCCGCCGCCGAAGTGGAAGCACCGGCCGAACCGGCCGCGGAAGCGCCTGTCGAAGCTACCGAACCCGAAGCTCAGGCGCAGCTGGCGCTGGAGGAGCCTGCGCCGGTTGAAGAAGCGGTCGAACCCCCGGCGCCGGCCGAAGCCGCTGAAGCTGTCGAAGCGCAGCCCGAATCGACCGTCCCCGCGATGGCCGAAGCGATGCCGCGCGACCCGTCGATGAGCGTTGCCGCGCCGATGCCGCCGCAAGCTTCGGAGTCCGCACCCGCCGAAGTCATCGCAACGACGGAAGCCGTCGAGGCCGAGCCTGAACAGGCCAACGGCGCAGTGCAAGCGGCACCGGAAGCGACGGATGCGCCCAAGGCCGCACCCGTCACCGTCTCCCGCCTCCCGACCACAGGCAAGCCCTACGTCCCGACCGCCGCCAGGGAGGCTGCAGAGTTCGTCGCCAAGATCGCCGAAATCTCCGCCACCAACCCGGCCTCGGCCGCCGTGGAGGAAGAGTCGCCCCAGCTCGAGCTGGCGCCCCCCGTCGAGCCCGAAGCGCCCAAGGGCTACACACCCGCGGTGCTCGCCATCACCGGCACCAACGGCAAGACCACCGTCACCTCGCTCATCGGCCAGCTGGTCGAACGCGCAGGCAAGACCGTGGCCGTGGCCGGCAACATCGGCCCGACGCTGCTCGACACGCTGTCGGCGCACATCGACGCCGACACGCTCCCTGATGTGTGGGTGCTCGAACTGTCGAGCTTCCAGCTCGACGGCGTGCAGGGCTTCGAGCCGACCGCTGCGACGGTGCTCAACCTCACGCAGGACCATCTCGACTGGCACGGCGACATGAAGGCCTATGCCGCGGCCAAGGCGCGCATCTTCGGTGCGCGCGGGCTCATGATCCTCAACCGCGACGACGACGGCGTGATGGCGATGTTGCCCGCGCCCATCAGGGTCAAGCTGCAGCGCCCGCAGATCCGCACGCACGTCACCTTCGGCAGCGCGATGCCGCTGCGCCCGGGCGACTACGGCATCGAGCGCGTCAACGGCATGGCCTGGCTGGTGCGCGCATTGGAAGCCGACGAAACGCAGAAGCGCAAGCGCGGCGCCGTGGTCGAGGAAGAAATCTTCCTGCAGCGCCTGATGCCTGCCGACGCGCTGCGCATCCGCGGTCGCCACAACGCGATGAACGCGCTGGCGGCCCTCGCGCTGGCCAGTGCCGCCGACTGCCCGCTGGGTCCGATGCTCTACGGCCTGCGCGAATACCGCGGCGAGCCGCATCGCGTGGAACCCATCGCCATCGTGGACGAGGTCGAGTACTTCGACGACAGCAAGGGCACCAACGTAGGCGCCACCGCAGCCGCGCTGACCGGCCTTGGTGAAGAGCGCCGCGTGGTGGTGATCCTCGGCGGCGAAGGCAAGGGGCAGGACTTCGAGCCGCTGGCCGAACCCGTGCGCCAGTACGCGCGCGCCGTGGTGCTCATCGGCCGCGACGCGCCGCTCATCGAAGCCGCGCTGGCACAGACCGGCGTTTCGCTGCTGCATGCCGGCTCGATGGACGAGGCCGTGAAGCTCGCATCCGCGCGCGCCAACCCCGGCGATGCCGTGCTGCTGTCACCGGCCTGTGCGAGCTTCGACATGTTCAAGGATTACGCGCACCGCGCCGAGGTGTTCCGCGAGGCCGTGCAGGCCTTCGAGGACGGCCCGCGCGGCATGGGCGATTCGACGGAGGACACGGTTTGAACTCTGCCGCCTCAGGCGCCACGCCCAACGCATCCACCGGCCGCTTCGGCGGCTGGTTCAGGCGCGCCCGCAGCGGGATCGACTCGCTGCCCGTGCACCTGCCCGTGCGGCTGGGCGGCGCCGGCGTCGCGCAGACAAAGGCCACGCCGATGCGCGTGCTGGGTTTCGACCAGGCGCTGGTCTGGGTCACGGTCGCACTGCTGATGTGGGGCCTGGTCATGGTGTATTCGGCCTCCATCGCGCTGCCCGACAACCCGCGCTTTGCGCGCGCCGGCTACAGCGCCTCGTACTTCCTCACGCGGCATGCGGCCTCGGTGATCTTCGCGTTCATCACCGCGCTGCTGGCCTTCCAGATTCCCATGAAGACCTGGGAGCGCGCCGCGCCATGGCTCTTCGTGGCTTCGCTGCTGCTGCTGGTAGCCGTGCTCATTCCGCACATCGGCATCAACGTGAACGGTGCGCGCCGCTGGCTGCCGATGGGCTTCATGCGCTTCCAGCCCTCGGAGCTGGCCAAGCTCGCGATGGTGCTCTACGCCGCCAGCTACATGGTGCGCAAGATGGAGATCAAGGAGCGCTTCTTCCGCGCTGTGCTGCCGATGGGCATCGCGGTGGTGGTGGTCGGTATGCTGGTGATGGCCGAGCCCGACATGGGCGCCTTCATGGTGATCGCGGTGATCGCCATGGGCATCCTGTTCCTGGGCGGCGTGAACGCGCGCATGTTCTTCGTGATCGCCGCGCTGGTGGTGGTGGCCTTCGGCACGATCGTCGCGACCAGCCCGTGGCGCCGCGAACGAATCTTTGCCTACCTCGACCCGTGGAGCGAGGAGCACGCGCTCGGCAAGGGCTACCAGCTGTCGCACTCGCTGATCGCCATCGGGCGCGGCGAGATCTTCGGCGTGGGCCTGGGCGGCAGCGTCGAGAAGCTGCACTGGCTGCCCGAGGCGCACACCGACTTCCTGCTGGCCGTGATCGGCGAAGAATTCGGCCTGGTCGGCGTGCTGCTGATCATCGGCCTGTTCCTCTGGCTCACGCGCCGCATCATGCACATCGGCCGGCAGGCGATCGCCCTCGACCGCGTGTTCTCGGGCCTCGTGGCCCAGGGCGTGGGCGTGTGGCTCGGCTTCCAGACCTTCATCAACATGGGCGTGAACCTCGGTGCGCTGCCGACCAAGGGCCTGACCCTGCCGCTGATGAGCTTCGGTGGCTCGGCGATTTTGATGAACCTTGTGGCGCTGGCCATCGTGCTGCGCATCGATTACGAAAACCGTGTCCTCATGCGGGGAGGCCGCGTATGACCGGCCGTACCGCACTCGTCATGGCCGGCGGCACCGGTGGCCACATCTTCCCCGGACTCGCGGTGGCCGAGGCCCTGCGCGAGCGCGGCTGGCAGGTGCACTGGCTGGGCGCACCCGGCAGCATGGAAGAAAAGCTCGTGGCGCCGCGCGGCTTTGCCTTTGAGCCGGTGCAGTTCGGCGGCGTGCGCGGCAAGGGCCCGCTCACGCTGTTCCTGCTGCCGCTGAAGCTGCTGCGCGCCTTCTGGCAGAGCCTGGCCGTGGTGCGCCGCGTGAAGCCCGACGTGCTCGTGGGCCTGGGCGGCTACATCACCTTTCCGGGCGGCATGATGGGCGTGCTGCTCAACAAGCCACTGGTGCTGCACGAGCAGAACTCGGTCGCCGGCCTCGCCAACAAGGTGCTGGCGGGCGTGGCCGACCGTGTATTCACCGCCTTCCCGAATGTGCTGAAGAAGGCGCAGTGGGTGGGCAACCCGCTGCGCTCGGCCTTCACTTCGCAGCCCGATCCGGCCACGCGTTTCGCGGGCCGCACCGGGCCGCTCAAATTGCTGGTGGTGGGCGGCAGCCTCGGGGCGCGCGGCCTCAACACCGTGGTGCCGCAGGCACTGGCCCGCATCGAGCCGGCCACGCGCCCGCAGGTGCTGCACCAGAGCGGCGCCAAGCAGATCGACGAGCTGCGCGCCAACTACACGGCGGCCGGCGTCGAAGGCGAGCTCACGCCCTTCATCGAAGACACCGCGCAGGCGTATGCCGACGCCGACATCATCGTCGCGCGCGCCGGTGCCAGCACCGTCACAGAAATCGCGGCCGTCGGCGCAGCAGCGCTGTTCGTGCCTTTCCCCTCGGCGGTCGACGACCACCAGACCACCAACGCGCGCTTTCTCGTGGACGCGGGCGGCGGGTGGCTCGTGCAGCAGGCCGACCTCACTCCTGAATTGCTGGCTGATTTGCTACAGAAAACCGGGCGCGATGCGCTGATAGAGAAGGCCGCCAAGGCCAAGACCATGCAGAAAACGGAGGCTGTGGAAGCCGTCGTCCAGGCCTGCGAGGAGCTTGCCAGATGAAGCACGCGATCCACCACATTCATTTCGTCGGCATCGGCGGTTCCGGCATGAGCGGCATCGCCGAAGTGCTGCTGAACCTGGGCTACAGGATCACAGGCTCCGACCTGTCCGACAGCGCCACGCTGCGCCGTCTCGCGGGCCTGGGCATCGGCACCTTCGTGGGCCACGCCGCCGCGCACATCGACGGCGCGGACGCGGTCGTCACTTCCACCGCCGTGCAGTCGGACAACCCCGAAGTGTTGGCCGCGCGCGAGAAGCGCATTCCAGTGGTGCCGCGCGCGCTGATGCTGGCCGAGCTGATGCGCCTGAAGCAGGGCATTGCCATTGCCGGCACGCACGGCAAGACCACCACCACCAGCCTGGTGGCAAGCGTGCTCGACGCCGCCGGGCTCGACCCGACCTTTGTGATCGGCGGGCGCCTCAACAGCGCCGGTGCCAACGCGCAGCTTGGCAGCGGCGACTACATCGTGGTCGAGGCCGACGAGTCGGACGCCTCGTTCCTGAACCTGCTGCCCGTGATGGCGGTGGTCACGAACATCGATGCCGACCATATGGAGACCTACGGGCACGACTTCGCGAAGCTCAAGAAGGCCTTTGTCGATTTCCTGCACCGCATGCCGTTCTACGGCGTGGCCATCCTGTGCACCGACGACCCGGCGGTGCGCGAGATCGTGGCCAACGTGACCTGCCCGGTCACCAGCTACGGCTTCGACGAGGGCGCCCAGGTGCGCGCCGTCGACGTGCGCGCGGTCGGCGGACAGATGCATTTCACCGCGCAGCGCCGCAATGGCGTGACGCTGCCGGACCTGCCCATCGTGCTGAACCTGCCGGGCGAGCACAACGTGCGCAACGCGCTGTCGGTGATCGCGGTGGCGGTGGAGCTCGGCATTCCCGACGAAGCCGTGCAGCGCGGCCTTGCGGGCTTCAAGGGCGTGGGCCGCCGCTTCCAGAGCTACGGCGACGTGCCGGTGCAAGGGGGCAATGCAGCCGGCACCTTCACCGTGATCGACGACTACGGCCATCACCCGGTCGAGATGGCGGCCACCATCGCGGCCGCGCGCGGCGCTTTCCCGGGCCGCCGGCTGGTGCTGGCCTTCCAGCCGCACCGCTACACCCGCACACGCGACTGCTTCGAGGATTTCGTGAAGGTCATCGGTACTGCCGACTCCGTGCTGCTCGGCGAGGTCTATGCCGCGGGCGAGGCGCCCATCGTGGCGGCCGACGGGCGCACGCTGGCGCGCGCATTGCGCGTGGCCGGCAAGGTCGAGCCGGTGTTTGTCGACGACATCGCGGCCATGCCGCAAGCCATTCTCGACAACGCCCGTCCGGGCGACGTGGTGCTCTCCATGGGCGCCGGGTCCATCGGCGCGGTACCGGGCAAGGTGGTCGAACTCGGCGCGGCGGTGGTCACGGCCACTGCATCCGCACCCTCAACATCGGAGCGCGTTTCGCGCAAAGGGAGGGCCTCATGAGCCTTCAGGACCCCCAACTCTTCGGCAAGGTTGCCGTGCTGTTCGGCGGCAGTTCCGCCGAACGCGAAATCTCCTTGATGTCGGGCACCGGCGTGCTCGAAGCCCTGCGTTCGCGCGGTGTCGACGCGCACGCCTTCGACCCGGCGCAGCGCGAGCTGGCCGACCTCAGGCGCGAAGGCTTCTCGCGCTGCTTCGTCGCGCTGCATGGCCGTCATGGCGAGGACGGCACCGTGCAGGGCGCGCTCGAGTTGCTCGGCATTCCCTACACGGGCTCCGGCGTGATGGCGTCGAGCGTGGCCATGGACAAGGTCATGACCAAGCGCATCTGGCAGGCCGACGGCCTGCCCACACCCAAGTACGTGCGCCTGGCCTTCGACCAGCAAAGCCGCGAACAGGTCATGGTGGTGCCCGACGTGCTCGGCCTGCCGCTGATCGTGAAGCCACCGCGCGAGGGCTCATCCATCGGCGTGACCAAGGTCGAGGGCTACTCCCAGATGCAGGACGCGGTCACGCTGTCCGCGAAGTACGACGCCGATGTGCTCTGCGAGGAATTCATCGAGGGCGAGGAAGTGACCTGCGCCGTGCTCGGCCAGGGGCTCGATGCGCGTGCGCTGCCGGTGGTGCGCATCGCCGCGCCCGAAGGCGCCTACGACTACCAGAACAAGTACTTCACCGACGACGTGAAGTACCAGTGCCCGAGCGGCCTGCCCGCGGCCGAAGAGCACGAGATCCAGCGCATCACGCTGGCCGCGTACCACACGCTCGGCTGCCGCGGCTGGGGCCGCGCCGACGTGATGATCCGCGCCAGCGACCGCAAGCCTTTCCTGCTGGAGATGAACACCTCGCCCGGCATGACCAGCCATTCGCTGGTGCCGATGTCGGCCCGAGCCGCGGGCATCGCTTACGAAGACCTGTGCCTGAGGGTGCTGGCTTCCGCGGCGCTGGATGCAAAGGGAGGCGCGAACTAAGCCATGGCCGACAGCATTCCCGCCCCCTTCGACGTCAAGCTCATGAACATCGTCGCGAACATTGCGTTCGCGCTGGTGACGCTCATGCTGCTTGCGGCGGGGGCGTGGTGGGTGCTGCGCCAGCCTTTCTTCCCGATCTCGGGCATCAAGGTGGACGGCGAGGTCACGCACAACAACGCGGTCACGCTGCGCGCCAACGTGGCACCGCAGCTCAAGGGCAACTTCTTCACCATCGACCTGGCGCGCGCGCGCGCCGCCTTCGAGTCCGTGCCGTGGGTGCGCAGCGCGGTGGTGCGGCGCGAGTTTCCGAACAAGCTGCGCGTGACGCTGACCGAGCAGGTGCCGGTGGCCAACTGGGGCGACGAGGCGGGCTCGAAGCTGATCAACGGCTTCGGCGACGTGTTCGAGGCCAACGTGGCCGAGGTCGACGACAACCTGCCGCGCCTCGATGGCCCGATCGAACAGGCGGGCCAGGTGCTGGGCATGTACCGCGTGCTGCAGCCGCAGTTCCAGCCCTACGACCTGGCCGTCGACGAGCTCACGCTGTCGAGCCGGGGCAGCTGGAAGGTGGTGCTCGACAGCGGCGCCGAAATTGAGCTTGGCCGCGGCCAGAGCGAGGAGGTGACGGCCCGCCTGCAGCGGTTCCTGAAGACCGTGACCCAGGTCGCGGGCCAGTACCGCCGCACGATGGCCGACGTCGAGGGCGCCGATCTGCGCCACAACGACGCGTATGCCCTGCGGCTGCGCGGCGTCACCACGGTCTCGCCCGAGGCCCCAAGAAAAATCAAGTAGCGAATACCGAGAAATCGAGGACATATCAATGCCCAAAGAATACAAAGACCTGGTCGTAGGACTCGACATCGGCACCGCCAAGGTGATGGTGGTGGTGGCCGAGGTGCTGCCCGGTGGCGAGCTCAAGCTGGCCGGCCTCGGCATTGCGCCGAGCAACGGGCTCAAGCGCGGCGTGGTGGTGAACATCGACGCCACGGTGCAGAGCATCCAGCAGGCCTTGAAGGAGGCCGAGCTGATGGCCGACTGCAAGATCAGCCGCGTCTACACCGGCATCACCGGCAGCCACATCCGCGGCATCAACTCGAGCGGCATGGTGGCGGTGAAGGACAAGGAAGTGACGCCCGCCGACGTGGCCCGCGTGGTGGAGACGGCGCGCGCCATCAACATCTCGAGCGACCAGCGCCTGCTGCTGGTGGAGCCGCAGGAGTTCGTCATCGACGGCCAGGATGTGAAGGAGCCGATCGGCATGAGCGGCATGCGGCTCGAGGCCAAGGTGCACATCGTGACCGGTGCGCAGAGCGCGGCCGAGAACATCATCAAGTGCGTGCGCCGCTGTGGCCTCGAGGTCGACCAACTGATGCTGAACCCGCTGGCCTCGAGCCAGGCGGTGCTGACGGAAGACGAACGCGAACTGGGCGTGGTGCTGGTCGACATCGGCGCGGGCACGACCGACGTGGCGATCTTCACCAACGGCGCGATCCGCCACACGGCCGTGATCCCGATCGCGGGCGACCTCATCACGAGCGACATCGCGATGGCGCTGCGCACGCCGACGAAGGACGCGGAAGACATCAAGGTCGAGAACGGCTATGCCAAGCAGCTGCTGGCCGACCCCGACACGCAGGTGGAAGTGCCGGGCCTGGGCGACCGCGGGCCGCGCATGCTGAGCAAGCAGGCGCTGGCCGGTGTGATCGAGCCGCGCATCGAAGAGATCTTCTCGCTGGTGCAGCAGGTGGTCCGCGAGTCGGGCTACGAGGAAGTGCTGTCGTCGGGCGTGGTGCTCACGGGCGGCAGCGCGGTGATGCCGGGCATGGTCGAGCTCGGCGAAGACATCTTCTTGAAACCCGTGCGGCGCGGCATTCCGAAGTATTCGAGCGCGTTGTCCGACATGGTCGCGCAGCCCCGCGCCGCTACAGTCATGGGCCTTCTCGAAGAAGCACGTTTCGCGCGCATGCGCGGCTTCAAGGTCGCGCAGAAGAACGGGTCGGTGAAGACCGCGTTCGGACGCTTCAAGGACTTCATCGTGGGGAACTTCTGACCATGATTCATTCCCCACTCTGGCTCGCGCGTGGCAGCCCTCCCTTGCATTTCAACGAGCGATGGCGGCGCACAGGTCCACCATCGTGACGGTCTCATCGTTGATCTCGTCACGGCACAAGAAAAATTCATAGATACACAACGGCAACTGCAAGATTCAAGGAGTTAAAAATGACCATCGAAATGATCGAAGTCGAAGAGTTCAATCAGGGCACGCAGATCAAGGTGATCGGTGTCGGCGGTGGCGGCGGCAACGCGGTCGCTCACATGATGGAACGTGGCGTGCAGGGCGTTCAGTTCGTCTGCGCGAACACCGACGCACAGGCACTGCAGCGCAGCAGCGCGCACAAGATCATCCAGCTCGGCACCAGCGGCCTGGGCGCCGGCAGCAAGCCGGACAAGGGACGTGAAGCGGCCGAGCTCGCGGTGGACGACATTCGCGCGGCCATCGACGGCGCGCACATGCTGTTCATCACGGCCGGCATGGGCGGCGGCACCGGTACCGGCGCCGCTCCCGTGATCGCGCGCGTCGCGAAGGAAATGGGCATCCTCACCGTGGGCGTGGTGACCAAGCCCTTCGACTGGGAAGGCGGCCGCCGCATGACCAACGCCGACGCCGGCCTGGCCGAGCTCGAAGCCAACGTCGACTCGCTGATCGTCGTGCTCAACGAGAAGCTGCTCGACGTGCTCGGTGAAGACATCACGCAGGACGAAGCCTTCGCGCACGCCAACGACGTGCTGAAGAACGCCGTGGGCGGCATCTCGGAAATCATCAACGAGTACGGCGGCGTCAACGTCGACTTCGAAGACGTGCGCACCGTGATGGGCGAACCCGGCAAGGCCATGATGGGCACCGCTGCCGCAGCTGGCCCGGACCGCGCGCGCATCGCCGCCGAACAGGCCGTAGCCTGCCCGCTGCTCGAAGGCATCGACCTCTCGGGTGCCAAGGGCGTGCTGGTGCTGGTGACGGCATCGAAGGGTTCGTTGAAGCTGAACGAGTCGAAGCTCGCGATGAACACCATCCGCGCCTACGCTTCGCCCGACGCGCACGTGATCTACGGCGCCGCCTACGACGACAGCCTCGGCGACGAGATGCGCGTGACCGTGGTGGCCACCGGCCTCTCGCGTGCCGACGCCCGCCGCCAGGCACCGACGCTCGAAGTGATCCGCACCGGCACCGACAACATCCCATTCACCGTGCCGACGCTCGGTGGCATGGGCCATGCCGGTGGCAGCGGCAGCCAGCCCAACTACGACGGCATGGCCGTTCCCAGCGTGTGGCGCACCAACCGCACGATGGCCGCCGCGAAGGTGGATGCGCTGTCTTCGGGCGGCATGGACGACTTCGAGATCCCGGCCTTCCTGCGCCGCCAGGCCGACTGAAATCGGCTCGCCCCCAGGCTGCGCGCACTTCGTGTCGCTTCGCCTTCCCCCTACCGGAGGCAACACCTGAGGCCCGGCAAAGCCGGTTCCTCGGTTTCGCGAAGCGGCCTATAGACGCAGAGGGCACGAAGGTTCGCAAGGGGCGCAGGGGGGACCTGAAAGGGACTTCCCCTGACCCTAGGCGCTGCGTTCACTTCGTGCCCCTTGCGTCCATCGTCGGGGCTTTTGTGGATAGGACCCATGTCTATCGGTGCCATAGCGAAGGGCATAGGAAGCCACGCCCGGCGCGCGCCTAAAATCCCCGGCGTGCTGCAACAACGAACCCTCAAGTCGATCAGCCGCGCCGTGGGCGTGGGGCTTCACAGCGGCCAACGCGTGGAGCTGACCCTGCGTCCGGCCCCGGCCGACACGGGCATCGTGTTCCGCCGCGTCGACCTGCCGGAGCCGGTCGAGATCCGCATGACCGCCGAGTCGGTCACCGACACGCGCCTCGCGTCCACGGTCTCCACCGGTGGCGCGAAGGTGCAGACCGTCGAGCACATCATGTCCGCCTGTGCGGGCCTGGGCATCGACAACCTCTACATCGACATCACGGCCGACGAAGTGCCGATCCTCGACGGGTCGGCCTCGTCCTTCGTGTTCCTGCTGCAAAGCGCGGGCATCGCGCTGCAGAAGGCGCCGCGCCGCTTCATCCGCGTGACCCGCAAGGTCGAGGTGCGCGAGGGCGAAGGCGCCAACGAGAAATGGGCGAGCCTGGAGCCGTACCACGGCTACAAGCTGAGCTTCGAGATCGACTTCGACCACCGCGTCGTCAACTCCACCGGCCAGCGCGTGGAGTTCGACCTGGGCACCGATTCATACAGCCGCGACATCGCGCGTGCGCGCACCTTCGGTTTCACCAAGGAGGTCGAGTACATGCGCAGCAAGGGCCTTGCGCTCGGCGGCGGGCTCGACAACGCCATCGTGATGGACGACACCAAGGTGCTCAATGCCGGCGGCCTGCGCTACGACGACGAGTTCGTGAAGCACAAGATCCTCGACGCGATGGGCGACCTGTACATCATCGGCAAGCCGCTGCTCGCGGCCTACACCGCGTTCCGCTCGGGCCATGCGCTCAACAACAAGCTGCTGCGCGAACTGCTCTCGCACAGCGACGCCTACGAAGTCGTGACCTTCGAGGACGAGAAGCGCGCGCCCCGCGGTTTCGGCGAAGTCGCCCGCGCCTGGTAGGCGGCGCCCGACGATGCTTCTTTTCCGCTGGGCCATCCTGCTGCTTCTGCTGGTGGCGGGCGTGTGCTTCGCGTTCTATGCGGGCACGGGGCAGACCAGATACCGGCGCATCGGATGGATCGTGTTGAAGTGGACGCTGCTCGCGGCGTTCGGCTTCTTCGCGGTGCTGATCGCCGAGCGCATCGCGTAGCTAGGCTCGCCCCCAGGCTTCGCGCACTTCGTGTCGCTTCGCCAACCCCCTACCGGGGGCAACACCTGCGGCCCGGCAAAGCCGGTTCCGCGGTGTTCCACGCATTGCCCTGTCAGGCGCTCAGCGCCTGACTGCTGCGCGAGCCACGTGCGCTGACTCAGCGCGAACGCCCTTGCCGGTACGTGCCGGCGTGGGTCTTCGACAGCTCGGCCGCTTCCGCGAGCCGTGCCATTGAGCGCCCCACCTGCGCATGCGTGATGGCGATGCCCAGCGCGTCCGCCGCATCGGCGCCCGGCAGGCCCGGCAGGTCGAGCAGCCGCCGCACCATCTCCTGCACCTGCGCCTTGGCGGCCTGGCCGTGGCCCGCCACGGCCTTCTTCATCTGCAGCGCGGTGTACTCGGCCACCGGGAGGTCGTTGCTGACCAGCGCGGTCACGCAGGCGCCGCGCGCCTGCCCGAGCAGCAGCGTCGACTGCGGGTTGACGTTGACGAAGATGATTTCGACCGCTGACGCATCGGGCTGGTAGCGGGCGGAGATTTCCGCGATGCCGTCGAACAGCACCTTCAGGCGCGCCGGCAGGTTGCCGGTGCCCAGGTGCCGCGTGCTGATGGTGCCGCTGGCCACGTAGCGCAGCGCATGGCCATCCGCATCGACCACGCCGAAGCCGGTGGTCTGCAAGCCGGGGTCGATGCCAAGAATGCGCATGAGAGAAACGAAAGGCCTACGCCTGAGCAAAGAGTAGAGAGAAGGACCGAGTCAGCGCTGGAAGGCCGCGCGATCGCGGGCAGAATCCATGCCGATTCGTACAGTCTGCCCCGCTTCCCGCAGGGCGCGCCACACAAGGAAGCGAATGTGAATGTAGTCGAGTCCTCCGCGCAGCGGCAACTGGACGAGGCGCAAGCCTTGCTCGAACGCCTGCTGCACCCCGCTGAACGCGCAGCCGCGAGCTTCCGGCGCGTCGAACTGCTCGACGACCTGGGCCGCCGCAACGAGGCGCTGGCCGGCTGCATCCGGCTGCTCGACGAATTCGCGGCCACGCCCGACGCCGGTGTGGTCGTGCCCTGCTGCCAGGCGCTGCGCCTGCTGGCGCACATGCTGCGTCAGATGCACCGCCCGGCCGATGCGCTCGCCACCCTCGACCGCCTGATCGACGCGCACGGCCAGCGCTGCGAGCCCGAGATCCGCGAGCACATCGCCCACGCGCTGTACCAGCGCACCTGGTGGATCGACGAGCCCGCGGCCCGCTGCGAGGCCTGCGACGCGATGAGCGAACTCCTCGACAACCAGCCCGATGCCGCGCTCGACGTTTGGCGCGTGGAGGCCCGGCTGCTCAAGGCCGAGATCGAGCACCATCGCGGCCTGCCGCAGGACGCACTGGCCACGCTCGATGCGGCCATCGAGCGCTTCGACGGCAGCACCGATCCGGGCGTGGTGCTGCGCGTGGCGCGCGCGCGCCTGGCCTCGGTGCTGAACCTGCGCGAGCTGGCGCAGCACGCGCAGGCCCAGGTGATGTGCCTGGCGGTTGCCGACCAGATCGAGGCCGGCCTCGCCGACGCAGCGGCCGAGCTGCGCATCGAGGGCGTGCGGGCACTGACGCTGTTCTTCGACGGGTTCGGCATCGACGAGCATGCGAACCGCGCCGAGCTGGTCGGCTGGCTGCTCGAGCGCTACGGCCGCGATGCCTCGCCGCAGGTACGCCGCATGGCCGTGCGCCGTGCCTACGACTGGTCGGTGGGCCTGCGCGAGCAGGACGACGGGGAGGCCGCGCTGGCGGCCTGCGAGCGGCTGCTCGCCACCTTCGGCGCGGACACCGACGCCGGGGTGCAGCGCACCGTGGCGGGTGCGCTGCTCAACAAGGGCTTCGTGCTGCTCGAACGGCTCGGCCGGACCGAAGAGGCGCTCGCCGTGTACGAGCAGCTCGCAAAGCAGCTGAAAGACACGCCCGCGCCCGAGCTGCAGGACACGCTGGCCAAGGCCACCGCCGGCCGCCAGGCCTGCCTGAAGCGGCTGCGCAAGGCCGATGCCGCCGGCAATCTGCCGGAACTGCCGTCCGAACTGCGCGACGAAGTGCGCGACAAGGTCAGGCAGGGCCGCAAGCACGGCGATGCCGGCGAGTCGAACGAAGCCATCGTGCTGTTCGACGAGGTGCTGGCCGCGCATGCCGCATCACCGCATCCTGAACTGCGCCGGCAGTGCGCGCGGGCGCTGGTCCACAAGGCTTTTTGCCTGGTCGCGCTGGAGCGCTTCGCCGAAGTGGTCGCAGCCGCCGATGCGATGGACGCGCGCTACGGCGCCGACCCGTCCACGGAAATGCAGGAGACCGTCGCGCTGTGCCTGCAGTACAAGAGCACCGCGCTCGACCGCCTCGGCCTGCATGACGACGAGATGCGCGTGCACGATCAGATCGTCGCGCGCTGGGGCAACTCCGAGCTGCCGGACCTGCGCGGTCGCGTGGTCGGTGCGCTGTTCCGCAAGGGCGCCACGCTGCGCCAGGCCGGCCAGCTCAAGGCGGCCGTGGACTGCTATGACGAGGCCATCGCTCGCGCCATCGGCGCGAGGGAAGGCACGCTGCAGCTGTGGGCCGCCAAGTCGATGATCAACAAGGCCAAGGCGCTCGACAAGCTCGGCGACCCCGTGGGACAGGCCAAGGCTTACCGCGCGCTGATTGCGCGCTTCGGCGATTCGGGCGATGCCGCGCTGCGCGAGCGCGTTGCCAATGCGTGCGAGTGGCTGGCCGAGGCCGAAGGCCGGCAGGGGCGCGTCGACGCGCAGCGCGCGGCGCTCGAAGCAGCGCTGGGGCGCTTCGGCACGGCGTTGTCGGCCGAGCAGCGCGCGCGCCTCATGCGCGAGCTGCAGGCGTTGAAGGCCAAGGCCTTCGGCCGAAAGGCCAAGGAGGCCTTCGATCGCGTGGTGCGACGCAAGGCCTGAAGGCCCTGCGGGGCTTCAGACGTTGAAGTACCAGCGGATGGAGTGGAAGAAGATCGGGGCTGCGAAGCACAGGGCATCCACGCGATCCAGCAGGCCATTCGCACCGGTCACGCCCACGCCCTTCTGGCCCCAGTTCGGAATGCCCCGGTCGCGCTTGAGTGCCTTCATCACCAGGTGCCCCATCGACCCCGCAATGCAGGCAATGACCGACACCGCGAGCGCCTGCCCGAACTTGAACGGCGTGATGAACGAGAACAGCGCGCCCACCAGGCTGGCCACGGCGATGCCGATGCCCCAACTGGTCCAGTTGAAGCTGCGGCTCACGTTGGGCGCGAAGGGCGTACGTTGCATGCGGCGCGAGATCAGGTGCTGCACCAGCACCGAGGTCTGCACCACGAACACCAGGAAGAACACGAGGAACGCGCTCTTGCCTTCATAACCCGGGAAGCTCAGCAGCAGCAACGCCGGCACATGGCTCATGCCGTAGACGCAGACCATGATGCCCCACTGCAGCTTGGCGTTGCGCTCGAGGAAGTGGTTCGGGTCGTTCGCCAGCGCGCTCGCCACCGGGATCGCGAGGAACACGTACACCGGGATGAACACGGTGAACAGATCGAAGCGCGCCGTGGCCACCAGCCAGAACTGGATCGGCAGCACCACGAAGAAGGCCAGGATCAGGCTGCGGTGGTCGCCGCGCCGCGTGGGCGAGAGCGTGATGAACTCACGCAGCGCGAAGAACGAGATCAGCGCGAACAGCACGGTGGCCACGGTTTCGCCGAGCGCCCACCCGATCCAGAAGATGATCACCATGAACCACGTGGTGCCCAGCAGCGCGCGGAAGTGAGCGAGTTCGGCCTGCCAGGCGGCGTCGCGCACTGGGTTGCGCTTTTCCCTGAAGCTCAGGAAGAAGGCCACGGTGCTCACGATCACGAGCAGGCCGAAGACGATGAGGAAAAGCGCCGCGACCTGTTGGGTCGGGGTGAGGTTGCGCAGGAACTGGTTCATCTGTCAGTTTTCCGTTGCGCTTTGTGTTGCGGGTTTTGTTCGGGGTGCGTGCGAAGGCCACCGGGTACTCCCCTCCGCGAATGTCCCCCGCTTCGCTCCTCCTTTATTTCGCTGCGGGGAGCACCCGGTGCCCTTCGCACAATGGACGCTGCCGCGATGGGGTGCCTTGCGCAGCGAAATAAAGGAGGAGGCCGCAGGCCGGGGGACATTCGCGGAGCAAGGTACCCCGTCGGCGTGATCACACCCCGAACCGCCCCGAATCGAAAAGCAAGGCTTCATTTCAGACGTCGCGCAATGCGATCACTGCAGCACGTGCGCGATCAAGGAAAGGCCGCCGCTCTTCGCCTTCTTCGACACGAAGAGGCGCGCCGAAAGTGACCGAGCAGAGGATGGGCACCGGCACGATCTCGCCCTTGGGCATCACGCGCTGCACGTTGTCGATCCAGGCGGGCACCAGCACCACCTCGGGGAACATCGTGGCGAGCGTGTAGAGGCCCGACTTGAACTTCTGCGGCTCGCCCGTGTGGCCGCGCGTGCCCTCGGGAAAGATGATGATCGAGTCGCCGCTGCGCAGGGCCTCGACGAGGGGCGCGAGCGGGTCGGGGGCAGGCGCCGCCGCGACGGCCGGGGCTTCGGGTTCTGCAGGCGGTGGCGGCTCGGGCGGGGGCGCAGGCGGTGGTGCCGGGGGCTCGGGAAGGTCGAGCCGGCCTTGGGCTTCGGGCACGGTCTCGGCGGGCGGTTCCGGTGTCGTCAATGGCAGCAGGGGCTCCATCGACGGCTCGATGCGCTCGGCCGGTGAGAGAGCAGCAGCTCGCGCGACGGGCGTCGGCGGCGGGGCCTCGACCGCCACAGGCGCAGGGGATGCTGTCGCAGCCGCCGTCGTCTGCCGCTCCACGTACACCGCGTTGAACACCTCCGTCGTGATCCAGCGCTTGATCGGCGTGTTGGCCCAGTAGTCGCGCGCCGCGATCGGCCGCGTGATGCTGCGCAACTCCTCGGGCAGCGCCGCCCAGATCATCACGAGGTCGGCATGGCTCTGGTGGTTGGCGAAATAGATGCGCTGCTCGGCCTTCGGCGGACAGCCATACCAGCGCGCCTGGGCGCCTGTGAGCAACCGGACGATTCCCAACAACAACCAACCCGTGAGCTTTGCCAGCATATGGGCGCGATGATACGGGCCATGCGATGGCGTTTCGATCCTCTTTCCCTGGTGTGGGCGGTGGCCCTGTTCTTCGTTCTCGTGCTGCTGGCCACCGTCGGCGCGCGCTGGGGCTGGCTGCGCAGCTTCTTTGGCGACGTGCTGGCCGTGGTGTGGGTGTACTTCGTCTTCAGGACCGCGATCGCCGCGCGCGTATTGCCGCTGGCATTGGCCGCGCTGGGCGTGGGGCTTGCCGTCGAACTCGGGCAGTACCTCGCGGCGACGTGGCATCTGCACATTCCAAACCGCGCGCTGCGCATCGTGCTCGGCAGCACGGCCGACTGGTGGGACGTGCTGGCCTATGTGATCGGTTTCGGCGCGGTGCTGGCCATCGAAAACCTGCGCAGCACGCTCAGGGCAGTTCGGCCGCAGGCATCCGTGCCATGACCGTCGATGCCCGTCCGCTCAGGTAGGGCGAACCGAGCCGGCGCTCGAAGAACCTGGGGCTCGGCAGCATCACCGCGAGGCGCGCGGCCTCGCTGGTGCTCAGGCGCGACGCCGGCTTGCGGAAGTAGTACTGCGACGCCGCCTCGGCGCCGAACACGCCTTCGCCCCACTCGACGTTGTTGAGATAGATCTCGAGGATGCGCCGTTTGTCCAGCAGCACTTCGAGCAGCGTGGCGAGCACCAGCTCCTGGCCCTTGCGCAGCAAGGTGCGTTCGCTGGACAGCAGCAGGTTCTTCGCGAGCTGCTGCGTGATGGTCGAGCCGCCGCGCAGCTGCACGGGCCGCACCGGCTTGCCGCGTGCCAACGCGCGCGCCGCGCGTTTGGCGGCGATTTCCTCGGCCTTGGCGTTGCGCTGGCGCGCGCGCTCGATGGCTTCCCACTCCACCCCGTTGTGGTCGACGAAGCCGGCGTCCTCGCTCGCGATGACGGCGCGCTTGAGCGTGTCGTTGATTCGCGAATAGGGCACCCACTGCTGCCGCCAGCCGCCGCCGCTGCCCTGCTGAATGGCGATCTGAAAAGCCGCGGAGCGCTGGAACGCGGTGCTTTGCGGATCGACCACCGCCATCGCCGCGATGCGCGCCACGAAGAACAGCTCGAGTGCCACGCCCGCCACCACGAGGCAGGCGATCAGGCGCAGCAGGGCTTTCATTTTTTTGCAGCGGCGAGCGATGCGCGCACTTCGGTCAGCACCTGTGCGGAAGGCGGGCGCACGCCGCGCCAGATCTCGAACGACTCGGCCGCCTGCTCGACCAGCATGCCAAGCCCGTCGCGCGCGGCCGCACCGTGCGCCATGGCCCAGGCCATGAAGCCCGCGGCCGCGGGGCCGTACATCATGTCGACCGCAAGCCCGCCAGCGCGCAGCACGCTGGCCTTCACCGGCACCGCATCGCCCGCGAGGCTGGAGGCGGTGGCGTTGACCACCACGTCGAAGGCGCCCGGCACTTCGTCGAGCGCCCAGGCCTCGAGCGAGGCGCCATGGCGCAGTGCGATGGCCGCATGGCGGCGCACCAGCTCGACCGCCTTGCCGACGGTGCGGTTCGCGACCACGACGCGCGAGACGCCTGCGTCGAGCAGCGGGCCGAGCACGCCGGCCGCCGCACCGCCCGCGCCGATCAGCAGCAGCGCCTTGCCTTTGAGCGGCACGCCCGCGTTGTGCACGATGTCGTTGACCAGGCCGATGCCATCGGTGTTATCCGCATGGATGCTGCCGTCGGCGTCGAAGCGCAGCGTGTTGACCGCCTGCGCGAGCAGGGCGCGTTCGCTGGTGTGCTGCGCCAGCGCGGCGGCTTCGAACTTGAATGGCACCGTGATGTTGCAGCCGCACGCGGTGTCGCCGCGTTCGGCGGCTTCGCTGCGAAAGGCCGCGATGCCCTCGGCGAAGGCGCCGAGCGGAATCAGCCGCCGGCCATAGTCCAGCTGCTGGCCGCATAGTTCGGCAAAACGCGCGTGGATGCGCGGCGAGCGGCTGTGCTCGACCGGGTTGCCCATGACGCAGTACAGGTCCATGGCGTCTGCCTTCCAGGATGTTTGTCTACTGCGAGGAGAGCTCGACCGACCCGTCGTGCGCGAACCGGAAGTGCGGCCGGATCACGATCTGGTCCGCATGCTCCTTGCGCATCGCGTCGGTGAACCTGCCGAAGTTGCCGACGCTGGCGACGATGGCCTGGGCGCGCCGGTCCAGCACGGGAACGCCCGAGCTTTCATCGACCACCGTCGAGAGCAGCCGGCCGTCGAAGTTGACCGTGATGGTCATCGTGAGCTCGCCATAGAGCTTCTTGCCGGCAAGCGTCGGAAAGTTGGCTGTGCCCTGCGCTTCCACCCGGCGGCGCAGCGAGTCCACGTAGCTCGCGAAGGCCGCCTCCCGCGTGAAGGGGCTCAGGAAGCGCTTCTTCGGGCGTGCGTTTTCCTCGTTCACGCGGCGCTCGATCTCGGCCAGCAGGTTGATCATCTGCCGGCGCTTTTCTTCCTGCGCCGTGGCCTCGGTCGGGTCGCCGGGGTTGCGCGGGTCGGGCGCGGGCATGGCGGCGAGGTCGCGCTTGAGCTGGGTGAGCATCTGCAACTGCTCGGTCTGCATCGCATCGACCTTGCGCTGCGCGTCCTCGAACGAATCGCCGACGGTGGTGAAGCTCGACGGCGGCAACGGGCTGGTCGCGCGGCCCTTGTCGAGGTCGCCGCCGCCCGCAAGCGAGGTCTGCGCACGCAGCCGGGCACTCGGGTCGGGCTTGTCGTTGGTCTTGCTGTTGACCAGGATCACTTCGAGCGGCGTGTCGCTGAAGACCTTGTTGAACGATTCGGGATCGACGAAGCGCACTGCAAGCAGCACGGCATGCGCAATGACCGACACGCCCAGTGCAATCTGCAGCGTGCTGAGGTCCTTGAAGTTCATTCTCGAAATTCCTCCAGGGGGCGCATTTCTCCGGACGACCTGCCGAAGTTCATGCTGGCGTGTTTTCGGGTGCGGCTTCGCTGTCGCTCAGGTCGACGGCAATGGCGATCGGGCCTGCGACCACTTCTTCTTCCTCGCCGTTCTCCTCGTCGGCGGCCGCATCGGCCTTCGGCGCGTCGAGGCGTTCGAGCACGGTGCCGGTCACGTCGAGCGCGATCTCGTCGATCTCGCCGAGCTTCACGCGCAGCCGCGCGCCGCGTTCCTGCTGGCCGGCCACCGGGAACACCAGCGGCAGCGTGTCGGCACGCACCAGCGCGCCGTTCGGCAGGTCCTTGATGACGGTGGCTTCGAGCTCGGTGATGCCCTGCTGCTGCAGGTACTTCAGCGTCCAGAAGCGTTCCATGCCGCCCTGGTAGGCGTTGTACGTGGCATAGGCCGCGTCGAATCCGGAAAGGATCGAGAACAGGTCGGCGTCCTTCGGTTTGAAGGGTGCGGCCAGCGCCGCGGTCTTGCCATGGCGCGCGGCGGCAATGATCTGCCACTGGTTCACGAGGTCGGTATAGCGGCGCAGCGGCGAGGTGCTCCACGCGTAGCTCTTCACGCCCAGGCCCGCATGCGGCAGCGCGCGCGTGCCCATGCGCACCTTGATGCCGGGCGCAAGGCTCGCCTGGCTGCGGTAGAGGCCGGGCACGCCGAGCTCGCCGAGCCAGCCGCCCCAGCTGCTGTTGGCCAGGATCATGGCCTCGGACACGATCAGGTCGAGCGGTGCGCCGCGCTGGCGCGTGCTGATCTGCACCTGCTCGCTGCCGGTGGGCTCGCCGCCTTCGTTACCGACGAGGCGGAAGTTGTAGTCGGGCCGGTTGAAGTTCTCGGGCTTGCCGCGCACCACTTCGCGCTGCGCCTTCAACTGCTTGGCGAGGCGGAACAGGAAGGAGAGCGGGGCGCGCAGGTTCGCGGCGGCTTCGGGCGTGCCGTCGCTCTGGAACGCGGCGTCTTCGAGCCAAGGCTGCGTGACGACGCTGTCGAGCTGGTCGTGGCGCAGGTTGGCGACGATCGGCACGCGCTCCAGTTTCGTTTCGGTGGCTTGCAGTTCCAGCGTGGCTTCGTCGAAGCGCGCATAGAGCGACACGGCAGGCCGGTCACCGCCTTCGAGCAGCGTGTAGGTATTGACCACGTCGTCGGGCAGCATCGTGATCTTGTAGCCCGGCATGTAGACCGTCGACATGCGCGCACGCGCCACATTGTCGATGGCGCTGCCCGGCGCCAGCGCCAGGGCCGGAGCCGCGATGTGGATACCGACCGTGACGGTGCCCGTGCCCAGGCCCTGCACCGAGAGCGCGTCGTCGATCTCGGTGGTCTGCGAATCGTCGATCGAGAAGGCCTGCAAGCCGGACGCCACCGGCAGGTCGTCCACGATGGCCGGTGCCGCGAGCGCGGGAAAACCGGTGCCCTTGGGGAAGTTCTCGAACAGGAAGCGGCGCCAGTGGAACTGGTAGGGCGAGTCGATGGCCCCGGCGCGCTCCAGCAGATCGAGCGGCGCGCGCTGCGTGGCACGCGCGGCGTCGACCACGGCCTTGTATTCGGGGGCGTTCTTGTCGGGGCGGAACAGGATCTTGTAGAGTTGCTCGCGCACCGGCGCGGGGCACACGCCCTCGGCCAGCTGCCCGGCCCATTCGGTGATCTGCGCCTGGACGGCTTTCTTCTTCTCGATGGCGGCCAGCGCCTGCTGCACGATTTCGGCCGGCGCCTTCTTGAAGCGCCCCTTGCCCGCGCGGCGGAAATAGTGCGGCGCCTCGAACAGCGCGAACAGCGCGGCGGCCTGCTGCGCCAGCGAGGGCTTGTCGCTGAAATAGTCGGCAGCGAGATCGGCAAAGCCGAATTCCCCCTCGGCCGCGAATTCCCAGGCGAGGTCGAGGTCCATGGCGGCAGCGAGCGTGCGCGCCTCGGCGATCAGATCGGCGGGCGACGGTTTCTCGAAACGCAGCACGATGTTGGCGCCCTTGACCTTGACGCGCTTGCCGGTGTCGAGCTCGACCTGCGCCGACGCTTCGGCCTCCGACAGCACGCGGCCGCCGAGGTACTTGCCGGCTTCTTCAAACAATACAAACATGGCCCGATTGTCCCATGCTGAATCGGGCGCCGATTCCCTTCCAGGGAGACCGCGAAGCCTGGGGTGAGCCTAGATTGGGTTGATGAACGCCATGACGTCGTCGAGATGCGCTTTCTCGAAATCCGACAGGGCGTGGTCGCTGCCTTCGAGCAGCTTGATGTTGCTGTCGGGGTAGCGCGCGGACATCTCGTGCCAGTCGAGCGCTTCGTCGCCCTTGGCGATGATGGCGAAGACGCGCTCGGGTCGCGTGAGCGGGCCGACTTCCATCGCGCGCAGTTCGTGGATGTATTCGGGACGAAAGTAGAAATGCTCGGCGGGGTCGTGCCAGAGGGTCTGGTCGCCGATGTAGCGCGTGAGGTCGCGCGCGGGATGCACGGCCGGATTGAGCAGCACCGCGCGGCAGCGCGTCATGCCGGCCACGTAGGTCGCGTAGTAGCCGCCGAGCGACGAGCCCACCACCGCCATCGACTTGCGCGGCCAATGTGCGATGCCTTTCATCACCATGTCGATGGCATCGTGCGGCGAAGGCGGCAGTTGCGGGCACCACCACTGCAGGTTCGGGTGGCGCTGTGCCACGCGGTCCGCGACGATCCGGGCCTTGGCCGAACGAGGCGAAGAACGAAAGCCGTGCAGATAGAGCAGGTGAGTGGTGTGCGCATCCATGCGAGGAAAAGTCGGGAGGTGCGGCTGTTGCACCTCGCTTGGCGGGACCGGGTAATTCTGCATGAGGTCTGTTCTCGCAAGGCCGCTTCCAACATACGAAAAGCCCGCTGCGCGGGGTTCTTCGGGAACGCATAGCTTACTGAGGCCTGGGGCGCATGGGCACCCTGCGTACGTGGCATTCAAAAGTACTCATGTGATGGCCGTGGGCGCAAATGGCCTGCCCTCGGAAAAAGCGCGGTTTCGTGGAGCCTTGCCATGTGCCTCCCATGAACCGGGGAGGCGCGTACAAATTCGTCGGGCGCGCCGAGGCTTATGCTCTGCCCCATGAACATTGAGGCTCAGGAGGACGCGACGCTACACCGCTGGGGCGTGCTCGTCGTCGAAGACGACAGCCGCGCGCGTGCCTTCTTCGAGGCCAGCGTGCAGCGCAGCCCGCGCCTTTTCTGGCTCGGCAGCGCCGGAACGGTGCAGGAGGCGCTGGGCTGGCTGGCCCGCACTGCCACCATTCCCGACGTGCTGCTGGTCGACCTCGGCATGCCCGACGGCACGGGCCTCGACGTGATCCGGGACGCGGTCGCGCGCTTCCCAGGCTGCGAGCCGCTGGTGGTGTCGGTCTTCGGCGACGAGGAGAACGTGCTCGCCAGCATCGAAGCGGGGGCCGTGGGCTACATCCACAAGGACGCCGCACCGGAGGACATCGCGCAGACCATCGTGGAGATGAAGGCCGGCGCCTCGCCGATCTCGCCCATGATCGCGCGGCGCGTGCTCGCGAAGTACCGCAGCCTGCAATCGGCAGCTCCTCCCGGCGCGGCGCCGGGGGCGGCGCCCGAAGCAGCCGCGGAGGAGTCCGACCGCGGCCTGCTGTCGGCGCGCGAGCACGAGGTGCTGACGCTCATCGCGCGCGGCTTCTCGTACGCGGAAATCGCGCGGCTCAAGGGCCTGAGCGTGCACACGGTGCAGACCCACATCAAGAATCTCTACGGAAAGCTCGCCGTGCATTCCAAGAGCGAGGCGGTTTTCGAAGCGACGCGTCTCGGCCTGTTGTCTCATCCGGGCTGAACGCAGATGCGACCAGGACGGGTGTTGTTGCTGGTGCTTTGGCTGGCGATGCTCTTCGCGGGCACCGCCGGCGTCTGCGGTGCGGCCGCGTCCGAGGCACCGATCGAACTGCGCCAGGGCACCGTGACGACCTCTGTCGACGGCACCACGCGCACGGGGCCTGTCGAGCTGCCCTACCACTGGGACCGCCGTCACCAGGGGCGTCCCGGCCTGGCGAGCTTCGACCTGCCGTTCACACTCGGAGCCGTGCCCGAGGCGCCGTGGGGCATCTTCATCCCGCGCGTCGGCAACGTCTTCGAGGTACAACTCAACGATGCGCTGCTGCAGGTCTACGGCGACCTGGGCCGCGGCAATGACGCCGACTACGCCAAGGCGCCCATCTACGTGCCGGTACCCGGGCGCCTGCTGCGAACGGGCGACAACCTCCTGCAGATCCGCCTGCGCGCCGACACCGCCCGGCGCGCGGGGCTTTCGCGGGTGGTCATCGGGCCGGCCGCGCCGGTGCGCACCGAACTCTTCGAGAGTGCCTACGCATGGCGCTTCACCGGCTCGGTGCTGCTGATGGCCTTCAGTTTGATCGTGGGCGGCATCGCGCTGGCGCTGTGGCTGACGCAGGTCGACGCCGATCCCAGGGGCGCGCAGCGGCGCGATGGCATCTACTTCTGGGCCGCGCTGGCCGAGTTCTGCTGGGCGCTACGGGTGGCCGACGGCGTGATCGCGGAGCCGCCGCTGTCCTGGGGGCCATGGGGCGTGCTGATGGCCGCCTGCTATGCGGGCTGGGCAGCCTCTTCCATGATGTTCGCCTACCACCTCGCGGGATGGGGGCGCGAGCGCCGCGGCCGGTGGGTGCGCTGGCCGATCGCGGGCATCGTGGCCGGGACGGTGCTGTTCAGTGCGCTGTCGCTGCGGCGCGACGAGCCGATGTGGCTCACCGGCTGGCTCGCCGCCGAGATCGTTTTCGTCCTGGCCTTCGCCGGCGCCTTCGCGGTTGCCACCCTGCGCAAGCCGAACGCCGAGAGGCTGCTGGTGGCCGGCGCTGCCCTGGTGACGGTGGCCTTCGGCACGCGCGACTGGCTGGTGATTCGCCTCGGCGACGCCTATGGCGAGACCACCTGGGTGCGCTATTCGTCGGTGTTCTTCGGCGTGGCGCTGCTGCTGATCGTGCTGCGGCGCTTTCGCGCGGCGAGCATGCAGGCGCGCGGCTCGGTCGCGGCGCTCGCGGAGCGGGTGGCCCAGCGCGAGCGCGAGCTCGCGGCCACCTACGCAGAGCTCGAAGCCGCGGCGCGCGACCAGGCGCGCACCCACGAGCGCGAACGCATCCTGCGCGAGATGCACGACGGCGTGGGCTCGCACATCAGCTCGGCGATCCGGCAGCTGCAGTCGGGCCAGAGCAGCTCGGGCGACCTGCTGCGCACGCTGCGCGATTCGCTCGACCAGTTGAAGCTGTCGATCGATTCGATCCACCTTCCGCCGGGCGACGTGGGCGCGCTGCTGGCGGCGGCGCGCTACCGGCTGGAACCCCGGCTGGCGGCGGCGGGCATCGAGTTCGAATGGGCGGTGGACGAGGTGGAGCCGGTGGAGGGGCTCGACGCGCTGGGCATGCGGCAGTTGCAGTTCCTGCTGTTCGAGGCGATCTCCAACGTGCTGCAGCATGCGCAGGCCACCGTGCTGCGGTTCGAAGCCGGCATGCAGGGCAAGACGGTGCAGCTGCGGGTGATCGACAACGGCAAGGGCTTCGACGCGGTGAAGCACCTGCCGCGATCGCTGGCGGAGCGCTCGGTGGCCATCGGGGCCCGGCTGGCGGTGGAAAGCCGACCCGGGCGCACGGTCGTTCAGCTCGAATTCGATTGAGGGGGCCGGCGGGGCTGAGATAATCCGCCCCCATGTCTGCCGTGTTCAACCAGCCCTCCCTGGCGCGTCGCATCGCGCCCATCTTCCAGGGCTTCGACGGCTTTCTGGCCTTCGCCGTGCTGCTGCTCGCGTTCGCCGGGCTGCTGACCATGTATTCCTCCGGCTACGACCACGGCTCGCGCTTCATAGACCATGGCCGCAACATGCTGCTGGCCGGCTTCATCATGTTCGCGGTGGCGCAGGTGCCGCCGCAGCGGCTGATGCTGGCCGCGGTGCCGCTCTACGCAATGGGCGTGGCCCTGCTGGTGGCCGTGGCGCTGTTCGGCATCACCAAGAAGGGCGCCACGCGCTGGATCAACGTGGGCGTCGTGATCCAGCCCAGCGAAATCCTGAAGATCGCGATGCCGCTGATGCTTGCCTGGTGGTTCCAGCGGCGCGAAGGCCAGCTGCGGCCACTCGATTTCGTGGTGGCGACGGTGCTGCTGGCGGTGCCGGTCGGCCTCATCATGAAACAGCCCGACCTCGGCACCTCGCTGCTGGTGCTGGCGGCCGGGCTGGCGGTGATCTTCTTTGCCGGGCTGCCGTGGAAGTTGATCGTGCCGCCGGTGGTGATCGGCGCGATCGCGGTCACATTGATCGTGAGTTTCGAGACGCGGCTGTGTGCCGACGGAGTCGACTGGCGCGTGCTGCACGACTACCAGAAGCAGCGCGTGTGCACGCTGCTCGACCCCAGCAAGGACCCGCTGGGCAAGGGCTTCCACATCATCCAGGGGATGATCGCCATCGGTTCGGGCGGGGTGGGCGGCAAGGGCTTCATGCAGGGCACCCAGACGCACCTCGAATTCATTCCCGAGCGCACCACAGACTTCATCTTCGCCGCGTATTCGGAGGAGTTCGGGCTGATGGGCAACCTGGCGCTGATCTCGGCCTTCATCCTGCTGGTCTTCCGCGGGCTGGTCATCGCGACCAACGCGGCCACCTTGTTCTCGCGCCTGCTGGCGGGAGCGGTGACGATGATTTTCTTCACCTATGCCTTCGTGAACATGGGCATGGTGAGCGGAATTTTGCCGGTGGTGGGAGTGCCGCTGCCGTTCATCAGCTACGGCGGCACGGCCATGGTGACGCTGGGGCTGGGGCTGGGCATCCTGATGTCCATCGCCCGGGCGCGGAGGCTCGCCCAGAACTGAGCGAAGACTGGGGGCGAGCCATAGAATCCTGAAATGATCTCTCGCGAACCCACCATCGAGCGCCTCGCCACGGCGCAACAGCTCCTTCTCACGCCGTTCGGCCTGGACGAATCGCACCTGAGCAAGGCCCTGGCCGAGATCACCGCGCACCGGGTGGACGACGCCGACCTGTACTTCCAGTACACCCGCAGCGAAGGCTGGAGCCTCGAAGAGGGCATCGTCAAGACCGGCAGCTTCAGCATCGACCAGGGCGTCGGCGTGCGCGCGGTCAGCGGCGAGAAAACCGCCTTCGCCTACTCGGACGATATTTCCGAAGCCTCGCTGCTCGACGCGGCACGCACGGTGCGCTCCATTTCCTCCGCCGGCCGCACCGGCCGCGTGAAGACGGCGACCCGCAAGATCGCCTCCAGCCGCTCGCTCTACGACGGCATCGACCCCATCGCCACGCTCGACAGCACCGCCAAGGTGAAGCTGCTCGAAAAGGTCGAGAAGCTGGCCCGCTCGCGCGATCCGCGCGTGGCGCAGGTCATGGCCGGCCTCGCAAGCGAATACGACGTGGTGCTCGTGGCCCGCGCCGACGGCACGCTGGCCGCCGACGTGCGCCCACTGGTGCGCCTGTCGGTCACCGTGATCGCCGAGCAGAACGGCCGCCGCGAAATCGGCTCCGGCGGCGGCGGCGGGCGTTTCGGCCTGGCCTATTTCACCGATGAGCAGATCGCCGAGTACGTCGACCACGCCGTGAAGGCCGCGCTGACCAACCTCGACGCGCGCCCGGCCCCGGCCGGCGAAATAACCGTGGTGCTCGGCTCCGGCTGGCCCGGCATCCTGCTGCACGAAGCCATCGGCCACGGGCTGGAGGGCGACTTCAACCGCAAGGGCTCGAGCGCGTTCTCGGGCCGCATCGGCCAGCGCGTGGCGGCCAAGGGCGTGACGGTGCTCGACGACGGCACCATTGCCGATCGCCGCGGCTCGCTGAACGTCGACGACGAGGGCAACGCCAGCCAGCGCAACGTGCTGATCGAGGACGGCATCCTCAAGGGCTACATCCAGGATGCGCTCAACGCGCGCCTCATGAAGGTCAAGCCCACCGGCAACGGGCGCCGCGAAAGCTACGCCCACGTGCCGATGCCGCGCATGACCAACACCTACATGCTCGGCGGCGACAAGGACCCGAAGGAAATCGTCGCCAGCATCAAGAAGGGCCTCTACGCCACCAACTTCGGCGGCGGGCAGGTCGACATCACGAGCGGCAAGTTCGTGTTCTCGGCCAGCGAGGCCTACTGGGTCGAGAACGGCAAGATCCAGTACCCGGTGAAGGGCGCGACCATCGTGGGCAACGGCCCCGACGCGCTCACCCGCGTGACGATGATCGGCAACGACATGGCGCTCGACTCCGGCGTGGGCACCTGCGGCAAGGAAGGCCAGAGCGTGCCCGTGGGCGTCGGCCAGCCGACCCTGCGCATCGATGGTTTGACCGTAGGCGGAACGGCCTGATCGCTTGCTAAGCTCGCTCCTCGTTTTCACAACAAGGAGCATTCGATGAGGAACAGGATCAACTCGTCCGCGGCGCTGTGGGCCGTGGCAACCACGGTTGCCTTGCTGGGCGCCGGTTGCGCATCGCGCGGCGGCTCGGGCGGCAGCCAGCCTGCCGCGGCGCCCGCGCCCGCTGCCACGGCGCCGGCGCGCGGCGGCGCAAAGACCGGCATGGACGCCCAGGGCAACGTCACCGATTCCTCCAAGGTCGAGGCCGGCAGCGGCCGCACCGTCAAGGGCCTGAACGGCTACGAAGGCGAGATCACCGGCAACCCGGCGCGCAACAGCAAGTTCGCGCGCCTGCAGATCGGCATGAGCGCCAGGCAGGTCACCGACCTCGCGGGCCAGCCGACCGACCAGGGCGCCTACGTCACCGGCAAGGCCTTCATTCCGTTCTATTTCGGCAGCGACCGCCATCGTTATGAGATGACCTACAAGGGGCAGGGGCGGCTGGTCTTCGCGGGTGGCGGCATGGGCGACTACTCCAGCGGCAACCTGATCTGGATCATCCACAACCCGAACGAATCGGGCTACCGATAAACAACGCACGTCCCGGTCGCTTGACCGGGATTTTGCTTTCCGTGCTACATTTCGCCTCCATGTCCGCTCTTCGCGCTTATTTCTTTGCCTACTTTTGGTTCCCGGTTTCCGGCGGACGAGAGGCGAGCGCGTAAAGCAAACGAACACCCTCCCAAAACCGCCGGTGGCCTCAAGCCCCCGGCGGTTTTTTTATGCCCTGACGATATCCACTCCAACAAGGAAGCACCCATGAGCACGAACACTGCCCCCGCCAGCGACAGCTGGTATGCGAGCGTCGAAAAAACCAGCAAGACCGACGACGAACGCATCAAGGACATCAACGTGCTGCCCCCTCCCGAACATCTGATCCGCTTCTTCCCGATCCGCGGTACGCCGGTCGAAACGCTGATCGAAGGCACGCGCCGCAGCATCCACAACATCATGGCCGGCAAGGACGACCGGTTGCTGGTGATCATGGGCCCCTGCTCGATCCATGACCCGGCCGCCGCGCTCGAGTACGCCCGCCGCCTCAAGGTCGAGCGCGAGAAATACGCCGGCACGCTGGAAATCGTGATGCGCGTGTACTTCGAGAAGCCGCGCACCACGGTCGGCTGGAAGGGCCTCATCAACGACCCGTACCTCGACGAGAGCTTCCGCATCGACGAAGGCCTGCGCATCGCACGCCAGCTGCTGATCGACATCAACCGCATCGGCCTGCCGGCGGGCAGCGAATTCCTCGACGTGATCTCGCCGCAGTACATCGGCGACCTGATTTCCTGGGGCGCCATTGGCGCGCGCACCACCGAAAGCCAGGTGCACCGCGAACTCGCCTCGGGCCTGTCGGCGCCCATCGGCTTCAAGAACGGCACGGACGGCAACATCCGCATCGCCACCGACGCCATCCAGGCGGCGGCCCGCGGCCACCACTTCCTGTCGGTGCACAAGAACGGCCAGGTCGCCATCGTGCAGACCAACGGCAACCGCGACTGCCACGTGATCCTGCGCGGCGGCAAGGCGCCGAACTACGACGCCGCCAGCGTCGAAGCCGCCTGCAAGGACCTCGAAGCCGCCAAGCTACCGCCCACACTGATGGTCGACTGCAGCCACGCCAACAGCTCCAAGCAGCACCAGAAGCAGATCGACGTGGCGAAGGACATCGCCGCGCAGATCGCCGGCGGCTCGAACCGCGTGTTCGGCGTGATGATCGAAAGCCATCTGCAGCCGGGCGCCCAGAAGTTCACGCCGGGCAAGGACCAGCTGTCGGGCCTCGAGTACGGCAAGAGCATCACCGACGCCTGCATCGGCTGGGACGACTCGGTGCAGGTGCTGGACACGCTCTCGCAAGCGGTCAAGCAGCGCCGGGGTTAAAGCATTTCGGCTAGGTCGGGCCAGTGGTGCCGCATCGACGCAGCCTCGCTGCTGTCGGGCGGCACCATCGAGAAATCGGCGAAGTCGAAGCCCGGCCCGACCATGCAGGCGACCAGCGTGTAGTCGCCCGAACTGTGGCCCTGGATCGGCCGGGCGGCCTGCCACTGGCCGGCGGGCACCACGTGCTGGGGACGCGTGCCGTGCACATCGACCGGGCCCAGCTTCACGTGAGCCGGCGCGGTGCGCATCGCGGCGTCGCAGGTCCATAGTGCCAGCGGTACGCCTTCAAGATGAACCCAGACTTCGTCGGACAGCACCCGGTGCCAGCGCGAATGCTGGTTCGCTTCGAGCAGGAAGTAGATGCTGGTCAGCGCGCTGCGGGGCGCGCGGCCGTCGGCGGGCGCCACGCTGGCGGGCGATCGGAACACCTCGGCATACCAGCCGCCCTCAGGATGGGGCTGGAGCTTCAGGGCGTCGATCAGCTCACGCGCGCGCATGGCGCTCATGATGCGTGGGTGGCGCGCAGCGCCGCAAGCAGTTTGTCGTGCACGCCGCCGAAGCCGCCGTTGCTCATGCAGACGATGTGATCGCCCGGCCGGGCAGCGGCCACGACCTGCCTCACGAGCGGCTCGATGGCGCCGGCCACCTGCGCACGCGCGCCCATCGGCGCAAGCGCTGCCGCCGCGTCCCAGTCGAGCCCGGCCGTGTGGCAGAACGACAGGTCGGCCGATTCCAGGCTCCAGGGCAACTGCGCCGCCATGACGCCCAGCTTCATCGTGTTGCTGCGCGGCTCGAAGGCCGCGAGGATGCGCTCACTTTGCTTGCCGGCCGCGTCGAGCTTCTGGCGCAGGCCGTCGAGGGTGGTGCGGATGGCCGTCGGGTGATGGGCGAAATCGTCATAGACCGTGATCGCCCCGCCGTCGCACTCGACCGTGCCGCGCAGTTCCATGCGCCGGCGCACATTGCGGAAGCTGCCCAGCGCCCGGGCCGCTTCGGCCGGCGCCACGCCCACGTGCTCGGCCGCGGCGATGGCGGCCAGCGCATTCATCTGGTTGTGCAGGCCCGAGAGTTCCCACTCGACCCGGCCGACGACTTCGCCCTGCTGCAGCACGTCGAAGGCGTCGTGCGAACCGCGCGCCTGCCATTTGCCGCCGGCACCGAAACGGGCCAACTCGCTCCAGCAACCCTGGGCCAGCACGCGCTGCAGGCTTTCTTCGGTCGCGTTCACCACCAGCCGCCCGGTGGCCGGTACGGTGCGCACGAGGTGATGGAACTGGCGTTCGATGGCAGCAAGATCGTCGAAGATGTCGGCGTGATCGAACTCGAGGTTGTTCAGCACGGCGGTGCGCGGCCGGTAATGCACGAACTTGCTGCGCTTGTCGAAGAAGGCCGTGTCGTACTCGTCGGCCTCGATCACGAAGGCCGGGCCGTCCCCCAACCGGGCCGAGACGCCGAAGTCCAGCGGCACGCCGCCCACCAGGAAGCCGGGCGCCTTGCCGCCTTTTTCCAGCACCCACGCCAGCATCGATGTGGTCGTCGTCTTGCCATGCGTGCCGGCCACGGCCAGCACATGGCGGCCCAGCAGCACGTGTTCGGCCAGCCATTGCGGGCCGCTGGTGTAGGGCTTGCCAGCGTCGAGGATGGCCTCCATCAGCGGGAACTTGGGGCTGCCGTCGGGCAGCCGTGCCCGGGACACCACGTTGCCGACCACGAACATGTCGGGCGCCAGGGAGAGCTGGTCGGCGCCGAAGCCCTCGATCAGGTCGATGCCGAGGGCGCGCAACTGGTCGCTCATCGGCGGGTACACGCCGGCGTCGCAGCCCGTGACCCGGTGGCCTGCCTCGCGCGCCAGGGCGGCCACGCCGCCCATGAACGTGCCGCAGATACCCAGAATATGAATGTGCATCGGTCGATTCTAGGGAAGCGGCATGCCGCGCCCCTGCCGGGCCGCGTGTTTCTCCCGCTCTTCGTACTGATGTTCATGTGAGGGGCGCCCACTGCGGGCAAAATGCCCCAATGGACACGTCCAAGCGTGAAATTGCCGCTGTTGCTGCCCGCCTCGTCGTCGAGGAGGGGCTGGAATACGGCCCGGCCAAGCGCCGGGCCCTGCGCGACCTGGGCCTTTCGACGCGCACCGCCCTGCCGAACAACGACGAGGTCGAGGCCGAGGTGCGCGAGTACATCGAGCTTTTTTGCGCCGACACCCAGCCTCAGGAACTGCATGTGTTGCGGCTGCTCGCGCTCGAATGGATGGAGCGGATGGCCGCGTTCCGCCCTCATGTGGGCGGTGCCGTGTGGCACGGAACGGCCACACGGTTGTCGGACATTTATATTCAGTTGTTCTGCGATGACTCCAAATCGGCCGAAATCGCCCTGATCGATCACCATGTGGACTACGAGCCGCGCATGGTGACCGGCTTCCATGGCGAGCAGGTCGAGGCACTGAGCGTGCATGCTCCGAGCCGCGCGCTCGGCGAGGAAATCGGTGTGCACCTGCTGGTCTACGACCTCGACGACCTGCGCGGTGCCCTGAAGCCCGACGCCCAGGGGCGCACGCCGCGTGGCGACCTGCCCGCGCTGCGCCGACTGATCGAACGAGAAAAGGACAAATGAATGACTTCTTCGCCCACCCGACGCGGCATGCTCTATGCCGGCGTGGCGGCCGCGGCTGCGGCCGCCGGGCTTGGTGGCGCCTGGTTGAAGGAACGCAGCAGCGGTACGGGCGGTGAGATGCTCGACGCGGCCTTCTGGGCCCAGAGTTTCGAGCGGCCGGAGGGCGGCAACCTCGTGCTGTCGAGCCTGCGCGGCAAGCCGCTGCTGCTCAACTTCTGGGCGACGTGGTGCCCGCCATGCGTCGAGGAAATGCCCATGATCGACGCCTTTTTCCGTGAACAGGGTGCCAATGGCTGGCACGTGGTTGGATTGGCCATCGATCAACCGAGTGCCGTGCGCAAATTCCTGCAGCGTACGCCGGTCACCTACCCGACTGGCCTGGCCGGTTTGCAAGGTACGGAACTGGTCAAGAGTCTGGGCAACACGGGCGGCGGCTTGCCCTTCACGCTGGTCCTGAATGCAAACGGCTCCGTGGCGGCCCGTAAAATGGGCAAGCTCGATGCCACCGACCTGAACACTTGGCGGCGTGAACTGGTTCACGGTTAGAATCAGTTCCTTACGCTGGCGTTAGACGCCGAAAGCCGAAAATCACCGATTTTCGAACAAGTTATATCCTGAAGACCGGCTCAGCCGGCACTGGAGTCCCATGGATCTGCGCAAACTCAAGACACTGATCGATCTGGTGTCCGAATCGAATATTTCCGAACTGGAAATCACGGAAACCGAAGGCAAGGTTCGCATCGTCAAAGGCGGTGGTGCCGCCCCCGTGCAGTATGTGCAAACCCTGGCAGCGCCTCAGGCGACCGCCGCACCCGCAGTCACCGCTGGTGCTCCGGCGGCATCCGCCGTGGCCGGCGCTCCGGCAGCCGAAGCCGCACCGGCAGGCCATGCCGTGAAGTCGCCGATGGTCGGCACCTTCTACCGTTCGTCCAGCCCCGGTGCCGCCGCCTTCGTCGAAGTCGGCAGCAAGGTGAACGAGGGTGACACGGTCTGCATCATCGAAGCGATGAAGATCCTCAACGAAATCGAAGCCGACAAATCCGGCACGATCACCCAGATCCTCGGCGAAAACGGCCAGGCGGTCGAATACGGACAGCCGCTGTTCATCATCGAGTGACCATGTTCAAGAAGATTCTGGTTGCGAACCGGGGAGAGATTGCGCTCCGGATTCAGCGTGCCTGCAGTGAACTCGGCATCAAGGCCGTGATGGTCTATTCCGAGGCTGACCGCGACGCGAAGTACGTCAAGCTCGCCGAAGAAGCGGTGTGCATCGGCCCGGCCCCATCGGCGCAGAGCTACCTCAACATGCCGGCGATCATCTCTGCGGCCGAAGTGACCGACGCCGAAGCCATCCACCCCGGCTATGGCTTCCTGAGCGAGAACGCGAACTTCGCCGAGCGTGTGGAGCAAAGCGGTTTCCAGTTCATCGGCCCGACGCCCGACAACATCCGCACGATGGGCGACAAGGTGTCGGCCAAGCAGGCCATGATCAAGGCCGGCGTGCCGTGCGTGCCCGGCTCCGAGGGCGAACTCTCGGACGACGCCGCCACCAACAAGCGCATCGCGCGTGCCATCGGCTACCCGGTCATCATCAAGGCGGCGGGCGGCGGCGGTGGCCGCGGCATGCGCGTGGTGCATACCGAGGCGGCACTGGTCAATGCGATCCAGATGACCAAGGCGGAAGCCGGCGCGGCCTTCAGCAACCCGGCCGTGTACATGGAGAAGTTTCTCCAGAACCCGCGCCACATCGAGATCCAGATCCTCGCGGACAAGCACAAGAACGCCGTCTACCTGGGCGAGCGCGACTGCTCCATGCAGCGCCGCCACCAGAAGGTGATCGAGGAATCGCCCGCCCCGGGCATTCCGCGCAAGCTGATCGAGAAGATCGGCGAGCGCTGCGCTGCCGCCTGCAAGAAGATCAACTACCGCGGCGCCGGCACCTTCGAGTTCCTCTACGAAAACGGCGAGTTCTATTTCATCGAAATGAACACGCGCGTGCAGGTGGAGCACCCGGTGACGGAGTTCACCACGGGCATCGACATCGTCAAGACGCAGATCATGGTCGCGGCCGGCGAGAAGCTGCCGTTCACGCAGCGCCAGATCCAGATGCACGGCCATGCCATCGAGGTGCGCATCAATGCCGAGGACGCGTGGAAGTTCACGCCGTCGCCAGGCCGCATCACGATGTGGCATCCGCCGGGCGGCCCGGGCGTTCGCGTCGATTCGCACGCGTACACCAACTACTTCGTGCCGCCGAACTACGACTCGATGATCGGCAAGATCATCGTCTACGGCGACACGCGCGAGCAGGCCATGGCCCGCATGCGCACCGCGCTCAACGAGACCGTGATCGAAGGCATCTCGACCAACATCCCGCTGCACCGCGAGCTGATGGTCGACTCCAAGTTCATGACCGGCGGCACCAACATCCACTACCTGGAAGAGTGGCTGGCTGCACACAAGCGCTGACCGGAAAGCCCGCGATGTTTGAACTTCGCCTCATGGCGCCGGAAGACCGGGTCGAAACGCTCAGCGACGCCCTCGATGCACTTGATGCATTGAGCGTGTCGGTGGAGGACGCCGACGCGCAGACCGATGCAGAGCAGGCACTGTTCGGCGAACCGGGCTTGCCGCCGCCAAAAGAGGGCTGGCAGCGTTCGCGCGTGATCGCTCTGTTCCCTGACGAGGCGCTCGCGAAAGAGGCTGCGTCGGTGCTGGTGCTGCAGGACTTCTTCGAAGGCTGCGAGGTGCTCGGCATCGCGCCCGTGCCCGAGCAGGACTGGGTGCGCCTCACGCAATCGCAGTTCGCACCGGTCGAGATCACGCCCGAATTCTGGATCGTGCCGACGTGGCACGAGCCGCCCGGGCAGGCCAGACAGGTGATCCGGCTCGACCCGGGCCTGGCCTTCGGCACCGGCACGCATCCCACCACGCGCATGTGCCTGCGATGGATCGCCACGCAAGGCACGCTCGGCAATCAGCGCATGCTCGACTACGGCTGCGGCTCCGGCATTCTCGCGATCGGTGCGGCGAAGTTCGGCGCGGCCGACATCGACGCCGTCGACATCGACGAAGCCGCGGTTTCGTCGACCCGCCTCAACGCCGAGGCCAACGGCGTCCGGCTGAATGCCGGCCTGCCTGAAGCGGCCAAGGGCCAGTACGACACCGTGCTCGCCAACATCCTGGCCACGCCGCTCAAGGTGCTGGCGCCGCTGCTGCGCAGCCACGTGAAGGCGGGTGGATCGCTGGTGCTGGCCGGCATTCTCGAGCGCCAGGCCGACGAGCTGAAGGAAGCCTATGCGCCTTACGCTGCGCTCGAAGTTAGCGACACCGAGGACGGCTGGATCCTCATGACCGCGCGCTGCTGAGTCGCCGCATCGCGCCCCTCTTGCGGCGAGGGCGCAACCCTACAATCGCCCGGTCATGAGTCTCGTCACGCGCTGCCCTGCCTGCACCACCACCTTCAAGGTGGTGCGCGACCAGCTTCGCATTTCGGACGGCTGGGTGCGCTGTGGCCGGTGCAGCCATGTGTTCGACGCCACGCTCGATCTGCACGAGGCGCCGGATGGCGCTCCGGCGAATGCGTCGCTGCCGCCGCAGGGCGGTGGCTACATGCCGGGGCTGGTCGAGTCTTCCCCGGAGTCCAAGGCGGCGCCCGATTCGGAACACCGGCAGCCGGCGGAAGAAGCGGATTTCCTCGACAACGAGCCCGAGCAACAACCTCGGCACACGCCGCCACCGGAAGTTCCGGAATCTGCACCGTCGCCTGCGGCCGTGTCGGCTCCGCCAGCGCCGGCGTTCTCGCTGTCATTGCCCGAACACGGCATTGACGAACCGTGGTCCGACCTCGACGCCAGCGAGCCCGCGTGGAAGCCGCCGCCGAGCACGCTGCCGCCGTTTCCGAACATCGACCTGAATCTCGCTTCACCGCCCCCTGCGCCGTCACCTCCGGCACCACCGCTGCCCGTCGCCTCGGGCATCAAGACGCGCGCGCTGATCGAGCATGCGAGCATCGACGACGATGGGGAAGGGGAGCGCGAGCGGCAGGAGAAAGACCACGACCAGGTGCAGATGCAGAAGGCGCTGCGCCGGGCCCGCGCCAAGTCGGCCAAGATCGCGAGCGCCAAGGCCCGTGAGGAGCGCGCGGCCGCGAAGGCGCCGGCCGTGGTGGTGCAGGCGGAGAGCGAAAGCGAGCTTGGCCCTGCGTTCTCCTCGGACTTCGAACTGCCGGTGGGCCATCCCCTCGCAGACGAGGACGAGCTCGCCGAGAAGGCGCCCGGCTTCTGGCAGCGCAAGGGCGTGCGCATCTTGCTGATCTTGTTGGTGGTGCTCGCCGTACTGCTGCTCATCGTTCAGGTCATTCGCCATGAGCGCGACGGCATCGCGGCGCGCCAGCCGAACCTTCGGCCTGCCCTTGCGGCGCTGTGCCAGTACACCGGCTGCGAACTCGCGGCCCTGCGCCAGATCGGCGACATCGTCATCGAAGGCGCGGCCTTCGCTCGCGAGAAGAGCGGCGGCAACGACTACCGCCTGAGCTTCACCCTGCGCAATGGCGCGACCGTGCCGCTCGCCATGCCGTCCGTCGAACTCTCGCTGCTCGACACGCAGGAGCGTGCGGTGGTGCGCCGTGTGCTGATGCCGGCGGACTATGGCGCGCCGGCGGTGCTGCCGGCCCGCGCCGACCGCGCGGCCTCGCTGCCTCTGGTCTTGTCCGCCTCGGAGGCCGCGGCGCTGCCGCCCATCGCGGGCTACCGCGTCGAAGCTTTCTATCCCTGAGCGGCGGCGCCTGCCTGCACGCGTCCTTTACTTCCCCAATCTTTTACCAACGGTGCACCCATGGCAGCAGTGATTTGCGGTTCCCTCGCATTCGACACCATCATGACTTTCGAGGGCCGGTTTGCCGACCAGATTCTTCCGGACCAGCTGCACATTCTCAATGTGTCGTTCCTGGTGCCGACGCTGCGCCGTGACTTCGGCGGCTGCGCGGGCAACATCGCCTACAGCCTCAATGCGTTGGGCGGCACCGCGCTGCCCATGGCGACGCTCGGCAGCGACGGCGCGTCGTACCTCGAGCGCATGCGCTCGCTGGGCATCGACACGGGGTTCGTGCGCCAGCTCGACGACACCTTCACCGCGCAGGCGATGATCATGAGCGACGTCGACAACAACCAGATCACCGCCTTCCACCCCGGCGCGATGCAGCAGGCGCACATCACGAAAGTGGCGGCGCGGGACGACATCAAGCTCGGCATCATCGCGCCCGATGGCCGCGACGCGATGCTGCAGCACGCGGAGCAATTCGCCGCCGCCGGCATTCCGTTCGTGTTCGATCCGGGCCAGGGCCTGCCGATGTTCGACGGCGAGGCGCTGCGCCATTTCGTCGACCTTGCGAGCTGGGTGGTGGTGAACGACTACGAAGGCAAGATGCTGTCGCAGCGCACCGGCTGGAGCCTGGCCGAGATCTCGAAGCGCGTGCGTGGCCTGGTGGTCACGCTGGCGGCCGAGGGCTGCGAGGTATGGACCGATGGCGAGCGCGAGCATGTGCCTGGCGTGGTCGCGGCCGAAGTGGTCGAGCCCACGGGGTGCGGCGACGCCTGGCGCGGCGCGCTGCTGTTCGGCCTGGAAAAGGGTTGGCCGCTGGCGCAGTGCGCCGCACTGGGCAACAAGGTCGGTGCGCTCAAGATCGCGCAGCGCGGCCCGCAGAACTACGAGATCGACCGCAAGGCCTTGGGCCTCTGATCTTCTTTCTTCTGGAAGCTCCAGTAAAAAAGCCCGGCACCGCAAGGTGCCGGGCTTTTTGCCTTCAAGGCCGCTGAGAAACTCAGGGCTTGCTGGCCGTGGGAAACGGCCAGGCTGCCTGGGGATTCAGCGTCGTTTGCGCCGCAGGGGCAGGCGCTACGGCTGCAGCCTTGGCGGGTGCAGCGGCCTTGGGAGCCTTCTTCGCAGCAGGCTTCTTGGCAGCAGGCTTTTTCGCGGCTTTCTTGGCCGCAGCCTTTTTCGCAGGCGCCTTCTTGGCAGCAGCCTTCTTCGCAGGGGCCTTCTTGGCGGCTGCCTTCTTGGCAGGAGCCTTCTTCGCCGCCGCCTTCTTGGCTGGCGCCTTCTTCGCTGCGGCCTTCTTCGCCGGAGCCTTCTTGGCAGCGGCCTTCTTGGCCGGTGCTGCCTTCTTCGCGGCTACCTTCTTCGCAGGCGCCTTCTTGGCGGCTACCTTCTTCGCTGCGACCTTCTTGGCCGGAGCCTTCTTCGCAGCTACCTTCTTGGCGGGAGCCTTCTTGGCTGCGACCTTCTTTGCCGGAGCCTTCTTTGCAGCGGCTTTCTTAGCCGGCGCTTTCTTTGCAGTTGCCATTTCTATTTCTCCTTGATCAAGTTGAAAAAATCAACCTATTGAAGCACTCCACGCACGTTGGGTAGCGTGAAGCGATCCATGGCGTTGGAATCTGAGTCCAGCACCATGAACACCTGAGCCCTCGTCCATGCCGCGCTCTTCGGCGCGATCGGTGGCAAGGGCAATTCTTGAATTCATTAATTATTGTCGGAAAGATTCAATCCCAGGAGAGCGCACCACCCGACTGGTACTCGATCACGCGGGTTTCGAAAAAGTTGCGCTCTTTCTTCAGGTCAATCATTTCGCTCATCCAGGGGAAGGGATTTTCTTCGTTGGGGAAGAGCGTTTCGAGGCCGATCTGCTGCGCGCGCCGGTTGGCGATGTACCGCAGGTAGCCTTTGAACATGGAGGCGTTCATGCCGAGCACGCCGCGGGGCATGGTGTCTTCGGCGTATTTGTATTCGAGCTCGACGGCGCGCATGAAGAGCGCCTTGATCTCGGCCTTGAACTCGGTTGTCCACAGGCCGGGGTTTTCGAGCTTGAGCTGGTTGATCAGGTCGATGCCGAAGTTGCAGTGCATCGACTCGTCGCGCAGGATGTACTGGTACTGCTCGGCGGCGCCGGTCATCTTGTTCTGGCGGCCGAGCGCAAGGATCTGCGTGAAGCCGACGTAGAAGAAGAGACCTTCCATCAGGCAGGCGAACACGATGAGCGACTTGAGCAGCGTCTGGTCGGTCTCGTGGGTGCCGGTCTTGAAGAGCGGGTCGCTGATGGCGTCGATGAACGGGAGCAGGAACTGGTCCTTCTCGCGGATCGACTGCACTTCGTTGTAGGCGTTGAAGATCTCGCTCTCGTCCAGGCCGAGCGACTCGACGATGTACTGGTACGCGTGCGTGTGGATTGCTTCCTCGAAGGCCTGGCGCAGCAGGAACTGGCGGCATTCGGGCGCCGTGATGTGGCGGTAGGTGCCCAGCACGATGTTGTTGGCGGCCAGCGAATCGGCGGTCACGAAGAAACCGAGGTTGCGCTTGACGATGCGGCGCTCGTCTTCGGTGAGGCCGTTCGGGTCTTTCCAGAGCGCGATGTCGCGCGTCATGTTCACTTCCTGCGGCATCCAGTGGTTGGCGCAGGTGGCCAGGTACTTCTCCCAGGCCCACTTGTACTTGAACGGCACCAACTGGTTGACGTCGGTCTGGCCATTGATGATGCGCTTGTCGGAAGCCTTGACGCGCTGGGCGACGGGTGCTGCGGCACGCATCGTGTGTTGCTGCGCAAGCTGTGCAGTTTGCGCGAGCGACGAAGTCGGAGCATCCACCACACGGCCTGCGGGCGAACCGCTGGTCGATGCGTTGTGGTGCTGCAATCCTTGCTGCATATCCTTTGGTAAGGAGGGCTTGACTTCTTCGTCCCAGGTCAACATAGAAAAATCCAATGCTCAATTATCGGAGCAACGCGTGAGAGTTGCAAAGTGCTCGTTCACACCGTGCTCCATTTATGTGGTTGTTATGTTGCTCGCATGCGTCGCGCGGTGTCGGTCAATGCCTCGATCGACCGAACGCCGCGCGATTTTTTTCTTCGCACGCGCCTCGCTGATTCAGCGCCGAGTTACTGGCACGCTTCGCAGGTCGGATCGTCGACACCGCAGAACGCGATGTCGGTGGCGGGCATCGCGCTCATCTGTGCCTTTGCCGCAGCCGCCGCCGCTTCGAGTGCGCTCATGCCCGAGGGTGCGTCGTTGCCCGAGGACACCGCGTTGAGACGGCCCGATTGCACCGTCGATTTTTCGGCGTGCGTCGCGCTCTGCGTGCGCAGGTAGTACGTGGTCTTCAGTCCGCGCAGCCATGCGAGTTTGTAGGTGTCGTCGAGCTTCTTGCCCGATGCGCCGGCCATGTAGATGTTCAGCGACTGCGCCTGGTCGATCCACTTCTGTCGGCGCGCGGCGGCTTCCACCAGCCACGTCGTTTCGACTTCGAACGCGGTGGCGTAGAGCGCCTTCACGTCCTGCGGCACGCGGTCGATGGGACGCAGCGAGCCGTCGAAGTGCTTCAGGTCCATGACCATCACGTCGTCCCACAGGCCCAGGCGCTTCAGGTCGCGCACCAGGTAGTGGTTGATCACGGTGAACTCGCCCGACAGGTTCGACTTGACCGACAGGTTGCCGAAGCAGGGCTCGATCGAAGCGTCCACGCCGATGATGTTCGAGATGGTCGCGGTCGGTGCGATGGCCACGCAGTTCGAATTGCGCATGCCGTCGGACTTGATCTTCGAGCGCAGCGCGTCCCAGTCGAGGGTGGCCGAGCGGTCGACCTCGACGTAGCCGCCGCGTGCCTTTTCCAGCAGGTCGAGCGAGTCGATCGGCAGGATGCCCTTGTCCCACAGCGAGCCCTTGTAGCTCGAGTACTTGCCGCGTTCGCGGGCCAGTTCGGTCGAGGCCCAGTAGGCGTGGTAGCAGATGGCTTCCATCGACTCGTCGGCGAACTGCACGGCTTCCTGCGAGGCGTACGGAATGCGCAGTTCGTACAGCGAGTCCTGGAAGCCCATCAGGCCCAGGCCGACCGGACGGTGGCGCAGGTTGGAGTCGCGCGCCTTCTTCACGGCGTAGTAGTTGATGTCGATCACGTTGTCGAGCATGCGCATCGCGGTCGAGATCGTGCGCTTGAGCTTTTCCTGGTCGACCTTGCCATCCTTCAGGTGCTGCAGCAGGTTCACGGAACCCAGGTTGCAGACGGCGGTTTCGGTGTCGCTGGTGTTCAGCGTGATCTCGGTGCAGAGGTTCGACGAGTGCACCACGCCGGCGTGCTGCTGAGGCGAGCGCACGTTGCAGGCGTCCTTGAACGTGATCCAGGGGTGGCCGGTCTCGAACAGCATCGTGAGCATCTTGCGCCACAGGTCGGTGGCCTGCAGGGTGCGCGCGGGCTTGATCTCGCCGCGGGCGGCCTTCTCTTCGTAGGCGACGTAGGCCTTCTCGAAGTCGGCGCCGAACAGGTCGTGCAGGTCAGGCACGTTGGAGGGCGAGAACAGCGTCCAGGTGCCCTTTTCCATCACGCGGCGCATGAAGAGGTCGGGGATCCAGTTGGCCGTGTTCATGTCGTGCGTGCGGCGGCGGTCGTCGCCGGTGTTCTTGCGCAGCTCCAGGAACTCCTCGATGTCGAGGTGCCAGGTTTCCAGGTAGGTGCAGACAGCGCCCTTGCGCTTGCCGCCCTGGTTCACGGCCACGGCCGTGTCGTTCACCACCTTCAGGAACGGCACGACGCCTTGCGATTCGCCGTTGGTGCCCTTGATGTGGCTGCCCAGTGCGCGCACGCGGGTCCAGTCGTTGCCCAGGCCGCCGGCGAACTTCGACAGCAGCGCGTTTTCCTTGATCGACTCGTAGATGCCGTCCAGGTCGTCGGGCACGGTGGTCAGGTAGCAGCTCGACAGCTGCGAGCGCAGCGTGCCGGCGTTGAAGAGGGTGGGCGTGCTCGACATGAAATCGAACGACGACAGCACTTCATAGAACTCGATGGCGCGCGCCTCGCGGTCGATTTCATTCAGCGACAGGCCCATGGCCACGCGCATGAAGAAGGCCTGCGGCAGCTCGATGCGGGTCTTGCGCACGTGCAGGAAGTATCGGTCGTACAGCGTCTGCAGGCCGAGGTAGTCGAACTGGTTGTCGCGCTCGGCCTTCAGGGCAGCGCCCAGGCGGGGCAGGTCGTACTGCAGCAGCTTCTCGTCGAGCAGCTCGTTCTCGACGCCCTTCTTGATGAACTGCGGAAAGTAGTCGGCGTAGGCGGTGGCGCGCTCGACCGGCATCACTTCGCGGCCGATGATCTCCTTGAAGATCGTGTGCAGCAGCAGGCGCGCGGTGGCGAAGGTGTAGTCGGGGTCTTTCTCGATCAGCGTGCGGGCCGCGAGGATGGACGCCTTGTAGACCTCGTCGAGCGGCACGCCGTCGTACAGGTTGCGCATCGTCTCGGCGACGATCGGCGCGGCCGTGATGCTGTCGCCCAGGCCTTCGCAGGCGGACTCGATCAGGCCCTTGAGTTCGTTCAGGTCGAGTGCGACGAGCTCGCCGTTGTCCAGCACGTGCAGCGCGGGCGCGGCCGGCACGTCCTGTTCGCCCTGCTTCGAACGCTCCTGCGAGCGGCGCTCGCGGTACAGCACGTAGGCGCGGGCGATTTCATGGTGGCCGCCGCGCATCAGGCCGAGCTCGACCTGGTCCTGCACGTCCTCGATGTGGAAGGTGCCGCCGCCCGGACGCGAACGCACCAGCGCGCGAATCACACCCTGCGTAAGCACATCGACCGTTTCGCGCACGCTGGCGGAAGCCGCGCCCTGGGTGCCGTGCACGGCCAGGAAAGCCTTCATCATCGCGATCGCGATCTTGTTCGGCTCGAAGGGAACGACGGCGCCGTTGCGCCGGATGATCTGGTAGTGGGCGAGGTTCTGGCCGCTCGGGGAGCCAGCAGTGTCTCGCTGCTGTTGCAGTGACGTCGAGGGAACGGCACGCGGGGTCGATTGGGGGTTCAGGGCTGTTTGCATTCGCTTCCTCTCGGTTGGCAATTCTTGTTGGATGGCGACGCCTGGGTTGGGCGCAGCGCCGGTGTGAATGACCGGACGGAGGACACTATATCTAGGGTGCCGGGGGTCTACAAGCCACTACAGGTAGTGTTTTTCGGCAATTTTAAGTAGTAGGGGTAACTATCTAGGCGTCGACACGGCCGTCGATGCCGCGTGAACACTGGCCTATGGTCGCGCAACCCGCATGGAGCTTGGCTTGCAAGACGATTTGGGCCTGCAGGGCGCATGGTTGCTGCATTGCACGTTCGCAGTTTTCGCGTTGCTGCGCTGCACGAGCGGCGCATCGCGAGGCGCCGTGCGATTGAAAAAATTAGCGCTGCACCACCCGCGGCGGAAACATCTGTGGATTCCATCCGAGTTGTTCGCGCAGCAGACGCCAGTCGAAGCCAGCGCCCGGGTCCTGCTTGCGGCCCGGCGCGATGTGCTCGTGGCCGGCGATGTGCGCGATCGGATAGTGCTGCGCGACCGCTGCGCACAGGCTCGCGAGCGTCTCGTATTGCGGCTCCTCGAATGGCTGGCCTTCGAGTCCTTCGAGTTCGATGCCGATGGAGTCGTCGTTGCAGTTGCTGCGGCCGCGCCACGACGATGCGCCGGCGTGCCAGGCGCGATCGTCGCAGCTCACGAACTGCCAGAGCTCGCCGTTGCGGCGCACGTAGAAATGCGAGGACACCTCGAGCCCGCGGATCGACTGGAAGTAGGGGTGCGCGTCCCAGTGGAGCTGGTTGGTGAAGAGCTGCTGCACCGCATCGCCGCCGTATTCGCCGGGTGGCAGGCTGATCGAGTGCAGCACGATGAGGTCGGTCTGCGCGCCAGTCGGCCGGGGCCCGAAGTTGGGCGAGCGCAGCGCCTTCGCGAAGCGGTACCAGCCGGCTTGCCAGAGCCCGTCGTCGCCGTTGTTGGGAGCGCCGGGCGTGGGGGCTTCAGTCGTCGGCATGGCTGCTCGGACCATCTTCGCCGTTGGGCGTGGTGATGCCCAGCCGCGCGATGCGGTAGCGGATCTGGCGCAGGCTCATGCCGAGCCGTGCGGCGGCTGCAGTGCGGTTGAAGCCGCTCTCGTGCAGCGCGCGCACGAGGATCTCGCGCTCCTGCTGGTCGAGGTAGGCCTGCAGGTCGGAGGGCAGCGGCGGCGGTGCGGCCTTGGGTGGCGCGACCGGTGTGATCGGCAGCGGAGCCAGCACGGCAGCAGGCGCATCGGCGGCGGGCGACAGCGGGGCCGGTGCGGATGCCGCGGCTTCGACGGATGCGGTGAACCCGCCCATCAGGTCGAGGTGCAGCTCGTCGCCGTCGTTCAGCGCCACCGCGCGGTGCAGCAGGTTTTCGAGCTCGCGCACGTTGCCGTTGAGCGGATGCTGCGCGAGGCGGCGCAGCAGGTCGTCCGACAGGTGCGGCACCGGCAGTCCGCCGTCCTGCGCGATGCGCGACAACAGCGCGGCGCACAGCGCGGGCAGGTCCTCGCGGCGCTCGCGCAATGCGGGCACCGCGATCTCGATCACGTTGAGGCGGTAGAAAAGGTCTTGCCGGAAACGGCTGGCCTGCACTTCGGCATGCAGGTCTTTATGGGTGGCGCTCACGATGCGAACGTCGACAGCGTCTTCCTGCGTCGAGCCGATCGAGCGAACGCTGCGCTCCTGGATCGCGCGCAGCAGCTTCGACTGCATGGCCAGCGGCAGGTCGCCGATCTCGTCGAGAAACAGCGTGCCGCCGCGCGCGGCCTGGAAGTAGCCGTCGCGGTCCTGCGACGAGCCGGTGTACGAGCCCTTCTTGGCGCCGAAGAACTCGGCCTCGAGCAGGTTCTCGGGAATCGCACCGCAGTTGACCGCGACGAACGGGCCGTCGCTGCGCTGGCTGCAGGCATGCACCGCGCGCGCCACCAGTTCCTTGCCGGTGCCCGATTCCCCGCGCACCAGCACCGGCGCCATGCCGCGCGCCACCTTGGCGATGCGCGACTTGACGAGGCGCATGGGTTCCGAATCGCCCACGAGGCGGTCGAGCGCGGCGATGCCGGTGCTGGAGGTGGCCACCACTGCATCGCTGCTGCTGACGTTGTTGTTGACGGCGGGCGCCGCCTGCGCCAACTTGGGCGCCGGCTGCGGCGCGTGCCGCGCCTGCACGGCGGAGGCCACCACGGCGCGGAACTGCTTCAGGTCGACCGGCTTCGTGAGGTAGTCGAAGGCGCCGGCCTTCAATGCTTCCACCGCGTTCTCGGCGGAGCCATAAGCCGTCATCACCACGCAGCGCTCGCTGCGCTGGTCCTTCTGGATGCGGTGGATGATTTCCATGCCCTGTCCGTCGGGCAGCCGCATGTCGGTGATCACCGCGTCGAAGCGGCCGGCCTCCAGGTGCTCCCACGCTTCCGACACGCTGCCGGCGGCCTCGACGCGATAGCCCTCGCGCAGCAGCGTCAGTTCGTACAGCGTGCGCAGGTCGGGTTCGTCGTCGATGACGAGGATCTGCGCCGGCCGCTGGGTGGAAGGGGTGGAGTTGCTCACGGGCGTTATTGTGTCAGCCGGTTTTCGCTGGCGGTAAAGCTGACGAAGAATTCGTTGCCCTCGGGTCCGCCCGGCACCAGCGCGCGCCGCTCGTAGCCGATGGTGGCGCCATGCCGGCGGCACAGTTCGCGGCACAGGAACAGGCCGAGCCCGCTGGAGCGACTCTCGGACGAGAAGAAGGGCTCGAACAGGTGCCGCTGCACCGCCGGCTCCAGCGGCGCGCCGTCGCTCCACACCATCAGGCTCGGGCGGTTGCTGCCGCCGCGCTGCTGCGCGGTCAGCACCTGGATCGAGCCTTCGCTCTTGCCGGCGTAGCGCGAGGCGTTGTCCAGCAGGTTCACGATCAGCCGCCGCAGGTGCTCGGCGTCGAAGCGCACCTCGCTGCTGGGCGCGTCGAGCGACACCAGCACGCCCTTGCGCTGGGTCTGGCGCACCCATTCCTCGGCCAGCACCTGCACCGCGGGGTCGAGCACGACCTGCTCGCCGAGCGACAGCACGCGCTGCTGGCGCGCGCGCGAGACGTCGAGCACGTCGTCCACGATGCGCGCGAGCCGCTGCGCGTTGTGCTGCACCATGCTCGTGAGCTTGCGGTGCGCGGGGTCGGTCAGGTCTTCGTTGAGTAGCGCGCTGGCCTGCGTGATGGCGGCCAGCGGGTTGCGGATTTCATGCGCCACGGCTGCCGACATGCGGCCCATCGCGGCCAGCTTCTCGGTGCGGATGCGGGCCTCGAGCTCGCGCAGGTCCTGCAGGAACATCACGCACAGGCTGTCCAGGCGCTGCTCGCTGGTGGGCGTGAGCCGCGTGCGCACGCGCACCTCGCGCGCCGCGCCGCGCGCCTGTGCGACGGGGATTTCTTCCGTCTGCGGCTCCCGGCGCGCGAAGGTCTGGCGTGCCAGCGCGGCCAGCGCATGCCAGGCGGGCTGGGCATGCAGCGGAAACGGCAGCGTCAGCTTCGCCAAACCCTGGCCGAGGATCGCGTCGGCCGCCGGGTTGGCCGCATGCACCAGGCCTTCGGCGTCGATCACCAGCACGCCTTCGCTCAGGGTCTCGATCACCAGGTCGTTGACCTGCGCCTGCATCTGCGCGCTGCTGCGGCTGTGCTGCGCCACGGCTTCCTCGCGCGCCAGCCGGCGGGCCATTTCGTGCGCGAGCAGCGCCACCACGAACAGGCCGGTGCCGGTGAGCGCCGCCTGCACGAAGCGGCCCGACGAATCGACCGGCTGCTGCAGCCAGTGCCAGCCCGCGTCGGCCAGCAGCAGCAGGGTGACGGTGGCGGTGGTGCCCAGGCTCACGATCATGGTGCCGAGCACCGCGCTCATGAGCACCGGCAGCGCGAACAGCGGCGTGTAGTTGACGTTGCCGCCCTGCAGCACCTGCAAGGCAGTGAAGGCGGCCAGGTCGATGCCGATGGTCAGCAGCCAGAGCGCGGTGAAGCCGCGGATCGGCGGCTGGACGCGCCTGTAGCTCATGCCCAGCCAGGTCGCGACGAGGTACAGCGCCGAGATGGCGATGGCCACCGGCTGCATCGTCTGCCCGATGGCAAGGGCCACGCCCTGCAGCAGCATCAGCACCAGCGCGACGAAGCAGCGCGCCCCCATGAAGCCGCGCCAGAGCCGGATCAGCGCCGTGCTCTCGTCCGGGTGCTGGTCGAGCACGTCCCAGTCGGTGACCGGCTCGCCGCGCGACCAGAGGGAGGAGTTCATTGCGCGGCGGCGGCTTCGCGGTGCGCAGCGCTGCAGTAGACCGTGCCGCCGGGGCCGGAGATGGCATCGGTCGCTGGCAGGTGCAGCCCGCAATGAGCGCAGCGCACCATGGCCTGCGGCGGGCCGGGCGGAGTGGCGGCGCGTTGCTGTGCCTTGGCCGCGCGCTCGCGCATGGCGTCGCGCATTTCTTCGCGCCGGTTCTTGCGCCAGAGCCAGATCGCGACCCAGAGCACCGCGAGAACGAGGAGGTATTTCATACGGGAGGCCGGGCCAGCACCACTTCGAGCACGAAGCGAGAGCCGACGTAGGCCAGCAGCAAAAGGGCGGATCCTGCATACAGCACGCGCCGCGCCGTGCGGCCGCGCCAGCCGAAGCGGGCCCGGCCGGTCAACAGGATCGCGAAGGTGAGCCAGGCGAGCACCGAGAAGGTGGTCTTGTGGTCCCACTTCCAGACACGGCCCGCGGCGCCGTACAGCTGTTCGCTGAACAGCAGGCCGGCCAGCAGCGTGGCCGATAGCAGCACGAAGCCGGCGGTGACGAAACGGAAGGTGAGCCGTTCGAGCGTGAGCAGTGGCACGCCGCCTTGCGGTTCGGCGGTGGCGAGACGAATCTGCTTTTCGGCGCGGGTGATCAGCCAGGCGTGCACGACCGCGGCGCCGAACAGACCGTACGAGGCGATGCCGAGCGCCAGGTGCAATGGCAGCCACGGCGAGGCCGTGACGTGCAGCGGCGTGCCCGGGAACAGGATGGCCAGCAGCACCGCGGCCGCGCCCAGCCAGGCCAGCGCGCGCCGTACTTTCAATTGGGGATACATGCGGCTTTCGACCGCGTAGACGGTGAGCACCAGCCACGCGGTGACCGACAGGGCGGGCGCGAAACCGAAGCGCGGCTCGCTGCCGATGAGGCCGTGGGCCAGCACGGCGGCATGCAACAGCCATGCAATGCCGAGCGCCCACTGGGTCGATTGGCGGCTCAGTCTTGCGCCGGCAGCGGCGACAAAACCGTAGGCGACCGCGGTGGCGATGCCCAGCGCCACGCCGAGTGGGGAGGGGATCGCTAAAATCATCGGCTGGAGTTTATCTCCCCCAGGCTTGCGCACTTCGTGCCGCAGTGCCAACCCCCTCACCGGGGGGCGGCACCGGAGGCCCGGCACAGCCGGTTCCCGGCGTCTCGCGAAGGGGCGCAAGCCACCGATCCAGGTACACGACTTTCCAATGACCCGCCGCGGCGGGCAGCAAGGCATCCCGCTCATGGCCACCGCCCTCACAGAAAAGTTCTCCCGCCTCGTCAAGACGATGAGCGGCCAGGCCCGCATCACCGAAAGCAACGTGCAGGACATGCTGCGCGAAGTGCGCATGGCGCTGCTGGAAGCCGACGTGGCGCTGCCCGTGGTGCGCGACTTCGTTGCGCGGGTGAAGGACAAGGCGCTCGGCCAGGAAGTGCTGGGCTCGCTCAAGCCGGGCCAGGCGCTGGTCGGCATCGTGAACCGCGAACTCGCCGCCACCATGGGCGAGGGCGTGTCCGACATCAACCTCGCGGCCCAGCCTCCGGCCGTGATCCTCATGGCCGGCCTGCAGGGCGCCGGCAAGACCACCACCACCGCCAAGCTCGCCAAGCACCTGATCGAAAAGCGCAAGAAGAAGGTGCTCACGGTGTCGGGCGACGTCTACCGCCCCGCCGCCATCGAGCAGCTCAAGACCGTGACGAAGCAGGCCGGCGCCGAATGGTTTCCGAGCACGCCCGACCAGAAGCCGCTGGACATCGCACGCGCCGCGCTCGACCACGCCAAGCGCCATTATTTCGACGTGCTGCTGGTCGACACCGCCGGCCGCCTCGCGATCGACGAAGTGCTGATGACCGAGATCAAGCAGCTGCACGCGGCGGTCGATCCGGTCGAGACCCTGTTCGTGGTCGATGCGATGCAGGGCCAGGACGCAATCAACACCGCCAAGGCCTTCAAGGAAGCGCTGCCGCTCACCGGCATCATCCTGACCAAGACCGACGGCGATTCGCGCGGCGGTGCGGCGCTGTCGGTGCGGCAGGTCACGGGCGTGCCGATCAAGTTCGCAGGCACCAGCGAGAAGATCGACGGCCTCGAGGTATTCGATGCCGAGCGCCATGCGGGCCGCATCCTCGGCATGGGCGACATCGTCGCGCTGGTCGAGCAGGTCACGGCCGGCGTCGACGTGGCGGCGGCGCAGAAGCTCGCCGCCAAGGTCAAGAGCGGCGCGGGCTTCGACCTGAACGACTTCCTCGGCCAGCTGCAACAGATGAAGCAGATGGGCGGGCTCTCCAGCCTGATGGACAAGCTGCCCACGCAAATGGCCGCCAAGGCGACCGAGGCCGACATGACGCGCGCCGAGCGCGACATCCGCCGCAAGGAAGGGATCATCCAGAGCATGACCCCGCTGGAGCGCCGCAAGCCCGAGCTGCTCAAGGCCACGCGCAAGCGCCGCATCGCGGCCGGTGCCGGCGTGCAGGTTCAGGAGGTGAACCGCCTGCTCAACGAGTTCGAGCAGATGCAGGGCATGATGAAGAAGATGAAGGGCGGCGGCCTCATGAAGATGATGAAGAAGATGGGCGGCATGAAAGGCATGGGCGGAATGGGCGGCCCCGGTGGCCCGAAGCTCCCGTTCTGAGCGAACGCCACACGCACACATATATAAGAAGGCCCGCCGGTTCGCACCGGCGGGCCTTCTGTCTTAAGGGCTGCATTTCGTAGACCTGCTGCGCCTCGACGGCTTCGTGTGCGCCAGCGCGGTCTGCGTGCCCGCCATGAAAAAAGCCGACCCTGAGGCCGGCTTCGGGGCGCTGTGTCTTCAGCGCATCAGGCGGTTGCCAGCGCAGCAGGCCGCGCGAGGCGAACCGCATGCATCCACGCACGGCGCAGCACGGCCGGTGAACGCGATTCCTCGGGAATCAGCAGGAAGCCGCGGTCGCGCAGCGTGGTGCCCAGCGCGATCTGGCTGGTCAGCACGGTCAGCGGAATCGCCAGCAGCAGCGGCAGGCCGACGGGCATGAGCCAGATCAGCGCGCTCGGGTCGATCATCGCGACGCCGACGGCCAGCATGGCGATCACCAGCGTCATCGGGGCCAACTGCGTGGCAGCAATCTTCCAGGGCACGGCGTTGGCTTCGCGCGGGGGCGACTTCCAGTCGAGCTTGATGCCGGTGAGGGCGACCAGCACGAACAGCGAGTGGGCCAGCATGCGGACCGGGGCCTGCACGATGGCAAGACCGCTTTCCATCATGGAACTCTTCACCAGGCCCCACACACCGCCGTACTGGCGTTGCTCGCCGCGCATCAGCACGGCAGCGATGCCCAGCACGCGCGGCAGGAACAGCAGGCACAGGGTCCAGACCCACAGGCCGGCCAGTTCGGCGGGCAGCACGTTCCAGCTCGACACGAGGCTCGAGCCGCTCAGCCACAGGGCGGTGCCCAGCGTCAGGAAAGCCAGCCACAGCGGGGCGGAGACGTAGGCCATGGTGCCGGTCACGAACATCGCGCGGTGTACCGGATGGATGCCGGGCTCGGCCATCAGGCGGGCGTTCTGCAGGTTGCCCTGGCACCAGCGGCGGTCGCGCTGGAGTTCGGCCAGCAGGTCCGGGGGTTGCTGCTCGTAGCTGCCGACCAGGTCGGACACCAGCCACACGTTGTAGCCGGCACGGCGCATCAGCGCGGCTTCGACGAAGTCATGCGACATGATGCCGCCCGACATGCCGCCGGTGCCCTTGATCGGGGCCAGCGCGCAGTGCTTCATGAAGGGTTCGACGCGGATGATCGCGTTGTGGCCCCAGTAGTGCGATTCGCCCAGTTGCCAGAACTGCATGCCCAGCGTGAACAGGCGGCCCGTCACGCGGGAAGCGAATTGCTGTGCGCGGGCATGCAGCGTGACGTGGCCGATGGCCTGCGTCGCGGTCTGGATGATGCCGGCGGTGGGATTGGCTTCCATCAGCTTGACCATCGAGGTCAGGCAGTCGCCGCTCATCACCGAGTCGGCGTCGAGCACGACCATGTAGCGGTAGTCCTTGCCCCAGCGGCGGCAGAAGTCGGCCACGTTGCCGGCCTTGCGGTGCGTGCGGCGGGTGCGCAGGCGGTAGTACACCTCAACCTGCGGCTGGTTCGGGCTCTCGGCCAGGGCGGCGCGAAGGTCTTCCCAGGCGGCGCGCTCGGCGGCGGCGGTCTCGGGGTTGTAGCTGTCGGACAGCACGAACACGTCGAACTGCTTCGCGTGGCCGGTGGAGGCGACCGATTCGCAGGTGGCGCGCAAGCCGGCGAACACCGTGGCAACGTCTTCGTTGCAGATCGGCATGATGATCGCAGTGCGTGCCTCGGGGTTCATCGGGTGGTTGACGACCTGCTTGGCCGACAGCGCGTGCTTGTCACCGCGCACGGAGACATAGAAGCCCATGAGCGCGGTCACGAAGCCGGTCACGACCCAGCCCGAGAGCAGGCCGTACAGGCCGATCTGGCCGTATTCGAGCCAGACGTTGTTGTAGTCGGGTTGCACGCCGGCGAACAGCGTCGAGGCGATCACGGTGCTCAGCACTGTGAGCAGCATGAACGCGTTGCGGCGCTGGGCCGCGGCGCGCTGCCACGGTTGGCGGGCTTCGGCCGGGCCGGCGCTTTCGCGCTTGCCGCCAGCACCGAGCTTGACCAGCAGGGCGGTGCCGATGCTGTTCCAGAAACCGCGCCAAGGGCGGGGCGTCATCGAACCGCGATTGACCGGCGGGGCGGTGACCGAATTGGGATGGCGTTCTTCGCGGACCGCGCTGCGGTGCGAAAAATCGGTGTCGGCCAGCACGTTCAGTTGGGAGAAGTCGTTCGGCTTCATGCGGTTTACCAACGTTGCTTGTCGAGGGAAGGGGTGTCGCCAATGGCAGGAAAGCGCTTGATCACGCAATCCGGCTCGGCGCCGCCGGCGCTTGCGAGCGCGGCGAGCGAATGGCCCGCGGCACGGGGCCGCGAGGAGGAAAACTGCTTTTGACGCAGGCCGTCGCGCTGCTGGCGCAGTGCGAAAGATGGGCTGGTTAGTGCTGTCATGCCAGTACAGGGGCAAACCCTGTGCCAGCCTGGAAAAACGCTTTCAGATCAACGACTTGGGCCGATTCGAAGGTGTTTTTCGCGGGAGGAGGCCGCCGGAAGGCCTCCAAACCTCTATTTTTGTCGCCGAATCCCGACAAGCCTCTTGGGCTGGTAGGGATAGGCCATATAAATCAACGACTTAGGGGCGTCGCTACTCGGCGACAGGTTCCCCACCAGGAGCGACAGCGTCGGCCTTGAAGTGACCCGGCGTGAGTTCGTGCTTTTGCAAGAGCCGGTAGAACTCCGTGCGGTTGCGATCGGCCAGGCGCGCCGCATCGGCCACGTTGCCGTCGGTCAGTTTCAGCAGGCCGACGAGGTAATCGCGCTCGAAACGCTGCTTGGCCTCCGCATAGGTCTGCACTTCGACCGTCGGCACGCGCAACGCGCGCTGCACCAGCGCCAGGGGAATCAGCGGCGAGCTCGACAGCGCGCAGACCTGCTCGACCACGTTGAACAGCTGGCGCACGTTGCCCGGCCAGGCGGCCGTGGTCAGCGCCTTCAGCGCCTCGGGCGCGAAGCCCGACAGCCGCTTGCCGTACTTGGTCGACAGGCGCTGCAGGAAGTGGTTGGCCAGCAGCGGAATGTCTTCGCGCCGCGCCGACAGCGGCGGCAGCGTGAGCGTCACCACGTTCAGGCGGTAGTACAGGTCTTCGCGGAACTGGCCCGCTTCCATTGCGGCGTCGAGGTCGCGGTGGGTGGCCGAGACGATGCGCACGTCGACCTGGATCGACTGGCTCGCGCCCAGCGGCCGCACTGCGCGCTCCTGCAGCACGCGCAGCAGCTTGACCTGCAGCGCGGGCGGCATGTCCCCGATTTCGTCGAGCAGCAGCGTGCCGCCGTCGGCCTGCTGGAACAGGCCCTTGTGGTTGGCATGGGCGTCGGTGAAGGCTCCCTTCATGTGGCCGAACAGCTCCGACTCAAGCAGCGCTTCCGGAATGGCGCCGCAGTTGACCGCCACGAAGGGCTTGTCGGCGCGCGCGCTGGCCTTGTGAATGGCGCGCGCCAGCATTTCCTTGCCCGCGCCCGAGTCGCCGCGCAGCAGCACCGAGGCGTCCGACTTGGCGACCATGCGTGCCTCGGCCAGCAGCTCGGCCATGCGGTTGCTGCGGCTCACGATCTCGGAGCGCCAGCTGTCGTCGCCGGCCTTGCTCGGCGTGGTGGCGGGCGCGCCGAGCGCCAGCGCCTGCGCGATCTTGTCGAGCAGCTCACGGCCGTCATAAGGCTTGGTGAGGTAGGTGAACACGCCGCGCGCCGTGGCCTCGACCGCGTCGGGAATGGTGCCGTGCGCGGTGAGCAGGATCACCGGCAGCGAGGGATGGCGTTTGCGGATTTCGTCGAACAGCTGGAGGCCGTCGCGCCCGGGCAGGCGCACGTCGCTGAGCACGAGCTGCGGATGCTCGATCTCGAGCTGCGTGAGCGCGGTCTCGGCCGAGGTCACGGCCGTGACCTGGTAGCCCGCCGAGCTCAGCCGCATCGAGAGCAGCCGCAGCATGTCCGGGTCGTCGTCGACCACGAGGAGGCGGGCGCCGGTGGTGCTCATAGAAAAACCTCCGTGCTTCGCACCGCGGTGCGAGCTTGCCTGGAGCGGACCGGCGCTGCGCTCATGGGTTTGGTTTGCTTCCGCTTGGCGGTGCCGCCGGCGCGACGGGCGCCGGTGTGGCGTTGGGCCGCGCGAAGCTGCGCTCGATGGCGCGCAGGGCTTCGATGCGGTCGTTCAGCTGGTCGATGCGGCGCTGGCTGTCGCGCAGCTGCTGCGACTGCTTGTCGCGATCGTCCTCGACGCGGCGCTGCTCGATGTAGCGCGCGGCCAGGGCGCGTGCCAGCGGATGCAGGGCCTGCGCCTCGGGCGCGGGGTTGGCGATCACGCGCTGCAGCAGGCCCAGCGCACGCGCCAGGTCGGCCGGCACGCGGGTCTGCGAGAGCAGCAGCGCCAGCTGCATCTGCGTGGTGGGCGTATCGCCGGGGTCGCCGATGCGCGAGATTTCCGCGCTCAGGTCGGCGCCGTTCAGCGGGCGCACCTTGTCGGCGTACGACAGCATGGCCGCCTGCGGCCCCTGCGTCATCAACGTGAAGAGCGAGGAGGCGGGCTGCGTGGCCGGCGCCTTCGGCTCAGCCTCCACTGGCATCACGCGCGGCGCGACCGGGGGCGGCGGCAGCGCATCGGCCTCCGCGGACGGCTTGGGCTGCGTGGCGCAGGCGGCCAGCAGCAGGACGAAAGGCACGGCCATCGCCCCGGCGAAGGAGGAACGGCGGACGAACGAAAAAAACATGGGTCGAAGAAAGGACGCGAGGCGTTCGGACAGTATTTGGAGAGGGGTGCGGGGGAGGTCAGGCCGTGCGCGGCAGTTCGATGCGAAAGCGAGCACCGGGTCCGCCGGGCTGCAGGGTGATGCGACCCCCGTGGGCTGCAATGTACTCCTGCACGATGGAAAGTCCGATGCCCGTGCCTTTCACCGTGTGCTCGGGCTGGCGCTCGCCGCGGAAGAAGGGTTCGAAGATCCGGTCGCGGTCGCCCTCGGCGATGCCCGGCCCGGCGTCGTTCACGTCGATGTGGACCGCCTCGGGCGTCCCCGACACCGCCAGGGTGATGACACCGCCCGTTACCGAAAAGCGAATGGCGTTGCTCAACAGGTTGGCGATCGCGGTGCCGAGCTTGGTGCGGTCGACCGTGATCGCGACGGGGTCGCCCTCGGCCCGCACGCGCAGGCCATGCGACTGCCACTGCAGGCGCTGGGCCTCGATCTGTTCCTCGATCAGCGGCAGCAGCTCGGTGCGTTCGCGGCGCAGTTCGCGCGCCTCGAAGGCGGCGGCGTTGAAGCGCAGCAGCGCCTCGATCTGGCCCTGCAGCGACACGGTGTTCTGCTGCAGGATCTGCGCAACTTCGAGCTGCGCCGGGTTCAGCGGACCGGTCACGCCGTCTTCGAGCAGCGAGACGCCCTCGCGCAACGCGGCCAGCGGCGTCTTCAGCTCGTGCGACACGTGGCGCAGGAAGCGCGCCTTGTCGGCATCGAGCTCGGTCAGGCGCAGCCGCAGCCATTCGAGCTGCTGCGACACGCGCCGGACGTCGGCCGGGCCGCGGATGTCGATGGGCTCGTCGAGCCGGTTCTGCCCGAGACCGACGATGGCGTGCTCCAGCCGCTTGAACGGCCGCGCCAGCCAGATGCCGAAGGCCAGCGCCAGCGACACGGCCAGCACGCTGGCGGCCACCACTTCGCGCATCAGCCGGCGGCGCGCGTTCTCGATGCGCCTGGCCAGCGCGTCGTTCTGCGTTTCGATCAGGAACTGCGCCTGCTGCGCGAGGTTGGTGTTGAGCGCGTCGAGTTCGCGGAACTGCATCGCCATCGTGCTTTCGCGGGCCAGGGCGCTGTCGGCGTTGCCGCTCATCAGGCCCTCGATCACGCCGAGCTGGGCGCGCCACATCTCGGTGCCCGCGGGGGCCAGGCCGTTTTTCTCCAGGCGCTCCAGCACCTGATGCGCCTCGCGCGCCGCGTCATCGAAGCGGCGGCGCAGCACTGCGTCGTTGAGCACCAGCGACTGGCGCCCCGCGCGCTCCATGGCCGCGCTGCGTTCGGCCAGCGACTGGGCCGCGCCCGACAGGCGCAGCGCGCGCGCGGCCGCGTCGCGGCTCTGTGTCATCAGTGCGTCGTACTGCAGCACCGAGCGCAGCGCCACGCCGACCAGCAGCGCGGTGATCAGCAGGAAGGCAAACAGCAGGAGCTGCTGGAACGAGCCCCGGATGGACGGTCGCTTCGCCATCAGTGGGCGAGCACCGGCATCGACGATTCGCTCGTCACGACCTCGCCGCGCAGCGTGTAGGCCAGCGAGCGCGTGATGCGAAGGTCGGCCATTTGGCCGACGAGGCGCCCGGACAGATGAGGTGGGCCTTCGAAGTTGACGACGCGGTTGCAGGCGGTGCGGCCCATGAGTTCGTTCGCGTCCTTGCGCGAGGCGCCTTCCACCAGCACGCGCTGCGTGGTGCCGACCAGCGCCTGGCCGAACCGCTTCACGTTGACGTCGATCACGGCCTGCAGCGTGTGCAACCGCGCGAGCTTCACTTCATACGGCGTGTCGTCCTGCAGCGCGGCGGCGGGCGTGCCGGGGCGCGGACTGAAGATGAAGCTGAAGCTGGCGTCGAACCGGCAGTCGTCGATCAGCTTCATCATCTTGTTGAAGTCGTCGTCCGTCTCGCCGGGGAAGCCGACGATGAAGTCGCTGCTCAGGGCAAGCTCGGGGCGGATGGCGCGCAGCTTGCGCACCGTGCTCTTGTATTCCATGGCGGTGTAGCCGCGCTTCATCGCCATCAGGATGCGGTCGCTGCCGTGCTGCACCGGCAGGTGCAGGTGGCTCACGAGCTGCGGCACCTTGGCATAGGCCTCGATCAGCCGGGGCGTGAACTCGTTCGGGTGGCTCGTGGTGTAGCGGATGCGCTCGATGCCGGGGATCTCGGCGACGTATTCGATCAGCAGCGCGAAGTCGGCGATCTCGGCGGTGTCGCCCATCTTGCCGCGGTAGGCGTTCACGTTCTGGCCCAGCAGCGTGATCTCGCGCACGCCCTGCTCGGCCAGCCCGGCGATCTCGACCAGCACGTCGTCGAGCGGGCGGTTCACCTCCTCGCCGCGGGTGTAGGGCACCACGCAGTAGCTGCAGTACTTGGAGCAGCCTTCCATGATCGACACGAAGGCCGTCGCGCCTTCGACGCGCGCGGGCGGCAAGTGGTCGAACTTCTCGATCTCGGGGAAGCTGATGTCCACCTGCGGGCGGTTCAGGCGCTCGCGGTCGTTGAGCATCTCGGGCAGGCGGTGCAGTGTCTGCGGGCCGAACACGATGTCGACGTACGGCGCACGCGCAATGATGGCCTCGCCCTCCTGGCTCGCCACGCAGCCGCCCACGCCGATCTTCACGCCCCTGGCCTTCAGGTGCTTCACGCGGCCGAGGTCGGAGAACACCTTTTCCTGTGCCTTCTCGCGCACAGAGCAGGTGTTGAACAGGATGAGGTCGGCCTCGTCCACGTTCTGCGTGGGCTCGTAGCCCTGCGCGGCATTGAGCACGTCGGCCATCTTGTCCGAGTCGTACTCGTTCATCTGGCAGCCGAAGGTCTTGATGAATACTTTTTTCATGGGGAGCTCTCTCTCATGCCCTCCGCAACAACGGGGAGGGCTGGGCAGCGGGCAGCGCATGGGCCGCGCCGCCGTCTTTGCCTACTGCGTGTTGACGGTGTCGTTCGAGGTGAACGGCCAGATGTTCAGGAACGGCTTGTTCAGCGATTCGCGCGGGGCCGAGGCTTCGTCGGCCGTGAGGATCCAGACCTCGCGCAGCAGGCCGGCGGCATCGCGCGTGTAGTTGACCAGGTACTTCTGGCCCGTGATGGCGCCGGGCATGACCAGCATGTTCTGCGGGCTTCGGATGCGCGCGCCGGCCCCCAGCCGATCGGCATGGCCGTCGAGGTCGACGTCGGGCGCGTTGAGGACCGTGAACTTGCCGCGCAGGGTGCCGATGGGGAAATTGCGGCCGCCAACGAGCGATTCGTTCTGGGTCTGCGGCCGGGGCACTTCGTCCTGGGCGCTGGCGCTGAGCGGGAAAAGGCCTGCCGCAGCAATGGCTGCTGTGCAAAGCGCTATGAAGGTGAGAGCATTCGTGGGTGTCTTGCAGCGGTTCATGGGGTTTATCCAGAGGCTGTGGAGCGGCGATTTTAGCGAGGGGGTGCGGTTCCCCGGCGCCGGCCACAGCAGGTAGTGTGGGGCTTTCGGTTGACTGGCTTTACATTTCTTTACGGGGGCCGCGAACACCGGGAGTCGGCCGCTGATCCAATAGTCGGAGTCAGCCCAAAGTGCACAAAGAACCCATGAAGAAAAATGTCGCCGTCGCCCTTGCGGGCGTGTTGATCGTAGCCGTCGCGGGCGGGTGGTGGAGCATGTCCGGGGACAAATCTGCCGGCAAGGACGCGAAGGCTCCGGCCGCGGGCAGCAACAGCGGCGGCGCGCCCGCGCTCGTGACCCTGGCCACCGCGCAGAAGCAGGACGTGCCGGTGACGGTGCAGGTCAACGGCAGCGTGGTGTCTCTCAACAGCGTCGACCTGCGTCCGCAGGTGACGAACACGGTGAGCGCGGTGCATGTCAAGGAAGGCCAGTTCGTCAAGGCCGGCCAGTTGCTCTTCACGCTCGACGACCGCAACGACCAGGCCAACCTCGCCCGCGCCCGCGCGCAGCAGCAGAAGGACGAGGCCACCATGGCCGACCTGGAGCGCCAGTACAAGCGCAGCCAGGACCTCGTGGCGCAGAACTTCATCGCGAAGAGCGCTGCCGATGCCACGCTCTCGCAGCTCCAGGCGCAGCGCGCCGCCGTGGCGGCCGACCGCGCGGCCGTGCAGTCGGCGCAGGTGGCGCTGGGTTATGCCACGCTGCGCGCGCCCATCGCCGGGCGCATCGGCGCCGTCAACATCTACCCGGGCACGCTGGTGCAGCCGACGCTGTCGCTCGTCACCATCACGCAGCTCGACCCGATCGCCGTGAGCTTCCCGGTGCCCGAAGGCAACCTGCAGGATTTGCTCGAAGCCGCGCGCTCGCACGCCAAGGTCGAGGCCGTCGTCACCGGCGGCAAGGCGCCGCTGAGCGGCACGCTCGACTTCGTCGACAACACCGTCGACCCGCAGATCGGCACGGTGCGCGCCAAGGCCGTGTTCGCGAATGCCGACCAGAGTCTGTGGCCCGGCCAGTTCGTCGGCACGCGCATCACGGTGCGCATGCTCAACGGCGCCACGGTGGTGCCGGCCGCGGCGCTGATGATGCTGTCCGACGGCACTTCGCTCTATGTGGTCGACGAGGGCAAGACCGCCACGCGCCGCAAGGTGAAGACGCTGCACACCTTCGGCACCGATGTGGCAGTGAGCGGCGTGGAGCCGGGCGAGCAGGTGGTGATCGAGGGCAGCCAGAATGTGCGCCCTGGTGGCAAGGTTCGTGTCGATGCCAAGGCGCCGGGTGCGTCTGGCGCACCCGGCAACGGCACCACCGGCGTCACGCCGGGCAGCGCCGCTTCTTCCGGCGGTGCCGACATCAAGCCGCCGCAGCGGGAACGCGCATGAACATATCGGAGCTTTGCATCCGCCGTCCGGCGATGACGGTGCTGCTGTCCGCGGCGGCCGTGGTCGTCGGCATCTTCGCGTACTTCAGCATCCCCGTCGCCGCACTGCCCAGCTACAACACGCCGGTCATCAACGTCAATGCGCAATTGCCGGGCGCGAGCCCGGACACCATGGCAAGTTCGGTGGCGCTGCCGCTCGAAAAGCAGTTCTCGACCATCCCGGGCCTGCAGACCATCAGCTCGGTGAACACGCAGGGCGTGTCTTCGATCACCCTCGAATTCGTGAGCAGCCGCGACATCGACGCCGCCGCGGTCGACGTGCAGGCCGCGCTGCTGCGCGCCCAGCGCCAGCTGCCGCAAGAACTGACGCAGCTGCCCTCGTACCGCAAGGTGAACCCGGCCGACGCGCCGGTGCTGTTCATCGCGCTGATCTCGCCGTCGATGAACCCGTCGGAGCTCAACGACTACGCCGAGAACCTGATCTCGCCCACGCTGTCGACCATCGATGGCGTGGCGCAGGTGGGCGTGTACGGCCGCAAGGCTTTCGCGGTGCGCATCAAGGCCAATGCCGACCTGCTCAACGCGCGCAACATCACGCTCGACGAACTCGCCAAGGCCGTGAACTCGGCCAACGCCAACACGCCGGTCGGCGTGCTCGACGGCCCGCGCCAGACGCTCACCATCCAGGCCAACCGCCAGCTCATGAAGGCGGCCGACTTCGCCAAGCTGATCGTCGGCCAGCGCAACGGCGCGCCGGTGCGGCTCGACGAGGTGGCCACTATCGAGGACAGCTTCGAGTCGGTGAAGACCGCGAGCAGCTTCAACGGGCAGGACTCGATTTCGCTCGCCGTGCAGCGCCAGCCCAATGCCAACACCGTGCAGGTGGTGGACGCGGTGCGCGCGCTTGTTCCGCGCTTCAAGGCGGAACTGCCGCAGTCGGTCGACATCCAGGTGGTGAACGACCGCTCGATCTCGATCCGCGAGGCGGTGCACGACGTGCAACTCACGCTGTTGGGCACCATCGCGCTGGTGGTGCTGGTGATCTTCCTGTTCCTGCACCGGCTGGTGGCCACGTTGATTCCGGCCGCGACCATCCCTATTTCGCTGATCGGTGCGGTGGCGTTGCTCTACGCCTTCGGCTACAGCCTCGACAACATCTCGCTGCTCGGCATCACGCTGGCCGTGGGGCTGGTGGTCGACGACGCCATCGTGGTGCTCGAGAACATCATGCGCTACGTCGAGAAGGGCATGGACCCGTTCGCGGCGGCGCTGCGCGGCGCGCGCGAGGTGGGCTTCACCATCGTGTCGATCTCCATCTCGCTGGTGGCGGTGTTCATCCCGATCTTCTTCATGCCGGGCGTGATCGGCCTGCTGTTCCACGAGTTCGCGGTGGTGGTGGCGCTGGCGGTGCTGGTGTCGGCCGTGGTGTCGCTCACGCTGGTGCCGATGCTCGCGAGCCGGCTGCTCAAGCAGGTGCCGCGCCGTGCGGGCGCGCTCGATCACGAAGAAGAGCATCCCGAGCCGGGCACGGCCATCGGCCGAGCCTTCGAGCGCGGCTACCGCGCGGTGCACGCAACCTACATGCGCTCGCTCGGCTGGACGCTGGTGCACCGCAAGGTGATGCTGGCGATCGCAGGGCTGACCTTCGTCGTCACGGGCTGGCTGTTCGCGACCATCCCGAAGGGCTTCTTCCCCGAGGAAGACATCGGCCAGATCCAGATCACGACCGAGGCCGCCGAGGACATTTCATTCAACGCCATGAAGGCGCTGCAGGACCGCGTGGCCGCCACCCTCAAGGATGACCCGAGCGTCAACTACGTGAGCTCCTTCGTCGGCGTGGGCGGCCCCACGGCCACGCAGAACTCCGGCCGGCTGTTCGCGGTGCTCAAGCCGCGCAGCGAGCGCCCGCCGATGGCGAAGGTGCTCGAATCGCTGCGCCAGCGCTTCCGCGAGATCCCGGGCATTGCCGTCTACATGCAGCCGGTGCAGAACCTGCGCCTGGGCGGGCGCCAGAGCAAGGCGCGCTTCCAGTACACGCTGCAGAGCGTGAACGCGGGCGAGATGGTGCCGTGGTCCACCAAGCTCATGGAACGCATGCGCGCCGACCCGGCTTTCCGCGACGTGACCAGCGACTCGCAGAACCGCGGCCTGCAGGCCACGCTCGACATCGACCGCGACAAGGCCGGCGTGCTCGGCGTGGCCGTGGGCGACCTGCGCACCGCGCTCTACAACGCCTACGGCGACCGCCAGATCGGCAGCATCTACGGCACGAGCAACACCTACCAGGTGATCCTTTCGGCGGCCGACAACGACCGCCAGTTCGAGGAAGACGTGTCGCGCCTGTCGGTGCGCAGCACCACCGGCCGGCTGGTGCCGCTGTCGGCCTTCTCGACCGTCAAGCGCACCGTGGGGCCAACCGCGGTCAACCACCAGGGCCAGCTGCAGGCGGTGACGGTGTCGTTCAACCTCGCGCCCGACGTGCCGCTGGGCAACGCAACCGCGAAGATCGACCGGTTCAAGGAAGAGCTGAAGATGCCGCCCTCGATCATCACCACCTACGGCGGCGATGCGGCGGTGTTCCAGAGCTCGCAGTCCAGCCAGGCCGTGCTGCTGGTGCTGGCGGTGCTCGTGATCTACGTGCTGCTCGGCGTGCTGTACGAGAGCTACATCCATCCGATCACGATCCTGGCCGGGCTGCCTTCGGCGGCGGTGGGCGCGCTGATTTCGCTGAAGCTCTTCGGCTTCGACCTGACGCTGATCGCGACCATCGGCATCCTGCTGCTGATCGGCATCGTGAAGAAGAACGCGATCATGATGATCGACTTCGCGCTCGACGCGCAGCGCACCGAGGGCCTGCAGCCGGTGGACGCGATCCGCGAAGCCTGCCGCCTGCGCTTCCGGCCCATCCTGATGACCACGCTGGCCGCGCTGATGGGCGCGCTGCCGCTCGCGCTGGGCCTGGGCGCCGGCGCCGAGTTGCGCCAGCCGCTGGGCGTGGCAGTGGTGGGCGGGCTGATCTTCTCGCAGGTGATCACGCTGTACATCACGCCGGCGATTTATCTGGCGCTGGACCGCTACAGCGGCACGGGGCCGATGGTGGATCTGCCGGACGAGGCGAAAGCCGAGGCCGGCAGATCCACCGGCGGCCACGCGGCCTCGCACGTCTGACGGACGTACCGGCGCGGCATTCGCCCGCCGCGCATTTCAACCGGGCTGCTGCTGCGGGCGGATGCCGAACTTGCGCAGCAGACGGTGAAAGTTGCTGCGATCCATCCCGGCCTGCCCCGCCGCCTGGCTGATGTTGCCGGCATGACGGGCCAGGCAGGCAGCCAACCAGTCGCGCTGGAAGGCCTCGGTGGCGTCCCGCAGCGTGGTCGCCGTGGCGTCGTTCCCGGCCGAGGCCGAAGCGGGCACGCCGTAAGCGGCCGGCGCGGTGTCTGGCGGCAGGGCCGGGGCGATCATTTCCTCCAGCAGCAGGTGCCGGGGCTCGATGGCCACCCAGCGCCCGGCGCGCCCGTGCTCGCGGTATGCGCGCAGGGCGGCGCGGCTGATCGCGTGCTCGAGTTCCCGCACATTGCCGGGCCAGGGGTGCGCCAGCAGCGCGGCCCGCGCGCCGGGCGAAAGCCGCAGGTTGCGTGCACCCAGGCGGTGCTGGTTCTCCTCCAGGAAGCCGCCGGCCAGCGCGAGCACGTCGCGGCCCCGCGCGCGCAGCGGCGGCACCACCAGCGGGTAGACCGACAGCCGGTGGTACAGGTCGGCGCGGAAGCGCCCCTGCGCGATGGCGGCGGGCAGGTCGCGGTTGGTGGCGGCGATCACGCGAACGTCGACCCGCAGCGTGCGGTCGCTGCCGGGACGCTGCAGCTCGCCGCCCTGCAGCACGCGCAGCAGCTTGGCCTGCACGGTGAGCGGCAGCTCGCCCACCTCGTCGAGGAACAGCGTGCCCCCGTCGGCCAGCTCGAACTTGCCGGTGCGGTCCTGAATGGCGCCGGTGAAGGCGCCCTTGCGGTGGCCGAAGAGCTCGCTGTCGGCCAGCGTCTCGGGCAGGGCCGCGCAGTTCACCTGCACCAGCGGCTGCGCCTCGCGGCGCGAGCGCGCATGCAGGCGCTGCGCCACGAGGTCCTTGCCCACGCCGGTCTCGCCGAGCAGCAGCACGGTGAGGTCGGAGGCGCCCACGGTGTCAATCTCGCGGCGCAGCTGCTGCATGGCCGCGCTGGTGCCCAGCAGCTCGCGCGTGGCGACGCGGCTGGACTGCCAGGCCTGCGCGAGCGCCTGCTCCTGCGCGGCGCGCCGGGCCATGTCGCGGATGGTCTGTGCCGCGTCGATGCCCGACTCGACCAGCCGCACCAGCGCCTCCATCCGCGCTGGGCCGACTGCGTCAAAAGCTGAGGCTTCGAGCGCGTCGAGCGTGAGCAGGCCCCAGAGTTCGCCGCGCAGGCGCAGCGGCGCGCCCATGCAGTCGTGCACCGGAAGGATCTCGGGCTGGCCCGACACCAGCCCGTCGTACGGGTCGGGCAGCTCACAGTCGGGCGGAAAGCGCAGCCCGGCCGGACTGTCGAGCAGGCGTGCGAAGCGCGGGTGCGCGGCCACGGTGAAGCGGCGCCCCAATGTCTCGTCGCTGAGGCCGTCGACCGCGACGGCGGAGAGCGCGCCGTCTTCCAGCCGCAGCAGCGCGGCCGCGTCGCAGCGCACGAACTCGCGCACGGCCTTCAGCAGGGCACTGAAGCGTTCGGCCTCGCTGGGGAGTTCCGGGCCAGTGGATGTGGTCATTTCTGCACTCATGGGTGTCCATTTGACAACGAGTTTTTGTTGTCGCTTTGACCATGCTCAAGAAAATGGCTTGAAAAACAAGGGCTTGCGCACGTGCGGCAGCTGGCACGTTTCATGACTGGGAAAGAGCTCACATCCTTACTTTCAATATCTCATCCGCCATGTTCACCGACCGCACCATTTCTCTCGTCAAGGCCACCGTTCCCCTGCTGCAGACCCAGGGGGAGGCGATCACCACCCACTTCTACCGGCTCATGCTCACGAACCATCCCGAGGTGAAGGCCTTCTTCAACGAAGCGCACCAGGCCAGCGGCACGCAGGCGCGCGCGCTCGCGGGGGCGGTGCTGGCCTTCGCGGCGCACATCGACCGGCTGGAGGCGTTGTCCGGCGCGCTGCCGCGGATCATCCAGAAGCACGCCGCGCTCGGTGTGCTGCCGGAGCACTACCCGATCGTCGGCCGCTGCCTGCTGCAGGCCATCCGCGAGGTGCTGGGCGAGGTGGCAACGGACGACATCATTGCCGCGTGGGGCGAGGCTTACCAGGCGCTGGCCGGCATGCTGATCGCCGCCGAAGAAGAGGTCTACCGCGCCAACGAGCAGCAGCCGGGCGGCTGGCGCGGCGCGCGCCGGTTCCGTGTCGCGCGCCGCGAGGCCGAAAGCGAACTCATCCTCTCGCTGTACCTGGAACCCGAGGACGGCGGCCCGCTGCTCGGGTTCACGCCCGGCCAGTACCTCACGCTGGTGCTGAACGTCGACGGCGAGACGGTGCGGCGCAACTACTCCCTGTCGGACGCGCCCGGCAAGCCCTGGTACCGCATCAGCGTCAAGCAGGAGCAGGGCGGGCGGGTGTCGAACTGGCTCCATGCGCAGGCCCCGGTCGGCACGGTGCTCGAGGTGCTGCCGCCCTGCGGCGACTTCGTGCTGAAGCCCGCACCCGCGCAAGCACAGGGCCGGCCGCTGGTGCTGGTGACGGGCGGCGTGGGCATCACGCCCGCAATGAGCATGCTCGAAGCCGCGGCGCCCACGGGGCGGCCGATCCGTTTCATTCATGCCGCGCGCCATGGCGGCGTGCATGCCTTCCGCGCGCGCGTCGATGCGCTGGCGGCCGCCCATGCCAACGTGGAAGCGCTGTACGTGTACGACACCCCGCGCGATGCGGACCGCCCGCACGCGACCGGCTTCGTGACGAAGGAACTGCTCGCGCAGGCACTGCCGGCAGACCGCGACGTGGACTTCTACTTTCTCGGGCCGAAGCCCTTCATGCAGGCCATGTACGCGAACGGCCTGACGCTGGGCGTGCCGGCGCAGCAGATCCACTACGAGTTCTTCGGACCGCTGGAAGAACTGCGCGCAGCCTGAGCACGCCTCAGCTCGTGGTTTCGTCGAGCGGGGTGTCCGTGGCAAGGTGGGCGGTGTCGCTCCAGCCCACGAGGCTGAAGCCCTCGGGCGTCCACAGCATGCGGTTGATGGCGGCGTTGCCGAGCTGCCAGGTGCGCGGCGCCTGCAGTTCCTGGCGGGTGGCGGCGCGGTAGAGCACGTCCATCACGCCGCCGTGCGCGACCAGCACGACCAACTCGCCCGGATGGCGCGCCGCCAGCTCGGCAGCCACGCCCGTCACGCGGTCGCGGAACATCAGCAGGCTTTCGCCGCCCTCGGGCTCGAATTCGGGATCGCGCTCGCGCCAGAGCCTGGCCTGCACGGGCAGCGTGGCCTCGATCTCGGCAAAGCTCAGACCCTCGAAATGTCCGAAGGCCCGTTCGCGCAGGCGCGGTTCGGGTTGCACGGCCAGGCCATGGGGCCTGGCGATTTCCTCGGCGGTCTGCCATGCGCGCGAGAGGTCGCTGGCATAGACGACGCCGATGGGCTCGTCGGCCAGCGCACTACCGGCGCGTTGTGCCTGCCAGAGGCCCGTGGCATTGAGCCCGATGTCGAGCTGGCCCTGGATGCGCGTGTCGACGTTCCAGGCGGTCTCGCCGTGGCGAACGGCGATCAGGCGGGTGGCTTCTTGCATCCGTGGGAATTCCCTGGGGTGCCGTTCAGCCCTGGACGATGCGCAGGGCCGAGGGTGCCTGGGAGAGCAGGTCGAAAGAGGGCGTATCGAAGGCCTTGTCGCCATCGTCGTCCGCCACGCCCGTCGCCTTCAGACCCTTGAAGTCATGCTGCGTTCCATCGAGCAGGTGCGAAGGCACCACGTTCTGCAGCGCGGTGAACATGTTCTCCACCCGGCCGGGGTACTTCTTGTCCCACTCGCGCAGCATCTCGCCGACCTGCTTGCGCTGCAGGTTTTCCTGGCTGCCGCACAGGGTGCAGGGAATGATCGGGAACTCGCGGTGCTGCGCCCAGCGCACGGTGTCCTTCTCGGCCACGTAGGCCAGCGGACGGATCACGACGTGCTTGCCGTCGTCGCTCACCAGCTTGGGCGGCATGCTCTTCAACTTGCCGGCGAAGAACATGTTGAGGAAGAAGGTCTGCAGCATGTCGTCGCGATGGTGGCCCAGCGCGACCTTGGTGGCGCCCAGCTCGTCGGCCACGCGGTACAGGATGCCGCGGCGCAGCCGGCTGCACAGTCCGCAGGTGGTCTTGCCCTCTGGAATGACGCGCTTGACGATGCTGTAGGTGTCCTGGTTCTCGATGTGGAAGTCCACGCCCAGGTCGCTCAAATACTTGGGCAACACCTCTTCGGGAAAGCCGGGCTGCTTCTGGTCGAGATTGACCGCAACGATGTCGAAGTGAATCGGCGCGCGCGCCTTCAGCTTGAGCAGGATGTCGAGCAGCGCATAGCTGTCTTTGCCGCCCGAGACGCACACCATGACCTTGTCGCCCTCTTCGATCATGTTGTAGTCGACGATGGCTTTGCCGACTTCGCGGCACAGGCGCTTTTCGAGCTTGTGCGTTTCGCGCTCGATCTTCAGGGAATTGGCGGTGGTGTCGGCGGCGGCGGGCGCCTCGTCGATCCAGACGGCGTTCATGGGCAGCAATGTCTTGGGGGGAAAGGGGGGATTTTGCCCCGGATCACCATTCCCCGGCTTCCATGCGGATCGCCACCTCGCAATCGTCGAAGATTTCGAGCTTGGCGATCTTCACGCGCACGCCCAGCACGCCGGGCAGCTGCAGCAGGCGCTGCACCAGCTTGCCGATCAGGCTTTCGAGCAGGTTGACGTGCTCGGCGGTGCACTCCTCGATGATGATGCGGCGCACCTTGCGGTAGTCGAGCACGTGGAAGATGTCGTCGTCCTGCGGCAGCAGCGGCTGCGGGCCGAGGCTGAGCTCGGCATCGACCAGGATCGGCTGCGGCGCCGTCTTTTCCTGCTCGAGGATACCCAGGTTGGCGTCGAAGCGCAGGCCCTGGAGGGTGAGTGTCTGGCGGCCTTGCACGGGCATGGGAATGGACATGGTGGTGCTCACATGAGCGAGAAATCGCGCTCGAATTTCATCAGGTGCTGGCCGCCGTCCACCAGCAGCGTGGTGCCGGTGATCGAGCGGTTCTCCAGCGCGAACTTCACCGTGGCGACCACGTCGTCCGGGGTGGAGGAGCGGCCCAGCGGCGACAGCTTGTGCAGCTGCGCGAACCTGTCGTCGTCCAGCATGTGGCTCGCCAGCGTGAGGCCGGGCGCCACGCCCACCACGCGCACGCGCGGTGCAAGCGCCAGCGCCAGCATCGGCGTGGCGGCTTCGAGCGCGGCCTTGGAGAGGGTGTAGCTCAGGAAGTCGGGGTTCGGGTTCCAGAGCTTCTGGTCGAGCAGGTGGACCACCGCGCCTTGCGCGTCGCGGGCCGCCAGGTGCTCGTGCAGGGCATGCGCCAGCAGGATCGCCGCGCCGGTGTTGCTGCGCGCATGGCGTTCCATGAGTGCGTAGCTGAAGGTGGCGGCCTCGTCGTGCTCGAACAGCGCGGCGCTGTGGACCACGGCATCGACGCCGCGAAAGCGCGCGACCACGCGGGGCAGCAGGGCGCGCGTGGCCTGTTCGTCCTCGAGGTCGGTCGCGAAGAGCGCCGAATCGCCCGAGAGCGCGGCGCAGTCGGCCACCGTCTGCTCGGCCTCGGTGCGCGAATTGCGGTAGTGCACCGCCACCTGCCAGCCGCCCGCGGCAAGTGCCAGCGCGATCTCGCGGCCCAGCCTGCGGCCCGCGCCCGTGACGAGGACGGTGCGGCGGGAAGCGGAGGAGGGGGGCGCGGCGGGGCTCATGCGAGGAGGGGGAGAATGGCGCTGTGACGACAAAGACGACCCCCAGCAGTTTACCCACCGCCCTCGACCACCTCATCGCGCGCTCCGTCGAGCGCGCGGGCGGATGGATCGGGTTCGACCGCTTCATGGCGCTCGCGCTGTACGCGCCGGGCCTGGGCTATTACGCCAACACCTCGGCCAAGTTCGGCCACATGCCCTCGTCGGGCAGCGACTTCGTGACGGGGCCCGAGTTGACGCCGATGTTCGGGCAGACCCTGGCGGCGCAGGTGGCCGAGGCGCTGGAGAAGACGGGCACTGACATGGTGTGGGAATTCGGCGCAGGCTCGGGTGCGCTCGCGGTCCAGCTGCTGCATGCGCTCGACGAGATGGGGCGCAGCGATGTGCGCTACCGCATCGTCGACCTGTCGGGCACGCTGCGCGAGCGGCAGCAGCAGGCGCTGGTGCGCTATGCGGACCGCGTCGAATGGCTCAACGAGCTGCCCGATTCGATGGAAGGCGTGGTGGTCGGCAACGAGGTGCTCGATGCGATGCCCGTGCAACTGCTGGCGCGTGTGGGTGGGCAGTGGTTCGAGCGGGGCGTGGTGCGCAATGCGCAGGGCGACGGGTGGGCCTGGGCCGACCGCGCCACCGAACTGCGGCCACCGGTCGACGTGCCCGGCGAGCACGACTACCTGACCGAGATCCACCCGCAGGCGCGGGCCTTCATCGCCACGCTGGCCGACCGGCTCGGCAAGGGCGCGGCCTTTCTCATCGACTACGGTTTTCCCGAGGCGGAGTACTACCACCCGCAGCGCCACATGGGCACCGTGATGTGCCACCGCGCGCACCAGGCCGATGGCGATCCGTTGTCCGACGTGGGCTACAAGGACATCACCGCGCATGTCGACTTCACCGGCATCGCGCTGGCGGGGCAGGATGCGGGGCTCCACGTGCTGGGCTACACGAGCCAGGCGCGCTTTCTGCTGAACTGCGGGCTGCTGGCGAAGATGGAACAGCGCACTACCGCAGAACGTGCCATGGCGGCGCGGCTGATCCATGAACACGAGATGGGCGAGCTGTTCAAGGTGGTCGGCTTCGTGGTCGGCGAGCCGTGGGACGCGATGGGCTTTGCCGAGGGCGACCGCAGCCACACGCTGTAATTACGGCTCCAACAGGGGCATTGAAGGCACCGGCGCATAAGCTAGCAACGAAGAGTTCGTTGGGGAACGGCGCCCCGGCCCCTACATTGGCGGCATGACCGCCGTTCCCACCAGCGAGGCCAACGCTGCCGCACAGCACTTCGAAGTGCGCCCCTTCGACGCCCCGGTCGGCGCCGAAATCATCGGCCTCGACATCTCGAAACCCATCACCACCAAAGACTTCATACGCATCCACCGCGCCCACCTCGACCACCACGTCGTGGTGTTCCGCAACCAGCAGATCACCCCGCAGGAGCACATCGATTTCAGCCGCCGCTTCGGCCCGCTCGAAATCCACGTGTTGCACCAGTTCCAGCTGAAGAACCACCCCGAGATCCTCATCGTCTCCAACATCAAGGAAAACGGCGAGCCCATCGGCCTCGGCGATGCGGGCGTCTACTGGCACTCCGACCTCTCGTACAAGCCCAAGCCCAGCCTCGGTTCCCTGCTGCACGCGCAAGAGCTGCCTAGCGAGGGCGGCGACACGCTGTTCGCCAACCAGCACCTCGCATGGGAATCGCTGAGCCCCGGGCTGCAGCAGCGCATCCTGCCGTTGAAGGCGGAGCACAGCTACCTCGCCAAGTACGAAGAGTTGCGTGCGAAGAATCCCTGGCGGCCCAAGCTCTCGCAGGCGCAGATCGACCAAGTCGCGCCCGCCGTGCAGCCCGTGGTGCGCACGCACCCGGAAACGGGCCGCAAGGCGCTGTTCGTCAGCGAGCATTTCACGACGCGCATCGTCGATCTGCCGCAGGACGAAAGCGATGCCTTGCTCGCCGAGCTGTTCGCGCACAGCGTGAAACTCGAGTTCGTCTATCGCCACAAATGGGCGCCGCACGACCTCGTGTTCTGGGACAACCGCTCGCTGATGCACCTCGCAGCAGGTACGCCCGACCACCTGCGCCGCAGGCTCAACCGCACCACCATCGTCGGTGACGCGCCTTTCTGATTTCTCTTGCGGACCGACTTCAAGGCGCTCAGCCGCTGGTCTTCTTCGCGGCCTGCCGCAGCGCGCGCAGCTCGCCGTTGAGAAACTCGTTGGCGTCGCGCACCACGCCATCGGTCAGCTTCACCTTGTAGGCCTGCCCCGTCATCTCCGAGCGCGAGGCGCAGCGCTCGATGAAGTCTTCGGCCGTCACCAGTTCCTTTTTGAAGTAGTCGTACTTCGCCTGCATGTGCTTGGCGGCGTCGGCGGCGTTGTATTCGTTGCCGTTGCGCATGAAGACCATCGCCGACATCTTCGAGACGCGCTGGATCAGGTTGTCGATCAGCTTTTCCTCCGTGGCGGAAGGGGTGGCGTGGGCCAGCAGGGCCGAAGCGCCGAGCAGGAGGGCGAGCAGCGCGGCGCGCAGGAATCTGGGTGAAGTCATTTGTCGTGTTCCCTGGCAATTTCCGGGCCATGCTAGGGCTGGCGCCACTGCCGTGTCAAACCCGGCCCGGCTCGGGTCTAATCGCAGGTTTTGGCACGTGTTCTCCTCTCTCCCATGAGCTCTTCGATTCCCGATCTCCCGTCGATTGCCCAGGCGCTGGCCGATGCCGCGGCCGCGCAGTCGATGCGCTACTTCCGCACGCCGCTGGACATCATCACCAAGGCCGACGAGAGCCCGGTCACGCTGGCCGACCGCGCTGCCGAGACGGCCATGCGCGACATCCTTGGCGCTCGCGTGCCGGCCGACGGCATCTACGGCGAGGAGCATGGCCCCGAGCGGCTCGACGCTGGGCGCATCTGGGTGCTCGACCCGATCGACGGCACGCGCAGCTTCATCACCGGCTCGCCGCTGTGGGGCACGCTGATCGGCGTGCTGGAGGGCGGCCGCGTGGTGCTGGGCATGGTCGACATGCCGGTGCTCGAGGAGCGCTGGATCGGTCACAACCCCAAGGACGGGGGCAAGGGCGCCACGCGCGACGGCCTGCCCGTGCGCGCGAGCGGCTGCACGGAAGTGGCCAAGGCCCGCATCGTCACCACCTCGCCCGACATCTTCGCGCCGGCCGACTGGGCCGCCTTCGACAGGCTCAGCCGCCAATGCGCGATGCGCCGCTTTGGCGGCGACTGCTACGGCTACGCTCAGCTGGCGGGCGGCACCATCGACCTCGTGGTCGAAACCGGCCTGCAGCCCTACGACTATCTCGGCCCGGCCGGACTGATCGAGGCGGCGGGCGGCGTCATCACCGACTGGCAGGGCCAGCCGCTGGGGCTGAAGTCCGACGGGCGGGTGATCGCGGCCGCAACGCCCGAACTCCACCGGCAAGCCATGGCCATTCTCTCGGCCTAGACTGTTGTCCCTATGTTCCGCTGGCTGATCGTCGTCGTCCTGGCACTGGTGCTCATGAGCGGCCTGACCGCCTGGCTGCGCCGCTTCGGCTTCGGACGCCTGCCCGGCGATTTCGAGTTCCGCGCCTTCGGCCGCGAATGGCAGCTGCCGATTGCGAGCACGGTGGTGCTCAGCATGATCGCGGCGCTGGTCGCGCGCCTTCTGTAGACAAGAGACAAACAGCAATGAGAGCCTGCGTAGACATCGGCGGCACCAAGGTGGCCGTGAGCCTTTCCGCTTCGAGCGGCGCGCCGCTGATCGGCCGCCGCAGCGAGCCCACGGCCAAGACCGGCGACAACGATGCGGTGGCGGTGCAGATCATGCGGATGATCGACGAGGTCTGTGCGCAGCAGGGCATCGACGCGGCCACCATCGATCGCGTGGGCGTGTCGTCGGCCGGGCCTTTCGAGCTGCGCGACGGCAAGGTCGAACTGGCCACGCCCAACATCTGCGGCGGCATCGCAGGCCCGGCGCGCGGCCTGCCCAACACCTGGATGACCGCGCTGATCGAGGCCCCGCTGGCAAAGCGCTTCGCCCGCGTGCGGGTCGAGAACGACGCCGTGGCCGCGCTGGAGGCCGAGCGCCATTGGGGTGCACTCCAGGGCGTGGACGATTGCGCCTATGTCACGTGGAGCACCGGCGTCGGCGTCGGCCTGTGCGTGGACGGCCGCGCGCTGCGCGGCAAGAACGGCAACGCCGGCCATGCTGGCCACAGCTTCGTGGTTGACGACGCCAGCGGCGCGCTGTGCGGTTGCGGCAACGTCGGCGACGTCGAAGGGCTGATTGCCGGCAACTCGATCGCGCGGCGCTTCGGCCAGCCCGCGGCCGATCTTTTCAGTTCGGCTGCGGGCGGCGAGCGGCATTCGCTCGAGATTGTCGACGCGCTGTGCCGCGTGATGGGCCGCATGCTCTACAACCTGATCGCCACGCTCGACCTGCAGCGCATCAGCCTGGGCGGCAGCGTGTTCTGGCACCACCGCGATTTCCTGCTGCCGAGGCTACAGGCGCAGGTCGACGGCAAGCTGCCGCCGCTCACGCACGGCGTGCGTCTCGTGCCAGCGGGGCTGGGCGACAAGGTCGGCGACTACGCGGCACTGGCGCTGCTCGACTGAACGGCCACGCGCACCGGCGAACCATGACCCCGTCGCCTCGCCGCCTCTCCTATGCCTACCTGCTGTGGCTGGTGGGCGGCTTCATCGGGGCGCATCGCTTCTATCTGGGGAGCTACCTGGGCGGCGCGGCGCAACTGGCGCTGCTGCTGTACGGAATGGCGGGCCTGCCGGGATCGCGTTTCGGTCTGGCGCTCGTCCTGCCGTGGCTGCTGTTCGACCTCTACTGGATCCACCGGCAGCTGAAGCGGCAGGCCTCGGCCGGGGCCGGGAATGAAGATGCGCCGGCCCGCCGCAGCGTCCGCCGCCCCGCGGCGAACGACGCCAAGGACTACGATCTGGCCGCCCTCGCCGAAGTCAGCAGGCTGCAGGAGCGCTTCGTGGCCGCCGCCGAGGCCGACGACTGGTCCGGGGCCGTCGCCATCGGCGAGCAGGTCGTCGCCAGCGCGCGCCGCGTGTTCAAGGGCCCGCACCAGAACCTCGCGATGAGCCTGTGCATGCTCGGGCAGGCCTGCTACCAGCTTGGCGCCTTCGACAAGGCCCGCGCCTGCCTCGAGGAAAGCCTGTCCATCGGCCGCAAGATCGGCATGCCCGCGGAGGACATGGACGTCGCTCGCAAGGCACTCGACCAGACCCTGGCCGGCATCGACGCACGCAAGGCCCGCGGCGCGGCATCCGACGCGCAGGGCGCGCTGCTGAACCTCCTCGAAGACCGCGAAGCGCGCTACCGCGACGCGCTGGCCCAGGGCGACCTGCCGAATGCCGAGAAGCTCTGTGCCGAGGCCGTCGCCTTCAGCCGCCGGCTGCATGGCGGCCCGGACAAGGCCGTGGTGCTCCACCTGTCCAGCTACGCGGAACTGTGCCGCCGGCTGCGCTGGAACGACAAGGCACAGGCCGCGGCCGACGAAGCCCTGGCCATGATCGGGCAGCTCGGCCTCGATGACAGCTGGCGGCGCGGACCGACCAACACCCTGGCGCTGCTGCATGCCGCGGCCGGGCGTTCCGACGAGGCGGAAGCGCTCTACAAGAAGACCATCGCCATGGCGGTGGCCGAGGCCCGGGGCGGCTCCAGCGATGGCGTGGTGCGCGCCTTCAACAACCTCGCGTTCCTTTACGCCGACTCTGGCCAGGACGAGAAGGCCGAGCTCTGCTACGCGCGCGCCCTCGTGCACCTCGACAAGCTCCCGCCGGGCCAAGGCGATGCCGAGCTGCATTCCGACATGCTCAACAACTTCGCCGGCCTCTACATGGCGCGCCGCGAATTCGTCCGGGCCAAGGAACTGTTCGAGCGTTCGCTCGACATCCAGCAGCGCGACTGCCGCGGCATTTCCCCGGCTGCCGCCAATTCCCACAACGACCTCGGCCTGATCGCGCAGGAAGAGGGCGACCTGCGCCAGGCGCTGGTGCACTTCAAGCGCACGCTGCTGCTCAACCAGATCTGCTCGCCCGACCACGTCAGGAACATCGACAACGCGCAGCGCAACATCGACAGCGTGAGCATGGCGCTCGCGGCCGTCGCACACGCAGCGCGCATGGAGCCCAGCACTTGAGCATCGGCGCCGCCTTCTACGCCCTCGACCGCTACCGGCTGCGCGCGCTGGTGATCGATCCGTCCACCGTGTCGGGCTTCGTGAACTCGCCCGCCGAGCAGGGCGGTCCGCACGACAGCCAGACGGTGGAGCAGGCCTGGGACGTGGTGCGCACGCTGATGCCCGAGGCCGTGGATGGCGAGGAGTTCGACGGCACCGACGGCCTGGGCTGCATCTATCTCACGGCCGCCCACGTGGAGCGCGCGGCGGCGCGGCTCGCGCAGTGCGACGTGGCGGAACTGGTAGGCCGTTTCACCGGCGAGCCGGCGCAGTTCGGCGAGCTCTACTGGACCAAAGTCTGGCAGGAAGGCGCGCAGGAGCTCGCGGAGTTCTTGGAAGGCGTGAAGCGATTCTTTGCCGCTGCGGCCGCAAGGCGCGACGCCGTCGTGTTCTACATCGTCTGAATCGCTAGCCCCGCGGCCGCACGGCCGCCACGATCTCGCCGAGCCGCCGCAGCCCCGCATCCACCGCCTTCGAATACGGCCATCCGCAGTTGATGCGCAGGTAGTTGTCGAAGCGCCCCGAGTTCGAGAACTGCGCGCCCGGCGCCACCACCATGTGCTCGCGCAGCGCCGCCTCGAACACGTCCACCGACGAGCGCTGCCCGGGCAGCTCCACCCACAGCTGCAGCCCGCCGCGCGGCAGGTTCAGCCGCGTGCCGGGCGGAAAATATTTGGCGATGGCGTCCGCCGTCTGGTCGCGCTGCACGTGCAGCCGCTCGCGCAGCCGGCGCAGGTGGCGGTCGTAGGCGCCGCTGGCGATGAACTCGCCCGCGGCGATCTGCGCCAGCGCCTCGTTGTTGCGCGTCTGCGCGTACTTGAGCATTTCCACCTGGGCATGCCAGCGCCCGGCGGTGATCCAGCCCAGCCGCAGCCCCGGCGCCAGCACCTTGTGCAGCGAGGCGCAATAGATCACGTTGCCCGTGCGGTCCCACGACTTCATGGCGCGCAGCGGCGCGTCGCTCTCCACGAGGTCGCTGTAGGTGTCGTCCTCGACCAGCGCAATGCCGTGGCTCTCGCACAGGTGCACCAGCCGCTGCTTGTGGGCGTCGGGCATCACGCTGCCGATGGGGTTCTGCAGGTGCGGCACCACCACCACGGCCTTGATGTCGTCGTAGGTGTGGATGGCGAGGTCGAGCGCCTCGAGGGAGATGCCGGTCTGAGGGCTGGTCGGGATTTCCAGCGCGCGCAGCCCCAGGCTTTCGAGCACCTGCAGCAGTCCGTAGAAGGTGGGCGACTCCACGGCCACCGTGTCGCCCGGCTTGGCGATGGCGCGCAGTGCGAGGTTCAGCGCCTCGATGCAGCCGTTGGTGACGAGCACTTCGTCGGGCGGCACCGTCATGCCGACGCGCAGGTTGCGTTGCGCCAGCGCCTCGCGGAACTGCTCGTGGCCTTTCTGCGACGAGGCGGTGGTCAGCAGCTCGGGCCGCTGGCGCAGCGCGCGCGTCATCGAGTTGCGCAGCGCCTCGGCCGGATAGAGCTCGGGGGCCGCGCGGGCGATGGCGAAGTTGAGCTTCACGCCCGTGTGCCGGCCGCGCGCCATGAAGTTGGCCATGCGCGCACGCATGCTGACGAACTGCGCCGGGTCGGGCGGCACGCCAGCCACCGGCTCTTCCATCGGCGCGATGGCCAGTCGCTGCGGCCGCCGCACGAAATACCCCGAGCGGTCGCGTGCCTCGACCCAGCCGTCGCTCTCCATCGCGCGGCAGACCTGCAGTGCGGTCGACAGGCTGATGTCGTGCAGCCGCATCAGGCTGCGCAGCGACGGCATCTTGTCGCCCTGCTTGAGCGAGCCGGTGTGGATCGCGTCCACGTAATGCGCGGAGAGCTGGCGGTAGAGCGGTAGCGAGTCCATGGCGTTGATGTTCCCCGCATCGGGCATCCGAAAACAGATGCAGTTGCTCGGGAAAACGACCATAACAGATGCGTTCGCGGCCGGGCTGTTCCGGTCGCAATAGCCGTGGTGTGTGCCTGTTTTTCGAGCGGCCGGATTCCTACGATCGATACCCGAACCACCGCTTTTCAAGGCACGCCATGATCACCACGCTCACATCCGCACCTGCCTCCGTCATCCTGGAGCCGGGCCAGTCCCTGCGCACCGCCGTCGATGCCGGCACGTGGCTGCAGGTGGCCGAGGGCCGGGTTCGCGTGGTGTCCCCGCCCGGGTGGTTCGGCGAGACGGTGTTCACGGCGCAGGCGGTGCTGGACGAAGGCGATGTGCATCACCTGGCGCGTGGCGGCTGGATCGAGGTGTCGGCGCTGGCGCCTGCACATCTGCGGGTTCATGCGCCGGCGGCGGGGCTGGCTTCGAGGCCTGAACCTGAACAGGGCCGGCCGGTGATGCGCCTTGTGCGCTTGCTCACTGGCTGGTGAAGGCTAGTGCCTCAATCCGTGGCGCGTGCGAAGGCCACCGGGTACTCCCCTCCGCGAATGTTCCCCGCTTCGCTCCTCCTTTATTTCGCTGCGGGGAGCACCCGGCGCCCTTCGCACAATGAGCGCGGCTCTTGTGCTCGCCGATCAACCAGTGCTCTGAACGATCACGCCGATGGGGTGCCTTGCGCAGCGAAATAAAGGAGGAGCGAAGCGGGGGACATTCGCGGAGCAAGGTACCCCCGCAAAAACAGAAAATCAGCGCTCGCTCGCCGCCTCCCGCAGCGCATCCAGAAAGCTGCGGCGCCACCAGTGGATGTCCTGCTCGCGAATGCGAGACAGCAGCTTCTGGTGCCGCTCGCGACGCTCCTCCAGCGGCATCTGCAGCGCCTGTTGCACGGTCTCGGCCGTGCCGTGGGTGTCGTACGGATTCACCAGCAGCGCTTCCTTCAACTGCTCGGCCGCGCCGGCAAAGCGCGACAGCACCAGCACGCCCGGGTCGGCCGGGTCCTGAGCGGCGATGTATTCCTTCGCCACGAGGTTCATGCCGTCGCGCAGCGGCGTCACCAACCCGACGGCCGCCGCGCGGCACAGCCCCGGCACGCGCTTGCGCGCCACCATGCGGTGGATGTAGCGCACCGGCATCCAGTCGAGCTCGCCGAAGTCGCCGTTGATGGCGCCGCACAGCGATTCGAGCTCGCGCCGGATGTCGCCGTACGCATCGACCGTCTCGCGCGTGGGCGAGGCGATCTGGATCAGCGTTGCGCTGCGCCGGTTCTCGGGGTAGTTGGCCAGCAGCTCGCGGAACGAGCGCACGCGCTGCGGAATGCCCTTGGAGTAGTCGAGCCGGTCGATGCCCAGCAGCAGCCGGCGGCTCGAATACTCGCGCTTCATGGTCTCGTACATGTCGCGCGATTCCTTCGCATGCGTGAGCGCCGCGAACTCGTCGACGTCGATGCCGATCGGGAAGGCGCTGCTGCGCACCGTCTGCCCGTAGGCGCGGTACATGTCGTTGCCCACGTACTCGCCATGTGCCTCGTTGCGCACGTAGTGCTCGAAGTGCTGCACGTCCTGCTGCGCCTGGAAGCCGATCAGGTCGTAGGAGAACAGCGAACGCATCAGCCACTCGTGCTGCGGTACGGCCGCGATGATGATCTGCGGCGGCAGCGGAATGTGCAGGAAGAAGCCCATGCGCTGCCTGCAGCCCATGGCACGCAGTTCGGCCGCCAGCGGAATCAGGTGGTAGTCGTGCACCCAGATGATGTCGTCGTCCTTCAGCAGCGGCAGCAGCTTGCGCGCAAACAGCTGGTTCACGCGCCGGTAGCCGCCGATGAAGCCGGCGTCGAAGTGAGCGAGGTCGAGGCGGTTGTGGAACACCGGCCACAGCACGTCGTTGCTGTAGCCGAGGTAGTAGCTGTCATGGTCCTCGCGGCTCAGGTCGATGGTGGCGAGCGTGACCTTGCCGGCCTGCTGCCTGTGCAGCTCGCCTTCGCCGGTCGGGCCGTCTTCGACGATCTGTCCGCTCCAGCCGAACCACAGGCCGCCGCTTTGCTGCAGGCTCTCGCCGAGCGCCACGGCCAGGCCGCCGGCGGCCGGCTTGCGCGGGTCCGCCACGCGGTTGGAAACGACGACGAGCCGGCTCATATGCAGGAATCCCAGGGCGCCGACAGCCGCACGGCGGCGTTGATGATGCCGACCATCGAATAGGTCTGCGGAAAGTTGCCCCACATCTCGCCCGTCACCGGGTGCGTGTCTTCCGACAGCAGGCCCAGCGGGTTGCGCGCCGCGAGCATGGTCTCGAAGATCTGGCGCGCCTCGGCCTTGCGGCCGATCTTGGCGAGCGCGTCGATGCGCCAGAAGGTGCAGATGTTGAAGGCGGTTTCGGGCTTGCCGAAGTCGTCGGCCGCCTCGTAGCGGCGCATGTAGGGGCCGTCGCACAGCGACTTTTCCATGGCGTCGACGGTGGAGATGAAGCGCGGGTCGCGCGCGTCGATCAGGCCCACTTCCACCATCAGCAGGATGCTCGCGTCGAGCTCGTGGCCGCCGAAGCTCTCGGCAAAGGCCTGGCGCTCCTCGCACCACGACTTGGCGAGGATCTCTTCCTTCATGCGCGAGGCGTGGCCGTGCCAGTAGGCGGCGCGATCGGGCAGGTGCAGCGCGCGTGCGATCTTGGAGAGCCGGTCGCAGGCGGCCCAGCTCATCAGCGCCGAGCTGGTGTGCACGCGGGCGCGGGTGCGCAGCTCCCACATGCCGGCGTCGGGCGTGCCGTAGACGCGCACCGCCTGCTCGCCCACCGCCTCCAGGTGCGGGAACTCCGCCACGCCCGCGCGGCTGAGCAGCCGATGGTCGTGGAAGGCCTGTGCCGCGCCGAGCACGATGTTGCCGTACACGTCGTGCTGGAAGTGCTCCTGCGCCTGGTTGCCCACGCGCACCGGACCCATGCCGCGGTAGCCCGGCAGGCCCTCGACGAAGGACTCGGGCAGCTCGCGCTCCAGCCCGATGCCGTACAGCGGCTGGATGTGCTCGCCGTGCGAGCCGATCACCACGTTGCCGAGCCAGCGCAGGTAGTCTTCCATGGTGCCCACTTCGCTCAGCGAATTGAGCGCGCGCACCACGAAGAAAGCGTCGCGCAGCCAGCAGTAGCGGTAGTCCCAGTTGCGCTGGCTGCCCGGCGCCTCGGGGATGCTGGTGGTCATGGCGGCCACGATGGCGCCGGTGTCCTCGTACAGCGAGAGCTTCAGCGTGATGGCCGCGCGGATCACCGCTTCCTGGTACTCGAAGGGAATGGCGAGGCGCTTGCTCCAGGTGCGCCAGTAGGAGATGGTTTCCTGCTCGAACTTGCGCGCGGTGTCGGCGATGCCGTCGAGCAGCGTCTCGTCCACGCCGAACATGAAGTTGTACTCGCGCGAGATCACGAAGGGCTGGCGCGAGAGGATGTGCGAAATCGAGGCGTCGGTGTTCAGCCGCAGCGTCACGTCGGGCCCGACGTAGCGGATGTGGTTGCTGCCGCGCGTTACTTCCTCAGGCGCCGAGGCGCCCCATTGGAAGCGCGGGTCGAGCGACACGCGCACGCGCGGCGCCCCGGCGATCGGCCGCACGCGGCGCACCATCATCAGCGGGCGGAAGTAGCGCGAGCGGCTGTAGAAGCGCGGCGCGAAGTCGGTGATCTCGATGCCCTGGCCCGCGCTGTCGAACAGCTGCGTGCGCAGCACCGCGGTATTGGGTTCGTACCACTGCTTGCTGGAGGCGAAGTCTTCGATCTCGGTGGCCCAGGCGCCGGCGTCCTCGCCGGGGTGCAGCAGGGCGTTGAACACCGGGTCGCCGTCGAAGCGCGGCAGGCAGCACCACACGGCGCGGCCGCGCGCGTCGATGAGCGCGCTGTAGGCGCAGTTGCCGATCACGCCGACGTTCAGCGAAGGCTCGGCCGGCGGCGCGAAGCCGCGCGGTCCGGGCGCGGCGGCAGCTTTTGCGTCAACCGGGGCCTTGTCGTCGGGGCCGGCGGCGCCGGCCAGCGCCTCGCCTGCGCGGTCTTCGGGAGCCTCCATCAGTTGTCGTTCGCTCATCGGGGGCTCCTCGGGGATTCGGTGTTCTTGTTCCTGGGGGCTGCCAGCAGGTCGCGTGCCTGCACCAGCCATTCATAGACGTCGCGCGGCGATTCAAGGCGGTGCAGCGCCAGGCTCGGCCCGGAGCCGACCTTGACGGCGATGCCGCCGCGCGGCTGCACCACGGCAAAGCCGGTTTCGTCGGTGGTGTCGTCGCCGAGAAAGACCGGCATGCGGCCTGCGAACGGCGCTTCGGCCATGAAGGCCTCGATGGCGATGCCCTTGTGCACGCCGGTGGGCTTCACCTCGAACACGAACTTGCCGTGCATCAGCTCGAGCTGCGGATCGTGCGCGATGGCGCGCGACATCGCGTCGCGGCACACCGCTTCGAGCTGCGGCGCGAGCCGGTAGTGCAGGGCGATGGCGGCGTGCTTGCGCTCCACCAGCAGGCCTTCGTGCACGCGCGCGAGTTCGTTGGCGATGTCGAGGATGGACACGAGGTCGGGCGCGCGCTGCTCCTGCATGTGGCCCTCGGCGTTGCGGCGCTGCACGCCGTGCTCGCCGGCCGCGGGCAGGCGCAGCGGGGCCAGGAAGCGGTCGATGGAATCGATCTGGCGCCCCGACACCACGGCGAGCGCGCCGCCGAGCAGGTCGCGCAGGTCGCCCAGCAAGGGCACGAGGGCAGGGGGAATCTCGATGGCTTCAGGCGTGGGCGCGAGTCCGACCAGCGTACCGTCGAAGTCGAGAAAGAGGGCTGCGTCCCGGCCCAACGGAGGAGGCAACTGCAAGTTGCTGGAGGACTTTGGCATTGGGAAAAACCATAACACGCGACATCATGCGCGCGTGTCGGCCAATGCCGAATCTCCCTCTGGTGTCAGCGGGCGGCCGATGCCCGGGGTGCCTCGTCACGCCCTGGAGAGCATCCTTCGCACCCGTTTCAGGTTCGTGCCGGCAGCGATGCCGCGACGGCCTCGACCCGCGCCCGGTGGATCGCCTCGCCGATCTTCGGGCCGGTCGCACCCGACTGCTGCGCAGCCTTCGCCACCGCATCGGTGGGCACCGCCGCCGCCGTTGCCAGCACCGCGAGCAGGCGCTCGCGCTGCGGGTAGGTCGCGTCGCCGAAGCCGGGCCGGCCGCGTGCATCGCACTCGCAGGCCAGCAGCGCCTCGGCGAAGCGTGAGGGCTTGCGCAAAGCATCGCAGCGCTCCAGCAGGCGCACCAGACCCGTTGCATCGAGCGCGCCGCTGCCGTCGATGTGGCCATGCTCACGCGCCACCACCTCGGCCAGCTCCCGGATGTCCACCGGCACGCGCCAGCGGTCGCACACTTGCTGCAGCTGCGGTTGCCCAACGCTGCGCATGAGGCAGGCGAAGCGCACCGCCAGCGAGGCCTGCAGGCGCGCACCGGCATCGATGGCCGCCATGGGTTGCGTGCCGGTTTCGATCCCGGGCAGCAGCACGGCCAGCGCGCCGCAGTCGCGCAGTACCTCGAACATGCGCGAGGGGCGCTCTTCCATCAGGCCGCGCGACAGCTCCTGCCACACGCGCTCGGGCACCAACGCATCGGCCTCGCCGGCGGCGACCATCTCGCGCATCAGCGCCATCGTTTCCGGGGCGACGGAGAAGTCGTCGAAGCGGGCCGCGAAACGCGCCACGCGCAGGATGCGCACCGGGTCTTCGCGGAAGGCGTCGGTCACGTGGCGCAGCACCTTGTCACGCAGGTCGCGCTGGCCGTGGAAGGGGTCGGCCAGCGCGGCGGGCGTGGGGTCGAAGCGGCCGTCGGCGCTCACCAGCTCTGCCGGCAGCGCGATGGCATTGACGGTCAGGTCGCGGCGCGCGAGGTCTTGTTCGAGCGTGACGTCGGGCGCGGCATGCACGGTGAAACCGCGGTAGCCCGGGGCGCTCTTGCGCTCGGTACGGGCCAGCGCGTATTCCTCGCGCGTCTCGGGGTGCAGGAACACCGGAAAGTCGCGCCCCACGGGCAGGTAGCCCCGGGCCACCATTTCTTCGGGCGTGGCGCCGACCACCAGCCAGTCATGGTCGGACACCGGGCGCTCCAGCAGGCGGTCGCGCAGTGCACCGCCAACGAGAAAAATCTTCATGGGTGCAGTGTAGGGATACTCCTTGGTTCAAAAAATAGAACGGTCGTTCGATAATTTCTGGCGAAGACCGGGCAATCGTTCGTCGATCGGGCGATTTTCAGCGGCATGCATAAGCCGAAGTCCGTATCCGGAGGGATTTTTCAAACCAAAGGAGTAATTCGCACCATGAAGAAAACAATGATTGCGCTGGCGGCCCTGGGCGCTCTGGCGTCCGGAAGCGCTATGGCGCAACAGGCCGGCAACTGGGTCATCGGTTCGGGTTGGTTCCATCTGTCGCCGCAGGATTCGAGCAAGCCCCTGACCGTGACCTCGCCGATTCCGGCCGTTCTGCCCGGCTCGGGGGCCAGCGTGAGCGATTCCGACACCCTCGGTGTCAGCGCGATGTATTTCCTCGACAGCCACTGGGCGGTGGAAGGCGTGTTCGGCGTGCCGCCCAAGTTCAAGCTCAACGGCACCGGCACGCTGGGACGCGTGGGCCAGCTCGGCGAAGCCCGCCAGTGGAGCCCGACCATCCTGGGCAAGTACTACTTCAACGAGGGCAACGACGCCTTCCGCCCGTACGTTGGCCTGGGCGCCGCCTACGTCTGGTACAGCGGCGTCAAGTTGACCTCGAACCTGCAGGGCGCGCTGGCCAGCCAGTTCCACCAGTCGCCGTTTGCCGTCAACACCACGGCCAAGCTCGACAGCTCGTTCGCACCCGTGGTCAACGTCGGCGTGGCCTATCAGTTCGACAAGCACTGGGGCCTCTCGTTCTCGGTGTCGTACATCCCGCTGAAGACCAAGGCCAAGCTGACGACGACCTCGGTCACCGGCCTGCCGGTGGCCACGAGCGAGGCCAGCCTGAAGCTGAACCCGATCGTCACCTACCTCGCGGCCACCTACCGGTTCTGACCTGCCGCCTGCCCCGAAGACCCTAGCGCCGCGTGCGGTAGGGCTCTTCGAATGGCAGGAAGTCCTCCTCCGCCAGTGCATCGTCGATCCAGGCCTTGACGCCCGGCAGTGCCTGCACGCGCTCGATGTAGTCCGCGATGTGCGGCGGCACTGGCAAGCCAAAGGTCTTGATGCGCGTGCCGATCGGTGCGAAGTAGGCGTCGGCGATGCCGAACTGGGCGCCGAACAGCATCGGGCCGCCGTGCACCTCCAGCAGGCCGCTCCACATCTGCACGATGCGCGCGAGGTCGCTGGCGACTTCGGGCACCTCCTTCATCAGCCGCGCGCCCACTTCGGGCAGCGAAGCCTCGATGTTCATGCCGCAATGGTTGCGCAGGCCGCCGAAGCCCGCATGCATTTCGGCGCAGACGCTGCGCGCGCGCGCACGGTCAGCCACCGACCGGGGCCACAGCTGCTTCTCGGGGAAGGCCTCGGCGAGGTATTCGGCGATGGCCAGCGTGTCCCAGACGACGAGGTCGCCGTCCACCAGCACCGGCACCTTGGCCACCGGATTGAGCGCGCCGATGGTGTGCTTGAACTGCGAGTCGGCCTCGAACGAATCGAAGCGCAGCACGACTTCCTCGAAGTCGATGCCGGCCTGCTTCATCAGCACCCAGGGCCGCATGGACCACGACGAGTAGTTCTTGTTGCCGACATAGAGCTTGCGCATGGGGAGGCCTTCGATTGCGGTGATTCGGGAAAGCCTTCGATGCTAGCCGTACGCTGTACCGTGATTGATGACGAACGCGGGGCGAATTGATGCGGGGCCGCTGTGTTCGGGGTGCGTGCGAAGGCCACCGGGTACTCCCCTGCGCGAATGTCCCCCGCTTCGCTCCTCCTTTATTTCGCTGCGGGGAGCACCCGGCGCCCTTCGCACATGGACGCTGTCGTTGTGCTCGCTGATCAATCAGTGCTCTGAACGATCACGCTGGCGGGGTGCTCTGCGCAGCGAAATAAAGGAGGAGCCCGAAGGGCGGGGGACATTCGCGGAGCAGAGTACCCCGTCGGCGTGAGCGCGCCCCAAACAACTCGCACCTCACGCACAACGAACCGAAAAGCCGGACTACCCCTATGGAAGATCCTTGTTCGGCTCCGGCTCGGCCGCGTCGCGCGGCCCCACGCGGCCCAGGCGCTCCTTCAGCGACTGCGGCCGGCCGCTGATGATGGCGGCGTAGTTGGTGGTGTTGGCCAGCACCTTCTTCACGTAGTCGCGGGTTTCGGTGAACGGCACGTTCTCGGCCCAGATGGCGGCGTCGAGCACCGGCCCGTTGCGCCAGTTGCGCGGGCGGCCCGGGCCGGCGTTGTAGGCGGCGGCGGCCAGCGCCATCGATCCGTCGAAGTCGTCGAGCGCGAGCTTCAGGTAGTTGGTGCCGATGGTGATGTTGGTCTCGCGGTCGTTGATCTGGCCGGGCGAGAAGTCGGACATGCCGATCTTGCGGGCGGTCCAGCGCGCGGTGGCGGGCATGACCTGCATCAGGCCCGAAGCGCCGACGCCGGAGCGCGCATCCATGATGAAGCGGCTTTCCTGTCGGATCAGGCCGTACACGTAGGCCGGGTCGAGGCCGATGTCCTGGGCCTTGCGCAGCACCGTGTCGTGGAAGGGCATGGGAAAGCGCTGCTCCACGTCGACCACGCCCTTGGTGCGCTCGCTGGTGTTGATGCAGCGGTCCCACACCTCGCGCTGGCAGGCGAAGTCGGCCGCGGCCAGCAGCGCGCGGTCGTCCATGCCGCCCTTGTCGTGCAGGTTGGTGGCGTAGTTCCACTCGCGCGTGCCTTCGGGGCGCAGGCCCATCGCGATGGCGTAGAGGCCGCGGGCGAGCGCCGGGTTGTTGCGCGCGGCGGCCTTTTCCTCGGGCGTGAGCGGGGCGGGGCGCGTGGGCACCACCGTGCGCTGGCCCAGCTCCTCGAGCGCCAGCATTTCGTAGAAGCCGCGCGAGCCGGCGATGCTCTGGTAGAACTCGCGGGCCTGGGCGCGGCGTTCGTCGCCGCCGACGCTGGCCAGGGCGCGGGCCTTCCAGTAGACCCAGGTCGGGTCGAGCTGGGCGGTTTCGCTCATGGCGTCGATGGCGGGCGCCACCTCTTTCCACTGGCCCGCGCGCAGGGCGGCGCGCACGCGCCAGCCGAGCATGTCGTCGGACAGGTCGCCGTTCTTCGTGACGTTGGCGAAATAGGTGCCGGCCTGCGGCCAGAGCTTCTGCGCGCCGGCGCGGCCGATGGTGCCCCAGAGCCAGTTGCGCTCTTCGGCGGAGAGCATCGGGCCCCACTTGCTGTCGAGCTGCGAGGCGGCCATTTCGGGGTCGGCAATGGCGACCTTGATGAGCGCCAGCACCACCAGCTCCTTGCGCGACTTGGCAGCCACGAAGGCGCGGCCGGTCAGGAACTTGGCCGAGCTGGCGTTGAGCTCGTCGAACAGCGGCAGCGCATCGGGCGCGGCGATGGTGACGGCGGCGCGCGCGGCCTGCGGGCGGTTGGCCTCGATGGCCAGCCGGGCCTTCTTCCAGACGTCGCTGGTCGACATCAGGCGGGCGGCGACCATGCGGTCTGCGGCGGTGAGGCAGCCGTCGTCCAGGTCTTTCTGGGCGAACCAGCTGCGACGCACCTCGTCGGCTTGCGCCTGCGTGGCGGTGCCGCTGCGCAGCGCGTCGACCAGGACCGCGTAGCAACGCACCTGCGCGTCGTCGCCCATGCGGAAGCCGTCGAGCGAGGCGGAGAAGTTGTCCCAGTCGCGGCGCTGGCCGGTGAGCAGCAGCCAGTCGTTGCGCAGGCGGTCTTCCTGGTAGGTGCCGGGGTAGCGCGCGAAGAAGTCCTGCACTTCGTTGGGCGCGGCTTCCTGCAGGCGTGCCTTGAGTTCCCAGTACGCGGCCCAGGGTTCCAGCGCATGGCCGCGGGCCTGCGGCAGCAGGGCGGTCAGGCGGGCTTTGTCGCCGCGCTGGAAGGCCTGCTTCATCTGGATCAGCACGTCGTCGTTGGTGTTGCCGTTCTGTGCTGCCGCGGGTTGCTGCGAGAGCAACGCGGCGAGGGCCAGGACAGCGGAAAAAACGAGTGCGGGGGTTGTGTTGCGCGGGTGGGCGCGCTTGGGTGCCAAAATGCTTGGGAACTGCATCGGGGGATTATGGACAAGTCAAAGGATGCCGGCACTTCGGCGACGGCGCGTTTTCTGAAGGATCAGCTGCGCAAGGCATTGATCGAACAACGCCTGGCCATGCCGGACCGGCTGACACGCGCCGACCTGCTGCAGCGCGTGATGCGGATCTGGCTGGTGGGCCGGCCCGACACCGTGATCGGCGCTTATTGGCCGATCAAGGGCGAGTTCGATCCGCTGCCTGCCCTGCACCGCTGGAAGGAAGACGGCGAGCTGATGGAGGAGACGCAGCGCCGCCGCATCGGACTGCCGGTGATCGACAAGGTCCACAAGACGCTGACCTTCCATGCCTGGTACCCGGGCTGCCAGATGGAAGAAGACGCCTACGGCATTCCCAAGCCCAAGGACACCGAGCTGATCGTGCCGACCCTGCTGTTCGTGCCCTGCGTGGGCTACAGCGCGGGCGGCTACCGGCTGGGCTACGGCGGCGGCTTCTACGACCGCACGCTGGCCGCGCTGGAGCCGCGACCGTTCACGGTGGGGCTGGGGTTCACCCACGGCTTCCTCGAAGACTTCGAGCCCGAGGCGCACGACCTGCCGCTCGACGCAATCCTCAACGACAACGGCGTCGTCTGGCCAACGAGCTGAGCGGCACGGTCAGTCGATGTTGTCGACGGTGTCCGGATCGGGCACCTCGCCGATGGTTTCGCGCGTGGTCATGGCCTGCAGCTGCAACCAGTCGCAGAAGGCCCTGATTTCCGGGCGCAGCGCGTTGCGCGGCCCGGCAATGAGCCAGTAGGACATCGGCGAGTCCAGCCGGTGCTGCGGCAGCACCTCCACCAGGTCGCCGTTGGCCAGGCTCTCGGCAATCAGCGAACTGCGCGCCAGCGTCACGCCCTGCCCGGTGAGCGCGGCCTGCACCATCTGGTAGGCGTAGTTGAAATAGAGCCAGCGCTTGGGCTGCGCACGCTCCAGCCCGTTCACCTCGAACCAGCGCCGCCAGGTCAGCCACTCCAGGTGCGTGCGGTGCGCGTCGCCGGCCTCGATCAGCGTGAACCGGGTGATGTCCGCGGGCGTCTTGATGGGCGGACTGCTCTTGAGCAGCCAGGGGCTGGCCACCGGCGTCAGCGTTTCGCCGAACAGGCGCAACGCGCCGGCCGGCATGCTTTCGCGCGGGCCGTAGCGCAGGGCGATGTCCACGTCGGCCACGTCGAGGTCGACCGCGACGTCGCTGGCGTCGATGCGGATGTCGATCTCTGGGTTGTCGCGCTGGAAGGCCTCCAGCCGCGGAATGAGCCACATCGAGGCGAACGAGGCAAAGGTGGTCAGCGACACGCTCTGGCGCCCCGCGCTCTGGCGGATCTGGCGCACGGCCGTGTCGATGCGCGGCAGCGACTGCTGCACCGCCAGCAGCAGCAGCGCCCCGGCGCTCGTGAGCTCCACTGCGCGCGTGTGGCGCAGGAACAAGGCCACGCCCACTTCTTCTTCGAGCGACTGGATCTGGCGGCTGACTGCCGACTGGGTCAGTGCCATTTCTTCCGCCGCGGCGCGGAAGTTCAGGTGCCGGGCCACTGCCTCGAAGGCGCGCAGGTGCCCGGCGGAGATCGGGCGGGAGCGCAAATGGGTCTGCGAATGTTGCATGGGTATGACTTTGAAGAGCGAATGGGCACCCAGGTCGATTGATGCTGAACGCGCATCAGTAGGCTAACTCGTTTTCATTGGACCGCCAACGCCGTAAAAACGATCATTCATTCCCGAACTGCGCTATTGCCTCTTTCTGTCAAGCGCTTCGGCAAAGCCCAAGGAGCTACACCATGTCCACCGCCGTCTGCACCACCGAATCGCTCTCGTCCCTGTCCGTTCCCGCTCGCGCCGCCGCCGTTCCCCCGGCTGTGCGCCGTGGCGCCTGGCAGATCGCGCCCGGCGAGGCGATGAGCCTGAAGGCGCGGTCGGCCAGCATCCTGCGGGTCAGGCAGGGCCGGGTGTGGATCACGCCCGACGCCACGGTCAAGAACCCCAGCGAAGACCTGGTGCTCGCACCCGGCGAGTCGCTGACGGTGGCCGCCGGCCAGCGCATCGTGATGGAGGCGTGGGACGGCTACGGCGCGACCTACAGCTGGGACAACGCCTGATCGGTTGTTCGCCCTCCAAGTGCTGAAGAGGCGGCTGCGGCCGCCTTTTCTCTTTTTTGAAGCTTCATTCCTTCGGCCCGGCCGCCTCAGCGCTGCGCCACCAACTGGCGCAAGTCGTCCTGGTAGGCCTGCAGCCGGCGCACCGCCTGCGCGCGCTGGCTGGCGGTGGTGCTGTTGTGCAGCGCCGCCGTGTTGCCACAGCCTTCCTGCACCAGCGCCTGCTGCTGGTCGCGCCAGGGTCCGGGCTGCGGCTCGGCGACGCGCTGGATGTAGCCGTGCAGCGCGGCGCGTGCCTCGGCCGGTAACGGCTTGCTGGCGACAAAGCCGCGCAGCAGCACCAGTGCCTCCTGCTGTCGCCTGCGGTGCTCGGCGTCTGCCAGCAGCGGATCGAACACCGACTGCGCCACCTGCTGCTTCAGCAGGCCGCGCTGCTCGTCGGTGAGCTGGCCATAGAAATCCTCGGCGCGCTCGAGGAACCGGTCGTAGCGCTTTTGCTGCACCTGCGCCGGGGTGCGATCGAGCCAGCCCTTGCGGAATGCGGCGTTGTTCTTCGCGTACTTGCGTTCCAGCTGCAGCAGTTGGGCCTCGCTCAGGCTCAGCGCCAGTTCGGTGCCTGCGGGCTCGGCGCGCTCGGTCACGGCCAGCAGGCGCTCGCGGATGCGGTCGGACATGGCACACACCTGCGCCGGCGTTACCTCGCCAGGCGCCAGCGCCTGCGCCTCCTGCAGCAGCGAGGCGATGCGCGGCAGCTCGTTCTGCCGGTGCCAGGCCAGCAACTGCTCCAGCTCGTCGCGCACCTTCGGAGTCTGCGCACCGTTGAAGTCCAGGTAGGCATCGAGCCGCCAGTAGCTCACCGCGGGCAGGTTGTTGTAGGCCAGCTTGATCGCGCTGCAGGCGCCCAGGGCGGCCACGGCAAGCAGCACGCCGATAATTCGCGCCAACAGTACAGCGCAACGCAATCGGGAAGAACAACGCATGAATCAGACTCCGCAACAAGACAGCAAGCCGGGACCGGTCGACATCGTCATCATGGCCGCCGGCAAGGGCACGCGCATGAAAAGCAGGCTGCCCAAAGTGTTGCATCGATTGGGCGGTCGCGCCTTGCTGGCGCATGTGGCGGGCACCGCCGCGCGCATCGGTGCGCGCAGCGTGGTGGTTGTCACCGGCCACGGCGCAGCCGAAGTCGAGGCTTCGCTGGACAGCGGCATCGCTGGCGCCACGCTGCGCTTTGCGCGCCAGGAGCCGCAGCTCGGCACCGGCCACGCGGTGCAGCAGGCCGCGCCGCTGCTGCCAGACGACGGCACGGTGGTCGTGCTGTCGGGCGACGTGCCGCTGATCGGCGAAGACACCTTGCGCGCGCTCATCGCGGCCAGCGCGGGCCGGCGCCTCGCACTGCTGACCATTGAATTCGACGACCCGACCGGCTATGGCCGCGTCATTCGTGCGGCGGGCGGGGGCGAGGTCACCGCCATCGTCGAGCACAAGGACGCAAGCGAAGCGCAACGCACCGTGCGCGAGATCTACAGCGGCGTGATGGCCGTGCCCGCGCGCCTGCTCAAGGGCTGGCTTGCGCGGCTCGACAACAGGAACGCGCAAGGCGAGTACTACCTGACCGACGTGGTGAAGTTCGCCGCCGCCGACGGCGTGCCCGTGGTCGCGCACGTCACCGCAGACGCTCTGCAGGTGGCCGGCATCAACAGCCCGGCCCAACTCGCGGCGCTCGAACGCGCCTGGCAACTGCGCCAGGCCAATGCGCTGATGGAGCAGGGCGTGCGCCTGGCCGACCCGGCGCGCTTCGACCTGCGCGGCACGCTCGATTGCGCGGGCGACGTGGAGATCGACGTCAACTGCATCTTCGAAGGCGCGGTGTCGCTGGGCGAGGGCGTGCGCATCGGCGCAAACTGCGTCGTTGCCAATGCGCGCATCGAGGCCGGCGCGGTGATCCATCCGTTCACCCACATCGACGGCGAGAAGGCCGGCGCGATGGTGGGCGCGGGCGCGCTCGTCGGACCCTTCGCGCGGCTGCGTCCCGGCGCGCAGCTGGGCGCCGAGGTGCACATCGGCAACTTCGTCGAGGTCAAGAACTCGACGCTGGCCCCCGGCGCCAAGGCCAACCACCTGGCGTACCTGGGCGACGCCACCGTGGGCGAGCGCGTCAACTACGGCGCGGGCAGCATCACTGCCAACTACGACGGCGCCAACAAGCACCGCACCGTGATCGGCGACGACGTGCACGTGGGCAGCAACTGCGTGCTGGTGGCACCGATCACCATCGGCGCGGGCGGCACCATCGGCGGGGGCTCGACCGTCAACAAGTCGACCGAGCCGGGCGCGCTGACCGTGGCGCGCGGCAAGCAGGTGAGCTTTTCGAACTGGAAGCGCCCGCAGAAGAAATAGGCTCGCCCCCAGGCTGCGCGCACTTCGTGTCGCTTCGCCAACCCCCTGCCGGGGGCAGCACTTGCGGCCCGGCAAAGCCGGTTCCGCGGTGTTTCACGAAAGGGTCCTCCTATTGCAATGGCAGCAGCGGGGTGAACTTCGCGCGCTTGAGGCTGAAGAAGGCCTTGACGTTGCGCACGTTCGCATCGGCCGTGAACAGGCGCTGCGTGAGCGCGCCGTAGTCGGGCATGTCGCGCGCCGCGACGATCAGCACGAAATCCGGCCCCGGCGACACGCGCCAGCACTGCTGCACCGCGTCGTCGGCGATCACGCGCGCCTCGAAGGCGTCGAGCGACGCGGCGTCCTGCCGGTCCAGCGAAATCTCGATCACCGCCTGCAGGCCGTGGCCCAGCGCCGCGGCGAGCCGGTCGGGCGACAGCAGCGCGACTTGGCGTTCGATGAGCCCTTCCTCCCGCAGCCGCTGTACCCGCCGCAGGCAGGTGGGCGGCGAGATGCCGACATCGGCGGCCAGGCGCTGATTGGTCTGCGAGGCGTCGCGCTGCAGGGCGTCGAGCAGGCGCAGGTCTATTGAATCGAGCGATATTGATTCCATATTCGATGGAATTATGGAATAAAAATCCATCAGTGGTATTGGGTGAAATAAAAGTCCAAAATCAACGAAATTAAGAGGGCATATTTCTTTTGTGCCTGCCTACCATGCAGGCTCCTCTCCATTCAAAGGCAGCTCACCATGTGCGGCATCGTCGGGGCAGCGTCCCATCGCAACATCGTTCCGGTCCTGGTCCAGGGCCTCCAGCGGCTGGAATACCGCGGCTATGACTCGTGCGGCGTGGCGGTGCATGCCGGCGGCCTGACGCGGGCGCGCACCACCTCGCGCGTGGCCGACCTCGTGGCGCAGGTGCGCGACGACAAGGTCGAAGGCCTCACCGGCATCGCCCACACGCGCTGGGCCACGCACGGCGCGCCGGCGGTGCACAACGCACACCCGCATTTCAGCCATGGTCCCGGCGCCGACGCACAAGCCGCGCGCCCGGGCCGCATCGCGCTCGTGCACAACGGCATCATCGAAAACCACGAAGCCCTGCGCGCCGCGCTGGAAGCCAGGGGCTACGTGTTCGAGAGCCAGACCGACACCGAGGTCATCGCTCACCTCGTCGACAGCCTCTACGACGGCGACCTGTTCGAAGCCGTGAAGGCCGCCGTGCTGCAGCTGCACGGCGCCTACGCCATCGCCGTGATCTGCCGCGACGAACCGCAGCGCGTGGTCGGTGCGCGCGCGGGTTCGCCGCTGATCCTCGGCGCAGGCAAGGACGGCGGAGAGAACTTCCTCGCCAGCGACGCAATGGCCCTGGCCGGCGTGACCGACCAGATCGTCTACCTCGAAGAAGGCGACGTGGTCGACCTGCAGCCCGGCAAGTACTGGATCGTCGACAGGAACCACAAGCCCGTGACCCGTACCGTGCGCACCGTGCAGGCCCACAGCGGCGCGGCCGAACTCGGCCCCTACCGCCACTACATGCAGAAGGAAATCTTCGAGCAGCCGCGCGCCATCGGCGACACGCTCGAAGGCGTGGAAGGCATCGTGCCCGAGCTGTTCGACGGCATCGGGCAAGACGGCGCCACCGGGGCGAGCGCGTACCGCGTGTTCCAGGACATCGACAAGATCCTCATCCTTGCGTGCGGCACCAGCTACTACAGCGGCTGCGCGGCCAAGTACTGGCTCGAGGGCATCGCGAAGATCTCCACGCAGGTCGAGATCGCGAGCGAGTACCGCTACCGCGACTCCGTGCCCGACCCGAAGACGCTGGTCGTCACCATCAGCCAGTCGGGCGAGACGGCCGACACGCTGGCCGCGCTGAAGCATGCGCGCTCATTGGGCATGGAACAGACGCTGACCATCTGCAACGTGGCCACCAGCGCGATGGTGCGCGAGTGCAAGCTGGCGTACATCACGCGGGCGGGCGTGGAGATCGGCGTGGCGTCGACCAAGGCCTTCACCACGCAGCTCGCGGGCCTGTTCCTGCTCACGCTGGCCATCGCGCAGGCCAAGGGCAGGCTGAGCGATGCCGACGAGGCGCGCTACCTGAAGGAGATGCGGCACCTGCCGGTCGCGCTGCAGTCGGTGCTCGCGCTGGAGCCGCAGATCATCGGCTGGGCCGAGGACTTCGCGCGCAAGGACAACGCCCTGTTCCTCGGCCGCGGGCTGCACTACCCGATTGCGCTCGAAGGTGCGCTCAAGCTCAAGGAAGTGACCTACATCCACGCCGAGGCCTATGCGGCCGGCGAACTCAAGCACGGCCCGCTCGCGCTGGTCACGAGCGAGATGCCCGTGGTGGCCGTGGCACCGAACGATGCGCTGCTCGAAAAGCTCAAGAGCAACCTGCAGGAAGTGCGTGCGCGCGGCGGTGTTCTCTATGTGCTGGCCGACGGCGACACGAAGATCGCGAGCGGCGAAGGGCTGCACGTGATCCGCATGCCGGAGCACTACGGCGCGCTTTCGCCGATCCTGCACGTGGTGCCGCTGCAGCTGCTGGCGTATCACACGGCGTGTGCGCGCGGGACGGATGTGGACAAGCCGCGGAACCTGGCGAAGAGCGTGACGGTGGAGTGAGGGCCGCTCGCCGCGCCGCAATTTGCCGGGGCGCTTCCTGCTGATCCAGCAGGACCGAACGCGCGTGCGCCACAACGCTGCAACAATGCGGATTTGCAAGCGCATCTCGTGGCCCGTCGCGTCGATCCCTACAGTGTCAGGTTGTTCGTTTCCGTTGCCCGGGCGGGATCCATTGTTCGCGCGGCCGGGCAGGAACACATTGCACCGTCTGCGCTGAGCAGGCGACTTGCCGACCTTGAACATGCGTTCGGCACGACGCTCCTGATCCGTTCGCCGCGCGGCATCGAGCTCACCGATGCCGGCCATGTGGTGTTGGCGGGCGGCGAGCAGATCGACGCCGACCTGCAGGCGCTCGTGCGCAAAGTCCAGACCGTGGGCGATGCGGTGCGCGGTACGGTCCGGCTGTACGCCAACATGTCGGCGGTGATCGGTTTCCTGCCGGAACGGTTGCAATCTTTCATGACGTCTTTCCCGCAGGTCGAGGTGTCGCTGCAGGAACTGGACACGCGCGATGTTGTGCGTGCCTGCCTCGACGACCGTGCCGACGTGGGCGTCGGGGTCGAGGTGCAGGTGCCGGCGGGGCTCGAGTCGTGGCGATTCGCAACGGACCCGTTGCTGGTGGTGCTGCCGGCCGGCCATGCGCTGGCCAAACGCAAGTCGCTGAGTTTTGCGCAAGCGCTCGAACACCCCTTGATCGGCGTTCACCAGGGCGGCGCGCTGGACCGTTCCCTGCACGAGCGCGCAGCCGCGCTGCACCACCCGTTTGCACCGACCGTGTCCGTCAGCAGCTTCGATGCGGTCTGCCGCATGGTCGAAGCCGGACTCGGCATTGCCGTGATTCCCCAGAGCGCGGCGGCGGCCTACGCTGGCAATGCCCGTTTTGCACGGCGTCCGCTCGATGAGCCCTGGGCCGCGCGCGACCTGCACCTGTACGCGCTGCGCAAGTCGCCGCGCCGTCGCGCCGTGGCGGCCCTGATCGAGGCGCTTCGCGGGTAACTCCGGATCTCGCATTTGGAGAGAGCCGGTTTGCCGTATCGGCGCTTTCAGGCATGCGGCGCGGCCATGATCATTGGGCATGCCAGCCATTTCGCCAGCCAGCACGCCGCCGCAGCGCTTTGCCCCCGCCATCCTCTTCCTGAGCCAATCGGCCGACGTCGTTGGCCGCAGCCTGCAGGGCGAACCCGTGACGCTCGACGCGGCCCGCCCGCTGCGCGACGACGTCTCGACCGATGAGATCACGCCGCTGCCGATCCTCACGCACTACGACGACAAGCTGGGCAGCTACCCCTACACCGGCTTTCGCGCGGGCGAGGCGACACCCATAGGCATCGACGCGATCCGCGGGCACGGCATCGAGGTCGTGGTCGCCGGCAAGCGCTACGGCAAAGGCTCGTCGCGCGAGCACAGCCCGGCGGCCGAGAAGCTGGCCGGGGTGCGGCTGGTGATCGCCGAAAGCTTCGAGCGCATCTACCGCCAGAACGCCGACAACATCGGCCTGTTCACTTCGACCGACTTCGGCCTGGTCTCGCGCATTCAGGCCGGCGAGGCGATACCGCTGGAAGACCTTGTGGCCGGCCGCGACGCGCTGGCGGCCGCCATTCTCGGGAGCGGCGGCCTGCTGCGCTTCGGCCAGCAGTTCATGCGCAACATCGCCTCGGCACCGGTCGCCGGGGACGGGCGCCCGCGCACGCTGTTCGAGAAAATCGTGGCGCGCCATGCGCTCGCCACCGAACTCACCGAGGCCCACCCCACGCCCGGCGACGGTGCTTTCGTGCGAGCCGATCGACGATTCATCCACGAGTACTACACCGGCATGGCGGCGCACATGCTGCACGCGACCTTCGGCCGCCCCCTGGCGTTGCGCGACCCGGCATCGATCGTCGTGTTCGAAGACCACACGTCCTATGTCGAGGAAAGCCCGGCGCACGTGCGCGGCGGGCTGGTACCGAACGTGCACCGCATGGTCGAGGCGCAACGCGAGTTCGTCGCCGCCTACGGCCTGCGCTCGCACCGCACGCTGACCGAAGCAGAGGCGGCCGCCGATGACGGCAGCAACGTCGCCGGCATCTCGCACGCGATGGTGGCCGAGCACTACGCGCTGCCGGGCCAACTGGTGGTGGGCACCGATTCGCACACGCCGCACAGTGGCGCGCTCGGCTGCGTGGCATTCGGCGTCGGTACCACCGACATGGCGAATGCCTTCGTGACAGGCGCGGTGCGGCTCACCGTGCCGCAGTCGCTGCGCATCGTGCTCGACGGGCGCATCCCGCCCGGTGTCACGGCCAAGGACATCGTGCTGCATCTGCTGGCGCTGCCGCTCATTCGCGACGGCAACGGCGTCGGCAAGGTGTTCGAGTTTTGCGGCGAGTCCATTGCGGCGCTGTCGACCGACGAACGCGCGACGCTCACCAACATGACGGCGGAGCTCGGCGGCTTCACCGGCATCGTCGCACCCGACGCGGAAACCGTGCGCTTCCTGCGCGAGCGCCGTGGCGTTGAATTCGTGCTGGAGCCATGGATGGCGAGCGACGAGGGCGCCGCATATGCCGAGACCCTGCACGTCGACTGCGCCGCGGTGCCGCCGATGGTGGCGCGGCCCGGTGATCCCGGCAACGGCCTGCCGTTGCGCGAGGTGGCTGCGCCGGTGCGGATCGACATTGCCTACGGCGGCTCCTGCACCGCCGGCAAGCGGGAAGACTTCGACCATTACCACGCGGTGTTGCGCTGGGCGGCTGAGCGCGGCCTGAAAGTCGCGTCCGGCGTGCAGCTGTTCCTTCAGTTCGGCACCACGGCCGTTCGGGACCACTGCATCGAACAGGGCTACATGGAAGCGTTCGAGAAGGTCGGCGCACGCATGCTGCAACCGTCGTGCGGGGCCTGCGGCAACTGCGGGCCCGGCGGTTCGGTCCGTGCCGATCAGGTCACCGTCAGTGCTATCAACCGCAACTTCCCGGGGCGCGGCGGGCCCGGCCAGGTCTGGCTTGCCAGTCCCCCGACCGTGGCCGCCAGCGCGATTGCCGGGGAGCTCGTGTCATTCGAGACGCTGCGCCAGCGCTACACCTGAATTCACCGCCCCCAAATATCAGGAGACAAGACCCATGACCCCGATTCTTTTCCGTCGCACCGCGCTCGCGGCACTTCTCGCAGTGAGCTGCCTCGGCACCGCGCTGGCGCAGTCCGACAAGCCGCTGCGAATGATCGTGCCGCTGGCTGCGGGTTCCACCGTCGATGCGGTGGCACGCGCCATCGCGCCGGGCTTCGGCAAGGCGACAGGGCACGCGATCGTCGTGGAGAACATCGTCGGTGCAGGCGGTATTCCCGGCACCAGCCAGCTCGTGAAGGCCCCGAAGGACGGTCTCACGCTCGGCATGATTTCGTCGAATCACGTGATCAATCCGGGTATCTACAAGACCATTCCGTACGACAGCCTGAAGGACATCACGCCGATCGCCGTGCTCGCCACGGTGCCGGTGGTGCTCGTGGTCAACCCGGCGTTGCCGGTCAAGACCGTCAAGGAGCTGCTGGCCTATGCCAAGGCCAACCCCGACAAACTCAACTACGGGTCGGCGGGCAACGGCAGTACGCTGCATCTTGCGAGCGAGTTGCTCGTCAGCGAGACCGGCATCGCGATGAAGCACGTGCCTTATCGCGGCACCGGCCCGCTCATCACCGACCTGATCGGCGGCCAGGTGCAGCTGGCCTTCGTTTCGATCTCGCAGGTCGCGCCGCAGGTCAAGGCCGGTGCGCTGCGCGCGCTGGCCGTGTCGACCCCGGCGCGTTCGGCAGCCTTGCCCGATGTGCCGACCGTGGCGGAAGCCGGCGTGTCCGGCTACAGCTTCGACGCCTGGATTGCGCTCATCGGTCCGGGCGGATTGCCCAAGAGCATCGTCGATGCCGACTACGCCGCGATCAAGACAGCACTTGCCTCGCCCGAGGCGCAATCGGCGATGGCCGCGCAAGGGCTCACGATTCTCGATACAGGGCCGGATCTTGCGCCGGCCTTCTTCAAGTCGGAACTCGCGAAGCATCAGAAGCTTGTGAAGCAGTCGGGGGCGACGCTGGACTGAGCGCCGTGGGCCAACCGAACGGTCTTGGCATTCGCAGGCGATGTCGGGGCTTATGCTCGCCTGATCCTGGCAAGAGCCATTCCTCACTGAAACAATGCGAGCCGTTCGATGATCACCCTGTACCACTGCGTGAGCGCACGTTCGTTTCGTGCGCTCTGGATGCTCGAGGAGCTGGGCCTGCCCTATGAGCTGCTGATGCTGCCCTTTCCGCCGCGCCTGCTGGCCCGTTCCTACCTCGACATCAATCCGCTGGGCACCATCCCGTTGATGATCGACGGCGCGACGCGCATGACCGAGTCGGCTGCCATTTGCCAGTACCTCTGCGCGCTGAGCGCCCCGACGCAGTTGCAAGTGGAGCCGGCGGAAGAAGGCTACGGCAACTACCTCAACTTCCTCCATTTCGGGGAGGCCACGCTCACGTTTCCCCAGACGCTGGTGCTTCGCTACGCCCGCTTCGAGCCCGATCACCGGCGGCAGCCCACCGTCGCGGACGACTATGCGAAATGGTTCCTGGCGAGGCTGCGAACCCTGGAGCCGATCCTCGCCGAACAACAGTACCTGTGTGCCGGCCGTTTCACCGCTGCCGACGTGTCCGTCGGCTATGCGTTGCTGCTGGCCCAGCACCTGGGACTCGCATCGCGCTTCACGCCGGCCGTCCAGGCCTATTGGCAGCGCCTGCAGCAGCGCGCCGGGTACGACCGCGCAATGCGGGCCCAGGAGGCCGCCGCCGAGGCGCAGGGTGTTTCCACTGTCCCGGCCCCCGATACGGCCGCTGCGCCTGCTCCCGCTCCAGCAGAGGGCAGGGCGACTGCGCCATGAGTCGGTTTGGCCAGTCGCCGGCCACGAACGACAAGTGATCGATGCGGTTGGCCTATGAGCGCTACTCCAAGGATCCTGCCGAAGCGCTAGCGCGCGCCCAGCTGGAACGAGGAGCCTTGCGCAGCCGCCTCGGCAATCACCTTCATCACCGCATCGGGCTGCGACGTCATCACGACGTGTGACCCACCCTTGACCACCACTGTCTTCACCGCTTTCGCGCGCTCGGCCATGAAGGCCATCGCTGCGGGCGGAATGTTCCTGTCGCGATCACCGTAGACGAACCACGAGGGCACCGACTTCCAGGCCGGCGTCTCGGCCGGCTCGTTCAGCGCGGCCTCGGCGATCGGGCGCTGCCCCACGGCCATCAGGTGCGCCTTCGCCAGCGGCACGTCGGCCGCGAACTGGGCGGGGAACTTGTCCTGCTGGATGTACAGGTCCTTGCCGCCATCGGCCAGCGGTACCGCCGGGGCGAGCGTCGGGCCGAGCGTGCTGCCCGGGAATTTACCGGTGAGGCCGATCGCCGTCTCGCCGGCTTCGGGCGCGAACGCCGCCACGAAGACCAGCGCCTTGACATTGGCCTTCCCGCTGGCGGCCGCCGAGATGACCGAGCCCCCGTACGAATGGCCGACGAGGACGACCGGTCCCTTGATCGAATCGACGATGCCGGCGACTGCGGCGGCATCGAACCTGGGCCCGCGCAGCGGGTTCGCGGCGGCGATCACCGGGTAGTGCCGAGCCTGCAGTCTGCGCACCACGCCGTCCCAGCTGGACGAATCCGCGAACGCCCCGTGCACGAGCACGACCGTGGGCTTGGGTGGCTGCGCGGCCGCAGCCGGTTGTGCGAAGGATTGCAGTGGCGCGAGAGCGGCCAGGCCGGCGGCACTGGCGATCAGGCCCATGCCGATGCGGCGGGAAAACTTTGTCATGACGATCTTTCCTTGGTTCGACGTTGAGAGAGAAAAACAAGAGTCGGCTGAAAACCAACGACGTCGAATCTAGGAGCGGCACCCCGGCCAGCCGGCTTTCTCTGTATGCGCGTGTGTCAGGGGCCCGCCTTGCGACATTAATTTGCAAACGACTTGCCTGGCGAGCCCTGCGATTGAAATTTAGTGTTGGCGAAGCCGGGCCCGGATACAGAGGCATACGAAAGCCGATCGCCCGCCTGCCTCCGCGCCGAACAATCGCGCATCAGTTTCGGACAGCGCATGCAATCCGCCACTGGTGCGTCTTTCAATCACTTCGGATCCAGGAGATCTCAATGACCGTTTTCCAATCGCTGCCCCGCCGCTCGTTCCTCGGCAAGGCGGCGCTCGGCATCGCCGCCGCCCAGCTGGTTTCGACCGTGCCCGCTTTCGCTCAAACCGCCGGCGCAGGCAGCACCAGGCGCCTCGAGCCGCTCAAGAGCATCGAGGCCGGCGGCCTCAGCATCGGGTATTTCGAGGCAGGGCCGGCCGACGGTGCCCCCGTGATCCTTCTTCACGGCTGGCCCTACGACATCCACATGTTCGTCGACGTCGCACCGCAGCTTGCCGCCGCGGGCTTGCGCGTGATCGTGCCGTACCTGCGCGGGTACGGCACCACGCGCTTCCTGTCTGCCGACACGCCGCGCAACGGGCAGCAGTCGGTGGTCGCCGTCGACATCATCGCGCTGATGGATGCGCTGAAGATCCAGGCTGCCACTGTCGCCGGCTGCGACTGGGGCGCGCGCACGGCATGCATCATGGCCGCGCTGTGGCCGGAGCGCGTGAAGGCGCTGGTGTCGGTCAGCGGCTACCTGATCGGCAGCCAGGAGGCCGGCAAGACCCCGCTGCCGCCGCAGGCCGAGTTGCAGTGGTGGTACCAGTACTACTTCGCGACCGAGCGCGGCCGCGCGGGCTACGAGAAGAACCGCCACGACTTCGCCAAGCTCATCTGGCAGATCGCATCACCGAAGTGGAACTTCGATGCGGCCACGTTCGAGCGCAGCGCCCTGGCACTCGAGAACCCCGACCACGTGGCCATCACGGTCCACAACTACCGCTGGCGCCTCGGCCTGGCAGACGGCGAGGCGAAGTACCAGGCGCTGGAGAACCGGCTCGCCAAGGCACCCGTGATCGGCGTGCCGACCATCACGCTGGAAGGCGACGCCAACGGCGCGCCGCATCCGGAACCCGGTGCCTATGCGAAGAAGTTCTCGGGCCGCTACGAGCATCGGCTGGTCAGCGGCGGCGTCGGCCACAACCTGCCGCAGGAAGCGCCCGAGGCCTTCGCGAAGGCCGTGATCGACGCGGCGCGTGGGTAAACCCCGCGATGTCGCCACCTGTTGCAACGGGTAATCGGCGCCGCTATGCAGACACGAAGTTTTCCTACGCACCGGCCGGGAGCACCGTCCCATCTTTCGAGCTCCCCACAACTCAACATGGAGCCCATGATGCCTACTTCCCGACGCGCAGAGCCCGATGCCTGCAGCCTTCTGGACACCGACCACCGCAACGTCAAGAAGCTGTTCAAGCAATATGAGGAACTCACTCAGTCGCGCGCCGCCTCCGCGGAGGACAAGAAGCGCGAACTCGCCAAGGAGATCTGCATGGAACTCACCGTCCACGCGCAGATCGAGGAAGAGATTTTCTACCCCGCCTTGCGCGAGGCCATCAAGGAAACGGACCTGCTCGACGAGGCCGAGGTGGAGCACGCGAGCGCCAAGGACCTGATCGCGCAGATCCAGGAAGCCACCGTGTTCGACGACAAGTTCGACGCCAAGGTCATCGTGCTGGGCGAATACATCGACCATCACGTGAAGGAAGAACGCAACGAGATCTTCGTGAAGGCGCGTGCCGCCCGCGGTTTGGACCTGATGGCCATGCGCGAGCAGCTGGCGGCGCGCAAGGAGGAACTGACGGAGGAATTCGGCGCCACGGCCTGAGAGTTGTTGCGCCATCCGGCACGGAAGAACGATGCGCCACGCGGGCTGTGAAAGCCCGCGTGGCGCTTTGTCGCGTCGGGAAAGGGAAAAGGGAAAAGGGGGGGTCATAGCAAGTTGCTATGAGTTCAATTTGCTCAATTTGGTTGATGAATGGGCCAGTCCAAATCTAGACTGCCCCCGATCCCCGAGCGATCGTCAACCAAAGGAGAACCCCTTGTCCGATGAAACAAAGTGCCCCTTCCCGGGCCATGCGCGCACGCATTCCATGGCCGGTGCCCCGGCCAATGCAGGTTGGTGGCCCAACCAGCTCAACCTGAACCTCCTGCACCAGCACTCCGCCAAGTCCAATCCCATGGGTGAGGCCTTCGACTACGCCGAGGAGTTCAAGAGCCTCGACCTCGATGCAGTGATCGCCGATCTCCACGCCCTGATGACCGATTCGCAGGACTGGTGGCCCGCCGACTACGGCCACTACGGCCCCCTGTTCATCCGCATGGCCTGGCATTCCGCGGGCACGTACCGCACGTCCGATGGCCGCGGCGGCGCGGGCAACGGTGCGCAGCGCTTCGCGCCCCTCAACAGCTGGCCCGACAACGGCAACCTCGACAAGGCGCGCCGGCTGCTGTGGCCGATCAAGCAGAAATACGGCCGCAAGATTTCATGGGCCGACCTGATGATCCTGACCGGCAACGTCGCGCTGGAGTCGATGGGCTTCAAGACATTCGGCTTTGCCGGCGGCCGCCCCGACATCTGGGAGCCCGAAGCGGACATCTACTGGGGCCCCGAAGGCAAATGGCTGGCCGACGAGCGCTACAGCGGCGACCGCGAGCTCGCCAATCCGCTCGCCGCGGTGCAGATGGGCCTGATCTACGTGAACCCCGAAGGGCCGAACGGCAACCCCGACCCGCTCGGCTCGGCGCGCGACATCCGCGAAACCTTCGCCCGCATGGCCATGAACGACGAAGAGACCGTGGCGCTGACAGCAGGCGGCCACACCTTCGGCAAAGCCCACGGTGCAGGCGACCCCACGAAGGTCGGCGCCGAACCCGAGGGTGCCGACATCGAGGAACTGGGCCTTGGCTGGAAGAACAGCTTCGAAAGCGGCATCGGCGTCCACGCCACCACCAGCGGTATCGAAGGCGCCTGGACCCCCACGCCCACCAAGTGGGACAACAGCTACTTCGAGACGCTGTTCGGCTACGAATGGGAGCTCACCAAGAGCCCCGCCGGCGCGCACCAGTGGAAGCCCAAGGGCAACACCGGCGCGGACACCGTGCCCGACGCGCATGACCCGGCCAGGCGCCACGCCCCGATGATGACCACTGCCGACATGGCCATGCGCATGGACCCGGCCTACGAGAAGATCTCGCGCCGCTACCTGGCGAACCCGCAGGAATTCGCCGATGCGTTCGCCCGCGCCTGGTTCAAGCTGACGCACCGCGACATGGGTCCGCGTCCGCGCTACCTCGGCGCGCTGGTGCCGATGGAAGAGCTGATCTGGCAGGACCCGATCCCTGCCGTGGACCATCCGCTGGTCGACGACAAGGACGTCGCGGCGCTGAAGGCCAAGGTCCTGGCTTCGGGCCTGGGCATTGCGCAACTCGTGGGCACGGCCTGGGCCTCGGCCTCGACCTTCCGCGGCAGCGACAAGCGCGGCGGCGCCAACGGGGCGCGCATCCGCCTCGCACCGCAGAAGGACTGGGAGGCCAACCAGCCGGCCCAACTGGCGAAGGTGCTCGAGACGCTCGAAGGCATCCGCAAGGAGTTCAACGGCGCGCAGTCCGGCGGCAAGAAGATCTCGCTCGCCGACTTGATCGTGCTGGCCGGCAACGCGGCCGTGGAGGCCGCGGCGAAGAAGGCCGGGCAGGACGTGACGGTGTCCTTCTCGCCAGGGCGCATGGACGCTTCGCAGGAGCAGACCGACGCCGTTTCCTTCGCGCCCCTGGAGCCGCAGGCCGACGGTTTCCGCAACTACCTCCGCAAGGGGATCGATGGCGCGGCCGCTGCCGGGCTGCTGCTCGACAAGGCGCAGCTGCTGACCCTGACCGCGCCCGAGATGACGGTGCTGGTCGGTGGCCTGCGCGTGCTGAATGCGAATGTCGGACAGTCCGGCAACGGCGTCTTCACCAAGCGCCCGGAGACGTTGAGCAATGACTTCTTCGTGAACCTGCTCGACATGAACACCGGGTGGAAGAAGTCCGCGGCGGCCGACGGCGTGCTGGAGGGACGCGACCGCACGACCGGCGCGCTCAAGTGGACGGGCACCGTGGCCGACCTCGTGTTCGGCTCCAACTCCCAGCTCCGCGCGGTCGCGGAAGTCTATGGAGCCGGCGATTCGCAGCAGCTCTTCGTGCGGGACTTCGTGGCCGCCTGGACCAAGGTGATGAACCTCGACCGCTTCGACCTGAAGTGATCGCGCGCGGCCGGATGCGGCCGCGCCGAGAAGCAGTGCAGCCCCGAGCCTGGTTACGGAGAGTCCCGAACCAGGCTCGGGGCGTTTTCAAGGACAACGGCCTTCGACACCAGGAGCTTTTTGCATGAAACCCCAGCCCATCGAATACGCCACTGCTTCCGAGGAAGTCAGGGCGGTCTTCGACGACATCAGGACCACGCGCAACGTACCGGACGTCAACAACTTCTGGAAGTACCTCGCCAACGACCCGGCCACGCTCAGGCGCACCTGGAGCAGCCTCAAGGAAGTGATGGCGCCCGGCGCGCTCGATCCGGTCGTGAAGGAAATGGTCTATCTCGCCGTGAGCGTCACCAACAACTGCGGCTACTGCATCGCGAGCCATCACGCCGGTGCCGAGAAGGCCGGCATGACGCCCGCGATGTTTGCCGAACTCATGGCCGTGGTCGGCATGGCCAACGAGACCAACCGGCTGGTGAACGGCTACCGCGTGCCTGTCGATCCTGCGTTCGACAAATAGAGGGAGGTGGCGACGCTCAGCCGATCGTCATCAGGCTCGCGTTGCCTCCGGCCGCAGCCGTGTTGATGCTGAGCGCGCGCTCTACCACGAGGCTTTCGAGCGGGATGTCCGTATCGCCGGGCGCGAAGCCGCGCACGCCGACGATCGGGCCGGGCCGCGCTGCGATGCGCTGCATCACGCCCGACAGGCTTTGCGTGCTGCCGTGGTGCAGCGCGGCGTCGAACACCACCGTGTCGGACGTCCAGTCGTTCGCGATGGCCACGCACTGCTGAACTTCGGACGGCAGCGTCGCGCGAAGGCTTGGCGCAGAAGCATCGACGGGCCAGATCGCGGTGCTGCCCACCGACAGCACGGCGGCCAGTTGCGAAAGCCGGTCCGCTTCCGCATCGGCCAGGCACAGCACCGCTTCACGCGGTTCCAGCGTGTAGACGTTGCGCTCGCCGGTCGGGCCGGCCAGCGTGCGCGAACTGCCCGAGCGCGACTGTCCGCCAAAGCGCGCGCATTGCGCCGCCAGCATGGGGCGGCCGTTTGCTTCTGCCCAGCGCGACAGGGCCGACAGCGCGGTTCGCGGCGCCGCAGCGTCAGCCGCCACCGCGCGCGCCAACGCATCGTCCGGCCGCGTCGACAGCATGCGCAGCATGTACAGCGGACCGCCGGCCTTCGGCCCGGTGCCCGACAGGCCCTCGCCGCCGAACGGCTGCACGCCCACCACTGCGCCGACGATGTTGCGGTTCACATAGACGTTGCCCGCCTTGGCGTTCTCCACGATCTGCGCGATGGTTTCATCGATGCGCGTGTGCACGCCCAGCGTCAGGCCGTAGCCCGTGCCGTTGATCTGCCCGACCAGCGCGCCGAGGTCGCGGCGGCGGTAGCGCACGAGGTGCAGCACCGGTCCGAACACTTCGCGCTGCAGTTCCGCGATGCTGTCGAGTTCGATCAGCGTCGGCATCACGTAGGTGCCGTTGCGCGTGTCGTGCGCGTACTCGCGGCCCTGGCGAAAGACCTTGCGGCCCTTCGAGCGCATGGCCGCGATGTGGCGCTCGATGCCGTCGCGCGCCTCGGCATCGATCACCGGGCCGACGTCGACGGCCAGCCGCGCCGGGTTGCCGATGCAGGCTTCGGCCATCGCGCCCTTGAGCATCTCGACCAGCCGGTCGGCCGCTTCCTCCTGCACGCACAGCACGCGCAGCGCAGAGCAGCGTTGGCCGGCGCTGTCGAAGGCCGAGGCCATCACGTCCGCGACCACCTGCTCCACGAGCGCCGACGAGTCGACGATCATCGCGTTCTGCCCGCCGGTCTCCGCGATGAGCGGCACGGGTGCGCCGTGTGCGCCCAGCCGCTGCGAGACCGTCTTCTGCAGGATGCGCGCGACCTCCGTCGAGCCGGTGAACATCACGCCCTGCACGCGCGCATCCGCCACCAGCGCGGCGCCCACCGTTTCACCTCGGCCGGGCAGCAACTGCACCGCGGCGCGTGGCACGCCGGCCTCCCACAGCACGCGCACCGCCTCGGCCGCGACCAGCGGCGTTTGCTCGGCCGGCTTGGCCAGCACCGGATTGCCCGCCGCGAGCGCAGCCGCCACCTGACCGGTGAAAATCGCCAGCGGAAAGTTCCATGGGCTGATGCAGACCATCGGGCCGAGTGTGCGGTGCGTGTCGTTCGAGAAATCGCTGCGCGCCTGCGCCGCGTAATAGCGCAGGAAGTCGACGGCCTCGCGCACTTCGGCGACGGCGTTGGCGTACGTCTTTCCGGCCTCGCGCGCCAGCAGGCCGAGCAGCCGAGGCATGCCTTCCTCGAGCTTGCCGGCGGCGCGCTCGAGCAGGGCGGCGCGTTCGGTGGGTGGCGTGGCGGCCCATGCCGCAGCGATGCCATGGGCCTGGGCAATGGCCGATTCGACGTCGGCCAGCGTGGCTTCCTGCACCTGTCCGACGATGTCGCGGTGGTCGGCGGGATTGGCGACATCGGCCGCCTCGCCATGCGGCACGGCTTGCGCGAGCATCGGCGCCGCGCGCCAGTTTTGGTGGGCGCTGCCGGCAAGCGCATGGCCCAGTGCGCGAAGGCTGTCGTCGTTTGCCAGGTCCAAGCCGCGCGAGTTGGCGCGTTGGCTGCCGTACAGCGCCGCGGGCAGCGCAATCGCCGGATGCGGCAGGCCCATCGTGCCTTCCTGCGCAGCCATGCGCTCGACCGTGGCGACCGGGTCTTCCACCAGCGCATCGAGCGGGATCGACGGGTCCGCGATGCGGTTCACGAACGAGGTGTTGGCGCCGTTCTCCAGCAGGCGGCGCACCAGGTAGGCCAGCAGCGTCTCGTGCGTACCCACCGGCGCATAGATGCGGCAGGGCCGCCCGAGCGGGCCGACCACCTGCTCGTACAGCGGCTCGCCCATGCCGTGCAGGCATTGGAACTCGTACTGACCCGGCTGATAGCGCGATGGGTCCGCCGCCGTGTAGATCGCGGCCAGCGTGTGGGCGTTGTGGGTCGCGAACTGCGGGTAGACGGCATCAGGCGCATCGAGCAGCTTGCGCGCGCAGGCGAGGTACGACACGTCGGTGTAGGCCTTGCGCGTGTAGACCGGATAGCCGTCGAGCCCGTCGATCTGCGCGCGCTTGATCTCGCTGTCCCAGTAGGCGCCCTTTACCAGTCGCACCATCAGCCGGTGCCGGCTGCGGCGCGCGAGATCGATCACGAAATCGATCACGAAGGGGCAGCGCTTCTGGTACGCCTGGATCACGAAGCCGATGCCGTGCCAGCCCGCGAGCGCCGGCTCGAAGCACAGCCGCTCCAGCAGGTCGAGCGAGAGTTCGAGGCGGTCGGCTTCCTCGGCGTCGATGTTCAGGCCGATGTCGTACTGCTGCGCCAGCAACGCGAGTTCGCGCAGCACCGGATACAGCTCGGCCATCACGCGTGTGTACTGCGCCCGGCTGTAGCGCGGGTGCAGCGCAGAGAGCTTGATCGAGATGCCCGGGCCCTCGTACACGCCGCGGTGGTTCGAGGCCCTGCCGATCGCGTGGATCGCTTCTTCGTAGGCGACGCGGTAGCGCCTTGCATCGTCCATCGTGAGCGCCGCTTCGCCGAGCATGTCGTACGAATAGCGAAAGCCCTCGGCCTCCAGCGTGCGCGCGTTGCCCAGCGCCTGGGCGATAGTCTCGCCGGTGACGAACTGCTCGCCCATCATGCGCATCGCCATGTCCACGCCCTTGCGGATCAGCGGCTCGCCGCCCTTGCCGATCAGGCGCGTGAGCACGGTCGACAGGCTGGTTTCGCTGTGCGTGGCCACCAGCTTGCCCGTCAGCAGCAGGCCCCAGGTCGCGGCGTTGACGAACACCGAGGGGCTGCGGCCCGCATGCGACTGCCACTGGCCGTGCGCGATCTTGTCGCGGATCAGCGCGTTGCGCGTCTCGGCATCGGGAATGCGCAGCAGCGCCTCGGCCAGGCACATCAGCGCCACGCCTTCCTGCGACGACAGTGCGTACTCCTGCAGCAGACCCTGCACGAGGCCGGCACGGCCGCCCGCGTTCTTGCGGTCGCGCAATTGCTGCGCGATGCGGTGTGCGAGTTCCTGTGCTTCCTCTGCCTGGCCTTTGGGCAGCCGGGCCTGCGCGAGCAGCGGTGGCAGTGCCTGCGGTTCGGGACGGCGACAGGCCGCTGTGATGAGGGCGCGCAGCGGCGAGGGATCGGGCGGCAGTCCGTCGGCGAATGCCGCGAAGGAAGAGGGCAGAGGGTCGGGGTTCATGGAAGGTTCGTGCTGGGAATTGTTGGATGATCCGCGTCCCGATGCCGAATTTGTGTTCGAAGAACGGCGCTTCGGTAGAGTAAATCGCTATGTAAAGCAGCGGGAAAGTCAGGTTCGTCGGGGGCGGTGGGCAGAGAATCCGCGTTTCGTCCCATCCCGGGAGTCGCACGAACATGCTCAGCTACAGATGGTTCTTTCCCTTGGCCCTCGCGGCCGCGTGCATCGCGCCCTGGCCGACGCATGCAGCAACGGCCGATGGCTCCACCTGTTTGAATTCGGCCGCCGCTGAATGCTTCCGCAGCTTCACACCGCCAGGAGCCGGAGGCGCGCTGCACTACTACTCCTCGCTCGATCCCGATGCACCGGCGACAGGCGCCACCGCCGGGCCGACGAAAGCGCTGATCGCCATGCACGGCCATTTGCGCGACGCCAACAAGACATTCGAGGCAGCGCTGCGCACCCTTCGCAACGCCGATACGCTCGGCGACACGCTGGCGATCGCGCCGCTCTTCCAGGTCGCGGCCGACAAGGCGATGGCCGGACGCTGCAACACGGTGGGCGTGCCCGTCGCGCAGCCCGGCGACCTGCTGTGGACCTGCGGCTCCTGGCTCGAAGGCGCGCGCTCGGCCTCGGGCAGCCGCGTCGGGTCCTTCGCGGTGATGGACGCGCTGGTGGCCGACATCGCGCAGCGCTGGCCCAGCCTGCGCACCATCACCGTCGCGGGCTTCTCGGCGGGCGGGCAGTTCGTGCAGCGCTACATCGCCTTCACGCAGCACGACGGCGCGGCGGCGGGCAAGCCGGCGATGCGCTACGTGGTGGCCGATCCAAGCACCTGGCTCTACTTCGATCCGGTGCGTCCGCAGCTCTCGCCCGACGGCGCCTCCGTGACCGGCTTCTCTGTGCCTGACGCATCCGCGTGCCCGCAGATGAACCGCTGGAAATACGGCACCGACGACCTGCCCGCCTACTTCGGGCGCACCGCCGCGCAGGCGCGCCAGCAGTACGTGCAGGCCGACATCAGCTATCTCGAAGGCGCGCTGGACAGCAACGACGCGAAGGGCACGGCATACCGCGTGCTCGACAAGTCCTGCGCAGCGCTTGCGCAAGGCTCGTTTCGCATGCAGCGCGGCCTGGCCTATGCGCAGTACGACCGCAAGCTGCTCGCGCCGGACAAGCGCCGGGAGGTCGTGATGGTGCCGGGCTGCGCGCACGACGTGGCCTGCGTGTTTCCCTCCGAGGCGGCACGCGCCGCGCTGGTCGGCCCTTCTCGCTGATCGGAGCAGCCTGCCGGCGGGCTTGACGCAATTTCCTTTATGGTGGACATTTCATCCAATATGAAGGAAATCAAGGAGTCGGCCGAAACGGAAGCCCCGTCCGGCCTCAACGACCGCATCGCCCAGCGCGTGCGTGACCTGCGCGCGGCCCGAGGCCTCTCGCTCGATGCGCTGGCCACGCACTGTGGCGTGAGCCGCTCGATGATCTCCCTGATCGAGCGCGGCGAAAGCAGCCCCACCGCCGTGCTGCTCGAGAAGCTTGCAACCGGCCTCGGCGTGTCGCTGGCCTCGCTGTTCGAGGCGCCCGCGCCCGCCGCCGATCCGGTGTCGCGCCTGGCCAGCCAGCTGCAGTGGCGCGACCCGCACTCCGGCTACGTGCGGCGCAACGTGTCGCCGGGCGGCTTCGCGTCGCCCATCCAGATCGTCGAAGTGCTGTTCCCGCCGAAGGCCCGCGTGGCCTACGAAACGGCGGCGCGCGAACCCCTGATTCACCAGCAGGTGTGGGTGCTCGACGGCGTCATCGAACTCACGCTGGGCGACGAGCGCCACCGGCTCGAAACCGGGGACTGCCTTGCGATGGTGCTCGACCGGCCCATGAGCTACTACAACCCCTCGCGCAAGACCACCCGCTACGCCGTCGTGATCGCGACCGCGCCCTCTTCCTGGAGATGAACATGCCAAAACCCACTGCCGATGCGCCGCGCATCCGCCTGCTATCCACCGTCACCGACACGCAGCAGCGGGACCTTGCCGCCGTGCTGGCCGATTGCGTCGAGGGCGGCGCGTCGGTGAGCTTCATGCAGCCGTTGACCGAGGAGCGCGCGCATGCGTTCTGGCGCCACGTGGCCGACGGCGTGGCGCGTGGCGAACGCGCGCTGCTGGTGGCCGAGGATGCCGAAGGCATCGTGGGCACGGTGCAGCTCGTGCTCGCGCAGCCCGAGAACCAGCCGCACCGCGCCGAGGTGTCCAAGATGCTGGTGCACCGCCGCGCGCGCCGCAAGGGCATCGGCGCGCTGCTGATGCAGGCGGCCGAGGAGGTGGCGCGCGAGCACGGCAAGACGCTGCTGGTGCTCGACACCTCCGGCGCCGAGGCCGAGCGGCTCTATGCCCGCATGGGATAGACGCGGGTGGGCGTGATCCCCGGCTTTGCCCTGCTGCCGCAGGGCGGGCTGTGCGCCACCACGTTCTTCTATCGCGAGCTGATCGGACAGGGCCCTGGCAGCGATCATGGCGCGGTGGCTCCGCAGGTGCGGTAGGTCTGCGGCGCCGGTGCGATCCGTGCCGCCGTCGCCGCGGAAGCCTTGCGGTTCGATGCGGTATGGAGCAGCAGCGCCGCCACCACCATCGCCATGCCCACGGCTTCGTTCACCGTGGGCAGCCTGCCCAGCGCTGCGCTCATCAGCAGCGCCGACACCGGCACGAAGTTCAGGAACGCCGTGCCCGTGACGGCCCCGAGCGTGCGCACGCCGTAGTTGAAAGCCAGCACCGAGATGGCCGAAGGCACCACGCCCACGAAGAACAGGGCCTGCCAAGACAGGCGCAGGCCTTCCAGGCTCGGCGCCGCGGACCACCCCAGCATGGCGGCCCCGACTGCCGCGGCCAGCAGCACGGGCCACGAGGCCAGCACCGTGAGCGCGGTGTACTCGATCACGTCGAGTCCGGGAAAGCGCGTGGCGCCGCGCGTGTACCAGACCCAGCCCAGCGTGCCGGCGAACGCGATGGCGTCGCCGAAGAGCGTCGTCGACCCGGCGGACGCACCCGCGCCGAACAGCAGGCCCGACACGATCGCCACGCCCGCCAGCGCCAGCGCGCTGGTCAGCAAGGTCGCCCGCGACGGACGCACGCCGTCGAGCGCCCAGCGCACCAGCTGCGCGGTCATGGGCGTGGTGGCAATGATCACCGCGCCATGCGACGGCACCGAGTGCGCGAGGCCGACCAGCAGCATCACGCTGAACACGCCGAAGCCGGCCGCGCCGCGCAGCGCCAGCGGCCCCGCATGCAGCCGCAGCTTGCGCCAGGGCGCCGCGCCGCGCGGCAGGATCAGCAGCACGAACAGCAGCGCCGACAGGGTGTAGCGGATCAGCGTGAACCAGACGGGTTCGACATGGTGCAGCACGCCCTTGCTCACGAGGAACAGGGAGCCCCACCCGGAGGTGGCGAGCAGCAGCGCGGCGATGCCGCTCAGGCGTTGGCGATGGAGCATGGGAAGCCTCTTCTTGCAATGATCGATGCCCCAAGAATCGGGGCTGGCGGCTGCCATTGCCATTCGCTTCTTTGGACAGGGGCCTCCAGAAAAACGAACGGACCGATCCGGCCCCGAAGCTCACAATCCATCGCCATGGAGCTCTATCAACTCAAGACCTTCGTTGCCATCGCGAAGGAAGGCAGCCTGACCCGCGCCGCCGAGCGCGTGTTCACCAGCGCGCCGGCGGTGAGCGCGCAGCTCAAGGCGCTGGAAGACGAACTCGGCGTGAAGCTGTTCGAGCGCACGCCGCGCGGCATGTCACCCACCGAGGCCGGCCTCAGCCTGCTCGAAGAGGCCGAACGCACGCTGGCCTCCGCCACGCGCATGCGCTCGGCGGCCGATCAGCTGCGTGGAGCGGCGCAGGGCGTGGTGCGTTTCGGCACGGTGGTCGATCCGGTGGCGCTGCGGCTCGGCGAGGTGCTGGTGAAGCTGGCGGAGCGCCATCCGCAGGTCGCGCTGCAGCTGAGGCAGGGGCTGTCGTACGAAACGCTTTCCGCCGTGCAGCGCGGCGATCTCGATTGCGCCTACGTGCTCAGCGACAGCGAGCAAATCGAAGGGCTGGAACTGCGCCGCCTCGGTGCGGTCGACCTCGTCGTGGCCCTGCCGGTGCCCGTCGCCGAAGCGCACCCCGGCCTGTCGCTCGACCAGCTCACGAACATGCCGTGGGTAGGCACGCCGCCTTCATGCATCCTGCGCGTGCATCTGGAAAAACTGTTCGCCGGCGCGGGCCGTGAATACCGCCAGGGCCGCACGGCCGACGGCGAGAGCGCCATCCGCAGCATGGTCGCGAGCGGCATGGGCGCGGGGCTGATGCGGCTCGACCAGGCCGAGCAGGGCGAGCGCAACGGCGAGCTCGCGATATGGAACGGCTGGCGGTCGCATACGTGGCTGTGCTGGGTTGCGCCGGGGGAGGGCAAACGTCCCGTGGCGGTGGAAGCGGTGCGCAGCGCGGTGATGGAGGCTTGGGTCTGAAACGACGCCTCTCGTTCGGGGGCGATCACGCCGACGGGGTACCTTGCTCCGCGAATGTCCCCCGGCCTGCGGCCTCCTCCTTTATTTCGCTGCGCAAGGCACCCCGCCGTCGTGATCGTTCAGAGCACTTGTTGATCGAGCGGAACAACGGCAGCGCCCATCGTGCGCAGGGCGCCGGGTGCTCCCCGCAGCGAAATAAAGGAGGAGCCCGAAGGGCGGGGGACATTCGCGGAGGGGAGCACCCGGTGTCCTGTGCACGCACCCCCGAACGCAACAACGCGACGCAAAGCATTGCCGCGGGGTACCATCCCCGCCGCCGCAACGCTCCGCTCTACATGAACGCTGAAATCGCTGCCCTGCCTGCCTCCAATCCTCTCGCCGATCTGCTGAGCCGCGCCCGGCAGGCCCTGGCGGATACGGCGGGCGCGCTGCCCGTGCCGTCGCCCGCCACCAACGAGGCGGGTTGCGTGGTGTTTCTGGCCGTCGGCGAAGACAGCAGTCGGGCCCGCGTGGCTTCGGGCCGGGGCGCCGACTTCGACGCCGCATGGCGTGCCGCCGCCGAGCAAGCGAAGCGCGCCGGTCAGGCACCGCAGCGCTTGCGCGCCGAGGTGGTCGACAAGGTCGAGCCCATGAGCTGGGGCGCGCTGAAAGCGAAGTTGGCGCAGACCAAGCGTAACTACTTCAACGAGGGCATCGCCTTCGATGCGCGCTTCGAAGTCGCGCTGCTCGCGCAGGAAATGCTCGGCAGCGCGATCCTCTACAACGGCGACGTGGAGCATGCCGAACCCAATACGGGCAACCTGCGCCTGCACTGCAAGCGGCGCTTCGGCCGCGAGATCGACTTTCCGGCGGATGACGCGGCGCCCGTCTGGTGCTTCACCACGCGGGCCGTGTACGTGGACGCCGATGGCGCCTGGCCCCTCACTGCCGAGGGTCAGGCGGCCGGATTCCGCGAACTGCGCGAATGGAACGCACCGCAGGTCCACGCGCTGATCGACGCCGCCGGCGACTACCTCGCCGAGCAGGTCAAGCCCACGGGCGAGTTCCACTACGGCTGGTTTCCCTGCTTCGACCGCGCCATTCCCACCTACAACACGCTGCGCCATGCCAGCTCCACCTACGCGATGCTGGAGGCGTGGGAGCTCACGCGCAGCGACGCGCTCAAGGCGGCCATCGACCGCTCGCTGGCCTTCCTGACCGGCACGCTCATCCGCCCGGCTAAGTTGCCGGACGGCACGCGTGCCGCCTACCTGCTGGACATCGGCAGCGAGATCAAGCTGGGCGGCAATGCCGTGTGCCTGCTCGCGCTGGTCAAGTACACCGAGCTCACGGGCGACCCGCAATACCTGCCGCTGCTGGAGCAGCTCGCGCTCGGCATCCGCCACATGCAGGACCCGCAGACCGGCAGCTTCGTGCACGTGCTGAACGCGCCCGCGCTCGACGTGAAAGACAGGTTCCGCGTCATCTACTACGACGGCGAAGCCGCCTTCGGCCTGATGCGCCTGTACGGCCTCACGCGCGACTCGCGCTGGCTCGAGGTCGTCGAGAAAGCCTTCGAGCATTTCATTGCCGCCGAGCACTGGCGCGCGCATGACCACTGGCTGAGCTACTGCGTCAACGAACTCACGCGCTACAGGCCCGAGACGCGCTACTACCGGTTCGGCCTGCAGAACGTGGCGGGGTACCTCGACTTCGTGCTGGAGCGCATCACCACCTTTCCCACGCTGCTCGAACTGATGATGGCCGCGCGCGAGATGGTGCTGCGGCTGGAGGCCGACCCCGCGTTGCGCCCGCTGCTGGCAGGGCTCGACCGCGACAAGTTCGACCGCGCGCTCGCGTACCGCGCGCGCTACCTCGCCAACGGCCACTTCTGGCCCGAGCTGGCGATGTTCTTCCGCAACCCCGCGCGCATCGCGGGCTCGTTCTTCATCAAGCACCACAGCTTTCGCGTGCGCATCGACGACGTGGAGCACTACCTCTCGGGCTATGTGGCCTACCACCGGATGCTGAAGGCGGGCGAGGCACCCCAACAGGCGAAGGCGGCGACCGGCGTCGTCGCCTGGGGCGGCGACGTCAACCTCGCGCGCCGCCAGCACTACCGGCTGCACGAACTCGGCGGCGCGCACAGGATGCTCGGCAACATCGCCGCGCTGCGCGAGGCCGACCTGCGCATCGTGAACCTCGAATGCGTGGTCGCCGCCAGCGGCGAGCAGGGCGTCGACAAGGGCGAGTCCGCTCCCTACTACTACCGCGCCCGCCCCGAAATGCTCGCGGTGCTGACCGAGGCCGGCATCGGCATGGTCGCCACCGCCAACAACCACAGCGGCGATTACGGCCCCGATGCGCTCATGGAGCAGCACGGCCTGCTGGATGCCGCGGGCATCGCCCATGCCGGCACCGGCCGCACGCCGGAGGCCGCGCTGCGGCCCGCGTTCCGGCACGCGGGGGGCGTGCGCGTGGCGCTGTTCTCGCTCGACGCCACGCAGTCCTGCTTTGCTGCCACTGCCGCACGCGCGGGGGCAGCCTGGCTGCCGCTGGGCGACCCGGCCGCCTGGACCGCCACGCTCGCACCGCGCATCGAGGCCGCGCGCCGCGAGGCCGACGTGGTGCTGGTGGCGGTGCACTGGGGCGACAACCTGGAGACCGAACCGACGCAGGCCGAGATCGCCGTCGGCCATGCCATCGTCGATGCCGGAGCGGACGCGATCCTCGGCACCTCGGCGCATGTGCTGCAGGGCATCGAGATCCATCGCGGCCGGCCGATCCTGCACGACGCCGGCGACCTGCTGTTCGATTCGGTGCGCAACGACTTCGGGGATTCGGGCGTGTTCTCGCTGACGCTGGGCCCGCGCGGCGTCGAGGAGGTGATGTTCACGCCCATCGGCGTCGGCTTCGGCTTCTCGCGGCAGCTCGCGGGCGACGAGGCGCAGGCACTGAGCGAGCGCTTCGCTGCGCAATGCCGCGCGCTCGGCACCGAGATGGTCCCGGTGGCCGGTGGCCGTTGCGCGGTGCGACTGTCGCCGCCCGAGCGGCCCGGCTTCCGGCCCGAGCCGGCCGCCGCGGCTGCGCCGGTTGCGCGGCCGGCGCCCCTCGTCGGTGCGGTGCATGCGCCGCGGCCCGAGTGGCTCGTCGACGCGGTGCCCGGCGACGCGCGCATCACACCGCTGCAGATCGGCCCGCTGCGCCTCGTGGGCGTTCGCTGCACGCCTCGGCAGATCGTCGGGCGCCGGCTGCTGTGGGTCGAATCGTTCTGGACCGTCGATGCGCCCCTCACGGCCGACCTGCGCGTGCAATTCCGCGCGCTGCCGATGCGCAGCACCCGCATGCCGCCATGGGGCGAGGGCATGGAGCACGACCCCTGCGACTGGATGTGGCCCACCAGCCGCTGGGAGCCCGGCCGCATCTACCGCGACCGCTATGGCCTGCGTGCGCCGCGCGCCGGCCTGCTGGAAAGCGATGTGCTGCAGCTCGAAGTGCGCGTGCGCGGCGACGCGCCCGAGCTGCCGCCCGCGCGCCGGCTTCCGCTGTGGTGCGGCCTGCGCGTGCCGGATCTTCCGACGCCCTTGCCCGAGCGCGCCGCGCCCGTGCTCGCGGCCGACCGCCCCGGCGCGGGCCCTGAGCCTGAGCCTGTGTGGACCGCCGAGCAACTGCGGCAGGCAACAGGCGGCCGCTGGCTCGTCGAGCCGCCCCCGGGCTGGTTCGCCAACTCGGTGGTGCGCGGGCCGGTCCACATGGGGCTGCTGCCGAAGCCTTCTCTCTTCATTGCTTCCGACTACCGCACGCTCGCCGCGCACGAGAACTACAGCAAGCCGCGCACCGACAACTGGGACCGCCACCTCGAACTGCCCCGCCTGCACCCTGCGCTGGCCGGCGCCGTGGTCGCGCGCCCGGTGGAAGGGCTCGACCCGGCCTTTCCGCTGCTGCAGGTGGACGATCCGATCCGCGCGATGCTCGCCATGGGCACCGCCGCACGGGCGCGCTACAAGGGCTTCGTGGTCGGCGTGACCGGCACGGTCGGCAAGTCGTCCACCATCGCAATGCTGCGCGACCTGCTGCCCGAGCGTGCGCGCGTGCACACCACCGTCGACAACTACAACTCGCGCGTCGGCGTGCCCGCCACGCTGGCCAACCTCGGGCCCGACGTGGACGTATGCATTCTCGAAATGGCGCAGAGCGGGCTGTGGATGGACCGTGGCCCGATCTCGCTGGAGGCGCGGCCGCACGTGGCCCTCATCACCGAGATCGACCTGTCGCAGACCCGGCAGGCCTCGACGCTGGAACTCACGGCCGCCTACAAGTCACGCATCTTCCTGGGCCTGGAGCCCGGCGGCGTGGCGATCGTGCCCGACCACATTCCCTGCCTGCGGCAGGTGGTGGATGCCGCCGCGTGCACGGCCGGTGCGATTTGGGTGGTGGGCAGCGGGCCCGACGCGAACGTGCGCCTGCTCGATACCCGGCCCGAACCGCGCGGCGGCTGCCGCGTGCGCATCGCGATCCCGGGGCGCACGCTGGAGTACGTGTTCCCGGTCGAGAGCGCGGGGCTGGTGCGCAATTCGGCGCTCGCGCTCGCGGCCTTGCTCGCCATGGGCTGCGACGGCGAGGCCGCCTGCGCGCGCATGCCCCAAGTGCGCCTGCCGGCCTCGGTGATGCAGGTGCGCGCACTCCGCACGCAGGCCGGCGTGCAGGCCACGCTGATCGACGACAGCTGGAACGCAGAGATCATGTCGATGCGCAACGCCATGGACTTCGTGCGCACCTGGCAGCGCGCGGAGAGCGGCCCGGTGGCGCGCAAGATCGGTGTGTTGGGGCGCATCGTCAATCTCGACGGGGAAGCCGAGGCCATGCACCGCAGCCTGGCCGCACCGCTGCTGGCATCCGGCATCGAGCACCTCGTGACGCACGGCGACGAAATGCGCTGGCTGCGCGAGGAGGTGCCGGCCGAACTGCTCGGCCCGCACTTCGACGACGCGGCGCAGCTCGCGGGCTACCTCGGCGGCTTCCTGCGCGACGGCGACCTCGTGCTGGTGAAGGGCGACCGCGTCGGCTCCGACTTCGGCAGCGTGCCCGGGCTGCTGCAGCGGCTATGAAGACGCCGGGCCTCTTGCTGCGGTACATGCGCGGTGTCCTGGTGCTGCTGGCGCTGGCGCAGGCGGCCTGCGCGCAGCGCACCGGCCCCGACGTGCCCCGGCCCTTCGTCGCGGGCAACGACGAGGTGCTGCACTGGAACCAACCCGCTGACCGCGCGGCCTGCCCCGACCGGCCCGGCTACCTGTGGGTGCGGCCTGCCGAGGGAGCGGCGTGCATCCGCTACTTCGCGAGCGACGACATCGATGGTGCGCGCATGGCCATCGTGCAGTTCTCGGGCGACCGCGACGGCGTGATGGACCAGGCGCCCGAGCGCATTCCGGGCAACACCGAACCCCTTCGCACGCTCGATGCACAGCGCAGCCGCGACCGCGCGGGCGTGCCGTGGATCTTCATGGCGCGGCCGGGCACGTACGGCTCATCGGGCGATCACCGCAAGCGCCGCCAGCTGGTGGAGTTCCACGCGCTCGATGCCGCGCTCGATGCGCTCATGCAGCGCCACAGGCTGCAGCGCATCGTCATCGTCGGCCACAGCGGCGGCGCCACTGCGGGCGCCGCGCTGCTCACGCTCGGCCGCACGCATGTGGCCTGCGCGGTGCTCACTTCAGGCGCCTACGGACTGCTGGAACGCGCGCGCATGCTGGGCCGCTCCAGGGACGGCCGCACCGACACCACCGGCAGCGCGCAGTTCTACGACCCGCTCGAGCACGTGGGCGGCATCGCGCGCGACCCGGCGCGGCGCATCGTGCTGATCGGCAGCCGCGACGACAGGAACACGCCCTTCGCGCTGCAGGAGCGCTTCGCCGACGCCGTGGCCAAGGCCGGCCACCGCATCGAGCTGCGCACGCACGCGGGGGAGCCGCCCGACTACCACGATCTCAAGGACAGCATCGCGTTGCGCACCGCCTCGCAGTGCGCGCACGAGGCGATGCTTCAGCAAGCAGGAAATACATGAGCAAAAGCAACATCACATCGCGCGAGTTCGGCCGCATGCCCGACGGCCGGACGGTCACCGAATACACCCTCGACAACGGCCGCGGCCTGAGCCTGAGCGCCATCAACCATGGCGGCATCGTCACCGCGTTGCGCGTGCCCGACCGCCACGGGCGCAGCGCGAACATCGTGCTGGGCCTTCCCACGCTCGCCGACTACCTCAAGCCGCATCCGCATTTCGGCACCATCGTCGGACGCTTCGCCAACCGCATCGCGGCGGGGCGCTTTACGCTCGACGGCACGTCGCATCAACTGGGGCTCAACGATGGCGCCAACTCGCTGCACGGCGGCGCGAAAGGCCTGGGCACGCGCTTCTGGGAGATCGCGCCGTTGTCGGCGCAGGAGGCCGGCGGCGACATCTCCATCGAGCTGCGCTACACCAGCGCCGATGGCGAAGAGGGCTACCCCGGCGAGCTGCGGCTGACGGTGCGCTACACGCTGTCGGCAACGGCCAACACATGGCGCATCGACTACAGCGCCACGACCGACAAGCCCACGGTGCTGAACCTGAGCCACCACGACTACTTCAACCTCGCGGGCAGCGGCCCGGTGATGGACCATCGCCTGACGATTCTCGCGAGCCGCTACTGCCCGGTGGACGCGACGCTGATCCCGACCGGCGTGGCCGACGTGGCTTCGACGCCGTTCGACTTTCGCGCCGCGACCCGCATCGGCGAGCGCATCCGCGAAGGCCACGAACAGTTGCTGCTCGCACATGGCTACGACCACAACTGGGTGCTCGACAGGGCTCAAGCCGACCACGGCCTCGCGCTCGCGGCACGGCTGGAGCACGAGGCCACAGGCCGCGTCATGGAAGTGCACACCAGCGAGCCGGGCGTGCAGTTCTATTCAGGCAATTTCCTCGACGGCAGTCTCTTCGGCAGTGCCGGCGCGAGCCTGCGGCAGGGGGACGGGCTGTGCCTGGAGACGCAGCACTTTCCCGATTCGCCGAACCAGCCGGGCTTTCCGTCCACGGTGCTGCGGGCGGGGGAGCGCTTTCACAGCGCGACCGAGCACCGCTTCCAGTGGCTCGATTGAGGCCGCTGCCCCTCCATCCCGTAGGACTGGCGATGCCACTGGTTGAACGATGCCGCATGCGTGTGGTCTTCGGGCACGCGCCAGGAGCCGGCCGAACCGGACGTGGTGGACGGCGGCATCCCGGCCAGCGGTCTGGTGGCGCACACGCTGATCAGCCGCTTCGTGGATCATCTGCCGTACTACCGGCAAGAGCCTCAACGCGTGGACAGCGCTGACGCTGCACATCGACGACGGTGCGGTGGCCATCGACAACAACCTCATCGAGCGACAGATCAAACCCTGGAAGCTTGGCGCGAAGAATTGTGCCGCCAAAGCCCACGCCGACATGGCAAGCCGCGCGACCACCGGCAAGCTGCTGCTGGTGCCCTGACCCCGTTGCCCTCAGTCCCACACGGGAAGGTCCTGCAAAGCGTTGTTGGGACGACCCACGATGTCGACGCCGGTGATGCTGGCCCCGCCCGGCAGGAGTTGGACGTCGCAAACGACTTCCCAGGCATGGCTTTCGGTGCGCCGCGCAACGCACACTTCCTCGCTGGCAGCGATGAGATCGGCGCATTTGCCGACGCTGATCCGCTGTACCGTGCCAAGGGCAAATTCCTTCGAACCGAATTCCTCGTCCACAACCTGATGAATGGCGACGAGGTCCATCTTCCCATCCTTGAGGTGAACAGCGGTAATTGCATGCTGAGGCATCTTCGACCTCCATTCGTGGAGAGCCCCATGCGGCTGCGGTGGCTGCCGTCACCAGCGGGCTCGATCCTCCACTCTACGCCATCGCAAATGCCGTCGCCGCACAATCGGCGCCGTGCCGCGAACCTTGCCTGGCCCCGCGCCCCCGCCAAAAGAAATACGCGATTGACCGACTGCGCTCCAGCCTGAAATTCGCTAGGCTTTGCTGGCGAGCGATCCCATCGAGCGCGGAGACAACGCAATGAGCCAGGGCGTATCTCTTCGTCTGCATGTGCCGGAGCCCACCGGGCGGCCGGGGCATGAGACCGACTTTTCCTATCTCCACCTGTCGCGTGCCGGCGAGGTGCGAAAACCCCCGGTCGACGCATCGCCGGCCGACACCAGCGATCTGGCCTACACGCTGGTGCGCGTGCTCGACGACGAGGGCCGCGCGGTTGGCCCGTGGGCGCCGCAGGCCGACCCCGAGCTGCTGCGCCGCGGCCTGCGCGCGATGATGAAGACGCGCGCCTTCGACGCCCGCATGCTGATCGCGCAGCGGCAGAAAAAAATCTCGTTCTACATCCAGTGCCTCGGCGAAGAGGCCATCGCCACCGGCCACGCGCTGGCGCTGCAGCAGGGCGACATGTGCTTTCCCACCTACCGCCAGCAGGGCCTGCTTCTGGCGCGCGACGATGTGCCGATGGTGGACATGGTCTGCGAGCTGATGTCCAACGAGCGCGACCCGCTCAAGGGGCGGCAGCTGCCGGTGTGCTATTCGATGAAGCGGGCCGGCTTCTTCTCGATTTCGGGCAACCTGGCCACGCAGTTCATCCAGGCGGTGGGCTGGGGCATGGCCTCGGCGATCAAGGGCGACACGCGCATCGCCTCGGGCTGGATCGGTGACGGCGCCACCGCCGAGTCCGACTTCCATACGGCGCTGACCTTCGCGCACGTCTATCGCGCGCCGGTGATCCTCAACGTGGTCAACAACCAGTGGGCGATCTCGACCTTCCAGGCGATCGCCGGCGGCGAGGCCACCACCTTCGCGGCGCGCGGCGTCGGCTGCGGCATTGCGTCGCTGCGTGTCGACGGCAACGACTTTCTCGCAGTGCTGGGGGCCTCGCGCTGGGCCGCAGAGCGTGCCCGCGGCAACCTCGGGCCGGCGCTGATCGAATGGGTCACCTACCGCGCCGGCGCGCATTCGACCTCGGACGATCCGTCGCGGTACCGTCCGGCCGACGACTGGGCGCATTTCCCGCTGGGCGATCCAATCCCGCGCCTGGCGCAGCACCTGACGGCGATCGGCGCCTGGTCGCCGCAGGAGCACGAGCAGACGCAGGCCGACATGGAGGCGCAGGTGAACACCGCGCTGAAGGAGGCCGAGCGCTTCGGCTCGATGGCCGATGGCCATGTCGCTGGTGCCGCCACCATGTTCGAGGACGTCTACAAGGAGATGCCCGAACACCTGAAGCGCCAGCGCGAACAGCTCTCGTCGCAGGGGTGACCAGCATGGCCTCGATGACCATGATCCAGGCCCTGCGCTCCGCCATGGACGTGATGCTCGAACGCGACGACAACGTGATCATCTATGGCCAGGACGTGGGCTACTTCGGCGGCGTGTTCCGCTGCACCGAAGGCCTGCAGGCCAAGTACGGCCGCTCGCGCGTGTTCGACGCGCCGATCAACGAGGGCGGCATCGTCGGCTCGGCCATCGGCATGGGCGCCTACGGCCTGCGCCCCGTGGTGGAAGTGCAGTTCGCCGACTACGTCTATCCGGCCTACGACCAGATCGTGTCCGAGGCGGCGCGCCTGCGCTACCGCTCGGCGGGCGACTTCACCGCGCCGATCACCATCCGCATGCCCTGCGGCGGCGGCATCTACGGCGGCCAGACGCACAGCCAGAGCCCCGAGGCGCTGTTCACGCACGTCTGCGGGCTGCGCACGGTGATGCCCTCGAATCCGCGCGATGCCAAGGGCCTCCTGATCGCCTCGATCGAGAACGACGACCCGGTCATCTTTCTCGAGCCCAAGCGGCTGTACAACGGCCCCTTCGACGGCCACCACGACCGGCCGCTGGTGTCCTGGTCGGCCCATCCGCTGGGCGAGGTGCCCGAGGGCTACTTCACGGTGCCGCTGGAGTCGGCCACCGTGTTCCGCCCCGGCGCCGACCTGACGGTGCTCAGCTACGGCACCATGGTCTTCGTCTCGGAAGCGGCCGCGCGGGAGACCGGCATCGATGCCGAGATCATCGACCTGCGCAGCCTGTGGCCGCTGGACCTGCAGACCCTCGTCGCTTCGGTGAAGAAGACCGGCCGCTGCGTGATCGTGCACGAGGCCACGCGAACCAACGGCTTCGGCGCCGAGCTGGCGGCGCTGGTGCAGGAGCATTGCTTCCATCACCTGGAGGCGCCGATCGAGCGCGTGGCCGGCTGGGACACGCCCTACCCGCATGCGCAGGAGTGGGCCTACTTCCCGGGCCCGGCGCGCGTCGGCGCGGCTTTCCGGCGCGCCATGGAGAACTGAATGGGCACGCATGCGATCAAGGTGCCGGACCTCGGCGAGGGCATCGCCGAGGTGGAGCTGGTGGCGTGGCGCGTTCAGCCCGGCGACACGGTGGCCGAAGACCAGGTGCTGGCCGACGTGATGACGGACAAGGCCACCGTCGAGATTCCCTCGCCGGTCGCGGGCCAGGTGCTCGCGCTCGGCGGCGAAGTGGGGCAGCAGCTCGCGGTGGGCGCGGAGCTGATCCGGATCGACGTGGTGGCGGGCGGTGGGGCGCAGGCGCCTGCACCGGCACCGGCACCGGCCGAGCGCACCCCCCCATCGGCCGGCAAGCCGCTCGCCGCGCCCGCAGTGCGTCATCGAGCCGCGATCCTCCGCATCGATCTGCAGCAGGTACCGGGCAGCGGCGCGGACGGCCGCATCCTGCACGAAGACCTCGACGCCTGGCTGGTCCGCGGGCCCGGTTCGCAGGCGCCGAGTGCGGCGCGCTACGCAGAGCGCAACGACGAGGAGGCCGTGCCCGTGGCCGGCGTGCGCCGCCGCATCGCCCAGCGCATGCAGGATGCGATGCGCCGCATCCCGCACTTCACCTACGTCGAGGAAGTCGACGTGACCGAGCTGGAGCTGCTGCGCGCGCAGCTCAACGAACGCTGGGGCAGCGAGCGCGCGCACCTGACGCTGCTGCCGCTGCTGGTGCGTGCCATCGTGCTGGCGCTGCCGCGCTTCCCGCAGGTCAATGCCCGCTTCGACGACGAGGCGGGCGTGCTCACGCGCCACGGCGCGGTGCACGTCGGCATCGCGACCCAGACCGCGGTCGGCCTCATGGTGCCGGTGCTGCGCCACGCGGAGGCACGCGACCTCTGGTCCTGCGCGGCCGAGATCGCGCGCCTGGCCGAGGCCGCGCGCGCGGGCCGCGCCACGCGCGACGAACTGAGCGGCTCGACCCTCACCGTCACCAGCCTCGGCGCACTGGGCGGCATTGCCTCCACGCCGATCATCAACGCGCCCGAGGTGGCCATCGTCGGCGTCAACCGCATCGTGCAGCGCCCGGTGATGCAGGGCGGCGCGGTGGCCGCGCGCCGCATGATGAACCTGTCCTCCTCCTTCGACCACCGCGTGGTCGATGGCCAGCTTGCGGCCGAATTCGTGCAGGCCGTGCGGGCTGCGCTCGAATGCCCGGCGCTGCTTTTTGTCGACTAGCCGGCGTTCGAACGAACCGGCTGGACAGCGCGCTCTCACCTTGCCAAACTCCCCGCATGGCCCTCCATCACGCATCATCCGGTCAGGTCGTGGCCCTCGGCACGCTCGACGTGCAGGCGGCGGAGACCCGCGCACTCCTGAAGGCCCGCGACCTCGAGATCATGTGGCTGGTGCTGCCGGCCGGCAAACAGGTTCCGCCGCACGCCGTCTCCACGTCGATGACCTTGCAGTGCATGCGCGGAAAGGTCGAGGTGCAGGTCGGCGGCAGCGTGAAGCTGCTGGAGGCCGACGAGGTCATGTACCTTGCCGGCGGCGTGACGCACGGCTTGCACGCGCTGGAAGACGCCCGGCTGCTGATGACCATCGTGCTGCCGGCCAGCCGCGCCGATGTGCCCAACTCTCCAGGAGACGCGAAATGACCAGCAGGAACACGATCTCGATCCCGATCCCGATCCCGCGGCGGCCAAGCGCGCGTTCGACGCGATGATGACCATGGGAAGATCGACATCGCCGCGATAGAGGCGGCTCGGCGCGGCTGACCCGAAGCACTCGACCATCACCTGTCCAAGCCGAGCCACGCGCGCAGTTCCTCCCGGGCGGCGGCGAAATCGCCTTGATACGCCGGATTCCCCTGGATCAGGACCGCGATCATCGTCGCCAGGCGTCGACCTGCCTCGATATCGCTCGGGTAGTGAACGCCACCGAGCACGCGGTTCTCGCCGAACTCACTGGCACGCGCGAAGATCTGCGCGCGTTTTTCCGGAACCATCTCGGCCAGCACGATGCCCGCCAGATAGGCGAAGGTCGAATGGCCGCTCGGGTAGGAGCCGCTGGAGACGCTCTGCTCCAGATCGGCGATGGATCGCTCTGCCTGCACTGGCGTGCGCTGCTGCTGCAGCACGAGCATCTGCTCGATCTCGCGCCGAGTAACCGCTTCATCGGGAGGCGGTGCCAAAAAGCGCGTGGTGTCGATCTGCCCTGCATCGAGGTAGGTCTTGTCCCTGGCCGGCGAGACGACGGTCTTTTCGCCGACCAGCGGCGGCACTCCGGTCGGCGACGGCACCTGCGTCGTGCAGGCGGTGAACAAGAAGGTGACAAGGGACAGCCAGCAGAGCTTGCGGGTGATGCGCATCGAGGGTCTCCATTCGGTGGGGCGACTCAAAGTAGCAGAGCAGGTGGCCTCCTTCCAATCACGTCTTCTGATGGCTGCCATAAGGGCATCGCACCCGGCACGCGCCGGGCGAAAAGCTAGGCCGCGAATTGCCGGCACTGCGCCAATTCGATGTCGAGCGTGATGTCGGTGCCGACAGGATGGCGCGACGTGCCGCGATGATGCGGTTCGTCCACCAGCACGACGTGATCGCCTATGCGCACTCGGTAGCGGACGGCCCTGCCCAGGAATTCGAGGTTCTCCACCATGCCTTCGAGCCAGGTGTAGCGGGCGTCGTGCACGTCGTCTTGACGGCCGATCTTCACGGCATGCGGGCGGAAGCCGATGGAAAACCGTGAGGCGGCTGGCGTGCCCGGCCGCAGCGGCACGCGGAGTTCGCCGACATCTTCAACGTCGAGCAGCAGCGCCCCGCCTTGCCGGGAGCGCGCAAAGCCGGTGAGCAGTTTCCATTGGCCGACTGCACGGGCAACGGCCGTGTTGGCCGGGTAGTCGTACAGGCTGATGGGGCTGCCGACCTGCTGGATGACACCGTTGTCCAGCCAGGTGTAGGAAAGGGGCGCGTCGGCGCGTGAGAACGGCTTGCCGCGGGGCGTCGCGGGTGAGAATTCGCGAATGCATCCAGCCAGCAGCACCTCCTTCCCGCATTCCACCCGGCTCGCGCTTGCGGCCGGGGCCATCGCCGCGCTCCTAGCAGGCTGCGCTTCCGCTCCACCCGGATCCGCAACGCAGCCGCCGGGCTCGACAGCGGGTGCACGGCCCGCAACCACGCCCATGCCTGCCGGCCCGGATGCGGCCGCGCTCGAACAGCAGCGTTTCGCAAAGTGGATCGCGGACTTCCGTGCCACCGCGCGCACGGCAGGCATCAGCGAGGCCACGTTGCGAAGCGCCTTCGACCCGGTGCAGTTTCTGCCGCGAGTCATCGAACTGGACCGCGCCCAGCCCGAGTTCACGCGCACCGCCTGGGACTATCTCGACAACACCGTCTCGCCCCAGCGCATTGCAACGGGCCAGGACAAGCTGCAGCAGGTTCGCGCCGAAGCCGATGCGGCCGCCGCGCGCTACAGCGTACCGGGCACCATCGTCGTCGCTATCTGGGGCATGGAAAGCAACTACGGCGGCAACTACGGCAGCACGCCGGTCATCGATGCGCTGGCCACGCTCGGCTTCGAGGGCCGCCGCGAAGACTGGGCGCGCCGCGAACTGCTGGCGGCGCTGAAGATTCTCGACAGCGGCGACATCGCGCGCGACCGCATGATTGGCTCCTGGGCGGGCGCCATGGGCCAGACCCAATTCCTGCCATCGAACTTCCTGGCCTACGCGGTGGATGCCGACGGCGACGGGCGGCGCGACATCTGGGGCAGCATGCCCGATGTCGTGGCCTCGACGGCAAACTTCCTCGCGCGATCGGGCTGGCAGGCCGGCATGCCGTGGGGCGTGGAGGTCCGGCTGCCGATGGGCTTCGATTACGGCCGCGCCGACATGGCCGTGCGCCAGTCCACCGCGCAGTGGACGGCCGAGGGGCTCAGGGCCATGGACGATCGGCCGCTGCCGGAGTTTGCCGATGGCGCGGTGCTGCTGCCCGCGGGTGCCCAGGGACCAGCCTTCCTGGTCGGGCCGAACTTTCGTGCCGTGCTGCGCTACAACAACTCGATCAACTATGCGCTCGCGGTGGGCCTGCTCGCGCAGCGCCTCGGCGGCGGCCCGGACGTGCAGGTGCCGTGGCCAAGGAACCTGGCGGCGCTCTCTCGCAGCCAGATGACCGAGCTGCAGACCGCGCTCAACCAGCGCGGCTTTGCCACCGGCGCGGCCGATGGCGTCATGGGGCCCGCCACCCGTGAAGGGCTGCGCCGCTACCAGCGCAGCGTCGGCTTGCCCGCGGATGGCTATCCGAGCGCAGAGCTGCTGCAGCGCTTGCAGCCGCCGTAGCGCTCGCGCGGACCGGTCACACCAACAGGAGACAGGAACGCGTGCACACCTTCTCTCGCACCGGCCTGGCTGTGGGCGCGATGCTCGCAGCCCCGGCCGTCGGCGGCTGCGCCTCGAGCACCTACGTCTCGCGGGCGAATCCGGCAGCTTCTTCAGCCCGCGAACAATGCCGCCGGCACCCCGGGGCTGCCGATTCGCACCCTGAACAATCCACCCGCCAGCGGCTCGGCCGCTTGCTGTTCGGCCGTGAGCCCATTGCGCGCGGTCGTGATGTAGAGCGTGCACAGGTCGGCATCGCCGAAGGCGCAATCGGTGACGTGGCTCGCGGGCAGCGGAATGCGGCACAGCTCGGTCGCGCTCATCGGGTCGTGGCAGGTCACGCAGGAGCCGCCCCAATGCGCGATCCAGAGGCGGCCGGCCGCGTCGGTGGTCATGCCGTCGGGCAGGCCATCGGGCTTCGGGAAGCGGTGCCACACGCGCCGGTTCGACACCGTGCCCGCCTCCACGTCGAAGTCGTAGGCGTAGAGGTTGTTGCGCACCGTGTTGTTGAAGTACATCGTGCGCCCGTCGGCCGACCACGTCGGGCCGTTGGTCACCTCGAAGCCGTCGTCGTGCCTCGTGCAGCGGCCGTCGGCGTCGTAGCGGTAGAGCGCGCCGGTGGGTGCCTGGCAGTCGAAGTCCATGCTGCCGCCCCAGAAGCGGCCGCGGCTGTCGCACTTGCCGTCGTTGAAGCGGTTGCCGGTGCGCTCGGGCTCGGGCTGGTGCAGGTAGCGCGGCTTCGCGTCGTCGCCGGGCTCGGTGGTGTCGAACAGCGCGAAGCCGCGGCGCAGCGTGACGACGAGGCCCGGAGCCGAGGCGCGCTCGGCGATGGCGGTGATTTCCTCGTCGAAGGTCCAGGTGCGCTGCGCGCCGCTGGCGGGGTCGTAGCGGAACAGTCGCGGCGTGAGGATGTCGATCCAGTAGAGCGCCTGCTCGCGCTGCGACCACATCGTGCCCTCGCCGAGGTTGGCACCGGCGGGCCAGATGCATTCGGCTTCGCCATCGATCGAAGGGGGAAGGATGCCTGTCTCTTGCTTGTTCATTTGCTTTTCCTCGTCATGTCTTCTTGACTCGGCGGATCGTATCAAGGCATATTGATAACTGAAATTTAAAATTGAGGCATTGATGCATATGCATTTTGCAATGTCACCTGCCGAGCACTCTGGAGACTTTTCTTGAATTCCCCCCAACTTTCCATTTATCCCAGCCTGAAAGACCGCGCCGTTTTCGTCACCGGTGGCGGCAGCGGCATTGGCGCGGCCATCGTCACTGCCTTCGCGGCGCAGGGCGCGCGCGTCGCCTTCATCGACATCGCCGAGGGTTCCAGCGCGGCGCTTGCACGGCAGATCGAGGACGCCGGCCACGCTGCGCCCTGGTGGCGCGCCTGCGACGTGCGCGACATCGCCGCGCTGCAGAAGGCCGTTGCCGACGCCGCCGCCGAACTCGGCGACTTCGCGGTGCTGGTCAACAACGTGGCGAGCGACGACCGCCACACGCTCGAATCGGTCACGCCCGACTATTACGACAACCGCATGGCCATCAACGAGCGGCCGGCCCTGTTCGCGATCCAGTCGGTGGTGCCGGGCATGAAGCGGCTGGGCTTCGGCTCGGTGGTCAACCTGGGCTCCACGGGCTGGCAGACGAAGGGCTCGGGCTACCCTTGCTACGCGATCGCCAAGTCGTCGGTGAACGGCCTCACGCGCGGGCTGGCGGTAGACCTGGGCCGCGACCGCATCCGCATCAACACCGTGTCGCCCGGCTGGGTGATGACCGAGCGTCAGGTGAAGCTGTGGCTCGACGACGAAGGCGAACAGTCGCTCAAGCGCAACCAGTGCCTGCCCGACAAGCTGATGCCGGAAGACATCGCACGCATGGTGCTGTTCCTGGCATCGGACGACGCGAAGATGTGCACGGCTCAGGAGTTCACCGTGGACGCCGGCTGGACCTGAACGGAATTGCTGTGCGTGGAATGCCGCGGAACCGGCTTTGCCGGGCCGCTGGCGTTGCCCCCTGCAAGGGGGTTGGCGAAGCGACACGAAGTGCGCGAAGACTGGGGGTTAGTCCAGTTCCAGCTTCCGCCCGTACACGCTCATGGCCGCCGTCTTCAGCGCCTTCATCATCACCTTCGCCGCCGGCGACGGCAGCCGGTCGGTGCGCGTGATGATGCCGAAGGCATCCATGTGGCAGGGCATGTCCAGCGGCAGCAGCGACACGATGCCGTGCGCGGCGTAGTAGCGCGCCACGTCGGTCGCCAGCACCGCCACCATGTCGCTCTGCTGCAGCATGCGTGTGATGAAGAGCAGGGCCGAGCTCTCGATGGTGTTGGTCGGCGGCGCGAGGCCTACCTCCTGGAACATCAGCTCGAAGCGGTGGCGCAGCACGCTGCCCGAGGGCGGCACGATCCAGCCTGCGCTCACGACGTCGCGCAGCGTGAGCCCGCTCACGCCGAGCAGCGAATGGCCCGGGCGCACCAGCGCGCACACGGGCTCCTCGGTCAGGGCCTCGTAGCGCAGCTGCGACTTGTCGTGTTCGGCGAACAGTCGCGCCACCAGGATGTCGAGCTTGCCCTGCTCCAGCCGTTCGATCAGCACCGGGCTGGTCTCGATCTCCAGCGACACGCGCAGGTCGGGCTGCTCGCGCTTGACCATCGCCACGGCGGGCGGCATGAGCGTGAGGCCCGGCGCGGTGATGGCGCCCACGTTCACCTGGCCGAAGCGGCCGGCCTTGAGCGCCGTGAGCTCGTCGTGCGCCTGGTTCAGGCTCGCGAGTGCCACGCGGGCGTGGCGGATCATGGTCTCGCCGTACCAGGTCGGGCGCATGCCGCGCGGCAGGCGGTCGAACAGCGGCACCTCCAGCACGTCCTCCAGGTCCTTCAGCAGCTTGGAGGCGGCGGGCTGCGTCATGTTGAGCACCTGCGCCGCGCGATGGATGTTGCCTTCCTCGGCCAGCGCCACGAGCAGCAGCAGTTGCCGGGTCTTGAGGCGGGCGCGGATGAACCAGTGGTTGTAGTTGGTCATGTCTCTTTGGCTTGAAACGAAGGACTGATCGGGTTTTCCAGAATCCTATGATCGATATCCATTTTGCTTAAAAAACAATTGGATTGATATCAATTTTGTTCCTAGACTCGCCGCACATCCAGAACTACAGAGACAAGGCCCCGCCCCGGTGATTCACGGCGAGCTCCATCAGAACGTGCGGCAGTACATCAATGGCCGCTGGGAAACCAGCGCGACCACGGGTGTGAGCACCAATCCCTCGGACACCAGCGAAGTGGTGGCCGAGTACGCACGCGCCGATCGCCGTCAGGCCGAAGCCGCCATCCGCGCGGCCACCGAGGCCTTTCCCCATTGGAGCCACAGCACGCCGCAGCGGCGCGCCGACGTGCTCGACCGCATCGGCGCGGAGCTGCTCGCACGCAAGGACGACCTGGGCCTGCTGCTGGCGCGCGAGGTGGGCAAGACCCTGCCCGAGGCGGTGGCCGAGGTGGCGCGCGCGGGCCAGATCTTCAAGTTCTTTGCTGGCGAGGCCCTGCGTGGCGGTGGCGGCGAGAACGTGGCCTCGGTGCGCGCGGGTGTGCAGGTCGACGTCACGCGCGAGCCGGTCGGCGTGGTCGGGCTCATCACGCCGTGGAACTCGCCCTTCGTCATTCCCGCCTGGAAGATTGCGCCCGCGCTGGCCTATGGCAACAGCGTGGTGTTCAAGCCGGCCGAACTGGTGCCGGCCTGCGGCTGGGCGCTGGCCGAGATCATCAGCCGCGCCGCCTTGCCGGCCGGCGCCTTCAACCTCGTGATGGGCAGCGGCCGCGAGGTGGGGCAGGCGCTGGTCGACAGCGCGCTGGTCGATGCGCTGAGCTTCACGGGCTCGATGGCCAACGGCGAGCGCGTCTTGCAGGCCGCTGCCGCGAGGCGCGCCAAGGTGCAGCTCGAAACGGGCGGCAAGAACGCGCTGGTGGTGCTGGCCGATGCCGACCTCGACCGCGCCGTCGATTGCGCGGTGCAGGGCGCCTACTTTTCCGCCGGCCAGCGCTGCACCGCGTCGAGCCGGCTCATCGTCGAGGCGGCGGTGCACGATGCCTTCGTGGCCAAGCTGCGCCAGCGGCTCAAGACGCTGAAGATCGGCCATGCGCTGGAGCGCGGCGTCGACATCGGGCCGGTGGCCGACGAAGAGCGCCTTGCGCAGGACCTCGCCTGGGTCGAGGTGGCGCGCGAAGAGGGTGCCGAGCACGTGTGGGGCGGCGAGGCGCTCGAACGCGCCACCGCCGGCCACTACATGAGCCCCGCGCTGTTCCTGGCCAAGCCGGCGCACCGCATCGCGCGCGAGGAAATCTTCGGCCCGCTGGCCTGCGTGCTGCGCGCCGACGACTACGACGACGCGCTCGCGCTGTGCAACGACACGCCCTTCGGCCTGTGCGCGGGCATCTGCACCAATTCGCTGAAGCACGCGATGCATTTCAGGCGCCATGCCGTGGTCGGCATGACGATGGTCAATCTGCCGACCGCGGGGGTGGATTTCCACGTGCCCTTCGGCGGCCGCAAGGGGTCGGGCTACGGGCCGCGCGAACAAGGGCGCCACGCCGCGGAGTTCTACACGACGGTGAAGACCGGCTACATGCTGGCCTGAGCCACAAAAAAACTGTTCTCAACAAGCAAGTCAACAGAAGGAGATATCCCATGACCATGAATCGCCGCACTCTCAACACCGCACTGGCCGCCGCCGCCCTCGGTGGGCTGCTGCCCGTTTCTGCGCTCGCGCAGAAAAAACTCGTGCTCGGCTTCGCGCAGGTGGGCGCCGAAAGCGAATGGCGCACCGCCAACACCGAGTCGATCAAGTCGTCCGCGAAGGACGCCGGCATCGAGCTCAAGTTCTCCGATGCGCAGCAGAAGCAGGAAAACCAGATCAAGGCCATCCGCTCGTACATCGCGCAGAAGGTGGATGTGATCGCGTTCTCGCCCGTGGTCGAGTCGGGCTGGGAAACCGTGCTGCGCGAAGCCAAGGCCGCCAAGATCCCGGTGGTGCTGACCGACCGCTCCGTCAACACCAAGGACGACTCGCTCTACGTGACCTTCATGGGCTCGGACTTCACCGAGGAAGGCCGCAAGGCCGGCCGCTGGCTGGTCGAGAAGATGAAGGACCAGAAGGGCGACGTGAACATCGTCGAACTGCAGGGCACCGTGGGTTCGGCACCTGCCATCGACCGCAAGAAGGGTTTCGAGGAAATCATCAAGGCCGACCCGAAGTTCAAGATCATCCGCTCGCAGACCGGCGACTTCACGCGCGCCAAGGGCAAGGAGGTGATGGAAGCCTTCCTGAAGGCCGAGGGCAAGAAGATCAACGTGCTCTTCGCGCACAACGACGACATGGCCATCGGCGCGATCCAGGCCATCGAGGAAGCGGGCCTGAAGCCCGCGAAGGACATCACCATCATCTCCATCGACGGCGTGAAGGGCGCGTTCGAAGCGATGATCGCGGGCAAGCTCAACGTGTCGGTCGAATGCAGCCCGCTGCTCGGCCCGCAGCTGATGAGCGCCGTGAAAGACATCAAGGCCGGCAAGACGCTGCCCAAGCGCATCGTGACCGAAGAGAGCATCTTCCCGATGGAAGTCGCTGCCAAGGAATTCCCCAACCGCAAGTACTGAGAGCCACACCCATGAAACGCAAATTCCTCAAAGCATCGCTCGCGGGCATTGCCTTCGCCATCGTCGGCTTCACGCCGCTGGCCAACGCGCAGGACAAGGGCCTGATCGCGATCTCGATGCCCACCAAGTCGTCGGCCCGCTGGATCGCCGACGGCGCCAACATGGTCAAGTACTTCAAGGACAAGGGCTACAAGACCGACCTGCAGTACGCCGACGACGACATCCCCAACCAGCTCGCGCAGATCGAGAACATGGTGACCAAGGGCTCCAAGGTGCTGGTCATCGCGGCCATCGACGGCACCACGCTGTCCGACGTGCTGCAAAAGGCTGCCGACAAGGGCGTGAAGGTCATCGCGTACGACCGGCTCATCAAGGGCTCGAAGAACGTCGACTACTACGCCACCTTCGACAACTTCCAGGTCGGCGTGCTGCAGGCGCAGTCGATCGAGAAGGCGCTCGACCTGAAGGGCGGCAAGGGCCCGTTCAACATCGAGCTGTTCGGCGGCTCGCCCGACGACAACAACGCCTTCTTCTTCTACAACGGCGCGATGTCGGTGCTCGACCCGTACATCAAGAGCGGCAAGCTCGTGGTTCGCAGCAAGCAGATGGGCATGGACAAGGTCGGCACGCTGCGCTGGGACGGCGCGGTGGCGCAGGCGCGCATGGACAACCTGCTGTCGGCCTACTACACCAAGGACCGCGTCGACGCGGTGCTGTCGCCGTACGACGGCCTCTCGATCGGCATCCTGTCGTCGCTCAAGGGCGTGGGCTACGGCTCGGGCTCGCAGCCGATGCCCATCGTCTCGGGCCAGGACGCCGAGGTGCCTTCGATCAAGTCGATCCTGCGCAAGGAGCAGACCTCCACCGTGTTCAAGGACACGCGCGAGCTGGCCAAGGTGACGGTGGCGATGGCGGACGCGATGCTCTCGGGCAAGACGCCCGAAGTGAACGACACCAAAACCTACAACAACGGCATCAAGGTCGTGCCCTCGTACCTGCTGAAGCCGGTGAGCGTGGATGCGTCGAACTGGAAGCAGGTGCTGGTCGACAGCGGCTACTACAAGGAAAGCCAAGTCAAGTGAGCCAAGGCGAACGCACGATCCTCGAAATGCGCGGGATCACCAAGACGTTTCCGGGGGTGAAGGCCCTCAGCAACGTCAACCTCGCCGTGCGCGCGGGGGAGATCCACGCGGTGGTCGGCGAGAACGGCGCGGGCAAGTCGACGCTCATGAAAGTGCTGAGCGGCGTCTACCCGTGCGACTCGTACACCGGCGAGATCCATTTCGAGGGCGAGCTTCGCCGTTTCAAGGGCATCGCCGACAGCGAGAAACTCGGGATCATCATCATCCACCAGGAGCTTGCGCTGGTGCCGCTGCTGTCGATTGCCGAGAACATCTTCCTCGGCAACGAGATTGCGAGCGGTGGCGTGATCGACTGGTTCGCCGCCTATGCGAAGACGCGGGAGCTGCTTGCCAAGGTGGGCCTCAAGGAGCTGCCCACAACGCTCGTGACCGACCTCGGTGTCGGCAAGCAGCAGCTGGTGGAAATCGCCAAGGCGCTGGCCAAGGAGGTCAAGCTCCTGATCCTCGACGAGCCGACCGCGAGCCTGAACGAGAACGACAGCGATGCATTGCTGATGCTGCTGCTGGAGCTCAAGCGCCAGGGCATCGCGTCGATCCTCATCTCGCACAAGCTCAACGAAATCGCGAAGGTGGCCGATTCGGTCACCGTGCTGCGCGACGGCGCCACGGTCGAGACCATGGACTGCCGCGGCCAGCCGATCAGCGAGGACCGCATTATCCGCGGCATGGTCGGGCGCGACATGGCGCACCGCTATCCGCAGCGCACGCCGAAGATCGGCGAGACCGTGTTCGAGGTGCGCGACTGGCGCGTGCACCATGCGCTGCACGCCGACCGCGAACAGATCAAGGGCGTGAACCTGAACGTGCGCAAGGGCGAGATCGTCGGCATCGCGGGCCTCATGGGCGCGGGGCGCACCGAGCTCGCCATGAGCGTCTTTGGCAAGTCCTACGGCCAGCGCATCAGCGGCTCCGTGCTCATGCACGGCAAGCCGGTGGACGTGGGCACGGTGCGCAAGGCCATCGACCACGGCATCGCCTACGTCACCGAGGACCGCAAGGGCCTGGGGCTGGTGCTGGAGGAAGACATCCGCAAGAACATCAGCCTGGCCAACCTCGATGCGATCGCCGATTCGTCGGTGATCGACAACGGGCGTGAATTCAAGGTGGCCAACGAGTACCGCAAGGCGCTCAACATCCGCTGCTCGGGCATCGAGCAGCTGGTGGTCAATCTGTCGGGAGGCAACCAGCAGAAGGTGGTGTTGAGCAAGTGGCTCTTCACCAAGCCGGAACTGCTGATTCTCGACGAGCCCACGCGCGGCATCGACGTGGGCGCCAAGTACGAGATCTACACCATCATCGACCAGCTTGCGAGCGAGGGCAAAGGCATTCTCATGATTTCTTCGGAACTGCCGGAACTGCTCGGCATGTGCGACCGCATCTACGTAATGAACGAGGGGCGCTTCGTCGCCGAATTTCCGGTGGCCGAGGCCTCGCAGGAACGCATCATGCATGCCATCGTGAGCTCGGGGAGTTCGATCCATGTCGCAGCCTGAAGTCAACGCGGTGAAGTCCGCCGTTCCCGCCTCCGAGGCGCCGAAGCTGCATGTCGGCTTCCTGAAGAACAACCTGCGCGAATACGGCATGCTGATCTCGCTGGTCGCGATCATGGTGCTGTTCCAGGTGCTGACCGACGGCACGTTGCTGCGGCCGCTGAACCTCACCAACCTGCTGCTGCAGAACAGCTATGTGGTCATCATGGCGCTGGGCATGCTGCTGGTGATCGTGGCGGGGCACATCGACCTGTCGGTGGGCTCGGTCTGCGGCTTCATCGGCGCGCTGGCGGCGGTGCTGATGGTCGAGTACGAATGGCACTTCGTGCCGACGGCGATCGTGAGCATCCTCGCGGGCGCCATCATCGGCGCCGCGCAGGGCTGGTTCGTCGCGTTCCGCAAGATTCCGTCGTTCATCGTCACGCTCGCGGGCATGCTGGTGTTCAAGGGGCTCACGCTGGCGCTGCTGGCGGGGCAGTCGGTGGGGCCGTTCCCGGTGGAGTTCCAGCGGCTCAGCTCGGGCTTCATTCCCGATCCGCTGGGCGGCGACGCATTGCGCACCACCTCCCTGGTGGTGGGCGCGCTGGCCGCCGCGGCGCTGGTGTTCTTCAAGCTGCGCGGGCGCGCCAAGCTGGCGGCGCACGGCATGGACCAGGAGCCCTACGCCTTCTTCCTCGTGAAGAACCTGTTCTTCGCGGCCATCATCCTGTTCTTCAGCTACCTGCTGTCTACCTACAAGGGCCTGCCCAACGTGCTGATCGTGATGGCGGTGCTGATCGTGGTGTACGACTTCGTCACCAACCGCACCACCGTCGGGCGGCGCATCTATGCGCTGGGTGGCAACGAGAAGGCGGCGCGGCTGTCGGGCGTGAAGACGCAGCGGCTCGCCTTCCTCACCTTCGTGAACATGGGTGCGCTCGCCGCGTTGGCGGGCCTCGTGTTCGCGGCGCGGCTCAATACTGCGACGCCCAAGGCCGGCCTGGGCTTCGAGCTCGACGTGATCGCGGCCTGCTTCATCGGTGGCGCCTCGGCCTCGGGCGGCGTGGGCCGCGTGATGGGCGCGGTGATCGGCGCCTTCATCATGGGCGTGATGAACAACGGCATGTCGATCCTGGGCATCGGCATCGACTACCAGCAGGTCATCAAGGGCCTGGTGCTGCTGGCGGCGGTGTTCATCGACGTCTACAACAAGAACAAGTAGCCGCGCATGACAGACGGCAGCGTCAGCCCCGTGCTCGAGCTTCGGGGCATCCACAAGCAGTTCGGCAGCATCCAGGTGCTGCGCGACGTCCGGCTCAGCCTGTACCCCGGCGAGATCCATGCGCTGATGGGGCAGAACGGGGCGGGCAAGTCGACGCTCATCAAGGTGCTGACGGGCGTGCTGCCTTCGAGCGGCGGCGAGATGTTCCTCGACGGCCAGCCGATTCATCCGGCCTCACCCCTCGACGCGCAGAAGCTGGGCATCAGCACGGTCTACCAGGAGGTGAACCTGTGCCCCAACCTGTCGGTGGCAGAGAACGTGTTCGCGGGGCGCTATCCGCGCTGCGGCGTGGCGCAGGGTTTTCGCATCGACTGGGCTTCCGTGAACCGGCGCGCCGAAGAGCTGCTGGCGCGCATCGGGCTCGACATCGACGTGACGCGGCTGCTTTCGAGCTACTCGGTGGCGGTGCAGCAGATGGTGGCTATCGCGCGTGCGCTGGGCGTGTCGTCGAAGGTGCTGATCCTCGACGAGCCGACCTCGAGCCTGGACGACGACGAGGTGGAAAAGCTGTTCGAGGTGCTGCGGCGCTTGCGCGGCGAGGGGCTGGCCATCGTCTTCGTGACGCACTTTTTCAACCAGATGTATGCGGTGTCGGACCGCATCACGGTGCTGCGCAACGGCAGTTGGATCGGCGAGTGGCGTGCCGCAGACCTGGGACCGCAGGCGTTGATCGCCGCGATGCTCGGGCGTGAGCTGGCGGCGCAGTCGGCGCGGCCCGCTGCCTTGCCTGCGTTCGACGAGGCCGCACCTGCCTTGCTGCAGACCGAAGGGTTGGGCCAGGCGGGCCAGCTGCAGGCGACGGATTTGCGTGTGCGTGCCGGCGAAGTGGTCGGCATCGCGGGCCTGCTGGGCGCGGGCCGCACGGAACTCGCAAGGCTGCTGTTCGGGCTGGAGTTGCCGGACCGCGGCGTGCTCAAGGTCGATGGCCGCACCATGAGCTTCTCGAACCCGGCCGATGCCATTCGCGAAGGCCTTGCGCTGTGTCCCGAAGAACGCAAGACCGATGGCATCGTCGCGGAGTTGTCGGTACGCGAGAACATCGCGCTGGCGCTGCAGGCGCGCCTGGGCACAAAGCGCTTTCTCTCGCATGCCGAGCAGACCGAGATGGCCGAGCGCTTCGTGAAGTCGCTCGGCATCAAGACCGCGAGCGTCGAGACGCCCATCGGGCTGCTGTCGGGCGGCAACCAGCAGAAGGCCATGATCGCGCGCTGGCTCGCGACCGAGCCGCGCCTGCTGATTCTCGACGAGCCCACGCGAGGCATCGACGTGGCGGCCAAGCAGGAAATCATGGAAGAGATCCTGCGGCTCGCGAAGGCGGGCATGGCGGTGATCTTCATCTCGTCGGAAATGAGCGAGGTGGTGCGCGTGGCGCACCGCATCGTGGTGCTGCGGGACCGGAAGAAGGTGGGCGAGTTGCCGGGCGGCTCGACGGAGGACGAGGTCTACGAAATGATTGCTGCAGCATGAGCCGAACCCTGTCTTCGCGTTGTCCCCTCTCCCGCTTGCGGGAGAGGGCTAGGGTGAGGGCGTCAGGCCTCCGCATTCGCGTGCTTCTTCCATCGCCCCAACCCTCACCCCAGCCCTCTCCCGCAAGCGGGAGAGGGAGCAAGAACAGCGCGGCGTGCGGCGCTCGCTGGAGTAACTGACATGGCCAACGACAACGACCGTCCGATCCGCCTGGCACACGTCATGAGCCACCGCCTCGCCTGGCCCATCGTCACGCTGCTCCTGCTGCTCGCGGTCAACATCGCATTCAACACCAGCTTCCTGCATCTCGAATGGCGCGAAGGCCATCTCTACGGCAGCCTGATCGACATCCTGAACCGCGCGGCGCCTCTGGTGCTCGTGTCGCTCGGCATGACGCTCGTGATCGCCACGCGCGGCATCGACATCTCGGTGGGCGCGGTGGTCGCCATTGCGGCGGCGCTCGCGGCCTGGATGATCGGCGGCTCGGTGGCCAACGACGTGAGCCGCTTCCCGATGCCGCTCGCCATCCTCGCGGCCATCGGCATCGCGTTGCTGTGCGGGCTGTGGAACGGGCTGCTGGTCGCCAAGGTCGGCATGCAGCCGATCATCGCGACGCTGATCCTCATGGTGGCGGGGCGCGGCATTGCGCAGCTCATCGCCGACGGGCAGATCATCACGATCTACTACAAGCCCTTCTTCTTCCTCGGCAGCGGCTACCTGCTCGGGCTGCCGTTCTCGCTGTTCATCGTGGCGGCGGTGTTCGTGCTGCTGTACCTGGCGATCACGCGCACGGCGCTGGGCCTGTTCATCCAGGCGGTGGGCATCAACCCGACGGCGGCGCGCGTGGCGGGCGTGCAGGCGCGGCGGCTGATCGTCGGTGCGTATGCGTTCTGCGGTGCCTGCGCGGGCGTGGCGGGCTTGCTCATCAGCTCCAACGTGAAGAGCGCGGACGGCAACAACGCGGGTCAACTGATCGAGCTGGACGCGATCCTCGCGGTCACGCTGGGCGGCACGGCACTCACTGGCGGGCGCTTCAGCCTCGTGGGCAGCGTGATCGGCGCGCTGATCATCCAGACACTGACCTATGCGATCTATTCGCTGGGGGTGCCGCCGGAGATCAACCTTGTCGTGAAGGCGGGCGTGGTGTTTGCGGTGATGCTGCTGCAGTCGCCGGAGTTCAGGTCGCAGGTGCGGGCGCTGGCGCAGCGGCCCGTGCACGAAGGGGGACGGGCATGAGCGCGGTGATCGATTCGGCACCCTCACCCCAGCCCTCTCCCGCGCGCGGGAGAGGGGGCAGGAAGGGGCTCAATCCGAAATATTTACCACTGGCGGCGACGATCTCGCTGTTTGTGCTGGTGGCTACGCTGGGTTCTGTTTTCTACGACGGCTTCTTCTCGGCGCAGGTGTTCCTCAACCTGCTGATCGACAACGCCTTCCTGATCGTCGTGGCCGTGGGCATGACCTTCGTGATTCTCTCGGGCGGCATCGATTTGTCGGTGGGTTCGGTGATCGCGCTCACCACCATGATCTCGGCCTCGCTGGTGGAGAAGCACGGCTGGAGCCCCGGTATCGTGATTCCGCTGGTGCTGGCGATGGGCACGGCTTTCGGTGCGTTCATGGGCTTGCTCATCGAGCGTTTCCGGCTGCAGCCGTTCATCGTCACGCTGGCCGGCATGTTCCTGGCGCGAGGGCTGTGCTACCTGATCAGCATCGACTCGATCAGCATCACCAACGAGTTCTACTCGGAGGTCTCGCAGATCCGCATCCCGATCTGGGGCGAGGCTTCGGTGTCGATCAGCGCGGTGATCGCCGTGGTGGTGCTGCTGGCGGCGATCTTCATCGCGCACTGCACGCCTTTCGGCCGCGCGGTGTACGCCATCGGCGGCAGCGAGAACTCGGCGATGCTGATGGGCCTGCCGGTGCGCCGCACGCTCGTTGGCGTGTACACGCTCTCGGGCTTCTGCTCGGCACTGGCCGGCGTGATCTTCACCTTCTACATGCTCTCGGGCTACGGGCTGCATGCCATCGGGCTGGAGCTCGACGCCATCGCGGCGGTGGTGATCGGCGGCACGCTGCTCACGGGCGGCGTGGGCTATGTGGCGGGCACGCTGTTTGGCGTGCTGATGCTCGGGATCATCCAGACCCTCATTTCATTCGACGGCACGCTGAGCTCGTGGTGGACCCGCATCGTGGTCGGCGCACTGCTGTTCGTTTTCTGTTTGTTGCAACGCTTTTTCACCTCGCGCACTCCGCGCCGCTGACTCAATGACAAAAAAACTGCGCTCGACCGAATGGTTCGGCTCCGCCGACAAGAACGGCTTCATGTACCGCAGCTGGATGAAGAACCAGGGCATCCCGGACCATGAGTTCGATGGCCGCCCGATCATCGGCATCTGCAACACCTGGTCGGAACTCACGCCGTGCAACGCGCACTTCCGCAAGATCGCCGAGCACGTGAAGCGCGGCATCTCGGAGGCGGGCGGCTTCCCGGTGGAGTTTCCGGTGTTCTCCAACGGCGAATCGAACCTGCGGCCCACCGCCATGCTCACGCGCAACCTCGCGAGCATGGACGTGGAAGAAGCCATCCGCGGCAACCCGGTCGATGCGGTGGTGCTGCTCACGGGCTGCGACAAGACCACGCCCGCGCTGCTGATGGGCGCTGCGAGCTGCGACATCCCGGCCATCGTGGTCACGGGCGGGCCGATGCTCAACGGCAAGCTCGAAGGCAAGAACATCGGTTCGGGCACGGCCGTGTGGCAGCTGCACGAATCGCTGAAGGCGGGCGAGATCAACCTGCACCAGTTCCTCTCGGCAGAGGGCGGCATGTCGCGTTCGGCGGGCACCTGCAACACGATGGGTACGGCCTCGACCATGGCCTGCATGGCCGAGGCGCTCGGTACCTCGCTGCCGCACAACGCGGCCATTCCGGCCGTCGATGCGCGGCGCTACGTGCTCGCGCAGATGTCGGGCATGCGCGCGGTGGAGATGGCCAAGGAAGGGCTCACGCTGTCGAAGATCCTCACGCGCGAAGCCTTCGAGAACGCCATCCGCGTGAACGCGGCCATCGGCGGTTCGACCAACGCAGTGATCCACCTGAAGGCGATCGCGGGGCGCATCGGTGTCGAGCTGGAGCTGGAAGACTGGACGCGCATCGGCAGCAACACGCCGACCATCGTCGACCTGATGCCTTCGGGCCGCTTCCTGATGGAAGAGTTCTATTACGCCGGCGGCCTGCCCGCCGTGCTGCGCCGGCTCGGCGAGAACGGGCTGCTGCCGCACCCCGGCGCGCTCACCGTCAACGGCCAGTCGATCTGGGACAACGTGCGCGATGCGCCGAGCCTCGACGACGAGGTGATCCGCCCGCTCGACAAGCCGCTGATCGCCGACGGCGGCATCCGCATCCTGCGCGGCAACCTGTCGCCGCGCGGCGCGGTGCTCAAGCCCTCGGCCGCATCGCCGGAGCTGCTGAAGCACCGCGGGCGCGCGGTGGTGTTCGAGAACCTGGAGCACTACAAGGCACGCATCGTCGATGAAGACCTCGACATCGACGCAAGCTGCGTGATGGTGCTGAAGAACTGTGGCCCCAAGGGCTACCCCGGCATGGCCGAGGTGGGCAACATGGGGTTGCCGCCCAAGTTGCTGCGCCAGGGCGTGAAGGACATGGTGCGCATCTCGGACGCGCGCATGAGCGGCACGGCCTACGGCACGGTGGTGCTGCACGTCGCACCCGAGGCGGCTGACGGCGGGCCGCTGGCGGCGGTGCGCGACGGCGACTGGATCGAGCTCGACTGCGATGCGGGGCGATTGCACCTCGACATCAGCGACGAGGAACTGGCAGCGCGCCTGGCGTCGCTGTCTTCTTCGGATGCACAACCGATGAGCACGCGCGGCGGCGGCTACCAGAAGCTCTACGTCAACCACGTGCTGCAGGCCGACGAAGGCTGCGACTTCGACTTCCTCGTCGGCTGCAGAGGCTCGGCCGTGCCGCGCCATTCGCATTGAATTCACGCTAGCAACGAAACATCATGACCCCCAGATACCGCGGCATCTTCCCGGTGGTGCCCACCACCTTCACCGAACAGGGCGAGCTCGACCTCGAGAGCCAGAAGCGCTGCGTCGATTTCATGATCGACGCGGGCTCGGACGGCCTGTGCATCCTCGCGAATTTCTCGGAGCAGTTCGTGCTGTCGGACGAGGAGCGCGAGGTGCTCACGCGCACCATGCTCGAACACGTGAAGGGCCGCGTGCCGGTCATCGTGACCACCACGCACTACAGCACCAAGGTGTGCGCCGAGCGCAGCCGCCGCGCGCAGGACATGGGCGCGGCCATGCTGATGGTGATGCCGCCCTATCACGGCGCGACCTTCCGCGTGCCCGAGCCGCAGATCTTCGAGTTTTACGCGCGCCTGTCGGATGCGGTGGGCATCCCGATCATGATCCAGGACGCGCCGGCCAGCGGCACGGTGCTGTCGGCTCCGTTCCTCGCGCGCATGGCCAAGGAGATCGAGCAGGTCGCGTATTTCAAGATCGAGACGGCCGGCGCGGCCGCCAAGCTGCGCGAGCTGATCCGCCTGGGCGGCGACGCCATCGAAGGCCCGTGGGATGGCGAGGAGGCCATCACGCTGATGCCCGACCTCGATGCCGGCGCGACCGGCTCGATGACCGGCGGCGGCTATCCCGACGGCATCCGCCCCATCATCGAGGCGCACCGCGCGGGCGACCGCGACAAGGCCTTCGCGCTCTACCAGCAGTGGCTGCCGCTCATCAACTACGAGAACCGGCAGGCGGGCCTCCTGGCCTGCAAGTCGCTCATGAAGGAGGGCGACGTGATCGCTTGCGAGGCGCCGCGGCATCCGCTGCCCGCGATGCACCCCGCGACGCGCGCCGGCCTGATCGAGACGGCGAAGCGGCTCGATCCGCTGGTGCTGCGCTGGGGGAGATAGTCGGTTCGCCGTCCCCGGCGAAGTAGGGCGCGAGGAGCTCGGTCAGCCAGTTCATCACGGCGAGCACGCGCGGCGCGAGGTGGCGCCGGTTGACGTACACCAGCGACACCGGCATCGGGCGCGCGGTGAACGCCGGCATCACCTGCACCAGCGAGCCGGCCGCAAAGCACGGCAGGAGGCCGCCGAGCGGCGCCTGGATCAGCCCGAGGCCCGCGACCGCCGCGGCGTTGTAGGCGTCGGTGCCGTTCACCGTGACGATGGAGCGCATCGGCTGCATCCGGTAGCGGCCCTGGGCCGCGTCGAAGTATTCCCAACCCGCGTCGTTCGGCGAGAGGGTCTGTGCGAAGTGCACGATGCGGTGCTGCGCGAGGTCGGCGAGCGTCTGCGGCGTGCCATGCGCCTGCAGGTAGGCCGGGCTCGCGGCATTGGCCATCCGCATGAAACCGAGCGGCCGCGCGACGAGTTCGGAATCGCCCAGCACGCCCACGCGCAGCACGCAGTCGAAGCCCTCGTTCACGAGATCGACGCGGCGGTCGGTCGTGCTGATGCCGATCTCCAGCGCGGGATGCCGCGCGAGGAATTCGGGCAGCCGCGGAATGACGAGGTCGCGCGCCACGGTGGCCGGCAGGTCGATGCGCAGGCGCCCCGTGAGGCCGCCAATGTTCGAGCGGAACATGGTGGCCAGCTGCTCGCCTTCGGCCAGGTAGTCCTTGCAGCGGTCGAGGAAGCGCGCGCCGTCTTCCGTGAGGCGCACGCTGCGCGTCGTGCGCTGCAGGAGCCGCGTGCCCAGGCGCTCTTCCAGTTGTTGCACGGCCACCGAGACGCGCGCGCGGGTCAGGCCGAGCTGGTCCGCGGCGCGGCTGAAGCTCGCGAGTTCGGCCACCTTCGAGAAGATGCGCAGTTCGTCGGTGATCATGGCGGCTGATTGTTTCTTCCTCGGATAACAGTGTGCGTAGTCTGGCGGAATTTATCTTTCTGCCGGTAATTTTTAAAGTCCATCCATCGATCTACCGATGAACCACCAAGGACTTTGAAATGACCGCTTCCAACACCTCTCATCCCTCCCGCATCGCGCTTGTCACCGGCGGCAGCCGGGGCCTCGGCCGCAGTGCCGCGCTGGCGCTCGCCGCCGATGGCGTCGACGTGATCCTGACCTACGTGTCGAACGAAGCCAGCGCGCAGGCGGTGGTGTCGGAGATCGAGGCGAAGGGGCGCCGTGCCGTCGCGCTCCGGCTCGACGTCGGCGACAGCACGGCCTTCGCGGCGTTCGCGGATTCGGTGAAGGCGGCGCTCGCGGCCACCTGGCAGCGCGAGCGCTTCGACTTCCTGGTGAACAACGCGGGCGTGGGCCTGCACGCGAACTTCGAGGACACGACCGAAGCGCAGGTCGACATGCTCTACAACGTGCACTTCAAGGGCACGTACTTCCTCACGCAGAAGCTGCTGCCGCTGATCAACGACGGCGGGCGCATCGTCAATGTGTCGTCGGGGCTGACCCGGTTCTCGATAGCCGGTGCATCCGCCTATGCCGCGATGAAGGGGGCCGTGGAGACGCTCACGCGCTATCTCGCCAAGGAACTCGGCGCGCGCGGCATCGCGGCGAACACGATCGCACCGGGTGCGATCGAGACCGACTTCAGCGGGGGCATGGTGCGCGACAACGCGCAGGTGAACGCGATGGTCGCGGGCTTCACGGCGCTCGGACGCGCGGGCAAGCCCGACGACATCGGCGGTGCGATCGCGGGCTTGCTCGGGGAGGGGAGTCGCTGGGTGAATGCCCAGCGCATCGAGGTGTCGGGCGGGATGCTGGTCTGAACACGCGGGGGGGCCCCGCGGACTTCAGCTTTTCTCGAGTTCGGTGACTTGCAGCGACAGGTCGAACAGCTTGGACTTGCTGGCGTAGTAGCGGTCGAGCCGCCATTCCTTCAGGATATCCATCGCGAGCTCGAAGCTCTTGTAGTCAAGGTTGTAGAGCGTGACCAGCTCGAAGCTGCGTTCGGACTCGAGAGCCAACACGAGCTGGGCCAGGATCTTGGCCGATTCGTTGGCCGGGTCCGTTTCGATGAACCGGCGGGCGACCTTGATGGCATTCATGGGAAAGGATTCCTAGGTAGGCAGGGACCGAGAACTATAGCTAGCACGCCTGCGTCTTTTATGACAGTACCGTGACAGTAGGGGCATCGCCAGCGCGGGGCGCGTGGCGATGCTTCTTCCGGAAAGACGCTCAGCGCAGCGGCGCGGGCATCGGCCGGGGCATGGGCATCGGCGCGGGCATTGGTGCAGGCATGGGCATCGGTTCCGGCGCCATCGTGGGCGCGGGCATCACGATGGTGGTGACCGATTCGCGGATCACGCCACCGCCCATCACACTGCCGTCGACACTGGCCCTGGAGTTGCCGCTGTTGCCGAGCACGCGGGCCTCGCAGGCAGAGCGGTCGTCCGGCTGCTGCTGCAGGCCGCAGCGCGCGAGCGCATTGGCGCGGTAGTCGGGTGCGCTGGTCAGGCCTCCGCGCGCGGCTTCCTGGCGGGCGGCGCCGGCTTCGCGGATGCAGGCGGCGCGGTCCTGCTGGTTGTGGCCGCAGACCGACAGTTCCTGTTGATAGATGCCGGGCGGCACTGCGCCGCGTGGCGACGCGGCCGAGGCGATGCCGGTGGCTGTGAGCCCGCCGATGGCGAGCAGGGCAAAGATCATGGGACGAGTGGTGCTTTTCATGGATGGCTCCTTGAAGTGAGCTGAAAGAGGGGGGTCAGCGTGCCGGCGCGGGTTGCGGCGGCAGGGGCGTCACGGTTTCGCGGATCACGCCGCCGCCCATCACGCTGCCTTCGGTGGTGGTGCGTGCTCCGCCGTTGATGCGGGCTTCGCAATCGGACTGTTCGGCGGCCGGCAGTTCGCCGCAGCGGGCGAGGGCGTTGACCTGTTCGCGCGCCGGGCTGGGGCTGGTGAGGCCGCTGCGTCCGGCTTCCTGGCGGGCGGCGCCGGCTTCGCGCAGGCAGGCGGCACGGTCTTGCTGCACGCCGTCGCAGGTGGCGCGTTCCTTCTGCATGCGGGCGCCGGAGCCCGATGCCTGCGCACTGGCGGTCTGCGCGCCGAAGGCGATGAGGCCGCTGGCAGCGAAGAGGGCCGTGGCGGAAAGGATGGAACGAACTGTTGCTGTCATGCGGGCTCCTTGGTGAAAGCACGCCCTCCCTGAGGTGAGGTGCGTGACCGGAGCCCAGTCTGGCGTCGGAGGAGTCGTGCGGGCTGTGGGACAGCCGCACACCGCCAACCGGGCCGGACGCGCCCCTGCATGTGGGACGTGTCCGGCAAGCGGGGCTTCAGCCCGCTGCGATGCGCTGTGCCAGGTGAGCGAGCGCTTCCTCGACCTGGTCGACCAGGATCAGGGACAGGTCGCCCGGCTGCAGGCGGGCCAATGCGGCGTCGATCGCGACGAACTCGCCGCGGATCTCGTCGATCTGGCGGGTGCGGGCCGCGCCCTGCAGGCCCTGGCGCAGCAGCGCCATGACTTCGCCGTCGGCGCGGCCGCGCTGTGCAGCATCCTGGTAAAGGATCACGTCGTCGAAGGCTTCGCCGAGGATGGCCGTCTGGTCGCGGATGTCCGAGTCGCGCCGGTCGCCTGCGCCGCTGATCACCACCGAGCGCTTCTTCGCCGGCATGGTGTCCACGGCCGACACCAGTGCGCGCATGGCGTCGGTGTTGTGGCCGTAGTCGGCGATCACGGTGGCGCCGCGGTAGTCCATGACGTTGAAGCGCCCGGGCACGCCGGCCGCGTCGTTCATGAAGCTCGCGAGGCCGCTGCGGATGGTGTCCCAGTCGAGGCCCACGGCCCAGGCCGCGGCCACCGAGGCCATCACGTTGTCGACCTGGAAGCCAATGGTGCCGTTGCGCGTGATGGGCACGTCGCGCAGCGCGATGCGCTCGCGCCACGAGCCTTCGGCCGCGACCAGCGTGTCCTGGTCGACGTACACGGTGCGCTTGCCCTGCGCGCGGTGCGTGGCCATCACCGGGTGCATGCGGTCGGCGGTGAAGAAGATCACGTGGCCGGGGCAGCCTGCGGCCATGGCGGCGACGTTCACGTCGGCCGCGTTGAGCACCGCGTAGCCGTCGGCCGCCACGTTGCGCACGATCACGCGCTTCAACACCGCGAGGTCTTCCACGGTGGTGATGTAGTTCAGGCCCAGGTGGTCGCCGCTGCCGATGTTGGTGACCACGGCCACCTGGCAGCGGTCGAAGCCGAGGCCTTCGCGCAGCACGCCGCCGCGGGCCACTTCGAACACGGCCGCGTCTACATCGGGGTGCATCAGCACGTTGCGCGCGCTCTTCGGGCCGCTGCAGTCGCCGCTGTCGGTCTGGCGGCCGTCGACGTACACGCCATCGGTGTTGGTCATGCCGGTGCGCAGGCCGCTCGACGCGAGCAGGTGGTTGATGAGGCGCGCAGTAGTGGTCTTGCCGTTGGTGCCGGTGACGGCGACCACCGGAATGCGGCCGTCGTCGCCGTGGGCGTACAGGGTGTCCATCACCGCTTCGCCGACCGCGCGGCCGCGGCCGAAAGAGGGCGAGATGTGCATGCGCAGGCCGGGCGCGGCATTCACCTCGACCACGCCGCCGTGCTGCTCCTCGAGCGGGCGCAGCACGTTCTCGCAGACCATGTCGACGCCGCAGATGTGCAGGCCGACCATCTGCGCCGCATCGACGGCGCGCGCCGCCACTTCGGGGTGCACGGTGTCGGTCACGTCGGTGGCGGTGCCGCCGGTGGAGAGGTTCGCGTTGTTACGCAGTACCACGCGCTGGCCGCGCGCGGGCACGCTGTCGGGCGTGAGACCCTGCGATTCGAGCCGGCCGATCGCGATGTCGTCCAGGCGGATCTTGGTGAGCGAGGTGGCATGGCCCTCGCCGCGGCGCGGGTCGAGGTTCACGGTGTCGACCAGCTGGCGCACGGTGGCGCTGCCGTCGCCGATCACCTGCGGCGGGTCGCGCCGCGCGGCGGCCACGAGGCGGTCGCCCACCACCAGCAGCCGGAAGTCGAAGCCGGGCAGGAATTTCTCGACCATCACCTCGCCATAGACGGCGGCCGAGTCGTAGGCCGCGAACAGTTCTTCGCGCGAGTTGATGTTGACGGTGACGCCCTTGCCCTGGTTGCCGTCCTGCGGCTTCACCACGACCGGCAGGCCGATCTCGTTGGCAGCAGCCCAGCCGTCTTCGGCACTGGTCACGGGGCGGCCCAGCGGCACCGGCACGCCGGCGGCGTTGAGCAGCTGCTTGGTCAGTTCCTTGTCCTGCGCGATCGATTCGGCCACGCCGCTGGTGCTGTCGACTTCAGCGGCTTGAATGCGGCGCTGTTTGGAGCCCCAGCCGAACTGCACCAGGCTGCCGCTGGTCAGCCGGCGGTACGGAATGCCGCGCGCCACGGCGGCATCGACGATGGAGCCGGTGCTCGGGCCCAGGCGCTCGGACTCGTCGAGGTCGCGCAGCTCGGTGATGGCGGCGTTGGCGTCGAAGGCGGTGTCGGCCAGGGCGGCTTCGATCAGCTGCTCGGCCACTTCGATCGCACGGCGGCCGACGGCTTCTTCGCTGTACTGGAACACGACCTGGTAGACGCCTTCTTCCACGGTGGGCGAGGTGTGGCCGAAGTTGACGGCGCAGCCGGCCTGGGCCTGCAGCGCCACGGCGGCGTTCTCGAGCACGTGGGCCAGTGCCAGCGGCTGGCCCAGCACCATCGGGTGCAGTTCGCCGATGGTCGGGAAGCGCGCGCGCAGGCGGACTTCGAAGCCGGCCAGCTTGCTGATGGCGTTCTCGTCGCCTTGGCAGGCAACCACCGCTTCGATGGCGGTGTGGCGGCTCCAGAGATTGGGGCCGCGCAGGGCGCGGATTCGGGTGACTTTCATGGGGCGGCGGTGCGCATCAGGCGAGTTGCAGTTGGGGAGAGGAAAGCGGCTGGGTCTGCGACAGCTGCAGCGAGGCCAGCGCCGCCTGCAGGTCGGCCTCGAAGGCCTCCACGCCGGCGCCGATCAGGTTCAGCGGAATGCCCATCGCCCAGGCGGCGGCGACGGCGGCCAGCAGGCTTTCGAGGCTCACGCCGGCATGGGTGGCGCGCCACACGGTCAGCCGGCCGAGGCCGGGCAGGAACGATTCGCTGCTGCCGTTGGCCAGCACCACGCGGTCTTGCCGCACCAGCACGGCCTTGCCGCCGGCGCTCTGGTGCGCAGTGAGTTCGGCGGCCTGCGGGTCGGCCGAATAGAGGATGACGGCGCCGTCGCACAGCGGCGCGAGGCCGGCCACGCGCGGGTCGCCCGCATTCAGCACGGCCGTGCCTTCGGACAGCACCACGTCGACCTGCGTGCGCAGCACCTTGACCAGCTGGTCGCTCTCGGTGATGTCGTAGTCGGCCAGCGCTTCGAAGCCATCGAGGTCGGTGACGATGCCGACTTCGCAGCGGTCGTAGGGGAGACCGTCGCGCAGGATGGTTTCGGCGCCGTTCTCGATCACCACGGCCTGCACGGCGCGGTTCACGAGCAGGCGGTGGCCGGCGTCCCAGTTGGCGCTGTCGCGCGCATCGACGCGGCGGCGTTCGAGGAACAGGCCGTCGCGGCAGGCGAGGCCGGTCTGGCGGCCGCCCAGGCCGATCAGCCAGGCCACGAGGCGCGCCAGCACGGCGGTGTCGCGCGAGCCGGCCACGCCGACCACGGGAATGCGCCCGGGTGCGTCATTGGGGAACAGGTGGTCGCAGATGGCGCGGCCCACCGGGCGCGGCGAACCGACGGCCGGCTTCAGGTGCATCAGCAGGCCGGGGCCGGCATTGACTTCGACGATCGCGCCGCGCTGCGGGCCCAGCGGCTTGGAAATGTCCTGCGCCACGAGGTCGATGCCCGCGATGTCGAGGCCCACCACGCGCGCGGCCAACACGGCGGCGTGCGCGACTTCGGGGTGGACCTGGTCGGTGCAGTCGTTGGCCATGTTGCCGTTGCGCTGGATCGTCACCACGCGGCCGGCGGCCGGCACGGCGTTGGCGTCCAGCTCCTGGCGCTTGAGCTCGAGCTGCAGCTTGGCGTCGTTGTCGATCTCGATCACGTCGAGCGGAAACTCTTCCTCGGCGCCGCGGCGCGGGTCGCTGTTGAGCTGCTTGTCGATCAGGTCGCGCACGCTGCTCTGGCCGTCGCCGGTCACGGTGATGATCTCGCCGCGTGCGGCCGCCACCACCTCGCCGCCCACCACCAGCAGGCGGTGTTCGTGACCGCGGATGAAGCGCTCGACCATCACGTCGCTGCCTTCGGGCTCGGCGACGGCGAAGGCGGCCATGACTTCTTCACGCGTTGTCAGTTCGAGCGACACGCCGCGGCCGTGGTTGGCGTCGGAAGGCTTCACGGCCACCGGCAGGCCGATGTCCTCGGCGGCTTCCCAGGCCTCTTCGGCGTTGGCGACCACCTGGCCTTCGGGCACGGGCACGCCACAGCTCGCGAGCAGGGACTTGGTCAGCTCCTTGTCGCTGGCGATCGATTCGCCGATGGCGCTGGTGTAGTCGGTCTCGGCGGTCCAGATGCGCTGCTGGTTGGCGCCGTAGCCCAGCTGCACCAGGTTGCCGCTGTTCAGGCGCATGTGCGGAATGCCGCGGTCGGTGGCGGCGGCCACGATGGCGGCGGTGCTCGGGCCGAGGTAGCAGTCTTCCACCTTGGCCTTGACCGCGTCGACGGCCTTCTGCACGTCGGAGGCGCTGAACGGATCGTTGTTGATGGCCGCCATCAGCAGGCGGTGGCCCTCGGCCAACGCCACCCGGGCGACCTGCTCGTCGCGCGCGCGGAACACCATGCGGTAGACGCCGTGCTCCGAGGTGCTGCGGGTCTGGCCGAAGCCGGTCGGCATGCCGGCCAGGTTCAGCAATTCGATGACGACGTGCTCCAGCACGTGGCCCGACCAGGTGCCTTCGGTCAGGCGCTGGATGAAGCCACCGCGCTCGCCGACACCGCAGTGGTGCTCGATGAGCGCCGGCAGCAGGCCGGTCAGGCGGTCGGTGAAACCGTCGATCTTGTTGGAGGGGAAGTCTTCCAGCTGGCCCAGGTCGAGCCAGACTTCGAGTACCGGACGGTAGGTCCAGAGGTTCGGGCCGCGCAAATAGTTGATGCGCAGCAGGCGGATGTCGTCGAAACGGGTCATGCAAACGTTCGAAGTGCTTTGGCCGAGCACCACGGCGCCTTCAAGCGCGCCCATGGCAATCGGTCAGAATCGGCGCCCGACCAAGGGCGCCATGACGGGGTCCATGCGGCCCGCGACGGGCAAGAGTCAGAGAAACACAATGCAACATCACGATCCAGTCGGCACCCGGGAGGGCGAAACAGAGGCGGCTTCAGACGCGCTGAAAAACCGGCTCGCAGTCGCGGAAAACGTTCTGGTAATACTGTCGGTTGACCTCGACGACCAACTTCGCTTCGCTTGCGGCCTAGTCGCCCTGACTGACCAGAGGCTGATCGCGCTCGAACCGGGCGGCGAATGGCGTGAGTGGCCGCTAACCGACGCCGCGCTAGCACTGCGCCTGTCCGACCACTCGGGCGTGGGAACCCTCGATTTGACGGGGCCTTCGGGCCGATTGGCCCGCTGGCGCTACACCCTGGCCGGACAGGTCGCTGCGCTGCGCCTGCTCAAGTTGTTCGGCCAGCGAACGTCTGGTGTCGCCAAGGAGACACCGGAGCTCATCGAGGTGGCCGACGGCGAAGAGGGCGCCCCCGACGCCGAACGCCAGACCCCGCCATCGACCTGGGTGTTGCTGCGCCTGGGCCGTTTCGCCGGCCCGTACCGCAAGCAGCTGATCCTCGGGTTTGTTCTGACCCTGATTTCCACCGCCGCCACGCTGGTGCCGCCGTACCTGACCATCCCGCTGATGGACGACATCCTGATCCCGTTCCAGAACGGGCAGAAGATCGACACCATGCGCGTCGGCCTGTACCTCGGCGGCCTGCTGATTGCGGCGCTGGTCGGCTGGGGGCTGGGCTGGGCGCGCACCTACCTGCTGGCGCTGGTCTCGGAGCGCATCGGCGCCGACCTGCGCACCACCACCTACGAGCACCTGCTGACCCTGCCGCTGGACTACTTCGGCGGCAAGCGCACCGGCGACCTCATGTCGCGCATCGGCTCGGAAACCGACCGCATCAACGTCTTCCTGTCGCTGCACGCGCTCGACTTTGCCAACGACGTGCTGATGATCGTCATGACGGCGGCCATCCTGATCTCCATCAATCCGCTGCTGGCGGTGGTCACGCTGGTGCCGCTGCCCTTCATCGCCTGGATGATCCACGTCGTGCGCGACCGCCTGCGCACCGGCTTCGAGAAGATCGACCGCGTCTGGTCCGAGGTGACCAACGTGCTGGCCGACACCATTCCCGGTATCCGCGTGGTCAAGGCCTTTGCGCAGGAACGCCGCGAGGCCGAGCGCTTCCGTGTCGCCAACACCTACAACCTGCAGGTCAACGACAAGCTCAACCGCACCTGGTCGCTGTTCACGCCGACCGTGTCGCTGCTCACCGAAATCGGCCTGCTCGTGGTGTGGGCCTTCGGCATCTGGCAGGTGGCGCGCGGCAGCATCACGGTGGGTGTGCTGACCGCGTTCATCGCCTACATCGGCCGCTTCTACACCCGGCTCGACTCGATGAGCCGCATCGTCTCGGTCACGCAGAAGGCTGCCGCGGGCGCCAAGCGCATCTTCGACATCCTCGACCACGTGAGCAACGTGCCCGAGCCGGCCAACCCGGTGAAGGTGGAGCGGGTGCAGGGCCGCATCGAGATGAGCGGGCTGGGCTTTCGCTACGGCTCACGCGCCGTCATCCACGACCTGGACCTTGTGATCGAGCCCGGCGAGATGATCGGCCTCGTCGGCCACAGCGGCTCGGGCAAGAGCACGCTGGTCAACCTCATTTGCCGCTTCTACGACGTGACCGACGGCGCCATCAAGGTCGACGGCACCGACATCCGCCGCTTCGCCGTCGCCGACTACCGGCGCCACGTGGGGCTGGTGCTGCAGGAACCCTTCCTGTTCTTCGGCACCATCGCGCAGAACATCGCCTACGGCAAGCCCGACGCCACGCGCGAAGAAGTCGTCGCCGCGGCCCGTGCGGCCCATGCGCACGACTTCATCCTGCGGCTGCCGCACGGCTACGACTCGCTCGTGGGCGAGCGCGGGCAGGGGCTGTCGGGCGGCGAGCGCCAGCGCATCAGCATTGCGCGCGCGCTGCTGATCGATCCGCGCATCCTGATCCTCGACGAGGCCACCTCGGCCGTGGACACCGAGACCGAGAAGGAAATCCAGAAGGCGCTCGACAACCTCGTGCAGGGCCGCACCACCATCGCCATCGCGCACCGGCTGTCGACATTGCGCAAGGCCGACCGGCTCGTGGTCATGGACCGCGGCGAAGTGGTCGAGGTCGGGCCGCACGATGCCTTGATGGCGAAGCAGGGCGCCTATTGGCGGCTCTATCAGGCGCAACTGCGCCAGGGCGACGACGACGCGAGCGAAGGCGCCGCCGACGAACGCGCAGGCGCCCAGGCGCCATTGGTGGTAACCCACGCAGCCCATCCGGCGGGCGACGCATGACCGAATTCAACACCCCATCTTTCGAACTCGAACGCGACGCCTTCGGCCGCCTCGTGCTGACCGACGCGCAGGGCGAGCGCCACGTGGGCGTCACGCCCGTGCGGGCCTTTCCGCTGAGCGCGCCGCGCCATGGCGTGTCGCTGGTCGGCAGCGAAGGCCGCGAGCTGGTCTGGATCGACAGCGTCGACGCGTTGCCGGCGCAGGCCAGCGCGCTGCTCCAGGAAGAACTCGCGGTGCGCGACTTCGCGCCCACGCTGCTGCGCCTGCACGGCGTGTCCAGCTTCGGCGTGCCCAGCACCTGGACCATCAGCACCGACCGCGGCGACACCAGCTTCGTGCTCAAGGCCGAGGAAGACATCCGCCGGCTCGAAGGCGGCGCGCTGCTCATTGCGAGCGCGCACGGCGTGCAGTTCCGCATTCCCGACGTGAAGACGCTCGACCGCGCATCGCGCAAACTGCTCGAGCGCTTCCTCTAGAAGAAGCCGGCCGCGGCCCCGCTCGCGCAGGGCCTTCGCGGGGGCTGCGAAAATTGTGCCTTTGGACTACAGCGGCCGCGCCGTTGACGGATATGCCCCTGCACACCACCGCCCTCGTTCTGTTCTCCGGCGGCCAGGACTCGACCACCTGCCTCGCCGATGCGCTCTCGAAGTACCAGCGCGTCGAAACCCTGGGCTTCGACTACGGGCAGCGCCACCGCGTCGAGCTCGACGTGCGCGGCACCATCCTCGCGCAGATGCGCGAGCGTTTCCCCGACTGGGCGCCCCGCCTCGGCGAAGACCACGTGCTCACGCTCGCGGCGCTGGCGCAGCTCGGCGGCTCCTCGCTCACCGAAGAGGTCGCCTTCGCCATGCAGGCCGACGGCCTGCCCAACACCTTCGTGCCCGGGCGCAACCTGCTGTTCCTCACGCTGGCCGGCGCGCTGGCCTACCGGCGCGGGCTGCAGGTGATCGTCACCGGCGTCTGCGAGACCGACTTCTCGGGCTACCCCGACTGCCGCGACGACACCATGAAGGCCATGCAGCTGGCGCTCTCGCTCGGGCTGGAGCGCCGCCTCGTCATCGAGACGCCGCTCATGTGGATCGACAAGGCCGAGACCTGGGCCATGGCCCACCGCCTGGGCGGCGAGCCGCTGGTGGAACTGATCGTGGAAGAGACGCACACCTGCTACCTGGGCGACCGCGTGCACCGGCAGGCTTGGGGCTACGGCTGCGGCGAATGCCCTGCCTGCGAGCTGCGCAGGAAGGGCTGGGAGCGCTACGCGGCGGCGCTGCCGGCCGGCGCCGGCACGACCTCCACGCGGTAGCGCGCGGCAGCACCTTCGGCTTCGGGCACCAATGTCCAGCGCTGGCTGTGGAACTCGCCCACCGCGGCCCGATGGGCGACCGAGACCATCGCGCCGCCCCGCGCGCGCACCATCTCCGAGAGCCGTTGGTAAAGCGTGCGTTCGGCCGGCGCGTCCAGCGCGCTGCTGATCTCGTCGGCAAAGATCCAGCGGGGTTTCTTCAACATCACGCGCGCGATGGCCAGCCGCTGCTGCTCGCCGCCCGACAGCTTCTGGCTCCATGCATCGCTGTCGTCCAGGCGATCGGCGAATTCGGGCAAGAGGGCGTCCTTCAATGCCTGGCGCAACTGTTCTTCGGTGTATTTCGCGGCATCTTCCGGATAGGCCAGCGCAACGCGCAGCGGGCCGTCGGGCATGTAGGGCCGCTGCGGCACGAACATCGCGTCCGACGGCACCTGCACGCGTCCGCGTGCGAATGGCCAGATGCCCGCAAAGGCCCGGAACAGGGTCGACTTGCCGCTGCCCGAGGGGCCTTGCACCAGCACGCTGTCGCCGGCCTTCGCCGAGAGCGCTGCATTCGCCAGAAGCGGCGTGCCGTTCGGCAGGTTCAGCGTGAGGCCGTCGGTGTGAAGCGAAGGCGCGTCGCTGCGCTCGAGCGCGTTTTCTTGCGCGGCATGCTCGCGGATCGCGTCGTCGAAGCTCGTGAGACGGTCGGTCGTGGCGCGCCACACCGCCACGCTGTCATAGTTGTCGACGAACCAGCTCAGCGAATCCTGCACCTTGCCGAAGGCCGACGAGATCTGCATCAGCTGGCCCAGCTGGATCGCGCCGCTGAAGAAGCGCGGAGCCGCCACCACGAACGGGAAGATCACCGCCGCCTGGCCGAAGAATGCGGTGAAGGTCACCAGGTTCTTCTGCTGCTTGATGAGCTGCAGATAGTTGCGCAGCACGGCGCCGAAGCGCAGGTCGAGCTGGCCATGCTCCACCGTCTCGCCGCGATCCAGCGCGATGGCCTCGCTGTACTCGCGCACGCGCACGAGGTGATGGCGGAAGTCCGCCTCGAAGCGCTGCTGGCGGAAGTTCAACCCGATCAGCGGCCGTCCGATGAAGTGGGTGATGACCGTGCCCACCACGCAGTAGATCACCGCCAGCCAGACCATCGCACCCGCGATCTGGTAGCTGGTGCCGCCCACCGAGAACGCCGTCGTGCCCGAGAGTCCCCAGAGGATGCCGACGAAGCTGATGAGCGTGACCACGGCGTTCAGCAGGCCCATCGACAGCGTCATGGTCGCGCTGGTGAACAGCTGCATGTCTTCCTGGATGCGCTGGTCGGGGTTGTCCGGCGTCGCGCCGTCCTTGCCCGCATAGCGCGCCAGTTCCATCTCGTAGAAGGTGCGGTCCGCCATCCAGCGGCCCAGGTAGTTGCGCGTGATCCAGGCACGCCAGCGCAACTGCAGCAGTTGCGTCACATAGAACTTGAGCACCTGCAGCGCGATGTTGAAGAAGGCCAGCACGACGAACACACGGATCTCGCGCCAGAAGACCGTCGCATCCTTGTTCTGGAGCCCGTCGTAGAAGCGCCCGTACCACTGGTTGAAGAGCACCAGCGCGTAGACGTAGGCCAGGTTGAGCGCGACGATGGCGGCGAACATGCCCCGTGCCCGCCATTTCTCTTCGGACCGGAAGTAGGGTGCCGCGAGCCTGAAGACGCGTCGCAGCACCTGGATGAACGAGCCCGCGCGAGCGGTGACTGATAGAGACATTCGGTTTTCCTCGCAGGCGCTCGTGCGCCGGTCATCTTGAAGGGGCCATGGTAGACAAATGTTCCTTAAATGGACCTGAAAGCCGCCCGGACCTCCGAAAGACCAGGCTTATCTGCGCAACTGGCGCAAGGCGGCCTCGCACCGCCCGCCCTCGACTGCACGCTGCGCATTTCGCGCCGGCGGGTATCCTCGCTGCGGAGCAAAAAAACAATGAACACAAACGAGACAACCGCCCACGCGGCGGATTCGCGCTACGCCATGGTTCGCCTGGCCCTCACGCTGCTCGTCATGACGGTCGGCAGCAGCGGCATGTACGTGGTGTCGGTGATGCTGCCGGCGGTGCAGGCCGAGTTCGGCATCGCGCGCGCCGACGCTTCGCTGCCCTACACGCTGCTGATGCTCGGGTTCGGATTCGGCGGCGTCATCATGGGCAAGCTCGCCGACCGCGTGGGCGTGATGTGGCCGCTGCTGCTGGGCTCGGTGTGCCTTGGCGCGGGGTACGTCGCCACGGGCATGTCGAGCGGCATCGTTTCATTCACCGTCGCGCAGGCGCTGCTGGTCGGCCTGCTCGGCAGCTCGGTGGCCTTCGCGCCGATGGTGGCCGACACCTCGCTGTGGTTCGTCAAGCGGCGCGGCATCGCGGTGGCGGTGTGCGCCAGCGGCAACTATCTTGCGGGCGCGGTGTGGCCGCCCGTCGCGCAGCACTTCGTCGAAACCGTGGGCTGGCGCCAGACCTACATCGGCATCGGCGTCTTCTGCGGGCTGGCGATGGCACTGCTCGCGCTGTTCTTCCGCGCGCGCCCGCCTGCGCTCGTCCATGTGCCGCCTGCGAATGCATCGAGCGCGGCGGTCGTGCGCGACATGACGCGGCCCTTCGGCCTGAGCATGGGCACGGCCCAGGGCCTGCTGTGCGTGGCCGGCGTGGCCTGCTGCGTGGCCATGGCGATGCCGCAGGTGCACATCGTGGCCTACTGCGGCGACCTGGGCTACGGGCCGGCGCAGGGCGCGATGATGCTGTCGCTGATGCTGGGCTTCGGCATCGTGAGCCGGCTGGTGTCGGGCGCCATCTGCGACCGCATCGGCGGGCTGCGCACACTGCTGCTGGGCGGCGTGCTGCAGTGCGTGGCGCTGCTGCTGTTCCTGCCGTTCGACGGGCTGGTGCCGCTGTATGTCATCTCGGCGCTGTTCGGGCTGTTCCAGGGCGGCCTCGTGCCGTCCTACGCGATCATCGTGCGCGAGCACTTTCCGCCGAAGGAGGCGGGCGCGCGCGTGGGCACGGTGCTGATGTTCTCGCTGTTCGGCATGGCGCTGGGCGGGTGGATGTCGGGCAAGGTGTTCGACCTCACGGGCAGCTACCACGCGGCCTTCCTGAACGGCATCGGATGGAACCTGGTGAACGTGAGCATCACGGCGTTCCTGCTGTTCAGGACGCTTCGGCGATCAGGAGGCCCAGTGTTTGCATCGCCTGCTCGCTGAGCCTGTCCCACGCGTGGCCGTAGTTCAGCCGCAGGCAGTTGGTGAAGGCGCGCGTGGCCGAGAAGATCGGTCCCGGCGCGACGCTGATGCCGAGTTCCAGCGCCTTGCGATGAACGTCGAGCGCGTTCACGCGCGGCGGCAGCTCGACCCACAGGAAGTACCCGCCCAGCGGCCGCGTGGCGCGCGTGCCCGGCGGAAAGTAGTGGCCCACGGCCTGCGTGAAGGTGGCCTGCTGCATTGACAGCGTCTGCCGCAGCTTGCGCAGGTGCTTGTCGAAGCCACCCTTTTCGAGATAGCCCGCGAGCGCCAGCTGCGAGGGCGCCGAGGTGCTGAGCGTGGTCGTGAGCTTCTGGCGCGCCACCTTGCGCGCGAAGCGCCCGGCCGAGGTCCAGCCGATGCGATAGCCCGGCGCCAGGCACTTCGAGAACGACGAGCAGTGCAGCACCAGCCCCAGTGTGTCGAAGGCCTTGGCCGGTGGAGGCCGCCGCTCGCCGAAGTACAGCTCGGCGTACACGTCGTCCTCGATCAGCGGCAGTTCGTGCCGCGCGAGCAGGGCGACCAGCGCTTTCTTCTTCGCGTCCGGCATCAGGCTGCCGAGCGGATTCTGGAAGGTGGTCATGAGCCAGCACGCCGCGGGCTTGTGCGCCGCGATGGCCAGCTCCAGCGCTTCGAGGTCGATGCCTTCGCCCGGGTGCGTCGGCACCTCGATGGCCCGCAGGCCCATGCGCTCCAGCGCCTGCAGCGCGGCATAGAAGGTGGGCGATTCGACGATCACCGCGTCGCCCGGCCGAGTCACGGCCGCGAGGCAGAGATTGAGCGCTTCGAGCGCGCCGTTGGTGATGACGATCTCGTCGGCCGGCACCGGCATGCCGTCGGCGAGGTAGCGCAGCGCGATCTGCCGGCGCAGCGCCGCGCTGCCGGGCGTGAGGTCGTCCACCGTGCTCCATGGATCGAGCGACCTGGCGCTGGCGGCCATGAACTGCCCGAGCCGCGCCAGCGGAAACAGCAGCGGGCTCGGAAAGGCCGAGCCGAAGGGCACGACCTTGCGCGACATGCTGGCTTCGAGGATGTCGAACACCTGGTCGCTCACGTCGAGCGACTTCGGCCCGTCTCCGGGACGCGAGGTCAGCGTGGATTCGGGTGGCGCATCGCGCAGGCCGCCGCCCGCCACGTAGTAGCCCGAACGGTCCCGTGCACGCACGAGTCCGCGCGCTTCCAGCAGGTAGTAGGCCTGGAACACCGTGGACGCGCTGACCCCGCGGCTGCGGCCGGTGTGGCGCACCGAAGGCAGGCGGTCGCCGGTCTTCAGCGTGCCGTTGCGGATTGAGGCCTCGATGTCGGCGGCCAGGGCTTCGTATCGCTTCATCGCGGCTTGCTCTTCATTCGGCAGCACTTTATCTGCACCGGTCGAATGGAGCTGATCTGCATCTGTTTTTTTTGGCCCGACTGGTCCACACTCGGCCTCATGACGAATCTCATGCGCGCGGTGCGCGCCGTTCTGTGGAGTTTCATCGGGCTGGGTGGCCGCCGCGCCGACGCCGACAAGCGGACGGCACAGGTCGGCATCCTGCCGCTGATCGGCGTGGCGCTGGTGATGGTGCTGCTGCTGATCGCGGGGTTGCTCGCGTTGGCGCATTACGCTGCCGGCACATGAAGCTGCGCATTCGCTTCGCTGCCATCGGGCTGATGCTGTTCGCCACGCAGGGCATGGCAGGTGCCGCAACGCCCGCCACGGTGCCCGACACCATCGAGCAGCGCGCGGCTGCCTGCATCGCCTGCCACGGCCGCGAAGGCGCGACCACCAACGCCGGCTACTTTCCGCGCCTTGCGGGCAAGCCGGCCGGCTACCTGTTCAACCAGCTCGTGAGCTTTCGCGACGGGCGGCGCTTCAACAGCGACATGGCGTACATGGTGCAGCACCTGTCGGATGCGTACCTGCGCGAGATGGCCGAGTACTTCGCCGGGCTGCAACTGCCTTACCCGCCCATCGCCACCACCAGCGACGCGACGCCCGAGCAGCTGCAGCGCGGCCGCCAGCTCGTGCACGAAGGCGATGCGGTGCGCGGCGTGCCCGCCTGCGTGCAGTGCCATGGCGCGGCCCTCACCGGTGTGCAGCCGGCCATTCCGGGGCTGCTGGGGCTGCCGCGGCTGTACGTGTCGTCGCAGCTCGGCGCATGGCTCACGAGCGAGCGGCATGCGCTGCCGCCCGACTGCATGGCCGACATCGGCCGGCGCATGTCCACCGCCGACATCAACGCCGTCGCGAGCTGGCTTGCGGTGCAGCCGATGCCGGCCGACACGAAGCCCGCGGCCTCGCTGCCCGCGCCGCTGCCCGTGAACTGCGGCGGCATGCCGAAGTCGAAGTGACGGGGCCGCGATCATGAAGCTGCGACACCTGGGCTGGACGCTGCTGACGCTGATCGTGCTGGGGGCCGCGGCAGCAGGCGGCATCGTCGCGATGAACCTGCGCGGCGAAGACCCGCTGCCCACGCAGGCCGAAGCCTTCGCGGCCACGCCGCAGCTGATCGAGCGCGGGCGCTATCTCGCATTGGCCGGCAACTGCGCGGGCTGCCACACCACACGCGGCGGCCAGTCCTATGCGGGCGGGCTGCCTCTCGAGACGCCCTTCGGCACCATCTATTCGAGCAACCTCACGCCCGACGGCAAGAGCGGCATCGGCAGCTGGAGCAGCGCGCACTTCTGGCGCGCGATGCACAACGGCCGCAGCAAGGAGGGGCGGCTGCTGTACCCGGCGTTTCCGTATCCCAACTTCACGCAGGTGACGCGCGAGGATTCGGATGCGATCTACGCCTACCTGCGCAGCCTGCCGCCCGCGCCGGAGCCCAACAGGGCGCACCTGCTGCGCTTCCCCTACGACACGCAGGCGGCGCTGGCCGTGTGGCGTGCGCTGTCGTTCAAGCCCGAGCCCTTCGTGGCCAATGCCGGCAAGCCCGCTGAATGGAACCGGGGCGCGTACCTGGTCAACGGCCTCGGCCATTGCATTGCGTGCCACGGCAGCCGCAACTCGCTCGGCGCGACGGAAACAAGGCTCGGCCTTTCGGGCGGCCTGATCGCCGTCGAGAACTGGTATGCGCCCTCGCTCAACGACCCGCGCGAAGCCGGCGTGGCCGACTGGCCCGCGGCCGACGTGGTGTCGCTGCTCAAGAGCGGCGTCGCGCCGCGCGGCTCGGTGATGGGTCCGATGGCCGACGTGGTGTTCCGCAGCACGCAGTACCTGAGCGACGCCGACCTCACGGCCATGGCGAGCTACCTGAAGGACCTGCCCGATGCACCGAAGCCCGAGGCTGCGGCCATCGCGAAGACCCCGATCCGCCGCGACGCCGCCACGATGACGCGCGGCGCGAAGATCTACGACCAGGGCTGTGCCTACTGCCATGGCGACCAGGGGCAGGGCGCGGTCGGCGCCTATCCGCCGCTCGCCGGCAACCGCGCCGTCAACATGGCGCGGCCCACCAACCTGATCCAGGTGGTCGCGCACGGCGGTTTCCTGCCCTCGACGCCGGGCAATCCGCGCCCCTACGGCATGCCTCCGTTCGGGCAGACGCTGGATGCCGCCGAGGTCGCGGCCGTGCTCACCTATGTGCGCGGCTCGTGGGGCAACGACAGCGCGCCCGTCACGCAGCTCGACACGATGCGGCGCTGAGCCGTCCGTCTTCCGCTCAGATGTTCGTGCTCGAGGGAATGCGGCTCGGCAGCAGGTGCTCGTAGGGCCGCGTGCGCGTGGCGTTGCGCTGGCGGATGGTGGCCTCGATGCCGGCCAGCGCATTGCGGAAGCGCTCCAGCGGACCGCCCTGTCCGGCGATGGCCGGGTCGATCAGCACCGGCAGGTGCGGGAACACGTTGTCCTTGTACTCGCCCAGCGGCCGGTAGTACACGCCGCCGAGGATGTGGAACAGCAGGATCTGTTCCTGCGCCGCCAGCCGCGACGGCAGCATCTGGGACCAGCTCGCTTCGCTCTGCCCCGCATTGCCCGTCGGTGCCGGCATGCCGCCCGTGCCCGCGCTGAAGGGCGCATACGTCATCACCGAGTACTGCGGAAAGTTCACCGCCGCATGCTGCGCGCTGGCGTTGAAGATGATCGCCGTCAGCACGTCGACGAGCTGACCGCGTGTGGTGATGGGGCGGAAGCCGTGCACCTTGCCGCTGGTCGCGAGCTCGGTGGCCCAGGCCTTGAGCTCGTAGTCGCCGGTCACGTCGCCGTCGCTCAGGTAGTAGGTGGCCACGTAGTCGCCGACCCATTGCGCGATGGCGTTCCACACCAGCAGTCCGTCGTCGCGGTACGGGTAGTCGGGCAGCGCCGCCGTGTCGTCCACGCCGCGCGTGCGCAGGTCGTTGGGCAGCATCATGCGGTCCTGGAAGTCGTAGGCCAGCCGGTCGCGGCCGCACGCGCTCTGCAACGTCTCGATGGGCGCGGCGAGGATCACGTCGCCCGTGGTCAGCGGCGCCATGATGATCAGCGTCGCGGCCTCGTTGATGAACATCGCGCCCTCGAGGTGCGGCGACAGCAGCCGGCTCAGCGGATGCGCGGTCGCGAACTGTCGCTGCGTGGCCATCGCGAAGGCCTCCGACATCAGGTGCGTGCGGCCCAGGTGCACGAACATCTCGTGATAGTTGAAGTCCGCCACCTGCACGGCGGTCTTCGCCGATTGCCAGGCCCACCAGGCCTCGGCGTTGGCGGTGTCGTCCACGCGCAGGAAGATCGGGGCGAGGGTCGGGTCCTGTCCGCACTGGATCGCGACCGGCACCAGCGAGCGGCCGGTCTTCGGCCGTGCGAACAGCGCGATGGGCGCATGGATGTAGCCCGTGCCCGTGAGCGGCTTGGCCTGCGGGCCGGCCGGCGCCATGTCGCCCAGGCCTTCGTAGTCGAGGATGTAGAGGCGGCCCGACGCGGCCGCATCGGCGAGGCTGTCGCCGGCGCCCATCACCTGGTGGTACTGCGCGTCGCTCAACGGGAACTTGGCCGGCAGCGCCGTCGCCCGCTGGATCAGCGTCGGGTTGGGGCCGGCCACGCGCATGGCCGCGAACAGGTCGTTGTCATGCAGCAGCTGCGAGATGGCCGGCTTCTCGATAGTGACGAACAGTGCGTCGTACTGCGCCACCGTCTTCGGTCCGTTCAATGCGCCCAGCGGGCCTTGCGAGAGCAGGTCGTGATGGATCTGCCTGAGCTGCGTGCCGATGTCGCCCGCCGTGCTGGTGAGAGTGGCCAGCAGGTTCAACACCGTCGCGGGCAGCGTGAGCAATCCACCGTTGGCGGCCAGCAACTGGCCGAAGCTGGCCTGCAGCCCTGCGAGGCGCATGCGCAGGTTGTCGAGCGACTGCAGGCTGCCCGAGGCCAGCGCGCTGGTGGCGAACGAGGCCGCGAAATTGGTGACGGCTTCGACCGCCTTCGAGAGGGTCGCGAGCTGGTGTTCGAGCGCCGGCAGTTCGCCCGGTGGCACCACCGCGCCCATCGGCACGCCGGCCAGGTTGATGTGCGATTCGGTCCAGAGGTAGGTCGTCTGACGGCCCACCAGTTCGAGCCGCCGCAGCGTGGCGCTGATCGGGTCGATCTTCTGTGGCAGCGTGGGCTTGGGCACCGGCAAGGCCGCCGAGGCGGTGGAAGGCCTGCCGGCCAGCAGGCCCAGGCCGCCCGCCGAGGCCGACCATTTGAGGATGTCTCTGCGCTTCATCGGGGCGTTCCCTGTTGTAGTGAGTCTGCGGGAAGGCCGACGAGGGGCTCGGCCACTGAATAGAACGCTCGTTCTATTTGGTGGGCGGATTCTGCGGAGGGGCTCTGGCGTTGGCAATGAGGGTTGGTGCCTAGGCCAGAGGCGCGCTCCCGGTGCTATCGCGGGCGCTGGGGTCCGCAGATCGCGCGGGTTCAGGGCTCGTTGCTGATGCCGCTGCTGACGTGCCCGGCAGGCACGTGCCGCGAGGCCGCGTCGACGTGGCCGGTCTGGTCGTCGAAGAAGAAGTCGGGCTCGAACTCGCGCAGGAATTCGCCCTTGGGCAGGCCGCCGAGGAACATGGCCTCGTCGACGCGGATGTTCCACTTCATCAGCGTGCGAATGGCGCGCTCGTGCGCCGGCGCGCTGCGCGCGGTAACGAGCGCGGTGCGGATGCGCATCTGCGCGTTGCCCGCCATCTGCAGCCGGTGCAGCGCCATCAGCAGCGGCTTGAAAGGGCCTTCGGGCAGCGGCAGGTCGGCCTTGCTGAGTTCGTGCGCCTGGAAGGCGTCGAGGCCCTCGGCCTGGAACACGCGCTCGGCCTCGTCGGAGAACAGCACCGCATCGCCGTCGAAGGCAATGCGCACTTCGTTCGGCCATGCATCGCTGGCCTTCACCGATTCGACCAGCACCCGCGCGGCCGGAAAGCCCGCGATGAGCGCCTCGCGCACGTCCTGCGCGTTGACCGAGAGGAACAGATGCGCGCGCAGCGGGCGCAAATAACCGAAGGGCGGGCGGCCCTGCGTGAACACACCGCGCTGCAGCTTGATGTCGGCGGCCGCGCTCGACTTGAAGATGCGCATGCCCGAGACTGGGTCGTTGCGCGAAAGAATCACCACCTCCACGCGCTGCACGCCGTCTTCGTTGAAGCGCAGCAGCTTGCGGATCAGCGAATAGGCGATGCCGGGCGCGGCCGGCACGTCGATGCGGTCGAGCTGCAGCTTCATGTAGCCCTCGTTGTCCCCGGCCTCGAAGATCTTGTTTTCTTCTTCGAGGTTGAACAGGGCGCGCGAGGAGATCGCGACCACGAGTTTGTCTTCGAGCGTTACGGGCATGGTGCGTCCTGCTTGGCGGCCGTCGTCACTTGACGAACTGGTTGAGCTGGATGATCGGCAGCATCACGGCCAGCACGATCAGCATCACCACGCCGCCCATCGCCACGATCAGCAGCGGCTCCAGTATGGTGGCCAGGTGCATCGCGCGGCGCTGCACTTCGGCGCCGAGCTGGTTGGCCGCGCGCTGCAGCATCAGCGGCAGGGTGCCGGTCTGCTCGCCGAGGCGCGCGAACATCGACACGAGGCCGGGGAAGCGCTTCTTCTGCGCCAGCGCCGAGGCGAGCGGCGCGCCCTCGCGCACCAGCACCAGCGCGTCGAGCGCGTCGGCGCGCATCGCGCGGTTGCCCAGCGTTTCGGAAGCCGCCTGCAGCGCGCGCAGGATTGGCACGCCGGCGGTGGCCAGCATGGCGAGCGTGCTGGCGAAGCGCGCCGCGTTGTAGCCGCGCGCGAGCTTGCCGACCAGCGGCAGCTTGAGCCAGGCCGCATCGAATTTCAGGCGGAAGGCTTCCTGCGCCAGCGCCAGTCGCACACCGACAGCCGCGAGCACCACGGCGCCCAGCATCCACCAGCCGTAGTTGCGCACGCCCGCGCTCAGCGACAGCATCACGGTGGTGAGAAAGGGCAGCGAGCGCTTGGTGCCCGCGAACACCTGCGCCACCTGCGGCACCACGTAGCTCACGAGGAAGATCACGATCACGATCGCCACCAGCGTGACGATGGCCGGGTACAGCGCCGCGCCGATCAGCTTCTGCTGCAGCGCCTGCCGCTCTTCGAGATCGTCGGCAAGGCGGTCGAGCACGAGTCCGAGGTTGCCGCTCTGCTCGCCGGCACCGATCACAGCGGTGTAGATGGGCGAGAACTCGCGCGCGTGCGCCGACAGCGCGCGCGCGAAGGGCGAGCCCGCGTTGACTTCGGCACGCAGCGAGGCGACGAGATTGCGTTGCGGTTCCGACTCCGCCTCGTCGGTGAGCGCAGTCAGCGCGCGTTCCAGCGGCAGACCCGACGAAACCAAGCCCGCGAGCTGGCGCGTCCATACCGCGAGGCCGGTGGAATTGAAGACGCGCTTGCCGCCGCCGAGCCAGCGGCCAAGGCCGCTGCGCTGGCCGCTGCCGTTGGCGTGGTCGCTGCCGACCGGCTTGACCGACAGCGGAATGAGCGCCTGCGCCCGCAGCAGGCTGCGCGCGCTGCGGGCGGTGTCGGCCTCGAGCACGCCTTCGCGCGACTGGCCGCTGGCGTCGATGGCTTCGAAGGAATAGGCGGGCATGGCGGAACGGGAGCCTAGTCCCGCGTGACGCGCAGCAGCTCGGCGCGCGAGGTGACGCCGGCCTGCACCAGCCGCTCCCCGTCTTCGCGCATCAGGCGCAGCCCGCCGCGTGCGCCGGCCTGCAGCAGTTCGCTTTCGGCTGCCTTGCTGTGGATGAGGCCCTGCACCGTCTCGTCGGCCACCAGCAGTTCGAAGATGCCGGTGCGGCCTTGGTAACCCGTCTGGCCGCACGCCTCGCAGCCCGCGCCGGCGCATACCGCGCAGACCTTGCGCACGAGGCGCTGCGCGAGCACGCCGAGCAGCGACGAGCTCAGCAGGAAGGGCTCCACGCCCATGTCGGTGAGCCGTGTGACGGCGCTGACCGAGTCGTTGGTGTGCAGCGTGGCGAGCACGAGGTGACCGGTCAGCGAGGCCTGGATGGCAATCTGCGCGGTCTCGAAGTCGCGGATCTCGCCGATCATGATCACGTCCGGATCCTGCCGCAGGATGGCGCGCAGGGCCTTGGCGAAGGTGAGCTCGATCTTGGCGTTGATCTGCGTCTGGCCCACGCCCGGCAACTCGTACTCGATGGGGTCTTCCACCGTCATGATGTTGCTGCGGCTCGCGTCGAGCCGGGCCAGCGCGGCGTACAGCGTGGTGGTCTTGCCCGAGCCCGTGGGCCCGGTCACGAGGATGATGCCGTGCGGCTGCGCAATGAGCTTCTCGAAGCGCGCGAGCGTGTCGCCCTGCATGCCCACCGATTCGAGCGTGAGCTTCGATTCGCTCTTGTCCAGCAGGCGCAGCACCGCGCGCTCGCCGTGCGCACTGGGCAGCGTCGACACCCGCACGTCGACCGCGCGCGTGCCGATGCGCAGCGAGATGCGTCCGTCCTGCGGCAGCCGCTTCTCGGAGATGTCGAGGTCGGCCATGATCTTCAGGCGCGAGATCAGCGCGGCGTGCAGCGCGCGGTTGGGCTGCACCACCTCGCGCAGCGTGCCGTCGATGCGAAAGCGCACGGAAGACGTGCGCTCGTAGGGCTCGATGTGGATGTCGCTGGCGCCGTCGCGCGCGGCCTGCGTGAGCAGCGCGTTCAGCATGCGGATGATGGGCGCGTCGCCCGCGCTCTCCAGCAGGTCTTCGACCGCCGGCAACTCCTGCATCATGCGCGAGAGGTCGGCGTCGCTCTGCACCTCGCTCACCACCGCGGCGGCACTCGATTCGCCCTGCGCATAGGCCGCGCTGATGCGCTGCGCCAGCGGGCCGTCGGCCAGCACCTCGAAGGCCTGCACGCCGTACTTGCGCGACACCTCGCCGACCGCGCTGCGCGCCGGGTGGCTCGACATCCACAGCGTGTAGCGGCCGTCGTCGGACTCCTCGAGCAGCAGTTGCTGGGTGCGCGCGAACGCGTAGGGAAGCGGATAGCGCATGGAGGTCAAGGCATTTCGCGCGAGCTGACCGGGTCGGCCGTCGGCGGCAGGGCGCCGCGCAGCGGGCTCGGTGCCAGCTTGCGGTTGTCGGAGAGCGGCTGCGGCGGCGGAATGAGCTGCGTGCCTTCCATGCGGGTGCTGCCGCTGCCGCGGTTGCTCGAGCGCTGCAGCGCGGAGTCGGGCAGCACCGGCGCAGAGTCCACCCCGCGCAGCATGATGTTGTCGGTGTTTGGCTGCGTCTGCAGCTGCTGGCCGCGGATCTCGTCGTAGCGGTCGTAGGCGAAGGCCTCGGACGAAGCGCCGTCGCGCATCACCGCGGGGCGCAGGAACATCATGAGATTGCTCTTGCTGCGCGTGCGGTTCTCGTTCTTGAACAGGTTGCCGAGCACCGGGATGTCGCCGGCCAGCGGCACCTTCTCGATGTTGTTGTTGTAGGTGTCCGAGAGCAGGCCGCCCAGCATGACGAGGCCCCCGTCTTCCACCAGCACGCTGGACTCGATCGAGCGCTTGTTGGTGGTCGGGCCGTTGGGGTTGCTCAGCGAGTTCTGGTCGACGGTCGAGGTCTCCTGGAAGATCGTCATCCGCACCGTGCCGTTCTCGTTGATGGTCGGGCGCACGCGCAGGGTGAGGCCGACGTCCTTGCGCTCGACGGTGGTGAACGGGTTCACGCCCACCGAGCCCGAGGTGCTGGCATACGAGCCGGTGGGGAACGGCACGTTCTGGCCGATGATGATCTTGGCCTCTTCGTTGTCCAGCGTCAGCAGGTTGGGCGTGGAGAGCACGTTGGCGTCGCCGTCGCTGTTGAAGAAGTTCGCGATCGCGCCCAGGATGTACTGGCCGCCGATCTTGCCGGCGATGCCGAGGTTCAGCCCCGGCTGGATCGACGTTGCCAGGCCCGCGGCATTGCGGGTGGCCAGCGCCTGGGTCAGCGCCAGGATGTTCGTCTTGTTCAGGCTGGAATTGGTGCCGATGACCGCGTTGTTGCCCAGCGCGCTCTGCCACTGCACGCCGAAGTTCGCGGCCTTGTTGGCGCTGACCTCGACGATGAGCGCCTCGATCATGACCTGGGCGCGGCGCCCGTCGAGCCGGTCGATCACCGCGCGCATCTGGCGGTATTGCGGCTCGGGCGCCGTGATGATCAGCGAGTTGGTCGACGGGTCGGCCTGGATCTGGCCGCCGGTGGAGGGCTGGTTGGCGTTGTTGAGCGGGGCGCTGGCTGCGGCCGAACTGCCGCCCTGGCTGTTGTTCAAGTTCACCTGCATGGCCTGCGGCGCGCTCTGCTGCGGCACGGCACCGCCGCCCGCGGCGCCGGCCACGCCCGGCGTGGTGTTCTGCTGGTTCGCCGCCATCGCGGCGCGCAGCGTGGCTGCGAGGCGCACCGCGTCCGCGTTCTTCAGGTAGACCACGTAGATGTTGCCGGCCGCGCCATTGCTGCTTTCGGTCGGCGCACGGTCGAGCTTCTCGACCAGCGTGCGCACCAGCGCCACGCGCGCCGGATTGGCCGCGCGCAGGATCAGCGAGTTGCTGCGCGGATCGGCCATGAGGGTGGTGCGGAACGATGCATCCACCGCCCCGGGTGCGGCACCGGCCGGGGCGCCGGCACTGCCGCCGTCGACCAGCCGTTGCACCAGCGGCACCATGTCGGTGGCCACCGAGTGCTTGAGCTGGATGACTTCGATGTCGGACGCGTTCGGCACGTCGAGCGACGCGATGATGCGCGCCAGCCGGCGCATGTTGTCGGCGTAATCGGTGATCACGAGCGAGTTGTTGCCCGGGTTCACGTTGATGGTGTTGTTCGGCGGAATCAACGGTCGCAGCACCGGCAGCAGGCTGTTCGGCGATTCGTAGTTGAGCCGGAAGATCTGCGTGACGATCTGGTTGCTGCCGCTCGACGCGGTGGCGCTGATGGAGGTGTTGACGGTGCTGCTCTGCAGCTTGGCATCGGCCTCGGGCACCACCTTGTAGAGGCCGTCGGCCTCGACCACCGCGAAGCCCTGCAGCCGCAGTGCCGAGGCGAACTGGTTGAAGGCGGCGGCCGGCTGGATGGCGCGGTCGGTGACGAGGTTCATCGTGCCCTTGACGCGGGGGTCGACCACCACGTCGCGGCCCGTGACCACCGCCATGGTGCGGGCCACGGCTTCGATGTCGGCGTTGGCGAAGTTCAGCGTGATCGGTTCGCCGCGGCGCGGTGCATCGCCGGTCTGTGCGAACGCGACGGGCGCGCCCTGCAGGAGCGAGGCGGCGATCAGCACGCGCACGGCGAGTGCAACGGTGCCGGTCGAAAACAGTGGCTTCATCATGAGGGTCAACCCAGGGTGATGATCGAACGCGCGTTGACGCGCCGTCCGATGATGTTCAACAAATTGGAAAGCGCGTCTTCGCGGCCGGGCGCGGCACTGGCTTCGCCATTGAAGCGGAAGGAGGTGCCGTTCCAGCTGCCGCTGCCGTTCAGTTCGAGGCTGCCCTCGCGCGTGCTCAGCAGCAGCGTGGGACGGGGGCCGCCTTCGAGCGTGAGCCGGTAGCTGCCCATCGGCCGCAGGGTCGACAGGCTGGAGGAAACGTCGGTCGCGTCGAGCGTGGCCTGCCCGGCGATGCGCAGCGCCGGGCCGTCCCACAGCATCGAGAAGGCCTTGGTGGAGAGATCGAGCGCACCTTCGAGCTTGAGCGTGTTCCAGGGTGCACCCAGGCCGGTGAGCAGGGTGGCGGGCCAGCGCGAGCGGCTGTCCTGCCATGTGAGCTGCATGCCCCCGGCGCGCGGGCTGGCCTTGAGTTCGAGCGGCTGCTCGGCGCAGCAGGGCAGCTCGAGCCTGGCGGAAATGCCGCTCCAGCCCGGGCGCATGCGCCAGTGCAGCAGGCCGGGCAGCGACACCGCCTGGGTGCCGCCGGCGCCGCTGGCGAGCACCACCGCGGCCGTGCCGTTCCAGACGGTGCCGCGCGGGTTGGCCAGCACGAGGCGGCCATGGCTCCAGTTCGACAGCGCCGCCGAGAGCCAGCGCGCCGGCGCGAACAGCGCCACCGCCAGCAGCGTGCCGATGGCGAGGCCGAACAGGGCCCAGCGCCAGCCGCGGCGCGGCCGGGGTTCGGAGATCGGAGGGCGGGTCAGCATGCGGGCTTGCTGCTGCTGGTCATCGCGCCGCGGGCAGCGCCATGACGATGGTGCCGTCCCAGCGGACCTGCGGCGTCTTCGGCGCATCCTTGCCGCTGGAAGGCGGCGGTGGCGCGGCGGCCGGTGCGCGCGTCAGGTGGACTTCGCGCGGCACCGCATGCGCGTTGCCGCGGGCCTGGCCGAGCCATTGGGCGACGCTGGCCGCGGGCGCCGCGCGCAGCGAGACGGTGGCGGCGCCGTCGCCGCCGGCCGTCATGAGCTGCGCGTTGCCGGCGCCGAGGCTGTCGCGCACCGAGGCCTCGAGCGCGCGCAGCGCGTCGTCGCGGTTCAGGCGCGGTTGCGACTGCAGCGCCTTCGCGCGGTTCTGCAGGGTGGCCATCTGCTGCAGCTGCGCGTCGAGCTGCGCGTGTTCAGCCGGCGCCGCGGCCAGCGTGCGCAGCGCAGGCGCGAGCGCGATCCACCAAAGCAAGGCCAGCGCCACCAGCGCAGTGGCGGCGATGACCATGCGGCGCTCGCGCGTTTCGAGGGTGGCCCATCGGGCCTTGAGCTGTTCGCTGAAATTCATCGGGCGGCCTCGGCCTGTGCCTGCACGAGCAGCAGGTCGCCTTCGGTGCGCACGTTGTAGCCGCGCGGCGCCATGGCATTTGTGATCTGCGACACCTCCGACGGCTGCAGCCCGAGGCCGCGCAAGCGCAGCTGGCCGGCGCTGTAGTCGACGGCGCTCGGCACCTTGCCGGGCGGGAGGGCGGCGGCGAGCGCGCCGACCATGGGTTCGAAGTCGCTGCCTGCCACGTCGCCCACGGCCTGCTGCAGCGCGGCGACCTCGCGCTGCATCTGCAGCGGCGCGTCGACCACGATCTTCACCGAGGGGAAGGTCTGGGTGAGCATGGTCTTGGCGGCCTGGCGTTTCGATTCGAGCGCATTGCGCTCTTTCCAGGCCCAGGCGTTGAGGCCGATCAATTGGGTGAGCAGCAACACGACCACGCCCCAGCGCGCGGCGCGCCACTCCGGCGCATAGCGCAGCGTCTGCAGCACCGACGCGAATTTCTTGCCGGCGCGCGCGCGGCCGGTCGCGGCGAGGTCGAACTGCGCGAGCTCCCACGGCGTGCGCGCGGCCTGCAGCCAGCGCTGCGGCGATTTCACGATGGGCACGCGGCGTTCGAGCAGATGCTCGGCCGCCTCGGCCACGGCGGGCTCGGTGGTGATGACGGCGGTGTCCAGCGGCAGGCTGCCCGACAGCGCCAGCCCCGCGCCGGCCAGCGGCAGCGAGACCACGCCGTCGGCATCGCACACCGTGAGCTGCGGCGCTTCGGGCTCGCCCGTGACCAGCAGCAGCGGCGGGCCGTCGGGCGGCTGCGGCGCGAATTCGGGAACGATGCGCACCACGCGCCGGCCGGCCGCTTCGAGCCCTTGCACGACGCTGCGCAGCCAGATGCGGTTGCAGGCCGCGACCCACACGGGCGCACCGGCCTTGGCATCGGGTTCGAGCGCGAAGTGCAGGGCCTCGGGTTCGTCGAGCAGGTGTTCTTCGAGCAGGCCGTCGAGCACCGCACGCAGCTTCGATGCGCTGCCCATGCTGCCCCTGGGCAGCGTGACGCGGTGCCACGAGAGCGCGGCGGAAGGAATGCCGAGCATGACCTCCGCACCCGAAGGCAGCAGCGCCAGCAGCGCACGGCCCTGGTTGCGCAACGCGATGCCGTCGTCGCCTGCCTGGGCCCAGTCGTACTCGCCCGCGGCATCGGCCGGAGGGAGGGGGGCAATGAGCAGCAGGGGGGTCATGTGGGTCTTGGAAAAGCCGGTGATTGTAGGTGGGGGCCGACAGGTTGGCGCTCTTGTTTCGATAGCGTGTCGCGCAGGTGTGACGCGTGTCGGAAGGCTTTTGCCTACAAGTAATGCATAGGGATCAGGGTTTGACCGGAGTGCTCGTTGCGCCGGCGCCGCGGGTGCGCCAGATCGTCGTCACCGTGACACCGCTGCGTTGCACGAGCGAGTGTTCCTCGACATAGGTGCGGTCGAGGCGCAGGCGCCCGTAGACCTCGAAGTACTGGGAGCCGACGCCATGCTGGGCTGCACTGAAGCGGGAGCCGCCGCTGGGCAGCCCCTGATTGGCTTCTTCGAAGGTCTTGAAAGGGGAACGGGTACGTCGCTCCACCAACTGACGTGCGGTTGCGATCGGCATTGATTCCAGGCTGGCGCTGATAACTTCGGCGCTTGCGGTATTCAGGTTGAGAGTGGTCTTGGTCGGGAGGATCGTCACATAGGGCTCGAGGGCCTTGGCGGTCGAGGGCGAAAGCCCGAGCCACACGAGTTGCGAGACCTCCTGCGGCAGCAGCGGTGCATTGCCCGTGTCGCCGCCGGACGCTTCGTCGGTGCCGCTGTTCAGCGCGCTGACGAGCCCCGTGGTCATCTGGCTGAGCTCGGAGGCGGGCAGGCCCAGCAGGCCAAATAGGCGGGTGAACATGGCGACGCCGCTGGCCGACGGCTTTTTACCGTCGACCAGCCAAAGCACATTGAGCTTGGATTGCGCATCGACGATGCGGCCCGACAGGAAGGCGTCGGGCAATCCTTCGAGGTTGTCGCTTGCCACGTTCTTGTCGGCCGACAGGAAGCTGGTGAGCCGGGCCTCTTCGAGCGGCACCGCCCACACTTCGGTCAGGTTGTCGACGCCGCCGGTGCGGCCGTCTTCGCCGAGGATCAGGCGCGACCAGTCGAGCGCGCCGATCAGCACCCAGGCGGCCTGTACGCGCGCGCGCTCGGCGCCTTCGACTTCGGTCGCGCGCCATTGCTGCCACAGCGCCGCGGCGGCGAAGGTGGCCACCAGCATCACGGTCAGCATCGCGGCGAGCAGGGCGGCGCCGGCCTGGTGCTTTTTCCTGTTCGCTGCCGTCATCACGATTTCGGCGCCCCCACGGTCGGTCTGACCCAGTCGCGCGTGAGCGTGCCCGCGAGGCCGTCGCCGGGCGGCAGCGTGATGACGAGGCGCACACCGTCGGGCATGGCGACGACGGGGCCCGCGGGATTGTTGGGATTGGGCGCGGCGGTCGGCAACTGGCTGGCTGGCGCCCAGACGTTGTCGCGGAAGTAGTAGAGCTGCCAGCTGCTGGCCGGCACCAGCGGCACGTCGCTGTAGCCGCCCGAGCCCGAACCCGAACCGCCGTCCTGCGCCCAGGCGGCCGCGAGGTTCCAGGCCTGCTGCCAATCGCCGCGCGTGGTGAAGGGCTGCGATTGCCAGCGCCGCCAGCGCACGCCGTCGGGGCCGGACTTCAGCGCCCAGGCCACCACCTGCACCGACGGCGCCGCATCGTCGCTGCCGCGGCGCGTGAGCCGCAGCACGCGGCTGTCCCAGTCGATCGGACGGGTCTGCGCGAGCGGGATCACGGCATCGAGGTCGGCGCCCCACTGCGCGAGCGTGGCCTGCAGCGTGAGGACGGCGTCGGCGCGTTGCTGGTTCTGCAGGGTGGCGCGCGACATGCTGTCGAGCCCGCGCCAGCTCATGAGCGAGAGCAGCGCCATCACGGCGATGGCAACGAGCAGCTCGATCAGCGTGAAGCCGCGCGGGGCGGTGGCTTTGGCGCGCCGCATCAGTACCGGCCCACCACGGTGGAGATGCGCAGGATCGGCGCGTCCGCCTCGTCGCGCACCTGCACGTCGACGCGCCGGAAATTCGGGTTCAGCGTGGCGACGGTCGAGGTGGTCACGTTGAACGAGACGCCGGCCTGCAGGCAGATTGACCCCGAGTCGCCGATCGCCGGCATCTGCCGCGAGAGGCGAGCCTTGGCGAGTTCGTTCTCGGCGCACAGGTCGGCCAGCACCAGGTCGGACTGGCGCTGCGCATTGCGCGTGAGCGACATGGTGGCCTGCGAACCCGCGGCCAGTGCCAGCGCGACGATGCCGAGCGCGATCAGCACTTCGATCAGCGTGAAGCCGCCAGCGCGCGGGGACGAAGCAGGGCGCCGTGAGTTCATTGCACCGCCGAGACGGTGAAGGGGCGAACCCCGTCGGTCGCGATGCGCAGCGCGCGCGCGGGCGGTCCGGCGGAATGGAGCATGACCTGCTGCGCCGCAATGATCGGATCGGGCCCGAGCTGCAGCGCCGTAACCGGCGTGCCGTTGGCGAGCGCGGCCTGCGCGGTGATGCCCTCGGCGGCCCATCCGCTGGGCAGCGCACCCGGCGCAAGGCCGTCGAACACGAAGCTGCCTTCGACCGGCCGCCACCGCACCACGATGCCGCTGGCGCGCGATTGGGAGCGGGCCGATTCGAGCAGGGCTGCGAGCCGGTCGGCTTCGCGGTCGAGCCTGGCGGCGCTGGTGTCGCGTATCGCGAAGCTCACGGCGGCCGTGGCCATCGCGATGATGGCGATCACCACGATCAGCTCCAGCAGCGTGAAGCCGGTGGCCGGACGGATGCGGGGACGCGGGTTCCGGGCGCCCGTGCCGCTATTGCCAGCTGCCGATGTCGGCATTCTTGCCCTCGCCGCCGCTCTGGCCGTCGGCGCCGAAAGAGAGCACGTCGATCTCGCCCTTGATGCCCGGATTCATGTACTGGTAAGGATGGCCCCACGGATCGTTGGGCAGCTTCTCGACGTAGGCCTTCCAGTTGGGGGCGGCCGGGCCGGTGGTCGGACGCGTGAGCAGCGCCTGCAGTCCCTGCTCCGCGGTGGGGTAGCGCTGGTTGTCCAGGCGGTAGAGCTTGAGTGCCTGCATCAGGTTGTTGATGTCGGTCCGGGCGGCCGTCACGCGGGCGTCGTCGGCGCGCTCGATCACGTTCGGCACGATCAGCGCTGCCAGCACGCCGATGATGACCAGCACCACCATCAGTTCGATCAGCGTGAAGCCGCGTTGGGCGGTGCGGTTGGCGGCTCGAAGGAGTTTGTTCATAGGTTGGGCGGACATGATTCGGAAAGCGCGCTGCATGATAATCCGCGCCCATGACAAGTCCTTACTCCGCCGCCCGCTGGCATGCCCCACTTGCTACGACCGGGCTTTGGGCGTTGGCGGCCGGCGCTGCCGTGTTCTGGGCGCTGCGGCTGGCTTCGCCGGCGGACGCCGTGGCGGCGGCCGCGACGATGCCGCGGGCTTCGGTGGCGGCCGATTCGGATTCGGTGGCACGGCTGCTGGGCGTGCTGCCCGCGTCCCATGCGGCAGCGGTGGCACCCGAGGCGGCAAGCCGTTTCGCCCTGTCGGGTGTGGTGGCAGACCCTTCGAAGCAGGGTGCAGCGCTGATCTCCATCGACGGCAAGCCGCCCAGGCCGTTCCGTGTCGGCTCGGCGGTCGGCGACAACTATGTGCTGCAGTCGGTGGGCCTGCGCTCGGCGACCATCGGCGCACAGGTCGACGGGCCGGCGGCGTTCACGCTGCAATTGCCGGTGCGTGCGCCGATCAGTATTTCCAGCCCGGGGTTGCCGGCGGTGCCGATGGCTCTGCCGGCCGGGCCTCTGCCCGCGACGATGCCGGCCGCGGTGGCTCCGCCGCAATTGCAGCAGCAACAGCCGCCGCAGCCGCAGCAACCACAACTGCCGATTGGCCCGCAGCAGCAGCCTGCGGCGATGGCACCGCCGCCGCCGCAGGCGCCCGCGCAGTAGCTTTTTTCAGGCCTGCAGAAACAGGCGGTACGCGGGGTTGGCCGTTTCCTCGACGTAGGGATAACCCAGCGTTTCGAGGAAGGCGTCGAACTCGGCGGCTTCGCCGGCCGGCACCTGCAGGCCCACGAGGATGCGGCCGTAGTCGGCGCCCTGGTTGCGATAGTGAAACAGGCTGATGTTCCAGTTCGGCCGCATCAGGCTCAGGAACTTGAGCAGCGCACCGGGACGCTCGGGAAACACGAAGCGCAGCAGGCGCTCGTCGTGCGCGAGGCCGGTGCGTCCGCCCACGAGGTGCCGCAGATGTTCCTTCGCGAGTTCGTCGTGCGTGAGGTCGAGCGCATCGAAGCCGTGCTCGCTGAAGGTCTGCGCGATGACGGCCGACTCTCCGCGCGCCGAAGTCGTGAGACCGACGAACACGTGCGCCTTCGCCGCGTCGCTGATGCGGTAGTTGAACTCGGTCACGTTGCGCGGCGCGCCACCGCCGCCCAACGCAGCTTCGGCATCGCTCGCGGGCATCTCGCCGACCAGCTCGCAGAAGCGACGGAAGCTGCCGCGCTCCTCGGGAATGGTGACGGCGAACAGCGCCTCGCGTTCTTCGCCGACTTCGGCGCGCTCCGCGACGAAACGCAGCCGGTCGAAGTTCATGTTGGCGCCGCACAGGATGGCCGCGTAGGTCTCGCCGTGGCGGCCGTGCTGTGCAACGTATTCCTTGATGGCCGCGACCGCCAACGCACCCGCCGGTTCGACGATGCTGCGCGTGTCCACGAAGACGTCCTTGATGGCGGCGCACACGGCATCGGTGTCGACCGCGATGTATTCGTCGACCAGTTCGCTGGCGATGCGGAAGGTTTCCTCGCCGACCAGCTTGACGGCCGTGCCGTCCGAGAACAGGCCGACGTCGGGCAGGTTCACGCGCTGGTGCGCGGCGACCGACTGCATCATCGCGTCGGAGTCGTTCATCTGCACGCCGATCACCTTGATCTCGGGACGCACAGCCTTGATGTAGTTGGCCACGCCGGAGATCAGGCCGCCTCCGCCGATCGCGACGAACACGGCATCGAGCGGGCCCTGGTGCTGCCGCAGGATTTCCATGGCGATGGTGCCCTGGCCGGCAATGACGTCGGGATCGTCGAAGGGATGCACGAAGGTCAGGTTTTGCTGCGCCTGCAATTCGAGTGCGTGCAGATAGGCGTCCGAATAGCTGTCGCCATGCAGCACGATTTCGCCGCCGAAGCCGCGCACCGCATCGATCTTCAATTTGGGCGTGGTCACCGGCATCACGATCACCGCGCGCGTGCCGAGCTTGCGTGCACCCAATGCAACGCCTTGTGCGTGATTGCCGGCCGATGCGCAAATAACGCCGCTCGCCAATTGCGCGGCACTCAGGTGCGCCATCTTGTTATAGGCGCCGCGCAGCTTGAAGCTGAAGACCGGCTGCTGGTCTTCGCGCTTGAGCAGCACGGTGTTGCCGAGCCGTTCGCTGAGCGCGCGCGCTTTCTCGAGTGCGGATTCGACGGCAACGTCGTAGACCCGGGCGTTGAGAATTTTTCTGAGATAGTCGGCGGGCGTCAGCGCCGGATCAACAGGTGCATTGCGCACGTTTTTTTCCAAGGGAGTTTTCATTTGCTAACTGTCGATGATAAGAGGCATCGGGATTGCATGCGGGTATGACATGGACACATATGTCATAAACCTCTTCAGCAACGCCCCAGCTGCAAATGATTCAGGTTTTTTTGGACGCACCTGTCCGCCGGCCCCTGTGGCCGCAAATCAGTTCACAATTGAAAAAAATCTGTTAACAATTTCTGTCAGTGATCTTTCGAAAGGGTTGATGCAGGCGGAGGCCGCGCGGGTGCAGCGAGACGAAATCGGGCGTCCCACGTGGCAGGTGATGGGCAACAGATTGCGTGCCCACATCGTTCCGTTGCTGGGCGACGTGCCGGCCAAGTCGTTTGCAACGTCCGATGCACAACGCTTGATCGATCGCCTCGGAGAACGGGGCTTCAGCAGCACGACGATTGCGCAGTACCTCGTGCTGTTGCGCAAGGTGGTGATGCATGGCGTGCACATTGGCGTGCTTCGCGATGTGCCCGCATTTCCGAAGGTCAAGGTGCGCAGCCAGCCGCGCGGCAGCTTCAGCGTTGCGGAGTACCGGACAATCATCAAGACCGCGCGCAGCTTGCGCGGGCAAGCGCATCCGGTGCTCGGCCAACTCGCGGGCGGCGAACGCTTCTGGATCGCGCGCGAACTGCTCGCCATGCCGGACGAGCTGCCTTGGCTGATCCGCTGGATGGTGAACACCTTCGTGCGTCCGAGCGACATCAAGCTCATGAAGCACAAGCACATCGAGATCGTGCGGAGCAAGCATGTCTATTTGCGCATGAACCTGCCGGAGACCAAGCGGCACAGCCAGCCGATCGTGAGCCTGCGGCCGGCGGTGCGGGTCTACGAATGCTTGCTCGCTCATCGCCGCGAACATGGCTTCGGCGCGCCGGACGACTATCTCTTCCTGCCGCAGTTGAAGAATCGCGAGCACGCGCTGGCCGTGCTCAACTTTCTTTTCCATTGGGTGCTCGAGGAGAGCGGTCTTGAAAAAGGACCGCTGGGCCAGTCGAGAACGCTTTACTGCCTGCGCCATACCGCTATCACGCTGCGGCTGCTGTACGGACAGGGGATCGACATGCTGACCTTGGCGCGCAATGCGCGAACGAGCGTGAACATGGTCGAGCGCTTCTACGCTTCGGTTCTGAGCGGAGAAATGAATGTGGGGCTGCTGCAAAGCAGGCGTGGCCGCGCGAGCTGAGAAGAAAAGCCAAAAAGCCGCCCGGCCTAAGCTGGGCGGCTTGACACTGAATCGACTCGAACTGGCTGCCGCCAGCATCGGAATCAGACTCTGTCAGAAGGAGTGGCGGATGCCGAAGTCGTAGCCGGTCGAGGTCTTCGGGGTGAAGACGCCGTTGCTGATGAAAGCCGGGCTGTTGTCGCTGACCCTCAGGTCCGCGCCGTTCTTGTTGCTCACGCGAGCGATCGTTGCGTACAGAGCCGTGCGCTTCGACAGGTTGTGCACGTAGCCCAGAGCCAGCTTGTTGGCCTTCGGGTTCGGTTCGTTGAAGAACAGGTTGTCCTCCGTCTTGTACTTCACGGCTGAATACGATGCGCGGATCTGGCCGGCACCCACGGGAACCGTCACGCCCAGCAGCCAACCGTTGAGCTTGTTCGATGCCACGGCAGCCGGTCGGGCGAAGAAGTCGCCGTCGATGTCGGTCTTCTCCTTGGCCCGCGACAGTTCACCGAAGAGCTTCACAGGACCGAAGTCATACGAAGCGCCGAGGTTGAAGGTGTTGACCTTGGTGGTCGTGCCGGCGTAGTAGTCGTCGTCAACGGTGTTGCTGCCATAAGCCAGCGCAACGTCCAGGGGACCGTTGGCGTAGCCGAAGCGGCCGCCCACGTAACGGCCGGTGCGCGAATTGTTCGCGACATCAGGCGTCAACGAGCCAGGGCTGTACTTGGTCTTCTCATGGAATCCATACATCACTTGGCCGTAGAAACCACCCAGGTTCGGCGGCAGGAAATAGCTGACCGAGTTGCTGGCGCGCGTGGGGTTGCCAAAGGCGCTGGTGGCCGTCTGGATCAGGTTGGTGCCGACGCCGTTGGTGCCGAACGGATCGAAGGTGGAGTTGTTGTAGAACGAGGGGGTCAGGTCGCGGCCGAGGCGGACTTCACCGAAACCGCCCGACAGGCTCACGGTCGAGCGACGGGCGAAGGTGGCAACGCCTTGGCTGCCGTCATCGTTGGCGACGGGGGCTTCGAGCCAGAAGCTGGCTGCCAGGCCACCGCCGAGGTCTTCCGTACCACGGAAGCCCAGACGGCTGGTGGCGTTGCCCGAGTTGAACAGGCCGCGGTTGCTGGTCCTGACGCTGCCTTGATTGACGTAGAACGGGTTGTAGATGGGGAAGCCGAGGGCGTTGTACGTCACGCCGTTGTTCAGGTCACGCGAGCTGTTCGAGTAGCTGCTGATCGAGGCATCGACGATGCCAAACAGCGTGACGGACGACTGGGCCGAGGCAACACCGGCAACAGCCAGGGCAGCCAGAGCAACTGCCCTTTCGGCGCGAAAACTAGAGTGGTGCCGAGCCGGACAAGGGCTGAAAAGAAAAAAGCCCCGAGCTTTGCAGCTCGGGGCTAAATCCACCAATTGGAAGGGTGGAGGAGACAACTGGGTGCGCGCAACGGGGCGCGCAATGAAATAAAGTATATCGACTGTTTGTTGCGTTGCAACAAGCGAGTGATGCTTTTCCCACACACAAAGGGAGGTCGGCGTGTATTTTTGCCCGGCATCCCAGACTTGGAACCCCGAAAACCATGGAATGCACAGTGAGTTGGACCGGCGACGCAGGCACGCGATCGGCCATGGGCTTCGTTGCCGAGACGGGCAGCGGCCACGTCCTGATGATGGACGGCGCCCCCGATGCCGCGAAACCCGAGAACGGCGGACAGAACCTCGCAGCGCGGCCGATGGAGACCGTTCTTGCCGGCACCGGCGGATGCACCGCCTACGACGTGGTGCTGATACTGAAGCGCGGACGCCATCGCGTCGAGCGCTGCAGCGTCAAGCTGACCAGCGAGCGCGCGGAAAAGGACCCCAAGGTCTTTACCAAGATCCACATGCACTTCACTGTGGCGGGCAAGGGCATTCCGGCCCCCGCCGTAGAGCGCGCGATCGCACTGAGCCACGAAACCTACTGCTCCGCCAGCATCATGCTGGCGAAGACTGCCGAGATCACCACCAGTTTCGACCTGATCGAAACCTGAGCGAATGGCCTAGATGCGGTGCGCTACCGTGGTCATCACGCGGGAAGCCATGCGCATCAGGGCCTTGGCTGGCGCCGGGAGTTCCGCCGCGCCGGCGGCGACAGCCTGCGACGCGTGGCGGGCTTCGTCGAGCTTCATCTGCTCGACCACTGCCTTGGAAGCGCTGTCCGCTGGCGGGAGGCGGCCGAGGTGGCTGTCCAGATGGGCCTCTACTTGACGTTCGGTTTCCGCGACGAACCCCAGGCTCAGCGGGTCCCCGAGGCGGCCCGCAACCAGGCCGAAGCCGAAGGCGCCCGCATACCAGAGAGGGTTCAGGAGCGACGGGCGTGCGCCCAGTTCGTCCAGACGCTGTCGGGTCCAGGCCAGGTGGTCGGTTTCCTCATGCGCTGCTTCGATGAAATGGGCACGCAGCGCGGGGTCGCGTGCCACGGCCGCCTGGGCTGTGTAAAGCGCCTGTGCGCAGACTTCGCCGACATGGTTCACCCGCATCAGCGCGCCGGCCTCCCGGCGTTCCGCTTCACTCAGTTCGCCGGGCCCTAGTGAGGGGGTGGGCGTTGCCCGCGTGGCATGGGGGCGCGCGAAAAGGGTGCGCAACGCAGCGTCTGCCGCGGTCAGGACGGAGTCGATCATGAGCGTCATGCGCCTATTTGAACGCACATGCGAAATGCCATGCGGGAGCCTTGTCATATTTCACATGGTGGTGTGCAGCGAGGCCTAAGTCCTTTGTTGCAACCGTGCAACGAAACGCGCGGGCCAGCCCAGATTTCGGGCGAATTGTTTTGCCCTGCCGCAGCGGCTCTGGTGCAATAGCATCAACTTCCCAAAAGGAGGTTGGCCCGGGGTCCGGTGGGAGCACAAAGTGCCAGTCACGGTGAGCCCTTCGCACCGGAGCCCTATGTTTAACCTTGGAGAAACTTGCAATGAAAAAATCTCTAGTTGCTCTGGCTGCCCTGGCTGTTGCCGGTGTTGCCTCGGCCCAGTCGTCCGTCACGCTGTTTGGTGTGGTCGACGCGTCGATCAGCGGCTACTCGAACACCGCCCGCGACAACCGCGCGACCGTGTTCCCCAACGCTTTCGGTATCCCCACGTACCTGAACCAAGGTTCGGTCAAGACCAGCCGTCGCGAACTGGCTAACTCGGGTTACAACTCGAGCCGCATCGGCTTCCGTGGCACGGAAGACCTGGGCGGTGGCCTGGCAGCCAGCTTCTGGCTCGAAGCTCCGATCTCCAATGACGACGGCCAGCAAGGTATCGCGACGTTCGCTCGTCGTTCGACCGTGAGCCTGTCGGGTGGTTTCGGTGAAGTCCGCCTGGGTCGTGACTACACCCCGACGTTCTGGAACGACACCGTGTTCGATCCGTTCGGCACCAACGGCGTTGGCACCAACCTGGTTTCGACGGCCAATACCGCCTTCGGCAACTTCGGTACGCCCGCAGCTCCGACGGCCCCGTTCACCAACGTGGGTTCGAGCAACTACGTTCGCGCCAGCAACTCGATCGGCTACTTCCTGCCGCCGAACCTGGGTGGCTTCTATGGCCAATTCCAGTACGCAATGGCCGAGAAAACCAAGTACGACTCGGGCATCTTCACGCCCGCCACGCTGAACTCGCAGCGTCAAGGCCGTTACATCGGTGGTCGCGTCGGTTACGCAAACGGTCCTCTGGACGTTGCAGCGTCTTACGGCAGCAGCACCGTTGGCGACGACTACTACGTCGGCACGACCACCAAGGTCAACACCTTCAACCTCGGCGCTTCGTATGACTTCGGTCCCGTGAAGCTGTTCGGCGAAGTGTCGAAGGCCAAGAACAAGATCGACTACGAAGTGACCCCGCTGGCTGGCACTCGTCCCGACATCGATCTGACCGGTTACCTGCTCGGCGTGACCGTGCCGGTCGGTGCTGGCCTGATCCGCGCTTCGTGGTCGCACGTCAAGCTCGACACGAACACGCCCACCACGCTGTTCGCTGTGAACACGCCTGATCCCAAGGCCAACAAGCTGGCTCTGGGCTACGTGCACAACCTGTCGAAGCGCACGGCTCTGTACGCAACGATCGCTCGCGTCAGCAACAAGAACGGTGCTGGCTACACGGTTGGCGGCCCGGCCTTCTACAACAACGCAGCTGGCGCCTTCACCCCGAAGAGCTCCACCGGCTACGACTTCGGTATCCGTCACGCTTTCTAATTTGACGCTGGCGTAAGCCAGCTTCGAATCAAAAGCTCAAAAGCCACTCGACGAAAGTCGAGTGGCTTTTTTCGTTCGGGCCCGATCATCGCGAGTCATGTTGGCAAAGAGCACCATCTGCGTGCACCCCCGGGGAATCACCGTGCGGGCACGCACCTTGCACTGCTAGCATGCCCGTTCACTTCGTTTGCTGAATGATCGCTTTTGTATTGCGCCGTTTGATCCAGGCCGTGATCGTGATGATCGCGGTCGCGTTCATCGCCTTCCTCCTCTTTCAATATGTTGGCGACCCTGTCGTGTTCCTTCTGGGGCAGGACGCCAAGCCCGAACAAATCCGCGAGCTGCGCGCCGCATTGGGGCTCGACCAACCCTTCTTCGTGCAGTTCTGGCACTTTCTTGTCAACGCCGCACAAGGCGAGTTCGGCCTGAGCTTGCGCCAGGGCGCGAAGGTCTCGCGGCTGATCGGCGAACGCTTTCCCGCGACGCTCGAACTGGCACTCGTGGCGGCAGTGCTGGCGCTGTTCATCGGCATTCCGATGGGCGTGTACACCGCGCTGCGCCGCGGCACCTTCATGAGCCAGGTGTTCATGACCGTGTCGCTGCTCGGCGTTTCGCTGCCGACCTTCCTGATCGGCATCCTGCTGATCCTCGTTTTCGCGGTCACGCTGGGCTGGTTTCCGAGCTTCGGCCGCGGCGAGACCGTGAAATTCGGCTGGTGGACCAGTGGCCTTTTCAGCGCCGACGGCTGGCACCACATCGTGCTGCCGGCGGTGACGCTTGCGATCTTCCAGCTCACGCTGATCATGCGGCTGGTGCGCGCCGAGATGCTCGAGGTGCTGCGCACCGACTACATCAAGTTCGCGCGCGCACGAGGCCTGTCGAACCGCGCCATCCACTTCGGCCATGCGCTCAAGAACACGCTGGTGCCGGTGATGACCATCACCGGCCTGCAGCTCGGCGGCCTGATTGCCTTTGCCATCATCACCGAGTCGGTGTTCCAGTGGCCCGGCATGGGCCTGCTGTTCATCCAGGCCGTGACCTTCGCCGACATCCCGGTGATGGCGGCCTACCTGTGTCTCATTGCCTTGATCTTCGTGGTGATCAACCTCGTGGTCGACCTGCTGTATTTCGTGGTCGATCCGCGGCTGCGTGTAGGCAAGGCGGGAGGTCATTGACATCATGACGGCAACCACATCCGCGGCCCCGCGCCTCAAGGCTTCCGGACGCGCGTTCGCGCACATCGCGAACTTCTACCCCGAGATCGCCGCCTTTCGCCGCGACCTGCACGCACACCCCGAACTCGGGTTCGAAGAGGTCTACACATCCGGCCGCGTGCGCGAGGCCCTGCGCGCCTGCGGCGTCGACGAGATCCACGAAGGCATCGGCAAGACCGGCGTGGTCGGCGTCATCCGCGGCCGTTCGACCGCCAGCGGCCGCATGATCGGCCTGCGCGCCGACATGGACGCGCTGCCGATGCGCGAGGACAACAACTTCGGCTGGCGTTCCGCCAGCGACGGCCTGATGCACGGCTGCGGCCACGACGGCCATACCGCCATGCTGGTCGGTGCCGCGCGCTACCTGGCCGAGACGCGCGATTTCGACGGCACCGCAGTGCTCATTTTTCAGCCGGGCGAAGAAGGCTTCGCCGGTGCACGCGTGATGATCGAGGACGGCCTGTTCGACCGCTTCCCCGTCAACGCCGTCTACGCGATGCACAACTGGCCTGCCATGCCGGCCGGCACCGTGGGCATCAACCGCGGCGCGATGATGGCCGCGGCCGATCGCGTGACGATCGAGATCAAGGGCAAGGGCGGCCACGGGGCGCATGCCTACCAGACCGTCGACCCTGTGATCGTCGCAGCGCACATCATCACCGCGGCCCAGACCATCGTTTCGCGCAACGTGCGCCCGATCGATGCGGCCGTCGTCAGCATCTGCGCGATGCAGGCCGGCGACCTCGGCGCGATGAGCGTGGTGCCCGGCGAGGCCACGCTGGTCGGCACGGTGCGCACCTTCAGCGCACGCGTGCAGGCGCAGGTCGAGCAGCGCCTGACCGAGCTGTGCACGGCCATTGCCGGCGGCTTCGGCGCGACCGCCACGATCAAGTACGAGCGCATCTACCCGGCCACCATCAATACCGCGCCCGAAGCCATGTTTGCGGCCGACGTGGCCGAATCGCTGGTCGGCACAAAGAACGTCGAGCGCAGCATGGAGCCCAGCATGGGCGCCGAAGACTTCTCCTTCATGCTGCAGAAAAAAGCGGGCGCCTACCTGCGCATCGGGCAGGACGTGCGCGAAGGCGCCTTCCTGCACAACAGCCGCTACGACTTCAACGACGAGATCCTGCCGCTCGGTGCCGCATTGCATGCCGGCCTGATCGAGCAGGGCATGCCGCTTTCCGCTATCCGCGGTGCGCGGCCAGAGAAAGCCGCCGCCACCGCGGCGACGTGATGTGTTTGATTCCAACCCGAGGAGTGTTCCCATGAGTTTCAAGAAAAATGTGGCCGCGGCCGCCGTTCTGTGCGCGCTGGGCGCCATCAGCATGATCGCCGGCGCGCAGACCATCCGTGTTGCAAACCAGGGTGACGCGCTGTCGCTCGACCCGCACTCGCTCAACGAATCGCTGCAGCTGAGCACCACGGCCAACGTGTATGAAACGCTGGTCGGGCGCAACAAGGACCTGAGCGTCGCGCCGCTGCTTGCCACGAGCTGGAAGCAGACCTCGCCCACCGTGTGGCGCTTCGAACTGCGCAAGAACGTGCAGTTCCACGACGGCACGCCGTTCACCGCCGACGACGTTCTCTTCAGCTTCGCGCGCGCATCGGGCGACGGCTCGGACATGAAGTCCAACACCACCGACATCAAGGAAGTGCGCAAGGTCGACTCGCACACCATCGAGATCGAGACCAAGGGTCCGTTCCCGATCCTTCCCGACGTGATCACGCAGCTCATGATCATGAGCAAGAAGTGGTGCGAGGAAAACAAGGCCGTCACGCCCGTGGATCGCCGCAAGGGCATCGAGAACACCGCCTCCTTCAAGGCCAACGGCACCGGCCCGTACCGCGTGCGCGAGCGCCAGCCGAACGTGCGCACGGTCTTCACGCGCAATCCGACCTACTGGGGCAAGATCGAAGGCAACGCGCAAGAGATCATCTTCACGCCGATCGCCAATCCGGCCACCCGCGTCGCCGCGCTGATCTCGGGCGAAGTCGACGTGATGGAACCCGTGCCGGTGCAGGACATCGCGCGCGTCAACGCCAGCCCGACGGCGCGCGTCATCGCCGGCCCCGAGCTGCGCACGATCTTCCTGGGCATGGACCAGAAGCGCGACGAACTGCTCTACTCGAACGTGAAGGGCAAGAACCCGTTCAAGGACAAGCGCGTGCGCCAGGCCTTCTACCAAGCCATCGACATCGTCGGCATCCAGCGCACCGTGATGCGCGGCGCCTCGCGTCCGACAGCGCTGATGGTCGGCCCCGGCATCAACGGCTGGACCGAAGCCCAGGACAAGCGCCTGCCGCTCGACGTCGAAGGCGCCAAGAAGCTGCTGGCCGACGCCGGTTACCCGAGCGGCTTCGAAGTGACCATGAACTGCCCGAACGACCGCTACGTGAACGACGGCCAGATCTGCCAGAGCGTGGCCGCGAACCTGGCGAAGATCGGCGTCAAGATCAACCTCGCGGCCGAGACCAAGGGCACTTACTTCCCGAAGGTGCTGCGCCGCGACACCAGTTTCTACATGCTGGGCTGGACCCCGACCACCTACGATTCGCACAACGCGTTGACCGCGCTGATGGCCTGCCCGGACGACAAGACCGGCGCCGGCCAGTTCAACCTGGGCGCGTACTGCAATCCGAAGCTCGACGAGCTGACGAAGAAGATCCAGTCGGAAACCGACAAGCCCAAGCGCGACGCGATGATCAAGGAAGCCTTCGACATCCACACCGCCGACATCGGCCACCTGCCGCTGCACCAGCAGACGCTGGCCTGGGGCGTCAGCAAGAAGGTGTCGCTCACGCAAATGGCCGACAACTACATGCCCTTCAAGTGGATGAGCATCAAGCCATAAGGATGCCTGCCCCCCGGCTTTTCACTCCGCTGCGCTGCGTGTAATTCGCCACCCCCCGGGGGGGTGGCACGGCCGCCTTGGGGCGGCCCGGCGGCGGCCTTACGCGGATTTGCCTCACGATGAAAAAAACACTAGCCCGCTGGCTCGACAGCGATGTCGGCTACAGCTTTCGTACCTCGCCCGTGGCCATCGTCGCGGCGCTGATCGCACTGGCCTGCGTCATCTGTGCGGTGTTCGCCGGATGGGTGTCGCCGCACAACCCCTTCGACCTCGCCACGCTCGAACTCGGCGATGCGCGCCTGCCGCCCGCATGGAGCGCCGAAGGTTCTTCCAAGTACCTGCTCGGCACCGACGACCAGGGCCGCGACATTCTCTCGGCCGTGATCTATGGCGCGCGCATCTCGCTGATCGTCGGGCTGGTGTCGGTCGCGTTGTCGCTCGCCGTCGGCGTGGTGCTGGGCCTGCTGGCCGGCTTCTTCGGCGGCTGGCTCGATTCCTTCCTGATGCGCGTATGCGACGTGATGCTGTCGTTCCCGCCCATCCTGGTGGCACTGCTCATCGCCGGCGTCGGCCGCGCGCTCTTTCCGGGCGCGCACGAGTCGCTGGCCTTCGGCGTGCTGATCATTTCCATCTCGCTGACCGGTTGGGTGCAGTACGCGCGCACGGTGCGCGGCTCCACGCTGGTGGAGCGCAACAAGGAATACGTGCAGGCCGCGCGCGTCACCGGCGTGGCGCCGCTGCGCATCATGCTGCGCCACGTGCTGCCCAACGTGATGGGGCCGGTGATGGTGCTGGCCACGATCCAGGTCGCAACCGCGATCATCACCGAGGCCACGCTCTCGTTCCTCGGCGTCGGCGTGCCGCCGACCTCGCCTTCGCTGGGCACGCTCATCAGCATCGGCAACCAGTACCTGTTCTCGGGCGAATGGTGGATCACGGTGTTTCCGGGCCTGATGCTGGTGCTGATCGCACTCAGCGTGAACCTGCTCGGCGACTGGCTGCGCGACGCACTTAACCCGCGACTGCGCTGAACACAAGGACAACGCCACCATGACGCTGCTCCAGGTCAAAGACCTCGTCGTCGAATTTCCCAACCGCCGCGGCACGCTGCGCGCGCTCGACCGCATCTCGTTCGACATCGCGCCCGGTGAAATCCTCGGCGTGGTGGGCGAATCGGGCGCCGGCAAGTCGCTCACGGGCGCGGCCATCATCGGCCTGCTCGAACCGCCGGGCCGCGTGGCGAGCGGCGAGATCGTGCTGGACGGCCAGCGCATCGACAACCTCGGCTTCGATGCGATGCGGCCGATTCGCGGCCGCAAGATCGGCGCGATCTTCCAGGATCCGCTGACCTCGCTGAACCCGCTCTACACCGTGGGCCGGCAGCTGGTCGAGACCATTCGCGCGCACCTGCCCGTGTCGGAATCCGAAGCGCGCAAGCGGGCCATCGGCCTGCTGCAGGACACCGGCATTCCCGCGGCCGAGCAGCGCATCGACCACTTTCCGCACCAGTTTTCGGGCGGCATGCGGCAGCGCGTGGTGATTGCGCTGGCGCTCGCGGCCGAGCCCAAGCTCATCGTGGCCGACGAGCCGACCACGGCGCTCGACGTGTCGATCCAAGCGCAGATCATCCAGTTGCTCAAGCAGGTGTGCAAGGACCGCGGCGCGGCGGTGATGCTGATCACGCACGACATGGGCGTGATCGCAGAGACCTGCGACCGCGTGGCCGTGATGTACGCGGGCCGCATCGCCGAGATCGGCCCGGTGCACGAGGTGATCCACCAGCCCGCGCATCCCTACACATCGGGCCTGATGGCCTCGATTCCCGACATGGCGAGCGACCGCGAGCGGCTCAACCAGATCGATGGCGCGATGCCGCGGCTCAATGCCATTCCCACCGGCTGCGCCTACAACCCGCGCTGTCCGCGCACCTTTGCGCGCTGCCTCGTCGAGCGGCCCGAGCTCATGCATGCCGGCGCCACGCGCGCCGCCTGCTGGCTGCACGACGCGACCGACCCGCACGCCGGCCAGGCCGAGATCGCGGCGAAGCACCACGATGCGCTGGCGGCCGGCGAACGCGCCGCGCCTGAAGCGGCCGAGCCCATCGCGGAGGTGACGCGATGAGCGCCGCCGCGAACGAACCGCTCGTGGTCGCGCACGATCTCGCGCGCACCTTCGACGTCTCTCCACCCTGGCTCAACCGCGTGCTCGAACGCAAGCCGCGCGTGCTGCTGCACGCGGTCGATGGCGTGAGCTTTTCCATCGAGCGCGGCAAGACGCTCGCGCTGGTGGGCGAATCGGGCTGCGGCAAGAGCACGGTGGCGCGCCTGCTGGTGGGCCTGTACGCGCCCACGCGCGGTGGCCTGCAGTTCGACGGGCAGGACGCGCATGCCGCGTTCAAGACGCCCGACGGTCGCAAGCTGCGCCGCCGCATCCAGATGATCTTCCAGGACCCCTACGCGAGCCTGAACCCGCGCTGGATCGTCGAGGACATCATCGGCGAGCCGCTGCGCGAGCACGGCATCCTCAGCGAGAAGGCCGCGCTACGCGAGCGCGTGGGAGAGCTGCTCAAGTCGGTCGGCCTCTCGCCGCTGGACATGAGCAAGTACCCGCACCAGTTCTCGGGCGGCCAGCGCCAGCGCATCTCGATCGCGCGTGCGCTCGCCACCCAGCCCGAGTTCCTGGTGTGCGACGAGCCCACCTCGGCGCTCGACGTGAGCGTGCAGGCGCAGGTGCTCAACATCATGAAGGACCTGCAGCGCGAGCAGGGCCTGACCTACCTGTTCATCTCGCACAACCTCGCCGTGGTGCGCCACGTGGCCGACCAGGTCGGCGTGATGTACCTCGGCCGGCTGGTCGAGGTGGCGGACAAGCAGAAGCTCTTTGCCGAGCCGCGGCATCCGTACACGCGCATGCTGCTCGATGCCATTCCGCAGATGAAGCACACGGGGCGTTCGCGCACGCCGGTGCAGGGCGAGGTGCCGAATCCGCTGAACCCACCGACGGGCTGCGCATTTCATCCGCGCTGCCCGCATGCCAATGCGCGTTGTTCCTCGGAACGGCCGAAGCTGCTGGGCATCGCGGGCGTGCAGGTGGCCTGCCACGCGGTGGAAGAGGGCCGCATCTAGCCGCTGAAAAGTGTGCGTTAAGGCACTGCACCGCATCGGGCACTGCCGCACAGTGGGCGGCTGACCCGGAGGGAACCATGGCAGGCAAGACGACTTTCTCGGACATCGAACGGCAAGATTCACCCGAACTGGGCCGCCGCGGCTTTGTCATGGGCACCGCGCTCGGCGCGACCGCCGTGCTGGCATCCTTGGCGTCGCGCGCCCATGCGGCTGGCGAGCGGCGCATGCCGGTCGTCTTCATCGGCCACGGCACGCCCATGAATGCCATCAGCGACAACGCGTTCACGCGCCGGCTGTCGGCCTGGGGCCGGGAGCTTCCTCAGCCGTCGGCCATCCTTAGCGTGTCGGCGCATTGGCTGAGCCGTGGCGCCACCGGTGTCGGCATGCAGGCGCGGCCGAAGACGATCCACGATTTCGGCGGCTTCCCGCAGGCGCTGTTCGACGTCGAATACCCCGCGCCCGGCCATCCTTCACTCGCCCGCGAGACCGTCGGCGTGGTGAAGCAGACACCGGTGATCGCCACCGAGCAATGGGGCCTCGACCACGGCACTTGGTCGGTGCTGAAGCATCTCTATCCGAAGGCCGACATCCCGGTATTCCAGCTCAGCATCGATTACGACAAGCCGGCCGCCTTCCACTACGCGGTGGGGCGCGACCTCGCAGTCTTGCGCGACAAGGGCGTGCTGGTGATGGGCAGCGGCAACGTGGTGCACAACCTGCGCGCCACCGATCGCGGCACGCCCGACGGGCCGAGCGCCAGCCAGCCATGGGCGCAATCGTTCGACGATGCGGTGAAGTCGGCGCTGGCCGGCCGCGACGACCGTGCGCTGGTCGACTACGCGAAGCTCGAAGGAGCCTCCACCGCCGTGGCGACGCCGGACCACTACTACCCCTTCCTCTACGCCCTCGGTGCCGCGGGGACGAGCGAACGCGCGAAGACGGTCTACGAGGGGTTCCAGTCGGGCACGCTCAGCATGCGTTGCCTGCAGTTCGGCTGAGCGCGCGACTGGAGCGGTGGCGTTACTGCTCCTCGCCCCAGGCGAACCCGTCGCGCGCAATCATCGCGCTCGACGCACTCGGTCCCCAGGTGCCGGCCGCGTAGGGGCGCGGGCCGCCGTCCGATTCCCAGCTGTCGATCAGCGGCTCGACCCAGCGCCAGGCTTCTTCCTGCTCGTCGCTGCGCACGAACAGGTTGAGGCGGCCGTCGATCACGTCGAGCAGCAGGCGCTCGTAGGCGCCCACGCGCTCGGCGCCGAAGCGTTTGTCGAAGTCGAGGTCGAGCTGAACCGGCGCCAGTTGCGCGGCGCTGCTGTGGCCGTTGCCGCCGCGCTGCCGGTTGTCCTGGGCCTGCGCGAGCATGTGCAGTTCCAGCCCGTCCTTGGGCTGCAGGTTGATCACCAGCTTGTTGACGTTGCCGGCCGGCGCGCGGTAGATCGCATGCGGCGTGGGCCTGAAGTTGACCTCGATGCGCGCATCGCGCGAGGCCAGCCGCTTGCCGGTGCGGATGTAGAAGGGCACGCCGGCCCAGCGCCAGTTGGCGATTTCGGCGCGCAGCGCCACGAAGGTTTCGGTGCGGCTGTCGGGGTTCACGCCCGGCTCGTCGCGGTAGCCCGGCACGCGCTCGCCGTAGGCCGTGCCGGCCGTGTACTGCCCGCGCACCGTGTGCAGGCCCAGCGTTTCGGGCGTCCAGGGCTTGAGCGCGCGCAGCACCTTGAGCTTTTCGTCGCGAATGGCGTCGGCGTGCGCGTTGATCGGCGGCTCCATGGCCACGGCGCACAGCAGCTGCAGCGCGTGGTTCTGCACCATGTCGCGCAGCGCGCCGGTCTGGTCGTAGAAGGCGCCGCGCTTTTCCACGCCCAGGTCCTCGGCCATGGTGATCTGGATGTTGGCGATGTGCTCGCGGCGCCAGATGGGCTCGAACAGCGCATTGCCGAAGCGCATGGCGAACAGGTTCTGCACCGATGGCTTGCCGAGGTAGTGGTCAATGCGAAAGACCTGCTTCTCTTCGAGCACCTTGCCGACCGCGGTGTTGATCGCGCGGTTGGAGGCGAGGTCATGGCCCAGCGGCTTTTCGAGCACGATGCGCGTCCTCGGCCCGTTGAGGCCGGCCGCGGCGATCTGCTCGACCACCTGCGTGAAGAGCGCGGGCGCCGTGGCGACGTACATCACGATCGTCTTCGCGTCGCGCTGCTTGAGAAGGTCGGCCAGCCGCGCGTAGTCGTCGGGCTTGGACAGGTCCATGCGCAGGTAGTGCAGCATCGACGCGAACTTCTCGAACTCCTCGGGAGTGGGCCGCTTGGCGCCCTCGACCGCGCTGAAGCGCGACTGGATCAGTTCGCGGTACTGGTCGTCCGACAGGTCGTCCCGCGCCACGCCGACGATGCGCCCGTCTTGCGGCAGGCTGCCGTGCCGGAATGCCTGGAACAACGCGGGCATGAGCTTGCGCCACGCGAGATCGCCAGTGCCGCCGAACAGAACGAGATCGAAGCTCATGAAAAACTTTCCTTTGTCTGAATGCCGAGCAGGTCGTGGGCCGCCGAGAGGGCCAGTTGCGATGGTACTTGTACCGATTCGCCCGACCTGTACTAAAGCTACGCTGACCTGTGGCCGCAGGGCCTTTTTTTATGCATGAGGCGGAGAAAATTCAGATGAAGAAGCTTTTTACCGCAGCCGCGCTGCTCGGGTTGTCGGCCGCCGCGTCGGCGCAGACCGTCAACGTGATCTGCTCGGTCCAGGCCGAGTGGTGCAGCGTGATCTCGACCGTCTACGCACGCACCACCGGCGTGCGCATCAACATGGCGCTCAAGGGCTCCGGCGAGGCGCTGGCCCAGTTGATCGCCGAAAAGGACAACCCCAAGACCGACGTCTGGTTCGGCGGTACCGGCGACCCGCACCTGCAGGCGGCCGAGCAGGGCCTCACGCTCGAATACAAGTCGCCCACGCTGGCGCAGCTGCACCCCTGGGCCCAGCAGCAGGCCAAACAGTCGGGCTACAAGACGGTGGGCATCTATTCGGGCCCGCTGGGCTTCGGCTACAACCCCGAGCTGCTGGCCAAGAAGAAGCTGCCCGTGCCCAAGACCTGGGCCGACCTGCTCAAGCCAGAGTACAAGGGCGACATCCAGGTGGCCAACCCCGCCTCCAGCGGCACGGCCTACACCATGATCGCCACGCTGGTGCAGCTGATGGGCGAGGACAAGGCCTTCGACTACCTGAAGGCGCTGCACAAGAATGTCGGCCAGTACACCCGCTCGGGCACCGGCCCGATCAAGGCGGTGGCGCGCGGGGAAACCGCGATTTCCATCAGCTTCGTGCATGACGGCCCGGGCGAGAAGATGCAGGGCTTTCCGGTCGAGACCATCACGCCGAGCGACGGCACCGGCGCCGAGATCGGCTCCATGAGCATCGTCAAGGGCGCGCGCAACCTCGAGGCGGCCAAGAAGTTCTACGAATGGGCGCTGACGCCCGCTGCGCAGGAGTTGGGCGCCGCCAACAAGCAGTTCCAGCTGCCGAGCAACGTGAACGCCAAGCTCGACCCGCGCATTCCGGACTTCAAGAAGATCAAGTTCATCAACTACGACTACGCCAAGTACGGCGCGAGCACCGAGCGCCGGCGCCTGATCGCGCGCTGGGAAAAAGACGTCAATTCGCTGCCGCGCTGAGTGGCTGCGCATTTGATTGATGCCGGCGCGCCGGTCAATCCGGCATCGCTGGCCGCGGCCCGGCGCTCGCAGCGCTGGATCTGGGCATGGGTCGCGCTGGGCTTTGCGGCGTACCTGCTGCTGCCCTGGTATGCGATTCAGGATGCGACCTGGTACGAAGCCATTCCGCAGGTGTTCGGCCAGGCGGAAGGCGCCAACGGCCTGATGCAGGCGGCGATGCAAGGCCGAAGCTGGCTCTTCGTCGGCCTGGCGGGGCTGGCGATGTGCGCCATCGGCGCCTGGCTGCCGGCGAGCCGTGCGCAAGGGCGCTGGCTGCTGGCCGGCGGCGCCGTGGGTGCGATCGGCCTTGCGCTGACGGGCTTCGCCATCGGCGCGCGGGGCTGGAGCTTCGCGGCGCTCACTGCGCAGTTCGGCGAACTGGCCGTCAACCAGTTCGGCATCGGCGCGGGCGGCTTCGTGGCGCTCACCGCGCTCGTGCTGCTGGCGGCGTTCGGTATCGCGCGGCTCGGCCTTTTCAAGGGCGACCTGTTCGTGGCCGCCGCGGTCATCGGCTGCGGCGCGCTGATGGCACTGTTCATCGCCTACCCTGTGAGCAAGGCGCTGTCGGGCGCGTTTTTCAACGAAGACGGGCAATGGTCGATCGCCGCGTTTGTCGCGCGCGTGTTCACCGAGCGCATCTGGGGCCTGGGGTGCCTTTCCGGCGGCGTGCGCTGCGGCGTGGCGTGGAACACGCTGGTGCTGGCCCTGCTCACCGCGGCAGGCACGACCTTCCTCGGCACGCTGATGGCGCTGATGGCCGAGCGCGGCAGCAAGCGCGGGCAGGGCGCGCTGAGGGTGCTGGCGCTGCTGCCGATCATCACGCCGCCGTTCGTGGTGGGCCTCGGCCTGATCCTGCTGTTCGGCCGCGCGGGCATCGTCAACCAGGTGCTGGAGAACGTGTTCGGCATCGAGCCCACGCGCTGGTTCTACGGCATGCCCGGCGTGCTGGTGGCGCAGCTGTTCGCGTTCACGCCCATCGCCTTCATGATCATGCGCGGCGTGGTGCAGGGCATCGCGCCCAGCCTGGAAGAAGCCGCGCAGATGCTGCGCGCCGACCGGCGCCGCACCTTCTTTACCATCACGCTGCCGCTGCTCAAGCCGGGGCTGGCCAACGCCTTCCTCGTCGGCTTCATCGAGAGCATCGCCGACTTCGGCAACCCCGTGGTGGTGGGTGGGCAGTTCTCGGTGCTGTCGACCGACATCTTCTTCGCCATCGTCGGCGCGCAGTACGACCAGGGCCGTGCTGCGTCGCTCGCCTGGGTGCTGACGCTGTTCGCGCTCGGCGTGTTCGCGCTGCAGCGCGGCGTGCTCGGCAAGCAGAACTATACGACCGTGAGCGGCAAGGGCGACGCCGGCATCGCGATGGCGCTGCCAGACGGCGTGCGCCGCACCATCCAGTGCATCGCGCTGCCGTGGATTGCTTTCACCGCGGTGGTCTACCTGTTCGCCTTCGCGGGTGGCTTCGTGCAGACCTGGGGGCGCGACTACAGCTTCACGCTGAACCACTTCAAGAACGCGTTTTCGCTCGAATGGGGACAGTTCGGGCTGGTGTGGGCGGGTACGGCGTGGAACTCTCTGATCACCACGCTCAAGCTCGCGGGCATCTCGGCGCCCATCACCGCGGCGCTCGGCTTGCTGATCGCGTGGCTGCTGGCGCGCAACGAGTTCAAGGGACAGGGGCTGTTCGAGTTCGGCGCGCTGCTGGCCTTCGCCATTCCGGGCACGGTGCTCGGCGTGAGCTACATCCTGGCCTTCAACGTGCCGCCATTCGAGCTCACGGGCACGGGGTTGATCATCGTGCTGTGCTTCATGTTCCGCAATTTGCCAGTGGGCGTGCGGGCGGGCACGGCGGCCTTCAAGCAGCTCGACCGCTCGCTCGACGAAGCCTCGCTGATGCTGCGCGCATCGACCTCGCAGACGCTCTTCAAGGTGGTGCTGCCGCTGCTGAAGCCCGCGCTGGTGGCCGCGCTGGTCTACAGCTTCGTGCGCGCCATGACGACGGTGAGCGCGGTGATCTTTCTGGTCACGGCCGAGAACGAACTGGCCACCACCTACATCATCGGCCGCGTCGGCAACGGCGACTACGGCATTGCGCTGGCTTACTGCACCGTGCTGATGATCCTGATGTCGTTGGCGATCGCGCTGGTGCAGTTCGTGGTGGGCGAGCGCAAGCTGGGGCGGCGCGGCGCTGTGCCCCCGCATGAGGGACATCACAAAATGGAAAGCCTGGGAACATGAACGGCATCGAATTCCGCAACGTCACCAAGCGCTACGGCACCGACAGGAACGCGCCGCTGGCCGTCAAGGGCATCAGCTTCGAGGTCCCCGTCGGCACGCTGACCACCATCCTCGGCCCCTCGGGGTGCGGCAAGACGACCACGCTGCGCATGATCGCGGGACTCGAGTCGCCCACCTCGGGTTCGATCTTCATGGGCGGGCGCGACGTCACCACGCTCGGCCCGGGCGAGCGCAACGTGAGCATGATGTTCCAGAGCTACGCACTGTTCCCGCACATGAACGTGATCGAGAACGTGGGCTATGGCCTGCGCATGAGCGGCGCGAAGAAGGACGAGGCCACAGCACGGGCACGCGAGGCGCTGCGCGGCGTGGGCCTGGTCGGCTTCGACGAGCGGCTGCCCAGCGAGCTGTCGGGCGGCCAGCAGCAGCGCGTGGCGCTGGCGCGCGCGCTGGTGCTCGAACCGGCGGTGCTGCTGTTCGACGAGCCGTTGTCGAACCTCGACGCTCGGCTGCGCCGAGAGATGCGGGAAGAAATCCGTGCGCTGCAGCAGCGCCTGAGGCTCACTGTGGCCTACGTCACGCACGACCAGAGCGAGGCGCTGGCCGTGAGCGACCAGATCATCGTGATGGACCACGGCGTGATCGCCCAGCGCGGCACGCCCGAGCAGCTCTACGGGCGGCCCGAGAGCGAGTTCGTCGCCGGCTTCATGGGCGAGGCGATGGTGTTTCCCGCCACGGCGCACGCCGACGGCAGCGTGGCGCTCGGCCCGTTGCGCCTGCAGCCGCGCTATGCGATCGCGCCCGGCACGGTGAAAGTGGCAGTGCGGCCGGAGGCCTGGCTGATCGGCGCCACCGAGGGCCTGCCGGCCACGCTGCGCAAGGCCGCCTACCTCGGCAGCTATTACGAATACGGCTTCGACACCACACTGGGGCCGGTCTTCGTGGTGTCGACCGACCTGGCCCGGCCGCTGGCTGCGGGCGCGCAGACCACGCTGTCGCTCGGAGCCCACGGCGTGAGCGTGGTGCCCGGCGCATGAAACAATGGCGCGATGAACGTGGTTTTCGACCTGGGCGCCGTGCTGTTCGCATGGGAGCCCACCCGGCTGGTACAGGCCCATCTCGCGCAGCACGCGCCCACCGAGGCCGCCGCGGCCGCCATGGGCCGGGCGCTTTTCCATCACGACGACTGGACGGGTTTCGACTGCGGCACCCGCACGCTGGACGATGCCATCGCCCGCATGTCGGCCCGGCTCTCGCTGCCGGTCGAGCCACTTCGCACCATGCTCGAAGGGCTGGGTGAGCGGCTGGAGCCGATCGGCGTCACGGTCGACATGCTCGAACAGCTGGTCGCGCAGCGTGAGGGCGGCCAGCCGCTGCGCCTGTACTACCTGTCGAACATGCCTGCGTCCTACGCTCGGGCGATCGAGCGCCGGCACGCGTTCATGCAGCGCTTCGATGGCGGCGTGTTCTCGGGCGACGTGAAGTTCCTCAAGCCCGAGCGAGAGATCTACGAAGTGCTGGCAATGCGCCATGCGCTCGATCCGGAGCAGACCGTGTTCATCGACGACTCCGCCGCCAACGTCGAAGCGGCGCGCGCCTTCGGCTGGCAAGCCATTCACTGCACCGCGCCGGCCATGCTGCCGTCGCAGCTGCAGCGCTACCTGCCGGTCAGCACCACCTTGTCGGTGTCGAACCCCAGGCTGCTGGCGTAGTCCAGCTCCGCCTTCAGCACCGCGTCGTCCAGGCGCGGCGCGCGCGACAGCACCCAGAGGTACTCGCGATTCGGCGTGCCGACCAGCGACACCTCGTAGTTGCGGTCGAGTTTCAGGATCCAGTAGTCGCCCCACACCATGGGCAGCCAGCCGAGCCAGGCGGGCGCAAAACGCACTTCGAGGCGGCCTGCGCCGGGCTGGCCCGCCACGGGCACCACGCGCGCGATGCCGGTCGCCTGGTCGAAATTGCCGTCCGCGCGCGCGCAGCGGTTCACGACCTGAACGGTGCCGTCGGGCTGGGGCGTGTACTCCGCAGTCACGGGGCCGGCGCAGGCCTTCTGAAAGCGGTTCGGCAGGCGCGCCTGCTCATGCCAGATGCCGGCATAGCGCTGCAGATCGACGGGTGCCACCACCTGCAGCGGGGCGCGCATCAGCGGTGCGCCGTCGGCCGGGCCGGCCGGTTGCACACGCGCGGTGCGCGAGGCTTGGAGGGCCAGCCAGGCCGCGGCACCGCCCATGACGAAAGCGGTGGCCATGGTGCCGATCGCCGCGCTGGTGCGGCGGTCGTCGAAGGGCAGGCCGTCGGGAGGCGCGGGGCCGCGTTGGCGATGGGACATGGGAAGCTCCTGGCTGAAAATTTCGGCGTGGAGCGCAGCGTAGCCCCGGGGGTGCGGCCGATGCCGTCAGCCACGGACCACAGCCGGTGTAGGGCAGGGGGGCTGACAACCCTGTACGCAACAGGCTGATGGAGCCCCCGGAAAACCCGTGCTACGGTGCGCATGAAAACATCGGCCGACGCGCAACTGCGTGCAGGACTTGTCACAACCCGCACTGGATAATCATTTCATGAACCAACTCGATGCTCTCCGCCAATGGACCACGGTGGTCGCCGACACCGGCGACTTCAAGCAGCTCGGCGTTTCCAAGCCGCAGGACGCGACCACCAACCCGTCGCTGATCCTCAAGGCCGTGCAGAAGCCCGAATACCGGCCGCTGCTCGACGAAACCGTGAAGAAGCACGCCGGCAAGCCGCTCGACGAGGTCATCGATCGCCTGCTGGTGCGCTTCGGCAGCGAAATCCTCTCGATCATTCCGGGCCGCGTGTCGACCGAGGTCGATGCCCGCCTCTCGTTCGACACCGCCGCGACAGTGACGCGAGGCGAGCGCATCGTGGCGCTCTACAAGGCCGAGGGCATCGACACCGAGAAGCGCCTGCTCATCAAGGTGGCTTCCACCTGGGAGGGCATCGAGGCCGCGCGCATCCTCCAGCAGAAGGGCATTCGCACCAACCTCACGCTGCTGTTCTCGTTCGCGCAGGCCGTGGCCTGTGCCGATGCGGGCGTGCAGCTGATCTCGCCCTTCGTGGGCCGCATCTACGACTGGTACAAGAAGTCGGCCGGCGCCAAGTGGGACGAAGCGGCCAGCGCCGGCGCCAACGACCCGGGCGTCAAGTCGGTGCGGGAAATCTTCAACTACTACAAGCAGCACGGCATCAAGACCGAGGTGATGGGCGCGAGCTTTCGCAACGTGGGGCAGATCCAGGCGCTGGCCGGCTGCGACCTGCTGACCATCAGCCCCGAACTGCTGGCCGAGCTGGCCGCGAGCAACGAGCCGCTGCAGCACGCGCTCGACGCCAAGGCCGCACCCGGGGGCGACATCGCCAAGGTCAGCTACGACGAGGCGGGCTTCCGCTTTGCGCTGAACGAAGACGCCATGGCCACCGAGAAGCTCGCGGAAGGCATCCGCGCCTTCGCAGCCGACGCGGTGAAGCTCGAAAAACTCATGCAGGAAAGCGGCAAGTAAACATGGCCATGACCCTTCGCTGCGACCATGCGCCGGCCTGGGCGCAACTCCAGTCCAGCTTCGAAACGGCGGGCCGCCAGTTCGACGTGCGCCACGCCTTCGTGGACGACGCGAACCGCTTTGCGCGTTTCAGCCAAGAGGCGCCGTATGTCTTCGCCGACCTGTCGAAGAACCTGATCGACGCACGCACCGAGGAGCTGCTGCTCGCGCTGGCCCGCGAATGCGGCCTCGAGGCGCACCGCGATGCCATGTTCGCGGGCGAGCACATCAACGTCACCGAAGACCGCGCCGTGCTGCACACGCTGCTGCGCGCGCCGGCCGATGCGCCGACCGGTCCGAAGACCGCGAACGAGCTGCGCGAGGTGCACGCCACGCTCGACGCGATGCTGGCCTATGCAGAGAAGGTGCGCGGCGACCACACGATCACCGACGTGGTCAACATTGGCATCGGCGGCTCCGACCTCGGCCCGCAGATGGCGGTGCTGGCGCTGGCCGAGTTCGCCGCGCCGGGCAAGCGCTTCCACTTCGTCTCGAACGTCGATGGCCACGAGCTGGCCGGCGTGCTGCAGGGCCTGGCGCCCGAGCACACGCTGTTCCTCATCGCCTCGAAGACCTTCACCACGGCCGAGACGATGACCAACGCGCGGTCCGCGAAGCGCTGGTACGAGCAGTCGGGCGGCAGGGACATCGCGGGCCATTTCGCGGCGCTCACCACCAACGTGGAAGCGGCGAGGGAGTTCGGCATCGACACCACCTTCGGCTTCTGGGACTGGGTCGGCGGCCGCTATTCGCTGTGGTCGGCCATCGGCTTGCCGATTGCGCTGGCCATCGGCGCCGAGGGCTTTCGCCGGCTGCTGGCGGGCGCGCATGCGATGGACGAGCACTTCCGCACCGCGCCGCTCGAGAAGAACCTGCCGGTGCGGCTGGGCCTGCTCGACGTCTGGTACCGCAACTTCCACAAGTTCACGAGCCGCAGCATCGCGCCGTACCACAGCGCGCTCAAGCGCGTGCCGGCCTACCTGCAGCAGCTCGAGATGGAAAGCAACGGCAAGCAGGTCGACGCGAGCGGCAAGCCCGTGGCCTTTGGCACTTCGCCCGTGCTGTGGGGCGAGCCCGGCACCAACGGCCAGCACGCCTACTTCCAGATGCTGCACCAGGGCACCGACGTGATCCCGCTCGAATTCGTGGCGGTGCGCGACGCGGCGCACGACCTCGAAGGCCACCACCCCAAGCTGCTGGCCAACGCGCTCGCGCAGGCGCAGGCGCTGATGGTCGGCAAGCTCGACGAAGGCGGCCACAAGAACTTCCCGGGCAACCGGCCGAGCACCTTCTTCGTGTTCGAGAAGCTCACGCCCGAATCGCTGGGCGCCTTCCTCGCGATGTACGAACACCGCGTGTTCACCAGCGGCGCGCTGTGGGGCATCAACAGCTTCGACCAGTGGGGCGTGGAGCTGGGCAAGGTGCTCGCACGCGACATCGAGCCGCGCCTGGCCTCGGGCGACGTCGCGGGGCTCGATGCCTCGACGGCGGGGCTGTTGAAGCGGCTGGGAAACTGAAGAATCCGGACGCGGATTCGCTGGACGGCTCTTGCAATAAGCCGTTTGTTTGCGTACGAATGGCCGAGTTTGCCGTTGGAAGATGCATCGATATGATCGGCCCGGGGAAATTTCCCTGGGACCCATCAAGAGGAGTCGATCAATGGATTTTCAAACAGCGGTCAAGACTTGTTTCAGCAAATACGCCGATTTCAACGGGCGCGCATCGCGCTCGGAATATTGGTGGTTCGTGCTGGCCGAGGTCATCGTGCTCATCGTCGCGAGCCTCATCCATCAGTTCGTGTACGTCATCGCGGCGCTGGGTTTCCTGCTGCCCGCACTGGCCGTGGGTGCGCGCCGCCTGCATGACATCGGCAAGAGCGGCTGGCTCCAGTTGTTGATGCTCATCCCGATCGTCAATCTCGTGCTGATCTATTTCTACGTGCAGCCCTCCCAACCCGAGGCCAACCCGCACGGCGCGCCGGCGAGCGCCTGAGCTTTGCAGCGGCGCGCGCAGCGCCGGATCGTCAGGGCCGCGCAAGCGGCCCTTTTTCCTGGCCGCTCGCCATGCGCACGCACAGGTCGAAGGCCTGCTGCAGCCCCTCGATGTTCGCGATGCCCCGGCCCGCGATGTCGAATGCACTGCCGCTGGCCGACGTGGCCACCGGCACCGGCAGGCCGCCATGCAGGGTCACGCCCTGCTCGAAGCCCATGAGCTTCATCGCGATCTGGCCCTGGTCGTGGTACATCGACACCACCGCGTCGACGTCGCCGCGGCGCGCGCCGATGAACACCGTGTCGGGCGAGAACGGGCCGCGTGCGTCGAAGCCCTCGGCGCGCAGCCGCTCGACGGCGGGCGCGATGATCTCGATTTCCTCCATGCCGATGGAGCCGCCGTCGCCCGCGTGCGGGTTGAGCCCCGTCACCGCGATGCGCGGATGCGCCACGCCCGCGCGGCGCAGCGCCGAGGCGATGATCTTCACGGCGTCGCTCACGCCCTGCACGGTGATGTGGCTGGCCACGTCCTTCAGCGGAATGTGCGAGGTCACGCGTGAGGTCCACAGCGAACCGGTGAGGTTGAACTCGCAGACGAAGCCCGTCACCGCGAAGCGCTCCTGCATGTAGCGCAGCTCGTCCTCGTGCACGAGGCCGCCCAGGCGCAGCGAATGCTTGTTGAGCGGCGCAAAGAGAATCCCCTCGGCCTGCCCGCGGCGTACCGCCAGCGTGGCCAGTTCCAGCGCCTCGAACGAAGCCCGGCCGGACTGTTCGTTCGACTCGCCGGGCACCGGCTCCTGTCCCTGCATCCAGTCGCGTGCGAGCAGGCTGGGCCGGCCGTCCTCGAAATGCAGCTCGTCGAGGCTCTCGACCTGCAGCGGGGCCAGCTTCAGGCCTGCCACGCGCTCGCCGGCGGCCAGCACCACCGGATCGGCGATCAGCAGCACGCGCGCGGCGTCCAGGTTGCGCTGGCGCGCCAGCAGCTTCACGGCCATTTCGGGGCCGACGCCGCCGGGGTCGCCGAGCAGCACGGCGATGCGGGGTTTGGCGGAGATCACGCTCGGCGTCTTGGGTGGGGTGGGCATGGTGTCGGTTGGAGGCGGTTAAAGAAAAAGGGGAAACAAGGGGAGCAAGGGCCGGCTCATTCGGCCTTGATGTTGGCGTCGCGCACGAGCTGGCCGTAGTGGTCGAACTCCTGCCTGTTCATCGCCGCGAAGGGCTCGCCGGTCAGTGTGCCGGGTTCGCCGCCCAGCGCCTTGATGCGGGTCTGCACATCGGCCAGCTTCAGCGTGCGCACGAGTTCGGCGCTCAGCCGCTCGACCGCGGGGCGGGGCGTTCCGGCCGTCACGTAGAGGCCGTACCAGGTGGACACGTCGGCGCCCTTGATGCCCTGTTCGGCCAGCGTGGGCACGTCGGGCAGCTCGGGCGAGCGCTGCGGCGCGCTCACGGCCAGCGCGCGGAACTTGCCGGCCCTGATCTGGCCCATGGCCGAGGAGGTGCTGTCGAACATCATGTCGACCTCGCCCGAGATGATGTCGACGTGCGCCTGCGAGCTGCCCTTGTAGGGCACGTGGATCGACTTCATGCCGGTGGCCAGGTTGAAGGCCTCGCCGCCCACGTGCTGGGTGCTGCCGATGCCGGACGACGCGTACTTGAAACCGCCGGGTTTCGCCGCCATCGCCATCACCAGGTCTCTCACCGACCTGTACGGCGAGTTCACGGACACCACCAGCACGTTGGGCATCACGGCCACCAGGCCCACGGGCTGCAGGTCTTTCAGCGGGTCGTACTTGAGCTTGAGGATGTGCGGCGCCACCGCCTGCGCCGTGTTGGTGGCCAGCAGCAGCGTGGCGCCATCGGCCGGCGCGCGGGCCGTGAGTTCGCCGGCAATGGTGTTGGACGCGCCCGGCCGGTTCTCGACCACCACGGGCTGCTTGAGCGCTGGCGACAGCTTGTCGGCCAGCACGCGCGCGAGGATGTCGGTACCGCCGCCGGGCGAGGCGCCCACCATGATGCGCAGGGGCTTGTCGGGGTAGGCGGACTGGGCGCCGGCCGACGCCGCGACCAGCAGCGCGGCGGCCAGGCCTGCCGCGCGGGCCAGGGAGTAAAGCTTCATCGGGTCGTCTCCTGCTTGTTGTGGGGACAGAGCGTACGGAGCTTCGCCATCCCGATCCAATCGAAAAAGCCCGAAGCTCCATATACTTTTGTGCATGAACTCCGGCTCGACCGACGCCTCGCTGATGCTCCACGTGCGGCCGCGCCAGTTGCTGCTGCTGGCCCGGCTCGATGCCCACCGCCATCTCGGCCGCGCGGCCGAGGCCATGAACATCAGCCAGCCCGCGGCCACCAAGCTGCTGCAGCAGCTCGAAGACTCGCTCGGCGAAAAGCTCTTCGAGCGGCTGGCGCGCGGCATGGAGCCCACGCCCTACGGCGAGATCCTGATCCGCTATGCCCGCCGCGTGCTCAGCGACTTCGGCACCGCGCGCGAGGAGATGCTGGCCCTGCGCTCGGGCCTGAGCGGCGCCTTGCGCGTGGGCAGCGTGCCGGGCGCCGTGCCCGAACTGCTGGCGCCGGCGCTGGTGGAGTACCACCGCCGCCATCCGCAGGTGGCGGTGTCGGTGGTGGTCGAGACCAGCGACGTGATCCAGGCGCAGCTGGAGCAGGGCGATGTCGACCTCGTGCTGGGACGGCTCACCGACGGCCATGACGAGGCGAAGTACGCGAGCGTGCCGTTGCTGGGCGAGTCGCAGGTGGTGGTGGTGCGCATCGCGCACCCGGTGTTCGAGCGCCCCACAGTCACGCTGGCCGAGATGGCGAACTGGTCCTGGGTGCTGCAGCCGCCGGGCTCGCCGCAGCGCGGGCGCTTCGAGGCGGCGATGCGCGAGGCGGGCATCCAGACGCGGCTCGACATCATCGAAACGGCATCGCCCATTGCCATCACCGCCTTGCTGGAAAGCTCCGACATGGCGGCCGTGATGCCCGCCTCGCAGGCCAGCCATTACGCCCGGCTGGGCGTGCTTCGCACCGTGCCGGTGGAACTGCCGGTGCGCGTGCCGCCGATTTGCCTCATCACCCGCGAGGACCGCGCGCTGTCGCCGGCCGCCGCCCAGTTCCGGCGTCAGTTGCTGGGCGGCGGCTGAAGCCTTTGGGTTGCCGATTTACATGCTGTCTTGCGTTAACTAGGGAATTCACTAGCCGACTGGTGCATGAAAGTACTGGCATCAACTGCCCAAGTACCAAAACCGCAAGCGCGTTTCTCCAGAATCCGACCACGGCGACCCGACAAACAAGAGGGCGTCGCTCACCTCTAGGAGACAACATGAAGCGTTTTCTGAAAGCGGGCCTCGTCCTCGCACTCATCGGCACGGGCGCGCTGTCCCAGGCCGCCACTGAACTCGTGATCGCGACCGTCAACAACGGCCACATGATCGAGATGCAGAAGCTCACTCCCTTCTTCGAGAAAGCCAACCCCGACATCAAGCTCAAGTGGGTCACGCTGGAAGAAGGCACGCTGCGCCAGCGCGTGACCACCGACATCGCCACCAAGGGCGGCCAGTTCGACGTGATGACCATCGGCCTGTACGAAACCCCGATCTGGTCGAAGAAGGGCTGGCTCAAGCCCATCGCCACCGACGCGGCCTATGACGTGGACGATCTGCTGCCCGCCATCCGCAACGGCCTGTCGACCGACGGCAAGCTGTACGCCGCGCCGTTCTACGGCGAGAGCTCGATGCTCATGTACCGCAAGGACCTGGCCGACAAGGCGGGCATCAAGTTCCCCGAGCAGCCGACCTGGGCGCAGGTGAAGGAGTTCGCCGACAAAGTCAACGACCCGAAGGCCGGCGTGTACGGCATGTGCCTGCGCGGCAAGCCGGGCTGGGGCGACAACATGGCCTTCCTGACCACGCTGGTGAACACCAACGGCGGCCAGTGGTTCGACATGCAGTGGAAGCCGCAGATCGACACCAAGGCCTGGAAGGACGCCATCACCTTCTACGTCGACATGATGAAGAAGGACGGCCCCCCGGGCGCCTCGGCCAACAGCTTCAACGAGAACCTCGCGCTGTTCAACGAAGGCAAGTGCGCCGCGTGGGTCGACGCGACCATCGCGGCCTCGTTCATCAGCGACCCGAAGCAGTCGAAGGTGGCCGACAAGGTGGCCTTCGCGCAGGCGCCGACCGCCAGCACGCCGAAGGGCGCCAACTGGCTGTGGTCGTGGAACCTCGCCATTCCGGCCAGCTCGTCGAAGGACGAGGCGGCGCAGAAGTTCATCAAGTGGGCGACCTCCAAGGACTACGTCAACCTCGTGGCCAAGGAAACCGGCTGGGCCTCGGTGCCGACCGGCACGCGCAAGTCGACCTACGCGAACCCCGAGTTCCAGAAGGTGGCCAAGTTCGCCGAAGCGGAGAAGAAGGCCATCGACAGCGCGAACCTCACTGACAGCACGCTGCCCAAGTCGCCGTACGTCGGCGTGCAGTACGCGGCCATTCCCGAGTTCCAGGCCATCGGCGTGGCGGTGGGCCAGCAGATGAGCGCGGCGCTGTCGGGCAAGGTCACGGTGGACCAGGCGCTGAAGACCTCGCAGACGGCGGCGGAGCGGGAGATGAAGAAGGCTGGGTACTACAAGTAAGCCGCCTCCTTTCCCTCTCCCCCCGGGGAGAGGGTCAGGGTGAGGGGGCAGCAGCGCGTCCATGGCCGACGCCGCTTGCCCTCACCCCAACCCTCTCCCGCAAGCGGGAGAGGGGGCCACAGCCAGAGAGGAACCCACAATGAAACGACTCCTGCCCCGCGCCCTCATGGCGCCCGCCGTGCTCACGCTCTTCGCCTGGATGATCGTGCCGCTCGTGATGACGCTGTACTTCTCGCTGGTGAACTACAACCTCATGCAGCCCGGCGAACGCACCTTCGCGGGCATCGAAAACTTTCACTACTTCGTCACCGACCCCGACTTCTGGCCGGCCACGTGGAACACGCTGCTGCTGATCGGCAGCGTGATCGTCATCACGGTGGTGCTGGGCGTGCTGCTCGCGCTGCTGGTGAACGAGCCCTTCCCCGGGCGCGGCATCGTGCGGGTGCTGCTCATTTCCCCGTTCTTCGTCATGCCCACAGTCAATGCGCTGCTGTGGAAGCACATGATGATGAACCCGATCTACGGCGTGCTGGCCGACGTGTGGCGCGCCTTCGGCGCCCAGCCGGTCGACTGGCTCACCGACATGCCGCTGTTCTCGGTGATCGTCATGGTGGCGTGGCAGTGGCTGCCGTTCGCCTGCCTGATCTTCATCACCTCGCTGCAGTCGCTCGACCGCGAGCAGATGGAAGCCGCGCGCATGGACGGCGCGAGTTCGGTCCAGCGCTTCTTCTACCTGACCATCCCGCACCTCGGGCGCCCGATGGCGGTGGTGATCATGATCGAGATGATCTTCCTGCTCAGCGTGTTCGCCGAGATCGCCATCACCACCAACGGCGGCCCGGGCAACGAGAGCACGAACATGACCTACCTGATCTTCAAGCAGTCGCTGATGAACTTCGACGTGGGCGTGGCCTCGGCCGGTGCGTTGTTCGCGGTGGTGCTGGCGAACATCGTGGCCGTGTTCCTCATTCGCATCATCGGCAAGAACCTGGACTGAGGAGCGGCAAGCCATGCAACAACAACAACCCAGCAATTTCCTGCCGCTGGCCATCCGCACCGTGGGTGCCTGGGCCGTCACGCTCGTGCTGTTCTTCCCGCTCGGCTGGCTGTTCCTCACGGCCTTCAAGACCGAGCTGCAGGCGATCCACGTGCCGCCGCTCTTCGTCTTCGAGCCCACGCTCGACAACTTCGGCGAAGTGCAGCGACGCAGCGACTACCTGCTGTATGCGCGCAACTCGCTCATCACCAGCCTGGGCTCGACCATCCTCGGCCTGTTGATCGCGGCGCCGGCTGCGTACTCGATGGCCTTCTTCCGCACGAAGAAGACGCGCGACATCCTGATGTGGATGCTCTCCACCAAGATGATGCCGGCCGTCGGCGCGCTGGTGCCGATCTACGTGCTGGCGCAGACCGCGGGCATGCTGGATTCGCTCACCGCGCTGACCATCGTGTTCACGCTGTCGAACCTGCCGATCATGGTGTGGATGCTCTACAGCGCCTACAAGGACATTCCGAACGAGATCCTGGAGGCCGCGCGCATGGACGGCGCAAACCTGTGGACCGAGTTCCGCCATGTCGTGCTGCCGCTGTCGGTGGGCGGCCTCGCATCGACCGGCCTCCTGTGCCTGGTGCTGAGCTGGAACGAGGCCTTCTGGGCATTGAACCTCACCTCCGCCAAGGCCGGCACGCTGGCCACGCTCATCGCCTCGTACTCCAGCCCCGAGGGCCTGTTCTGGGCCAAGTTGTCGGCCGCCTCGCTGATGGCCATCGCGCCCATTGTCGTGTTCGGCTGGTTCAGCCAGAAGCAACTGGTGCAAGGCCTGACCTTCGGCGCCGTCAAGTAAAGAAAGGGAGACATCTCATGGCCTACCTGCAACTCAAAGACATCAAGAAGAGCTTTGGTGAAATCAACATCATCAAGGGCGTCGACCTCGAAATCCAGAAGGGCGAGTTCATCGTCTTCGTCGGGCCTTCGGGCTGCGGCAAGTCGACGCTGCTGCGGTTGATCGCCGGGCTCGAGCCCATCACCAGCGGCAACCTGCTGCTCGACGGCAAGGACATCACCTGGACACCCTCGGGCAAGCGCGACCTGGCGATGGTGTTCCAGAGCTATGCGCTCTATCCGCACATGAGCGTGTACGACAACATGTCGTTCGCGCTCAAGCTCGCGGGCGTGGGCAAGAGCGAGATCAGGACCAAGGTCGAATATGCGGCCAAGACGCTCAACCTCACGCAGTACCTCGACCGCACGCCGAAGGACCTGTCGGGCGGCCAGCGCCAGCGCGTGGCCATCGGCCGCGCCATCGTGCGCGCGCCCAAGGTGTTCCTGTTCGACGAGCCGCTGTCGAACCTCGATGCGGCGCTGCGCGGCAACACGCGCGTCGAGATCCACAAGCTGCACCGCGCGCTCGGCGCAACCACCATCTACGTGACGCACGACCAGGTCGAGGCGATGACGCTGGCCGACCGCGTGGTGGTGCTCAAGGACGGTCTCATCGAGCAGGTCGGCACGCCGCTGGAGCTGTACGACCACCCGGCCAACCAGTTCGTCGCGCAGTTCATCGGCATGCCGTCGATGAACATGGTGGCCGCGAATGCGATTCCCAGCTTCTCGGCCGCTACCGGCGGGAGGCTGCCCGCCGACGGCTTCCTCGGCGTGCGTCCCGAAGGCCTGCGCGTGCATCCGAAGCAGGGCGCGCCAGTGAGAGACGTGCAGGGCCGCGTCGAACTCATCGAGGCGCTGGGCGCCGACACGCTCATCCACGTCGACGTGGGCGGCGTGCCGCTGATCGCACGCCAGAACGAGCGCACGCCGCTGCAGGCCGGCGACGACGTGGCCGTGGAGCTCGATCCGTCGGTGCTGCACCTGTTCAACCGCGAAGGCCGTTCGGTCTCCGCGTGAACTTCATCCTCCCACCGTCTTTTCAACGGACATTCCCGTGACCATCGCGCACATTCCACCGGCTCCCACGGAGTTCACGGTGCTTCACCTGGGCCTGGGCTCGTTCCACCGCGCCCACCAGGCGGTCTACCTGCAGCGGCTGATCGACGCGGGCGACAACCGCTGGTCGCTCTCGGGCGCCAACATCCGGCCCGACATGGCCGAGGTCGTCGCCGCGCTGCAGGCGCAGGGCGGCCGCTACACGCTCGAAACCGTGTCGCCCGCGGGCGAGTACCGCTACGAAGAGATCGAGGCCATCCGCGAGGTGCTGCCATGGGAGCGTTCGCTGGCCGGCGTGATCGCGCGTGGCGCGGCGCCGTCGACCCGCATCGTGTCGTTCACCGTGACCGAGGCGGGCTACTACCTCGACAACAAGGGCAGGCTCGACCTGTCGTTCGGCGACCTCGCGGCCGATGTCGAGCGCGCACGCCGGGGTGAGGCGAGCGGCGACAGCGTGACCATCTACGGCGCGATCTGCGCCATCCTGCGCGCGCGCAAGGCCGCGAACGCGGGCCCGGTCACGCTGCTCAACTGCGACAACCTGCGCCACAACGGCGAGCGCTTTCGCGCCGGTCTGCTGGAGTTCATCGAACTGGCGGGCGATGCGGATCTGCTGGCCTGGGTGAACGCGAACACGCGCTGCCCGAACGCGATGGTCGACCGCATCACGCCGCGCCCGCCGCCCGAACTGCGCGCGCGCGTGAAGGCTGCAACGGGACGCGACGACGCGGCCGCCATCACCGGCGAGAGCTTCATCCAGTGGGTGATCGAAGACGACTTCGCGGCCGGCCGTCCCGACTGGGGCCGCGTGGGCGTGGAACTGGTCGCGTCGGTGCAGCCTTACGAAGAGGCCAAGATCCGCATCCTCAACGCCACGCACAGCTGCATTGCCTGGGCGGGAACGCTCGCGGGTCTCGACTTCATCCACGAAGGCACGCATGACGCGGCCATCCGCAAGATGGCGTTCGACTACGTCACCGACGACGTCATCCCCTGCCTGAGCCCGAGCCCGATCGACCTCGCGGCCTATCGCGACGTGGTGCTCGACCGTTTCGGCAATCCGTCCATCCGCGACACCAACCAGCGCGTGGCGGCGGACGGCTTCTCGAAGATTCCCGGCTTCATCGCGCCGACGGTGCGCGAGCGGCTCGCGGCGGGCCAGACCATCGAAAGCGTCGCGATGCTGCCCGCGCTGTTCCTTGCTTTTCTGCAGCGCTGGCATCGTGGGGCGTTGCCCTATGCGTACCAGGACCAGGGCATGGACGAGGCCGCGGCGCATGCGATCTGCAATGCCGCCGATCCGGTGCTCGCCCTGTGTTCGGACGCGGGTCTGTGGGGCGCCGCCTCAGGCGATGCACGCCTGGTCGATGCTGTTCGAGGTGCGAGCGGCCGAGTAGAAGATTTCCTGAACGCTGGAGCAACGAAATGAGCGAACGCCTGAAGAACCGCCACGTGCTGCTGACCGGTGCCGGCGGCGGCATCGGCCTGGCCGTTGCCGAGGCCTGCATCGCCGAGGGCGCGCGCTGCAGCGTGGTCGACCGTGCACCGGCTGCGCCCGAGGCGGTGCGGGCGCTGCAGCAGCGCCATCCCGACCACCTGGCCTACATTGCGGCCGACGTCACCGACACGCAGGCCATCGCGCACATGCTGGCCGAGGCGCAGGTCGCCTTCGGGCCGATTCACACGCTGTTCAACAACGCCGCGGTGTTCGACCTGGCGCCGCTGCTCGACAGCGACGAAGCCTCGTTCGACCGCCTCTTCGCGGTCAACGTGAAGGGCATGTTCTTCGTGATGCAGGCCGTGCTGCGCCACATGGTCGAGGCGGGCACGCAGGGCGCGTCGGTCATCAACATGGCCTCGCAGGCCGGGCGCCGCGGCGAGGCGCTGGTGTCGCACTACTGCGCGACCAAGGCGGCCGTCATCAGCTACACGCAGAGCGCCGCACTGGCCATGGCGCCGCACGGCATCCGCGTCAACGGCATTGCTCCCGGTGTGGTCGATACGCCGATGTGGGACCATGTCGACAGCCTGTTCGCCAAGGCCGAAGGGCTGGCGCCCGGAGAGAAGAAGCGGCGCGTCGGCCTTGAGGTGCCGCTTGGCCGCATGGGCATGCCGAGCGATATCGCGGGGGCGGCTGTGTTTCTGGCCAGCGACGAGGCGCGCTACATCACGGCGCAGACCTTGAATGTCGATGGTGGCAATGTCATGAGTTGAGATGAGAGATTTCTTTTCTGTTCGAGGCGGTGGGTTTCGTTCGGGGCGCGCTCACGCCGACGGGGGACATTCGCGGAGGGGAGTACCCGGTGGCCTGTGCACGCCCCCGAATGCAAGTTTCAAGTAGGCAACCCATGAATGAAGATTTCCACCTGTACCTAGACAGCGCCGACCTGGAAGAGCTCAAGGCCTGCCTGCCGCACCCGGTAGTACATGGCGTAACGACCAACCCGACGCTGCTCAAGCGTGCGGGTATCGGACGCGGCGAAGTGCCCGGCCTGCTGAAGCGCTGCATCGAGCTGGGTGCACGACAAGTGCAGGCACAGGTGTATTCCAGCGAAGTCGACGGCATGCTGGAAGACGCGCAGGCCCTGCTCTCGCACTTCGACCGAGGCCAACTCGTCGTGAAGATTCCCGCCACGCGCCAGGGCCTCGATGCCGGCGCGCGCCTCATTGCGCAGGGCGTGCCCGTCACCTGGACGGCGGTGTATGCGCCCGAGCAGGCGCACTTCGCCGCGCAACTGGGCGCGGCCTATGCGGCGCCGTATCTCGGACGGCTCGAAGACAGCGGCGTCGATGGCCTGGCGTTGATCGGGCAGATGCAGGCGCTGGTCGCGCTGCGTCCTTCGTCCGGCACGCGACTGCTGGTGGCCAGCATCCGCTCGCGCGAGGCCTACCTTGCCCTGCTGGGGCTCGGCGTGGGAGCCATCACCATCCCGCCGCGCCTCTTTGCCGAACTGCTCGACCATCCCGCCACCCTGGCCGCCGAACGCGGCTTTTTGGCGGATGCTCGCGCACTGCCCTGATCGAGAATGCAGACACCATGCGCATAGCACTCACGGGCGAAGCCCTCATCGATTTCACCGCCAGCGAGGCGGGCACCCTGGCGTTCCTGGGCCACGAGGGCGGTTCCCCGCTCAACACGGCCGTGGCCTGCGCGCGGCTCGGGCAGCCGACCGGTTTTCTCACGCAGCTGTCGACCGACCTGTTCGGCGAGCGGCTGATGGGTTTCCTGCAGCGCAACGGCGTGGACACCAGCCTCATCCTGCGCAGCAACGCGCCCTCGACGCTGGCCTTCGTCGAACGCACACCGCAGACCAACCGCTATGCCTTCTACACGCGCGGCAGTGCCGACGCCACCTGGGCGCCCGAGCCGCTGCCGCAGTTGCCGGCGAACTGCCGCTTCCTGCACTTCGGCTCGATCTCGCTGCTGCAGGAACCGGCTGCTACGCGCATCGCCGAGCTCGTCGCGGCAAACGCGGGGCACCGCGTGATCGTGTTCGACCCCAACGTGCGGCCCAGCCTGATCCCCGACATGGCGGCTTACCGTACCAGCGTCACGGGTTGGTTCGGCATGGCCGATCTGGTCAAGCTCAGCGACGAAGATGCTGCGCTGCTCTCGCCCGGCCAGCCGGTCGACGCGCTCGCGGCCGAGTGCCTGACGGCCGGCGCGCGCGCGGTGATCGTCACGCGCGGCGGCGACGGCGCGACGCTCTGGCGAACGGGCCACGAGCCACTGACCGTGGCCGCGCCGCGCGTCACGCTGGTCGACACCATCGGCGCGGGCGACACCTTCACGGCCGGGCTTTCGGTGTCGCTGCTTGCGCATGGCGTGGAGCACCCGGCCCAGCTCGGTGAACTGGGCGACGAAGCCTGGACCGAGGTGCTGCGTTTCGCCGCCACCGCCGCCGCCCTGAACTGCACCCGGGAAGGCGCAGATCCGCCCACGCTGCAGGCCGTTCACAACGCGCTTGCCGAGGCAGACAATGGGGCTGCTTCCCGGTCCTGACTCCATGCTCATGCTCATGCTGCAATGACGACGTCCACCCGCAAGCGTTCGATTCCTCGTCAGCGCCAACCCGAGCTGGAGCGCGACTTTGCACGCTCTCCATCGCTGGGCTACGAGGCCCCTGAAACCGGTTTGGTGCGCTGCCTCGCGCATGGCTTTCCGAGTCCGCTGGTGCGATGGCACTTCCATGAAGACTACGAGCTGCACCTGATCACCGAGACCTCGGGCAAAGCCTTCATCGGAGACTGGATCGGGCCGTTCCAGCCCGGACACCTCGTGCTGTGCGGGCCACGCCTGCCGCACAACTGGATCTCGCTCGACGTGCCCGAAGGCGGCGCCGCGGGGCGCGACAGGGTGATCCAGTTCCGCCACGAACCGATCGAGCATGCGGCCGAACAGATTCCCGAACTGCGCGAAGTAATGCAGCTGCTGGAGCGGGCGCGCCACGGCATCGAATTCTTCGGCATGTCGCAGAGCGCGCAGGCGCACTGGGACACCATCAAGGCCGCGCGCGGCGTGCGGCGCCTGGGCCTGTTCCTCGACTTCATGGCCGACCTCGCGCAATGCACCGACTACCGGCTGTTGTCGAGCGTGCAGATGCAGGGCGCGCAGGGCATCGAGGGCGATGCGCAGGTCGACCAGATCAACGACATCGTCAACCGCATCACCAGCAACATGGCGGAGTCGATCTCGATGTCAGACGTGGCGGCCGAACTGGGCATGAGCGAGAGCCGCTTCAGCCGCTTCTTCCGGCGCTCCACCGGCAACAGCTTCACCGACTTCGTCAACCGTGTGCGCATCAACAGCGCCTGCCACCTGCTGATGCAGACCGATCACTACGTGACCGACATCTGCTACCAGGTGGGCTTCAACAACGTGGCGAATTTCAATCGACGTTTTCTTGAAATCAAGGGAATGACGCCGAGCGAATTCCGAAAGCAGGCAGACACCCGCTTCGGCGGCGGCATCTCTTCCTAAACAACAGCCGGGGGTTCATCTTGTACCTGGGACTCGACCTCGGCACGTCCGAGCTCAAGGCGCTCCTGCTCGCCGACGATCACCGCATCGTCGGCGTGGCCCGCGCGCCGCTCACGGTCGAACGGCCGCGGCCGCTGTGGTCGGAGCAGGCGCCGCAGCAGTGGTGGCATGCGCTCGAGGAGGGGATGCGTGCGCTCGGCAAGTCGCATCCCGAGGAACTCGCGGCGGTGCGCGCCATCGGCCTGTCGGGGCAGATGCACGGCGCCACGCTGCTCGATGCGGCGGGCGAGGTGCTGCGCCCCGCGATCCTCTGGAACGACGGCCGCAGCGGCGCGCAGTGCGATGAACTCACGCGCGCCGTGCCGCGGCTTGGCGAGATCGCAGGCAACCTCGCGATGCCGGGGTTCACCGCGCCCAAGCTGCTGTGGGTGCGCGAGCACGAGCCCGAGATATTCAATCGCGTCGCGCGCGTGCTGCTGCCGAAGGATTGGCTGCGCTTCATGCTCAGCGGCGAGGCGGTCAGCGAGATGTCGGACGCGGCGGGCACGCTGTGGCTCGACGTCGGGGCGCGCGACTGGTCCGACGAACTGCTCGCGGCCACGGGCCTCACGCGCGCGCACATGCCGCGGCTGGTCGAAGGCAGCGAGGTGTCGGCGCGGCTCAAGCCCGAACTGGCGGCGCGCTGGGGCGTGGGCAGCGGCGGCGTGGTGATCGCGGGCGGTGCCGGCGACAACGCGGCCAGCGCCGTCGGCATGGGCCTCGTCGAGCCGGGGCAGGGATTCGTGTCACTCGGCACCTCGGGCGTGGTGTTCGTCTCGACCGACCGCTTCCTGCCGAACCCCGCGCAGGCGATGCACGCCTTCTGCCATGCGCTGCCGGGGCGGTGGCACCAGATGTCGGTGATGCTCTCGGCCGCGAGTGCGGTGAGCTGGGCGGCGAAGACTTTCAAGTTCGCGGACGAGGCCGCGCTGCTCGAAGCGGCGGCGTCTGTCCCGCTGGCACAGCGCGAGCGCTGTCCGCTGTTCCTGCCGTATCTCTCGGGCGAACGTTCGCCGCATAACAACCCCAATGCGCAGGGCGTGCTGTTCGGGCTGACGCACGCACACGGGCCAGCCGAAATCGCGTACGCCGTGATCGAGGGCGTGAGCCTCGGCCTGCGCGACGGCTTCGACACCCTGCGGCTGCCGGCCGGGATGCCGCTGCGCGAAGTGGCGCTGGTGGGCGGTGGTGCGCGCAGCGTGTGGTGGGGGCAACTGCTGGCCGACATCTTCGGCGTGACGCTCACGCTCTATGCGGGCAGCGAGACGGGCGGGGCGCTGGGTGCGGCGCGGCTGGCGTGGCTCGCCGATGGGGGCAGCGTCGCCGAGGTGTGCACGCTGCCGCCGGTGAAGCAGAAGCTGACGCCATCGACCGAAGGGGCCGACGGGCACAGGACGCGGCATGCGCGGTTCCAGGTACTGTACATGGCGTTGCGCGACCAGTTTCGATCAACCTAAACGTAGCGCGCAATAAAAAAGGGCCGCTTGCGCGGCCCTTCTTGTTTGGTGAGCAGGTGAGCTCAGCCGGGCAATTACATGCCCATGCCGCCCATACCACCCATGCCGCCCATGTCAGGCATGCCACCGCCGGCGCCGGACTCGTCCTTGGGTGCGTCAGCAACCATGGCTTCGGTCGTCAGCAGCAGCGAGGACACCGAAGCGGCGTTCTGCAGTGCGGTGCGCGTGACCTTCGTCGGGTCCAGGATGCCCAGCTCGAGCATGTCGCCGTACGTGTCGTTCGCAGCGTTGAAGCCGTAGTTGCCCTTGCCGGCCAACACAGCGTTCACCACCACCGAGGCTTCGCCGCCGGCGTTGTTCACGATTTCGCGCAGGGGCGCTTCGATGGCCTTCAGCACCAGCTTGATGCCGGCTTCCTGGTCCGCGTTCTCGCCCTTGACCGACTCGCCCACAGCTTGCTTGGCACGCAGCAGAGCCACGCCGCCGCCAGCCACAACGCCTTCTTCCACTGCAGCGCGGGTAGCGTGCAGGGCGTCTTCGACGCGAGCCTTCTTTTCCTTCATTTCGACTTCGGTGGCGGCGCCAACCTTGATCACTGCCACGCCGCCGGCCAGCTTGGCCACGCGCTCTTGCAGCTTTTCACGGTCGTAGTCGCTCGTGGCTTCTTCGATCTGCACGCGCACTTGCTTCACGCGGGCTTCGATGTCGCCAGCGGCGCCGGCGCCGTCGATGATGATCGTGTTTTCCTTGCCCACTTCGATGCGCTTGGCTTGACCCAGGTCGGCCAGCGTCACCTTTTCGAGCGTCAGGCCCACTTCTTCAGCGATGACCTTGCCGCCCGTCAGGATGGCGATGTCTTCCAGCATGGCCTTGCGGCGGTCGCCGAAGCCAGGCGCCTTGACGGCCACGACCTTCAGGATGCCGCGGATCGTGTTCACGACCAGCGTAGCCAGGGCTTCGCCCTCGACTTCTTCGGCAATGATCAGCAGCGGACGGCCGGCCTTGGCGACTTGTTCCAGCGTGGGGAGCAGGTCGCGGATGTTGCTGATCTTCTTGTCGAACAGCAGCACGAAGGGGTTGTCCAACAGCGCCGATTGCTTCTCGGGGTTGTTGATGAAGTAGGGCGACAGGTAGCCGCGGTCGAACTGCATGCCTTCGACGACGTCGAGTTCGCTGTCCAGCGACTTGCCGTCTTCCACGGTGATCACGCCTTCCTTGCCGACCTTGTCCATCGCGTCAGCGATGAGCTTGCCGATGGTTTCGTCGCTGTTGGCCGAGATCGAGCCGACTTGAGCGATTTCCTTCGACGTGGTGGTGGGCTTCGAAGCCTTCTTCAGCTCGGCGACCAGGGCCGTCACGGCCTTGTCGATGCCGCGCTTCAGGTCCATCGGGTTCATGCCGGCAGCCACCAGCTTGAAACCTTCGCGAACGATGGCTTGTGCCAGCACGGTCGCGGTGGTGGTGCCGTCACCGGCGTTGTCCGAAGTCTTGGAAGCCACTTCCTTCACGAGCTGGGCGCCCATGTTCTGGAGCTTGTCCTTGAGTTCGATTTCCTTGGCGACCGACACACCGTCCTTGGTGACGGTGGGGGCGCCGAACGAGCGCTCGAGCACCACGTTGCGGCCCTTGGGGCCCAGGGTCACCTTGACTGCGTTGGCCAGGATGTTGACACCCTCGACCATGCGTGCGCGGGCTTCACCGCCGAAGACTACGTCTTTTGCTGCCATGTTTGTTTACTCCGAATGGGATGTTTGAATTACTTCTCGACGACTGCGAACAGGTCGTCTTCCTTCATGACCAGCAGTTCGTCGCCATCGACCTTGACGGTCTGGCCGCTGTACTTGCCGAACAGGACGCGGTCGCCGACCTTGACGGTCAGCGCGGTCAGGTCGCCCTTGTCGGTGCGCTTGCCCGGGCCCACGGCCAGGACTTCACCCTGATCGGGCTTTTCAGCGGCTGCGTCGGGGATGACGATGCCGGAGGCGGTCTTGGTTTCGCTGTCAACACGCTTGACGATCACGCGATCGGCCAAAGGACGAAGTTTCATTGCATCTCCTGGATGTATGGATAAGAAACGGATTTGTGGTCGGGCGCCGGACCGGAGGCCGGCAGCCCATCGACTGGAAGCGAGGGCTGTTAGCACTCATCAGCAGCGAGTGCTAATCATAAGGGCAATCGATGGGCTTTCAAGGGGTGGGGGTTGCCGGCGGGTGCTGCTACAGCAGGTCCGTAGGCACAAACCACGAGAACAGCAGCAGCTGCAGCCGCGTCAGCATGCTCGAATCCGGTTCGCTGTCGAGCACCTCGTTGTGGACGTCGCCGGTGCCGATCCACTGCACGTTCTGGCCATCGGGCTTGAGCACCACGCGGTAGACGCCCTCGATGTCGTCGAGCTGGTAGGCGAAAAGCAGCGCCTGCGTCAGGTCGAAGCTGCGCACGCGTATGCCGAATTCGGTGTTCAGCCGGGCGGAACGCGGGTCGAGGTTCATGGAACCGAGCAGCACCCACTGGCGGTCGACCAGTGCCAGCTTGGCATGCAGGCGGCCGCGCGCCTTCTTGAGCAGGTCGCGGAACTGGCCGCTGCGCCGCAGCTGCCGGGTGCTGACTTCGTACAGGTTCACGCCCAGCTTGAGCATGTCGACGCGGTAGCGGTTGTAGTTGATGTTGACCAGCGGCTCGTCGCTGTCGGCCAGCGAGTTGGTGATGACGGTGATGTTCACGCCGTGCTCGCGCCCCATGCGGATGCGTTCCATGCCCTCGTCGCCCGGAATGAAATAGGGCGAAATCACGACCACGTTCGACTTGGCCGTGGCCAGCATCTCGTGGAAGCGCTGCGCCAGCGGCTGCGTGGGTTGCGCCATGACGCCCAGCGCCTTGTTGGGGCTGTCAGCGGAGGCGTGGGCCTCGGCGCGCATCCACTTGACCTCGTCGATGCTGGCGAGCTGCGCGCCCAGCGGCAGGTCGCCGAGCAGGTCGGTGGGAGGCAGCGGGTCGGGCAGCGGTGCGTGGGCCGGGGAGGTCGCTTCCTCGAAATCGGCTTTCAGCGCCTGCGGCGTGCTGCTGGTGCCGGCCACCCGCTGCAGGGGGTAGACCACGTCGCTGTTCCAGTAGGTGTCGAAGATGGCGGCCGACTCGGGGACCACCGGGCCGGCCAGCAGCAGCTCGAAATCGATGAAGTTCGCGCTCTCGCTGCGCAGGAAATACTCGTCGGCCAGGTTGCGGCCGCCCGCGATGGCCATGGCGCCGTCGGCCACGAACAGCTTGTTGTGCATGCGGTGGTTGAGCCGCCGGAAGTCGGAAAAGAACTCCAGCCACCGTCCGGACGAGTGGTCGCGCGCATTCACGAACGGGTTGAACAGCCGGATCTCGGCATTGGGCTCGGCGGCCAGGCCGAGCAGCAGGCGGTCCATGCCGGCCGTGTAGAAGTCGTCGAGCAGCAGCCGCACGCGCACGCCGCGCCGGGCGGCATTGCGCATTTCGCGCAGCAGCAGGCGGCCGGTCTTGTCGTTGCCGAGCTGATAGGTCTGGATGTCGAGCGACGACTTGGCGTGGCGCATCAGCTCCAGCCGGGCGTCGAGCGCAAAAGAGGCCTCGATCAGCGGCCGCATGCTGCTCAGGCCGTCGGGCGGGGAGTCGAGGCTGACGGCGGCGCGGCCGAGTTCGGTGGCAGGCGAGGCCGCAATGGCCAGCGTCGGCGGCTCGGGCGTGCGTGGCGGGAGGCCGGCGCAGCCGGTCAGTGCAACGACAGCCGCAAGCACCATCAGCCGCAGAGCCGGACCGCGCAGCGCGGGAAACAGAAAGCCAATGAGCTTGAGCATGGGGGCTGCCAACGCACGGGAAGCGTGCGGGCGGCATCGTAGCTGGTCCGCCCTAGACCCGCAGACGCAATTTCGCAACGCAACGCCCTTCATCGCAGCCGGTGATTGGGGGAGGCGCAAATAAGTCGCGCATTAAAATGCGAATCATTCTTGATAACATTTTGAACAAGACCGGAATGAAGAGGTTGGTGGCGCGGCGCCAAGCTGCATTGCGCTCAACATCAACAACGTGACCGACAAGGTCTGCTTCAACACCTGCCTGTCGCGCGCGATTGCCAACACAACATGAACAGCCGAAAAATCAAGACCTGGGCCTGGGTGCACAAGTGGAGCAGCCTCGTGTGCACGGTGTTCATGCTGCTGCTGTGCATCACGGGCCTGCCGCTGATCTTCCATCACGAGATCGGCCACCTGCTGGGCACCGAGGTCGAGGCGCCGAAGATGCCGGCCGGCACGCCGCGCGTGAGCCTCGACCGCGTGCTCGACATCGCGAAGTCGAAGCACCCCGGCCGCGTGGTGCAGTTCGTCTCGCAGCCCGAGGATGACGACGGCCTGTGGTTCGTCACGCTCACGCCCACGCCGCAAGCCACGGAGGACTTCAAATCGGTCGCGATCGACGCGCGCACCGGCAACGTGCTGGCGCAGCCGAAGTTCGACGAGGGATTCATCTACGTGATGTTCAAACTGCACGTCGACCTGTTCGCGGGATTGGCGGGCAAGCTCTTCCTCGGCTTCATGGGCCTGCTGCTGCTGGTGGCCATCGTCTCGGGCGTGGTGCTGTATTCGCCGTTCATGCGCAAGCTCGACTTCGGCACGGTGCGGCGCGAGAAGCGCCCGCGCCTGAAGTGGCTCGACCTGCACAACCTGCTTGGCATCGTCACGCTGGTGTGGCTGTTCGTCGTGGGCTCCACCGGCATGATCAACACCTGGGCCGACCTGCTCATCAAGTACTGGCAGTACGACCAGCTCAGCTCGCTGCTCGCGCCCTACAAGAACGAACCCATCGTGGCGGTGAACGAGCGTGCCTCGGTGCAGCGCTCCATGGACGCGGCGATGCAGCACACGCCCGGCATGAAGCTGTCGTTCATCGCCTTTCCCGGCACGTCGTTCTCGAGCCCGCACCACACGACCTTCTTCGTGCGCGGCAACGAGCCCTTCACGTCGAAGCTGTTCCAGCCGGTGCTGGTCGATGCCAAGACCGCCGGGGTGACCGCGGCGCCGAAGCTGCCCTGGTACCTCACGGCGCTGCTGGTGTCGCAGCCGCTGCACTTCGGAGACTACGGCGGCATGCCGATGCAGATCATCTGGGCGCTGCTCGACATCGCGACCATCATCGTGCTGGGCAGCGGGTTGTACCTGTGGCTCAAGCGGGGCAACCCCGTGCCCGTGTCCCCGAGGGCCGCGGCACATGAAGCGCGCGTCTCCGGCGGCACTGCGCAACCAGAGCCGGCACCGGCCATGAAGGTGCAGGCATGAAGCAGCATCAGAGCTTCTGGCGCATGTGGGGCTGGCCGACGGTGCTGGGCCTGCTGACGATTTTCGGTCTGATCTCGGCGCTCTTCAGCGACGGCGGGCTGGGCGACGTGCTGGCCTGGATCACGCTGGGCATCCCGGTCGTGGTGGGCGCCTGGCATGCCTGGCGCAAGGCGCCGGCCCGCTAGTTTTCCCTGAGAGTCGCGCCGCCGCGACATGCGCGGCCGGCGTGCCGAAGCAGAATCGGCGCGATGAAACTCGCGCCCGTCGCCGCCGCCTGCCTTCTCTTGCTGGGTGTTCCGCTGGCCGCGCAGGCCCAGCAGGAGCCGCCGGCCGATCCGGGCGCGCGCGGCGCGCGCCTGCGCGAGATCACCGTCTCCACGCCGCGCGGCGAGGTCGCGCCCTTCAACGTGCCCGGCTCGGTCGACCGCGTCGACGGCGACGAGATGCGCGAGGGCCGCCTTCAGGTCAACCTCTCCGAAAGCCTGGGCGCGGTGCCGGGGCTGCAGGTGCAGAACCGACTGAACTACGCGCAGGACCTGCAGCTGTCCATCCGCGGCTTCGGTGCGCGCTCGACCTTCGGCGTGCGCGGCGTGCGGCTGTACGTCGATGGCATTCCGGCGACCTTGCCCGACGGGCAGGGGCAGACCTCGAACATCGACATCGGCTCGCTGGACCGCGTCGAGCTCCTGCGCGGGCCGTTCTCCGCGCTGTACGGCAACTCCTCGGGTGGTGTGCTGCAGGCCTTCACCGCCTCGGGCGAAGGGCCGCCGCGGCTGTCGTACTCGCTCGCGGGCGGCAGCTTCGGCACCTGGCGGCAGTCGCTGCAGCTCAGTGGATCGCAGGGCGCGGTCGACTACCTGCTCGACGCCAGCCGCTTCCATACCGACGGGTGGCGCGAACACAGCGCCGCGCGGCGCGACATCGCCAACGGCAAGCTGGGCATCGCGCTGGACAACGGCGACAGGCTCACGCTGATCTTCAACAGCGTGCGCATCGACGCGCAGGACCCGCTGGGCCTCACGGCCGACCAGTACGCGCTGGCGCCGCGCAACGCACCGCTGGCCACGCAGTACGACACGCGCAAGACGGTCGAACAGACGCAGGCCGGCCTGCTGTACGAGCGGCGCATCAACGCAGAACAGGGGCTGCGCCTCATGGTCTACGGCGGCGAGCGCAAGACCACGCAGTACCAATCCATTCCGGTGTCGGCGCAGCAGAACCCGCTGCACGCGGGCGGCGTGATCAACCTGTCTCGGCAGTACGGTGGTGTCGACATCCGCTGGAATGCCGCGTTGACCTTGGCCGATCGGCCGTTCGACGTGGTGGCCGGCCTGGGCTACGACAGCCTGCGCGAAAAGCGCCGCGGCTACGAGAACTACCTGGGCCGCGTCGCGGCACCCGTGCTGGGCGTGCAGGGCCGTCTGCGGCGCAACGAGCTCAACGAGGTCTGGAACCTCGACCCCTACGCGCAGGCCACCTGGCGCTTCACCGAGCGCTGGACGCTCGAAGCCGGCGTGCGCCGCAGCAGCGTGCACTTCGACTCGCAGGACCGCTACATCGTCGGCACGAACCGCGACGACAGCGGCAGTGCGCGCTACAGCAAGACGCTACCGGTGGCCTCGCTGCGCTACCAGGCGACGCCGGACCTGGCCCTGTACGGCTCCATCGGCCGCGGCTTCGAGACGCCGACGCTGAACGAACTTTCCTATCGGGCAAACGGCGCGAGCGGGCTCAACTTCGCGCTGCGGCCCGCGGTGAACGACAGCATCGAGCTCGGCGCCAAGGCGCGGCTCGCAGGCGGCCTGCTGACGGCAGCGCTGTTCCAGACCCGAACGCGCGACGAGATCGTGACGGACACCAACGTCGGCGGCCGCGCCACCTTCCAGAACGCGGGGCGCACGAAGCGCAACGGCTTCGAGCTGGGCTGGCAGCACGAGACCGCGAACCACTGGCGCACGCAACTGGCCTACACGTGGCTGGACGCGACCTACCGCGACGCCTTCTGCTCGCCGTCACCGTGCGCGGCGGCCAACACCGTGGCCGCGGGCAACCGCATTCCCGGTATCGCGCGGCAGTCGCTGTTCGCATCGCTGGGCTGGGTGCCGCCCGAAGGCTGGCGCGCCGGCGTCGAGATGCGCGCGCTGGGGCGCATCCAGGCCAACGACGCCAACACCGCAGTGGCCTCGGGCTACGCGGTGGCCGCCGTCTATGCAGGCTATTTGCGGAAGTGGGAGCGCTGGGAGTTCAACGCCTTCGCGCGCGTCGACAACCTGTTCGACCGGCGGTACGTGGGCTCGGTGATCGTCAATGAAGGCAATGGGCGTTACTACGAGCCCGCGCCGGGGCGCAACTGGACGGTGGGGTTGAGTGGCGCTTATCGGTTTTGATCGATGTGCTTTCGGGTCAATTCGGGGCGCGATCACGCCGACGGGGGACATTCGCGCAGGGGAGTACCCGGTGGCCTGTGCACGCACCCCGAACAAAAAAACGGCGGGCAAATTGCCCGCCGTTTCGCTTCTCGTCCCAGCCGAATCGAACGATCAGAACGCAGCCGGCCGCCACTTCAACAGCCGCTTCTCCAGCGAGCTGAGCAGGAAGTCGGCCGCAAGTGCAACAACAGCCAGAACGATCATCGCCGCGAACACGCCGCTTGCATTGAACGCGCCTTGGGCGGTAGAGATCAGCAGGCCGATGCCTTCCTTGGCGCCGAGAAACTCGCCCACCACTGCGCCCACGAGCGCGAAGCCGAAGCTCACGTGCAGGCTCGCAAGAATCCACGACATGGCCGATGGAATGACCACCGACATCGTCACCTGCCGCGGCGAGGCGCCGAGGATCTGCGCGTTTGCGATCATGTACTTGTCGGCTTCGCGCACGCCCTGGAAGGCGTTGCCGAACACCACGAAGAACACCATCACCACGGCCAGCGCCACCTTCGATGCCATGCCCAGGCCCAGCGCGATCACGAAGATCGAACCCAGCACCACGCGGGGGATCGAGTTGGCGATCTGGATGTACAGGCTGAACACGTCCGACAGCAGCTTGTTGCGGCCCAGGATGATGCCGCACAGCACGCCGGCGATCGAGCCGATGAGGAAGCCGATCACCGTTTCCTCGAGCGTCACCGCGACCTGCATCCACAGCGAGCCTTGCGAGGTGCCGTCGCGCATCCACTCCACGAGCTGGTCGTAGATCATCGAAGGCATCGAGTAGAAGAACGGGTCGATCCACTTCAGGCGCGCCGCAATCTCCCAGCCGCCGAGCGCGACCACCAGCACGATCAGCCGCAGCGCGATGATCATGCGGCGCCGGCCGCGGATGGCCGCCTGCGCGACTTCGGATTCGCGCGCCAGCGCGGCGTCGCTGAGCGACGAAGGCAGCACGGCTGCCGTGGGGGTGGTGGTGGAAGGCGTCATGGTTCTTGTCGTCGTGTTCGTTGTGTTCACTGGATGACCACTTCTTCGCGCAGGTCGTCCCAGATGTGCTTCGAGAGCTCGATGAACTGCGGGTCGTACCGCACTTCGGACATGACGCGTGGGCGCGGCAGGTCGATCTCGTACACGCGCTTGAGCGTGGCGGGCCGCGCCGACAGCACGAACACGCGGTCGGCCAGCGCGATCGCTTCTTCCAGGTCGTGCGTGACGAACACCACGCTGCCGCCGTTGCCCGACCACAACTGCAGCAGCTCGTCCTGCATCAGCGTGCGGGTCTGCATGTCGAGCGCCGAGAAGGGCTCGTCCATCAGCAGGATCTCGGGGTTGTTGATGAAGGTCTGCGCCAGCGCCACGCGCTTGCGCATGCCGCCGGAGAGCTGGTGCGGGTAGTGCTTGCCGAATTTCGACAGGCCCACGCGGTGGATCCACTCCTGGGCCAGTTCCATCGCTTCCTTCTTCGGCTTGCCGCGGAACACCGGGCCGGCCGCCACGTTGTCTTCCACGCTGCGCCACGGGAACACCGCGTCCGCCTGGAACACGAAGCCGATGCGCGGGTCTACGCCGGTCACGGGCTGGCCCATCACCTTGACGTCGCCCACGGTGGGCTTGAGCAGGCCGGTGATCATGTTGAGCGTGGTCGACTTGCCGCAGCCCGTGGGCCCGACGATGGCGACAAACTCGCCGCGCGCCACCGACATGCTGAAGTTGCGCAGCGCCACGGTGGCGTTGCCGTCCTGCGAGATGAAGCGCAGCGACACGTCGTTGAAGTCGATGGCCGAGGTCACGGCGCTGTTGCCGCTGGGGGGCGTTCCGTTGCGCATGGTCACTTCGCCGCCGCTGCCAGGTAGGCGTTGCTGTAGGTCTTCGACAGGTCGATGTTCTTGCTCTTCACGAGCGGCTTGTAGGTGGAGAGAACCTTCAGCACGGTCTCGGGGCCGCCGGCGGGCATCTTCGCGTCGGTGGTGAACATCGGCAGCGACGCCTTCAACGCCGTCACGTACAACTCCTTGTCGTTGCCGTAGTAGTCGCGCGGCACCTTCTCGGCGATCTCTTCGGCGCTGTGGGTGTGGATGTATTCCATGGTGCGGGCGAAGGCGTGTGCCAGCTTGGTGGCCTCGGCCTTGTGCGACTCGGCCCAGGTGTTCTGCACGTAGAGGCTGGCCGCGGGGTACAGGCCGCCGAGCGCCTTGGTGGTGTCTGCCTCGGTGCGCAGATCGACCAGCACCTTGGCGTCGCCGGTCTTGAGCATCTGCGACACGGTGGGCTCGGTGGTCATGCCGGCCTGGATGCGGTCCTGCTTCATGGCGGCGATGAAGGTGTTGCCGGCGCCCACTGGCAGCAGCGAGTAGTCCTTCGAGGCCACGCCGGCGCGGTCGGCCAGGTAGCGCGTGAGGAAGTCGGTGGACGAGCCCAGGCCCGTCACGCCCAGCGTCTTGCCGCCCTTGGCGTCGGCCATGGTCTTGAAGCCCGCGACGGCGGCCTTGGCCGAGACCATTTCGACTTCGCCCGGCACCTTGCAGAACACGGCGATGGCCTGGATCTCCTTGCCCTTGCTCTGCAGGTCGATCGTGTGGTCGTAGAAGCCCACCACGCCCTGCACGGCGCCGGCGATCAGCTGGTTCTCGGCATCGACGCCGGCCGGCTGCGATTGCAGCTCGACGTTCAGGCCTTCTTCCTTGAAGTAGCCCAGCGCCTCGGTGAGCTTGGCCGGCAGGTAGATGATCTTGTTGATGCCGCCCACCATGATGGTGATCGGCGCATCGGCGGCCTGCGCGAGCGGGGGTGCGGCGGCGAATGCGGTGCACAGGGCGGCGGCCAGCAGGGTGCGGCGGGTAGCGGACATGGTGTCTCTCCGTGTTGGAAGTGAATACTGGAAGGTCCGCGCACATCTGATCTGCCGCATGACGAGGTCAGTCTAGGAAGCGGCATCCTTCGGGCAGCTTTCGGCGGCCCGCATGATTCGTCATGGTTATCCCTAGGGCTTGCCGATGCTTCCTAGAATCCACGGCACCACCTCGACCCCCATGAAGCTGCTGCTCATCGAAGACAACCCGCAACTCGCGCACTGGCTCTCCAGCCTGTTGCGCGAGCAGGACTTCGTGGTCGACCATGTCGAGAACGGCGATGCGGCGGACCGGTTGCTGATGCAGACAAGCTACGACGTGGTGCTGCTGGACCTCAACATCCCGCAGCTCTCCGGCAAGGCCGTGCTGCGTCGGCTGCGCGAGCGCGGCGACACGGTGCCGGTGATCATCCTCACGGCCACCGCGTCGCTCGACCAGAAGGTGCTGTGCCTGGAGATCGGCGCGGACGACTACCTCGTGAAGCCCTTCGAGATCCGCGAACTGGTGGCGCGCATCAAGGTGCTGGTGCGCCGCCAGATGCCCGGCAAGGCCAACGATATTGCCTGTGGCGACCTGCGCTACGACCTGCGCACGCGGCAGTTCACGCTGGCCGACGAAGAGCTGGCGCTGCCGCCGCGCGAACGCACGCTGCTCGAGACGCTGATGCTGAAGGTGGGCAGCACCGTGTCGAAGCAGGCGTTGATCGATGCGATCTTCGGGCTCGACGACGAGCCGAGCGCGGATGCCGTCGACATCTATATTCATCGGCTGCGCAAGAAGCTCGAGGCGAGCCAGGCGACGATCATCACGCTGCGCGGTGTGGGCTATCTCCTGCGTACGCGTCAGGAAGATTAGGGTGCGGGTTCTTTGCGCTGTGCTTTGTTGTTCAGGGCCCGCTCACGCCGACGGGGTGCCTTGCTCCGCGAATGTCCCCCGCTTCGCTCCTCCTTTATTTCGCTGCGCAAGGCACCCCGCCGTCGTGATCGTTCAGACAGCGAAATAAAGGAGGAGCGAAGCGGGGGACATTCGCGGAGGGGAGCACCCGGTGGCCTGTGCACACACCCCGGACAGAAGGCTCAGAAATGAAGCGCGCCAGCCTCCGTCTGCGCCTGGCCTTGTGGCTGCTGCTGCCGATGTCGGTGTTCGTCGCCATCTGCGGATACCTCAACTGGCGCAACGCCGCGGAAGTGGCCGACTACGTGCAGGACCACGACCTGCTGTCGTCCGCCAAGGTGCTGTCGGACCGCTTGATCTGGGAAGGCAATGACGTGCAGGCCAGCGTGCCGCCTTCGGCGCTGAGCCTGTTCGTCTCGCCCGAGCGCGACCGTGTGTTCCTCAGCGTGACGGGCATGAACGGCGAGGTGCTGGCCGGCTCGCCCGACTTCCCGCTGCCCGCCGTGCGCAAACCCGAAGGCGTCGACCGCGCGCAGTGGTACGACACGCACTTTGCCGGCGTGCCGCTGCGCGCCGTCGTCACCACGCGCGCGATGTACGAAGCCGGCGGCGCGCGCGACATCACCATTGCTGTCGGCAAGACCGAAGGCAGCCGCGACCATATGCTGCGAACGCTGTGGTGGCCGTCGATGGAGTACCTGCTCATCGCGCTCGCGCTGGCCATAGCGCTCGCCGTGGCGGCGCTGACGCTGGAGCTGCGCCCCATCGTGCGGCTGAGCCAGCAGCTCGCGCAGCGCGACCCGCTGCACCTCGACCTCGTGGTGGACCCGGCCGCGCTGCACAGCGAACTGCGGCCGGTGGCTGACACCATCAACCGCTTCGTGGGCCAGCTCAAGGCGCATTCCGAGGCGCAGCGCCGCTTCATTGCCGACGCGGCGCACCAGCTGCGCACGCCGCTGGCCATGCAGGCCTCGCAGATCGAGTTCGCACGCTACACGCGGCAGCACCGCGGCGAATGGGACACGCGCCGCGCCGACATGGACGCGATGTGGCTGGCCATGCAGACCAGCAACCGGCGGCTGGTCGATGTCACGAACAAGCTGCTGTTGCTGGCCCAGGCCGAACACGGCGACGCGCACACGCAGCTCGAACGGGTCGACTTGGCGGCAGTCGCCTTGCGCTGCGTCGAGCAGCTTGCCGCGCTGGCAGACCGGCGCCGCATCGATCTCGGGCTGGAGGCGCCCGATGCGGCCTTCGTGATGGCGCAGCCTGCCTTGCTCGACGCGTTGGCCGGCAACCTGCTCGACAACGCCCTTCGCTACACGCAGGAAGGCGGCCGCGTGACCGTCGGCGTGCGGCAGGTGCAAGGGGCGGTGGAACTGACGGTGGAAGACAACGGCCCAGGCATTGCGCCCGAGGTGCGCGAACGCGTGTTCGAGCGCTTCTACCGCGTGGCCCAGGACGCCGAGGGCACGGGGCTCGGCCTGGCGATCGTGCGCGAGATTGCACGGGCCTTCGATGCGAACGTGGACCTGGCAGCCAACCCGCGCGAGGCGCAGGGGCTGCTGGTCACGGTGCGCTTTCCGTCGGCCGCCTGAAGCGGCGGCCGGGGGTCAGCCGCGGAGGCCGGCGGCTGCGCGCAGCGCGGCGGCCTGCGTCGTCGCTTCCCAGGTGAACTCGGGCTCTTCGCGGCCGAAGTGGCCGTAGGCGGCGGTCTTCTGGTAGATCGGGCGCAGCAGGTCGAGCATCTGGATGATGCCCTTCGGACGCAGGTCGAAGTGCTCGCGCACGAGCTCGGCGAGCTTCTCGTCGGGGATCACGCCGGTGCCCTCGGTGTAGACCGTGATGTTCATCGGCTCGGCCACGCCGATCGCGTACGCCACCTGGATCTGGCACTGGCGCGCGAGGCCGGCGGCCACGATGTTCTTGGCCACGTAGCGCGCGGCGTAGGCGGCCGAGCGGTCGACCTTCGACGGGTCCTTGCCCGAGAACGCGCCGCCGCCGTGCGGGCAGGCGCCGCCGTAGGTGTCGACGATGATCTTGCGGCCGGTGAGGCCGCAGTCGCCCTGCGGGCCGCCGATGACGAAGCGGCCGGTCGGGTTGATCAGGTAGCGCGTTTCCTTGAGCCACTCCTTGGGCAGCACGGGCTTGATGATCTCCTCGATGATGGCTTCGTTGAACGAGGCCTTCATCTTGGTCGAGGTTTCGCTCTGGTCGGGGCTGTGCTGCGTGGAGAGCACCACGGTGTCGATGCTGTGCGGCTTGCCGTCCACGTAGCGCATCGTCACCTGGCTCTTGGCGTCGGGGCGCAGGAAGGGCAGGCGGCCGTCCTTGCGCAACTGGGCCTGGCGCTCGACGAGGCGGTGCGCGTAGTAGATGGGCGCGGGCATCAGTTCGGGCGTTTCGTCGCAGGCGTAGCCGAACATCAGGCCCTGGTCGCCGGCGCCGGTGTTCAGGTGGTCGTCGCTCGCGTGGTCCACGCCCTGGGCGATGTCGTTGGACTGCTTGTCGTAGCAGACCATCACCGCGCAACCCTTGTAGTCGATGCCGTACTCGGTGTTGTCGTAGCCGATGCGCTTGATGGTGTCGCGCGCGACCTGGATGTAGTCGACGTGCGCGTTGGTCGTGATCTCGCCGGCGAGCACCACGAGGCCGGTGTTGGTCAGCGTCTCGGCGGCCACGCGGCTGCGCGGGTCCTGCTCGAAGATGGCGTCCAGGATGGCGTCCGAGATCTGGTCGGCGACCTTGTCGGGGTGGCCTTCTGAAACCGATTCGGAAGTGAAGAGGAAGTCGTTCGCCATTTTTAAAACTCCTTGAAGTGAGATTGGCGCGTTGCCAACTCTGCGGAGCCCTGGCGAACGCTTTAGCAGATGTCGGTGAATCGACGGGGCACAATCGCTTTGCGCTTGTGTTTGTCGCCCTGCAAGTTGTTCCGTAACTCGGCGACAATTTGGATTCTATTCGAGCCGTGCATACCATGCGCGCGCGTCCGTTTTTTGACCCTCCCGCTTTCAATGATCACCCTGTTTCGCCTGCTCGCCCGCGTGCCGATGCCGTTGATGCATCGGCTCGGTGCCATGCTGGGCTGGCTGGTCTGGTGGAGCGCGCCGGACTACCGCCGCCGCTTCAAGGCCAACGCCGAGAGCGCGGGCTTCGCGCCCGGCCAGTACCGTCCCGCCATCGCCGCCGCCGGCAAGATGGCTTCCGAGCTGCCCTGGCTCTGGCTGCGCCCGCACGGCGAGACCGTGCTGCACCGCGTGGTGCGCTGGGAGGGCGTCGAGGCTTTCGAGGCCGCCATGCAGGCGAAGAAGGGCGTGATCCTGGTGGCGCCGCACCTCGGCAGCTGGGAGATGTGCGGCCAGGCCATCGGCGAGCGCTTCCTGGCGGCCTACGGGCCGATCACGGCGCTGTTCCGGCCGGCGCGCAAGAAGTGGATGGCCGACCTGATCGCCGCCGGCTCGCGCGACCGGCCCGGCCTGCAGACGCTGCCGACCAACAACAGCGGCGTGCGCGGCCTGATCCGCACGCTGCGCAGCGGCGGCTACACCGGCATCCTGCCCGACCAGGTGCCGCCGATGGGGCAGGGCGTCTGGGCGCCGTTCCTGGGCCGTCCCGCCTACACCATGACCCTGCTTCCCCGCCTTGCGCAACAGACCGGCGCGGCCTGCTTCCTGAGCGTCTGTGAGCGGCTGCCGAACGGCGCCGGCTACGTGGTCCGCTTCGAACCCATCGTCGGCACGGCGTTGACCGATCCGGCCGCCTCCATCGAGGACGCGGCCGCGGCCATGAACGACGCCATCGGCCGGCTGATTCACAGCCTGCCGGGGCAATACGTGTGGGACTACGCCCGCTACAAGGAGCCGCGCGCCGAGCGCGTGGCCGCCGCCACCGGGGAGGCCGCATGAGCCTCGGTTCCCGACTCGGCATCGGCTTCATGCGCGTGATCGCGCCGCTGCCACTGCCGCTCGTGCGCGGCTTCGGCGCGTTCCTCGGCCGCATCCTGCACACCGTCGCCGTGCCGCGGCGGCGCGTTGTCGACACCAACCTGGCGGTCTGCTTTCCAGAGAAATCGGAGGCCGAGCGCCGTGCCATCGCGCGCCAGACCTTCGTCTACGTGGCGCAGTCCTGGCTGGACCGCAGCTGGCTCTGGCATGCGCCCGAGAAGGTGGTGGCGAGGCGGCTCAAGGTGGTCGGGGCGGCGTCGGAGATCCGCGAGATCGCCGACGGCGAGGCGCCGATGATCTTGTTCGCGCCGCATTTCTACGGCTTGGACGCTGCGGCCACCGCGCTGACCATGCACACGGCGCGCCCCTCGGCCACCATCTACACGACCCAGCGCGATCCGATGGTCGATGCCTGGATCCGCGAGGGCCGCACGCGCTTCGGCGATGTGGCGGCGCTCAACCGGGTTGACGGCATCAAGCCCGTGCTGCAGGGCCTGCGCAAGGGCGGCCTGCTGTACCTGCTGCCCGACATGGACTTCGGCCGCGACCAGACCATCTTCGTGCCGTTCTACGGCGTGCAGGCGGCCACCGTGCCCTCGCTCTCGCGCTTTGCGCGGCTGGGCAAGGCCAAGGTGGTGCCGGTGGTATCGAAGCTCACGGCCGACGGCTACGAGATCGAGGTGCTGCCGCAATGGCAGAATTTCCCGACCGATGACGTGGAGGCCGACACCGCGCTCATGAACACGCGGCTGCAGGGCTACATCGACACGATGCCGGCGCAGTACTACTGGGTGCACCGCCGTTTCAAGACCCGCCCGGAAGGCGAGCCCCGAATCTATTGATTGCGCTGCAGGAAGCCCTCGATCTCGCGGGCCACCAGCTGCGGCTGCTCGTGCACGATCCAGTGGGTCGCGTTCGGCACCTTCTTGACCTCGAGCTTCGGCACGTACTCGTCGAGTCCTTCGAGCAGGCCGGGCAGCAGCGCCGCGTCGTCGAGTGCCCAGAACACGAAGGTCGGCACGTCCACCGTGAGCCGCTCGCGCGGCAGCACCGGGATGCCGTCGATGGTCTGGCCCGGCAGCGGCGGCTTCATCGGCGTCACGCGGTAGAGGTTGCAGGCGCCCGTGAGGCCTGCGCCCCAGACTTCGCGGTACTTCTGCTTCACTTCCTCGGTGAGCCAGCCGAAGCCATCCGCACCGGCCTTCATCAGCAGGAAGAAGGGCCACATGCGCTTGAAGTCGTCGGCTGCAAGCAGCGTCTCGGCGTCGGGGCGCGCGAGGAAGTTCATGTAGGCGCTGGCCTGCTGCTGCGCCGCGCTGTTGCGCAGTTCGCGCGTGAAGGTGCCAGGGTGCGGCGAGTTGATGATGACCAGCTTGCCGATCTGCTGCGGGAACGCGTTGGCATAGCCCCAGGCAAAGGCGCCGCCCCAGTCGTGGGCCACCAGCGCGGCCATGGTGCCGTCGGTGCTTTCGGTCGCCACGAGCTGCTGGATGTCCTGGATCAGCAGGTGCGCCTTGTAGGCCGCCACGTCGGTCGGCGCGCTCGACTTCTCGAAGCCGCGCAGGTTGGGTGCCACACAGCGGTAGCCGCCGTGGGCGGGATCCGAGAAGTACGCCAGCAGTTCGTCCCAAATGAACGCGGCTTCGGGGAAGCCGTGGAGGAACACCATCAGCGGCCGCCCCGGCTGGCCGGCAGCGCGGCAACTCAGGGTGGTGCCGTTGGGCAGGCTGCGTTGGAAGGTCTCGATCATGCTTCTTGTCTCCTTGGGTTGACTGTCGCTATTCTTTTGATAGTGAACTACGCACGCTGGACGGCCCATGCAGCCTGTTCTGGGGCTCAGGCTTCTGCTGGCGGCTCCGGTGGTTCGGCAGATGCCGCCGCGGTCTCTTCCGGATGCACCCAGCGCCACAGCAGCTCGGCCGCTTCACCGACGCCCTGCTTCTTCAGCGCGGAGAACAGTTTCACCTCGCCGCCGCCAGCATTCAGTCGCGTAATCGACAGCACCTTGGCGGCTTCGCTGCGTGTGAGCTTGTCGGACTTGGTCAGCAGCACGAGGAACTTGAGGCCCTGCTCCACGCGCGGGCGGATCACGTCGAGCAGGATCTCGTCGAGTTCGGTCAGGCCGTGGCGCGGATCGCACATCAGGACCACGCCGCGCAGGCTCTCACGCGTCATCAGGTAGTTGCCCATCACGCGCTGCCAGCGCAGCTTGGCTTCCTTCGGCACGGCCGCGTAGCCGTAGCCGGGCAGGTCGGCCAGCACCGCATCGTCGACCTTCTGCTTGCCGATGCCGAACAGGTTGATGTGCTGCGTGCGGCCCGGCGTCTTGGAGGCGAAGGCCAGCCGCGTCTGCTGCGTGAGGGTATTGATGGCGGTCGATTTGCCCGCATTGGAGCGGCCGACGAAGGCGATCTCGGGCAGGTCGACGGGCGGCAGGTGTTCCAGCTGGGGGGCGCTGGTCAGGAAGTGGGCGGTATGCAACCAGCCCAGTGCCACGCGTTCGCGTTCGGCGACCTGGGGGTCCGCGGCGGGAGCCGCGCGGGGAGGATAGGCAGCGGGCTTGGCGCGCGGGGAGGGCATCTACGGACTTTCGAAACAAGGCCCACATTGTAGAATCGTGAGGTTTTGCGCCATAAATTCGAAGCCCCCGATATGAAGTTGTTTGCCAATATTCTGCTTGCAGCCCTCGTGGGCATCGCATCCAGCGCGAGTTTTGCAGCCGATGAACACGCGGCTGCTCCGAGTGCAGCGGCGCCTGCCCAGCCCGCCAAGCCCGACCCCGCCAAGGGGGACACGCTGTTCAGCGCGAGCACCCCGACGATCCAGAGCTGCGCCTCATGCCACAACGCCGACGGCAATTCGACCATCGCGGCCAATCCCAAGCTGGCGCAACAACACCCCGAATACATCGTCAAGCAGTTGCAGGACTTCAAGTCCGGCAAGCGCAAGAACAGCGTCATGACCTCGATGGCCTCGCACCTCAGCGACCAGGACATGCGCGATATCGCCTGGTTCGTCGGCTCGAAGAAGGTCAAGCCGGGCTTCTCGAAGGACAAGGACACGATTGCCCTGGGCGAGAAGATCTATCGCGGCGGCATCGGCGAGCGCCAAGTCCCGGCCTGCGCCGGCTGCCACAGCCCGAACGGCGCCGGCATCCCCGCCCAGTACCCGCGCCTGGGCGGCCAGAACGCCGACTACACCGTGGCCCAGCTCACGGCCTTCCGCGACAACGTGCGCCTGAACAGCATTCCCATGACCGGCGTCGCCGCCAAGCTCAACGACAGGGAAATCAAGGCCGTCGCCGACTACATTGCCGGTTTGCGTTGATGATGGCGCTCCCTGGAGCGTGAACCAGCCGCCGAAAACAACCCCAAACAAAAGGCGGGCCGATCCAGCAGGATGGCCCGCCTTTTTGCTTTTTTCCTCTCTTTCCCTACTGTCGTCCGATGTCCGTCTCCACCCATGGCCTTCGCGTTCATCGCGGCCCGCAGATGCTTCGCGCTGCGGTGGAGCTGTTTTCGTCGATGCGCTTCGCGATCGCGCTGCTCACCATCATCTGCATCGCGTCGATCATCGGCACCGTGCTCAAGCAGCATGAGCCGATCAACAACTACATCAACCAGTTCGGGCCGTTCTGGGCCGAACTGTTCCGCGCGGCCAGGCTCGACTCGATCTACAGCGCCTGGTGGTTCCTGCTGATCCTGCTGTTCCTCGTGATCAGCACCACGCTGTGCATCGCGCGCAACACGCCGCGCATCATGGTCGACCTCAAGACCTTCAAGGAAGACATCCGCGCGCAGAGCCTGAAGGCTTTCGGCCAGCGCGCCGAGAACCGGCTCGGCGAAATGCCCGAAGCGGCGGCCAACCGCATCGGCCAGCTGCTGGTGAGCGGTGGCTGGAAGGTCAAGCTGCAACGGCGCGACGCCACCAGCGGCAGCCGGCCGACTGCTGCCGGCTGGATGGTCGCGGCGCGCGCCGGTGGCGCCCACAAGCTCGGCTACATCGCGGCCCACAGCGCGATCGTGCTGGTGTGCATCGGCGGCCTGCTCGACGGCGACCTCGTGGTGCGCGCGCAGACCTGGTTCAACGGCAAGAGCGTGTTCACCGGCGGCGGCATGATCGCCGACGTGGCGCCGGAGCACCGCCTGTCGGCCGCCAACCCGACCTTCCGCGGCAACATCCTCGTGCCCGAGGGCGGGCAGGGCAGCGTGGCCATCCTGAACCAGTCCGACGGCGTGCTGCTGCAGGAGCTGCCGTTCTCCATCGAGCTGAAGAAGTTCATCGTCGACTACTACTCGACCGGCATGCCCAAGCTCTTCGCGAGCGAGGTGGTGCTGCACGACCGCGAGACCGGCGCGCAGGTGCCGGCGCGCATCGAGGTCAACCATCCGGCCAGCTACAAGGGCGTGGAGATCTACCAGTCGAGCTTCGACGACGGCGGCTCCAGGGTGAAGCTCAAGGCGGTGCCGATGGCGGCCGCGGCCAAGCCCTTCGAGGTAGAGGGCATCATCGGCGGCCCGAGCACCGAAATCACCAACGGCCGCGACAAGCTCACGCTCGAGTTCGCCGCGCTGCGCGTGATCAACGTCGAGAACTTTGCCGATGGCGGCGCCATGGGCAGCGGCGCCGACGTGCGCAAGGTCGACCTGCGCCACGACATCGAGTCGCGCCTGGGCGCCGCCAACAAAACCAACAAACCGAAGGTGCTGCGCAACATCGGCCCGAGCATCGGCTACAAGCTGCGCGATGCCGCCGGCCAGGCGCGCGAGTACCAGAACTACATGGTGCCGGTCGACACCGGCGACGGCCAGCCGGTGTTCCTGCTGGGCATGCGCGAGAAGCCCGAGGACCCGTTCCGCTACCTGCGCGTGCCGGCCGACGAACAGGGCTCGATGGACGGTTTCGTGCGCATGCGCGCCGCGCTCGGCGATGCCGATACCCGCGCCCGTGCCATCGAGCGCTACATCGCGAAGGCGACCGACCCCAAGCGGCCCGAGATGGCCGAGCAGTTGCGCGTATCGGCCACACGCGCGTTGGCGCTGTTTGCGGGCACCGAGCGCGCCAAGGCCGACGCCACCACGGCGGGTGGCTGGCAGGCGATTGCCGAGTTCATGGAAGTCAACGTGCCCGAGGCCGAACGCGAGCGCGCCGGCAGCGTGCTGGTGCGCATCCTCAACGACGTGCTGTTCGAGGTGCTCAACCTGGGCCGCGAAGGCGCCGGCCTCGCCGCGCTGCCGAACGACCAGAAGTCGCAGGCCTACCTGACGCAGGCAGTGCTGGCCATCAGCGACGCGCATTTCTACCCGGCCCCGGTCGCGATGATGATGACCGACTTCACCCAGGTGCAGGCCAGCGTGTTCCAGGTGGCGCGTGCCCCTGGCAAGAACGTCGTCTATCTGGGTTGCCTGTTGCTGATCGTCGGGATTTTTGCCATGCTGTACGTGCGCGAGCGCCGCCTCTGGGTGTGGCTGACGCCCGACGGCACGGCTGCCGAAGGCGAGACATCCGGGACAGCGGCCACGATGGCGTTCTCGGTCAATCGCAAGACCATCGACAGCGACCGCGAATTCGAGCACCTCAAGCACAAGTTGCTCGCCCTGAGCAAGACAGAAGCACAGACACGATGAACACCACGACCCTCACGCTCAATGAAAGCTGGCTTTCGCGCCGCAACCTGTTCGATTGGGTGTTCGCGGCGCTGGTGCTGGCGGGCGGCCTGTTCGCGTTCACGCGCTACGCGGGATCGATGGACTACTACGAGAAGCCGATCCTTGCCGCCGCCGTGGCCGCGATGATCGCCATCGGCTGGTTCTGGCGGCCGCTGCGCGTGCTGGCCATTGTGGTCGCCGCGGCGTCGCTGCTGGCCATCAGCTCGTACCAGGGTGACCTGGCGCGGGCCGACACGGTGTTCTGGCTCAAGTACTTCCTGTCGAGCCAGTCGGCCATTCTCTGGATGAGCGTGCTGTTCTTCATGAGCACGCTGTTTTACTGGCTCGGCTTCTTCGGCGGCAAGCAGTCGGACACCTTCGACATGATCGGCTCGCGGCTGGCCTGGGCGGCCGTAACGATGGCGCTGATCGGCACCATGGTGCGCTGGTACGAAAGCCACCAGCTCGGCCCGGACATCGGCCACATCCCGGTCAGCAACCTGTACGAAGTGTTCGTGCTGTTCTGCTGGCTCACGGCCGCGTTCTATCTCTACTTCGAAGAGCGCTACAACACGCGCGCGCTCGGCGCCTTCGTGATGCTGGTGGTCAGCGCGGCGGTCGGCTTCCTGCTCTGGTACACGATCGTGCGCGAGGCGCACGAGATCCAGCCGCTGGTGCCGGCCCTGCAGAGCTGGTGGATGAAGCTGCACGTGCCCGCCAACTTCATCGGCTACGGCACCTTCTCGCTCGCGGCCATGGTGGCCTTCGCCTACCTCATCAAGGAGCAGGCCGACGAGAAGCGCTGGTACAAGCTCACGCCGATCTGGCTGCTGGGCGTGGCGCTGTGCTTCGTGCCGGTGGCGTTCCGCCAGCGCGTGCAGGAAGCCGGCGGCAGCTACTGGGTAATCTATGCGGGCATCTCCGCGCTGATCGCGGCGGGCATCTTGCTGGGGCGCAAGCGCATCGCGGCGCGGCTGCCGGCCAACGAGGTGCTCGACGACGTCATGTACAAGTCGATCACGGTCGGCTTTGCCTTCTTCACCATCGCCACCGTGCTCGGCGCCCTGTGGGCCGCCGACGCCTGGGGCGGCTACTGGAGCTGGGACCCGAAGGAAACCTGGGCGCTGATCGTCTGGCTCAACTACGCGGCCTGGCTGCACATGCGGCTCGTGAAGGGCCTGCGCGGCACCGTGGCGGCTTGGTGGGCGCTGGGCGGGCTGGCGGTCACGACATTCGCCTTCCTCGGCGTGAACATGTTCCTGAGCGGGCTGCACAGCTACGGCACCCTGTAGGCACGGGCCTGCGGTCTTTCGCGAAGAATTGAAACCGCGCGCCGCTGCGGCGCGTAACCAAATCGGGACTGCTCACGAACTACCCTGAGCACAACGATTCACGCGAAAGGCCTGCCATGTCGTTCCAATCCCGCCCGATCCACCGCAGCAACAGCGGCAACGGTTTCATCCACCCGCTGTCGAGCGAGATCACGCCGCGCGCTGCCTACGAAGGCCGGCGCGACCTGCTGAAGCTCATGGCCGGCGGCGCGGCGGGTGCGGCGCTGGCCGGCTTCGCCTCGCGCGAAGCCTGGGCCCAGGCCGAGCGGCCCAACAAGCTTGCGCCGCTGCCCGGCGCCAAGTCGGCCGTGCCGGGCGCCATGTCGATGGACAAGCTCACCGAATACAAGGACGTCACGAGCTACAACAATTTCTACGAGTTCGGCACCGACAAGGCCGACCCGGCCAAGAACGCCGGCACGCTGAAGACGCGGCCCTGGACCGTGGAGGTCGAAGGGCTGGTCAAGAAGCCGGGCAAGTACGGCATCGAGGACCTGCTGAAGCTCAGCGCGCAGGAAGAGCGCATCTACCGCCTGCGCTGCGTCGAGGGCTGGTCGATGGTGATTCCGTGGGTCGGCTACTCGTTGGCAGAGCTCATCAAGAAGGTCGAGCCGCAGGGCAACGCCAAATACGTCGAGTTCGTGACGCTGGCCGACCCGAAGACCATGCCCTTCGTCGGCTCGCGCGTGCTCGACTGGCCCTACACCGAAGGCCTGCGCATGGACGAGGCGATGCACCCGCTCGCGCTGCTGGCCTTCGGCATGTACGGCGAGGTGCTGCCCAACCAGAACGGCGCGCCGGTACGGCTCGTGGTGCCGTGGAAGTACGGCTTCAAGTCGGCCAAGTCGATCGTCAAGATCCGCTTCGTCGAGAAGGAGCCGAGCACCGCGTGGAACAAGGCGGCGGCCAACGAGTACGGTTTCTATTCGAACGTGAACCCGAACGTCGACCATCCGCGCTGGAGCCAGGCCACGGAGCGCCGCATCGGCGACGGCGGCGGCCTGTTCGCCAAGCGGCGCAAGACCGAGATGTTCAATGGCTACGAAGCCCAGGTCGGCCAGCTCTATGCAGGCATGGACCTGAAGAAGAACTACTAAGCTCGCTTCGGTAACCGGTCTTCGCCCCATGAACAAGCTGCTCATGCATCCGGCGACCAAGCCGGTCATCTTCCTGCTGTGCCTGCTGCCGTTCGCGCGGCTGGCCTACGGCGCCTTCACGGACGGGCTCGGCGCCAACCCGGCCGAGTTCCTGATCCGCGCCGCGGGCGACTGGACGCTGCGCTTCATCTGCATCGTGCTGGCGGTGACGCCGCTGCGCGTGATGACCAAGTGGAATGCACTCGCACGCCTGCGCCGCATGCTGGGCCTGTTCGCGTACTTCTACGTGGTGCTGCACCTGCTGTGCTACAGCTGGTTCGACATGGGCTTCGAGTGGGGCGACATCGCCAAGGACATCGCGAAACGACCGTTCATCCTGGTGGGCTTCTCTGCCTTCGTGCTGCTGACGCCGCTGGCGGCTACATCGTTCAACCGCGCGATCAAGGCCATGGGCGCGAAGCGCTGGCAGACGCTGCACAAGCTGGTCTATGTGATCGCGGGGCTCGGCCTGCTGCACTTCTTCTGGATGCGCGCGGGCAAGAACAACTTCGCCGAAGTGTTCGTCTACGCCGCGATCATCGGATTGCTGCTCGGGTGGCGCGTGTGGAATTTCGCGAGCAAGCAGCGCAAGGCGAAGCCGCCTGCGGTGGCGGCGCGCGGCAGCGAGAAGCCGCTGCGCACCGGCTGACCGCCGGCAATCAGCAATCAGCCGTCGATCTCGGCGCGCAGCTGGTCTTCCATCGTCTCGCGGCGGCGGATCAGCTTGGCGGTGGTGCCGCTCACCAGCACTTCGGCGGCACGGCCGCGCGTGTTGTAGTTGCTGGACATGCTCATGCAGTACGCGCCGGCCGACAGCACGGCCAACAGGTCGCCGGCCACCACGTTGAGCGCGCGGTCGCGGCCGATCCAGTCGCCGCTCTCGCAGACCGGGCCGACCACGTCGTAGATCGGCGCATCGCCGGCGCGCTCGCGCAGCGGCACGATGCGCTGGAAGGCTTGGTACATCGCGGGGCGCGGCAGGTCGTTCATGGCCGCGTCGACGATGCAGAAGTTCTTGTCCTCACCGGGCTTGGTGTAGAGCACTTCGGTCACGCAGACGCCGGCATTGCCGACCAGCGAGCGGCCCGGTTCGATCACCAGCTTGCGCTGGCCGAAGCCGCGCGCGTCGAGCTTGGCGAGCAACTGCTGCCAGAGCGCATCGGCCTTGGGCGGCACTTCGCCGTTGTAGTCGATGCCCAGGCCGCCGCCGAAGTCCAGGTGATGGATCGGCACGCCGGCCGCTTCGATCGCCTCGACCAGGTCCAGCACGCGGTCGCAGGCGTCCAGGTAGGGCGAGGCTTCGGTGATCTGCGAGCCGATGTGGCAGTCGATGCCCACCACCTCCAGTCCCGGCAGCCGCGCGGCGTGCCGGTAGGCCTCGACTGCTCGGTCGTGCGCGATGCCGAACTTGTTGCCCTTGAGGCCGGTGGAGATGTAGGGATGCGTCTTGGGATCGACGTTCGGATTGATGCGGATGCTGATGGGCGCGCGCTTGCCCTCGGCCAGCGCCACCTCGTTGAGCACGTCGAGCTCGGCCTCGCTCTCGACGTTGAAGCAGGCGATGCCGGCGGCAAGGGCCTCGCGCATTTCCGCGCGGGTCTTGCCCACGCCCGAGAAGATGATCTTCTTCGGATCGGCGCCCACGGCCAGCACGCGTGCCAGCTCACCGCCCGAGACGATGTCGAAGCCGCAGCCGGCCTCGGCGAACACGCGCAGCACGCCGAGCGACGAATTGGCCTTCATCGCATAGCAGATGAGTGCGTCGCGGCCCTCGAAGCCGCGCTGGTAGGCCGCGAGGGCGTCCAGCATCCATTGCTTCGAATAGACGAAAAGAGGCGTGCCGTGCTCGCGCGCCAGCGCTTCGAGCGCGACGCCTTCGACGTGCAGCGCGCCGTCGCGTTGCGCAACGTGAGGCTGGCCGGGCAGGGCGGCGGAGTTGATGCTGGCACTCATTTGCGCGGTTCCGTGCTGTTGCTGGCCGGTGCGCTGGCGGCAGCGGCCGGTGCGGGCGCCGCCTCGCTGGAGCTGGAGCTGGATGAAGAGGACCGCAAGCTCTCGGGCGTCATGAGCTGCGGCAGCGTGGCTCGTCCGGCGGCGGCAGGATCGGTCGGCAGGTACAGCGCACCGCGCTGTCCGCAGGCAACCAGGGCGGTGGTGCCTGCAACGAGGCAGACCATGAGCGCAGCGCGGGCGCGGGTGCTCACTAGAATTTGGCGAACGTTCAACATAGCGAAATTGTAATGACCGACACCGAGTACATGGACCGCGCCGAAGCCGCGCTCGCCGCCATCGAGCAGGGATGCGACCGCATCAACGATGCGACCGACGCCGACATCGACAACCAGAGGGTGGGCGGGATGATCACGATGTCATTCCGCAACGGCAGCCAGTTGATCGTAAATCTGCAGAAGCCGCTGCAGGAAATCTGGCTCGCCGCGCGTTCCGGCGGCTACCACTACCGCCACGATGGCCGGGCCTGGGTCGATACCAAGACCGGGGAAGAGTTCTTCGGCAACCTGTCGCGCGAAGCGACCCTGCAGGCAGGCCAGCCGCTGGCGTTCGCGGCCGCCTGATTCTTCTTCGTCGCCGTCAGTTGCGGAAAAGATCGAGGATGCGGTTGCGCTCCTCGGGCGGGGCCGGCGGACTCACCGGGGCGCCGGTCAGGGCTTCCACCGGCGCCGCAGCCGCGGACTCCACGCCCAGGCTTGCCACGCCGCGTCCCGGCGCATAGTCGTCGTAGTACCACTCGCCGCCTACGTTCACGATGCCGGAAGGCGGTGCGGTGGCGATATCGGTCACGGGGATGCCCTTGATCGCGGTCTCCATGTAGGCAATCCAGATCGGCAGGCTCAGGCCGCCGCCGGTTTCGCGGTCGCCCAGGTTGCGCGGCGTGTCGTAGCCGATCCACGAGATGGCCGTCATGGTGGGCTGGAAGCCTGCGAACCATGCGTCGAGCGAGTCGTTGGTGGTGCCGGTCTTGCCGTAGAGGTCGGGGCGCTTGAGCGTCGCCTGCGCCTTGGCGGCGGTGCCGGCGCGGGCCACCGACTGCAGCAGCGTGTCCATGATGAAGGCGTTGCGTTGGGGAATCGCGCGGTTCGCCTCGTTGAGCAGCGAGGGTTGCTTGTCGACCAGCACCTTGTCCTTGTGGTCGGTGATGCGCGTCACGAGGTAGGGATTGACGCGGTAACCGCCATTGGCGAACACCGAATAGCCCACCGCCATCTGCATCGGGGTGACGGAGCCCGCGCCGAGCGCCATCGGCAGGTAGGCGGGGTGCTTTTCCTTGTCGAAGCCGAAGTTGGTGATCCACTCCTGTGCGTAGCGCGTGCCGATGGACTGCAGGATGCGGATCGACACGAGGTTCTTCGACTTCATCAGCGCGGTGCGCATCGACATCGGGCCGTCGTAGCCGCCGCCGTAGTTCTTGGGCTCCCACGGCTGGCCGCCGGTGGTGCCGGCGTCGAAGAAGAGCGGGCCGTCGTTGATCACCGTGGCGGGGGTGAAGCCCTTCTCGAGCGCCGCCGAATAGATGAACGGCTTGAAGCTCGAACCCGGCTGGCGCCAGGCCTGCGTGACGTGGTTGAACTTGTTCTTGCCGAAATCGAAGCCGCCGACCAGGGCCTTGATGGCGCCGTCGCGCGGGTCCATGGCGACGAACGCGCCTTCCACTTCGGGCAACTGCGTGATCTCCCAGGTGTTCTTCGGCGTCTTCACCACGCGGATGACCGCGCCGCGGCGAATCTTGATGTTGGGCGGGGCCTTGTCGGAGAGGCCGGACTGCGCGGGCTTGAGGCCCTCGCCCGTGATCTGCACCGCGTCGCCGTTGCCGCGCACGGCATCGATCTGCTTGGGCGTGGCCTTGAGCACGACCGCGGCCATCACGTCGCCGTTGTCGGGGTGGTCGTTGAGTGCATCGTCCACGGCCTCGTCGAGATCCTTGGCGTCGCTGGGCAGGTCGACGAACTTCTCGGGGCCGCGATAGATCTGGCGGCGCTCGTAGTCCATGATGCCCTTGCGCAGCGCCTTGTAGGCCGCAGCCTGGTCGGCCGCCACCAGCGAGGTGTAGACCTTGAGGCCGCGCGTATAGGTGCTGTCGCCGTACTGCGCGTACATCAGCTGGCGCACCGTCTCGGCTACGTACTCGGCGTGCAGCCGGTTCGGGTCGGCGGCATCGCGCAGGTGCAGTTCTTCCTTCTTGGCTTCGGTCGCCTGTTCGGCGGTGATGAAGCCGGCTTCCTGCATGCGGTCGATCACGTAGAACTGGCGGCCGCGCGCGCGTTGCGGGTTGTTGACCGGGTTGTTCGCGCCCGGCGCCTTCGGCAGTCCGGCCAGCATGGCAGCCTGGGCGATCGAGAGATCCTGCAGCGGCTTGCCGAAATAAGCTTCGGAGGCAGCGGCAAACCCGTAGGCGCGGTTGCCGAGGTAGATCTGGTTCAGGTAGATCTCGAAGATCTGGTCCTTGGTGAGCAGGTGCTCCAGCTTGAAGGTCAGCAGCACCTCGTAGATCTTGCGGGTGAGAGTCTTCTCGGAACTCAGGTAGACATTGCGCGCCACCTGCATCGTGATGGTCGACGCGCCCTGGCTCTTCACGCGGTTCATGTTCGCCAGGCCCGCACGCACCATGCCCTTGTAGTCGACCCCGCCGTGATCGTAGAAGCGGGCATCTTCGGCAGCCAGCACCGCGTCCTTCACGACCTTCGGAATGGCCGAGATCGGGGTGAGATTGCGGCGCTCCTCGCCGAACTCGCCGATCAGGGTGCCTTCGGCCGAGAAAACCCGCAACGGCAGCTTGGGCCGGTAGTCGGAGAGTTCACTGATGTCGGGCAGGTTCGGGTACGCGACTGCCAGGGCCACCGCCACCACGCACAGCACTGCGAGCACACCGGCAGCGGCAATGCCGAACCCCCAGAAGAAAAAGCGCAACAGCCATTTCAGCCAGGTTGGGCGCTGGGGCTTGGGGGAGGGGGTCTTGGCTGGCCCTTTGGGGCTTGAGGTTTCTTGCATGGAGGGCCGGAGAGTCACCCAACATTATAAAAAGCCGGTCCCATTGCACGATCCGATCTTTGTTGCTGTTGCATCGCTCTAATTCAAAAGTTACAAAATGCAGATTTGACGTCAGGTTTTGACAACGCTTCAGGGTTTTGCCCCCCGGCGTTGCTTGGTGGCCGCCACGCCTGCTGCTAGCATGCAACCGAACGCACTTTTTTCTATTGGTTACAAATACAGGGGGAGAGGGACCTAACTTGGCTGCTCTTGGATCATTGTTTCGTCGTCAGAACGCTCCCCTGCTGGGGCTGGATGTCAGTTCGTCCAGCGTCAAGCTGGTCGAGCTCGGCCGTGAGGCCAGCGGCAAGCTGGTTCTGGAGCGCTGCGCCATCGAACCCCTGGAACGTGGCTGGATCACCGACGGCAACGTCGAAAAGTTCGATGAAGTGGCGGAAGCCGTCCGGCGCGTCATCCGCAAGAGCGGCACGCGCACCCGCAACGTGGCGCTTGCGCTGCCGCCTTCGGCCGTGATCACCAAGAAGATCATTCTTCCGGGTGGCATGAGCGAGCAGGAACTCGAGATTCAGGTCGAATCCGAAGCCAATCAGTACATCCCGTTCTCGCTGGACGAAGTCAGCCTCGACTTCTGCGTTACGGGGCCGAGCACCACCTCCGCCGGTGACGTGGAAGTGCTGATTGCCGCGTCCCGCAAGGAAAAGGTGCAGGACCGCGAAGGCTTGGCGGAAGCCGCCGGACTGAAGGCGATGATCCTCGACGTCGAGTCCTACGCCTCGCGCCTGGCGACCGCCCGCCTGATCGAACAGCTGCCCGGCAAGGGCGTGGACTCGATCGTGGCGCTTTTCGAAGTGGGCGCCTTCACCACCAGCATGCAGGTGCTGCGCAACCAGGAAGTGCTGTACGACCGCGATCAGGCGTTCGGCGGCGCCCAGCTCACGCAATTGATCGTGCGCCAGTACGGTTTTTCCGCAGAGGAAGCCGAAGCGAAGAAGCGCAGCGGCGACCTGCCCGACGACTACGGCTCCGGCGTGCTCAAGCCTTTCGTGGAGGGCATCGCGCAGGAAATCGCGCGCGCGCTCCAGTTCTTCTTCACGAGCACGCCGCACAACCGCGTCGACTACGTGCTGCTGGCTGGCGGCTCGGCGTCGCTGCCGGGCTTGACCAACGCAGTCACGCGGCAGACCTCGTTTGCCTGCTCGCTCCTGAATCCCTTCGACGGCATGGACTTCAGTTCGAACATCCGTGAAAAGAAGGTCCGTCGCGAAGCGCCGTCCTACCTGACCTCTTGCGGGTTGGCCATGCGGAGGTTCCTGCAGTGATCCTCATCAATCTGCTTCCGCACCGCGAAGCTGCACGCAAGCGGCGGCGCGAGGCCTTCTTTGGCACCTTGGGCGCTGCAGCGGTGCTCGGCCTGCTGATCGCCGGCCTGGGCTACCTCTGGTTCGAGGCCCAGATCTCGACGCAGCGATCGAAGAACGGCTTTCTCCAGGCCGAGATCAAGAAGCTCGAAGTCGAAATCAAGGAGATCTCGACGCTGCAGGAAGAAATTGCAGCGCTGCGTGCGCGCCAGCAGGCCGTCGAAGACCTGCAAGGCGACCGCAACCTGCCGGTGCACCTGCTCAACGAACTGGTTCGGCAGCTGCCCGACGGCGTCTACCTGACCAGCATGAAACAGGACAACCAGACGGTCACGCTGCAAGGCATGGCGCAGTCGAACGAACGGGTTTCGGAGCTGCTGCGCAACCTGGGCAACAACAGTCCGTGGCTGGTCAAGCCGGAGCTGGTCGAAATCACGTCGGCGAACGTGAACCTGACCCCGCGCGACCAGCGCCGCGTTGCGAACTTCACGATGCGCATTGGCCTGAAACGCCCCACCGATGCTCAAAAGGCCGCTGCCGACAAGGCCGTGGCTGCGGCGGCTCAATCCAAGGGGTAACGGAACATGGCAAGCAATCGCCCCTCCATGAAAATAGATGTCGGTGCTGTTCTGCAGCGTGTCGGCGGGCAGTTCCGCGGGCTCAATCCGAACGATCCGTCGATGTGGCCGGCAGTGCCCCGCTACGCGCTTTGCCTGGCGGTCACCGCCCTGGTACTGGTCGCGCTGTGGTTCGTCTGGCTGACCAACTCGAACGACGAACTCGAGAGCGAGCGTTCCAAGGAAGTCGCGCTGAAGGCCGACTACCAGAAGAAGGTGGCCCAGGCGGCCAACCTCGAACTGCTGAAGAAGCAGCGCGAACAGGTGCAGCAGTACGTGACACTGCTCGAGAAGCAGTTGCCCAGCAAGGCCGAAATGGACGCCCTGCTGTCGGACATCAACCAGGCGGGCCTCGGCCGCAGCCTTCAGTTCGAGCTGTTCCGTCCGGGGCAGGTGTCGGTCAAGGACTACTACGCCGAGCTTCCGATCGCCGTTCGCGTGACCGGGCGGTATCACGACATGGGCGCCTTCGCCGCCGACGTCGCGGGCCTCTCGCGCATCGTGACGTTGAACAACATCACCGTCACCCCGCAAAAGGACAAGGACGTGCTGACGATGGACGCCACCGCGCGCACCTTCCGCTACCTCGACGAAGACGAGCGGGCCGCGCAGAAGCGCGCCGCCGCACCGAAGGCGAAGAAATGAAGATCGCCGCCAAAGTACTGTGGCTGACACTGGCCGCGTCGGGCTTGAGTGCCTGCGATTCCGGCCAGGACGATCTGCAACGCTGGATGGCCGAGCAGCGCGCCCAGGTGAAGCCCTCGGTGCCGCCTATTTCAGAGCCCAAGAAGTTCACGCCGCAGACCTACACCGAGGCCTCGTCGTTCGAGCCCTTCAATATCCTGAAGCTGACGCAGGCGCTGCGCCGCGAGTCGAACCAGCCGAGCACTTCGGAGCTGATCGCGCCCGAGCTGGCACGCCGCAAGGAGGCGCTCGAAGCCTTCCCGCTCGACTCGATGGCAATGGTCGGCAGCATGAACCGCAACGGCCAGCCGGTGGCGCTGGTTCGTGTCGACAAGCTGCTCTACAAGGTTCGCGTCGGCGAATACCTGGGACTCAACTACGGGCGCATCACCCGTATCAACGAAACCGAAGTCGCCTTGCGTGAGATCGTGCAAGACGCCGCCGGTGAATGGATCGAACGCGTCGCGACGCTGCAGCTGCAAGAGAGTGCGAAATGAACCAAAAGAAATCAACGATGGCACAGTGGCTGCGCGCTGCCGGCCTGGGTCTGCTGGCCTTCGGTGCATTGGCCGTGGCCCATGCGCAAAACGCCATCGAGGCCGTGACCAGCTCGACCCAGTCCGGTGCGGAAGTGATCCGCATCGATCTCGCGCAACCGCTCACCGCGGTGCCTGCAGGGTTCGCCGTCCAGACGCCGGCCCGCATTGCGCTCGATTTTCCGGGCGTCACGAATGCCATCGGCCGTTCCGCGATTGAAGTGAACCAGGGCAACCTGCGTTCGGTGAACGTGGTCCAGGCCGGTGAACGCAGCCGCGTGGTGCTGAACCTGAAACAGGCCACTGCGTACAAGGCCGAGATCCAGGGCAAGTCGCTGCTGGTCATCCTCGAGCCGGTGGCAGGTTCGGCGCTTGTCGCGTCTGCCGGCGCGACCTTCGCGGAAAACCGCAACCGGGACATGCTGCCGCTGCGGGACGTCGATTTCCGCCTTGGCGCCGACAGCACCGGCCGGGTCATCGTCGATCTTCCGAACAACCAGGTAGGCGTCGACGTCAAGCAGCAGGGCAAGAACCTCGTCGTGGAGTTCACCAAGTCGACGCTGCCCGAGGGTCTGCGCCGGCGCCTCGACGTGGCCGACTTCGGAACGCCGGTCCAGCTGATAACTTCGCAGCAGTCGGGCGACCGCGTGCGCATGACGATCGAGGCCAAGGGCGACTGGGAACACAGTGCCTACCAGAGCGAGAACCAGTTCGTTGTCGAGGTCCGCGCCCGCAAGGTCGATCCGACCAAGCTGACGCAAGGCGTGGGCTACAACGGCGAAAAGCTGTCGCTCAACTTCCAGAACATCGAAATCCGTTCGCTGCTGCAGGTGATTGCCGACTTCACGAACTTCAACATCGTGACCTCGGATTCGGTGAACGGCGCGCTGACGCTGCGGCTGAAGGACGTGCCCTGGGACCAGGCCCTCGACATCATCATGCAGGCGAAGAACCTGGGCATGCGCAAGAACGGCAGCGTGCTGTGGATTGCGCCCAAGGATGAAATCAACGCCAAGGAAAAGCTCGAATTCGAGGCCAAGGCCGCGATCGAGAACCTGGAGCCGCTGCGCACCCAGTCGTTCCAGCTCAACTACACCAAGGCGATCGCGATTGCGCAGGGGCTGACCGGCACGGGTGCCTCGTCCGGCGGCGGCGGTGGCGGCGGTACCACGACGCGCATCCTGAGCCCTCGCGGCAGCGTCATCGCCGAGGCGCGCACCAACCAGCTCTTCGTGTCGGACGTTCCGTCGCGCCTGGCCCAGATCACCGAGCTGATCCAGAAGCTGGACATCCCGGTTCGCCAGGTGTTGATCGAGGCCCGCATCGTCGAGGCGTCCGATACCTTCGGCAAGTCGCTCGGCGTGCGGCTGGGCGGCGGCATCGCTGGCGAGCGCTTCGCATCGTCCGCCGGCAACCGCGCATTCGCCAACCTCGGCGCGATGCCCGTCGTCACGGCGGGCACCAATGGCGGAGCCAGCACGGCCACCTCCACGTTTACCAATTCCAACTTCATCAACCTCCCGGCGGGCGATGCGGGCGGCACGGGCAACGCGGCAGGCACCTTCGCGATCTCGCTGTTCAACTCCAGCTTCTCGCGCATGCTGAACCTCGAAATCTCGGCGCTCGAAGCCGACGGCAAGGGCAAGCTGGTGTCCAGCCCCCGCGTCATCACGGCCGACCAGACCAAGGCGCTGATCGAGCAGGGCGAAGAAATTCCGTACCAGCAGGCCACGTCCAGCGGCGCCACCTCGATCTCGTTCCGCAAGGCGGTGCTGAAGCTGGAAGTCACGCCGCAGATCACGCCGGAAGGCAACATCATCCTGACGCTGGACGTGAGCAAGGACGCCCGGGGCGTGAACACGTCGGCGGGTCCGGCCATCAACACCAAGCACGTGCAGACCGAAGTGCTGGTCGAGAACGGCGGCACGGTCGTCATCGGTGGTATCTTCGAGCTCACCGAAACCAATGACGAATCGCGCGTGCCGGTGCTGGGTGAAGTGCCCTATCTGGGGGCACTGTTCCGCAAGCGCGAACGCGTTGCCAACAAGACCGAAATGCTCGTCTTTATCACCCCGAAGATGATTACCGACCGCAACGCCGCGCGCTGACGCGCGGGCGTAGCAGCCACCGCGTGGCGGTCGCACTCGTCGGCTTGCCCGGCGCCGGAAAATCCGCAGTGGGCCGGCGCCTGGGGATGCGGCTGGACCTTCCTTTCGTCGACACCGATCACGTGATCGAGCAGCGCATCGGCTGCTCGATCCGCGATTACTTCGAGCGCGAAGGCGAGGTGGCCTTCCGGGATCTCGAACAAACCGTCATCGCCGAGCTGGCGGCCAATGCCCACGGCGTGCTGGCCACCGGCGGTGGTGCGGTGCTGCGGGAGGCCAACCGAACCCAGCTGCGCGATCACTTCCACGTGATCTACCTGCGCTCCTCTCCCGAAGACCTGTTCCGGCGCCTGCGCCACGACGTCAAGCGTCCGCTGCTGCAGGTGGCGGACCCGCTGGGCCGGCTGCGCGAACTGCACGATGCGCGCGACCCGTTCTACCGGGAAACCGCCCACGACGTGGTCGACACCGGCCGTCCGTCGATCGCGATGCTGGTGAACATCATCGTGATGCAGCTCGAGCTGGCGGGCATCGTCGAGCCGGGCGCCCATCCGGAAGAGCCCACTGGCTGAACCTGCGCCGGCTGCAGCGCCTAAACTCGCTGCCCATGTCCCTGCCCGTACTTTCCGCCCCGCCCGAACGCGTCGACATCCAGCTCGGCGACCGCAGCTACCCGATTCTGATCGGTGCCGGCCTGCTGGACGATCCCCGTAGCTTTGCCGCCACGCCCGCTGCGGCCACGGCCCTGATCGTCAGCAACACCACGGTGGCACCGCTTTATGCCAAGGCGCTGCAGACGGCTCTGGCGGGCCGTTTCCGCACGGTCCACCTGCTGGAGCTGCCCGACGGCGAGGTGCACAAGAACCTGCAGACGCTGAACCTGATCTTCGACGACCTGCTGGGCCACGGCAGCGACCGCAAGACCGTGCTGTTCGCCCTGGGCGGCGGCGTGGTGGGCGACATGACCGGCTTTGCCGCCGCGAGCTACATGCGCGGCGTGCCTTTCGTGCAGGTGCCGACCACGCTGCTGGCGCAGGTCGATTCCTCGGTCGGCGGCAAGACGGCCATCAACCATCCGCTCGGCAAGAACATGATCGGCGCGTTCTACCAGCCGCAACTGGTGGTCTGCGACCTGGCCACGCTGCAGACCCTGCCGCCGCGCGAACTCAGCGCCGGACTGGCCGAAGTCATCAAGTACGGCCCGATCCACGACATGGCGTTCCTCGACTGGATCGAAGCCAACATCGACGCCCTCGTCGCGCGGGAGCCGGCCGCGCTGGCCCACGCCGTCAAGCGCAGCTGCGAGATCAAGGCGCTGGTGGTCGGGCAGGACGAGCGCGAAACCGGCCTGCGCGCAATCCTCAATTTCGGCCACACCTTCGGCCACGCGATCGAATCGGGCCTCGGCTATGGCGAATGGCTGCACGGCGAGGCCGTCGGCTGCGGCATGGTCATGGCGGCACGGCTGTCGCAGCGGCTCGGCGGGGTCGATGCGGCCTTCGTCGAGCGGCTCACGCGCTTGATCGAACGCGCCGGCCTGCCGACCGTCGGCCCCGCGCTGGGCGCCGAGCGCTACCTGGAGCTGATGCGCGTCGACAAGAAATCGGAAGCCGGCGAGATCCGCTTCGTGGTGATTGACCGGCCCGGCTCCGCCGTGGTCCGCAGCGCGCCCGACGCGCTGGTGCGCGAAGTGCTCGCGCAGTGCTGCGCGGCGCAATGAGCCTCGCGGCCTATGCCTGCCTGCCCGCGCGGTCGCGCGGCCGCCGGCATGCCGAGCCGCCCGCGCCCACGCGCGACGCCTTCCAGCGCGACCGCGACCGCATCGTGCATTCCACGGCCTTTCGCCGGCTGGTCTACAAGACGCAGGTGTTCCTGAACCACGAGGGCGACCTGTTCCGCACCCGGCTCACGCACTCGCTGGAAGTCGCCCAGCTCGGCCGTTCGATCGCGCGCGCCCTGCGCATCAACGAAGACCTTGTCGAGGCGATTGCCCTGGCGCATGACCTGGGCCACACGCCCTTCGGCCACGCCGGCCAGGACGCGCTCAACGAGTGCATGAGCGCGCACGGCGGCTTCGAGCACAACCTGCAGAGCCTGCGCGTGGTCGATGCGCTGGAGCACCGCTATCCGCAGTACGACGGCCTGAACCTCAGCTTCGAGACCCGCGAGGGCATCCTCAAGCACTGCTCGCGCGCGAACGCCGAACGCCTGGAGGCGGCCGAACCGCACGGCGTGGCCCGGCGTTTCCTCGACCGCACGCAGCCGGGGCTGGAGGCGCAGCTGTGCAACCTTGCCGACGCCATCGCCTACAACGCCCATGACATCGACGATGGCGTGCGCTCGGGGCTCATCGGCGTCGAGCAGTTGTCCGAGGTCGAGTTGTTCGAGCGCTACCGCCGCGAGGCGCTCGCCGAGCACCCGCAGCTGCAGGGCCGCCGCGTGCTCTACGAGACCATCCGGCGCATGCTGAGCGCGCAGGTCTACGACGTGATCGACGCGACCCGCGCGGCGCTCGAAGTCCTCGCGCCGGCCGATGCCGACGCGGTACGCAAGGCGCCGCCGGTCGTCGCGTTCAGCGCAGCCATGCAGGCCCAGTCGGAAGACCTCAAGCGCTTTCTTTTCCGCAACCTCTACCGGCATCCCCAGGTCGCCCAGACCACCGACCAGGCGCGCGACGTGGTGCAGGAGCTGTTCGAGGCCTATCTCGAGCGCAGCGCCGAAATGCCTGCTTCCTATGCCGAGCGCCACGACCGGCACCGTGCCGTTGCCGACTACATCGCCGGCATGACCGATCGTTTCGCCATGCGCGAACACGAGCGGCTCACGGGGCGCCGGGGCATCGCGTGAGTCCCTTCGCAGCACGGCCGCGTGTTCCCGCTGCTGCCCTGGCCGTCCTGCTGGGCGGCGTCAGCGCGGCGTTGCACCTGGGCAAGCTGCCTCCGGCCGTGCCGGCGCTGCAGGCCTCGCTCGGCATCGGCCTGGTCGAGGCGGGCTTCCTGCTGTCGCTGGTGCAGGTCGCGAGCATGACCCTGGGGCTGCTGGCCGGGCTCGCGTCGGACGCCATCGGCCTGCGCCGCAGCATGCTGACGGGGCTGGCGGTGCTGACGGTCGCCAGCCTGCTGGGCGGCATGGTCGGCATCATCGGCGGAACGCACGCCGTGCAATGGCTGCTCCTGCTGCGTGCCGTCGAAGGCATCGGTTTCCTGCTGACGGTCATGCCGGGGCCGGGGCTGATCCGCGCCCTGACCCCGCCGGGTGCGGACAAGGCGGCGCTGGGCCTCTGGGGCGCCTACATGCCGCTCGGTGTGGCTCTTGCGCTGCTGCTGGGCCCTGCATTGATCGCCTGGGGCGGATGGGCGGATTGGTGGTGGGCACTGTCGATCGTGTCGGCCGGAGCCGCGCTCTGGCTGTGGCTGGCGGTGCCTGGCGACCGGCTTCGCCCGGCCGCGGTGGGCCAGGCCTCCGGCGGCTGGTCGTCGCGCCTGCGTGCCACGGTCGGCGCACGCGCGCCCTGGCTTATCGCGCTGACCTTCGCCGTGTACTCGTCGCAGTGGATGGCCGTGATCGGCTTCTTGCCCGCCATCTATGCCGGCGCGGGTGTACCGGCCGCCTGGAACGCGGTGCTCACCGCGCTCGCAGCCGCCATGAACATCGTCGGCAACATTGCAGGCGGCCGCTGGCTGCAGCGCGGCGTGGCGCCGGAGCGACTGCTGCAACTCGGTTTCCTGACGATGGCGCTCGGGGGCGTTGCCGCCTTCGCGCAGGCAGGGCAGGGTGCAGACGCCCTGGGCCTGCCGCCCGCGCTGCGCTACATCGCCGTGTGCGCGTTCTCGCTCGGCGGCGGCATGGTGCCGGCCACGCTGTTCCTGCTGGGCGTGCGGCTGGCGCCCGGGCCCACCACCGTTTCGACGACGGTCGGCCTCATGCAGCAGGCGTCCTCGCTCGGCCAGTTCCTGGCCCCGCCGGCCGTAGCGTGGATGGCTCACCGCGTTGGCGGCTGGCACTGGACCTGGACCGCCACGCTGGCCTGCTCGCTGGTCGGCATGGCGATCGCGCGGCGCCTGGGGCGGATTCGCCCTGCGGCGGAGATGGCATGACCCACCCGGCGACAATCGCATCTGCCCAGGCCGAAGCCGACACGCGGCGCTGGCTCGAACGCGCGGTGATCGGCCTCAACCTGTGCCCGTTCGCAAAGGCCGTGCACGTGAAGGCGCAGGTCCACTACGCCGTGTACGAGCCGGCCGAGGAGGCCGACCTGATGGACGCGCTTCTTGCCGAAGCGAAAGACCTCGCCGCACTCGACGCCGCCGTGCGCGACACCACCCTGCTCATTGCACCGAACACCTTGGCCGACTTTCTGGACTTCAACGACTTCACTGCGCGTGCCGAACGCCGGCTTGCGCGCGCCGGTTTCGACGGTGTGTTCCAGCTGGCGAGCTTTCATCCGCGCTTCCAGTTCGCCGGCACTGATGCCGACGACATCGGCAATGCCACCAACCGCGCGCCGTACCCCACGCTGCACCTGCTGCGCGAAGACAGCGTGAGCCGCGCGGTCAAGGCGTTCCCCGAGGCCGAGGCCATCTTCGAACGCAACATCGACACGCTCGAAGCGCTGGGCCCCGAAGGCTGGGCGGCGCTCGACATCGGCCCCGGAAGCGCCAAGCCATTAACACGAACAACGCGACAAGAACCGTGAAAACGAACAAGGCCGCCAAGGCCGATGCGGAGCTGGCCGACGCGCTGCGCCCCGGCCAATCCATCGAACTGCTCAAGGAACTGCACATCCTGACCCGCGAGGGCCGGCTCAACCAGGACTCGCGGCGCAAGCTCAAGCAGGTCTACCACCTGTTCCAGTTCATCGAGCAACTGCTGCGCGAGTTGCCCGAAGAGGGCGCGGGCGCCACGCTGGCCGACCATGGCGCGGGCAAGTCGTACCTCGGCTTCATCATCTACGACCTGTTCTTCCGGGCTCGGCAGGGCAGCGGCCACGTCTACGGCATCGAGACGCGCGGCGAACTGGTCGAGCGCTCGCGCGCGCTGGCGCAGCGCCTGGGCTTCGAGCGCATGTCCTTCCTGAACCTCACCGTGGCCGAATCGGCGCAGGCGAGCGAATTGCCGGCGCAGATCGACGTGGTCACCGCGCTGCATGCCTGCGACACCGCCACCGACGACGCCATCGCCTTCGGACTGGCCAAGAAAGCGCGCTGCATGGTGCTCGTGCCCTGCTGCCAGGCTGAAGTGGCCGCCTGCCTGCGCGAAACCAAGGCGCTGTCGCTGTCGCGCACGCCGCTGGCCGAGTTGTGGCGCCATCCGCTGCACACGCGCGAAATCGGCAGCCAGCTCACCAACGTGCTGCGCTGCCTGTATCTCGAAGCCAACGGCTACAGCGTCACGGTGACCGAGCTGGTCGGCTGGGAGCACAGCATGAAGAACGAGCTGATCCTGGCGCGCTACACCGGGCAGCGCAAGGCGAGCGCGGCCACGCGGTTGCGCGAGCTGCTAGGCCAGTTCGGGCTCGACGCGCTGGGCGATACGCGCTTTCGCCTCGCCTGAACGCCAGCGCTCACCCCATGGCCCGGCTTCCCCGCCTTACGCTGGCCGGCATGCCGCACCACGTGATCCAGCGCGGCAACAACCGCCAGCCGATCTTTATGGACCGCGCGGACCACGAGAAGCTGCTCGCACTGCTGGCCGAGAACGCCACGCGCTTCGGCATCGCACTGCACGCCTACGTGCTGATGGACAACCACTTCCACCTGTTGGCCACACCCGACAGCCCCACCGGCCTGCCCCAGTTCATGCAATCGGTGGGCCGAAGCTACGTGCGCTACTTCAACGACCGGCATGGCCGCAGCGGCACGCTGTGGGAGGGCCGCTACCGGTCCACTCTCATCCAGACCGACCGCTACCTGCTGACCTGCATGGCCTACATCGACCTCAACCCGGTTCGCGCGGGCATGGTGGCCGATGCGCGCGACTTCCCCTGGTCCAGCCATGGCCACTACGCCGGACTGCGGCACGACCGGCTGCTGACCCCGCATCCGCTGTATTGGGAACTTGGCAACACGCCTTTCGCGCGGGAGGCCGCGTACGTCGAGCTGGTGCGTGGCGGGGTGCGTGCGGCCGACCAGAGCGCACTGACCGAGGCCACATTGCGGGGCTGGGCCGCGGGCGACGACGACTTTCTCGACAGCCTGCAGAAGTCCACCGACCGCCGGGTGGTCAAAGCCAAGGCCGGCCGGCCGCCATCGAACTCTTCATCCTGAACTGAAAAAGCGGCACCGGCCGGCTGCCGAACTGGCTCTTTTGCTCCTTCTTTTAATATGTCCCTAATTTAATTCTGACAAGATAACTCAAGATTTAATAGGAATCTGACCCCCATTAAAGTGTTTGGCATTCTTTGTGCATCGCAATATGCTCCATTTCCCTGCGAAAACTGAAGGAGCGCGCCATGACGACGGCTGCCGAGATCAAACATCTCCAAGAACACGGTCTGTATTCCGGTGCCGACGAGCACGATGCCTGCGGCGTCGGCTTCGTGGCCCACATCAAGGGCGAGAAGAGCCACGCCATCGTGCTGCAGGGCCTGAAGATCCTCGAGAACCTCGACCATCGCGGCGCAGTGGGCGCTGACAAGCTGATGGGCGACGGCGCCGGCATCCTGATCCAGCTGCCCGACCACCTGTACCGCGAAGAAATGGCGAAGCAGGGCGTCACGCTGCCCCCGCCCGGCGAGTACGGCGTCGGCATGATCTTCCTGCCGAAGGAGCACGCCTCGCGCGAAGCCTGCGAGCAGGAAATGGAACGCGCTATCAAGGCCGAAGGCCAGGTGCTGCTGGGCTGGCGCGACGTGCCGGTCAACCGCGACATGCCCATGTCGCCCACCGTGCGCGAAAAGGAACCGCTGCTGCGCCAGGTCTTCATCGGCCGCGGCAACGACGTGATCGTGCAGGACGCGCTGGAACGCAAGCTCTACGTGATCCGCAAGACCGCCAGCGCCAACATCCAGCGCCTGAAGCTCAAGCACAGCAAGGAATACTACGTTCCCAGCATGTCGAGCCGCACCGTGGTCTACAAGGGCCTGCTGCTGGCAGATCAGGTGGGCACCTACTACCTCGACCTGCAGGACAAGCGCTGCATCTCGGCCCTGGGTCTGGTGCACCAGCGCTTTTCCACCAACACCTTCCCCGAGTGGCCGCTGGCCCACCCGTACCGCTACGTTGCCCACAACGGCGAAATCAACACGGTCAAGGGCAACTACAACTGGATGAAGGCGCGCGAAGGCGTGATGTCGTCGCCGGTGCTGGGCGCCGACCTGCAAAAGCTCTATCCGATCAGCTTCGCGAACCAGTCCGACACCGCCACCTTCGACAACTGCCTCGAACTGCTGACGATGGCCGGCTACCCCATCAGCCAGGCCGTGATGATGATGATTCCCGAGCCCTGGGAACAGCACGCCACCATGGACCCGCGCCGCCGCGCGTTCTATGAATACCACGCCGCCATGCTCGAGCCGTGGGACGGCCCTGCATCGATCGTGTTCACCGACGGCCGCCAGATCGGCGCCACGCTCGACCGCAACGGCCTGCGCCCCTCGCGCTACTGCGTGACCGACGACGACCTGGTCATCATGGCGTCCGAATCGGGCGTGCTGCCCGTGCCCGAGCAGAAGATCGTGCGCAAGTGGCGCCTGCAGCCCGGCAAGATGTTCCTGATCGACCTGGAGCAGGGCCGCATGATCGACGACGAGGAGGTCAAGGCCACCCTCGCCAACAGCAAGCCCTACAAGCAGTGGATCGAGAACCTGCGCATCAAGCTCGACAGCGTCAAGGCCGAGCCCGTCTCCGCTCCGCTGTCGCAAGTTGCATTGCTCGACCGCCAGCAGGCCTTCGGCTACACGCAGGAAGACATCAAGTTCCTGATGAGCCCGATGGCGCAGGCCGGCGAGGAAGGCATCGGCTCCATGGGCAACGACAGCCCGCTGGCCGTGCTCTCCAACAAAAACAAGCCGCTCTACAACTACTTCAAGCAGCTGTTCGCGCAGGTGACCAACCCGCCGATCGACCCGATCCGCGAAGCGATCGTGATGTCGCTGGTGTCCTTCATCGGCCCCAAGCCCAACCTGCTGGACATCAACCAGGTCAACCCGCCGATGCGGCTCGAAGTGAGCCAGCCGATCCTCGACTTCGCCGACATGGCGAAGCTGCGCGACATCGGCAAGTACACGCAGGGCAAGTTCAAGAGCTACGCGCTCGACATCACCTACCCGCTCGCCTGGGGCGATGAAGGTGTCGAGGCCAAGCTGGCCTCGCTGTGCGCAGAAGCCGTCGACGCCATCAAGGGCGGCCACAACATCCTGATCATCAGCGACCGCGGCGTGAGCCCGACGCAGGTGGCCATCCCCGCCGTGCTGGCCCTGTCGGCCGTGCACCAGTACCTCGTGCGCGAAGGCCTGCGCACCACGGCCGGCCTCGTGGTCGAGACCGGTTCGGCGCGCGAAGTGCACCACTTCGGCGTGCTGGCGGGCTACGGCGCTGAAGCCGTGCACCCGTACCTCGCCATGGAAACCCTGGCGGCCATGCACGCCGACATGCCGGGCGAGCTGAGCGCCGAGAAGGCGGTCTACAACTACGTCAAGGCCATCGGCAAGGGTCTGTCGAAGATCATGTCGAAGATGGGTGTCAGCACCTACATGAGCTACTGCGGCGCGCAGCTGTTCGAGGCCATCGGCCTGAACAGCGAGACGGTGAACAAGTACTTCACCGGCACCGCCAGCCGCGTGGAAGGCATCGGCGTGTTCGAGATCGCCGAGGAAGCCATTCGCATGCACAAGGCCGCCTTCGGCGACGATCCGGTGTTGGCCCACATGCTCGACGCAGGCGGCGAATACGCCTGGCGCACGCGCGGCGAAGAGCACATGTGGACGCCCGACGCCATCGCCAAGCTGCAGCACAGCACGCGCGCCAACAACTGGAACACGTACAAGGAATACGCGCAGCTCATCAACGACCAGAACCGCCGCCACCTCACGCTGCGCGGCCTGTTCGAGTTCAAGATCGATCCGGCCAAGGCGATTCCGGTGGACGAGGTCGAATCGGCTGCCGAGATCGTCAAGCGGTTCGCCACCGGCGCGATGTCGCTCGGCTCGATCAGCACCGAGGCTCACGCCACGCTCGCGATTGCCATGAACCGCATCGGCGGCAAGAGCAACACGGGCGAGGGCGGTGAAGACCCGGCGCGCTACCGCAACGAACTCAAGGGCATCCCGATCAAGCAGGGCGACACGCTCAAGAGCGTGATCGGCGCGGCCAACGTCGAGGTCGACCTGCCGCTCGCGGACGGCGACTCGCTGCGTTCGCGCATCAAGCAGGTCGCGTCGGGCCGCTTCGGCGTCACCGCCGAGTACCTGCATTCGGCCGACCAGATCCAGATCAAGATGGCCCAGGGCGCCAAGCCGGGCGAGGGCGGCCAACTGCCGGGCGGCAAGGTCACCGAGTACATCGGCAAGCAGCGCTATGCCGTGCCGGGCGTGGGCCTCATCAGCCCGCCGCCGCACCACGACATCTACTCGATCGAAGACCTGGCCCAGCTCATCCACGACCTGAAGAACACCGCGCCGCACGCGAGCATCAGCGTGAAGCTGGTGAGCGAAATCGGCGTCGGCACCATCGCGGCCGGCGTGGCCAAGTGCAAGAGCGACCACGTCGTGATCGCCGGCCATGACGGCGGCACGGGTGCGTCGCCCTGGTCGTCGATCAAGCATGCGGGCAGCCCGTGGGAAATCGGCCTGGCCGAAACGCAGCAGACGCTGGTGCTCAACCGCCTGCGCAGCCGCATCCGCGTGCAGGCCGACGGCCAGATGAAGACTGGCCGCGACGTCGCCATCGGCGCGCTGCTGGGCGCCGACGAGTTCGGCTTTGCGACCGCGCCGCTGGTGGTCGAGGGCTGCATCATGATGCGCAAGTGCCACCTGAACACCTGCCCGGTGGGCGTGGCCACGCAAGACCCGACGCTGCGCAAGAAGTTCTCGGGCAAGCCCGAGCACGTCGTCAACTACTTCTTCTTCGTTGCTGAAGAAGTGCGCCAGATCATGGCCCAGCTGGGCATCCGCAAGTTCGACGACCTGATCGGCCGCGCCGACCTGCTCGACATGCGCAAGGGCATCGAGCACTGGAAGGCCTCGGGCCTCGACTTCAGCCGCCTGTTCGCACTGCCGAACGTGCCGGCCGACGTGGCGCGCTTCCATGTCGAGAACCAGGACCACGGCCTCGAACGTGCGCTCGACGTGAAGCTCATCGAGAAGTCGCGTCCCGCCATCGACAAGGGCGAGAAGGTGCAGTTCATCGAGGTGGCGCGCAACGTCAACCGCTCGGTGGGTGCAATGCTCTCGGGCGCGCTGACCAAGGTGCATCCGCAGGGCCTGCCCGACGACTCGATCCGCATCCAGCTCGAAGGCACGGGCGGCCAGTCGTTCGGCGCCTTCCTGGCGCGCGGCATCACGCTGTACCTCATCGGCGACGCCAACGACTACACGGGCAAGGGCCTCTCCGGCGGCCGTGTGGTGGTGCGCCCCAGCCTCGAGTTCCGCGGTGAAGCCGTGCGCAACACCATCGTCGGCAATACGGCGCTGTACGGCGCGACCACCGGCGAGGCCTACCTGTGCGGCGTGGCCGGCGAACGATTCGCGGTGCGCCTGTCGGGCGCCACGGCGGTCATCGAAGGCACCGGCGACCACGGCTGCGAATACATGACCGGCGGAACGGTGGCCGTGCTCGGCAAGACGGGCCGCAACTTCGCGGCCGGCATGAGCGGCGGCGTGGCCTTCGTCTACGACGAGGACGGCCAGTTCGCCACGCGCTGCAACCTCTCGATGGTCTCGCTCGACAAGGTGCTGACCTCCGCCGAGCAGACCGCCAGCGTGCATCGCAAGATCTGGCATGGCGGCGTGACCGACGAAGCGCAGCTGAAGAAGCTGCTCGAAGAGCACCACCGCTGGACCGGCAGCAAGCGCGCGCGCGAGCTGCTCGACAACTGGTCGGTGTCGCGCACGAAGTTCGTGAAGGTGTTCCCGAACGAATACAAGCGCGCGCTCGCCGAACTGCACGACCGCAAGGTCGAGCTCACGAGCAGCGGCAACAACGCGCACATCGGCCTCGAGCCGCATGCGCTGGCAGCATCCGCACCGCAAACGGCCCCGGCTTCGGTCTGAGCGCCCACGAGTACAGAGAACAAAGGAAAGCACGATGGGAAAGATCACCGGCTTCATGGAGCATGAGCGCGTCGAGGAGGGCTACAAGCCCGTCGACGAGCGCGTCAAGCACTACAAGGAATTCGTCGTCGGCCTGAACACCGAACAGGCCAAGGTGCAGGGCGCGCGCTGCATGGACTGCGGCACGCCGTTCTGCAACAGCGGCTGCCCGGTCAATAACATCATTCCGGACTTCAACGACCTCGTGTACCGCAACGACTGGCAAAACGCCTTCGCGGTGCTCGACTCGACCAACAACTTCCCCGAGTTCACCGGCCGCATCTGCCCCGCGCCCTGCGAGGCGGCCTGCGTGCTCAACGTGAACGACGACGCGGTCGGCATCAAGTCGCTGGAACACGCGATCATCGACCGCGCCTGGGACGAAGGCTGGGTGGCGCCGCGCGCCGCCAAGCACAAGACCGGCAAGAAGGTGGCGGTGGTGGGTTCGGGCCCGGCCGGCATGGCGGCCGCCCAGCAGCTCGCGCGCGTCGGCCACGACGTGACGCTGTTCGAGAAGAACGACCGCATCGGCGGCCTGCTGCGCTACGGCATCCCCGACTTCAAGATGGAGAAGTCGCATATCGACCGCCGTGTCGAGCAGATGAAGGCCGAAGGCGTGACCTTCCGCACCGGCGTGATGGTCGGCGCCGCGAAGGATCCGCTGGGCAAGGGCTCCAAGGTCACGAATCTCGCCAAGGAAATCGTCACGCCCGAGCAGCTGCAGAAAGAGTTCGACGCCGTGGTGCTCACCGGCGGTGCCGAGCAATCGCGCGACCTGCCGGTGCCCGGCCGCGACCTCGACGGCATCCATTTCGCGATGGAGTTCCTGCCGCAGCAGAACCGCGTCAACGCGGGCGACAAGGTCAAGGGCCAGCTGCGCGCCGACGGCAAGCACGTCATCGTCATCGGCGGCGGCGACACCGGCTCCGACTGTGTGGGCACCAGCAACCGCCATGGCGCCGCGAGCGTCACGCAGTTCGAGCTGATGCCGCAGCCGCCCGAGGAAGAAAACCGCCCGCTGACCTGGCCCTACTGGCCGATCAAGCTGCGCACCAGTTCCAGCCATGAAGAAGGCTGCGAACGCGAATTCGCAATCTCCACCAAGGAGTTCATCGGCGAGAAGGGGAAGGTCACCGGCCTGAAGACCGTTCGCGTCGAGTGGAAGGACGGCAGGATGCAGGAAGTGGCCGGCAGCGAGCAGGTGCTGAAGGCCGACCTCGTGCTGCTCGCCATGGGCTTCATCAGCCCCGTGGCCACCGTGCTCGACGCCTTCGGTGTCGAGAAGGACGCACGCGGCAACGCCAAGGCGACGGTCGACTTCATCGGCGGCTATGCCACCAACGTGCCGAAGGTGTTCGCTGCCGGCGACATCCGCCGCGGACAGTCGCTGGTGGTCTGGGCGATCCGCGAGGGCCGCCAGGCTGCCCGCTCGGTCGATGAATTTTTGATGGGATTCAGCGACTTGCCACGCTGATTTTTGTTTCAGTTTCGCGGGGTCGGGTTTGTCCCCGGTATCATCCGCCAGAAACCGCATGCCGGGATGCCTGAAAGGGCGCCCGGCTTTTTTATTGAGATGGACCCCGCCGCACCGCCACAACATCCCTTCGTAGAGTTCCGCGACGTCACGTTCGGCTACGGCGCGCGTGCCATTCTCGACGGCGTTTCCTTCACCGTGCCGCGCGGCAAGGTCACGGCCCTGATGGGCGCATCGGGCGGCGGCAAGACCACCGTGCTGCGCCTGATTGGCGGACAGCAGAAGGCGCAGCGCGGCGAGGTGCTCTTCGATGGTCAGGACGTCGTCAGGTTCGACGCCAAGGCGCTCTATGCAGCACGGCGCCGCATGGGCATGCTGTTCCAGTTCGGCGCGTTGTTCACCGACATGAGCGTGTTCGACAACGTGGCCTTCCCGCTGCGCGAGCACACCCAGTTGTCCGAAGCGCTGGTGCGCGACATCGTGCTCATGAAGCTCGATGCCGTCGGCCTGCGCGGTGCGCGCGACCTGATGCCCAGCGAGGTGTCGGGCGGCATGGCGCGGCGCGTGGCGCTGGCGCGCGCGATCGCGCTCGACCCCGACCTCGTGATGTACGACGAACCCTTCGCCGGCCTCGATCCGATCTCGCTCGGCACGGCAGCGCGGCTGATCCGCCAGCTCAACGACACGCTCGGACTCACCAGCATCATCGTGTCGCACGACCTCGAGGAAACCTTCCGCATCGCCGACCACGTGATCATCCTGGCCAACGGCGGCATTGCCGCGCAGGGCACGCCCGACGAAGTGCGCGAGAGCGACGATCCGCTGGTCCATCAGTTCGTCAATGCGCTGCCCGACGGGCCGGTGCACTTCCACTACCCCGGCGTCAGCATCGAAGACGACTTCGGCAATGTGGAAGGAGGGCGTTCATGACCTGGTGGAAACCAGCCGACCTCGGCTTCGCGGTGCGCCGCCATTTGGCCAACCTGGGCTATGGCGCGAAGCTTTTCATGCGCCTGGTCGGCCCGGGCGCGCAGATCATGCGCCGCTTCGGGCTGGTGCGCGACCAGATCCATTTCCTGGGCAACTACTCGCTCGCGATCATCGGCGTGTCGGGGCTGTTCGTCGGCTTCGTGCTGGGGCTGCAGATGTATTACGCGCTGCAGCGCTACGGCTCTTCCGAAGCGCTCGGCCTGCTGGTCACGCTGAGTCTCGTGCGCGAGCTCGGGCCCGTGGTGGCGGCCCTGCTCTTCACCGGACGCGCCGGTACGTCGCTTACCGCGGAGATCGGCCTCATGAAGGCCGACGAGCAATTGAGCGCCATGGAGATGATGGCGGTCGATCCGGTGCAACGCATCCTCGCGCCGCGCTTCTGGGCCGGCGTCATCACCATGCCGCTGCTGGCGGCCGTGTTCAGCGCGGTCGGCATCATGGGCGGCTACGTGGTGGGCGTGCTGATGCTGGGCGTGGACCCGGGCGCGTTCTGGGGCCAGATGCAGGGCGGCGTCGACGTGTGGCGCGACGTCGGCAATGGCGTCATCAAGAGCATCGTCTTCGGCTTCACCGTGACCTTCATCGCGCTGCTGCAGGGCTACGAAGCCCAGCCCACGCCCGAAGGCGTGTCGCGCGCGACCACGAAGACCGTGGTCACGGCATCGCTGGCGGTGCTGGGGCTCGACTTCCTGCTCACCGCCATGATGTTCAGTATCTAAAGAGGCTCGGCCTCCATCGTTCTAGACAGAGATCAAACCATGCAACGTTCCAACAACGACATCTGGGTCGGCCTGTTCGTGCTGATCGGCGCGGCGGCGCTGCTCTTCCTCGCGCTGCAGTCGGCCAACCTGCTGAGCCTGAATTTCCAGAAGACCTATGCGGTTACCGCGCGCTTCGACAACATCGGCGGGCTCAAGCCGCAAACCGCGGTCAAGAGCGCGGGGGTCGTGGTTGGCCGTGTGGAATCAATCGCCTTCAACGACAAGTCCTTTCAGGCCGACGTGACGCTGGCTTTGCAAAACCGTTACAGTTTTCCCAAGGACAGCTCGCTCAAGATCCTGACCAGTGGCCTGCTCGGCGAGCAGTACATCGGGATCGAGGCGGGCGCCGAGGAGAAGGCACTGCAGGCCGGCGACACCATCACTTCGACCCAATCGGCCGTGGTGCTGGAAAACCTGATCAGCCAGTTCCTGTACAGCAAGGCGGCCGAAGGCAATTCTTCGACGCCCGGAACAGCCAATAAGAAATGAAAACACGAGCCCCTTTTTCTGTTGCTATGAATAACGTAGCAAGCCATGCGCGCTGGATGGGCGCAGCAGCCGTCTTCGCACTGGCGGCCGGTTGCGCCACCGGACCCAACGCCAATCCGGCCGACCCCTTCGAACCGTTCAACCGCGGCGTCTCGCGCTTCAACGACACCGTCGACGACGCGGTGCTCGTCCCCGTGGCCACGGTCTACCAGAAGGCGCTGCCCTCGATGGTGCGCACCGGCGTGAACAACTTCTTCTCCAACATCGGCGATGTCTGGAGCCTGGCCAACAACGTGGCCCAGCTCAAGCTGCAGAACAGCGCCGAGACCTTCATGCGGCTGAACGTCAACACCTTCTTCGGCCTCGGCGGCCTGCTGGACGTTGCGACCGAGGCGGGCATTCCCCGCCACGAGGAAGACTTCGGCCAGACCCTGGGCTACTGGGGCGTCGGCGCCGGCCCGTATGTCGTGCTGCCGCTGCTGGGCCCCTCGACGCTGCGCGACACCGCGGCCAAGCCGCTCGACATGTATGGCGACCCGGTGGGCCATGTGGACGACATCCCATGGCGCAATTCGCTGACGGTGCTGCGCGTCGTCGACAAGCGCTCGCAATACCTGCGCGCCGGCCGCCTGCTCGGCGACGCGGCGCTCGACAAGTATTCGTTCACGCGCGATGCGTTCCTGCAGCGCCGCCGCAGCCAGGTCTACGACGGCAATCCGCCCAACGATGGCGGCGGCAGCGACGGCGGCGACGGCAGCGACAAGTAAGCCGGGGAGCATGAAGGGGAGGCCGCTTGCATCCGGTTGCAAGGCTTCACCTCCCCGACAGGAACCCGGTCGGCCCCATGGGCCTCGAATCCGTTCCTGTCTCAGCAGCCGGCTTTTCCGGATGCCTGTGGATTTTCAAACTTGAATGAGGGACCCTCAATGAACAACAAGACCTTGCAACGTCGCGATCTCGGCCGCCTGGTGCTGGCCGGTGCCCTGCTGTTCGGTGCCGCTTTCGCATTCGTCCAGCCCGCCCGCGCCGCCGACGAAGCGCCCGATGCGCTCGTCAAGCGCCTCTCGACCGACGTGCTCGAGACGATCAAGGCCGACTCGTCCATCAAGTCGGGCGACGTCAACAAGATCATGCTGTTGGTCGACAGCAAGATCATGCCCAACGTCAACTTCCAGCGCATGACGGCCTCGGCCGTCGGCCCGGCCTGGCGCACGGCGACGCCCGAGCAGCAGAAGCGCCTGCAGGACGAATTCAAGACCCTGCTGGTGCGCACCTATGCCGGCGCGCTCGACCAGGTGACCGACCAGAGCGTCACCATCCGTCCGTTCCGCGGCTCGCCCGACGACAAGGACGTGCTGGTGCGCACCGAGGTCAAGGGCCGCGGGGATCCGGTCCAGCTCGACTACCGCCTCGAGAAGACCCCCGGCCAGGGCGCCGGCTGGAAGGTCTACAACCTGAATGTGCTGGGCGTCTGGCTGGTCGACACCTACCGCACCCAGTTCGCGCAGGAAATCAACAAGAGCGGCGTCGACGGCCTGATCGCCGCACTGGCCGCGCGCAACAAGGGCAACGGCAAGAGCTGACCGGAGCGCACGATGCTGGTCCTGCCGACCCGACTCACCCACGACGAGGCCCCCGCCTGCATGCGCATGCTGCAGCAGGGGCTGAAGGGCCAGGTCGATTCGTCGTCCACCGTGGTCGACGCGACGGCGCTGGCCCAGTTCGACTCGTCGGCACTGGCCGTGCTGCTCGAATGCCGTCGCGAGTCGAGCGCGCTGGGCCGGGGCTTCTCGGTCAAGGGCCTGTCGCCCCGGCTGCGCGAACTGGCTGCGCTGTATGGCATTGCGGGCCTTTTGCCGGCCGCGCCCTGAAAAAGTAGCAGCCCCTTAAAATCGCCGGCTCTCATGCCCGCGATCTCATTCCAATCGGTCTCCAAGACCTACCCCCCCTCCAGACAGCAAAAAGCCCAAGGCAAGCAAGGGCTGAAGGCCGTCGACGAGGTCAGCTTCCAGATCGAGCCGGGCGAGTTCTTCGGCCTGCTCGGCCCGAACGGCGCGGGCAAGACCACCCTCATCAGCATGCTCGCGGGGCTTTCGCGCCCCACGGCCGGCGCCATCAGCGTCCACGGCTTCGACGTGCAGCGCGATTACGCCGAGGCGCGCCGCCAGCTCGGCATCGTGCCGCAGGAGCTGGTGTTCGACCCCTTCTTCAACGTGCGCGAATCGTTGCGCATCCAGTCGGGCTACTTCGGCATCAAGAACAACGACGACTGGATCGACGAGCTGCTGCACAGCCTGGGCCTCGCCGACAAGGCCAGCGCCAACATGCGCCAGCTTTCGGGTGGCATGAAGCGCCGCGTGCTGGTGGCGCAGGCGCTGGTGCACAAGCCGCCGGTGATCGTGCTCGACGAGCCCACGGCCGGCGTCGACGTCGAGCTGCGCCAAACGCTCTGGCAGTTCGTCGCCCGGCTCAACAAGCAGGGCAGTACCGTGCTGCTCACCACCCACTACCTCGAAGAGGCCGAGGCGCTGTGCAGCCGCATCGCGATGCTCAAGCTCGGCAAGGTGATTGCGCTCGACCGCACCAGCGAACTGCTGAAATCGGCCGCGAGCAACGTGCTGCGCTTCAAGACCGACGCCATGCTGCCTTGGGCCATCGCCCAGCATGCACGCATCACCGGGCGCATCGTGCAGCTGCCGGCGCAGAACGCCCATGAAGTCGAACAACTGCTGGCCGCGATCCGCGAAGCCGGCGTCGCGGTGGAAGACGTGGAAATGCGCAAGGCCGATCTCGAAGACGTGTTCATCGACCTGATGGCGGGCGAGCAGACGCCGCTGGAGGTTGCAAGATGATGGCTGTGACAGGGTGGCGCGCGCTGCTCTACAAGGAGACGCTGCGCTTCTGGAAGGTCGGCTTCCAGACCGTCGGTGCGCCGGTGCTCACCGCGCTGCTGTACCTCATGGTGTTCGGCCATGTGCTCGAGGGCCGCGTGACGGTGTACGGCATCGTCGGCTACACGGCCTTCCTCGTGCCGGGACTGGTGATGATGAGCGTGCTGCAGAACGCGTTCGCCAACAGCTCGTCATCGATCATCCAGAGCAAGATCATGGGCAACCTGGTGTTCGTGCTGCTCACGCCGCTGTCGCACTGGGGCTGGTTCTTTGCCTACGTGGGCTCGTCAGTGATCCGCGGGCTGGCGGTGGGGCTCGGCGTGTTCGTGGTCACGATCTTCTTCGCGATGCCGAACTTCGTGGCGCCGGTCTGGATCATCGTTTTCGCGCTGCTGGGCGCAGCGATGCTCGGCACGCTCGGGCTGATCGCCGGCCTCTGGGCCGAGAAGTTCGACCAGATGGCGGTGTTCCAGAACTTCCTGATCATGCCCATGACCTTCCTGTCGGGCGTGTTCTATTCGATCGGCTCGCTGCCGCCTTTCTGGCAGAGCGTGAGCCACCTGAACCCGTTTTTCTACATGATCGACGGCTTCCGCTACGGCTTCTTCGGCGTGAGCGACGCTTCGCCCTGGCTCAGCCTGGGCATCGTCGGCACCGCGTGGCTGGCGGTGAGCGCCATCGCTGTTCATCTCCTGCGCATCGGCTACAAAATCCGAGGCTGAACGCTTCTTCTCCAGACCCCATGACCGCCGAACAACTCCAGGCCCTGATCCAGTCCCACCTCCCGTGCGAGCACATCACGCTCGAGGGCGACGGCCGGCATTGGTATGCCACCATCGTCTCGGCCGAATTCGAGGGCAAGCGCGCGATCCAGCGCCATCAGCGGGTCTACGCCACCCTCGGTGCGAAAATGCATACCGACGAGGTGCATGCGCTTTCGATGAAGACCTACACGCCGGCCGAATGGGCGGCGGTGGAAAAATAACTCCCCGGCCCTCGCGGGCCCCTGATTTCGCTGGAATTTCGATGGACAAACTTCTGATTCGCGGCGGGCGAGAGCTCCGCGGCGAAGTACTCATTTCCGGCGCCAAGAACGCCGCGCTGCCCGAACTGTGCGCGGCGCTGCTGACCGACCAGCCCGTGACGCTGCACAACGTGCCGCGCCTGCAGGACGTGTCGACCATGCTCAAGCTGGTGCGCAACATGGGCGTCGTCGCCGAGCGCGGCCACGATGGGAAGGACGGCGGCACGGTGCGCCTGAATGCCGGCGACCTGAACAACCCCGAAGCGCCCTATGAACTGGTGAAGACCATGCGCGCCTCCGTGCTGGCCCTGGGCCCGCTGCTGGCGCGCTTCGGCCACGCCAAGGTGTCGCTGCCCGGCGGCTGCGCCATCGGCTCGCGGCCGGTCGACCAGCACATCAAGGGCCTGCAGGCCATGGGCGCCGAGATCGTGGTCGATCACGGCTACATGGTCGCACGCCTGCCCGAGGGGCGCACCCGCCTGAAGGGCGCGTGCATCCTGACCGACATGGTCACCGTCACAGGCACCGAGAACTTCCTCATGGCCGCCGCGCTGGCCGAGGGCGAAACGCTGCTCGAAAACGCAGCGCAGGAGCCCGAGATCGTCGACCTGGCCGAAATGCTCATCCGCATGGGCGCGAAGATCGAAGGCCATGGCACCAGCCACATCCGCATCCAGGGCGTCGAGAAGCTGCACGGCTGCGAACACGCCGTGGTGGCCGACCGCATCGAGGCCGGCACCTTCCTGTGCGCCGTCGCGGCCACGGGCGGCGAGGCCTTCCTGCGCCACGCGCGCGGCGACCACATGGACGCCGTGATCGACAAGCTGCGCGACGCGGGCTGCACCGTCGCCTGCGAGAAAGACGGCGTGCGTGTCAGCTCCAGGGGGCCGGCCTGCGAACACCTGAAGGCGCAGAGCTTCAGCACCACCGAATACCCCGGCTTCCCGACCGACATGCAGGCCCAGTTCATGGCCCTGAACGTGATCGCGCGCGGCGCCTCGATGGTCACCGAAACCATCTTCGAGAACCGCTTCATGCACGTGAACGAGATGGTTCGCCTGGGCGCCAACATCCACGTCGAGGGCAAGGTCGCGATGGTCGAGGGCGTGCAGCAGCTCTCGGGCGCGACCGTGATGGCCACCGACCTGCGCGCCTCCGCCAGCCTCGTCATCGCCGGCCTCGTGGCCGAGGGCGAAACCCTGGTCGACCGCATCTATCACCTCGACCGGGGCTACGACCGCATGGAAGCCAAGCTGCGCGGCCTGGGCGCCGACATCGAACGAGTGACCGGAGCCGCCGCATGATCACCCTGGCGCTTTCCAAAGGCCGCATCTTCGAAGAGACGATGCCTCTGCTGGCGGCAGCCGGCATCGAGGTCACCGAAGACCCCGAAAAGTCGCGCAAGCTCATTCTTGGCACCACCCGCCCCGACGTTCGCGTGGTGCTGGTGCGCGCCTCCGACGTGCCCACCTACGTGCAGTACGGCGGTGCCGATCTCGGCGTGACCGGGCTCGACGTGCTGCTCGAACACGGCAACCAGGGCCTGTACCAGCCGCTCGACCTGCGCATCGCGGCCTGCCGCCTCAGCGTGGCCGTGCGCGCCGACTACGACTACGCCTCGGCCGTGAAGCAGGGCTCGCGCCTGCGCGTGGCGACCAAGTACGTGGGCCTGTCGCGCGACTTCTTCGCCAGCAAGGGCGTGCACGTCGACCTGATCAAGCTCTACGGCAGCATGGAGCTGGCGCCGCTCACGGGCCTGGCCGACGCCATCGTCGACCTGGTCTCGACCGGCAACACGCTCAAGGCGAATCACCTCGTCGAGGTGGAACGCATCATGGACATCAGCGCCCGGCTGGTGGTCAACCAGGCGGCGCTCAAGCTCAAGCGCGAGCCCATTCGCCGCATCATCGACGCGTTCGCGTCGGCCATTCCTTCCGCCTGAACATCACGCACATGATTCTGAAAGCAGCCCCCGCCCGACTGTCCACGACTTCAGCCAGCTTCGACGCTGAATTCAAGGCGCGGCTGCATTGGTCCGCGGATGCGGATGCGGCCATCGAGAAGGTGGTGGCGGACATCCTGGCCGACGTTCAAACGCGTGGCGACGTTGCGGTGCTGGAGTACACGAATCGCTTCGACAAGCTCGACGCGAAGACGCTGCCCGAGCTGGAGCTGACCCAGGCCGAACTGAAGGCCGCCTTCGAGTCGCTGCCCGCCGCGCAGCGCGACGCGCTCGAAGCCGCTGCACGCCGCGTGCGCAGCTACCACGAGGCCCAGAAGAAGGCCTCGGGCGAGAGCTGGAGCTACCGCGACGCCGACGGCACGCTGCTCGGCCAGAAGGTTACGCCGCTCGACCGTGTCGGCATCTACGTGCCGGGTGGCAAGGCTGCCTATCCGTCGAGCGTGCTGATGAACGCCATTCCCGCGCACGTGGCGGGCGTGGCCGAAATCATCATGGTCGTGCCGACGCCGAAGGGCGAGAAGAACCCGCTCGTGCTCGCTGCCGCCTACGTGGCCGGCGTCACGCGCGCCTTCACCATCGGCGGCGCACAGGCCGTGGCCGCGCTGGCCTACGGTACCGCCACCGTCCCCGCCGTCGACAAGATCACCGGCCCCGGCAACGCCTACGTGGCCGCGGCCAAGCGCCGCGTGTTCGGCACCGTGGGCATCGACATGATCGCGGGCCCGAGCGAAATCCTCGTGCTGGCCGACGGCAGCACGCCGCCCGAGTGGGTGGCGATGGACCTGTTCAGCCAGGCCGAGCACGACGAACTGGCACAGAGCATCCTCCTATGCCCCGACGCCGCCTACATCGATCGCGTGCAGGCCGAAATCGATCGCCTGCTGCCCACCATGCCGCGCGCCGAAATCATCGCCGCCTCGCTCAACGGCCGCGGAGCGCTGATCCACACGAAGAGCATGGAAGAGGCCTGCGAGATCAGCAACCGCATCGCGCCCGAACACCTGGAAGTCAGCAGCAGCGAACCGAACCGCTGGGAGCCGCTGCTGCGCCACGCCGGCGCGATCTTCCTCGGCGCCTTCACCAGCGAGAGCCTGGGCGACTACTGCGCCGGTCCCAACCACGTGCTGCCGACCAGCGGCACGGCGCGCTTCTCGAGCCCGCTGGGCGTCTACGACTTCCAGAAGCGCTCCAGCCTGATCGAGGTCAGCGAGGCCGGTGCCCAGGTGCTCGGCCCGGTCGCCGTGACGCTGGCCGAGGGCGAGGGCCTGCAGGCGCACGCCGAGGCCGCCCGCATGCGGCTGCGTAAGATCTGAGCTCCAACAACAACCCCTCCCCGGGAGGAGCAAGCAAGATGATCGATCGCCTCTTTGGTTCGCGCCTGTTCAGGTTCGCCGCGACGGCCGTCGCGGGCGCCGCGCTGCTGGCCGCCTGCAGCCAGATGCCGCAGGCTCCGCGCGAATCGGCCGCCGCCAGTGCCATGCCCAGCGCCGCCGCGCCGGCCGCACCCGCGCCGCAACTCGGCACGCAATGGGGCGAGGGCATCGAATCGAAGACCCGTGCCGTCGTCACCAAGCGCCTGTCCGACCGGCCGGACGACGTGGCCTCGGTGGGCTACAACGACGCCTCCGCCGTGCGCCGCGCGGTCGGCAGCAATCCCGAGCGGCGCCTGAACCTGCTGCTGGCCGACGGCGATGTCGAATGGTCCGTGCTCGACGAGGCCGGCCGTCCGCTGCCCCTGCAGCGCACGCGCCGGGGCAGCGGCGGGGAGGACATGTTCCGTCTCGCCGGCGTCGAAGGCTCGCGCTACACACTGCGCTTTCGCAACCTGAGCGAGCGCAGCTACGAGGTGATCGCCACTGTCGACGGCCTCGACGTGCTCAACGGCAAGCCCGGCAGCATGCGCAACGGCGGCTACGTGCTGCGGCCGCTGCAGTCGCTGACCATCGAGGGCTTCCGCAAGAGCCAGAACGAGGTGGCGGCCTTCCGTTTCTCCGCGCCCGGCCGCGCCTACGCCGCGAACACCGAAGCCGGCGACGTGCGCAACGTCGGCGTGATCGGTGCCGCGCTGTTCGAGCTCGAAGAGCGCGACAGCCCGCGCCGCCAGCGCCGTGGCGCCGACCCGTCGCAGCCCAGCGCCTTCCCGGCCGACGGCGCCTACGCGCCGCCGCCGCGCTACCGCAAGTGATGCCGATGAAGCGTGCCGCGTTCCTGCTGCTCGCACTCGCCGCCGCCTCCGGCGCGCAGGCCATGAGCATCCGCGAGCTGCGCACGCTCGAAGCGGGCGAGAAGGACGGCAAGGCCTACGCCGGCTACTACCTGGTCGGCGTGCTCGAAGGCCTGCGCGAAGGCGTCGAGTCTTCGCAGCGCAACGGCCAGAAGCCGCTGTTCTGCGTCGAGGGCCGCCGCCTCGAACCCTCGATGGCCCGTTCGCTCTACCAGACCGAGCTGACCCGCAACGCCGACAGTTACGAAGCCGACATGCCCGTGCAACTGGTCATGTCCGGCGCCCTCAAGAACAGCTACCACTGCACCCGATGACCGCCCCTGAATCCGCTCGCCCGCCGTTCGACCGCATCCGCCACGACGTGCGGTCCATGCATGGCTATGCAGTGCAGGACGCGCGCGGCTTCATCAAGCTCGACGCCATGGAAAACCCCTTCGGCCTGCCGCCCGCGCTGCAGGCCGCACTCGGCGCGCGGCTCGGCGCGCTGGCGCTCAACCGCTACCCGGGCGACCGCGGCGCCGACCTGCGCAGCGCGCTGGCGGCACATGCGCAGATGCCTGAAGGCTTCGCGCTGATGCTGGGCAACGGGTCGGACGAACTGATCTCGCTGCTCGCCATTGCCTGCGACCTGCCGGGCGCGACCGTGCTGGCGCCCGTGCCCGGCTTCGTGATGTACGCCATGAGCGCGAAGCTGCAGGGCCTGAAGTTCGTCGGCGTGCCGCTCACGGCCGACTTCGAGCTCGACGAGGCCGCCATGCTGGCCGCCATCGAGCGCGATAAGCCCGCCATCGTCTATCTCGCGTACCCCAACAACCCGACCGCCAACCTCTGGGACGACGCCATCGTCGAGAAGATCGTCGAAGCCCAGGGCGCGCAGGGCGGCCTGGTGGTGATGGACGAGGCCTACCAGCCCTTTGCCGCCCGCAGCTACATCGACCGGCTGGCGAAGCACGGCCACGTGCTGCTGATGCGCACGCTCAGCAAGTTCGGGCTGGCCGGCATCCGCCTGGGCTACATGATGGGTCCGGCCGCGCTGGTCGCCGAGATCGACAAGGTACGCCCGCCCTACAACATCAGCGTGCTCAACTGCGAGGCTGCGCTGTTCGCGCTGGAGCATGCCGACGTGTTCGAGGCCCAGGCCCGGCAGATCCGCGAGGAGCGCGAGCGCCTGATAACGGGGCTCGGCCGCCTGCCGGGCGTGAAGACCTGGCCCAGCGACGCCAACATGATCCTCCTGCGCGTGCCCGATGCCGCCAGGACTTTTGAGGGTATGAAAGCTCGCGGCGTTCTGGTGAAGAACGTTTCTAAAATGCATGAACTGCTCGCGAACTGCCTGCGCCTCACCGTCGGAACGGCCGACGAGAATGCGCGAATGTTCGCGGCACTCGAAGCCTCACTATGACCACCCCCCAGATTGCCGATCGCACAGCGACGGTCACCCGCAACACCGCCGAGACGAAGATCACCGTCAGCGTGAACCTCGACGGTACCGGCCGCGCCAAGCTTTCCACCGGCATCGGCTTTTTCGACCACATGCTCGACCAGATCGCCCGCCACGGGCTGATCGACCTCGACATCGACTGCCAGGGCGACCTGCACATCGACGGCCACCACACGGTGGAAGACGTGGGTATCACGCTGGGCCAGGCCGTGGCCAAGGCCGTCGGCGACAAGAAGGGCATCAGACGTTATGGGCATGCCTACGTGCCGCTCGACGAAGCGCTGAGCCGCGTCGTCATCGATTTTTCGGGCCGCCCGGGGCTCGTGATGCACGTGCCCTTCACCAGCGGCATGATCGGCACCTTCGACAGCCAGCTCACCTACGAGTTCTTCCAGGGCTTCGTGAACCACGCCTTCGTCTCGCTGCACATCGACAACCTCAAGGGTGTCAATGCGCACCACCAGTGCGAGACGGTGTTCAAGGCCTTTGCGCGCGCCATGCGCGGCGCGCTCGAACTCGATCCCCGCTCCGTCGGGGTCATTCCGTCGACCAAGGGTTCGCTCTGAAACTCGCCAGCGAACAGCTATGAAATCTGCAGCAAAAACCGTCGCGGTCGTCGACTACGGCATGGGCAACCTGCGGTCCGTTTCGCAGGCCGTCATCCATGCGGCGCAGAACAGCGGCGTCGAGGTCGTGTGGACGCGCAACGCCGAAGAGGTGATGGCCGCCGAACGCGTGGTGCTGCCGGGGCAGGGCGCCATGCGCGACTGCATGCGCGAACTGCGCGAGTCGGGCATGTACGAAGCCGTCATGCACGCCGCTGCCAACAAACCGCTCATGGGCGTATGCGTCGGCATGCAGATGCTGCTGGACCGCAGCGACGAAGGGCCCACGGAAGGGCTGGGCCTGATTGCAGGCGAAGTGCTCAAGTTCGAGCTGGCCGGCCGGCTGCAGCCGGACGGCAGCCGCTACAAGGTGCCGCAGATCGGCTGGAACCAGGTTCGCCAGTCACAGCCGCATCCGGTGTGGGCGGACGTGCCCGACATGAGCTATTTCTACTTCGTGCACAGCTTCTACGCCCGTCCGGTGGACCCCAAACACAGCGTGGGCGAGGCCGAGTACGGTGCGAGCTTTACCGCAGCCATCGCACGCGATAACATTTTTGCCACCCAGTTCCACCCGGAGAAGAGTGCGGACCACGGGTTGCAGCTCTATCGCAATTTCCTCCACTGGAAACCCTGAACCATTTTTTTCGTCCGGGCCGACCCTTCCACAGCCCGGATCTCGCACACTCGCGTCACTTCCATGCTCCTCATTCCCGCCATTGATCTCAAAGACGGCCACTGCGTTCGCCTCAAACAGGGCGACATGGACCAGTCCACCATCTTCAGCGAAGACCCCGCCGCCATGGCCCGCAAGTGGGTCGATGCCGGCGCGCGCCGGCTGCACCTGGTCGACCTGAATGGCGCCTTCGCCGGCAAGCCGCAGAACCATGCGGCAATCAAGGCGATCCTGAAAGAGGTGGGCGACGACATTCCGGTGCAGCTCGGCGGCGGCATCCGCGACCTCGACACCATCGAGCGCTACATCGACGACGGCCTGCGCTACGTGATCATCGGCACCGCCGCGGTCAAGAACCCCGGCTTCCTGAAGGACGCCTGCAGCGCCTTCGGCGGCCACATCATCGTGGGCCTGGACGCCAAGGACGGCAAGGTTGCCACCGACGGCTGGAGCAAGCTCACGGGCCACGAGGTGGCCGACCTGGGCAAGAAGTTCGAGGACTACGGCGTCGAATCGATCATCTACACCGACATCGGCCGCGACGGCATGCTCTCGGGCATCAACATCGAGGCCACCGTCAAGCTCGCGCAGGCGCTGAGCATCCCGGTGATCGCCTCGGGCGGCCTGTCGAACATGGCCGACATCGAGCAGCTTTGCGCGGTCGAATCCGACGGCGTGGAAGGTGTGATCTGCGGCCGCGCGATCTACTCGGGCGACCTCGACTTCGCCGCCGCGCAGGCCCGCGCGGACGAGCTGGCCGCCTGACGCAAAGCCGGTAGCGCCCCGGGAGGTGCACCGGCTCGATCGTCGCTTTCACCGCCAGGGCTCTCGGGTCGATTCGCGGCTGCAGGCTGTTGAAGCTCGGCCTCGTCGGTGTCGTGGCCGATTGCCAGCACACCCAGGATGAGCCCGGCCACCACGATGGCCAGCCCAAGTATCAACACAGCCTCGATATAGAAATTCATGAAGATCTGCGGATGAAACCCTTTCGAGGGCTCGCAGGCAATTGGACGATATTCCTCCTGACGGGCCACTGAGTAAAAAAACGTCACGCCGCGCCCCTGAAAAAGCGGGCGAGGCGGGGATGCAAAGAACCTATTCGGCCTTCACCGACATCGTCTGGATGATCGTTTCCAGCTGCGCGCTCATCGGCAGGTTGATGCTCTCCCCCGAAGGCAGCTTGCGCAGGAACCAGCGCTTGTACTGCCGATCGATCTCGCCGTCTTCCGCCAGCACCTGGAAGGTGTCGATGACCACCTTGTTCAGCTGCGGGTCGCCCTTGCGGTACATGATCCCGTACGGGTCGTAGGAGAGAAAGTCGCCGACCACCTCGTAGTCGGCCTTGGCGGCGTCCTGCGCGATCAGGCCGTAGAGCAGCACGTCGTCGGTCGCGAAGGCGTCGGCCTGGCCGCTCTTCACCAGCGCGAACGACTCCGCGTGGTCGCGCGCCACCCTCAGGTCGATGTTCAGCTTGAACTTCTCCGACAGGTCGCGCAGCGTCTTCTCGTTGGTGGTGCCGGCCGTCACCGCCACCTTCTTGCCCGCGAGGTCGCGGAACGACTTGATCGGCGAACCCTTCTTCACCAGCACCTTGGTGCCCGAGACGAACATCGTCGGCGAGAAGCTCACGCGCTTCTGGCGCTCGAGGTTGTTGGTGGTCGAGCCGCATTCCAGGTCGACCTTGCCGCTCGCGACCGCGTCGATGCGCGTGTCGGGCGTGACGGGCACCCACTTGATCGCGAGGCTCTTGTTCACCGCGTCCTCAATGGCCGTCACCAGCGCGCGGCAAAGCTCGATCGAGTAGCCGATCGGCTCCTTGCGCGCATTGAGGTACGAAAAAGGCACCGACGACTCGCGGTAGCCGATGGTGATGGCGCCGGTTTCGCGCGCCTTGGCCAGCGTGCCGGTGAGTTCCTGTGCCCGCGCCGGCCCTGCCGGCATGGCCGCAAGAACCACGGCCGCCAGCAGCGCGGCGAAAGCGGATGGCAGGGTGATGCCGATGCGCTTCATGGTGTGGCGGCTCACGCGTGCGCCGGGTGGGCGAGGGTGGCGCTGGCTTCCTCGTCGATCGCCTTGGCGTTGACCTCGGCATCGCGCTCGGACATCAGCTCGCCCTCCCACTTGGCGACCACGGCGGTGGCAATGGAGTTGCCCACCGCGTTGGTGGCCGAGCGGCCCATGTCGAGGAAGGTGTCCACGCCCAAAATCAGCAGCAGGCCGGCCTCGGGAATGTCGAAATGGTTCAGCGTGGCCGCAATCACCACCAGCGAGGCGCGCGGCACGCCCGCCATGCCCTTGGAGGTGAGCATCAGGATCAGCAGCATTGTGACCTGCGTGCTGATCGGCATGTGGATGTTGTAAGCCTGCGCGATGAAGAGCACGGCAAAGGTGCAGTACATCATCGAGCCGTCGAGGTTGAACGAGTAGCCCATCGGCATCACGAAGCTCGAGATCTTGCGCTTCACGCCGAAACGGTCGAGCGCCTGCAGGATCTTCGGGTAGGCCGCTTCGGAGCTCGCGGTGGCGAACGACAGCAGGAAGGCTTCCTTGATGAGCACCAGCAGCTTGAACACGCGTGGGCCCAGGAACGAGAAGCCCGCCAGCACCAGCACGCTCCACAGCACGAACAGGCCCAGGTAGAAGTCGCCCATGAACACCGCGAACTTCAGCAAAATGCCCAGGCCGTTGACGGCCACCGTGGCGGCCATGGCGGCCAGCACCGCCAGCGGCGCGAGCTTCATCACGTAGCCTGTGATCTTGAGCATCGCGTGCGACAGCTCCTCGATGGCGGCGACCAGCGTTTTCGCCTTGTCGCCCAGCGAGGCCAGCGCCACGCCGAAGAACATCGAGAACACCACGATCTGCAGGATCTCGTTGTTGGCCATGGCCTCGACGAACGACTTCGGCACCGTGTGGCTCACGAAGTCCTTCAGCGTGAACTTGGCGGTGGCCAGGTTGGCCGAGGCGCCGATGTCGGGCAGCGGCAGGCCCAGGTTCTCGCCGGGCTTGAGCAGGTTGGCCATGACCAGGCCGATCACCAGCGAGATCAGCGAGGCGGTCAGGAACCAGCCGATGGCCTTGCCGAACACGCGGCCGACCGACTTGGCGTCGCCCATGTGCGCGATGCCCACCACCAGCGTGGAGAACACCAGCGGGCCGATCAGCATCTTGATCAGGCGCAGGAACACGTCCGAGACGATGGAGACGTAGTCTGCAATTTCTTTCGCGGCCTTTTTGTCCGGAAAGCTCGAGAAGATCATGTAGCCCACGAGGATGCCGAGCACCATCGCGATCAGGATCCATGCGGCCATCGGCAGCTTCTTCATGCGTATCCCCTTTTTGTCTGTGAGAGTGATTTTTCGAGTGCACGGGGCCGACTTGCATGCTGTCCCCCGATGCAAGCGGCCACAGGGTATCCAAGAAGGCCCCGTGCACGCAATGGCCCCTTGATGCCAATTCCGTGCCATCCCATGCTCGCTGCCTACAATTCCGGGCATGGAAACCAGCCTGATCGAGTTCCGCGGCCAGCCCGCCATCCGCGCCACGGGCGCCGATGGAAGCACCCTGACCGTTGCATTGCATGGCGCCCAAGTGCTCTCGTGGGCCACGGCCAGCGGGGTGGAGCGGCTCTATCTGAGTCCGCGCGCGGTGTTCGACGGACAGGCCGCAATTCGCGGGGGCGTGCCCATCTGCTGCCCCCAGTTCAACCAGCGCGGCATGCTGCCCAAGCATGGATTCATGCGCAATTTGCCTTGGTCGCAAGCGCCCGCCGATGCGCCGCAGACGCTGCGGTTGACGCTGCGCGACAACGAAGCCACCCGCAGGCTCTGGCCGCACGCTTTTGAGGCACGGCTGGAAGCCACCCTGTCCGCCGGCGGGCTGCGCACCACGCTCACGCTCGTCAACATCGACCATGCGCCCTGGACCTTTGCAGCCGCGCTGCACACCTACCTGCGCGTCGACGACATCGCCCACGTGCGCCTCGAAGGCCTGCAGGGCGCCAACCGCTGGGATTCGCTGCGCGACGACCGCCATGTGGAAACCGCCGCGGCGCTGCATTTCGACGCGGAATTCGACAGTGTCTACGCTGCGCCCGCCAAGCCGCTGCGCCTCGTGCAGCCGGGCAGCACGCTCGAAATCGCACAAAGCGCGAGCTGCAGCGAAACCGTGGTCTGGAACCCCGGCGCCGTGCTCGGTGCGAAACTCGCCGACATGCCCGAAGACGGCTTTCGCCACATGCTCTGCGTCGAGGCGGCCCGCATCGACGAGCCCGTCCTGCTGGCGCCCGGCGCCCAATGGCAGGGCTGGCAACAGCTCCGCGTTCTCTGATCTCCTACCGGTTCATCTTTTCATGCTTGCCAAACGCATCATTCCCTGCCTCGACGTCACCGGCGGCCGCGTCGTCAAGGGCGTCAATTTCCTCGAACTGCGCGATGCCGGCGACCCGGTGGAGATCGCCGCACGCTACAACGCGCAGGGCGCCGACGAACTCACCTTCCTCGACATCACCGCCACCAGCGACGGACGCGACCTGATCCTGCCGATCATCGAGGCCGTGGCTTCGCAGGTCTTCATTCCGCTGACCGTGGGCGGCGGCGTGCGCACCGTGGCCGACGTGCGCCGGCTGCTCAACGCGGGCGCCGACAAGACCAGCTTCAACTCCGCCGCCATCTCGGATCCGCAGGTGATCAACGACGCCTCGCAGAAATACGGCTCGCAGTGCATCGTGGTCGCCATCGACGCCAAGCGCCGCAGCCCCGAAGAAGCCGCCACGCGCGGCGCGGGCTGGGACGTGTACAGCCACGGCGGGCGCAAGAACACCGGCCTCGACGCCGTCGAATGGGCCGCCGAGATGGCGCGCCGCGGCGCCGGCGAGATCCTGCTGACCAGCATGGACCGCGACGGCACCAAGAGCGGCTTCGACCTGGAGCTGACCCGCGCGGTGAGCAACGCCGTCAACGTGCCGGTGATCGCCTCGGGCGGCGTCGGCAGCCTCGACGACCTGGCCGACGGCATCCAGACCGGCGGCGCCGACGCGGTGCTGGCGGCCAGCATCTTCCACTACGGCGAGCACACGGTGGGCGAGGCCAAAGCCCGCATGGCCGCGCGGGGCATTCCCGTGCGGATCGACCGTTGAACGTGCCTCAAGGGTCTTTTCCCATCCCCGACAATACCGCCATGAATTGGCTCGACGAAGTGAAGTGGGACGCGAACGGCCTGGTGCCGGTCATCGCGCAGGAACAAGGCAGCAACGACGTGCTGATGTTCGCCTGGATGAACCGCGAGGCGCTCGAAAAGACCGCCGAGCTCGGCCGCGCGGTGTATTTCAGCCGCTCGCGCAACAAACTCTGGTTCAAGGGCGAGGAATCGGGCCACGTGCAGACCGTGCACGAGATCCGCCTCGACTGCGACAACGACGTGGTGCTGCTCAAGGTCACCCAACTCGGCCACGAGCCCGGCATCGCCTGCCACACCGGTCGCCACAGTTGCTTCTTCAGCAAGTATGAAAAAGGCCAGTGGACCGCGGTCGAACCCGTCTTGAAAGACCCGGAGTCGATCTACAAATGACGGCCACAGTGAACAACAGCAGCTCCGACGCCCTCGCACGCCTGGCTGCGGTCATCGAAAGCCGCCTGCCCGCACGCGGCGGCGACCCCGAGAAAAGCTACGTCGCGCGCCTGCTGCACAAGGGCCCCGACGCCTTCCTCAAGAAAATCGGCGAGGAAGCCACCGAGGTCGTGATGGCCGCCAAGGACGCCGACCACGGCGGCGACCGCTCCAAAATAGTGAACGAAGTGGCCGACCTCTGGTTCCACACCATGGTGGCGCTGGCGCACTACGGTTTTTCCCCGGCCGACGTCACCGCGGAACTCGAGCGCCGCGAAGGCACCAGTGGCATCGAGGAAAAGGCGCTGCGCAAGGTGCAGGCGCGGGAATCCGAAGCCTCCAACGATTGAAAGGACATCGAGCATGGCCAACGACATCGTGAACGTGAAACCCGACGACTCCCTCAAGACCTGGGGCTGGGTCAGCTACATCCTTCACCTGATCGTGGCCATCGGCGCCGTCGTGCCGGGCGCGCAGGCCTCCGTGCTGCTGCTGCTGATTGCGCTGGTGATCGACTTCGTCAAGCGCGACGACGCGGCCGGCACCTGGCAGGCCTCGCACTTCAGCTGGCGCATCCGCTCGGTGCTGTGGGCCGGCCTGCTGTACATCGTTACTTCGTGGCTCTGGCTGCTGTTCTTCGTGCCGGGCTGGATCGCCTGGAGCCTCATCTCGCTGTGGTTCCTGTACCGGATCGTGAAAGGCATGATCCGCATGAACGACGGCCGTCCCATGGAACCCAAAGATGTCATCTGACCCGAACTGCGTCTTCTGCAAAATCATCGAAGGCAAGATCCCCTCGCGCAAGGTCTACGAAGACGACGACCTGTTCGGTTTTCACGACATCTCGCCCTGGGCGCCGGTGCATTTCATGCTGGTGCCCAAGAAGCACATCGCCTCCATGGCGCAGCTCACGCCCGACGACTCGGCCCTCATGGGCAAGATCATGATCCTGGCGCCCAAGCTGGCGCTGGAACAGGGCTGCAGGCCGTATCCGGACGGCGGCTACCGGGTCGTCGTCAACACGGGCAGCGAGGGTGGGCAGGAGGTTCACCATCTCCATGTCCATGTCATGGGCGGCCCTCGCCCGTGGCTTCGCGGTTGAGTGGCATTAGTCCAAACTGTCACATTCCGCCCGACTAAAATCGGACACATTCTTAGGAGTTCTCCATGGGTTCTTTTTCCATCTGGCACTGGCTGATCGTGCTGCTCGTCGTGGTCATGATCTTCGGCACCAAGAAGCTGCGGAACATGGGTTCGGACCTTGGCGGCGCCGTCAAGGGCTTCAAGGACGGCATGAAGGACGGTTCGTCCGACGCCGCCACCCCGCCGGCCCCCACCCAGCAAGTGACTGGCCAGCCGGCCAACAGCGACAAGTCGACGATCGACGTCGAAGCGCGCCAGAAGTCCTGAGCGCGGGCAGCAGCACGTGCTCGACCTCGGCATTGAGAAGCTGGCGCTGATCGGCGTCGTGGCGCTGATCGTCATCGGTCCGGAAAAGCTGCCGCGCGTGGCCCGCACCGTCGGCACCTTGCTCGGCAAGGCGCAGCGCTACGTGAACGACGTCAAGGCCGAAGTCAACCGCTCGATGGAGCTCGACGAGCTCCGCAAGATGAAGACCACCGTCGAGGATGCGGCGCGCGACGTCGAGCACAGCATCCACACCGGCGCGAGCGAATTCGAGAAGCAGTTCAGCGGTTCGGGCGAAACCCTCTCGGCGCTGGCCGAACCCGAACCCTCGCCGCCCGAATACAAGCACCCGCGCAAGAACTGGCGCCTGAAGCAGGGCGCCACGCCGCAGTGGTACAAGGCGCGCAACGGCGTGCGCACCAAGGCGCTGTCGGGTGCCGCGCGCGTCGCGCGCTTTCGCCCGCACACGATCAACAAGATCAACTAGCGTCCCCTCACCACCGCGTTCCCCGAGCGCCGCACGCCGGCCGACGTCACGCTATCTTCTTTTCCAATGGCCGATTCCGACAACAAGAACAAAGACAAAGAAGACGAGCTGGCGGGCACCGAACAGCCGTTCGTGGCGCACCTGGTCGAGCTTCGCGATCGCCTGCTCTACTGCGTCTACGGCCTCGTGGTCGCGGGCATCCTGCTGGCCATCTGGCCCGGCCCGGGCGGGCTGATCGACATCATCGCGATGCCGATCAAGGCGCACATGCCGCACGACGCGAAGCTCATCGCCATCGGCGTGTTCTCGCCGTTCTTCGTGCCGCTCAAGGTGCTGATGATGGCGGCCGTGCTGCTGGCGCTGCCCTGGCTCATGTACCAGGCGTGGATGTTCGTCGCGCCCGGGCTCTACAGCCATGAAAAGAAATTCGCGCTGCCGCTGATCTTCTTCGGCAGCCTGCTGGCCTATGCCGGCATTGCCTTCGTGCAGCTCTTCGTGCTGGACAAGATGTTCAGCTTCATCCAGCGCTTTGCGCCCGCAGCGGTGCAGGCAACGCCCGACATTTCCTCGTACGTCGAGGCCATCCTGTCGCTGTACATCGCCTTCGGCGTGGCCTTCCAGGTGCCGATCGTCGTGATGCTGCTGGTGCGCTTCAACATGGTGACCATCGAGAAGCTGAAGTCCTTCCGCGGCTACTTCATCGTGGTCGCGTTCGTCGTGGCCGCCGTGCTCACGCCGCCCGACGTGGTGTCGCAGCTGGCGCTGGCGGTGCCGATGTGCCTGCTGTACGAGGTGGGCATCATCGGTGCCAAGTACTTCGCCAGCGCCGCCAAGAAGCCCGAAGAAGAGGAAAGCGCTGATTCAGCGCAGTCCTGATCGATTGGCCTGCGATGGCAGTCCGTTATTCGGGCTGTTGCTGCTGATTCGGTAGCTGCCGCACCGGGCTCTTCGGCCGCAGGCCAGGCATCACGTCCAGTTCCATCTTGTCGCTGCCGCGCTGCAGCGCGAACCGCGCGGTGCTGCCGGGCTTCAGGCCGGCCACCGCGGTGAGCAGCGCCTGCACGTTGTCTGTTTTCTTCTCGCCCACCGAGGTGATCACGTCGCCTGGGCGGATGCCGGCCTTGGCGGCCGGGCCGTTCTGCAGCACGCCGGTGATGATCACGCCGGTATCCGCCTTCACGCCGAAGGTCTCGGCCAGTTCGGGCGAGAGTTCGTTCGGCTCCACGCCGATCCAGCCGCGGCGCACCTGGCCTTCCTTCACGATCCCCTCGAGCACGATCTTGGCCATCGACACCGGAATGGCGAATCCGATGCCCATGCTGCCGCCCGAGCGCGAGTAGATCGCGGTGTTGATGCCCTGCAGGTTGCCGTTGACGTCGATCAGCGCGCCGCCGGAGTTGCCGGGGTTGATGGCCGCGTCGGTCTGGATGAAATTCTCGAAGTTGTTGATGCCGAGCTGGTTGCGCCCCAGCGCCGAGACGATGCCGCTGGTCACCGTCTGGCCCACGCCGAAAGGGTTGCCGATGGCCAGCACCTGGTCGCCCACCTGCAGCGCGTCGGAGTCGCCCAGCACGATCGCCGGCAGCTTGTCGAGCTCGATCTTCAGCACGGCCAGGTCGGTGTCGGGGTCGGTGCCGATCACCTTGCCGTGCGCGTGGCGGCTGTCGTTGAGCGTGACCTCGATCTCGTCGGCGCCCTCGACCACGTGGTTGTTGGTGAGGATGTAGCCGTCAGGGCTCACGATCACGCCGCTGCCCAGGCCCACCTGGGGCTGGTCGTCCTGGTCGCCGAAGAAGAAGCGGAACCACGGGTCGTTGCTGCGCGGATTGCGCTGCGCGGCCTTGCTGGTGTTGATGCTCACCACCGCCGGCGAGGCCTTCTTGGCCGCCGCGCTCAGGCTGCCGGCTGTCGGGATGCCCGGGTTGCCCGCGGGCGCCTCGACGATCGACACCACCCCGCCCAGCGAGGTTGCGCGCTTGTTGATCCACTCGGGCTTGAGCGTCGCGACGACGAAATAGGCCGCGAGCAGGACAGTCACGGCTTGTGCAAAGAGCAGCCAGGTGCGTTTCATGAAAGATTGGTTAAAAAGGCGATGGAAGGCTGCCGTGCAGCGCAGCGATGTTGTCAATTGTCCCTCAACCGCACGGAACAGACACCGCGCCACGCTGTCGAGATGGGGCCGCATGCCTGCGTGAATCCGGGTTAACCCGTGGCATCACCCGCGGTCCCACATCCGGCCCATGTTTCCAGGCCATCGCGGGCGGCGCGACAATGGCGCGATGAGCACCACCCGCCACGAACTGCTTCACGCATTCGACCTGCTGCTCGCCCCCGGGCGCTTCAAGGATTACGGACCCAACGGCCTGCAGGTCGAAGGGCGCACCGTGGTGCGCAAGATCGTTTCGGGCGTAACCGCCAGCCGCGCGCTGATCGAGGCTGCGATCCACGCCGAGGCCGATGCCATCTTCGTCCACCACGGCCTGTTCTGGCGTGGCCAGGACGGCTGCGTCACCGGCTGGATGAAGCAACGCCTGAGCCTCCTGCTGGGCGACGACGTCAATCTCTTCGCCTATCACCTGCCGCTCGATGCGCATCCCGAGCTCGGCAACAACGCGCAGCTCGGCCTGCAACTGGGGCTCGTGGCCCATGCCGGATCGGCCGGGCGCTTCGGCGAGCAGGAACTGGGTTTTCTCGGTGCACATGAAAACGGCGAGGGCTTCGCCAACGCCAAGGCGCTCGCCACCCACGTCGAAAAAGTGCTGAAAAGGCCGGTCACGCTCATCGACACGGCGCATCGCGCCATCAAGAACATCGCGTGGTGCACGGGCGGCGCGCAGGGCTACTTCGAAGCCGCCATCGCAGCCGGCGCCGACGCCTTCATCACCGGCGAAATCTCGGAGCCCCAGGCCCACTACGCGCGCGAGATGGGCGTGGCCTTCCTGGCGTGCGGGCACCACGCCACCGAACGCTACGGCGCGCCAGCCGTGGCCGGGCACGTGGCGGCGCAGCTCGGGCTGAAGCACGAGTTCATCGACATCGACAACCCGGCATGAGCGCAGCGCCGGGCCGCCCCAAGCAAGCTTGCATCGCAGTGCGGAGCACGGAGGTGCCTTTCCAATGAGCGCTGCCATCGCCATCACCCTGGGAGATCCCGCGGGTATCGGCCCCGAGATCATCGCCAAGGCCTTTCGCGACGCGCCCGACGCGACGCACGGCGCGTTCGTTGCCGGCGATGTGGGCACGATGCGCCAAGCCTCGCAAGCCCTGGCCGCGCCGGGCCTGCCGGCATGGCCAGTGCTGGAAATCGAATCCGCCGCCGAAGCCGCGGCCGTGCCCCCTAACTGCATCCCCGTGCTGCAGGTAATTGCGCCGCCATCGCCTATTGCACAGGGCCAGATCAGCGCCGAAGCCGGCCGCGTGGCCGGCGAATGCGTGGTCTGGGCCGCGCGGGCCGCGCTGCGCGGCGAAATCGGCGCCATCGTGACCGCGCCGCTGCACAAGGAAGCGCTGTCGGCCGCCGGCTTTCCGTACCCCGGCCATACCGAACTGCTGCAGGCCGAGGCCGCCGCCCACCTGGGCCGCAGCCTGGCCGACGTGCCGGTGCGCATGATGCTGGCCAACGACGAGCTGCGCACCGTGCTCGTCAGCATCCACATGTCGCTGCGCAACGCCATCGAGGCCGTGCAATTCGACGGCGTGCTCGAAACCTTGCGCATCACCCACCGCGCACTGACGCATGCGCTTGGCCGCGTGCCGCGCATCGGCGTGGCGGGCCTCAACCCGCATGCGGGCGAGGGCGGCCTGTTCGGATCGGAAGAGCGCGAGATCATCGCGCCGGCCATCGAGGCTGCGCGCGCCGAAGGCCTCGACGCCAGCGGGCCCTATGCGCCCGACACCGTCTTCATGCGCGCGCGCGCCAGGCAAGGCGTGCCGTCCAGCGGCGAGTTCGACGTGGTGGTTGCGATGTACCACGACCAGGGCCTGATCCCGGTCAAGTACCTGGGCGTGGAGAAGGGCGTGAACGTAACGCTGGGGCTGCCGCTGGTGCGAACCAGCCCCGACCACGGCACCGCGTTCGACATCGCCGGCACGGGCCTGGCCGATGCGTCGAGCCTCGTCGAGGCGCTGCGCATGGCCCGCGTGCTGAAGGGCGCTTGAGGGCGCTTAGAGGCGCTTAGGGGCGCTTGAGGCTGTCGCGGATTTCGCGCAGCAGCGTGATGTCTTCTGGCGTTGCGGCCGGAGCAGGCGGCGCGGCTTCGGTCTTCCGCAGCCTGTTGATCTGCTTGACCATCATGAAGATGATGAAAGCGAGGATCACGAAGTTGACCGCCACGGTAATGAAGCTGCCATAGGCCAGCACCGGAACGCCGGCCTTCTTCAGGTCTGCCAGCGTGTTCGCCACGCCGGCGGGCGCCGTGCCCAGCACCACATAGAGGTTCGAGAAATCGAGCTTGCCGAACACCACGCCCACCAGCGGCATGATGATGTCGCCCACCAGCGAGTCGACGATCTTGCCGAACGCGGCGCCGATGATCACGCCCACTGCGAGGTCGATGACGTTGCCCTTGACGGCAAATTCCTTGAATTCACTGAGGATGCTCATGATTCAAAAGGCTGCTGGAGCTCTGCTGTTGAAGGAGGGTCGAGTATGCCCGCGGAAGCGCGCTGGAATCGGCTGCCCGGCGTGAACCATTCGGCGCATTTGATCTATTTGCCTCATCCGCAATGCGAAAAGGAAAGTGCGTGCTTAGGTGTACCCGGTTTCAGTGGTTTTAGTTACAAAAGGAAACGGGGCCTCCGTGGTGACTCATCGGAGCGGCTCTCCACTGTTAGGATCACGCCGCCGCTAAGACAAGCGGACCGGCATTGACATGCGGTTGCATGTGCCCGGTTCAGCGCCTCCACGAGGCACTCGGCGCCCTGACAGTGCCCAGCAGTGTGCCTGCGGTAACCACGAAGTGTGAAAAAGAATTGCAGCGTAAAAGTGCATGCGTAGTTTTTATCGCCCGCTATTTGGCGCTAAAAAATTGGAATTTCCTTGGGGGATCGGAATTGAGAAGAAATGCAAATGTCCTGAAGTTGGCTTCGACACTGGCATGTGTGGTGGTGCTTCAAGGCTGCGCGGTCGTGCCGGGCATGGGCAACGTGGAGCCCTACGAGGCAGGGGGCGAACTGGCATCCCAGTTCCGTTATCTTCCCGACGAGGCGCCCGAGGGGCAGATCACCCCCATTTCCCTCGCGCTCGTGCGAACGCTGGCGCAGGCGGCTCCGAAGGGCGTTCCACCTGAGGTCAATGGGCTGTTCGGCAAGAGCGAGCGCTACACCATCGGCCCTGGCGACGTGGTGGGCGTGATCGTTTACGACCACCCCGAACTGCTGCCGAATGCCGGCGCCGTCATTTCGCAGGCTGCGGACCCGACGGGCGTGCAGGTGGCTCCCGGCTTCATTGTCGATTCCGACGGAGAGGTTGCCTTTCCGTACATTGGCCGCGTGCGGGTGGCGGGGCTGAGCGAAGGCGACGCCTCGGACCTGATCGGCAAGCTGCTCCTTCCGCACATCCGTGACCCGCAAGTGACCGTGCGCATCCAGTCGTTCCGCAGCCGCCGTGCCTACGTGGAAGGCGAAGTGCGCACCCCCGGCTCGCAGATCTTCACCGACGTGCCGATGACGCTGAACGAAGCCATCAACCGGGCCGGCGGCATCACAGCCGCGGGCAACCGCTCGGCAGTCACGCTCATCCGCAACGGCCAGTCGATCCGGATCGACATGACCAGGCTTCGCGAGGCCGGCTACGACGGCAACAGCATTCCGCTGAAAAACGGCGACACCGTGCGCGTGGCCAACCGGGAAGACGACAAGGTCTTCCTCATGGGCGAAGTCGTGGCCCCTCTGGCATTGCCCATGCGCAGCAACGGCCGCCTCAGCCTGAGCGAAGCGCTGGGCGAGGCCGGCGGCACGTTGAATTCCACCGCCAACGCCGGCCAGATCTACGTCATTCGCCAGGGCGCGACGGGTGCACCCGCCATCTTCAACCTCAATGCGCGGAACCCTGCAGCCCTTGCCATTGCGAGCCAGTTCAGGCTGCAGTCGCAGGACGTGGTCTATATCGACCCCGTGCCGCTGGTCAAGTGGAACCGCGTGGTTAGCTTGATCCTGCCGTCGGCGACGGTGGCCAATGCCGCCAGCGAGATCTACGTCAGGCACACCAACTGAAGCCCGGGCTGTTCCTTCTCTGACGAGATGCGAGAAGTGATCGGGCCCTTGAAGGCAGCGATTCAGATGCGATAGGGCGACGGCTTCCATCGAGAGGGCGCTGTCGAAGTTCTTGTTTCCAGTGTTCCCATCATGCAAGCCATTCATCCAAATCAACCCATCGCAATCATCGGTCTTGGTTATGTGGGCCTTCCCCTTGCCGTGGAGTTCGGCAAGAAGCGTTCTGTGGTCGGCTTCGACATCAATGCCAAGCGCATTGCCGAACTGCAGGGTGGAAGTGACCACACCCTGGAAACCACGCCCGAGGAACTGAGGGCCGCCACCCAACTGGCCTTCACGTCGCACGCAGACGACTTGCGCGACAGCGCCGTCTTCATCGTGACCGTGCCGACACCCATCGACGATGCCAACCGGCCCGACCTGACCCCCTTGGTGAAGGCCAGCGAAACCATCGGCAAGGTGATGCGGCAAGGAGCGATCGTGATCTTCGAGTCGACCGTGTATCCCGGCGCCACCGAGGAAGTCTGCGTGCCCGTGCTGGAAAAGTTCAGCGGCAAGAAGTTCAACGTCGACTTCTTCTGCGGCTATAGCCCGGAGCGGATCAATCCGGGGGACAAGGTCAACACGCTCACCAAGATCAAGAAGATCACCAGTGGAAGCACCCCTGAAGTCGCAGACGTGGTCGATGGCCTTTACAACGAGATCATCACTGCCGGTACACACAAGGCCGCCAGCATCAAGGTGGCCGAGGCTGCCAAGGTGATCGAGAACACGCAGCGCGACCTGAACATCGCACTGGTCAACGAGCTCTCCGTGATCTTCGAGCGCCTGGGCATCGACACCCTCGATGTGCTTGAAGCTGCCGGTAGCAAATGGAACTTCTTGCCCTTTCGTCCGGGCCTGGTGGGCGGGCACTGCATTGGCGTGGACCCCTACTACCTGACGCACAAGGCAGAACAGGTCGGCTATCACCCCCAAGTCATTCTGGCTGGCCGTCGCATCAACGACAACATGGCCCGCTACGTTGCTCGCAACACCATCAAGCTGATGTTGAAGAACGGCATGGACGTGCCTCGCTGCCGCATCGGCGTGCTGGGCATCACCTTCAAGGAAAACTGCCCGGACATCCGCAACAGCAAGATCGTGGACATGGTGCGCGAGTTCGAGGCGTGGGGCGCTTCCGTGGAAGTGGTTGACCCCTGGGCCGATGTTGAGGAGGTCGCCCATGAGTATGGCCTTCAGTTCGGCAAGGTCGATGCGGAGCATCCTGTCGATGCCCTCGTTGTCGCCGTCGGTCACAACGAATACCGCAGCGCGACGATGGCCGAACTGCGTGCCCTGTGCCGTGGCGAGCAGCCCGTGCTGGTCGACGTCAAGAGCCTGTTCAGTTCGCAGGAGGCCCGCGACAGCGGCTTCTCCGTGTTCCGCCTGTAAGTCATTTCCCGCTTCTTCTTTGACATGAAAAACTTTGCACTGATCGGCGCCGCCGGATACATCGCCCCGCGCCACATGCGCGCCATCAAGGACACGGACAACCATCTTGCGGTGGCCTACGACATCAACGATTCGGTCGGCATCATCGACAGCATTTCGCCGCAGAGCGAGTTCTTCACCGAGTTCGAACGCTTCTACGAGCACGCGCAGCAGCTCAAGCGCAACCCCGCGACCGCGCTGGACTATGTGGCGATCTGCAGCCCCAACTACCTGCACCATCCGCACATTGCTGCAGGCCTGCGCCTGGGTTGCGACGTGATCTGCGAGAAGCCCCTGGTGCCCACGCCAGACCTCGTCGACGAACTGCAACGCGTTGAAAAAGAAACCGGCAAGCGCGTCTTCAACATCCTGCAGTTGCGCCACCACGACGCCATCCTGAAGCTGCGCGACAAGGTGGCGGCTGCGCCGGCAGACACCAAGTTTGACGTCGAGCTGACCTACATCACCTCGCGAGGCAAGTGGTACATGGAAAGCTGGAAGGGCGACAACCGCAAGTCATTCGGCGTGGCGACCAACATTGGCGTGCACTTCTACGACATGCTGCACTTCATCTTTGGCAAGCTGCAGCGCAACGTGGTGCATTACAGCGGCACGGCCAAGGCAGCCGGCTACCTCGAATACGAACGCGCGCGCGTGCGCTGGTTCTTGTCCATTGACGCCAACGACCTGCCGGCCGAAGTGAAGGGCAAGAAGACAACCTTCCGCAACATCGACATCAGCGGCGAAAAACTCGAGTTCTCCGAAGGCTTCACGGACCTGCACACCGTGAGCTACCACGAAATTTTGGCCGGTCGTGGCTATGGCCTCGAGGATGCACGCCACTGCATCGAGACCGTCAACGTGATCCGCAGTGCGACGCCCGTCCAGGGCGAGCAGGGCGAAGTGCACCCGTTCGTACGCCATCTGGCCTGACGGACCGCGAGTTCGGCATGGCATACAAAGCCCACCCCACCGCGATCATCGACGAGGGCGCCCGCATCGGCGACGGCACCCGCATCTGGCATTGGGTGCACGTCAGCGCGCAGGCCTCCATCGGCGAGGGCTGCTCGCTCGGCCAGAACGTCTATGTAGGCAACGACGTTTCCATAGGCAATAACGTCAAGATCCAGAACAACGTCAGCGTCTACGACGCAGTGACGCTGGAGGACGACGTGTTCTGCGGGCCGAGCATGGTTTTCACCAACGTCTACAACCCGCGCTCAGCCGTCACGCGCAAGGACGAATATCGCCGCACCCTCGTGAAGCGGGGCGCCACGCTGGGCGCCAACTGCACCATCGTCTGCGGCAACACCGTGGGCGAATTTGCCTTCATCGGCGCGGGTGCCGTAATCAACAGGAACGTGCCGGCCTACGCACTCATGGTCGGAGTGCCTGCCAAGCAGATCGGCTGGATGAGCGAGTTTGGCGAACAGCTCGCACTGCCGCTGCAAGGTGCAGCTGAAGCCGTTTGCGCGCACACCGGCGTGCGTTATGTACTCGACGGCAATGCCGTAACCAAGCTGGAAGCCAAGGCACCATGATCGAATTCATCGACCTCAAGACCCAGCAAGCGCGCATCAAGGACCAGATTGACGCGGCTATTCAGCGCGTGCTGGCGCACGGCCAGTACATCCTCGGCCCTGAAGTTGCCGAGTTGGAAGAGAAGCTTGCGGCCTATACCGGCGCCAGGCATTGCATCACCGTGGCCAACGGCACGGATGCCTTGCAGATCGCCCAAATGGCGCTCGGCATTGGGCCGGGCGATGAAGTCATTACCCCAGGCTTCACCTACATCGCTACTGCCGAAACGGTGGCGTTGCTGGGCGCCAAGCCGGTGTATGTGGACATCGACCCGCGCACTTACAACCTAGACCCGAAGCTGCTCGAGGCCGCGATCACTCCGCGGACCAAGGCCATCGTCCCGGTGAGCCTGTATGGCCAGTGCGCCGACTTCGACGCCATCAATGCCATTGCCGCCCGACACGGGATTCCGGTGATCGAAGATGCAGCGCAGAGTTTTGGCGCTACCTATAAGGGGCGCAAGAGTTGCAACCTCAGTACCATCGCGTGCGCCAGCTTCTTTCCCAGCAAGCCACTGGGTTGTTATGGGGATGGCGGGGCCATCTTCACCAACGATGACGAACTGGCCAAGGTGATGCGGCAGATTGCTCGGCATGGACAGGAGCGGCGGTATCACCACATTCGCGTGGGCGTGAACAGCCGCCTAGACACCTTGCAGGCAGCAGTTCTACTGGCAAAGCTTGAGATCTTCGACGACGAAATTGCTAGCCGTCAGCGTGTGGCTATGGAATACGGACGTCTGTTGGGAGAAGGCGGGATTGCCGCCATTCCCTATATCGAGGCGCATAACCAAAGTGCGTGGGCGCAATACACAGTGCGTGTGGATGCTCGAGAGGCGCTGCAGGCGCGTATGAAGCGGGTTGGAGTGCCGACGGTAGTGCACTACCCGATTCCGCTGAATCAGCAGCTCGCGGTGGCAGACGAAGGGGCCAAGTTGCCCGTGGGTGACGCGGTAGCGAAGGAGGTGCTGAGCTTGCCAATGCATGCCTATCTGACGTCGTCTGATCAAGCCGCAATTCAATTGGTGCTGATGTCACCTTGATCTACTGATGCCTATTCCGAACGTCGTGCGGCTACTGCGCGCCAAATTCCAGTCTCTCAACCGAGCGGGATTTGTGCGCTCGGTTGGCGTGCTGGTCGGCGGCACCGCGTTTGCGCAGGCGATCACTATCTTGGTGCTACCCCTTCTCACCCGACTCTATACGCCCCTTGACTTCAGCTTGCTTGCGGTCTTTGCCTCGATCCTGTCAATTATTTCCGTCGCTGCGTGTCTGCGGTTGGAGATTGCGATCCCGTTGCCCGAGAGCGATGAGGACGCCGCGAACCTACTGGCCGTCGCGCTATGTTTCTGTTCCGCTGCTGCAACAGTGACAGCTTTGGTTGTGTGGTGGGTTCCTACTCAAATTGCGGCTTTGATAGGCCAACCAGCATTGAGTCCGTACGTATGGCTTTTGCCTTTAGGCGTCTGGCTTGCCAGCGGCTACGCGGCGGTTCAGTACTGGTCTACACGAAAGAAGCGCTTTGGCGCAATTGCCAAAACGCGGATGACTCAGGCTATTGGTGGGGCGGGGACTCAGGTCGGTTTGGGTTTGGCCCAACTGACTCCGTTCGGACTTCTTCTCGGACAAATAATCAGCAGCGGTGCAGGATTAGTCGGGTTAGGGTGCAACGCACTGCGCGAGGATCGATTTTCCATCCGAAAGATCAGTTGGGCGGGGATGTGTCAAATGTTACGCCGCTACGATCGTTTTCCCAAGTACTCCACGTTTGAAGCCTTCGCCAATAGCGCCAGTGCTCAATTGCCCGTGATCATTATTGCGGCATCAAGCGTCGGGCCGGAAGCCGGTTACTTGATGCTTGCCATGCGTGCTATGGCTGTACCTATGGGGTTGATTGGTAGCGCTGTGTCGCAGGTCTATTTGTCGCGCGCGCCAGAAGAACTGAGAGCTGGACGTCTTGCCAACTTTACGACGCAAATCATTGGAGGGTTGGGCAGGAGCGGCATCGGGCCCTTGGTATTTGCGGGTATTGTTTCACCGGTCGCATTTCCTTTGATTTTTGGAAGCGAATGGCTACGTGCGGGTGAATTGGTCGCTTGGATGACACCCTGGTTCGTTTTGCAATTTTTAGCCTCGCCTGTATCGATGACGTTGCATGTGACCGGCAACCAGCGTACCGCATTGAATCTGCAGTTATTGGGTCTTGCATTACGGGTCGGGGCCGTGGGTATCGCCGGCTGGTGGGTGCCGGCACACGTTGTTGAAATATACGCCATTTCAGGATTCCTGTTTTATGCCCTCTACCTGAATGTTGTGGCGTTGCTCTCAGGAATAAAGGGCCGCGATTTGTACACCGCCTTGCGAGAAAGCTTTTGGATCATATTAGTGTGGGGAGCCGCAGGGGCAGCAGTGGTAAGTGTGCCGACAGCGGTGAAATTATGGGCGTAAACATAGTCAAAACTGCGACATCCAAGAATTCGAATGTGGCTCCCTGTAACCCCATCTTGATGCCGGAATGCAAACAACCAAGGCTGACAAGGGCTAGACCATCCATGCGCCAGTGCCCCAGGCAAATCAACCGTTGCTTTGATAATTGCTAAAAATCACCTAAAACAATGTTCGAATTTTTGGTTCTTGGTTGGTGCGCCTTATTCGTTCCCTTAAATTTATTTTTACTTAAGGGCACATTCCTGGAGGCGTCTTGGAAAAGAAAAGGGTTTGGCGGGCTGGTTTTTGGGAAGGAAGTGTTTCTTCTGATTGTTCCCGGAATTATTTTGTATAGCTTTGGTGTATATAAGAATTTCGTATATTTTTACGTGACCGATGAATCTGTTCAGGAGGCCACAATTTATGCTCTGTACGCACTGCTTCTGTTTTCAATAACCTTCGCAGCCATATGCAAGTTCTTTTATCGACACAAATCCTTGCTTACTAAAAATGCACCTGTTTTGGTGGATAAAGACCTTCTATTAATCGATGGAATATATCGCGTTACAATTTTTTGCATAATTGTTGTTCTTGTGTTGTTTTTTGCGGCCGGAATGCGGCACGCGCTCCTCTCCAATATCGTGTCCGGTAGTGATTTGATGGAGGTTCGCCTGCAGAACAGATACGCCACGAGTATTCCAACTGTGGTCATGAGTTTTTTTAGATTCCTATTTATATTTAATGGAATTCTCTTTGGCCTCTCATACGATCGGATGGGTAGATATAGAAAAGCATTTGGGCTTTGTTTAATTTTATTTGCAGTTACATTTTTTGGTGATAAAGCCCCAATATTTTCTGTGCTAGTCCTTGCGATTCTTGCCAATCTGTCGGTCGCAAATAAATTTTCACTTGCTAGGGTCGCCAAATACTCTCTGCTGATGGGGGCTGTGTCGCTGGCGGCGCTTTTTGCGATTTCATATATTCAGTTTGGTGGAATTAACTTATCCGATTTCATCCAATTTTTATTATTTAGAGCAGGGCTGGGGCAAATTGGGGGGCTATACGAGGAATTTGCAATCCGCTTGCATGATGCGAATTACATCTGGCACTCCATTCCATTCGCAAATCTGTTGATCGATTATCCGATCTACAACAAAGATCTGATGATGGTGCTTTGGGGGGCAAATACAACGGCAGATGAGACGGGGGTGGTGAACTCATTTTTCGTAGGAGAGGCTTTCGCTATCGGCGGGTATGTTCTCGCGTTGATATCTCCGGCTATCGTTGCCTTGAATTACTGCTTGGCAATTGTGTTGCTAACCGGATTTTTTCGCCATTTTTTTGGCTATTCGCTCGGCGCGGCTCGCATAATTCTTCAGCTATTGATTCCGTCAACTTTTATTATGACGGGGGATATTGCTGGGATTTTATTTGGGAAGCTTTTGATAATGACGCTGCTGTTTCTGGTGGCACTATGGCTGTTGTACAGTTTGCTATATCGTCGACGTATTTTTTAATTCGATGGCAGGCGTAACCCACGTAGATCTATCGTTGCACTGACAAACTGAATTGAGTGCTATCTCGTACTTTTGTTTTTACTTATAAGCTGTACACATGAAAATTCTCACAGTTATCGGTGCGCGCCCTCAATTCATTAAAGCTGCAGTAGTTTCCCGCGCGTTCAGGGAGCATCGTCCCGATGTGCAGGAACTTCTTGTCCATACTGGCCAACACTATGACGCCAATATGTCAGATGTATTTTTTGATGAACTCAAAATTCCTCGGCCAGCTCACAATTTGGGCATAGGTGGTGGTACTCATGGTCAAAACACCGGCCGTATGCTTGAGAAGCTCGAAGAATTGATGTTGCTCGAAAAACCCGATTGGGTTTTGGTATATGGCGATACCGATAGTACTTTGGCCGGTGCGCTGGCCGCCAGCAAACTGCATATCAAGGTAGCGCACGTCGAGGCCGGCTTGCGTTCTTTCAATCGCCGTATGCCAGAAGAGATCAATCGCATCCTAGCTGACCATGTCTCCACTTTACTTTTCGCCCCCACTCGCCTAGCCGTTAAGAATTTGCGCGACGAGGGTGTGCCGAGCGAAAAAATTCATCCTGTGGGCGACGTAATGTGCGACGCCGCGGTGTTTTACAAGCAGCACGCGCGTAAACCAATTTGGTTTGACTCTCTTTGCCTAGATATCGACAAATTTGTGCTGTGTACAGTGCATCGCGCAGAAAACACAGACGATCCTGATCGCATGCGGGGAATTTTTCAGGGGCTAGAAAAGTCGGGAATTCCCGTCGTATTGCCGCTTCATCCCCGTACTCGGGCCAAATTAAAGCAGATGAACTTGGTATTGCCAAGCAATGTGCATGGGGTCGATCCAGTAGGTTATTTGGAGATGATTTGGCTGGAAGCGAATTGCAGGCTTGTTGCAACAGATTCCGGCGGCGTGCAGAAAGAGGCTTACTTCAATAAAAAATATTGTGTAACTCTTCGGGAGGAAACGGAGTGGATCGAATTGGTAGAAGCTGGTCTTAATGACGTCGTAGGCTCTAATCCAGAAAAAATAGCAGAAGCGTTGCAGTCCGGCCGGAAATTTCTCTCGGAGAGTTATTTATACGGCAGCGGTCAAGCCGCGGAGCAAATCATCGCCAGGCTCGTGAAGACTGTTGAAGTTAAAACTGTTGCAGATCGAATCTCGCAGGATTGAAGATGGATGATTACATATTTTTTAGTAAAAGCAATTGGCATGAAGCGCCGCGACTTCGTCATCAAGTAGCTGAATTAATACGTAATTTTGGCGGCCAGATACGTTTTTGTCAAAAACCTTCTTTTATCTGGCAGCGCGGCGTTCGTGAGGAAATCGCAAGGATCGATGGCGATCTGAAAATTGCGCGAACGCGCCAGCTGATCCATCATCAATTGAGGATATGGCCCGTATTGAGATGGCTGAACGCATTGGTGGAAAAAAGAAGCATCCGGGCTTTGTTTGGTAAAAATGTGTCCGCGGATTCGGTTATTGTAAATTTCAATTACGATTACTACTTTCTGCGGGATGTTTTTCCAAATAATAAAATAGTAACTATTATCAATGACGATTTTGTAGCTCAGGCGAAGCTTTTTTCTGGAAGCCATGCTAAGAAGAGCTTAGGAATGACGTGTGCGGGTAGTGATTTGGTATTGACCGTGTCTTATCCGTTGATGAAACAGGTTTCCGAGTGGTGCTCTCCGGAGTTGTTCTTTCCTTGGGCTGATGTCGAGTACAGAGAGCCCGTGCCTAGCGGCGAAAGAAATGCTGTGTTGTTATGGGCCCATATTGATGCCCGCGTGGACTTCGATCTTTTGATTCAATCCACATCCTCGCGTTCTGATGTGATTTTTTATCTTGTAGGGCCGCAAGCGTCGAACATACGAGATCAAATTTCTAAAATTGAATCGGCAGCGAATGTGGTAATTGTTTCTTCGGCAAAGCTGGATGAATTGCCGTTAGAAAGGTTTTTTGCGGCGATTATTCCATACAAGAAAAATGTTGCTGATATCGAGGCAGTCACTATGTCGAATAAATCGCTTCAATTAATGTCGCGTGGCCTACCCATCATTGCGCACGGCATGCCGGCCTTCTATGAGCATCCCGCTATTCTTAAGGCAGATGACGCAAGCGAATTTGCAGCGGGCTTGGACTATTTCCGGGAAAATTTTTCCAATTTGCAAGATTCAATTAAGAATTTGGTATCCGAAAATCAGCCAAAGAATAGATTTGATTTTTTGAAGAATCTTATTTCTAGAATTGAAGCGAGAAATTGAGATGTTCAAAAATGGAATTTTATTGATCACCGGCGGTACTGGTTCCTTCGGCAATGCCGTTTTGAAGGGATTTCTAGATACCGACATCGCCGAGATCCGGATTTTCAGCCGCGATGAGAAAAAGCAGGATGACATGCGCAAGCGCTACAACCATCCCAAGCTCAAGTTCTATATTGGTGATGTACGCGATTCGCGAAGCGTGAGTGCGGCGATGCGTGGCGTGGATTACGTTTTTCATGCGGCGGCACTTAAGCAGGTGCCTTCCTGCGAATTCCACCCAATGCAGGCAGTCCGCACCAATGTGCTCGGGACCGAGAACGTGTTGGAGGCAGCAATTGCCGCAGGCGTGAAACGAGTCGTGTGCCTCAGCACCGACAAAGCCGTCTACCCAATCAACGCCATGGGCATCAGCAAAGCCATGATGGAGAAGGTGATGGTCGCCGCCAGCCGCAATCTGGAAAGCACGAACACCGTCATTTGCGGCACTCGCTACGGCAACGTCATGGGCTCGCGCGGTTCGGTCATCCCGCTGTTCGTGGAGCAGGTGCTGGCAGGCAAGCCCATCACCGTGACCGACCCGTCTATGACTCGCTTCATGATGACGCTGGAGGATGCCGTCGAACTGGTGCTGCACGCCTTCGAGCACGGCAATAACGGCGACATTTTTGTGCAGAAGGCCCCGGCAGCGACCGTGCAGGTGCTGACCCGAGCGATTCTGGAGGTGATGCACAAACCCGACCACGAAGTGCGCGAGATCGGGACGCGCCATGGCGAAAAGCTCTACGAAGCGCTGCTGAGCCGCGAGGAAATGGCCTGTGCCGAAGACCAGGGCGACTACTACCGCGTGCCGCCCGACGGACGCGACCTGAATTACGCCAAGTATGTGGAGCAGGGCGAGCAGCGCATTACCCGAAGCACGCATGGCGAAGACTACAACTCGCACAACACCACCCGGCTCGATGTGGAAGGCATGAAGAAGCTGCTGCTCAAGCTCGACTTCATGCAGCGCATCGCACGCGGCGAGGTCGCCGAGGCGCAGGAATAAGACCATGAAAGTGTTGATTACCGGCGCCCGCGGGTTCGTGGGCAAGAACCTCCAGTTGCACCTGGCTGAGCGCAAGGACGTGCAGGTGGCCTGCTTCACTCGCGACGACGGCGTAGACCAACTGCCCGCGCTGCTGCAGGGGGTGGACTTCGTGTTCCATCTCGCGGGGGTCAATCGCCCGCAAGACCCGCAGGAATTTGCCACCGGCAACGCGGAACTCACGCAGAGCCTGAGCCGTGCTGTCTGCGCAGTGGCCGAAGCCACGGGCAAGAAGGTGCCGGTCGTCTACACCTCGTCCACCCAGGCGGGGTTCGACAATCCCTACGGCCGCAGCAAGCGCGAGGCCGAGGAGACGCTGCAGGCAGCTGCTCGCAGCCACGGCATTCCGATGCATCTCCTCCGACTGCCCAACGTCTTCGGAAAATGGTGCCGGCCCAACTACAACTCGGCCGTGGCCACGTTCTGCCACAACATCTCGCGCGGACTCCCCATCCAGGTCAACGACCCGGCAGCGGCCGTCACGCTGGTGTATGTGGACGACGTCATCGAACGCTTCGTTCAGCTGATGGATGGCGCAGATGCTGCGCCTGACGCCGAGGGGTTTGCCACCGTGGCGCCGCAGTACACCACCACGGTGGGCGAACTGGCCCGGCAGATCCAGTCGTTCAAGGACAGCCGCAGCACCCTCATGACGGACCGCGTGGGCACGGGGCTGGTGCGGGCGCTTTATTCGACTTATGTGAGCTACCTGCCGCCCGAGTCGTTCGCCTACCCGGTGCCTCAGTACGGGGATGCGCGCGGCGTGTTCGTCGAGATGCTGAAGACGCCGGATGCCGGCCAGTTCTCGTTCTTCACCGCGCACGCCGGCATCACGCGAGGCGGCCACTACCACCACAGCAAGACCGAGAAGTTCCTGGTCATCAAGGGGCAGGCGCGTTTCAAGTTCCGGCACATGCAAACCGGCGAAGTCCATGAGTTGGTCACGGCTGGCGACAAGTCTGAAATCGTCGAGACCGTGCCCGGCTGGACGCATGACATCACCAACATCGGCACCGAGGAAATGGTCGTCATGCTCTGGGCCAACGAGGTGTTCGACCGCGCGCGGCCAGACACCTTCGCTTGCCCGCTGTAGACCGCCACGACTTCAGATCTTTTCTCATGAAAAAACTCAAAGTCATGACCGTGGTCGGCACCCGGCCTGAAATCATTCGCCTGTCGCGCGTGCTGGCCCGGCTGGACGAGCATTGCGACCATGTGCTGGTGCATACCGGCCAGAACTACGACTACGAACTCAACCAGGTCTTCTTCGACGACCTGGGCGTGCGCAAGCCCGATCACTTCCTGAACAGCGCGGCCAATGCAACCAGCGCGGCGCACACCATCGGCAATCTCATCATCGCGGTGGACCAGGTGCTGGGCGAGGTGCAGCCCGAGGCCATGCTCGTGCTGGGCGACACCAACAGCTGCCTCTCGGTGATCCCGGCCAAGCGTCGCAAGATCCCGATCTTTCACATGGAAGCGGGCAACCGTTGCTTCGACCAGCGTGTGCCCGAAGAAACCAACCGCCGCATCGTGGACCACACGGCGGATGTCAACCTCACCTACAGCACCATCGCGCGCGACTACCTCCTGCGCGAAGGGCTGCCGCCCGACCTGGTCATCAAGACTGGCAGCCCGATGTTCGAGGTGCTGACGCACTATCGCCCGCGCATCGAGTCGTCCGACGTGCTGCAGCGTTTGGGCTTGCAGGCTGAGCAATATTTCGTGGTCAGCGCCCACCGCGAAGAGAACATCGAGTCTGCGCAGTCCTTCACCAAGCTGGTGGCCGTGTTGAATGCGGTTGCCGAAGACCACGGCTTGCCGGTCATCGTCTCCACGCACCCGCGCACGCAAAAGCGCATCGACGCAACCGGTGCGCGCTTTCATCCGCAGGTGCGCCTGCTGAAGCCGCTGGGCTTTCACGATTACGTGAAGCTGCAACTCTCGGCGCGGGCCACGCTGTCTGACAGCGGCACGATCAACGAAGAGTCATCGATCCTCAACTTCCCGGCGCTCAACTTGCGCGAGGCGCACGAGCGGCCCGAAGGGATGGAAGAGGCCGCCGTGATGATGGTGGGCCTCGAAGTGGAGCGTGTGCGCCAAGGCCTGGCCATTTTGGACACCCAGCCCCGAGGCGAGGCACGCGGCCTGCGCCAGGTGGCCGACTACAGCATGCCCAATGTTTCGGATAAGGTGCTTCGCATCGTCCACAGCTACACAGACTACGTGAATCGCGTGGTCTGGAAAAAGTACTGACGCATGGCAACTCGTGTGTTGTTGCTGACGCAGTGGTTCGACCCGGAGCCGACGTTCAAGGGCATCGTGTTCGCTCGTGAACTCGTGCGCCAGGGCTTCGAGGTCGAAGTGCTGACGGGTTTCCCCAACTACCCGGGTGGCAAGGTGTATCCGGGCTACCGCATCAAGCTGCTGCAGCGCGAAGTGATCGACGGTGTGCAGGTAACGCGCGTGCCGCTCTATCCCAACCACGACCAGTCGGCGATCAAGCGGGTGTTGAACTACGCCAGCTTCGCTGCCTCATCGCTGTTCTATGGCTTGTTCATGGCGCGGCGGCCCGATGTGATCTATGCCTACCATCCTCCGCTCACGGTGGGCATCACGGCCAGCTTGCTGCGGCTGCTGCGCCGTGTTCCGGTGGTCTACGACATACAGGACATGTGGCCCGATACCTTGCGTGCCACCGGCATGGTCAACAATGCCCGGGCTTTGGGCGCGGTGGCTGCCGTGTGCCAATGGGTGTATCGCCGCGTGGATCACATCGCCGTTCTTTCGCCGGGTTTCAAGCGTCTGCTGCTGGAGCGTGGCGTGCCCGATACCAAGGTCGAAGTGATCTACAACTGGGCCGATGAAGTTGCGTTGGCTTCGCCGCAGGGCCATCCGCCGGCCAGCTTCCCGGGCCCGGAAAAATTCCGCATCCTCTTTGCGGGAAACATGGGCAAGGCCCAGGCACTCGATGCGGTGCTCGACGCGGCTGCTCTTCTGCAGGCGCGCAACGCACGGGTGTGCTTCGTGCTGCTGGGCGGCGGTGTCGAGGTGTCCCGGCTCAAGCAGCGGGCGACCGACCTGCAGTTGCACAACGTGACCTTTCTGTCGCCGGTGCCGATGTCGGAGGTGGGTGCGTTGCTCAACGCCGCCGAGGCTCTGTTGGTCCACCTGCGCAAGGATCCGCTGTTCGAGATCACCATTCCCTCCAAGACACAGGCTTACATGGCCGTTGGCAAGCCGCTGTTGATGGCGGTCGATGGTGATGCGGCCGGGTTGGTTGCACAGTCAGGCGGCGGCGTGGTCGTTGAATCCGAAAACGCCAATGCACTGGCCGACGCCGCTGAGGCACTCGCAGCCATGCCGCCTGACGCCTTGGCGGCCATGGGGCATCAGGCGCAGCGCTACTACCGGGAACAACTGGCCCTGAAGGTCGGGGTCGCCAGATTCGGTGCCATCTTCACGCGCTTGGCCAACCACCGTTCCGAAATCGTAATGAAGCGCCTTTTTGACATCGCGCTCGCCAGTCTGGCGTTGCTGCTCCTGGGGCTGCCGCTGTTGTTCCTGACATGGCAAGTGCGCCGCAAGCTGGGCAGTCCCGCGTTCTTTCGCCAGACGCGACCGGGCTTGCACGGGCGACCATTCAACATGGTCAAGTTCCGCACGATGACGGATGCGCGGGGCGTCGATGGTCAGTTGTTGCCCGATGCAGATCGGTTGACGCCATTCGGCCGTTTCCTGCGCGCCAGCAGCCTCGACGAGTTGCCCGAACTCTGGAACGTGCTCAAGGGCGACATGAGCCTGGTGGGTCCACGTCCGCTGCTGATGGACTACCTGCCTCTGTACTCCGCCGAGCAATCGCGGCGCCATGAAGTGCGCCCCGGTATCACGGGCTGGGCTCAGGTCAACGGGCGCAACGCGTTGAGCTGGGACGAGAAGTTCAAGCTCGACGTGTGGTACGTCGACCACTGGTCGCTCTGGCTCGACATCAAGATCTTGTGGCTCACCGTGCGCAAGGTGCTGGTGCGTGATGGCATCAGTGCGGCGGGCGAAGCCACGATGCCGCGATTCGTAGGCTCGCGAACTGGAGACAAACAATGACCCTTCCTCTCTTTGCCGTTTACGGTGCCAGTGGTTATGGCCGCGAAGTGATGCCTCTGGCGCGTGAGCAATTGCGGCGTCAGGGCATACCGGCCGAGCAATTGGTGTTCGTTGACGATGAGCCCGAAGCACAGATCGTGAATGGCCAGCGTGTGCTGCGCTATGCGGAATTCATGCAGGTCGAAGCCAGTGCACGGCATGCGGTGCTTGCCATCGCCAACAGCACAGTACGAGAAAAATTGGCTGCACGCTGCGCTGATGACAAGGTGTTGCCATGGACCGTGGTCGCTGCCAACGTGGTGATGTTGGACGATGCGGTGCTCGGGGAAGGTGCTGTATTGAGTCCCTTCGCCATGCTCACGTCCAATATCCGGATTGGGCGGCACTTTCACGCGAACATCTATAGCTACGTGGCTCACGATTGCGTGGTCGGCGACTTCGTTACCTTTGCGCCCGGCGTCAAATGCAATGGCAATGTGCTTATTGAAGACCATGCATACATCGGCACCGGGGCCGTCATCAAGCAGGGCAAGCCGGGCCAGCCCCTCGTCATCGGTCGTGGCGCCGTCGTCGGCATGGGCGCGGTAGTCACTCGCGACGTGCCGGCCGGCGCCACCGTGGTTGGCAATCCCGCCAAACCATTCATCAAAGGTTGATCTGCCGTGTTGAATACCTCGTTCTCTCCCTGGCCCAGCTTCACAGCCGAAGAAGCCGACGCCGTGCAGCGCGTTCTTTTGTCCAACAAGGTCAACTACTGGACCGGGCAGGAGTGCCGCACATTCGAAAGCGAATTCGCAGCATGGGCTGACACCGCGCACGCGCTTGCACTGGCCAATGGCACGTTGGCACTGGACGTGATCCTCAAGGGCATGAACATCGGCCCCGGTGACGAGGTGATCGTCACGCCACGCACCTTTATCGCCAGCGTGTCGTGCGTTGTGAATGCGGGGGCCACGCCGGTGTTTGCGGATGTCGATGCGCAAAGCGGCAACCTGTCGGCGGAAACCATCGCTCAAGCGATCTCGCCGCGCACCAAGGCCGTCATCTGCGTGCACCTGGCTGGTTGGCCCTGCGACATGGACCCGATCATGGCGCTCGCCGCCACGCACGGCTTCAAGGTAATCGAAGACTGCGCGCAGGCGCACGGTGCACGCTACAAAGGCAGGTCGGTCGGCTCCATCGGCCATGCAAGCGCCTGGTCTTTTTGCCAAGACAAGATCATGACCACGGGCGGCGAAGGCGGCATGGTCACGACAGACGACGAAGCGCTGTGGCGTGCCATGTGGCAGTACAAGGACCACGGCAAGAGTTACGAGGCCGTGTACGAGCGCAAGCACGCGCCGGGCTTTCGATGGCTGCACGAAAGTTTCGGCACCAATTGGCGCATGCTCGAAATGCAGGCCGTCATTGGCCGCGTTCAATTGAAGCGCATGGCCGAATGGACCGCTGCGCGCGCCCAGCACGCGCAAGCGTTGTGGGCGACGGCGCGCCCTCATTCAGCGGTGCGCGTGCCGGAGTTTGCGCATCACGTCGCGGCCGGCAGTGTGCATGCGCACTACAAATGCTATGTGTACGTTCAGCCGGAGCGGTTGACCCAAGGCTGGAGCCGCGACCGCATTGCCGATGCCATTCAGGCGCATGGCGTGCCTTGCTATCAGGGTTCGTGCTCGGAGGTGTATCTGGAGCGCGCATTCGACGGCACCGGCTGGCGGCCGACCGAACCGCTGCCCGTTGCACGTGCACTGGGCGAAACAAGCCTGATGTTTCTCGTTCATCCCACATTGACTCCTGTCGAGGTGGACAAGAGCTGCACGGTCATTGCGCAGGTGCTGGCCGAGGCGTCGGCTTGAAGCTGCAGTTTTGCCTCGCGCAAAGGGTTGCCCTCTGGCGTGGGCTGCTGCTTGTCGCAATGCTTGTGTTGCTGGTGCTCAGCCTGATGCCGCCATCGCCGCAAATGCCCAGCACGGGGTGGGACAAGAGCAACCACGCCCTGGCGTTTGCGGTGTTGGCCTTTCTTGGGAATCGGGCATGGCCAAAGCAGCCCGTCCCGGTACTTCTGGGTCTTCTGGCCTACGGGGGGCTCATCGAGGCGTTGCAGTCCTTCACGCCTGACCGGTTTGCCGAGTGGGAGGACTTGTTGGCAGACGCGGTTGGGCTCTTGCTGGGCGAGGCGCTGGCCCGGTTGGTATGGCGGCATCGCGCATCGGAGCGTGGGGCGGATTTGTGACAGCCAAGAACTAAAATGTTATTGGAAGGGGAGTTTTCTAATTGTGATTAATAGTCTTGTGCGGCCTCCGGGTGTCGCTGACCTGATGGGGCGCTCAGCGTCATGAAGTCCGTCCTGGTCGTATGTATCGGCAACATCTGCCGCAGCCCGATGGGCGAGGCCTTGATCGCCGCCGCCTTGCCGCAGCTCGAGGTCGCTTCGGCCGGCGTTGGTGCGCTGGTGGGGCAGCCGGCTGATCCCCTGGCGCGTCAACTCATGGCCGAGCGCGGGCTCGACATCGAGTCTCACCGCGCGCGCCAACTGACCAATCTGATGTGCCAGCAGGCTGATCTCATCCTTGTCATGGATGAAGAGCAGCGTCTGCTAATCAACCAGCGTCACCCCCTCACGCGCGGCAAATTGTTCCGTCTGGGTGAGGTTGCGCGCGTCGACATCCCCGACCCCTACCGCTTGGGTCGACCAGCCTTCGAGCAAGCCCTACAACTCATCGATGCCGGCGCCAGTGCGTGGGCCGAACGCATAAGAAAACTCTCATGACATCCCTTGCTTCCCCATCTGCCTCGCCGGTTGCCATTGCCGGGCCTCTGCGCGACGACGATGACGATGTAATTCATCTGTCCGAATACCTGGACATCCTGATCGACCGCAAGTGGCTGGTGACCGGCATTACGTTCGTCGCTGTCGCGCTGGGTGTCGCGTACGCGTTGCTGGCAACGCCCATCTATCAGTCCAACCTGCTGGTCCAGGTCGAAGACTCCGCGCCCGATGCAAAGAGTTTTCTCGGCGATACAGGAAGCCTGTTCGATGTGAAGACGCCAGCCATTGGCGAAATCCAGATCATCCGGTCGCGAATGATCATGGGCGGCGCGGTCGAGGCAACGCGCTTGTACATCGATGCGCAGCCCCGCTATACGCCGGTGATCGGCGAGTGGCTCGCCCGCCGTGCCAAGGGGCTGTCAGAGCCTGGTTTTCTGGGGATGAGCGGCTACGTCTCGGGCACGGAGGCGATCGACATCGCCAAGTTCGATGTTCCGCCCGAGTTTGAAGACCAGAAGCCTTTCACCATCACCGCACAGGCCGACGGCCAGTACACGCTTGCTCACCCTGACTTGGCCGAGCCGTTGACCGGCACGGTCGGCAAGCCGCTGAGTCAGCAGGTGCACGGCGGCACGATCGTGCTCATCGTCTCGCAGCTTGATGGGAAGCCCGGCGCGCAGTTCGTCGTCTCTCGCGCGTCTGTGCTTGCCACCACCGAGGACCTGCAAAAGCGAATCCAGCTCAGTGAACAGGGCAAGCAGTCGAACGTGATCAGTGCGACCCTGGAAGACAGCGATCGCGATCGCTTGCGGCGCATCCTCAACGAAATCGGCGCGCAGTACGTACATCAAAACGTCGAACGCAAGGCAGCCGAGGCAGAGAAGACGCTCGAATTCCTCGACGGGCAATTGCCCGAGTTCAAGAAGCAGCTCGAAAGCTCTGAGGATGCATACGCAAACTTCCGGAACAAGAACGGAACCGTTGCCTTCGATGAGGAAGCCAAGGCGGTCTTGAGCCAGGCGGTGCAGTTGGAGACCAAGAAGCTCGAGGCCGAGCAACTGCGACGCGATCTGCTCTCTCGCTTTACTGAAACGAACCCCAAGGTGCGCGTGATCGACGGGCAAATCGCTGCCTTCCGCCACGAACTCGATGGCATCGACCGCCGCGTGAGCGCCATGCCGGTTCAGCAGCGAGACGCGTTGCGGCTGGAGCGAGACGTGCGCGTGAACGGCGAACTCTACAAATCGCTGCTCAACAGCTCGCTGCAGTTGCGCCTCGTCAAGGAAGGCAAGGTTGGTAACGTGCGCTTGCTCGACAAGGCCACCGAGCCCAAGAGGCCTGTGAAGCCACAGAAGCCATTGGTCGTAGCTCTGTCGTTGGTGCTGGGTTTGTTGACTGGCATCTCACTGGCCATCGTGCGCAGCAAAATGGCCAGCGGCATTCGGAATCCTCAAGAGATTGAAGATCGTCTTGGATTGAACGTTTATTCGGTCGTCCCTCTTGCCGTCGAACAGGAGAAACTTCTCCAGCGCATTGCAGGCGGTGCAGGCGGCGTTCAGTTGCTGGCCGTCACCGAGCCGGGAAGTGTGGCCATAGAGAGCTTGCGCAACCTGCGCATCTCCCTGCAGCTGACCTTGATGGAATCCGGGAACAACCGGGTGCTCATCACTGGTGCGACGCCGGGCGTGGGCAAGAGCTTTGTTTCGGGCAACTTCGCCGTGATCATGGCGCAGGCCGGCAAACGCGTGCTGCTGATCGATGCCGACTTGCGCAAGGGGCACATCCAGAAAGCCTTCGGCCTTCCGCGGCAGGGCGGCTTGGCCGACGTGCTGGTGGGGGACATGAGCACCGAGCAGGCGATCCATACCCAGGTTGTACCTAACCTCGATGTTCTTACGACCGGTAACTACCCGGTTAACCCGGCCAACATGATGTTGTCGTCAAGGCTGGGCGACTTGCTGAATGCCATGTCTGCCCAGTACGACCTGGTGGTCATCGACAGTCCGCCGGTGTTGGTTGCGGCGGATGCCGCGGCAGTGGCCGCACATACGGGTGCCATCCTGCTGGTTGCTCGCGATGGTCTGACGCAACTCGGTGAACTCAATGAAAGCGTCAAGCGCCTGGCCCACGCAGGGCAGCGAGTTAACGGCGTGGTCTTCAACGGCATGGACCTCTCGCGCAGGCACTACGGAAGCTACGGCTACAAGTACGGCGGCTACCGCTACACCGAGTACAAATACAAGGAAGCGACCTGAGTTTGTTGCTTGTACTGAGCAAGGCTTCGGTTTGAAGAAAGGGCAATCTTCTTCAGTACCGCGTCACTTGCCTAGACACAAACAATACACAATCTCACAGCTGACCGTGGCGGAATACCCAGAACTGGGGGTGTGCCCTGGTATTTCTTCACAGAAAATGAAGAAATGAAACAGCGCTTCCGAGGGGTGGAACTCAAGTGATCAATCGTTTGGCTGCCCCGCTGCTTGCGCTGCCACGCCCTGCCAAACGCTTGCTGGCGTTGGCCGTGGACGCGGCTTTGTGCCTGCTGTGCGTTTGGATCGCATTCAGTTTTCGGTATGAGCAATGGGTAACCCTGCGCGGCGTGCAATGGGCGGCGCCGGTGATGGCCGTGGTCCTGGCGTTGCCGCTCTTTGTGGTCTTCGGCTTGTACCGGGCCATCTTTCGCTATGCCGGCAGCGCTGCCTTGATGGCAATCGTGCGGGCCTGCACAGCGTTCGGCATCGGCTATGCACTCATGTTCTCCGTGATCGGCGTAAAGGGCGTGCCGCGCACGGTGGGCATTCTGGCGCCGCTGCTGATCTTCCTCGCGATTGCGGGTTGCCGCATGTTCGCGCGCTATTGGCTGGGCGGTCTGTACATGAGCGCACTCCATCGCAAGGCCCTGCCGCAAGTGGTGATCTACGGCGCGGGCGGTGCCGGTCTGCAGCTGGCCGCGGCATTGGCGCAGAGCCGCGAAATGATGCTTTGCGCGTTTGTGGACGATGCAGCCCACCTTCAAGGCAACACGATCAACGGCGTGCGAATTCAATCGGTCGAATGGTTGGAGCAGAACGCCGGCAAGCAGGGCATTACCGATGTGCTGTTGGCCATGCCTTCGGCCAGCCATGTGCGCCGCGTTGAAATCCTGAATCGGCTCTTGCCGCTGCGTCTGCATGTGCGCACCTTGCCGGCCCTGGCCGATCTGGCCAACGGCAGGGTGCAATTCAACGACCTGCTCGAGGTCGATATCGAAGATCTGCTGGGGCGCGATCCGGTGGCACCGGTTGCCGACCTGCTGCACAAGCACATTCGCAGCCAGGTGGTCTTGGTTACTGGGGCGGGTGGCTCCATCGGCAGCGAACTTTGCCGACAGATCGTGCAACTCTCGCCATCAGTGCTGCTGCTGGTCGACTTGAGCGAATACGCGCTCTATGCCATTCACCAGGAACTCGAGGAGCTTGCGCCTGAAGTCCGCGTCATCCCGCTCCTGGCCTCGGTGTGCGACGCCCGCCGGCTGCGCGAGATCATGCATGCGTGGCGCCCCGACACGGTCTATCACGCGGCCGCCTACAAGCACGTGCCCCTCGTCGAACACAACCCGATCGAAGGCGTGCGCAACAACGCGATCGGCACGCTCACTGCGGCGCGAGTGGCAATGGAGTGCAAGGTTCGGCGCTTCGTGCTGGTCAGCACGGACAAGGCCGTTCGGCCGACCAACATCATGGGGGCCAGCAAGCGGTTGGCCGAATTGGCGTTGCAAGGGCTGGCGCAGCAGAGTACCGAAACCTGTTTCTCGATGGTCCGCTTCGGCAATGTGCTCGGTTCCAGTGGTTCGGTGGTGCCGTTGTTTCGGCGCCAGATTGAAGCCGGTGGGCCAATCACGCTCACGCATGCCGACATCACGCGCTATTTCATGACGATTCCCGAGGCCGCCCAGCTGGTGATCCAGGCAGGCGCCATGGCCTGGGGTGGCGACGTGTTCGTGCTCGACATGGGCAACCCGGTGCGCATCATCGATCTGGCGCGTCGGCTGGTGGAACTTTCGGGGCGCACCGTGCGCGACGAGGCAACGCCCGAAGGCGACATCGAGCTGCACATCACCGGCTTGCGCCCTGGCGAGAAGCTGTACGAAGAGCTGCTGATCGGCAACAACGCCATGCCCACGGTGCATCCGCGCGTGATGAAGGCGCACGAAAATTGCCCGCCGTGGGAAGAGCTATGGCGCCAGTTCGATGTGCTGAATGCAACGCTTGAAAGCAGCGATGTTCCAGCCTTGAAGGCTGTGCTGAAGCAGATGCTGCCTGGCTACCAGCCGCACCTGGAAGTGGTCGACTGGGTGCATCTGGAGCGGCATCGGGTGCGGCCTTTGGGCCAGCCAGTTGGCGTCGGGCATCATCATCGCGCCGACGATGGTGGCAAGCCCGCATCGCCGATCGCTATAGCCGCCTGACTTTCTTATCTCTCTGCTCGCCAGGTGCGAGATTCGGTAGCCGGGCTTTTCTCGCAAGCCACGGTTGTTATCGAGCCGGCCCGAAATCCAAAATGTTGTCGCCCGCCTTGGGCTTGTTGTCGTCCGGCGGCGAAAAGCTGAACGCCCTCGGATCCCGCGAGGTCGTCATTTCGTAGAGCGGGTTGATTCGTCCCAGCTTTGCGCCACCATCTCGCACCAGAGGGGCCCAGGTGAAGTTCGCGGAGAACTTGCTGGACCGCGGCAGCAGCGCGTCGAACGGCAGCGAAATGTAGATGCCCTTGTCGAAGCTGCCTTCGCCGAACCGCGCCGCCGACACATTGGTCTTGGTGGCATAGGCCCCGATCGTCACGCCGTTGTCGAAGCGGCGGCTGATGTCGATGGACACGCCGCGATCGCCGGCCAGGTACTGGCCCGCGCTGATTCTGGCTTGCACGCCGTTCCAGCCGGTGTCCCAGTACAGGGTGGCATGGCCGGTGTTGACCTTGTAGTCGCGCAGGCCAAAATCCTGCGCAAAGTCGCGCTGCCGTACATGGTTGATGTCGACGCCCAGGGCAAACTTGCTGCGCCACGGCCGGTACAGCCATTCGGCACCGACGCCCGCAAACATGGGTTCTAGCGCACCGCCATACACGCTGTAGTACTGGTCTTCGTTCAGGCGGCCCACGTGGGTCAGCTGAAGCACCGGCATGGTCAAGCGCTTCGACGTGACGTACTCGCGCTGGAAGGTTCGCACGCGCGGCAGGTTGCTGGGCGCGGTGTAGGTGAACTTGTCGAAGTTGTCCACCACGCGCCAGTTCAGCGCGGCATTCACCCAGGTGCTCTGCGTAAAGCGGTATTCGGCCGTTGCCTGAACACCGAGCTGGTAGAGCACGAAAGCATCGGGCCCACCCAGGATCTGCGAGAAGCTGGGGGTCAGCCCGAAGAAGAATTTCTGGGGGCGATGTTCCCAGGGGGCCATTGCTGCGTCAGCAGGCTGCGGGGTGCCGGTTGTTGTCGTGGCTGCGGCAGTGTTTTTCGACGGAAGCTCGATGAGCAGCCGGTCTTCGCTGTTGTCCTGCGGCGGTGCGTATTCGCGTTGGCTGACGGCCCGTTTCTCGGCGGGCGTTTGTGCCTGGTAGTGCGCCGTTACCCATTCGGCCCTGTCGACGACCTGTGCGTGCATGGCCAGGCCGCGTTCGTTGTAGTGCAGGATGAACGTCTTTGCCGATGCCGGTGCATCGCGATGCAGCACGGCAATGATCTGCTGCACGCGCGCTTCGCGATAGACGGTGTTGCTCTCGGTAATCCACACGTGCAGGCCGCTGCCTTGCGGCGCGATGCGCTGGACCGTCCACTCGGTACGTGCCTCGATTTCGGCAGCCGTGGATGCCCAGCCGGGCGGATTCGCGGGTGCTTCCGGTGTAAAGCGTGGCTGGGGCGGATCGGCGACCTTGGTGGATCGCATCGATGCAACGTTGGTCGACAAGGTGATGCCCACCATCACTTTATTGCCGCGCTCGAAGCCGGCGCTGAAGGCCACGTTCGGCGAGTGGCGGTATTCGAGGCCGATGTTGAAGGGCGAGCGTTGCCGCTGGTTGTTGTTCTGCGGCTCGTGCTGGTAGTCGTTGCCTTCGTACTCGAGCTTGACGGTCAGCGGCTCCCAGGGCGTGCGCCACGACACGCCGCCGAACAGGGCCGCAGGGCCGCGGAAGTAGGAGCCGAGGTTTGCCACGCCACCTGTTGACGATGAACTACCAGGGCGCGTTCTGAATCGGCTGCTCAGCGCGATCAGCGGGTTGCGGATGTTGCCGCTGCTGCCCATGTATCCCCAGCCGATGCCAAGGCTGAAATCGAGGTCGCCGTGGCGCTTGTTGGCAACCAGGTATTCGGAAGAAAACAGGCCCGTACCACCAAGGTCTCGAAAGCCCAGCGCGAGTTCCGGCACATAGGCGGATTCGCTCAGGAGCCGCACCTTGAGGTCGATGCTCTTGTCCTTGTTGCTTTGGCCGGTTGTGCTGGCGCCGTAGGCGCGATTGCTGATGGACGTGTAGCGGAAGCCGGCCTCCAGCCAGTCCAGGGGCTGGAACATCACGTTGAGCCGCGAATACGGGTACACGTTGCTCAGGGAAGTCCGGAAGTCGCCGGCCTGGCCCATTCGGGCCGTGGGCGTCTGCAGCAACCCGGTTTCGCCCCAGTCGTTGCCGCTGGCGCGGTAGGGCTGGTACTGCGGAACGGGCTCCGGGCGCACGGATACCGTGGTTGAGGGTGCTGTCGCAGCTTGCGGATCCGTTCGCGCGGGCGATGCCGCAGCGAGGCTGTTTGTGCCTTGCGGTGCAGGTCCCTGCGTTGCAAGGAACTTGATGATTCCCTCGGAAGCGGCCACCAGGTCGGTCATGTCGCGCGGCGCGGCCCAGATCCACGCGCCCGGCGCCGGCTCATCGGAGGGTTGGCTGTTCCATGGCGCAACGCCCACGCGAGCGGTGCGGCCGTCGGGCTGGGCAACCCATGCCCAGTCGTAGGAGCCCACGGGTTCGCAGGCCGTGACGTAGTCCCATGCGGAACGGCCGGCTTCGTGTGCCACATGGCACAGCTCGCCGTTCGGGCGCACGACGGCAACGCTCTTCAGGTCGGCCGGCGGCGCGACGAGTTGCTGGCCGGCGCTCAGGACCGGGTCTTCTTCCGGATGGGCCTGCAGCCATCGCGGGTCGACCACGCCGAGTGCCACCCGGCCGGTGACTGGCATTTGCTGCAGCCAGGTGATCAGCTTCAGGCGTTCGACCTGATCGGCCCGAGCCGCGAGCCGGTTCGCTGCTTCGATGCGAACCAGCAAGGTGTTCTTGAGGAATTGCTGCGCGAGTCGTTCCTGCGGGACCCGCCATGCAAGGCCGGGCGCAGCGGCACCCTCGGGTTGGCGCAGCAGCCAGGTGCTCAGGCGTTCGCCGGGGCGCACGTCGGCGTCGCTTGCCGGCGCGTTGGTTGCGGTCTTGTCCCAAGGCTGTGCCAGCGCGCTGAAATTTGCCGCCAATGCGCAGGCGACCGCCACGTGACGGGGCCAGTGGTGTTTGCTGCGCGTGCGAATTGGGGCGCTCATGTCCCGGCGCTCGCCGGGGAGCCGGCTGCTGGCGCGGGAGGTGTCCACCGCTCGAAGCTCATGCAGAGGTCATTGGAAATGCATTGCTCCGAGTACACGACTTGAGGCGTACCCGAAAGAAGCGAAACGGCAAAGCGTGCGTTCGGCAGCGAAGAATTTGCGGGCAACGACACGCTGCGCTCTTCATACCATTGCAAGGAGCTGGCGGCAGTGCCCGAAAGGGCGCTGTCGGTGGGCGGTGCGATTGGAGCGCGAACGACTTCATCGCGAATGCCGAAACGATAGCCTGGCATGAGATCCCGCTCGCGCCTGTACCGTTGCTCTTGCGCAGCAGAAGTGCCCGAGTCGGCTTGCCATGAGGGAAGTGAAGAGAAGCGCACGGTGCGCCAGTCGATGCTGAGGCCGGTGGTCCCTGCCAGGTGGCCGTTCAGGAGCTTGATGACCTCGCCGGAGCTGCTGTACCAGACTTCCACGGGCCCTTCGGCGCGCCTGTCGACATAGCCGAGGACCATGAAGATGGTTCGGCCGTCAATGACGGTTTTCAGGTAGCGGTAGCTGGGATTGAAGTTGGGTTGCGCCGACTCGGGTGCACCTCGATAGAGGAGGCGAGCCGTATCCAACATGGCAGAAGATCCGGAGGAGCAACCGCCAACGCCCAAACAAAACGTTGCCCAAAGGCAACGTTTCAAGAATCGCGTGGCGGAACCAACGCGCGGACTTTTCAGCGAATGCCCTCCCAAGGGGAGGGCACGCAGCATTAACGCGTGCCGGTGGTACCAGTGGTGCCGGTGCCAGTGGTGCCGCCAGGGCCAACGCCGAAGCCGCCGCCAGAATTGCCACCGTTGCCGCTGCCAAGAGCGGCAGCGAGCGCCACGCCGGCGGCAACGCCACCGACCACTGTGGGGCTCACTCGTCCGACTGCGGCATTGGTGGCGCCACCAGCGCCAGCGCCGCCGGTCGCGCCCTGGATAATCTGTGCTCTATCGCTCGCACCGGGGATTTGAGCAAAGGCAGAAGAAGTTGCCAGAACAGCCAGAGCCACGGCCGCGGAGAGCTTGAAAATCGTCATGCTGATCCCTTGAAGTTCGATGTTTATCGCAATGAGGTTAACAGCATCGCAAATGTGCCGCAACAATTCCCCCGCCTTGTACAGAGGGAGACGGACGCAGTCGTGACTTTCGCCCAGGCGTGTTTCGCGGTGCTACGTAACGCCTTCGATGCGCCCGACGTAACGACGATGGCGCGGCAAGCCCGCCGCTGCTGTTTGCTGCTTGAAATTCACACCGGCAGCATCGCATTTCTCAATGAAATCAAGGCATTCGACGTGGCGGAGGTACTTGCAATTCAAAGTGTTCCGCTTAGGCATTGTTCCTGCAATGGCTGAAACGAAAGTGGGCATTTCTAGTTCGGAGTTGTCGTCATGAGTGTTGTTTGTCATCCGTTGCTTTCGCCCAGGAATTCCTGCGGCAGCACTTTTCGCAGTGCGTTGATCGTCGAGGAAGACATCGCCATGGCCGAGCGCATGCGCCGCATCCTCGGCGGCCTTGCACCGGGGCGGCGCGTGGTGGTCGCGTCCACTCGAGCCGAGGCCCGCAACCTGCTGGCATCGCTGCCCTATGACCTGATGCTGATCAACATGAATCTGCCGAGCCGCGACGGGGTGTCGTTGATTCAACATGCCTGCCAGGCCTATCCGTGGATCGAGAGCGTTGCCATGTCGGCGGCCGACGACCGCGAACTGGTGGATGCCGCCATTGCTGCGGGAGCCGTGGGCTACTTGCTGACCGAGGCGGACGACGCCGAACTGGCTTTTCAACTGCGTTCGATCGAGCGTGGTGGCGCACCGATGGACTCGCGCGTCGCGCGCCGTCTGCTGGGCACGATCGCGGCATCGGCCAGGCCGAAGGGCACTGTTCCAGTCGTGGCCAGTCCGCCCCCGCAGCCCCGGCCGCAGCCGCAGCCGCCGTCCGGGTTGTTGTCGCCGCGGGAACTCAACGTGCTGCGGCTGATCGCGCGAGGGTGGAGCAACCGGCAGATTGCCGAGTCGGTCTTCCTGTCGATCAACACGGTCGAGTTTCATGCCAAGAGCATCTACCGCAAGCTCTCGGTGAAGTCCCGGACCCAGGCGGTTCACGAGGCGACGCAGCACGGCCTTCTGAACTGAGGCCGGTGCGCCTGTGCCGCCTGCTTGCGGGTGGCGGGCGGTCCCCACCATGGCGCGCAACGCCTGGTCGCGCGCCTGTGCGCCGCTTCCTCGGGTTGGGACCCGTTGAAAATCCATCCGGCGCCCCGCTACAATCCTTGGTTGACCTTGCTACGGTTAAGGTTGGCCCTGCTCCAGCGAAGAAGACAAGAGGATCCCCATGAGTGACATGACCTCCGGCTCGCCCCGGATCGACACAAGCAAGCGGACGTGGTTGATCGCATCCAGCTGTGCCGGCGTAGCGGGCGGCGTGGCCACCGCCATTCCCTTTGTGAGCACTTTCCAGCCTTCCGAGAAGGCCAAGGCTGCGGGTGCCGCGGTCGAGGTCGATATCTCGGCACTCAAGGTCGGCGAGAAAATGACCGTCGAATGGCGGGGCAAGCCAGTCTGGATCCTCAAGCGCACCCCCGCGCAGGTCGCGGAACTCCCCAAGCTGGATGGCCAGCTGGCCGATCCCCTCTCCAAGCGCCACCCCGACGAGTTCACCCCCAAGTACGCGCAGAACGAGCACCGCTCGATCAAGCCCGAAGTGCTGGTCGTGGTCGGCATCTGCACCCACCTGGGCTGCTCGCCGAGCGACCGCTTCCAGGCCGGCCCGCAGCCCTCGCTGCCCGCCGACTGGGAAGGCGGCTTCCTCTGCCCCTGCCACGGTTCCACGTTCGACCTGGCCGGCCGGGTCTTCAAGAACAAGCCCGCGCCCGACAACCTGCCGGTGCCGCCGCACATGTACCTGTCGGACACCAAGCTCCTGATCGGTGAAGACTCCAAGAAGGCCTGAGGCGGAACAAGAACATGGCTGAATTCCACGAGATTTCCCCCAACGCACCCGCCGGCGAGAAGCTGCTGAACTGGGTCGACAACCGCTTCCCCCTCACCAAGCTCTGGAACGACCAGTGGGGCAAGTACTACGCGCCGAAGAACTTCAACTTCTGGTACATCTTCGGCTCGCTGGCGATGCTGGTGCTGGTGATCCAGATCGTCACCGGCATCTTCCTCGTGATGCACTACAAGCCCGACGCGAACCAGGCGTTCGCATCGGTCGAGTACATCATGCGCGACGTGCCGTGGGGCTGGCTCATCCGCTACATCCACTCGACGGGCGCCTCGGCGTTCTTCATCGTGGTGTACCTGCACATGTTCCGCGGCCTCATGTACGGCAGCTACCGCAAGCCGCGCGAGCTGATCTGGGTGTTCGGCTGCGCGATCTTCCTGTGCCTGATGGCCGAGGCCTTCATGGGCTACCTGCTGCCCTGGGGCCAGATGTCCTATTGGGGCGCCCAGGTGATCGTGAACCTGTTCGCCGCCATCCCCTTCGTCGGCCCTGACCTGGCCCTGCTGATCCGCGGCGACTACGTGGTGAGCGACGCCACGCTGAACCGCTTCTTCAGCTTCCACGTGATCGCCGTGCCGCTGGTGCTGCTCGGCCTGGTGGTGGCCCACCTGATCGCATTGCACGAAGTGGGTTCGAACAACCCCGACGGCATCGAGATCAAGGCCAACCGCGGCCCCGATGGCCATCCGCTGGACGGCATTCCGTCGCATCCGTACTACACGGTGCACGACATCTTCGGCGTGGTGGTGTTCCTCACGATCTTCTCGGCGGTGATCTTCTTCGCCCCTGAAGCTGGCGGGTACTTCCTCGAGTACAACAACTTCATTCCGGCCGATTCGCTGAAGACGCCGAACCACATCGCACCGGTGTGGTACTTCACGCCGTTCTATTCGATGTTGCGCGCGACCACCGACGACATGGTCAACGTGTTCGCGCTGATCATCGCTGCAGCCGCCATCTGGAACTTCGTCAAGGGCAAGTCGGGCATGGGCCTGAAGATCGCCGGCGTGGTCGTTGCGGCAGTCGTGATCTTCCTGCTCAAGAATTTCGACGCCAAGTTCTGGGGCGTGGTCATCATGGGCGGCTCGGTCATCATCCTGTTCTTCCTGCCGTGGCTCGACCACAGCGAAGTCAAGTCGATCCGCTACCGTCCGGGCTGGCACAAGTACGTGTACGGCCTGTTCGTCTTCTTCTTCCTGATCCTGGGCTACCTGGGCATCCAGCCGCCCGGCGTCTGGGGTGAGCTGGCCATCGGCTCGTTCAAGCTGGACATCGCGCAGACCATCTCGCAGATCGGCACGCTCGTGTACTTCGGCTTCTTCCTGCTGATGCCGTGGTGGAGCCGCAAGGGCGAGTTCAAGACCGTGCCCCAGCGCGTGGTCTTCGCCGCCCATTGAGAACCACAAGCGCCAAGAGAGCTGAGAGAAACACGATGAAGAAGAAAAGCATTTCCGGCTGGCTCGCGGTCCTGGGTCTTGCACTGGGCCTGACCTTCTCCGCGGCGGCATCGGCCGAGTCCGAGGGCATTGCGTGGGACAAGGCACCCAACAAGACGACCGACGTGGCCGCCTTGCAGAACGGCGCCAAGCTGTTCGTCAACTACTGCCTGAACTGCCACTCGGCTGCCTTCATGCGCTACAACCGCCTGCAGGACCTCGGCATCACCGAGCAGCAGATCAAGGACAACCTCCTGTTCTCGACCGACAAGGTCGGCGAGACCATGAAGGCCAACATCGACGCCCGCCAGGCCAAGGAATGGTTCGGCACCACGCCCCCTGACCTGACGCTGGTCGCCCGCTCGCGCGCCGGCCACGGCGGCACCGGCGCCGACTACCTCTATACGTACCTTCGCACCTACTACCGCGACGACACCAAGGCCACCGGCTGGAACAACCTCGTGTTCCCGAGCGTCGCCATGCCGAACCCCCTGTGGGAACTGCAGGGCGAGCGCCGCCCGGTCTACACCAAGATCGAACAGCACGGCCACGAGGCCGAGGTGTTCAAGGGCTGGGAGCAAGTCACTCCCGGCACCCTGACGCCCGTGCAGTACGACCATGCGGTCGGCGACCTGGTGAGTTACCTGCAATGGATGGCCGAACCGGCACAGAACACCCGCGTCCGCATCGGCGTGTGGGTGCTGCTGTTCCTGGCCATGTCGGTGGTTTTCGTGTGGCGACTGAACGCCTCGTACTGGAAAGACGTCAAGTAGTTCCGTCCACGCCGACCGGGCGCCTCGTGCATCCGGTCCCACAGAGTGGGTTGCCAACGCGACCCACTCTTTTTGATTTTTAGGAGTCTCTCGCCATGATGGTCTTGTATTCAGGAACGACCTGCCCCTTTTCCCACCGCTGCCGCTTCGTGTTGTTCGAAAAGGGCATGGACTTCGAGATCCGCGACGTCGATCTCTACAACAAGCCCGAAGACATCAGCGTGATGAACCCGTACGGCCAGGTGCCGATCCTGGTCGAGCGCGACCTGATCCTGTACGAGTCGAACATCATCAACGAGTACATCGACGAGCGCTTCCCGCATCCCCAGCTGATGCCCGGCGACCCGGTCGACCGCGCCCGCGTGCGCCTGTTCCTGCTCAACTTCGAGAAGGAACTCTTCGTGCACGTCTCGACGCTCGAGAACCGCACCACCAAGGGCAACGAGAAGGCGCTGGAAAAGGCCCGCTCGCACATCCGCGACCGCCTCACGCAGCTGGCCCCCGTGTTCCTCAAGAACAAGTACATGCTGGGCGACAACTTCTCGATGCTCGACGTGGCCATCGCTCCGCTGCTGTGGCGCCTGGACTACTACGGCATCGACCTCAGCAAGAACGCGGCACCGCTCTTGAAGTACGCCGAGCGCATCTTCTCGCGCCCGGCTTACATCGAAGCACTGACGCCTTCCGAAAAGGTCATGCGAAAGTAAGTAAGCTTCGTGCCTGCTTCCATCGCTTTTCGCCGTCTTTCATGATCAACGCGCTCGAGTCGTCCTCCACCCGCCCGTACCTCATCCGGGCGCTGTACGAATGGTGCACCGACAACGGGTTCACGCCCTATGTCGCGGTGCAGGTCGACGAGACCGTCCAGGTGCCGCGCGAGTACGTGAAGAACGGCGAGATCGTGCTCAACATCAGCTTCGACGCGACCAGCTCGCTCAAGCTCGGCAACGATTTCATCGAGTTCAAGGCCCGTTTTGCGGGCAGTGCACGCGAAATCAGCGTGCCGGTGGGGCGCGTGATCGCGATCTACGCGCGCGAGAACGGGCAGGGCATGGCGTTTCCGGCGCCGGCGCCATCGCTCGGCACCGAGCAAGGCGATGTGCCGTCGTCCGCCGCATCGTCGTCGTCCCAGGGCCAGGCTCGCATGCCCTTGCGTGACGCCTCGCGCGGCACGGAAGGCGACGCGGGCAAGGTCGTCCATCTGGTGACGGGCGAGGACGCCGACGAAGCCATCGACACCGGCTTGCCCGCCGATCCCGACGACGAGCCGCCGCGCCCGCCGGCTGGTGGCGGGGCCCGGCCGTCGCTCAAGCGCATCAAGTAGCAGCGGCCGGCCACCCTGGCTGGCGCTACTAGAATCACGCATTGGAATTTCGCCGCTTTAGCTCAGTTGGTAGAGCACCCGCCTTGTAAGCGGAAGGTCGTCCGTTCGATTCGGACAAGCGGCACCACCCCCCTGTAATGCGCCCCATCCGGCGAACGACCTGGTGCCTTCGACGAGGCCGGTCGGTCCGGATTCAGCGCGGGTGTAACACCCGGCTAGCGCGTGACACCGTCCACGTGCGTCAGCACGACACGGGTCGATCGACCCTCGGCAACGAGGGGCAGCAATCTTTCGATGGCGTGCAGCATGGAACCGTCGTGGGGCAGGGGCTCGGACGGGTAGTCGGCCCAGTCCAGCTTCAAATCCACGAGGGGGCGTATCGCCTCGGTCCGGGCCCAGAACATCGATCCGACCGGAAACACAGGGTGCCGTGGCAATGCGCCCAAACCTAGCCGAGGGGCCAGTGCTTCGGCATGCGACTTGTTGGCGCCCCAGTCGACAATGTGCGGCTCATCGGGAAAGACCAAACCGATGGAAGGATCCGCCGCCATCCGGCCCGTGATGATGTCGGTCATGGGGGCCTTGCCGCCCAGCAGGTTTTCCATGAGGAAACGGTGCCACGTGATGCCGGTGGCCGCGTCGGCGATGTCCAGGGACTTTTTGGTGTGGATGTGGCCGACGATGTCGTAGTTCTCAACCAGTTCCTCGCCGAAAGCCGTAAGGAAGGGGCCAAGGTCGCGGCCCACGTTCGGGACCACGCGAATCTGGACGACATTCCCGGTGTATGTGCGCGCAAGGGCGCGGGCGGCCTGGGCACCCTCCTCGTTGGGCACGCTGATGAAAAGGTCCGGACGAGCCCGATTCGTGCCGAGGCGCTTCAGGATCTCCTGCAGCAACTCGGGGTAGTAGCCGTGCAGGTGCAACGCCGTCCGAAGATCGCCCGGGGTCGCGACGGCCCGATCTCCGGAGCGGATGAGTTCGAAGTTCCAAGGCCCCTCGGGTTGCCCGGCTTGCAGATAGGCCGCCAGGGGATCGAGACGGTTCTTGCCGGCTTCGTTTTTCTCCAGATAGATGCCCGGATGAAATCCCGGGAAGAGCTTGCGCTTGTCGATGCCCGTGGCCCAGGAGCGCACGTAGTCATGGCGCACGATGTCGCCGAGTGACCTGTCATCCTGGGGCGCGCGCAGGAAGAAATCCGGCTTCAACAGGTCTGACTTCGCAATGATCTTCGAGGACTCGAGTTCGCGAGCCAGGCGATCCCCTGCGCTCGACGCCAGCTGCTCCAGCTTGTGGATGTAGGCAGCCATGTCGAATTGCTCGTCGGCGAGCCGTTTCAGGCGCGCGCCCAGATCGTTCCTGGCTTGCGGTGAGCGCGCCAGCTTCAGGATCAGCTCGGCCATGGCTGCCGTGTCGTGATAGGGCGCGACGCAGGGCTCGCCAAGACCGTTCTGCTCCAGGATGTCGGCGATGCCCGATGCGTTGGCGAAGCAGACGACGGGCAGGCCATGCGTCATGGCGTCGATGGCGACATTGGGCAGCGGGTCCAGCCGAGAACTCAGCAGCAGGGCGCCGGCCATGGCGTAGGCGTCGTCGATGGCGGGCGTTTCTGTCATGAAGAAGAACCGGGTTTCCAAGCCCGACCTGTGCAACTGTTCGGCCAGGTAGGACGAGTACCCGATGTCCTTCTCCGGGTCGTAGCCGTTGCCGATCCAGACAAAGCGGCAGACTTCTCCGCCCGGTGACCGGATTACCCGCGCGGCGCATTCCATGAACAGGTCCACGCCCTTTCTGTATTGGACGGACCCTGCGCCGATGATGACGAAGCCGTTCTTCTCCTTCAATTCGTCCGGGCGAAGATATTTCGTCACCCGCGCGCGCTCCGCCGCCTGCCTGGCTGGATCGATCTCGGCGGCCGGGGGCACGCAGCGCCCCTGCGGAAGAATGTGGCAATGGGTGTGGGCCAGCGCCGGAAGCTCGGAGATGGCGTTCTCGTAGGTGATCCTCGTCGAAAACACCGTTTCGCCCGCCCATCGCATCGCAAAGGGGAACGCATCGCGCGGCCTCGTATAGGCTGCGAATTCGTGGATCAGGCAGACCGCCGGGACTGAAGATTTCGTCAGGCCGCGAAGAACGACCCGCGATTCGATGCTGTTGACGATCGCGAACTCGAAACTGGTGTGGGCACAAAGCGCCGCGATGACGAAGTCGGCGTCCTGGGGCGCACCCCTGACGGCCTCGGGCCCCGCTACGGAAGTCGCGGCCCCGCAGAAATCAGCAACCAGTTCGCCGCCGCCCAGCAGCAGGACGACGACGTTGTAGCGCTTCTGCAATTCGCTTGCGATGTTCAAGCTCAGGATCGGAGCGCCCGTGCGTGAAGCCTCGTGGCTGACGACCAGCACCGAACGCCTGGTCGGGTCCACGGCGTGCGCGCCCTGCTGGATCCTGGGTTGGGGCCTCGCCGCGACCCGGCCTTCGGCGCGCCCATGGTTGATGAAATGCTCGTAGGGCGGCATGCCGGCATCGCGAATATCGGGATATCGGTGCAAGTAGTAGGCCTCGTCGAAGTCGGGATCGACGAAAAGGGCCGAGGCGTCGGCGCTGGAAACTGATGCGCTCGCCATATTCAGGCTCAGGATCGGCGCGCCCGTGCGCGACGCCTCGTGGCTGACGACCAGCGTCGAACGCGTGGCCGGGTCCACGGCGTGCGTGCCCTGCTGGATCCCGGGTGGGGGCCTCGTCGCGACCCGGCCTTCGACGCGCCCGTGGTTGACGAAATGCTCGTACGGCGGCACGCCGGCATTGCGAACGTCGGGATACCGTTGCAGGTAGAAAGCCTCGTCGAAGTCGGGGTCGACAACGAGAGCCGGGGCCTCTGCCCGGGAAGCTGGTGTGTCGGCCAGCACCGTCTGCTCGCGGTTGGTACTGTCGGCAACGGCCGGGGGGCGAGCGCCCAGCCGGCCTTCGGCGGCCCCGCTCAGGACGAAGTGCGAGTAGGGATCGACCCCTGCTTCGACCACATCCGGATAGCTTTCGAGATAGAAGGCCGCGTCGAAGTGCTCCCGGGCAGGGATGGCCGTTCCGTCGGGCGTCGCCATCGGGCGCGGCTCCGGCAAAGGGGGCATTGCGGGCGACGCCGCGGGTCGTTTCGCGAGCACGCGTTTGCCGCGGCGCGCCAGCTGGCCGAAAAAGCGCAGGGGGCGCGTTATGCGCCAGGACTGCGAGCTCCTCAGCGCATCGACCTCGACACCGCGCTGCGCAAGTTGCCGCTGAAGCTCCGCGGCGTCTTCGTCCTGCTTGGCCACTTGGTGGTGCAATGCGCCGAGCTGGTGAGCCAGCATGCCGATCCGGTGGTCGCGCGTCGCGACCCCGCCGTCCAGCGCGCTGACTTGCAGATCCAGCGCTTCGACCTGTTGATCCAGCGTTTCAACTTGTTGATCCAGCACGCAGACCTGTTGATCCAGCGTTTCGACCTGTTGATCCAGCGCGCCGATCTGGCGATCCTTCTCGGCCATCTGCACATGGAGGTCGGCGATGAGCATGTTGCCGTCGACCAGCCGGCCATCGCGCTCGGCGATGTTCTTGCCGGCCTCGGCCAGCATGGCATTCCTGTCCAAGAGGGCCTGGGTCAGTTCTCTGATCTGGTCGTTGCGCCTGCCGGCCTCGGCGTCCCGTGCCTGTACCTCCCCCGTCAGTTGGACGATCGTGCCGTCGTGCGCGGAAAGCTTTCGGTCCAAGTCGAGGATCAACTGGTCGCGCTCGGCGACGCCGAGGTTGAAATTCTTCAACTGCTCGGCGTCTGACGAGAGTTTCTCCTGTATCTCGCCGATCTGCCGGCTGCGCTCCGCAGCAAGCTTGTTCAGCTCGGACAATTCCTCCAGCGAGAAAACGTCGTGACGGCCCGTCAATTCCATCAGGTTGCCGATGTCGAAATCGTAGGCGGCCTTGATGGATTTCGACCTGACAGGATCGATCAATGCCTCCTGGATCAGATTGAGCGAAAAAAGCTGTGCAAAAGGTCGAATCGCGACTTGCAGCGACGCCAGGCCCAGCGCAAACAGGATGTCGGTGTGATCTTCGCGATAGTATTTGCGTGCCTCGGGAAATATCTTGCACAGATCCTCGAAATTTTCGATCGACCGGTAATTGTCGAGCATCCTGTGGTACTCGTAGAAATTGCGGATGCGGGCCGTCCGGTAGTTTCCGCTGACATTGGCTTCGTTGTTTCGCACGCGAAAGCGTGTAAGCTTTTCCGGCAAAACGTGAATTTCATATTTCATCAGAAGCCGGATCCACATATCGAAATCATCGATTTGCCACAACCACGGGCGGTAATAGCCGCACTCGTTGAAGCATTGCTTGCGGATCAATGCGCTCGGATGGCACAAGGCGTTGCCGTGGTTGAAAAAATGGCGAAGCCATTCCTGCCGCGTGCGATTGGGCTGCGAAAATATTCCGCTGTAGAAATGCCCCTCGATGGGCAAGCTCTCTTCCGAAATCGCTCCGGCATCCGTGAATACGGCTCCAGTCTCCGGATGGGTGTCCAGGTAGGCGACCTGTTTGCTTAGTTTCTCCGGCTCCCATATGTCGTCGGAATGATGGACCGCGATGTATTCGCCCGACGCGACGTTGGAAATGACATCGATCACCCTTGACGTGATTTCGCCCTTCTTCGAATTGCGAATTGCCTTGATCCTGGGGTCGGTGTTGCTCTTGCTCTTGATGATCCACCAGGATTCATCGGTCGAAGCGTCATCTAGGATCAGGAGTTCGAAATCTCTGAATGTCTGGCTCAATACGCTGTCGATCGCTTCGCCAATGAACTGCGCGTGATTGAACGATGTGAGGAGAATGGAAATCTTGGGCATCGAAGCGGATGTCATTTTTCAAGCAGAACATCGAATCGGTAATAGGACGTCACCATCGATGGTTTCTGGGGCACGATGGTGGCCTTGAAGCCCCGATCATTTGCAGTCGTGGAGATTTCCGGACGCAACCACCACTTGCCCATATGCGGGCGTCCTTCGCGTTCGCGGCTCTCGTAGAACGCGAGCTTTTCGGGCGTGTCATAGTAGATTTCGAGTTTTTCCCGATCCGGTATTCCACCGAAATAGATCAGCGAGCCGCTTTCGAGCCGGGTCATTTTTTCGAGCAACAGGCCGAGATCGCTCTTCGAAAAATGCTGCAGCGATTCGTTCATCAGGATCTTCCTGGTTCCGGAGAAATATTTTTCATCCAGGTTCAAAACGTCGCCATGCGCGTATTCGATGTTGCTTGCACTCGAATTCTTTTGGGCCACCTCGATGAGACCCTCCGACAAATCGACGCCCCATGCCTTGTCTACCAAGGGTGCAATGCGCTCGGTAATGACGCCGTTGCCACAGCACAGATCGATGAACAAGTCCTGCGACGTCAGTTTCAGGGCCTCGGCGGCGCTGCGGGCAATCAGTTCGACCTGATCGTCGGGAAGCGCCTGCCCGTTCAATGTTTTTCCGACCTGCTCCAGAAGCGAGCTGCCCGGTCTTCTACTCACTGTGTCGTAGAGGTTTTTCCAGTAGTCCTTCATCTCAAGCTCCGCTGTATCTGAGTTCTGGTGATCCGGACGCCCTGGGCCGTGCACGACGTCCACGAAGTGCGCGATCGCCCGGTCCCCCGGCTGCGATCGTGCGGCGTGGCTAGCCTGCTGTTTCCGGTGCCTCGCGCGCAAGGTAGGTGTTGTTTTCGGACAGGTCGAAACGGCTCAGGGTGGGTTCCGCCAAGAGACGGCGGGTTCCTTCCATCCCATTGAACATCATCACGTCGATGATCGAAAGGGCCGGCTCGAAAGGCGCGCTGCCCTGCCCATAGACCTCCGTGGGCGGGTGCAGTGCACTCAGGCCGATCTTGTGAGCCGCCAATTTCCTGGGGCTCTGCAGGGAGATGCCGTTGAGCGGATTGATGATCTCGGTCGCGCCCAACTGCAGCGCATGGGCCAGCGCCCAATCGCCCGGCTCGGCCACACCGGCGTAGTCGAATCCGTGTTCCGACGAGACGATGATCTCGCTGCGAATCGACAGCGCCTCGCACACCAAGCGAACCACGCGGCAATTGAGCGCCCCGATGCTGTGTTCCCGGCTTCCCAGCAGGCAGGCTTCGACGAGTTCCATCGTCTCGGCGAAATGGGGCGCGGTGGATCTGTAGTGCGCGAGCTTGTTCAGAACCCTGTGTTGCCACTCTGCGTCTGGCGCGATCCGCACATCGTGGATCGTCGCCTCCATCGGATGCCTGGCGACAGGGACCTGGATGTACTGCCAGCCGCCGCCCTGCTTCAGAACGCGGTTGCGATTGACCCAGCCCTGCTTGATGTACTGGGCCTCGTCGAACAGCACGAAGCAGTCGACCGCGCCGATGAGTTGCCAGTAACCCAGGTACGGGAAGAAGTAAGGCTGCATGCCCGCCATCCGCTTAGTCATGGCCGTCGGCGTGCTGATGCAATCAGGCTCACGACGCGCTCGACCTGGTCGTCGCGCAATGCCGGGTGGATGGGAAGGCAGATCACTTGTGCGGCCGCTTCCGTGGCCACGGGCAGGTTCTCTTCGCGCGAGGACGCTAGCTGGCTGTACATCGGGAAGCTGCTGATCAGCGGATAAAAGTAGCGCCGCACGAGTACGCCGTTGTCGCGCAGCGCGTGGTACAGCGCGTCGCGGGTCATGGGGTATCCGGGGCGGACCAGGATCGGGAAGTAGGCGTGGTTGGCGAGCGCCTCGCCCGAGAACCCGACGCATTCGATGCCCTCGACGGCGCCCAGCATGTCGCGATAGCGCCGGTCGATTTCGCGCCTGCGGTCGATGGCCCGGTCGACGTCCTTGAGCTGCAGCAGGCCCAGCGCGGCGTTGAACTCGCTCATCTTGCCGTTGATGCCGGGCGTAACCACCGTGACGTCGTCGACGAAACCGAAGTTCTTGAGCTGGTCGACATAGAGCTTGGTCTGCGCGTCCGGCGACACGATGGCGCCGCCCTCGAAGGTGTTGAACACCTTGGTTGCATGGAAGCTCAGCACCGACAGGTCGCCGTGCTTCAGCAGGTTGCCTGCGGGCAGGCGCACGCCGAAGGCATGGGCCGCGTCGTAGATCACCTTCAGACCGTGCTTGTGCGCGATGCGTTCGATTGCCTCCACGTCGCAGGGATGGCCATAGCAGTGGATCGCCATGATGGCGGTGGTCGACGCAGTGATGGCCGCTTCGATGCGTTCGGGGTCGATGTTCAGCGTGTGGGGGTCGATGTCGACGAACTTGGGCGTGATGCGGTTCCACAGCAAGGCATGGGCCGTTGCGACGAAGGAGTAAGGGCTGGTGATCACTTCTCCCTGGATGTCCAGCGCTTGCAGGGCCGTGACCAGGCCGATCGTACAGTTCGTAAAGAGGGAGATGTGTTCGACACCCAGGTATTCGGTCAATGCCGTTTCGAAGCGCTGATGGAACGGGCCGCCGTTGGTCAGCACCTTGCTGTCCCAGATCTCCTGAAGAGAGGGAAGCAGATCTTCGAGCGGCGGTAGCACCGGCTGCGTCACGAGGATGGGCTCGTGCGCAACGCTGCGAATAGCGTCGCTGTCCGCACCCGGAGGGAGGCCAGCGCCCAGTTCCGAAGCCCTATTTCGCATGGCAATGCAGGAGCGCCCAATGGCCTCTTCGCCGATGGTCGCTGCTGTGCGCCGCGAACGGGGTGACTTTGGAGAGCGCAAGTCCGCTGCGCTCGAGCAGTGCCCGGTACTCGTCCCGGCTGCGCTCCAACCCGCCCGTGAGCAGCAGCATCGAATAGTCGTTGGCCACCGTGGATGGGGAATCGAGTACCGACGCGGGCATCGTTTCCTCGATCAGGAGGAGTTCGCTGTTGCCGCGCATGGCTCGGGCGCAGTGACGAAGGATCGATTCAGCCTGCGCGTCGTTCCAGTCGTGGATGATGTTGGAAAGGATATACATGTCGGCGCCGGCTGGATAGGGGCCGGAAAACAGGTCTCCTTCGACGAAGCCGACGCGCGAGGCCGACGCCGTGCCGGCGAGCTGTCGACGGGCCTGCGCGATGACTGTGGGCGTGTCGAAGATCGTGCCTGAACTCCCCTTCGTGTTCGCCAGGATGGCCGACAGCAGTGCACCGGTACCGCCACCAAGATCGACGATGTGGCGGGCATTCGAGAAGTCGTGTGCGCCCAGCACCCCTGCAACGCGCGCCTCGACGGCCCGCCGCATGAGTCCGTTGAATGCCCGGCCAAGCTCGGGTTGTTGCGCCAGGTGATCGAAGAAGGGCATGCCAAAGACATGCTCGAACGCGGTTTCGCCCGTGCGCAGCGAATGGATGGCTGCGCTGGCCACTGGGTAGTTGACGGCTCCGATGTAGGCGATGCGCTCGCGCATGGATTGGGGATGGTCACTGCGCAGGAGTTGCCCGGCGTCGGACAGGCAGAAGGTCTCCGGGCCCACCTGCACCAAGAGATCGAGCACGACCATCATTCGCAGAAATCGGTTGAGCGCGCGCACGTCGAGATGCAGTGACTGGCCGATCTCCTCGGCCGTGCAGTTCTTCTCGCCCATGAAGTCCGCTATGCCGGCCTGCACGGCCGTATGGAGGATCTGGGTCATCGCGAAACCGCCAGCCATCCTCGACACGGCCTCGGCAGGCGATTCGCTCGCTGCGCGCACATGCTGCTGCGAAGGGTGATTCTCGACCAAGCCCTTGTTCTTGGTGCTGCTGGAGTCAACGATCATTTCAAGGCGAGCGCCTTCGACGGTGGTGGCTGGCATAGAGGAATGACCGAGCGTCGCTCCATTGTTAGCGGCTCTTTCAAGCTAGTGCAAGCTCTTCCGGCGGCTTGATTCCCAGCAGGTCGCAGTAGAGCGAGCAGCCTCTCTCCAACGAGTACTCGGGTTTCCAGCCAAGTTCCTCTCTCGCCAGGCTGACGTCCAGGTAGATGCGCTCGACGTCGAATTTCCGATGAGGCAGGTACCGAACCGTGCCGGTGAGGCCGGTGCGTTCCTGAAGAATCCGCAGGATGTCGCTGACTCTGTGCCCGACCCCGCTGCCGATGTTGAAGGTGCCCGACTTCTGGCGTTGGCCCGCCAGCAAAAGAGCCCTGCTGACGTCTGTGACGTAGACGTAATCGCGCACCATCGATCCGTCGCCCCAGATCTCGATCGGCTCGTCTTTTATCAACCGGTCCAGGAAGGTCGAGATGACGCCCTGCGTGCCGATGCGCGTCTGGTGCGCCCCGTAAGGGTTCGAAATGCGCAGCACATTCGAGACCAGACCATGCAGCTTGGAATGAAGTCCGAGATAGTGCTCGATGGCGACCTTGACCACGCCATAGGAGCAGATCGGGCCCAGCGGATGGTTTTCGGGCACCGGAAGCGCGTAAGGATTGCCGTAGATCGTGCCGCCCGACGACGCGTACACGATGCGCTTGACTTCCGCAGTGCGCATCAGACTCAGAAGGCGCAGCGTGCCCAGCAGGTTGCTGTTGACGTCGCCGATCGGGTCCGCATTCGAATCGCTGGGGACCGTGGTGCTGATCAGGTGAAACACAACATCCACTCCGACAAGCGCTTGCGCAAGACCTTCGCCGCGGATGAAGTCCCCTTCGAACACTTCGACCGTCGGCGGGCAGCCCTCACGATCAACGGCGCAGCGGTGCGGCCGGTCGAAGATCCGGACCGAGCATCCCTCCTTGACGAGGAGATCGACCAAGTGACGCCCGAGAAAGCCGCGTCCACCGAGCACCAAGACCTTAGAGCCAGCAATACCAAGAGCCATTTGAGAGTCTTTGAGTAAGCGTTGATCGAAGTGAGTTGGCGTGAGCAAAAGCGGACCCCGGTTCTACTGCCGCAACAGAATCAATCGGAGCACGGCGTGTCCATCCACTCGAAGATGCAAATCGCATGACGTCTGCGCCTCCCGGTGAGCTTGCGCAGGCGCAATGTGTCTTTGTTTTTCACATTTGTAACCAATTTGTAGTCCACATAGTACTTTTTATTGACGTTTGTCGCAATATTCTTCTGATTTGGTGAAAAAATGCACAAAACAAGGACTAAATGGCGTTCCGGTTTGGCTGGTGATTCCGCATATGTCCCCTGTAGGGCTTTCCGCAGGGTCGAAATGCTGTGACTTCTGTTTGGGCACTGCACTGCAGGAACAGTGCCGACGCGAAGGACTACCAAGGCAATGGCCCCGCCATTGCATGTAATCCTTTGATTTCAATAGAAGAAGTGCGTCTGGCCGAGAGTGCGGCGCCTCTCGGAAAGGGCCCTTGCGAGCCCGGTTTTGCCATTTGTTACGGACGCGCGAACGTAGGCGTTACGTAACAACGCCTGTCTGTGGCCCGCCATGGCATGCGATTGCCGGCTTTTTCAGGGACAGCCGCTAAAACTCCGCCCCTTCGACCAGCAACCGCAGCCGCCGCACGCCCTGCCATTCGTCCGCATCGAGCCGGAACGCGAGCTTCACGCGCGGCGGCAGCGGCTCGGTGTGGCTGAACCAGATCGCATCGATCGGCTGGCCCTGGTGCCTGAGTTTCAGCGACAGGTGCTTCTCGCCCACCAGCCGCTGCGACACCACTTCCACCTCTTCGCTGAAGGTCGGCGGCGCGAAGCCCTGGCCCCACACCTCGCGGTGCAGCGTGTCGACGAGGTCGATGCGCATGTACTCGCGCGAGATCGGCCCGTCGGTCTCGATCTGCCGCGTGAGCGCGGCCTCGGCCAGCCATTCGCCGGCGACCTGCGCGAAGCCCTTCTCGAAGGTCTCGAAGTGCTCGCGCGCGACCGTGCAGCCGGCCGCCATCGCGTGGCCGCCGAAGCGCAGCAGCACGCCCGGGTGGCGCTTGGCCACGAGGTCGAGCGCATCGCGCAGGTGGAAGCCCGGAATCGAACGGCCCGAGCCTTTCAGCTCCTGCTCCTTGCCGGGCGCGCCGCTCGCGGCGAAGACGAAGGTCGGCCGGTGGAAGCGGTCCTTGATGCGCGAGGCCACGATGCCCACCACGCCTTCGTGGAAGCCCGCGTCGAACACGCTGATGGCTGGCGGCGGCGCTTCGATGCCCTCGCCGTCGGTGGCGAACAGCGACTCCGCCAGCAGCAGCGCCTGGTCGCGCATGCCGCCTTCGATGTCGCGCCGCTCGCGGTTGATGCCGTCGAGCATGCGCGCGAGTTCCTCGGCGCGGCCCGCGTCGTCGGTCAGCAGGCATTCGATGCCCAGCGTCATGTCGGCCAGCCGGCCGGCGGCATTGATGCGCGGGCCGAGTGCGAAGCCGAAGTCGAAGGTGGTGGCCACCGATGCATTGCGGCCCGCGGCCTTGAACAAGGCGGCCACACCTGCTGGCATCGCACCGGCGCGGATGCGGCGCAGGCCCTGCGCCACGAGGCGGCGGTTGTTGGCATCGAGCTTCACCACGTCGGCCACGGTGCCGAGCGCGACCAGCGGCAGCAGCGCGTCGAGCTTGGGCTGCGGTTTGCCTGCCCCCCGGCTTGCCACTTCGTGTGCTTCGCCACCCCCCGAGGGGGAGGCTGGCCCGCCTTGGGGCGGCCCGGCGGCGGGCGCAGGCGTGTCGAACACACCACGCCTGCGCAACTCGGAGCGCAGCGCAAGCAGCACGTAGAACATCACGCCGACACCGGCGATGCTCTTGCTCTCGAATTCGCAGCCGGGCTGGTTCGGGTTGACCATCACGTCGGCTATCGGCAGCTCGGGGCCGGGCAGGTGGTGGTCGGTCACCAGCACCTGCAGGCCGCGCACCTTGGCGGCGGCCACGCCTTCGACGCTGGCAATGCCGTTGTCGACGGTGATCAGCATGTCGGCGCCGCTGTCGGCCACGCGCTCGGCAATGGGTGGCGTGAGGCCGTAGCCGTCGACCACGCGGTCGGGCACGAGGTAGCTCACGTGCTTCGCGCCCAGCAGGCGCAGGCCGCGCACGCCGACCGCGCAGGCGGTGGCGCCGTCGCAGTCGTAGTCGGCGACGATGCACAGGCGCTTGTCCTGCGCGATGGCGTCGGCCAGCAGCACCGCGGCCTCTTGTGTGCCGCGCAGCGTGTCCGGCATCAGCAGGCGCGCGAGGCCGTCGTCGAGCTCTTCCTTGGCACGCACGCCACGGGCGGCGAACAGCCGGGCGAGCAGCGGATGCACGCCGGCCTGCTCCAGCGCCCAGACGGTGCGTGGCGGGATCTCCCTGGCGATGATTTTCATAGCGACTCCAGCGCGGTCGATGCGCGCTTGCGGTCGAACAGGCTCTTCGCCCAGCGGGCCAGACCGCGCGGCTGCACGGTGTAGCGCTGCGCGGCGCGGTCGCCGCACAGCGTGAGGGATACCTGGGCGCCTCGCGTGTAGTCGGCCAGCAGAGAGGCGACAGGCCCCGCGTCCAGCGCCTGCCAGGCGGTGGCCCAGCCGATGCCGTCGTCGCGCAGGGCGGCGACGCGAAGCTCATCGCTCACTGTCGCAGCCGCTGCGGGCTCGACTTCATTCTTCAGCGCACCGGTCCCGCTGAGCCAGAAGGAGTTGATCGGCGGCACGCCGCGCGCGGCGCGGTCGTCGTTCACGCGCTGGGTGTACAGCAGCATCTGCATTTCGTTCTGCAGGCGGCGCAGCGGCCGTGCCGAGTCGCCGAGCGGCGACCACTGCGAGATCGGGTAGCCCACCGCGCGGTCGATGGAGGCGGTGGCCAGACCGTCGAAGATGGGCGCGCGCGCCAGCCATCGGCCGGGCGCGGAGGAGGGGTGCAGCGCGATGCCGTCTTCCTCGAAGAAGGGGCGCGCGGCTTGCAGCAGCGCGGCCGATTCGGCGGCGTCGATCTCGATGGCGGACGGGTCGCCCAGCACCACGTCGTCGATGCCGACCTGCCAGTTGCACAGCGTGACGAGGCCCCAGGCTTCATGGTCGTTGGGCGCGGCGATGCCCAGTTGCCGTGCTTCGAGCGCGGCCCAGGGGATGCAGCCGTCGGCCGAGGCGATGCCCATTGCCCGGGACAGCGCGCGTTCGTGCGGAGGCGAGCGGGTGCTTTCGTCCTGCGTGTCGGTATCGGCCAGTGTGAGCCGCGTCAGCAAGGTTTCGAGATTGGGGAGCCGCAAGGTGGGCAGCGCCGCGCGGCATGCCGGGGAACCGCGGCCGGCAAAGGGAATCAACAGGTGACGTGGGGAGGTTTCGGCCATTCCCCTATTGTCCGGGAAGCCCCCAGGGAATCCGGGATGCCACAATTCCGCCCCTATGCGACTTCCTTATGAACTGCAGCTCGGCTGGCGCTACACGCGCGCGGGCCGGGCGACTCGGCGCAACGGCTTCATCTCCTTCATCTCCGGTGTCTCGATGCTCGGCATCGCGCTGGGCGTGGCGGCGCTGATCATTGTGCTCAGTGTGATGAACGGCTTCCAGAAGGAAGTGCGCGACCGCATGCTCGGCGTGGTGTCGCACATCGAGATCTTCTCGCGCGACGGGCAGGCGCTGCAGAGCCTCGACGAGATCATGGCCGCGGCGCGCAAGAACCCCGAGGTGGTCGGCGCAGCGCCCTTCATCAACACGCAGGCGCTCATTGCGCGCGGCGAGGACATGAAGGGCACCATCGTGCGCGGTATCGATCCCAAGCTCGAGCCCGAAGTCACCGACACCAACGGCATCGCCACCAAGGGAACCTTCGACAAGCTGGTGCCGGGCGAGTTCGGCATCGTGCTGGGCGCGGAACTCGCGCGCTCGCTTTTCGTGCAGCCGGGCGACCAGGTCACGCTGGTGGCGCCGGGCGGGCAGGTCACGCCGGCGGGCGTGGTGCCGCGACTGAAGCAGTTCACCGTGGTCGGCACTTTCGACTCGGGCCACTACGAATACGACTCGGCGCTCGCCATGGTCCACGAGCAGGACGCGGCCAAGGTGTTCCGCCTGGAAGGGCCAACGGGCATCCGCCTGAAGCTCAAGAACCTCAACGAGGCGCGCGACGTGGCCGATCAGCTCGCAGTAACCCTGCCGGGCGAGTTCCTCATCCGCGACTGGACGCGCCAGAACAAGACCTGGTTCGCGGCCGTGCAAGTCGAGAAACGCATGATGTTCATCATCCTCACGCTGATCGTGGCGGTGGCGGCCTTCAACCTCGTTTCCACGCTGGTGATGACAGTGACCGACAAGCGCGCCGACATCGCCATCTTGCGCACGCTGGGCAGCTCGCCGCGCAGCATCATGGGCATCTTCGTGGTGCAGGGCGCGATGGTGGGCGTGATCGGCACCGTGGCCGGCCTTCTGCTGGGGCTGGGCATTGCCTACAACATCGACGTGATCGTGCCCTTCCTCGAGCAGCTGTTCCACGCGAGCTTCTTGCCGAAGGACATCTACCTGATCAGCAAGATGCCGAGCGATCCGCAGCAAAGCGACATCGTGCCGATCGCGATCATTTCCCTGGTGCTGGCCTTCGTCGCCACGCTGTACCCGAGCTGGCGCGCCAGCCGAGTCAATCCGGCCGAGGCCTTGCGCTATGAGTGAAGTTGTATTGAAGGCCCGTGGACTGACGAAACGGTTCCACGAAGGCCGCCTCGACCTGACCGTGTTGCACGGCGTGGACCTCGACGTGCATGCCGGCGAAACGCTCGCCATCGTCGGCGCCTCGGGCTCCGGCAAGAGCACGCTGCTCCACCTGATGGGCGGGCTCGACGCACCCACGGCCGGCAAGGTCGAACTGCTGGGCAAGGACATCGCGCACGCCGACGCGGCGGAGCAGGGGCGGCTGCGCAACCAGCACCTGGGCTTCGTCTACCAGTTCCATCACCTGCTGCCCGAGTTCAGCGCGCTCGACAACGTGGCCATGCCACTGAAGATCCGCCGCGTGGAGCCGCATGCGGCCGCGCAGTCGGCGGCGAAGATTCTTGAAAGCGTGGGGCTGGGCCAGCGTTTGCACCACCGTCCGGCCGAGCTGTCGGGCGGCGAGCGCCAGCGCGTGGCGATCGCGCGTGCGCTGGTCACGCAGCCGGCCTGCGTGCTGGCCGACGAGCCCACCGGCAACCTCGACCGCAGCACGGCGGACACGGTGTTCGCGCTGATGCTCGACCTGGCGCACCGGCATCGCACGGCGTTCGTGATGGTCACGCACGACCAGGACCTGGCGAAGCGCTGCGACCGGGTGCTGCAGCTGGTGGCCGGGCGCCTGTCGGGCTGACTCCCGGCTTTTCTCCCTCCCCTTCCGGGGGAGGGCCGGGGTGGGGGCTCGACGGCGTTGAATGCCATGCAGCCTCGAAGGCCGCGCTGCCCCCATCCCAACCTTCCCCCAGAGGGGGAAGGAGCCAAGGCAGCAGCGCCGGGAATTGCGAGAGATCGCGTTCATGCTTGCCACAGCGGCCCCGATGTCACGAAACTGTGGACTTGTCCGCCAGGACAGTTCAACCACAGGAGCTTTCTGCATGTCCACGCTGCCCATGTTCTCAATGGAATCCGAAGACGACACCAAGCCCGCGGCCACCGCCGAGCCGCGCAACTCCTATCTGGAGGAGAAAGCGTTCAACTCGCGCACGCTGCTGATCTTCGGCTCCATCACCGACTCGGTGGCCGCCGACGTGACGCGCCGGCTCATTGCGCTCGATGCCGACAGCGCCGACAAGCCCATCGACATCCTCGTGAGCTCGCCCGGCGGCCATCTGGAGTCGGGCGATGCCATCCACGACATCGTGCGCTTCATCAGCGCGCCGGTGAACATGATCGGCACCGGCTGGGTCGGCAGCGCCGCCACCCATCTGTTTCTTGCCGCGCCGCGCGAGCGCCGCGTGTGCCTGCCCAACACGCGCTTCCTGATCCATCAGCCCAGCGGCGGCGCGGGCGGGCAGGCGACGGACATCGCGATCCAGGCGCAGGAAATCATCAAGGCCCGCCAGCGCATCGCGCACGAGATCGCGCGCGAAACCGGCAAGCCCATCGACGTGGTGCTGGCCGACATCGAGCGCGACCGCTGGCTGTCGGCCACGGAGGCCGTCGAGTACGGCCTGGTCTCGCGCATCATCCAGCGCAAGACCGAGTTGCGGCCCGCCTGATCGGCCTGATCAGGCCTTGGGCTTGTAGGCGACGACGTCGATCTCGACCTTGGCGTCGACCATCAGCCGCGCCTCGGTGGTCGAGCGCGCCGGCTTGTTCTCGCCGAAGTAGCCCATGTAGATGCGGTTGAAGGCACCAAAGTCGCGCGCGTCCTGCAGCCAGACGGTGCTCTTGCACACGTCGTCGAGCGTGGCGCCGGCCAGTGCGAGCACCGCCTTGAGGTTTTCCATCACCTGACGCGTCTGCGCCTCGATGCCGCCCACCACGATCTCGCCGTCCTTGTTCGCCGGCACCTGGCCCGACACATAGATGAAGTCGCCGGCGCGCACGGCCGGGGAGAAGGGGCGGGCCTGGCGGTCGGACGCGACGGGCGGGGCGCCGAGGTATTCGAGGGGCATGGAGACTCCTGAGAGGTGAAGTAGTGAAAGAAGGGATCTGCGAGTATCGCGCCCAATCTGAAAATCTCTTTCAAATTAACCTTCAATCAAGGGTTAACACGGATGATTTGGCATGAATACTGCTTCAAAGTCTAGGCCGAAGAGAAATTTTCTTTCACAAACTCGCACGCCCCATGAAGGAGTTCCCCATGCCCCACGTCGGTCCTGTTGTCCAGCGCCTGCCCAAGCTGTCGAAGCGCAGCCTGCTGGGAGCCTCCCTGCTCGCGATGCTGTGCGCCGCGCTGCCCCATCAGCAGGTCCACGCCCAGGGCCCGCGCAACTTCGCCACGCTGGCGATGGTGGCGGAGCCGCAGACGCTCGACCCGATGGCCTCCACGGCCGACCTGGTCGGAACCATCATGCAGCACGTGTACGAGACGCTCTACACCTTCGACGCCAAGTGGAACGTGGTGCCGATGCTGGCCGAAGGCATGCCGAAGATTTCGGCCGACGGCAAGACTTACGCCATCACCCTGCGCAAGGGCGTGATGCTGCACAACGGGCGCGAACTCAACGCCGACGACGTGGTGGCGAGCCTGCAGCGCTGGATGGACCAGTCGCCGCGCGGCAAGGCCGTGGGCAAGGAGGTTGCCAGCCTCAAGGCCAAGGGCCCGCTGGCGGTCGAAGTGGTGCTGAAGGAGCCCTACGCGCCGCTGCTCTCGCAGTTCGCGCTGCCCAGCGGCATGGCCGCCATCATGGCCAAGGATTCGATCGCCTCGCCGCTGAAGGACTTCGTCGGCACCGGCCCCTACAAGTTCAAGGAGCGTCGCCCCGACCAGTTCGTGCTGCTCACGCGCTTCGACAAGTACAGCGCGCGCAAGGAACCGGCGAGCGGCTACGGCGGCAAGCGCGAAGCTGCGATCGAGGAGCTGCGCTTCGTGCCCGTGCCCAACGCCAGCACGCGTGTCGAAGGCGCGCTGGCCGGCCAGTACGACTTTGCCGACCTGCTGCCGGTGGAAGCATTGCCGCGGCTGGAGAAGTCGGGCGGCAAGACGGTGCCGATCATGACGCCGTCGTTCGGCTTTCCCTACCTCGTGCTCAACACCAAGGAAGGCGTGGCCGCCAGCCAGCCGGTGCGCCAGGCGATCCAGACCGCGCTCGGCGAAGGCGAGATGCTCGCGGCCGGCTTCGGCGACACGCGCTTCTTCGTGGCCGAGGGCAACCACTTCCCGAAGGGCTCGCCGTTCTATTCGGCGGCCGGTGCAGACCAGTACAACCAGCGCAACGCCGCCAAGGCGAAGGAGGCTGCGGCCAAGGCCGGCTACAAGGGCGAGCCGATCCGCGTGCTCACCAGCCGCCAGTACGACTTCCACTACAACATGGCGCTGCTGATGGCCGAGCAGCTCAAGCGCGCCGGCTTCAAGGTCGACCTGAACGTGGTCGACTGGGCCACGCTGGTGCAGCGCCGCAACGACGCGAAGCTGTGGGACATCTACGTGACCCACTCGGGCCAGTTCCCCGAGCCCATGCTCTCGCCGCCGCAGCTCGGCGACGGTGCACCCGGCTGGTGGGACACGCCCGCCAAGAAGACGGCACTGCAGGCCTTCAACGTCGAGAGCGACCCGGCCAAGCGCGGCGCGCTGTGGGGCAAGGTGCAGCAGGTGGTCTACGACGAGGTGCCGTACATCAACGTCGGCAAGTTCAACGGCCTGTCGGCCAAGAGCCCGGCGCTCGATAACTACCAGCCCGCTACCTGGCCGTTCTTCTGGAACGCAAAAATCAAGTAGGCCTCGCCGCGACATGGTCCGCTATCTCTCCTCCCGCCTGGCCGGCATGCTGGTGGTGCTGGCCATCGTGGCCGTGCTCGTCTTCGTGCTCACGCGCGCCGCATCGGGCGACCCGGTCTCGGTGCTGCTGGGCGACCAGGCCACCGCGGCCGACATCGCCCGCGTGCAGAAGGAGTACGGCCTCGACAAGCCGCTGCCCGTGCAGTTCGGCTACTGGCTGCGCGAGGTGCTGCAGGGCAATCTCGGCACCTCGATCTTTCTTCAGCGCCCCGTGACGCAAGCGCTGTGGGAGCGCTCCGAACCCACCACGCTGCTCGCGCTGATGGCCGTGGCCATCGCGGCGCTGATCGGCGTGCCCTGCGGCATCGTCTCGGCCGTGTTCCGCGGGCGCGTGGTCGACCAGCTGTTCACCGGCATCGCGATGTTGGGCGCGAGCATTCCGAGCTTCTGGCTGGGCATCGTGCTGATCCAGATCTTCGCGGTGTCCTTCGGCTGGTTCCCGGTGTCGGGCTACGGCGCGCCCGATGCGGCGCTGGCCGAGCGGCTGCATGCGCTGGTGCTGCCGGCCACGGTGTTGGGCCTCTTGAACTCGGCGCTCATCATCCGCTTCACGCGCGCCTCGATGCTCGACGTGCTCGGCGAAGACTACGTGCGCACGGCGCGCTCCAAGGGCCTGAGCGAAAGCACGGTGGTGCTCAAGCACGCGCTGCGCAATGCGCTGGTGCCCATCGTCACGGTGATCGGCCTCACGGTCGCGCTGATGATCGGCGGCGCCGTCATCACCGAAACGGTGTTCGGCCTGCCCGGCGTGGGCAACTTGGTGGTCAGCGCCGTGCTGCGGCGCGACTACCCGGTCATTCAAGGTGCATTGCTCGTGATCGCCGCGATCTATGTGCTCATCAATTTCTCGATCGACCTGCTGTACGCAGTGGTCGATCCGCGCGTGAAGGTCTGAGCGATGCGCATGCCTCGAATGCTCCGCCAGCTGATGCATCGCCGCATCGTGATGGTTTCCGCCCTGGTGCTGCTGGTGATCGCCATCCTGGCGATCGGCGCACCGCTGTTCGCCTCCATCGACCCCAACGACACGGCGGTGCTGCAACGCCTGAAGGCGCCGAGCGCCGAGCACCTGCTCGGCACCGACGAACTGGGCCGCGACCTGTACTCGCGCATCGTGCACGGCGCGCGCTACTCGCTGGCCATCGCGGCGCTCACCGCGCTGGGTGCGGTCATCGCGGGCACGGTGCTGGGTTTGATGGCCGGCTTCTTCCGCCGGCTCGACGCGCCGCTGATGCGCGTGGTCGACGCGATGATGTCCTTCCCCGACATCCTTCTGGCCATCGCGCTGGTGGCGATCCTCGGGCCCTCGCTCATCAACACGGTGCTTGCGCTGGTGCTGGTCTACACGCCGCGCGTGGCGCGGGTGGTGCGGGCCTCGACGCTGGTGGTGCGCGAGCTGCTGTTTGTCGAAGCGGTGCGCGCGCTGGGTGTGCGCACCTCGCGCATCCTGTGGCGGCACATACTGCCGAACCTGATGTCGCCGATCCTGGTGCAGGTGTCGTTCATCTTCGCGTATGCGATCCTGGCTGAAGCTGGGCTCTCATTCCTCGGCGTCGGCGTGCCGCCCGAGATCCCGACCTGGGGCACGATGGTCGCGGGAAGCCAGCAGTACGCGCACCAGGCCTTCTGGGTGGTGCTGTTCCCGGGGCTTGCGATCATCTTCACGGCGCTGTCGCTGCAACTGCTGGGCGATGGTGTGCGTGACCTGCTCGACCCGAAGCTGAAGAAGACGGCATGACGAATTTGAGCTGCACGATTTGTTTTGTGCGCTGTTCAGGGCGCGCTCACGCCGACGGGGTACCTTGCTCCGCGAATGTCCCCCGCTTCGCTCCTCCTTTATTTCGCTGCGCAAGGCACCCCGCCGTCGTCTCGTGCACAGGGCACCGGGTGCTCCCCGCAGCGAAATAAAGGAGGAGCGAAGCGGGGGACATTCGCGCAGGGGAGTACCCGGTGGCCTGTGTACGCGCCCCGAACAACAACGCCACGAATACAAGCAGCCCGCCCAAAACCCACCCCGGAGCCACGCGCATGAATGACCATCCCAGCCAGCCGCGTCTCACGGTCAGCAACCTGAGCACCAGCTTCCCCACCGAAGACGGCCTCGTGCGTTCGGTGGCCGACGTGAGCTTCTCCATCCAGCCCGGCAAGACCACCGCGCTGGTCGGCGAATCGGGATCGGGCAAGTCGGTGACCAGCCTCACGCTGATGCGCCTTCTGCCCAAGACCGCGAACGCGCAGGTCAGCGGCAGCGCCTCGTTCGTGACGCGCGAAGGCAAGACGCTCGACCTGCTGCAGATCGGCGAACGCGAGATGCGCTCGCTGCGCGGCAACCAGCTGTCGATGATTTTCCAGGAGCCGATGACCAGCCTGAACCCGGTGTTCACCATCGGCGAGCAGATCGCCGAGAGCGTGCGCCTGCACAAGGGGCTCGACCGCAAGGCGGCGCTGGCCCATGCGCTGCGCATGCTGGAGCTGGTCGAGATCCCCGCCGCCGCGCAGCGCATCCACGAGTACCCGCACCAGCTTTCGGGCGGCATGCGTCAGCGCGTGATGATCGCGCTGGCCATGGCCTGCGACCCGACGCTGCTGATCGCCGACGAACCCACCACTGCGCTCGACGTGACCATCCAGGCGCAGATCCTCGAACTCATGCGCCGGCTGCAGGCCGAGACGGGCATGAGCATCCTGTTCATCACGCACAACCTCGGCGTGGTTGCGCACCATGCCGACGACGTGGTGGTGCTGTACGCGGGCCGCGTGGTCGAAAGCGCGCCCGTGCGGCCGCTGTTCGCGCAGCCTGAGCATCCGTACACGCAGGGCCTGCTGGCCTGCCTGCCGGGCAAGGCGCGGCTGCCCGGCCAGGCCAAGCCGAAGCGGCTGTTTGCCATTCGCGGGCAGGTGTCGAGCCCGCTGGCGCCGCCGCCGGGGTGTGCCTTCGAGCCGCGCTGCGACCTCGCGCTGCCCGAATGCAGCGCCGCGATGCCGTCGCTGATCGAGACGCACCATGGCCGAGAGGCGCGCTGCGTTCGCGTGCAGCCGGCGCAACCGCTGGTGAGAGCCGCATGAGAAGCGCACTGCCTGGCGTGTTGCTCCTTCCCCTTCCGGGGGAAGGCTGGGATGGGGGCAAGCGGCGTTCGTTCGGCGCAGTGCTTCATCCAGTGCCGTCGTGCCCCCACCCCAACCCTCCCCCGGAAGGGGAGGGAGCCAATACCCAAAGCCCACGATGACCACCGCAGCCCCCCTCATCGAAGTCCGCGGACTCAAGAAATACTTCGGCAGCAGCGATCGCCCCGTGCGCGCGGTCGACGACGTGTCGTTCGCGATCCAGCCCGGCGAGACGCTGGGCCTCGTCGGCGAATCGGGCTCGGGCAAGAGCACCATCGGCCGCACCGTGCTGCGCCTGCTCGAACGCACAAGCGGCCAGGTGCTGTACCGCGGCGACGACATCGGCACGCTGTCGGGCGAGCGCATGCGCAAGCTGCGCAGCAAGCTGCAGATCATCTTCCAGGACCCGTACGCCAGCCTGAACCCCAAGATGCGCATCAGCGCCATCCTCGGCGAGGCGCTGTCCACGCACGGCCTGCACAAGGGCGCGGCCGCACGCGACAAGCGCATTGCCGAACTGCTCGAAACCGTGGGCCTGCGCGCCGAGCATGCGAGCCGCTTTCCGCACGAGTTCTCGGGCGGGCAGCGCCAGCGCATCGGCGTGGCGCGCGCGCTGGCGGTGGAGCCCGAATTCATCGTCGCCGACGAGCCGCTGTCGGCGCTCGACGTGTCGATCCAGTCGCAGGTCATCAACCTGCTGGCCGACCTGCGCGAGCGGCTCGGCCTGACGATGCTCTTCATCTCGCATGACCTCGACGTGGTCGAGTACCTGTGCGACCGGGTGGTGGTGCTGTACCTCGGCAAGGTGATGGAAGTCGCCACCACCGACGAGCTGTTCGCACGACCTTCGCACCCCTACACCCAGGCGCTGCTGGCCGCGAGCCCGAAGCCCGACCCGGAGGTTGCGACCGAGCGCATCGCGCTCAAGGGCGACATTCCCAGCCCCATCTCGCCGCCCTCTGGTTGCGTGTTCCGCACGCGCTGCCCGCACGCCATCGAGGCCTGCGCGCAGACCGTACCGCCCTTGGACGAAATTTCGGCAGGACACTACAGCGCCTGCATCCGCAAAGAACTGCTCTCCAATATCGCCGCACGACCATGACCGATACCACCGCCAAGAACTTCAACGACCCGCTGCTGGACAGCAATTTCAAGGGCTACCCGCGCACGCAGGCGCCGAGACTGCGCAGCGAAGTCGGTACGGCCGGCTGGAACGTGCTGGCCGGTGACCTGCCGCTGCCGCTGGCCGTGCTCAAGCGCGAGGCGCTCGAGCACAACCTCGCGTGGATGCAGTCGCGCGTGCGCGAATGGGGCATCGACCTCGCACCGCACGGCAAGACCACCATGTCGCCGCAGCTGTTCCAGCGCCAGCTCGACGCCGGCGCCTGGGGCCTGACCTTCGCGACCGTCACGCAGCTTGCCGTGGGCGTGGCGGCGGGCGCGCGCCGCACGCTCATCGCCAACCAGGTGGTGAGCGACGAAGACCTCGCGGGCATCCAGATGCTGCTGAAGGCGAACGCGGGCCTGCGCATCGTGTTCCTGGTCGATTCGCTGGCGCAGCTCGCGCTGATCGAGGACTGGTCATCGCGCCATCCCGCGAGCGTGCCTTTCGAGGTGATGATCGAGATCGGCGTCGACGGCGCACGCACCGGCTGCCGCACGTACGAGGAAGCCATCGCGCTCGCCACGAAACTGCGCGCGTGCGGCGTGGCCAGGCTCGTGGGCATCGAGTGCTACGAAGGGCAGGGCGCCACCGGCCAGAGCGAGCCCGACGCCGCCTACGCGAAGACGCTGATGGACCGCGTGGAAGCCGTCGCCCGTCATTGCGACACCGAAAAACTCTTCGAGACCGACGAGGTGCTGGTGTCCGCCGGCGGCTCGGCCATCTTCGACCTCGTGGCCGGGCGCCTCAAGCCCGCCCTTGGGGCGCCCGTGCGCGGCCTGCTGCGCTCGGGCTGCTACGTCACGCACGACCATGGCTTCTACAAGCGCATGGTGAGCGCAGTGGACGAGCGCCTGGGCTGTGGCTGCGGCGAAAGCCTGGTGCCCGCGATGGAAGTCTGGGCCACGGTGCAATCGCGCCCCGAGCCGGGCCTGGCGATCCTGGCGGTCGGCAAGCGCGACATTTCCTTCGACCTCTCGCTGCCCGTGCCCATCGCGCGTGCCGCGCGCGGCGTGCTGCAGCCGCGGGCCGTGCCCGCCGGCTGGAAGATCACCGCACTCAACGACCAGCATGCCTACCTGCGCTGGGACGCGAGCGAGGAAGCCGAGGCGCCCAAGGTCGGCGACCGCGTCGGCCTCGGCATTTCGCACCCCTGCACGACCTTCGACAAATGGCACTGGATGCCTGTCGTCGAGCAGGACTACCGCGTGAGCGACGCCGTCGCCATGCACTTCTGAACACGCACCGATGACTCCTTCCCTGCTTCAGAAAATCGGCGAGATCCGCAGCGACGCCCCGGCGACGCGGCGCGCGATTCTCGACCTGATCCTCGAAGACCCCGACCGCGTGCTCGAGGAAAGCTTCGAGCAGCTGGCCGAGCGCTCGCGCAGCTCGGTGCCGACCATCATGCGCACCTGCCGCGACCTCGGCTTTGCCGGGCTGCGCGAGTTCAAGCTCGCGCTCGCACAGGAGCTGGCGCTCGGCGGCTCGCCGCTGCACCGTCGCGTGAACATCGAGGACGCGGCCGACGAAGTGGTGGGCAAGATCGCGCGCAGCGCGGCGGCCTCGGTCTCGGGCGTGCGCGGCCAGCTCGACATGCAGGTGCTCGACGGTGCCGTGGCCGCCATCGCAGCCGCGCCGCACGTCGACCTGTACGGCGCGGGCGCCACCTCGTGGTTCATGGCCAACGACCTGCAGGCGCGGCTGTTCCGCCTCGGCCTGTCGGCCAACGCCTGGGCCGACTACCACCTGCAGCAGGTGGCCGGCGCGGCGCAGCGCCCCGGCGGCGTGGTCATCGCCATCTCGCACGTGGGCGGCATGCCTTCGCTGCTCGACGCGGTGGACATCGCGCGCGGGCAGGGTGCCAAGGTGGTCGCGATCACCCGGCCCGGCACGGCGCTGGCGGCCAAGGCCGACTTCCTGCTCGGGCTCTCGGTGCCGGACGACGCGGTGATGCACGTGGGCATCGACGCCTACCTGACGCACCTCACGGCCATCGAGATCCTCACCGTGCTGGTGGCCCAGCGCCGCGGCGAGCCCGCGGTGCAGCGCCTGCAGCGCGCGCGCGAGGCCTTCCAGCGCCATGGCATCGACGCCACCACGCATCCGCTGCAGAGCTGGGATGGCGGCGGCATCAGCGGCGGAGGGCGCGCATCGTGAGCCAGGACTGCAAAGCCATCCTGCTCGAGGCCGGCCTCGTGGTCGACGGCTCGGGCGGCCCCTCGTGGCCCGGCGACGTGCTGCTGCAGGGCGACCGCATCGTCGCGCTCGGCGAAGGCCTGCGCGAGCGGCTGCCCGATGGCCTCGCGCTGGCCGACGTCGAGGTTGTCGACTGCCGCGCCAAGGTCATCGCGCCCGGCTTCATCGACGCGCACACGCACGACGACGCCATCGTGCTGCGCGACCCGCTGTGCCTGCCCAAGGTGTCGCAGGGCATCACCACCGTGGTCACGGGCAACTGCGGCATTTCGCTCGCGCCGTACCGTACGCCGCAATCGAAGCCGCCGCTCACGCTGTTGGGCGCCGATTCGTTCAAGCACGCGACCATGGCGGAGTACCGCGCGGCCGTCGATGCGACGCAGCCCGCGCTCAACGTGGCCGCGCTGGTCGGCCACACCACGCTGCGCTTCGCGACCATGCAGGCGCTGGACCGTCCCGCCAGCGCCGATGAACTGGCGCGCATGGAAGCGCTGCTCGACAGCTGCATGGCCGACGGGGCGCACGGCATGTCGTCGGGCCTGTTCTACGAAGAAGCCTTTGCCGCGCCCGCCGAGGAAGTGACGGCGCTGGCGCGCGTTGTGGCCCGTCACGGCGGCGTCTACGCCACGCACCTGCGCAGCGAGATGCAGCAGATCATCGAAGCGCTGCACGAGGCCGGCGACTCGGCCTTCGACGCCGGCGTGCCGCTCGTCATCTCGCACCACAAGTGCGCCGGGCCGGCCAACTGGGGCCGCACGAAGGAAACGCTACCGCTGATCGAGTCGCTGGCGCAGCGTCAGCAGATCGCGATGGACGTGTACCCCTACGTGGCCGGTTCGACCGTGCTGCGCGAGGACCTGGTCGACGGCGTGATCGACGTGCTGCTCACCTGGTCCGACCCGCATCCCGAGATGATGGGCCGGCTCATTTCCGACGTCGCGCGCGAATGGGGCACCACCGAGCAGGAGGCCTGCCTGCGCCTGAAACCGGGCGGCGCCTGCTATTTCCAGATGCAGGAGGAGGACGTGGAGCGCGTCATCGCGCACCCGCTCACCATGATCGGCAGCGACGGCCTGCCGCACGACCGCCATCCGCACCCGCGCCTGTGGGGCGCCTTTCCGCGCGTTTTTGCGCGCTATTGGCGCCAACGCCGCCTTTTCACGCTCGAACAGGCGGTGCACAAGATGACCGGTATGACGGCGCGCAACCTGCGCATTGCCGACCGCGGCCTGCTGCGCGCGGGCGCCATGGCCGACGTGGTGGTATTCGACCCCGAGACCATCGCCGACACCGCCACCTACGAGCAGCCGCACGGTGTGAGCCTGGGCGTGGAACGGGTGTTCGTGAACGGCGTGCTGGCCTATCGGGGCGGCGAGGCCGAAGCCCGGGTGCTTGCGCGGGCGGGTCGGATGCTGGCGCGGGGGCCTGAAGAGCAGGGCGGGGCCGCCGTATCTGACCGGGAATAACCTCAAGACCTCTAAAGTTCTAACGCTCTCGGCAAAAATCAGTCAAACTTGTACATCTTATTGGCCGTCGAATTCCGACAGGAGCAAAGATGGACAAGGACGCTGAAGGCCTTGGTGCTGATTTCGAGCTGTGGCAGCAGCTCACGGACGACTACGAAGCCGCATTGGGCGCACTGGCCCGGGGCGAGCCGGGCGCGCGAGAGCGGGTGGTCCGGTTGTCGTTGGCACTTCAGCAACTGCATCCGGACCTCTCTCCCGTCGACCACGACTGCTGAGGCACTGCACAAGGCCAGCAAGCTCAGTCCCGCGCCGGCTCCTCTTCCGCCTGCGCCTGGAACATGCGCGCGAAATCGCAGCACTCCTGCGCCAACATCACGATGGACGAGGTGAGCGCGCTGCGGTGCTCGCCCTTGTGCATTGCCACGTAGCGCACCACGGGCAGCGCCGGCGCCACGTCGATCACCGCCAGCATGCCTGCCGCCACCAGCGGCTGCAGGCACTGGCGCGGCAGGTAGCTCACGCCCAGCCCCGACACCGTGAGCCCCGTCAGCGCCACCAGGTTGCTCACCACGATCACGTTGGCGGGCTGCACGCCTTGCTCCTTCATCCAGGCGTCATAGGCGCGGCCGGTGCCCGAGTTGTTGCCCTGCACCAGCATGCGATGCCGCGCGAGCTCGTGCAGTCGCACGGTGCCGCTGGCCGCAACCACGCCGGGCTTGCACATCCATGCGCTCGTCACTTGGCCGATGGCCTTGTGCTGCAGCCGCGAGTCGGCGAAGGTGTCGGGCACGATGACGAGGTCGAGTTCGTCGGCCAGCAGCTTGTCGCGCAGCTGCAGGCTGTCGTCCACGTCGGGCTCGAGGATCACCTTGGGGTAGTGCTGCTGGATCAGGCCGACCAGCCGCGGCAGCCACGTCATGGCGGTCAGCTCGGTAACCCCGATGCGGATGCGCCGTTCCACCACGCCGGGCTTGCCGAACTGCTCGACGGCCGCGTCGCGCTGCGCCAGCAGCTTCTGTGCGAGCACGTACATCTCCTCGCCCTTCTCGGTGAGCCGCGCGGTGCGTTGGCTGCGGTCGAACAGCTCGGTGTCGAACAGCTGCTCCAGCTCGTGCACCCGCTTGGAAATGGCCGACTGCGAGGTGTTGAGCTGGTTGGCCGCCTGCGCAAAGCCGCCGAGGCGGGCGATCCAGTACAGGGCTTCGAGTTGCTTGAAGGTCATCACGGTCAGAACGCTTTTATTCATGCGATTCCATCACAAAAAATCGCTTTTAGAAATTCATCGCGAAGCCGAAGATTCGCCCGAGCCAACGTCATCGACTCTTCAAGGAACCACCATGGACCTCAGGAAACTGCCTCTCGCACTCGGCCTCACCCTTGCTTTCGCCTGCGGCGCCGCCAGCGCACAGGACGGCGGCACCCTGCAGAAGATCAAGGAGAGCGGCACGATCCAGATCGGCGCGCGCGACAGCCAGATCCCGTTCTCGTACAAGCTCAGCGCCGACAGCGCGCCCATCGGCTTCACCAACGACATCTGCCTGAAGATCGTCGACGCGGTGAAGGCCAAGCTCGGCCTCGCGAAGATCGAGGTGCGCTACACGATGCTGAATTCGACCAACCGCATCCCGCTGCTGCAGAACGGCACCGTCGACCTCGACTGCGCCACCACCACCAACACCACGCAGCGCCAGCAGCAGGTCGACTTCGCGCCCAGCCACTTCGTGACCAACATCACCGCCGCCGTGAAGAAGGCCTCGGGCATCAACGCGCTGGCCGACCTCAACGGCAAGAACGTGGCCACCGTCTCGGGCAGCACCTCGATCCAGCTGCTGCGCGGCGCGCGCAAGAACGGCACCATCGAAGTGAACGAGATCGCCGGCAAGGACACCTCTGACGGCTTCCTGCTGCTGTCCACCGGCCGCGCCGATGCCTATGTGCTCGACGACGTGCAGCTCGCCGGCATGGTCGCCAGCGCGACCAACCCCGGTGACTACAAGCTGCTGAAGGAGTCGCTGCGCCAGGAGCCCTACGGGATCATGCTGCGCAAGGACGACCCGCAGTTCAAGGCGCTGGTCGACGAGACCGTCACCGGGCTGATGAAGTCGGGCGCCATCGAGCAGCTCTACACCAAGTGGTTCCTCTCGCCGATTCCGCCGAAGAACGTGAACCTGAACTTCCCGATGTCGGACGCGGTGCGCGAGATCTACAAGAACCCCAATAACAAGGGCGTCTGAGCGATGGATTCCAAACTGTCTTCGAACCACCCCCACGGATTGGCCTTTTCCGACGCGCTGATGCGCGAGGTGAAGAGCCGCTTCCTGCAGGTCGACCACGACCACAACGGCCGCGAGCGGCTGTACTTCGACAACGCCGGCGGCTCCTTCCGCCTGAAGGCCGCGGCCGAGCGCTTCGCGCAGATCGACGCCATTCCCGACAACGCCGAGCGCATCCACGCCACGGCCGTCGAGCTGCAGGACATCCAGGCGAAGGGAAGCGCCGACCTGCGCACCATCCTCAACGCCACCGGCGGCAGCGTGTACGCCTCGCTCACCGCATCGGGCGCAATGTTCGACATGGTTCGCGCGGTGGCCGAGAACGTGCCGGGCACGAACATGGTCACCACCGTGCTGGAGCACCCCTCGGCCTTCGATGCGATGAGCCTGTATGCCGAGCGCCTCGGCCGCGAGCTGCGCGTGGCGAAGAGCAACCCCGCCACCGGCGGCATCGACGTGGACGAGATCGTGCGGCTGGTCGATGAGAACACCTGCCTGCTCAACGTGATCTACGCGTCGAACATCTCGGGCGCCAAGCTCGACATGGCCGAGATCGTGCGCCGCGCACGCGAGATCAAGCCCGACCTGTACATCCTGGTGGACGCCGTGCAGCATGCGCCGCACGGCCTCATCGACCTGCAGAAGACGCCGGTTGACGGCATCAACCTCGCGCCCTACAAGTTCTTCGGTTGCCGGGGCTCGGGGCTGTCGTGGATGTCCGAGCGCGCGGCCGTGCTGCCGCACCACAAGCTCGCGGGCAAGAAGCCCGGCTACTGGGACCTGGGCAGCGCCGCGCCGTGGCAGTTCGCGGTGCTCACCGAGATCGTCGACTACGTGTGCTGGCTCGGCGGGCACTTCGTCGACGCCACCGACCGGCGCGCGTTGTTCGCGGCAGGCATCACGCACATCGAACTGCACGAGCGCGCACTGCTGGCAATGCTTCTGGACGGCAACGAGAACGCCACCGGCATGCGCAAGCTCGAGGGCGTCAATGTGTTCCTCGACTACCAAGACCTGAGCAAGCGCGACCTGATCCTGGGCATCGGATTCGACCGCATCGACTGCACGCAGGCCGTGGTCGAGTACGGCAAGCGCGGCGTGACCGTCTACGAGCGCGTGGCGACCAGCATTTATTCGAAGCGCATGCTCGAATCCTTCGGGCTCGCGGGCACGGTGCGGGTGTCGCCGCTGCATTGCAATTCCGTCGCAGACGTGGAGAAATTCCTGCGCATCACGCGGGAGATCGCCGCTGACATTTGACCGTCATGAGCCGTCATAGTCAGCAGTCGGCATGTTTTGGGAGGGTACGCCCCGCGAAGCTGCACCGCGTCGTCCACGCTCCACGGCGCATAGACCTCCGCCTTCAGATCGGGGCGAATCCACCCTGGCCAGCAGGTCGCGCACGCCGTCCTTCACGCGCGCCACGCATGCGCACATAGGACGCAAAGTCGCACAGCGCCTCGATGCTGGTTGCGTCGAGGTCCGGCGATTCCTCCAGGCTCAGCACCATGCGTTGCAGGCCCGGCGTCGCGTCGATGCGCGCGCGGATCGACGCAAACACCGCATCTGCGTTGCCGAAGAACAGCGGCACCTCGGGCCGCGCGATGAGCACGCCCGGCGGTGGCGGACCGGAGCCTGACGGCGGGGCGCCGGAAGTGCCGCGCGACCGGGCATACTCGCGCGCGCTCCACTCCAACACTTCACAGCAAGGACCTCATGTCAGGACACGGCTTTCACGTGCATGGCCCGCACGACCACGAACTCGAACACGCCGCAACCGGCGGCCACGGCTCCGAAGATGCCTCCGCGGGGCATTCCGGCGGCATGAACATGACGAGCAAGATCGCGGTGTGCACCGCCGTGATCGCCACCGTCGGCGCGATCTTCTCGTACATGGGCGGAGCCACCCAGGCCAACGCCGGCCTCTACAAGAACAACGCCGCGATCAAGAAGACCGAGGCGTCGAACCAGTGGAATTACTTCCAGTCGAAGAGCACCAAGCAGGCGCTGGCCGAGTTCGCACGCGACACCGCGACCGACGACGAGCGCAAGCAGGGCTGGCAGGTCAAGGTGGCGCGCTACGAACAGGAGAAGACCGACATCCAGGCCGCCGCGAAGAAGCTGGAGGCCGAGGCAAGCCAATGGGATGCCCAGTCGGACGTGCAGATGCACCAGCACCATCGCTGGGCCCAGGCGACCACCGTGCTGCAGGTGTCGATCGCGCTGGCTGCTATTGCATTGCTGACGAAGAAGAAATGGCTCGAGCGCGCGATGTTCGGGGTGGCGGCGGCGGGGCTTGCAGTGGGCGGGCTGGCGGCGTTTCACGTTTAGGTGTGGCAGGGCGGGCGGGCATGGCCCGCCGTCGTCTCACCAGGCGCCGCAACCGCTACTCCTGCGGCTCCAACGCAACCGGCGGCTGGATCCCGTTCTTCTTCCGGGCCTGGAGCATGAACGAAACCACCTGCCACACGACGAAGATCCCGATCAGGCTCAGCAGCGTGCCGCTGATGGGCCGCGAGACGAACGTGCCGAAGCTCCCGCGGCTCAGCAGCATCGCGCGGCGGAAGTTCTCCTCCAGCATCGGGCCGAGGATGAAGCCGAGCATCAGCGGCGCGGCGTCCATCTCCAGCCGCATGAACATGTAGCCCATGAAGCCGAAGGCGGCGGTGATGAAGATGTCCTCCATGTTGTTGTTGACGCTGTAGGTGCCGATGCAGCAGAAGAACAGGATCGACGGGAACAGCACGGCGTACGGAATCTTGAACACCGACAGCCAGTAGCGCACCAGCGGCACGTTCAGCACGAGCAGGAACACGTTGCCGATCCACATGCTGGCCACCAGGCCCCAGAACAGCTCGGGGTGGCTGCCGATCATGTTCGGGCCCGGCTGGATGCCCTTGATGATGAAGGCGGCCAGCATCAGCGCCATGACGGCGTTTTCCGGAATGCCGATGCTCATGAGCGGAATGAAGCTGGTGCGCGCGGCGGCCTCGTCGGCCGCGGCCTGGCCGGCCACGCCTTCGATGCAACCGGTGCCGATCTCGTCCTTGTACTTGCTGACCTTCTTGTCGATCGCGTAGGCCGCAAACTGGGCGATGGTCGGGCCGCCGCCGGGCAGGATGCCCAGGAAGGAGCCGACCACGCTGCCGCGCAGGGCGCTCGGAATGATCCGCTTGAACTCCGCCCAGGTCGGAATCAGGTTGATCTTGCCGTTGAAGGGCGAACGCTCCTCGCGCGAGTCGAGGTTCTTCGTGATCTCGGCGATGCCGAAGCAGCCCAGCGCGATGCTCACGATGCCGACGCCGTCCACCAGGAACGGCAGGTCGAGCGTGAAGCGCTGCGCACCGCTGTTCACGTCGGTGCCGATGGTGCCGAGCAGCACGCCGATCATGCACATGGCCAGCCCGTTGAGCAGGCTGCCGGTGGTCACGAAGCTCACGCACACGAAGCCCACGAGCATCATCGCCACGTAGTCAGCGGGGCCGAAGAGGAATGCCACCTCGCCGAGCATGGGCGCCAGAAACGTCAGCACGAGGATCGCGACCGTGCCGCCGATGAAGCTGGAGAAACCCGCCGTGAATAGTGCCAGCCCCGTCTGCCCTTTGAGCGTCATCGCATATCCGTCTATGCAGGCCACGATGCTGCTCGCATGCGGGATCTTCATCGTGATGGCGCTGACGCTGTCGCCGTACTGCGCGCCGTAGTAAATGCCGGCCAGCATGATCAGCGCCCCGGTCGTGGGAATGGAGTAGGTCAGCGGCAGCAGCAGGCTGATGGTGGCCAGTGGGCCCAGACCGGGCAGCAAGCCGACCAGCGTGCCCACCGTACAGCCGATTGCGCAGAACATGAGGTTCTGCCAGGTGAGGGCGTGCGAAAAACCGAACGCCAGGTTGTTGAGGACTTCCATGGTCTTTCCTTTTTCTCTCTTTTTCTTTTTCTCAGTAGAGCGGCAGGTTGAGACCCAGCAGCTTCTGCAGTGCCAGCGCCATGACGATCAGGCCGGCGGAAACCTTGACGTTGCGCACCCACGAATAGGTGGATGCGGCGAAGCCCGAGCAGAAGACCATGAAGACGATGCCCGCGATCATGTTCAGATACATCGAGATCACCGCCAGGCCGCAGAGGCTGGCGAGGATCACCGAGATGTTCCTGAAGTTGAACTCCAGCGGCACGCTTTTCACGATGAACGACCGGATCACGGTCGCCACGGCAATGATCAGCAGCATGCCGCTGATCATTGCGGGGAACAAGCCAGCCCCTGCGCGGCTGAGGTCTCCGATGGGGTAGCGAAGCGCGGTCAGGCCGAAGGCCAGCGCGATTGCCATGAGGAAGAGTCCCCTGACAAGGTTTCTATTTTTCATACGCTCACGATGTTGTGGGTTGAATGCGCCCGGCTCCGCTCGAACCGGCCCGGGCCTGTCTCCATCCGGATGTGATTCCGGACGCCCCGATGGTCTGGGGCCGGGCTGATCGGAATCTGACGCGTGCGTGAGGGGAACTACGTATGAAGGGAAGGGGCGCGGAGCAACGGCGGCGCGCACGCCGTGGCCGTCAGGACGGCCGCGGCAGGCACCGCGAGAGCGGCGCGAGCGCAATCCCGCCACTCCCGGTGCGCGCCGCAAGCACCAGCCCGCGCAGCACGGCGTACTCGCGCAACCGGGCGCCGCCGTGCGGGTCGCCGGGCAGGATGCCGGCGGACGGATGGCACATGAGCACGTCGCCGGTGCGGCAGGCCGAGAGCCATTCGGACAGGCGCTGTTCGTGGCGCTGCATGTCGCCCGAGAAATCGTAGACGCCGAGCAGGCGGCTGCTCATGGGAATGCCGCGTTGCGCGGCCAGCGCGGCCAGCCGCGCGCCGCCCAGTGCGTGGATGACCCGGGCCTTCAAGCGGCCGGGGCCATGCTGCGCGCCCGGCGCCGTGTTGCGGATCCAGGGCGGCGACGCCGCATAGCGCCGCACGATCTCCTCCACCAGCAGTTCTCGCACCACCGGGAACTGGTGCACGTGCCGGTGCCCGTCGACGAAGGCGGGTGCGCGGCCCATGGCGTCCTCGAAGCGCGTCAGCTGGTCGCGGATGTCGGCCCGGAGCCCCGGCGCGAACACCGTGCGCGTGTACGTCCGCGCGAGCAACCCGAGCAGGCCGGGCTCGGGGCCGCCGGCGAGCGCGGGCCGCGTGAGGTCGAGGTGCAGGCCGACGTCGAGCCGTACCGGGTCGATGAGCTTCAGCACCTTCGCCCCTTCCTCCCAGGCGTCGCGGCGCACCATGCCGCTGGTGGCGGAGATCTTTCCCTGCTCGGCCAGGTCGAACACGGCGGAGTTGATGCCCGCGCTCATGCCGAAATCGTCGGCGCAGATGCAGAGGCAGCGCGTCGCCTCAGTCATCGCCGTTCGTTCCGGAAACCGGGGCGGGCGCTGCGTCCAGGCAGTGCGGATCGCGCGTGGCGCTGCCCGCGAAGCGCCAGGCGGCGGCGCTTTCGTTCACCGCCACCAGCTGCGCGCGAAACAGCCACGGGTTGGCGAGCTGTGCCGTGTTCGAGCCGACGAGCCAGGTGACGCGCGGCACGCACAGTGTGGCCGCGAGCTGCGTGCGGTCGAGCAGCGTGGCTGAGGCGCGCGCGGGCTCGAAGCGGCCGGCGTCCGAGATCTCCTTGCGCCAGTTGTCGCGGGTGTCCCGTGCCGCAGCCTGCCAGTCGTCCGACACCAGCACGGGCTCGCGCAGGTTCCAATAAAAGGGAATCTCGTAGTAGTAGCTGTCGACCATCAGCACCTGGTCGCCGGGCGCGACCGCCTGCCCGGCCGGCAGCCTCAGCCGCGCGCCCGGCGGCGACGCCAGGACCGTAACGGCGCCCACGCAGGCGATGCACACGGCGGCGGCCGCCAGCGTCATCGCGCGCACCTTCGGCAGCAGCGCTTGCGTTGCGCGGCCTGCGAGCACGCGCCCGGCGATCAGGCAGGCCAGCGGCGGCAGCGCCGGCAGCACGTAGCCGATGAGCTTGGAGCGCGGCAGCGAGAAGAACACCACGATGACCGCGAGCCAGATCCACATCAGCCATTCGACATCCGAGCGCCCGGGCCGCGCGGCGTCGTCCTTGCCCCGCGGCACGAACACCCACGCGAACCACGGCAGCGTGAGCCCCGCCAGCACCGGCAGGTAGAACCAGAAGCCGTGCTCGTTGTTGAAGCCCGAGGATGCAAAGCGCCGGAAGTGCTGCGTGACGACGAAGTAGTCGAAGAACTCCGGGTACTTCATCTGCATGGCGACGAACCACGGCCCGGCCACGGCCAGCAGAACCGCCCAGCCGGGCAGCCATAGCGCGAGCCGCAGCGCCGCGAACCTGCGCGTCGCCCCGCACCAGATCGCGATCACCATCGCGGGCAGCACGAGGCCGATCAGCCCCTTGGCCAGCAACCCGGCTGCCGCGAACAGGTAGGCGCCCGCCAGCAGCGCCCGCCAGGGCTCCTCGCGCTCCTTCGCCAATGCGGCGCCGGCCGCCAGCAGGATCGTGGCCGAGATGCAGCCAGCCACCAGCATGTCGAGGTTCGCGAACTGCGCGCCCAGGAAGAAGAAGGGCGTCGTCACAAGCACCACGGTCGACAGCAGCGCCAGCCGCACCGTCGACCACCGGCGCAGGAACAGGAACAGCGCTGCCGCCGCCGCGCCCGCGCCCAGCACGGATGGCAGCCGCGCGGCCCATTCCACCGGCCCCGCTACCGACATCGCGGCCGCGCCGATCCAGTAGAACAGCGGTGGCTTGTGGAAGAAGGGCAGGCCGTCGAGTCGCGGCACCAGCCAGTCGCCCGAGCGCAGCATCGCGAGCGCGACGCCGCCGTAGCGGCCTTCGTCGGGCGCCATCAGCGGGCGCACCCAGGCCGTGGCCAGCAGCCATGCGAAGAGGGCGGCAATGAGCCACAGTGGCTGCGGCGCAGTCCACCATGCGGGAACAGGTCGTTTCATGGTTTTCCGCCCGCGATCCCCGTGCCGCGCTCGTGGCGCACCACGTACAGCGGGCGGCCCTTGACCTCCTCGTAGATGCGCGCGATGTACTCGCCCACGATGCCGGTGGAGATCATCTGGATGCCGATGAAGAACATCAGGCTCACGACGATGGTGGTCCAGCCCGAGACCGTGTTGCCGAACAGCAGGTGATCGATCGCCACGAAGGTGCCATAGGCGAAGGCCGGCAGCGCCAGCAGCAACCCCGCCACGCTGACCAGGCGCAGGGGCCAGGTGGTGAAGGCGGTCAGCCCGTCGATGGCCAGGTGCACCAGCCGCCGGGCATTGAAGGAACTGTTGCCCGCCGCGCGCGGCGCTGGCGTGTAGGGAAGCGCCACGGCGCGAAAGCCCACCCAGGCGTACAGGCCCTTCATGAAGCGGCTGCGTTCCGGCAGGTTCATGAGCGCGTCGACCACCTTGCGGTCCATCAGGCGGAAGTCGCCAGCGTCTCGGGGCACGGCGAAGCGGTCCGAGGAATTGACGAGGCTGTAGAAGAGCTTGCTGCCGATCTGCTTGAAGCGGCTTTCGTCGCTGCGTTTCTCGCGCACCGCGTATACCACCTCCGCGCCGGCCACCCATTGCGCGACCATCTTGTGGATGAGCTCGGGCGAGTGCTGCAGGTCACCGTCGAGCAGCACCACCGCGTCGCCGGTGGTCGCGGCGAGGCCTGCGGTGAGCGCGGCTTCCTTGCCGAAGTTGCGCGACAGCGAGATGCAGCGAAAGCCGGAGAGCTCGCACCACGCCTCGGCCACGGCGGCGGTGTCGTCGGTGCTGCCGTCGTCCACCACGATGATCTCCCAGCGCATGTGCGTGGCCCAGAGGATGTCTTCGAGCAGCGGCAGCAGGTGGCGCAGGTTGGCCGCTTCGTTGAAGCACGGAATCACGCAGGAAATGCTGCGCGCCCCTGCCTCCGGCGCGAGTGGCGGGGCCGTGCGCGGCGCGGGAGCCTCGGCCCGCGGGAGATCGGCGGGTACACGTGAATGTCTGGTGGTGTTGGTCGAGGAGATCATGGATGCCTCCAGAAACACGTGGCCGTCGTCTTGTCGTCGCGCGTGCGGCCGGCGTGCGACGCCCGAAAAGGGAGGAGATGGCGCACGAGCCATTGCGCGGCGGCGAACACTCCCGTGATCGCGCACGCGAGCAGCAGGCCGGCGGCGATGTCGAGGGGGAAATGAACGCCCACGTACACGCGCGCCCACCCGGTGACGGCCGCCAGCACCAGCAGAAGCACGCCCAGCCTGCGCAGGCCGGGACGCAGCAGGAAGGCCAGCGCCAGCAGGAACATCACCGTTGCGTGCGTGCTGGGCAGCGAGCCGCGGCCCGAATGCTCGATGTACGACGGTGCCAGCCCCAGCATGAAGGGCCGCGGCTTGTTGAGCGACAGCGCGATGGCATGCGAGGCCAATGAGGCGAGACCCGCAAGCGCAGCGACGATGCACAGGTAGGCCCGTTCGGGGCGATGCAGCCACAGCGCCAGGGCGAGGATGCCCGCGCACAGCCAACTGCTCCAGAGCGCGAAGGCCGAGGCCACGGCCAGCACCCACGGCGTCGGCTGGCTGCCGGCCGTGAGCCATTGGAACAACGCGAGGTTCGTTGCGTTCACGACGCCGCCTTCAGCAAACTGGAGAAAGCAACGGGCGCGCGACAGCACCCAGTGCGGCGTGCGCAACAGAAAAAACCGGACATGGTCAAACCTTTCGGCGGGAACGAGAGAGCCCGCTGCGTGGCGCAGCGAACGGCCCGACGCGCGAGGCGTCGTGTCTCAGATCCCGGAAGGTGGCGCGGCAGTGGGCGGCAGGCGCCGCCAGGGTTGCGCAGGGGGTGGAGCACCGCCGTGCGGCGGCACGTAGTCGGTCGCTTTGCGCACGATGGGCACTGCCAGCCGCGCGAGTGCAATGGCAAGCGGCAGCAGCGCCAGCACCATCGCCATCAGCGTGTTCAGCGCGAAGTCGAAGGCATCGGGGTGGTCGATGCTTGCCGGCGCCTGGGCGAACACGGTGGTCTCGCGGTCGGACGGATGGTCCGCGCGGTCGTCGGCTTCGAACTGGGTGGTGTCGCTGGCGCTGCGCACCCGCAGCATCGGCTCGTCTTCCAGGCCGTCGCAGCGGAAATGGACCGCGATGAAGGGCTGCAGGAAGATCAACAGAATGCCTGCGATGCACCACGCCCTGTGGTGCATTTCGGCGAAACGGCGGATGCGTGCGAACAGCATCCGCGAATGCTAGGCCGCTCTTGTGAACGGAACCTGATCGGGCGGGTCAGCATCCCGCAAGGTAGCGGGTGACGCGCGTGTGAACAGAGACCCTAGAGCACGAACGGAATGAAGCGCCGCGTGCCGCGCATGTAAGCGCGGTAGGCGTCGCCGAAATGCGCGATGCATTCCTTCTCGTCGCGCAGGGCAGTCAGGAACAGCAGCACCGTGGCCGCGAGCACCAGCGCCAGCGTGAGCCAGGTGAACTGCTTGAGAAAGGCGCCCCAGGCCAGCAGCATCAGCGCCGTGTACATCGGATGGCGGATGTAGCGGAAGGCGCCGGTGGTGACGATGGACGAGGTTTTCTCGAAACCGTACAGCGCGGGGTCGTCGCTGCGAGCCTCGGTTGGCTTGCCCTGCGCCTTCAGCAGCCGCACCGCGTGGATCGGCAGCCAGATCGACAACATGAAGAAGAGCGAAGAAACGATCTGCCTCGCCGAAAACGGATCGTCATGCCACACGGGCAGGTTCACCACGACCAGCAACAGCATGCATTCCCATGCGAAGAAGCGATAGAAGCCATGCGAGCCGGGCTGGCTCAGCGGGCCGCGCGACACGTACAGCAGCGCTGCGGTGCCGGCGACGAGAAGGAAGAGCTGGAACCAGAGGAGCATGGCGGGCGAATTTACACGGCATTGCCCGCTTCATGGCGCATCAAGAGGCCGCTGCCGCGGGTTTCTTGGAGACCAGCGTCAGGATGTCGTAGCTGGCGACCAGCTCGCCGTCCTGGTTCGTTACCTCCACGTCCCACGCGACCACGCCCTGGCCCTGGCCGCTCGCGTCCTTCCTGTTGCGGTCGATCTTGCGCTTGCAGGTCAGGCGTGCCTGGATGGTGTCGCCGATGCCCACGGGCTTGGTGAAGCGCAGCGCGTCGAGGCCGTAGTTGGCGAGCACCGGGCCCGGCGACGGCGACACGAACAGGCCTGCCGCCGCCGACAGCACGAAGTAGCCGTGCGCGATGCGCTTGCCGAACGGCGACTGCTGCGCGGCCACCTCGTCGAAGTGCATGTAGAAGTAGTCGCCCGAGATGCCGCCGAAGGCGACGATGTCGGCCTCGCCCACGGTGCGGCGGTGCGTGAGCAGCGAGTCGCCGATGCACAGGTCCTCGAAGTAGCGACGGAAGGGGTGCACCTCGCTCTCGCGCACGGCCGCGCCGCGCACGTGTTCGCCGGTGATGGCGGCCAGCATGGTGGGCGAGCCTTGCACCGCGGCGCGCTGCAGGTAGTGCTTCACCGCGCGCAGGCCGCCTAGCTCTTCGCCGCCGCCCGCGCGGCCCGGGCCGCCGTGCTTGAGCTGCGGCAGCGGCGAGCCGTGGCCGGTCGATTCGGCGGCGGCCTCGCGGTCGAGCACCAGCAGGCGGCCATGCCACGCGGCAGCCACCGGAATGGCCTTGGCCGCGATGGCCGGGTCGCGCGTGACCAGTGTGCCGACGAGGCTGCCGCGGCCGCGTGCGGCCAGGGCCAGTGCTTCGTCGATGCCCTCGTAAGGCATCAGCGTGCTGACGGGGCCGAAGGCCTCGACGTCGTGTGCAGCGTCGTGCTCGAGCGGCTTGCGGCTCAAGAGCAGCGTGGGCGCGAAGAACGCGCCATCGGCCACGCCGTCGCCAATCGGCGAGAAGCCGTCGCGCTCGCCGTAGACCAGCTCGGCGCCCTGCAGCAGCGTGGCGACTCGCTCGGCCACGTCGGCCTGCTGGTCGCGCGAGGCGAGCGCGCCCATGCGCACCTCTTCGCGCGACGGATCGCCGACCACCGTCTTCGCGAGCCGCGCCCGCAGCCGTTCGGCCACCGCATCCAGATGCCGGCGCGGCACGATCGCGCGGCGGATGGCCGTGCACTTCTGGCCGGCCTTGGTCGTCATTTCGCGCGCCACTTCCTTCACGAAGAGATCGAACTCCTCGTCGTCGGGCGTTACGTCGGGCGCGAGGATCGCGCAGTTGAGCGAGTCGGCCTCGGCATTGAACGGGATCGACTGGCGCACGATGTTCGGGTGCACGCGCAGCTTTGCGGCGGTGTCGGCCGAGCCGGTGAAGGTGACCACGTCGGGCCCTTCGAGCCGGTCGAGCAGGTCGCCCGTGCCGCCGATGACGAGCTGCAGCGCGCCCGCCGGCAGGATGCCCGACTGCACGATGAGCCGCACCAGCGCCTCGGTGAGGTAGCTGGTGGCCGTGGCCGGTTTGCCGATGCAGGGCATGCCCGCGAGGAAGCTGGGTGCGAACTTTTCGAGCAGGCCCCAGACGGGGAAGTTGAACGCATCGATATGCACCGCCACGCCGCCGCGCGGCACCAGGATGTGCGTGCCTGCGAAGCCGCCCTTCTTGCCGAGGGGGAAGGCCGGGCCTTCGTGCACGAGGTTGCCGGAGGGCAGCTCGTTGGTGCCGATGCCGGCATAGGCGCTCAGCGTGCCCGCGCCGCCTTCGATGTCGATCCAGCTGTCGGCGCGCGTCGCGCCGGTGTGGGCCGAGATGGCGTAGAGCGTTTCCTTGTTCGCGGCGATGTACTTGGCCAGCGCCTTCAGGCGCTCGGCGCGCTGCTGGAAGTCGAGCGCCATCAGCGCGGGGATGCCGGTGCGGCGTGCGTAGGCCAGCGCTTCGGCGAAGTCGATGGCCTCGGCGTGCGTGGCCGCCACGGGCTGGCCGTTGACGGCGCTGCGCAGTTGCTGCGCGGCCTGCTGGCCGATCCAGCGGCCGGCGATGTAGCTTTGGAGAGTGGTGGTCATGAAGGGTGTCCTTGTGTGGCTCCTTCCCCCTCTGGGGGAAGGCTGGGATGGGGGCAGCGCCCAACGAGCGTTGCTCTTCGTTCGAGGCCGTCGTGCCCCCACCCCAACCCTCCCCCGGAAGGGGAGGGAGCAAGAAGGGGAGGCACGTCGGTCATTCCTTCTTTCCTATGCCGAGGTACGTGTCGATGATCCGCTGGTCGTGCAGCAGGTCGCGCGCCTTGCCCTCGAGCGCCACCGCGCCCATTTCGAGCACGTAGGCGCGGTCGGCCACCTGCAGCGCCGCGCGCGCGTTCTGCTCGACCAGCAGCACCGACACGCCATGGCTGCGCAGTTGCGACACCACGCGCAGCACCTCGCGCACCACCAGCGGGGCGAGGCCCAGCGAGGGTTCGTCGAGCATCAGCAAACGTGGCCGCGCCATCAGCGCGCGGCCGATGGCCAGCATCTGGCGTTCGCCGCCCGAAAGCGTGGAAGCCATCTGTGGGCGGCGCTCGCGCAGGCGCGGGAAGATCCCGAAGACTTCGTCCATGCGCGCGCGCTGGTCGCGCTTGCCCTTGCGCCACTGGTAGAAGCCGCCGAGCAGCAGGTTGTCTTCCACAGACATCTCGCCGAACAGCTCGCGCCGCTCGGGCACCAACGCCACGCCGCGCGCCACCATGGTCTCGACACTGGGGCGCGCGATGCGATCGCCGTTCAGCGACAGGCGCCCGCTCGACTGCAGCAGGCCCATGGCCGCGCACAACAGCGTGGTCTTGCCGGCGCCGTTGGGGCCGATGACGGTGACGATCTCGCCTTCGTTCACCTGCAGGCGCACGCTGTGCACCGCTTCCACGGTGCGGTAGGCGACGCAGAAGTCTTCCAGTTGAAGGATGGGGTGGCTCATCGGGCGTCTTCCAGCAGTTCGTCGTCAGCGCCGCCCAGATAGGCTTCGAGTACGCGCGGGTTGGCCTGCACCTCGGCCGGCGTGCCGGTGGCGATCACGGTGCCGAACTCGAGCACCGTGATGCGGTCGGCGAGGTTCATCACGAACTCCATGTCGTGCTCCACCACGAGGATGCCGAGGCCCTCGGCGCGCAATTGGCTCAGCAGCACCGAAAGCGCGCGCTTTTCAAGATGGCGCAGGCCGGCGGCGGGTTCGTCGAGCAGCAGCACCGAAGGCTGGCCGGCGAGCGCGCGGGCGATTTCGACCACGCGCTGCTGGCCTAGAGAGAGCGATGCCGCAGGCGTGTCGGCATGCGCGCCGAGGCCGCAGCGTTCGATCTGCCTGCGGGCCTCGGCCATCAGCGCGGCTTCTTCGGCACGGTCCAGCCGCAGCATGGCGGCGAGCCAGCCACGCTTCGCACGCAGGTGAGCGCCGAGCGCGACGTTCTCGGCCACGCTGCGCTGTCCAAGCAGGCGCACGTGCTGGAAGGTGCGGCCCAGGCCCAGCGCGGCGAAGGCGCGCGAGGGCTTGGCCGCCATCGGCTGGCCGGCGAGCTTCACCTCGCCCGAGGTCGGGTCGTCGACGCCCGAGATCATGTTGAAGAAGGTGCTCTTGCCGGCACCGTTCGGGCCGATCAGCGCATGGATCTCGCCGGCCTTCAGCGTCATCGAGATCGCGTTGTTGGCCACGAGCCCGCCGAATCGCTTGCTCACGTCGCTGGCTTGCAGCAGCAGTTCGCCGCTCGCGGGCAGCGTGCGCTGCGCGAGCTGCACGGTCGGCGCCTTCGATGCGGGAGCCGGCGCCTTGCGCGCCGCAGCGTTGCGCACCCAACGGCGCGTGATGCGCGCCAGCGTGGGCCACAGGCCGTCGGAAAAACGCTGCAGCACGAAGAGCATCAGCAGCCCGAACACGATCACTTCGAAGTTGCCGCTGCTGCCGAGCAGCGAGGGCAGCACGTCCTGCAGCTTCTCCTTCAGCAGCGTGATCAGCGCGGCGCCCAGCACCGCACCCCACAGATGGCCCGCGCCGCCGACCACCGCCATGAACAGCAGCTCGATGCCGATGTTCAGGTTGAACGGCGTCGGGTTCACGAAGCGCTGCAGGTGCGCATAGAGCCAGCCCGACACCGCCGCGAGCAGCGCGGCCAGCACGAACAGCTTGATGCGGTGGCGCGCCGTGTCGACGCCCATCGACTCGGCCATCAGCCGTCCGCCCTTGAGCGCGCGGATGGCGCGGCCTTCGCGCGAATCCAGCAGGTTGTGCAGCGCCCACAGCGCCAGCAGCAGCACCGCCCAGATCACGACGCCGAGCGCGCGCGGCGTGGCAAGCGATAGCCCCGCCACCACCAGCGGCGGCACGCCCGTGATGCCGGTCTGCCCGCCGAGGAAGTCCATGTTGCCCAGCAGGTAGTACAGGCTCAGGCCCCAGGCGATGGTGCACAGCGGCAGGTAGTGGCCCGACAGCTTGAGCGTGACCGCGCCGAGCATCCAGGCCAGCGCGAAGGTGAAGGCCAGGCCCAGGAGCAAGCCGGCCCACGGCAGCAGGGCAGGGCCGACCGCGCCGCCCAGCCATGCGGCTGCCGTGGGCGAGGTGCAGATCCACGCGGTGGCGTAGGCGCCCATGCCGACGAACGCGGCTTGGCCGAAGGAGGTCATGCCGCCCACGCCGGTCAGCATGACCAGCCCGGCCGCGACCAGCGCATACAGGCCGATGTTGCTGAGCACCGAGACGGTGAACTCGGGTAAAAAGCCCCAGGCCAGCGCCAGCAGCACCACGCACACCAGCGTGAGCTGGCGCGGCGTGATCAGCGGCTTGCCTTCGGGTTGCGCGGGGGTGGCGATGTGGTTCGAAGACGCGCTCATTCCTCGTCCTCCACATGATGGCTGTGGAGCGAACGCCACCACAGCACCGGAATGATCAGCGTGAAGACCAGCACCTCCTTGAACGGGCTGGCCCAGAACGAGGCGAATGCTTCGAGCTGGCCGACCAGCAGCGCGCCGGCCAATGCCAGCGGATAGCTCGCGAGCCCGCCGACGATGGCGGCGACGAAGCCCTTCAGGCCGATGAGAAAGCCGGTGTCGTAATAAACCGTGGTGATCGGCGCGATCAGCAGCCCCGAGACGGCCCCGATGAGCGCCGCGAGCGCAAAGCTCAGGTCGCCCGACAGCTCGGTCGGAATGCCCGACAGCCGGGCGCCCACGCGGTTGATGGCGGTGGCGCGCAGCGCCTTGCCGACCATCGAGCGGCCGAAGAACAGGAACATGGCAATCACCAGCAGCAGCGTGACGCCGACCACCACCAGCGACTGGCCGCCGACCGGAATGCCGCCGATGTCGAAGCGCGCTTCGGAGAACGCCGCGGTGCGCGAACCTTCGGCGCCAAAGAACAGCAGGCCCAGCCCGACCAGCACGCCATGCAGCGCGACCGAGACGATCAGCAGCATCAGCACGTTGGCATCCGCCAGCGGCCGGTAAGCCAGGCGGTAGAGCAGGGGGCCGAGCGGCATGATGAGCACCAGCGTGGTGAGCGTCTGACCCGTCATCGACGTGGGCTTGAGCAGCAGCACCAGCGCGGCCGCCGCTGCCGGCAGCACCACGCACCATGCGAGCGCGGAGGCCCAGTCGACCACCGCGCCGCGCTTCCAGCGCCAGGCTTCCACCAGCAGCACCGCGACCGCCAGCACCAGCAGCAGCCACAGCGTCGCCGGCACGCGGCCGGCCTGCAGCATCGCCATCGAGAGCGCCCCGAAGGCGACGAACTCACCCTGGGGAATGAAGATGACGCGCGTGACTGAAAACACCAGCACCAGTGCGAGCGCCATCAAACCGTAGACGGCACCGTTGACGATGCCGTCCTGCCCAAGAAGAAGGGCGATCTGCGAATCCATAAAGAACCTTTGGGCTTGGCCCATGTGTCGATGCACTGTCTTGCTCCTTCCCCCTCTGGGGGAAGGCTGGGATGGGGGCTGCCCCCGCATTCACGGCCGCGCGGCGGTCAATGCTGTCGTGCCCCCACCCCAGCCCTCCCCCGGGAGGGGAGGGAGCAAGGCCGGAATCAGGGCTGGTATTTCCAGGTGCCGTTCTCGATCTTCACCATCACGCGCGCGCGCTGGTCCAGGCCCAGGTGGTCCTTCTCCGTCATGCTGAACACGCCATGCGCGCCCGACACTTCCTTGACCTGCTCCAGCGCATCGCGCAGTGCGGCGCGGAATTCCGGTGTGCCGGGCTGCGCCTTCTTCAGTGCGACGGGCACGGCCGAACTCATCAGCAGGCCGGCGTCCCAGGCGTGCGCGCCGAAGGTCGACACGGTGCCCTTGCCGTAGGCGGCTTCGTAGGCGCTGACGTAAGCCAGTGCAGATTTCTTCACCGGGTTGCTGGCGGGCAGCTGCTCGGCCACCAGCACGGGGCCGGCGGGCAGGAAGGTGCCTTCCACGTCCTTGCCGCCGACGCGAAGGAAGTCGGCATTCGCCACGCCGTGCGTCTGGTACATCTTGCCGGCGTAGCCGCGCTCCTTGAGCGTCTTCTGCGGCAGTGCGGCCGGGGTGCCCGAGCCCGCGACCAGCACCGCGTCGGCCTTGCTGGCCATGATCTTCAGCGCCTGGCCCGTCACCGATGTGTCGGTGCGCGCATAGCGCTCATTGGCCACGACGGTGATCTTCTTCAGCGCGGCCGCCTTCGCGAATTCTTCCGACCAGCCTTCGCCGTACGCGTCCGAGAAGCCGATGAAGGCAACGGTCTTCACGCCGTTGGCGGCCATGTGCTCGGCGATGGCGAGCGACATCATGATGTCGTTCTGCGGCGTCTTGAACACCCACTTCTTCTTGGCGTCCACCGGCTCGACGATGCGGGCCGAGGCGGCGATGGAAATCATCGGCACCTTCGCTTCGCTGACCACGTCGATCATCGCAAGCGAATTGGGCGTGGTGGTGGAGCCCAGCACGACGTCGACCTTGTTCTCCGCGATGAGCTTGCGCGTGTTGGCCACGGCCGCGGTGGTGTCCGACGCGTCGTCGAGCACGATGTAGTTGATCTTCTGGCCGCCGATGGTCTTGGGCATCAGCGCGATGGTGTTCTTCTCCGGAATGCCGAGCGAGGCCGCCGGGCCGGTGGCTGAGAGCGTCACGCCGACATTCACGTCGGCCCAGGCCGCGGCGGCGGTGGCGCACAGCGCGGCGATCAGCAGGGGCTTGAAGAAGGGTTTCATTGGTCTTGTCTCCGGTTGAAAAATCTTTGATGTTCTAGCGCTCGTCGAATGAGAGCGTGACGCGTTCGGTCAGGGGGTGTGCCTGGCAGGTCAGCACGAAACCTGCTGCCACTTCATTCTTGTCGAGCGCGAAGTTTCTTTCCATGCGGACTTCCCCGTCCACGCATTTGGCGCGGCAGGTGCCGCACACGCCGGAGGTGCACGAGAACGGCACTTCGAGCCCCGCGGCCGAAGCCGCATCGAGGATGCTCGGCTGGCCTTCGGTGTAGGTGATCTCGCGCTGCAGCCCGTCGCGCACGATGATGATGCGCGCCTGCCTGGCGTCGCCCGGCTGCGCCTCGTGCACCACCGCGCCGACCTGCGTGGCCGAAGGCAGCGCCACGCCGAAGCGTTCGATGTGGATGCGTTCCTCGGGCACGCCGGCGGCCAGCAGCGCGGCCTCGGCTTCGTCGTTCATCTGGAACGGACCGCAGACGTAGACATGGTCGATCGTCTTCGCGGGCACCACCGAGGCCAGGAACTCGCCGATCTTCTCGCGGTTCATCACGCCGAAGCCCAGCGGCGAATCGGTGTGCTCGTCGGAGAACACGTGCTGCAGCACCAGCCGCGTCATGTAGCGGTTCTTCAGGTCCTCGATTTCTTCCTTGAACATCGTGGACTGCAACTGGCGGTTGCCGTAGATCAGCGTGAAGCGGCTCCGCGGCTCGCGCGCCAGCACCGTCTTCATGATCGACAGGATCGGCGTGATGCCGCTGCCGCCCGCAATGCCGACGTGATGGCGCGCCAGGCCCGGCTCGATGGGCACGAAGAAGCGGCCCTGCGGCGCCATCACCTGCAGGGTGTCGCCCGGCTGCAGATGGGCGTTGATCCAGTTGGAGAACACGCCGCCGCGCACCTTGCGCACGCCGACGCGCAGCTCGCCATCGTCGAGGCCGGCGCAGATCGAATAGGAGCGGCGCAGGTCCTGGCCGTCGATGTCGTGGCGCAGCGTGAGGTACTGGCCCTGCGTGAAGCCGAAGACCTGCTGCAGATCGATGGGCACTTCGAACGAGACGACGACGGCCTCGGCCGTGTCGGGTTCGATGGCCTTCACGCGCAGGGGGTGGAAGAGGGTGCTCATCGCTTAGATCGGCTTGAAATGTTCGAAGGGTTCGCGGCAGGCCATGCAGCGATAGAGGGCCTTGCAGGCGGTGGAGCCGAAGGCGGAGAGGCGTTCGGTGCGCTCGCTCGCACAGCGCGGGCAGGCGATGCGTTCGCCTGCGATGCGGCCGAAGAGCTTGATTGGCATGACGGTGCCGGCGGACTGCTCGGCATTCAGATGCGCCGGCGGTGCGATGCCGTAGGCCTTGAGCTTGGCGCGGCCTTCGTCGCTGATCCAGTCGCTCGACCAGGCGGGCGCGCGGCGCAGCGTGGCGCGCGCGCGGCCGAGGCCGGCCTGCTCGATGGCGGCCAGCACGTCGTGCTCGATGGCTTCCGTTGCCGGGCAGCCCGAGTAGGTCGGCGTGAGCACGATCTCCAGCCCGTCGTCATGCTCGATCACGTCGCGCACGATGCCGAGGTCGCAGACCGACACGGCCGGGACCTCGGGGTCGAGCACGGTGTGCAGCACGGCCCACGCCGCGTCGATGCGCGAGGCGAGGGCGTTCGTCACCACACGCCTCCGGGAAAGCTGCGCTGCAAGTGCTGCATCTCCGCGAGGATGTAGCCCATGTGCTCGCTGTGCGCGCCGTGCTTGCCGGTGCTGCGGAAGGCGGCTTCCTTCGGCATGGCGAGGCCTGCGGCGTCGAGCACCTGTTGCATCTCGGCGAGCCAGGGTTCGCGCAGCTCACTCCACGCCGGGCCAAGGCCGCTGGCGCTGGCTTCGGCATCGACCGCATCGTTGAAGAACAACTCGGGCATGTAGAGCCACAGCTGCTTGAGCGCTTTCTCGGTGCGGCGGCGCGATTCGTCGGTGCCGTCGCCCAGGCGCACCACCCAGTCGCCCGAATGCTGCTGGTGGTAGCGCGCTTCCTTCACGGCCTTGCCGGCGATGGCGGCCACTTCGGGGTCGTTCGATGCGGCCAGGCGCTGCCACAGCAGCTTGAGCAGGGTCGACACCATGGTGTTGCGCACCACTGCAAAGGCGAAGTCGCCGCGCGGCAGTTCGGCGATGGTGAGGTTGAAGTAGTCGCGCTCGTCGCGCAGGTAGGCGAGTTGGTCTTCGTTGTGCTCGCGGCCTTCGATGCGGCCCGCGTGTGTCAGCAGTGCGCGCGCTTGGCCGACGAGGTCGAGCGCGATGTTGGCCATCGCGATGTCTTCCTCCAGCACGGGTGCGTGGCCGCACCATTCGCCGAGGCGCTGCGCGAGCACGAGGCAGGTGTCGCCGATGCGCAGCAGGTATTGCACGGCGGGTGTTCGGTTCAGTTCGATGGAGGCTTGCATGTCATGGTCTCTGTCTTGCTCCCTCTCCCCTCGGGGAGAGGGTTGGGGTGAGGGCATGGGCGGTGGATGAGGTCCGGTGGTGGCGAAGGCCGAAGCCCTCACCCCAACCCTCTCCCGCAAGCGGGAGAGGGAGCAAGACCTCACATGTGATCGACCGATTTGGGCAAGGCATAGAAAGTCGGATGCCGATAAACTTTGTCCTCCGCCGGATCGAAGAACATGTCCTTGTCCCCCGGATCGCTTGCCACGATCTGATCCGAGCGCACCACCCAGATGCTGCTGCCTTCCTGGCGGCGCGTGTACACGTCGCGCGCCATCTGGATCGCCATCTTCGGATCGGCCGCGTGCAGGCTGCCGCAATGCTTGTGGTCGAGCCCGGCCTTGCTGCGCACGAACACTTCCCACAGGGGCCATTCTTGTTGCTGGGTATCGGTGCTCATGCTGCTTCCTTGAGGGGTTGTTTGTTGGCGTGGGCCATCGCGGCTTCGCGCACCCACGCGCCTTCTTCCCAGGCGTCGACACGGGCCTGCAGCCGCTCGCGGTTGCAGGGGCCGTCGCCGCCGATCACGCGCCAGAACTCGCTCCAGTCGATCGCGCCGAAGTCGTGCGCCTGGCGCTCTTCGTTCCACTTGAGGTCGGGGTCGGGCAAGGTCACGCCGAGGATGGCGGCCTGCTCGACGGCAGCGTCGATGAACTTCTGGCGCAGCTCGTCGTTGCTGAAGCGCTTGATACCCCAGCGCATCGACTGCGCGCTGTTGGGCGACTGGTCGTCCGGCGGGCCGAACATCATGATGGAGGGCCACCACCAGCGGTCGACCGCGTCCTGCACCATTGCCTTCTGCGCGTCGGTGCCGTGCGTCATCATCGTCAGCAGGGCCTCGTAGCCCTGGCGCTGGTGAAAGCTCTCCTCGCGGCAGATACGGATCATCGCGCGCGCATACGGCGCGTATGAGCAGCGGCAGATCGGCACCTGGTTCATGATGGCCGCGCCATCCACCAGCCAGCCGATGGTGCCCATGTCGGCCCAGGTCAGCGTGGGGTAGTTGAAGATCGAGCTGTACTTGGCCTTGCCGCTGTGCAGCGCGTCGAACATCTGGTCGCGCGAGGTGCCCAGCGTTTCTGCGGCGGCATAGAGGTAGAGGCCGTGGCCGCCTTCGTCCTGCACCTTGGCCAGCAGGATGGCCTTGCGCTTGAGCGTGGGCGCGCGGCTGATCCAGTTGCCTTCGGGCAGCATGCCGACGATTTCCGAATGCGCGTGCTGGCTGATCTGCCGCACCAGCGTCTTGCGGTAGTGCTCTGGCATCCAGTCCTTCGCCTCGATGAAGTCGCCGGCGTCGATGTGCGCGTCGAAGCGCTCCTCGAGCCGCATTTCCTCGGCGGAGCGCACGGCTTTCTGTTTGCCGTCGCCCGCGTCCTTGCCCATGGTGTCCATTGCCTGGGTGTACATGTGCGTGTCCTTTCGGTGAATGGATGTGGAATGGCTTCAGCGCGGGCGCGTGTCGATCACGCGGCGGGCCTTGCCGGTCTGCGTGCGCTCCATCTCGTCGGGGCCGTGCACGACCACACGGGCGGAGATGCCGATCAGCGTCTTCACGCGGTGCTGCACCCAGTCGGAGATGGCGCTGCGGTCGGCCGCAGCAGCCTCGTGGGGCGTCAGTTCGCAGTGCACCTCGACCTGGTCGAGCAGGCCCTCGCGGCTCACGCGCACCTGGTAGAGGCCGGTCAGGGCGCTGTGTGCGAGCACGATCTCTTCCACCTGCGTGGGGAAGACGTTGACACCGCGGATGATCATCATGTCGTCGCTGCGCCCGACGATCTTGCCCATGCGGCGGAACGAACGCGAGGTGGGTGCCAGCAGTCGCGTGAGGTCGCGCGTGCGGTAGCGCACGATGGGCATGGCCTCCTTGCTCAGCGAGGTGAAGACGAGTTCGCCTTCCTCGCCATCGGCCTTCAGCTCGCCGGACTCGGGGTCGATGATCTCGGGGTAGAAGTGGTCTTCCCAGATGACGGGGCCGTCCTTGCTCTCGACGCATTCGCTGGCCACGCCGGGGCCCATCACTTCCGAGAGGCCGTAGATGTCGACCGCGTCGATGCCGGCCTTGGCCTCGATGTCGCGGCGCATGGCTTCAGTCCACGGCTCGGCGCCGAAGATGCCGACCTTGAGCGAGCTGTCTTTCGCGTCCAGGCCCTGGCGTTCGAACTGCTCGATGATCACCTGCATGTAGCTGGGCGTGACCATGATGATGTCGGGCCTGAAGTCCTGGATCAGCTGCACCTGCTTCTCGGTCTGGCCGCCCGACATCGGGATGACGGTGCAGCCCGCGCGCTCGGCGCCGTAGTGCGCGCCGAGGCCGCCGGTGAAGAGGCCGTAGCCGTACGACACGTGCACCATGTCGCCGGGCCGGCCGCCCGCGGCGCGGATGGAGCGGGCGACGAGGTCGGCCCAGGTGTCGATGTCCTTCAGCGTGTAGCCGACCACGGTCGGCTTGCCGGTGGTGCCCGACGAGGCGTGGATGCGCGCGATCTTTTCGCGCGGCACGGCGAACATGCCGAAGGGGTAGTTGTCGCGCAGGTCGCTCTTCACCGTGAACGGAAACTTCGACAGGTCGCCGAGCGACTTCAGGTCGTCCGGGTGCACGCCCTTGGCGTCGAAGGCCTTGCGGTAGTGCGGCACGTTGTCGTAGGCGCGCTGCAGCGTGGCGCGCAGGCGCTGGATCTGCAGCGCGGTGATTTCGTCGCGGCTCGCGGTTTCGATCGGCTCGAGATCGCCGGGGGCGGGGCGTTTGACTGTCATGTGTCTTGTCTCCTCAGGCAGCAACGGCGGGGCGGCCCTTGGCGGTGTAGGAGCGGCCGCGGAACATCGCGATGCGCTCGCCGCGCTGGTTGGTGATTTCGGTGTCGTACACGCCGGTGCGGCCGGCCTTCGACACTTCGTGGCAGCGCGCGGTGAGCAGGTCGTCCTCGCGCGCCGGTGCGATGAAGTCGATCGAGAAGCCCGAGGCCACGGTCAGCTCGTTGTATGAGTTGCAGGCAAAGGCGAAGGTGGAGTCGGCCAGCACGGCCATGAAGCCGCCGTGGCAGGTCGCGTGGCCGTTGAGCATATCGGGGCGCACCTTCATCTCTATGGTGGCTTGGCCGGGGCCGACCTCGACGATGCGCATGCCGAGGCCCCGGGTGGCGTTGTCGTTCGCAAGCATGCCGTCGCGGACATACTCGGCCGTTTGTTGAGGAGTGCGGGTGGGGGCGGTCATCTTGGTTTTTTCGCAGGCTCGAAGCCGGGTGTTTTGGTTCGGGGGGCGTGCACAGGCCACCGGGTGCTCCCCTCCGCGAATGTCCCCCGCTTCGCTCCTCCTTTATTTCGCTGCGGGGAGCACCCGGTGTCCTGTGCACTGGGCACGCTGCTGGTGTGCGGCCGATCAACCAGTGCTCTGAAAACGCTCACGCCGATGGGGTGCCTTGCGCAGCGAAATAAAGGAGGAGCGAAGCGGGGGACATTCGCGGAGCAAGGTACCCCGTCGGCGTGAGCGAGCCCCGAAGCACCCGTTCCACACACAACGCGAAAGATCGAGAAGCAAGGCTTCATCAGCGGTCCTTGAACACAGGCGCACGCTTCGCACGGAAGGCTTCGACGCCTTCGCGGTAGTCGTTTGCATTGCCCATGTTGCGTTGGATGCGGGCTTCTTCGGCGAGTGCCGTGGCGAGGTCCATGTCTTGTGCCGCGGCCATGGCCTGGCGCGTGGCGACAAGGGCGCGGGTCGGCATGGCCGCCAGCTTCGATGCGAGGGCCGCCGTGGTTTCGGCCAGCGCCGCGTCGTCCACGCATTGCCAGATCAGGCCGATGCGCGCAGCCTCTTCGGCGGGCAGCTTGTCGCCCAGCATCGCGATGCCGAGCGCGCGGGCCGAACCCACGAGGCGCGGCAGCAGCCAGGTGCCGCCGGTGTCGGGCACGAGGCCGATCTTGGTGAAGGCCTGGATGAAGCTGGCCGAGCGGCCGGCCACCACGAGGTCGCAGCACAGCGCGAGGTTGGCGCCCGCTCCGGCCGCAACGCCGTTCACCGCGGCGACCACCGGCACCGGCATCGAGCGCAGGCGCGCGACGAGCGGGGCGTAGTAAGTGGAGATGACGTGGCCCAGGTCCTTGGGCGCGGCGCCCGGTGTCGGGTCGGGCGCGACCGAGGGGTCGGCGAGGTCCTGGCCGGCGCAGAAGGCGCGGCCGGCGCCCGTGAGCACCACGCAGCGCACGCTCTCGTCTTGCGCCGCGGCTTCCAGCGCCGCCATCAACTCCGCATGCAGTTCGGTCGTGAAGCTGTTGAGCGCCGCAGGGCGGTTGAGGCTCAACGTGCGGACGGTGCCGGCGTTGCCGGTGAGTACCAAAGGCTCAGGCATGGCGTGTCTCTTTCATCCTCTGTGGGGGGTGGATCGGTGTGCAAACACTATTGACCGACCGTTCGGTTGATTTTAGGATCGAGCTCCATCCCGGCACAAGCGGGGTTGGTTCAGGGCAAACCCTGAGTCACGGAAAAAAGGAGACCGACCCCATGCCCAGCTATTCCATCGACGGCGTGATTCCCGTCGTCGACCCGAGCGCGTACGTGCACCCCACGGCGGTGCTGATCGGCGACGTGATCGTCGGCCCGAACTGCTATGTGGGCCCCTGCGCCAGCCTGCGCGGCGACTTCGGCCGCATCGTGCTGGAGGAGGGTTCGAACGTGCAGGACCACTGCTGCGTGCACGGCTTTCCCGACAACGACACGGTGATCGAGGCCAATGGCCACATCGGCCACGGCGCGATCCTGCACAGTTGCATCGTGCGGCGCGACGCGCTGGTGGGCATGAACGCGGTGGTGATGGACGAGGCCGAGATCGGCGAGAAGGCCATCGTCGCGGCCTGCGCCTTCGTGCCGGCCGGCATGAAGGTGCCGGCGCGCTCGCTGGTCGCGGGCATTCCGGCGAAGGTGAAGCGCGAATTGAGCGAGGACGAGATCGCCTGGAAGCTCGAGGGCACGCAGACCTACCAGGCGCTCACGGTGCGCAGCCTCGCGAGCCTGCATGAAGTGGCACCGCTCGCGCAGGTGGAGCCGCGCCGCCCGCGCCTGCCGGCCACCGAGGTACGTTCGCTCATCGCCACGAAGCGGGGCTGATCCGGCTCGCGCTTCGTGCAAGATCGCCCGTTGCCTTCAACAGTCCAACCCAGGAACAAGAACCGATGCCGCGTGGAAGATCCGCCACCTACGACGACCAGCGTGAACTGATCCTCGCGCAGGCCGCCCAGCTGTTCGCACGCAGCGGCTATCCGGCCACCTCGATGAACCAGGTGGCCGAGGCCTGCGGCCTCTCGAAGGCGACGCTCTACCACTACTACAAGGACAAGAGCAGCCTGCTGATCAGCATCGCCGAGACACACGTCTCCAAGCTGGCGGCGCTGGTGGCCGAGGAAGAGGCGTCGACGCACACCGATGAACAGCGCCTGCGCCGCTTCATCTACCGCATCGTCGAGGAATACGCCGGCGCGCAGGACGCGCACCGCGTGCTGACCGACGATGTGCGCTTTCTCGAAGAGGCTGACCGCGAGCGCGTGCTCGACAAGGAGCGCGAGGTGGTCGCGGGCTTTGCGCGCGCCGTGTCGGCGCTGCGCCCCGGCGCGCCGAGCGACGACCTCGCCAAGCCGCTGACCATGCTGCTCTTCGGCATGATCAACTGGATGTTCACCTGGATGAAACCGGATGGCCGGCTCGACCACGCGGCCATCGCGCCGATCGTGGCCGACCTGTTCCTGGGAGGCATCGGTGCGGTCAAGTCGCCCGATGCGCCGGCGGCCGTGCCGCACGGGCCTAGAGAATCCGGTTGAACCAGAGCAGCGACAGCCCCGCAGACAGCAGCGTGAGCACCGCGGCGCCCATCGCGAACAGCGCCGAGATTTCGGTTTCCTTCTTCTCCACGGTGAGCTTGGAGCTCAGTGTCTCGTAGACCTTCTTCAGGTCGTTCGCCGTGCCGGCGTAGAAGTACTCGGCGTTCGTCTTGTTGGCGATGGCCTTGAGCGTCTCCTCGTCGAGCCGTACGCGCATCGACCAGCCTTCGAAGCCGATGGTCTCGCCATCGACCGTGCCCACGCCCACCGTGTAGATGCGCACGCCGCGGTCGGCCGCCGCCTTGGCCGCGTCAAGCGGGTCGACGCCGGTGGTGCGCTGCCCGTCGGTCAGCATGATGATCGCGGCCGAGGTGAAAGAGCCCGGCGCCACGGGCGTGAATTCCTTGAGCTTCTTCTCGTTCTGGTCGATGGCCACTCCGCGCTGGCGGCTGGGTGCGCTGAACTGCTCGACGTCGATGCCCGCGTCGGGGAACAACGTGGCCAGCGACACCACGATGGCGTTGCCCGTGGCGGTGGCGCGCTGCAGCTGGAAGCTGTCGATGGCGGCCACCAGGTCCTCGTGGTTGGTGGTGGGCAGCTGCGCCACCTGTGCGCTGCCCGCGAAGGCGACGATGCCCACCTTCACGCTGCGCGGCAGGTCCTTGATGAAGCTCTTGGCAGCCTCCTGCGCTGCCACGAGCCGGTTGGGCTGCACGTCGGCCGCGCGCATGCTGCCCGACACATCCATCGCCAAAATGATGGTCTGCTGGTTCGACGGCAGCACCACCACCGCCATCGGCCGCGCCGCGGCCACCAGCATCGCGGCCATGGCCAGCAGGAACAGCGCGGGCGGCAGGTGCCGCCGCATGCTCTGCCCCGCGCCCATGGCCTCGCGCACGATCGACAGGCTTGCATAGCGCACCGCCAGCTTCTTCTTGCGGCGCAGCAGCCAGAGATAGAGCAATATCAGCAGCGGCAGGGCCGCCAGCAGCCATAGGAATTGAGGCCAGAGAAAAGTCATGCTGCCACCGCCTTCATGCCTGCCGGGCCGATGCGCGCGCGGCGCTTGCGCAGATCGGCGAAACGAACGATGGCTTCCACCAGGTCGTCATTGGTCGAGAGTTCGAGCGCGTCGACGCCGGCCTTGGCCAATGCTTCGCGCAGTGCAGTCTCACGCTCCGACGCCAGGCGCGCGAAGCGCTTGCGAAAGCCCGCGTCGTGGGTGTCGACCCACAACTGCTCGCCGGTCTCGGCGTCGCGCAGCGGCACCAGGCCGAGGTCGGGCAGCTCGAGCTCGAGCGGGTCGAACAGGCGCACCGCGATCACCTCGTGGCGCTGCACCAGCTGGCCCAGCGGGCGCTCCCAGCCGGGCTCGCTGAGGAAGTCGGACACCACGAACACGGTGGAGCGGCGCGGCATCAGCGTGGCGGCCGACTTGAGCAGGTCGGCCAGGCGCGTCATGCCTTTCTGCGTAGGCACGGCCTCGGCCTTTTCGGCGCGCTTCTCCATCGCGTGCAGCAGTTGCAGCACGTGGCGCCGTCCGGTGCGCGGCGGAATCACCGCTTCGAGGTCGCTGCCGTAGACCAGCGCGCCCACCCGGTTGCCGTGTCGCGTGAGCAGCCGCGCCAGCACGCCGACGAAGCCCGCCGAGACCTCGCGCTTGGCCTTCAGGCCCGAGCCGAAATCGACCGAGCGGCTCAGGTCGAGCACGAACCACGCAGCCATCTCGCGGTCTTCGGTGAACACGCGCACATGCGGCGTCTGCAGCCGTGCGGTGACGTTCCAGTCGATGTGGCGCACGTCGTCGTGATGCTGGTACTCGCGCAGGTCGGCCAGGTCGAGGCCGGTGCCGCGCATCAGCGTGCGGTAGTCGCCCTGCAGCAGGCCGTCGAGGCGGCGAATCACGGTCCATTCGAGCCGGCGCAGCGCGCGTTCGGCCCCACCGGCTTCGCTGGCGAGCCGTTCGTCGTTCGCGGCCGCAGGGGCCTTACGCCACCAGCTTTTCATGTTCGAGAGGCTTTGGAGGAGCGGGGACCGCGCGCATGATCTTCTCGACCAAGCTGTCCGGCGTCAGGCCTTCGGACAGGCCTTCGTAGGAAAGCGTCACGCGGTGGCGCAGCACGTCGGGCACCAGCGCCGTCATGTCTTCGGGCAGCGCATAGCTGCGGCCGCGCAGCAGCGCCAGGGCGCGTGCGCCCTCGGTCAGGCTGATGCTGGCGCGCGGGCTGGCACCGAAGGTGATGAAGCGGCGCAAGTCCTTCAGGCCATGCTTCTCGGGCGTGCGCGTGGCCGACACCAGCTTCACGGCGTACTGGATCAGCGAAGGGTCGACATACACGCGCCGCGCCTCGGCCTGCAGCGCTGCGAGCTGCTCCGTGGTGGCGGCCGGCGTGGCGTTGACGGGCGGGCCGATCACGCGCTGGACGATGACGAATTCTTCCTCGTCGCTCGGGTAGTCGACCAGCACCTTCATCATGAAGCGATCGACCTGCGCCTCTGGCAGCGGATAGGTGCCTTCGGTCTCGATGGGGTTCTGCGTGGCCATCACGAGGAAGGGGCGCGGCACCTTGTGCGTCTCGCCGGAGATGGTCACCTGGCGCTCCTGCATCACTTCGAGCAGCGCGCTCTGCACCTTGGCCGGCGCGCGGTTGATTTCGTCGGCCAGCAGCAGGTTGGCGAACACCGGCCCCAGCGAGGTGCTGAACTCGCCCGTCTTCTGGTTGTAGATGCGCGTGCCCACGAGGTCGGCGGGCACGAGGTCGGGCGTGAACTGGATGCGCTTGAACTGGCCGCGCACGATGTCGGCCAGCGTCTTGACGGTGAGCGTCTTCGCAAGGCCGGGCACGCCCTCGACCAGCAGGTGCCCGCCCGCGAGCATGCCGACCATCACGCGCTCGAGAAAGCGGTCCTGGCCCACGACCACGCGCTTCACCTCGTAGAGGATCTGCTCCATCAGTTCGGCGGTGCCGGCGGGCGTGGAATTGACGGTTTCTGAGCTCATGCGAAGGACCTTCGAAAAAGAATTGTCAGAACGGCGGCGAACCCGCGGCGGAGGCGGCGTTCTCGATGGGCACCGCGAAGCCGATGCCGATGAAGGTGCGCTGCTGCGTCGGGTTGAGGATGGCGGTGACGATGCCGAGCACCTCGCCGTCCATGTTGATCAGCGGCCCGCCCGAATTGCCGGGGTTGGCCGCCGCGTCGAACTGGATCAGGTTGCCCAGCTCCTGCTTGCCCTCGGGCGAGCGGAACGAGCGCTTCAGGCCAGACACCACGCCGGCCGACACGGAAGGCCCGATGCCGAACGGAAAGCCAACGGCCGCCACCTGGTCGCCGGACCGCAGGTCGGCGGTCGAGCGCATGGTGGCGGGGATCAGGTCGTCGGGAATCTTCTGCGCCTGCAGCACGGCAAGGTCGTTCTCGGGCTGCACGCCGGTGATGGTGGCCACGGCTTCCAGCCCGTCGTAGAAAGTGACCTTGATCTTGTCGGCGCCCGCGACCACGTGCAGATTGGTGAGGATCACGCCCTTGTCGACGATCACCACGCCCGTGCCCACGCCGCGCTCGACCTCGCCGGGTGCCTCGCCGTCATTCGGGGCCTCGGGCGGCTTGCCCTTGGCGATGTTGCGTCCGCGCTTCTGGGTCTTGGCTTCGGGCGTGTGCTTTTCCTCGCCGTAGCTCACCACCCGCACCACCGAAGGCCGGATGATGTCGGCGGCCTTGGCGGCCGGCGAGGGCAGGGTGTTGGTCTGCAGCGTGCGCAGCACGGCCGCGTCGATGTCCTTTTGCGTGAGGGCCTTGGCGCCCGGGCGCGGCGCCCACAACGCGGCGCCGGTGGCCAGCGCGGCCGACAGCACGATGAGCAGCGCGAAACTGCGGCGGCCGGGTTGCCAACCGGTCTTCTTTGCGGGGGAGGCTTGCAGGGCAGGGTCAGCGCCGGCCGTATCGGGCGAGGCTGCCGCCCCTGCCCATTCGGCCGCCTCGTCTGCGGCCGGTGGCAGCGTGCGGGGCGAATGGCTGTAGACACCTGGCCTGCGCATCGAAGCACCTCCGGCAAAAAATCGCGTGAAGGAGTTCACGGTAGCACGCTTTCCACGCCTGCGCATCCCATCGGGCATCATCGCGCGATGGCTACCTTCGTCGATACCCACTGCCACCTGGATGCCCCCGAATTCGGTGCCGAGATGCCCGTCCTGCGCGCCCGCGCCGCCGCGCGGGGCGTGGCGATGTGCGTGATCCCGGCGGTGGCCGCCTTCAACTTCGCCGCCGTGCGAGAACTGGCCCATGCGCAGGGCGATGCCTACGCGCTGGGCATTCACCCGCTTTGCACCGGCGAGGCGAAGGACGAAGACCTCGAAACCCTCGATGCCGAGTTGGCCGCGCGGCGCGGCGACCCGCGGCTGGTGGCGGTCGGCGAGGTCGGGCTCGACTACTTCGTCGAGGGGCTCGACGGCGAGAAGCAGGAGCGGTTTTTTCACACTCAGTTGCAACTGGCACGCAGGTACGGGTTACCCGTGCTGATCCATGTGCGGCGCTCGGTCGACAAGGTGCTCAAGCACCTGCGGCAGACGGCAGGCGGCAAGCCATGGCAGGGCATTGCGCATGCCTTCAACGGCAGTGAGCAGCAGGCGCATGCGTGCATCGAGCTCGGGTTGAAGCTCGGCTTCGGCGGCGCGGTGACCTTCGAACGCGCGCTGCAGCTACGGCGCCTGGCCGCCACTTTGCCGCTCGGATCGATCGTGATGGAAACCGATGCCCCCGACATCCAGCCGCATTGGCTGTACCGCACGCAGGCCCAGCGCGATGCCGGCGAGCCGCAGGGCCGTAACGAGCCGGCCGAGCTGCCGCGCATCGCAGAAGTGGTGGCCGGCCTGCGGGGCATCGGCATCGACGAACTGGCCGCGGCCACCACCCGGAATGCGCTCGAAGCGCTGCCGCGTCTCGAAAATCTCATGACCATGTCGGCGCGTCCGCCGCATTCCGCGTAGGCCAATGCCCCGACCTGCCTGCATGCGGGCAGATGCCGCGGATTCGCTGTCATCCTCGGGCGGCACCAGTTCGTTGCTGGTTCAGTGGCAAGCCAGTCACTCAAAACTTCATCCAACAAGGAGCTTTACATGACCACGCCTTTCATTCGCACCATGCCCGTCGTCCTCGCGTTGGCGCTCGCCTCTATCGGCGTATCGGCCGTGGCACAGACCACCGCGCCTGCAGCCGCACCGGCCCCCGCCGTGGTTCCGGCCGAGCCCACCACCACCGAGAAGGTGAAGGAGACCGGCAAGGAAGCCGTCGACGCCACCAAGCGCACGACCAAGAAGGCCGTCGCCGCCACCGAGAGCGGCACCAAGAAGGCCTGGAGCGCCACCAAGCGCACGACCAAGAAGGCCACCAACGCCACCAAGAAGGCAGCCACCAAGACCGGCGAAGCCGTCGAGAACGCCGGCCACAAGACGGCCGACGGCATGCGCAGCACCGGCAAGGCCATCGGTGAGAAGATCCCCGGCACGGCCGAGAACGAAGCCGCAAAGAAGTAAGCAAGCCTGCTTCGGCCTCGCGACAGAACCCGCTTCGGCGGGTTTTTTCATGGGCCGCGGAAACGCATGCGGGGCGGTGGCACGATGCCGTCCATGAACCCATTGACCGCATCCGGCGCTGCCAGCCCGCTGCTCACGGGGCTCGCGCCCATCGTGTCGCCGGCCACCGTCGTGCTCATCCTCGGCAGCTTCCCCGGGGTGAAGTCGCTCGAACGGCAGCAGTACTATGCACACCCCCAAAACCAGTTCTGGAAGATCTTGCAAGCCGTCTGGCCCGAAGTCCCCTTGCCGTCGGGCATAGACAGCTACGCGCAGCGCTGCCGGTGGCTGCTCGACCGCGGCCTGGGAGTGTGGGACGTGTACGGCGCCTGCGAGCGCGAGGGCAGCCTCGATTCGGCCATCCGTGCGCCCGTGGCGAACGACATCGCCGGGCTGCACCTGCCAAAGCTCGCGGCCATCGCGCACAACGGCGGCGAGAGCTTCAAGCACGCACGGCACACGCGCACCCTCGGCGTGCCGGTCTACCCGCTGCCTTCCACCAGTCCCGCCAACGCGTCGTGGAGCTTCGAGCGCAAGCTCGCGGCCTGGCGCGAGGTCTTCGCCGCCCACCAACTCGTCTGATGGCATCCAGCAAAACTCCCGCCGTTCTTCCCGAAGTCAATTTTTCCGACTGGGGCGACATCCGCTATCTGCACCTGGGCACCGAATGGGTCCAGGGCTCGATGAAGCTCGACGCGCCGTTCGAGATCGAACTCGAATACGTGCAGCGCATGATGGCCTGGCTGCTGTTCGCCGACAGCAAGACCGTGGCCAGCCGCCATGCGATGCAGCTCGGCCTGGGCGCGGCAACGCTCACCAAGTTCAGCCGCAAGATCCTGCGCATGCGCACCACCGCGATCGAGCTCAATCCGCAGGTGGTGTCGGCCTGCCGCGGCTGGTTCAAGCTGCCGCCGGACGACCCGAAGCTGCGCGTGGTGATTGCCGACGCGGCCGCCGAGATCCGCAAGCCCGAATGGCACGGCACGGTCGATGCGCTGCAGGTCGACCTGTACGACCACGAGGCCGCCGCACCCGTGCTCGACAGCGAAGACTTCTATGCGGACTGCCGCGCGCTGCTCACCGAGGACGGCTGCATGACGGTCAACCTCTTCGGTCGCTCGTCAAGCTACGAGCGCAGCCTCGAAAAGATCGCAGGCGCTTTCGGTGCCGATGCCGTCTGGGCCTTCAGGCCGACGCGCGAAGGCAACACGGTGGTGCTCGCGCAGCGCACGCCGAGCCGCCCGAAGCGCGAGGCGCTTGCCGAGCGCGCCCAAACGATCCAGACTCGCTGGAGCCTGCCCGCGCCGAAATGGCTGCGGGTGTTCAAGCCCCTGAATATTTCACTTACCCGACCTGCCGGCTCATGAGCGTTGTTCCCGCTGTTTCTGCCCCCGCCCCCCTGGCTGCCCGCCACGAAGGCCCGCTCGACCTGCGCCGCCTGATCGAATGGCTCGCCACCGACGGCGTGATCTCGCCCATGGAAGCCAAGCGCACCATCGCGCGCTGCGCCCAGGCCGAAAGCCGGCAGGCCCCGCTGGTGCGGCTCGCCAACGTGGCCATGGCGCGCGAGGGCGACGGCAAGCCGCTCGATCTCGAAATGCTCACTCAGTGGCTCGCGAGCCGCGCCGGGCTCACGTACCTGCGCATCGATCCGCTCAAGGTCGACGTGGGCAAGGTGGCCGACACCATGAGCGCTGCGTATGCCGAGCGCCACAAGGTGCTGCCGGTGCAGGTGCTGCCCAACGAGGTGGTGGTGGCCACGGCCGAGCCCTTTCTCACCGACTGGATCGCCGAGGTTGAGAGACAGTCGCGCCGCGCGGTGCGCCGCGTGGTCGCCAACCCGGCCGACATCCAGCGCTACACGGCCGAGTTCTTCGCGCTCGCGAAGTCGGTGCGCGCCGCGCAGAAGGCTGGCGGCAACACCGGCGGCGCGAGCTTCGAGCAGCTGGTGGAGCTCGGCAAGAGCAACAAGCAGCTCGACGCCAACGACCAGAGCGTGGTGCAGGTGGTCGACTGGCTCTGGCAGTACGCCTTCGACCAGCGTGCGAGCGACATCCACCTGGAGCCGCGCCGCGAGCAGGGCGTGATCCGCTTTCGCATCGACGGCATCCTGCATCCGGCCTACCAGATGCCGATGGGCGTGATGAACGCGATGGTCGCGCGCATCAAGCTGCTGGGCCGCATGGACGTGGTGGAAAAGCGCCGCCCGCTCGACGGCCGCATCAAGACCCGCAACATGCGCGGTGACGAAGTCGAAATGCGCCTGTCGACGCTGCCCACCGCCTTCGGCGAGAAGATGGTGATGCGGATCTTCGACCCTGACACCGCGGTGAAGGACCTCGACGCGCTGGGCTTCGCGCAGCACGACGCGCAGCGCTGGGAGCAGCTGGTGACGCGGCCCAACGGCATCATCCTGGTGACCGGGCCGACGGGCTCGGGCAAGACCACCACGTTGTATTCGACGTTGAAGCGCGTGGCGACCGAAGAGGTCAACGTGAGCACGGTGGAAGACCCGATCGAAATGATCGAGCCGTCGTTCAACCAGACGCAGGTGCAGCCGCAGCTCGATTTCGGCTTCACCGAGGGCCTGCGCGCGCTGATGCGGCAGGACCCGGACATCATCATGGTCGGCGAAATCCGCGACCTCGCCACTGCCGAGATGGCGGTGCAGGCCGCGCTCACCGGCCACCTCGTGTTCAGCACGCTGCACACCAACGATGCGCCGAGCGCCATCACGCGGCTGATGGAGCTGGGCGTGCCTTCGTACCTCATCAACGCGGTGATGCTGGGCGTGCTCGCGCAGCGGCTGGTGCGCACGCTGTGCCCCAACTGCAAGCAGCCCGACGACACAGTCACGCGCGAGAAGCTCGAGACCATCGTCAAGCCGTGGCAGATCACGGGTTCGGTGCGCGCGTACAAGCCGGTGGGCTGCGTCGATTGCCGCATGACCGGGTACATGGGGCGCATGGGCCTCTACGAACTGCTGAGCATCAGCGAGGCGTTCAAGGGCAACGTGACCAAGGAGCCCAACCTCGCCGGGCTGCGCCGGCAGGCCGTGATCGACGGCATGCGGCCGCTGCGGCTGGCCGGCGCGCTGCGCGTGGCCGAGGGCGTAACAACCATCGAGGAAGTGCTGAGCGCCACCCCACCGCTGGAATAAGTTCTGCCCAAAGGCTTCGCTCCCTCGTGAGGCCTTTCGGGTTATCCCTAGCCGTTCGGTTAGTGGAATCCACATCAGGCTGACCGGAAGCTGACTCGACAATTCCGCATCGAAATTGTTCGAGGAGACTGTTCGTGAAGATCAAGAGTCAGAAAGACTTTTTCTCGGGTCTGATGTTCACGGTGGTGGGTGTGGCGTTCGCATGGGGCGCCACCACCTACACCGTGGGCTCGGGTGCCCGAATGGGCCCGGGTTATTTCCCGTTGATGCTCGGCATCCTGATGGCCCTCATCGGCCTCGGGATCATGTTCAGCGGGCTCACCGTTGAAACCACCGACGGCGAAAAGATCGGCAAATGGGCCTGGAAGCAGGTGGTGTTCATCCTGGGCGCCAACCTCGCATTCGGCATCCTGCTCGGCGGCCTGCCGAGCATGGGCATTCCGGCCATGGGCATGATCATCGCCATCTACGCGCTGGTGATCATCTCGAGTCTCGCGGGCCAAGAGTTCAAGCTGCCCAGCGTGCTGATCCTGGCCACCGTGCTGGCCGTTGGCAGCTATGTCGCCTTCATCTGGGCGCTCAAGCTCCAGATCCAGGTCTGGCCGACCTTCATCACCGGTTGAGAAGAAAGCCACTCAAATCATGGAATTGTTTGAACACCTCTCGATGGGTTTTGGCGTTGCCTTTACCTTCACCAACCTGCTGTACTGCCTGGTCGGCTGCATCCTGGGCACGCTGATCGGCGTGCTCCCCGGCATTGGCCCGGTCGCGACCATCGCAATGCTGCTGCCCGCCACATACGCGCTGCCGCCCGTGTCGGCGCTGATCATGCTGGCCGGCATCTACTACGGCGCCCAGTACGGCGGCTCGACCACGGCCATCCTGGTGAACCTGCCGGGCGAATCCTCGTCGGTGGTGACCGTGATCGACGGCTACCAGATGGCGCGCAAGGGCCGTGCAGGTCCGGCACTCGCCGCGGCGGGACTGGGTTCGTTCTTCGCGGGCTGCGTGGGTACGCTGATCCTGGCTGCCTTTGCCCCGCCGCTGACCGAGCTGGCCTTCAAGTTCGGTCCGGCCGAATACTTCTCGCTGATGATCCTGGGCCTGATCGGCGCCGTGGTGCTGGCTTCGGGCTCGCTGCTCAAGGCCATCGCGATGATCGTGCTGGGCCTGCTGCTGGGCCTTGTGGGCACCGACGTGAACTCCGGCGTGGCGCGCTACAGCTTCGATGTTCCCGAGCTCACCGACGGCATCGGCTTCGTGGCTATCGCCATGGGCGTGTTCGGCTACGGCGAAATCATCGCCAACCTCTCGCGCCCCGACGACGAGCGCGAAGTGTTCACTGCCAAGGTCTCTGGCCTGTTCCCGACCAAGGAGGACTTCAAGCGCATGATCCCCGCGGTGCTGCGCGGCACCGCGCTCGGCTCCTCCCTGGGCATCCTGCCCGGCGGCGGCGCACTGCTGTCGGCCTTCGCGGCCTATACCATCGAGAAGAAGACCAAGCTGCATCCGGGCGAAGTGCCCTTCGGCAAGGGCAACATCCGCGGCGTGGCAGCCCCCGAGGCCGCCAACAACGCCGGCGCGCAAACCTCCTTCATCCCGCTGCTGACGCTGGGCATTCCGCCCAACGCGGTGATGGCGCTGATGGTGGGTGCGATGACGATCCACAACATCCAGCCCCTGAACCTGCCGCTGATCGGCATGTGGATCAAGCTGCTGTCGGTGCCCTACAAGTTCCTGTTCCCGGCGATCGTGCTGTTCTGCGCAATCGGCGTGTACTCGACCAACAACAACACCTGGGACATCTGGATGGTGGGGGCGTTCGGCTTCGTGGGCTACACCTTCTTCAAGCTGGGTTGCGAGCCTGCGCCGTTGCTGCTGGGCTTCATCCTCGGACCGATGATGGAAGAGAACCTGCGCCGCTCGCTGCTGCTGTCGCGTGGCGATTGGAGCGTGTTCGTCACGCGCCCGATCTCGGCGGGCCTGCTGGCTGCGGCTGCACTGCTGCTGATCATCGTGCTGCTGCCGGCGATCAAGGCGAAGCGCGAAGAAGCATTCGTCGAGGACTGATCGCGGCTTTTCGCTCTCTTCAAGGCGGCGCTCTTTGGGGCGCCGTTTTTCGTTGCGGTCCGGGATCTGTGCCCAGGCCGCCGGGTACTCCCCTCCGCGAATGTCCCCCGTCGGCGTGATCGCACCCCAAAGCAAATCGCAAGCTACGACTTGCCCGCACGCGCCGGCTTCATGTGCTGCCGCGCCATCGCCAGGAACGCCATCGCGGCCGGGCTCAGCGGATGCTTGGCCAACCGCACGGCGACCACCGGGTACTCCAGCGTGGGCCGCGTCACGCCCACGGCGCGCAGGTTGCCCGGCATCAGCACCTCCACGTAGCGCGGCAGCAGCGCCACCCCCGCACCCGACTGGATGAGTCCGAACGCCGTCGACAGCATCGACACGTGATGCACCACACGCGGGTACACGTTGGCCATGCTCGCGAGCTGGCGGCTCACGGCGCGCCACACGTTGGCGTCGGGGTTCACGTGGATGAAGGGCAGCGCTTCCAGGTGCCGGGCCTCGACCGTGGCGTGTTGTGCGAGCGGATGGTCGTCCCGCACGAAGAGCGCCATGCGCTCCGAGAACAGCGGCTCGGTCGCCAGCTCCGAATGCTTCTGGCCGATGTCCGAGCCGAAGCCCAGGTCTGCCTCCTGCGAAAGGATGCGCGAGATCATCTGCTCGGCCGTGCTGTCGAGCAGCGTGGTCGCGAGCGTCGGGTGCTTCTGCGAAAAGCGCCCGAGCAGCGGCGGCAGCAGGGCGCCGGCCGTGAGGTGGCCCACCGCGAGCACGATGCGGCCTTCGCGCAGCTGCGACTGCGAGCGGCAGGCGCCGACGGACTCATCGATCAGCCGCAGCGCCCGCACGGCCGTATCGACCATCATCTGGCCCGCGTTGGTCATGCGGATGCGGCGCCCGCGCACCACCAGCGGCTGCGCCAGCTCTTCTTCCAGCCGCTTGATCAGGTGGCTGATGGCCGGCTGCGTGAGCTGCAGCGCCTCGGCCGCGAGCGTGAAGCTCCCCGTCTCGGCCACCGCCGCCAGCGCCCGCAGCTGCTGGAGCGAGATCTCTTCCGCGGTGCTTCTTGTCATAAGCAGTGTTCATAGTTGAATAAGCAAAATTATCTGGCTTGATGTGGCGCTGCTGCATAGCATCCACTTCTCGTACACAGGCACAGATCCCGCACATGAAACGCCTCCAGTTCTTCCAGGTACTCGCCGTTGCGCTCGGCATGGCCGTCTCGTCCGCCAGCCTGGCCCAGGGCTACCCGAACAAGCCGATCCGCCTGATCGTGCCGTTCCCGGCAGCCGGCGCCACCGATCTCTTCGCGCGCACGCTGGGGCAGAAGATGGGCGACAAGCTCGGCACCACGCTGGTGGTCGACAACAAGCCCGGCGCCGGCGGCGCCATCGGTTCCGACCAGGCCGCCAAGGCCGCGCCCGACGGCTACACGATCCTGCTGGCCACCACCAGCACGCATTCGATCGGCCCGGCAGTCAGCAAGCTGCCCTACGACACGGTGCGCGACTTCACGCCGATCGCACATGTGGGCGATGCCGCCAGCATCATGCTGGTGCCGGTCAATTCGCCCGCGAAGACGGTGCGCGAGTGGATCGACTACGCGAAGAAGAATCCCGGCAAGCTCAACTACGCATCGAGCGGCCCCGGCACCATCGTGCAGCTCACGGCGGAGTTGTTCAAGGCGCAGGCCGGCGTGTTCGTCACGCACATTCCCTACAAGGGCACGGCGCTGGCCATTCCCGACCTGATCAGCGGCAAGGTCGACGTGCTGTTCGATTCGCTGCCCACCGGCATGCCGCACGTGCGCGACGGTCGCCTGCGCGCGCTGGGCGTCACCTCGCTCAAGCGCAGCCCGCTGGCGCCCGATCTGCCACCCATTGCCGATACGCTGCCGGGCTATGAATCGAACACGTGGTTCGGCTTCTACGGCCCGAAGAACCTGCCTGCGGACATCGTCGCGAAGATCAACAAGGCGGCCAATGAGGCGCTGGCCGATCCCGAGGTGAAGGAAAAGCTCGCGCGCCTGGGCATCGAGCCTGCGACGCCGGACACGCCTGAGCAGTTCGCGAAGATGGTGGCCACCGACGCCGCAAAGTGGAAGAAGATCGTCGTCGACCGCAAGATCACCAACGAATAAAGAAGAGCACTCGCAAATGAACTTCGACTTCAGCAACCCCTACCTCTCGACCCGCATCCCGATCTTCGCGCGCAATGTGGTGTCGACCTCGCACCCGCTGGCCTCGCAGGCCGGCCTGCGCATCCTGCAGCAGGGCGGCAACGCGGTCGATGCGGCCATTGCCACCGCGGCCGTGATGACGCTGGTCGAGCCGGTGAGCAACGGCCTCGGCAGCGACGCCTTCTGCATCCTGTGGGACGGCAAGGAACTGCATGGCCTGAACGCCTCGGGCCCCGCGCCCAAGGCCTGGACGCCCGAATACTTCAAGGCCAAGTACGGCGCCGACGCCACGACGCCGCCGATGCGCGGCATCGACTCGGTCACGGTGCCGGGCGCGGTGCGCGGCTGGGTCGCGATGAGCGATCGCTTCGGCAAGCTGCCATTCGCCGACCTGCTGGCGCCGGCCATCGACATCGCCGAGCGCGGCTACCTCGTGCCACCGGTGGTGCAGGGCAAGTGGGCCGCGGCCACGCCGCTGCTGGGTTCGCAGCCGGGCTTTGCGCAGACCTTCCTGCCCTGGGGCCGTGCGCCCGAGATCGGCGAGCTGTTCCGCTTCACGGCCGCCGCGCGGGCGCTGAAGGCCATCGCCCGCACCAAGGGCGAGGCCTACTACAACGGCGAGATCGCCGAGGCGCTCGCGAAGTTCTCGAAGGAGCAGGGCGGTGCGCTCACCGTGGCCGATATGGCGGCCTACCAGCCCGAGTGGGTCACGCCGATCTCGCGCGACTACCGCGGCCACACGCTGCACGAGATTCCGCCCAACGGGCAGGGCATCGCGGCGCTGATCGCACTCGGCATCCTCGAGAAGTTCGACATTGCTTCGCTGCCGGTCGACTCGGTGGCTTCGCAGCACCTGCAGATCGAGGCGATGAAGCTCGCCTTCGCCGACGTGTACCGCTACGTGTCGGAGCCATCGTCGATGACGGTGACACCCGCGCAAATGCTCGATGACGCCTACCTCGCATCGCGTGCGAGACTCATCGACGTGAAAAAGGCACAGGACTTCAAGGCCGGCAATCCCGTCAAGGGCGGCACCATCTACCTCACGGCCGCCGACGAGAACGGCATGATGGTGAGCTTCATCCAGAGCAACTACATGGGCTTCGGCTCGGGTTGCGTGGAGCCCGAGTTCGGCATCAGCCTGCAGAACCGCGGCCATGGCTTCAGCCTGAAGGCCGAGAGCCCGAACGTCGTAGCGCCGGGCAAGCGACCGTTCCACACCATCATTCCGGCCTTCCTCACCAAGGACGGCCAGCCGGTGATGAGCTTCGGCGTGATGGGCGGCAACATGCAGCCGCAGGGCCACATGCAGACGCTGGTGCGCATGCTCGACTACGGGCAGAACCCGCAGGCCGCGTGCGATGCGCCGCGCTGGCGCTTCAACACGGGGCTCGAGATCAATGTCGAGGCCGCGATGAACCCGGGCACGGTGCAGGGCCTGCGCGAGCTCGGCCACCATCTCGACGTGATCGACGATTCGTACCAGGACTTCGGCGCCGGCCAGTTCATCTGGCGCGCGGGCGAGCCGTCCGTGGAAGGCTACGTGGCCGCGAGCGACCCGCGCCGCGACGGCCTCGCTGCAGGCTACTGAGGATCAAGGGATGATCGGGGAATGAACAAGACAGCCGCATCGCTCGGCATTCCCCCGCACCCGGGCGCAAGGAAGGGCGTTGCGTCCGGCCTGATCCTCGCCACACTGGGCGCCATCGCATTCAGCGGCAAGGCCATCATCGTCAAGCTCGCGTACCGCTACGGCGTGGACGCCGTGACGCTCATCATGCTGCGCATGCTGTTCGCGCTGCCGCTGTTCGCGCTCATGGCATGGTGGGCGGGGCGCGGCAAGCCGGCGCTCACCGGCCGCGACTGGATCGGCGTGATCGGGCTCGGCTTCTCGGGCTACTACCTCGCGAGCTTTCTCGACTTTGCCGGGCTGGCCTACATCTCGGCCGGCTTCGAGCGGCTGATCCTGTATCTCAATCCCACGCTGGTGCTGTTCTTCGGCTGGCTGCTGTACCGGCGCCATCCGACGCGCCCGCAGGTGCTGGGCATGCTCGTGAGCTATGCCGGCGTGCTGCTGGTGTTCGGCCACGAACTCTGGACCGGCGGTGGCGGCAAGGGCGGCGGTGCGGCGGCCTGGGGCGCATTCCTGGTCTTCCTGAGCGCGGTGAGCTATGCGGGCTATCTGGTCTACAGCGGCGAGTTCGTCAAGCGCCTCGGGTCGCTCAGGCTCGTGGGCCTGGCGACCACCGTGGCTTGCCTGCTGTGCATCCTGCAGTTCGTGCTGACGCGGCCGATGAGCGCGGCGATGCAGGTGGCGCCCGAGGTGATCTGGCTGTCGGTGCTCAATGCCACGCTGTGCACGGCGGTGCCCGTCCTCATGGTGATGATGGCCATCGAGCGCATCGGCCCTGCGGTGGCCGCGCAAACCGGCATGATCGGGCCGCTGTCGACCATCCTCATGGGGGTGGTCATACTCGGCGAGCCGTTCACTGCGTGGATCGCGGCCGGCACCGTGCTCGTCATCGCGGGCATCTTCGTTTTCACACGCAAGGGGCGCGAAGTCCCTGCACGATAGGAGCGACAACATGGATCTGGGTATCGCAGGCAAGACCGCGCTGGTATGCGGCGCGAGCAAAGGCCTCGGCTACGGCTGTGCCGAAGCGCTGGTGCGCGAAGGCGTCAACGTGGTGATCGTGGCACGCGGTGCCGAGGCACTGGAAGCGGCGGCGAAGAAGCTGGCCGAAGCGGCGGGTGCATCGGGCGCTGCGTTCGTCAAGCACGTGGCAGCCGACATCACGACCGAAGCCGGCCGCGCGGCCGTGTTCGCGCTCGGCCACGACTTCGACATCGTCGTCACCAACGCGGGCGGCCCGCCGCCGGGCGACTTCCGCAACTGGGACCGCGAGGCCTGGATCAAGGCGGTCGACGCGAACATGCTGACGCCCATCGAGCTCATCAAGGCCACGGTCGACGGCATGGCCAAGCGCGGCTTCGGGCGCATCGTCAACATCACCTCGAGCTCGGTGAAGTCGCCCATCGACATCCTCGGCCTGTCGAACGGCGCGCGCAGCGGACTGACCGGCTTCGTGGCCGGCGTGGCGCGCACGCCCATCGCGGCGCAGGGCGTGACCATCAACAACCTGCTGCCGGGCTCTTTCGACACCGACCGCCTCAAGGGCACGATGGCCGGCGCGGCGCAGAAGTCGGGACAGGACTTCGACACCGTGTGGGAAGCCCGCAAGAAGAACATTCCTGCCAGGCGCTTCGGCACGCCGGCCGAGTTCGGAGCCATCTGTGCCTTTCTCTGCAGCATGCAGGCGGGCTACATGACGGGGCAGAACGTGCTGGCCGACGGCGGCGCCTACCCCGGCACGTATTGAGATCGCGCCCAGGCTTCGCGCACTTCGTGTCGCTACTCCCACCCCCTTCCGGGGGTAACACCAGCGGTCCGGCGAAGCCGGTTCCGCGGTGTTCGCTTGAAGGGGGCGTTGTTGAATCAGCGCCGTGACGACACCACGATGCCGCCCACGATCAGCAGGAACGCCGCGCCGTGATACCAGTGCGGCGGCTCGCGCAGGAAGGCTGCCGAAAGCACTGCCGCGAACAGCGGCGTGAGGTTCAGGAAGATGCTCGCCGCCTGCGGACCCGCGCGCTGCACGCCGGTGCCCCAGCAGCGGTAGGCCACCACCGCGGGGCCGATGCCGATGAACAGCATCGCGGCAATGAGCGGCCAGCCCAGGTCGATGTGGGCGGTCGTCATCGTCCATTCGCCGGCGGCCAGCGCGCCCGACCACGCGAGGCCGAACACCAGTTGCGCTATCAGGAACGCGGCCCAGTCCTGCCGCAGGGCCCTGGGCTCGTTCGTGCGTGCCAGCAGCCAGCTGTAGAAGGCCCAGGCGATGGTGCCCAGGATCATGTAGAGGTCGCCCGGCACCAGCCGCAGCCCGAGCAGCTGCCGCCACTCGCCGCGGCTGAGCACCAGCAGCACGCCCGCCATCGACAGCAGCGCGCCGAACATCTCGCGGGCGCTGACGCGTGCGCCGAAGAACAGCGTGCCCACCGCGAGCATCCACAGCGGCAGGCTGGAGCCGACCAGCGTGACGTTGATGGGCGTGGAGGTCTGCAGTGCGAGGTACTGGAAGGCGTTGTACAGGCCGATGCCGAGCAGCCCGAGCACGGCGTAGCGCTGCCAGTGCGCCCACAGCGGGCTGCCGCGGCGCAGCACCGGCGTGGCCAGCGGCAGCAGGAGCGCGAACGCGACGACCCAGCGCACGAAGTTCAGTGTGAGCGGCGAAACCAGCTCCCGTACCAGCCGGCCGACCACGGCATTGCCGGCCCAGAGCAGCGGAGGAACGACAAGCAGGAGGACGGTGGAAGGGGCAAGGCGCCGGTGCTGTGTCTGCATGGCCGCCGACTCTACCCGGGCAATGATGTCCCGCGCCGCCACGGGAAACCCAAACATGGCAGGATGCCCCTCCCTCTTGTTTTCCTGTGCGTGGAGACTGCAACGATGATGAGCAAAGCCGTCCGTATCGACCGCCATGGCGGCCCCGAAGAACTGAAGATCGTCGACGTGGAAGTCGGCGAGCCCGGCCCCGGCGAGATCCGCATCCGCCACAAGGCCGTGGGCCTGAACTTCATCGACACCTATCAGCGCAGCGGGCTCTACCCGTTCCAGCTGCCGCTGCAGCTGGGCATGGAAGCGTCGGGCATCGTCGAGGCGGTGGGTGAGGGCGTGGCGCACCTGAAGGCCGGCGACCGCGCCGCCTACGCGAGCCAGCCGCCCGGCGCCTACAGCGAGCTGCGCGTGATGCCCGCCAAGTGCGTCTGCAGGCTGCCCGACGACATCTCCTTCGAGACCGGCGCGGCCATGATGCTCAAAGGCCTGACTGCGCAGTACCTGCTGAAGAAGACGCTGCCGGCCGAAGGCCTGCAGGCCGGCGACTTCATCCTGTTCCACGCGGCGGCCGGCGGCGTCGGGCTGATCGCCTGCCAGTGGGCCAAGGCGCTGGGCCTGCAGCTGATCGGCACGGCCGGCAGCGACGCCAAGTGCAAGCTCGCGCTCGAACATGGCGCGGCGCATGCCATCAACTACAGCACCGAGAACTTCGCGGCGCGCGTGAAGGAGATCACCGGCGGCAAGGGCGTGAAGGTGGCGTACGACTCGGTGGGCAAGGACACCTACGAAGGCTCGATCGACAGCCTGCGCCCCTTCGGCCTGCTGGCGGTGTTCGGCAACGGCTCGGGCCCGGTGCCGCCGATCAACCTCGGCACGCTGGCGTCCAAGGGCTCGCTCTACGTGACGCGGCCGACGCTCTTCACGCACATGGCCACGCGCGAAAGCACGCAGGCGATGGCCGACGACCTGTTCGCGGTGGTGCGCAGCGGCGCGGTGAAAATTCCGATCGGACAGCGCTATGCACTGGCCGACGTGCAGCAGGCGCACCGTGACCTGGAAGCGCGCAAGACCACCGGCTGCACGATCCTGACGCTCTGAATCCGCTGGCGCGGGGCGCCAGCCTTGTCCTACCCGGCGCGGGGTGTCATGCCTTCGACTTGTGCCGGGTGCAGTTTGTAGGCTGTGAGTACAGCGCAGAGGCAAGCCGTCATGACCACCGTTCGCACCTTTATCGTCGAAGACAACCCCACCATCCGCAAGAACCTCATGGGCGCGCTGCGCGAGGTTGCGCGGGTCGATCCTGTGGGCGAAGCAGAGTCGGAGGAGGAAGCCTCGCGCTGGCTCTCATGCAACCTGTCGCAATGGGACCTGGCCATCGTCGACCTGTTCCTGAAGGACGGCACCGGCTTCAGCGTGCTCGAGGCCTGCCGCCACCGCGGCCCGGGGCAGAAGATCGTGGTGCTCAGCAACTTCGCCACGCCCGACATGCGGCGCAGATGCGCCCAGCTCGGTGCCGATGCCGTTTTCGACAAGGCCACCGAGATCGAGGACCTGATGGAATACTGCCTGCGCCGCCGTCAGGCGCAGTTCAGTTCGCCGACTGCACACTGAGGCAGGGCATTCTTTCGACGGTCGGCAGCAATGCCGGGCTTCGCCGAAAATCGCCCCCAGGGCGCGAGGAGCACGCGCCGGGCTCCGCGAAGTGGCGACGAGATTCATGCGCGGAAATCACACATTCCCTTGCTGAGTCGGTCTGCGCGCTTGCGGCGTGCGGGCCATCAGGTTCCATCCATGTCTCGCTCCCGCTTCCTTCCCGACAACTTCACCTTCGCGCTGCTCTCGGTCGTTACCCTTGCCAGTCTGCTGCCCGCGAGTGGGAAGCTGGGGCATCTCTTCGAGTTGCTCACGAGCGCTGCCATCGGCCTGTTGTTCTTCCTGCACGGGGCCAAGCTGTCGCGCGAGGCGATCATGAACGGCCTCATGCACTGGCGGCTGCACCTGCTGGTATTCGGCAGCACCTTCGTGCTGTTTCCGATGCTCGGGCTGGCGCTCAAGCCGCTGCTCTCGCCGCTGGTGACGCCCGGGCTCTACACCGGCGTGCTCTATCTCTGCGTGCTGCCCGCCACGGTGCAATCGGCGATCGCGTTCACGGCCATGGCGCGGGGCAACATGCCGGCCGCCATCTGCAGCGCGTCGGCGTCTACCCTGCTGGGCGTGTTCATCACGCCGGTGCTGGTCAATCTGGTGGTGTTGCCGAGCGGTGGCCATGCAACGTCGTCGCTGGATTCGATCGGCCGCATTTTGCTGCAGCTGATGGCGCCGTTCGTGCTGGGGCACCTGCTGCGGCCGTGGATCGGCAAGTGGATACAGCGCCGCGCCGCGGTGCTGAAGTTCGTGGACCAGGGCTCGATCCTGCTGGTCGTCTACACGGCATTCAGCGCGGCCGTGATCGAGGGCCTGTGGAAGCAGGTGCCTGCCCATGCGCTGGTCGGGCTGCTCGTGGTGTGCGCGGTGGTGCTGGGGCTGGCGCTGAGCCTCACGACCCTGCTGGCGCGCAAGCTGGGTTTCGATACGGGAGACGAGATCACGATCGTGTTCTGCGGCTCCAAGAAGAGCCTGGCAAGCGGGATACCGATGGCAAAGGTGCTGTTCGCCTCCCACGCGGTGGGGGCGATCGTGCTGCCGCTGATGCTGTTCCACCAGATGCAGCTGATGGTGTGTGCCGTGCTGGCGCAGCGGTATGCGCGGCGAGGGCGCGAGACGGTCCTGTTGAAGACCGCCGAGTAGGACGCTACCCCTCGATCTTCCCGAGCCGGGATTCCCGCAGCCGGCTGGGCGCCAGCGCCCCGGCCGACTCCAGGATCGGGTACGCGATCGAGCAGATGTGCGAGTTGATGCGCTTCAGGTCGCTGATCAGGTCGATGTGCAGCGAACTCGTCTCGATGCTCAGCGTGGTGCGGTCCGACAGCCGGTCGAGGTGGGTCGTCGCATAGGCCCGCTCCAGGTCGCGAAAGCGCGCCTTCTCTTCCAGGAGTTTCTGCGCGTCGCGCACGTTGCCGTTCAGGAACACGCTCATGCTCAGCCGCAGGTTGGCCACCAGCCGCCCGTGCAGCTCGACGATCTCCGCCATGCCGGCCTGCGAGAAGTTGCGCTGCGGTTTGATCTTCTTGTCTTCCACGTCGATGATCACGCGCTCGATGATGTCGCCGATCTGCTCCATGTTGATCGTGAAGCTGATGATGTCGGTCCAGCGCCGGCTTTCTTCCTCGCCCAGCGCCTCGCGCGAGATGCGGGTCATGTAGTACTTGATGGCCGAGTACAGCTGGTCCACCGTGTCGTCGAGCTGCCTCAGCTCCTGGGCCAGCCGCAGGTCGTTATGGCGGATCACGTCGAGCGTGCCGATCAGCATGGTCTCCACGATGTCGGCCTGGTGCAGGGCTTCGCGCGCCGCGTTGGAAATGGCGAGCGACGGCGTCGACAGCGCCGAAGGATCGAGGTGGTGCGGCCGCGTGGTGCCGGCCGGCTGCTGCGGCACCGGCAGGACGCGCGTCACCAGCCTGGCGACCCACTGCGTGAGGCCGATGAACCCCACGCTGATCACCACGTTGAACGCCAGGTGGAACAGCACCACGCCGTGCGTCTGGTTCGGCAGCTCCGGCTGCACGTAGCGGATCCACAGCCCGATGAAGGGCGCGACGATCGCCACGCCCAGCGCCTTGAACAGCAGGTTGCCGATCGTCACCTGCCGCACCGAAACGGCCGACTTGGCCGTGGTCAGCACCGCCAGCAGGCCGCTGCCGAGGTTGGCGCCGAGCACCAGGCCGAGCGCGACGTCGAGCGGCACCACGTTCGACGTGGCCATGGCCGCGACCAGCAGCACCACCGCGAGGCTCGAATAAGCCAGGATGGCCAGCACCGCGCCGACGGTGATCTCGAGCAGCACGTCGCTGCTGATCGACGCGAGCAGTGCGCGCACGGCCGGCGAGGAGAACAGGGGCTCGGTCGCTTCCACCACCAGCTGCAGTGCCAGCAGCATCAGCCCGAGCCCGATCAGCACCCGGCCGATGCGCCCCGCCATGCTGGCCGAGCGGCTGATGAACAGCACCACGCCGACGAAGATGAACATCGGCGAGAGCCACGACAGGTCCGCCGAGAACAGCACCGAGATCAGCGCAGTGCCCACGTCGGCGCCCCGCATCACCGCCAGCGCCGCGGGCAGCGTAACCAGGCCCTGCCCGACGAAGGACGAGGTCATGAGCGAGGTGGCGGTGCTCGACTGCACCAGCGCCGTCACGCCGATGCCGGAGAGGGCGGCCGTGAAGCGGTTGCGCATGCTCTGGACGAGGATCTTGCGCAGGTTGGCGCCGAACACGCGCAGTACGCCGGTGCGGACGAGGTGCGTGCCCCACACGAGCAGGGCCACGGCCGCGAGCAGATTCAGGAGATGCTTCATGGGGGGCGGGTTCTGTCCTTTTCGTTTTGGTTCGTTTCGACCCCATTTTCCACAAGCGGGCGCTTCAGTCGATCAGGGCTCCGTTGTCGTGGAAAGGATACGGCCCTTCGAAGCTGCCGGAGGCCGCCAGGTGGGTGACCAGCCGGCGGCCACGCGCGGACCAGGCGTGCACCCGGAAAGAAGGCGGCTCGAGCGTCCAGGCCGATTCGGCGTCGGGCGCGAGGTCGAGGCAGACCTGGTGGGCCTGCGCCGGCGACGTCGAGGCGATGGTGCCGCCGAAGCGCACGTCGATGGCCCGGTGCAGGTGGCCGCAGATCACGCGTTCGACGTTTGGATGGCGCGAGATCAGGGCTTCGAGGGCGTCCGCGCCCTGCAGCAGGCCGATCTCGTCCATGTGGCCGATCAGTGTCTCGAAAGGCGGGTGGTGCATGGCGACCACCACGGGCTCGCCGCGGCAGGCGTCCAGCTGCGCTTCGAGCCAGCCCAGGCGCTTCTCGCACAGCGAGCCATGGCTGGCGCCGGACACGCAGGTGTCGAGCGTGAGCAGCCGAAGGTCGCCGACGCGCACCGAGTACTGGATGAAACCGTCGGTGCCAGCGCCCGTGCCGAGATAGCCGTGGCCGGGAAAACTGCGGCGCAACTGGTCGCGGTCGTCATGGTTGCCGGGCATCAGGTAGACCGGCATGGCCAGGGGGGCCAGCAGGCGGGCAAGGTGCTCGTATTCGGCGGCGCGGCCGAAGTCGGTCAGGTCGCCGGTGACGACCACCGCGTCGGGCTGCTGGCGCAGCGCCAGCACCGACTGCACGGCGCGTTCGAGGTACGGCGCGGTGTCGATGCGGCCATAGGCCAGCCGGCCCGGTTCGCGGATGTGCAGGTCGGTCAGCTGGACCAGGAAGGTGTTCTCTGCTTTGGTTGTCATGCGCTGGTCTCCTGCGACGTCATCAGGCGGTCGGGGTGGATGCGCAGGCCCACCGCGTCGCCCGGTCCGAATGGATTGTCGCGCCCCACGTCGGCCATCAGCACGGGCTGGTCTTGAACACGCAGGTGCAGCTGCACGCGGTCGCCGAGGAAGGTGCGACGTTCGACGGTGGCGGCGCCCCAGCCTGGCAGGGGCGAACCGACCTCGATGTCTTCGGGCCGCACGAGCAGCGTCGCATGGCCTCGCCACGCCGGCGGGCAGGGCACAGCTGACCCTCCGAGTCGGACAACGCCTTGCGCGATGGCGTCGGCTTCGCGCTCCAGCCGGTTGACCCGGCCCAGGAACTCGGCGACGAAGGGATGCGTGGGCGCGCGGTAGAGGTCTTCTCCGCGACCCACCTGCACGATGCGTCCGGCGCGCATCACGGCGAGCCGGTCGGCAATGGCCAGCGCCTCCTGCTGGTCGTGCGTGACGTGGATGGCCGTGATGTGCAGGCGGCGCAGCAGCTCGGCCAGTTCGTCGCGCAGCGACTCCTTGAGCTTGGCGTCGAGCGCGGCCAGCGGCTCGTCGAGCAGCAGCACGCGCGGGCGCACGGCCACCGCGCGTGCCAGGGCCACCCGCTGGCGCTGGCCGCCGGAAAGCTCGGCGGGGCGCTTGTTCTCCAGTCCGCCGAGCCGCACGAGGTCGACCAGCTCGCCGACGCTGCGCTTTTCTTCAGCGGGCGCCACGCCGCGAATGCGCAGCCCGTAGCCGATGTTGGCCGCGACCGTCATCTGCGGAAAGAGCGCGTAGCTCTGGAAGACCATGCCCACGCCGCGGTGCTCGACGGGGCGCTGCGTCACGTCCTGCCCGCCGAACACGATGCGGCTGCCCGCGTCGGGCGCTTCGAGGCCGGCGATCAGCCGCAGCAGCGTGGTCTTGCCGCAGCCCGAGGGGCCGAGCAGCGCCAGCACTTCGCCGGCTTCCACATGCAGGTCGGTGGGTTGCAGGCCGCGCGTGCCGTCGGCGTAGGTCTTCGCGCAGTTGGCGATATCGACGGGGATTCGTTCAAGTTCCATGGCGTTTCTGCATCAGGTTGGCAAGGTACTGCAGAGCCCACAGCACCGGAAGAATGACGGCGAAGAAGACCAGCGTGTAGGCCGATCCGATCTCGATGCGCATCGAGGCATAGCTGTCGGCCAGGCCCACGGGCAGCGTGCGCGTGAGCGGCGTGTGCAGCATCCACGTCAGGTTGAATTCGCCCACCGACAGCGTGAACACCATCAGGCTGCCGGCCACGATGGCGGGGAACACCGCCGGCACGAGGATGCCCATGAAGCGCTGGCGGAAGTTCGCGCCCAGCGAGCGCGCGGCCTCCTCGAGCGCGAGCAGGTCGTCGCGCTGGAAGGCCGAGCTCACGGTGCGCACCATGAACGGCAGCGTGAACACCATGTGGCCCACGAGAATGAAGGCGAAGCTCTGGCGAAAGGCCGTGAGCTGGCCATAGGCGAGGATCAGAGCGAGCGCCGTCGCAAGGCCCGGCACCGCGACCGGCAGCGTCAGCAGTTCCTCGAAGATGCGCGCCGCGCGCGAGCGGCTGCGTGCCAGCGCATAGGCGCAGGGCACGCCCAGCAGCACGGTGCCGATGACGCAGGCCACGGCCAGTGCGAGTGACCAGCCGACGGTGCCGCCGTAGTTCTCCCACACCTCGCCGAGCCAGCGCAGCGTGAGGCCGCTCTTGAGGCCGGTGCTGTAGTTGTTGACCAGCCCGGCCATCACCGACAGCAGCATCGGCGCGATCATGAAAAGGCTCACGATGACCGTGACGGCGAGCAGGAAGGGCGCTTTGGCCTGGGTATGGGTTCGCATGGTGCGTGGGCCCTCAGCGTGCGACGGGATTCGCGCCAAAGCGGCGCGCCGCGAACAGCACCAGCCAGGTCACGATGCCCAGCGAGATCGACAGCGACGCGGCAAGCGCGAAGTTGGCGTAGTTGGTGAACTCGTTGTAGATGGTGATCGGGATCACCTCGAACTTGCTGGCCAGCGTGAAGGCCGTGCCGAAGGCGCCCATCGAGGTGGCGAAGAGGATGGCGCCGCAGGCCAGCGTGGTAGGTGCAAGCTCGGGCATCCACACGTCACGCGCCACGTGAAGCCGCGAGGCGCCGAGTGAACGCGCGGCTTCTTCGAGCTGCGTGTTCATCGACTCTGCGGCTGCAGCGTAGGTTGCGATGGCGCGCGGCAGCGAGAAGTACAGGTACGCCAGGAACAGCCCGAGCAGGCCGTAGGCGAAGGTGATGCGTTCGCCGAACAGGCTGTCGCTGAGGTCGGCCACCACGCCTTGCCGCCCGCCGAGCAGGATCACAAAGAAGCCGATGATCACGCCCGGGAACGACAGCGGCAGCGTGAGCAGCGACAGCAGCATGCGCTTGCCGATGAAGGCATGGCGCGCGAGATAGATGCCGACGGCCGCGCCCAGCACCAGCGTGGCCAGCGTCACGGCCACCGAGAGCGCGACGGTGTTGGCCATGCTCGTGAGGTAGCGCGCATCTGTCAGCACCGCGAAGTAGGTGGACCAGCCCTTGTCGGCGGGCAGCGTGAGAAGACGCACGACCGGCAGCAGCCAGAAGGCCGCGAAGAAGGCGGCCGCGGGTGCCACGCAGGCCAGCAGGCGCCAGCGTGGGTTCCAAGAGGTGTCGGACTTCATCTCAGTTCTTCATCGTGGGTTGTTTGGGTCGCGGGACGGAACGTTCAGGGCGCGTGCACAGGCCGCCGGGTACTCCCCTCCGCGAATGTCCCCCGCTTCGCTCCTCCTTTATTTCGCTGCGGGGAGCACCCGACGCCCTGTGCACAAAACGATCACGACGGCGGGGTGCCTTGCGCAGCGAAATAAAGGAGGAGCGAAGCGGGGGACATTCGCGGAGCAAGGCACCCCGTCGGCGTGATCGCGCCCTGAACAACGGACCGACTTAGCGCACTTCCTTCAGATACTCATCAGAGAAGGCCTTCTGCGCGGCAGCCATCCGCCCGTAGTCCACGCTCTTGGCCCGGGCGTATTCGCTCGCCGGCAGGAACTGCGCCTCGATGTCCTTCGGCATGGCGCTCGCGCGCACCGGCCGCAGGTAGGCCTTGGCCCAGATCGCCTGGCCTTCGTCGGACAGCGTGAAGTCGAGCACCTTCTTCGCGTCGGCCGCGTGCGGGGCCTTGGCGACCAGGCTCATGACGTAGGGCACGGCCAGCGTGCCTTCGCTCGGGATCACGAAGGCGACGTTGGCCTTGTCCTTGTACTTGGCGCGGTAGGCGTTGAAGTCGTAGTCCAGCAGGATCGCGATCTCGCCCGACAGCACGCGCGCGTACGAAGTCTGCTTCGGCACGATGGGCTCGTTCTTCTGCAGTGCCTTGAAGTAGTCGATGGCCGGCTTGAAGTTGTCGAGCGTTCCGCCGCGCGCTTCGTTCACCGCCACCGCGCCGACGTAGCCCACGAAGGCCGAGGCCGGGTCGAGATAGCCGATCAGGCCCTTGTACTCGGGCTTGAGCAGATCGGCCCACGACTTCGGGATCGGCTTGCCCTTGAGCGCGTCGACGTTGACCATGAAGCCGAGCGTGCCCGAGTGGATGGTGAACCAGTTGCCGGCCGGGTCCTTCAGGCCGTCGGGAATGTCTTTCCACGCTGCGGGCTTGTAGGGCTCGACCACGCCGTCTTTCGCGGCCTGCACCGCGAAGGTCACGCCGAGGTAGGTGACGTCGGCCACGGGGCTGGCCTTTTCGGCGACCAGCTGCGCGAGCGACTGGCCCGAGTTCTTGTTGTCGGCCGGCACGGTGATGCCGGTCCTGGCCTTGATGGCCTTCAGCTGCGTGCCCCAGTCGGCCCATTCGGTCGGGCAGTTGTAGCAAATGGCGGTCTGGGCCATGGCGCTGCCGGCGGCGAGCGCGGCGGCCACGATGCCGAGACGAGCCAGGCGATTGAAGCGAAGTGACATGGTGGGACTCCTTGGATGGATGTGGTCGGAGAACGAGGGGAGGTCAGGGAATCGCGGCGTTGTTGTCCTCGCGCGCCGAAGCACACGACTCGCCGTCTCGGAAGGCATGGGGAAGCAGCAGGCTCGCGTCGGGCTGCAGCGTCGCGCCCCCGGCGATGGCCGGGATCAGCAGCTCGACGCTGTGGCGGCCGATGTCGCTGTTGGGCTGCGCGATGGTGGTGAGCGCGGGCGTGAGGTCTTCGCCGAGCGCGATGCCGTCGAAGCCGACCACGCTGAGATCGTCGGGCACCGCCAGGCCGCTCAAGTGCGCTGCGCGGATGCTGCGGATGGCCAGCAGGTCGTTCGAGCAGATCAACGCGGTGGGACGGCTGCGTGCCTGCAATTGGCGCGATAGCGGGTCGACGGCGGCTTCGACGAAGGGCACTTCGATGAGCGCGGGCGCGGCAAGCCCGGCTTCGGCCATGCCCTTGCGGTAGCCGCGATAGCGCTGCTGCGCGCGGTCCGACGCGGCGAGCGTGCCGCTGACCATCGCGATGCGGCGATGGCCCAGCAGCACGAGGCGCGCGACTGCATCGGCCACGGCACCCTCGCTGTCGACCGACACGCAGGGGTGGTCCGGATGGCGGTTGTAGGCCAGCACATAAGGCACGCGGGCGGCCTGGAGGCGCGGCAGCGCGGCCGATGTCGAGGGGTTCGACACCACGAGGATCAGTCCGTCGACGTTGCCGGCGAGCAGAAGATGCACCGCGCGCTCTTCCTCGTCCAGCCGGTAGCCCGTGGTGACGGGAATGATCGCGTAGCCACCCGCAATGGCCGCGCGCGCGATGCCCTGCAGGCACTCGGCGAAGGTCGGGTTGAGCAGTGTGGGGAGCACCACGCCGAGCACGCGGCTGCGCTGGGTGCGCAGCGTGCGCGCGCTGGCGTTCGGCACATAGTTGAGCTCCCGCGCCACGCGCTCCACGAGTTCGCGGGTGACGGGCGTCACCTTGTCGGGAAAGTTGAAGGCCCGCGACACGGTGGCCACGGAGACCCCGGCTTTGGCTGCAACGGCTTGGATGCTCATTGTGCGGTGTTCATGTAATCGATTACATTGGACCGTCGCAGTATGACTTTGTTATGACATCGCGAGAAAGCGGGGAGAAACCCTCGGACTTTCGCGAGAGGGCAGACGCCAATAAGAAGGGGCCCGTAGGCCCCTGAGAAAAGTTACTTGCCCCGGCGAACCCGCCGGATCTCGTCCAGGATCAGGCAGATGGCGCCCAGCGTGATGGCGCTGTCCGCGGCATTGAAAGCAGGAAAGTACCAGTTGCCGGCGTGGAAGCTCAGGAAGTCCACGACATAGCCGTGCATCATCCGGTCGACCACGTTGCCGATGGCGCCGCCCAGGATGCAGGCCATCGAAAACGAGAACAGCTTCTGCCCCGCGTGCGAGCGCAGCATCCACACGATGAAGATCGCGGCCGCCACGCCGATGGCGGTGAACAACCAGCGCTGCCACCCCGAGTGATCCGCCAGGAATGAAAAGGCCGCCCCCGTGTTGTGCGCGCGCACGACATTGAAGAAGCTCGTCACGTAGGTCGCGTCACCGAGCTTGTAGTAGCCCAGGATCAGCGTCTTGGTGAACTGGTCGATGATCACGATGATCACCGCCAGCCCGAGCCACGGCCAGATGCTGCTGCTGCCGCGTGAACGCGATGCCGACATGGAACGTGCCGCCGCCATCAGGCAACGCTCCGCGATTCGCCGGCGCCGAACAGGTTGCTCGTGCAACGGCCGCAGATCGTGGGATGTGCCGGGTCGTGGCCCACGTCGTCGCGGTAGTGCCAGCAGCGCTCGCACTTCTGCGCGGCGCTCGGCGTGACCACGGTCGACAGCGCGTCGCCCGCCGCGAGCGCGATGGCCGAGGTGATGAAGACGAACTTCAGGTCTTCGCCCAGCGAGCCCAGCAGCGCGAAGTCGTCGGCCGGTGCCGTCAGCTGCAAGTTGGCCTGCAGCGACGAGCCGACCTTGCCTTCGGCGCGCACGGCTTCGATGTCCTTGTTCACCGCGTCGCGGATCTCGCGGATGCGGCCCCACTTCGCCAGCAGCGCTTCGTCGGGCGCGGCGAACTGGCTGTACGTCTGCGCGAAGATCGACTCGCCCGGCTTGCCGGTGCCCACGATCTTCCATGCCTCTTCGGCCGTAAAGCTCAGGAACGGCGCCATCCAGCGCAGCATCGCCTGCGAGATGTGCCACAGCGCCGTCTGCGCGCTGCGGCGCGCGAGCGAGCCCGGGGCCGTCGTGTAGAGGCGGTCCTTCAGGATGTCGAGGTAGAAGCCGCCCAGGTCTTCCGAGCAGTAGATCTGCAGCTTGGCTACCACCGGGTGGAACTCATACACCTGGTAGTGCGCGAGGATCTCGGCCTGGAACTGCGAAGCGCGCGAAAGCGCATAGCGGTCGATCTCGAACAACTGGTCGAGCGGCACCGCATCCTTCCGGATGTCGAAGTCGCTGGTGTTCGCGAGCAAAAAGCGCAGCGTGTTGCGGATGCGGCGGTAGGCATCGACCACGCGCGCGAGGATCTTGTCGTCGCCGGCGATGTCGCCCGAGTAGTCGCTCGCGGCCACCCAGAGGCGGATGATTTCCGAGCCCAACTTGTTGCCGATTTCCTGCGGATCGATGCCGTTCTTGAGCGACTTGCTCATCTTGATGCCCTTGGCATCGACCGTGAAGCCGTGCGTCAGCAGGCCGCGGTACGGCGCGCGGTCTTCCAGCATGCAGGCGATCAGCAGCGACGAATGGAACCATCCGCGGTGCTGGTCGTGGCCTTCGAGGTACAGGTCGGCTTCCGGCCCCGTTTCGTGGTGCACGTTCGGGTGCGTGCCGCGCAGCACGTGCGAGAAGGTCGAGCCCGAGTCGAACCACACCTCGAGGATGTCGGTGCTCTTGGTGTAGTGCGGCGCGTCGTCGGCGCCGAGGATTTCCTCGACCGTCACGCGGCTCCAGGCCTCGATGCCGCCCTTCTCGACGATGTCGGCGGCCTGGTCTAGGATTTCCATCGTCCGCGGATGCAACTCGCCCGAATCCTTGTGCAGGAAGAAGGGGATCGGTACGCCCCAGCTGCGCTGGCGGCTGATGCACCAGTCGGGCCGGCCGGCGATCATGTCGTGCAGGCGCGCCTTGCCGTTCTCGGGATAGAAGCTGGTCTGCTCGATCGCGTCGAGCGCGGTCTGGCGCAGCGTCTTGGGCGCCTTGTCCTTGGTGAACACGCCTTCGCCTTCATCCATGCGCACGAACCACTGCGCGGCCGCGCGGTAGATCACCGGCGTCTTGTGGCGCCAGCAATGCGGGTAGCTATGGGTGATGGTCTCGGTGGTCAGCAGACGGTTGGCGTCGCGCAGGGCGGCGATGATCACCGGCACGGCCTTCCAGATGTTCTGGCCGCCGAAGAGCGGGAAGTCGGGCGCGTAGCTGCCGTTGCCCTGGACCGGGTTCAGGATGTCGTCGTACGCCACGCCATGGGCGATGCAGGAGTTGAAGTCGTCCACGCCGTAGGCAGGCGAGGAGTGCACAAGGCCGGTGCCGTCGGTGGCGGTGGCGTAGTCGGCCAGGTACACGGGCGACAGGCGCTTGTAGCCGGCATCGACGTCATAGAGCGGGTGTTCGAATTCGAGCCCGCCGAGCGCCTCGCCCTTGACCGTGGCCAGCACCTTGCCGTCGAGCGCATAGCGCGTCATGCACATCTCGACCAGCGAGTTGGCCAGGATCAGCAGGCCGCGCTCGGTGTCGACCAGCGAGTACTCCAGCTCGGGGTTCAGGTTGATCGCCTGGTTGGCCGGGATGGTCCACGCGGTGGTGGTCCAGATCACGGCGAAGATGTCGCCGAGGATCGTGTGGTCGGTGCCGAAGGCCTTGAGCACCTTCTCGCGCTCGTGCGCCTTGAAGGCCACGTCGAGGGTCTGGCTCTTCTTGTCGGCGTATTCGATCTCGAATTCGGCGAGCGAGGAGCCGCAGTCGAAGCACCAGTAAACGGGCTTCAGGCCGCGGTAAACAAAACCGCGCTCGATCACGCGCTTGAACGCGCGCAGCTCGCCGGCTTCGTTGGCGAAGTCCATCGTCTTGTACGGGTGATCCCATTCGCCCAGCACGCCCAGGCGCTGGAAGTCGGCCATCTGCTGGGCAATCTGCTCCGTGGCGTAGGCGCGGCTCTTGGCCTGCATCTCGTCGCGGCTCAGGTTGCGGCCGAACTGCTTTTCGATGGCGTTCTCGATCGGCAGGCCGTGGCAGTCCCAGCCGGGCACGTAGAGCGCGTCGAAGCCTTCGAGCTGGCGCGCCTTGGTGATCATGTCCTTCAGGATCTTGTTCACCGCGTGACCCATGTGGATCTGGCCGTTGGCGTACGGCGGGCCGTCGTGCAGGATGAACTTGGGCGCGCCATGGCGCGCGTCGCGCAGGCGGTGGTAGCGGCCTTCGTCGTTCCATTCCTTCACCCAGCCCGGTTCGCGCTTGGGCAGGTCGCCGCGCATCGGGAAGGGGGTGTCGGGCAGGTTCAGCGTGGAACGGTAGTCGGTGGAGGTGGCAGCGTCAGACATGTTGGGTGCGAAACAGAGGGGCTTCGACAGGCTCAGCCCGAACTGCGTGGAGCGCGTCGGTGCGGAAGGTAAAGCCGTTCGCCCTGAGCTTGTCGAAGGGCGGCAGCACGGTGCGTGCAGGGCTAAATTCGATCGCGCGTGGTCTGGCGGTGGGTTTCGGCGTGGGTCGATGCAAAGAACGCACGTGCGTCGCGCCCATCCTTCGCGATGCCCGCAGTGAGGGCCTCGAGGCTGGTGTAGCGCAATTCGTCGTGCAGTTTGTGCAGGAGTTCCACGCGGACGATTTTACCGTAGGCCCCTTCGGCGCCCAGATGCGATGGCCACTCCAGGCAATGCGTCTCCAGCAGAACCCGGCCGGCGTTGACGTCGTTGGCGTCCAGCGAGGGCCGCACCCCGAGGTTGGCCACGCCCGGCAGCGGCTGGTCGGCCAGGCCGTGCACCAGCACCGCGAAGATGCCGCTGGCGGCCGGCTTCCAGTGCTTGAAGCGCAGGTTGAGGGTGCGAAAACCGTCGTCCTTACCCGGCGAGGAGGCGCCCAGCGCCCGGCCCAGCTTGCGGCCATGGACCACGTGGCCCGAGATGGTGTACGGGCGGCCCAGCAGGGTGTGGGCGTCGGCCATGCGGCCCTCGGCCAGCGCATCGCGCACGGCGGAGCTGGACACCCGCAGGCCATGCACCTCGTAGCTGTTCATGCGCGCGACGTCGAAGCCATTGGCGTCGCCGGCCGCGTCGAGCATGGCGTAGTCGCCGGCCCGCCTGGCGCCGAAGCGGAAGTCGTCGCCCACCAGCACGTAGCGCGCGCCCAGGCCGTCGATCAGCACGTTCTGGATGAATTCTTCCGGCGACTGCGAGGCCAGGCGGCCGTCGAACGGCAGCACGATGGTCTGGGCCACGCCGCAGGCCGCCAGCTCGGTCAGCTTGTCGCGCAGCGTGCCGATGCGTGCCGGGGCCAGGTCGGGCTTCCTGGTGACGGCCGCGAAATAGTCGCGCGGGTGCGGCTCGAAGGTCAGCACGCAGCTCGGCAACCCGCGATGGCGGGCCTCGGTCTGCAAAAGCGCCAGCATGGCCTGGTGGCCACGGTGGACGCCGTCGAAATTCCCGATCGTGAGGGCGCAGGCCGGAGCTACGCCCGGGTGCCGGAAGCCGCGAAAAACCTGCATCGGTGAGTATCTTTTTGATAGCGCCTTTCGCCCGTCGAATGGGCGAATCAGGCCGATTTGTCACAAAGCCGGTATATTGTGACGCAGTGCGTGGTCAGGCGTGAGCCGCCGAGCACCCCGAGTCTCTGGTCTCTGCGTGGTTTTCTCGTTTCGAGGAGTCGTGTGTGAAGGTCTTGAAGCTGTCGGCCCAAGGGCTGCCCCAGTCATGGATTTCGCTGGAACAGGCGGTGATCCACTACGCGGCGGACGAAGTCCGCTGGGAAGTGGGCGCGCAGGTGGCGGTGTTCCGTGGCGGCCACAACGCGATCACGGGCGAGCAGTCGCAGATCGCGATCAACAGCATCATCGGCACCAAGGGCGTGCCGCGCATCAATCCTTTCACGCAGCGGCCCGGGCTCACCAACAGCAAGCTGTTCTCGCGCGACCGCAACGTTTGTGCTTACTGCGGCGGGCATTTCCATGAAGACGAGCTCACGCGCGAGCACATCATCCCGTTCGCCCAAAGGGGCATCGATACCTGGATGAACGTGGTCACGGCCTGCAAGCCGTGCAACCACCGCAAGAGCAGCCGCACGCCGGAGCAGGCGAACATGCCGCTGCTCTACGCGCCCTACGTGCCCAGCCTCTGGGAAGATTTCATTCTGCGCAACCGCCGCATCCTGGCCGACCAGATGGAATTCCTGATGGCGCACCTGCCCCAGAGTTCGCGGCTTCACGACGGCTAGGCCGAGGCGCTCCGCGCCAGACTGCTCCCACGCGCATCCGCTGCGCCCTCCGACCGGGCGCATCGTCGTTTCGCCGAACATGGCGGAACTTCTTCCTCCGTCGAGGAGGGGTGCACATGCCAGGAGGCGCCATGAGCAGCATCGCCGTGAAACCGCTCCCCGGCTCCGGCCCCGAGCTCTCGGGTTCGTCCCGTCTGTCGCCAGGCCTTCGCAGCGTCGTGACCTGGGACGTGGACCCGCACGGCTACTGCACCGAGCACGAGCATGCCACGCGCGCTCACTTTGCACGGCGGCTGGCGGCCCTCAAGGGCTGCACTTTCGCAGGCGTCTACGATCCACGGCAAGCCTACGACAGCGTGCCTTACTTCGTACCGAGCGACACCCTCACCGATCCGGCGCTGGCGCGTGCAATGGGCATCGCCGGAGTGGACGACCTGTTCGGCGGTGTGGTGCCCTACGCCTTCGTCGCCACCAAGGTGATCACCCATCCATTGATCGGCGCCGATGCCTTGCGGCCGGAGGGCTGGTCCCTGCGCTTCGCGCCGGAGGTCGTGGATGCGGTACTCCTCGGCTATTCGTGCTTCTCCCGCGAAGAGGCGCGCAAGGCGGGGCGCATGCTGCTCGAAGGTGGCGCTGCACGGGTCAAGCCGGTGATCGCGACCGGAGGACGCGGGCAGGTCGTCGTCGGGGGCGTCGATGCACTCGACCGCTGTCTCGATGCCATGGACGAAGCCGAGATCACGACCCGTGGCCTCGTGCTCGAGGAGAACCTCGACCGGCCGAGGACCTACAGCGTCGGACAGGTGAGCGTGGGGCACCTTGTCGCCAGCTATTGCGGCGAGCAGCGTTCGACCCGGGACAACGCCGGGCAGGAGGTCTACGGCGGCTCCGACCTGATACTTGTGCGCGGCGATTTCGACAGGCTGCTCGCCGTCGTGAATCCGGCACCGCCGCTTCGCCGTGCGATCGAGCAGGCGCGGCACTACCACCGGGCCGTGTCCGGCTGCTACCCGGGCTTCTTCGCCTCGCGGGTGAACTATGACGTGGCGCAGGGCATGGGCAGCCGGGGCGACTGGCGCTCGGGGGTGCTGGAGCAGTCGTGGCGCGTGGGTGGCGCCACCGGCGCGGAGATCGCGGCGCTCGAAGCGTTCCATGCGCACCCGGAGTGCGACTGCGTGCTCGCATCCTCCTTCGAGGTCTACGGAGCGGCCGCACCGCCCGCGGATGCCATCGTGGCCTACCACGGCATCGACAGCGAGATCGGGCGGCTTTCAAAATTCACATTGCTGAAGCGACATGCCGACACGCCATAGCCTCATCGATATTGCCGTAGATGGCCAGCACATCCAGGGCACATTGTTTGCCGCGTCGACGATGGTGCCCGGTGTGCTCCTGGTTCACGGCTGGGATGGAAGCCAGGAGCAATACCTGAAGCGGGCCAATGAAATCGCGGCGCTGGGCTGCGTGTGCCTGACCTTCGATCTGCGAGGGCATGCGCGCCACGCGGCGCAACGTCAGCAGGTGACCCGCGAAGACAATCTGCGCGATGTACTGGCCGCGTACGACGTGCTGGTCGGCCATCCGACCGTCGACCCCGGGGCCATCGCCATCGTAGGCAGCAGCTATGGCGGGTATCTGGCTTCGCTGGTAAGCGCGCTGCGGCCGGTGCGCTGGCTCGCGCTGCGTGCGCCGGCGCTTTACCGCGACCGCGAGTGGGATACGCCCAAGGGAAAGCTGAGCCGATCCGACCTCGTGGCTTACCGCCGCTCGCTGGTGGGGCCCGGCGACAACCGGGCACTCGCCGCATGCGCGGCCTTTGCCGGCGACGTCCTCATCGTCGAGTCGGAGGACGACCAGATCGTCCCCCACCCCGTGGTGGAGAACTACCTGGCTGCCTTCAAGCGGGTGAAATCGGTGACCTACCGCGTGCTCTCCGGCGCCGATCACGCGCTGTCCAAACAGGAGTCGCGCCAGGCCTACGGCGCGTTGCTGGTTTCGTGGATCACCGAAATGACGCTCGGAGCCCGGGCGACGGCGACCATCACGAAGCCGGTTGCCAGCAGTTCGGCTTGAGCAGGCGCGTGTTGCCAAGCCCGAACAGCCGGCCGGCTACTTTTTCATCACTTGACTTCGGCCGTGCCCTTGGACTCGTCGGCATTGGCCTTGGCTTCTTCGACGCTCCTTCTCAGCGCTTCCAGTCCGGCGGGCGCTTCTCGATGAAAGCCTGCACGCCTTCGAGCGCGCTCTCGTCCATCATGTTGCAGGCCATGGTCTGGCTGGCATCGGCGAGCGCGGCCTCGATGCCGGTTTCGAGCTGGCGGTAGAACAAGGCCTTGCCCAGCGCGAGCGCCTGGCGGGGCTTGGCGACGATGCTGGCCACCAGTGTCTCGACGGCCGAGTCGAGTTCTTCGGGCGCCGCGACGCGGTTGACCAGTCCCTTCTCGCGCGCTTCCTGCGCGCTGATGAAGTCGCCCGTCACCAGCATCTCGAAGGCTTCCTTGCGGCCGAGGTTGCGCGAAAGCGTGACGCTCGGCGTGGCGCAGAACAGCCCCACGTTCACGCCGCTGACTGCGAAGCGCGCCTCGCTCGACGCCACGGCCAGGTCGCAGACCGCAACCAGCTGGCAACCCGCCGCCGTCGCGATGCCGTGCACGCGCGCGATCACGGGCACCGGCAGCTTCTGGATCGACAGCATCATCGCGCCGCAGCGTTCGAACAGCTGCCGGTAGTAGCCGAGCGATGGTGCGGCGCGCATTTCCTTCAGGTCGTGGCCCGCGCAGAAGGCCTTGCCCGCCGCCGCGATGACGACCGCGCGAATGGTGTCGTCTGCCGCGATCTCGCCGAGCGCCTGCTCGAGCGCGCCGAGCATGGCCTCGGAGAGTGCATTGAACGAGGTCGGCCGGTTCAGCGTCAGCGTGACCACGCCACGGCTGTCGCGCGCCTGCAGGACGAAGGGCGTGTTCGCGTCGTTCATGGCTGGCCGTGCTTCAGTAGGTCAGTTCGAGCACGGTCGTGTGCTCGCTCGCGGCCGGCCACGTGAGGCCCGTGATGCGCTCGCCGTTGAATTCGCCGGCCACCGCGCGCGGGGCGCCGCCGCCCTCGATGCGCAGCCGCGAGGTCGAAACGCCCGCGCCCTTGGGTGGCACACCTGCCGGGGGGCTCTTCCCGTCGAAGCGCATGGTGTCGCGCTGCGCGTCGAAGTAGCCGCGCGGCCGTGTGAAAACGACGACCGCGCTGGCTCCGTTGTCGGCCGGAATGATGCGCTCCGGCCGCAGGTTCACGACGCTGCTGCTGCGCGGGAACGGGCTGCGGTAGATGTGCGTGGTGCCGTAGCTGGGCGTGGCCAGGACGAACTCGTAGGCCGCGTCGCCGCGCGCCTTGAAAGGCCCCCAGCGGCCATCGGCGCCGACCGACTTGGTGAAGACGGCCTCGCCGAGCCGCGCGCCGGTGGCGAGGTCGACGGCAAATACGGTGACCTTCGCGCCGTTCAGTGGAAGATTTTCCGAACCGAGCGCACGGCCATTGAGCACGACATCCGCCTCGGCCGCGACGTCCGTGCCGCGCGGTGCCTGGCCGGTCAGGAACTGCCATGTCACCGCGAACGCTGCGGGCGAGAACGAGGTCTCGCGATGGTCGACGCGCGGCAGCACGACATTGGTCGCGCCCTTGAGTGCCGGCCCGTCGAAGCCGATGTTCGTCGGCTTGCCGGGCGCGCCGATCCACACGCCGTCGGGCTGCGCATACTTGTCGTTGTTGTCCGAGCGCAGCGTCATCCACTTCACGCCCGGCGTGACCTCCTCGCCGTTCGGTCCCTTCGGCGTGTTGAGCTGCTGCATGAAGCCGGACAGCCCCGAGAACTCGTTGTTCTCGCGGAAGCCCTTCACCACCCAGATGCCGTGCGCCGGGTTGCCGCCCAGCACCACATGGCTCACCACAGCCGCGCCGCCGCCGTTCTGCACGTAGTTGCGGATGGTGTTGCCGCCGCGCGAGTTGCCGATCAGCACGACCTTGCTGGCGCCGGTGGCCTTCAGTACCTTGTCGACCTCGGCCTTCAGGAACAGCGCCGAATCGCCGGTCGAGCTGCGCCCGGCCTGGGCCACGGCGTCGTCGTCGCGCGCGACCGGGTTCGGCTGGTCGACCGCGAAGAGCCGCTCGCGCGGCCAGCCGTTCGACTCGAAGCGCCAGATCGTCGTCTGCCAGAGCGCGGCCGAGTCGCCGTTGCCGTGCATGAACACGATGGGCGGGCGCTCGGTGTATGACGGCGATCGGGCGGTGGCGCAGGCGGTCAGCATGGCGGTGGCGGCTGTGCCGGTGACGGCCAAGGCAAGAAGAAGGGTGCGGCGGGATTGCATGTTTCGTTCCTGGGTTCCTGGAGTTTGGTTCCAAGTGAAAACGCCCGCCGGCGCAAAGGCGGGCGGGCGTTGGATGCTAGGGGAAAAAGTCCGTCAGGCGAAGACGCCGGCGGTGTCCTGCATGCGGGCGGAGACTTCGCCCAGGTGATGCAGCGTGTCGCCGAAGGTCATTTCCATCTGCGTGAGCTTGCGGAAGTAGTGGCTGCCGATGTATTCGTCGGTCACGCCGATGCCGCCATGAAGCTGCACCGAGTTCGCGGCCACATAACGCATCGACACGCCGAGCTGGTACTTGGCGCGTGCCAGCGCCTGGCGTCGCTCGTCGGCCGGGGCGTTGAGCTTGAGCGTGGCGTAGTAGCTCATCGAGCGGGCGAGCTCGAGCTGCATCTTCATGTCGGCGACGCGATGGCGCAGCGCCTGGAAGGTCGAGATGGCCACGCCGAACTGCTTGCGCTGGTTCATGTAGTCGACGGTGAGGGCCACGGTCTTGTCCATCACGCCGACGGCTTCGGCGCAGGTGGCGGCAATGCCGACATCCACCGCATATTCGAGCGCGGCCAGACCGTCGAGCGTGACCAGCGTGGCGTCCGCCTTGTCGAACACGACCTCGGCAGCGCGGCTGCCGTCCTGCGTGCCGTAGCCGCGGGCTTCGACGCCGCTGGCGCTGCGCTCGACCAGGAAGAGGGCGATCTTGCCGCCGACCTTGGCGGGCACCAGGAAGGCGTCGGCCTCATCGCCCACCGGCACCAGGCTCTTGGCGCCGGTCAGCGCATAGCCGTCGCCCGACTTGGCGGCCGTGGCCTCGCACACATCGAGGCGGTAGCGTGCCTTGCGCTCCTGGTACGCCAACACCACGATCGCCTGGCCGCCTGCGATGCGCGGCAGCCAGTTGTCCTTGGTGTCGGCGCCGGCGTAGCCGCTGAGCACCGCACCGGCGATCAGCGTCTGCGCGAAGGGCTCCAGCACGATGCCGCGGCCCAGTTCTTCCATGACGACCATGCCGGCCACCGGGCCCATGCCCAGGCCGCCGTCGTCTTCGGCGATGTAGAGGCCGCCCAGGCCGAGTTCGGCCAGTTCGTCCCAGGCCTCGCGCGAGAAGCCGCCCTTGGCCTCGATGCCACGGCGGCGCTCGAAGTCATAGCCCTTGTCGACCCACTTGCGAACGGCGTCGCGCAGTTGTTCCTGGTCGTCGGTGAAGTTGAAATCCATGTTCTTGTCTCCTCAGCCCAGAACCGTCTGCGCGACGATATTGCGTTGCACTTCGTTCGAGCCACCGTAGATGGTGGTCTTGCGCATGTTGAAGAAGGTCGACGTCAGCGGCGCGAGCGCCGGGTTGCCGCCCGGGAAGTTGCCCTGCCAGCCGGCTTCCATGGCCTCGCGGATCAGCGGCAGCGAATACGGGCCGCCGGCCAGCATCATCAGTTCGCTGTAGCGCTGCTGGATCTCGCTGCCACGGATCTTGAGCAGGCCCGCGACGTCGAGCGAGTTCTTGCCCGAGGTGGCGGCCGAGAGCACGCGCAGCACCATCATCTCGAGGGCGACGATGTCGACCTCGAGCCTGGCGATCTCGTCGCGGAAGCGCTGGTCGTCATAGAGGCCTTCGCTCTTCGCGATGCGCTTCAGGCGCTCGAGCTCGCGCTTGGCGCGGTTCACGTCGGCGATGTTGGTGCGTTCGTGCGAGAGCAGGTGCTTGGCGTAGGTCCAGCCCTTGTTCTCTTCGCCGATCAGGTTCTCGGCGGGCACTTCGACGTTGTCGAAGAACACCTCGTTCACTTCATGACCACCGTCGAGCAGCTTGATCGGGCGCACGGTCACGCCGGGCGACTTCATGTCGAGCAGCAGGAAGCTGATGCCCGTTTGCGGCTTGCCTTCGTTGCTGGTGCGCACGAGGTTGAACATCCAGTCGCCGTACTGGCCGAGCGTGGTCCAGGTCTTCTGGCCATTGACGATGTACTTGTCGCCCTTGCGTTCGGCCTTGGTCTTCACGGACGCGAGGTCGGAGCCCGAACCGGGTTCGCTGTAGCCCTGGCTCCACCAGACTTCGCCGCTGGCGATGCCGGGGAGGAAGCGCTTTTGCTGTTCGGCGTTGCCGAAGGCCATGATCACCGGCGCCACCATCACGGGACCGAACGGAATGATGCGCGGCGCGCCGGCCAGCGCGGTTTCTTCCTCGAACAGGTGGCGCTGGATGGCGGTCCAGCCCGGGCCGCCGAATTCCTTCGGCCAGCCGTAGCCGAGCCAGCCCTTCTTGCCGAGGATCCTGGCCCAGCCCTGCAGATCGTCGCGCGTCAGCTCCAGCGCGTTGTGCACCTTGTGCGAAATCTCTTGGGGAAGGTTTTCTTTGACCCAGGCGCGAACCTCTTCGCGGAACTTCTGTTCTTCGGGTGTGAAGCTCAAATCCATGCGTGCCTCGCTGTGTTGATCGGTTCACCGCAGACGCGGTGTGTCTCCGGAACCGTGAGTTTTAGCACGGTCGTGCTGCGAAGCGGTGTCCGCGCCGCGACAAGCGTGGGCACAGATAATCCCGCCTTCCCATGAAGAACATCGTGATCCTGATCTCCGGCGGCGGCTCCAACATGGCGGCCATCGTGCGCGCCGCCGAGCGCGACCGCTGGGCCGAGCGCTTCGGCGCACGCATCGCCGCCGTGGTGAGCAACAAGGCCGAGGCCGGCGGGCTGGCAATCGCCAAGACACACGGCATCGACACCACAGTCATCCCGCACAAGGATTTCGCCACCCGCGAAGCCTTCGACGCAGCGCTGGCGACGGCGGTCGACGGCTACGCGCCGGCCCTGGTGGTGCTGGCGGGGTTCATGCGCATCCTGACGCCGGGCTTCGTCGGCCGTTATGCCGGCCGGCTGGTGAACATCCATCCCTCGCTGCTGCCGGCGTTCCCGGGACTCCATACGCACCAGCGTGCCATCGAGGCGGGCTGCAAGGTGGCGGGCGTGACGGTCCACCAGGTGACCACCGAGCTCGACCACGGACCGATCCTGGCCCAGGCCGTGGTGCCCGTGCTGCCCGACGACACGGCAGCGACCCTGGCCGGGCGGGTGCTGGGCCAGGAACATCTGTTGTATCCGCGTGCCATTGCCGCGTGGCTGGCAGATACATCGAGTCACAAACGGTAAAGTTGTTTATATTCGCGGGTTTTCGGGAGCCTAGAAAGTGAAAACCCAATCGTTGCTGCTGGCTGTTGCCAGCGCCGCCCTGATGGCGGGCTGTGCCGCCCCGGCGCCCGCGCCTGCCCCGGCACCTGCTGCGCCGCCACCTGAACCGGTCTACCAGTGCAACGCCGATGGCGCCCGCTTTGCCGTGGGCCAGCCGCTGACGCCCCAGCTCGAAGCCGCCGCCCGCGTGCGCGCAGCCGCCGGCACGGTGCGCGTGCTGAAACCCGGCGACGCGGCCACGACAGAACTCAATGGCGGTCGGCTCAATCTCGACGTCGATGCTCGCAGCCGCGTGACGGACGTCCGCTGCGGTTGATGGAACTCGGAATTGCTATGAAAAATGTAGCAATTCATTCAGCAAGGCGGGCATGCACAGCCCGCCTGGCTAGATCGGGGTGAATCGTTGCCGGGGCGTGCCGTCGATCTCGATGGTTTCGCCGAACATGGCGGCCGGCCGGACTCAGAGGCCATGGGCACCGTACAGGGCGCGATACAGCGTCATCGGCTCCAGCGTCTCGCTGTGGCGCACGGTGCCGAGCACCTCGTATTCGCCGCCCTTGTAGTGGCGGTAGCGGCCGGGGGGTGTTTCGATCAGGGGCGGGAGGTCTTCGTCGTTCAACGGGGGCTTCTTTCTTCAAAAACTGTCGGGGCTTGATTTGACGGGAGTCGGATGGATCGCGCTGATTTTGTTCACCTGGTTCGACTGAGCGAGCACGCCAGCGCGGACGATGGTGCGCGCTATCGACGCAGCGTCGCGGCCTTTGCCGCGCTCGGCTACCTGTGGGTGCTGGGCTGTCTCGGACTTTCGGTGGGCATCATTGTCTGGGTGGTTTCCTCGATCGGGGGAGCGCGCTTCAATTTCACGCGGGGCTGGCTGCTGCTGTTCGCCGTGGGGCTGCTGTGGGCCACGCTGCGCGCGCTCTGGGTGCGCTTCGAGGAGCCCGAGGGCGTGGAACTCCGCAGGGCGGACGCGCCGGCGCTCTTCGAGGCGCTGGACCGCATCCGCGGCAGGATCAAGGGGCCGCCGGTCCACCACGTCTATCTCGATGACGAATTCAATGCCAGCATCCGGCAGGTGCCGCGCTTCGGGCTGTTCGGCGGCGCCGTCAACTCGCTGAGCATCGGCCTGCCGCTGATGATGATGCTCGACCGGCGGCGGCTGCTGTCGGTGCTGGCCCACGAGTACGGCCATCTGCGCGGCAACCACGGCAAGCTGAGCGCCTGGATCTACCGCACGCGGCTGTCGTGGCTCAAGCTCGATGCCGACCTGCAGCGCAACGAAGGCGTGATGGCGCTGTTTTCGCAGGCCTTCTTCCGCTGGTACTTCCCGCGCTTCGCGGCCAAGACCTTCGCGCTGGCCCGCCAGGACGAGTACGAGGCCGACCGCATCTCGGGCCGGCTGCTGGGTGCTTCCGTGGCGGCGGCTGCGCTGACCGAGATCGCGATCAAGGGCAACTGGTACGCCAACGAGTTCTGGCCCTGGCATTGGGCCCGCGCCGAGCACGAGCCGCAGCCGCCGGGCCCGTTCGAGGCCCTGCGCAAGCGCGCACACACGCCGCCCGGCGAAGACTTCGCGCGCCAGGCGCTGCGCGAGGCGATGCGCCGCGTCAGCGATCTCGAAGACACCCACCCCGTCTTGCGGGATCGCCTGGAGGCGCTCGACCAAAAGGCGGTCATGCCGGAGTGGTCGATGCGCCCGGCACTCGAGCTGTTGGCCGACGAAAAGCAATGGATCGAGCATTTCGACCAGCAATGGCGCCGCGCCCACGCCTCCGACTGGAAGCAGCACCATGCACACCGGTCGCGCATCCGAGAGCGCATCACCGTCCTGGCCGCGCGTGGCGAGCGCAACACGCCCGATGAGATGGTCGAGTGGGCCGATTCCGAGCGGCGGCTCGATCCCGCCGCCCCCGTGCGCGTGCGCTACGAGAGCGCCCTGCAGATCGCGCCGGAGCATCCCGGCGCGCTGCGCGGGCTGGCCCAGATGCTGCCCGCGAGCGATCGCGAAGCGCGACTTGCCGTGCTCGAACGGCTGCACGGCTCCGGCGCCGCAAGCCGCTGGTGGGCGGCCAGGAGCGCCGTGGCCTCGCTCGAAGATCCCGACGCGGGGCCGCACGATGAAGAGGCGCTGAAGCTGTGGCGCGGCCGTCTCAAGGAGGCGGAAGAGGCCGAGGCGCGTGCTTGGGAAGAGATCACGGGCACGCCGGTCTTCAGCCAGATCTCGCGACACGATCTGAACGATTTCGAGCTGGGCGAGTTGCGGGCCGACCTGGTGCGCTGCCTGCCTGCTTCGCGGGCCTGGCTGGTGCGCAAGAACCTGCACGAATTCCCGTGGCGCCGAGCCTACATCGTGTTCGTCGAGCTACCGGGGCTCGACGACGAAGACCGCTGGAACCTGTGCCGCCAGCTGGAGCAGACCCTCACGCTGCCGGGCGTCGCGCTGGTGCTGTGGGCTGGCCATTCCCCCAAGCTGGAAGACGTCGAGCGGGAGGCCTTCGGGGCCGTCTGGACGCGCGGCGCATAGCCTTTCGGACTAGACGGGGCGGCGGCTGAGACAATCGGGGGATGCACCCCAAAGCCCTGTTGGAGGCCACCGCCGATCTGGTCGGCCTTGTCCTGAAATTCGATCACCCGGCCGACCAAGTCGTTTCGCGGTTCTTCCGCGACCACCGAGAGTTCGGCCCGCGCGAGCGCGCGACGCTTGCTGAAACCGTCTACACCGTGCTTCGCAAGAAGCTGCTGTTCGACCATCTCTCGCCCTCGGGCAGCGGCTCGAAGGAGCGCCGCATGGCGATCCTGGGCTTTCACGGCCCGCGTGATTTTCTGAAGAGCGCGCTCAACGACACCGAAAAGCGCTGGCTCGACAACTGCGACGCCGTCAAGCCGGACGACCTGCTCGAGCGCCATCGCCACAACCTGCCCGAGTGGCTGGTGGTGCCGCTCAAGGCCCAACTGGGCGACGGCTTCTGGCCGTTGGTCGAAGCCCTGCAGCAGCCAGCACCGCTCGATCTGCGCGTCAATGCGTTGACCGACAAGCGCTCGGAAGTGAAGGTGGAGCTTGCGAAGGCTGCTATCAAATCGGAAGCGACCCCGTTCTCGCCATGGGGCCTGCGCATCGACGGCAAGCCGGCACTGACCAAGCTGGACGCCTTCGCCCGTGGCGCCATCGAGGTGCAGGACGAAGGCTCCCAACTGCTGGCGCTGCTGCTGGACGCCAAGCGCGGCGAGATGGTGGTCGACTTCTGCGCCGGCGCGGGCGGCAAGACACTGGCCATCGGCGCGACGATGCGCAACACCGGCCGGCTGTATGCCTTCGACACCTCGGCGCACCGGCTCGACGCGCTCAAGCCGCGGCTGGCGCGCAGCAAGCTCTCGAACGTCCACCCGGCCGCGATCGCACACGAGCGCGACGACCGCATCAAGCGCCTGGCGGGCAAGATCGACCGCGTGCTGGTCGACGCGCCCTGCTCGGGGCTGGGCACGCTGCGGCGCAATCCTGACCTGAAATGGCGCCAGTCGCTCAAATCGGTCGAGGAATTGACGGTCAAGCAAACGGCGATCCTGCAAAGCGCGGCGCGGCTCGTGAAATCGGGCGGCCGTCTGGTTTACGCCACTTGCAGCGTGCTGCCGGAGGAAAACGAGGCGATTGCGGAGGCCTTTGGCGCCGCCAACCCCGATTTCGTGCCCGTGGACGCGGCGGAGTTGTTGCAGGGCCTGAAGGTCGATGGCTCCGAGGCGCTGTGCGCCGGCGGGGAGGGCGGCCGCCGCTACCTGCGCCTGTGGCCGCACCGTCATTCGACCGACGGTTTCTTCGCCGCGGCGTGGAACCGGAAATAGAGGCGGAACTCCAAACTAGGGTTAATCTGCGCTTTTCTTGAAGGTTTAAAGGCTTTGTTTTAGGCCTGCCGCTTTAAAATCGCGGGTTATCTGAAGGCTGCACCTTCGTGTGGCCATGGAGTACCTGACTCAATGTTGCTTCCTGACTCTGCCGTCCTGAATGCGGCCATCCAATGGCTCGGACACGGCCTGTGGGACCTCGCATGGTGGCAAGTCGTGCTGTACACGCTCGTCACCACGCACATCACGATTGCCGCGGTCACGATCTTCCTGCACCGCACGCAGACGCACCGGGCCATGGATCTGGGCCCGATCCCATCGCACTTCTTCCGCTTCTGGCTGTGGCTCGGCACCGGCATGGTGACGAAGGAATGGGTCGCCATCCACCGCAAGCACCACGCCAAGTGCGAAACCGTCGACGACCCGCACAGCCCGCAGGTCAAGGGCATCGACGAAGTGCTCTGGCGCGGCGCCGAGCTGTATCGCGCCGAGTCGAAGAACAAGGAAACGATGGAGCGCTACGGCCACGGCACGCCCGATGACTGGATCGAGCGCAACCTGTATACGCGCTACAGCTGGCAAGGTGTAGGCCTGATGCTGGTGATCAACCTGGCGCTGTTCGGCACGCTCGGCATGGCCGTGTGGGCCGTGCAGATGCTCTGGATCCCGATCACCGCCGCCGGCATCATCAACGGCATCGGCCACTACTGGGGCTATCGCAACTTCGAGGCGCCGGACGCCAGCCGCAACATCATGCCCTGGGGCCTGATCATCGGTGGCGAAGAGCTGCACAACAACCACCACACCTATCCGACCTCGGCCAAGTTCTCGGTCAAGAAGTACGAGTTCGACATCGGCTGGATCTACATCCAGGCGATGCAGGCGATTGGCTGGGCCAAGGTCAAGAAGGTGCCGCCGAAGATGCAGATGGGCGACATCCAGCCCGTGGCCAACGAGAAGACGCTCGAGGCCGTCATCGCCAACCGCTATGAAGTCATGGCTGGCTACGCGCGCGAAATGCGCCGTGCCACCAGCCAGGAACTCGACGCGCTGAAGACCAAGGGCGCCGACCTGTCGGTGCTCAAGGCTGCCAAGCGCTGGCTGCACCGCGACGACGACAAGGTGCCTGCCTCGGCTCGTTCGCACATTGTGCAGGCCCGTGCTGCGCACCCGGTGCTCGACAAGATGGTCACCATGCGCGAAGAGCTGCGCCAGCTGTGGCTGAACACCTCGCAATCGCGCGAGCAGCTGGCGGCCGATCTGGCAGCTTGGTGCCACCGGGCAGAAGCCAGCGGCATTGCCGGCCTGCGCGACTTCTCGACCCGCCTGCGCGCTGCACGCGCCTGACGCGAGCCACGCGCCAATCAAAAAGCCGGCTTGATCGCCGGCTTTTTTACGCCTGTCGTTTCTTGCGGCATGCCCCGCTTTTACGATGAGGGGAGGGCGAGAGCGAAAACTGCAGGCAACAAAAAACCCGCTGGGTAAGCAGCGGGTTTTTTGTTTGGGAAAACCAGGGAGCCGAATTACTTCAGCTTGATTTCCTTGTATTCGACGTGCTTGCGCGCCTTCGGGTCGAACTTCATGATCGACATCTTTTCAGGCATCGTCTTCTTGTTCTTGCTGGTCGTGTAGAAGTGGCCGGTACCCGCGGTGGATTCCAGCTTGATCTTTTCGCGTCCGCCTTTGCTCGTTGCCATGTTTCAGCTCCTTAAGCTTGGCCGCGTGCGCGCAGGTCTGCGAGCACGGCGTCGATACCGTTCTTGTCGATCAGGCGCAGTGCAGCGCTCGAAACGCGCAGGCGAACCCAGCGGTTTTCAGTCTCGACCCAGAAACGGCGGTATTGCAGGTTCGGCAGGAACCGGCGCTTGGTTTTGTTGTTGGCGTGGGAAACGTTGTTTCCGACCATCGGGCCTTTGCCCGTTACGTCGCATACGCGTGCCATGTGGACACTCTTTCTTGAACAGCTGGCACCGGCGCAATCGTGGCGATTGCAGGTGTTTTGCAGCTTGACCTCGCCAGAAAACGGGTGGCGGTACCCCGGCTTTGCCTGTATGCAGGAATCCTCGTGAGAGGGCCCTGTTTCGGCAAAGCCTCGGATTATAGCCCTTTTGGGGCCCGCACTGGCTACAGCGTGCCGTCCTGCTCCAGGAAGCGCTGGGCATCGAGTGCCGCCATGCAGCCGGTGCCCGCGCTCGTGATGGCCTGGCGATACACGTTGTCCTGCACGTCGCCGGCGGCAAACACCCCTGGAATGCTCGTCATCGTAGCGAAGCCCTGCAGGCCCGATCGGGTCAGGATGTAGTTGTCCTTCATCTCCAGTTGGCCCTGGAAGATGTCGGTGTTGGGATGGTGTCCGATGGCGATGAAGCAGCCCTTGAGGTCGACCTGCTCGGTGGCGCCGGTCTGTGTGTTCTTGATCCGAATGCCCGTCACGCCCGAGTCGTCGCCGAGCACCTGGTCGAGTTCGTTGTGCAGCTTCAGCACGATCTTGCCTTCGGCGACCTTCTCGTTGAGCTTGTCGATCAGGATGGGTTCGGCGCGGAACTTGTCGCGGCGATGCACCAGCGTCACCTTGTTCGCGATGTTGGCGAGGTAGAGCGCCTCTTCCACGGCGGTGTTGCCGCCGCCGATGACGCAGACTTCCTGCTCGCGGTAGAAGAAGCCGTCGCAGGTCGCGCAGGCGGAGACGCCGCGACCCATGAACTTCTGTTCGGAATCAATGCCCAGGTACTTCGCGGAAGCACCCGTGGCAATGATCAGCGAGTCGCAGGTGTAGGTGCCACTGTCGCCGGTGAGGGTGAAGGGGCGCTTGCCCAGGTCGACCTTGTTGATGTGGTCGAAAACGATCTGCGTCTTGAAGCGCTCGGCGTGCTCCAGGAAGCGCTGCATCAGGTCGGGCCCCTGCACGCCGTGGACATCGGCCGGCCAGTTGTCGACCTCGGTGGTGGTCATCAGTTGGCCGCCTTGTGCGATGCCGGTAATGAGCAAGGGCTGAAGGTTTGCGCGGGCTGCGTAAACGGCTGCGGTATAGCCGGCCGGGCCGGAGCCGAGAATCAAAACCTTGGCGTGTCGAGGAGCGGACATGAGTAGAAAACCTAAGATATACGCTGCTTCAGCGTGTACATTTTCAGGGTGGTAGCGATATATATGGAGTATCACTGCCCGGTTCAACACCGGGTAAACGGTGTTTTCAATGCGCGCGATTGTAGTAATCCATCGGCTTGCTCTTCGGACTGCTCCGCGCGCTGTCTCAGGGATTGATAAATGTCGATGCTGTCCAACCTCGAATTGCTTCGGCGCGTTCCGCTGTTCGCGTCGCTGACGGCCACGCAGTCCGCCAGCATCGCGGACGCGATCATCAAGAAGCGCTTCAAGCGCGCGGAGGTCGTGGTGGAGCAGGGCAAGAAGTCCGATGCGCTCTACATCATCCTGACCGGCCGCGCGCGCGTCACCAGCGCCGACAGCCGCGGGCGCGAGGTCATCCTCGCCACGCTGCACCCCGGCGACTACCTGGGAGAGATGAGTCTCATCGACGATGAGCCGCACTCGGCCACGGTGCGTACCGAAATCCAGTGCGACGTGCTCATGCTGGGACGCGACGCCTTCGCGCGCTGCCTGCCCGAGAATTCCTCGATGGCCTACAACATCATGCGCGGCCTGGTGCAGCGCCTGCGCCATGCCGACCGCAAGATCGAGTCGCTGGCACTGATGGACGTCTACGGCCGCGTGGCCCGCTCGCTGCTCGAATTCGCCGTCGAGGACGGCGCCGGCAATCTCAAGGTGCGCGACAAGATTTCCCGCCAGGACCTGGCCAAGATGGTGGGCGCTTCACGCGAAATGGTGAGCCGCGTGATGAAGGACCTCGAAGAGCGCGGTTTCGTGCAGACCCTGGAAGACGGGTCGATGATCGTCAAGGAACGGCTCCTGTCGTTGGCTTGAACCTCCAGGGCCGGGCCGCCGTTGCCGGCGGTCCCGGCCTTTTGTTGTAGTGTTCGTGCTTCCGGCCCCGATCTTCCGGGCCGGGCGCCGTGTTTTTCATGACCTATTCGCTCAATACGCTTCAATCTTCTTCCGCCGCCGAGGGGCAACCCGTGCGCATGCGCGCCATGCGCTTCGCCCACGAAATCACGCTGATCGCAGGCTTCGCGGCGCTGTTGTTCTGGCTGCTCGCGATGCTGAGCTTCACGCCTTCCGATGCCGCCTGGTCCACCTCGGGCACGGGGGGCGAAATCAAGAATTGGGGCGGCCGCATCGGCGCCTGGCTGGCCGATGGCAGCTATTACCTCGCCGGCTATTCCGTCTGGTGGTGCCTTTTTGCCGGGCTGCGCGCCTGGCTTTCGTCGCTGGCCAACTGGCTGCGCGGCGGCGAGCCTGCATCCGGCGAGCAACCGGCACCGCGTGGGCGCTTCAACCGCAGCCGCCTTGCGTTCTGGTTCGGGCTCGTCCTGCTGCTGTGCGCGAGCACCATGCTCGAATGGTCGCGCCTGTACCGGCTCGAGGCGCACCTGCCGGGCTCCGGTGGCGGCGCGCTGGGCTATCTCGTGGGACCGGCCAGCGTGCGCTGGATGGGCTTCACCGGATCGGCGCTGGTGGCCATCGCCGGCGGCGTGATCGGCTCGGCGCTGGTGTTCCGTTTCTCCTGGAGCCTGATCGCCGAGCGCATCGGCGCGCGTGCCTACTCGCTGTTCGAGTCACGCCGCGAGAAGCGCGAAATGGCCGCCGACATCGCCATGGGCAAGCAGGCCGCCCGCGAGCGTGCCGAGGCCGACGAACCTGCGTTCACGCGCGGCGACCCGGACCGGGCCGAGCCCTCGCTGGCTTCGTCGTCAGGTGGTGCCTTCGACGACGACGAGGACGAAGTCCGCCTCGAGCCGCGCCCCAAGCGCCGCCCGCCATCGCCCCCGGTGCAGATCGAGCCCGCGATGACCGAAGTGCCCAGGAGCGACCGCGTCGTCAAGGAGCGCCAGAAGCCGCTCTTCAAGGAACTGCCCGACAGCAAGCTGCCGCAGGTCGACCTGCTCGACGCCGCGCAAGCGCGCCAGGAAACTGTTTCGTCCGACACGCTCGAGATGACCTCGCGCATGATCGAGAAAAAGCTCAAGGACTTCGGCGTCGAGGTGCGCGTGGTGCTCGCTTCGCCCGGCCCCGTCATCACGCGCTACGAAATCGAGCCCGCCACGGGCGTCAAGGGCTCGCAGATCCTCGGCCTCGCCAAGGACCTCGCGCGCTCGCTCTCGCTGGTGTCGATCCGCGTGGTCGAGACCATTCCGGGCAAGAACTACATGGCGCTCGAACTGCCGAACGCCAAGCGCCAGTCGATCAAGCTCAGCGAAATCCTGGGTTCGCAGATCTACAACGAAGGCAAGTCGATGCTCACCATGGGCCTCGGCAAGGACATCATCGGCAACCCGGTGGTGGCCGACCTCGCGAAGATGCCGCACGTGCTGGTGGCCGGTACCACCGGCTCGGGCAAGTCGGTGGGCATCAACGCGATGATCCTGTCACTGCTCTACAAGGCCGAGGCACGCGACGTTCGCCTGCTCATGATCGACCCGAAGATGCTCGAAATGTCGGTCTACGAAGGCATTCCGCATCTGCTGGCGCCCGTGGTCACCGACATGCGCCAGGCGGCGCACGGCCTGAACTGGTGCGTGGCCGAGATGGAGCGCCGCTACAAGCTCATGAGCAAGCTCGGCGTGCGCAACCTGGCCGGCTACAACACCAAGATCGACGAAGCCAAGGCGCGCGAGGAGTTCATCTACAACCCCTTCAGCCTCACGCCGGACGATCCGGAGCCGCTGCGGCGCGAACCGCACATCGTCGTGGTCATCGACGAACTGGCCGACCTGATGATGGTGGTAGGCAAGAAGATCGAAGAGCTGATCGCCCGTCTCGCGCAGAAGGCGCGCGCCGCAGGCATCCACCTCATTCTTGCCACCCAGCGCCCGAGCGTTGACGTGATCACCGGCCTTATCAAGGCCAACATCCCGACGCGCATCGCGTTCCAGGTGTCGAGCAAGATCGACAGCCGCACCATCCTCGACCAGATGGGCGCCGAGGCGCTGCTCGGCATGGGCGACATGCTCTACATGCCCAGCGGCACAGGCCTGCCCATTCGCGTGCACGGCGCCTTCGTCAGCGACGAGGAAGTGCACCGCGTGGTGGCCTATCTCAAGAGCCAGGGCGAGCCCGACTACATCGAGGGCGTGCTCGAAGGCGGCACGGTCGATGGCGACGGTGACGGCGACCTGCTCGGCGGCGGCGATGCGGAAAAAGACCCGATGTACGACCAGGCGGTCGAGGTCGTGCTCAAGAACCGCAAGGCCAGCATCTCGCTGGTGCAGCGCCACCTGAAGATCGGCTACAACCGCGCCGCGCGCCTCGTCGAGGACATGGAAAAGGCCGGCTTGGTCAGTGCGATGAGCGGCAGCGGCCAGCGCGAAATTCTGGTGCCGGCGCGCGCGGCGGAGTAATTCGCTGCGCGGGTTTTCAAGATTCAGGTTACGTGCTGAAAGGCAATTTGCAAAAACGCCGGTCGGCATTGCAAATCTTCATGAAGCCCTGCAGTTGCCGCAATTCGCGGCGGTTAGGGTCGATGCCAATGCCACAGCTTTTCCAAGCGAGGAATCCAAATTGAAATTGCGTCATTGGCTGTTGATCGGCCTCCTGAGTTCCACCAACGCCTGGGCCGGCGGGCTCGAAAGCCTTGAAACCTTCGTCAGGACGGTCAAGTCCGGCCGCGCCGATTTCACCCAGACCGTGACCGCCCCGGCGCGCGAAGGGCAACCGGGCCGCACCAAGACTTCGAGCGGCACCTTCGAATTCCAGCGCCCCGGCAAATTCAAGTTCGACTACCAGAAGCCCTTTGCGCAGGTCATCGTGGCCGACGGCAAGACACTGTGGCTCTACGACGCCGACCTGAACCAGGTCACGCAGCGCGCGCAGGCGCAGGCGCTGGGCTCCACGCCGGCGGCGCTGATCGCCGCGGCGCCCGACCTGAAGGCCCTGCAGGCCGATTTCACTCTCGAGGCCGCGCCGGAGCGCGACGGCCTGCAATGGGTCAAGGCCACGCCGAAGAACAAGGACGGCCAGCTGCAGAGCGTGCAGGTCGGCTTCCAGGGCGAGGCGCTGGCAGCGCTCGAAATCCTCGACAGCTTCGGCCAGCGCTCGGTGCTCAAGTTCGGCAAGGTCGAGGTGAACCCGTCGCTGCCGGCAAGCGTGTTCGACTTCAAGCCGCCGGCCGGCGCGGACGTCGTCAAGCAATAAACCCACAGGCTTGGCCACCACCGCCCACCAACCCCTTGCCGAGCGCCTGCGTCCCAAAACGCTGGGCGACGTGATCGGCCAGCAGCACCTGCTCGGCCCGGGCATGCCGCTGCGCATCGCGTTCGAATCGGGCCAGCCGCATTCCTGCATCCTCTGGGGGCCGCCGGGCACCGGCAAGACCACCATCGCGCGGCTCATGGCCGATGCGTTCGACGCGCAGTTCCTGAGCATCAGCGCGGTGCTCGGCGGCGTGAAGGACATCCGCGAAGCGGTGGAGCGCGCCACCGCCGCACGCGACGGACTGGAGCAGCAGCGCACCATCGTGTTTGTCGACGAGGTGCACCGCTTCAACAAGAGCCAGCAGGATGCCTTCCTGCCGCATGTGGAGTCGGGCCTCTTCACCTTCATCGGCGCGACCACCGAGAACCCTTCGTTCGAGGTCAACTCGGCCTTGCTTTCGCGTGCTGCCGTGTACGTGCTGCAGCCGCTCGGCGAAGACGACCTCAAGCAGATCGTGGCGCGCGCACAGGCCATCCAGGCCGTGCCCGCCATCGACACAGCGGCGGTCGATCGCCTCGTGGCCTATGCCGACGGCGATGCACGCCGGCTGCTCAACACCCTTGAAACGCTCGCGGTCGCGGCCCGCGCCGAAAAGCTCGAACACATCACTGACGAGTGGCTGCTGCGCGTGCTCGGCGAGCGCATGCGGCGCTACGACAAGGGCGGCGAGCAGTTCTACGACACCATCAGCGCGCTGCACAAGTCCGTGCGAGGCAGCGACCCCGACGCCGCGCTCTACTGGTTCGTGCGCATGCTCGACGGCGGCGCCGATCCGCGCTACATGGCGCGCCGGCTGGTGCGTATGGCCAGCGAAGACATCGGCCTGGCCGATCCGCGCGCCCTGCGCCTGGCGCTCGATGCGGCCGAGGTCTATGAACGGCTGGGTACCCCCGAGGGCGAACTGGCGCTGGCCGAATGCGTGGTCTACCTCGCGATCGCGCCCAAGTCGAACGCCGTCTACAAGGCCTACAACGCGGTGCGCGCCCTCGTGAAGAAGGACAGCACGCGACCCGTGCCCATGCACCTGCGCAATGCGCCCACCAAGCTCATGAAAGAGCTCGACTACGGCAAGGGCTACCGCTATGCGCACGACGAGGAGGGCGGTTTCGCCGCCGGCGAGCGCTATCTTCCGCAAGGGCTGGAAGGCCAGGTCTTCTACGAGCCCGTCGAGCGTGGACTCGAGATTCGCATTGCGGAAAAGCTGCGCGAGCTGCGCCGCCGGAACGCCGAAGGCAACGGCTGATACTTGCTTGCAGCGTGCCTGCAAAGCGTGCATGGCCCTACGCGCATACAGCATGACGTGAGCGGGTAAACCCCGGTCGCCGCGCACCAAATCAAAGCTGGTGCGTGACTACAATCCCGCCCACAAATCCGCCGGCGACACATGTTGGCTGGTTTTTTGCTTGTCAACCCAGGGGCGCCAAACCGGTGCCCGGCGGGTGAATGGCACCCCGCAACGGTGCAACACATAGGAAATCGCGTTATGGACATTTTGCTGCAGCAGATCATCAACGGTCTGGTACTGGGCAGCATGTATGCCTTGATAGCCTTGGGCTACACCATGGTGTACGGCATCATCAACCTCATCAATTTTGCGCACGGAGAAGTGCTGATGGTGGGGGCTCTCACGAGCTGGACCATCATCGGGCTCATGAAGGACGGCATGCCCAACACACCGGGCTGGCTGATCCTCCTCATCGCGTTGATCATTGCCTGCATCGTCGCGGCAACCCTCAACTTCGTGATCGAGAAGGTGGCCTACCGGCCCCTGCGCAACAGTCCCAAGCTCGCGCCGCTGATCACGGCCATCGGCATGTCGATCCTGCTGCAGACGCTGGCCATGATCATCTGGAAGCCGACCAACAAGGCCTACCCCAACCTGCTGCCGACCGACCCCATCCACGTGGGCGGCGCGGTGATCTCTCCCACACAGGTCATGATCCTGAGCGTCACGGCTTTCTCGCTCGTGGTGCTCATGTGGCTGGTCAACTACACCAAGCTTGGCCGCGCAATGCGCGCCACCGCGGAGAACCCGCGCGTCGCTGCCCTCATGGGCATCCGGCCCGACATGGTCATCTCGGCCACCTTCATCATCGGCGCCGTGCTCGCGGCCATCGCCGGTGTGATGTATGCGTCGAACTACGGCATCGCCCAGCACGCTATGGGCTTCCTGCCTGGCCTCAAGGCCTTCACTGCGGCCGTGTTCGGCGGCATCGGCAACCTTGCCGGCGCAGTGGTCGGCGGGATCCTGCTGGGGCTCATCGAGGCGATCGGCTCGGGCTACATCGGAACGCTGACGGGCGGCGTGCTCGGCAGCAACTACAGCGACATCTTCGCGTTCATCGTGCTGATCGTCATGCTCACGCTGCGTCCGTCCGGCCTGCTCGGCGAACGCGTGGCGGACCGTGCCTGAGGAACGAGCCATGAAAAACAGCAAGAACCTCGCCTTCTACATCATCGGCATCATCGCCGTGCTCGCGCTGCCCCTGCTGCTGCAGATGCAGGGCAACGCCTGGGTGCGCATCGCCGACATCGCATTGCTCTACGTGATGCTGGCACTGGGCCTGAACATCGTGGTCGGCTATGCCGGCCTGCTCGACCTGGGCTACGTGGCCTTCTTCGCGATCGGGGCCTACCTGTACGCGCTGATGGGCTCGTCGCACCTGACCGAAACCTTCCCGTGGTTCGCGCAGATGTTTCCAAACGGGCTGCACACCTCGCTGCTGATCGTGATTCCGCTGGCCCTTGCGGTGGCCGGTTGCCTGGGCGTGCTGCTCGGTGCCCCCACGCTCAAGCTGCGCGGCGACTACCTCGCCATCGTCACGCTCGGCTTCGGCGAAATCATCCGCGTGTTCCTGAACAACCTCGACCAGCCGGTGAACATCACCAACGGTCCGAAGGGCATCACCGCCATCGACTCCATCAAGTTCTGGGGCCTCGACCTCGGCAAGGCATGGAAGTTCGACGGCTTCTCGATCTCCTCGGTCTCGCTGTACTACTACCTGTTCCTGGCGCTGGTGATCGCCACGATCATCATTTCGCACCGCCTGCAGACTTCGCGCGTCGGCCGCGCCTGGATGGCCATCCGCGAAGACGAGATCGCGGCCAAGGCAATGGGCATCAACACCCGCAACATGAAGCTGCTGGCCTTCGGCATGGGCGCCAGCTTCGGTGGCGTGTCGGGCGCCATGTTCGCGGCCTTCCAGGGCTTCGTGTCGCCCGAGTCCTTCAGCCTGATGGAGTCGGTGATGATCGTCGCGATGGTGGTGCTCGGCGGCATCGGGCACCTGCCCGGCGTCGTCCTCGGTGCCGTGCTGCTGGCCGCGCTGCCCGAAGTGCTGCGCTATGTCGCCGGCCCGCTGCAGTCGTTGACCGACGGCCGCCTCGATGCTTCCATCCTGCGCCAGCTGTTCATCGCGTTGGCCATGATCATCATCATGCTGGTGCGTCCGCGCGGCCTCTGGCCCTCGCCGGAACACGGCAAGACGCTGGCCAAGAAGGGCGGAGTGCCCGTCGACCCGGCCCACGCGGCCGTGGCCCCCGGATCGCTGCAAACGCATGCGCCGGGCATCGATACGCCCGCCGATGAATTGCCGGGTGCGGCTTCGCGTCCCATGTCGATCAATCCCTGAACGCCGAAGGAAAAATCAACATGACGACAGACACCATCCTCGACGTCCGCGGTATTTCCAAACGCTTTGGCGGGCTGCAAGCCTTGTCCGACGTGGGCATCACCATCAAGCGCGGCCAGGTCTACGGCCTGATCGGCCCCAACGGCGCTGGCAAGACCACCTTCTTCAACGTGATCACCGGGCTGTACACGCCCGACAGCGGCACCTTCGAGCTCGCCGGCAAGCCCTACCAGCCGACGGCCGTGCACGAAGTGGCCAAGGCCGGCATTGCGCGCACCTTCCAGAACATCCGCCTCTTCGCCGAAATGACGGCGCTGGAGAACGTGATGGTCGGGCGCCACATCCGCACCCATTCGGGTGTGTTCGGCGCCATCCTGCGCACCGGCAGCTTCAAGGCCGAGGAAAAGACCATTGCCGACCGCGCGCACGAGTTGCTCGACTACGTCGGCATCGGCAAGTTTGCCGACTACAAGGCGCGCACGCTGTCGTACGGCGACCAGCGCCGCCTGGAAATCGCGCGCGCACTGGCCACCGACCCGCAGCTCATCGCGCTGGACGAGCCCGCCGCCGGCATGAACCTGACCGAGAAGGTCGCGCTGCGCGAGCTGATTGACCGCATTCGCCGCGACAACCGCACCATCCTGATCATCGAACACGACGTCAAGCTCATCATGGGCCTGTGCGACCGGGTCACCGTGCTGGACTACGGCAAGCAGATTGCCGAAGGCACCCCGATGGACGTGCAGAAGAACGAGAAGGTGATCGAGGCCTACCTCGGCACCGGAGGCCACTGACATGAGCACCGCAACCATGAGCGAACAAGAAACCTCGTCCACCGCCGCGCAAGCCAAGGCGGCCGGCAAGACGCTGCTGAAGGTCAGCGGCCTGAAGGTCGGCTACGGCGGCATCCAGGCCGTGAAGGGCGTGGACTTCGAGGTGCGCGAAGGCGAACTGGTGTCGCTGATCGGCTCCAACGGCGCCGGCAAGACCACCACCATGAAGGCCATTACCGGCACGCTGCCGGCCGGAGCCGGCAACATCGAATTCCTGGGCCGCAGCATCAAGGGCCGCGGTGCGTGGGACCTGGTGGAAGAGGGTCTCGTGATGGTGCCTGAAGGCCGTGGCGTGTTCACGCGCATGACCATCACCGAGAACCTGCAGATCGGCGCCTACATCCGCAAGGACAAGGCCGCCATCGCGAGCGACATGGAGCGCGTGTTCGTCACCTTCCCGCGCCTGCGCGAGCGCAAGGACCAGCTGGCCGGCACCATGTCGGGCGGCGAGCAGCAGATGCTGGCCATGGGCCGTGCGCTGATGGCGCGCCCCAAGGTGCTGTTGCTCGACGAGCCGACGATGGGTCTGTCGCCGATCATGTGCGACAAGATCTTCGAAGTGGTGCAGACCGTGGCCTCGCAGGGCGTGACCATCCTGCTGGTGGAGCAGAACGCCAACCGCGCGCTGCAGCTGGCCGACCGCGGCTACGTGATGGAGTCAGGCCTGATCACCATGAACGGTGAAGCCAAGGCCCTGTTGAGCGACCCGCGCGTGCGGGCCGCCTACCTCGGCGAATAAGCAAGCCTCCTACCCCATTGCCGCCGCCGCAGCCTTGATGGCCTCGCGGATGCGGCCGTAGGTGCCGCAGCGGCACACGTTCTCGATGGCGTCGATGTCGGCGTCCGTCGGGTTGCGCGTGCGGCGCAGCAGGTCCACCGCCGCCATGATCTGCCCCGGCTGGCAGAAGCCGCATTGAGGCACGTCGAGGTTCATCCAGGCCTGCTGCACCGGGTGCAGCGTGTTGCCGTTGGCCAGGCCCTCGATGGTCGTCACCTGGCGGCCGCGCACGTCGGACACGCGCACCGAGCAGGTCGTCACGGCCTTGCCGTCGACGTGGCAGGTGCAGGCCTTGCACACGTTGATGCCGCAGCCGTACTTCGGGCCGGTGATGCCGAGCTTGTCACGCAGCACCCACAGCAGCGCCAGGTCGTCTGGCGCCTCGACGTCCACGTTCTGGCCGTTCACCTTGAAAGATTGCACAGGCATGGCGGGTCTCCTCAGGCGGGGATCGGAACGTTGACGGGCGTGGGCAGCTTGCCCGGCGGGATCGGCGTGAAGTCGACCGGGAAGTTCAGCGGGAAGCTGCGCGGCTTGATGCCGGTGGCGCGCCCATAGGCGTTGGCAATGGCGCCCGAGCTCGCCGACAGGCCGACCTCGCCCAGCCCGCCGATGGCCTCGCCGTTGGCCGGCAGGATGATGACCTTCACGTCCTTCGGGTAGTGCTTCATGCGCGAGAAGTGGTACTGCGAGTAGCTGCCTTCCAGCGGCAGGCCGTTCTGGATGTGCAGCCCCGCCGACAGCACCAGCGCGATCGATTCGCACAGGCCGCCCTGCAGCTGCGCCTCGATGCCCGAGGGGTTGATCGGCGTGCCCACGTCGATCGCGATCGTGGCGCGCACCACCTTCGCGGCCGACGGCACGCGCGCGTCGATCTCGACGATGCAGGCCGTGAACGACTTCGTCTCCTGGTGCACGCCCACGCCCTGCGCAAAGCCCGCCGGCATCGCCTTGCCCCACTGCGCGGCTTCCGCCACCGCCTTGAGCACCGCGCGGGCGCGCGGCAGGCGCAGGTACTCGAGCCGGAAGGCGACCGGGTCCTTGCCCGCGGCGCGGGCCATCTCGTCGACCAGGATCTCTTCCACCAGCCGCGCGGGCTGGATGTGCACCGAGCGGTACGAGCAGGTGTTCATGTCCATCGGCACCGGCGTCAGCAGCTTGGTCGTGACGCCGAAGTTGTAGGGCGAGGTCACCATGGTCTTGAACATCACCTGCTCGATCGCGAAGTTGCCCACCGTCTGCGGGAAGGCATTGGGCAGTGCGATGGCGGCGGCCTCGAGCATGTTGCCGAAGCCGTGGCGCGTGTCCAGCCGCACGCTGGCGATGCGCTGCTCGAAGGCGATGACCTGGCCCAGCAGCATCGTGGCGCGTGCCTTCTGGTAGATCGGCGGGCGGATGCGCGTGTGGCGCATGTCGTCGGTGCGGTGGTACATCAGGCGACAGGGGCGCCCCAGCGCCTTCGACACCTGGATCGCCTGCAGCACCGGGTCCCAGAACAGGCGCCGCCCGAACGAGCCGCCCGAGGGCACCACATGCACGACAACCTTGTTCAGCGGCAGGCCCAACTCGGCGGCCACTGCCTGCTGGGTGACGATGGGGCTCTGCAGCCCGGCCCAAATTTCGGCGCGATCCGCTCGCACGTCCGCAATCGCACATTCGACTTCCATCGGGCAGTGCGCGGCCGGCGCGAACTCGAACTCGGCCTCGACCGTCAGCGCGCCCAGCGGCGGCAGCGCAAAAGGCAGCAGCGACGACTTCAGCTTGCTCATGATGGTGGCGTTCGACTCGCCGTCGAGCGGGCCGGCGCCCCAGGTCACGTCGAGCGCGTTCACCGCGGCCCAGGCCTGGCCGAAGGTTTCGGCCATCACCGCCACGCCCGGCGGCGTCGGCGTGATGCCGTTCGTGGCGGGAATCGGCACCACGCCGATCACGCCCGGCATGCCCATCACCGTGTTCAGGTTGTTGATGCCGACGAACTTGCCGTTGATGGTCGGCGGGCGCCGCACCATCGTCGGCTTGGCGCCGGGCACCGCCTGGTCGAGCGTGAACTTCTTGCGCCCGGTGACGATGTCGAGTGCGTCGAGCCGCGTCACGCGCTGGCCGACCACCGAGGGCGTCGAGCCCGAGAGCAGGCCGCCGAGGCCGCCCAGCATCGGCATGCCGGCGTGCATCGAACGCACGCTCGACGAGCCGCCGGTGAGCTGGTTCCAGATCAGCTCGGGGCTGGCGTCGGCCGACGTGACTTCGATGGCGCTCAGCGGCAGGCGCATCTTGTCCGCCAGCATCATCGCGGTCGCCGTGGCGATGCCCTGGCCGACTTCGAGGCGCGGCAGCGCCAGGCGCACGCGGCCGTCGCCGGTGTTCGTCACCTTCACCAACGGCATGGTCGGCAGCGACGTCAGCGTGACCGCGTCGCCGATGTCGATCAGGTCGGTGGTGTCGGGCGGGGTCATCGGCAGCAGCGCGGCCACAGCGGAAGCGGGCGCCGTGAGGGCACCGAGCCCCGCGATGCCGGCCGCCGCCGATGCCAGCGGTGCGGCCGTGGCGTAGCCCAGCACGTCGCGCCGGCGCAGGCCGTGCGCGTCTCCACCGTCCGGTCCGCGCGCGGGGCGCGGGTCCTTGTTCGAACGCTTCATCGTTGTCTCCTTGTTGTTTGGCGAACGCGGATGACTGTGGCACCATCGCCGCGCCGAAGATGTCGTTGCAACGACATTTCTTACGGTCCCCCGCCGACCGGCGCCTGCGACGGATCGGCCGATGCGATGTCACGAGGGACGACAGCAGGAGGCGCGATGTCGAACGCGTTGGAGAACATGCTTCGCGAGAGCTTGTGGGCGCGCGCGCTCACGGACGACGAACTCGACCACGTCGTCCAGGAGTCGCACGAGCGCGTGGTCCCGGCCGGCGGCTTCGTCGTGCGGCGCGGCGAACCCGCCGATCATTGGATCGGCGTGATGGATGGCCTGCTGAAGATGTCGGTGTCGCTGCCCGACGGGCGCGTCTCCACCTTCACCGGCGTGACCGCTGGAGGCTGGAGCGGCGAAGGCTCGCTGCTCACCCCCGGACGCTGGCGCTACGACGGCGTGGCGCTGCGGCCCACGCGCGTGGCTTGCGTGCCGCGGCGCAGCTTCGAGCGGCTGATGTCCACCAGCATCGACTTCAATCGGTTTCTGTTGTTACACATCAATGCGCGACTGAGCCTGTTCATCGGCCTCATGGAATTCGATCGGCTGCTCGGCCCCGACGCGCGCGTGGCGCGCTGCCTGGCCAGCCTGTTCGACCCCATCCTCTATCCGCGTGCCACCCGCTTCGTGCGGCTGAGCCAGGACGAGATCGGCCTGCTGTCGGCGGTGTCGCGCCAGCGTGCCAACCGCGCGCTGCATGCGCTGCAGCGCGACGGCCTGTTGCGTATCGAACATGGCGGCGTGGAAGTGCTCGACCTCGCAGGCCTGCGCACGTACCAGAGCGGGGCGGCCGAAGCGGCGGCGGCCGTGGCTGCGGCCACCGACACGCAGGCCGTAGCGCCCCTGCACGACCTCGTCAGTCCACCTTCGCCCCGGTGGCCTTGACCACCTGCTCGTACTTGGCGAGTTCGCTCTTCATGAAGCTGCCGAACTGCTCGGACGAATTGCCGACCGGCTCGGCCAGCATCGAGGCGAAACGGGTCTTCGTTTCCGGCGCATTCAGCGCGGCGACGAAGGCCTGGTTCAGCTTCACGACCACCTCGTGCGGCGTGCCGGCCGGCGCGACCAGGCCCCACCACGTGTCGATCGAGAAGCCCTTGAGCGTGTCGGCAATGGGCGGCACGTCGGGCAGCGCGTTGCTGCGCTGCAGGGTCGTCACCGCAATGGCCTTCAGCTTGCCCGAACGGATGTTCGGCGCCGCGGTGGCGAGGTTGTCGAAGTTGAAGTCGACCTGCCCCGAGATCAGCGCCAGCTGCGCCGGGCTGCCGCCGTTGTACGGAATGTGCAGCGCGAAGATGCCCGCTTCCTTCTTGAACAGCTCGCCCGCGAGATGGCCGGCGCTGCCGTTGCCGCCGCTGCCGTAGTTGAGCTTGGCCGGGTTGGCCTTGGCGTAGCGGATCAGGTCGGCCACGCTGTTGATGTTCAGGCGCTTGGCCGTATCGGCGTTCATCACCAGCACGTTGGGTACGCGGACCATCTGCGTGATCGGCGCGAAGTCGGTCGCGGCGTTGAACGGGATCTTGCTGTAGAGCCAAGGGTTCACCGCGTTGGTGGCGGTGGCCGCGATGCCGATCGTCAGGCCGTCGGCGGGCGCCTTCGCCACGATGTCGGCACCGATGTTGCCGCCCGCTCCGGGCTTGTTGTCGATGATGACCGGGCCCAGCGTGTCCTTGACGCGCTCGGCCAGGATGCGCGCGGTGTTGTCGATCGGGCCGCCTGCCGCGTAGGGCACGACGAGGCGGATGGGGCGCTGCTGTTGCTGCGCCATTGCCTGGCTGGTGCCCAGCAGGGCGGTGGCGCTGGCGAGCAGGGTGAGAAGGAAGTGTCTCGTCTTCATTGTCTTTTTTGGGTTGTCTCAGGGAAGGGCCTTGTCGGCCTCTGTGGTGAATGCGTCGGCAAAAAATTCCTCTTCGGGCAGGCCCGCCAGCGCCACGTAATCGCGCTTGGCCGAGTCGACCACGATGGGCGCACCGCAGGCATAGACCTGGTGGCCCGACAGGTCGGCGAAGTCTTCCAGCACGGCTTGGTGGACGAAGCCGGTGCGGCCGGTCCAGTTGTCTTCGGGCGTGGCGTTGGAAATGACGGGCACGTAGCGCAGGCTCGGCATCTGCGCCATCTCCTCGCGCACCCAGGCGTCCATGTACAGGTCCTCGGGCCGGCGCCCGCCCCAGTAGAGCGTGGCGGGCCGCTCGATGCCCTTGAATTTCATGTGCTCGAGCAGCGCCTTGATCGGCGCGAAGCCCGTGCCCGAGGCCAGCAGGATCATCGGCTTGGCGGAATCCTCGCGCAGGAAGAAGCTGCCGAAGGGGCCCTCGATGCGCAGGATTTCCTTTTCCTTCATCGTGCCGAACACATGGTCGGTGAACTTGCCGCCGGGCAGGTGGCGCAGGTGCAGTTCGATGCCCGTGCCGGGCTGGCCCAGCGTGTGCGGCGCATTGGCCATCGAGTAGCTGCGGCGTGCGCCATCGCGCAGGATGAACTCCACGTACTGGCCGGCGTAGAACTGCAGCGGCTCGCCGGCCGGCAACTGCAGGCGCACCATCATCACGTCGTGCGACAGGCGCGCGAGGCCTTGCACCCGTACCGGCATCTTGCGGATCGGCAGGGCGCCGGCCTCCGTGACCTGTCGCGACTCGAGCACCACGTCGCTCCGGGCGTGCGCACAGCAGGTCAGCACGTAGCCGGCGAGCTGTTCCTCGGCGCTCAGGGCCTTGCTCTGATGGGGCCCCAGGGTGACCTCTCCCGACAGCTTCTTGCACTTGCACGAGCCGCAGGCGCCGTCCTTGCAGCCATAGGGGAGGCCGATGCCCTGTCGGATGCCCGCCGCGAGGATGGTCTCGTCGCCATGGACCACGAAATGGCGTCCGCTAGGTTCGACGTGGATGGAAAAGCCCGCTTCGTGCGGCGCTGTAGCAGTCATCGGTATTCTTCGAGGTGAACTCTTCGCGGGCCGTACGAAGCCCGGTGAGCAACTGAATTGGGACAGGAACAGGATTTTGCCTTCAATCAATAGCCCCTCCGGCGCTCTGCCAGCGCGGTTCCGGCGCGAGCGCCTGCTGATCGTCGGATGCGGCGACGTCGGCCAGCGCGTGTCGCGCGATCTGCGCGGCCGCATGCAACTGGTGGCACTCACTTCGTCCGCCGACCGCGTGGGCGCTCTGCGCGCAGCCGGCATCCGGCCGCTGGTGGGCAATCTGGACGACGCCGCTACCCTGCGCCGGCTGGCGGGCATCGCCACGCGGGTGCTGCATCTGGCGCCGCCCGCCCGCGACGCCGGCGCCGCCTGGTGGCGCGACCAGCGCACCACCCAGCTGGTGCGGGCATTGCGCCTGCGGTCGTTGCCTTCGGCTTTCGTCTACGGTTCGACCAGCGGCGTGTACGGCGATTGCGGCGGCGCCCGCGTCGACGAAACCCGCGGCGTGCGGCCCGACACACCGCGCTCCCATCGTCGCGTAGACGCCGAGCGCGCCGTGCGCTGGCTGGGCCGCAGCGCCGGTGTGCGCGCCAGCATCCTGCGCATTCCGGGCATCTACGCCCCCGACCGCGAAAACGGCACCCCGCGCGGCCGCCTGCAGCGCGGCACGCCCGTGCTGCGGCGCGAGGACGACGTCTACACGAGCCACATCCATGCCGACGACCTCGCGCGCGCCTGCGTGGCGGCCCTGTTCCGCGGCAAGCCGCAGCGCATCGTGCATGCCTCGGACGACACCGAACTGCGCATGGGCGACTACGTCGACCTGGCCGCCGACCTCTATGGCATGCCCCGCCCGCCACGCGTGGCCCGCGGCGAGGCCGAGCGGCAATTGCCGCTGCAATTGCTGAGTTTCATGGGGGAATCGCGCCGGCTGGACAACAAGCGGCTCAAGCGCGAACTGCGGGTGCGGCTGGCGCATCCGACGGTGCACACGGGCCTGCGCGAAACGACCGGATCGGCATAAGAGGGGAAGGCCCCTTCAGGGAACACCGAGGAGCCGGCTCTGCCGGGCCTCAGGTGTTTCCCCCGCCAAAGTGCGAGCGCTTGGACCGCGTGCCGGGCGTTGCCTTCGCCACGAACACCTCCCGCAGAGCGTCATTCGCGCGCGTTTGCCAGCCTGGGCCGGCGGCCTTCAGCGCTTCCAGAACGACCGCATCCAGTCGCTACCATCGCACTATGCGCGTCACCTCTCTCGCCAGCCTGCTCTTGATCGCCAGCGGCATTGCCCATGCACAGCAGGTCTATCGATGCGGCAATCAATACAGCAGCGAGCCCTGTGGCCGCGGAGGAGGGCGGGTCGTTGACGTGTCGCCCCCGGTGCGCAACCTCGATTCAGCCGGCGCCTCCCAGGTGTTCCTCTGCGTCGGCAACAGCGGCGGACGGTTCTGGTCGCCGAGCCACTGCCGCGAGCGTAGCGCTCTGGTAGAGCGAATCGAGTCGGTCCCGGCCGGGCTGCCGTGGGAGCAGCAGGTGCAGATCGCCGACCAGCAGGCCAGACAAGGCTACGCGGTCCAGCAACAGGCCATGCAGCAGCGCGCTTCCAGCGCGCCGGGCGTGACGGGCGCCAGTGGCGATACCTCAAGCTGCGCGTACTTCAATCAACAGGTGGAGTACTACGACCGCTTGGCGCGACAGCCGCAGAGTGGCGCGTCACAGGGATGGATCGCCGAGCAGCGCAAGGCAGTTCGAGATCAGCAGTTCAGAGCGAGGTGCTGAGCGTTGGTGGATGGGGAATGTCAGCTCGGAGAGCGAAGCGGCAATGGCTCCTGCGGCGCCGCTTACGGGAGAGCCGCTGACACCGCCGCGCGCAGCGCTAGCAAGTAGCTGTCAATACCAAACCCGCAGATCTGGCCTCTGACGATGTCGGCAAACACCGAGTGGTGGCGAAAGGGCTCGCGTGCATGGATGTTCGACATGTGCAGTTCGACCACTGGCACCGTCAGGATTGCCAAGGCGTCGCGGATGCCGTAGCTGTAGTGCGTCCATGCGCCGGCGTTGATCAGCACGGCATCCACGCCGTCGGCAAAGCCTCGGTGGATGCGCTCGCACATCGCGGCCTCGCTATTGGTTTGGAAGCTCTCGATCTCGGCGTCGAGCTCGCTGCCGAGCGCCTGAAGTCGCGCGTCGATCTCGGCCAGTGTGACGGTGCCGTACTGCACCGGATCGCGCTTGCCGAACATGTTGTGGTTGATGCCGTGCAGCATGAGGATTTTCATGGTGTCACCTCTTCATCAGACCAGTGGGATCGTCATCCGATCGATGACCGCGCGCGTGTCGGGACGCACGCCGCGCCACCATGCGAAGGCCTCCGCCGCCTGCTCGACCAGCATGCCGACGCCATCGGCCAGTTGCGGCACGCCTGTATTCCGGGCCAGGCGCAGGAAAGGCGTGAGTCCCTTACCGTAGACAAGCTCGTAGGCCAGCTTCGCACCTTTCAGCACTTCGGCGGGCACTGGCGGCAGCTCGGCCTTCAGGCTGGCAGAGGTCGCATTGACAACGATGTCGAAACGCTGGCCGGCAAGGTCATCGTAGCCCGACGCGATCACCTGGCCATAGGATGCGAAACCCTCCGCCAGCACCCGGGCGGTCGCCGGCGTGCGATTCGCCACGACAAGCTCGGATGGCTGTTGCGCAAGGAACGGCAGCAGCGCACCGCGCGCGGCGCCGCCCGCGCCGAGCAACAGCACGCGCGCGCCCTTCATCGCGACGCCAAGGTTTCGCGTGATGTCGGCGACCAGGCCGACGCCGTCGAAGTTGTCCGCATAAATGCGGCCGCCCTCGAACTTCAGTGCGTTGGTGGCACCGGCAAGCTCGGCCCGCTCGAGCCTGTCGGTTGCAAGCTCGAAAGCCTGCAGCTTGAACGGCGCAGTGACGTTCATGCCACGGCCGCCGGCCTCGCGAAACGCATGCACGGCCCCGGCAAATCCGTCGAGGGGGCCCTCGATTGCGCTGTAGCCGATGTCCTGGCCCGTGGCCTGCGCGAAGCTGCGGTGGATCACGGGCGACTTGGTGTGCCCGATGGGATTGCCGATGACGGCGTAGCGGTCGGTCATGATGTTCGTCTCCTCACTTGCCGTAGAGCACGCCATCGGCCTGCATGGCAGCGATCTGCGCATTGCTGAAGCCCAGGCTGGCGGCCACCTCGGCGTTGTGTTCGCCCAGGTCGGGCGCTACCTGTGTCTGCGTGGTGTCGCAGCCGGAGAACCGGAACGGCAGGTTGGGCAGGCGGATCGTTCCCAGCGCCGGATGCTGCTGCTCCACGACCATGCCGCGCGCCTGGATCTGCGGGTCGGCCAGCACCTCGTCGATGCGCTGCACCTTGGCGCAGGGCACGTCGATCGCGTCGAGCAAGCTCAGCACCTCCGCGACCGGGCGGGCTTCCACCCAGGCCCGGACCACCGGCAGGATCTCCAGCCGGTTCGCGTTGCGGCCGACCGAGGTGTGATAGCGCGTGTCGTCGCCGAAGCCGGCCGGGCCGCCGGTCTGCGCCACCAGTGCGGCGAAGCGTTTCCAGGCATCGTCGACCTGCGCCGCAATCACCAGGTCGCCGTCCTGCGCGCGGAACACGCCATAAAGCGTGGAATTGGGCATGTCGTGGCCGGTCTGCACGGGCACTTCCTTGCCGCCCGACAGGGTGTAGCACTGCACCGCGTACTCATGCATCGAGACGAGCGTGTCGTACAGCGCCATGTCGATGTGCTGCCCCTGGCCCGACTTCACGCGACCGAGGAGAGCCGCGTTGATCGCGGCCACCGCGTGGATGCCGGTGTACATGTCGCCCAGGGAGATGCGCAGCAGCGGCGGCGCCTCGCCGGGATTGCCGACCATCTGCATGATGCCGCTCTTGGCCTCGGCGATCAGGCCGAAGCCGGCGCGGTGCGAGTCGGGACCGGTGTGGCCGTAGGCCGAGATCGAGCAATAGACGAGTCCGGGATTGCGCGTTGCCAACTCCTCGTAACCTAGGCCCAGTTTCTTCAAGGCGCCGGGGCGGTAGTTCTCGACGAACACGTCGGCGCTGTCCACCAGCCGCTGCATCAGTTCGTTGCCGCGCGGGTCCTTGGTGTTGACGCACAACCCCTTCTTGCCCATGTTCTGCTGCAGGAAGTAGCCGCTGTGCTCACCGACGAACCAGGCGTGCTGGCGACCGGCGTCGCCGGTACCCGGCCGCTCGACCTTGATGACCTCCGCACCGAGCGCCGCCAGGCAGCGGCCCACATAGGGGCCGGCCAGGAAGTGGCTGTAGTCGACGACGCGGATGCCAGCCAGCGGCAGCGCCTGCCGGGCGCTCACTGGATAACCTTCGCGCAGCAGCGCTTCGGTATTCGCCTTCGGAGCGGCCGGGCGGCTCATGCGGCCCTCCTGGGAACCATCACGCGGTGCTCGCCCTTCTGCACCACTTCATCTCGCTGGTTGAGGAGCTCTGACGGCAGCACCAGGATGCCCCAGCCAGGTCGGCTGTTCGATTCACGCTTGGTGCCGACGTGGAATTTCACGCGCACGGTATCGCCAAGCTTGATGGGGCCGACGAAGCTCCATTCCCAGCCCAGCGACATGCCGGGCATGAAGCGCATGTCACTCTTCGTCTTGAGTCCGTCGGCGATCGACAGGCCGAACAGGCCATGAGCAACGCGCGTGCCGAAGGGCGTGGTGCGTGCGTACGCTTCGTCAGTGTGCACGGGCGTGTGGTCGCCGGTGAGGTCGGCATATGCCATCACGCGGGCTTCGGTGACTTCGTAGGGCGGGCTGACGCATTCTTCGCCGACGATGGCGTCATCCCAATATTTGTCTTCGATGGGGGGCATGGTGTCTCTCTGTGAAGTGGGGTGTTCAGGCACGGGGATTGACGGCCAGGGCCTGCGCGACCGAGCCCGCGCTGGCCTGGATGAATTCGACGGCGAGGCCGTCAGGCAGGCGCAGCCAGTTGCGGCCCTGCGGCATTTCGGTGACGCCGAAGGCCTGCGCCGCGGCGAGCACCGCTTCGAGGTCCTCGCACATCACGCCGAGATGGCCAAGGCGACCCTCGGGACCTGCGTAGTCGGGCTTGGCCATGAACTGCATGCCGCCCAGCGTCCAGTACTGGATCGGCTCCTCCGCCGTGCCTTGCAGCTCGCGCATCGTCATGCCGCACACGTCGTGGAAGAACTTGATGTGCCAGTGGATGTCCTTCACCCAGATCGCGATGTGCTCGACGTAGGCCTTCGGTGCGGTGCTCATTTCGCCTCCATGCGGCGTTCGATGCCTTTGATGGCAGCGACCAGCGTCTGGTTGACCGGCGTCGGCACGTTGTACTTCTGGCCATTTCGCACCACCGATCCGTTGATGAAGTCGATCTCGGTGATCGACCCCTTCTCCAGGCTTTGCAGCATCGAGGTCTTGAATTCGTACGGCAGACCTTCGGCGGCCATCACCCATGCGTCGCGCGGTTCCTTGATCGACAGGGCGACGCCGCTGGCCCTGGCAACCGCCATGGCTTCGGCGACTGCCGCTATGGCCGTGGCTTCGATCTCCGGCACTGCATAGAGGCTTCCGTAGACCTGTCCCGTGATCCCGCTCAGCGCGCCCGTGGAAACGTTGATGAGAAGCTTGTCCCACATCACGCCCATGATGTTGTCGCTGACCTCGCAGGGCAGCGCGGCGCGCTCGAACTCGGCGGCGATTGCCTTGGCGCGTTCGCTGATGGAGCCGCCGAGCTCGCCGATCACCGTGCGTTTGCCGCGCGTGCCGGCAACGATCTGGCCAGGGCCCAGCAGCACGCCTCCCACGTAGGTCTTGCCTGCCAGCACCCGCTCGCGGCCCACCGCCTCGGACAGGATTTCTTCATGGCCCATGCCGTTCTGCAGCGACATGACGGCCGTGCCAGGCCCGACGATGCCCTTGGCGCCTTCGATGGCTGAACGCGTGTGGAATGACTTGACCAGCACGACTACCAGGTCGGCGGGCTCCAGCCCGCTGCTGTCCGGTGCCGCGCGAACCTTGACGACGCGCTCGGTGTCGCCGTCCTTCATGCGCAGGCCATCGCGGTTGATCGCGTCGACGTGCGCCTTGAAGGGGTCGATCAGCGTGACATCCGACCCCGCCGCCGCGAGTGTCCCGCCAATGGCGCAACCCAGTGCACCGGCGCCAAGAAAGTAGATCTTCATGCGTGTCTCCGTTGGAATGCCTCGACGATAGGTTTCGGCCTTCATTTGCGCCATGACATGGATGAAATGATCTACATTCCATTTTGAAATGAACCTCGACGACGACACCGATGGCGGCACCGCGCTTCTCAGCGTCAAGCTGCTGCGCCTCTTCGATCTGCTCTACAGCACGAACAGCGTGACGCGCGCCGCCGAACAACTCGGCCAGAGCCAGCCAACGGTGAGCAACTGGCTCGGGCGGCTGCGCAGGCAGTTGGGGGACGAGCTTTTCGTGCGCACGGCCGCCGGCATGCAGGCCACGCCACGTGCAGAGGAACTGATCGTGCCGGCGCGTGAAGCGCTGGCATCGCTGCGACGCCTTGCCGCGCCCGCGGAGGCCTTCGACCCGTCGAGTGCGACGCGCCGATTTCGCATCTGCATGACGGACGCCAGCCACATCACGCTGCTGCCGCGTTTGCTGGCCCACGTGCGCGCAGTGGCGCCGGGTGTGAGGCTGGAAGCGGCGCGTATCGACGAGCAGAGCGCACAAGCGCTGCAATCCGGCCAGGCGGACCTGGCCATTGGCTTGGTGCCCTGGCTGGAGTCAGGCTTCTATCAGCAGGTGCTGTATCCGCAGGACTGGGTGTGCCTGGTCAATGCCGCCCATCCGCGCATCGGCCGCAAGAGCCTTGGCCTGCGGGACTACAAGACGGAGGCGCACATCGGCATCGTCGGTGGCACCGGCGTTCAGTTGCTGGATGCGGCTTTGTTGCGGCATCGCGTGGAGCGCCGCGTCCTGCTGGAAATTCCGGGCTTCCTGGGCCTCGCCGCCATCGTGTCGACCACCGACCTGGTTGCCACCGTGCCGCGCCACATCGGCGAGACACTGGCGCGCGCCAACGAGCTGAAAGTGTTCGATTGCCCGGTGCCGGTACCGCCTTTCACGGTCAAGCAGCACTGGCACGCGCGCTACCACCAAGACCCGGCCAACCGCTGGCTTCGGGGATTGTGCGAAGACTTGTTTGCGAAGAAGCCAGCCAAACCGGCGGCGAAACAGAACCGCGTGCCCTGACTCATCTCAGTCGGGCTTGTTCTCCTCCCACGGCCAGCCTGGATTGTCACCATCGAGGACGCCCGGAACGCTGAAGCACATCCCGAAGGTTTGCCGTCCGTTTGCGATTGCGCAATCTCAACGAGGCAAGCCAGCGGAATCGATGCGCAGGGTCAATAAGTCGTCTGATCATCGCTGTTCAAACGATGCCCGGAAAGAGGACTGCGCAATGTGGCATTTGGAAACACAACTGCCTGCGTGCTACAGGTGACACACCATCACGGCGCTGCGAATGTCCTACTTGCTACAGGACAGGGGTGCTCTGTTTGCGGAATGTGTCGTGGAACGCCTCGGTCTTGTCAGCGAGCGCTATCGGGGCGCGTGTCTGAAACCGTGGTGCCCGGGGCCGGAATCGAACCGGCACGCCTTTCGGCGGGGGATTTTGAGTCCCCTGCGTCTACCAATTTCACCACCCGGGCAGGGTTCTGAACGAAGCCTAAAATTATGGCACAGTGGCTGCCATGAATTATCCGACGATCGAAGACGCCATCGGCAAGACCCCCCTGGTCGCCCTGCAACGCATCCACGCCGCAGAAAACGCCAAGCGCGGCAACGTGATTCTCGGCAAGCTCGAAGGCAACAATCCCGCAGGTTCGGTCAAGGACCGGCCGGCCCTCTCGATGATCAAGCGCGCCGAGGAGCGCGGCGAGATCAAGCCCGGCGACACCCTGATCGAAGCCACCTCCGGCAACACCGGTATCGCGCTGGCCATGGCCGCGGCCATCAAGGGCTACCGCATGGTGTTGATCATGCCGGAGGACCTCTCGATCGAACGCGCACAGACCATGAAGGCCTTCGGCGCCGAGCTTGTGCTCACGCCCAAGAGCGGCGGCATGGAATACGCCCGCGATCTCGCCGAGCAGATGGTGGCGCAGGGCAAGGGCCGGGTGCTCGACCAGTTCGCCAACCCCGACAACCCGCGCATCCACTACGAGACCACTGGGCCCGAGATCTGGGCCGACACCAAGGGCAAGATCACGCACTTCGTGAGTGCCATGGGCACCACCGGCACCATTACCGGCGTGTCGCGCTTCCTCAAGGAGAAGAACCCGGCAGTGCGCATCATCGGCGCGCAGCCGGCCGAAGGCTCGCGCATTCCGGGCATCCGCAAGTGGCCCGCCGAGTACATGCCGAAGATCTACGACCCGAGTTGCGTCGATGAAGAAATCAGCGTGAGCCAGGACGATGCCGAAGAAATGTGCCGACGCCTCGCGCGCGAAGAAGGCATCTTCGGCGGCATCTCGGCGGCTGGTGCGCTGTGGGCCGCGCTCGAAGTGGCGAAGACGGTAGAGAACGCCACCATCGTGTTCGTGGTCTGCGATCGCGGCGACCGCTATCTCTCCACCGGCGTCTTCCCCGCCTGACAAGGCTCGCCCCAGGCTATGCGCACTTCGTGTCGCTTCGCCAACCCCCTCCAGGGGCAACATCGGCAGCCCGGCAAAGCCGGTTCTGCGATGTTTCTGGAAGAAGCCACGATCCAACTACAAGAACGCTGAGAAAAACCCCATGTCCCATCCCAAGTTCTGCCAGGTCTGTGCCACGCCTCTCGAATGGATTGCGTTGATGGAAGACGGCGGCCCCAAGGAGCGCCTGCGCTGCCCCAACTGCGGCCACACGCACTGGAACAACCCCACCCCCGTGCTCGCGGCCATCGTCGAGTACCGCGGCCAGGTGCTGCTGGCGCGCAATGCGGCATGGCCCGGCAAGATGTTCGCGCTGATCACCGGCTTCATGGAAGCCGGCGAGACGCCCGAGGAGGGCATTGCGCGCGAGGTGAAGGAAGAAACCAACCTCGACATCAGCGCCGCGAAGATCGTCGGCGCCTACGACTTCCAGCGCATGAACCAGATCATCATCGCGTATCACGTGGTGGCCGATGGCGAGGTGAAGCTGTCGCCCGAGCTGGTGGACTACCGCCTCTACGATCTGCCCGACCTCAAATGCTGGCCCGCTGGCACCGGCTATGCGCTGGCCGACTGGCTGCGCACGCGCGGGCACGAGCCCGTGTTTTTTACTGCCGCGGAAAACGAAGAGCGCCGCCGCGGCCTGAACCTGCCGCCGGAGCCGGGCAATGCAAGTTGATCGCGAGCTCGACACGCGCGGGCTGAACTGCCCGCTGCCGATCCTCAAGGCGAAGAAATCGCTCAACGAGATGGCGAGCGGGCAATTGCTGAAGGTGGTGTCGACCGATCCCGGATCGATCCGCGACTTTCAGGCCTTTGCGCGCCAGACGGGCAACGAGCTGATGGAGCAAGAGACGGTGGGCAGCGACTTCATCCACGTGCTGAAGCGGCGCTGACCAAGAGAAAAGAAAAGGGCCGCGTCAGCGGCCCTTCCTTCGTGCACGATGGCGCTCGACGAAGCGACTACAGCTTCAGGCTCTTGAGGTACTCGCGAAACTCCGCGCCCACCTCGGGGTGCGCCAGCGCCAGTTCCACCGACGCCTGCAGGAAGCCTTCCTTGCTGCCGCAGTCGTACCGGATGCCCTTGTACGAGTAGGCGTAGACCGATTCCTTCTTCATCAGCGCCGCGATGCCGTCGGTCAGCTGGATCTCGCCGCCCGCGCCCTTGGGCTGGTTGCGGATCTCGTCGAACACGCCCGGCGTGAGGATGTAGCGGCCGGCCACGCCCAGGCGCGAGGGCGCGTCTTCGGGCTTGGGCTTCTCGACCATGCGGTTGACCTTCACCAGGCCTTCTTCGATCACCTCTCCGGCCACGATGCCGTAGCGCTTGACGTGCGCCAGCGGCACTTCCTGCACCGCGAGCAGCGAGCCGCCGAGGCGGCTGAACGCCGCGGTCATCTGCGCCAGCACAGGCTGGCCGCCTTCGGGGCCGACCATCAGGTCGTCTGCCAGCAGCACGGCGAAGGGTTCGTTGCCCACAAGGTGTTCGGCGCACAGCACGGCGTGGCCCAGGCCCAGCATGCGTGGCTGGCGCACGTAAGAGCAGGTCATGTCGTCGGGCATCACCGACCGGGCGATGTTGAGCAGCGCATCCTTGCCGCTGGCTTCGAGCTGGCTTTCAAGTTCGTAGGCCGTGTCGTAGTGATCTTCGATCGCACGCTTGTTGCGACCGGTCACAAAAATCATGTCGCGGATGCCCGCTGCATAGGCTTCTTCGACCGCGTACTGAATCAGTGGCTTGTCGACCACGGGCAGCATTTCCTTCGGCTGTGCCTTGGTGGCTGGCAGGAAGCGAGTACCAAAGCCTGCAACGGGGAATACGGCCTTGCGGATGCGGGTCGAGGAAGTGGACATGGGCAGTACAGCGTCTTTCTTCAAAGGGGGACCGCAGGATGCGGTAGAGCGCGGTGCGAAACCGCTTCTGGCATCCTAAACGCGTTCCCGGCCCTGCGTGTGTCAGCCAAGACGCACAAGCTGATCGCGCAAACGCTCCAGCATGGCCGTGAAGTCAGCCAGGCGTTTGCGTTCCTGCTCGATCACCGCCGGCGGCGCCTTCGCAACGAAGGCTTCGTTGCCGAGCTTGCCGTGCACCTTCGCGATCTCGCCTTCGATGCGCGCGATTTCCTTACCGATGCGAAGCATCTCGGCCGCCTTGTCGATCTCCATGTGCAGGCACAGGCGCGCAGCCCCGACCACCGCCACGGGCGCCGCCTCGGCCGCGGCCGACCACGAAGCCTCGTCGTCGAAGACCTTCACTTCCTTGAGCTTGGCGAGTGCCTGCAGCACTGGTGCCGATTCGCGCAGGAAGGCCGCGCCCTCGGCATCGTCGGCCACCGCATAGAGCGGCAGGCGCGTGGCAGGCGACACGTTCATCTCGCCGCGCAGCGTGCGGCATGCATCGACCAGCGCCTTCAGCCGCGCCACGTGCGCCTCGGCCGCCTCGTCGATCTTCTCGGGCTGGCTCTTCGGATAGGTGGCGACCATGATCGACTCGCCCTCACGCCCTGCAACCTTCGACACCTTCTGCCACAACTCTTCCGTGATGAACGGAATCACCGGATGCGCGAGGCGCAGCAGCGTTTCGAGCGTGCGGATCAGCGTGCGGCGCGTGGCGCGCTTCTGCGCGTCGTCGCCGGTCTGGATCTGCACCTTGGCGATTTCCAGGTACCAGTCGCAGAACTCGTCCCAGGCGAACTGATAGATCGCATTGGCCACGTTGTCGAGGCGGTATTCCTCGAAGCCCTTGGCCACTTCGGCCTCGACGCGCTGCAGCTGCGACACGATCCAGAAGTCGGCACGGCTGAACTTCAGGTAGCCGTGGGCCTTGCCGCCAACCTTGCAGTCTTCCTTCGTGTGCTCCAGCAGGCCGCAGTCCTGGCCTTCGCAGTTCATCAGCACGAAGCGCGTGGCGTTCCACAGCTTGTTGCAGAAGTTGCGATAGCCCTCGCAGCGCTTCGAATCGAAGTTGATGCTGCGGCCCAGCGAGGCCAGCGACGCGAAGGTGAAGCGCAGCGCATCGGCGCCGAAGGCCGGAATGCCGTCCGGAAACTCCTTCTGCGTGTTCTTGCGAACAGCGGGCGCCGTCTCGGGCTTGCGCAGGCCTTGCGTGCGCTTGTCGAGCAGTTCGGGCAGCTGGATGCCGTCGATCAGGTCCACCGGGTCGAGCACGTTGCCTTCCGACTTGCTCATCTTCTTGCCCTGTGCATCGCGCACGAGGCCGTGGATGTACACATGCTTGAACGGCACCTTGCCGGTGAAATGCTTGGTCATCATGATCATCCGGGCGACCCAGAAGAAGATGATGTCGTAGCCCGTCACGAGCACCTGCGAGGGCAGGTACAGCTCCAGGTCCTTCGTCTTCTCGGGCCAGCCCAGCGAAGAGAAGGGCACCAGCGCCGCCGAGTACCAGGTGTCGAGCACGTCCTCGTCGCGCGTGAGCTTCTTGCCCGGCGCCTTGGCCTGTGCGTCGGCCTCGGTCTCGGCCACGTACACCTTGCCTTCCTCGTCGTACCAGGCCGGAATCTGGTGGCCCCACCAGAGCTGGCGCGAAATCGTCCAGTCCTGGATGTTCTCCATCCAGTGGTTGTAGGTATTGACCCAGTTCTCGGGCACGAAGCGCACCTCGCCCGACTTCACCACGTCGATGGCCTTCTGCGCGATCGACTGGCCATCGGCGCCGGGGCGCGTCATGGCCACGTACCACTGGTCGGTGAGCATCGGTTCGACGATGGCGCCCGAGCGCGCGCAGCGCGGCACCATCAGCTTGTGCTTCTTCACCTCGACGAGCAGGCCGAGTGCGTCGAGGTCGGCCACGATGGCCTTGCGCGCCACGAAGCGGTCCATGCCGCGGTATTTTTCGGGCGCGTTGTCGTTGATGGTCGCGTCCAGCGTCAGCACGCCGATCATCTCGAGCTTGTGGCGCTGGCCGACGGCGTAGTCGTTGTAGTCGTGGGCCGGAGTCACCTTCACCACGCCGGTGCCGAATTCCTTGTCGACGTAGTCGTCGGCAATGATGGGGATCAGCCGGTCCACCAGCGGCAGCTTCACGCGCTGGCCGATCAGGTGCTTGTAGCGCTCGTCTTCGGGGTGCACCATCACGGCCGTGTCGCCGAGCATGGTCTCGGGCCGCGTTGTGGCCACGGTCAGCGTGCCGCTGCCGTCTTCCAGCGGATAGGCGATGTGCCAGAGCGAGCCGTCTTCCTCTTCGCTTTCGACTTCGAGGTCGCTCACCGAGGTCTTGAGCACCGGGTCCCAATTGCCCAGGCGCTTGCCGCGGTAGATCAGGCCTTCTTCATACAGCTTCACGAAGGTCTGCGTGACGACCTTCGAGAGGTCGTCGTCCATCGTGAAGTATTCGCGGCTCCAGTCCACCGTATCGCCCATGCGGCGCATCTGCTCGGTGATGGTGTTGCCCGACTTCTCTTTCCACTCCCACACGCGCGCCACGAAGTTCTTGCGGCCCAGGTCATGGCGGCTGAGCTTCTGCTCCTGCAGCTGGCGCTCCACCACGATCTGCGTGGCGATGCCCGCGTGGTCGGTGCCCGGCAACCACAGCGTGTTGTCGCCCTTCATGCGGTGATAGCGCGCGAGGCTGTCCATGATCGTCTGGTTGAACGCATGGCCCATGTGCAGCGTGCCCGTCACGTTGGGCGGCGGCAGCTGGATCGCGAACGAATCGGCGCCTTCCTTCGGTTGCTGCGTGCCTCTGAAGCCGGCCTTGGCGTAGCCGCGCTTCTCCCATTCGGGGCCCCAGTGCGCCTCGATGGCGGTGGGCTCGAACGATTTGGAAAGGCTGTCCAGGCCAGGCTGGGCGGGAGAAGTGGTGGGTTCGCTCATGGGAAATACGGAACGGCCCTTCAGGGAGCCGTGGGGAGACAGGGTGGGATAGCCCGCGATTTTACCGGCGCTGCCCGGCGTCACGGCAGCCACTGATAATTCCGCCATGCTGTTCCTGCTTTCCCCTGCGAAGTCGCTCGACTACGACACTCCGGTTCCCTCCGAAATCCCCGCCACCCAACCTCATTTCGAAAGTCCGCGCGGCCCCTCGGTCGAGCTGATCAAGCTGCTGCGCGAGAAGTCGCCGCAGCAAATTTCAGAGCTGATGCACCTGTCGGACAAGCTCTCCGCCCTGAACGTGGCCCGCTACCAAGCCTGGTCCGGCAAGAGCACCGAGAAGAACGCCCGCCAGGCCGCCTTCGCCTTCGACGGCGACGTCTACGGTGGCCTCGATGCCCGCACGCTCACCAAGGGGCAGCTGGCCTGGGCGCAGGACCACGTCTGCATCCTCAGCGGCCTCTACGGCCTGCTGCGCCCGCTCGACCTGCTGCAGCCCTACCGCCTCGAGATGGGCACGCAACTGACCAACCGCCACGGCAAGGACCTTTACGCCTTCTGGGGTTCGCGCATCGCCGAGCATCTCAACGAGCGCCTCGCGGCCGACCGCACGCCGGTGGTCGTCAACGTGGCCTCGCAGGAATACTTCAAGTCGGTCGACAAGAAGGTGCTCAAGGCGCGCGTGGTCGAATGCGTGTTCGAGGAGTGGAAGGGCGACAGGTACAAGATCGTGAGCTTCTTCGCCAAGCGCGCGCGCGGCCTGCTGGCGCGCTGGGCCGTGCAGCACAAGGCGGCCACGCCCAAGGCACTGGAAAAGTTCGACCTCGAGGGTTATGGTTTCGATGCCCAGGTATCGACAGCCGAAAGGCTGGTGTTCAGGAGGAAACCAGGTTGACCCCCAGTCTTCGCGCACTTCGTGTCGCTTCGCCAACCCCCTTTCAGGGGGCAACACCAGCGGCCCGGCAAAGCCGGTTCCGCGGTGTTTCTGGAATGGGTCATGGTGCGTTCGTGCGTTGCGGGGCTCACCGCAGCTTGGAGGAATACTGATATGTCCCAACCGATCAGTCCGGAACTGCGCGAGTGGCTGGTGGCCCAGCTCGCGGCCGGGCACTCGGTGCCAGCGCTGCGCGCCTCCATGCGTGCGGCCGGCTGGCACGATGCCGCCGCCAATACGGCGCTGGCCCAGCTCGAGGCCGGCTTCCCCAGCGTGGAGGTGGCCCTGCCGCCCGTGCGCACCGAAATGCCCGGGCCCGACCTCGACGGTGCACCGCTGTATCTCGATGCGGGCGATCGCCGCGTGCAGGTGCTGCAGACCATGCGGCACCCGCGTGTCGTCGTGTTCGGCAACCTGCTGTCGGCCGAGGAGTGCGAAGGCCTGATCGCCGCCGCGCGCGTTCGGCTCGCACGTTCGCTCACCGTGGAGACCCGTACCGGCGGCGAGGTGCTCAACGTCGACCGCACCAGCGACGGCATGTTCTTCGAACGCGGCGAGAACGAGATCGTCGCGCGGCTGGAGCAGCGCCTCGCCACGCTGCTGCGCTGGCCGCTCGAATTCGGCGAGGGCCTGCAGATCCTGCGCTATGCCCCCGGCGCGCAGTACCGCCCGCACTACGACTACTTCGACCCCGGCGAACCCGGCACGCCCACCATCCTCAAGCGTGGCGGCCAGCGCGTCGCCACGCTCGTGATGTACCTGCAGGAGCCCGAAGGCGGCGGCGCCACCACCTTCCCCGACGTGGGCCTCGAAGTGGCTCCCGTGCGCGGCTGCGGCGTGTTCTTCAGCTACGACCGGCCCGACCCCGTCACTCGCACGCTGCACGGCGGCGCGCCGGTGCTGGCGGGCGAGAAGTGGGTCGCCACCAAGTGGCTGCGCGAGCGCGAATTCAAGTAAGCAAGAAACCGATGAAAGTCACCGCCAACGGCCTGCAGATCGAAGTCGACGACACCGGAGGCGAGGGACGCCCCGTGATCCTGCTCATCATGGGCCTGGGCATGCAGCTGGTCGCATGGCCAACGGGCTTCGTGCAACAGCTGGTCGAGGCGGGTTTTCGCGTGGTGCGCCACGACAACCGCGACATCGGCCTGAGCCAGGGCTTCGACCATGCCGGCGTAGGCAACCTGGTGTGGGAAACGATTCGCCACCGCCTGGGCCTGCAGGTTCGCTCCGCCTACACGCTGCAGGACATGACGCTCGATTCGCTCGGTGTGCTCGATGCGCTGGGCATTGAAAGGGCCCACATCGTCGGTGCTTCGATGGGCGGCATGATCGCCCAGCGCATGGCCGCCACCGCGCCGCAGCGCACGGCAAGCCTCGTGAGCATCATGAGTTCGAGCGGCGCGCGCGGCCTGCCCGGGCCGCGCCGCGAAGTCGCCTCCATGCTCATGCGCCGTCCGGTGGGCCGCGACGAGGCCGCGCTGGTTGCGCACAGCATCCGGCTGCTGCGGCTCATCCAGAGCCCCGCCTACCCGCAGAGCGACGAGGAACTGGCCGAGCGCCTCACCTTCAGCATGCGGCGCGCATACCGCCCTGCCGGCCTGATGCGGCAGATGCTGGCCATCGGCGCCGACGCCGACCGGCCCCAGGTGCTGCCGCGCATCCAGTCGCCCGCGCTGGTGCTGCACGGCGATGCCGACGCCCTCGTGCCCATTGCCTGCGGCGAGGACACCGCCAGGCGCATTCCCGGCTCGCAGTTCGTCGCCGTTCCCGGCATGGGCCACGACCTTCCGCCCGAGGTGTGCACCATCCTCGCCCAACACATTGCTCCGTTCGCGCATGCGGCGGATGCCAGAAACGCCACACCATGAGCCACGACCCGAACCCCAACACGCCCGAGCAGTCGCAGCTCGGCCGCGCCTCGGCATACGCCGACCGCTACGACCCCACGCTGCTGTTTCCCATCGCGCGTGCCACGCAGCGCGAGGCCATGGGCATCAGGCCCGATACCTTGCCCTTCTTCGGCGCCGACCTCTGGACCGCGTTCGAAGTGAGCTGGCTCAACCCGCGCGGCAAGCCGCAGCTGGCCATCGCGCACTTCACCATTCCGTGCGAGACGCCCAACATCATCGAGAGCAAGAGCTTCAAGCTGTATCTCAACAGCTTCAACAACAGCCAGTTCGCGAGCGCCGATGCGGTGCGCGAATTGCTGCGCACCGACCTCGCCGAAGCCGCGTGGCGCGGCAGCGAGCAGTCGGGCGGCATCGGCGTGAAGCTGATGGCGCCCGACATGTTCGACCGTGAACCGGTGCACGAACTCGACGGCCTCGACCTCGACCGCCTCGACATCGAGTGCACCCACTACCAGCCCGCGCCGGAGCTGCTGAGCAGCGACGCCACGCAGGTGCATGTGAACGAAACCTTCACCAGCCGCCTGCTCAAGAGCAACTGCCTCGTCACCGGCCAGCCCGACTGGGGCAGCGTGCAGATCCGCTACAGCGGCCCGCCCATCGACCAGGCCGGGCTGTTGGCGTACATCGTGAGCTTTCGCAACCACAACGAGTTTCACGAGCCGTGTGCCGAGCGCATGTTCACGGACATCTGGAGCCGCTGCAAGCCGACCAAGCTCGCGGTGTTTGCGCGCTACACGCGGCGCGGCGGGCTGGACATCAATCCGTTCCGCACGAGCTGGCCGCAGGCGCTGCCGGCGAACATCCGGACGGCGCGGCAGTAGGCACAGACCTGGGAGCGAGCAGGGCTGAAGCCCCTCTTCGGAATTCAGAAACTCGCTCCCCGCCCCCTGTGGCATTCTGGATCGACCCCGCGAACCCGCGGTCGAACATCCGGAGCAGAGACAAAATGGTTGAAGGAAAAGTGGTCGTCGTCACCGGCGCGGGCGGCGGCATCGGGCGCGACATCGCGCTCGCCATGGCGAAGAACGGCGCCAAGGTCGTGGTCAACGACATCGGTGCCGCGCTCGATGGCGGGGGTGGCAGCGCCGGCCCCGCGCAGCAGGTGGTCGACGAGATCCGCGCGGCCGGCGGGCAGGCCGTGCCCAACACCGACAACGTGGCCGACGCCGCCAGCGCCGCGCGCATCGTGCAGTGCGCCGTCGACAGCTTCGGCCGCATCGACGCGGTGGTCAACAACGCCGGCATCCTGCGCGACCGCTTCTTCCACAAGATGTCGGTCGACGAGTGGGATTCGGTGCTCAAGGTGCATCTGTACGGCTCGTACTACGTGAGCCGCGCGGCCGCCACGCACTTCAAGGAGCAGAACGCGGGTGCGATGGTGCACATGACCTCGACCTCGGGGCTCATCGGCAACTTCGGGCAGGCGAACTACTCGGCCGCCAAGCTCGGCATCGTCGCGCTGTCGAAGTCGATCGCGCTCGACATGCAGAAATTCAACGTGCGCTCCAACTGTATCGCGCCCTTTGCCTGGAGCCGCATGATCGGTGCCATTCCGACCGACACCGACGAGCAGCGCGCCCGCGTCGACAAGATCAAGCAGATGACGCCGGCCAAGGTCGCGCCCCTGGCGGTGTACCTCGCGAGCGATGCGGCTGGTGCGGTCAACGGCCAGATCTTCTCGGTGCGCAACAACGAAATTTCGCTCATCAGCCAGCCGCGCCCGGTGCGTTCCATCCACCGCGCCGAGGGCTGGACGCCGCAGAGCATCGCCGAGCACGCCATGCCCGCAATGCGCGCGAGCTTCTATCCGCTCGACCGCTCGGCCGACGTGTTCAGCTGGGACCCGGTCTGAGGACAAACCCGCAAGCGGGCGCGCGCTACGCCAATCGCCGGACAATGCGCGTTCCTTTCCTACTTCGTGCCCGCGCCCGGTGAACCTGCATTTCGACCTGTTCGACCTGAAACTGTTCGTCTACGTGGCGGACGCGCGCAGCCTCACGCGCGGCGCCGAGAAGGCCTGCATTTCGCTGGCCGCCGCCTCCACCCGCATCAAGCAGATGGAAGAGGCCGTGGGCGGCAAGCTGCTGCACCGCAGCGCGCAGGGCGTGACGCTCACGGCCGCGGGGCAGGCCGTGCTGTACCACGCCAAGCGCGTGATGCAGCAGATGGAGCACCTGCGCTGCGACATGCAGGACTTCGGCAAGGGCATCAAGGGCCATGTGCGCGTGTTCGCCAATACCACCTCGATCACCGAGTACCTGCCGCAGAAGCTCGCGGGCTTCCTCACGCAACATCCGGCCGTGCAGGTGGACCTGCGCGAATACCTGAGCGAAGAGATCGTGCGCGCTGTGGCCGATGGCGAGGCCGACATCGGCATCCTTGCCGGCGACGTGCACACCGGCGAGTTCGACGCGCGCCCCTTCGGGCGCAACCAGCTCGTGCTGGTGGTGCCGCTCACGCACCACCTCGCGGGCGCCCCTTCGGTGGCCTTCGCCGACACGCTCGACGAGCAGCACGTGGGCCTGCACCATGGCAGCGCCATCCACCGCTTCCTGCAGCGCCGCGCCGAACTGGCGGGGCGCGGCTTCAATCCGCGCATCCAGGTCAGCAGCTTTGAGGCCATCTGCCTGATGATCGAGGCGGGCGTGGGGGTTGGTGTGCTACCCGCGTCTTCCGCTCAGCGGCTGTCGATGGCGATGCGCATCTCGACCGTCGCGCTCAGCGATGCGTGGGCCGAGCGGGAGCTGAAGTTGATCGCGCGTGATCGGGAACAGCTGCCTGCTTCTGCCCGGGAGCTGTTCGATCACCTGATCGCTTCCTGAGCCCGCGCATTCCATCTGGCACCGCAGACCGGGCCCCGGGGTGGGTTTGAGGCCCTTCCTTCCTCAGGGCAACCAGCGCGCCACGTTCTGGGTCTCGCCCAGTTGCCAGATGCGGTTGCACAGGGCCTTTGTTTCCTCTGCCGTCACGCCTTCGCCGTAGTGCGCGAGGCGCTGCATCTTGTCCTCGATCTCGGTGCGGCTCAGGCTGTTGCCCGGATCGCCCTTGGGTTCGTCGACGCGGCCCTGCAGCATGCGACCGTCGGTGGTGTGCACGCTGACCTTGCCGATCCAGCGTGCGGGGTAGGCGGTGTCGACCTCGTCGTCGAGTTCCATCGTCACCTTGTCGCGGAAGGCCGAGACTTCCGGTGCGAGAAAGTCGCGGTCGAACTCGCCGAGGCCCGCGCGGCCGTGCACGGCAATCAGGCCCAGCACCGTGCCCATCGAGAACTTGCCTTGGTGCACGGTCGCCGGCACCGTCACGCGGCCCAGCACGTCGATGGCGCCCTGGTGCACGTGCGCGGTCACGCGCGACACGTCGGCGGGCTTGAGCTTGTTCTGCGTCATCACCTGCAGCAGCGCGTCGGCGGCGGGGTGGGTGTGGCGGCAGGAGGCGTGGTACTTGAAGGAGGTTTCGGCCAGCGTCCAGCGCGTGCCGAGGCCGTCGGTGAGCTTCGCTGGATCGGCATCGCTCGACATGCCGACGCCCAGGCCCTGCGCGCCTTCGAGGATCTTTGCTGCACCGGTGAAGCCGTCCTGCGCGAGGTAGGCTGACATCAGCCCGCTCGCCGCCGCGTGCGCGCAATGCAGTTGCTTGGAGTCGGCTGCATCGCGCAGGAATTCCCACACGCCGGCCGACTGCGTGCCGGCCGAGCCGAAGGCGTGCAGCATCTGCTGCGGCGTGAGGTCCAGCAGGCGGCCCACCGCAGCAGCGGCCGCGAGCGTGCCCGCCGTCGCTGTCGTGTGAAAGGTCTTGTAGTGCGAGCGGCCGAGGAACTCGCCGACGCGGATGCCGACCTCGTAGCCCGCGACCACGGCCGTCAGCAGTTGCGCGCCGCTCGCACCGAGGCTCTGCGCCACGGCCAGCGCGGGCGCGATGACGACGGCGGCCGGGTGGAACACCGAGCCGTTGTGCACGTCGTCCTGCTCGACGAAGTGCGAGGCCGCCGCATTGACCAGCGCGGCGAACAGCGGCGAACTGGTGCGGCGCGAGGTCAGTATCTCGCTGGGCCCGTCGGCCGGCCCCATCATCTGCGCGAAGCGCTCGATGCTGCGCACCGGCCGCGCCGTGCGGGCCGCGAGCACCGAGCCCAGCCAGTCGAGCATCAGGTCTTCGGTGCGGCGCAGCACGGGCGCCGGGACGCTTTCGAACCGCAGTTCGGCCGCGAAGTTTGCGAGGGTCCTGGATTCGTTCACGGTGTCAGTCGCTTTCAGAACGAACGGGGCAGGCCGAGCATGTGCTCTGCCACATAGCTCAGGATCAGGTTGGTCGAGATCGGTGCCACCTGGTACAGCCGCGTCTCCCTGAACTTGCGCTCGATGTCGTATTCGCATGCAAAGCCGAAGCCGCCATGGAACTGAAGGCACGCATTCGCAGCCTCCCAACTCGCCTTGGCCGCCAGGTATTTCGCCATGTTGGCCTGCGCGCCGCAGGGCTGGTGCGCGTCGAACAGGCGGCAGGCTTCATAGCGCATCAGGTTCGCTGCTTCCACTTCGATGAACGCTTCGGCAATCGGAAACTGCACCCCCTGGTTCTGCCCGATGGGCCGCCCGAACACCACGCGCTCCTTGGTGTAGGCCGTCACCCGGTCGATGAACCAGTAGCCGTCGCCGATGCACTCTGCGGCGATCAGCGTGCGCTCGGCGTTGAGCCCGTCGAGGATGTACTTGAAGCCCTGGCCTTCCTCGCCGATCAGGTTCTCTGCCGGAATCTCGAGGTTCTCGAAGAACAGCTCGTTGGTCTCGTGGTTCACCATGTTCAGGATGGGCTGCACCGTGAGCCCCTTGCCGATGGCCTCGCGCAAATCGACGATGAAGATCGACATGCCTTCGGACTTTTTCTTCACGTCGGCCAGTGGCGTGGTGCGCGCCAGCAAAATCATCAGGTCCGAATGCTGGATGCGCGAGATCCACACCTTCTGCCCGTTGATGACGTAGCGGTCGCCCTTCTTCACCGCCGTGGTCTTGATCTTCGTGGTGTCGGTGCCGGTGGTGGGTTCGGTCACGCCCATCGACTGCAGGCGCAGTTCGCCGTTCGCGATCTTCGGCAGGTAGGCGCGCTTCTGCGCCTCGCTGCCGTGGCGCAGAAGCGTGCCCATGTTGTACATCTGGCCGTGGCAGGCGCCGGAGTTGCCGCCGCAGCGGTTGATTTCTTCCATGATGACCGAGGCTTCGGTCAGGCCGAGGCCCGAGCCACCGTATTCATGCGGAATCAGCGCGGCCATCCAGCCGGCCTTGGTGAGTGCGTCGACGAACTCGGCGGGGTAGCCGCGCGCCTCGTCGATCTTGCGGAAGTACGCGTCGGGAAACTCCGCGCACAGGTCGCGCACGGCATCGCGGATGTCGGGAAAGTTCTTGTCGTTGGCGTTGTTCATTGCTTGTTGCTCATCAGTCCTGGCGCGGGCCGCCGGCTTCCTTTTCCACACGCTGCCATATCTCGATGGCCATCGGGTCGTCGATCTCCTCGAGGATGTGACCCACGAGGCCGATGGCGCGCGCCATCACGCCGAAGCCGCGAATGATCTTCCACGGAAAGCCGAACTCGGCCGCAATCGCGCCGATGGCACCGGTCGCGTTGATCGGCAGCGATTTGCCCGACACGCGCTCGGCTTCTTCCTGCACCGCCTGCATCAGCGCGACGTAGTGGGTGGAGAGCCCGTTCTCGGTCGCGATCTGAAACAGCCGCGGCGTGCGCGGGTCGATCGGCTTGTGCAGCGGATGGCCCAGGCCCGGCACGATCTGCTTGCGCGCGCGGTGGTCGGCCACGATGTCCCTTGCCATGTCGGCGAGCGGGCGCGTCGGCTTCTCGCCGAAGGGGATCGCTTCGTAGAGCATCTTCGCCGCGCCTTCGGTGCTGCCGACGAACACCGTGCCCAGGCCGCAAAGACCGGCTGCCACAGCGGCTTGCAGCGCTTCGGGTGCGCCTGCGTAGGTGAGGCGCGCAGCCAGCGCGCTGGGTGTAATGCCGTGCTCCACCAGTGTGACGACGATGGCGTTGAAGGTGACGGATTCCTGCGGCGTCGGGATGCGGCCCGTGAGTTCCAGGAAGGCCATGTCGCCGAGGTTCAGGTGGCCGAGGATTTCCGAAGGCAGGTCGCGTCCGCGCACGGTGATCTTGTCCGGCGTGCTGTGGCCCAGCTCGGTGTGCAAGGATTTCTTGATCTTGGTCATGGCGCCGAATCTAGCCCTCCATCGCGCGAGGCGGCTCCGTGATTGCGAAACCCTCCCTTCGGCAAATGCGAATGCCGCCCGGCGGGGCCTTCTGTCACGCTGCGGCGATGGACTTCGAATCACTTTCGGCGATGCGCGAAGCGGCGCTCGACTACTTCGTTCGCAGCCGCGCCATCCAGCGGCGGCGCGAGCGCATGGAACAACCCAATGCCGATGAGGCGCACGGTTGGCGCGCGATCGCCGAGCTCGGCTGGCCCGGCATGCTAGCCCCCGAATCGGTCGGCGGTCTCGCACTGGAGCTCGACGGCGCTGCGGAAATCCTCCGGGCCGCGGGCGAGCATGTGGCGCCCGAGCCGCTGCTGGCCGTGGCCGGCCTCAGTGCGCTGCTGCTGGCGCGGCTCGGTACGCCGGGCGCGAATGCCTTGCTCGCAGAACTGATCGCGGGTCGCAGCCTGCCCGCGCTGGCATGGCAGGAGAGCGCGGGCGACCTCAGCGCGGTGCCGCTGGCCTGCGGTTGCGAGGCGCGGCCCGGCCACGTGGGCGGTGTGCTGCTGCAGGGCGAAAAGCTCATGGTGCTGCCCGGCGCGGCCGCCAGCGGCTGGCTGGTGTCGGCGCGCGGCGATGACGACGCAGTGCTGCTGTGGGTGCCGCGCGGCACCGAAGGCGTGACGGAGGCGCTGGTGCCGCTGGTCGATGGCGGCCAGGCCTCGAACCTGCGCTTCGAGCAGGTCGCACTGCCTCCGGAAGCCGTGCTGGCTCAAGGGCCGGCTGCGCAGGATGCCTTGCGCCATGCGCTCGCGGCCGGCCAGATCCTTCAATCCGCCGAGCTGCTGGGTGCGGGGCAGGCCATGCTGGCGCAGACGCTGGCCTACTTGCGCACGCGCTCCCAGTTCGGCAAGCCCATCGGCAGCTTCCAGGCGTTGCAGCACCGTTGCGTCGACATGTTCATTCACCTCGAAGTGGCGCAGGCCACGTTGAACGAGGTGCTGACCTTGGCAGGGCAGGGGTTGCCGGTGGACCGGCTCGAAGCAGAGGCAAGCCGCGTCAATGCGCGCTGCACGGCGGCCGCGCTGCAGGCTTCGCGCACATCAGTGCAATTGCATGGCGCCATCGGCTACACGCAGGAGTGCGACCTGAGCCTGTTCTACATGCGCGTGCTGTGCCTGTCGGCGTGGCTTGGGAATGTCAGTGCGCACCAGCGGCGGCATGCGGCGCTGACGGGCGAGGCCGAAGCGGCCGTAGGCGTCACCGCTTGGCAAGGTGAGTTTCCGCGCATCGCCGACTGGTCCGCCATGCCCGAGGCCGAGTTCCGGCGCATGGTGCGCGCCTTCCTGCAGCAGCGCTATCCGCAGCAGCTGCGCTACCTCTCGCATCGCGCACGCTGGAGCGAGATGCGCGAGTGGTACCTCACGCTGTCGGCCCAGGGCTGGATCGCGCCCGCCTGGCCGCAGGCGCACGGCGGCATGGGCCTGCCTGCCGACAAGCTCATTGCGTGGATCGAGGAGCTGGAGCAGTACGGCGTGGCGCGCGCGCCCGACCAGGGCATCGTGATGATCGGCCCGCTGCTCATCCAGCACGGCACGCCCGAGCAGCAGCAGCGCTTTCTGCCGCGCATCCTGAGCGGCGAGAACGTCTGGTGCCAGGGCTATTCGGAGCCCAATGCCGGTTCCGACCTCGCGGGCCTGCGCACCGAGGCGCTGCCCGCGCGCGATGCGCAGGGTGAGCACTTCGTGGTCAACGGCCAGAAGATCTGGACCACGCTTGCGCAGGATGCCAACCACATCTTCATGCTGGTGCGCACCGACAAGGAGGCGCGCAAGCAGGAGGGCATCAGCTTCCTGCTGTGCGACCTGCGCACGCCGGGCATCACCATCCGGCCGATCCACACGCTGGCCGGCGAGCCCGAGTTCTGCGAAGTGTTCTTCGACAACGTGCGCGTGCCGGCCGAGAACCTGGTGGGCAAGTTGCACGGCGGCTGGACCATCGCGAAGGCGCTGCTGGGCTTCGAGCGCATCTTTCTCGGCAGCCCCAAGCAGTCGCAGTACGCGCTGGGCCAACTGGCGCGGCTGGCGCAGGCGCGGCGGCTGTTTGCCGACCCGGTGTTCGCGCAGCGCTTCGCGGCGCTGCGGCTCGACGTGCTCGACCTGTCGGCGGCGTACACGGGCTTCGCAAACATCGTGCGTGCGGGCAAGCCGCTGCCGGCTTCGGTGTCGCTGCTGAAGATCTGGGCCAGCGAGACCTACCACCGCATCGGCGCGCTGCTGGTCGAAGCGGGCGACGAGCAGGGTGCCGTGGCCGGCGACCAGGTGCTCGACGGCCAGACCTTCAACGTGCTCGCGCCACTCATCGGCTCCACGGCCGCAATGATCTACGGCGGCACCAACGAGATCCAGCGCAACATCCTCGCGCGGCAGGTGCTCGACCTGCCGACGTGAACGAGGGGCGTCGAAGAAATTCATAAAAGCAACCATCTTGGATGATTAACCTAAACCGCCGCAGCGAAGTCGTCGCGCCAGGGCTGCCTGGTTCTGGCGATGGCATTGAGGATGACGAGCAACTTGTGCATGCAAGCCACGAGCGCGACCTTCTTTGGTTTTCCGGTGGCCAGCAGGCTTGCGTAGAAGGCTTTGAGCACGGGGTTGAATCGCGTGCCCACGAGTGCCGCGACGTACAGGACGCGACGCACGTCGGCGCGCCCGCCGAAGATGTGACGCTGTCCGCGCAAGGTGCCCGAGTCCCGGTTGACGGGCGCCAAGCCCACCAGCGAAGTGATCTGCTTGCGGTTGAGCTTGCCCAGTTCGGGCAGCTGCGCCAGCAGGGTGCTGGCGGTGGTCGGGCCCACGCCCTTGACCGAGGTCAGCAGGCGCGCCAGGTCGGCGTGATGCGCGCGCACGTGTTCACGCAACTCGCCGTCAATGTCGTGAAGCTGGGCGGCAATGGCATCCATGATCACCAAGATGCTGGCCTTGGCCTTGGGGTGGGCCAAGGCAAGGCGCTGGCGCTCGGCCACGAGCATGGCCACCAGCTGGCGCCTGCGCACCACCATGGCGGTGAGTTCGCGCTGCTGCTCGTCGGCCAGCGCGCGCGGCTCATGACCCTGTGCCTCGAGCAACTCCGCGAACCCGCGAAGGACCTGCGCGTCGATGCGATCGGTCTTGGCCAGCTTGCCCATGCAGCGCGCGAAGTCGCGCGCTTGCCGCGGGTTGATGACCGAGACGCGCAGGCCGGCGGCGGCCAGCGCGAGGGCCAGACCTTGCTCATGGCCTCCCGTGGCCTCCAGCAGGATCAGGCGGGGTGCCAGAGGCACAAGTACCTGGCACAACTCGGCATGGCCGGCCTCGTCGTTGCCCAGGCTCAAGGTCTGTGTTTCGCCACTGGCGGCCACCTCGAAGCTGGCCTTGGCGATATCGATACCCACGTAGACAGGTTCACTCATAGCAGTTCTCCGGCTCCCAGCCTTATGAATACGAAATGTGTTCGATCAACCATTCGGGATGCAGCAGAACAAAGAGACCACCACCGCGCGCCTCGTGCTGTCGTTCGAGCTCGAACTCGCAGGAGACCCGGGCTGCGCGGTGGCGAGTCAACCCGTTCACTGTTCGAGATGCCGCAGAGCACATCGAACAAGGAAGTTTGAACCAATCGAAAGATATAAGGAGACAACGCTCATGACCTCGATCGACTTTTCGCGCCGGCAATGGGTCGCCGCGCTGGCGGGCGGCGCGGCGCTGGCCGCCGTGCCCCATCGCGCTTTCGCGCAGCAGTCCTTGCCGTCCCTCATCAAGGTCGTGGTCGGCTATTCAGCGGGCGGCCCGGTGGACGGTGCCGCGCGCCTGCTCGCGCCCGCGCTGAGCCAGGCACTCGGGACGCAGGTCATCGTCGACAACCGGCCCGGCGCGAGCGGCTCGCTCGGTGGCGACGCGGTCGCGAAAGCACAGCCTGATGGCGCGACGCTGTTCTTCGGTGCGAGCCCGACCATCACCATCAACCCGAACGTGCAGCGCCACATGGCCTTCGATCCGATGAAGGACCTGACGCCCATCGCGCCGCTGGTGGACTACACCAACGTGCTCGTGGTCAACAACGAAGTCCCGGTGCACAGCGTGGCCGAGCTGCTGGCCTATGCGAAGGCACGGCCCGGCAAGGTGTTCTATGGCTCGGCGGGCGTGGGCGCGTCCAACCACCTGAGCGGCGCGCTGCTCGAGAAGATGACCGGCGTGCAGCTCACGCACGTACCCTACAAGGGCAGTGCGCCCGCGCTCGCCGACGTGATGGCCGGCACCGTGACCATGATGTTCGACATCATCGCCACCTCGAAGCCCTTCATCCAGACCGGCAAGGTGCGCGCGCTGGCCGTCACCTCGCGCCAGCGCAACCGCATGCTGCCCGAGGTGCCGACCATGGTCGAATCGGGCGTACCGGGCTACGACGTGGGCGGCTGGTTCGGCCTGTACGGTCCGGCGCGCATGGACCCGGCGCTGGTCGCGCGCATGAACGCCGCCGCGCAGAAAATGCTGGCGCGCGAGGACATCGCGAACCGGCTGCGCGAGCAGGGCTACGACGTGTGGTCCGGCGCGGCCGACCTGCTGGCGGCCAAGGGCAAGTCCGACCGCCAGCTCTGGGCGACCGCGTCCAAGGGCATCGAGGCGGAATAGCCGATGCGCCGTATCCACAGCCTGCTGGAAGAACGCGCGACAAGCACGCCCGATGCCGTCTTCCTCTTCGAGCCCGCGGGCACCACGACCTATGCCGCGCTGCAGGCGATGGTCGACGTTGCCGCGCAAGACCTGCTGGCCGCCGGCGTGCGGCCGACCGACCGCGTGGTGCTGGTGGCCGAGAACTGCGCCGCGCACATCGCGCTGCTCATGGCCTGCAGCCGCGTCGGTGCTTGGTCGTGCGGCGTGAATGCGCGCATGTCGCCGGGCGAGATTGCGGCCATCGTCGAGCGCGCCGATGCCCGTGTCTGCTACTTCACGGCCGCTGCCTCCGAAGCCGCTGAAAAGCATGCGCAGAGGGCCGGCGCAACGCCCTCGGCGCTCGGTGGCGTGATGCGTTCGGCCGTGCGTGCTGAAGCGCGCACCGAGCCTGATCCGGCATTGGCCGACACGGCCGCCATCATCTTCACTTCGGGCACCTCGGGCACGCCCAAGGGCGTGATGGTGTCGCACCGCGGCCTGCTGCACTTCGGCCGCGTGTCGGCCCAGGTGCGCGCCCTGGGCGAGCGCGACCGCGTCTATGCCTTCCTGCCGATGACGCACATCTTCGGCATCGGCACGGTGTTGATGGCTGCGCTCACGGGCGGCGCGTCGCTGGTGCTGCGCGGCAGCTTCTCGCCGGCCGACGTGCTGTACGCGCTGGCGCACGAGCAGGTGTCGAACCTGCTCGGGCCGCCGACGATGTATGTGCGGCTGCTGGCGCACATCGAGGCGGAGGAGGCGACGCCGCGCTTTCCGCAACTGCGCTACGTCTACACCGGCTCCGCGCCGCTCGACCCGGCGCTCAAGCAGCGCGTGGAGCAGCTGTTCGGGCAGCCGCTGCACTATGGCTACGGGCTGTCGGAGTACGCGGGCTCGGTGTTTCTCACACGCACCGAGTCGCCCCGCGCAGACACCTCGGCGGGGTATGCGGTGGAGGGGGGCGAGGCCCGTATCGTGTCCCTCGACGGCAACGACGCCGCACCCGGCGACACCGGCGAGATCTGGCTGCGCGGGCCCGGCCTCATGCTCGGCTACTTCCGCGACACCGCCGCCACGGCGCAGGTGATGCGACCCGGCGGCTGGTACGTCACCGGCGACCTCGGCCGTTTCGGCGAGGACGGCGCGCTGTTCGTGGTCGGGCGGCTGAAGGAAATGATCATTCGCTCCGGCTTCAACGTCTACCCGGCGGAGATCGAGGCCGTCATCGGCCGCTTCGAGGGCGTGCACCTGTGCGCGGTGGTCGGCGTGCCCGAGGCCGACGGCAACGAGCAGGTCGTCGCCTTCGTCGAGCTGAAGCCCGGCGCAGTGCTCGACGAAGCGGCGCTGCGCGCGCACCTCGTCGAACACCTGTCGCCCTACAAGCGCCCGGCCCGCATCGAGGTGATCGACACGATGCCCACCACCGCCAACGGCAAGCTGCTCAAGCGCGAACTGCAGGCGCGCTGCGGGCCGGCCGCGGGCTGATTTCAGCCGAAGATCCGGCCCGCGAAGTCTGGAGGTAGGGGCCGGGCCCTGTGCCGGCGCCATCGTAGGCACGCTCCTACACCCGGGGCGGGGGGTGGGGCCGATACTTGTTATTCCCCCTCGTTTCAGGAAGTACCCGTGACCGTGCCGATGAACCCGACGCCCGTGGCCGCTGCGAAATGAAGTCCTCGCCGAGTGCGCGCAGCTGGATCGCCGCCGGCGTGCGCCACGAATTGCTCACACGCGCGCTGCCCGCCTTGCGGCACGACATGGCGGCACCTGTCTCGGTGGTCCGCATGGCGCTGCTGATGCTCAAGCGGCAGGTCGGCGCGGCCACCATCGATGCCGCCGCCTGCGAAGAGCGCGTGGCGCTGATCGACAACCAAGTGTCCGAACTGGTCGAGGCCATCCGCTCGCTGCGCGACTGGGAACTGGCCACCACGGATGACGGCATCACCCGCAGCGCGCTGGTGGCGCAGTGCGTGGCCCTGATGCGCTCTGCCTTCGACCTGCACGGCGTGACGCTCGATGCGGACGCCTCGCTGGACCCGCAGGAAGACGAGCATCGCTGGCCCGCCGCGGCCGCGCTGCGCTACCTGTTCCTCGGCGCGCTCGGCTACCTGCACGACGGCGCGGCCGAGGCCGGGGCGATCCGGGTCGAGGCGGACGGCGCCAATGCACTGCGCCTCACGGCCCTGCCGCGCGAACCCGGCGGCACGCATGCCGTGCTCGACGCGCACCGTGCGCCGCGTGCGCTGGCCATCGACGCCGTCGCATTGCAGAACCTGGCCGAAGACCTCGGCTACGCCGTGGCGCTGGAAGGCGACAGCGTGCGCCTCGTGCTCGCGACCGGCAACTGAGTCTTTGCGCGTTTGCGCGCCGCATGGCCGCCCCGCTGCACGCGCAGGAAGGCCAGCAGCCGCCGCTCGGCCGCATGCAGCCCGCGCGAGGGCCTGACGGCGCGGTGCGCGGCGATCTTCTCGAACAGCGCAGCCGTGGCCTCGTCGCCATCCGAGAGTGCACTGCCCAGCGCCAGCACCGCCGGATGCACGTAGGCCTTCTTGCAGACCGCCGGCGTGTTGCCCAACTGCCTGGCGACGGCCGCCAGGATGTCCTTGGCGCTGTAGCGGCTGCCGTCGGTAGCGACGCGGCCCGGTTCGCAGGCCAGCAGGGTGAGCTCCAGCGCCTGCACCGTGCCGTGCCAGGTGCGGAAGTCCTTGGCGGTGAAACGCTCGCCCTGCGCGGCCTCGGCCAGGTAGTCGTTCACGTCGTTGGACGAGATGCCGCGCAGTTCGCGGTCCTCGTCCTCGTACTGGAACAGCGCCTGCCCCGGCAACTGCTGGCATTGACGCACCACCCGGGCCACGCGCGGATCGTCGAGCTTCGCCTCGTGCATCACGCCGCTCTTGCCCCGGAAGCGCAGCCGCAGCGCCTGGCCCTGCACGGCGGCGTGCCGGCTGCGCAGCGTGGTGAGGCCGAAGGAGCCGTTGCTGTTCGCGTATTCCTCGTTGCCCACGCGCAGCAGCGTGGTGTCGAGCAGGCGCACCACCGCCGCGAGCACCTGGGTGCGGCCCGGCGCCTTGCGGCCCTTCGTCGACCGCAGGTCGCGCGCCACGCGGGCGCGGATGCGCGGCAGCGCGAGCGCGAAGGCTTCGAGGCGCTCGAACTTGGTTTCGTCCTTCATCGAGCGCCAGTCGGCGTGGTAGCGGTATTGCTTACGCCCGCGCGCGTCGATGCCGGTGGCCTGCAGATGGCCGTTGGGCAGCGGGCAGATCCACACCTGGGTGTAGGCGGGCGGGATGGCCAGCATGCGGATGCGCGAAATCTCGTCCACGTCGCGCAGCCACTGTCCATTGGCGTCGCGGTAGCGGAAACGCTCGCCGTGCTTCAGGCGGCGGATGCCGGGCATGCCGGGGTTCACGTAGACGAGGCCGTTGGCGATGGGCGTCGGCTTCGAAGGCGGCTTGGCAGGAGGGGAAGAGGCCGGCATGGGGTTTGCGTGGTGGCGTGACATCGCGCTTTTGCCAGCATCGACAATCGCCGGTTGTAGGACGCCGCAAGCGCCCTCGGTGCGGCAGGCGCGCTTGTGCGCCTGCGCTGCCTTCTTCGTCTTTCCTCTTGAACGGGTTCCAGAATGACTTCTTCCAGGTCCACTCTTTTCACCGCCCGCTGGCTGGCAGTGCCTGCCGCCGCGCTGTTGTTCACGGCCTGCGCGTCCACCACTTCCACCCCGACCGCCTCGGCCCCGGGCGCGCCCGTGAAGGTCAAGGTCTTCGTCGCCGCCATGTTCGAGATCGGCCAGAACACGGGCGACCGCGCCGGCGAGTTCCAGCATTGGTATGAACGCTACTGGAAGGGCGCCAAACCCATTGCGGTGCCCGGTGCGCTGCAGCCTGTGTACTGCAACGCCGACGGCGTGTGCGGCGCGGTGCTCGGCATGGGCAAGGTCAACTCGTCGTCGTCGATGCAGGCGATCCTGCTGAACCCGCAGTTCGACTTCTCGCAGAGCTATTACGTGATTTCCGGCGTGGCCGGCACGCCGCCTTCGCGCGGCACCATCGGCGAAGTGAGCTGGGCCACCTGGCTGGTCGACTACGACCTCGGCCACCGCTGGGCCCCCGAGGAGAACAAGCCCGGCGAGCCGACCTTCATGCCGCGCAAGGGCTACGAGGAGTACCGCCGCTTCAAGCTCAACCCCGACCTTGTGAGCTGGGCCATGAGGCTCTCGGCCGACACGCCGCTCAAGGATTCGGACGGCGCGCGCAAGTACCGCCTGCGCTACCCCGACGCCGCGGCCCGCCGCGCGCCTTTCGTCGGCACCGGCACGCACATGACAGGCGACACCTTCTTTCACGGCCCCGGCATGTCGAAGCAGGCGCAGTACATCGCCAGGCTCTATGGTGCCGACGACTACGTCATCACCGAAATGGAAGCCGCCGCCATCACCCTCGTGATCAAGCGCACCCACGGCACCGACCGCGTGATGAGCCTGCGCGGCGCGGTCAACTTCGACCAAGGCAGCCCGAAGGAAACCACGCTGCAGCACCTGGACCCGGCGCCGGGGGAAACTGCCGGCGGTTTTGCGGAGACGGTGGAGAACATCGCGCTGGTCGGGACCCGTGTGGTGGATCACATCGTCGGCAATTGGCCCCAGTGGCAGGCGGGGGTGCCCAAGCCCTGAGCGGGCGCTCTTGTTCAGGGCGTGTGCGCGGATCACCGGGTACTCCCCTCCGCGAATGTCCCCCGCTTCGCTCCTCCTTTATTTCGCTGCGGGGAGCGCCCGGTGCTCCGCGCACCTGGGCACGCTGCTGGTGATCTGCCGATCAACGACCGCCGCCTTGAACAAGGCCTCGACATCCCGTCAAACGCTCAAGGCGTCGCCGCTTGCAGATGCCAGGTCACGTTGAAATCGAACGGCGTCCAGCGGCTCACCGTGACGCCCGCGCGCCGCAGGCCCCGGCCCGTCCAGGTGTTGCAGGTCTCGAAGAGGTGGTAGCCGCCTTCGGCTTCGTAGAAGGCGTCGTCGTTGCCGTAGTGCGCGCTGGCGATGGGCGTCGCACGGCCCGAGGGGAGTGAGGCGCGCACATAGTCCGTGAGCTGCGCGTACTGCGCCTGCGAGAGCGGCAGCCTGTAGGCGCCGTGCCGCATCTGCGACCGCTGCAGGTAGGTCACGTGCATCAGCGCGCGGTTGCGGCCCGACAGCGCACCGAAGGCGCGCGCGGCCGTCAGGTCGCCCCTGGTGGGCGTGTGCAGGTAGAACTCGCGATCGCCCCAGCCGATGGCGATGAACTCGGCGTCGGGCGGCACGGCGTTGAAGTGCGCGAACGGAAAGAGCTGCTGCCAGTCGACCGTGGCCGAGTGGATGGGAAAGACCAGGTCGGTGTGCACACCGTTGCTCAGCACCCAGGCCTCGACGGCGGGGGCTTCTACAGTCGGCTTTGCATTGGCGGGCCAGAACACCAGCGCGCAGGCCACGGTCACGTAGAGGCCGATCAGTCCGACGAAGCCCAGCAGCGTGAAGGCGATGCGCCGCAGCCAGCGTTTCGCCATGGTGTTTTTCAGAACAGCGACGCGGTGGTCGAAACAGCTTCCGGTGCCGCGCGGTGCACACCGGTCCCGGCAGGCGCCATCGCCTCGGGACTGCCCGCCTTCGCCAGCGCGCCTACGCGCACGCCCAAGAGGCGCAGCGGGCGCTCCAGCGGCACGCGCTTCAGGCACAGGCCGCCCGTGTGGCGGATGGTCTTCGCGTCGGACGTGAAGCGCTCGATGGTCTGGTCGCGCGTGGCGATCTTGAAATCGTCGTAGCGCAGCTTGATGCCGATGGTCTTGCCCACGTAACCCTTGCGCTGCAGGTCGGCGGCCAGTTGCTCGCACAGGTGGGTGAAGATCGCGCCCAGCTCGGCGCGGTCGCGCACGGCGTGCAGGTCGCGGTCGAAGGTGGTCTCGCGGCTCATCGACACGGGTTCGCTCTCGGTCACCACCGGCCGGTTGTCGCGGCCCCAGGCCACCTCGTGCATCCACGCGCCCGTGGCCTTGCCGAAGGTGGCAACGAGCCAGTCGCGGTCGCGCGCCGCGAGCTGGCCCACGGTCTCGATGCCGAAGCGCTTGAGCTTCTCGTCGGCCTTCGGCCCGATGCCGTTCACCTTGCGGCAGGGCAGCGGCCAGATGCGCGTTTCGAGGTCGTGCTCATAGACCACCGAGATGCCGTTGGGCTTGTTGAACTCGCTCGCCATCTTGGCGATGAGCTTGTTGGGCGCCACGCCGATGGAGCAGGTCAGGCCGGTGGCGTCGAAGATGGCGGTCTGAATCAGCCGCGCCAGCGAGCGCCCGCCGTCGCGCTGGCCGCCGGGCACGTCGGTGAAGTCGATGTACACCTCGTCCACGCCGCGGTCTTCCATGAGCGGGGCGACCTCCAGGATGATGTTCTTGAAGGCGCGCGAATAGCGCCGGTACTCGTCGAAGTCCACCGGCAGGATGATGGCCTGCGGGCACAGCTTGGCGGCCTTCATGAGCCCCATGGCCGAGCCGATGCCGAACTGCCGCGCGGGATAGGTGGCGGTGGTGATCACGCCGCGGCCCGTGTAGTCCTTCAGCAGCGGAAAGGCCGCTACCGGAATGTCGGCCAGCGTGCCGCCCTCGGGCAGGTCGCGGATGGCCTCGTCCACGCGCCGCCTGCCGCCGCCGATCACCACCGGCAGGCCCTTGAGCTGCGGATAGCGCAGCAACTCGACCGACGCGTAGAAGGCGTCCATGTCGAGGTGGGCGATGCGGCGCATCGGCGGGGATGTCGGGGGCTCGGAACTCACGTTGACGATTGTCTCGCGCTCCGGCGATGTTCGCCTGCCGGGCGACCGCGTGCAAGAATGCGCCCGATTGCAGATGGACCCTCCGATGGCATGGGAAAGGGAAATGGCATGGACGACGAAGTCGAAGGCTTGAGCATCGCGCTGACGCCGGTGCAGATGGCCGCGGTGCTGGGCGGGCAGGACGTGCCCGAATCCGCGAGCTGGAGCAACCGGCTCTGGGGCACCGTGGGGCTGGTGGGCGGTGTCGTGGAACTGGTCGGCGCCGGCGTGCTCTGCGTCGCACCCGAACCCACGATGGTGACCAAGGCCGGCTGCGTGGTGCTGGGCGTGCACAGCTTCGACACCATGGCCACGTCGGGCCGACAGATCTGGACCGGCACGCCGCAGCGCACGGCCACTGCCGTCACCGCCAGTTCGGCGGCCGAGGCGCTGGGTGCTTCGCGCGACACGGCCGATGGCATCGGGCTTGCGGTGGATGTGGCGGTGCCGCTGGTCGTGGCAAGCGGGCTGGTCGCCGCGCGCGTGATCGCGGTGCGCGCCAGCAGGTTTCGCCTGGAGCCGGTCGACCTGTTGCGGCATGAAGGACCAGTAGGCACAAAGATCGGCGGCCACGCGATCCGGGAACATGTCGGCAAGACCGAGGCGGAACTTTTCCAGCGATTGGTGAACAAGCCATCGCTGCCCAAAGTGTCGTCGTTCCACAATCTCGACATCGCGGAGCGCGCCATCAGCGCCACTGTTCGTGCCAACGCCAGAGCCATCAAGGCGTGGTCGCGCTCGGCCGCCGTGGGCTCCAAGCCCATGGCGTTCGAACACAACGTGGGCAGCTTGGTGGGCATCGGCGTGCAGCGGGGCAGCACCGCCGTCAGCCAGCTGAGCAACGTGCGCGTGATCCTGAACATGAAGAGCTACAACGGAATGCCGTACTACATACTGACGGCGCACCCCATTTGAAACCAGCAGCCGAATCGCCATGAAGCGCTACGAACTCATCGAGAACCTCACCGAGGTCTATTTCGGCCAGGATTACGATTATTTCGGCGAGACCGGTGCCGAAGTCATGGCCGAATACCGGAAAGCCTGCACGCCCGCCGAACTTGAGGCGTTGCGCGTCGAGATCGTCGATTTCATGCGCTCGCACCCGGACCTGGAAACCGACTTCCCGCGCCGGTTCGAGCGCCCCGCCCAGCCGGAAGACTTCGGATCCACCATACGCGAATTCCTGGAAAACGTGCTTGCCGCATTGAAATAGCAGGGGCGCCCCATCTGATTGTCTTGGTGCGCGGCGCGGACAATTTCAGCGCAGATCAAGTGCCCCGGCCGGTTGCATCTCACTACCAGGCCACGCCTCCGGTCCAAGCTCTTTCGCAAGATAGGCCACGAGCTTCGCGGTGCGCTCGCGCAGCGGGGCAATGCGGGCCTGCAGGCCGGTCCTGGGCAGCGCAACAGCTTGGCCGGGCTCATCGTCGGAATCGGGATTGCTCTCCCGGATGTAGAGCGTGCCGTTGCGGGCCCAGACCTCCACCGCCCAGCCCTGGTCCTGGTCGTTGTAGATATTGCCCTCGTCGTGCCCAGCCACGGCAACGAGGAAGTGGTCCATGGAAGAGAAGGTGTCGTACCACGGGAATGAAAGGTGCACGTTCGCATCCTCGTTGTCGAGCCGCAGATCCATCCAGAAATACTGGCGCACCTGGTGGAGCTTCAAAGCGTGCTGCCGGGCCAGCGCGGCCACCTGGCCGTAGTACGCGGCAAGTTCCGCCTCGTGCCCTATGGCCTCCGAGGTGCACGCCCGCAAACGCTCGGCGCGCTGGAATCCCGGCAATGCGAGGGGCTCGGGCCGCTGGTACGGCGCAGGGTGGAACTCGTCGCACAAATGAAACGCGATCTCGGGCTCCAGCGAGTCGATCGGCTTGGCATCGGCGAACCACGGTTCCACTTGCGCGCTCCTCTGAATGGTCGAGCGGACGATGTTAGCCCGCGCCGAGGGGCGTGTGCCGACTTCCACCTGCGGGCGCCACGGGTCATAGCTTGCGCAGTGCAGCATGCCGGTGCCATCATCCGCGCCATGCAAACCGTCGCCTCCATCCTCTGGCGCAGGCTCGATGTACCCGGCCACGACGCCTGCCGCCTCGAACGCAATGCCTCGGCCTGGCAACTCGATGGTGCGGCCGTGTTCCGGCTGGAAGACGGCCGCAACGGCCAGTTGCACTACCGCGTGCGATGCGACCTGCACTGGCACACCCAATGGGGCACGGTGCGTGGCTGGCTCGGCGATTCGGCCGTCGACCTGTCGATCGCCCGCGACGCGCACGGCCGCTGGAAGCTCAACGACGAGGCGGTGCCCGACCTGTCGCACTGCGTCGACCTCGACCTGGGCTTCACGCCCGCCACCAACCTGCTGCAGCTGCGCCGGCTCAACCTCGCGAAGGGTGAGGGCGCCGACGCGCCGGCGGCCTGGGTCGACCTCGACGGCGGCGGCGTGATGAGCGAGCTGATGCAGCGCTACGAGCGGCGCAGCGACACCGAATATGCCTACGAGGCGAAGCGCTTCGACTATGCGGCGACGCTGGGTGTGACGGAAGACAGTTTCGTGCGCGACTATCCGCGGCTCTGGGTCGCCGAAAAGTAAGGCCGCCCGGGTGTCGTCGTCAGCTGGCGAAACGCCTGCGGTATTCCACGAGGCTCACGCCCAGGCGGCGGCCGAATGCGCGCCTGAAGCCGTCCACGTTCGCATAGCCCACCGCGTCGGCCAGCCGCTTGGCCGGCAGGTCTGATTCCTCGGCCATGCGGCGGGCGGCGTCGATCCTCGCATTCTCGACAAACTCCGCCGGCGTGGTTCCGGTTTCGTCGCGGAAGATGCGCGCGAAGTTCCGCTCGCTCATGCCGGCGCGCAAGGCGAGGGCCGGCACGGAGAGGTCGTCCTTGAGGTTTGCGAGCACATGGTCCTGCACCTCGCGCATGCTGGAGCGCTCCGAGGTCTGTGCCGCCAGGTGGGCGCTGAACTGGCTTTGGCCGCCGGGCCGCTTGAGGAACATCACCAACTGGCGCGCCACGCTCAGCGCGAGGTCGCGGCCGTGGTCTTCCTCCACCATGGCCAGCGCGAGGTCCATGCCGGCCGTGACCCCGGCGGAGGTGAAGAGCTGGCCGTCCCTCACGTAGATCGCATCCGACTCGACGGTGGCGAGCGGGTAGTCCGAAGCGAGTCGGCCGGCGAGCTTCCAGTGGGTGGCCACGCGCTTGCCGTCGAGCAGCCCGGTGGCGGCCAGCACGAAGGCGCCGCTGCACACCGAGCCGTAGCGCCGCACGGTGCGCGCCTGGCGCCGCAGCCAGTCCTGCAGCTGCGTGTCGGTCGCCATGTCCTCCACGCGGGGGCTGCCCGCGACGAGCAGGGTGTCGATGGCGCCGCGATGCGTGGCCACCGTGGAATCGACGCCCAGCCGCAGCCCGCCGCTGCTCTTGAGCATGCCTTCGCCGGTGGCTATCACCTGGACGTGATAGGCGCGCCGGTCGCCCAGCTGCTGCGATGCCTCGGCGAAGACGTCGGCAGGCCCGGCCACGTCGAGCAGCTGGAAACGGGGAAAAGCGAGGATGGCGACGCGCATGGCAGACAAGGCCCCGGGATTGGCGGAAAACGCCGTGAGTTGGCAGAAACGACGGTTGGAGTCTGGCGGAAAATACACACTAATGCAAATTCAGCCAAGGACGACAACATGCAAAACCAGGTTCTGAATCCTTCCTCCCCGGTGATTTCATCGATCGCGCCGGTTGCGCCGCGTGCGGAAGCCTCCGTGCGCAACCTCCCGGTCAACCTGTTCGCCTCGGTGATGGGGCTTTCCGGACTGGCCCTCGCATGGCGGCTCGCGCACGACAGCCTGGGTGCGCCGGCCATCGTCGGCGAGGCCGTCGGGGCGTTCGCGCTGGGCGTCTTCGTGCTCATCTCGGTGGGCTACCTGACAAAGCTCGTGAGGCACCCGCAGGCGGTGCAGGCGGAATTCCTTCACCCCGTCGCGGGCAACTTCTTCGGCACCATCGCGATTTCCATCCTGCTGCTGTCGGCCGTCGTGGCGCCGTACAGCGCGCCCCTGGCGCACCTCGCGTGGACCGTGGGGCTGCTCGCGACCCTGGTGCTGAGCTTCGTCGGCCTGTCGAGGCTGCTGAAGGGGCAGGTGGATGCCTCGCTCGCCGTGCCGGCCTGGATCCTCCCGGGCGTGGCCACGCTCGACATTCCCGTCACCGGCGCGCACATGCCGATGGCATGGGCGCCTGAACTCAATCTGGCCGCCAGCGCGATCGGCGCGGTGCTGGCGCTCGTGCTCTTCACGATGATCATCGGCCGGCTGGTGCATCGCGACCCGCTCGCTCCCGCCATGGAACCGTCGCTGATGATCCTGGTGGCGCCCTTTGCGGTGGGCTTTCTCGCGTACACCAACATCGTCGGCGAGATCGACCGCTTTGCCTCGCTGCTCTTCTACTTCGGCCTCTTCATGTTCGCGGTGGTCGCGCCGAAGGTGTTCCGTCGCGGCGCCACGTTCTCGCCGAGCTGGTGGGCGATCGGTTTCCCGGTGGCCGCGCTCGCCAACGCCGCGCTGAAGTACGCCGGGTCGCGCGCGAGCGAGCCGCTCTGGGTGATTGCCGTGGCGCTGCTGGTCGTGCTCAACCTGGCGCTGGCGGTTCTCACGGTGAAGACCGTGCGGCTTGCGCTCAACGGGAAGCTGTTCGCCTGAGCCTCAGGCAGATGCGTTCGCCCCGCGCGCAACGACCATCCAGCAGGCCGCAGTCAGGCGGACCTCGTCGCCATGCACATAGGGCTCGAAGGCGGCGCGCACCGTGTCGATGACCTGCGCGCGCGTGCGCTCGTCCGCCTGCTGGAGGGCGAGGCCGACGGGACCGAGCCGGCTCAGGTAGACGGGCAGCGCCGTCTCGGGCAGCGTGCAGGGCACGTCGATGGGCTGGATGTCGACGCCGGCCCAACCGCTCTCTTCGAGGATCGCCTGGACCCGCTGCCTGTCCGCGAAGGCGAACTGGCCTGGCGCGTCCGGCCGGCGGGCAGGGAGGTTCGGCAGCAGCGGCGCGGCGGCGCGCTCCGCGGTCGTCATGAACGGGTTCTCCGCCGCACTGCGCCAGGCGATGAACCGCAGCTCGGCGCCTTCTCTCGCGGCCCGCAGCAGGTTCGCGAAGGCCTGCACGGGGTCGTCGAAGAACATGACGCCGAAGCGCGACATGATGCGGTCGAAGCTCGCGGGCTCCAACGCGTGGGTCTGCGCATTGGCGCAGATGAAGCGTGCCGGCGTGCCTTCGCGTTCGGCGCGGATCCGGGCGGCGGCGATCATCGGCTCCGAGATGTCGATGCCGACACAGCCGCCTTCGCTGCCGTGCCGCCGCGCGATGGCGAGCGTGGTGCTGCCGGTGCCGCAGCCAACGTCGAGCACGCGGCTCGCGGGGTTGGCGCACGCCGCTTCGACGAGCAGGTCTTCGAGCGGCTGGAACAGATGGTCGAGCGTGGCCTGCGCGTCGACCCAGGCGCGCCCGGCCAGGCCGTTCCAGAGTCTGGCCTGTTCGTCGCCGGGCGGTTGTGTGGCTTCCATGGTCGTTTCCTTTTGCTTGCCTTCAGGAGGCGGAAACCGCACTATGCAAGTTCAAGTCGACTTGAGGTCAAGAGGGTGATAGGAGGGCGATGAAGCATCTGGATATTGGCGAGGTCGCGCAACGCTCCGGCGTGCCCGCCTCGACACTGCGCTACTACGACGAAAAAGGCCTCATCGCCTCCACGGGCAGGCAGGGCCTGCGCCGCTTGTTCGATCCCGGCGTGCTGGAGCGGCTTGCGCTGATCGCGCTGGGGCGCGCCGCCGGCTTTTCGCTGGACGAGATCGCGCGCATGTTCGGGGCCGACGGGCAGCCGCGCATCGACCGGCTGATGCTCACGGCCAAGGCGGACGAACTGGACCGCACGATCCGCAGCCTGAGCGCCATGCGCGACGGCCTGCGGCACGCCGCCGTGTGCCGCGCGCCCAGCCACATGGAATGCCCGACCTTTCGCCGCATCCTCGGGGCTGCGGCGTCCGGGGCTATCGGGGGGCGAAGAAAGAAGGCCTTGAAGTAGTCAGGCCGCGTTTGCCATCAGCGACAGGTCGCGCGCCGCCTGCAGCATCAGCTCCCGCGCGCGGTCCAGCGACGGGATCGCGTGGCGGTCGATGCGCCGGATGTACGGCGTGGTGAGCACCGCCAGCGCATGCCCGTGCGGGCCGAAGATGGGACACGAGATGTCGATCACGCCGAAGTACTGCAGGCTCTCGCGCTGCCGGTAGCCCGTGGCGCGCACGGCTTCCAGCATGTGCTCCAGCTCGTCGGGCGGAATCTGCACCTCGCCGTCGAGCGCCACGTGCTCGGCCACCATCTGCCGGCGCCGCTCGTCCGATTCGCAGGCCAGCAGCACCTGGCCCGAACCGGTGTCGAGCAGGTTCACGCGCGTGCCGGGCCGCACCGTCATGCTGCTCGCGGCCGGGCTGTTGACCTGCGCCACGATCTGCACGTTGCCCCGGTCGTACACGCCCAGGTGGCAGGACTGCTCGGCTTCCTTCACGTAGCGGTCCATCACCGGCAGCGCCTGCGTGACCAGACGGTGGCTTGGCGGGTAGCGGTGCGCCAGATCGAACATCTTCAGGCTCAGGCTGTAGCGGTCGCCGGCGAGCGAACGCAGCACGTACTGCCGCGCCACCAGCCGTTCGAGCATGCGGTAGATCTCGCTCGGGCCGCGGTCCAGCGCTTTCACGATCTCGCCGCGCGTCAGGCCCTCGGGCTGGTCCGCCAGCAGTTCGAGGATGTCCAGCCCCTTGTCGAGCGCGGGTGCGCGGTAGCGGTCCTGGTCTTCGGTCGGCTTTCTCAAGATGTCTGGATGGATAGATTTGTTCACTTATGAATTTCAACAGCAGACCTGACTTTTTGCAAGCTTAGTTCTACGGGTAAGCACCCATCAACTGGGCTTGACGTCAAAAGTTCGTCTGTAAATACTCTGTTCACAAATGGACGAAGAGGCAAGACATCCGGCAGTGCACTTGCTGCCCGCGACCCACATGATCAAGCGCATCGACTCGCATCAGCATTTCTGGCGGCCCGCGCGCGGCGACTACGCGTGGCTGCGTGCGGACGTGCCCGCGCTGGCGCCGCTGGTGCGCGACTTCCTGCCCGGGCATCTCGCGCCGCTGCTGCAAGCACATGGCATCGGGCGGACCGTGCTGGTGCAGGCGGCCGACTCGGAAGCCGAAACGGATTTCATGCTCGAACTGGCCGCTGCGCACGACGTGGTTGGCGGCGTCGTCGGCTGGGTCGACCTGAGCCGGGCCGAGTCCGTCGCATCGCTCGAGCGAATGGCGGCGCACCCCAAGTTCAAGGGCGTGCGGCCGATGCTGCAAGACCTGCCCCAAGACGACTGGATCGCGCGCACGCCGCACCCCGACGTGTTGCGGGCCATGGTGCGCCTGGGCCTGCGCTTCGATGCGCTCGTGACGCCGCGGCACCTGGCGCCGCTGCTGCAGTTCCTGCGCGAATGGCCGCAACTGCCGGTGGTGATCGACCATGCGGCCAAGCCGCCCGTGGGCAGCGCCGATGGCGAAGTCATCGCTGCGTGGCGCCGTCAGATGCGAGAGATCGCCGCGCTGCCGCAGGTCTGCTGCAAGTTCTCCGGCCTCTGGACCGAGGCGCCGCCCTCCATGCACCGCGATGCGGATGTCCTCACCTACGCCGTGCGACCGCTGTGGGAGCACCTGCTCGAATGCTTCGGCCCCGATCGCCTCATGTGGGGCAGCGACTGGCCCGTGCTCACGCTGGCCGGCGACTACGCGGGCTGGATCGCCCTCAGCGAGGCCTGCATCGGCAGCCTCGCGCCCGGCGAACAGGCCCATGTGTGGCACGGCACCGCGCAGCGCTTCTACAACCTGCCATTGCATCGGGAAAACACATGACGCAACCCATCGTCGTCCTGCGCGACCTGAGCAAGTCCTTCGCCGGCGTGCGCGCGCTCGACAAGGCGCAGTTCGACCTGCTGCCCGGCGAGGTGCATGCACTCATGGGCGAGAACGGCGCGGGCAAGTCCACGCTGATGAAGGTGCTGGCGGGCGTCTACCGCAAGGACTCGGGCGAAGTGCTGCTCGACGGCCAGCCCGTGGACATCGCGAGCCCGCGCGCCGCGCAGGCGCTGGGCATCGGCATCATCCATCAGGAGCTCAACCTGATGAACCACCTGAGCGCCGCGCAGAACATCTTCATCGGCCGCGAGCCGCGCGGGCGCCTGGGCCTCTTCATCGACGAGGAAGCGATGTGCGCCGAGACGCAGCGCATCTTCGAGCGCATGAACCTGCGCCTGGACCCGCGCACGCCCGTCGGCGAGCTCACCGTGGCCAGGCAGCAGATGGTGGAGATCGCCAAGGCGCTGTCCTTCGACTCGCGCGTGCTCATCATGGACGAGCCCACCGCCGCGCTGAACAACGAAGAGGTGGCCGACCTGTTCCGCATCATCGGCCAGCTCAAATCGCAGGGCGTGGCCATCGTCTACATCTCGCACAAGATGGACGAACTCAAGCGCATCGCCGACCGCGTGACCGTGATGCGCGACGGCCAGTACATCGCCACCGTGCCGATGGCGGCAACGCCGATGGACTCGCTCATCGCGATGATGGTGGGCCGCCAGCTCACCGAGGTGGAGAACGACTTTCCCGACACCGCGGGCAACGAGATCGTGCTCGAGGCGCGGGGCATCACGCGCGGCACGATGGTGCGCAACGCGAGCTTCGTGCTGCGCCGCGGCGAGATCCTCGGCTTCGCGGGCCTCATGGGCGCGGGCCGCACCGAACTCGCGCGCGCCGTGTTCGGCGCCGACCGCATCGACGCAGGCGAGGTTTTCGTGCACGGCAAGAAGGTGCACATCAAATCGCCCGAAGACGCGGTGGCTCACGGCATCGGCTACCTGTCGGAAGACCGCAAGCACTTCGGCCTGGCCACCGGCATGGACGTCGAGACCAACATCGCGCTGCCGAGCATGAAGAAGTTCTTGTCGATGGGCCTGTTCATCGACCAGGGCGCCATCGAGGCGGCCGGCGAGCGCTATGTGAAGCAGCTCAGCATCAAGACCCCCTCGGTGCGCCAGCAGGTGCGGCTGCTGTCGGGCGGCAACCAGCAGAAGATCGTGATCGCCAAGTGGCTGCTGCGCGACTGCGGCGTGCTGTTCTTCGACGAGCCCACGCGCGGCATCGACGTGGGCGCCAAGGCCGAGATCTATCGCCTGCTCAACGAGCTGGCCGCGCAGGGCAAGGCCATCGTGATCATCTCTTCGGAGTTGCCCGAGATATTGCGCGTGAGCCACCGCGTGCTCGTGATGTGCGAAGGCCGCATCACCGGCGAACTTGGGGGGCGCGAAGCCTCGCAGGAAAAGATCATGCAGCTCGCCACCCGGCGCGAAGCTGCCGCCACCGCATGACGACTGGAGACAACCCTTGACGACCCCCACCGCTACCACCGCCGCGACGACCACCGATGCACCGGGCTTCTCGCTGAAGGCGCGGCTCTTTCGGCCCGCCACGCGGCAGAAGCTGCTGGCCTTCGCCAGCCTCATTGCGCTGATGGTGTTCTTCAGCTTCGCGTCGCCGCAGTTCCTGCAGACCGACAACCTCGTGAGCATCCTGCAGTCGACCGCCGTGAACGGCGTGCTCGCCATCGCCTGCACCTTCGTCATCATCACCGCGGGCATCGACCTCTCGGTGGGCACGCTGATGACCTTCTGCGCCGTCATGGCCGGCGTGGTGCTCACCTACATGGGCATGCCGCTCGCGCTCGGCATCGCGGCCGCGATCTTCTTCGGTGCGCTGGCCGGCTTCGTCTCGGGCGTGCTGATCGCCAAGCTCAAGATCCCGCCCTTCATCGCGACGCTGGGCATGATGATGCTGCTCAAGGGCCTGTCGCTCGTGATCTCGGGCACCAAGCCGATCTACTTCAACGACACGCCGGACTTCCCGGCGATCTCGCAGGATTCGCTCATCGGCTACTTCATTCCGTCGCTGCCCATTCCGAATGCGGTGCTGATCCTGTTCGTGGTGGCGATCGCCGCGAGCATCCTGCTCAACAAGACCATCTTCGGGCGCTACACCTTCGCGCTCGGCAGCAACGAGGAGGCGGTGCGCCTGTCGGGCGTGAATACCGACTTCTGGAAGATCGTGGTCTACACGGTGAGTGGCGGCATCTGCGGCATCGCGGGGCTGCTGATCGCCTCGCGGCTGAACTCCGCACAGCCCGCGCTCGGGCAGGGCTACGAGCTCGATGCGATTGCGGCCGTGGTCATCGGCGGCACCTCGCTCAGCGGCGGCACCGGCACCATCGTCGGCACGATCATCGGCGCCTTCATCATGAGCGTGCTGACCAACGGCCTGCGCATTCTCTCGGTCGCGCAGGAATGGCAGACGGTGGTCACGGGCGTGATCATCATCCTGGCCGTGTACGCCGACATCCTGCGCCGCCGCAGCAGCAGCAAGCAGTGACCCACCCGGATTTCCACAACCACAGGAGACTTCGCATGATCCAGAGAAGAGCAGTCGCAACCACGCTCGGTGCAGCCCTCATCGGCCTGTCGGGATTCGCACAGGCACAGCAGGCGCAGGAGATCTACATCCCGCTCGTGTCCAAGGGCTTCCAGCACCAGTTCTGGCAGGCCGTGAAGTCGGGCGCGGAGCAGGCTGCCAAAGACCTGAAGGTGAAGGTCAGCTTCGAAGGCCCCGAGACCGAGGCCATGGTCGACAAGCAGATCGACATGCTCTCGGCCGCGCTCGCCAAGAAGCCGCAGGCCATCGGCTTCGCCGCGCTCGACAGCCAGGCCGCCATTCCGCTGCTGAAGAAGGCGCAGGCCGCGAAGATCCCGGTGGTGGCGTTCGACTCGGGCGTGGACAGCGACATTCCCGTGACCACCACCACCACCGACAACAAGGCGGCCGCCGCGCTCGCCGCCGACAAGATGGCCGAGCTGATCGGCAAGAGCGGCGAAGTCGCGCTGGTGGTGCACGACCAGACCAGCCGCACCGGCGTCGACCGGCGCGACGGCTTCGTGAACCGCATCAAGTCGACCTATCCGAACATCAAGATCGTGAGCGTGCAGTACGGTGGTGGCGACCAGCTGAAGTCGACCGAAATCACCAAGTCGATCCTGCAGGCTTCGCCCAACATCAAGGGCATCTTCGGCGCCAACGAAGGCTCCGCCATCGGCGTGGTCAATGGCGTGAAGGAAATGAAGCGTAACGGCAAGGTCGTGATCATCGGCTACGACTCGGGCAAGCAGCAGAAGAACGCGATTCTTGACGGCAGCATGGCCGGTGCCATCACGCAGAACCCCGTGGGCATGGGCTACAAGACGGTCGAGATGGCGGTGAAGGCCATCAAGGGCGAGAAGCTCCCGAAGGTGGTCGACACGGGCTTCTACTGGTACGACAAGACCAACATCGCCGACCCGAAGATCGCTTCGGTGCTGTACGACTGATCGCCTGCCCGCGAAGACCCCATGACCATCGTTCGCTCCATGCGCGTGCTCGACGTGCGCTTCCCGACCTCGCAGCATCTGGACGGCTCCGATGCGATGAACCCCGACCCGGACTACTCCGCGGCGTACGTCGTGCTCGAGACCGACCAGCCGGGGCTCGAAGGCCACGGCCTCACATTCACCATCGGCCGCGGCAACGAGATCTGCTGCGCGGCCATCGAGGCGATGCGCCATCTGGTCGTGGGGCTCGACCTGGCGTGGGTGGCCGAGGACATGGGGCGCTTCTGGCGCCACGTCACTTCCGACAGCCAGCTGCGATGGATCGGTCCCGACAAGGGCGCGATCCATCTGGCCACCGGCGCCGTGGTCAATGCGATATGGGACCTGTGGGCCAAGTCCGAAGGCAAGCCCGTGTGGCAGCTCGTGGCCGACATGAGCCCCGAGGAACTTGTGCGCTGCATCGACTTCCGCTACATCACCGACTGCATCGGGCCCGATGAAGCACTGGCGCTGCTGCGCGAGGCCGCCGTCGGCAAGGCCGAACGCATCGCCACGCTGAAGGCCGAGGGCTACCCCTGCTACACCACCTCGGCCGGCTGGCTCGGCTACTCCGACGAGAAGCTGCGGCAACTCGCGCAGGAGGCGGTCGATGCGGGCTTCAACCACATCAAGCTCAAGGTGGGGCGCGACCTGCAGGACGACATCCGCCGCCTGCGCGTGGCGCGCGAGGTGCTCGGGCCCGAGCGGCACCTGATGATCGACGCCAACCAGGTCTGGGAGGTCGGCCAGGCCATCGACTGGGTGCGGCAGCTGGCGTTTGCCAGGCCGTGGTTCATCGAGGAGCCCACCAGCCCCGACGACGTGGAAGGCCATCGCAAGATCCGCGAAGGCATCGCGCCGGTGAAGGTGGCCACGGGCGAGATGTGCCAGAACCGCATCATGTTCAAGCAGTTCATCATGCGCGGCGGCATCGACGTGGTGCAGATCGACGCGTGCCGGCTCGGTGGTGTGAACGAGATCCTCGCGGTGATGCTGATGGCCGCGAAGTACAAGCTGCCGGTGTGCCCGCATGCCGGCGGCGTGGGGCTGTGCGAATACGTGCAGCACCTGTCGATGATCGACTACCTCTGCATCTCGGGCACGCGCGAAGGCCGCGTGGTCGAGTACGTGGACCATTTGCACGAGCACTTCGTCGAGCCCTGCGAGATCCGCAACGCGGCATACATGCCGCCAAAGGGCGCGGGCTTCTCGATCACGATGAAGCCGCAGTCGCTCGAGCAATACCGTTTCCGCGGGTAAGCGGAAAAAAAGAAAGGCACCGCGCAATATGGACCTGAATCTGAAAGACAAGGTGGTGATCGTCACAGGTGGTGGCAGCGGCATCGGCGCGGCCATTTCGATGACGCTGGCGCAGGAGGGCGCGGTGCCGGTGATCTGCGGGAAGAATCCGCTCGACGCACCGTTCGAGGAGGCATTGCGCGCCTTGCAGCCACGCGCGCGCTTCTTCCAGTTCGAGCTGATGGAAGAGGCCGCCTGTGCCAAGGCCATTGCCGACACCGCCGCGGAGTTCGGCCGCATCGACGGCCTGGTCAACAACGCGGGCGTGAACGACAGCGTGGGGCTGGAGGCGGGGCGCGAAGCCTTCGTCGGTTCACTCGAACGCAACCTCGTCCACTGCTACGTGATGGCGCACTATTGCCTGCCGCACCTGAAGGCGAGCCGCGGCGCGATCGTCAACGTCTCATCGAAGACGGCGGTGACCGGGCAGGGCAACACGAGCGGCTACACGGCGGCCAAGGGCGCGCAGCTGTCGCTCACGCGCGAGTGGGCCGCTTCGCTGTTGGAAAACGGGGTTCGCGTGAACGCGGTGATTCCGGCCGAGGTGATGACGCCGCTGTATCAACGGTGGATTTCGGCATTCGACGAACCCGATCGAAAGCTCGCCGAGATCACCGACAAGATTCCGCTCGGCCGCCGCATGACGACGCCGCAGGAGATTGCAGACAACGTCGTGTTCCTGCTGTCGGAGCGGGCCTCGCATACCACCGGGCAGTGGGTGTTCGTGGATGGCGGGTATACGCACCTGGACCGGGCACTGACCTGATCTATTTCCTGATTTGACTGGAGCGACCGATGCGCCATTTCCTGGCTCTCGATTTGAAAGACGATCCTGCATTGATCGCCGAATACGAGGCTTATCACCGCGACATCTGGCCAGAGGTGCGAGCGCATCTGCATGCGCACGGCGTAACGGGAATGGAGATCTACCGGCTCGGCACGCGGATGGTGATGTCGATGGAAACGGACGATGCGCGCTACGACGCCCGGACCATGGCGCTTGCCACGCAGAACAATCCAAAGATCAGGGAATGGGAAGAATTGATGTGGAAATTCCAGGCGCCCACGCCCTGGACTCCCGAAGGAGAAAAGTGGACGGAGATGGCCAGGATCTTCTCGCTGTAATCAAAAGATTCAAGTTTGGATTCCTCCGAAATTAATAATCTTTCCCGTTGTTTACATTTGGTCGGCACAATGCCGCCATGCCAAATATTGCATCCATCCTTAAATCCGAAATCTCCCGCGTCGCCCGCAAGGAAGTCCGCGCGGAAATCGAAACCCTCAAGAAGGCATCCGTCCAACACCGGTCCGCCATTGCCGCGCTGCGCCGGCAGGTGATTGCGCTGGAAAAGGAATTGCGCAACGTTGCCAAGGGCACCGCCCGCAGTGCACGTGCAAGCGAGCCCGAAGAAGCGGGCGAAGGCGAGCCTAAGCGCAGGTTCAGCGCTGGCCGGTTGGCTGCGCATCGCACGAAGCTGGGTATTTCCGCCGCGTCTTATGGACAGCTGGTGGGTGTGTCCGGCCAGACCATCTACCACTGGGAACAGGGCAAGGCCCGCCCGAGGGCTGCGCAGCTGGAGAGCCTGGCTGCCGTGCGCGGGATGGGACGGCAGGAAGTGGCGCAGCGGCTGGAATCCAAATAGCTGCCGGGCCCCTTCTTCGGAGCTCGGCAGTTCGCGGTCACCGGCTAAGCTTCAGGGGCAGCAGGTGTAATCATTGCCGGGGGCTCAGAAAGTGCCCGGCAGCAGGATGCTCGAATCGACCTCGTCGATGTTCGTGCGGCCACAGAAGGCCATCGTGATGTCGAGCTCCTTGTGGATGATCTGCAGCGCGCGCATCACGCCTTCCTGCCCGTAGGCGCCAAGGCCGTACAGGAAGCTGCGGCCGACCATGGTGCCGCGGGCGCCCAGCGCGCGGGCCTTGAGCACGTCCTGTCCGCTGCGGATGCCGCCGTCCATCCACACCTCGATCTCGCTGCCCACGGCCTCGACGATGGCCGGCAGCGCGGCGATGGACGAAGGCGCGCCGTCGAGCTGGCGGCCGCCGTGGTTCGACACGATGAGGGCATCGGCGCCACTGCTCGCCGCGAGGCGCGCGTCTTCCACGTCCATGATGCCCTTGAGGACCAGCTTGCCGCCCCAGAGCTTCTTGATCCACTCGACGTCCGCCCAGCTCAGCGCCGGGTCGAACTGCTCGGCGGTCCACGACGACAGCGACGACAGGTCTTTCACGCCCTTGGCATGGCCCGCGATGTTGCCGAAGGTGCGGCGCTTGGTGCCCAGCATGCCCATGCACCAGCGCGGCTTGGTTGCGAGGTCGATCAGGTTCTTGATGGTGGGCTTGGGCGGCGCGGTCAGGCCGTTCTTGATGTCCTTGTGGCGCTGGCCGAGGATCTGCAGGTCGAGCGTGAGCTGCAGCGCCGACACGTTGGCGGCGCGGGCGCGTTCGATCAGGCGCTCGATGAAGTCGCGGTCCTTCATCACGTAGAGCTGGAACCAGAACGGATGCCGGCCGGTGTTCTCTGCGATGTCCTCGAGCGAGCAGATGCTCATCGTCGACAGCGTGAACGGAATGCCGAAGGCCTTGGCCGCGCGCGCGCCGAGGATCTCGCCGTCGGCGTGCTGCATGCCGGTGAGGCCGGTGGGCGCGATGGCCACGGGCATGGCCACCTCTTCGCCGATCATGGTGCTGCGGGTGGAGCGACCCTCCATGTTCACGGCCACGCGCTGGCGCAGCTTGATCCTCTGGAAGTCGCTCTCGTTGGCGCGGTAGGTGCCCTCGGTCCAGGCGCCGGAGTCGGCGTAGTCGTAGAACATCTTCGGCACGCGCCGCTTGGCGATCACCCGCAGGTCTTCGATGCTGGTGATCTTGGAAAGGTCGGACACGGGCTGTCTCCTGAACGGTTCTTGTGGGCGGGTGGACGGGGGCGAACCGGCCATTATCTTCAGTCGCCTCGACACGCCATCTGAAAAAAGCCGGCTCCGCAACTGAAAATAATTCAGTTCATTCGCGCAGCGCCTCGCGCAGCCATTCGACGAAGGTCGCGCATTCCCGGCGCTCCATCGCGCCGGGCCGCCAGCACAGGAAGTAGGCGTTGGGCGAGGGCACGCTGCGCGGCGACAGCCGCACGAGCCGCCCGCTGTCCAGCCATGCGCTGCCCAGCCGCAGGTGCATCAGCACCACGCCGAAGTCTTCGGCCGCTGCGTCGAGCGCCAGCCCCAGGTCGTTGAACTGGTGGCCCGTGGCCGGCTCGGGCAGGCCCACGCCGCAGGCCTTGAACCACGTGCGCCACGACTCCAGCGGCGTGCGCAGCAGTTGTGCGCGCGACACCTCGGCGTCGGTGGCAAAGCCGTCGAAGGGGCCGTGGCGCTTCAGGTAGGCGGGGCTGCACACCGGCGAGACCTCGTCGGCCAGCAGCTGGAAAAATTCGCGGTCGTGAAAGGGCCCGGTGCCGAAGCGCAGCTCGATGTCGGCCTCCTCGACCGTGGTGTTGCGCACCGGCGTGGTCACCTGCAGCATCAGTTCGATGTTCGGATACGCATCGCGAAACCGTGCGAGCCGCGGCAGCAGCATCTGGCGCGAGAAGGTCGGCGTGACCGCCACGCGCAGCCGCCGCACCTGCGACTCGGGCTCGCGGCCGGGCACCTGCTGCAGCGCTGCAATGGCCTCGCGCACGCGCGCCAGGTAGGCCATGCCGTCGGCGCTGAGGCCGAAGTCGCTGCCCACGAAGAACTTGAGGCCCAGCAGCAGTTCGAGCTGGCGGATGCGGTGGCTCACCGCGCTGGGCGTCACGCTGAGTTCTTCGGCGGCGAGGTTCACGCTGCGCAGGCGAGCGACGGCCTCGAAGGCCTGCAGGCCCTGGGTCGAGGGGAGACGCGGAGAAACCATCTTTTGTGGGCGAAGGGAGCGGGTTGGATGGTAGCGAACGCTTCCGGCTTCACGGCGATGGTCGCGAAGTGATCGAATCGCCCAGCGCCTGAAGCAGCCGGCGCAGGTCGCCGACTGCTTCGCGCGCCACCGCCGCATCGCCCATCTGCGCCTTGACGATGGCGCCATCGACACCCAGCGCCGCTGCCTGGGCGATGGCCATGCGCCGCGGCCCTCCAAGCGCTTCCGGCAGCAGGCCGGCGATCACCTCGACCATCTCGCGCTTGTGCCCGCGCGCGATGTCGCTGGCGCCCGCCACGCTCGTGCCCACCTCCACCACCGAGTTGATGAACGCGCAGCCGCGGAACACCGGGTCGGCGAACCACTCGGCCATGACGTCGGCCAGCATCTCCAGTGCCTGACCGTCGCCGATGCGCCGCTGCGCCCCGCGGCGGCCTAGCGCATCGACGAACCACGCCATCCACAGGCCGTGCCGGTGGTCGAGAAAGGCGCGCACCAGGTCGTCCTTCGACGGGAAGTGCCGGTAGAAGGTAACCTTGGTGACGCCCGAGGCGGCAATGACGCGGTCGATGCCGGTGGCGCGGATGCCGTCTGCGTAGAAGAGGTCGTGCGCGGTGAGCAGGATGCGCTCGCGCGCGGGCGGTGCGGAGATGTCCATGGCGCGATTGTAGGCATGTAGACAGGTCTGTCTACATGTGGCACATTGCGGCGCATTTCCTTCATCACAGTACTGAGAGACCTCCATGGAATCCCGCCCACCGCTGCCGCCCTTCACCCTCGAAACCGCGACGAAGAAAGTCCAGGCCGCCGAAGACGCCTGGAACTCGCGCGACCCCGTGCGCGTGAGTCTGGCCTACACGCCCGACACCGAGTGGCGCAACCGCGCTGAATTCGTCAACGGCCGCGAGCAGGTGGTGGAGTTCCTGTCGCGCAAGTGGGCGCGCGAACTGGACTATCGGCTGAAGAAGCAGCTGTGGGCCTTCACGGACAACCGTATCGCGGTGCGCTTCGAGTACGAATGGCACGACGCCGCGGGCCAGTGGTATCGCAGCCATGGCAACGAGAACTGGGAGTTCGCGGAGAACGGGCTGATGCAGCGGCGCTTTGCGAGCATCAACGATCAGACCATTGCGGAGTCGGAGCGCAAGTTCCACTGGGCACGTTGACCGTGCCTTGCTCCTTCCCCCTCCGGGGGAAGGTTGGGATGGGGGCAGGCCTTCGAACAGGCGCCATGCTTTCTCTGAGGCCGCTGCCCCCACCCCAACCCTCCCCCGGAAGGGGAGGGAGCAAGATCCCGGCACGCCTGTTGCTTGCCCGAGCCCTTTCAACAGGAGACCGCATGAACCGCAACGACGTCACAGAAAAAATCATCACCGTCAAGGTAAGCAAGGGCATCCAGTGGGCCGACGTGGCCAGGAAGGTCGGCCTCTCGAAAGAGTGGACAACCGCCGCCTGCCTCGGCCAGATGACACTCGACGAGAAGCAGGCCAAGGTCGTCGGCAAGATCTTCGGCCTCACGCCGGAAGAGCAGAAGTGGCTGCAGGTGGTGCCCTACAAGGGCTCGCTGCCCACGCCCGTGCCGACCGACCCGCTCATCTACCGCTGGTACGAGGTGGTGAGCGTGTACGGCACCACCATCAAGGAACTGATCCACGAGGAATTCGGCGACGGCATCATGAGCGCCATCGACTTCAGCATGGACATCCAGCGCCAGGCCGATCCCAAGGGCGACCGCGTCAACGTGGTGCTGTCGGGCAAGTTCCTGCCTTACAAGACCTACTGAACGTACACCGCAGGGTGCGGCCTCTGCGCGCCTGCCGGCCGCATCGTGCGGGCCGCGATGCCGTAGCCCTCGATGGCCCCGGCGATCGAGCGGGCCACCGCATCCACGGGCACCGCGATGCGCCGGTTGGTGCGCATGCGCTCCCGGGTGTACGTGGCGGCGATGCGCTCGGCCAGCGGGTCGCCAGGGCCGTTCACATCGGGGCTCACCACCGTCACATGCAGGCGGCCGGCATGCTCCTGCCGCAGACCCTCGGAGACCGCGTTCACCGCGTACTGCGTGCCGTGGTACACGGCCGAACTCGGCGACAGGCCCTGCATCGCCACGGGCGCGACGTTCACGATGTGGCCCCAGCCTTGCTCCTGCATCGTCGGCAGCACGGCCGCGATGCCGAGCAGCACGCCGCGCAGGTTCACGTCGATCATGAGCTCCCACTCCTCGATCTTGCGGTTCCACAGCGGCGACATCGGCATCACGCCCGCGGCGTTGACGAGCACGTCGATCTGCTCGTGCGTCTCGAGGGCGAACTCGGCGAAGGCTTCCATGTCGGGCCGGTGCGTCACGTCGAGCCGCTGGAAGCTCGCCGTGCCGCCCGTGGCCTCGATCTCGGCCACCAGCGCCGCAAGCCGGTCGGTACGGCGCGCGCCCAGCACCACCTTGGCGCCGCGCCGCGCGAGCAGCCGCGCGGTTGCTTCGCCGATGCCGCTGCTCGCGCCGGTGATGAGAACGACTTTTTCCTGGATTGCGCTCATGATGAAACTCCTCGTGCTGGTCGGTTGCCGTGGGGCGCACACAGAAGAGGGTGCACCGGGCATGAAGAGAAGTTTCGCGTCCGAGGGCCCCGAGGCGGTATCCGAATCGAACTCGGTTTTTGCCTGATCCTGCAAAACGTGGGGGCGCTCGGTCAGGCCGCGAGGATCTCGACCTTGGGCCAGCGTCGCGCGAACTGCTTCTGCTCCACGCGCTGCCGGTACGTCGCGGCATCCGCGCGCGCGGGGTTGTGCCGAACGCGCAGCCCGAACAGATCTTCCAGGCCGTGCGGCGCCAGCACGCGGATCGAGTCGTCGGCAGCCAGGGACACACCGACGCAGGTCGCGAACTCCGGCCATGTCGAAATGCCTTCCTCCAGCGAGGACAGCGGCGCCACGGCCTGTCCAAGGCTTTCCCGGAACCAGTGATGCACATGCGCCTGGTTGGTCACTTCCCAGCGATGCGCCGGCATCCGCATCGACAGCTGTTTCTGCAGGGCGGCCTCGCCGAGCCGCGGCGGCTCGTTGGCATCGAAGTACACGACGTCAATGTCTTCCAGGGCCGTGGGCTCGCTGAATCCGTGAAGCGAATCCCAGACCAGGCTGCGCACTGCCCCCGCACCGATGCACCACGCGCCGAGGTCCAGCTCGCGCACCGCCGCCAAGGCGGCCATGAGATAGGGGGCGCCGCGCACCAGTTCGATGAGGCGCTGCGCGTGGCCAGGTGAAGAGGTGCGATGCATGGGCCGGCGACTGTAGCTCACCGCGGCGTGCGCGCCAGTTGTTGGTGCATCTTGAGCCGAACCCAAAAAGCGAGGATGCTCGGCCGATGGACAACAACCCCGATCCCTCGAGGCGCCCGCAGATCTACCTCGCGGGACCGGACGTCTTTCGTCCGGACGCGAGAGGCCATTTCGTTCGGCTCGCCGCGGCCTGCGAAGCACTCGGCCTCTGCGCACTGCTGCCGGCCGACGGCAACGAGGAGCCTGCACCCGAAGCTCCGGAAATGCAGATCTACAAGGCCAACATGCAGCGCCTTCGCAGCGCCGATGGTGTCGTCGCCAACCTCGCCTGCTTCAGGGGGCTGGAGCCCGACTCCGGCACGGTGTTCGAGGTGGGCGCGGCGGTCGCGCTCGGGATTCCGGTGGTGGCCTACGGGGTGCCCGAGGGGAGCTATGCGGACCGCGCGCGGGCGGCATTGTCGTGCGAGAAGGATTCGGGCGGCGTGCTGCGCGAGCATGGCACCGGCATCGCCGTCGAAGACTTCGGCCAGCAATTGAACCTGATGCTGGCCTGCTCGATCCACATCGAGCCGACGCCGGAAGCGGCACTGCAAAGAATGGCTGCGTTGCTTGCCACCGCAGACCCGCAATAGGGGCACCGCGGGGACTTCTGGCTCATCTGTGAGGCGTCTGTCCGGCGGACGGCTACTTCCTGCAGTCGCCGCCGACGGACACGGTGCCGTCTTTGCACTCGGTGAGCATCGGCTCGCCCGGCGTGGGTGCCGGGGCCGAGCCTGAGCCGGACGCGGGACCGGGCCCGACGTCCTTCAGGTAAACGATCTTCTTGCTGCCGAGTTCGCAGCTGCCCACCACCTGCCCGTTTGCCGACGCATTGGCATCGACGACGGTGACGGTGAAGCGCGCCACGCCGGCCGCGGCGATCTTCGATTCGATGCGGGTGCGCAGGGCCTCGCAGTCCTCGGCCCCCTGAGCCGCAGCCGCGCCAGCCAGCAGGGCCAGCGCGGCGGGGAGCATCGTGAGCCAAGGCTTCATGGCTGCCACCCGCTCGATGCCCGTCAGCCCTGGGCCGACGCCAGCGCCGCGTTGAGCGTGGCGCTCGGGCGCATCACGGCTTCGAACTTGGCGGGGTCCGCCAGGTAGTAGCCGCCGATGTCCGCGGGCTTGCCCTGCACGGCGGCGAGTTCGTCGACGATCTTCTGCTCGTTGCTGGCGAGCGTGCCGGCCAGCTTCACGAACTGGGCCTGCAGTTCCTTGTCTTCCGTCTGTGCGGCCAGTTCCTGCGCCCAGTACATGGCCAGGTAGAACTGGCTGCCGCGGTTGTCGAGCTGGCCTGTCTTGGGCGACGGGTTCTTGTTGTTGTCCAGCAGCTTGCCGGTGGCGGTGTCCAGCGTCTTGGCCAGGATGGCGGCTTTCTTGTTGCCGGTCTTCAGGCCCAGGTCTTCCAGGCTCACGGCCAGCGCGAGGAATTCGCCCAGCGAGTCCCAGCGCAGGTGGTTTTCTTCCACCAGCTGCTGCACGTGCTTGGGGGCCGAGCCGCCCGCGCCGGTCTCGTACAGGCCGCCGCCCGCCATCAACGGCACGATCGACAGCATCTTGGCCGAGGTGCCCAGCTCCATGATAGGGAACAGGTCGGTCAGGTAGTCGCGCAGGATGTTGCCGGTGGCACTGATGGTGTCCAGGCCGCGCACGACGCGCTCCAGCGTGTAGCGCATGGCGCGCACCTGGCTCATGATCTGGATGTCCAGGCCCGAGGTGTTGTGCTCGTGCAGGTACATCTTGACCTTGGTGATCAGCTGCGCCTCGTGCGGGCGGTAGGCGTCCAGCCAGAACACCACCGGCATGCCCGAGTTGCGCGCACGGGTGACGGCCAGCTTCACCCAGTCGCGGATCGCGGCGTCCTTGACCTGGCACATGCGCCAGATGTCGCCTTGTTCCACGTCCTCGCTCATCAGCACTTCGCCCGTGTCCAGGTCGGTGATGTTGGCGACGCCGTCCTCCGGAATCTCGAAGGTCTTGTCGTGCGAGCCGTATTCCTCGGCCTTCTGGGCCATGAGGCCCACGTTGGGCACCGTGCCCATGGTCTTGGGATCGAAGGCGCCGTGCCACTTGCAGAAGTTGATGATCTCCTGGTAGATGCGGGCGAAGGTCGATTCGGGCATCACGGCCTTGACGTCCTTCAGGCGGCCGTCGGCACCCCACATCTTGCCGCCGTTGCGGATCATCGCGGGCATGGAGGCGTCCACGATGACGTCGTTGGGCGAGTGGAAGTTGGTGATGCCCTTGGCCGAGTCGACCATGGCCAGCTCGGGACGGTTCTCGTGGCAGGCGTGCAGGTCGCGCTTGATCTCGTCCTGCGTGCTCTGGGGCAGCGTGGCGATCTTGGTGTAGAGATCGACCATGCCGTTGTTGACGTTGATGCCGAGCTCGTCGAACAGCTTGCCGTGTTTCTCGAAGGCTTCCTTGTAGAAGATCTTCACGCAGTGGCCGAACACGATGGGGTGCGAGACCTTCATCATGGTGGCCTTGACGTGCAGCGAGAACATCACGCCGGTCTTGCGCGCGTCCTCGATTTCCTTTTCATAGAAGGCCAGCAGCGCCTTCTTGCTCATGAACATGGAGTCGATGACCTCGCGGTCCAGCAGCGCGATCTTGGGCTTGAGCACGATGGTCTTGCCGCTCTTGGCGATAAGTTCCATCTTCACGTTGCGCGCGCGGTCCAGGGTCATGGACTTCTCGCCGTGATAGAAGTCGCCGCCGTGCATGTGCGAGACGTGCGAGCGCGAGGCCTGGCTCCAGTCGGCCATGCTGTGCGGGTTCTTGCGCGCGTATTCCTTCACGGCATTGGGCGCGCGGCGGTCGGAATTGCCCTCGCGCAGCACCGGGTTCACGGCGCTGCCGGTGCACTTGTTGTAGCGCGCGCGGATGTCCTTGTCCTCGTCCGTGGTCGGGTTCTCGGGGTAGTCGGGGATCTTGTAGCCCTTGCCCTGCAGTTCCTTGATGGCCGCCTTGAGCTGCGACACCGAGGCGCTGATGTTGGGCAGCTTGATGATGTTGGCGTCGGCCCGGAGCGTGAGCTTGCCCAGTTCGGCGAGGTTGTCCGGCACTTTCTGGTCGTCGCTCAGCAGCTCGGGGAACTCACCCAGGATGCGGGCCGCCACGGAGATGTCGCTGGTGGCGACGTTGATGCCGGCCGGGTTGGTGAAGGCGCGGATGATGGGCAGAAACGCGTAGGTCGCCAGCAGGGGCGCCTCGTCGGTGAGGGTGTAGACGATGGTGGGTTGCTTCGAGCTCATGCGCTTGCTTCCGTAGATCCTGGGTTGTCGGGTTGGCTGGAACTTCCGGCGAAAGGCTTTTTCGACGGAATCCCCGATTGTCGCCGGACAGGGAAGGGTTCGGCCGGCGGGGGGGCGATGCCCCTTTTTGCGGGCGTTTTCAGTTGCCGGGGCAGAGTCTCAGCCGAGCGGCAGTTCGATGGTGGCCGCCAGCGGCACCGTGTCGATGCGCGCCGCGCTGGCCACGACGATCGCCTGCTCCTGCTGTGCCGCGAAGGCAGAAAGCGTGCTCCAAAGGCATCGCGTCGAGGGCATGTCGAGCCCGGCCGTCGGTTCGTCGAGCAGGACGAGTGCCCGGCCCGATGCGAGGCCGGCAGCCATCCACACCTTGCGCTTCGAGCCGGTCGAGAGCATGAACATCTTCTTGTCGAGGTGCGGGGCCAGCGCGAAGCCGTCGGCGATGGCCTGCCACTTCGCTTCGCTGAAGCCCGTGTCGCCCTCGGCGAGCGAGGCGGTGCATTCGCGCGCGGTGAGCTGGTCGAACCGGTCGGTCACGGGGTCGACGAAGAACACATGGCGGCGGTAGGCCTCGGGTGCGGCGTCGAGGCTTACCCCCGCCACCGCCAGCCGGCCGGCGGCGGGCAGCGCGCCCGCCATCACCTGCAGCAGTGCCGACTTGCCGGTGCCGGTGTCGCCATACAGCAGCGTGACGCCCGGGCCGATGGTCGCGTGCCAGTTCGACACCAATGCAGGCTGGTCGGGATAGGCAAAGCGCAGCGCATCGATCTGGAGGAGGGGAAGGGAAGGGTTCATGGTCGTGCCCGACTTTATCAAGCGACTCGTACGAAACCCGCCCAGCCCCCCGGGCCATGGCTACCATTCGGCTCCATGAAAAAGCTGCTGCTGCTCGCCCTGTCGTTCGCCGCCCCCGTGTTCGCCGCGCCCTCAGCGCAGGTGTTCGATGCCGTGAAGAAACCCGAATCGCTCGATGCGCAATGGCGTGCCCGCCTGTGCGCCCTGCTGCCGCAACCCTGCGACGTGCAGCAGCTCGGCCTGTACCGTCCGCGCGGCGCCGCGCCCGGCGACTACGTGGTGCTGTCGGCCGAGCCGATGGCCATGGCGCGCATCAAACGCAGCACGAACGCGACGGGCTGGCAGCTCGACCGTCTCCATGATTTCTCGGACTACGCGCAGTCCCTGAAAAAGGACAACAACGGCGCCGAGCGGCCCGACACGCGGCTGTCGCTGGCGCCCGCGCTCTATCCACTGGCCGATGGCAAGTGGGCCGTGGCCGTGCTGCAGACCGTGTCGGAGATGTATTCCGGCGGCGGCGCCTCCTTCGACACCGCCGACTTCGTGCCGCTCGAAGGCGGCAAGGCCGTGCACGACGGCATTCCGTTCTCGTGCTTCAAGATGATCCGCGCCTGCTTCAGCGAGAAGGAATACAAGACCTCGAAGCACTGCCACGACGAGAGCAATGGCAGCCTGCGCATCGCCTATGGCGAGCCTGCGAAGCCGGGCGCGCCCTACGAGTGGCAATACACATGGCTGCAGAGCGAATGGCCGCAGAACGAGCCGCAGAGCGCCGCGACCACCACGCGCATCCGCTTCACCGCGAAGACCACCGAGCGCGCGGATTTCTGCGGCGGCCCGCAATAAGGCCGTTCAGCGACTGGGCACGGTCGTCGCGCCCACATGCATCGTGCGGCCCGCGCCCAGCCCCGCGGCCACGAGCGCGATGCCCAGCCCGATGAACAGCCACGAAGAGGCGCGAAAGCTCCCCGTCCAGCCGTGCAGCAGCCCGGCCACCAGCGGACCGAAGGCGGCCACCATGTAGCCCACGCCCTGCGCCATGCCCGAGAGGTGCGCGGCCACGTGCGAGTCGGGCGAGCGCAGCACGATCATCGTGAGCGCCAGCGCGAAGGTGCCGCCTTGTGAAATGCCCAGCAGCACGGCCCAGGCCCATACCCCGCCCACGCCGCCGAGCGGCGCGAACAGCATCGCCAGCATCGCGCCCACCGTGAGCATCGACAGCGCCACGGCCAGGCCGCGCTGGTTGCGCAGCTTCACCGCCAGCGCGGGCACCACGAGGCAGGTCACCACCTGCGTCATGACCGACAGCGACACCACGTAGCCGGCTGTTTCGCTGCCGAGCCCGCGCTCGCGCAATATCGGCGCGAGCCAGCCCATCACGATGTAGGCGAGGGCGGACTGCAGGCCCATGAAGAAGGTGACCTGCCACGCCAGCCTGTCGCGCCACAGCCCGCGCACCGTGAAGCCCGATTCGCTCGCCACCGGCTTCAGCGGCAGCGCCTGCGGCGCCCAGATCAGCGTGACCAGCGCGGCCGGCAGCGCCCACATCGCGAGCGCCATGGTCCAGCCGCCGCCCAGCGCGTGCTCGATGGGCACCGTCAGGCCCGCGGCGCTGGCCGCGCCGCCGCACACGGCCATGGTGTAGAGGCCCATCATCAGCGCGGCCTGGTTCGCGAAGTCGCGCTTCACGAGGCCCGACAGCAGCACGTTCGACACCGCGATGCCGCTGCCCGCGATGGCCGAGGCCAGGAACAGCAGCGGGATGCTGCCGGTGCCGCGCAGCACCGTGCCGGCCAGGATCAGCACCATGCACGCGAGCAGCGTGCGCTCGGTGCCGAAGCGACGGCCGAGGCCGGGCGCGAGCGGCGCGAACACGCCGAGGCAAACGATCGGCAGTGTGGTCAGCAGGCTCGCGGCGGTGGCCGAGAGCCCGGTGGCCTTGATGATCTCCGGCAGCACCACCGAGAGGCTGGCGAACACCGGGCGCAGGTTGAAGGCGATCAGCACCACGCTGGCGGCGAGCAGGATGCGGCGCGCGAGGGTGGGTGCGGGCGTGGGGCGCGGGGCGGGCTGGCTGTCGACTTCGGCGTCGATCAGCAGGTCGTCGGCGGTGCTGCTGCGGGAAGCCAGCGTGAGCGAGCTCATCGCGTGCCCAGCGCCAGCGCGTTGATCATCGGCGCCATGAAGGCGCGCACCGCCGCGGCGGCCACGTCGGGGTCGCGGCTGGCAATGCCTTCGACGATCGTGCGGTGTGCGGCATCGTCGGGCTCGGGCAGGCTGGTGCCGCCCATCGAACTCGCGATCGTTTCCTTGATGTAGCCAGTGATGAAGCGGCAGGTTTCGGCCAGTGCGAGGTTGCCCGACACGTCAACGATGGCGAGGTGGAAGGCGAGGTCGCGCTCGATGAAGCCCGCGCCGTTGTCGCTGGTGTCGGGCACGCCGCGCCTGTCGAGCAGGGTGTGCAGGCGGCGCAGGTCGCGCGAGGTGTGGCGCACCGCGGCGAGCCGGGCGGCTTCCACCTCGAGCGCGCGGCGCACTTCGAACTGGTCACGCAGGCTGGCCAGGCGCAGCTTCTGCAGGCTGGACGAGGGGTCGAAGCCCGAACGAACATAGGTGCCGGAGCCTTGCCGCACTTCGAGCAGCCCGCGCGACACCAGCGTCTTGACCGCCTCGCGCACCGTGCCGCGGCTCACGCCCAGCAATTGCGCAAGCTGAGGCTCGATGGGGATGCGGGAGCCCACGGCCCAGCGGCCGGCGGAGATTTCGGCGCGGATGCTGTCGGCGGCGGTGTCCGCCAGAGAGGTTCGGGGGGCTTGGGCAAGCATCGGGAGGACCTGGGTCATTCAATGATTGGACGAATTTTGCCGCCAAACAAAGCCCGGACTGTACATGTGGTGGTTGGCCCGGCAGCATCTTTACCAAGCGCCGGCCCTCTCTTCGTGCCACGAAGCGCGCCGTCCATGGTTTTACCGGCGCGCGCTTTTCGTCACCACGCCGGCGCCGCGCACTTCGAGCCGGCGCTGGTCGACCACCTTGCCGCCAGCGTCCACCAGCTCGATCAGGTGACGCCCCGGCCAGGGAAACCACTGCACGCTGTTGCCGCGCGCGAAGGGCTTGCCGTCGATGCGCCACTGCACGCCGCGGCCTTCGGAGTCGAAGCGCACCCGCTGGCGCTGCGGCGGAATGTCGGGGTCGAGCGCGATGATGGTGCCGTCGGCCGGCGCGGTGATGCGCGCCGAGGCGGCGTCGGCCGCCATGCCGGTATCGAGCGCGAACAGCGGCTGCTCGGTGCCCTGCAGGAACCATTCGCTGCGTGCCGCTTCGAGCGGGTTGCCGTCGGCGCCGTTGCCGAAGCTCACGCGCGCCTCGACGAGCCCGGGTGGCGGCGCGGGCGCACGGCTCGGCTCGCGCGTGTGCAGGAAGCGCATCACCTCGGCCCACACCGGCGCGGCGCCGCTGGTGCCGCTCACGTCCCACATCGATTCGCCGCTGGCGTTGCCCACCCACACGCCCACCGTGTAGCGCTGCGACCAGCCCACGGCCCAGTTGTCGCGCATGTCCTTGCTGGTGCCGGTCTTCACGGCGGTCCAGAAGCGGGTGGAAAGAATGCTGTCGAGGCCGAAGGTGCGCGTGCGCGCGTTGGGGTCGGAGAGGATGTCGCCGACGATGAAGGCGGCGCGCGGGTCGAGCAGCGGCGGCTTCGATCTTTCGGCCGGGACGGGGGGCCGCACGGTCAGCGTCGTCGGGCCGTAGCGCCCGCCGTTGGCCAGCATGCGGTAGGCGTTGGTGAGCGACAGCAGCGACACCTCGGCGCTGCCGAGCGCGAGGCTGTAGCCGTAGTAGTCGCCGCTCTCTCGCAGCGGCAGCCCGGCGGCGCGCAGCTCGCGCGCGAAGGCTTCGGGCGACACCATCACCAGCGTGCGCACGGCCGGCACGTTGAGCGAGGCGGCCAGCGCGGTGCGCGCCGACACCGGGCCCTTGAAGCGGCGGTCGTAGTTCTGCGGAATGTAGAGGCCGCTGGCCGTGCTGATCTGCGCCGACGAGTCCTCGATCAGCGAGGCCGCGGTGATGCGCCGCTCGGCTATCGCCTGGCCGTAGAGCAGCGGTTTGAGCGTGGAGCCGGGCTGCCGCAGGGCGGTGACGCCATCGACCTCGGCTGCCTGGCTCAGCGGGCCGGAGGAGCCGACCCAGGCAAGCACCTCGCCGGTCGCGTTGTCGAGCACCACGAGCGCGCCGTCTTCCACGTGGCGCTCGCGCAGTTCGCGCAGGTGGCGCTGCAGCGTGTCCAGGGCAAAGCGCTGCAGCGGCGCGCGCAGGGTGGTGCGCACACCGGTTTCCTTGCTGTCTTTCTCCCTCCCCCTCTGGGGGAGGGCCGGGGTGGGGGCTGCCCCCGCATTCGCATCCCGAATCTCGCGCAGCGCGCGCCGCGCCGCATGCGGCGCGATCCCTTCGTTCGTCTCGAAGGCGCGCCGCTGCACCGCTGCGCTCGTGAACATGTCGAGCGCTTCGCAGTCGACCTTCTGCTGCGGCTCCATCGCGCGCAGCACCTCGCAGGCGCGCTGCGCCACCACGGCAGGCTTTGCATTCGGCGCGCGCACCAGCGCCGAGGCCACGGCGGCCTCGCGCGCATCGAGCCCGCTCGGCGCCTTGCCGAACAGCGTGCGCGAGAGCGCGTCGATGCCCACGATCTCGCCGCGGAACGGCACGGTGTTGAGGTAGGCCTCGAGGATCTGGTCCTTGCGCCAGTTGCGCTCCAGCTGCGCGGCCGCCACTGTCTGGCCGATCTTCTGCGTGAAGCTGCGTCCGCCAGAGGCGCGGCGCAGGTCGTCGTCGAGCAGGCCCGACAGCTGCATCGTGATGGTCGAGGCGCCGCGCGTTCGCGTGTTCCAGACGTTGCCCCAGGCCGCGGCCGAGACCGCGCGCCAATCGATGCCGCTGTGTTCGTAGAAGCGCTTGTCCTCGCTCAGCACCATGGCCGTGCGCAGCGCGGGCGACACGTCGGCCAGTGCGGTCCACTGGCCGCGCCGCACGGTGGGATCGGTGCGCACGCGCTGCAGCGGTTCGCCGTTGCGGTCGAGCACGGCGGTGTCGGACGAGCGGAAGTCGCGCTTCACTTCCTCGAAGCTCACAAGGGCCCAGGCCGGATGGGCGCAGGCCGCCGCCAGCAGGGCAGCGGCGAGGGCCTTGCGGATAGGAAGGAAGAGGGTCGCGGGCTGCATCGAAAAGGTCGGTGTCCGGAAGCGTGGGCGCCGACATTCTCTGCGATGCACCACGGGAACGGCGCCTACTCCGCGACGGGCGGCTTGCCGCCTTGCGGGCATGAAAACTTCGGCCCAAAGTTCAAGCCATGTTCCACATCCGGTAACGAACTTCACGCAAGCGCTTCACTGGAGAAATCCGATGCGTACCGGCGTGGCCTTCAATGCAAATACCGGCTCGCAGGAGGCGAACCCCGGTTTCACAAACACTCCAAGGAGAACTCACATGACAAAGATACTGGCGATCCTGCTGGCCGCATCGGCCATCCTGGCCGGCTGCGTGGTCGCACCGTACGACAACCCGCCGCCGCGCGGCCAACACTACGGCAACCGCGACCGGGACCGCGACGGCGTGCCGAACCGCTACGACCGCGATCGCGACAACGACGGCGTGCCCAACCGCTACGACCGCAATCCGAACAACCCGTACCGCAACTGAGCGGTGAGATAAGGAAAGGCCGCGAAGCATGACGCTTCGCGGCCTTTTTCATGAGCGCGCGCGGGTCGCTCAGCCCGGCCGTCGCGCCATCAGTGCCCAGATGCCCGCCGCGCTCAGCAGCGAGCCGCCCGCGAAGTTGAAGCGCCGCTGCGCGCGCGGCGACGACAGCAGCCTGCGCGCCGAGCCCGCGAACACCGCGTAGAGCGTGGCATTGGTCGCCGCCAGTGCAACGAAGGTGACGGCCAGCACCCACAACTGGTACGTGACATTGGCCGCTGGGCTGATGAACTGCGGCAGGAAGGCCACGAAGAACACGATGCCCTTCGGGTTCAGCGCCGTCACCAGGTAGGTGTTGGCGAACAGCCGCAGCCGCGAGGCGGGCGCGGCTGGCGCGGCGAGCTCGGCGGACGAGATGCCCGCGCGCAGCAGCTTGATGCCGAGGTACAGCAGGTACAGCCCGCCCACCCACTTGACCACCGTGAACCAGAAGGCCGAGGTGGCCAGCAGCGCACCCAGCCCCAGCAGCGACACCACCAGCGCCGTCGAGTCGCCGAGCGCCACGGCAGCGACCAGCGGCACGTTGGCGCGGCGGCCGTGCGACATCGAATAGCTGATGACAGTGAGGATGGTCGGCCCCGGAATGACCAGCATGACGGCAGAGGCCGCGACGAAGGCGAGCCAGAGTTCGATGGGCATGGGTTGTGTTCCTGTGTGTTTGTTGCTTGGATGGACGTTGTCGCTCGTCTTCGATCACGCGGGGCCGCTGCCGAAGCGCACGGCCGCGCGAGCCTTGGCGCGCTCGGCCTCGACGTCCCGGTCGCGCGGTTCGGCCGTGGTGACCAGCGATTCGATCAGCCGCGCCGCGGTGGCGGCCACTTCGTCGACCGCGCGTCCGAAGGCTTCTTCATTGGCCTTCGACGGCACGCTGAAGCCGCTGAGCTTGCGCACGAACTGCAGCGCGGCGGCGCGAATCTCCTGCTCGGTGGCGGGCGGTTCGAAGTTGTAGAGGGTCTTGATGCTGCGGCACATGGGTGCTCTCCGCTCGACGTGGGCAGGCGCTGTCGCGTCAGGCTCCGTCCGTGTAGAAGAACTCTTCCCGCACGATCTTCCCGTCCCTGACGGTGTAGAGCGCCATTTCTTCCATCGTGAAGCGGTGGCCGTTGGACTTCATGGTCACGTCGAAGCGGAAGCCGACGATGAATCGGTCGCCATGCGGCCACGGGCCGGCGACCTGCGCGGAATGCACCTCGTGGTTGGCGACCCACCAATCGCCCTTGGCCTTGATGGCCGCGAGGCCGGCCGCTTCGCGCGCCTGGCCGGGCGGCGCGCCGGCCTCGACGCTCACGGCCTCGGGTGCGTAGAGCACCTTGGCCTCCTCGTATTTACCTTCCTTGCACAGCGCCACGAGCTTGTTGGCGATCTCCAGGGTATCCATGCGTTTCTCCTGCACTGATCGAGGCGCGAGTGTAGGCCGGTGTGCCTTCCGAAGCTACATGCGTGTGTGTGTCTTCAGCGGGGCCGGCTCGCCTCAGGTGCTGCTCCACCCCCCACCCAGGGCCTTGTAGAGGTTGACCATGTTCACGGCTTCCTTGAGCTGCAGCTCGATCAGCTGCTGCTGCTCGGAATAGAGCTCGCGCTGCGCATCCTGGCTGGAGAAGTAGTCTTCCAGGCCGCTGCGAAAGCGCGTGCGCGAGATGCGCGCCACGTTTTCCAGCGCCTGCACGCGGGACTGCTGTGCCTGCAGCTGCGGGCGCAGGTGGTCGCTGGCGATCAGGGCATTGGCGGTTTCGCGGAAGGCCACTTGCGCGGCGGATTCGTACGAGGCCATCGCCGCCGCGAGCCGCTCTTCGCTGCCGGTGATGTTGGCCGAGCGGCGCCCCCAGTCGAACAACGGCAGCGACACGCCGAGCACGCCGGCCCAGCTCCTGCTGCCACTGCTCAGCAGCGTCGACAGCTGGCCGCTGACGCCACCCGCCAGGGCCGTCAGCGAGATAGTCGGCAGCATGGCCGCCTTGGCCGCGCCGACGCCCGAGTTCGCGGCTTCGACACGGGCATAGGCCGCAAGAAGATCGGGCCGGCGCTGCAGCAGGCTGGACGGCAGGTCCGCCGCCACGGATTCCGTCGACTGCTCGGGCCAGGGTCGCGCGGCGCCGATGTCCGGCGACACGGGCTGGCCCACCAGCACGTTGAGCCCCTGCAGGTCCTGGGCGACGCGCATGCGGTATTCCTCCTGCCGCACGCGGGCGTTCTGCAGCAGCGACTGCGCGCGGAAGACGTCCAGCTGCGCCGCACCGCCCGCGGCCTTGGCGCGGCCGATCATGTCGGCGTTGGAAGACAGCGCGGCCTCGTTGGCACTGGCCAGGGCGAGCTGGGCGCGGTCGGCGCGCAGCGTGAGATAGGCATTGGTCACTTCGCCCACCAGGCTCATGCGGGCCGCGGCGAAGTCCTTGTCGCCGGCCTCGGCCAGGGAGCCGCTTTGCTGGGCGGTGCTCTGCTGGCGGCCGAAGAAGTCGAGCTCGTACGACGTGACGCCGGCCTGCACGTCGAAGCTGTTCGAGATCCGTCCGTCGGACGGCACGTTCCCCACCGGGCTGAGCGAACCCTGCGTCGTGGTCTGGGCGCGCTGCGCATGGCTCGACAGCCCGATCTGCGGGAACAGCGAGGCGCGGCTTCCCGCGTAGGCCGCGCGGGCTTCGCGCGCATGGGCCGCATAGACGCGCAGGTCGCGGTTCTGCGTCAGGGCGGTGGCGATCAGGCCGCGCAGTTCGTCGTCCCGCACGAAGCTGCGCCAGTCCGCTGGCTCCGATGCCGGCCCGGCCTTGCCGGCGGGCCAGCTGGAAGGCAGGGCCAGGTCGGGCTGCTTGAGCGGCGGCGTGAGGTTGCAGCCGCTCACCACCAGCAGGAGGCCGGCCGCCAGGACGAGCAGCGACAGCCGCAGGAACAGGCGCACGAAGCCGGCGCCCGGCGCGCGGAACCCCGCGCTCGCGAGCAGCGCCGAAGCCGCCCCCCACGGGCGCACCTGCACCGCGACGTGGCTCGGCAGCACGTTGAACACATGGCTCACCAGCTGTTCGCGCTGTGTCTCGGTGCCGGCGAAGCGCAGCTCCGCGCCGGTGCGCCTGCGGCCGGCAACGAGCGCGGGCAGCCAGCCTACCGCCTCGACGTAGACCTCCAGGGGCTGGCCCACGTGCAAGCGTTTCAGCAGCGCGCCGCCTTCGAGCAGCGCACCGTCCACGGCGATATTGACGAAGCGCGAGTCTCCCTCGCCCATCGCCGTCCGGAGCCGGGTCGCGGCGCGCCAGGGGAAGCGCTCTTCCAGGTCGGGCCGCGGCAGGTCGACGCAGGCGATGAGCGCGCCAAGGCACAGGATGAGCGCGATGCCGGTCCACACCAGATTGAGCTGGTCGCCCGGCGTGAGCGCAGCGCCGCTCATGACGGCCGATGCACCGCCGCCCTGCAGTGCGACGAGCAGCCCGCCGAACACGGCGACCAGCTTCCAGTGCACCACCGTCTTCGAGCGGTCCAGGCCCTTGGCGGTCACCTTGAAAGGATGGCCGAAGGGCTTCAGCATCGCGGCGAGCAGCGTGCTGGTGACGGCCATCGCCGCCACGAGCTGGCTCACCTCGCTGAACACGGGCAGGCAGCGCCGCTGGCTGATCCAGTAGCTGTAGGCCCAGAACATCACGAGCGGCGGCAGCCCGTAGGCCGCGAAGGCCTGCGGTGTCGCGTGGAAGACCGAGACGCCGGCATACCAGTACAACGCCGGCGCCACCATGATCATCGCCATGAACGGCTTGCCCAGCCAGTGCAGGACCCCGTGCAGGAAATGCAGTCGCGCCGACAGGCTGTAGCCCTTGCCGCGCAAGGGCCCCTGGGGCAGCAGCGCGAGCTGCACCGTGCCGAGGCACCAGCGGCTGCGCTGGTTGATGTAGTCGACGATGCTCTCGGCCGACAGGCCGTGCGAAAGCCGCTCGCCCAGCCAGCGTGTGATGTGGCCATGCCGCAGCAGCAGGTAGGTGGTGTGGATGTCCTCGCAGACGCTGCCGACGGGGAAGCCGCCCGCGGCCGTGATCAGGTCGCGCCGCACGATGAACGACGTGCCCACGCAGAAGGCCGAGTCCGCGGCATCCTTCGCGGGCTGCAGCACGTCGAAGAACACGCGCTGCTCGTCGACCCAGCTGTTGGTGGCGCGCAGGTTGTGCTGGATGGGGTCGGCGTTGTAATAGAACTGCGGCGTCTGCACCAAGCCGACCTTGGGGTCGTCGAACAGGCCCAGCATGCGATAGGCGATCTGGCGCTGCGGCGCGAAGTCGGCGTCGAGCACCAGGATGAAAGGCGCGTTGGTCACCTCCGCCGACAGCCGCAGGCCGTTGTTGAGGTTGCCGGCCTTGGCATGGCTGTTGTCGGGCCGCCGCGCGTAGTGCACGCCCCGGCGCTCGCAGTAGTCGCGCAGCCAGTCGCGGCGGGTGTCGTCCAGCACCCAGACCTTCAGTTGCGGGTAGTCGATGGCCTGGGCGGCGATGATGGTTTTCTCGAGCACGGCCAGCTCTTCGTTGTACGTGCAGATGAACACGTCCAGTGCCGGCACCTGCTCGCCGCGCCCGCGCAGCGCGGCCTCGCCGCGATCGGCCAGCCCGTGGTTGTCGCGCCGCCGCAGCAGCATGTGGATGGACATCAGCGTGTAGACGATGGCCGTCAGCTCGAAGAACAGGAAGACCCAGGCAAACAAGGTCTCGAAGCCGAGGTCCGAGGGCGGCATGGTCGCCACCACGCGCCAGACGGCGTAGCGCATCAGCAGCAGGGCGGTGAGCGCTCCGAAAAACGCGCGGTGGCCGATGCGCTCGACGCGGCCCCACGTCATAAGGAGAAGCGCGAGCCCTGCCACGAGAGCATTGAGCTGGAACTCCGGCGTGGCGATCAGGTGGGACATGATGGAAGGGCTCCGGTTGCGGCGGTCTTGCCGGTGAATGGGTTGAAGCCGGTGGCGGCCAATGCGATCCACGCAGTGGCGCCCAGGTGCGGCCAGTGGTAGTAGAAAAAGTCGGCGCCCGCCGAGTCGGGCCCGATGGACAGCCCGGTGGAGATGCGGGAAGCGGGGGTGGCGTAGTACAGGCCGTTGTCGGCGCGCTGCGACGCCAGCAGCCGCCAAAGGGCTTCGGGCGCTGCGCCCTTGCGCGCCACCAGCGTGGCGGCAACCTGTGCGCTGCCCTCGGTCCAGATGCCGTCGGGGCTGCGCGAGAAGCCGTAGCCCTCGCCGAAGCGATGGTTCTTCTCCACCCACTCGAGCCCCCGCATCCAGCCGCAGGAACGATCGGTGGCCGCCAGCAGCGGCCAGAGCTGGGCGTCGAGCCCGGAGCCTTCGGTGGCGATGGTCGCGCCGTCTTCCTTGGTGCCGATGTTGAAACGCTGCTCGGACGGGTTCCACATGCGGGTCACGAAATCGAGCGCGGTGCGCGCCTGCTGGGACTCGGCCTCGCCCTGCCCGCCGGCGCGCGCCGCCCAGGAGGCAACGACCGCGATATCGATGTTGTGCTCGGTCGATTTCCAGGTCTGGGCGCGCTGCTTGTTGTCCCAGCCGTACCAGCCGCCGTTGTAGCCGTCGGGTGTGTTCCTGGCGCGCGTGCGCTGCTCGATCCAGCCGAGCAGTTTCCGCGCGCTCGCCAGGTAGGCTGGCGACGGTTCGGCCTGGTTCAGGTTCAACAACAGCAGCGCGGCCCATGCCACGTTGCCGGTCGCGGTGCTCACCTGGTAGGCGTCGGCGATCCACTGCTTTCTGCCCGCATCCCAGTAGCCCGGCAGCGCGGCCTTGTCCTCGGTCATCGGCCCGGCGCGATACGCGTTGCGCACGCGCCCGTCGGACACGTTCGGGTCGCGCTCGAGCGCACGGACGATCGCGTCGCCGATGCGCCTGGCCGAACCCGCGTCGCCGCATGCCAGCAGCGCGATGCCGGCCAGTGCGTTGTCGTAGGTGAAGGCCGCGCCCGCCAGCGCCGGTTCCAGCGGTGGCGTGCCCTGGCCGCCAGCGGCGAGCCGGTAGCTCGCAAGGAAGAGGGGGCCCGATGCCGCGCCCTTCTGGTCTTGCGCCACCGCGCGGCGCAAACCCTCACAGCTTTGCTGTGCGAGGCGCTGCTGCGTCGCACCGGGTTGCTGGGCGAGCGCCGCCGGCGAGGCCAGCGCCGCCAGCGCGGCGATGCAGGGTGCCAGGGTCAGGCCGCGTGGAAAAAACCGCATGGTTTTCTTTCGGTTCTGGGCGGTTCACGGCCTGCGCTCAGGACCTGAGGCTGGCCGAGACCACCTTGCCGGGCGCGCACAGGTCGCCCCCTCCGGCCGACTGCGTCTTCTGCGGCTCCTTGCTGTCGATGCGCGCCACGGCGTAGATGGAACCCTGCTCGGCAAAGGGAAACGGCACGCTGTAGGTGCTCTGCAGCGCGTCCGATGCCACCGGCAGCAATTGCTCCACGCGCGCCGGCACCGATGCGACCGCCTGGCCGACCTTCACGTCAAGCACCGAACCGATGCTGAGCCGCTTGGCCAGCCGGGCCGGAAACACCGCCACCACGCCCAGCCGGCTGCAATCGGTGACGCGCACCAGCGACTGCCCTGCCGTGACGTACGCGCCTTCGGGCGCCAGCACGGTGTGGACCTGCCCCGGCTGGGTGGCCTTGATCTCGTAGGAGGACAGCTTCTCCACCCGCTGGCGCTCTTCGTCCTCGAGCGCCGCCACCTGCTTGAGCTGCTGGATGAGGGCGGTGCCGTCCTGCCGGGCACGGTCGACACTGTTGCGCAGCACGCCGCGCCGGCTCTCCAGCGTCTGGAACAGGCTGTTGCCTCCTGTCCCCACGAAGGCGCCCTGTCCGGCGCTCGCCACCGTCTGGGCCTGCCCGGCGAAGGCCTGCGCCGCCACCGCGGCATTGGCACGCGCCGTGTTCAGCTGCGCCTCGGAGGCGTTCATCACCTGCTCGCTGATCGCCCCCTGTTCCAGCAGGGCCTGGTTGGTGCGGACCTTGTTCTCCTGCTCCTCCACCACGCTCTGCGCCACGTCGCGCTGGCGCTGGGAGATCTGCCAGGCCTCCCAGGCCTGGGCCAGCGAGGCCTCGCGATGGACATTGGCCTCATGGCCGACGAACTTCATTTCCTGGCTGTCGGCCTTGAACTGGTTGCCGAGCTGCGCGAGCTGGCTCTGCAGCGCGAGGTGCTGCGATCTCAGGGTGGTCAGTATTTCCTGGCTGACGGTCGGGTTGCGTACCGTGGCCACGACGGTGCCGGCTTCGACCGCATCGCGCGTGTGGACCGTCATCCGGGTGACCACGCCGTTGATCGGCGACGTGATCAGCCCCACGGGCGCCTGCAACACGGCCCGGGTGGCCTGCGAGGACAGCAGCGGCTGAATCAGCGTTTCGACCATCAGCCACAGCACGAACGCCAGCAGTCCGTAGCCCGCGAGCTTGGGCACGAAGGCGCCTTGCTGCCGGTGCCGGCCGGGCGAACCGGAAGGTCGGCGGGCCGAGGCGCGGGCATTGCGCCTTGGAGCGCGGGAAGGACGGAACGAACCGGTTTTCGAGACATGCATACCAACCTCTCGGAGCGACGGCGCACGCCGGAACGTCGGCGTACATCCATTGGATTGAAGAGACTGCGCGGCCCTCACGTGGCATGCTGCAGTGCAATATGAAGGTAGGGCAAAACCCGGATCAGGGCTGCTTCGAGGGGAAACAAAGTGTGCAAACTTCACATTTCAACCACAGCGAGAGTCAGGCCAAAGTCCTACAAAGGCGTCGGATTGCGTGCCGTTGACGATCAAAAGACGCATCGGCATGCCGGCCGAGGCGGCGCCGGGCCTTCTCAAGGGAGCGCCGGGATGCAGGCGCCGGAAGGCGCCGATCGACGGCCCTAGCCCTTCCGCCATGCGGGACGGCGGAGGGCGAATCGGCGGGTATTCAGTAACGATTCGGACCGCGAACGCACAACCTGGTCAGGCTGCGCCGTTCACCGGACTCCCCGCGCTGCGCTCGCCCACGGCCGGGGCGAAACAACCGGATGCGCCGCGGGGCGCGGATCCGGCCGGGTCGATGAGCGAAGAAGAAGCTGGAGAAGAAGCGCCGGGCGCCGCTACTTCGCCGCCTCCACCTTCACCCGCGCATTCGGCGTCTCGCCGAACATCTCGGGCGCGTACATCGCCTCGACGCGGCTCGGCGGCAGCGCGAAGTCGCCGACGTTGTTCAGGCGCACGGTGTATTCCATCTTCACCACGCCCTTGGGCAGGTACTCGTAGTAGCTGCGGAAGGCCTCGAAGCTGCGCTCCTCGAAGGCCGGCCAGCCGGAGCCGGACTTCTTTTCGCCCTGCGTGGCGATCTGCGAGTCACGGCCCAGGCCGCCGCCCAGAATGGTGGCGCCGCCCGGGATCGGGTCGCTGATCACGACCCAGGTCATGTCCGCGCTGGCGTTCACTTCCAGCGTCACGCGCAGCACGTCGCCGCGCGTGTACTTGCCTGCGGTGGCCTGTTCGACCGGCGTGATGGTTTTCTTGATCGCGTAGCCGGCGGCGAATGGCGCCTTCAGCTGCACGGCCGCGATCGACTGCAGCGTGAGCCACGGCTTGCCGGTGCCCTGTTGCGTGACCAGCAGCGTGTCGCGCACGGGAGCGCCCGACGGCGATGCTGCCCACGGCAGGAACATCGTGTTGTTCTTCAGGTTGCCCGGCGAAGCGGGTGCGCCGAAGAAGGTGGTCTGGTTCGGCGCGCCAGCCGCGTCGCTGGTCTTCACACGCTCGACCTTGCTCCAGTCGACCTGCGACTTCACCGCGCCGAGCGTGGCAGCGGTCACGCCGCCCACCGGCGTGCTCTCGAACACCTTGCTGAATTTCTCCAACGCGAGGCCACCCCACAAGTTGGCGGTGGTGGTGTGCCACGCGCCGTTCTGCTGGCGGCCGATGAAGCCGTTGGCCAGCTTGCCGATGTCGTCCTTCCAGCTCGGGTCGTCCATCACGCTGAGCAGCAGGCGGGCGGTGTTGACGTCGCCGTTGGTCATCAGCCACCACCAGTAGTCGTCCTGCTCGGTGCTGAAGATCAGCTTGGTGCCCTGGTAGGACAGGCGCGCTTTCAGCACGTTGTTGGCTTCATCGAGTCGCTGCTGGCGCTGCGGCACGTCGTTCACGCGCTTGAGGATGTTGAGCCAGTCGATCACCGCGCTGGTGGGCCACTGGTTCGGCGCGATGGTGATGCTGCCGAGCATTGCCCCACGGGCCTTGCCGTAGCGCGAGAGCGCTTCGAGCGCGGCGAGCTTGCGCACGTCGAGGTCCTTGCGCGGGCTCCAGAACTCGCGCGTGATGCGGCCTTCGACGAACGCGATCAGGCCCGACTCCATCGGCGCGCGCACGTCGTCGGCGAGCGCGAAGGCGGGGTTGAGCTGCGCGGCTTCGTTCGTCGCCGCGAGCAGGTACGAGGTGAGGATGTCGCTGCCGCGGTTCGCCTCGCCGTCGCGCGGCGGGAAGTAGTTGGCGAGGCCGTCGCTGTCCAGATACGTCGGCAGCTGGGCCAGCACGCCCTGCCACATCTTCGCGTCGCGCAGGCCGACCGACTTGCTGGTCTTCTGTTCGAGGCAGATGAAGGGATAGTTCGCGAACCAGTCCCGCACGCCCGGCAGGCCTTCGGCCAGCTTGGGTTGCAGCGACATCTTCAGGCCGCCGCGGCCGGGGAGGGCGTCGGCGGGCGGGGCCACGTCGAGGGTGAATGGCCCGTCGATCTGCACCAGCGTGGCCTGCTGCACCGTGAGCGGCACCGACGGAATGATGCGCTGGCGCACCTTGAGCGCGTCGCGCGCGCCGCCGATGGTGTCCTTGGCCTCGATCTCCCACAGGATGGCTTCGGCGCGCGTCTGCGCGAGCTGCGCGGGCGCGGTCACGGTCCATGCGACTTCACGCGCCTCACCGGCCGGGATGTCCACGGTCTGCGTCTCCAGCGTGAGCAGCGTGGCGCGCGGCGTGGCCTCGACCTTCATCGGCTTCTGCGTGGTGTTGCGCAGCGTGACCTGCGCGCGGAACTGGTCGTCCTCGCGCACCAGTGGCGGCAGGCCGCTGATGATCTGCAGATCTTGCGTGGCCTGGATGCTCATCTGCCCGGTGCCGAACAGGCTGGCGCCCGAATCGGCGACAGCCACGATCTTGAAGGTGGTGAGCGCGTCGTTCAGCGGCACCGTCACCACGGCCTGGCCGTTGGCGTCGAGCACCACCTTCGGGTTCCACACGAGCAGGGTGTCGAGCAGTTCGCGCGTCTGGCCCTTGCCGCCGCCGCCGCCCGCGGGCACGGCCTTGCGCCCGTAGTGGCGCCGGCCGACGATTTCCATCTGCGCGGTCGAGGTGCTCACGCCCCAGCTTCGCCGCTGCAGCATCGCGTTGAGCAGGTTCCAGCTGTCGTTGGGCATCAGTTCCAGCAGGGCCTGGTCGACCGCGGCCAGCGCCACTTCGGCGCCGGCGGCGGGCTTGCCGTCGGGCAGCTTGGCGCTGATGGTCACCTGCGCCTTGCTGCGGATCGGGTAGCTGGGCTTGTCGCTGGTGACGGTCACGTCGAGCTGGTGGGCGCGCGTGCCGACGCGGATCTCGGCCATGCCGAGGCGATAGGCGGGCTTGCTCAGGTCGACCATGGCGGTCGGCGCCACGTATTCCTTGCCTTCGTACCAGAAGGCCGTCCACCACTCGCGCGGCGACTTGAAGCCCCAGGTGAAGAAGCTGTACCACGGCACCTCGCGCAGGCGGCCGCGCAGCGCGAGCACGCTCACGTAGGCGTTCGGCCCCCACTCGGGCTTGACCTGCAGGGTGACGGTCGGGTCCTTGCCGTCGAGCTGCACCACGTGCGTCTCGATGATGCCTTCGCGTTCCACCGCGACCAGCGCGGTCGCGAAGCGGAACGGGCTGCGCACCTGGAACTTGGCGATCTCGCCGGGCTGGTAGCTCTTCTTCTCGGGCAGCACGTCGATGCGGTCGTTGTCCTCGCCGCCGAACCAGAGCTCGCCCTGCTTGGTCACGTAGACCGAGCTCACTGCCTTGGCATCGCGGCCTTCGCCGTCGGTGGCGCTCGCGATGAGTTCGACCTCGCCGGCTTCCTTCAGCTCGGATTCGCACAGCAGCAGGCCGCGTGCATCGCTCTTGCCGCTGCACACGGTGCCGATGTCTTTCGTCTCGGTCTTGTTGTCGTAGGTGTAGAAGCCGCCCACCATGCGCTTGCGGCTGGTGGTGGTGATGCGCGCCACGGCGCGCACGTTGAGCGTCACGCCGGCCTGGGGCTTGCCTGCGAGGTCGAGCGCGAGCGCCTGGAACTTGAGCTTCTGGCTGGTCGAAACCCAGCCTTCGGTCTTGATGCCGGCGATGACGGAGGCGGGCCACAGCGTCTGTGTGCTGCGGATGGTCTGCACCTCGCCGTTCGGGTCGGCGTACGTGGCTTCGAGCAGCAGCTCGCGCGCGGCCTTCACCTTCGGCACCTTGTCGATGGTGACCTTGCCGGCGCCGTCCTTGTTCAGCGTGAGCGGCAGCTTGTCGGCGATCACGCGGGTGTCGTTCACGCTGTTGAGGTCTTCCTCGCCCGAGCCTGCCTCGACGGCGACGGCCGCGGCGACCTCGGAGCTTTCGCCCTGCGCGGCGCGCGGCGGGTTGAAGCTGAAGGCGTCGTAGTCGGAGAAGCTCAGGCTCTTGCCGCGCACCATGGCCGACACGCGCACCGGCAGGTTGGCGGCGCCGCCGCCGGCCACGTAGTTGATCTGCACGTCGGTGGGCACGCTGGTGGCAGCCACCAGCGGCTTCTTGTCGGCAGGCGCGATGCGGCCTTCGAGCACGGGCAGGCGGAATTCCTCGACGCGGAACATGCCGGTGGAGAAGCTGCGGCCGTAGCCTTCGTCCTCGTCGCCCTCGCTGTTGTCCTTGTTGGCGTCCTTGCCGCCGCCGGTGCGCAGCATCACCTCGTACACGCCGAGCTTGGCTGCGGGCGGAATGGGGAATGTGTTCTCCGCGCTCAGGCCGCCGGTGGCGGTCTTGCGCCAGTTCAGCGGCTGCGTGAAGCGCTGGCCGCTGCCCACGTGAGTGATGACCAGCGTGTCGGGGCGGTTCTCGGGCAGGCCGAAGCCCTTGCTGGTCTGCGCGCGGATCAGGCTCTTCATCGACACCGTCTCGCCGGCGCGCAGCAGCGTGCGGTCGAAGATGGTGTGGGCGACGCGGTCGGCTTCGGCCTGCAGGCTGGTCGGCACGTTGAAGCGCCAGGGCTCGATGCCGCGCTGCCAGTCGCTCCAGGTGAAGGCGAGGTCTTCCACGCCCTTGTCGTCCTTGGCGCGGGCGCTGACGAACCAGGCCGCCGTGTCGTATTCGTTCGGGCCGTTGCACGACGGCGCCTGCGGCGAGATGCCGTTGAGCATGACGACGCCGTTGGCGTCGGTGGTGCCGGTGGCCACGGCCTTGCCGTCGCAGCCCGACACGCGCACATTGGCGCCGGCCACGACCTTGCCCTTGTCCAGCGTGGTGACCCAGGCCATCGAGTTCTCGCGGCCCAGCTTGAAATGCACCGCCAGGTTGGTGGCCAGCGCGGTGGTGCGCACGTACATCGTGCGGCCGGCGTTGTAGCGCTCGTCGAGCAGGGCTTCGCCGAGTTTCTGCGAAGCGATTTCGAGCACGTGGAAGCCCGGCGTCAGCGGGATGCCGACGACCTCGAAGGGGCGCGGATCGCCGCTGTCCGACTTGGGCATGTCCAGCGCCTTCGCGCCCTGCTGGCCCGCCAGCAGCGAGAGCATGCGGGTCTGCAGCGAGGTCTTGTCGTCCTTGTCGATGACTGGGGGCAGCGGGCCCTTCACGTCCTTGCGCGCCTGCTCGCGCGAGATGCTGTAGCTGTCGTAGCGGCGCACCTTGCGGAACCACGCGATGATTTCCGCGTCGGTCTTCGGGTTCATGTCGCTCACCTTGCCGGGCGTGAGGGCGTTCACCATCAGCTTCGGCTCCACGCGGCGCACGGTGACCGGCATCATGGCCGGGGTGCCGGGCTCGGCCAGGCGCTCGACCACGCCGAAGGGCGAGGCGGCGAACTTGGCCAGCGGCGGCATCGCGCCGGTCGCCACCTTCAGTGGAAAGCTGCCGGGCGAGGCCAGCGGGCGGCCCGAGGCGTCCTCGAACTTCGAGGGTAATTCAATGCTGAACTGCGCGCTCTCGGCCAGCGGCGGTTCGAAGCTCACGCTGTTGACCACGTCGTCGTCGCTCTGCGCGCCGCCGTCGTTGTCGAGCTTGGCCTTGATCGTCTTGTCGCCCTTGAGCTGGATCTGCGAGGCCAGCTTGCGCGTGACGGGCGCGTTGAACTGCAGCTGCATCGGGCGCAGCGGCAGGCAGCCGGCCTGCGCGTTCTCGCGCTCGCAGGTGAACGACACGGCGAAGGGCTCGCGCACCTGAAAGTCGAAGCGGCGCTCCACGTTGTTGGGCACTCCCGAGGGTGTGGCCACGCCCTTGCCGTAGACGATCTGCACCTTGGCGCCGGGCGTCAGCGTGCGGTTGCACTGCATCGTGACGAAGCGCAGCGGATCTTTCTCGGCGGCCTTGTCGCGGCCGAAGGCCTTGAGCAGGCCGGCGCGCTGGTCGCCGTCGAGCAGCTTGACCGGAATGCGCTCGCCCACTCCATCGGCCGCGCACCAGACGTTCTGGCGCACGCTGTCGAGTGTGGCCGCGCCGTTGAGCTCCAGCATGAACATCTGCTGCTCGTCGATGCGGCTGTAGCTGCCCGGCATGTAGTTGCGCACGAACGGGCCGCCGCTGTTGAACTGGTAGCGCTCGGGGCCGGTCAGCTCGCCCGAGGTTGGCTTGAAGGTGGGAATGCGGGTGACCGTGCAGCGCACGCCGGGCGGCAGGTCGTTCTCGAAGTCGTAGACCCATGCCTTGGCGTCGGTCCAGCGGCCGGTGCCTTTGGCGGCCTGCGCGTCGGTGCAGCTCACCGTGAGCGGGGCGGGGGCCTTGGGGTCGCCGAAATTGACGGCCGCCTGGTCGAACTTGGCAACGACTTGGCGCACTCGGGCAACTTCGCCCTGGGGCGTGAGGCTGGTTATCTGGAGGGCAAAGCCCGGGGCGGCCATGAGGACGCCGGCAAGGAGCAATGTTGTTGGAAGGAAACGGTTCACTTTTTTGTATCTCCACCTGAAGGCAGCGCGCAGCGTAGCCGATTTGCGCGACGGTTCGGCAGTGCCAACGGTCATAGGCCGTTGGCGCGCTGTTCGGGGCACGCTCACGTCGACGGGGTACCTTGCTCCGCGAATGTCCCCCGCTTCGCTCCTCCTTTATTTCGCTGCGCAAGGCACCCCATCGGCGTGATCGTTCAGAGCACTGGTTCCCGCAGCGAAATAAAGGAGGAGCGAAGCGGGGGACATTCGCGGAGGGGAGTACCCGGTGGCTTTCGCACACGCCCCGAACAAGTCTGCCGGTCTTCTTACAATCGACTCTGTCGTGCGTGCGCCGCGCGGACCGCCACCAAGACCTCGCCGCCGACCGATGAAACGCTACTGGGAAATAGACGCCTTGCGCGGGCTGATGCTCGTGCTGATGACCGTCACCCACCTGCCCACCCGCTTGACCGATCCGCTGGGCCAGCCTTTTGGCTTCGTCTCGGCCGCCGAGGGCTTCGTGCTGCTGTCGGCCTTCGTCGCCGGGCTGGTGTACAGCCGCATCGGCCACCTGCGGGGTGTCGACTCGATGCGCCAGGCCTTCTGGCGGCGCGTCGTGAAGGTCTACCTGTGCCAGGCGGCGATCCTGCTGTTCCTGTTCACCGTGATCGCGGCGGTGGGGCTGCACATCGACCAGCCGGCGGTGAAGAACCTGGTGTCCTACTACCTGGCGGAGCCGCGCGACGGCTTCCTGTTCGGGCTGCTGCTGATCTACGAGCCGGCGCTGCTCGACATCCTGCCGATGTATATCTTCTTCATGCTCATGAGCCCCTGGGTGCTGGCCTTTGCCATGCGCCACGGCTGGACCTGGGTGATGGTGGCGAGCGCGACCGTGTGGGCGGCGGCGCAGTTCGGGGTCAGCGAATGGATCTATGCGTTGGCTGTGCGCTACCTGGACGTGCCGGTGCCGTTCCACGAGATGGGCGCCTTCAATACCTATGCTTGGCAGTTCCTCTGGTTCGCGGGCCTGTGCATCGGCGCCACGCGCAACGGGCCGGAAGCCAGGCCGCTGCGCTTTCCTTGGTGGCTGCTGATGCTGGCGGCTGGTATCGCGCTCTACGGTTTGTACTGGCGCCACACCGGCATCAACGGCCAGGCGCCATTCGGCGGCGACGTGGAGCTGAACCTGCTGTTCGACAAGTGGCAGCTCGGCCCGCTGCGGCTGGTGAACCTCGTGGCGCTGTGCATCCTGGCGGTGCGCTTCGGGCCGTGGCTGATCCGCCGCATTCCGCGACTGCGCTGGCTGGAGGCGATGGGTTCCGCCTCGCTGCCGGTGTTCTGCGCGCACCTCGTGGCGGTGCTGCTGGTGCTGGCCTTCTACGGCGACAACCAGATGGCGCGGCCGTGGTGGGGCGACGGCCTGCTGCTGCTGGCGGTGTTCTCGGGGATGTACTTCGTGGCGCGCTTCACGCGCGGCGCGGACGTGCCGCCGCCGGCGGACGACGTGCCGTCGGAGCCCGCGCCCGCCTGAGCGGCAACGGTTTCAGGGCAGCGCGGCCGTCGGCGCTGGGGCCGGTAGATGCGGCGCAATGATCGACTGCCACAGCCGGTAGCCTTCGTCCGTCATGTGCAGCCGGTCGCCGCGAAACAGCTCCGCACGCGGCCGGCCGTCGGCGCCGAGCATCGGCGTGTAGACATCGATGAACTCGCTGTTGGGCAGCAGGTTCAGGTAGGCCGAGATCACGTGATTGGTCTCGCGGATCTGCGGCATCAGCTGCTCGCGCGAGGGGCTGGGCTTGACCGAGATGAAGCTGATGCGCGTGTCCGGCAGTTCGGCGCGCACCGCGTTGGCAAAGCGCGCGAAGCTGTCGAGCACCTGCAGCGGCGTGCGGCCTTCGGCCAGGTCGTTGTCGCCCGCATAGACCATCACCTGGCGCGGCTTGTAGCGCACCACGAGGTCGCGCGCGAACAGGCTGCAGTCGGCCAGCGTCGAGCCGCCGAAGCCGCGGTTGACCACGCCGCCGGGCACGCGCGAGAAGTCTTGTGAGAGGCGGGTCCACATGCGCACCGTGGAGCTGCCGACGAACACCACGCCGCCCGGCGCCGGAAAGCGTTCCTGGTCGGCGCGGGCGAAGGCCGCGAGTTCGTTGTGCCAGCGCTCCTTGGCGGCCAGGTAGTCGCGGGCGGACGCGGCCTCGGCGGCGGCCGTCTCCGATTCTTGCGGGAAGAAGGCGGACTGGGCATGCGAGGCGAGTGCCGCAGTCAGCAGCGCGACCGCGGCCAGCGCGGTTTTCATCGAGGGCATCGAGAGGGCAAGCAGGTCAGATGGTTTTTTCAATGAGAGCGCCGTGGAAGAGCACCGGGCCGGTCGGGCCGCCCTCGCTGGGCACGCCGCCCTTCGGTTCGAGACTGATCGCCAGGGCCGGCACGCGCACGTCGGATTCTGACGCAGCCAGCCGCAGCGCGGGCGCCTTGTCGAGCACGCCCAGCGAGCGCGGCGCGCCGCCCGGGGGCAGGGCCCAGAGCTGCAGCGACTTGTCGCTGCCTTCGTCGAAGCCGCCCACGCGCTGCAGCACCAGCTGCTTCTTCTTCGGATCGAAGGTGACGAGCATCGAGGGCGCGGCCTTGTCGTCGTTCAGCACGGCCACGTACTGCACCGCCGGGGCGTTCTGCAACTGGTCGCGCAGGTTCAGCCCGACGACCACGGCCAGCACCGTGGCCAGCGCGCCGGCGGCCGTGGCGCCGCGCCACAGTGCGAGGCTGCGCAGCCAGCCGCCTTGCGACTGCGGCTTGCCGGCGGCGGCATTGCGCTGGCGTTCGATGGCGAGCGCGGACTGCTCGGCGTCGATCGTGTTGCGGATGCGGGTCCACACGGCCGGGTCGGGCACGATCGGGGACTGCATTTCGGTCATGCCTGCGAGCCGGCTCTGCCAGACCAGCGCGGCGGCGCGCACCGGCGCCTGTTCGCGGGCCAGGGTTTCGAAACGGCGGCGGGCGCCGCCGCGCAGCGTGCCGAGCGCGTGGCTCGCGGCCAGCAGTTCGAGCAGCTCGGGGTGAGCGAGGAGATTCATGGGAGGGCCGCCTTGCTCTTCGTCTTCTTCTTCATCGCTCTCACGCAAAGCGCCCCATGCAGATGCGCAGTTTTTCCAGCCCGCGCCGGATCCATGTCTTGACCGTGCCGAGCGGCAGCTTGAGCTGCTCGGCCAGCTCGCCATGGCTCATCTCGCGCAGGTAGGCCAGGCTGACCACCTCGCGCTGGCGGCCCTCGAGCTGGCTCAGGCACTGGCGCAGCGCCCAGGCCTGCTCGCTGGCATCGGCGGTGTCGGCCGGGTTGGGCGCATCCGATTCGAACTGGTCGGCCATGAGCTCGTCGAATTCCTGGGTCAGGTGGGCGCGGCCGGCGGTGCGGCGGCGCAGCAGGTCGAGCGCCCGGCTGCGCACGATCAGCCCGAGCCACGCGAGCGGCGGACTGAGCGAGGCGCGATAGTCGCCGGCGACTCGCCAGACAGTCAAGAACGCTTCCTGGAGCACGTCCTCGGCCCATTCGCGCTGCCGCACGACGCGCATCGCGAGGCCCATCAGCTTGGGCGAGGTGCGGTCGTACAGCTGGCGCAGGGCGGCTTCGTCGCGACGGCCGATCCGGTCGATCAGTGCCATCAGTTCGGCGTCGGGGCTGGGTGCTGGCATTCGGGGATTGTCGGGCATCGATGCACATGCCCGGTATACGGGGCGCGGGGGTCGCCGGATTCATGCCGCAGACTCGTTTCGCGGCCTCCAGGAAACATTCGGCAACGTATACTGCGCCGCAAAATCAAGAGGGATGCGCGCAGGCGCGGGCGGGACGAAATGAAGCAAATTGCGATCGTGATCGCGCTCTGCGTGGGCGCGTGGTATTTCTTTGTCGGCAGCCGCAAGCTCGACGAATCGATGGTTCGCGACTTCTACCAGAAGGAAGCCCACGCCATCTACTCGCGCGACGCCGAGTTGCTGTGCAAGCAGCTCAGCCGCAAGGCCCGGATCGAGAGCAAGACCACCATGATGGGGAAAACGGTGGAGCGCTCCCACAACCGCGAAGAGGCCTGCCAGGCGAACCGCGAGGCCTTCGAGACCTTCAGCAGGGTGGGCGAGCGGATGGGCGGCATCCTCACCATCGAATACGACTACCACATCGACGCCATCGAGGTGGCGACCGACCGCAAGAGCGCGACCGTCACCGGCACCAATGTGCTGAAGATGGGCGAGTCGCTGCTGCAATACAAGACCAGCTTCACCCAGCGCCTGGAGCGCGAACTCGGCCAGATGCGCCTCGTGCATGCCGACGAGGTCACGGTGATGCGCCTGGGCGGTGCCGGCGCCATGAGCCAGAGCGACTTCTTCCGCAAGTAAGCGGATACGGGCACAAAAAGAAAGACAGGGGGAATTGCCATGATCGTCGTCAAGGATTCGCTGCCGCCGCCACCGCCGTTCTGGCGCCGCCTGAACAGCTTCTTCGCCTTCCCGTTCCAGATGCGGCCGCTGGCCTACGGCCTGCTGCTGTCGTTCTGCAGCCTGCTCTTCGACGCGATCTTCTTCCTGCCGGATGCGCTGGCGCTCTTCGTCATCGAGGTCGGCATCATGCTGGCGGCCAGCCGATACGGCTTCAAGGTCATTGCGCTGGGTGCGCGCGGCATCCGCGACTCGGCCGACTTCGGACGCGAATCGAGCGACGACTGGACCTACCTGCCGTGGAAGCTGTTCGCCATCACGCTGGTGCAGGCCTTCCTGATCGGCTGGCTCGCCTGGTACGCGCCGATCCTGGGCACGGTGGGGCTGTTCGTCATGTCCTTCACCTTCCCGGCGGCGGTGATCGTGCTGGTGCAGTCGGGCAGCTTCTTCCAGGCGATGAACCCCGGCCACGTGATGGACGCGATGCGAACCATCGGCTGGCCGTATGCGCTGCTGTGCTTCTTCCTGTTCCTGCTGAGCACGGGCGCGCAGGTGGCGCTGTCGCTGCTGCTGCCGATGTTCGACGGGCGCATCGCGCTGCCGGTCATCAACTTCGCGTTCATCTATTTCGGCTGGGTCATGGCGAGCCTGCTGGGCTACGTGATGTTCCAGCACCACGATGCCTTCGGTTTCGACGCGGTGCCGGGCAGCGAGCTGGGCGACGGCTCCCCGGTCGACCGCCGCACGCCTGAGCAGGTCGCGGCGCAGCGCATCGACGCCGAGGTGGCGCACCTGATCACCGAGGGCGATCTCGCCGCCGCGCTGGGCTCGGCCTACGAGGCCCAGCGCACGGCCGCGTCCGACGACCTCGCGGCGCAGCGCCGCTACCACCGCGTGCTGGCGCTGATGCCCGAGAAGAAGGACACCATGCTCGACCAGGCGCGGCGTTTCATTCCGCTGCTGATGCGGCGCGACCTGGCTTCGGAGGCGCTCAAGGTCTTCAAGGCCTGCAAGGAAAAAGACAAGGCCTTCGCGCTCGACGACGCGGCGATGGTGATCGCAATGGCGCGCGCCGAATGGCGCAACGGCGACGCACACGCCACGCTGGCGCTGCTCTCGGGCTTCGACAAGCGCTTTCGCGGCCACGAGGCGATTCCGCAGGCCTACGAGCTGGCGGCGCGCGCGCTGGTGCAGGGGCTGGGGCGCTCGGACATGGCGCAGCCCATCCTGGCGACGATGGAGTCGCGCTACCCCGACAGCGAGCAGACGCAGGAAGTGCGCTGGCTGCTGCGGCCGGCGGCGGCTGCCTAGTTCAGTTCTTCAAGCGCGCTGCAGTGCGCGCGTGACCATGTCGTTCGGCGCGAGGCGCAGCAGGTGCGGCAGCAGGCCGATCGCCTTGTCGCGTTCGCCCGCATGCAGCAACCCGTTCGCGCAGGCCGACAGCGTGTCGGCCAGTTCCGGATGGTCGGGCGCGGTCTTCAGCAGGATGCGGCAGAGCTTGTCGGTGTCCTCGAACTGGCGGATGCGGGCAAAGCGGCGCGCCAGCCGGGCCATGTCCTCGGGCTTCAACCGTGCGCCGGGCTTGGCCTGGTCGAGGTAGGTCTTGTAGCTGGCGTGCTGCAGCGCCAGCGTGCCCTCGTCGGTGGCGGGCAGGCGGAAGATGCGGCGGGCGGCCTGGTGGAAGTCGTCGCTCGCGGGCTGCAGCCGCGCGGTGTTGAACCAGGCGCGCAGCGTGTCGCTGTCGCCGGGGCGCAGCGCGGCGGCGGCGCGCCATTCGCCACACGCCTTGTCGAACTTCATTGCGGCGCCGAACTTCTGGGCAGCGGCCACATGCTCGCCGAAGCGGTCGGGCTCGGGTGCGGCGGCCGTCTCCGGCGCCTGCACGCGGCGCAGCAGCAGGGCGCCGGTCATCAAGGCCGCACCGGTCAGCAGGCCGCCCAGGTGGGCCATGTAGGCGATGCCCTGGCCGCCCAGCCAATGCTGCATCAGCTCGTTGACGATCCATGCCGGCAGCAGCAGCAAGGCCGGCGCGGTGACGTAGTTGAAATAGAAGAACAGCTGGTAGAAGAACCGGATGCGCTTGAGCCGGTACATCACCGCGTACATGCCCATCAGCGCCGAGATGGCGCCCGAGGCGCCCAGCCCATAGCCGTCCTTGCCGGCATACGCCCAGCCGGCCAGCGCCGAGGCGCCGACAGCACCCAGCAGATAGAAGCCCAGGTAGGTGCCGCGTCCGAGTGCCAGCTCGACCGAGAAGCCGAACAGGAACAGGAACAGCATGTTGCCCAGCAGGTGGCCGGTGCTGCCGTGCAGGAAGGCGGCGGTGATCCAGGTCCAGGGCTTGAACTCGGCGTCCTTGGTGTAGTCCTGCGACCAGCGCGCGGTGAAGGGCGCGGGCAGCATGGCCTCGTACTGCTGGCGGTCGCGCTTCCATTCACCGTACTGCGGGTTGGTGGGCGTGATGATCCCGTCGGCTTGCAGCTTCGTCAGGTACTTCCTGTCGTTCTGCAGGCTTTCAAGAAGCTGCGGATAGGCTTCCTCGTGCGGCAGCATCCGGCGAGCCAGCTTGCCGCGCTTCGGGTCTGTCTTTTCCAGCCATTCCACGAAGGGCGGTAACTCCAGCTCGGGCAGCACGCTGTTCACGTAGTAGTGGGCGGCGCGCTCGCGCGCGTTTTCCTCGCTGCGCTGCGGCCCCCACCACACGATCATGTTCACGAGGATCAGCAGCACCGTCATCCACGGTGGATTGCGCCAGCTCGGTTTGTTCTCGAGCGGTATGGCGTAGAACACGGTGCCGCTTCTGTCGCGATCAGCCGAGGCGGGCGCGGTGGCGCACTACCTGCGCCTTCACCTGCGCTGGCGCGGTGCCGCCCAGGATGTTGCGCGCGTTCAGCGAGCCGCGCAGGCTCAGCACGTCGTACACGTCCTTCTCGATGCTCGGGTTGAACTGCTGCAGCACAGACAGCGGCAGTTCCGCGAGGTCGACCTTGTGCGAGGTGGCGGCCTTCACGGCATGCGCCACGGTTTCGTGCGCGTCGCGGAAGGGCAGGCCCTTCTTCACGAGGTAGTCGGCCAGGTCGGTGGCGGTGGCGTAACCGCGCAGCGCGGCGGCTTCCATCGCCTCGGGCTTCACGGTGATGCCGCCGATCATCTCGGCGAAGATGCGCAGGGTGTCCTTGAGCGTGTCGACGGTGTCGAACAGCGGCTCCTTGTCTTCCTGGTTGTCCTTGTTGTAGGCCAGCGGCTGGCCCTTCATCAGCGTGATGAGCGCCATCAGGTGGCCGACCACGCGGCCGGTCTTGCCGCGTGCCAGCTCGGGCACGTCGGGGTTCTTCTTCTGCGGCATGATCGACGAGCCGGTGGTGAAGCGGTCGGCGATGTTGATGAAGCCGAAGTTCTGGCTCATCCACAAAATGAGCTCTTCGCTCATGCGGCTCACGTGCACCATGCACAGGCTGGCCGCGGCGGTGAACTCGATGGCGAAGTCGCGGTCGCTCACGGCGTCCAGGCTGTTCTGGCAGACGCCGTCCATGCCCAGCGTCTTGGCGACCAGCTCGCGGTCCAGCGGGTAGCTGGTGCCGGCCAGTGCGGCGGCGCCCAGCGGCAGGCGGTTGACGCGCCGGCGCACTTCGCCCATGCGTTCGGCGTCGCGGCTGAACATTTCCACGTACGCCAGCATGTGGTGGCCGAAGCTCACCGGCTGCGCCACCTGCAGGTGGGTGAAGCCCGGCAGGATCACGTCGACGTTCTTCTCGGCGATGTCCACCAGCGCCTTCTGCAGCTCGACCAGCAGGTCGCCGATCAGGTCGATTTCGCCGCGCAGCCACAGGCGCACGTCGGTGGCGACTTGGTCGTTGCGGCTGCGGCCGGTGTGCAGGCGCTTGCCGGCGTCGCCGACCAGCTGGGTCAGGCGGGCCTCGATGTTCAGGTGCACGTCTTCCAGGTCGAGCTTCCACTCGAAGGCGCCGGATTCGATCTCGGCGCGAATCTGCGCCATCCCGCGTTCGATTGCGGCGTGGTCCTGCACGCCGATGATGCCCTGCGCAGCCAGCATGCCGGCGTGGGCCAGCGAGCCTTGGATGTCGGCCTGCCACAGGCGCTTGTCGAAGAAGACGCTGGAGGTGTAGCGCTTGACGAGGTCGCTCATCGGTTCGGAGAACAGGGCCGACCAGGCTTCGGATTTCTTGTCGAGTTGGTTTTGGGTCATGGGAGCCGTCCAGGAGGCAATAATGGGTTGGTCACCCGATGTAACTGATGTCTGCGATGCGCAACCCGGCGATTTTATCGGCCAGCTCAACACCCACGCCCCCGCCATCGCCGGAAAGGACGCGCGCGCCCCTGCGCGGCAGTCCGTCCATCTTCGACGCCTGCCAGATCGGGGTGGTGCTGCGCACCGTGGTGTTCGTCGAGGTGGTGGTGGCGATTGCGACCCTGTTCGTGGCGTCCACGCCCGGCGAATGGCTGGTGCAGGCGGCCACGGTCACGGGCGGGGCCCTGCCTGCCACGCTGCTGTGGCTGGTGAGCGCCTGCGGGCTCAAGAAGCCGCTGCAGCGCCTGCCGAAGCAGTGGCAGTACACGGCGGGCGCCGTGCTGGGCGCGGTGTCGGCGCTGTATGGCTGCGGCCTGCTGCGCCTTACGGGCGTGCTCTCCACCGCGCCATGGTTGGCCAGCGCGCTGGCCGGCACCCTGTTCGCGGCGCTGGTGATGGCCGCGATGGTGCTGCGCGCACGGGGCCAGACGCCGGCGGCGACGACGGCCCGGCTCGAAGAGCTGCAGTCGCGCATCCGCCCCCACTTCCTGTTCAACACGCTCAACAGCGCCATCGCGCTGGTGCGCGAGGAGCCGGCCAAGGCCGAGACCATGCTCGAAGACCTGGCCGAACTGTTCCGCCAGGCGCTGGCCGACCCGGGCGAATCGGGCACGCTGGCCGACGAGATCGCGCTGGCCGAGCGCTATCTCGCCATCGAGCAGGTGCGCTTCGGCGATCGCCTGCGCATCCGCTGGGACCTGGATGCCGCCGCCAGCAACGCGCGCCTGCCGCCGCTGCTGCTGCAGCCGCTGGTCGAGAACGCCATCAAGCACGGCGTGGAGCCCAGCCCCGAGGGCGCCAAGCTGCGTATTCGCACCGAGCGGCGCGGCGGCATGGTGGTGATCGAGGTGGTCAACAGCCTGCCGCCGCTGCGCTGGGCCGACGAGCCGCTGCCGCGCGGCCACGGCATTGCACTGGCCAACGTGCGCGACCGCTTGCGGCTGCTGCACGACATGCAGATGCAGTTCAGCGCCGGCATGGACCAGAAGAACTACCGGGTTCGCATCGCCATTCCCGCCGAATCATGACTCTCAAGACCCTCATCGTCGACGACGAAGCCCTGGCGCGTTCGCGCATGCGCACGCTGCTGCGCGACTGCACCTCGCCTGCCGCCGATGTGGTGGCCGAGGCCGCGCAGGGCGCGGAGGCGCTGGAGCACCTGGCGGCGATGGAGCTCGACCTGGTGCTGCTCGACGTGCACATGCCCGGCGTCGACGGCATCGACGTGGCGCGCGCGCTGCGCAGCCGGCCCGATGCGCCGGCCGTGGTGTTCGTGACCGCGCATGCGAGCCATGCGGTGACGGCCTTCGATCTCGATGCGGTCGACTACCTGACCAAGCCCGTGCGCGCCGAGCGCCTGCAGCAGGCGCTGCAGAAGGCAGAGCGCTTCCTGAAGGAGCGCCGCGCACTGCAGGCCGAGGCCCAGGCCCAGGTACCCGAGACGGTGCTGATTCAGGACCGTGGCCGCGCCGAGCGTGTGCCGCTGTCGGAGGTGCTCTACCTCAAGTCCGAATACAAGTACCTCACCGTGCGCACCGCGACGCGCAGCCACATCCTCGACGGGTCGCTCAACGAGTTCGAGGAGCGCTATCCGAACCGCTTCCTGCGCGTGCACCGCAATGCGCTGGTGGCGCGCTGGGCCATCCGCGCATTGGAAAAGTACGACGATGGCGAGGACGCCGAAGGCTGGGCGCTGCGGCTCGACGCCATTCCCGAACCTGTGGCCGTGTCGCGCCGCCAGCTCGCCGCGGTGCGCGAAGTGCTGAAGGAAACGCGATGAACGACGAACAGAAGAACACGGCTTCCGAAGAAAAGCCCGCGCCCGCCGACGCCCCCGCGGAGCCGCCGGCTGCCGCGCCTGCATCCGAGGCCGCGTCCGACCCCCCGCCCGAACCTTCGCCGGAGGAACTGCTCGCGCAGCCCGCGCCGACCGGGCGCGAACGCCTGGTGCTGGACATGCCGATCGACGTGCGCAGCGCCTCCCTGGTGCTGCTCGCGGTGCTGGCCACGATCTTCACGCTGCAGTGGGCGAAGGCGGTGTTCATCCCGCTGATGCTGAGCCTGCTGCTGGCCTATGCGCTGTCGCCGCTGGTCGAGCGCCTGTATCGCTGGAAGCTGCCGCGCTGGATCGGCGCGGCGCTGATCCTCGTGAGCGTGTTCGGCGGAGTAGGCTGGACCGGCTACTCGCTCTCGGGCAGCGCCTCGCAGTTGCTCGATGCACTGCCGGTCGCCGCACAGAAGCTCGGGCAGGCGATGCGCAGGGACAGGAACGCCAGCGCCACGCCGCTCGAAAGCGTGCAGCAGGCCGCCGCCCAGCTCGAACGCGCCGCCGAGGAAAACTCGGCCCGCGTGGCGGCGCGCAAGGGCGTGGCGCGTGTCATCGTCGAACGGCCTAACTTCAACGTGCGCGACTACCTGCTGAGCGGCACCGTCGGGCTGCTCGGCGCCATGGGGCAGCTCACGCTGGTGGCCTTTCTCACCTACTTCGCGCTGTGCTCGGGCGACACCTTCCGGCGCAAGCTGATCAAGATCACCGGGCCGAGCCTGCAGAAGAAGAAGGTCACCGTGCACGTGCTCGACGACATCACGCGCAACATCGAGCGCTATCTGCTGGTGCAGATATTCACGAGCGCGCTGGTCGGCCTCGCCACCGGCCTCTCGTTCTGGGCCATCGGGCTCGAGAACGCGGCCGTCTGGGGCATCCTCGCTGCGGTCACCAACCTCATTCCCTACATCGGCTCGGTGATCGTGCTTTCGGCCGCCGGACTCGTGGCCTTCCTGCAGTTCAACACGCTGCAGATGGGTCTGCTGGTGGCTGGCACCTCGCTGGTCATCCACACGCTGGTCGGCAACCTGCTCATGCCCTGGCTCACGAGCCGCACCAGCCGAATGAACCCGGTGGCGGTGTTCGTCGGCGTGATCTTCTGGGGCTGGCTCTGGGGCATCTGGGGTCTGCTGCTGGGCATTCCGATCACGATGGTGATCAAGTCGATCTGCGACCGGGTCGAGGATCTGCAGCCGGTCGGGGAACTGCTGGGGGAGTAGGGCTGCGCACAGCGGCACAAGCCAGCCGCTCTCGGGCGCCGTCGTGTCGTTCGGCGCGGGGCTCAGCGCAGGGCGCGCTGCATCAGCACGGTGTCCACCCACTGCCCGAACTTGAAGCCGACGTCGCGCAGCAGGCCGACCCGATCGAAGCCCAGTTTTTCGTGCAGCCGCTGCGAGCCCATGTTCGCGCTGTTGCCCACGACCGCCACCATTTGCGTGAAGCCACTGTCAGTGCAGCGGCGGATCACTTCGTGCAGCAGCGCCTTGCCGATGCCGTGGCCGTGCATGCCGTGCGCGACGTAGATCGAGTCTTCCACCGTATGGCGGTAGGCGGAGCGGGCGCGGTAGGCCGTGGCGTAGGCATAGCCCGCCACTTCGCCCCCGATCGTCGCCACGAGGTAGGGGAGACCGCGAGCGGCTACGTCGGCACGGCGCGCCTGCATCAGCTCGACGGTGGGCACTTCTTCCTCGAAGGAGCAGAGGTCGTGCAGCACATAGTGGCTGTAGATGGCCTGCACGGCGGCCATGTGGTGCGGTTCGGCGTCGAGGACTTCGACGGTGGCGGAAGCGATGGGTTGCAATGGCATGCCCCGATCTTGACGATCCACATTCGATAAGTGAAGCTTCGCCGAGATATGCAAGGCATGAGAAATACTTTGGACAAGTCGCTGAACCTCGACCAGCTCAGGTCCTTCGGGCTGGTGATTGAAACGGGCAGCTTCTCGGCCGCCGCCGACCGGCTCGGACTCTCGCAGCCGGCCGTGAGCCTGCAGGTCCGCCAGCTGGAGCGCCGGCTGGCGGTGCGGCTCGTGGAGCGTGTCGGCAAGCGTGCGAAGGCCACGCCCGCGGGCATGGAGCTGCTGCGCCACATGCCGCACATCGACGCCGCGGTGGAGAACGCGATCGATGCGCTGGCCGACCATGCGAGCGGCATCGCGGGCCGCGTGCGGCTGGGCACGGGCGCGACGGCTTGCCTGCATTTCCTGCCGGCCGTGCTGCGCGGCCTGCGCGAACGGTTTCCGGAACTCGGCGTGGTGGTGAGCACCGGCAACACGGAAGACCAGGCGCGCAAGGTGGAAGAGAACAGCCTCGACCTCGCGCTGGTCACGCTGCCGGTGGCGGGACGGTCGCTGGCGGTGCTGCCGGTGCTCGACGACGAGTTCGTCGCGATCGGCCGGGTGGACTTCTCGCCACTGAAGGCGAGGGTGGCGCCGGGCGACCTGGGCGCTTTGCCGCTGGTGCTGTTCGAGCCCGCCGCCAACACGCGCAAGCTGGTCGACCGCTGGTTCGCTGCACAGGGCCTGCAGCCGCAGCCCGTGATGGAGCTGGGCAGCGTCGAGGCGATGAAGGAGATGGTGGCCGCGGGGCTGGGCCATGCCATCGTGCCCGGCATGTCGATGGCGGGCCGCGGTGCCCATCCCGAGCTGAAGACCAGCCGGCTGAATCCCCGCATGCACCGCACGCTGGCCGTGGTGATGCGGCGGGACAAGCCCGTCAGCAAGGCCTTGCGCGCGGTGCTCGATGCCATCGTGGCGGCCGGAAAGCCCGGCCGCCGCTAGTGTCCTGTCCCGCAAATAACTGGCATTAATTCTGCATGTTGATGCGGTATCTTGGAGTCGGAGATACCGCGATGAGAACAGGCAGGCCGAAGGCAGAGTTGGTGTTGAGTGATGACGAGCGAGCGCAGTTGCAGTCGTTCGCACGTAGCCGCTCGTTGCCCGCCGCGTTGTGTAATCGCGCGGGCCTTGTATTGGCCAGCGCAGCGGGCGAGCCGAACAACGCGATCGCCGCACGGCTGAAGATGACCAAGCAGACGGTGGGCAAGTGGCGGACACGGTTCATCGAGCGACGCATCGCAGGCCTGTACGACGACATGCGCCCGGGCAAGCCGCGCACGATCGACGACGAGCGCGTGGCGCACCTGATCAAGACCACGCTGCACACCAAGCCAGCCAACGGCTCGACGCACTGGAGCGTACGCACGGTGGCCGCCGAGACAGGCATATCCAAGACCAGTGTGCAGCGCTACTTCCAACTCTTTGGCCTGCAGCCGCACCGCAGCGAGAGCTTCAAGCTGTCCAACGACCCGTTCTTCATCGAGAAGCTGCGCGATGTGGTCGGCCTGTATCTGAGTCCACCGGACAACGCGCTGGTCATCTGCGTGGACGAGAAGAGCCAGTGCCAGGCGCTGGAGCGCACGCAACCCATGCTGCCCATGGGCTTCGGCTATGTCGAGGGCTTCACCCACGACTACAAGCGCCATGGCACAACCACGCTGTTCGCGGCGCTGAACGTGCTCAACGGTGCGGTGCTTGCGGCGTGCAAGCCGCGTCATCGGCATCAGGAGTTCCTGTCGTTCCTGCGTGAGATCGACAAGGCCGTGCCGCCTGAGCTGGACATTCACTGCATCGTCGACAACTACGCCACCCACAGCCATCCGAAGATCAAGGCGTGGTTGGCGACTCGTCCGCGCTGGCACATGCATTTCATTCCGACCTACAGCTCCTGGCTCAATCAGGTCGAACGCTTCTTCGCCCTCATCACCGACAAGACCATCCGTCGCGGCTCATTCTCCAGTGTCAAGCAGCTCGTGCAACGCATTGATCGCTTCGTCACCGCCTACAACACCGAATGCCAGCCCTTCAAGTGGACCGCTACCGCCGATTCGATCCTTGAGAAGCTGCATCGACTTTGTTCACGTATCAGCGGGACAGGACACTAGCTGGGTTCCGTTACTCGGGAATGGCGGCCAGCGCCGCGCCGCCGCGCGCCCGGCCCAGCGTGCCGACGATCAGCGCGGCAATCAGCACCAGCACGCCGCTGAGCACCATCGCGCTGGAGATGCCGAAGCTGTCGACCGTCACGCCGCCGATCAGCGCGCCCGAGGCAATCGCCACCTGGAAGCCGCTCACCAGCAGGGCCTGGCCGGCTTCGGGTGCGTCGGGCACCGCTTCCATCATCCAGCCGGTGAGCGCCACCGGAATGAGGCCGAAGGCCACGCCCCAGATCACGACCACCACCGTGCCCGGCACGAAGCCGGAGCCGATCACGGTCGTCAGCAGCAGCGCCGTCGCAAGCATCAGCGCCGCCAGCAGGGTGGTGCCGCGCACGCTGCGCGCCACCAGGCTGCCGCCGACGAAAGTGCCGACGAAGCCCACCGCTCCGTAGACCAGCAGCAGCGTCGAAACCGAGTTGGGCGCCAGGCCGAACACCTGCTGCAGCAGCGGCTTCAGGTAGGTGTAGGCCGCGAAGTGGCCGGCGATGAAGAACAGCACCGCGAGCAGGCCGACCTGCGCCATGCGGCGCGTGAGCGGCGTCAGCAGGTCGCGCGCGCCGATGGCGCGCACCGGCGCAATCGCGGGCAGCAGCCACATCTGCACCAGCAGCACGAGCGCGGCGAGCGCACCGGTCACGGCGAACGAGGCGCGCCAGCCGAACAGCGTGCCGAGGAACGAGCCGGCCGGCACCCCGAGCACGGTGGCGGCCGACACGCCGGCGAGCACGTAAGACATGGCCCGCGCCTGCGAGGCATGCGGCACCAGCTGCGTGGCGGCGGCGGGCGCGAAGGTCCAGAAGCCGCCCACGCACAGGCCGAGCAGCAGGCGCGCGACCAGCATGGTGGCGAAGTTGGGAGCGAAGGCGGCGAGCAGGTTCGAGGCGATCAGCAGCGTGGTGAGCGCGATCAGCACGGTGCGGCGGTCGAGCTTGCCCGAGGCGACGATCAGCGCCGGGCCGGCAAAAGCGGCCAGCACGCCGGGCATCGTGACCATCAGCCCGGCCGTGCCGTCGGACACGTCGAGCCCGCGCGCGATGTCGGTCAGCAGGCCGATGGGCATGAACTCGGTCGAGACCATGGCGAAGGTGCCGACGGCGATGGAGCCGACGGCAAGCCATGCGGAGCGGGAAGCCGAGGCCGGTGCAGGTGCTTCCGCTGCCGCTGCCGCGCTCGCGAGCTCGTCGATGCAGGGGTTGCTGCTGGGTGAATTCATCATGGAATGCGGTCCTTGGAAGCATCGGCAATGAGCACGCCAATGCTGGTGAAGAGGCATTCGAGTGTGCGAGCGGTCGCGTGCGCGACAAAGGGGCCGGGGAGCAGTAGTCAGTTTCCCGAGGGCGAACAATCGGCCCTTTTGGCGGCTGTCGCCGTTCGGATGCTGACCGGCGCGGCTAGGCGAGCGCTCGCCGCAGCTGCAATATCCGGCCGTCCGCGATGAACGAATCGCTGATCAGCACACGAAAGACCGCACCCTGGGGGAAGCGCGGCCCCGCAATGGCCGGCGAGAGGAACTCGAGCTCCAGCGCTGCAGGCTTGCCGCGCTCCAGCGCATCGCCCGGAGGCACCACCCAGCGCGCCGAGAAGCCCTCCTTGTCGATCACCAGCGCGCAGCGGTATTCACCCGGCGCAAGCGGAATGTCCTGCGAGGGCAGGGCCGGCTTGCGGAAGGTGAGTTCGGCGAGCGCATGCGGCGCGAAGGCGCCCAGCATGTCGAAGCTGGGCGGCGTCACGGCCACGGGCGGCGGCGCCCGTCGCGGCCGCTTGCCGATGAGCCACGCGATGACGTTGCCGATGATCGGCACCCACAGCACCATCAGCAGCGTACCGATGTCGCGTGTGGTCGTGCCGGGCGTCGCATAGTGCCGCACGAGCCCCCCGCCGACTGCCACGCACAGCAGGATGATGACGATGAGCTTGCGGCGGAACTGGATGGTGGTCATGAAGGTGTGGGTGAGCGTGCGGGTGAATCTGGCCCGCGGACCTTAACCCCGATTCGCCACGCGCAGCACCGCATCCGCCGGCAACGCCTGCCAGTCGACCCACTCGCCGGCCGCCGCATGGTGCGTGGGCGTCGCCGCGGCCTCGGGCGTGCCCCACTGCAGCATGAGGCTGCGCTCGCCGAGGCGAAGTGCGATCTCGAAGCCCGGCCAGTGCGCGGGCACGCGCGGCGTCAGCGAAAGCTTGCGGCCCTTCACGTCGAGGCCCAGCAGCGTTTCGACGGCGGCGCGGTGCAGCCACGCGGCCGAGCCGGTATACCAGCTCCAGCCGCCGCGGCCGACGTACGGCGCGGCGCCGTAGATGTCGCCGGCCATCACATAGGGCTCCAGTTCGTAGGCGGGCCCGCGCTGCGGATGCTGCGTGCGGTGCGCCGGGCTCAGGCCCTCGAAGCTGCGCCACGCCGCTTCGTTGTCGCCATGCAGCGCCTGCGCCATCAGTGCCCACACCGCGGCATGCGAATACTGCCCGCCGTTTTCGCGCACGCCCGGCGGATACGCCTGGATGTAGCCCGGGTTGTTGGTCGAGTTGGCGAACGGCGGCGTAAGCAGGCGCAGCAGGCCGGCCGGCTCGTCGTGCAGGTGCTTCTCGACGGCGGCCATCGCCGGGCCCGTGTGGGCCTCGTCCGATGCGCCCGAGAGCACCGACCAGGCCTGCGCGATCAGGTCGATGCGGCACTCGTCGTTGGCCGACGAGCCGAGCGGCGCACCGTTGTCGAAGAAGGCGCGGCGGAACCAGCCGCCGTCCCAGCCCGCGCCGTGCAGCGCGGCGATCCAGCCGCGCCGTGCTTCGGTCCAGCGGGCCGCGCGCTCGTGTTCGCCGCGCGCCTCGGCGATGGGCGCGTAGTGCTCGACCACGCTGCAAAGGAACCACGCGAGCCAGACCGATTCGCCGCGGCCTTCGTGGCCGACGCGGTTCATGCCGTCGTTCCAGTCGCCCGTGCCCATCAGCGGCAGGCCGTGCACGCCGGTCTTCAGGCTGCGGTCGATGGCGCGCGCGCCGTGGTCGAACACCGTGGCCGTGCGCCCGCTGTTCTGCGGCGCGTAGTAGGCGTCTTCGGCGCCCTCGGGAATGGCGGGGCCTTCGATGAAGCCGACCACCTCGTCGAGCAGCGATGAATCCCCCGTCACCTCGACGTAGTGCGCCGTCGCAAAAGGCAGCCACAGCAGGTCGTCGGAGAAATGCGTGCGCACGCCCGCGCCGCCGGGCATGTGCCACCAGTGCTGCACGTCGCCCTCGGGGAACTGGCGCGCGGCATTGACGAGGATCTGCTCGCGCAGCCGCGCCGGATCGGTGAGCGCGAAGGACATGGCGTCCTGCAATTGGTCGCGAAAGCCGAAGGCGCCGCCGGCCTGGTAGAAGCCGGCCTTCGACCAGAGCCGGCAGGCCAGCGTCTGGTAGACGAGCCAGCGGTTGACCATGGCATCGAACAGCGGATCGGGCGTGCGCACCGTGAGGCGGCCCAGCAGCTCGTTCCAGAAGCCTCGCACCTGGGCCAGCGCCTCGGGCACGTCGCGCTGCCGCCAGCGGCTGGCGAGCGCCAGCGCCGCATCGGCGTCGCCGGCATGGCCCAGCACGAAAGTGAAGGTGGCGGTCTGGCCCGCGTCGACGACCAACTCGCCGCCGATGGCCGCGCAGGCATCGAGCCCGCTGCCCGCGCGCCGTGCGAGCGTGTCGGGCACTTCCACGATGCCATGTCCGTCGAAGAACTCGTTGCGGTCGCAGGTCCACTGCGTGGAACCCGGCAATCCGGCCAGCAGCAGGAAGGCCGTGGTGCCGCCGAAGCCGGTGCTCGATTCGCGCTGCTGGCCGAACACCGCGGGCTGGTCTTCCGGCTTCCAGCAGTGCACGGTGCGCCGTTCGCCGCGCGCGGCGCCGAGCTGCCACTCGACCATGCCGAGCGCGCGCAGGCGCCGCTGGCTGGAGCCCTCGTTGTGCACGCGCACGTGCACCAGCTTGGCGGCGTCGTCGCGGTCCGCGAAGAAGGTGGTCGCCAGCGCCAGGTTCCGCTGCATGCATTCGAAGACCGTGTAGCCCTGGCCGTGCCGCACGCGGTGGCGAACGCCGTTGGGGCCGCTCGCGCCCTGGCCGGCAGGCGTGAGCGGCAGCAGCTCGCGCGTGGCAAGGTCCTGCAGCAGGTAGTGCTCGAAGGCCGGGTCCTGCACCGGGTCATTCGACCACGGCGTGACCTGGTGCATGCGGCTGTTGCCGGCCCAGGTGAAGCCGGTGCCCCACTCGGACACCTGAAAGCCGAAGTTGGCGTTCGCGATCACGTTGATCCAGGGGCGCGGCGTGCGGTTGCCGAGGCCGACCTCGAAGCGGAACTCGCCGCTCTGCGCGTCGAAGCCGGTGGCGGGCGCAGGCATCGGGGTGGCCTGCGGCGGCGGCGCCGCGGCGGAGTGCGCCAGCAGGGGCGTGCGCTGCGGCCCCGGCGCGCTGCTGCCGTCGGCAATGGCGGGGTTGCGCGCTTCATGCAGCGCCGCCACCTGCAGTTCGAGCGAGCGCCCGTCGGCCGTGAACACCACGCGCGCGATGGTGGAGAACGCGGCCTTTTCCGAAGGCGCCACCTCGTGGTCGCGCAGCAGGTAGAAGCCGGCCGTGTCGTTGCGCGGAAAGCTGTTCTGCGTCTGCTGCTGCACACGCGTGCGCAGCATCTCGATCTCGCGCTGCAGCGGCATCAGGTAGGAGTTGGGCTCGCTGTTGAGCACCACCAGGTCGCAGGCCACGCCGCCGAAGCCCCACCACGGCTGCGCGCGCAGCAAAGTGTTGATCAGCCCCATGCCGTTCATCGAATGGATGTAGACCAGCACGATGGGCTTGTCGCCCGAGATGCCGAAGCGCCAGATCTGCCGCAGGTCGATGAGCCCGCGGTCCTTCATCACGCGGGGCGTGGTGTAGGTGAGGATGGTCGTCAGGTCCTGCAGCGCGAGGTTCTGCGCGGGCGCGATGCTCAGGTCGCGCAGCCGCACCTGCGCCAGCGTGGCGGCCATGCGCGTGGCGCGCTCGACGTGCATCGGCTGCATATAGCGGTCGATGCTGGGCATCAGCGCCTCGATGCTTTCGTCGGCGGCGGTCGCGAAGCTCAGGCGCGCGGTGGTGCCCGGCGCGATCGACAGGCGCACGCGCAGGCAGGCGATGGGGTCGAGGCCGTTCACCGGCGTGCCGTTGACGTTCAGCGGCTGCGCATCGAGCGCGGGGCTCGCCAGCGAGCGATTGCGGCCGATGAAGGCGCGGCGGTCGGTCATGCAGTCGATCGAGAGCACGTGCGCATCGACCGAGGCGACGAAGTGCGCGGCGGCCACCACCGGGTCGCCGTGCAGGCGGGGCGTGCGCGACAGCAGCAGCGCGCGCCACGCGGGCTCCCAGCGCGATTCGACGAACAGGTTGGCGAAGGCCGGATGCGCCTCGTCGGCCTTGGGGTTCGACAGCACCGGCTCGAAGTAGGAAATGAGTTCGAGCGTGCGCGTCTCGTCGCCGGAGTTGTGCAGAGCGATGTTGCGCAGCTCGGTGTCGTCCTCGGGGCTGATGAGCACCGTGGTGCGCACCTGCAGGCCGGGGCCGGCCGCGTCGAACTGCACCTGGTCCGCGAGGAAGCGGGTGCGGTAGGTCCAGTCGGCGCCGGGCGCGGGCAGGGCGGTGAGCGAGGTGAGCTCGCGCTGCCCGCCTTCATCTTCATCGCGCAGGTAGAAGAAGGTGCCGTGGTCGTCGCGCAGCGGGTCGTCGCGCCAGCGGGTCACGTTGAACGAATGCCAGCGGCTCACGCCCGCGCCGTTGGCGCGCAGCGCCACCGTGTAGCGCCCGTTCGAGAGCAGGTGCGTGGGCTGGAAGCCGGCCGCCATCGGATCGACCACGCGCGGCTGGAACAGCGGCGCCAGTTCGGTCTGGCTGGGTTCGGGTGGCGTGCGCGGGTCGGCGCTGCCGATGATCTGCCGCGGCGTGCGCTCGTGCAGCAGCGACTCGTGGGCCTGCACCAGCGCCGCACTGCCGAACCAGCGGCGCGGTGCTTCGGCGCACAGCACGTGGCACAGCGCGACCAGCGACATGCCCTGGTGATGCGCCATGAAGTTGCGCACCACGGTGAAGTCCTGGCCTTCGGCCTGGCGCGAGGCGGTGAAGTCCAGCGCGTCGTGAAAGCCGAACTCGCCGCGGGCACCGAGCGATTCGAGCAGTTCGAGATTGACCACCGCCGCGGCCGGCGCGAGCACCGCGGCCATTGCGCTCGCATAGGGCGCGACCACGCGGTCGGCGGGCGGCGTGCGGCGCAGCGCGAGGCGCGGCACGCCGAAGGGCGAGTACTGGTAGGCCAGCGAGTGGTCCTGCGCGAAGTAGGCCGACTCCGAGACGCCCCACGGCAGGTCCTGCGCGCGGCCGAAGGCCTGCTGCTCGGCGATGGCGGCGGTGTTGGCCACCTGCAGCAGGCCGTCCTCGGGCTCCGGCATCACGAGCGCCGGCATCAGGTACTCGAACATCGAGCCCGACCACGACTTGAGGCTCGTCTGGCGACCCACCAGCAGGAACGGCCGGCCCAGGGCCATCCAGTGGCGCCGCGGCACGTCGCCCTTGGCGATGGCAAGAAAGCTCAGCAGGCGCGCCTCGGAGGCCAGCAGGTCGTAGTAGCTCGCGTCGAGCACGTTCTCCTCGACGCGCAGGCCGATATGGAACAGGTGGCGCTTCGGGTCGTAGAGGCCGCTGAAATCCATTCCGGCGTGCAGCGCGTCGCAGCGTTGCGCGAGAGCTTCCAGCGCTGGCGCCTCGTGGCCCTGGCAGCCTTCCGCGATGAAAGCGCGGCAGGCCTGCGCCACGGCCACGAGGTGGCCCGCGAAGTTGCCGCTGTCCACGCTGGACACGTAGTCAGGCGGCAGCGGCCTCAGCGTCTGCGTGTCGTACCAATTGAACAGGTGGCCCTGGTGCTTCTGCATGCGGTCGACGGTGTCGAGCGTGGCGCCGAGGCGTGCGAGCAATGCGGCGGTGTCGATCCAGCGGAATTCGCGCGCGCAGCAGGCCGCGAGCAGGTAGATGCCGATGTTGGTCGGCGAGGTGCGGTGGGCGATGGTCGGCTGCGGCTCGAGCTGCAGGTTGTCGGGCGGCAGGTGGTTGTCGTCGGGGCCGACCACGTGCTCGAAGAAGCGCCAGGTGTCGAGCGCGAGTTTCTCGAGGTAGGCGCGTTGCGCCGGTTGCAGCGGGTCCGGCACCTCGGCATCGACGCGGCTGCTCCACCACGCCGCGACAGGCGCCAGCGCCCAGACGGCGAACAGCAGCGGGCCGATGACCGGGTACGCGCTCCAGTGCGCCGCCACCGCGAGCGCCAGGCAGAGCAGGCTGCTGACGGCCGCGCCGCGCAGGAAGGGCTGCAGCTGCTGGCTCGACTGGGCCTGCGCCTGCGCGGCGGTGGTCCACTGCAGCAGATGCTTGCGGCTCACGAGCAGCCGCCACGTCGCAAGAAACGCCGCATCGAGCAGCAGGCGCGTTTGTGCCGCGAGCTGCACGAATTGCCAGGCCGCGCCCGCCAACGCCCGCAGCAGTTCGACCGCGCCCACATCGAAGAAGTGGCGCAGCTCGATGGCACGCCGTGTCGGCACCAGCCCCGCCAGCGCGCCAAGCAAGGGCCCGAGCACGAGCGCCGAGGCGACCGCCGCCAGCGCCCACTCGAGCGGCATGGCCTGCGTGAAGATCACGAGCACCAGCAGCGCGAAAGACGCGGGCACCACCAGCGAGCGGCGCAAGTTATCGCTCATCTTCCAGAGGCCCAGCGCGTCGATGCCGAAGCGCCTGGCGCGCCACATCAGCGGCAGCAGCTGCCAGTCGCCGCGCACCCAGCGGTGCACGCGCGAGGCGGCCACGCCGGCGTGATGCGGGTGGTCTTCGATCAGCACCACGTCGCTCACCACGGCGCAGCGCGCGACCGTGCCTTCGAGCAGGTCGTGGCTCAGCACCGCGCCGCAGGGAAGGCGGTCGTTCAGCGTGGCGTGCACCGCGCGCACGTTCAGCAGGCCCTTGCCGGTGAAGGAGCCGCTGCCGAACACATCCTGGTAGATGTCGGACGCGCCGCTGCCGTACGGGTCGAGCCCGCACTGGCCGGCGAACATCCAGTGGAAAAACGAACGCTCGTCGCGCATCGGGAACGGCGTCACGATGCGCGGCTGAAGGATGCCGAAGCCCGCAATCACGCGCCGGCCCTGCGCATCGACCTCGGGCGCGTTGAGCGGGTGCGCGGCAATCGACACCAGGTCGCGCAATGCGCCCGGCGGCAGGCCGGTGTCGCTGTCGAGGGTCAGCACGTAGGGCGTGCGGCCCGCGGCCAGCCGCTGGCCCGGCGCGAGCGGCAGGAACCCGCTGCCGTCGCCGGTCGCCAGCAGGCGCATCAGCATTTCGAGCTTGCCGCGCTTGCGCTCCCAGCCCATCCAGCGTTCCTCGGTGTCGCTCCAGCTGCGCGGGCGGTGCAGCAGCAGGAAGCGCGGCGCCGCACCGTCGGGCGCGGGGTATTTTGCATTGAGCGCGGCAAGGCGCTGCACGGCGTCGTCCAGCAGCGGTGCGTCTTCGGGCAGCGAGGCCTGCCGGGCATCGGCCCAGTCGGTCAGCAGCGCGAACTGTGCATGCGCTTCGCGGTTGGCGAGCCAGTGCAGTTCGAGCTGGTGGGCGAGCTGCGCATTGCTTGCGGCCGAGGTCAGCAGGGACGGAATGACGACGAGCGCGCGATGCCGCTCGGGAATGCCGTTGGCGAAATCGAGGCGCGGCAGCGCCTGCACGCGTACCGACTCCGCCATGATCCGCTGCGCCAGCGCGACCAGCGCTTCGGAGAGCGGCCACGCCAGCAGCGCCAGCGCGACCGCGCTGGTCCAGTCGCCGCCGTGCGGCAGGCCGCGCGCCACGGCCGCCAGCAGCAAGGCGGTGCCCACGGCGCCGGACAGCAGGTACGCAGGCAGGCGCCAACTGCGTTGGCTGCGCGCGGGCCGAATCGGCGCGGCGCGGCCATTGCGGTCCGCGGGTCCGCCGGATTGCAGCGCGGCGATCAGCGCCGGGCGGCCCTGCCCGAAAAGGTAATAGCCGGCGGTGCCGTCGGCGCGGTCGGTCTCCGCACCGGCGTCGTCGGCCGGTGCGCCCGCGGCCAGGCGCACGACGGCCTGCGCCACTTCGCGCTCGGGCTGTTCGGTGTCGCGCGCCACCCGCTCCATCGCGTGCGTGATCTGCTGGCGCGTGAGTTCGCTCTCGCTCGCGAAGCTCGGCAGCTCGCGCAGCACGCGCAGCGAACGGCTCACGGGCTCGATCAGGTCGCTCCATTCGACCTGGCCGATCATGCGCAGCGTGGTGATGATGTTGCCCACCGTGAGGTTGGCCGCCGCCTGCGCGTTTTGCGCGTCGTTGATCAGCACCGGGCCGTTGGGGCAGTGCTGCTCGGTCCACTGCACCAGCGCGGGCATGCTCTCGCCGTGCTCGACCGGCAGGCGCTGCCAGAGTTGCGTGAGGTAGTTGTCCTGCAGGCCGTGGCTTTGCAGCGCGCGGTACAGCACGTCGAGGTCTTGCGCCGAGAGATGCCGCGCCGCGTCCCAGGCCGCGTGTGCGATCTCTCGCGCGACCTTGTTCTCGGCGATGCTCTCCGCCACGCGGCGCAGGTTCTCGAGCAGCACCACGCGCAGGGTGGTGGGCAGCGCCCAGAGCTCGCCGAGCGTGAGTTCGTCGATGTCCTGGTAAGCGTTGAGGAATGCGGTGAACAGCGTCTTGTTGAGCACGCTGTCGGTGTGGGCCACGTAGGCCCATGCAATGCCGTAGACGCGCGGCAGTCCCGCGAGTGGCGGCGTGGCGAGCTTGGGCAGGCGCGCGTAGTAGCTGCGCGGCACGCCGTCGTGGATCTGCTGCAGCTGCGCCTCGACCAGGTGGAAGTTGTCGAGCAGCCATTCGGCCGCCGGAGACACATAGCGCCCGCTCTGCGAGATCAGCGCGATGTAGTCGAAGGCATTGCGCAGCGACTCGAGGTTCTCGTCCACGCGCGGAAAGAAGGGCGCACCTTCGCGCGCGCGGCGCCGATCGTCTTCCACCACCTGCGCGCGGGCGAGGCTGTGGCCGTGCTGCTCGAAGCGCTGGGCGCCGAAGAGTTCGGCGCGGATCGGAGGTGGTACAGGGTCATGCGGACCCAGCAGAAGGGTCCGGGCGTAATCGCTGAGCCCTTCGAGGCGGTCGACGACGGCTGCGGCGCTCAAGCGATCGCGAAGACGCCGACGCCGAAGACCACGGCCATGCAGGCCATCGTGACGATGCGGCCAGCAGCGAGTGCGCGCACCCGTTCCATGTGGCTTCGCACCGAGAACCATCGCCCATGTGCGCGCGCGCAATGGCGCATGTGGGAAGCCAGGGCTTCGAAATCATCGCCGACGAAATCGACTTGCGAATGGGTAAGAGTCTGCGGGACGGACATTGCAACGAGCTCCTGTAACGACTTCGAGCTGCCGCGCGATTGCGAGAACTGTGACGTACCCGACCGTACTCCTTTAAATGACCTTACTGGGGGCTGATTGGCGATTGCGGATGTAGGAAAGGGCGCACAAGGCGCCCTCCGTCCCAGGTGGCCCAAGCCTGGATCAACCGGTGTTGCGCAGCCCCGCCGCCACCCCGTTGATCGAGATGTGAATGCCGCGCTGCAGCCGCTCGCCGCCGTCGCCCGCGCGGTAGCGCCGCATCAGCTCGACCTGCAGGTGGTGCAGCGGGTCGATGTAGGGGAAACGGTGGCGCACCGAGCGCTGCATCTCGGCGTTGCCTTCGAGCCGCTGCTTCGCGCCGGTGATGAGCGTGAGCGCATCCGAGGTGCGGTGCCATTCGGCGTCGATCATCGAGAACACTTTCTGGCGCAGCTTGCGGTCTGTCACCAGTTCGGCGTAGCGCGAGGCCAGTGCGAGGTCGCTCTTGGCCAGCACCATGTCCATGTTCGACAGCAGCGTGCGGAAGAACGGCCACTGCGCGTACATCCGCTGCAGCAGGGCCACGCGTTCCTTCTTGCCCGCGGCGGTGCCGGCGGCGGCCAGGAACTGCTCCACGCCCGAACCGAAACCGAACCAGCCTGGAATGGTCAGGCGGCACTGGCCCCAGCTGAAGCTCCACGGCACTGCGCGCAGGTCGTCGATCTTGTGGCTTGGGTTGCGCGACGCGGGGCGCGAGCCGATGTTGAGTTCGGCGATCTCGCGGATCGGCGTGGAGTCGAAGAAGTAGTCGCCGAAGCCCGGGGTCTCGTACACCAGCTTGCGGTACGCCGCCATGCTCGCGGTCGAGAGTTCACCGGCCGTCGAGAGGAAGGTGGCGGGCGCCAGCTTGCCCTGCGGCAGCAGCGTGGCTTCGAGCGTGGCGGCCACCAGCGTCTCGAGGTTGCGCCGGCCGATCTCGCGGTTGGCGTACTTCGAACCGATGACTTCGCCCTGCTCGGTCAGGCGGATCTGGCCGCGCACCGTGCCGGGCGGCTGCGCGAGGATGGCTTGGTAGCTCGGGCCGCCGCCGCGTCCCACTGTGCCGCCGCGGCCGTGGAACATGCGCAGACGGATGGGGTTGGCTTTTTTCTTGTTCAGCTCGTCGAACAGCGACACCAGCGCGATGCCCGCGCGGTACAGCTCCCAGTTGCTGGTGAAGATGCCGCCGTCCTTGTTGCTGTCGCTGTAGCCGAGCATCACGTCCTGCTCGGCGCCCGAGCGCTCGATGAGCGCCTGGATGTTCGGCAGCGCGTAGAAGGCGCGCACGATGGGTGCGGCGTTGCGCAGGTCTTCGATGGTCTCGAACAGCGGCACGACGATCAGGTCGCACACCGCATTGGTGGCCATCGCGCCGCGCAGCAGGCCCACTTCCTTCTGCAGCAGCAGCGCCTCGAGCAGGTCGCTCACGGTTTCGGTGTGGCTGATGATGTAGTGGCGGATGGCCGCTGCGCCATAGCGCGCACGCGCGGTGCGGGCGGCGGCGAAGATGGCCAGCTCGCTCTTCGCCAGCGGCGAGTAGTCGGCGTCGGGCACGCGCAGCGGACGCGCGTCGTCGAGCAGCTTGAGCAGCAGCGTCTGCTTGGCCTCTTCGGCGAGCGACGCATACGAAGGCTCGATGCGCGCGGTGGCCAGCAGTTCGGCGATCACGGCCTCGTGCTTGTCAGAGCTCTGGCGCAGGTCGACCGTGGCGAGGTGGAAACCGAATACTTCGACCGCGCGGATCAGTGGCAGCAGGCGCGGCGCGGCGAGCACATTGCCGTGCTTTTCCTCGAGCGACTCGGCCACGGTGCGCAGGTCGGCCAGGAACTCTTCGGCCGTGGCGTACGGGTTCTGCGGCAAGACGGCATGGCGCGCGGCCTCGCCGCCGGTGAGCTCGCGCAGCGTGGCCGCAAGGCGCGCATACACGCCGGTGAGTGCGCGGCGGTAGGGCTCGTCCTTGCGATGCTCGCTGGTGTCGGGCGAGCTCTCGGCCAGCGCCTGCATCTCGACCGACACGTCGACCAGCGTGGCCGACAGCGACAGCTCGCCGCCGAGATAGTGCACTTCGGTGAGGTAGTAGCGCAGCGCCAGTTCGCACTGGCGGCGCAGCGCGTAGTCGAGCGTTTCGGCGGTGACATTGGGGTTGCCGTCGCGGTCGCCGCCGATCCACTGGCCCATGCGCAGGAAGGGCGCGACCGAGGGCGTGTGGCCGCCCTGGGCCAGTGCCTTTTCGAGGTCGGCGTACACGCGCGGGATCTCGCGCAGGAAGGTGGCTTCGTAGTAGCTCAGCGCGTTCTCGATCTCGTCGGCCACGGTGAGCTTGGAGAAGCGCAGCAGGCGCGTCTGCCAGATCTGCGTGACGCGGATGCGCATCTGCGTTTCGTTCTCGGCGAACTCGAGCGGCGTGAGCGCGTCCTTTCCCCCGGCGTAGGCGCTCTGGCGCAGCTTGATCTCGTCGCGCGTGGTGAGCAGCAGGGCGATGGCGCGCTCGGCGTCGAGGATGCTCTTGCGCTGCACTTCGGTCGGGTGTGCGGTGAGCACCGGCGAGACGTAGCTGTGGGCCAGCGAGGCAACGATTTCGTCGGGCTTCACGCCGGCCTTGCGGATGCGGGCGAGTGCGGTCTGCAGGTCGCCATCGACGCTTTCGCCGGCGCGCTCGGTTTCGGTGCGGCGGCGGATCTGGTGGCGGTCCTCAGCGAGGTTGGCCAGGTGGCTGAAGTAGGTGAAGGCGCGGATCACGCGCACCGTCTCGGCCGCGCTCAGGCCCTTTAGCAGGTTCTTCAGCGCGCGGTCGGCAGCGTGATCGGCATCGCGGCGAAAAGCCACGGACAAGGTGCGGATCTTCTCGACCAGCGCGTAGGTCTCGTCGCCCTCCTGCTCCCGGATCACGTCGCCGAGGATGCGGCCCAGAAGCCGGATGTCGTCGATCAACGGCTGGTCTTCGGCCTGTCGGCGCTTGGGGGGAGCAGGGGTCTTGCTGGCTTTCATTCGATGTGGGTCCTGGACTGCTTGAATGGATGCGCCGTCTGCGTTGCTGCGGCGCAACATGCTAGCATTCCAAGGGTTTGAAACACGTACTTTTGGAACAGGTCTTGAGCAATATCGTGATCGCCACGCGCGAAAGCCGCCTGGCACTCTGGCAAGCCGAACACGTGCAGGCGCTTTTGCAAGAAAAGGGCCACACGGTCAGCCTGCTCGGCCTGACCACCACCGGCGACCAGATCCTCGATCGCTCGCTCAGCAAGGTGGGCGGCAAGGGGCTCTTCGTGAAAGAGCTCGAACTCGCGCTCGAAGAAGGGCGCGCCGACATCGCGGTCCATTCGCTGAAAGACGTGCCGATGGACCTGCCCGAAGGCTTCGCGCTCGCCTGCGTGCTGGAGCGCGAAGACCCGCGCGATGCACTCGTTTCCCCCCGCTACGACTCGCTCGACGCACTGCCACAGGGCGCGGTGGTCGGCACCTCGAGCCTGCGCCGCGTGGTACTGCTGCGTGCACTGCGGCCCGACCTGCGCATCGAACCGCTGCGCGGCAACCTCGACACCCGCCTGCGCAAGCTCGACGAAGGACAGTACGACGCCATCGTGCTGGCTGCAGCCGGGCTCAAGCGGCTGGGGCTCGAGAGCCGCATCCGCGTGGCCTTCGATCCCGACACCATGCTGCCGGCCGCGGGGCAGGGTGCATTGGGCATCGAGGTGCGCGCAGACCGCAGCGACCTCGTCGAACTGCTGGGCTCGCTGGCCTGCCAGGGCGACTGGCTGTCCACCACCGCCGAGCGCGCGGTGAGCCGCGCGATGGGCGGCAGCTGCTCGATGCCGCTCGCGGCCTACGCGCGATGGCAGGCCGACGGCGCGCTGCGCATCGATGCCGCGTGGGGCGACCCGGAAGGCAACGCGCCGCTGGTGAAGGTGCATGCGCTGGCGCCCGCCGCCGGCTTCGCCGAGGCCGACGCGCTCGGCCAGCGCGCCGCGGCGCTGCTGCGCGACGCCGGGGCCCACTGACATCCGTGGTCATCGCATGACCGCTCGTCCCGTCATCGTCACGCGGCCGGCGCGCGAAGCAGCGCAATGGGTGAGCGACCTGCGCGCAGCGGGGCTGGACGCAGTTGCGCTGCCGCTGATAGTGATCGAGCCCGCGGTCGATGCCGAGCCCTTGCGCACGGCGTGGCGGCAACTCGCGGACTACTCGGCGCTGATGTTCGTGAGCGCCACGGCCGTCGAGCATTTCTTCCAGCACAGGGATGCTGCCCACGCATTGGCAGGGTGCCGCTTCTGGGCCACGGGGCCGGGCACCACGCGCGCCCTGCTGCGCGCCGGCGTGCCGCCCGGGTCCATCGACGCACCGCTGCCCGAAGTCACGCGCTTCGACTCCGAAGCGCTGTGGGAGCGCGTGCAGGCTCAGGTATCGGCCGGCGTGCGCGTGCTGATCGTGCGTGGCGGCGATGAGGCCGGACAACCGGCGGGGCGCGACTGGCTCGCCAACGAGATCGATGCCGCGGGCGGCCATCGCGACACCGTGGTGGCATACCGCCGGCTGTCGCCATCGCTGGACGTCGTACAACGCCAGTTGGCCATCGATGGTGCCGAGGGCCGCGCGATCTGGCTTTTCAGCAGTTCCGAGGCCATCGGCAATCTCCAGCGGGCGATGCCTGGCGTCGACTGGCATGCGGCGAGCGCGGTCGCCACGCATGCACGCATCGGCGAAGCCGCGCGGGCCGCGGGTTTCGGGGCGTTGCGTGTATGCACGCCGCTGCTGGATGCGCTGATCGCGTCTATAGAATCCCTGGCATGAGTGCCGCGTCCCCGTCAGACGATCTTTCCTCTCCTTCCCCAACCGCTGCCACCGCGCCGGTGCCTGCCACGCTGGCACCACACCAGACGCCGGCCGCGCAGGCCGCGGGCGCGCTGCTCCTCTCCCGCATGGCATTCGGCCTGGTGGCCCTCGTTGCGCTGGCCGCATTGCTGATGGCGATCGCGCTGTGGCAAAAGGTCAGCGGCATGAAGGAGCAACTGGCGCGCCAGAGCGCCGACGCCATCGCGCAATCGATGGAGGCGCGCACGCTGGCGCGTCAGGCGAGCGATACCGTGCGTGACGCTTCGGCCCGTGTAGCCCTGATCGAAACCCGCGTGGCCGAAGTCGCGCTGCAGCGCTCGCAGCTCGAAGAACTGATTCAAAGCCTCTCGCGTTCGCGCGACGAGAACCTCGTGGTCGACATCGACTCGGCCGTGCGCCTTGCCCTGCAGCAGGCACAGGTCACCGGCAGCGTCGAGCCGCTGCTGGCCGCGCTCAAGGCCGGCGACGTGCGCATCGCGCGCGCAGCGCAGCCGCGGCTGACCCCGCTGCAGCGGGCGATGCAGCGCGATGCCGACCGCCTGCGCAGCAGCGCCAGCACCGACAGCGCCGAAGCGCTGCAGAAGCTCGACGAACTGATGCGCGGCGTGGACGACCTGCCCACGCTCAACGCAGTTGCCGTGCGCGGCACCGGCACCAATGCCTGGCAGGCCGAACCGATTCCCGCCGATGCACCGTGGTGGCAGCGCGCGCTGCTCACGGTGCGCGGCGAAGCCCGCTCGCTGGTGCGCGTCGGCCGCATCCAGAGCCCGGAGGCGATCCTGCTGGCGCCCGAGCAGTCCTATTTCCTGCGCGAGAACCTCAAGCTCAAGCTGCTCAACGCGCGCCTGTCGCTGCTGTCGCGGCAGATGGAAGCCACCCGCAGCGAGCTGTCGCAGGTGACGGCGTCGCTCAACCGCTATTTCGATCCCGCATCGCGCCGCACCCAGGCTGCCGCCACGCTGCTGCAGCAGTTGCAGGCCCAGATGAAGACGACCGAGCCGGTCCGCATCGACGACACGCTGGCGGCACTCGCCACCGCGGCCGCAGGACGCTGACCGGGAATGCGCGCTGCAATCTGGCTCCTCGCCCTGTTCGCCGTCGCCGCGGCGGTCGCCCTGTTCGCGGGCAACAACCAGGGCACGATCACCGTGTTCTGGCCGCCCTGGCGCGTCGACCTGTCGCTGAACCTCGTGCTCGCGATCCTGCTGGTTGCCTTCGTGCTGCTGCATGCCGCGCTGCGCGCGCTGGCCGCGTTGTTCTCGCTGCCGACGCAGGCGCGCCAATGGCGGCTGCAGCAGAAGGAGCGCACGCTGCATGCGGCGCTGCTCGATGCGATGGTGCAATTGATCGCAGGCCGTTTCTCGCGCGCACGCAAGGCCGCGCAGGCTGCGCTCACGCAGGAGAAGACGCTGGCGGCACTCGGGGCCAGCCTGCCGCAGGCGCAGCAGGTGCGCGTGCTGTCGCACCTGCTGGCCGCCGAGAGCGCGCAGGCCCTGCAGGACAAGCCGGCGCGCGACGCGCATCTGCAGCAGGCCCTCAACGAAAGCGCGGACCGTGCCGTGCTCGCCAGCCCGGAGACGCGCGAAGGCGTGCAGCTGCGCGCGGCGCGCTGGGCGCTCGAAGACCGCGATGCAGCGGCGGCGCTCGCCCGGCTCGAAGAGCTGCCGCAAGGCGCGCAGCGCCGTACGCTGGCCCTGCGGCTGCGGCTCAAGGCGGCGCGGCAGGATCGCCGCACGCTCGAGGCGCTCGAAACCGCGCGCCTGCTGGCCAAGCATCGGGCGTTCTCGGAAGCCGCGGCGCAGAGCATCGTGCGCGGCCTCGCGACCGAACTGCTGTCGGGCGCGCACGATCCGGCGCAGTTGCTTCGCGCCTGGACCGAACTCGATGCCAACGAACGCGGAATGCCCGAGGTGGCAATCCATGCCGCGCAACGCATGGTTGCGTTGCGCGGCGACCTTGCACTGGCGCGTGGCTGGCTGCTGCCCGCCTGGGAGCGCATGGTGGCCAATCCGCGCGGGTTGGGCGACGCGTTGCGCGTCAAGCTCGCGCGCGCGCTCGAAGCCGGGCTCGATTCGGTGGACGCCGACTGGCTGGCGCGCATCGAAAGTGCACAGCGCAACAACCCGCGCGACCCGAACCTGCAATACCTCGCGGGCATGGCCTGCATGAAGCGCCAGCTGTGGGGCAAGGCCCAGCAGTTGCTGATGCAGGCCGGCCTGGGACTGCAGGACACCGAGCTGTACCGCCGCGCCTGGCTCGCACTGGCCAGGCTGGCCGAAGACCGCAACGACACCGAGCAGGCCGCCGAGGCGTGGAAGCGCGCGGCGCAGGTCGAGAACAGCTGAGCGTCTGCAGCGGCAGGCGGAATGAGCGCGGGTGGGGCGCACACCCGGAGTCCCGAGTGGGCCATGACCGCCTCGTAGCCCCAAGCGCTCTGAAGATATCCCGGCGAGCCAGCGTGGCATTCGCGCGGCGATTCGAGCTACCGGCTCAATACAAGGCATAAAAAAACGGCGCCAATTGGCGCCGTTTTGGGTTGTGGGCGTGTGTCGCTCAGAGCGTGCGTTGCTGCTGCTCGAACGGCAGCGACATCGAACCGAGGTCGCGGCGGGTTTCGACCAGCACCAGCGGACCTTCGTCGAGCACGACCACCGGCGGGCGTTCGCGCGGCACATGCACCGGCTTCGGCTCGGCCTCGATGGCGGCGCGGGCCTGGGCGATGCGCTCGGCATCCGAGTTGACCCACTGCAGGCCCGAGCTCTCGGCGATCTGCGCGAGTTCGCTCAGCGGCAGCTCGAAGGACTGGACCTTAGGCAGTGCGCGGCCGTTGGCGGCTGCGGGCGCCTTGGCGCTTTCGACCACGATCGGTGCGGACACCGGTGCCGGGCGCTCGGTACGGACCTGCTGCGGTGCGGCGGGTTGGCGCGCTTCCGGTGCGGCAGCTTCTTGAGCTGCTTCGGCACGTTCCGACACCAGCGGAAGTTGCTGCTGCGGACGGGACTCCGGGGCTTCCGCCGCGGCGCCTTCGGCGACCGGGGCGCCGGCCGTGCTGCCGGCTTCGGCTTCATCGCGCGGGCCGCGTTCGCGGCGGTCACGGCCGTAGCGGTCGCGCGAACGGCCGCGACGCTCGTCGCCTTCGCGGCGAGGCATCTGCTCGTTGTTGCCGTTGATGGCTTCATTGCCTTGCGCTGCATCGGAAGCCGCGGCTTCGGCGCCGCGTGCATCCGCTTCGGCTTGCGGCGCATCGTTGCGGCGTTCGCGGCGGCCGTCGTTGCGGTCGCCACCACGGTCACCACGCGGAGCGCGCTGTTCGTCGCGGCCGCTGCGGGGCTGGCGCTCGCCTTGGGCGGCTTCGTCGCCAGCGGGTGCTGCGTCGCCGCGCGGCTGGCCGTTGTCGCCGTTGCGCTCGGCGCGTTCGCCGCCACGGTCGTTGCCGCGTTCAGCACGTTCGCCACGCTCATTGCGCTCGCCACGTTCACGGCGTTCGCCGCGGGCGCGGGGTGCGCGTTCAGCTGCGTTGCCTTCGTCGCCTGCGACAGCGCCGGATGCCAGTTGCTGGGCTTCCAGGCTGATGTTGCCGTCGAGAGCCTCAGCCGGCGCGTTGTTGCGGCCTTCACGGCCTTCGCCTTCGCGGCGTTCGCCACGGCCGCTGCGGCGTTGTTCGCCGTCGCGCGGTGCGCGCGCTTCACGCGGCTCGCGGGGCTCGCGGGGCTCACGCTGCTCGCGTTGCTCACGCGGCACGTTGATGCCGTCGTTGCGCTGTTCGCTGCTGCGGCCTTCACGGCCTTCGCGGCGCTCGCCGCCACGGCCACCACGACGTTCACCGTCGCGGCCACCGGAGCGTCCGCCGCTCTCGCCACGGCCTTCACCGCGACCTTCGCCACCACGGCCGCCGCGGCGCTGTTCGCCGTCGCGTGCGCCGCCACGTTGTTCGCCATCGCGGCCCGAACGGCCGTCGCGACGGGGCTTCGGCGCCTCGACCGGAATCGCAGCCGGCGCAGGTGCCGCGGCGGGTGCCGGCGTGCCTCCGAACAGGTTCTTGATCCAGCCGAAGAAGCCGGTCTGTGCCGGGACTGGCGCGCTCACCACGGGCGGAGCGACCGGCGCGGATGCGGCGACAGGCGCGCGCACCGCTTCGGGCTTGGGTGGCACCACCGGCGCAGGCGCGTCGGGCAGCACGCCCTTGATGACGGGCGTCTGCTTGTTGGTGGGCTCCTGCGAACGGCGCGTGACCGAGGTCGGGTCTTCGATCTCGTCGGCCATCTTGTAGCTGGCTTCGATGTGGTCGAGACGCGGATCGTCGTGCTTCAGGCGCTCGAGCTTGTAGTTCGGCGTTTCGAGCGTCTTGTTGGGCACCATCAGCACGGTGACGCGCTGCTTGAGTTCGATCTTGGCGATTTCGGGGCGCTTTTCGTTCAGCAGGAACGAGGCGACTTCCACGGGCACCTGCACGTGCACGGCGGCCGTGTTGTCCTTCAGGCACTCTTCCTGAATGATGCGCAGGATCTGCAGCGCGCTCGACTCGGTGTCGCGGATGTGGCCCGAGCCGCCGCAGCGGGGGCAGGGGATCGACGAGCCTTCGGAGAGCGCGGGCTTCAGGCGCTGGCGGCTCATTTCCATCAGGCCGAACTTGCTGATCGAGCCGAACTGCACGCGGGCGCGGTCCTGGCGCAGCGCGTCGCGCAGGCGGCTTTCGACTTCGCGGCGGTTCTTTGACTCGTCCATGTCGATGAAGTCGATGACGATCAGGCCGCCCAGGTCGCGCAGGCGCATCTGGCGGGCCACTTCGTCTGCGGCTTCGAGGTTGGTGCGGGTGGCGGTTTCTTCGATGTCGCCGCCCTTGATGGCGCGGGCCGAGTTCACGTCGACGGACACCAGTGCTTCGGTGTGGTCGATCACGATGGCGCCGCCCGAGGGCAGCTGCACGGTGCGTGCGTAGGCCGATTCGATCTGGTGCTCGATCTGGAAGCGGCTGAACAGTGCCGCGTCGTCGCGGTAGCGCTTCACGCGGGCGGCATGCTCGGGCATGACGTGCGCCATGAACTGCTGCGCCTGGTCGTAGATGTCGTCGGTGTCGATCAGGATGTCGCCGATGTCGTGATTGAAGTAGTCACGGATGGCGCGGATGACGAGCGACGATTCCTGATAGATCAGGAAGGCGCCCTTGCCGCCCTTGGCCGCGCCGTCGATGGCGCTCCAGAGCTTGAGCAGGTAGTTCAGGTCCCATTGGAGTTCGGACGCGATGCGGCCGATGCCAGCGGTGCGCGCGATGATGCTCATGCCCTTCGGGTACTCGAGCTGGTCCATCGCCTCCTTGAGCTCGGCGCGGTCGTCACCCTCGATGCGGCGCGAAACGCCACCGCCACGCGGGTTGTTGGGCATCAGCACGACGTAGCGGCCGGCCAGCGAGATGAAGGTGGTGAGGGCCGCGCCCTTGTTGCCGCGTTCTTCCTTCTCGACCTGGACGGTGAGTTCCTGGCCTTCGCGGATCGCGTCCTGGATGCGGGCCTGGCTGGCCGACACGCCTTCGGCGAAGTACTGCTTGGAGATTTCCTTGAACGGCAGGAAGCCGTGGCGGTCTTCGCCGTAGTCGACGAAACAGGCTTCGAGCGAGGGCTCGACGCGGGTCACGACCGCCTTGTAGATGTTGCCCTTGCGCTGTTCGCGCCCTTCGATTTCGATTTCGTAGTCGAGCAGTTTCTGCCCGTCGACGATGGCCAGGCGGCGTTCTTCGGCCTGCGTGGCATTGATCAGCATCCGCTTCATGATGCGTTGTCCTTATATGTATCGTTCTACCGGCTCTTGACGAGCCAACGATGCACGGACGACGCCCGCGAAACCAGGGGAATTGCCGCTTGGGCCCCGGATGCTGTAACTGCCGCGCCAGGCGCGAGCAGGCCTCTCGAGCTTTAGCTCAAGAAGACAGCCGGGGTGGGGGCGCGTGGATGGGCGCGAGCCAGATTCGGTGTTGAGTGGCTATCTTTTTGACAGCCGGGTGCGCAAGGATGGCGCGCGCCGCGGACGATTCAATGCCTGAGGCCGCTGGTCGAAACCAGGTCGGCCAGCGCAGGCACATTTGAATCAGCAGCATCAACACAACAAGGGACTCGCTTCGATCCGCCGGCAGCTTGGAAGCTGCAGGCTGGGTATTCCGTATCGGTGTTTCGTGGGTGTCGGCTTGACTTGGGTGCCTGGTCTGCCACTTTGCGCCATTGCGCGGGGTTTGCAGCTCGGCGCCAAAGCGGCATCGACCTCGCAGCGCTGTCCTGGGTATTTGATGGCAGTGGACTAAACTTCTGTCTAATCAAGCACTTACATGACCGCGCTGGTGAAAAACATTATAGGTGCGAAGCAGGGCCCGGCGGCTGCTCCAAATCCCGCAGACCCAAAAGCCCCAACCGAAACCGGGGCGCCGCATTCGGCCATCAAATTCCTCACGGTCGACGCCGAATCTGCCGGGCAGCGGCTCGACAACTTCCTGTTCCGCCACCTGAAAGGCGTCCCGAAGACGCACGTCTACCGGATCATCCGGTCCGGCGAGGTGCGCATCAACAAAGGCCGGGCGCAGGCGGAAACCCGCATCGAGGCGGGCGACGTGCTGCGGCTGCCGCCGATCCGCATCTCGCCCCGCGCGGAAGAGGGTGCGGCCCCGCCTGCGCCCGCGCGCGAGTTCCCGGTGCTGCTGGAAGACGATGCCGTGCTGGCCATCGACAAGCCGGCCGGCGTGGCCGTCCATGGCGGCAGCGGCGTGAGCTTTGGCGTGATCGAGCAATTGCGCACGGCGCGGCCCGCCGCCAAATTCCTGGAACTGGTGCATCGGCTGGACCGCGAAACCTCCGGCATCCTGCTGGTCGCCAAGAAGCGCAGCGCGCTGGTCGCGCTGCAGGACCAGTTCCGCGAACGCGAAACCGGCAAGACCTACCTGGCGCTGGTCGAGGGGGCCTGGCCCGCCAACAAGAAGGTGCTCGATGCGCCGCTCGCCAAATATCTGCTGCCCGACGGCTCCGGTGCGGGCGCGGGCGAGCGCCGTGTGCGCGTGGTCGCCAAGGACCATCCGGACGCCATGCGCGCCGTCACGCTGGTGCGGGTACTGGCACGGTTGTCGCTGCCGGGGGATGCCACGCCGCTGTCACTCCTGGCAGTGACGATCAAGACCGGCCGCACGCACCAGATCCGCGTCCACCTCGCGTCGGCCGGGCATCCGATTGCCGGCGACGACAAGTACGGCGAGTCCGAACGCCAGCGTGCGCTGCAGAAACTCGGCCTCAAGCGCATGTTCCTGCATGCCTGGCGGCTGCAATTCAACCACCCCGCCAGCGGCGACCGCGTGGCGCTGCAGGCCGATCTGCCGCCCGAGCTGCACGTGCTCATGCCGCCCGCCGCCCTCGAGGCGCTGGCCCAACACCCCGTTCCCACGACCCATGACTGATTTCCCCCGCCCCCTTCGCTTCGACTTGATCGCCTTCGACTGGGACGGCACGCTCTACGACTCCACGCGCCTGATCGTGCGCTGCATCCAGGCGGCGGTGATCGACGTCGGTGGTGCCAAGCCGAGCGAGAACGACGCCGCCTGGGTGATCGGCCTGGGCCTGGCCGAGGCGCTCGCCCGCGCGGCGCCCGACGTGCCAAAGGAAAAATACCCCGAGCTCGGCGCGCGCTATCGCTATCACTACCTCCAGCACCAGGACGACCTCGTGCTGTTCGACGGCGTGCTGCAGATGCTCGATGCGCTGCGCGCGCGCGGCCACAAGCTGGCCGTGGCCACGGGCAAGTCGCGCCGCGGCCTCAACGAGGCGCTCAAGTCGGTGGCGCTGCGTGAACGCTTCGATGCCTCGCGCACCGCCGACGAAACCTTCGGCAAGCCGCATCCGCGCATGCTGCTGGAGCTGATGGAAGAACTCGACGTGCCGGCGGAACGCACGCTGATGATCGGCGATACCACGCACGACCTGCAGCTCGCGCAGAACGCGGGCGCCGCCAGCGTGGGCGTGAGCTACGGTGCGCACGAATCCGCCAGCTTCGACGAATTCAAGCCGCTGCACGTCGCGCACTCGGTGGCCGACCTCGAGGCGTGGCTTCTCGGCAACGCCTGAAAATCCCGCCATGAGTGACGAAGAACGCATCCCGCTGTGCAATGCCTCGGAGCTGGTCGAAGGCGGCCTGGCCGTGCCCTTCGACGTGATTCATGGCGGGCAGACCTGCCGCGCCTTCGCGGTGCGTTTCGAGGGGCAGCCGCATGCGTTTCTCAACCGCTGCAGCCATGTCGCGATGGAGATGGACTTCCAGCCCGACCGCTTCTTCGACGACTCCGGCCAATGGCTGCTGTGCGCGACACACGGCGCGGTCTACAAGCCCGACACCGGTGAATGCATGGGCGGTCCGTGCCGCGGCGGCCTCGTGAAGATCGCCCTGAGCGAGCATGACGGCGTGGTGCACTGGCATACTGACTGGAACCTTCACCCCCTGACCTTCTGACATGACCGACCCGAACCGAACGGAACCCGAGGGGTTCGAACCATTTGAGCCGGCACCCTCCAAGAACATGGCCAAAGATCCCACGCAGCGCCCCGGATGGGAGCGCAGCACGCTCGAAAAGCTCGCCTTCGCTTCGCTGAACGAACAGAAGGCCACGCGCCGCTGGAAGACCTTCGTGCGCCTGTCGTGGCTTGCGTTCTTCGTCTTCCTGGCCTGGTTCGCGCTCTCGCGCGGTGCTCCGAGCACGGCCAAGACCACGGCCCACACGGCGGTGGTCGAGATCAAGGGCGAAATCGCCAATGGCGGGGACGCGAGCGCGGAGTTCGTGGTCGCCGCGATGAAGACGGCCTTCGAGGACGAGGGCGCCAAGGGCGTGGTCTTGCTGATCAACTCACCCGGCGGCAGTCCGGTGCAGGCCGGCATCATCAACGACGAGATCAAGCGCCTGAAGGCCAAGTACAAGAAGCCGGTCTATGCCGTGGTCGAGGAAACCTGCGCTTCGGCTGCCTATTACATCGCAGCAGCCACCGACAAGATCTTCGTCGACAAGGCCAGCATCGTCGGCAGCATCGGCGTGCTGATGGACGGCTTCGGCTTCACGGGCGTGATGGAGAAGGTTGGCGTCGAGCGCCGCTTGCTGACCGCCGGCGAGAACAAGGGCTTCCTCGATCCCTTCAGCCCGATGACCGATGCGCAGCGCGCCCATGCACAGACCATGCTGAACCAGATCCACACGCAGTTCATCAACGTGGTCAAGGCTGGCCGCGGCGACCGCCTGAAGCTCGACACCCCGGGCCTGTTCAGCGGCCTGTTCTGGAGCGGCGAGCAGGCGGTCGAATTCGGCCTTGCCGACCAGCTGGGCAACGTCGACTTCGTGGCGCGCGAAGTCATCAAGGCCGAAGAGGTGATCGACTACACGCGGCGCGACAACGTGGCCGAGAAGCTGGCCAAGAAATTCGGCGCCGCGATGGCCGAAACCACGGTGCGCCTGATGCACACCGCTCCGGCCCTGCGCTGATCTCTTATTTGTTGTTCGCGCCGCCGGCGGTGTAGCGCGCCGACGCCGCCAGCGCCGCGGCGAAGGCCACGACCACATAGAGCGCGGCGGTCAGCGAGGTCGCCCGCGCCAGCAGCCCGATCACCGCCGGGCCTGCCATGAATCCCAGGTACGCCAGGGCCGAGACCGATGCAATGCCACGCGCGGGCTCGATGCCCGGCACCTTCGCCGAGGCCGAGAACAGGATCGGCACCACGTTCGCAAAGCCGACGCCCACGCCCGCGAAGCCGATCAGCGCCAGCCACGGCAGGTCGGTGACCAGCACCAGCGTCATCGCTAGCGCTGCCAGGAGGCCGCTGCCGAGCAGCAGCGTGGTCGGGGCGAAGCGGGCGCGCATCGCGTCGCCGCCGAAACGCGCCGCCGCCATTGCGGCCGAGAAGCTCGCATAGGCGAGCGCGGCCTGTTGCTGCGGGCTGCCGATTTCCTGCTGCATGTAGAGCACGCTCCAGTCGTAGATGGCGCCCTCGGCGATCAGTCCCAGCGCGGCCAGCACGCCCAGTACCGCGAGCGCGCCACGGGGCAGCAGGAAACCATGGTCAGCCTCGGTGGCGCCGCTGGTGGCGGCTCTGGGCAGCATGCGCGTCGAGGCCGCCGCGACGAGCAGCGCCATTGCTGCGGCGACCAGCAGCAGGTGCGCCTGCGCGCCGAGTCCGGCTGCCAGCGCGGCGCTGCCGCTCGCGGCGCCGGCCATGCCGCCCAGGCTGAACATGCCATGCATGCCGCTCATCAAGGGCGTGTCGCCATGCAGTTCGAGCTGCGCCGCCTCGGTGTTGATCGACACGTCGAACACGCTGGTCACGAGGCCGAAGGCGGCCAGCAGGCCCAGCAGGGCAGCATAGCCAGGCATTGCGATCAGGCCGGCCAGCAGCAGCGCGTAGATACAGCCGCAGATGCCGGCCACGCGGCGCGGGCCGTGGCGTCCGATCCAGCGGCCCGCGCTGGTCAGGCCGAACATCGCGCCGGCACCGGCCGCGAGCATCGCCAGGCCGAGCTGCGCTTCGTCGATGCCGTAGTGCGCCTTCACCGTCGGCACGTGCACGCCCCAGGTCGCGAAGATGAAGCCGGCGCAAAAGAACTGCGCGCGCGATGCCCAGCGCGTGGCTGCGGTAACGCCGCCCATCGTCAGCGGCCGATGGCGAACACGGCGGGCAGGCGTTCGTCTGTCGTGGCTTGCGGCTTGGCGGCGCGCCAGGACTTGATCGTTTCGCTGCGCACATGGGCCGTGGCGAGCGTCAGGCCGCGCGCCACGGCGAGCCGGGTGTTGTGCTGCAGGGTCTGCACGAGCGCCTGCAACAGCGCGGCGTTGCGGTAGGGCGTTTCGATGAACAGCTGCGTCTGGCCGGACTTGAGCGCGAGCGCTTCGAGCTCGCGGATGCGGGTCTGGCGTTCAACGGCGTCCTGCGGCAGGTAGCCGACGAAGGCGAAGTTCTGGCCATTGAGCCCGCTTGCTGCAAGCGCCAGCAGCAGTGAAACGGGGCCGGTCAGCGGCACCACCGTGATGCCCAGGTCGTGCGCGGCGCGCGCCACCGAGGAGCCCGGATCGGCCACCGCCGGCATGCCGGCTTCGCTTAGCAGGCCGATGTCGTGGCCTTCGAGCGCGGCGGCCAGCAGGGGGCGAGCATCGAACTGGCCGGCATGATCGCCTTTCTTGTGCACTTCGCGCGGCAGTTCCTGGATGGCCTGAGCCTGCAGTGGTGCAGCCAGCGGCGCGACCGCGTCGATGCGCTTGAGATAGGCGCGGGCGGATTTCGCGTTCTCGCAGATCCAGTGGGTGATGCCGGCGGCCGTTTGCAGCGTGCCCAGCGGCAAGGCGTCCTGCAGCGGGGCTTGCACGTCGCAGCCGAAGTCGAGCGGCGCGGGCACGAGGTAGAGCTTGCCTTTTTGTTGTGTCACAGCAGATCGACCCCCGCGGCGCGCAGCATCTGGCAGGTGCGGATCAGCGGCAGGCCGACCAGTGCGGTCGGGTCGTCGCTGTCGATGGCGCTCAGCAATGCGATGCCCAGGCCTTCGCTCTTGGCACTGCCGGCGCAGTCATAGGGCTGCTCGGCTTGCAGATAGTGTTCGATGGCGGTGTCGGTGAGGTTGCGAAACACCACGCGCACGGGCGCGATGTCGCGCTGGGCGAAGCCGGTGGCGTGACAGACGACGGCCACGGCTGTCTGAAAGATCAGCGTCTGGCCGCGCATGCGGCGCAGCTGGGCGGTGGCGCGGGCATGGTCGCCGGGCTTGCCGAGCGCTTCGCCCGCCAGGTCGGCCACCTGGTCGGAACCGATCACCACGGCGTCGGGAAAGCGGGCGGCCACTGCGTTGGCCTTTTCCAGCGCGAGGCGAACGGCGAGGTCATGTGGTGTTTCGCCGGCAAGAGGTGTTTCATCGACTTCCGGTGAGTGCACATCGAAGGGCAGGCGCAGTCGGGTGAGCAATTCGCGGCGGTAGCGCGAGGTCGAGGCGAGGATCACGGTGCGTTGCATGGGACGATTGTGCGTGAGCCGCTCAAGACCCTGCGCTACGTCCCGCGCCGGGGGAACGTCCGGCGCGCTAGACTGCCGCGGATGAAGAGAGAATTTGCCCCCGAACGGCTCAATGTGCCGGGCTTCACCGCCGCTGCCGCCACCCTGGAAGCCGCCGACCCGGTTCCTGACTATGAGCGCCTGGTCGCCGAACTGGCCATTCCGGCCCCCGATGCGTTGGTCCGGTGGACGGCCCATGGGGAAGAACGCCCCGGCGCGGACGGCAAGGCAACGCCCTGGCTCCATTTGGAGGCCGAAGCGGTCGTCCCGCTGGTTTGCCAGCGCTGCCTCTCGCCCGTCGATTCCCTGCTGTCGGTGGATCGCTGGTTCCGCTTCGTGGCCGATGAGGCCACGGCCGAGGCGCAAGACGAAGAATCCGAGGAAGACCTGCTCGTCGTGAGCCGGGATTTCGACCTGCACGCCCTGATTGAGGACGAACTGCTGATGGAAATCCCCGTCATGCCCGCCCACGATGTCTGCCCGACGCCGGTGCAGCTTTCGTCCAGCGACGAAGACTTCAAGGCAGCCGAAGAAGCCAAGCCGAACCCTTTTGCGGTGCTGGGTGCGTTGCGTTCGCGCAAGCCGGAAGAGGGGGAGTAGCCCTTTTCCGCCGTCTGGGCTATAATCATGGGCTTCGCGCGCGCCGCCGTGAGCAGCGATACAGTTAGCAACGAGAGGGGCATTCCATACATGCCGCTGAAGTTTCTGTATTGCCACCGCAAGAGAGCGCATCCAATCACTCACCTAACAGTCCAGGAGCCATCATGGCCGTCCAGCAAAACAAGAAGTCGCCTTCCAAGCGCGGCATGCACCGTTCCCACAATGCGCTGGTCGTGCCCGGCATCGCCGTGGAGCCGACCACCGGCGAAACGCACCTGCGCCACCACATCAGCCCCAACGGTTTCTACCGTGGCCGCCAGGTGCTCAAGAACAAGTCTGAAGCCTGATCTCGCACCCCAAGGCCAAGGCCCGAAGCTACTTCTGTCGTAGCGTCGGGCCTTTGTTTTGATGGCTACGCCTTTTTCTCCCGAAATCACTGCTGCGCCTTCCGCAATCACGCTCGCCGTGGATTGCATGGGGGGCGACCATGGGCCGCGCGTCACGCTCGCGGCCTGCCGCGCGTTTCTCGAGCGGCACAGCGAAGCCTCGTTGTTGTTGGTCGGCGCGCCGGCTGCACTGGCGGGGTTTGCCGCGCATCCGCGGGCCCGCATCGTCGCTGCCAGCGAAGTTGTGGGCATGGACGATCCGATTGAAATAGCCCTGCGCAAGAAGAAAGACTCTTCAATGCGCGTGGCGATCCAGCAGGTCAAGGACGGCGCTGCCCAAGCAGCCGTCTCAGCTGGCAACACGGGTGCCCTGATGGCAATTGCGCGCTACCTGCTCAAGACGCTGGAGGGCATCGATCGCCCGGCCATCGCCCCGCAGTTGCCGAACGCGAAGGGCGGGGCGACGACGGTGCTCGACCTGGGCGCAAACGTCGACTGCGATGCCGAAGACCTGCTTCAGTTCGCGGTGCTCGGCTCGGCCCTGGTTTCGGCATTGACCGGCAACGAGGCACCTTCGGTCGGCTTGCTCAATATTGGCGAAGAAGCCATCAAAGGCAGTGAAACGATTAAAAAAGCAAGCCAACTGCTACGTACGGCCGCCAATTCCAAAGATCTGAATTTCTACGGCAACGTGGAAGGCAACGATATCTTCAAGGGCACCACCGACATCGTCGTCTGTGACGGGTTTGTCGGAAACGTCGCTTTGAAAGCCAGCGAAGGCGTGGCTTCGATGATCGGCGAGTTCATTCGAGTCGAGTTCTCGCGAAGCGTTTTCACGAAACTCGCCGCTATTGTTGCTTACCCGGTTCTAAAAGCATTTAAAACTCGCCTGGATCACCGGCGGTACAACGGTGCGGCGCTCCTGGGCCTGCGTGGCCTGGTTTTCAAGAGCCATGGCTCGGCTGACGAAGTGGCTTTCGGCCATGCGCTGGATCGCGCTTATGATGCCGCTCGCAACAACCTGCTCGATCGCGTGCGGGCCCGCATCGCCCACGCCGCGCCTTTGCTCGCACGGCAGGATCCGGCGGCGCCGGTCGACGCGACGGCCCTTCACGTTTGATGACCCCTCCTTACTCACGCATTACCGGCACCGGCAGCTACCTGCCTCCACGCCGCGTGACCAATGACGATCTCGCCAAGGATCTGGCGACGCGCGGCATCGAAACTTCCGACCAGTGGATCGTCGAACGCACCGGCATCCATGCGCGGCACTTCGCCGCGCCGGACGTCACGAGCAGTGACCTTGGTTTCGAAGCAGCCCGGCACGCTCTGGAAGCCGCCGGCCGCAAGGCCAGCGACGTCGACCTGATCATCGTCGCGACCTCGACGCCCGACATGGTGTTCCCGTCGTCGGCCGCCATCCTGCAGAACAAGCTCGGCATCGCCGGCTGCCCGGCATTCGACGTCCAGGCGGTCTGCAGCGGCTTCGTCTATGCGCTCACCGTCGCCGACGCGATGATCCGCACCGGCTCCGCGCGCTGCGCACTGGTGGTGGGCGCCGAAGTGTTCTCCCGCATCCTCGACTTCAACGACCGCACCACCTGCGTGCTGTTCGGCGATGGCGCGGGCGCGGTGGTGCTCGAGGCCAGTGAAGCGCCCGGCATCCTGGCCAGCGATCTGCATGCGGACGGAAAGCACGTCGGCATTCTTTGCGTGCCGGGCCATGTATCCGGCGGCAACGTGCTGGGCACGCCGCTGCTGCACATGGATGGCCAGGCCGTCTTCAAGCTCGCAGTGCGCGTGCTCGAGGAAGCGGCGCGCACCACGCTGGCCAAGGCCGGCAAGACTGAAGCCGATATCGACTGGCTCATTCCGCACCAGGCCAACATCCGCATCATGGAAGGCACGGCGAAGAAGCTGAGGCTGCCGCGCGATAGATTGATCGTCACGGTGAACGAGCACGGCAACACCTCCGCTGCATCGATTCCGCTGGCGCTCGATGAGGGCGTGCGCTCCGGCAAGGTGAAGAAGGGTCAGACACTCATGCTCGAAGGCGTGGGCGGCGGCTTCACCTGGGGTGCGGTGCTATTGAACCTGTAGTGCATTGCAGCGCCCGGAAGAGGGTGGCTGCGTGCGAGATGGCGCATGAAACAATGAAATCCTTTGCTTTTGTCTTTCCGGGTCAGGGCTCGCAGGCGGTCGGCATGCTCGATGCCTGGGGCGATCATCCGGCCGTGGCCGAAACGCTTCGCGAAGCTTCCGAAGCGCTCGGCGAAGACATCGGTGCGCTCATCAAGAATGGTCCCAAGGAAGAGTTGGCGCTCACCACCAACACCCAGCCCGTGATGCTGGTTGCCGGCGTGGCCGCGTGGCGTGCCTGGCTGGCAGAGGGAGGCGCGGCGCCTTCCGTCGTGGCCGGCCATTCGCTTGGCGAGTATTCCGCGCTGGTGGCTTCGGGCGTGCTCACGCTCGCGCAGGCCGCGCCGCTGGTGCGCTTCCGTGCGCAGGCGATGCAGCAGGCGGTGCCTGTCGGCGTTGGCGCAATGGCTGCGGTGCTTGGCATGGAGTCGGGCAAGGTGGTGGCAGGGTGTGCGGAAGCCACGGCGAGCTTTGGCGCCGGCAGTGCGGAAATCGTCGAGGCGGTGAATTTCAACGACCCGATGCAGACCGTGATCGCCGGTAGCAAGGCCGCGGTCGACAAGGCCTGCGAACTGCTCAAGGCCAACGGCGCCAAGCGCGCGCTGTTGCTGCCGGTTTCGGCTCCGTTCCATTCGAGCCTCATGAAGCCCGCGGCCGAAGCATTGCGCGAGAAGCTGGCTTCCATCGAACTGGCCGCGCCACAGATTCCCGTGCTGAACAACGTCGACGTTGCCGTTGAAACCGATGCCAACCGCATTCGCGACGCCCTGGTGCGGCAGGCTGCCGGCCCGGTGCGCTGGGTCGAGAGCGTGCAGGCCTTGAAACTGCGCGGTGTAGCCGCCATCATCGAATGCGGGCCCGGCAAGGTGCTGGCCGGCATGGTGAAGCGCATCGCCCCCGATCTGGAAGCCGCGTCGGTGTACGACCCGGCCACGCTCGCGGACACCCGACAATCGCTCGCCGGCTGAGCCGGCGCAAGGCCCCGACACTTTTTCTTATGAGCATTCCCAAATTCGAAGGGCAAGTCGCCCTCGTCACCGGCGCAACGCGCGGCATCGGCGCGGCGATCGCGCTGGAACTGGCGCAGCGCGGCCTCAAGGTCGTGGGCACCGGCACCACCGACGACGGCGCGGCCAAGATCACCTCGGCACTCAGCGCCTTCGACGGCCGCGGCCGTGCACTCGACGTGAATGACGGCGCCGCCGTCGAGGCCCTGATCGATGAGATCGTGCAGGCCTACGGCGCGATCCACGTGCTGGTGAACAACGCTGGCATCACGCGCGACACGCTCGCCATGCGCATGAAGGACAGCGACTGGGATGCGGTACTCGACACCAACCTCAAGGCCGTCTTCTCGCTTTCGCGCGCAGTGATCCGCCCGATGATGAAACAGCGCTATGGCCGCATCATCAGCATCACCAGCGTGGTCGGCGCTTCCGGCAACGCTGGCCAGGCCAATTACGCGGCAGCCAAGGCCGGCGTTGCGGGCATGACCCGCGCGCTGGCCCGCGAACTCGGCAGCCGCAACATCACCGTCAACTGCGTCGCACCCGGTTTCATCGAAACCGACATGACGGCCAGTCTTCCCGAGGCCCAGCAGCAGGCGCTGCTCCAGCAGATCCCGCTGGGCCACCTGGGCAAACCGGCCGACATCGCGCACGCGGTGGCTTACCTCGCATCCCCCCAGGCGTCCTACGTCACGGGGCAGGAGCTGCACGTCAACGGCGGCATGCACATGTAGCCGCAAGGCGCAAATTTCCCCGTACCGGTCGCACGGCAAATGCCACAATGCGCCCCGGCTAAAATCCACCGATTACCTACAACCCTCAGAGGGAACCAAATGAGCGATATCGAAGCACGTGTCAAGAAAATCATCGCCGAGCAGCTCGGCGTGGAAGAGTCCCAAGTGACGAATGAAAAGGCCTTCGTGGCCGACCTCGGCGCGGACTCGCTCGACACGGTCGAACTCGTGATGGCACTCGAAGATGAGTTCGGCATCGAAATTCCCGACGAAGATGCCGAGAAGATCACCACGGTGCAAAACGCCGTCGACTACGCCACCAAGAATCAAAAGGCCTGATAGGCCAGCTGACAAGATTGCAACTGCGGCCGGCGGCTTTCACTTGAACCGCTCGCGCCGACAGGCAACTGTTCAGCGCTTCCAGAAAGGTTTGCCGGCATGACCAAACGCCGCGTCGTCGTGACCGGACTCGGTTGCATCGCTCCTGTCGGAAACACCGCAACCGAATCCTGGGCCAACCTGTTGGCCGGGAAGTCGGGTATTGCGAACATCACCGCGTTCGATGCAAGCGCCTTTGCCTGCAAGTTCGCCGGTGAGGTCAAAGGTTTCGACATCACCCAATACATCTCGGAGAAAGAAGCGCGCCACATGGACCGCTTCATTCATCTGGGACTCGCCGCCGCCATCCAGGCGGTGCAGGACAGCGGACTGCCGACCGGCGAAGCGCTGCCCTATGAAAAAGCCGTGCGCATCGGCTGCAACATCGGCTCGGGCATTGGCGGACTGCCGATGATCGAACAGACGCACGGCGAATACGCGAGTCGCGGCCCGCGCCGCATTTCGCCGTTCTTCGTGCCGGCGTCGATCATCAACATGATCTCGGGCCATGTGTCGATCAAGTACGGCTTCAAGGGCCCGAACATCGCCGTCGTGACCGCTTGCACCACCGGCCTGCATGCCATCGGCACGTCGGCACGCATGATCGAATACGGCGACGCCGACGTGATGATCGCAGGCGGTGCGGAATCGACCATTTCCCCGCTCGGCATCGGCGGCTTCACCGCGCCTCGCGCGTTGAGCACGCGCAACGACGATCCCGCCACGGCCTCGCGCCCGTGGGACAAGGACCGCGACGGTTTCGTGCTGGGCGAGGGCGCCGGCGTGCTGGTGCTCGAGGAGTACGAACACGCCAAGGCGCGCGGCGCCAAGATCTACGCCGAGGTCGCGGGCTTCGGCCTGACGGGCGACGCGTACCACATGACCGCGCCCGACGTCGACGGCCCCCGCCGTTCGATGGCCATGGCACTGGCCAACGCCGGGGTCAATGCCGACCAGGTGCAGTACCTCAACGCGCACGGCACCTCGACGCAGATCGGCGACCTCAACGAGACCAATGCGGTCAAGCTGGCGTTCGGCGATCACGCGAAGAAGCTCGTCGTGAATTCGACCAAGTCCATGACCGGCCACTTGCTGGGCGGTGCGGGTGGCATCGAATCGGTGTTCACGGTGATGGCGCTGCACGAGCAGAAGAGCCCGCCGACCATCAACATCTTCAACCAGGATCCGGAGTGCGATCTCGACTACTGCGCCAACGAGGCGCGCGATCTGAAGATCGATGTCGCGGTCAAGAACAACTTCGGATTCGGCGGCACCAACGGCACGCTGGTGTTCAAGCGCGCTTGAGCAGCATTGCTCTTTCATGCACAGCGCGCCGTCGGTGACCTATCCGGTGGGGCGCTCGCGTGGCGCAACCCGGATTCTCGTTGTTCTCTGGGCCCTGGGCGCTTGCTGTGCGGGCGCGTCCTGCTATCTCTTCGATAGCGCCGGATGGCGCCAGCTGCTGCTGGTTTTCAGTGTCGTGTTTGCGGGCGTCGCCGCAGGCTTCGGTTTGCGGCGCGATGGCGCGGGCGTGCTGCATTTCGACGGCCACCAGTGGTCGCTGACGCAAGCGCATGCCTCCCACGCCGTGCATGTCGCCCGGGCGTTTGTGGCGCTCGACTTCCAGTCGCTGATGCTGGTGCGGCTCAGCGAGCCGGGCCGCGCCCGGCGCTGGATATGGATCGAGCAACGGGCCATGCCGGAGCGCTGGCGCGACGTGCGCCGCGCCCTATATTCGCGCGCCCCGTCCGCGGAACCTGCTGGCGATCCCTGGCGCGCGACGGCGGCGGCCGACGCGCCCTGAACCCCCGTCGATGACCACTTCCGTGCCTCCCGTGCCGCCGGAATCCGGCCTGACCGATGTGCCCGCCGCGGCGCCGCGTCCGGGCGAGGTCGATTTCCAGCTGGTCCAGCGTACCGTCGCGGGCGACCAGAAGGCGTTCGAACTGCTGGTCATCAAGTACCAGCGCCGCATCGAGCGGCTGATCGGGCGGATGGTGCGCGACGTCGACCTGGTCGAGGACATCGCGCAGGAAACCTTCATTCGCGCCTACCGCGCGTTGCACCAGTTCCGCGGCGAAGCGCAGTTCTACACCTGGCTCTACCGGATCGCCGTCAACACCGCCAAAAAGGCGCTGGTGGACATGAAGCGCGATCCAACCATTTCCGAGGCCGCCCTGAGGCCTTCTTCTGAGGACGACGATGAAACTTACCGTCCCGGAAACGAACCAACCACCGACGAAACCCCCGAATCGGTCATGGCGGCGAACGAAATCGCCAGTGCCGTCGAGGCAGCCATGGAGGCGCTCCCTGCCGAGCTGCGCCAGGCGGTCACGCTGCGTGAGATCGAGGGCATGAGTTACGAAGAGATTGCCGAGGTCATGGATTGCCCCATCGGTACGGTGCGTTCGCGTATTTTCCGGGCGCGCGAGGCCATTTCGGCCAGGGTCAAGCCACTGCTGGACAACCAGTCCGGCAAGCGTTGGTAAGTAAGCAGGTGAATGAAATGAATCAGACGATGACGGTTCGGGAACAGGTGTCCGCACTTGCGGATGGTCATTTGCAGGGCGAGGCGTTCGCGCAGGCGATCGAAGCAATCTGCGCCGATGGCGAGGCGCGGGCGGCATGGCAGGCCTTCCACGTCACAGGCGACGTGCTGCGTTCGGGTTCGCATTCGCCGTGCAGCGACACCTCCGCATTTCTGGCGCGCTTCCAGCAGCGGTTGGCGGCGGAGCCCGTGATGGTCGCCCCTGCGTCGACGCCGGTCGCCGCATCGGTGGCGCAGCCTGTGCAGCGCAGGGCGGAAGCGGCCAACGAGCCGGTGTTCCGCTGGAAGCTGGTGGCCGGCGCCGCGTCGCTGATGGCCGTGGCCGCCATCAGTTGGACCCTGGTCGGCAACGGCACTGCGGTTCCGCAGGGAGGCGCGCAGCTGGCGTCGGTCCCGCAGCAACAGCAGCCGGCGGTGAATTCGGTGCTGGCGGCAGCAGCGGTCAACAGCCCGCAGCCCGCCGGCAGCGTGCTGACCCCGACCCGCGTGCTCGTGGGCAATGGCAATCCTCAAGTCATGTTGCGCGATCCGCGGCTCGACCAACTGCTCGAGGCGCACCAGCAGGCCGGTGGCGCATCGCAAATGCCTTCGGGTTTCCTGCGCAATGCCACTTTCGAGGGACCGACGCGCTGAGCGCGCGCAACTCCTACCCGCCGCCCGCAATGACCGTTCAGATGCCGATCTCCGCACGCGCCTGCGTGCTTGTGTTTGCCGCTTTCTGCCTTGCGCAGGCTGCCACCGCGCAGACCCGCTCGGGCGCTGCAAATGCGAAGAGTGCGGCCACCGCACAGACGGACGAGCCGCCGGCCATGGGCGTGACCGAGTGGCTGCAGCGCATGCACGCGGGCGCCCGGCAGCGCAACTATGTGGGCACCTTCGTGGTGTCAGCGCCGGGCGGCGATCTGTCGAGCGCACGCATCTGGCATGTGCGCGACGGCGAGCACCAGATCGAACGCATCGAAGCCCTGTCGGGGCCGCCGCGCTCGACCTTCCGGCGCAACCGCAATGTCATGACCTTCCTGCCGGAGGCAAAGGTAGTGAAGGTCGAGAAGCGCGAGAACCTCGATCTCTTCCCGAACCTGCCGGACCAGCCCGATTCGTCGATCGGCGATTTCTACGACGTGCGCGCGATCGGCAAGGACCGCGTGGCCGGTTTCGACGCCGACGTGGTGCAGTTGGTGCCGCACGATGGACTGCGCTTCGGCTACCGCATCTGGAGCGAGCGCCGCTCGGGCCTGGTGGTGAAGCTGCAGACCGTCGACAGCGAGTCCCGCGTGGTGGAGCAATCGGCCTTCTCCGAACTGCAGCTCGATGCCCCGGTGAAGGCGCAGGCGCTCTCGCAGATGATGTCCAACACCTCGGGCTACCGCGTCGAGAAGCTGGAGCTCGAGCGCAGCAACGCGCAGGACGAAGGCTGGATGCTGCGAACACCTGTGGCCGGATTCAAGCCCCGAAGCTTCTTCCGCCGTCCGACAGCAGGCAGCGAAGGCAGCGGCGGCAAGCCGAAGCAGGACGCGGCCACGGTCCAGTGGACCTTCTCCGATGGCCTGGCCTCGGTGTCGCTCTTCATCGAGCGCTACGACGCGGCGCGCGCGCCGCGCGACGGCGTGCTGACCATCGGCGCGACCAATGCCATCCGCCGGCGTCTGCCCGAACCGGCCGGCGACTGGTGGCTGACCGCGGTCGGCGAGGTGCCGCAGCAGACGCTCAATGCATTCGCCCAAAGTCTCGCGCGTACGCGCTGACGGGCCGCACAACCGCCGATTGCGCTGAACCAAGCGCGCGGTGCAGACTCACAGCACTTGTTTGATTCAGCCGCTCTGTTCTTTTGAAAGAAAACCGATGATCTTCAAAGTCGAGGGACACAAGTTTCGTTCCGGCCTGCTGGCTCTAATGCTCGCACTGACAGCTGGCGCCACATTCCTGCCGGTCGAGCCGGCCCATGCGCAGACGCGCACACTGCCCGATTTCACCGACCTGGTCGACCAGGTCGGCCCCTCCGTGGTCAACATCCGCACTGTCGAAAAGGTCGCGCAGCGCGGCGGCAACGGCGAGATGGACGAGGAAATGCAGGAGTTCTTTCGCCGCTTCTTCGGCCAGCCGCTGCCCGGTACGCCGCGCTCGACCCCGCGGCCGAACCGGCCGCAGCAGCCGCAGGAAGAGGAGCGTCCGCGCGGCGTGGGCTCCGGTTTCATCCTCACGGCCGACGGCTACGTGATGACCAACGCGCACGTGGTCGAGGACGCCTCCGAAGTGCTGGTCACGCTGACCGACAAGCGCGAGTTCAAGGCCAAGATCATCGGCGCCGACAAGCGCACCGACGTCGCGGTCGTCAAGATCGAGGCCACGGGCCTGCCCGCGGTGAAGGTCGGCGACATCTCCAAGCTGCGCGTCGGCGAATGGGTGATGGCCATCGGCTCGCCCTTCGGCCTCGAGAACACCGTCACCGCCGGCATCGTGAGCGCAAAGCAGCGCGACACCGGCGAATACCTGCCGTTCATCCAGACCGACGTGGCCATCAACCCCGGCAACTCGGGCGGCCCGCTGATCAACATGCGCGGCGAAGTGGTCGGCATCAACAGCCAGATCTACTCGCGCTCGGGCGGTTTCATGGGCATCTCGTTCTCGATCCCGATCGATGAGGCGATCCGCGTGAGCGAGCAACTGCGCACCTCGGGGCGCGTTTCGCGCGGCCGCATCGGCGTGCAGATCGACCAGGTGACCAAGGACGTGGCCGAAGCCATCGGCCTCAGCAAGGCGCAGGGCGCGCTGGTGCGCGGCGTCGAAGCCGGCTCGCCGGGCGAGAAGGCCGGCGTGGAGCCGGGCGACGTCATCACAAAGTTCGACGGCAAGGCCATCGACAAGCCAAGCGACCTGCCGCGCCTGGTGGGCAACACCAAGCCGGGCACCAAGAGCACGCTCACGGTGTTTCGCCGCGGTGCTTCGCGCGACCTCAGCGTGACCATTGCCGAGATCGAGCCCGACAAGCCTGGCAAACGCGCGAGCGACCGCGACGAGCCGGCGCCGAAGCCGCCGGCATCCGCTGCCCTCAAGTCGCTTGGCCTGGCCGTGAGCGATCTCACCGACGCGCAGAAGAAAGAGCTCAAGCTGAAGGGCGGCGTGAAGGTCGATGCGGCCAGTGACGCCGCGGCCCGTGCGGGCCTGCGCGAGGGCGACATCATCCTGGCGGTGGCGAATGTCGAGGTCTCGAACGCCCGCGAATTCGAGTCGGCCGTCGGCAAAGCCGACAAGAGCAAGGCGCTCAGCGTGCTGTTCCGGCGTGGCGATTGGGCGCAGTACGCGCTGATTCGTCCTGCACGCTGATCCGGCGTTGGCGTCAAGTGGCCCCACCCGGCAGTCGGGTTTGGGGCCGTTTTTTTGAGGGGTTTGCGACGTTCTGGCGCCAGCCTGGAAAAAAATCTGACGGTCTGAAAATGCCAATTTTTGTTTGCGACCACTAACTTATCAGAAGGCTTAGGACGGATTTCGGTAGAATAGGGCATCCGCGGCGGGCGGTCAGTGCATAAGGAGTGTCCTGACCTTCACGATGCGAGATGTCAGACAGCAGTCCACCGGTGCTCCACAGATCGCCCACAAGTTGTTCAGCAAGTGCTCCACCGATTCTGTTGATAACCTGTTCATATCTTTGATGTTGTGGACCTGCAACGACCCCTTTGGACCCTGTTCCCGGATGTACGTGCTTCCCTTTTTGCCTACAATGAAGTTCCAACTACTGCAGTTGCCATTGCTTGTTGGTTCAGGGCGCGTCTCCAGAAGACGCGCCCTTTTTTCTTGCCTGTCGCACTCTGCGCACGAGCCAATTCAAGTACTTAAGCGTTCCCGTTGATGAATCACATCAGAAATTTTTCGATCATTGCGCACATCGACCACGGCAAGTCGACGCTCGCAGACCGTTTGATCCAGCGTTGCGGCGGCCTCGCAGAACGCGAGATGGAAGCTCAGGTGCTCGACTCGATGGACATCGAAAAAGAGCGTGGGATAACCATCAAGGCACAGACCGCTGCGTTGCACTACAAGGCACGCGACGGGCAGGTCTACAACCTCAATCTGATCGACACGCCGGGCCACGTCGACTTCTCGTATGAAGTGAGCCGCTCGCTGTCTGCATGCGAAGGTGCGCTGCTCGTGGTCGATGCATCGCAAGGCGTCGAAGCGCAGACGGTGGCCAACTGCTACACCGCTCTCGACCTCGGCGTCGAAGTGGTGCCCGTGCTCAACAAGATGGATTTGCCCAACGCGGATCCCGACAACGCGCGCACCGAAATCGAAGACGTGATCGGCATCGACGCGACCGATGCGATTCCGTGCTCCGCCAAGACCGGCATGGGCATCGACGAGATCCTCGAAGCCGTCGTCGCCCGGATGCCCGCGCCGCGCGGCAATCCCGACGGCCCGCTGCGCGCGATGATCGTCGACAGCTGGTTCGATGCCTACGTCGGCGTCGTCATGCTGGTGCGCGTGGTCGATGGCCGACTGGTGAAGGGCGAGCGCATCAAGATGATGGCGTCCGGCGCCATGTACAACGCCGACAACATCGGCGTCTTCACGCCCGCCAACGAACCGCGTCCTTCGCTCGAAGCCGGCGAAGTGGGCTACATCATCGCGGGCATCAAGGAACTGCAGGCTGCCAAGGTCGGCGACACGGTGACGCTGATCAGGCCGGGCACCGGCGGCGCGGCCGCCACCGCGACCGAGGCGCTGCCGGGCTTCAAGGAAATCCAGCCGCAGGTGTTCGCCGGCCTCTACCCGACCGAGGCCAGCGAGTACGACTCGCTGCGCGACGCGCTCGAAAAGCTCAAGCTCAACGATTCGTCGCTGCGCTACGAGCCCGAGGTGAGCCAGGCGCTCGGCTTCGGCTTCCGCTGCGGCTTCCTCGGCCTGCTGCACATGGAGATCGTGCAAGAGCGCCTGGAGCGCGAGTTCGACCAGGACCTGATCACGACCGCGCCGAGCGTGGTCTACCAGGTGGTGCGCAACGACGGCGAAGTCATCATGGTCGAGAACCCGTCCAAGATGCCCGACGTCGGCAAGATGAGCGAGATCCGCGAGCCGATCGTGACCGTGCACCTTTACATGCCGCAGGAATACGTCGGCGCGGTCATGACGCTGGCCAACCAGAAGCGCGGCGTGCAGATGAACATGGCCTACCACGGCCGCCAGGTCATGCTGACCTACGAGATGCCGCTCGGCGAGATCGTGCTCGACTTCTTCGACAAGCTGAAGTCGGTGAGCCGCGGCTACGCCTCGATGGACTACGAGTTCAAGGAATATCGCGCGTCCGACGTGGTCAAGGTCGACATCCTGCTCAACGGCGAGAAGGTCGATGCGCTGTCGATCATCGTGCACCGCAGCCAGTCGCAGTACCGCGGCCGGGCGGTGGTCTCGAAGATGCGCGAGATCATTTCGCGCCAGATGTTCGACGTGGCGATCCAGGCCGCCATCGGGGTCAACATCATTGCGCGTGAGACAATCAAGGCGCTTCGCAAGAACGTGCTGGCCAAGTGCTATGGCGGCGACATCACCCGCAAGAAGAAGCTGCTCGAGAAGCAGAAGGCGGGCAAGAAAAGAATGAAGCAGATCGGCTCCGTCGAGGTCCCGCAAGAGGCCTTTCTCGCGATTCTGCAAGTCGAAGACTGATCAAAAAAAATGGCATTCCTCACCTCCCTGGTCCTCGCGGCATTTGCCGCCTATGTCGGCGCCTGGTATTTCAACGCGATCGAAGGCAACTTCGCCTTGCTGCTGTTCCTGGCCACGGTGGTCACCGGCCTCTACTGGCTGGCCGAGCGCTTCTATTTCCTGCCCCGGCGCGAACGGGCCGCCGCAAGGCTCGAAGAGTCGCTGACCGAGCGCAATGCGCGCCTGGCCGGGCAGGGCATCAGGCAGGTCGACACGGCCGACGCGAAGGCGAGCGAGCGGCTGCTGATGCAGCCCTGGTGGCTCGACTGGACCGCGGGCCTGTTCCCCGTGATCCTGGTGGTGTTCCTGCTGCGCTCGTTTCTCTACGAGCCCTTCAAGATTCCCTCGGGCTCGATGATGCCCACGCTGCTGACCGGCGACCTGATCCTGGTCAACAAGTTCACCTACGGCTTGCGCCTGCCGGTGATCAACACCAAGATCACCGACGGCACGCCGCTGGCGCGCGGCGACGTGGTGGTGTTCCGCTACCCGCCCAAGCCGAGCATGGACTACATCAAGCGCGTGGTCGGCATTCCCGGCGACGAAGTGGCCTACCTGAACAAGAAGCTCACGATCAACGGCCAGCCGGTGTCCAAGGTGGCGGAAGCCGACTACCTCGACAACGAATCGATGCGCCTGCTCAAGCAATACGGGGAGGATCTGGGTGGCAAGCAGCACAAGCTGCTCAACGACGAAGCCGCGCCGTCCTTCGTTCCGGGCGCCAGCGACTTTCCGTTTCGCGAAAACTGCCGCTACTCGGTCGAAGGCGTGGTCTGCAAGGTGCCGGCCGGCAACTATTTCATGATGGGCGACAACCGCGATAATTCGGCGGACTCGCGTTTCTGGGGCTTCGTGCCGGACAAGAACATCGTGGGCAGGGCGTTCTTCGTCTGGATGAACTTCGGCGATCTGGGTCGCATCGGTCCGTTTCAATAAGCATTCATCAGCATAGTTCGAGGGGTATGAGGGCATGAGAACACATCGGTTCGTTCGCAGCAGGGCTGCGCAGCAACGCGGCATTTCGTTCATCGGCTTGGTGTTCGTCGCGGTGGTGCTCGGGTGCCTTGGCGTGGTTGTCGCGCAGGTCATTCCGACGCTGATCGAATGGCAGGCTATCGACAAGGCCGCCAACAAGGCCAAGGAAGGGGCGACCGTGCCCGAAGTGCGTGCGATCTTCGATCGCGCCCAGGCCATCGACGACTTCAAGTCGGTCAGCGGCAGGGACCTCGAGATCAAGAAGGTCGGCGACAAGGTGGTCGTGTCGTACTCGTACGAACGCGAGATCCCCCTGTTCGGCCCCGCCTTCCTGACGCTCAAGTACAAGGGCGAAACCCACTGAACACGGCGCCAAAAAAGGTGGACGGCAGCCTCGCCGCGCTGCAGGCGCGCCTCCAGCACACCTTCTCCGATCCGCGGCTGCTCCAGCTCGCGCTCACGCACCGCAGCTTTTCGGCCGACCACAACGAGCGCCTCGAGTTTCTCGGCGACTCGGTGCTGAACCTGGCGGTCTCGCACCTGCTCTATATGCGCCTGTCGGCTTTGCCCGAAGGCGACCTGTCACGTGTGCGTGCCAACCTCGTCAAGCAGGACACGCTGCATCGCCTGGCGCTAGGGCTGGCGTTGTCGCCGCTGCTGCGGCTCGGCGAGGGCGAGGCGCGCTCGGGCGGGCCCAACCGGCCGTCGATCCTGGCCGATGCGCTCGAGGCGCTGATCGGCGCGGTCTATCTGGACGCCGGCTTTGCCGCCGCCGAGGCGCTGGTGCACCGGCTCTACGAGGCGGTCGAGATCAACCCGCGCATGGAAGCCGCGGCCAAGGACCCGAAGACCGAATTGCAGGAATGGCTGCAGGGTCACAAAATGAAGCTGCCGGTGTATCGCGTGGCTGCCACACTGGGTGCGGCGCACAAGCAGACTTTCGATGTCGAGTGCGAGGTGCCCGAGTTGGGGCTTCGCGAACGCGGCATCGGCGGCTCGCGCCGCGCAGGCGAGCAGGCGGCCGCGGCTGCCATGTTGATCCGGCTCAAGGCACGCGGTGTCGCGTGAAATCACTATGAACGATGCTATCAATCCCGTAGCCGGACCCGAAGACGCAGAAGGCGACGCGGGTGCCGGCGGTCCCCAGCACTGCGGACTCATCGCCATCGTCGGCAAGCCCAACGTGGGCAAGTCGACGCTGCTCAATGCGCTGGTCGGCCAGAAGATCAGCATCACCTCGCGCAAAGCGCAGACCACGCGCCACCGCATCACGGGCATGCGCACGCTGGGCGCGACGCAGTTCGTGTTCGTCGACACGCCGGGCTTCCAGACCCTGCACGCCAATGCGCTGAACAAGTCGCTCAACAAGACCGTGCAGGGCGCGGTCGGCGACGTGGACCTGATCCTGTTCGTGGTCGAGGCCGGCAGCTTCACGCCGGCCGACGAGCGCGTGCTCAAGCTGCTCGGCAAGGGCATCCCGACGGTGCTGCTGGCCAACAAGCTCGACAACGTGCACCGCCGCGGCGACATCGCGCCCTGGCTGCAGACTATGCAGGCCAAGCACAGCTTCGCCGAGTTCGTGCCGATGTCGGCGAAGAACGCCAAGGATGTCGAGCGCCTGTTCGGCATCTGCGAGAAATACCTGCCCGAACAGCCCTGGTTCTACGACGAAGACGAGCTGACCGACCGCAGCGAGAAATTCCTCGCCGGCGAGCTGGTGCGCGAGAAGCTGTTCCGCCTGACCGGCGACGAGCTGCCCTACACCTCGACCGTCATCATCGACAAGTTCGAAGAAGAGCCGCCCCAGAAAAAAGGCCAGAAGCGCCTGCTTCGCATCGCGGCCACCATCGTGGTCGAGCGCGATGGCCACAAGGCCATGGTGATTGGCGACAAGGGCGAGCGCATCAAGCGCATCGGCATGGAAACGCGCGTCGAGCTCGAGAAGCTGGCGGACGCCAAGGTGTTCCTCGAACTGTGGGTGAAGGTGCGCTCGGGTTGGGCCGACGACGAAGCCCGCGTGCGCTCGTTCGGCTACGAATGAAGTGGCCGCTGCCCACCGCGTTTCGCATGAGCCGGCTTACGTCCTCCATCGCTACGATTGGAGCGAGTCGAGCCTGATCCTCGAGGTCTTCACCCGCCACCACGGGCGCATCGCGCTCGTGGCCAAGGGGGCGAAGCGGCCGAGTTCCAACTTCCGTCCCGTGCTGCTGCCGCTGCAGCCGCTGCAGCTCAACTATGGTGGCGACGCCGAGATCCGCACGCTGAAGGGTGCCGAGTGGATGGGCGGCCACGTCATGCCGACCGGCGAGGCGCTGCTGTCGGGCTACTACGTCAACGAACTGCTGCTGCGCCTGCTGGCGCGCGACGACGCCCACGAAGCGCTGTTCGACGCCTACGCCGGGGTCGTGCAGGTGCTGGCGGGCGACCATGCCGGTGCCCAGGCGGCCACCCAGGCCGCGGCGCTGCGCGCTTTCGAACTGCTGCTGCTGCGCGGGGTCGGCCTGCTGCCATCGCTCGACACGCAGACCCTCACGCTCGAACCGCTCGCCGCCCGCGAGCGCTACAGCCTCGTGCCCGAAGCCGGATTGCGCCAGGCCGCCGCCGACGAGGCCGCGCTGACCGGTGCCGAATGGCAGGCCCTGCAGGCCGTTCTCGACGACCGGGCTCCTTTTACCGCCACGTTGCGTGAAATTGCCACCATGAACGCCGGTAGCAACAGTGCCCTGCGCAACCAGTTGCGCGCCTTGCTCAACTACCATTGCGGCGTGTCCACGCTGCGCACGCGGCAAATGATGAGAGATCTGCAAGCACTATGAGCACTGTCACCTCGCTGTCCGTCAACCTCAACAAGGTCGCCCTGGTCCGCAACACGCGCCACCTGGGCATCCCGAGCGTGGTGAAGGCCGCCGAGGCCTGCCTGGCCGCCGGTGCGCATGGCATCACCGTGCACCCGCGGCCCGATGCCCGCCACATCCGCGCGCACGACGTCAGTGACCTGTCGGCGCTGCTCGCCAAAGAGTGGCCGGCCGTCGAGTTCAACGTCGAAGGCAACCCGTTCCAGAATCTCATGGATTTCGTGCGCGCGCTGAAGCCGCACCAGGCCACCTTCGTGCCCGACAGCGAAACCCAGTCGACCAGCGACCACGGCTGGACCTTCCCCGACGACGCCGAGCGCCTGCGCCCGCTGATCGCCGAAGCCAAGGCGCTGGGCGTGCGCGTCAGCCTGTTCATGGACCCGATTCCCGAGATGATGGCTGCGGTCAAGGCCGTGGGCGCCGACCGCGTCGAGCTCTACACCGAAGGCTACGCGGCCTCACGCGGCACGCCCGACGAGCAGGCCGTGCTGGCGCGCTATGCCGATTCGGCGCGCGCGGCGCTGGCCGCGGGCTTGGGCGTCAACGCCGGGCACGACCTGAGCCGCGACAACCTCACCACCTTCCTGCGTGCGGTGCCCGGCGTGCAGGAGGTCTCGATCGGCCATGCCTTCGTGGCGGACGCCCTCGAACTCGGCTATGCGGCCGCCACGCGCGACTACCTGCGCTGCATCAGCGAGGCGCAGCAATGAACGCTAGCGCCGCATGATCTACGGCATTGGCACCGACATTTGCGACCTGCGTCGCATCGCCGCGACCTTCGAGCGCCAGGGCGAACGCTTTGCGCGCAAAGTGCTGAGCGATGCCGAATTCAAGGTCTGGCAGGCCCGCAGCGCGCGTTGGCCCAAGCGCGGCCTGAGCTACCTCGCGACCCGCTTCTCCGCCAAGGAGGCCTTCAGCAAGGCCATCGGCCTGGGCATGCGCACGCCCATGAGCTGGCGGCTGTGCGAGATTGCGAACCTGCGCAGCGGCAAGCCCGTCATCGTGCTGCATGGCGGCCTGAAAGACTGGTTCGAGGCGCAGGGCCTGACGGCCCACGTGACCGTGACCGACGAAACCGAATACGCCGCGAGCTTCGTGGTGGTGGAGAAAACATGACCGCCGGGCTTGCCGACCGCCCCCACGCGCCGCTGATCATCGATGTGGCGGCCACCGAACTCAACGACGCCGACCGCCGGCGCCTGGCCAATCCGCTGGTCGGCGGCGTGATCCATTTCGCCCGCAACTGGCGGGATCGCGCGCAGATGACCGCGCTCAATGCCGAGATCAAGGCGATCCGTCCCGACCTGCTGATCTGCGTCGACCACGAGGGCGGCCGCGTGCAGCGCTTTCGCACCGACGGCTTCACGCGACTGCCGTCGATGCGCGCACTGGGCGAGCTGTGGATGCGCGACGCCATGCGCGCCACCCAGGCCGCGACCGCCGCCGGACAGGTGCTGGCGGGCGAACTGCGCGCCTGCGGCGTCGACTTCAGCTTCGCACCGGTGCTCGACCTGGACTACGGCGGCAGCAGCGTCATCGGCGACCGCAGCTTTCATCGCGACCCGCGCGTGGTCGCGCTGCTGGCCAAGAGCGTGATGCACGGCATGCTGCAGATGGGCATGCGCAACTGCGGCAAGCACTTCCCGGGGCACGGGTTCGTCAAGGCCGACTCGCATGTGGAGATTCCGGTCGACAAACGCGGCCTGAAGGCCATTCTTGAAGACGACGCGCGGCCTTACGAGTGGTTGTCGAGCACGCTCGGCGCGGTGATGCCGGCGCACGTGATCTACCCGAAGGTCGACAAGCGGCCGGCGGGGTTCTCGTCGAAGTGGCTCAAGGCGATCCTGCGGCAGCGCTTTGCGTTCGACGGGGCGGTGTTCAGCGACGACCTGAGCATGGAGGCGGGGCGCTACATCGACGGCCGGTTGCTCAGCTATGCCGATGCGGCGCTGGCTGCGCTCGAAGCGGGGTGCGATCTGGCGATGCTGTGCAACCAGAGCGTGGGCGAGGGGCGGTTGCTCGACGACTTCCTCGAAGGCTTCGAGGAAGTCGCGCGCGCGGGCCGATGGCAGCCGGATGCGCACAGCGAAGCGCGTCGCCATGCGCTGCTGCCGCAGGGCGCCGCACCCGATTGGCCGACGCTCGTCGCTTCGCGCGGGTACCGCGATGCAAGACGAATGACGGACATCTGAAAGCCGCCGTTCAGCCGATCCGGAGCCAGCAATGCCCCTGTGCCTCAGTCTTTTTCAGCGCATGGATGAGGCCGTGCTGCGCAACCACGCGCACTACTGCCGCCTGTTTGGCTACGCCCACCAATGGATGGAGAGCGACAGGCTGATTCATCCGGCGCTGCGCGCCAGCGCCAAGTACAGCCAGATCCTTCGCCACTTGCGCATGCTGGCCGAGGGTGACTGGTTGCTCTTTCTCGATGGCGACTCCGTGGTTTTTCATCCCGTGGCCGTCGAAACGCTGATACAGGGCCGCGACCTGCTCGCGGCGGAAGGACCGCCGACCGATGGCCAGCCGGGCCCGGCGATGACCAACACCCTGGTGGTGCGCAACGTGGCGGCCAATCGCGCGTTGCTGCACCAGCTGATCGTGGATTCGGGCCATGTCGTCGCACTGGAATCCGACCGGCTCGACGAGGCCGTGCGGCTTCGTCCGGCAGGCCTGCTGGCGTGCAATGGCGTGCTGGCCGATGTCTACTTCAACGTGTCGTGGCGCATTGCGCAGTGGCATGACGCGCGGGTCTTCGTGGTCAATCTGGCGTCATTGCCTGTTCCGTTGCCAGGCGGTGGATGGCGCGACGAGATCCTGCACGATGTGAACCTGCAAGCCTTGCTGGTGCGGGAAGTCAACGGCGCCTTGATGCATGGGCGGCCCGCGTTGCAGCCACCCCGGTACCCAGCACTGGGTGATGAGTCGGTGAGCAGCCTCAACCCCAGCGCGCGCATCGCATTCCTGACGCTCTACACCCACCACGTGCAGACCTATGCCAGGGTGTCGGAGCACAACGTGCGCCGCTATTGCGAAAGGCATGGCTATGCGTACCACGTGTACCGGGCGATTCCCGCGGAGATCGGGCCGGGAATCAACGGCTCCTGGGTTCGGAGCTGGTTGCTGCAACAGCATCTGGCGAACCACGACTGGGTGATCTGGGTCGATGCCGACGTCCTCTTCTTCAACCAGACTCGCCCAATCGATCCCTTGCTGCAGGGGCGCGATCTGCTGCTGGCCAAGGACGTCGGCGCGTGGCTGTTCAATTCCGGCGTGATGGGGTTCCGCAACACGCCGCGCAACCTCGAATTGCTGGCGCAGATCTGGTCGCGGATCGGCGAGGTGGCCGACAAGTCGGGCGTCTACACCAGCATGGGCGACCAGTACTACACCAACGAGGTGCTGAACCAGGAAAGGCTGCTGGACGAACGCAGCGTACTCGACAACCTGACCATCAACACGCCGCCCCTGCTCGCAAGCGAGGACACGCTGCTCGTGCATTTCGTGAGCCTCGTCGAGCCCTATCGCTCCGTGTACATGGCAGCGATGGATACCCGCTCACAACGGATCCGATAGCAGCTAACGAAAGGAAACGACATGACGATGGGAGTGCTGGTCTACATCGACAACAAGCAGGAAATCATCGACGAGTTTTCATGGCTCTACAAAAGCATGATCTTCTCGAACCTCTTCTCGCGCGCAAAGATCATTGCAGTCTGCCATCCGGACGTCATCGGCGCGCTGCCGCAGGACGAAAGGATTGTCGTGATTCCGAGCGAGCCCTACGCGCAACGCAATGCCGATTGGAACGGCTACGGCTACATCAATTCGGTCGCCAACCTCTGCGAGCCGGCCGTGATCGAGGAGTGCAGGAAGTACGACACCCTGCTGAAGACCGATTGCGACACCTTCGTCACGCCGGCGCTCACGAACTTCACGCCGACTGGCCTGTGCTTCGGCTTCGGCGCATACGCCTATGAAGAAGAGGTGCGCCGCAAGCTGTCCGAGTGCAGCCGGCGCTGGGGCTTTCCGCATTCCGGCCTGCACAACGTCGGCGCTTCGGTGCTCGGACCGTCCGAGTTCGTCTGCAATTTCGTGGAGTCCCAGCTCGACTACTGCAACAAGCTGCTCGACGAAGAGTTTCGCCACTTCCAGGGTACGTGGCCGGGGTGGTGCAAGAACGTCGTCACGATGTATGCGGGCGAACTGGCCTTGCGTCGTACCTACCCTCAGCAGTGTTCGCTGGGGCTGCTTGACCATCTACCCTATGCGAGCCGCTCGTTGGGCAGCGACGTGCTGCACATCCACGCGTGGCACACCGATCAGTATTGGTCGAAGCACCAGTACCGCGCCGGCAAGTACGCCGGCATGGCACTCGACGAGATCGACCGGCGCACCTTGGGCGGCTACTGCCACTGGCTGGCAGTCGCCAATATCGAGCAGGTCAGGGCCGCGGTGGCCTGAGGAAGACGCGGGACGTCACCAGCGCCCGATGCGCGCCAGCGTCTCGCGCACGTCGTCCAGCAGCCACAGGCCCAGACTGCGGTCGGTCTGCGGAAACCGCGGAGAGCCTTCCAGCGAGGGATAGATGATCGCCTCGGTCACGTTGCTTCGACGATCAGTCTGCGCGGCGGCGGCAAGTGATAGGCACCATCTCTAGGTTGGCTGGCAGCTCGCGGAAGATCTGCGCAGTGTTGCTGAGTTCGGAGCCCGCGCCCGACACGCTTTCCATCGAACCCCACGTGTTGGTGTTGAAGATGTTCGAGAAAATGGCCTCGGTCGGCGGGGTGGACATGGGCGCGGTCGATCCTTGGAAAAGGGAATATGAAAGACGGGTGGTCAAGGCGCCTTCGAGGCCATCGTCCAGAGCGATTCACCTCCGGCGTCCATGTGGGTCAGGTAGAGCCGCAGGTCGAATTCGAGCTGGTGGTAGTCGGGCTCCATGTGCGCGCATAGCGCGTAGAAGGCCTTGTCGTGACTCTTTTCCTTGGTATGTGCGAGTTCGTGCACAACGATCATCCGCAACCACGCCAATGGCACGCCCTTGAACAAGCTCGCCACCCGGATTTCACGCTTTGCCTTGAGCTTTCCGCCTTGCACGCGCGAAACCGTGGTGTGCGTCCCCAGCGCGTTGCGGATCACGTGCAGCTTGTTGTCGAACATCACCTTCGACAGCGGCTCGGCCTTGCGCATGAACTCGCTCTTGAGTTCGTTCACATAGTCATAGAGCGCGCGGTCGGTCTGTACGCTGTGCACTCCGTCGGGATAGCGCTTGCCGAGCATCGTGCCCAGCTTGTCCTCGGCCATCAACTGGCGGACCTGGTCCAGCAAGGGCGCCGGATAGCCCGCCAGGTATTTCATGGCCGGCGCTCCGTGCGCGCTGCGCAGGCCAGTCCCGTAGCCACGCCGCCGAACAGGTCGCCCTCGACCAGGTTCACGCCCGCGAAGCTCCTGCGCAGGGCGTGCTGGAACGGCCGAAGCGCGGAAGATCCGCCGGTGAGGTAGATCGCGTCGAGGTCGCCGCTGCGCAGGCCCGCGCGCTTGACACAAGCGTGCGCGCAGGCGATCACGTTCTCGAGTGAACCGGCCAATTGTTGAGCCATGTCGGCTGGCGTGAGCGAGGCCACCAGCCCGCGCTCGGCACAACCGAGGTCGATGGCGGTTTCGGCGTCGGTGATCGAAGCATCGATCTTGGCCGCTTCCACTGCACTCGCGATGCGATGCCCGTGCCGTTCCTCGAGCACGGTCATCAGCCGGTCGTGCAGCCGCGTGTCGCTGTAGCTCGTGCGCAGGTCTTTCGCCTGGCGCACCGCCTTGGCGGCGTAGAGCCAGTTGATCAGGTGCCAGGACGAGAGTTCGAAGAACACCTTGCTCGGCACTTCGCGCCCCTGCGGGCCGTGGTGCCGGAAGCCGAACTGCGGCATCACCCGCTCCAGGTTCAGGCGCTGGTCGAAATCGGTGCCGCCGATGTGCACGCCGCTGGTGGCCAGCACGTCGTCGCTGCGGTCCTCGCGCGTCGCGCGCTCGGGTCCGACGCGTACCACGGTGAAGTCGGATGTGCCTCCGCCGATGTCGACGATGAGCACGATCGACTCCCTGGCGATGCGCTGCTCGTAGTCGAACGCGGCTGCGATCGGCTCGAGCTGGAAGGCGATCTCGCGGAACCCCGCTGCGCGTGCCGCGTGGCGCAGGCTCTCTTCGGCGCGTTCGTCGCGCTTCGGATCATCGTCCACGAAGTGCACGGGCCGCCCGATCACCACGCGCTCGGGCATCTGGCCGAGTTCACGGCTGGCGCGCACGGCCAGTTCGCGCAGGAAGCGCGCAATGATGTCCTCGAAGCTCACGAGGCCGTCGTAGATGGCGGTCTTCTCCTGCATCAGCGCGCTGCCGAGCAGGCTCTTCAGCGAGCGCATCAGCCGGCCTTCGGTGCCCGAGAGGTACTGGCCGATGGCGTCGCGGCCGAAATGCGTGGTGCGGTCTTCGGCGTTGAAGAAGATGGCGGTGGGCAGGGTGGTGGCCGCACCTTCGATGGGCAGCAAGCGGGCCTCGCCGTCGACCCGGCAGGCCACGGCGGAGTTGGAGGTGCCGAAGTCGATGCCGATCGTCGGCAGCGACGACGGTAACTGCACGCTCAAGATTCCCTGCGCAGCGCCGGGAACAGGATCACGTCGCGAATGCTCGGCGAATCCGTCAGCAGCATCATCAGCCGGTCGATGCCGATGCCGCAGCCGCCGGTGGGCGGCATGCCGTATTCGAGCGCACGCACGAAGTCGTGGTCGTAGTACATGGCTTCGTCGTCACCGCTGTCCTTGGCGGCCACCTGTGCGTTGAAGCGCGCGGCCTGGTCTTCCGCATCGTTCAACTCGCTGAAGCCATTGCCGAACTCGCGGCCCGTGATGTAGAGCTCGAAGCGCTCGGTGACCTCGGGGCGCTCGTCGTTGGCGCGCGCCAGCGGCGAGATCTCGGTCGGGTGCTCCATGATGAAGGTCGGCTGCCAGAGCTTCTCTTCGACGGTTTCCTCGAAGTACATCACCTGCAGGCTCGCGAGGCTGCGCTGCGAGAGCTTGTCCTTCTCTTCGCTGAGGCCGATCTTGCGCAATGCATTGATCAGCCACGCGCTGTCGTCCACGCCGTCCCCGGCTTCGGTGTGCTTGAGGATCGCTTCGCGGATCGTCAGGCGCTCGAAGGGCTCGGTCAGGTCGACGGGCTTGCCCTGGTAGGTGAGCCGCTGCGCGCCCACGGCCTTGTCGGCGATGGTGCGGATCAGCGTCTCGGTGAAGTCCATCAGGTCGCGGTAGTTCCAGTAGGCCGCGTAGAACTCCATCATCGTGAACTCGGGGTTGTGCCGCACCGAGATGCCCTCGTTGCGGTAGCTCCGGTTGATTTCGAACACGCGCTCGAAGCCGCCGACGATCAGGCGCTTCAGGTAGAGCTCGGGCGCGATGCGCAGGAACATCTCCTGGTCAAGCGCGTTGTGGTGCGTCTTGAAGGGCTTGGCGTTGGCGCCGCCCGGAATCGGGTGGAGCATGGGCGTCTCGACTTCGAGGAAGTCGTTGGCCACCATGAATTCGCGCAACGCGCTCACTGCCTTGCTGCGCGCGGTGAAGCGCACGCGTGCGGCTTCGTCGGTGATCAGGTCGACATAACGCTGGCGGTACTTCTGCTCCTGGTCGGCCATGCCATGGAACTTGTCGGGCAGCGGGCGCAGGCTCTTCGTGAGTAGGCGCAGCTTCGTGACCTTGACCGACAGCTCGCCGGTCTTGGTCTTCATCAGCGTGCCTTCGGCGCCCACGATGTCGCCGAGGTCCCAGCGCTTGAAATCGGCGTAGACCTCTTCGCCGACCGCGTCGCGCGTCACATAGAGCTGGATGCGGCTCGTGGCATCCTGCAGCGTCGCGAAGCTGGCCTTGCCCATCACGCGCTTGAGCATCATGCGGCCGGCCACGCTCACGGAAACGGCTTGCGCTTCGAGGGCTTCGGCCTCGGTGGCGCCATGTGCCTCGACGAGCGCCGCGGCGCGATGGCCCGGCTTGAAGTCATTCGGGAATGCAACACCCTTGCCCTCGGTCTGCGCTGTGCGCAGCAGCTTGAGCTTCTCGCGGCGTTCGGCGATGAGCTGGTTGTCGTCGACGGCTGGCGCGGAGGCGGGCGCTGCAGCGGGCGTGGGAATGGGAGGGGTCAGGTGATCGGACATGGGGAGCGGGTGAGGCGCAACGGGAGCGTGCGCGAGCCCGGCATTTTAGCCGATCGGATTCAGGCGAAGCCGCTGTCCAATGCCCGTCGATCCTGTGCAATGCGCTACGAAAAATATAGCAATCTATTGAGCAATGCCCGTACGCGCGAGCAGATCGCTGACCAGTTCGAGGCGCATCAGCGGGCTGTCGAGCTCCATCAGGCGCTGCTTCAGTTCGAGCTGCATCGGCACCAGTTCGCACCAGCGGTTGGCCACCCAGCCGCAATCATCGAGCAGGTAGGGCATGTCGATGGGCAAGCGTACAGATTCGCCCTGTGCGCGGCGCCGCTCCTCGAGCGTGTCGATCAGGCGTTGCAGCGCCGTGGCGGTGTGCTTCAGGTCGTCGGGAATTTCGAGCGCGACGTCGTCGGCCACGGCCTCGACTTCGGCCACCCACAGGCCGTGCTTCTGCAACTCGGTGCCGCGCACCCGGAAGCGCTGGGTGCCCACGCATTCGATCTGCAACAGCCCGCTTTGCGGCGATTCGAACTCGCGGATCATGGCCAGCGTGCCGATGGCGGCGAAGCTCTCTGCATCGGCGCCGGCCTTGCGCACTTCGCTGCCGCTGGTGAGGCTCACCACGCCGAAGGGCGCGTCGGCCTTTCGGCATTTACCGATCATGTCGAGATAGCGGACCTCGAAGATGCGCAGCGGAAGAAGGCCGCCCGGAAACAGGACCGTACCGAGCGGGAACAATGGCAGTGAATGCAAAAGGGGTAGTGTCGTCATCGAAGAGAGCCTTGCGTGGCTATCATCGCATTCCGCTCACGGCTGCGCCCCATGCTCTATCAGATTCCCTCATTCCTCCTCGACGTGATCGTCGGCCTGCTCGGCGGCGCCTGCCTGCTGCGCCTCTACATGCAGTACCACCGGGTGCCGTTCGGCAACCCGCTCGGGCGCTTCGTGTTTGCCATCACCGATTGGATCGTGCTGCCGCTGCGGCGCATTGTGCCGTCGGTGAAGCGTTGGGATCTTGCCAGCCTGATCGCGGCCTGGCTGCTGGTGTTGCTGAAGTTCCTGCTGCTGTGGCTGCTTGCAGGCAACCTCGGACGGATCGCAACCTTGCCGTTGGTGTCGCTGGTGGGGCTGATGCAGCTGGCGGTCTCGGGCCTGACGGCGCTGCTGGTGGTCTATGCGGTGCTGTCGTGGATCCCGGGCGCATCGCCGATGTTGCTCGACCTGATCTCGCGTCTGGCCGAGCCAATGGTTCGGCCCTTCAGGCGCTTCATTCCGCTGATCGGCGGCATCGACCTGTCGCCGCTGGCGGCCATCGTGGTGCTACAGGTGGTCGCGATCGTGTTGAGCAACCTGCTGGTGTTCGCCTATCAACTGACGTTCTGAACCTCACAAGCAAAAGAAAAAGAGCCCGGGTGCATCGCACCCGGGCTCTCTTGCATTGGCTTGCTGTGATCGTTCAGCTGACCGCGTCGGCCGGCTGGCGCAGCAGCATGGCCAGCGAGCTGGCGATCGTCTTGCGCAACTCGCGCCGGTCGCTGATGAAGTCGATGGCGCCCTTGGTCTGCAGGAACTCGGCACGCTGGAAGCCTTCGGGCAGCGTCACGCGCACGGTCGATTCGATCACGCGCGGGCCGGCAAAGCCGATCAGCGCCTTGGGCTCCGCAATGACCACGTCGCCCACGAAGGCGAAGCCGGCTGACACGCCGCCCATGGTGGGGTCGGTCAGCACGCTGATATAGGGCAGGCCCTTCTTCGCGAGGCGCGTGAGCGCGGCGTTGGTCTTGGCCATCTGCATCAGCGAGAGCAGGCCTTCCTGCATGCGTGCGCCGCCGGTGGCGGTGAAGCAGATGAAGGGCACCTTCTGCTCGATGGCGGTTTCGACGCCGCGCACGAAGCGTTCGCCGACCACGCTGCCCATGGAGCCGCCCATGAACTCGAACTCGAAGCAGGCGACGACCACGCTGATGCTGTGCACCGAGCCGCCCATGACGACCAGCGCGTCGGTCTCGCCGGTGTTCTCCAGCGCCTCCTTGAGCCGCTCGGGGTATTTGCGGCTGTCCTTGAACTTGAGCGCGTCGACAGGCAGCACTTCCTGTCCCACCTCGTAGCGGCCTTCGGCATCGAGGAAGGCGTCGAGTCGCGCACGGGCGCCGATGCGGTGGTGATGGCTGCAGCTCGGGCAGACGTTCTGGTTGTGCTCGAGGTCGGTCTTGTAGAGAACGGTCTCGCAGGCGGGGCACTTGATCCACAGGCCCTCGGGCACCTGGCGGCGCTCCGATGGGTCGGTTTGTGCGATCTTGGCGGGTAGCAGTTTTTCAAGCCAGCTCATAGGACTCCGAATTAGCTCCCCTCTCCCGCATGCGGAAGAGGGGCTGGGGGTGAGGGGCAGCAGTGATTATCGGCCAGCCGCATTCTTCGGGATAGCCGCCGGCAGCGCGTCGAGCGCCTCGCGGATGCCGGCCAGGAATTCGCGCACCGCCGGCACGACCTTCTCGCGCGGCTGGTCTTCGATCAACTGGATGATCTTCGTACCGATCACGACCGCATCGGCGGCCGAGCCGACCGCCTGCGCGGTGCGCGCATCGCGAATGCCGAAGCCCACGCCGACCGGGATGCTCACGTGCTGGCGGATGCGCGGAATCATCTGCCCGACCGCCTCGGTGTCGAGGTGGCCCGCGCCGGTCACGCCCTTGAGCGACACGTAGTAGACGTAGCCGCTGGCGATGCGCGCGACCTGCGCCATGCGCTCGTCGGTGCTTGTAGGCGCGAGCAGGAAGATCAGGTCGATGCCGGCTGCCTTCAGGTCCGCAGCGAAGGCTTCGCATTCCTCGGGCGGGTAGTCGACCACCAGCAGGCCATCGACGCCGGCCGCGGCCGCATCGTGGATGAAGGCCTTCTTGCCGTGTACGAGGTCGTAGCGCTCGACGGGGTTGGCATAGCCCATCAGCACCACGGGCGTGGTCGCGTCCTTCTGGCGGAAGGCGGCGACGATGGCCAGCACCTGCTTCATGCCGATGCCCAATGCCAGCGCGGCCTCGCCGGCCTTCTGGATCACGGGGCCATCGGCCATGGGGTCGGAGAAAGGCACGCCCAGCTCGATCACGTCGGCGCCGGCCTCGACCATGCCGTGCATCAGCTCGGGCGTGATGTCCGCGAACGGGAAACCGGCGGTGACGTAGGGAATGAGGGCGCGGCGGCCGTCTTTTTTCAGCGCATCGAAGGTGGTTGCAATGCGGCTCATCACTTGCCTCCCTTCACGCTCAGACCGCGCATCGAGGGGCGGTCATAGAAGTCGACGCCCGACAGGTCGGCCACGGTGCCGATGTCCTTGTCGCCGCGGCCCGAGAGGTTCACCAGGATCGACTGGTCGGGGCGCATGGTCTTCGCGAGCTTCATCGCGTGGGCCACGGCATGGCTGGATTCGAGCGCTGGAATGATGCCCTCCGTTCGGCACAAATAATGGAAGGCTTCGAGCGCCTCGGTGTCGGTGATGCCGACGTATTCGGCCCGGCCGATGTCGGCCAGGTACGCGTGCTCGGGGCCCACGCCCGGGTAGTCGAGGCCCGCACTGATGCTGTGGGTCTCGGTGATCTGACCGTCCTCGTTCTGCAGCAGGTAGGTGCGGTTGCCGTGCAGCACGCCCGGGCTGCCGCGCAGGATCGAGGCCGAGTGCTTGCCGCTGTCCAGCCCTTCGCCCGCGGCTTCGACGCCGATCAGGCGCGTGCTGGCGAACGGAATGTACGGATGGAAGATGCCCATCGCATTGCTGCCGCCGCCCACGCAGGCGACCACCACGTCGGGCTGCCTACCCTCGGCCTCGCCGGTGATGCCGTCGGCCGCGAGCATGGCCGGCATCTGCGCGATGCACTCGGTGCCGATCACGCTTTGGAAGTCGCGCACCATGGTCGGGTAGGGGTGCGGGCCGGCCACGGTGCCGATGATGTAGAAGGTGTTTTCGACGTTCGTGACCCAGTCGCGCATCGCCTCGTTGAGCGCGTCCTTCAGCGTCTTGCTGCCCGACTCGACGGGCACGACGGTCGCGCCGAGCAGGTTCATGCGGTAGACGTTCGGGCTCTGGCGCTTCACGTCCTGGCTGCCCATGTAGACCACGCATTCGAGGCCGTAGCGCGCGCAGATGGTGGCGGTGGCCACGCCGTGCTGGCCGGCGCCGGTTTCGGCGATCACGCGGGGCTTGCCCATGCGGCGCGCGAGCATCGCCTGCCCGATCACGTTGTTGATCTTGTGCGCGCCGGTGTGATTCAGGTCTTCGCGCTTCAGGTAGATCTGCGCGCCGCCCATCTCGCGGCTGGTGCGCGCGGCGTGGTAGATCGGCGAGGGACGGCCGACGAAGTGCTTCAGCTCGTAGTGGAATTCGGCAAGGAACGCCGGATCGTCCTTGAACCTGGCGTACGCGTCGCGCAGTTCGTTGATTGCGTGCGTGAGCGTTTCGCTCGCGAAAGTGCCGCCGTAGTTGCCGAAATGGCCGGTGGCATCGGGTTGCTGGTAGTTGCTTTGCATGATTTCCGATCGGTGGGCCGCAGCCCGACAAACGATCGGCTGCGGCGGCTAACTGGAGAAGGATGCGTCGGCCGCCCTGACGGCTGCGACGAATTGCCGGATCTTTCCGGCGTCCTTGAGGCCCTTGTTCCCGGGACCGTCGATTTCGACGCCCGAGCTCACATCAACGGACAGCGTCTTGCAGCGCGTCCGCAGGATGCGAATGCCATCGCTCACGTTTGCAGGTGTGAGCCCACCACTCAAGACGAGGTGAGCGTCGACGGCGGGTGGAAGAAGTGACCAATCGAATGCCTTGCCGCCACCGCCATAACCTTCGACATGGGCGTCGAGCAGGATGGCCTGGGCGTGGGAGTAATCGGACGCGTATTTTACGAGGTCGAAGGCCGCGCCGGCAGCCCCCATCGGAATGCGGGCGGCGCGCATGTAGCGGAAGCGGCCGGGGCCGCTGGCTTCTTCGCACTGCCCGGGCGTCTCTTCGCCATGGAATTGCGCGATAGCGCCCTTCACATGGGCGAGTGATGCTATGACTTTGGGAGCATCCTCATTCACGAACAACAGCACGGGCGTGATGAAGGGCGGCAGGCGCGAAGCCAGTTCGGCGGCGCGATCGAGCGTGACGGCGCGAGGGCTTTTCGCGTAGAGCACGAAGCCGATGGCATCGGCGCCCGCTTCGACCGCGGCAACCACGTCGGCCTCACGCGTGAGGCCGCAGATCTTGATGCGGGTGCGGGAAAGAGCGGTCATGGCGGGCCATCATACGGAGCCCCGCCGGCCTGCAGCGTCGCTTCGGCCGGCAGACCCCACTTGGCGTCGTACAACGGGCCCAGGAAGTACAGGCCGTCCGCGGAGAAGGTGGGCGCCGCCACCTTGCGGCTGCGCGCCTCGAGCACCTCGGCGATCCATTCGGGCCGTTCGTCGCCGCGGCCGATGCGCACGAGGCAGCCCATCAGGTTGCGGATCATGTGGTGCAGGAACGCGTCGGCCTCGAACTCGAAATGCCAGCGGCAGCGTTCGCCTTCGCCGACCCGCGTGATTCGGATGCGGCGCAGGTTCTTCACGGGCGACCTGGCCTGGCAGGCCGAGGCGCGGAACGAACTGAAGTCATGCGTGCCGATGAGCACGGCGGCGGCTTTGCGCATCGCATCGCCGTCGAGCGCATGCATCGACCAGCCGACCCGGCCTGAATCCAGGCTGGGCCGCACCGGCGACTGCGAGAGCACGTAGAGGTAGCGGCGTGCCAGCGCGCTCGCGCGGCAATGGAATTCGTCGGGCACAGGGTGCGCCCATTGCACCGCGATGTCGTCAGGCAGGAAGCGGTTGGTGCCGCGCATCCAGGAGAAGGGTTCGCGCTCGACATCGGTGTCGAAGTGCACCACCTGCATCAGCGCGTGTACGCCGGCATCGGTGCGGCCGGCGCACAGCGTGCCGATCTTGCCGGATGGCTGCGCGGCGAACTTCGCGAGGGCCGCTTCGAGCTTGTCCTGCACCGTGCGGCCCGAGCGCTGGCTTTGCCAGCCCTCGTACGCCTGGCCGTTGTACCGGATGCCGAGCGCCAGCCTCACGAATTCAGGGGACGGAACAACAACAACCGCTCAGCGCAGTTCCGCGAGCAGCTGACGGGCTTGCGACTTGAGATCGCCAGCGCTTTCGGCTTCGACTTCCTCGACCAGCGAACGGGCGCCTTCGACGTCGCCGATCGCTTGCAGTTCGCGAGCCAACGACAGTTTGACGGCGTGCGGGCTGTCGTCGCCTTCATCGTCATCGTGCGTGGCGGCTGCGGGCTTGGCGGTTTCGACCGGTCGGGCGGCCGGCAGGCCCGCCAGCGCGCTCATGTCGAACTCGATGAAGCCCGAGTCGGCCGGCAGCGCATTGCGCAGCATGGCGGGGCGGGTGTTGTCTGCATCGCTCAGCGAACCCGGGAGCGTGTCGGCCGTCAGCGCGCCGGGGGCGGTGTCGAAATCGTTTTCGAGATCGACAGGCGTTGCAGCGTGGCCGTTCGACAGGGGTGCTGGGGGGCGCGCGGTCGTCGGGGCGGACGCGTAGATCGACTTCGGCAGGCTGGCGCTGACCGGTGCATGTTGCTGGGCCGGTGCGGGGGCGGGGGCCGGCGGCGTGGTCAGGTCGAGGTCGAAGTCCAGCGGTGCCACAGAAGGCACGAAGGCGGGCGGTGCAACGGCAACCGGCGGCGCAACGGGAGCGGGTGCTGCCGGCTTGGCGGCCGCGGCGAGAGCGCCCGCGAAGGCGGCCGTCTCGGCCGCGCTGGCGCCGCCGCTGCGGGGAGCGCCCGATTCGTACAGCGGGTTGCCCGGATCGAGATCCTTGCCCATGTCGACCACACGGTTCCAGTCGGAGCCGAGGCCGCCCGTCAGCTTGTGCACTTCGGTGGCGAGGCCTTCGTAGGCACGCACGTCGCGGCGCTTGGCGTGGATTTCGAGCAGCTTGAGGTGGATGGCGGTGCGGTCCGGATTCAGGCGCAGCGCTTCGCGCAGGATTTCCTCGGCCTGCAGGTCGCGGCCATAGGCCAGGTAGACGTCGGCTTCGGCCACGGGATCGACATCGCCCGCGTCGAGCTGGCTCGGCGAGTACGACAGCGACGAGACGGTGGAGTCGCCGCGATGCTTCGTGTCGACCGACTCGCCGCCGCTGGCGCCGAAGAACGAGTCCTTCGGGATGCGGCTTTCGAGGAACACGCTCTCGCTCATTTCCTCGCGCCGGCGGCCCAGCACGCGGTACAGCAGGAAGCCGATCAGCAGCGCGATCAGCGCCGCGCCGGCCAGCATCAGCGGGTTGTCCAGCAGCTCTTCGAGGAAGGTGGGCTCCGGCGGGGGAGGCGGTGCCGACTTCTTCACGGCCGGCTTGGGCGCCGTGGCAGCCACGGCGGCGCTCGCAGCCGGGGTTGCGGGGGCAGCGGCTGCATCGGTTGCGGCTGCTGCCGGTGCGGCAGTGGCCGCCTCTGCCGCCGGGGCAGGAGCGGGGGCGGCAGCCGTCGCCTCGGGCGTGGGTGCGGCAGGGCTTGGTGCGGCTGTTGCTGCTGCGGGAGCTGCAGGTGCGGCCGCGGCGACAGGAGCGGGGACTGGCGCCGGCGCGGCAACAGGGGTCGGGCTTGCTGCGACCGGAGGCGCGATCGTCGCACTGGTGGCCGGTGTCGGAACCGGGATGCCCGGCTTCGCCGGTGCCGGTGCGGCGGCAGCAGGTGCCGACGAACCGGTGCCCGTTGCGGCCTTGAGCTTGTTCAGCTCGCTGATGTTCTTCGACAGTTCAGCGACGCGGTTGCTGCTGTCCTGCGCCTGGCGGCTCTGGGCGACCTTTTCGTCGGCGGCGCGGGTGGCCGCATTGCCTTGCGAGATCGTGAGCTTGTCGGGCGTGCTGGCCGCGGCATTGCGGTCTTCGACGTTGGCCTGCAGCTTGCCCGAGGCCTTGCGGCTCGCGGCGGCCACATTCGAGGTCGGCGCGTTGTCGGCCAGTCGCTGGCGATAGGCGCCGAAGTCGCGGCTCTGTGCCGTGACTGTGCGGCGAGCCTCGTCCGGCAGGATGGCGGCCGCCTCGGCGCCGCTCGGCAGATCGAGCACGGCGCCGGCGCGCATGCGGTTGATGTTGCCGCCCGAGAACGCATCCGGATTGGCGAGCAGCAGCGCCACCAGCATCTGGTCCAGGGACACGTCGGCGGGCTTGTGCGCGGCCGCGATCTTGCTGGCGGTGTCGCCGCGCTGCACCGTGACCTGTTCGCCGCCACTGCTGCGAGCAGGGGCGGCTGCAGTGACGGGCGCGGGCGCTGCGGCGGCCGGTGCCGGCGCCGCGGGTGCTGCCGATGGCGCCGCCACAGGGGCGCGTTCGCGGCGCGCACGGGCTGCCGGGGCAGCGCGTTCCGTCGGCGTGGCGATCTGGGGTGCGATGGACGTGGCCGGCGCGCTGGTCGCTGGCTGGCGCGTGGCCGGCGGATCGAGCAGCACGGTGTAGTCCCGCACGATCCGGCCCGAGGCACCGTTGGCTTCGAGCAGCAGGTCGATGAACGGATCGTTCAACGGGCGGTTGCCGCTCAGGCGCACCACGTACTGGCCGCCGGCGCGCCGCTGCAGCGTCGCCTTGACGTCGCTCAGTGCCGCGTTGTACGGAACGCCCGCGTTCTTGAAGGCTTCGGCCGTGGCGATGTTGATTTTCAGACCGTCCGCCTCGTTGGCGGCGATTTCGGTCACGTCGATCTCGGCGCGCAACGGTTCGCCCAGGGCCGATTGCACCTTCAGCTGACCCAGCGCGAAGGCGCTGGCATCGGGGCTGGCGATGCCCAGGGCCACGGCTGCCGCCGCACCAAGGATGGAAAGGCGCCAGCCATTCGATGGCAGAAGCGGGCGAGCGGCCGATGGGCTGGCCGCAGGCAACAGATGTCTTGTCATGCTGATAGGGGGCGGCTCAGGCCCAGAATTTGTAAGAGGACGTTAGCATCATCACCGGGTACTGACAAGGCAGTGCGCGTGTTCTACCCAGTGCGCGCATACTTACGATCACATCTTCCGTTGCCATAAGGCAACAGTTTGTGTTTCAAAAGGCCCTGAGCTGCCCGCATCAGGTTTCGAGCAGGATGCGCAGCATGCGGCGCAGCGGTTCCGCGGCACCCCACAGCAGCTGGTCGCCGATGGTGAAGGCGCCGACGTACTCTGGGCCCATCGCCAGCTTGCGGATGCGGCCGACCGGGATGTTCATGGTGCCCGTCACGGCCACCGGAGTGAGGTCCTTCACGGTGGCTTCACGCGTGTTCGGCACGACCTTCGCCCAGGGGTTGTCGGCGGCGATCATCGCTTCGATGTCGGCCAGGGGCACGTCCTTCTTGAGCTTGAAGGTCAGCGCCTGGCTGTGGCAGCGCATCGCGCCGACGCGCACGCAGAAGCCATCGACCGGCACGGCGGCGGTGCCGAAGCCCGCGCCCTGGCCCAGGATCTTGTTGGTTTCAGCGCCGGCCTTCCACTCCTCCTTGGACATGCCGTCGCCCAGGTCCTTGTCGATCCAGGGGATCAGCGAGCCGCCCAGCGGCGCGCCGAAATTGGCCGTCTCAGCGGCGCTCAGGTTCTGCTGCTTGTGCAGCACCTTGCGGTCGATTTCGAGGATGGCCGACTTCGGATCGTCCAGCAGCGCGCGCACTTCGGCGTTCAGGGTGCCGAACTGGGTCAGCAGCTCGCGCATGTGCTGCGCGCCGCCGCCAGAGGCTGCCTGGTAGGTCATGCTGGTCATCCACTCGACCAGGCCGGCCTTGTAGAGGGCGCCCACGCCCATGAGCATGCAGCTCACGGTGCAGTTGCCGCCAATCCAGTTCTTGCCGCCGTTGGCGAGCGCGTTCTGGATCACCGGCAGGTTGACGGGGTCGAGCACGATGATCGCGTCGTCCTGCATGCGCAGGGTGGAGGCGGCGTCGATCCAGTGCCCCGCCCAGCCAGCGGCGCGCAGCTTGGGGAACACCTCGCTGGTGTAGTCGCCGCCCTGGCAGGTGATGACGATGTCGCACTTCTTCAGTGCCTCGATGTCGTTCGCATCCTTCAGCGCGGTTTCGTTCCTGGCCATGGCCGGAGCCTTGCCGCCAGCGTTGGAGGTCGAGAAGAAGACCGGCTCGATGAGGCCGAAGTCGCCTTCGGCCTGCATGCGGTCCATCAGGACCGAGCCGACCATGCCGCGCCAGCCAACGAGGCCGACCAGAGGTTGATTGGATGCGTTCGCCATTTCAGTTTGCCCTTGTGAAAAAGAAAGAAGTTGTCTTTTTTGCCCCCGACTCGTCGAGCCGGGGAGGGGCGTGACGAAGCGGGCTGCGGTTAGCCGGTAATCGTCTTTTTGGTGATTGCTGCAATGACCGCGTCGCCCATTTCGCGGGTGCCGACGCGCTTCGTACCTTCTGACCAGATGTCGCCCGTGCGCAGCCCTGAAGCGAGCACGTCCTTGACCGCCGACTCGATACGGTCGGCAGCTTCGGGCTGGTTGAGTGAAAAGCGAAGCATCATGGCAGCAGACAGGATTGTAGCCAAAGGATTGGCAACCCCTTTGCCGGCAATGTCCGGCGCGCTGCCGTGGCTGGGCTCGTACAGGCCCTGGTTGCTCGAATTGAGCGATGCCGAGGGCAGCATGCCAATGGAGCCGGTGAGCATCGCGGCCTCGTCCGAGAGGATGTCGCCGAACATGTTGCCGGTGACGACCACGTCGAATTTCTTGGGCGCCTTCACGAGCTGCATGGCCGCGTTGTCGACGTACATGTGGTCGAGCTCGACGTCCGGATAGTCCTTGTGCACCTCCGTGACGACGTCTTTCCAGAACTGGAAGGTCTCGAGCACATTGGCCTTGTCCACGCTGGTCACGCGCTTGCTGCGCTTGCGGGCGGCCTCGAAGGCGACGCGGGCGATCCGCTCGATCTCGGGGCGCGAGTAGCGCATCGTGTCGAAGGCCTCTTCGGCACCCGGGAAATGACCGTCAACGGCGGTGCGGCGGCCGCGCGGCTGGCCGAAGTAGATGTCGCCGGTCAGCTCGCGAATGATCAGGATGTCCAGGCCCGCGATCAGCTCGGGCTTCAGGCTCGAGGCGCCCACCAGCTGCTCGTAGCAGATGGCCGGGCGGAAGTTCGCGAACAGCCCCAGGTTCTTGCGCAGCCCCAGGATGGCCTGCTCGGGGCGCAGCGGGCGGTCGAGCTTGTCGTACTTCCAGTCGCCGACCGCGCCGAACAGCACCGCGTCGGATTCCTTCGCGAGCTTGAGCGTCGAATCGGGCAGCGGATGGCCGTGCGCCTCGTAGGCCGCGCCGCCGACCAGCGCCGGCTCCATCTCGAACTTCAGGTCGAGCACATTGAGCACCTTGACGGCTTCCGCCACGATTTCGGTGCCGATGCCGTCACCTGGGAGAACTGCGATTTTCATAAGTTGATCTGAGGTTTGAATACGGAAATGCGGACGTTCAGGAAATCATCGTATGCGCGAGCCAAGGCTTCTGCGCCAGGCGCTCGGCCTCGAAGGCCTTGATCTTGTCCTTGTGGCGCAGCGTCAGGCCGATGTCGTCCAGTCCGTTGATCAGGCAGTACTTGCGGAAGGCCTGCACGTCGAACGCGAACTCGCCGCCGTCCGGCTTCACGACCACCTGGCGCTCCAGGTCGATGGTCAGCGAATAACCCGGGAAGGCGAAGGCCTCGTCGAACAACTGCGAGACCTGCGCTTCGGGCAGCACGATCGGCAGCAGGCCGTTCTTGAAGCTGTTGTTGAAGAAGATGTCGGCGTAGCTCGGCGCGATGATCGCGCGGAAGCCGAACTGGTCGAGCGCCCAGGGTGCGTGCTCGCGCGACGAGCCGCAGCCGAAGTTCTTGCGCGCCAGCAGCACCGAAGCGCCCGCGTAGCGCGGCTGGTTCAGCACGAAGTCGGGGTTCGGCTTGCGGCTGGCCGGGTCCTGGCCCGGAAAGCCGGCGTCGAGGTAGCGCCACTCATCGAACAGGTTCACGCCGAAACCGGTCTTCTTGATCGATTTGAGGAACTGCTTCGGAATGATCGCGTCGGTGTCGACGTTCTCGCGGTCCATGGGGGCCACGAGGCCCTTGTGCACGGTGAATTTCTGCATGTGAATCTCTTGTGGGTTCAGGCGAACGTACGGACGTCGACGAAGTGGCCGTGCACCGCGGCGGCGGCGGCCATGGCGGGGCTCACGAGGTGGGTGCGACCACCCGCGCCCTGGCGGCCTTCGAAGTTGCGGTTCGAGGTCGATGCGCAGCGCTCGCCGGGTTCCAGGCGGTCGGCGTTCATCGCCAGGCACATCGAGCAGCCGGGCTCGCGCCATTCGAAGCCCGCCGCCTTGAAGATCAGGTCGAGGCCTTCGCGCTCGGCTTGTTCCTTCACCACGCCCGAGCCGGGCACGACCAGCGCGAGCTTCACGTTCTTCGCGACCTTCTGGCCGAGCTTCTTCACCACGGCCGCGGCTTCGCGCATGTCCTCGATGCGGCTGTTGGTGCACGAGCCGATGAACACCTTGTCGATGAAGATGTCGTTCATCGCCTTGTTCGGCTCCAGACCCATGTAGACCAGCGCGCGCTCGATGGCGCCGCGCTTGCTGGCGTCTTTTTCCTTGTCGGGATCGGGCACGCGGCCGTTGATGTCGACCACCATTTCGGGCGAGGTGCCCCAGGTTACTTGGGGCGAAATTTGCGTGGCGTCGAGCTCGACCACGGCATCGAACTTCGCGCCCGGGTCGGACTGCAGCGTGCGCCAGTAGGCCACGGCCTGGTCCCACTCCACGCCCGCGGGTGCGAGCGGGCGGCCCTTCACGTAGGCGATGGTCTTCTCGTCGACCGCCACCAGCCCGGCGCGCGCGCCGGCCTCGATGGCCATGTTGCAGACAGTCATGCGGCCTTCCATGCTCAGGTCGCGAATGGCAGAGCCCGCGAATTCGATGGTGTAGCCCGTGCCGCCGGCAGTGCCGATCCTGCCGATGATGGCCAGCACGATGTCCTTGGCCGTGCAGCCCAAAGGCAGCTTGCCCTCGACCTTCACGAGCATGTTCTTCGCCTTCTTGCCGAGCAGCGTCTGCGTGGCCATCACGTGCTCGACCTCGCTGGTGCCGATGCCGTGTGCCAGCGCGCCGAACGCGCCGTGCGTGGAGGTGTGCGAGTCACCACAGACCACGGTCATGCCCGGCAGCGTCGCGCCCGACTCGGGGCCGATCACGTGCACGATGCCCTGGCGCCTGCTCAGGAACGGAAAGAACGCGGCCGCGCCGAACTCGGCGATGTTGTGGTCCAGCGTCGTGACCTGTTCCTTGCTGGTCGGATCGGCAATGCCTTCGTAGCCGCGCTCCCAGCCGGTGGTCGGCGTGTTGTGGTCGGCCGTGGCCACGACCGAGCTGATGCGCCACAGCTTGCGGCCGGCTTCGCGCAGGCCTTCGAAGGCCTGCGGGCTGGTCACTTCATGCACCAGGTGGCGGTCGATGTAGAGGATCGCGGTGCCGTCTTCCTCGGTGTGGACGACGTGTTCGTCCCAGATCTTGTCGTAGAGCGTGCGTGCCATGTCGGTCTCTTCTGTCTTTCGTGGGGAGGTGAATTGTCTTGTGTTCTATGCGGCGAGCGGTTCGGCTGCATTGGGGGCGCCCGCCGACGTGCGCAGATGGTTGACCAATGTGCGCGCGGCCACCGGCAAGGTGGAGAAGTCGCGTGCCACCAGCCGGATCTCGCGCCTGGACCAGGCGTCGTTCAGCGCCACGCTGCGCAGGCGGCTGCCGATGCCAGCCTGCAGCAGTTCGAATGCGCGCTGCGGCATCACGCCGATGCCCAGCCCGTTGTCGATCATGCGGCACATGGCGTCGAGGCCGGTCACGTGGATGCGCAGCTTGACGCTGCGGCCCGCCTCGAGCGCGGCCTGGTGCATGGCCACGTAGATCGAGCTGTTCGTGTGCAGGCCGACATGGTCGAAGTCCAGCGAAGCGGAGAAGTCGATCGGCTCCTGCGTGGCCAGCGGGTGCCCGGCCGGCACGATCAGCACGAGCCGGTCGTCGCGGTAGGGCAGCGTCTGCAGTTCGTGGGTGCCTTCGGGAATGTGGCAGATGCCGAGATCGGCCGCGCCTTCCTGGACCGCGCGCACCACTTCGTTGCTCAGATGCTCTTCGAGGTCGATCTTGATCGCGTCGTGCTCGCGCGTGAAGGCGCCGAGATCCTCGGGCAGGAATTGCACGATCGCCGAGATGTTGGCATGCACGCGCACATGGCCGCGCACGCCCTCGGCGTATTCGCTGAGTTCGCCCTGCATTTTCTCGAGGCTGTAGAGCACCGAGCGCGCATGGTGCAGCAGGCTCTCGCCCGCGGGGGAAAGATCGACACCGCGCGCGTGGCGGTAGAGCAGGGTGGTGCCGAGGGTGGCTTCCAGATCCGACAGCCGCTTGCTGATGGCCGAAGCGGCAATGAATTCGCGTTCCGCCGCCCGCCCGATGCTGCCGAGTTCGCAAACGGCCACGAAAAGCTGCAGCGACGTGAGGTCGATGCGCCGGGCGAAGTTGCGTTCGGAAGAGGTCATACGGGTTCTGGCATCTCATATGGAGATGGAAGCCCGTATTTTCCCCTTGTTTTCAGGTCCTGGTCATCGCGATGCGCGATGACATCACTGTCGTCGCGCGATGAGCGAAGGAGGCCTCACTGGTTCTTCTTGGGCGTGTTCTCCATTTTTTCCCCTGCCTTCTGCACGTCCTGGCCGGCTCCTCTCCAAGTGTTGCAACCCGACAGTGGCACGGCAAGCGTAAATGCGACAGCGAACAATGCGACGAGCGACTTCATGATGAAACTCCTTCGACTAAGTGCGTTGCAGGCTATCGCCGACTTCCCGGTGCCGGATGTCAGCCAAGACGCAAAAAAGCTGCCCGAGGGCAGCTTTCTGTCTTGAGCGCAAGCAGCGCGATCAGCGCTTGCCGATGGGCTGCACGTCGCGCTTGGGCGAGCCTTCGAACAGCTGGCGCGGGCGGCCGATCTTGTACTCGGGGTCGCCGATCATTTCGTTCAGCTGGGCGATCCAGCCGACCGTGCGGGCCAGTGCGAAGATCGCGGTGAACAGCGGCACCGGGATGCCGATGGCGCGCTGCACGATGCCCGAATAGAAGTCGACGTTCGGGTAGAGCTTGCGCGACACGAAGTACTCGTCTTCCAGCGCAATCTTCTCGAGTTCCTTGGCGAGCTTGAACAGTGGGTCCTGTTCCAGGCCCAGCTCGGTCAGCACTTCGTTGCAGGTTTCCTGCATCAGCTTGGCGCGCGGGTCGTAGTTTTTGTACACGCGGTGGCCAAAGCCCATGAGCTTGACGTTCGAGTTCTTGTCCTTGACCTTCTTGATGAACTCGCCGATCTTCTCCACGCCACCTTCCTTCTGGATGTCGTAGAGCATGTTGAGCGCCGCTTCGTTGGCGCCGCCGTGGGCAGGGCCCCAGAGGCAGGCCACGCCGGCCGCAATGGCCGCGAAGGGGTTGGTGCCCGACGAGCCGCACAGGCGCACGGTCGAGGTCGAGGCGTTCTGCTCGTGGTCTGCGTGCAGGATGAAGATGCGGTCGAGCGCGCGCTCGAGCACCGGGTTCACCTTGTACTCCTCGCACGGCGTGGCGAACATCATGTGCAGGAAGTTGCCCGCATAGCTCAGGTCGTTCTTCGGGTACATGTAGGGCTGGCCGACGGTGTACTTGTAGGCCATGGCCACGAGCGTGGGCATCTTCGCGATCAGGCGGATCGCGGCGATCTCGCGGTGCTCGGGATTGTTGATGTCCGTGCTGTCGTGATAGAAGGCCGACAGCGCACCCACGAGGCCGGTCATGATGGCCATCGGGTGCGCATCGCGGCGGAAGCCGCGCAGGAAGAACTGCATCTGCTCGTTCACCATCGTGTGGTTGGTCACGACCTTGGTGAAGCTGGCCTTCTTGGCGGCGTCCGGCAGTTCGCCGTACAGCAGCAGGTGGCAGGTCTCGAGGAAGTCGCAGTTGGTCGCGAGTTGCTCGATGGGGTAGCCGCGGTACAGCAGTTCGCCCTTGTCGCCGTCGATGTAGGTGATGGCCGATTGGCAAGCCGCCGTCGACATGAAGCCCGGGTCATAGGTGAACATGCCGGTCTGTGCATACAGCTTGCGGATATCGATCACGTCGGGACCGACGGTGCCCTTGTAGATCGGTAGCTCGACGCTGTCGCCGCCGTTGCTGAACGACAGCGTGGCCTTGGTATCGGATGCTTTCATTTCGGTTTACTTTCAGAGGTGGATTCAGGACGAAGGAGAGATTGCGGGGCGCTGCGCGCCGTCGGTGCGCATCAGCTGCAGCAATGCGACCACCTCGGCCCCGGCCCATTCGGGCTCGGGCTCCTTTCTGCGCAGAAGGAGGTCGAGGAGATCGTTGTCCGACAGGTCCATCAATGTCTCCATCGCTCCCGCCTGACCGACGGTCATGCGGGATTCGTGCCGCTCGAAGAAGCGGGCGATGAACAGGTCGTTCTCGAGCAGGCCGCGCCGGCAGCGCCACTTGAGCTTGCTCAGCGCGCGTTCGCTGAGCAGTTCTTCGGGGGCGGCGGCGGTTGGCATGGTGGGCTTCTTTGGCGAAAAGTTCAGATGGCGCGGCGCACCATCAGTTCCTTGATCTTGCCGATGGCCTTGGTCGGGTTCAGGCTCTTCGGGCACACGTCCACGCAGTTCATGATCGTGTGGCAGCGGAACAGGCGGTACGGATCTTCCAGGTTGTCCAGGCGCTCGGCGGTGGCTTCGTCGCGGCTGTCGGCGATGAAGCGGTAGGCCTGCAGCAGGCCGGCCGGGCCCACGAACTTGTCGGGGTTCCACCAGAAGCTCGGGCAACTCGTGGAGCAGCTCGCGCACAGGATGCACTCGTACAGGCCGTTGAGCTCGTCGCGCTCCTCGGGCGACTGCAGGCGCTCCTTCTCGGGCGGCACGCTGTCGTTCTGGAGGTACGGCTTGATCGAGTTGTACTGCTTGAAGAACTGCGTCATGTCCACGATCAGGTCGCGGATGACGGGCAGGCCCGGCAGCGGCTTGAGCACCACGGTGCCCTTGAGCGTGTTCATGTTGGTCAGGCAGGCCAGACCGTTCTTGCCGTTGATGTTCATCGCATCGGAACCGCAGACGCCTTCGCGGCACGAGCGGCGGAACGACAGCGTGGGATCTTGCGCCTTGAGCTTCATCAGGGCGTCGAGCAGCATGCGCTCATGGCCGTCGAGTTCGATCTCGATCGTCTGCATGTAGGGCTTGGCGTCCTTGTCCGGGTCGTAGCGGTAGATCTGGAATGTGCGCTTCATCGTATGTTCCTAATTTTTAGAATGTCCGGACCTTCGGGGGCACCGATGCGACCGTCAGGGGCTGCAGCTTGACCGGCTTGTACGAGAGGCGGTTGTCCGCGCTGTACCAGAGCGTGTGCTTCATCCAGTTGGCGTCGTCGCGGCCGAGCGGCGCGACCGGATCGTCGGCCGGGCGTTCGTAGTCTTCCACGGTGTGGGCACCGCGGCATTCGCGGCGGGCGGCGGCCGAGACCATCGTGGCCTGCGCCACTTCGATCAGGTTGTCGACTTCCAGCGCTTCGATGCGGGCGGTGTTGAACACCTTGGACTTGTCCTTCAGGCCGATGGCCTTGACGCGCTCGCGCACGGCGGCGATCTTGGTCACGCCTTCGTCCATCGAGGCCTGCTTGCGGAACACGGCGGCATGCTGCTGCATGACGGCGCGGATCTCGCCGGCCACGTCCTGGGCGTATTCGCCGGTGGTGGTCGACTCCAGGCGGTTCAGGCGCTCCAGCGTGCGGTCGGCCGCATCCTTCGGCAGGTCCTTGTGTTCCTTGAGCTTGTCGTTGAACTCGACGATGTGGTTGCCGGCCGCGCGGCCGAACACCAGCAGGTCGAGCAGGGAATTGGTGCCCAGGCGGTTCGCGCCGTGCACGCTCACGCAAGAGCATTCGCCCACGGCGTAGAGGCCGTTCACCACAGCGCTGTTCTCTTCGCCCTTCTGGATGACGACCTGGCCGTGGATGTTGGTCGGAATGCCGCCCATCTGGTAGTGGATGGTCGGCACCACGGGAATCGGTTCCTTGGTGATGTCGACGTTGGCGAAGTTGACGCCGATCTCGTACACCGAGGGCAGGCGCTTGTGGATCGTGTCGGCGCCCAGGTGGTCGAGCTTGAGCAGCACGTAGTCCTTGTTGGGACCGCAGCCTCGGCCTTCCTTGATCTCCTGGTCCATCGAGCGCGAGACGAAGTCGCGCGGTGCCAGGTCCTTCAGCGTGGGCGCATAGCGCTCCATGAAGCGCTCACCGTTGCTGTTCAGCAGAATCGCGCCTTCGCCGCGGCAGCCTTCGGTCAGCAGCACGCCCGCGCCAGCCACGCCGGTCGGGTGGAACTGCCAGAACTCCATGTCCTGCAGCGGGATGCCCGAGCGGGCCGCCATGCCGAGGCCGTCGCCGGTGTTGATGAAGGCGTTGGTCGAGGCCTGGAAGATGCGGCCCGCGCCGCCGGTGGCCAGCAGCACGGTCTTGGCCTGCAGGATGTGCAGGTCGCCGGTTTCCATTTCGAGCGCGGTCACGCCGACCACGTCGCCTTCGTCGTCACGGATGAGGTCGAGCGCCATCCATTCGACGAAGAACTGGGTGCGGGCCTCGACGTTCTTTTGATAGAGCGTGTGCAGCATCGCGTGGCCGGTGCGGTCGGCCGCGGCGCAAGCGCGCTGCACGGGCTTCTCGCCGTAGTTGGCGGTGTGGCCGCCGAAAGGACGCTGGTAGATGGTGCCGTCGGGGTTGCGGTCGAAGGGCATGCCGAAGTGTTCGAGCTCGTACACGACCTTGGGGGCTTCGCGGCACATGAACTCGATCGCGTCCTGGTCGCCGAGCCAGTCGGAGCCCTTGATCGTGTCGTAGAAGTGGTAGTGCCAGTTGTCCTCGCTCATGTTGCCGAGCGATGCGCCCACGCCGCCTTGTGCAGCGACAGTGTGCGAACGCGTGGGGAACACCTTCGAGAGCACGGCCACGTTGAGGCCGGCGCGTGCGAGTTGCAGCGAGGCGCGCATGCCGGAGCCGCCGGCACCGACGATCACGACGTCGAACTTGCGCTTGGTGATTTGTTCTTTTGTGTAGGTCATGGTGAGGTCAGATCTTCCAGAGCACTTGAATGGCCCAACCCGCACAACCGACAAGCCAGACGATGGTGAAAATTTGCAGGGCGAGGCGAATGCCGACGGGCTGGACGTAGTCCATCCACACGTCGCGCATGCCGACCCACACGTGATAGAGCAGGGCAGCGATCACGGAGAAGGTCAGCACCTTCATCCACTGCGCGGCGAAGATGCCGGCCCACAGGTCGTAGCCGATGGGGCCGCGCGAGAAGATCAGCTGTGCGAGCAGGATGATCGTGAAGAGCGCCATCAGGCCGCCCGTGATGCGCTGGCTGAGCCAGTCGCGCAAACCGTAATGAGCGCCGACGACGATACGCTTGGAGCCGTAATTCACAGACATGGTGGGCTCCTTCTCAGTACAGGCCGAACAGCTTGGCGCCGAGCACCAAAGTGAGCAGGATGCTCAGTGCCAGCGTGACGACGGCCGAGGTATGGCCGAACTCCTTGGTCACCGCGGCGTGGCTCACGTCCATCCAGAGATGGCGCAGGCCGGCGATGAAGTGGTGCAGGTAGGCCCAGATGAGCGCGAGCGCGACGAGCTTGATAAACCATCCCGGAACGAAGCCAAGGCCGCTGTTGAAGGCGGCCTTGAACCTGGCGAACGAATAGTCCGACGAGAGCGACGTGTCGAACATCCAGATGATGAACGGCAGCAGCAGGAACATCAGCACGCCGCTGACGCGGTGCAGGATCGACACGATGCCCGCCGGCGGCAGCCGATAGGTCGTGAGGTCCGTGAAGGCATTGATGTTGCGGAATTCGCGACGCGGTGGCCGGGGAGGGGTTGCAAGCTCTGTCATTGGGGGGATTGCTTTCGTGGCTTTGTGACTTGTTGGCTTGTTCTGAGAGCGAACGCTTTTGTTTCTTCTGCGGAAATGCAAACAACGCAAAATTCTATTGCAATGCACCATCGGGCAGCGGACGCGTGCGAGTCAGTGCACCGTTGCAGTCGGATGCTCTTGACTTCGCAGCGCTTCGCACGCGTTGTGTGCGCACGCTGGCGCACCGGTATCCGGCTTTCGTCTGCATCGGGTCAGCCCAACTGGTTTCTGTAGTGGTGGGTGTCGGTGCGATAGAGCCCGCGGCGAAGCTCCATCGGCATGTCATGGTAGGTGTGCGCCACGCGCTCCACGCTCAGCAGGGGCATCTGCGGTGTCATGTCGAGCAGCGCGGCCTGTTCGGCATCGGGCAGCACGGCGCGGATCTTTTCTTCGGCACGCACCATGCGCACGCCGAACTCCGTCTCGAACAGCGCGTACATCGGGCCGGGCCATGCGCGCAGCCGCTCGGCGGTGAGTCCCTTGAAGGGTGTGCCGGGCAGCCAGAGGTCTTCGAGGATGGTCGGCACGCCGCCGTAGGCGAGCACGCGCCGCACCTGCAGCACCGCGTCGCCCGTGCGCAGGCCGAGCGCGCGCGCCACGTCGGCCGATGCGCGCAGGCGTTTGCAATCGACGATGGTGCGCACCGCGGGACCCTCGGTGTTCGGGTCGCCGGCATCGGGCACGAGCTTGAGGAAGCGGTACTGCACATGCTGCTCGGCATGCGTGGCAACGAAGGTGCCCTTGCCCTGGCGGCGCACCACCAGGTTTTCGGCTGAGAGCTCGTCGATGGCCTTGCGCACCGTGCCCTGGCTCACGCGAAAGCGCACGGCCAGTTCCATCTCGCTCGGGATGGGCTCGCCCGGTTTCCACTCGCCCGCCTGCAGGCTCTGCAGGATCAGGGTCTTGATCTGCTGGTAGAGCGGACTGAAGGACGGCGTCGGGGGCTCGTCGAGTGGGGTGGGCGTGTTCATGGCAGCGGTGGGGTGCGCCTTGGCGGACCCCAGGAGGATATCTTATATAAGACATAAGATGAGGTTCATCGAATCGGCTTAAAATGCGGCCGGTCTCGCGCTGCGGGAAGGTATTCCGATCCCGCAGGACCCTGGCGCCCCACGAGAGCGCCAACACCGTTTTCATCACCTTCTGGAGTCTTCCCATGAGCAAAAAGCCCGTCCGCGTTGCCGTCACCGGTGCCGCCGGTCAAATCGGTTACGCCCTGTTGTTCCGTATCGCCTCCGGTGAAATGCTCGGCAAAGACCAGCCGGTCATTCTTCAGTTGCTCGAAATCCCCGACGAGAAGGCCCAGAAGGCGCTCAAGGGCGTGATGATGGAACTCGACGACTGCGCGTTCCCGCTGCTGGCCGGCATGGAAGCCCACGGCGACCCGATGACCGCCTTCAAGGATGCCGACTACGCACTGCTCGTCGGCTCGCGTCCCCGCGGCCCCGGCATGGAACGTGCCGAACTGCTGGCCGTCAACGGCGCCATCTTCACCGCACAAGGCAAGGCACTGAACGCTGTCGCCAGCCGCAACGTCAAGGTGCTGGTGGTCGGCAACCCCGCCAACACCAACGCCTACATCGCCATGAAGAGCGCGCCGGACCTGCCGCGCAAGAACTTCACCGCCATGCTGCGCCTGGACCACAACCGCGCTGCCAGCCAGATCGCCGCCAAGACCGGCAAGGCCGTGGCCGACATCGAGAAGCTCACCGTCTGGGGCAACCACTCGCCCACGATGTACGCCGACTACCGCTTTGCCACCATCAACGGCCAAAGCGTCGCCAAGATGATCAACGACCAGGAATGGAACGCCAACACCTTCCTGCCCACCGTCGGCAAGCGCGGCGCCGCCATCATCGAAGCGCGCGGCCTGTCGTCGGCTGCCTCGGCCGCCAACGCCGCCATCGACCACATGCGTGACTGGGCCCTGGGCACCAACGGCAAGTGGGTCACGATGGGCATCCCGTCGGACGGCCAGTACGGCATTCCGAAGGACGTGATGTTCGGCTTCCCGGTCACCTGCGAAAACGGTGAATACAAGCTGGTCGAAGGCCTCGAGATCGACGCATTCAGCCAGGAGCGCATCAACAAGACGCTCGAAGAGCTCGAAGGCGAACGCGCCGGCGTCGCCCACCTGCTGTAAGCAACTCCCGCAGCATGCTCGACTGGAACCCCGCGCTCTACCGTCGCTACGAGGACGAGCGCACCCGCCCCGCACAGGAACTCCTGGCGCGGGTGCCGCTGTCCGAAGCCGACCGCGTGGTCGACCTCGGTTGCGGGCCGGGCAATTCCACCGAGCTGCTGGTCCAGCGGTTCCCGAAGGCGCAAGTCCTCGGAACCGACAACTCCGAAGCCATGCTGGTCAGCGCGCGCGAGCGGCTGCCGCAGGCAAGCTTCGAGTTGAGCGACATCGCGACCTGGGCGCCGCAAGGCCAAGCGCCCGACCTCATTTACGCCAACGCATCCCTGCAATGGGTGCCCGATCACGAAAAGCTGATCCCGCGCCTGTTCGACGCGCTGGCCCCGGGTGGCGTGCTCGCCATCCAGATGCCCGACAACCGCCAGGAGCCCACGCATCGCCTGATGCGCGCGCTGGCGGCCGAAGCGCCGTGGGCCGAGCCCATCGGCGATGCCGACAGGCTGCGCACCATGCTGTTGCCGCTTGGCGGCTACTACGACCTGCTGGCGCCGCATGCCGCCAGCGTCGATGTCTGGCACACGATCTACCAGCACCGCATGGCCGATTCCGCTTCCATCGTCGAATGGGTGCGCAGCACCGGCCTGAAGCCTTTCGTCGACCGCCTGCCGGCCGACCTACAGGCGAGCTATCTCGCCGAATACCAGCGGCGCGTGGACGAGGCGTATCCCGCCCGCGCCGACGGCAGGCGGCTGCTCGCCTTTCCGCGCATGTTCATCGTGGCGCAAAAGAGCAAGGCATGACCCAAACCGCCCATCCCGCTGAAGTGCTGCTGGGTGCACAGGCTGGCGCCGTGACGCTGCCCGTGTGCGACCACTACAGCGGCGTTGAGGCGCGCATGAAGAAGAGCCTCACGCTCCAGGCCGAGATGGCCGAGGAGTTCGGCGCCTGCGTGTTCGACGTTACCCTCGATTGCGAAGACGGCGCACCCGTGGGCGGCGAGGCCGAGCATGCCGCGCTCGTTACCGAACTGGCGCTGGCCGCGAAACCCGGCATGCGCGTCGGCGTGCGCGTGCACCCCGTCGACCATCCCGCCTTCGCCGGTGACGTGGTCACCATTGCCGGCCGCGCCGCCGAGCGCCTGAGCCACCTGATGGTGCCGAAGGTCGAATCGGTGGCCGATGTGTTGCAAGCTGTCGCAGCGCTCGAGGCGGCGGATGCCGATGCATTGCCGCTGCACGTGCTGATCGAATCGCCGCTCGCCGTGCACAACGCCTTCGAGATTGCCGCCCATCCGCGCGTGCAGTCGCTGAGTTTCGGCCTCATGGATTTCGTCTCGGCGCATGCCGGCGCAATCCCCGCCGACGGCATGGGTGCGGCAGGGCAGTTCAGCCACCCGCTGGTGGTGCGCGCCAAGCTGGCCATCGCGTCGGCCGCACATGCCTACGGCAAGGTGCCGTCGCACTGCGTGGTGACCGAATTCAACAACACCGATGCCATGCGCACGGCGGCGCGCAAGGCGGCCGACGAATTCGGCTACACGCGCATGTGGAGCATCCACCCGAACCAGATCCGCCCCATCCTCGAGGCCTTTGCGCCGGACGAGGCGCAGATTCAGATCGCCTCACAAATCATTGCAAAAGCCGCGGCCGCGGATTGGGCTCCGACACAAATTGATGGCACATTGCACGACCGCGCGAGCTACCGCCACTTTTGGCAGGTCTTGACGCGTGCCCACGCAACAGGGCGCGCGTTGCCCCCCGAGGCGAAAGCCTGGTTTGCGCTCGCGGCCTCCTGAAACCACCCCTGAATCCAGCCTCAAGGAAACCCACACATGAAGAAAATTGCCCTGATTGCCGCTGTCGCGCTGGCGCTCCCTATCGCCACGATGGCCCAGGATGCAGCCAAGCCCGCCGCGAAGTCGGCGACGGCCAAGAAGACGCCTCCCAAGAAGCAGGTCACCCGCCGCGCTGCCAAGGCAGTGGAAGAAGTCACGCCCGTCAACACCGACACCGACGTGGCGCTCAACGAAGCCGACCTGGCCGTGGCCCAGCGCGTGTCGACCGGCCGCGCCCAGTGTGAACTCGGCGCCGACGTGACCGTCACGCCCGACGAGAAGAAGCCCGGCTTCTTCACCGTGACCACCAAGGGCCTGAAGTACCGCATGCACCCGGTCGAAAGCCGCACCGGCGCCATCCGCCTCGAAGACCCGCGCGCCGGTGCCATGTGGCTCCAGCTCGGCAACAAGTCGATGCTGATGAACCAGAAGGCCGGCCTGCGTATCGCCGACGAATGCCAGACGGCCGCCCAGGTCGCGTTTGCCGAAGAAATGAAGAAGAACCCGCCGAAGGCCCTTTTCGAAGGCGCCGACGGGGCCAAGAAGTAAGTAACGAAACGGCGTGCGGCGCGGCTCTTGCTTGCCGTGTCGCACGCCCGCCAGCCCAGTTTCCGGAGAAAAGAAGATGTTGCAAGCCTACGTTGACCATGTTGCCGAACGCGCCGCGCTCGGTATCCCGCCGCTGCCCTTGAGCGCGAAGCAGACCTCTGAAGCCATCGAGCTCCTCAAGAGCGCGAATGCCAAGGACGGTGCCTTCCTGCTCGATCTGCTCACCCATCGCGTTCCCGCCGGTGTGGACGATGCAGCCAAGGTCAAGGCCAGCTATCTCGCCGCCGTGGCCCACGGCACCGAGAAGAGCGAGTTCATCTCGCGCGCTCGCGCAACCGAACTGCTCGGCACCATGCTCGGCGGCTACAACATCAGCCCCATGATCGACCTGCTCGACGACGCCGAAGTCGGCGCCGTGGCGGCCGAAGGCCTGAAGAAAACCCTGTTGATGTTCGACCAATTCCACGACGTCAAGGAAAAGGCCGACAAGGGCAATGTGCACGCCAAGGGCGTGCTGCAGAGCTGGGCCGACGCCGAGTGGTTCACCAGCCGTCCCGAAGTGCCGAAGAGCATCACCGTCAGCATCTTCAAGGTGGCTGGCGAAATCAACACCGACGACCTGTCGCCCGCACCCGACGCGACGACCCGTCCCGACATTCCGATGCACGCGCTCGCGATGCACAAGAATGCGCGCCCCGGCATCGTGCCCGAGGAAGACGGCAAGCGCGGCCCGGTGAAGTTCATCGAAGACCTGCGCGCGCGCGGCCACCTCGTGGCTTACGCGGGCGACGTGGTCGGCACGGGTTCGTCGCGCAAGAGCGCCACCAACTCGGTGCTCTGGTTCACCGGCGAAGACATTCCCTTCGTGCCTAACAAGCGTTTCGGCGGCGTCTGCCTCGGCGGCAAGATCGCTCCCATCTTCTACAACACGATGGAAGACTCGGGCGCGCTGCCGATCGAGCTCGACGTGGCGCAGATGAACATGGGCGACGTGGTCGAGCTGCGTCCCTACGAAGGCAAGGCGCTGAAGGACGGCAAGGTCATCGCCGAATTCCAGGTCAAGAGCGACGTACTGTTCGACGAAGTGCGCGCTGGCGGCCGCATTCCGCTGATCATCGGCCGCGGCCTGACGACCAAGGCACGCGAGGCGCTGGGCCTGCCCGTGTCGACGCTGTTCCGCCTGCCGACCAGCCCGGTCGACACCAAGAAGGGCTTCTCGCTCGCGCAGAAGATGGTCGGCCGCGCCTGCGGCCTGCCCGAAGGCCAGGGCGTGCGCCCGGGCACGTACTGCGAACCCAAGATGACCTCGGTCGGCTCGCAGGACACCACCGGCCCGATGACGCGCGACGAGCTGAAGGACCTGGCTTGCCTGGGCTTCTCGGCCGACCTCGTGATGCAGTCGTTCTGCCACACGGCGGCATACCCCAAGAAGGTCGACGTCAAGATGCACCACGAACTCCCCGAGTTCATGGCCAACCGCGGCGGCGTGTCGCTGCGGCCGGGCGACGGCGTGATCCATTCCTGGCTCAACCGCCTGCTGACGCCCGACACCGTCGGCACCGGCGGCGACAGCCACACCCGCTTCCCCATCGGCATCAGCTTCCCTGCAGGTTCGGGGCTCGTGGCCTTCGCAGCTGCTACCGGCGTGATGCCGCTGGACATGCCTGAGTCGGTGCTCGTGCGCTTCAAGGGCAAGATGCAGCCCGGCGTCACGTTGCGCGACCTGGTCAACGCCATTCCGCTGTACGCCATCAAGGCCGGTCTGCTGACCGTGGCCAAGCAGGGCAAGAAGAACATCTTCTCGGGCCGCATCCTCGAAATCGAAGGCCTGCCCGACCTGAAGGTGGAGCAAGCCTTCGAGCTGAGCGACGCTTCGGCCGAGCGCTCGGCCGCTGGTTGCACCGTGCACCTGAACAAGGAGCCGATCGCCGAATACATCAACAGCAACATCACGCTGATGAAGTGGATGATTGCCGAAGGCTATACCGACGCGCGCACGCTGCAACGCCGCATCGCCGCGCAAGAGGCGTGGCTGGCCGACCAGCAACTGCTCAAAGGCGACGCCGACGCAGAATATGCCGCCGTCATCGAGATCGACCTCGCCGAGATCCACGAACCCATCGTGGCCTGCCCGAACGACCCCGACGACGTGAAGACGCTCAGCGACGTGGCCGGAGCCCAGATCGACGAAGTGTTCATCGGTTCGTGTATGACCAACATCGGCCACTTCCGCGCCGCGTCGAAGCTGCTCGAAGGCAAGCGCGACATTCCGGTCAAGCTGTGGATCGCGCCGCCCACCAAGATGGACGCACACCAGCTCACCGAAGAAGGCCACTATGGCGTGTTCGGCAATGCCGGTGCCCGCACCGAAATGCCGGGCTGCTCGCTGTGCATGGGCAACCAGGCGCAGGTGCGCGAAGGCGCCACGGTGATGTCGACCAGTACCCGCAACTTCCCGAACCGCCTGGGCAAGAACACGAACGTGTACCTGGGTTCGGCCGAACTGGCCGCCATCTGCTCGCGCCTGGGCCGCATCCCGACGCGCGAGGAATACATGGCTGCCACGGGCGTGCTCGATGCGTCCAGCGCGCAGATCTACCAGTACCTGAACTTCGACAAGATCGAGGACTACAAGGGTGTGGCGGACACGGTCGCGGCCTGATCTCTTTCGGTTCGCATCATGAAAAGGCCCCGCTTCGGCGGGGCTTTTTCATGGCCGGACGACAGGTTCAGGTCGGAGGTGGCTTCGGATGAAATCCGCATGCCGGGGGCGGAGGAGGCCTATCGGGCAGGGCGCTGCATCAGGCCGAGCAGCAGGGTGTTGTAGAGCTCGGTGGCCGCGGCGTTGCCGGGCAGATAACGATCGATCAGACCGCGCTGGCGCGCACGGTAGTCAGCCGCGTTGGCGTCGTGCGTGTCGATGGCTTCCAGCACGCGGGCACTGCCGCCGGCTACGTCGTTGCCTTCGTAGTAATAGCCGAGGTCCGCGCACAGGTGCGCGTTGTGAACCAGCGGATAGCCCTGCCAGCAGGTCTCGAGGTAGAAGTAGTTGAGCGGGTTCTCCCCCTGGTGCGAGACCACGATGTCCGTGTTCAGCGCCAGGAAGACCGGCGTTTCGTGCCGACCGAGGAACACCGCCTTGTGCTCGCGGACGAGGTCGAGCTGGTTCATCAGCGTGATGAATTCCATGTTCTCCCTGGCCAGCCGCTCGGCGTTGGTGACCTGCAGCAGTGCGATGGCGTCGGGCCGCGCGCGGTAGGCCAGTTCGGCGATCAGCACGGGGTAGAGGCAGAACTTCACCACATTGATGTTCGGCTCCATCACGCTCAGACGGCGCGGCCCGGCGTGCGGTGTGAGCAGCCTGTCGACGTCGACCTCGACGGGCCTGAGCACAGCAACCAGCGGCATTGCCAGCCTGTCGACCGGTGGCGGCAGCCTGTCGACCAGCCTGAGCACGACCAACGTCAACGTCAGCAGCCTGAGCACGTCGGTCAACAACATCTACAACACCGGCACCAAGTACTTCCATGCCAACTCGACGGCGGCGGATGCCCAGGCCTCGGGCCAGGAAGCCGTGGCGATCGGCCCGCAGTCGGTGGCCAGCGGCGCCAACTCGTTTGCTGCCGGCAACGGCGCCCGGGCCACGGCCGACGGCGCGGTGGCGGTGGGCTTCGGCGCCCAGGCCACGGGTGCGAACGCGATCGCCATCGGTACCGGAGCGCTGGCCACGGGCTCGCAGGCCATTGGTGTGAACTCCCGCGCAGGCGGCGGTGGCGTGGCGCTGGGCGACAACGCCGACGCAGGCGGTACGGCGCTGAGCCAGGCGCAGAACATCTCCAAGGGCACGGCCATCGGCTTCGGCGCCATCGTGCAGCAAAGCGGCGGCGTGGCGCTGGGCGCGGGCTCGGTGGCTTCCACCGCGGCAGGTGTGGCCGGCTACGTTCCGGGCAGCGCGACGGCGCAGCAGGCGGCGGCCATCAGGGCAACCACCAGCACGCAGGCCGCGGTGTCGGTGGGCGATGCGGCCTCCGGCCAGTTCCGCCAGATCACCGGCGTGGCGGCAGGTACGGCCGACAGCGACGCCACCAACGTGGCGCAACTGAGGGCCACGGCGAATGGGGTTGCGGCCAGCAGCGTGCAGTACGCGACCAACCCGGACGGCTCGGTCAACTACAACCAGGTCACGCTGGGCGCCGGCCAGGCCCCGGGCGGCACGCGCATCAGCAACGTGGCGCCGGGCGTGCTGCCGACCGACGCCGTGAACCTGAACCAGCTGAACCAGGTGCAGGGCCAGGTCGGCGACGTGGCGCGCATCGCCTACTCTGGCACGGCCATGGCCTTCGCGATGTCGGGTACCTACCTGCCGACGCTGTACCCCGGCGAAAAGACCGTGGGCGTGGGCCTTGGCAGCTACAAGGGCTACAGCGCCGTGGCGCTGACCTTCAAGGCGCTGTCCGACGACGGCAAGATGTCCTGGGGCGCGGGCCTGACGAGCACGGGCAAGGAATGGGGCGTCAACGCCGGCATCGGCTGGAAGTGGAAGTAAGCAAGCCGCTGAATCGCCCCTGACCGGGCGGCTCCCGTGCTGACGGTGCGGGAGCCGTTTTTTTTGATACACACTTCGCCCCCATGCGCATTGGTATTTCAGTCCTCACCCACGAGGGGCAGAACATCTGGGAAAACGGAATGGGGCAGAACGTCCTGTTTCTCGCCCGGTTGCTGCAACGCATCGAGTTCGTCGAATCCGTGACCCTGGTCGACGCCGGCGACCAGCCGAGCATGCCGCCCCAGGTCGACCTGGCCGCCATGGGCCTGGCTTTCGGGCGGGCCCGCGACCTGACCGATGCGCTGGACGTGGTCATCGAGATGGCCGGCGCGCTCGACGTGCAATGGCTCTCCTATTTCCGCGCATGCGGCGGCCGCGTGGTGTTCCATTGCGTGGGCCAGCCCTTCGCGGCGCTGGCCGAGCCGATCGTGTTCACCGACAAGGGCCACTTCAGCAAGCCCGGCCGCTGCGACGAGGTTTGGCTGCTGCCCAAGGACGCGGTGTTCGCGCCGATGATGCGCACCATGCACCGCTGCCCGGTGTTCGAGGTGCCGTATCTCTGGTCGCCGCAGTTCCTGGCCCAGCGCGTCGCGGAGGTCGAGGCCGCGGGCCACCGCTTCGGCTACACGCCGCGCACGGCCGAGCAGCCGGGGTTTCGCGTGGCGATCTTCGAGCCCAACATCTCGGTGGTGAAGTCCAGCAGCGTGCCCATGCTGATCTGCGACGGGGCCTACCGCGCCGACCCAACCGCCGTGGCCTCGATGCAGGTGCTCAACACCCTGCACGTCAAGGACCATCCGACGATGCTGTACCTGGCGAACTCGCTCGACATCGTGCGCCAGCACAAGGCGATCTTCCACGGCCGGCACGACTTCGCGGGCTTCATGGTGCAGTTTGCCGACGCGGTGGTTTCGCACCAGTGGCAGAACGACCAGAACTACAGCTACCTCGATGCGCTCTACGGCAACTACCCGCTGGTGCACAACTCGCCCTGGCTGCGCGATGCCGGCTACTACTACCCCGACTTCGACATCGCCGCCGGTGCCGCGCAACTGCTGCAGGCCGTGCGCAGCCACGACCGGCAGCTGGATGACTACCGCGCGCGCTCCCTGCGGGTCTTCGAGACGCTCGATCCGCTCCATCGGGCGAACGTCGACGGCTACGCGCAGCGCCTGCTGCAGCTGGCGGGCGGCAATGCCGCATTCCGTGCCGACGGCGTGAGGAGCGCCGCATGAGCGAAGCGCAGAAAAAGACCGCCATGCAGGCCAAGCTGAAGGTTGGCGTTTCCATCTTCATCCGCAAGGGCGAGCAGAGCCTGTGGGAGAACGGCGTCTACCAGAACTGCCTGTTCCTCGTGATGCTGCTGCTGCGTTCGCCGCGCGTGGAAAGCGCCGTGCTGGTGGCCGGCGGCGGCGACGGCGGTCCTGCGGATGCAACCAATTTCCTGGCCGACTCGCCGGTGCCCATCATCGACATGGCCACGGCCGCACAGGAGCTCGATCTCATGATCGAGATGAGCGCCCAGCTGGCCATGTCGTGGTCCGTGGCGTTTCGCGAACGCGGCGGCAAGATCGTCTCGATGCGCGTGGGCAACGACTACGTGATCGACATCGAGCGGATGATCTTCGACAAGCCGCACGGCCTGCTGGTCTCCGGCGCACCGTACGACGAGGTCTGGACGATCCCCGAGTACGAGGTGTCGTGCAAGCCCTACTTCGAGAGCACCTTCCGCGCACCGGTGCGGCTCATGCCTCACCTCTGGAGCCCGATGGTGCTGGAGCGCGCCATGGCCCGCGCGCCGCAAAGCCCGCCGTTTGCCTACGAACCCGGTCGCAAGCAGTGGCGCGTGGCCATCTTCGAGCCCAACATCTGCATGGTGAAGACGAGCTTCATCCCGATGCTCGGCTGCGAGGCGGCGCACCGCGCGCAGCCGCGGCTGATCGAGAAGATGTGGGTCTACAACAGCTTCCATCTGAAGGACAAGCCGCTGTTCGTCGGCTTCGCGCAGAGCCTGGACATCGTGCAGCACGGGCTGGCCGCCTTCGAGGGACGCTTCCCGGTCTACCAGGTGATGCCGGGCAAGATTGACGCGGTGTTCGCGCACCACTGGGAGAACGCGCAGAACTACCTCTACTACGAGGCCCTGTACGGCGGCTATCCGCTGATCCACAACTCGCACCTCATCGGCGACTGCGGCTACCGCTATCACGGCTTCGACTGCGAGGAGGGCGGCCGCGCGCTGCAGCGCGCCTTTGCCGAACACGACGCCGACCTGCCGGCCTACCGCGAGCGCGCGCGCCGCTTCATCGCCACGCTCGACCCCGAAGGCGAGGACAACGTGCGCACCTACACCGCCGCCATCGAAAACCTTTACGCATGAGGACCGGGATGAAGCCGACCCAACGATTCATCCGCCTGCTGCTCGCCGCCCTGTCGTGGCCCGCCGCCAGCGTCGCATTCGCGCAGGGCCTGCTGGTGCCCCAGGCGCCACCGGCGGCGCCGCAGGACACGCTCACGCGCGCGGCAACCAGCGTGGGCATCAAGCGCTGCCTGCCCGCCATCACGCGGCTTTCCTCGCTCACCGTGCAGGGCAGCCGCAGCCACGACGTGCTGCTCGACTGGGACCGCAAGCGCCCCGACGCCGGGCCGGTGTTCTCGCTGATCGGCATGGAGTTTCCGAACGCCGGCGTGGCCGCGTCGATCACCGCCATTCCCGACGACAGCGGCGCCTGCACCGTGTCGGCCGAGCGCATCTCGGTCGCGCCCTTCACCTGCGCGAGCGTGGGGCAGCAGGAACTCGCGAGCTACAAGATGACGCGGCTGCTGCCCAACTACGCGGTCTATACCGACGAGAAGGAGCCCACCTCGTCGGTCTCGCTGATCGATTCGCCGCCGGGCTGCCTGATCATCCGGCGCTATGTCGAATACGGCTGGCGGGACCCGGCCGCAGTTCCTGGCGCAGCCCCGGCCACTGCCGCGGGCCAGCCTCCGAAGAAGCGCTGAGCCAGTCGCAGGCTTTCAAGCCGTCGCCTGCGCCGCCAATGCCGTCAGCGCAGCAGCGGTCTGCTCATCGGCCGGGAAGAACGATTCCACCGCCAGTTCCTGCAGCGTGACGTCCACCGGCGTGCCGAAGATTGTGGTGGTGCTGATGAAGCTCAGCACCCCGTTCGGCGTCACGAACTGGATCGGCACCGCAATGGCCGACAGTGCCGTGTCGATGGCGGGCAGGTCGTGGCTGACCGCGGGTGGAGGGTAGGCCTCCAGTTCGTCATGCAATTCCTGCAGCACCGCGTCGCCGGTGGCGGCGATCTGCTGCTGCAGCCGTTCCAGCAGATGGGTGCGCCACTGCGCGAGATTGGCGATGCGCGCAGCCACGCCGTCGGGGTGCAGGCTCAGCCGCATCACGTTGATGGGCGCCTGCATCAACTCGGGCGCGGCGCCTTCCATCAGCATCGGCACCAGCGCGTTGTGCGCCACCAGGTTCCAGTGGCGGTCCACGGCCAGCGCGGGAAAGGGCTCGTGCCCCTTCAGCACCAGGTCGACAGCGCGGCGCGCGGCGGCCATCGCCGGATCGTCGAGCGAGCGCTGCCGGTACATCGGCGCAAAGCCCGCGGCCACCAGCAGTGCATTGCGCTCGCGCAGCGGCACCTCGAGCCGCTCGGCCAGTCGCAGCACCATCTCGCGGCTGGGCGCGGCGCGGCCGGTTTCCACGTAACTCAGGTGGCGGGTCGAGACCTCGGCTTCCTGCGCCAGGTCGAGCTGGCTCAGGCGGCGGTGGGTGCGCCAGTGCCGCAGGTGGGCGCCGAACGGGTCGCGCGCGCCGGGCTGGCTGGCCTTGGGTGGGTGGGAGCGGGTGGTGTTCATGGGGCTGCATTCTGGCGTGTCGGCGGCGCGGCGCGATGACCTCCCAGGTCATCGACGCGATACCCGGTGGCCGGAATCGCCGGCTCCGGCGCGGCAGGAATTCGCTCGCGGTGTAGCCACCCAGACCCCGAATCCGGAGACACCGGGGGCCGAGCTTTAGTCCCCTGACTACAGCGGCCGACATGGTTCCCTGATATCTTGAGGAGCTTCCACGAATCAACAGGAGTTCCTCCATGGCCAAAGCACCGGCGCATGCCTTTGCGTCCACCCTCAAGACCTTCAAGACCGCATCGGGCAAGTCCGGCAAATACTGGTCCCTGAAGGAGCTGGCCAAGCAGTACCCGACCATCGACCGCCTGCCGGTTTCCATCCGTATCGTGCTCGAATCGGTGCTGCGCAACTGCGACGGGCAGAAGGTCTCGGCCAAGCATGTCGAAGAGCTGGCCCACTGGGCGCCGAACGCCGAGCGCACCGACGAGATTCCTTTCGTCGTCACCCGAGTGGTGCTGCAGGACTTCACCGGGGTGCCGCTGCTGGCCGACCTGGCCGCCATGCGCAGCGTGGCCGCCAAGCTGGGCAAGTCGCCCAAGACCATCGAGCCGCTGGTGCCCGTCGACCTGGTGGTCGACCACTCGGTGATGGTCGACTACTACGGCACGCCCAAGGCGCTCGACCTGAACATGAAGCTGGAGTTCCAGCGCAACAACGAGCGCTACCAGTTCATGAAGTGGGGCATGCAGGCCTTCGACACCTTCCGCGTCGTGCCGCCGGGCTTCGGCATCGTGCACCAGGTCAACCTCGAATACTTCGCGCGCGGCGTCTACAAGAGCCCGGGCGACGCGAACGACGTGCCCACCTACTACCCCGACTCGCTGGTCGGCACCGACAGCCATACGACCATGATCAACGGCATCGGCGTGGTCGGCTGGGGCGTGGGCGGCATCGAGGCCGAGGCGGCCATGCTGGGCCAGCCGGTCTACATGCTCACGCCCGACGTGGTGGGCTTCGAGCTCACCGGCAAGCTGCGCGAGGGCGTCACGGCGACTGATCTCGTGCTGTACGTCACCGCGATCCTGCGGGCTGAGAAAGTGGTGGGCAAGTTCGTCGAATTCTTCGGCCCCGGCGCCGCTTCCATCGCCGTGCCCGACCGCGCGACCATCGGCAACATGGCACCCGAATACGGCGCGACCATGGGCTTCTTCCCGGTCGACGACATGACCGTGGCGTACTTCGAAGGCACCGGCCGCACCCAGGAAGAGGTCGAGCGCTTTGCCGCCTACTACAAGGCGCAGGGCCTGTACGGCATGCCCAACCCGGGCGACATCGACTACACGAAAATCGTCAGGCTCGACCTCGGCACCGTGTCCCCGAGCCTGGCCGGCCCGAAGCGCCCGCAGGACCGCATCGACCTTGGTCACCTTTCCACCAAGTTCTCGGAGCTGTACAGCAAGCCCAACGACGCCAACGGCTTCAACCAGCCGGCCGACAAGCTCAAGCTGCGCTACCCGCTGAGCGTGAACGGCGTGCGCGACGACGACGAAGCCGCGGCGCCGCCGCCCGGTGCGCCGCGCGACGTGGTCGAGATGGTGGCCAACCGCTCGACCCATGCCGCGGCACACACCAGCGCCACCGCACCGCCGGCGCCCAAAGGCGATGTCACCATCGGCAACGGCGACGTGCTGATCGCGGCCATCACCTCGTGCACCAACACCTCGAACCCGAGCGTGATGCTGGCCGCCGGCCTGCTCGCGAAGAAGGCGGTGGAGGCGGGGCTCACGGTCAAGCCGCACGTCAAGACCTCTCTGGCACCCGGCTCGCGCATCGTCACCGAATACCTCGAGAAGGCCGGCCTGCTGCCGTACCTCGAAAAGCTCGGCTTCTACCTCGCGGGCTACGGCTGCACCACCTGCATCGGCAACGCCGGCGACCTGACGCCCGAGATCAACGAGGCGATCACGAAGAACGACCTGATCGGCGCCGCCGTGCTGTCGGGCAACCGCAACTTCGAGGCGCGCATCCATCCGAACCTGAAGGCCAACTTCCTCGCCTCGCCGCCGCTGGTGGTGGCCTTCGCCATCGCCGGCAACGTGATGACCGACCTGATGACCGAGCCCGTGGGCAAGGGCCGGAACGGCAAGGACGTGTACCTGGGCGACATCTGGCCGACGCCGAAGGAAATCGACGAGAACCTGCGCTACGCGATGGATGCGAAATCGTTCCGCGAGAACTACGACAAGGTCAAGACCGACCCGGGCAAGTTCTGGAGCAGCATCGAGGGCACCAACGGCCAGGTGTACGACTGGCCGAAGTCGACCTACATCGCCGAGCCGCCGTTCTTCGAGGGCTTCAGGATGACGCCGCACGCATCGGACGCGGGCTTCAAGGGCGCGCGCGTCATGGCGCTGTTCGGCGACTCGATCACCACCGACCACATCTCGCCGGCCGGCTCCATCAAGGAAAGTTCGCCCGCGGGCATCTGGCTCAAGGCGCATGGCGTGGCCAAGGCCGACTTCAACAGCTACGGTTCGCGCCGCGGCAACCACGACGTGATGATGCGCGGCACCTTCGCCAACGTGCGCATCAAGAACCTCATGATTCCGCCGGACGCCAATGGCACTCAGGAAGAGGGCGGCGTCACGCTGTTCCAGCCGGGCAACGAGAAGATGTTCATCTACGACGCCGCCATGAAGTACATGGCGCAGGGCGTGCCGACGGTGGTGTTCGGCGGCGAGGAATACGGCACCGGCTCCTCGCGCGACTGGGCAGCCAAGGGCACGCAGCTGCTGGGCATCAAGGCCGTGGTGGCGCGCAGCTTCGAGCGCATCCACCGCGCCAACCTGGTTGGCATGGGCGTGCTGCCGCTGCAGTTCCGCGGCGCCGATTCGTGGCAGACGCTGGGCCTCGCTGGCGACGAGAAGATCGACGTGGTGATCGGTAGCGAGTTGAAGCCGCAGATGGACGTGAAGCTGGTCGTGCACCGCCCCGACGGCACGCACCAGGAGGTGACGGTGCGCCTGCGCATCGACACGCCGATCGAGGTCGACTACTACAAGCACGGCGGCATCCTGCCGTTCGTGCTGCGGCAGTTGCTGGAATAGCCCGGGGTGCTCCGCATCGGCCTCATTTCCGACACCCACGGGCTCCTGCGGCCCGAGGCCGTCGCTTTCCTGAGAGGCAGCGATTTCATCGTGCACGGCGGCGACATCGGCAGCGCCGGCATCCTCGAAGCGCTCGCGGCCATCGCGCCGCTGACGGCCGTGCGCGGCAACAACGACCGCGAGCCCTGGGCCGAGGCGATCGCTGAAACCGAACTGCTGGAGTTCGGCGATGTGCAGATCTACGCCATCCACGACCTCGCGCAACTCGGCATCGACCCGCCGGCGGCCGGCGTGCGCGTGGTCGTCTCGGGCCATTCGCACCAGCCGAAGATCGTGGAGCGCGGCGGCGTGCTGTACGTCAACCCGGGCAGCGCGGGCCCGCGCCGGTTCAAGCTGCCCATCGCCGTGGCCGAACTGTTGATCGACGGCGATGCCGTCACCGCACGCGTCGTCGAATTGGCCGTTTGAGCCCCGTACGGGCGACCGAACCCAGCGAAAACCCGCTGATTTGCCGGGCTTCCAGGCTTTTGAGGGGGTTGGTCAGGTTTTTGTGAGTGAGAATTGCTAGCATCTAGCCTTTGCTTACCGGCGCGCCCGATATTCCGGGCGTCATCTCACCGTGCGAACCACCGATTTCGGCGCAGCGCCGACCACCGCCGTCGCCCTGCGCCTCGACCAGCTTCCGAACAACCAGTGGGCGACCGTGCTCGACGTGGCGCGCCCCGAGGATGCGGACGGCCGCGAACTGGTCCTGCGCCTGACGGAAATCGGCTTCGTGCCCGGCGAGGCCGTGCGCATCGTCGCCAGCGGCATTCCGGGCCGCGAGCCGCTGGCGGTCCGCCTCGGCCACACCACCTTCGCGCTACGCCGCCACGAAGCCGCGCTGATCCATGTCACGCCCGGAGCCGCCAACCATGGTTGAAGCCGTCATCCAGGGCCCCGGCCGTCTCGCGGCCACTGCTCAGCCGGGCCGCATCGCCCTGCTGGGCAACCCCAACTGCGGCAAGACCGCGCTGTTCAACCTGCTCACCGGCAGCCGCCAGAAGGTGGCCAACTACGCCGGCGTGACGGTCGAGCGCAAGGAAGGCACGCTGCGCACGCCGTCGGGCCGCCGTGTGTTCGTGCTCGACCTGCCGGGTGCCTACAGCCTGAACGCACTGAGCGCCGACGAGGCCGTCACCCGCGACGTCGTCACCGGCCAGAGCAAGGAAGCCTTGCCCGACCTGCTGGTGTGCGTCACCGATGCCACCAACCTGCGCCTGAACTTGCGGCTGGTGCTCGAGGCCAGGCGGCTGGGCCTGCCGATGGTGGTGGCACTCAACATGACCGACATGGCCCGCAAGCAGGGCATCGCGGTCGACGCGGCGGTGCTCTCGCGCGAACTGGGCGTGCCGGTCATCGAGACGGTCGGCGTGCACACCGGTGGCGCGCAGGGCCTGCTCGAAGCGCTCGACACGCCCGTGGCCGCCGCTGCGCCGCAGCCCTGGCAGGCACCGGGCCTCGACGACGTGCTGGCCACGCAGCGCGAGGTGCGCCGCATCCTCGGCCTGGCGGTGAAGGAGCCGGCGGGCAGCCTCGCCACCAGCGACCGCATCGACCGCGTGGTGATGCATCCGCTGTGGGGCATGCTGGTGCTCGCCGTCACCATGTTCCTGATGTTCCAGGCCGTGTTCAGCTGGGCCAATGTGCCGATGGACGCCATCAAGGCCGGCACCGAGGGGCTGGGCAGCCTGCTCAAGGCGCACATGCCGGAGGGCATGCTGCAGAGCCTGCTGGTCGACGGGGTCATCGCCGGCGTGGGCGGCGTGATCGTCTTCCTGCCGCAGATCCTGATTCTTTTCCTCTTCATCCTCGCGCTGGAAGACTCGGGCTACCTGCCGCGCGCGGCCTTCCTGCTGGACCGCGTGATGGGCACAGTGGGCCTGTCGGGCCGCTCGTTCATTCCGCTGCTGTCGAGCTTCGCCTGCGCCATTCCCGGCGTGATGGCCACGCGCACCATCAGCAACTGGCGCGACCGCATCACGACCATCATGATCGCGCCGCTCATGACCTGTTCGGCGCGGCTGCCGGTGTATGCGCTGCTCATCGCTGCCTTCATTCCGGCGCGCACGGTGGGCGGCGTGTTCAACCTGCAGGGCGTGGTGCTGTTCGCGCTCTACGTGTTCGGCATCGTCTCGGCCATGGCCGTGGCCTGGGTGATGAAGCGCTTTCGCGACAGCACCTCGCAGTCGCCGCTGCTGATGGAGCTGCCTGCCTACCGCTGGCCGAACCCGCGCAACCTGGCGCTGGGGCTGTACGAACGCGCATGGATCTTCATCCAGCGCGTGGGCACGATCATCCTCACGCTGACGATCCTGCTGTGGTTCCTGTCGACCTTCCCCTCGCCGCCGGAGGGCGCGACCGGGCCGGCCATCCAGTACAGCCTGGCCGGCATGATCGGCCGCGGGCTGGAGCACATCTTCGCGCCCATCGGCTTCAACTGGCAGATCTCGATTGCGCTGGTGCCGGGCATGGCAGCGCGCGAGGTGGCCGTGGGTGCGCTCGGCACGGTGTACGCGCTGTCGGCCACGGGCGACGACGTGGCGGGGCAGCTGGAGCCGCTGATCGCGGGCAGCTGGTCGCTGGCTACCGCACTGTCGCTGCTGGTCTGGTACGTGTTCGCGCCGCAGTGCATCTCGACGCTCGCGGCCGTGAAGCGCGAGACGGGCTCGTGGAAGTACGTCTGGATCATGGCCGGCTACCTCTTCGCGCTGGCCTACATGGCGTGCTTCATCACTTACCGCGTTGCACTGGCACTGGGAGCGGGTTAAAACCCGCCACGAAAGGTTGAAGAAGAAATGGCACAGCAACTGATCGTCGGATTGATCGTCGCGGCAGCCGCGCTCTACGCGGTCTGGCGCTGGATGCCCGCGGGCTGGCGCCGCGGCGCGGCACGGAAGCTCGCGGCCGGTACGCACCGCGCGGGCTGGGTCGACGAAGCCCGCGCGAAGGAGCTGGCCGCCTCGCTGGCAAAGACCTCGGGCTGCGGCTCCTGCGACAGCTGTGGAAGCTGCGCTCCCAAGACTCCCCTGAAGCAACCCGAAGCCGACCAGGGCACCATCGCGCCGTCGTCCACGCACAGCCGCTGAGCCGATGCCCGCGCACATCCTCGTCGCCGGGGGCGGCATCGGGGGGCTGGCCACTGCGCTGGCGCTGTCCCGCCGACGGCACCGCGCCGACGTCTTCGAACAGGCCGCGGCCTTCGGCGAAATCGGCGCCGGCGTGCAGCTAGGCCCCAACGCCACGCGGCGCCTTCAGCAACTCGATCTGGGCTCCGGGCTCGCGGCCATTGCGGCGCGGCCCGACGCGCTCGCGGTGCACAGCGCCGAAAGCGGCTCGGAGCTGGCCCGCATGCCGCTAGGAGAGGTCATGCAGCAGCGCTACGGCGCTCCTTATTTCTGCGTGCATCGCGCCGACCTGCACGGCCTGCTGCTCGATGCCGTGCGCGCACGCGGTACTGGCACGCTCGTCACCGCGGCGCACATCACGCAGGTGGAAACCAGCGACGACCTTGTCTGCCTGTCGAGCACCGATGCGCGCGCCTGGGAAGGCGAAGCCGTCGTCGGGGCCGATGGCCTCTGGAGCATGGTGCGGCAGCAGCTCGACTCCGCGTCCGCCGCGCAGCCGCCGCGCGTCACCGGCCACACGGCGTGGCGCGCGCTGATCCGGCAGGCCGACCTGCCCGCCGCATTGCGCCGCGGGCAGGTCGACGTCTGGCTCGGCCCGCGCCTGCATGCGGTGGCGTATCCGGTGCGCGGCGGCGATTGGCTCAACGTGGTTGTCATCGCCGAGTCCGCCCCCGCCGGCGATGCGCGCGACTGGGACCAGGCCGGCAGCGTCGGCGCGCTGAAGCAGGCCATGGGCCGCAGCTGCGCCGGCCTGCAGGCGCTGCTCGATGCCATGCCCGGCTGGCGCGCATGGTCGCTTGGCGACCGGGCGCCCCTGACCGGCGCTGCTGACATGGCGCACGAGCGCGTCGCACTGGTGGGCGATGCGGCGCATCCGATGGTGCCGTACCTCGCGCAGGGCGCGGGCATGGCCATCGAAGACGCGGTGGCGCTGGCCGAGGCGCTGGGCGACGGCAGCGCCGCCGGCGTGCCCGCGGCGTTCGCGCGCTATGCCGAGGCGCGCTGGGCACGCAATGCACAGGTGCAGGCGCGCGCGCGCCGCAACGGCGAGATCTTCCACGCCACGGGCGCAGTGCGGTTGGGGCGCGACATGGCGATGCGCTTGTTGGGAGCAAAGCTGCTCGACCAGCCGTGGCTGTACGGCGGTTGATGCTTCTGCCCCCGGGTGTGTGCACAGGCCACCGGGTACTCCCCTCCGCGAATGTCCCCCGGCCTGCGGCCTCCTCCTTTATTTCGCTGCGGGGAGCACCCGATGCCCTGTGCACGAGGGCACGCTCTGGGTGCACCGCTGATCAACGACTGTTCTGTCCAACGATCACGCCGATGGGGTGCCTTTGCGCAGCGAAATAAAGGAGGAGCCCGAAGGGCGGGGGACATTCGCGGAGCAAGGTACCCCATCGGCGTGAGCGCGCGCACCAAGCGTCACGCACAGAGAGCCAGTTTCACAGCCGAAAGGTCTGCAGGTGCTCGATGCGCTCTGCAAGCCCTTCCTGTCCCAGGTAGTGGCCCTGCTTGCCGGCGAGGCTGGTCTTCAGTTCGAGCAGCATCGCATCGCGGTCCGCGGTGAAGGCCGGCTGCACGTCGATGCCCGCCCGCGCACAGGCATCAGCGATCAGGTGCGCGCTCGCGGGCGCACCGCAGGCCGCGCACTTGACGATGGCAGCCACGTTGGGCTCCGCGCCGTTGGCCAGCAGCGCGCTCGTGAGTTCGGGCGCGATCTGTCCGTCGATGTTGCGCAGTGCATCGGCCGCCACTGGCGCACCCGCACGCACCAGCGCCGCGGCTGCGGCGAAAGCGCCGTGCCCCACCGCGACGTCGGTCGCGAGCGCACTACCTTGCAGCGGCCCGTCGAAGTCCACGCCCGCGGCGGCGAGCTCGGCGACCAGCTCGGCATCGTCGGTCGCGATGGCATGGCGCAGGGCCACGCGCGCGAGCGAGGGCTGGTGGCGCAGCGTACCTTCGGCCAGCGGCGTGCGCCAGTCGGCCACGGCACGGGAATAGAAGGCGACCAGCTTGTCCATCAGGTCGAGATCGAGCCCGTGCTCCTCATGGCGGTCGTCGAGGTATTCGAGCAGCGTCTGCCCCGAGAAGTAGTCGCTGGTGGGAGCCAGCGGGTCTTCTTCCAGATGCAGAGCCGCGAAGGCGCCCATGAGGCCGGGTGCGATGGTGTTCACGCTGTCTTCGTGCAGCGCATGCGTCCATGCCGGCGGCAGGCCCTTCTTCCACGCGATGACCTGCCCGTGACCGGCGCCGGGCTCCACCACCGTGTAGATGCGGTCGGTGTATTCGAAGCCGCCGAAAGGCAGGTGCGTGAGCTTGCCGCTCCACGGGGCGCCGCCTTCTCGCGCGGCTTCCTCGGCCAGTTCGAGTTCGTGCGCGATCCAGCCCTGCAGGTCGTGGTAGCCGTCGCTGCCGTTCCAGAACAGCTCGTTCCAGCTGATGGATTCGAGATTGCCGTTCATCTCGAGCGACAGGTCGTAGTCGAGCCGCCCGCCCGCGGTCTGTTGCCACAACGCGAGCAGCGCCTCGGGGATCGAGCCCGCGCACTGGGCCTGCACGGCATCGATCTGCTGCCGCGGCATCGGCGGCTGTGCGTCGAAGATCACGCGGTCGGCGAACAGCACGACGCCATGTTCGCGCAAGGTGGAAAGCTCGTCGGGTGTGAACCGGATGTCGTTCATGGCGGTGGCCTCCGTTGTTTCCAAAAATGTAGCGCTTTGTGCCAGCGGAGCAATCCGGACCACCCCAGCTTTATTAGGGCGTTTGCGCGGCTTGAGCGGCTACAGATCGGTGCGCAACTTCCAGATCTCGGGAAACAGCACCACGTCGAGCATCTTGCGCAGGTAGCTCACCCCGCCCGTGCCGCCGGTGCCGCGCTTGAAGCCGATCACGCGCTCGACCGTCGTGACGTGGCGGAAGCGCCAAAGGCGGAATGCATCTTCGAGGTCGGTGAGCTTTTCGCCGAGCTGGTACAGGTCCCAGTGATCGTGCGGGTTCCGGTAGACCGTGAGCCACGCGGCTTCGACGCCGTCGCTCGCTTCGTAGGGCTGGGTCCAGTCGCGCTCGAGCCGGTCGGCGGGCATCGGCAGGCCGCGGCGCGCCAGCAGGCGCAGCGATTCGTCGTACAGCGAAGGCGCGCGGTAGGCCGCATCGACTTGCGCGAGCAGGTCGGCCCGGTGCGCATGCGGCTTGAGCATCGCGGCGTTCTTGTTGCCGAGTGCGAATTCGATGCAGCGGTACTGCGCGCTCTGGAAGCCGCTGGAGTTCGCCAGGTACGGGCGCATCGCCGTGTATTCAGGCGGCGTCATGGTCGAGAGCACGGTCCATGCGCTCACCAGCTGTTCCATGATGCGGCTCACCCGCGCGAGCATCTTGAAGGCGTCGGCCAGCTTCTCGCTGGCGACGCAGCTGGTGGCTGCGCGCAACTCGTGAAGCATGAGCTTCATCCAGAGCTCGCTGGTCTGGTGCTGCACGATGAACAGCATCTCGTCGTGCGCGGGCGAGAGCGGGTGCTGGGCGTTGAGGATCTCGTCGAGGTGCAGGTAGTCGCCGTAGCTCATGGACTTGCTGAAGTCCAGTTGCGCCTTTTCTTCGTGGACGATTTTTTCGGTGCTCATGATGTTTTGCTGGTTGGTCATCGCCAGACCACGGCGGTGTAGGAGGGGAGGCCCATGCCGGACTCTTTCCTGGGGTAGACGAAGCGCACGGCTTCGTCCTTGCGCTTGAACTGCTGGTAGGTTTCGCCGCCCGGGATGCGGCCCTTCTCGGCCGGCGCGTAGCCGGCGTCGCGCACTTCCTTCACAAGGCGATCGAAGGCGGCCTTGTCGGTCAGCGAGAGCTGGATGCTGTTCTCGCTGCCGCGGCTTTCCACATAGGTGGACTTCATGAGGTGCGTGGTCTGGCCGTCGACGAACTTCTCGTACTCGATCATGCTGACCTCGTCGGTCACGGTCTTGTCGGCATACGAGAAGCCTTGGCGCTTGACCTCCTGGCGGAAGGCGTCGGGCGACAGGACGACGAAGGCCTTCAGTTGCGGCAGCGTGAAGTTCGGCTGCTGTGCAAGGGCGGGGGCTGCCGCCATCAGCAGCGTGGCGGAAAGAGCGAACAATGCGTGTTTCATGATGCGGCGCCGCTCAGGTGACGGCGTTCTTGCGGTTGAACTCTTCGCGCTTCCACTCGCCCGTCTCGAGCACCTGCACGAGGTGCTCGACCGAGTTCCACACGTCCTCGAAGCCGATGTACAGCGGCGTGAAGCCGAAGCGCAGGATGTCGGGCATCTGCGAGTCGCCGGCGCGGTAGTCGCCGATGACGCCGCGCGCGATCAACGCCTGCACGATGGCATAGGCGCCTTCCTCGCGGCTCAGGCAGACCTGCGAGCCGCGTTGGGCGTGATCGCGTGGCGTGATGAGCGAGAGGCCCTGGCCGGCGCAACGTTCTTCCACCAGCTTGATGAAGAGATCGGTCAGCGCGAGCGACTTGGTGCGCAGCGCTGCCATCGCGCCGTGATCGCCGTTGAAAGCTTCGGCCGCGAGCACGGTGTCGAGCCCGCATTCCAGTCCGGCCAGCGCAATGATGGGCTGCGTGCCGCAAAGGTAGCGGCCCACGCCCGGCGCAGGGCGGTAGTGCGGCGTGAATTCGAAGGGCGCAGCATGGCCCCACCAGCCCGACAGCGGCTGCTCGAACTGGCCCGCATGCTTCGTGTGCACCCATGCGAAGGCCGGCGCGCCGGGGCCGCCGTTGAGGTACTTGTAGCCACAGCCGATCGCGTAGTCGGCGTTGCTCTCGTTGAGCGCGACCGGCACCGCGCCCGCGCTGTGCGCGAGGTCCCACACCGTGAGCGCGCCCGCGGCGTGCGCGGCGGCGGTGACGGCCTTCATGTCGTGCATCGCGCCGGTGCGGTAGTTCACGTGCGTCAGCATCAGCACGGCCACTTCTTCGGTCAGCACCGAATCCGGGCCTTGCAGTTCGCTCGCATCGATCAGCTTGAGCGTGAAGCCGCGCTCGCGGCACAGCGACTCGGCGATGTAGAGGTCGGTCGGGAAGTTGCTGCGTTCGCTCACCACCAGCTTGCGTCCGCTGTCCTTGTGCTGCGACAGCGCAGCGAACAGCACCTTGTAGAGATTGACCGAGGTGCTGTCGGTGCACACCACTTCGCCGGGCGCGGCGCCGATCAGTCGGGCCACCTTGTCGCCCAGGCGTTGCGGCAGGTCGAACCAGCTCGCGGTGTTCCACGAACGGATCAGGCCTTCGCCCCATTCCTTCGTCACGACTTCGGCGATGCGCGCCGCGGCGGCCGTGGGCATTACGCCGAGCGAGTTGCCGTCGAGGTAGAGCACGCCCTCGGGAATCGTGAATTGGTCGCGCAAGGCGCGCAGCGGGTCTTGCGCGTCGAGCGCGCGGCAGTCTGCAAGAGTCGTCATGGTGGAAGTTTCAGCGGGGGAGTTCGCGCAGCACGGCGCGAACGGGGGAGGCATCGGCGCTGACCAGCTTGAGCGGCAGGGCGATGAGTTCGTAGTCGCCCTCGGGCACGTCGTCGAGCACGAGGTTCTCCAGCACGCGCAGGTCGAGGCGGCGGATGCGTTGGTGGCTGTCCAGCGTCTTGCTGTCGGCCGGGTCGATGCTGGCGGTGTCGATGCCGATGAGCTTCACGCCCATGGCTGCGAGGCGCTCGACGGTGGCGGGGGCGTAGGCGGCAAGCCGAGGGTCCCATAGGTCCACCGGCATGGCGGTGTAGGTGCGCACCAGCACGCGCTGGGGCAGGGTGCTGTCGACGGCGTGGGAGATGTGCTCCCACTCGATCAGCGGGCCCGTGTCGATCGCATGGATCACGCGGCAGGGGCCGAGGAAGGGCGTGAGGTCGACGTTGCCGATGCTCTGGCCGGCGGGGTCGTAATGCAGCGGCGCGTCGGCGTGCGCGCCGACGTGGGGCGAGAGCTTGATCTCGCTGACGTTCACCGGGCAGTCCGGCGAGATGGTCGCTGCCCAGCGCTGCTGGTAGGGCGTGTCGCCGGGAAACACCGGCGTGCCTTCATGCACGGGCGGCGAGATGTCCCAGATCCGGGGGCGGGGTTGCTTTGAACGCATGGCGCGAAGTTAGCGCCCGGCGAGCGGTCGTGGTGTCGGTTATTTCCAACACCTTATGTGACGAGTTGAAGCCGTCAATGAAGCGACGACAGCACGGGCAGTCCGTGCCGGGCGCGCGCCCGCTCGCAGGCGTCGCTGCCGGCCTGCAGTTCGTGGCACGGATTGGGGCGCCATTCGTAGATGCCGCAGCCCACGGCCTGTCCGATCTTGCCGGTGAGCGCTGCGCAGCGCATGGGCGTGTGGTCGGTGCCGCGCATGCGGCAAATGGCGTCGTTCACCTCGACCGCGAGCCCGGACGGCACGCTGCCGCCGTTGTCGTCGAGCTCATGGACGCTGAAGTCGACGCGGTAGCTCGCGCAGCAGGCGCCGCATTGCTGGCATGGAGAGGTGGTGCGGCTCATCGCGTGATGGTAGCGGCGTGGTTCAAGGCGTCTGCTAGTCGCCCGCCCGTGGCAGGCGGACACGGAACCCCACGCCGCGCCCCTGCAGCCCGTCGACGATCTCGACGCTGCCGTCCAGGCGTAGCGCGGCCTGTCGCGCGATCGCCAGGCCGAGGCCGGCGCCGCTGGCGCGCGGCTCGGTGCCGCGGTGGAAGCGCTCGAAGACATGTTCGCGCTGCGAGGCCGCGATGCCGGGGCCATCGTCGCGCACTTCGAGCAGGAGTTGCCCGTCGGCATCGCGCAAGTCCACGGCGACCATGCTGCCCGGCACGCCATGGCGCAAGGCGTTGTCGACGAGGTTCTGGACGATCGACTCCAGCGCGCCCAGGTCGATGCGGCAGGGCAGGGCGTCCGGTGCATCGAGTGACAGTTCGCGCCCTTCGCGTATCGCGGCCTGGGCGGCTGGGCCGAGCAGCGCGCGCAGCCAATGCGCCACGTCGACGCGGCTTGCACTGCGCGGGCCGGCGCGGTCCAGCGCAGCCAGCTCGAGCAGTTGCCGCGCCAGGTGCGAAGTCCGCGCGATGGCCTGGTTCAGCTGCCTCTCGGCCAGGGCGCGCTCCGCCGGGTCCTGGGCGTGCGCGAGCACATGGGCCTGCGCGTTGATCACCGCCAGCGGCGTCCGGATCTCGTGGGCCGCGTCTTGCACGAACGCGCGCTCGCGCTGCACCGTGCCGCGCAGGCGCGACAAGAGGGCGTCGAGCGCCTGCACCAGCGGCTTGAGTTCGCGGTAGCGCGCAGGCACGCCGACGGCGTTCAGGTCGTCGCTCGGCCGCTCTTCGATGCGCCGCGCCAGTTGCTGAAGCGGACGCAGGCTCGCGCGCACCGTGAGCCAGACGGCCAGCAGGACGAACGGAAACGCCACCAGCAGATAAGGCAGGATAAAGCCGGCGTTGTAGCGCAGGAAGGCGCTGCCGGTCCGGCGCGGATTGAGGATCTGCAAGCGCCAGTGCGCGCTGGTCCGGTCGTAGCGCCAGTAGCGTTCCGACCAGTCAGCGGCGGATGCATCGGATGTCTCGGATGGCCATCCCTCGGACGCGAAGACGCGGCGATCGCGGCTGTCGCGCAGTTCGTAGAGCACGATCCCGCCCAGGCGTTTGTCCTGGGTGCGGCGGATCGCAGTCCAGCGTTCGGTGGCTGCCATCACGGCGCGTGCGTGCGCCTGATCCGGCGTTTCGTCCAGCGCCACCAGCAAGGCATCGCCGAACTGCTTGAGTCCGGGTGCCTCGGCGAGGTACTGACGATTCTCGGCATAGAGATAGCCCAGCAGCGCAACCCAGATCAGCAGGAAGACGAGCAGCGTCGACCAGGTGCCGCGCCGAACAAGCGACGGCTCGGACAGGTGCCGCCACAGCGCATGCCGCGCGCTCGCCGGAGCCGGAGCGCGAGCCCCTTCGGGCGGCCGTGCGGGGTTCATGGTTCGAGCAAATAGCCGATGCCGCGCACGGTGCGCACGCGCTCGGTGCCGATCTTCTTGCGTAGGTTGGAAACATGCACTTCGATGGCTGCAAAGTCGACCGGATCGCCTAGCGGCTCGAGGCGTTGCGACAGCACATCTTTGGCCACCACGGCACCGGGTTCGCGCGCCAGTTCCAAGAGCAGCTGGAATTCGCGCGGCGAGAGCGCCAGCGGCGCGCCCTGCAGCTTCGCTTGGCGCCGGCCCGGCTCGATCTCCAGCGCGCCCACGGTCCAGTGCTCGCTGGCTTGCTGCGCGCTGCGCCGCACTACGGCGCGCACACGTGCCACGAGTTCAGCGGTGTCGAAAGGCTTGATGACGAAATCGTCCGCGCCGCCGTCGAGGCCGGCCAAGCGGTCGTCGATGGCGGAACGCGCGGTGATCACGATGACCGGCACCCGAACGCCGCCGCGCCGCCAGCGCCGCAGCAGATCGAAGCCGCTGGCATCGGGCAGGTTCAGGTCGAGCAGCATACAGTCGACCCGCGCGGCATCGACGACATGCGGCGCATCCGCGGCGCGGCGCACCCACTCGCTGGTGAAGTGCTCGACCTTGAGGCTGGCCTGGAGCGCGCGCCCGAGGTCGAGATCGTCTTCGATGAGCAGGATGTGCATGGCTTCGCATTGTGGCGCGCGCACCTTTGGGAAAGCCAAAGGTTGGCCTGCCCACAATGCGGCATCCAACAAGGAGGAGAACCCGTGACATTGAGAATTCCGATCGCGATCGTCCTGGCGGGCCTGCTGGGAGGCTGCGCGGTGGCGCCGACGCATCCGGCGCTGCAGGACCAGGTCTTGCCGCCGTTGATTCCGGTCCGAGAGTTCGTCGCGAACGTGGAGGGTACGGGCGTTTATCGCGTGTCGCCCGACGGCGCGTCGCTTGCGTGGAAAGGCATCAGCGGATTGAAGCCGGCCGTGTGGGTGAAGGCATTGGCCAGCGGCGCAACGCGGTCGATCCCGCTGCGTGTGCAATCCATCGTCTGGTCGGGCGACAGCCGCTTTCTCTTCCTGATGGTGGACCCCACGGGCGACGAAGACACACATGTGTTTGCCGTCGATATGGCGCGCGCCGACGCGCAGCCCGTGGACCTGACGCCGTTCAAGGGCACGCGTTCGCGGATTCAGCGGCGCATCGAGAACAGTTCCGAGGTTCTCGTGTTCTCCAACGCGCGCGACAAAAAGGTGTTCGACCTTTACCGGATCGACCCCGCCACGGGCACGCGGGCGCTCGTTGCGCAGAATCCGGGCAACGTCACCAGCTGGTCGGTGGACCGCGATGGCCGCCTGCGGGCACGTTCGGTGCAGGACGGCGATGAGCGGTACCTGCAGGTGCCTGACGGCGACACATGGCGCACGACGCTGCGCTGGCAGAAGGAGGAAAGCTGGTGGATCGCGGATTTCGTGCCCGGGACGAACACCGCCTGGGCGGTCTCGAACCGCGGGCGCGACAAGGAGGCCCTGGTGCGCATCGATCTCGAATCGGGCGCCGAGGAAGTGGTCTACCAGGATGCGGAGGTCGACATCGAGCAGGTGCTGATGAGCCGCCGCAGCAATGCGCCGCTCGCGGCCTATTCGATGCCGGGCCATCCGCGCAACAGGTTTTTCGACGCTGCGCTTGCGGCGCGGCTCGAACCCCTGGCTGGCGGCGAACCTGCGGCGGTCCATGTGACCAGCATGGCCGATGACGAACAGACCATGACCGTCAGCGTCGGCACCGACCGCGGCTGGAAGTACTACCTGCTCGGCAGTCCCTCCACGGCGCCCGTGCTGCTCGGCGAAAGCAGCACCAGTGGCCTTGCTTCGTCGCTGGCGCCGACGCGGCCGGTTGCCTACGCTGCGCGCGACGGCCTGCAGATCCATGGCTACCTCACGCTGCCGCCGGGCGTGCAGGCGCGCGCGCTGCCGATGGTGCTGCTGGTTCACGGCGGTCCCTGGGCGCGCGACGTGTGGACCTACCAAGGCACCAACCGGAGCGTGCAGCAGTTTTTCGCCAATCGAGGCTATGCGGTGCTGCAAGTGAACTACCGGGGCTCCAGCGGCTACGGCCGCGCCTTCATGGAAAAGGCGGTCGGTGAATTCGCCGGCAGGATGCACGACGACCTGATCGACGGCGTCCGCTGGGCGGTGGCGCAGGGCGTGGCCGATCCGGCGCGGGTGGCCATCTACGGCGCGAGCTACGGCGGCTATTCGGCGCTCGTCGGCGCCACGATGACGCCCGAGACCTTCGCTTGCGCAGTGGATGTGGTGGGCATGTCCGACCTGTCGCGGCTCGTCGAGAACGCGCCCGCCTACTGGGCGCTGGGCATGCCTTGGTGGAAGCGCTATGTGGGCGATCCGGCCGATCCGGCACAGCGAAAAGTCATGGACGCCAAGTCACCGATCAACCATGTCGCCAAGGTGCGCGCGCCGGTGCTCGTCATGCATGGCGTGAACGACCCGCGTGTGAAGTTCGATCAATCCGAGCGCATGGTGGCGGCGCTGCGCGCTGCCGGCAAGCAGGTCGAGTTCGTGAGCTTCCAGGGCGACGGCCACGGCAACCAGAAATGGACCAACAACCTCGCCATGTACCGCCACACGGAGGACTTCTTCGCCAAGTGTCTTGGCGGCCGCAGCAGCGGCTTCGACTACTACCAGCTGGGCGCCTGGGCCTTCTGACCGGCCCGGGCGCTGGCGCCTACAGCCGCCCCAGCAGCAGAAACTCCATCAGCGCCTTCTGCGCATGCAGCCGGTTCTCGGCCTCGTCCCACACCACCGACTGCGGCCCGTCGATGACCTCGGCCTGCACTTCCTCGCCGCGGTGCGCCGGCAGGCAGTGCATGAAGAGGGCGTCGGGCTGCGCGATGCGCATCATGTCCTCGTCGACGCACCAGTCGGCAAAGGCCTTGCGGCGCGCCTCGTTCTCGGCCTCGTAGCCCATGCTGGTCCAGACGTCGGTGGTGACGAGGTCGGCGCCGCGGCAGGCTTCCATCGGGTCCTGGAAGACCTTGTAGCTGTCGCCCGAGCGGATGCCGGCGATCGACTGGTCGACCTCGTAGCCGCTGGGCGTGCTCACGTGCACCGTGAAGCCCAGGATCTCGGCGGCCTGCAGCCAGGTGTTGGCCATGTTGTTGCCGTCGCCGACCCAGGCCACGGTCTTGCCCTTGAGGCAGGAAAGTGCGTCGCCTCCGGCGTCGCGTGAACCGCGGTGCTCGATGTAGGTGAAGATGTCCGCGAGGATCTGGCAGGGGTGGAACTCGTTGGTCAGGCCGTTGATGACAGGCACGCGCGAATGCGCCGCGAAGGCGTCGATCTTGGTCTGCTCGTACGTGCGGATCATCACGAGGTCGACCATGCGGCTGATGACCTTGGCGCTGTCTTCGATGGGTTCGGCGCGGCCGAGCTGGCTGTCGCCGGTGGTCAGGTGCACCACGCTGCCGCCCAGCTGGTACATGCCGGCCTCGAAGCTCACGCGGGTGCGCGTGCTGGCCTTCTCGAAGATCATGGCCAGCGTGCGATCGACCAGCGGCTGGTGCTTCTCGTAGGTCTTGAACTTCTTCTTGATGATCGCCATGCGATCGAAGAGGTAGGCATATTCGTCGGCCGTGAAGTCCGAGAACTGCAGGTAGTGCCGGATGGCGTTGGGCGTGGCGGCGGTCGTCATTGCGCTGCAGGCTCCGACAGGAAGGTTTTCACGATGGGCGCGAGGATGGCGACGATCTCGTCGGCTTCGGCCGTGGTCAGGATGAGCGGCGGCACGAGGCGGATCACCTTGTCGGCCGTCACGCTCAGCAGCAGGCCGGCATCGCAGGCGCGGTTCAGGATCACGCCGCAGGGCCGGTCGAGCTCGATGCCCAGCATCAGGCCCTGGCCGCGGATTTCCTTCACGCCCGGCAGGCCGCCGATTTCGCGCTCCAGCGCGGCCTTGAGATGTGCGCCCACGGCGGCGGCGTTCTCGAGCAGCTTGTGCTCTTCCATGATGCGGATGGTTTCGATGCCGGCGCGCATGGCGAGCGGGTTGCCCCCGAACGTGGTGCCGTGGTTGCCGGGCCCGAAGATGTTGGCGGCCTTGGGGCCGGCCACCACGGCGCCGATCGGCACGCCCGAGCCCAGGCCCTTGGCCAGCGGCATGACGTCGGGCAAGATTCCGGCCCACTGGTGGGCGAACCACTTGCCGGTGCGGCCCATGCCGCACTGCACCTCGTCGATCATCATAAGCCAGTCGCGCTCGTCGCACAGGGCGCGCACCTGCTTGAGGTATTCCCAGCGCATCGGGTTGATGCCGCCTTCGCCCTGGATGGTTTCGAAGAACACGGCCACCACGTTGGGGTTGCCCTCGGTGGCCTTCTTCAGTGCCTCGATGTCGTTTAGCGGCACGCGGATGAAGCCCTCCACCAGCGGGCCGAAGCCGGCCTGCACCTTGGGGTTGCCGGTGGCCGACAGCGTGGCGATGCTGCGGCCGTGGAAGGCGGCTTCGTAGACGACGATCTCGGGGCGCTCGATGCCCTTGTCATGGCCGAACTTGCGCGCCAGCTTCAGCGCGGCTTCGTTGGCTTCGAGGCCGGTGCAGCAGAAGAAGGCGTTGGTGAGGCCGGAGATTTCGGTCAGCTTGGTGGCGAGCTGCTCCTGGCCGGTCACGTGGTAGTAGTTGGAACTGTGGATCAGCTTGGTCAGCTGGTCCTGCAGGGCGGGCACCAGCTCGGGGTGGTTGTGGCCCAGGGTGTTCACTGCGATGCCGCCGAGGCCGTCGAGGTAGGCCTTGCCCGCGGTGTCCCAGACTCGGCAGCCCTGGCCGTGCGACAGCGCGATCGGCAGGCGACCGTAGGTGTTCATGACGTGGGGCGAGGTGGGCTGGGCGGTAGCGCTCATTCGGGTTCTCCAGATAGGGAACGCGAATTCTAGGCGTGCGGTTTGACGGCTTCGTTGAGGATTCCGCATTACAGCAATGCCCCGTGTTCAGGATGCAAAAAGTGCCGCGGATAGAATCGCTTGTTGCACCGCAGCACCCGCTCCGGTCGCCTGATTCAACGATGATTTCCTCCACTGCCAAAGAAATCTTCATCCAGGGAATTACCAAGGATGGCCGGACTTTTCGCCCGAGCGATTGGGCCGAGCGCCTGGCCGGCGTGATGTGCTCTTTCCGTCCCGGCGGCGCCTATCCGGGCAGCCACCTGAGCTATTCGCCCTGGTGCATCCCGACGACCATCAATGGTGTGAAGTGCGTGGTCGTGAACCGTGCGCTGCGCGACGCGGAGCCGATGGCCTGGGATTTCTGCGTGAACTTCGCCAGGGACAACGATCTGCAGGTCGCCGAGGCCTGTCTGGTTCCCGACGCCCCACCCGCAAAGGCCTGACCGGCCTTTTTTCTTGTCCGCGGCCTGGCTTCGCGAACCAAGCGGGCATGAAAAAACCGCCCGAAGGCGGTTTTTTACACTTTGCTGCAGCGCACCCCGATCAAACGGCGGACCGGAGAATTCCGGTCCGGGCTTGCCTGACAGGTGTCAGGCGGCGGCCTTTTCAGGCGCCAGGGCGAGGGCCTTGACCTTGGCCGACAGGCGGCTCTTGTCGCGGGCGGCCTTGTTCTTGTGGAAGATGCCCTTGTCGGCGACGGTGTCGACGATGCTCTGGGCCTTCGCGAACAGTTCGCTTGCCTTGGTCTTGTCGCCAGCCAGAACAGCCTTTTCGACGTTCTTGACAGCGGTACGGTATTTGGAGCGCAGCGAGGTGTTCGCAGCGTTGAGCTTGGTGTCCTGGCGGACGCGCTTACGGCCGGAGGCGAGGCGCGGGTTCTTCTTCTTGGGCTTGGCGGATGCCATATTTAATGTTCCTTAGGTGTCTGAGGATGATGCAGCAAAGCCCTCGATTATAGGCCGGGTTGCCTTTTCCGCCGAATCGGCCCGTTTCAGGGGTTTGGCGGGCCCTACACTCGGCCCCCGTGTCCCTGCTCAAATCCGCCTCCACCGTCTCCCTGCTGACCCTCGCCTCGCGAATCACGGGCCTCGTGCGCGACGTGCTGTTTGCCTCGGTTTTCGGCGTCAGCGCGCTGACCGACGCGTTCAACGTCGCATTCCGCATCCCCAACCTGTTCCGGCGGGTCTTCGGCGAAGGCGCCTTCAGCCAGGCCTTCGTGCCGGTGCTGGCCGCGCGCAAGGCCGAAGCCGGAGAGGAGGGCGCCAGGCAGCTCATCGACCACGTCGCCACGCTGCTGACCTGGACGCTGGTGATCGTCTGCGTGGCAGGCGTGGCCGGCGCGCCCCTGCTGGTCTGGGCCATGGCCAGCGGGCTGCCCGGCTTCGACGCCGCCATCGTCATGACGCGTTGGATGTTCCCCTACATCGGCTTCATGTCGCTGGTGGCGCTGGCGGGCGGCATTCTCAACACCTGGCGCAAGTTCGCGGTGCCGGCGGCCTCGCCGGTGCTGCTCAACGTGGCGCTGATTTTGTCGATCCTGGTCGGGGCGCCGCTTTTCCGGCACTGGGGCATCGAGCCGATTTATGCACAGTGCGTGGGCGTGCTGGTGGGTGGCGTGCTGCAGCTTGCGCTGCAGATTCCGGCACTGCGCAAGCTGGGGCTGATGCCGCGCGTGGGAACCAGCCTTCGGGCGCTGCGCACCGCCTGGACCGACCCGAACACGCGCAAGGTGCTCAGCCTGATGTTGCCCGCGCTGCTGGGCGTGAGCGTGGCGCAGATCTCGCTGCTCATCAACACGCAGATCGCCTCCCATCTGGCGGTGGGCAGCGTCACCTGGATCACCAACGCCGACCGGCTGATGGAGTTTCCCACCGCGATGCTCGGCGTCGCCCTCGGCGTGGTGCTGATGCCGCAGCTGGCCGGCGCCCGCGCCGCCAAGGACGACGCGCGCTATTCCTCGCTGCTCGACTGGGGCCTGCGCCTCGTGGTGCTGCTGTCGGCGCCGTGTGCCGTCGCCTTGCTGCTGTTCGCAAAACCGCTGGTGGCGGTGCTCTTCCACAACGGCGCCTACTCGGGCGAGGACGTGGGCCGCACCACCCTGGCGCTGATGGGTTACGGCGTCGGGCTGGTCGGTATCGTGGCCGTGAAGGTGCTGGCACCCGGCTACTACGCCAAGCACGACACGCGCACGCCGATGCTCATCGCCGTGGGCGTGCTGGTGCTGACGCAGATCCTCAACATCTTCCTGGTGCCGGTGCTGCAGCACGCCGCGCTGACCCTGACCATCGCCATCGGCGCGCTGGTCAATTCGACCTGGCTGCTGGTCGGCCTGGTGCGCCGCGGCAGCTACAAGCCCGAACCGGGCTGGGGCAGGTTTACGCTGCAGGTGCTGGCCGGCACGCTGGTGCTGGCGGCCCTGCTGGTCTGGGGCTCGGCGCATTTCGACTGGATCGCCCTGCGCGACCAGCGCCTGCTGCGCATCGGCCTGCTCGCCGCGCTGATCGCCGGCTCGGCGTTGCTTTATTTTGGGGTGCTGGCGGCAGTGGGCGTGCGGCTGCGCAGCTTCATCCGCCGCTGAAGCGCCGTGCGGGAGGTGTTCGTGCGTGCGCAATACGCGTGTGCCCTGCCTTGACGCTCCCGGCGGGCTCCTCTACAAAGACACATGACGTTCAGCTTTCAGGTTCCCACCGCACTGGAGTATTTCGAATCGCTGGTCTGCAGCGACGATCACTTTCCGCTGCTCGAAGCCGCCGCCAGCCTGGCGCAGGACGAATACCCCGAGCTCGACGTGCAGCAGGTACTGGGCGATGTCGACCAGCTCCTGGCTCGCCTCAAGCGCCGCCTGCCGGCCGACGCCGCGCCGCTGGCTCGCCTGCGCGCCCTGAACCAGTTCTTCTTCAACGACCTGAGCTTCGGCGGCAATGTCAACGACTACTACGACCCCGACAACAGCTACCTGAACGCCGTGCTGCGCACCCGCCGTGGCATTCCGATCTCGTTGGCGGTGCTGTGGATGGAGTTGGCGCAGGGCCTGGGCCTGCAGGCGCGCGGCATCGGCTTTCCGGGGCATTTCATGCTCAAGGTGACGCTGCCCAAGGGGCAGGTGGTGATCGATCCTTTCACCGGCAAGTCGCTGTCGCGCGAGGAACTGGGCGAACGGCTCGAGCCCTACAAGCGCAGCAACGGACTGGTCGGCGATTTTGACGTGCCGCTGGGCCTGTACCTGCAGCCTGCCAGTCCGCGCGAAATCATCGCCCGCATGCTGCGCAACCTGAAGGAAGTGCACCACGCGCAGGAAGACTGGCAGCGCGTCATCGCCGTGCAGGACCGCCTGATCGCGCTGTTGCCCAGCGCCTGGGGCGAGTACCGCGACCGCGGCATCGCGCATGCCGAACAGGGCAACACGGCGCAGGCCGTGCGCGACCTGGAAACCTACCTGGCGAAGGCTGAGGACGCCCTCGACATCGACGCGATCGCCGAGCGCGTCGCCACCCTTCGCCGCTTGGCCAATTGAAATGGACGCCAAGGCAGGCGTGAGCCCGGCGCCCGACCTGGGCACCCTGCATGAATTCCATGGCGTTCAGCCGGTGCTGCCAGTGTCGGATGTCTCGCGCGCCGCGCGGTGGTTTCGCGACGTGCTGGGCTTCGAGCTCGATTTCATCGCAGGGGAGCCGCCCAGCTACGCCCGGGTGAAGAAGGGCGACCGCAGCTACGGCGACCCGGTCTACCTGCGGCTGTGGCAGTGCAGCACGCGCGAGGCCAGGCCTTGGCGCGGCGAAATCGTGATCCATGTGGGCAAGGACATCGACGGCCTGCATGCTGCGTACGTGAAGCGCGGCGTGACTGTCATCGAGCCGCCGGTCTCCCAGCCCTGGGGCTTGCGCGAATTCGCGATCCGCGAGCCCGACGGGCATGTGCTGCGCTTCTGCGGCTACCTGCCCTGAAAGCCTCGAATTCCTGAAACGCAAAATTACAAATAGATCGACGCGAGCGTGTCGATCCGTCTTCCGCTCGTCCGACGTGTGAACAGGAGCAGGCAAATTTCCTCCAGCCGCTCCCAAGCTCATCAACCTTCAGGAGAAACGACATGCGATTCATGATTCTGGTCAAGGCCAACGCCGATTCCGAAGCCGGCGTGATGCCCAGCACCGAAATACTCACCGCCATGGGGAAGTTCAACGAGGAGCTGGTCAAGGCCGGTGTGCTGCTGGCTGGCGAAGGCCTGCATCCCAGCTCCAGGGGCGTGCGCGTGCGCTGCGAGGGCCCGACCAGGCGCACCGTCATCGACGGACCGTTTGCCGAAACCAAGGAGCTGCTGGCCGGCTTCTGGCTGTTCCAGGTCAAGTCGAAGGAAGAAGCCATCGAATGGATCAAGCGCAGCCCGTTCCAGGAAGGCGAGATCGAGATCCGCCAGGTGTTCGAGGCCGCTGATTTCGGCGACTCGATGACGCCCGAGCTGCTCGCCCAGGAAGACCGCCTGCGCGCCGAGACCGAAGCCCGCGCCAAAGCCGGCAACTGAAGCAACCGCACGGAAGGAGACCCACCATGCGATTCATGCTGCTGATGATTCCCCACGGCTACGAAACCGCCGCGCCCGGCACCATCCCCGACGACGTCGAAGCGGTGTCGGCCATGATGGCCTACAACGAGTCGATGCAGAAAGCAGGCGTGCTGATCAGCTGCGATGGCCTGCATCCCCCCTCGATGGGCGCGCGCGTGAGCTTCAAGGACCGCAAGCCCACCGTGGTCGACGGCCCCTTCGCCGAGGCGAAGGAAGTGCTCGGCGGCTTCTGGATCATCGACGTGCCCTCGCGCGCCGCCGCCATCGAATGGGCCAGCCGCTGCCCCGGCGGCGACAACGAGGTCATCGAGGTGCGCCAGATCCAGGAGATTGGCGATTTCCCGCCCGACGTGCAGGCCGTGGCTACCGAATTCACATCGATGCAGACGGTGAAGAAGACCGACGCATGAGTCACGGCGAGGGCCGCGCGGACACCGCCGCCATCCGCCGCACCATCGAGGCGGTGTGGCGCATCGAGTCCGCGAAGATCGTCGCCACTGTCGCGCGCATGGTGCGCGACGTGGGGCTGGCCGAAGAGCTGGCCCAGGACGCGCTGGTTTCGGCCCTCGAGCAATGGAGCGAATCGGGCGTGCCCGACAACCCGGCGGCCTGGCTCACGGCAGTGGCCAAGCGCCGCGCCCTCGACCGCCTGCGCCACCTGCAGCTGGCCGAACGCAAGGCCGGCGAGATCGGCCGCGAACTCGACGCCCGGCACGAGATGGCGCAGCACAGCTTCGCCGAAGCGGTCGATGCCGCGCTCGACGACGATATCGGCGACGACCTGCTGCGCCTCGTGTTCACCGCCTGCCACCCGGTGCTGTCGACCGAGGCGCGCGTGGCGCTCACGCTGCGGCTGATGGGCGGCCTCACCACCGACGAGATCGCCCGCGCCTTCCTCGTGCCCGAAGCCACCGTGGCGCAGCGCATCGTGCGCGCCAAGCGCACGCTGGCCGAGGCGCGTGTGCCTTTCGAGGTGCCGCGCCGGCATGAGCTCGAGGCACGGCTCGCCTCGGTGCTGGAAGTGCTCTACCTGATCTTCAACGAAGGCTATTCGGCCACCGCCGGCGACGACTGGATGCGTCCGGCGCTGTGCGACGAAGCGATGCGTCTGGGCCGCATTGTGGCCGAGCTGATGCCCGACGAATCCGAGGTGCACGGGCTCGTGGCGCTGATGGAAATCCAGGGCTCCCGCTCGGCCGCGCGCGTCGGCGCCTCGGGTGAACCGGTGCTGCTGCTCGAACAGAACCGGGCGCGCTGGGATCAGATGCTGATCCGCCGCGGCCTCGCGGCGCTCGCGCGCGCCGAGTCGCTCGGCGGCGCGCTCGGCCCCTATGCGCTGCAGGCCGCCATCGCCGCCTGCCACGGCCGCGCGCGCACCGCCGACGAAACCGACTGGGGCCGCATCGCCGCGCTCTACGACGCGCTGGCCGGACTCGCGCCGTCGCCCATCGTCGAACTCAACCGCGCGGTGGCGCTGTCGATGGCCTTCGGGCCGGCCGCGGGGCTCGAGGTGGTCGATGCGCTCGTGGACGAGCCCGCGCTCAAGGGCTACCACCTGCTGCCGACGGTGCGCGGCGACCTGCTGTTCAGGCTCGGCCGCCGCGACGAGGCGCGCAAGGAGTTCGACCGCGCCGCATCGCTCACGCGCAACAAGCGCGAGCAAGCGCTGCTGCGGGCGCGTGCGCGGGCCTGCACAGGCTGACCGTCAGGCTTTCGACGCCGCGTTCGCTTCCGAGGGCGAACCGGGCAGCCCGAACTGGTGCCACGCCCGGCGCAGTTGCGTGTCGGAGCCGAAGCCCGACAGCTCCGCCGCCCGTGTCACGCTCGCGCCTGAGGCCAGCGCCAGCTGCGCGGCCGCGAGCCGCAGCCGCCGCAGATACGCCAGCGGCGCCACGCCCGCATGCTCCATGAAGAGCCGAGTGAGATGCCGCGCCGAGGTGTGGGCCACGTCGGCCATGCGCGGCACGCTCCAGTCGGCCTGTGGTTGTTCGCTGACGGCGTCCTGCACGCGGTGCAGCGCGGCATGCAGGTGGTTGCGGTAGGCGAGAAAGGGCGAAAGCTCCGGGTCTTGCGGGCCGCGGCGCAGCGCCACCACCATGCTCTGCGCGACCTGCGCCGCGAGCGCCTCGCCGCACAGTTCGGCGATGCGGTGCAGCACGAGGTCGATGCCGGTCGTCACGCCCGCGCTGCTGTAGAGCGGCGGATCGATCACGAACACCCGGTTGCTCACTACGTCGCAGCGCGGCGCCACCGTACGCAGTTCGCCGAGGTGATGGTGGTGCGTGGTGGCGCGCCGGCCCGCGAGCGCGCCGGCATGCGCAGCCAGCAGGGCGCCGGCGCAGATCGTCACCAACTCCAGCCGGCCGCGCTCGAAGCGCAGGCCGCGCAGCCAGTGCAGCAGGTCCTGCGCCTCGGGGTTGTCGATGGCGATGGTGTCGCCAGGCTGGCCGACCAGCACGACCCAGCCGGGACCGTCCCACTGCGCGGGCAGGGGCGACAGGCCGGCGAGGACGACGCCGACCGAGCCTATCGCCGTCGGCCGGGGGCTCGCGAACTCGATCGCGAAACGCTCGGGCTGGCCCATGGCGCGCAGCCGCTGGTTGGCGATGCGCAGCGCCTCGGCCGGACCGGCCCAATCGAGCACGAGGCTGCCGGGGAGCAGCACGAAGACTACGCGGATGAGGTCTCGTTGCGGGTCCATGCGTAGTCCATCTGTCTCGCGGTGCGCTCGGCCAACTCGCGGCCGGCCAGCCGCTCGACGAGGTGCAGGCTCATGTCGATGCCGGCGCTGATGCCGGCGGAGCTGACGATGCGGCCGTTGTCGACCCAGCGCACGCCGTCGCGCACGTCGAGCGAGGGAAAGCGTTCGCGCAGGTCGGCGATGTCCTCCCAGTGGGTGGTGACGGCATCGCTCGTCACGACGCCGCTCTCGGCCAGCAGGAAGGCCCCGGTGCAGACCGAGGCAACGATCCGCGCGCCGGCTGCCTGGTGCGCGATCCAGCGCAGCGTGTCGGCACTGGCCATCGGCGCATCGACCACGCCGCCGGGGACGATCAGCACGTCGGCCGCCGGGCTGTCGGCGAGCCTGTGGTCGGCCAGCAATTGCAGACCGGCGCGCGCCTGCACGGGCTGGCCGAGGGCTGCAGAGGCGACGTGGAACGGCGCCGGTGTGCCCGGCTGCATCCGCTGGCTGACCCGGCTCGCGGTGGTGAACACCTCGAAGGGGCCGGCGAAGTCCAGTGCCTCCACGCCGTCGAAGGCAAGGATGAGTACGCGCAGGCTCATGTCGTTCACGCCGCGGCCCGTTCGAGCGCCTGCGCCACGGTGCAGACGGTGGCGAACCGGCCCTGCAGCACGGTGGAGGTGCGGGCCTTGATGTCGGCGGCCGAGAGCGGTCGGCCGTCGGGTTGCGCCATGTCGAAAGTGAGCGTGGCGTCGGTCACGTAGTCGACCTCCCAGCCCAGGTCCGAGGCGTGGCGGGTGGTGGTTTCGCAGCACTGTTCGGTGCGGATGCCGCTCACGATCAGCCGGCCGATGCCGTTCTGCGTGAGCCAGACATCCAGCCCGCTGTTGACCAGCGCGCTGTGGCGGTGCTTGGTGAAGGTGGCCGCGGCCGTGAAGGGCGCGAGGCCGCCGATGGGATGCACATGGCCAGATTCGACTGCGAAGGGGTTGCTTGCATCGGCCGGTCCATCGACATGGAAGACCCGCACGACCGGCACGCCGGCGGCGGCGCAGCCTTCGATCAACGCGTTCTGCGCGGCGAGGTACGGCGCGGCCTGGCTCTCGTTCCAGTAGGCGCGCTGGCGGAACGATTCCTGGGCGTCGATCACAATCAGACAGGTTTTCATGGCGGGGCTTGCAGCAGCAAAGTGGATGATGCCGCCTATTCTTCTACCTTGCCACCCCGAAGTCCGTTCGCGGTCGGACCAGAATCGATCAAATCAGGACATCGATGCCGCCGGTCTCGTCAGACCAGCGACGCCGCCTGCAGCTCTTTCTTCAGGTACGCGTAGTACAGCGGCGCCGCCACCAGCCCGGCCGGTCCGAACACCGCCTCGGCCACGAACATCACGGCCAGCAGCTCCCACACGCTCATCTGCGTGCGCGCGCCGACCACCTTGGCGTTGATGACGTACTCGGCCTTGTGGATCACGATCAGGAAGATCAGGCAGGCCAGCGCCGTGACCGGGGACACCGAGAGGCCCACCAGCGTGATCACCGAGTTGCAGACCAGGTTGCCCACGATCGGCACCAGCCCGGCCAGGAAGGTGAGGGTGATGAGCGCCGGCGTGTACGGCAGGTGCGCGCCCCACAGCGGCATGACGAACAGCAGGAAGATGGCGGTCAGCAGCGTGTTGAAGGCCGCGATCCAGAACTGGGCCGCCACGATCTGGCCGAAGGCCTCGCCGAAGGTCTGCACGCGCTGGTGCAACTGCTCGGCCAGCGGCAGCCGGCGCATCGGCGCGTGCGACACGGCGGCCAGGCTGCCAACGATCAGGCCCACGTACGAAAACAGGATGCCGTGCAGCCAGGCCCGCCCGGCCACTGCCAGCGAACCAGCTTGCGCGCGCAGGTAGTTGGCAATCACGCGCTGGATCTCGGCGGCGCCTTCGGGCAGGTAGACCGCGATCTCGACCGGCAGCTTGGAGCGAAGCTCGAGCACCGTGCGCGCCGTGTAGTCGAGCAGTTCGCGGTACTGGTCGGGCGCGTCCACGATGTATTCGCGGGCCTGCGACAGCAGCAGCGTGATCAGCGCGATCGGGCCCACCAGCACGAGGACGACGGCCAGCACGCCGGCCCAGCCATCGGTGCGCTGGCCGAGAGCCGGAACGCGCCGCGTGCTGTCAGCCAGCAGCCGCGCGAACCACCGCGTGGCCAGGAAGCCGATGCACACGCAGAGCAGCCCTGGCAGCAGGTGCTCCCACATCACCAGAAGCAGCGCTGCCAGCATCAGCAGGTAGCTTGCGATCGTCACGCCGCGCGAGGCTGCGGCACGTTGGATGGGGGCCGTCGGAACGGCGGTGGTGACGGGTTGCGGCTTCTTGGCCATCCGGGGGGGGTGTCGGGCGCTCTGTTCGGGAAAGTGGAGGTGCAGCCGGCACTCAGCCGACGACCACCGCGGCGCCTTCGCCGCGCGCGGCGATTGCGCCGATCTCGTGCACCGATTCGCCCGCGGCGCGCAGCGTGGCGGCGCAGGCGGCGGCTTCTGCCGCATCGATCACCACGACCATGCCGATGCCGTTGTTGAAGGTGCGGTTCATCTCGATGTCGTCGATGCCGGCCACCTTCTGCAGCCAGGCGAACAGTTCGGTCTGCGGCCAGCTGCCCTTCTTGAGATGGGCGGCCGTGCCTTCGGGCAGCACGCGCGGGATGTTCTCGAGCAGGCCGCCGCCGGTGATGTGGGCCAGCGCCTTGATCGGGTGCTTGGCCAGCGCCTCGAGCACCGGCTTCACGTAGAGGTGCGTGGGCTCCATCACGGCTTCGCGGAAGGGCTTGCCGTCGAGGGTGGCGGGGAGGTCCGCGCCCGCGCGCTCGATCACCTTGCGCACCAGGCTGAAGCCGTTGGAATGCACGCCGGCCGACGCCAGGCCCAGCACCACGTCGCCGGGCTTGACGTTCTGGCCCGTGAGGATCTTCGATTTTTCGACCGCGCCGACCGCGAAGCCCGCGAGGTCGTATTCGCCCGCCGGGTACATACCGGGCATTTCAGCGGTTTCGCCGCCGATCAGCGCGCAGCCCGACAGCTCGCAGCCGCGCGCGATGCCGCCGATGACGGCCGCGGCCGTGTCCACTTCGAGCTTGCCGCAGGCGAAGTAGTCGAGGAAGAACAGAGGCTCGGCACCCTGCACCAGCACGTCGTTGACGCTCATGGCCACGAGGTCGATGCCGACCGTGTCGTGCATGTTCCATTCGAAAGCCAGCTTGAGCTTGGTGCCCACGCCGTCAGTGCCGCTCACCAGCACCGGCTCCTTGTAGCGCTTGGGCACCTCGAACAGGGCGCCGAAGCCGCCGATGCCGGCCAGCACGCCTTCGCGCAGGGTTTTCTTGGCAAGGGGCTTGATGCGGTCGATCAGTGCGTCGCCGGCATCGATGTCGACACCGGCGTCCTTGTAGCTGAGCGGGGTGGGCGTGGAGGAGGTCATGGGTGGTCGAGGTCGGGGGGGCGCGAAAGGATGCGGAGAGTAGGAGCGGAAGGCGGCCCCGGTAACCATGTTGGCCGGGCCGATAGAATTCCTCACGATTTTAAGGGCCCTCGCGGCCCCCTCCATGAACCTTCCCGGGATGAAACAGCTCGCGCTCGATATCGGCATTGCGACGGGCCCCAGCTTCGACGCCTTTTTTGCCGGCCCCAACGAGGCGGCGCTGCGGCACCTGCAAGTGTGGGTGGGCGGCGCCGGCAGCCCTGCGCTGCACTCGCCGGTGCCCACCTACCTGTGGGGCGAAGGCGGCAGCGGCAAGACCCATCTGCTCGAATCGGTGCGTGTCGCACTGCGCGAGCAGGGCGCCAGCGTGGGCTGGCTGCATGCCGGCCTGCTGGAGCCGCCCGAGTTCGACGAGCGCTGGGGCGCCGTGCTGCTCGACGACGTGCACCTCTATACCGCCGTGCAGCAGCACGCGGCCTTCAACTGGTTCGTCAACGCCCAGACCCTGCAGCGCGGCGTGGTCGCCGCCGGCGCCCTGCCGCCGGCCGACCTGCCGCTGCGCGAAGACCTGCGCACCCGCCTCGGCTGGGGCCACGTGTTCCACTTGCAGGTGCTGAGCGAAAGCGAACGCCGCGCGGTGCTGCGCCAGGCCGCCGACGCGCGCGGCGTGATGCTGTCCGACGAAGTGCTCGACTACATGCTGCACCGCTTCAGCCGCGACCTCGGCAGCCTGATGGAACTGCTCACGCAGCTCGACGGCTATGCCCTGCAAACGCAACGCGCGATCACCATTCCGCTGATCCGCTCCATGCTCGAGAACGAATAAAGAGCGAACAAGGCTTTCAACCAACAATGATCAAGAAATTCATCGACAAGCTGCTCGGCAAGAACGCCGGCAGCGCACAGGGCAAGAGCCGCTTCGGCAAGCGCCAGGAGGTGCCGGCAGAGGTTCACAAGATCGATCCGGCCCTGGTCGACGAACGCGCGAAGAACGTGGTCACGACGCTGCAGCAGGCCGGCTACGAGGCCTACGTGGTGGGCGGCGCGGTGCGCGACCTGCTGCTGGGGCTGCGACCGAAAGACTTCGACGTGGCCACCAATGCCACACCCGAGCAGGTCAAGTCGCTGTTCCGCCGCGCCTTCATCATCGGGCGGCGCTTTCGCATCGTGCACGTGGTGTACGGCCGTGGGCGCGAGCACGAGGTGATCGAGGTCTCGACCTTTCGCGCCTACATGGACAACGCCGCCGCCGAACAGGTGGCCGGCAACGAGCGCACCAGCAAGGGCGAGCTCGCGAGCATGAAGCACGCGGTGGACGCCAGTGGCCGCGTGCTGCGCGACAACGTCTGGGGTCCGCAGGAGGAAGACGCGGCGCGCCGCGACTTCACCGTCAACGCCATGTACTACGACCCGGCCAACCAGGTCGTGGTCGACTATCACAACGGCATCAAGGACGCCCAGAAGCTCACGCTGCGCATGATCGGCGACCCGGCCACGCGCTACCGCGAAGACCCGGTGCGCATCATTCGCGCCATCCGCTTCTCGGCCAAGCTCGCCGCGCTGGGCTTCAAGATGGAAGCCAAGACTGCGGCTCCGCTGGTCGAATCGAGCAAGCTGCTGGCCGACGTGCCGCAGAGTCGCCTGTTCGACGAGATGCTCAAGCTGCTGCAGACTGGCCATTCGATTGCGACCGTCGAGCAGCTGAACAAGCTCGGCCTGGCCCGCGGCATCTATCCGCTGCTCGACGTGGTGGTCGAGCGCGCCGACCAGCCCTTCGTGAAGGCTGCCCTTCAGGACACCGATCGCCGCGTCGGCGAAGGCAAGCCCGTGGCGCCCAGCTTCCTGCTGGCCTGCGTGCTGTGGGCCGACGTGCGCGACGGCTGGGCCCAGCGCCAGGAAGGCCGCCATGGCCAGCGCCCGCAGCCGCCTTTCCCTGCACTGCAGGATGCCATCGACGACGTGTTCAACGCCCGCATCGGCGACGTCTCGGGCCGCGGCAAGCTGGCCGCCGACATGCGCGAGATCTGGATGATGCAACCGCGCTTCGACAAGCGCACCGGCTCCACGCCCTACAGCCTGGTCGAGCAGGCGCGCTTCCGCGCCGCCTTCGACTTCATGCGCCTGCGCGCCGACGTGGGCGAGGTGAGCGAGGCGATTGCCGAGTGGTGGCAGGAATTCACCACGGCCGACGACCTCCGCCGCCAAGACCTGCTGGAGCAGGTGCGCGAAGAGCAGAAGGTGCGCCAGCGCGTGCGGGTGCGCGAAACCCCGCCGCCGAAGCCGCGCAGCGTGCCGGTTGCGCGCCAGGACGCCGATTCGGACGCCGAGGACGAGGTTGAAGTCGAAGCCGGCGCCGTGCCGCCCGATGGCGAGGCCGTGCCGCGCAAGCGCCGGCGTCGCCGCAAGCCGCGTTCCGCGGGTGGGGGCGGCGAGAGCGCCGCAGGCGCATGAGCACGTCCGGCAAGCCGAAGGACGGCAAGAAAAGCGGTGCTCCCACGGGCAAGCCGGCAGGGGCCAAACCCACGGGGGGCAGGGGCGCGCCTCCGGCACGGCGAGCGCCCACCCGGCCCCCGGGCCGCGTGCGGGAGGACTATCCGACCGTGCAGGCTTTCGTCGCCATCGGCGCCAACCTCGGCGATGCTCAGGCGGCCGTCAAGGCGGCCATGGATGCTCTGGGCGCATTGCAGCGAACCCAGGTGACGGCCCGCTCGTCGCTCTATCGCAGCGCGCCGGTCGACGCCACGGGCCCCGATTTCATCAACGCCGTGGTGGCCTTGCGCACCGGGCTCGACGCCGAGCAGTTGCTTGTCGCCATGCAGCGCCTCGAGACGCAGGCCGGGCGCGAGCGGGCTTTCCCCAACGCGCCGCGCACGCTCGATCTCGACCTGCTGATGCACGGCAATTCGGTGATGGACACGCCCGAGCTGACCCTGCCGCACCCCCGCATGCGCGACCGCGCCTTCGTGCTGAAGCCGCTGGCCGAGATCGCGCCCGACAAGGTGCCGCGCGCTGCGCTGGCCCGTGTGTCGGGCCAGGTGATCGAACGCATCCGGAACTGACCGGGCAAAGGACCCGGAACCCCGGCGAAGCGGTCCGGTTCCGGGCTCCCATTACACTTGCGCGGTTTTTCACGACTCTGTCACACGTTTGTGGCTGGGCGAGACCCGAGATCCCAGGAGAGCGCCATGTTCGGCAAGCTGCTGCCCCGCGAGGGGAATTTTTTTGAGATGTTCAACCAGCACGCCGAGCGCATCGTCGAGGCGGCGCGCGCGTTCGAGCAATTGGTCGCCAACTACAACGACGTGCACCTGCGCGAGCAGTACAACCGCGACGTCGACAACGCCGAGCGTGCCGCCGACCGCGTGACGCACGACGTCAACCGGCTGATCCACAAGACATTCATCACGCCCATCGACCGCGAGCAGATCCACAAGCTCATCAATACGATGGACGACGTGGCCGACCTGATCCAGGACTCCGCCGAGACCATGGCGCTGTACGACGTGCGCCACATGACCGACGAAATCGTGCGCCTTACGGCCCTGAGCGTGAAGTGCTGCGACCGCCTGAAGGACGCCGTCAAGTTCCTCGGCAAGATCGCCGACCCGGCCGTGGCCGAGGCCACGCTGAAGACCTGCGAGGAAATCGACCGTCTCGAGTCGGACGCCGATCGCGTGATGCGCAGCGCCATGAGCAAGCTGTTTCGCGAGGAGCCCGACGTGCGCGAGGTGATCAAGCTCAAGGCGATCTACGAGCTGCTGGAAACGATCACCGACAAGTGCGAGGACGTGGCCAACGTGATCGAGGGCATCGTCCTCGAGAATTCCTGAGCGGGTAGCGACCGATGGCAACGGTTCAGGTCGCCCTCTGGGTGGTGATAGTGCTGGTCGCGCTCGCGATCCTGTTCGACTTCATGAACGGATTTCACGACGCCGCCAATTCGATCGCGACGGTGGTGTCCACCGGGGTGCTCAAGCCGGGGCAGGCGGTGGTGTTCGCGGCCTTCTTCAACCTGGTCGCGATCTTCGTCTTCCACCTGAGCGTGGCGGCCACCGTGGGCAAGGGCATCGCCCAGCCGGGGGTGGTCGACGTGCACGTGGTGTTCGGCGCGCTCGTCGGCGCCATCAGCTGGAACCTCGTGACCTGGTACTACGGCATCCCGAGCAGTTCGTCGCATGCGCTGATCGGCGGCATCGTGGGCGCGGTGATTTCCAAGACCGGCACCGGCGGCCTGGTGGCTTCCGGCATCTGGAAGACCGTGGCCTTCATCTTCGTTTCACCGTTTCTCGGATTCGTATTGGGTTCCATGATGATGGTGCTGGTGGCATGGGGCTTCCGGCGTGCCACGCCTTCGCGGGTGGACCGCTGGTTCCGGCGGCTGCAGCTGGTTTCGGCCGGCGCCTACAGCCTGGGCCACGGCGGCAACGATGCGCAAAAGACCATCGGCATCATCTGGATGCTGCTGATTGCCACCGGCTATGCCAACGCCGGCGACGCGAGCCCGCCGACCTGGACCATCGTGAGCTGCTACGCCGCGATCGCGCTGGGCACCATGTTCGGCGGCTGGCGCATCGTGAAGACGATGGGCCAGAAGATCACCAAGCTCAAGCCCGTCGGCGGCTTCTGCGCCGAGACCGGTGGGGCGCTGACGCTGTTCCTCGCGACGGCGCTGGGCATTCCGGTGTCGACCACCCACACCATCACCGGCGCGATTGTCGGCGTCGGTTCCGCGCAGCGTGCGAGCGCGGTGCGCTGGGGCGTGGCGGGCAACATCGTGTGGGCGTGGATCTTCACGATCCCCGCTTCGGCCTTCGTCGCCGCGATTGCCTACTGGATCAGCCTGCAGGCGTTCTGACCGCTACTGGGATATTTTTCGGCCCTCTTCGATCTGGTGTTCGAAGTAGCGCTGGAAGCTGAACACGATGCTGGCCATCAGGATCGTGCTGCCGAAGAAGAGCGACAGCACCACGGCGCCGATCGTGAGCCAGTTCGTCTGGCCCGGCGCGGCGTCGGCCGGCGCGCTTGCGTTGAAGCGGGCGTTCCACTTTTCGGGCGTCATCAGGCCATAGACGATGGCCGTCAGCGCGCAGCCCGCGATGGTGAAGCCCAGCAGCGGGATCAGCGCCCAGCTCAGCCCGTCGTCCACGCCGTACATGCGCACGCGCTCGATGCCGTAGATGCCCAGTGCCGTGGGGATGGGCAGCAGCCAGCCGAACCAGTCGCCCATCCCGCGCAGGTAGAAGCGGTGCAGGCCCAGTGGGCCTCCGAGGAAGGAAAGCCAGGCGGCGGTGGTCTTGTTTTTCATTCGGGTGTCACTCGGGGCGGGTGGTGCTGCCTTCGCCAAGCACTTTCTCCATCAATACGACGTCGCGCCATTCGCCGAACTTCCAGCCGCAGTCTTTCAGCACGCCCACGTGCGTGAAGCCCTGGCTGCGGTGCACGCCGACCGAGCCCGCATTGGCCGAGTCGCCGATCACCGCGATCAGCTTGCGCACGCCCGCCGCTTCGGCGGCCTGCGACAGCGCTGCGAGCAGCTTGGCGCCCAGGCCCTTGCCGCGTGCTGACTCCGACATGTAGATCGAGTCTTCGGCCGAAAAACGGTAGGCCGGGCGCGGCTTGAACCAGTTGCAGTAGGCAAAACCCAACACTTCGCCATTTTCTTCGGCCACGAGGTACGGCAGGTTCTTGCCCAGCACATCGGCACGCCGGGCGCTCATGTCGGCAGGGGAGGGAGGCTCTGTTTCGAAGGTGCCGGTACCGTGCAACACGTGATGGGCATAGATTGCGGTGATGGCTGCGATGTCTTCTTCGCGGCTGGGGCGGATGGCGAGGGGCATGCGTGTGGAAGCGGGTGGCGCAAGGCCGGAATTCGGAGAAAACGCGGGACGGGCTATAATCGTAGGCTTTTCAGCGTGTCGCTGGCCGGGTGGCCATGTCGCGTGTCTCGACGCTGGAAGAACATTGTGAGCGGGCCTTTTCTTCATCCACAAGGCCTGCTGACCACCCAAGGATAAATCATGGTCGTCATTCGACTCTCCCGCGGCGGCTCCAAAGGCCGTCCGTTCTTCAACATCGTCGTGTCGGACAAGCGCGTTCGCCGCGATGGCCGTTTCATCGAGCGCCTGGGTTTCTACAACCCGACCGCCAAGGAAAACGAAGAAAGCATCCGTATCGCCCAGGACCGCCTGGCGTACTGGAAGAGCGTTGGCGCACAAGCTTCGCCCACCGTTCTGCGCATCATCAAGCAAGCTGCAGCAGCAGCTCCCAAGGCGGCTGCCTAAGCCGTCCCGCACGGCGATGCTGCCCGCACTCGAAACCGCCGAATTGCCGGCGGATGCGATTGAAGTAGGGCGCATCGCCGATGCATGGGGCATCAAGGGCTGGTTCAAGGTCCTGCCCCACAGCGCCCAGCCCGAGGCGCTTTTTTCTTCCAAGCGCTGGTTCCTGCAAGCTCCCGGAGCTTCTGCGAACGGCGCTTTCCGGCTCGCGATCCGCGAAGCCAAGGAACATTCCGACTGCATCGTCGCCACGTCCGACGATGTGCCAGACCGCAACGCAGCCGAGGCGCTGCGCGGTGCGCGCGTGTTCGTGCCGCGTTCGAGCTTTCCAACGGCCGGCGACGACGAGTACTACTGGGTCGACCTCATTGGCCTGTCGGTGGTCAACCGCGAAGGCGTCGTGCTCGGCGCGGTGCGCGAACTGCTCGCGACCGGTCCGCAGACCACGCTGGTGCTGACCGCCGAAGAAGACGGCAAGGCCATCGAACGCATGGTGCCTTTCGTCTCGGTCTTCGTCGACAAGGTCGACCTGCCCGGCCGGCTCATCACGGTCGACTGGCAACCCGAATACTGAACGGCGCTCGCGCGGCATGCGCTTCGACGTCATCACCCTGTTTCCCGAACTGTTCGCGCCTTTCATGGCCAGCGGCGTGACGCGCCGCGCCTACGAATCGAAGCAGGTCGAAGTCGTTCTGTGGAATCCGCGCGACTTCGCGCAGGGCAACTACAAGCGCGTGGACGACCGTCCCTTCGGCGGCGGTCCGGGCATGGTGATGATGGCGGAGCCGCTCGCGGCCTGCCTCGATGCGGCGCTGGCGGCGCGCGGCGCCGAAGCTCCCGTGGTGCTGTTCTCGCCCATCGGCGAGGCATTGCGCCATGAATCGGTCGAGCGCTGGTCGGCGAGCGAGGGTGCGGTGCTGATCTGCGGCCGCTACGAAGGCATTGACCAGCGCTTCATCGACGCGCGCGTGACCCATCAGGTCAGCCTTGGCGATTTCGTGCTGTCCGGCGGCGAAATCGCTGCCATGGCGCTGCTCGATGCCGTGGCCCGGCTGCAGCCGGGCGTGCTGGGCGACGTGGCCAGCCACGTGCAGGACAGCTTCAATCCAGCGCTCGACGGCTTGCTCGACTGCCCCCACTACACGCGGCCCGAGCAATGGAACGGGCAGGGCGTGCCGGCGCCCCTGCTCTCGGGCCATCATGCCCAGATCGAGCGCTGGCGGCGCGACCAGCGGCTGGCCATCACGGCTGCGCGGCGCCCCGAGCTGATCGATGCGGCGCGGGCGGCGGGGCGTCTTGGCAAGGCCGATGAGGCCGCGCTGAAAAAAAAGCTATAATTCCCGGTTCCCCGATCCTCTGCCCGGCCGCGCCCGGTCTTCTTGCGGTTGTTCCGCGAAAGTCCAAGGCGCCTTTTGTGTAGCCCGGCACGATCGACATCAGGAAATCATGAACCTCATCCAGACCCTCGAGCAGGAAGAAATCGCCCGCCTCGGCAAGACCATCCCCGCCTTCATGCCCGGTGACACGGTCATCGTCAGCGTGAACGTCGTCGAAGGCACCCGCAAGCGCGTGCAGGCTTACGAAGGCGTCGTGATCGCCAAGCGCAACCGTGGCCTCAACAGCGGCTTCACCGTGCGCAAGATCTCCAGCGGCGAAGGCGTGGAGCGTACGTTCCAGACCTACAGCCCGCTGATCGCCGGCATCGAAGTCAAGCGCCGCGGCGATGTGCGCCGCGCCAAGCTGTACTACCTGCGCGAACGCAGCGGCCGTTCGGCACGCATCAAGGAAAAGCTGCCGAGCAAGTCGACGGCTGCTGCCAAGTAAGCAGTTCGCCTTCGTGCAAGAAAAGCCGCCGCTCTGGCGGCTTTTTGCATTCTTGCTCCCGCTCAAAGACAACTTTCCATTTTTCCGCTCTACTTCTTCCATCCGCTCCGGTACCTTTCATCTCTTGACCAACTCATCCGCTCCCCTGCAGGCCACCTCCGTCGAACCCGTCAATGCCGTGGTGCCGCCCGCGCTGCTGCAGTTCGACCCGCGCAAGGCGCCTTTCGTGGCCGGAGCCGAGGGATTGCCGGCAGTGCCGCCTGCGCAGCTGACGGCGCAGGCATTGCGGGCGCGTTTCGCCACGCCGCCCGACTGGACGCCCGAGCTGCGCCACGAACCGCGAATGACCGATCGCATTCCCGCGCAGGCCGCGGTGCTGGTACCGATCGTGCAGCGTCCGCAGGGCGCGGCCGTGCTGCTGACGGAGCGCACCTCGAACCTATCGACCCATTCGGGGCAGGTTGCGTTTCCCGGCGGCCGTGTCGATCCGGAGGACGCCAACATCGCGGCAGCCGCATTGCGCGAGGCCTGGGAAGAGGTTGGCCTTTCTGCGCAATACATCGAAGTGCTCGGCAACCTGCCGACCTACACGACGGTGACCTCGTTCATCGTGACGCCCGTGGTTGCGCTGGTGCAACCGGACTTCGAGCTCACCATCAATCCCTACGAAGTGGCGGAGGCCTTCGAGGTGCCGCTCGCGTGGCTGATGGACCCCGCCAACCACCGCCACCACACCGTGCCCGCGCCCGATGGCACCCGGCGCCAGTGGTACTCGATGCCCTACCAGGACGGTGCCGACGAGCGCTTCGTATGGGGCGCGACCGCCGGCATGCTGCGCAATCTTTACCGTTTCCTGAGCGCCTGAATCCCGCCTGAATCTCCAGGCGCCCTCGCTATCATCGAAGGATGAGCTTTTTTGCCATCCTGTGCGCGCTGCTGATCGAGCAGGTGCGGCCGCTGGGCCCGCACAATCCCGTGTATGGCGCGGTGCTGGCGTGGACACGCTGGACCAGCCGCAACTTCGACGCGGGCAAGCCGCATCATGGATGGATCGCCTGGGGGCTCGCGGTGTTCGTGCCCACGCTGGGCGCGCTGGGCGTGCACTGGCTGCTTGTGCTCACGCTGGGGCTGCCCTTCGCGGTGCTCTGGAGCATCGCGGTGCTCTACGTGACGCTGGGCTTCCGGCAGTTCAGCCACCACTTCACCGACATCCGCGATGCGCTCGACGAAGGCGACGAGCCGCTCGCGCGCTCGCTGCTCGCGCATTGGCAGGGCGTCGACGCGGCCGACCTGCCGCGCAGCGAGATCGTGCGCCACGTCATCGAGCATTCGGTGATCGCCGCGCATCGCCATGTGTTCGGCGTGCTCGCGTGGTTCTCGATCGTCGCGGCCATCGGCCTCGGGCCGGCGGGCGCGGTGTTCTATCGCATGAGCGAGTTCGTCTCGCGCTATTGGGCGCACAAGAACGGCGCCGCGGTGCAGCCGTCGAGCGTCTCGGTTCAAGAGGCCGCGGACCGCGCCTGGCATGCGATCGACTGGCTGCCCGCGCGCATCACGGCGCTGGGTTTCGCGGTGGTCGGCAGCTTCGAGGAAGCGATCGATTGCTGGCGCAACGACGCACAGCGCTTTCCCAACGAGAACGACGGCGTGATCCTTGCGGCCACCTCGGGTGCGGTCAACGTGCGCCTGGGCGGCGGCTCGCTGAGTCCGATCCCGGTTGCCGATCCGCTGCCCCGCGCACAGGCCGGCGAATCGCTGGCCGATGGCCGCCGCACCGACAGCGGCAGCACGCCGGGGCGCGAGCCCGAGCCCGGTCATCTGCGCAGCGTGGTGGGCCTGGTCTGGCGCTCGGTCGTGATGTGGATGGTGCTGCTGGCCTTGCTCACATTGGCTCGCCTGCTGGGCTGAGCAAAAAAGAACCCCAATGGCAAATCCCGTTCCGGCTTTCTGGAGCCCGCGCATCGGCGCGCTCGAACCCTATGTGCCCGGCGAGCAGCCGCGTATCGCGAACCTCGTCAAGCTCAACACCAACGAGAACCCGTACCCGCCGTCGCCGCTCGCCATCGAGGCTATCCGGCGTGCGGCCGAGAACGGCCTGGAGCTGTATCCCGATCCCACCTCGCTCGCGCTGCGCGAAGCAGTGGCACGGCGGCACGGCCTGCAAGTCGATCAGGTGTTCGCGGGCAATGGTTCGGACGAGGTGCTCGCGCACGCCTTCTTCGCGTTCTTCCAGAAGGCCGAGCCGCTGTTGATGCCCGACGTGAGCTACAGCTTCTACAAGGTCTATGCGCAGCTCTATGGCATCGCGTGCGAGCTGCAGCCGGTCGACGACGGCCTGCGCATCGACGTCGATGCCCTCGCGGCGCGCGCCCGCAAGGGTTGTGCGGGCGTCGTGATCGCGAACCCGAACGCGCCGACCGGCATCGGGCTGCCGCTCGCGCGCGTCGAGCAACTGCTCGAAGCCTGCCCCGATCGCGTGGTGCTGGTCGATGAGGCGTACGTCGATTTCGGCGGCGAGAGTACGCTGCCGCTGATTGGCAAGTACCCGAACCTGCTGGTGGTGCAGACCCTTTCCAAGTCGCGCTCGCTGGCCGGCCTGCGGGTCGGCTTCGCCTGCGGCCAGGCGCACCTGATCGACGCGCTGGTGCGCGTGAAGGACAGCTTCAATTCGTACCCGATCGACCGCCTGGCCTCGGCCGGTGCCGTGGCCGCGCTGGAAGACGAAGACTGGTTTCGCAGCACCCGCGACAAGGTCGTCGACACCCGCGAGGGCCTCGCCCTCCAGCTCGAAGACCTGGGCTTCGAGGTGCTGCCGTCGCAGACCAACTTCATCTTCGTGCGCCATCCGCAGCGCGATGCGGCCGAACTGGCGGCCCTGCTGCGCGAGCGCGCGGTGCTGGTGCGGCACTTCAGGCAGCCGCGCATCGCGCAGTACCTGCGCATAAGCATCGGCACGCGCGAGCAATGCAGCTTGCTCGTGCAGCGCCTGCAGGACATTCTTGACTCGACTCCCTGAAGGAACCCTGGCGATGCCGACCCACGACACCGACCCGCGCGCGGCGGCCTGCGCAGGCTTCTGGCAAGCAGTGAGCGATCGGCTCGAGAGCCTTCGCGCCCTGCCTGCCCGTGAACTGATGGAGGGGCTCAACGAACTGCTGGAGCCTTTCTATCCCCGGTTGTCGGCCGAGGTGGCGGGCGAGCCGCCCGCGTTCAAGCTCGTGCTGACCGCGCATGGTTCGGTGGACGACTTCGAGGACCTGATGGCGCTGGTGCAAAGCAGCCCCAGGCTGCCGCAGCTGGAGGTGGAGGCTTTCCGCCAGCGTTCGAGCGATGGTTTCGGCATGCGCATGGACGACTTCGAACTGGCGAGCTCCGAAGTCCTCGTGAAGCATGAGCCCTACCGGGGCCGGGTGGCGCTGGAGATCGGCTTCGCCAAGCCCATTCCGATGGACATGCAGGACCACGCGCGCCACATGAGCCTCATCATGCTCGACCACATCCTGGGCGAGTACGACTTTGCGGTGAAAGTCGGGGCGGTCGACCACGTCGAGGTCGATGCGCAGGCGGATTTCGATGGCGTGCCACTCGACGATTTCGTGCCGCTGTTCGACGCCTGCTGGCGCGACGAGCTTGGCCACACCGGTGTGTTTCCTCCGGGCGAGCACGCGTGGTCGGGCGTGAGCGCGACGCGCGAGGCCGAAGACGGCCGCGAGGTCGAGGTGATCGTCATGCGCAATGACGCGGCCACCGCACTGGTGGGGCGCGCCGACCTGTGCCACCGTCTGTCGGTCGCCACGCCGGTCGAATCAGGCGAGGAACTGGAAGAAGCGCGCAACCACGAAGACCGGCTGACAGCGCGGCTGCAGACGCACGAAGCGGGTTGCTGCACGCACGTGGTGCTGGAAGAGGGTGTTCGCACCGTGCACTTCCAGGTGGCCGATCCGGAAGCTGCCATCTCGCATGCGCAATCGCTGCAGGACGAGATGGACCTGCCGGTGACGCTGGACCTCGTCTTCGACCCGACCTGGAAGTCCTACCGGATCTGGCTGCGCTGAAGCAGCCCTGCGTCAGTACCGCTTCTGGCTCAGCTCGGCGAACAGTTCGCCGTAGATCCTGTAGCGGCTCGCGCTGATGGCGCCCGGTTCGCTCGCGGTCTCGACGTTTGCGATCACGCCGCAGCCCGGCTCGTGCAGGTGCGTGCAGTTGTAGAACTTGCAGTCGTTCGCATGCTCGGCGATGTCGGGCATGAGCCCTGCGAGCTGCATCGGCGCGATGTGGTTCAGGCCGAATTCCTGGAAGCCCGGCGAGTCGATCAGACCGGTGGTGCGGGCCTCGTCGATCCAGTACCAGGTGGTGCTCGTGGTCGTGTGCTTGCCCGAGTTCAGCGCCTGCGAAATCTCCTGCGTCAACACGGTGGCGCCCGGCACCAGCAGGTTGGTCAAGGTGCTCTTGCCCGATCCGGACGGACCGAGCACGAGGGTGGATTTGCCGGCCAGGAGCTTCATCAGCGATGCGTAGTCCGCCTCGCCCGACGCCTTGAGCGACAGCGGCAGCACGCCGTGGTGCATGCGGCGGTAGGGTGCCAGCTTGTTCCACGCGCGCTCGAAGGGCTCGACCAGGTCGCTCTTGTTGAGCGCGATGATCGGTGCGATGCGCTCGGCCTGGGCCGCGATCAGCGCGCGCGCCAGCTGATGTTCGGAGAATTCCGGCTCGGCCGCGATCAGGATCAGCACGTGGTCGAGGTTGGCCGCGAACGACTTGGTGCGGATCTCGTCCTGCCGGTAGAACAGATTGCGCCGCGGCAGCACCTGCTCGATGGTGCCTTCGTCCTCGCTGGCCTGCCAATGAACGCGGTCGCCGACCACGGCTTGGCTCTTCTTGCCGCGCGGATGGCAGATCAGCCGTTCGCCCGTGGGTGTTTCGACCAGGCAGTGGCGTCCATGGCTGGCAACGACAAGGCCCTCGCGGAGTGCCTTCGCAGCGGTTGCCGTGGGCGCGGCGCGGCCGGGCTTAGCCAAGGGCGTGGTCCGTCATGCGGCGGGGCTGGCGACCAGCGCGTCGGCCTGGCGCGCGCAGTCGAAGTCGGTGACCGACAGGCCACCCACGTCGTGCGTGTTGAAGCGCACCACGCAGCGGTTGTAGTGCACCGACAGGTCGGGGTGGTGGTCCTGCGTGTGCGCCACGAAAGCCAGCGCGTTCACGAAGGCGATGGTCTCGAAGTAGTTGGCGAAGGTGAAGGTCTTCTCGATGGCGACATTGGCGCCGTCGCCGGTGAGCTTCCAGCCGTCGAGCTTGGCGAGGCCCGAAACGATTTCGGTGGCGCTCAGCGCCTTGCGGGGAGGAAGGTTCTTCCAGTCTTTGGGCTTGAACATGCTCTGATTCATGGGTGTTCCTGTTTGGGGCAGATCGCGGAACACCGCGGAACCGGCTTTGCCGGGCCGCAGGTGTTGCCCCCTGCAAGGGGGAAGGCGCGCGCGACACGAAGTGCGCGAAGACTGGGGGTGAGTCATGTCATCCGCGCAAGGCGCTCGGAAGCCGGCGGGTGCGAATAGTAGAACTTGACGAACACCGGATCGGGCGTGAGCGTCGAGGCGTTGTCCTGGTAGAGCTTGAGCAGTGCGGCCGACAGGTCGGCTCCGCTGGTCTGCGCCACCGCATAGGCATCGGCCTCGAACTCGTGCTTGCGCGACAGGCGCGCGGGCAGCGGCGCAACGAAGAAGCCGAACACCGGCACGGCGACCATGAACAGCAGCAGCGCCAGCGCGCTGTTGGGTGCCGTCATGTTGGGCTGCACGCCCAGGCCCGTGTAGAACCAGACCTGCGTCGACACCCAGCCCAGCAGCGCAAAGCCGGCCAGGCTGAGGGCGAACATCGCGACCAGCCGCTTCACGATATGGCGATGCTTGAAGTGGCCGAGCTCGTGCGCGAGCACGGCTTCCACCTCGCCGGCGTTGAGCTGGCGCAGCAGCGTGTCGTAGAACACCACGCGCTTGCTGGCACCGAAGCCCGTGAAGTAGGCATTGGCATGCGCGCTGCGCGTGCTGCCGTCCATCACGAAAAGGCCCTTGGCTGCGAAGCCGCAGCGCTTCATCAGTGCCGTCACGCGCTCCTTGAGCGTGGGGTCGTCGAGCGGCTTGAACTTGTTGAAAAGGGGCGCGATGAAGGTCGGGTAGATCAGCATCAGCAGCAGGTTGAAGCCCATCCATGCGCCCCAGGCCCAGAGCCACCACAGCTGGCCGGCCGCGCCCATGAGCCAGAGGATCAGCGCCGCGATGGGCAGGCCGATCACCGCGCCCAGCAGCGTCGACTTGAGCGTGTCGACGAGCCAGAGCTTCCAGGTCATCTTGTTGAAGCCGAAGCGCTCTTCGAGCCTGAAGGTCTGCCAGAGCGTGAAAGGCAGCTCAAGCAGGCCGCCGATGGCCGCGAAGGCGGCCAGCAGCGCCAGCTGCTGCGCCATGCCGCCGCCGATCCACGCCAGCAGCAGCTTGTTGAGCAGGTCGAGCCCGCCGAGCAGGGTCCAGCCCAGCAGCAGCGTCGCGCTCCAGGCCATCTCGACCAGGCCGAAGCGTGCCTTGGCGATGGTGTAGTCGGCCGCCTTCTGGTGGGCGGCGAGGGTGATGGTCTGCGTGAAAGCGGCTGGCACGGCGCCGCGGTGCTGCGCCACATGGCGCACCTGCCGCGAGGCGAGCCAGAACTTCACGATCAGGCCTGCAACCAGTGCGGCCGCAAAGGCCAGGGTGAAGATGAGCGAGTAGGACATGAAGCAGTGAGTTTAGCCCTCGGTATCTGGCGCTGCGGGCCTTCGACGACAATCCTGCGATGCCCGAATCCCTTGACCCGACGCCTCCCGCCGCAGTGCCCACCCTGAAGAAAAGCGACCAGAACCTGGTCTGGCTCGACTGCGAAATGAGCGGCCTCGACCCTGAAAAAGAGTTCCTGCTCGAAATCGCCGTGGTCGTCACCGGCCCCGACCTCACGCCCCGCATCGACGGCCCTGTGCTCGTCATCCACCAGAGCGACGCCGTGCTCGACGCCATGGATGCCTGGAACAAGGGCACCCATGGCCGCAGCGGCCTGATCGACAAGGTGAAGGCCTCGACCCTCGACGAAGCCGCCGCGGAGCAGCAGCTGCTGGAATTCATCGCCAAGTACATTCCGCGCAGCGGCTCGCCCATGTGCGGCAACACCATCGGGCAGGACCGCCGCTTCCTGGTCAAGTACATGCCCAAGCTGGAGGCGTATTTCCACTACCGCAACCTCGACGTCAGCACGCTGAAAGAGCTGGCCAAGCGCTGGAAACCCACGGCCTACAACAGTTTCAAGAAGCAGCAGGCGCACACCGCGCTGGCCGACGTGCACGAATCCATCGAGGAACTGGCGCACTACCGCGAGACCTTCCTGCGCCTCACGGATTGAGAAACCCGGAAATTAGGTAAAAACCCGAGTCCATGCCATAATCGCAGGCTTCGCTGATCGGGCGGGTATTTCAAGCCCGGCCAGCGTCTCTTGCATCTCCCTATCTTGCACACCGCGCCCGATCGCATTCGCTGATCAAAAAGGGCCGCAGCCTTGGGCACCAGCCTGAAGTTGAACGTCGTTGGATGGTTGATGTTTTTAACCACCAACGGGGCGCCGCCTACGGCAGCGCTCGCGTTTGAGATTGATATTCATGACCGACGCTTTTGAAGCGCAGGGCGAGTTCGCGCCTGTGCAATCCGCTACCCATAACGAATTCACCGCTGTTTCGGACACCGTGTCCGAATCGCCCATCCTCGAAGCGCTGGATGCAGCCGCTCCCGAAGTGGCCGCGGCCGAAGAACCCGCCCAACCCAACGGCTTCATCAAGCTGGGCCTCGCGCCCGAACTGATCGCCGCCGTGGCCGACCTGGGCTTCACCCAGCCCACGACCGTCCAGGAAAAGGTCATCCCGATCGCCATGGGCGAGCAAGAGGGCGCCGCCCAGACCGCTCGTTTCGTCGACCTGATGGTTTCGAGCCAGACCGGTTCGGGCAAGACCGCCGCCTTCCTGCTGCCCGTGCTGCACACGCTGCTGAAGCGCCAGGCCGAAGCCGAAGCCGAAGCCAAGGCCGAATTTCAGCGCCTCGCCGCCGAAGCCGCTGCCCGCGGCGAAGCCGTGCCGAAGAAGCCGAAGCGCAAGGACCCGACCAACGCCCGTCATTTCAAGCCCGCCACCCCTGGCGCGCTGATCCTGTGCCCGACGCGCGAACTCGCGCAGCAAGTCGCGCACGACGCCATCGAACTGGTTCGCCACTGCCGCGGCCTGCGCATCGCCAACGTGGTGGGCGGCATGCCCTACCAGCTCCAGATCGCCCGCCTGCAGAACGCCGACCTCGTCGTCGCCACGCCGGGCCGCCTGCTCGACCTGCAGCGCTCGTCGCAAATCAAGCTCGACCAAGTCAAGTTCCTGGTGGTCGACGAAGCCGACCGCATGCTCGACCTCGGCTTTGCCGATGACCTGGCCGAAGTCAACCAGCTCACCATCGAGCGCCAGCAGACGATGATGTTCAGCGCCACCTTCGCGCCGCGCATCCAGCAGCTGGCCCAGCGCGTGATGCGCGAGCCGCAGCGCGTGACCATCGACAGCCCGCAAGAAAAGCACGCCAACATCAAGCAAGTGCTGTTCTGGGCCGACAACAGCCAGCACAAGCGCAAGCTGCTGGACCACTGGCTGCGTGACACCACCATCAACCAGGCCATCGTGTTCGCGAGCACGCAAGTCGAGTGCGACGGCCTCGCCAACGACCTGCAGCAAGACGGCTTCAGCGCCGTGGCGCTGCACGGCGCCCTGAGCCAGGGCCTGCGCAACCGCCGCCTGATGGCGCTGCGCCAGGGCCAGGTGCAGATCCTGGTGGCCACCGACGTTGCCGCCCGCGGCATCGACGTGCCGACCATCACCCACGTCTTCAACTTCGGCCTGCCGATGAAGGCCGAGGACTACACCCACCGCATCGGCCGCACCGGCCGCGCAGGCCGCGACGGCATTGCCGTCACGTTCGCCGAGTTCCGCGATCGCCGCAAGATCATGGACATCGAGCACTACAGCCGCCAGCAATTCAAGGCCGAAGTGGTGCCGGGCATGGAACCGCAGCAGCGCATGCCGCAATCGCGCCCGCCGCAAGGCGAGTTCCGCGGCGGCCGCGGCGACAACCATTCGCGTGACCGCAAGTTCGGCGGCGGCGGTCATCGCGGTGGCAATGGCGGCGGCTTCGGCGGCGGCAACAGCAACTACGCAGGCGCCAGCGGCTTCAACGACCGCGGTTCGCGTCCTCCGGCACCGCGCGGCGGTGGCTTCGGCGGCCAGGGCCACGGCCATGGCGGCGGTCACAACGCCGGTTTCGGCGGCGGCCGTGACGAAGGCGGCTACGGTCGCAAGCCGGGCTGGGGCGACAGCGCCCCGCGCGGCGGCGGCAACGGCGGTGGCCGTGACTTCGCTCCCCGCGAAGGTTTCGCACCGCGTGAAGGCTTCGCGCCCCGCGGCAATGGCGCAGGCCATGGCGGCCAGGGCAAGGTGTTCGTGCCCCGCGACGCGCAGAAGCGCTCGTTCAAGCCCAGCCGCTGATCCTTGCCGAGCGGCCTGACCGCCGCCTCGCCCCCTCGAAAGCCCGCGCTTCTCACGAACGCGGGCTTTTTCATTTCGGGTTTCCGAGCAGGCTGGTGTTGTCGAATTTGATTGACACCTGAATCGATGAAAAGTAATGTAATAGCGCATTGCTTCCCCGGGTCCGTCCTGCGGCCACCGGTTCATCGACACCTGCTTTTCGGCTTTCGACATGAAAATTGCGATTCTTGGGGGTGGTCATGGCGCCTATGCGGCCGCCGCCGACCTGTCTGAAACCGGCCACGAGGTGCGCCTGTGGCGCCGCGATGCCGCAGCTCTGGAGCCCGTCGTCCGTGCCGGCGCGATCACGCTGAAAGACGCCGCCGGCGCCCGCGAGGTGCCCATTGCGCTGGCCACCGCCGACATCGGCGCTGCCTTGAGGGGCGCCGAGCTGATCGTCATTCCCACGCCCGCCATCGCACAGCACGACATCGCGCTCGCGATGGCGCCGCACCTGGTCGATGGCCAGGTCGTGTTCCTGCCGCCGGGCACCTTCGGCAGCTACGTGATGGCGAGGGCGGTGAGAGAGGCCGGAAGCCGCGCCGACGTCGCCTGGGCCGAGACCGGCACCTTGCCCTACCTCGCGCGCAAGCACGGCGAACGCGAGGTGAACGTCACCATCCGCGCCATCCGCCTGCCGACCGGCGTCTACCCGGCGCGCAAGGAAGCCGACGCGATCGAGGTGATCCGCAAGGCCTACCCGGCCGTGCACGGCTGCGGCGACGCGCTCTCGGGCGCGTTGATGAATGCTGGCCCCGTCATCCATCCGCCGCTGATGGTGATGAACGCCGCGCCGCTGCAGCACTTCGAGCGCTGGGACATCCACAACGAAGGCACCCAGCGCGCCGTGCGCGACGTGACCGACCGGCTCGACCGGGAGCGCATCGCCGTGCGCGAAGCCTTCGGGCAGGGCGCGCCGCACTATCCGCTGGCCGACCATTACAACAACGACCAGTGGATGTACGGCGACGCGCACAAGCAGCTCGTCAAGTCGGGCGACTGGCGCGAGAACATCGACCTGCACACGCACCGCTACATCACCGAGGACACCGAACTCGGCCTTGCCTTCCTGGCCTCGGCTGCGCGCCATGCGGGCGTGGACGCGCCCATCGCGCACGGCCTGCTGGCCATCGTCGGCGGCTTTCTCGGCCGCGACCTGCGGCGCGGGCCGCGCACTTTCGAACGCCTGGGCCTCGCCGGCCTGAGCGCGGCGCAACTCAAGCAGAGGCTGCACGATGGCGAATGAGGCCGTGCTGCCGCGCTTCGCCGCCGTCGGCGCGGGCCGCATGGGACGCGGCATCGCCATCGCGTTCGCCTATGCCGGCCGGCGCATCTCGCTGATCGACCTGCGCCCGCGCAGCGACGAGGCGTGGCAGCGCCTGCGCGACGAGGCCGGGGCGGAGATCGAAGCCAGCCTTTCGGGTCTCGCACAGCTTGGCGTGATCGATGCCTCGCAGGTCGAATGCATCGCTGCGCGCGTCGATTTCGTCAACGCCGCCGCCGCGCCGCAGGCGCTCGCCGCCGCCGAACTCGTGTTCGAAGGCGTGCCCGAGACCATGGAGGCCAAGCGCGAGGCTTTCGAGCATCTCAACCGCCATTGTCGCGACAACGCCATCCTCACCTCGACCACCAGCAGCATCCTCGTGACGCAGCTGGCCGCACTCGTGCGGCTGCCAGAGCGCTTCCTCAACATGCACTGGCTCAACCCGGCCTATGTGATCCCGGTGGTGGAGCTCAGCTGCCATCCGGGCACCGACGCCGCCGTGCTCGCGCGCACCAAGGCGCTGATGGAAGAGATCGGCAAGCTGCCCGTGGTCTGCGGCGCCTCGCCCGGCTACATCGTGCCGCGCCTGCAGGCGCTGGTGATGAACGAAGCCGCGCGAATGATCGAGGAGGGCGCCGCCACCGCCGAGGAGATCGACAAGGCCACGCGCTACGGCCTCGGCCTGCGTTTCGCAGCGCTCGGCGTGGTCGAGTTCATCGACTTCGGCGGCTGCGACATCCTGCATCATGCGAGCCGGGAGATGTCGGCCTCGCTCGACGCAGGCCGATACACCGCGCCCGCCATCGTCGGGCGCATGGTCGAGCAGGGGCGGCTCGGCCTCAAGAGCGGCAGCGGCTTCTACGATTACGCGGGCCGCGACGTCGCAGCCTACCGGCGCGACGTGCTCTCGCGCACGCTCGGCGAACTGCGGCACGCGGGCCTGTGGCGCGCGCCGGCCGACGAGACCTTGCCATGAGCATCCGCCGCGCCTTTGCCGACCTGTCGGTGGGGCAGGTGCACTATGCGGAATGCGGCGACCGCAGCGCGCCGGTGGTGCTGCTGCTGCACCAGTCGCCGCGCAGCTGGGCCGAGTACCGCGCCGTGCTGCCGCTGATCGGCGCGCAGCGCCGGGCCATCGCGATGGACACCGCCGGCTTCGGCGACTCTGCGGACGGCGGCGTGCCCGCGAGCATCGGGCAATGGGCGCGCGTGGCGTGCGAACTGCTGGACGTGTTGAACATCGCGCAGGCCGACGTGGTGGGCCACCACACCGGTGGCGTCGTGGCAGTGGAGCTTGCAGCCGCGTTTCCCGATCGCGTGCGCAGCCTGGTGCTGTCTTCGACGCCTTGCACCGACGAAGCTTTTCGCCGCGCCCGCGCGCAGCGCCCGCCCATCGACGAAGTTACGCCGAGCGAAGATGGCTCCCATCTCGCTGCGCTATGGCAGAAGCGCCAGGGCTTCTATCCACCGGGGCGGCCCGAACTGCTCGAGGCCTTCGTGCGCGATGCGTTGAAGGTCGAACGCGTCGAAGAGGGCCATCGCGCCGTCGCGTCGTACCGCATGGAAGAACGGATCGGCCTCGTCGCGCAGCCCACGCTGATCGTGCGCGCCACCGACGATCCGTTCGCGGCGCCGCATGCGGCGGAGCTGCGGCATCACTTGCCGCACGCGCGCATCGTCGACATCGAAGGCGGCATGGTGCCGTTGCCCGATCAGATGCCCGATACCTTCGCGCGCACGGTACTCGACTTTCTGGCGACGCTGCCATGAAGGCCGTGCGCATCCACGGCTTCGACGCAGTCCCCGTGCTGGAAGAGGTGGCCGATCCCGTCGCAAGGCCGGGCCGCACCATCGTGCGCATGGAAGCCGCGACGGTCGGCCACATCGACCGCACCGTGTGGCGCGGCAGTTTCCTGCGGCACCCGCCGTTGCCTTACACGCCCGGCGTGGAGGCTGCGGGCACCGTCATGGCGAGCGAACGTTACGACGTCGGCCAGCGCGTGTGGCTGCGCGGCGGCGGACTGGGCACGCTCTTCGATGGCACCTGGTGCGAACTTGTCGATGCGCCCGACGAAGCGTTGGGACTCTTGCCTGACGGCGTTCCGATGGCGCTGGGTGCCGCGTTCTTTTCCCCATGCACCTCGGCCTGGGTGGCGCTGCACGACGTCGCGAAGCTGCGGCCCGGTGAACAGGTGCTGGTGACCGGCGCGAGCGGTGCCGTCGGCTCGCTCGTGATGCAGCTGGCAGGCAGCCTGGGCGGCGCATCGACGGCCGTCGATGCGAATGCCGAAGCACCGCCCGCGGCCAGCGCCGACCTGCTCATCGACACCGTCGGCGGCGACGTCCTTGCGAAAGTCCTGCCCGCGGTGCGCCCCGGTGGGCGCGCGGTGCTGATCGGCTACACCGCCGGCCCGACGCTGCAGCTGGACATTGCGCATTTCCTGCAACGCGATGTCGCGCTTCTGCCGCTCAACATGTTCCGGCGTGAATCGGCCGGCCGCGCCGCTGCCCCCGAGTTGCTCGCAAGGCTGGCCGACGGCCGCCTGCATCTGGACGTTCGGCCCTTCGCATTCGACGATGCGGCCGGCGCGCTCGACTGGATTGCGCAACGCGGCCACCGCGGGCGGGCTGTTCTCGTGCCTCGCCTTTGACCAACGAGGCCCGGGGGCTCAGTCTTCCTCCGGCCCCTCGACCGGCACGTGCACATGCAGGTCGATCATCTGCCGCAGCGTCTGCTTGAGCTCTTCGGCGCGCCGCAGCCCGAAGGGTTCGAGCACGCGCCGCTCGTGGTCGCGCGCGAGTTCCATCAGGTGTTCGACCGCCTTCAGCCCCTTGCGCGTGATGCGCACCAGCGTGATGCGGCGATCACTTTCGTGGGGCAGGCGCTCGACCTGTCCGCGCGATTCCATGCGGTCGAGCAGCCGCGTCACCGTCGGCTGCTTGGTGACAGTCACCTGCGCGAGCTGGCCGATGCTGATCGGCTCGCTGCCCGCAAGCGATGCCATCACGCGCCATTCCGACACGGAGAACCCCTGCTGCCGCGCAACCTCGTGGAACTCCGAAGAGATCAACTGGCTGGCCTGTGCCAGCAGCGCCGGCAGGTAGTCGTCGACGAAGCGATGCGACTCGGTGGATGGATCTGGGTCAGCCATGAAGGCACCTCACAGTCGCCGCGGGCACGCCGCTTGCATGTCTAGGGTAATTCATGATTGTGGATACATTCATTTGTCAACATTATAGGAAGCGTGATGTGGCACCTGAAGCGCATCCTCCCACGCGAAGGAAGAAGGACCCCAATGGCTGAGCGTTCGTTCGTCGAAGAAGTCAAGAAGCTGAGGCTTTCTGGCGGAGATGTCTTTCGTGGGGAGGGCATTCTGGCGGTCACCAAGGCCTTGCTCGAATCCGGAGTTTCCTATGTGGCCGGCTACCAGGGCGCGCCCATCTCGCACCTGATGGATGTGCTGGCCGACGCACAGGACATCCTTGCCGAGCAGGGTATCCGCTTCGAGAACAGTGCAAGCGAAGCCACTGCTGCAGCCACGCTTGCGGCGTCGGTCAACTACCCCTTGCGCGGCGCCGTCACCTTCAAGGCCACCGTGGGCACCAACGTCGCGTCCGATGCGCTGGCCAACCTGGCATCGGGCGGCGTCACCGGCGGTGCGCTCATCATCGTGGGCGAGGACTACGGCGAAGGCTCGTCGATCATGCAGGAGCGCAGCCATGCGTTCGCCATGAAGTCGCAGATCTGGCTGCTCGATCCGAGGCCCAACCTGCCGAGCATCGTCGATGCGGTGAAGCAGGGTTTTGATCTCTCGGAGGCGAGCAACACGCCCGTGATGTTGCAGCTGCGCATCCGCGCTTGCCATGTGCACGGCCACTTCATCGCCGGCGACAACAAGCGCGCGAAGTTCACGCTGAAGGACGCGCTCGAGAACCCGCAGCGCGACGTCGGCCGCATCGTGCTGCCGCCCGCGAGCTTCGTGCACGAGCAGGAAAAGGTGAAGGACCGCTGGCCCGCCGCCGTGCGCTTCATCGAGGAGCGCAAGCTCAACGAGTTCTTCTCCGAAGACGCCGACGACATCGGCATCATCGTGCAGGGCGGCAGCTACAACACGCTGCTGCGCGCGCTCGAGCGCCTGGGCTTGGCCGATATCTACGGCAACACCCAGGTTCCGCTCTACGTGATGAACGTGGCCTATCCGGTCATCGAGAGCGAGGTGATCCGCTTCTGCGAAGGCAAGCGCGCGGTGATGATCGTGGAAGAGGGGCAGCCCAACTTCGTCGAGCAGAACCTTGCGACCATCCTGCGGCAGGCCGGTTCGACCACGGCGCTGCATGGCAAGGACATGCTGCCGGTGGCCGGCGAATACACCGCCGCCGAACTGCTGAAGGGCGCGCGCAGCTTCTGCGAGCGCTACGACCGCCTGGCGCCACTGCCCGCGCCCGTGCGCAAGGTGATCCCGCTGATGGAGGTCGCCGCGGTCGGCGTCGATGCGGCACCCGAGCCTGCATTGCCGTCCACGGCGCTGGGCGAGGTGGTGCACGCCCGCCCGCCGGGCTTCTGCACCGGCTGCCCCGAGCGCCCGATCTTCAGCGCCATGAAGCTGGTCGAGCGCGAACTGGGCCCGCACCACGTGAGTGCCGACATCGGCTGCCACCTGTTTTCCATCCTGCCACCGTTCAACATCGGCAACACCACCATGGGCTACGGGCTCGGCGGCGCAGGTGCTTCCGCCCTCAACGCACCCGCCGGCAAGCGCGCGATCTCGATGATGGGCGACGGCGGCTTCTGGCACAACGGCCTCACCAGCGGCATCGCCAACGCGGTCTTCAACAAGAGCGACAACCTCACCATCGTCGTCGACAACAACTACACCTCGGCCACGGGCGGGCAGGACATCCTCTCGTCAAATGCCGTCAACAAGACGCGCAGCACCGGCCACGAGATCGAGCGCGCCGTGCGCGGCGTGGGCGTCGAGTGGGTCAAGACATTGCGCCGAACCTACGACGTCGCCGGCATGCGCGATGCGCTGAAAGAAGCGCTCACCACCAAGACCCGGGGCCCGAAGGTGCTGATCGCCCAGTCGGAATGCATGCTCAACAAGCAGCGCCGCGAGAAGCCGCTGGTGCGCAAGGCCATCGCCGACGGCAAGCGCGTGGTGCGCGAGAAGTTCGGCGTCGATGCCGACACCTGCACCGGCGACCACTCGTGCATCCGCCTGTCGGGTTGCCCGTCGCTGTCGATCAAGCCCAACCCCGATCCGCTGCGCACCGACCCGGTCGCGACTGTGCTCGACAGCTGCGTGGGCTGCGGCGTGTGTGGCGAGGTTTCGCATGCCGCCGTGCTGTGCCCTTCGTTCTACAAGGCGCAGATCGTGAGCAACCCGAGCCGCCGGGACCTGCTGCGCGAGCGTGTGCGCGCTGCCGTCATCGGCTGGCTGCAGCGCGGCGAAGCGCGCCGCCGCGAAGCCTATGCGTTCTGAATAAAGTTCCCTTATGCGACGCAACGAGACATCGGGAATTGGCCAGGGATACCGCGGAACCGGCTTTGCCGGGCCGCTGGTGTCGCCCCCGGTAGGGGGTTGGCGGCTACACGAAGTGAGCAAGACTGGGGGCGAGCCATGAGCCCGATCAAGATCGCGATCCTCGCCATGGGCGGGGAGGGCGGCGGCGTTCTGGCCGACTGGATCGTCGACATGGGCGAGGCCAATGGCTATGTGGCGCAGACCACGTCGGTGCCAGGCGTGGCGCAGCGCACGGGCGCAACCATCTACTACGTCGAGCTCTATCCGACGGCACAGGCAGACGCCGATGGCGGCAAGCCGGTGCTGGCGCTGATGCCATTGCCGGGCGATGTCGACGTGGTGCTGGCGTCCGAACTCATGGAAGCGGGGCGCGCCGTGCAGCGCGGCCTTGTCACGCGCGACCGCACCACCTTGATCGCCTCCACGCACCGCGTGTTCTCGATCGCGGAGAAGAGTGCGCTGGGTGACGGCCGCGTCGACAGCGACCAGTTGCTCGCGCACACGGCACGGGCCGCCAAGCGCTTCATCCGCTTCGACATGGCGCAGGCTGCCGAAGCCTCCGGCAGCGTGATCAGCGCTGTGCTCTTTGGTGCATTGGCAGGATCGGGCGTGCTGCCTTTCAGCCGCGCGCAGTTCGAGGCGACGATCGAACGCGGCGGCGTAGGTGTGAAGCCCAGCCTCAAGGCCTTCGGCGCCGCATTCACCCGCGCACAGGGCGGCGACGACGGCGAGCCGGTGAAAGAGGCCCCGCTCGCCACGCCGGCTCCGCAACCCCGCCACCCGGCCGTGCGTGCGCTGGTCGAGCGCGTGCAGCGCGACTTTCCGGCTGCCGCGCAAGACTTCCTGCTCGAAGGCGTGCGCCGCCTCATCGACTACCAGGACCCGGCCTACGCCGGCCTGTACCTCGACCGGATGGCGGCCTTGCCGGCCGGCGACCACCGCCTGCTGCGCGAAACCGCGCGCCACCTTGCGCTCTGGATGTCCTACGAAGACACCGCCCGCGTCGCGGCCCTGAAGACCCGCGCCACCCGCTTCGAGCGCGTGCGCGGCGAGGCCCGCGTGCAAGCCGGGCAGGTGCTTGCCATCAACGAATACATGCATCCGCGCCTGCAGGAAATCTGCGAGACGCTGCCGGGCGGCATCGGCCGCTGGCTCATGGATTCGACGCTGCCGAAGAAGCTCGTCGAGCGCTTCACGCAGCACGGTCGCGTGATCCGGACCAGCTCGCTGCGCGGCTACCTGATGTTGCGCACGGTGGCAGCCATGAAGCGCTGGCGCCTGTCGACGATGCGCTATGCCGAAGAGAACCGCCGCATCGAGGAATGGCTGCAGCGCATCGCCGCGACTGCGCAGCGCAACACGGAGCTCGCCGTCGAACTCGCGCAGTGCCAGCGGCTCGTGAAAGGCTACAGCGACACGCACGAGCGCGGCGTTCGCAACTACGACACCGTGATGCGCGCCGTCGAGCGCGCCGGCGCGGGGCTGGCACCGGCCACGCTGCGCGAACTGCGCGACGCGGCGCTGGCCGACGAACACGGCCACAAGCTGCAAGCTGCACTGGCGCAGCACGCACTGGCCTGACGAAGAGACATCGAAGATGACCGCACCCTCCGCCACCCTCTCGCTGCGCGTCGTCGAAGCGCGGGCACTGAATCCGCTGATCCGCATGCTGCGCTTGCGCGCCGAGGACGGCCGCGCGCTGCCCGGCTTCGCGGCCGGCGCTCACATCCGCGTGCAGGTGTCGCTGCCCGATGGCAAGACCGACTGGCGCCACTACTCGCTCATCAACTTCGCGACCGCGCGCAATGCCACCAACGCGCCAGCCGAGTACGTGATCGCCGTGCGCAAGGAGGCCGAAGGCCGTGGCGGCTCGCGCTTCATGCACGAGCAGCTGAAAGAGGGCGACACGGTCGCCATCGAGGCGCCGAAGAACGACTTTCCGCTGCATACCGGTCCCGGCGGCACCGTGCTGGTGGCGGGTGGCATCGGCGTCACGCCGCTTGCCACCATGGCCGCGCGCCGCCGCGCCGAAGAGGCGCCAGTGCGCATGCACTACGCCGGCCGCAGCCGCGAGCTGATGGCCTTCCTGCCCGAGCTGCAGGCGCTGCTCGGCGAAGACCTGCGCGTACACGCCGATGCCGAAACCGGTGCGCCACTCGACATCGACGCGCTGCTCGACGGCGTGCCCGCCGGGGACCGCCTCTACGTCTGCGGCCCCAAGGTCATGCTGGACGCCGTGCTGGCCCGCACCCAGGCGCGCGGCTGGGAACACGACCGCGTGCACTTCGAACTCTTCACCGAACCCGTCGCGGAAGCGGGCGACCAGCCCTTCGAGGTGGAACTCGCCCAGTCGGGCCAGCGCTTCACCGTGCCGGCCGACCAGAGCATCCTCGATTGCCTGATCGCGCATGGCTGCGACCCGATGTTCGACTGCAAGCGCGGCGAATGCGGTGTGTGCGCCGTGCCCGTGATCGAAGGCGAGATCGAGCATCGCGACTACGTGCTCAGCGCCCGCGAGAAAGCGGCCGGCAACGTCATCCAGATCTGCATCTCGCGCGCCAAGGGTGCGCGCCTGGTGCTCGACCTTTGAAGGAGCCACGAGAACCATGCCTTCATACCGAGACAACCCTGAAGCCGTCCGCGCGCTGGTGCGCAACGATCAGGTGCACCGCGACCTGTACACCAGCCAGGAACTGTTCGAGCTGGAGCAGGAGCACTTCTTCGCCAACACCTGGAACTATGTCGGCCACGAGAGCCAGTTGCCCAAGCCGGGCGACTGGATCAGCAACGAGATCGCGGGACGCCCGCTGATCGTCGTGCGCCACGCCGACGGCAGCGTGCGCGCGATGATGAACCGCTGCGCCCACAAGGGCTCGCGGCTCGTCAACGGGCCGTGCGGCAACACCGGCAAGTTCTTCCGCTGCCCGTACCACGCCTGGACCTTCAAGACAGACGGCTCGCTGCTCGCCATTCCGCTCAAGACCGGCTACGAGAACACCGCCTTGCACGAGTGCGAATCGGCCAAGGGGCTCACCACGCTGAAGCACGTGCGCAGCCATCGCGGCTTCATCTTCGTGAAGATCAACGACGCCGGGCCGGACTTCGACGCGTACTTCGGCGATTCGTTGAGCTCCATCGACAACATGGCCAACCGTTCGCCCGAGGGCGAGCTGGAAATCGCCGGCGGGTGCCTGCGCTTCATGCACCAGTGCAACTGGAAGATGTTCGTCGAGAACCTCAACGACACGATGCACCCCATGGTGGCGCACGAGTCCTCCGCAGGCACCGCCAAACGCATGTGGGCCGACAAGCCCGAGGACGAGCCCAAGCCCATGGCGGTCGAGCAGTTCGCGCCCTTCATGTCCGACTACAAGTTCTTCGAGGACATGGGAATCCGCACCTACGACAACGGCCACAGTTTCACGGGCGTGCACTTCAGCATCCACAGCAAGTACAAGGCGATCCCCGCCTACGACGATGCGATGAAAGCGCGCTACGGCGAAGAGAAGGCTGCGCAGATCCTCGGCATGGCGCGCCACAACACCGTGTACTACCCGAACCTGACGATCAAGGGCGCGATCCAGGCGATCCGCGTGGTGAAGCCGATCTCGGCCGACAGGACGCTGATCGAGAGCTGGACCTTCCGCCTGAAGGGCGCGCCGCCCGAGCTGCTGCAGCGCACCACCATGTACAACCGGCTCATCAACTCGCCGTTCTCGGTGGTGGGGCACGACGACCTGCAGGCCTACCGGGGCATGCAGGCCGGCCTGCACGCGAGCGGCAACGAGTGGGTCAGCCTGCATCGCAACTACGACGCGTCGGAGTTGAAAGGTGGCGAGATCACCACGGGTGGCACCAACGAGCTGCCGATGCGCAACCAGTACCGCAGCTGGGTGCAACGCATGACGGAGACAATGTAAATGGCTAACCCCCAGGCTTCGCGCACTTCGTGTCGCTTCTCCAACCCCCTTGCAGGGGGCAACACCTGCGACCCGGCAAAGCCGCTTCCGCGCTTTTCCTCGAATGAAGAGGTACTCAAATGACATCGGTGACGCATCAGGATCTGATCGACTTCGTCGTGAACGAAGCGCACCTGCTCGACACGCGCCGCTATGAAGAATGGAACGCGCTCTTCACCGACGATGCCTTCTACTGGATTCCGCTGGTGCCCGACCAGGAAGACGGCCTCAACCACACCTCGCACCTCTACGAGGACAAGCTGCTGCGAGAGCTGCGTATCGAGCGTCTCAAGAGTCCGCGTGCCTTCTCGCAGCAGCCGCCGAGCCGCTGCCACCATCTGCTGCAGATGCCGGTGGTCGAGCAATTCGACGCCGAGGCGAACCGCTACGTGGTGCGCACCGGGTTCCACTACACGGAGTCGCAGGGCGACGAACTGCAGTTCTACGTTGGCACCTTCTTCCATCACCTCACTGTGCAGGACGGCGCGCTGCGCATGACGCTCAAGCGCGTCAACCTGCTCAACTGCGACGCGGCGCTTCCGGCCGTGCAGCTTTTCATCTAGGGACGCGATGACACACGCGACCGTCCATCGAGTCTTCGCGGCCACCGCGGCGCGCACGCCGCAGGCCGAATTCCTGTTCACCGAATCGGTGACCGCGGCTGCCTACGGTATTTCAGCCGGCGCCATTCGCTGGGGCGAGGCCGCGGCCGAGGTCGAGCGTCTGCGCGCGGCCTATGCGCAAGCCGGGTACGGCCACGGCCACCGTGTCGGGCTGCTGCTGGAGAACCGCCCTGCATTCCTCTTTCACTGGTTCGCGTTGAACGCCCTGGGCGTGAGCGTGGTGCCGATCAACGCCGAGATGCGCTCGGCGGAACTGATCTATTTGATCGGCCACAGCGAAATCGGCCTGGCCGTGACGCTGCCCGAGCGTGCCGGTGATCTGCGCGGTGCGGCTGCGCAGGCCGGCGTGGCCTTCGAGACGATGGGGCCCGACGATGCGGTGCCCAGTGCGAAGACGGCCGCGCCGCGCGCCGGGGAGCCCATCGGCATCGATACCGAGTGCGGCCTGCTCTACACCTCGGGCACCACGGGGCGCCCCAAGGGCTGCATCCTGAGCAACGCCTACTTCCTGCGCGCCGGCGAGTGGTACGCGGCGCTCGACGGCGTCTGCAGCATCCGCTTCGACGCCGAGCGCGTCATCACGCCGCTGCCGCTCAACCACATGAACGCGATGGCCTTCTCCACCATGGTGGTGCTGGTCGCGGGCGGCTGCCTTGTGCAGCTCGACCGCTTCCATCCGAAGACCTGGCTGGCCAGCGCGCGCGAAAGCGGCGCGACCATCGTGCATTACCTCGGCGTGATGCCCGCGATGCTGCTGTCGGCATCGCCGTCTGCCGCCGACCGCGACCATGCAATCCGCTGGGGCTTCGGTGCCGGCGTCGATCGCAAGAACCACGCACCTTTCGAAGAGCGCTTCGGCTTCCCGCTGGTCGAGGCCTGGGCCATGACCGAGACCGGCGCGGCCGCCTGCATCATGGCCAACCGCGAACCGCGTCTCGTGGGCACCAGCTGCTTCGGACGGCAGGAAGACTTCGTGCAGACCCGCCTCGTGGGTGAAGACGGCAACGATGTCGGCATCGATGCGCCAGGCGAACTGCTCGTGCGTTCGGCCGGCGACGACCCGAAACGCTACTTCTTCTCCGGCTACCTGAAAGACGAGGAAGCCACGCGCGAAGCCTGGGCCGACGGCTGGTTCCACACCGGCGACCTCGTGCGCAGCGATGCCGAGGGCAACTTCTTCTTCGTCGACCGCAAGAAGAACGTGATCCGCCGCAGCGGCGAGAACATCTCGGCCGTCGAGGTCGAGAGCGTGCTCAACCAGCATCCGGCCGTGAAGACCTCGGCCGTGGCCGCTACGCCCGATGCGGTGCGCGGCGACGAAGTGCTGGCCTGCATCGTGATGCGTGAAGGCGTCGACGCATCGCAGCGTGAACAGATCGCAGCCAGCATCGTCCAGCACGCGCTCGCGCAGCTGGCGTACTACAAGGCGCCGGGGTACGTCGCGTTCGTCGACGCGCTGCCGCTTACGCCTTCGCAAAAAATCCAGCGCGGCCAGTTGCGCGAGATGGCGCATGCGCTGCCGGGGCAGGGCCATTGCATCGACACCCGCGCGATGAAGAAAAGGCAGTCATGACCCGCAACCGGCTTTCCTACGAAGGCGTCGCGGTGGCCGTGCCCATCACGGTGCCTTATGTGCGCTATTCCACCCGCACCGCGCACTGGTTCATCGGTCAGGCCGTCGAGGCGCTGGTCCAGGCCAGCGGCGTGTCCAAGGAACAGATCGACGGCCTGTGCCTCAGCAGCTTCTCGCTCGCGCCCGACACGGCCGTGGGCGTCACGCAGCACCTGGGCCTGTCGCCGCGCTGGCTCGACCACGTGCCCACCGGCGGCGCCTCGGGCGTGATGTGCCTGCGCCGCGCCGCGCGGGCGGTGCAGGCGGGCGATGCCGACATCGTGGCCTGCGTGGGCGCCGACACCAACCATGTCGACTCCTTCCGCCAGACGCTCGGCAGCTTCAGCAACTTCGCGCGCGACGCGAGCTACCCCTACGGCTCGGGCGGACCGAACTCGATCTTCGCCTTCATCACCGCCAACTACATGCGCACCTACGGCGCGAAGCGCGAAGACTTCGGCCGCATCTGCGTGGACCAGCGCACCAACGCGCTCGGCAACCCGAACGCGATGTTCAAGAAGGCGCTCACGCTCGACGAGTACATGGCCGCACGCCCCATCTCCGACCCGATCCACCTGTTCGACTGCGTGATGCCCTGCGCCGGCGCAGACGCCTTCCTCGTGATGAGCGAGGAGCGCGCACGCGACCTGGGGCTGGCGCACGTGGTGATCCGCGGCGCCATCGAGCGCCACAACGCCTATGCCGAAGACCCGGTGATGGTGCAGGGCGGCTGGCGCAAGGACCGCGATGACCTCTATGCGCAGGCCGGCGTGCAACCCACCGCGCTCGATTTCGTGCAGACCTACGACGACTACCCGGTCATCGTGATGATGCAGTTCGAGGACCTGGGCTTCTGCGAGAAAGGCGAAGGCTCGGCCTTCGTGCAGTCGCACACCATGACCTTCGACGGCAGCTTCCCGAACAACACGAGCGGCGGGCAACTCTCGGCCGGGCAAGCCGGCGCGGCGGGTGGCTTTCTCGGCATGGTCGAGGCGATCCGGCAACTGACCGATCAAGCCGGAGCGCGCGCGGTGCCCGACGCGCAACTCGGCCTCGTTGCCGGCTTCGGCATGGTGACCTATGACCGCTGCCTGTGCACGGGTGCGGTGATTCTGGGGAGATCCGAATGACCATGCCCCTGATGCGCCCCCCGCGCAAGAACCCGGTGCTGCGAACTCGGCAGATGAACCTGCCGCCCGGTGCGCGCGGCCGCGTGGCGCTCGGCCTTACGGCGGCCGCCGCCGAAGGCCGCTTCGAGCTGCAGACCTGCGAGGACTGCGGCACGGTGCAGTACCCGCCGCGCGAGGTCTGCCACAAGTGCCTGTCGGCCGCGCTGCGCTGGCGGCAGCAAAGCGGCGAGGGCGAGCTGCTCGGCAGCACCACGCTGCACCACAGCAACGACCTGTTCTTCCGCGAGCGGCTGCCCTGGCGGTTGGGCTTGGTGCACCTGGATGCCGGCCCGACGCTCATGGTCCACCTGCACAGCGAGGTGGGCGAGGCGCCGCAGCGCGTGCGTGTCGGCGCCCGGCTCGACCGCGCGGGACAGGCCGTTCTCATTGGTTTTCCGAATGAAGGGAGTGCCCACATGGCCGACGACAAGATGCTGCGAGAAATGACCAGCGACCCCAAGTTCCGCAAGGCGCTGGTGACCGACGGCAAGACCGAGACCGGACAGGCCATCGTGCGTGCGCTGGTGAAGGCCGGGGCCGACATCGTCTGGGTCGGCCACGCCGAGCCCTGGAAGAAGATGGGCGACGGGCTCGACGACATCTCGGCACTGCCGCAGGTCACGCTGGTGCCGCTGGACCTGACCAACGGCCGCCAGGTGACAGAGCTCGCGGGCTCCATCGGCGGCAAGGTCGACATCGTGATCAACAACGCTGAAGTGCACCGCACCTTCGGCATCGGCGCGCGCCGCGGCACCGACGTGGCCAAGGCCGAGATGGACATCAACTACTTCGGCCTGCTGCGCCTCGCGCAGGAGTTCGGTCCCGCGCTGAAGGGCCGATCGGCCGATGGCGAAACGGGTGCGACGGCTTGGGTCAACCTGCTGTCGATCTACGCGCTCAGCAACTTCCCACCGCATGGCACCTTCAGCGCCTCGAAGGCTGCGGCGCACTCGTTGGCCCAGTGCCTGCGTGCGGAGATGCGGCCTGCGGGCATCCGCGTGATCAATCTGTTCCCCGGCCCCATCGACGATGAATGGAACCAGCACACGCCGCCGCCCAAGCTGGCGCCGGCGGCCTTGGCCAATGCCATCGTGAAGGCGCTGCGCGATGGCGTCGAAGACGTCTACCCGGGCGACGTGGCGCAGGAATGGCTGGAACGCTGGCGCGACAACCCCAAGGTGCTGGAACGCGAACTCGCGGCGGGCGGCTGATTGAGGAACACCACGATGACAACCACCACCGAACTGATGTCCACCGCCGAAATCCTCGGCAGCCTCGTGACCGCCATGGCCAGCGGCCGCATCCGCGTGATCGACCTCACGCAGACGCTCACGCCCGAGTTTCCGCAAATCGCCTTGCCGCCCGAGATGGGCCAGTGCTGGCCCTTCCGCATCGAAGAAGTGTCGAAGTACGACGAGCGCGGCCCCGGTTGGTACTGGAACAACTTCTCCTGCGGCGAGCACACCGGCACGCACTTCGACGCGCCGATCCACTGGATCTCCGGGCGTGACCTGCCGAACAACTCGGTCGACACGATTCCGGTGCAGCACTTCGTGGCGCCAGCCTGCGTGATCGACTGTTCGCCACAGGTCAAGGACGACCCCGACTATCTGCTGACCCTGGAGGACATCGAGGCCTACGAGGCGGCGCACGGCCGCATCCCGAAGGGCGCGTGGGTGCTGATGCGCACCGACTGGTCCAAGCGCACCGACCCCGAGGCGTACCAGAACTTCGACGAGACAGGCCAGCACACGCCCGGCCCGAGCACCGAGGCCGTGCGCTTCCTGGTCGAGCAGCGCGACGTGCTGGGCTTCGGCTCCGAGGCCATAGGCACCGATGCCGGGCAGGGCTATCACCTGCGCCCACCGTACCCGTGCCACTACTACATGCACGGTGCGGGGCGCTATGGGTTGCAGTGCCTGAGCAACCTCGACCTGCTGCCGCCGGCGGGTGCGGTGCTGATCTGCCCGCCGCTGAAGATCGAGAAGGGCAGCGGCAGTCCGCTGCGCGTGCTGGCATTGGTGGGAGCTTCGCTATGACTCGCTGTTCCCGCATTGGCTTTGGCTCCTTCTCCCGCTCGCGGGAGAAGGCGGGGGATGAGGGCTCTTCGCCTTGCGCGCAGCCTCGCCCCAACCCTCTCCCGCGCGCGGGAGAGGGAGCAAGACGGGGAGGCCAGGCATGAGCAGCAGGGTACCCAAGGTCGCTGCCGTCACCGGCGGCAGTGCCGGCATAGGCAAGGCCATCTGCGAAGACCTGCTGGCGCAGGGCTACGAGGTGATCTCGCTCGCGCGCCGCAAAGCCGAGATCGATCATCCCAAGCTGCACAGCATCGAGGTCGACCTGAGTGACCGCACCGCGACGGGCGAAGCCGTGCAAGAGTTGGTGAAGCGTTTCGCGCCCACCACCATCGTCCACAACGCCGGCGTCATCCGCGCCGCGCTGCTGCCCGATGTGAAGCTCGACGACCTCGATGCGCTTGTCGACCTGCACCTGGGCTGCGCGATCCAGCTCGTGCAAGCTGCGCTGCCCGCGATGCGCGCACAGCGCTTCGGCCGCGTGGTGCTGCTGTCGTCGCGCGCCGCGCTGGGCCTGGCCACGCGCACCAGCTACTCGGCCACCAAGGCCGGCATGCTGGGCATGGCGCGTACCTGGGCACTGGAGCTTGCGGCCGACGGCATCACGGTGAACGTGGTGGCCCCGGGGCCGATCCGCACCGACATGTTCTACGACGTGGTCGAGGCCGGCAGCGAGAAGGAACGTGCGCTCGCCGCCTCGGTGCCCGTCAGGCGCCTCGGCGAATCGGCCGACGTGGCACGCGCCGTGCGCTTCTTTGCCGATGCCGACAACAGCTTCGTCACCGGCCAGGTGCTGTACGTGTGCGGCGGTACCAGCGTCGGCAGTCTGGCCCTCTGAATTCTTCTTTCGCTTTCCCACGTTCATCCCAAACCATCCCTGGAGCATCGCCATGAAAGTCCTGAACCAAATTCGCACGCTTGCGGCCATCGCCGCGGGCCTTGGTGCCCTGAGCGCCGCGGGCGCATGGGCCGCCGATCTCAAGGTCGGTTTCATCACCTCGATGTCGGGACCGGTGTCGTCGCTCGGCATTCCCTACGACAAGGGCATGAAGGCCGCGCTGGCCTACAAGTCGGAAGTCGGCGGCCGCAAGGTGCAGGTGATCCAGCTCGACGATGCGTCCGACCCGTCCACGGCCGCGCGCAATGCGCGCAAGCTGATCGAGGAAGACAAGGTCGACGTCATCATCGGCACGGCCGGCGCACCGGGTTCGCTGGCCATTGCCGGCGTGGCGCGCGAGACGAAGACGCCGCTGATCTCCATCGCAAATGCCGATCTGGCCGGCGAGGAGGGCGCCTGGATGGTGACGCTGCCGCAGCCCGCACCGTTGATGATGGGCGCGATGGTCGAGAAGATGAAGCAGGCCGGCGTGAAGACGGTGGCCTACATCGGCTACTCCGACGCCTGGGGCGACCTGGTGTACGACGCGCTCATGAAGTCGGCGCCCACGGCCGGCATCAAGGTGGTGTCGAACGAGCGCTATGCACGCAGCGATTCATCGGTGGCCGGGCAGGTGCTGAAGATCGTTGCGCTGCGGCCTGATGCGGTGATCACTGGAGCCTCGGGCACGCCGGGCGCGTTGCCCTACCTTGCGCTGACCGAGCGCGGCTACAAGGGAAAGATCTACGGCATGCACTCGCTGATCAACCCTGACTTCATCCGTGTCGGTGGTCCGTCGGTCGAAGGCCTGCTGGCGCCGACGGGTCCGGTGGTGGTGGCTGAGCAGCTGCCCGACAACAACCCCATGAAGAAGATCGCGATGGACTTCCGCGCCGCCTATCAGAAGGCGAACGGTGCGGCGCCCACCGACACCTTCTCGGCCTACAGCTTCGATGCCTGGCTGATCTATCTCGACGCGGCGCAACGCGCGCTGGCCAGCAAGGCCGAGCCGGGCACGCCGCAGTTTCGCGTGGCGCTGCGCGATGCCATCGTGAGCACCAAGGAGCTGGTCGGAACCCACTCTGTCTACAACTTCAAGCCGACAGATCGATATGGGTCGGACGATCGCTCGCGCGTTGTCGTGAAGCTTGAAAAGGGTCAATGGAAGTTGGTGCCTTGAGATGACGCGCTGCTTTCTCACTTCGATGCACCGGGGGCATTGTTCAGGGCGCGCTCACGCCGACGGGGTGCCTTGCTCCGCGAATGTCCCCCGGCCTGCGGCCTCCTCCTTTATTTCGCTGCGCAAGGCACCCCATCGGCGTGAGCGTTGGACGCAGCGCTTGTGCGACCGGCACTACGGCAACGCCCATCGTGCACAGGGCACCGGGTGCTCCCCGCAGCGAAATAAAGGAGGAGCGAAGCGGGGGACATTCGCGCAGGGGAGTACCCGGTGGCCTGTGCGCGCACCCCGAACGAACTCAGTCAAAACGCCCAGCAATGGAGAATTGAGATGAAGAAAAAAGTCACCCACATCCTCGGCGCCACAGCACTGGCTTTGGCAACAGCGCAAGCCATGGCGGCCGACCTGAAGATCGGCTTCATCAGCTCTCTCTCGGGGCCCGTGGCAGCGCTGGGAATTCCGTACGAAAAGGGCATCCGTGCCGCCATTGCCGAGCACCCGGAAATCGCCGGCCGCAAGGTCCAACTGATCGTTCTCGACGATGCCTCCGACCCCACGACCGCCGGGCGCAACGCGCGCAAGCTCGTGACCGAGGACAAGGTCGACGTGCTCATCGGCACCTCGGGCGTGCCCGGCGCCATGGCCATCGCCGCGGTGGCCAAGGAACTCAACACCCCGCTGATCTCGCCCACGCCGGTGACCATCGCCGGCCCCGAGGGTGCGTGGACCGTGACGGTGTCGCAGCCATTCCCGCTCATGGTCGCGGGCGTGGTCGAGCGTATGCAGAAGTCTGGTGTGAAGACGGTCGCCTTCATCGGCTTTTCGGACGCACTGGGCGACCTGGCCTACGACTCGCTCGTGAAGAGCGCCGATGCCGCCGGCATCAAGGTGGTGGCCAACGAGCGTTATGCGCGCAGCGATTCGTCGGTGGCCGGGCAGGTGCTGAAGATCGTCGCGGCTCGGCCCGACGCCGTGTTCGCGGGCAATTCCGGCACGCCCGGTGCGTTGCCCTACCTCGCACTGGCCGAGCGCGGCTACAAGGGAAAGATCTATGGCACGCACGGCCTCATCAACGCCGACTTCGTGCGCGTGGGCGGCGCCTCCATCGAAGGCCTGCAGGTGCCCAGCGGCCCGGTGCTGGTGGCCGACCAGTTGCCCGACAGCAACCCGATCAAGAAGGTGTCGATGGGCTTTCGCAACGCCTACCAGAAAGTGAACGGCGCGGTGCCGACCGACGCCTTCTCGTCCTACACCTACGACGCCTACCTGCTGCTGGCCGATGCCGCCTCGCGCGCCAAGGGCGAGCCGGGCACGCCGCCATACCGCATCGCCCTGCGCGACGCCATCGTGAGCACCAAGGAGCTGGTGGGTACGCACGGCATCTACACCTTCAAGCCCGGCGATAGCTATGGCTCCGACCGGCGCGGCGTGGTGATCGTGCAGATGAACAAGGGGCAGTGGAAGCTGGTTCCCTGAAAAAAAGACCCGGGCCCACGTCGATGACCAGTTACCGCCATCATCCCGAACGCGTTGCCGCCCTCGTGCAGCACGACCGCGTGCACCGCGACCTGTACCTGAGCGAGGAGATCTTCGCGCTCGAGCAGGAGCGCCTGTTCGCGAACACCTGGGTCTTCCTCGGCCATGCGAGCCAGGTGCCCGAGCCCGGCGACTTCGTGTCGCAGGACATCGCGGGCCGGCCGCTGCTGATGGTGCGGCAGCCCGGCGGCGACGTGCACGTGCTCTACAACCGCTGCGCCCACAAGGGCACGCAACTGGTGACGGACGAGAGCGGCAACACCGGCCGCTTCTTCCGCTGCCCGTATCACGCGTGGACCTACAAGCTCGACGGCGCGCCGCTCGGTGTACCGCTGAAGGCCGGTTACGAGGGCACGCAGCTCAAAGCATGCGAGTCGGGACAGGGGCTGTCGGTGGTGAGGCACGTGAAGGTGTACCGCGACTTCGTGTTCGTGCGGTTGTCGGACACGGGGCCTTCGTTCGAGGACTACTTTGGCGACGTGCTGGGCGCCATCGACAACATGGTCGACCGCTCGCCCGAGGGCAAGCTCACCGTGGGCGGTGGCGTGCTGCGCAACATCGTCCACTGCAACTGGAAGATGTACCTCGAGAACATCAACGACACGGTGCACCCGATGTCGACGCACGAGTCAGCCACCAAGGCGGCCGAGGAGCTGTGGGATGGCCGCGCGCCCACCGACCCCAAGCCCATGGCGATGGAGCAGATCCTGCCCTTCGGCTCGGGCTACGAGTTCTTCGACAAGATGGGCGGGCGCGTGTTCGCCAACGGGCACAGCGTGCTGGGCGTGAACTTCAGCATCCACTCCAACTATGCGCAGCTGCCGGAGTACGAGGCCGCGATGCAGGCGGCGCACGGCATTGGGCGCGCCACCGAAATTCTGCAGCGATCGCCGCAAAACTCCGTTCTTTATCCGAGCCTGTCGGTCAAGGGATCGCCGCAGGCCATCCGCGTGATCCGCCCGCTGGCCGCCGACCGCACGCTGATCGAGGCCTGGAGCTTCCGCGCGGCCGGCGCACCCGCTCTGCTGTTCGAGCGCGCCATGAGCTACAACCGGCTCGTGTTCTCTCCGATGTCGGTGGTGGCGCACGACGACGTGCACCTGTTCGAGAGCATCCAGCAGGGCCTGCGCGCGGGCGGCAACGAATGGGTGAGCCTGCACCGCAACTTCGATGCGGCCGAGCTCGCGCAGTCGACCATCACCACCAACGGCACCAACGAACTGCTCATGCGCAATCAGTTCCGCGCCTGGGCGAAGTCGATGGCCGTGGAGGCCGCGCCATGACCGATCCGCGCGATTTCGCCGCCCACGAAGCGGCCCTGCTCGACGAGCGGCGCTTCGACGACTGGCTGGCGCTCTTTGCCGGCGATGGCCACTACTGGGTGCCGCTGCTCGGCGCCGCGCAGGCCGATCCGTTCTCGCACAACTCGCTGGCCTACGAAGACCGGCTGCTGCTGCAGCTGCGCGTCGCCCGCCTGAAGAACCCGCGTGCGCATTCGCAGCATCCGGCCAGCCACAGCCAGCACGTTTTGCAGCCTTCGCGCATCGAGCACGAAAGCGGTGATGAAGCGCGCCTGCGCACGCCATTCCTGTACGTCGAAGCGCGAGGTGAATCCCAGATCCTGCTGAGCGGCACTGCGCGCCATCACCTCGTTCGCACGCCGGCCGGCTGGCGCATCCGCGAGAAGCGCATCGACCTGCTCAACGCCACGCGTGCGTTGCCGGCCATCCAGTTGTTCATCTGAGTTACCTGTCCATTCCAACCATCCTCACCGGAGCTACGACATGAAGAGCCTGATGCAGACCTTGACGCGCGGCACGCTCGCCGCGGCGCTGACCGCCTGTGGCATTGCCAGCGCATTCGCCGCCGACCTCAAGGTCGGCCTCAGCGTGTCGCTGTCGGGGCCGAACTCGTCCCTCGGTGTGCCTTATGCCAAGGGCATGCAGGCCGCGCTGGCCTACAAGCCCGAGATCAATGGCCGCAAGGTGCAACTCATCGTGCTGGATGACGGCTCTGATCCGACGACAGCCGGGCGCAACGCGCGCAAGCTGATCGAGGAGGAAAAGGTCGACGTGCTCATGGGCACCTCGGGCGTGCCGGCCGCCATCGCGATGGCGCAGGTCGGCAAGGAGGCGAAGACGCCGATGATCGGCCTCACGCCCATCCTGCTCGATCCGAACGAAAACCCGTGGGTCGTGACGGTGGCCCAGCCCACGCAGCTGATGATCGATGCGGTCGTCGAACGCATGAAGCGCAACAACGTGAAGACCGTGGGCTACATCGGCTTTTCCGACGCCTGGGGCGACCTGGTCTACGACGCGCTGATGAAGGCCGCGCCCGGCGCCGGCATCAAGGTGGTGAGCAACGAGCGCTATGCGCGCGCCGACGCGTCGGTGACGGGGCAAGTGCTGAAGATCGTGGCGCTGCGGCCCGACGCGGTGATGACCGGCGGCGCCGGCACGCCGGGCGCATTGCCGTTCCTCGCATTGCAGGAGCGCGGCTTCAAGGGCGGCGTGTACGGCCAGCACGGCTTGATCAACCCCGACTTCGTGCGCGTGGTCGGCGCGGCCGGCCAGAACGCGCTGATGCCCACCGGCCCGGTGATCGTGGCCGAGCAACTGCCCGACAACTACCCGACCAAGAAGATCGCGACCGAGTTTCGCGCCGTGTTCCAGAAGGCGAACAACGCGCCGACCGGCGACGCCTACTCGGCCTATTCGTTCGATGGCTGGCTGGTGTTTGCGGACGCCGCATCGCGTGCCATGAAGAAGGCCGAGCCGGGCACGCCCGAGTTCCGCGTGGCGCTGCGCGACGCCATCTTCAGCACGAAGGAAGTGGTCGGCACGCACGGCGTCTACACCTTCAAGCCCGGCAGCCTCTACGGCGTGGACGAACGCGCCCGCGTGATCGTCAAGCTCGACAACGGCCAATGGAAGCTCACACCTTGAACCGCTCGCCTTTGCTTTTTCGGAGGGCCACGCGATGACCTGGGACGTGGCGCTCATCCTCCTCACCGACGGCCTGGCCAACGGTGCCGTCTACCTGTTGGCCGGCCTCGGGCTGGTGCTGATCTTCTCCGTCACGCGGGTGGTGTTCGTGCCGTTCGGCGACATCGCGGCCTTTGCGGCGCTGACGCTCGCGGCCTTCGAGACCGGCCGCGTCCCGCCGACCATCGGCATGGTCGCCGTGCTCGCTGCCCTGGCGCTGGCAACGGAAATCGGCGGGCTGTTGCGGCGCGGCGAGGCCGCACGCATTCCCAAGGCGGTGCTGATGTGGGGCGTGCTGCCCGCGATTCCCTGCATGCTCGCGTGGCTTGCGGCACGGCCCGGTGTGCCGGTCGCGGTGCACATCGCGGTGGCCGTGCTGCTGGTGGTGCCCATCGCGCCGCTGCTGGCGCGCGTGGTGTTCCAGCCGATCGCCGACGCCTCGGTGCTGGTGCTGCTGATCGTGTCGCTGGCGCTGCACTTCCTGCTGTCGGGCCTGGGCCTGCTGTTCTTCGGACCTGAAGGCTCGCGCACCACGCCGCTCACCAGCGCCATGTTCACGTTGGGCGACGGCTTCACGGTCAGCGGCCAGGTGGTGCTGATGGTGGGCGCGGCCATCGTGCTGAGCGGGCTGTTCTTCCTGGTGTTCGAACGCACGGTGGCCGGCAAGGCGCTGCGCGCCACGGCGGTCAACCGCGTGGGCGCGCGGCTGGTCGGCATCCGGCCGGGGCGCACGGCGCTGCTGGCGTACGGCTGTGCTTCTCTGCTGGCAGGGCTGATCGGCGTGCTGATCGCACCGGTGACGACCATGTACTACGACTCGGGTTTCATCATCGGCCTGAAGGCTTTCGTGGCCGCGATCATCGGCGGGCTCGTGAGCTACCCGATGACTGCGGTGGGCGCACTCGCAGTTGGTGTGGTGGAGAGCTTTGCCTCGTTCTGGAGCGGTGCGCTGAAGGACGTGATCGTGTTCAGCCTGCTGATCCCGGTGCTCATGCTGCGCTCCTTCATGGCCACCCATGCCGAAGAGGAAGAAGACGAGGTGGACCAATGAAAGCCAACCGCAAACGCATGACGTGGATCGCCGCGGTGGTGGTCGTGCTGGCCCTGGTGCCGGTGGTGGCGGGGAGCTTCACGGTCTCGCTGCTCAACGACATCGGCATTGGCGCGCTGGTGGCGCTGGGGCTCGTGCTGCTCACCGGCGTGGGCGGCGCGACCTCGTTCGGGCAGGCGGCTTTCGTGGGCATTGCGGCCTACGCCACGGGATGGCTCACGACCACACAGGGCATGTCGCCATGGGTCGGGCTGTTGTTCGCGCTGCTGCTCACGGGGCTATCGGCGCTGGCCATCGGCATGCTCACGCTGCGCCTTGGCGGGCACTTCCTGCCGCTCAGCACCATCGCCTGGGGACTGTCGATCGCAATGCTGTTCGGCAATGTCGATGCGCTTGGGCGGCACACGGGCCTGTCGAACATTCCACCGCTGCAGGTCGCGGGCTGGTCGCTGGCCGATCCGCGTTCGATGTACTACCTGATCTGGGTGGTCGTCGGGCTGGCCTGCCTGTTCAGCCACAACCTGCTGCAGTCGCGGCCAGGGCGTGCGATCCGCGGGCTTCGCGGCGGTGCCACGCTGCTGGCGAGCGTGGGGGCGGACGCCTACCGTGTGCGGCTGTCGCTGTTCGTCACGGCCGCTCTGTTCGCGGGACTGGCGGGCTGGCTCTACGCGCACATGAACCGCTTCGTGAGCCCGTCGCCCTTCGACGTGCGCGCGAGCATCGAGTACCTGCTGATGGTTGTGGCCGGTGGGCTCGGCCAGCTGGCGGGCGCGCTGGTGGGCGCTGCGCTGGTGCTGGTGCTGAAGAACGGCCTGCAGGATGTGCTGCCGATGCTCACGCAGCGCGCCGGCCAGCTCGAGGCGGTGGCCTTTGCCGCGCTCTTCATCCTGCTGCTTCACTTTGCGCGCGGCGGGGTGATGGGCCTGCTGCGCCGCTGGACGCACCGACGCGGCGGCTCGCAGGAGCCTTCGCGCCACGAGGCCCCGCCGGTCGATCCGTTGCCTCACCGCACGCTGCCCGAACGCGGCTCGCAGGTGCTGTCGGTGAACGGCGCGGTCAAGCGCTTCGGCGGGCTGGTGGCCGTCAACGATGTGAGCTTCGACGTGAAGGCCGGCGAGATCGTCGGGCTGATCGGGCCCAACGGCGCGGGCAAGTCGACCATGTTCAACCTGCTGACCTGCACGCTGCCTATGAGCGCGGGCCAGGTGCGCTTCCTGGCGCACGACATCGCGGGCAAGCCGCAGCGCGAGGTGGCGCGGCTGGGGCTGGCGCGCACCTTCCAGCATGTGAAGCTGCGGCCGCACATGAGCCTGCTCGACAACGTGGCGCTGGGCGCACATTCGCGCACGCGCTCGGGCATCCTCAAGGCGGGGCTGCGGCTCGACCGCATGGAAGAAAGCCAGATCCTGCAGGAGGCGCAGCGCCAGCTCGACCGCATCGGCCTGGGCGACCGCGTGCACGAGCTCGCGGGCAGCCTGCCGCTGGGCACGCAGCGCATTCTTGAAATCGCGCGCGCACTGGCCGCCGACCCGGTGCTGCTGGTGCTCGACGAGCCGGCCGCCGGCCTGCGCCGCAAGGAAAAGATGGCGCTCGGCGACCTGCTGCGCAAGCTTCGCGAGGAGGGCGTGACCATCCTGATCGTTGAACACGACATGGACTTCGTGATGAAACTGGTGGACCGGCTGGTGGTGATGAACTTCGGCTCCAAGCTCGTGGAGGGTGTGCCGTCGGCGGTGCGCGCGGACGAGCGCGTGCAGGCGGCGTATCTGGGGAGCGTTGTATGACCGCGATGCTGGAGATTGGCGACCTGCATGTGTCGTACGGGCAGGTTGAGGCGGTGCGCGGCGTGTCGCTCGACCTGCAGCCGGGCCAAATCATTTCGGTGATCGGTCCCAATGGCGCAGGCAAGACCACGCTGCTGGCCGCCGCGATGGGCCTGCTGCCCTGCAAGGGCACGCTGCGCTTCGAGGGTGAAGACCTGCAAGGGCTCGACGTGGAGGCGCGCGTGGAGCGCGGCCTGTGCCTCGTGCCCGAGAAGCGCGAGCTGTTCGGCGAACTGACCGTGCTCGACAACCTGCAGCTCGGCGCGTACGCCAAGCGGCTGCGCGGCGATGCGATGAAGAAGCGGCTGCAGTCGGTGTACGACCGCTTTCCGCGGTTGGCCGAACGGCGTTCGCAGCGCGCCGACACGCTCTCGGGCGGCGAGCGTCAGATGCTGGCGGTGGGGCGCGCGCTGATGTCGGCGCCGCGCCTGCTGATGCTCGATGAGCCCAGCCTGGGCCTCGCGCCGCTGATCGTGCGCGACATCCTCACCATCGTGCGCAAGCTGCGCGAAGACGGTGTCTCGATCCTGCTGGTCGAGCAGAACGCGCGTGCGGCGCTCGAAAGCTCGGACGAAGGCTATGTGCTGGAGACCGGCGAGATCGCGCTGTCGGGTGCCTCGGCCGAGCTGGCGAGCGATCCGCGCGTGCAGGCGACCTATCTCGGCGGAGGCACGCACGATGACGAGTGACCCGCGGGCTGTGCCGCCCGTGCAGCGCACGCTGCCGGCGATGCTGCAGCGGCAGTCCGGGCTGTTCGGCTCGCGTCCGTTGCTTCGGATCGGTGGCGGCGAGTGGACGCATCGCGACGCTGCGCAGGCTGCGGCCGTTCGCGCCGGTGCGCTGGCCGCGACCGGCGTGGTGCGCGGCGACCGCGTCGCCGTGATGTGCGGCAACCGCATCGAGTTTCTCGAAAGCTTCCTCGGCGCGGGTTGGCTGGGCGCATCGATGGTGCCGGTCAACACCGCGTCGATGGGGCCGCAGATCGAGTACTTCCTCGCGAACAGCGAGGCGAAGCTGCTGGTGATCGAGGCGGGTTTTCTTGAGCGGCTCGCGACGGCGGATCTGGCGCGCACCGCGTTGCGCGAGGTCTGGGTGGTGGGCGAGGCGGAGTCCGCCGGCTGGCAGGCGCCCCAGGGCGTGCGCGTAACGCCTTACCCCGAGGGTGGTGAGGCGCTGGCGCCCGCAGCGGTGCAACCCGGCGACCCGCTCGCGATTCTGTACACCTCCGGTACGACGGGGCCAGCCAAGGGCGTCGTCTGCCCGCATGCGCAGTATTTCTGGTGGGGAGTGAACAGCGCGGAGGTGCTCGATGTCGGCGCCGACGACGTACTGTGCACCACGCTGCCGCTCTTTCACATCAATGCGCTCAATACCTTCGCGCAGGCTGCGTTGACGGGCGCAGAGGTGATGTTCGCGCCGCGCTTCTCGGCCTCGGGTTTCTGGCCGGCGATGCGCGCGAGCGGGGCGACGGTGGTCTACCTGCTGGGCGCGATGGTGCCGATCCTGCTCGCGCAGCCCGAAGGGCCTGGCGAGCGCGATCACCGGGTGCGCATCGGCCTCGGTCCGGGCGTGCCGTCCGCCGCGGGTGCGGCGTTCAAGGCGCGCACCGGCGTGCAACTGCTCGAAGGCTACGGCTTGACCGAAACCAATTTCGCCATTGCCACCGCGCCGGATTCGCCGCGCGACGGTGTCATGGGCTGGCTGCGCCCAGGCTTCCAGGCGCGCGTGGCCGACGAAGGCGATGCAGCGCTGCCACCCGGCGAGGCCGGCGAACTGCTGCTGCGCGCGGACGAGCCCCATGCCTTCGCAAGCGGCTACTTCAACATGCCGGAGAAGACGGTCGAGGCCTGGCGCAATCTCTGGTTCCACACCGGTGACCGCGTGGTGCAGGACGCCGATGGCGCCTTCCGCTTCGTCGACCGCATCAAGGACGCGATCCGCCGGCGCGGCGAGAACATCTCGTCGTTCGAGGTCGAGCAGGTGCTGCTGAGCCATCCAGGCGTGGCTTCGTGCGCGGTGTACCCGGTGCGTTCCGAACTGGCGGAGGACGAGGTGATGGCCGCGCTGGTGGCGCGCGACGGCGTGCCGATCGACCCGGCCGAACTCGTGCGCTTCTGTGAAGGCCGGCTGCCTTACTTCGCCGTGCCGCGCTACATCGACGTGCTGCCCGACCTGCCGCGCACCGAGAACGGCAAGGTGCAGAAGTTCAAGCTGCGCGAGCGCGGCGTGGGACCGCGGACCTGGGACGGCCGGCCCGCTCAGCTAAAATGATTCAGAACTAAAACATTCAGGTATGCAATCAAACTCACTGACCGGCCGCCATGCACTCGTCACGGGCGCGGCGCGCGGCATCGGCGCCGAGATCGCACGCACCCTGGCCGCCGAAGGCGCCGTTCTGACGCTGCTGGGGCGTGACCGCGAGGCGTTGGAGCGCGTGGCCGATTCGCTCGCGGGCAGCGGCCATGGCGTGGCCGCTGCCGACGTGGCGAATCCGGAGGCGGTGCAGGCGGCCTTCGCGGAGGCCCGAGCGGCGCGCGGCCCTGTCGCCGTGCTCGTCAACAACGCGGGTGCCGCCGAGAGCGCGCCCTTCCTCAAGACCTCGTTCGAGCTCTGGCAGCGCATGCTGTCGGTGAACCTCACCGGCAGCTTCCTGTGCGCGCAGGCTGCGCTGCCCGACATGCTCGATGCGGGCTGGGGCCGCATCGTCAACATCGCCAGCACGGCGGGGCAGAAGGGCTACGCCTACGTGGCAGCCTACACCGCGGCCAAGCATGGCGTGGTCGGGCTCACGCGTTCGCTGGCGCTCGAAGTGGCGCGCAAGGGCATCACGGTGAATGCCGTGTGCCCGGGCTACACCGACACCGACATCCTGCGCAACAGCGTCGCCAACGTGGTCGGCAAGACCGGGCGCAGCGAGGCCGACGCGCTGGCCGAATTCTCCAGCGTCAATCCGCAGCGCCGCATCGTGCAGCCGGCCGAAGTCGCCGATGCGGTGCGCTGGCTGTGCGGCGCGGGCGCTGCGTCGGTCACCGGCCAGTCGATCTCGGTTTCAGGGGGAGAGGTGACATGACGCGCGACAACGATGCCTCGCACGCCGTCCTGAGCGATGCGGAAGAACTGGGCCACGAAGCCCGCGCGGGCCACGAGGACCACGCGATGCTCAAGCTCTGGCTGCGCATGCTGGCCAGCACCACGCAGATCGAGGCCGAGATCCGGCGCCGGCTGCGCGAGCGCTTCGGCATCTCGCTCGCGCGCTTCGACTACATGGCGCAGCTCCATCGCTACAAGGACGGGCTCAAGATGCGCGTGCTCTCGCGCTACCTGATGGTGACCGGCGGCAACGTCACAGGCCTGACGGACGAACTCGAGCGCGAAGGCATGGTGGCGCGCGCGCCCAGCCCCGACGATCGCCGCGCGTGGATCGTGAGCCTCACGCCGACAGGGCGCCGCACCTTCGAGACGATGGCGAGCGAGCACGAACAATGGATCCTCGAGATGTTCTCGGGGCTCGACATGAAGACCGTCAAGCAGATGCACACCCAACTGGGCCTGCTGCGTGTGCACGTGATGCGCGGCGAGCCGCCGGCCGAGGAGGGCTGAGCATGAGCGCGGCCACCCCTGTCGATCTCCCGGCCCAGGGCAGCGAGTTCCGCCGCGCGCGGCTGATCCGCTTCTCGGACTGCGACCCGGCGGGCATCGTTTTCTACCCGCAGTACTTCGTGATGCTCAACGGGCTCGTCGAAGACTGGGTCAACGAAGGCCTGGGGCTGAGCTACCACGGGCTGGTGGCCGTGCGGCGCATCGGCCTGCCCACCGTGAAGCTCGAGGCCGACTTCCGTGCGGTGAGCCGCATGGGCGACCAGGTCGCGCTCGGCCTCACCGTGCAGCGGCTGGGGGCGCGCTCGATGACGCTGCTTGTGCGCTGCTTCGATCCGGCGACCGGCGAACTGCGCATGCAGATGCAGCAGGTGCTCGTGACCACGTCGCTCGAAACCCATCGCGCCGTCGCCATTCCGGACGACATGCGCGCTGCCATCCTGCGCAACGCGCCCGAGCTGGGCTGAGCGTCCTAGGGGGCGGGCTCGCTGCCCGCCGCGTCCTGCGCGCGCTTCTTCAGCCAGCCGCCGAGCTCCTTCTTTCCCTTGGCATTGGCGGTGCGCCATGCGTTTCGCGCGGTCGCAATGAAGCGCTCTTCCGCTGCGTCGGGTACTTCGCTGGGGCGGTCTTCTTCGTCGAGCCAGCCGGGCTCGACGTTGCAATGCCGTTCGATCTGCCGTGCCAGGTTGTCGCCGATGGGCCGCGAGCTCTTGATCTGGCTCCACATGCTCGGAGAGATTTCGACCTTCTTCGCAAACGCCTGGTCCAGCCCCTTGGCTGGCAGGCCCGCGGCGACGGCCTCTTCGAGAAAGCGGCGGTGCAACGCAAGGGCATTGCGGCGGCGCGCGACGGTGATATTGGGCACTGTTCAAAAACAACAACAAGACGAGAAAAGATTGTCCCGGTTGTTGACGCCGTCGTAAACACTATTTACAGTTGCCTTCATTCGCGGCCCAGGCCGTCCCTTTTTTCCAACCCCTTACAGCCGACAGCGGCAATTTTTTTGACTCAGGAACCATCGTGAACACTGCCTTGAACCTCACCAGCATTCGACCCGCCTCGGGTCGATCGCTCGTGCGTGTCTGGTCGTGCGGTGGTTTCGACAGCATGCCGTCGGTCCGACCGAATCAGCTCCAGAACCACGTGTATTCCACGAAAGCCGCAGCCAGCCTGCGCGTCGGAAAAGTCGAGGATCAGGTGCTACCGGGTGGAGGTTGCGCATAGGCGCACACCTTCCAATCTCTCTCATGCAGAGGCCCGGAAACCGCAAGGTTCCGGGCCTTTTTGTTTCTTGTCTGTCGTGCTTGTTTGCCATTTCGGGTGTGCCTTCACCACACCGCCAGAGCCCACCGCGTAGACGGTCTGGCGGGATGTGCAGGAACCGATCACTCCTGTGCAGCGACGTCGTACGGGACAGCGCCCAGCGCGCTGTCCGTCGCGTGAGGACACAACCGAAATGGAAAGCGGGCCACCGTTTTTTTTGAACCAAACCGAACCCGAGCGGGACCGGGCCATGCAGATGGCCCTCCCGCGGAAACCGGCCGCAAAGATTGGGCGGCGCCGGAACCCGTAACCGGACACTTTTTTGTTTTCGACCCGCGTTAGCTCAATGGATCAGAGCACTTGCCTACGAAGCAAGGGGTTGCACGTTCGAGTCGTGCACGTGGGGCCATTTTTTTGTTCGAGCTGTCACGCCAACCAAGGAGCCACCATGCGCAAGCGCAACACCCCGATCCGGATGATCACCGTACGTCCGGCACAGCCACGCAGCCGCATGGTGATGGCCTTGGCCCGCAGTTTCGGCATTGCCGTCGACGCGCGTCGCACAGGCGAATGCGCGGCGGACTCCGCGGGGCGCGAGCCGCTGCCGGAGGGACTCGACCCTGACCAACGCGTTCGCGCAGTCGGCGAATGGTAGGCCGGCCGCCTGTTCCTTGTTTTTCATGGTGCGCGTAGCTCAATGGCAGAGCCGCGGGTTGTGGTCCCGCTGACGACGGTTCGATCCCGTTCGTGCACCCCACTTCGTTTCATTCGACCTCATCACAACCATTGCCGCAAAAGGAGGCGAGACATGCATCCTCACCTCCTGCAACTCGATATTCAGGGCACGCCGCAAGCCTGGATTTCGCTGGAGCAGGCGGTGTTGCACTACGCGACCGGCTCGGTCGCATGGAGACGGCGGCCTGCCGCTCGCCACGCTGCGCGGTGGCTTCAACGTGGCGCCGATCGTTGCGCTGCGCGGGGCGTCGAAGATCAACCTCTTCGACATGATTCCGAGCGTCACCAAGAGCAAACTGCTGCGCCGCGACCGCCACTTCCTGCTCGAAGGCCGCAACATCCGTGCGGACGTGCACGAATGGCTGGCGAAGCGGCTGCCCAAGGGCTCGCGGCTTCAGTGAAGGCTGGGCCGTGATCCTCGCCTGTGCCCATGAAAAAAGCCCGCCGCCTTCCGGACAGCGTGCCTTCGTTCGTGGGGGGCGGTGGTCAGCGCCCCATGCCGAAGAGGCGATAGGCGACAAGGACCGCGGCTGCCAGTCCACCCACGACGGCGAGGATCACCCTGGCGGCACGGCCCGAGCCGCGTTTTGAGCGGGGCCAGTGGTCCGGCCCGATCAGGTCGATGGGGACGGTGGGTTTGCCTATGTCGGACGCCTTTTCCATGGGGGAAATATAGCTTACGCGCGAAAGCGGAGTCCCGGCCAGTTCGCATTCTGTGGCCTGTGGACATCGCAGCTGGCGTCGGATGGGGTTGGGCAAAAAAATACCCGCCTGAGCGGGTCGAACGAGCTTTATGGCTTCGAAGTTTGAGATCCCTGCGTCTTTGTTGTTGTGATGCGTGACAGCAGGTACAAGATGCCATGCCGGACGGCGGCCTTTGGCAGGTTGGGGCCAGCACGGGTTGTATATGGAAGGAGAAATCGTGAAATATTCCCGTATGAGCAAAGAAATCATTCTCGAAGGTTTGACGCGTGCACTTGAGAGCTGGGCTCGCAATGCTTCTGCAACGCAGCTCTGGTCCGTGCATCAGTCGGGCGGCCTCGGCGCTCTGATCGAGGCGGACGAGGAGGTGGTGCAGGTGCGCATCGTCCTCGGCGGCGCGCGCGACGTGTTGTCGGATCTCGGCAGGACTGACGGGCGACTGCCCGTCACCGAGGCTTTTCTCGGAGCCGGGGCCTGGGGTGCGCCGCCGGCGCAGGGGGGCCTTGCGCGCGAGCAGTGGTTCCTGTCGAGCGAACTGGCACAGGTGCACGCGCGCCAGTATCTGGTCGCCGAAGTTGGCGAGCGGCGCGATCTGCTTGAACGCTGCGTCGACGCCTGGATCGCGCGGCAGGAAACTGCTTCTTGGAGCCGGCGAGCCAAAGAAAAAGCCCCCTCGCGTGGACCGTGAGGAGGCCTTGACAAAAAAATAGCGCGAAGAACGCGCTATTTTTGGTGTTGGTGGTGGGCCCTGAGTGACTCGAACACTCGACCTACGGATTAAGAGTCCGCTGCTCTACCAACTGAGCTAAGAGCCCTTGCTTTGAAAACGTTTGGTGTTTTCTGGCAAGACCACGAGTATATCCCAGAATTTCTGCATGGCCACAATTTTTGTAGGCCGCAGCGTTAGGATTCGCCACGCCCGAGGGGCGCGGCCCTTCAACCAGGAGAACTTCGATGAGCGATGCGAACACCACGCCCAATGTCTTGATCACCGGCGCCGCAGGCGCACTGGGCCGCGCCGTGGCTCAGCATTTCATCGGCCAGGGCGCGCGCCTGGCGCTGGTCGACCACCATGCGGGCCGTCTTGCGGAAGTCTTTCCGGGCCTGGACAACTCGCAGCATCTCTTGCTGGCGGGCGACGTGACTTCCACCTCCGAGATGGCTGCCCTTGCGGAGCAGGCGCTCAAGTCCTTCGGCCGCCTCGACACGCTGGTCCACATCGCAGGCGGATTCGAAATGGGCGAGGCGACGCACGCGCTCACGCGCGCAAGCTGGGACCGGATGATGAATCTCAACGCATGGTCGTTCGTTGCCGTGACGCAGGCGGTGCTGCCCTCGATGATCGCGCGCCGCGCCGGCAGCGTCATCGCCGTGACGGCGAAGGTAGCGGCACGCGGCATACCGGCCATGGCCGCTTACATCGCTTCGAAGAGTGCGCTGCAGCGCCTGGTGGAAGCCATGGCAGCCGAGGCGTCACCGCACGGCGTCAACATCAACAGCGTGGCTCCGAGCGTGCTCGACACGCCAGCCAACCGGCAGGCGATGCCCGATGCGAATCCGGCCGACTGGGTGTCTACCTCGGTCGCGGCGCAAACCATTGGCTTCCTCGCGTCGCCCGCGGCCGTGGCGCTGCATGGACAGCATCTGACGCTGGATGCCTGAGCTTGAAAGAGAAAAGGCCCTGGCAGATGCCAAGGCCTTTTCTGTGTCGGTTGGTGGAGAGGATGAGGATCGAACTCACGACCTCCGCATTGCGAACGCGGCGCTCTCCCAGCTGAGCTACCCCCCCAACACAGGTCAATTTTAACCAAAACTCCGTCTCGGCGCACGCTGGCGTGCCAAGATGCGCGCCTCGCAAAACACGGAGAAAAAGCGCATGGCCCCGTTCGATCCCGCCTTGCTGGAGGGCATGTACAACAACCTCGCACGGGTCAAGGACCACCCCGCCTACTTCGAGCGCTGGGCACGCGAATCCGCCGCGGTGCGCGAGGCCTTGCCCGCGCGGATCGACGTGCCATATGGCCAGGGCGTGAACGAAACGCTCGACATCTTTCCGGCGCCCGTGCCCGACGCCCCTGTGCTGGTCTTCATCCACGGCGGCTACTGGCGCGCCATGGACAAGAAAGACCATTCCTTCATAGCGCCCGCGTTCAATGACCGCGGCATCTGCGTGGTCCAGCCGAACTACGCGCTGTGTCCCGGCACGCCGCGGCGGCCCGTCACGGTGCCAGGCATCCTGCTGCAGATGGTGCGTGCGCTCGAGTGGACATGGCGCCACGTCGCGGCCCATGGCGGCAATCCCTCGCGGATCACCGTCGCTGGCCATTCGGCGGGTGGGCACATGGCGGCGGCGCTGCTGGCCTGCGACTGGAAAGCGGTCGCCTCCGACCTGCCTGCGCAGCTCGTGCGCAATGCGCTGTCGATCTCGGGCCTCTATGACCTTCGCCCGCTGCAGCGCACGCCGTTCCTTGAAAACACACTGAAGCTGACCGACGCGGACGCCCTGCGCGCCAGCCCCGCCCTGTGGCCCGCACCGAAACGCGGGCAGCTCTACGCAGTTGCAGGCGGCGAGGAGAGCGAGGAGTTCATCCGCCACAACGCGATGATCCGCGAGGCGTGGGGGCGCAACACCGTGCCGGTGTGCGAGGTGCTTCCAGGGCTCGACCACTTCGGCGTGGTGGATGCGCTCGCCGATCCGGCTCACGCGCTGCACCGGCACGCGGTACAGCTGCTCGAGGCCTGACCGGCAGAGCCCGGGCTTACATCAACAGATGTTCGCCCGCGTTGTCTCCACCCAGGGTGACGTAGTTGACCTTGCGGATGTCCATCAGCGTGCGCCCGCCCGCGTAGCTGATCGAGCTCTGCACGTCCTGCTCCATCTCGACCAGCGTGTCGGCCAGCTTGCCCTTGATGGGTTCGAGGATGCGCTTGCCCTCGACGTGCTTGTACTCGCCCTTGTTGAAGTCGCTGGCGGAGCCGTAGTACTCCTTGAACAGCGCGCCATCGACCTCGACTGTCTTGCCGGGCGACTCCTCGTGCCCCGCGAACAGCGAGCCGATCATCACCATCGACGCGCCGAAGCGCACGCTCTTGGCGATGTCGCCGTGGTCGCGGATGCCGCCGTCCGCAATGATCGGCTTGGTCGCCACGCGCGCGCACCACTTGAGCGCCGACAGCTGCCAGCCGCCCGTGCCGAAGCCGGTCTTGAGCTTGGTGATGCAGACCTTGCCCGGGCCGATGCCGACCTTGGTCGCGTCGGCGCCCCAGTTCTCCAGGTCGATCACCGCTTCGGGCGTGCCGACGTTGCCGGCAATCACGAAGGTCTTCGGCAGCTTTTGCTTGAGGTAGCCGATCATGTTCTTCACGCTGTCGGCGTGGCCGTGCGCGATGTCGATCGTGACGTACTCGGGCACCAGGCCCTGCGCCACCATCTGGTCGACGGTGTCGTAGTCGGGCTTCTTCACGCCGAGCGAGATGGAGGCGAACACGCCCTTGCCCTGCATCTCCTTGACGAACTTCACGTTGTCGAGGTCGAAGCGGTGCATCACGTAGAAGTAGCCGTTCTGCGCCAGCCACAGGCAGATCGATTCGTCGACCACCGTCTTCATGTTGGCGGGCACCACCGGCAGGCGGAAGCTGCGCTCGCCCAGCGTCACGCTGGTGTCGCACTCGGAGCGGCTCTCCACGCGGCACTTGCGCGGGAGCAGAAGAATGTTGTCGTAGTCGAAGATTTGCATGACCAGGCTCCTGAAAGGAATCGTTGAGAAGAACGAAAGAGCGCTTGGTCCGGCCGGCTTTTGCGGCGTCTTTTGAAGAAAAGCCGGGCACAAAAAACCGGGCGCAAGAATCTTGGGCCCGGTGATTGATTTTACGCGGCCTCGCAAAGGCAGGTCTTCCGATTCTTCATATAACCCGCATACGCAGTGGTTTCTACAATCGCAGGATGTTGTTTCACGATCCTGCGGCTGACGCCCACCCTCCAGCGCTGCCGCTGCTCCAGAACCTGAACGCGGAGCAACTCGCCGCGGTCACGCTGCCCGAGGGCAACGCGCTGATCCTGGCCGGCGCCGGCTCCGGCAAGACGCGCGTGCTCACCACCCGCATCGCCTGGCTGCTGCAGACGGGGCAGGTCTCCGCCGGCGGCATCCTCGCCGTGACCTTCACCAACAAGGCCGCCAAGGAAATGATGACGCGCCTGACGGCGATGCTGCCCGTCAATGTGCGCGGCATGTGGATAGGCACTTTCCACGGCCTGTGCAACCGCCTGCTGCGCGCGCACTGGAAGCTGGCCAACCTGCCGTCGACTTTCCAGATCCTCGACACGCAGGACCAACTCTCGGCCATCAAGCGCCTGATGAAACAGTTCAATGTCGACGACGAGCGCTTCCCGGCCAAGCAGACGCAATGGTTCATCGCCGGCGCCAAGGAAGACGGCCTGCGCCCCGACGCCGTCGAAGTCCGCAGCGACGACGACCGCAAGAAGGTCGAGCTCTATCGCCTCTATGAAGAGCAATGCCAGCGCGAAGGCGTGGTCGACTTCGGCGAGCTCATGCTGCGCAGCTACGAGCTGCTGCGCGACAACGACCCGGTGCGCGAGCACTACCAGCGGCGCTTCCGCCACATCCTGATCGACGAGTTCCAGGACACCAACCGCCTGCAGTACGCGTGGATCAAGATGCTCGCGGGCAATACCGCCGCGGGCCAGTTCGAGCCGGGCCGCAACAGCGTGATCGCCGTGGGCGACGACGACCAGAGCATCTACGCCTTCCGCGGTGCGCGCGTGGGCAACATGACCGACTTCGTGCGCGAGTTCAACGTCACGCATCAGATCAAGCTGGAGCAGAACTACCGCAGCTACAGCAACATCCTCGACTCGGCCAACGAACTCATCAGCCACAACAAGAAGCGCCTCGGCAAGAACCTGCGCACCGACCAAGGCCCCGGCGAGCCGGTGCGCGTGTACGAATCGCCCACCGACCTCGCCGAGGCCCAGTGGATGGTCGAGGAAATGCGCCAGCTCGTGCGCGATGGCTTCGACCGGAAAGAGATGGCCGTGCTCTACCGCAGCAATGCGCAAAGCCGGGTGATCGAAACGGCGCTCTTCAATGCATCGGTGCCTTACCGCGTGTACGGCGGCCTGCGCTTCTTCGAGCGCGCCGAAATCAAGCATGCGCTGGCCTACCTGCGCCTGCTCGAGAACAAGGACGACGACACCAGCTTCCTGCGCGTCGTCAACTTTCCGCCGCGCGGCATCGGCGCGCGCACGCTCGAAACGCTGCAGGACGCGGCGCGCGCGGCCGGCCGTTCGCTGCACGATGCCGTGAGCGTGGTCGGCGGCAAGGCCGGCGCGAACCTCACGGGCTTCGTCGCCAAGATCGACGTGCTGCGCGAGCAGACCCAGGGCGTGAGCCTGCGCGAGATCATCGAGCTGGTGCTCGACCACAGCGGCCTCGTCGAGCACTACAAGGCCGACCGCGAAGGCGCCGACCGCATCGAGAATCTGGAAGAACTCGTGAACGCGGCCGAGAGCTTCGTCACGCAGGAAGGCTTCGGCCGCGACGCCGTGGCGCTGCCGGTCGACGAGCTGCGCCAGTCGCCCGCGAGCCAGGGCATCGACCTGACCCGCCCGGTGATCGACGAGCCGCTCGCGCCCGACGCCGAAACCGGCGAAACCCTGAGCCCGCTGGCCGCCTTCCTTACGCACGCCGCGCTCGAATCGGGCGACAACCAGGCGCAGGCCGGGCAGGACGCGGTGCAACTGATGACGGTGCATGCCGCCAAGGGCCTGGAGTTCGACTGCGTGTTCATCACCGGCATGGAAGAGGGCCTGTTCCCGCACGAGAACTCGATGAGCGACTTCGAGAGCCTCGAGGAAGAGCGCCGCCTGATGTACGTGGCGATCACGCGTGCCCGCAAGCGCCTGTACCTGAGCCATTCGCAGACGCGCATGCTGCATGGCCAGACCCGCTACAACGTCAAGAGCCGCTTCTTCGACGAGCTGCCCGAGGGTGCGCTCAAGTGGCTCACGCCCAAGAACCAAGGCTTCACGCCGTCGGCCTTCGGCTATGGCGGCGGCTACGCGAGCACGCGCGGCGGTGGTGGCGGCTACGGCGGTGGTTATGGCGGCGGCGGCAACAGCCGCGACAAGGAAACTTTCGCCAGCCCACCCGTGCCGCCGCAGAAGACCGCGCCGTCGCACGGCCTGCGTTCAGGCATGCAGGTGTTCCACAACAAGTTCGGCGAAGGCACGGTGACCGCGCTCGAAGGCACGGGTGACGATGCGCGTGCGCAGGTCAAGTTCGCGCGGCATGGCGTGAAGTGGCTGGCGCTGTCGGTGGCCAAGCTCACGCCGATCTGACCCGGCCGCCAAGGGTGCAGCGGCCGCTTGCGGCGCTCAGTCGGCCCTGAAGGTGTCGCGGAAGGTGAACCAGTTCGACGCCTGTGCCATGGCGGCGAGCGCCAGCAGCGTGCCGACCATCAACACGTTGCCGACGGCCATTGCGCCGGCATCCGAGCCCAGAGAGCCCACCCCGATCACGACGGTGGCGATCAGCGCCACGCAGGCAAGGCTGATCAGGACCACACCGCACCACACGAGCCAGAACAGCGCGTAGGCGCTGAAATTCCGGAACATCGCCACCAGGCTGAAGAAGATGCTCTTCACCGGCGCCACCTGGTGCCAGTGAACCAGCGCGGGGGCATGCCACATCGCCGCGACCAGCGGCAGCGTGAGGCACAGCTGAAGCATATTGGCCACCTGGAAGCGGCTGCTTTCCAGCACTTCCTTCGCAGGCGCTTCGCCGAGGAAGTAGCTGCGCAGGAACTGGCCGCCATCGACAACGGCCGTCGCGAGCACCGTCAGGAAGAAATACACCGCGGAAATCAGGCCGAGCACCACCAGCGAACGCCACTCAGCCCGCATGGCGCGCGCCACCGCCAGAAACATGAGCGCACCGGTCGGTTTTTTCACGTCGCCCGTGGCGTTGCCGTTGCCGGACGCGGAATCGGCCACCGACGCTGCGACCATGAAGGCGAGCGTTGAAAACGGCAGCAGCATGAGCGGAAGGAACCTGCCGACCAGCGGCAGCTGCGACACGCTGGAAATCACCGCCATGAACAGAAGAAACAGCGAGACGAAGGCCAGCGGCTGCCGCCAGAAATTCCGGAGCCCGAGGCGGACCCATTCGACGCCGGTTCGCGCCGGCACGAGGTTGAGTTTCATGTGTGTGGATCAGGCAGCCAGCAGCGGCTCGAAGGCCTGTGCCATGGCATGCGGATAGGTGGCGCGATCGCGCAGAACGCGTTCGAAGTGCGCGGGGTCATGGGGCTTGAGCATGCTCGCCTCGCGCGGCAGATGGAAGTCCCAGAGCCGGGAAATCCAGAAGCGCAGCGCCGCGGCGCGCAGCATTGCGGGCAGCAGGGCACGTTCGGCGGCGTTCAGCGTTCGCACGGTTTCATAGGCCGAGAGCAGCGCATCGGCGCGTTCGGCATCGTGGCGGCCAGTCGGCAGGTCGATGGCCCAGTCGTTCAGGCACACGGCCAGGTCGAACAGCCAGGTGTCGGTGCCGGCGAAGTAGAAGTCGAACACGCCGGTCAGGCGCGGCGCGGCACCAGCGTCGCCATCGGTCGCGAACATCACGTTGTCGCGGAACATGTCGGCATGCACCGGGCCGCGCGGCAGGGCCGCATAGGCCGACGATTCGGCGATGTGGTTCTGGTACGCCAGTTCGGCGCGCAGCAGGGCAGCCTGCGGCTCTTCGATGTACGGCAGCACCACCGGCACCGTTTCGTTCCACCAGGGCAGACCGCGCAGGTTCGGCTGGATACGGGGGTAGTCGCGCCCCGCGAGGTGCATGCGCGCCACCATTGCACCCAGTTCGGCGCAATGCGCCGCGCCGGGGGCCAGTTCGCTGCGGCCCGAGAGCTTCTGCACCACCGCCGCAGGCTTGCCGGCCACGATGTGCAGCAGGTCGCATGAGGCTTCGGCGGGCACGGGAGGCTGGCTTTTCCTGGGCTTCTCGGCGGCGACTGGCTCTGCCGCCGCCACGGGCGCAGGCACCGGCAGGCCGGCGACGGCCAGGTGCTGCATCAGGCAAAGGTAGTAAGGGAGCTGCTCGGCGCTCAGGCGTTCGAACAGCGTCAGCACGAACTCGCCGGACTCGGTGGTCGCGAAGTAGTTGGTGTTCTCGATGCCGCCTTCGATGCCACGGAGTTCGCGCAGCCGGCCCAGGCCCAGGCGTTGGACGAGCGCGTCTGCCTCGCCGAAACCGACTTCGGTGAAAACTGCCATGACGGTACTCAGCGTCGGATTGCGGGTTCGAAAACGGAAAGGGAAGAGCGCAGCACGGTCAGAACTTCATCACGTTCCATACGCGGGGGCCGTTGGCGCCCGTTTCGGACGAGCCCTGGCGCCCCGTGGCGGCGTCGGCGGGCAGCACTTCATAGCCCGGCACGTTCGACTTGGGCTTGACGTTGATGCTTTGCGTACGGCCACCGTAGCGGACTTCGTCGACCGACGCGCCGCTGTCCTCGGTGTGGAGGTTCTCGACCTTCTGGTTGCGTCGGCCTTCGGCTTTGGCCTGCTCCTGATTTTGTAGCGAATCGGCCGGAGCCGCCGCGGGGGCAGACGCGGGCTGCTGCGCCTGCACGGCGGCAAAGGGGGCTGCGAAAGCCAGCGCCAGCAGGATGCGGCGGGCGACCAGGAGTGTGGAGCTAGGCATGCATCGATTGTAGGCGCGCCCCCGGTTTCGAGGCGTCGGTTGCCACCTGACGTCGTCGTGGTTCTGAGCGCCGTACCGGGCACGGCAAAATGGCCCGATGACCGACAAGAAAACGCTGCTGCTCGTCGATGGCTCGAGCTATCTCTACCGCGCCTTCCACGCAATGCCCGATCTGCGGGCCGTGCCCGGCGACTCCAAGAGCCCGGCGACCGGCGCCATCCGGGGAATGATCAACATGATGACCGCGCTGCGCCGCGAGGTGCGCGCGGACTACGCAGCCTGCATCTTCGATGCGCCCGGCAAGACCTTCCGCGACGACTGGTACCCCGAGTACAAGGCCAACCGCTCGCCGATGCCCGACGACCTGCGCAGCCAGATCGACCCCATCCATGAAGTGGTGAAGCTGCTCGGCTGGCCCGTGCTCAGCGTGCCCGACGTGGAGGCCGATGACGTCATCGGCACGCTCGCCAAGATCGCCGCCGCGCAGGGTGTCGAGGTGATCGTGTCCAGCGGCGACAAGGACCTGAGCCAGCTGGTCGACGAGCACATCACCATCATCGACACGATGAACGGCAAGAAGCGCGACGTGGCGGGCGTGACGGCGGAGTTCGGCGTGCCGCCGAACCTGATGGTCGACTACCAGACGCTGGTCGGCGATTCGGTCGACAACGTGCCCGGTGTCGAGAAGGTCGGCCCCAAGACGGCAGCCAAATGGCTGCTCGAATACGGCTCGCTCGATGCGCTGATCGAACGGTCCGCCGAGGTCAAGGGCGCGGCCGGTGAAAACTTGCGCAAGGCCCTCGACAAGCTGCCGATGAGCAAGCGCCTCGTCACCATCCGCACGGACTGCGATCTCGATGGCCACGTTGTCGGCCTGCCGTCGCTGGACGGCCTGCCCGTCGGCGCGCCGCAGACCGCTGAGCTCAAGCCCTTCTACGAGAAGTTCGGCTTCAAGAGCCTGGTCAAGGCGCTCGAAGCGCAGGAAGTTCCGCCCGAGCTGATCGAGGAGAGCCTCAAGAAGAAGGCCGCCTCCAGGGCCGATAGCGATCAGGGCGGCCTGTTCGACGAGCCCTCCGGGCTCGAAGCGCTGGAGGCCGCTTCCCCCGCGAGCAACCTCAAGTACGACACGATCACGACCTGGGCGCAGTTCGACGCCTGGCTCGCCAAGCTCGAGGCCGCCGAACTCGCGGCCATCGACACCGAAACCACCTCGCTCGACGAGATGGTCGCGCAGATCGTCGGCGTGAGCTTCAGCGTCACGCCTGGCGAAGCGGCCTACATCCCGCTGACCCACAACTACCCCGATGCGCCCGAGCAGTTGCCGATCGACGAAGTGCTCGCCAGGCTCAAGCCCTGGCTCGAGAACGGCGCCAAGAAGAAGCTCGGCCAGCACATCAAGTACGACCGCCACGTGCTCGCCAACCACGGCATCGAGGTGCAGGGCTACGCGCACGACACCATGCTGCAGAGCTACGTACTCGAAGTGCACCGGCCGCATGGCCTGTCGAGCCTGGCCGAGCGCCACCTCGGCCGCAGCGGCATCTCGTACGAAGACCTGTGCGGCAAGGGCGCGCACCAGATCCCGTTCAGCCAGGTCGACATTGCCAAGGCCGCCGAGTATTCGTGCGAGGACAGCGACCAGACGCTCGACGTGCACAACACGCTGTGGCCCCAGCTGGAGAAGAACGAAAAGCTGCGCTTCGTCTACCAGCTCGAAATGGATTCGAGCGAGGCGCTCTACCGCGTCGAGCGCAACGGCGTGCTGATCGACGCACCCACGCTCGCCGCGCAGAGCCACGAACTCGGCACGCGCATCATGGCGCTCGAGCAGGAGGCTTACGACATCGCCGGCCAGCCCTTCAACCTCGGTTCGCCCAAGCAGATCGGCGAGATCTTCTTCACCAAGCTCGGCCTGCCCGTGGTCAAGAAGACGCCGAGCGGCGCACCCAGCACCGACGAAGAGGTGCTCGAGAAACTGGCCGAGGACTATCCGCTGCCGGCCAAGATCCTCGAACACCGCGGCCTGTCGAAACTCAAGGGCACCTACACCGACAAGCTCGGCCAGCTCGCCAACCCGCGCACCGGCCGCGTGCACACACACTATGCGCAGGCCGTGGCCGTCACGGGGCGCTTGAGCAGCAACGATCCGAACCTGCAGAACATCCCGATCCGCACGCCCGAAGGCCGCCGCGTGCGCGAGGCCTTCGTGGCGCCGGCGGGCAGCGTGATCGCGAGCGCCGACTACTCGCAGATCGAGCTGCGCATCATGGCCCACATCAGTGGCGACGAGTCGTTGCTGCGCGCCTTCACCGAAGGCATCGACGTGCACCGCGCCACGGCTGCGGAGGTGTTCGGCTCCACGCCAGACCAGGTGTCGAGCGAGCAGCGCCGCTATGCCAAGGTCATCAACTTCGGGCTGATCTACGGCATGAGCAGCTTCGGCCTCGCGCGCAACCTCGGCATCGAAACCAAGGCCGCGGCTTCGTACATAGAGCGCTACTTCGCGCGCTACCCGGGGGTGAAGGCCTACATGGACGAGACCAAGGCGCTTGCCAAGGAGCAGGGCTATGTGGAGACCGTGTTCGGCCGCCGCCTGTACCTGCCCGAGATCAATTCGCCCAACGGCCCGCGCCGTGGCGGCGCCGAGCGCGCGGCCATCAACGCGCCGATGCAGGGCACGGCGGCCGACCTCATCAAGCTCAGCATGGTGAAGGTACAGAACGTGCTTGACGAAGAAAAGCGCGGCACCCGGATGATCATGCAGGTGCACGACGAACTGGTGTTCGAAGTGCCCGAGGCGGAGATCGAATGGGTGCGCACCGAGATCCCGCGCCTCATGGCCGGCGTGGCCGCGCTGAAGGTGCCGCTGCTGGCCGAGATCGGGGTCGGTCCCAACTGGGACAAGGCGCATTGAAGAAGACGAAACAACCACCCGGGAAGAACGCACGCACATGATCGAATTTCCACACCGCAGGATCCTGCTCGCCGTCGTCTGTGCCGCCTGCTTCGGCACGGCCTTTGCCGCACCGGATGCCGGCGTCGCATCGCTTGCCGCCAAGGAAAAGCCCGCGCTGCTCGACACGTTGAAGGAGCTGGTCTCCATCGAATCGGGCAGTCGCGACCTCGACGGGCTCGAAAAGATCTCCAACCTCGTTGCCGCGAAGTTCAAGGCGCTGGGCGGCGAGGTCGAACTGATCGATCCGAGCGCCGAGGCCTACCGCATGGAAGACACGCCCGAGAAGATCGGCCGCGTGGTGCGCGCCACCTTCAAGGGCACGGGCAAGAAGAAGATCCTGCTGATCGCGCACATGGACACGGTCTACACCGTGGGCATGCTCGACAAGCAGCCGTTCCGCATCGAAGGCGACAAGGCCTACGGCCTGGGCATTGCCGACGACAAGCAGGGCGTGGCGGTCATCACGCACATCGTGTCGATGCTGCAGGCGATGAAATTCAAGGAGTACGGCACGCTCACCGTGCTGATCAACGGCGACGAGGAAATCAGTTCGCCCGGCGCGCGCTCGCTCATCACGCGCATGGGCGGTGAGCACGATGCGGTGCTGTCCTTCGAGGGCGCCTACGTGAAGGAAGACAAGCTTTCGCTCGCCACGGCGGGCATCGCCTCGGTCACGCTGCACGTCACGGGCAAGGCCTCGCACGCGGGCTCGGCACCCGAGCTGGGCGTGAACGCACTGTACGAGCTGTCGCACCAGATCCTGCAGATGCGCGACCTGTCCGACCCGGCCACGGGCCTGAAGATGAACTGGACCATCTCCAAGTCGGGCAGCAACCGCAATGTGATTCCGGCCGGCGCCACCGCGGCCGCCGACGTGCGCGTGCTGAAGGTCAGCGACTACGACCGCATCGAGCAGCAGGTGAACGAGCGCGTGAAGAAGCAGCTCATTCCCGAGGCCAAGGTCGAGATGAAGTTCGAGCGCCGCCGTCCGCCGCTCGAAGCCACCGACGCTTCGCGCGCCCTGGCCCGCCATGCGCAGCAGATCTACAAGGACGAGCTTGGCCGGCCGCTGGGCGCCGACGACAAGGCCGCTGGCGGCGGCACCGACGCGGCCTTTGCGGCGCTGAAGACCAAGGCGCCCGTCATCGAGCGCTTCGGCCTGCAGGGCTTCGGCGCGCACTCGGCCGATGCCGAATACGTGCTGATCGATTCGATCGAGCCGCGCCTCTACCTCGGCACGCGCATGGTGATGGACATCGCGCGCGCGAAATGAACTCGCCCCCCGTCTTCGCGCACTTCGTGTCGCTTCGCCAACCCCCTACCGGGGGCAACACCGGTGGCCCGGCGAAGCCGGTTCCACGGTGTTCCGCGAAGAAGTCATCGAGCCGCTGATTCATCATGCGCCTGCGTCACATCGAGGTCTTCAACGCGATCATGCTCACGGGCAGCGTGAGCGCGGCGGCGCGGCTCATCAACATCACGCAGCCGGCGGTGAGCCGCACACTGCAGCATGCCGAGCTGCAACTGGGCTTTCCGCTGTTCCAGCGCGCCAAGGGCCGGCTCACGCCGACCACCGAGGCACTCACGCTGTACCCGCACATCGAGCGCCTGTTCGCGCAGCTCGACGAGGTGCAGCGGCTGGCCGCCAACCTGCGCACCGCGGGCGACACGGGCGAGCTGCGCATCCTCAGCGTGCTGGCGCTGAGCTACGACATCCTGCCGCGCGCGCTCAAGGCGTTTCGCGAAAAGCATCCGGGCTATGCGATCACCGTCGAGTCGCTGCACTCGCCGCAGATCATGTCGGCGCTGCTGCTGCAGGAGGCCGACGTGGGCTTTGCGTTCAGCCCCGCGGTGCACCCCTCGCTCACGCAGGAGACGCTGGCGGACAGCCGCATGGTCTGCATCGCGCCCAAGGGCATGCTGCCGCGCGCGCTGGTGCGCAACGGTTCGGTGGCGTTGCACGACCTCGTCAACCGGCCGGTGATCGGCCTCGACAGCCGCGACCCCGTCGGCACGAGCCTGAGCCAGGCCTGCCGGCAGGCGGGCGTGGGCTTCCAGCAGGCGGTGGTCACGGTGCAGACCTATCACGCGGCGCTGGCCATGGCGCACCACGGCATCGGCGTGGCGCTGGTCGATGGCTGCACGGCGCGCTCGGCGGACCGCGAGAAGGTCGACGTGCTGACGCTGGAGCCGCACATTCCGGTGCCGATCCGTGCGCTGCGCTTCGCGGCACGGCCCGATTCGGTGGCGGTGCGCGGCATCACCCGCTGCATGCAGCAGGCGATTCAGGAAAACATATAGGGCCTGTTCACACTATGCAACGTGACCCCTTGCATAGTGTGAACAGGCCCTAGCTCAGGCCTGCAAGTCCTGTGCGATCTGCAGCGCCGAGCCGAACGCCAGCGTGAACCCCAGCGCGCCGTGGCCCGTGTTGAACAGCATGTTCGACGGTGCGCCCGGCAGCCGCCCGATGATCGGCAGCCCCATCGGCGTGGCGGGCCGCATGCCGGTCCACGGATGCAGTTCTTCCAGCCGGCTCGCATGCGGGAAGAGAGCGCGCGTCGCGGCCGCCAGCGTCTCGATGCGCGTGGCCGGAATGCTCGCGTCGTGCCCCACGAGTTCGGCCATGCCCGCCACGCGCAGGCGCGAGCCGATGCGCGCGAACACCACCTTGCGCGCGCTGTCGGTCACGTTCACATGCGGCGCGGCGCCGGGCGCAGGATCGACGTCGACCGTGATGCTGTAGCCCTTGAGCGGATACACCGGCAGGTAGGCGCCCAGTGCGCGGCCGAGCTTGTGCGAGGCCGAGCCCAGCGCCATCACGAAAGCATCGGCTTCCACGTCGCCGTTGCTGGTTCGTGCCGCGGCGATGCGGTCTTCGCTGCGCGCAAAACCATTCACGTCGGCGCCGAGCATGAAGCGCACGCCGCGCGCACTCAGTGCGCGCATCAGTTCGGCGCACACCTTGAGGCAGTCGGCCGCACATTCGCTCGGCGTGTAGACGGCGCCCGCCATCTGGCCACGGTAGCCGGCGAGCGCGGGCTCGATGGCGATGCATTCGTCGGGCGTCACTAACCGCTGTTCGCTGCCCATGGCGCGCTGCAATTCGAGCTGCGCGCGCGCACCCTCGAGCGACGCCGAGTTGCCATACAGCACCAGTTTCCCAGTAGCCGAGAAATCGCAGTCGGGCGCGATGTCGGCCTGCATCGCCTCGAACCCGGTGCGGCTCGATGCGGCCAGCGCCAGCAGCCTGGCCGTCGTGTCGCGCGAAGTCTGCGCGTTGCAGGCGGCAAGAAAGGCCATGCCCCAGCGCCACTGCAGCGGATCGAGCTGCGGCCGCAGCTTGAGCGGCGAGGTGGGCGACAACAGCAGCTTGGGCAACTGCTTCCAGATTGACGGATCGGCCAGCGGCTGCACGTACGAATAGCTGAGCTGCGCGCCATTGCCGCCGCTTGCACCCGCGCCGGGGCCGGCACGGTCGATCACGGTGACCTGATGGCCCTGGCGTTCGAGCTGCCAGGCGGTGGCCAGGCCCACGATGCCGGCACCGAGCACACACACATGCATGGAGGCAACTTTCCGGAGGTTGAGATCAGAGCCAAGACTGTAGGAGGACGCGGCCCCGGCCGGAAATGCCAAAAGAAGCCTCGCCCATAACCTTTGGGCATGGGTCGGATTTCTATTGGAATTGTCGTTTTGCGTCACTCCTTCCTACACTGGCCGCCTGTTCAATCCAACCGAATGAGGGCACGAATGAAACTTTCCGTCCTGATGGCTTCGATGGCCGCCGCGGTGCTTTTCACCGCCACGGGCGCACAGGCCGCCGACACGCTCGCCAAGATCGCCGAGTCCGGCAAGATCACGCTCGCCTACCGCGAGTCGTCGGTGCCCTTCAGCTATCTCGATGGCCCCAACAAGCCGATCGGGTTCTCGGTGGAACTCTCCAACGCCGTGGTCGAAGCGGTGAAGAAGAAGCTGAACAAGCCGAACCTGCAGGTCGCGCTGATGGCGGTCACCTCGCAGAACCGCATTCCGCTGATCACCAACGGCACCGTCGACCTGGAGTGCGGCTCCACCACCAACAACAGCGCACGCGGCAAGGACGTGGCCTTCGCCATCAACCACTTCTATACCGGCACGCGCCTGCTGGTGAAGAAATCTTCAAAGATCAAGGACTACGCCGACCTCGCGAAGAAGACCGTGGCGAGCACCACCGGCACCACCAACGCGCTGGTCATGCGCAAGTACAACACCGAGAAGAACCTGGGCATGGACATCGTGCTCGGCAAGGATCACGCCGATGCGTTCCTGCTGGTGGAGAGCGACCGCGCCGTGGCCTTCGCCATGGACGACATCCTGCTGTTCGGCCTGATCGCCAACGCGAAGACGCCGGCCGACTTCGAGGTGGTGGGAGAGTCGCTGCAGGTCGAGCCCTATGCCTGCATGCTGCCCAAGGACGACCCGGCCTTCAAGAAGCTGGTGGACGACACCTTCGCCGGCATGATGAAGAGCGGCGAGTTCGAGAAGCTCTACACCAAGTGGTTCATGCAGCCGATCCCGCCGAAGAACGTGCCGCTGAACCTGCCGATGAGCGATCAGCTCAAGGAAAACCTCAAGGCAATGAGCGACAAACCCGCTACTTGAGCTCGCCCCCAGGCTGCGCGCACTTCGTGTCGCGCACGCCTTCCCCCTACCGGGGGCAATACCAGCGGCCCGGCAAAGCCGGTTCCGCGGTATTCCTGAAAAAGAGAAAGATCATGGCTTCGACGAACGTTGTAGGCATCTTGGGGGGCATGGGCCCCGCGGCGGGTGCCGACTTCGTGCGGCTCTTCGTGCAGGCCTGCGCGCAGCAGATGCGTGCGCGCGGCGAACCGGTGCGCGACCAGTCCTTTCCCGAGCACTGGCTCGCGCAGGTGCCGGTGCCCGACCGCACCGACGCGCTGGCTTCGGCCGAGCAGGGCGCGCATCAGCCGCTCGAACCGATGCTGCAGGCGCTGGGCCGCCTGGCCGCGCTTGGCAGCAGGGCCGTCGCCATTGCATGCAACACCGCGCATGCCTGGCACGCCAACCTGCAGGAGCGCTTTCCGCAGGTCGAATTGCTGCACATGGCGCGCGAGACGGCGCGCCACGTGGCCGAGCAGGGCGCGGCCGGCGTGGCGCTGATGGCCACCGAAGGCACCTACCGCGTGCGGCTCTATGAACAGGCGCTGGCCGAAGCGGGCCTGGGCTGCCACGTGCCGCTGCCCGAGGAGCGCCGGACCATCATGCGGGGCATCTTCGACGGCGTGAAGGCCGGCAACATGCCGCTCGCCGAGCAATGCTTCTCCGAGGTGGCGCTGCGGCTCGCCGAACGCCACGGCCCCGTCACCATCATCATGGGCTGCACCGAGGTGCCGCTGGGGCTGCAAGGCTCTGCGGCCGTGGCCGGGTTGGACCTTGTCGATCCCGCGCAGGTGCTGGCCGCTGCGCTGGCGCGCCGGGCGTACGCGTCGCACCAACCCCACTGAATTTCCGGGCTTGGAGGGGCAGGGCCGATTTCGCCTACATTGCGGCGTGCGTTTTCCGTGGCGCCACGCCCCATTGTTCGACGATTCAACTGGAGCCCTTCCCATGTCCCTCGACGACAGCCGTTCCGACTTCGACTCGCTTCGCCCCGGCGAGAGCACCGGCCAGGGTGCCACGCGCCGCACCGCGCTCAAGGCCGCCATTGGCGTGGGCTACGCGGCCGCCGTGTTGCCGGTGATGGCACAGACCGCCATCAACACCACGGCCGAAGGCCTGAAGGCCGGCCCCATCAAGTACACCGTCAACGGTTTCGAGGTTCCCGGCTACGCGGCCGCGCCCGAAGGCAAGACCGGCCTGCCGGTGGTCCTGGTGATCCAGGAAATCTTCGGCGTGCACGAGTACATCGCCGACACCTGCCGCCGCTTCGCCCAGCTCGGCTACCTGGCCATCGCCCCCGAGCTGTATGCGCGCCAGGGCGACCCGCGCGGCTACACCGACATTCCGAAGCTGCAGGCCGACGTCGTCAGCAAGGTGCCCGACGCGCAGGTCATGGCCGACCTCGACGGCGCGCTGGCCTATGCCAAGGCCAACGGCGGCGACACCGGCAAGGCCGGCATCACCGGCTTCTGCTGGGGCGGGCGCATCGTCTGGCTCTATGCCGCCACCGGCAAGGTCAAGGCGGGCGTGGCCTGGTACGGCCGGCTGGTCGGGCAGGCCAGCGGACTGACGCCGAAGCACCCGATCGACGTTGCCGCCGGCCTGCAGGCGCCGGTGCTCGGCCTGTACGGCGGAAAAGACCAAGGCATCCCTCTTGACACGGTTGATAAGATGAAAGCAGCTCTGGCCACCGGAACCCCGGCGGCCAAAGCGTCGAGCTTCGTCGTGTATCCCGAAGCAGGCCACGCATTCCATGCCGACTACCGCCCCAGCTATGTCAAGAGCGCGGCGGAAGACGGCTGGCAACGCGCCACAGCCTGGTTCAAAGCCAATGGCGTCGCCTGAAGACGGCGCCTTGTAGCCACCCCGCCGAAGGCCGTCCGCGTGACGGCCTTTCTCTTTTTATGAACGGTATGCGGCCCTGACGGCCGCTCTTCTTGCGCAAGCCCAGCTATGAATTTGATAGTCATCATCGCGGCGACCCTGGTTGCCGGTATCGGGAGCGTCTGGCTCGCGGCCCTGTTGTTGAAGGTGGGTGTGCGCAGCGGGTCGGGCGGCGTGAACCCGCAGCACCTGCTGAGCCTGGCGGCGGGCGCGCTGCTGGCCACCGCGTTCATGCACCTGCTGCCCGAAGCCTTCGAAAGCCGCATCGAGCCGGCGCTGCTGTTCGCCGTGCTGCTGTTTGGGCTGGTGTTTTTCTTCCTGCTCGACAAGGCCGAGCTGTGGCACCACGGGCACGAGCATCACCATGGCGAGGAGAAGGTCGGGCACGACGGGCACGACGGGCACGAACATGGCCACGAGCACTCGCACGCTCATGCGCACGACCACGGGCCCCGCACCGGCGGCTGGGCCGTGCTCACCGGGGACAGCGTGCACTGCTTTGGCGACGGCATCCTGATCGCCTCGGCCTTCACCGCCGACCTGCGCCTGGGCCTGGTCGCCGCCATCGCGGTGCTGGCGCACGAAGTTCCGCATCACATCGGCGACCTCGTCGTGCTGCGCCAGAGCTCGGCCAACCAGCGCGCGGCGCTGGTGAAGGTATCGCTCGCCGGCACCATGACCGCACTAGGCGGCATCGCGGGCTGGTGGCTGGTCGATCAACTGCACAGCTGGCTGCCGTACTTCCTGGTGCTGGCTGGTAGTAGCTTTGTCTACGTGGCGCTGGCCGACCTGATTCCGCAACTGCAAAAGCGCCTGCCGGCGCGCCAGACCGCCGCGCAGATCCTGTGGCTGGCCGCGGGCATCGTGCTGGTCACGCTGGTGAGCCGGCTGGCACACGGCGAGCATGGGCACGACCATGGCCACGACGACCCGGGCCACGGGGAGCACGGTCACGTGCACAAGGACTGACGGTCCGCCAGATCCTGCAGGAAACTTCCCGACACCGATGCTGCGCGCCGGATGAACCGCAACGGTCGAAACAGGCGCACCATAGGGGGGCTGTCAGAAATCTGCCGAGGAAACGATCATGAACACCATCGACGCCACCGCGCGATCCGCTGCGCCCGCCGAAGACGACGAGGACGACACGCCCGCCGATGACTTCGAGGAGCAGGATGACGACGTATCCGACGACCTGTCGGAGGAAACGGGCATCGACCTCACCGATGCGAGCGAGCTCGATGCCGACAACGTGCCGGCCGACGAGGAATTCGATCGCGTCATGAACGCGCCTGATTAGGCTCGACGCAAGGCTTCACTCACTCTTCATCCACCTTCTCGAGAGGGCGATACCGGATCAGGCAGTGGCCGCAGTGGCGGGGGCGCGCAGTCGCTGCGGGCCCAGCATCTCTGCCGTGAGGCCGAAGGACGCGATGCGCTCCGGCAGCGGCAGTCCGCGCGCCAGCGCGGCACAGGCTTCGCCCATCGCGGCCGAGGTCTGTATGCCGTAGCCGCCTTGCGCCGCCACCCAGAAGAAACCCGGCACGCCGGGCTCGAAGCCACCGACGAGGTTGCCGTCGGCCACGAAGGAGCGCAGGCCGGCCCAGGTGCGCGTGGGGCGGCGGATGGCGAGCGTGGTCGCTTCCTCGATGCGGTGCATGGCGATGGCGATGTCCAGTTCTTCGGGCTGAACGTCCTGCGGCTCGACCGGATCGGCATTGGCCGGCGAGCCGAGCAGCATGCCGGCGTCGGGCTTGATGTACCAGCCCTCGTCGGCGCCGAACACCAGGGGCCAGTGCGCGACGCTCTGGCCCTCGGGCGGCGCGAAGATGAAGGCCGAGCGCCGGCGCGGCTCGATGCCCAGCGGCGGCACGCCCGCCATGCGCGCGATGGTGTCGACCCATGCGCCCGCTGCGTTGAGCACCACGGGCGCTTCGTATACGGCGCCGCCGGCTTCCACGCGCCAGCGCTTGCCCACGCGCTCGATGGCCGTCACGCCGGCATCGCACACCAATTGGCCGCCGGCCCGCCGCATGCCGCGCAGGTAGCCCTGGTGGATGGCGTGCACGTCCATGTCGGCCGCATCGGGTTCGTACACCGCGCCCAGCACCTGTTCGGGCCGCAGCGCCGGCACCATCTCGCGGGCCTGCTCGCCGCTCAGGCGCGTGGCGCCCGTGTTCATAGCGCGCAGCACCCCCCAGTGGGCATCGAGCTCGGCCATATGCTCGGCGCCCGCGACCATCATGGCGCCGCGCGGCGTGAGCAGCGGGTGCTCGGCGAAGCCTTCGGGCGGATGTTCGAGGAAGGCGCGGCTCGCCATGGTGAGGGCGCGCACCTGCGCCGTGCCGTAGCTTTCCATGAAGAGGGCGGCAGAACGGCCAGTGGAGTGATAGCCGGGCTGCGACTCCCGTTCGAGAAGGATCACGCGGGCATGCGGTGCGAGCCAATGGGCTGCCGAAGCCCCGGCGATGCCGCCGCCGATCACCAGGAAGTCTGTCACGACGGGCGTTGGGGTGGTGGAAATCATGGCGAAAAGTGTAGATGGAAATTTGCGTATACGCAAATTCTGCGCCTCGCATGACGCGGCTTGGCAGGGGGGCGCGCGGACCGGCTGGCAAAATCCGTCCGCATCACCAGAGAAAGCCACGCGTGAAACCACACACAGGGACCAGGACGGGAACGAAGCCGAAGGCAGAGCCGCCCACGCTGGACCGCACCACTCTCGGCCATCGCCTGCGCACCGCGCGCAAACGCTTCGGCTGGACGCTGGCACAGCTGGCCGAGCGCTCGGGCGTGTCGATCACCACCATATCGCGCGCCGAGCGCGGCCAGCTCGCGCTGGGCTACGAGAACTTCACCGCACTGGGCCGCGCGCTCGAGATGGACATGAACGCGATGTTCGCGAGCACCGGCGTCAAGCCCGCGAAGCTCGACGGGCCAGTGGTCACGCGCGCGGGCAAGGGTGTGGTGTACCGGGGCCTGTCCATCGCCTACGAGTTCCTCGGCACCACGGCGGCGGGCAAGCAGATGAGCCCCATCGTCGGCACCGTGCACGCGCGGCGCATCCAGGGGCCGGAAGACTTCGTGCGGCATGCGGGAGAGGAGTTCGCCTATGTGCTGTCGGGCGAGATCGACGTGCACTTCGACAACGGCGAAGTGGTGCGCCTGGCGCGCGGCGACTCGCTGTATTTCGACAGCCGCCTCGGGCATGCGTATGTGAGCGTGAGCCGGCAGCTCGCGCGCATCGTGGGCATGACCATCGGTGAAAGCGGGCACATGCAGTCTGCGCGCGAGGCGCCGGCGCTGAAGGCGCCACGCAAGACAGCACCTGCGAAGAAGACGGCGGCTCGCGGTAACGGCTCGCGGTAAGCGCTGAACGCTACTGCTGCTGTCCAGGTTCGTTCGGCCGGCGCTTCGCCGCCGCCGCCGCGGCGGCAGCCATGCGCTGTTGCTGCTGGGCCTGTTGTTGCTGGTGCTGTTGCATTTGTTGCTGCCGCACCTGGGCCTGTTGCGCCTGCTGCTGTTGCGCTTGCTGTTGGCGCTGCATCTGCTGTTGTTGCTGCTGCGCCTGTTGTTGTGCGCGGGCTTGCTGTTGCTGCATCTGCTGCTGGCGTTGCTGTTGCATTGCCTGTTGCTGTTGCTGTTGCTGCTGCTGCTGTTGCTGTTGCTGTTGCTGTTGCTGTTGCTGTTGCTGTTGCTGTGCGCGCACGGCCTGCTGCTGTGCCTGTTGTTGAGCTTGCTGCTGTCGGCGTACCTGTTCCTGCTGGGCTTGTTGTTGCTGCTGCCGAGCCTGGTTCTGTGCCTGTTGCTGTTGTTGCTGCGTCGCTTGCTGGTGCTGGATCTGCTGTTGCTGTCGCTGGGCTTGTTGTTGCGCCCGGGCCTGTTGTTGTTCCTGCTGCTGCTGCATCTGCTGGCGCCGTGACTGCTCGAGTTGGGCCTGCTGCTGCTGTGCCTGCGGATTGCTGCCACGTGCCTGCGGTTGCGCTTGCTGTGCTTGCTGGCGGCGCATCTGGTCTTGCTGCTGTTGCTGCTGATGGGCTTGGCGTGCCTGCTGTTGTTGCTCGCGCGCCTGTTGGCGTTGCTGCCGCGCTTGCAACTGCTGTGCCTGCTGCTGCGAACGCTGCTGGGCTTGTTGCCGCTCCTGTTGCTGTTGCATCAGGGCTTGCTGCTGCCGGGCTTGTTGTTGCTGCTGTTGTTGTGCGAACGCGGCCTGTTGCTGTTGTTGTTGACGCTGCTGCTGTTGTTGTTGCTGCTGCGCAAGCAGGGCTTGCTGTTGCTGCTGTTGTGCGGGGCTCGGACCCGCCGCGAAGTTCGGCGGCGCCCCCGGCGGCAGTCCGCCGCGCGGCCCGCCATTGTTGTTGTAGACGCTGCGCACGTTGTTGACCACCGTGGTCGAGCGCGAGATGTAGGTGCTGTTGTTGTAGACCACGGCCGGCCGCGCAAAAGCTGGCTGCACCGCGGGCGCGCGGTCGCGGTCACGCCCGCGCGGCGCGCCCCAGTTCATGTTCCATGCGTGCCAGCCCCAGTCGTGCCGCTCCAGCGCGGCACCCACGACCACGCCGGTTCCGAACGCGATCGCGCCGGCGGCCGCCATCTGGCCGCGGCTGTAGCCCGGCGACACCACCTCGACCGGCGGCGCATAGGCATAGCCCGGATAGATCGGTTGCGGCGCGCCGTAGATGACCTGGGGGTCGTAAGCCGGCACGTACACCACGTCAGGCTGTACCGGCTCGATGGTGATGAACTCCTGCGGGGGCTCGATGACAGCGGGGCCTGCATACACGGGCTGCATGTCCGGTGCGGGCGCGTAGTTCGGCGGCGGCGCGGCGCTGGCCACGCGCAGCTTGTCGTTGTTCCTGAGCCGGCCCGCCTTCGATGCGCGCTGGCGCATGACCTGGATCGCGTTCATCACGTCGGCCGGGTCGTTGTAATAGGCCTGTCCGAGCGCCTGGGTCCACGGGATGTTGCCCGCCATCTGGTCGATGACGGGGCGGAATGCGGTGAGCGACTTCACGCTAGGATCCCAGGGCTGCTGGTTGGCCGCGTCGGCCAGCGGGCCGGCCTTGAGGTTGCGGTTCTGCGCGAGCCAATCGTGCGCGGCGGTGATCTGCTGGGGGTAGGTGGCGCCGGCAAGGATCTGCGCGACGAGCTTGTCGGGATAGAGCGCGATGGGCGCGACCATCTCGTAGAGCTGCTCGGCCGAAGGCGGCGTGTAGGCGGCCTGCACCGGCGCGGCGGCCGGCGTCTGCGGCACCGAGGGCGCCGGCATGGTGGTCGCCGGGTCGGCGGCGGCCGTGGGTGTTGGAGGGGTCTTGTCGCAACCTGCGAGGACGAGGGCGCCGATGCACAGCGAAATCGTCAGCAGACGCGGGGCGATGGGGTGATGTGTCATCTAAGGTTCCATGAAGCCCGCCCGTGGCGTGCCCGGAACTCTTTCAACGGTGCGCGGCAACAGGCGATGACAAAGCCTGCGCCCCGGATGCAACGGCGTGTGTCGGTTCCGTGCGGTCAAGCCTGTCGGCGCAGAACCACACGGCCAGGAGGCCGCTGCCTTGCGGCTCGGCTACTTGGCGCCGCCCGTGTACTTGGTGACGCTGGTGGCGCTCACGTGATAGCCGCTCACGCCCATCATCGAGTCGTTGCGCAGGGTCTGCAGCTTGCCTGTGACCCACACCGTGTCCATGGCGCGGAACTTGGCGCCCTTCTGCGGCACCACGTGCAGGATCTGGTTGGCCGGCGGCGGCGGTGTGTGGATGCAGGCGCCGAAGTAGGGCACCAGCAGGAACTCGGTGACTTCGCCCTTGGCTTCCTCGAGCGGCACGATGAAGCCGGGGATCCTGACTTCGGTGCCGTTCATCGCGGGATTGGTCGGCGCGTTGTTCGACACCTCCTGCATCTTCATGAGCAACTCGTTGGCGCGCGGGTCGCCGTCGTCGAGCGCGCTCAGGTCCATGCCCTTGAACTCCTTGGCCGGGTCCCAGTCCTTGGGCACCAGTTCTTCCCAGGTGATCTGGCGCGGCTGGCCCGCCGCGGCCTTGGCGGGCGCCGCGGCCTTGCCGCCCAGCGGGTTGGCGGCGGTGGTGTCCTTGGGCGCGGGCTCCGCGGCCCAGGCGGCAGCGGCAAGGCCGGCACCGGCGATCAGCATTGAAAGCCGGATGAAAGCCTGGCTTGTGGACGTCGTGTGTGCGATGGGCATGGTTCAGATCCTCGGTGAGAGGCCGTCGGCGAGAGAGAGGCGGTAGGCGCGAATGCCAGGCAAGAGGCTTGCCAGCCATCCGGCGGCCAGCAGGCTTGCCAACAGCAGCCATTCGTTCAGTGTAGGTTCCGAGAGGCTCAGTGTCAGTCCGAACTGCGACTGCAGCCATGGCGAGAGCAGGGCGATGCCGAGCACCGCCATCACCACGCCGAAGGCCACGCCCAGCACGGTGACCATCGCGCCCTCGAGCGCGAGCAGCGTCAGCACGTGGCGCAGGCCCGCGCCCACGGCGCGCAAGACCGCAAGCTCGCGGCGGCGTTCGTTGAGGCCGGCCATCACCACCGAGACCAGTCCCGCGAGGCTGACGAGCGCGACCAGCGCGGACATCAGCAGCAGCGCGTTCTCGCCGATGCCGATCACGCTCCACAGCTCGTCGAGCGCCACGCCGGGCAGGATGGCCATCAGCGGTTCGCCGGTGTAGGTGGAGATCCAGCGCTGCACGCCGAAGACCGCGGCGCGGTTCTTCAGGCCCACCAGCGCAGCCGTCACGTTCTTGGGCGTGAGGTCGAACTTGCGCACCTGCTCGGCCGGAATGTGCACGCCCGGCATCGGCGCGCCGCCCACCCATTCGAGGTGGATGGCTTCCATCGCCGCGAGGCCGATGTGCACCGTGCGGTCGACCGGCGTGCCGGTGCGCGCGAGCACGCCGACCACGGTGAAGGGCTTGTCCGCATGCTCGGCCACGTTAAGTTCGCCGCTGCCGTGGGCGAGGGTGATCTTCTGGCCCACGTGGTAGCCGAGCTTGTCGGCCACTTCGGCGCCAACCACTGCATCGAACAGCTCGCTGAAGGGCTTGCCTTCGCGCAGCTTCAGCGTTTGCCTGTCGCCGTAGCGGAAGTGCGTGAAGTAGTCGGTGGAGGTGGCCAGCACCGCGAAGCCTCGGTGCGAATCGCCGAGCGACAACGGCACCACCCAGTCGACACCCGGGTGCGCGGACAGCGCCTGCACGCTCTTCCACGAGATGTTGTTGGTGGCCGCGCCGATGCGGAACACCGAGTACAGCAGCAGCTGCGTCGAGCCGGTGCGCGCGCCGACGATCAGGTCGGTGCCCGAGACGGACGACGAGAAGTTCTCGCGCAGCTCGGTGCGGATGCGTTCGACACCCAGAAGAAGAAAGGTCGACAGCGCGATCGAGAACACCGTGAGCGCGAGCGTGAAGCGGCGGTTCCAGGCGCTGTGCCAGGCAATGGAGAAGAGTGCCTTCATTGGCAAACCTCCGCGCGTCGCGCTACGGTGTTCGCCTTGGGAGCGGCCCGGCGGCTCATGCGTCCGCCGCCATTGCGCTGGTGGCGGCGCGGTTGATTTCCGGCAGCAGCACGTGCCGCGCAAAGCGCTGCGCGATGCGCTGGTCGTGGCTCACGAACACGAGCGCGCTGTGGTGCTCGGCGCAGGCTGTCAGCAGCACGTCGAGGAAGGCTTCGCGCCGGTCTTCGTCGAGCGCGGAGGTGGGCTCGTCGGCAATCACCACCTCGGGCTGGCCGATGAGCGCGCGCGCGGCGGCCACGCGCTGCTGCTGCCCGACCGACAGCTGAACGGCCTGGCGCTTCCACAGGTTGCGGTCGAGGCCCATCTGCTCGAGCAGGTGCTCGGCCTCGTCGTGCGAGCTGCCGTTGCGCGACGCATTGGCCTCGCGCCGCTGCGAGAAGCGGCAGGGCAGCAGCACGTTGTCGATCACGCTCAGGTACGGCAGCAGGTTGAACTGCTGGAAGATGTAGCCCACATGGGCCACGCGGCTGCGGTCGCGTGCGGCGCCCGAGAGCTTCGACCAGTCGTGCCCGAGCAGCGTGACGCGGCCTTCGTCGGCGACCAGCACGCCGGCCAGCAGCGACAGCAGCGTGCTCTTGCCGCAGCCGCTCGGGCCGTGCAGGAACACCGATTCGCCCGCGGTGATGCGAAAGGCCTCGATGTCGATGCACGGTTTCTTCACGCCGGGCCATGCGAAGCGCAATGCTTCGGCTGCGAGCACGACGCGCAAGGGCGACGGCTCGGCCTGCAGGGAGGTACTCACAGCCTTACTTGCCCCAGCTCAGGCGGGCGGGCTGGGTGGCTTGCGCACCGGCAGGGCGCTTCAGCTGGCGCTTGAACTGTCCCTGCGCCGTGGCAATCTGCGAGTCGATCTGGCGCAGGCCCTTGAACGCGCCGAACAGGTTGAGGTCGATGAACTTCGCGGCAGCCGCATTGGTGCAGTTGAAGGAGAAGGTGGCATCGAGGTCGGCATGGCCGGCGGGCTCGTTGGGGTCGGGGTTGCCCAGGCCCAGCGCACCGGAGCGCAGGTCGACCGGACCGAGCTTGCAGTTGGCGGCGGGGTCGACGATGAAGAGCTTGTCGGCCGCGCGCAGCTGGGCGACAGCCTCTTGGACGAGCTTTTTCTCGGCATCGGTCTTGGGTGCGCGTTCGAAGCCGACGATGTTGTCGAGTGGGGACTCCATGTCGATCACCACCGTGGGGCCGTCGACGGCCACGTCGAGCTTGAGCTGGCCGTGCACGTGGGCGTGCTGCTGCTGGGCCTGCGCGGTGAGGAACGGGGCTGCCGCGAAGAGCGCGGCGGCGATTGCGAGTCCCGTGGTGCGTTGGAAGCTCCGGAAGCGTCGACTCGTCGTCATCAATGTCATGGTTCAGCGCCTTGCCGGGTCGGCAGCCCCGGCGTGTTGCTCCATTCGCTCCAGCTGCCGGCATAGAGCGCGGTCGTCCCGAACCCCGCGATCTGCATGGCGAGCAGATTCGGCACGGCGCTCACGCCGCTGCCGCAATGGTGGACGACGGTCGCCGCGTCGCGTCCCGCGAGCAGCGCTTCGAACTCGGCACGCAATTGCGATGCCGGCTTGAATTTGCCGTCGGGGCCGAGGTTGTCGGCGAAGGGCCGGTTGAGAGCCCCGGGGATGTGACCGGCAATCGGGTCCAGAGGTTCCACCTCGCCGCGGTAACGTGCGCCGGCGCGTGCGTCGATCAGGTTCTGGTCAGGCTGGCCGAGCCGGCGCACCACGGTGTCGGTGGTCACGAGCTTCGCGACGGGCTCGCCCACGACGAAGTTCGACTGGAAGCGCGCGGGCTCCTCGCGGCCGGTGACTTCGCCGCCCGCGGCCTGCCAGGCCTGCAGGCCGCCGTCGAGCACGGCCACGGCCTCGTGGCCCATCCACTTGAGCATCCACCACAGGCGGCCACAGTAGTTGGCGCCGTTGCGGTCGTACACCACGGCCTGCATGCCGTTGGCGAAGCCGATGCCCGACAGCCACGCCGCGAACTTCTCGCGGCTGGGCAGCGGGTGGCGCCCGCCCGATGCGGGCACCCCGTCTTCCTGCGCTACCACCACCTCGCCGTGTGCGCCCGGGGCGCCGTGCCTGGCACTGAGGTCGGTGTCGAGGTTGGCGTACAGCGCACCCGGAATGTGCGCGGTGGCGTACTGCTGTGCGCCGGCTTCGGGCTTCATGAGGTCGAAGCTGCAGTCGAACACCATCAAGGGCGTGTCGCCCGCTTGCAATTGCTGGAGTTGTTCGACGGAGATGAGGGTGGTGTACATGGCGTGTGCTCCTTCGAAATCGAGAATGTCGTTGTGCCGTTCAGTGCTCTTCGGCCGGCGCCTTGGGCACCGCCCGCTGTCGCAACACGGTTGCGGCAATGCCGCTCACGATGATGAGCGCCATCCCGGCCCAGCCAGTGGCATCGATGCGGTCGTTGAACAGCACCACGCTGTAGAACGCAGCGAACACGATGCCCGAATACTGCAGGTTGGCCACCACCAGCGTACCGGCAGCAGTCTTGGCGGTGGCGTAGGCGCGGGTCATGCAGAGTTGTCCGAGGGCGGCCAGCAAGCCGATGGGCAGCAGCCACAGCGCATGCTGCCACGTCCATGCACCGCCGTCCGAAAACCCGGTGGCCGCCGTGGCAATGCCACCGGCCACGGCGGAGCCGACCGCGAAGTAGAAGACCGTGCGCAGCTCCGGCTCGCCGATGCGCGACAGCGCCACCACCTGCATGTAGGCAAAGGCGGCCGTGAGGCCCGACAACAGGCCCAGCATGCCCGCAAAGCCTTCGTTGGCATTGACGCTGGGCTTGAGCATCAGCACCACGCCCGCGAAACCCGCCAGCACGGTCAGCACCAGCGCGCCCTGCAGCGGCGGGCGTTCCACGCGGCCATCGCGCCCGGGCACCGGCACCCAGGCCAGCAACGAGCCCCCGACGAGGAAGGCCGCGACCCACACGCTGCTCATGTAGTTGAGCGTAACGGCGGTGGCCAGCGGCATGTGGGCGATGGCATAGAACCACGCGCCCAGCGAGACCACGCCGATGGTGCTGCGCCAGGCGTGCATGCCGGGGTAGCTGGTGGCCAGGGAGACGCCGCGGTTGCGGGCCAGGAGCCAAAGGAAGACGATGCCGATGAGGCCACGGCCCAGCACCATCTCGCCGCTGTTGAACCACGCCGAGGCCACCTTGACGACCACGCTCATCGTGGCGAACAAAAAGGCGCCGAGCACCATCCAGAGTGCTTGCACTGTTCGGCTCAGGCGTTCTGCATCGCGCTGCGATACCACTCGTGGAACTGCTGCATGCCGTCTTCCATCGGGCTCTGGTAGGGGCCGGTCTCGTTGTCGCCGCGCAGCATCAGCGCACGGCGGCCGGCGTCCATGCGCTCGGCGATCTCGTCGTCTTCCACGCAGGTTTCCATGTAGGCGGCCTGCTGGGCCTCGACGAACTCGCGTTCGAACGCGACGATTTCCTCAGGGTAGAAGAATTCGACCATGTTGAGCGTCTTCGTCGGGCTCACCGGGTGCAGGGTCGACACCGTGAGCACGTGCGGATACCACTCGACCATCACGTGCGGGTAGTAGGTGAGCCAGATGGCGCCGTACTTCGGCGGCTTGCCGTCGCGGTACTTGAGCAGCTGCTCTTGCCACTTCTGGTAGATCGGGCTGCCCGCGCGGCCCAGGCGGTTGGCCACGCCCACCGTCTGCACCGAATAGCGGGGCTTGAACTCCCAGCGCAGGTCGTCGCAGGTGACGAAGCTGCCCAGTCCCGGATGGAACGGGCCGACGTGGTAGTCCTCGAGGTAGACCTCGATGAAGGTCTTCCAGTTGTAGTTGCACTCGTGCAGCTCGACGCGGTCGAGCGCATAGCCGCTGAAATCGAGATCGGCCTGCGGCCCGAGGCCGGCCATGTCGGCCGCCACGTCGGGACCCGAACCGTCCGGATTCTTCTCGAACAGAAGGCCGTTCCATTCGGTCAGCGGGTAATTGTGCAGGTTCAGGCAGGGGTCCTGCTCGAAATGCGGAGCGCCGATCAACGTGCCGGTGGTGCGCGAATCGCTTGCGGCGTAGGTCCAGCGGTGCAGCGGGCAGACGATGTTGCCGCCGGCCTGGTTGTCGAGCTGGCCCCGGCCCTGGAGGATCAGGGCCTGGCGGTGGCGGCAGACGTTGGAGATCAGTTCCACGCCCTTGGGCGTGTGAACCAGCGCGCGGCCCTGGTGCTCCTGCGGCAGCGTGTGGAAGTCGCCCATTTCGGGCACGGCCAGGCGATGGCCGACATAGCGGGGCCCTCGCGAAAAAAGGTTCTGCATTTCGCGGGCGTAGAGCGCCTCGTCAAAATACGCGGAAACTGGAAGTTGGCTCGCGGCCTGCTGCAGTTGAAGACTTAAATCAGACATGGAGGACCTGACCAAGCTCCCCACAGGGAGAAAAAAGAAAAGAACGGAAAGGTGCCGTCCGGGAGGCTCGACGGCCCGAAGAGTGTGTTGACGTCGCCAACGAGAGAAGTTCGCATTGTACCCGGGGCATCTTTTGTCTCCCCGGCTCTTCACCCGGCTTGGCTGTGTGCAATCGGGCTGCGCTCGAGGGCGGGCGCGACTCGTCCGGAGGGACGGCCGCCCGGTTGTTCTGCTCACAGTCCTAAAATGCCCGGTTTCACCCACGTTTCGCTTGCATGCCCAAGGTGCCTCCCCCTTCCTCGTCCAGCCCGGCGGCAACGCCCGATACGGGCCCGCTGCCTGCCAGTTACGAAGCCGGACTCCAGGAACTGGAGCAACTGGTGGCGGAGCTCGAGTCGGGCCAACTGCCCCTCGACCAGCTGCTCGTGAGCTACCAGCGCGGTGCGGCGCTGCTCGCCTTCTGCCGCGACAAGCTGCAGGCGGTCGAAGACCAGATCAAGGTGCTCGATTCGGGCAGCCTCAAGGTCTGGACGCCTGAATGAGCGCCGCCGCGCTGAACTCCAGCCATTGGGACGCCCGCACGCTCGCCGGCTGGAGCGACCCCCATCTGGTGAACGTCGAAGCGGCCTTGTCGCGCTGGGTCGGCGTGGATGCGCCCGTGCTGCTGGGCGATGCCATGCGCTACGCCGTGCTCGATGGCGGCAAGCGCCTGCGGCCGCTGCTGGTGCTCGCAGCCAGCGAGGCCGTTGGCGGCAACCAGGCCGCTGCCCTGCGTGCGGCCTGCGCCACCGAGCTGATCCACGCCTATTCGCTGGTGCACGACGACCTGCCGTGCATGGACAACGACGTGCTGCGCCGTGGCAAGCCCACCGTGCACGTGAAATTCGGCGAGGCCGACGCCCTGCTGGCCGGCGATGCACTGCAGGCCCTGGCCTTCGAGCTGCTCACGCCCGACGGCGACGAGATTCCCGCTGCCACGCAGGCCCAACTGTGCCGACTGCTCGCTCGCGCTGCGGGCAGCCAGGGCATGGCCGGCGGCCAGGCCATCGACCTGGCCAGCGTCGGCATTGCATTGAATGAAGCACAGCTGCGCGAAATGCACCGCCTGAAGACCGGCGCGCTGCTGCAGGGCAGCGTCGAGATGGGCGCTGCCTGCGGTTCCCTGACCACATCGGCACTGGCCGCGCTGCGCGACTATGGCGCGGCCATCGGCCTGGCGTTCCAGGTGGTCGACGACATCCTCGACGTCACGGCCGACTCGCACACCCTGGGCAAGACCGCCGGCAAGGACGCCGCGGCCGACAAGCCCACCTACGTGTCCTTGCTGGGCCTCGACGGCGCGCGCGCCCAGGCCCGCCAGCTGCTGGCTGACGCGCTGGCCGCGCTGGCACGCAGCGGCCTGCCCGACACCGCAGCGCTGCGCGCTTTGGCCCACATGGTGGTCGATCGCGATCGCTAGGATGAAACTTACCCCCAGTCTTCGCGCACTTCGTGTCGCTTCGCCAACCCCCTTCCAGGGGGCGACACCAGCGGCCCGGCAAAGCCGGTTCCGCGGTGTCTCCCGACTGAATCGCGGCAGTTTCGTGTGTCGCGGGCCGCACGAAGCGTGATCGAACACTGAGAAAAGAAAATACCTCCCATGGCTGCTCCGCTGCTTCCAACACTCCACGACCCTTCGCCGATCCGCAAATACGACCGGGCCCAGCTGCGCCAACTGTCCGACGAGGTGCGCGCCTGTGTGCTCGACAACGTCTCGCGCACCGGCGGCCACCTGAGCTCCAACCTCGGCACGGTCGAACTCACGGTCGCGCTGCACCACGTGTTCAACACGCCGCACGACCGCCTGGTGTGGGACGTGGGCCACCAGACCTATCCGCACAAGATCCTCACGGGCCGGCGCGAGCGCATGCCTACGCTGAGGCAGATCGGCGGCATCTCGGGCTTTCCGCAGCGCAGCGAGAGCGAGTTCGACACCTTCGGCACCGCCCATTCGTCGACCAGCATCTCGGCCGCGCTCGGCATGGCCATGGCCGCCAAGCAGAAGGGCGAAAACCGCCATGCCGTGGCCATCATCGGCGACGGCGCGCTCACGGCCGGCATGGCCTTCGAGGCGCTGAACAACGCGGGCGTGTGCGACTGCAAGCTGCTCGTCATCCTGAACGACAACGACATGTCGATCAGCCCGCCGGTGGGCGCGCTCAACCGCTACCTCGCGCAGTTGATGAGCGGCAACTTCTACGCCGCTGCCAAGAACGTCGGCAAGAGCATGCTGCGCAATGCGCCGCCGCTGTTCGAGCTGGCCAAGCGACTGGAACAGCATGCCAAGGGCATGGTCGTGCCGGCCACGCTGTTCGAGCAGTTCGGCTTCAACTACGTGGGCCCGATCGACGGCCATGACCTCGACTCGCTGGTGCCCACGCTCGAGAACCTCAAGCACCTCGAGGGCCCGCAGTTCCTGCACGTGGTCACGAAGAAGGGGCAGGGCTACAAGCTGGCCGAAGCCGATCCGGTGGCCTACCACGGCCCCGGCAAGTTCGATCCGCAGGTGGGGCTTGTCAAGTCCGCCGCGGTGGCGAGGCAGACTTTCACGCAGGTGTTCGGCCAGTGGCTCTGCGACACGGCCGCTGCCGATGGCCGCCTGGTGGGCATCACGCCCGCGATGCGCGAAGGCTCGGGGCTCGTGGAGTTCGAGAAGCGCTTTCCCGAGCGCTACTACGACGTCGGCATCGCCGAGCAGCACGCCGTGACCTTCGCAGCCGGCCTGGCCTGCGAGGGGCTGAAGCCGGTGGTCGCGATCTACTCGACCTTCCTGCAGCGCGCGTACGACCAACTGATCCACGACGTGGCGATCCAGAACCTGCCGGTGGTGTTCGCGCTCGACCGCGCGGGCCTCGTGGGTGCCGACGGCGCCACGCATGCGGGCGCGTACGACATTCCGTTCCTGCGCTGCATTCCGAACATGAGCATTGCGTGCCCGGCCGACGAGCGCGAATGCCGCCAGCTGCTGACCAGCGCCTACGAGCAGAACCACCCGGTCGCCGTGCGCTATCCGCGCGGCGCGGGCGCCGGCGTCACGCCGCACCTCGCGCTCGAGGCCTTGCCCTTCGGCAAGGGCGAGATCCGCCGCGAAGGCAGGCGCATTGCCATTCTCGCGTTCGGTACGCTGCTGTATCCCGCGCTCACCGCGGCCGAGCCGCTCAACGCCACGGTGGTCAACATGCGCTGGGCCAAACCGCTCGACGTCGAGCTGCTGTTGAAGGTCGCGGGCACGCACGACGCCATCGTCACACTGGAAGAGGGTGCCACCATGGGCGGCGCGGGCAGTGCGGTGCTCGAGGCGCTGCAGGCTGCCAACATCCAGAAGCCGGTGCTGCAGCTCGGCCTGCCCGACCGCTTCATCGAACACGGCGATCCGGCGAAGTTGCTGGCGAGCATCGGGCTCGATGCGCCCGGCATCGAAGCCTCGATCCGCGAGCGCTTCGTTTCGGGCGCAGGGTAAACCCCCGCCGAGCCCTGTAAGCGCGTTTTTACAATCAAGAAGACTTACACAGTCCCCAACGCGGTCACAAGCCGCGTTTTGTTTTTTCCAAGAACTCGGAGAGCTATCAATGGATCGTCGTTCCCTCATCAAAAACGCCGGCATCGCGGGCGTTCTGGCCGCTGGCATTGCGCCGGCCGTTCACGCGCAAGCCGCGATTCGCTGGCGCCTGGCGTCGAGCTTTCCCCGGTCCCTGGACACCATCTTCGGCAGCGCCGAGATGCTCTCGAAGACGGTCAAGGCGCTGTCGGGCGGCAAGTTCGAGATCTCGGTCCATCCCGCAGGTGAACTGATGCCCGCGTTCGGCGTGGTCGATGCGCTGCAGGCCGACACCCTCGAGATGGCGCAGACGGCGGCCTACTATTTCACCGGCAAGGACCCCATCTTCGCCTTCAGCTGCGCAGTGCCGTTCGGCCTGACCGCGCGCCAGACCGACTCCTGGAAGGAGTACGGCAACGGCCGCAAGCTGCTCGACGCCTTCTTCGCGCAATACAACTTCCGCACCGCCAGCGCCGGCAACACCGGCACGCAGATGGGCGGCTGGTACCGCAAGGAAATCAAGGCGGTCGAAGACCTCAAGGGCCTCAAGATGCGCATGGGCGGCGGCGTGTTCGGCGAGGCGATGGCCAAGCTGGGCGTGGTGTCGCAGAACATGCCCGCGGGCGACGTGTACCAGGCGCTCGAAAAGGGCACGCTGGATGCGGCCGAGTTCGTCGGCCCCTACGATGACGAGAAGCTGGGCTTCAACAAAGTCGCCCCGTACTACTACTACCCCGGCTGGTGGGAAGGCGGAGCCGATCTCGAGTTCTTCATCAACAACAAGGCGTTTGCCAAGCTGTCGGACGAGAACAAGGCCATCCTCGATGCGGCGACCAAGGTTGCCGCGCGCGACATGATCGCCAAGTACGACGCCTTCAACCCGGTCGCGCTCAAGCGCCTCGTGGCCGCCAAGACCCAACTGAAGCCGTTCCCCAAGGCCGTGATGGACGCGGGCTTCAAGGCCTCGATGGAAGTGTTCGCCGAGCATGAAGCCAAGTCGGCGGACTTCAAGAAGATCCACCAGGACATGCGTGCATTCCAGCGCGACCAGATCCTGTGGAACCGCTTCTCGGAGTACCCGTTCAACCAGTACATGAACTCGGTCAAGATCTGAGCATCCGCTGCGCGGCCGCCCTTCGCGGTCAGCCAGCAAAAAGGCCGGCCTGCTTTCGCAGGCCGGCCTTTTTTCATGAGCCTTCCGGGGCTTGGCGAGCCCCGGCTTCGCGCCACCTCAGGGCTTCTGCGGCTTCAGCGCGTCCTGCATGGCTTTCATGGGATCGCTTTCGCCGCTTTCGGCGGGCGGCTCCGGCGTGGCCGGCGCCGCACCGGTGCCCGCACTGGGCGTGCCCGGCTCGACCTTCGGAGCGGATTCTTCCGGCGTGCCGTAGGGGTCGGCGGGCGTGGCGTCGCCTTCCGGCTTGAGGCTGTCGCGCATCTGCGCGCCGATGTCGTCGAGGTTGACCTTGACTTCCTTGTCGAGGCTGCCCGTCACGATCTGCGGGAAGGCGATGAGTACGCCGACCATCGTGAGCTGGATCAGCACGAACGGGATCGCGCCCCTGTAGATCTGCATCGTCGTCACCGGCTCCATGACCTTCTGGGTCACGCGATCGACGTACTGTTTTTCAGGCGCCACCGAGCGCAGGAAGAACAGCGCGAATCCGAACGGCGGGTGCATGAACGAGGTCTGCATGTTCACCGCGAGCAGCACGCCGAACCAGATCAGGTCGATGCCAAGCTTGTGTGCCACCGGCGCCAGGAGCGGCACCACGATGAACGACAGCTCGAAGTAGTCCAGGAAGAATGCCAGGAAGAACACCAGCACGTTCACCGCGATCAGGAAGCCCACCGGTCCACCCGGCAGCGACGAGAGCAGGTGCTCGACCCAGATCGGGCCGTCGGCGGCCTGGAACACCAGGCTGAACACCGTAGCGCCGATCAGGATGAACATCACGAAGCTCGACAGCTTGGTGGTCGAGGCCAGCGCCTGCTTCAACAGCGAGAAGCTCATGCGCCGGCGCACCCAGGCCATGACCAGCGCGCCCATGGCGCCCATGGCGCCGCCTTCGGTGGGCGTTGCCACGCCCAGGAAGATGGTGCCCAGCACCAGGAAGATCAGCAGCAGCGGCGGGATCAGCACGAAGGTCACCCGTTCGGCCAGCCGCGACAGCAGGTTGAGCTTCAGGCCCTTGTTGATCAGCGCGATCACCAGCGCCACGAACACGCCGCCGCACATGGCGACCACCACTTTCTCGTCGGTGGCCACGAAGGTCACGGGCTCGCCCTGGAACCATGTGTGCACCGCTTCCATGTTGCGCGCCAGCCAGGCGGCCACCAGCGCCGACAGGGCGGTAAGGGCCACCAGCGACACGTAGCCGCCGCTGCCGTTGGGTTCGCGAAAGGTGCGCGCCTCGGCCGGCAGCGCGGGCACTTGCGCCGGCTTGAAGATCGCGAGGAACACGACGTAGAGCACGTACAGGCCCATCAGCATGAAGCCGGGAAGGAAGGCGCCCTTGTACATGTCGCCGACGCTGCGGCCGAGCTGGTCGGCCATGATGATCAGCACCAGCGAGGGCGGGATGATCTGCGCCAGCGTGCCGGAAGCCGCGATGACACCGCTGGAAAGCCGCCGGTCGTAGCCATAGCGCAGCATGATCGGCAGCGAGATCAGGCCCATCGAGATGACCGAGGCCGCGACCACGCCGGTGGTGGCCGCCAGCAGGGCGCCGACGAAGATCACCGCCAGCGCCAGGCCGCCGCGCATCGGGCCGAACACCTGGCCGACCGTGTCGAGCAGGTCTTCGGCCATGCCGCTTCGCTCGAGGACGAGCCCCATCAGCGTGAAGAAGGGCACCGCCAGCAGCGTGTCGTTGGCCATGATGCCGATCAACCGCTGGGGCAGCCATGCCATCACCGACGACTGGAACACGCCGAGCTCGATGCCGACGAGACCGAAGAACAGGCCGCAGGCCCCGAGGCTGAATGCCACGGGGAAGCCTAGCAGCAGGAAGCAGATCAGCCCCGCGAACATGATCGGGGCGAAATTGGCAACAATGAATTCCATGGTGTTTGTCTGCTTGGCCGTTCAGTGTTGCGGTTTTGCGGCCTTGGCGGCATCCGCCTCGGCTTGCAGGCGCAGGGCTTCGATGAGTTCGGCCTCGGCTGTCTTGTCCGTCAGCCGGCCCATCGGGTCAGGCCCTTCCCCGCGCAGGAATGCGATGCGTTTGATCAGTTCCGACCAGCCCTGCAGCAACAGCAGCACGAAGCCCACCGGCAGCGCCGCCCACACGGGCCAGCGGATCAGCCCGCCCGAGTTGCCGGACATCTCGCCCGACTGATACATCTGGATCACCACGGGCGTCGACAGCCACAGCACCGCGATGCAAAGCGGCGTCAGGAAGAAGGCGAAGCCGATGATGTCGATCCACACCTGCTTGCGCTTGGACAGGCGGCTGTTGACCACGTCGATGCGCACGTGCTCGCGGTGCAGCAGCGTGAAGCCTGCGGCGATCAGGAACGACCACGCGAACAGGTACCACTGCACTTCGAGGAACGCGTTGGAGCTGGTGTTGAACACCTTGCGCACGACCGCGTTGAGGGCGCTGATCGCCGTGGCGGCCAGGATCAGCCAGATGGCGTATTTGCCCACCTGGGCATTGAGCCAGTCGATGGCCCGGGACAGCTTGAGCAAGCCTTGCATTACATCTCCATTTTTGTATTGGATGCCTCCCGATACGACGGCACCCGACGCACTGGCCTTGTGTGCCAGCGGGTCGGGTGCGGGAGGCGGGACGAATTCTATCGATGTAATGGAAAGTGTCTTTCGGGGCGTACCCGGGGACCGGCGCGTGGCCATAATGGCCGATGGCCCAGACACCACGCCCACTTCCGGCTCCCGCCGCGGCGACGTCTCAGTCGATCGATTCTCCCGACATCTCTCGGGCGGGCCGCGACCTGCTTTCGCTGGCGCTGATCGATGCGCGCAACCATACCCTGCACCTGCTGTCGCTCTATGAGCAGACGCTCGGCGAGGGCATGCCGGTGCCCCCCGCGCCGGATGTCGTGCCGCCGGTCTGGCTGGCCGGCCACATCGGCTGGTTCGCCGAATGGTGGATCGGTCGCAACACCCAGCGCGCCTTCGGGGCCGACTGCCCGGTGCGGCCCACGCGCCTTGCTGCCATCGACCCTGGCGCCGACGGCTGGTGGAATCCGGCGCAGAGCGCGCCGCAGCGGCGCTGGACGCCCGACATGCCCGACCTCGCGCAGACCAAGGCCTACCTGCTCGAAACACTGGAGAGCACGCTCGAGCTGCTCGACAACGCGGCCGAGACCGACGCCGGCCTGTACTTCTATCGCCTCGCGCTGTTCCACGAAGACATGCGCGGCGAGCAGTTCGTGGTGATGGCGCAGACGCTGGGGCTGCCGCTGGGCTTCGAGCAGGTGCCCATCGCCGTCACGCGCGAGCCGCTGCTGCTGCCGGCCACGCGCTGGGAGCTGGGCATGCCCGAGAGCGGCTTCGCCTTCGCGCAGGAACGTGCGGCGCATCGCGTCGACGTGCCCGAGTTCGAGATCGACGCGCAGCCCGTCACCTGGAACCAGTACATCGAATTCGTCGACGACGGCGGCTACGACCGCGAGGAGCTGTGGTCCGGCGAAGGCTGGCGCTGGCTGGCCGCGCAGGTCGAGGGCCGCCGCGGGCCGCGCCACGTCGAGCAGATCGGCGCGGCGCGCAGCGGCACCGGCGGTTCGGTGCTGCAACAGCGCTTCGGCGCGACGGTGCGCGCCGCCGGCCATCACAGCGCGGTGCACCTGAGCTGGTGGGAGGCCGACGCCTGGGCACGCTGGGCCGGGCGGCGCATCGCGACCGAGGTCGAATGGGAGATCGCGGCGCACACGGCCGCGCGGCGCGGCTTCCGCTGGGCCGATGTGCATGAATGGACGGCGGGCACGCTGCAGCCGTGGCCCGGGTATCGGGCCGACCCGTGGAGCGCGGGCGGCGAGTTCGATCCGGCCGCCGCTTTCGGCCGCGCACGCGTGCTGCGCGGGGCTTCGTTCGCGACGCGTGCGCGCCTGCGTTCGCCGCGCCGCCGCGGCTTTGCGCTGCCGGAACGAGACGACGGCTTCGTCGGCTTTCGCACCTGCGCGCTGTAGCGCACGCTCAGCGTTCGCCGCCGGCTTCGGATGACAGCGGCGGCGCCACTTCCTCCAGCGGCTTGCGCTCCGCGTCGACCGCATGGCGCAGGGCCAGCAGCCCCGCGATGATGACCAGCGCCGCCCCGATGCCGTAGCCCACCATCACCGCACCCCGACTGCCGGTCTCGATCAGCAGGCCGAACAGCAGCGGCGCAGCGAAGCCGCCCGCGCCCATGCCGACCGCATAGAAGATCGCGATGGCCATGGCCCGCATCTCCAGCGGAAACACCTCGCTCACCGTGAGGTACGCGGAGCTCGCCGCCGCCGACGCCAGGAAGAACACCGCCGACCAGCACAGCGCCTGGCTGCGTGCGTCGAGCCAGCCCATCATGAAGGCCCAGCCCGTCAGCGCGAGGCCGGCGCCCGCGAGCACATAGGTCAGCGCAATCATCCGTCGCCGCCCGATGCTGTCGAACAGCGGCCCCAGCAGCAGCGGCCCGAGCACGTTGCCCAGCGCGAACGGAAAGATGTAGAGCGCCACGTCGCCTTCGGACACGCCATAGAAGCGCGTGAGCACCAGCGCGTAGGTGAAGAAGATCGCGTTGTAGAAGAAGGCCTGCGAGATCATCAGCGCCAGCGCGACCACGCTGCGCTGCGGGTAGCGCCTGAGCAGCACGCGCGCTACTTCGCGCATTGGCGGGCTGTTGGGGCGCGCGGCCGTGTAGTTCACATGGCCTTGCGGCGCGGGCAGCGGTCCGTGCTGCGCTTCGACCTCGGCCTCGATCCGTTCGACGATGCGCCTGGCTTCATCGGCCCGCCCGTGCGCAACCAGCCAGCGCGGGCTCTCGGGCACGTGGCGCCGCACCAGCAGGATCGCCACCGCCAGCACTGCGCCCAGCGCGAAGCCCGCGCGCCAGCCCCACACCGGGCCGATCACGCGCGCGTCGAGCAGTACGAGGCTCAGCGCCGCGCCCAGCGCAGCACCGATCCAGAAGCTGCCATTGATCGCGAGGTTGACGCGCCCGCGCACGCGCGCCGGAATGAGTTCGTCGATGGCGGAGTTGATGGCTGCGTACTCGCCGCCGATACCCAGCCCCGTGACGAAGCGGCACAGCGCGAAGAAGGCGAAGTTGGGAGAGAACGCGGTGGCCAGCGTGCCGATGGTGTAGACCACCAGCGTGACGAGAAACAGCTTCTTGCGCCCGAGCCGGTCGGTGAGCCGCCCGAAGAGCAGGGCGCCGAGCACCGCGCCCGCCACGTACACCGAGCCCGTGAGGCCGATCTCGCCGGCCGTGAGCCCGAGCGTGTCGGGCCGCTCGAGCACCGCGCCGATGGAGCCCACGAGCGTGACTTCGAGGCCGTCGAGCACCCAGGCCACGCCCAGTGCGATCACCACGCGCCAGTGCCAGCGGGACCATGGCAGGCGGTCGAGGCGGGCGGGGATGTCGCTGCGCAATACCGTCATTGCGCCGATTATTGGAAGGCGGCCGACGCGCCGCCTGTAGGACCCGGCCTCCGATCAGGCCGTCTCGGCCAGCGCGTCGGCCAGCGCGTTGACCATGCGGTCGATCTCGGCCTTTTCCGCGATGAAGGGCGGCGCGAGCTGGATGGTGTCGCCGCCGTAGCGCACGTAGAAGCCCTTCTTCCAGCAGTTCATCGCGATCTCGTACGGACGGCGCGCGGGTTCGCCAGGCAGCGCAGCAATGGTGATGCCCGCGGCGAGGCCGTAGTTGCGGATGTCGGCCACGTGCTTGCTGCCCTTCAGGCTGTGAACTGCGTTCTCGAAGTGCGGCGCCAGCGCCTGCACGCGGCCGATCATGTCTTCCTTCTGCAGCACGTCGAGCGCGGCGATGCCCGCGGCGCAGGCCACCGGGTGCGCGCCGTAGGTGTAGCCGTGCGGGAACTCGAGCATGTAGTCGGGGCCGCCTGCCGCCATGAAGGTGTCGTAGATGTCCTTGTTCGCGACCACGGCGCCCATCGGCTGTGCGCCGTTGGTGACCTGCTTGGCGATGTTCATGATGTCGGGCGTCACGCCGAAGGCTTCGGCACCCGTGAGCGCGCCGCAGCGGCCGAAGCCGGTGATGACCTCGTCGAAGATCAGCAGGATGTTGTTCGCGGTGCAGATGTCGCGCAGGCGTTTCAGGTAGCCCTTGGGCGGAATCACCACGCCGGCCGAGCCCGCGAAGGGTTCGACGATAACGGCCGCGATGTTCGAGGCGTCATGCAGCGCGATCAGGTCGAGCAGGCGGTCGGCCAGCTCGGCGCCGTTCTCGGCCATGCCGCGCGTGAAGGCGTTCGATGCGAGCTGCGTGTGCGGCAGGTGGTCGGCCTCGACGCCCTGGCCGAACAGCTTGCGGTTGGCCGCGATGCCGCCCACCGAGATGCCGCCGTAGTTCACGCCGTGGTAGCCCTTCTCGCGGCCGATCAGGCGCGTCTTGCTCGCCTGGCCCTTGGTGCGCCAGTAGGCACGCGCCATCTTCAGCGAGGTGTCGGCGGCTTCGGAGCCCGAGCCGGTGAAGAACACATAGTCGAGGCCCGCGGGCGTCAGTTCCTTGATCTTGTTGGCCAGCTCGAACGAGAGCGGGTGGCCGAACTGGAAGGCCGGCGAGTAGTCGAGCTTGGCGATCTGGCGGCTCACCGCCTCGGTGATCTCGGGGCGGCCGTGGCCCAGGCCCGAGCACCACAGGCCGGAGAGGCCGTCGAAGATCTTGCGGCCGTCGGCGTCGGTGAAGTAGGCGCCCTTGGCCTCCACGATGATCCGCGGATCGGCCTTGAAGCTGCGGTTGCCGGTGTAGGGCATCCAGTGCGCGTCGAGCCAGGCGGCGTCGGTGCGCAGGGCGGGCGTCGGTTCGATGGCGGGCGTGGCGAGGGTCATGGCGCTTCCCGCACGAGGCGGGCTCCGGGGGTGATGGGATGTGCCGATTGTTCGCAGAGCCTTCAGTGTGGAGAATGGCGCAATATCAATGTTCACTTGGCAGTTAATGCAAGTAAAAGAGAAGGGCCAGAACAGTGCCCAGAGCACCCGCAGCCGCGCCGTTCTGGGGCAGCTCAGCGACATGGACCTGCGCCTGCTCAAGGTGTTCAAGAGTGTGGTCGATTGCGGCGGCATGGCGGCGGCAGAGCTGGAGCTGAACATCGGCACCTCCACCGTGAGCCGCCACGTGAAAGACCTGGAGACGCGGCTCGGGCTGGTGCTGTGCCGGCGCGGGCGGGCCGGCTTCGCGCTCACGGCCGAGGGGCAGCGCGTGTACGACGAGACGCTGCGGCTGCTGGCCTCGGTCGACGCCTTCCGCGGCAGCATCGACGACATCCACAACCGCATGGGCGGGCAGCTGGACGTGGCGCTGTTCGACAAGACCGCGACCAACCCGAAGGCGCGCATCGGCGAGGCCATCGCGCGCTTTACCGAGATCGCACCGGAAGTGAACCTCGCGGTGCATGTGGGCTCGATCAACGCGATCGAGCAGGGCGTGCTGGAGGGCAACTTCCAGATCGGCATCATTCCGGCGCACCGCACGTCGAAAAGCCTGGTGTATGCCGACCTGTTCGACGAGACCATGCTGCTGTATTGCGGCAAGGGGCACCCGCTGTTCGGCAGCCCGCACGCGAAGCTCACGTGGTCGAAGCTGGGCGCGCATCATTTCGCCGGGCTGGGCTATCACTCGCCGAACATGGAGCTGAGCCACCGCGCGAGGCTGTCGCGCAAGGCGACTGGCTTCGACCAGGAGGCGATAGCGACGCTGATTCTTTCGGGGCGCTTCCTTGGCTTCCTGCCAGACCACTACGCGCAGGTGTTCGAGCAGCGCGGGCTCATGAAGGCGGTGCTGCCGGCGCGCTTCAACTATGCGTGCCGGTTCGTGAGTCTTTTGCGCCGTTCGCCGAAGCCTTCACGGGCGGTGTTGGCGTTTCAGGAGTGTCTGGAGAGGGCGCATGCGTGAATCGCGGCGGCGCTCACGCCGACGCGGTGACTTTTTTCGCGAATGTCCCCCGCTTCGCTCCTCCTTTATTTCGCGAAAAAGGCCCCCGCATCGGCGGGATCATTCAGAGCACTGGTTGATCGGCCAGCACAAGCGCTGCGCCCTGAAAAATCTAACGCTGCCCGCTTGGCAGCAACAGATGCTTCGCCCCGATGTGCGCCTCCATCTCGTGCATGTGCTGCTCGGCATCGACCATGTGTTCGGTCATCAGGCGCCGCACTTCGTCGGCATCTTCGCGCCGGTAGGCGGCCAGCAGTTGCGTGTGGTAGTCCACGTTCGTCTCGCCGAAGTGGTGATGGTCCAGCGCCTTCTTGTAGACCACGAGGTCGCGCAGCAGATCGTTGAGAAACCGGCACATGAAGGAGAGCACCGGATTGGGGCAGGCCTCGGCCAGCATGGTGTGAAAGGCCAGTTCGGCCTCGCGCTGGGTGCGCAGCTCGTCCTCGTTGGTCGGCTCGATGGTGCACAGCCGGATGTTTTCTTCCAGCTTCTCGAACTGTTCCGTCGTCAGCTTGCCGACCACGCTCACGGCCAGCTCGGGCTCCAGCGCCTTGCGCAGCTGATAGATGTGGTGTCCGTCGAGGTGGTGAAAGTGCAGGAAGTTGCGCAGCGGCTCCGACGCATGCTCGACCGACACCTGCTGCAGGTAGGCCCCGCCGCCGGGACCGGTGCGGATGGAGATCAGGCCGCGCACCTCCAGCGCCTTCAGTGCCTCGCGCACGGTGCTCTTCGAATAGCCGAAGAGCTCGATCAGTTCCTTCTCGTTCGGTAGCCGGTCGCCGGGCTGCTTGCGCTCCGCCACGATCCAGCGCTTGACGTCTTCGACGATGACGTCCGAGAGCTTTTGCCGCTTCGGGCGGTTCTCTCCCACTCTCATTGAAACGCTCCATGCCCATCGGGAGATGCGCGGGGTGCGCAACAGCGCGCGATCTTAAACGGCGTCATTCGGGAGTTCGATCTGGTTTTGGGCACAAGGCTTGCTAACGGGTTTTTACCAGCATATTAATCCTATTTATCCGCTTAAATTTGCCGGCGCTTGCCCCACTGCTTCCTTTTTCCTACCCCTCACCACGACCGGAGTTCCTCCATGCAACGCAGACAACTTCTTCTTCAACTCGCCGCCCTCTCGGCTGCCCCCGCCTCGCTCCTGGCCGGCCGCGCCGCGTTCGCCCAATCGGCGGACGCGATCCGCTTCGGCTGCCCAGTGCCCATGTCGGGCGCGTTCGCTGCCAATGGCAAGTTCGCCGACCTGGGCATGAAGCTGGCCATCGAGCAATACGGCAGCGTGCTCAAACGTCCGCTGGCCTACACGGTGCTCGACACCGAAGGCAAGCCCGCCACCGCCGTGCGCAAGGTGCAGGAAGCCTCGCAGCAGCAGGGCGCGAAGTTTTTCGCGGGCGGCATCCTGTCGTCCGAAGCGCTGGCCATGGGCAAGGAGGCCGAGAAGGCCGGCGGCCTGTTCATCACCACCGCGGGCGCCGACGAGATCACCGGCAAGGACTGCAACCCCGCCACCTTCCGCTGGTCGGTGCCCACCTTCGGTGCCATCGAGCAGACGGTGCGCCCGCTGATCGCCACCATGCCGAAGGCCAAGCGCTGGTACACCATCACGCCGCAGTACGTGTTCGGCGAGGGCCTGCTGGGTGCGGCCAAGAACATCTTCCAGGAGAAGGGCATCGAGCACGTGGGCAACAGCTACCACTCGCTCAACGAGAAGGAGTTCAGCGGCTACCTCACCAACGCGATGGCCGCCAAGCCCGACGTGCTGCTGCTGCTGAACTTCGGTGCGCAGTCGTCGGCTGCGCTGCGCCAGGCAGTGAGCTTCGGCATGCACAAGAACATGACGATCCTCATCGCCTGGGCCTCGGGGCTCGAGCAGTTCGACGAGCTGGGCGCCGACCTATGCGACGGCGTGTACTTCGGTGCGCAGTACTGGCACACGGCCGACACCACGCTCAACAAGGACCTGGTGAAGCGCACGGCCGACAAGCTGAAGATCGTGCCCAATTACAGCCTCGCGGGCTCGTACATCTGCACCAAGATCCTGATCGACGGCATCGCGCGCGCAGGCTCGGTGGACCAGAAGGCGGTGATCGCCGCGCTTGAAGGCATGAAGTTCGACGGCCTCACGGGCACGGAAGAAATCCGCAAGGCCGACCACCAGGTCATCAAGGACTACTACCTGCTCAAGGGCAAGGCCAAGTCGAAGATGAAGAACCCTGCCGATTACGTCGACGTGGTGAGTTCGGGCAAATCGTTCCTGCCCGTCGACAAGACCGGCTGCAAGCTGGCCTGACGCAACGCAAGCCAACGAGCCCATGACCGTCTACCTGCTCCAGACCATCAACGGAATCGGCATCGGCATGCTGTATTTCCTGCTGGCCGTTGGCTTGTCCATCGTGTTCGGCCTTCTTCGCTTCGTGAACTTCGCGCACGGCGCTTTCTATCTGCTGGGGGCCTACCTGTGCTACCAGGCCATGCAGTGGGGCCTGGACTTCTGGGTCGCGCTGGTTGTGGTGCCGCTGGCCGTGGGCGCGCTGGGCTGGCTGGCCGAGAAGCTGCTGCTGCGCCGCGTATATGCCAAGGCGCATGAGTTCCACATCCTCGTGACGGTGGGCCTCGCGCTTGCGGTGCAGGAGATCGTGATCGTGTTCTGGGGCCCGCTGGGCAACAGCGTGGCCACGCCCGATCTGCTGCAGGGCGTGGTCACGTGGGGCGCCTTCGTCTATCCCAAGTACCGGCTGTTCGTGATCGGCTTCACCGCCGTGCTCGCGGTGCTGCTGTGGTGGGTGCTCGAAGGCACGCGCCTGGGCAGCGCGGTGCGCGCGGGCAGCGAATCGACCGAGATGGTGTCGCTGCTCGGCATCAACGTGTTCCGGGTGTTCAGCCTGGTGTTCGCGCTGGGTGCGGCCACGGCGGCGCTGGCCGGCGTGCTGGCCGCGCCGATCCGCGGGGCCGAGCCGTTCATGGGCGTCGAGGCGCTGAGCGTCGCCTTCGTGGTGGTGGTGATCGGCGGGCTCGGCAGCTTCGGCGGCGCGCTCGTGGGCGGGCTGCTCATCGGCATCGTGCAGAGCCTCATGAGCACCATCTGGCCGCCGGGGGCGAGCCTGATGATCTACATCGCGATGGCGGCCGTGCTGCTGCTGCGCCCGCATGGCCTGCTCGGCCGAAAAGGATGAACGCCATGCCGAGAAAAATCACTTTCCTTCTGGCACTGATCGCCGCGCTGGGCCTGCCGCTGGTGCTGCGCTCGGGCTCGCTCGCGAGCGAGGTGCTGATCTATGCACTCGCGGCCCTGGGCTGCAACCTGCTGCTGGGCTACACGGGGCTGCTGTCCTTCGGGCAGGGCATCTTCTTCGGGCTGGGCAGCTACACCATCGCGATCCTGCTCACGCGCCTGCACCTGCCGATGCCGCTCGCCTTGCTCGCGGCCGTGGCCATGGGCGCGCTCGGCGCGGCGCTGGTCGGCTGGGTCGCCATCCGCCAGCGCGGCACCTACTTCGTGATGCTCACGCTGGCCTTCGCGCAGATGTTCTATTTCATCGCCTACACCGCGACCGACCTCACGGGCGGCGACAACGGCCTGCTCGATGTGCCGCGCCCCGGTTTCATGGACACGCCGTGGAAGTACTACGCCTTCGTCGCGGTGATCTTCCTGATCGCGTTCGGGCTGCTGCTCAAGGTGACCGACTCGGTCTTCGGACGCACGCTGCTGGCCATCCGCGACAACGAGGACCGCGCCGCCGCCGTGGGCTACGACCTCAAGCGCTTCAAGCTGCTGGCCTTCGTGATCTCGGGCGCCGTCACCGGCCTGGCGGGCGGGCTGCACGCGATGATGACCGGCATCGCGCCGCTGTCGAACGCCGAGTACCACACGAGCGAGATGATCCTGGTCATCACCGTGATCGGCGGCACCGGCAACCTGTTCGCCTCGGTGCTGGGCTCGGCCTTCTATGTGCTGCTGGCCGACTGGCTCTCCACGCTGTGGCCGCGCTGGCTGTTGTTGCTCGGCCTGCTGCTGATCGGCGTGAGCATCGGCATGCAGCGCGGGCTCTGGGGGCTGGGCGAGGGCGCGTGGCGCCGCATCTTCCGCAAGACATCGGCTGGCGCCAAAGTGCCTGCGGCCCTGGGAGAAAAAGCATGACGGACATCCTCATCGAAGCCGTCGGCGTCACCAAGCACTACGGCAAGTTCGCTGCACTCGGCGGCGTCGACCTGAAGATCAGGCGCAATACCGTGCACTCGGTGATCGGCCCGAACGGCGCGGGCAAGACCACGCTGTTCCACATGCTCACCGGCACCGGCACCACCACGGGCGGCCGCATCCTGTTCGACGGCCACGACGTGACGCGCGAACCCGACCACCAACGCGTGCAGCGCGGCATGGCGCGTTCGTTCCAGGTCACGGCGCTGTTCACGAGCCTTTCGGTGCGCGAGAACCTGCGGGTGGCGGCGCAGGGCGTTTCGCCGCGCCAGGCCATGAACTGCTGGCGCGCGCCGGTCGGCGAACTGGCCTGCACGCAGACGGTGGACGAGGTGCTGCAGCGCGTCGGGCTCGAACGGCTGGCGAACACGCCGGTCAGCGAGCTGTCGCACGGCCAGCAGCGCCGCCTCGAAGTGGGCATGGCGCTGGCCGCGAGGCCAAAGGCGATCTTTCTCGACGAGCCGACCTCGGGCATGGGCATCGACGACCTCGACGACATGAAGCAGCTGATCCGCAGCCTGCGCGACCGGCACACCGTGGTGCTGATCGAGCACAACATGAACATCGTGATGGACATCTCCGACACCGTGACCGTGATGCAGCTGGGCCGCGTGCTCGCCGAAGGGCTGCCGGGCGACATTCGCTCCGATGCGCGCGTGCGCACGGCCTACCTGGGCAACATGATCACCGGAGGAAAAGCATGAGCGCCGTCTCTTGCTCCCTCTCCCCCTGGGGAGAGGGTGGGGGTGAGGGCATGGGCCTTCGCAGGTGTGCTGCCTTTGCCATCGCCGTCGGCCCTCACCCCAACCCTCTCCCCGAGGGGAGAGGGAGCAACAGCCGCACCACGAGCGGCCATCCAAGAACAGAGGTTCGCCAATGACCCATTCCATCCTCGAAATCGAGGCGCTTCACGCGCACTACGGCAAGAGCCATGTGCTGCAGGGCGTTTCGATGCGCGTTGGCGACGCCGAACTGGTCACGCTGCTGGGCCGCAACGGCGCGGGCAAGTCGACCACGCTCAAGAGCATTGCAGGAGCGGTCACGCCTACCGGTGGGCGCGTGCGCTTCCAGGGCGCGGACATCGCGGGCATGCCGCCGCACCGCATCGCCGCACGCGGCGTGTGCCTGGTGCCCGAGCACCGCGGCGTCTTCAAGCTGCTGACGGTGGAAGAAAACCTGCTGCTCGGCCTGCGGCGCGAATCGCCCTGGCAGCTGGCCGACATCTACCGCATCTTTCCGCGCCTCAAGGAGCGGCGTCGCAACGGCGGCGGGCAGCTCTCGGGCGGCGAGCAGCAGATGCTGGCCATCGGCCGCGCGCTCATGAACCATCCGCGCCTGCTGATCCTCGACGAGCCGGTCGAAGGCCTTGCGCCGGTGATCGTCGAGGAGATCGTCGCGCAATTGAAGACCATCAAGGCGGCCGGCGTGGCCATCCTGCTGGTCGAGCAGAACCTCGAAGTCTGCGTGCAGCTGGCCGACCGCCACTACATCGTGGAGCAGGGCGTGATCGTCCACGAGGCCGACAACACAGCCTTCATGGCCGACCATGAAGTGAAAGACCGCTACCTGGGCGTGGGCCTCGCCTGAGGCTTCCCGCAACCCCCTTCCTTATCGCAAAGCCATGAACTCACACACCGAACTCCGCATCGACGGCCAGCGGCTCTGGAACTCGCTGATGGAACTGGCGCAGCTCGGCGCCACCAAGAAAGGCGGCGTCTGCCGCATCGCGCTGACCGACCTCGACCGCCAGGGCCGCGACCTGTTCACGCGCTGGATGCGCGAAGCGGGTTGCGAAGTGCGCGTGGACGCCATCGGCAACATCTTCGCGCGCCGCGCCGGCCGCAACAACGCGCTGCCGCCCATCACCACCGGTAGCCACATCGACACGCAGCCCACGGGCGGCAAGTTCGACGGCAACTATGGCGTGCTCGCGGGGCTGGAGGTGATCCGCAGCCTGAACGACGCGAAGATCGAAACCGAAGCGCCGCTCGAAGTGGCGGTGTGGACCAACGAGGAGGGCTCGCGCTTCGTGCCCGTGATGATGGGCTCCGGCGTGTTCGTCGGTGCCTTCACGCTCGAGCATGCGCTGGCGCAGCGCGACAACGACAGCGTGAGCGTGTCCGACGCGCTTGCCGCCATCGGCTACGCGGGCAGCACGCCTGCATCGGCCACCGCATCGCCGGTGGGCGCGTACTTCGAGGCGCACATCGAACAGGGCCCGGTGCTCGAAGCCAACGAGCGCGTGATCGGCGTGGTCGAAGGGGCGCTGGGCCAGCGCTGGTACGACGTGGTGGTGCAGGGCATGGAAGCGCATGCCGGCCCCACGCCGATGGAACTGCGCAAGGACGCGCTGCTGGCTGCCTCCGAGCTCGTGATCGAGGTCAACCGCATTGCGCTGGCGCACGCGCCGCATGCGCGCGGCACGGTCGGCTGGATCGACAACTATCCGAACTCGCGTAACGTGATCCCGGGCCGCGTGAAGCTCAGCGTGGACCTGCGCGCGGCCGACGACGTGGTGCTGTCGGCCATGGATGCCGAGCTGAAAGAAGCGGTGCAGCGCATCGCGACGAAGGGCAAGGTCGAGATGTCGGTGGAGCAGGTCGTCTACTTCCCGCCGCAGCCTTTCACGCCCAAGCTGGTGTCCGCCGTGCGCGAGGCCGCGCAGGCGCAGGGCATGAGCTGGATGAACGTGATCAGCGGTGCCGGCCACGACGCGGTGTACCTTGCGCGTGTCTGCCCCACGGCGATGATCTTCGTGCCCTGCCTCGACGGCATCAGCCACAACGAGATCGAGGACGCGCAGCCCGACCACCTCGAAGCCGGCTGCAACGTGCTGCTGCAGGCGATGCTGCAAAGCGCGGGAGTGGCGTCGTCATGAAGGTGCTGATCGCACGTCTCAACCACGAGACCAACACCTTCTCGCCCGTGCCCACGCCGCTCGCGGCTTTCGGTCCCGATGGCCCGACCTTCGGCGAACAGGCCTACCGGGACAACAAGGGCATGCGCACGGCGATGTCGGCCTTCATCGACCTGGCCGAGCAGGCCGGCGCGACGGTGGTCACGCCGGTGTCGGCCTCGGCCAATCCGAGTGGGCCGGTCGATGCGCAGGCCTACACCACACTCACGCAGTGCATCGTCGAAGCGGCGCCGGGTTGCGACGCCATCTTGCTCGACCTGCACGGCGCGATGGTCGCGCAGAACAGCACCGACGGAGAAGGCGACCTGCTCGTGCGCCTGCGCGCGGCGGCGCCGGGCGCGCCCATCGGCGTGGCGCTCGACCTGCATGCCAACGTCACGCCCGCGATGGTGGAGAACGCCGATGTCATCGTCGGCTTCAAGACCTATCCGCACATCGATATGTACGAAACCGGCGAGCATGCCGGTCGCCTGCTGTTCGACCTGCTGGTCGGGCGCAGCAGGCCGGCGATGCGCTGGCGCCAGTTGCCGCTGATGGCGCACACGCTGCGCAGCGCCTCGTTCACCGGTGCGATGCAGCGCGCCATCGAGGCGGCGCGGGAAGCCGAGAAATCGTCGGAGTCGCTCGCGGTGTCGATCCTGGCGGGCTTTTCGCTGTCGGACATCGAGGCGCCGTGCATGAGCGTGATCGTGGTCGACGCGCAATCGCCCGAACGCGCGCAGGCCACGGCCGACCGCATCGCGATGCAGATGTGGAGCGAGCGCGAAGCCTTCATCTACCGCAGTGAACCGCTGGCGGAATCGGTGGCCCGCGCAAAGCTCATCGCCGAGGGCGCCACGCGCCCGGTGCTGCTGCTCGATCATGGCGACAACTGCATGTCCGGCGGCAGTTGCGACACCATGGACGTGCTGCAGGAAGCGCTGGCGCAAGGGCTGCACGGCATCGGCGTGGGGCCGCTGTGCGACCCCGAAGCGGTGGCCGAACTGATTGCGGCGGGGGAGGGCGCGGAGGCGACCGTCGCACTCGGCAACAAGGTCTCGCTGGAAGGCATAGGCTTGAAGAAAACGCCGGTGCGCCTGACGGGCACCGTGCGCACCATCAGCAACGGCGAGTACGTGATCACCGGTCCCACCTACACCGGCCAGCGCAGCAGCATGGGGCGCACGGTGCTGTTCGACATCGGCGCTGCGCGCATCGTGGTGACCGAGCGCACGCAGGAGCCGTGGGACATCGGTGTCTTCGAGTGCGCGGGGCTCGATCCGCGCAAGGAGCGCTTCCTGCTGCTCAAGTCGCGCATGTACTGCCGGCCGGTGTTCGAGCCGCTGTCGGCCGCGCTGGTGGAGTGCGACAGCCCGGGTGTGACCAGTTCGGACTACGGCCTGTTCCCGTTCAGCAAAGTGCGCCGGCCAGTGTTTCCGCTGGATGCGAACGCCTCGATGGACCTTGCCGCATAACCTGCCACGTCATCGACGCGAATCGCGTGCGGCGCGACCATTCCTTCACCCCGCGATGTTGCGGGTCGAACCCCTCGAAAGGAATCGTCATCATGAACACCGCCGCACACGATGCCACCGCGATCGCCCAACGCTACATCGCCGTCTGGAACGAAACCGACGCCACGCGCCGCGCCGCGCTGATCGAAGCCGGGTGGGCCGCCAACGCGCACTACGCGGACCCGATGGCGCAGGCCAGCGGGTATGAGCAGATCAGCGCGCTGGTCGGCGCGGTGCACCAGCGCTATCCGGGCTTCCGCTTCAACCTGCTGGGCAAGGCGGACGCGCATGGCGACCACCTGCGCTTCTCGTGGACGCTGGGGCCGAGCGGGGCGGAAGACCTGATCCAGGGCACCGACTTCGCCCAGCTGGATGCCGGCAAGCTCCGTTCGGTCACGGGCTTCCTGGACAAGGTGCCCGTGGGTGCCTGAATGTGAAGAAGCAGGAAAGCTGAGCGCCGCGCTCAGTCCGGCATGCCGGCCGAGCGGCCGCGCCACAGCTTGCGGTAGACGGTGGCACGGCTGATGCCCAGGGCCCGCGCGGCTTCCGCCACGTTGCCGCGCGCGTCGGCCACCGCCTTTCGGATCAGCTCGGTTTCGACGTCGCGCAATCGCGGGCGGGTGCTGGATGCGGGAGCGCCTTCGGGGCTGCCGCCGCCGCGCCGGGGCCGCGCCTGCACCCGCAGGCCCGACCAGAGCGGCACTTCGAGCACTGCGTCGCCGCGCCGGGCCACGTCGAACATCATGTGCAGGGGCAGCGCGAACAGGTCGTTGAAATTCAATGCGTGTTCGCAGCGCGCCAGCGGCTGGTGCAGCATCTGTCGGGCCGCCGCATTGGCGCCGGTGATGCCGCCGCCAGCGTCGATGCACAGCAGCCCCTCGGTGGCCTCGCTGCTCGGGCTGCCCGGCCAGGCCAGGTGCAACAGCAGTTCGCAGGGCTCGCGGATCAGCAGCATGTTCTCGATGCTGCGCGCGGACAGGGTGGCCAGGTGGCGCAGCTCCGGGCGCTCGACCACCTGCACGCCGGTCAGGTCGAGCATGCCGATGCAGTCGCCCCGGGGACCGAAGAGCGGGGCGCCGGCGCAGCTGTAGACGCTGGTGTCGTCGAAGAAATGCTCGCCGCGGTGCAGCCACACCGATTCCTGCTCGGCCAGCGCGGTGCCGATCGCGCTGGTGCCGATGGCGCGTTCCGACAGGTCGACGCCGACGCGCGCGATGTCGCGCGCATGGCGACTGGCGGCGTCGACGCCGCCGGGCAGGTTGCCCACGTCGATCACGACGCCGTCGGCATTGGTCAGGATGGCGAAATAGCGGGTGTCGGCGATGGCGCGCGAAAGCCGGTCGATCACCGGCCGGGCCGCCGAAACCAGCGCCCGGTTGCGTTCGGCGACGTCGCAGCCGGCAGCCCGGCTCACCGGATCGAAGCTGACCCGCTGCTGCGGCCGGCGGCCGGCCTCGATGCAGCGCTGCCAGGAACGGGTGATCCACGAATCGACGCACGCGGCGCCGCGCGCACGAGGAGGCGACTCGCCTTCGATCAGTTCGCGGCGGGCTTGGGCAATGGCCAGGGAACGCTCAGGAGGTGGCGAAACGACAGTGGCGGGCATCGTGGTTTTTCGCGCGTGTGGGGCGGCTTTTTCCCGGCCTGCCGGACGGCAAGCTGTTTCATTTTGAGAATTTCGCGCACTCTGTGCAAGAGTCGAGGGTTTTGCCTAGGATAGTGCGAAAGGTGGGCATCCAAGATGCTTTTTGCTGAACCAGCCATCACCTTTCACGGAGACAGCCAAATGCAGGTCGCTTTCAAGGTCAACGGCCGTCAGGTCACGGTCGACGCTCCTCCCAATACTTTCCTCGTCCACGCCATCCGCGAGCACCTCCACCTCACCGGAACCCACGTCGGCTGCGACACCGCCCAGTGCGGCGCCTGCACCGTCCACGTCAACGGCAGGGCAGTCAAGTCGTGCAACATCCTGGTCGCGCAGGCGACGGGCGCGGACATCACTACCATCGAGGGCATCGCCGAGGCCGACGGCACCATGCACCCCATGCAGGCTGCATTCAAGGAATGCCACGGCCTGCAGTGCGGCTTCTGCACCCCGGGCATGGTCATGAGCGCCATCGACCTTTGCACCCACCATCCCAAGTCGAGCGAGTCGGAAATCCGGGAACTGCTCGAGGGCAACCTGTGCCGCTGCACCGGCTACCAGAACATCGTGAAGGCTGTGAAGATGGGCGGCGAGGCCATGGTCTCGGGCACGCCGGTCAAGACAACCGTCACGGCGTGAAGGGAGCAACATCATGGGTGCTTCCGACTTCTCGAACCTGCCCCACATCGGCGAAGCCCTGCGGCGCAAGGAAGACTATCGCTTCCTGACCGGCGCCGGCAACTACACCGACGACATCACGCTGGCCAACCAGAGCCATGCGGTCTTCGTGCGCTCGCCGCATGCCCACGCCGCCATCAGGTCGATCGACATCGCCGAGGCGCTGAAGATGCCCGGCGTGGTCGGCATCTTCAGCGGCAAGGACATCGAAGGAAAGATGGGCGGGCTGCCCTGCGGCTGGCTCATCAACAACCCCGACGGCACCCCCATGAAGGAGCCGATGCACCCGATCCTTGCGATCAACAAGGTGCGCTACGTCGGCGACCACGTCGCGATGGTGGTGGCCGAGACGGTCGAGCAGGCCCGGAACGCCGCCGAAGCGGTGGTGGTCGACTACGAGGTGCTGCCCGCGCTCGTGAGCGTGGCCGACGCGGCGAAAAAGGCGAGCGGCGTCACGCTGCACGACGAGGCGCCCGACAACCAGTGCTACAAGTGGGCGCTGGGCGACAAGGCGGCGGTCGATGCGGTGTTCGCCAATGCCGCGCACGTCACCAAGCTCGACCTGGTCAACAACCGCCTGATTCCCAACCCGATCGAGCCGCGCGTGGCTATCGGCAGCTACGCTCGCGGTACTGACGACTACACGCTCTACGTGTCGAACCAGAACCCGCACGTCGAGCGCCTGCTGATGACGGCCTTCGTGCTGGGCCTGCCCGAGCACAAGGTGCGCGTGATCGCACCCGACGTGGGCGGCGGCTTCGGCTCCAAGATCTTCCTGTATGCGGAAGACGTGTGCCTGACGTGGGCGGCCAAGCAGCTCAACCGCAACATCAAGTGGACGGCCGACCGTTCGGAATGCTTTCTGTCGGACGCGCACGGCCGCGACCACGTGAGCCACGCCGAGATGGCGATGGACAGCCAAGGCAAGTTCCTCGCGCTGCGCGTGCACACCGACGCCAACCTCGGCGCCTACCTGTCGACCTTCTCGACCGCGGTGCCGACCATCCTCTACGCCACGCTGCTGGCAGGGCAGTACACGACGCCGCAGATCTACGTCGAGGTGGATGCCTGGTTCACCAACACCGCGCCGGTCGACGCCTACCGCGGCGCGGGGCGGCCCGAGGCCACCTACCTGCTGGAACGCCTCGTGTCGCGCTGCGCCTGGGAAATGAACCTGGGCCAGGACGAGATCCGCAAGCGCAACTTCATCACCGCCTTTCCCTATCAGACACCGGTCGCGCTGCAGTACGACACGGGCGACTTCCACGCCTGCATGGACAAGGCCCGCGTGCTGGCCGAGGTCGACGGCTTCGCCGCGCGCAAGGCGGCGACCGAGGCCGCAGGCAAGCTGCGCGGTATCGGCTACTCGAGCTACATCGAGGCCTGCGGCATCGCGCCGTCGAACATCGCGGGTGCGCTCGGCGCGCGCGCCGGCCTGTTCGAATGCGGCGAGATCCGCGTGCACCCGACCGGCAGCGTGACGGTGTTCACCGGCTCGCACAGCCACGGCCAGGGCCATGAAACCACCTTCGCGCAGGTCGTGGCGGCGCGGCTGGGCATTCCGGTCGAGAACGTCGACGTGGTGCACGGCGACACCGGCCGCGTGCCCTTCGGCATGGGCACCTACGGCTCGCGCTCCATCTCGGTGGGCGGCGCGGCCATCATGAAGGCGCTCGACAAGATCGAGACCAAGGCCAAGAAGATCGCCGCGCACCTGATGGAGGCAAGCGACGCCGACATCGAGTTCGCCAACGGCGAGTTCACGGTCAAGGGCACCGACAAGAAGATCCCGTTCGGCCAGGTGGCGCTCACGGCCTACGTGCCGCACAACTACCCGCTCGACAAGCTGGAGCCCGGCCTGAACGAAACCGCCTTCTACGACCCGACCAACTTCACCTTCCCCGGTGGCACCTACATCTGCGAAGTCGAGATCGACAAGCAGACCGGCGAGGTGCGCGTCGACCGCTTCACCGCCGTGGACGACTTCGGCACCATCATCAACCCGATGATCGTCGAGGGCCAGGTGCACGGCGGGCTGGTGCAAGGCATCGGCCAGGCGCTGCTGGAAAACTGCGTCTACGACAACGAAACCGGCCAGCTGCTCACCGGCAGCTTCATGGACTACGCCATGCCGCGCGCCGGCGACTTCCCGCAGTTCAAGCTCGACACCGTGTGCACGCCGTGCACGCACAACCCGCTGGGCACCAAGGGCTGCGGCGAGGCGGGGGCCATCGGCTCGCCGCCCGCCGTGATCAATGCCGTGCTCGACGCGCTGGCGCCGCTGGGCGTCAAGGACTTCGACATGCCCGCCTCGCCCAGCCGCGTCTGGGAAGCGATCCAGAAGGGCAGCGGCAGCGCCGCGAAAGACGCGATGCCGCAGGAGCCTTCGCTTGCTGCGAGCACCCAAGGCCGTCCGGCCCCCTGAACAACAAAGAAGGAACCACACACCATGTACGCCTTCACACTCGAACGGCCCACTTCCGTGGCCGATGCGGCCAAACTCGTTGCCGCAGGCGCCAAGCCGCTGGCGGGCGGCCAGACCCTGCTGGCTTCGATGAAGCTGCGGCTCTCGGCTCCCGAACAGCTGGTGGACCTGAGCGGCATCAAGGAACTCACCGGCATCGCGAAAAACGGCAACGCCATCACCATCGGCGCCATGTCGCGCCATCTCGACGTGGCGAACAACGCCGACGTGAAGGCCGCCTTCCCGGCGCTGGCCGACCTGGCCGCACGCATCGGCGACCGGCAAGTGCGCGCGATGGGCACCATCGGCGGCTCCGTGGCCAACAATGACCCTGCCGCCTGCTATCCCAGCGCGGTGCTGGGCTCCGGCGCGACGGTCATCACCTCGAAGCGCGAGATCGCGGCGGACGATTTCTTCCAGGGCCTGTTCACCACGGCACTCGAAGAGGGCGAACTGATCACCGCGATCCGCTTTCCCATTCCGAAGCGTGCCGTCTACGAAAAGCTGCGCCAGAAGGCGTCGAACTTCCCGCTGGTCGGCGTGTTCCTTGCGCAATACGACAGCGGCGTGCGCGTGGCGATCACCGGCGCGGGCAACGGCGTGTTCCGTCATGCGGGGCTCGAGGATGCGCTCAACAAGAGCTTCACGGCGGCCGCTGCCGCAGCCGTGAAGATCGACGCGAGCGATCTCAACAGCGATTTGCATGCCTCGGCTGCGTATCGCGCGAACCTGATCAGCGTGCTGACGCAGCGCGCAGTCACCAAGGCCCTGGGCTGAAGAAGCCGGGGTTGTTGTTCGCTCAACGGAAGACGCGACAGCCTCGTGTCTTCCGCTACGCTTCGCCATGATCTTCCCGACCATCGATTCCCTCTCCGAAGGTTTGGTGCAGGCCGGCTACTTCGCCGATCGGCGGCTGGCCACGGCTGTGTTCCTCGCGCTCAAGCTGCAGCGCCCGCTGCTGCTCGAAGGCGAACCCGGCGTCGGCAAGACCGAGCTGGCGAAGGCGCTGTCGACCGCGCTGAACCGCGAGCTGCTGCGCCTGCAGTGCTACGACGGCCTGGAGCAGCGCGAAGCGCTCTACGAATGGAACTACGCCGCGCAGTTGCTGCACATGCGCGCCGCCGAGGCCACCGGCGCGGCGCGCGACGTGGAAGCCGAGGTCTACCAGCCCCACTACCTGATTCGCCGTCCGCTGCTGCAGGCGCTGCAGACGCCGCTGCCCGGCGCCGTGCTGCTGATCGACGAGGTGGACCGCGCCGACGAGCCTTTCGAGGCCTTCCTGCTCGAATACCTCGGCGAGTACCAGGTGAGCATTCCCGAACTGGGCACGGTGCGCGCCGTGGTGCCTCCCGTCACCATCCTCACGAGCAACCGCACGCGCGAACTCAACGACGCGGTCAAGCGGCGCTGCCTCTATCACTGGCTCGACTACCCGGAGCGCGAGCGTGAGCTGGCCATCGTGCGCGCGCAGGTGCCGCAGGCCGGCGAGAAGCTGTCGGCGCAGGTGGCGGCCTTCGTCGCACGGCTGCGCGATGCACCCTTCGCCAGCGCCTTCCAGCGCGCGCCCGGCATTGCCGAGAGCGTCGAGTGGGCGAGGGCGCTGATCGCGCTCGACACCGTCGAGCTCGACCCGGAGGTAGTGGTCGACACCGCCGGCATCCTGTTCAAGCAGCGCGACGACGTGGCCGCGCTCACGCGGGAGCTGGCATCGGACCTGCTCAAACCCGAGGAGCCGGTCGCGCGCTGAGCGCGTCCCTGTTCCAGACAGCGATTCCGCATGGCCGGCATCCAGCAACTCGGCGACGTCCGCAGCGGAAAGCTCGCCGGCAACATCACCGCCTTCGGCCGTGCGCTGCGCCGTGCCGGCGTGCGTACCGATGCCATGCGCATCGCGCTGGCTGCCGAAGCGGCCGCGCTGGTGGGCGTGGAAGACAGGCTCGACCTGAGCGCCGCGATGGAAGCCGTGATGGTGAGCCGCGAGCAGGACCGCATGGTGTTCCGCGAACTCTTCGACGCCTGGTTCCGCGACCCGGAACTGGCCAACAAGCTGCTCGCGCAGATGCTGCCGAGCGCCGAAGGCAAGGCCGAGCCCTCGAAGCGCCGGCCGCGCGTGCGCGAGGCACTCACCGCGCCGCGCAGCCCCGCCAGGCCGGCCGAGCCGGCAAAGCCCGACCGCGAGATCGAGTTCGACGCCGCCATGACGTCGAGCGATCGCCAGCGCCTGCAGCATGCGGACTTCAACGCGCTCGGCGCTTCCGAATACCGCCTCGTCGAGCGGCTCGCGCGCGACATCCGGTTGCCGATTCCCGAACTGCCGTCACGCCGCCTGCGCGTGGCCGGCGACGCGGGCCAGCAGCATGCGCGCATGCACTGGCCGGGCGTGCTGCACGAAGCGGCGCGCACCGGCGGCGAGATCCTGCGGCTGCCCAGGCTTGCGCGGCGTCAGCAGCCCCTGCCGCTGCTGGTGCTGGTCGATGTGTCGGGCTCGATGGAGCGCTATGCGCGGCTACTGTTGGCGTTTCTTCATGCTGCGACCCGCCGGGCGGGGCGCCGCGACGTGTTCGCCTTCGGCACCCGCTTGACGGACCTGACCCCCGCCTTCCGGCTCACCGACACCGATGCCATGCTCGATGCGGCCAGCCTCGCCATCGACGACTTCGCGGGTGGCACCCGGCTCGGCAGTTCCCTGACCGAACTGCGCCGCACCCATGCCCGCCGCCTGACCGGCCGCCGCACGCTGGTGCTGGTGATCAGCGATGGCCTCGACACCGGCGAGCCATCGCTGCTGGAGCAGGAGCTTCTGTGGCTCAAGCGCCATTCGCGCCGCCTGCTGTGGCTCAACCCCTTGCTGCGCTTCGAGGGCTACGCCCCTCTGGCGCGTGGGGCCGGCGTGTTGCACCGGCAAGCAGATGCGATGCTGGCGGTTCACAATCTCAGCGCACTCGAACAGCTCGCCGCGAGCCTGGCCGCCTTGATGCGGTCCGGCCGCTAGCGTTGCCCAGGAAGGAAGCAAAAGGAAACCACCATGGAAATGCTCGGAAACCGCCGCCTCGGCATCACCCAACAACAGGCCTGGGAAGCGCTCAACGACCCCGAGACGCTGAAGAAATGCATCCCCGGCTGCGACAAGTTCGAGCTCACGGGCGACAACCAGTACAGCGTTGCGCTCGCGCTCAAGATCGGTCCGGTCTCGGCCAAGTTCAACGGCAAGGTGGTGCTGTCGGACATCGTTGCGCCCGATGGCTACAAGCTCACCTTCGAGGGGCAGGGCGGTGTGGCGGGCTTTGCGAAGGGCTCGTCGAGCGTCACGCTCAAGCCGGTGGCCGAAGCGGAGGCCGCGACGCCGCCGGTTGCCGGCTGCGAACTCGACTACACCGTGCAGGCACAGGTCGGCGGCAAGATCGCCCAGCTGGGCCAGCGCCTGATCGACGGCGCCGCCAAGTCGACCGCAGACGATTTCTTCAAGCGCTTCGAGGCCGAGATGCAGAGCCGCTATGGCCCCCCGCCTGCGCCGCTCGAGGAGGCCGCCAGCGCCGAGGCGCCGGCCGAGAAGGCCGGCATGATGTCCGGACTCATGAAGAAGATCGGCCTCGGCAAGAAAGACGACACCGCCGCGACCGGCGACGCCGGCTGAGGGAGCGAACCGATTTATGGAAAATCTCGACGTCATGGTGCTGCGCACGCTGCGTGACTGGCGGCGTGCCGGCAAACGCGCGCTGCTGACGACCGTCGTGCGCACCTGGGGCTCGTCGCCCCGGCCGGTGGGTTCGATCATGGCCCTGGCCGAAGACGGTGCGGTGGTGGGATCGGTCTCCGGCGGCTGCATCGAGGACGACCTGATCGCGCGCTACAGCCACGCCCACGGCAAGGGCGAAGACGTGCCGCTGGGCGCGCCGCCCGCGCTCGTGAAGTACGGCATCACCGCCGACGAGGCGCACCGTTTCGGGCTGCCTTGCGGCGGCACGCTGGAGTTGCTGCTCGAATACGCGCCCGACGCCGGCTCGCTCGACCTGCTGGTCGCACAGCTGGAACAGGGCAAGCTCATGCAGCGCACGGTGACGCTCGCCACCGGCGCGGTGCGGCTCGCCGAAGCGACGGCACCCGACGAGCTCACGGTGAACGACACCGAGCTCACCAACACCTTCGGCCCCGAATACCGCATGCTGCTGATCGGTGCCGGCCAGCTCGCCGAATACCTCGCCACGATGGCCAAGTTCAGCGGCTTTGCGGTGACGCTGTGCGACCCGCGCGCCGAGTACCGAACGGCGTGGTCGCTGTCCGGCGTGCACATCACGACCGAGATGCCGGACGACGCGGTGCTGGCCTTCAAGCCCGACCGCCGCAGCTGCGTGGTTGCGCTCACGCACGACCCGAAGCTCGACGACCTGGCGTTGCTCGAGGCGCTGCAGAGCGAGGCCTTCTACGTCGGCGCCATCGGCTCGCGCCGCAACGCCGACGCGCGGCGCGACCGCATGATCGAGCATTTCGACCAGACTGACGAATCGCTCGCACGGCTGCGCGGGCCGATCGGCATCTACATCGGCAGCAAGACGCCGCCGGAGATTGCGGTGAGCGTGATGGCGGAAATTCTTGCGGTGAAGAATGCGGTGACCCTGCCGCGTGAAGTCGAAGTGGCGCGGGCCAAGGAGATGCAGCAGTTGCTGCCTAGCTGAGGTCATTCGGGGTGCGTGCACAGGCCACCGGGTACTCCCCTCCGCGAATGTCCCCCGCTTCGCTCCTCCTTTATTTCGCTGCGGGGAGCACCCGGTGCCCTGTACACGCTCGCGCCGATGGGGTGCCTTGCGCAGCGAAATAAAGGAGGAGCGAAGCGGGGGACATTCGCGGAGCAAGGCACCCCGTCGGCGTGAGCGCGCCCCGAACAGAGGCCTTGCCTCAGCCCGACTTCGCCTCAGGCGGCACATCCCCACCCTTCTGCCGCTCGCGGAACAGCGCCGCGCGCATCAGGAAGATGGTGGTGATCGGCGCAGTCAGTGCGATGAACAGCACGATCAGCACCGCGTGCAGGAACAGGCTGAAGCCCTGCACCGAGAAGTACACGATGGTGGCCACGGTCATGCACCACACGCCTACCGTCGCGCCCAATGTGGGCGCATGGATGCGGCGGAAGAAGGTGGGTAGCCGGATCAGGCCGAAGGAGCCGATGGCTGCGAAAGCTGCACCCAGTACGGCGAACACGGCGGTGACGATCTCGGCCCACAGCGGCAGCGGGCCTGCGATGAAGTCCGTCATTCGATCACCTCTCCGCGCAGCAGGAACTTGGCCATCGCCGTGGAACCCACGAAGCCGAACAGCGCGATCAGCATCGCTGCCTCGAAGTAGACATTGCTCGCGTAGACGATGCCCAGCACCAGCATCATCAGCATGCCGTTGATGTACAGGCAGTCGAGCGCCATCACGCGGTCCTGCGCGCTCGGGCCGATCAGCAGCCGCGAGAGCGCGCACAGCATGGCCACGGCCAGCAGGAAGAGCGCGAATTTCAGGGCCCAGAAGAGGATGGGTGTCATGACTCGAAGATCTCCATCAGGGGGCGTTCGTAGCGCTGCTTGATCAGCGCAATGAAGGCGGCCTCGTCGTCGAGGTCGAACACGTGGATCAGCAGCGTGCTGCGGTCGAACGACACTTCGCCCCAGGCCGTGCCGGGCGTGAGGCACATGATCATCGCCAGCACCGCGAGCCCGTTTGGGTCGCGCATGTCGAGCGGAATCTGCACGAACTTCGAGCCGATGCGCGAGGTGCGCCGCGTGAGCAGCAGGCGGGCCACGTCGTACGCCGACTTCAGCATGTCGAAGGTCACGACGAAAGACAGCCGCAGCGCGACGCCAGGCCGGCGCATGCGCACCGCCGCCGGGCGCAGGCCCTCGGTGAGCAACGGCACGGCGATGGCGAGGACCACGGCTGCCAGCAGCGTGGCCGCGTCGAGCGACTGGTTGAGCAGCAGCCAGACGACGAACAGCGCGAACGACAGCGGCGGGGAAGGCAGAAGGCGCTTCATGGGGGCGCGCCTTCCTTTTTCTTCACCGGGTTCGGTATCTGCCTGGCGCCCAGCACCGCATTGCGGTAGGCCGTGGGGGTCTTCAGGCCTTCCGCCGTGGCCCTGGCGTGCTGCATCACGGGCTCGGCCCACACGGTCAGCGCCACGCAGGCGGCGAGAAGTCCGGCCACCGGCAGCACTTCGAGCGCGGGCAGCGAAGGCATGGTGGGGTGGAGCTGCGTCCAGAAATGGCGGATGCCGGTGCGGCTCAACGCGATCAGCGAGAGAAAACCAGAGACGATCAGCAGCGCGAGGAAAATCCAGCTGGCGGTGCCGAGCGACTTTGCGCCGAGCAAGCCCGAGAGCATCGCGAACTTGCCGATGAAGCCCGACAGCGGCGGAAGGCCCGCGAGCAGCAGCGTGCAGCCCATGAAGCTCAGGCCGAGGAAGGCCACGCCGGCGGGAATCGCGCGGCCGTAAAGAGCCTGTGCTTCGTCGTCGAGGTTCACGTTGTCGAGCGCGCGCAGGTCTTCGGCGAGGAAGGGCGCGTTGCCGGCCGCTTCGTGCGGCGCGACGCTCATGCCGGCGTTGCGCCAGCGTTCGATCATGTCGGTCAGCAGGAAGAAGGCACTGACCGCGAGCGTGGAACTCAGCAGGTAGTACAGCGCTCCTGCCCACACGGCCGGCCGTCCGAGTCCGAGCGCCGCGAGCAGGGTGCCGGCCGACACCAGCACGCTGAAGCCCGCGAGGTTCGACAGCCGCTGGGTGCCGACGATGCCGAGGGCGCCGACGAAGAGCGTGGCAAGGCCGGCACCGACCAGCGCGGCCTGCCCGAAGGCGGCCGAGTCGCCGGTGTCGGGCGCGAAGAGCACGGTCCACAGCCGCAGGATCGTGTAGATGCCGAGCTTGGTCAGCAGCGCGAACACCGCGCCCACCGGCGACACCGCCGCGCTGTAGGCAGGCACCAGCCAGAAGTTGAGCGGCCATGCGCCGGCCTTGGCGAAGAAGGCGGTCGCGAGGATGGCCGCCGCCGCATGCACCAGCCCGCGGTCGCCCGGCGCGAGTTCGGCGATGCGCACGCCGAGATCGGCCATGTTGAGCGTGCCCGTCACGCCGTACAGGATGGCCGCACCGATCAGGAACAACGACGAAGCCGCGAGATTGATCGCGACGTACTGCAGCCCCGCCTGCACACGCAGCCGGCCCGAACCATGCAGCAGCAGGCCGTACGAAGCCGCGAGCATCACTTCGAAGAAGACGAACAGGTTGAACAGGTCGCCCGTGAGGAAGGCGCCGTTGAGGCCCATGAGCTGCAGCTGCAGCAGCGGATGGAAATGCACGCCCGCACGGTCCCAGCGCGAGGTCGAGTAGATGGACGCGGCAAAGGCGATGACGCCGGTGAGCACGACCATCATGGTCGAAAGCCGGTCGGCCACCAGCACGATGCCGAAGGGCGCGCGCCAGTTGCCCGGCAGGTAGACGCCGATGGAGCCGGGGCCGCCGCCGGTGTCGGCCGCGTTGACCCAGCGCAGCAATGCAAGCGCCGCGAGCAGGCCGACGAGGCCCGACACCACGCTCAGGGCCGACTTGGTGCGCCGCCGGCGCTCGCCCAGCAGCAGCATGAGCGCGGCCGTGAGCATGGGCACGAGGATCGGCACCGCCACCAAATGCGGCATGCTGAACTCGAGCAGCCTGTCGAGCAGGTGGAAGATTTCCTTCACTCCGCCTCCTGCCGCTCTTCACCGTCCACGTGGTCGGTGCCGGTGAGGCCGCGCGAGGCGAGCATCACCACGAGGAACAGCGCAGTCATCGCAAAGCCGATCACGATGGCCGTAAGCACCAGGGCCTGCGGCATCGGGTCGGCCGTGTTGGCCAGCGTGGCGGTGAAGCCCTTGACGAGCACCGGCTCGCTGTCGACCTTGAGCCGGCCCATGCTGAAGATGAAGAGATTGACCGCGTACGAGATCAGCGTCAGGCCCATGATGACCTGGAAGGTGCGTGGGCGCAGCAGCATGTACACGCCCGAGCCGGTGAGCACGCCGATGGCGAGTGCGAGCACGATTTCCATCAGCGAGCTCCCTCTGCGGCGGCCTTGGCTTCGGCCTCTTTCTCTACCTGCTCGTCGGCCCAGCGGTGGCTTCTTATCGACTGGTGGGCCAGCCCGGTGAGGATCAGCATGGTGGCGCCGAGCACCAGCGCGAACACGCCGATGTCGAAGAAGAGGGCACTCGGCACATGCACCTCGCCCAGCAGCGGCAGGTGCAGATGCGCGGTGTGCGTGGTCAGGAAGGGGTAGCCGAACAGCACCGCGCCGCTGCCGGTGGCGAGCGCGAACAGCAGGCCGATGGCGATCCAGCGGCGCGGATAGATGCGCAGGTGCTCTTCGACCCATTCGGTGCCCGAGACGATGAACTGCAGCACCAGCGCGACCGACATCACCAGCCCCGCGACGAAGCCGCCGCCCGGCGCGTTGTGGCCGCGCATGAAGAAGTAGGCCGACACCAGCACCGCCAGCGGCAGCAGCAGCCGCACCAGAACGGCAGGCACCATCAGGTAGCCGACGGCGGTGTCGTTGGCGCGACGCGGGTTCAGCAGGTCGCTGCCGCCGTCGTCGACCTGCTGGCGCTGCTGCACCGGCAGCGCCATCGATTCGATCGCAGGGCGGAAGCGCCGCAGCAGCGCATACACCGTGAGCGCGACCACGCCGAGCACGGTGATCTCGCCGAAGGTGTCAAAGCCGCGGAAGTCGACCAGCATCACATTGACCACGTTGGTGCCACCGCCCTCGGTGAGCGCACGTTCGAGGAAGAAGGGCGAGATGCTCTGCGGGAACTCGCGCGTCATCACGGTCCAGGCCAGCGCCGCCATGCCGCCACCGGCGATGGCGGCCACCAGCAGGTCGCGCCCGCGCCGGCCCCAGGGCCGCAGGCGTGCGCGCGCCGGCTGCACGGCGTCCTTGCTGCGCATCGGCAGCCAGCGCAGGCCCAGCAGGATCAGCACGGTGGTCACGGCTTCGACCACCAGCTGCGTCAGCGCGAGGTCGGGCGCGGAGAACCAGATGTAGGTCACGCACGAGACCAGTCCGGCGCCCGAAGCCAGCATCAGCGCCGCCAGCCGGTGGAACTTGGCCAGCCACGCGGCGGCCAGCGCGCAGGTGCCGCCGATGATCCAGGTCATGGCGAACATCGGCGAGAAGGGCAGCAGCTCGCGCGTGCCGGGCGCGGCGGGCGCGGTCCACAGGGAAGCCGCAGCGCCCGCGACGGCCACGACGACCAGCAGCAGCAACTGCCACTGCATGCGGCGCGTGCCGAGCAGGCGGCGGCTGCGCCGGCCCGCCTCGCTCAGCAGCGCGAGCAGGTGCTCGAAGATGGCCTGGCCGTCGAAGCGATGCAGCAGCGGCGTGTGTGCGAGGCCGCCGTCCGCGCGCCGGCGGCGCTGCAGCAGGTACAGCGCTGCGCCCCCAGCCAACGCCACGAAGCTCATCGCGAGCGGCAGGTTGAAACCGTGCCACACGGCCAGGCTGTACTCGGGCAGCGTGCCGCCCACCACGGGCGTCGCGGCCGCCGCCAGCAGCGGGCCGATGGACCAGGCCGGTGCCACGCCCACGACCAGGCACAGCAGCACCAGCAGTTCGACCGGCACGCGCATCCAGTGCGGCGGCTCATGCGGCTGCCTGGGCACGTCGGGGCCGCAGGGCGGGCCGAAGAACACGTCGAACACGAAGCGGGCGGAGTAGGCCACGGTGAAGACGCCCGCGACGGTGGCGATGATCGGCAGGCTCCAGTCGATCCATGGCGTGGACTGGATGAACACCGTCTCGGCGAAGAACATCTCCTTCGACAGGAATCCGTTGAGCAGCGGCACGCCGGCCATCGAGGCGCTGGCGATGATGGCCAGCGTGCCGGTGATCGGCATCAGCCGCAGCAGGCCGCTGAGCTTGCGGATGTCGCGCGTGCCGCTTTCGTGGTCGATGATGCCGGCCGCCATGAACAGCGATGCCTTGAAGGTCGCGTGGTTCATGACGTGGAACACCGCAGCCACTGCCGCCAAAGGACTGTTCAGGCCCAGCAGCAGCGTGATGAGCCCGAGGTGCGAGATGGTCGAGTAGGCCAGCAGTGCCTTCAGGTCGCGCTGGAACATGGCGATGAAGCCGCCGAGCAGCAGCGTGACCGCGCCCGCGCCGCCCACCATCCAGAACCATTGCTCGGTGCCCGAGAGCACGGGCCACAGCCGCGCCATGAGGAACACGCCGAGCTTCACCATGGTGGCCGAGTGCAGGTAGGCCGAGACCGGCGTGGGCGCGGCCATGGCGCGCGGCAGCCAGAAGTGGAACGGGAACTGCGCGCTCTTGGTGAAGGCGCCGAGCAGCACCAGCACCAGCACGGCCGGGTAGAGCGCATGCGCGCGGATGAGGTCGCCCGAGGCCAGCACCACGTCCAGCTCGTAGCTGCCGACGATGCGGCCCAGCACCAGCACGCCGGCCAGCAGGCACAGCCCGCCCGCGCCGGTGACGGTGAGCGCCATGCGCGCGCCGCGCCGCGCGTCGCGGCGGTGGTGCCAGTAGCCGATCAGCAGGAACGAGAACAGGCTGGTGAGCTCCCAGAACAGCACCATCTGGACCATGTTGCCCGAGAGCACCACGCCCATCATTGCGCCCATGAACGCGAGGAAGAACGAGAAGAAGCGCGGCACCGGGTCGGAGGCCGACATGTAGTAGCGCGCATAGAGCACCACCAGCGCGCCGATGCCCAGTACCAGCATGCAGAACAGCCAGGCGAAGCCGTCCATGCGGAACACGAGGTTGAGGCCGAGGGCCGGCAGCCATTCGATCTCTTGCCGCAGCACGTTGCCATGTGCGACCCGCGGAAAGAGCCATGCGGTCTGTATCGCGCAGCCCAATGCGACGAGACCCGCGAGGGTCGACTCCCTGTTGCGCGCGTTGGATGGCATCAACGCGGCCAGCACGCTGGCAATGAAGGGGAGTGCGACGAGAAAGACCAGGGGCATTGGGGTCGATTCTATCGATCGACCCTTTGGGAAGCTCTATCTATAACCGCAAGACATAAGGCGCTTTTTGCCCTCTTCAAGCCGAGAAGATCCGCACGGTGCGGATGCCGAGCCAGGTGAAGAAGAGCGAGCCGCCCAGGTGGGCCGAGGCCGTCACCATGGCCACGCCCAGCCGGCCTTCGAGCAGCATGGTGGTGACCTCGACCGAGAAGCTCGAGAAGGTGGTGAGGCCGCCGAGGAAGCCGGTGATCAGCGCGAGCCGCCAGACCGGATCCAGGTCTGGCAGCAGCTGGAAGGTGGCAACGGCCACGCCGATGAGGTAGCCGCCGATCAGGTTGGCAGCCAGCGTGCCCCAGGGCATGAGGCCGCCCATGCCCAACCAGAGGGCAAGGCCCCAGCGGGCCAGGGCGCCGATCGAGGCGCCGATGCAGATGGCAAGAATCGGGAGAAGAAGCATGCGTTTATTGTCGGCGCGTTCCTTGCCGTATCAGGGCGCCATCTGCTGCGGCAGCCAGGTCACCAGTTGCGGCACGAAGTAGATGATCAGCACTGCCGCAACCATCAGGAAGAACATCGGCAGCGTGACGCGCGCGATGTAGAGCAGGTCCTTGCCGGTCATGCCTTGCAGCACGAACAGGTTGAAGCCCACGGGTGGTGTGATCTGCGCCATCTCGACCACCAGCACGACGAAGATGCCGAACCAGACCGGATCGATGCCGGCCGCCGTAACGGTCGGCATGATCACGCCCATGGTCAGCACCACCATCGAGATGCCGTCGAGGAAGCAGCCCAGCACGATGTAGAAGGCAGCGAGCGCCAGGATGAGCTGGAACTTCGACAGGCCCAGCGAGCCAATCCATTCGGCCAGGTGCCGCGGCAGGCCGATGTAGCCCATGGCCAGCGTGAGGAAGGCCGCGCCCGCGAGGATCAGCGCCATCATGCAGTACAGCCGCGTGGCTCCCAGCAGTGCTTCCCTGAAGCTTTGCCAGGTGAGCGAGCCCTGCGCGCCAGAGATGATCATCGCGCCGACCACGCCCACGGCCGCAGCTTCGGTCGCGGTGGCGATGCCCGCATAGATGGAGCCGAGCACCGACAGGATGAGCAGGGCCACCGGGATCAGCGACATCGAGGCCTTGAGCTTTTGCATGAAGGGCAGCTTCGCGTCGGCCGGCGGGACGCGGTCGGGATGGCGCAGCGCCCAGAACACGATGTAGCCGGAGAACAGCAAGGCGAGCAGGATGCCCGGGATGACGCCCGCGATGAACAGCCGCGCGATCGACACGTCCGCGCTCACTCCGTAGACGATCATGATGATCGACGGCGGAATCAAGAGGCCGAGCGTGCCCGCGCCGGCCAGCGTGCCGATGACCATGTCGTCGGGGTAGCCGCGGCGCTTGAGCTCCGGCAGGCTCATCTTGCCGATGGTGGCGCAGGTGGCCGCGCTCGACCCGGAAACCGCGGCAAACACTGCGCACCCCACCACGTTGGTGTGCAGCAGCCGGCCCGGCAGGCTTTGCATCCAGGGTGCGAGGCCCTTGAACATGTCCTGCGAGAGCCGGGTGCGAAACAGGATCTCGCCCATCCACACGAACAGCGGCAGCGCGGTGAGCGTCCAGCTCGAGGCCGATCCCCAGATGGTCACGGCCATGGCGTCACCGGCGGAGCGCGACGAGAAGATCTGCATGGCGATCCATGCCACGCCCGAGAGGGTGAGACCGATCCAGACGCCGCTGCCGAGGATGAGGAACAGCGCGGCGATCAGGAAGCCCGCGACGGCGATGTCACTCATGGCGAAGAGCCTCCGTCTCGACAGTCTTGGCGGGCCGGCCGCGCCACTCGATCACGAACTCGTCCAGCGAAGCGATGGCGAAGACGATGGCGCCGAGTGCCATCGACAGCTGCGGTATCCACAGTGGTGTGGCGTCGTTGCCGGTGGAGATGTCATGGTAGCCGAGCGACTGCCAGGCCAGGCGCACGCTGTACCAGGCAAAGAGCAGCGCGAGCAGCGCCGCAGCGCCCATGGCCCAGCGTTCGAGCCAGCGCTGCGCCGCGGGCGGCAGGTTCTGCAGCACCAGCGTCACGCGGATGTGCTCTGCGCGCTTGAGCGTGTGCGCCAGCGCCATGAATCCCGCGCCGGCCATCAGGTAGCCGGCGTAGGCATCGATGCCGGGAATGTTGAAGTGAAGCTGGCGGCCGAGGATGGACAGGAGCACCATCGCCAGCAGGCCGACCATGAAAAGCGCCGCCAATGCGGCGGCGCTCATATAGAGAAGATCAAGCGTCTTGCGCATCGGATGCAGTTCGAGTCCGCCTCACATCTTCTTGTAGGCATCGACGACGGCCTGGCCCTCGGCACCGGCCTTCTCGGTCCACTCCTTGAGCATGGTGTCGCCGACCTTCTTCATGTCGGCCTTGAGTTGCGCCGAGGGAACATGCACCGTCATGCCGTTCTTCTTGAGCAGGTCCAGGTATTCGACGTTCTTTTTCTTCGACAGGTCCCATCCGCGCTTCTCGGCGTCGGCCGCGGCCTTGAGCACCGCGTCCTGCGTGGGCTTGTCGAGTGCATCGAAGGCCTTTTTGTTCATGAGCACCGCGTTCTTTGGCAGCCAGGCCTGGGTGTCGTAGAAGTTCTTGATGTATTCGTAGGTCTTTGTGTCGTAGCCGGTCGACCCCGAGGACATGTACGACTCGATCACGCCGGTGGCCATGGCCTGCGAGAGCTCGGCCTGCTGCACCGTGACGGGCTGTGCGCCGACGAGTTCCCCGATGCGCGCGGTGGCGGGGCTGTAGGCACGCCACTTCACCCCCTTCAGGTCGGCGGCCGATGCGATTTCCTTCTTCACGAAGATGCCTTGCGGCGGCCAGGCGACCGTGTAGAGCAGCACGATGCCTTGCTCCGCCAGCTTCTTCTCGAGCACCGGCTTCTGTGCCTGGTAGAGCTTCCAGGCGGCGTCGTAGCTGTCGGCCAGGAACGGGATGCCGTCGGCGCCGAACAGCTGCCACTCGTTCTGATAGTTCACGAGGAGGATCTCGCCGAGCTGCGCCTGGCCACCTTGCACTGCGCGCTTGATCTCGGGTGCCTTGAACAGCGAGGCGTTGGCGTGCACCGTGATCTTGAGCTTGCCGCCGCTGCCCTTGTCCACGTCGCTCGCGAACTGGGTGATGTTCTCTGTGTGGAAGTTGCTCGCCGGGTAGGCGGTGGGCAGGTCCCATTTGGTCTGCGCGAAGACTGCGGCGCCAAGGGTCAGACCTGCGAGGGCAATGCCGAACTTGTGATTCATGAGCTCTCCGGAACGTATGAAAGTGAAAACGAAAACGAGCATACGAGCAAAATCCGGACCATCCCTGAGGCATTTCCCTGCCTTGGTGCATGCATGAAAAAGCCGCCCACAGGCGGCTTGCTTGCTATAGGGCCGGGTAGGAAATCAGGGTTTGGCGGCCTTGGCTACCTTGCCCGTCTTGCCCTCCTTGGGAGCGGCAGGCGCCGCACCACCGAAGGCCTGGCCATTGACCGTCAGGCCTTCGGCCGACAGCTTGGCGGCCTTCTTTTCCTTGACGCCCTTCACGCGCTGCATGAGGTCGGGCCAGTCCTTGAACTCGCCTTCCTTGCGCGCGTCGAGAATGCGCTTGGACATGGAGGGGCCGACGCCCTTGACGCCGTCGAGATCGGCGGCCGTGCCCTTGTTGACATCGACGGCGGCGAACGAAACGGCCGCGAACAGCATGGCCGTGGCGGCCAGGATTTTCTTGAACATGATGAGAACTCCCTTTGTCTTGTTGATATGACTGACAGCCGGCAAGAGCGCCGGCCCAGGCTCAACGAGGCACAAAAGCAGGGCGTTGACGCGTGGAAGCCGCACCGGCCGCCACGTGACCATTGTTCAAAAATGTGATCAGAGTTCTTCGACGCGGCGCGGCGGATAGCTGTCCCAGGCCTGGCAGCCGGGGCAGTGCCAGAAGTACTGGTGCGCCTCGAAGCCGCAGGCGGCGCAGCGATAGCGCATGAGCGGCCGGGTTGCCTGGTCGAGAGCGCGTTGCACCTGCGGGTGGAACTGCTGATGCTCGAAGTGTTCGCCCGCGAGCCAGCGCGAGGCAGCGACCAGTGAGGGCTGCTGTGCAAGATGTGCGATGTAGCCGTCGCGCGGCGTGGGGTTGGGCTCTTCGGTGGTGGCGGTCGGTGTGCCGCCGAGCGCCATCAGTGCTTCGAGCACGTCGATCGACGGCGACTCCACGTAGCGGCGTTGCAGCAGCGCAAGCGCTTCGCCCTGGCGGTGCGCGGCCACGGCGGCCTGCTGCAGTGCGGCGGCATAGAGCGGCAGCGCCAGCGGTGCCGTGTCGCTCAGGGCCACGAGCGTGTCGAAGGCCGCGGCCGCTTCGCCTTTGCGCAGCTGCAGGTTGGCCGTGTCGATGGCGGGCCGCGGCGCTTGCGGCGCAAGTTCAACGGCCTGCGCGAGCAGCTTCGCCGCGCTGGACAGGTCGCCTGCCGCCACGCGCTCGGTCGCCTGCTCGCAGAGGTGATGCGCGCGGCGCGTGCTGTAGCTGGCCTGGTCGGACTCGTCGAGTTTCTGCGCCACGTCGGCGGCTTGCGCCCATTCGCGCGAGCGTTCGTAGATGGCCAGCAAAGACAGCAGCGCCTCGTTCTCGTAGCGCGTGCCTTCGAGCTTCTGCAGCGCGGCTTCGGCGCGGTCGAGCAGGCCGGCGCGCAGGAAGTCCTGCGCCAATGCGTGCTGCGCGCGTTCGCGGTCGCTGCGGCTCAGGTCGCCGCGGCCCAGCAGGTGCTCGTGCACGCGCACCGCGCGCTGGTACTCGCCGCGGCGGCGGAACAGGTTGCCGAGTGCGAAATGCAGCTCCTGCGTGTCGGGGTCGTTCTGCACGGCCTCGATGAAGGCGTCGATGGCCTGGTCCTGCTGCTCGTTGAGCAGGAAGTTGAGGCCGCGAAAGTAGGCCTTTGGTGCCTGGCGGTTCTCGAGCTTGAGTTGCCGGATGTCGAAGCGCGATGCGAGCCAGCCCAGCACGAAGGCGACGGGCAGGCTGATCAGCAGCCAGCTGGGATCAAAGTCCATGTTGACGTACGGCGGGAAGGTCGGTGGCGGAGATGGATGGCGCCGATGCGGGAGTGCTCGTGGCGATCGACGGCGCGGATGGCTGGGCCTCGGAGGCAGCGGGCAGTTGCGCCGCGGCGGTGCGATGCTTCCACCAGCCCGGCAGCATGCCGAGCGCGCCCACCACAAGCCCACCGGCGAAGGCCGCAAGCACGACGAGCACCAACGGCGCGCGCCAGTAGGTGCCGAAGAAGAAATAGACGGTCGCGTCGTGCTGGTTGTTCAGCGCGAAAGCAAAGAGCGTAAAAAAAATGGCTGCCTTGAGCAGCCACAGGAGGTATTTCATGCACGTTCCCGTTGGCGGGACGATTCTACGTTTGCAACCGTCGGGACGGACCGCCGGTCAGGCCTTGCGGCCCTTGGCTTCCTTGCCGGCGTCGAGCTCCGCGGTGCGGGCATCCACGGCCTCGCGCAGCGCCTTGCCGGGCTTGAAGTGCGGCACACGTTTCTCGGGAATCTGCACGCTCTCGCCCGAACGCGGGTTGCGGCCGATACGCGGCGGACGCCGGTTGACCGAGAAGCTGCCGAAGCCGCGGATCTCGATGCGGTGCCCGCGCACCAGCGCGTCGCTCATCGCGTCGAGGATGGTCTTGACGGCGTATTCGGCATCGCGGTGCGTGAGCTGGGCAAAGCGCGCTGCGAGTTCTTCGACGAGGTCTGAGCGGGTCATAGGCCGAACATAAACGAAAAACGTGGACGAAAAAAAAGACAGAGCGGCCCCACGGCCTGCTCTGTCTTCGGACTCAGCTTACTTGCTGTCGTTGTTGTCGAGCTTGGCGCGCAGCAGGGCGCCCAGGCTCGTCGTGCCCGCGTTTTCGCGTGCCGACTGCTGGCTCAGGCTGGCCATGGCGCCTTGTTCGTCGACCATGTCCTTCTGCTTGATCGACAGCTGGATGTTGCGGGTCTTGCGATCCACATTCACGACGATGGCAGTGACTTCGTCGCCTTCCTTCAGCACGTTGCGGGCATCTTCGACGCGGTCGCGCGAGATTTCCGAAGCACGCAGGTAGCCGATGATGTCTTCGCCGAGGTCGATTTCAGCGCCGCGGGCGTCCACGGTCTTGACCTTGCCGGTCACGATCTGACCCTTGTCGTTCACGGTGGTGAACGTGGTGAACGGATCGCTGTCGAGCTGCTTGATACCCAGGCTGATGCGTTCGCGGTCGACGTCCACAGCCAGCACGAGCGCTTCGACTTCCTGGCCCTTCTTGTAGTTGCGAACGGCGGTTTCGCCGGCTTCGTTCCACGAGAGGTCCGAGAGGTGAACCAGGCCGTCGATGCCGGCAGCCAGACCCACGAACACGCCGAAGTCGGTGATCGACTTGATCGGGCCCTTGACGCGGTCGCCACGCTTCGTGTTTTGCGCGAACTCTTGCCACGGGTTGGCCTTGCACTGCTTCATGCCCAGGCTGATGCGGCGCTTGTCTTCGTCGATCTCGAGGACCATGACTTCGACTTCGTCGCCCAGCGAGACGATCTTGTTCGGAGCGATGTTCTTGTTGGTCCAGTCCATTTCGGAGACGTGCACCAGGCCTTCGATGCCGGGTTCGAGTTCGACGAACGCGCCGTAGTCGGCAATGTTCGTGACCTTGCCGAACAGGCGGGTCGATTGCGGGTAGCGGCGCGAAACGCCCATCCACGGGTCGTCACCCATCTGCTTGAGACCCAGCGAGACACGGTTCTTTTCGGTGTCGAACTTGAGGATCTTGGCGGTGATTTCCTGGCCGGCCTGAACGACTTCGCTCGGGTGGCGAACACGGCGCCATGCCATGTCGGTGATGTGCAGCAGGCCGTCGATGCCGCCGAGGTCCACGAACGCACCGTATTCGGTGATGTTCTTGACCACGCCGCGCACGACTGCGCCTTCCTTCAGCGTTTCCATCAGCTTGGCGCGTTCTTCGCCCATGCTGGCTTCGACTACGGCACGGCGCGACAGCACGACGTTGTTGCGCTTGCGGTCGAGCTTGATGACCTTGAATTCGAGGGTCTTGTTCTCGTACGGGGTCAGGTCCTTGATCGGACGCGTGTCGATCAGCGAGCCCGGCAGGAATGCGCGGATGCCGTTGACGAGCACGGTCAGGCCGCCCTTGACCTTGCCGCTGGTGGTGCCGGTGACGAAGTCGCCCGATTCCAGGGCCTTCTCCAGGGCGAGCCACGAAGCCAGACGCTTGGCGGTGTCGCGCGAGAGGATGGTGTCGCCGTAGCCGTTTTCAACGCTGCCGATGGCAACGGAAACGAAATCGCCGGCCTGGACTTCGAGTTCGCCCTTGTCGTTCTTGAACTCTTCGATCGGCACGTACGCTTCGGACTTCAGGCCGGCGTTGACCACGACGTGGTTGTGTTCGACACGCACGACTTCGGCCGTGATGACCTCGCCGGTGCGCATTTCGGAACGCTTCAGGGACTCTTCGAATAGGTCGGCAAAAGATTCAGACATTTATGGTTCCTTCCGTCAGGCAGGGTTGGCAGGCGCTCTTGCGAGATTGCGTGCGGCTGCTGTGGGTCTGGAGACGGCGGTTTTGTGGGCTGGTGCCCGGGTTGGTTGAACAACCAGAAGGCCGGTGCGCTGTCGCGCGAGAAGAGCCTGCTGGAGCGGTATGCGCCCCCCGGAACACCCGGTTGGCGCGAGCCTTTCAAGCGGACTTGAACGGCTGTACTTGCTGCCACCAGTTCAATACCGTATCGATCGATTGCTCGATGGACAGCTGGGAGTTGTCGAGGTGGCGGGCATCCTGCGCCGGCTTCAGCGGAGCGACGCTGCGGGAAGAGTCCCGGGCGTCACGTGCTTCCAAGTCGGAGCGAAGACTGTCGAGTGTAGCCGAAATCCCCTTTGAAATCAACTGCTTATGGCGCCGTTCGGCACGCTGGGCGGCGCCGGCCGTGAGGAACACCTTGAGCGCCGCGTCGGGGAAGATCACGGTGCCCATGTCGCGTCCGTCGGCCACCAGCCCGGGCAGGCGGCGGAAGCGATGCTGCAGGTCTTGCAGCGCCTCGCGCACGGCGGGCAACGCGGAGACACGCGAGGCGTCCATGCCGGCGGCTTCGGTGCGGATGTCGTCGCTCACGTCTTCCCCGGCCAGCAGCACCTTCCCCTCGGTGAACTGCAGGGGCAGCGCGGCGGCGAGGGTGGCAATCTGCGGTTCGTTTGCGGTATTGGCGTCCAGGCCGGCGCGGCGCATGGCGAGGCCGGTCACGCGGTACAGCGAGCCCGAATCGAGGTAGTGGTAGCCCAGCAGGCGCGCTACCTCGGCCGCCAGCGTGCCCTTGCCGGAGGCGGTCGGGCCGTCGATGCAGATCACCGGCACCTCGGCGGCCTCGGCGACCGAGAACAAGGTCTCGAAGTAATCGGGGAAGGTCTTGGCGACGCAATGCGGATCGAGGATGCGCACCGGCACGCCGGCCGGGTTGAACGCCGCCAGCGAGAAGCACATGGCCACACGATGGTCATCGTAGGTGCGGATACTTGCCGGGCGCCAGCCGGCCTGCGCGAGTGGATGCACGCGGATGAAGTCGGGGCCGGCCTCGACTGCGGCGCCAAGCTTCTTCAGCTCGTTGGCCATGGCATCGATGCGGTCGGTTTCCTTCACGCGCCAACTCGCGATGTTGCGCAGCGTGCTCGGGCCGTCGGCGTAGAGCGCCATCACGGCCAACGTCATCGCGGCGTCGGGGATGTGGTTGGCGTCGAGGTCGATGGCCTTGAGCGGCCACGCCCCGCGGCGTACTTCGAGCCAGTTCGGGCCGCTGTCGACCAGCGCGCCCATCTGGCGGGCGGCGTCGATGAAGCGGATGTCGCCCTGGATCGAATCGGCTCCCACGCCCTCGATCCGGATGCCGTCCTTGCCGGATACGCCCGTCGCGATGGCGCCCAGAGCTATGAAATAGCTGGCGGAGGAGGCGTCGGCCTCGACGTGGATGTCGCCCGGCGAGCTGTAGCTGCTGCCGGCGGGAATGGTGAAGCGCTCCCAGCCGTCGCGCTGCACGTGGATGCCGAAGCGCGCCAGCAGGTTCAGCGTGATCTCGATGTAGGGCTTGGAGATCAGCTCGCCGATCACCTCGATCACGATGTCATTGGCCGCCGCCAGCGGCAGCGCCAGCAACAGGGCAGTGAGGAACTGGCTGGACACGTCGCCGCGCACGCGGATCGGCGCGTCGAGCGCGAGTTCGCCGTGCGGCACGGGGTGGATACGCAGCGGTGGATAGCCCGGATTGCCGAGGTAGTCGATGCGGCAGCCAAGCTGGGTCAGTGCGTCGACGAGGTCGCCGATCGGGCGCTCGTGCATGCGCGGCACGCCGCTGAGCTCGAACTCGCCGCCCAGCAGTGACAGCGCCGCGGTCAGCGGGCGCATCGCGGTGCCGGCATTGCCGAGGAACAGCGGCAGCAGCGTTTCGTTGGGCTTCAGCTGGCCGCCCAGGCCGGTGATGCGCAGCGTGCTGCCTGCAGGGTCGATGCCGCAGCCGAGCGCGCGCAGGGCGTCGAGCATCACGCGGGTGTCGTCGGAGTCCAGCAGGTCGTGGATGGTGGTGGTGCCGCTCGCGAGCGCGGCGAGCAGCAGCACGCGGTTGGAAATGCTCTTGGAGCCCGGCAGCCGGACCGTGCCGGCCGCGCCTGCGAGAGGCGGGAGATCGAGGAAGGCCGTCGAGAACATCTCAGTTGTCCTGCTGCTGCGACGAGGTGTCGGTAGCCGGCTTCCAGGCCGAGCGGGCCTTGCTGGCGGTGGCGATGGATTGCTCCAGTGCCTGCAGGTCGCCTGCGGTCATCAGTGCTTCAAGGTCTTCCAGCGCCTTGCGGAAGGCCTGCGACTGCTGGAGCACCTGTTCGCGGTTGGCCAGCAGCACATCGCGCCACATGACAGGGTCGCTGGCGGCGATGCGCGAGAAGTCGCGAAAGCCTGGGCCTGCGAGGCTCAGGAAGCGGTCGCCCTGCGGCTGGCTGGCGATGGCATTGGTGTACGCGAAGGCCAGCAGGTGCGGCAGGTGGCTCACGGCGGCGAAGGCGGCGTCGTGCTCATCGTGCGTCATGGTGACGACGTGCGCGCCGATGCCGCTCCATACCTGCGAGGCCCGCTGCACATTGGAGCGCAGCGTGGTCTTCACGGGCGTCAGCACGACCTGGCGGCCGGCGAAAAGCGAAGCCTCGGCATGCTCGATGCCCGAGAGTTCCTTGCCGGCAATCGGATGCGCCGGCACGAAGTTCGCGAACTGCTTCTGCAGGCCGTTGCGCGCGGCCTCGATCACGTCGCCCTTGGTCGAGCCCACGTCCATCACGAGCGTTTCGCTCGAAATGCCATGACGGATCGCCTTGAACGTGGCTTCCGATGCAGCCACCGGCACCGCCAGCAGCACGATGTCGGCGCCCGATACCGCCAGCAGCGCTGAAGGCGCCACCACGTCGATCACGCCCAGTTGGCGTGCCCGCTCGGTAGTGGAGGGCGACTTGCTGTAGCCCACCACGCGTTTCACCAGCTTCGCGCGCTTGAGTGCGAGCGCGAAGGAGCCGCCCATCAGGCCGCAGCCGATCAGTCCCAGTTGTTCGAACATGCTTCTGCTTGCCTGCCGCTCAGGCCTTGACGGGGTAGGCGCCCAGCACCTTGTAGAAGGCGCAGAGTCCGCGCAGTTCGGCCAGCGCCGCGGCCACGTTGGGCTGCGAGGGGTGGCCGTCGAGGTCGATGTAGAAGTAGTACTCCCACTGGCCAGTGCGCGCCGGACGCGACTCGAAACGCGTCATCGACACGTTGTTGGCCTTCAGCGGCACCAGCAGGTCGTGCACCGCGCCGGGCCGGTTGGGTACCGAGACGATCAGGCTCGTGCAGTCACGGCCCGAGGCCGGCGGCATGGCCAGCGTCTGCGGCAGGCAGATCACCGAGAAGCGGGTGCGGTTGTACGAGTCGTCCTGGATGGCATGCGCCACGATGTGCAGGCCGAAGCGGGTGGCAGCGCGTTCGCCGGCCAGCGCGGCCCAGGCCGGGTTGGTGGCCGCGAGGCGGGCACCTTCGGCGTTGCTCGACACGGCGCGCCGCTCGGCGTTGGGCAGGTGCTTGGACAGCCAGGTCTGGCATTGCGCGAGCGCCTGTGGATGGGCCAGCACGGCTTCGACGCCTTCGAGCGAATTGCTGCTGCGCAGCAGGTGGTGGCGCACCAGCAGGCTGACTTCACCGACGACGTGGGTGGGCGAATGCAGGAACAGGTCGAGCGAGCGCGTGACCACGCCTTCGGTCGAGTTCTCGACGCCGACGACGCCGTACTGGGCGCTGCCCGCGGCGGTGGCATGGAACACCTCGTCGAAGCTGGCGCAGTAGATCAGGTCGGCGGCGCCACCGAAGTACTCGATGGCCGCCTGCTCGCAGAAGGTGCCTTCGGGACCAAGCACGGCCACGCGTTGCGGCGATTCGAGCGCCAGGCAGGCCGACATGATTTCGCGCCAGATAGCCGCCACATGCAGGTCCTTGAGCGGACCGCCATTGCTCTTCTTCATCTTCTCGATGACTTGCGCCACGCGGTCGGGGCGGAAGAACGGCGTGCCCTCGCGCTTCTTGACCTCGCCGACCAGTTCGGCCACATGGGCCCGTTCGTTGAGCAGGCTCAGCAGTTGCTGGTCGAGCGAGTCGATCTGCACGCGCAGATCGGCCAGGCTTTCGGATTTGTCGGAAGGAGAAGAGGGCGTTGTGGGTGTGGAGTCGGTCATCGTGCGAGCAGCTAGGGCATGCGCCTAGGCATGCGATCGCTCGAATTCTCGCATGTAGCTCACAAGTTCCTGTACGCCTTCCAGCGGCATGGCGTTGTAGATGCTGGCGCGCATGCCACCCACCGACTTGTGGCCCTTGAGCTGCAGCAGCCCGGCCTCGCGCGCGCCGGCCAGGAAAGCCTCGTTGCGGCTTTCGTCCGCCAGGAAAAACGGCACGTTCATGCGCGAGCGGCAGCCCGGATCGATGCGGTTGGCGTAGAAGTCGGAGCCGTCGATGAAGCCGTACAGCAGCTTCGCCTTGGCTATGTTGCGCTGCTCCATGGCGGCGATGCCGGTGTGCGTGCCTTCGGCCTGCTGCTGCAGCCACTGGAACGTGAGCCCCGCCATGTAGATGCCCCAGGTCGGCGGGGTGTTGTACATGGAGTTGTTGTCGGCCACGGTCTTGTAGTTGAACGCGCTCGGGCAGATCTCGAGCGCGTGGCCCAGCAGATCGTCGCGCACGACCACGATCGTCAGGCCGGCGGGGCCGAGATTCTTTTGTGCGCCGCCGAAGGCAAGGCCCACGCGGCTCCAGTCGACGCTGCGCGAAGCAACGTGCGAGGAAAAATCGATGACCAGCGGGGCATTGCTGCCGAGCGCGGCCAGGTCGGGCAGTTGCTGGAATTCGATGCCGTTGATGGTCTCGTTGGAGCACACGTGCACGTACGAGGCATCCTTGGAGAGTTGCCAGGTCGAGGGATCGGGCAGCTTCGTATGCTGGTCCTCGGCATTGCTCGCGGCCACGCGCGCCGTGCAATAGCGCTGCGCTTCCTTGTGCGACTTGATGCTCCAGCTGCCGGTGAGGACGAAATCAGCGGTTTTGCCGCGCGACAGGTTCATCGGCACGATGGCGTTTTCACCAAGGCCGCCACCCTGCATGAACAGGATGTGGAAGTGCGAGGGCACGGCCAGCAGCGTGCGGAAGTCGGCTTCGGCTTGCGTGCAGATGGTGCCGAATTCCTTGCCGCGATGGCTCATTTCCATCACGCTCATGCCGCTGCCCTGCCAATCGAGCATTTCGGCGGCAGCGCGTTGCAGCACCGCCTCCGGCATGGCAGCCGGACCGGCCGAGAAGTTGTAGGGGCGCTTGCCGGCCGGCGTCTGCTGCTGGGTCACGTTGCTTTTACTTCTTGGCTGGAGCCTTGGCAGGTGCCTTGGCGGGAGCGGAACCTTGGGCGGCACCATCGGTCGGCGCGCCGAGAGCCTTGGCGACGGCGGTGTCGAGCGCGCGCATTTTGGGTTCGACCGTGGCGCGCGTGTCGGACACGAGTTTTTCCGTCAGTGCAGTCTGCATCTTCGGGTTCAGATCCTGGTACTTCTTGCTCAGAGGCGAGTTGATCCAGGCCAGCAGTTGCTTGAGCTCGTCTTCGCTGAAGTTCTGCTCCAGCAGCGGGGTGAGGGCGCCCGGGGCCAGTTGAATGGCCTTGTCGCGAACGATTGGATAGGTCTCGTCGAAGTACTTCTTCAGTTCGGCGTCGGCAGCCTTGGCAGCGGCTTCGCGCTTGGCTTCAGGCACTTGCGTCTGGAGGTACTGCGAACCCGCCTGTGCGATCGGAGCGCTCGATTGCTCGACCAGACCGCGTGCCAGCGATTCGATGCCGGGGCGCTGAATGTCGATGAACTGCTTGATGAGCGTGGCCTTGTCCTGGGCCATCGCGGCCATCGAACTGCCAGCCAGGGCGACCGTCAGAAGTGCGAGTTTGATTTTTTTCACTGAGGATTCTCCGTTGAAGATGTGGAAGTATCGTCCGCGTCCGGCTCGGTTTCGCCGTTCGCGTCGTTTTCGACGATACGTTGTAGTCCGCTGAGTTTGGCGCCTTCGTCGAGCCCGATCAACGTAACGCCCTGCGTCGCGCGACCAAGTTCACGAATTTCGGCAACCCGGGTGCGCACCAGCACGCCCTTGTCGGTGATGAGCATGATCTCATCATCCGCATGCACGAGAGTGGCGGCAACGACCTTGCCGTTGCGCTCACTCTGTTGAATAGCGATCATGCCTTTGGTTCCCCGGCCGTGGCGGGTGTATTCGGTAATGCTTGTCCGCTTTCCGTAACCATTTTCCGTGGCAGTGAGCACGCTTTGCTGCTCGTCCTCGGCCACCAGCATGGCGATCACGCCCTGGCCCGGCTCCAGCGACATGCCGCGTACGCCTCGGGCATTGCGGCCCAGCGGCCGGACGTCTTCCTCGTCGAAGCGCACGGCTTTTCCGTTGTCGCTGAAGAGCATCACGTCGTGCTTGCCGTCGGTGAGTGCCGCGCCGATCAGGTAATCGCCTTCATCGAGGTTCACGGCAATGATCCCGCCTTTGCGCGGATTGTTGAACTCGTCGAGCGCCGTCTTCTTGACCGTGCCCATCGAGGTCGCCATGAATACGTACTGGTCGGCCGGGAAGTTGCGCTTCTCGCCGGTCAGGGCCAGGGCGACGTTGATCTTCTCGCCTTCCTGCAGCGGGAACATGTTGACGATGGGGCGTCCGCGCGAGCCGCGCGAACCCGCCGGCACTTCCCAGACCTTGAGCCAATACAGCCGGCCGCGGTTCGAGAAGCACAGGATGTAGTCGTGCGTGTTGGCGATGAAAAGCTGGTCGATCCAGTCGTCTTCCTTCGTTGCCGTGGCCTGCTTGCCGCGGCCGCCGCGCTTTTGCGCGCGGTACTCGCCCAGCGGCTGGCTCTTGATGTAGCCGCTGTGCGAGAGCGTGACGACCATGTCGGTCGGCGTGATCAGGTCTTCGGTCGAGAGGTCGTAGGCGCTGTGCTCCACCAGGCTGCGGCGCGCGCCGATCTTCGACTGGCCGAACTCCTGCTTGATGGTGCCGAGTTCTTCGCCAATGATGGTCGAGACGCGTTCGGGCTTGGCGAGGATGTCGAGCAGGTCGTCGATCTCGGCCATCACGTCCTTGTACTCGGCCACGATCTTGTCCTGCTCCAGGCCGGTCAGGCGCTGCAGGCGCATCTGCAGGATTTCCTGGGCTTGCGTTTCCGACAGGCGGTAGAGGCCGTCGCCGCCCATGCCGAACTCGCGCTCGAGGCCTTCGGGGCGGTAGTCGTCCGCGTTGATCACGCCGCCGTCGGCGCGCGTGCGCGTGAGCATTTCGCGCACCAGCTTGCTGTCCCAGCTGCGGGTCATCAGCTCGGCCTTGGCAACGGGTGGCGTGGGCGATTCGCGGATGATGCGGATGAATTCGTCGATGTTGGCGAGCGCCACCGCCAGGCCTTCGAGCACGTGGCCGCGTTCGCGGGCCTTGCGCAGCGTGAAGACTGTGCGGCGCGTGACCACTTCGCGGCGGTGCTGCAGGAAGACCTGGATCAGGTCCTTCAGGTTGCACAGCTTGGGCTGGCCGTCGACCAGCGCCACCATGTTGATGCCGAAGGTGTCCTGCAGCTGCGTCTGCTTGTAGAGGTTGTTGAGCACCACCTCGGGCACTTCGCCGCGCTTGAGCTCGATGACGAGGCGCATGCCCGACTTGTCGGACTCGTCCTGGATGTGGCTGATGCCTTCGATCTTCTTCTCGTGCACCAGCTCGGCCATGCGTTCCTGCAGCGTCTTCTTGTTGACCTGGTAGGGGAGTTCGTCGACGATGATCGCCTGGCGCTGGCCGCGGTCGATGTCCTCGAAATGGCACTTGGCGCGCATCACGACCTTGCCGCGGCCGGTGCGGTAGCCGTCCTTCACGCCGTTGATGCCGTAGATGATGCCGGCGGTGGGGAAGTCGGGCGCCGGCACGATCTCCATCAGCTCGTCGATGCTGGCTTCGGGGTTGCGCAGCAGGTGCAGACAGGCGTCGACAACCTCATTCAGGTTGTGCGGCGGAATATTGGTTGCCATGCCGACCGCAATACCGCCGGAGCCATTGACCAGCAAATTCGGCAACTGGCTGGGCAGCACTTTCGGTTCTTTTTCAGAGCCGTCGTAATTGTCCTGAAAGTCGACAGTTTCCTTGTCGATATCGGCCAGCATTTCGTGCGCAATTTTGGCCAGCCGAATTTCCGTATACCGCATTGCGGCCGCGTTGTCTCCATCGACCGACCCGAAGTTGCCCTGGCCGTCGACCAGCATGTGGCGCATCGAGAAGTCCTGGGCCAGTCGCACGATGGTGTCGTAGACCGACTGGTCGCCGTGCGGGTGATATTTACCGATCACGTCGCCGACGATACGGGCCGACTTCTTGTACGGCCGGTTCCAGTCGTTGTTGAGCTCGTGCATCGCGTACAGCACGCGGCGGTGTACGGGCTTGAGGCCGTCGCGGGCGTCGGGGAGCGCTCGGCCCACGATCACGCTCATGGCGTAATCGAGATAGCTGCTGCGCATTTCCTCTTCGAGACTGATGGGCAGGGTTTCTTTTGCGAAGGAGGTCATGAGCAAGGGGCTGGCGGCAGGAAGGCGAAATTTTACGCTGTGAGGGGTGTCGCACCGCCGCAACACAAGGGGGCTATTCCGCCTCCGTCCTACGCTTCCGGGCTGTCCAGCGGCCTGTTTGCCAAAGACCCTATGGCACAATCGCCTCAACGTTTTGGGTGGTGGTCACTTAAAGCGTCCTTGATTCGCAGCGCGGCTGCGGCTTTTTCCCCAAGAGGAGAACCATGAAGAAACTGAATAAAGTGGCGATGATGTTTGCAGTCGCTGCGCTCGCCACTGCCGCCGGCGCGCAGACCCGTGTCACCGCTGCGGACGGCGGTCCTACGATCGACAACTGGCAAAACGGCACCGGCGAACTGGTTTGGAAGAACGGCACGAACGAACTGTGCTGGCGCGATGCCAACTGGACGCCGGCTACGGCTGCTGCTGGTTGCGACGGCGCTCTGGTTCCTGCTGCTCCGGCTGCTGCTGCTCCGACCCCTGCTGCTCCGGCCGCACCGGCCGCGCCGCAAGTCGCTGCCAACAAGGTGACCTTCGCTGCTGACGCCTTCTTCGACTTCGACAAGTCGGTTCTGAAGCCCGAAGGTCGCGCCAAGCTGACCGACCTGGTCGAGAAGATCCGTGGCGTGAACCTCGAAGTCATCATCGCTGTGGGCCACACCGATTCGATCGGTACGGACGCCTACAACCAGCGTCTGTCGGTGCGTCGCGCCGAAGCCGTCAAGGCCTTCCTGGTCTCGAAGGGCATCGAACGCAACCGCGTCTACACCGAAGGCAAGGGCGAGAAGCAGCCTGTGGCTGACAACCGCACCAAGGAAGGCCGCGCCAAGAACCGTCGTGTGGAAATCGAAGTGGTCGGCACCCGCGCCAACTAATCAGTCGATTCCATCGATCATGAAAACCCCGCCCAGGCGGGGTTTTTTTATGGCCGTCGAATTCGCGATTGATCTTTTGTCGGCAAAGCCGACTCGGTGCTTATCGGTCATTGCTCGTTTCATAATCGCTGTATGACAGAAAATGTGAATGCGGATCCCGCCGAACTGGCCAAGTTTTCAGAACTCGCACATCGCTGGTGGGATTTGGAGAGCGAATTCCGCCCGCTGCATGAAATCAATCCGCTGCGCCTGGACTGGATTGACGGAATTGCGCCAATTTCGCAGCGCCGCGTGCTTGATATCGGCTGCGGCGGCGGCATCCTGGCCGACTCGATGGCCCGCAAGGGCGCCGAGGTGCTGGGCATCGACCTTGCGGGCAAGGCGCTCAAGGTCGCGCAACTGCATGCGCTCGAGGCCGGCACCCGGGGGGTTAAGTACCGCGAAATCAGTGCCGAAGCGCTGGCCGCCGAGCAGCCAGGCAGCTTCGACGTTGTCACCTGCATGGAGATGCTCGAGCATGTGCCGCAGCCGGCCTCGGTGATCCAGGCCTGCTCAGCGCTCGTCAAGCCGGGCGGTTGGGTGTTCTTCTCGACGATCAACCGCAATCTGAAGTCGTTCATGTTCGCGATCGTGGGCGCCGAGTACGTCCTCGGCATGCTGCCGCGCGGGACCCATGAATATGCAAAGCTGATCCGGCCAAGCGAACTGGCCGGCTACTGCCGCGCGGCGGGCCTGGATCTGCGGCACACCCGTGGCATGGAGCACAACCCATTGACCCGGCGCTACTGGCTCAGCGGTGACACCAGCGTCAACTACATGTTCGCCACGCAGAAGCCGGCCTCGCCGGATTCAAGGGAATGATGGGCGCGCAGACCCGGGCTGTGCTGTTCGACCTCGACGGCACGCTGATCGACAGCGCGCCCGACCTGGGTGCTGCAGCCGACAAGATGCGCACCGATCGCGGCCTCGACCCGTACCCGCTGGAGCGCTACCGCCCCATGGCCGGAGCAGGCGCGCGCGGCATGCTCGGTGTTGCATTCGGCATCACGCCGGATTCGCCCGAATTCAATGAGCTGCGCGAAGAGTTCTTCGTGGCTTATGAGCGCCGCATGCTGCTCAACACGCATGTGTTCGACGGCATCCACGCGCTGATCGAGGCGCTGCGCGAGCTTGGGTTGCTGTGGGGCGTCGTCACCAACAAGTCGATGCGCTTCACCGACCCGCTGACGCGCGCCATTCCGCTTTTCGCGAGTGCGGGTGCGGTAGTGAGCGGCGACACCACGCCATTTGCGAAGCCGCATCCCGAGCCCTTGCATGAGGCGGCGCGCCGCCTCGGCGTGCCATCGGAGGCGTGTGTCTACGTCGGCGACGACGAGCGCGACATCATCGCGGGCCGGGCTGCAGGCATGCGCACAGTTGCGGCGACCTATGGCTACATGGGGCCGCAGGCCGATTCGACGCTCTGGCAGGCCGATGCTTCAATCTCTTCGCCCATGGAGCTCTTGCAGTTACTCAATAGCGCCTAAAATACGTCGCTTGGGGCTGCACTGGTTTCGACGTGGGTTCGGAGTCGCAGCGGGGCATGTCGAGCTGAATGCGCTCGTAAAACAGATTCAAACAAACTAACTGCAAACGACGAACGTTTCGCACTCGCTGCTTAATTGCCAGTGAGCCTTGCAACAGTTGGCCGATGGGCTGGGCAAGGGGGTCTGGAGCAATCCTGACCTCCCGGCTGCAAGGATAATTACATGGGCTGGCTCCGATCCGGGTACCTTGGGTCGGGGCGAGAAAATAGGGTGCTGGCGTCCGGTTTAGCGTGTGACTGCGCGACTCCGGAAGCGAGACTCAAATCAGATCACTAAACATGTAGAACTGCGCGATGAAGGCTTGCGGACGGGGGTTCAAATCCCCCCAGCTCCACCACATTTCTCAACGCGGGCCTCACTGAACAAGGCCTTGCAGATGCTGGACCATGTCCAGCGACCCAGACTCAGTTGCACTGGAACAGGACGCCCTGTTCTGCAGGCGCCTTGCCGAGCCAGCGCGGCGTCTTGCTTTGCGCGTCGCAATAGTCCGAGGCCTGTACGTACGTCTTGGCCCGCAGCACGCCGTCGCGAACCTGCGTCACTTCGTTGGGTGGTGTCGAGCAGCCGGTGAGGACCAAGGCAAGCGGAAGCAGTGTGCGCCAATTCATCGGGTCATTCTAAGACCGGCGATCGCTGGAGCCGGGCCCGCGCTCGGGGTAGAGATACTTGAAGTATTCACCGGACTTGCCGAACAACTGGCGCGCCAACTGCACGGGATCTTCACCCTTGTGCTTCTCGTAAAGCGCAGGCCCCCAGATGATGAAGCCGTCGATGCTGAGGCTTCTCGGCGAAGGCTCGATGGCCTTCCACGCGTGCGCGAACTTCGAGATCCAGGCCAGCGCTTCCTTGAGCGCGTGATTGGGCGCAGCGGTTGTTTCTTCGGTCGGAGACATGGCAGGTATCCTTTTTGAAAAGACTGTACAAATATACAGTAAACTGTGTCCCAGTCGAAATTTCTCCTTGACGGGTAACCGTCCCCCGCTGGTCAACCTGTGCGGGGACCTCGATGCATGCCAAGCAGAGAGGCTTTCAAGCCCAGCCCTCGAGGCTGGGCTTTTTTCTGTGCCATTCGCGCAGCCTGCGCGGGCTCGTTTTTTTGCCCGAACGCGGGCTATAGTCGGCCAGCGTTGCCACTTTGCATTTGCTGCAATCCATCGCTGCCCGCGGTGCCCGTACCAAGGCACTGCCGCTTGCCCAGATCCCGAAAAGGACGCTCGTGCCGGATTCGCTGACTTCAGAGTTGACCACTTACTACGACACGGTGCCCTATGACTCGCATCCGTTCCCACAGTCGGCGATGGAGCATCTGGAAGCGCTGGCATTTCTCTTCGGGCTCGACGTTCCGTCCCCTGCAACGGCCCGTGTGTTGGAGCTCGGCTGCGCGGCCGGCGGCAACCTGATTCCCTTTGCGGCGCGCCACCCCGAGGCTTCTGCGATCGGCGTCGATCTCTCGCCGGTGCAGGTGGCGCAGGGCATGGCGGCCATCGGGCGCGCCGGGCTGTCTAACATCGAGCTCAAGGCCCTCAACCTCGCGGACATCGACGCCTCGTTCGGCCAGTTCGACTACATCGTGTGCCACGGCGTCTACAGCTGGGTGCCGGGCCCGGTGCAGGACGCGATCCTGCGCATCTGCTCGGAGAACCTCGCGCCGAATGGCGTGGCCTACGTGAGCTACAACGTGTACCCCGGGTGGAAGGCGCGCGAGATCGTGCGCGACGCAATGATCCTGCGCGGCGGCCCACGCGATACGCCCGGCGAAAAGCTGTCCTATGCACGCGGCATGCTCGATTTCCTCGAGCAGTCGGCCCGCGCCGACAGCGTGCTCAAGAAGACGCTCGAGGAGGCGATGCCGATCGTGCGCAGCGCCAACAGCTCGTACCTGCTGCATGAGTTCCTCGAGCCTTGCAATGCCCCGTGCTATTTCAAGGAGTTCGTGGCGCGGGCGGGCGTACATGGCCTCGCCTACCTGGCCGATGCGGAGCCGTCGACGATGTTCGTGCAGAACTACGGCGACAAGGTGCGCGATCCGCTGCTGCGCGAATGCGGCGGCAGCCAGGTCATGATGGAGCAGTACCTCGACTTCCTGGTCAATCGCACCTTCCGCCAGACCCTGCTGGTCAAGCAAGGGCAAGCCACGCATATCCGCTACAAGCTGGAGCCTGCGCGCATCCGCTTGCTCGAATTCGCCGGCATCTTCAAGGCCGACGGCGGCGAGGCGCTCGTGCTCGATGCCCGCGAACAGCCGTGCAGCGCGATCCAGGGCCGGAAGGTCACGCTGCGGGTACCGGTGCACAAGGCGGTGGCGCATCTGCTCGACACGCGCTATCCGGCGTCGATGTCGGTGCCGAGCCTCATCGAAGCCGCTTCCGGAATCACGGGGCAACCGCCCGCCGCCATCGAATCGACCGTGCTGGCCACGCTCGAGGAGCTGCTGATCCTCGGCGCCCTGCGCATCCGCCGCACTGCGGTGCCAGCGGCCGACGCGATTTCCGATCTGCCGCGGGTCCTGCCCGCTGTCCGGGGTGCTTCCGGCCTTGGGTCCGACGCCGGTGCCACAGCCAACACCTGCAATCAATGGCACGAGCCCGTGGTGCTGACGCTGCTCGAGCGAAGCCTGCTGCCGCTGCTCGACGGCACACACTCGCACGATGCGCTGGCTGAGCATCTCGAAGCGGAAGTGCGCAGCGATCGCCTGCGCTTCGTCAAGGACGACAAGCCGCTGACTGACCCGCCGGCAGTCAAGGAATTCGCCCGCCAGCAGGTCGCGCTGGCGCTTGACGCCCTGCGCCGCAAGGCGCTGCTGACGGCCTGAACTTCATTCTTCATCACGCCCAAGAGGAGACTTCCCATGCAACAAATCCAATGGACCCCGAAGCTGCGCGGCGCCGTCGCGGCGGTGCTCGCGCTGGCGGCCGCCGGCGCGTCGAATGCCGCATCGGTGGCGCCCGTCGCATCCGAGCACGGCATGGTCGTGAGCGCACAGCACCTGGCCAGCAAGGTCGGCGTCGACGTGCTCAAGCGCGGCGGCAACGCGGTCGATGCGGCGGTGGCCGTGGGCTATGCGCTCGCGGTGGTGTATCCGGCCGCCGGCAATCTCGGCGGCGGTGGCTTCATGACCGTGCAGCTGGCCGATGGCCGCAAGACCTTTCTCGACTTCCGCGAGAAAGCGCCGCTGGCCGCTACGGCCAACATGTACCTCGACAAGGACAGCAACGTCATCAAGGGCCTGAGCACCAACGGCCATCTCGCCGTGGGCGTGCCGGGCTCGGTCTCGGGCATGGAGTACGCGCGCGAAAAGTACGGCACGATGAAGCGCGCCGACCTGATCGCCCCGTCGATCCAGCTGGCCGACAAGGGCTTCGCGCTGGAGCAGGGCGACATCGACATGCTGCTCACCGCCACCAACGATTTCAAGAAGGACCCGGTCTCCGGCGCGATCTTCCTGAACAAGGGCGAGCCTTTCGCCGTCGGCCAGAAGCTGGTGCAGAAAGACCTCGCCAGGACGCTGAAGGAAATCAGCGCCAAGGGCACCGACGGGTTCTACAAGGGCTGGGTGGGTCAGGCCATCGTGGCTTCCAGCCAGGCCGGCAAGGGCATCATCACGCAGGCCGACCTCGACCAGTACAAGACGCGCGAACTCGCGCCGGTCGAGTGCGACTACCGCGGCTACCGCGTGGTGTCGGCGCCGCCGCCGAGTTCGGGCGGCGTGATCATCTGCGAGATGCTCAACATCCTCGAGGGCTATCCGCTCAAGGACCTGGGCTTCCGCTCGGCCCAGTCGGTGCACTACCAGATCGAAGCCATGCGCCATGCCTACGTGGACCGCAACAGCTACCTGGGCGACCCCGACTTCGTGAAGAACCCGCTCGAGCGACTGCTCGACAAGGGCTACGCCGAGAAGATCCGCGCCGTCATCGATCCGAAGAAGGCCGGCGTCTCGAAGGACATCAAGCCCGGTGTGGCGCCGCATGAGGGCAGCAACACCACTCACTATTCGATCACAGACCAGTGGGGCAACGCGGTGTCGGTCACCTACACGCTGAATGACTGGTTCGGCGCCAAGGTCACGGCTGCCAAGACCGGCGTGCTGCTGAACAACGAAATGGATGACTTCACCGCGAAGGTGGGTGTGCCCAACCTCTACGGCCTGGTGCAGGGCGAGGCCAACAAGATCGAACCGGGCAAGCGTCCGCTGAGCTCGATGAGCCCGACCATCGTGTCGAAGGACGGCAAGCCGGTGTTCGTGGTCGGCACGCCGGGCGGCAGCCGCATCATCACGGCCGTGCTGCACACCATCCTGAACGTCGTCGATTACGGCATGAACGTGCAGGAGGCCGTCGATGCGCCGCGCTTCCACCAGCAATGGCTGCCCGACGTCACCAACGTCGAGAGCTTCGCACTGAGCCCCGACACGCGCAAGATCCTGACCGACATGGGCCACAACCTGGGCGTGCCGCAGCCGGCCAACCACCTGGCGGCGATCATCGTCGGCGCGCCGTCGCTGGGCGGCAAGCCGGTCGGCGCCAACCGCTTCTACGGCGCCAACGACCCCCGCCGCAACACCGGCCTGGCCGCCGGCTACTGATACTGCGGCAAACTAGAAGGCGGTCGTGCCCTTGTGGGCACGGCCGCTTTTTCATTTTTCATGCACCTGCAAGACATCCTCTACACCCAGGGCTTCGGCACGCGCCGCGTGTGCGCGGGCCTGGTCCAGCAAGGCCACGTGACCGTCGCGGGCCAGGCCGTGACCGACCCCTTTGCCGATCTCGATCCCGAAGGCCTGCTTTTCACCGTCCAGGGCACCGCGTGGGCGTACCACGAGAAGGCCTATCTGATGCTGCACAAGCCGGCCGGCACCGAGTGCTCCCAGAAGCCCTCGACCTACCCGAGCATCTACACGCTGCTGCCGTCGCCGCTGCGCCTGCGCCCCAACAAGGGGGCGGTGCAGGGCGTGCAGGCGATCGGCCGGCTCGACCAGGACACCACCGGCCTGTTGCTGATGACCGACGACGGCCAGTTCATCCACAAGATGGGCTCGCCCAAGCATCATGTGCCGAAGGTCTATGAAGTGACGGCCAAGCACCCGGTGGACGAGGCGCAGATCGCGAAGCTGCTGGCCGGCGTCGTGCTCGACGACGACCCGAAGCCCGTGCGCGCGGCCGCCTGCGAATCCGACAGCCCGCTGCACCTGCGGCTCACACTCACCGAAGGCAAGTACCACCAGGTCAAGCGCATGCTGGCTGCGGTCGGCAACCGGGTCGAGGGGCTGCACCGCTCGCGCATCGGCAACTTGGCGCTGTCCGACGACCTGGCGTCGGGGCAGTGGCGGTGGCTGACGGCCGAAGAGGTCGCAGCGCTGCGCGCGCCGGCCAAGCCAGCGAAACCGGCGAAATAGAGGGAAAAAGCGAGCGAAAGAGCGTATTCCCGGTCAGCCTGCCATAAGACCTGGCCGTTAAGATTCGCAGCTCTCTCTCGGAACCTTCCCTTGCGACTCCCTGCTCGACCGAACGGCCGCACCGCGGCCTTCCTGCTTTCCTGTCTGACGGCCTTGGCGGTACACACCGCTGCCGCCGCGCCGGCCGAACCTCCGCCGATCTTCGTGCTCAACTCGCTGGATGCCAACGTGAGCGTGATCAATCCGGTCGACTGGACGGAAAAGCAGCGCATCGCCACCGGCAAGGAGCCGCACCACCTCTACATGACGCCCGACGAGAAGTCGGTCATCGTGGCCAACTCGGCGGGCGATTCGCTGACCTTCCTGAACCCTCGCACGGCGGAAGTGCAGCGCGTGGTCTACGGCATCATCGATCCGTACCAGCTGCAGTTCTCGCGCGACATGAAGTGGTTCGTCACGGCGGGCAACCGCTTGAACCACGTCGACATCTACCGCTGGGACGGCAAGGACCTGAAGCTGGCCAAGCGCATCGCCAGCGGCAAGACGCCCAGCCACATCTGGATCGACAACACCAGCACCATCGCCTACGTGACGATGCAGGACAGCGACGAGATGATCGCCATCGACCTGCCCACGCAGGCCGTCAAGTGGCGCACCGCCACCGGCACCATGCCGGCCGACATCTTCGGCGTGCACAACGACAAGACCCTGCTGGTGGGCCTGACCGGCAGCGACGGCGTGCAGGTGTTCGACGTGGCCGGCGCCGAGCCGAAGCTGGTCGGCAAGATCCCCACCGGCAAGGGCGCCCACGCCTTCCGCTCGGCCGGCGACGGCAAGAGCGTGTTCGTGAGCAACCGCGTAGCCAACAGCATCAGCCGGATCGACCTGGCGACGCTGAAGGTCATCGCGAACTATCCCGTGCCCGGCGGCCCCGACTGCATGGACGTCTCGGCCGATGGCAAGACGCTGTACGTGACCTCGCGCTGGGCCAAGAAGCTCAGCGTGGTCGACCTGGCCAGCAACAAGGTCGTGCGCCAGGTCAACGTCGGCCGTTCGCCGCACGGCGTCTGGACGCTCGATCATGGCAAGCGCATCTAGCCGCATCGGCGCGGCGCTCGCGCTGTCGATGGCCGGGGCCCTGGCTCCCGTCGCCTGGGGCGCGCAGCCGGGCACCACCTGCGAAAAGCCCGTCTACCTGACCTTCGACACCGGCCACATGGGCGTTGCCCCGCTGGTGGCCGACGTGCTCAAGCGGCAGGACGTGCGCGTCACTTTCTTCGCTGCCGCCGAGCGCACCCAGAGCGACGGCGACAGCCTCGACGACCGTTGGGCGCCGTGGTGGAAGGCGAGGGCGGCCGAGGGCAACGAATTCGGCTCCCACACATATGACCACGCGTACTGGCGTGCCGACGTCAAGGGCACGCCGCCGAGCTTCCGCATCAAGCCTTCGGCGGGCCCGCAGGATGGCAAGGAATCGACCTGGAGCGCGGCCGAGTACTGCGCCAACATCCGCAAGTCGTCCGACCGCCTGGCGGCCATCACGGGCAAGAAGCCGCTGCCGCTGTACCGCGCGCCGGGCGGCAAGACATCCCCTGCGTTGCTGGCCGCCGCCGAGGGTTGCGGCTACAAGTACGTCGGCTGGGCACCCGCCGGCTTCCTCGGCGACGAACTGCCGAGCGAGAAGTTCAGCAACGCCAGGCTGCTGACGCAGGCGCTCGACACCATCCGCCCTGGCGACATCCTGCTCGCGCACCTGGGCATCTGGTCGCGTAAGGACCCGTGGGCGCCGGCCAACCTCGAGCCGCTGATCGTCGGTCTCAAGGCCAAGGGCTTCTGCTTCCAGACGCTGCGCCAGCATCCGGACTTCCGCGCCTGGATCGCGTCCCACCCTTGACTGAGTTCCCGCCATGATCGATTGGCTGACAGACGCTTTTTCCGCCCTGCAGGGCTGGTTCTTCGAGACCGCCGTGCAGCCGCTGGTGTATGCCGTCGGCCTCGGCGGCTGGACCGAGGACGCCTTCGACGCCACCGGCTGGCTGCTGGTCGGCGTCGTCCAGATCCTGGTGCTGATCGCGATCATCGGGCCGCTGCAGCGCTGGCGCTCGGTGGAGCCGGTGGTCGACCGCCATGCGATCCGCATCGACGTGCTCTACACGCTGATCCACCGTCTCGGCCTGTTCCGGCTGGCGCTGTTCTTCACGCTGCAGCCCTTCTTCGACGATGCGCTGGGCAGCTTGCGCACGGCGGGGTGGGGCACCTTTCATCTCGACGAGGTGTGGCCCGGCGTGACCGACGTGCCGGTGGTGGCCTTCGCCATCTACCTCGTGGTGCTCGACTTCGTCGGTTACTGGATCCATCGCGGCCAGCACCAGTTCAACTGGTGGTGGGGCCTGCATTCGCTGCATCATTCGCAGCGCCAGATGACCATGTGGAGCGACGACCGCAACCACCTGCTCGACGACATCGTGCACGACACGCTGATCGTCATCGTGGCGCAGCTGATCGGCGTGGCGCCGGGGCAGTTCATTGCCTTCGTCGCCTTCACTCAGCTCAGCGAAAGCCTGCAGCACGCCAACCTGCGGCTGAGCTTCGGCGCCATCGGCGAGCGGCTGTGGATCAGCCCGCGCTTCCACCGGTTGCACCACAGCATCGGACTCGGTCACGAGTCGAACGGCAAGAGCACGCTTGGCGGCCACAACTTCGGCGTGCTGCTGCCGTGGTGGGACATGCTGTTTCGCACCGCGAACTTCGAGGACCGCTACGACCCGACCGGCATCCGCGACCAGGTCGAGCCCGACGCGGATGGACGCGTGCGCGACTACGGTCGTGGCTTCTGGGCCCAGCAGTGGCTCGGCCTCAAGCGGATGGCGGGTCGCGGCTGAGGGGCTCCGGGCCCTGAAAGGCGCGTCCGACGCGTTATCCTCGCTGCCTCATGCGCCTGCTCCTCGACTCCTTCTGGCGCGCGGTCGCCTATTGCATGCTGCCGCGCGTGATCGTGCTGTCGCTGCTGCCTTTGGGCCTGATGGTGGTGCTGGCCGCGGGGCTCGGTTACTTCTACTGGGACGACGCGGTTGTATGGACGCGCGGCGCGCTCGACGCCTGGCCGCTGCTGGCGAGCTTCTGGGCCTGGATCGGCCGTCTTTTCTCGGGTGACGTCACTTCTGCGCTGGCGTCCCTGGTCGTGGTGTTTGCCGCCACCCCGTTGCTCGTGGTGCTTTGCCTGCTGATCGTGGCCGGCTTCATGGCGCCCGCGCTGACCAAGCTGGTGGCCCAGCGGCGCTTTCCCTCGCTCGAACAGAAAAAGGGCGCTTCGTTCTTCGGCAGCGTCGCGCGTTCGTTGGGCGTCACCGTCTTGGCGCTGATCGCCCTCGTGGTGTCGATGCCGCTGTGGCTCATTCCGCCACTGGTGCTGATCCTGCCGCCGCTGATCTGGGGCTGGCTCACCTACCGCGTGATGAGCTTCGATGCGCTGGCCGAACATGCCAGTCCCGAGGAGCGTGCCGCGCTGCTGCGCGCACACCGGCTGCCGCTGCTATGCATCGGCGTGCTCTGCGGATACCTGGGCGCCGCGCCCAGCATCGTCTGGGCATCGGGCCTGCTGTTCGCTGCCGCCTTCTTCGTGCTGGTGCCGATCGCCATCTGGATCTACACACTGGTCTTCGCCTTTTCGGCACTCTGGTTCGCCCACTACTGCCTCGACGCGCTCGCGCAGCTGCGCGCCCAGCGCGCCATGGCCGAAGCATCGACCGCCGGCGGCACCGCGTCGGCCCTCGAAGCCGAGGAAGCCAGCAAGGCCGCACTCTCTCAATGGGGTTCACCATGACACGCGCATTCGGTCTCATCGTCGTCGGCGACGAGATTCTCTCCGGCAAGCGGGCCGACAAGCACATGGCCAAGGTCATCGAGCTGCTCGCTGCGCGCGGCCTGCAGCTCGGCTGGGCGGAATACGTGGGCGACGAGCCCGCGCGCATCACGGCCGCGCTCGCACGCGCGTTCGCCTCGGGCGACATTGTGTTCTCGACCGGCGGCATCGGCGCCACGCCCGACGACCATACCCGCCAGTGCGCTGCCCAGGCGCTGGGCGTGCCGCTGGCGCTGCACCCCAAGGCCGAGATGCTGATCCGCGAGCGCATGCAGGACACCGCGCGCGAGCAGGGCGTGCCCTACGAGCCCGACCGGTCCGACAACGTGCACCGGCTCAACATGGGTGTGTTCCCGCAGGGCGCCGCGCTCATCCTCAACCCGTACAACAAGATCCCGGGCTTCAGCGTCGGCGACGTGCATTTCGTGCCGGGCTTCCCCGTCATGGCCTGGCCGATGATCGAGTCCGTGCTCGACAGCCGCTACGCCGATCTGTTCACCCGCAATGCCGTCGCCGAGAAGTCGGTGATCGTTTTCGGTGCCATGGAGGCCACGCTGACCCCGCTCATGCAGGCCATCGAGGCCACGCACGTCGGCATCAAGGTGTTCAGCCTGCCCAGCGTCGATCACCCTGAATATGGCCGGCACATCGAGCTGGGCGTCAAGGGCGACCCGGGCCGAGTCGATGCCGCCTATGTCCAGCTGATCGAAGGGTTGCACACCTTTGATGCCAAGCTTGGCCCAGAATTGGTGCGTTAATAGCAATGGCACCAATTTGGTGAGTTTCCGCCTCTAATTGGGGTTTGCAGCGTTTGCCAAAGCCTCGTCCGGTGAGGCGACAATGGCACAGAAACTGCATCCCTTGTCCCTGTATTCCTAACCACCATCCAACTCAGGAGAAACTGATGGCAAAGACCGTCGCCGATGTACTCAAGCTCGTCAAGGAAAACGAGGTCAAGTTCGTCGACTTCCGCTTCACCGACACCCGTGGCAAAGAGCAGCACGTGACCGTGCCGGTCTCGGCTTTCGATGAAGACAAATTCACCTCGGGCCACGCGTTCGACGGTTCGTCCATCGCTGGCTGGAAGGGCATCGAAGCTTCGGACATGCAGCTCATGCCCGACCCCAACACCGCCAACATCGATCCCTTCTTCGAAGAAACGACGCTGATCCTGACCTGCGACGTGATCGACCCTGCCGACGGCAAGGCCTACGAGCGCGATCCGCGTTCGCTCGCCAAGCGCGCCGAAGCCTACATGAAGGCCTCGGGCCTGGGCGACACCGCTTTCTTCGGTCCGGAACCCGAATTCTTCGTGTTCGACGGCGTCCGATGGAAGAACGACATGTCGGGCTGCTTCGTGAAGATCGACTCCGAAGAAGCCTCGTGGAACACCGACAAGGAATACGAGCACGGCAACACCGGCCACCGTCCCGCAGTCAAGGGCGGCTACTTCCCGGTTCCCCCGGTCGACAGCTTCCAGGACATGCGCTCGGAAATGTGCCTGGTGCTCGAATCGCTCGGCATCCCGGTCGAAGTGCATCACCATGAAGTGGCCAACGCCGGCCAGATGGAACTCGGCACCAAGTTCAGCACGCTGGTCCAGCGCGCCGACTGGGTCCAGCTGCAGAAGTACGTGATCCACAACGTGGCCCACGCCTACGGCAAGACCGCCACCTTCATGCCCAAGCCCATCGTCGGCGACAACGGCTCCGGCATGCACGTGCACCAGTCGGTCTGGAAGGACGGCAAGAACCTGTTCGCAGGCGACGGCTATGCCGGCCTGAGCGACTTCGCGCTGCACTACATCGGCGGCATCATCAAGCACGCCCGTGCCCTGAACGCCATCACGAACCCCGGCACCAACAGCTACAAGCGCCTGGTGCCCGGCTTCGAAGCCCCGGTGAAGCTGGCCTACTCGGCCAAGAACCGCTCGGCCTCGATCCGCATTCCGTTCGTGGCCAACCCGAAGGGCCGCCGCGTCGAAGCGCGCTTCCCCGATCCGCTGATGAACCCGTACCTCGGCTTCGCTGCGCTGCTGATGGCCGGCCTGGACGGTGTGGAAAACAAGATCCATCCGGGCGAAGCCGCCAGCAAGGACCTGTACCACCTGCCGCCGGAAGAAGACGCGCTGATCCCGACCGTGTGCCACAGCCTCGACCAGGCCCTGGAATACCTCGACAAGGACCGTGCGTTCCTGACCAAGGGCGGCGTGTTCACCGATGCGTACATCGACGCGTACATCGAACTGAAGATGCAGGAAGTCACGCGCTTCCGCATGGCGACGCACCCTGTCGAATTCGATATGTACTACTCGCTGTAAGGCGAGCCCCTGACGGGGGATTCAAGACAAAAGGACGGCCTCGGCCGTCCTTTTTGCTTGGCGTGGAACATTTGGTCACGGTTGGCATCGAATTGCAGGAAAATGCACCTTTGTCGCCGCCCTCCACCGATACACATGAAGACTGCTTCCCTCATTTTTCTGGCCGGTTCATTGATCGTGCTGCCGGTGCTCGCGCAAGAGCGCGTCTGGCGCTGCGGCAACGAGTACACCAACAATTCCACCATCGCCCAGCAGAAGGGCTGCAAGGTCATGGAAGGCGGCAACGTCACGGTCGTGCAAGGCACGAAACCTTCGGGCGGTGGCTCCGCGTCGTCCGGCGGCTCCTCCGCGGCGCGTGCACCGGCGGGCAGCCCGCGCGTCGAAGGGGTCGACCAGCGCGCGCGCGACGGCGAGGCGCGTTCGGTGCTCGAAGCCGAGCTCAAGAAGGCCGAGGCGCGCCAGGCCGAGCTGCAGAAGGAATACAACAACGGCGAGCCCGAAAAGCAGGGCAGCGAAGGCCGCAACTACCAGAAGTACCTGGACCGCGTCTCCGAAATGAAGGCCGAGCTGGCGCGCAACGAAAGCGACATCGCAGGCATCCGCCGCGAGATCGGCCGCCTGCCGAACAAGCAGCAGCCGCAATAGCCATATGGTGTTCGGGAAGAAGGCGAGCGGCGCCAATCCGCGCTTTCAGTCCTTCGACCTGCTGTCCACGCTGATCGCGGTGGTCAACAGCAACGGCTCGGTGCTGTTTGCCAATGCAGGCCTCGAAGACGCGCTGGGCACATCGCGGCGCACCCTCGAAGGTTCGCAGTTCGGTGCTTGCTTTCACGAGCCGCAGGTGCTGCGCACTGCGATCGACGGCGCGAGCAGCAACGACTTTGCAACGCTGCGCTACGAAGCCTTCCTGCGCCGCGTCAACCACGAGCTCATGCCGGTGCAGGTCACGCTCGCGCATGGCGACAAGAAGGGCGAACTCATCATCGAGATGTCGCCGCTCGAGCATCAGGTGCGGCAGGACCGCGAAGAGCGCCTCATCGACCAGGCGCAGGCCAACAAGGAACTCATCCGCAACCTCGCGCACGAGATAAAGAACCCGCTCGGTGGCATCCGCGGCGCGGCACAGCTGCTGCAGATGGAGGTCGAGTCGCGCGACCTCATCGAATACACCCAGGTCATCATCCACGAGGCCGACCGGCTGCAGACGCTGGTCGACCGCCTGCTCGCGCCTCACCGCCGGCCGCACGTGGTGGGCGACGTCAACATCCACGAGGTGTGCGAGCGCGTGCGCTCGGTCATCCTTGCGGAGTTTCCGCGCGACCTGCACATCGAGCGCGATTTCGACGTGTCGATTCCCGAGTTCCGCGGCGACCGCGAGCAGCTCATCCAGGCCACGCTCAACATCACGCACAACGCCGCGCAGGCGCTGGCCGAGCGCCGCGCGGCCGGCGATGCGCAGATCACTTTCAAGACACGCATCGCTCGTCAGGTGATCTTCAACAAGCAGTGGTATCGACTGGCACTGGAATTGCATGTCATCGACAATGGACCGGGTGTGCCGGACACGATCAAGGACCGCATCTTCTATCCGCTGGTATCGGGCAGGGAAGGCGGGACCGGGCTGGGATTGACGCTCGCACAGACTTTTGTGCAGCAGCATCACGGCGTGATCGAGTGCGACAGCGTCCCGGGCCGAACCGATTTCAAGATATTGATACCGCTGCCCTAGCAGCCCGGCAACAAGGAGATGCATGAAGCCGATCTGGATAGTTGATGACGACCAATCGATTCGCTTCGTGCTCGAGAAGGCTCTGCTGCGCGAAGACTTGCCCACGCGCAGTTTCACGAACACGCGCGAGGTGCTCGCCGCACTCGAACAGGCCGCCGACGACGATCAGCAAGGTCCCCAGGTTCTGGTGAGCGACATCCGCATGCCCGGCGGTTCCGGGCTCGACCTGCTCGACAAGATCAAGGCCAAGCACCCCGGCCTGCCCGTCATCATCATGACGGCGTTTTCCGACCTCGACAGCGCCGTTTCGGCCTTCCAGGGCGGTGCCTTCGAGTACCTGCCCAAGCCCTTCGACCTGCCGCGCGCGGTCGAGCTCATCCGCCGCGCCGTCGACGAAAGCCAGCGCGAAGAAGTCGCCGAAGAACGCATGGTCGCGGCGCCCGAAATGCTCGGCCAGGCGCCGGCGATGCAGGACGTGTTCCGTGCCATCGGCCGGCTCTCGCAAAGCAACGTCACGGTGCTCATCACCGGCGAATCGGGCTCGGGCAAGGAACTGGTGGCGCGTGCGCTGCACAAGCACTCGCCGCGCGCCAACGGCCCCTTCGTGGCCATCAACACCGCGGCCATCCCGAAGGACCTGCTCGAGAGCGAACTCTTCGGCCACGAGCGCGGCGCCTTCACCGGCGCGCAGACCATGCGCCGCGGCCGCTTCGAGCAGGCCGAGGGCGGCACGCTGTTCCTCGACGAAATCGGCGACATGCCCTTCGACCTGCAGACGCGCTTGCTGCGCGTGCTGAGCGACGGCCACTTCTACCGCGTGGGCGGGCACAACTCGGTGAAGGCCAACGTGCGCGTGATCGCCGCCACCCACCAGGACCTGGAGCAGCGCGTCAAGCTCGGCGGCTTCCGCGAAGACCTGTTCCACCGCCTCAACGTGATCCGCCTGCGCCTGCCGGCGTTGCGCGAACGCGGCGAAGACGTGCCTGCGCTCACGCGCCACTTCCTGCAGGTGAGCGCGCGCCAGCTCGGCGTCGAGCCCAAGCGCATTTCCGACGCGGCGCTGGCCAGGCTCGCGGCCTTCAGCTTCCCGGGCAATGTGCGACAGCTCGAGAACATCTGCCACTGGCTGACCGTGATGGCGCCGGCCCAGCTGATCGAAGCGAAAGACTTGCCGCCCGAGGTGATGGCCGTCGGTGCAGGCGCCGAGGCCCACGTGCCCGAAGCCGTGGTCGCCGCCCCAACTGCAACGGCCCAGCCCGCCGCATCGCTGCCGGTTGCGGCCAGCGGTGAATCAGCGTCCGTCCATGCCGTCTCCGAACCCGCTGAAGCCCATCCAGGCGTGAGCAGTTGGGAAAACGGCCTGGAGGTCGAGGCGCAGGCGCTGCTGGCGGCCGGCCGCACCGACGTCTGGGACGTGCTCACGCGCCGCTTCGAATCGAGGCTGATCCTCACGGCCCTGGCCAACACGCGAGGCCGTCGCATCGAGGCCGCGCAGAAGCTCGGCATCGGGCGCAACACCATCACCCGGAAGATCCAGGAACTCGGGATCGAATGAAAAGGCCCTTCGGGGCTTTTTTCTTTACCTGCTCCGCTGGCCGAGCGTCAGCGAGTCGATCTGGAATTTTCCGCTCTTGTCCCAGAGCCAGGTGTCCACGTACGTATGACCGCCCAGCTTGCCCGGATTGGGCAGCGGCGACGTGGCCTTGATCAGATCGGCAATCATCGGCGGCACCTCGGGTGCGTGGCTCGGCGTGCGGCTGAACGTCACGTTCACCACCTTGCCGGTGGCGTCGATCTCGGTCTCCACCACCACCACCGCATACACCAGCGGCGGGATCTTGCCCTTGTAGATGCGGCTCGCGTACTTGTTATAGATGTGGCGCGCGCCGATCTTGCGGTACGTGCGCACGGCCGGCGTTTGTGCAGTGATCAGCCGAACAGTCGGCACGTCGCGGCCGGTCGTGGCCTCGTCGGTGGGCGCGGTCGCGGCGCCCTTGCTGCCTTCTGCCGCCTTGTCGGAGGGCTTCAGCAGCGAACAGGCCGCGAGCGCCAGCGCGACAGCCACGACCGCCAGGTTGCGGCCCGCCCGAAGCAGTGTGGGGTGGAGGGAGAGTGTGCGCATGGTCATCGGCTCAGGCGTTCCAGTCGAGATCGAGCACCACCGGCGCATGGTCGCTCGGCTTTTCCCATTTGCGCGGCACGCGGTCGATGACGCAGCCCTTCACGCGCGGCACCAGCGGCTGGCTCACCAAGACGTGGTCGATGCGCAACCCGCGGTTCTTCTGGTAGCCCAGCATGCGGTAGTCCCACCACGAGTAGCTTTTCTCGGGCTGCTCGAACATGCGAAAGCTGTCTGTCAGGCCCAGGTCGAGCAGCGCCTTGAAATGGTTGCGCTCCTCGGTCGTGTGATGGATTGTTTCCTTCAGACCCACCGGATCGAAGCTGTCGCGGTCTTCCGGCGTGATGTTGAAGTCGCCCAGCAGCACGAGGTTCGGGTTCGACGCCATCTCCTGGCGCAGCCAGTCTCGCAGCGCTTCGAGCCACTTCAGCTTGTATTCGAACTTGTCGGTGCCCGGCGCCTGGCCGTTCACGAAGTAGCCGTTGACCACACGCAGCGGACCCGACGGCGTTTCAATGGTGGCCGCGATCACGCGCGACTGTTCGTCGGTGAAGCCGCCGATGTTCTTCACCACGTCGCGCATCGGCGCAAGGCTGAGGATCGCCACGCCGTTGTAGGTCTTCTGGCCAAACACCGCCGCTTCGTAGCCGGCCGACTTGAGCACGTCGAGCGGGAACTTGTCGTCGGTCATCTTGAGCTCCTGCAGGCACAGCACGTCGACCGGGTTGGCAATGAGCCAGTCGAGCACGTGCTGCAGGCGCGCGGTGAGGGAGTTGACGTTCCAGGTGGCAATCTTCATAAAATATTGTAAGTCGTTGATTTTTAATGTATTTTTATGGAATTCTTAGCGATTTTTGCATCCCGTACTGTTGGGGTACCCGTTTTGCGCCTCGCTATGCCTCGGTTGAGGTGCAAACAGCTGGTCAGCTTAGCAAAAGCACCCCAGCTTCCACTGCTTCTCGGGTAAGCGGGCGCAACAGCAGTTGGGCCAAGCCCTGTTGCTTGCCGGGGTTGAGCGCCCGCTTTCGGGCATCGCGTTCAGCGAGTCGAAATACCGCAACCGCTGCATAGCTGCTGCGCGGGTAGCGATGGAGCAAATCTTGTGGGCGGCCAAGCCGTCGCGCTCTACCGCAATTTCGCTGCGTCGAAGATCCGTCGCTTGGCGTTGAGGATATGGAGCCGCGTTGCCTCGGCGGCGTCGGCCGGGGATCGCTTCTCGATGGCATCGAGGATCTGCTGGTGCTCCATCTGGACCAGTCGGACACGCTCGACTGTCATCTTCGATCGCACGCTGCGCGCCAGTTCCATGAATTGCCTGATGGGCGCGACACTCGTTTCGACGGCGGCCACGAAGAACTGGTTGTGCGAGGCCCTCGCGATCGCCCTGTGGAAGCGGACGTCGTCTTCGATGCCCTTGTTTCCACCCTCCATGGCCAGGGTCTGCGCTTCCAGGCAGGCTCTGATCGTCGTCAGGTCGTCGGCAGTGCGGAACTCCGCTGCAGCGGCCGCCGCCCCCGATTCAACAACTGTGCGGTAGGCGTAATACCGCTCGATGTCCGAATAGTTCCTGATGGAGGGCATGCTCGATGCCGGTGTACCGGGGGCGCGCACGACCTGGCTGCCGGAGCCGCGGCGGGACTCGATGATTCCGTCCGATCGCAGCCTCGACAGTGCCTCCCGGACGGTCGGCCGCGAGACCCTGAATTGCGAGGCCAGGTCGCTTTCGGTCGGCAGCTTTTTCGAGTCGACGTAGTCCCCGCGCAGGATGGCTTCGACCATCCGGGCGTAGATCTGGTCGGGCAGTGTGCCGCCATTGACGTCTAGCAAGTGTTCCGCCATCGAACCGATACCCGAGAGTCTTTGTCAGACAACTATAGCAAATCTCCCGAACTTGCGAGAGCAGGGAGTGGCTTTCCCGCAGCGTCCTCGCTTCCCCCAGAGGTGGTGGTGTATCCGCGGGCTCAGCGAAAACCCGGATGACAACTCGAAAGTTGTCTTACAAGATCCCGCCTGCCAAGCCCATCCATCAGGAGATTCCGAATGCGCCAAGTTTCCTTCTCGCGGCATCGCCACGCCATCATTGCGGCCGTTTTCGGGGCGGCGAGCTGTGCCGGCATCGGCCTGGTCCAGGCGCAGGAACTGCCGAAGTCGCCGGTGGTGATCAACGTGATCGACGCCGCCGGCAACCTGGCGCTGACGCAGGGGGCGTTCGAGGCCTACCAAGCGCAGAACCCCAAGCTGGTCTCCAAGTTCACTTTCACCAAGGCGCCCGCCCCCGAGATCCCGGCCAAGATCAAGGCGATGCAGAACGCGGGCCGCAGTGACATCGACATGATCATTGTCGGCACCGATGCGCTCGCCGCCGGCCTCGAGATGAACCTGTGGGTCAAGTTGTTCCCCGACTACGCGGCCAAGTTCCCCAAGCTGCAGGAGAACTACCTTCCCAACGCCTACAAGATGCACGCGCTCGCGAAGGACCATGGCCTGGCCATCGTCTTCATGCCTGCCGGCCCGCTGGTCGAGTTCAACCCCGACAAGGTCAAGACGCCGCCGACGACGCCCCAGGACCTGCTGGTCTGGTGCAAAGCCAATCCCAACAAGCTGATCTATGCACGGCCCGCCAACTCCGGTCCGGGTCGCACCTTCCTGATGGGGCTGCCCTATCTGCTGGGCGACAAGAATCCTGCCGATCCGATCAACGGTTGGGACAAGACCTGGGCCTATCTGAAGGAACTCGACGCCTGCATCGAGTACTACCCGACGGGAACTGCCGCCGTGATGAAGGAACTGGGCGAAGGCTCGCGCGACATGACGCTGACGGTGACGGGTTGGGACATCAACCCCAGGGCACTGGGCATCGTGCCGAAGAACTTCCAGGTGCTGCCGTTCAAGGGCATGACGTGGGTCAACGACGCGCACTACATCGTGATTCCCAAGGGCGTCCCGCAGGAGAAGCAAGCGGTGGTGCTCGACCTGATGGCTTTCCTGCTCAAGCCGCAGCAGCAGGCGATGACCTATGACAAGGGCTATTTCTATCCGGGCCCCGCGGTCAAGGACGTGCCGCTGTCGCTCGCACCCAAGGACAGCCAGGACGTCATCAAGGAGTTCGGACGGCCTGACTACGACAAGTGGCTGGCCCAGTTCCCTCATGCCGTGCCGCTGGAGCCCAAGGCCATGGTTGATGCCTTCCGCCGCTGGGACCAGGACATCGGCAGCCGCAAGACCAAGTGATGCGCGGCGCGCACTGCGCGCCCGACCGATGCTGCAAGCGCCCATGCGGGCGCTTGCAGGCTGCTTCTTTTCCAGGATTGTGTCTCCATGACTTCAGACTTTTCCGAGTTGCGTCTCGATGGCGTCACGCGCCGCTTTGCCGCGGGCAAGGGCGTGCAGAGCTTCACCGCGCTCAATGCCTTGACCATGACGGTCAAGCGCGGCGAGTTCATCGCGCTGCTTGGACCTTCGGGCTGCGGCAAGTCGACGGCCCTCAATTGCCTGGCCGGGCTGCTGCCGTTGACGGATGGAGGCATCTGGCTCGACGACACCCGCATCGATGTGCTGCCGCCTGAAAAACGGGGCTTTGGCATGGTCTTCCAGAACTATGCGCTCTTTCCGCACATGAGCGTGGCGCGCAATGTTGCGTTCGGGCTGGCGATGCGCGGCGTGCCTGCCGCCGAGTCGGCGCAGCGCGTGAAGCGGGCGCTCGACCTGGTGCAGCTGAACTCGCAGGCGCACAAGCTGCCCGGCCAGTTGTCCGGCGGACAGCAGCAGCGGGTCGCGATCGCCCGGGCGATCGTCATCGAGCCGCCCCTGGTGTTGATGGACGAGCCCTTGTCGAACCTCGACGCCAAGTTGCGGCTGGAGATGCGCGCCGAGATCCGGCGCATTCACCGCGAACTGGGACGATCGACGATCTACGTCACCCACGACCAGGATGAGGCGCTGTCGCTGGCCGATCGCGTCGTCGTCATGAAGGACGGCGTGGCACAGCAGATTGCCGAACCACAGCGCATCTACGCGGAGCCGGCCAACCTGGACGTGGCCCGCTTCATGGGCTATCGCAACCTGGTGGAGCTGAACGTGCGCTCGGAGGGCGGCGCGTCGGTGCAGCTCGCCGGCAGCGGCCTGGCGCTCAACGCGCGGGCGATGCAGCCACTCGCCAACGGCAAGGCGATGCTCGCGATCCGGCCCGAGGAATTCGACGTCGTCTCTTCGCCGATGGACAACAGCTTCGCCGCCCGGGTGCTCAATGTCGAATACTGCGGCCACGACAACATCGTCGACGTCGAGGTGGCCGGCGGGCTCAAGCTGATCGTGCGCACGACGGCGCGCCTGCGAGCCGGCGATCCGGTCACGTTGGCCATTGCGCCAGGCAAGGCGCTGGCCTATCCCGTCGATGCGGCCGCGGGCATGGTGCAATGACCAGCGCCGCGCCGTCTTCTTTCGACCGGTCCCTGCTGCTGCTGGTGCCGGCGACGCTCTTCATGGTGGTGCTGTTCGTCTATCCGTTCCTCTACGGCTTGCAGCTGTCGTTCCGTCCGATGGAAGGCAACTGGCTGGCGAACTACACGCAGTTCTTCACCACCGACAACCTGCGCGACACGGTGTGGACCACGCTCAAGCTGGCCATTCCCGCCACCGTGATCAACGTCGGCGTGGCGCTGCCGATCGCCTATCAGATGCGCCGCAGCAGCCGCTTCCAGAAATCGATCACCACGTTGCTGGTGATTCCGTTGACGCTGGGCACCGTCCTGATCGCCGAGGGCATGCTCGGCTACTTCGGGCCCAAGGGCTGGCTGTCGCAGTCGCTCCAGTGGCTGCACATCTACGAAGGCCCGATCCGGCTGACGCACAACTACTGGGGCGTCCTGATTTCGCTCGTCATTTCGGGTTTCCCGTTCGCGTTCCTGCTCACGCTGTCGTACATCACCGGCATCGACCCCAACCTGCCACGCGCTGCCTCGACCCTGGGCGCATCGCCGTGGAACCAGTTCCGGCATATCTATCTGCCGCTGCTGGTCCCGGGACTGGCGATGGCCTTCGCGCTGTCGTTCGTGCAGGCCTTCTCGGTGTTTCCGTCGGCGGTCCTGCTCGGGTCGCCGGCCGGTGCCACCCGGGTGATCTCGATCGCGGCGTATGAGGCCGCCTTCGAGCGCTACGACTATTCCATGGCTTCGGCCGTCGCGATGCTGATGGGCGTGGTGCAGCTGTTCGTCGTTGCCGCGGTCCTGGGCGCGCGCGGGATGTTCTATCGGGGCCCCGTCTCCGGCGGCAAAGGTTGACCATGGATACGCATCGCCTGCTGATGAAACTCTGGAAGTCGCTGGTTGCACTGGTGATGGGCTTCTTCATCGTCAATGTCGCACTCATGGTGGCCGCGGTCGGCACCAGCTCGGTGGCCCGCCGCTGGCTCGGCACCTGGCTGCCCGATGGCTACACGTTCAACTGGTACCAGACCGCCTGGAAGGAGTTCCAGCTCGACAGCGTGCTGTGGGTCACGATCGAGGTGGTCGCCGCCGTCGTGTTCCTGTCGATCCTGATCGGCGTGCCGGCGGCCTACGCGCTGGCGCGGCGCAACTTCCGCGGCAAGAACCTGCTGATGGGGCTGTTCCTGCTGCCGCTGATGATCCCGCCGATCACCTACGGCATTCCGCTGGCGACCGTGATGTACCAGGCGCACATCGCGGGCACCATCTTCGGCGTGATCCTGGCGAACATGATTCCGGCAGTGCCGTTCATGATCCTGGTGATGACGCCGTTCATCGAGCAGATCGATGCCAACCTCGAATCCGCCGCCCGCGTGTTCGGCGCCAACACCTTCCAGCTGTTCTGGCACGTGCTGTTGCCGCTGCTGGCGCCGGGCATTCTGGCGGCCTCCCTGCTGGTGCTGGTGCGCACCATCGGCATGTTCGAGCTGACCTTCCTGACGGCTGGCCCGGATTCGCAGACGCTGGTGGTGGCCCTGTACTACGCGGTCTTTGCGGCGGGCGTTCGTGCGCCGCAGTCGGTCGATGCGATGGCGATGGTCTACATGGCGGTCACGCTGGCCTGGCTGCTGATCGCGCTGCAGTTCGTCAATCCGACGCAGCTGGTCAGCCGCGTCAAGGAACATCCGAAGACGGCCTGAGGCCGACCCCCATGAAGATCACGCAAGTCGATACGGTCCACGCGGCCGCCTATCCCAACATCCTGTGGGTGCAGATCCACACCGACACCGGCCTGGTGGGCCTGGGGGAAACCTTTCGTGGCGCCCAGGCCGTGCAGGCGCAGATCCATGAACTGACCGCGCCCTACCTGCTGGGAAAGGATCCGCTCGCCATCGAAGCCCACAGCCAGCACCTGCTGTACGGCTATGTCGGCTTTGCCAGCAGCGGCGCCGAAACGCGCGCCGCTTCGGCGGTCGACATCGCGCTGTGGGATCTGTTCGGCCAGGTCACGCAACAGCCGCTCTACCAGTTGCTCGGCGGCGCCGTGCGCGAACGCGTCCCGGTCTACAACACCTGCGCGGGCTACACCTACAACAAGGCCCCACAGCGTCGCTCGGTGACACAGGCCAGCGCCGACGTCGCGCCGGAAGGGCCTTACGAGGACCAGGTTGCATTCGTCAAGCGCCCGGCGGCGTTGGCCGAAAGCCTGCTGTCCGAGGGCTACAAGGCAATGAAGATCTGGCCCTTCGATCCCTTCGCCCAGGCCAGCGGCGGGCAGGCGATTTCGGCCCGCGACCTGGACACCGCGCTCGAGCCATTCCGCGAAATCCGGCGCGCTGTCGGCCACGAGATGGACATCATGGTGGAGCTCCATTCGATGTGGAACCTGCCGATGGCCGTTCGGATCGCGCAGGCGCTCGAGGAGTTCAAGCCCTACTGGGTTGAGGACCCGATCCAGATGTCCAACCTGGACACGATCGCCGAATTCCGTTCGCGCACCCGCATTCCGGTCTGCGGCAGCGAGACGCTGGCCACCGTCCAGCCATTCATCCAGCTGCTCAAGAACAACGCGGTGGACTATGTGATGCTGGACCTGGGCTGGGTCGGGGGTCTCTCCGAAGCCAGAAAGATCGCGGCCCTGGCGAAGGCCTTTCACAAACCGGTCGCGCCGCATGACTGCACCGGCCCGGTCGCGCTCGCGGCGTCGCTCCACCTGGCGATGAGCACGACCAACGTGGTGCTGCAGGAAGTGGTGCGCGCTTACCTGGGGGGCTGGTATCGCGAGCTCGTGACGCAGTTGCCCGATGTCCGCGCCGGCCATGCGACGGTTCCGCCCGGCGCGGGCCTGGGCCTGGCGCTGTCGCCGGCGCTGCTGCAGCGGCCTGACGTCACCATCCGCAGTTCGAAGTCGTGAGCGGATGGCGATGCATCTGAACGTGACGCCCGACACCACGCTGCGCAGCGGAGCGCTGACCGCGACGCTGGCGCCGGCTGCCGGCGGACGCGTCACCAGCCTCAGTTCCCGCGCATCCGCGGGCGAACGGATCGACTGGCTGGTGCCGCTCGACGCCGCCGTCCGCGCCGGCGGTTTCGAATCCACCCAGTGGCCCAAGGCCGGCTGCTATCCCCTGGTTCCGTTCTCGAACCGCGTCCGCGATGGCCGCATCGCCGGCACGCAGGGCAGGGTGCAGCTGCCGCTTCATCCGGGGGAGCGGCACGCGCTGCACGGCGTCGCCCAGCAGCGTCCATGGCACCTCGAGCAACACGCAGCGGACCGCGCCACCATGACCTATGTCCACGTGCCGGGGGATCACGGCTGGCCATGGGCTTTTCGGGCCGAGCAGGGGGTGGAGCTCGACGCCGCAGGCATCACGCTGAGCCTGCGGGTCACCAACGACGACCGGGAGCCGATGCCAGGCGGGTGCGGCTTCCATCCCTACTTCCCGGCCCGCTTCGCGCACGGCCTGCAGTTCGATGCGCGCACCGTCTGGCCGGCGGACGCCGAATTCCTCGCTAGCACGCCGGTGCCGACCGGTCCGGCGGACGACTACGCGTCGGCGAAGGCCTTGCCCGATGTCGAATGCACCCGCTACTACGGCGGGTGGAACGGACAAGCGCGGATGGCGGCGACCGATGGTCCCGCCATCGAACTGCTGGCCAGCTCCGCGCTGCAGCACCTGGTGTTGCATCGGCCGGGCCCGGGAGCGTACTTCTGCGTGGAACCGGTCTCGCATGTCGCGGACGCCGCCAACCTGGCTGCGGCGCGCGCCGACACTGGCTGGCGGGTGATCGCGCCCGGCGAGGCGATGACATGCAGCCTGCGCCTGTCCGTCTCTTCTCTGTCGAGGCAGGCCAATGACAACACCCGCGCAACTACACGAGACCGGCGACATGACTGAACCGACGACCCCCCTCAGGACCGCCCTGGACGGCATCTCAGGCATCCTGGTGACGCCCTTCGACGAGGCGGACCACATCGCGCCCGATCGCCTGGGGCCGGTCGTCGACCGCGCCATCGAGGCGGGCGTCCATGTGCTGGTGGCCAACGGCAACACCAGCGAGTTCTTCGGCCTGACCATGGCGGAGGCCGAGCGCATGGTGCATGCCGCGGCGGAGCTTGTCCGTGGCCGCGTGCCGTTGCTGGGTGGCGTGGGGCGCAGCGTCCACGACGCCTGCACCCTGGCGCGCGCCTCACGCAAGGCAGGTGCCGCTGCCCTGATGGTGCATCAGCTGACGGACCCCTTCGTCGCGCCCAGCGGTGTGGTCACGTATGTGCGCCGGGTTGCCGACGCGGCGGACGGCCTGCCTGTCGTGCTCTATTTGCGTGACGACGCGATCGGCCTGCCGGTGATCGAAGCCCTGTGCCGAATTCCGCAGGTCATCGGCGTGAAATGGGCGTCGCCCACGCCCTTGCGCCTGGTGCAGGCCATGGCCCAGGTGGCCGATCGCGACCTGGCCTGGGTGTGCGGACTGGCCGAGCCCTGGGCCCCGCCGATGTATGCGGTGGGCGCCCGCGGCTTCACCTCGGGGCTGATCAACGTGCGGCCCGACCTGTCCGTGCGCATTCACGCCGCGCTGGGGACGGGGGATCACCAGCTGGCGATGGAATTGATAGGCGGCATCGCGACCTTCGAGGAGTTGCGCACGCATGAGCGCAACGGCTCGAACGTGAGCGTGGTGAAAGCGGCGCTGCAATACGCCGGGCGAGACTGCGGCGCGGCGCGGCCGCCCAGCACCTGGCCGCTGCCGGAAGCGGACCTGGCGCAGCTCAAGCAGCTGGTCGACGGCTGGCATACCGCACGCGCACCGTGAATAAGCAAAGTGCGAAGGTAGGTGTCGCCCCGCTTGGAGATCCCCAGCAGAGTCACCCGGCCACCTGTGCCCCGTTGCTTGGGCACCAGACCCAGCCAAGCACAGAATTCGCGCCCAGACTTGAATGCCTTGGCTTCTCCCATCGTGGCGATGGCCGCTGTAGCCGAGAGCAGGCCTACTCCGGGTATCGCTGCCACACGCTTCATGTCCACGTCAATGCGCAGAACCTCAGCAAGCCTCACCTCGATGGCCTTAATGTCTATCGCCAGTTGCTTGATGCGCTGGGCCTGCTCGCGCAGGCTGTCGGCGACATACTGAGGAATGCTGTTGGCAAGCGCCTCCAGCGCGAGCTCCAACTCGCCCAACAGAGCCTTCTTGCCTCTCGCGAAGGTGGCCCCAAACTCATAGAGCAGCCCCCGTAACGCATTGATCTGCATGATCTTCATCCGCATCAACATCTCGCGCTGACGATGCAAGGTGAGCGTGGCTTGTTGCGCCAGCGTCTTCACGCCTACGAATTTGGTGCCCGGCTGCTGGATCGCCAGCCAGATGGCGCGTGCGTCTGTAGCGTCGGTCTTGTTGCCGTTCACGAATGGGCGCACGGCTTTGGCATGAATCAGCCGCACGGCATGGCCCTGCGCCGTCAACTCACGTGCCCAGTGGTGTGCTCCGCCGCAGGCTTCGATGCCGATCAGGCAAGGCGCACGGTTGGCGAAGTGCCCTAAAACCTTGGAGCGCTTGAGTTGCACGTTGACGATCTCGCCAGTGCCCATGTCCACGGTGTGAAGCTGGAACACATTCTTGGCAATGTCCATCCCATTGACCTGCAGGCCGCTCATCTGGCCGATGATTTGCCCCGCGCTTTGTGCAGTACGACGATGCATGACGGAACCTCGCTGGTATATGTGAAGACATCGGTCTATCACGACGCCATGGGCACTTTGATGCCGTATCCAGTCGAGGGTCCAGCTTGTCTAGCGGGCAAGCCACACGCCCACAACGGTCGCGCTGTTCATCTCGGTACTCCTGGCGGCGTTTGTGCTGCCCGTAGGCAGGGAGGCATCCATTACATCTCCTGGTAATCCAAGTTTTCGTCCGCATCCCCCTAGGGTCAGAGATCGGTGGAATCCAACACACGAGTGCTTTGTCACGAAAGAAGACGACTTGGTGCGCGGATGAATCCGTTCGGCACATCCGGGCAAAGCCGGTGACAAGAACCGCAGCGTGAGCTGCATCAATTGCGCGATGCTCACGCAATGCGCCGTGCGAGGCCGAAGGCGCGGCTCCTACAGCTCTATGAATGCCGACGTGGCCTTGTTGAGCGCCAGCTTGCCCTTGGCGGTGATCGATTCGACCTGGGCGAGCTGGCGTATCGCGCGCGCATCGGGCGCGCGGTCCGAGGGCGGAATGAAGGCAGTTACCAACTCTGCCGCACGCAGCACGCGCAGCCTGTCGATGTCGGCTGGCGTGTGGATGACGTATGGCAATTTCTGCTCGGCGATGACCCGAAGAAATTCCATGGACATGAGCCGTCTCCTTGGGATTGAGGGCGTGGGCCCGCATTGTGCGCACAAACAATTGGCATTGTCTAAACCCTGAGCCGCGCATGCCTTTTCCGGCGCGTACCGAAGTTTTCCTTTCGCGCTGCTGGTGCGGCGAAGGTGCCAGTTTGTTTCTGGCAACGTGGCGGCCGGTCGAGCGTCTGGGCCGGCCGAATTGTCGACGCTTATCCGTTCGGGGACGCGATGCGCTCGTAGGTCACGAAGCTGAAGCCCAGGCCATCCTTGGCCGAGACATGCGATTCGCGCTGTGTCTCGCGCCACACGGCTGCGTCGAGCTCCGGAGCATAGGCATCGCCTTCGTAGTTGCGCGCCACTTCGGTCACGACCGCGCGCTGCGCAATCGGCTCGGCCTCGGCGTAGATCTGCGCGCCGCCGATCACCCATACGGCGTCGGCCTGCGATGACGATTCGCAAAGCGACAGTGCCTCCTGCAGGCTGCCCGCGCGCAGTGCGCCGTCGGCCTGCCAGCCGGGCTGCCGCGTCACCACGATGTTCTGCCGGCCCGGCAACGGCCGGAAGCGCGGTGGCAGCGAGTCCCAGGTCTTGCGGCCCATGATCACCGGCGCGCCCGCGGTCTGCTGCTTGAAGTGCGCCATGTCCTCCGCGATGTGCCAGGGGATCGTGTTGTTCGCGCCGATCACGCCGTTGGCAGCGCGGGCGAAGATGAGGTTGACGTGGGGCTTGCTCATCCCGCTCATACCGCCACGGGCGCCTTGATCGGATCGCCATGCCGGTAGTCCAGCATCTCGAAGTCTTCGTACTCGTAGCCGAAGATCGAGTCCGGCTTCCGCTTGATGTTCAGCGTAGGGTACGGGTAGGGCGTGCGGCTGAGCTGCAGCGCGACCTGCTCGGCGTGGTTGCTGTAGATGTGGCAGTCGCCGCCGGTCCAGATGAAGTCGCCTACCTCGAGGTCGCACTGCTGCGCCACCATGTGCGTGAGCAGCGCGTAGCTGGCAATGTTGAAGGGCACGCCCAGGAAGATGTCGGCGCTGCGCTGGTAGAGCTGGCAGCTGAGCCTGCCGCGTTCGCCTTCGGCTTGCGGCGGCGCCACGTAGAACTGGAAGAACGCATGGCAGGGCATGAGCGCCATCTTAGACAGCTCGGCCACGTTCCATGCGCTTACGATGATGCGGCGCGAATCGGGGTTGGTCTTGAGGGTCTTGATGACGTCGGCAATCTGGTCGATGTGGCCGCCGTCGGGCGTGGGCCAGCTGCGCCATTGAACGCCGTACACCGGGCCCAGGTCGCCGTCTTCGCGGGCCCATTCGTCCCAGATGGTGACGCCGCGCTCCTTGAGCCAGTTGTTGTTGCTCGACCCGGTCAGGAACCACAGCAGTTCCTGGATGATGGACTTCAGGTGCACCTTCTTCGTTGTGACCAGCGGGAAGCCCTCGTTCAGGTCGAAGCGCATCTGGTGGCCGAACACGCTCTTGGTGCCGGTGCCCGTGCGGTCGCTCTTGAAAACGCCATGGGTATCGACATGGCGCATGAAATCTTCGTATTGGGAGCGGACGGGGCGGGCGGGCGTGGTCATGCCGGGAATTTTACGTGGCGGGGTCCGCGCCTGGCTTGATCCGTTCGCGAGGGGGGTGATAGCCTGCCGCTCCCTTCCCCAGAAAGTACAGAACGGACCACATGACGATTCACTCGCGCCATTTCTTCCCGGACCGCGCCCCTGCGGCTCTCGCCCGCCGCTGGACGCGCACCGCCTGCCGCGGCGCCGTGCTCGCATGCGCGCTGCTGGCCGGCAATGCCATGGCCCAGAAGCCGCACCAGGGCGTGCTCGACGCGGCCACGCAAAGCAAGGAGGAGGCGCTGAAGATGCTGGAGCGCATGGTCAACATCGACTCCGGCTCGGCCGACACCGCGGGCCTCGACAAGGTCCGCGAGATGGCGGTGGAAGAGTTGCGCAAGCTCGGTGCGCGCATCGAGACCTTTCCGGCCGAACCGCATCCCGGCACCAACGTGGTCGCGACGCTGACCGGCCAGGGCAAGAAGAAGATCCTGATCCTCGCGCACATGGACACCGTGTTCAAGGAAGGCACGGCCGCGGCCAAGCCCTTCTACATCAAGGACGGCCGCGCCTACGGCCCCGGTGTGATGGACGACAAGGGTGGCGTGATCGCCGGGCTCTACGCGCTGAAGATCCTGCAGCAGATCGGCTTCAAGGACTACGGGCAGATCACCTTCCTGCTCGACACCAACGAGGAGACCGGCTCCGTGGGCACCAGCGCGCTGATCGAGCGCATCGCGAAGCAGCACGACGTGGCGCTGAACCTGGAGCCGGGCCGCCCGGCCGATGGCCTCGTGGTCGAGCGCAAGGGCTCGGCCACCGCGCTCGTCGAGGTGAAGGGGCTGGCCGCTCACGCGGGCGTGGCGCCCGAGGCCGGCCGCAATGCGGCGATGGAAGTGGCGCACCAGGTGCTTCAGCTGTCGAAGACGGCGGACGCGGCGAAGAAGACCACTGTCAACTTCACGGTGCTCACGGCCAACGGACCGACCAACGTGATTCCTGCGACGGCGAGCGCCAAGGGCGATGTGCGCGCAGCCACGCCCGAGGAACTCGACCGCGTCGAGAAAGACCTGGTCCGCATCTCACAGAACAAGCTGATCCCCGAGACCGAGGTGCGCGTGCGCCTGATCCGCGGCCTGCCGCCGATGCCGCGGTCGCCCGCGTCCGACAAGCTGGTGCGCATGGCCGAAGGCATCTACGGCGAGATCGGCAAGAAGCTCACCATCGAGAGCAGCGGTGGCGCGGCCGATGCGAGCCTGGTGGCGGGCGTCGGCGTGCCGGTGCTCGACGGCTTCGGCATCGTGGGTGGCGGCATCCACACGCCGGAGGAATACGCGGAGGTCGAGAGCGTGGTGCCACGCCTCTACCTGCTCTCGCGCATGCTGATGGACCTGAGCGCGAACTGAGCCGGCGCTCAGCCGCGCTTCGGAATGCCCAGCCCCGCCACCACGGCGGGGCGCGCCACGAAGGCTTCGAGGGCGCGTGCCACGTTCGGAAAATCCTTGAAGCCCACGAGGTCCGCCGCCTCGTAGAAGCCGATCAGGTTGCGCACCCACGGGAAGGTGGCGATGTCGGCGATGGTGTAGCTGTCGCCCACGATCCATGCGCGGTCCGCAAGGCGCTTGTCGAGCACGCCGAGCAGGCGCTTCGATTCGGCCACATAGCGGTCGCGCGGGCGCTTGTCTTCGTAGTCCTTGCCGGCGAACTTGTTGAAGAAGCCTAGCTGGCCGAACATCGGGCCGATGCCGCCCATCTGGAACATCACCCACTGCAGGGTTTCGTAGCGGCCGGCAGCATCTTGCGGAATGAACCTGCCGGTCTTCTCGGCGAGGTACATGAGGATGGCGCCCGATTCGAACAGCGCCAGCGGCTTGCCGCCCGGGCCATTGGGGTCGAGGATGGCCGGGATCTTGTTGTTCGGGTTGAGCGACAGGAACGCCGGCGACGTCTGGTCGTGGGTCTCGAAGCTCACGAGGTGCGGCTCGTAGGCCAGGCCGGTCTCCTCCAGCATGATCGACACCTTCACGCCGTTGGGCGTGGGCAGCGAGTACAGCTGCAGCCGGTCAGGATGCTGCGCGGGCCATTTTTTCGTGATGGGAAAGCTCGAGAGATCGGTCATCGGTGGGGTCCTTGAGAGGGAACTGCAAGCGCTGGATTCTGCCCGCGCCGGGCAGATTGCGCGCGCGTGCGGCCTACCCCTCGGTTGCCCCTCAGATCCCCAGCCAGTTCATCAGCGAGGCTTCGACGTCGGTAGAAGGCGTGACGAAGCCGACGTAGCTGGATGCCGCCAACGCACGCTTGCCCGCGTCGGTTTGCGCCAGGCTCAGCAACGCATCGCGTGCCGCGTTCACCGTGGCCGCATCGAGCTTGCGCGACGCGAGCCATTGCTTGATTGGCACGGCGCGCGATTCCGCGCAGACCTTGCCGCCGCCGTCTTTCCAGGTCTTGATCACGCTGGAGGCGGCCGTTGCGCCGTAGGCAGCAAAGCCGTTCTGCACGTAGAAGGGCACGGCATCCTGGAAGCGCGTGTTGGTGACCTTCACCGCAGTGCCCTGCAGGCCCTGCTCGCGCAGCATCGCGCGAGTGATCACCGCGGTGATCGAGTCGGCGTCGGGCATCACCAGCTGCTTGCCGGCCACGCTTTTCCAGTCGGAGATCGGCTGCTGTTCCTTGCACAGGAAGGACACCTTGTAGTCGGTGAAGCCAGTGGTCCAGGCGAATGCGCTGTACTGCCCGCCCTTGATGGCGCCGAGCGCCACGTGCGACGGGTGCACGAAGGCGAAGTCGACCTGCTGCTGCTTCAGCGCGTCGCGCGCACCGTTGTACGAATTGAAGATCTTGATCGTCACCGGCTGCTTGAGCGCCTTGGACAGCACCTCGGCGATGGGCTCGAAGCGGGCGGTGACCTGCGCGTCGGACACGTTGTAGCTCACGCCTTCGCTGACACCGATCACGAAGGCATGCGACGAAACGCAGGCTGCGAGAAGCAGCGCGGCCGCAACGCGGGCGATGGGGCGAGGGAAATGGAGGACGGCGCGGGGTTTCATGGAGACTTCTTCCGGAGGGTGGTGTTGTAACTAAATTATTACATTCATCCACTCGAAGGAACAGGCCCGGACCGCAGGGTTAGCACTGACGAAACAACACTTCGGCGGCCCGCGGGCCACGCGGGGGAGGCGCCGTCGCTGGGTCAGCCCCGGTGATAGAGGCCCTCGTGCGCCTTGCGCAGCTCGAACTTCTGGATCTTGCCGGTGGAGGTCATCGGCAGCGCGGGCAGGAAGACGATCTCCTTCGGCACCTCGAAGCCGCCCAGGTGCTCCCTGCAGTGCGCCGCCAGCACGGCCTCGGTGAAGTCCGTTGGCGCATCGGGCCGGCGCGTGACGAAAGCCGTGATGGCTTCGCCCCAGCGCTCGTGCGGCAGGCCCACCACCGCCGCATTGAGCACGGCGGGGTGGCGCAGCAGCACTTCCTCGACCTTGATCGACGGTACGTTCTCGCCGCCCGACTTCACCATGTCCTTCAGGCGGTCGAGGAAGACCAGCTGCCCGTCGGCATCGAACTTGCCCAGGTCGCCCGAGTGGTGCCAGCCGAAGCGCTGCGCGTTCGCTGTCGCCTCAGGATCCTTGTAGTAGCCCAGCATCACGTTGGGGCCGCGAAAGACGATCTCGCCGACCTGCTCCGGCCCGAGCAGGTCGCCCTCGTCGCCCATCACGGCGACCTCGTTCACCAGCGTGCCCACGCCCCAGTACGAGCCGAAGCGCTTGCGCTGCTCCTGCACTTCGAAGATGGTGGCGCCGGGGTACATCTCGGTCTGGCCCGAGACGAGTGCGAAGTTGGGACAGAACTCGTCGAGCAGGCGCAGCAGCAGCGTGCGCGACATCGGCGCCATCGCGTAGACGCACAGCCGCAGGCTCGACAGGTCGCGCGCGGCGCGCTGCGGGTGCGCGAGCAGCGCGCCGTACATCATCGGCAAGCCGACCATCACGGTGATCCTGTGGCGTTCGATGGCGGCGAGCACCGCGCCGGGGTCGAAGCCGCGAAGAATGACCAGCGCACCGCCCACCGCCAGCGCCGACATCAGCACCGTGTGCTGGCCGCAATGAAAGAGCGGCAGCACGCTGCTCCACACGTCGGCGCGCTCGGGGCTGCTGCCCCATTCGACCATGTTGCTCAGCAGCACCGAGTGCACCGAGGCATGCGAATGCATCACGCCCTTCTGGCGCCCTGTGGTGCCGCTGGTGTACATGATGAGCGCAAGCTGCGTGCTGTCGATGGGCACGTCGGGCAGCGTGTGCGGTCCCTGCGCGATGGCCTGCGGCACGGTCGGCAGGCTGGCGGGCGGCGCATCGCCGTCGAGCACGCAGAGCATCGGCGCGATGCCTTGCGCAGCCAGCAGTTCGCGCAGCTCGGGCTTCGCATGCAGCGCGGTGTCGATCACCAGGTGGCGCACCCCGGCATGCGCGAGGATGTAGCCGATGGCGTCCACCGCCAGCGCGGTGTTGATCGGCACCCACACCAGCCCGGCCTTCTGGATGCCCAGCATGGCGACCACCATCTGGATCGAGTTGTTGCACAGCATGCCCACGCGCTCGCCGCTCGAGAGGCCGAGGCCCAGCAGATGATGCGCGAAGCGGTTCGATGCGGCGTCGAGTTCACCGTAGGACATGCGGTGTTCGCCCTCGATCAGCGCGGTGCGCGTGCCGAAGCGGCGCGCGCTGCGGTGGATCACGTCGCCCAGCGCGATGCGCGAGATGCGCGGATGGAACTGCGACGGCGCGAGGCCGGTGGCGGCTGCAGGCATGCTCTGTGTCTCCATTCTTCGAGGATGGGCGCAGCCTAAGGCCGGCTGCCGCACCGCGTCTTGCGAAGACTGGCTACACGCAGAACGCCCCAGGGCCTAGAAGCGTGCCTTGAGGAAAGCCGAAGGCCCCTGCAGGCGGACCTTCAGGCGCGAATCGGCAGAGCCGCTCTCGCGCGTCAGGTCGATGTTCGTCACGCCATAGGCGAGCACCAAGCCCACGTTCTTCACCGGGAACCACTCCACGCCAGCGGAGGCGTTGTAGATGTTGCCGTGAAAGCGGCCGCTGCTCTTCCACACGCCCGAGGCGTCGGCGAACAGCCGCAGGTCCGGCGTGATGGCGTGGCGCACGCCCACTTCGAGCAACGGCGCCACGGCGTTGTCGCTGGAGCTATCGTTCAGCCTGCCGACCTGGCCGTTCACTCCGGCGACAGCGGTCGCGCCGAGCGTCGCACGGTAGTAGGCGGCACCGGCACCCAGGCCGAGCACGGTGTTGCCTGAGCCGATCCACCACTTGTACGAGAGCTTGGCAAAATCGAGCTTGGTGCTGACGGTGGCGTTGCCGAAAGTGTTCAGCGAACCGAAGCTGCCCAAAGACGTGGTGTTCGCGACGCCGCCGGTGTAGTCGCGCCTGTACTGGTAGTAGTCGAACGAGATGCCGTGGCTGTCGCCGATCAGCACGTCGGCCGTGATGCGCGGCATGGTCACGCGGCCCGGCTTGATGTCGCCCGATTGCAGCGTGCCATACGGCGTGCCGACCGAGGCGTTGAACTTCGGATCGGCGCTGAAGGCGCCGACCGAGAAGCTGAACCGGTCGAGCGCGGGCGAGGGGTCGGCCAGAGCCGGCGCGGCGGCAAGCAGGAGGCCGGTGCCGAACAGTGCGCCGAGGGCGGGGCGCGGGGAGAGCAGCAGCATGGATGAAATCCTTGGTGACCCGGAGGGGGAATGGATGCCGCGGGCACGCGATGAATGGACGCAGGCCGGGGGCCTTGCTGTGCTTCCGGGCGAAGCTCCCTTGAACAGCGAGGACCTTAGTGGCCCGCGCGAGCCTTCCCAATGCGCGGAATGCCGCTGTACTTGTAGGACTCCTTCTACGCTACGGCGCTACAGTGCCGCCCATGCGCCGACATCTTTCCACCACCACCGGTCCCCAGCGTCTTCTTTATGGCGCGGCCACCGGCTGCGCCGTTGCGGGCGCGCTGATGCCGCTCCCCATGAGCGGCATGGCGCGCGGGCTGGTCGGATGGTGCGTGGGCGTGGGGGTCTTCCAGCTGCTGTCGTGGTGGCTGGCCAACACCTTCGATGCGAAGCGCACGCGCGAGCGGGCTCAGTCGCTGGACCAGCCCAACGTGGTGATCCTGGTCTCGATGCTGATGGTGGTGGGCATGAGCGTGGTGGCCATCGCCATGCTGCTGCAGCAGGTGAAGGGGCTGAGCGGCTGGGAGCGCGCGGCACATGTCGCGCTGGGCCTGGTGGCGCTGGCGGGGTCGTGGCTGACGATGCACACCATCTTCGCCTTTCACTATGCGCACCGCTACTACATCGACCAGCGGGACGGCACCCCTGACGGCGGGCTCGATTTTCCGGGCGGGCACGACGCCCCCGACTACTTCGATTTTCTCTACTACTCGTACGTGATCGGCATGACCTCGCAGGTATCCGACGTGCAGGCGACGTCGAAGGAGATGCGGCGCATCACGCTGCTGCACAGCGTGCTGGCCTTCGCGTTCAACATGTTGGTGCTGGCGCTCTCGGTGAACGTCGTCGCGGGTGCCGTGTAGGCGCCCCGCAAGAAAACACGCTCAGGCCGAGGCCCTGCGCGGCAGGCCCAGCTTAACGATGCCGGTCGACAGCGCCACGCCGCAGACGATGACGGCCGCGCAGATCAGCATCCACTGCGTGATGTTTTCTCCGAGGAACACCGCGCCGTAGAACAGCGCGAACACCGGCACCAGGAAGGTCACGGTCAGCGCGCGGGCCGGCCCGGCGCGTTCGATCAGACGGAAGAACAGGATGTAGGCGATGCCCGTGCAGGCGATGCCCAGCGCCAGCAGCGCCAGCCATGCGCGCAGGCTGGGCATCTGCGCGGGCCAGAGCCAGAAGGCGGGAATGGCGAGGAACAGCGTGGCGCCGATCTGGCTGCCAGTGGCGGTGGTCAGCGCCGGCACGCCGCCCAGGTGAGCGCGCGTGGCGCTGGCCGAGATGCCATAGCACAGGCATGCGCCCAGGCAGGCCAGCACCGCGAAGAGCGCGGCATGGCCGCTGGCGCCCGCATGCAGGCCGGCGCTGCGGCTCGCGAGCATGGCGACGCCGGCAAAGCCGATCGCGAGGCCGATGAGGCGCGATCCGTTCGGGCGCTCGCGGAACCAGGCCCACGCCACGAGCGCGCCGAACATCGGCGTGGTGGCATTGAGCACGGCGGCCAGGCCGGTGTTGATGGTCAGCAGCGCGAAGCAGAACAGCGCGAACGGCATGCCCGAGTTGAAGACGCCGACCGTGAAGCTGGCCTTCCAGTGTTTCGCGAGGGATGGCCCCTGGCCGCGCAGCAGTGCGATGGGCAGCAGGAACAGCGCGGCGATCGCCACCCGCACCGCCGCCGTCGGCAGCGCGCCGAACTCCGCCGCGCCGATGCGCATGAAGAGAAAAGACGCGCCCCAGAGCGCGCCGAGCAGCACGAGGTCGATCAACCAGGCGCTGGGTGCGAGGGGCTTGGCGGCGGCGATGTTGTTGTTCGTTGTGGTCATGCGTCTTTCGCTCTGTTATGAGTGCTCAGAGCGCTCCCTCGAGTTCGAGCAGTGCGGTCTTGCGTTCGAGCCCGCCAGCGTAACCGGTCAGCGAGCCGTCGGCACCGAGCACGCGATGGCAGGGCACGATCACGCTGATTGGGTTGCGCCCCACGGCCGCGCCCACCGCGCGCACCGCGGCCGGGTTGCCCACGTTCAGGCTCAGCTTGCCGTAGCTCGTGGTGGCGCCGGCCGGAATGGCCAGCAGTTCCTGCCACACGCTCTGCTGGAACGCGGTGCCGTGCGACAGGTCGAGCTTCATGTCGAAGCGATCGCGCTTGCCGGCGAAATAGTCGCGCAGCTGGGCGGCCGCCTCCACGAGTGCGGGATGGTCGTCCTTCGTGATCCAGCCCGCAGTGTCGGGCCAGTGGCGCTGCTGGTCGAACCAGACGCCCGCCAGGCCCTGGTCGGTGGCCGCCATCGTGATGCCGCCGAGCGGCGTGTCGATGTGCGAGGTGTAGATGACTTTGCTCTTGAACTTCATGACATTTCAGGCGGTGAGGCCTGCCGTAGTGATGAGAGGGGATTCCGTGGCCGCCGCTGCGGTGGCGGCCACGGCAGGAGAAGGAGAAGAGGGCGCGTGCCAGGCCCGCAGCACCGCATAGCTGCGCCACGGCCGCCAGGCTTGCGAGGCTTCGCTGGCCGCGCGCGCGGTGGTCACGCCCAGCGCCTTCTGCAGCGCCACGTCGCCGGCCGGGAAGGCATCGGGCCAGCGCAGCGCGCGCATGGCGATGTACTGCGCAGTCCAGGCGCCGATGCCGGGCAGCTCCTGCAGTGCGGCGATGGTCGAGGGCACATCCGCCCCCGCATGCAGCGCCAGCTTGCCGGCCGCGACTTCGCGCGCGATGGCATGCAGCGCGCTCTGCCGCTGGCGCACGATGCCGAGCTGGCCCAGCGCGTCGCCGCTCGCGGCGGCAATGGCCGCGGGCGTGGGAAACAGGCGATCCAATCCTTCGACGGGCGTCGCAAGCGGCTCGCCGAAGGCCTCGACCAGCCGCGAGCCCAGCGTGCGCGCCGCGGCCACCGTGATCTGCTGGCCCAGCACCGCACGCACCGCCAGCTCGAAGCCGTCGACCGCGCCGGGCACGCGCAGTCCGTCGCCATGCGGAAAGGCCGCATGCAGCGCTGCGTTGATGGCCATCGGCTCGGCGTCGAGATCGAACAGCGCGCGGGCGCGGCTGATGACGATGGGCAGCACTGCGGCCAGCGAATCGCTGATCGACAGCAGCACCTGTTCGCGCTCGAGGTCGAAGCGCAGCTGCAGCCAGCCGGCATGCGCCTGTCCGCCCTGCTGGATGCGCAGCGTGCGGGTGAGCTTCACGTAAGTGGGTGCGCTGCCCTTGGCGGGCTCCTTGCCGTCCGATGTCGAGACGACTTCGACGCCGCGCAGCGCACGGCGCGCGAAGAAGCCGAGCATGGCGTTGGCGTCATAAGGCGGACGAAAGCCCAGCCGCACCTCGATCGCCTTGCCTTCACCGCCCTCGGCCGTGGCGCCGCCGGCGCGCCGCAAGGCGCTCGGGTTCAGGCCGTAGTGTTCGAGAAAGGCCGCATTGAACCGCCGCACGCTCGCGAAGCCGCTGGCCAGCGCCACCTGCGTCATCGGCAGGCGGGTGTCGGCAATGAGCTGCTTGGCGGCCAGCAACCGGCGCGTCTGCAGGTATTGCAGCGGGGATACGCCGAACTGCACCTCGAAGATGCGCCGCAGGTGACGGTCGCTCACGCCGAGCCGCGCCGCGATCTGCGCCGCGCCCGGGCCGTCCTCCGACCACGCATCGGGCTCGTCGATCAGCCGTGCCGCCTGCAGCGCGAGGATGCGCGAGGCGTCCTCGGTCGACCAGGTGGCCGCGCGCGGCGCGAGTTCGGGCCGGCAGCGCAGGCAGGGGCGAAAGCCCGCGGCCTCGGCCTGTGCCGCGTGGCGGAAGAACCGGCAGTTCTCGCGCCGCGGCAGCTTGACGCGGCAGACAGGACGGCAATAGATGCCGGTGGAGGTCACGGCGGTGAAGAACGACCCGTCGAAGCGCGCATCGTGCGTCTTCATCGCCAGGTAGCAGGCGTCGCTCTCGAGCGCTTCGGTGGGTGTGTGGCTGGTAGGCATGGGGAAATGATACGGTTTCGACTCGTTTCAACTGGCCGTTTTCGGACATGTGGGCGCCCGGAGCCTTGCCTACAATGCCTCGTTCTAAAAACCAACAGGGAAACGCCTTTCATGCAGCTCAGCGCGTCCATCTTCAAGGCCTATGACATTCGCGGCGTCGTGCCCGTCACTCTCGATGCGGAGGTGGCCGAAGCGCTCGGCCGGGCCTTCGGCAGCGCCGCCCGTGCCGCCGGCGAGAAGTCCGTGGCCGTGGGACGCGATGGCCGCCTGTCGGGCCCCGTGCTGGCCGAGGCGCTGATCAAGGGCCTCGTGGCCACCGGCGTCGAGGTGATCGACGTGGGCGCCGTCACCACCCCGATGCTGTACTTCGCGGCCCACACGCTGTGCACGAGCGGCATCCAGGTCACCGGCAGCCACAACCCCAAGGACTACAACGGCTTCAAGATGGTGCTGGCCGGCCGCGCGATCTACGGCGACGAGATCCAGGGCCTGCGCAAGACCATGGAAGCCGGCACCGCGCAGCTCGCCCCCAGCGGCAGTGTGCGCAAGGTCGACGTGACCGAGGCCTACGTGAAGCGCATTGCCGGCGACATCAAGCTGGCACGCCCGATGAAGATCGTGGTCGACTCGGGCAACGGCATCGCGGGTGCATCGGCCCCGGCCATCTTCCGCGCCATCGGCTGCGAGGTGACCGAACTGTTCAGCGAAGTCGACGGCGACTTCCCCAACCACCATCCCGATCCGAGCAAGCCCGAGAACCTCAAGGACCTGATGGCCGCGCTGGCCGCGGGCGATGCCGAACTGGGCCTGGCTTTCGACGGCGACGGCGACCGCCTGGGCATCGTCACCAAGGACGGCCAGAACATCTTCCCCGACCGCCAGATGCAGCTCTTTGCGCAGGACGTGCTGTCGCGCGTGCCTGGCGGCACCATCGTCTACGACGTGAAGTGCTCGCAGCGCCTGGCGCCGGCCATCGAGGCCGCGGGCGGCGTGCCGATGATCTTCAAGACCGGCCATTCGCTCATCAAGGCGAAGATGAAGGAAATCGATTCGCCGCTGGGTGGCGAGATGAGCGGTCACATCTTCTTCAAGGAGCGCTGGTTCGGCTTCGACGACGGCACCTATGCGGGCTGCCGGCTGCTCGAAATCCTGAGCAAGAGCCCGAACGCGAGCGACGTGCTCAACGCGCTGCCCACCAGCTTCTCGACGCCCGAACTGAACGTGCCCTGCGCCGAAGGCGAGCCGCACACCGTGGTCGACAAGCTCGTGAAGGGCGCGAGCTTCGCGGCCCCGGCCAAGGTCTCGACCATCGACGGCCTGCGCGTCGACTGGCCCGATGGCTTCGGCCTGATCCGCGCATCGAACACCACCCCCGTGCTCGTGCTTCGCTTCGAAGGCCAGACCGATGCCGCGCTGAAGCGCATCGAAACCGAGATGCTCGCGCTGCTGCGTACGGCCAAGCCCGACGCCAAGCTCGCCGAAGCGTCCCACTGAGCCTGTGCGTTCCCTGCTGCTGCGCCTCTACGGCGTCTTCACCACCGTTGTGCAACCGCTCGTGCGCCGCAAGCTGCGGCGCCGCGCGGAGGCCGAGCCGGGCTATGGCGTGGCCGTGGAAGAGCGCTTCGGCCACTACGACGAAGCCACCACCGGCCAGGCCCAATGCTGGGTGCATGCGGTTTCGCTCGGCGAGACCCGCGCGGCCGCCATCCTGATCGCCGAACTGCGCAGGCAGTACCCGGGCATCCCGATCCTGCTCACGCACGGCACCGCCACCGGCCGTGAAGAAGGCGCCAAGCTGCTCGAACCGGGCGACACGCAGGTCTGGCAGCCATGGGACACGCCGGGCGCGGTGGCGCGTTTCCTGGACCGCTTCGAGCCGCGCATCGGCGTGCTGATGGAGACCGAGGTCTGGCCCGAAATGGCCGCCGCCTGCGCAGAGCGCCGCATTCCGCTGGTACTGGCCAACGCGCGGCTCAACGAGAAATCGCTGGCCGCGGCCGAACGGCTCGCATGGCTCGCGCGGCCCGCCTACTCGGCCCTTGCGGCCGTGTGGGCGCAGACCGAAGCCGATGCGCACCGGCTGGTGTCGCTCGGCGCCAAGGTGGCCGGCATCTACGGCAACCTCAAGTTCGACGCCACGCCCGACGTGCGCCAGCTGAACGCGGCCGTGTCGCTGCGCGAGCGCCTGCCGCGGCCGATGGTCGTGCTCGCGAGCTCGCGCGACGGTGAGGAGCGGATGCTGCTCGAAGTGCTCAAGCGCTTCGGCGCGACCTCGCCCGTGCCGCCGGAGCAGGGCGCGATCCGCTCGATTGCCAAGCGCGTGCACGACGTGCAATGGATGATCGTGCCGCGCCACCCGCAGCGCTTCGATGAAGTGGCGGCGCTGATTGAAGCCGAAGGCTTCGCCGTGGCGCGCCGCAGCGCGGCGGGCCAGCCGGCCGAGGCAGAGATCTGGCTCGGCGATTCGCTGGGCGAGATGGCGCTGTACTACGGCCTGGCCGACGTAGCACTGCTGGGCGGCAGCTTCGAGCCGCTGGGCGGGCAGAACCTGATCGAGCCGGCGGCCTGCGGCTGCCCGGTGGTCATGGGACCGTCGACTTTCAACTTCGCCGAGGCGGCGCAGCTCTCGCTGGCGGCCGGCGCATCGCTGCGCGTCGAGAACATGGAGCAGGCCGTCACGGCCGCGCTGAAGCTGGTCGAGAACCCCGAGCGCCGCGCCACGATGGCGCAGGCCGCGCTGGCGTTCTCTTCGTCGAATCGCGGAGCGGCCGAGCGCACGGCGGCCGCGGTGCTGGCGATTGCGCAGGCGGCGGAGCCTGTCGCGTCGGAACATGCGCCGCTCGAAAGCGAGCCGCCGCGCGCCGAACCCACACTCGACTGAGTTTGCATGGCTCCTTCCCCCTCTGGGGGAAGGCTGGGATGGGGGCAAGCGCCCAACGAGCGCCGCAGTGGGGCCGAGGCCGTTGTGCCCCCACCCCGGCCCTCCCCCGGGAGGGGAGGGAGAAAGAGCTTCAGCGCACCGGCGGATTGAGGATCACCGGCGGCACCGGTGCCGTCGGCATCGTCGGCGCCGGCGGATTGAACGGCGGCACCGGCACCGGCGGAATCACCGGAATGCTCGGCGGCGCGACCGGCGTCGTTGTGCTGCGATCCGGCCCCGTGGCCGGAGGCACCGCCGGCACGCTGCCGCTGCTCGCCAGCGTCGCGTTGATCGCGTTCATGTCGTCGATCGTCAGCGTGCCATTCGCCTGGCGCAGCTTCAGGTTGCCCAGCAGCACGTTGTAGCGGGCCTGCGCGAGGTCGCGCTTGGTCTGGAACAGCTGGCTCTGCGAATTCAGCACGTCGATGTTGATGCGCACGCCCACCTGGTAGCCCAGCCGGTTGGCGTCGAGCGCGCTCTGGCTCGAGGCCTCGGCCGCTTCCAGCGCCTTCACCTGCCCCGCGCCCGAGACGAGCCCGAGGTACGCCGCGCGCGTGGCCTGCGCCACGCTGCGCTTGGTGCCGTCGAGCACGCTGCGAGACTGGTCCTCGAGCGCCAGCGTTTCCTTGACGCGGTTCTCGGTGGCGAAGCCGGCGAACAGCGGCAGGTTGAACGTGACGCCGACGGTGGCCGCGTTGACGCGCGTGCCCACGGTGCTGGTGCTGGTGCCCGTCGGATTGCGCGTGACGTTGTAGCCCAGGTTGGCGTCGAGCGTGGGCTTGTGGCCGGCCTTGGCCTTGTCCACTTCGAGCCCGGCCACGTCGAGGCCCAGGCGGGCCTGCTGGATGGCGGGGTGCACGTCGTCGGCCTGCGCGACCCAGGCGTTGATGTCCGCGGGCATGGCGGCGGGCAGCACGACAGGCACCCGCAGCGGCACCGGTACGCTGCCGGGGCGGCCGACCAATTGGTCGAGCACGATCTTCTTTACCTGCAGGTCGTTCTCGGCCGCGATTTCCTGGGCAATTACCAGGTCGTAGCGCGCCTGTGCCTCGCGCGAATCGGTGATGGTGGAGGTGCCGACCTCGAAGTTGCGCTTGGCCGACGCCAGCTGCTCGGCCACGGCGACCTTCTGCGCACGCACGAGTGCCAGGCTGTCCTGGCTCGCGAGCACGTCGAAATACGCCTGGCTCACGCGCACGATCAGGTCCTGCTCGGCAATGGTGAGCACCGCCTGCGCGATGTCGGCCTGGCGCTTGCCCTGCTCGTAGGTGGCCCAGTTGGCCGGCCGGTACAGCGGCTGCGTGGCGTTGATGCCGACGTTCTGCGTGTTGAAGTCGCGCGGCGTGGTGGTGCCGCGGCCGGTGCCCGTGAGGGTGTCGATGTCGAGGTCGCTGCGCGTCACGCCGGCCGTGAGCCCGACGGCGGGCAGGATGCCGGCCTTGGCCTGCGCGGCGCGTGCGATGCTGGCATCGTACTGGGCCCGCGCGCCCTGGTAGGTGGCGTCGAAGCCGCGGGCGGATTCATAGAGTTCGTTCAGTGTCTGGCTCTGGGCCGGCGATGCGAGCAGGGCTGCGAAGAGGCTTGCGAGCGCTGCGGAAAGAGGCGAAAGCCGGGGCCTGGAAGGCATTGAACGTCCTTGAAGAAAGAATCAGTAGCGCGGGACCGTGGGGTCGTGCGAGGACCAGGCGTCGATGCCGCCCGCCACATTGGCGAGCTCGGCAAAGCCGTTCTGGTTCAGGAAGGCGGCCACGCGCTGGCTGCGCGCGCCGTGATGGCAGAGGCAGGCGATGCGGTGGTCCTGGCCCAGTTCGGCCAGCCGCCCGGGAATCTCGTTCATCGGAATCGTGACCAGGGTGAAGCCTTGGGGCGCGACGCTCGCGGTCTGCAGTTCCCAGGGCTCGCGCACGTCGAGCAGCACAGGGGCGGCGTCGGCGTTCTGGGCGAACCAGGCGGCAAGGTCGGCGGGGCGGACTTGGTCGATCATTCGGTCAACCGCCCGCTCAGAACGAGAAGCGCGAGGGCTCGGGGAAGTTCAGCAGCCGCGGGGCCACGGTGTCCCAAGGCTGGAGGGTGTCCCACTTGCTTTCGCTGGTGCGGGTGACGAAGTGGGCGCGCATCATCGGCTCTTCGCCCACGATGGCCGAGAGGCGGCCGCCGACCTTGAGCGAACCCAGCAGGTTCTGCGGAATGCGCGCGACCGAGCCGCTGAGCACGATCACGTCGAAGCTCGGGCCGCTGGCCAGCGGCACGGCGCCGTCGGCATGGCGCACTTCGACGTTGGTCACGCCGTTCTGGCGCAGCGTCTCGGCGGCGCGGGCGGCCAGCACGGGGTTGATTTCGAGCGACAGCACCTGCGCGGCGCGGGCGCCCAGCAGGGCGGCCATGAAGCCGGAGCCGGTGCCGATCTCGAGCACCGATTCATGCTTCTGGATGTGCAGGTCCTGCAGCGTGCGGGCCTCGACCTTGGGCGACAGCATGATCTCGCCGGGCACCGAACCGTCCAGCAGCGGCAGCTCCATGTCGAAGAAGGACAGCGTGCGGTGCGCGTCGGGCACGTAGTCTTCGCGGCGGATTTCGGCCAGCAGTTCGAGGATGTCGGTTTCCAGCACGTCCCAGGGGCGGATCTGCTGTTCGATCATGTTGAAGCGCAGGCGCTCGAGGGTGGGGGTGGGGTTCATGGCGTGGCTTTCCTTGTGGGCTCAGGACAAACCTTCAATTTTAGGCGTCGCTGGCGACGCCGCCGGTCCGGAGCGCATGCAGAGTCCGTTGATCACCACGTCGGCCTGGGTGGCGAGGTACTTTTCAGGGTCGAGGGCGGACGCGCCGTCGACACAGACCATGGCCGAATGCTTCCAGAGCATGATGAAGACCATGGGCGCCACCACCGAATAGATCGCATGGTCGACGTCGATGGACGTGAACTCGCCGCTGTCGATGCCGCGCTGGAAAATGCGCCGCAGCAACTCGTGGCCGGGGCGGACCACCTCGCGGCGGTAGAACTCCGCCAGGTCGGGAAAGTTGGCGCCCTCGCTCATCATGAGCTTGGTCAGGCCCGAGGCCTGGGTCTTGCCGACGCGCTCCCACCACACACTCATGCAGTAGCGCAGCATGTCGGCCGTGGTGCCCTCGAAAGCCTCGAATTCGGCATTCCACTCGGTGAAACGGCCGCCGAGGTTTTCCATGACCACGGCCTTGAAAAGTTCTTCCTTGCTCGGAAAATAGAGAAAGAGGGTGCCCTTGGAGACGCCGGCACGCGCCGCCACTTCCTCGGAGCGGGTGGCGGCAAAGCCTTTTTCGACGAACAGGTCGAGCGCGGCGGCCAGCAGTTCGCCGGGGCGCGCCTCTTTCCGGCGCTCGCGCTTGGCGCGCACCGGGCAGATGATCTTGTCGACGAAGGAACGGGGCGGGGACATGGTGTTAATGACTCGCGGGTTAGTAATGTAGTGACCGGCATCCGTCACGTCAAGTCGCGACAATACCGGGCTCGTCTTTTTCCAACCGCCCGGAGCCGCACCATGTCCACTTCATCGCCGCCCACCGAAACCGTCGTGCTCGGCGGAGGCTGCTTCTGGTGCACCGAGGCGGTGTTCGACCGGGTGCAGGGCGTGCTGGACGTGGAATCGGGCTATTGCAACGGCCAGGCCGTCAACCCGACCTACGAGCAGGTCTGCACCGGCCGTACCGGCCACGCTGAGGTGGTGAAGCTCGAATTCGACCCCGCGCAGATCAGCCTGCGCGAAGTCCTCGAAATCTTCTTCGTCGTGCACGACCCGACCACACTCAACCGCCAGGGCAACGACGCCGGCACCCAGTACCGCAGCGGCATCTACTACACCGGCGACGCGCAGAAGCAGGTGGCCGAGGAGGTCATCCGCGAGATCGCGGCCAGCAAGACCTACAGCTCGCCTGTCGTGACCGAGGTGGCGCAGCTCGCCAATTACTCGACGGCCGAGGCCTATCACCAGGATTACTTCCTGAACAACCCGAACCAGGGCTACTGCGCGTTCGTCGTGGGCCCCAAGGTCGAGAAGTTCCAGAAGACCTTCGCGTCGCGCGTCAAGGCCTGAGCGCCGACCGGTACCTGCGCCCCGTGCATCTCTCCATCCGCCAGCCCCGGACCCGTTCGACCCGTGCGCTCGTCATCGCGCTGATGGTCGCGGTGTGGTTCGCGGGCACGCTGGGGCTGATGCACCGCTCGCTGCACGTGCCGGGCCTGCCCGCCGCGGCGGCGGCGCAAGTTGCCCACAAGCATACGGGCCACCAATTGGCCAGCCTGTTCGGCGAACACAACGACGCCGAGTGCCGGCTGTACGACCAGCTCTCGCACGGCTCCGGCGTGCTCGGCGTGCCGCTGGTGGTGCTGCCGATGCTGCTGCCGTCGGCCACCTTTGCTTTTCTCGAGGGCGAATCCGTCGCCCGCTGGGTCGCGCTGTTCGACGCGCGCGGCCCGCCTTCCACTCGCTGAATCCCCTGTGTTCCGGCTGCTGCACCCGCTTCCTGCGCGGGTGGCGGCCGGTCGTTTCCCGATTCAACGAGTGTCCCTTCATGACTCCCAATTTCCGTCGCAACGCCATCGGCGTTGCCGTTCTTTCGCTCGCCTCCTTCGCAAGCATGGCCCAGGACCAGGCGCAGGTTCAGGCCCAACCCGCCGATGCCACCAGCCTGCGCGAGGTCACCGTCACCGGCAACCCGCTCGGCGCCTCCGAACTGATCGCGCCCACCACCACGCTGTCGGGCGACAAGCTGCTGCTGCGCTCCCAATCGACGCTTGGTGAAACGCTGGACAACGTGCCCGGCGTGAGCAGCAGCTACTTCGGCCCCAACGCCAGCCGCCCGATCATCCGCGGGCAGGACGGTGACCGCATCCGCATCCTGCAGAACGGCGGCGGCGCGCCCGATGCCTCCGCGCTCAGCTACGACCATGCGGTGCCTGTCGATGCGCTGGTCACTGACCGCATCGAAGTGCTGCGCGGCCCGTCGGCGCTGCAGTACGGCGGCAGCGCCGTCGGCGGCGTGGTCAACGTGATCGACAACCGCATCCCGACCGAGCCGATCAACGGCTTCGGCGGCCGCGCCGACCTGGGCTATGCCACCGGCAACAAGGAGAAGAACGGCGGCGTGGTGCTCGAAGGCGGCAACGACCGCTTCGCACTGCACGTCGACGCCTTCAACCGCGACTCGAAAGACGTCTCGGTGCCCATCACCCTCGAATGCAGCAAGCCCGGCTCGCCGTGGACGGCGCGCAAGATCTGCAACTCGGCCAACGAGGCGCACGGCGGCGCCGTCGGCGGCACGATGTTCTTCGACCAGGGCTACATCGGCGCCTCGGTCAGCACCTACCGCAGCACCTACGGCACCGTGGCCGAGGACGACGTCACCATCGGCATGAAGTCCGACCGCTATGCGCTCGAGGGCGAATGGCGCCCGGGCGGCTTCATCAGCAGCATCCACGCCAAGATGAGCCACACCGACTACCGCCACACCGAGTTCGAGGGCGGCACGCCGGGCACCACGTTCTCCAACATGAGCAACGACCTGCGCATCGAGGCGCGCCATCAGAAGATCGGCAACTTCGAGGGCCTGGTGGGCTTCAGCAGCGAAACCAATCGCTTCGCCGCCGATGGCGAGGAGGCCTTCGCGCCGCACAGCCGCACGCGCTCCAATGCGCTGTTCATGTACGAGGAATACGGCACCTCGTGGGGCCGGCTGAGCTTCGGTGCGCGCACCGAGCAGGTCCGCATCCGATCGCTGGGCTATCCGGACGATCCGACGGTCACGCGCTTTGCGGTCGGCGAGCGCACCTTCAACCCGCACAGCGCGGCCTTCGGTGCGCTGGTCAACCTCGCGCCTCAGTGGCAGCTGACTTCGAACCTCGCCTACACCGAGCGCGCACCGAAGGACTACGAACTGCTGGCCAACGGCCCGCACGTGGCGACAGCCGCATGGGAAGTGGGCGACCCGAACCTGAAGAAGGAAAAGTCGACCGGCCTGGACCTGGGCGCGCAATGGAAGTCGGGCCCGAACACGGCCCGCGTCAACGCCTACGTCACGCGCTTCAGCAACTACATCGGCCTGACGGCATCGGGGCGCAACCTCGATGAAGAAGGCAACGTGGCCGAGCCCGGCGCCACCGATACGCTGGCCGAGTACGTCTACAGCGGCGTGCGTGCGCGCTTCACCGGCATCGAGGCCAACGGCAACCTGCGCCTGCTGGGCAGCGAAGGCTTCGCGCGCATGGATGACGCCGGCACGCTGGACCTCGAATGGCGCGGCGACATCGTGCGCGCGAAGAACCTCGACACCGGAGAGCCGCTGCCGCGCATCGCGCCGCTGCGCCTTGGGGCGACGCTGGCCTATGCCAACGGTCCGTGGGGCGCGCGCTTCGGCTTCGACTACAACGCGGCGCAGCATCGCATCCCGTCGGTGGGCGCGCGCGAGACCGATGCCTACACGCTGTGGAATGCGGCCATCACCTATCGCATGAAGGTGCAGCGCGCCAACCTCACCTGGTATGCGCGCATGGACAACATCACGAACAAGCTGGCCTACAGCGCGACGTCGATCCTGACGACGACGGTGTATCCGAACGCGCCGCTGCCCGGGCGCACGCTGAAGGTCGGTTTGCGCGTGACGTTCTGATCCCGTGTTTCTCTCTCCCCTTCCGGGGGAGGGCTGCCCCCATCCCAGCCTTCCCCCGGGAGGGGAAGGAGCAAGACACTCACTGGGCTATCCTCGCCGAGTGAATTCCTTCGTCATCTCCTCGCTGCTCCCCGTCGTCCTGCTGATCGCCGCGGGCTACCTCGCCGGCAAGCGCCGCTGGATCGGCGGCAATGCGGTGAAGGACCTGTCGCATCTCATCTTCCTGCTGCTCGCGCCCGCGCTGCTGTTCCGCGCCATGAGCACGGTGCACGTCGAGCAACTGAGCCTCAAGCCGGTGGCGGCGTACTTCGTCGCCTCGGGCCTGCTGTTCGCGGCCACGCTGGCGCTGCGCGGATTCAACCGCACCGCGGCGGTGATCGCGCTGGCCAACACGTACAGCAACACGGTGATGATCGGCATCGCGCTGATCGGCTTGGCGTATGGCGAAGAGGGCATGGTGGTGCTGCTCACGCTGATCTCGCTGCATTCGCTGGTGCTCCTGACCAGCGCCACGGTGGTGCTGGAACTGGCCGTCGCGCGCGAGCACGCGGGTGTCGGCGACGAAGACAGGCGACCGTCGATGGCACGCACCGTGATGCGTGCGCTGCGCAACGCCATCATCCACCCCGTGCCGCTGCCGATCATCGCGGGCCTGCTGTTCGCGCAGACCGGGCTGGTCATGCCCGAGGTCATCGACAAGCCGATCCAGCTGCTCGGCCAGGCCTTCGGCCCCGTCGCGCTGGTGATGGTGGGTATCACGCTTGCGCTCACGCCCATCGGCCGGCACTGGCGCGGTGCGCTGGTGCAGGCGCTGGTGAAGAACCTGCTGCATCCGCTGCTGGTGGCCGCCATCGGCTGGCTGCTGGGCGTGCGCGGCATTCCGCTCACGGTGATGGTGGTGGCGGCAGCGCTGCCGATCGGCGCCAACGTGTTCCTTTTCTCGCAGCGCTACCGCACGGCCGAAGACCTGGTGACGGCCAGCGTCGCCATGTCGACGGTGCTGGGGCTCGCCACGCTCCCGCTCGTGATGGTCTGGGTGCAGTGGCTGCCATAAAGGAGCTCGCCCCCAGGCTTCGCGCACTTCGTGTCGCTACGCCAACCCCCTACCCGGGGCGACACCAGCAGCCCGGCAAAGCCGGTTCTGCGGTGTCCCGCGACTGAATCGCGCCAGTTTCATAGCGCGCCGGATTCCGGCGTTTTCGCGAACTTTTGCCCGACTGAACGACAGCGCTAGCCCTATGCCGTTTGGCAGGGGTGGCCGTTTGGTGGGCTGGCGCGCGGCGTTCGCGCCTCTACATTTGCCGGCTGATGACGATCTACCCGGCGCGTGTTTCGCCCCTTGCCCTTGCAGTGACGGCGGTGGTCGCGACAGTGATCGCGCTGCACGGCGCACGCGCGCATGCGGCGGGCGAGGCCAAGCCATGCCGCACGCCCTGCCTGGCCGTTCCTGTGCCGGCGGAGGCACCGCCGGCCAAGGAGGTTGAGCCCAAGCCCGCCGTCGTGCGGCCGGCGCCGAAGCCGCGCCCGCAGATCACCGCCACCGCGGCGCCGGCGCCCGAGGCGCATCGCGAACCCGTCGAGCGGCGCCCCGTGCCTTCGAAACGCTGCAGCGAGATCAACATGCGCGCCGCCGTGGGCGAGCCGCTGTCGGACCAGGACATGAAGACATTGAGGAGCCAATGCTGATGAAGACCACCACCACCACACAACGAGTCCGCCTGGCGCTGCGCGCGTTCACGCTGTTCGCCGCTGTGCTCGCCGCTGCCTGTGCGCACCGCCCCGCGCCGGGCAACGCCATGCCCTTCGACCAGGCCGTGAACCAGGCGGTGGACGACCTGATGGTGCAGACGCAGAAGCTGCCGGCCTTCCTCGCCAAGGTGGAATCCACGCTCACGCAGCGCCGCATCGTGATCGACCCGCTGCTCGAAGGCGCGAGCGGCCAGCAGACCGAGGTGACGCGCGTGGCCGAGCAGCGCATCGTGCAGCGCATGCAGGCACAGTTCAAGCAGTTCACCGTCACGCCGTTCAATGCCAGCGAGATCGGCAACGCGCAGTACGTGCTCAACGGCACGCTGGTGCGCGACAAGGACGCCTCGGGCGCACCGTACCGGCTGAACCTCGCGCTGACCGAGATCCGGAGCGGCGTGGTGATTGCGCAGTCGGTCACGCGCATTAGCGACGCCACGCTCGACACGCGGCCCACCGCCTTCTTTCGCGACAGCCCGGTGAACGGCAAGGACCGCGGCGTCGAGGGCTACATCCGCACCGCCGAAACCCAGCCCGGCCAGGCCGCCGACGCGCTGTACCTGGAGCGCCTGCCGACCTCGACCGTGCTGCAGGAAGCCACCGCCGCCTACGAGGCCGGCCGCATGAGCGAGGCGCTCGGCCGCTACGAGGCCGCGTCGAAGCGCCCCGACGGCCAGCAACTGCGCATCTACAGCGGGCTGTACCTCACGCAATCGCAGCTCGGCCGTACGGCCGATGCCGAGAAGACCTTCGGCACGATCGCGCGGCTGGGGCTCGAAACCAACAACCTGAGCGTGAAGTTCCTGTTCAAGCCGGGCTCGACCGACTTCCTCTCCGACCCGAAGATCAGCGCCGCCTATCCGATGTGGCTGCGCCAGATCGCGCGGCAGGCGGCGCAGATCGATTCCTGCGTGGTGGTCACGGGCCACACGAGCCGCACGGGCTCCGAGGCGGTGAACGAGCGGCTGTCGCTGCAGCGCGCGGTGAGCGTGAAGACCCGGCTGGTGGGCGAGGCGCCGCCGCTGTCGAAGAAGCTGCGCGAATCGGGCATGGGCTTTCGCGAGAACATCGTTGGAACGGGAGCCGACGATGCGAGCGACGCGCTGGACCGGCGCGTCGAGTTCAAGGTAGTCGGTTGCGAGGCCTGACGCCGAAGCAAGTCAGGGCGCGAGCCGCTCGCGCACCCAGTCCGCGCCTTCGGGCCGGTAGCGCAGCCGGTCGTGCAGCCGGCTCTTGCGGCCCTGCCAGAACTCCCAGCGGTCGGGCACCAGCCGGTAGCCGCCCCAGTGCGGGGGGCGCGGCGGCGAGAGCAGGTGCTTGGCCGCGGCAACGGCGGCGTTCTTCACCAGCACGTCGCGTCCGCTGATCACCTCGCTCTGCGGGCTGGCCCAGGCGCCGATGCGCGAGTCAAGCGGGCGGCTCGCGAAGTAGGCGTCGCTCTCTTCAGTGCCTGCCTTCTCGACGCGGCCTTCGATGCGCACCACGCGCTCCAACTCGACCCAATGGAACTGCAGCGACGCATACGGATTGCCCGACAGCTCGCGGCCCTTGCGGCTCTCGTAGTTGGTGTACCAGACGATGCCGCGCGCGTCGTAGCCCTTGATGAGCACGATGCGGCTGGACGGCCGCAGGTCGCTGCCCACTGTGCACAGCGTCATCGCGTTGGGCTCGGGCACCTGCGCGTCGATGGCTTCGGTGAGCCAGCGCTCGAACTGCTTCAGCGGATCGCCCGCGCTGTGGGCTTCGCCGAGTTCGGCGCGCTCGTAGCTCTTGCGCAGCGCCGCCAATGCGTTATTGGAGAGGGGAGAGGTCATGCGGGGATTGTTGCGCACATACTCAGACCATGACGTCCAGGACAGCGAATTCCCCGATGGTGATCGTGCTGGCCTCGGGCCGCGGCGAACGCTTCACCGCGGCCGGCGGCACGGGCTCGAAGTTGAAGGCGCTGCTCGCCGGCAGGCCGGTTCTGGAGCGCACGCTCGACGCGGTGCGCGCCAGCGGCCTGCCGTGGCACGTGGAAGATGGGGGGCACCCCGGCATGGGCGATTCGATCGCGGCCGCGGTGCGCGCAACGCCCGATGCAGCCGGCTGGCTGATCTTGCCGGGCGATCTGCCGCTGGTGCAGCCCGCGACGCTGCGGGCCGTTGCAGCGGCCCTCGGTGGCCGGGTGAATGCCGTGCAGCCGCAGTACCGGGGCGAGCGCGGCCATCCGGTGGGCTTTGCCGCCGGCTGCGGCGCGCAACTCGCCATGCTGGAGGGAGGCCTGGGCGCATCGTCCATCCTGCGGTCGATGCGTGCCATCGATTCGGTGGCCGACCTGGTGGTGGACGACGTCGGCGTGGTCACCGACATCGACACGCCCGAGGCGCTGGCGCAGGCCGAGGCGCTGTGGCTGGCGCGCGAGGGCGCCTAGCTTTTGCCGCCCGTTTCGATCAAGGCTTGGTGATCACCGCGCAGGCGATGCGCGGGCCCGAGTTGCCCGACGGCTGCGTCGTGAAGTCGTCGCGGTCGCGATGCACCACCAGCGCGCGGCCCACCACGTTGTTGGCGGCGCCGTCCGTCAGCGAGATCGAGTGGTCTTCCACGCTGAAGCGGGCCACGCCGCTGGCGTTGGCCACCAGGCTCGGCAGTTCGCCGGCATGGCTGCCGGCGGCGGCGAACTTGCCGTGCGTTCCGCCGGTCGGGTTGAAGTGGCCGCCCGAGGCGTCGCCGTTGTTGCCGCAGTCGCCCTTTTCGTGGATGTGGAAACCGTGCTCGCTGCCCGGCGCCAGCCCACGCACTTCGCCCGACACGCGCACGCCGTGGTCGAGCGCGGTGAAGGTCACCGTGCCGCGCGTCGGGTTGGGCGTGATGGCGCCGGTCGGTACCAGCTCGACGGCAGTGCTCGGCTTGCCGCCCATGCTGCCGCAGGCGGCGAGAAGGGCACAGGCGAGAAGGGCGGCGCCGGCGGCGGCGAGACGACGTTGGGTCATGTGTTTTCCTTGGACGATTCGGAAGGTTGGGAAGAAGGGTCTGAAGACCCCGGAACATATACCGGAGGCTGCGGCGCCTGACAATCGGCCGCGCCCTCGGTTTGCTGCTGGCGCTGCTGCTCCTGAACGGCGGCCAGTGCCACCAGGCGGGCCAGCGCCGCGTCGTGGATCGAGTGGCGCTGCAGTTCGAGCAGCGTCTGGCGCGCATAGTCGAGCGAAGTGCCGTAGCGGCCGACGGCGTTGGCGAAGATGTGGCGGTAGCGCTCGTCGCTGAGCTCGCCGGTGAAGTTGGGGCTGCGCCGCGACAGCGTGAACGCCAGCGCGCGCACGGGGCCCTCGGCCGTGCCGCATTGCAGCCACTTTGGGTCGTACACGCCGGTCGGCATCTCGCGCAGCCAGAGCCGGCGCAGCGTTGCGAGACCCTCGGTCCTGGGCACGCGGAACACCATGCCGCGGCAGCTGCCGCCCGAGAGCAGTCCGAACACGAGGCCGGGCACCTGGACGCTGCCGCGGTTCACGCGGCTCCACATCTTCAGCGCGCGGTGCCAGCCGCGCACCCAGGCCTGGCGCCGCTCGACGAAGTCGAACTCGGGCCGCCAGATCAGCGAGCCGTAGCCGAAGAGCCAGAGATCCTCATGCCCGCCCCAGTCGGCGATGGCGCGCTCGAGCATCGGCTGCGGATCGCGCAGGGGTTTGGGCATGGGGTCAAGTCCCGGCGGACCGGGGTTCGGCGCAGGGTCCGACATGGGGATGCCGGGACCGCCACCTACAATTTCCTGATCATGGTTCACCGCACCATTATTTACCTACCCCTTCCCTATGGAGCAAGACCCCCGATGAGCGATGACGACAGCCAGCAGAATTTCATCCTCGGATTCGTCATGGCGCTGATCGCCCTGGTGATCTTCTTCGTGGTCGGCATCGTGCTCTGGCACAAGGGCCACAACCCGTCGGCCGCGCACGCCGCCGCCAAGCCCGCGGCGGTGGTGATCTCGGCGCCTGTCCCCGGCGCGGCGCCCAAGGTGGCCGAGGTCACCGAGACCGTGACGGTCACGATCCCTGACGGCGCAAGCATCCGCGTGGTCGACGGCGTGGTGAACTTCTACTTCGCGACCGGCAGCGCCGACCTCGCACCCGGTGCCGCCGAGGCGCTGGCCGCGGTCATCAAGGGCGTCGAGAGCGGCCGCAAGGCGGTGGTCTCGGGCTTCCACGACACCACCGGCGATGCCGCCATCAACGAACAGCTCGCGAAGAAACGCGCCGAGATGGTGCGCGACGTGCTCGTGGGCCTGGGCGTGCCGGCAGCCAAGGTCGACCTGCAGAGGCCCGCCGTGACAGCCGGCTCGGGCAACGATGCCGAGGCGCGCCGCGTCGAGGTGAAGCTGGTGGACTGAGCGCCGCGCGCATCGGCTGCAAGAACAAGAAGAAGCCCGGTGACGCCGGGCTTTTTCATGGGTGCCTCCCTGCAGGGGCGCGGACGAGTGGATTCGTATTGGCGGGCACCCGGATTTCATCGGGCTTTCGTGCCCGGCTTGTTACCATGGGTCTCCAGGCCCACAGCCGCCCTGGCGGCACGCAGCAAGAGCCACCGACTCCATGAGCAGCAGCACACACCCCATCGTCCGCGACGTCACCGATCGCATCCGCGAGCGCAGCAAGGGGCTGCGCAGCGCGTACCTCTCCCGCCTCGCCGAAATCCGCGACCGCGACCGCGGCTCCGACCGCATGGGCTGCGCCAACGTGGCACACGCCGTGGCCGGCATCCCGGCCAACGACAAGTTCCGCGTGGTGGCCGAGCGCGCGCCCAACATCGGCATCGTCACCGCCTACAACGACATGCTCTCGGCCCACGCGCCGTACCAAGGCTACCCCGACATCATCAAGCACGAAGCCCGCCGGCTCGGCGCCACCGCGCAGGTGGCCGGCGGCGTGCCCGCCATGTGCGACGGCGTCACGCAGGGCACCCCTGGCATGGAGCTGAGCCTGTTCAGCCGCGACCTGATCGCCATGAGCACGGCGGTCGCGCTCACGCACGACATGTTCGACAGCGCGCTGCTGCTCGGCGTGTGCGACAAGATCGTGCCGGGCCTGCTGATCGGCGCGCTCCACTTCGGCCATCTGCCGACCGTGTTCGTGCCCGCCGGCCCGATGCCCTCGGGCCTGTCGAACAACGCCAAGTCGAAGGTGCGCGAACAGGCGGCGCAAGGCCTCGTGGGGCGCCAGGGCCTGCTCGATGCCGAGATGGCCGCCTATCACACGGTGGGCACCTGCACCTTCTACGGCACCGCCAACAGCAACCAGATGCTGCTCGAGGCCATGGGCCTGCACGTGCCCGGCACGGCCTTCATCCAGCCCGGCGACGCGATGCGCGAAACGCTCACGCGCGAAGCGGTGCGCACGGTGCTGGGCAAGGCGAGCGACGTTTCCTTCCAATGCCCGCCCATCGGCGAGATGGTGGACGAGCGCTGCATCGTCAACGCCATGGTTGCGCTGCTCGCCACGGGCGGCTCCACCAACCACCTGATCCACTGGGTGGCCGTGGCGCGCGCCGCCGGCATCGTGATCGACTGGGACGATTTCTCGAAGCTCTCCGACGTGGTGCCGCTGCTGAGCCGCGTGTACCCCAACGGCAGCGCCGACGTGAACGAGTTCCAGGCCGCGGGCGGCCCGGGCCTTGTGATCGGCGAGCTGGTCGACGCCGGCCTCATGCATGCCGACGTGCTGACGGTGCGTGCGGGCGGCATCCGCGAATACGCGAACATCCCGGCGCTGGTGGGCGATGGCGCCGAACAGCGCCTGCAATGGAGCCCCGCGGCGCCGCTGAAGAACGAAGCCATCACACGCACGGTCGCGAATCCGTTCAGTGCCACCGGCGGCCTCAAGCTGCTGGGCGGCAACCTCGGTCGCAGCGTCATCAAGGTTTCCTCGGTGCCCGACGACCGCCATGTCATCGAAGCGCCCGCGCGCGTGTTCGACTCGCAGGCCGCGCTGCACAAGGCCTTCACCGCCGGCGAACTCGAGCGCGACGTGGTCTGCGTGGTGCGCTGGCAGGGCCCGCAGGCCAACGGCATGCCTGAGCTGCACAAGCTCACGCCGCCGCTGTCGGTGCTGCAGGGCAAAGGATTCCGCGTGGCGCTGGTCACCGATGGCCGCATGAGCGGCGCGTCGGGCAAGATACCGGCCGCGATCCACGTCTCGCCCGAAGCGGCCGCGGGCGGCCCGCTCGCCAAGGTGCGCGACGGCGACCTGATCCGCCTCGATGCGGTCGCGGGTACGCTGGCCGTGCTGCTGCCCGAAGACGAATGGGCCGCGCGCGAAACCGCGACGCTGCCCGAAGCGCAGCGCATCGCCGACGGACACGGCCTCGGCCGCGAACTGTTCGCCGGCATGCGCCGCAATGCATTGACCGCTGAAGAAGGAGCCTGCTCATGGCTATGAACGACACCAAACTCACCGCCCTCGAAGTCATGCGCGACGCGCCGGTCATCCCGGTCATCGTGCTGAACGACGTGAAGGACGCCGTCCCTCTCGCTCGCGCGCTGGTGGCCGGCGGCATCCGCATGCTCGAAGTCACGCTGCGCACGCCGCAGGCGCTGCAGTGTATCGAAGCTATCGCCAGGGACGTTCCCGAGGCCGTGGCCGGCGCCGGCACCATCCGCAGCGCGGCCGATGCCCAGGCCTCGGCGCTGGCCGGCGCGAAGTTCGGCGTGAGCCCGGGCTACACGCGTGCGGTCGGCAAGGCCTGCCACGACCTCGGCCTGCCGCTGCTGCCCGGCGTGGCCACCGGCAGCGAGATCATGATGGCGCAGGAAGACGGCTACACCCAGCTCAAGTTCTTCCCCGCGCTGCAGGCCGGCGGGCTGCCGATGCTCAAGGCCTGGCAGGGTCCGTTCGGCGAAGTCACCTTCTGCCCGACGGGCGGCATCCATGTGGGCAACGCGGCCGAGTTCCTCGCGCTGTCGAATGTGGCCTGCGTGGGCGGTTCGTGGATCGTGCCGACCGACGCGATCCGCGACGGCGACTGGGCCCGCATCGAGCAACTGGCGCGCGCCGCGAGCCAGCTGCCGCGCTGATCATGCGCACCGATTTCGACGCGAGCGACCTGAAGGTCATCGCGTTCGACGTCTTCGGCACGGTGGTCGACTGGCACAGCGGCATTGCCGCCGAGGCCGAGCGCGCGTTGCCGGGTGTGGACGGCGCGGCCTTCGCGCTGGCGTGGCGCGCGGGCTACCAGCCCGCGATGAAGGCCGTGATGGAGCGCATTGCCGCGGGCGAGGGCGGCTTCACGCTGCTCGACGAGCTGCACCTGAGCATGCTCGAACAGGTGCTTCGCGACTTCGGCCTGTCCGAGCGCCTCGACGCGGCCGCCAGGCGCGACCTGAGCCGCGCCTGGCACCGCCTGCCGGCTTGGCCCGATTCGGTGGCGGGGCTCACGCGGCTCAAGAAGAAGTTCACCATCTGCACGCTGTCGAACGGCAACATCGGCCTGCTTACCGAGATGGCGAAACGCGCGGGCCTGCCCTGGGACTGCGTGCTGTCGGCCGAGGTGTTCAAGGCCTACAAGCCCGATCCGCGCACCTATCTCGGCGTGGCGGGTGTGTTCGATGCAACGCCGGGCCAGGTGATGTTGGCCGCGGCGCACCACGACGACCTGGCCGCCGCACGTGTGTGCGGCCTGAAGACGGCCTACATCGAGCGCCCGCACGAATTCGGCCGCGCCAAGCCGAAGGACGTGTCGCCGCAGCCGGACAACAACCTGCACGTGCGCGACATCGACGCACTGGCCGACCTGCTGGGCTGCTGATCAGCCGGTGAGCAGCTTCTCCACCGTACGCAGGTTGCGCGTGGTGGTGCTCGACTTGTAGCGCGTCTTGGCCAGCAACTTGGCCACCGGCGTATCGAGGCTTTCGCCGCGCGGGCATTGCCAGTACAGCACGCCCTTGCCAGGCTTCAGTTGTTCGACATCGGTATCGAAGGTGCCGGCCGTCTCCACGATCTCGTCGAGCATCGCGGTGTCCGAGCCGAACACGATGTAGGGATGCCGCTCGTCGTCGATGCGCTCGAAGGGATAGCCCGCGGCCAAGTCGGCCACCTGCTTCTGGGTGAGCAGCACGATCCATGCCTCGTAGCCGAATCGCTTGCGCAGCGCCTGCTCGATGCGCGTGCGCAATGCGGTGGCATCGCGCTCGTCGGTGTCGAACAGCACGTTGCCGCTGGCGAGCACGGTTCGCACCGCGCCGAAGCCGAGTTCTTCCGCGAACAGCGCCTTCAGGTCGGCGCTCTTGATCGCGATGCCGTTGACGTTCACGCCACGCAGCAGGGCAACGCGGCGGGTCATCAGCGCAGGCCGCCGCCGGCGGCGCCTTCGTCACGCTGGATGAGTTCGATCTTGTAGCCGTCAGGGTCCGTCACGAACGCGATCACGGTGGTGCCGCCCTTGACCGGCCCCGCCTCGCGCGTCACGTTGCCGCCCGCGGCCTTGATCTTCTCGCAGGCCGCGTATGCGTCGGGCACGCCCAGCGCGATGTGGCCGTAGGCGGTGCCCAGTTCGTAGCTCTCGGTGCCCCAGTTGTAGGTGAGCTCGATCTCGGCCTGCTCGGGGTTGCCCTTGCCGTAGCCGATGAAGGCGAGGCTGTACTTGTACTCCGGGTTCTCCGAGGTGCGCAGCAGGTTCATGCCGAGCACCTTGGTGTAGAAGTCGATGGAGCGCTGGAGGTTGCCGACGCGCAGCATGGTGTGGAGGAGTCGCATCTCGTGGGGCCGTTGGGCGTGAAGAAAGGGAGGCCGCTATTGTCTGCCTCCCGCCGCGGCGATCAAGCCGCCAGTGTCAGCAGGTGGGCCTGGTGGCGCTTCAGGAATTCCATCAGGTGCTGGGGATATTCAGGCACCACCGCATCGCGCACGCTGGGGCGGGCCGCCAGCGCCTTGCGCCAGGCCTTGATTCTGGGCAATGCGTCGAAGACATGCGAGTCGCTGATCGCATCGAACACCTCGAAGTAGCGGAACACCGGTGCGAAGACCGCGTCGACGAGGCTGAAGCTCGGGCCTGCGAAATAGGGGCCTTCTCCCGAGGCTGCCAGCGCCGACTCCACGCGCTCGAACCTGGCGACGAGCGCCAGCCGCTTCTGCTCGAACACCGCCCCGTCCTGCGTGGTCTCGTAACCCCAGAGGTCACCGAGGATGGCCGAGCCGAACTCCATCCACGCGCGATGTTCGGCGCGCTCGAGCGGGTCTTCGGGGTGCAGGCGGGCGCCGGGCTGTGTCTCCTCGAGGTACTCGCAGATCACGTTGCTTTCGAACAGCACGGCCTCGCTGCCGTCGGGCCGGCGCACCTTCAGCAGCGGCACCTTGCCGAGTGGCGAGATGTCGAGAAACCACTGCGGCTTGCTCGCGAGGTCGATGACCACGCGCTCGAAGGGCACGCCCTTTTCATGCAATGCGATCGCGGCGCGCTGGACGTACGGGCAAAGCAGGTGGCTGACGAGGGTGAGGGCTTGTTGCGTCATGGGGCTTTCCGTTCTGGCTCAAGGTGTGTCTGGAACGCCGCGATTCTTCCGGTCCCGAACAACCTTTTCCCGAAAAGCCCATTCGGAAAAACGACCTCGTGTGCTATGCCGCCGCGTCGAGCCAGTGCGTGATGCGCCCGCCGTGCATCACGCCGATGCGGTCGGCCATCGCGTGTGCCTCGGCCTCGTTGTGCGTGACGAGGATGGCGGTCTGGCCGGCCTGCTTGAGGATGCCGTGCACCTCCGAGGCCAGCCGCTCGCGCGTGCCGCCGTCGAGGTTGGAGAACGGCTCGTCGAGCAGCAGCAGGGCGGGCGAGGGCGCGAGCGCGCGGGCCAGCGCGACGCGTTGCTGCTGGCCGCCGGAGAGCTCGTGCGGATAGCGTTCGCCCGCGTCGGCGAGGCCGACCAGCGCCAGCATTTCCGCCACGCGCGATTGCTGCGCCGTGCGGCCCAGCCGGCGCAGCCCGAACGCCACGTTCTTGGCGGCCGACAGGTGCGGGAACAGCGCGTACTCCTGGAACATCATGCCCACGCGCCGCTGCTCGGGCGGCAGGTGCTTCTGCGCGGACGACAGCACCACGTCGCCGAGCCGGACCGTGCCGGCGCGCACGGGCTCGAAGCCTGCGATGGCTCGCAGCACCGTCGTCTTGCCGCAGCCCGAAGGGCCGAACAGGCAGCCGATTTCGCCCGCGTCCAATGCCAGCGAGAAGCCGTCGACGACCGTGTGCGGGCCGCGCGGTGTGTCGTATGCGAGCTGGATCGCATCGAGGTGCAGGGGGGAACTCATGGTGTCTGGTCGGGGCCGGGTGCGGCCGAAGGCGCACCCAGCTGGTTGCGCGCGAGCAGCAGGACGGGCAGCAGGCCGGCCAGCACGATGGCGAGCGCGGCAATCGCGCCTTCTTCATACGTGCCGCGCGCGGCCTCGGCATAGAGCCACGTGGCGAGGGTGTCGAAATTGGCGGGCCGCAGCAGCAGCGTGGCCGGCAGCTCCTTCATCGCATCGACGAACACCAGCAGCGCGCCCGTGGCGATGGCGGGGCGCAGCAGCGGCAGGTGCACGCGGCGCAGCGTGCCGCCGGTGGTTTCGCCGAGCAGGCGCGAGGCCTGCTCGATGGCGGGAGGAATGCGCGCGAGGCCGGCCTCGATGCCGCCGACCGGCATCGCGAGAAAGCGGATCGCGCAGGCCACGACCAGCACGATGCCCGCGCCCATGAGCGGCAGACCCTGCCATCCGAATGCCGTGGCAAGCGCGCTGTCGAAGGCCAGCGCCGGCGTGAGCAGGCCGATGGCCAGCACCGTGCCCGGCACCGCGTAGCCCAACGTTGCCGCACGCGCCTGCCATCGCGCGCGGTTGGCGAGGCCCGCGCCCTGGCTGCGCGAGGCCCAGGCCACGACCAGCCCCGCCGCGACCGCGGCCGCGGTGACACCCGAAGCCAGCGCCAGCGTGTTGCCGAGGCTCGCGACCAGGCCCTGGGAAATGCCGCCGCCCTGATGCAGCCGCTTGAAGCTTTCCCGCACGAGGTAGAGCGCAGGGGCCACGAAGCCGATCAGCACCGGCAGCGCCGCCGTTGCGCTGGCGGCCCACGCCGCGCCACCGTGCAGCCGCCGCGGCTGCACTGCGCGCATGCGCTGTGCCGAGCCGAAGCGCTGGTGCTGCCGGCCATTGCGTTCGAGCCAGACCAGCGCCATCACCACGAACAGCATCGCGCAGGCGATCTGCGCCGCCCCCGCGAGGTCGGAGCGCGTGATCCACGTCGTGTAGACAGCCACCGTCAACGTGTTCACGCCGAGGAACTCCGAGGCGCCGATGTCGTTGAGCGTTTCGAGCAGCGCGAGGCTCAGCCCCACGGCCAGCGCCGGCCGCGCCAGCGGCAGCGCCACGCGGAAGAATGCGCCGCGCCGGCTCTCGCCGAGCGTGCGCGCCGCTTCCATCAGGTGCGCCGGCTGCGTCATGAACATCGCGCGCGCCGTCATGTAGACGTACGGATAGAGCACGAAGCCCAGCACGAAGATCGCACCTGGCATCGAACGCAGATCGGGCAGGCGGAACTGGCGCGGGCTGTCGAAGCCCAGCATCCAGCGGATCGCGCCCTGGACGGGGCCGATGGGATGCAGCAGGTCGAGGTACGCGAAGGCGACGATGTAGGTCGGCATTGCCAGCGGCAGCAGCAGCGCCCAGTGCAGCACGCCGCGCCCCGGGAAGTCATGCGCCGTCACCAGCCACGCGCAGCCGGTGCCGATCACCAGCACCAGCACGCCCACGCCCGTGAGCAGCATGGCCGTGTTGAGCGCCGCCTGCGGCAGCACGTGCGCGAGCAGCGGCCCCCAGTGCCCGAAGCCCGAGCCGAACGCGAGCCACGCCAGCGTGAGCACCGGCGCGAGCACGCCGACGGCGATGGCGAACGAGGCAAGACGCCAGACCGGACCTGCGGCATGCAGGCCCGGGAGCTGGCGTCGTGTCATTCGCATGCTTCCTCAGGCACCGGGAAGGCGTGCCCGGCCGCTTGCGTCACTGGTCGAAGCCGACCTTGTCGACCAGCGCACTGGCCTGCTTGCGGTACTTGGCGATCTCGGCCACGGGCAGCGGGTCGGTCTTCAGCTCGCCGATGCTCGACGCAATGATCGGGTCGAGCGCGACGCCCTTGCGCACCGGGTACTCGTAGTTGGTCTGCGCATACAGCGCCTGTGCTGGCTCCGACACCAGGAACTCGAGCAGCTTGACCGCGTTGGCGCGCTGCGGCGCGTTCTTCGCCACGGCCGCGCCGCTGATGTTGACGTGCGTGCCGCTGTTCTTGGCGAAGGTCGGGCGCACCACCTTGATGGCGTCGCCCCACTTGCGCGCGTCGGTACCTTCCTTGGAGCTCTTCATCTGGCCGACGTAGTACGAGTTGGCGAGGCCCACGTCGCAGATGCCGCCGAGGATGTCGCGCGCCACGTCGCGGTCGCCGCCCGTGGCCTTGCGCGCGAGGTTGGACTTGACGCCGCGCAGCCACTGCTCGGCCTTGGCCTCACCGTCGTGTGCGATGAGTGCAGCGACCAGTGCTGTGTTGTAGGGGTGCTGGCCGGCGCGGATGCAGACCTTGCCCTTGTACTTCGGGTTGGCGAGGTCTTCGTAGCGGAAGCTCGTGAGTGGCTGGGCCTTGTCGGCATAGAGCACGCGCGCGCGCAGCGAGAGCGAGAACCACTGGCCGTCGACGCCGCGCAGGTTGGCCGGAATGGCCGATTCGAGCGCGGGCGATTTCACGGGCTGTGTCACGCCGCCGTCGACGAGGTCCATCAGGGCGCCGATGTCCACGGTCATCAGCACGTCGGCTGGCGAGCGGGCGCCTTCGGCCTTGACGCGCTCCAGCAGGCCGTCCTTCACGAACACGGTGTTGACCTTGATGTTGCTCTGTGCGCTGAAGGCCGAGATGAGCGGCTGGATCAGCACGGCCTCGCGCGTCGTGTAGAGCGTGAGTTCGTCGTTCGCAGCGTGGGCGGGCAGGGCGGTGAGGGCGAGCCAGGCGGTGGTGACGCCGATCAGTGCGCGCGCGGCGCGGGGTTGAGCGCCAGAGCGTTCGGTCATGAAAAATCCTCCAGGACGGTGACGTGTTCTTGTGAAATACATTGGCGGGCGCGGCCTGCGTCACCAATGCGAACAATTATCACTGACGAAGAGAGGATGAGCCGTTTGGACTTACGAGCTGAAGGCCTACTGCAGGCGAATCGACGTTCAGTGTCCACGCGGTGAGCGCCGGATTGTCGATGTCGGCGGCCAGGGTTCGTGCGGCTCCCGCCCCATCCGGATCCCCAAGGGCGGCGCGAAGGAGGTAGGCCCGCACGACGAACTCGCGCATGCCGGTTCGTGCGGCGATGTCCATCAGCTCGTCCACCTGCCGGCGGATCGGCGAGGTGCGACGCGACACGCCAAGACGGCAAAGCGCCTCGAGCACATAGGCCTCGCCCCACAGGTAGGCGTCTGGCGGGCGGGTGCAGCGAGCCAGCGTGTCCAACAGAATTTCCTCGGCGCGCGCAGCGTCGCCGCGCGCCATCGCCACCAGCCCGAGGCCGCGGCCGGCTACGCCTTCCCAGCATGGATCGCCCAACTGGCACCCCAGCGCGAAGGCGTGCTCGAAGCGCTCCGCGGCCGACTCCAGTTGGCCAGCGCTCAGGTCGATTTCGGCGCGAAAGGACAAGGGCCAGGGAAGGAATGCGGTCCATAGCCGGCCCGCCTGGTCGACGGCACGGTCGACGATCAGCCTTGCTGCTTCCCACTCGCCGCGCAAGATCATGGCCCGGCCCAGCATGGACTCGGCGTAGATCACCTGTTTGGGCTCACCCGCCTCCAGCGCCCAGGCTGCGGCGTCGCGCAGCGTTTCCATGGCGGCCGGGTAGCAGGCCGTGTCGCTCAGGATGGAACCCTTCACCGTGGCGATCCGGGCCCGCTCGGCAAGACAGGCGCCTGCCAACGGCCCGGCCCGCGCCATCCACGCCAGCGCGCGCTCGTAGCGCCCTCGCAGGAACTCGACGTAGCCCAATTCGCGGCATGCGGCGGCGGCCAGTTCGGGGGCGGCTTCACGGCCGATGGCCAAGGCCTCGTGCAGGGCCGCGGCGCCTTCCTCGTCGCGGCCGCGCGCCGCATGCACCAGCGCGCCGCCCAGCGCGACCCGCACGCGCGTGCGCAGGGCGGGATCGCCCGTGCCGTCGGCGTCGACCATGGCTCGGCGCAGGCATTGCAGGCCTGCCTCGAGCACGCCTGCGCCGATGGCCGCCTCGCCTGCTTCGAGTTGCGCCAGGGCCGCCGCGCGGCCGATGGTCGGCCGGGCCGTCGGCGTGGCCGTCACGGTGTGCAGTGCGTCGGCCAGCGCGGGCCCGGGTGCGACACCAAGCTCGCGACTGAACAGTTCACGGCAGGCGGCCGCTTGCCGCGCCGCGCCCACCCCATCGCCCGCCGCCGCGAGGCAGCGCACCAGCAGGACATGGGCGTTCTCGTCCAGCGGATTCAGGCTGACGAGCCGGTAGGCGATCTCGGCTGCCGCGCCCGGCGCGCCGCCCGTAACCCGCGACAGGGCGGCCTCGCGCAGCACGGCTTCCGACGTGGCTTGCATCCTTCGCCGCTCGGCCTGCAGCCACGCTGCAAACGATGGGCTCGATGAAAAGCCCAGGCCCTCCAGCAGTTCGCATCCGAGCCCATGAAGCGACAACGCGTCCGACCAGTCTCCACGCGTCAGCACCGCAACGTCGACGCCGGCGACCTGCTCGTGCGGAAAGGCGATTGCATCTCCGCGCAGCGTGCAGTCGCCCAGGGCCCGACGCAGCTCGCGAAGGTTCCAGCGCAGGGCAGCCAACGGGTCTTCCGCATCCTCGAACAGCAATCCGGCCAGGCGCTGCCGCGCAACGGCGCCTGGTTGGAGCGCGAGATAGGCAAGCAGTCCCCAGGCCTTGTGGCCCCGGATGGGCACGGCGGGGCCGTCTGCGCTCACCACACACGGCACGCCGAGAAGCTGGACGAAGGGCCTCATCCCTGCAGTGTGGCAGAGCGAGGCACCGGCCGCAGCAGGATCTTGGGGTCAGGCCTCTGCAGTCGTCGGATCGATCGTCGTCACCACGCGCGCCACGCTGTCGGCGGGAAATCCGCCTTTGCGCGCGTGTTCGCGCACCAGCTCTTCGCTGGTCGCGTTGTAGACGCAGTAGATCTTGTCGCCCGTGACGTAGCTGTGCACCCATTGCACGTCGGTGCCGAGCTCGCGCAGGACGCCGCACGACTTCTGGGATACGGCCTGCAGTTCGGCGGCGCTGGCGGCGCCGATGTTGGGAATGGCGCGTTCGATGACGAATTTGGGCATAGGTCTCACCTCAAAGAGAGTTGATGGGGGACCCGACCGTAGGCATGGCGCGTTTGATCTGGCGTTTGACGGCTGCACGCCACCCCGCGAAGCACTTCACTCGGCGTGCTCACGCGCATACAGCCGCAGGCCGTCGACGTTCAGCACGTCGATGCTGCCGTAGCGGATGTGAAGCAGGCCTGCTTCCTCCAGCTCGTGCAGGGCGCGATGGGCGACCTGGCGGGAAATGCCAGCCAGCCGGCCAATCTCTTCCTGCGAAATGTGCAGCACAGGATTGGTCTGCGGATTGAGCTGGGGGTTGAAGAGTTCGGCCAGGCAGCTTGCCACGCGCGAACTGATGTCGTGCATCCGATTGCTTTCGGCAAGCGCAATGAACTGGCCAAGCCTTGCGTTGAGCTGGTTGATCATGAAATGGCAGAAGGTCAGGCTGTCGGCAACCAGGTAGTGGAAGGTCTGGCTTGGCATCAAGGCGATGCGGCTGTCGCGCAGAGCGACAACGCCGTACGGCCGGAGTTCGCTCTTCAGCACGGAGCCCTCTCCGAGCCAACCGCCATCGGATACACCGGTGAGGGTGGTGCTGCGGCCGTCTGCCGAGAGAACATCCACCTTGACCATGCCTTCGACGACACCGATCCAGTGCGTGGCCGGGCTCGATTTCTGACAGACGATTTCACCGGCCGAATAGAAGCGGTCCTGCGTTTCCAGCTCGACACGCTGAAGCTGCTCTTGCGTCAGGCCGCGAGCCCAGGCAGCCGCTCGCAACATGGCAATGGTCTGCACGTGCTTTGTCATTGGAAAGACTTTCTTCCTCGGTCTTAGTGCCTAGCATGCGCAGCGCAGGCGATGGGCTGAGTCGCCTGAGTTTATGTGGCAGTACGAACAGGAGACAAATCATGAAAAACCCTCTCTCGACGGCGCGCTGCACTCTTGCGTGCATCCCCATCCTGCTGGCGGCTTGCGGCGGCGGTGGTGGTGGCGCAAGCAGCCTGCCGGTGCTGTTCCCGACACCTGCGCCAACGCAAACCCCGCCGCCGACCTCGACCCCGGCACCGGTCGCGTCAGCGCAGGAGAAGTGCGCGGTCTTCGCCGGTGCCTCGCTTGCCGGCGCAACGCTCAAGGAGGCAACGCTCGTCCCGGCAGCGGCGGGCTCCGCGGAGTACTGCAAGGTCACGGGCACCCTTCACGCCACGCTCAATTTCGAAGTGCATCTGCCCACCGTGTGGAACAACAAGCTCCTGTATGCAGGCGGCGGCGGCTGGGACGGCAGCATCAGCATCACGCCTTACTCGCCCAGCGGTTCAACCGCTGGCTACGTGCTCGTGGCCTCGGACGGCGGGCGCCAGGGCGATGGCCTGGACGCCTCGGTCTTCCTGAACAATCCCACGGCGCAGGCGGACTTCGGCTATCTGTCGATCCACTCGGTCAATGAGGTCACCAAGGAAATCGTTCGCAAGCGCTATGGCTCGGACGCCGAGTTCAGCTATTTCGAAGGTTGCTCCAATGGTGGCAGAGAAGCGTTGATCCAGGCCACGCGCTTCCCGAACGACTTCGACGGCATTGTCGTGCGCGCGCCGGCCTATTCCTTCACCGAACTGTTCCAGGCCTTCGTTGCGAACGGTAAGGCACTCGCGGCGCCGGGTGGACAGCTCAGCGATGCAAAGGCCTCGCTCATTGGCAAGACCGTCACCGCCCAGTGCGACGGCCTGGATGGCGTTGCCGACGGCATCGTGAGCAACCAGGAGGCCTGCAGTTTCAATCCGGCGGTATTGCGCTGCACGGCGGGGGACGCGGACACATGCCTGACCGACCCGCAGATAGCGACTGCCAACACGATCTATTCCGAGCTCAAGCGTGCGGACGGGACGAGCGTCTATCCCGGCTGGGGACCTGGCGGCGAAGACCAGGGCTGGCCCCTGTGGGTGACCGGCTCCGCCATTGGCGGCACCGGCCTGCAGTTCATGTTCGGAAGCGGCCTGGTGAAGTACTGGGTCACGGGCGATCCGGCCTTCAACGTGCTTGGTTTCGATCCGGAGCTCTACTCTCCGGGACTGCGGCTCGCAGCCACCACGCTCGATGCGACGCCGGACCTTCGCTCCTTCTTCGGACAAGGCGGCAAGATGATCCTTGCCCATGGAACGAACGACTGGGCGATCAGCTACAAGGGCTCGATCAAGTACTTCAACGATGTCGCGACCACGGTGGGCGGCGCGTCCACGCGGGATGCCTCGATGGAGTTCTTCCTTCAGCCAGGCGTTCAGCATTGCGCAGGCGGAGTCGGTCCGGACACCATCGACCTCGTGGACGCTGTCGCGAAGTGGCGTGAGGGAGGCGCAAAGCCTTCCACGCAAAACATCGTGGCGACAAAACTGGATCTGACGACCAAGGCGCCCGTACTGGCCCGCCCCTTGTGCAAGTATCCGAGCTTCCCGAAATACAAGGGCAGTGGTGACGTGAATTCGGCGGACAGCTACACCTGCCAGAGCTCCTGAGCCGCCGGCCGAAGGCACAGGATGTGGCTGGCTTCGGCATCAAGGTCGCCCTCGTGGAGCCGGCAGCTGAGTGGCCGAAGCCTGTTGCGTGAGCGACAGCGTCAGAAAATCGACGAAGGCCCGCACGCGCGCTGAAAGCTGATGGCTCTGCGGATACACGGCATAGATATCTGCATCGGGCGTGTAGTACTGCCGCAGAACCTGCACAAGGCGCCCGCTGCGCAGGTAGCGAGCAATGTCCCACTCCGCACGCATCAGGATGCCGTGCCCGTCGAGTGCCCAGTTGACGGCGATCTCGCCGTCGTTCGTCGTCAGCGTGCCGCGTGTCTTGATGGCCTGCGTGGTGGCACTCTTGCCCCGGCCGCTCGACAGCCGCCAGAGGCCGTAAGCCTCCTCGCCTTGCCGGATGCCGATGCAGTTGTGTCTGGTCAGGTCATTGGGCACCTTGGGCGTGCCGTGTTTGGCGATGTAGGCCGGCGCGGCGCACAGCAGGCGGCGATTTGCGGCGATCCGCCTTGCGATCACGCGCGAATCCGGCGGTGCGCCGAAGCGCACGCACACGTCGAAGGAGTCGTCCGTCAGCGGCGGCGGATTGACCGACAACTGGAGCTGCACTTCCACCGCCGGATATTCGCGCACGAACTTCGAGATCAGCGGCGCCACGTGGCTGCGGCCGAAACCGAGCGTTGCGTTGACGCGCAACAAGCCCTTGGGCGTCGCTTTCGACGCGCCCAGCATCTCGCCCATGCTGTCGATGTCGTTCAGGATGCGGCGCGCGTGCTCGAGATAGAGCTCGCCTTCGGGCGTCAGGCTCATGCGCCGCGTGGTGCGGTTGAGCAGGCTGACACTCAGGCGCGCTTCCATCTGCGCGAGATGCTTGCTCACGGCCGCTGTCGAGACACCCAGCTCGCGTGCCGCCGCACTGAGGCTGCCGGCGCTCGCCAGCGCGCAGAAGAAGCCCAGATCGGCCGGCTGGATCTCGTTTCCCATGTTTCGGACTCCTGGCTGCCTGAAGCCGGCTCAACCCGCCGGCCGCGTTTCGAACACCAGGCAGGTCGTGGTGGCGTGCGCGTACAGCGTGCCATCGGGCCCGAAGAGGCGGGCCTCGGCGGTGGCCAGCTGGCGGCCGCAGTGGATCACCTTGCCTTCAGCGCGCACGCGCTGCACCTTGGGCGTCAGGCCTTTCACGTAGTTCACGCTCAGCTCGGCGGTGGTGTAGGCCCGCCCGGGCGGCATCATCGTGTGGACGGAGCAGCCCAGGGCGGAGTCGAGCATCGTGGCGACCCAGCCGCCATGGATGGTGCCCAGCGGGTTCAGGTGCCGCGGCAGCGGCGTTCCCTGGAAGATGGCCACCCCCGGGCGCACTTCGAGGATCGTGAAGTCCAGCGTCCTGGCGATGGCTGCAAAGGGAATCTCGCCGTTCAGCATCGCCTGCATCATTTCGAGGCCGGTCTTGCCCGCGATCTGGTCGGGGCGGGCAAGGCCAGGGCCTGGGCCGGCTTCGAGGCGTTCGGTGATCTTTCGCTCTTCGGCGATCCACGCGTCGAGCTGGCTGGGGTTGTGCGTCATGCCGGGTGTTCTCCTGTCCGGGTTGTCTGGAGGGTTAAGTTGCATATGCAATAGTTGTAGCTACAATAATACCCTATGGACACCCTCGCCAAGCCACGCGGCTGCACCAGCTTCAAGGTGCGCCAGCTCTCGCGCCGCCTCTCGCAGCACTACGACGCCGAGGTGTCGAAGAGCGGCCTGAAGACCACACAGTACTCGCTGCTGTCGAATCTGGCGCGGCTCGGTCCCTCGCGCCCGGTCGACCTGGCGAGCGAACTCAAGATGACCGCCTCCACCCTGAGCCGCAACCTGCAGCCGCTGATCGCCGCGGGCTGGATCTCACTGGGCGCCGGCGCCGATGCGCGCAGCCGGCTGGTGCAGCTCACCGATGAGGGCGACGCCAAGCGCCGCGAGGCGCAGCTGCACTGGAAGGCGGCGCAGCAAAAACTCAACGCGCTGCTGGGCATCGAGCGCGTGCTCGCGCTGCACCGGCTGATCGACGAGTCGATGGAGTTGCTGGGCGCGGATGACGCGCCCGACGCCGAAGACTGACATTCAATTCCAACAGCAGAGGTCTCATGTTCGCCACTCCCGTCTCCGCATGGCTGCAGCGCCGCGGCATTCACTACGGATGGATCGTCGCCGCCATCACCTTCCTGACCATGCTGACCATGTCGGCCGCGTTGGGCCTGCCGGGCGCCATGCTGCAGCCGCTGGGCAAGGAGTTCGGATGGAGCACCGGGCAGATATCGTCGGCACTGGCGCTTCGCTTCGCGCTGTTCGGCCTGATGGGGCCGTTCGCCGCGGTACTGATGGAGCGCTATGGACTGCGCGCCGTGGTCTGCACCGGCCTCGCGCTGGTCGGCCTGGGCATGGCGCTGGTCACCATGGCTTCGCAGCTGTGGCACCTGTTCGTGCTGTGGAGCCTGATGCTGGGCCTGGGCACCGGCATGACGGCGCTGGTGCTCGGCGCGGTGGTGGCCAACCGCTGGTTCGTCGCGCGGCGCGGCCTCGTCGTCGGCATGCTCACGGCCAGTTCGGCCACCGGGCAACTCGCCTTCCTGCCTCTCGCGGCCTGGATGATCGAGCACTGGGGCTGGCGCTCGGCCATCCTGCCGATCGTGGCAGGCAGCATCCTGATCGGCGTGCTGGCGCTGTGCCTCATGCGCAACCGACCCTCGGACATCGGCCTGCTGCCCTACGGCGAGGTGCCCGGCACGCAGCCGGCCGCACCTGCCGCCGCCGCGCCGGCGATGAACTTCGCCACGCCGTTCCGTGTGTTGAAGGAGGTTTCGACCAACCGCACCTTCCTTATCCTCGCCGCCACTTTCTTTATCTGTGGCCTGAGCACCAACGGGCTCGTGCAGACGCACTTCATCTCCCTGTGCGGCGACTACGGCATGAGCGCAGTGCCCGCAGCCTCGGTGCTCGCGATGATGGGCGCCTTCGACTTCGTCGGCACCATTCTTTCGGGTTGGCTCTCGGACCGCTACGACAACCGCAAGCTGCTCTTCTGGTACTACGGCCTGCGCGGCCTGTCGCTGTTCTGGCTGCCGCATTCGGAGTTCACCATCTACGGGCTGGGCATCTTCGCGATGTTCTACGGCCTCGACTGGATCGCCACCGTGCCGCCGACCGTCAAGCTCGCGGGCGCCGCCTTCGGCCCCGCCAAGGTGGGCCTGGTGTTCGGCTGGGTCTTTGCCGCGCACCAGCTGGGCGCCGCCACGGCGGCTTACGGCGCCGGCTTCGCACGCACGCTGCTGCTGACCTACACACCGGCGCTCTATGCCGCAGGCGCGGCCTGCCTGGTGGCGGCGGTGGTCGTGATGATGATTCGCCGTCCGGCGGCGAAGGCCGGCGCGCAGGTCGCGCGCGCCGCGGCACGGGCTTGAGTGCGAGGAGTTCACCGACATGACGGCAGCCCGCACCGAACTCGACCCGCGCACGCGCCGCCTGCTCGAGGCGCCCATCGTGCCCACGCTGCTGCGCCTCGCGGCGCCCAACGTGCTGGTGATGCTGGCGCAAGCATCCGTCGGCCTCATCGAGACCTACTTCGTCGGCAAGCTCGGCACCGATGCGCTCGCCGGCATGGCGCTGGTGTTTCCCATCGTCATGCTGATGCAGATGACCTCCAGCGGCGCGATGGGTGGCGGCATCGCCTCGTCGATCGCGCGCGCGCTCGGCGCACGCCGCAAACACGATGCGGATGCGCTGGTGTGGCATGCCATCGTCATCGCGCTGGGCTTCGGCCTGTGCTTCACGCTGGCGCTGCTGCTGGGCGGGCGCTGGCTCTACGGGATCATGGGCGGCACGGGGCCGGCGCTCGAGGCTGCGCTCACGTACTCGAACTGGGTGTTCGCGGGCGCGACGCTGGTGTGGCTCTTCAACTCGCTCTCGGCCATCATCCGCGGCACCGGCAACATGTCGGTGCCGGCCAACGTGACGGTGGTGGGCGTGGTGTTCCTCGTTCCCGCGTCGCCGCTGCTGATCTTCGGTGTCGGCCCATTGCCGGGCATGGGCATTGCGGGCGGTGCGATGGCGCTGCTGCTCTACTACCTGCTGGGCTCCGTCGCGCTCATCGTCTACCTGCGCTCGCCGCGCAGCCTGCTGCGGCCCACGCTGGCCGCGCTCAGGCTGCGCTGGCCGCTGTTCCGCGACATCCTGCGCATCGGGCTGGTGGGTGCGGTGGCGACGGTGGCGACCAACCTGTCGATCGGCATCGCCACCGCGCTGACAAGTCATTTCGGTTCGGGCGCACTGGCCGGCTACGGCACGGCCTCGCGGCTCGAATACCTGCTGGTGCCGCTGGTGTTCGGCCTCGGCGCGCCGCTGGTGGCCATGGTCGGCACCTGCATGGGGGCAGGGCAGCGCGAACGCGCCCTGCGCGCCACCTGGACCGGCGCGGCGCTGGCCTTTGCGCTCACGGAAACCATCGGCCTCGCGGCCGCGCTGTTCCCGCGCCCCTGGCTGCTGCTGTTCGGCAACGATCCGGCGATGCTCGAAACCGGCGCGCACTATCTGCGCGTGGTCGGGCCGATGTATGGCTTCTTCGGCGTCGGGCTGGTGCTGTATTTCGCGTCGCAAGGCGCGGGCCGGCTGCTGTGGCCGGTGCTCGGCAACATTGCGCGCCTGACCGTGGCGGGCACGGGCGGCTGGCTGGCGCTGCGCTGGGGCGACGGGCTCACCGGCGTGTTCACCGCGCAGGGCGTGGCGCTTGGGGTGTACGGCATCGTGATCGCATCGGCCATCGCAGGCGGAGCCTGGTTCGGCCGCGTCGGTTGGCCGCGCACCACCGGCGGGCTGTTGCGGCGAATGGCGCGGGCCTGAGTAGCAACTTCCAAGGGCATCCTGCGACTTCTACCCCCGCACGGCCGTCATGGCCTCGACCCGGGCACGAGGCCCGGACCTTCGTCAATAGCGGTAGGGATTGTTGGGCCGGCGGTCGTAGCGGTTGGGTACGCCGTCGCCGTCGTTGTCCCTGCGGCCATAGCGCGGGCGGTCGTCCCATCGGCGGCCGTAGTGGCGGTCCGGGCCGCGGTGGTAGCCCGGGCCGTAGTAATGGCGCGGCGGAGGCGGCGGTGCGTAGTAGCGGCGCGGCGGAGGTGGTGCGGGCACGACGTACACCTGCGCCTGGATGAAGCGTCCGCCCGTCTGGGCCTGGGCCGGAACGCTGAGACTGGCCAGCGACAACAAGGCCGCGGCGCCGATTGCGAAACTAAGCTTTTTCACGTGATCCCCCGGTTGTGGTTGGAAGCCTCATCCTCGCGCCTTCTTGTGAAGTTGTTGTAAGGCTGAAGCGAAATCGGATGAAGAGCTGTAAGCCGGTGCGCGCCGGATGCGGCATGGCAAAGACACAATTGTGAATGGACTTTGCACCGCGGAACATGTCCCGCCGATAGGCCATTGGCCGTATCGGCCGGATGCTCAGCCGCGCGGGGCGGGCAGCATGCGACGCAGGGCTTCGAAGAACAGGTCCGACTGCTCCCGCTCGCCCTGGATCTGCGCCGCCACGTGCGCGGCCAACTTTGCATTTACCGGCACCAGCGGCCGGCCGGTCGATTGCGCGATGACCTGGTGCAGGCAGGCGCGCTCCAGGTAGTAGAGGTCGTCGTAGGCATGGGCGATGGTGCCGCCCGCGACGATCACGCCATGGTTCGCGAGAAAGGCCACGTCCTTGCCGGCCATCGCGCGGGCGATGCGCTCGCCCTCGGCGTCGTCGAGCGCGAGGCCGTTGTATTCGGCGTCGATGGCGATGCGGTTCATGTAGCGCATCGCGTTCTGGCTGGCGGTGGGATCGAGCGCGCGGTCGGCCGTGATCGTGAGCGCGGTGGCGTACGGCATGTGGCAGTGCAGCACGACCGCATGGCCCGTGAGCCGGTGCACCGCGCCATGGATGAAGAGGGCGGTGGGCTCCACGCGATGGCGGCCCGCGAGCACCTCGCCGTGCACGTCGATCAGCACGATGTCGTCGGGGCCGATCTCGCCCCAGTGCAGCCCGCGCGGGTTGATGAGGTAGCGGTCCTGCGCGCCCGGCAGCATCACGCTGAAGTGGTTGCAGACGCCTTCGGACAACCCGTGGTGAGCGGCGGCGCGCAAGGCCAGGGCGAGGTCTTCGCGCAGCTTGCTGACGGCGGGGCTGGCGTAGGCGGCATCGGCGGACATCGAGGGGGTCTCCTTGTTCTTGGGGGGCGTTCGCGGATCAGGCCTGGATCAAGCCCGACCAGGCCGCGATGAATTTCTTCGCATCGTCGCACACCGCCGCGGCCTGCTTGCCGGGCTTGTAGAGCGCGGAACCGATGCCGAACCCGGCCGCGCCGGCCGCGCGCCATTCGGCCATGTTCGCGGGCGTGATGCCGCCCACGGGCATGACGGGCGTGCCGGCCGGCAGCACGGCCAACAGGGCCTTCACCACGGCGGGCGAGGCCAGTTCGGCCGGGAACAGCTTGAGCCCGGTGGCGCCGGCCGCGAGTGCGCCGAAGGCCTCGGTCGGCGTCATGACGCCCGGCAGGCAGACCATGCCGAGCCGCGCGGCCTCGGCGATGACCTCGGCGTTGCAGTTGGGCGAGACGATCAACTCGCCGCCGGCCGCATGCACGTCGCGCACCTGCTGTGCGCCGAGCACCGTACCGGCGCCGACCAGCGCGTGCGGAAAGCGCTTGCGCATCAACGCGATGCTCTCCAGCGGCTGCGGCGAATTGAGCGGCACTTCGAGCAGCCGGAAGCCTGGCTCGACGATGGCGTCGCCGATGTCGGCTGCCTCGGCGGGCGTGAGGCCGCGCAGGATCGCCACCAGGGGCAGCTCGCGCATCGCAGTGGTGAATTTTTCGAGAGGCGTGGTCATGTGGAAGCTCTGTCGGTGTCGAGAAAACCGGACAGTGCATGCAGTCCGGCCCAGGTGGCTTCGGCCCCCAGCGTGCGCGTGGTGACGCCGGTGGCGCGCAGGGCCAATGCATAGCGCTGGGTGAGGGCGGACGAGCCGATGAGGATCACCTCGCCGGCCGCCTGCAACGACTGCGTGCGCAGTTCCTCGCCGATCAGCAGGCCCGAGAGGTAGCTCGACAGCTCCTGCTCGGGCATGCGCTCGAACAGCGCCAGCGTGCGCGTGCCGAAGGCGTTGTGCAGCAGGCCGTGGCCGTTTTCCGAGCAGGTCACGCCTTCGAGGAAAGAGGCCTCGTCGAGCGGCGCCGATGCATCGAGCGTGCGAGCCAGGATCGAGTGCTGGCTCAGCAGCGCGTAGAACTCGCCCGTCATGTAGGTGCGGAAGCCCGCGACGCGGCCCTTCTTGACCGTGACCCATTTGTTGTGCGTGCCGGGCAGCACGAAGACGCCGTCGTCCAGGCCGGTGATCGACATGGCGCCGAAGATCTGCACCTCTTCGCCGCGCATCACGTCGGGCACGCCGGCGTGCTCGTCGCTCAGGCCCGGCACGATTGCGATGCTGGCACCGGGGATTGCGTTGATGTCGATGATCCTGCGGCCCACCTCGACACGGCCGGCGGGGCAGGCGCAGTAGGGCGCTTCGACCCAGCCCTGCTTGCTGCCAGCCATGCCGGAGATCAGGCAGCGCGCGCCTTCCAGGCGCATCCAGTCGCCGAACAGCGACTCGAAGACCGCGGGAAAGCCACCCTCGGGCACCGTGAGGATGCCGCGGGCGTCGCTGCGCTCTTCCAACACCTTGCCGTGGGCGTCCAGCAAGGCACCGCGCAGCGAGCTTGTGCCCCAGTCGATGGCTATCAGTCTTGTCATGTCTGTCGCCTGTGTTTTGTTTCGGGGCGCGTGCCCAGGCCACCGGGTACTCCCCTCCGCGAATGTCCCCCGCTTCGCTCCTCCTTTATTTCGCTGCGGGGAGCACCCGGTGCCCTGTGCACGGGCCTTTTTCGCGAAATAAAGGAGGAGCGAAGCGGGGGACATTCGCGAAAAAGGTCACCGCGTCGGCGGGATCGCGCCCCTAAGCCCGACCTGCTCAGTGATTGTCGCGCGGCACAAAAGCCCCACGGCGACCACGCAGAAAGCCCAGGTCCGCCCCCTGGTCGGCCTGCAGCACTGTGTCGACATAGAGCTTCCAGTAGCCCGAGTCCAGCGGCGCCTTGGGCGCGACCCATTTCTCGCGGCGCTTCGCCAGCTCTTCGTCGCTCACATGCAGATGCAATTTGCGGTTCGGCACGTCGAGCTCGACGATGTCGCCGTCCTGCACCAGCGCCAGCGGCCCGCCCGCAGCCGCTTCGGGCGCGGTATGCAGCACCACGGTGCCATAGGCCGTGCCGCTCATGCGCGCATCGCTGATGCGGACCATGTCGGTGATGCCCTTGCGCAGCACCTTCGGCGGCAGCGGCATGTTGCCGGCCTCGGCCATGCCGGGGTAGCCCTTGGGGCCGCAGTTCTTCAGCACCATGATGCAGTGCTCATCGATGTCGAGGTTCTCGTCGTCGATGCGCTTGTGCAGGTCTTCGGCGCTTTCGAACACCACCGCGCGGCCCTTGTGCACCAGCAGCTCGGGCGTGGCCGCGCTGGGCTTGATGATGGCGCCGTTGGGCGCGAGGTTGCCGCGCAGCACGCAGATGCCGGCCTTCTCCTTGAAGGGCTCGGCCAGCGTGCGAATGACCTGCGGGCCGTAGTTCTCGGCGTCCTTCACGTTCTCCCACACGCTCTGGCCGGTGACGGTGAGGATGTCCTTGTGCAGGTGCTCGGCGATCTCCTTGATCACCACCGGCAGGCCGCCCGCGTAGCAGAAGTCTTCCATCAGGTACTGGCCCGAGGGCTGCAGGTTCACCAGGCAGGGCAACTCGGCGGCCAGCCGGTCGAAATCGTCGAGCGTGAGGTCGACGCCCATGCGGCCTGCAATGGCCAGCAGGTGGATCACGAAGTTGGTCGAACCGCCGATGGCCGCATTGACCTTGATTGCATTCTCGATCGCCTGGCGCGTGAGGATCTTCGACATGTTCATGTCTTCATGCACCATGTCGACGATGCGCCGGCCCGCCTGCCGTGCAAGCACGTTGCGGCGGCCGTCGACGGCGGGGTAGGCCGCATTGCCCGGCAGGCCGATGCCCAGCGACTCGACCATGCTGGCCATGGTGCTGGCGGTGCCCATCGTCATGCAGTGGCCGTGGCTGCGGTGCATGCAGCTCTCGGCCTCGAAGAACTCCTGCAGCTTGAGCGTGCCGGCGCGCACCTGCTCGCTCATCTGCCACACGCCGGTGCCCGAGCCCAGCTCCTGGCCGCGCCACTTGCCCGAGAGCATGGGGCCGCCCGACACGCCGATGGTCGGCAGGTCGACGCTGGCCGCGCCCATCATCAGTGCGGGCGTGGTCTTGTCGCAGCCCATGAGCAGCACCACACCGTCGAGCGGGTTGCCGCGGATGCTTTCTTCGACGTCCATGCTCGCGAGGTTGCGGTACAGCATGGCGGTGGGGCGCAGCAGCGTTTCGCCAAGCGACATCACCGGGAACTCGAGCGGGAAGCCGCCCGCCTCATACACGCCGATCTTCACTTGCTCGGCCAGCGTGCGGAAGTGCGAGTTGCAGGGCGTGAGTTCGCTGAAGGTGTTGCAGATGCCGATGACGGGGCGGCCGTCGAACTGGTCGTGCGGCAGGCCCTTGCCTTTCAACCAGCTGCGGTAGATGAAGCCGTCGCGGTCGTTGCGGCCGAACCATTGCTGGCTGCGAAGTTCACCGGGTTTCTTCTTGGGGGCGGTGCTCATGGATGTCTCTCTTTGTTGTCGAAATAAGAGGCAGAACTCTCAGGGTTTGTCCTGCCGATCCGTGCTTTCAATCATCATATGATAAGCGCGATCAACACGCCGGACCCTTCGTGTTTTCGAGCGTCGAGATACCGAATTTCACATCGCACATGATCAAGAACATCCACGGTCGAACGCTCGAACTGCTCGGTGAAGCCGTGGTGTCCGGGCGCTATGCGATCGGTGCGTCGATCCCCTCCGAGCCCGTGCTCGGTGAGGAACTCGGCGTGAGCCGGACCGTGGTGCGCGAGGCCATCAAGTCGCTGGCGGCCAAGGGCCTGATCGTCACGGGGCCGAAGGTCGGCACGCGCGTGCTGCCCAAGGACAAGTGGAACTGGTTCGACCCCGACGTCATCACCTGGCAGGCGCGCGCGGGGCTCACGCCCGAGTTCCTGCGCGACCTGCAGGACTTGCGCCGCGTAGTGGAGCCGGCGGCCGTGCGGCTCGCGGCCGAGCGGGCCACGGCCAAGGACATCGAGGAAATAGAGACCGCCTTTGCCGGCATGAAGGAGGCCGTGGAGAACGGCGGCGACTACGTCACCTTCGACCTGCGCTTTCACAACGGCCTGTTGAGTGCCGCGGGCAACCGCATGCTCGCGCAGATGAGCAAGGTGCTCAACGCGCTGCTGCGCACCAGTTTCGAGATTTCGACCGCCAAGCCCGACGGTCCCGCGCTGTCGCTGCCCTTGCACCGCGCGGTGATCGACGCGGTGATCGCGCATGACCCAACCAAGGCCGAGCTCGCGATCATCCGCCTCATCGATGGCGCGCGCCAGGACATCGAGGACGTGCTGGGCTCGCGCCGGCGATTGCCGCGCCTGAGCCGGCCCCCGCCGAGGCTCAAGGCCAGCTAGCCGCATCTGCGCCGTCTAAGCGTTTGTCCGCAGTTCGCATCCGGTTCTTTCACCCTACGCTCGCGCCCCGAGCAAATTCCACCGAAGAAGAGAAGGAGACATCAACCATGAAACTCGTCAAGTCGCTGATCGCGCCAACGCTGCTCGCGCTGGGCCTGCTGTCGGCAGGCCACGTTGCCGCGCAGGAAAAACTCACCGTCTGGTGGGTCAAGGGCTTCTACAAGGCGGAGGACGACGCGCTGTTCGCCGCCATCAAGAAGTTCGAGGACAAGAACAAGAACGTCAAGATCGAGCTGTCGCAGTACCCGATCCAGGACATGATCCCCAAGACCGTGTCCGCGCTCGATTCGGGCAGCCCGCCCGACGTGGCCTACGCCGACGTGTACGACTTCCAGGTCACCGGCAAGTGGGCGTTCGACGGCAAGCTCGAAGACATCAGCAGCGTGCTCACGCCCATGAAGGACCGCTTCGCGCCCAACACGCTCGAAACCACCTACCTCTACAACGACCAGACCAAGAAGAAGGCCTACTACGCCTTCCCGATCAAGCAGCAGACGATGCACATCGAGTACTGGCGCGACATGCTGGCGGAGGCGGGCTTCAAGGAGTCGGACATCCCGGCCACCTGGAAGGAGTACTGGTCGTTCTGGTGCGAGAAGGTGCAACCTGCCAGCCGCAAGGAAAGCGGCAAGCGCACCTTCGGCATCGGCATGCCGATGGGCGTGGATTCGAGCGACTCGTTCTATTCGTTCCTGACCTTCATGGACGCCTACAACGTCAAGCTGGTGGACGACAACGGCAAGCTGCTGGTGGACGACCCGAAGGTGCGCACCGGCCTGATCGGCGCGCTGACCGACTACACCGCGCCCTACACAAAGGGCTGCACGCCGCCTTCTTCCACCAGCTGGAAGGACCCGGACAACAACGTCGCGTTCCACAACAAGACGACCGTGATGACGCACAACGCGACCATCTCCATCGCCGCCAAGTGGCTCGACGATTCGGACAACGCTTCGCTCACGCCCGAACAGCGTGAGGAAGCGCGCAAGAACTACACCGAGCGCATCCGCACGGCCGGCTTCCCGAGCAAGCCCGACGGCAGCAAGATGGTCTATCGCAGTGCGGTGAAGACCGGCGTGGTGTTCAAGGACGCGAAGAACAAGGCCCGCGCCAAGGAGTTCGTCGCCTTCCTGATGCAGGAAGAGAACCTGACGCCGTACGTCGAAGGCTCGCTGGGCCGCTGGTTCCCCGTCACCAAGGCCGCGCAGCAGCGCGACTTCTGGAAGGCTGACCCGCACCGCCTCTCGGTCTACAACCAGTACGCCGCCGGCACCGTGACCTTCGAATTCACCAAGAACTACAAGTTCACCGTGCTGAACAACGAGAACGTCTGGGCCAAGGCCATGAGCCGCGTCGTCACCGACAAGGTGCCAGTGGACAAGGCCGTGGACGAGATGATCGCGCGCATCAAGACGGTGGCGGCGCAGTAAGCCGTACGCGTACGGCACCACTTCATCGGACTGACTCGTATGAGCTCTATCGTCGCCGCCGCGCCGCCCACGGCGCCTGTTGCCAATCTCGGGGCGCGCCATGCGCGCTGGCAGTTCTGGGGCGCGGTCATGGTCGTGCCCTACCTGCTGGTGTTCGTGGTGTTCGTGCTCTACCCGGTGGGCTACGGGCTTTGGCTCGCCCGCCATCCGCAAAGCTACGTGAAGCTGGTCGAAGACCCGATCTTCTTCCGATCGGTGATCAACACGGCCATCTTCCTGATCGTGGCGATCAACCTCAAGATGCTCGTGGCACTGGTGCTTTCGGGCTTCTTCGTGACATCGCGCTGGTGGATCAAGATCGTCTCGGCGATCTTCATCCTGCCCTGGGCGATGCCTTCGATTCCAACCATCCTGTCGATCCGCTTCATGCTGAACCCGGAGTGGGGCGTGATCAACAGCACCATTTTCCGCCTGACCGGCGCCGACGGGCCCAACTGGCTCAACGACCCCGCGCTGGCATTGGCCTTCGCGATGGTGGTCCACGTGTGGAAGTCGCTGCCGTTCTGGACGCTCATTCTGGTGGCGGGTCGGCTGGCCATCCCCAACGAGCAATACGAGGCCGCCTCAGTCGACGGCGCATCGTCCTGGCAGAAATTCCGCTTCGTGAGCTGGCCCGCGTTGAAGACGCTCTACGTCACCTCGCTGATCCTCTCGATGATCTGGACGCTGGGCGACTTCAACAGCGTCTACCTGCTGACCGGCGGCGGACCTGCCGACCTGACGCACGTGCTCGCAACGCTGGGCATCCGCTACCTGCGGCTCGACCAGGTCGACCTGTCGATGGCTTCCATCGTGGTGGCGCTGCCGCTCGTGCTGCCGCTCGTTTACTTCATGATGAAGAGGCTCTCGAAATGAGCCCCCACGTTCATCACTTCGTGTATTCACTGCCCCCCGAGGGGGCCGCCGCCCTCCTAGAGGCGGCTCGTCGGAGGGCGAAATGAAACGCTGGACCCCCAAGGCCGTAGCGACCGAGGCCAAGCTGCTGCTGATCGGCATCCCGGTGCTGCTGTGGACGCTGATCCCGGTCTACCACATGGTGCTGTTCGCGATCTCGTCGAAGGACTCCGCGACCTCGGGCCACCTGTGGCCCAAGAACCCGACGCTGGACAACTTCCGCATCGTGTTCCAGCAGAAGCACTTCTACCTCGATCACTTCTGGCTGCAGCTGTGGAACTCGCTGCTGATCGCGTTGTCGGTGGGCGTGCTCACGCTGTTCGTTGCGACCACGGCGGCGTTTGCCATCAGCCGGCTGCGCGTGCGCGGCGGGCGCACGGTGATGAACCTGGCGCTGTTCACGTACTTCATCCCGGCGGCGTTCCTGGCCGTGCCCATGTACAAGACCATGGGCAACTACGGGCTGCTCAACAGCCAGTGGGCGCTGATCCTGGCGATGGTGACCATCGCCTCGCCGTACTGCATCTGGGTGCTGAAGCAGGCGTCGGACAAGCTGCCCTACGAACTCGACGAAGCCGCACGCATGGACGGCGCCTCGCCGCTGCAGCTGTTCCGCCTCGTGTACCTGCCGCTGATGGTGCCGTCGCTGGTGGCGGTGGGCACCTATTCGCTGCTGCTGGCATGGAACGAGTACCTCTATGCCTTCCTGCTGCTGTCGAACGACAGGAGCGTGACCCTTGCCGTCGCGCTCGGCAACTTCCTCTCGGCGGACGATTCGCCGTGGGAGCTGCTGATGGCCACCGGCCTCATCTATGCGTTGCCGCCTGCGGCGATCTACTACGCCTTCAAACGCTACATGGTGGGTGGCCTGACGGCCGGCGCCGTCAAGAGCTGAACGAATTCAGGAACGACAACATGGCATCCGTAACCTTTCGCAATATCCAGAAATCCTTCGGCAAGGTCCAGATCATCAAGGGCCTTGGCTTCGACATCACCGACGGCGAATTCGTCGTGCTGGTCGGCCCTTCGGGCTGCGGCAAGTCGACGCTGCTGCGCATGCTCGCGGGCCTGGAAGACATCAGCGGCGGCGAGATCGTCATTGACGGCCGCGTGGTCAACGACCTCGAGTCGAAGGACCGCGACATCGCCATGGTGTTCCAGAGCTACGCGCTGTACCCGCACATGACGGTGGGCGAGAACATGGGCTTCAGCCTGCGGCTGCGCAACGCCGAGAAGTCGGTGACCGACGAACGCGTGTCTCGCGCTGCGAAGATCCTCAACCTCGACGCGCTGCTGGGCCGCTATCCGCGCGAGCTTTCGGGCGGCCAGCGCCAGCGCGTGGCCATGGGCCGTGCCATCGTGCGAGACCCGAAGGTGTTCTTGTTCGACGAGCCGCTGTCCAACCTCGACGCCAAGCTGCGTGTGGCGATGCGCGCCGAGATCAAGGCGCTGCACCAGCGCCTGAAGACCACCACCGTCTACGTGACGCACGACCAGATCGAGGCCATGACCATGGCCGACCGCATCGTGGTGATGCACGACGGCATCATCGAGCAGATCGGCACGCCGCTGGAGCTGTACGACCGGCCCGACAACCTGTTCGTCGCGCAGTTCATCGGCTCGCCATCGATGAACGTGCTCGAGGGCACGGTGCGGCGCGCCGGTGGCGACTGCTGGGTCGAATCGCAAGGCGCGCGCTGGCCGGTGCCGGCCGGCACCTCGGCACCCGACGGACAGCCTGTGCACTACGGCATCCGGCCCGGCGACATGACGCTCGGCGGCGGCCCGCACAGCGTCGAAGCGAAGGTGATCGTGGTCGAGCCCACCGGTGCCGAGACCGAACTGCTGGTGCAGGTCGGCGAGGAAAAGCTGGTGCTGGCGGTGCATGGCCGCGTCGATGCCGGACCCGACGAGACCGTGCGGCTGGCCATCAGCGCGGAGAGCGTGCACCTGTTCGACCGGCAGACCGGCCGGCGCATGGGCTGATCTTCAGGCCGTGCGCAGCCGCAGCAAGGCGCGCACGAAGCCGTGGTCCGAGCGCGAGCGGTCGCGCCCTTCGTGCAGGTGGTCGTTGAAGTAGTCGACGCGCCGCACGTCGCCCAGGCTGTGGCGGCTGGTGGCAACGAATTCCTCGCTCACGAAAATCTGGTCAAGCACATCCGGAAAGCCCTGGTGGATGTGCGAGTACGCCACGTCCTTCTTGAGCGCCGATTCACCCTGCATCTCGTAGGCGTTGAACAGGGCCACGTCGCGCGCGGCCTTGTCGTAGGCGACCTCGGAAGTGGCGGCCACGAGCTGCGTCGTCACGCTGTGCGGGTTGTCGTTGAAGTCGCCCATCACCACGAGCGGCACGTTCGTGTCCTGCAGCAGGTCGATGACGATGCAGCGCAGGGCCGAGGCCTCCGCGCCGCGCATCAGCAGCGAGCGCAGCGACGCCATCACGCCCACCTTGCGGTCGTCGCGGTCTTCGAGCGGGTTGCCGTGTGCGTCCTGCAGGAATTTCGGGCGCTTGGACTTCAGGTGCACCGTGAGCACATGCACCTGCTGGCCATGCTTCATGCGCACCGTGGCGAGCAGGGGAGGCCGCTCGAAGCGCGTGTGGGGGCCCAGGCCCGGCACCTCGACGCCGAAGCCCGGAGGGAAGTCGACGAAGGAGCGAAGCTCGTCCACCTTCAGCCGCGTCGCGATGCCCACGCGCGGCGTGCCCTGCGCGCCGGTGTGCGGTGGCGTGTTCTCGGCACCCGGCACCGAGACGAAGTCGTAGCGCAGGCCGCTGCGCGCGATGCAGGCCTTGAGCGCCGACTCGTCCCACACTTCCTGCACCGCCAGCACGTCGGCATTGAGCGCATGGAAGCGCTCGCTGGTCCAGTCGATCTTTCGTTCGTACTCGCGCTCGGTGTAGGCGTCCTGGTTCTCGTAGTACACGCGGTTCGGCGCCGCGAGATTGAGGAGGTTGCAGGTGGCTACGAAGAGGGTGGCGTAGTTGGGTGGGATGTACTGCATGGCGGCAACGATTGTGGCCCGGGTCACCGTTGCTTATCGAAACCTTGCCTGCCACACACGCTGACGACCGCAAAAGAAAAAGGGCACCGAGTGCCCTTTCTTCATCTTCCGGGTAGGTGTTCTACCCGCGGCGAGTCTCAGCGACCGAACGAACGGCCACCACCGCCGCCGCCCGAGCGGCCACCGCCGCCGTAGCCACCACCACCACCCGAACGGCCACCGCCGCCCGAACGGTTGCCGCCGTAGCCGCCACCACCACCGCCGCCCGGGCGGCCGCGACCACGTCCGCCACCCATGTGGTCGACGCTCGTGCGCAACGGATCCGGCTGGCCGGCGCCGCCTGCGACCGCTTCGGCGCGCAGGTGCGCGACCTGGTTGGCCTGGGTCGGGCTATGGCTGTTGCCGTGATGGCGCGGCTGGCGCTCGTCGTGCGGCTGATGGGCCTGTTGCTGATGCGGTGCATGGTGCGGCGTGCGTGCCGGACCTTGCGGGCCACGGCCCTGCGGTGCGCGAGCACCCTGGCCGCGCGGGCCTTGACCCTGGCCTTGGCCCCCGCCGTTGGCGTTGCGGCCTTGACCGCCACCCTGGCCGCCACCACCGCGGCGTTGACCGCCGCCATTGCCACCACCACCAGCGCGCTCGCCGCCACCCTGGCCGGCCTTGTTCTCGCGGATGCGCTGCAGCATCTCGGTGCGGGCAGCCTTGGCGGCCGCCTGCATCACGTCGCGGCTCGGCGGACGGCCGGCGCCGCCCCAGATCGTCTGGCGGCCCATGGCGATCGGTTCTGCGCGTTCGCCTTCTTCAGGGCCGAAGCCCTCGACGATCTGCACGGGAATCGTCTGCTTCGTGAAGCGTTCGATTTCCTGCATGAAGCCTTCTTCGTCCAGGCACACGAAGCTCACGGCCTCGCCGCTCGAACCGGCGCGGCCGGTGCGGCCGATGCGGTGAACGTAGTCTTCGCTGACGTTCGGAATTTCGTAGTTCACGACGTGCGGCAGTTCGTCGATGTCGATGCCGCGGGCCGCGATGTCGGTGGCCACCAGCGCGCGGATGTCGCCGGTCTTGAAGCCGGCCAGCGCCTGCGTGCGGGCGCTCTGGCTCTTGTTGCCGTGCAGCGCCATCGCCTCGATGCCGTTCTTGGTGAGGAATTCGGCCACGCTGTTGGCGCCGAACTTGGTGCGCGTGAACACGAGCACCTGGCTCCACTTGTTCTCGTTGATGATGTGCGCGAGCAGCGCCTTCTTCTTGCCGCGGCCCACGGGGTGGATCACCTGCGTGATGCGCTGCACGGTGGTGTTGCGCGGCGTGACCTGGATGCTTTGCGGGTTCTTCAGCAGCGTGGCCGCGAGGTCGCGGATCTCGTCGCTGAAGGTGGCCGAGAACAGCAGGCTCTGCTTTTCCTTGGGCACCAGGGCCAGGATCTTCTTCACGTCGTGGATGAAGCCCATGTCGAGCATGCGGTCGGCTTCGTCGAGGATCAGCATCTGCACCTGGCTCAGGTCGAGCATGCCCTGCTGCTGCAGGTCGAGCAGGCGGCCGGGGGTGGCCACGAGGATGTCGACGCCCTTCTTGAGCTTGCTGATCTGCGGGTTCATGCCGACGCCGCCGAAGATCACGGTCGAGTCGAGCTGCAGGTACTTGCCGTAGGTGCGGACAGACTCTTCGACCTGGGCCGCGAGTTCGCGCGTGGGGGTCAGCACGAGGGCGCGGATGCCGACACCGCCGAACTTGTTGGTGGCGCTGCGGCTCATGGTGAGCTTGTGCAGCATGGGCAGCGTGAAGGCGGCCGTCTTGCCGGTGCCGGTCTGGGCGCCCCCGAGCAGGTCGTGGCCTTCGAGGACGGCGGGGATGGCTTGCGCCTGGATGGGGGTGGGGGTGTCGTAACCGTGCTCGTGCACAGCCTTCAAGATGGCGGGAGCCAGCTTCAGTTCATCAAAATTCATTGGAAACAATAAGCGCCATACACGGCGCAGTGGCATCGGCCCGCTTGGCGTCTTGTTGACGCCGAGCCAGTCAAGGCAGATGAAGGTCAGGGGTGGGAGCCGGAAAGTCCGCCCTCGCAAAAGGGTTGAAATGGACCTTTCTTCGTCCCCGGCAGAGAGCCGGTGTTGCGGGCAACTGGACCCGGCAACGGTGGCTATTGTCGCATGAGTCGATAATCGGTGGTTTGCCGCGCCTGAATGCCTCCCAAGGGCTTCTTTCTGGCGACCGCGCTTTCCCCCCGAATCTTTGTACCCAAGGTAACTACTCCCAGATGGCTCAATACGTCTATTCGATGAACCGTGTCAGCAAGACCGTGCCGCCCAAGCGGCAGCTCTTGAAAGACATTTCGCTCTCTTTCTTCCCCGGCGCCAAGATCGGCGTGCTCGGCCTGAACGGCTCGGGCAAGTCCACGCTGCTCAAGATCATGGCGGGTGTGGACAAGGAGTTCGAGGGCGAGGCGCTGCCCATGCCGGGGATGACGATCGGCTATCTGGAGCAGGAACCCAAGCTCAACACCGAGCACACGGTGCGCGAATCGGTCGAAGAGTCCATGGGCGCGGTGTTCGCGGCCAAGGCGCGCCTCGAAGAGGTGTACATCGCCTACGGTGCCGAAGACGCCGACTTCGACGCGCTGGCCGCCGAGCAGGCCCAGCTCGAAGCCATCATCGCCACCGCCGGCACCGATTCCGAGCATCAGCTGGAAATCGCCGCCGACGCACTGCGCCTTCCGCCGTGGGACGCGAAGATCGGCCTGCTGTCAGGCGGCGAAAAGCGCCGCGTGGCGCTGTGCCGCCTGCTGCTGTCCAAGCCCGACATGCTGCTGCTCGATGAGCCGACCAACCACCTGGATGCCGAATCGGTGGAGTGGCTCGAAGTGTTCCTGCAGCGCTTCACGGGCACCGTGGTGGCCATCACCCACGATCGCTACTTCCTGGACAACGCCGCCGAGTGGATCCTGGAAATGGACCGCGGTCGCGGCATTCCCTGGAAGGGCAACTACAGCACCTGGCTCGAGCAGAAGGGCGAACGCCTGGCGCAGGAGCAAAAGAGCGAAGAAGCCCACGCCAAGGCCCTGAAGAAGGAACTGGAGTGGTCGCGCCAGAACCCGAAGGCACGCCAGGCCAAGAGCAAGTCGCGCCTGGCCCGCTTCGAAGAGCTGAGCGACATGGAATACCAGAAGCGCAACGAAACGCAGGAAATCTTCATACCTGTGGCGGAGCGACTGGGCCAGCAGGTGTTCGAGTTCCACGGCGTCAGCAAGTCCTTCGGCGACCGCATGCTGATCGACAACCTGAGCTTCACCGTGCCGCCGGGCGCGATCGTCGGCATCATCGGCCCGAACGGCGCCGGCAAGTCGACGCTCTTCAAGCTGCTCGCGGGCAAGGAACAGCCGGACAGCGGCCATGTGGTCATCGGCTCGACCGTCAAGGCGGCTTTCGTCGACCAGCACCGCGACGAGCTCGCCAACCAGAAGACCGTGTGGGAAGACATCTCGAACGGCCTGGACATCATCAACGTCGGCAAGTTCCAGATGGCCAGCCGTGCGTATGCAGGTCGCTTCAACTTCAACGGTGCGGACCAGCAGAAGAAGGTCGGCACGCTGTCGGGCGGCGAGCGCGGTCGTTTGCACCTGGCCAAGACCCTGATCGCGGGCGGCAACGTGCTGATGCTCGATGAACCGTCGAACGACCTGGACGTGGAAACCCTGCGCGCGCTCGAAGACGCGTTGCTCGAGTTCGCCGGCACGGTCATGGTGATCAGCCATGACCGCTGGTTCCTCGACCGCATCGCCACCCACATCCTGGCCGCCGAAGGCGACAGCCAGTGGACCTTCTTCGACGGCAACTACCAGGAGTACGAAGCCGACAAGAAGAAGCGCCTGGGCGAAGAAGGCGCGAAGCCCAAGCGCATGCGCTACAAGGCCCTCAAGTAAGGCTCCGGTATTTCTCCCTCCCCTTCCGGGGGAGGGTTGGGGTGGGGGCTCGACGGCCTTCGAACAGGCACCGCTGCATTGCAAGCGCCGTCAGCCCCCATCCCTGCCTTCCCCCAGAGGGGGAAGGAGCAAGACAAAGACAGCGCGTGGTTCTCAAAGGGACTGCGCGCTTTTTTCATCGTCCGCCGCAAACACCTCGCGCGCCGCAAACAGCCCGTTGAGCGCCGCCGGAAAGCCCACGTAGACCGCCATCTGCATGATGACCTCGACCACCTCGGTGCGCGTCACGCCGACGTTCAGCGCGGCCTGGATGTGCACCTTCAGCTGCGGCACTGCATTTCCCATGGCCGTGAGCGCGGCCACCGTCGCGATTTCGCGGGAGCGCAGGTCGAGGCCGGGGCGCGAGTAGATGTCGCCGAACGGAAACTCGATCACCAGGCGGGCGAAGTCGGGCGCGATGCCGGCCAGGCTCTCGACCACCTTGACGCCGCCTTCACCGTCGATCTCGTGAAGCTTGGCCAGGCCGCGCGTGTAGCGCAGGTTGTCGTCGTGGCCCTGGTTCTGTGTGTTCGTCATTGCTCGTCTTTCCTTCCGGGGCAGTGCCCGATGAAGGAGGACGCTTCTTCGTCTTCTCGACCGCACGATAGTGGTCGATCTTGAGCGACAGCGCCAGCATGGATTGCTGCAGCGCCGCCACCCGGGCCTGAACTTCGGCGAGGTGCTGCTCGAGCATCTCGCGCCGTTCGCCGACGCTGGCGTCCCCCTGGCTTCGAAGCGTGGCGAAGGCCTGCATGCCCTGGATGGACATGCCGGTCTCGCGCAGGCGCAACAGGAAAGCCAGCCAGTCCATGTCGGCGCTCGCATAGCGGCGCTGACCGCCCGGTGCACGGGACACCGCGGCGATCAGCCCGATGCGTTCGTAGTAGCGCAGCGTGTAGGCCGTGAGGCCGGTTCGCTGCGCGACTTCCGCGATGGTCAGACTGGTTTCCATGGCGTTGAATTCTCGAAGTTAGAGCGCGCTCCAAGTCAAGCGCTTTGACGAACTATTCTTGCTGAGCGTGCAGGTCGGCATCGAGCCAGCCGCGCAGGCTGTTCACGAAGGCAAGTGCCTGCACGCGTGGCAGATCGTCCGCCCGCACGACGGCTTCGGCAAGCTGGCCGCTGCGCAGCCGATTGGCGCGGCCGACGCCGTTCAGCAGGCCGCAGTGCAAGGGCGGCGTGACCCAGCGGCCGTCGAGCAGCAGGGCGATGTTGCCGCGCGTGCATTCGGTGATCTCGCCGTCGCGGTTCCAGAGCAAGGTGTCGAACACACCCGCGGCGGTGGGCGCGAAGGCGTCGTAGTGGGCGCGTCGGGTGGTCTTGAAGCGGGTGAAGTCGCTGTCGGCCTCGTCGAACGCGCGCGTGGCCAGTTGCAGTTGGACACGCGCGGGTGGCGCCTCCATCGCAAAGGCTTCGGCGCGCGGCACGCCTTGCGCATCGAGCAGCAGGCGCACGCGCCACGTGCCGGTGGCGTGCCGTGCCTTGAGTCGATCGAGGCATGCAGTGACGAGCGCTTCGCTCCACGCGCGGCCGAAATGCGCTGCTGCGGCCGCCATGCGCGCAAGGTGCGCGGGCGCATCGCGCAGCTCGCCGCCAACCAGCGCAAGGGTTTCGAGCAGCTCGAACGGCGGGCTCGCTGCCTGGCCCAGGAAGGCTCGCTTGTGACGCCATTCCTCCCACTCGGCATCCGCCCGCGCATCGGCCGTGATGCCGCTGCCGATGCCGCAGCGCGCCTCGGTGCCGCGCAGCGTCACGGTGCGGATCGGCACATTGAAGGTCGCATGGCCGCCGGGCCGTACCACGCCGACCGCGCCGCAGTACACACCGCGCGCCTCGGGCTCCAGCTCGCGGATCAGCCGCATCGCGCTGACCTTGGGCGCGCCGGTGATCGAGCCGCACGGAAACAGCGCCCCGAACAGGTCGGCCAGCGTGGTGCCGTCGCGCACGAGCGCCTCGACATCCGACGTCATCTGCCACACCGTCGGCAGCGCCTCCGTGTGAAACAGCCGGGGCACGCGCACCGAAAAAGGCCGCGCCACGCGTGAGAGATCGTTGCGGATCAGGTCCACGATCATCACGTTTTCGGCCCGTTCCTTCGGCACGGTGCGCAGCCGCTGTGCCAGCGCCTCATCTTCGGCGGACGTGGCGCCGCGCGGGGCCGTGCCCTTCATGGGGCGCGTCAGGATGCGGTCGCCCTGCCAGTCGAAGAAGAGTTCGGGTGACACAGACAGCACCTGTTCTTCGCCGGTGTCGATGAAGGCGCTGTAGCCGCCGGGCTGCGCCTGCCGCAGCGCGAGGAACCAGTCGCGCGCGTCGCCGTGGAATTCAGCATGCAATGCGGCGGTGTAGTTGAGCTGGTAGAGCTCGCCGTCGGCAATTGCGCGGTGGATGGCCTGCATGCGCTGGTCGAAGGACTCGCGCGAGAGGCTGCCTTGCCATTCGACCGGCGGCATCGCGGGCGAATCATCCGGCCAGGGCTGCACTTCGTCATGCACGCCGAACCATGCCAGCGGGCCGTCGGCTTCGTGCACGGCAAACGCAGGATCGAATGCCTCGGCAGCCTCGTAGCGCAGATACCCCACGCACCAGCGCCCCTCGCGCGCCAGCGCCTCTACAGCCTCCAGCACCGGCCGCACCTCGCCGGCAGTCCGCGCCACCAGCACGCGCGATGGCGCGCCGAAAGCCAGGCGCAGCCGGCTCGCGCCATCGCTGCGCGGCTGCGCAAAATCGATCAGCGTGCGCAAGGCCGGACGCAGGGCGCCATCAGCCGGCATCGTTGGCCGCGGCCGTCGGTGCGGCAGCGCCTTGCGACGTCCTGGCCAGCACCCGCTTGCGCACCGCATAGATGTTGTTGCGCAGCGCGTAGAGCTCGTCGGCATATGAAAGCGGCACGGCCACCTTGTTGACGACACGGTCGAGTTGGTCGAGGTCTTCGAGCAGCACCTTCTGAGCGCCCTGTTGCGAATCGACCTTGGCCTCGATGTCGCGCAGCCGCGCATACCAGCGGAAGACGCGCCGCCGCACGCGGAACTGATAAAGCGGCGGCACCACGCGGCTCAGCGGCAGCATCAACACCAACAGGCCGCCCAGCACCAGCCACATGCGCTCGACCAGGTTGCTGGCCCAGAACGGCAGGTAGCGCTGCCAGATCGGCGGCGTGCCGTTGATGGCGCGGTCGCCCTCGGGGCTCACCGGCAGTTCGCTGGTGCGCGTGTTGGGGAAGTCGCGCGCCCGGTTGAACCATCCGGCGCCGCCATGCATCGACTGCGCAGCCTGTGCGAACAGCTGGCGCAAGGCAGGGTGCGTTTCCTCGCGCGACAGCAGCGAGGTGGTGGCCGCGAGCAGCGACACGTCGTGCGGCGGCAGGTCTTTCGACAGGTCGACCACGCCGCGCGGCAGCGTCACTGCCGAGAGGAACGGAAAGCGCCGCGAGTAGGCGTCGGCCTGGCCGAAGTCCATGAGCTTGATGTCGTCCGAGCGCAGCAGCCGCTGCACCTGCGGCGACTGCGGCGCCGAAGACAGCACGATGGCGTCGAGCAGCCCGGCCTGTAGCGCTTCGGCCGCGGCCGCCTGTTCGAGGTTCGACAACAGCAGGTCGCCGGGGCCGAGATTGTTGGCCTTGAGCATCCGCTCCATGATGTCGGGCAGGCCGCTGCCCGGCATGTCGACGTTCACGCGCAGGCCGCGCAATTGCGTGAGCGAGCTCAGCGTGCCGGTCTTGCGGTCGATCTTCTGTGCCGAGTCGGCGCGATAGAACAGCCAGATCGGCTCGTAGAACAGGCTGCCGAGCGAGGTCAGACCAGCCTCTTCGTCGGCCACGGGGTCGGCGCTGCCGCCGCGCACGAAGCCCACGTCGGCGCCGCCGGTGCGCAGCAGCTGCAGGTTCTCGGTCGAGCCCGACGTGGGCTTGAGCTCCACCTCGATGCCGGCGCGCTTGAGGGCTTCCGCGTAGTGCTTGCCGAACTGAGCATAGGCGCTGCCCGTGGGGCCGGTGGCGAGCGTGACGTGCTTGGGCGGCTGTGGCTGCAGCCACCAGTAGGCGGCGATCAGCAGGCCGATCACGATGAACACGATCGGCCCGGCCGAGGCGATCAGGTCGCGGATCGACAGCAGGATCAGTTTCAAGGTTCTGGGAAACGCCATGGTGGTCTCTTCCGTGTTCAGCCGCGCGGCGTGGCGAGATCGGCCGCGCAGGGAATGTGCAGCTCGCCTACCGTCACGGACCGCGCCGCGTGCACCGCGCGCAGCGTGGCGATCGCGACGGCCTCGGCCGCCATGGTGCTGAGCACCGTCATGCCCGGCGCGCTGCCTTCCAGCGGCACGCGGCCGGTGGCCAGCGCGAACAGCGTGTCGCCGTCGCTCATGGTGTGCACCGGGTTGATGGCGCGCGCCAGCCCGTCGTGCGCGACCATGGCGAGCCGGTTGGCCTGCACCTTGGTCAGCACCGCGTCGGTGGCGATCACGCCGATGGTGGTGTTGGTGCCCGCCAGCAGCGGCTTGGGGCTGTCGCCGCGCAGCAGCGCGCGGCGCGTGTCGAGCAGCGCCTTGCCGTCTTCGGTGCGCGCGCCGGCCACGGGCTGGCCGGTGTTGTGGTCGATCACGTCGCCCAGCGAGTTGACCGCGATCAGCGCGCCCACCGTGACGCCGCCGACCGTGACCGACGCGGTGCCGACGCCGCCCTTCATTGCACGGTCCACGCCGAAGAGTTTGCCGACCAGCGCGCCGGTGCCCGCGCCCACGTTGCCTTCGGCGGGCGCCGCGGTGCTCGCGGCCTCGCAGGCCGCATAGCCGGCGGCGGCATCGGGGCGGATGCGCGCATCGCCCATGGGCAGGTCGAACAGCACGGCGGCCGGCACGATGGGCAGGGTGCCGAAGCGCACGTCCATGCCGATGCCGCGTTCTTCCATCCATTGCATTGCGCCATCGGCGGCCGCGAGGCCCCAGGCGCTGCCGCCCGCGAGCATCACCGCGTGCACCTGCTGCACGAGGTTGCCGGGCGCGAGCAGGTCGGTCTCGCGCGTGCCGGGGGCGGCGCCGCGCACGTCCACGCCGGCCACCGCGCCGTCGCGCGCCATGACCACGGTGCAGCCGGTGGGGCGGCGGGTGTCGGAGAAATGGCCGACCTCGATGCCGGCGACGTCGGTGATGGAACCGGCGGATTGGGAGGGAGCAGAAACTGAGGCTGACATGGCGGCCGATTATGGGACCGCACCCTCTACGATCCTTGCCATGACGGTTGCAAGAAGTTTCTCTCCCGGCGGCGGACGCCGCCATGTGGTGGTGATCGGCGCGGGCGCGGTGGGCAGCGCCACCGCCATCGAGGCGCTGCGCGCGGGCCTGCGCGTGACGGTGCTGGAGCCCGGCGAACCGGGCGGCCCGCATGCCACGAGCTACGGCAATGCCGGCTGGCGGTCGTCGCACTCCGTGGTGCCGCCCGCGTTGCCGGGCGCCTGGCGCAAGGTGCCGGGCTGGCTGGCCGACCCGCTCGGTCCGCTCGCCCTGCGCTGGCGCTACCTGCCGCGCGCCTTGCCGTGGTTGCTGCGCTACCTGGCTTCGGGCCTGACCGAGGCGCGCGTGCAGCGCGCGGCCGACGCGCTGCGCACGCTGCTGGTCGATGCGCCCGCGCTGCACGCGCAACTCGCGGCCGAGGCCGGCGTGCCGCAGCTCATCGAGCGGCGCGGGCTGCTGCATGCCTATCGCTCGCGCGCGGAGTTCGATGGCGATGCGCTGGGCTGGCGCGTGCGCCGGCGCGTGGGCATCCAGTGGAACGAGTGGAGCGAAGACGAACTGCGCCGCCGCGAGCCCGATCTGGACGCGCGCTACACGCTCGGCATCTTCGTGCCCGAAGCCGGCCATTGCCGCAATCCGGGCGCCTACGTGGCCGCCTTGGCGCGGCATGCGCTCGATGCGGGCGCCGAACGCATCACCGCCCGCGCGACGGGCTTTCTCGTCGAGGGCGGGCGGCTGCGCGCAGTGCGCACCGAGGCCGGCGACATCGTCTGCGACGGCGCCGCCATCTGCGCCGGTGCGCGCTCGGGCCCCCTCGCGGCGGCGGCCGGCTCCGCGGTGCCGCTGGAGTCCGAGCGCGGCTACCACGTGGTCGTCGAAGACGCCACGGCCGGCCCGCGCACGCCGACGATGGTGGCCGACGGCAAGCTCATCGCTCACTGGATGGACGGCGGCCTGCGCGCGGCGGGACAGGTCGAGATCGCCGGCCTCGGCGCGGCGCCCGACTGGCGCCGCGCCGAGATCCTGCACCGGCATCTGCAATCGATGTTTCCCGCGCTCGCAGCGGGCGCATCGCCGGCGAGGCACTGGCTCGGCCACCGCCCGAGCCTGCCCGACGGACTTCCCTGCATCGGCCCGGCCGCCGCCAGCGCCGACATCGTTCTGGCCTTCGGGCATGGCCATGTGGGCCTGTGCGGCTCGGCGCGCACGGGGCGCCTGGCGGCGCAACTGCTCGCGGGCGTTGCGGCGGAGATACCGCTGGCGCCGTTCGACCCGGGCCGCTTCAAGCCATAGGGTCAGTCGGCATGCCGAGCGCGTCAGTTCACCGGCGCGATCGACAGCACCGTGAGGGCGCCATCGACCTTGTCGGCCGTGAACTGCACCTTGTCGCCCGGCTTCACCTTGGTGAGCAACGCAGGGTCGCTCACGCGGAAGACCATCGTCATGCCGGTCATTTCGAGGTTGGGAATGTCGCCGTGCTTCAGCGTGATCTTCTTCGCGTCGGTGTCGATCTTGCGGACCTCGCCTTCGACGGATGGCAATGCGGCCTGCGCGAAGGCGGCTGCGGCGAGCAGGGCGGCGGAGAGTGCGGTGAACAGTTTCTTCATGACGGTTTGCTTTCGTTGGTTGCTGGTTGATTCAGCGATAGCTTTGGTAGATGCGCGTGCTGCCGTCGGCGAGCACCAGCAGAACGTCGTAGGGATCGCGCTGGTCGCCATAGGCCGGGCCGTCCATGCCCGGCGAGCCGACCGGCATGCCGGGCACCGCGAGGCCCACGGCCGTGGGCTTTTCCTTGAGCAGCCGCTGCACCTCGCGCGCGGGCACATGGCCTTCGATGGCGTAGCCGCCGACGACGCCCGTGTGGCACGAGCCCAGTTTGGCGGGCACGCCCAGCCGGGTGCGCGCGGCGGCGTTGCCCTCGTCGTGCACGCGGGTGGCGAAGCCGTTCTTGTTGAGGTGTTTGACCCAGTCCTGGCAGCAGCCGCAGCCCGGGTCTTTCCAGATCTCGACCATCGGTGCCGCGGCCATGGCGAGGGGGGCGAATGGCAGCGTGACGGCAAGCGCCAGAAGGGTTCTTCTTTGCATGAGCTTCTCCTCCCTGTCAGGACTGGCCGGCCGGCAGCACGCGGATGCGGCCTGCCATGCCGAGTTCGTAGTGGTCCTTCACGAGGCAGGCGAAGTCGAAATCGCCCGCGCGGTTGAAGGTCCAGACCATGTCGCCGGTCTTGCCGGCGGGCACGTGCACCATCCATGGATCGTCATGCTCCATGCCCGGGAATTTCTTCATCATGGCCGCGTGCGCCTCGATCTCGGCGGTGGTGCCGAGCACGAGTTCGTGCAGTTCCTTGCCGCGGTTCTTCAGGCGCAGTCGGATGGTGTCGCCTTCGCGCACCTCGATGACCGAGGGCGAGAACGTCATGTCGTCGGCCATCGCGATGTCGATGGTGCGCTTCACGGCACCTGCTTTGCCCGCGATGCCCCAGGCCTTCTGCTCGGGGGCGAGCGCGGCGGCGCTTTTCGGCTTGGCGCTGTGGCTTTCGTGAGCCAGTGAGGCTGCGGCAACTGCTGCGAGCGCGAGGCCTGCGGCGATGGACTTGAATGTCTTGTTCATGGTGCGAGTTCCATAAAAAAATGAAAGGGATCAGTGGTTCTGCGCGCCGTGCCCGGAAGGCTTGCGCACGGTTGCATCGGGGTTACCGTCCGTCGAGGGCGCGGGCGACTTGCGCGTGGCCGGCGGCACATTCGCGTTCGGCACTTCGCGTGCGACCGTGCCGGCCGGGTGCTTGAACCACCCCGGGTCGCGGTAGTCGCCGGGCTTCTGGTCGCGCCGTACCTTCAGCAGCGTGAACATGCCGCCCATCTCGGCCGAACCGAACGGGCCGGTGCCCGTCATCATCGGCACCGTGTTGTCGGGAATGGGCATCTCCATTTCGCCCATGTCCGCCATGCCCTTGTCGCCCATCACCATGTAGTCGGGCACGAGCTTCCTGATCTTTTCGGCCACGCCCTTGTGGTCCACGCCGATCATGGTCGGCACGTCGTGCCCCATCGGCCCCATGGTGTGGTGCGCCTTGTGGCAGTGCAGCGACCAGTCGCCTTCCTCGTCGGCGATGAATTCCATCTGCCGCATCTGGCCCACCGCCACGTCCACCGACACCTCGGGCCAGCGCGCGGTGCGCGGCACGGGGCCGCCGTCGGTGCCGGTCACCTCGAACTCGTGGCCGTGGATGTGGATCGGATGGTTGGTCATCGTGAGGTTGCCCACGCGGATGCGCACGCGGTCGCCCTTGCGCACGTTGAGCGTGTCGATGGCCGGGAACACGCGGCTGTTGAAGCTCCAGATGTTGAAGTCGGTCATGGTGTTGACCTTGGGGGTGGCGCTGCCGGGCTCCACGTCGAAGCTGCCGAGCAGGAAGCAGAAGTCGCGCTCGACCCTCTCGATCAGCGGATGCTCGGCCTTCGGGTGCGTGACCCAGAAACCCATCATCCCCATCGCCATCTGCACCATCTCGTCGGCATGCGGGTGGTACATGAAGGTGCCGGGCCGGCGCGCCGTGAATTCGTAGACGAAGGTCTTGCCCGGCGGAATGTGCGGCTGCGTGATGCCGCCCACGCCGTCCATGCCGTTGGGCAGGCGCTGGCCGTGCCAGTGCACGGTGGTGTGCTCGGGCAGCCGGTTGGTCACGAAGATGCGCACGCGGTCGCCCTCGACCACCTCGATGGTCGGGCCGGGCGACTGGCCGTTGTAGCCCCACATGTTGACCTTGAAGCCGGGTGCCATCTCGCGCACGACGGGTTCGGCGACGAGGTGGAATTCCTTGACGCCGGCGTTCATGCGCCAGGGCAGCGTCCAGCCGTTGAGCGTGACGACGGGGTTGTAGGAGCGGCCGTTCGGCGGCATCAGCGGCGCCGCTGTGGCGGTGGAGCTTTGGGACACCGGCTCGGGCAGCGCGGCCATGGACACGCGGCTTACGGTGGTCGCGGCGACGGTTGTGGCTGCGCCTGCGAAGAAGTTGCGGCGGTTCATTTCAGTTTTCCACAGTGGGTTGGGTTGCGAGGCGCTTGTTGTTCGGGGCGCTCTTGTTCGGGGTGCGTGCGAAGGCCACCGGGTGACTCCCTCCGCGAATGTCCCCCGGCTTCGCCTCCTCCTTTATTTCGCTGCGGGAGCCACCCGGTGTCCTTCGCACGAGGACACGCTGCTGGTGTGCGGCCGATCAACCACCGCACTGACCGATCACGTCGATGGGGGGCTCTGTTTCGCGAAATAAAGGAGGAGCCCGAAGGGCGGGGGACATTCGCGAAACAGAGCACGCCGTCGGCGGGACCGCGCCCTGGAGAAGAGCAAGAACGCATTTCAGTGCCCTCCCGCCGCAGGCGCATCGCCGGCCGCCGCGGTCTGCGGGGCCGTCATTCCACCGGGAGAGCTGCCCGTAAGCACCAGCTGCAGATCGGTGTCCGCCAGCCAGAAATCGCGCTGCGCCTCGATGCCCGCATTCACCACCAGCATGCTGGCGCGCGTTTCGCCGAGCAGTTCCCACACGCTCGCGAGCATGCCGTTGTAGCGCAGCACCATCTCTTCGTTGACCTTCTTGCGCAGCGGCAGCACCTCGTCGCGGTAGCGGCGGGCGAGGGCGTAGGCGGTGTTCCAGCCCTGCCATGCCTCGCGCGCCTCGCTCGCGGCCAGCACGCCCACGTTGCGCACGCGGGCGGCCGATTGCATGTACAGCGCCTCGGCGCGTCCGCTGCGCGCCTGGCCCCAGTCGAAGATCGGAATCGGCAGCTCCAGCTCGAAGCCGCGCTGCGTTCTGTGCGAGCGGTCTGCGCCGTTGTCGAACTTGCTGTTGTGCGCAACGCCGAGCTCCATCGCGTTGATCACGCTCGTGGCGCGCGTGAGGCCGAGCGAGCCGGCCATGGCCGTGTTCTGCGCCTGGGCCGAGCGCACGTCGAGCCGGTCGCGCAGTGCGAGCGCCTGCACGTCGCCGAGTTCAGGCGCTGCCTTGGGCAACGGCGGCAGGCGGTCGGGCAGGGTGTACTTGGCGGCGTGGTCGCCACTCAGTCCGAGCAGCCGGGTGAGCTGTTCGCGCGAGGCGACGGCTGCCTGCTCGGCACGCGCGAGCTGCGCGGATGCATCGGCCAGCAGCAGTTGCTCGCGCGTGCGCTGCAGCGCGCTCCAGTTGCCGACCTGGGCCATGCGGTGCGCGAGTTCGGCACCGGCTTCGGTGGCCTCCCTCGCGTCGCGCAGGTAGGCCACGCCCTGCTGCGCGGCCACCGCGCGCACCCAGGCGCGGCGCGTGTCGGCGGCCAGCACCAGCACGCTCTGCGCGGCCTGCAGCTTGGCCGACTCGTGCCGCTGGCCGGCCCAGCGCGCCTGCCAAGGCAGAGTGAGCAGGCCCACCACGTTGAAGCTCAGCAGCCGGTCGATCTCGCGCTCGCTGCCCTCGGTCAGGCGGCCGAAGGCGAACACCGGGTTCGGCAGGCTCTGCGCCTGCACGCGGTCGGCGTCGCTGAGCTGCAGGGTGGCGAAGGCGTCCTGCACGCGCGGGCTGTTGGCCAGCGCGATGCGCACGGCGGCCTCGGCGTCAAGCGGCCCGGCGAGCAACTCGTCGATGTGCTTGCGCGAGGCTTCGTCCGGGGCGCGCCGGGCCGTTGCGCCTGCCATGAGCGGGTTGCCCGAGACCAGCGCCTGCACGTCGGCGCTGCCGCCGTCGGGCGAGAGGCTGGCGCAACCGGCCAGCACCAGCGCGGCGGCCAGCGCGGCGCTGGTTCTGAGGAATGAAAGCCGGGGCCTGCGGGCGCTGGGCGGACGCCGGCCGCTGCGCTTGCGATAGATACCGGCAGGCTGCCGGCCAACAAAGGGGTTCACGCTCGATCTCCATGAGCAATACGACGAACGCCGCGAGCCGGAACAGGCTCACCGCGGACGGACTACGGGCAGGGAGATCAGGAAATGGGCGGCTTCAGGCCCGCAACGGGCTCCGCACTGGCGAAGCGGGCCGCGTGCGCCGCTGGCGGCGCCTGGGGCGCGCTGTGCACGATGCCGACGAGGGGCATGCCGCCGAGCGCGACGGTGTGGCAGACCTGGCAGGCGGTGCAGGTGCCGCAACCTTGGTGGTCGGCACCGCCGTCGTCGTGGCTGTCATGGCCGGACATGTTCATGTCCATGCCGTTGCCGGCCTCCATTGCCTCATGGCAATGGGCCTCGGTGGCCGCACTGGCCATCGAGACGGCCGCTGCCGCCGCCGGCAGCGAATGCCGCACCATCTCGACCGCCATCGCGTCGCCGAGCCAGCCGCGGACGGGCAGCAGGACGATCATGAGGGCGAGCAGCAGGGTGCGCATGGGGCGGGATGATAAACCTGCGGCCTAAGACACCAGCTGGCCGCGGGCCTTGTCCGCCCACACCTGCAGGTTGTCGAGCAGGTCCTTCTGGCTGAAGGAGCAGCTTTCCTCGCTGAAGAGCGCGCTCGACTCCAGCCGGTCGAGCAGGCTCAGCAGCACCTCGCCATAGCGCGGGGGCAGGGCGCCGATCAGTTCGGCGCTGCTGCGCGCTTCGTTCGACAGCGCGGTGACGGAGCCGCCGGAGTCGGTGCGCAGCGCCGCGATGTGCGCGGCGATGGCGTCGAGCTGCGATGCGGCGTTCATGGCGTGGTCTTCCCGGGCGGCGGCAGCGACAGCCCGCGCTCGCGCATCAGGTCGCGCAGGACGTCCGGGTAGTCGGTGATGATCCCGTCCGCGCCCCAGTCCATCAGCCGCTGCATGTCGGCGCGCTGGTTCACCGTCCAGGGCAGCACCTTCAGGCCGAGCTTCTGGGCTTCCTTGATGACAGTGGGCGTGAGGTCGGCGAAGGCAGGCGACCAGATCACCGGCCCGGGTGCATTGGCCGAAGCGGCCCTGACCATCTGCGGCACCGACGCGAAACCCGCCGCGTCGTGGCCGGCCGTCCAGCGGCTGTCCTTCAGCGTGCGGGCCGTCGTGAGGTAGGCGCGCGGCAACTGCGGCGCGAGCCGGCCGACCAGCGCCAGCGTGCGCCAGTCGAAGCTCTGGATCGTCACGCGGTCGGTCATCTTCGCCTTGTCGATCTCGGCGAGCAGCGCGCGCACCATCGGCTCGGGCGCGGCGGTTTCCTCCGGCTTGGTCGGGTCGATCTTGGTCTCGATGTTGAAGCGCACCGTCGCCGCGTCGGCGCCGCGCGCCTGCACCTGCGCGAACAGCGCGGCCAGCGTCGGGATGCGCTCGCCGTCGCGCGGCTGCTGCAGCGCGAACTGCTTGCCGTAGTTGCTCGCCGGGTTGAGGCGGCCCACGTCGTAGGTCTGCAACTGCGCCAGCGTGAGCGAGCGGATCGCCGCGCCGCTGTTCGGCGCCAGCCATGCGCCGCTCGCATCGCGCGTGTGGTCGGGGTTGAGCGACGTGTCGTGCGAGATCACGACCACGCCATCGACCGTAAGCCCGATGTCGAGTTCGAGCGTGGTCACGCCGAGGTCGATGGCGTTGGAGAACGCGGCCAGCGTGTTCTCGGGTGCCAGCCCGCGTCCGCCGCGGTGGGCTTCGAGGTCGAAGTGCTGCTTGGCCGCGGGCAAGATGGCGGCGCAGCCGGCGACGAGCAGGGCGGAGGCGAAAAGCGCCGCATATTTCATTTGAGTTGTACCTTGATGCCGTCGTCCAGCACCGTGATGTCGCCGATCTCGTAGGTCTTGCGCCCGACCGTCAGTTCGTCGGCCGTGAAGCTGCGCAGCACTTGGCCCTGCAGCAGCTCCTGCGCAACTATCGCGCCCATCTTCTGCAGCCGCTCGGCATCGCGGCCTTCCACGCCCTGCAGCTCGAGGCGCTCGGCCTTGGGCTGGTCGAGCCGCAGCGCACGCGTGGCCGCGTCGTACTTCAATGCGCTGCTGACCGACACCACGCCCTGCACCGGCGAGGCCGCTAGCAGGGGACTGGCAATGGTCAACGTGGCCGTGATAGCCGCACGGTTGCTGCGCGCATCCAGGCCCAGTTGCGGATCGCGCAGCCCGACCATGAAGATCTCGGCATAGCGCTCGGCCACCGGAAACCGCTTGGCGATCTGAATCTGCAGCTCGTCGCGGGTGGCGGTGTATTCGCTCGTGAAGAAATTGAAGCCGGCCAGCGCCGCGAAGGGCGCCTGCAGGGCCGCGGCGCCCAGCAGCGCGCGCAGCACCCGGCGGCGGGAGGTGGGGAACGGGGTGCGGAGGTTCATAGGGGCTCCGAGCTTGCCACAGGCGGGAACGTTCCCGCCAGCGCGATCGTCAGCGCCGTGATTGATTGGTCAGCCCCACGACCGCCCCTCTCGTGCGCAGGGCACCGGGTGCTCCCCGCAGCGAAATAAAGGAGGAGCGAAGCGGGGGACATTCGCGGAGGGGAGCACCCGGTGCCCTGTGCACGCACCCCGAGGCAAGTCAGTCGTGCAGCGAAGAAAGAAACTGCTTCAACTCCGCCGTCTGCGGATTCCCGAACAGCTCCGCCGGCGGCCCCATCTCGTGCACACGTCCCTGGTGCATGAAGATGACGCGGTCGCTCACCTTGCGCGCAAAGCTCATCTCGTGCGTCACCATCAGGAGTGTGATGCCCTCGTCGGCCAGCGACTCCACCACGCGCAGCACTTCGCCCACCAGTTCGGGGTCGAGCGCCGAGGTGATTTCGTCGCACAGCAGCACGGCCGGTTCCATCGCCAGTGCGCGGGCAATCGCCACGCGCTGCTGCTGGCCGCCCGAGAGCTGGTCAGGCATGGCGTCGAACTTCTCGGCAAGCCCCACGCGGTCGAGCAGCTTGCGCGCCTGAGAGGCCGCCTCCATGCTGCTGCGCTTCTTCACCAGCGTGGGCGCGAGCATCACGTTCTTGCCGACCGTGAGATGCGGAAACAGGTTGAAGCTCTGGAAGATCATGCCCACGCGCTGGCGCAACTCGCGCATGGCCATGGTGCTTTCGTGCAGCAGCGGCTTGCCGTCGACGGTGAGCGAGCCTTCCTGGAACACCTCGAGTCCGTTGATGCAACGCAGCAGCGTGCTCTTGCCCGAGCCGCTCTTGCCGATGATGGCGATCACCTCGCCGCGCTTCACGTCGAGGTCGATGCCTTTCAACACTTCGTTGGTGCCGTAGGACTTGCGCAGCGCGGTGATGCGCACGATGGGTGCGCCCACCGAGGTGGCGGGTTGCTGTTGTTGCGGTTCAAGCACGGCGGCCATGGGTCTTCCTCTCGAGGGTCTTGGCGTACAGGCTCACGGGAAAGCACAGCACGAAATAAAGCAGGGCCACGCAGCTGAACACCACGAAGGGCTTGAAGGTGGCGTTCGAAATCATGCTGCCGGCCTTGGTGAGCTCGACGAAGCCGATCACCGACGCCAGCGCCGTGCCCTTGATCACCTGCACCAGGAAGCCCACCGTCGGCGCAATGGCGATCTTCACGGCCTGCGGCAGGATCACGTGGCGCATCTGCTCGCCGAAGCTCAGGGCCAGGCTGCCCGAGGCTTCCCACTGGCCCTTCGGGATCGAGGCCACGCAGCCGCGCCATATCTCGGTGAGAAATGCGCTGGTGTAGAGCGTGAGCGCCACGCTGGCCGCGGTCCACGCCGACACGTCGATGCCGAACAGCGCGATGCCGAAGTAGGCGAGAAACAGCTGCATCAGCAGCGGCGTGCCCTGAAAGAGCTGAACGTAGAGGCCGACGGCGCGGTTCATGGCGCTGCCGCCGCGCAGGCGCAGGAACAGCAGCAGGGCGCCGACCAGTCCGCCGCCAATGAAGGCGATGAGCGACAGCACGACGGTCCAGCGCAGCGCCATCAGCAGGTTGCGCAGGATGTCCCAGAGGGAAAAATCGACCATGGTGTGTGTGGCTTTCCCGCGTTCAGCGGCCGAAGAAGAATTTCGGCCCGGCCCAGTCGAGCAGCCGCCGCAGCGCCACCGACAGCGCCAGGTAGATCAGCGTGGCGATGATGAAGGCCTCGAAGGCGCGGAAGTTGCGGCTCTGGATGAGGTTGGCCGCATAGCTCAGCTCCTCGGTCGAGATCTGCCCGCACACGGCCGAGCCCAGCATCACGATGATGATCTGGCTCACCATGGCGGGCCACACCTTCTTCAGCGCCGGCGGCAGCACCACCCGAAGGAACACCTGCGACTTGCTGAGCGCCAGGCTCACGGCCGCTTCGATCTGCCCCTTGGGCGTGGCCTCGATGCCGGCGCGGATGATCTCGGTGGAGTAGGCCCCGAGGTTCATCACCATCGCGATGATCGACGCCGTCTCCGGCGTGAGCTTGACGCCCGCCGCGGGCAGTCCGAAGAAGATGAAAAACAGCTGCACGATGAAGGGCGTGTTGCGGATCAGCTCCACGTAGGTGCCCACGATGGCGCGCAGCCATGCGGGGCCGTTGGCACGCGCCCACGCGCAGAAGGTGCCCACGATCATGCCCAGCACGGTGCCCACGGCGGTGAGGCCGATGGTCCACGCCACGCCGCGAAGCAGCAGCGGCCATTCCGACAGAACCGCCCCGAAGTCGAATTCGATGTTCATGGCCGCGCAGTTCGATCAGACGGGCAGGTCGCCAGCGGCCTTGCCGAGCCACTTCTTCGACATGGCGTCCAGCGTGCCATCCTTCCTGGCGGCGGCAATGATCTCGTTGACCTTGGTCTTCAATGCGGTTTCGCCCTTGGCGACGCCGACGAAGCAGGGGCTGTCCTTCAGCAGCAGCTTGAACTCGGCGCTCACCTTCGGATTCTTGGCGAGCATGTCGCCGGCGACCGCCGCGCTGGTTGCGATGGTTTGCGTTTGTCCGGCCACGAAGGCCGCGATCGTCGCGTTGTTGTCCTCGAAGCGGCGGTAGTCGACGTTCGAAGGCGCCACCTTGTTCAGTTCCTGGTCTTCCATCGCGCCGCGCGTCACGGCGACGGTCTTGCCGGCCATGTCGGCGAAGCTGGTGAGCTTCATGCTCTTGGCCGCATACACGGCCTGGAAGAAGGGCGCGTAGGCCGAGGTGAAGTCGATCACCTTCTCGCGCTCCGGGTTCTTGCCGAGCGTGGAAATCACGAGGTCGGCCTTGCGCGTCTGCAGGTACGGAATGCGGTTGGCGCTGGTCACGGGCACCAGCTCGACTTTCACGCCGAGCTTGGCGGCGATGAGTTCGGCCATTTCCACGTCGAGGCCCTGCGGCTTCATGTTCCTGTCGACCGAGCCATAAGGCGGGTAGTCGGTCGGCACGGCGATCTTGATGGTCTTGGCCTTGAGCACGTTGTCGAGTGCGTTCTGGGCCTGGGCGGCGCCCGCGGCGGCCAGCATGGCGACGGACGCCAGTGCGAGCGAGAAGCGGCGTTTGGACAGGGAAGAGAAGGTCATAGCAGGGCTCCTAGGTAAGTCGAAGAATCGGAAGCGGGGGATGCGGCCGCCTTGCGGCGTTTGCCCTTGGGCGCTGCTGCTGCGGCAGCGGTGTTCGTGTTCTGCAGCGGCGCCAGCGCATCGCGCAGCTGCGCGAGCGGATCGGCGGGCGCCTGCACGCGCAGCGCCGACTGCACCGTGCCGATGTGCGCGGCCATCAGCGCCTCGGCGGCGGCGTGGTCGCCGCGCTCCAGCGCCGCGACGATCTGCACGTGGTCTTCGCACGACTGCACCGCGTCGTGCGTGGACTGGTAGAGCATGGCGATCAGCGTGGTGCGCGCCGTGTAGTCGCGCAGCGTGTCGGCCAGCAGCGTGTTGCCCAGGCATTCGGCCAGGCACACATGGAAGTCGCCGAGCAGGAAGCTGCGGTTGCCGACGTCGCTCTCTTTCAGTGCGGCTTTTTCACGCTGAAGGTGCGCTTTCAGCTCGCGCAGGGCGGCCTTGTCGATCTTGCCGGCGCTGCCCGCGCTGCGGATCAGCCCCAGTTCGATGACGCGCCGGGCCTCGAAGGCCTCGCGCGCCTCGTCCTGCGAGGGCTCGATGACGAACCAGCCGCGCCGTGCGCTCACCGTGACGATGCCGCGCGCCGCCAGCCGCGTGAGCGCCTCTCGCACGATGGTGCGGCTGCAGTCGAACAGCATTGCCAGCTGCTGCTCGCCCAGGCGCGAACCCGGCGCGAGCTTCTGCGCCATCACCGCTTCGATGATGCGTGCACTGATTTGGGATGCGGAGGTGGCCATGGCCTGCATACCAGCAGCTTCTGTGCCAACTGGTATGCAAGATCTGTGCACCGAAATGGGACGTGGCCCCGCCCCCGGGGCCCCGGTCTGGCGCGTTGCTCAGTGCCTGGTGCGGCCCAGCGCGCTGGCCGGCAGTGCCACAAGCATGAGCAACGCCGACAGCACCAGCGCCCCGCTCAGCACGTACAGGCTGGCCGTGAATCCGCCCGTCAGCGTCTTGAGCGCGCCGACCATCATCGGCGCCACCAGTCCCGCGCTGCCTCCGATGGTGCTGATGAGCGCGATGCCCGCGGCCGCGGCGCTCTTTGACATGAAATTGCCGGGCACCGACCAGAGCACGGTGAACGCGGCGGAAATGCCCATGGCCGCCAGTGCCAGGCACAGCACGGCGGCGAAGGCGTTGTGCATGAACAGCGTGGTCAGCGCCAGCCCGGCCGCGCCCACCATCGCGCTCAGCGCGAAATGCCAGCGGCGCTCCTTGCGCCGGTCCGAATGCCGCCCGACGACGATGTTGGCCGCGATGCCCGCCACCGCCGGAATGACCGAATAGAAGCCGATCTGCAGCACGCTGAGCCCCATCGACTTCAGGATCGTGGGCTGCCAGAACGACAGCGCATAGATGCCGAGGATGATCAGGAACGACATGAAGCCGATCAGCCACACCCGGGCGTCGCGCATCGCCGCGCCGAAGGTGTGGCGCCCGGTGGCGCCATTGGCGGCCTGGTCGTCGGCCAGCAGGCGCGCCACGCGCTGCTTCTGCGCCGGCGACAGCCAGGCCGCCTGCGACGGGCTGTTCGACAACCAGCGGAAAGCCGCCACGCCGAGCAGCACGCTCGGAATCCCTTCGAGCAGGAACAGCCACTGCCAGCCGCGCAGCGACAGCACGCCGTCGAGATACGTCATCGTGAGCCCCGCGATGGGCCCCGCCACGATGGGCGCGGCGCCGAAGGCCATGAAGAACAGCGCAGTGGCCTGCGCGCGGCGGTGCGAGGGGAACCACAGCGTCAGGTAGAACAGCACCCCCGGCGCAAAGCCGGCCTCGAACACGCCGATGAAAAAGCGCAGCACATAGAACTGCGTGGGCGTGGTCGCGAACATCATCGCCGCCGACGCCAGCCCCCACAGGCCCATGATGCGCAGCAGCGTCGCGCGCACGCCGATCTTCGCGAGCATCAGGTTGCTCGGGATCTCGAACACCGCATAGCCGATGAAGAAGATGCCCGCGCCCAGGCCGAACACCGCGTCGCTGAAGCCGAGCTGGTCCTTCATCTGCAGCTGCGCGTAGCCCACGTTGGTTCGGTCGAGGTAGTTCAGCACGTAGCAGGCGCACAGCAGCGGCATCAGGCGCCAGGTGATCCTGCGGAAGAGCGCGGCGTCTTCGCGTGCGGCGGTATCTGCTGCCGGGGTGCGCGCATCCGCTGCGTCGAGTGTGGCGGTGTTCATCGTGTGTCTCCTTCTGTTGTTCCTGCCGAGATGCTTCAGGCGACCGTGGGCGTGCCGAAGCTCGTCTCGCCCCACAGGTGGCTGGCCGGCGCACCCGGAAACAGCCAGTGCGGCGAGCATTCGGCCGACGGCACCACGTTGCTGAACCCGTGCGAGGACGAGGTGCCGGCGAGGGTCTTCTCCAGCACCATCGAGAGGTACTGGTCGTTGCTGCCCTCCTGCGTGTTGCCGTTGAGGATCACCTCCGCGCCCGTGGCCTGCGCGTAGCGGCGGATGCCGTTGTGCCGCGACTGCAAAGGCGCCCAGCTGTCGGCCGCCACGCCGTTCTCGCTGCTCACGCGCAGGCCGTCGCCGGTGCGGTAGACCAGCGAATGGTTGCCCTCGGTGTGGCCCGGCGTGTGCACCAGGGCGAGCCCGCGGCCCAACTGGATGCTGCCGTCGAAGGCGACGATGCGTTCGGCCGGCACGCCGTCGACGCCGCGCGGGCAGTACCACTCGGCCTGTACCGGCAGCAGGCCCTGCACGTTCGCGAGCTCCTGGCGGTGCACCAGCAGCCTTGCGTTCGGCAGCAGGCCGGGCGTGCCGGCGTTGCCGAGCCAACGGCGCACGTCCTGCGTGTGCAGGTGGTCGTAGGTGATGTAGTCGACTTACTCCGGCGCGATGCCGCAGCTCGCCAGCGCTTGCGGTACGGTCTGATAGACCGGCGCGATGGCCTTGTGCAGGAACTTCGGCGTCTGCTCGCTCAGGCGCTTGAAATAGGGCGTTTCGTTGCCGGCCTCGAAGTCGGCCGGCGTGAACAGCAGCGTGCGCAAGCGGCCTTCGAAGTCGTCGTACTGGATCAGCACGGTGCGCGCCAGCAGATGCACCATGTGCGGCTTGAGCAGCTGCTGCGAGTAGACGCCGGTGAAGGCGAACCATGCGGGGTACGGAATGCGCAGCAGGTTGAAGCTGCGCGCGAAGCGCACGGGCGGCGCGTCGAGCAGCCGCTCGCGCAGTGCCTCGGCGCCGTGGCGGATGGTGCGCAGGCGGTCTTGCGGCATGGCTGCGTTGCGCGCGCCGTCGAATTCGGTCAGCTGGGCGAAGCCGGTGGGTTCGGGGTCTCGGATCATCATCGTCTCCTGGAATGAATGCTTGCTTTTCGATTCGTTGCGGTTGTTGTTCAGGGCGCGATCCCGCCGACGGCGTGCTTCTTTTCGCGAATGTCCCCGCTTCGCTCCTCCTTTATTTCGCGAAAAGAAGCCCACCATCGGCGTGATCGTTCAGAGCGGCGTTGTTCACAGCCGCGAACCAGCAGCGTGTCCTCGTGCACAGGGCACCGGGTGCTCCCCGCAGCGAAATAAAGGAGGAGCGAAGCGGGGGACATTCGCGGAGGGGAGTACCCGGTGGCCTGTGCACGTGCCCTGAACATCTCCACTCAGTACATCGACCGCCCGCCGGATATGTCGAACACCGCACCCGTGCTGAACGAACATTCATCCGATGCAAGCCACGCAGCCATGGCCGCCACCTCATCGACCTCGACAAAGCGCCCCATCGGCACGCGCGACAGCAGCGCAGTCCGCAGCTGTTCGCGGTGCTCCGCAGGCACGGCCGCGAACACTTCGGTGTCGGCCGCAGACGGCGTGATGCAGTTCACCAGCACGCCCGAAGAAGCAAGCTCCTTGCCGAGCGACTTGGTCAGCGCGATGAGCCCCGCCTTCGACGCCGAATACGCGGCGTTGAAGCCGTTGCCTTCCTTGCCCGCAACCGATGCGATGTTGACGATGCGTCCGCGCCGCTGCGCGAGCATCACCGGCGCCACCGCGCGGCAGCACAGCCACGCGCCCGTCAGGTTGATGTCGAGCACGTTGCGCCACTGTGCGGGCGTGTGCTCCCAGGCCGGCACGGTCGGGCCGAGCACGCCCGCGTTGTTGATGAGGATGTCGATGCCGCCGAAGCGCTCCTGCGACTGCGAGGCCGCGCGGGCGATCTGCTCCTCGTCGCGCACATCGACGACAGCCGAGGTCGCGGTGCCGAGCGGCGCGAGCGTTTGAAGCGCATTCGCCATCACGGACGCATTGAGGTCCCACAGCGCGACGCTGGCGCCGGCCGCGAGGTAGCGCCGCGCAATCGCCAGGCCGATGCCGCGCGCGCCACCCGTCACGACGGCGTGTCGGCCCGCGAGCGCATCGTTGCGCAGCGCAGTCATGCGGCTGCCGCTTCTTGCGGGCGTGCGGCTGCGGGCTGGCCCAGCAGCCCGCTCACCAGAGCGGCCACATGCTCCGCGGGTACGCCCGCCAGCAGTTGCCGCAACATCGTCAGTGTGTCGAAGTACACGCGCTCGCACACCAGCCGGTCGCCTTCGAAGATGAAGAAGGCGTTCATGCGGCAGCGAAAGCTGTTGCCCGTCGGCGGCAGGCCCTTGAGCGGACCGCGATGCGTGCCCAGCAGCCAGAACTCGACGACCACCGAATCGTCGGCATGCCGCAGCTGGATGATCTCGTGGCGCTGGTCGGGAAAGGCGCGGCGCGTGTCGGTGTAGTACTGGCGCACGTCGGCAATGCCGTCGTGCACCTCGCCGCTCGGGATCAGCTCGTAGTGCGGGTGCGGGAAGGTGCCGAGCACGGCGTCGAAGTCCTGCCGGGTTTCGTCGGCGAAGTGATCGAGCACGAGGCGCTCGCGGCGGGCCTGAAGTTCGGTGCGTTGTGTGTTCATCGGGGTGTGCTCCATGTGACAGGGACGACAGGTGACATCGGGTTGCTGCGAATGCGCCGGCCCGGGCTCGCTGCGTACTATCGGCACGCCCCTGAAACAAGACTGTCCGGTGTTGGCAATCGCCGCTCCGGACAAACCCGCGATGCCACGCACGCCCCTCTCTTCCAGCAGCAAGCCGGATGCGCCGTCGACACCGGCGCACAATGGCGACATGCGGCTGGCCGACGACGTGCAGCAGCGGCTGCTCGCGGTGGCGCACCGGCGCACGCTGGCGCGCGGCGAGTCGCTGTTCCACAAGGGTTCGCTGCCTGATGCGCTGTTCGGCGTGGTCAGCGGTTCACTGCGCGTGAGCGTGGTCGCGCCGGGCGGGCGCGAGGCGGTGATTGCCATGCTCGAACCCGGGCACTGGTTCGGCGAGGTGTCGCTGCTGGTCGGGCGCGAGCGCGTCTACGACACCTGCGCGGTCGACACGACCGAGATGGCCGTGGTCGCGGCGGCCGACTTCCACCAGCTGGTGGCCGAGCATCCCGACGTGCACATGGCCTTCACGCGGCTGGTGTGCCTGCGGCTGCGCCAGGCGCTGGCGTGGATCGACGACGTGATCCTGATGCCGCTGCCAGTGAGGCTCGCGCACCGGCTGCTGACGCTGGACGCGCGCGCATCGAGCCCGGGCGAGGGCGGCGGCACGCTGCTTGGCGTGTCGCAGGAAGATCTGTCGTTCATGCTCGGCGTGTCGCGCCAGAGCGTGAACCGGCAACTGAAGCTGTGGGAGGAAGATGGCACGCTGCGCGTGCGCTACCGCAGCATCGAGCTGCTCAGCCGCGCGCAGCTGGAGCGGCACGCGGCCACGCCGAGCTGAACGCGCCGGCGGGCTTCGGTTCAATCCATCCGCGCGCCGGAGGCCTTCACCGCTTTCTCCCAGCGCGGCGTTTCGGTGGCCAGGAAGCGCGCGAAATCCTCGCTGCCCAGGAAGGCCGGGTCGGCGCCCTGGCTCACCATGCGCTCGCGCACCTCGGGGCTGGTCAGCACCTGCTTGAACGCTTCGCCGAGCCTGGCGACCACGTCTTTCGGCGTGTCCTTCGGCGCGAAAAAACCATAGAAGCCCACCACTTCGAAGCCCTTGAAGCCCGACTCGATCACGGTCGGCACGTCGGGCAGGGCGGGGTTGCGCTCGCGGCTGGTCACGGCCAGCGCGCGCACCTTGCCCTGCTTGTGGTAGTTGGCCGCCTGCGGGATCGACTCGGCCATGAACTGCACCTGCCCGCCCATCAGGTCGGTGAAGGCCGGCGCGCTGCCGCGGTAGGGGATGTGCACCATGAAGATGCCGGTCGAGGTCTTGAACATCTCGGGCACGAGGTGGCTGATGCCGCCGTTGCCGGCCGAACCGTAGTTGACCTGGCCGGGCCGCGCCTTGGCGTAGTCGACGAACTGCCTGAGGTTCTGCACCGGCAGCTTCGGCGTGACCAGCAGCGCCAGCGGCTGCATGGCGGTGCGCGCGATGGGCACGAAGTCGCGCTGCGTGTTGTAGGGCAGCTTGCTGTAGAGCGCACCGTTGATCACGGCCACGCCAGTGTTGGCCAGCATCAGCGTGTAGCCGTCGGCCGGGCTCTTGGCGACCGCGTCGGCGCCCACCGAGCCGCCCGCGCCGGGCTTGTAGTCGACGATCAGCGGCTGGCCGAGCACGGCCTGCAGCTTGTCGGTGAGCAGGCGCGCGTGCTGGTCGAGCGGGCCGCCGGCCGGGAAGCCGATGACGACCTTGATCGGCTTGTCGGGGTAGGCGGCCATCGCCGTGGTGCCAATGGCAAGGGAAAGGACCGCGAGCGCGGTCCGGGCAGTCTTGTTGTTCATGATCCGTCTCCTTCTTGTGAGGAGACGATCATAGGCAGCGCGCTCAGCCGGCCAGCGTGGCCTTCAGCGTGATCTCGGGCACGCTCGCCAGCGCCTTCGAGAGCGGGCAGCCGGCCTTGGCGGCGGCCGCGATCTGTTGGAACTTCGCGTCGTCAAGGTTCGGCACGGCCGCGTCGAGCTCGAGCTGGATGCGGTCGATCTTGAAGCCGTCGCCGTCCTTGGCCAGCCGCACGGCGGCCTTGGTGTCGATGCGGGTGGCGGCCAGGCCTTCCTTTTCGAGCGCGAAGGCGAATGCCATCGTGAAGCAGGCGGCATGCGCCGCGCCGACGATCTCCTCGGGGTTGGTGCCGCGCTTGTCGTCCTCGAAGCGGCTCGCGAAGCCGTAGGGGTAGTCTTTCAGGGCGCCGGTCTCGGTGCTGACCTGGCCCTTGCCGGTCTTGCCGGCGCCTTCCCAGTGGACGCTTGCGTGCTTGTCTGCTGGCATGTCGGTTCCTTCGCTTGGGTGGTGTGTGGAGGAACGGCAGGTTCGCCCAGAAACCGGCGGCTGTCTGTAGTCGTACGGCGCGTGCGGAGGCTCGAAGGGAGAGCGGCGTCAGAAGAATGGGCGTCACCTAGGCGACGCTCCGGGGGGCTTCCCCCATGGGAGCGGCGGCCGTGGCGGCTTAGTCTGGCGAGCTGTCGCTTTTCCTTTCCCCCGCCTGTACTCACCATGCAACAACGCCCGCATTACAAGTTCTGGCCCAAACGCCTCCCTCACTCGATCACCGTTCCCGCCACCTCGCTCTGGCACAACCTGGCCACCTCGGCCGCACGCTATCCCGACAAGCCCGCGCTCGTGTTCTTCGGCCGCGTGACCACCTACCGCGACTTCGCCGCCCAGGCCGAGCACCTGGCCGGCGCGCTGCATGCGATGGGCGTGAAGCGCGGCGACCGCGTGATCCTCGACATGCAGAACTGCCCGCAACTGGTGATCGCGCATTTCGCGATCCTGCGCGCCAATGCCGTCGTGGTGCCGGTCAACCCGATGAACCGGGCCGAGGAGCTCAAGCACTACATCACCGACTCCGACGCCAAGGTGGCCATCATCACCGGCGACCTGGCGGGCGAGCTGGCCAAGGCCAGCAATGCGCTGTCCGCGGAGCAGCGGCTCGCCCACATGGTCGTGACCCAGTTCACCGATGCCTTCGACGCCGATGCATCGGGCGACGACGCTCCGGCACCCGCCTGGAAAGACTGGCTCACCACGCGCCACCCGCTGCCCGCGCTGGTCGGCGGCGAGGCCATCGCCTGGACGGATGCACTCGAAGCCAACCACCCACCGCCCGAGCACGTGGTGGGTGCCAACGACATGGCGCTGCTGCCCTACACCAGCGGCACCACCGGCCTGCCCAAGGGCTGCGTGCACCACCATTCGAGCCTGATGCACAACGCGGTGGCCGGGCAGCTGTGGGGCGGGTCGACTTCCGAGACGGTGGTGCTGGCCGTGGTGCCCATGTTCCACATCACCGGCGTGGTGAGCATGATGCACACGGCGATCCTGGCGGCGGCCACGCTGATCATCATGCCGCGCTGGGACCGCGACGTGGCCGGCCGGCTCATCTCGCGCTGGAAGGTCACGGCCTGGACCAATATCCCGACCATGGTCATCGACCTCATGGCCAGCCCCAACTTCGCGAGCTACGACCTGTCGAGCATGACCTACATCGGCGGTGGCGGCGCGGCCATGCCGCAGGCCGTGGCGCAGCGCCTGCTCGAGCAGTACGGCCTGAAATACCAGGAGGGCTACGGCCTGACCGAGACCGCCGCGCCGTCGCACACCAACCCGTCGGACCACCCCAAGCAGCAATGCCTGGGCATCCCGTTCATGAGCACCGACGCGCGCGTGGTCGACCCCGACACGCTGGCCGAAATGCCCATCGGTGAATCGGGCGAGATCATCATCCACGGCCCCGAGGTGTTCCAGGGCTACTGGAAGCGCCCCGACGCCACGGCCGCCGCCTTCGTCGAGTTCGAAGGCAAGCGCTTCTTTCGCTCGGGTGACATGGGCCGCATGGACGAGGACGGCTACTTCTTCATCACCGACCGCCTGAAGCGCATGATCAACGCGAGCGGCTTCAAGGTGTGGCCGGCCGAGGTCGAGCTGTTGATGTTCCGCCACCCGGCGATCCAGGAGGCCTGCGTCATCTCGACCAAGGACGCCTACCGCGGCGAGTCGGTCAAGGCCGTGGTGGTGCTGCGCGCCACGCACAAGGACACGACCGAACAGCAGATCATCGACTGGTGCCGCGAGAACATGGCGGTCTACAAGATTCCGCGCAAGGTTCAGTTCGTCGATGCGCTGCCGAAGAGCGGCAGCGGCAAGGTGATGTGGCGGCTGCTGCAGGAGGTGGAGGGCGCATAGGCAAACGATCGTCGGCAAGCCGTGAGGAAAGCGGCAGCGCGGACTGCATCGGGTTCTATCGATCTCCCCCGCACCCGTTGCGCTGGAGCACAGGCAGCAGCTGCGGCCCCAGCGACTTCAGCAGCTGAGTCGGCAGCGCGCTGGTGAACCGATAGCGAGCGGCATAGGGTTCATGCACGAAGGCCATGATGGTGCCGAAGTAGCGGTCGCCGATCATGAACACGAAGGTGGCCGAGCGGTCGATCTTGCGCTCCGAAATCACTCGTCCGTTCCGGTCGGTTTTCTCGTAGCGATGGTCGCCGGTGCCGGTCTTGCCGCCGATCTCGATCGCGCGGCCATGCGTGTCCGCGAGCGAGCCCTTCAGGCGCCGTGCCGTGCCGTCGTTCACCACCTCGACCAGCGCGCGCCGTACCGTCGCGACCACCTCCGTGGGCAGCAGCCGTTCGGCGCTCGCATTGCGCGGTTCCAGCCGTGTCTCGTAGGGCGTCTCGCGCCCGAAGTGCAGTGCCCCGACCCGTTGCGTCGGCAGCCGTACGCCGTCGTTGACGAGGATGCCCATCAGTTCCGCCAGGGCGGCCGGCCGGTCGCCTGACGCGCCGATCGCGCTCGCGTAGGACGGCGTCAGCGATGCGAACGGGTAACCCAGGCGCTGCCACGAACGATGAACCTGCGCGAAGGCGTCGAGCTCGATCAGCTCGCGCAGGCGCTTGTCCTGCGCGCTCTTGTGGCGTGTCTTGAAGAGCCACGCGTAGGTTTCCTGGCGTTCGCGCGTGCTCGCCTCCAGCACCTGGGTCAGCGAGGCGCCGGGGTGGCGCTGCAGGAAACCGACAAGCCAGAGCTCCAGCGGATGCACGCGCGCGACGTAGCCGCGATCGGCGAGCGACAAGCCGGCGTAGGTGCTGCGCAGCGCCCGCAGTGCGCGCGGCGAGCCGGCGCCACGGCCCAGCCGCTGCACGAGAAGCTCGTCGAGCCGCGCGTCGCTGGCCTCGGGCTCGACCGTGAACAGCACGCTCGCCAGGCGCGGCGCCGATGGCCTCAGCCCCTGCAGCAGCAGGGCTTCGGCCTCCGCGGCCGACAGGTGCTGGTACTTGCGGTGGAAGCGGATGAGGAAGGCCGAGCCTTCGCGATCGGCAAAGCGCTCGAGCAGCTCGCGCCGGCCCGCAGCGGCAGGGTCCGCCAGCAGATGCTCGGCGTCCGACGCGCCGCCGAACATGTGGTGGCGCACCAGGTCGCGCATCAGGCGGATGAACACCAGGTTGACCGAATGCTTGAAGCCTTCGCGCACCGACATCGTTTCGCTGTTGCTCGAGCGTTCGAAGTTCGCGAACTGGTGCAGGCCGCCGCCGGTGAAGAAGGCCTCGCCGGGGTTTGCCGAGTACTTCCGCTCCATGGCCGCCTCGAGCATCGGCGCGAGGCGGTGGTCCTTGGCGCGCAGGAGGTACTGCCGCGCCCACGCGCCCAACGGGTCGCGCGGGCTCGGCGCCACCGCCGACAGCTCGGCGGGGCTCAGGTCGGCCCAGTCCCCATGCAGCTCGGCCACGAGCTCCAGGTAGCTCACCAGGGTGCGCAGCTTGGCGGTCGAGCCGAGGTCCAGCCGCGCGCCCTGGTTCACGTCGAAAGGCTGGTCGATGTTGTCGGCCTGAACGCGCAGCAGGTTCTCCTGCGCGCCGCGCTCGAACAGCGTGAAGCTGTAGACCAGCGGGCTCGGGTCCGACCCCGGGTCGAGCATGTGGAATCCGAACAATCCCGCCGCCTTGGTCGCGGCGGGCGTCCGCAGGCCGGCCAGCACCCGCGCCACCATCGCTTGCGCCTCGCCGTCCAGGCTGCTCTCGGCCTCGAGGTCCAGGCGCTCCAGATCGTAGACACGCGGCACGCCGAGCAGCGTTGAGATGTGGGTGCGCAATGCGTTCGCGGCCTTGCGCTGCACGAAGTCCGGCCGGGGCGTTGGCGGCAGCTCGGGCCGCAGGTGCAAGGGCAGCGGCAGGGCCGCATCGCGCAGCTCGGGCGAAATCAAGCCTGCCTCGGCCATCAGCCGAAGGTAGCTGTCGGTCAGCCGGGCCAGCCCTGTGCCGTCGCCGAGCAGGTGCTGCGACGGGCGGCGCTGCGCGATCATCAGCGACAGTGCCTGCTTGAAGGCCTCGGCCTGCTGCTGCAACGCTTCGTTCGTGGGCGCCGTCCCCTCGGCGTTGTCGGTGAGCAGGCGGTTGATTTCGCCGAAGTCGCGTCCGTACCAGGCCCACAGGCCGTCACCCAGGCCGTGTACCTCGCCCATCCCCGGGCGTGCGGCCAGCGGCACCGTGTCGAGGTAGTCGACGACGATCTGGCGGCGTCGCGCCAGCGTGTCTTCTCCGTCCTGATAGGCACGCATCGAGGCCGATGCCATCTGGCGCAGCTTGTCGCGGACCGACCCGGTGCGGCCGTGCGGCGAATGGCGGTACTTCTCGATCTGGGTCGCCAGCGTACTGCCGCCGGTCGCCGCCTGGCCCAGGCTGACCGCTCGCAGGGCCTGCTCGAGCGCGGCCTTCGCGAAGCGTTCCGGATCGATCGCGGGATTGCGCTGCGGCGGTTGCGCGTCCAGCAGGTGGCGGTCCTCGACGAACAGCAGGGCGCTCACCAGCAGCGGCGGCACCTCATCGAAGCGCTCGTACGCGCGCTTCGGCACGCGCGTGTGCAGCAGCGCCGCATTGCGGCAGTCGCGCACCGTCAGGCCAGCCTGGTTTTTCTCGCGGTAGGGCACGAAGAGCCCGTACCCCTGCAGTTCGATCAGCCGCGGCGACATGCGGGCCTGGCGGGTGACGACATAGCCCTGGGGCTCCAGGCGATCGATGAAGGCGGGAAGATCGTGGTAGCCCAGCCGCTCGTCGTAGGGCCCGGTGTGGGGAAAGCGGATGGCATCGCTGGCACCGGCGTCGACGCTGAAGCTGGCTCCGTTGCCGAGGTCGCGCCACAGGGCCGATTGCAGCCGGGAAGTCTTCAGTTCGTCTACCGCGAATACGGCAAGCGTACCCCCCACGGCGACCCCGGCGCCGACCCAGAAAAGTGTTTTGAACCAAGTCATGCTCTGCCTCGCGAACAGTCTGCACCGTGGGTTCGTCAGTGACGATGATGCACCTTTCGAAGCCGTTTGGGTTGCGCATGATCGAGGCGGCGAATTGATTTGCCGACACCAGGAACCGGACGGCCGGGGCCCGGCGTTTTTCTTTCTTACTTCCGGCCCAGGGACTTCAGCAGCCGCCCGGCTTCCTTCTTCCCGTCCACGCTGACATACGTCGAAGACACCGCCTTGGTCAGGTAGTGCACGACCTTGCGGTGGTTCTGGTTCGGGCCTTCCCAGAGAAATAGGCGGCCCAGTTCGAGCGCCGCGTCGCCGTCGCCATGCGCATAGGCGCGCTCGAACCAGAAGCGGGCCCAGCGGAAGTTGCCTTCGTCGCGATAGCAGATGGCGAGGTTGGCGCAACCCGCAACGTCGCCGGCCCTGGCGGCCTTGCGGTACCAGTCGCGCGCGGCGGCGCTGTCCTGCTTCACGCCGATGCCGTGGTCGAGGAAGTAGCCGACGCTGTTGAGCGCGTGGGTCTCGCCTGCGGCCGCCGCCTTGAGGAACAGCGACAGCGCCTTCTTGTGCGCGCCGGCATCCCACGCGTCGTTCGCCGCGAAAAACCAGTCGTCCCGGGTGGGTTCCTGCATGTGAGGGGTCTCCTTCGAAGCGCGGTTCAGAAGAAAGAAAAAATCTGTGTCCCGACCCCTCCCTGCGCACGGATCACTTAGCCTCGATCGGTCCGGCCATTCTGCCCACATCCGGCTCTTCCATGCACTTTCGCGCGCTGCCCATTTTTCTTCTTGCCTTTCCTCTTCTCACCCAGGCCGCTTCGCGCAGCTGCCTCGTCGTCGGCATCAGCGACGGCGACACGCTCACCGCCCGCTGCGGCCGCCTTGGCGCGTACGAGCGCGTGAAGGTGCGCATCGCCGCCATCGACGCGCCCGAGAAAGCCCAGCCCTACGGCCAGCGCAGCAGGCAGGCGCTGAGCAACATCTGCTTTCGCGCGCAGGCGCTCATCACCGAGATCGACACCGACCGCTACGGCCGCACGGTGGCCGACGTGAGCTGCAATGGCGAGGACGCCGGCAGCCGCATGGTGGCCGATGGCTGGGCCTGGGCGTACGACTACAACCACCTCGCCACCAGGCGCGGTGGCGGGCTGTTCAGGCTGCAGGACGGTGCGCGTGCGCGGCACCTCGGCCTGTGGGCCGACTCCGAGCCCACGCCGCCCTGGGAATGGCGCAGGCACCGGCGCAACGAGCAGCCGCACTGGGGCAGCTTCTTCTGACGGCGGTGTGATCGGAACCTGAGGCCGCGGACGAGGAGGGCGTCGCTCAGGATTCGCTCTTGCCCTGCACTTCCGCCACCACGCGCGCATTGCGCTGGAAACTCCAGTAGGCGCCCGCCCAATCCATCATCACGACGATGCGATTGCGGAATCCGATCAGGAAGTACGCGTGCGCGAACAGCCAGAACAGCCACGCGAGCCGGCCGCTGAAGCGCAGCGGGCCGAAGGGCGTGCCCAGGTCGACCACGGCCGAGTTGCGACCGATGGTGGCGAGGTTGCCGTAGTCGGCATAGCGGAACGGCACCGTCGGCTCGCCCGCGATGCGGCGCAGGATGTTGGCAGCGGCAGCACGGCCCATCTGCTTGGCGCCGGGCGACACGCCGGGCACGGGCTTGGGTGGCTTGCCGGGCGCGTGGCTCACGGCGGCCGCGAGGTCGCCGACCACGCTGATCTCTGGATGGCCGGCCAGGCTCAGGTCGGACTCGACCTTGATGCGGCCCGCGCGGTCGCACTCGACGCCGGTGGCCGTGCCCAGCATGCGGCCCAGCGGCGATGCCGCCACGCCGGCCGCCCACACCACGCAGCTGCTATCGATTCGGTAGCTCTCGACGGGTGCACCGTCCGCGCCGCCGCCGGTCTGCACTTCGAGCCCGGTGGCGTCGATGGAGGTCACGCGCGCATTGAGCCGCACTTCGACACCCAGCTTCTCCAGCTGTTCGAGCGCCTTCCGGCTCAGCGATTCGGGCATGGCCTGCAGCACGCGCGGACCGCCTTCGACCAGCAGCACCTGCGCGCTGCTGGGGTCGATGTGGCGGAACTCGCCCGACAGCGTGTGCTTGGCGATCTCGGCCAGCGTGCCGGCCATCTCGACGCCCGTGGGGCCCGCGCCGATCACCACGAAGGTGAGCAGGGCGCGGCGGTGCTCCAGGTCGGCCGTGATTTCGGCGCTTTCGAACGACAGCAGCACACGGCGGCGGATCTCGAAGGCATCGGCCAGCGTCTTCAGCCCCGGCGCCACGGGCGCCCATTCGTCGTGCCCGAAATAGCTGTGCGTGGCGCCCGCCGCGACGATCAGGTGGTCGTACGGCACGCGGTCGCCGTTGGCCAGGTGCACGGACCGCGTCGCCGGGTCGATGCCGCCCACTTCGCCGAGCAGCGTCGTGATGTTTGGCTGCTTGCGGAACAGCGCGCGCACCGGCGCCGCGATCGATGGCGCCGCCAGCCCCGCGGTCGCCACCTGGTACAGCAGCGGCTGGAACAGGTGGTGGTTGGTCTTGTCGATCACCGTCACGTTCACGTCGGCGTTCTGCAGCTTGCGCGCGGCTTCGAGCCCGCCGAATCCGCAGCCGACGATGACGACTTGGGGCCTGCCCGAGGGGTTGGTCGTTTGCATGCGGCGAATGATACGCAGCCGGTCTGCACGTGCTTCCATCTTGTGCCACAGTGGCTGCCCTTTTTGCCGATGTGCACGCGGCGGGCCGGCGGCGTTTTGTCCTACGCGCCGCCGCGGGCCGGATGGGCTACAACTTGCGGTTGACCCGACTGGAGATTCCATGACGCTTTCCCGGCCGATCACACAGGCGGCGAGCGCACTGCGCGACAGGTTCCGCGAGGTGCGTGCAGCGAGCCTGGCACTTGCCGCCCCGCTTTCCGCCGAAGACCAGTGCATCCAGTCCATGCCCGACGCGAGCCCGACCAAGTGGCACCTCGCGCACACCACCTGGTTCTTCGAGACCGTGCTGCTGCAGCCGCACGCGGCGGGCTACCAGCCTTTCGACGTGCGCTTTCATTACCTTTTCAATTCGTACTACGAGGCGCTTGGCCCGCGCCACCCGCGCCCGCAGCGGGGTCTGCTGACGCGGCCGTCGGTGGAGGAGGTGCACGCCTATCGCCGGCATGTGGACGAGGCGGTGGTCGCGCTGCTGGAAGAGGGCGGGCTCGACTGGGCCACCGTCGAGCCCATCGTCACGCTCGGGCTGAACCACGAGCAGCAGCACCAGGAACTGCTGCTCACCGACATCCTGCATGCGCTCTCGTGCAATCCGATGCTGCCGGCCTACAAGCCCGCCGGCGGGCCAGCGCTGCGGCTGGCCGCGGTGCCGCCGGCGGCGCGCTGGCTCTCGCAGCCCGGCGGCGTGGTCGAAGTGGGGCATGCGAGGCAGGGCTTTTCATTCGACAACGAGACGCCGCGCCACAAGGCCCTGCTGCAGCCCTATGCGATTGCCGACCGGCTGGTGAACTGCGGCGATTACGCGCAGTTCATCGCGGATGGCGGCTACCGGCGGCCCGAGCTCTGGTTGTCCGACGGCTGGGCGGCGGTGCAGGCGAACGGGTGGCGGCATCCGGCGTACTGGCTCGCGTCCGACGATCCGCGGCTGGGCTTCGGTTCGCAGCCGCAGGGCGCTGCGGGCTGGCATGTGTTCGGCCTGCATGGCGTGCGGCCTATGGAGGCCGATGCACCCGTCTCGCACCTCAGTTTCTATGAAGCCGCCGCGTATGCCGAATGGGCCGGCGCGCGGCTGCCGACCGAATTCGAATGGGAGGCCGCGTTCGACGCGCCCTGCATCGCGCAGATGACCGGCCATGTCTGGCAGTGGACGCGTTCCTCGTACGACCCGTACCCCGGCTTCCGTCCGATGCCCGGCATCGCGGCCGAATACAACGGCAAGTTCATGGTGGGGCAACTGGTGTTGCGGGGTGGCAGCGTGGCCACGCCGGCGGGGCACACGCGGCCCAGCTACCGCAACTTCTTTCCGCCGGCGGCGCGCTGGCAGTTCTCGGGGCTGCGGCTCGCGAAAGACCTTTGATCATGCGCAATCCAACTTCCTCTTCCTCGTCGCTGTCGTTTGTGCCTGCCGCGAAGCCGCGCGCTTCGTCTGCGCCTGCAGCCACCGCGCCGTTGTCCGAGTTCGGACGCGAGATGCAGGCCGGCCTCGCGCGGTCGCCACGCCGCATTTCGCCGAAGTTCTTCTACGACGCGGCGGGCTCGCAGCTGTTCGACCGGATCTGCGAACTGCCGGAGTACTACCCGACGCGCACCGAGCTGCGCATTCTTGGCGAGTGCGCGGGGGAGATCGCCGGGCAGATCGGGCCGAATGCGGAGATCGTGGAGTTCGGTGCGGGATCGTTGACGAAGGTGCGGCTGCTGCTCGATGCGCTCGACTCGCCCAGGCGGTATCTGCCCATCGATATTTCCGGCGAGCATCTGGAGGCTGCTGCGCAGCGGCTGAAGGCCGACTATCCGGAGCTGGTGGTGCAGCCCATTGCCGCAGACTACACGATGCCCTTGGTGCTGCCCGCACCCGTGGCTGGTGCCGGGCGGCGCGTCGGTTTTTTCCCGGGGTCGACGATCGGTAATTTCGAACCGGAGGAGGCGCTGGCCTTCTTGCAACTGGCTGCCCGTATGTTGCGTGGCGGAGGTCTCTTGATTGGCGTGGACCTGGTGAAGGATCCGGGGCGGCTGCATGCGGCGTACAACGATGCGCAAGGGGTGACTGCGGACTTCAATCTGAATCTCCTGCGGCGCGCCAATGCCGAGCTCGATGCGGATTTCGACCTGGACGGGTTTGCGCATGCGGCGTTCTACAACGCGCCCCGGCAGAGGATCGAAATGCATCTTGTGAGCCGGCTGGCTCAGAGCGTTTCGCTGAATGGGGAGACGTTCGGGTTCGAGGAGGGCGAGACCATTCATACGGAGTACTCGCACAAGTTCACTGTTGAAGGGCTTCGTGCCTTGGCTGTTCGGGCCGGGTTTCGGCCTGGGGCTGTCTGGACGGATCCGGAGAAGCTCTTCAGTGTTCACTGGCTGGTTGCCTAGGTTGGGTTCCGGGGCCGGGTCTCGCCCCGGCGGGCGACTTACTTTCTTTTGCTTCGCCAAAAGAAAGTAAGCAAAGAAAAGGCGACCCCACTGTCTGCGACCCCTTCTCTGCGCTACGGGGCAACCTGCGGTGCTCGCGTTTCGCGGGGTCTCGCCCAAACTCGCTTCGCTCAAACAAGGGCGAGCCCTTGTCCGCGAAACGCTGCGCTCCTCGGCGTAGCCAGAGGGGCTTTGGAACCGGTCGGGCCTTTGCTTCGCTCGGCCACCATGCCACCGCAAGCGCTTCGCGCCTGCGGTGGTTGCTGTAGCGAAGCGCAGGGACGCAGACAGTGGGGTCGCCTTTTCTTTTGCCCACTTTTCTTTGGCGAAGCAAAGAAAAGCAGGTCGGCCGCCGGGCCGAGACACGGCCCCGAAAAACAAACACCCCAACAGGGCGCATACAGCAACGAAGAAAGCGACTGTGCCAAGCAAACGGCACAATACCCCAGCCCCGTGCGGCAGCGCAACGGCCAGCGCCCCGCAATCCTCCCCCTGGAGCCAAGACCATGAAAGCAACCTGGAACGGCGTCACCATCGCCGAAAGCGACGACACCGTGATCGTCGAAGGCAATCACTATTTCCCGATGAGCGCACTCAACCGCGACTACGTCACCTTCAGCAACCACAAGACCACCTGCGCCTGGAAGGGCTCGGCCAGCTACTACTCGCTGCTGGTCAACGGAGAGCTCAATACCGACGCCGCCTGGTACTACGCCGACCCCAAGCCCGAAGCCGAAGAGATCCGCGACCGCGTCGCGTTCTGGAAGGACGTGAAGGTCAGCGCGCAGTGACCACGGCCGCCTTCACTCCGCCGTTCATCGCCCCGGCCGAGCTGCCCGCCGCACTGCGCGAGCAAGGCTATGCGGTACTCAGTCCGCAGGGTGTCGGCGATTGGCTCGGCGCACCGATCGCGCAGCTCGACGCACTGCACGCAGACTGGAACGGCCTCCCGCCGGACGACTACCTGAAGGACGGTGGCCGCTACCGCACTCGGCGCCACGCCTGCTTCACCATCGAAGCCGACGACCACGCCACGCTCACGCAGGTGCCGCACCGCGCGCACTGGCAGCCGGTCGAATACAACGCGCTGCACGGCGGCATGCAGCGCTGGTTTGCGCCGATGCTCGATGCCACCGTGGCACAACCCGTGTGGCAGCGGCTGCTGCGGCAGCTCGGCAAGGCCAGCAGCGACATGCGCGGCACGACACGGCAGCGCTGGTACGTGGAAGCGCACCAGTTCCGCATCGACACCGCCGGCGGCATCGGCCGGCCGACGCCCGAAGGTGCGCACCGCGATGGCGTCGATCTCGTGGCTGTGGCACTCGTCGGCAGGCACGGCATCAAGGGCGGCGAGACGCGCGTGTTCGAAGCCAACGGCCGCCGCGGCGAGCGCTTCACCATGACCGAGCCGTGGTCCCTGCTGCTGCTCGACGACGCGCGCGTGATCCACGAATCGACGCCGATCCAGCCGCTCGAGGAGGGCGGCGAAGGCTGGCGCGACACGCTCGTGATCACTTGCCGGGCCAAGGGTTTCCAGGGGGATTGACGCCCTGTTTCCCGTCGCTGCCTTGAGTCCTACAGGTTCCCTCCGGCATCGGGGTTAAATTCGGGGCCCGGCTCGACGGTGAGTCGTGTCTGTCTGCGACGAAAGCGAGGTCCCGCCATGTTCAATCACATCCTGGTTCCGATCGACGGCTCCGAAACTTCCATGCTCGCCGTCAGCAAGGCCAGCGGCCTCGCGCTGGCTTTCGGTAGCCGCATCACGTTGATCCACGTGATCGACAACTATCCCTTCATCGGTGTGGGCGCGGACTACGCGCTCGGCCAGAACGAATACCTCGCCGCAGCCACGGCCAGTGCCAATGCGGCGCTCGCGCGCGGCGTGGCCGCCCTGGCGGCCGAAGGCCTGCACAGCGACCAGCGCGTGATCGACGGCCACGTGGTGCACGAAGGCATCGTCGACACGGCCATCGCCATCGCGGCCGACCTGATCGTGATGGGCTCGCATGGCCGCAGCGGCATCGAGAAACTGCTGCTCGGCAGCGTGACGCAGCGCGTGCTGCAGGACGCCAACATGCCCGTGCTGGTCGTCAAGGGCGGCTGATCGCTCAGGAGACGATGAAGAAATTGGGCGGCCGATTGAAGCAGAGGTCCTGCTGCGTCACCGGGTGCACGAACCTCAACTCGCTCGCATGCAGCAACAGGCGCGGCGCACGCGCCTGCAGGGCGGCATCGCCGTACAGCGCATCGCCGAGGATCGGATGGCCGATCGACAGCAGGTGCACGCGCAGCTGATGCGAGCGGCCCGTCAGCGGCTCCAGCAGCACATGGGTCGCTGCCGGTTCGCCCGGCAGCAGTGACACCGCCTTCCACCGCGTGATGCTGGGCTTGCCCGCCGGGTCGATCTTCTGCAGCGGCCGGCGCGGCCAGTCGGCCATCAGCGGCGCGTCGATCAGCGACCAGTCTTCCCGCACCGGCATCGCTCCATCGACGACGGCTTCATAGCGCTTGTGCACCCGACGCTCGGCAAAGGCCGTGCTCAGCGCGCGCTGCATGGCGATGCCGCGCGCCATCACCACCAGCCCGCTGGTGCCCATGTCGAGGCGATGCACGATCAGCGCGTCGGGCCACTGCCGCATTGCGCGCGCGCTCAGGCAATCCTGCTTGTCCTCGCCGCGGCCGGGCACGCAGAGCAGGCCGGCGGGCTTGTCGAGTACCAGCAGGTAGGGGTCTTCGTGAAGGGGGTGCAGGAGCGGCGGCGCGGTCATGGGTGCCGCCGAGTGTAGAGAGCGCGCTGCAGGCCCGTTTTGGCCCTCTCATGCCGCGCTCATGAAGCCTCGGCTATCCTCGAACGAATGTCCGGCCCCGCCCCTGTTTCCGCTTCTTCCTCCGACGCTGCAGCCGTTCCCCCAGGCACCGCGGTTTCTCCCCCCAGCTTTTCCGACCTGACGCGCGAGCGTCCGTTCATGCAGATGTGGACGGCGCGGCTGTTCGGCACAGCCGCCTCGCAGATGCTGCTGGTGGCCATCGGCTGGCACATGTACGAGCTCACCGGCAGCGCCTGGGACCTGGGCCTCGTGGGCCTCTACCAGTTCGTGCCCGCGCTGCTGCTGGCGCTGCTGGCCGGCCACGTCGTCGATCGCCACCATCGCGGGCGCATCGTGGCGGCCTGCTTTGCGGTGCAGGGGCTGGTGGCGCTGGCGCTGCTGCTGGCGGTGCTGGAGAAGCACGACACGCGCGGCCTGCTGCTGGGGCTGTCGCTGGTGCTGGGCGCAGTGCGCGCCTTCCAGATGCCGGCGCAGCAGGCGCTGACGCCGCTGCTGGTGCCACCCGCCATGCTGTCGCGCGCGATGGCCTTCAGCTCGGCCGGCATGCAGGGCGCGATCATCGGCGGGCCGGCCCTCGGCGGGCTGCTGTTCGTGGCGGGCATGGCGGTGGTCTACGGTGCCAGCGTGGTGTTCTTCGCGGTCGCCTGCGCGCTGGTGCTGCGGCTGCGCTATGCCTACACGCCGGCCGCGCGCGAGCCGGTCACGCTGGCCACGGTGTTCGCGGGCGTCGATTTCATCTGGAAGCGCAAGCCCGTGCTCGGCGCAGTCTCGCTCGACCTGTTCGCGGTGCTGCTGGGCGGTGCGGTGGCGCTGCTGCCGATCTACGCCAAGGACATCCTGCACACAGGCCCCTGGGGGCTCGGCCTGCTGCGCAGCGCACCGGCGGTGGGCGCGCTGGTGATGTCCATCGCGCTCACGCGCCGGCCGGTCGAGCGCAACGTGGGGCGCACGCTGCTGCTGGCCGTGGGGCTCTTCGGGGTGTGCATGGTGGTGTTCGGCATTTCGAAGAGCTTCGTCGTCTCGCTGATCGCGCTGGCGGTCTCGGGCGGCGCTGACATGGTCAACGTGGTGATCCGCCAGACGCTGGTGCAGCTCGAGACGCCCGATGCCATGCGCGGGCGGGTGAGCGCGGTCAACTCGATCTTCATTGGCGCGAGCAACCAGCTCGGCGAGTTCGAGTCGGGCGCCACGGCGGCGCTGCTCGGGCCGGTGGGCTCGGTGGTGGTGGGCGGCGTGGGAACGATGCTGGTCGCGCTGACGTGGTTCAAGCTGTTCCCGTCGCTGGCGCAGCGGGACCGGCTGGTGGTTGCGGCGCCTTCTGTCAGGCCCCCGCCGGCCTAATCTGCGAACAGGGCGCGCGCGCCTGGCACGTCAAGCGTCAGATCTTCGAGCGCTACCGCCACGCAGGGCAGGATCCAGCCCTCGGCTTTTTCCTCGGCGCTCAGGCCGGGCCATTCGATGGTGTGGCGGGTTTCGCCGGACAGCCGATGGCAGATGCACGTGCGGCAGGTGCCGTTGCGGCACGAACTCGGCAGTTCGATGCCGGCTTCTTCGGCGGCTTTCAGGAGCGTGGTGGCGGCGTCGGTCTCGAAGTCGAGGCCCGAGGGCTCGAGTCGAACCTTCATGGCTGCGGCGGCGGGTCCTGTTGTTGCTGCTCGCGGCGTTGCTCGCGCAGCATGAAGAGGTACAGGCTCTCGACCTTCTCGCGCGCCCACGGCGTCTTGCGCAGGAACTTGAGGCTGGAGCCCACGCTCGGGTCGAGCGTGAAACAACGGATGGGCACGAGCTCGCTCAGGTGCTCCCATCCGTAGTAATCGGCCAGCGCCGTGACGATGGCTTCCAGCGTCAGCCCGTGCAACGGGTTGCGTGGCTGGGCCTTCTTGGCCGCGGGAGCTGGCGCTTGCCCGGTCACTTGTTCTTGAGCTTGCCGCGGGGGATCACGGCGGTGGTGATCGTGCGCACGGGCTCGATGCCGCCGGTGCCCACTGGCTTGGGTGGCGAAGTGTCCTTCTTCGGTTTCTTCGCTTCCTTGGTGGTGCGTTGCTGACCCTTGGCCATGTCGAATTCTCCTGTTGTTGCGACGGATGCAGCAGGCAGTTTAGCGGTGCGGCGACAATACGCGGTTCCATCCGATTTCCCGCATTCATGTCAGATTACGAAGTTCGCCCCGCCACCCTGCGCGACGCCAAGGCCGTTGCCGAGGTCCACGCCCTGTCCGCCAAGGCCGCCTACGAAGGCATCCTCCCCGAAGAAGAGCTGCGCATGCTGGCCCCGGCCTCGCGCGAAGCCAAGTGGCGCGAGGCCATTGAATTCAGCGAACCCCAGGTGCACGTGGTCACGCTCGACGGCCAGATCGTCGGTTTCGTCGGCTTCGATCGCTCGCGCGACCCCAAGACTCCTCCGACGACTGGCGAGATCTGGGCGATCTACGTCAAGCCCGAGCACTGGGGCAAGGGCGCGGGCGTGGCCCTCTGGGATGCCGCGCGCGAAGGCCTGGAAGAAGAGGGCTGCACGACGGTCACCATCTGGGTGCCCATCCGCAACGACCGCGCCATGCGCTTCCACGAACTCGCGGGCTTCAAGCGCGAGATGAAGACCGCCAAGACCACCGCCCTGGGCACGGTGCGCGTCGAGGAAATCCGCCTCAAGCGCGACGTTTCCTGACATGGACGCCGGCAGCAGCACCCTCGGCCACGCCGCGCGCGTGCGATCGCACCAGCGCCGCACGGCTGTCGTGCAGTGGATACGCCGCACCCATGGCTGGTTCGGCCTGTGGGGTGCGGTGCTGGGGCTGCTGTTCGGCTTTAGTGGCATCTGGCTCAACCACCGCAACGTGCTGAAGCTGCCGCAGGCCCAGGAGCGCACGCGCGTCCAACTGGCGCTGCCCGATCCGGTGCCGGAAACGCCCGAGGCGATGAGCCTGTGGCTGCAAGGCGCGCTGCGCATGAGCGCGCCGCCCAGCTCCTCCCGCATCGAGCCGGCCAAGCCCGTTGCCTGGGCCGACAAGAGTGACAAGGGCACCCCGGCGCTCATGCAGCCGGCGCATTGGGTGTTCAACTTCGGCGGCCCCAACGAGATCGTGCAGGCCGAGTACTGGCAGGGCAATCGCTCGGTCGGCGTCGCCACCACGCACAACGGCTTCGTCGCCACGCTCACCAACATGCACAAGGGCGGCGCCATGCCGCTGCCATGGATCCTGCTGGTCGACACGCTGGCCGGCAGCCTGATCTTCCTGTCGATCTCGGGCGTGGCGCTGTGGATGCTCACGCACCGCCGCCGCCGCGTGGGCCTGGCGCTGTTCGGCGCGTCGCTGGCCGCGATGCTGGCCATTGCGCTCGGCGCCCTCTGATTCGCCGGCGAACTCGCATGCCGGCTCCCGTTCAAGGCGCCCGCGTACGGTTATTGCAAGGGGCGGTTGGCGGCTGCGGATAAGCTCGCCGCTTCTTTTTCAGCCCGAACCTTGCCCATGGCCACCAGCCTGCTCCTGCTGCTCGACGACATTGCGACCGTTCTCGACGACGTGTCGGTCCTCACCAAGGTCGCCGCCAAGAAAACAGCCGGCGTGCTGGGCGACGACCTCGCGCTCAATGCGCAGCAGGTGTCCGGCGTCAAGGCCGAGCGCGAGATTCCGGTGGTCTGGGCCGTGTGCAAGGGCTCGTTCGTCAACAAGGCGATCCTCGTGCCCGCGGCGCTCGCCATCGGCACCTGGCTGCCGTGGCTGGTGACGCCGCTGTTGATGGTGGGCGGTGCGTTCCTGTGCTTCGAAGGTACCGAGAAGCTCGCGCACAAGTTCCTGCACAAGAAGGAGCACGACGCCGACACCCAGCGCCACGAGAAGGCCGTGGCCGACGCCTCGGTCGACGTGGTGGCAATGGAAAAGGACAAGATCAAGGGCGCGGTGCGCACCGACTTCATCCTCTCGGCCGAGATCATCGCCATCACGCTGGGCACCGTGCAGGGCCAGCCTTTCACGACACAGCTGAGCGTGCTGGTCGGCATCGCGCTGATCATGACCATCGGTGTCTACGGCCTGGTGGCAGGCATCGTGAAGCTCGACGACGCTGGTCTCTACCTGAGCCAGCGCGCCAGCGCCGCATCGCGCGCCCTGGGCCGCGGCATCCTGGCTGCGGCGCCTTGGCTCATGAAGGCACTGTCGGTGGCCGGCACGGCCGCGATGTTCCTCGTGGGCGGCGGCATCCTGGTGCACGGTGTGCCGGCGCTGGGCCATACGGTCGAAGACTGGGCCAAGGCCACCGGCGGTGTGTTCGGCACGCTGGGCTCGATGGGCGCGAATGCCGGCGTGGGCCTCGTGGCCGGCGCTGTCGTGCTGGCCGTGGTGGAACTGGTCGGCAAGCTGCGCGGCAAGAAGGCCTGAGAGGCCAGTTTGCCGGCTATTGGCGTGGCTTGCCGCGCTTCACCAGTTCGACCACGATCAACGCCACGCCCAGCACCACCGCGAACCAGCCGACGAGATAGGCCCCGGCTACCATCTCGAACCAGCGCGTGCCCTGGAGAAAGCGCGGCCCCAGCAGAACGGCGGCGCCGATCACGAGGCAGAGGATGCCGCGTTCGAGCGTGCGGAGTTGTCGTTTGGGGTGCGCCATGGCTTGTTCTTCGTTCGGGGAGTGTGGATCGATCAGTGCGTCATTGTCCCGCGCATCGCGGCCGGATGGCCCTGCAGCGGGAACGACTTGCCCGTCGGCACCAGCATGTCGCCGTCCAGCCGCAGGATCGTGATGTCCTGGTCGATGAAGTTGCCCACGTAGAGGTACTTGCCGTCGGCGCTCCACACCGCGCCTTCGGGCAGGCCGCGCACCTCCACCTCGTTGGCGCGCGTGACCTTCTTGCCGTCGATCTTCAGCAGCACCACCGAGCCGTTGCGGTTGTAGAAATACGCGCTCTTCGACGCGTTGCTGCCGCGCAGGATCACCGCCACCGCATGCCGGCCGGTCGGGCTCACGGCCAGGCCCTCGGGTCCGTCGCCCACCACCACCTTGTCGACCACGCGCGGCGGTGCGGCTTCGAGGTCGATCACGCTCACGGTGTCGACCTGGCCGTCGGAGGCGCCCGAGTTGCCGTTGTCGGCCGTCAGCGCGAGCTTGCCGTCGGGCGTCACGTCGACGTTGTAGGGCCACAGGCCCGCCGCGAGGTCGACCTTGCCGTAGCTGACCTTCTCGCCGTTCACGTCGAGCAGCGCGATCTTGTGGCTCGGAAACTTGGCCGCCAGCGCACGCTTGCCGTCGGGCGTGAAGCGCACGTGCGCCACCGAATCGCCCATGGCCACGGTGTCGACCAGCGTCACCTTCTTGCCCGCGATGCGCAGCACGCTCACCGAGTTGTCGGCGCGGTTGGCCACCAGCGCGAGGTTGCCCGCGCGGTTGATCGACAGGCCCGAGGGCTGCTTGCCGACCTGCAGCGTGTCGAGCAGCCTGGGCGGCGTGGTGGTCAGGTCGATCACGAAGAGGCGGTTGTCGGGCACTTGCTTGCGCGCGCCGTTCTCCTCGACCACGTTGAGCGAGTTGGCGACCAGTGCCAGCGTTTCGCCGGGCGTGATCGCGAGGTTGGTCGGCGGCCCGGCGATGGTGTTGTCCAGCTGCAGCGTGCCCAGTACCTTGGGCGCCAGCGGGTCGGTGCCGATGTCGAGCACCTGCACCGTGTCGCGCCCCATCGGGCCGAGGGCCACGACGCCGGCGTCGTTCCACGACTGCTTCTCGTCGTTGGCGACCAGCATCAGCTGGCGCTGCGGCACGGTGGGCGTCATGTTCGTGCAGCCGGAAAGCGCTGCAAGGGCGGCCAGGGTGAGGGCCGCGAGTGCGACGGGGCGGAACTTCATGCTGTCTGTCTCCGGTGTTGTTGTGCGCGCATGGTAGCGAACGGCGTGGCTTCGTCGCCAGACCCGCGCCCGGCACAATCGATCAATCCACTCCCCGGGGCCCACATGACCATCGAGATACCGAAGGAAGCGCGCCAGCAGGCCATCACCTCCATCGAGCGCTACTTCCGCGAGAACATGGAGGAGCCGATCGGCAATATCGCGGCCGGCGCGCTGCTTGGCTTCTTCCTCGAAGAGGTCGGCCCGCTCGTCTACAACAAGGCCGTGGCGGATGTGCAGGAGCGCCTGCAATCGCGCATTTCGGAGGTCGACCTCGAAGTGCACGAGGACGAATTCCAGTATTGGCGCAAGTACGACAAGCAGAAGAAGGGAAGGTAGGGCGTCGCGCCCGCGCATCGCCGCGCATTCAGGAGTGCTTCAAAACGTTGCAGAATTCGAAGCCATGCATCTCCACAGCACCTCCCCCCGTTCCGCGCTCACTCCCGTTCTGCGCGCCCTTGCCGCCTTGCCCTTCGTGCTGGCCGCGTCCATCGCCACCGCGCAGCAGGAGCCGTCCAGCTTTCCGCTGGATTCGGTCGGCTACCTGAACGAGGAGCTGCCCCGCATGGAAGCCGCCATCGCCGCGAGGGACCGCAGCTTCTTCCATGGCGCGATGGTCCGCACGGTGCAGTTCTCGGAACGCTGGGGCTTCAAGGTCAAGGCCAACCCCGATCTCGCGGCCTACCCGATGTGCACGTCGGCGGTGATGGACTACGTGGTCGTCGGCATGTGCAGGCTCACGCCTTCCGAGGAGTGCGAACCGGGGCTGGCCTCGCGCTTCGATGCCAATGTGCAGCGCTGCCGCGAAGCGGCCGCGAAAAAGTAGACGAAAGAAAGAGACACCCGCCATGGACTACGCCCGCTACCAGACCCTCGCCATCACGCGCCGAGGTGCGAATGGCGCGGTGCTCGACATCCAGATGCGGGCCGCCAATGGCAAGCTGCCTACGGCGGGCCATGACGGCCACCGCGAGCTGGCCGAAATCTGGCGCGACGTGTCGGCCGACGAGTCCGTACGCTGCGCGGTGCTGCGGGGCGAGGGCCAGGGCTTCTCGGGCGGGGGCGACCTCGCGATGGTGCAGGACATGACCACCGACGACGTGGTGCGCCAGCGCGTGTGGCGCGAGGCGCGCGACCTCGTCTACAACATCATCAACTGCGACAAGCCCATCGTCAGCGCCATGCATGGCCCGGCCGTGGGCGCGGGGCTGGTGGCGGGGCTGCTGGCCGACATTTCCATCGCCGCGAAGAACGCGAAGATCGTCGACGGCCACACGCGCCTGGGCGTGGCGGCGGGCGACCATGCAGCCATCGTGTGGCCGCTGCTGTGCGGCATGGCCAAGGCCAAATACCACCTGCTGCTGTGCGAGCCGGTGAGCGGCGAGGAGGCCGAGCGCATCGGCCTCGTGTCGCTTGCGGTGGAGGAGGCCGACCTGCTGCCGCGCGCCTACGAGGTGGCCGACCGGCTCGCGGCCGGCAGCCAGAGCGCCATTCGCCTGACCAAGTACGCGCTGAACAACTGGTTGCGCCAGGCCGGCCCGACCTTCGATGCTTCGCTGGCGCTCGAATTCATGGGCTTCGCGGGCGCCGACGTGCGCGAGGGCGTGGCCTCGCTGCGCGAACGGCGCGCGCCGAACTTCGGCTGACAGGTCAGGCCTTGCGCAAACCTTGCAGCGTCTGCAGCAGCACGACGCGTGTCTGGCCCAGGATCATTCCCTTCCACTCGTCGTTGTCGCAGTAGAACGCGTCGCGCAGCTGTGCGCGGATCTCGCGCTTCTGCATCTCCGGCGCTTCGGGGTGGCGGCGCAGCCAGGTGTCGGCGCGCAGGCGCGTGAGCACTTCGCCGTCGGGCAGCGTGCCGAACTCCAGCCCCATCGGCGCGATCTTCGCGTTCGGGCATTCGTCGTACGCGGTCGAAATGACGGGGCCCGATACGTCGGCCGAGGCCGAGTCGCCGGCAAAGGGCGCAAACACGTCGGCGCCCCACCAGTCATGGGCTCGCGCGAGGTCTTCGGGCGCGTTGCGGCCCGGGTAGATCTTCTCGCCGTGGCCGTAGGGACCGAGGCCCGTGTGCATGTCGATCCAGCCGAGGTGCGTGGCCGACGCGGCGTACTTGCGCAGGATCGCGCGGATCGTCTTGTTGCTCCACGAGGGCGCGGTGCCACCGTAGAACAGGCCGTCGGGCGATGCGTACTGACCCTTGGTAACCGCCGCGCGAAACGCGCGCTTACCGTGCCTTTCGACGTAGGCGGCCACAGCCGCTTCGTCGGCGGCCGTGGGCGGCCAGGTCGCGGTCAGCACCAGTGGCTCGACCTCGGCGTACTCGGCGTTCACCGGCAGCGGCGCATGGAAGTCGATGTGGTTGCGATTCAGGTCGATGTTGTCTTCGTTCGTGCGGTGCAGGTGCGAAAAGCCGTGCGGGTTGATCGCGTGCACCAGCAGCAGCGAGACGCCGGCCTGTTCCAGCCGCGAGAGCAGGTCGGCGTCGTTGAGCGTGGCGATCTGCGTGCCCGAGCCGCAGAAGCCCTCGGGCCCATGCGTGCCCGAGCTCACGAGCAGGACCTTCTTCGCGTCGATCGCGCCGATCAGCGCCACGTCAGTGGCCAGTTCTTCGCCGAGCGCGCCGCGGTGCGCTTCGAGCACGAACGACTCGACGGCCGCGCCGCGCTGCGCGGCGGCCTCGAGGAACTTGGCGCGGGCTTCGACATAAGTGCCCGAGAAAAAGCGTGTGGCGGCGGTGGGTTGTGCTTGCATGAGATGAGGGCTCCTGTGCCTTGAAGATGGAAAGCCGTCAGGCCATCGCGTGGGCGCCCGCGGCATCGATGTCGCGGCCGGTATGGTCGCGCAGCCAGAGCAGGCCGAGCAGCGAGACCAGCGTCATCGCCACCAGGTACCACGCCGGTGCGAGCTTGCTGCCGGTGGCGTTGAGCAGCCAGGTGCTGATGAAGGGCGCGAAGCCGCCGAACAGCGCCACGCCCACGCTATACACCAGCGACATGCCGCTGGCGCGCACCGCCTTCGGGAACATCTCGGGCAGCATCGTGATGCCGGGCACCGTCTGCACCACGAGGCCGATGCTCAGCACGCCGAGCACGGTGAACAGCACCGTGGGCGTGGGCGAGGCGTTGAGCCACAGGAAGCCCGGGTAGATCAGGATCGCCAGCACGATGCGGCTCCAGAGGATGAGCGGCTTGCGGCCCACCACGTCAGACAGCCTGCCTACGAAGGGCGCGAGCGCGAACGAGATCAGGCCGGTGAGCGCGGCGCCGAACAGCGCCACCGATGGCGTGAGGCCCAGCTCGCGCACCGCATACGTCGGCATGTAGAAGTTCACGACATAGGCTGCCGTGGTGCCGCCCACCAGCGAAAGAATGGCGGCCAGCGCCGTCCGGCCGTGCCGCGTGCAGACGATCTTCAGGCTGCTCTCGCGCGGTGCGGCGGCTTCCTCCGGCGAGATGTGCAGCGACTCTTCGAGGTGGCGGCGGATGTACATGCCCACCGGCGCGATCAGCATGCCGATGACGAAGGGCACGCGCCAGCCCCAGCTCTGCATCGCCTCGGGCGTGAGCGTGAAGGTGAGCCCGCCCACCACCATGGCACCGAGCATCACGCCCAGGCCCTGGCTCGCGAACTGCCAGCTCGCCATGTAGCCGCGGTTGGCGGGCGTGGCGTGCTCGACCAGCAGCGTGGTCGAAGCGCCGACCTCGCCGCCGGCCGAGAAACCCTGGATCAGCCGTGCCAGCACGATGACGACGGGCGCCGCCACGCCGATGGCCGCATACGTGGGCGTGAACGCGATCAGCGCGCAGCCCAGCGCTATCAGGAAGATGGTCAGCGTCATGGCCTTCTTGCGGCCCGCGCGGTCGGCGTACGCGCCGATGACGATGCCGCCCAGCGGCCGCATGATGAAACCCACGCCGAAGCTCGCCACCGTCAGCAGCAGCTGGCCGTACGAGTTGAAGGTCGGAAAGAACAGCTTGCCGATCACCAGCGCCAGGAAGCCGTAGACGGTGAAGTCGAAGAACTCCAGCCCGTTGCCGATGGTGGTGGCAACGATGGTCTGGCGCCTGCGTGCGGATGACGAAGGCGGGTTGCTTGGGTTGCTCATGTCTCTCCAGTGTTTGCTTTTCGAAGGTGTCGGTCGAAGGTATGCCTTCGATCGCGCCGGATGCTAGAGACTCGCCGCTGTCATGAAAAGACAATAATTGGGCGTCAAAGATAACTTTTGGTTGTCATGAAGCCCAATCAGTTGCACGCCTTCGTGGCGGTGGTCGAGCAGATGAGCATCCGTGCCGCGGCCCGCGTGCTGGGCATTTCCCAGCCGGCCGTGACCAAGATCGTGCGGGAGCTGGAGCGCGAGGTCGGCGCGCCGCTGGTGGAGCGCAGCGTCAAGGGCGTGCGGCTCACCGAGTTCGGCAAGGCCTTTGCGCCGCGCGCGCGGCTGCTGCTGGCCGACATGCAGCGCGCACGCGACGAGATCGCGCAGATCCGCGATGGGCTCACGGGCAAGGTCTCGCTGGCCGTCAGCACCTCGTTCGCGCTCACGGTGCTACCGGCTGCGTTCAAGGATTTCCATGCGCGGCTGCCGGCGGTCGACGTGCAGTTCAGCGAAACCGTGCTGCCCTGGATGCTGGCGCGCCTGCGCGAGGGCTCGCTCGACTTCGCGGTGGCGCACGTGGTGCCGGGCCGGCTCGATCCGCAGTTCGAGGCCATGGAGCTCTTTCCGGTGAAGCTGGTGGTGGGCCTGCGCGAGCGCCACCCGCTGCGCGCGAGCCGCTCGATCCGCGAACTGCACAAGGCCGAGTGGATTCTTCCGGGTGACGACCACTTCAGCGGCCGCGATGCCATGTCGCCACTGCTGCCACTGGGCCTGCCGCCGCCCCCGCGAGTGATCCAGGGGCAGTCGGTCACGGTGGCGCTGGCGCTGGTCGGGCAGATGGACCTCGTCGGCATGTTCGTCGAGCCGCTGGCGACGCTGGCCTTCAAGCGCCACGGCATCCGGCGCGTGGAGGTCGAGGAGGAGCTGCCGATGCTCAGCGTCAGTGTCATCAAGCGCCGTGGGCAGCTGCTGACGCCGGCCGCGCAGCATTTCGTCGAATGCATCCAGCGGGCCTCCGTGGCGGCGATGGGCGGTTAGTTTGGAGGAAAGTCGATGCCGGCATCGCCGGTCTTCCATGGCGCGTACTTGTGCATGGCGCGCTCGAACAGGTCCGAGGCGGTCCAGCCTGACAGCCATGTTCGCAGGCGGGGCCAGGGCTGGGCATCGAACCATGCCGGGTCGACCATCGCGAACTGGCGCACGAAGGGCATGACGGCGGCGTCGGCCAGCGTTGCGTGGGCGCCGGCCAGATGCGGCGTGGCCGACAGCCTGGCTTCGAGGCCGCGCAGGAACTGGGCGCCGCGCTCGCGGGCGGGTTCTCCGCCATCCGCATGCCGGTCGGGATACTTGTAGCGGTCGAGCTGGGGCTTGAAGTCGTCGTCGCAGGCGGCGACCAGCGCGAGCATGTCCTGCAGCGTGCCGGTGCCGGGCTCCAGCCAGCGCCGCGGGTCGTTGCGGCGCAGGGCCCACAGCATCACGTCGAGGCTCTGTTCCAGCACCTTGCCGTCTTCGGTGAGCAGTACGGGCACCGTGCCCTTGGGCGAGGCACGCAGCATCTCGGCGGGCTTGTTCTTCAGCACCACCTCGCGCAGCTTGCAAGGCTGTTCGCTGGCGACCAGCGCGAGGCGGGCACGCATCGCGTAGGGGCAGCGGCGGAATGAATAGAGAACGGGCATGTGCAGCGGACAGGCGAAGCGTTCGATTTTCAGCCACGGTGGAGCGCTCGCGCGGCAGCGGGTTTTTCCACACAATCGCCGCATGGGCGAACGCCTCTTCCTCCGGCTCGACGACGACCCCTTGCACGGGCCTGAATCGAGCGTGCCCGCAGGAACGCTGCGCGCGCTGCCGGTGAGAGCCGCGCTGCGCGGCCATGTCTCGCACATCCTGCTGTACCGCGAGACCTTTGCCGAAGGCCATGAGGTGAATGAACGCGTGCTGCCCGATGGTGCGGCGCGGTTGGTCTTCAACTTCGGTGATGCGCCGTCGGCCGATGGCAGGGAAGGGCATGCGGTGGAAGCCGTCGGCGCTTCGGCTGCACCAGTCGTGGTGCGCATGCGGCGGAAGGTGGAGGGGCTCGCCCTCACCTTGCGCCCCGGCGCTGCCGCCGCGCTGCTGGGACTGCCGGCCGGCGAGATCGGAGGCAGTGCCGTGCATCTCGACACGCTGTGGCGTGGCGAAGGCGCGGAACTGCTGGAGCGCATGGCCGAGGCGCGGGGCGAAGCGGCGCGGGTGGTGTTGTTGCACTCAGCCTTGCAGCGCCGGCTTCGCGGCGGCGGCACCGCTGCGGGCAACGCAGCCGCCGCCATGCATGCAGTTCGGCTCATCACGGCATCCGACGGACGGCGGCCATTGCGCGAGGTGGCAACCGCGGTCGGTGTTGGCGAGCGGCGCCTGCAGCAGCTCTTCCATGCCCATGTAGGCCTTTCGCCGCGCACGTGGAGCCGGCTCGCGCGCATGCACGGCTGCCTGCGCGCGCTGCGCCTGCGGCCGTCGCCCGCTTGGGCCGACGTGGCGTTTGAGGGCGGTTTCTACGACCAGTCGCATATGGTCAACGAGTTCCGCGCGCTGTGCGGCGTCACGCCCACCGAGTTCATGGGCCGGGCGGTTTCGGTTTCTTCCAAGACGACGGGCTGAGGGCGGACTATCTTCATCCGCTCTCATGCAAAACGGATCGAAGGAGCCCATCGAATGAAGGACGAGAACACGAATCGCCCGCTGAAGGATTGCGTGGCGGTGGTCACAGGCGCGAGCCGGGGCGCGGGGCGCGGCATCGCGGTCGAGCTGGGCGCGGCCGGCGCCACCGTGTATGTGACCGGGCGCAGCACGCGCGAAAAGCCCGCCGATACCTACGGCCAGTTGCTGGCCCTGTCGGACATGGCCGTGGTGCCCGGCAGCATCGATGACACCGCCGACGAGGTCACGCGCCAGGGCGGGCGCGGCATCGCGGTGCGATGCGACCACACGAGCGAAGAGGAAGTGGCCGCGCTCTTCACCCGCGTGGAGCGCGAGGCAGGCCGCCTCGACCTGCTCGTGAACAACGCCTGGGGCGGCCACGAAACCTTCAGCGGCGTCTTCGACGCGCCGTTCTGGGAGCACCCGCTCGCCAACTGGGACGCGATGTTCGACCGCGGCGTGCGCAACCACCTCGTGTCGAGCCGCTGCGCCGCGCCGCTGATGGTGCGGCGCAAGAGGGGGCTGATCGTCACCACCACCTTCTGGGACCGCGGCCACTACCTGCGCGGCAATCTCTTCTACGACCTGGCCAAGGCGTCGATGACGCGGCTGGCCTTCGGCATCGCGCAGGAGCTGAAGCCGCACGGCGTTGCCTCGGTCGCCGTGTCTCCAGGCTGGATGCGCACCGAGTTCGTGCTCGCGGGCCACAAGACGGACGAGGCGCACTGGCCACAGCGGCCCGAGCTGGCGCGCACCGAATCGCCACGCTACCTGGGGCGGGCGGTCGCGGCATTGGCGGGCGATGCGAAGGTGCTGGAGAAAACCGGCGAAGTGTTGCGCGTGGCCGACCTGGCGCGCGAGTACGGCTTCACCGACATCGACGGAAGGCAGGTCGCGGCTTTCGAGATGTCGGCCGGGCCGTAGGACAAGTTCGCGCCCGACCGGGGAAAAGCGCGTACCGGCAACGGTCCGCGCGCGGGTGCACCATGCAGGTCGATTCTTCAATCACCCCAGGAGGTGACCTGCCATGTCTGCTCCAGCCGAAGCCGCCGAACTGGTATCCGCCAGCCGGCTTGCCCATTCCAATTCCGTCCGGTTCCCGGGCGAGAGCGTCGCCTACCGGCGGGCTCGCACGGAACTCCTTGCCGAGGAGATCGATTTGCGCCGACGCATCGAACGCGTCGCGCAAATGCGCCGCGCGCTGCCCCCGGGCGGCGAGGTGCCGCAAGACTACGAGTTTCAGGGAGTCGGCGGGCCGGTCAGGTTCTCCGAACTCTTCGGCAAGCACGGCACGCTCATCACCTACAACTGGATGTATGGCCCGAAACGCGAGCGTCCGTGCCCCATGTGCACCTCGCTGCTGAGCGCCTACGACGGCGAGATGCCCGACATCCTGCAGCGCGTGGCGTTCGCGGTCGTGGCCACTTCGCCGATCGAGCGCATGACGGCCTTTGCCACCGAGCGCGGCTGGCGCTACCTCCCGCTGTATTCATCGGGCGGCAACACCTTCAACCGGGACTATGCCGGCGAAACGCCAGACAGCGGCGACAACCCGGCATTCAACGTGTTCCGGCGCGAGGGCCGGACGATTCGCCACTTCTGGGGCGGCGAAATGGGCTTCGGAACTTCGGACCCGGGGCAGGACCCGCGCGGCGCGCCCGATGCGATGCCGATCTGGAACCTGCTCGACATGACGCCCGAAGGGCGCGGGACGGATTGGTATCCGAAGCTTGCCTATTGAGCGTCTGGCCTCGTGAAGTATTAAAACGCAACACAGTTGCGTTGTTCCATATAATGCAATTCTGTTGCATCTATGGAGACTGCCCACATGGCCGACCGCCTCCCCGTTACCGTGCTCTCCGGATTTCTCGGCGCCGGCAAGACCACGCTGCTGAACCACATCCTCCACAACCGCGAAGGCCGGCGCGTGGCGGTCATCGTCAACGACATGAGCGAGGTCAACATCGACGCGGCACTCGTGCGCGACGGTGGCGCCAAGCTTTCGCGCACCGACGAGAAACTGGTCGAGATGAGCAACGGCTGCATCTGCTGCACCTTGCGCGAAGACTTGCTGGTCGAGGTCAACCGCCTCGCGAAGGAGGGGCGCTTCGACCAGCTGGTGATCGAGTCCACCGGCATCTCCGAACCCCTGCCCGTCGCCGAGACCTTCACCTTCGCCGGCGAAGACGGCAAGAGCCTGGCCGACGTGGCGCGGCTCGACACCATGGTGACGGTGGTCGACGCCTTCAACTTCCTGCGCGACTACGGCTCGGCCGACAGCCTGGGCCAGCGCGGCCAGTCGCTGGGCGACGAGGACACGCGCACGGTGGTCGACCTGCTGATCGAGCAGATCGAGTTCTGCGACGTGCTGGTGGTCAACAAGACCGACCTCGTCACGCCCGAGGAGCGCGAGCGGCTGATGGCGATCTTGCACAGCCTGAACCCGCGTGCGCGCATCGAAGTGTCGGAATTCGGCCGCGTCGCGCTCGACCGTGTGCTCGACACGGGCCTGTTCGACTTCGAGCAGGCCGAGCAGGCGCCCGGTTGGCTGGCCGAACTGCGTGGCGAGCACTTGCCCGAGACCGAGGAATACGGCATCCGCAGCTTTGTCTACCGCTCGCGCATTCCGTTCCATCCGGCGCGTTTCTGGGAACTGGTGCAAAGCGAATGGGAGGGCGTGGTGCGCTCCAAAGGCTTCTTCTGGCTCGCGAGCCGTGCGACGCGCGCGGGTTCGTGGTCGCAGGCCGGCGGTGCCTGCCGCTATGGCGCGGCGGGTTTCTGGTGGGCCGCGGTGCCGCGCGAGCACTGGCCGACCGACCCGGACGCGCTGGATCTGATCCGCAAGAACTGGGACCCGGCCACGGGCGATGCGCGGCAGGAACTGGTGCTGATCGGCATCGGCATGGACGAGGATGCGCTGTGCGCGCGGCTCGATGCCTGCCTGCTCACGGAAAACGAGATGCGCTTCGGTGCTTCGTGGTGGCCGAACTTCCCGGACCCGTTCCCTTCTTGGAACGTGTGAGCAAAGGCTATCTGGCGCAGTCGCCGCAGGTGCCGTGCAGCGTGAGTGCGGTGTGGCGCGTGTCGATGCCCTGCTTGCGCAAGGCCCGCCCCAGCCGGCCCATCACCTTCGGCAGCTCCGGGTCCGACGGCAGTGCCAGCACCTTGTGGCACTGGTCGCATTCGAAGGTGTTGCCCGACTCGGCCTCCACGTGGCGCGAGAAGCGGTTGACGCGGTCGGCACCCACGCGGCGGTCGCACAGGCCGGCCTCGACCAGGCGGTCGAGCACGCGGTAGATGGTCACGCGGTCGGGTGCTTCGCCGGTGGCCGCGGTGTAGGCCGCGGCCACTTCCTCATGCGTCAGCGGTTGCGAGCTGTGTTCGATGAGTTCGAGCACGGTCTGCGCGGCGCGGGTCACGCGCAGGCCGGTGCCGCGCAACAGGGTTTCGCTGTCGAACGGGGCGGCGAGAGGGCGCTTCGGGTGCGAGGTCATGGTCTTCATATGCGAAACGCCATTGTGTTGCATTCCGGGGAGCCGTGGGCTGCCTCTTCGGCAGGCCGTGCGCAACGCAACGATGTGCAAGTCAGCCAACCAGCCGTTTCCGAGCCTCGGACGAGGGCCGAATGCGCTAAGGTCTGGCCATCCGCGTTCCCTAATACCTTTGCCCGATATGTCCCGTCCCCCCATCGAGATCGAAACCGCCCCCAATCCCACCGCCACGGTGATCGTGATGCACGGCCTCGGCGCCGACGGCAACGATTTCGTGCCCATCGCCAACGAGCTCGACCTTTCTGCCGTGGGCCCGGTGCGCTTCGTGTTCCCCAATGCGCCGGTGATGCCGGTGACCATCAACGGCGGCTACCAGATGCCGGCCTGGTACGACATCGCCTTGCCCGATCTGGCGGCGCAGGAGGACGAGGGCGGCCTGCGCCGCTCGCAGGCGACCATCGAGGCGATCATCTCGAATGAAAAGGCCCGCGGCATCGCCGCCGGCCGCATCGTGGTGGCCGGCTTCTCGCAAGGCTGCGCGATGGCGCTCATGACGGGCCTGCGCCACACCGAGCGCCTGGCGGGCATCGTCGGCCTCTCCGGCTACCTGCCGATCGCGGCTACCACGGCGGCCGAACGGCACGCAGCCAACCACGAAACGCCTGTGTTCCTCGCCCATGGCCGGCAGGACCCCGTGGTGCCCCTTGCCGCCGCAATGCGCTCGCGCGACGCGCTGGCCGCTCTGGGCCATGCCGTCGAGTGGCACGAATACACGATGGCGCACTCGGTGTGCATGGAAGAAATCGCCGATCTCAACAGCTTCCTGCTGCGGGTGCTCGGCTGAACCTTGTCGAAGGAGGCAACAAAATGATTCTGGTCATCGGACACGCCCTGGCAAAGCCCGACACCCTGCAGGCAATGCTCGCCATCAGCACCGAGCACGTGCTGCGCTCGCGCGCCGAAACCGGCTGCATCTCGCACGAAATCGCTACCGACGTGCAGGAACCGCTGCGCCTGACTTTCGTGGAGCGCTGGAGCGACATGGCCGCGCTACAGGCGCACTTCCGCGTCGATGCATCACGGGCTTTCGGCAAGGCGCTCGCGGCCATGGCCGACGGCACGCCGGAGATCCACGTCTACGAGTCGAGTGAGATCGACCTGTCGGCGGGCCGCGCCGGGGCCTGAGCTTTACGCGCCATCTGCAGCGCTGCCTATGCAGAAAGCTATCAAAAACATAGCGAACTACAGGGTAGCGGAGCAAGGGATTCCCTGCACGAGCAATGGCCACGCGCCCGTGCTACCTTCCAGCCCCTCAGAAGATCGATGGGTATAACAATATGAGCAACAGATTGCAGGAGAGGCTGGTTGCACTTTCAGCCGAACGACTGAAGGGCATGCGGCGTGGCATCGAGAAGGAAAGCCTGCGTGCGCTGCCGGACGGCAAGCTCGCGCTGACGCCGCATCCGCTCGCCCTGGGCTCCGCGCTCACGCATCCGCACATCACGACCGACTTCAGCGAATCGCAGCTCGAACTCATCACGGGCGTGCATGCGGGCGTCGAATCGGCGCTCGAAGAGCTCACGCGGGTCCATCAGTTCACCTACCGCGTGCTCGACCAGCTCGGCGACGAGCGCCTCTGGGTGTCGAGCATGCCCTGCGGCCTGCCGACCGACGAGACCATTCCGATCGGCCGCTACGGCTCCTCGAATGTGGGCCGTGCCAAGAGCGTCTACCGCATGGGCCTGAGCCACCGCTATGGCCGCCGCATGCAGACCATCTCGGGCATTCACTACAACTGGTCGCTGCCCGACGTGTCGAGCGAACAGTACTTCGCGCTGATCCGCAATTTCCGCCGCCAGGCCTTCCTGCTGCTGTACCTGTTCGGCGCTTCGCCGGCGCTGTGTTCGAGCTTCGTGGCGGGCCGCCCGCACGAGCTGCAGCCGCTGGGCGATGGCAGCATGTTCATGCCGCACGGCACCTCTCTGCGCATGGGCCGCCTGGGCTACCAGAGCGATGCGCAGGCCTCGCTGGCCGTGAGCTACAACAGCCTCGAGGGCTACGCTGCCTCGCTGCAGGACGCGCTCACGCGCCCATGGCCGGCCTATGAAGCTATCGGCATCCGCAACCTCGGCGGCGACTACAACCAGCTGGGCACCAGCCTGCTGCAGATCGAGAACGAGTTCTACGGCACCATCCGCCCCAAGCGCGTGATCAACCCCGGCGAGCGTCCGCTGCATGCGCTGCGCGAGCGCGGCGTGGAGTACGTCGAAGTGCGCCTGATGGACCTCGACCCCTTCGAGACCGTCGGCATCAACGCGCAGACCATGCGCTTTATCGACGTGTTCCTGCTGCACTGCCTGCTGAGCGACAGCCCCGACGACACGCCGCAGGAAATCGCCGAGCTCGCGCAGAACCAGCACCTCACGGCCGCGCGCGGCCGCGAGCCGGGCCTGAAGCTGCTGCGCAACGGGCGCGAGGTGGCGCTGGCCGACTGGGGCCTGGAGCTGGTCGAGCAGTGCCAGCCCATCGCCGCCGCGCTCGACGCGGCGCAGGGCGGCACGGCGCATGCCGATGCAGTGCGCGCCGCCGGGGCCGCGCTGCGCAACCCCGACAGCCTGCCCTCGGCACGCGTGCTTGCGGCCGTCGAGAAAGACCACGGCAACTCCTTCACCGGCTTCGTGCGCGCCCAGTCCGAGCAGACCCGCGCCACATTGCTGGGCCTGCCGTTCCCACCCGCGCAGCAGGCCGAATTCGAGCGCATGACGGCCGAGTCGATCCAGGAGCAGAAGCGCATCGAGGCGGCGGACACCATGCCCTTCGAGATTTATCGCGAGCAGTACGTCTCGCCCGCGCGCCTGGGCATGGCACGCGGCCGCATGGCGGTTGCCGCTTAGGACTTTGGTTCAGTCCTCGTTTAGCGCCTCCTTCGCTTGACGACAGGGGTGGTGGCGGATGACCTACAGGCATTGACCCGCATTGCCCACCGCGTGCAAACAGGCCGGGGCGAAGATGGCCGCCATGCGGTTCAAGGCATATCTCGTCGAAGACAGCCCGGTGATCCGGGAGAACCTGGCCGGTTTTCTGGAAGACGTGGCCAAGGCACAAGTCGTGGCTTCCGCGAGCACCGAGCAGGAGGCCATCGACTGGCTGCGCCTGCACACCTCCAAGGACGACTGGGACCTGACCATCATCGACCTGTTCCTCCAGCGCGGCAACGGGTTCGGCGTGATTCGCGCCTGCCGTCATCGGGCGCCGCACCAGAAGGTGGTCGTGCTCAGCAACTACGCCACCGCCGACATGCGCGAGCGTTCGCGTGCGCTGGGCGCCGATGCCTTCTTCGACAAGTCGGCCGAGCTCGACCAGCTGGTGGCCTTCTGCGAGAAGGTGCACTCTCCCGGGTGACGCGCGCATGACTGGGGTCGTACGCCTTCTGGGGTAAAAAGCCACGCTGCCGCCCGAGGCGGCACCCGAGCAACGGCAACTTCCCAGGAAAGCGACAGAGAGACATGAGCAACAGCAGCAGCATCGACTTCAAGGGCCGCGTGGCCATCGTGACCGGCGCGGGCGGCGGCCTCGGCCGACAGCATGCGCTGGCGCTGGCCGCGCGCGGCGCGAAGGTGGTGGTCAACGACCTGGGTGGCGCGCGCGACGGCTCCGGCGGCTCGGTGAGTGCCGCGCAGGCGGTGGTCGACGAGATCAAGGCCGCAGGCGGCGAAGCCATTGCCAACGGCGCGTCCGTCACCGACTTCGAGGCGGTGCAGGCCATGGTCCAGCAGGCGGTCGATGCCTGGGGCCGCGTCGACATCCTCGTCAACAACGCCGGCATCCTGCGCGACAAGAGCTTCGCCAAGATGGAGCTGGCCGATTTCAAGCTGGTGGTCGACGTGCACCTGATGGGCGCCGTGAACTGCACCAAGGCCGTCTGGGCTCTCATGAACGAGCAGAAGTACGGCCGCATCGTGATGACCACCTCGTCGTCGGGCCTGTATGGCAACTTCGGCCAGAGCAACTACGGCGCGGCCAAGCTCGCGCTGGTGGGCCTGATGCAGACCTTGAGCATCGAAGGCGCGAAGAACGACATCCGCGTGAACTGCCTGGCGCCCACCGCCGCCACGCGCATGACCGAGGACCTGTTCCCCAAGGAAATGCTCGAAGCCTTCCGCCCCGAGGCCGTGGTGCCCGCGATGCTGGTGCTGGCCGCGCAGGACGCGCCCAACCGCACCATCCTGTGCGCGGGCGCCGGCACCTTCGAGGCCGCGCACATCACGTTGACGCAGGGCGCCTGGCTGGGCATTGACGCCGACACGCCGGAGCAACTGGCGGCGCGCCTGTCGGAAGTAACCGAGCGCGAAGGCGAGGCTGTGCCGCAGAGCGGTACGGCGCAGGGCGCGAACGAAGTCGCCAAGGGCATGGCGAACGCGAAGAGGGGCTGATCGACACCCTGGCGTCCATGGCGCTTGACCTCGAGTGCACTCGAGCATTTCCAATGAATTCTCCGGGTATCCGGTTCATTCAATCCAAGGAAATCAAGCCATGAACACGATCGACAACAAGGCCCTGGTCCAGCGCATCCATGACGAGCTGGACAAGGGCAACGGCCAGGCCTTCGTCGACAGCCTGGCCGACGACGCCAACTGGAAGCTCGAAGGCACCACCCCGTGGTCGCGCACCTACCGGGGCAAGAAGGCGATCCGGGAGGAGTTGCTGAACCCGCTCTTCGCGCAATTCGCGGCGCCCTACGTGAGCAAGACCGAGCGCATCATCGCCGAGGGCGACCGCGTGGTGGTGCTGTTCAGCGGCGACGTGCCCACCAAGGCCGGCAAACGCTACAACAACCGCTACTGCTACGTCTACCGACTCGAAGGAGGCAAGGTGAAAGAGCTGACCGAGTACTTCGACACCGCACTGGTCCAGGAGGCGCTGCAGGCGCCCCCGGTCGCCGTTGCCGCCCATGCCGGCTGACGGCGGCACGCCTTTCCACATCGGCGAGCTGGCCACGCGCACCGGCCGCACGGTGCACGCCATCCGCTGGTACGAGACGCAGGGCCTCGTGCCCGGCGTGGCGCGCGACGAGGGTGGCCGGCGCCTCTACGTCGAGCTGCACGTCGGCTGGCTCGACCTGATGGAGCGGCTGCGCCGCACCGGCATGTCGATTGCCGAGATGCGCGAATACACCGCGCTGGCAGTGCAGGGCAAGGTCACGTTGCGCCAGCGGCGCGACATGCTCGCCGCGCACCGGGAGCGCGTGACCGAGACCATTGCCGAGTGGAAGCGGGCGCTGTCGCTGGTCGACCGCAAGATCGGCTTCTACGACGAATGGATGGCCAGCGGCCACCGCCCGCCGCTCGTTCCCGCCGAAAAAACGCCCGGCCTGAAGCCGCCGAAGCGCAAGGGCAGGTGAGCGGACCTACTCCGCGATGAAGCCCGGGTCCGTGCGGATCGAGCCGCGGTCGCGGTGGTTGTGCAAGCGCCCCAACGTGTTGTCCAGCAAGCGCTTGAGCTTGTCGGCCGCGCCGCGGAAGGCCTCGTCGAGGCTGGTAGCGTGCTGCGTCACCGCCAGCGGCTGGTGGTGCGCCAGGCGTGCCTCCATCACGCAGCACTTGTCGCCGCCGCCAGTCTTGTCGTGGTTCTCGTCGCTCAAGTGCACTTCGACGCGCGTCACGTCGTCGACGAAACGGCTCAGGTGCTGCTTGATCTCGGTGTCGGCCCAACGCTCCAGCGCGTCCTTGTTCGTGATGCCGTTGCTCGTGTTGACCTGGATCTGCATGCAATATTCCTGCTGGATGGAATGGATGGAAGTCCACTGATCGCCCTGACGCGCCGCAGGGTACGTAGGCCCGTTCCCTACCCATGCGCGGGGCAGGGTCCGCAATGGGGCACAGAGGGGCTCAGCTCTGGATGTACGTGGTCAGCTGCTCGATGGTGGCCTCGTGGTCCGAGATGATGTCGTCCATCAGGTCCTGGATGGAGATCATGCCGATCACCTTGTCGCCATCGACCACCGGCAGGTGGCGGAACTTGCGCTGGCTCATCAGCGTCATGCAGGCGCGCGTGCGGGTCTGGGGGGTGACGGTCATCACGTCGGGCGTCATGATGTCGCGCACCTTCACTTCCTTCGAGTTCTTGCCCTGCAGCGCGACCTTGCGGGTGTAGTCGCGTTCGGACAGGAAGCCCACCAGCTTCTCGCCGTCCATCACCATCAGTGCGCCCACCTCGAAGCGCGCCAGGGTGGACAGTGCGTCGAACACGCTGGTGTCGGGGGAGGTGCGCCATGCTGCGGAATCATGGCGCTTGAGCAGTTCGGAGACGGGTTTCATCGCGGGTAACTCCATCAAAGGGTTTCGATTCGACCGACGCTCGGGCGCCGCACTCGGTCAAATCATAGGGGCGATGACTGCCTCCGCGATGCAAACCCCCTAGGGGATTGCGCGTGTTTGCAACGCACGCGCAATGCGCGAGAACTTATGGCTGGGCGGGTGCAGCGGCCAGCATGCGGCTCAACGCCACCGGATCGCCCACCACCGTCTTCACGAGGCCCTTCTCGTCGAACTGCACCTGGAACTCCGACCAGCTGTCGCGCCAGTAGCGCCACACGGGCGCGTCGAGGCTGGGGTTCTCGCTGGCAACCGGGTAGCCGATGGCCATCAGCACCTGGTCGCGCGTCATGCCCGGCATCACCTTCACGGCGAGGATGGCGTCGCGCACGGCGGGCGGGAAGGCCGCCATCTTCTGCTTCGGGTCTTCGGTTACCACATAGCGCTGTGCGAACGCGGGCAACGGGATGTTGCGGCTGTAGTCGTTCTTGATGCGCTGCGGCTTGCCGCCGAGATCCAGGTTGAACCAGCGGAAGTCGTACGCGGTGATGCGCGCCGGCGTGCCCACCGCGACGATGCGCGTGCCCTGCTCGTCGTAGTTGATGTCGCTGATCGAGTCGCCGTAGGTGCGCATGTTGCAGCACAGGTAGCCGTTGATCATGGGGCCGGGCGGAGGAGAGGGCCGCTGGGCATGGGCGACGGTGACGGTCGCGGGCACGACGATGGCTGCCAGCAGGGCGGCAGCGGCAAGGCGCTTGAACATGGATTTCCCTCGAAGTTGTTGGAGTGGCTGCGCGGGGCAGCGCGCGGATTCTAGGATCGAACAGGCCCCAAGCGAAGGCAGAATGCCCGCATCCAGCTATCGAAAGCGTAGCAACAAGGTCCCGTTCAGGTTCCCGGTTCACAATGCGCACCCGGCCCCCTTTCGGCGGCCATCCCATTCCCAGACAGCGCGAAAGAAAGAGCCAACCGATGGCGATCCAGTGGTTCCCCGGTCACATGTATGCGACCCAGAAGGCCATCACCGAACGGGTGAAGGACATCGACGTGGTCATCGAACTGCTCGATGCGCGCCTGCCTGGCTCCAGCGCCAACCCGATGCTGGCCGAACTCACGGCCGGGCGGCCCACGCTGAAGGTGCTCAACAAGCAGGACCTTGCCGATCCCGCGCGCACTGCACTCTGGCTGGCGCACTACAACGCGCTGCCCGCCACGCGCGCCATCGGGCTCGATGCGAGCCAGACTACGCCCGCGCAGCAACTCGTGAAGGCCTGCCATGAACTTTCACCCAACCGGGGCGGCATGGCCAAGCCGATGCGCGTGCTGATCTGCGGGATTCCCAACGTGGGCAAGTCCACCCTCATCAACACGCTCATCGGCGGGCGCAAGGCCAAGACCGGCGACGAGGCCGGCATCACCAAGCTCGAGCAGCGCATCACGCTGGCCGACGACTTCTACCTGTGGGACACGCCCGGCATGCTGTGGCCGCGCATCATCGTGCCCAAGAGCGGCTACAACCTCGCGGCCAGCGGCGCGGTGGGGCGCAACGCCTTCGACGAGGAGGAGGTGGCGCTGGAGCTGCTCGACTACCTCAAGACGCACTACGCCGCGGGCGTGGCCGCGCGCTTCAAGCTCGTGGAGCTCGACGCCGAGACCATGGCCGGCATGAAGGACGAGGCGCTGCTCGACACCATCGGCCGCAAGCGCGGCGCGCTGCTGGGCAAGGGCCGCGTCAACCTGCAGAAGGCGGCGGAGATCGTGATGCACGAGTTTCGCGCGGGCAACCTGGGGCGCATCACGCTCGAAACGCCCGAAGAGTTTGCGCTGTGGCTGGCCGATGGCCAGCGGGCCGATGCCGAGCGCGCGGCGAAGAAGGCCGCGCGCAAGCACAAGGGCAAGCCGAAGCCCGAGATTGCGCCCGAACAGGACGCCTGAGAGCGCGCGGCTGCCGGCCTGCCATGGCGCCGCTGTCGCCAATGCAACTGTTCGCTACCCTGCCCGTCACGCGCGTGACGGAGCTTGTCCTGCGTGGTTCGTAGAGTGGCCTGACCGCTTCTCACACCCGCCACGCACAGGACACGCCATGCTCGAAACCTTCAAGGCTCTCAACGAAACCGCATCCTTCAATCGCTGGGCCGGCATCGAGGCCACCCAGGCTGGCAACGGCGAGGCCGAGCTGCGCATGAAATGGCGCAAGGAAGACATGGGGCAATACGCCGGCTTCCTCCACGCGGGAATGATCTCCGCGCTGCTCGATACCGCGAGTGGCTATGCGGCCGCCACGCTGGCCGGCCGCGTGATGACGTCGCACTTCTCGGTGAACTTCATGTCACCGGCCGTGGGTCAAGCCTTTGTGGCACGCGCGCGTGTGGCGAAGGCCGGGCGCAAGCAGGTGTTCGTTGCGTCCGAACTGTACGCACAGCCCGAAGGCGCAGGCGACGATGCGCTCAAGCTCGTGGCGACGGGGAACGCCATCCTGGTTCCGGTGGAAGAGGCTTCTCCGAAGCCGGCCGCCTGAGCTTCAGCCCGAACAGCGGCCGAAGCCAGTTCACGCGGCGGATCAGGCCGTCGTTCAGCGCCCAGCAGCCGAGCACCGTGAGCGTCACCAGCAGCGCGGGCTCCAGCACCGGGCCGAGCGCAAGCGGCGCCAGCGCGCTCGCGGCGGCGATGATCAGCGTCTGGTGCAGCACGTACCACGGGTACACCGACTCGTTGGCCCAGCGAAGCCAGGGCCATGGGCAGTTCAGGTGGCGGTGGGCATGGCCGAGGATGGCCGCGACGGCCAGCCACAGGTAGAGCATGCGCAGCGTGTCCATCGTCAGGCCGGACGCCGGGCCCTTCGCGCCGGCCCGCAGCGCGATGAAGGCGGCGATCGCCGCGACCGCCAGTGCGAGCGACACCCGGCGCAGCCGTTCCAGTTCCTTCCACACGCCGGTGTCCACGCCCATCCAGTAGCCGTAGAGGAACATCGTGAAATACAGGCTGTGCAGGTGGAAGTCGCGCACCAGGTTGTGCGTGGGTGGAAAGCGCGAGGCCAGCAGCGTGGTGAAGACGAGCAGCGGCACCACCGGCAGCAGCAGCTTCCAGCCCCGCAGGCCGTTGAAGCCGCGCCGAAGCCACTGGCCGGCGGCGGAATTCCACAGCGGCAGCGTCAGCGCGACCAGCGCGGTGTAGGTGAACAGATAGGGCAGGTACCAGAGGTGGTTCCAGGTGATGCCGAACTCCGCGCCGTCGAAGGCCCGCTTCGGCCACGGTTCGGCCATCGACAGGTAGCGCAGCAGGAAGGCACCGAAGCCCGGCGCGACCAGCCCGTTGGCCACGCCCTGCGCATAGGCCTGGTACGGCACGATCACCGCCATGCCGAAGGCCAGCGGCAGCATCAGCCGCAGGCCGCGGCTGCGCAGCAGGTCCCAGGTGCCCTGGCCCCGGCTCAGGAAGCCGAGCGACACGCCAGAGACCAGGAAGACGAGGTCCATGCGCCAGAGGTTCAGGATGCGCATCGGCCACTGCAGCCATTCGGCCGCGTGCGGGCTCTTGAGGTGCCAGGGCCAGTCGGCCACGTAGTACATGCCCACGTGATAGAGGATGACGAACAGGAAGGCCAGCGCGCGCAGGGCGTCGATGTCGTGGCGGCGGTGGCCGGGCGGGTTGGCGGCGATGTTCATCGCAAGCTCCTCGAAGCAAAGAAGCCGCGATGCTCGGCCCCGTGGCGGCTGCGCGGCTCATCCGGGGGACGGAGGGCCCCCGCTTTGTGACGAGCGGTGGTCCCAAGGGACGAAATTCACCGCCCCGAGGCCCGTTTTCGGGAGAATCCCGCCCCATGGGAGACCCACGCAGGAACCTCTACGAGCGCTACGAGCCGATTCGCCGCCCCGTGGAGGTGGCGTTCTGGATCGTGCTGATGGCCCTGCAGGCCGTGTTCAGCACGATGGTCGCGATCGTCGACATGCGCACGCGCGCCGTGCCGCGCGCCAACTGGGAGGTCGCGACCTGGGAAGGGTCGAGCCACCTGGTGCTGTTGCTGCTGATCCCGGCGCTGGTCGCCGTCGAGCGCCGGCTGTCGCCGCTGGTGCGCGGGCACTGGGTGCGCTTCCTGGCCTGGCATGGGTTGGCGAGCGTGGCGTTCAGCGTGGTCCACGTGGTGGGCATGTTCGGGTTGCGCGCAGTCGTCTACGCATTGGCCGGCGAGCGCTACGACTTCGGCGGCTGGGCTGGCCAATGGGGCTACGAATACCTGAAGGACGTGCGGGTGTACGCGAGCATCGTCTTCGGCGTCTGGGCCTACCGGCTGTTCATGCTGCGGCTGCAGGGCGAGGCGCGGGTGCTCGATGCGCCGGAGGCCCCGGCCGAACCGGAGGGCGCCGCACCCGCCGAGCCCGAAGCCTTGTCGCCGCCCGTGCGCCCCGAGCGTTTCCTCGTGCGCAAGCTGCGCCGCGAATTCCTCATCGCCGCAACCGACATCGACTGGCTCCAGGCCGAGGGCAACTACGTCGGCCTGCACGTCAACGGCCATGACTACCTGCTGCGCGCCACGCTGACCGACTTCCTGGCGCAGCTCGACCCCGCCTGTTTCGTTCGGGTGCACCGAAGCCATGCGGTGAACCTGGGCCGAATCAAGGAAATCGAGCCGCTCGACGGCGGCGATGCCCGGCTGCACATGCACGACGGCACCACCGTGCCCTGCAGCCGCCGCCACCGGGACGCGTTGCGCGCCGGCGCGGGCTGATCCGGTGCATGGCGGGCTTGCGGCAGTCCGTTTTGGTTCATTGCGCACCATCGAAGAGCTTTCAGGCACCATTTTTGCTTCATTGGCCGACCGCTCCGGGTCATTCGGGTGCGGCGCACCAATCCGAATCAAAAATCAGCAAGAAGCTTCAATGGACGCACTCAAACAGGGCGCAGACGCGCTGTTCATCCTTCTCGGCGCCATCATGGTCCTGGCCATGCACGCCGGCTTTGCCTTTCTCGAACTGGGCACCGTACGCAAGAAGAATCAGGTCAATGCGCTGGTGAAGATCCTGGTCGACTTCTCGGTCTCGACCATCGTGTACTTCCTCGTGGGCTACGGCGTGGCCTATGGCACGCATTTCTTCGTCGGCGCCACCGAGCTGGCGGAAAAGAGCGGCTACGAGCTGGTGAAGTTCTTCTTCCTGCTCACCTTCGCGGCGGCCATCCCGGCCATCATCTCGGGCGGCATTGCCGAGCGCGCCAAGTTCTGGCCGCAGCTGATCGCCACGGCGGTGATCGTCGGCTTCGTCTACCCGCTGTACGAAGGCATCGCGTGGAACAAGCACTTCGGCATCCAGGACTGGATCGCCTCGCTCACGAGCCACGAGTTCCATGACTTCGCGGGCTCGGTGGTGGTGCATGCGGTGGGCGGCTGGCTCGCGCTGCCGGCGGTGCTGTTGCTGGGCGCGCGGCGCAACCGCTACAAGGGCGACGGCTCGCTGAGCGCGCATCCGCCGTCGAACATTCCGTTCCTCGCGCTCGGTGCATGGGTGCTGTGCGTGGGCTGGTTCGGCTTCAACGTGATGAGCGCGCAGAGCATCGACAAGATCTCCGGCCTCGTGGCCGTCAACTCGCTGATGGCGATGGTCGGCGGCACGCTCGTGGCGCTGGCCATGGGCAAGAACGACCCCGGCTTCGTCTACAACGGCCCGCTCGCCGGCCTGGTGGCCGTGTGCGCCGGCTCCGACCTGATGCATCCGCTGGGCGCGCTGGTGGTGGGCGGCGTGGCGGGCGCGATCTTCGTCTACATGTTCACGCTGGTGCAGAACAAGTGGAAGATCGACGACGTGCTCGGCGTGTGGCCGCTGCACGGCCTGTGCGGCACCTGGGGCGGCATCGCGGCGGGCATCTTCGGCACGCAGGCGCTGGGCGGCATCGGCGGGGTGAACGTGTGGGCGCAGCTGATCGGCACCGCCATCGGCGTGGCCTGGGCCGCGCTGGCGGGCGCGGCGGTGTATGGCGCGCTCAAGGCTTCGGTGGGGCTGCGGCTGTCGCAGGAGGAGGAGTACGACGGCGCCGACCTGTCGATTCATCACATCTCGGCCACGCCGGAGCGCGAGGTCAACTGGTAATCCTCGGTCCCTGAAGCACGGCAGGCCTGCTTGGGCTATTCTCGGCGCCCCTTACAACCGCCGAGGAGCAGACCCATGACAAGAACACCCGCCCGCTGGCTGCGCCGCGGCATCGCCGCACTGGCCGGCAGCCTGTTGATGCTTTCGTTCGCAGCGCAGGCCGGCGCCCCGCAGGTCAAGACCCAGGCGCCGGGCTTCTACCGGATGATGCTCGGCGACTTCGAGGTGACCGCGCTGTTCGACGGCACCCTCGACCTCGAGCCCAAGAAGCTGCTCACCAACACCACGCAGGCGCAGGTCGGCAAGCTGCTCGATCGCGGCTTCGAAAAGGATGCCGTGCCCACCTCGGTGAACGGCTACCTCATCAACACCGGCAGCAAGCTGGTGCTGGTCGACACCGGCGCCGGCGGCCTGTTCGGCCCCACGCTCGGCAGCCTGCAGGCCAACCTCAAGGCCGCGGGCTACCAGCCCGACCAGGTCGACGACGTGCTCATCACCCACATGCACGGCGACCACGTCGGCGGCCTCGTGCAGGACGGCAAGCTGGTGTTCCCCAACGCCACCATCCATGCCGGCCAGGAAGACGCCGACTTCTGGCTGAGCAAGGCCAACCTGGAGAAGGCCCCCGCCGAGATGAAGGACTTCTTCCAGGGCGCGATGGTGTCGCTGAACCCGTACGTGGAAGCGGGCAAGTTCAAGGGCATGAAGGGTGGCACCGACCTGCTGCCCGGCATCAAGGCCGTGCCCGCCCACGGCCACACGCCGGGCCACAACATCTACGTCGTCGAGTCCAAGGGCCAGAAGCTGGTGCTGTGGGGCGACCTGATGCACGTGGCCGCCGTGCAGTTCGCGCAGCCGCAGGTCACCATCTCGTTCGACGTCGACTCGAAGCCGGCCGCAGTGGAGCGCAAGAAGGCGTATGCGGATGCGGCGAAGGGCCGCTACCTCGTGGGCAGCGCCCACCTGCCGTTCCCGGGGCTGGGGCACGTGCGGGCGGAGGGGAAGGGCTATGTGTGGGTGCCTGTGGATTACCAGCAGGTGAGGTGATGGGGCTTGGCTGAAGCGTATTTGCCTGCTCGAACGAACGGGGCAGGGCAAGGCCACGCGGTACGCGCTCGTTCTTGCAATGCAGCAGCGCGAAGCACGAATGCGTGGCCTGTAGCAAACTCGCCCGACCGCTCCGTTTCACGCCCCACGACCCCATGACCCAATCTCCTCCCGCCCTCGAAGTCCTCCCCCGCGACCTTTCTGCGTACCGCAAGGGCAACGTCGGCATCGACTACGTGCACCGCTTCGAGTCGGGCAAGCCCGGTCCGCACGTGCTGATCAACGCGCTGACGCACGGCAACGAGATCTGCGGCATGACGGCGGCCACACACCTGCTCGACAACAACGTGCGCCCGAAGATCGGCACGCTCACCGTGAGCTTCGCCAACGTGGCCGCGTACGAATCCTTCAACGAGGCGCTGCCCTTCGACAGCCGCCAGCTCGTGCACAACCTCAACCGCATCTGGTCGCCCGAGTGGCTGGACGGCACCGAGGACAGCCCCGAGCTGAGCCGCGCGCGCGTCCTGCGCCCGGTGGTGGAGGCGGCCGACCACATTCTCGACATCCACTCGACCAGCCAGCCCGTCGTGCCGTTCTGGGTCTACCCGGCGTTCGAGCGCAACGCCAAGGTCGCACTGGCCATCGGCCGACCGTCGGTGCACCTCGTGATGCCCGACGGCCTGGGCTCGGGCACCCCGCTGATCCAGTACGGCGGCCACGGCGGGCCGGACGGCAAGGGCGTGGCGATGGTGGTCGAATGCGGCCAGCACTTCCTGCGCTCGGCATCGGAACTGGCGACGGCCGTCACGTACGACTTCCTCGCGTACTTCGGCCTCGTCGACAAGGACCAGGCCGCGCCTGCGACCGAGCCGCAGCGGCGCTTCCAGCTGCTGCAGACGCACGTCATCAAGTCGCCGGAGTTCGCCTTCGTGCGACCGTTGATCGGCTTCGAGACTTTCGCCAAGGGCGAGCTGATCGCGACCAACGGCGACGAGGAAATTCGCGCGCTGTGCGACGACTGCACGATCTTCATGCCCGCGCAGCGCGTGATCGTGGGGCGCGAGGCGGTTTACCTGACGAAGCCGATCTGAGGTCCGCCGGCAGATCGGTGGGTATGGTCGAATGGTCGTTCGATGGCCTCAGGCTGCGATGAACAACGCCGGATCCACCATCGCCCGGTTCAGCATCACCGACCAATGAAGATGCGGCCCCGTCACGCGACCAGTCGCTCCGACTGCGGCCAATGGTTCGCCAGTCTTCAGCACATCGCCGACCTTCACATCGACCCTGCTCAAGTGGCAATACATCGTCAGCAGCCCGCCGCCGTGGTCGAGCCACACCGTGCCGCCGTTGAAGAAATAGTCCCCTGTATCGATCACCTTCCCGGGCAGCGGCGCGAGCACTGGCGTGCCCGTGCCCGCGGCGATGTCCATCCCGCTGTGTGGATTGCGCGACTGTCCGTTGAACACGCGGCGCAGGCCGAACGAACTGGAGCGGCGGCCCGGCACGGGCACGCGCATCTGCAGCGATGCATCAGGGGGCATGTCGGTGAGCGTGGCCATCACGGTGGCCAGGTGGTCCCGTTCGCGTTCGTAGCGCGCCTGATCCTCAGGCGAGAGGTCGACCGTGCGCGGCGCCACGGTCAGGCGTTGTTCGCGATACTGCTTCGGGGCCACCGTGTAGGCGATCTGCCGCTCGGGCCTGCCTTCGGCGCGCACCGCGATGCTGGCCTCGCCGGGCTCGGCCGCGAGCGGAATGCCGACCAGCGCGGTCCATTCGATGGCATCGCGGAGCACCAGCAGCGGCACATCACCCGCGAAGGCTTGAGGCCGCTTCGCTGACGGACCCAGCGACAGGCGGGCCACGCCGCCCGGCACCTGCGATGCATGCGGCCATACAGCGGGCGGTGGTTGTTTCTTCGTCTTGGACGCGGTTGCGGCCTTGGCCTGCATCGCGGGCAGCGCAAGAAGGCCGATGGCGCCGAGCACGGCGCTGCGGCGGTTCAGAACGGCGGAAGTGAGGTCGGGTGTGTGCATGGATAAGTTTCGAATGAAGGTTGCGCGGTGGTGCGCTATTCCCGCCAGGTTCCGGGTGCGAGTCCGTCGAGCGTATGAGGCCCGATCGCGGCGCGGATCAAGCGCAACGTCGGCAGCCCCACGGCTGCCGTCATCCGCCGCACCTGGCGGTTGCGGCCTTCGCTGATCGCCAGCTCGAGCCACGCGGTGGGAATGTTCTTGCGTTCGCGGATGGGAGGCTGCCGCTCCCAGACTTCGGGCGGCGGATCGAGCAGCCGCGCTCTTGCCGGACGCGTGGGGCCATCGTTGAGTTGCACGCCGCCGCGCAAGGCTGCAAGCGCTGCTTCGGTCGGAACGCCTTCCACCTGCACCCAGTAGATCTTCTCCATCTTGAAGCGCGGATCGGCAATGCGCGCCTGGAGCTTGCCGTCGTCGGTGAGCAGCAGCAGTCCCTCGCTGTCGGCATCGAGCCGGCCGGCGACGTAGACGCCGGGGATGTCGATGAACTCTTTCAGGCCGCGCCAGCGGCCCTCGGGCGTGAACTGGCTGAGGACGCCGTAGGGTTTGTTGAAGCGGATCAGGCGGGAAGAGCTCGGAAAAGTCATGAGCGCACAGGATAGCCCGGGTCTGTCCTGCAGCATTCGGGCCGCCTTGGAGATTCCAATCGGCTCATCACACAGGAGAACCCGGCATGACGATGCGAAGCCACATCCATCTCGCGTGCGTGGCGGCGGCAGGCCTTTCGATGGCTGCCTGCAGCAGCTCATCCCTGCGCGTCGGCGGCGCGCCCGAGGCGAGCGTCAAGAACTGCGTCGCTGCGGCCGCACGCGAACTGCGTGTGTCTCCTGGCAGCATCGTGGTGGACAGCGGCACGACGCCGCGCGACGGCGTCTACACGATCAACCTGAAGGTCGGGCCGCAGGGACGCTCCGCCGTTTGCACCACCGACGAGAACAGTGCGGTGCTGGGCGTGGTCTACAAGCGGCCCGGATAGCGGCGCAGGGCTTACTTGCCCCAGCTGTCCCGCATGCCCGCCGCGCGGTTGAACACGGGCTTGCCATCCGCGCTCGCCTTCGCGTCGAGCACGAAGTACCCGTGCCTCTCGAACTGAATGCCGACACCGGCTTCCGCCTTGGCGAGCGAAGGCTCGACGAACGCCGAGCACACTTCCAGGCTCGTCTTGTTCAACTCGTCCAGCAGCTCACCGCTGCCCGGATTGGCCGCGGCAAACAGCCGCTCGTACAGCCGCACTTCGGCCTGCACCGCATCCGCGGCCGCCACCCAGGTGATGTTGCCCTTTACCTTGATCGCATCCGCGCCGGGTGTGCCGCTCTTGGTGTCTGGAACCAGCGTGGCCTGCACTTCGACGAGCTTGCCGCTCGCGTCCTTGGTGCCGCCGGTGCATTCGATGACGTGGCCGTACTTCAGCCGCACCTTGTTGCCGGGGAACAGGCGGAAGAAGCCCTTGGGTTGCACTTCTTCGTAGTCGGTGCGTTCGATCCATACCTCGCGGCCGAGCTTGAATTCGCGGTGGCCCATTTCCGGGTGATGGGGGTGAACCGGCGCCGAGCAGTTGTCGAGCGCATCGTCGCCACCCATCAACTCGCCCCAGTTGGTGATGACGAGCTTGACCGGGTCGAGCACGGCCATGGCGCGCGGCGCGACGGGGTCGAGGGTGTCGCGCAGCGCGGCTTCGAGGCTCGCGTAGTCGATCCATCCGCCGGACTTGGTCGTGCCGCTGCGTTCGCAGAACAGCCGCAGCGCCTCGGGCGTGTAGCCGCGGCGGCGCAGGCCGGCGATGGTGGGCATGCGCGGGTCGTCCCAGCCATCGACGTATTTCTCCTCGACCAATTGGCGCAGCTTGCGCTTGCTGGTGAGCACGTGGGTCACGTTGAGGCGCGCGAATTCGTACTGGCGCGGATGGGGGCTGGCGACGAGGCCGCCTTCGGCGAGGCGGTCGAGCAGCCAGTCGTAGAAGGGGCGCTGGTCTTCGAATTCCAGCGTGCAGATGCTGTGGGTGATCTGCTCCAGCGCATCCTCGATGGGGTGCGCATAGGTGTACATCGGGTAGATGCACCACTTGTCGCCGGTGTTGTGGTGGGTGGCCCGGCGCACGCGGTACAGCGCGGGGTCGCGCATGTTGATGTTGGTGCTGGCCATGTCGATCTTCGCGCGCAGGATGGCGGCGCCGTCGGCGACCTGGCCGTCGCGCATGGCGCGAAAGCGCGCGAGGTTTTCTTCCGCGCTGCGGGTGCGGAAGGGGCTGTCGGTGCCGGGCGTGTTGAAGTCGCCGCGGTTCGCGCGCACCTCTTCGGCGGTCTGTTCGTCGACGTAGGCGAGGCCGGCGCCGATGAGGTATTCGGCGGCCTCGTACATGAAGTCGAAGTAGTTGCTCGCGAAGTACTCGTGCGGCTGCAGCGTGCCGGGCGCGCTCGGACGATCGGCCAGGTAGGTTTCGTAGCCGAGCCACTTCACCGCGTCGCGGATCGAGTCGACGTATTCCTGGTCTTCCTTCTCGGGGTTGGTGTCGTCGAAGCGCAGGTGGCTCACGCCGCCGTATTCCTTGGCCAATTCGAAGTTGAGCCAGATGCTCTTGGCATGGCCGATGTGCAGGTAGCCATTGGGCTCGGGCGGGAAGCGCATGCGCACCCTGGCCGGGTCGACCATGCCCTGGGCGTGGTGGGCGGCGTTGCCGGGCGATCCGCCCCATTTGCGGCCAGAATAGGCACCCTGTGCGAGGTCGTTCTCGATCACGTGGCGCAGGAAATTGCTCGGTGCAGCGGTCGTTTTGGCGCCGTTTTTGTCGGTCGGGGAGGTCATTGCCTCATTCTAGAGGGCACCCTTTATGGGTTACCTTTGGCAACGTTCTTCACAATGCCCGGTGCACCCCCTTTGCATTTGCCGCGTTCAATACATCCATGGGCGGTTCAGACCCGAACGCAGCCCACCGAAACAAGGAGTCCAGGATCATGAGCCTCACACGTTCAACTTTCTTCAAATGGGCCACCGCAGGCGTGGTGGCAGCCGGTGCACTGTTTGCAGCCACTTCCGCCAGCGCCCGCAGCGACGTAAGCTGGTCGGTCGGTGTCGGCCTTCCCGGCGTGGCAGTGGGCGTGGGCGCTCCGGCCTACTACCCGGCGCCGGTCTATGCACCGCCGGCACCCGTGTACTACGCACCCCCGGCCCCGGTCTACTACAACCCGCCGCCCGTGTACTACCGTCCGGCCCCTGTCTACTACGGTCCGCCGGCCTATTACGGCCCGCGCTACTACGGTCGTGGCTACTACCGCGGCCATGGCCATGGCCACTGGCGCTAAATTGCAACGTCATTCGTGACCGAATGAAAAAGCCGGCCCCCAAAAAGGGCCGGCTTTTTCTTGGGCGTTCGCCAGTCGATTTCACATGGCGCGGAAGAGATGGGCGTACAGGCGGCTGACCGGGATCTTCTCGGCCCTGCCACGCAGCATCAGGTGCAGCTTGCCGGCCTCGTCGCGGTGCACCGATTCGATGGCCGAACTGCGCACCACCACCGCCCGGTGCACCTGCCAGAAGGTGTCGGCGTCGAGCTGGGTCAGCAATTGCTTGAGCGGCGTACGGATCAGGTATTCGTGCGAGGCGGTCAGCACGCGCAGGTATTTGTCGGCGGCCTCGAAGTACAGCACTTCGTTGATGGGCACCATGCGCACGGTGCTGCCGCCGGCATCGCTGGCGGCGATCATGCGCAGCGGGGCGGGCGCCTCGGTCGCTGCGCCGGCTCCGGCGGCCGTCAGCACCTGGCGCCATTGGGCGAGCGTTCGTTCGAGCGCTTCGCCGGCCCCCGCGGATATAGGTGCGGGTTGCCGCGCGGCCAGCGCCTGCTGCAGCCGGCCCACGGTCTTGCGCAGCCTCTCCGGCTGCACGGGCTTGAGCACGTAGTCGATGGCCTGGGCCTCGAAGGCGCGGGTGGCGTATTCGTCGTAGGCCGTCACGAACACCAGTTGGGGCATCGGCGCTTCATCGATGGGCCAGCTGTCGGCCAGTTCGGCGGCGGCGCCCAGGCCGTCGAGGCCGGGCATGCGGATGTCGAAGAACAGCACCTGTGGCAGCAGGCGCAGCGCCTCGCGCACGGCGCTGCGGCCGTCGCCTGCCGTGGCGACGATCTGCAATTCGGGCCAAGCGGCGGCCAGCTCGGCCTTGAGGGCCTGCGTGAGCAGGGGTTCGTCTTCGGCAATGAGGGCGGTCGGGGTCATCTGCTTGTTGTTGTGTGGAGTCGTTGTTCAGACGGGCATGGGAAAGCTCAGCGTGGCGCAGGTGCCGCCGGCGGGTGAGGACGCGAGGCTCATGCGGCCCCGGGCGCCGTACACCGTGGCCAGCCGCTCGCGCACCTGCTCGAGCCCGAAGCCGCTGCCTTCTGAAGGCGGTGCGGCATCGAGGCCCACGCCGGTGTCGCTCACCTCGATCTCCAGCAGGCCGGCTTGCCTGCGGGCGCGCACGACGATCTCGCCGCCTTCCACCTTCGGCTCAAGCCCGTGGCGGATGCTGTTTTCCACCAGCGGCTGCAGCAGCAGCGGCGGCACGGGCGCATCGCGCAGGTCGTCCGGCAGCTCGAGGGTGTAGCGCAGGCGTTCGCCCATGCGCACCGACATCAGTTCGAGGTAGTCGCCGAGCCGCTCGAACTCGGCCGACAGCGGATGCGACAGCGCGCGCGAGCCGCTCAAGGTCATGCGCAGGTAGCTGTTGAGCCGGTCGAGCATGGCCACGGCGCGCGGCGGGTCGACGGTGATCAGCACGCGCAGGTTGGCCAGCGTGTTGAACAGCATGTGCGGCTCGAGCTGCGTCTCGAGCAGCTTGAGCCGCGCTTCCGTGGCGTTGCGCTGTGCCAGCTCGATCTGGCTTTGCATGTGCTTGCTTCTGCCGAGGCTGTAGAAGAAGAAGCACATGCCGACCGTCGCGATGATGGTGATCGTGGCGGCGGTGGCCAGCTTGTGGCCCTTGAATTCGAGGAAGTCGAATCGGGGCGCGCCGAACCAGGCGTCGCCGATGAGATTGCCGACGAAGAAGCCGACGACCATGCCCATGGCGATCAGGAGAAAGCCCGCAGGCCATCCTGGCCAGAGGGTTTCGCGGTGTCCGCTGATCAGCAGCCGGCCGATGTCGATGAACAGCCAGCTCACGGTGCCGATCGCCAGCGAATAGACCAGGTGGCCGGCCCAGTTGCCGCCGCCGGTGACGGTCATCGCGGTGGCGATGAGGCAGCAGAAGACGGCGGTGATCAGGCCATGCCGCAGCATGCTCCTCAGGTTCTCGGGCGCGAACCTGTTGTTTGCAGCAGGCAGGCCTGGGTTCACCCGCGGTCCCCGGCACCCAATGCGCGGCGCTCGCGCTCCACCAGCCTGTCGTAGAAGCCGCCGCCGGCCACGAACCAGACCACGGCGCCATGGATCAGCAGGCCCAGGCCCCAGCCCATGAGCGGGTACATCGCCCAGCTGCGGCCATGGGCGGCAGAGAGCGTCACGAGGCCGAGGTTGACCAGCACGTAGACGAAAGCGTGGATGTACCAGCCCATCTTGGCGCCTGCGCGGCGGCGGGCGCGGCGTTCGATGTCGGAGCGGGCGGGGTTCGATGCGATGTGGTTCATGACAACTCCTTGTATTGGACAGGAATGAAATCGGAGGCGGCCAGCGATGGCGGCGATGCCGCCTGCAAGGCCGCGCGCTGCCGCAGCTCCTCGGTCGTCTCGCCCGGTCCGTCGGGCTTCCAGCCCGGCGGCTTCACGAGGTAGCCGACGAAGGCGCGCACCGAGCGGGCCGAGGCCAGGTCGCGGAACAGCGCGCGCCAGTGCGTGAACTCGATCTCGAGGAGGTTGTAAGAGGTGATCGGGTTCACCAGCCCGTAGCGACAGGGAATGTCGGTGCGCTCGGGAATGTAGGTGCCGAACAGGCGGTCGAACACGATCAGCACGCCGCCGTAGTTGCCGTCCAGGTACTCCAGGTTCGAGGCGTGGTGCACGCGGTGGGCCGAGGGGGTGTTCAGCACCCATTCGAGCGGTCCGAGGCGCGGGATCCAGGCCGCGTGGATCCAGAACTGGTACAGCAGGTTCAGCGTGAACATCAGCAGGATCACCCGCGGCGGCATGCCCAGCAGCGGCGCCAGCATGAAGAAGGCCAGGGTGCCGGTGAGCTTGCCGGTCCAGCCGAAGCGGTAGGCGGCCGACAGGTTCAGCTGGTTCGGCGAATGGTGGATGGCGTGGGTGCACCAGAACCAGCGCACCCGGTGCGCGGCGCGGTGGTACCAGTAGTAGCAGAACTCCTGCCCGATGAAGCAGGCGGCCCAGCCGGTCCAGTGGTCCATCGGCAGGGTGAAGATGCGGTGGGCGTAGAACCAGTCCATTGCGCCGGTCCAGAAGGCCAGCGGCAGCAGCCAGCGCAGCGGGTATTCGCGCACCAGGAAGTCGACCACCGAGATGCCGGACGCCTTCCAGTCGTAGCTGCGCCAGCCGTTGCGCCAGGACAGCACGAGCGCCTCGGCGATGGAGGCGGCGAGCACCACCGTGACGGAGATCTTGAGGATCAGCAGGAGTACGTTCATGGCGGTGGTTTCCTGGAGGCTGCGGCTCGGGATCTTAGGCGGCGCGGACCGTGGCCGTCATGGCGTCAGTACGGATGGCCAGCTTCCACAGGCGCACTGCACGGGCCGCGAAGACACCGCTGAACGCGCCGTACATCACCGGGATCACCAAGCCGAAGGCGGCCTGCTGGCGCAGCTCGGGGTGCATGGCCAGGGCGGCGCCCACCACGTACTTGGTCAGGAAGATGCCCATCATGAGCATCAGCGGCACGGGGCTGCCGGCCACGTGGAAGCGGCGCGCTGCCGCGTCGTAGCGGGTGGCGGCTGGCAGCGGACGCTGCAGCACCAGCGCCAGCATCGCCACCGCCGCGGCGGCCCAGCCGAGCAGGGCGCCGAAGGAGTCGCCGAAGACCGAGACCACACCGTAGACCGACAGCGCGCCCATGGCGGCGGGCATCAGGGTGACGCGGCTCAGGCTCACGTTGTTGGCGAGCAGCTGCCTGGCGCCGAGCCACAGCAGCAGGAAGAACACGGCGAACACCCACTTGGGCGTGTGAAGGATGATTTGCATCAGCATGGTGGCGCTCCGTTGAAGTGAAGAAAGAAATCGGGAAGGGCTGCAAGGGAATCGATGAAGCGGACTGTGCCGGCGCCCGCCCGCAGCCGCCAGCGGCGTGCGACGAAATGCACGCGGGCGGCGCGGATTGCAGCCAGGCGGCGCGAATTGCGGATGCTCCGCGGGCAGCTTTACCGTCGCTTTACGGCGCAGCAAACAGCCGGACTACCATTCGGCGCTGTACTACGCTGGTCCGCACTCCTGCCCTGCATTTCCTGCACGCACCGTCCATGGAACAAGAAAAACCATCCGAGCCCCTGCCTCCCACCGTCTCGCCCACACATCCGACGGTGCGCAGGCGCCGCTGGGTCGGAGTGCTGCTGACGCTGCTGCTGCTCGTGGCACTGGGCGGGGGCGCCTGGTATCTGATCCAGCGGTCGAAGACGCCCGTTCCCGGGCCCGGTGGCGGCCCTGGTGCCGGGCGGCAGGGCGGGCCTGGTGGTCCGGGCGGCCCGGGTGGGCGCGGCGGCGGTGGCGGGGCCTCCAGCACGGTGGGCATCGCCACGGCCAGGCAGGCCGACATCCCCGTGCAACTCGAAGCGCTGGGCACCGTCACGCCGCTGGCCAACGTGATCGTCCAGCCGCAGGTGTCGGGCGTGCTCACGGCCGTGCTCTTCCAGGAAGGGCAGATGGTCAAGAAGGGCGACGTGCTCGCCACCATCGATCCGCAGCCGTTCCAGAACGCGCTGGCGCAGGCTTCCGGGGCGCGGCAGCGCGACGAGGCGCAACTGGCCGCTGCGCGCGTCACGCTGCAGCGCTACCAGACCCTGCTGGGGCAGGACTCCATCGCCCGGCAGGACGTGGACACGCAGGCCGCGCTGGTCAAGCAACTCGAAGGCACCGTGGCCATCGACCGCGCCAACGAGAACACGGCCAAGCTCAACCTCGCCTGGAGCCGTATCACTGCGCCGGCGAGCGGGCGCATCGGCCTGCGGCCGGTGGACGCGGGCAACTACATCTCGACCGGCACCACCAACGGCGTGGCGACCATCACGCAGATCGCACCCATCGACGTTGAATTCGCGATCCCGCAAGACCGCGTGCCCGAGGTGCAGGAGCGCCTCGCAAAGGGCGCCAGGCTCGACGCCACCGCCTTCGACCGCACGCGCACGCGCCGGCTCGCGAGCGGCAGCTTCGCCACCCTCGACAACCTGGTCGACACCGCGACCGGCACCGTCAAGGCCAAGGCCCGTTTCTCCAATGCCGACGATGCGCTGTTCCCGAACCAGTTCGTCAACCTGCGGCTGTTGCTGCGCACCGTGAGCAGCGCGGTGGTGGTGCCGGTCACGGCGCTGCGCCACGGCCCCAACGGCGACTACGTGTATGTGCTGAACGACGACAGCACGGTGTCGCAGCGGCCGGTGACGCGCGGCGAATCGAGCGTGGACAACGTGGCGGTCATGTCGGGCCTGAAAGCCGGCGAACAGGTCGTGACCGAAGGCGGTGACCGGCTGAAGGACGGCGCGCGGGTGCAGACCCAGGCCGACCGGCCGGCCACGCCGGCCTCGGGCGCCGCCTCCGGTGCGCGCCGTGGCAACAGGGAAGGTGGGCGCCGCGGCGAACGCGGTGCCCGGCGCGAAGGCGGCGGCGCCAATGCATCCGGGGCGGGCGGCGCACCGCCGGGACAGCCGATCGAGTCGGCCACGCCACCGGCCGGCGCACCGGTTCCCCCGGCCGCCCCAGCCGTTGCGCCGACGCCAGCCAACGGCCCGGCGCGCTGAGGCCGGCTCGCAGCAGCCACGCGCACGATGAGCCCCTCACGTCCCTTCATTCTTCGACCGGTGGCGACCTCGCTGCTGATGGTCGCCATCGTGCTGGCCGGCCTGGTGGCGTTCCGCTTCCTGCCGCTGTCGGCGCTGCCGCAGGTCGACTACCCGACCATCCAGGTGCAGACGCTCTACCCCGGGGGCAGCCCCGAAGTGATGAGCAACACCGTCACCGCGCCGCTGGAGCGCCAGTTCGGCCAGATGTCGGGGCTCGACCGCATGAGCTCGACCAGCGCAGCGGGCGTGTCGATCATCACGCTGCAGTTCTCGCTCGGCCAGACGCTCGACGTCGCCGAGCAGGAAGTGCAGGCCGCCATCAACGCCGGCGGCTCGCTGCTGCCGGCGGACCTGCCCGCGCCGCCGGTGTATGCCAAGGTCAATCCGGCCGATGCACCGGTGCTCACGCTGGCCATCACGTCCGACACGTTGGCGCTCACCGAGGTGCAGAACCTTGTCAACACGCGGCTCGCGCAGAAGATCAGTCAGGTCTCGGGCGTCGGGCTGGTGTCGCTCAGCGGCGGGCAGCGCCCGGCCGTGCGCATCCAGGCCAACACGCAGGCCCTCGCCGCCAACGGCATCGGGCTGGACACGCTGCGCACCGCCATCAGCGCGGCCAATTCGAACGGCGCCAAGGGCAGCTTCGACGGCCCCAAGCGCGCCTACACCATCAACTCGAACGACCAGCTGCTCACGGTCGAGGACTACAAGAACCTCATCGTCAGCTACAAGAACGGCGCGCCGATCCGCATGGTCGACGTGGCGCAGGTGGTCAACAGCGCCGAGAACACGCAGCTCGGCGCATGGGCCGGGACCAAGACGGGTGAGGGCGCAGAAGGCAAGCTCACGCCGGCCATCATCCTGAACGTGCAGCGCCAGCCGGGCGCGAACGTGATCGCCACCGTCAACGCCATCAAGAAGCTGCTGCCCGAACTGCAGGCCGGTTTTCCCGCGGGCCTGAAGATCGAAGTGCTCAGCGACCGCACCGCGGGTATCCGCGCGTCGGTGCAGCACGTGGAGATGGAACTGGTGCTGGCCGTGGTGCTGGTGGTGCTGGTGATCTTCGCCTTTCTCGGCAGCCTGCGCGCCACCGTCATCGCCAGTGTCGCGGTGCCCATCTCGCTCATCGGCACCTTCGGCCTGATGTACATGCTGGGCTACAGCCTGAACAACCTGAGCCTGATGGCGCTGACCATCGCCACAGGCTTCGTGGTGGACGACGCGATCGTGATGATCGAGAACATCGCGCGCTACATCGAGGAGGGCGAGAAGCCCCTGCAGGCCGCCTTCAAGGGTGCGACGCAGATCGGCTTCACCATCATCTCGCTGACGGTGTCGCTCATTGCCGTGCTGATTCCGCTGCTCTTCATGGGCGACGTGGTGGGGCGGCTGTTCCGCGAGTTCGCGGTGACGCTGGCCATCACCATCCTGATCTCCGCCGTGGTGTCGCTCACGCTCGTGCCGATGATGTCGGCGCGCTGGCTCAAGCATCAGCCGAAGAAAGAAGGGGGCACGGGCTTCGGCGCGCGCGCCCAGCGTTTCTTCAGCGGCGTGATGGTGCGCTACGACCGCTCGCTGCATTGGGTGATCGATCACCAGCCGCTCACGCTTTTGGTCGCCTTGCTCACCATGGTGCTGACCGTGGTGCTGTACCTCACCATTCCGAAGGGCCTGTTCCCCACACAGGACACCGGCCAGCTGCAGGGCCGCATCCAGGCGGCGCAGGACGTGTCGTTCGACCGCATGTCGCAGCTGCAGCAGCAGGCGGCCCGCGCGATCCTGGACGACCCCGACGTGGAGAATCTCAGCTCCTTTGTCGGGGTGGACGCCGCCAACAACACCATGCTGCACACCGGCAGCATGCTCATCAACCTGAAGTCCGGCCACGACAACCAGCAGAAAGTGATGGACCGGCTGCGCGAACGCGCGCGGCAGGTGGCCGGCGTCACGCTGTACCTGCAGCCCACGCAAGACCTGACCATCGACGCCGAGACCGGACCGACCGAATACCGCGTGTCGCTCGAAGGCGTGGACAGCGCGGCGATCACCGAGTGGATGAAGAAGCTCGTGGCGAAGCTGCAGGACTCGGACAAGGTGCGCAACGTGAGCAGCGATGCAGGGGCGCAAGGGCTGGCGGCCTTCGTGAACGTGAACCGCGACACAGCGGCGCGGCTGTCGATCACGGCGAGCACGGTGGACGATGCGCTCTACAGCGCCTTCGGGCAGCGCATCGTGTCGACGATCTTCACCGAGACGAACCAGTACCGGGTGATTCTCGAAGCCCGGCCCGGCATGGTGACCACGCCGCAGACGCTGGGGCAGCTGAACCTGATTGCCGGCTCCGGCACCGCGACGCCGCTGTCCGCCATCGCCGACATCACCGAGCAGCAGGCACCGCTGCAGATCACGCACGTGGCGCAGTACCCGGCGAGCACGCTGAACTTCGATACCGCGCCTGGGGTTTCGCTTGGCGCTTCGGTCGATGCGATTCGGGCGGCCGCCAAGGAGATCGGGCTGCCGAGCAGCGTGACGATGACTTTCCTGGGCGCTTCAGGGGCCTACGAGAGGTCGCTGTCGAACCAGCTGTGGCTGATTCTTGCCGCGGTGGTCTGCGTGTACATCGTGCTGGGGGTGCTGTACGAGAGCTACGTGCATCCGCTGACGATCTTGTCGACCTTGCCGTCCGCCGGCGTCGGCGCGCTACTGGCGCTGATGGTCACGGGCAATGACCTGGGGGTGATCGGGATCATTGGGATCATCCTGCTGATCGGCATCGTGAAGAAGAACGCGATCATGATGATCGACTTTGCGATCGATGCGGAGCGGACCCAGGGCAAGTCTCCGCGGGAAGCTATTCATCAGGCGGCGTTGCTGCGCTTCCGGCCCATTTTGATGACGACGCTGGCGGCCTTGTTTGCTGCCATTCCTTTGATGTTGAGTTTTGGGGAAGGCGCCGAGTTGCGCAGGCCTCTTGGCTTGGCGATCTTCGGCGGGCTGATCGTCAGCCAGTTGCTGACGCTGTTCACTACGCCTGTGATCTATCTGGCGTTTGACCGGCTGGGTGGGGGAAGCTCCCGGCAGGCTGTGATCGAGGAGGAGACGGTTTGAACCGTTTTGCTTCCTGCGGCTTGTTTGTTTCCCGAGGCCGGGAGTTCCGCCCGGCGGCGGACTTACTTTCTTTTGCTTCGCCAAAAGAAAGTAAGCAAAGAAAAGGCGACCCCACTGTCTGCGACCCCTTCGCTGCGCTCGGCCACCAAGCCATTGCAGGCGCTTCGCGTCTGCAATGGTTGGTATTGGTTGTCGGTATTGGATATTCAGTGGCCGAGCGTAGCGAAGGCCTGTCCCCAAATCCCTTCTGGCTGCGCCGAGGAGCGCAGCGTTTCGCGGATCAGGGCTCGCAGCTGTTTGAGCGAAGCGAGTTCTGCGAGACCCCGCGAAACGCGAGCACCGCAGGTTGCCCGCAGCGAAGCGGAGGGACGCAGACAGTAGGGTCGCCTTTCTTTTGCCTACGTTTCTTTGGCGAAGCAAAGAAAAGCAGGTCGGCCGCCGGGCCGAGACCCGGCCCCGGAACTCAACAAGAGGCAGTGAGATGAACCTCTCCCTGCCTTTCGTCCGCCGCCCCATAGGCACAGTCCTGCTGACCATCGGCGTCGCCCTCGCAGGCATAGCCGCGTTCTTCGTCCTCCCGGTCTCGCCGCTCCCCCAGGTCGACTACCCCGTCATCTCGGTAAGAGCATCCATCCCGGGAGCAAGCCCCGAGACGATGGCAACCAGCGTGGCAACCCCGCTGGAACGCCACCTGGGAACCATCGCTGGCGTGAACGAAATGACGTCCACCAGCTCGGTAGGCTCCGCAAGAGTCACCCTGCAGTTCGACCTGAGCCGCAACATCGACGGCGCGGCCCGCGAAGTGCAGGCCGCCATCAACGCCAGCCGCGTCGACCTTCCCGCCACGCTGCGCAGCAACCCGACCTACCGCAAGGCCAACCCGGCGGCCTCGCCGGTCATCATCTTGGCCCTCACGTCCAAGACCAAGACCCCGGGCCAGATCTACGATGCCGTCTCGAACATCGTGAGCCAGCGCCTGTCACAGGTGGACGGGGTGGGCGACGTGGAGATCGGCGGCGGCTCGCTCCCCGCGGTGCGCGTGGAGCTGCTGCCGTTCGCGCTCAACCGCTACGGCATCAGCACCGAGGACGTGCGCGCCGCCATCCAGGCCTCCAACGCCAACCGCCCCAAGGGCATGGTGCAGGGCGAAGGCCGCAAGCTCCAGATCTACACCCAGACGCCAGCCCTGCGCGCCAGCGACTACGCCTCGATGGTGGTGGCCTGGCGCAACGGCGCGGCGGTGCGGCTGCAGGACGTGGCCGAGGTGCTCGACGGCGTGGAAGACACGCGCACGCTGGGCCTCTTCAACGGCCAGCCGGCGATCATCATCCTCATCACGCGGCAGCCCTCGGCCAACATCATCGAAACCGTCGACAGCGTGCGCGCGCTGCTGCCCGAACTGCAGGCGCAACTGCCGCCCGACGTGACGCTGCAGGTGGCGTCGGACAGCACCAACTCCATCCGCGCCTCGTTGCGCGAGGTCGAGTTCACGCTGATCGCCTCGGTGCTGCTCGTGGTGCTGGTGGTCAGCCTGTTCCTGCGCAGCGTGCGCGCCACCATCGTGCCGGCGGTGGCCACCGTGGCGGCCCTGCTCGGCACTTTCGGGGTGATGTACCTGCTGGGCTTCAGCCTCAACAACCTGAGCCTGATGGCGCTCACTGTGGCGACGGGCTTCGTGGTGGACGACGCCATCGTGGTGCTCGAAAACACCAGCCGGCACATCGAGTCCGGCATGTCGCGCATGAAGGCGGCGCTGCTGGGCGCGAAGGAAGTGGGCTTCACCGTGCTGTCGATCAGCGTGTCGCTGGTGGCCGTGTTCATTCCGCTCCTGTTCATGGGCGGGCAGGTGGGGCGGCTGTTCCGCGAGTTCGCGATCACGCTGTCGGCGGCGGTGATGATCTCGCTGGTCATCTCGCTCACCACCACGCCGATGATGTGCGCATGGCTCCTGAAGCCCGGCGGTGAGCACGACAAGAACAGGCCGCAGGGACGCCTCGGCCGCATGGCCGCGCGCAGCTACGACTGGGTGCTCAAGCGCTACGAGACCAGTCTCGACTGGGCGCTCGACAGCAAGGCGCTCGTCATGCTCATTCTGGTGGCGGTGGTCGGGCTCAACGTCTATCTGTTCAGCGCCGCGCCCAAGGGCTTCTTTCCGCAGCAGGACAGCGGCCAGCTCAACGGCGGGCTGCGCGCCGACCAGAGCATTTCGTCGCAGGCGCTGGCCGACAAGCTGCGGCAAGTGATCGACATCGTCCGCAAGGACCCGGCGGTCGACACGGTGATCGGTTTCACCGGCGGATCGCGTGCGGGTGGCGGCTTCATGTTCGTCAACTTGAAGCCGGCCAACCAGCGCACGGAAAGCGGCCTGGCCGTGATCGCGCGGCTGCGGCCACAACTCAACGAGGTGACCGGCCTGCGCGTGTTCCTCGGCACCGTGCAGGACGTGCGTTCGGGCGGCCGCGCCAGCAATTCCACCTACCAGTACTCGCTCAAGAGCGACAACCTGACCGACCTGCGCACCTGGGCCACGAAGCTGGCCGACGAGCTGAAAACGCAGCCGGTGCTGACCGACATCGATACCGACCAGGACCAGAACGGCGTGGAGACGGTGGCCAAGGTCGACCCCGACAGCGCGCGCCGACTGGGCCTGACTTCCACCGCCATCGACAACGCGCTCTACAACGCCTTCGGCCAGCGGCAGGTGGCAACCATCTACACCGAGCTCAACCAGTACCACGTGGTGATGGAGTGGGCGCCGCGCTACACGCGCAGCCCCAATTCGCTGAGCGATGTGTACGTGCCGGCGACCAAGACCTCGGTGATCGGCGGGCAGACGGTGACCACCCAGGTGGCGGCGGCGACAAGCACCACGTTGGCCTCCGGCAGTTCGGCGGCATCGGCATCGGCCACGGCCGCGACGGTGCCGGTCTCGGCCAACGCGGGCCTGCGCGGTGCATCGACCGGCAACGTGCTCAGCAACACGGCCACTGCCCTGGTGCCGCTGTCGGCGGTGGCGAAGTTCGAGGAGCAATCCGTCGCAACCTCGGTAAGCCATGAAGACGGCGAGCTGGCGACCACGATCTCGTTCAACCTTGCCGAGGGCGCGAACCTCGGCGACGCGCGCGAGGCCATCGCCAAGGCCGAGGCGAACATCGCCATGCCCACCAATGTGCGCGGCGCGTTCGCCGGCACGGCAGCCAGTGCGCAGCAGTCGCAGGGGCAGCAGTTGATGCTGATCCTGGCGGCGCTGATCGTGATCTACATCGTGCTGGGCATCCTCTACGAAAGCCTGGTGCATCCGATCACCGTGCTGTCAACGCTGCCGTCGGCCGGCGTGGGCGCGGTGCTGGCGCTGCTGATGTTCCGCATGGAGTTCTCGATCATTGCGCTGATCGGCGTCTTCCTGCTGATCGGCATCGTGAAGAAGAACGCCATCTTGATCATCGACTTCGCGCTGGAAGCCGAGCGCTCGCGCGGCCTGAGCCCGCTCGAAGCGGTGCGCGAGGCCTGCCTGCTGCGCTTCCGACCGATCCTGATGACCACGCTGGCCGCCGCCTTGGGCGCGCTGCCGCTGGCCATCGGCTTCGGGGAGGGCGCCGAGCTGCGCCGGCCGTTGGGCGTGGCCATCATCGGCGGGTTGATCGCGAGCCAGCTGTTGACCCTGTTGACGACGCCAGTGGTCTACCTGTTGCTGGACAAGCTGCGCCGCCGCAGCAAACATGAACACGAATTGAGCCGTGCCACGCCCGTCTGAGAACAACACCGCCATGAACGCACTGCTTTCCACTTCGCGCTTTTCGCTCTCGGCGCTCGCGCTCGCCGCGGCCCTCGCCGGCTGCGCCGTCGGCCCGCGCTACGTGCAGCCCACCACCGCCGCGTCCATCGACTGGAAAGAGCAGAAAACCGCCGAAGGCTGGCTGCCCGCCGCACCGGCCGATGCGCTCGACCGTGGCGAGTGGTGGAAGCTGTTCGCTGACCCCACGCTCGACGACCTGGCTGGCCGCGTGCAGGTGTCGAACCAGAACATCGCCGCGGCGGTGGCCAACTACACGCAGGCCCAGGCGCTGGTGCGCGGCGAGCGGGCGGCGCTGTTCCCGTCGGTGTCGCTCGACGGTTCGGGCAAGCGCTCAGGCACGGTGGGCAGCAGCACGTCGAGCCCGACGAATACTTTCTCGGCCACGCTCGGCGCGAGCTGGACGCCCGACGTGTGGGGCCGCCTGCGCGAAGCCGTGAGCAGCGCGCAGGCCAATGCGCAGGCGAGCGAGGCCGATCTTGCTGCCGCGCGGCTCTCGGCCATTGGCGACCTCGCGACCAGCTACTTCTCGCTGCGCGAGGCCGATGCCGAGATCGTGCTGCTCGACGAAACCATCCAGGGCTACCAGCGCGCCTTCGAGATCACGGGCAACCGCTATGCGGCCGGCATCGCCGCGCAGACCGACGTGCTGCAGGCACAGACGCAACTGGTCAATGCCAAGGCCGATCGCGTGGGCCTGCAGCGCACGCGCTCCACCTACGAGCATGCCATCGCGATGCTGCTGGGCGTGGCGCCCGCCGACTTCAGCCTGCCCGCCGCGCAATGGACGCCCATGGTGCCCGGCGTGCCGCTCGGCGTGCCTTCCACGCTGCTGCAGCGCCGGCCCGACATCGCGGCGGCCGAGCGTTCGGTGGCGGCGGCCAATGCGCAGATCGGCATTGCGCGCGCGGCGTACTTCCCGAACATCGGCCTCACGGCCTCGGTCGGCAGCAGCGCAAGCCGCGTGAAGGATCTGTTCGGTTCGGCCAACACACTGTGGGGGCTCGGGTTGTCGGTGGCGCAGGTGATATTCGACGCGGGCGCGATTGCGGCCAATGTCGATTCCGCCAAGGCCGGCTACGAGTCCAGCGTGGCGCGCTACCGCCAGACCGTGCTCACTGCCTTCCAGGCCGTGGAAGACCAACTCACCGCCAGCGCAACGCTCGCGCAGCAGGAGGGCCTGCGCCGCGAGGCGTCGGTGGCGGCCGACAAGACCGAGCAGCAACTGCTCAACCGCTATCGCGCCGCGCAGGTGAGCTACACCGACGTGGTCACGGCACAGGCTGCCGCGCTCAGCGCGCGGCGCACGCTGGTGCAGCTACAGGTCAATCGCCAGAACACCGCCGTCGCGCTGATCCAGGCGATGGGCGGCGGATGGCAGGCCGGGTGGATGGAGGGCAACGCCAAGGCGGATACGGCAGCACCGCACCCCGCCGCTTCCCGCACGCAGTAGAGCGGCGATGCCGGGATGGGCGCGAGGCCCATCCGCAAGCCCGAAGATCAGCGCAGGCGCTTCGCCGGGCCTGATTGCAATGTCACGACGTCCGGGCGGTCAATGCGCCGTACGGTCGATGGTGTGGCCCAGGTAGTCCTTGTCGGTCACCAGCACCCACAGCGCCAGCACCAGGATCACCGCGGCCACGAGCACCGCGTTGACCATGGCCATCTCGATGCCGCGGAAGCCGAGCACCCAGGGCGAAACCGCGAGCCAGGCCGCGAGCCCGACCTCGGTCCATTCTTCCCACTGCCGGGGCACGAAGGTCGCACCGAGCGCCACCGCGCCGAGCAGGATGCCGGTCGCCACCATCGTCCACATGGCGGCCGTCGTGCCCGAAAAGCCCAGGACCCAGGGCGAGACGATCAGCCAGGCGCCGGCGACGGCGTTGACAGGGTCTTGCCAATGCTTCACTTGCTTCATGGTCATTACCTCCTGCCGCGACAAGGCGCCGCGACCTGCGTTGGACACCGGCGTTCGGACGTGGTTCCGCGATGCGGTACGGGCCGGGCTTGCGCACCTGCAATCTCTTTCTATAATTGAGTATGTACTCAATCAATAATTGAACCCGACGCATGGCTCGACCCCGAAGCGAAGACAAGCGCAATGCGATCCTCGATGCCGCCGTGGCCGAGTTCGCAAGCCACGGCGTGTGGACCACGCCCACCTCGGCGATCTCCAAGGCCGCAGGTGTGGCCGAAGGTACGCTGTTCACCTACTTCGCGAGCAAGGAAATTCTCGTCAACGAACTCTATCGCGCGCTGAAGACCGAGCTGGCCGAATGCATGCTCGCAGACTGGCCGGAAGAGGCCGACCCCAAGACCAAGTACCGCCACATCTGGGACCGCTACGTCGACTGGGGCGTCGACAACCCCGAAAAGTGCAAGGTGGTTTCTCAGCTGAAGGTGTCTGACCAGGTGAGCGACGAGAGCCGCACCGCCGGCATGGCACCTCTCCTGAAGCTCGAGCTGCTGGCCGAGGAGTGCATCGGGAACAAGCTGATCCGCGACCAGTCTCTGCCCTTCCTCGGCGCAATGATGTGTGCGATGGCCGAGGCCACCATGGTCTTCGTCGCGCAGGCCAGGGCGAAGAAGGAGCGGCTCAAGTACCGCAGCGCTGGCTTCGAGACTTTCTGGCAAGGCATTGCCGTCATCTGAAAAAAAGAAACCCACCATGCCCAAACTCAAGCGCCGCCACTTCGTCCTCGGCACCCTCGGGGCCGTCGGTGCCCTTGTCGTCGGATGGTCCGCCACGCCGGCCGCGTCGCGGCTCGTGCCTTCGAAGCCGCTGCCCGCGGGTCCGGGCCAGGTCGCGCTCAATGGCTGGGTCAAGGTGAGCGGCGACAACACCGTCACACTGATGATGTCGCAGTCGGAAATGGGGCAGGGCACGCACACGGGCCTGTCGATGCTGCTGGCCGAGGAGATGGGCGCTGCGCTCGACCAGATCCGGCTCGAGACGGCCGGCTCCGACGCCATCTACAACAACCAGGCGGCGATCCTCGACGGATTGCCTTTCCGGCCCGGCGACGAAGGCGCGGTGAAGCGCTCCACCCAGCACGTGGTGAGCAAGCTGCTGCGCGCGATCCCGGGGCTGACGGGCACGGGCGGTTCGTCGAGCATCACCGATCAGTGGCTGCCCGTGCGCGAAGCCGGTGCCTCCGCACGCGCCATGCTGGTGGGAGCGGCAGCCGCGCTGTGGCAGGTGCCCGCCGCCGAATGCCGTACCGAGGCCGGTCGCGTGCTGCATGCGGGCGGCAAGAGCGCCAGCTTCGGCGAACTGGCGGCCAGGGCTGCGCAGCAGCCGCTGCCCACGCAGGTCGCGCTGAAGAAGCCGGCCGACTTCAAGCTCATCGGCCAGCCCGCGCGTCGCATCGACAGCGCGGCAAAGCTCGATGGCTCCGCCACCTTCGGCCTCGACGTGCTGCCGCCCGGCCTGCTGTACGCGAGCATCGCGATGTGCCCGACCACCGGCGGCCGCGTGGTGCGCTTCGACGCCACTGCCGCGCAGAAGCTGCCCGGCGTGCGCAAGGTGGTGGCGCTCGAACCGGTCGGCGCCACGCTCATCGGCACCGGCAGCACGCCGGGCGGCGTGGCCGTGATTGCCGACACGCCGTATCACGCCATGCGCGCCGTGAAGGCGCTCGACATCGAATGGGACCACGGCCCCGCCGCCAGCCTCTCCAGCGCCGAGATGATCGAGCGGCTGTCGCAGACGCTGAGCACCAAGCCCGGCAAGGCCCAACTCGACGACGGCGACGTGGCCGCCGCGCTCGAGTCGGCCGCCAGGACCATCGAGGCCGAGTATCGCGTGCCCTTCCTGGCCCACGCGACCATGGAACCGATGAATTGCACCGTGCAGTTCAAGGACAGCGCGGCGACCGTCTGGGCACCGACGCAGATCCCCGGCATGACGCGCAGCGCGGTGGCCAAGGCGCTGGGCATCGACGGCGCCAAGGTCGACCTGCACGTGACCTACCTCGGCGGCGGTTTCGGCCGACGCTACAGCACCGATTTCGTCACGCAGGCCGCCATGCTGGCGCGCGAGACCGAGGGCGCACCGGTGCAGCTCTTCTGGTCGCGCGAGGAAGACATGGCGCACGACTTCTACCGGCCGGCTTACGTGGCCCGCTGCAAGGCGGGCTTCGACGCAGCCGGTGCGCTGGTTGCCTGGCAGACCGCCACGGCGGGGTCGAGCCTGGGCATACCGTCGGTCATGGACACCACCACCGACGGCGCCTGGAACACGGCCTATGCCTTTCCCAATGCGCGCGTGGCGCACGAGCCGGTGGAATCGGCCATGCCCACGGGTGTGTGGCGCTCGGTCGCGCATTCGCAGAACGCCTTTTTCGTGGAGAGCTTCATCGACGAATGCGCCGCCGCCGCGGGCAAGGACCCGCTGGCGTTCCGCGCCGCGCTGCTGGCGAAGGACGAACGGCATCTGCGCGTGTTGAAGCGCGTGGCCGAGTTGTCGAGTTGGGGCCAGCCGACGGCAGCGGGCCCCGATGGGGCGAAAAGGGCGCGCGGCCTCGCGATCCATCGTGCCTTCGGCAGCATCGTCGCGCAGGTGGCGGAGGTGTCGGTGTCGGCGGACAAGCAGATCCGCGTGCATCGCGTGGCCTGCGTCATCGATTGCGGCGTGGCCATCAACCCGAACCTGATCCGCCAGCAGATGGAAGGCGCCATCGTCTACGGCCTGTCGGCCGCGCTGCACGGCGAGATCACGGTCGAGAAGGGCCAGGTGCAGCAGAGCAACTTCCACGACTACATGCCGCTGCGCATGAACGAATGCCCCGCCATCGAAACCGACATCGTCGCCAGCGGCGAGGCGCCCGGCGGCGTGGGCGAGCCCGGCACACCGCCGATTGCGCCGGCGGTGGCCAACGCCGTGTTCGCGCTCACCGGCCAGCGGCTGCGCAGCCTGCCGCTGAAGCTCGCCTGAACGAAAGACAGACAGGAAGGAACGCCCCATGACCACCACGCTCACCATCAACGGCAAGGCCACCACCGTCAACGCCGAGCCCGACACTCCGCTGCTGTGGGTGCTGCGCGGCGAAATGCAGCTCGTCGGCACCAAGTTCGGCTGCGGCAAGGCGCTGTGCGGCGCCTGCACCGTGCACCTCGACGGGGAGGCGGTGCGCTCCTGCGTCACACCGATCGAGGCGGTGGGCAGCCGCGAGGTCACCACGATCGAGGGGCTGAAAGGCAAGGAGGCGGACGCCCTGCGCCAGGCCTGGACCGAGGTCGACGTGGTGCAGTGCGGCTACTGCCAGAGCGGCCAGCTGATGTCGGCCTGCGCGCTGCTCAGGAAGATGCCGAAACCCAGCGACGACGACATCACGAACGCCATGAGCGGCAACATCTGCCGCTGCGGGACCTACCCGCGGATCCGTGCCGCAATCCACCTCGCGGCGGAGACGGCGGCTTAGCTCGCTGACGAGCTTTGCGTGTCGCGCACCCCGGCGCGCACCGCCGGAGCCATGAGGTAGGCCCCCGATTCGAACAGTTGCGCCTCCGCCTGGTCGATGCGCCGGATCACGGGCTTGCCGGCGCGGCTGGCCAGCAGCTCGACCAGCGCTTCCGTTACCGCCACCCCGGCCGCGACCGAGGGGAAGAACGAGGGGCTGTTGATCGTGAAGAGCAGCGTCTCGTCCGCCAGCAGCGACAGCGGCGAGGCCACGCTGTCGGTAATGGCAACGATGCGGCAGCCCGCCGCCCGAGCCGCCTGCGCCACCTGCAGCGCCTCGCGCGAGTAGGGCGCGAAGCTCGCCACCACCAGCGCGTCGCCCTTGGCGAAGGCGCGTTGCTGCATCTCCAGCGAGCCACCCTGGCCGTCGACCAGATGCACGCTGGCGCGGAAGAGCCGGTATACGTAAACGAATGAAAAGGCGATCGGAAAGCACGCCCTGAAACCCGCGGCGTGCACGGCCGGGGCCTTCTCGATCAGCGCGCAGGCCTTCTGCAGCGCCTGCTCGCTCTGCTGGTGGGTGGCTTCGAGGTTGCGGCGCTGCACCTCGAACATTTCGCCGGTCAGCGTCTGGTCCTTCGCGCGGCCGACGAGCTGCTTGGCGCGCCCGCCGTAGGTTTCGGAGCCCAGGCCCATGTCGGCGGCAAAGGCCTCCTTGAGTTGCGGCCAGCCCCCGAAACCCAGATGCTGCGCGAACCGCACGAGCGTGGCGGGCGTGCTCTGTGAACGCGTGCCGACGTTGCGCATCGAGCCTGTGACCACCTCGTTCGGATGGTCGAGCACGTAGCGCGCCACCTGCTGCAGCGCGGGGCTCAGTTCGTTGAAACGCTGGCGGATCTGCTCTCTGGCGCCCATGACTCTACCTTTCTTCGGCTGCGGTGGAACAAATGTACCGGAGGTGAAATGCAGGAATAGTTGACGGAACAAATGTTCCAAACAATAATTCAGGCGAAACGTTGGTTCCAAGTATCCGAAACACCATGACGCACGTCTTCCACCGCCACCTTCGCCAGACCCCGCCCGTAGCCGCCGGCTCCCACGGCATGTACGTCCGCGACGCCGAGGGCCGCGAATACCTCGACGCCTCGGGCGGCGCTGCGGTGTCGTCGCTGGGCCATGCGCACCCCGAGGTGCTGGCTGCCATGCACGCCCAGCTCGACAAACTGGCCTATGCGCACACCAGCTTCTTCACGAGCGAGGTGGCCGAACAGCTGGCCGACGAGATGATCGGCGCCGCCCCCGAGGGCATGAGCCACGTCTATCTGGTGAGCGGCGGTTCGGAGGCGGTGGAATCGGCGCTGAAGATGGCGCGGCAGTACTTCGTCGAGATCGGCCAGCCGCAGCGCACGCACTTCATCGCGCGGCGACAGAGCTACCACGGCAACACGCTGGGCGCGCTCGCGGTGGGCGGCAACGCGTGGCGGCGCGAACCCTTTGCGCCGATCCTCGTGCCGGCCACGCATGTGGCGCCTTGCTATCCCTACCGCGAGCAGCGCGCCGACGAAGGCGCCGAACAGTACGGCCTGCGCCTCGCGGCCGAACTCGAGGCGGCCATCCTCGCGCAGGGTGCCGACCGGGTGATCGCCTTCGTGGCCGAGACCGTCGGCGGCGCCACGGCCGGTGTGCTCACGCCCGTGCCGGGCTACTTCAAGGCGGTGCGCGCGGTGTGCGACAAATACGGCGTGCTGCTGATCCTCGACGAGGTGATGTGCGGCATGGGCCGCACCGGCTCGCTGCACGCCTGCGAGCAGGAGGGCGTGGTGCCCGACCTGATAACCGTCGCCAAGGGCCTGGGCGGCGGCTACCAGCCCATCGGCGCGGTGCTGGCGCAGCGCCGCGTCGTCGATGCGATGTCGAAGGGCAGCGGCTTCTTCCAGCACGGCCACACCTACCTCGGCCACCCGATGGCCTGCGCCGCCGCGCTCGCGGTGCAGCAGGTGATCCGGCGCGACGGGCTGGTCGCCAAGGTGCGCGAAGACGGCATTGCCTTCGGCGCGATGCTGGCCGAGGCGCTGGGCGCGCACCCGCACGTGGGCGACATCCGCGGGCGCGGCTTTTTCTGGGGCATCGAGCTGGTGGCCGACCGCGCGAGCAAGGCACCGTTCGATCCGGCGCTGAAGCTCAACGCCACCGTCAAGAAGGACGCCATGGCGCGCGGCCTGCTGTGCTACCCGTTCGGCGGCACCGTTGATGGCCGGCAGGGCGACCACGTGCTGCTGGCACCGCCCTTCATCGCCACGCGGCAGGACCTGCAGGAAATCGCCGCGCGGCTCGCGGCCTCCATCGACGCCGTCACGCGCGCCGCTGCAACTGCTGCTGCGCGCTGAGCACCACTTTTCAGTTCTCTTTTCCTTCAACCGTCGTTCCGAGGAGCGTTCCATGCCCAAGCTTCGTCTGCCGTTTCCCTTCGGTGCCACCGCGCTCGCGGTGCTCTTCGCGGCCCTCATGCCGCTCACGGCCGCGCAGGCCCAGGAAAGCGACACGCTCGCCAAGATCAAGGCCAGCGGCGCCATCACCTTCGGCTACCGCGAGTCATCGTTCGGCTTCTCGTACCTCGATAGCAACCTCAAGCCGGTGGGCTACAGCATCGAGATCTGCAACCGCATCGTCGAGGCGGTGAAGGCCGAGCTGAAGATGCCCGCCATCGAGATCAAGTACCAGGCCGTGACCTCGGCCAACCGCATGCCGCTGGTGCAGAACGGCACGGTCGACATCGAGTGCGGCTCCACCACCAACCTGGTCGAGCGGCAGAAGCAGGTGGCGTTCTCGCCGGACATCTTCCGCTACAACGTGCGCATGCTGGTGAAGGCCGATTCGGGCATCAAGGGCATCGCCGACCTGCAGGGCAAGACGGTGGCAACCACCACCGGCACCACCTCGTTCCGCCTGCTGCGCGAAGCCGACCGGGGCCGCAGCCTCGAGGTGAACAACCTCGCGGGCAAGGACCACAGCGACTCCTTCCTGCTGGTGGAAAGCGGCCGCGCCCAGGCCTTCGTGCTCGACGACATCCTGCTGGCCGGGCAGATCGCGAATGCGCGCAACCCGAAGGACTTCGTCATCACCGGCGAGAGCCTTCGCACCGAGAACCAGTCGCTGATGTTCCGCAAGGACGACCCGGCCTTCAAGGCGTTGGTCGACCGCGTGGTGTCGGGCATGATGAAGTCGGGCGAAATGGAAAAGCTCTATGCCAAGTGGTTCATGTCGCCGATTCCGCCGAAGGGCATCAACATCAACTACCCGCTCAACGCCGAGACGAAGGACGCGTTCGCGAACCCCTCGTCGAAAGGCATCTGAACCCCGTGACCCCATGACTCGCATTGCCCTGATCCACGCCCTGTCGCACTCGGTCGCGCCCATCAACGACGCCTTCGCGCGCGACTGGCCCGAGGCGCAGCGCATGAACCTGCTCGACGACAGCCTGTCGGCCGACCTCGCGCGCAACGGCAGCAAGGGGCTCGACGGCGCCATGCACGAGCGTTTCCAGCGGCTCGCGCAGTACGCGGTCGACACGGGCGCGCAGGGCATTCTCTTCACCTGCTCGGCCTTCGGGCCGTGCATCGAGGCGGTGGCGCGGCGGCATGCGGGCATTCCGGTGCTCAAGCCCAACGAGGCCATGATCGAGGAGGTGGCGCAGGGGCAGGGGCGACTCGGGCTGATTGCCACCTTCGCGCCCACGTTGGCCTCGATGCCGCCCGAGTTTGCGCAAGACACGGCACTCGAACTTGCACTGGCCGAGGGCGCACTCGACGCATTGAACGCTGGCGACACGCAGCGTCACGACGCCCTGATAGCCGCACAGGCCGCGGCCCTGGGCGAGCGCGGCTGCACGCGCATCGCGCTGGCCCAGTTCAGCATGGCGCGGGCGCGCGCCGCCTGCGAAACGGCCAGCGGCCTGCCGGTGCTGACCACGGTCGACAGCGCGGTGCGCGCACTGCGCCGGCGCATCGGACCCGGTTCAGCGTGAGCGCGAAGCTTCGATGACCGAGAACAGCGCCGTCATCGCGATCTGCGCCGCGTCGCCGCGCCCCAGGTAGCGGGTGATGCCGGTTTCGCGGTCGGTCGCTTCCAGGCCCTGCGACAGCCGCCGGTAGATGTCCGCCGAGGGCATGCATGCCGAGGTGCCCAGCGCATCGCAATAGGTGTCGATGAGCACGCCCGCGAGCTGCTCGCTCTGTGCGTTCGACAGCTTCATCGGGGTGCCCGCGAACACGGCGGCGATGCAGTGCATCAGGTAGGCCTGCGTTTCGAGCGAGAACGACTGCTGCCGCACGTAGCACTCGACGGCTGCCCAGAACAGCGGCTCGGAGGTGCGGCGCCAGCTTTCCAGCACCTTGCGCGCCTTGGCCACCAGGTCGGCGTGCGCATCGCCGGGCTCGGTGGGGCGCAGCGCCAGGCCCTGCAGCGTGAGCGCGGCGTCAGAGCCGGCCGCACCGAGGATGAAGCTCCAGAACTTCCAGCGGGCGTACCACTTCTTGTCGTGCGCCGGGTCCAGCGTTTCGAGCAGCCAGAAATCGATGCTCTGCATGGCGTCGACCTGCTGTTCGGCCATGTTGCCGCCGCCGAGGTCCAGCACCGGCATGCCCGACTGCATGCGGTCGGCCGCGATATGGCCCTGCGCCACGATGCCGGCGCTCGTGCCCGTGCGGTCGATGTCGAGCAGCCGCTGCATCAGCTGCTGCAGCTCGCTGGCCGATGCGCCGGTGGCCTCGGCCACCCGCCGCATCGAGGCGCGCTGCTCGCGCTCGAGATCCTGCGCGTTCTTCCGGCGGTCTTCGCCGTGGTCGTCGGCGGTCGAGACGTGTTCTTCGAGCCCGTCGTTGGGCGTGAACGTTCGCATTGGTCAAAGCTCCTTCGGGCGCCACACATGCCCGAACATGCCCGACTGTGTGCCAACGCACCGGGTCTGAACATCACCCGAACAGGGGAGCCTGAATGGCGCCTGACTGCTCCCTCGCGATAATGGCCGCTCTTCAAAGGAGTGCGCGTGGACATTGTTTTGCTGGTCAAGGCCGCCGTGATGGGCATCGTCGAAGGGCTGACCGAATTCCTGCCGATCTCGTCGACCGGCCACCTGATTCTTGCGGGCTCGCTGCTGGGTTTCGACGACGACAAGGCCAAGGTCTTCGACATCGCCATCCAGACCGGCGCGATCTTCGCGGTGATCCTGGTCTATTGGCACAAGATCAAGTCGACGGTCGTCGCGCTGCCCCGGCAGCCGAAGGCGCAGCGCCTGGCGCTGAATATCTTCATCGGCTTCCTGCCGGCGGTGGTGCTGGGCCTGCTGTTCGGCAAGGCCATCAAGGCGCACCTGTTCATTCCGATCGTGGTGGCGAGCACCTTCATCATCGGTGGCTTCATCATCCTGTGGGCCGAGAAGCGGCCGCCGGGTTCGGTGCGCGTGGAGCATGTCGACGACATGTCGCCCTGGGACGCGCTCAAGGTCGGCCTGGTGCAGTGCTTCGCGATGATCCCCGGCACCAGCCGCAGCGGCTCGACCATCATCGGCGGCATGCTGCTGGGGCTGTCGCGGCAGGCGGCGACCGACTTCTCGTTCTTCCTGGCCATTCCGACGCTGATCGGCGCCGGCGTGTACAGCCTCTACAAGGAGCGTGCGCTGCTGTCGATGGCCGACCTCCCGCTGTTCGCGGTGGGGCTGGTGTTCTCGTTCATCAGTGCGTGGCTGTGCGTGCGCTGGCTGCTGAAGTACATCAGCACCCACAACTTCATTCCGTTCGCGTGGTACCGCATCGCCTTCGGCGTCGTCGTGCTGGCCACCGCGTGGAGCGGGGCGGTGGTCTGGGCGGAGTAACTTTGCGCGGCGCTCAGCCTGCCTCTGCCGCCAGCGGCACCTGAAGCGTCAGCCGCGTCTCGCCCGGGCGCGACTGCAGCCGCAGTTGGGCCCCGAGGCGCCGCGCGCGGGCCCGCAGGCTGCGCAGTCCGGCACCCGCGCCCTTGTCGGCGCCATCGACCACGAAGCCGCGACCGTCGTCGCGCACGCTGAGCTGCAGTTCCGCGCCGGTGCGGGTCACGGCCACGTCCACGCGCCGGCCTGCGCTGTGCTTGAGCGCGTTCGTCAGCGCCTCCTGCAAGAAGCGCAGCAGATCGAGGCTCTGTGACGGCGGCAGCTCGAGCGTCTCGATGTTCGACACCTGCCAGCGGCAGTCGATGCCGTTCGCGTCGAGCAGCTGCGAGGTGCGATGGCGCAAGGGCGCGAGCAGCTCGCCGAACGCACGCGCCCCGTCGTGCTGGCCCGTGGCCTCGATGATCAGCCGCAGGTCGTCGCGCAGGCTCTTGAGCATCGCGAGCAGTGCGGGTGCGGAAAGCTCCTCGGGCCTGCGTTCGAGTGTCGCGATGCTGCCGACCAGCATGCCGCCCAGCCCGTCGTGCAGGTCGCTCGCGAGGTTCACGCGCTCGCCGATGCGCGCATGCGCCAGCTCCAGCGCATGCTGCTGCGCGAGCGTGGCGGCCAGCTCGGCCTTGGCGGCGTTCACCTCCTCGATGAGCTCGGTGTTGAAGTTCTCGATGCGCTTCAGGCTGCTCACGAAGCGCCCGGCCTGCGTCAGCGCCATGCCCAGCAGCAGCACGTACGACGACATGGTCGTGTAGTAGATGTTGCTGTGGATCACCTGCGTGAACACCAGCAGGTCGTGCATGGCCGTTGCCGCCGACACGGCCATGAAGGGCGCGAGCGAACGCATCGGGCTCGCGCGGTGCCGCAGGGCGTGCACGATCGATGCGCTGTTCACCGCGATGACCGTGAGGCCGCCCACCAGCGTCCAGATGGCGCGGTGAACCGGCAGGTCCAGGCCGCTCGCCAGCCACAGGTCGAGCACGCCGGCCAGCGCGACCACCAGTGCCGCCGCTTCAAGGCGCGGCATGCGCGACGCGCAGAAGCGAAGCGCAAAGACGATGTAGGACACGCCGAAAGCCAGGAGCAGCGAAGTGTTGAGCGCCTGCCAGCCGTGGTTGGAGGCAAACGGCCAGGGGCTGGTGGCGATCTGGTTGTAGCCGAACAGCAGCCACAGCACCGACATCAGCGCGAACCAGCCGTAGGCCGTCTCGCGCCGCCGCAGCAGCCACAGCGCGGCGAAGAACGCCGAGACCGCCGCGCTGACCGCGAGGCCCAGCACCTGCAGGTCGCGGCGCACGAACCGCTCCTGCTCGTAGGTCGCCTGCACGGCGGTGGGCCTGCCGAGGCTGACCGGGCCCAGGCCGGCCTGGTAGGCAGACAGGCCCGAGACGCGGACCATCAGCATGTTGGTGGCGCCCGGCTTCAGCAGCGGCGGTGCCAGCAGCCAGTAGCGCGGCATGTTCCAGGCGCGAGTCAGCGGTTCGACCAGGTTCTGGTCGCGCGAGATCGGCGTGCCGTTCAGCGAAACCTCGCCGGCCATGTTGAGGTAGTGCAGCAGCAGGCCCGTTTCATCGGTCTGCGCGGGCTGGTCCCAGCTCAGCCGGTACCAGGCCACGCCGTCGAAACCGGGCCAGCGTTCGGCCCAGCTGTCGGGCAGCGTGACGCGCGTCCAGCCGTCGGTCGGCGGGGTGGTGTCGTTCCAGCCCGCGCCGCGCACGGCTTCGACGCGGAGCTCGGGAGGAAGGGGCTGCTGCGCCAGCGTTCTCGCGGGGATGGAAACAAGGAGGAAGAAAAAAAAGGCGCCTATCAATGCGGCAAGCAGTGCCTGTGCGGGCGATGTGGGCTGCCGGCGTTTCATTCGATCCAAATCCTTCATCTACCAGTTCTCGGGGATGGCTTCGATGAGAACGAAAAGACACACTTTGCCACGTTTCGTCTTATTTGTTCACAGGGGAGAAGTCCATGTCCATTCGGATCCACGCCAATGGCGAGCATGAAGTCTTGCGCAAATGCCCGAGAGGAAAACAGCGGTTCGCACGGAGGCTTCGGCATCTGCCTGCGCTTGCGTTGCTCGTCGCGGCAAGCGTGCATGCGGCAGGATTCGTCGCTGGCACTGCGGGCAGCAACGGTACGGGAGTGGCCGGTGGCTCGGGAGGCGCCGGAGGGGCTGCGGCCGTCGTCTCGGGCGACGGAGCTACGGCGCTGGGGGCGGGTGGCAATGGCGGCAATGGAAGCGCCAGTGGAATCGGCGGCATCGGAGGGGGCGGTGCAAGTGCAACTGCAGGCAGCTCGACGGCCATCGGCGGCGGCGGTGGCGGCGGAGCAGGCATTTCACGCGGCACGGGCGGGGCAGGGGGAAGCGGCGCTCAGGCCACGTCCTCCAGCGCCGTTGCGGTCGGCGCGGGCGGCGTCGGCGGAGGAGGCAGTTCAGGCGGCACGGGCGGGGTAGGGGGGCGCGGCGCTCAAGCCACGTCCTCCAGCGCCGTTGCGGTCGGCGCGGGCGGCGTCGGCGGAGAAGGCAGTGCGGGCGGCACGGGCGGGGCAGGGGGAAGCGGCGCTCAGGCCACGTCCTCCGGCGCCATTGCCGTCGGCGCTGGCGGCACCGGTACGGATGGTTGCTGCGGCTCAGGCGGCCAGACAGGCGGCAGCGGCGCGCAGGCCACGGGCAACTCGGCGATCGCCATCGGAAGCGCCTCGGGCACCAGCCAGGGCGCAGTGGCGTCCGGCAACGGCAGCATGGCGATCGGCGGCGCAAACGGTGGCGCTTCGGGCGCGGCGGCGCTTGCGACAGGCAGCGTGGCCATCGGCTCGGCCAGTCGGGTCGAAAGCGGTGCGACCGGCAGCGCGGCCATTGGCGCCAACTCCGTTGCCACGGCGGCCAATACGGTCTCTTTCGGGTCCGCCGGCCAAACGCGCGGCCTGGTCAACGTCAGTGCCGGAGCAGTGACCCCCACGAGCACCGACGCCGTCAACGGCAGCCAGCTGTACTGGGTGCAAGAGACCGCCGACACGGCTCGGGCAACCGCCAGCGGCGCAACTGCCATGGCTGCTCTTGCCCAGACTGCCGCGGCGGCAGCTGAGGGCACGGCGAACACTGCGCTTGCCAATGCGGGCGCTGCACAGACCACGGCCAACGGTGCCCAGACGGCGGCGGCTGCCGCCCAGGGCACGGCGAACACCGCCTTGGGCGTGGCGAACAACTCGGTCCAGTACGGCCCGGGCGGTAACACCGTCAGCCTGAATGCCAACGGCGGCGCGGGAACGACACTCAGCAACGTTCGCGCCGGCACGGCCATGACGGATGCCGCCAACGTCGGCCAGGTCCAGCAGGCGGAACAAGGCGCCGTGACGGCCTCCAACAGCTTCACGGTGCAGCAGGTGACCGCATTGCAGAGCGTCATGAACCAGGCCTTTGCCAACGGCCTGTGCAGCTTCAGCGGGGGCAGCGTGACCTGCGGCACGGGCAGCAAGGCCACCGGTGCGGGCGCCACGGCAATGGGCACCAATGCCACGGCCAACGGCGACAGCACCACCGCCGTGGGCAGCGGCGCCGAGGCCCGCTATGCCGGCTCGGTGGCCATTGGCGCCGGTGCCAGGGCGCTGGCCGATCCCACTACCGCCGTGGGCAACAACGCGGTGGCCACCGGCAACAACGCCGTGGCGCTCGGGGCCAACACGCTGGCCTCGGGCAGCAATGCGGTTGCGTTGGGGCAGGGCTCGGTGGCGGACCGCGACAACACCGTGTCGGTGGGCAACGCCGCCACCGGGCAGTTGCGCGGCATCGCGAATGTCGCGCCCGGCGTGCTGGGCACCGACGCCGTCAACGTCAACCAGCTGCAGCAGGCGGTGAGCAGCGCGACCAGCCAGGCGAATGCCTTTGCTGCAAAGGGCATTGCAGCGGCGCTCGCCATGCCCTCCATGCCGACGCTTGCTGCAGGCAAGAAGTGGATGGGGGCCGCCGCGGGCAACTACGCCGGCGCATCCGCCATCGGCTTCGCTTTCGGCTACCAGGTCAACGACAACCTGAACCTGGGGCTGGGTGTCTCCACCGCCACTAGCAGTGGCAGCAGCAACCGCGTGGCCGCCCGCGTTCAGGCGGGCTACGCATGGTGAAGGGCGGATGAAGAAGGCCGGCGCTGGTCAGGTCAGCGCAGCAAGCCGTGCCTTCGCGCCTGGAAGACGGCTTCGGTGCGGGAGTTGACGGCCAGCTTGCGGTAGATGTTCTTGGTGTGGCATTCCACGGTCAGTTTGGAGATCGACAGCGATTCAGCCATGTCGCGGTTGCTCAGGCCTTGCGACACGAGCTCGAGGATCTTGTGTTCGCGCCGTGTCAGCACGGCCGGTGCATCGGCGGCCGCCGTCGCTTCGCCGGGGGCTTGTGCCTGCGTATCGGCCGACGCCTGTTGCGTGGCGAGCCACGCGAGGATGTGGCGCGCAATGCTCGGGTCGATGGGCGCGCCGCCCTGTTCGATGCTGCGCAGCGCGATGCTCAGTTCGAGGTCGTCGCGCTCCTTCAGCAGGTAGCCGATGGCGCCTGCGCGCAGCGCCGCGAAGATGACCTCCTCGGTGCGCCAGGCCGAGATCACCACCGCCGGAATGCCCGGGTGGTGCGCCCGCAGCCAGCCGATGAGATCCACGCCGCTGCCGTCGGGCAGGCCAATGTCCACCAGCACCACGCCGTAGCTGCGTTTGCCCAGCAGCTGTTGCGCCCCGGCGACGCTGTCGGTCACTGCGATGTGTTTCTCCTCGCAGCCGAGCGTGGACAGCACGTAGCGCAGGCGTTCCTGCATTGCCGGATCGTCCTCGACGATGAGGGTGGGGCTCAGCAGGACGGGTTCGGCGCCTTCGATCAGGGGAGGGGACATGCAGCGGATTTTTCGGCCAACTTGGAACAGCGGGTAGGACGTATCTACTTATTTTCGCGGCACATGATCACGTAAGCCGAGTTCGCGGTCTTCCGGCATCAGAACGCGCCCAGTCCGCGCGGCCTCGTCCAGCGAGTAGGCGAAGTACGCGGCGAGAACCGCCTTGCGGGCCGGCATGTCGTGCTCGAAGTCGACGGAGATCGCGAGATAGAACGGATCGACGATCAGTGCGTCGGCCAGCGCGGGTGCTGATGGGGATTCGGGCTGCATGCGGGATCGGCAAGGTTCAGGGTGACCCGCGCGATTCTAGGGAGCCGCCCTCAGTCCAGCGTGATCCCGCCGCTCAGGTTCAGCACCGCACCCGTCATCGCGCCGGCGCCTTGCGATGCCGCGAACAGCGCCGTGGCCGCCATCTGGTCGAGCGAGGGCAGGTGCTTCACCAGCAGCCCGGGCGGATTGCCCGAGAGCATCTGCTCGACCGTGATCCCCATGCTTTCAGCGACGGGGCGGAACACCTCGTAGGCGTGCGAGCCGCCGAGCGCCGCTTCGGGAATGGCGTGCGAGCGGATGCACACCGTGCGGATGTTGAAAGCCGCCAGCTCGCCGGCCATGTGGCGCGACAGCGCCTCCACGCCCGCGCAGGCCACCGCGTGGCCGAGGTAGCCCGGGCCGGGCAGGCGCGAGGCCGGCGTCGACACCGACAGGATCACGCCGCCGCCGCGCTTCGCCATGTGCGGCGAGACGGCCTTGGCCGTGAGGAAAGTGCTGCGCGTGTAGGCGTGCACGGGCAGGAAGAAGTCCTCCAGCGACAGCGCCGACAGCGGCGTGCCCTGCACATGCAGGATGCCGATGGCATTGAGCGCGACATCGATGCCGCCCGCGCGCTCCGCCACCTCGCTGGCGTGGCGGAGCATGGCCTGCTCGTCGAGCCCGTCGACCACCGCCGCCTCGGCACTGCCGCCCGCCAACGCGATGGCCCGCACCGCCGCATCGAGCCTGGTGCGGTTGCGCCCCGTGATGAACACCTGGGCGCCTTCGCGCGCAAAGGCGCGGGCCACCGCGCTGCCGATGGCGCCGCTGCCGCCATGAACCACCACGCACCGGCCTTGGAATGCCTGGGACATCGTCTTCTCCTCGGGTTGCCGCCCGCGACATGCGGGCGTTCGAACCAAGGACGGACGGCGGCGGTGCGATCCGACAATGCCGGTGATTTTTTTCAGACCTGCGGAATCCGCGCCGGAATCACGCCCGGGTCGTACCAGGTGATCGGCCGGATCTCGAACACGCCGGTCTCGAAGGCCAGCCGGTGCGCGGCATGCGTGGCCTCCTCGACGGTCTCGCATTCCACGATGTAGATGCCCATCAGCTGCTCTTTCGTCTCGGCGAAGGGGCCATCGGTGACCATCGGATGCATATCGCCCGCGCGGCGCACCGTGGTGGCCACGTTCGGCATCAGCCGCAGCACCGTGCCGAGCCGGCCCTGCGCCTGCAGGTCGTCGCGCAGGTCGGTGTGGCGGTCGAGCATTTCCTCTTCGACGCCGGGTTCCCAGGCGGCCACTGCGGATTCGGAACCGTAGATGAGGATGGAATAGAGCATGGCTTTCCTTTTCTGGCTGTGGTTCTTGATGGGAGATCAGCCGCCCGGTGCGCCGAGGCCGTCGAGCATCGTGCGGATGTGCGCTGCCTCGGCGGCCGTGCGGGCCAGGCCGAGGGCGCGCGCGAAGGCGGCGCGGGCTTCCTCGCCGCGGCCGAGCTGCATCTGCAACGCGCCCTGCAGGCCGTGGAAGTGAAAGTAGTCGGCCAGTGCGCCGGCCAGCGGTTCCGTCAGCGACAGCGCCGCCTGCGGCCCGCGCAGCTTATGTACCGCCACCGCGCGGTTCAGCGTGACGACCGGCGAGGGTTGCAGGGTTTCGAGCGCGGCGTAGAGGCGGTCGATCTCGGCCCAGTCCGTGTCTTCGGCGCGCGCGGCCTGCGCATGGGTGCCGGCGATGGCGGCTTGCAGCTGGTAGGGGCCGGGCCGGTGCTGCCGCAGCGCGCCTTCGACCAGTGCCAGGCCTTCGTCGATCAGCGCATGGTTCCAGCGTGCGCGGTCCTGGTCTTCGAGCAGCACGACCAAGCCGCCGGCATCGAGCCGCGTATCGGCGCGCGCGTGCTGCAGCAGGAGCAGGGCGGCCAGGCCCATCGACTCGGGCTCGTCGGGGAACAGCGCGAGCAGCAGCCGCGCCAGCCGTATCGCCTCTTCGCACAGCGCAATGCGAACGTGCTCGGTGCCGCCGCTGGCCGAGTAGCCCTCGTTGAACAGCAGGTAGACCGTGGTGCACACGGCCGCCAGCCGCTCGTCGCGCTCGCGCCGCCCTGGCGTGTCGAACGGAATGCCTGCCGAGGCCACGCGCTTCTTGGCGCGCGTGATGCGCTGCTCCATCGCGCTCTCGCCGACCAGAAAGGCGCGCGCGATCTCCTGCACCGACAGCCCAGAGACGATGCGCAGCGCCAGCGCGATCTGCTGCGTCAGCGGCAGCTCGGGGTGGCAGCAGACGAACAGCAGGCGCAGCACGTCGTCGCGGTAATGCGCCTGGTCGAGCTGCTCGACCAACCGGGCCTCGGTGTCTTCGAGGTCGCAGAGGCTGGAGATGAGCGCGTCGTCTTCGGGCAGCGCCTCGTGCCGGCTGCGCCGGCGCACCTCGTCGAGTGCCGCGTTGCGCCCGACGAAGATCAGCCACGCCAGCGGGTCGCGCGGCGGGCCGCTCTCGGGCCAGTGCTGCAGGGCGCGAAGACTGGCTTCCTGGAAGGCTTCCTCGGCCGTGTCGAGCTCGCGGAAGTAGCGCAGCAGCGCCGCCACCGCGCGCGGGCGCGAGGCGGTCAGCGTGGTGGCGATCCAGGCGGTGTCGGTCATGCGATGCGCTTGCCCCTCGTTCTTGATCACCCAAGGACGAGCGAGTATGCGTCGCGCCGACATGCTCGGCAAAATCGGCCGGACAGTCCTGGAAACGATATGGAGCACCACGGATGACGCTGGCAATGAGCTGGAGCGAATGGGCCGATCACGACGGCATCGGGTTGGCCGAACGGGTTCGCAAGGGGGAGTTGACGGCGGCCGAGCTGGCGGCGCAGGCGGCTGCCGGCATCGCGAAGGTCGATCCGTCGCTGGACGCGGTGGTCGAAGTCTTCGACGACGTGGTGGCCGACCCGCTGAAGGACGGCATGAACCCCGAAGGCGTGTTCGCGGGCCTGCCCTACCTGATGAAGGACCTCGGCCCGACGCTGAAGGGCCGGCTGCAGGAGTTCGGTTCGATGATGATGCAGGGTCATCGCCCCGCGGCCGACAGCTTTCTCACGCAGCAACTGCGCAAGGTGGGCCTGAACATCGTGGGCCGCAGCACCACGCCCGAGTTCGGCGTGTGCAGCTCGGCGGAGAACGCGCTTTGCACCACGCGCAATCCGTGGAATCTGGAATACACGACCTGCGGGTCCTCGGCCGGCACGGCGGCCGTGGTGGCCGCTGGCGTGCTGCCGCTGTCCCATGCCACCGACGGCGGCGGTTCCATCCGCATTCCAGCGGGCGTGAACGGCAACATCGGCCTGAAGGTGTCGCGCGGCGTGTTCTCGCTGGCGCCCAGCCTGTCGGACCTGTCGGGGCTCGTGTCGATCCAGGGCTGCCACAGCCGCACCGTGCGCGACACGGCGGCCTTCGTCGATCACTGCCGTGGCGGTGCGCCGGGCGAGTTCATGCCCTTCTGGTCGCCAGCCGAGCCGTACAGCGACCTCATCCGGCGCGACCCGGGCCGCCTGCGCATCGCGCTGTCGCACGAGTGGGGCGACTTCCGCGCGACGCCGCATTTCGTGGCCGAGCTGGAGCGCGTCGGCCGCTTTCTCGAGGGGCTGGGCCACCACGTCGAATGGGCGCTGCCGGAGATCGACTTCCGAACGGCCTTCGACGCGCAGACCACCTGCTACATCAGCAACTTCGCGCAGGTCATCGACGGCCATCTGCACCGGCTGGGGTTGGAGCGCCCGCCGGCCGAGCTGCTGGAGCCGATCAACATCAAGATCTGGGAAGCCGGGCTGCACACCTCCTACACAGAGCGCTCGAAGATGCAGGCGGTGTTCAACAGCACCTCGCGCGCCTTCGGCGACTTCTTCCAGCGCTGGGACATCATCCTGACGCCGATCAGCGCGCTGCCCACGCCCAAGGTCGGCACCAGCGAGTACCTGACGACCAGCACGAACCCGTCCGTTTACGACTGGTTCGCCAATCTCTGGAAAAACTTCGCGTACACGCCGCTGGCCAACCTGTGCGGCATGCCAGGCATCTCGCTGCCCATGGCGGCGCAGGAGAACGGCATGCCGCTGGGCATCCAGGCTCAGGCCGCGCAGGCGAACGACGGGCTGCTGCTACAGCTGGCCGCGCAGATCGAGCGGGCGCTTGGCGGCAAGTGGAATGCGGGCAGGCGGCCCGGGGTGCACGTCACCAGCGGGTGAGGTGCAGGCCGTTGGCGTTGTGGTCGATGTAGTCGCGCAGCAACTGTGCGTCCCACTTCGCAAGGCCTTCTTACTGCGAAAGTGCTCGAACATCGCCTCGCGATGCGCTCATTTGCATCGCGGCGTGCACACGGGCTTGACCTGCGGGAGAACGTCCGCATACTGCGCTCCGTCACAAGCGCAGCTAACAGTTGGGACACGATTGAAGAGCCGCGCTTCCGGACTCAGGGGGAGCGAGAAAACAGCGTACCGCGAAAGCACTATGGAACCCGGGCGTCGAGCACGCCCACGTTCTGAACGATCCGAATCTTCTTCTTGATCTCGATCTTCTTCATGGAACCAACCGAGGCCTGCATGACCACTCCTTTGTCGCAGACACGATTCATCCTTCCCGCACTCTTGTCCTGGTACGCCCTTCGGGACTCGATTTGGAGAACCGCCCTGGTCTTCTTCATGTCGGTGGTCGTGACCGCCTGCGGGGGCGGCGGCAATGGCGGCGGTTTCTTCCCGTTCTTTCCATTGCCCACGCAGCTCTACGCGGTGGGCGGAACCGTCACAGGCCTGACGGGCTCCGGGCTCGTCCTGCAGAACAACGGAGGCGATGATCTGGCCGTGCCGGCCGGCAGCAGCAGCTTCCGCTTCGCGGGCAAGCTGGCCAAGGGCGAGGCCTACGCCGTGCGCGTGAAGACGCAGCCCGGCTCTCCGGCACAGACCTGCACCGTGAACAGCGCCACCGGCACCGTGGCCGACGCGGACGTGAGCACCGTCACGATCGTTTGCGCCAGCAACAGCGTCACCGTGAGCGGCACGGTCAGCGGACTGGTCGGCTCCGGGCTCGTTCTGCAGAACAACGGCGCAGACTCTCTCGCAGTGGCAGCCAATGGCAGCTTCACCTTCGCGACGCCCATGGCGAACGGCGCCACCTACGCGGTCACGGTGAGCGCGCTGCCCGCGGCGGAATTCTGCAGCGTCACCAACGGCAGCGGCACTGCGGCTGCGGACGTGAGCAATGTGGCCGTGCAGTGCTCGGTCGGCTCGGTCACGACGGTGGCAGGCACCGGTGCAAAGGGCTCGGCCAATGGGAACGGCACGGCTGCCTCGTTCAACCAGCCATTCGGCATGGTCGTGGATTCGGGCGGCAACCTCTATGTGGCGGACAGCGCCAACAACACGATCCGCAAGATCACCCCGGCGCGCGATGTCACGACCTTCGCGGGCTCCGTGACGCCGGGCTCTACCAACGGCAACGGTACGCTTGCGTCGTTCGACCGCCCGACGGGCCTGGCATCGGATACCGGCGGCAACTTCTATACGGGGGATTTCAACAACAACATGATCCGCAAGATCACCCCGGCAGCCGATGTCACGACGATCGCCGGCTCCGGGGCCTTCGGCTCGACCAACGGCAACGGCACCGCTGCGTCCTTCAACAATCCAGCGGGCGTGGCAGTGGACGCCGCCGGCAACGTCTATATCTCGGACTACAACAACAACCTGATCCGCAAGATCACGCCAGCGGGCGATGTCACGACGTTCGCGGGCTCCGGGGCGGTGGGCGGGGCCGATGGCAACGGCACGGCCGCGTCCTTCAACAGTCCGGTGGGCCTCGCGCTGGACGCCGCCGGCAATCTCTATGTGGCGGACTCCCTCAACAACGTGATCCGCAAGATCACTCCGGCAGGCGATGTCACGACGTTCGCGGGTTCCGGGACGGCGGGCGCGGTCGACGGCAACGGCACTGCCGCGTCGTTCCGCGTTCCGAACGGGGTGACGGTGGACGCCAGCGGCAACATCTATGTGGCGGACTACGGCAACAACCTGTTCCGCGTGATCACCCCGGCTGGTGACGTGAGAACGCTGGCGGGCTCGGGGGCGCCCGGCGCGGCCGACGGCAAGGGCGCGGCCGCAAGTTTCAATGGCCCTGTCAGCGTGGTTCTGGACGGCAGTAATGCCTTTTACGTCGCCGACTACGACGGCCAGTTGATCCGCAGGATCGTGCTCGTGCCCGGGCCTTGATCGACGCTGTCCTGCAGCGCGGTGGCGCTCAGATCAGCTTTTCGTCGGGCGTGGAGATCTTGCGCAGCGCGCCGTGCCGCGTGGCGGGCATCTTCAGCGGATGCTCGGTATGGCTGTCGTCCCACACCGGGTCTTCGATGCTGTCGAACACCTCGCGCAGCTTCTGGCCCCAGCTGTTGTGCATCATGCGGTAGTAGGGGTTGTCGGCATCGATGCAGATCACGCGGTCGGTCTCGAGCTTGTTGGCCTCGTACACCACGAGGTCGAGCGGCAGGCCGACCGACAGGTTCGACTTCATGGTCGAGTCCATCGACACCAGCGCGCACTTGGCGGCTTCGTCGAGCGGGGTCTCGGGCGTGAGAACCCGGTCGAGCACGGGCTTGCCGTACTTCGACTCGCCGACCTGGAAGTAGGGCGTCTCGGTGGTGGCTTCGATGAAGTTGCCGGCCGCATAGACCAGGAACAGTCGCATGCCCTCGCCCTTGACCTGCCCGCCGAAGATGAAGGACACGTTGAAGTCCAGCCCCGCATGCTTGAGTGCTTCGGCATCGCGGTCGTACACGTGGCGCACCGCCGAGCCCAGAACGCGCGCGGCATCGAACATGCTCTTGGCGTTCCAGATGGTGATCGGGTCGCCCTGCGTGCCGTCTTCGCGGGTCTCGCGCAGCTCCTCGATCTGGAGAATTTCGCGCACCGACTGCGAGATGCTCAGGTTGCCCGCCGACAGCAGCACCATGACGCGGTCGCCCGGCTGCTCGTAGACGATCATCTTGCGGAAGGTGCTGATGTGGTCCACGCCCGCGTTGGTGCGCGAGTCGGAGAGAAACACCAGGCCGGCGTTGAGTTTGATGCCTACGCAGTAAGTCATGAGTTCATCTTGCATGAACGGTGCCCGGTCATGCGGCGCCGAGTTCACGTTTATTTAGTTTTTGAAGGGCGTACAAGGCGTCGAGCGCCTCGCGCGGGCTCATGGTGTCGGGGTCGAGCGCAGCCAGCGCGGATTCTACGGCGCTGGCCAGCGGCGTTTCGGCCACCGGGGGCGGTGCGAACAGGTCGACCTGTGCACGTGTTTGCGCATGCTGCGATTCGAGCGCCTCCAGCGCCTGCCGCGCATGGTTGACCACCGCCGCGGGCATGCCCGCGAGCCGCGCCACCTGGATGCCGTAGCTCTTGCTGGCCGGGCCGGGCTGCATTTCGTGCAGGAACACGATGTCGCGGCCCGCCTCGGTGGCGCTCACGTGCATGTTCACCGCGCCATGGTGCGTGGCCGGGAACTCGGTCAGCTCGAAGTAGTGGGTGGCGAACAGCGTGAAGGCCTTGCTGCGGTCGTGCAACTGGGCCGCGATGCCGGCGGCCAGCGCCAGCCCGTCGAAGGTGCTGGTGCCGCGGCCGATCTCGTCCATCAGCACCAGCGACTGCGCCGTGGCGCTGTGCAGGATCTGCGCGGCCTCGGTCATCTCGAGCATGAAGGTCGACTGCGCATTGGCCAGGTCGTCCGCCGCCCCGATGCGGGTGTGTATCGCGTCGATCGGCCCGAGCCGGCAGGCCGCCGCCGGCACGTGCGAGCCGATGGAGGCCAGCAGCACGATGATCGCCACCTGCCGCATGTACGTCGACTTGCCGCCCATGTTGGGGCCGGTGATGACCTGCATGCGCTGCTGCGGCCCAAGCTGCGTGTCGTTGGCGATGAAGCCGCCCGACGACTTCTCGGCCAGCCGGGCTTCGACCACCGGATGGCGGCCCTGCTGGATCTCGATGCACGGGTGCGCCACGAAGCTGGGCGCGCGCCAGTGCAGCGTGTGCGAGCGCTCGGCCAGCGCGCACAGCGCGTCGAGCGTGGCGATGCCGCCAGCCAGCTGCGTGAGCGCGGGCACCGAGGGCTGCAGCGCGTCGAGCAGCTGTTCGTACAGCCATTTCTCGCGGGCCAGCGCGCGGTCTTGCGCGCTCAGGGCCTTGTCCTCGAAGGTCTTCAGTTCGGGCGTGATGAAGCGCTCGGCGTTCTTCAGCGTCTGGCGGCGGCGGTAGTTGTCGGGCACCTTCGAGAGCGCGCTTTGCGTCACCTCGATGTAGAAGCCGTGCACGCGGTTGAACTGCACGCGCAGGTTGCTGATGCCGGTGCGCTCGCGCTCGCTCACTTCGAGCTTCAGCAGGAAGTCGTCGCAGTTCTCGCTGATGGCGCGCAGCTCGTCGAGCTCGGCGTCGTGGCCGGTGGCGATCACGCCGCCGTCGCGCACCAGCGCGGAAGGGTCGGGCTTGATCGCGCTCGCCAGCAGGTCGGCGCAGCCCGGTGGCGGGGCGAGGCGTTCGGCGATCCGGGCCAGCAGCGCGGCGGCGCCGGGCAGCAGCGGCGCCAGTTGCTCCGCTTTGGACAGCGCCTGGCGCAGCGCCAGCAATTCGCGCGGGCGCACCTGCCGCAGTGCGATGCGGGCCGCGATGCGTTCCACGTCGCTCGTGTTCTTGAGCTGCTCACGCAGCGTGCGCCAGGGTGCGGCCGTGCCGCCCAGTACCGTGGCCTGCAGCGCACCGACGGCCTCGAGCCGGGCCTGCGCCTCGGAGCGGTCGCGCCGCGGCGACAGCAGCCAGCGCTTCAGGAGCCGGCTGCCCATGCCCGTCATGCAGGTGTCGAGCAGCGAGAACATGGTGGGCGAATCTTCGCCGCGCAGCGTCTGCACCAGTTCGAGGTTGCGGCGCGTGGTGGGCGGCAGCTCGATCAAATCGCCATCGCGCTCGACCGAGAGGCGCTGCACGTGCGACAGCGCACGGCCTTGCGTGTGCTCGGCATAGCCCAGCAGCGCAGCGGCCGCGGCGTGCGCGTTGGTGAGCGATTCTGCGTTCCAGGCGGCGAGGCTGTTGCTGCCCATCTGCTCGCTGAGCTTGCGTTCGCCCAGGCCGCCATCGAACTGCCACGCCGGTCGCAGCGACAAGGTGAATGGCGTAGTGGCGCGCGCCGCCTTCAGGCGCTGCTCGAAGGCGGGTGTCACTTCGGCGCTGTAGAGCAGTTCGCTCGGCGCGATGCGCGCGATCCAGGCTTCGAGCGCGTCGGCCGGGCATTCGGCCAGCCGCAGTTCGGCACCTGTCACGCTCAGCCAGGCCAGCCCGCAGAAATTGCGCGTACCCGCATGCACCGCGAGCAGCAGCGATTCACTCTTGTCGTTGAGCAGTTCGGAGTCGGTCAGCGTGCCGGGCGTGACCACCCGCACCACCTTGCGTTCCACCGGCCCCTTGCTGGCTCCGACCTCGCCCACCTGCTCGCAGATGGCAACCGATTCGCCCAGCTTGATGAGCCGGCCCAGGTAGGTGTCGACCGCATGGAAGGGCACGCCGCACATCACCACCGGCTGGCCGGCCGACTGGCCGCGCTGGGTGAGCGTGATGTCGAGCAGGCGGGCCGCTTTTTCGGCGTCGGCCCAGAAGAGTTCGTAGAAATCGCCCATCCGGTAGAACAGCAGGGTGTCCGGATGGTTGGCCTTGAGGCCAAGGTACTGGGCCATCATGGGCGTGTGCCCAGAGAGATCGCTGGTCGAGGGGGTAGGGTGGGCAGTCGTCGTGTTCACTCGGGCAATTATCGGGGAGAGGCGAAAGTCTCAACCCGCATCCCCCACTCTAAAATCCCCCAGCGCAAACCCCGCGTGAAGAACAAGGCGCCCATGGCCCAGCTGGATGAATTCAAAGGCCCTGAAGCGGACGCGCTGCCGGATACCGCCACCTTGCCTGCCGAACTCGCGGCTCTGTATCTCTGCATATCGCCGGCCCAGCTCGCGGACCTGCGCAAGCCGAAGCGGCCCGAGGGGCGCGGGGGCAACGGCCCGCCCGTCATCAAGCCGGTGGAGGGCGGTGCAGCCGGGTCCAAGGATCCGGTGCTCTACACACTCGGTACCCTGCGCGAATTTGCCAAGGCGCACCCCGCCCCTTCGGCCTTCGACACCGCGCTGAACAGCGGCCTGCTGGGCTGGGTGTCCGCCAAGCTGCCTTTCTTCGCCGAGCGCGAACCTCGCATCAAGCGCGGCAAGCGCGTGCTCATCGGCGGCGCCTGGGACCGCGCGGACCCCCTGCGCGAGAAGCGCTTCGTGGCGCTGGCGAAGGGCCGCATCCGCTTCACATCGCTCACATGCGCCGAAGCCGCCGCGAGCCTGTGGGCCGACGTTGCGAGCCACGCTGCATTCGCCGAGAAGGGGCTCGCCCTGCTCAAGGGCGAGACGCTGGCCATCGAGGCGTCGCTGGCTGCCACGGGCCAACTGGCCGCGGCCGGCCCCCGGGACTGAACACGGACGCATACCGATGCTTATCAACTGCGTGGCCTACGAAAACGGCTCCAAGCTCGCCGACATTTCGGTCGAGGACATCAGCGACTACATCAGCCGGCCGGGCTGCTTCGTCTGGGTGGCGCTGAGCGATGCATCGCCCGAGGAACTGAGCGTGATGCAGCTTGAATTCGGCCTGCATCCGCTCGCGGTCGAAGACGCCCACCACGGCCATCAGCGCCCGAAGGTGGAGGAGTACGGCGATTCGCTCTTCGTGGTCATGCACCTGGTGGAGCCTTCGCCCGAGGGCGAGCACTGCACGAACGTGGGCGAGGTCGACGTGTTCGTCGGCACCAACTACGTGCTGTCGGTGCGCAACCGCAGCAAGCAGGGCTTTCTGGGCGTGCGCGAGCGCTGCGAGCGCGAGCCCGAGCTGCTGCGCAACGGCGCGGGCTTCGTGCTGTATGCATTGATGGATGCGGTGGTCGACCGCTACTTTCCGGTGATCGACGCGCTGGAGGTGGAGCTCGAGGCTATCGAGCAGCAGATCTTTGGCCAGGGCGGCGCGGCGCGCGACAAGATCAAGCAGCTCTACGACTTGAAGCGGCGCAGCATGATCCTGAAGCGCGCGGTGGCGCCGCTGCTGGAGGCGGCCAGCAAGCTGCACGGCGGGCGGGTGCCCCAGATCTGCATGAGTTCCCAGGAGTACTTCCGCGACGTGGGCGACCACCTGGGACGCATCAACGGCTCGATTGACGCCATGCGCGACACCATCGGCACGGCGGTCCAAGTGAACCTGTCGATGGTCACCATCGAGGAGAGCGAAGTCACCAAGCGCCTCGCGTCCTGGGCCAGCATCTTCGCGGTGTGCACCGCCTACGCCGGCATCTGGGGCATGAACTTCGAGAACATGCCGGAGCTGAAATTCCGCTACGGCTATGCGGTGGCGCTGGGACTGATCGCCGGCACCTGCGGCTATCTCTATTACCGGTTCAAGCGCGCCGGTTGGCTGTAAAGGCGGGGCTGCCCGGTTTTTCTCCCTCCCCTCCCGGAGGAGGGCGGGGGTGGGGGCTGACGGCGTATCAATCATCAGCGGCTTATCGAGCGCCGCTTGCCCCCATCCCAGCCTTCCCCCGGAAGGGGAAGGAGCAATACCAACACGTCACTCGTCGTGCGAGTCGTGCGTTGCCACTGCGCCGCGGCGCCAGTAGCCCGAGGCCCGTGTCCATTTCGGGTTCGCGCCGCGCTCGCCCACGAGGTGCGCGCGCAGCGCCTTGGCGATGGCCGATTCGCAACCGACCCATGCATGGAAGTCGCCAGCCGGTAGCTGCATCGCTTTCAGCGCGTCGAGCAGCACAGGGCTCAGGCCCGGCTCGGTGCTGCGGCGGTGCACCCACTTCAGCGTGAGTTCGGCCTGCGTGTCGAACGGAATCTCGTCGGCTTCGCTGTCGACTTCCGCCAGCACCACCACGCGCGCGCCGGCCGGCAGTTCAGCCAGGCGGCGCGAGATCGCGGGCAGGGCGGTGTCGTCGCCGATCAGCAGATGCCAGTCGAATTCGGTCGGCACGATGAACGAGCCGCGCGGGCCGCCCACGCCGACGACGTCGCCGGGCCTGGCCCGCTCGGCCCATTGCGTGGCGGGGCCGGCTTCGTGCAGCGCGAAGTCGATTTCGAGCGTGCCGGCATCGGCGTCATGGCGGCGCGGCGTGTAGTCGCGCATGGTCGGGCGGCCTTCGGGCCAGATCGGGCCCTCGGGGCCGACCGTGGGCAGCGTGAGCTTGCCGGTGGCGTCGGGAAAGAAGATCTTCGCGTGGTCGTCGAAGCCGGGGCTGGTGAAGCCCGCGAGGTAGTCGCCCGCGAGGGTGATGCGGATCAGGTGCGGCGTCACGCGCTGCGCGGCCTTCACCGTGAGCCGGCGAAAGCGCAGGTCGTGGCGCACCCGGCGCGGCATGCGGTCGGGTGCGGCGGAAGCAGATGAAGTACTGAGGTCAGTCATTGCAGAAGTCCTGGGTGAGCAGGGCGGGTTGAGATTCGGGAGGAGGGCGCGGGCTCAGATCTTTTCGATCTGCTGGGCCGCGGCGTCGAGCACCGCGGCGAATTCATGCGCCTGCTGCTCGGTCATCGCGGCGCCCGACAGGCGCATGCGCATTGCGAGCTTGAGGTTCTCGATGGCGCGCGTGACCTGCGGCGGCCGTCCGCCGCGCGGGCCGGCGCCGTCCACGCCGCCGCTCATGCGGGCCATCATGGCGTCGGCCATCTCGCGGTTGGCCGCGAGGAATTCCTGGCCGCTGGCCGTGATGCTGTAGCGCTTGCGGCCGCTGCCGTCGCCGGCTTCCACGCTGAGGTAGCCCATTTCCTCGAGCAGCGTGAGCGTGGGGTAGACCACGCCGGGGCTCGGCGCGTAGCTGCCGCCGAGGCGGTCTTCGATGGCCTTGATCAGTTCGTAGCCGTGCGCCGGCTTGTCGGCGATGAGCTGCAGCAGCACGAAGCGCAGGCCGCCGTGGCCGAACACGCGTGCGCCGCCACGGCCACCGCCGCGGTGTTGTCCACGGCCGCCGGAAAGGCCGTCTTCATGTTCGCTGCGGGCGGTGCGGCAGTGGTGATGGTTGGAATGGAAATGTCTCATGGTGAGCATCCTTCAAGATGTGTATCGGAATTATTTTAGATATATCTAAAATAAAGTCAAACCGATACACCCCGGACCGCACGGGCGGCGGCCCGCCCACCGCCACGAGTCAGCCGTCCGAAGCCTCTCCAGCGGCCACGAAGCGCCGCTGCCGCATCCACTTGGTCGCCACCCATTTCTCGCCGCGCAGCACGGGTGCGCCCGCATGCAGCGATGCAGGGTCCACCTGCCCGAGGCTGTTGTAGTACTCGAAGTACACCGCGCTGCCGCGTCGTGGCGACACCGACCAGCCGCATTCGGGAAATACGGTTTCGCCGCCTTCCTCCACCTCGTTGAGGTAACTCACGAGCGTGCTCACGCGCTGGCCGCTGCGTGCGAGCGAAGCCTTGTTGGCCTCGTTGGACGGCACCAGGAAATCGAAGTGCGGCATGCTCTGCGTGCCGGCCGGGTAGTACAGCACCTGCAGGCCCTCGCCGTTTTCCACCGGCAGGTTCATGAGCTCCGACACGCGCCGGTCGAGTTTGGCGATGAAGGCGTTTTCGCGCAGCCGGAAGAACATGCCCAGGCTGCTGCGCTGCTCACCGACAAGGTCGCGCCCGGACAGCGGATCGACAGTGGTCGATGGCGCGAGCCGGGGCCTCGCGAGCGCGATCAGCTCTTCGCATTCCTGCGCGTTGAACACGTCGTCGAGCACCGCCATGGCCGGCTGCGCCGCGCGCGCGGCCACACGCACGAGCCGGTCCGTGGTGCGGATCGACGTGCCCGGCGGCAGCCGCGGCGGCTCGTACTGGTAGGGGGGCGCTATCGTCACCGAATCGATAGGCAACGGGCTACCGGTGCGCAGCGCGAACACGAAGGCATCGACGATGGCCTTGGCGGCCTCGGGCGGCATGTCCTGCGCGCGCATGGCCTCGATCACGTTCGCGGGGGCGCAGCCCTGGTGCAGGTTGTGCGATACCCAGTCGCTCAGCGCGGGCGAGAAGCGCAGCACCGCATCCATCGGCTCAGACTTCCGCCGGAACCCAGCCGTTGTCGGTGCGTTTGAAGTTCTGCTTCAACTGCATGGTGCCGGCGCCGCGCACCACGCGGTCGACCATCGGAAAGGCCTTTTGCACGTCGGCATTGCCCGTCCAGGGCGCGGCATCGATCCTGTAGGTGTAGGTGACGACGACTTCGGCCGGGTCCTTGGCGTCCTTGCGCGCTTCCCAGCCGACGATCTTGTCGAGCGTCAGGTGGGCGGCGCAGAAGTCGCCCTGGCCGCTCTGGCCGCTTTGGTTCTTGCGCACCAGGAAGTACTTCTTTCCTTCGTCGGTCAGCGCGTAGCGGGTGACCCCGATCTCGCCGGCCTCCTTGCCGTCCTCCACCTTCGCGGTGGACGCGCTCACCAGCCCGACATGCTCCAGCACCGGCATCTGCACCGCGTTGCGCGCGCGCGTGCCTGCCTCGCGCTGCGGCACGTCGATGGGCCATTGGGTCTTGCCCAGGCACAGGTCGCCTTTCTTCGCAAGGTAGGCGTTCATCGCGGCCGTGAGGTTCGGCAGGTCGGCTTCGGGCTGCTGCGGGCCGCAGCCCGTGAGTGCGGCCAGGGCGGCGGCGGCCATTGCCGCGCAAAGGATCTTGTTGTTCATGTGTAGGCAAATCAATTGACGCACGCCCCCGGCTTCGCGGGCGTGGCCGGTGCCGTGTCCGCATCGCTCAGGGTGTTCAGGAAGCAGAGCAGGTCCGCGATGTCCTGCTCGGACATGGGAGGCGCGGAGCCCGCGGCGCGGCCGTCCATCGGCAGTTGCGTGTCGATGTTGGTGGCGTAGGCGGGCGGCAGGTCGTCGTACTTCTGCACCTTGCCGCCCGTGTACTGCGTGGTGACGAGGCCATATGCCGGAAAGCCCGGATCGTTCTTCGCCTTGGGCGTTCCGCCGACGGTGGGGTACCACAGCTCGGGCTGCGTGTCGCGCGTGTTGTAGAAGCGCACGACCTGCTCCAGCGAATGCATCACGCCGTTGTGGAAGAAGGCCTGCCGCGTCGCCACGTTGCGCATGGTCGGCGCCTTGAACATGCCGCAGAAACCGTTCGCGGCATTCGGTGCGGCCGGCGCGTGGTCGGTGCGCAGCGGGCCGCATACGCCCATGTCGAAATACTTCAGGTCGCCGTTGGCCGGAATGCCCGCGTTGCGCGGCACGCTGATCGCCTCGTACGAGAAGTCGGTGAACAGCGCCGAACTGCCGTTGAGCCCCGCGCCCTGGTAATGGCACGAGGCGCAGTTGCCGGTGGCCGGGTTGGTGAACACCTTCAGCCCGCGCGTTTCCGCCGGCGTGAGCGTGCCGCCGATCTTGTTGGCCGCGTACAGGTCGAACTTGCTGCTGTACGGATGAAAGCTCTTGTCCTCCAGCTGATAGGCCTGCAACGCCTGCAGCGCGCTGGTGAAGGCGGCATCGCTGTCGTCGAACACCTTCGCGCCGAAGGCCTTGGCGACGAGCGGTGCGTAGTCGGCGGCCTGCAACTTCTTCACCACGTCGGTGCTGCTCGCGTTGGCCATCTCCAGCGGATCGAGCAACGGAAGGCGGGCCTGCGCGGCCAGCGTGCCAGCGCGGCCGTCCCATGCGAAGCCGCCGCCGGGGCCCGGCACGCTGATGCCGTCGGGGTTGTCCAGCAGGTCGGCGTAGGGCGGCGTGACGTCCTTGTAGCGCAGCGAAGGCACCGCGCGCAGGCCGGCCTTGTCCATGTGCTCGCCGCCGAGCTGCACGGAGAGGTCGTTGGCCGGCGCGTACGCATGGGCCGGGTCGTGGCAGCTCGCGCACGACATGGCGCCGGAGCCCGAGAGGTTCTTGTCGAAGAACATCTTCTGGCCCACCTGCGCCGCGAGGCTCAGCGTGCTGGGGGCGGCGGCGGGGGCCGCGGGCGCGGAGCCCGCCGCTGCGGGAGCGGATGCGGCCGGCAGCGCGGCGGCCGATCCGCCGCCGCCACAGGAGACGAGCGCACCGCCCGCCGCGCCTGCAGCGGCCAGCACCGCCAGCCCGATCCAGCCGGCGCGTGTCACGGCCGGCCCTTTCGGGCCCGAACGGCGTTCTTCGCTCATTGCTTCAGCGACCAGACGTTGAACTGGTTGGCATCCGGCCCGACCTGCGCGGCGGTCGACACGTCGCCCGACTGCTTCTGCGTGTAGCTCGCCGGGATCACGAAGGCGTGGTTGATCGGCCGCACGCTGTCGAAGTGCGTGTCCGCGCTGCCCGCGTACTCCGGCAGGTTCATGATGTTCTGGGCGATGAAGGCCTCGGTGTACTTCGAGCGGTTCATGTACGAACCATCGATGGCCGGGTCGGCCAGCTGGAACATGTCCTGCAGCGTACGCACGAACGAGAAGTGGCTGTAGGCATCGCTGTCCGACACGCCCTTGGGCGCATCGGGCTGGTTCGTCAGGATGCCGAAGATGCTCTCGCCGTGGCCGCGGTTGCCCTTGGTGTAGTTGTTGATCGTGGCATCGACCGACCAGGTGCCATCCGCGTTCTGCTTGATCGGATTGGCGACGGTGCTGTTGGCCACGTTCCAGCCGCAGCAGGAATTGAAGCCGCTGGTGGCGCTGCCTTCGTCGAACATCAGCACGATGGCCACCCGCTTCTGCGTGTTCTTCCACAGCGGCGAAGCCTGGATGCGCTTGACGGTGAAGTCGACGTAGTTGTCGCCGCGCGTGATGATCGGCGACACGGCCGTGGTCGATACGTTGTTCGCCACGCTGCTGCAGTCGCTCGCGGTACCGGTGCCGCCAGTGCCCTTCACGCTGATGCCGTGCATGTCGTCGCACTGGTCGGGCACCAAAAAGTTCAGGTTGCCGACGTTGCCGCTGGCCAGGTCGGTGCCGAGCTGGTCGTAGTCGTAGCTGGCGGGAATGGCGTAGTCGGCGCTGTTTTTCAGCGTGGCGTCCCACTGGCCGCCGCCCATGGTGCGGTTGCTGTACTTCCACTCGGGCGCGCTGCGCACATTCTGGTACGCCATGCCGGGGTGGTGCTTGGTCTTGTACAGGCCGCCCGGCAGCGGCAGCGTGAGCGTGGCGTCGCCGATGGTCGTGGTGTTGCCGCCGAGCGTGCCGGGCGGGTAGACGTTGTCCTTCGCGGTGACGGCGGTGTCGGCCACGCTGTCGGTGCGGAAGTCCTGGCCCGGGTTCATCGACTCGCTGTAGGTGCGCCAGGTGAGGCCGGCGCTCGTGATCGCGTTGAAGAGGTTCGGCTTGCCGACGATGTTGTGGTTCACCGCGGCGGCCTGCGTGCAGGTGGCCGCGAAAGGAGACTTGGCCAGACCCGGCTGCGTGTTGTCGGGCACGGGCAGGTCCTGCACGGCGTTGGCGCCGGTCGCGTCGCAGTTCCACTGGCTGTCGTCGGTGATGCCCCAGTCGTCCGCGCCGCCCAGCGCCGTGTAGTTGGGCTCGCTCGGGTTGCCGGTGGCGTAGTAGCTCACGAGCTGGTTGCCGGCCTTCAGGTAGCTGTTGATCTTGGGCGCGTAGGCCGAGTTCAGGATCGACATCGTGGCCTTGTTTTCCAGCATCACGATGAAGATGTTGTCGTAGCGCGGCACGCCTTCGACGTTGAACGCCGCTTGCTGCGACTGCAGGAAGGTGATCGGCTTGCGGTTGTCCGCGACGCCCGCCGTGGCGACCGTCACGCCGGCCATGCCGCTCAGGCGCGGATCGCCGCCTGGGTTGGCCAGCGCATCGGGAAACAGGTCGCCGCGGTCGAGCTTGGTGGTGGCGTAGGCGAAGCGGTTGTTGAGCGCATTGGCTTCGTCGAGCAAGGCGGTCTTCACGTTGGCGGCTGCGGCACTGAAGTCGCCGAGCAGGGCGTCGGCCGGCACGCCCAGGCGCGTGGCCAGGTTCTGCTTCTCGACGGCATAGCTCGTGCCGTTGGCTTCGATCAACCGCGCCACTTCGGACGACAGCGGGCTCACCACCACGTTCGTGCCTTGCTCCTTCACCTGGTCGAGCGCCACGCGCAGCACTTCGCGCCTGGGCACGCTGACGTTGCTGGCGGTGTTCTTCGCGCTGGTGCCGATGTCGGCAATGAGCGCGGACGCGGCGGACAGCGAGAGGCTGAACTTGCCGTTGGCATCGGTCACGGCGGCGGGCTCGCCGCTGTCGCAGCGACCGTTGTTGTTGCTGTCGACGCAGACGGTGGCACCTGCGTAGTAGCCGGCGGTGATCACCGGATCGGTGCTGCTGCCGGCCTTGAAGGCGGTGGCGGCGAGCACGCCGCTGAAGGTGGTGTTGCCGGAGCCCGCGGGCTGGCTCGTCGGCTGGCTCGCGGGCGGCGGGAGGAATGCAACCGGCCCCGAGCCGCCGCCTCCGCCTCCGCACGCAGCCAGCAGCGAAGCTGCGAGCACGGTCAGGGTGGGGCACAGCAAGCCGGATCTGATTTTTTGAATGGCTTTCAATTTCTTCTTTCGAGCGTGGAGGGGAGCGTGAAGCAGCAGCGCAGCCGATGGCTGCGCTTGCACTGCGGATCGCGGATGAATCTAGAAGCCCTCTGTGTCAGTCAAAAGTCGAAAGACTTAGCGCTGAATTAGCAAGCTTCGTGGCCGAACTTGTGCGACAGCCACCGACCCCCTTGCAACATCGGCCGGTTCGCGGCATCGTGCGCACGCACCAGAAGCCGAAGCAGGAGAGATGGCATGGCAAGCAACCCCCCGACCACCATTGCCGAGTACATCCAGGCTGCCCCGGCCGAGGGCCAGCCGCATCTGCGCCGAGTGCATGCCATTCTCAAGAGCGTCGCGCCGCAGGCCCAGGAGGCGATCAAGTGGGGTACCCCCTTCTTCGTGGAGCCCCGGTTCCTGTTCGCCTTCTCGGCGCACAAGGCGCACCTGAGCTTCGTGCCGATAGAGGGAGCGTTCGAGCCTTTCCGCAAGGAGCTGGAAAAGCACAAGACCACCAAGGGCACCCTGCGAATTCCCTACGACGACCCCATGCCCGAAGAACTCATTTGCAAGATCGCCGAGCACTGCCTGCGGACCGTGAGCGCCCGCAAGAGCGACGCCTTCTGGTGACGTGGCCTCTCAGGCCTTCGTCTTCTTCGCCACAGCCTTTTTCGTCGCCGGCTTCTTCGCCTTGCCCGCCCCATTGAGCGCTACCGCTTCGAGAACGAGCGCCGTGAACGCGGCCGCGTCCAGCTCTTCACCTTCATGGATGTCGATGGCGCGGCGCACGTTGCCGTCGAGGCTCGAATTGAAGAGACGGGCCGGGTCCTTCAGCGACGCGCCCTTGGCGAAGGTCAGCTTCACCACGCTCTTGTACGACTCGCCCGTGCAGATGATGCCGTCGTGCGACCAGACCGGCGTGCCCATCCACTTCCACTCCTCGATCACTTGCGGGTCTGCCTCGGTGATGAGCTTGCGCATCCTGGCGAGGGTTGCGCCGCGCCAGTCACCGAGCCCGGCGATTTTTTCGGAGATGAGCTCCGAGGCCGGCTGGCCCTGGTCTTCTTTCGTGTCCGACTGCTTCATGTTCGTACCTCGATGAGTGGATCCAGTTCGGCGCGAAGGCGTCTTACCGCCACTTCGTGCCGCAGCGTCTGCGCGCCGCGCCCGTAGGTCGCGGCCTTGCGAATCAGCCGCAACTGCTCGCGCTGCAGCCGTGTCTTCAGGCGCCTTGCGCGCCAGCCGTAGGTCCAGCCTGTTTCCCTGCGGACCTTGTAGCGCTGCATGGGCGCGCCCAGCCGCACCCATTCGTCGTCGCGGATCAGCTCGCGCTCCGGTACGAACCACGCCGCCAGCGCATGCAGGTACGTGCCGTTCTCGCGCGCGGCAACCTGCCAGAAAAGCCCCGCGACGATGATTGCGGGGAGCCCCTTGATCACCAGCATGATGGCCATTTCACCGTATCCGCCGTCGAAGAGATCTTCGAGGAAAGGTGAGTTCCAAATGAAGTGCATCGCCCACGCGAGCATGAAGCACAGCAGCGCGCACGCGATGCGCACCGCCATCGGCCGATGCGGATGCAGCAGGAACCACGCCACGCCGAAAGACGCGATCGCCGTGTAGGCCGCGTGGCTCCACAGCCCGCTCAGCAGCCCGCGCGTCAGCAGGTTGAGCAGCACCGGATACACCTGGTTCTCCAGCGGAAAGTGCATGGAGGCGTTGACCGTGTAGCTCAGGTTCTCGATCACCTGGAAACCCAGCCCCGCCATCGCGCCGACGATCAGCACCGAAAGGTAGGTCTGGAACTGGTTGCGCGCCACCAGCACCAGCAGGACGACGCCGGCAAGCTTCAGGAACTCTTCCGTGATCGGCCCCGCAACGGCCGGCCCCCACACCGCGACGAACTCCGGCGACACCAGCTTCGCGCACAGGCTCTGGATGGCGATGTTGGCCGGCGCCGCGAAATACACCGCGCCCATGCCACCCCATGCAAAGGCCAGCACGTAAGCTTCCGGCGGATGTTGCTCGAGCAGGTCCAGCGTGCGAAAGGCCAGCACGAAAAGCAGCGTGTAGACCCCCCACACCAGCAGCCCCAGGAATGCGGTGATGGGCACCACGCGAAATCCCATCGAGAACATCTGGACCGTGTAGAACAGCCCGTTGACGATCAGCGCCACCAGCAGCCAGAAAGCGGCGCGCTGCGGCTGGAAGAACGAATCGGTGCCGACCGGCCATTGGGCCCCGTCCTGCTCGAAGACGGGCGGCTTCACTGCGCCGCCTCCAGGTCCATCGAGTCCAGCATGCCGCGGGCTTCGGTCAGCGCGTCGTCCATGCCTTCGTTGGCGCCGTAGAAATCGATTTGCACCAGCGATTTGCGCTGCAGGTCGACCACCTGCCAGAACCGGCCCGCCAGCTTGGAGCCGTAGTAGGCAAAAGTCTTGCCCTGCAGCCCCCACGACGTGACGAAGTCGGACACGTCGCCATCGATGCGCAGGCGCTGGCCGCGCTCCATCAGCCGCTGCTGCCGCAGCAGCGAGCCGTCCGGCCCGCCGGCCCACGGCTGCGTCGTTACCAGGAACTTGTGGCTGCCCTTGAACAGCATCAGCGACTGGCCTGCCTTCGAGCGGGAAACGTCCATCTCCCATCCCTCGGCGGGGACGAACCTGGCCTGGCCGGCGTCCACCGTCTGCCCCACGGGCAACGGCCGGTTGCCCGGCGTGTGGCGGTTCCAGAACGTGAGGCCGCCCACATAGGCGGCAATGGCGAGGAGCACCGCCAGCGCGCCTGGCCAGGTGCGATACGGTATGCGGCGTGACGGCTCATGCATCCTTTGATCGTGCCATACGATCGCATGCGCCTGGCGGCCCCCGCAACCGATGCGGCATACTGCCAGCCCCTAAAAAACTCCCAGAAGCCCGCCGAATGGAAAACGAAGTCGACCCCCAGGTACTCGCTGTCATCAATGAAAAGCGACTGTCCGGACCACGGCTCACGCCGGTCGAAATCGTTGCCAAGATGGGCGTGTTCGACGCGCGCGAAAAGCCGTTCGACCACGCCTGGCTGGCCACCGGCGACAACGTCATCGCCACCGTCTGGGCCGAATGGGTGAACGTGGGGGCCGGCGGGCGCTGGTTCTGCCTGGAGTCGCTCGACATCCACCACCGCGCGGGCGGCGGCGAGCGCAATGCGCAACAAGTCCAGCGCGGCAAAGACCGCCTGGCCTTGCTCAAGCGCACCTTCGACGCCGGCCAGGGCTTCCGCGCCGTCGTGCAGACCAACCGCCTCGCCATCGTCGAAGTGGAAAGCAACAAGGACGCCAAGGTGTCCACCCGCGTGCGCGACGACGACGAATGGCACGTCGCCAGCTGGGAGCCCGCGCAGAAGTTGGCCGTGCTGGTGCGCGGCCCGCGCGGCTGGGTGCCGACCGAGGCCGAAGTGCAAGCCGCCAGGGCGCGCAGCAACGTGCCGCAGCAACTGGCCGCAGGCGTCGGTGCAGCCGATGGCGCGGCAAGCAAGGCGTCGCCCGAAGAAGTGCGAGCCGCCGCCATCGCGTACGTCGTCAAGCACTTCACCGGCTACGGCTACAAGGCCGAGAACATGACCGGCAAGGGCTACGACCTCGAAGTGTCGAACGCCAAGGGCCAGACGCTGCTGCGCGTCGTGGTCAAGGGCACCGCACCGGGCGTGCCGAGCTTCAAGCTCAACGCGGAAGAAAGCGCATGCGCCGTGCGCGAGCCGCTCTGGCGTTTGCTGGTGGTGACCGACGCGGGCAGCCCGACCGCGCAGCACAAGATCTACAAGCCCACCGAGATCAGCTCGGCCCCGGGCCACGACCCGTCGTAAGCAGCGCGCCAGGGCCGGCGCATCTCAGGCCCACCGCATGGAGGAATCCAGATGCCTGTCGCCATGTTTGCCGCCCTGGGCTTTACGGTCGCGCTCCTCGTCACGACGGCCTACTTCATCATGGGTTCGATCCCGCTCCTGGTGCTGAAGCACGACACGCCGCTCGACGCCCGCTTTGTACGCGGCTTCTTCAACATCTACTACAACGCCGCGTTCATTACCGCGACTGCAACGGCCATCAGCCTTGCCTTTGCGGGACGCGCAGGGCTCGCAGCGGGTGCCGTGGTGCTGGCGCTGATTGCCATCGCCCTGCGCAGGAAGATCATCCCCAAGATGGACTCGCTCGGGGCGCAGATCCAGGCGAACTGGATGCCATTCCGGGATTCCGCCGAACGCACATCATCGCGATCCTGATCAACATCGCCCAGCTCGTGGCCATCGTGTGGAGCCTCATTTCGCTGGGGCGGTAGTTCGGGCCGGGAGCCCAACTGTCAGAGCTCTGTGTCTTGCCCTTGCCTCACGGCGGGTGGCCGGTGCCCTCGTGCATCGGTGCGAATGTGAGGCACAAAAGGCGACGGCCAAGGCGCGTGAACACCCTGACCGTCTGACCACATGACGTGCATCTCCTTGGAAAGGGCACACCACATGGCTGATCGAATTATGGCCGGGCGTTCCACGCCCCAATCTTCCCGCCGCACACGCGGCTCCACCAAGCCCACTGCGGCCACCCCGACGCCCGATGAGACAAGGGAACTGCTCGAAATCAAACTGGCGCAGCTGAACTCGCTGCTGTGGTGCTGCTACGGCGACGGCAACAGGTGGTTCGCGGAAGCAGGGGAGAAGCACCGGGATCGCATGCTCTGGATCGCGGCGGATCTGGCGCGAGAGGCGGAGAGTTGTTGCAGGTGAGTGGGCGGGGGTAGGCTCCGTTCAAAGGTTCAAGAGTTTCGTATTGTTTGATTTATCGTAGTTCAACTACGACATATCGATTAAATCGAAGGCTTGCAAGCGCTTAAACTTATCTGAATAATCGTAGTATGGCTACGATAAATCGTTCAAAACTAAACGCATTGCTGGCGCGGGTGCCAGGCGGAACGCCCATAGCCAGTGAAGATCTGGCGCTCGAGGGCATCTCCGCCGACCTGGCCGTCCACTACGTACGCGCGGGGTGGCTCAGGCGCTTGGCGCGAGGCGTGTATTGCCGCCCGGACGCTCCCTTGCAGCGTGACCCCAGCTTGCTGCTGCTCCAGCGCCAGATCCCCGCGCTGCATGTGGGAGGCAAGTCCGCACTGGAATGGCACGGCATCCGCCACTATGTTTCCCAACTGCCCAAGCTCCATCTCTATGGCCTGAAGTCGGCCAGGTTGCCGGAGTGGTTCACCGACGCCTTTCCGTCGGAGTACCACCGCAAGCGGCTCTTCAGCAGCGATGCGACCGGCATGCAGCACACGGGCCCTTTCGAGGGCCGCGCAAATGGACCGAATGTTTCGGCTCCTGAGCGCGCGTTTCTTGAAATGCTGAGCGAAGTGGGCGTGCGTCAGCCGGTGGCGGAGGCGCGCGAACTGGCGGAGAGCATGTACGGCTTGCGATCCTCGGTCCTCAATGAATTGCTGCGCCAGTGCACCAGCGTGAAAACGGTTCGCCTGTGCCTTCATTTCGGGCGCGAGTTGTCCTTGCCATGGGTGAAGAAACTCGACACGGCAAACCTGCCCACCGGTGGCGACCGCCGGTGGGTCTCCCGAACCCATGACGGGCTGCTGGTCCTGAAATCGTGAACGACATCTACCTCAAGACTGCGCGCCTGCTGACGCAGGTCGCGCCTTTCGTCTTTGCCGACGAAACCTTCGCGCTCAAGGGCGGCACGGCCATCAACCTATTCGTGCGGGACATGCCGCGGCTGTCGGTCGATCTGGACCTCGTGCTGCCGGACCACACGCTGTCGCGCGATGACGCGCTCGACAAGATCAAGGCATCCCTCGGCAAGGCCTCCGGCGCGCTCAGGGCAAGGGGGTTTCAGACTCGTCTCTCAGGCGTGCCCGCCGCTGACGAAACCAAACTCTTCGTGAGGCGCGATGACGCCGAGGTCAAGGTAGAAGTCAACTATGTGATGCGCGGCACCGTGAGGCCCGTCGCGATGGCGGGGCTCGCCCCCAAAGCCGAGGAAGTGCTTCAGGCGGAACTGGATATTCCAGTGGTGTCGGTCGATGACGTGTACGGCGGGAAACTTGTCGCAGCCATGGACCGGCAGCACCCGCGGGATCTGTTCGACGTGATGCAGTTGCTGGCAAACGAAGGCATCACGAGCGGTATTCGGCGTGCGTTTGTGGTCTACCTCGCAAGCCACAACAGGCCGATCCACGAGGTCTTGTTTCCACCGCTGCGCGATGTGACCGCCGAGTTCGCGGCCAACTTCCAGGGCATGACTGCCGAGCCTGTCGGGTTGGGCGCACTGCTCGCAGCGCGAGACCAGATGATTGCCACGCTTCACAAGGAACTTGACACGGACGAGCGCGCATTTCTCGTGACGCTCGCCAACGGCGCTCCAGAGTGGAGCCGCATGGAGCTCGCGCATCTCAGCGCTATGCCCGCGATTCAATGGAAGCTGAAGAACCTGGCCAAACTGAAGGAAAAGAATCCGGCCAAGTTCGTGGAGCAGTCACGAGTGCTGGCCGAAAAGCTTTCAGGCTCGTGAAGGAGTCCTCGATCCAGCGCGGAAGTCAACGCTGCGGCATGTCCTTGACTGAATACCCCAGGCTCACAGTCGCATCCTCCGGAATCGCCGGCATCGTCGCATTCCAAGCCTGCCAATCCGCCCGCATCGCAGCCAGCCTTTGCGGCTCCTTCTTCGCCAGATTGGCCCGCTCGCGCTCATCCCCAGGAACGTTGAACAGGTACTCGTTCCCGTCCACCTTCAGGTACTTCCAGTCCCCATCGCGCATGGCTTCCTGCCCGCGGTGGTTCATGCGCCAGTGCAGTGGCCTGCGGAAGCTTTGCTTCGCGTCCTTTAGCACGGGCATCAGCGACACGCCGTCGAGCGGATAGTCCGCATGCGCCGCCACGCCGGCCGCGTCGAGCATGGTGGCCGACCAGTCCATCGTCATGCACAGCTGCGTGCTCTCGCCGCCCTTGCCGATCACGGCAGGCCAGTGCGCGATCCATGGCACGCGGATGCCGCCTTCGGTCAAGTCCATCTTGCCGCCCACCAGCGGCCAGTTGTCCGAGAAGCGCTCGCCGCCGTTGTCGCTGGTGAACACCACCAGCGTGTTGTCGGCCATGCCGTGCTTCTGTAGCGCGGCCATGATCCAGCCGATGCCTTCGTCCATGTGATGGATCATGCGGCGGTACACGTGGATGTTGCCGCCGGCCAGGTCGAACAGGTTGTCCTTCACGGCGGGTGCCTTGGCCGCGTCGTCGCGCGTTTCCCATGGCCAGTGCGGGGCGGTGTAGTGCAGGCTCAGGAAGAAGGGCGCTTCCTGCTTTGCCATGCGGTCCACGTACTCGACCGCGCGCTTCGAAAGGATGTCGGTGAGGTAGCCCTCTTCCTGCTTGTCTTCCTCGCCGAACCACAGGTCGTGCCGTCCGGTGGAGTCGCAGTGGGTGAAGTAGTCGACCCCGCCCGACATGGGCCCGAAGAATTCGTCGTACCCCGAGCGCAGCGGCCCGAAGCTGGGCGGGTAGCCCAGGTGCCATTTGCCGATGAGCGCTGTGCTGTAGCCGCTGGCCTTCAGCAATGAAGGCAGCGTGGGATGGTCAGTCGGCAGGCCCAGGGTAGTGCTGCCGCGGCTCTTGCTGTTGATGGGCTCTTCGGCGGCGCCGCGCAGGCGGTACTGGTAGCGCCCGGTGATCATGCCGAAGCGCGTGGGCGAGCACACGGGCGAGTTGGCGTAGCCCTGCGTGAGCTTCAGGCCGTTGGCGGCCAGTCCGTCGAGCACGGGCGACACGGGGCCGAACACGGCGTCGCGGCCGCCGTAGCAGCCGAGGTCGGCATAGCCGAGGTCGTCGGCAACGATGAAGATGATGTTGGGTCTTGCTGTCATGTCTCTTTGGCGTCGTCGAGGCTCAGGGCTGGTAGCCCGACTTCTGCACCACCGGCGCCCATTGCGCGCGGTAGGACTTCAGCATCGCGGCGGTCTGCGCCTGCGTGCTCACCACCGGGGTCATGCCGGAGTCCTTGAACTTGCGCTGCGTGTCCGGGTCCTGCATCACTTCGCGAATGATGTTGGACAGGCGCTCGACCTTGTCCTTGGGCATGCTGGCCGGTGCGAAGAAGGTGTTCCAGCCGGTCGCGGACAGGTCGAGGCCGGCTTCCTTGAAGGTGGGCACGTTCGGCGCAAAGGGCGAGCGCTTGGCGCCCGACAGCGCGAGGATGCGCAGCTTGCCGGCCGCGTGCTGCGGGATCACCACGTCTTCGGTGTCGACGGCAATGGGCACCTGCCCGCCGATCAGGTCGTTCAGCAGCGGCGCAGAGCCGCGGTAGCCGATCACCTGGGTCTGCACCTTGGCCTTCTCGCCCACCATGAGGCCGAAGAAGTGCGGCAGGCTGCCGGTGGCCGGCACGCCCACGTTGGCCTGGTTGGGGTTGGCGCGCATCCAGGCGAGCAGGTGGTTGAGCTCGCGCACGGGCAGGGTGGGCGACACGGCCAGCGCGAAGTTGTAGTCGTTGACGTAAGACACGGGCACGAAGTCGCGCTCGGGGTCGTAGTTGTTGTCCTTGAAGACCAGCGGCGCCACCACCATCACGGCGGGGTTGGCGAGCATCAGCACGTTCTGGCTGGCCGGGGTGGTCTTCACCTGCTGCGCCGCAAGGCGGCCGCCCGCGCCGGGCTTGTTGTCGACCACCACGGGCACGCCGAGGCGCGAGGAGAGCTTGTCGCCCACGATGCGCGCCACGCGGTCGGTGGCGCCGCCCGGGGCGTAACCGACGACGATGTGCAGTGGGGTGTCGAACGTCTGTGCGCTCGCTGTGGTCGCCGTGGCGGCGATGGATGCCATGAAGCCGGCTGCGGCAAGCAGCGTGGCCAGGCGGCGGGTGATGGGGGTGGTCTTCGGCATATCGGGGTTCCTCCTCGTTTCGGTCGTTCGTTCGGTTGTTCAGTCGTTGGCCTGGAAATTCACGGCCTTCATGATGCCCGCCCAGCGCGCGGTGTCTTCGCGCATGGTCTTCAGCAAGGCGTCGCTGCCGTCGCCGACCGGGTACATGCCGTTCTGCAGCAACTGCTGGCGCACCTCGCGCGAGTTGACGGCGCGGGCGAATTCCGCGCGCAGCTTGTCGACGATGGCCTGTGGCGTCTTGAGCGGTGCGTAGTAGGCGAACCAGGCGGTGGCCACCACGTCCTTGTAGCCGGCTTCGACGAAGCATGGCAGGTTGGGCATGAGCGGCGAGCGCTTCTCGCCGCTGGTGGCCAGCACCTTCACGCGGCCCGTGGGCATCATCTGCTGCGCACCGCCGATGGTGTCGAAGTACACGGGTATGGTGCCGCCCATCACGTCCTGCCGAGCGGGCGTGGAGCCGCGGTAGGGCACATGCACCATCTTCAGCCCGGCTGTGCGGTTGAGCATCTCGCCCAGAAAGTGCGAAGGCGTGCCCGCGCCGTAGGAGCCGAAGCTCACCTTGTTGCCCTGCACCTTGGCCCAGGCGATGAACTCGGCCAGCGTGTTGGCGGGCACGTCCTTGTGCACGGTCAGCGCCAGCTCGAAGCGCGCCGCGTTGATGATCGGCACGAAATCCTTGAACGGGTCGTACGAGAGGCTGCGGTAGGCGCTCGGGTACATGGTCATCATGCTGGCCGTGCCCAGCAGCAGCGTGTGGCCGTCGGGGGCGGCGGTCTTGACGGTTTCCGCCGCAATGCGGCCCGCCGCGCCCGCGCGGTTGTCGACGATGAGCGGGCCCAGCGCCTCGCGCACCTGCTGCGCGATCGCGCGGGTCAGCACGTCCTGCGTGCCGCCGGCGGGCACGCCAATCAGTACCTTGATGGGCTGGCCTGGCCTGAAGGCCTGGGCCTGGGCCCGCGCATCGAGGGCGAGCGGTGCAAGGGCAAACCCACCCAGGGCGGCGAGTGCGTGGCGGCGGTCGAAAGAAAAAGGGGGCGTGGGCATGGGCGCGGTGTCTCCGGGGTTTTCTCGGGGTTGGCGTTCGATCCCGAAGACTGTAGAGACGCTACAGTCGATTGATCTAATCAACCAACCCCCGGACTAACCCCCAATGACCACGCCGCACCGCTCGCTGGACGACCTGCTGCTGTACCGGCTGTCGCGTGTGGTCGGCGTGGCGGGCGGCATGGTGATCCGGCTGTGCGAGGGCCGCTTCGGCATCACGCGGCGCGAATGGCGGCTGATCGTGGTGCTCGCGCGCCGCGGCGAACTGGGCTCCTCCCAACTCGCCGAGCATGCCCAGCTCGATCGGGCCCGCACCTCCAAGGCCGTCGGTTCGCTGGTCGAAAAGCAGCTGGTTTCGCGCGTGTCCCGAGCGGGCGACCGGCGGCAGGTGCTGCTGGCGCTGACCGAGGCGGGGCACGCGCTGTATGCGGAACTTTTCCCGCTGGTCGCCGGGATTAATGCCGAGCTGACAAGCGCCCTGAGCGGCGAAGACGCGGCGCGCCTGGACGAATTCCTGCACCGCCTGCAGGCGCAGGCCGAGCGCATGGTGGCAGTGGCCGTGCTGCCCAAGGCGGACCGGGGCCGCCGCGGCGCGAGCGGCATCAGTCCACCTTCATCCCGGTCACCTTGACGATGCGGCCGTAGCGCGCCTGGTTGGTTGCCAGGCGCTGCGCCGCGGGGGCGCCGGTTTCGCCGAGCGCCACCATGTCGAGCGAGGCCAGGCGCGACTTGATCTCGGGCTGCGCCAGTGCTTTCTGCAGCGACTGCCGCAGCGTCTGCATCACCGGCTCGGGCGTGGCGGCCGGCACCATCGCGAGATAGAGCACCTCGAACTCCAGGTCCTTGAGGCCGAGTTCGCCGACAGTGGGCACCTCGGGCAGCAGCGGCGAGCGCTGGCGGCCGGTTACGGCCAGCGCGCGCAGCTTGCCGGCCTGCACCTGCGGAAGCAGGCCCGGCGTGGCAAGGATGCCTGCCTGCACCTCGCTCGAGAGCATGGCCATCACAGCTGGTGCATTGCCCTTGTAGGGCACATGCGTGATCTTCGCGCCGGTCGCGTTCGAAAAGATCTCGGCCGCAAGGTGCCCGGGGCTGCCGTTGCCGGCGGAACTGAAGGTGGCGGCTTCGGTCTTGGCCTGCGCGACGAAGTCCGGCAGCGTCCTCGCTTTCACGGATGGCGCGACACCGAAGCTCAGGCCCGACGAGCCGAAGACCATCAGCGGCTTCAGGTCCTTGGCCGCGAAGGGCATCGACGCGTACAGGTGCGGGTTGATGGTGAAGGTGCTGTCGATGCTCAGCAGCACCGTGTAGCCGTCGGCCGGGCTCTTGGCCACCAGGTCGGCGCCGATGTTGCCGCCCGCGCCGGGCCGGTTGTCGACGACGAAGGGCTGCTTGAGCTCCTTCTGGAGCACGTCGCCCAGCGCGCGGCCCAGGATGTCGAGCGGGCCGCCGGCCGGGAAGTTGCTGATGAACTTCACCGGCTTCGTGGGATAGGCCGCATCGGCCTGCGCGGACGGGCTGCCCAGAGCGAGGGAAAGCGCCGCGCAAGCGGCCGCAGCCAGGGCCAGGCGGCGCGATGCGCTCGGGGCGTTCTTCTTCATGAAATCGGTGGTCATGTCTTGCTTGTCTCCGTATCGACGGCCACTCTAGAAGGCAGAAGCGGCTCGCACAACTGAAAGCTCTTCTGTCAGCTATTCCATTTGGTTATATTTAAATCGCCACCCCACAGGGAACAAGCATGTCAGCCATGAACTTTGCGCGCCTCAAGCTGCGCCATCTGCAATGCCTCGTGACGGTGGCGCAGGAGCGCAACTTGGTACGCGCGGGCAGGGCCCTGTCGCTCACCCAGCCCGCGGTGTCGAAGACCATTGCCGAGCTGGAAGAGATCGTCGGCCGCCAGTTGCTGCTGCGCCGCCGCCGCGGCGTCGAGCTCACGCCAGCGGCCGAGGTACTGGTGCGCCACGCCGTCTCCGCGCTGCGCGGACTGCGCGAAGGCCTGGGCCTGGCCATGGACCAGCCCGAAGCCGATCAGCTGCGCGTGGCCGTGGGCGCCCTGCCCAACATGGCGGCCAACCTCTTGCCTGAGGCCGTCGCGCGGCTGGTCGAATCGAATCCGGCGCTGCGCGTGCGTGTGGTGAGCGGCACCAATGCGCAGCTGATGACGCAACTGCGCCAGGGCGAGATCGACCTCGTGCTCGGCCGCCTTGCGCAAGCCTCGGCCATGGCCGACCTGGCGTTCGAGCAGCTCTACAGCGAACCTCTGTTGCTGGTGGTGCGCCCCGGCCATCCGCTCGCGGCGCGCCGCAAGCCGGCGCTCGATGCATTGGCGGCCTATCCGCTGGTGCTGCCCGTCTCGGGCACCCTGATCCGGCACACGGCCGATGCCTTCCTGATCGCGCAGGGCTTGGCGCTGCCGAACCGCCTGGTCGAAGCGACCGACACCAGCTTCGTGGTCGGGCTGCTGCAGCGCTGCGACGCGGTATGGTTCGCGCCGCAGGGGGCGGTCGAGGGTCTCGTTGCGCAGGGCGCCTTGAAGCGCGTTGCCATCGACACCTCGGGCACCGAAGGGCCAGTGGGCTTCACGGTGCGGCGCGGCGGCGATTCAGGCGAGGGCGTGCGGCTGCTGGTCGAGGCGATCCGCGGGATCGTTCTGGCAGCGGCGCGGGGCCGGGTCGATGCCAGACGCGGGAATTCCGCATGACAGCTCTTTCGCAAGGCATGGCGCGCCAGAACCCTTCCACGCAGGCCATGGGCGGCGCACCGAACGAACGCCAGCAAATGGTCGATGCGCTGCGCGGTTTCGCGCTGCTGGGCATCCTGCTCGTGAACATCGCGACCTTCTCGTCGCCTTACTACGGCGCGGGCTTGCCCGACCCGATGGCCGTGTCTCTGGCCGAGCGCAGTGCGCTGTTTGTGCGGACCTTCGTGTTCGAGACCAAGTTCTACCTGCTGTTCTCATTCCTCTTCGGCTACAGCTTCACGTTGCAGATGCAGTCGGCGCAGCGCGACGGCAAGCCTTTCGCACCACGCATGGCGCGGCGGCTCGTGGGGCTGTGGGTGCTCGGGCTGCTGCACGCGGTGCTGCTGTACCACGGCGACATCCTCGCGACCTATGCGGTGCTGGGCGCGGTGCTGCTGATGCTGCGGCGGCGCGGCGATGTGTTTCTGGCCCGCTGCGCGATCGGGCTGGTGCTGGCGACGTCGCTGCTGTGGGCCGGCATCGGCTATCTGCTGACGGTGGCCGGAGCGTCGCCGGAGACATTGCGCAACGCGTATGCCGACGCCGCCGTGGCGTTGGCGGCGTATCGCGGAACGCCCGCCACGGTGATCGTCCAGCATCTGCGCGAGCTGTCGCAGATCTGGTGGATCACCGGGCTGGTGCAGGCACCGACGGCGCTGGCCATGTTCTTTGCGGGCTTCATCGCCGGGCGGCATGGACTTTTTGCGAACGCCGCCGCGCATCGCGCGCTGTTCCGGCGGCTGCTGTCCTGGGGGCTGGCGATAGGGTTGCCGGGGGCCGCGGTGTATGCCTTTCCTTCGATGCGGCTGGACAACGCGGTGCGGGAGTTCTACGGCCTCGCGGCCACGCTGCTGACGGCGCCTTTCCTCGCGGCAGCCTATGCGGCCGGCCTGGTGCTGCTGATGCAGACGCCGCGCGGCCGCATGCTCCAAGGCCTGCTGGCGCCGGCGGGGCGGATGGCGCTGACCAACTACCTCATGCAGTCGCTGGTCTGCGCATGGATATTCCTGGCCTACGGGCTGCGCTGGATCGGCACGGTCGGGCCGCTCGCGGCAACCGCCATTGCCTTTGCGATCTTCGCGGTGCAGCTGGCGCTGAGCCGCTGGTGGATGCGCCGATTCGTCTATGGGCCGGTGGAGTGGCTGCTGCGGGCGTTCACGAACCTGGAGCGTCCTGTGGTGCGCCGCAGGCGCTGAACCGCAACACAGCAGAGTTCACGGCGGCGGCAGCGGCCGCGACCACAGCCACGCCAGCACGACGGCCATGCACCCGATGGCCAGCACGGCGAGCCATGCGCGGTGCGCCGTGAACGACACGACCACGGCGCACGCCGCCATCGTGACCGTTGCACTCCACTTGGCGCGCCGGCTGACGGTGCGGCCGTTGGCCCAGTTGCGCAGCAGCGGGCCGAACAGCCGATGGTTCAGCAGCCAGGCGTGCAGCCGCGGCGAACTGCGGGCAGCGGCCCATGCGGCCATCAGGATGAACACCGTCGTCGGCATGCCGGGCACGACGACGCCGATGAGGCCGAGCACCAGGCACAGCACGGCAAAGCCGTACAGCAGGGCCCGCACGAGCGCGGAAGTCCGTTCGGGCTCGGGCTTCAACGCCGTATCAGGCCGCGGCCCGTTGCTGCTGCTGCCCGTATTCCTGGTCGCCGTCGCTCGCGATGCGCATCTTCGGCAGGAACTGCGGGTGCTCGCGCTGCATGAAGTCGATCAGCCCTTCGCGCACGCTGCAGCGCAGGTCGAACGCAAGGCCCGATGTTGCCGCGGTGCAAAGCACGCGGATCTGCATGGTGCGCTCCGTCGCATCAGTCACGCGCAGGTTGAAGAAGCGGCCGTCCCATTCGGGCGCGGCCTTCACGATGCGCTCGACCTCCGCGCGCAGCGGCGCGAGCGGCATGCCGTAGTCGACGTAGATGAACACGGCGCCCAGCAGCTGCGCCGAGTGCCGCGTCCAGTTCTGGAACGGCTTCTCGATGAAGTAGGTGAGCGGCAGGATCAGCCGGCGCTCGTCCCAGATCTTGAGGACGACGAAGGTGCCGGTGATCTCCTCGACGCGGCCCCATTCGCCCTCGACCACGAGCACGTCGTCGATGCGGATCGGCTGCGCCAGCGCGATCTGCAGGCCCGCAATGAGGTTGCTGAACACCGGCTTGGCCGCGAGGCCGGCCACGATGCCGATCACGCCAGCCGAGGCCAGCAGGCTCGCGCCCACCTGGCGTGCGCCCGGAAAAGTCATGAGCATCATCGCGCCGCCGGCCACCAGCACCACCGTCATGGCGGTGCGCGCCAGCACGCGCGTCTGCGTGAGCACGCGGCGCGCCTGCAGGTTATCGGCAACGTCGTAGGGGTTCTGGGCCAGCACGCCCTCCGCGAAGCCGCTGATGGCCTTCACCGCGAGCCAGGTGGTCGCCGCGATCAGCAGCAGGCCCGTGAGATGGCGCACGCTGCCGATGAAGCGAAGGTCGTCGGGCGCGCCCTGCCACACCATGGTGAGGGCCGCCAGCGGAAGGACCAGCCGCGCCGCTGCGTTGCAATTGAGCACCATCGCGTGGATCGCCGGCGCGGGGCGTGTCACCCGCTTCAGGACAAGACCGCCGATGCGGTGAGCGAGAAGAGAGAGGGGAACTGCGACGAGGGCGGCAATCCATGTGCCGAGCCAGGGGTGGGCGAGTATCTCTTTGGTCATCAGGCGGCGGTCGTCTTTGCTTGCGTTGCTGCTGTTGTCTCGTTCAGGGGTTGAAGAATGCGCGCCGCGTCGTCGCGCAGCTGCGTGGCGAGTGCCGTGGCCAGGTCGAGCCGGCGCAGCAGCCAGGGGCTGATGTCGTTGTCGAACGGGTCGGGCAGGGGGATCGGGCCGCCCACGGTGGTCGAGCCGGCGCTCTCGGGTTGGGAGGGGCCGGTGGTCGGGATGGTTCCGATGGCCGCCTCGATGCGCTGCGCGGTGCGGCTGATCGGGCCTTCGACCTCTGCGGGCGTGAGGCGGTCGCGCCGCAGCACGAGCATCGACTTCACGGCGCTCAACTGCGCGAGCAGCTGGTAGCTGTGGGCCTGCAAGTGCTCGAGCGGCTCCAGCGGCGGCTGCACCGCGCGCGGCTCCGAGAGCGAGCGCTGCGTGGCCTGCACCAGCGCCGAGAGGCTGTCGTAGGCCTCGCGGCGCGCGAGCCGCCATTCGAGCTCGGGGCTGCTGTCGATGGCCTTCAACTGGCCGAGGCCGAGCGCGAGCCGCGCGTGCCGGGCCTGCGCGGTGAGCACGCGCGACACCAGCGCCGGAATCTGCGTGCGCTCCCACGAGGGCAGCACGTAGCAGAAGCCCCAGGCCAGCGCGGCGCCGATGAGCGTGTCGGCGATGCGTTCGAACAGCGCGAAGATGGGCGCGATGCCCACGTTCAGCATGTGAGCCTGCACCAGGCCGAGCACAGTGGCGGCCACGGCGGTAATGAGGTAGCGCCGCACCGCGAAGCTGTGCGCGATGGCCTGCGCCACGGTGACGATCACCAGCAGCATCAGCGCCGACGGATGCGCCGACAGCAACCCTACCGCGAGCACGCAGCCAAGCAGCGTGCCGGCCACGCGTGCGTTGCGGCGCTCCAGCGTCTGCGACAGGCTGCCGCGCAGCACGACCACGATGGTCAGCAGGATCCAGTAGTCGTGCGAACCCCAGGGCATCGACACCGCGATGGCGTAGCCCGCGGCAATCGCCAGCGCGGCGCGGATGGCGTGGCGCAGCGGCGGCTGGTCCCAGCGCCACAGCGTGAGGAAGGGGCGCAGCGACCAGGCGGTCGGGCTCACGAAGAGCTGCCAGTTGGCGCGCACCACGGCAAGGTTGGGCTCGGCGTCGCCGCGCGCCATGGCCGACAGGCGCAGCACCTCGTCGTTGATGTGGCCGATGCGGCTGGCCAGCCCTCGCGCGAGCATGGCGGCTGTGGGGCCGATGTGCCCGCCGCCGCTGCCGGGCGTGTTTGCGCTGTCGTCGGCCGAGACGTGGATGGCCGCGAGCCTCGGGCGCCGGTCGGCCACGGCCTCGGGGTGGCGGCCCAGCATGAGGGCATCGGCCAGCGCGATGGTTTCGTCGGCCAGCTCTTCGAGCACGCGGCGCATGTCGACCAGCGCCTCGGCGTGCGCGGGGTGGGCGCGCAGGGTGTCGAGGTCGAGCTCGCTGGCCAGCAGCTGATCGCGCATCTCGAGCACGATCACCAGCATGGCGGCAAGGCGCTGGCGGCGCGGGGTGCGCGGCGATTCGAGCACGATGTCGCGCGTGGCCTGCAGCTGGTCGGCCAGTGCGGCCTGCTCGCGCAGCAGCTGGCCCAGCATCGGCGCGGGGGTGTCGCGCACGTCGCGGGTTTCGTCCTGCGGCAGGAACTGGCTGGCCTCGGTGCGCATCAGCGCGGCCAGCGAATACAGCACGTCGGCCACCGACTGGGTGCGAAAGCGCCCGTTGAGCGCGAGGTTGGCAAGCGTGGCCCAGATCACGTACAGGCCCGCGCCCAGTCCGAAGTGCCAGGTGCGCACCAGCGCGTCGGCCAGGTCGGCGGGTGCCGGCGTGGCCATGGAGAAGATCATCGAGAACATCACCGCAATCGCGATGGGGATGCCCCGCTTGCCCCAGGCCATGGCGAGGAAGGCCATGAAGGTGGCGGGCACCAGCAGCAGCCCGAGGCGGATCGGTGCGGCGTGCAGCATCTGCACCGCAAAGAACAGCGGCAGGCCGATGAGCGGCGCCGGCAGCATCTGCAGGAACTTGCCGCGGCGCGGGCCCGGCAGGTCGGGCGGCGCGGTGACGATCACGCCGGTGGCGGCCGCAGAGGCCGCGATGGTGCCCAGCCAGAGGTGGATGCCGCCCGAGATGAACAGCAGGCCCAGCGCAACGGTGAGCCCGCTCGCGACGTAGTGGCTCAGCGCAATGCGCAGAGCGGCACGAGCGCGGGGCGCGGCGTGGGGCCCCAGCATCGTCACTTGGCGGGCGTGTCGCCCTCGGAGGGGCCACCGGCGTTGGGTGCGTCGCGGCGGATGCGTGTGAGCTTGCGGGGGGCGGGTGCGGCGGCGGGTGCCGGGGCGGCGGCTTCGGCAGCTTCATCCGCGAAGTCGACCACGGTGCTGCGGGCGTACAGGTCGGCCGAGGCGTCGGCGGCATTCGACTTGGTCGAGGCGGACACGGCGCGCACGCGGTCGCTGGCGCGCAGCTTGTCGTCCACGTTGGCGAACTTGGAGTACTTGGCGAGCAGCGGCACCAGCTGGCCGTAGATGCGCGGGGCGCCGGCCAGGCATTCGCGCTGTTCGAGGAATTCGGGCTCGCCCGTGAAGTTGCCGATCAGGCCGCCGGCTTCGGTAACCAGCAGCGAGCCCGCGGCCACGTCCCATGGGTTCAGGCCGGTCTCGAAGAAGGCGTCGGTGAAGCCGGCCGCCACGTAGGCGAGGTCGAGCGCGGCCGCGCCGGGGCGGCGCAGGCCGGCGGCGCGGGGCATCATGTCCGCCATGATGGCCAGGTACTGCTTGAAGTTGTCGCCGGTGCGGAACGGGAAACCGGTGGAAATCAGGCACTCGTTGAGGCGGGTGCGCTTCGAGACGCGGATGCGGCGCTCGTTCATGTAGGCGCCGCGGCCCTTGGTGGCGGTGAACAGGTCGTTGCGGGTGGGGTCGTACACCACGGCCTGCTCGATCTTGCCGCGCACCGACAGCGCGATCGACACGCAGTACACCGGGAAGCCGTGGATGAAATTGGTGGTGCCGTCGAGCGGATCGATGATCCAGACGTAGTCGGAGTCTTTGGCGCCGTGTTCGGTGCCCGATTCTTCGGCCAGGATGCCGTGCCCCGGGTACGCGCCAAGCAGCGTCTCGATGATCGCTTTTTCGCTGGCGTGATCGACTTCGGTGACGAAGTCGTTGACCTGCTTCTGGGAGATGCGCACGGCCTCGACGTCGAGGGCGGCGCGGTTGATGATCGCGCCGGCGGCGCGTGCGGCCTTGACGGCCACGTTGAGCATGGGATGCAGGTTGGGGGACGACATTGGATTGTGAGAAGAACGGTGGGGAGGCCCCCGGAGGCGGCCCGGCGATGCGGGCGGCGAGAATCGGGGGATTTTACCGGCTCCGCCGTTTCGTGTCTCCAAATCCGCCATGCGCACCCGTTTCATCCTGATCCAGACCAGCCACGCCGGCAATGTGGGCGCCGCTGCCCGCGCCATGAAAACCATGGGTTTTTCCGACCTCGTGCTGGTGGCGCCGCGCTGGGCCAACGTGCTGCGGCGCGAGGAAACCATCCAGCGCGCGAGCGGCGCGCTCGACGTGCTGACCAATGCCCGCATCGTCGAGACGCTGGACGAAGCCCTGGACGGCGTCACCCACCTGTGCGCCACGGCCATGATCCCGCGCGACTTCGGCCCGCCCACGCGCACGCCCCGGGAACACCTGGAACCGCTGGCCAAACAGAGCGAGAAGGACGACCAGCACGTGGCCTTCCTGTTCGGCTCCGAGCGATTCGGCATGCGCAACGAGGACGTCTACCGCTGCAACGTGGCCCTGAGCATCCCGACCGATCCGAAGTTCGGCTCGCTCAACCTGGGCGCGGCGATCCAGGTGGTGGCCTACGAATGGCGGCTCGCCCTCGGCGGCTACGAGGTGCGCGAGGCCATCAACCCGGTGCAGGCGGCCGATGCGCAGGCGGTGGCCGGCATGCTCGACCACTGGGAGCGCTCGCTCGTGGAGATCGGTTTTCTCGATCCCGAGGCGCCCAAGAAGCTGATGCCAAGGCTGCAGCAGCTCTTCAACCGCGCCCAGCCTACGCCGGAAGAAATCCACATCCTGCGTGGCATCGCCAAGGCCATGGCCGACGCCGCCAAGGCACCCAAGGGTTCGTAAAACCCCATCGGCCGTACGCGAAGACCCCCGGCCTTAGACTGCGCCGCCCCTATCGATATAACGACAACAGACAGAAGGCAGCGATGTTCTCTCGACTGCGCGCCGACATCCGGTGCATCCTCGAACGCGACCCGGCCGCCCGCAGCGCCTGGGAAGTGATCACGGTCTACCCCGGCTTCCACGCCGTGGTGCTGCATCGCTGGGCGCATGCCTGTTGGACCCATGGCTTCAAGTGGCCCGCGCGCTTCATCGCGCACTGGGCGCGCTGGCTCACCGGCATCGAGATCCATCCGGCCGCCAAGCTCGGCGAGCGCGTGTTCTTCGACCACGCCATGGGCGTGGTGGTCGGCGAGACGGCCGAGATCGGCGACGGCTGCACCATCTACCAGGGCGTGACGCTGGGCGGCACCTCGCTCTACAAGGGCGCCAAGCGGCACCCGACGCTGGGGCGTGATGTGGTGGTGAGCGCGGGAGCCAAGGTGCTGGGCGGCTTCGTCGTGGGCGACGGCGCCAAGATCGGCAGCAACGCGGTGGTCATCAAGCCGGTGCCGGCGGGTGCGACCGCGGTGGGCATTCCCGCACGCATCATTCCGTCGAAGACTGGCGAAAGCGCCGATGTGGCCGCGCCGCAGAAGTTCTCCGCCTATGGCATCACGCAGGAAGACGATCCGCTGAGCCAGGCCATGCGTGGGCTGATCGACAGCGCATCGAGCCAGGAGCACCAGATCGCGCTGCTGTGGCAGGCCATCGAGAAGCTGTCGGCGCAGCCGGGTAGCAAGGACTGCGTGCCGGGTGACGCGGCGCGCGACGAGAGCTTCGAGGCGGACAAGCTCACGCAGCTGGTGGGCAAGTAAGAAGAAGCCCGATCAGCCGCCCCGGTTGGCCGGCGCATGCAGCGCCCCGTGCACATGGCCTGCGTGCTGCCCGAAGGTTTCGAGCGCGGGAGCGGCGGTGTCCAGCTCCTGCAGGATGCCGCAGACGTTCGCCGATTCGGGGCCGCAGCATTGCTGGCGCAGCGCCTTCAGTTGCTTCTCCAGCATCTTGAGTTCGGCGATGCGCGTGGCCACGTGGCCGATGTGGTCGTCCAGCAATTGGTTGACCTCGCCGCAGTCGTCCTGCGGCGCGTCGCGGAATTTCAGCAGGCTGCGGATCTCGTCGAGCGTCATGTCGAGCGAGCGGCAGCGCCGGATGAAGCCCAGGCGCTGGGCATGGTCTTCGTCGTAGATGCGGTAGTTGCCATCGGTGCGCGCGGGCTCGGGCAGCAGTTGCTCGCGCTCGTAGTACCGGATTGTTTCGACCGGCGTGTTCGCGACCTTGGCCAGTTCTCCGATTTTCATGATGCGGCAAATGAACGAGTGAGGATGGGCGTTTGACTCTACACCTGCTTCAGGGTTTCCAATCGATGCCATGACGAACCAGAACGCCCTGAAGCCGGTGACGCCGGCCCTTCATCCGCACGACCACGATCATGGTCACGACCACGCGCCCGGGCATGCGCATTCCCCTGTCGCAACGTCCTGCTGCGGCAATCCGGTCTGCGGCTCGTCGCCTGCCATCGACCCGGCCGACATTCCCAAGGGCGCCTTGCTCTTTCGCATTCCCACGATGGATTGCGCCGTCGAGGAATCCGAGATCCGCCGCGCGCTCGAGCCGGTCGCGGGGGTCAAGGGTCTGCGCTTCCGGCTCGGCGAACGCACCCTGGCCATCACCACCGACGACGGCGTGCTGCCCGAGGCGCTCGCCGCTATCCGCAAGGCCGGCTTCAAGCCCGAGCCGCTGAACGTAGAGGGTGCCGCTGCAGCCGCGCCCGCGAAGATCGCCGGCATGAGCATCGGGCTTGCACGCCTGGTGGCTGCACTGCTGCTGGCCATCGCGGCCGAATCGATCTCCTTCATGGGGTTCGAGAGCAAGGGCTTCATGGCGGCCGAGATGGTGCTGGCACTGGGCGCGATCGGCCTCGCCGGTCTCGACACCTACAAGAAGGGCTTTGCCGCATTGGTGCGCGGGCGCCTGAACATCAACGCGCTGATGGCTGTGGCCGTCACCGGCGCTTTCATCATCGGCCAGTGGCCCGAAGCCGCGATGGTGATGGCGCTCTATGCGATTGCCGAATTGATCGAAGCGCGCGCCGTGGACCGCGCGCGCAACGCCATCCAGAGCCTGCTGGCGCTCGCGCCCGAGCAGGCCGAGGTGAAGCAGGCCGACGGCAGCTGGCGCACCGTGATGGCCAGCGAGGTGGCGCTGGATGCCATCGCGCGCATCCGCCCCGGCGAGCGCGTGCCGCTGGACGGTGTCGTGACCGAGGGCACGAGCGCCATCGACCAGGCGCCGGTCACCGGCGAGAGCATTCCGGTCGACAAGACCGTCGGCGATCAGGTGTTCGCGGGCACCATCAACCAGACCGCCGGGCTGGAGTTTCGCGTGACGGCGGTGGCGGCCAACACCACCTTGGCGCGCATCATCCACGCGGTCGAGGAGGCGCAGGGTTCGCGCGCGCCGACGCAGCGCTTCGTCGACAGGTTCGCCGCCATCTACACGCCCACCGTCTTCGTGCTGGCGCTGGCTGTCGCGGTGCTCACGCCGCTGTTCATGGACTGGACGTGGATGCAGGCCATCTACAAGGCGCTGGTGCTGCTGGTCATCGCCTGCCCGTGCGCGCTGGTGATCTCGACGCCCGTCACCGTGGTGAGCGCGCTGGCCGCGGCCGCGCGGCGCGGCATTCTCATCAAGGGCGGCACGTACCTCGAAGAGGCGCGCAAGCTCAAGGCGGTTGCGCTCGACAAGACCGGCACCGTCACCGAAGGCAAGCCGAAGCTGGTCGACTCGGTGCTGGTCGACACCTCGGGCAACGAGGCCACGGTGTTCGCCATTGCCGCCAGCATCGCGGGCCGTTCGGACCACCCGGTGTCGAAGGCCATCGCCGAAGGCTTGAAGGGGCCGCAGGACGAAGTCGGCGACTTCACCGCGCTGCCGGGCCGCGGTGTGCAGGCCACGCACGCGGGGCAGGCCTACGTGCTTGGCAACCACCGCCTGATCGAGGAGCGGGGCCTGTGCACGCCGTCGCTCGAAGCCGAGCTGAAGCGCCATGAAGAGGCGGGCCGCACCGTCACGCTGCTGGCCTCGGCCAAGGCCGTGCTCGCGCTGTTCGCCGTGGCCGACACCATCAAGGAATCGTCGCAGGCCGCGGTGGCGGAACTGCGTGCGCTCGGTGTCGTGCCCGTGATGCTCACCGGCGACAACGCAGCCACCGCGAAGACCATCGCCGCGCACGCCGGCATCGACGACGTGCGCGGCAACCTGCTGCCCGAGGAAAAGCTCGAGGCCATCAAGGCCATGCAGCAACGCTACGGCGCCGCCGCGATGACCGGCGACGGCATCAACGACGCCCCCGCGCTCGCGCAGGCCGACATCGGTTTCGCGATGGGCGGGGCCGGCACCGACACCGCGATGGAGGCGGCCGACGTGGTCATCATGAACGACGACCTGCGTCGCATCCCCGAGACCATCCGCCTGTCGCGCCGCGCGCATTCGGTGCTGTGGCAGAACATCACGCTGGCGCTGGGCATCAAGGCCGTGTTCTTCGTGCTCGCGGTGTTCGGCAGCGCGACCATGTGGATGGCGGTGTTTGCCGACATGGGCGCGAGCCTGCTGGTGGTGGCGAACGGGCTGCGTTTGATGCGCGCGCAAAAGTAGCAGCCAACGGCTTCGGCCGGCGCGCCCGAACTCGGCAAAGCGGCTTCGAACTAACATCTGCCGCATCGCCTCCCGGATTCCAGCCCCTCGATGTCCGCCACTTCGCTCCTGCTGCAACTCATCGTCATCCTGACCACCGCGCGCCTGTGCGGATGGATTCTTCGCCACGTGGGACAGCCGGGCGTCGTTGGCGAGATGGCGGCAGGCCTGATGCTCGGGCCGGTCGTCATGGGGGCGCTGTTTCCCTCGCTGCATGCGCAGCTGTTCTCCAAGGAGTCGCTGCAGGGGCTTTCCTCGCTCTCGACGCTGGGGCTGGTGCTGTTCATGTTCGTGGTCGGCCTGGAGCTGCGGGCGTCGCAGGGCGTGCGTGAGCAGCTGCGCTCGGCGGGCTATGTGGGTGTGCTGAGCGTGGTCGTGCCGATGGCGCTGGGCCTCGCGATCGCGCCGGCGCTGCATCCGGCGCTCGCGCCGGCCGGGGTCGGGTTCTGGCCTTTCGCGCTGTTCATTGCGGCGGCGCTGTCGATCACCGCCTTTCCCGTGATGGCGCGCATCCTGAAAGACCGCGGCATGACGCGCACGCCCTTTGGCCAGCTCTCGCTGGGCGCCGCGGCCGTGGTCGACGTGTTCGCGTGGATCCTGCTGGCCGTCGTGGTCGCGCTGGTTGGCGCGGGCGAGGGCTACCGGGGCCTGCTCAAGACCACGCTGGGCATGGCGGTGGTGCTGCTGGCGTTGTTCTTCGGGCTCAAACCGGCCTTCGCACAGCTGCTGCGCGCCAAGGCGCCTGAAGGCGAGCCCTCGACCACAGTGATGGCGGCGCTGATGCTGGGCCTGCTGACGACGGCGCTGGTCACCGAGTGGCTGCACCTGCATGCGGTGTTCGGCGCCTTCCTGTTCGGCGCCTGCCTGCCGCGCGACGATCGGTTGCTGAAGTCGCTCACTGAGCGCATCGAGCCGATCTCCATCGTCGTGCTGATGCCGCTGTTCTTCGCGCTGGCGGGGCTGGGCACCACGGCCAATGCCTTCTCGGGCGCGAGCCTTGGCGCGATGCTGCTGATCGTGGGCGTTGCCACCGTCGGCAAGATCGCCGGCGGCGCGGCCGGCGCGCGCATGGCGGGCTACGGCTGGCGCGACAGCCTGGCCACGGGCTCGCTGATGAATGCGCGCGGGCTGATGGAACTCATCGTGATGAAGATCGGCCTCGACGCGGGGCTCATTGGGCCGGAACTGTTCACGATGCTGCTGGTGATGGCGCTCGTGACTACCGCAATGACGGGGCCGCTGATCAACCTGTTCATCGGCCGCAAGGCGGCGGTCGCGTCGGACGGCGCGCACGCCAAGCCCTGATGGCGGCTCAGCCGTCGCGGCGCACCGTGAAGCCGATGCGCGTCTCGCCGCCCTGGCTCGCCGCGAACACGCGCCCGCCGTGCATGCGCGCGATGGCTTCCACGATGGACAGGCCCAGGCCGTGGTGCCGGGGCGAGCCGTCGCGCGCCGGTGCTGCGCGATAGAAGCGCTCGAACAGGCGAGGCAACGCGGCGGGGTCGATCGGCTCGCCCCGATTGACCACCGCCAAGGTGAATTCGCTGTCGTTATTCTCGCCCCCGATCTCGATGCGGATCGACGAGGCCGGCGCCGCAAAACGGATCGCGTTGCCCAGCAGGTTGAAGAGGGCGCGCCGGACCAGTGCGGCGTCCACGTCGGCCATGGTGTCGCCCTTCACCTCGGCGCGCAGGCCGGCTTCTTCGAGCATGGCGTCGTAGAAGTCGATCACGTCGCCCGCCTGCGCCGCCAGGCTGGCCGCCGCCCGCGTGCGCATCGGCGTGCCGCGTTCGGCCTGCGAGAGAAACAGCATGTCGGTGACGATGCCCGAGAGCCGGCCGATCTCTTCGAGGTTGGACGCGAGCACGGCCTGCAGCTCTTCGTTGCTGCGCGGGCGCGTGAGAGCGAGTTCGGTGGAGCAGATCAGATTGGCGAGCGGGGTGCGCAGCTCGTGCGCCACGTCGGCATTGAAGGATTCGAGCTGCACGTAGGCGCGCTGCACCCGCAGCAGCAGCGCGTTGAACTGGGTGATCCAGGGGCGCAGTTCTTCCGCGAAATCTGCTGCGTCGATGGGCCGGTTGGCCTTGTCGGGCGCCATCGCGGCGGTGCGCCGGGTCAGCGCCACGAGCGGGCGCAGGCCGCGGCGCACCAGCCACATGCCGGTGAGCGAGACCAGTGCCGTGCCCAGCACCACGGCGCCCAGCAGCGTCCACGCCAGGCGCCGCAGCAGTTGCGCTTCCTGCGCCGTGTTCACGCCGATGCGCGCCGACAGCCGCGTGGTGGCGCTGCCTTGCGTCCAGGGCACTTCGACGTCGCGCAGCATCCAGCGTCCGCCGGCCAGGGGCCTGGACTGATAGAGCGGCTTGCCCTCATGCGAGATCGACAGCGTCACGTCGTCATGCATCGAGAAGAAGTCGTCGAGCTTGTGTTGCAGGAAGCCGAGGTCGCCGCCCTTGTCGGCTTCCTGCAGCAGGTGCTGCACCAGCACGGCCTTGCGTTCGAGTTCTTCTTCCTGCTTCTGCCCGAAGTTCCAGGCCGTGACGAGGTAGATGGCGAAGCAGATCGCGCTCAGCCCCAGCAGCGTCTGCGCGGCGAGCCAGAGCGACAACCGGCTCTGCAGCGATTGCGGCCGGGGACTCAAGCCCAGGACCGGTCTTCCAGCACGTAGCCCATGCCGCGCACCGTGTGCAGCAGCTTCGCTTCGAACGGATCGTCGAGCTTGCTGCGCAGGCGCCGGATGGCCACTTCCACCACGTTGGTGTCGCTGTCGAAGTTCATGTCCCACACCTGCTCGGCGAGCGCGGTGCGCGACAGGATCTGGCCGCGCCGGCGCAGCAGCACCAGCAGCAGCGTGAACTCCTTGGCCGTGAGGTCGAGCCGCGTGCGGTTGCGCACGCACTTGCGGCTGACGAGATCGACCTCCAGGTCGGCCAGCCGCAGCACGGTCGATTCCTGCGGCTTGCCGCGGCGCAGCAGCGCCTGCACGCGCGCCAGCAGTTCGGAGAAGGAGAAGGGCTTGACGAGATAGTCGTCCGCGCCCTGCTGCAGCCCCTGCACGCGGTCCTCGACCTTGTCGCGCGCCGTCAGCACCAGCACGGGCACGTTCTTCGTGCGGCGGATGGCCTGCAGCACGGCGAAGCCGTCGATGCCGGGCAGCATCACGTCGAGCAGGACAAGGGCGTAGTCGCCCTCGGTGGCGAGGTACCTCCCCTCGATGCCGTCGCGAGCGATATCCACGACATAGCCGTTCTCCTCGAGTCCCTTTTTCAGGTACTCGCCCAGCTTGGGTTCGTCTTCTATGACAAGGATTCGCATTCACGCATGGTATCGAAGCACTTTCGATACGAGGATTACGATTTGGTAATCCTATTGACAGACAAAACCTTCATCCGGCGTCATACATGGCGCCGGGCCCGCAGGCCGCAAGGCCTTTGCCGGAGCCTGCCGCGCGCCGCCGATATACTTTTTGCTCCCATGCGCCGCTGGCTTCTCATCTTCCTGCTCGTCCTGTTGCCGTTCCAGTTCAGCTGGGCGTCGGCATCGGCGTACTGCCAGCATGAGCGCGACACGCAGCCCGAGCACTGGGGCCATCACGAAAGCGAAACCCGCGGCACCGACCGCAGTCACAGCGGCGAGGGTGCGCAGAAAAACTCCAGCACCCAGCCGAATGCCGTGGTCGGCGACTGCGCGGTCTGCCATTCCGGCAGCGTGCAGCATGCGGAAGCTTCGGCGGAGCCGGTGATGACTGCGGCCCGCGCAGCCCAGGCCCTGCGCGCGATGCCCGCCCAGCGCTTCGCCTCGCACATCTCCGACGTTCCGGTCCGTCCCGACTGGTCTCTCGCCCTCTGATTCGGCGAGAGAACACACCCCTTTTCTGATCCCCACCATCAGCTGAGCTCTCGCCGAATTCGTCCGTCCGTTGTTTCGCAACCCAGGAGAATTCGATGCGCACGCTCTTCGTGCCGCTGGCCGCATTGGCCATGGCGGCGCCCCCGGCTTTTTCGCAGGTCGCACCTGCCGCTGCCGGCTCCCCGTATTCACAGCAACCCGGCGTAGCGGCCCGCATACTGGAGCCCGCAGGCCCGCTGACGTTGGGCAACGCCGTCGCGATGGCGTTGCAGGCCAACCCCGGCCTGTCCGCGGCATCCCGCGAGCAGGACGCCACCGAGGCCGCCATCGTCCAGGCCGGCGCCTGGCCCAACCCCACGCTGGATGCGCAGGTGGAAGACCTGCGCCGCGACAACCGCACCACCACGCTGCAGCTGAGCCAACCGCTCGAACTGGGGGGCAAGCGCGCCGCCCGCGTGACGGCGGCCGAGCGCGCGCGCGACCAGGCCGCCTCTGCGCTGGCCGGCCGCCGCGCCGAGATCCGCGCGGCGACGGTCACCGCCTTCTTCGACGTGCTGACCTCGCAGGAGCGCTTGCGGCTCGCGCAGGATTCCGCCGGACTCGCGCAGACGGCCACTCGCGCGGCGGCCAACCGCGTGGCAGCCGGCAAGGTCTCGCCGCTGGAAGAAACCAGGGCGCGCGTTGCCGAGGCCGGCATCCGCGTCGAGCTGCTGCAGGCGGAGGGCGCGCTGCGCTCGGCGCGCCGGCAGCTGGCCGCGCTGTGGGGCAATCCGAGCCCGCGCTTCACGCAGGTGGATGGCGCGCTCGATCAGCTGCCGGCAATGGTGCCGGCGCAGGAAGTGCAAAGCCGCCTCGGTGCCGCGCCCGTGGTGCGGCAGGCGCGGCTCGAAGTCGAGCGGCGCGAGGCGCTGTCCGAGCTGGAGCAGGCGAAGCGCATTCCCGACGTGACCGTGTCGCTCGGCGCCAAGCGCGTGCCGTCCTCCGATGGCGAGACCGGGGGCGGCCGCCGCAACCAGGTGGTCGTGGGGCTGTCGGTTCCGCTGCCGATCTTCGACACCAACCGCGGCAACGTCGCCGAGGCCCTGAGCCGCGAAGAGAAGGCGCGCGACGACCTTGCCGCTGCCGAGCTGCAATTGGGCACCGACGTCACGCAGGCTTCGGAGCGGCTGCGCTCCGCACGCGCCACCGCGCAGACGCTGCAGCGCGATGCGCTGCCTGGCGCCGAAGCCGCCTACAAGGCCGCGACGAAGGGCTTCGAGCTCGGCAAGTTCAGCTTTCTTGAAGCACTCGATGCGCAGCGCACGCTGTTCCAGGTGCGCGCGCAGTACCTGCTCGCACTGGCGGACGCGCACCGCGCGGCCGGCGAGCTCGACCGGTTGCTCGGCAGCGAAGGCAACGACATCTCTCCCGCGACGGCGCCCATTGCGCGCTGACAAGCAAGGAATTCCAAAGATCATGAACACAGAAGAACGCAAACCTTTCGCTGAAAAAAGCACCGGCAGGAAGCAGTGGATCGCCATCGCGGTCGTCGTGGTGCTGGGCCTTGGCGCGGGCGCGATGATCCTGCGCACCGCACCCGTCAAACCCGAAGCAGCGGGCCATTCGGAGGCCGCGGGGCACGGCGACGGCGAGCACCACGAAGAAGAAGGTCAAGAAGGCCACAAGGAAGCCGGGGCGCAGGCCAAGGACCACGACCACAGCCATGGCGAAGCCTCAGGCCATGCCGACAAGGAGCACCACGAAGAGGACAAGCGGGAAGCCAGCCACGAGCCCGCCGGCCACAAGGAAGACGAAGAGAAGATCGCCTTCACGGACGAGCAGATCAAGGCGGCCGACGTGAGCATCGAGAGCGCCGGCCCCGCGCGCATCAAGACGTCGCTGCAGCTGCCCGGCGAGATCAAGTTCAACGAGGACCGCACGGCCCATGTGGTGCCGCGCGTGGCGGGCGTGGTCGACAGCGTGCCGGCCAACCTGGGGCAGGAAGTGAAGCGCGGCCAAGTGCTCGCGGTGCTGTCGAGCCCGGGGCTCTCGGAGCAACGAAGCGCGCTGCAGTCGGCGCAGCGCCGGCTGGAGTTGGCCCGCACCACCTACGAGCGCGAGAAGAAGCTGTGGGAAGAAAAGATTTCTCCGCAACAAGACTACCTGCAGGCCCAGCAGGCGATGCAGGAGGCGCAGATCGCAGTGGCCAACGCCAACCAGAAGCTGCTGGCGCTCGGCGCCACGCCCGGCTCGTCGGCGCTGGGCCGTTACGAGCTGCGCGCGCCCTTCGACGGCATGGTGGTCGAGAAGCACATCTCGCTCGGCGAGTCGGTGGGAGAGGCCGTCAACGTCTTCACCATCTCCGATCTGTCGAACGTGTGGGCCGAGATCAGCGTGGCCGCCAACAACCTGAACCTGGTGCGCATCGGCGAGCCGGTGACCATCCGCTCGACTTCGTTCGACCAGACGGCCAGCGGCACGGTGTCGTACGTGGGCTCGCTGATCGGCGCGCAGACGCGCACCGCCACCGCGCGCGTCACGCTCACCAACCCGCAGCGCATCTGGCGACCGGGCCTGTTCGTGAATGTCGAGCTCGTGGCCTCGGAGACGGATGCGTCCGTGACCGTCTCGGCCGAAGCGGTGCAGACGGTGGAGGACAAGCCGACCGTGTTCCTCAAGGTGCCCGGCGGCTTCGTGCCGCAGCACGTGCAGACCGGCCGCAGCGACGGCAAGCGCATCGAGATCGTGAGCGGACTGAAGCCCGGCGCGGCCTATGCCGCCAGCGGCAGCTTCGTCGTGAAGTCGCAGCAGGGCAAGAGCTCTGCCACGCACACCCACTGAGGACGCCCGCATGTTCGAACGCATCATTCGCTTCTCCATCGAGCAGCGCTGGCTGATCCTGCTTGCCGTGCTCGGCATGGCCGCACTCGGCATCTTCAGCTACCAGAAGCTGCCCATCGACGCGGTGCCCGACATCACCAACGTGCAGGTGCAGATCAACACTGCCGCGCCCGGCTATTCGCCGCTGGAGACCGAGCAGCGCGTGACCTACCCCATCGAGACGGTCATGGCCGGCCTGCCAGGCCTGCAGCAAACCCGTTCGCTGTCGCGCTACGGCCTGTCGCAGGTGACGGTGATCTTCAAGGACGGCATCGACATCTACTTCGCGCGGCAGCTCGTCAACGAGCGCATCCAGTCGGCGCGGGAAAGCATGCCGAGCGGCATCTCGCCGGTGATCGGGCCGATCTCGACCGGCCTCGGCGAGATCTACCTCTGGACCGTCGAGGCGGAAGAGGGTGCGAAGAAAGCCGACGGCAAGCCGTACTCGCCCACCGACCTGCGCGAGATCCAGGACTGGATCATCAAGCCGCAGCTGCGCAACGTGGCTGGCGTGACCGAGATCAACTCCATCGGCGGCTACGCCAAGGAGTTCCAGATCGCGCCCGACCCCGCCAAGCTGCTGGCCCACGGCCTCACGATGACCGAGCTGGTCACCGCGCTGGAACGCAACAACGCCAACGTGGGCGCGGGCTACATCGAGAAGCGCGGCGAGCAGTACCTGATCCGTGCGCCGGGCCAGGTGAAGTCGGTGGAAGACATCGGCAACGTCATCCTCGGCAACGCCAACGGCAATCCGCTGCGCGTGCAGGACGTGGCCGAGGTCGGCATCGGCAAGGAGCTGCGCACGGGTGCCGCCACCGACAACGGCCGCGAAGTGGTGCTGGGCACCGTGTTCATGCTGATCGGCGAGAACAGCCGCACCGTGTCGCAGGCCGTCGACAAGAAGATGCAGCAGATCAACCGCACGCTGCCCGCCGGCGTGAAGGCGGTGACGGTGTACGACCGCACCGTGCTGGTCGACAAGGCCATCGCCACGGTGAAGAAGAACCTGTTCGAGGGCGCGGTGCTGGTCATCGCGATCCTGTTCCTGTTCCTCGGCAACATCCGCGCGGCGCTGATCACGGCACTCGTGATTCCGCTGTCGATGCTCTTCACCTTCACCGGCATGGTGAACCAGAAGGTCAGTGCCAACCTCATGAGCCTGGGCGCGCTGGACTTCGGCATCATCATCGACGGCGCGGTGGTGATCGTGGAGAACTGCGTGCGGCGGCTGGCCCATGCGCAGGCGCACAAGGGTCGTCCGCTGACGCGCATCGAGCGCTTCCATGAAGTGTTCGCGGCCTCGCAGGGGGCGCGGCGGCCCCTGCTGTTCGGCCAGTTGATCATCATGATCGTGTACCTGCCCATCTTTGCGCTCACGGGGGTCGAGGGCAAGCTGTTCCACCCGATGGCCTTCACCGTGGTGATCGCGCTGCTGGGCGCGATGATCCTGTCGATCACCTTCATTCCCGCGGCCGTGGCGCTGTTCATCGGCAACAAGGTCAGCGAGAAAGAGAATCGCCTGATGGTGTGGGCCAAGCGCGGCTACGAGCCGCTGCTCGCGCGCGTCATGTCGGCCAAGCCGTTGGTCATCACGCTGGCCGCGGTGGCGGTGGTGCTGTCGGGCCTGCTGGCGACGCGACTGGGCACCGAGTTCGTGCCGAGCCTGAGCGAGGGCGATTTCGCGATCCAGGCGCTGCGCATCCCGGGCACCAGCCTTACGCAGTCGGTCGAGATGCAGAAGCAGCTCGAACGTACGCTGAAGGCGAAGTTTCCGGAAATCGAGCGCGTGTTCGCGCGCACGGGCACGGCCGAGATTGCATCGGACCCGATGCCGCCGAACATCTCCGACGGCTATATCATGCTCAAGCCCGAGAGCGAGTGGCCCAAGCCGAAGCGCACGCGCGAAGAACTGCTGGCCGCCGTGCAGGAAGAGGTGGAGAAGCTGCCGGGCAACAACTACGAGTTCTCGCAGCCGATCCAGCTGCGCTTCAACGAACTGATCTCCGGCGTGCGCAGCGACGTGGCCGTGAAGATCTTCGGCGACGACATGGACGTGCTGAACAAGACGGCGGCCGAGGTGTCGGGCGTACTGGGCAAGATCGCCGGCGCGGCCGAGGTGAAGGTGGAGCAGACCACCGGCCTGCCGATGCTCACGGTGAACATCGACCGCAACAAGACCGCGCGCTACGGCCTCAACGTGGGCGACGTGCAGGACGCGATCTCGGCCGCGGTCGGCGGGCGCGAGGCCGGCACGCTGTTCGACGGCGACCGGCGCTTCGACATCATCGTGCGCCTGCCCGAGAACCTGCGCACCGACCTCGAGGCCATCAAGCGCCTGCCCGTTGCATTGCCCAGGGGCGCGGGCGCCGAAGGCACGCGCACCAGCTTCATCCCGCTGGGCGAGGTGGCCACGCTCGACATCGCGCCCGGCCCCAACCAGGTGAGCCGCGAGGACGGCAAGCGCCGCATCGTGGTGAGCGCCAACGTGCGTGGCCGCGACCTGGGTTCCTTCGTGGCAGAGGCCGAGGAGGCGATGCGCAAGGTGGCCATCCCGGCCGGCTACTGGACCGCATGGGGCGGCCAGTACGAGAACCTCGCCTCGGCCACCGAACGGCTGCAGGTGGTGGTGCCGGTGTCGCTGCTGCTGGTGTTCACGCTGCTGTTCGCGATGTTCGGCAACCTGAAGGACGGCCTGCTGGTGTTCACCGGCATTCCGTTCGCGCTCACGGGCGGCATCGTGGCGCTGTGGTTGCGCGGCATTCCGCTGTCGATCTCGGCGGCGGTAGGCTTCATCGCGCTGTCGGGCGTGGCGGTGCTCAACGGGCTGGTGATGATCTCGTTCATCCGCAACCTGCGCGAGGGCGGGCTGCCGCTGGACGCCGCGATCCGCGAAGGCGCGCTCACGCGGCTGCGGCCGGTGCTGATGACGGCGCTGGTCGCTTCACTGGGTTTCGTGCCGATGGCCATCGCCACGGGCACCGGCGCCGAGGTGCAGCGGCCGCTGGCCACGGTGGTGATCGGCGGCATCCTGTCGTCGACCGCGCTGACGCTGCTGGTGCTTCCGCTGCTCTACCGCAGCGCGCACCGGCGGGAGGAGGACGATGCGTTGGAAGACGCCCGTGAACGGCATCACGGCGCGCGACTGGATCCTTCGCAGGGCGTGACGATCCACCACGGCACATGAGCGTCGGCAGGCGGCCGGGCGCCATGGTTTCGGGCCGGCAATGACGGCTGCCTCGCTCGGCAGTGCTGCCGATTCCGGGAAATTTCGATCCCGGCGTCACAAACGCCCCCCGCTGGACGTCTTCCTCGCATGGACGCCCACGGGGGGCGTTCCTTTGACTCCCTTTACGAGGAATCGACCATGAAGATCGTCATCATCGGAGGCTCAGGCCTCATCGGCTCCAGGCTCGCCGCCCGGCTGCGCCAGGCCGGCCAGGAGGTTGTCGCGGCCTCGCCTTCCACGGGCGTCAATACGCTCACCGGCGAAGGCCTTGAAGACGCGCTGGCCGGCGCCCAGGTCGTCGTCGACGTGGCGAATTCGCCTTCATTCGAAGACGCAGCGGCGCTCCATTTCTTCGACACGGCAGGGCGCAACCTGCTGGCGGCGGCCGCGCAGGCTGGCGTCGCGCATTTCGTCGCGCTGTCGGTGGTCGGCACCGATCGCCTGCTGGCCAGCGGCTATTTCCGCGCCAAGCAACGGCAGGAAGAACTGATTGAGGCCTCCCCGGTGCCCTGGACCATCGTGCAGGCCACGCAGTTCTTCGAATTCGTGGCCGGCATTGCCGACGGGAGCATGCGCGATGGCGAGGTCCGGCTCTCGAACGCGCTGATCCAGCCGATGGCAGCGGACGACGTCGCGGCCGCGCTCGCAGTGGTGGTGGGCGAGCCGCCCGCGCGGGGCCGGATCGAGATCGCGGGGCCGGAGGCTCTGCCGCTGGATGTGCTGGTGCGCCGCCTGTTCGCGGCGACCGGCGATGAGCGTCCGGTTGTCACCGATGCCCAGGCGAGCTATTTCGGCGTGCAACTCGATGACCGCTCGCTGACACCCGGCACCACGCCGCGGCTCGGGGCGACCCGCTTCGAGGAGTGGCTCGCGCAGCGCGCGCGGGCCGGAAAGACACCATGACCCGATTCCGGAAGACCTGCATTTCCCTCGGCCTCGCATTCGGCGCGTTCACCGCGATGCCCGTGCTGGCGGCGCGCCGTTGCTGACGCTGGTCAAGTAACCAGCGGGCAAGGCGCTCAGCGCGCCGGGCGAACGGCCGACTTCGGCCTGAACGCCTTGCAGACCGAATCGTCCGTCTCGAGGTACGGCCCGCCGATCAGGTCGATGCAGTAGGGCACTGCTGCAAAGATGCCGGGTACGACCTGCACGCCTTCGGTGTCCTTGAGTCCTTCGAGCGTCTCCGCGATCGACTTTGGCTGCCCCGGCAGGTTGATGATCAGGCTCTTGCCGCGGATCACCGCCACCTGCCGCGACAGGATCGCGGTCGGCACGAAGCGCAGGCTGATCTGGCGCATCTGTTCGCCGAAGCCGGGCATTTCCTTGTGGGCCACGGCCAGCGTGGCCTCGGGTGTCACGTCGCGCAGGGCAGGGCCGGTGCCGCCGGTGGTCAGCACCAGCGAGCAGCCGGCGTCGACCAGTTCGATCAGCGTGGCGCTGATTTGCGCCGCCTCGTCCGGGATCAGCCGGGGCTCGAATTCGATGGGGTTCTTCAGCGCCCGGCCGAGCCACTCCTTCAGCGAAGGCAGGCCCTTGTCTTCGTAGGTGCCGCTGGAGGCGCGGTCGCTGACCGAGACGATGCCGATGCGAACAGAGTCAGGTGCGCTCATGGTGTTGCTCCTTCCCCTTCCGGGGGAAGGTTGGGATGGGGGCAGGCAGAGCGCTCGATGGATACGCCGCTTGCCCCCACCCCGGCCCTCCCCCGGGAGGGGAGGGAGAAAGACAAGGGGCTCATGCGTCGTCTTCCCGGTCTTGCGCGGCGGCAGCCGCCGCATGGTCCGCGCCTCCGTGCACGGCCAGTTGCGCGCGCACGAGCTGAAAGATTTCGCGATAGGCCTTGCCCTGGCGCGGCGCCTCGCCGGCCGGGCCGGACTTCATGTCCTTGCGGGCCTGGCGCACCAGTGCGCGCAGCTGTTGCGAGTCGGTGGCGGGGTGGGTTTCGATCCAGCCGCCCAGGGCGTCGTCGTCGGCAATCAGCCAGTCGCGCCAGCGTTCGGCCTCGTGCAGGGCGGCGGTTTCGGCGGCCGGCACGCTGTTCTGCTCGGTCAGGGCGAGCTTCACGGCCTCGAGCACTTCGGGCTCGAGCTTGCGCATGAGCTTGCCGATGAACTGCATCTGGCGGCGCTTGCCCTCGAAATTGGTGATGCGCCTGGCCTCGGCGATGGCGTCGACCAGTTTCTCGTCGAGCTGGAGCGCATCGAACAGGCCGGCGCGCAGCGTGAGCAGCTCGGTGCCGAGCTTCTGCAGTTCGTCGCTTTCGCGCTTGAGATCGGTGCGGCTGGCTTCGTCGGAGCCCTTGAGCTCGCGCTTGAGCTCGAGGTCGAGTTCGCTGCCCTCGGCAACGAACTGGCCACGGACGAAATAGCCTTTTTTGGGTTTGCGGGACATGAGGTGGATTCTGGGCCGCACCGTGCGGCGTTGCAACGCGTGCAATGCGCAGTGGGAAGCTGGGGAAAACGGGAAATGGGGGGCGCAAGTATCATAGCCACCACATGACGACATCCTCCTCGCGCGCCGATTCCGGCTTCGCCTACAGCCGCTCCTTCTTCGAAAACCTGGTCGACTCGGCCTTGGCCCATGCCAAGAAGCTCGGCGCCACCGACGCCGGGGCCGAGGCCTCAGAGGGCTGCGGCCTGAGCGTCTCGGTACGCAAGGGCGAGCTGGAAAACGTCGAGCGCAACCGCGACAAGTCGCTGGGCATCACGGTCTACGTGGGCCACCGCCGCGGCAACGCCAGCACCTCCGACTTCTCCGAAGCCGCCATCGAGCAGACCGTGCAGGCGGCCTACGACATCGCCCGCTTCACGGCCGAAGACCCCGTCAGCGGCCTGCCGGACGAAGAAGACATCGCCAAGGTGCACCCCGAACTCGACCTGTTCCATCCCTGGGACGTGACGAGCGAGCAGGCCGCCAAGCTGGCGCTGGAATGCGAAGAGGCGGCCCTGACGACCGACAAGCGCATCACCAACAGCGAAGGCGCGGGCGTCTCGGCGCAGCAGAGCCACTTCTTCAGCGCCCACACGCACGGCTTTCGCGGCGGCTATGCCAGCTCGCGGCACTCGATCTCGGTGGCACCCATCGCCGGCAAGGGCGACGACATGCAGCGCGACGCCTGGTACAGCTCCATGCGCTCGGCCGGCGAACTGGCCAGCCCGAAGGCCGTGGGCCGCTACGCCGCCGAGCGGGCGCTGAGCCGGCTGAAGTCGCGCAAGATCAAGACCACCGAATGCCCGGTGCTGTTCGAGTCGCCGCTGGCCGTGGGCCTGCTGGGTGGGCTGGTGCAGGCCGTGAGCGGCGGTGCGCTGTACCGCAAGAGCAGCTTCCTGCTCGACTCGCTGGGCAAGCCCGTGCTGCCCAAGCACGTCGATGTGGCCGAAGATCCGCACGTCATGCGCGGCAAGGGCAGCTCGCCCTTCGACGACGAAGGCGTGACCACGCGGGCGCGCAAGGTGGTCGATGCTGGCCGCCTCGAAGGCTACTTTCTCTCGACCTACTCGGCCCGCAAGCTGGGCATGAAGACCACCGGCAACGCCGGCGGTTCGCACAACCTGACGCTGAGCTCGCGCCTCACCAAGCACACCGACGACCTCGACGCCATGCTGGCCAAGCTCGGCACCGGCCTCTTTGTCATCGAGCTGATGGGCCAGGGCGTGAACTACGTGACCGGCGACTACTCGCGCGGTGCCAGCGGCTTCTGGGTCGAGAAGGGCCGCATCGCCTTCCCGGTGCAGGAGATCACCATCGCCGGCAACCTGAAGGACATGCTCATGGGCATCGAGGCCATCGGAGCCGATGCCTATACCTTCGGCGCCAAGACCACGGGGTCGGTCCTGGTGAACCGCATGAAGATCGCGGGCAGCTGAGCCCCAAGGCGGGCGCCTGCCCGCCGATCACTTCTTCGCATGTTCTTCCGGCGGCGCGATCAGGTGCTCGAGCATGCGCCGCGCATTGAGCGGCAGGTCTTCCGACGAGCGCACGCAAGCCATCAGCGTGCGTTCCGCCCAGGCGTCGGAGAGCGAGGCGCGTGCAATCTTCATCGAACGCGCGCAGCGTTCGGCCGCGGTCTGCGGCACGATGCCGACGCCGATGCCGTACTCGACCATGCGGCACACGGCCTCGAAGTTGCGCACGCGCACCCGGTAGGCCAGGTGCTTGCCGAGCGCGCGCACATGCTGGGTGATGAGCTGCTGCAGCGCACTGTTCGCAGGCAGGCCCACGAATTCGCTGTCGACCACGTCGGCCAGCCGCAGGCGCCGGCGTCCGGCCAGGGCGTGGCCGCGCGGCATCACGAGCACGAGGTCGTCGCGGCGAAAGGGATGGCATTCGAGCCCTTCGCTGTCGATAGCGTCCGAGACGATGCCGATGTCGCACAGGCCGCCGCGCAGCGCTTCCACCGTGTCCGGGCTGGCGCGCTCCTCGAGGTCGACCGAGATGCGCGGATGCTCGGCGAGAAAGCGGCTCAGTACCTCGGGCAGGTGCTCGGTCAGCGCCGAGGTGCCGCACATGAAGCGCACGTGGCCCTTGAGGCCCTGGCCGTATTCGCCGAGTTCGCCGCGCAGGCGCTCCATCTGCTGCAGCACGACGCGCGCGTGGTGCAGCAGCGTGCGGCCGGCTTCGGTGGCGCGCACGCCCTGTGCGTGGCGCGTGAGCAGCGGGCTGCCGAGGGCGTCTTCCATGCCGCGCACACGCTGGCTCGCGGAGGCCAGCGTCATGTGCGAGCGCCCGGCGCCGCCGGTGAGGCTGCCGGCTTCGACGACGTTGAGAAAGAGCCGGAGGTCGGTGAGGTCGAATCGCATGGTTCGGCGGAGTGTGCATCAAGAGCCTCAGCCGCAGCCTGAGGCCGGCTCTGCGAACACCGCATTTCCCGGCGCGGCATTGCCCGGCAGACTCGGCCGCGATGATGCATTCGAACGACTTGACGAGCTTCTGGATTGCCGCAGCGGCCGTCTTCCTGCTGGCCGGGGTGATCAAGGGCGTGATCGGGCTGGGGCTGCCCACGGTGTCGATGGCGCTGCTCGCCCTGTGGATGCCGCCGGTGCAGGCGGCGGCACTGCTGATCGTGCCGTCGCTGGTCACCAACGTCTGGCAGACCGGGCCGCGCGCGAGCTTCGTGCCGGTGCTCAAGCGCATCGGCGGCATGCAGGCGGGGATCGTCGTCGGCACGCTGGGTAGTGCGCTGTGGCTGGGCGTGCCGTCGGGGGCGTGGGCGACGGGGGCGCTTGGCGTGGCGCTGGTGCTCTATGCGGGCTGGGGGCTGACGGGGCGGCAGCTGTACGTGGCCGAGGGGCAGACGCGCTGGCTGGGGCCGTTGGTGGGCATCGCCACGGGGCTGGTGACGGCCGTGACCGGCGTGTTCGTGGTGCCGGCGGTGCCGTACCTGCAGGCGCTGGGGTTCCGGCGCGATTCGCTGATCCAGGCGATGGGCATTTCGTTCACCACCTCGACGGTGGTGCTGGCCATAGGGCTGGCCGGAAATGGGAGCTATCCGGTGTCGGTGGTGGGTGGGTCGATCGCGATGCTGGTGCCGGCCATCGGCGGCATGGTGCTCGGGACCTGGCTGCGGCAGCGGCTCTCGGTGGCGGTGTTCCGGCGCTGCTTCCTGGTGGGGCTGGCGCTGCTGGGCGTGTACATGGCCACGCGCGCCGCGGGCTGAAAAGCCTCAGGCCGCGAGCAGCAGGGCCGTGCGCACGCGCTCGATGGTCTGTCGGTAGGGCAGGGCGAAGTCGTCGATGGCATCGCCGGGTTCGAGCCAGCTGAACAGGAAGACGAGGCCTTCTTCTTCGGGACTGCCGGTGGCGGTGTGCATGAAGGTCTCGGGCAGCCTGCCCTCGGCGCGCATCAGGAACAGGTGCCACAGCTGCGGATGGCGGTGCGTGTTGCCCTCGACGCCGGCCTCGCATTCGCGGTCGAGCGTGCCGAGCGATTGCAGCGCGCCGGCGTAGTCGATGCCCGATTCTTCGAGCAGCTCGCGGCGCACCGCGGCCTCTGGCGATTCCCCGGGCTCGATGGTGCCCTTGGGGAGCTGCATGTTGCCATCCTCGGGATGGCGGAACACCAGCAGCCGGCCCTGCGCGTCGACCAGGCAGGCACAGGCCTTGAGGATCGGGGCGCGGGGGCTGCCGGTGCTCATCAGGCGCCTGTCAGGGCCGCTTTGACGGCAGCGCTGACCTGGCCCATGTCGGCCTTGCCGGCGAGGCGGGTCTTGACCACGCCCATCACCTTGCCCATGTCGCCGGGGCCGCTGGCGCCCAGTTCGGCCACGATGGCCTTCACTGCGGCCACCGTTTCATCGGCGCTCATGCGCTGGGGCAGGTAGACCTCGAGCACCTTGATCTCGGCGGCTTCCTTGTCGGCCAGGTCGATGCGGCCGCCGGTGGTGAAGGCGGCGATCGAGTCCTTGCGCTGCTTGACCATCTTGTCGACGATGGCGACGACCATGGCGTCGTCGAGCTCCACGCGCTCGTCGACTTCCTTCTGCTTCAAGGCCGCGAGCAGCAGGCGGATGGTGGCGAGGCGCTCGGAGTCCTTGGCGCGCATCGCCGTCTTCATGTCTTCGGTGATCTGTTCTTTGAGAGTCATTCGACAACCTTTCGGAAAAAACAAAAGCCGCGGCAGGTTTCCCTGGCGCGGCTGAGGCAACTGGGCGACGGCGCCGACTTTCGTCGAGGCCTGCCGCCCGGGGCGTTGCTTAGTACAGCTTCTTGGGCAGCTGCATGCTGCGCACGCGCTTGTAGTGGCGCTTGACCGCGGCGGCCTTCTTGCGCTTGCGCTCGGCGGTCGGCTTTTCGTAGAACTCGCGGGCGCGCAGGTCGGTCAGCAGGCCGAGCTTTTCGATGGTGCGCTTGAAACGGCGAAGTGCGACGTCGAAGGGCTCGTTTTCTTTAACGCGGATGGTGGTCATTGATGAATCGTTGAACTGAAGTTGGCTCGGGGAGATCGAGGCCCAAAGCCGGGGTTCCTCAACTGAAATCTTTGGTGGCCGTTGAGGGGAGGCCAGAAGTTAGCCCGAGATTATAGCGCGCTTGCGCAGGCATGCGCGCTCGCCCAGGCCCATTGGAAGTTGTATCCGCCCAACCAACCCGTCACATCGACCACTTCGCCGATGAAATAGAGGCCCGGCTGCTTCGATTCCATGGTCTGAGACGACAGATCGCGGGTGTCGACGCCGCCGGCCGTCACCTCGGCCTTCTTGTAGCCTTCGGTGCCGCTGGGCGTGATCTGCCAGCGGGCGATGCGCTCCGACAGGGCGGCCAGCGCCTTGTCGGCGGCCTCGTTGACCGGGCGCTGCAGGGCCGGGTCCTGTCCGACCCAGGCGTCGGCCAGCCGGGAGGGCACGAGCGTGGCCAGTTCGTTGGCGATGCGCTTCTTCGAGCGCAGCTTGGCTTCGCCGAGCGCCTCGGCCACGTTCGTGCCCGGCGCGAAATCGAGCGTCAGCGGGGTGCCGGGCTTCCAGTAGCTCGAAATCTGCAGCACGGCCGGGCCCGACAAGCCCCGGTGGGTGAACAGCAGGTCTTCGAGGAATGCCGTCTTTTCCTTCCTGGCGCCGGTCTCGATGCGCACTGGCAGCGCGAGTCCGGCCAGTTCGGCATACGGCGCCCAGGCCTCGCCGCCGAAGGTCATCGGAACCAGCGCCGGCCGGGGCGTGACGAGGCGCAGGCCGAACTGCTCGGCGATGCGGTAGCCGAAGTCGCTGGCGCCGATCTGGGGGATCGACAGGCCGCCGGTGGCAACCACGATCTTCGGCGTTTCGATGAGGCCTCGATCGCTCTCGATTCGATAGCTGCCAGAGCCCGTCAGCGTGATGTTTCCGGCCCTGCACGGCTGCCATCGCTCGACCCCACCCGCCGCGCATTCCGCCAGCAGCAGGTCGACGATCTGCTGCGAGGAGCCGTCGCAGAACAGCTGCCCCTTGTGCTTTTCGTGGAAGGCGATGCCGTGCTTTTGCACCAGCTCGATGAACTGCTGCGGCGCATAGCGCGACAGCGCCGAGCGGCAGAAATTCGGGTTGTCGCCGATGAAGTGGCGCTGCGGCGCGCGCACGTCGAGGTCGCGGTTGGTGAAATTGGCGCGGCCGCCGCCCGAGATGCGGATCTTCTCGCCGACCTTCTCGCTGTGGTCCACCACCAGCACCTTGAGTCCGCGCTGGCCGGCCACGCCGGCGCAGAACAGCCCCGCGGCCCCGGCGCCGATCACGACGACGTCGAAGCGGGAAGACGCGGCCGCGCTCAAGGGCCGTCTGCCGCGAGCAGCGGCGGCGGGTTGTATTTCAGGTGGCCCACATAGCGCAGCGGCTGCGTGGCGGCAATGGAAGGCACGTCGCCTTCGCGCATGTGCAGCAGGTCGGCAGGACTCACCCAGCGCGGGTCGGCGCTGGTGATCGGCAGGCCGGCCCGCTTGTAGGCCTCGAGCACGAACTGCGAGCAGAAGAACTGGTCGTCGCGGCTCGCACCCAGCTGCACCATCGCCATGCCACTCATGCAGTAGTGGCTGACTGCGCCCGGCACCAGCGGCAGCTCGCACAGGCGCCGGTTCAGCACGAAAGGCGCGTTCAGCAGCACGCCCACGGTGTTGTAGCGCGCGCCGACCTGCGACAGCGCCCATTCGCGGATGCGCCCGGCGCCGGCTTCGTCCACGCCCGGCACGCGGAAGGCCACCACCATCTGTTCTTCGTCGACCACCTCGGCCAGCGGCCGGGCGCGCACGCCGGTGCCCACGGCTTCGGCGATCTGGCCGTCGCCGAGGTAGAGCACCGCATGGCTCACCGGCGAGAAGGTGCCCAGCCGGATGCCGAAGGAGTTCACCGTGGCGATGGAGGTCAGCAGGATGTCGCCCGGCGCCAGCGCGTCGGCGGCGATGAGCTCGCCGCCGTTGCCCGGTGCGATGACCGAGCTCTGCACCCGCACGCGCAGGCCGGCGTCCTTGGTCGGCAGGTCGACGCGGGTGGCGCAGGCCGTGAGCAGCAGGGCGGCGCCCGCGGCAGCGAGGGCCGCGAAAGTCCGGAAGCGGGAGCGCATCAGCCTTTCCAGACGAACGGGAACTTCAGCTGCTTGAAGAAGCCGTTGGGCACGTAGTCGCCCAGCACGCCGTATTTCTCGGGCCAGAGCTTGGTGCTCTTCACCGCGGTGCCGAAGAGGTAGTCGAGGAAGGCGTAGTGCGCCGCGTAGTTCTTGTCGAGCGCCTCGATGTCCTGGCTGTGGTGCCAGTGGTGGAAGTTGGGCGTCACGATCAGGTAGCGCAGCGGGCCGAGCCGCACGCTCACATTGCAGTGGTTGAACACCGCCTGGAAGCCCACCACCACGATGTAGGCGTCGATCACTTCCTTGCTGAAGCCCAGCACGTAGATCGGCGCGAGCACCAGCGTGCGCGTGATCAGCAGTTCGAGAATGTGCTGGCGCGAGCCCGCCATCCAGTCCATGCTCTTCACGCTGTGGTGCACCGCGTGCAGGCGCCACAGCACCGGCACCTCGTGGTACGCGCGGTGCGTCCAGTACTGCACGAGGTCGGCCACCAGGATGATCAGCAGGATGCCGGCCCAGAACGGCAGGTTGCCCACCCAGCCGCGGATGCCGTCGTTGGCGGCCCAGCCGAAGAACTTGTGCACCATCAGGTTGGTGGCCAGCAGCACGAAGCCCACGATCATGTGGTTCACCACGAAGTGGTGGAAGTCGGTTTGCCACTCCTCGCGGAACACGGGCTGGTCTTTGCGCAGCGCAAACAGCTTCTCGATGAAGATGAAGATCAGCGACGAGCCCAGCAGGTCGAGGATGAACCAGTCCAGGCCGATGTACGGCGTGTTGTCCGCGAAGTCGTGCACCGGCACTTTGTGCCCGCCCAGCAGCGCCGAGGCCACCACCAGCAGGAACGCGGCCGACGAGAGCCAGCGCGAGCGGTTGAAGATGATGTTGACCAGCGACAGCCCGCCCGAGATCACCATGGCCGCCAGCAGGATGAAGCGCATCACGTCGACGTTGTAGCTCTTGCGCAGCTCCGGCGTGGTGAGGTACTGCGGAAAGTGGAAGGCCAGTACGCCGAGGAAGCACAGGATGCCAAGGCTCAGTGCGATGGTTCCGGTGACCAACCCCTGGCCGCGGCGCAATTCGCCGTGGCTTTCCGTGAATTCATTGAGTTTCTCGAGCATTTCCGCCTCTTTCTTGTTTGCGCTTTTGTTGGGGCGCGATTTTAGGCGGCTGTAGGAAAACGCTCACGCCTTCCGCACGGCGCGCCGGCGCAGCAGCGCAGCCGCGCCCAGCGCCGCCGCCATGACCAGCAGCGACACCACGGTGGTCACCGTGCCCAGCGCATAGATCGACGGCGTGGTCACGGTCGAGGTCAGCCCCTGCAGTTCGAGCGGCAGCGTGTTGACGTCGCCGATGGCCTGCGAGGTGCGGGCAATCTCGTCCCACGACAGCGTGAAGCCGAACATGCCGATGCCCACGATCGACGGGCCGATCAGCGGCAGCACCACGAAGCGGAAGGTTTGCCACGGCGTGGCGCCGAGGTCGCGCGCGGCTTCCTCGTAGGCCGGGTTGAAGCGGTTGAAGACCGCGAACATGATGAGCAGCCCGAACGGCAGCGTCCACGTCAGGTGCGCGCCGAGGGCGGAGCTGAACAGGCCGAGCGCGGTGCCGTAGCCCTCGAGCAGCGTGGTTGCGTCCACGGCCGTGAGCAGGCTCTTGATACCCGTGTCGAGCAGCCGGAACTGCAGGCCGATGCCCAGCGAAATGATGATCGACGGCATGATGAGGCTGGCAACCGTGACGAAGAACAGGGTGTTGCTGCCCGCGAGCTTCTTGCGGAACGCGAGCCCGGCGAGCACCGAAAGCACGACGGTGAAAGCCATGACCACCGCGCCCAGGGCCAGCGAGCGCCGGAAGGCCGCGCCGATGTCTACTGTGCCCAATCCCTCAGCCAGTTTGTAGAACCAGTGCAGCGACAGCCCTCGCAGCGGGAAGGTGAGGCCGCCTTCGGGGCCCTGGAAGCTCAGCACGAAGATCGTGATCATCGGGCCGTAGAGGAACAGCACGAACAAGGCGAACACGGTCGCCAGGGGCCAGAAGCCGGGGGGACGTTGTTCTCTGATGTGTTGGGTCATGGGTTGGGTCCTTCAGGGCGTGTGCACAGGCCACCGGGTACTCCCCTCCGCGAATGTCCCCCGCTTCGCTCCTCCTTTATTTCGCTGCGGGGAGCACCCGGTGCCCTGTGCACGAGGGCACGCAGCGAAATAAAGGAGGAGCGAAGCGGGGGACATTCGCGGAGCAAGGCACCCCGTCGGCGTGATCGCCCCCCGAACGACGCCGCACGATTCGAACGTCGGAGTTCCGGTTCACTTCAGAGCTCCTTGCGAATATCGACCAGCCGGGTGAGCCCCCAGATGATCATCAGCACCACCGCCAGCAGGATCATCGCGTTGGCCGCAGCCAGCGGAAACTGCAGGTACGAGGTCTGCACCTGGATGATCTTGCCGATCGACGCGATCTGCTGGCCGCCCATCACGCCGATGGTGACGAAGTCGCCCATGACGATGGTGATGACGAAGATCGACCCGATCAGGATGCCGGTGCGCGACAGCGGCACCACCACGTTCCACAGCGTCTGCCAGCCCGAGGCGCCCGCGTCGCTGGCCGCTTCGAGCAGCGAGCGATCGATGCGCATCATGCTGTTGAAGATCGGCACGATCATGAACATCGTGTACAGGTGCACGAAGGCCAGCACCACCGAGAAATCGGAGAACAGAAGCCACTCCACCGGCTGGTTCACGAGGCCCGTGCCCATCAGCGCCTGGTTGACCAGCCCGTTGCGCCCCAGCAGCGGCACCCACGAGACCATGCGGATCACGTTGGAAGTCCAGAAGGGCACCGTGCACAGCACGAACAGCACCGTCTGCATCGTCGACGAGCGCACGTGGAACGCCAGGAAGTAGGCCACCGAAAAGCCGACGAGCAGCGTGATGCCCCATACCAGCACGCAGAACTTGAACGTGCTCAGGTAAGTGTTGAGCGTGACGCACAGGTCGCCGTTGTCGGTGAGGTGCGAGCAGCCCTCGAACAGGCTCCGGTAGTTGCGCAGCGTGACGGCCGGGATCAACTCGTACTCGTTGAAATTCCATAGGCTGACCATCGCGACCAGCGCCAGCGGAATCAGGAAGAACAGCAGGAACACCAGCGCGAACGGCGCCGCCTGCCACCACGCCTTCACGGTGTGAACGGGGGCAGTGGCGACGGACGCGCGGGTGGCGGGAGCGCTCACAGGCTCAGGCCGCAACGAACTCGTTCCACTTGCGGACCATGTATTCGTTCTCGTCCATGACGGCGTTCCAGCACGCGATGCCGCCCATGCGCTGCTCGTAGCTGCCGCCGTCGCGCACTGCGCCGGCCTTGGCGATCACGTCGCCCTGGGGGCTCTTGATGTCCTGGGCCGCGGGCTTGCCTTCCATCCAGTAGGCCCATTCGTAGGCTTCCATCTTGGCCTTGGCGGTGTCGAGCACGGCGCTGTAGTAGCCCTGGCGGTTGAGGTATGCACCGGCCCAGCCGTCGAGGAACCAGTTGATGAATTCATAGGCGCCGTCGAGCTTCTTGCCCGAAAGTGTGGCCGGCAGGCCGAAGCCCGAGGCCCAGGCGCGGTAGCCTTCCTTGAGCGGCTGGAAGGCGCAGTCGATGCCCTTGCTGCGCACGGCCGTGACGGCGGGCGACCACATCGACTGGATCACCACCTCGCCCGAGACCATCAGGTTCACCGACTCGTTGAAGTCCTTCCACAGCGCGCGGAACTGGCCGGCCTTCTTGGCCTCGATCAGGGTCTTGATCGTCAGGTCGATCTCGGCCTTGGTCATGTTGCCCTTGTCGGCGTACTTGTGGATGCCCTTGGCTTCCACCACCATCGCGGCGTCCATGATGCCGATCGACGGAATGTTCAGGATCGCGGTCTTGCCCTTGAACTCGGGGTTCAGCAGCTCGGCCCAGGAGCCGATCGGGCGCTTGATGAGGTCGGGTCGAATGCCCAGCGTGTCGGCGTTGTAGGTGGTCGGGATCAGCGACATGAACTGCGTGGCCGACTTGGCGAAGGCCTTGCTCTTCTCGCCTTCGAGGTAAATCACCTTGACCGGCGCCGTGCCCTGGCTGCCGACCTTCTTGCCCGCCACTTCGCCCTTGGTGAACAGCGAGGTGATCTTGTCGGCGTTCTTCACGCGCCTGGTGTCGATGCCCTTGAGGTTGCCGGTCGGCACGATCTTCTTGAGCGAGAAGAACTCGGTGTCGATCAGGTCGAAGCTGTTCGGCGCGGTGACTGCGCGCTTGGTCACGTCGTCGGTGGTCACGGCGACGTACTGGATCTCGATGCCGGTGTCGGCCTTGAACTTCTCGGCGATGGCCTTGTCCTGGTTCACGGCGGTGCCGAGGTAGCGCAGCACGACCTTCTCCTGCGCATGCACGAAGGGCGCGACGCCCGTGGCCAGGATACCGGCCGTGCCTTGCAGAAGGGTGCGGCGCTTGACGCCGGTGGACGAGTCGATGGGATCGGTCATGGCTGAGTCTCCAGAAGAAAAGTGGAAGGGGACGAACGCGGGAAAAAGAGAAAGCTGGCTGGGGAAGCGCTCACAGGGTCAGGGCGAGCGCGGCCATGTCGTCGCGCAGGGCGTTTGCGTTGACGGGCGCCGACACGCGCTCGCCCGGCGGCCTGGCGCCGGGGCCGAGCACGCGCGCGTCGGCCTCGGCCCACGAAAGGCGCACCGCCTCGCCCTGCGCATAGGGGCGCGAGAGAAAGGCGGCCTCGCCCAGCAACACCGAGACGTTCTGGCGCCCCGGCGCGACGGCGTCGAGCGTCAGGCCGAGCAGCACGTAGGTGCCCTGGTACTCGACGTCGGTGACGGTGGCGGGCAAGCCGGCCGCCGTGATGGCATCCGTTGCCGCGACGATCCGCATGTGGTCGTTGCGCACCGCGATCGGGCCGGCCGGCGTATCGAACACGTTGTGGCCGCCCATGAAGCGCGCCACGAATTCGCTCGCCGGATGGTTGTAGACCGCGTGTGGCGAGCCGACCTGCTCGATCACGCCGTGGTTCATGACCACCATGGTGTCTGCCAGCGCCATCGCTTCCTCCTGCGAGTGCGTGACGTGCACGAAGGTCAGGCCCAGTTCCTTCTGCCAGCGCCGCAGCTCGGCGCGCATCTGGATGCGCAGGAAGGGGTCGAGCGCCGAGAGCGGTTCGTCGAGCAGCAGCACGCGCGGTTCGGTGATGAGCGCCCGCGCCAGCGCCACGCGCTGCTGCTGGCCGCCCGACAGTTCACCGGGCTTGCGCGCGGCCAGGTGGCCCATGGCGACGCGCGCGAGCAGGTCGTTGGCGCGCCGGTGGCGCTCGGCCTTGCCGACGCCTTTCATCTTGAGGCTGAAGGCCACGTTGTCGGTGGCCGACAGGTGGGGGAACAGCGCGAAGCTCTGGAACATCATCGCCGTGCCGCGCGCGGCGGCGGGCAGGTTCGTGATGTTGCGGTTGTCCAGCAGGATGTCGCCGCTGGTGACCGACTCGTGGCCGGCAACCATGCGCAGCGTGGTGCTCTTGCCGCAGCCCGAAGGGCCCAGCAGGCAGCAGTAGCTCCCGCTGGCGATACGCAGGTCGATCTGGTCCACGGCGGCCGGCGTACCGGGGGAGTAGCGCTTGGTGAGCGCGATGATCTCGACTGCGGCGGGGGCGGGCGTGGCAACGGCATTCATTGCCGGGAGCGCAGCAGGAAACATGCCACGCGGCGGCCTGCGGCACCTGCGGCATCCCCGCCGCCATCGCCCTGGTCAGGTGCTGCTCAGGTACCGAATTTGCCCGCGCTCGCCGGCAGCGCCGCTGCCGCAAGCCCACGCAGCACGTCGCCCACGACGATCACCGCCGGGCTCGCCAGCCCGGCTTCGGCGATGCCGCTTTGCAGCTTGTCGAGCGTGGTCGCGATGTGGCGCTGGTGCGGCAGGCTCGCATGCTGGATGACCGCCACCGGCGTGTCGCCCGGCAGGCCTTGCAGCAGTTCGCGTTCGATGTGCCCGGCACCCGACACGCCCATGTAGATCACCAGCGTCAGGCGTGCGTTGTAGGCCGTCGCGGCCAGCGCGCGCCAGTCGGTCGGGTCTTCGCCCGCGCCCGCGCCGGTCTTGGCGTGGCCGGTGACGAACACCACGCCCTGCGCATGGTCGCGGTGCGTGAGCGGCACGCCCAGCGAGGTCGCGGCCGCAAGGCCCGCGGTGATGCCGTTGACCACGGTGCATTCGATGCCGGCTTCGCGCAGGTGCTCGACCTCTTCACCGCCGCGGCCGAAGATGAACGGGTCGCCGCCCTTGAGCCGGACCACGGTTTCGCCTTCGCGCACGGCGGTGATCATCAGCCGCTCGATGAAGGCCTGCGGCGTGCTCTTGCAGCCGCCGCGCTTGCCCACGTGCACGATGCGCGCGCCGGGGTTGGCGTAGGCCTGCACGATCTGGTCGTTCACGAGATCGTCGACCAGCAGCACCGTTGCGGCCTGGATCGCCTTCACGGCCTTGACGGTCAGCAGCTCGGGATCGCCAGGGCCGGCGCCCACCAGGGTGCAGCGGCCGGTGATGAGAGTGGATACGTTGTTCATGCGTGGGATGCCAGTTGCGTGATGTGCCTGACTTGCGTTGCGATGGCCTCGGGCACGGGAAGCTCGCCGGCCAGCACGCGGCGCGTGTAGTCGGCGGTGGTCGCGACGTCGATTTCCTTCGGCAGGCCCGGCACCTCGGTGGCGGTGCCGGCCTGCTGCGCCTGCAGCTCGGTGCGCACGCCGCGCACGAAGCCGTCGATTTGCGCGGTGCGGCGCGGATCGGACACCACTTCGCCTTCGAGGCCGCGCGAGAGCAGGGCGGTCATGCCCATGAGCTCGAAGGTCTCGCCCATGGTGCGCGCGTATTCGGGGTGCGTGTAGCTCGCGATCACCACACAGGGGCCGGCCGCGGGCTGCATCAGCTTCACCACGCTGTGGCCGGGGTTGCGCAGGCCGACCACGCGGCGCACGTCGAGCAGGCGCTTGAGCGCGGGGTTCAGCAGCTCGGTGGGTGCAAAGGCCGCTTCGCCGTTGGCGATGGGGCGGACTTCGGTCATCGGCGGCAGGTCGAGTGCCGTGAGCACGTTCGATGCGAGCACGCGCGAGGTTTCGCTCGCGCTGCCATGCACTAGCACCGGCAGGCCTTCGCGCGCCAGCAGCAGCGCTAGCAGCGGCGTGAGCACGGGCAGCTTGCGCGCGCCGTTGTAGCTCGGCAGCACGACCAGTGGGCGGTCGCCGGCCGGGATGCGGTTCAGCCGCGCGTGGGTCGCATCGAGAAAGCCGGCCATCTCCTCGGGCGTTTCGCCCTTGATGCGCATGGCCAGGCAGAAGCCGCCGATTTCGAGATCGGTGACGGTGCCGTCCAGCACCTGGCCGAACAGGTCGGTGGCCTGTTCGCGCGTGAGCGGCTTGGCGCCTCTCGCGCCGCGGCCGATTTCCTTGATGTATTGGCTGATTCCCATGGGTGGGTGGATTGTCCTGCAAGGCTTATGCCGGAATGCGAGGTGGCTTATGCATTGGATTGGCTCCTTCCCCCTTTGGGGGAAGGTTGGGATGGGGGCAGGCAGAGCGTCCCATAGGCGCGCCGCTTGCCCCCACCCCAGCCCTCCCCCAGCGGGGGAGGGAGCAAGACGGGGAGTCATGGGGTGACCGCCTCGGATTCGGCCGCCGTAGCCCGCACCATCCGCTTGAGTTCCGGAATGCACGATCCGCAGTTCGTGCCGCACTTCAGCGCCCCCTGCAGCTTGGCCAGCCGCTCGTCGGCTGTACCGCTGCAGCGGCCCAGCTCGGTCTGGATCGCCACGTCGGCCACGTTGAAGCAGGTGCACACCATCTTGCCGCGCGACTGCACCGCCACCGGCGCCTTCGAACCTGGCGACAGCAACAGCCGGCCGTAGCTCTGCGCCGGCAGTTCCTCGCGCAGCAGCGTGGCGATCCAGGCTTCGGCGCTGGTGTCGCCGCCCAGCAGGAAGGCTTCCAGGCCGGCGCTGCCGTCGGCGCGGCGCACCAGCCGCGCGGAGCGGCGCTGGCCGCGGCGGCGGTCGGCGTAGCGCAGGGTGTCGGCGGTCTGCAGGCCGAGCAGGGTTTCGATCTTCTCGACCAGCGCCTCGTCGGGCGCGTCGTGCGCGGCGGCGCGGAACAGGATGCCGCTGCGCTCCTGGCCTTGGGTGTTGCCCGCGAACGGCACGCAGGTCGCAAAAGGAAACAGCGCCATCAGCGGCTGCAGCGCGCGGTGCGCGGTCAGCGCCGCGTCGGCGGGCAGCCAGGCCATGGTCAGCAGCGACCACGGCAGCTCGGCCTTGAGGATCTTCACCGGCGTGTGCTTCAGCTCGGGCTGCTTCGACGTCGGGCAGTAGGCCGGCGTGGTGAGCGCGTTGATGCCCGCAAGCCGCACGCCGGTCGACGAGCAGCCGCTCAGGTATTCCTCGCCCCAGTGCATGGCGACGAAGGCCTGGCTCAGGCCGATCTCGGCGCTGGCGCGCGCGGGCAGCATGATCGAGCCCCGCTTCGAGGTCAGGTGCACCAGGTCGCCTTCGCCGATCTGGCGGCGCGCCATGTCCTGCGCGTTCATCTGCACCACAGGCTCCGACACGTGCCCGAACAGCCGGCCGGCCGTGCCGGTGCGGCTCATGCCGTGCCACTGGTCGCGCAGGCGGCCGGTGTTCAGCGAGAAGGGGTAGCGCGCCTCGCGGGCCTCGGCCACCGGCTTGTAGACGGTGTCGACGAAGCGGGCGCGGCCGTCGGGCGTGGGGAACACGCCGTCTTCGTACAGGCGAATGCGGCCGGTGCTTTCGCCTTCCTTCAGCGGCCATTGCTGCGGACCGGCGGTTTCCAGCATCGCGTAGCTCAGGCCGGTGATGTCCAGGTCGCGCCCGCGCGTCGATTCGCGGTGTTCGTTCCAGACCGATTCGGCCGTCTCGTACGGGAACAGCGTGGACGCGCGGCCCAGCTGGCGTTCGAGCCGGTGCGCGAACGCCACCGCAATCGACCAGTCGTTGCGTGCCTCGCCGGGTGCGGCAACGGCCGGGCGCACGCGCGAGATGCGGCGCTCGCTGTTGGTCACGGTGCCTTCCTTTTCGCCCCAGGTGGTGGCGGGCAGCAGCAGGTCGGCGAAGGCGCAGGTGGCGGTGGTAGCGAAGGCTTCCTGCACCACCACGAACTCGGCGCGCTCCAGCGCGCGGCGCACCGTGGCCTGGTCGGGCATCGACTGCGCCGGGTTGGTGCAGGCGATCCACAGCGCGCGGATCTCGCCGTCGGCCGCGGCCTGGAACATCTCCACCGCCGTCTTGCCCGGCTTCTCGGGCACCGAGGGCACGCCCCACAGCGCGGCCACTTCGGCGCGGTGGTCGGGGTTCGCCAGGTCGCGGTGCGCGCTCAGCAGGTTGGCCAGGCCGCCGACTTCGCGCCCACCCATCGCATTGGGCTGGCCGGTCAGCGAGAACGGGCCCGCGCCGGGCCGGCCGATCTGCGCGGTCGCCAGGTGCAGGTTGATGAGCGCGGCATTCTTCGCCGTGCCGCTGGAGGACTGGTTCAGGCCCTGGCAATACAGGCTCAGCGTCGCGGGCGAGGTAGCGAACAGCCGTGCGGCCGCGAGCAGGTCGTCCTTCGGGATGCCGCAGACCTGCGCCACCTTGTCGGGCGTGCATTCGCGCACGGTGGCCTTCAGCGCGTCGAAGCCGCTGGTGTGGGCGGCGATGTACTTCGCATCGATCCAGCCTTCCCACAGCATCAGGTGCAGCATGCCGTTGAACAGCATCACGTCGGTGCCGGGCTGGATGGGCAGGAACAGGTCGGCGATCTCGACCGTGTCGGTGCGGCGCGGGTCGGCCACGATGATCTTCAGCGCCGGGTTCGCGGCTTTCGCGTCCTCGATGCGGCGGAAAAGAATGGGGTGCGCCCACGCCGTGTTGCTGCCCACGATGAACAGGCAGTCGGCATGCTTCAGGTCGTCGTAGCAGGCCGGTGGCGCATCGGCGCCCAGCGTCTGCTTGTAGCCGGCGACCGCGCTGCTCATGCACAGGCGCGAGTTGGTGTCGACGTTGTTGGTGCCGACCAGGCCCTTGGCGAGCTTGTTGAAGACGTAGTAGTCCTCGGTCAGCAGCTGGCCCGACACGTAGAAGCCCACCGCGTCGGGGCCGTGGTCGCGGATCACCTGCGCGAACTTGCCGGCGGCGTTGTCGAGCGCGGTGTTCCATGCCACGGCAGTGGGCGCTTCTCCGCGCACGAGGCGCTGCATGGGCTGCAGCAGCCGCGTCTGCCGCGTGACCGTGGCGCTGGCCGTGAGGTGCAGCGTCGAGCCCTTGGTGCACAGGCGGCCGAAGTTCGCCGGATGGTCGGGGTCGCCGCGCACGCCGGTGATCTCGTCACCACTCGATTCGATGATGACGCCACAGCCTACGCCGCAGTAGGGGCAGGTGGAGCGCGTCTCTTGCGTCATGCGTTATTCCAGTGGAAGGACCGACAGCGTCGCGAACGGCTTCGGGCCGGCGACCGGGCGTTCCAGGTCGATGGCATGCGTGGCCAGTTCGCCCGCATCGAGGTGCACCACGCCGTCTTCCAGCTTCACGGCGAACTTCGGCGTACAGCCTTCGTCGGGCGACCTGGCGCAGCCGTCGTCCAGCCCGATGGCCCAGTTGTGCAGCGGGCAGGCCACGCTGGTGCCGAACACGATGCCCTGGCTCAGCGGGCCGCCCTTGTGCGGGCAGCGGTCGAGCAGCGCGAACACCTGGTCCTCGGCATTGCGGAACACGGCCACGTCCACGCCGGCGGGCCGCGCCACGCGGCGGGCGCCGAGCACGGGGATGTCGTCGATGCGGCAGATGACTTTCCAATCGCTCATGGTGGGCTCTCTTTTTATCTATGTCTTGATTTCTGAGTACAGGCCAGTGACGCGGTCCATGATCGCCAGCAGGTTTTCGCTGGCGACGAACACGTCGGACATCAGGGCGGGCGACGCGCCGGCGCCATCGAGGCGCTGCAGGCCCCGGTTGAAGAACATCCATTGCGCATCGGCCAGTACCAGTTCCTGCCTGATCTGCGCGGTGGCTTCGGGCGCGTTGCGCAGCACTTCGAGCGCGGCCAGGAATTCGGTGCGCGACTTGCCGATCTCGGCCGTGCTGCCGGCCGGGTCGATCTGCATGGCCGTGGCCAGGTAGAACTTGGCCATGCGCTGCGACAGCATGCGCTGGCGGCCCGCGATGTTCACGAGCTTGCCCCCCGGCTTGCCGGACGCGGCCTCGTACTGCGCGGTGCCCTGGTTGGCCAGCGCGAGCACGGCGGCGTCAAGCTTCACGACCCGGGCGGCTTGTTCCCTGCCGGGCCCGGCGTCGGTGAGTTCGTTCTTGAACGCGACCCAGGCGCCCTCGAGCGATTCGTAGGTGGCGCGGATGGCCGTGCTGGGCGCGAAGGCCTTGAGCTCGCCGAGCTGGCGCTCGAACAGCGCAACCGACTTGTCGAGCACCTGCTGCGCGTTGCGCGATTCCACCTTCTGCACCAGCGCCAGATACGCCTTGCTCGTGCGCTGCGACAGCATGCGCAGGCGGCCCGCCTTGTTGATCGCGTCGTTGAGGTCGGCGACCTGGGCGTTCGCGCCCAGCCCGACGCCCATGCCGGCGGCGGCCGCGATGAAGGCCCTGCGCTTCATGCGCTCAGCGGCGTGAACTGCCGCACGTCGACCGAGGCCTGCGCCGATTCGAACCACGGATCGGGTTCGCCGTCGAGCGCGAACTGCAGGCGCTCCCACAGCGTCTTGCGGGCCTCCGCGTCTTCGAGGATTCGCTTCTTCACGTAGTCCAGCCCCACGCGGCCGATGTAGTGCACCGTGCGTTCCAGGTACCAACCCTCTTCGCGGTACAGCTGCAGGAACGCGCCCGCGTACTCCATCACCTCTTCGCTGGTCTTCACCTTGACGAGGAACTCGGCCACTTCGGTCTTGATGCCGCCGTTGCCGCCCACGTAGATTTCCCAGCCCGAGTCGACGCCGATCACGCCCACGTCCTTGATGCCGGCCTCCGCACAGTTGCGCGGGCAGCCCGATACCGCCAGCTTGACCTTGTGCGGCGAGTACATGGCCCACAGCGCGCGCTCCAGGTCCTTGCCCATCTGCGTGCTGTCCTGCGTGCCGAAGCGGCACCATTCGCTGCCCACGCAGGTCTTCACGGTGCGCAGCGACTTGGCGTAGGCAAAGCCGCTGGGCATGCCGATGTCCTTCCAGACGTTCTCCAGGTCTTCCTTCTTCACGCCCAGCAGGTCGATGCGCTGGCCGCCCGTGACCTTGACGGTCGGGATCTTGTACTTGTCGGCCGCGTCGGCGATGCGCCGGAGCTCGTCGGGCGTGGTGTGGCCGCCCCACATGCGCGGGATGACCGAGTAGGTGCCGTCCTTCTGGATGTTGGCGTGGCTGCGCTCGTTGATGAAGCGGCTCTGCGGATCGTCCTTCGCCTCTTTCGGCCAGGTGCTGATCAGGTAGTAGTTGATGGCCGGGCGGCAGGTGGCGCAGCCGTTGGGCGTGCGCCAGCCGAGGTTGCGGTACACCTCGTCGTGCGTGAGGTAGTGCTGCTTGCGGATCGCGTCGCGCGCGTCCTGATGGCTGACGTCTGTGCAGGCGCAAATGGCCTTCTTCTTCGGCGTGGCCGAGTAGTCGCCGCCGGCCGTGAACATCAGGATCTGCTCGACCAGCCCGGTGCACGAGCCGCAGCTCGCGCTGGCCTTGGTGTGCTTCTTCACCTCGTCGAGCGTGAACAGGCCCTTGTCCTTGATGGCCTTGCAGATGGTGCCCTTGCTCACGCCGTTGCAGCCGCACACCTCCGCATCGTCGGGCATGCTCGCGGCCTTGCTGTGGCCCTCGTGGCCGGTGTCGCCGATGTTCGATTCGCCGAACATCAGCTTGTCGCGGATGTCGTGCACGCTGCGGCCGTCGCGCAGCAGCTTGAAGTACCAGCTGCCGTCGACCGTGTCGCCGTAGAGGCAGGCGCCGATCAGCTTGTCGTCCTTGAGCACCAGCTTCTTGTAGACGCCGCCGAAGGGGTCGCTCATGACGATTTCTTCCGTGCCTTCGCCGCCCATGAACTCGCCGGCCGAGAACAGGTCGATGCCCGTCACCTTCAGCTTGGTGGAGGTCAGCGAGCCCAGGTAGCGGCCGATGCCGAACTGAGCAAGATGGTTGGCCGCCACCTTGGCCTGCTCGAACAGCGGCGCGACCAGCCCGTAGGCAATGCCGCGGTGCGCCGCGCATTCGCCGACCGAGTAGATGCGCGCATCGGTCACGGTCTGCATGGTGTCGGTGACGACGATGCCGCGGTTGCAGTGCAGGCGCATCTTCTCGGCCAGCTCGACGTTGGGGCGGATGCCCACGGCCATCACCACGAGGTCGGCCGCGACCTCGGTGCCGTCCTTGAAGCGGATGGCCTTCACGCGGCCGCTCTTGCCGTCATCCTCGTCGCCGACGAGGTCCTGCGTCTGCGCACCCATCAGGAACTTCAGGCCGCGGTCTTCCAGCGACTTCTGCAGCAGCTTGCCCGCCACGTCGTCGAGCTGGCGCTCCATGAGCCAGGGCATCACGTGCACCACCGTCACGGTCATGCCGCGCAGCATCAGGCCGTTGGCTGCTTCGAGCCCCAGCAGGCCGCCGCCGATGACCACCGCGTTCTTGTGCGTGCGCGCGGTCTCGATCATGTAGTCGGTGTCGGCGATGTCGCGGTAGGCGATCACGCCCTTCAGGTCCTTGCCCGGCACGGGCAGCATGAAGGGGTTGGAGCCGGTGCACATCAGCAGGCGGTCGTAGGCGGCCTCGGTGCCGTCTTCCGCGCGCACGATGCGCTTCACGCGGTCGATCTCGACCACTTTCTTGCCGGCGTGCAGCGTGATGTGGTTGTCGCTGTACCACTCCCAGCTGTTGAGCACGATCTCGTCGACCGTCTGCTCGCCCGCCAGCACAGGCGACAGCAGGATGCGGTTGTAGTTGGGATGCGGCTCCGCGCCGAAGACGGTGATGTCGTACAGGTCAGGCGCGATCTTCAGCAGCTCTTCGAGCGTGCGCACGCCGGCCATGCCGTTGCCGACCATCACGAGTTTCATTTTCTTCATGGGGCCCTACCTTTCGTCGAATCAAGCAAGCGAGTGCCCGCGGCGCGCGTGGAGAATCGCGCCATGAGCTTTGAAGTGGATATCGGCTACAGCAGCCAGCGCGGACCGCGCGAGCTGAACGAAGACTTCGCCGGCGCGGTGCATGCGCCGCCCGGCGACGAGGCGCGCGGCCTCATTGCGGCCATTGCCGACGGCGTGTCCAGCGGCGGGCATGGCCGCGAGGCGGCGCAGACCACGGTGATGGGCCTGCTGGCCGACTACTTCGCCACGCCCGACACCTGGGAACCGACCGCCGCGCTCGACCGTTTGATCGGCGCTCAGAACGGCTGGCTGGCCGACCACAACCGCCGGCGCCAGGGCAAGGACGGCGGCGGCACGGCGCTCACCACGCTCACCGCGCTGGTGCTGCACGGCCAGGGCTACACGCTGGCACACGTGGGCGACACGCGCGCCTGGCGCGTTCGCGCGGGCGGCGAGCCGGCCGTGCCGCTCACGCAGGACCATGCCTTCGACCATCCCGACATGCGCAGCCGCCTGACGCGCGCCATCGGCCTCGACGACCAGGTGCGCGTCGACTACGTGCAGGGCGACGTGCGCGTGGGCGACTGCTTCGTGCTGAGTTCCGACGGCGTGCACGGCGTGCTCAAGCCGCAGCAGGTGGCTGCGCTGGCCTTGCAGGGCGACGCCGAAGCGGCCAGCGAGGCGCTGGTGCACGCGGCGCTCGAGGCCGGCACCCGCGACAACGCCACCGCGCTGGTCATCCGCGTGGTGGGGCTCGACGCGCGGCAGCTCGACGACGAACTCGGCGACGGCCGCCGGCTCGCACCGCCGCCCGCCCTGAAGGTCGGCGACGTGCTCGACGGCTACGCCATCACCGCGCTGGTGGCCGACACCGGTGTGCACCTGCTGTACCAGGCGCGCCATCCGCTCACGCGCCAATTGGTCGCGCTGAAGACGCTGCACCCCTCGCGCGCCGGCGATCCGCAGGAGCGCGCGATGCTGGCGCACGAGGCGTGGCTCGGTTTGCGCGTCGGCACCCGCGAGGACAGCGGCTTCGTCCGCGTGCACGAGCGGGCCGAGAACGCGAGCGCGCTGTACATCGTGTTCGACTGGCATGGCGGCCGCACGCTGGAGCAACTGCGCAAGGCGAACGCGCGCGGCGCGGTGGCCGAGGTGGTCCCCGCCGCCATCGCGCTGAGCCGTGCGCTCGGCCGGCTGCACCGCCAGGGCGTGGTGCACCGCGACATCAAGCCGGGCAACCTGCACCTGGGCGAAGACGGCCGCTGGCGCATCATCGACCTGGGCGTGGCGCTGTCCGGCCGCGAAGGCGCGGCGCAGCGCGAACTTCATGCCGGCACGCCGAGCTACATCAACCCCGAGCAATGGGAGGAGGGTGGCGTGGCGGATGCGGGCAGCGACCTGTTCGCGCTCGGCGTCACGCTGTACCAGTGGCTCACCGGCCACCTGCCTTACGGCGAGATCGAGCCCTACCAGGTGGCGCGCTACCGGCGAGACCCGGTCGCGCTCTCGCGCCTGCGGCCCGACGTGCCGATCTGGCTCGACCACCTTGTGCGCAAGGCCGTTGCCCGCGATCCGCGCGAGCGCTTCGAAACCGCCGAGGAGCTGCTGCTCGCATTGGAGCGCGGCGCCTCCCGCCCGGTGAACGCGCCCGCCGCCACGCCGCTGATCCGCCGCGACCCGCTTGCGCTCTACCAGCTCGCGCTCGGTGTGTCGGTGCTGTTCAACGTGCTGCTCATCGTGTGGCTGCTGTTCTTGCCGCATTGAAACCACCCCCAGGCTTGCCCACTTCGTGTGGCCGCCAACCCCCTCGCCGGGGGCAACACCGGTGGCCCGGCAAAGCCGGTTCCACGGTGTTCCTGGCAAGAAGGCGCTTGGGTTCATGCGAGGCGCCCTGCTGACGGCGATTGCGGCATCACGCGCGCACGGCCACCCTTCTCGGCCCAGGTGCGGGTCCAGCGGATCTGCATCACGCGCATCACGCCGAGCATCACCAGCGACAGCAGCGCGAAGAACACGAAGCCCCAGACGTAGCTACCCAGGTACTGCTTCGACAGGCCCATGGCGTTGGGCACGAGGCCGCCGCCCAGCGCGCCGATCTCGCCGATCATCGAGCCGGCCACCGCCGTGCTCGCGGGCCAGCGCAGCGGCACCAGCTGGAACAGCGCGCCGTTGCCCGCGCCCAGCGCAGCGAAGCACGCGATCAGCACCAGCGTGGTAACGGTCAACGAGCCCGACGAGACGCCCACCAGCACGAGGCTCACGGCCACCACCAGCAGCACCACGGTCAGCGTGTTCACACCGCCCCAGCGGTCGGAGAGCCAGCCGCCCACGATGCGCACCGCCGCGCCCATGAAGGCCGCGAGCATGGTCAGCTGGCCGGCCTGCACCTTGCTCACACCGAACTGGTCGTAGTAGTAGGAGGGCAGGAAGGTCGTGAGGCCGATGAAGCCGCCGAAGGTCACGCCGTAGATCAGGCTGAACACCCAGCCGTCTTTCTCGAACAGGCAGGCGATGTGCTCGCGGAAGCTCGAATGGGCGTTCACGTCCGGCGGTTCCTTGGCGAACACCACCATCACGACCATGGGTATGAGGATGGCGACCGCGGCCACGCCGTACACCGCCTGCCAGCCCAGCCACAGCGCGAGCGGCGGCGCCACCAGCACCGACACCGCGGTGCCCACGTTGCCCGCGCCCACGAGGCCCATGGCCAGGCCCTTGTGCTGCGGCGGGAACCAGCCCGAGCCCAGCGACAGCGCCACGCCGAAGCTCGCGCCCGCGATGCCCAGCAGCACCCCCATGGCGAGCAAGTTGTTGAAGCTCTTGACGAAGAAGAAGCCGAACAGCATCGCCACCGCGATCAGGCCCATCTCGACCAGCGTGGCCTTCTTGCGGCCGATGTACTGCGACAGGATGCCCAGCGGAAAGCGCATCAGCGCGCCCGCGATGATCGGCACCGACAGCATCAGGCCCTTCTGCGCCGGCGAGAGGCTGAAGGTTTCGCCGATGAAGGGCGCCATGGCGCCGTTGAGCACCCAGATGCAGCAGGAGAACGAGAAGTACAGAAAGGCCGCGAACAGTGTCGGGCTGTGGCCTGACTGCAAGAAGTTCTTGAAACTGGACATGGCATTCAAAGGTGCAAAAAGCCGCGGCGCGACCCTGGAAAGGTCGTGTCGACGGACGGGGTTGTAGACGGATTGCCGGCAGCGGATGCCGTCGGCGTAGGGGTGCGCGCGGCCTGTGCGTGGCCGCGCCGGATGCAGGAGCCTGCAGCATCACCAAAGCGGTGCTTCGTTACACCGCGGCTCGCTTCATGCAAGAGCCGTGCCTGCGAATTCGAGCGGGCGTGGCCTATGCTCGCGGTGCGTTCCCACACCGCTTTTCCAAGATGTCCCTTCTCGTTGTCCTGTCCGATGAAACTGCCGGTCCCGTGCTGCCCGAGGCGCTTGCACGGGCGCTGTCCGACGCCGGTCTCGATGTGGCCGGCTGCGCGGACTGCGGCACCTTCGTGCGGCAGGTCGAGGCGCTGGCCCCGGCCCAGGCCCTGATCTGCCTGCCCTTGCCCACGCCCGCCTTGCTCGAGGCGCTGCGCGCGTGGTCTGGCGCGCCGCCGTGCGCGCTGAGCCTGGTCAGCGGGCCGTTGAGCGGCGCGCAGCACGAAGAGCTGGCGCAGCTCGGCGTGCACGCGTGGATGCAGGCCGATGGATTCGCCGCCGCGTCGCTCGCGGCGCTCACCGCCCGCGCCCAGGCCCGCTGGCAGCGCGAGAGCGCCTTGCGCACCGAACTGGAGAGCCTGCGCACCCGCATGGACGAGCGCAAATGGGTCGACCGCGCCAAGGGCCTGCTGATGTCCGCGCGCGGCATCGGCGAGGACGAGGCCTTCGGCCTGCTGCGCGGCGCCGCGATGCACGCCAACCTGCGGCTGGGCGAGGTGTCGCGCTCGGTCATCGAGGCGGCGCAGTGGGCCGACGCGATCAACCGCGCCGGGCAGCTGCGCATGCTCTCGCAGCGGCTGGTGCGCGTGGCGGCGCAGCTGCTGGGCAGCATCGATGCGCAGCGGGCGCGGGTGCTGCGTACGCAGTCCGCCGAGCGGGTGCAGCAGAACCTCGATCACCTGGCGGCCCTCGGGCTCGGTGCGGCTGGCGCGCAGGCGCTCGCACAGGCGCAAGCCGCATGGAGCGGGCTGGCCCCGGCCCTGACGGCGCGGCCCACGGCGGCGGGACTGGCCCACGTCGACCAGCGCGCCGAAGTGCTGCTCTCGGCCGCGGAGGCGCTGACCGAGGCACTCGAAGCCTCGGGCGCGCGGCGCGCACTGCGCATCGTCAACATCTGCGGACGGCAGCGCATGCGCGCCCAGCGGCTTGCGAAAGACGCGCTGCTCGCTGCCGCGCTGAAAGAGAAAGCCGCGAACGCGCGGCTGGTGCCCACCATGGCCGAGTTCGAGGCCGCCTTGCTCGAACTCGAGCGCGCCCCGCTCAGCACCACCGAGATCCGCGCCGCGCTGGCCAGCGCCCGCGACGAATGGCTGCGGCTGGTCGGCGGCGTGCACGCACTCGACAGCGCCGATGGCCGCGCCACGCTGGTGCGCTCCAGCGACGCGCTGGTCGACACCTTCGAGCGCCTCACGGCATCGTACGAGCACAGCCTGCAAGTGATCATGTCCTGAACCTGGCACGCCCCCAGGCTGCAGGGGGCAACACCAACGGCCCGGCAAAGCCGGTTCCGCGGTGTTTGCCGGAAGGAAGGCATGGCTCGACGCGCCTGGGCGCTGTGTCGATCTGTCAGGCCGCGGCCTTCTCCACGTGCGCCTGGCGCGTGTAGAGGAAGTCGATCACGGCCTTGCGCGCGTGCACGTAGGCCGGGTCTTCGGCCAGTTCGACGCGATTGCGTGGGCGCGGAATGTCGACCGCGAGCACGTCGCCGATGGTGGCGGCCGGGCCGTTGGTCAGCATCACGATGCGGTCGCTCAGCAGCACCGCCTCGTCGACGTCGTGCGTCACCATGACGACCGTGCTGCGCGTCTTCTGCACGATGGCCAGCAGCTCGTCCTGCAGCTTGGCGCGCGTGAGGGCGTCGAGCGCGCCGAAGGGCTCGTCCATCAGCAGCACCTTGGGCTCCATCGACAACGCGCGTGCAATGCCCACGCGCTGCTTCATGCCGCCGGAGATCTCGCCGGGGCGCTTCTGCGCGGCGGGCGTGAGACCCACCAGCGCCAGCGCCGCGTCGGTGCGCGCGCGCAGTTGCGCCTTGCTCTCTGTGGCCGCGAACACGCGCTCGACCGCGAGGTACACGTTCTCGAAGCAGGTGAGCCAGGGCAGCAGCGAGTGGTTCTGGAACACCACCGCGCGCTCGGGGCCGGGGCCCTTGATTTCCTTGTTGGCGCACAGCAGCGAGCCTTCGGTGGGCGTGGTGAGCCCGGCGATGAGGTTCAGCAGTGTCGACTTGCCGCAGCCCGAGTGGCCGATGAGCGTGATGAACTCGCCCTTGGCCACGTTCAGGTTCACGTCGCGCAGCGCGACGAAGCGGCCCTTGGGCGTCTTGAAGGCCTGCTCGACGCCGTGGATCTCGATGTACTTGGATTCGTTGATCATGACTTCACCTCTTCGAACGTGAATGCGGTCGCAAGCTTGATGAGCGCGAACTCCAGCACGAGGCCGACGATGCCGATCACGAAGATCGCGATGATGATGTTGGCGACGTTGAGGTTGTTCCACTCGTCCCACACCCAGAAGCCGATGCCGACACCGCCGGTCAACATTTCGGCCGCCACGATCACCAGCCACGCGGTGCCCACGGCCAGCCGTACGCCGGTCAGCATGTAGGGCAGCACGGCGGGGAACAGGATCTTCGTGAGGATTTTCCATTCGCTCAGGTTCAGCACCTTGGCCACATTCATGTAGTCGCTCGGCACGCGCTGCACGCCCACCGCCGTGTTGATGACCATCGGCCAGATCGAGCAGATGAAGATGGTCCAGATGGCGGCCGGGTTGGCGCCCTTGAACACCAGCAGGCCGATGGGCAACCACGCGAGCGGCGACACCGGGCGCAGCAGGCTGATCAGCGGGTTGAACATGCGCGCGAGGAACTCGAAGCGCCCGATCGCGAAGCCGGCCGGAATGCCCACCAGCGCCGCCAGCCCGAAGCCCAGCGCCACGCGCTGCAGCGACGAGAGCACGTTCCAGCCCACGCCCTGGTCGTTCGGGCCCTTGCTGTAGAACGGGTCGCTGAACACGGTCACGGCCTGCTGCCAGGTGGCGGCGGGCGTCGGGAAGCCGGTGGTGCTTTTCATGGCCACGATTTCCCAGATCAGCAGCAGCAGGCCGAAGCCCGCGAGCGGCGGCAGCACGCGCATCCAGAAGGCGCGCAGGTCGAGTGGTGTTCTCGGTTTTTGCTCCTTCTGCGCGCGGGGCAGAGGGTTGGGGTGAGGGGCCGCCTCGGCGCGGGCCACACCCTCACCCCGGCCCTCTCCCGCACGCGGGAGAGGGAGGGATGCGTTCAGGGGCGAATGAAATACAGCGCTGACCATGGTGTGTTTCTCCTCGAACATCAAACGTGCAACTTGAACGACTCTGCGTACTTCTTCGGATCCTTGCCGTCCCAGACCGAGCCGTCGAACAGCTTGCTGGTGCGCATGGTTTCCTTGGGCACGGGCGTCTGCGTGGCGGCGGCGGCCTGCTTGTAGATGTCGATGCGGTTGATCTCGGTGGCCACCTTCAGGTAGTCGGGGTGCTCCTTCAGCAGGCCCCAGCGCTTGTGCTGCGTGAGGAACCACATGCCGTCCGACAGGTACGGGAAGTTCACGGCGCCGCCGTTGTAGAACTTCATGTGGTTGGGGTCGTCCCAGCTCTTGCCCAGGCCGTTGGTGTAGCGGCCCAGGATGCGCTGGTTGATCGCGTCCACGCTGGTGTTGACGTAGCTCTTGTCGGCAATGGTCTCGGCCATCTTGTTCTTGTTCTGCAGGCCGGCGTCGATCCACTTGCTGGCTTCGAGGATGGCTGCGGTCACGGCGCGCGCGGTGTTCGGATACTTCTTGGTGAACTCGGCGGTGCAGCCCAGCACCTTCTCGGGGTGGTCCTTCCAGATATCCTGCGAAGTGATGGCCGTGATGCCGATGCCGTCCATGATGGCGCGCTGGCCCCAGGGCTCGCCCACGCAGTAGCCGTCCATGTTGCCCACGCGCATGTTGGCGACCATCTGCGGAGGAGGTACGACGATGTTCTTCACGTCCTTGAACGGGTCGATGCCGGCCGAGGCGAGCCAGTAGTAGAGCCACATGGCATGCGTGCCGGTGGGGAAGGTCTGCGCGAAGGTGTATTCGCGCTTCTCCGTGGCAATCAGCTTGGCGAGCGAGGCCGCATCGACAGCGCCCTTGTCCGAGAGCTTCTTCGACAGCGTGATGGCCTGGCCGTTGTTGTTCAGGGTCATGAGCACGGCCATGTCCTTCTTCGGGCCGCTCAGGCCGAGGTGCATGCCGTAGACCATGCCGTAGAGCACGTGCGCCATGTCGATGTCGCCGTTGGAGAGCTTGTCGCGCACGCCGGCCCAACTGGCTTCCTTGCTGGGCACGATCTTCACGCCGTACTTCTTGTCGATGCCCAGCACCGAGGCCATTACCACGCTGGCGCAATCGGTCAGCGGAATGAAGCCGATCTTCACTTCTTCCTTCTCGGGCTTGTCCGAGCCCTGGGCCCAGACGGCGGCACGCAGCGCGGGGTCGATGCCGACGGCGCCGATGGCAGCGGCTTGCAGGACGCGGCGTCGGCTGAGGCGGGTTTTGAGCAGGTCGGTCATGGGGCGGGGCTCCGGTTGAAGGCGAACAAACAAAAGACGGAAGACAAAAACAAAAAAGGCGTCCGCACCGCGCAGGGGCTGCTCGAAAACGAGCCCTTGCGGGATGGGGACGCCTTTGTCCGGTTCGGTGGCAAACACCCGCCGTTGGGTGCCGCCTGCCTGAAGACCCTTGGAGGGCTACGAACGAGATGCTTGCAAGCGGTGTGCCAGCTTTCAGGTCCGGCGCGCCGCTATCAAGAAGGTAGCTCGATGCAGCGGCGCGGCGCGGGCGAAGGATCGATCGGACTGCGCAGCGCCGGCCGCACGGTTGTTGTGCACTGCACCAAATTGAACGGCCAAGCCGCTTCAGCGCGCGGGCGCGCGGTCGAGCATGGGCAGGTAGTCGGCCATCGCCAGCATCGACTCGGCCACGTCGACCAGCCGCCGCTTCTGGTTCATGGCGGTCTGGCGCAGCATCTTGTGCGCTTCGTCCTCGCTGAGCCGGCGGTGCGCCATGAGCAGGCCCTTGGCGCGCTCGACGATCTTGCGTTCGTTGAGCGAGGCGCGCACGGTTTCGAGCTCGTCGCTCATGGCCTGCAGGCGATGCGACTGTTCCTGGACCATGTCGAGCACCGAGCGTTCGAGGTGGCGGCCGAGCCGGGCGGGCGCGGCGGCCTGCGCGTCGGCGTCGTCGAAGAACAGGGCGCGGGCGCCTGCCTGCGGCGCCAGCGTGTCCAGCAGCTGCCGGTAGTCCTGCAACTCGCTGCGCGCCTGCGCGGTCTTGTGCTCGCACAGTGCGCGCAAGACTGCGGCCAGGCGCTCTTCCACGGTCTTCATGGCGTCGATGCGGCGGGTGCAGCAGTCGAACCAGGCCTGGCTCAGCGGCACGTCGGCCGGGGCGGAGGTGGCGCCGCGCCGGCGGATGCGTTCGAGCTCGGCCACTTCGGCATCGGGCTGGCTGTTGCGCCAGAGCGCGAGCACCGCCTGGCCGGAGAAATCGGTGAACACCTGGAAGCAGCGCTCCTGCGACTCGATCAGGTGCAGCCATTGCAGGCGCTGCGCCTCGTCGCTGCGGCCCAGCGCCAATGCCGCCGCACCAAAGGCGCGCTCTTGGCCGGCAAATTCCTTGCCCTGCATGAAGTTGAACATCGCGACCAGCAGGCGCGAGATCTCGGGGTCGGTGGAGCCGTCGGCCGCCTCGAACACCACCGACAGCAGGCCGGCAACGAGCTTGGCGAAGGCTGCGGTGGACTGCTGCGGCTTCAGCGCGAGCGCATCGATGCGGCGGCGCAGGGCGGGCAGGGCGTCCAGGCCCGGGATGACCCAGGCGATGCGGCTGAACAGGCGCGCGCTGTTGCCGGCGCCTGCGCCGCGGTGGTCGTCGGCTTCGAGCTGGTCGAAGCCGGCGCGCACCTCCTGCTCGAGCGCCATGCATTCGGCGATCTGCGGGCCGCGCTGGTCTGCGAAGCGGCCGCCGTGCGAGGCGAGGAACATGTTCGACATGCCCCGTTCGCGCTGCAGCGCATGGACGAGGCGGCCGATCACACCCACCAGCTCGCTGGTGCGGGCGAGCCGGTCCAGCTCGTCGATTTCGCAGCGGCGGGCGGCGATCAGAAAACTCAGTCCGGATTTCATGGTGGGAGGGGGCGCTGTCTTCCTCACTGCAACATTCGTGCCTTGCAGGGCGCCGTTTGTCCCTTCGCGGGCGGCCGCCCGGGGCGCCGCCTACACTCGGCGCCATGCTCTTGTTGGGAATCGAATCATCCTGCGACGAAACCGGCGTGGCGCTGGTCGAGTCGCACGGCAGCGCGCTGCCGCTGCTGCGTTCGCACGCGCTGCACAGCCAGATCGCCATGCACCAGGCCTACGGCGGCGTGGTGCCCGAGCTAGCCAGCCGCGACCACATCCGCCGCGTGCTGCCGCTGACCGAGACCGTCATGGCCGAAGCCGGCCGCTCGCTGGCCGAGATCGACGTGGTGGCCTACACGCGCGGGCCAGGCCTGGCGGGCGCACTGCTCGTGGGCGCGGGCGTTGCCTGCGCGCTCGGTGTGGCGCTGGGCAAGCCGGTGCTGGGGGTGCATCACCTCGAAGGGCATCTGCTGTCGCCGTTCCTGAGCGCCGATCCGCCGGAGTTTCCGTTTGTCGCGCTGCTGGTGTCGGGGGGCCACACGCAATTGATGCGGGTGGACGGCGTGGGGCGCTACGAGCTGCTCGGCGAGAGCATCGACGACGCGGCCGGCGAGGCCTTCGACAAGAGCGCCAAGCTCATGGGCTTGCCGTACCCCGGCGGCCCGTGGCTCGCGAAGTTGGCCGAAGGCGGCAATGCCACGGCCTTCAAACTGCCACGGCCGCTGCTGCACAGCGGCGATCTCGATTTCTCCTTTGCCGGCCTGAAGACGGCCGTGCTCACGCAGGCCAGGAAGCTCGGCGACCAGCTCGAAGCGAACAAGGCCGACCTGGCGGCGTCCACTCAGGCGGCCATCGTCGAGGTGCTGCTGAGGAAATCGCTTGCCGCGCTCGACCAGACCGGGCTCAAGCGGCTGGTGGTGGCGGGCGGGGTGGGGGCCAACAGGAATTTGCGAGAACAGCTGAATGCCGCGTGCGCGAAGCGCAAGGTGCGCGTGCACTACCCCGAGCTGCACCTGTGCACCGACAACGGCGCCATGATCGCCATGGCCGCGGCGATGCGCCTGCAATCGGGCCTGTCGCAGGCGAGCGAGCGCTATGCCTTCGACGTCAAGCCGCGATGGCCCATGGCGTCGCTCTCGTCGGCTGAGGCGCCGCTGCCGGAGACTGCGTAGCCGGCTGCCGCGAGCGGCCGATCGCCGGCAGCGGCAGCACGTCCAGCACATTGCGCCACAGCTGGCGCCATTGCGGCCAGTCGTGGCCGCCCTCGATCGTGAAGACGCGTCCCGGCGGCAGGGCGTCGGCCAGCAGCTTGTGGTTGCTGGCAAAGCGGTCGTCCAGCCCGAAGCCCAGGTACAGCGGCGGCAGGTTCTTCGACGGCTTGGCTTCCAGGTACTGCTGGAAGAAGGGCCAGAGCTTGCGGTCGGGCTCCTCGTCGGCCTGCGGCCCGGTGGGCGCCTGCCAGGCGCGCAGGCCGCCGGCCTTCTTGATCTCCGCGCCGAGCACCCGGCGACCGAGGTAGGGCGCGAGCGCCACGATGCCGTCCACCGAGCCCGGCCGGGCCAGTTCGTGGATCAGCGCGCCGAAGCCGCCGATGGAAATGCCCACGAGCCAGATCGACTTGTAGCCCCTGGCGCGCTGGGGCTCGATGACCTCGGTGTGCAGGCGCTCGCTCAGCGTCTGCTCGTAGTAGTAGGAAACATCCGCGTCCACCAGCAGCGCGTCGGCCGCCAGGTGGCGCTCGCGCACCGCGGCGATGAACCCTTCACGCTCGAACTCGTCGGGCTTCAGGTAGGCGCCGGGCAGGAACACCAGGAGCGTGTCGGATTGTTCGTTGGGGTTGGCAAGTTGAAGGTGCGTGTTCATGGTGCCTTTTTGGGACACCCGGACCGCACCGGCGGGGATTTCGGTGCGCTCACGAGACGCCCACGAAGAAGAAAGTTCTAAGAAAACGTCACATCATGTGACGTTATCCAGCGCTATTGTGAATAAGGTGCTCGTTTAAAGTCAAAACAAGACCATTACTGACATTTTTCCTCTTGTGGGCATAGGCCGGTTAGTTGATTTGCAACTGTGCGGCCTGGTTCGCGGGCACCAGTTTGCCGAGCTTCAGCGTGAGCACGCCGTTCTCGAGCTTGGCCTCGCTGGCCGCCACGTCGATGTCCTGCGGCAACTCGTAGGCCGCCTTGAACTGGCGCTTGGCTTCGGCCTTGCTGTCGATGCGCAGCACGGCGCCTTCGATGCTGATCGCGAGGTCTTCTCGCGCAAAGCCCGGCACGTCCAGCGAGAGGGTCCAGCTCTTGTCGTCCTGTTCCACCAGCGGGGAGCGGCGGGGGGCGGCGAAGGCATCGTTCACGAAGCGTTCGAAGGCGCGGTCATAGGCGCGGGGAGCGAAGCGGGCGGTGCGAAGGGTGGGGGCGAAAAGCATGGTGAAGAACTCCTGAATGAACACAATGGGGACAAGGAATGTGTGTCCCTTACACTGCGCGGCCATTCAATCCTGAGTGCCGCTTGACACCTCATCTAGGCGCAGCCGCACGCGTTTCAAGACGATGACTCCCTCCTTTATTTGGCGCCGCCGGGCCTTGAAATTCGCGGCGCTGGCGCTATGCGCGGCTTCCTTCACCACAACGGCGCAGACGCAGGCCGCGCCCATCCGTCTTGCCTTGATCGAAAGCATGAGCGGCCCGTTCGCCAACACCGGCGAGGCGGTGTTCCGCAACCTGCTGTGGGCGGTGGAACGCGTCAACGCACGCGGCGGTGTGAAGCTGCCGGGCGGCGCTCGGCCGCTGCAGCTCGACCGCTACGACAGCAAAGGGCGGAACGAGGAGGCGCTCTCCGCCCTGCGCGCCGCAATGGACGATGGCGCGCGCATCGTGCTGCAGGGCAATTCGTCGGCCACGGCCGCGGCGCTGGTCGATGCCATCGACAAGAACAACGAACGCGACCCCGCGCGGCGCGTGATCTTCCTCAACTACGCGGCGGTCGACCCGGCGCTCACGAACGAGCGCTGCAGCTTCTGGCACTTCCGCTTCGACGCGCATGCCGACATGCGCATGGCCGCGCTGATGGATGTGGTGAGGGACGACGCCGCGCTCAAGCGCGTCTACCTGATCGGCCAGGACTACAGCTTCGGCCAGGCCGTGCTGCGCGAGGCACGCCGGCAGCTCGGTGCGCAGCGCCCTGACGTGGAGATCGTGGGCGACGAACTGCATCCGATGGGCAAGGTGAAGGATTTCGCGCCCTACGCCACCAAGATCATCGCGAGCGGTGCGCAGGCCGTGGTCACGGGCAACTGGGGCAACGACCTCACGCTGCTCGTGAAGGCGGCGCGCGAGGCTGGCTTCAACGGCACCTTCTATACCTTCTATGGCAATGCGCTGGGCGCACCGGCGGCCATCGGCGATGCGGGCATCGGCCGCGTGATCGCCGTGGCCGACTGGCTGCCCAACGTGCAGACGGCGCAGTCCGAAACCTTCTACCGCGCCTTCCGCACGCGCTTTCCGAAGCCGGCCGACGACTATGTGCACATGCGGCTGCAGCTGATGATCGAAGCGCTCGTGCAGGCCGTCGAGCGTGCTGGCAGCGCAGACGCGGTGCCGGTGGCGCGCGCGCTGGAGCAGGCCGACGTGAGCCTGTACGGCCAGCGCGGGCGCATGCGCGCAACGGACCACCAATTCCAGCAGCAACTGGTGGTCGGCGTGATGGACCGGCAGGGCAGGCCGGGCGTGCAGTTCGACGTCGAAGGCTCGGGCTACGGCTTCCGTGTGGTCAAGACGATTCCCCCGGAGCGCGCAGAACTGCCGACCTCGTGCAAGATGAAGAAGCCTTGATGACGACGATGAAGAACAGGACAACCAGACATGCGTGAAGCCATCCACAACCTCGAAGCCTCGAAGATCCGCGAAGTCGCCAATGCCGGCATGGGCCGCGACGACGTGCTGGCTTTCTGGTTCGGCGAAAGCGACGAAGTCACGCCCGAGGTGATCCGCCAGGCGGCCATCGATTCGCTGCAGCGGGGCGAGACCTTCTACGCCCACAACCTTGGCCTGCCCGAGCTGCGCGAAGCCATCGCGCGCTACACCAGCGGGCTGCATCCTGCGGTCGATGCCTCGCGCATCGCCGTCACCTCGGGCGGCGTGAGCGCGCTGATGCTCGCGGTGCAGGCACTGGTCGACGCGGGCGACGAAGTGGTCGCCGTGACGCCGGTGTGGCCCAATCTGACGGCGCAGCCCGCGATCATGGGCGCGCGGGTGCGCACCTTGCCGCTGGTGCCGGTGAACGGGCAATGGACGCTCGACCTGCCCGCGCTGCGCGCGGCGGTCACTTCGAAGACGAAGCTGCTGATCGTCAACGCGCCGAACAATCCCACGGGCTGGACCATGACGCGCGACGAGCAGCAGGCCGTGCTCGACCACTGCCGCCAGACCGGCACGTGGATCCTCGCCGACGAGGTGTACGAGCGCCTGTACTACGAGCCGACGCCCAATGCCTGTGCGCCGAGCTTCCTCGACATCTCGAAGCCCGACGACCGGCTCGTCGTCACGCACAGCTTCTCGAAGAGCTTCCTGATGACGGGCTGGCGCCTCGGCTGGCTGGTGCTGCCGCCGTCGATGGTGGACGGCATCGGCAAGCTGATCGAGTTCAACACCTCGTGCGCCAGCGTGTTCACGCAGCGCGCCGCCATCACCGCCATCGAACACACGAGCGAGATCACGCCGCGCGTGGTGGCGCACCTGAAGCACTGCCGCGATACGCTGGTGCCGTTGCTGGCGGCGCTGCCGGGCGTGCAGGTGGCCTCGGCCAAGGGCGGCATGTATGCCTTCTTCCGGCTCGAAGGCTTCGGCGATTCGCTCGAAGTGGCCAAGCGGCTGGTCGCCGAGGCGGGCCTGGGGCTCGCGCCGGGCAATGCCTTCGCGCCCGAGGCACAGGGATGGCTGCGCTGGTGCTTTGCGTCGAAAGACCCGCAGCGGCTGGTGAAGGGCGTGGAGCGCCTGCGCAACTGGCTGGCGGAGCAGCCGCAGCGCAAGGGCTGATCCGGCCCTCTGCAATTTCGTTCAATACGCGGCGCGACCGGGCCGCGAAGCTCGGGCTTTTCTCGGAAGCGAAAGGTCTGGCATGTCGGAACGGTTGAAGGGAATGGCGCTGTGCGCGCTGGCAATGGTCACGGTGGGCAGCACGGTGGTGGCCAGCAAGGTCATCGCAGGCGGGCTACCGCCCTTCACCGCGACCGCACTGCGGTTTGCGATGGCGCTGCCGGTGTTTCTTGTGCTGTTGCGGCTGACGCGCACGCCTTGGCCTCGCCCTGAGCGGCGCGACCTGGTGTTGCTCTTGTGCCAGGCCGGGCTGGGCAGCGTGGGCTACACGGTGTTGCTGATCCTGGGCGTGAGGTGGGCGCCGGCCGCGAGCGCGGGCGTGGTGGCCGGGACGCTGCCGGCCGTTGCGGCGCTGGTGGCGGTGCTGGCTTTGCGCGAGCGGCCCGGGCGCTATCTGATCGGCAGCGTCGTCTTGGCGACGGCGGGGGTGCTGGCAATCAGCTGGCCGGGCGAGGGCTCCGCAGGGGACTCCAAATCGCCCGCGGCGATGGTCGGCAACCTGCTGGTGCTGGGCGCGGTCGTCTGCGAGGCAATGTTCATCCTGCTCAACAAGCGGCTGCGGGCGCCGGTGCGTTCGCTGGCGCTGTCGACGCTGATGACGGCCTTCGGGCTCGTGCTGTCGCTGGTTCCGGCGCTGTTCGAGCGGGCCTGGGAACACCCGTTGCCGAACGATGCGCTGATCGGCGTCGCCTACTACGCGCTGGTGCCGACGGTGCTGGGTTTCGTCCTCTGGTTTGCCGGATCGGCGAGGCTGAAAGGGGCGGAAGCGGCGCTTTTCACCGCGCTCTTGCCGGTTTCCGCACTGATACTGGCGGCCCTCTGGCTGGGAGAAAGTATCAGTTCAGGGCAGATCGGCGGGGCAGCCTGCGTGCTGGGCGCGGTGGGCCTGGCTTCACTCGATGGACGGATCGGGACGCGGCCCGACGAAGTCGCGGCCCCTTCGTGAAACACCGCGGAACCGGCTTTGCCGGGCCGCAGGTGCTGCCCCCGATAGGGGGTAGGAGAAGCGACACGAAGTGCGCGTAGCCTGGGGGCGAGCCCTGTCCAGGCTATAATCCCGAGGCTTTGCATGCCGCAAGGCGCACGGTGAGGGTAGTTCCAGCGCTCACCGCAAGTCAAACATCCCGGAACAAGGAAATTCAACATGATCGCAGCCTCCATCAAGGCCGAAGTCGTCAAAGACAACGCCCGCGCCGCCAACGACACCGGCAGCCCAGAAGTGCAAGTCGCACTGCTGACCGCCCGCATCAACGAGCTCACCCCCCACTTCAAGACGCACGCCAAGGACCACCACGGCCGTCGCGGCCTGCTGCGCATGGTGAGCCGCCGCCGCAAGCTCCTCGACTACCTCAAGTCCAAGGATGCCGACCGCTACACCGCGCTGATCGCCAAGCTGGGTCTGCGCAAGTAAATCGAATCGCATGAAAAAACGCCTGGGTTAGTCCGCTAGCTCAGGCGTTTTTTACTTCGCGATCCACTTTCGGAGTGCCAAAACAGAGCGAAGCTGTGTCATTCCAATGAAGTTCTCTCCGAGCTTCGCTGGAATGGCATCGTGTTCTGAGACAGCCTCCGCCCCTTGCGAACCCCGAGTGGTTCGCTACTAAAACAGGAGCAAACATGAGCCTCTTCAACAAAATCACCAAGTCCTTCCAATGGGGCGACAAGACTGTCGTCATGGAAACGGGCGAAGTCGCCCGCCAGGCCAATGGCGCCGTGCTGGTCGACATCGACGGCACCGTGATCCTGGCGACCGTGGTCGCTTCCAAGTCCGCCAAGCCGGGTCAGGACTTCTTCCCGCTGACCGTCGACTACATCGAGAAGACCTACGCCGCCGGCAAAATCCCCGGCAGCTTCTTCAAGCGCGAAGCCAAGCCCAGCGAACATGAAACGCTGACCAGCCGCCTGATCGACCGCCCGATCCGCCCGCTGTTCCCCGAAGGCTTCCTGAACGAAGTGCACGTGGTCATCCACACCGTGTCGCTCAACCCCGAAGTCGACGCCGACATCGCCGCCATGATTGGCGTGAGCGCTGCGCTCGCCATCTCCGGCATTCCGTTCAGCGGCCCGATCGGCGCCGCCCGCGTCGGCTATATCAACGGCCAGTACGTGCTGAATCCGGGCCAGACGGCTCGCAAGGATTCGCAGATGGACCTCGTCGTCGCCGGCACCCAAGCCGCCGTGCTGATGGTCGAATCGGAAGCCCAGCAACTCAGCGAAGAAATCATGCTCGGCGGCGTGGTGTTCGGCCACGAACAGGCCAACATCGCGATCAACGCGATTCATGACCTCGTGCGCGACGCCGGCAAGCCGGTGTGGGACTGGCAAGCGCCCGCCGAAGACGAAGCCTTCGTCGCCAAGGTCAAGGACCTGGCCGAAGAAAAGCTGCGCGCCGTCTATCAAATTCGCAGCAAGCAGGCCCGCACGCAAGCCCTGCGCGAAGCCAATGCCAGCGTGATGAGCACGCTCAAGGAAGGCGGCGAGCCCTTCGACGCCGGCAAGGTCAACGACCTGCTGTTCGCCATCGAATCGAAGATCGTGCGCAGCCAGATCCTGTCGGGCGAGCCCCGCATCGACGGCCGCGACACGCGTACCGTGCGCCCCATCGAAATCCGCAACTCGGTGCTGCCGCGCACCCACGGTTCGGCCCTGTTCACGCGTGGTGAAACCCAGGCGCTGGTCATCACCACGCTGGGCACCGAACGCGACGCACAGCGCATCGACGCGTTGGCCGGCGAGTACGAAGACCGCTTCCTGTTCCACTACAACATGCCTCCCTTTGCCACCGGCGAAGTGGGTCGCATGGGCTCGACCAAGCGCCGCGAAATCGGCCACGGCCGCCTGGCCAAGCGCGCGCTCGTCGCCGTGCTGCCGACCAAGGAAGAATTCCCGTACACGGTTCGCGTGGTGTCGGAAATCACCGAGTCGAACGGCTCCTCGTCGATGGCTTCGGTCTGCGGCGGCTGCCTGTCGATGATGGACGCCGGCGTGCCGATGAAGGCGCACGTGGCCGGTATCGCCATGGGCCTGATCAAGGAGGACAACCGATTCGCGGTGCTCACCGACATCCTGGGCGACGAAGATCACCTGGGCGACATGGACTTCAAGGTTGCGGGCACCACCAACGGCATCACCGCGCTGCAGATGGACATCAAGATCCAGGGCATCACCAAGGAAATCATGCAGGTCGCACTGGCGCAAGCCAAGGAAGCGCGCATGCACATCCTGGGCAAGATGCAGGAAGCCATGGGCGAGGCCAAGGCCGAAGTCTCCAGCTTCGCACCGCGCCTGACCACGCTGAAGATCAACCCCGAGAAGATCCGCGACGTGATCGGCAAGGGCGGCTCGGTCATCCGTGGCCTGCAGGAAGAAACCGGCACGACGATCAACATCGACGAAGACGGCACCATCACCATCGCCTCGACCGATCCGGAAAAGGCCGAACTGGCCAAGAAGCGCATCGAGCAGATCACGGCCGAAGTCGAAATCGGCAAGGTCTACGAAGGCCCGGTCACCAAGATCCTGGACTTCGGTGCGCTCATCAACCTGCTGCCCGGCAAGGACGGCCTGCTGCACATCAGCCAGATCGCGCACGAACGCGTTGAGAAGGTGACCGACTATCTGAGCGAAGGCCAGATCGTGAAGGTCAAGGTTCTCGAGACGGACGAAAAGGGCCGCGTCAAGCTGTCGATGAAGGCGCTGACCGAGCGTCCGGCCGGCATGGAATACAGCGAGCGCCCGCCGCGTGAAGACCGTGGCGATCGCGGTGACCGTGGCGGCGACCGCCGTGAGCGTTCGGACCGTGGCGACCGCGGTGGTGATCGTGGCGAGCGCGCACCGCGCTTCAACGACCAGCAGCAACAGCCGCGCAACGAGCAGCCGCAGGCCCCGGTCGGCGAGCAATCGCAAGCACCGCGCGAGCCTCAGGAGTAAGAAGGGCGCAACGGCGGTTCATTGCCGCCGTTGCTATCTTTTGAACGTCAAGCTTCGCCCCATCTGCGGGCGTTGGAGGCCGAAAGACCATGAAAGCCATTGAAATCACTTCGTACGGCGCCCCTGAGGTGCTGCGCGTGGCCGATCGTCCCGATCCGGTGGCGGGTGCGAGCGAGCTGCTGATTCGCGTCGCGGCCAGTGGCGTCAACCGGCCCGACGTGCTGCAGCGGATGGGTCACTATCCGGTGCCGCCGGGCGCATCCGACCTGCCGGGCCTCGAAGTGGCCGGCGAGATCGTGTCGGGCGACGCTGCGGCGCTGGCCGAGGCGGGTTTCAAGGTCGGCGACCGCGTTTGTGCGCTGATCGCCGGCGGTGGCTATGCCGAGCTGTGCGTGGCGCCCGTGGCGCAATGCCTGCCGGTGCCGAAGGGTTGGAGCGATGTCGATGCGGCATCGCTGCCCGAGACCTTCTTCACCGTCTGGAGCAATGTGTTCGAGCGCGGCCGTCTGCAAAAAGGCGAGACGCTGCTGATCCAGGGCGGCTCGAGCGGCATCGGCGTCACGGCGATCCAGATCGCCAAGGCGCTCGGTGCGACGGTGATCGTCACGGCCGGCAGCGACGACAAGTGCGAAGCCTGCAAGAAACTCGGTGCCGACCACGCCATCAACTACCGCACGAGCGACTTCGTCGAAGAAGCGAAGAAGCTCACCGGTGGCAAGGGTGTGGACGTGATCCTCGACATGGTTGCAGGCGACTACGTGGCGCGCGAGATCGAATGCCTGGCCGAAGACGGCAGGCTCGTGATCATTGCGGTGCAGGGCGGCGTAAAGGCTCAGATCAATGCGGGCCTCGTGCTGCGCAGGCGACTCACGATCACCGGCTCGACGCTGCGGCCTCGGCCGGTGGCCTTCAAGGGCGCCATTGCCAAGGCCCTGCGCGAGAAGGTGTGGCCGCTGCTGGAAAGCGGCGCCATCAAGCCCGTGATCCACAGTACCTTTGCGGCAGCGGGTGAGCCTAGCGGCGCAGCCCAGGCTCACACGCTGATGGAATCGAACCAGCACATCGGCAAGATCGTGCTGACATGGTGACGGGAAGAATGCGATGACAACCAAGAAGAAACTGATCGCCGGCAACTGGAAGATGAACGGCAGCCTCGCCGCCAACGAGGCGCTGGTGAAGGCCTTGCAGCAAGGCCTGGCCGCAAGCCCGGCCGCGTGCGACGTGGCGCTGTGCGCGCCCGCGCCGTACTTTGCGCAACTGCAGTCGCTGCTGGCGGGCTCGCCGGCACTGGCGCTCGGTGCACAGGACATTTCGGCGCATCCGCAAGGTGCATTCACCGGCGAGCAATCGGCGGCGATGCTGAAGGATTTCGGCGTGCGCTATGCAATCGTCGGCCACTCGGAACGCCGGCAATACCACGGTGAAACCGATGAGGCCGTCGCGGCGAAAACCGCTGCGGCATTGGCCAACGGCATCACGCCGATCGTCTGTGTCGGCGAAACGCTGGCCCAGCGCGAAGCAGGGCAGACCGAAGAGGTCGTCAAGCGCCAGCTGGCTGCGGTGATTCACGTGAACGGCCATTGCATCAGCGAGATCGTCGTGGCGTATGAGCCTGTCTGGGCCATCGGCACGGGCAAGACGGCCTCGCCGGAGCAGGCGCAAGCGGTGCATGCCGTGCTGCGCGCGCAACTGCATCACGCGGCGAGCGAGCATGCCGCGGGCATCCAGATTCTTTATGGCGGCAGCATGAATGCGGCCAATGCCGCCGAACTGCTGGCGCAGGCCGACATCGACGGCGGCCTCATCGGTGGCGCGTCGCTCAAGGCGCCCGATTTTCTGCAGATCATTTCTGCCGCTGCGCGCTGAATGCGCAACGGCTGTATCAATTAGGAGTAAGAACGAATGAACGTGGTCCTCAATCTTCTGGTCGGCGTACAGATGCTGGCAGCCCTCGCAATGATCGGCCTGATCCTGGTCCAGCATGGCAAGGGCGCCGACATGGGTGCGGCCTTCGGCAGCGGCAGCGCCGGTAGCCTGTTCGGCGCCAGCGGCAGTGCCAACTTTCTCTCGCGCACCACGGCCGTGCTTGCAGCAGTGTTCTTCGCATGCACGCTGTTGCTGGCCTATTTCAGCCATGCACGTCCCGCGGGCGGCGGCAGTCTTCTGGAGCGCGCCGCGGTGGGTGCACCCGCTGCGCCGGCTTCCGGTGCGGCTGGTGAAATTCCTGGCGCAGCAGCTCCGGGTGCCCCTGCTTCGGCTCCTGCAGCCCCGGTTTCGGGTGCGGGCCAGATCCCCAGCAAGTAATCAACTCGTTTTCATGAGTTGCCTGTGAGAAATGGCTTCATTTCAGGGTAAACTCTAAATCTGTTCGGAAAGCCAAATGCCTCTTGCAGGTACCTCATGCCATCCGAACAGCAAAAACCGCGGTCGTGGTGAAATTGGTAGACACGCTATCTTGAGGGGGTAGTGGCGAAAGCTGTGCGAGTTCGAGTCTCGCCGACCGCACCAAATCTCATCGGCAGAAAACCTCATCCAGGGGTTCTTCTTGCCGGTGGCAAGCGGTGAAAAACTCTCGATGAATCTCGACTCCTACCTCCCCGTCCTTTTGTTCATTCTGGTCGGAGTCGGCGTAGGCGTCGCCCCTCAGGTCATCGGATACATCCTCGGCCCGAACAGGCCCGACGCCGCGAAGAACGCTCCCTACGAGTGTGGCTTCGAAGCCTTCGAGGACGCACGCATGAAGTTCGACGTGCGCTACTACCTCGTCGCGATTCTCTTCATCCTGTTCGATCTCGAAATTGCCTTTCTCTTCCCTTGGGCCATTGCGCTCAAGGAGATCGGCGCTGTCGGCTTCTGGGCCATGATGATCTTCCTCGCCATCCTCGTCGTGGGCTTCGCCTACGAGTGGAAAAAGGGCGCGCTCGACTGGGAATGACAAGGAAAGCACACGATGGCCATTGAAGGCGTTCTCAAAGAAGGTTTTGTCACCACCACCTACGACTCGGTGGTGAACTGGGCGAAGACCGGATCTCTCTGGCCGATGACGTTCGGCCTCGCATGCTGTGCGGTCGAAATGATGCACGCGGGTGCTGCCCGCTACGACATCGATCGTTTCGGCATGCTGTTTCGTCCGAGCCCGCGCCAGTCCGATCTGATGATCGTGGCCGGCACGCTGTGCAACAAGATGGCGCCGGCGCTGCGCAAGGTCTACGACCAGATGCCCGAGCCGCGCTGGGTGCTGTCGATGGGTTCGTGCGCGAATGGCGGTGGCTACTACCACTACAGCTATTCGGTCGTGCGCGGCTGCGACCGCATCGTGCCCGTCGATGTGTACGTTCCGGGTTGCCCGCCCACCGCCGAAGCATTGCTCTACGGCGTGATCCAGTTGCAGCAGAAGATTCGCCGCACCAACACCATTGCCCGCGCCTGAGGGATTGCCGACGATGACTGACTTTGCAATTTCGCCGGAGGTGCTGCGCGCCACCATCGCCGAGACGCTCGGCGCCAAGGCCAGGAGCGTGACGCTCGCACTGGGCGAGGTGACCGTGGTGGTGAGTGCCGTTGATTACATCGACGCTGCCACGCTGCTGCGCGACGCGCCCGGCTGCCGCTTCGAACAATTGATCGATCTTTGCGGCATGGACTACTCCGACTACCGCGAAGGCGAGTGGCAGGGCGAGCGCTATTGCGTCGTCACGCACCTGCTGTCGGTGAGCCTCAACCAGCGCGTGCGCCTCAAGGTGTTTGCGCCGAGCGAAGACCTGCCGGTGGTCGATTCGCTGCAGCCCGTCTGGAGCGCCGCCACCTGGTTCGAGCGCGAAGCCTTCGACCTGTACGGCATCGTGTTCGACGGCCACGACGACCTGCGCCGCATCCTGACCGACTACGGCTTCATCGGCCATCCGTTCCGCAAGGACTTCCCGGTGTCCGGATACGTCGAGATGCGTTACGACGAAGAACAGAAGCGCGTGGTCTACCAGCCGGTATCGATCGAGCCGCGCGAAATCACCCCGCGCGTGATCCGCGAAGACAACTACGGCGGCGGTTTGCACTGATATGGCCGAAATCAAGAACTACACACTCAACTTCGGTCCCCAGCATCCCGCGGCACACGGCGTGCTGCGCCTGGTGCTCGAGCTCGACGGCGAAGTGATCCAGCGCGCCGACCCGCACATCGGCCTGCTGCATCGCGCGACCGAGAAGCTCGCCGAATCGCGCACTTTCATCCAGTCGCTGCCCTACATGGACCGCCTCGACTACGTGTCGATGATGTCCAACGAGCACGCCTATTGCCTCGCCATCGAGCGGATGATGGGTCTCGATGTGCCGATCCGCGCGCAGTACATCCGCGTGATGTTCGCCGAGATCACCCGGCTGCTGAACCACCTGCTGTGGCTCGGCGCGCACGGCCTTGATTGCGGTGCGATGAACATGCTCATCTACTGCTTCCGCGAGCGTGAAGACCTGTTCGACATGTACGAGGCCGTGTCCGGCGCGCGCATGCATGCGGCGTACTTCCGTCCGGGCGGCGTCTACCGCGACCTGCCGGACGCGATGCCGCAGTACAAGGTCAGCAAGATCAAGAACGCGAAGGCCATCGAGCGCCTGAACGAAGATCGCCAAGGGTCGCTGCTCGACTTCGTCGACGCCTTCTGCAAGCGCTTCCCGAAGATGGTCGACGAGTACGAGACGCTGCTCACCGACAACCGCATCTGGAAGCAGCGCACCGTGGGCATCGGCGTGGTCACGCCGGAGCGCGCGCTGAATCTGGGTTTCACCGGCCCCATGCTGCGCGGCTCGGGCATCGAATGGGACCTGCGCAAGAAGCAGCCCTACGACGTCTACAGCGAGATGCAGTTCGACGTGCCCGTCGGCAAGACCGGCGACTGCTACGACCGCTACCTGGTTCGCGTCGAAGAGATGCGCCAGGCCAACAAGATCATCCAGCAGTGCTCGGCCTGGCTGCGCGCCAACCCCGGCCCGGTGATCACCGACAACCACAAGGTCGCCGCGCCCGCGCGCGAATCGATGAAGGCGAACATGGAGGAGCTGATCCACCATTTCAAGCTCTTCACCGAAGGCTTCCATGTGCCCGAAGGCGAAGCGTATGCCGCCGTCGAGCATCCGAAGGGCGAATTCGGCATCTATCTCGTGAGCGACGGCGCCAACAAGCCGTACCGCCTGAAGATCCGCGCCCCTGGTTTCCCGCACCTCGCCGCCCTCGACGAAATGTCGCGCGGTCACATGATCGCCGACGCTGTCGCGGTGATCGGCACGATGGACATCGTGTTCGGCGAAATCGACAGGTGAGAAAGAGCGAATGACTTCCTCGACCCACCATGACACGGCGCCCTCGGCGCCTTCTGCTCCTCTGAAGCCAGTGATCCTCGAGCGCTTTGCGCGCGAGGTGGCCAAGTACCCCGAAGCAGGCAAGCAATCCGCCGTGATGGCCTGCCTCGCCATCGTCCAGCAGGACGAGGGCTACGTCAGCCTGCAGCGCGAACGCGAGATTGCCGAGTACCTCGGCATGGCGCCCATCGCCGTGCATGAAGTGACGACCTTCTACAACATGTACAACCAGCATCCGGTGGGCAAGTTCAAGCTCAACGTGTGCACCAACCTGCCGTGCCAGCTGCGTGACGGCGTGACCGCGCTCGTGCACCTCGAGAAGAGGCTCGGCATCAAGATGGGCGAGACCACGGCCGACGGCGTGTTCACGCTGCAGCAGAGCGAGTGCCTGGGCGCCTGTGCCGATTCGCCCGTGATGCTGGTCAACGACCGCACCATGTGCAGCTTCATGAGCAACGACAAGCTCGACCAGCTCATCGAGGGCCTGCGTGGCTCCGTCAAAGGGGAGGCCGCCTGATGTCACCCGAACAAGTTCTCCAGCAGTTCCAGGCCACGGGCGTCCAGACCTGTTTCCATGACCGCCACATCGAGCCGCAAATCTATGCGGGCCTCGATGGCACCAACTGGCGCCTGGCCGACTACGAAGCGCGCGGCGGCTACAAGGCCCTGCGCAAGATCCTCACCGAGGGCCTCACGCCCGACCAGGTGATCGCCGAAGTGAAGGCCTCGGGCCTGCGCGGCCGTGGCGGCGCAGGTTTCCCGACCGGCCTGAAGTGGAGCTTCATGCCCCGCCAGTTTCCGGGCCAGAAGTACCTCGTCTGCAATTCGGACGAAGGCGAGCCCGGCACCTGCAAGGACCGCGACATCCTGCAGTTCAACCCGCACATCGTGATCGAGGGCATGGCCATCGCCGCGTATGCGATGGGCATCAGCGTCGGCTACAACTACATCCACGGCGAGATCTTCCAGAGCTACGACCGTTTCGAAGAGGCGCTTGAAGAAGCGCGCGCCGCCGGCTACCTCGGCGACAAGATCATGGGCAGCACGTACAACTTCCAGTTGCACGCCGCCCACGGCTTCGGCGCCTACATCTGCGGCGAGGAAACCGCGCTGCTCGAATCGCTCGAAGGCAAGAAGGGCCAGCCGCGCTTCAAGCCGCCGTTCCCGGCGAGCTTCGGCCTCTACGGCAAGCCGACCACCATCAACAACACCGAGACCTTCGCGGCGGTGCCCTGGATCATCAACAACGGCGGTCCGGCCTACCTCGAATGCGGCAAGCCGAACAACGGCGGCACCAAGATCTACTCGGTGAGCGGCGACGTCGAGTTGCCCGGCAACTACGAAGTGCCCATGGGCACGCCGTTCTCCAAGCTGCTCGAACTGGCCGGCGGTGTTCGCAAGGGCCGCACGCTCAAGGCGGTGATCCCCGGTGGATCGTCGTCGCCGGTGCTGCCGGCCGACATCATGATGGCCTGCACCATGGACTACGACTCCATCGCCAAGGCCGGCTCCATGCTGGGCTCGGGCGCGGTGATCGTCATGGACGACAGCCGTTCGATGGTCGAGTCGCTCAAGCGCCTGTCGTACTTCTACATGCACGAGTCCTGCGGCCAGTGCACGCCGTGCCGTGAAGGCACGGGCTGGCTTTATCGCGTGGTGGACCGCATCCACAACGGCAAGGGCAAGCCCAGCGACATGCAACTGCTCGACTCCGTCGCCGGCGACATCATGGGCCGCACCATCTGTGCGCTCGGCGATGCGGCGGCAATGCCCGTGCGCGCCATGATCAAGCACTTCCGTCACGAGTTCGAAGCCCTGATCCCGGGCCACGTCCCGACGGCGCCCGTCAAGGCCTGAGCGCGAGAAGAAACATACTCATGATCGAAATCGAACTCGACGGCAAGAAGGTCGAAGTGACCGAAGGCAGCATGGTGATGCATGCGGCCGACAAGGCGGGCACGTACATCCCGCACTTCTGCTATCACAAGAAACTCAGCATCGCGGCCAACTGCCGCATGTGCCTGGTCGACGTGGAAAAAGCGCCCAAGCCGATGCCGGCCTGCGCCACGCCCGTCACGCAGGGCATGATCGTTCGCACCAAGAGCGAAAAGGCCATCAAGGCGCAGCAGTCGGTCATGGAGTTCCTCCTGATCAACCACCCGCTGGATTGCCCGATCTGCGACCAGGGCGGCGAATGCCAGCTGCAGGACCTGGCCGTAGGCTACGGCGCTTCTTCCTCGCGCTACGAAGAAGAAAAGCGTGTCGTGTTCCACAAGGACGTCGGCCCGCTGATCAGCATGGAGGAAATGAGTCGCTGCATCCACTGCACGCGCTGCGTCCGTTTCGGCCAGGAAGTGGCCGGCGTGATGGAGCTCGGCATGTCGCACCGCGGCGAGCATTCCGAAATCGAAACCTTCCTCGGCGACTCGGTCGACTCCGAACTGTCGGGCAACATGATCGACATCTGCCCGGTGGGCGCGCTCACGAGCAAGCCGTTCCGCTACAGCGCCCGCACCTGGGAGCTGTCGCGCCGCAAGTCGGTGAGCCCGCACGATTCCACCGGTGCCAACCTGATCGTCCAGGTCAAGAACAACCGCGTGATGCGCGTGGTGCCGCTCGAGAACGAAGACGTCAACGAATGCTGGATCGCCGACCGCGACCGCTTCTCGTACGAAGCGCTCAACGGCCCGGAACGCCTGACGCAGCCCATGCTGAAGCAGGGCGGCCAATGGCAGCAGGTCGACTGGCAGACGGCGCTCGAATACGTCGCCAACGGCCTCAAGCAGATCAAGGCCGACCACGGTGGGCAGAGCATCGGCACGCTGGTCAGCCCGCACAGCACGCTCGAAGAGCTGCAACTTGCCGCCATGCTCACGCGTGAACTCGGCAGCGACAACATCGACTACCGCCTGCGCAACGCCGAGTTCACGGCGTTCGAGGGCGTGCGCTGGCTCGGCACCTCGATCGCTTCGCTCACGCAAGTGCAGCGCGCTCTGGTCGTCGGTTCGAACCTGCGCAAGGAACATCCGCTGTTCGCGCAGCGCATCCGCCAGGCCGTGCGCAAGGGCGCCGCGCTGTCGGTGATCACCTCGGCAAGCCTGATGGCCGCACGCGACGCCTGGGCCATCGACGTGGCGCAATCGTCCATCGTCGAAGCCGACCAGTGGGTCGAAGCGCTGGCCGCCGTGGCCGCTGCCATCGGTGAAACCAACGGTGCAGCCGCGCCGCTGGCACCGAAGAACGCACCGGATGCCGCCGCCAAGGCCATCGCAGCTTCGCTGCTGAGCGGCGAGCGCAAGGCCGTGCTGCTCGGCAACGCCGCCGCCCACCATGCCCAAGCCAGCAGCCTGCTGGCCCTGGCGAACTGGATCGGCGCGCAAACCGGCGCCACCGTCGGCTACCTGACCGAAGCTGCCAACACCGTGGGCGCGCAGATCGTCGGCGCGTTCCCGAAGAACGGCGGCCTCGATGCCGGCCGCATGCTCGCCGCAGGCTCCGGCCTGAAGGCCGTGATGCTGCTGAACACCGAGCCGGTGTTCGACTCGGCCGCCGGCGCCGCCGCTGCCGATGTCATCGGCAATGCGCAGATGGTCATCACGCTGAGCCCCTTCAAGGCCAACCTGGCGTTCAGCGACGTGCTGCTACCGATCGCTCCGTTCAGCGAAACCCCCGGTACCTTCGTCAATGCCGAAGGCCGCCTGCAGGGCTTCCATGCCGTCGTGAAGCCGCAAGGCGAAGCGCGCCCGGCGTGGAAGGTGCTGCGCGTGCTGGCCAACCTGCTGGGCCTGCCTGGCTTCTCGTTCGAGTCGACCGCCGAGGTGCTGGCCACCATCGGTGACAAGGGCGCGGTGCCCGCGAATGCGCTGAGCAATGCGACGTCCGCGAAGGCCGTCGCCTCCAGCGGGGCGGCTGTCGCACCCGTGGTCGCGAGCATCTACCAGCTCGACTCGATCGTGCGCCGCGCACCGTCGCTGCAGCTGACCGCCGACGCACGTGATGCATCGGCCGCACCCGCCACACCGGCACGGGCCGAGGAGGCACTGGCATGATCGACGCAATTCATGGCTTCGGCCAGGGGCTGGTCGCCGCAGGCTGGTGGACCGCCGTGGTCTGGCCCGTGATCTGGACGCTGATCAAGATCATCGTGGTCGTCCTCCCGCTGATGGGGGCCGTGGCGTACCTCACGCTGTGGGAACGCAAGGCCATCGGCTTCACGCAGATTCGCATCGGCCCGAACCGCACCGGACCGCTGGGCCTGCTCCAGCCGATCGCCGATGCGCTCAAGTTGATGACCAAGGAAATCATTCTTCCGACGGTCGCCAACAAAGGCCTGTTCCTGCTGGGCCCGGTCATGACCATCATGCCGGCGCTCGCCGCATGGGCCGTGATTCCCTTCGGTCCCGACGTGGCGCTGGCCAACATCAACGCCGGCCTGCTGTTCGTGATGGCCATCACTTCGCTCGAGGTGTACGGCGTGATCATCGCCGGCTGGGCCTCGAACTCGAAGTACGCCTTCCTGGGCGCGCTGCGCGCCTCGGCGCAGATGGTGAGCTACGAAATCGCGATGGGCTTCTGCTTCGTCGTGGTGCTGATGGTCACCGGCAGTCTGAACATGAGCGAGATCGTGAACGTTCAGGGCAAGGGCATGTTCGCCAACATGGGCGTCGGCTTCCTGTCGTGGAACTGGCTGCCGCTGCTGCCGATCTTCGTCGTCTACTTCATCTCGGGCCTCGCCGAAACCAACCGCCACCCGTTCGACGTGGTGGAAGGCGAGTCCGAAATCGTGGCCGGCCACATGATCGAGTACTCGGGCATGAGCTTCGCGATGTTCTTCCTGGCCGAGTACGCCAACATGTGGCTCGTCTCGATCCTGTGCGTGGTGCTGTTCCTCGGCGGATGGCTGCCGCCGTTCGAGTTCCTGAGCTTCATTCCCGGCTGGATCTGGCTGGGCGCCAAGACCTTCTGCGTGGTCACCATGTTCCTGTGGGTGCGCTCGACGTTCCCGCGCTTCCGCTATGACCAGATCATGCGTCTGGGCTGGAAGATCTTCATTCCGGTCACTCTTGTGTGGCTGGTCGTGGTCGGTGGCTGGATGCAGACGCCGTTCAACATCTGGAAATAACAGGAAGCGCCAACATCATGACTGCTTCGCACACCGCCGGCGCGCTGGCGCGCCCTTCCAAGCTCGCGTCTGCGCCTTTTTCGCTCAAGGACTTCCTGGGCAGCTTCATGCTGTTCGAGTTGTTCAAGGGCCTGGCCATCACCGGCAAGTACGCCTTCGCCCGCAAGATCACGGTTCAGTTCCCCGAAGAGAAGACGCCGCTGTCGCCGCGCTTCCGCGGCCTGCACGCGCTGCGCCGCTATGAGAACGGCGAAGAGCGCTGCATCGCCTGCAAGCTCTGCGAAGCCGTCTGCCCGGCGCTGGCCATCACCATCGAATCGGATGTGCGCGACGACGGTTCGCGCCGCACCACGCGCTATGACATCGACCTGACCAAGTGCATCTTCTGCGGCTTCTGCGAGGAAAGCTGCCCGGTCGACTCGATCGTCGAGACGCACATCTTCGAATACCACGGCGAAAAGCGCGGTGACCTGTACTTCACCAAGGACATGCTGCTGGCCGTGGGCGACCGCTACGAAAAAGAAATTGCAGCGAACAAGGCGGCCGACGCCAAGTACCGCTGATCCGACCAGCCCGAACCCATTCGAATTCCATGGACGTCAAGACCGGTCTGTTCTATCTGTTTGCCGTGGTGCTGCTGTTCGCAGCGTTCCGCGTCATCACCGCCCGCAACCCTGTGTACGCCGCGCTGTATCTGGTGCTGGCCTTCTTCCAGGCATCGGCCATCTGGCTGCTGCTGCGCGCCGAGTTCCTCGCGATCTCGCTGGTGCTGGTGTATGTCGGCGCCGTGATGGTGCTGTTCCTGTTCGTCGTGATGATGCTGGACATCAACGTCGACGGTTTGCGGGAGGGCTTCTGGAAGCACTTCCCGCTGGCCGCCGGTGTCGGCGCACTCATCGCGCTCGAAATGGCGGCCGTGCTCATGGGCGGCTTCCGCCTGGGCGAGGCACCGCGTGCCACTGCCGGTGCGATGGGCCCCAACACTTCCAACACGCTCGAGCTCGGCAAGCTGCTTTACTCCGAATATCTCTACCCGCTGGAAATCGCCGCGGTCATCCTGCTGGTGGCCATCGTGGCCGCCATCGCACTGACGCTGCGCACCCGCAAGGACAGCAAGTACGTCAACCCGGCTGACCAGGTGCGCGTGAAGGCGCGCGACCGCGTGCGCATCGTGCAGATGCCGGTCACGCGTGCGGCCGAGCCTGTGGTCGAAGCTGCGGACGCTGCAAAGGAAAACAAGGCATGACGCTCACGCTCGGACACTTCCTCTCACTCGGCGCGATGCTCTTCGCGCTGTCCGTGATCGGCATCTTCCTGAACCGCAAGAACCTCATCGTGCTGCTGATGGCCATCGAGCTGATGCTGCTCGCGGTCAACATGAACTTCGTGGCGTTCTCGCACTATCTGGGCGACATGCACGGCCAGATCTTCGTGTTCTTCATCCTGACGGTGGCCGCGGCCGAGTCTGCCATCGGCCTGGCGCTGCTGGTCCTGCTGTTCCGCAACAAGTCGAACATCAACGTCGACGAACTCAACTCACTCAAGGGTTGAACGCAACATGAGCGCAACCCTTTCCGCATCCACCTTGCTGGCCGTGCCGCTGGCACCCCTGGCCGGCGCCGTCGTTGCCGGCTTGTTCGGCACCAAGTTCGGCGGCGATCACATCGGCCGCAAGGTCACGCATTCGCTGACCATCCTGGGCGTGCTGGTCGCCTTCATCATCTCGGCCATGACGCTCAAGAGCGTGGTGGCCGACGGCGCCCGCTTCAACGAAACCATCTACGAATGGATGACCGTTGGCGGCCTGAAGATGGAAGTCGGCTTCCTGGTCGACGGCCTCACCGCCATGATGATGTGCGTGGTGACCTTCGTGTCGCTGATGGTGCACATCTACACCATCGGCTACATGGAGGAAGACGACGGCTACAACCGCTTCTTCGCGTACATCTCGCTGTTCACCTTCTCGATGCTGATGCTCGTCATGAGCAACAACATGCTCCAGCTGTTCTTCGGCTGGGAAGCGGTGGGCCTGGTGTCGTACCTGCTGATCGGTTTCTGGTTCAACCGGCCGACTGCGATCTTCGCGAACATGAAGGCCTTCCTGGTCAACCGCGTGGGCGACTTCGGCTTCATCCTCGGCATCGGCCTTATCGCGGCCTATGCCGGCACGCTGAACTACGGCGAAGCCTTCGCCAAGGCCAACACGCTGGCCGGCATCACCTTCCCGGGCACCGAATGGATGCTCATCACGGTGATCTGCATCTGCCTGTTCATCGGCGCCATGGGCAAGAGCGCGCAGTTCCCGTTGCACGTGTGGCTGCCCGACTCGATGGAAGGCCCGACGCCCATCTCCGCGCTGATCCACGCGGCAACGATGGTGACGGCCGGCATCTTCATGGTGGCGCGCATGTCGCCGCTGTTCGAGCTGAGCGACACGGCACTGAGCTTCATCCTCGTGATCGGCGCCATCACCGCGCTGTTCATGGGCTTCCTGGGCATCATCCAGAACGACATCAAGCGCGTGGTCGCGTACTCGACGCTCTCGCAGCTCGGCTACATGACGGTGGCGCTCGGTGCGTCGGCCTACTCGGTCGCGGTGTTCCACCTGATGACGCACGCCTTCTTCAAGGCGCTGCTGTTCCTCGGCGCCGGCTCGGTGATCATCGGCATGCACCACAACCAGGACATCCGCTGGATGGGCGGCGTGCGCAAGTACATGCCGATCACCTGGATCACCTCGCTGCTGGGTTCGCTCGCGCTGATCGGCACGCCGTTCTTCGCGGGGTTCTACTCGAAGGACAGCATCATCGAAGCGGTGCACGAAAGCCACCTGTGGGGCGCGAACTTCGCGTATTACGCGGTGCTGGCCGGTGTGTTCATCACGGCGTTCTATTCGTTCCGCATGTACTTCCTGGTCTTCCACGGCAAGGAGCGTTACGACCAGAACCCCGATGCGCACCACCACGACGAACATGCGGAGCACGACGACGATCACGGCCACGGACACAAGCCGCACGAATCGCCCTGGGTGGTGTGGCTGCCGCTGGTGCTGCTCGCGATCCCGTCCGTGGTGATCGGCTTCATGACGATCGAGCCGGTGCTGTTCGGCGAGTTCTTCAAGAGCGCGATCTTCGTGGACGGCAACAGGCACCACGCCATGAAGGAACTCGAAGAAGCCTTCCACGGCCCGGTGGCCATGGCCATCCACGGCCTGACGGCGCCGCCGTTCTGGCTGGCGCTGGCGGGCGTGGTCCTGTCCTGGTACATGTACATGATCAATCCGGCGCTGCCGGCCGCGATCAAGCGCGCCTTCGGCCCGATCTACCGCCTGCTCGAGAACAAGTACTACATGGACTGGTTCAACGAGAACGTCATCGCCCGCGCCACGCGCGCGCTCGGCACCGGCCTGTGGAAGGGTGGCGACCAGGCCCTGATCGACGGCGCCGTCGTGAACGGCTCGTGGAAGGTGGTCGGCCGGATTTCAGGCGTGGTTCGCTGGATGCAGTCCGGCTACATCTATCACTATGCCTTCGCGATGCTGCTCGGCATCTTCATCCTGATGACGTACTTCGTCTGGTTCAAACGCTGAGCCTAGCGCTGGAGAAAAAGAAAAATGGGTTTGTTGAGCCTTGCCATCTGGGTGCCGATCGCATTCGGCGCCGCGCTGCTGGCGTTTGGCCGTGACGAGCACGCCAGAGGCGTACGCTGGGTCGCGCTCGTCGGTTCCATCGTGAGCTTCCTGGTCACGGTGCCGCTGTTCACGCGCTTCCAGAACGGTACCGCCGCGATGCAGTTCGTCGAGAAGACGGGCTGGATCTCGCGCTTCAACGTCAACTACCACCTCGGGATCGACGGAATGTCGCTCTGGCTGGTGCTGCTGACGTCGTTCATCACGGTCGTCGTCGTGATCTCGGCCTGGGAAGTGATCACCGAGCGCGTGAACCAGTACATGGGCGCGTTCCTGATCCTGTCGGGTTTCATGATCGGCGTGTTCGCCGCGCTCGACGGCGTGCTGTTCTACGTGTTCTTCGAAGCCACGCTGATCCCGATGTACCTGATCATCGGCATCTGGGGTGGCCCGAACAAGATCTACGCGGCGTTCAAGTTCTTCATCTACACCTTGCTCGGCTCGCTGCTGATGCTGGTGGCGCTGATCTACCTGTACAACAAGTCGGGCGGCAGCTTCGACATCCTGAGCTGGCACAAGCTGCCGCTGGGTGCGAGCGCGCAGACATTCCTGTTCTTCGCCTTCTTCGCGGCCTTCGCGGTGAAGGTGCCGATGTGGCCGGTGCACACCTGGCTGCCCGACGTGCACGTCGAGGCGCCCACCGGCGGCTCCGCCGTGCTGGCCGCGATCATGCTGAAGCTGGGCGCCTACGGTTTCCTGCGCTTCTCGATGCCCATCGCGCCCGACGCCTCGCACGAATGGGCCTGGCTCATGATCGCGCTATCGCTGATCGCGGTGATCTACGTGGGCCTGGTCGCGCTGGTGCAGCAGGACATGAAGAAGCTGGTGGCTTACTCGTCGGTGGCCCACATGGGCTTCGTGACGCTCGGCTTCTTCATCTTCAACGAGCTCGGCGTGTCCGGCGGCATCGTGCAGATGATTGCGCACGGCTTCGTGTCGGGCGCCATGTTCCTGGGCATCGGCGTGCTGTACGACCGCGTGCACTCGCGCCAGATCGCCGACTACGGCGGCGTGGTCAACACCATGCCCAAGTTCGCCGCGTTTGCGCTGCTGTTCGCCATGGCCAACTGCGGCCTGCCGGGCACCGCCGGTTTCGTGGGCGAGTGGATGGTGATCCTGGGTGCCGTGAAGGCCAACTTCTGGATCGGCATGGCGGCAGCCACCGCGCTGATCTTCGGTGCCGCCTACACCCTGTGGATGTACAAGCGCGTGTACCTCGGCCCGGTCGGCAACGACCATGTCAAGGAAGTCAGCGACATCAATGCCCGCGAGTTCCTGATGCTGGCGCTGCTGGCGATCGCCGTGCTGTGGATGGGCCTCTATCCGAAGCCTTTCACCGACGCGATGAACGCTTCCGTGACCGAGCTTCTTCGCCACGTGGCGATTTCGAAGCTGCCCTCCTGATGCCACGCTGAAGACAAGAGAACGAGATGATTGACAAACTCAGCTGGGTCACGATCTACCCCGAAATCGTGTTGCTGGTCATGGCCTGCATCATTGCGCTGGTCGACCTGTCGGACGCGAGCCCGCGCCGTACCCGCACCTATGTACTGACGCTGGCCACGCTCGCCGTGGTCGCCGTGCTGTCGGGCCTCGCCGCCCTCGGTGGCAAGACTGCCTACGGTTTCGGCGGCATGGTCGTCAGCGATCCGATGGGCAATTGGCTCAAATGCTTTGCCACCGTCGCCCTGATGGTCACGCTGGTCTACGGCCGTCCCTATGCGGCCGACCGCGAGATGCTGCGCGGCGGCGAACTGTTCACCATCAGCATGTTCGCGCTGCTGGGCATGTTCGTGATGATCTCGGGCAGCAACTTCCTGCTGATCTACCTGGGCCTGGAACTGCTCACGCTGTCGAGCTATGCGCTGGTGGCGCTGCGCCGCGACAACGCGGTGGCCAGCGAAGCCGCCATGAAGTACTTCGTGCTCGGCGCCATGGCCAGCGGCTTCCTGCTGTACGGGCTGTCGATGATGTACGGCGCGACCGGTTCGCTCGACGTCAACGAAGTGTTCAAGACCATTGCGAGCGGCAAGGTGAACCACCAGGTGCTGGTGTTCGGCCTGGTGTTTATCGTGGCCGGCCTGGCCTTCAAGGTGGGCGCCGCGCCGTTCCACATGTGGGTGCCCGACGTCTACCAGGGCGCACCGACGGCGGTCACGCTGCTGATCGGCGCCGCGCCCGAACTGGCGGCCTTCGCCATCATCATCCGCCTGCTGGTCGACGCGCTGCAGCCGCTGGCGATCGACTGGCAGCAGATGCTCGCCGTGCTCGCCATCGCGTCGCTGCTGGTCGGCAACCTGGCCGCCATTGCGCAGAGCAACCTGAAGCGGATGCTGGCGTACTCGACGATCTCGCAGATGGGCTTCATGCTTCTCGGCCTGGTGGCGGGTTCGGACCAGCAGGGCACGTACAACGCCCAGTTCGCCTACAGCGCCTCGATGTTCTACATCGTGACCTACGTGCTGACCACGCTGGCGAGCTTCGGCATCATCCTGCTGCTGGCGCGCGAAGGCTTCGAAAGCGAAGAGATCACCGACCTCGCAGGCCTGAACCAGCGCAGCCCGCTGTATGCCGGCGTGATGGCCATCGCGATGTTCTCGCTGGCCGGCTTGCCGCCCCTGGTCGGCTTCTACGCCAAGCTGGCAGTGCTGCAGGCGCTGATCGCCTCGGGCCAGGCCATCTACATCGGCCTCGCGGTGTTCGCGGTGATGATGTCGCTGATCGGTGCGTTCTATTACCTGCGCGTGGTCAAGGTCATGTACTTCGATGAGCCCGTCACGGCCACCACGGTGTCGGCACCGCGCGACGTGCGCACCGTGCTCGCGATCAACGGCGCGCTGATCCTGATCCTGGGCATCGTGCCTGGCGGCCTGATGACGCTCTGCTACGACGCGATCGTGGCCACGCTGGCCCACTGACGCGGCCGACCTCGGGTGTCGCAAACCGCGTCGGTCTGGGTCGTTCTGCTGGTGGCCCTCGTGGCCGCCAACCTGCCGTTCTTCAATGACCGCCTGTTCGGCGTCGTGCCTCTGGCGACAACACCCAAGTCGCTCGCGGTGCGGCTCGCCGAACTGGTGGTCTTGTATTTTCTGGCGGGCGGTGTCGGGCTGCTGTTCGAGCGCAGGGCAGGGCAGATCGCCTCGCAGGGCTGGGAGTTCTATGCGGTGACCGGCGCGCTGTTCATCGTGCTGGCCTTTCCCGGGTTCACCTGGCGCTACCTGATGAAACACAGGCACTGACGACATGACCTCGACCACCACCACGACCACCGATTCGCACCTGAAGGAAGAACTCACGCACAGCGTGGAGCTCTTCAAGGGCAACTTCCTGCACGCCAAGCGCGACACCGTGCGCCTGCCCGACGGCCACACCGCCACGCGCGAGTACGTGGTGCACCCGGGTGCCGTGGTGGTCGTTCCGCTGCTGGACGATGGCCGCGTGGTGCTGGAGCGCCAGTTCCGCTACCCCGTGGGCCACGTGATGATCGAATTCCCCGCGGGCAAGCTCGACGCGGGTGAAGACCCGTTCGTTTGCGGCCGGCGCGAGCTGCTCGAGGAAACCGGCTACACCGCGCGCGAATGGGCGCACGCGGGTGCGATGCACCTGGCGGTGGCGTACTCGACCGAGATCATCCACATCTACTTCGCGCGCGGTCTTTCGCTGGGCGAGCGGCAGCTCGATCATGGCGAGTTCCTCGACGTGTTCACGGCCACGCCCGAAGAGCTGGCCGGCTGGTGCCGCGACGGCACCGTGACCGATGCCAAGACGCTGAGCTGCACGCTCTGGCTGCAGAACGTCCTTTCGGGCGCATGGGCTCTGGACTGGCAGGCGCTGCCCGCAGAAGGCAGCGCGGGATAATCCGCGCATGAAGGTTCTCAATCTCCGCTGCGCACACGGCCACGGCTTCGAGGGCTGGTTTGCGTCCAACGAGGCCTTCGACACCCAGCTGGCGAGCGGACTGGTCGAGTGCCCGGTCTGTGGCGACACCGCCATCGTCAAGCTGTTGAGTGCGCCGCGCCTCAACCTCGGCAATGCCAAGGCGCCGCAGGAAGCCGCTGCACCCGCTGCCGCGGCTTCGAATGTTCCCGCCGAACTCTCGCCCGAGGCCCGCTGGATGCGTGCCGTGCGCGAGGTGCTGGCGAAGACCGAAGACGTCGGCGATCGCTTTGCCGACGAAGCCCGGAAGATGCACTACGGCGAGACCCAGGAACGCGGCATTCGCGGACAGGCCACGCCCGAGCAGGCCGAGGCGCTGCTCGACGAGGGCATTGCGGTGATGGCGCTGCCGGTTCCGGCTGCGCTCAAAGAGACCCTGCAGTAACTGACCGGGCCGCGCGGCCGCTCAGGCCGTGAACTGCAGCGCAGCGAGGCGCGCGTAGACCCCGCCCTGCGCCACCAGCGTCGCGTGCGTTCCCTGCTCGACGATCCCGCCGTGGTCCAGCACCACGATGCGGTCGGCCTTCTGCACCGTCGCCAAGCGGTGGGCGATCACGACCGTCGTGCGGTTCTCCATCGCCGATTCCAATGCCGCCTGCACCATGCGTTCGCTTTCCGCGTCCAGTGCACTCGTGGCCTCGTCGAGCAGCAGCAGCGGCGGGTTCTTGAGGATTGCGCGCGCGATCGCGATGCGCTGGCGCTGTCCGCCCGACAGGCGCACGCCGCGCTCGCCGAGGAAGGTGTCGTAGCCCTCGGGCAACGCCTGCAGGAAGTCGTGGGCGAAGGCGGCGCGGGCGGCGGCATGCACCTCCTCGGCCGTGGCCTCGGGCCGGCCGTAGCGGATGTTCTCGAACGCGCTGGCCGAGAAAATCACCGCATCCTGTGGCACCAGGCCGATGCGGGTGCGCAGGTCGGGCAGGGCGAGCGAAGCCAGCGGCGTGTCGTCGAGCAGCAGGCGGCCCGATTGCGGGTCGTAGTAGCGCAGCAGCAGCTGGAACACAGTGCTCTTGCCCGCGCCGCTCGACCCCACCAGCGCCACGGTCTCGCCGGGTGCGACGTCGAGGCTGAAGCCACGCAATGCCGGCGTGTCCGGCCGGGACGGGTAATGGAAGGTCACGGTATCGAATTTGATCGCGCTGCCCGCCACGGGAACGGGCGCCACCGTCGGATTCGGCGGTGAAAAGATGGCCGCGGGCGCATGCAGCAGTTCCATCAGCCGCTCGGTTGCGCCGGCTGCGCGCAGCAAGTCGCCGTACACCTCGCCGAGCACGGCGGTCGCACTGGCCAGGATGGCGACGTAGACGACGGTCTGGCCCAGGTGGCCGGCCGTGATGTCGCCGCGCAGCACTGCCTGCGTGCCTTGGTAGAGGCCCCAGAGCAGGGCCGCGGAGGTCGCGATGATGATGAACGCCACCAGCACCGAGCGGGCCTTGGTCCGGCGTACGGCGGTGCGGAAGGCGTTCTCCGTCGAACCGCTGAAGCGCGCGGCCTCGCGGCCTTCGGCCGTGTAGCTTTGCACCACCGGAATCGCATTCAGCACCTCGGCGGCGATGGCGCTCGAATCGGCCACGCGGTCCTGGCTGGCGCGCGACAGCTTGCGCACGCGGCGGCCGAACCACATGCTCGGCAGCACCACCAGCACGAGGATGCCCAACACCTGCACCATCACATAGGGGTTGGTCCACACGAGCACGGCCAGCGCGCCCACGCCCATCACCGCGTTGCGCAGGCCCATGCTCAGCGAGGAGCCGACGACCGTCTGCACCAGCGTGGTGTCGGCCGTCAGGCGCGAGAGCACCTCGCCGGTCTGCGTGGTTTCGAAGAAGGCCGGGCTCTGCTTCAGCACGTGGCCATAGACCGCGTTGCGGATGTCGGCCGTCACGCGTTCGCCCAGCCAGCTCACCGTATAGAAGCGCGCCGCCGAGAAAAGACCGAGCGCCACGGCCACCGCGAAGAGGGAGCCGAAGTGCTCGCGCAGCGCCATGGTCTGAGCGCCCTTGTCCGCGCTGATCAAGCCACCGTCAATCAAGCTGCGCAATGCGATAGGGAAAACCAGTGTGGTGAGCGCCGCCATCACCAGAAAGATGCCTGCCAGGACGATCTGCACCCGGTAGGGACGGAGAAAAGGGCTCAGGCCCGAGAGCGATCGGGGCGAGCCCTTGGCCATGGAAGACGGTGGGGGAGAAGCCATGGAAGGATTCTACAGAAACATTGCTACTACAAAGGCAGCCTTGACAATAACTGCCTCGGCAACTAATATTGGGCCCATGAGCGATGCAACTACCCCCCAAGCCCCGTCGGCGCCTGCCGACGCCGAGCGTCGCCCGCCTGCAGCCTTCTACAGCCCGGAAACCTACCGTACCGAAGAAAGCATCGGCTACCTGATGCGCCGCATCGTCACGGCGGTCGGCCAGTCGGTCGAAAACCGCATGTGCGAGCCGGGCAGCCCGACCTATCCGCAGTGGGTGCCTCTCTATAAATTGCATGTAGGCGCCGCCACCACCGTGGCCGAACTGGCCCGTGCCTGCGAACTCGACACCGGCGCCATGACGCGCCTGCTCGATCGCCTCGAGGCCAAGGGCCTGTGCCGCCGCGTGCGCTCGCTCGAAGACCGCCGCGTGGTCAACATCGAGCTCACCGACGAAGGCCGTGCCGCCGCCAAGGAAGTGCCCTACGTGCTGAGCCGTGTGCAGAACGAACACCTTGCAGGCTTCAGCACCGAAGAATGGGAGCAGCTCAAGGGGTACTTGCGCCGCATCCTCGACAACGCCCAGGCCCTCGCGGCCCGTGGAGATAAAAATGACTGATTCCCTTGCCGTGCGCGCCGTGCGCCGCACCCCCATCGTGGCCGCCGCACTGCTGGTGGTGGCATTGGCCGGCTGTGCCGACATGGCCGGCATCGGCTCGCAGGCCAAACTGCGCGACGCCTCGTCGCTGGGCATCGCGCCCGACAGCGCCGCGGCGCCGGCGTCCCGCCTCGACAGCCAATGGTGGCTGGCCTTCGGCGACACGCAGCTCAATTCGCTGATCGACCAGGCCGTGGCCGGCAACCCGAACCTGCAGGTCGCTCAAGCCCGCCTTGCGCGTGCACAGGCCTCGGCCGACATTGCCGGCGCGGCGCTCAAGCCGCAGGTCAAGGGCGACCTCGACCTGAAACGCCAGAAGTTCAACAGCAACTACATCTACCCCGCACCGCTGGGCGGCTCGACGCAGAACATCGGCCTGCTGCAGCTCAGCGCCAGCTGGGAGCTCGACTTCTTCGGCAAGAACCGCAGCGCGCTCGACACCGCCATCGGCGCGGCCAACGCCGCGGCCGCCGATGCGGATGCCGCGCGCGTGCTGCTCGCGAGCAACGTGGCGCGCAGCTACTTCCAGTGGGCGCGTCTGAACGACCAGCTCACCGTTGCCGGGCGCACGCTGGCGCAGCGCGACGAAACGCTCAAGCTCGTGCGCGACCGCGTGTCCGCCGGCCTCGACACCCGTCTCGAACTGCGCCAGAGCGAAGGCGGCCTGCCCGAGGCACGCCAGCAGATCGAATCGCTCAACGAGCAGATCGCGCTGCAGCAGCATGCGCTCGATGCGCTGGTCGGCCAGCCGAATGTGTCGGCATCGCTCAAGCCGCCGGTTCTGGCGAACGTCAAGCCGATGGCGCTGCAGGCCAACATTCCGGCCGACCTGCTCGGCCGCCGCGCCGACATCGCCGCCGCGCGCTGGCGCGTCGAGGCCGCCACGAGCGACGTGGCCAATGCCAAGACCCTGTTCTATCCCAACGTGAACCTCACGGCCTTCGCCGGCTTCCAGAGCCTGGGTTTCGGCAAGCTGCTGAAGTCGGGCAGCGAGCAGTGGGGCGTGGGCCCGGCCATCACGCTGCCGATCTTCGAAGGCGGCAAGCTGCGCGCCAACCTGCGCGGCAAGTCGGCCGACCTCGACGTGGCCATCGAAAGCTACAACGCCACCGTGCTCGACGCGGTGCGCGACGCGGCCGACCAGGCCACCAGCGCGCAGTCGATCGCGCGTCAGCAAACCGAACAACGCGCCGCGCAGACCGCTGCCGAGGGCGCCTACGACATCGCCGTGCAGCGCTACCGCGCGGGCCTCGGCAACTACCTCAACGTGCTGACGGCAGAAACCTCCGTGCTCGCGCAGCGCCGGCTGGCGGTCGATCTGTCCGCCCGTGCACTCGACACGCAGGTGGGCCTGGCGCGCGCGCTGGGCGGCGGCTGGCAGCCCCCGGCCACCGCCACGGCAGCGGCGCCATCAGCCGCACCGAACTGACACCACCCGAACCAGTCCGATTTTTTCGTCTTCGGAAAGAACTTCATCATGAGCGACAACAACACTCCGACGCCCGCTGCAGCCGCAGCTTCCGCAGCCCCCGAGGCGCCTGCCGGCAACGGCAAGCGCCGCCGGGCACTCACAGCGCTCGCCGCGGTGGTGATCGTCGCCGGCGGCGGCTGGGGTATCTATGAATGGCTGGTCGCCAGCCACTACGAGGACACCGACAACGCCTACGTGCAGGGCAACGTGATTCAGATCACGCCGCAGATCGGCGGCACCGTGATGGCCATCAACGCCGACGACACCGATTTCGTGAAGGCCGGCCAGCCGCTGGTGCAGCTCGACCCGGCCGACGCCAAGGTGTCGCTCGAACAGGCCGAAGCCGCGCTCGCGCAGGCCGTGCGCCAGGTGCGCACGCTGTATGCCAACAACGGCTCGCTGGCCGCGCAGGTCACGCTGCGCCAGGCCGACATCGTCAAGGCACAGAGCGACATCGCCAAGGCGCAGGACGACCTGCAGCGCCGCCGCGCGCTGTCGGGCAACGGCGCCGTGTCGAAGGAAGAACTCAACCATGCCGAAACGCAGCTCGACACCGCCAAGAGCCAGCTCGCCGCGGCGCAGGCCGGCGTGGTCGCCGCGAAGGAAGCCCTGGTCAGCAACCAGTCGCTGACCGAAGGCACCAGCGTGGCCCAGCACCCGAGCGTGCTGGCCGCTGCCGCCAAGGTGCGCGAGGCCTACCTCGCCACGCAGCGCGTGGCCATGCCCGCGCCGGTCGACGGCTACGTCGCCAAGCGCACCGTGCAGCTCGGCCAGCGGGTGGCCGCCGGCACGCCGATGATGTCGATCGTGCCACTCAACCAGCTGTGGGTCGACGCCAACTTCAAGGAAGTGCAACTGCGCAACATCCGCATCGACCAGCCCGTGAAGCTCACGGCCGACGTCTACGGCAAGAAGATCGAATACAGCGGCAAGGTCGCGGGCCTGGGCGTGGGCACGGGCAGCGCGTTTGCGCTGCTGCCTGCGCAGAACGCCACCGGCAACTGGATCAAGGTGGTGCAGCGCGTGCCCGTGCGCATCGCGCTCGACCCCGAGCAGCTCAAGTCCAACCCGCTGCGCATCGGCCTGTCGATGGACGCCGAGATCGACATCTCGTCGAAGAGCGGCAAGATGCTCGCCGACGCGCCGCGCGCCGCTGCGCTGACGCAGACGCAGGTCTACAGCCAGCTCGACCGCGGCGCCGATGCCGAAGTGGAGCGCATCGTCGCGGCCAACCTCGGGCGCAGCGCACCGACCGCGGCGGCCGCCGCACCGGCGAAGCACACGGCCGCGCCTGCCGCAGCCATGGCCGCGCAGGGCCAGCCGGGCTGATCGCCCGCGCGTCCTTCATCAGGTAAACAGCCCGCTCATGGCAACCGCTGCTCCTGCTTACGTCGCGCATCCGCCGCTCGAGGGCGCAGCCCGCCTCTGGGGCACGGTCGCGCTGTCTGCGGCAACCTTCATGAACGTGCTCGACTCGTCGATCGCGAACGTGTCGCTGCCTGCCATCTCCGGTGACCTGGGCGTGAGCACCACGCAGGGCACCTGGGTCATCACCAGCTTCGCGGTGGCCAACGCCATCGCGGTGCCGCTCACCGGCTTCATGACGCAGCGCTTCGGGCAGGTGCGCCTGTTCATGGCCAGCGTGATCCTGTTCATGGTCACCTCGCTGATGTGCGGCCTGGCGCCGAACATGACGACGCTGATCGCCTTTCGCGCACTGCAGGGCTTCGTTGCGGGTCCGATGATCCCGCTGTCGCAGACGCTGCTGCTGTCGAGCTATCCGCGCGCCAAGGCGGGCCTCGCGATGGCGATGTGGTCGATGACCACGCTGGTCGCGCCGGTGATGGGGCCGCTGCTCGGCGGCTGGATCACCGACAACATCTCGTGGCCGTGGATCTTCTACATCAACATCCCCGTGGGCATCGTCGCGGCTTCCATCACCTGGGCGCTGTACCGCAAGCGCGAGAGCCTCACGCACAAGGTGCCGATCGACGCCATCGGCCTCGCGCTGCTGGTGTTGTGGGTGGGCTCGATGCAGCTGATGCTCGACAAAGGCAAGGAGCTCGACTGGTTCCACTCGGGGCAGATCGTCGCGCTGGCGGTGGTGGCCGTGGTCGGCTTCGCGTTCTTCCTGGTGTGGGAGCTGACCGACAAGCACCCGGTGGTCGACCTGTCGCTCTTCAAGCGCCGCAATTTCTGGTCGGGCGCCGTGGCAACGGCCGTGGCCTATGGCCTGTTCTTCGGCAATGTGGTGCTGCTGCCGCTGTGGCTGCAGCAGTGGATGGGCTACACCGCCACGCAGGCGGGGATGATCATGGCGCCCGTGGGGCTGCTGGCGATCTTCTTCTCGCCGGTGGTGGGGCTCACGGTGGCCAAGATCGACCCGCGCCGCTATGCGACCTTCTCGTTCCTGGTGTTCGCGCTGGTGCTTTGGATGCGCTCGAACTTCAACACGCAGGCCGACTTCGTGACGATCATCATCCCGACGATCATCCAGGGCATCGCGATGGCGTTCTTCTTCATTCCGCTCGTGACCATCACGCTGTCGGGCCTCACGCCCGATCGCATCCCGGCCGCGTCGGGGCTGTCGAACTTCCTGCGGATCACCGCGGGTGCGATGGGCACGTCGATCACCACCACGCTGTGGGAGAACCGCGCGGCGCTGCACCACTCGCAATTGGCGGAGACGGTGAACCAGGGCAACAACGCGGCGACCAGCGCGATGTCGGGCCTTGCGGGCAGCGGCTTCAGCAGCGAGCAAGTGCTGGGGCAACTGAACCGCATCGTCGACCAGCAGTCGTTCATGCTGGCGACCAACGACATCTTCTATGCGTCGGCGATTCTGTTCCTGCTGCTGATTCCGCTGGTGTGGCTGGCAAGGCCGCAGCGCGGCGGTTCCGGCGGCGATGCCGCAGCCGGCGCGCACTGAGCGCGCACCGTCGTCACCTCATCAACCCCCAGCCTTCGCGAGGAGCCTGGGGGTTTTCTTTGTCGCTGCGACGACAGTCCGATTCGATTGCCGCGCAGCTTCGTGAAGGTTGCACTGCAGCATAGGCATTTGCCCCAGTATGCAAGCGAGTGGCACGCACGAACAATCGGTCCGCGCTCAATGGTGGCGCATCGAGATGGACAGCATGACCGACTTTCTTTTTCCGAATCCGGGCGACCTCGCGAGATGAGCGACGTCATCCTCGAAACACGCGAGCTCACCAAGGAATTCAAGGGGTTCACCGCGGTCAGCAAGGTCAACCTCTCGGTGGCGCGCGGCTCGATCCACGCACTGATCGGCCCGAACGGCGCCGGCAAGACGACCTGCTTCAACCTGCTCACCAAGTTCCTCGAGCCGACCACCGGCACGATCCTCTTCAACGGACAGGACATCACCGGCGAGCGGCCCGCGCAGATCGCGCGGCGCGGCATCATCCGCTCGTTCCAGATCTCGGCCGTGTTCCCGCACCTCACGCTGCTCGAGAACGTGCGGCTGGGCCTGCAGCGCCGGCTAGGTACTTCGTACCACTTCTGGAAGAGCGAGAAGTCGCTGAAGCCGCTCGATGCGCGCGCCCGCGAACTGCTCGCCGAAGTGGGCCTCGAGGCACTCGCCGACGAGCAGACCGTCAACCTGCCCTACGGCCGCAAGCGCGCACTCGAGATCGCGACCACGCTGGCCATGGAGCCAGAGCTGATGCTGCTCGACGAGCCCACGCAGGGCATGGGCCATGAAGACGTGCATCGCGTGGCCGAACTCATCAAGCGCGTGTCGGCGGGGCGCACCATCCTGATGGTCGAACACAACATGAGCGTGGTCTCGACCATCGCCGACACCATCACGGTGCTGCAGCGCGGCGCCGTGCTGGCCGAAGGTCCTTACGCCGAAGTCTCCGCGAATCCCCAGGTCATGGAGGCCTACATGGGCACCACCGACGGCCAACTGCAGGGAGCGCATTGATGACTGCGGCACTGGAGATCAAGGGCCTTCAGGCCTGGTACGGCGAATCGCACGTGCTGCACGGCGTCGACATGGTCGTGCAGCCGGGCGAGGTCGTCACGCTGTTGGGCCGCAATGGCGCGGGCCGCACCACCACGCTGCGCGCGATCATGGGGCTCACCGGCGCGCGCAAGGGCAGCATCGAGGTCAACGGCAAAGAGACCATCGGCATGCCGACGCATCGCATCGCGCATCTCGGCATCGGCTATTGCCCGGAGGAGCGCGGCATCTTCGCGAGCCTTTCGTGCGAAGAAAACCTCATGCTGCCGCCCGAGCTGAAAGGCGCGGGGCAGGGCATGTCGGTCGAAGAGATCTACGCCATGTTCCCCAACCTCGCCGAGCGCCGCCACAGCCAGGGCACGCGCCTGTCGGGCGGCGAGCAGCAGATGCTGGCCGTGGCGCGCATCCTGCGCACTGGCGCCAAGCTGCTGCTGCTCGACGAAATCTCCGAAGGCCTGGCGCCGGTCATCGTGCAGGCGCTGGCCCGAATGATCACCATGCTGCGCGCCAAGGGCTACACCATCGTCATGGTGGAGCAGAACTTCCGCTTCGCAGCGCCGTTGGCGGACCGCTTCTATGTGATGGAGCACGGCCGCATCGTCGAGAAGTTCGGCGCGGCCGAACTCGAGGCCAAGATGCCGGTGCTCACCGAACTGCTCGGCGTCTAGGTTCTTTCACCCCTTGCAACTGCTGGAGACAAACATGAAAAATCGGCTCACCGCATTCGCCCTGGCTTTCGGCGCACTGGCGCTCGCCGCGTCAGCCCAGGCGCAAGGACAGGACAAGATCAAGATCGGCTTCATCACCGACATGTCGAGCCTGTATGCCGACCTCGAAGGCAAGAACGGCGCGCTGGCGATCCAGATGGCCATCGACGACTTCGGCGGCAAGGCCGCCGGCAAGCCCGTCGAACTGCTGACGGTCGACCATCAGAACAAGCCCGACATCGCCGCCTCGAAGGCGCGCGAGTGGATTGACACGCAGGGGCTGAGCATGGTGTTCGGCGGCACCAACTCCGGTGTGGGCCTGGCGCTGGCCAAGGTGGCGGCCGAAAAGAAGCGGGTGTACTTCAACAACGGCGCTGCATCGTCCGTGCTGACCAACGAACAGTGCTCGCCCTATACCGTGCACTACGCCTACGACACGGTGGCGCTCGCCAAGGGCACCGGCGCGGCCGTGGTCGACGGCGGCGGCAAGACCTGGTTCTTCCTGACCGCCGACTACGCCTTCGGCCATGCGCTCGAAGCCGACACCTCCACCGTCGTGAAGGCCAAGGGCGGCACGATCTTGGGCTCGGTGCGCCATCCGCTCAATGCGTCCGATTTCTCGTCGTTCCTGCTGCAGGCGCAGAACTCCAAGGCGCAGATCCTCGGCCTGGCCAATGCGGGCGGCGACACCGTCAACAGCATCAAGGCCGCCAAGGAATTCGGCATCGGCAAGACCATGAAGCTCGCCGGCCTGCTGATCTTCCTGAGCGACGTGCACAGCCTGGGCCTGAAGAACACCGAGGGCCTGCAGTTCACCACCAGCTGGTACTGGGACCTGAACGACGAGACGCGCAAGTTCTCCAAGCGCTTCTTCGAAAAGGCCAAGCGCATGCCCACCGAGATCCAGGCGGCCGACTACTCCGCCACCATGACCTACCTCAAGGCGGTGGATGCTGCCAAGTCGGACGATGCCGACAAGGTCATGGCCGAGCTCAAGAAGATGAAGCTCAACGACTTCTTCGGTTCCGGCCAGATCCGTGCCGACGGCCGCTACGTGCACGACATGTACCTGATGCAGGTCAAGTCGCCGGCCGAATCGAAGACGCCCTGGGACTACTACAAGCTCGTGAAGAAGCTGCCCGGCGACTCGGTCTTCACCACGAAGGCCGAGTCCAAGTGTGCGCTCTGGAAATAACCCCTCGACACCTTTCTCAGGAGCTCCCATGAAAAAAGCATTCGCCTATACCGCCGTCTTCGCCGCCGCAGCGCTGGCCGCAGGCGCCGCCCAGGCCCAGGACAAGGTCAAGATCGGCTTCATCACCGACATGTCGAGCCTCTACGCGGACGTGGAGGGCAAGAACGGCGCCCTCGCGATCCAGATGGCCATCGACGACTTCGGCGGCAAGGTCAACGGCATGCCCATCGAGCTGCTGCAGGCCGACCACCAGAACAAGGCCGACATCGCGGCTTCCAAGGCGCGCGAGTGGATCGACACGCAGGGCCTGACGATGCTGTTCGGCGGCACCAGCTCGGGCACGGCGCTGGCCATGGCCAAGGTGGCGCAGGAGAAGAAGCGCGTGTTCGTCGTGAACGGTGCCGGCAGTTCGGCGCTCACCAACGATCAGTGCAGCCCCTACACCGTGCACTACGCCTACGACACCGTGGCGCTGGCCAAGGGCACGGGCAGCGCCGTGATCGCACGCGGCGACAAGAGCTGGTTCTTCCTGACGGCCGATTACGCTTTCGGCCAGGCACTGGAAGCCGACGCGTCCAAGGTCGTGAAGGAGAAGGGCGGCACCGTGGTGGGCAGCGTGAAGCATCCGCTCAACACCTCCGACTTCTCCTCGTTCCTGCTGCAGGCGCAGAACTCCAAGGCCCAGGTGCTGGCACTGGCCAATGCGGGCGGCGACACCATCAACTCGATCAAGGCGGCCAAGGAGTTCGGCATCAGCAAGACCATGAAGATGGTCGGCCTGCTGGTGTTCGTGACCGACGTGCACAGCCTGGGCCTGAAGAACACCGAAGGCCTGCTGCTCACCACCAGCTGGGACTGGAACCTCGACGACAAGACGCGCGCCTTCGGCAAGCGCTTCTTCGAGAAGACCAAGCGCATGCCCACCGACATCCAGGCCGCCGACTATTCGGCCACCATGACCTACCTGAAGGCCGTGCAGGCGGCCAAGACGGTCGATGCCGACAAGGTGATGGAGACGCTCAAGAAGACCCCCGTCGACGACTTCTACGCCAAGGGCAGCATCCGCGCAGACGGCCGCTTCGTGCACGACATGTACCTGGTGCAGGTCAAGTCGCCGGCCGAATCCAAGCAGCCGTGGGACTACTACAAGGTGGTCCAGAAGCTGAAGGGCGAAGATGTCTTCACGACCAAGGCCGAGAGCAAGTGCGCGTTGTGGAAGTAACCCCCCAGGCTGCGCGCACTTCGTGTCGCTTCGCCAACCCCCCTTTGCAAGGGGGGCGGGCCGGCCGCTTCGGGCGGCCGTGCACGGCGGCCCCCATGAGCCCGCCGGTTTTCTGAAACGTTTATGACCATTTCCCTTCCCGCCTTGTTGAGCCAGCTCCTCCTGGGGCTGGTCAACGGCTCGTTCTATGCCATCCTGAGCCTCGGGCTGGCGGTGATCTTCGGCCTGCTCAACGTCATCAACTTCGCGCACGGCGCGCTGTTCATGCTGGGCGCCGTCCTGACATGGATGGCGATGGAGTATCTCGGCGTCAACTACTGGGTGATGCTGATCGCGGCGCCCATCGTCATCGGCATCTTCGGCGTGCTCATCGAGCGTCTGCTGCTGCGCTGGATCTACAAGCTCGACCACCTCTACGGCCTCTTGCTCACGCTGGGCCTCACGCTGCTGATCGAGGGCGTGTTCCGCTCGGTCTACGGCGTGTCGGGACTGCCCTACGACGCACCCGATGCGCTGTCGAGCGCCACCGACCTCGGCTTCATGGTGCTGCCGAACTACCGCGCCTGGGTGGTCGTTGCATCGCTGGTGATCTGCTTCGCGACCTGGTTCGTGATCGAGAAGACCCGCCTGGGCGCCTACCTGCGCGCCGGTACCGAAAACCCCCGGCTGGTGGAAGCCTTCGGCGTCAACGTGCCGCTGATGATCACGCTGACCTATGCCTTCGGCTGCGCGCTCGCGGCCTTTGCCGGCGTGCTCGCTGCGCCGGTGATGCAGGTGTCGCCGCTGATGGGGCAGAACCTCATCATTGTGGTGTTCGCGGTGGTCGTGATCGGTGGCATGGGCTCGATCATGGGGGCCATCCTCACCGGGCTCGGGCTCGGCGTGATCGAAGGGTTCACCAAGGTTTTCTATCCCGAGGCATCGTCTACGGTTGTGTTCGTGATCATGGTCATCGTGCTGTTGATTCGCCCCGCCGGCTTGTTCGGCAAAGAAAAATAAGGCGAGTGGCATGAACACGAAAAAAATCTCCCTCGTCGTCTACGCACTTCTGCTGGTCGCGCTCGTCGCGGCACCGTTCTTCGGCGCCTACCCGGTGTTCGTGATGAAGCTCATGTGCTTCGCACTGTTCGCCGCGGCGTTCAACCTGCTGCTGGGCTTCACGGGCCTGCTGTCGTTCGGCCATGCGGCGTTCCTCGGCGGTTCCGCGTACGTCGCGGGCCATGCGATCAAGGTCTGGGGGCTCACGCCCGAACTGGGCCTGATCGCGGGCACGCTCAGCGGCGCTTTCCTCGGCTGGATCTTCGGCGTGCTGGCCATTCGCCGCCAGGGCATCTACTTCGCGATGATCACGCTGGCGCTCGCGCAGATGATGTTCTTCGTCGCGCTGCAAGCCAGGTTCACGGGCGGCGAAGACGGCCTGCAGGGCGTGCCGCGCGGCAAGCTGTTCGGCCTGATCGACCTGTCGAACGACCTCACGATGTACTACGTGGCACTGGTCATCGTGGTCGCGGCTTTCCTGCTGATCGTGCGCACCATCCACTCGCCCTTCGGGCAGGTGCTCAAGGGCATCAAGGAGAACGAGCCGCGCGCACTGTCGCTGGGCTACGACGTGAGCCGCTTCAAGCTGCTGGCCTTCGTGATCTCGGCGGCGCTGTCGGGGCTGGCCGGTTCGCTCAAGACGCTGGTGCTGGGCTTCGCCACGCTGTCGGACGTGCACTGGACCGCCTCGGGCCAGGTCATCCTGATGACGCTGGTGGGTGGCTTGGGCACGCTCTCGGGTCCGCTGGTGGGCTCGGCCGTGGTGGTGCTGCTCGAGAACAAGATCGGTGAACTCGGCAACCTGCTTGCGCGCATCACGGCGGTGGACTGGTTCAACACACTGGGCGAGTCGGTGACCATGGTGACGGGCCTGATCTTCGTGATCTGCGTGCTTGCCTTCCGCAAGGGGATCATGGGCGAGATCATTGCGTTTATCGACAGGCGGCGGGCGAAGTAACGCGCGGCCAACAAAAAAGGGAGCCTCTCGGCTCCCTTCGTGTTTGTGGATCGGCGATCAGCAGTTGCCTTTTTTCGCCTGGCCGGGCGGGCAGAAATCGCGCTCGCGGTCATGGCCGTGGCCGTGCCGGCGGTCACCGTCGTGGCGGCGATGGTCGTCCTCCCATTCGCGCTCGCGGCGGTCTTCACGGCGGGCTTCGCGCCGGCGCCAGTCGCCTTCGGTCCAGCGGTAGCCGCCGCGGTCTTCGACCCAGCGGCCTGGAGCATAGGCGTATCCCGCGCGCTCGGGCTGCCAGCCGCCCGGGCGCCATCCATAGGCGCGGCCATCCCAGGCCCAGCGGCCCGGCACCCAGACGAAGCCGCCGCGTGGCGGGGGCAGGGGCTCGTAGCGCGGCGGCGGCGGTGCCGTCATCACCAGTCCGGGAACGTTGATGTTGACCGAGACCTGCGCGTTGGCGGCAATGGGGCTTGCAAGGATGGAAAGGGCGCCGGCCGCGGCCAGCACTGCGATTCGAATCTTCATGGGTGATCCTCCGTTTTCAAATGGGTGGGGCACGATTCCCAACGCATGCGGCAAGGAATCGGTTGTCAGGTCTTGGGCGCGGCTACAACAGTTACAGCTTCAGCGGCGCGGCATAGCCGGTCATTTCCAGATAGCCGCGGCCCACGCGGCGGCCTTGGGCATCGAGCAGTTCGCTCACGCCTTCCCAGTACACGCCGCCGGTCGAACCGCGGCTGTCGAGTTCCTGGTCGTCGAGCAGGGCGCGCACTTCGAAGCTGCCGGCGGGCGTCTGCACGCGCCATTGCGTCGGGTACTTTGCCTGCGTGCGCGGGCTGTCCCAGGTCTTGAGGGCTTCGAAGCGCACTTCGTCGTTCCTGAAGGTTCGTGCCGCGCCATCGCGCTGGCGGAACGAGCCACCGGTCCACAGCGCGCTGCCGTCGCTGCGCCGCAGGCGGAAGGCGGTCAGGGCGCTGCCGTCGTCGAGGTTCATGCCGATCCAGTCCCAGCCCACGGCCTCTGGGTGCATCAGCGCTTCGCTCCATTCGTGGTCGAGCCACGCGGCGCCGGCGACGTCGAAGGCTTGTCCCTTGAGCGTGAGCCTGCCCTGCGCCTTGAGCTGCGGCTCGCTGTAGTAGTAGCTCGCCTGCGATTCCTCGGGGCCCTTGCGCGAGAGGCCGGCGTTGCCTTGCAGAAGCACCGGCTGCGTCGGCGTGAAGCGCAGGTCCAGCGTGAACTCACCGGCCGGAATGCGCGCAACGTAGAGCCCGTTCTTCCGCACCAGCGACCAGTCGCGGATGCGCACGTCGGTGTCGTCGGTGCCGGCTTCCGCCACGCCGAAGCCCGCGCGTGCGATGCGCTGGTCGTGCAGCAGCACGCGGCCTTCGAGGTCGGTGACGGCCGCGTGCGCGAACACGAGATGCTTCGCGGCAAACGCCGAGCGCATGCCCTGCGTGGCCTCGACGCGCGAGCGGAAGAAGGTCACCTGAAAGCCGAACTCGCGTCCGCCCGTCGTCTTCGCGTGGCCGGTGACGTACCACCATTCGGTGCGCAGGTCGGGGTGGCTACCGAAGTCGCGCGGGAACTCCATCCGGCGCTCGGGCAGTGCCCACGCCGCCAGTGGCCCGGCCGCGAGCGCCGCCAGCAGCAGGCCGCGCCGCGAGAGGCCGAACAGCGGCGAAGGAGGAGGCGTCATGCCGCTACCAGCGCATCAATGCGCTGCTGCGCCGGCGCGATGTCGCCGAAGGCATTCCGCACCCAGGCCGCATCGTGGTAGCTCGGCAGATAGCGCTCGCCCGCATCGCACAGCAGCGAAAGAATGGAGCCCTGCTGTCCCGCCGCGCGCATCTCGTGCGCCACGGCCAGCATGCCGATGAAGTTGGTGCCCGTCGACGGCCCGACCTTGCGGCCCAGCAGCGCCGACAGCGCATGCATCGCCGCCACCGAGTCGAGGTTCGGCACTTCGATCATCCGGTCGACCAGCGTGCGGATGAAGCTGGGCTCCACGCGCGGGCGGCCGATGCCTTCGATGCGCGAGCCCACATCCGTCAGCGAGGCATCGCCCGTGCGGTGGTAGGCCGAGAACACCGAACCTTCGGGGTCGGGCACGCACACCTGCGTGTCGTGGCAGCGATAGCGCAGGTAGCGCCCGATGGTCGCGCTGGTGCCGCCCGTGCCCGCGCCGACCACGATCCACTTCGGCACCGGATGCCGCTCGCGCGCCATCTGCTGGAACATGCTCTCGGCGATGTTGTTGTTGCCGCGCCAGTCGGTCGCGCGCTCGGCATAGGTGAACTGGTCCATGTAGTGGCCGCCGGTGCGCTCGGCCAGCGCGCGCGCCTCTTCGTACACCTGGGCGGCATGGTCCACGAAGTGGCAGCTCGCGCCGTAGAAGACGATCTGCGCGACCTTCTCCGGCGAGGTGGTGCGCGGCATCACCGCGATGAAGGGCAGGCCCAGCAGCCGCGCGAAGTAGGCCTCGCTCACGGCCGTGGAGCCGCTCGAGGCTTCGACGATGGTGGTGCCCTCGCGCACCCATCCGTTGCACAGCGCGTAGAGAAAGAGCGAACGCGCGAGCCGGTGCTTGAGGCTGCCGGTCGGGTGCGTCGATTCGTCCTTCAGGTACAGGTCGATGCCGTGCGCCGCGAGCGAGGGCAGGGGCAGCGGGATCAGGTGCGTGTCGGCGCTGCGTTGGTAGTCGGCCTCGATGCGGCGGATGGCGCTGTCGAGCCAGTCGCTGCAGAGGGAGGAAGAGGGTGTTTGCTGCATGGTGCGCCAGTCTACAAGTCATGCCTGGTAGCGCCCATGGAGCGCCCGAGCTACCAGTCTTCCTTCACGGCCAGCACCACGTCCTTGCTGGCGGCGGCCCGTCCCGCCAGCCAGGCAGTGACGGTTCCCGCCACTACCACCGCGCCGCATAGCGTCAGCAGCCGCAGCCACGGCACCAGCAGGTCCATGCTCCAGTGGAAGCTCTGCGGGTTCACGACCTTCACGAGCACCACCGACACCGCCAGCCCCAGCCCCAGACCCGCGACGGCGCCGATGGCCGTCCAGGCCGCACCTTCGCCGGCCACCACCGCCAGCACCTGCCACCGCGTGAAGCCCAGGTGCGCGAGCAATCCGAATTCCTTGCGCCGCGCCAGCACCTGCGCGCTGAAGCTCGCGGCAATGCCGAACAGCCCGATGGCGATCGCCACCGCCTGCAGCCAGTAGGTCACCGCAAAGCTCCGGTCGAAGATGCGCAGCGAGGTCGCGCGGATCTGCCCCACCGATGCGATCTCGACCGACCCGGCCGACGAGCCGCCCTGGCGCGCCGCCAGCGCGCGCACCGCGGCCTGCACCTCGCCCTCCGGCGCACCGGGCGCCAGCCACAGCGCCACGTCGCTCACGTTGCGCTCGCCGGTGATGCGCTCGAAGTCCCGCGCATCCATCGTGATCGCGCCGAACTGCCGCGCATAGTCGCGCCACACGCCCGCCACGAAGAAGGCCTGCGCCTTTCCCGAGCCCGCCGGCATGCCCATCGCAGCCGACAGCGGCGTAAACACCGTGCCCGGCTTCGCGCCATACAGCTCCACCATCGGCTCGCTCACGTAGATGCCGATCTGCCCCTCGGGCACCGGCAGCGCGGCGCCGATCAGCGGCTGCGACTGCGTTGCGCCGCCTTCCAGGCTGCGCGCGATCAGCGTCACTGCGGGACGCGTTGCATCCAGCCGCAGCGATTGCGTGCGCAGCGTGCCGGTGCGCGCCACGCCGGGCAGTTGCGCCAACGACTGCACGAAGGCCGGTGAAAAGGTCGCTGTGTCTGTGCTGCTGCTGTTGCCGCTGTTGCCGCCGCGCCCGCCCGAGGTGGCACGCACATACAGGTCGGCCGGCAGCACCACGTCGAGCCAGTGCGTCACCGAATCGCGAAAGCTCGCGACCATCACCGTCAGCGCGACCGCCAGGCTCAGGCTCGCGACCACGCCGCTGACCGCCACCGCGGCCGTGCCGCGCATGCGGCGGGCGCGCTCGATGGCCAGCATCGGCAGCACGCGCTGCGCGAACATCGGCGCCACGCGGTCGTACAGCAGCGCGATCAGCCAGGGCAGCGCGGTGATGCCGCCCACCAGCAGGCAGGCCACCGACAGGTAGGCCGCCACCGGAATGCCGCCGATGGCCGGCACATTGGCCAGCACCGCGCCGAGCGCGATCAGCCCGAGCGCGAGCCAGTGGCTGTTGCCCTGCGCGGGCGCCGCGCCCAGGCCCTTGAGCGTCTGCGCCTCGGGCAGCGCCTGCGCCGCACGCGCGGGCCACCAGCCGCCGACCAGCGCGGCCAGCACGCCGAGCCCGCCGTACAGCAATGCCGCGCCAGCGCTCCAGTGCAGCGTGGGCGCCACGCCTTCGAAATACCCGCCACCGAGATCGCCGCCCAGGACGCGCAGCGCAAAAGCCGCGAGCGCCGTGCCCAGCGCAAGGCCGGCCACGCTGCCGATCAGGCCCAGCACCAGCGATTCGGCCAGCACCAGCCGCAGCCGCTCGCGCGGCGTCAGGCCCAGCACGCCGAGCAGCGCGAACTGCTGCGCACGCTTGGCCACGCTGAGCGCCAGCACCGAGAACACGAGGAACGCGCCCGTGAACAGCGCCACCAGCGCCAGCACCGTGAGGTTCACTCGATAGGCGCGCGACAGGTTGCTCACGCGCTCGGCCGCATCGCCGGGTTCGGCGAACTGCACGCCCGCGGGCCAGCCCGGCGACTGCTGCAGCGAGGCCATGAAGGCGGCCCTGTCGGTACCGGGCGCCAGCCGAAGATCGATGCGGTCGAGCCGGCCGATCTGGCCGAACAACTCCTGCGCGGCCCCAATGTCCATCACCGCGAGCGCCGAGCCGCTGGCGGCGACGTGGCCGGACACGTCGAGCCGCTGCCAGGCATCGCCGCTGCGCAGTTGCATCGTCTCCACGACGCCGCCGCCAGGCGCTTGCGTGGGCAGGCCCAGCGCGGTGCGCGCCGCGGTGTTGAGAAACACATGGCCCGGCGCGAACAGCGCGAAGCGATCGGCGCCGGCTGCGGCCTGAGGCATCAGCGCCGGAGCGATGGCCGGCAGCACCAGCGCATCGACGCCGATCACGCGCATCGGCACCTGTCGCCCGCTCGCCAGCGCCAGGCCCGGAAACTCGACCACCGGGCTCGCCAGCGCCACCTGCGGATGACGGGCCAGTCGCGCGAACACGGCCTCGTCGAAGCCGCCCTGCACGGCGCGCACTTCCAGGTCGGGCTGGCCGTTGACCGAGCGCACCGCGCTCGCGAACTCGTCGAGCGCCGACGCATTGATCAGCTGCACCGAGAAGGCCAGCGCCACGCCCAGCATCACCGCCAGCACGGCCGCCGCATTGCGCCAGGGGTGATGGCGGAGTTCCTGCCAGGAGAAAGTGGTGAGCAATGCGCGCATGGGTCGATTGTCGCGGCGAGCGCGGATCGAAGCGGCCGGTGCGCGAGACGGAGCCGGTGGCCGCGCCGCGGGAGTGGCGGCGGCGTTGATGAAGAGCCGGCCGCTCAGAGCCGGTCCGACATCGCATGCAGGTACGCGCGCACCACCGCGCTGGCGCTGAGCCCGATGGCCCGGTCATACGCCTGCCGCGCCGCCGCCCGTGCACCGCCAGCCGCGAGCAGATGGGCGCGCGCCGCCCAGAAGGGCTGGTAGTTCGTCACCTCGTTGGCTGCTATGGCATCGAGTGCCCGCAGGCCGGTTTCCGGTCCGCGTGCGTTGGCAAGTGCGCAGGCGCGGCTGACCTGCGCGCCGACGCTCGGCCGCAGCGCCAGCAGGCCCTCGTACAGGGCCACCAGTGTTTCGGGTGGCACCGGTGCGCCAGCGCGGCGCTCGCAGTGTGCCGACTGGATTGCCGCCTCCAGCTGGTAGGCGCCGAGCGACTGCATGGCGCAGGCAAGCCGCAGATGGTGTTCGGCTTGCGCGAGCAGTTCGTGGTTCCAGCGCGTGATGTCCTGCTGGTCGAGGGGCACATAGGCGCCGGCATCATTGCGGCGCGCCGCCGTGCGGGCCTCGCAGAACAGCATCAGCGCGAGCAGGCCGAGCGGCTCGGGCTCGTCCGGCATCAGGCTGCAGAGGATGCGGCAGAGGTCGATGGCTTCGGCCGTGAGGCCGCAGGGCAGGGCGTCGGCGCCGTCCACGTCGTCCCAGCCGGTGCCGTAGGCGGCGTAGATGCCGTCGAGCACGTCCTGCAGCCGCTGCGGCAGGTCGCGCGCTTGCGGATATTCGAAGGGAATGCCGGCCGCGCGGATGCGGGCCTTGGCGCGCACCAACCGCTGGCCGAGCGTGGCCGGCGCGGTGAGGAAGGCGCCGGCCATGCGCGCGGCGTCGAGCCCGAGCACGGTCTGCAGCATCAGCGGTGCGCGCGCGGCCGCGTCGATGGCCGGATGCGCGCACACGAAGAGCAGGCGCAGCCGCTCGTCGGGCACGGCCGCGCCGTCGGTGGTGCCTTCGTCGACCTCGCCGGCCAGCAGCATCAGGCTTTGCGTGGCCGCATCCTGCACGCGGGTGTGGCGCCAGGCGTCGAGCTTGCGGTGCCGCGCCACGCTCAGCAGCCACGCATCGGGCTGCGCGGGAATGCCATCGACCGGCCAGCGCTCGAGTGCCCGCGCGAAGGCGTCGGCCAATGCGTCTTCCGACGCGGCGATGTCGTGCGTGCGCGCCGACAGGATGGCCAGCAGCCGCCCGTACGAATCGCGCACCGCACGCTCGGCGGCCTGGCGAGCCGCCGGCTCATTCATGCTGTGGCTACGGCCGTGGCCATGAAGACGGGGCGGATCTCCACTCCGCCACTGGTCGCGCAAGGCGCACGGGCCGCCCATTCGAGTGCGGCGTCGATGTCGGGCACGTCGACCACGAAGTAGCCGCCGAGCTGCTCCTTGGTGTCGGCGAAGGGGCCGTCCTGCACCTGGCGCTTGTCGCCGCGCACGCGCAGCGTGGTGCCGGTCATGGGCGGGAAAAGGCCGTGGCCGCCGAGCGAAATGCCGGCCTGGCGCACGGCGTCGGCATACGCGACCCAACTGGCCCGGTAGGCCTGCGAGGACGCATCGTCGCGTTGTTCGAATTCGGCCGCGGGCTGATAAAACATCAACATGTACTGCATGGTGTCTCTCCGTCATGGAAAAGGTTGTTGAGCAAGATCGCTCACCACAATGACGGCCCGCCGGCGGTCATTTCGACACGGGTAACGTGCCGAGCAGAAGATTTTTTACGCGATCGCCGCTTGGCGCAATGCTTCGTCGCTCCTTCAGGCCGCCCTGGCCCGCACCGAAGGCGCGAACATCGCCTCCATCTCGCCGCGCAGCTTGTAGGCCGCGGTCGTCGTGTCGATCGCCACGTCGGCCCAGCTCAGGCTCTGGCCCTTCTTCACCGGGCGCACCAGCTTGACGTTGTGCGCCAGCCCGAGCGGCAGGCCGCCCAGGCGCAGCGAACGCTCCGCCGGCAGCAGCTTGCCCCAGACCGTGTAGCCGCCTTCGCCGTCGAGCATCTCGCCCGCCGCGAGGTCGCGCTTGGCGGTGGCGACCACGTCGGCGTTCCAGCAGGTGGCGACGCCAGTGGGTTCGCCGCGCAGCGCCACGCTGGCCACCGACATGCCGACTTCGAGCCCGATCAGGTGCCAGCGCTTGTAAAGCGTGAAGTAGCGCCCGCTGGGGTCGGTGTGAGCGTTGTATTCCTCGAAGCAGTTCCTGATGTAGTCGCTCTCGGCCTCGACCGTGACCCACACGCCCATGCGGATGTCGTACGGGATCTTGCGGCCATCGGCTTCGAGCGAGGAAACGACCTCGACCATGCCCTTGCGCTCCAGCACGCCGCCCTCGCTCTTCGGCCGCGTGACGAACGGAATGTCTTCCACGCTCGCGGGCGGATAGAGCAGCCCGTCCGAAGGCACGGTGAGGCCGGTGGCGTTGGCGACTGCCGAGCTTTCGATGGAAGGCTTGGAGCCGTCGAGAAAGCTGTTGAACATCTTCGGGTTGAGACCGCCGCGCTTTGCCTGCTCGGGCGTGAGGCCGTAGTTGCCCCACACGGTCTCGGGCGTCGATTCGGTGAAGTGCGGCAGCCACTTGTGGCCGCGCCCGGCCGCCACCACCGGAAAGCCGCAGGTGCGCGCCCAGTCGACCAGGTCGCAGATCAGCGCGGGCTGGTCGCCGAAGGCCAGCGAATAGATCACGCCGGCCTGCCGTGCCTTGTGAGCGAGCAGCGGCCCGCAGAAGGCGTCGGCCTCGACCGTCACGTTGACCACATGCTTGCCGTGCGCGAAGGCGTCGAGGCAGTGGTCCACCGCCGCGATGGGGTTGCCCGTGCACTCGACCACGATGTCGATCGAGGGTTCGCGCGTCACGGCCTGCCAGTCGTCGGTGATCCAGGTGGTGCCGTGCTTCAGCGCCTCCTGCACCGAGGCTGCGGCGGCACGCTCGGCCTTCCAGCCCACGCGTTCGAGATTGACGCGGGCCGCGTAGGGCGAAAGGTCGGCGATGGCGACCAGCTGGACGCCGGGCGTGCGCGGAATCTGCGCGAGGTACATCGCGCCGAACTTGCCGGCGCCGATCAGGCCGATGCGGATGGGGCGGCCTTCGGCGGCGCGCTGTTGCAGGCGGGTGTGCAGGCTCATGTCGTTCAGGCCTCCATGGTGTCGAGCACGTCGAGCGAGGTGCGCAATGCGCTCTCGGGCAGGCCGTTCTTCCACGGCACCTCGACCGGGTAGGGCTTCAGCAGGCAGTCGTCGGGCAGCATCTCGATGGGCGTGAAGTTCCGGTGCGCGATGAACTCGGGCCGCTTGTGGCGCCGGATGTGGTTGCTGACCGCGCACAGGCTCAGGTACACCGCCACGCGGTTGAAGGGCGAGAGGTTGCTGCCCGATGCATGCACCAGGCAGCTGTGGAACAGGATCATCGAACCGGCCGGCCCCTTGGGCGAGACGATGCCGCCGTGCCTGCCGCCCGCGCGGTCGACCAGTTGGCGGATCAGGTCGTTGTCCACGGTCCACAGCGGGTAGCTCGTGGTCGTGAGGTCATGCTTCGCATCGACCACGCCCTTGCGGTGGCTGCCCGGAATGAACATCAGCGGGCCGTTGTGCTCGTTCACCTCGTCCAGAAAGATCGCGACGTTCATCGCGCGCTCGGTGGGCATGAGGTCGTCGTTGAGCCAGGTGCCGTAGTCCTGGTGCCACTGCCACACGTCGCCCTCGAAAGCCATCTTGCCGTTGATCTTGAACTGGTGCATGTAGACCTCTTCGTCGAAGAGATCGCTCACCGGGCCGACCATGCGCGGGTGGCGCGCAAGCCGGGCGAAGGGCTCGCTGATGAGGTGCGCGGCGAAGTTCGTGCGCACGGCGTCGGAGCCTTTCTCGCGCACGTTGAAGGCTTCGCGCTTGCTGTAGAGATCGGGCACCGCGTCTGTCAGCACCTTGGTTTCTTCAGCCGAGAAATGGCCGGGAAAGAACAGATAGCCGTCGCGCTCGAATTGCGCGCGTTGCTCGGGGGTCAGCTTCATGCCTTGTTTCCTTTTTTCTGCGGGGTGGTCGGGGTGGTGGTTGCGGCGCGCGCCAGTTGCTGCGCGAGCCGTTCGCTCAATGCCTCGCTGGCCCGCGAGACGTGTTCTTCGCTCAGGCGCGCCGCGCGATCGGCGTTGCCGGCGGCGATGGCGTTGGCGATGGCCTCGTGCTCGTCCCACAGCGTTTCGCGCTGCGGCTCGGCCTGCAGCACCGCACCCATCGCGCGGCGCAGGTGGCGCCAGTGCGGGGCGGCGCTCTGGCCGATCAGCGGGTTGCCCGAGGCCTCGTAGATGGCCTGGTGAAAGGCCACGTCCGCATCGATCATGGCTTCGACGTTGCGCCCGCGCGCGGCGCGCCGTCCGCGCTCGATGAGCTTCGGGTCGATGCGAAAGCGCTGGCGCGCCGCGAGCCGTGCGGCCAGCACGTCGAGCGCGCCACGCACCTGATAGACCTGGCGCATCGCCTCGGCTTCGAGCGGCGTCACCAGCACGCCGCGGCCGGGCGCATCGCGCACGAAGCCGTCTTTCTTGAGCAGCCGCAGCGCCTGGAGCACGGGCTGGCGAGACACCGAGAGGCGTTGTGCGATGTCTTCCTGCGTGATGCGCTCGCCCGGCGCGAGCGTGCCGCCGCTGATGGCGCCGAGCAGGGCGCGGTAGACCTGGTCGACGAGATCGGGAGTGGCTTCGATGCTGAGGAGCTGGGCGGGCATGGCGGCTTTCTTTGAACTCTGTATACAGAGTACCGAAATTGCACGAGCGTGCGTCCCGGGTTTTTACCCATCGGGGCTGCAAAAAAACACGAGCCCCCGCTAAGCTCGCCCCATGCAACTACCTACCTACGACGACGTCATCGCCGCGGCCGCGCGGCTCGAAGGCCATGCCCACCGCACGCCGGTGCTGCGCTCGGCCACCGCCAATGAACGCTGGGGCGCCGAGTTCTTCTTCAAGTGCGAGAACTTCCAGCGCATGGGCGCGTTCAAGTTTCGCGGCGCGTTCAACGCGCTGTCGAAGTTCGATGCCGCGCAGCGCAAGGGCGGCGTGATCGCGTTCTCGTCGGGCAACCATGCGCAGGCCATCGCGCTGTCGGCGCGCCTGCTGTCGATGCCGGCGGTGATCGTCATGCCCAAGGACGCACCCGCCGCCAAGGTCGCCGCCACCAAGGGCTACGGTGCCGAAGTGGTGATGTACGACCGCTTCACCGAAGACCGCGAGGCGCTGACGAAGCGGCTCGCGCAGGAGCGCGGCATGACGATGATCCCGCCCTACGACCATCCCGACGTGCTCACGGGGCAGGGCACGGCGGTGAAGGAACTGATCGAGGAAACGGGCCCGCTCGACCACCTGTTTGTATGCCTGGGCGGCGGCGGGCTGCTGTCGGGTTCGGCGCTGTCGGCGCGCGCGCTGGCGCCGGACTGCAAGGTCTATGGCGTCGAGCCCGAGGCAGGCAACGACGGCCAGCAGTCGTTCCGCGCGGGGAAGATCGTGCACATCGAAACGCCGAAGACCATCGCCGACGGCGCGCAGACGCAGCACCTGGGCGAGTACACCTTCGGCATCATCCGCCGCGACGTGGACGACATCTTCACCGTCACCGACGGGCAGCTCGTCGATGCGATGCGCTTCTTCGCCGAGCGCATGAAGATGGTGGTGGAGCCGACCGGCTGCCTCGCTTTTGCAGGCGCTATTGCGGCGGGCAAAGCGATTGCCGGCCAGCGCGTGGGCATCGTCGTCAGCGGCGGCAACGTCGACTTGTCGCGCTACGCCGCGCTGATCGCACCGCAGTAGTTCAGGCGCGGATTCCGCCGGCCGTCAGGTGCAGCAGGCGGTCGGCCCGGGCCGCTGCGCTCTCTGAATGCGTCACCAGAACCAGCGACGCACCGTGCTCGCGCGTCTGGCCGATCAGCAGCTCCATCACCTTCGCGGCGGTGGACGGATCGAGGTTGCCCGTGGGCTCGTCGGCCAGCAGCAGGGCGGGGCGGTGCACCAGCGCGCGCGCAATCGCCACGCGCTGCAGCTGGCCGCCCGACAGCGTCTGCGGCAGCCGCGCGCCCATGCCGGGCAGGCCGACCGATTCGAGCATGTGGTCGACGCGGCCGTCGTCCTTCTGCTGCTGGCCCAGCAGCATCAGCGGCAGCGACACGTTCTGCGCCACATCGAGGTGCGGCAGCACATGAAAGGCTTGGAACACGAAGCCGACGTGCCTCCGCCGCCAGAGCGCGCAGGCTTCGCCGTCGAGCGCGCCGATGTCGGTGCCGTCGTGCGTCACCGTGCCCTGGTCCCAGCTGTCGAGGCCGGCCATGCAGTTGAGCAGCGTCGACTTGCCGACGCCCGACTCGCCCACGACGGCGACGAACTCGCCCGGCTCGACGGCGAGCGTCACGTTCTCGAAGACCGGCGCATCGCCGTAGTGCTTGCCGAGGTTGGTAATGCGCAGCGTCATCCGGGGCTTGTGGTCTTTGCAATCAGTTGAACGGCGGTCTGCACCGCGTCGGGGGCATCGCAGGCGATCACGGTGCGCTGCGGCATGCTGCGCAGCCAGGTGATCTGCCGCTTGGCAAGCTGGCGCGTGGCGGCGATGCCGCGCTCGCGCAGCTCGGCCATGGCCTTGGTGGAGGGCGCCGCGTTGCCGCAGGCAACGAGCGTTTCCCACGCCTGCCGGTAGCCGACGCAGCGCATCGAGGGCAGCTCGGTAGACAGGTCGCCGCGCGCGCGCAGCGCCTTCACCTCGTCGAGAAAGCCGGCTGCCAGCATCGCGTCGAAACGCTCGGCGATGCGCGCGTGCAGCCAGGCGCGGTCGGTCGGCTCGAGGGAGAACAGCACGCCGCCTTCGACGGCCTTGGCGGTCTTGTTGTCGCTCGCATGAAAGCTCGACAGCGGCCGGCCGCTGCTCTCCCACACTTCGAGTGCGCGCTGGATGCGCTGGCTGTCCTGCGGCGCGAGCCGTGCGGCCGTGACCGGGTCGACCTGCGCGAGCCGCGCGTGCATGGCCGGCCAGCCGAGCGTGGCGGCCTCCGCATCGATGCGCGCACGCACCGCTGCATCGGCCGCGGGCATGGCGTCGATGCCGTCGAACAGCGCCTTGAAGTACAGCATGGTGCCGCCCACCAGCAGCGGCAACGCGCCGCGCGCGCGGATCACATCGATGAGCCGCGTCGCGTCGGCCACGAAAGCGGCGGCGCTGTAGCTTTCGCGCGCATCGAGGATGTCGATCAGGTGGTGCGGCACAGCGGCCTGCTCGGCCGCGGTGGGCTTGGCGGTGCCGATGTCCATGCCGCGGTAGACCAGCGCCGAGTCGACGCTGACGATCTCGACCGGCTGCTGCCGGGCCACGGCCAGGGCCACGGCGGTCTTGCCGGAGGCGGTGGGGCCGGCGAGCGCGATGTAGCGCGGGGGAACGAAGGAAGCGGGGGCAGGCGCGGCGCCTGCCGGTGCGAAGCTGGGGGGCATGCGTCGAGGGTAGCAAATGGCGCTGCCGTCCGGCAGCGCAGCGTTCAAGCGACGATGGTCGCGTCCCGCATCCGCCGGATGTCGCGCAGCGGCGGCGCACCGAAGAGGCGCGCGTATTCGCGGCTGAACTGCGAGGCGCTTTCGTAGCCCACGCGCCCGCCCGCCGTGCCCGCGTCGATGCCCTGGTTCAGCATCAGCTGCCGGGCTTCCTGCAGGCGCAGCTGCTTGAGGTACTGCATTGGGCTCATGCCGGTCACAGCCCGGAAATGTTCGCGGAAGGTCGACGGGCTCATGTGCGCGGACGCGGCCAGGTCGTCCGCCAGCAGGGGCTTGGTGAAGTTCATCTTGAGCCACGCCAGGCTCTGCGCCACCTGCTGGCTCGGCGAGCCCACAGTCACGAGGCGCTGCAGTTGCGGGCCGTGGCGCCCGGCGAGCAGCCGCACGACGATTTCCTTTTGCAGCAATGGCACGAGCTGGGGAACGAGTCGGGGCTCGGCCAGCAGTTCGACGAGGCGCGTGACGGTGCCGAGCAGCGTCGGGTCGAGCGCGCCCAGCGACAGTGCGCGATGGTTGTGGGGCTCCTTGGCGGGCAGGGGCAATGCCATCTCGGTCGCCACCTGCACGACGGCGCGCGCATCGAGCTTGAGCATGAGGCCCAGAAAAGGCTGCGCCGCACTGGCGCGGGTGACGTGCGCCACGACGGGGAGGTCGGCCGTGATGAGCAGCGATTGCCCGGCGCCGTATTCGAAGATCTCCTCGCCGAGCGCCGCGCGCTTCTGTCCGCCGACCGTGATCCCCAGGCCGAAGCCGTAGATGCAATGCAGGGGTTCGGTCGCGGCACTGCGACGGTGCAGCGAGAGTTCGGGAATGGCGGTGGCGTGGTCGCCGTCGTTTCCGGCAATGCGCCCGACGGCCGCGGCCAAGGCCCGAAGGACGGCCGATTCGTCTTGCTGCGTCGGCGGTAGCGCTTCCATCTGAATCCTTTCGGCTGCTTGCGCAAAAGTCTAGCCGGGGCATTCTGTACCACAGGCGTTTCCAGCGCAGTCTCGTTGTTTCAGGCAAGAACGCGCGCGGATTGGGCAAGTGGCGGCGGGCGCTTCGTCGGACACTGGCCCCCGTGGTGTCCTGCCGCGCGTGGCGCGAGGACCGCTCCCGACCCACACGATGAAAGAAGAAATGACCCACGACGAACGCAACCCGCTTCGCGGCATGGACCGCATCTCCGCCTCGCTCGTTGCGGCGCTGGCCATCGGCGTGAGTGCCGCGTGGCCTGCCCATGCTGTCGCCAGTACCGCACTGGCGCAGAAGTATTCATGCGTCGCATGCCACCAGCCCGCGACCAAGGTGGTGGGCCCGTCCTGGAAAGACATCGGCGCCAAATACGGCGACGGCAAGGGCACGGCCGCACAGCTGGCCGCAAGCATCAAGGCCGGCAGCTCGGGCAAGTGGGGCTCGATGCCGATGCCGCCACAGGCCCAGGTTCCCGATGCCGACCTGCAGTCGCTTGCCCAGTGGCTGCTCGACGGCGCCAAGTGAATAAGACCCCGATCATTTCAACCCACCCACGGAGAAAAAGAACATGAGTGCGCTCCACGTCAATGGCCGTGAACACACGGTCGATGCCGATCCCGGCACCCCCATCCTCTGGGCCCTGCGCGACACGCTGGGCATGACCGGCACCAAGTTCGGCTGCGGCGCCGCGCTGTGCGGCGCCTGTACCGTGCACATGGACGGCCAGGCCATCCGCTCGTGCATCACGCCCATTGCCGCGGCCGAAGGCAAGAAGATCACCACCATCGAGGCCGCCACCGACGGCAGCGACAAGGTTGGCGCCGCGGTGCACGCCGCCTGGGTGCGGCACGACGTCGCGCAGTGCGGCTACTGCCAGAGCGGCCAGATCATGAGCGCGACCGCGTTCCTGAAGTCGCTCCCCGCGGGCAAGCAGCCCAGTGCCGACGAGATCGACTCGGCCATGGCCGGCAACATCTGCCGCTGCGGCACCTATGCGCGCATCCGCGCCGCCGTGGCCGATGCGGCCCGAACCCTCGCCTGAAGGAGTCCTCATGCTGCCCTCCATCGACTACCACGACCTGCCGCGCGCCCTGCAGCGCCTGATGGCCCAGGCTTCGGCCGAAGAGCCCGCCACGCTGCCCCGCCGCAGCTTCCTCAAGATGGCCGGCGCCGGCGGCCTTGTGCTCGGCGCCTTTCCTCACTTGGCCATGGCGCAGGCCGACGGCGCAAAGCCGGCGGCCGGCGGCCTCAAGCCGACGCAGCAGCCCTCGGCCTTCGTGCAGATCGCGCCCAGCGGCGAAGTCACGGTGACCATCAACCGGCTCGAATTCGGCCAGGGCGTGCAGACCGGCCTGCCGATGATCCTGGCCGAGGAGCTGGACGCCGACTGGGCGCTGGTGCGCAGCCGCAACGGCACGAACGATGCGGCATACGCAGACCCGCTGTTCGGCATGCACCTGACCGGCGGCTCCAATTCGATCAAGAACAGCTTCACGCAGTACCGCGAACTCGGCGCCCGCGCCCGCGCGATGCTGCTGTCGGCCGCGGCGGCGCGCTGGAAGGTCGACGTGGCCACGCTGCGCACGCAGGCCGGCACGGTGCTGGGCCCGGGCGGCCGCAAGCTCGGCTACGGCGAGCTGGCCGAGGCGGCGATGGCGCAGCCGGTGCCCGAGAAGGTCGTGCTGAAGGACCCCAAGAATTTCCGCATCATCGGCCGCGCAACCACGCGCCTGGACGCAAGTGCGAAGAGCAGCGGGAAGCAGGACTTCGGCATCGACGTGCGGCTGCCGGGTCAGCTCACGGCCGTGGTGGCGCATCCGCCCGTGTTCGGCGCCCGCCTGGCTTCGGTGGACGACAGTGCTGCGCGCGCCGTCAAGGGCGTGAAGGCGGTGGTGCGCATTCCGCTGGACCGCGGTGCCGAAGGCGTGGCCGTGGTGGCCGACGGCTACTGGCCGGCCAAGCTGGGCCGCGACGCGCTGAAGCTGCAATGGGACACGGCCGCCGTGGAAAAGGTGGACAGCGACAAGCAGCTGGCCCAGTACCGCGAAATGGCCGGCCGGCCCGGCAGCCGCAAGTTCGACGCCGACATGGCCCCGCTGGCCACCGCGCCGCACAAGCTGGAAGCCGAGTTCGTGTTCCCGTACCTCGCGCATGCGCCGATGGAGCCGCTGAACTGCACTGTGAAGCTGTCGAACGGGCGCGCCGAACTGTGGGTCGGCACCCAGAGCGCCGATCTCGACGGCATGGCCGCGGCACGCACGCTGAAGCTCGAACCTGCGCAGGTGAAGGTGAACGTGCAGATGGCGGGCGGCGGCTTCGGCCGGCGCTTCGTGGGCTCGAGCGACTTCGTGGTCGAGGCCTGCGAGATCGCCAAGGCCACGCGCGCGGCGGGCCTCGACGCGCCCGTGCGCCTGCTGTGGAGCCGCGAGGACGACATCAAGGGCGGCTACTACCGGCCCATGCACCTGCACCGCGCGCGCATCGGTTTCGACGAGCGCGGCAAGATCCTGGCGTGGGACCACGTCATCGTGGGCCAGTCCATCACCTCGGGCACGGTGTTCGCCGGGATGATGGTGAAGGACCGCATCGACGCCACCGCCGTCGAGGGCATGCGCGATCCGTACCCCGTGCCGATGCGCCTCACGGTGCACCATCCGCAGGTCAACGTGCCGGTGCTGTGGTGGCGCAGCGTGGGCTCCACCCACACCGCCTTCGTGATGGAGACGCTCGTCGACGAGATCGCCCGCAGCACGAAGCAGGACCCGGTGGCCTACCGCATGCAGCTGTTCGGCGACAAGCACCCGCGCCATCGCGCCGCGCTGCAGCTGGCCGTCGACAAGAGCGGCTACGGCAAGAAGAAGCTGGCGGACGGCCGTGCCTGGGGCGTGGCGGTGCACGAGTCTTTCGAGTCGGTGGTGGCCTACGTGGTGGAAGCCTCGGTCAAGGACGGCCAGCCGGTGCTGCACCGCGTGACCAGCGGCGTGCACTGCAACCTGGCCGTCAACCCGCGCAGTGTGGAAGCGCAGGTGCAGGGCGCAGCGGTGATGGGGCTGTCGACCTGCCTGCAAGGCAGCGCGATCACGCTGAAGGACGGTGTCGTGCAGCAGGGCAACTTCGGCGACTTCACCGTGGCCCGCATCACCCAGGTGCCGGAGTTCGACATCCACATCGTGCCCAGCGCCGATGCACCCAAGGGGATGGGGGAGCCTGGCCTGCCGCCGCTGGCACCCGCTTTCGCCAATGCCGTCGCGCAGCTGACGGGCAAGCCTTTGCGGCAGCTGCCTTTCAACCTGGCTTGATACGGGATTGCGTTCGAAAGGGTTTGTCTTTTCGAACGCAGCCCGGGCAGCTAGATCGCCGCGGGCACGCTGCTCGCGCGCGCCTCACCGTGCGCGTCCTGCGGCGCCAGCGAAGGCGGCGACAGCTTCGGCTGGTTGCGCGCCACCATGCCTTCGGGCTTCATGCGGAACAGCTGTGTCAGCGCCGCGCGGTACTGCGCCTCGCCGACCGAATTGGTGTTGTGGTGCGAGCCGCCTTCGACCAGCACGAACAGCTTGGGCACGGTGGCCGCGTCGTAGAGCTTGCGGCCCAGCGTGGGGTTGATCAGGCTGTCGGCCGTGCCATGCACCACCAGCAGCGGCGCGCCGATGTCCTTGACGGTGTTGATGGCCTCGAAGCGCTGCGTAATGAACGGGCCGAAGGGCAGCCAGCCCCACTTGAAGCTGCTCGCCACGTCGGCGATCGAGGTGAAGGTGCTCTCGACGATGGTGCCGCTCTCGTCGTTCACGTGCGCCGCCAGGTCGATGCCGATGGCGCCGCCCAGCGAGTGGCCGAAGATGTAGCGATGCTGCCGGGGATGGCGCGCGGCCAGCCAGGTCCAGGCGGCCCGGGCGTCCTCGCGGGCCGATTCTTCAGAGGGCAGGCCCTTGGAGCTCTTGCCGAAGCCGCGGTAGTCGATGGCCAGCACCGAGAAGCCCAGCTCGTGCATGCGCTGGATGCGCGGCGCCGAACCGGCCACGTTGTAGCGGGCGCCGTGCAGGTACAGCAGCACGGGCGTGTCCGTGGTTTCGGGCGCGCTGCCCAGCCACAGGCCGTGCAGGCGAGCGGGCTCACCGGTGGTGGGCGACTGGAAATCGATCCACACGTCTTCCATGCCCTTGGCCATGGTGGCGGTGTTGCCCCAGCTGCTGTCGCTGGGCTGGAAGATCCATTCGCGCTGCTGCTGGTCGAGCGTCGAGCAACCGGCGGCCAGCAGGGCACACAGCGAGAGGGCAGACGCGAGGAGGGTCCAGCGTTTCATCATGGGGTTGAAGGACAGCGAAGCCGGCTGAAAAGTTCATCTGCTTTCACCGAGGTGCGCCGACACTGCACTTTGGTAACCCCCCGAAACAACGCTCGCTGGCGCCTTGACGAACCTATGCAACGTACGTGCCCACAATTCCGATGACGGCGGAAAACCCTAGAAAAAAGGCTTAAAAAGCGCTGATCTGCCTATCGGCCGCGCATGAACAGCGAATCGAGCTCGCGAACCGACAGCTGGCGCCAGGTCGGCCGGCCGTGGTTGCACTGGTCCGAACGTTCTGTTGCTTCCATTTGGCGTAACAGTGCGTTCATCTCGTCGATGGTGAGCTTTCGGTTGGCCCGCACCGCCCCGTGGCAGGCCATGGTGGACAGCAGTTCGTTCTGGGCGCGCTGCACCACGGTGCTCGCGTCGTGCTGGCCCAGCTCGGCCAGCACGCTGCGCGCCAGTTCTACCGGATCGCCGTCGGCCAACGTTCCGGGCACGGCACGCACCGCGAGGGTGCGCGCCGAGAAGGGGGTGATTTCCAGGCCCAGCGTGGGCAGCACCTCGGCGCAGGCCTCGGCGGTGGCCACTTCCTGTGGCGTGGCGGCGAAGGTGGCCGGGATCAGCAGCGGCTGGCTGGCGATGGCCGCGCCGTCGAGCTGGGTCTTCAGCCGCTCGTAGACGATGCGCTCGTGCGCCGCGTGCATGTCGACGATCACGAGGCCCTGGCTGTTCTCGGCCAGGATGTAGATGCCCTGCAGCTGCGCCAGCGCACGGCCCAGTGGCCATGCCTCCTCCTCGGTGGCGAGAGGGGCGGTGTCTGCGTCCACGGGCAGCCCTGCGGGTGCCGGGAACGTCGTCGGCACCGCACTGACCGAAGGCCAGAGGTGCGAGGCGGTGGGCTCCGCCGCATGCGCCAACTGCTCGCTGCGCCTGGGCCACATGGCCTCGAAGTCGCCGGCGCCGCGTTCCCGCGCCGTGAAATTGATGGCGGGCTGCGCCCAGCTGGCGTTCGACGGCAGAGGGGCCTGCTTGAAGAACGGCTGCGGCGCGCCCGGGGCCGCTACGGCGTCGCCCGCGCGCGGAGCCGCCAGCGCGTCCTCGATGGCGTGGCGCACCGCCTGGTGCACCTCGCGCCCGTCGCGAAAGCGCACCTCGATCTTGGTCGGATGCACGTTCACGTCGACGCGCGCCGGATCGATTTCGAGGTACAGCGCATAGATCGGCTGGCGTTGTCCGTGCAGCACGTCTTCGTACGCGCTGCGCACCGCGTGCGACAGCACCTTGTCGCGCACGAAGCGGCCGTTGACGTAGAAGAACTGCTGGTCGCCGCGCGAGCGCGCCGCATCGGGAATGCCGGCGCGGCCGATCACGCGCACCGGGCCGCCTTCACGCTCGACGGCCACGCTCTGCGCCACGAAATCGTCGCTCAGTGCGTCCGCCAGCCGCTGCTCGCGCGTGGTGGCGGCGCGCCACTGCTCGACCAGCTTGCCGTCATGCCAGACCGAAAAGCCCACCTCGGGCCGTGCCAGCGCGTGGCGGCGCACCGCCTCGATGCAATGGGCCAGCTCGGTGGCGTCGGTCTTCAGGAACTTGCGGCGCGCGGGAGTTGCGAAGAACAGCTCGCGCACCTCGACCGTGGTGCCGGTGGAGCGGGCCACGGGCCGCAATTCGCCGGTGCGGCCGTCGAGCGCGAAGGCGCCCTCGGAACCGGCGAAGCGCGACAGGATGCTGAGTTCGGCGATCGCGTTGATGGCGGCCAGCGCTTCGCCTCGGAATCCCATGGTGCCGACTGTTTCGAGGTCGTTGAGGCTCGCGATCTTGCTGGTCGCGTGGCGGCGCAGGGCCACCGTGAGTTCCTCGCGCGGTATGCCCAGGCCGTCGTCCTCGACCGAGATCAGCCGCACGCCGCCCGAGGCCAGCCGCACCGTGATCTGGCCGGCTCCCGCGTCGAGCGCGTTGTCCAGCAGCTCGCGCACCACCGAGGCGGGGCGCTCGACGACTTCGCCGGCGGCGATCTGGCTGATCAGCTCGTCGGGGAGTTCGCGGATCGGGCGGCGTTCGGTGGGGGAGATGGAAGTGGGGAGGGCGCTCACCGGGGCATTCTAAAAGCGCGCTCATCCAGGCGCTGGCCAGTTACGGCTGTCGCAATTGCTTGAACATGACGAAGGCATCCACGAAGCCGTGCTGCGGATGCTGGAACGCGCCGGGCAGCGTGCCGACGATGTCAAAGCCCAGCTTGCGCCAGAGATGCACCGCGCCCTCGTTGGTGGACACCACGAAGTTGAACTGCATCGCGCGGAACCCCATGCGCAGCGCCTCCTGCTGCGAGTGTTCGCACAGCGCCGATGCCACACCCATGCCGCGCGCGGCATCGGATACTACGTAGCCGCAGTTGCTCACGTGCGAGCCCTGGCCCGGCTGGTTGGGGCGGATGACGTAGGTGCCCAGCACAGTGCCTTCCTCGTTGCATGCCACGAAGGTTGCGGTGGGCACTTTCGTCCACGAATGGCGTGCCTGCTCTTCGGTCACGTCGGGGGCGTAGGTGTATGTGTCGCCACGGCGGAAGGTCGGTTCGAGGACGGACCAGATGGCGGGCCAGTCCGCATCGGTGGCAGCGCGTATGTGCAGCATTGGGGTGATTCAGGGAGCGTTCGGTTTCCGCAAGGATAATCCGCCCCCATGGAAATCATCAGCTTTCTCGTCGACTTCATCCTTCACGTCGACAAGCACCTCGAAGCCTTCGTCATTGCCTACGGTCCCTGGGTCTACGCGCTGCTGTTCCTCATCGTCTTCGTCGAAACTGGTGCGGTGGTGATGCCGTTCCTGCCCGGGGACTCGCTGCTCTTCATCGTGGGCGCGCTTTGCGGCGTGGGGCTCATGAGCTTTCCGCTGGCCTGCGGGATCCTCATCGCCGCGGCCATCCTGGGCGACCAGTGCAACTATTCGATCGGCCGCTACTTCGGGCCGAAGGTATTCCAGTGGGAGAACTCGCGCTTCTTCAACCGCAAGGCCTTCGACCAGGCCCACGGCTTCTACGAGCGCTATGGCGGCATCACGATCATCCTCGCGCGCTTCATGCCCTTCATTCGCACCTTCGCGCCCTTCGTGGCCGGCGTGGCCGAGATGAGCCGCGCGAAGTTCACCATGTACAACGTGGTCGGGGGGCTCATCTGGGTGCTGGGCATTGCAACAGCGGGTTATTTCTTCGGCAACCTGCCCTTCGTGCGCCAGCATCTGGACAAGATCATCTGGGCGCTGATCTTCGTGCCCGGCCTGCTCGCGATCTTCGGCGCGTGGCGTGCATCGAAGGCGGAGAAGGCGCGCGCGGCGCGGGCCTGACGACCGGCCCTGCGCATCAACGACAAAGCGCGCCAATGGGCGCGCTTTGTCGTTCAGGCTGCGGATCAGTAGTTCGGCCCGTTGCCCGGGTAGTAGCCGCTGCCGCGGGGATAGCGCTGCTGGTTGTAGTAGTTGCGCTCATCGGCACTGCGGCCGACTTGGTTGCCGATGACGCCGCCGATGGCCGCGCCACCCAACGTGCTTGCCGTGTTGCCGCCGATGGCATTGCCCACCAGCGCGCCGCCTACGGCGCCTACCCCAGTCCCGAGATTCTGGTTAGGGCCACTCGCGCAGCCCGCAATCGTCATGACCGAAGTGGCTGCGGCTGCAGCGATCCAGAGACGTGTGTTCATGATGTCCACCTTTCGAGAAGTGATGATTCATCATGTCCGCAAGGCGAGTCCCCGGTGTAGGAGCCTGCCGCACCTGCCTGTGCGGTGTAGCGGGCCGCACGGCGTGGGACGGAAGGGCGTGCTTTGGCTTTACAAAAGCCGCTGCGCGAGATCAGAGCTGCCGGCTGCGCGCCAGAGGCGGGTTCTGGGCGAAATAGCGCTGGATGCCGCGCATCAGCGCATCGGCCAGGTTCTCCTGGTAATCGACACGGCGAAGGTTGGCTTCTTCTTCGGGGTTGCTGATGAAGGCCGTCTCCACCAGCACGCTCGGGATGTCCGGCGCCTTCAGCACCGCGAAGCCGGCCTGTTCGACCTGCCCCTTGTGCAGCCGCGCGCCGATGCCCTTGATCTCGCCGAGCATTGCGCCGCCGAGCTTCAAGCTGTCGTTGATCTGCGCGGTCGTGCTCATGTCGAGCAGCGCGCGCTGTACCTGTGCCTCGTGATTGCCGACGTTCACGCCGCCGACCTTGTCGGCGTCGTTTTCCTTGTTGGCGAGCCAGCGCGCCGCGCTGCTCGACGCGCCGCTCTGGCTCAGCGCGAACACGCTGGCGCCGCGCGCGGCGGGCGTGGTGAAGGCATCGGCATGGATGCTCACGAACAGGTCGGCCTGCACGCGCCGCGCCTTCTGCACGCGCACGCCCAGCGGCACGAAGAAGTCGGCGTCGCGCGTGAGAAACGCGCGCATCGGGCTGCCGTTCACGCTGCTTGCGTTGATGCGCTCGCGCAGCCGGTGCGCCACCTGCAGCACGATGTCTTTCTCGCGCGTGCCGTTGGGGCCGATGGCGCCAGGGTCTTCGCCGCCGTGGCCGGGGTCGAGCGCCACGATGATGATGCGGTCGGTGCGGCTCGCCGTGGCGTCGCCGCGTCCGGCGGCCACCGGCGGCGCGACGGGCCTGGAAGGTGTCGCGGCCACCGCAGGCGGCGGGGGAGTCAGGGGCACGGGCAGCCCCGCCGGGCGCTCGCTGCCGGCCACCACGGGCGGCGGCGGTGCGGGAGGGCCGGGACGCACCGATTGCTGTGCCATCAGGTCGCCCAGCGGATCGATGGCGGTCGGGGCGGGGCGCGCCGGTGCGGGCGGTGCGCCGGCCACGGCCGGGGAGCTGTTGTTGTTGCCGCCGCGGGGCGCATCGCGCAGGCGCTCGGCGATCAGCGCTTCCATCGGATCGACCGCCTGCTCGGGATACAGGTCGAGCACCAACCGGTGCTTGTATGCAGCCACGGGCGCGAGCGAGAACACCTGCGGCACCACGGCCTGCTTCAGGTCGAAAACGATGCGCACCACCTTCGGCGCGTTCTGGCCGACGCGCAGGCCGTTGATGTACGGGTCACCCGGCTTGATCTTGCCGACCAGCTCGCGCAGCTCGGGGCTGAGCTCGATGCCTTCGATGTCGACGGCCAGCCGTGGCGGGCTGCCGACCACGAGCTGCTGCGAACTGAGCCGCGCATCGGACTCGATGGTCACGCGCGTGTAGTCGGCCGCCGGCCAGACGCGCACCGCGAGGATGCTGGCGCCGCGCGCGATCTGGTGCACGCCGAGCATCAGCGCGATGCTGCCGCCCTGCAGCAGCACGCGCCGTTTCAGGCCGCGCGCCTTCATGCGGCAGTGCGCGCCAGCAGATCGCTGCCGCGAGGGGTGTTCGCGAGAAGGGTCACGCTGCGTGTGTCGTCGGTCATTGCTTCTATTTTAATAGCGAGGTCGGCAACTGGTGTGCGGCCCGCGGCGTTTTCCGGCCATTCGGCCAGCTTGAGGCCCGGTCCCGCGAAGATGTCGCGGAAGCCGGCGTCGTCCCATTCGCGCGGATCGGCGAAGCGGTAGAAATCGAAATGGAAGATCTGCAGGCCGTCGGGCGCCTCGTGGGGCTCGACCACCGCGTAGGTGGGGCTCTTGATGCGGCCCGCGATGCCGAGCGCGCGCAGCAGGTGGCGCACGAAGGTGGTCTTGCCGGCGCCGAGGTCGCCTTGCAGCGCAATGAAAGCGTCGCGCAATGCGGGCGAAGCGGCCAGCGATCGCGCGAAGGCGTCGGTGTCGGCTTCGCTGCACCAGCGCAGGATGCGGGTGTTCTTGTGCGTTTCTACAATCGGCAAGTGATCGTCAGCCATCCACTCGTTGTTCGTATTCAGGCTTTGGCCCGGGAACTCGGATTCTCCCAAATCGGAATCGCGGGCGTCGATCTATCGAGCGCCGAGGACGGTCTGATGCAATGGCTGGCCCAAGGGTTCCATGGCGAAATGCAATACATGGCAACACACGGCACGCGCCGCGCCCGTCCGGCCGAACTGGTGCCGGGCACGGTGAGCGTGATCACCGCGCGCATGGACTACCTGCCGCGCAGCACCGGGCCCGAGTGGCAGGCCATCGAGTTCGATCGGCTCACGCGGCCCGGCGAAGCCATCGTTTCGGTCTATGCGCGCGGCCGCGACTACCACAAGGTGCTGCGCAACCGCCTCGCAAAACTGGCCGAGCGCATCGCGGAAGAGGTCGGGCCTTTCGGCCACCGCGCCTTCACCGACTCGGCCCCCGTGCTCGAAGCCGAGCTGGCCTCGCGCAGCGGGCAAGGCTGGCGCGGCAAGCACACGCTGATACTGGACCGCAACGCGGGCTCGATGTTCTTCCTGGGCGAGATCTACGTCGACATGGAACTGCCGCCGAGCGAGCCCGTCACGGCGCACTGCGGCAGCTGCAGCGCCTGCATCGACATCTGCCCCACGCGAGCCATTGTCGCGCCGCAGCGGCTGGATGCGCGGCGCTGCATCTCGTACCTCACCATCGAGCACGGCGGGCCCATTCCGCTGGAGCTGCGGCCGCTGATGGGCAACCGCATCTACGGTTGCGACGACTGCCAGCTGATCTGCCCCTGGAACAAGTTCGCGAAGAAGAGCGAGCTGCCCGACTTCGATGCGCGCGAAGGGCTCACGGGGCGCACGCTGGCCGAGCTTTTTGCGTGGACGGAAGAAGATTTCTTGCGCCGCACCGAGGGCAGTCCCATTCGCCGCATCGGGCATGAGCGCTGGCTGCGCAACATCGCCGTGGCACTGGGCAACGCGGCGAGAGCGGGCGAGACCGGTGCGCTGGAGGCGCTGGCGACACGCGCCGGGCATTCGAGCGAACTCGTGCGCGAGCATGTCGCGTGGGGCCTGGCGCAGCAGGCCGCGGGCTGACGCTTCAGGCCGGCAGGATCTCGCGCACGCGCTCCCACGGCCGGCACATCAGCGTGCCGCGCGGAGACACCACGATGGGCCGCTGCAGCAGGATCGGATGCTCGACGATGGCGTCGAACAGCTGGTCGTCGGTCCATTTCGGATCGGCCAGCTTCAGTTCTTCGTATGGCGCTTCCTTGGCGCGCAGCAGATCGCGCGCGCCCATGTTCATCGCCTTCGCCAGTTCGCGCAGCTTCTTCTTCGATGGCGGCGTCTCCAGGTACAGCACGATCTCGGGCTCCACGCCGCTTTCGCGGATCAGCGACAGCACGTTGCGCGAGGTGCTGCAGTTGGGCTTGTGATAGATCGTCATCGGATAGGCGGTGGTCGGTGTGCGTGCGGTCATGGGGTCGAAGGGGTCGTGGTGAAGGTAAAGCGCGCCGCCCAGAAGTCTGCCAGCCGCGGGTCGGCATCCACGAGGCGAACCACCCGGGCCATGCGCGGCGCCACGCGGTAGAAGCGCCTGCGCCGCGGCGTCCAGCGCGACATCACGGTCACGTACAGGTCAAGCATGCTCAGCCTCTCGCCGAGCAGGTAGGGCGCGGGCTCGTCGATCTGCGTGTCCATCAGGTGCCAGCAGTGCGCGATGCGCTCGGCGGTGCGTTCTAGCATCACGGCCTGCGCGGCCGGGTCGGGCGTAAGGCGCGTGGGTTCGTCGCGCACCCAGAACAGCGAATAGATGGACGCCGACAGGTAGACCATCCAGCGCAGGTAGCGCGCGCGCAGCGGATCGCCGGGCGCGGGGCAGAGCCCGGCCTCGGGGTAGCGGTCGCCGAGCCAGATCAGGATGGCCGCGCTCTCGGTCATCAACTCGCCCGAGGGCAGCACGAGGGCGGGCACCTGCCGCATCGGATTGATGCCCGACATGCGTTCGCGCTCGGCCTCGCTTTCCCAGGGGGAGATCTCGACGGTTTCGACCTGCGCGCCGATCAGCGTCAGCGCGGCGTGAATGGGCGTGGCGCCCGAACCGGGCGCGCCGTAGAGGGTGTAGCGGTCTTCGCTCATCCGCCCAGATTACTGCAGGCTTGCGCCTGTTGTCACGCCGCCAGCAGCGCGTCGACCTTCTTCAGTCCTTCGAGCGTCTTGAAGCAGGCCTCGGCCACTTCCGTGCCCTTGACCGCGAAGTGGCGGTGGAAGTACTTGCGGTGCTCCACGTGCTCGTGGAAATGATGCGGCGTGAGCACGGCCGAGAAGATCGGCACGTCGGTTTCCAGTTGCAGCGACATCAGCGTGCTGACCACCGTGTTCGCCACGAACTCGTGGCGGTAGATGCCACCGTCGGCCACCAGCGCGCAGCCGATGATGGCCGCGTACTTGCCCGAGTTGGCGAGCCGCTTGGCATGCAGCGGGATTTCGAAGGCGCCCGGCACGTCGAAGATGTCGATGCGTTCGCGGGCCACGCCAAGGCGCGCCATTTCTTCGAGGAAGGCGTCGCGTGCCTGGTGGACGATGTCCGAATGCCATTGCGCTTCGACGAAGGCGATGCGCTCGCCGCGCGATGCATTCGACGCGGTGATGGCGGAGAGGGGAAGGTCGTTGATCTGACTCATGGTGTGCCTCTGAAAGCAGGTTTCCTGAATCAGGGCGCACGAAACCGCAAGGCAGGCCGCGCGCTCACGGCAGAGCGCGCGGGCTTGCCCGCATTTCGCGCTCTCTTTCATCCGGACTGTGACCGTCGGCTTCGGAATCGCACCGAAATCTGCTGACCCCTTGGCCTGCTTGCGCAGGCCTCAGGCGCTCGCGGGCTTGTGCGGTTTTTTACGCCGCCATCACCGCCGGTGGGGAATTGCACCCCGCCCTGAGAACGCTTGCCGTCCGGCGAACCGGACAACGGCGCGATTCTAGAAGCCCGTTGTCGCGCGGGGTTGTCGCCCGCGCGCCAGACCTTCGGGCGCAAGGGGATTTTGTCCGGGCTCAGCGCCCGGCCAGGAACTGCGTCATGCGGTGCAGTTCGTCGTCGAGCGCCGCGCGGAAGGCCGCGTCGCGTGGTTTCTTGCCGGCATAGCCGAAAGCCGGCTGCAGCCGGCCCTCGGGCGCCGTCACGTTGGCCCAGCCGATCACTCGGTCGTGATGCAGCATCGGCAGCGCGTAGTAGCCGAACTGGCGCTTGGGTGCCGGCGTGTAGGCCTCGAACTTGTACGTCCAGTCCCAGAGCAGCTCGAAGCGGCGGCGGTCCCACACGACGGGATCGAACGGCGCCAGCAGGCGCACCGCGTCGTCGGGGTCGTGCCGGCGCGAGACGGGGTTCTCGTCCGCGGGCCAGTACCACGTGGTGCCGTCGATGCGGCAGCTCGCGAGTTCTTCGCGGGCGATGCGCAGGGCCGCCTGCGTCTGCTGCGACAGGTGCGGCGCGCCATAGCCGAGCAGCCGCACGAGGTACGTCAGGCTCGCGGCCGGCAGCGGCGCGTACTTGCGCACCACGAGTTCGATCAGCGCGGCGGCGCGTTGGGCGCGGCCGGCGGGGCTGTCGTCGGCGGGCTGGTGCGTCACGGCTTCGTAGACGCGCGTGCCGCTGTCGCGCCGCACCACGCGCAGCATGCCGCGATAGTGCATCTCGTCGAGCAGGTGCGTGGTCGCGTTGCTGGAACCGCCCCAGTAGTTCTTGATGCGGCCGTGCGCGAAGTGCTGCTCCACCTGGCGCGGGTGCACCGGGCCGTGTTCTCGCACGTAGGCGAGCACATCGGCTGCCTTGCGCCGCGTGTCGGCGTCCCATGCGCGCTTGGCTTCGCGCGGATGCATCAGCGCCAAGTGTTCGCGCGGCAGGAAGCCGTAGTTGACGAGGCAGTCTTCTTCCACCGCGAGACGGGTGTAGCGGCTTTCGAGATCGCCTGCGCGGTAGTCTTTCACGCGATGGCGCAGCGTGAGGTCTTGTGCGCGCGCCGGGGCGCGGATCGGATCGGCTTGCACGAAGCCGAGTTGGCGGATTGCGGAGGGCAGCGTCGTGGGCTTGAAGAGGGTGCGCGCTATTGCATAGCGGCGCAGGTCGTCGAGGGTCGGGGTGGCCATGGGCGAATTGCAGCACAGGTGGCTGCTGTTCAGGGGGCCGTTCAGGGCGCGCTCACGCCGCCGGGGTGCCTTGCTCCGCGAATGTCCCCCGCTTCGCTCCTCCTTTATTTCGCTGCGCAAGGCACCCCATCGGCGTGATCGATCAGCAGAGCGGTTGAACCGCCGACGCAAGCAGAGCGTTCACTGTGCACAGGGCATCGGGTGCTCCCCGCAGCGAAATAAAGGAGGAGCGAAGCGGGGGACATTCGCGCAGGGGAGTACCCGGTGGCCTGTGCACGCGCCCCGAAACTGAACCTGCGTCTAGACGGCCTCCTTGTGTCGCTCAATACAGACGTCCAATGTCTCCGCACCGGCCCGTTGCCACCAGTCGAGGTTCGAGAAGATCTCGACCTCGCTGAACCCCGCGAAGCCCGCATCCTCGACCCAGCCGCGAATCTTCTTCAGCTCGACCACGCCGTCACCCATCATCCCGCGGTCGGAGAGCAGATCGCGCGTGGGCGTGAGCCAGTCGCAGACGTGGTAGGCCAGCAAGCGTTCGCGGCCGGCGCGGGCGATCTGCTGCTGCAGCTTCGGGTCCCACCACACGTGGTAGATGTCGAGCGCCACGCCGAGCATGCCGCTCTTGCCCGCGTCGAGTTCGTCGCAGAGGTCGAGCGCGTGTTCGAGCGTATTGATACACGCGCGATCGGCTGCCTGCATCGGGTGCAGGGGCTCGATGGCGAGCGGCATGCCGACCTCGCGGGCATATTCGAGCGATGCGGCGATGCCGTCGCGTACTTCGCCGCGCGCACGGCCGATGTCCTTGTAAGCGGCCTTGCCTTCGAACGCACCTGGCAGCGCGCCGACCACGAGCACGAGGCAGGGGGCATCGAGCGTCTTCGCCTCGTCGATGGCCCGGCGGTTGTCGTCGAGCGCGGCCTTCAGGCCAGCGGCGTCGGGAGCGGGGAAGAAGCCACCGCGGCAATAGCCCGACAGGCCGATGCCGTGCGTCTTCAGCTGCCTGGCCACCTTGTCGAGCCCGACGGTCGCCACCTGGTCGCGCCAGGGGCTGATGGCGCGGATGCCGCGTTCGGCGCACTGGTCGATGATGCGGTCGAGCGGCACCTCGGAGCCCGATTGCTTGCGGATCGTCGCGGTGTTGATCGACAGCCAGTCGTGGTTCTGCGAGAAATCGCGCATGTTGCTTCAACCTTCCACGCCGTGCAGGGCCAGCAGTGTCTTCATGCGCCGAACGGCCAGCTCGGGCTGCTCCAGCAGGTTCGCCGCATCGGCCAGCCGGAACAGTTCGGCAAAGTGCGGGAGCGAACGCGTGCTCTGCTGGCCGCCTACCATCGTGAAGTGTTTCTGGTGGCCGTTGAGCCACGCCATGAACACCACGCCGGTCTTGTAGAAGCGCGTGGGCGCCGCGAAGATGTGGCGCGACAGCGGGACCGTGGGGCCGAGGATGGCGTGGAACTTCGCGGTGTGGCCCTGAGCGAGCGCGCCGAGCGCGGCGCTGGCGGCCGGTGCGATGGCGTCGAAGATTCCGAGCAGCGCATCGCTCTTGCCGTGCGTGGGCTCGTCACCGAAGCCGTCGCCTGCGATCAGCTCGGCGTAGTTGAAGTCGTCGCCCGTGTACATGCGAACACCGGCTGGCAGCCGTCGGCGCATCGCGATTTCCTTGTCTTTGTCGAGCAGCGAAATCTTGATGCCGTCGACCTTGTCCGGATGCGCCGCGATGATGCCCACGGCGGTGTCCATTGCCGCGTCGATATCCTTCGTGCCCCAATAGCCGGCCAGCGCCGGGTCGAACATGTCGCCGAGCCAGTGCAGCACCACCGGCTGCTTTGCCTGACGCAGGATGCGGTCGTACACGCGCTCGTAGTCGGCGGGGCTATTGGCAACGCGGGCCAGCGCGCGGCTGGCCATCACGATCAGCTTGCCGCCGAGCGCCTCTATGGCGGCCATCTGCTCTTCGTAGCCGCGGATCACGTCGTCCACGCTCTTCACGTCGTCGATGTTGAGGTGATCGGTGCCGCAGCCCGAGGCCACCAGCGCACCCGGCACGTCTCGGGCCGCATCGAGCGAGCGGCGGATCAGCTCGAGCGAGGTAGGCCAGTCCAGGCCCATGCCGCGCTGCGCGGTGTCCATGGCCTCGGCCACGCCAAGACCCAGCGAGAACAGGTGGCGGCGGTAGGCGATGGTGGTGTCCCAGTCGACCGCCGATTGCAGCCACGGGTCGATGGCCGCGAGCGGGTCGGCGACGACGTGCGCGGCCGAGTAGGCGATGCGGTTGAACTTGACGCCCGCATCGGGCTTTACCGGTGCGGTGCCGCGCAGGGCATAGGGCGCGAGCGCGCCGCTCGCAGTGGGAAGAGTCAGCGCAAGAGCCATGTCGCGAACCTCAGACCTTCAGCGCGGGCACGTCGACCCAGCGGCGGTCCTTCCACGACGCGAGCGCGGCCTCGACCAGCTGCACGCCCTTGGCGCCTTCGGGCAGCGTCCACTTGTAGGGCTCGTTCTCGACCACGTGGCGAATGAAGTGCTCCCACTGGATCTTGAAGCCGTTGTCGTAGACCTGCGAGTCCGGAATCTCCTGCCACTGGTCGAAGAAATTCATCATCTGCTTTTCGTCGGGGTTCCACACCGGGCGCGGCGTGGCCACGCGCGACTGGGCGCGGCAGCTCGACAGGCCCGCCACGGCGGAGCCATCGGTGCCGTCGACATGGAAGGTCACGAGGTCGTCGCGGCGCACGCGCGTCGCCCAGCTCATGTTGATTTGCGCGATCACCGGCTCGCCGTTGTGGCCCGTGAGTTCGCAGGTGGCATAGGCCGCATCGTCGGCGGTGGCCTCGTAGGGCTGACCGGCTTCGTCCCAGCGCTTGGGAATGTGAGTGGCGCCTATGCACGACACAGCTTTCACTTCGCCGAACAGGTTGTCCAGCACGTAGCGCCAGTGGCACATCATGTCCAGGATCATGCCGCCGCCGTCTTCCTTGCGGTAGTTCCAGCTCGGGCGCTGGATGGGCTGCAGGTCGCCCTCGAACACCCAGTAGCCGAACTCCAGGCGCACGCTGAGCATGCGGCCGAAGAAGCCCGCGCGGCGCAGCATGTCGAGCTTGCGCAGGCCCGGGAGAAAGAGCTTGTCCTGCACCGCGCCATGCTTCAGGCCGGAGCCTTCTGCCAGGCGCGCGATCTCGACGGCTTCGTTCAGGTTGGTGGCGATCGGCTTTTCGCAGTACACGTGCTTGCCGGCGCGGATGGCCTTGGCCAGCAGCGTGGGGCGCATCTGCGTGGTGCCGGCGTCGAAGAAGATGGTGTCGTCCTTGTTCTCCAGCGCCTTGTCGAGGTCGGTGCCCCAGCGCGCGATGTGGTGGGCCTTGGCGAGCGCTTCCATCTTCTCGGCGTTGCGGCCGATGAGGATCGGATCGGGCATCACCTTGTCGCCGTTCGACAGCGTCACGCCGCCTTGCGCGCGAATGGCGCAGATCGAGCGGATCAGGTGCTGGTTCATGCCCATGCGGCCGGTGACGCCGTGCATGATGATTCCTAGACGTTGGGTGGCCATCGTTTTGTTCCTTGGGATACGGGAGGGGCTTCAGTAGACGGAACGCATGGCGTCCCACGAGATGCCGGCGCCGGGTCTGCCGGTGGCAAAACCGGGTGTGGAGGCGAGCGACGACACGTTGAGCTGTCCGTCGCGGATGGCGAGGCGCACGGCGCTGTCGCTGGTTTCGTACAGGCCGGGGTGCAGCTTCTGCAAAGACTGCTGCTCCGCCTCGGGCACGGCCGCGAGGCCGTTGACGTAGTGGTGGCCGTTGCGCTCGACGTGCGAGAGGCCGAGCCAGCCGACGAGTGCAAGGTCTTGCTGCACGCCAACGCCGGCCTGCATGGTGAGGTCTTCGCCGGAAAGAAAATAGCGTGAGCTTTTTTCCGCCGCGTTCCAGTGCACGCAGCGTGCCGCATTGACCACTGACTTGTAGAAGCCTTTGCAGCTCTTGCTCGACACGCCGGTGTAGCCAAGCGCGCGGGCCCGCACGAAGGCGTCGAGCGTGCCGTCTGATTCGTCGATGAGCAATGGAATGCGCTTGCCGAGCGCGGACACGTCGCGCTGCAGCGCCGCGTCGCGGCGGATCGGCTGCTCGACGAAGACGGTCTTTTGCGCGAGCTCCCAGAGCACGGGCGTGGACAGCATGCGGTCGAGGAAGATGGCGAACGCATCGGCGTCGGCGTACTGCTCGTTGCCATCGAGCGTCACGAGCAGGGCATGGCCATCGATGACGCGGGCGATGCGTTCGAGGCGTGCAATGTCCTGCGCGATGTCGCCGCACAGCTTGAGCTTGAAGTGCGTGAGGCCGTAGCGGCGAACGGCGGCTTCGAGCGTCGTCGGAAGGCCGTCGGCGGGGGCGCCAGGCAGGGCGTCGTAGTCGTCGATGGCATCGGCGAGGCCCACCGTGTGGCGCGCCGCGATGCGCGTGCGCGGCGACTGCTTCGCCAGGAAGGCTGGCATGTCGAAGCCGGCGAGGTCATCGGCCAGGCCGCTGCCTGCGACGTCGATGCCGCAGAGGTTGCCGCTCATGGCCGTCGCGAAGCTCGCGCCGCTGTGCAGGCACAGCGCGTCGAGCAGTGCGCGATCGATCAGCGCCGGGCCGTAGCTGGCCACCAGAGGTCGCAGGCCCTTGGCCTTGGCGAGTGACTGCAGCGCCTCGTAGTTGGAGGCGAAGTGCGTCCACGCGGTCTGCGCGTCGGGCTCGGCGATATAGGCCTCGCGCGCATCGCGCAACGCGAAGCGCAATTGCTCGAAGTTCTGTTCATTGGTGAGCGTCGGGTTCTTGTCGAACCACTTGGGCACCATCATCTCGGCGGCACAGCCCTCGGCCGTGCGGCCATTCGAAAAGCGGATGCGGGCTTTCACATAAACCTGCGGGCAAGCCGTGACGGTGGCCGCACCGAAGCGGAACGGCAGCCGCAGCGTCACGTCGCGCTCGGCGAAGTGGATCTCTTCGATGTGAAAGCGGATTGCATCCATGGCCGGTGCCTTCAGTGGTCCAGGATGCCTTGCGAGAAGAAATGCGCGCGCACAATCTTCGTGTACGCGCCGAACTCTGCCGAGCCCATCATGTCGAGCGTGCGGGGGCGCGGCAGGTCGATGTCGTACACAGCGGCGATCGAACCTGGCCGCTCGCTCATCACGATCACGCGGTCCGACAGAAAGATCGCCTCGGGAATGCTGTGGGTGATCAGCATCACCGTCTTCTTCGATGCCATCCAGATGCGCTGCAGCTCGAGGTTCATCTTCTCGCGCGTCATCGCGTCGAGCGCGCCGAAGGGCTCGTCCATCAGCAGCACCGACGGGTCGTGCAGCAGCGCGCGGCAGATCGAGGCGCGTTGCTGCATGCCGCCCGAGAGCTGCCAGGGGTACTTGCCCTCGAAGCCCTTGAGGCCGGCCATCTCCATCAGCTCGCGTGCGCGGGCCTGCGATGACGCCCTGGGCAGGTGGCGCATCTCGGCCTGCAGCAGGATGTTGTCTTCCACGCTGCGCCAGGGCAGCAGCACCGCGCTCTGGAATACGATGCCCACGTCCTTCTGCGGACCCTTGATCGGCTTGCCCGCCAGCGTGAGCTCGCCGCCGCTGATGGGCAGCAGGCCCGCCACCATCTTCAGCAGCGTGCTCTTGCCGCAGCCCGAGGGGCCGACGACGGAGACAAACTCGCCTTCCTTGACGGAGAAGGCTAGAGGCCTGAGCGACTCGACGGGGCCATCCTTGCTTTGGTAGGTCTTCGAGACGCCTCGCGCTTCGATCAGGATATCAGTGGGCATCGAGCTTTGCGTTTTCGGGGAACACCGCGGGACCGGCTTTGCAGGGCCGCAGGTGCTGCCCCCGGTAGGGGTAGGCGAAGCGACACGAAGTGCGCGCAACCTGGGGGCGAGCCAATCAGGGCAAGAAATCCAGCGTCACGTAGTCCTCGGGCTTGCCGCGCGTCGACGGGTCCATGCCGCCGTACTGCACCAGCAGGTCGAGCGAGTCGTTCACGTTTTTCATCGCCACGCGGAACGGGCGCTGGTTGGCCGTTTCCTTCGTGTGATAGAGCGCCACGCTCTGCTTCATGCCTACGATCAGCGTGTCGCGCACGCCAGCTTTAGGGTTGGCCTTGAGCATCGCATCGACCGCGGCCTCGGGGCTCTTCTCGGCGGCTTCGGCGGCCTTGGTCGAGGCGCGCATGAAGCGCTTCACGAGGTCGGGGTTCTCCGTCAGCAGGTTCTTGTTGGCGATGATCCCGGAGCTGATCTGGTTCACGCCCGAGTCGGCGAAGCGGATCGGCGTCACAGGCTTGCCAGTGGCGTCCTGCAGCTTGATCGCCTGATCCATCACATAGCCCAGCAGCAGGTCGGCTTGGCCGCTGGTCACTGCATTGAGCTTGGTCTGGGCATCGCCCGAGACGATCTTCACCTGGTCCGGCGAGATGTTGTTGACCTTGAGGAACAGCGGCCACATCTGCGACATCGAGTCGCCGGGCGTGACGGCCACGGTCTTGCCGACGATGTCCTTCGGCGCCCTGACGTTCTTCTCGGTGAAGCCCATGACCGACATCGGGCTCACCTGGAACAGCACGCCGGTCGACTTCAGCGGCGCGCCCTTGGCGGCGGCCTTGATCATGGTCGTGACGTCGATGTAGCCGAAGGTGGCCGACTTGGCGGCCACCGCTTGCGCGGTGACGGCGGAGCCGCGGCCTTCCTGGATGTCGAGGTCGATACCCTCGTCGGCGTAGAAGCCCTTTTCCTTGCCGAGGAAGAAGGGCGCGTGCTCGCTGTACAGGTACCAGTTGAGCATCAGCGTGACCTTGTCCTTGGGCTTGTCGACCTGGGCATGGGCGGGTGCGATGGCAAACGTGGCCAGTGCGGTCACAGCGACGGCAAGCATCGAGGGAAGCAGTTTCTTCATGGCGTTGTCTCCGGAAGTTTTGTAGATGTGACGAAGGAACTCATTGCACGTGGCGCTGCGAGGCGTGCCACGGAATCATCACGCGCTCGACCAGGTCGACGGCGACGAAAAGGATCACGCCGATGCTCGACAGCACGACCAGCGCGGCGAACATCAGCGGCAGGTCGAAGTTGCCGTTGGCCACCTGCAGCACATAGCCGATGCCCGAGTTGGAGCCGACGAACTCGCCGACCACCGCGCCCACCACAGCCAGCGTGACCGACACCTTCAGGCCGCTGAAGATCGCGGGCATGGCTTGCGGCAGGCTGATCTTGAAGAAGGTCTGCAGCCGGCTCGCGCCCATCGAGCGGGCCAGGTCGAGCATGTCTGGCTCGACCGACTTGAAGCCCATCACCGTGGACACCACCACAGGGAAGAAGCCCAGCAGGAAGGCGCTGATCACCTTCGGGAAGATGCCGAAGCCGAACCACACCACGAACAGCGGCGCAATCGCTACCTTCGGAATGCTCTGCGAGAACACCAGCAGCGGGTAGACGTACGACTCGACGACGCGCGAGTAGGCGATGACCATCGCGATCGGAATGCCGATCAGGATCGTCAGACCGAAGCCGCCGAGCGTGGCGAGCGTGGTCTTCCAGCTCTCGCCGAGCAGGCGCGGCCATTCGGCAATGAGCTGCTTCACGACCTCCCACGGCGGCGGAATCAGGTAGGCCGGAATCCTGAAGAGCCGGATCGCCAGGTCCCACAGCACCAGCAGCAACAGGATCAGGATGAAAGGGCGCAGGGCCGGAGAGAGCAGGAGCTTGCGGAGCATGGCGGGTATCGAAGCGTGCGTGCGTGTCTACTGCTGGACCGACAGGCCGGCGGCCTTCACAAGTTGCGCGTTGCTCGCGATCTCTTCCTTGATGTAGGCATCGAACTGCTCGGGCCTGAGCGTCCATGCGTCGGCGCCGAGCTTGGCGAAGCGCTCCTTCACCTCGGGTGAGGCCAGGGCCTTCGCCACTTCGGCGTTCAGCCGCTCGACGATGTCGCGCGGGGTCTTGGCGGGTGCCATCATCCCGATCCAGAAGTTGAATTCGGAGCCGGGCACGCCAGCCTCGGTGGTCGTGGGCACATCGGGCAGGGCGGCGGCGCGCTTGGGCGAACCGACGGCCAGCGCCAGCAGCTGGCCTTCCTTGATCTGGCCGATGACCGGTGCGATGGGCGAAAAGTAATAGTCGACGCGGCCCGAGAGCACCTCGGTGACGGCCTCGCCCGATCCCTTGAAGGGAATGTTGGTGGCGTCCATCTTCGCGGCAATCTTGAATTTCTCGGCGTTCAGGTGTGTGGCGCTGCCTTGGCCGGCAGAGGCGAAGTTCATGCTGCCGGGCTTGGCGCGCGCGGCGGCAAGCAGCTGCGGCAGCGTCTTGATGTTCTTCGTGGGTGAGATGACCAGCGCGTTGGGCAGCGAAGAGATGGGCGTAACGCCCGCGAAGTCGTGCAGCGTGTCGAAGGGCAGCTTGGCGAAGGTCGAGGGGCTCACCGTATGCGACGACGAGTGGATCATCACCGTGTAGCCGTCGGGCGCGGCCGTGGCCACGGCTTGTTGGCCAATGGTGCCGCTCGCACCACCTCGGTTGTCGATGACCAGCGTCTGGCCCATGCTCAGGCTCATCTTGTCTGTGATGGCGCGCGCAATGATGTCGGTGGTGCTGCCGGCCGCGAAGGGCACGACCACGCGGATCGGCTTGCTGGGGTAGGCGCCCTGCGCGGAGGCCACGCACGGCAGCAGGGTAAGGACGCAGGTCAGCGAGGCAAGGAACTTCATGGAATGTCTCCGCGCGGTCGGGTCGTCTTCTCGAATCGATCAATTCACCATTGAGTGAATTATTCATTGTAGAAACGGCTGCGCCGCAGCGTCAACGGCCGATGCCTAGTGAATACCCGGGGTGTGCGAAGGCGCGCTGAGGCTTAGTGCAGGACGTAGCCCAGCACGAGGTCGGTCATATGCGAGAGGCGTTGCGCCATCGCCTTGGGCGCACGCAGGTCGCGCCCGAAGATGGCCGACAGCGTATGGTTGTTCGAGAGGTAGAAGTAGCAGAGCGACGCGATGGAGATGTACAGCTGCACCGGGTCCACGCCCGAGCGAAACAGCTTGTCGCGGCGACCGCGCTCGAGCACGGTGTCGAGCAGCTGCACCAGCGGCGAGTTCATTTCCTGAATGCGTTCGGAGCGCTTCAGGTGCGCCGCGCAGTGCAGGTTCTCGCTGTTGAGCAGCGTGATGAACTCGGGGTGCTCGAGGTAGTAGTGCCAAGTGAACGACACCAGTTGGCGGATGGCCTCGACCGGCTCGATCTCGTCGAGGTGCAGGCGCTGCTCGGCCTCGCGGATGTCGGCGTAGGTGCGCTCCAGCACCGCGAGGAACAGATCGTCCTTGCTGCCGAAGTAGTAGTAGATGAGGCGCTTGTTCAGGCCTGCGCGCTCGGCGATGCTGTCCATGCGAGCACCGGCAAGGCCGCGCGCCGCGAACTCGTCGCGCGCCGACGCGAGGATGGCGAGCTGCGAACGGTCGGCGTCGCGCGAGCGGGGTTCGAGTGCCTGGGGTGAGGAATCCTTCGATGCCTTCATGGCGAGAATTTAACCAATTGGGGAATTAACGCAAGGCGTGCATCGCACAGGCGCATAGGAAGCTCGCCGCCGCAGGCGAAAAAAAAAGCCGGCATGAAGCCAGCTTTTTGATTCAGGAGCGCGAGGCCCCTGAGCGCTTACTTGACGTGCTTGCCGATCAGCGCGGCCAGCTCGAACATCGACACTTGCGGCTTGCCGAAGATTTCCTTCAGCTTGGCGTCGGCGTTGATGTTGCGCTTGTTGGCCTTGTCCTGAAGATTGTTCTTCTTGATGTAGTCCCACAGCTTGCTCACGACAGCGGTACGCGGCAGCGGCGTCGAGCCGACCACAGCGGCCAGTGCCGGGCTGGGGGTCAAGGCCTTCATGAACGCGGCGTTGGGCGTGCGCTTCTTGGCGGGAGCAGCCTTCTTTGCGGGAGCGGCCTTCTTGGCAGGAGCCTTCTTCGCCGGAGCAGCCTTCTTGGCAGGAGCCGCAGCCTTCTTGGCCGGTGCAGCCTTCTTCGCAGGAGCCGCCGCCTTCTTTGCGGGAGCGGCCTTCTTTGCCGGAGCTTTCTTGGCCGGAGCCTTCTTTGCAGTTGCCATGGTTGATTTCCTTTTTTGGTTGAACACTCACCAATGAAAAACTTGCGTCTCCAGTGGCATTGCGGATGCTAAATGAGAAAAAACGCGTTTCCAAGGGAAAAAGCGCTTTTTTCATTGGGAGTTGTTGTTTTTTTCAGAGGGGAGAAGCGTGCTTTTTCACGTTCCGCGTCCGGGCCACGTCGCGAGCACCACGCCCGCGAGCGCGATCACGAACGCAACCAGCTGTGGCGAAGAGAGGCTTTCACCCAGCACGAGCACGCCCACGAGGGCCGCGCTCACGGGCAGCATCACGGCGAAAACACCCGCCTGTGCGGCTGGTACGTGGCGAAGTCCGGTCATCCAGAGCCACACCGTCCAGATGCTCGCGGCGAGCGCATAGGCCACGAGCAGCGCCCAGGTGCCGAAGCGCACCGAGGTGAAGTCGAACTGCAGCGCGAACCAGATGCCGAAGGGCATCGAGAGCACGAAGCCCCAGAGATTGATGAGCGAGGCGATGCGCTTGGGCCCCAACCGTCCCGTGAGCGACTTGCCGATCACCGCATACGCCGTCTCGCACAGCACCGCGCAGAACACCAGCAGGTTGCCGAGCCAGGGCATGGGCGATTGCGTGGAGGCGGGCGATGCCGGCGCGTGCGCTGGCGACAACGCGAGCAGGCCGATGCCGAGCGCGGCGCAGCCGATGGCCAGGCCGATGCGCACGGTGATGCGCTCGCGCAGGAAGAGCCAGCTCGCGACGGCCACGCATGCGGGGATCGACGCCATGATCACGCCCGCGGACACCGCACTCGTCAGGCTCACGCCGAACAGCATGCAGATCGAGAACATGAAGTTGCCGAGGAAGGACTCGAGGAACACCAGCCAGCGCGTGCGCGCCGCCATCGGTGGCTCTTCGGTCGCGCGCTTGAGCCAATGCGGCATGGCCAGCGCGGCGATGCCGAAGCGCAGCCACGCGAGCAGCAGCACCGGAAAGGCCGCGACAAGAGGTTTGGAAAGGGCGACGTAGCCGCCCACGAGCGACATGCTCAAGGCCAGGCAGCCGTAGGCCACGAGGCGGCCTGATGCAGGGGTAGCGGAGTTCAATAGACTGAAGCCATGTAGTTGCGGAGAAAGCGATTTCGATAATGCCCCACGTTTTTGTCTACGGCACGCTGCGCCGCGGCGGGCGCAACGACATCGCGCGCTACCGGCCCGCGCCGGTATGGATCGGCGAGGCCAGCATCGCCGGCACGCTGTACGACCTGGGCGCCTATCCGGGCGTCGTGCTGGGTGGGACGCGGCGCGTGAGGGGCGAGGTCTACGTCGTCGAGCCCGCTGTCGAGGCGGCGCTCGATGTGCTCGAGGAGGTGGCCGCCGGCGGCTCGGGTGAGTACATCAAACGACGGGTGCGGGTGGAGGTTGGCGGACAGTGGTTCGATTGCCTGGCATACGAGATCCATCGAGCGCGCATCGCGGGCCGTCGTGTGATCGAAAGCGGCGACTGGATCGCACATGCGGCGCGCGGCGATACCTGGTTTTCACAACCGAAAGACTGATTGCGCATAGCGAAATCCACCGCTGTTGCGCCGCAATATTTTTTCTCAATATGAGAAAAATAATTTTGTATTGAGAAATATCTCTGTAAGTTGTTGATTTTGTTCGGTGAAAAATATGTCTTATATAAGACATAAGAGTCTGCGATTCGATTAAAGTAACTCCACGGCCGCAGCGCCAAACTTCAATCAACCTCACGGAGTGACCATGCCCCAGACCCTCACCGAACAACTGAGCCGCGAACAGCAGATCGCCGCCCTCGAAAAAGAATGGGCCACCGACCCCCGCTGGAAGGGTGTCAAGCGCGGCTACAGCGCGGCAGACGTCGTGCGCCTGCGCGGTTCGTTCCCCATCGAGCACACGCTGGCCAGGCGCGGTGCCGAGAAGCTCTGGGACAAGATCAACGGCGGCGCCAAGAAGGGCTACGTGAACGCGTTCGGCGCGATCTCCGCCGGCCAAGCGATGCAGCAGGCCAAGGCCGGCCTGGAAGCCGTGTACCTGTCGGGCTGGCAGGTCGCCGCCGACGGCAACACGTCGGAGACGATGTATCCCGACCAGTCGCTCTATGCGTACGACTCGGTGCCGACGATGGTCCGTCGCATCAACAACACTTTCCGCCGCGCGGACGAAATCCAGTGGGGCCGCGGCATCAACCCCGGCGACAAGGAATTCATCGACTATTTCCTGCCAATCGTTGCCGACGCGGAAGCCGGTTTTGGTGGCGTGCTCAACGCCTTCGAGCTCATGAAGAACATGATTGCCTCCGGCGCAGCCGGTGTGCATTTCGAGGACCAACTGGCCGCTGTGAAGAAGTGCGGCCACATGGGCGGCAAGGTGCTCGTGCCGACGCAGGAAGCCTGCGAGAAGCTGATCTCGGCACGCTTTGCCGCCGACGTCATGGGCGTGTCCACCATCGTGCTGGCCCGCACCGATGCGGAAGCCGCGAACCTGATCACCTCCGACCACGACGCCAACGACAAGCGCTTCCTGACCGGCGAGCGCACGCCTGAAGGCTTCTACCGCGTGAAGAACGGCCTGGAGCAGGCCATCAGCCGCGGCGTGGCCTACGCGCCCTATGCCGACCTGGTGTGGTGCGAAACCGGCGTGCCGGACATTGGCTTCGCCCGCGAATTCGCGCAGGCCGTGCACGCTGCCTGCCCCGGCAAGCTGCTGTCGTACAACTGCTCGCCTTCCTTCAACTGGAAGAAGAACCTCGACGACAAGCAGATCGCCTCGTTCCAGGAAGACCTGTCGGAGCTGGGCTACAAGTACCAGTTCATTACGCTGGCCGGCATCCATGTCAACTGGTTCAACACCTTCCAGTTCGCCCACGCCTACGCCCGCGGCGAAGGCATGAAGCACTACGTCAACATGGTGCAGGAACCCGAGTTCGCCGCGCGCGACAAGGGCTACACCTTCGTGTCGCACCAGCAGGAAGTGGGCGCGGGTTACTTCGACGACGTGACCACCGTGATCCAGGGCGGTTCGTCCAGCGTGAAGGCGCTGTCGGGTTCGACCGAGGAAGAGCAGTTCCACTGATCCGCGGACGCAGTTTTCGCTGTCACTCTCGAGCCCGGCCACGTGCCGGGCTTTTTTATGGGCAACCCGGCGAGGCGCCGGGGCTCCGCGCCGCTGCGGCCGCGGCTTGAACGGGCAGAAGTTAGAATCGCCGCCTCTGCACTCAACAAGAGCGAGAAAGGCACCTTGGTTATGACACCGCGAACTACTCCGCAAGGATTCAGCGGCTTTTTCTTCTTCGAAGGAAAAGGCCGGTAGCCCCGCGCTCGCTGGTTTCTGCCAGCTCTTCAACCAGGCAAAGCGCGGCATCCACCGCGCTTTTTTGTTTTTCTCCCGAGGTTTCCACATGATCCAGATCACGCTTCCCGACAACTCGCGCCGCGAGTTCCCCGGCCCGGTTTCGGTGGCCGAAGTCGCCCAGTCCATCGGCCCCGGGCTCGCCAAGATGACGGTGGCCGGCAAGATCGACGGCCGGCTCGTCGATGCCAGCGACGTCATCGACCACGACGCCAGGCTCCAGATCATCACGCCCAAGGACGACGAGGGCCTGGAAATCATCCGCCACTCGACGGCCCACCTGGTCGGCCATGCGGTGAAGCAGCTCTATCCGACGGCCAAGATGGTGATCGGGCCCGTGATCGACGAGGGCTTCTACTACGACATCTCGTACGAGCGCCCTTTCACGCCCGAGGACATGGCCGCCATCGAGGCGCGCATGCGCGAGCTGATCGCGCAGGACTACGACGTGGTCAAGAAGATGACGCCGCGCGCCGAGGTCATCGAGGTCTTCAAGTCACGCGGCGAGGACTACAAGCTGCGCCTCGTCGAGGACATGCCCGACGAGCAGGCCATGGGCCTCTACTACCACCAGGAATACGTCGACATGTGCCGCGGCCCGCACGTGCCGAACACGCGTTTCCTGAAAGTCTTCAAGCTCACGAAGCTGGCCGGTGCCTACTGGCGTGGCGACGCCAAGAACGAGCAGCTGCAGCGCATCTACGGCACGGCCTGGGCCGACAAGAAGCAGCTCGACCAGTACATCCAGCGCATCGAGGAAGCCGAGAAGCGCGACCACCGCAAGCTCGGCAAGGAACTCGACCTGTTCCACATCGACGAAGTGGCGCCGGGCGTGGTCTTCTGGCACCCCAAGGGCTGGGCCGTGTGGCAGCAGGTCGAGCAGTACATGCGCGGCATCTACCGCGACACGGGCTATTGGGAGGTGAAGGGGCCGCAGATTCTCGACAAGAGCCTGTGGGAGAAAACGGGCCACTGGCAGAACTACCGCGACAACATGTTCACGACGGAGTCGGAGAAGCGCGAGTACGCGTTGAAGCCGATGAACTGCCCGGGCCACGTGCTGATCTTCAAGAGCGACCTGCGCAGCTACCGCGACCTGCCGCTGCGCTACGGCGAGTTCGGCCAGTGCCACCGCAACGAACCCAGCGGCGCGCTGCACGGCATCATGCGCGTGCGCGGCTTCACGCAGGACGACGGCCACATCTTCTGCACGGAAGACCAGATCCTCGACGAGTGCATCGCGTACACGGAGCAGCTGCAGAAGGTCTACGCCGACTTCGGCTTCACGGACATCCTCTACAAGGTGGCTACGCGGCCCGACAACCGCGTGGGCTCCGACGAGCTGTGGGACAAGGCCGAGCACGCGGTGATGGAGGCGCTGCGCCGCTCGGGCGTCGACTTCATCATCTCGCCTGGCGACGGTGCCTTCTACGGCCCGAAGATCGAATACACGCTGAAGGACGCGCTGGGCCGCCAGTGGCAGTGCGGCACGATGCAGGTCGACTTCAACACGGCCGAGCGCCTGGGCGGCGAATACGTGACGGAATCGAGCGGCCGCGCGCACCCCGTGATGCTGCATCGCGCGATCGTCGGTAGCCTCGAGCGCTTCATCGGCATGCTGATCGAACACCATGCCGGCGCACTGCCCGCATGGCTCGCTCCGGTGCAGGTGGCGGTGCTCAACATCAGCGAAGGGCAGGCGGACTACGCTGCTTCAGTGGCGAAAACGCTGCAGAATCAAGGGCTTAGGGTCCAGCTGGATCTGCACAACGAGAAGATTACGTATAAAATACGGAAGCATTCGTTGCAAAAGCTCCCTTACATCCTCGTCGTGGGCGACAAGGAAAAGGAAGCAGGTGCCGTCGCAGTGCGCGCCCGGGGCAATCAAGACCTCGGAGCAATGTCCCTCGAATCGTTCGTGCAACGGCTCGTCCAGGATGTTGCCGACAAGCGTTGATTTGCCTCTGAAACACCCCATATGTTTCCCAGCCAGATCGTGCCGCTTGTCCGCGAGGACTGACCGGCGTTCGCTACAGATTTTGTAGCAATTTTTGAAGGATTCTGACCATCGCTACTGCATTTCGCGACCGCCGCCACCGCGAGGAACGCCAACACCGCCTGAACCGGGAAATCATGGCCCCGGAAGTCCGCCTTGTGGGCCCGGAAAACGAGCCATTGGGTGTTATGAGTCTCTCGGAGGCCTTGCGCCTTGCTGGCGAGGCCGATGTGGATCTGGTGGAGGTCGTCGCGGCGGCCAACCCGCCGGTATGTCGCCTGATCGAGTACGGCAAGTTCAAGTACCACGAGCAGAAGAAGGCGGCCGAGGCGAAGTCGAAGCAGAAGGTCATCGAGGTCAAGGAAATCAAGTTCCGGCCCGGTACCGACGATGGCGACTACAACATCAAGATGCGCAACATCAAGCGCTTTCTTGAGGACGGCGACAAATGCAAGATCACGCTGCGCTTCCGTGGCCGCGAGATCACGCACCAGGAGCTGGGCCTGGCATTGCTGCAGCGCATTCGCGACGAACTGGGCGACCTGATCATGGTCGAGCAGTTTCCGAAGCTCGAAGGCCGGCAGATGATCATGATGATCGCGCCGGGCCGCAAGAAGGCCGGCGGCGGGGCTCCCAAGCCGGCAGCAGACGCTGCGCCGGCAACGGCGCCGGCTGCAACCGCCTGAGGCGTTTGCAGCAGTCAGGGTTTTGAAGGGATTTCGCCGTTGCCGGCACTTCGCAAGAAGAGCGGGCAGGGGCGAGATAAAGAAGTGTCTCGGGGCCAACAAGTCCGTGGAGCATCCATGGCGCCTCACGAGCACAAACTAAAGGAGCATTCACATGCCCAAAATGAAGACCAAGAGCAGCGCGAAAAAACGTTTCCGCGTTCGTCCCGGTGGCACCGTCAAGCGCGGTCAAGCCTTCAAGCGTCACATCTTGACGAAGAAGACCACCAAGAACAAGCGTCACCTCCGTGGTGCAGTCGCAGTGCATGAAACCAACATGGTTTCTGTCGCCGCCATGCTGCCCGGCCGTGGCATTTAACTCAGACGAACAAGGAGTACACACATGCCTCGCGTCAAACGTGGTGTAACGGCTCGCGCCCGCCACAAGAAAGTTCTCGCACTCGCCAAGGGTTTCCGCGGTCGCCGCGGCAATGTCTTCCGCGTCGCCAAACAGGCGGTGATGAAGGCAGGCCAATACGCCTACCGTGACCGCCGTACCAAGAAGCGCGTGTTCCGTCAGCTGTGGATCGCGCGTATCAACGCCGCCTCGCGTGAACTGGGCCTGACCTACAGCCAGTTCGCCAACGGCATCCGCAAAGCCGGTATCGAGATCGACCGCAAGATGCTTGCGGACATCGCCGTGCACGACAAGGCCGCTTTTGCCGGCATCGTGGAGCAGGTCAAGGCCAAGCTGGCTGCTTGATTTTGCACAGCAGGTTGCCGTCTCCGGACGGCTTCTTGCGCCCACGGCTCAAGGGCTGGCGCTTGAAAAGGCTCCAGCTCTTTTTTATTTCCCCTCGAAGATTTTTGTTGCTATGAACGAGTTGGACTCCCTGGTCGACACCGCCCGCGCCGCTTTCGCCGAGGCGAAGACGCCCGCCGAGCTCGAAAACGCCAAGGCCCAGTTCCTCGGCAAGTCGGGCCGTATCACCGAGCTGATGAAGGGCATGGCCGCGCTGAGTGTCGAAGAGAAGAAGTCCCGCGGCGCCGCGATCAACGTGGGCAAGCAGGCCATCGAGGCCGCACTGACCGACCGCCGCCAGCAACTGGCCGATGAAGAACTCTCGCTGCAACTGCGCGCCGAAGCGCTCGACGTGAGCCTGCCCGGCCGTCGCCGCATTTCCGGCGGACTGCATCCTGTGAGCCGCACCCTGGAGCGCATCGAGGAGATCTTCTCGAGCATGGGGTTCGACGTGGCCGACGGCCCCGAGATCGAGAGCGACTGGCACAGCTTCACCTCGCTCAACAATCCGCCGAATCATCCTGCACGTTCGATGCAGGACACCTTCTACGTCGACCTGAATGGCGACGACGGCATTCCCTACAACCTGCGTCCGCACACCAGCCCGATGCAGGTTCGCTACGCGCATCAGCACATCAAGAAGTACGCGGCCGAATTCGCCGCTGCTGCAGCCGACACCACCGGCACCGTGAAGGCGCCCGAGATCCGCGTGATCGCGCCGGGCCGCACCTATCGCGTCGACAGCGACGCCACCCACTCGCCCATGTTCCACCAGTGCGAAGGCCTGTGGCTCGGCGAGAACGTGAGTTTCAAGGACCTGAAAGTCGTCTTCACCGACTTCTGCCGCACTTTCTTCGAGCGCGACGACCTCGTGCTGCGCTTCCGACCGAGCTTCTTCCCGTTCACCGAGCCGAGCGCCGAGATCGACATCCAGTTCGCGAGCGGTCCGCTGGCCGGTCGCTGGCTCGAGGTGGCAGGCTCGGGCCAGGTGCACCCGAACGTGGTGCGCAACATGGGGCTCGACCCCGAGCGCTACATCGGTTTTGCCTTCGGCATGGGCCCCGACCGGCTCACGATGCTGCGCTACGGCGTGAACGACTTGCGCCTCTTCTTCGACGGCGACCTGCGTTTTCTTTCGCAGTTCCAGTGAGCCCCCTCCATAGATAGAAAAACCAGATCGAGATCGAAGAGATGCAATTCCCGGAATCCTGGCTGCGCGAGTTCTGCAACCCGCCCATCGACAGTGCCGCACTGGCCGAAACGCTCACCATGGGCGGCTTCGAGGTCGAGGAGCGCCGACCGGTGGCGCCGCCTTTCACGCGCATCGTGGTTGGCGAGATCAAGGAAGCGGTGCAGCACCCGAACGCCGATCGCCTGCGCGTGTGCCAGGTCGACGCGGGGCAGGGCGCCTTGCTCAACATCGTGTGCGGTGCGCCGAATGCGCGCGTCGGCATCAAGGTGCCGTGTGCGCTGGTCGGCGCCGAACTGCCGCCGGGTGAAGACGGCAAGCCCTTCCTCATCAAGCTCGGCAAACTGCGCGGCGTCGAGAGCCAGGGCATGTTGTGCTCGGCGCGCGAACTGAAGCTCGGCGAAGACCACGGCGGCCTGCTCGAACTCGACGCCAATGCGCCCATCGGCGCCGACGTGCGCGACGTGCTCAAGCTCGACGACGCGCTGCTCACGCTCAAGCTCACGCCCAACCTGGCGCATGGCCTCAGCGTGTATGGCGTGGCACGCGAGCTCGCCGCGCTCACGGGTGCGCCGCTCAAGACCCCGGCCATCGCAGCGGTGGCCACGTCGTTCTCCGACGTGCTGCCAGTCAAGGTCGAGGCGCCTGAGCTGTGCGGCCGCTTCTCGGGCCGCATCGTGCGCGGCGTGAACACCAAGGTCGCCACGCCGGCGTGGATGGTCGAGCGCCTGGCGCGTTGCGGCCAGCGCAGCGTGACGCCGCTGGTCGACATCTCGAACTACGTGATGTTCGAATACGGCCAGCCCAGCCACATCTTCGACCTCGACAAGATCCACGGCGGCCTCACGGTGCGCTGGGGCAAGGCAGGCGAACAGCTCAAGCTGCTCAATGGCAGCACCATCACCGTCGACGACAAGGTCGGCGTGATCGCCGATGACCGCGAAGTCGAATCGCTCGCCGGCATCATGGGCGGCGACGCCACGTCGGTCTCCGACGACACGCGCAACATCTACGTCGAGGCCGCGTTCTGGTGGCCCGAGGCCGTGCAGGGTCGTTCGCGACGCTTCAACTTCTCGACCGATGCGGGCCACCGCTACGAGCGTGGTGTCGATCCGAGCCGCACGGTGCAGATCATCGAGCGCATCACGCAACTGATCATTGAGATCTGCGGCGGCGAAGCCGGCAGGATGGACGACCAGACGCTGCGCGTGCCCGAGGCCGTGCCCGTCACGCTGCGCGTCGCGCGCGCCTCGCGCGTGATCGGCATGCCGCTGACGCAGGCGCAATGCGCCGATGCGCTGAGCCGCCTCGGCTTCGCGATTGCGGAGGGCGAGGGCACGCTGACCGTGACCCCGCCGCCGCACCGCTTCGACCTGTTGATCGAAGAAGACCTGATCGAAGAAGTTGCGCGCCTGATCGGCTTCAACAATCTGCCGACCGTCGCGCCGCTTGCGCCCATCACCGCGCGCGTGCGGCCCGAGGCGCAGCGCAGCCGCTTCGCGGTGCGCCGCAGCATCGCGGCGCTCGGCTACCAGGAAACGATCAACTTCAGTTTCGTCGAAGCACATTGGGAGCAGGACCTCGCTGGCAATGCCAACCCGGTCAAGCTGCTGAACCCCATCGCCAGCCAGATGAGCGTGATGCGTTCGTCGCTGCTCGGCTCGCTGCTGCAGGTGCTCAAGTTCAACCTCGACCGCAAGGCACCGCGCGTGCGCGTGTTCGAACTCGGCCGCGTGTTCATGCGCGACGACAGCGTCGTCACCACCGACAGCACCGTGCGCGGCGTGAATCAACCGATGCGCGTGGCGGGCCTCGCCTGGGGCGATGCCGACGAGGCGCGCTGGGACGGCAAGCCGAACCGCGTCGACTTCTACGACGTCAAGGGCGACGTCGAGGCGCTGCTTGCACCGCTCGTGCCGGTCTTCGAAGTGGCTGAGCATCCTGCGCTGCACCCGGGCCGTTCGGCGCGCGTGCTGGTCGATGGCAAGGCCATCGGCTTCGTTGGTGAACTGCATCCGCGCTGGCGCCAGAAGTGGGACTTCGCCCAGGCACCGGTGCTGTTCGAACTCGACCTCGACGCCGTCACTGCACGCCCCGTGCCGGTTGCGCAGCCCGTGCCGAAGCACCAGGCCGTGGAGCGCGACCTCGCCGTGGTCGTGGCCGAAGCCGTCACGCACGACGCGCTGGTGCAAGCCATTCGCACGGCAACGGCCGCACAGGGCCTGCTGCGCGACGTGACGCTGTTCGATATCTATCGTCCGCAGCCATTGCGCGATGGGGTCGTGGCCGCGCCCGGTGCATTGGCGCAAGGCGAGAAGAGCATGGCGGTTCGCCTGACTTTCCAGAACGACGGCGCCACCCTGACGGACGAGCAGGTCGAACCTGCAGTCCGCGCAATCGTCGAACAATTGGGCGCCACGCTCGGCGGCCGCTTGAGGGGATGACGGGAATGAACGCTGCGGAATTCACGCTCGAGGCTCTCGAAACGCCCGCGCTCACCAAGGCGCATCTGGCCGACCTGCTGTTCGAGCAGATCGGCCTGAACAAGCGTGAGTCCAAGGACATGGTCGAGGCGTTCTTCGAGCTCGTTGCCAACAGCCTCATCGAAGGCACGGACGTGAAGATCTCCGGTTTCGGCAACTTCCAGATCCGCGTGAAGGCACCCCGTCCGGGCCGCAATCCGCGCACCGGCGAGGCGATTCCGATCGGCGAGCGCCGCGTGGCCACGTTCCACGCGAGCGCCAAGCTCAAGGAACAGATTCACGGAAGCATCGACCCAAACGGCGCAGCCGAAGTCGAGTGGAGCCTGGGCGCCGAATAGTGCTTGGTGCTGCGCGCCCGGGTGGAGTAATCTCTAAGGTTTCCCGCGCACAGTCTTGATTTCAATGGAGAAAACGCTCCCACCGATTCCCGTCAAACGCTACTTCACCATCGGTGAGGTCGGCGAATTGTGCGGCGTCAAGCCGCACGTGCTTCGCTATTGGGAGCAGGAGTTCACGCAGCTGCGGCCCATGAAGCGGCGCGGCAACCGCCGCTACTACCAGCACCACGAGGTGCTCATGATCCGCCGCATCCGCGATCTGCTCTACGACCAGGGCTTCACGATCAGCGGTGCGCGCAACAAGCTGCAGGAACTCGTGCAGGGCGAGCGCGACCGCCGCAAGGCAGGAGAGGTGCCGCTCGAAGGCGTGGAGGCCATCGAGATCGATCAGGAAGAATTCGACGCTGCGGTGGTGCAGGAGTCCGCTGCACCCGCTGCTGCGCAGACGGTCGACCTGTCGCAGTTGTTGCACCTGCGGCGCGAACTCTTTGAAATTCGTGAGCTGCTGACCATCGGACGCTGAATTTCAACCGCTATAATTGAGAGCTTCGGTGTGTGGCGCAGCCTGGTAGCGCACTTGCATGGGGTGCAAGGGGTCGAAGGTTCGAATCCTTTCACACCGACCAACAAAACGTCCAAGGGCGTCCGGTTTCATCCACCGGACGCCCTTTTTCATTGGGGAACTGGGCGAATAGCATCCGGAGGCATACACTGAAATCCGGTGACTGCCAGCGCCAAGTGGGGGTACAGAAGGGGGTACAAACCTCCTGAACCCCCAAAGACGGCAGTTTTGTACCCCCACCCCCTGGATGTACCCCATGCCGTTGACCGATGCCGCATGCCGTAACGCCTCCTGTCCGCCGGACCGCAAGCAGGCACGCTACGCAGACGCGAGTGGCCTCTATCTGGAAGTCTCGGCCTCGGGTTCTCGCCGATGGTTCTGGAAGTTCAGGATCGAGGGAGTCGAGAAGAAATTCGCCTTGGGCTCCTATCCCGACGTGAGCCTTGCGGCAGCGCGCAAGGCGCGTGATGCGGCCAAGGCGCAGAAAGCGGCCGGGATCAACCCCATTCAGGCGAGGCAGGTTGTCAAGCTCAAGGCGGCCGTGAACACCGGCGACACCTTTCGAGAGACCGCGCTCGAGTGGTTCGACAAGCACCATACGCGCTGGAGCGGCCACTACGCCACGCGCGAGAAGCGCAACTTGGAGAAGGATCTTTTTCCGTACTTCGCTGCTCGTCGCATCAGCGAAATCGAGCCCATCGAATTGTTGGCGGCCCTCCGCCGTGTCGAGGAGCGTGGCGCTCTCGACGTGGCTGGCCGCGTGCTGATGACGGCGCGAGCGGTGTGGCGCTACGCGGTGGCGACTGCGCGGGCGCCGCGCGATATCACGGTGGATCTCAAGGGCGCACTCACGCCCCACAAGAAACGACATTTCGCCGCGATCACGGATCCGGCCCAACTGGGTACGCTGATACGCGTCATGCGGGGCTACCAAGGAGGAGCCATTGTGCGTACGGCGCTTCAACTGGCACCCATGCTTTTTCAACGCCCGAACGAACTGCGAGCGGCGGCTTGGGCCGAGATCGATCTGGACGGGGCGCTCTGGACCGTGCCCGCTGCGCGAATGAAGCGGCGCATCGATGGCAAGCAACATGGTGATCCGCACTTGGTGCCTCTCCCGAGGCAGGCCTTGGAGCTGCTACGCAAGCTGCATCCCATTACGGGCCACAGTACGCTGGTTTTCCCGGGCGAGCGCAGTCATGAGAGGCCCATCTCGGACAACACTCTGCGTGCAGCGCTGCTGACTTTGGGGTACGGCCCGACCGTGCAGACGGTTCATGGCTTCCGGGCGACAGCCCGGACCTTGCTCGCTGAAACGCTGGAAATCGACCCGCTGGTGATCGAAGCCCAGTTGGCGCATGCCGTCAAGGACGCCAATGGGCGCGCCTACAACCGTACGCAGTACCTCAAGCAACGCACGGCAATGCTCCAGCGGTGGGCGGACTATCTGGACGTGCTGGCGACCAAGGCGGGTTCTTCTACGGTTGAGTTGAAAGCGGCCGCGTGAGAAGGGCGACGACCGGTTGATGGCGCGGCGGCGCGATCCGGATCACCGAATCAAGGCATGCGTCCGTCCATGCGCTCCGCGATCCACGATTGCACGGCGCTCTCTGGCCATGCCGCGATGCGTCGTCCGGCTTTGACCGAGCGCGGAAAGATGCCCCTGCGCATCTGCTCGTAGATGGCCGACCTGCGCAGGCCGGTGAGGCGCTCAACTTCAGGCAGTCTCAGAAGCCTGTCGGGAGGGCGCTTTACCGTCTGCGCCAGCGGCATCGTTGAGTCGGCGCAAAGGAGCGTGAGTGCCTCCTGTAGCAGATGAGCCGCCTGCAGGGCTCGTTGAGCGGCATGGTCAGCGGCGACACGTGCGCTTGATTCGTTGTCGGTCTGGGCTCGCATGGGCACTGCCTTTCGGTCTTTCCGCAGCGCGTCCAATACCGTTGCGGAACGCCTATAGGTTGCCGGGCATGTTCGCCGAGTCCAACTCGCCATGGCGATGCAAGGCGCACTGCGGCGAAGGCGTGGGAATCGAGGAAGAACTCATCGCGCAGCTTGTCGTTGAACGACACGACCAAGGGGGGGGGGCGGCCAGCATCCTGGATTCGGCGACGGCGAACGCGTCACGCGCCCAGTCAACAAGCCTTCGGAATCCGGGAATCAAAATGCGGCGTTCGTAAAGCCAGCTTCGAGCCATGCCGATGAGGTCGTCAAGGTGAGCGGCCTGGTCGGACGCGACGGCGAGGACTTCTTGCAGTTCGATGGCCTTCGTGTCGTCGAGATCCTGCAAGCCCAGGTAGTCCTTGACCCAGCGCTGATGCTCGTAGAGGGTAGGGCGGCGCTGGTAGAGCGACCGCAGGCTGGCGATGGTCAGCGGGGGCGCGCCCAGGGCGTTGCTGACGGTACGCAGGGGATTCTTCGGAACGACGGCGACGCGGTCCAGGGGTCGGCCGCTGGCGCGCAGGTACACAAGCAAGATCGCTACCGGCACGCGCCGGTCGGCGCGGAACCGTTCGCCCAGCGCCAGGACGTCCGCCTTGGTGAGCGTGAAGTACTGCTCGACGTCGAACTCTGACAGCCTGGCAGGCAGGCTGTCGGCGCCGACATAGCGATGTGCGAAGGTCATGGCACGGTCCAAGCCTTTTCCAGGAGGAGCGCCAATTTACGCCGACTGCAGGCGCTGGTGGAGTGACTTACACGCCGAGCGCTCGTAGATGGAGCCGGGATGCAACCGTATCAATCCGCACCAAAAATACGATCACCCCAGGGCGCTCACGCTGAAGCGGGTCGCTTGACCATCACGGTGGCTGGCGTCGGACTGTGCCACCGCCCTTCCGCTGACCTGCTCGGGTCTCGAGCAGGTGCACCCTGGGGCGGCGAGAGCTATGTCGCGAGAGCCGAGGTTGCAGATGAGCCCTTCGCTTGCTTTCAACTACTGTTAGTGCCCTGCCTCTAGCTCAGCAGTCCTGACGCCAGCACGATGCGTGCGGTCTCCTCGAAATGTTGGCGCAAGATCTTGCAGGCGCGATCGGCATCGCGCTCCAAGACGGCGTCAAGGATATTCCGGTGCTCCTTTTCGACATTTCTCTTGCTGGCTACCGGCGCCGGCGCAGCCCAGCGCCGATACAGGTCCGTCGACAACGCAAGGTTGTTGGCGACACGGATCATGGGCTCGCAACCGCAGCCGGAGATCAAGGTCTGGTGGAAGTTACGGTGCGCGCTTGACCATTCCTCGCTGATGCGGGACGGATCTTCGCTGCTGCGGCGATCCGTCCTGGTCAACCGGTGATGGACTGCGAGCAGGCTTGTTTCCCACTGGAGATCGCCGCGCTCTATGGCCAGGCGCAGGGCTAGAGATTCCGTGACGCATCGCAGTTCGGTCACGTCTCGGAACTCCTGCAGATCCAGTTCGGGAATGAAGAAGCCGCGGTTCATTTTCGCGGCCACGAGGTTCTCTCCGACCAGCCGAGTGAGAGCCTCTCGCACGACCGTTGTACTGGTGTCGAAACGCTCAGACAACGTTGCTGGCGCCAGCCTGTGACCGGGCGACCAGTCTCCTTCGAGGATCGCGCGACGAATCCGTTCAAACACAGGCGTATCAGTGGTAGCGGTCACCATGAATCATATTCTACTATTGTTTAAGAAAATATTATTTTTTGACAAGTAGCTTTTTCTTGCCATAGTATTGAGCCACGGCGCAAGCACGCCGGCAGTTAGCCGCTGCCACCGCGTTCAAAGACAAGAAGGAGACTGCTGATGACGCTGGCTTTGTGTGCCTTGTCGCACTCACCCCTTTTCGGGATCAACGATCCGGGGCCGGAAACGATCAACGGTGTGGTCGCCGCGCTGGACGAAATGCGCGACTTCGTGCGCGATTTCGATCCGGAAATCACTGTGATCTTTGGGCCCGATCACTTCAACGGCGTCTTCTACGACATGATGCCGGCCTTCTGCATTGGCTCTGGTGCCGTGTCCGTGGGTGACTGGGGCACCGAGCCGGGGCCTTTGCCGGTCGACCACACTGCGGCCCGCCAGTTGGTCCGGGCCGTGTTGGAGGCGGGCGTGGACGTCGCCCAGTCGGAGCGGCTGCACGTTGATCACGGTGTCACCCAGCCGCTGGAGTTCCTGTTCGGCAAGCACTACACGCAGCCGATCGTGCCGATCTTCGTCAATGCCGTCGGACTTCCCCTGGGGCCGATGCAACGCGTGCGCATGCTCGGCGAAGCTGTGGGCGCTGAACTCACAAGTTGGGGCCGCCGCGTACTGGTGATCGCTTCCGGCGGCTTGTCGCACGACCCTCCCGTGCCGCGGTTGGAAGGCGCGTCCGCAGAGATTGCTGCACGACTGATTGACGGCCGAAATCCCACCCTCGAAGCGCGCGCGCAGCGGCAGCGGCGCGTCGTCGAGGCGGGCAAGGCGCACGCGCTGGGCGATTCGTCGTTCCAGAAGATCAATCCCGAGTTCGACGCACAGGTGATGGACACGCTGGCTTCCGGGCAACTGAAGGACGCCGATGCATGGACCAATGAATGGATCGAAAGCAGCGGTGGCCATTCGGGCCACGAGATCAGGGCGTGGCTAGCGGCCTTTGCGGCGCTGTCCACAAGCGGTGCCTACCGCGTCACCAATCGATGGTATTGGCCTGTGGACGAATGGATGACCGGCTTCGGAATGATGACTGCCCTACAGGAGCGTTGAGATGCAATCAGGATCGCAAAACCATTCCCCGATCACCGTCGAACTTCGGCTGGAAATTCAAGCGTTGACTGCGGAGCATGCGTACCGCCTGGACCATGGGGAAGCGGACACGCTTCACGAACTCTATACCGTCGACGGCGAACTGCTGGGCCTGCCGCCGAGCGACCTCGTCGGACGGGATTCGGTTGCCGCATGGGGCGCCGCACGTGTCAAGTTGCCCCGCGTTTCGCGCCACGTTGAGACCAATCATCGGCTCTGGTGGAGCAATGAAGGATTGCGCGGCACGCTGTACGCAAGCGTCTTTCGCAGCGAGACCACCGACGCCGTCGATACCACGCCGCTCATGGTGGGCGACTACGAAGACCTGTATGCGCAGGAGGACGGCCAGTGGCGCATTCGCAGCCGCGTCATCCGCCGGGCCTTTCGCGCCGCGCGTTGATCGATCCACTGGAAACGACCCATGACTGACTCGACCCAGCAGCCGACGAGGAGCGTCGCGCGCGTTTTCCGGATGGACCAGATGGCCTTGACCGAAGTCCGTCCGGGCTTTGCCAGGACCGGCCTTCGCTCCGACGGCGCCGTGACCACCGTCAACTGGTTCGAACCGGGCTACAAGACCATTGGCCCCCACTCGCATCCTTTCGACCAGCTCAGCTACGTGCTGTGCGGTGCGATCCGGTTCTGGGTTGGCGACGAGGTGTTCGACGTTGTGTCGCCGAGCGTGCTGTACATCCCCGGCGGCGTGCCGCACTGTGCGGAGCCGATCGGCGACGAGCGCGCGCTCAATGTCGACGTGTACGCACCGCTGCGTCAGGACTACCTCGCCTTGTGTGATCACCAGGGCTTCGTGGCCTGAACGCCATGGCGCACATCACCCGTCGTACCGCAGCGCTCGGCATGGTGACCGCCATAGTGAGCCATGGCGCCCGAGGTCAGGCACCGAGCTATCCCAACAAACCAATCCGACTGATCCTGCCCTTCGTGCCTGGCGGCATTAGCGACGCGGTGGCCCGGGCCGTGGCGGAACACATGTCCGCTTCTCTGGGACAACGCATCGTCGTTGACTACAAGTCCGGGGCAGGCGCGATGATCGCATCCGATCTTGTCGCCAAAGCGCCCGCCGACGGTTATACGCTGCTCTGGGGCACCGCCTCTGCATTGACGATCAATCCGGCGCTCTACAACAAGACAAGTTTCGACCCTGCCAAGGCGTTCGCGCCCGTCGCGCTGCTGGGTTCGGTACTTCACGTCCTCGTGGCCAGCGATGCCCTTGGCGTGCGCACGACGCAAGCGCTGCTTCAAAAGGCCAAACAGCAACCGGGGCAACTGACCTACGCTTCAGTTGGCAACGGTACCTCCACCCACCTGGAGATGGAACTGCTGAAGAAGATGGCCGAGGTGGACATCGTTCATGTGCCCTACAAGGGCAGCACGGCAGCCATGGTCGATTTGCTGGGCGGGAGGGTGGATGTGATGTTCGATCCGCTCGGCACCTTGTCGCCGCACCTCAAGACCGGACGGCTCGTCCCTCTGGGTGTCACCTCGGCGCGTCGCTCCACCTTGTTGCCGGATGTGCCGAGCCTCGCCGAGGCCGGTTTGCCCGGCTATGAAGTGATCCCGTGGGTTGGGCTGCTCGCACCGGCAGGGACCTCACCGGTGATCGTCGAGCGGCTGAACAGCGCGGCCAATCAAGCGCTGGCCTCGACCGACCTCAAGTCCACCTTCACTGCACAGGGCGTGGAAACGCTTGGAGGCAGCGCGGCCGCCTTTTCCAGCTTCATGCGCAAAGACCTCGAGGGCTGGAAGAAGGGTGTCAAGGACACCGGCGTCAAACCCGAATGACGAGCGGTGCCACGCAGCAGCAAGAACCGAAATGGAGACTGACTCGAATGAATGACACGATCGATACCGACGTGTTGGTGATCGGCGCGGGCCCGATGGGCCTGCTCTCCGCGAACCTGCTCGCGGACCAAGGTCTGCGTGTGATGCTGGTCGAGCGCAACTCGGCCATTGCCGATGAGCCGCGCGCCATCAGCATCACCGACGAATCGCTGCGCGTGATGGCTGACGTCGGCGTACTGGACAAGTTGCTCCCCGAAGTGCTGGCGGACACCGGCGCGCGCTACTTCGGGCGCAAGGGCCAGTTGCTGGCGGAAGTCCGTGCGAAAACACCGCGCCTGGGCCAGCCCGTCAAGTCGCACTTCGACCAGCCGATCCTTGCAGGACTGCTGTTCGAGGCGGCGCAGGCCAAGCCCTCGGTTGACATGCGTTTCGGCACCGAGGCCGTGGTTCTCACCGATCATCCCGAGCACATCGAGGCGAACCTGGTGAATGCAGCCGATTCGCGGCGGGTGCGTGCCAAATGGATCGTGGCCTGCGACGGCGGCCGCAGCCCGGTCCGCACGCAGCTCGGCATCCCGCTTGAAGGCTCGACTCAGGTCGAAAAATGGATCGTGGTAGACGTGCTCAACAGCACCACAGAGCCTGAGCTGTTCTCGCAATTCCATTGCAACGGCGTGCGGCCCTGCGTCGTGGTGCCGGGCGTCAAAGGGCGCTGCCGCTACGAGTTCATGCTGCTGCCCGGCGAAAACGCTGAGACAGTCACTGCGCCGGACTTCATCATTGATCTGGTCGCACCCTACCAGCGCATCGTCGCCGCCGACATCCGGCGCGCCGCCGTGTACATGGCGCAGCAGCGCATCGCTTCGAGCTACCGTGTCGGCCACGTGTTGCTGGTCGGCGATGCGGCGCACTTGATGCCGCCCTTTGCAGGGCAAGGGCTCAACGCCGGCGTCCGCGACGCGGCCAACGTCGCGTGGAAGATCGCCGCGCACGTGCGGGGTCAGGCCACCGACGCGTTGATCGATTCCTATCAGGCCGAACGCCGGCCGCATGCCGCAGAAATGGTCCGGCTTTCGCACCGGATCGGCAAGGTTGTCATGAACACCAACCCCGTACTGACGGCCGTCCGCGACGCCTTGGTCGTGGCGTTGGGCATTGTGCCGCCCGCCAAGCGCTGGTTGGTGGGCATGAGGTTTCTAAAGCAACCGCACTACACCTCGGGTTGCATCGTTCCACCCGGCGACGGGGTGCCGAATGCTGCTGCCGAGCTGGTGGGACGTTCACTGCCGCAACCGCTGGTGCAGCGCGCGAACGGCGAGCGCGTTCCGCTCGACCGCCAGCTGGGTTCGAGCTGGGCGCTGCTGCGCTTTCCGCGCGACTCGGTCATCGAGATCCAGCGCTCGACGCATCCGACGGGTGGCCAGGGCGCGCAGACCGAAACCGTCGTCGACTTCACCGGTGCGTTCGCTCCTCAATCGGGAAGCGGCATGACGCTGGTGGTGCGCCCCGACCGTTATGTGGCCGCCGCTGCGCCTAAGGCGAGCGAAAGCGAAAGCCTAGAAGCGTTGGCAATCTATGTTCCCGAACTGCAGGTGCTCCTGAATGTGGCGTCCGCGCAAGGCGGCTCGCCGCCCCGCGCCGCCATGGCGACAACCTAGCCGCAACCTCTCTCTCCAACCCTTACTGACACAGGAATCCCATGAAACTCATCAGCTTTGAACACAACGGCAAGGTCAGCTTCGGTGCTGTCGTCGGCGACAGCGTCATCGACCTCGGGACAGCGCTCGAGGGCCGCTTCGCCGACCTCAAAGGCCTGCTCGAAGGTGATGGCATCGCGGCGGCAAAGGCCGCCATCGAAGGCCGCACGCCTGAGCTAAAACTGGCCGAAATTACCTTTCTGCCGGTGATCCCGAATCCCGGCAAGATCTGGTGCGCCGGGTTGAACTATGGCGAGCACGTGCGCGAAACCGGCCGCGAAGTCTCCGAGCAGCCCATGTTCTTCCTGCGGTTTGCGGACTCTCAGGTCGGTCATGGGCAGGCCATCCAACGTCCCCCTGAATCGGTCAAGCTGGACTACGAAGGCGAGATCGCGGTGATCATCGGCAAGGGTGGTCGACGTATTTCCGAAGCGGATGCCTGGGACCATATAGCGGGATACGCTTGCTACAACGACGGCTCGATCCGTGACTGGCAGTTGCACACCCAGCAATGGTGCCCGGGAAAGAATTTCTGGCGCACCGGCGGCTTTGGCCCCTGGATGGTGACCACCGACGAGATTGAAGCGGGCGCCACCCTCTCGTTGGTGACGCGCCTGAACGGCGCGGAAGTGCAGCGTGCCACCACCGACATGATGCTGCACAGCATCCCACGCCAGATCGCCTATGCATCGACAGTTGCACCCCTGCAGCCTGGTGACGTGTTCGTGACCGGCACACCCGGCGGCATTGGTGCCAAGCGCACGCCGCAGCTTTGGATGAAGTCAGGCGACGTGGTGGAAGTCGAGGTCGAGCGCGTCGGCATCCTTCGCAACACCATCGTCGACGAGCAGGTCGGCTGACGCACCAGAACCATCGAAAGGCCCCAAATGCTCAGGAAACTCCTGCTCTCTGTTGCCATGGCCGCAGCTGCCGCCATGCCTCTGTCTGCACTCGCGCAAGGCTTTCCGACCAAGCCGATCACGATCATCGTTCCGTTTCCGGCCGGTGGCGCTGCCGATGCATCGACGCGCATCGTGGCGCAAAAGCTCGGCGATAACCTCAAGCAGCCAGTGCTGGTCGACAACCGGCCCGGCGCAGGCGGCCAGATCGGCGCCTCCGCAGCAAAGCGAGCCACGGCCGACGGCTACACGCTCTTTCTCGCCAATAGCGGCTCACATGCGGCCAACCAGGCACTCTATTCGAAGCTCTCGTACGACCCACAGGCCGACTTTGAGCCGGTCATCGAGATTGTGCAGATTCCCCAACTGCTGGTGGTGCCAACCGACAGTTCGGCAAAGACGGTTGCCGAACTGATCGCCAAAGCCAAGGCAGCTCCCGGCACGATCAGCTACGCCTCCCAGTCGGTGGGGGCCGGCGGCCACATCGCCGCGGAGATCCTGCGGTCCAAGAACGGGCTGCAGATCAATCACGTTCCGTACAAGGGTTCCGCGCCGGCCCTCACCGACCTAGTAGCCGGTCGTGTGGACTTTATGTTCGATGCCGTTCCATCCTCGTTGCCATTCGTCAAAGACAAGCGGCTGCGCGTCCTGGGCATCGACGCCCCTCAGCGTTCGCCGCTTCTTCCCGAGGTGCCCACGCTGGTGGAACAAGGCCTGACTGGATACGAAGCAAGCCCATGGTTTGGTCTCGTGGCACCTGCGGGAACACCGAAAGCCGTCCTTGGCAGACTGCACGATGAAGTAGCCGCCGTATTACGCACCCCAGACGTGCTGACCCGGCTCAATGACTTGGGCATGACGGTTGTTGGCGGTACGTCTCGCGACTTCGCCGATCTCATGAAGGCGGACACGCAGCGGTTGGGCGCGGTGATCAAAGAGTCCGGCGCGAAGCTGGATTGATCGCACAACAGTACATCGATGGAGAACACACAAATGAAAAACTTTTCGCGCATCAGTCGGTCGCTCGCGTTCGGCGTGCTCCTTGTCGCTGCGGCATGCAGCAGCACCGCACAGGAATATCCCTCGCGACCGGTACAAATGGTGGTGCCCTTTGCGGCAGGAGGCGGCCTTGACCTCAACGCGCGCAACTTCGCCGAGGCCGTGTCTCAGAATCTTGGCGAGGCTATCGCCGTGACCAATCGGGATGGCGCGGCAGGCACGATCGGGCTCAATGCGGTGGCGAGTGCTCGTCCCGATGGCTACATGCTCAGCTTTACGCCTGCTGTGCCGCTGTCGAGCGAGCCGCATCGATTGAAGTCGCTGGCCTACAACCTCGACTCGTTTCGGTATGTGTGCCAAGTCTTCGACAACATCTTTGCGATCGCGGTGCCGGCGAAATCGCCGTATCGCAACGTCGATGACATCCTTGCCGACGCGCGCAAAGACCCAGGGCGTGTGAACTACGGCACTTCAGGCACCGGCTCCATTCCGCATTTGGGGACGTCGGACATCGAAGCCACGACCAAGACAACATTGACGCATGTGCCTTACAAGGGCGACGCGCCGATGCTGCAGGATCTGCTCAGCCAGCGCCTGAGCTTCGGCTCAGTGCTCGTCAGCTCGATCACCGGGCACCTGGACTCCGGTGCGCTGCGCCTTATCGCGGTGTATGCAGACAAGCGCCATCCTTCTTTTCCGAATGTGCCGACATTGAAGGAAGCAGGCGTGCCTGTCGTGCAAGCGAGCTTCGGAGGTGTGCTGGCTCCGGCGCGCACGCCCGACGCGGTGATCGCGAAACTGGAGGCGGCATGCAAGGCTGCCGTGGCTTCGCCCAAGTACCAGGATTGGGCGCGCAAGGCCAATCAGGTGGTCGATTTCCGGTCCGGCAAGGACTTCGAACGCAACATGCGCGAGGACAGCCGCCTGAAGGCAGCCACCATCCAGCGTCTGGGCCTAAACAATCCCTAAAGCCCGTCCAGCCACACCGTTGAACTGATTTGCAAATGACCCGACCGATTCTTCACACCCTGATCTGCAGCACGCGCCCAGGGCGCGTCGGTCCCGCAGTCGCCGAATGGGCAAATGCGGTGGCCATGTCTCACGCAGGCTTCGATGCGCGACTTGTGGATCTCGCGGCCTTTCGCCTTCCCGTTTTTGACGAGCCCGAACACCCCCGTCTTGGCCGCTATGTTCATGAACATACGAAAGCATGGAGTTCGAGCGTGAAAGAGGCGGATGCCTTTCTGTTTGTGCTGCCCGAATACAACTACGGACCGCCGGGCGCATTGATCAACGCCTTGAACTTTCTCGTTCGCGAATGGCAATACAAGGCCGTGGGCTTTGTCAGCTATGGCGGCATGTCGGGCGGCATCCGCTCGGTGCAGGTGACCAAGGGACTTCTGACGACGCTGAAGGTCGTACCGATGCTTGAAGCGGTAGCGATCCCTTTCGTCGAGCAGCAGTTACAGGCCGAAGGCGGCATCGCGGCCAACTCCATACATGTCGCAGCAGCGACCACGATGCTCAGTGAGTTGCTTCGCTGGACGGAAGCGCTCCGGATTCTGCGGGCCTAGTGCGGCCTTAGCGCGTGCGACCAGTTAGCGTGCGCTGAACGGAATGCATTCCCGCAACCCGGGGAGCACGGTTTAGAAACAGCAGCGACTGGAGCGTTTGCAGAAGGAAAGCGCCTCGCTCTGCGAAGTTGACCGGCAACCATCGCCTGCCGAACTTTTTTTGATATTGACAAACACCAAACAGAAAGCAGCCATGAAGATCAAAAAACTACCCAGGCGCCAATTCTTGCAGGGCACAGCAGCCGTGCTGGCTACTCCCGCGCTGTTGCTGTCGCAAAGGAAGGCCGGCGCTGCCACTCCATCGCGGGCTCTTTCCGCGCGCCAGCTTCCACTGCGTGGAGACTATCTGCTCGAGGGGGGCTATGTCATCTCGATGGACGAGCAAATAGGGGATATTGCAGAAGGTAATGTTCACGTGCGAAACGGGAAGATTCTCGCGGTCGGCAAATCGCTCAAGGTCCCAGCAGGAGTTGAGCGCATCAATGCCCGCGGCGCGATCGTGCTTCCCGGCCTAGTTGAAACGCACTGGCACATGTGGAATACGCTCTTGCGAAGCATGGCAGGCCGGACAAAGGAAAAAGGCTACTTCCCGCTTTCGGAAGTGTTGGGAAAAGCATTTCTGCCGAGCGACATGCACGTCGGCGTGACCTTGGCGGCGAGCGAAGCGCTGCATTCAGGAATCACGACGGTCCACGACTGGTGTCACAACACCCTCACGCCCGCGCACGTCGACAGTGACATTGAGGCGCTACGCCGCTCGGGCATCCGTGCGCGCTTCAGCTACGGTTATCCACAAGGACTTCCCCGAGACCAAGCCATCAATCTTGATGACCTTCGGCGAGTAAAGGGCGAACACTTTTCCGGCGCATCCGATGGACTGTTGACTCTCGGGTACGCGGCGCGCGGAACACGCTATCCAGGTGCCTACAGAAAGGAATGGGAGTTTGCGAGAGAGATGGGACTTCCAATTTCGGTCCATGCAAATATCGCGCGCGCCTTCGGCAACGTTGATGAGATCGAAGTTCTTGCCCGGGATGGCTTTCTAGACCAGAACCTGCAGGTTATTCACGCGCTGACAGCGCCTCCTGCAGCCATCGAAGCGTTGGCGAAGGCGGGGGCGTCCGTGAGTCTGAGTCCTCACACCGAGATGCGAATGGGCTTCGGTCTTCCTCAAACTGGCAATTTCCTCGCTGCGGGAGTGCGCGTGACGCTTTCTGTCGACACCACGGCCCTTTCAGGAAACGCGGACATGTTCACGGTCATGAAGGCCATAGAAAATGTGGAGAACGCGCAAGCAGAAAATGAATTCAAGCTGGACTCACGACGCGTCCTGCAAATGGCCACGATCGATGGTGCACGAGGGTTGGGCCTTGGCGATCGCATCGGTTCTTTAACTCCTGGCAAGCAAGCTGACCTAATCGTCATCCGAACGGATGAAATAAACATGGCTCCGCTCACAGATGCGGCAGAACTTGTTGTGCACGCCGCGAATCCATCGAACGTGGAAGTGGTCATGGTCGATGGAAGAGTGCTGAAGCGAGGCGGTCGGCTTAGCTTAGTTGACACTGCTGCCCTTGCAAAGGATGCTGCGGCGTCGCTGCGAGGTGTAAAGCAGCGAGCGAATTGGGGTTGACGAGGTCTCTATAAGACCACCGAGGGGTTGAGCCTAGCTGTCGCACAGCTTCATGTGGACCACTTGCAGCTTGCGGTACAGGCTTGCAAATGACAAGCGATTCTTCGCTCCAATCAAACTAGAAGGCTTCACTCAACTCGAAGGCCAGCGGTACGAAGGCGCGGCCAAGAGCCGCACCTTCTTGCTGGTGCGCGCCAGCCACGCACGAAGCCGGTCAGGCGCGAGTAGCTGCCCATGTACCCTTGCGAGCGAATCTGCTCAAAAAACGCCTTGGCGGTGCGCCGCTCTTTCTTGTGCCGATGCGCATCGGCCAACAGCGCCTGCGTGATGGTCTCAACGTAAGCAGTCAATAAATCACGCCGTTGCGCGCCGTGTCGGAATCGGCGTGCGCTGGGCGTTCTACAGCCCGCCGAGTTCGATGTTCCAGGGCAACAGCGCCTCGTAGTCGTCGACGGTCTGCGCCAGCGGCAGCTTCTTTGACGCGCGACGAGGTAGCGGCAGGGCTCGATGTCGTTGGCGCAGGGGGCTGACAACGAGTACGCCATGATCGACTCGACCATCGTTCGGGCATCCGGAACATCTCACGTTGCACATTTACCTCGCTCGTTTCAACGCCCTTGTTAGCGGCTGTCGCGGCGTCACGGTACTGGTCGAACGCACGAACCTTATGCTCTGCTGAAAACCGGGCAAGTGCAGGTCGGTCGCAACGGCGTGCCGATGGTGCAGCCGGGGCAAGAGCTGCAAGCGACTCAAGTGACACCGCCTGCTTCCGGTGACCGGCGCGCACAACGCAAGCAAGGCGGCGAAAATCGTGGCAACTCCCTCGTGCGGGAATGCGGGAGTCCTTCCGTACGCATTCATAGTTCAGTGGCGACGCCGAAGGTACCCCTCAAGAAGCGCCACAATTTCTTGCACAAATTCCGCTTGCGCCAGCATTTCCGGTCGGTGCGAAGCGGCTTCGTGGATCACTGCGTGAGCCGCCTTGAGACCGATCTGGAATGCGAAATCAGGATCCGGAACGTTCTTCATGAACGGACGCAGTTGTTGCAGCAGCTGTTGGTCAAAGGCATTGCTTTCACGGGGAGCACATCGGGCCGAACGCGGCAGTTCCTCGGCGATTGCGCGATGGACGGCTGGAGCGATCTTGTGTTCATCTACGATCGACTGCACAAGAACAGTGAGCGCATCGCGCAGCGAACGCTGTGCGGGAAGCTTCAAGAGCGCGCTTGTCAGCGTCTGCCGCGCCTGAGTCGCGTGGCGACGTTCCAACTCGGCAACGATGGCCTGCTTGTTGGGGAAGTACTGGTAGAGCGAGCTGATGTTGACGCCCGCGCGCTCCGCAATCGCATTTGTGGTCAGCTTGTCCCATCCCCGCTTTACCAAAATGTAAGTCGCAGCTTGCGTTATCGCGTCCACAGTGGCTCGCGAACGCTCCTGGCGCGGAGTTTTCCTGGGGTTCGTCAATCGTTTGCTCGCTCTCATGCAGGGCTCCAAATGCGAGTATTAAAAAATAAAGCAAAAGCTTAGTATTTCTGCATGCAGAAGCAAGACATTCCTTTATCGTGGGCCGCGTTCCAGGACGTGAATCGCCGTCGGCGAGCCATCAGAGACTTCGATGGCCAGCTGATACCTGACGAGCAGGTCAGGGCCTTGTTGTCCGAGGCAACCCAGGCGCCTTCCAGTGGCAACCTGCAACCCTACAGGCTGCACTGGATTCGAGACGCAGGGGTGAGGGCCAGGATTGCCACGGCCTGCAACGGCCAGCGGGCGGCCAGCTCGGCGCCGACACTGGTGGTCATAGAAGCGAGTCGGGAAATCGCACTCGATACCGCGGCGCTGCAGTTGAATTTCATCGAGGGGTCGAACGACATGACGGAACGCGGCAAGAACTACCACCGCGGTCAGATGCGGATGTTCGGCCGTGTCCTCAGGCTGGGTTCGTGGCCGATCTGGACGCCGCTCGTGTCGATCGTGGGGCTTTTCAAGCCCAGTCTTTCATTGCTGCCAATTGGGCACCTGGGCAGCCGTGCCTGGGCGGCGCGCAATGCGGCCTTTGCAGCGCAGACGCTCATGCTGGCCGCATCGGCCAGTGGGATCGACTCTTGTCCGATGGAGGGCTTTTCGGCGCCGAAGATCGCGCAAGTCCTCGGACTGCCTCGCGGAACAGTCATCCCAGTTGTCATTGCGTTGGGATATCGGGCCCCGGAGGCAAGGGTCGATGTCAAGTGGCGCAGGCCGATTGCCGATGTGATCGTGGAGCATTGACGCCGTTTGGTTTCGCCCCGACGGGGCTAGCCGGAGTGCCTCGGGGACATGAGGCCGCGGCGAAGCGATCGTACGTTCGCGTCACGCACATTCCGGCGCCAGCCGGTCAAGCACCTTGACAATGCTGCGCACGAGCCTGTCGGAGTACTGCTTCGAAGGATGCAGAACATCGGCCATCTCGTTCGGCGAGTACTTCACGGCGTCCCAATCGGCGAACGGCACGCGCAACGCAGAGGCCAAGTGCCGGATTGTCTGGTCTGCGGATGAACGGCCCGCGATCGGCAACGGCTGCCGGGAAAGCCCGGTCAAGATGACTTCTCTGCCTTCGCGGCGGGCGATATCGATCATCTGTCGCAACGGCGCTTCCACGGGCAAGCGCTGAATCGAGTCGTTGATTCCGTGCTCGATGACCACGAAGCGGCCGGTCCGCCGTTCGCTTTCAAATGTTCTGGCTCGCTGCCCTGCGGTTTCGCCGTTGAGCGACAGATCTCGCACGGTGTATTTGGGCCGCAGGCGTTTCAATGTCGCCGCGGGTGGCTCATCGAGGCGCAAATTTCCTCCATAGCCGCCGTGCATGATGGAGTCGCCATACAGGTCGACGCTACAGGTCATGGCGCTTGTGCGTTCGGTGGGTGGGACAGACGCTTCGGGCATGGCGCATGCAACGCAACTCACCAGCCCGGCGAGCGTGGCTGCAAGCCAGCGGCGATGCGAGATTCTGTAGATTTCAGGCATCGACTCACTGTCTTGCCGCGACGCGTTAAGCGAGGTCCATATGCGTCAAGAAGTGCAAAGATCCCGCAATCGACTGCGTCGTTTGGACGCGGGATCAAGCGCGGCACACGCTTGCGAGCGGAGCTCAAGGCCAAGGGCATCCTGTCGGCGTGCCGTTCGCATCCGGATGTCGTTGAAGGGGAAGGTGAAAACCCCACTTTCGGGAACGCCAGACATCCGCCCACCGAATTGGCCAGGGGCATTGAACCGCCTCGGCGAAACCCCGAGAAAACGCGTCGACGGCGGGGGAGCTCTTGCCATCGGGCCGGATCGACCGCTTGGGCGCGCGGCCATGGGTGATGGCTTGTTCCTTGCCCATCCAGTGCTCGAATCCTTCTCTGCCACACCCGGACCAGTGCAAATGGATGCTTTGCATGTCTGCAGTGGAGCGCAGGGTATTCCGACCCAGATCGCATCTATGGAACACCCTGAAGCCGCCCGAAAAGACGATCTCCAATATCCAGTGAGACCGGCTGTTCGGCCGGCCATGCAATACGAACCGGCCGTCTCCGGCGAGAACCTTCGCGCCATGCACCTGATGGGTGTGTTCGGACAAATTCCTGCTGTGGTCGAGTTCGATGTCGTTCCATTGCCTGACGTAGCGCTCGTACATTCGGAACAGGGTTTGCCTTGTCTGGGCATCGTCCAGCACCGTGCCGAAGTCGGTGTAGGACCATTGGTCCCCATCGAGAGGTTGCCCGCCTATCCAGTACCCATTTGCTTCGTTCATGCTTGCCTCTTTCGAGCTGCCGGCACCCTCGAGCAGTGAGGACGATCCGTTGAGTTTGAATGTCGAGGATCCGGCCGTAAAGAGACCTCTGGATATGTCAAGAACCGCAAAGGTCGATGTCGAGACCGGACGGCGACCGATCCCATCGCGGCCCGTGCAATCGGGCTGCGGCGTGTGTACCGCTGCGTTGGGCCGTGCCTTCAGTCGCGTGTCGGCAGCGACAACGTGACGACGAGCCCCCCGCCTTCGCGCAGAGCGGCCTCGGCGGTGCCGCCATGCAGCAGCATCGCGCGTCGCGCGATCGCAAGACCCAGGCCGGTGCCGCGCACCGACTCGCTGCCCTCGACCCGCGTGAAGGGCTCGAAGATGGCCCGCAGCATGTCCGAAGGCACGCCGGGGCCGCGGTCCTGCACGGTGGTGACGAGCGTCCTGCCGCCTTCGGTGATGCGCGCATCCACGTCGATCCGGCTGCCGGCGGGACTGAACTTCAGGGCATTGCGAATGACGTTCTCGAAAGCGCGATAGACCAGTTCGCCGTGCGCTGCGGTGACGAAGCTGCCCGTCGCGTCGACCCGCAGCGTCCGCTGCGATGCCCGGGCCTCGAAGTCTGCGTCGTCGGCAATGGCCTGCAGCAGCTCGATGACGTCCACGCGCTGCTGCGGTACGCCGCTGGGGCCGGCGTCCAGCCGGTGCAAGGTCAGCAACTCCTCGATCAGCAGGTCCAGCCGTTCGCTCTCGAGCACGATGCGCTCGATCATCGCGTCCGCCTGCACCGGGTCCTGCCGCAGCAGTCCGATCGCCGCCTGCATGCGGGTCAGGGGCGAGCGCAGTTCGTGGGAGATGTCATGCATCAGCGCGCGATTGGCCTGCGCCAGTTGCTCGATGCGCGCGGCCATGCGATCGAAGTCGTACGCCAGGTCGGCGATCTCATCGCGCCGCCCGCTCATCAGGGGTTCGACCCGGGTATCGAGCCGCCCCTCTGCGATGCGGTCCATCGCCCAGCTCAGGTGGCGCAGCGGACGCGACAGATACCAAGCGAACAAGAGGCTGATCAGCAGCACCGCACCGACGGCCGTCACGAAGGGCACCACCGGTATGGGGCCCCACATCGACAGACCGTCAGGCGGCGGCGGTGCCTCGTGGCCCGTGAGATACAGGTAGCTCACTGCAACGCCAATTGCCAGCACCATGCTCATGGCGATCGCGAACAGCAACTTCCAGAAGAGGCGGCCAAGCCGGTGTTCGCTTCTCATGGCTAGTCTTCCAGCAGCTGATAGCCCCTGCCGCGCACGCTCTGGATCCACGATTCCCCATCCGGCCGCGTGCCCAGCTTCTGGCGGATGCTGCTGATGTGCACGTCGATCCGGCGGTCGAAGCGCTCCAGGGGCTTGCCAAAGGCCTGCTGCGAGATGGCGTCCTTGCTGACGAGTTGCCCCGCATGGCGCGCCAGCACATCGAGCAGGCCGAATTCGGTGCCCGTCAGTTCGAGGGGCTGACCGCGCCACAGCGCGCGCCGGCTGCCGGGCCACAGCGCGAGTTCACCCACCTGGAGCATGCGTGGATTTGCGGCAGTGGCGGCAGTGGCGGCAGGCTCGCGTGTTTCGGTCCGACGCAGGATGGCGCGGACGCGAGCGGCCAGCTCGCCGGGTGTGCACGGCTTGGACACATAGTCGTCCGCGCCCATGTCGAGGCCGACGATGCGGTCGATGTTTTCGCCGCGCGCGGTCAGCATGAGGACCGGCACCTGGCTCGTTGTGCGAATGCGGCGCAACGCTTCGATGCCCGACATGCGCGGCATCATGACGTCGAGCACGACGATCGCATAGGTGCCCCGCACCGCTTCTGCAACGCCGCTTTCGCCGTCGTGCACGGCGTGGACGTCGAAGCCCTCGCGCACGAGGTACATCGACAACATCTCGGTGAGGTCTACGTCGTCGTCGATAAGGAGTACGCGTGGCATGGATCGATCGTGAATACGGCCGAAAGTATCGCGCTGTTTGAACGGGAGGCACCCGTCGAGGCCTGTACTTTTACCCATCTTAACGCCGCCGAACCGTGGTGAACGGAGGCTCTTCCTACGATGAGTGAACTCCCGGCGACACCATGCGTTCTTCTTTTTCGACCCATCCTTTCACTGTCCTGGCACTGTCTCTCGGGAGCCTCGCACTCGCGGCCTGTGCCGTCGGACCTACTTATTCCGAACCGGCGCCGGCAGCGCCCGCCGCTTGGCAGTCCGTGCTGCCCCATGGCGGGGATGCCGGCGCGATGCGCGACTGGTGGCGGCAGTTCGACGACCCCGTCGTAGCGCAGCTGATCGCGCTCGCCGATGCGGACAGCCCCAGCCTCGTGAAGGCATGGGCGGGTATCGAGAAGGCGCGCGCGACACTCACCACCGCGCGTGCAAGCGGCTTGCCGAGCCTTGATGGCAGCGCATCGCTTTCCCGGGCGCGCCAGCAGTCCGTGTCGGGTGCGCTGGCCACGGAAACGACGCGCAGCGCCGGCCTCGATGCGGCATGGGAGATTGACCTGTTCTCCAAGGTGCGGCGCAACACCGAAGCGGCCGAGGCACGCGCCCATGCGCGCGTGGCGGACTGGCATGACGCGCGGGTCTCGCTGGCGGCTGAGGTGGCCGACACCTATGTGCAGTACCGCGCCTGCGAGTTGCTGGTCGAAGCCTACGAGCGCCAACGCGCTTCGACGGCGCAGACTGAGCGGGCAACGGCTGCTGCCGTGCGGGCAGGCTTCAGTGCGCAGTCCGATGCCGCGCTGGCGAGCGCCAGTCTTGCGAGCGCGGCCTCGACGCTGATCTCGCAGCGCGCGCAGTGTGATCTGCTCGTCAAGTCGCTTGTGGACCTGACCGGGCGCGACGAGCCGGCGTTGCGCTCGTTGTTGTCCGGCGGCAAGGCGGCCGATGGCCGCCTGCCTGCCCCGGCGGCCCTCGAGGTGCAGAGCGTGCCGGCCAATGCGTTGCGGCAACGGCCCGACCTCGCGTCGCTCGAGCGCGAACTGGCGGCGAGCAGCGCCGAGATCGGCGCGGCGCAGGCCGACCTGTACCCCAGCCTGTCGTTGTCGGGCTCGATCGCGATCTCGGCGACGCCAGGCACCTCGGCCTTGACGACTTGGTCGCTCGGTCCCTCGTTGTCGATTCCGCTGTTCGACGCAGGAAGGCGTCGCGCCGCAGTGGCTACCGCACAGGCCGGCTACCGGATGGCGCTCGCCAGCTACCGGCAGGGCGTGCGTACGGCGGTGAAGGAGGTCGAGCGTTCACTCGTCAACCTGGACAGCACAGCGCGCCGCGTCGAAGAGGCCGAGCGCGCGGACCTGAACTACCGCCGCTACTTTCAGGCCACCGAAGTGAACTGGCGTGCGGGCCTCGAAAGCCTGCTGACGCTGGAAGAAGCGCGTCGCTCCGCTCTGTCGGCAGAAATCACCCTGATCACGCTGCGGCGTGATCGCATCGAATACTGGATCGCGCTCTACAAGGCGCTTGGCGGAGGCTGGCAGCCGGGCACGCCGGCAACTGCATCCGGCCTCACGCCCACCGAAGCTTTGAACACAAACTCATGAGAACTCTTTTGAACAAAACCCTGCGCGCCGGCGCGGTGGCGCTGGTCGTTGCGCTGGTGGCGGGTGCCGTCGTCTGGAGCCAGGCGCCAGCGACCGCCGCTTCCGCGTCCGATGCCAAGGCACCGAGCGTGTTGAGCGTCAACGCGATCGCACCGACGACGCAGGTGTGGCCGGACATCGTGCAGGGCAGCGGTCCGTTGGCCGCGTGGCAGGAAATCATCGTCAGCCCCGAGACCGGAGGGCTGCGCATCGCGGAGCTTCTGGTCGATGTGGGCTCGAACGTCAAGCGTGGTGATGTGCTTGCACGGCTGGCCAACGAAAGCCTGCAGGCCGATCTGCGCAAGCAGGAGGCGTCCGTTGCGCAGGCCCGCGCGACACTGGAACAGGCCGTCTCGAACCTGCGGCGCGCAAAAGATGTCGAAAGCAGCGGGGCGCTCTCGGCACAGAAAGTCGAGGACTACCGCATCACCGAGGCGACGTCGCGTGCATCGCTCGCGTCGGCCGGGGCCGAGCTCGACAGCATCCGCCTCAAGCTGCGGCAGACGCGCATCGTCGCCGTCGACGATGGCGTCGTGTCGTCGAAGTCGGCGGTGCTCGGCAATGTCGTCAGCGCAGGGACCGAGATGTTCCGACTGGTGCGCCAAGGCCGCGTCGAATGGCGCCCGGAACTCGATGCCCGGCAGGTGTCGCGCCTTCGGGTGGGTCAGAAGGCGTATGCGAGCTTGCCGAGCGGCGAGCGGGTCGAAGGCCGCGTGCGACTGATCGGCCCGACCCTGAGCACCAGCACCGGTCGCGCAACCGTCTATGTCAGCTTGTCGGGCCATGGGTCCGAGCGGCTGGGCATGTTCGTGAACGGTGTCATTGAACTCGCGTCCCGGCCGGCGCAGACCTTGCCACAGACAGCGGTGACGCTGCGCGACGGCCGTGCCTACGTCTACCTGGTGGGCGCCGGAAACGAGGTTGCAAGCCTTGCGGTGACAACCGAACGCCGGCAGGGGGATCGCGTGGAGGTAGAGGGTTTGCCCGCCGGAGTGCGCGTCGTCGCCGAAGGCGGAGCTTTTCTCTCCGATGGGGTGCAGGTGACCGTGCTCGAAGCACAAGAGACTGTCGGCGCACCGCCGCAGGGGGTTGCCCGATGAACTTCTCGTCGTGGTCCATCCGCAACCCCGTGCCGGCGTTGCTGCTTTTCGCGTTGTTGACCGTGCTGGGGATTCTCGGCTTCCGGCAACTCCAGATCCAGAACTTCCCGGACATGGATCTGCCGACCGTGCAGATCACGGCCACGCTGGAAGGCGCGGCGCCTTCGCAGCTCGAAACCGAGGTCGCGCGCAAGATCGAGGACAAGCTGGCCTCGCTCAGCCGGCTCGATCACATCGTCACGACCATCACCGACGGCTCGGTGTCGATCAGCGTGAGCTTCGAGATCGACAAGAACGGCGAAGAGGCGCTGAGCGAAGTGCGCAATGCCGTGGACGGCGTGCGGGCCGACCTGCCGTCGAGCATGGCCTCGCCGACGGTCTCGAAGATCACGACGGCCGGCTCGGCATTCCTGACCTACACGATCGAGTCGGAAACCCTGGACGAACAGGACCTGTCCTGGTTCGTCGACAACGACCTCACGAAGGCATTGCTCGCGGTAAAGGGGGTCGCGTCGGTCGCCCGCGTCGGCGGTCTGGACCGCGAGGTGCACGTCGACCTCGACCCCACGCTGATGTCGGGCCTGGGCGTGACGCCGTCGGATGTGTCGGCCAAGCTGACGGCGACGCAGAAGGAAAGCTCAGGCGGGCAGGGCGACATCGGCGGCCAGCGCCAGTCGACGCGCATGATCGCGACCGTCGGCACGCCCGCCGAGGTCGGCGCGCTCACCCTGGCGCTGGCCGATGGCCGCTATGTGCGGCTCGATCAGATCGCGCGCATCACTGACGGGCGCACCGACCCGACGACGCTCGCGTTCCGTGATGGCCGGAAAGTCATCGGCTTCCAGGTAACGCGTTCGCGCGGCTACTCGGACGTCGGTGTTGCTGACGCGGCGCGCGCCGCGGTGGGCCGTTTCGCGCAGGCGCATCCCGAAGTCAAGATCGTCGAAGCGAGCGACACGGTCGCTCCGGTCCAGGAAAACTACGAAGGCTCGATGCATCTGTTGATCGAAGGCGCGCTGCTCGCGATCGTCGTCGTCTGGTGCTTCCTGCGCAACTGGCGCGCGACCTTCATTGCGGCCACCGCGCTGCCGCTGTCGATCGTGCCCACTTTCGGTGTGATGGCGCTGGCCGGCTACTCGCTGAACACGATCACGCTGCTGTCGCTGTCGCTCGTGGTCGGTGTGCTCGTCGACGATGCCATCGTCGAGATCGAGAACATCGAGCGCCACCTGCGCATGGGCAAGACGCCGTTCCAGGCGGCGATGGAAGCGGCCGACGAAATCGGCCTGGCCGTCATCGCGACGACCTTCACGCTGGTGGCGGTGTTTCTGCCGACGGCATTCATGGGCGGTATTCCGGGCAAGTTCTTCCGCCAGTTCGGCATCACCGCATCGGTCGCCGTCTTGATGTCGTTGCTGGTCGCGCGGCTGCTGACGCCGATGATGGCCGCCTACATGCTCAAGCCGGTGAAGGCCGATGCGCAAGCAAAGGCCGACGGACCGCTGATGACACGTTATCTGGGCGGGGTGCGTACCACGTTGTCGCACCGGGGTGCCGTCGTCGCGGCCTCTATGGCCTTTGTCCTGGCCTCCGTCGGCGTCGCCATGCTGCTGTCGACCAGCTTCCTTCCGGCCCAGGACAAGGCGCAGAGCACCGTGACGATCAAGCTGGCGCCGGGGAGCACGCTGGAGGCAACCGCTGCGGCGAGCCAGCGTGCCGCCCAGTTGCTGCACACGCTGCCCGAGGTACGCACTGTCTTTGTTTCGGCCGGCACCGCCACCGCCGCATCCAGTCCGACCATGTCGTCATCGGCGGCGGACCTGACGAGCGCGACCCTGACCGTCGATCTGGTGCCGCGCGGCGACCGGCACCTGAAGCAATCGGCTGTGGAGGCGAAGATGCGCGAGGTGCTGCGCGCAATTCCGGGCGTGCGGGTCACGGTGGGCAGTGGCGATAGCGGCGAGGCCCTGCAGATCACGCTCGCCGGCGACGACCCCGGGACCTTGCTGCGCGCGGCGGCCGATGCCGAAGCGCAACTGCGTACGCTCAAGGGCATCGGCAACGTGACGTCGAGTGCGGCGCTGCAGCGCCCGGAAATCCAGGTGCGGCCCGACACCGCGCGGGCGGCCTCGCTCGGGGTGACCTCGGAGGCACTCGGTGACGCCGTACGCCTGGCAACCTACGGCGACTATTCGACCGCGCTGCCGAAGCTGAATCTGCCGCAGCGCCAGATCGCGATCCGCGTGCGCATGGACCCGGCATTGCGCGGCAACTTGGGCCGCGTGGCCGACTTGCGGGTGCAGGGCAGCAATGGCAGCGTGAGTCTAGGCTCGGTGGCAGAGGTCACCTTGGGCAGCGGGCCTTCGCAGATCGACCGCCTCGATCGTTCCCGCAATGTCACGCTGAGCGTGGAACTAAACGGACGCGCCATCGGCGATGTGCAACACGAGGCGATGGCGCTTGCAGCCCTGCGCTCGCTGCCGGCCGGCGTGCGCAGCGTCGACCAAGGCGACGTGCAGCGCATGGGCGAACTGTTCCGCAGCTTCGGCACCGCAATGGCGATCGGCGTCTTCTGCATCTACGCCGTGCTGGTTTTGCTGTTCCACGACTTCCTGCAGCCCGGCACCATCCTGGCTGCGCTGCCGCTGGCCCTGGCCGGCGCACTGTTCGCGCTGTGGATGACGCAGCAGCCATTCTCGATGCCGGTCGTGATCGGCGTGCTGATGCTGATGGGGATTGTGACGAAGAACTCGATCCTGCTCGTGGAATACGCCATCCTGGCGCGGCGCGAACGGGGTCTTGGACGCTTCGAGGCGCTGATGGATGCATGCCACAAGCGCGCCCGGCCGATCGTGATGACGACGATCGCCATGGGTGCCGGCATGCTGCCCAACGCGCTGGGCCTGGGCGCAGAACCGAGCTTTCGCCAGCCGATGGCGATCGTGGTCATCGGCGGGTTGTTGACTTCGACGGTGCTGAGCCTGCTCGTCGTGCCAGTGGTGTTCACGCTTGTCGACGACCTGCTGCTGGGGGTTAGGCGTTTCATCAAGCGCTCGGTACCGCAAGCTTCCGAGCAGGCCCTGTTGTAGAGATTGGGGCGGTCTTCGAGGGAACGGACCGACGAGCGAGCGCTGCCTACTTGTGGCCGGCACTACTGCGGGGCCATCTTTCCATTCCATCCAGAAGGATCTTCAGGCCTGCGTTGAAAGCAGTCCGGCTATCGAGCTTCGAGAATGCGGAGGCAAAGAAGTGGGCCGCAGGGAACTGCTCCTTGGAGGTCTCTCGAATCTTTCCCAGGATGTAGTCACCGTGGTCCCCAGGTAGCTGCCGGTTCACCTCTGCGTACGCCGAAGTCATGACGTACTGGATCAGCAAGTGATAACCAAGGGCGCACTTTTCCGCATTGAATCCACCGCTTCGAAAAATCTCCGCGATCCGGTTCAGATAGACCATGCCGTAGTCCGTCTCGCCCGCACCCACTTGCTGGAACAGGCGAAAGCGGTTGTGAGACATCAGATACCGGAGCACGCCTCCGTACTGAAGCATCACATCAAAGATGGCATACGCATGGTCTTCCACGTTGGATCGCCAGTTCTTGCGTGTCAACGGGCGCAATTTTTCGACGCGCTCCATGAAGTAGCGGTTGATGACGCCCGAGATCAGCTCATCGCGGCTGCCCGCGTAGTAGTGGATCAGCGCAGTGGTCACACCGAAGTGCCGAGCCAGGCTGACGATCGATAAGTCGCTCAGCGGCTCGCTCTTCGTCAACTCGACCGCCTTCTCGATGATGTCCTCGCGCGAGATGAGTGGCGTCACGCAAGCGTCCGCTGTCTCCTCTTTGCGGGGGCGCCCCCGACGCCTCGGGACGATTACCGCCTCAGGGGTCACGGGTTCGCCCGGTTTGACTTTCGTGCGCTTGAGGGGCGGCAAGGCCCGCTCGGTAACAGGTGCTTTCATGACCGCATTCTGGCGCATTTGACGCGTCATTAAATTTCCCCTACATTAAATTAACTGATCATTAATTAAACAGACCGGAGACAAGCATGAGCGAATCGATCAAGAGGCCTCCAGTAACCGCGGGGCTGCGCGGTGCAGGCTGGAACCCGGCGCGCATGGAGCGGGCTTACACCGTCAAGCCGCACGGGCTGCGCACGGCTGACAACCAGCGCACGCTGGGCTTCCTGTACAGCCAGACAGGTACGGAGAAGACGGTGGTGTGCTTGATGCACCCGCGCGAGTTCTCTGGCACTCCCTACCTCGTACCCGACGTACTGGACGCCGGCTGTGCATGCTGGGTTCAGGCCCCGCGATCCATCGGCAACGACCTGCGTCTCGAACACGAAGTCGCACTTCTGGACGTTGCTGCCGGTGTGGCACACCTCAAGAAGCTGGGTTTCACGAAAGTCGTCCTGCTCGGCAATTCCGGTGGTGCGGGTCTGTACGCGTTCTATACCCAGCAAGCAATGCGTGTTCCCGAAGCTCGGCTCGAGGCAACCCCCGGCGGAAGGCCGGTCAAGCTTGCAATGGCCGACATGCCGTCACCGGACGCGCTGATCCTCGTTTCGCCTCACCCTGGGCAAGGCAAGCTGCTGCTGAACTGCATTGACCCTTCCGTCACTGACGAGTCGGATCCGATGTCTGTCGAGCCTGCGCTTGATCCTTTCCAGCCGGCCAACGGCTTCAAGGAGGCGCCGTCTTCCTCGACGTACACGCCCGCGTTCGTGGAGCGATACCGCGCAGCGCAACATGCGCGTGTTGCCAGAATCGACGCGCACGCCAAGGCGTTGCTGCGAACACGCGCTCTGGCACGCAAAGAGCTGAAGACGCTGCGTGCGGACACAGCGCCGTCCTCGGAGCTGCGCCGCCGCGTTGCCTACACACCGGTTTTTCCTGTCTGGCGCACCGATGCGGACCTGCGCTGCTGGGATCTGAGCCTGGACCCATCCGATCGTCAGGTCGGTACATTGTGGGGAGCAGACCCCTTCACGTCGAACCTGGGCAGCGTAGGCTTTGCGCGACTCGTGACCCCTGAATCCTGGTTGTCGACCTGGTCAGGCATCAGTTCCAACGCGAGCTTCGAGAAGTGCGGGAACGAACTCCAGCTGCCGACGCTGATGCTGGAGTACACGGGTGACCAAGCTGCTTTCCCATCCGACATGGACGCGATCTATGAGTCGCTGGGGACATCGGACAAGTCACGGCAAAAGATCCGTGGCAATCACCATGGGATGGCCCTGGCCGAGGGCGAAGAGTCCGGCCAAATAGCCGTCGGGCGTGCGATGCAGGCATGGCTTAAAGACAAGGTCATGGTCTGACGCTGGACGCGCAACCAAACACAAGCGGAGACATCGTGAAAACTTCAAGACGCAACGCCGCAGCCATTGCTGTTGCGCTGATAAGTATCTGCGCGCCTGCATGGGCGCAAACGTACCCCAGCAAACCCATCCGGCTCGTGTTGCCAACTGCACCCGGCACGGCGCCCGACACCATCGCTCGCATCGTGGGCGACAAGCTTTCGCGGGCGCTCGGACAGCCCGTCATCGTAGAGAACAAGCCAGGCGCCGGGGGCATCATCGCTATGAACCAGCTGAAGTCCGCGCCGGCCGACGGATACACCCTGGCGCTTGTGCACGCAGCGGTTGCAACGGTGACGCCCTTGACCTACAAGGAGGCGCAGTACGACATTGAGCGCGACTACGCGACGGTAGCGCTCATCGGCGTCACTCCGATGATCTTCGTGGCCAATCCCAAGTTCGAGGCGAAGACGTTGGCGGATGCCGTTAAGCTGGCCAAGGCGGCCCCCGACACTGTGGCCGCAGGCAGCCCAAACCGGACATCCATTCCGCATCTCGCGAACGAGCTGCTCGCGATGAAGTCAGGAATCCGTCTGCAGCAAGTCCCGTTCACCACGACAGGGCAGGGCGTGCAGGCCGTGGTCGCCGGCGACATCGCGATGTACACCGATGGTGTCGCCCCGCTGATACAGCTGATCAAGTCAGGTCGCCTGCGTGCATTGGCAGTGGCGTCGGACAAGGTGCTCCCCGGGCTGGAGGGCATTCCTTTGGCGAAGGGCACCGTGCCCGACCTGAAGGTCATGGGATGGTTCATGGTGGCTGCGCCAAAGGGCACGCCCGCCGCGGTGGTAGAGCGCCTCAACCAAGAGCTCAACACAGCACTCCAGCTCGCGGATGTGAACGCGAAGTTTCAGGAGTTCGGGACGTATACAACGCCGGGCACCGTCGCCGAGGCCCAGCGGTTCGTGAAGCAAGAGAAAGCCCTCTTCGGGGGCGTCGTCAAAGCCATTGGAGTGAAGCCGGAATGACCGCAGAGAACAATCAACGAGCTATCGGTGTGCATGAACCGATCGAAGGCGTCGTGTACCCGCCTCTTCTCAAGTTGCAGCGCTATGTCGACGAGGGCGCGCTCACCTTCGAGAGCTTGGCCCAAGGCCTTCGCGAATCGTTCCAGGAGAACGCCGAGCGCGTCGCGCTATGTGGGCCGGCAGGTCACCTGACGTACCGGGAGCTCGACGAGGTGTCCGAGCGTTTCGCAGCCTCCCTGCTTGCGCTGGGCCTCGCCCCAAAAGACCGCGTGATCTTCCAACTGGCGAACAGCACTGAGCTGGTGGTCGGGTTCGTCGCCTGTCTCAAAGCCGGCCTTATTCCCGTGTCGACGCTGGCGGCGCACCGGGAACACGAGATTGGCTACCTTGCCGAGCTGAGCAAGGCGCGCCTGCATTTTGTCCAGGGCGACGATCCCAAGTTCGACGATGTCGAGTTCGCGCAGCGCATGCAGGCTCAGGTGGGATCGCTCCAACACATCGTGCAGGCCCGCGGAGAGGCTCGCGGCTCGGCGCTGTCCATGCGAGCGCTGATTGACACCATGTCGCTGGACGCCGCGAGGCAGCAACTCGCGCAGATTGAAATCGATCCCTTCCAGGTGGCCGTGTTCCAGCTCTCCGGCGGTACCACGGGCGTGCCGAAGATCATTCCCCGCTTCAACAACGAGTATCTGTACAACATGCGCGCCGTGGCGCAGTTCAACGGCTACCGAAGCGACGACTGCCTGTTCATGCCGCTGCCGATGATGCACAACCTCAACATGGGATGTTGCTTCGGGCCATTCCTCCTGACCGGCGGTGCAATCACGATCTCCACGGACTTGCAGCCGCAGTCGTTGTTCGCACTTTTTCGCGAGTACCTGCCCACCTGGGCGGTCGTCGGCGGGCCCGTGCTCGAGAAGCTCAGGCCCGCGATCGAGTCCGGCCAGATGCCCGTCAAGCAGCTTCGCGGCGTGATCTCGTCCACCGGTGCGCCGAAGCTGCGCGCTATCCTGGGGGTGCCGGCGTATCACATCTTCGGCATGACAGAGGGCGTCATCATGATGACGCGCGACGACCAGCCGCAGGAAGTGCGCGATGGTATGGTCGGGCGCCCGGTGTCGCCGTGGGACGAAGTGAAGCTGTACAAGATCGGGACGGAGGAAGAGATTCTGGAGGAGGGCGTCGAAGGCGAGTGCGTCTTTGCGGGGCCTTACACGATCCACGGCTACTACAGCGCACCTGAGCGGAACAAGGAGGCCTTCACTTCGCAGGGTTACTACCGCTCCGGTGACTTGATGCTGTTTCGTGACATCGATGGTCAGCGCTACTACAAGTTTTGTGGCCGCACCAAGGACGTGGTCGACCGTGCCGGCGAGAAGATCAACTGCGAAGAAGTGGAAATGGTCGTCAGTCGCCATCCTTCTGTTGCACTGACTTCGGTGGTCGGCATGCCGGATCCGATCTACGGCGAGCGCGTGTGCGCGTTCATGATCGTCAAGGCGGGCGCCAATGTACCCACCGTGGCTGAGTTGGGCGCATTCCTCAGCGAAAGCGGTGTCGCCAAGTTCAAGTGGCCCGAGCGCATCGAGGCCATGGACGAATTCCCGCTGACCAAGACTGGAAAGCTGAGCAAGCCGCTGCTCAAGCAGTTGATCTCCGAAAAGCTGGCGGCCGAGAAGGCCGCTGACGTTTCCTCCTCATCCCAACCAAGGACACAAGCATGATTGCAAAGTCTGGATTGCCGCTGGTCGGCGTTCATCACACAGCGCGGCCCACCTGGAAACTCGCGGAGACCGTTCATTTCTACCGCGACCTGCTGAAGCTGCCGTTGGTTCACGCCATCTCCGCGCGCGGATGGGGCCCGGAAGACCACGCTGACTTTCTGCATTTTTTCTTCGACAGTGGCACCGGCAGCACGATCGCGTTCTTCTACTACATCGGCACGCAGCCGCCCGAGTTCGCCACAGCGCGCGACGACTATCGCTACCGTGCAACCCACACCGCATGGCGAGTCGAGACCCGCGAAGACTTGCTGGCCTGCAGGGCCGCAGTCGAGGCTGCCGGCATCAAGGTGAACTATCAGATCCGCCATGAAGTGATCGAGTCGATCTACTTCTTCGATCCGAACGGCTACTCTATCGAAATCACCTGGCAGGTTCGTCCGTTCAGCGACATCGACGTGTCAGATGCGAATCGCACGATCGACGCAGCAACGGCACTGGAGGACGCGAGCCGAGCAGGTGGCGCTCCCTTCACGTGCATTGACGATGTCTGGCGCACCAAAGGTGAACGCCTGGCGGCCGACCTGGAGGCTGCATGATGCCCACGATCTTTGTCCTCGACGTGCCCGAGTTCTTGCCGCTGGTTATGCATGCGCAAGAGGTGTCCGAGCTTGCGGTCACCGGTCCCCGCCTGGGCTACTACCGCATTCAGAGCCAAGGCACCATCACGCTCCACCGCAAGGCGCTGGGCTTCAAGCCCGCGGTGTGGCACGGCGCATTGACCGGCGGCTTGATCGGCCAGGTCGAGCACTTCGACAACGATGAACTTCGCATCGGCGAACTCCATAAATCATGAAGATCTCCATTGTTGGCGCGGGACCCTCCGGCCTGTATCTCTCCATTTTGATCAAGCATCGGTGCCCCCACTGGGACATCAAGATCGTTGAACAGAATGCCGCCGATTCGACCTTTGGCTTCGGTGTCGTCTTGGCCGAAGCCGGCCTCAGCCGGCTGCGGGCTGCCGATGCGCCCACGCACGACGCGCTGGTCGAGAAGATGATCTTCACCACGCATCAGATCATCACGACGCGCGAGACGCCGATCTCGATCCGCCGACCGAATGCGGGCGGCGGTGCGATCGCACGCATCGATTTGCTACAGATCCTTCAGAAGGAAGCCACCGATGCAGGCGTCCAGATCGAGTTCGGCGTTCGGGTGCAGGACATGGCCGATCTAGACGCAGCCGGTCTGTCGGATGCGGACGTGATCGTCGGTGCAGACGGGATCAATTCTTCTCTTCGCACGGCGTGTGAGTCCCAATTTGGCACCACGCGCGAGTCCCTGACCAACCATTTCGCGTGGTTTGGTGTCGGGAAGGCGTTCCCCACCGCCGCACTCGTCTTTCGGGAGCATCGAGGCGGCGCCTTCATTGCGCACTACTACCCATACTCTGAAAGCAACAGCACGTTCGTGGCTGAATGCGACGATGCCACCTGGCAGACGTTCGGCATGGCGGCGATGACGGCGGAGCAACGCCAGCAGCTGTTTGAGGAGGTGTTCGCACCTGAGCTCGACGGCCACGCGTTGATCTCGAACAATTCGACCTGGCGACAGTTCCCGGTGATTCGCAATGCCCGCTGGGCGGCCGGCAAGGTGGTCCTGATTGGCGACGCGGAGACCAGCGCGCACTTCTCGATCGGCTCGGGCACGCGCATCGCCATGGATGATGCGATTGCGCTGGCCGACGCCTTGGTGAACGACGGCGATGACGCAGCCGTCACGGCGGTCGAGCGTCTCGCCCGGTTCGCGGCCTCCCGCGGCCCAGAAAAGCTGAAGCTGATCGCGGCCTCGGAAAAATCTTATCGCTGGTATGAAAGCATTGGCGAATGGATGAAGCGCTACACGCCGTACGAATTCATCTACGCCTTCATGACGCGAACTGGCCGGATTGACGAAGGCAGGCTCGCGGCGGCGTATCCCGAACTGATGCAGCAGATCAAGCTCGCTCAGGCGCAACGCGCGCACGCCGCCAGCGCGGACGTTGAAGCCGGTTCCACGGGTCAAATCGCATGATTGACAGCTACGAATCCGTGGTGTCCCGGCGACCATTTGTCGTTCGCCGCCGTGTCCGCTGGAGCGACTGCGACCCTGCAGGCGTGGTGTTCACGGGGAAGTTCACGGAGTACGTGCTCAACGCGGTCAATCTGTTCTACAGCGAGTTGAGCCAAGGCCGAGGTGCTGAGTGGCGCAAGACTTTGGGCGTCGACACCCCCTGCAAGGGCATGGCACTCGAGTTTCATCGGGCGCTCTGGCCTGAAGAAGAGTTCGATATCGCCGTGCACGTCGGCGAGATCCGCGAGCATGGCTATGACATCGAGTTGGAAGCCACGCAGCACGGCGGCGTGCGGATCTTCAGTGCTCGGGTATCGCCCATCTGCATTCGCACCGACGCGCGGGTTCGCGCGCCGATCCCTGAGGAAATGCTCGTGGCCCTCCAGCCGTTTGTCCTTGGTCCGCCAAACCAGTAGTCCTGCACTCAAAGACGCTCAAAAAGATGACCAGAAGCTATCGTATCGGCCAGATTGTGCCGAGTTCCAACACCACGATGGAGACGGAGATCCCGGCAATGTTTCGTGCAAGGGAGGCTCTGCATCCGGAGCGATTCACGTTCCATTCCAGCCGGATGCGCATGCATCGGGTGACACCGGAAGAACTGGCGAACATGAACAAAGAGGGCCTTCGCTGCGCTGCGGAGCTCTCTGATGCGCGCATGGACGTGATGAGTACCGCGTGCCTCGTAGCCATCATGGCGCAAGGCCTCGGTTATCACCGTGAGGTCGAGCGCGACTTCGCACGCATTGCCCGCGAGAACAACAGCGACGCCAAGGTCATGACTTCGGCGGGGGCGCTCATCCACGGTTTGAAGGCGCTGGGTGCCCGTAAGGTCTCGTTGCTCGCGCCGTACATGAAGCCGTTGACCGACAAGGTGGTCGCGTACATTGAAAGTGAAGGCATCGAGGTTGTTGACCGTATCTGCTTTGAAATAGCGGACAACCTGGAGGTTGGCAAGCGGGACCCCATGCGTCTGCTGGAGGATGTGAAGCGATTGAATGTCGCCAATGTCGATGCCGTGGTGCTTTCGGCCTGCGTGCAGATGCAGTCGATCCCTGCCGTGGCGTCTGCGCAGTCGATGCTCGGATTGCCGGTCACCTCTACCTCGATCTGCACCGTGCGCAACATGTTGGACCTGCTCGAGCTGCCATCGGCAACACCGGGCTTTGGTGCACTCCTCGCGCCCATGGTCTGAAGTCAGATGGTCAACGAGAGGCCAAGTACGCGTGACCCGAGCAAGCGCTTGCGTGAAGGCAGCTTCCGCTGCGCGCCTGGTTCGAAGCTGACTAACGGCTTCAAAAGGAGTGTCCAACGATGAAAGCAATTGCTTGTATAGGTGCCGGTGGTCCCGAGGTATTGCGCGTGGTGGACCGTGACGTCCCAGTGCCTGGTCCCACCGACATTCTCATCAAGGTTCATGCATCGGGTTTGAACCATGCGGATCTCGCCCAACGTGCGGGGTTCTATCCGCTGCCGACCGGCGTGACCGACATCCTTGGCCTTGAGGTCGCAGGAGAGGTGGCATACCTGGGATCCGAGGTGGCGGGCCGGTCCGTTGGCGACCGGGTGTGTGCGCTGCTAGTGGGAGGGGGACATGCCGAGTATGTGTCCGTTCCCGCAGTGCAAGTGCTTCGCGTGCCTGACGGGCTCAATTTCACGCAGGCTGCTGCGCTCCCGGAAGCCTTCGCGACTGTGTGGATGAACGTCTTTCAGAAAGCTGCCTTGCAACCCCACGAGCATCTGCTGGTGCACGGCGGCTCCAGCGGTGTGGGGACTGCCGCCATCCAGTTGGCACATGCGCTTGGCGCGCATGTGGTGACCACGGCGGGCACTGATGAGAAATGTCGTAGTTGCGTGCTGCATGGCGCGCAGCGGGCCATCAACTACAGGACCGAAGATTTCGCGGAAGTGCTGCTGGAAGGGGAGCGCAAGCAGTTCATGGACGTCGTGTTCGACATGATCGGCGGCAGCTATTTCGAGCGCAATGTCCAGGTCCTCGCACGCGGTGGACGCATGGTTTATGTGTCGGCGCTCGCGGGCCGAAAGGTCGAACTGGACCTGGTCGATCTCATGCGCAAGCGGCTCGCGCTGTTCGGCTCGGTGCTTCGGCCCCTCGCACCTGCGGAGAAGGGCGCGATCCTGTCGGACATGGCCCGGGTCGTGTGGCCTTTGCTGGAACGCGGTGCGTTCTCGCCGGTCGTCTTCGATACCTACGCCTATGAGGACGTCGCCTCGGCGCACCGGGTCATGGACGCACACACTCACACGGGAAAACTTGTGCTGACTTGGTAGCGTCCGGATTCGCGGTGCTGCGGGTGCACCGCGAGCATGCAACGGTGCGTCGGTCTCGCACATCGGTCCGGACCATGCCGCGTAGAGCTCGGTCGCCTGCTTCTCACGTTGGCGGGAGGGCGTGCATCCCCAACCCCTTCGCATACGTGAACGGCCGAGGGTAAACACCGGTGACTTCAGTCCCTCCATTTAATTGACGGCACATAAATTAATTCTTAAGATTAATTAATTGATGGTTAATATTTTGCTGACCATCGCAATGCAGCGGAAGCAGGCGTGGCACACGGGCCCGCCATGTAATCCGCCGCGAGACACCGATCAGGAGACAAAGACAATGACCCCACATCCGGCCCTCGCGATCCCGCGCTGGATCTACGCATCGGTGGTGTTCGCCGCTGCGCTTGGCATGTTTGCCGGCTTTGCGCCGGTGTTCAACAGCACGGCAGGAATTTTCTTTTCGCCGTTGACCGCCGAATTCGGTTGGGGACGGGGAGAAGCGTCTCTGTCTTATGCGATGTCGATGCTGGGCTTGGCGTTGGCCAGTCCGATCGTGGGTCGACTCATGGATCGCTTTGGCGTCAAGCGTGTGATCGGCGCTTCCATCTTGCTGTTCGGCATCAGCGTCGCGGGCATGGCACTGCAGAACGGCCAACGCGGCCCGTGGATCACTCTTTCCTTCATCGTTGGTGTGTCGGGTGCAGCGACCTCCGTGCTCGGTTACCTGGCAATTCTTCCCCAATGGTTTGATCGTCGGCTTGGCCTTGCCGTCGGCATCGCAATGTGCGGACTTGGCCTGGGTGCCATCGCTATGCCGGCGATTTCGCATGCGGCCATTTCCGCATTCGGGTGGCGGGCGGCCTATGTGCTGCTGGGAGCGGGCTCGCTGATGCTGTCCCTGCCTGCGTGGTTGCTGCTCAAGGAAAACCGGGCACCATCTTCGCGCGAGACGACTTCTCACTTCAACCCCTCCGAGACCCGAGCGGGTCTTTCTGCGGCTCTTCGCTCCTATCGACTGTGGGCAATCTTCTCGATGTTCGTGCTCGCCTCGGCAGCAACGCTCTCGTTTGGCCCCCACCTCCCGTCGATGTTGATCGGCAAGGGCTTCACCGTTGTGGAGGCAGCACGAAGCGCTTCGATGGTCGGCGTGGGATTGCTCATCGGACGTCTCGCAACAGGCGTCCTGATCGACCGGATCCATGCACCCTATGTAGCGTGTGGCTTCTTCCTGGCGGGAGCGTTGGGCTGCTACTTGATCCGCACCTCGGAGACTTATGCCTTGTTGATGGGATCGTGCTTTTTGATTGGACTCGCGATCGGTGCCGAAGGCGACATGATCGCTTACCTGGTGCGATCGTATTTTGATCTTGCCTCGTTCGGCACCCTCTTCGGAATCGCGTTCTCGGGTTACGCAGTCGGAGCAGTGGTCGGTCCCATCGCAGTCGGCGTGGTGTTCGATCGCACCTCGTCCTACGAAGGGACGCTGGCACTCATGCCCTGGCTGCTGGCCTTGGCGGGACTGCTGGCATTGACTTTGGGTCCGTACAGATCCCGTCCTCGCAGCATTGACGCGGGCGCGTCGCCCTCGACCGCATAGAGCGCGCGTCAGATCACAGCGTCGTTCCAGGCGCTCTACCGGTTCTCCGAATCCATTGAAGCCCGTGCACTGCATGCGGCCGACAGGGAGTGCCACGCGCGCGCCTTTCCTTCACTGCGATCACTGCGAGGAAGAAAACGGTGTGCCGCGGATCAGTTCAAGAGAAGTTTAATAACGGAGACAAGCAACATGAAACGTTCCATTCTTTCAATCGCTACCATCTCGCTCACAACCGCGGTGTCGGCACAGTCGAGCATTCAACTCTTTGGCGTCGTGGATGCGTCGATGAGTGCGTACTCGACCAGTTCGCGAGATCAGAGAAATGCCGTCACGTACAACGCTTTCGGTGTTCCGGTGGGATTCAATCCGGCCTTCGTGAATCAAGGTACCGTCAAGCTGAGCAAGAAAGCCTTGGCCAACTCGGCATACAACCAGAGCCGACTCGGCCTCAAAGGAACTGAGGATCTTGGAGGGGGTCTCGCGGCAAGTTTTTGGCTAGAAGCGCCCATCACGAACGATGATGGTCAAACCGGGCTTTCGACTTTTTCCCGCCGCTCCACGGTCAGCCTTTCCGGTCCATTCGGTGAAGTTCGGCTGGGCCGTGACTACACGCCATCGTTGTGGAACGACACCGTGTTTGATCCCTTCGGTACCAGCGGCGTCGGCACCAGTCTCATCTTTTCCGCGTCACTCGCCCCAAATGCGATTGCAGGTGCGGTGGCCGCCGCTCCCGGTATTCCCTCTGTGAGCAACAGCAACTATGTACGGGCTTCCAACAGCGTTGGGTATTTTCTTCCAGGAAATCTTGGCGGCTTCTACGGCCAGGTGATGTACACGTTTCATGAGAAGACCAAGTACGATCCCGGCACTTCAACCCCCGGCCGCGCAGCCGTGGACGGAAACGATGCTCGAACCGGTCGCTATGTCGGTACTCGATTCGGCTATGCACAAGGACCGCTCGACATCGCGGTGGCCTATGGTGACAGCACCGTGGGCGACAACTACTACGCGGGCGCTACCACTCACACGAAGACCGTGAACGCGGGTGCGTCATATGACTTCGGACTGGTCAAGTTGATGGGTGAGCTTTCGCGCGTCCGCCGAGAAACTGAGTTCGATGGAGCTACGTTTGCCGCGAACATCCAGGGAACTTCGTTTCGCGGGCAGTTGCTCGGTTTCACTGTGTCAATTGGACCAGGGCTGATTCGGGGCTCCATTGCAAGGGTGCGATATGACAATGCGCCGGGGCGTGTAGACCAGTCGCGACCGGAGGCGACTCAACTTGCTATCGGGTATGTCCACAATCTGTCAAAACGGACGGCTCTATACGCGACATTTGCGCGGTTGACCAACAAGAATGGTGCTGCCCTCAACCTCTTTAATGCTCCAGCGCCGATCGCGACTGGAGGTATGACGCCGTATCGTTCAACAGGATATGACTTCGGGATTCGCCACGCCTTTTGACGTTGCGCTCAAGAAAGTCCTGCGGCAGACGATCGTCGTATCGTTGCCAAAATATTTTCAGCGAGCCATTCGGCCCACCTAGATCGACGCAGAGAAGCTTTCTGCTCCTGGGGGACGTTCTATCTGAAGCGCCGCTGTCCGGCTGCATGAGCTGGCATCGCGCCGGCTGCTGTTGCATGGCAGCAAGTCGGGCGCCGGCACCGCGCACAACAGCTGGATGAAATCTTTAGGCGTTCAACCGACCGACGTGATTATCTTGGGGATCGCACCAGCGCCACGCCACGCAAAGCGGCCTACGCCACAACGGCCGAGGCAATTTTTCTGCGGTACGAAACCGTAAGCTTGCGAACGACCTGTTCCAAATCCCCAACGGCGTTCATTCCGGGCAGGGTCGTACGCCAGGCCACGTGCCCATCCGGACGAACGAGGATAGCTCCGTGCTCGCCAACCTCAAAAAGTGACACCAGTTCTGCGCGATCTTCAGCCTTGCTGGGAACCGCCACGATCAACACGAGTTCACTGACATATGGAAGGGGTAAGCATAGAAGTGCTTGGGCCCACCCAACGTCATCATGAGTGATCAGGGAAAACTTGCGCTTGTCGATGACGTAGAGGAGGGGAATCTCCACACCCCCCCGCGATATCAGCGCATGCGGCAGGCGGCAGCCCGGCCATGTTGTAGGCTGGTAGTCGACGACGCCGGCTCCAACTTTCGGCTGCATAGAGCGCTCTGGTATGACCAGTCCTCCTGAGTAGGCATAGCCAAACTCCAGCCCCGTGGAGAGGAAATGCTCCAACTGGCCCGGCACGGCCTGTGCAATTCGGCTTCTCAGTTCATGGGCACGGGCACTTGTTTCGGTCAGCTGTCGCGTCTTGCTAAAGGCCAGCTTCATGAGGGCATCGGCAAATCGCCCCTTAAGTTTGGATGGTAGCCATTTGATGGGCGCGGTTTCGAAGGCCTTGGTGGCTGACATCAGACCTCGATTGGTGATGTTCAGGTGATTGGTGACCTCGTCGAGCTTGAAGTGGTTGCTCACGCTTTGCTCCGCGAACAACGCAACGACCGGCTTGCGCTCGGCTTCGTAGGAATCCAGCAGGCTTTCGGTGGCCCGTGACTCTTGCACGGCGGCCAGCTTCCACGCCAGATTTTGCGCATCTTGCACGCCGCTGTTCAAACCGAAACCACCCGTATGGGGAAAACGGTGGGCGGCATCGCCTACCAACATGACCCGTCCTTTCCTGAAGACCTGTGCAAGTTGTGTGGCCATGCTCCAGTTGCCCTGCGTACGGATCTGGAACGGCACATCCGCACCGATAACCTTAGGAATCATCCGCGACCAATAGGAAGCTCCGAGTCTTACCATCTCCTGTTCCTGAGTGATGAACGGGCTCATCAAGATGTAGTGGTCATCAAAATGCTTGATAAGCACGCCACAAAAGTCAGGGTTATAGATCCAACTCAGCAAGGGGCGCGGCTTTGCAAGCACGCTGTCAAGGTCCGCCGAGAAGAAGACGCTCGCCATGTGGGCCAGCACCGGCCCTTCCATGCTGACGCCCAGCATCTCGCGGACAGAACTGTTGGCGCCGTCGGCTCCTATCAGCCAGTCCGCTCGGTAGGCTGTAGTTCCCGAATGAGCATGCTTCACGCCGACGGTGGCCCCTCCCTCATCTTGGTTCAAGCTGATCAAGCCGGCGCCCTTCACAAACGTGATCAGGGATTCGCTCTCAATCCAGCGCCATAGCACGGGCATGAGTTGGTGCTGCCCGATGTGAGCGATGTGGTAGGGGCTGAAAGTAGCGACTTTTTCAAGCCGGGCTTGATCATCTAGCAAGTCGATCTTCCCCAAGGGATGCGCGGCTAGGCTCGTACACCAACGTATCTCGCCGATCTCTGCGTGCGGTGGACACAAGCTGCTGATCTCTCGCGCCATCTCATGTGAGTAGGCTGACCAAATCTCGAACGTGCGGCCATTGATGACATGCGCCGCCGGATGTCGCAAAGGTGCTTCCCGACGCTCGATCAATACCGAAGGAACACCGTAGCTCGCGAGCAGAAGTGCCAATGTGCATCCACTAGCTCCGGCTCCGATGATGACAACAGGTGCTGAGGCTAGGCTCGTTGTCAAAGTGTTCTCCAGTTGATGGCCTTCATATTTGCTGCCGGTTGCGTACCCGGCGGGTTACCGGCGCCCTGGCGCATCAGCTCCGTGACTGCTTCTCCAGCTTGCAGACGCGCGAGGAGGTAGTCCGCATCGAAGGTCACGCCGATAGGGTTTTCGGCAAAGTCCTTCGACCTGAAGTAGCGTTTCGTTTCCTCAGCGGTGTCGAAATTCTCAACCTGGAACTCCAGTCGATTGCCGTCTGGGTCCTCGTAGTAGATCGACGTGGTCGGGCCATGATTGATGGTCCACACCGGCCGCACACCCTTTTCCTGCAATCGAGAATAGGTTGCCAGCAGCGATTGCAACGACTTGAATCCGAATGCGATGTGGTCTATGCCGTAGAGCTTGCGCCGCATCTTCGCGAAGGGGAAGAGCAGGCGCACCCAACGCGGCAATGCGATGAGCGCGAGGCGGTGACTCTCGGCGTCCCAAGCCAGGAAGGCAATGGTGGCATCGGCGTGGACGAGTTCGGCGTTGAACACCTTGCCATACCAGTCGATCATTTCCTGACGGCGCGCCGTCTTGCAAACCCAATGGGCGATGTAGTGCGGACCGTCATTGCTCATGATCAAACTTCCAAACTGTGTGCGCGCCGGCGCTGCAGCAGCGGGCTGGACGCGCATATGAAACTGCCGACGTAGCAGCGGCATGTCAATTGCAGGGTTCTCAAGTGAACCACGACGATGCCGCCCCAGGTGGGTTGCGCTCCAGCTCACTAGAACCGGTACCCTACAGATAGAAAGCTCACGATCGGGTTGATCTTCGCTTTGGTTGTCGAAACCACATCACCCACGCTCGATTTCGTCGTGAGCGTCGCTCGCGTGCTGAGGCGTGTGTACGACACAGACAGCCCCAGCGACCAATGCTCGTCGATGTTGTAGTTGACACCGAGGCTCACCACAGGAGCAATCGAACTGGTGAAGGATGCAGTGGTGGGTCCCTCGAGCAGTGAGCCGAGTGTTGGATCGCGCAGAAAAGCCCCGCTGGAGATCGAGTTCGCAAGCTCGATCTTGCTGAGCTTCACGTAAGAAAGGCCCGCCCCCACGAACGGGCGCAGCTTGGCCGAGGATTCAAGAAAGTGGTATTGCAGCAGCAGCGATGGACTCACGATCTCTGCGCTGCCGACTTCACCCAGTTTTGCGAGCGTACCTGTGCCGATCAGGCGCAGGCGAGGTGGCTTGGCAATAGCGGTTTCGAGCGCGAAATTGTCGGTCAGGAAGTATGTCGCGGTGATGCCGAATGTCTCGGCATTGGCCACTTTCGACGAGCTTCCCTGCACTGGTGTGGACTGGCCGAGTGCCGTGACTGTCAAAGGTGTGCCCGAGGACTGTGGCGCGACGTGGAACCAGCCGCCTCCTATCTTCCATTGGCCGGCGGATTGGGCATGAGCCCCGCCCATCGAGCACAGCAGCAGCGTAAGAGCCACGGCGTTCTTTTGCATTTTCATTGACTTGTCTCCTGGTGGTGGTTTTTTGACGAAAGGCAGGGCCGGTCCATCCGACTTATGTTCGATGACCTGGCATTCCTACCGGGGGCGGGACTAACGGGGGAAAAGATGAACCAGCGTCTTGCCGGGAATGCGCGGTGCGGTGCTTTCTGAAAACTCGGTGGGAAGTGCCGGGGCTGCGAGCACTCGTTGGACAACAGATTGCGCTTGCGCCTTCGAAAAGAAATCGACCAGCCTTGCCAGGGCCTCTGACTCCTCGCGGAACAACACCTGCCGGTAGCGAACGCCGTTGAGTGATGCGCTGGCCTTGCGCCAAGCGAGGTCAGCGCCGGCGCGCAACAAGCCAGGCAATAGCCCATGCCGAGTGACGAGGCCCAGCGTGGGCGTGATCACTGTGGCGTAGACGCGCCGGCCATCCGTGCGCTGCAGCGCGGCGAGCAACGGGTCGTGCCTACGATCACCGCCCTCGGAAGCAGGCGTGGCGAAGTCGATCACGCTGTCGGCTGGCAAAGTCTGCAAGCCGCGCGCTTCTTCATAGTCCATCGTCCGTGATGCACCGAGTTCCTTGAGCCAGGCGTGATTGCGCGTGGAACACACCGCGGTCACTTGCGCGCCCCATCCGGCGGCCATCTGGACAGCAATCGTTCCGAGACCTCCACTGGCGCCATGGATCAGGAGCCGCCTTCCCCGCGCCCTGACGGGATCAAGGTCCGCCGCCCGCAGTGCTTGCACGGCGGTCGAACCTGCATAGCCGACAACAGCGGCGGCATCGTCCGTCATCGTCTCGCCGAGGGCGCAAGCGCAAGCGCCCGGTATCGTGACCTGCTCGGCGTAGGTTCCGTCGCGGCGCGGCGATACGGCAAGCATGACACGCTGGCCTACACGCAAATGTGAAACCGCCGAGCCGGTGGCCATGACCGTACCGACCCCATCCCGGCCCAGGATGCGTGGAAAGCGACCACGAGGATTGACGAGAACTGCGCCGTAACCTGTGGCAAGGAGGCGGTCGATCGGATTGATCGAGCTTGCCGTCATCGCCACTCTCACTTCAGTCGGTGCAGGCGTTGGTGCGGGAGGAACCTGCAAGGCGATGAGACGAGAACGCGCGCGGTGAGTAATGGCATAGGCCAGCATGGTGTTGTCCGTTGAGACTCAAGAGCTCGCCGCGTTGAGCAGAGAGAACGTTTCGTTGACAAGGCGCTGAGCCTCAGTCACGGGCCCGTCGTGCATCACTGTCCGATCCGGTCGCACCACCGCCGCCCAGCCGAAGGGCGCGGCATTCGGAATCAAGACATTGCTGAGGTCCTCGTAGCTCCGCTCACCACGATGCAGAGCTTCGCCGCGCAGACAGAAATGGACGATGTTGCCGCCACGGGCCGCCCATTTGCTACGTGTAGCCTCATCAAGATGTGCCGTGGGGTCGAGCCCGAAGCCAATCAAGGTCAAGCCTTGGCCAAGCGCATCGTCGCTCAACAGGTGCGTGCCATTGGCCATGCGCACCACGCCTTGCGGCAGGAGGTCGCCATGCGCGAGTCTTTTGCCCTTGCCGGGCACGAACAAGCCTTTGGTGAAACGGTTTTGCGGCTTGATCTCCAGTTCCTCGAGATAGCCACTCAGGCCAGGGAGGTAGCGCAGCAGGCGCGAGATGCCGTGCATCGCTATGGCCATGAGCGCATTGCGTGGCATCACCAAGCGCCCCATGAACTTGGCAAGGCCGATCATTTTCTTGGCGTGAGGCCTGCGCTCCTGGTCGTAGCTGTCCAGGATTGCCGATGCCGCCTGGCCTCGCACGACCCAGGCGAGCTTCCACGAGAGGTTGGCTGCATCGCGCAGGCCTGCGACCAGCCCTTGACCCGCAAAGGGCGGGGTGATGTGCGCGGCATCACCGGCCAAAAACACGCGACCTTTCGAGAAGCGCTCGCAAGACCTTGCGTGGAAGCGGTACACCGCCTGGCGTTCGATCCGCATCTCTCGACCCTGGCTCCATGGAGCGAGCAGGGCTCTGATGGACTCTTGGGTTTCGATCTGCTCGCGAGTCTCTCCAGAGCGCAACATGAACTCCCAACGTTCACGGCCACCGGGCGCCACCATGTGAGGCGTAGGTCGGCGGTGGTCGCAGAGAAATTCGACATGATCGATAGGGTGGGGCACGTCAAGCGCATCCACGATCAGCCAGTCCTGTGCGTAGGTTTGCCCGCCGAAGTCCTGTTCGATGTCTCTGCGCACGACCGAACCCGCCCCGTCAGCGCCCACCAGGTAACGAGCGAGCACGTTGGCAACACTTCCGTCCGAGCGGGTGAGGGTGGCTGTGACACCTTCCGCTGTTTCGCAGAAGGAAGTCAACTCCGTCCCCGCCAGGAACTGCACATGCTCGTATTCCGCAACCTTGCCGCGCAATGCCCGCTCCAGCTCGGGCTGGTAGAAGGTCACGAGCTTGGGGTGACCGTTGAGGCTGCCGCTGGTGTTGACGCGCGCGAATTCGCCGACATACGGACAGTGCATGCGCACGTGCGGGATCGCGATTGTTGGAAACGCACCTTCCTCGAGGCCCGCCAGTTGCAGGATCCGCAGCGCTTCGTTGTCGAGTGCGATGGCGCGAGGCGCGAGATGAATCCCGCCAGCCTTGTCGATTGCCAGCACGCGTACGCCGTAGCGGCCAAGCAGACAGGCGACCGCTGCGCCGACCGGGCCATGGCCGACAATCAGCACGTCCACATCGGGCAGCGATGCAGCGGTGGATTTATCCTTCGATGCCAATGCGCTGCTCCCCGAGATCGATGACACGGTCTGCACTGGCGATGGTTGCGGTCACCGTGTCGCCCGGCTTCAGGTATTGGGAGCGCCGACCCTGCATCCGCTTGAAGACTGCCCAGAGTTTCTTTTCGTTCAGCAGCAACTGCATCACCCGACGCAGGAATGGCGGTGGAACGCGTAACGCGCAGCCTGAGGGGGTTCCCGTAAGCAGCAGGTCTCCGGGTGCGACATCGCTGAAGGTCGAGAGTTCGGTGATGGTCTCGGCGGGCTTGTAGACCAGGTTCGCCGTGCTGTCCTGCTGGCGTACTTCGCCGTTCACCGCCAGTGTCAACGTAAGGTGATTCAGGTATCGGAAGTCGGATGGCTCCAGCACCGCAAGATATGGCCCTACCGGGCAAAAGCCACGGTAGCTCTTGCCCTTGAAGAACTGCATCTGCGGCAGCTGGATGTCGCGAGCGGAAATGTCGTTCGCAATGACGAGGCCGAACACGTACTTGTGCAGGTCAGCGTCAGACACAGTCACTGGTTTGGTGATGGCGGTCTTGAACACCAGGCCGAGCTCAATTTCGTAGTCGAGCAGCGAAACGTGAGCGGGGCGGCGTACGCTGCCGGTCGGCGCATTGAGCGAACAATCGGACTTCTCGAAAAACATGTTGAAGCGCTTCTCGCCCGGGTTCATGCCCGACTCGATCATGTGCTGAGGGTAGTTCGCACCCTGGCACAAGAGCCTGGCTGGCGCCGTTACTGGCGACAAGAGTTGCATGCCCGCATAGGGCAGCGACGGGGGACTGCCGTGCGCCGCGCGCCAGTCGGCTTCGCCTGATGCGATGAGTTCGGCGGTGGTGGCGTATGAGCCCGTCAGCGGCGAAATGCCGTGGACATGCGCCACTCCCCAGTGGGATTGGTCGTTGTGCAGGTAATGGACGAGATGAATGGCCATGGCGTGATGTGGGAAGAAGTTCCTCAGCGCGGCTGGGGTTTGCGGAAGCGCCGTCCGGCCCAGATGCGAGGCGGCAGCGAGAACACTTTTTTGATGGCGACGAGCCGAGAGAGCTTGAAGTCGGGCCGCGTGCGCAGGCCGAGAATCACCTGGGCGAGCATTGACACCGAAGGCCGGGCGTCGATGAAGTGGCCGGGCATGTCGGGCCCCCACTGATACATCGATCCCTTTCCGGTCTCGTGGTAACGCGTGGGGTAGTGGCAGTCGAAGACATCGCCGTCCGCGTAATGCTCGACGGGAAAGCCGGAAGGGTCGTAGTGGTAGTTGAAAACCTGCGAGCCGAGCACATGCCGGCCCACGCCCCAGTTGTGCACCCAGCCCTGCTGCTGTAGCCATTCACCGCCCAGCGCAACCGCGTCGAGGTCCAGCGTCTCGAACGCCGCGTGGTCGTAGTGATTGCGCGGGCCGCTGGCGATCACCAGCGAATGGTGATCGCTCGGCGTGTCTCCACGGTCGCAGCGCAGGAAGGCGATAACGGCTTCGCGCGTCACCGGGAGCACCTCGACGTCGCTCGCGATCAGTCCGAAGTTCCGGACGTACCAGTTCGCGTTGCGTGCGAACTCCTGGCGTTGCATCACGAGGTGGCCAAGGCGGAAGACTTCGGCGGGCGCCGCGATGGAGGGCTGCGGTGCATTGACGCGTCGCTTGTCGCTCGGCATGTTCCAGGAGCGCGGCGAACGGTGGGGCAGCGGAGGCAGTTCGTCGAGGCCGTGGACGACTTCGACCCGCATGCCCGAGGGATCTTCGAGGCGCACGATCTGCCCCCCTCCAGGCTCGGCTGAGGCACGCACCTGTGTACCGTGAGCTTGCGCAAGCGCAGCCAGGTCGGCCAGGCCTGAGGCCCGCAGGCCCAACGAGAGAAAGCTGTCGTGCGCCGTGCGTTCGATGATGACGATGTGGTGTGCGCCCAGAACCCCGCGCAGATAGATGGCGTTGCCCGTGCGCGCTGACACCTGCAGTCCGAAGTCGAGAAAGTAGCGCTCGGCCCGGTCAAGGTCCTTGCGACCGAAGCGCAACCATGCGATGTCCTCGACCTTGATGACCGGTGTTTCGGCACGCGGCTGGAACACCGTCATGATGCGATCTCCATCGCGAAGGTATAGGCCGACAGTGCCTGCTTGAGCGCCTCGGCATTTCGGCCCGCCTGCATCTTCGCCAGCAGACCGCGCTGCGGGTGCTGGAAGACATCGAGCGTGATCAGTTCTGTGTCCGTGGCAGAGGCATGGCCGCGTACCACGTCCTCGATCTCGCGCATCGACAGCGCGGGCTTGAATATCTTGCCCACGGCGGTGACCGGTAGCACCTCGAGCACGCGCACATGCTTGGGCCATGCGGCGCGCTCGTGCACGTTCTGCATGGCAAAGGCCATCAGTTCCTCGGGCGTGGCACTTGCGCCGGGCTTGAGCTGCACATAGGCCACGGGCACCTCGCCCGAGTGCGCATCGGGCCGACCGATGGCTGCCGCGAGCGCGACGGCCGGGTGAGTGTGCAGCGGCGCTTCGATCAGGGCGGGATCGATGTTGTGGCCGCCACGGATGATCAATTCCTTCTTGCGGCCGGTCAGCCAGAAGTAACCATCGGAGTCCTGGCGTGCCATGTCTCCGGTATTGAGCCAGCGCGCGCCGTCACGATCAATCCAGATGCCTTGGTTGTGGCGAGGGTCGAGGTAGCCTGCGAAAACGTTGGCCCCGTGGATCGCGAGCACGCCAACTTCTTCTGGTGCGGCGTCGCGCAGGTAGCTGCCGTCGTCGTCGACGATCAGTACGCGCATGTCCTGGTAGGGAAAGCGCAGCCCGATCGAGCCGATGCGAGCAGAGCCGGAAGGAGGGTTGGCACTGGAGGCGCAGGCCCCCTCAGTAAGCCCATAGGCCTCGAGGATGCGGATGCCGGTCTGTCCGACAAATGAGCGAAACAGCGCCTGCGGCATGGGCGCGGCACCACACAGTGCAAAGTCGAGGCTCGACACGTCGTGCGATCCGATCGGCGTTTGCAGCAGTGCCGAGAACACGGTCGGCACACCTGAGAAGGCATTGATGCGGTAGTGTTCGACGATTGCCCAGAAGCGCGCGAGCAGGCCCGCTCCGCGATAGCCTTGGGGCGTGCCCATGACGACGTGCGCGCCGCGACCCAGTGGTGCCAGCCCGGTGACGAGCTGCCCGTTGACGTGGAAAAGCGGCAGGCCACAGAAGATGGTGCGTCCGGGGGCGAAGCCACCCTCGACGAAGATCGACATCGCCCATGCGTCGAAGGCTTCCGAGAAATGCGTGCGCGTGGCGATCTTCGGCAGGCCAGTGGTGCCGCCGGTGCAGAAGTACGAAGCGATCTGCCCGGGTTCGGGTGGCTGGAAATCGAGTTGATCGTCCCTGGCGGCGCACAAGGTCCGGTTGAAGTCCAGAACCGGCACGTCGAGACCCGGTAAACGCGACTTCCGCATTCGTGACATCGCCTTAAGTGCCAGACCCCGCGCACCACTCACGTAAGACCCCAGGCCGACGGTAAGGATGCCGCGCAGGCCGTCCACCTTCCGGGCCGCGGCCGTGGCCTTCTGCCAAAGATCGGTTCCGGGTGTGGGTTCGAGCGTGATCACCCAGCGCGCCTCGGCCGCATTCAGCAACTCAGCGATCTGTTCCGACTCCAGCAGCGGATTGATCGCGAAAACGATGCCCGCAGCTTCCCCGCCCCAGATGACGAAATGGGTTTCCGGCAGGTTGGGCAGCACAAAAGCCAGCACATCCTTGCGCTCGATGCCGAGGCTGCGAAACAGATTGGCCGCCTGGGTGATCTTGCGGAACAGTGCCTCGTGCGTCCAGACGTGGGGGCGATCGAAGCGTTCGGCATCGAGGAAGAACGAGAGCGCGGGCTGCGTGGGCGCCAGCGAAGCACCCTGGCGGAGCATTTCGTACGGCGTCTGCGGCACGGACCGCTCCGAGAGCGGGACGGACTCGATGCGAAGCACGTCGGCGAGAGAGGCGATGGATGACATGGCAGAGTCTTCAGGCCGCAAATGCCGGCGAGGCGGTGGCTTTATTTCTTCAACGGTTGGTTTGTCTCTTGGGTCGATATTGAACATCAATGTTCAATATAAGTCAATAAAGTTCAAATTAACTTTCAGGCCGGCGTGCGACACTGAGCCAGATGGCCACGCCGCGACCTCCCGCTGGGCGAGGCCCGGCAGGCAGGAATCTGGAGGGGAACCGCCGCCCTAGTCGAGCGGCGCGGGCTGCAGCGGTGGCAGTTCGACGGTGGCAAGCCGGCGTGCTTCATCGGGCGGAATGCCCAGCGCGCGCAGCACAAGTTCGGCCGCGTCGGACCCGGCATCGCGCCATGTCCGGTGGCCGTCCTGCACGAGCAACATCGCGGCGAGGCCACTGCCAGCAAGGAGAGCGATGGCGGAGACCACTTGCTCAGGCCGGATCGCGTAGCGGCCCTGGGCCATGGCAGCCATCACGTCCGACGTCGGTGGACCGCTCCACATGGCCTTCAGCGATGCGTTGCTGAACGCGAAGCGCGTGAGGAAGCGCCCCCAATGCGGCTCCTCATGCGCGCGCCGCACGAAGAAACGCAAGCCGCAGGCCATCCGCAGTACGGGATCGGCGATGTCTATGGAGCTTGCCGTTACGCGACGGTGCATCTCGGCGGTAAGCTGCGTTGCCACGCTCTCGAAGAGAGTCTCGGTGGATTCGAGGTTGTTGTAGATCGTGCCCCTTGCGATGCCCGCAGCCTGCGCGAGCTCGCTCACCGTGACGCGGGTGTCGCCTTTTTCGGCAAATAATTGCAATGCGGCTCGATGGATGCGTTCTTGGGCGGGGGTCAAGTTTGTTCAGTACGGATCAAATCTCGATAGATTGAACGGTCACGTTCAAAATAAGTCAAGTGGCGGTCGGCTGAAATTGCCTGCCTTTGCTGTTGTTTGCCCAGCGGCAAGTTTCGCTCAACAAGCCTCGTCGCAGAACGACCCGTGTCGTCTCTTCGTAGTGCGCTCGAAGCCGTTCGACGGCGCGTGCGGCATTGCGCGCAATCACCGCGTCGAGGATGTCGCGATGCTCGTGTTCAACGTCTCGCCAGACGGCGGCGACTGCCGGCGCTGCCCATTGCCGATCGAGATCTGTGGACAGCGCCAAGTTGTTGGCGACAGGGATCATTGGCTCGCAGCCACATGCGGACAGCAGCGTCTGGTGGAGATCGAATGCGCCGGCACGGTAAAGCTAGCGATAACGGGGTATTGACGTGCCTTTGATTATCGTCGGTTGTCATGTGCTCGCGGATGGAACTGTTTCCGGATGAACTGTCATGTCTCTCTTTCTGCTGTTTTTTTACGACCGACTGCGATGCTTATCAATGAACTCGCGTATCCATGATTCAGCGCGCGAGGTGATGACCCATCGGTCTGCCTCAGCGGAAAGACGCATGTTGATCATTGAGACGTCTTGATTTGATATCGTGAAATTCCGAAGCGAAACCATGGAGATAGCCAGTACTTTTTGAGGACCCAGGGGTAGCAAAAAGGCATCTTGGCCCCCGTAGATGCCACGCAGTGGCCGCATCGCCGGGCGGTCGCTGGTGAAGAAGTGCTTGGTGGGCGGAGCGCTGAACACGGCCATACTCATTGATGCGATCAAGTTGGTCGTCGCCGACTCGCGACCGGGTTTGAGTGCCATGTGCCAGATGGCGTCCGAGGGCGTGCTCCCTGCCTTTCTGCAAGCTTCTGCAATCTCAGCGCGACGGCGTTCGACCGACCTGACATCGGCCCCAGCGGCGAGTTGCTTATTCAGCGCGGCTTCGAGTTTCTGATAGATCTCCGCCGCAGCTTCGGGAACCTTTGAGTTCACTAGTTCCCTTGCCATCGGGGATCGGTCGATCAGGGAGCGAAAGTAGGTCGCGACAACTTGTTTGTCTTCCTCCTGCACCGAGCCTCCGCCGTTGATTCGGTCAATGATCGGCCCCATCGGAGTCTCGATCTCACGGTTCAGCGCCCCCTCCAGATCATTTGGGTAGAGGCCGGTCTCCTGCCCAATATTCTTTGTGTTCGGCTTAATGAAAGCTGCACCATGCGTAGTCGGATAGGCGACGACGTAGTCGCCGTCTTCCGCCCACGCCCGGAGATACGCTTGCGGTACGAAGTGGTTTCCCATAGATGGTTCCTCCTAGGTTGAAATGAGCTACTTGCCCGATCACCTGATTCTGAGGGCAAGGCCCGTCGATGCGGACTAGTAGACCCTCTGAGCTGCGACGCCTCACCCGCAGTCGTTTGTGCGTTGCCAGTAGCTGTCGCCGAAGGCGCAGCTCGCGTTGCGCGGTGGAATCCCGCCCTTAGCGAAAACAGCGTCAACTTGCCGGCTGCGCGATGGGGATCGCAGGCGGTGGCGACCTCAGGCCAGGCATCACGCGAAGGGTGAATGGCCGCCGGCAACGTCCCTCCGAAATTTCCACCAACGGTGCCGCCCCGTGCTCGTCTCTAGCGGCCGCATGTCGAGGGTGGGGGAAGACCGTGTGCTCGCGCACTACTCGGCGAACGGCCTGTCCCCGGCGGGGTTCGGCCACCACCTTTATCCCGACGGGCGATCCGCGCGTGGCCGCATTGCTGGCCATGCTCGACCCGCCGAAGGTCATCGCGCGCTTCATCGACAAGGTGACCCAGCTGACGGGGCTGCAGCCCAACATCGACGTGGCGCTGGCCGCGCTTGCGGCGCACCACCGGCTGCAGGCCAACGCGGCTTTCGGCCTGTTCGCGACGGCGCGCAGCGTGGGGCTGCTGGCGCACAGCCTCGCATGACTGTGCCTAGTGGAACAGCCGGGAGACAGACGGCGGTCCTTTGCCTTGCCAACCGACGGTAATGGGGTGTTTACGTGCCTGTGGTTATCGTCGGTTGGGCACCCAATCAACCGAGTAGACAAACTGCTGCCGTGGGCGGTCACCGGCAGCCCCGTCATCGAGGTGCCGCGTGAGCGCCTCCCATTGGTTCAGCGTGTGATCGATGGCTCCCGCCATGGCGCGCCGTCGTTCCGGCACGCATGTCGACAGGCTCAACCACGAGCCACACCATGTTGACACGAATCATCGCAGCAGCTCGCGCATCCACATGGCGCAGTCGGCAACCACCACCGGCAACTAATCGGCGGCATCGACAATGTCGCGCAGACCGTCGAGGATTCCAGTGCGTTTGCACAGGGCAAGAAGCTGGTCGAACGCCAATCCGCTTCTGACGTGGGTACTCGGACCGTCGATTTGTTCGGAAACTCTTCGGACGATCAACGTGTATTCCGGAGCATCGTGACCGCCGATTCCGGGTGATTGTGGCCGAACTCTCAAGTCAACACGGGACGGCTGGTTCACATATCAAAGGACTCTGAACGTCTATTGCTTGTAAGAGGAGTCCACGCGGTCCAGCAGGCGCAGCATGGCCAGCCAATCTCTGCCCTGGATGAACGAGTTGTCGTTCGCAAACTGCGCAGCTGTGTGCTCGCAAACTTCCTGCTGCGGCATATTGAGCATCTGGCTACCTGAGGTTGCATTGATCTGGATCTGACAAGCGCGCTCAAGGAAGTACATCTCCTTGAAGGCCTTCGCAACGTCGTGACCCAGCGTCAGAAGCCCATGGTTTCGCAGGATCACGGCATTTTTCGAGCCTAGGTCCTGGACGAGACGTACCTTTTCCGAATCGTCGAGTGCGATGCCTTCGAAATCATGGTACGCCACTTTCCCGTAGAACTTTAGGGCGTGCTGCGAGATGGGCAGGAGGCCCTCTTTTTGGGTCGAGACAGCGATGCCGGCGGCGGTATGTGTGTGCAGGACGCAGTTTGCGTCCGGTCGTGCTTCGTGAATGGCACCGTGGATCACGAACGCCGCTGGATTGACGACCAAAGGCACGTCTTCCACCAGGTTTCCCTTGACGTCGACCTTGACCAGGTTCGAAGCGCTGACCTCTTCATAGAGCAGTCCGAATGCATTGACCAAATAGTGACCAGGTTCGCCGGGAACATTTGCGGAGATGTGGTTGTAAATCCAGTCGGTCATGCGCAGCTGTGCCAGCAACCGATAGCAGGCGGCGAGATCAACGCGTACCGCCCACTCTTCAGCGCTGACGCTCGAGGCGAGCGCTCTGCGTTTCGCGAGCACGTCGAGCAACTCGGAATTTGTCAGCACCTTATGGATGGCGCCGTGATTGGCGGTTCTGGCGACGGGATTGAGCGGCTTTGGATCGTCGATCGACTGGACTTCGACCTTGCCTTGCCCGAGATAGGCAACGCCTCTGTTGTTGGTCATATGAACTGATCCCTTAAAAGAATGCCACGCCTAAGATGGCTGATGAAGTAGGCGGCTCGCTTTGCGCAAGCGATGCCGGTTGAACGCGACTGGAACCGGTAATAGATGCCGCTTGCCACCGAGACACTCTGCTCCTGTGAAGGCCGGTTGCTATCGACGAGCTTGGAGTTGATGCGGCGCGCGCGGTTTAGCGGAGTGCCCAGAAACGCCATAGCCAGACAGGATGCTATGACTATTTGGTTGGTATATCAACAAGTTGAATGATCAACTGTATTGGTACTTCCCCTCTCCATCGAACTTCAGGAATAGGTGAAAAGCAGAGGGAATGGCCGAAGACCAGTGATGTTCGATGCGCTTTGAGCGTGCGCGTCGGAACGCATGTATTGCATGCGATGCAATGCTCAATCCGGCCCAGACATCGCGCCAAGGGTCGGAGACGCCGATTTGCAGCGTTGTCAGATCGCAATCAACGCGAATTCGAAGTTGAGGCGGTTCCACGCTTGCGCCGCGTCGGTCGGTGGGCCACGCCGGCGCCGACGGACACCACCGGGTAGTTTTCGAAGGTCTCCTTCATCGTCTCGCGCAGCCAGATCACCGCGGGGTCGTGGTGGAAGCGCGGATGCCAGTGCTGCGACAGCGCGAAAGTGGGCAGGTCGACGGGAGGCTTCACAACGCGAATGCGGCCGTACTCCTCAAACACATTGGCCAGCTGCAGCGGCACCGTGGCGATGAGATCGGGGTGCTCGTCCATGAGCAGCGGAACAGACAGGAAGTGCGGCGTCGTCAGATAAATGTTGCGCTTCACGCCCAGCGCTTCGAGCGCGTTGTCGTAGGCGCCGCTGACGTGGCCGGTGAGCGTCACGGCAATCTGCGGCAGCCGCTCGAATTCCTCCAAGCTCAGTGTGTCTCCCACACTCTTGTTGCGTGCACTCACGATGGTGACGAAGGAATGCATGAACAAGCGTTGCTGAAAGAGCCCCTCTGGCGCGGCGCGCAACGAGCCCACAGCGAGGTCCGCATCACCGCCCGCCAGCGTGGCCTCGACCTGCGACACGGGGACCTGCAGCGTATGCAGCGTGCAATGTGGCGCATCCCTGCGCAACCGGCTGATCAGTGGCGGCAGGAAAACGAGTTCACCCATGTCGGTCATGCACAGAGTGAAGGCCCGGCGCGCGGTGGCGGGGTCGAAGCGCGATTCCGACAACACCTGCTGCCGCAGGATCGTCATGACCTGCAAGATCGGATCGACCAGCGCCTCGGCCTTGCGCGTGGGCGTCATGCCCGAGGGCGTGTTGACGAACAACTGGTCGTCGAAGAATTCGCGCAGCCGGTTGAGCGCGTGGCTCATCGCGCTCTGACTCAGGCCGAGCCCGTGCGCGGCCCGCGTCACATTGCGTTCTCTGACCATTGCATCGAAGGCAGTGAGCAGGTTGAGATCCAGTTTTTCGATATGCACGCACTACATTCCCTGCATGCATCGCATGCTGTTTACGAATAGTGACTCCCTGCCTATTCTCTTGTCAAGCGCCACGACGAAGGCGCCACGCAGAAACGGAGACCCGATGAACAGACCCCCGCTGCAGCCAGGCTGCTAGCCCAATTCCTTGCAGTTGCCAGCGTTGCGCGCTTCATTCGAAGTCAGCGCAAGGGCATGGTGCGCACCGTTTTTTGAATCAAAAGGAGACAAGACATGTTTATCAAGAACACGTGGTACGTGTGTGCCTGGGACAAGGAAATTCCCGTCGAAGGCATGTTCGCGCGCACCATCATTGGCGTGCCCGTGGTGATGTACCGCGACAGCCAGGGCGACATCATCGCGCTCGAAGACCGATGCTGCCACCGCGGCGCGCCGCTGTCGGTGGGCCGGCGCGAAGGCGACTGCGTGCGTTGCCTGTATCACGGCCTCAAGTTCGACAGCAGCGGCCAGTGCGTCGAGGCGCCCGCACAGGAGCGCATTCCGCCGCAAGCCCGGGTACGCAAGTTTCCCGTCGTGGAGCAACACCGCTGGGTGTGGATCTGGATGGGCGACCCCGAGCGCGCCGACGCATCGCTCATTCCGGACACGCAGTGGCTCGACCACCCCGACTGGCGCAGCCTCGACGGCTACATCCACTACGACGTCAACTATCTGCTCATCTGCGACAACCTGCTCGATTTCTCGCACCTGCCCTTCGTGCATCCGACCACGCTCGGCGGCAGTGCCGACTACGCGTCGAACAAGCCGAAGGTCGAGCGCATCGCGGGTGGCGTGCGCGTCACGCGCTGGTCCATCGACACCGAGGTACCGGCCTTCGCAGCTGCAGTGAGGCAGTGGCCGGGCCGCGTCGACCGCTGGAACATCTACAACTTCACCATCCCCGGCGTGCTGCTCATGGACTCGGGCATGGCGCCCACGGGAACCGGCGCGCCGGAGGGCCGGCGCATCGACGCGGCGGAGTTTCGCGGCTGCCAGGCCCTCACGCCTGAGACCGAAAACTCGACGCACTACTTCTTCGCGCATCCTCACAACTTTGCGATCGACCGGCCCGAAGTGACGGCGTCGATCCATCAATCGGTGGTTACGGCCTTCGACGAAGACCGCGACATCATCACTGCGCAACAGAAAAGCCTGGAGCGCGCACCCGATTTCAAGATGACGCCGTTTGCCATCGACGCGGCGTTGTCACAGTTCCGCTGGGCAGTCAACAAGCGGCTCGAGGAAGAGGTCTCGCAGCAGAAAACAGCGCCGCCGCTATAGCGCGGCAGCGACAGCCAAAAAAACCACAGGAGGCAACAACCATGACAACGATTTCGCCGGCACCAGCATCCAGCGGCGGCACCACGCGCGAGGAGAGGAACTTGGCAGGGAACGCTATCTCAATTGGGGCTGGCGCATCCCGTTCCTGCTGTCGGTGGCGTTGATAGTCGTGGGCATCGTGATCCGGCGCACGGTCGAAGAGTTGCCCGTGTTCCGACGCATGCACGAGCACCACAAGGACGCGTCGGCGCCGCTGGGCCACTTGCTCAAACGGCTCGGCAAGCCGGAGATGGGAGGCAGGCTCGGCGCCCGCATCGGGCGCGTGCGTACTTTCCAGCTTGGTTACGTGGAGGCGATGGACAGTCGCATCGCTTTGACTGTGAGAACGAGGCTAGGGCGTCGACGGCGGGCGAACATCTCTGGGCGCAAGGCCGTACCGAGCCCGGAATGTCCGGCTGAAGTGTGCCGCGTCATTGAAACCCCAGAAGTAGGCAATCTCGCTGACCGAACGGCTGCGCATCGCCGGTTGCACCAGCTCGCGTTTGGCGCCCTCTAGTCGACACGTCCAGATGAACTCGTGCAGACTACAGCTCTCGCCTGACCAAGCACGCTGCAAGGTGCTTGGAGACACGCGTAGCACGTTGGCGAGCGCGGCTACGCCGAAACCTGGTTCGCGCAGGTGCAATTGCACCGCTTGCCGAATCTGTTGACGGTGCAAGGCCGCGAGGGAAGACGCAGGGCGCGCCTGCGCTGCGGGGAGTTCCGAAAGTCCGGCGATCAAGAGACTCATCACGCCGTCGGCCACAGCGGCCGCAGAAGCGTTTGTTAGTGCGCCGATGTCAGTCGCTAGAGTTCGTATCATCGATTGCAGAAGGTACCCAGTGCCCTTGTCGCCGTGGATCGGCGTAGCCGTCAATCGTTCGGCATCTCGCAAACTGCCGCGAAGCAGTGGCCCAGGAAATCGCAGCACGTACTGCTGCATATTCCCACTGAAACTTAGAACATAGGGGCGGGTACTGTCGTACAGCGCAAAATCCCCGGGACGCAGGAACGCTTCACGCCCGTCCTGGCTGACTAGACCGTCTCCACTGGTCTGAACGCTGACGAGGAAAAAGTCCTCGTTGGAACGGGCAATCTTTGTGGGCGTGCGACGCACCGTTTGCGCTGTTGCGGTAACGCGGGAAAGCTGCAAGTTGGAAAAAGTAAAAGCAAGAATTTCACCTTCGACAATGTCCTTGGACGCCGCCGGTTCGCATTCCAAATCCACGTAGGTTCCGCACACCAAATCCGTCCAGAAGGCCGTTCGTTCTCTAGACGGTAGGCCAGCTGTGGAGAATATTTGTGACATGGCAATAGTCTAGGAACGAGCTGCCAGGAAGACAACAGGGCCAACCCGCGAGCTGGATAACACGATGTGGGGAACGCTCATCTCTCAGAACGACTTCGGTTCAGCGGGAATCGACGCTGCTTGAGCTCAGTGTTCATCGGCGCTTTCTCTTTGGGCTTGCTGTCCTCTATTTGCGCATCTTGCTAGCAAGCCCTGAGTTCCCCTCGACGTTCTTGACGACAACGCAGATCGTTGCTTTTCTGACTGCGGCATTCAGGCAAGAACTCTGCGTGCTCTAGGCAAGCTGACCATCACTTGGAGCCATAGCATCGACGTTGAATTTCTACCACCACGGAGCATCTGCACCATGTCAGTCCAGCATCCCAAATTCCGCGCGGCCGTAATCCAAGCTGCTCCGGTCTATCTCGATCTCGACGCATCAATCGACAAGGCAATCGGGCTTATTGCCGAGGCTTCACGCAATGGCGCCAAGCTGATCGCTTTTCCCGAAACCTGGCTACCGGGCTATCCTTGGTACATCTGGCTGGACTCGCCGGCCTGGGGCATGCAGTTCGTCCAGCGCTATTTCGACAATGCATTGGAGTACGGTACACCTCAAGCAGACAGGCTCTCAGCCGCAGCAAAAGAGCATCAGATTACTGTGGCGATGGGGCATAGTGAGAGGGACGGTGGCAGCCTGTACATGGGGCAGTGGCTCATCGGACCCGACGGGCAGACGATTGCCAAGCGCCGCAAGCTCAAACCAACTCATGTCGAGCGCAGCGTGTTCGGCGAGGGCGACGGAAGCGATCTTGCCGTCTGGGACACTCCGCTGGGACGCCTCGGTGCACTGTGCTGCTGGGAACACCTGCAGCCACTTTCGAAGTACGCGATGTATGCGCAGAACGAGCAGGTGCACATTGCAGCCTGGCCCAGTTTCTCCATGTATCGGGGCGCCGCCAACCAATTGGAAGCGGAAGTGAACATGGGTGCCAGTCGCCTGTATGCGGTGGAAGGCGGGTGTTTTGTTCTGGCCGCCACCGCTACGGTGAGTCCCGAGATGGTGACCATGCTTTGCGGCGACGACCCAGTAAAGAAGCAACTGTTGCTGGAAGGAGGGGGATTCTCTGCAATTTTTGGCCCAGACGGACGACAACTGAGCGAACCACTGCCGGAAGGCAAAGAAGGCATCGTGTACGCTGATCTGGACCTCGGGACGATCTCGCTGGCAAAGTTGACTGCCGACCCAGCAGGCCACTACTCCCGAGCTGACGTGACGCGTCTACTGGTTGATCGCACGCCGCGCGAACCCGCTTCTTTCAGACAGCGAGCCCAATCCGACTCGTCCACGGCTGAATTCGACGATCAAGCAGAAATGGCTGAACTGCCTACGCAGCGCGCCAGGGAGACCCCTGCTCCAACGGCACGTCGGGCCACTGCTTGAACGCAAGGTAGAGCACCCGTCAGGGTGATCGAGCGGCAGTTCGGCCTCGCGAAGGTCAGGTTCAAGGGGCTGGCCAAGAACACAGCGCATGTGATCACGCTATTTGCGCTGTTGAACCTGTGTTATGACTTGATCACTGGTTCGAACCAGGCCCATCGTTGCTTGTCCGGTACTGCTCGATCTGAGGCATTACTCCCTCTACCCAATCCGCCAAACTGCGCACTCGATGCGCGGCTTGGCATCCAAGATCAGTCAGACTGTATTCAACATGCGGTGGTACGACTCGATACTCCGTGCGCATAAGCATTCCGTCACATTCCAATTGCTGAAGCGTTTGCGCCAGCATTCGTTCACTCACACCCTTAACTTTGCGGCGTAGATCACTGAAGCGCTGGGTGCCGTCCTGAAGCGCAATCAGCAGCAGCACGCCCCAACGACTGGTGAGGTGCCGAAGCACGGCTCGGCCGGGACAATCGACCGACATCCATTCGCCGCGATGCATCTTGTCGGCGAGGGTGTCTGTCGGCGTGGGAAGAGTGACTGTCGTGTTCTTCATTACTTACCAATATGTGCGTACTTACTAAATGAAAGTTTATAGGACATAGTGAATCTTCACCAACAACGAAGGTATTGAACATGTCGATTGCCATTACAGGAGCATCGGGAAGGCTGGGCCGCTTGGTCGTCCAAAAGCTCAAAGGCAAGGTAGATCCCGCATTGATCGTCGCAATGGTGCGAGATTCCGCCAAGACCCATGATCTGGGAGTCGCGGTGCGCCAAGCCGATTACGACCAGCCCGCGCAACTCGAGAAGGCACTGCAGGGGGTGGAGAAGGTTCTGCTGATCTCCTCCTCCGAGGAGGAGGGAAAAGCCCGGCAACATCTGAACGTGATAGCGGCGGCTGTGAAGGCTGGCGTCAAGTACATGGCTTACACCAGCCTACTTCGTACCGAGACATCACCCATCAGCATTGCGGCCGATCACATCGTGACCGAGCGCGCGATGCGCGAATCGGGCTTGGACGTGACGATGCTGAGAAACGGCTGGTACACCGAGAACTACGCCGACTTCTTTCTCGCGGCATCGGGGTCGGGCACCCTCTATGGCTGCGCGGGTGATGGCCGATTCTCGTCGGCCACCCGCTCGGACTATGCCGATGCAGCAGTCAAAGTGCTGACCAGCCAGGGCCATGAAGGCAAGATCTATGAACTGGCGGGCGATACGAGCTACACGCTGGCCGATGTCGCCAAGGAACTGTCACGTCTGATTGGCAAGGTCGTGACCTACCAGAATGCTTCCGATTCCGAGTACATCGCCGCACTGAAGCGCATGGGCCTGCCGCACTTGGATGCGGCCAAGATCGCCAACTTTGATACATCTGCCGCCAAGGGAGCGTTGTTCGACGAGGGTCGGCAGCTTTCCGCACTAATCGGCCACTCGACGGAGCCGCTGGCGACCACGCTCCAACAGATGCTCAAACGCTGAAAGGGTCAAAATTCAACCGGCGCCGACAGGTCGCGCTCCTCGAAGCGATTTGCTGGTTGGGTCGAATGGACGGCTATTCTCGCTCTGCAATCCGTCAGATCTTAGGATGTTGCTACCACGCGTCGGAGCCGCCCTCGTGCAGTAGCCGTAGGAAGTGCTCCGCTTGGATGGATACCGGCCGATCCGCTCGGGTGATGCTTCCGTAGGAAGCCAAGCGATTGCGCAACTCATAGCGCAGCAAGTCCAGCATCCTGTGCTTCTGAAAGCCCTTGGCGACCGACTGCGGCAGCGCCGCGATCATCTCCGTGCGGCTTACCAGATGAACCGTGATGAGCGTCGAAGACGTTTCCAACAGTCCAGGGGGTAGGGAGGTGTGGTGCGCCTGAAATTCTTGAATGATGGCGTCATGCATAGGCGTGCCTTCCGGCTGCAGCACCCACGGGTATTGCAGCAGACGTTCAAAGCGTAGGCTGCGAGCCTTTGCCAAGGGATGACCGGGCGCGCAGACCAGCGAGATTGGCTCCTCCGACAGCGGCAAAAAATGGTAGCCGCTGGCCGCACCGGGTATCCGCCCGATCACCACATCCAGACCGCCTTCGTCCAGTTGCTCCATCAGCCGGTCACTGGTGCCGACCTCAACCTCGACCGAGACCAATGGCAGTTGCTTCTTGAGCTTGGCTAGCGCCAGCGTGAGATACGTCGGCGAGGCGGCCATGATGCTGCCGATCGACAGGCGACCGGCGTGGCCAAGTTGCAGTTCGTAAAGCTCACGTTGAAGCAGCTCCAGTGTCCCGCGTACGCCCCTGAAGCTCAAAAGAGCTCGCTCACCCGCTTCGTTGATCCGCAGAAGGCGTCCGACGCGTGCGAAAAGCTTTTGCCCCAGTGTCTCCTCAAGTTCGCCCAGCATCTTGGTGGCAGCCGGCTGCGTCATGCCGATCGCCTTGGCCGCCGCACTGAGGGTTCCGCATTCGTCGATTGCCAGCAGCAACGCCACCTGGCGCATCCGCAAGCGGTTGAGGACTTGTGCCACCTGAGGAGTGCGCATGCTGATATCCAGGGGATATGGATTGATAAGACAAATTCATTTTACGGGAATGAGTCTGATGTCGATGATCCATCAGCGGCGAGGATTTTCAGTTCCCGGCCCGACAACGAAAGCAGGAGACAAAAAATGAGCTTGCATGGGTATCTTCACTCTCGCCGTGCGTTGCTGATCGCCGCGACGTTCGCGCTGAGTGCCGGCACGGTAGGTGCCCAGGAAAATTTCCCGAACCGCCCGATCAAGATCGTCGTCGGTTCCGAGGCAGGCAGTGCCCCTGACGTGCTGGCTCGTCTAGTTGCGCACGAATTGGGCCCGCTGCTTGGTCAATCTGTCATCGTAGAGAACAAGGCTGGTGCGGCAGGCACCATCGGTGCCAACTTTGTGGCTGGTGCGCCGCCTGATGGCTATACGATCTTGATGGGAACCGTATCCAACGTCTCTCTCGCGCCATCGTTCTATCCCGTCAAGTACGACCCAGTGAAAAGTTTCACGCCGATCGGCATGGTCGCGTCGGTGCCACTGGTGCTTGTAACGACGCCCGGACTTCAGGTCAATACGTACCAGCAGCTCGCTGCGAAGGTCAAGCAGGGCACGCCGATGAGCTTCGCATCGCCGGGCATTGGCGGTCCGCAGCATCTCGCAGGCGTGCTCTTGCAGCGCCAGCTCGGGGTTTCGATGATGCACGTGCCATACAAGAGCGGCGGTGCGGCCATGACAGCCGTCGTGTCCGGGGAAGTGCAGTTTGCGTTTGCGGGTATTCCGGTGGCGGCTTCGTTGGCATCCGGAAAGAAGGTGACGCCCATCTTCGTCACGCTTTCGAAGCGTTCCCCGGCGATGCCCGATGTACCGTCAGCCACAGAAGCCGAGCTGAAAGGCTTCGATATAGACAACTGGCACGCGCTTCTGGCACCAGCCGGCATTCCCCCCGCAGTGCGCTCTGCGCTGGACGCGGCTTTGCAAAAGGCGCTTGCGTCCCGAGCTCTGGCTGATCAGTTTGCCAAGATGGGGGCAGCACCCGCTCCTGGCACCGGCAAGCAATTGGAGAGTGTCATTGCCGCCGAGACGGCGCGGTGGTCCAAGTTCGTTACCGAGAACAAGCTGAAGGTGGAGTGATGCAGGCGCAGAACCTCTTGATCATCATGGACGACGAGCACAACAAGAAGGTGCTCGGCTACAACGGCCATCCCGCCGTGAAAACGCCCAACCTGGACCGCTTGGCCGCAGGCGGCACGGTCTACGACAACGCATACTCGAGTTCGCCGATCTGCGTGCCCGCACGAGCGGCCTTCGCCACCGGGCGGTATGTGCACGACAACCGGTGTTGGGACAATGCGATTGCTTATGACGGCAGCATGCCGAGCTGGGCGCACGTCTTGCGTGAAAGCGGTCATGTCGTTACTTCGATCGGAAAACTTCACTACACCGGCGATGCGATAGACGGTGGCTTCACGGAGCAGATTATTCCGATGCACATCGAAGCCGGGGTCGGCGATCTGTACGGGTTGATCCGCGATCCGCTGCCCGTGCGCCACCAGTCGGCTGACCTGGCGCGCAGCATCGGCCCGGGGGAAACCAGCTACACCCGGTACGACCGTGATATTGCAGAAAAGACGGTGCAATGGCTATACGGCGCTGCACGAACCAAGCACGAAATGCCGTGGGTGCTGTACACGTCCTTTATTGCGCCGCACTCGCCATTGATTGCGCCGCCCGAGTTCTACGAGATGTACTCGGCGCGCGATATCGAGCTGCCCAGCAAGCGCGTTCCATTCCATCCGTGGATCAAGGCCTGGAACGACTGCTACCGCTTCGATTCCCACTTCGAAAGCGACGAGCAGCGCCGAATCGCGATAGCTTCGTACTACGCCCTGTGTTCGTTTCTTGATTCGAACGTCGGCAAGATCCTTTACGCATTGGAAGAAACTGGCCTGGCACACAACACGCGCGTTGTGTTCGTGTCCGACCACGGCGACAACCTGGGATCCCGAGCCCTGTGGGGCAAGTCGACCATGTACGAAGAGTCGGCGGCGGTACCGATGCTTGCGTGCGGCCCTGACATCGACCGTGGCCGCCGAGTGCGGACACCTGTGTCTCATGTCGATTTCTTCCCTTCGATTCTTCAGGCTGTGGGAGCCGAACAACACGTATCGCGCGATCTGCCGGGGCGTTCCTTTTTCGACATCGCGGATGCGCCATACGACGCGAGTCGCGCCGTGTTCAGCGAGTATCACGCAGCGGGAGGTGTCAGCGCTTCCTTCATGCTGCGCCAAGGACGGTACAAATACATTCACTACACCGGCTTCGCTCCCGAATTGTTCGATTTGGAAGCGGACCCGGAAGAGATGCAGGATCTGGCTGGCAATCCTGAATCATCTGGAGTGCTGGCGGAGTTCCGTGTGCTCCTTCAGAGTATTTGCGACCCCGAGATCACGGATCGGCAGGCCAAGCGGGACCAGCAAGCTTTGATCGAGGCGAACGGTGGCTCGCGGAAAATCCTTGCCCGTGGTGGCAGCAGCTACACACCGATTCCCGGCGAAGAAGTGAAGTTGATCGGCAACCAAGCTTAAGAGACGACATGCTCGACGGCCTTCTGACCTGGCTGGCATCGCCGCTCAGCGGTGCGCTCGACCATGCCATTGGCGCAAGGATTTCGTGGCACGGACGATTGATGGTCCTCGCGTGGGGAGTTGCTGTGCCGCTGGCGATCTTGTTGGCGCGCTACTTCAAGGTCGTGCCGAGGCAGGATTGGCCTCGGGAACTCGACAACAAGTTCTGGTGGCATAGCCACCGGGCACTTAACTATGGTGCGGTCATCCTTGGCTGCGTCGCCGTCGCTCTTGTTTGGCAAGGGGACCGTTACGCGGGAACTGCGCGCAACCTCCACGGATGGCTAGGGTGGTCCATCTTCAGCCTAGGACTGCTACAGGTACTGGGCGGACATCTGCGCGGGACAAAGGGCGGTCCGAGCGCACCTCGCCTGGGCACCGACGGAACGGTGCTGGATCTCTGCGGCGACCATTACGATATGACACCCCGTCGCGTCGCCTTCGAGCGCGTACACAAGGCGTTGGGCTATACCATGCTCATGCTGGTTTGGATAACGGTGCTGTTGGGGCTGTGGGTGGTGGATGCGCCGCGTTGGATGTGGCTGGGCCTGGCGGGGTGGTGGGTGCTGCTCTCGGCTGTAGTCTGGTATCTGCAATCCGAGAGAGGCTGCCTCGACACCTACCAAGCGATCTGGGGCCCCGATCCCGAACTTCCCGGTGCCGCGGTCCGCCCGATCGGTTGCGGCATTCGGCGTGTGAGATCGGACGCGAGCAACGCTTCTTGATCTGAAAATCCCTTCGAAGGGCGCCTGACTGCGGCACGGGCGCTGCACAGGCGGAACGATGGCGCACGAGAGTCGCGGCACTATGATTCAATTTCAACAGCCATTGACAAAGGTTCAGCATGTTGCGTGAGAACGGCGAAGAGGATCCAGAAGACTGCCGTGCCCTGAGTGAAATCTTGGGGCGTATCGGGGATCGATGGACTATTCTGATAGTTGGTGCATTGAATGGAGAACCAATGCGCTTCAATCAGATCCGTCGCACCATGGACGGAATTTCTCAACGGATGTTGACCCTGACACTTCGCGGACTGGAACGTGACGGCCTTGTCACGCGGACGCAGTACCCAACCAATCCGCCCTCAGTTGAGTACGCTCTGACCGCGCGAGGGAGATTGCTGCTCGTGCCGCTGACGGCTCTCGCACAGTGGGCGCAAGAACATCGTGTTGAAATTGAGTTGTCCCGACAGATCTTTGATGAGCGGTCGGAGGTGGATGTGAAGACGCCGGTTAGCTTCGCCGATCACCGGTTTCACCGCATATCGCACATCGGTAACTGACGTTCGGGTTCGTCGAGGCGGGGAGCACATCCTGTTGAAGCTGCCATCGAGTAGGGAGCTTCCTGACCAAGCACTCGGTATCACATGTGTGCCTTCTTGCGGATCTTCGCTCAATCTTGAGAATTGCTTTGTGCTGCGAATTGCAGCACCTATGCGTCTAGGGAGCACTCGACAGTGTGACCCTATTGGTGACGCGTCAAACTCAAGAAAGAATCCGAATGTCCGAATCGAAAGCCGTTCTCCGAACGAAATCATCTAGCCGCGCACTCAATATCACCCTTTGGGTAGCTCAACTGATCGTCGCCTTGTTCTTCGTTTGGGCGGGGGGAATGAAGCTCATGACCCCCATAAACCAGCTTGCAGCTATGTGGCCCTGGACGGGAGAACTACCAGCGGGGATTGTTCGTTTCTTGGGTGCTATCGATCTTGCGGGCGGCATCGGAGTGCTTCTGCCCGCGCTTACCCGCATCAAACCGCGTCTTACAGTTCTCGCGGCGCTCGGCCTCGTAGTTTTGCAAATTTGCGCTGTGATTTTTCATGCTTCGAGAGGCGAGTTTCCTGCATTACCGTTTAATGCGGTCCTCATTGTTTTTTGTGCCTTCGTTCTTTGGGGGCGATCGAAAAAAATCCCGTTTCAGGCCCGTAGTAGCACCTGATGTCGGCTTCGCCGAGAACGGTGCCGTGTAACACCCTTGAACTGCCTGCTCAACATCACAAGCAGTAGCAGATGAATTGATTGATCGCGGCAGGGGCTGCATCAATCTCGCTCGGGTGCGTCGACTACCCCTTGTCGGGTCGCCATGATCAACCCTGCCGTACTTTGGACTACGTTGGTGGCATTGCTTCGACGGAAGAAATTGGTGAAAGGCAGCGATCTGCACCACAAGAAAACGCTTCAAACGCCACGAACGGATGGCATTCCCCTCTCTAAAGAAAGACTCCGGTGCTTGATCTCAATGATGTAGCGATGTTTGTGGAGGTTGCGGGTTGCGGCAGCTTCGCTGAGGCCTCACGACGTTTGCGGGTGCCGTCGGCCACTGTCAGCCGGCGCATCCAACAGTTGGAGGTGCAATTGGGCACACGGCTGATGCAGCGCTCCACGCGAAAGCTGACGCTGACGGGTGCGGGCTTGGCTTTCAAGGAGCGGTGCAGCCCTGCGGTCCTGGAGTTGATGGGGGCTGGTTTGCGGCAGGTGACCGAGAGCCAGGAGCCGAGCGGCGTGGTGCGGGTGGCGGCGCCGGCCAGCTTCTTTAAGTTCTTCAAGATGGAATGGGTCAACGCGTTCCTGGACGAGCATCCGCTGGTAAAGCTGGAGTTCGTGCTCAGCGACCGCGTGGCCGACCTGATCGATGAGCGCATCGATATCGCGTTTCGCGGAGGACCTCTTGCCGATTCCAGCTATGTTGCGCGGAAAATATTTGCCAACTATGGCGGGCTCTTTGCCAGCCCGTCCTATCTCGCGAGGCATGGGGAACCCAATACGCTGCGGGAACTGCCGGAACATCATTGCGTGATCACGCCGCCGGACGCCGGTAACTTCGCCACTTGGCGCCTGGAGGGTCCCGATGGCGACGAGGAAGACGTCAAGGTAAAGGGGCGCTTCATCAGCAACTCCCAGGATGTGCTTCGCCAGGCCGCGTGCGCCGGGCTCGGCATTGCCGCCCTGCCGTCGATCATCGCGGTGGGCGACGTGGAATCGGGCAATCTGATCCCCGTCTTGCCGCGATACAAGCGGGCCGGACGCGGCCTGAGCGTTATCTACACGAGCCGTCAGCAACTCCCGCAAGCGGTATCAGCATTCATCGACATGGCGGTGAAGAAGCTTGGGCAGCAGGAATGGGGTGGGACCACTTCCTGTTCATCTGAAGCGCCAAAGATCCAGGTTGGTGCAGGTCGCGCGCCAATCGTTCTGCCTCGCACGCAGTACGGATTGCGAGACTGCGTGAAAATCTGACTCGCAGCAGTCCGATCAACTTCTATTCAAGTAGTTAGCGCAGTAGTTTGGTGTCTCGGCGCCTACGATGGCGATTCAAGTGGGTCGTTTGAGAACTAAGCGTGCAGGCTTTGGGAATCACCGGCCAATGCTTGCACCCGGGCTGCGAGTTGCGTCCGATTGTCGACGTGCAGCTTGCGAAAAGCGTTGCCAAGATGAAAGCGCACAGTCGGCAGTCCCACTTCCATCTGCTTGGCGATGAGCTTGTCCGGGCAGCCCGAAAGAACCAGCGATGCGGCTTCGGCTTCGCGTCGGCTCAATGACGACTTGCGCTGCAGCAGTTCGCTCACGCCCTCGCGGATCACTGCCGTCGACGCGCCCTGCGCCTGCCAGCGCAGCCGGCCCAACGCCGCGGCGAATACAGGCTCCACCATCCGCAGCACCTCGATATCGTTTGCGTCGAAGTTGCCCCGTTCGCGGTGACGCCAGATGCGCATGTCGCCCGTGCAGTCGCCGTCGGCGAACACGTACACGTTCACACCCCAATGCATGCGGTCGCGCGAGAGGAAGTCGTTGAAAAACTCGGTGCGCGAAAGGTCCTGTTGGCAAAGGATCTGCGTCGCCAGCGTTGGATGCCGGCGCGTCATCATCGGAACCGTGAGCGGATCGATGAAGCGGTAGTACTCGTCCCAGTTGCGCAGGTTGTCTGGCGACATGTTGAGCGCTTTTACGCGCGCGAAGCGCTGCGCCTCACCGTCCCAAGCGAACGATACATAGGTGTCGGCGCGCATCAGGTCGAGGATGGGGAGCGCCAGATCGTTGCGCAACGCATCGGCGTCATCCGCTTCGACCAGCAGGCGCATGACGCCGGCCAATGAGCGAGTCTGGGTGGTGGAGAGATACATGGCTTCAGGGAAGCAAAGATCGTGCAAGGTTTGCGGGATTCCGATGCTAGTCGGCATGGGTGGTTTGCCAATCGGTGCCGACCCGTAGATCCCCCTATCAATGGTGCTAGGTGTGCGTGCGCGCCGTGCTTCTTAGCATTCCGTGTCCATCGATAGAGGAAGTCCATGCATATCACTGAACTTGGCGTCGCGGGCCTGCGGCGCGCATTCCGGGCCGGGTCGCTGACCAGCACCGAACTCGCCGAGGCGCTCATCGCCCGCACCGAAGCGCAAGCCGCACTCAATGGCTATGTTGCGTTCGACGCCGAAGCCCTGCGCGCCCAGGCGCGCGATGCCGACGCGCGCATCGCGGCCGGCGAAGACCTGCCGCTGCTAGGGGTCCCGGTTGCGCTGAAGGACAACATCGATGCTGCCGGGCTACCGTGCTCGGCCGGGACGCGGGCCCTGCTGGGCTTGCATCCGGCGCGCGATGCGGAACTGGTGCAGCGGCTGCGCGAGGCCGGTGCATTGATCGCCGGTAAAGCGAACATGCACGAGCTGGCGCTGGGCATCACCACGCGCAACGACGTGACCGGTGCCTCGCGCAATCCGTGGAATCCGGAACGCATTCCGGGCGGCAGCAGCGGCGGTTCCGGTGTGGTGGTGGCTGCGGGCCTGGTGCCGGCCGCCATTGGCACCGACACCGGCGGTTCGGTTCGCGTGCCGGCTGCTCTGTGCGGGCTGGTCGGGCTGCGGCCCACGGTGGGTCGGGTGTCGGGTCGCGGCATTGCGCCGATTTCACTGACGCGCGACACGGCTGGGCCTATTGCGCGCAGCGTGGAAGACTGCGCGCTGCTCGACAGGGTGCTCACCGGAAGCATACAGCCAGTGGTGGCGGCATCGTTGCAGGGTGTGCGGCTGGGTATTCCGGGGCCGGGTTTCTGGGACGATCTCGAAGCCGGCGTGCGCGACGTAGCCCAGGACGCGGTCGACCGGCTGCGTGCCGCAGGCGCGCAGTTCGTCGAGGTGCCGCTGCCGGCGCTCGCGGCTTTCAACGAGGCTGCGGGCTTTCCGATTGCGCTGTATGAGTTCGTGCGCGACATGGCCGACTACCTGCGCAGCGCGGAACGCGGCGTCGACCTGGCCAGTCTGGTCGAGGCCGTCGGCAGCCCGGACGTGGCCGCAATCGTGCGGCCGCTGATCGGCGACGGCGCGGTACCCGCGGCGGTCTACCTTCAGGCCCTGCAGACTCGGCGTGAATTGCAGGCCGTGTACGCAGAGGCTTTCGCCGCGCACGGCATTCGTGCACTGGTGTTCCCGACCACGCCGCTGACCGCAGCCCCCATTGGTCACGATGAAACGGTGAAGCTCAACGGGCGCGACTGCCCGACCTTCCCGACCTTCATCCGCAACACCGACCCCGGCAGCAACGCCGGCATTCCAGGCGTCACGCTGCCGGCTGGCCTCGCGGGTGGCTTGCCCGTGGGGCTGGCACTCGACGGGGCAGCGAATAGCGACCGCGGCCTGCTGTCGCTGGCCCTGGCAGTCGAAGCCGTTCTGCCGAGGGTCGCGTCCGCGCCGTGGATGCGCTGAGCGCCGTTCGCCCTTTCTCCTTTCACCCAGTTTCCATCAACCGATTTGCCGTCACCCAACCCAGGAGTTCATATGGACCGTCGTACCTTTATTCACGGCATCGCCGCCGCGGCAGCCGTCAGTTCCACCGGCGTGCGCGCGGCGTCGCCACTCAACGTGGCGGTCATGCTGCCCATGAGCGGCCCTGCCGGGCTGTTCGGCCCTTCCGGCAAGGCCTGCACCGAGCTGGCGGTGCAGACTATCAACGCGCGCGGCGGCATTCTCGGGCGCAACATCAACGTGCTGTTCGGCGATGCAGGGCTGCCGCCAGCGGAAGCTTCGCAGACCGCGCTCAAGCTCTGGAAGGGGCAGGGCGCGCAGGCGGTGATCGGCATGCACGATAGCGCGGTGCGCGGCGCTCTCGTGGGCCTTTTTAAGGGACAGGTGCCGTACTTCTACACGCCGGTCTATGAAGGCGGTGAGTGCGCGCGCGGCACCTACATGAACGGCGAGACGCCGCAGCAGCAGTTGGCACCGGTCATCCCGTGGCTGGCCGCCGAACGCAAGCCAAAGAAGTGGTACATGATCGGTAACGACTACATCTGGGGCCGCAACACCAACGCAACGGCGCGCGAGTACATCCTGAAGACCGGCGCGCAGGTCGTCGGTGACGAGTACCTGCCGTTCACCGCCGACAACTTCGATTCCAGCCTTGCGCGTATCCGCGACAGCGGCGCCGATGCCGTGCTCGTGTCGCTGGTGGGCGGCGCGTCGGTCACCTTCAACAAGGCCTTCGCAAGCTTCGGCCTGGCCGACAAGGCCATCCGCCTGGGCAGCCTGATCGAGGAAAACACGCTGGCCGGCATTGGCTTGGCCAACGCGCGAAACCTGTACTCGAGCGCTGGGTATTTCGCCAACGTCGAGACGCCGGCGGCCAAGGCATTTTCCGACGCGTACTTCAAGCGTTTCGGCGCCCAGGCGCCCGCCCTCAACGGACTGGCCGAGTCGGCCTACGAAGGTTTCCTCATGTTCGAGGCCATCGCCGCACGCGCCAAGTCGCTCGAAGTCGCGAAGATGGAGCAGGCCAGCGAAGGCGCGAGCTACAACGGCCCGCGTGGTGCGGTGACCATGCACGCTCGTCACGTCGAGCAGGACATCTACCTTGCCGATGTGGGCGAGAAGGGCTTCCGCGTGGTCAAGACCTTCCCGCGCGTCGCTTCGGGCCAGATCTGCAAGGCGTGACGGCGCCATGGACACCAGTTGGCTCCTGCATGCGCTGAACCTCGCCTACGCGCTGGCGACGCTGGGCCTCACCACGCTCGGCCTGGCCGTGGTGTTCGGCCTGCTCGGCGTCATGAACATGGCGCACGGAGAATTCGTGATGCTGGGCGCCTACGCGGTCGTCACCGTGCAGTCGTGGGGCTGGCCGATCGCCACCGCCATGCCGTTAGCCATGATCGTGTGCGGCGTGCTCGGCTATGCGGTGGAGCGCTGGCTGATTCGCCCGCTCTACGCACGGCCGTTCGACACGCTGCTCGCGACATGGGGGCTCGCGATGGTGATGCGCAAGACCGTCGAGGCGGTGTACGGGCGCGACTACCGCAACATCGAGAGCACGCTGGGCTCGCCGGTCTCGCTCGGCGATGTCCAGTACCCCGGCTATCGGCTTGCGCTGATCGCGCTGGCTGCCGTGCTGATGGTCGCGCTTGCGCTGTGGTACCGGCGCAGCACCATGGGGTTGCGCGTGCGCGCGATGACGGGCAACCCCGTGCTGGCGCGGGCACTGGGCATCGACACGCGCCGGTTGGCCTCGCAGACCTTCGTCATCGGCGTGGTACTGGCCGGTGCGGCCGGCGTGCTGCTGGCGCCGCTGGTGCGCATCGAGCCCGGCATCGGCGTCGACTACCTGCTCGATTCCTTCTTCGTGCTGGTGGTGGGCGGGTTGGGCACGCTCGGCGGCTTCGGCGGCGGCGTGAGCGTCATCGGCGGCACGCAGTCCGTCGTCAGCAGCATTGCGGGCCAGACCAGCGGCTACGCGGTGGTGCTGATTCTTTCGATCCTTTTTCTCTGGTTGAAACCGAATGGACTCTTTGGACGCCGTTAATGCATCACCGGCGCCCATGCCGGCCGTGAAACCCGCAGTGCGGCGCCGGCGCTTGCCCGGCACTGCCCCCTTGTTGCTCGGTGTAGCGCTGGTGGCGCTGCCGTTCGTGTCGAACGACTTCATTGCCTACCAGATCGCGCTGTTCCTCATCTACGGCATCGCCACGCAGGGGGTGGCGCTGTGCTGGGGGCGGCTTGGCTTCCTGCCGTTGGGGCATGCATTGTTCTTCGGCCTGGGCGCCTACCTGGCCGGCGGCACGCTCAAGGCGGCGCAGCAGCAACCGGGGTGGTACGCGGCCTTGCCGCTGGCGTTGTTGCTGCCGGCGGCGCTGGCCTACCTGACGGCGCGCCTGGTGTTCGCGCGCAGTCACCGCAGCGGGCCATTTTTCTCGCTCATCACGCTGGCTATGACGATGCTCGGCTTCCTCGCGGCGCAGCAGTGGAGCGCGGTCACGGGTGGCTTCAACGGCATGGCCGACATCCCCGAGCTGCCCGGCACCGAGCGCTACAGCACCTTCTACTGGGTGGTGGCCGCGTGCGCGCTGTGCACCACGCTGCTGCTGGGCGGCTTGCTGCGCCGGCCGCTCGGCCTGCTGTGGAGCGCGCTGGCGCAGAACGAGGAGCGCCTGCAGCTGTTCGGCTACGCCACCGACCGCATCAAGGCGGTGGCCTTCGCTCTCTCCGCGATGCTCGCCGCGCTGGCCGGCCTGTTGTTTGCCATGCACCAGGGCATCGTCACGCCGCTGACCATGGGCTTCGTGCTGTCGACCGAGTTCGTCATCTGGGCCGCGGTCGGTGGCAAGGCCAGCCCGCTCGGTGCCTTGCTGGGCGCGGTGTTCGTCGGCTATGCCTCGTCGGAGTTGCGCGATCACTTCGCCTACTGGGAGGTGCTGGTCGGCGCGATCTTCATCGTGGTGGTTCGCTTCCTGCCGCAAGGGCTGGCCGGCCTTGCCAGCCTTATGGTCCTCGGCCGGCGCGACGAGCCGCTGCAGGCCGAGCATCCCCGCATGCCGGCATCGCCGGTGCGCATGCCCGAGGGAGAGGTGAGCCTGGCCTTCGAGCAGGTCGCCTCGTCGCAGGGCGGCGTGCGCATCCTCGACGGGCTGGACTTCGACCTGCGCGGCGGCGGCCTGCGCTGTGTGATCGGCCCCAACGGCGCGGGCAAGACCTCGGCCTTCAACGTGATGACTGGGCGGTTGCCGCTGCGCGCCGGGCGCATCCTGCTGGACGGCGAGGACATCTCGGGTGCCACCGCGTGGCGCGTGGCGCGCCGGGGCGTGGGCCGCAAGCTGCAGATTCCTTCGGTGTTCCCGGGCCTGAGCGTGAGCCAGAACCTCGACGTGGCCCTGTGGGCCGGTCGCCTGCGGCCCGCCGCCTCGTTGCGCCGCGAGGCGCTCGGTTGGGACAGCCCGCTTCGCGGCGAACTGCTCGATCTTTTTCCCGCGCTGGCGCGCCAGTTGCATGCACCGGCGGGCAGCCTGTCGCAAGGCGAGCGGCAGGCGCTCGAATTCATCATGACGATGTTGCCGCAGCCGCGCCTGGTGCTGCTCGACGAACCGTGCGCGGGCCTGTCCCCCGGAGAGACGCATCACATGATCGACGCGATCAAAATCGCCACCCACCGGCTCGGCGCGGCCGCGCTGGTCATCGAGCACGACATCAGCGCCGTGGCGTCCATCGGCGGCGAGGTCTACGTGCTGCACCAGGGCAAGCTGCTGGCGCGCGGTCCGCTCGCGCATATCCAGGCCGACCCGGCGGTACGCGCCGTCTATGCGGGAGCACGCAAATGAGCGCGCGGCTGCTTGAATTCACCGACGTGGTCTGCGGCTACGGCGACACCATGGTGCTGCGAGGCCTGAGCGGTGGTGTGGCGCCGGGCCGCGTGCTCGGCGTGCTGGGACGCAACGGCGTCGGCAAGACAACGTTGATGCGTGCGCTGACTGGTTTCCTGCCACTGCGCAGTGGCCGCGTGCTGCTCAGCGGCAGCGACCTCGCACGCGTGCCGCCGCAGGAGCGCTTGGCGGCAGGCATGGCCTATGCACCGCAGGAGGATGTGGTCTTCGGTGACCTCAGCGTCGGCGAGAACCTGTGGCTGCACCTGCGCTCACGCGACAGCACGCGCTATGCGGCCTGCCTCGAGGCGTTCCCGCGCCTGGCCGAGCGGATGCAGCAGCGCGCTGGTTCGCTCAGCGGCGGCGAGCGCAAGCTGCTGTCGTTCACGCGCACCATCGGGCTGGGCGCGGGACTGAGCATCCTCGACGAGCCGACCGAAGGCGTGCAGCCCGAGAACATCGAGCGCATGGCCGTGTTGGTGCGCGCGCGCAAGGCCTCGGGCGCTGCGTTTGTCATCGTCGAGCAGAACCTCGAGTTCCTGCTCGCCGTGGCCGACGACATCCTGGCTATCGACCACGGTGAATGCTCGCTGTCGGGCGTCGCCGCCGACTTGCCGCGCGAAACGCTGGAGCAGCACATGGTGGTTTGACCTGAAGCCGCCGCATGTGGCCTTGTGGCACATTCCAGCCTCGCCCACCGGCAAGACCCATGAGCCACCTCGACCTGAATCTTGTTCGCGTGTTCGTCGCGATCTACGAAACGCGCAGCGTGACCCATGCGGCCGAGCGGCTCGACGTCACGCAATCGACCGTGAGCTACGGGCTGGCCAAGCTGCGCAAGGCCTACGTCGACCGCCTGTTCTCGCGCGGAAGCGACGGCCTGGTGCCCACCGGTATGGCCGAGCAGCTGTTCCAGCGATTCCGCGAGGCGCTCACCGCCGTCGAGGGCACCCTCGAGCAGAACACCGCCTTCGACCCGCAGCGCTCCACGCGGCGCTTCCGCCTGGCGATGTCGGACATCGGCGTGCTGTATTTCGTGCCGCCGCTGCTGCGCCGCTTCCAGGAAGTGGCGCCGCGCATCGAGATCGACATCGTGCAGATCTCGGAAGCGCTGGGCGAAGACCTGTCGACCGGGCGGTTGGATATGGCCATCGGCAACATCCCTTCGCTGGGCTCGCCGGTGCACAGTGCGCTGCTGTTCCGCGAACACTACGTGTGTCTGATGTCGGCCAACCATCCGAACATCGGCGACAGCATGAGCCTGGAGGCATTCTCCGCGGCGCGCCACGTGATGGTGTCGTCGCCGCGTTCGGGCCACTTCCTGATCGAGGACGCGCTTGCCGAGCGGGGCATCCACCGCAACATCGTCGCACGCGTGCCGCAGTTCACCGTGCTGCCGCAACTGCTGTCGCAAAGCGACCTGCTGGTGCTGCTGCCTTCGCGCGTGGCCAGCCTCTACGTGCACCAGGGCGGGCTGAAGGCGCTTGCGCTGCCCGTGCCGCTACCCGACTTCCTGGTGCAGGCGCACTGGCACGCGCGGCACGAATACAGCGCGGCGCATCGTTGGCTGGTTTCCGAGATCGTGAGCACGCTCAAGGGGCTGTGAAAGGCGCCGGCAGCGGGCAGCGCCTTTTCACGACGTCAGAACGGATAGCGGATCGGCCGTGCCTTGCTGCTGATCCATTGCGTCTGCGTGAACTCGTCGAGGTTGGCCGGCCCGCCGAAGCGTCCGCCGTTGCCCGATGCACCCATGCCGCCGAATGGCACCTGGAATTCGTTGTTCACCGTCTGGTCGTTGATGTGCACCATGCCGCAGCGCAGCCGCTCGGCCATGGCCGTGGCGCGGCCCAGATCGAGCGAATGAATGGCGGCCGCCAGGCCGTAGTCGCTGCGGTGCACGAGCTCGATGGCCTCTTCGTCGGTGTCGAAAATGGTGATCGGTGCGACCGGCCCGAAGATCTCCTCCTTGAACGCCGGCATGTCGGGCGTCACGTCGACAAGCACCGTCGGCTGGTACATCCGGCCCTCGTGCGCGGCGCCGATCAGCGCGCGCGCGCCAGCCTTGATGGACGACTGCACGATGTCGTGCACCTTGGCCACCTGGCGGTCGTTGATCAGCGGGCCGATATGCACGGGGCCCTTTGCCGGGTCGCCCACGTGCAGCGCGGCCGCGCGCTCGCGCAGCTTGCCGGCGTAGGCCTCGGCCACCGAGCGGTGCACCAGATGGCGGCCGGCCTGCATGCAGATCTGGCCCTGATGCAGGAACGCACTCCAGGCCGCGCACGACGCCGCGCCATCAAGGTCGGCGTCGGCCAGTACCACCATCGCGTTGTTGCCACCGAGTTCGAGCGCCGTCTTCTTGAGCATGCGACCGCAGATCTCGCCGATCTGCCGGCCGACGGCCGTCGAGCCAGTAAAGGAGATCATTCCCACTGCCGGATGGCGAACCAGCGCGTCGCCGGTGGCGGCGCCGCCCGGCAGCACCTGCAGCACGCCAGCCGGCAGGCCCGCGTCTTCGAACAGTTGCGCCACCAGCAGGCCGCCCGTGACGGCCGATTGCGTGTCGGGCTTGAGCACCACGGCGTTGCCGAGCGCCAGCGCCGGCGCCACCGAGCGCATGCCCAGCAGCAGCGGAAAATTCCAGGGCGCGATCACACCGACCACGCCGATCGGCACACGGCGCCACATGTTGGTGCGACCCGGCATGCTTGAGGGAAACAGCAAGCCGTGCGCCTCCATCGGCAGCGCAGCGGCCATCGAGATCTGCTCCACGGTCGCGTGCAGTTCCCACTCGGCCTTGGGAACGATGGAGCCGCACTCGCGCACGTTCCAGTCGTTGAAGGTGGCGGCGCGTTCCTGCAACAGCGCTGCTGCCTTGCGCATCACGGCGGCGCGCTGATCGAAGGGCGTTTCGGCCCACGCCGCGCCGGCCTTCGCGGCTGTGCGCGCGGCGGTGTTGACATCGCTATCGTCGGCGACGCCGATGCGGGTCAATACGTTGCCGGTGGCGGCTTCGCGCACCTCGGTCGTGCCGCCGTGGGCCTTGGCCCAGCCATTGGCGGCGTAGATGTTGTCAGTCCAGTTGGTTGCGGTCATGAAGAGTCTCCTGGTTGTCGAAAAAAAAGCAGAACGGATTTCAGGCTGGACGCAGCATCTCGGCGAGACGCTCGCCGATGACGACGCAAGGCATCATGGTGTTGCCCGTGGTGACGGCCGGCATGATCGAGCCGTCGGCAATGCGCAGGTTCTGGATGCCGCGCACGCGCAACTGCGCGTCGACCACTGACATCTCGTCGCGGCCCATCTTGCAGGTGCCGACCTCGTGGAAATAGGTGCCGGCGGCATTGCGTACGAAATCTTCCATCGCTGCACCCTTGAGCGGGCCGGGCATGATTTCGCGCTTCACGAATTCGCGCATCGCCTGCGAATTGCCGATCTCGCGGCACAGCTCCACGCCGCGCACCAGAGCCTTCAGGTCGTCAGGATGCGACATGAAGTTGGCGTCGATCACCACGCCGTCGGCCGGCTTGCTGGAGCGCACCGTAAGTCGGCCTCGGCTCTTGGGCCGCACCAGCCCCGGCGCGATCGACCATGCAGCCTCGGCCATCTGGAACTGCTTGCTCGTCACTTCGTTGACGTAGGGCACCTCGATCTGGAAAGGCTGCAGGTCGGGCGAGTGCAGGCTCGCGTCGCTCTTCCAGAACAGTGTGCATTCGGCTGCGTTGTTGCGCGGCGCCTGCGGGGTCCTGTATTCCCACACGCAGCCCGCGAGCAGCATGTGGTCGTGGTAGTTGCGCCCCACACCAGGCAAGTGATGAGCGCGCGCAATGCCCGCGCGCTTCAGCTCGGCTTCATCGCCGATGCCCGAGTGCATCAGGATGCGTGGCGTGTTGATCGCGCCGGTCGAGAGAATGACTTCGCGCGCCGCCGAGATGCGATTCATCTTGCCGCCATGCACGATCTCGACGCCCGTCGCGCGCAGCCCCTTGAGCACCACGCGATGCACCTCGGCGCCGGTCAACACCGTGAGGTTGGGGCGTTCCAGGGCGGGGTGGAGGTAGGTCTTCGACACGCCGTGCCGGCGTCCGTCCTTGATCGTCGTGTTGGCGATCGAGCAGCCGCCTGGGCCTTCCATCATGCGGCCGTTGTGGTCGTCGAAGCTCGGAATGCCGACCGACGCCGCGCCCGCCACCATCGCCGGTGCAATCGGGTTCGGGTCTTTCGCGGGTTGGACCCAGAATATGCCGCCCTTGCCGCGATAGTCGGGGTCGGCCGGGCCCTGCCAGTCCTCGATCCGCTTGTAGATTTCGAGCACGCTCCTGTATGACCAGCCCGGGTCGCCAGCCTCGGCCGCCCAGTGATCGAAGTCGCTCATGTGGCCGCGCACGTAGGCCATGGCATTGATGGCGCTGCCGCCGCCCAGCGCCTTGCCCATCGGCTGCGGCACCACACGGTTGTTGAGTGCCGCGTTGGGCTGCGTCTTGAAGGCCCAGTCGAACTCGCCGCCGATGTTGGTGAACCACACGCCCGGGTTGTCGATGCCGGGCTTGTCGTCGCTGCCGCCGGCCTCGATCAGCAATACGCGCAGGTTCGGGTCCTCGCTCAGGCGGTGCGCGACCACGCAGCCCGAAGAACCCGCGCCGCAAACGATGTAGTCGTATTCGCTGCGCAACTTGCGGTTCAGTGCGGCCTGCCGGCCCTGTGCAGTCGCTGCCAGCGCGTGCGCGGGGCCCGAGGCCACGCCGATGGTCGCGAGCAGGCTCACGAACCTGCGCCTGTCGATGCGCCCTCGCAACAAGGCGCTTTCCGCGGCGTCGATCGCGTCGCCGAGCGCCAGTGCGTCCGATGGTTTTCCTGTGTACATGCGTGTCTCCGTTGCTTCTAGAATTTGCCCGGCTGGTGAGGCGGGCAAGGGCTGGACTGCAATTGGCGTGCCGCATGTTCTCCACTGGAAAAAGGGCGAAATGACGGCCGCAAGCGCATCGCAACGAGCCGCCTCGCCTCGAAATGAGACAACTCACCGTCTCAGAATGAGACGGTGGCCAGAGGCAAGGCGCAACGATGCAAGTTCACACGAACGCGGTTTCCCTGTCCCACGCGGGTGCCATTGCGGTGGCGCGCCAGGCTTTCTTCGAAACCGGTGCCATGCCGCAGGGGCAGGTCGATGACGCCGTGCTGCGTTCGTGGGTGCGTTGCCGCGACGCCGGCCGCCATCATCGCGAGCCCTGCGATTTCAGCGTCGACCGCGCAGACGAGTTGCGTGCGTTGCTCGAGCGCGAGCGCGTGCTCTGCGATGCCGCCGCACCCGAACTCGAACGGCTGGGCCGTGCCGTGGCGGGCGCCGGCTATGCGGTGCTGCTGACCAACTCAAGAAGCCGCGCGCTGGCCGTCGTGGGCCAGCTCGACAGGCATGGTGCATCGTTGCGCGCAGCGTTCAGGCCGGGTGTCGACCTGTCGGAGAACGCCATCGGCACCAACGCCATGAGCAATGCCGTGATCGAGGGGCGCGCGGTGCGCGTGTTCGCCGACGAGCATTTTTTCGCGATGAACGGCAGCTTTCACTGTCTCGCCGCACCGGTGTTCGACCCCTTCGGTCACGCGGTCGGCTCGGTCGACGTCACGCGCGACACCGGCGGCGCATCGGCTGCGCCGCTGGTCCTGGTGCAAGCGTGCGCGCAGGCCATCGAGCGGCGACTGTTCGAGCGGCTCGAGGGTTTCCTGCTGCTGCGGCTGGGATGGCACGCGGCGCACTCGGCGGTGTCGGGGGAGTCAATGTTGGCCTTCGGGCCCGACGGCGAACTGCTCGCGCTCGACCGCGCGGCGAGCGCGCTGTTGTCGATCCCGCAGCAACGGCGTGGCATGCACTTCAACGATGTGTTCGAGGACGGTTTCGCAGCGTTGGTCGGCGAGGTTCGCAGGGGCCAGGCGCCCGCGAGCCTGCGCCTGCAGGATGGCGTGCTGGTGTTTGCGCAGTCGATGGAACTGCGGAACATGCCGCAAATGCCGGCGCGCACGGCTGCGGCACCCGCCGCTCACGTGCCCGAATTCGGCGATGCATCCACGCGCACCGCGTTCCTGCGCGCCCGCACTGCGCTCGACGGCGGCCTGCCGATCCTGCTCGCTGGCGAAACCGGCACCGGCAAGGAAGTCGCAGCCCGCGCCTTGCACGCTGCCAGCGCCCGCGCCCAGGGCCCGTTCGTGGCGATCAACTGCGCGGCCGTGCCGGCCGAACTCATCGAGGCCGAGTTGTTCGGCCATGCCGAGGGTGCTTTCACAGGTGCACGGCGCGGCGGTGCCATGGGAAAGATCGAGGCCGCACACCGGGGCACTCTGTTTCTCGACGAGATCGGCGACATGCCGCTCCATCTGCAGGCCGTGCTCCTCGGCGCGCTGGAACGGCGCGAGGTCACGCGCCTGGGCAGCCTGCAGGCACGCAAGGTCGACCTGCAACTGATCTGCGCGAGCCATCGCCCGCTCCAGGAGATGGTCGCGCTTCGGCAGTTCCGCGAAGACCTTTATTTTCGCCTTGCTGGCTACTCGCTTCGCATGCCACCGCTGCGCGAGCGCGGTGATCTTGACCTTCTGGTCGATACGCTGCTGGTTGAAGAGGCTGGTGACATCGGCTCTCTTCGGCTTGAAGACGCTGCGCGCGAAGCGTTGCTGCGTCATGCGTGGCCGGGCAATGTTCGCGAATTGCGTTATGCGATTCGCCACGCGCGGGCCATGGCGGTGTTGCCTGGGCACATCTCGTTGGCGGATCTGCCCGAAGGATTGAGCGCGACGTTGCCTTCCCCCGAGCAGCAGGCGCTGCCTGCGCCACAGGCCGTCGCAGCAGTGCTGGCACCGGCGACGCGGCACCTGGGTGACATCGAACGGCAGACCATCGAGGCGGTACTGATCGAGTGCGAGCAGAACATGACGCTCGCGGCACGCCGACTGGGCATCGGGCGCGCAACGCTTTATCGCAAGGTGAAGGCAAAGCGCGACGTCACCAAAGCGCGTGCATGCGCCACCGGGACCGCGTCATAGACAGCATCGATCACGACGGCTTGCGGGCAGAGTGTGCCCTCCCCGGGCAACGCACGAGCTCCAGGTGATGACGCCCGCTACACCAAGTGGTGCCGTACGGCCTCTTCGTTCCATTCGATGCCCGTGCCCGGCTCAGCCGGCGCAGTGGCCATGCCGTTCTCGAAGGCCAGCGGCCGCGCCAGCACCGGCGCCGCCAAGTCCATGCGCTCCAGCAGGTGGCGCGTCGGCGTGACGGCCAGCAGGTGCACGCTGACCTCCTGGAAGATGTGGCTCGACATCGGCACGCCGTGCGCCTGCGCCAGCGCCGCGGCGCGCAGCCAGCCGGTGACGCCGCCGATCTTCATCGCGTCGGGCATGGCGAGATCGCAGGCGCCGGCTTGCAGCGCCTTGGCCATCTCGTCGGGGCCGCACCAGTTCTCGCCCATCTGCACCGGCAAGCGCACGCGCTCGCGAATGCGTGCATGGCCTGCGTAATCTTCCTGCAGCGTCGGTTCTTCGACCCAGCCGATGCCTTCGTCTTCGAGCGCATGGATGCGGCGCACCGCCTCGGGCACCGTCAGGCCCTGGTTGTAGTCGACCAGCAGCTGCGTCCTGTCGCCGATAACGCCGCGCAGTGCGCGCACCACTTCGAGGTCTTCGGCCAGCGTGGCGTAGCCGATCTTGGTCTTGATGGCACCGAAGCCCTGCTCCATGGAGAACGCGGCGCGCTGCATGCCGAGCGCAACGCCGTCCATGCTGTGACTGTCGTAGGCCGTGATGGCGCGGCGCGTGCCGCCCAGCAACTCGACCAGCGGCACGCCACGCACCTTGGCCAGCGCGTCCCAGGCGGCCATGTCCAGCCCGGCGCTGGCCATCTGCGCGATGCCAGTGCGACCCAACAGCCGCAGGCGCTGCGCCAGCAACTGGTCGAGGTCGAAGGGCGCCAGCGGCTGACCCTTGAGCGCGCCGCCCAGCGTCAGCAGCATGCGCCGCGTGGCGCGCAGCGCCAGCGGCGTGTAGGTGAAGACGTAGGCCCGGCCCACGGTGCCGTCGCTGGCGTACAGGTCGACCAGCACCAGCGGTGCCGTCGCCACCACGCCCACGCTGGTGCGCACGGGGTGCTCAAGCGGCACGTTGACGCAGCGCGCCTGCACGTCGGCCACCAGCAGGCCGGTATCGGGAAAGATGTTCATGGGTGTGGTTCCTTCACAGGCCGAGGTAGGCCGCCTTCACGCGCTCGTCGCCGAGCAGTTGCGCGGCCGGCCCGCCGAGCGCGATGGTGCCGGTCTCCAGCACGTAGCCCCGGTCGGCCACCGACAGCGCCGCGTGCGCATTCTGTTCCACCAGCAGGATGGGGATGCCGCGTGCCTTGAGCCGCGCGATGACGTTGAAGATCTCCTTCACCAGCAGCGGCGCCAGGCCCATGGAAGGCTCGTCGAGCAGCAGCACCTTGGGCTCGCTCATCAGCGCGCGCGCAATGGCCAGCATCTGCTGCTGGCCGCCCGAGAGGGTGCCGGCCGCGAGCAGGCGCTTCTCCTCGAGCACCGGGAACAGCGCGTACATCTCGGCCAGCCGCTCCTGGCGGCGCGCGGGGCGGGTGTAGCTGCCCAGCAGCAGGTTGTCCTGCACCGAGAGCGGGCCGAACACCTGCCGGCCCTCTAGCACCTGCGACAGCCCGGCGCGCACGCGCGCGTCGGCGCTGTCGCGCGCGATCTCGCGGCCGAACAGCGTCACGCTGCCGGCGCTGGCGCGAATGAGCCCCGACACCGCGCGCAGCAGCGTGGTCTTGCCCGCGCCGTTCGCGCCCACCAGCGCCACCAGCTCGCCCTGGCCGACGCGCAGGTCGATGCCGTGCAGCGCCTCGATGCGGCCATAGCCCGCGAACAGGCCCTTCACCTCGAGCGCGGCGCTGCTCATGCGGCCTCCGCTTCGGTGCCGAGGTAGGCCGCGATCACCTGCGGGTTGGCACGCACCTCGGCGGCCGTGCCTTCGGCGAGCTTGCGCCCGTAGTCGAGCACCAGCAGGTGGTCGGAGATGTTCATCACCAGCTTCATGTCGTGTTCCACCAGCAGCACCGTCACGCCCGAGGCGGCGATGCCGCGGATCAGTTCGGTGATCTCGTGCGTCTCGGTGTCGTTCAGGCCGGCGGCCGGCTCGTCGAGCAGCAAGATGCGCGGCTTGCTCGCCAGCGCGCGTGCGATCTCCAGGCGCTTGAGCAGCCCGAACGACAGCTGCGTGGCGTGGGCATGGGCGTGCCGCCCCACGCCCACGTAGTCGATGAGCCGCAGCGCCTCCTCGCGCAGCGCGGCATCGGCGCTGCGCGTGGCGCCGGTCATGCCGCCCAGCAGCGAGCTGCGCGTGTGCAGGTGCGCGCCCAGCATCACGTTCTCGCAGGCGGTCATGTTCATGCACACCTGCAGGTTCTGGAAGGTGCGGCTCATACCGCGGCGCGCCAACTGCTCGGGCGCCATGCCGGCCACGTTCTCGCCGTCGAGCAGGATCTCGCCGCGCGTGGGCTCGTAGACGCCGCTGATCAGGTTGAACAGCGTGGTCTTGCCCGCGCCGTTGGGCCCGATCACCGAATGCACCGAGCCGCCGCGCACACTGAAGCTCACGTCCTGCATGGCGTGCACGCCGCCGAAGGACTTGCCGAGGTTCTTCACTTCGAGCATCTCAACCTTTCCTGCGCAGCCGGAGCGCCAGCGTGGGCACCAGTCCCTTGGGCAGGAACATCATGGTGAGCATCAGCACGAGACCGAAGAACACCATCTCGTAGCCGTGCAGGCCGCCCAGCAGCTGCGGCAGCGCCGTCAGCAGCGCGGCGCCCAGCACCGCGCCGAAGGTCGAGGCCATGCCGCCGAGCACCACCATGGTGGCCAGCTCCACCGAATGCGTGAAGGCTGCGAGCGACGGGCTGATGAAGCCCAGGTAGTGGGCCGTGAGGCTGCCCGACACCGCAGCGAACACGGCAGAGACCACGAATGCGCGCACCTTGAAGCGCGCCACGTCCACTCCCATGACGCGCGCAGCCACTTCGGAGCCGTTGAGCCCGCGCAGCGCGCGCCCCGCGGGCGACTGGTAGAGGTTGAGCGACAGCAGCACCGACAGCCACAGCAGCACCGCAGCCAGCGCGTACCAGTGCAGCACCTTCGCGAAGGTGAAGCCGGCCACCACCAGCGGCGGCACGGCCATGCCGTCGGGCCCGCCGGTCCAGTCGACCTCATTGATCAGCACGATGTTGACGATCACGCCCAGCCCCAGCGTGGCCATGGTCAGCGAATGGCCCTTGAGCCGCAGGATGGGCTTGGCGATGAGCCAGGCCACCGCCGCCGCGCCCACGGCCGCGCCGCCGATCGCCAGCAGCGGCGGCCAGCCGAAGCGCACCGTGACGATGCCGCTGCCGTACGCGCCGATGGCCACGAAGGCCGCGTGGCCGATGCTGATCTGCCCAGCGAACCCCATCAGCAGGTTGAGCCCGATGGCCGCGATGGCCGCCAGCGCGATGCGCACCGCGACGTCGGCCACGTAGTTGTTGGGCATGGCCAGCGGCAGCAGCGCGAGCACCAGTGCCAGCACCAGCAGGGAAGGGCGCAGCAGCGCATGCGAGCTCGCCTTCATACGCGCTCCGCCGCCTTGCGGCCGAACAGGCCGTGCGGCATGACCAGCAGGATGAACACGATCAGCACGAACGGCACCGCATCCTTGTAGGCGGACGACACGTAGCCCGCCATCAGCGCCTCCAGCAGCCCGACGATGAGCCCGCCCACCACCGCGCCGCCCGCGCTGCCGAGCCCGCCCAGCGTGGCCGCGACGAAGCCCTTCATGCCCAGCATCAGGCCGATGTCGTACACCGTGGTCGTGATGGGCGCGGCCACCACGCCGGCCACCGCGCCCAGCAGCGCCGAGAGCCCGAACGAAAGCTGCAGCACGCGCGAGGTGGGAATGCCCACCGCGCGCGCCGCCAGCGCATTGGCCGCCACCGCCAGCATCGCCTTGCCGACCATCGTGAAGCGGAAGAACGCAAAGCACAGCGCCACCAGCACCGCCGCCGTGCCCAGCACCCAGAGGCTTTGCGGCAGCACGTAGGCGCCGAGGATCGACAGCGACGCGTCGCCGCTGAAGGCGGGCAAGGTCTGCTGGTTCTTGCCGAGCACGATCTGCACCACGCCCTGGATGAAGATCGACGCGCCGATGGTGATGATGATCAGCGACACCACGCCGGCCTCGCCCGCGGGCTTGATGGCCAGCCGGTACAGCAGCAGCCCGGCCACCACCGTAGCCAGTACGCCGCCCGCCACGGCGATGCCGTAGGGCATGTTGGCGCCGAGCAGGGCGGCGGTGATCATCGCGCCCAGCATCAGGAAGTCGCCCTGCGCGAAGTTGATGACGCCGCTGGCGTTGTAGATCAGCGAGAAGCCCAACGCGGCCAGCGCGTAGATCGCGCCGGTGGTGAGCCCCGAGAAGACGAATTGCATGAAGTCAGCCACGGCGGTCTCCGGTCTGAATTGCGAGAGGTGTTGAAAGGTTGGTGAGCAGGTGCCGCTGCGACACGTCCGCCACGCGGTCGGCACCGATCAGCACCATGGTGCGGGCGATGTCGTCGGCGAGGCCGGCAAGCACGCCGCGCGCGCCCGCTTCGCCGCCGGTGGCCATGCCCCACACCGCGGCACGGCCGACGAAGGCTGCGGTGGCGCCAGCGGCCAGCGCCTTCACCACGTCGCTGCCGCGGCGGAAGCCGCTGTCCACGAACACGGGAATGCGGTTCGCGACGGCATCGACCATGCGCGGCAGCACCGAGATGGTCGAGGGCGCCGCGTCGAGCTGGCGCCCGCCGTGGTTGGACACCACAATGGCGTCGGCGCCGTGGCGCACGGCCAGCGCGGCGTCGTCTGGGTGCAGCAGGCCCTTGACAACCAGCGGGCCGTCCCACAGGCGGCGCAGCCAGGCCAGGTGCTCCCACACCAGCGTGCGATCCATGGTGCGCGACAGCAGCGCGGCCTGCAGCTGGGGCGAGGTGGCGCCGTCGTCGGCCTCGCTGAGGTTCACGAACGACGGCGAGCGCCCCTGCAGCGCCATGCCGAGCGACCACGCCGGGTGCAGCGCCAGGTCGAGCAGGGTCGACGGCGTAAAGCGGAACGGCAGCTTGAAGCCGTTGCGCACGTCGCGTTCACGCTGGCCGCTGACGGCGGCATCCACCGTGAGCACCAGCGCGCCGTAGCCGGCCTCGCGGGCGCGGCGCACCAACTGCTCGGCAATGGTGCGGTCGCCCATCACGTAGAGCTGCATCCACTGCAAGGCCGCGGGGTTGCGGCGCAGCGCGGCCTCGCGCACCGCCTCGAGCCGGTCGTTCGACGGCGTCGACAGCACGTGCGGCACGCCCGCCGAGGCGGCGGCGCAGGCCAGCAGGGTGTCGCCATGCGGGCGAACCAGGCCCGCGAAGCCGACGGGCGCCACGCCCATCGGCGCCGACCAGCGCTGGCCGAACACCGTGATGCCGGTGTCGCCATGGCGCGTGTCGCGCAGCGCGGTGGGCACTAGGTGCAGCCCGGCCAGGTCTGCGACGTTGCGGCGCAGGCAGTCTTCGTTTTCCGCGCCGCCATCGACATAGTCGAAGACGAAGCGGGGCAGCCGCCAGCGTGCGTGCCGGCGGTGGTCGTTCGCATTGAGCTTCATGCGCTTCCTTGGGTGATCCGCGCCGCTTAGTGAACTTCCGCGAACTTGCCTCCCTGCACCTCGACCATGCGGAACGCGGACACGTCCAGGCCCATGTGGTCGGTGGCCGACATGCGGTAGATGCCGCTCACGCCGACGAAGTCCTTGGTGGCCTCGATGGCGTCGCGCAGCTTCTGCTTGTCGGTACCGCCCGCACGCTGGATCGCGTCGACCAGCAGGAACAGCGCGTCGTGCGCATAGCCGCCGAAAGTGGAGACGTCCATCTTCGCCTGCGACTCGAACTCCTTCGCATACGACACGCTGACCTTCTTCTGTGGATCGCTGTCTGGCAGCGCCTGCGCGATCAGCAGGGCGGGAGAGGGCATGCGGATGCCTTCGGACGACTTGCCCGCGATGCGGATGAACTCGGTCGAGGCCTGGCCGTGCGTGGTGTACAGCGGCTGCTTCATGGCCAGTTGCTGGTAGTTGCGCGCAATGATGGCCGGCGCCTGGCCCGTGCCGAACACCAGGATCGCCTGCGCAGGCGAGGACTTGATGCGCGTGAGCTGGGGCGTGATGTCGGTGTCCTTCTCGCCATAGGTCTGGTCTTCAGCAATCTTCAGGCCGAGCGTTCCGGCGAGCTTGATCGTCTCGGTGCGGCCCGACTTGCCGAAGCCGCCGGTGTCGGACAGGAGCGCGAACTGGGTGAAGCCGCGCTTCTTCATTTCGTCCAGCACCTTCTCGGCCGCCATGCGGTCGGAGTGCGGCATCTTGAACACGTAGGGCTTGACCGGCTCGACGATGACCGAGGCGGCCGCCAGCGAGATCATCGGCACCTTGGATGCCTCGGCCTGCGGCACCATCGCCATGGTGGAGCCGGTGGTGGATGCGCCCAGGATCACGTCGACCTCGTCCTGCATGATCAGGCGCCGCGCGAAGGCGTTGGCCTTGTTGGCGTCGCTGGCGTCGTCGTACAGCACCAGCTCGAGCTTGCGCCCGAGCACGCCGCCGGCCGCATTGATCTTGCGCACGTACATCTCCAGCGTCTTCTGCTGCGGATCGCCGAGGAAGGAAGCCGGGCCGGTGGCCGACACCACGGCACCGATCTTGATCGGGTCGGCCGCGTGCACCACCGACGCCAGCGGCAGCAGCATGGCGGCAGCCAGCAGGGAATTCACGGCGCGGCGGCCGAAGGGGGTGGAAGTCGTTTTGTTTTTCATCGTCTTGTCTCCTGTCGTTCTAGGTTGGTAATTCGTGCCGTCAGCGCGCCGGCTTGCGCCGCACGATGTGAATCGGATGGGTGCGCGCCGCGGGTGCCGGCAGGCCGAGCGCGCGGGCCAGCGTGCGGCCTTCGGGGTCGGACAGCGCCGCTTCGCGCGCGGCGCGCACGCGGGCCGCAGCCTGGTCGATCGATGCGGCGCCAGGATGCGGTGCGGCCAGCGCGGCCTGCATGTCGTCGAGCACCGCGCCGAGGTTGCGATGGCCGCGCTCGCTGGTCTCGCCGTAGCCCTTCACCAGGTTGCCGCACAGCGCGATTTCGTAGGCCAGGCGCGGGCTCATCGCGATCGCGCGGCGCACTGTGTCGAGCCAGCGATCGATCATCTGCTGCTCGATGGCGTAGCGCGCGCTGGCGCGGCGCATCACCCGCAGCGAGCGCAGCCCGCACAGCATCGCAAAGCCGAACACCGTGTCGGTGCGCATGTGCAGCCCCACGTTTAGCTTGTGCGCCTTGTGCGCCAGGCGCTTGCGCAGCCAGGCCGAGGCGGTCGGCGGCAGCAGCGAGCAGACCTCGTCGAGCCCGGGCTTGAGGTATTCGGTGAGGCGCAGCGGCTCGTTGCCGCGCGCGCCCACTTCGTTGCGCACGCGCTGCAGCCGTTCGCCGCGTGTCTTGAGGTCGGCCACGCGGACCACGTCCTCGTAGCTCATCCACAGCGCGAGGTAGCGCGCGGTCTCGCGCGTCACGGGCAGGTCGCCGCCGAACGGCTGCTCCAGCGCCAGCACCGATTCGACGCGCTGCATGTACAAGTCGCCGTAGCGCGCGTCCTGGTAGTCGGCGACTTGCCGAAGCCCGTGGCCGAGCAGGTGGCGCAGCGGCTCGGGCAGGGCGGCGATGCGAGGGTGCACCGGCGCTGCGGCCGGCGATGTGGTCGCGGCGGGAGGCGCTGCACCCACCACGGCCGCCACGCCCGTCACATGGTTGAAGCCCGCCGCGAAACCCTTCAGGCTGGCCTCCACCGCCTTGCCCGATGCGCGGATCGCCTGTTCGCAGGTTTCGCGCGAGAACGGAATGGCGCCGCTGCCGGCCATGGCGCCGAACATCACGGTGTTGATCACCGTGCCGTTGCGCCATGCGAGCGCGCGCATGTCGAACAGGAAGCTGCGCTGCGCGAGCTCGGTGGCCGCGTCGATCACGCGCTGGCCGTCGTAGCGCCCGTCGCCCATGGCGGACTTCTCGACCACCGCGTATTCGCGGTGCGTGGAAGCCGCGAGCGTGGTGCGCCGCGGATGCACGAAGCCACCCTGCAGCATGCGGCCGGCCTCCACCAATTCGGAGGCGGCGACGATGTCGACGTCGCCCGGGTTCGGCGTGAGCGAGAACACCGGGCGTGCGTTGCCCAACTGCTCGGCCGGCACGGGGTAGATCTCGACGTAGTAGTTGGTGGCGCCGGTGCGCTGCGCCACGCCGGGCACCGAGGTGCTCTGTACCGGGAAGCCGCAGGCCGTGGCCGCGGAGATGAGCCAGTCGGCCAGCACGCCGCCGCCCTCGCCGCCCATGGCGGCCACCAGCACGGTGACGATGCGCGGTGTCGCGCCTGCAGGTGTCGTCGTGTTCATGCCGCCAGTGCCTCCGAGCGGTCGCGCGCCTTGCCGGCCATGAGGCCGATGACCCCGCCGCGCAGCCGGTGCAGCAGCCGCTCCCAGGTGCCGGCGTTCTGCACGATCTCGGCCTTGTAGAACGACGGACAAAGAATGGCCGCGTGCGCGTTCTCGCCGCATAGGCCGCAGCCCACGCAGCCCTGGTTGACCGTGGCCACCGGGTCGGTGCGCAGCGCGCTCGGGTTAGGCTTGACGGTGAGCGACGGGCAGCCCGACAGCCGGATGCACGAGTGGTCGCCCGTGCACACGTCGTCGTCGATGCCGAAGCGCGTGCGCACCACGCGCTCGCCGCGCTTGAGCTTGGCGGCCTGCACCGGCTTGATGCGGCGCTGCCGCTCGAGCTGGCATTCGCCGTCAGCAATGATCACCTTGAGGCCGCCTTCTTCGGTGGTCATCGCTTCCTGCAGCGTGTCTCGCATATCGGCGACGCTGTAGCTCCTGACCTTGCGCACCCAGCTCACGCCCACGCCCTTGAGCGCGGCCTCGATGTCGAGCGTCAGCGGCTTGGCCGCGGGTTGCGTGGGCGACGAGGGAATGGCCTGCGTACCGGTGGCGGAGGTGTAGCCGTTCTTTAGGATCACCAGTACCGAGTCCTGGTTGTTGTAGACCGCGTTCACCACGCCGCTGGTGAAACCGTTGTGCCAGAAGCCACCGTCGCCCATGATGCTCACGACACGGTTGCCCATGAGTGGAGCGATGCCCGAAGAGCTCGCTAGCCCCAGGCCGTAGCCAAGCACCGTGCTGCCCGTGTTGAACGGCGGCAGCGTGCCGAAGGTGTGGCAGCCGATGTCGGCGCTGACGTGCACCGCGCCGAGCTCTTTCTGCATCAGCTTGATGGCCGCGAACACGGGGCGCTCGGGGCAGCCGATGCAGAAACCTGGCGGGCGGTTGGGCACCGGCACGCCAAGCGCGGCCACAGCCTGCGGCTTGAGCGCGCCCAGCGGCGCGGCGGTGTCGACCACCTGCAGTGCGCCGTCTTCGCCCAGTGCCTGCGGACGGGCCTGGTGGATGAACTCGGCCAGGCTGCGCACCAACACTTCGCCGGTGTATTCACCGGCCATCGGGAAGATGTCCTTGCCGTGCAGGCGGGTGTCGCAGCCGGCCTTGCGCAGCATCGCGTGCAGCGCGTCTTCAAGATAGTTTGGCTGGCCTTCCTCGACCATCAGCACCGCGCGCTTTCCGCTGCAGAAGCCGACGAGCTCGTCGGGCACCATCGGGTAGACCACGTTGAGCACCTGCAGCGGAATGCGGCTGTTGCCGAACGCGTCGGCCAGGCCGAGCTGCTGCAGCGCGCGGATCGTGCCGTTGTAGAGCCCACCCGGCAGGATCAGGCCGATGTCGTTGCAGTCGCCGTCGAAGCGCTCGTTGAGCTTCTCGCGGCGGATGAAGTCCAACGCGGCCGGCCAGCGCGAATCGATCTTCATGCGCTCCTGCGCGTAGATCGACGGCGGCAGGTTGATGTTGGCGAAGTCGAAATGCGGCTCGGTGATCGACTCGCGCGTCGAGATCGCCGGCGCGCGGTTGTCCTTGCAAACGAAGCTGCCGTGCACGTGGCAGGCACGGATGCGCAGCTGCAGCATCACGGGCGTCTGGCTCGCCTCCGATAGCTCGAAGCTGCGCTCCACGGCGTCGACGATCGATGTCAGATTGGGCCGCGGGTCCATGAGCCACATCTGCGACTTCATCGCGAAGGCGTGCGTGCGCTCCTGGATGATGCTGGAGCCCTCACCATAGTCTTCGCCGAGGATGATCAGCGCGCCGCCCTTCACGCCGGCCGAGGCGAGGTTGGACAACGCGTCCGACGCGACGTTGGTGCCCACGGTGGACTTCCATGTCACTGCGCCGCGCACGGGGTAGTTGATGGACGCGCCGAGCATCGCGGCCGCGCCGGCCTCGGACGCGCTGTTCTCGAAGTAGATGCCGAGCTCGTCGAGCAGGCCGCGCGCGTCGCCCAGCACGTCGATCAGGTGCGAAACCGGCGCGCCCTGGTAGCCGCCGATGTAGCTCACGCCCGACTGCAGCAGCGCCTTTGTGACGGCGAGGATGCCCTCGCCATGAAATTCCTCGTCGGCGCCCAGCGAAAGGCGTTTGACTTCTTCGGCGAAAGATCGCTCCATGGCTTTTTTTGTCTCCGGCTCGCGCCCGGTCGGGCGCTGGCATGTGTCGTGGGATGGCTTGCGGGTTTGGACTTTAGGTGGGTACTTTCAGCAATCCAATCGATGCGATGAGAGTTACGCATCGATGGATTCGATGAAGAGGGCAATCAACCCTGTCGATGCGCGACACCGGTTGTTTGAACAGAGGCAGCAGGGCAAACCAAGAGTCGCGGTTCCAAAGACAGTGTCCGCGCCGCACGTCAGGGCTTCAGCAGTCAGCTGCGTAGGAAGCACCCTTGTCGTGGCGCTTGCGTCGAAGGAACCCATGCGCAACAACCGGCTTTGAGTTCCGCACCAGCCAGCGCCGTGGCTTGAACAAGCTGAAGAGATGCGTGCCGGCCGGTGCTCAGGCTCCTGCTGATGAGTCCACGCTCCACACCTTGTTGACAGTGCTTGATCGACCGACGGAATAAACCCGAGTCGCCAATCGTCCACCTCCCAAACACCCACGGACTCGAAAAGATTGTCATGTCCCAGATCAATTCACCCCGTCGCCAAGGCACTGCCTGGCGCATTCGCGCTCAAGGAGGTCGAGCCCCTGTACTTGCGCCCTCGCGCCGGCGCCTCATGCAAGGCGCGGGCCTTCTGGCGCTTGGCGCATCACCGCTTGCCGCGCTGGCGACGGACATGCACATGCATGGCATGCACGCCGAGAACACCGCACCACCACGCTTCGTGGCAAGTACCGCCAAGCCCTTTGGTGCGCTGATGGACGACGCCATGGCCGTGATGGACCACGGCATGCAAGCCGCACCCATGAACGGCCAGCCCGCGCACGACTTCATGACCATGATGATTCCCCACCACCAGGGCGCCGTCGACATGGCGAAGTCGATCCTTCTCAATACGCGAGACCCTGAGGTGCGCAATCTCGCGCAAGGCATCGTCACCGAACAGGCCAACGAGATCCGGCTGATGCAAGCATGGCTCGAGCGCCACGCGCAGTCCGCCAAGTAAACGCATCCTGCCCATTCCCTCTCCTGACGCGTCAGCGCGTCCAAGAAAGTCTCTCCCCATGAATTCGCTCAAACCTCTCGCAGCCGCCGTGGCGCTGGCCGTCGCATCCTTCGCCTGCTCGGCGGCCTCCAATCCTGGTGACCGCATCTACACGGCCGACCAGAACACCAACACGGTGTCGGTGGTCGATCCGAACAGCAACACATTGCTTGGGCAGATAAAGCTGGGCAACCAGCGACCCGACCTGCTGTCGGCGCTGTACAAGGGCGAGATCAATGTGCACGGACTGGGTTTTGCGCCCGACCACCGCACACTGGTCGCCGTTGCCAACGGTTCGAATTCGCTGACCTTCATCGACACGGCGACCAACAAGATCAAGGGCATCACCTACGTCGGCCGCTCGCCGCACGAAGCCTTCTTCACGCGCGACGGCAGGGAGGTCTGGGCGACGGTGCGCGGCGAGAACTACCTCTCGGTGATCGATGCAAGGACTTTCAAGGAAAAACGCCGGATCGAGACCGCGCCGGGCCCCGGCATGGTGCTGTTTACGCCTGACGGTGGCCGCGCCTTCGTGGTGTCGAGCTTCACGCCCGAAGTGGCTGTGGTCGACACCCACTCGTACAAGATCGTCAAACGCATCCCCGTTGTCAGTCCGTTCTCACCATTTCTGCAATTCACACCTGACGGAAAGGAAGTCTGGATGGGGCACAAGGACGTGGGCAAAGTCACCCGCATCGACGTGAAGACAATGAGGGTTGCCAGTGTGATCGACACGGGCTTCATCACCAACCATTTCGGCTTCGCCAAGACCGCGCGTGGCACGCTGGCTTATGTCGCCGTGGGCGGCGAGAACGTCGTGAAGGTGTATTCGACCGACGGTGAAGCCAAGCTCCTGAACACTATCGCAACCGGCGCGCTGCCGCACGGTGTCTGGCCGTCGGACGACAGCACGCGCATGTATGTCGGTCTGGAAAACGGCGACGCGGTTCAGGTCATTGACACCGGCAGCGACAAGGTGATTGCGACCGTGCCGATCGGCCAGGCGCCACAGGCGCTCGTCTATGTCTCCAACGCGGTGCCGTCCGGCCCGGGCACCGACAACCTGCAGCCGCTGGCCAATGCGACGCCAGCCAATATTCCGCTCGTGCCTGCATCGGGGGAGGCCAAGGGCTTCGTGGTGGCGCGCAGCTTCGGCGTGGTCGATGCGCTGGAGGTCTTTCTCTACAAGCTGAAGCCGGGAACTGTCTACAGTGTGTTCGTCGGCGAACAGACGGCGCCGGTGGCGAGCTTCAAGACCAACCCGGTGGGCATGGCGAACGGTACCGCCATCGGGGCAATTCGCGAAGTGGCGCGTCTGCGCTCCGAAGCAAACCCGACGGCTTCGCGTATTGTGGTCGTCGAAGGCGAAGGCCCAATGGACACCGCCAAGGTCGTGCTCCGCAGTCCGATGTGAGCGAAGCAACATCTGCGAGCGGACGAGGTGCTGCCACTCCGTGCATTCGGGACAAGGTCATGCCCCGCACGTACCCCGGCCGCAGAAGATCTCGACCTGCTCCAGCAAGGGCTGTCGCTCTGGCCAGTGGGGCGCCATGGCACCCATCGACACGCGCCGCTGCGTTGCTCAGCGCGGCCCGAGCTGCTTGTAGACTTCATCCGCAACCTGCAGCAGTGCCTGCCGGTCTGCCCCTGCAGAAATCGCGTAGCCGAAGTCCTTGTCAATCCAGTAGAAGACATTCACCGGACCGTCCTGCCCGAAGCGGAAGGCAGTTTCGCGCCCGGCATCTTCGCGCGTGACATACAGCGTCAGGCGTTCACCCTTCGCGCCATCGAACATGAATTGCGCGACCGGGCCCTTGTCACCAGGCAGCAGGCGGCCGCCGATCAGTGCATAACCCACATTGCGCAGATCCGGAGGACGCACCGTCGTTCCCATCCGCTTGGTGAGCCAGGTTACGAGCGCCTGCTCCTGATCGGCGCCGACCTCCACTGGCCTGCGCACATCCGGGCTGTACACCACGTGGGCCACAGCCGCGCGATGCGCAAAGCCACGCAATGTGTGGGCATCGCCGGCAGCGAGTTCGATACGGCTTGTCGCGTTTGCCACGCGTTGTGCGTTGTCGTCCACCGAACCTCGCAACCACCACGCAGAGCCGGCGCTGAAAGTGGCAATCGCCACGCCTGCGGCCATCGAGCGCCAGGGCCATGTATGGGTGGGCTGTTGGAGTGGGAGCCTCAGCGGCAATGGCTCCGTGAGCACCGGGTCGAGAAATTGTTTCAGCGCGTGGTTTTGTGCTTGCCAGTCGTCAATCCGCTGACGCTCCTCTGGGTGACCTTCGAGGAAAGCGTCAATCGCAGCGCGACGGTCTGAAGTCAGCAGGCCGTCGGCGTAGGCATGGAGGTCGGCTTCGGTCACGGGCGGGGTGCCGTCGCTTCCACCGGTCGCGGGGTGAAGATGGGGGGAGTCCATTATTTGATCCGTCGCAAAGGCATCGTGGCAGGTGCGGCACGACCCTGCAACTCCTGGCGAAGCCGTTCACGGCCGCGCGCGAGCCGCGACATCACGGTGCCGACAGGTACGCCCACTACTGCCGCGGCTTCGAGATAGCTCATCTGCTCGACTGCGATCAGCAGCAGGATTTCCCGCTGTTCGGTTGGCAGGCGTTGCAGCACGCGGTCGAGGTCCTGCACTTCGATGCGATCCGACTGCGTCGCTCGTTGCGCGACCTCCGGCAGCTCGTCGCCGGCGCTCTCCTCGGGCCGGCTGCGCAGCGCGCGAACGCCATCGATGAATTGGTTGTGCATGATGCCGAACATCCATGCGCGGATCTCGCCGCGCCGTTGCCATAGCGAAAAGCGACCCCACGCGCGCTCAAGCGTGTCCTGGACCAGATCGTCCGCACGTGCAGCGTCCGATACCAGCCCGCGCGCATAGCGGCGCAAGCTGGGAATGCAGGCAACGATCGCAGCCTCGTCCTGTGTGCGCATCGGCTGGCAGGTCGTCTGTCGTACGGTGAGGATTGATCAGGGCTTGATGACGTGCCAGACGCTCTTGAAATTGTCGCCCGTCATGTCGCCGGCTTTCACATCGGATTTGTACAGATAGACCGGCTTGCCTTTGTACGCCCATTGCTTGGTGCCGTCATCGCGCTGGATGACAGTCATGTCGCCTTCGGCGGCGGCGTCCGCGGCCGCCGCGACCGGTGGCCAGAGTCCGGCGCATGGGCCGTTGCAGACGCTTTGCCGCTGCCTGCCGCATCGTTGTCGAAGGTGTAGAGCGTCATGCCGTTGCTGTTGACCAGCATGCCGCCGGCCGTCTTGACGGGGGTAGCGGCCTGAGCCAGGCCGGCCGACGCGGCGGCAATGGTGAGAATGAAAGTCGAAATGAGGTGCTTGCGCATGACAATCCTTTGAAGGCAGAGTGAAGGAAACGCTCCATAGACGCAGGGCATCCTCTGAATATTCCAGGAAACCTCGAGTTTTTCGATGAGGTGACGGATCTACGGGTAGGTCGATCGCGTCTACATGGAGGACTGCAATCTTCAAACTGCACGGCCTGTCGTTCGTTCTGTTGACCTCAAGAACCCGACTTGAAGGCTCCAAGCCTGCCGAGTGTCGGGCTCCATTTCCTGGCGATTGATTGTCCACTGTGACAGCCAACTGATGCGCTTCATGGCTTTGCCGACCCTCCGGAGGTACACGACTGTGATCCCGATGCAGCTTCACTGCCTCATTGCCTCGGTCGCCCGCGAACCATTGCAGATGTCTCGTCGTGCCGAGGGGGACGGGCGCGCGCAACAAAAGTTAAGTGGACATTGAGGACCGATTGGTCCATAATTGGCGAATTCGTTGAAATGACTACTGGAGACAGGCCATGGCGCGGCCACAAGAGTTCAATACCGCAGAAGCCTTGCACAAAGCTTTGGGCGTTTTTTGGCGCAAGGGCTATGAGGGGACCTCGATGGCCGATTTGCTCCTCGCCATGGGCCTGAGCAAGAGTAGCTTGTACGGCACTTTTGGCGGCAAGAGGGAGCTCTTCATCGCGGCCTTTGATGCCTACCGCGAGGACCGGGCGCGAGACATGCATCGGATTTTGGCGCAAGGTTTGGCGCGCGGAGCGATCGAAACGTTCTTTCGCATGATCATTGACGATGCCAGCTCTGAGGAATTCTCTTGCGGATGCATGAGCATCAATCAGGCCGTCGAGATGGCGCCGCGCGATCCGGAAATTCGAGCACGCGTGGTCGAGGACTTTCAGACGATCGAGAGCGACTTGGCGCGCACGATCAAACGGGGGCACGCTGACGGCTCAGTCAAGAGCACCAAGGGCTCTCAAGAACTGGCTCAACTGCTGCTGCTGGCCTTCCCTGGATTGCAGGTCATGGTGCGGGCCGGTTGCGATAAGACCTGGCTCGACAACGCGTTGAGTCTGCTGCTCTCAAATTTAGACTGAAAAATCTAGACGGAAATCAATACCGTTTTTTACCCAAAATGGACCAATCGGTCCACAACGCTAGCCTACGAAGGATATTTTATGAAGATCACGCAAGTACGCAACGCAACGCTCATCATCGAATACGCAGGAACGAAATTTCTTGTTGATCCGATGCTGGCCAAAAAAGGGATATACCCCGGATTCGAGGGTACGCCGAATAGCCATTTGAAGAATCCTACTGTCGAATTGACTGTGCCGATGGATCAAATCTGTGACGTCGATGCAATCATCGTGACTCATACCCATCCAGATCATTGGGATGACGCAGCAAAATCTCTATTGCCCAAGCACTTGCCGGTGCTAGTCCAGCACGAAAAAGACCGGGAAATCATCAGAATATCTGGATTTTTCGATGTTCGTCTCATTACGGACGGGCAATTCAACGGTGTGACGCTCAGTCAAACCTCGGGGCAGCACGGCACAGATTCCGCTCTTTCGGCTATGGGCGAAATTCTGGGTGAGGTGTGCGGGGTCGTATTCAAGAGTCCGAGTGAAAAAACACTTTATCTGGCTGGCGACACGGTCTGGAATCAATTTGTTCAGGACAGTCTCGATCAATTTCAGCCGGACGTCATCATCCTGAACAGTGGTGACGCTCAGGTCATCGGTTTGGGCTCGATCATTATGAACAAGCAGGATGTACGTGAGGTCTATAAGGCTGCCCCGCAAGCGACCCTCGTCGCCAGCCACATGGAGTCGGTGAATCACTCAATGCTGACCAGGAAAGAGCTGCGTGAGTTCTCGGCGGAGAATGGAATGACTGATCGTCTGCTGGTCCCGGAAGATGGCGAAGCATATTCGCTTTAAAACGAGCTCAGTCCCCATTAATTATCAAATCAAGGAATTTTATTATGTCGATCGAAAAAAATAAAGAACTAGTCCGTCAATTCTATGACGCCATCCAGAAAGAAGATTACGACGCGGTCGCAAAATTGTGCCATAAGGATTTTGTGTTCTATCATCAGGTGAACACGCCCATTTATGGAGCAGAAGGATTTGTGGAGTCGGAAAAGAAGAATTTTGATTCTTTTCGTGGCTTTAAGTTTCCGATCGAGGCATTGCTCGCTGAAGGAGACCAAGTTGCTGTCTATTTGACATTCGAAGGCACGCACACCGGCGTGAACATGGGTATCCAACCTACTGGCAATCGGGTCAAATTTTCACTGATGATGCTGCTGAAAATTGCCGAAGACAAAATCATCGAGAAGCGAGCGCATTTCGATGTGATGGACATTCGCCGGCAGCTTACTGGTGAAAGCTGAACCCGGGCAGTATGGGTGATTGGCCACGCGCAATCGTGGCATGGCATACGACACAAAGCGTAAGGCGATCAGGAATCCGAATCCTTGGATCCTCGCCGCTGCAATGCATGGGGGTGGCGCCGGCTGAAATGGTCGCGGGTGGCGGCCTCGACCGCTGGCAGGTTTTCATGCAAGCGGCGCAGCAGGTCCAGCAGCATCTTGCGCTCCGCCGCCGTCAGGACCGACAAGAAGGCACGCTCGCGCTCCATGGCGATGTCCCTGATCTGATCGTGCACCGCGCGGCCGGACGGCGTCAGCGTCGCGATGCGGGCACGTCCGTCCTGGGGGTCGAGGCTGAGTTCGATGAAGCCGCGCGCCTGCATGCTCTTGAAGCAGCGGCTCATCGAGGCCTTATCCATGCCGATGATGCCGCAGGCCTTCTGTGCCGAGATCGATCCTTCGATCGCCAGCAACACCAGCACCCGCCAGCTTTCGATGCCAACGTCGAAGGCCGCGAGGTAGGCCTGCGAGGCACCGCTCGACAGCTTGTTAGCGATCCAGGTGAGATAGGCGGGGGCGTAGTTTTCGAGATTGATCACGTCACCCGGCGCTGCCTTCGAGGCTTTTCGCGCGGATGGGGTCTTGGTACGAGGCATCGGAAAAGAACCAGAGTTGCTGTCGCCACTGTAGCTTCCCCTGGCGGTCCGGCATGGCGTGGATGCACGAACTTACCGCTTGAGCTGTCCGTGGGGATCGATGACGAATTTGGTGGGCGCCCCGGCATCGAATTGAGCGTAACCCGCTGGCGCCTCGTCCAGGGAAATGAGCTTGACGCCCACGATATTGGCGATGTCGATGCGGTTCCACAGGATGGCCTGCATCAACGCCCGGTTGTACTGCATGACCGGCGTCTGCCCCGTCATGAAGCTGTGCGATTTGGCCCAGCCCAACCCCAGGCGGATACTGAGCGAACCCGTCTTTGCCGCCTTGTCGACGCCACCGGGATCGTCCGTGACGTACAAGCCCGGGATTCCGATCTTGCCGGCCGCCCGGGTTACCTCCATGAGCGAATTCAAAACGGTGGCCGGCGCTTCGTGCTGTGCCCCCTCGTGGCCATGACCGCGTGCCTCGAAGCCTACGGCGTCGACAGCACTGTCTACTTCGGGAACGCCGAGGAGGGCTGCGATCTGCTCGCCCAGTGGTGTGTCAATGGACAAATCGGCAGTCTCGAAACCGACCGCCTTGGCGTGCTCGAGCCGGGCAGGGTTGACGTCGCCGACGATCACGACGGCGGCGCCCAGCAGGCGTGCGGATGCCGCAGCGGCCAAGCCCACCGGTCCCGCACCGGCCACGTACACCGTGCTGCCTGGACCGACGCCCGCGGTGACGGCGCCGTGATAACCCGTGGGCAGGATGTCCGAAAGGCACGTAAGGTCGCGAATCTTCTCGATGGCCTGCTCACGGTCAGGGAACCTCAGAAGATTGAAGTCGGCATAGGGCACCATGACGTATTCGGCCTGCCCACCCACCCAGCCGCCCATGTCGACGTAGCCGTAGGCGCCGCCGGGGCGCGATTCGTTCACTGTCAGGCACACGCCGGTCTGGCGCTCCTTGCACAGGCGGCAGCGCCCGCAGGCAACGTTGAAGGGCACGGAGACGATGTCTCCTACAGCCAGAGTTTCGACGTCCTTGCCTGCCTCGATGACCTCGCCTGTGATCTCATGGCCAAGGACCAGGCCGGCAGGTGCGGTAGTTCGCCCGCGCACCATGTGCTGGTCCGAGCCGCAGATGTTGGTGGTCAGCACCTTGAGGATCACGCCGTGGTTGGCGGTGCGGCCTCGAGGGTTGAGCAGTTTGGGATAGTCGATCGGACGGACCTCGACCTTGCCCTGCGATACGTAAACGACGCCTCTGTTCGTAGCCATGCGCTGTCTCCTTGTTTGCTGTTTTAGGAATCGGTGGGTTCTGCAACGGCCTGCTTCTTGAGCAACTCGGCAACGATGCGCCTGGCGCGGTTGGCGCCGGCATCGACGTGAATGTCGATCCAGTTCGCCTTGTCGCCGAACGCCAGCATGTTCCGGTACTGCGCCTCGATGACGGTGCGGTCTTCATCGAAGGTGAAGGCGGTTTGCTGGATCACTGCATCGATGTTTTCGGGCATGTCCGGATGCTTGGTGCTGGCCATGCTCCAGAAGTAATGGCAGGTCTCCTCGGTCTCGGGCGTGATGCCGTGAAAGCCGCGCATGTGGAAGCCGCCGCGGTCGGGGTTATCGATGGCATCCGTGCCTGGCTCCACCGCGCCTGTCCAGATCCGCAGATGCGTCACGTCGAATTCGATCTCCTGCCAGCGCTCGCATTTTTCTGCGAAGGGCCAGGCCGCACGGTAGGTGGGCGGTGGCGTCGAGTTGGGCATCAGGCGCACGACCTTGACCTGCTCGCCTTCGGAGCTCACTTTCATCGGCGCGTTCATATGCAACTTGGCGTCGCCACCGATGGTCTGCAGATGGACGTAGCCCAGGTGGCTCAGGTCGAGCAGGTTGTCGTGGATCAGTTGCCAGGGCGATTGGTAGTGGTAGTTGCCGCTGCCGAACTTGTAGCGGGGGTCGTCGTGGAACGGGTAGTCCGGCGCCAGGCGTGCTGGTTGCGCGGCTTCGTCGCGGGGCATCCAGATCCAGATGATCTTGTTCTGCTCGACCACGTGGTAGGCCTTCACTTTGGCCTTGGACGGGATGCGCTCCTGCCCGGGAATCTCGATGCATTGCCCGTTCGGCGCGTAGAGCAGGCCGTGGTAGCCGCATCGCACGCCGGAGCCTTCGACTGTCCCGCACGACAGCGGCAGCGAGCGATGGCAGCAACGGTCCTCCAAGGCCGCGACTTGTCCTTCTCCGGTGCGAAATAGCACCACCTTCTGATTGAGGAAGGTTCGTGCAATGGGCTTGTCAGTGAGTTCGGACGAGAAGCCGGCCACGTACCACTGGTCGAGCGGAAAACGGCTGGTGTTGGCGTTCTGAGCGAGGTTCTTGATGGGGATGCAGGTCGTGGTCATCGGGGATCTCCTTGAAAGGGGGCGGGCGGATCAAAGGTCGAGCACCAGCAGCGGAGACAGCGCCCGCGAGCAACAGGGCGTGAACTGGTCGTTGGCAGCGCGCTCGGCGTCGGTGAGGAAGCTGTCGCGGTGATCAGGCGTGCCTTCCAGGACGCGGGTCAGGCATGTCCCGCAGAGGCCAGCCTCGCAGGAGGTCGGCACTTCCACGCCATGCGCTGCCAGCACCTCGGTCACTGTCTTGCCGGCCGGCACTTGGCAGCTCAGGCCTGTGCTCGCCACGCGAACCTCGAAGCTGCCGTCCGTTGCGAGAGCCGTTGCCACGCCGGCGAAATACTCGCGATGCAGTTGCGTTTCCGGCCAGTCGAGGCGCCTGGCGGTTTCGAGGACGTGGTCCATGAAGCCGTTCGGCCCGCACACATACAGGTGCGTATGGCCTGCGGGATGGGCCAGCACGCGCTGGGCATCGAACTTCTGCGCCGGCACGTCGTCGGCATGGAGGACCACGCTGCTCGCGAAGGCGGCAGACGCGAGCTCCTCGAGAAACGCCATCCGGCTCGCGGAGCGGCCGCAGTAGTGCATCTCGAAGTCTCGGCCTTGCGCATGCAGGGCGCGCGCCATAGCCAGGATGGGCGTCACGCCGATCCCGCCGGCCAACAGTAGGCTGCGAGGCGCGTCGACCAGGGGAAAGTGATTTCGGGGTGCACTCACGCGCAGCACGTCACCGGATCGAACGCTGTCGTGCATGCCGGCCGATCCTCCGCGGGAGCTCGGCTCCCGCAGAACCGCGATCCGATAGCGGTTGCGCTCAGCGGGATCGTTGCTGAGCGAGTACTGGCGAATCAAGCCTGGCGCCACGTGCACATCGATGTGCGCCCCTGCCGCAAAGGCGGGCAAGGCACTGCTGTCCTGCGGCACGAGTTCGAAGCTGCACACGCCGTCGGCTTCTTCGACACGCCGGGCGACACGGAGCATCAGTTCATTTGTCATGGTGTTTCATCGCGTTGTTTGCTTCTTCATTCAGTGCACGGCCATGCCGACCCAGCGCTCCAGCGTCTGGGGATCGTGGAGCAACGCCGAGGCGCTGCCGCTGTGGACGACGGCACCGTGGTCCAGGATCAGTGCGCGCTCCGCATAGCCGAGCGCCTCGTCGACCTGTTGCTCGACGATGACGACAGAAATACCGGTCTGCTCGCTCAGGTTGTGGAAGGCGTGCAGCAGCTCCAACCGGATCAGGGGCGCGAGGCCTTCAAGCGGTTCATCCAGCAGCAGCAGCAAGGGCTGGCCGAGCAGCGCCCGGGCGACGGAGAGCATTTGCTGCTCGCCGCCCGAGAGCTGGGCTCCGCCATTTCGGCGGCGCTCGGCGAGCCGCGGAAACAGCGTGTAGGCCTCGTCCAGCGCGCTGCGCGAACGCCGCTTGAGCCCGGCCAGCAGGTTCTCCTCGACGGTCAGCGATGGAAAAATGTCGCGGGTCTGAGGCACGTAGCCTAGGCCGAGGTCTGCACGCTGATGGGGTGCGAGCGCGGAGATGTCCTGGCCCCTGAACCTCACACGGCCGCTGCGCAGCGGCACCAATCCCATGATGGCCCGCAGCGCGGTGGTCTTGCCGACGCCATTGCGTCCGACCATGGCCAGTCGCTCCCGGGCCGTCATCTCGAATGAAAGGCCGTTGAGCACGGTCGTGGGGCCGTAGCCCGCCACCACGTCCTCGAGCTTGAGAATCGGTTCGGGCATCTCAGTTTCCCAGGTAGGCGGCGCGCACCTTGGGGTCGCGGCGAATGTCGTCGGGAGAGCCGTCGGCAAGCACGGCCCCTTCAGCCAGCACCACGATCCGGTTGGCAAAGCGGAACACGAGGTCCATGTCGTGCTCGATGATCAGCACGGCCAGATCGCTGGGCAGCGAATCCAGTGCGGCCAGCAGACGCTCGCCATCGCCTTTCGGCACGCCGGCCATGGGTTCATCCAGCAGGACGACCATGGGTCGCAGTGCCAGCGCCAGTGCCATCTCGATCAAGCGCTGCTCGCCATAGGCGAGGTCTTCCGTTGCCGCGGCCGCATGGGCGACCAGGCCAAAGCGGTTCAGGATGCCCTGGGCTTCCGCCTGCAGGGCAGGGTATGCATCGATGCTGCGCCACATGCGGCCGGTCATTCCTTCGCGCTCCAAAAGCGCGAGTTCGATCTGTCGCTGGACTGCGAAATGCGGTGCCAGCGTGGTGATCTGGAAGGTGCGGGCCAGACCGGCGCGCACGCGCCTGGCCTGGCTCAGGCGGGTGACGTTCTCTCCGCGAAGCCAAATCTCGCCGGTGTCGGAGGCCAGTACGCCACTGATCTGGTTGACGAGCGTGGTCTTGCCAGCCCCATTGGGGCCGATCAGTGCCAGCCGGTCGCCGGCTTGCAGCGCGAACGACACCTCGCGCGTGACGTGAAGCCCGCCGAAGCGCTTGTCCAGCGATTTGAGTTCGAGCAATGCGCTCATCGCACGCCTCCTGCACGGCGACGCAACCAGGCCCAGGCCTTGGCCGGCGACACGAGGACCACCAGCATGAGCAAGGCGCCCACCACGAACAACCAGTGGTAGGGATTGATGGAGGCCGCCGTGTGATGCAGCACCGTGAACACGGTGGCGCCGACCAGGGCTCCGGTGAGTCGCCCGGCGCCACCGAGGATGAGCATGACCAGCGCTTCCGCGGACAGCGCGAACGACAGGCTGTCCATCCCGACCACGGCGTTGGTCTGTGCCGACAGGGCGCCGGCGGCGCCTGCCATCGCACCGGCCACGGTGTAGAGCACCCACAGCCGCGCGAACACCGGCGTGCCCAGTGCCGCCATGCGGGCGCGGTTCTCGTGGATGCCGCGCACGGCCAGGCCGAAGGGTGAGTCGACGATCCGCCGCGCAACGTAGAAAAGCACGACCAGCACAACCAGCGCATACAGCGCAGCGACCCGGCCTTCGAGGTCGAATTCGAAGCGACCCAGGACCGGTCCCATCACGAACCCCGACAAGCCATCGTCACCACCGGTCCAGCGGCGTGCCTTCTGCGCCAGACTCAGCAGGATCTGCGAGATCGCGATGGTCAGCATCAGGAAGGTGAAGCCTTGAAAGCGCAGCAGGAACGCACCCGACAGCACGGCCAGGCCGGCGCCGGCGGCAATACCGACCACCAGGCCGACCAAGGGGTCAGGGTGGACCTGCAGCGCGAAGATGCCCGCTGCATAGGCGCCCATGCCGAACAAGGCAGCGTGGCCCAGTGTCGCCAGGCCCGCGATGCCCACGACCAGATCCAGCGAAAGCACGAAGAGCGCGGTGATAAAGATCCGCGTCATCAGGCCCAGTTGGTCCGGCATCAGGGCGCAGGCGACGATGCCGACCAACAGCACGCCGGCAGGCGCACGCCAGGCCGGCGCACAGCGCGGTGCCGCTGCCGCCGCCTGAGCCGGTGCCGCAGCGAGCGCCGAAGGGGTTGTTGCCATGGTGTTCATCGTTTCAGCAGACCGTTGGGGCGCCAGGCCAGGAGGAGAGCCATGGCGACAAAGAAAAATAGGCTTCCCCACTCCGAGGCGAGGTACTTGCTGGCGGTCTCTATGACGCCCAGCAGGACGGCCGCCAACAGCGACCCGGTGATGGAGCCCATGCCACCCACGGAGACGACCACCAGTACCAGCACGAGGTACTTGAGCGCGTAGTAAGGCTCCAGCGGCATCAGCTCGGCGCCGAGGATGCCGCCAAGGCCGGCCAGCGCAGCACCGGCAGCGAAGCTCGCGCATTGCACCGTGCGGATCGGGATTCCGAGCGACGATGCGGTGCCGCTGTGGTCGACCGCCGCCCGCAGCCAGATGCCGAAGCGGGTGCGCGTGACCGTCCAGGCGGCCAGCGCCGCCACTGCACAGCCGGCACCGATCACCAGCAGGCGTTGCGCGGGCAGGGTGCGAAAGCCCAGGTCGACCGAGCCCGCGAGAAGCGGCGGCAGCGGAATCATCTGCACCTGCGGACCGACCAGTACATTGGTGGTGGCGATCAGCACGAAGCTCAGGCCGATCGTGAACAGCACCTGCTCGAGCTCCTTTCGGCGGTACAGGTGGCGCAGCACCAGTGCCTCGAGCACGCCGCCCAGCAGGGCCGTCGCCAGGACGGCGGCGGGCACTGCCAGCCAGAAGCTCCATTGAGCCTCACGTGTCAGGAGGGCCGCGCAGTAGCCCCCGACCATGGCGAAGGCGCCGTGACTCAGGTTCACGAAACGCATCAGGCCCAGCGTCACCGACAGGCCGACCGCGATGACGAACAGCACCATGCCGTAGGCCAGCCCGTCGATGAGGATGTTGAGGAAGGTGTTCACGGAGGGAGTTTCAGAAGAGACGCGTCGCGCGCGAACTCACTTCTCCAATCCGAAGTCGGCCTGGGGTCCGAAGCTCTGCAGCTCCTTGTTGACCCACTGGTCGCCTGCCTTCTCGACCTTGCGCAGGTAGACGTTCTGCGTGATGTGCCGCGTCTTGGGGTCGATGCTCACCGGCCCGCGCGGGCTTTCCCATTTGAGCGAGCGGGCTGCGGCCAATGCCTTCGGGCCGTCCTTCTTGCCGCCCGTGGCCTCGATCATCTTCTGGATCACGTACATGCCATCCCAGGCCCCGACCGATGCGTAGTTGGCAACCGCGTTGGAATCCTGCTTCTTGAGCGCGGCGACGAACTTCTTGTTTTCAGGCGAGTCGTGTGTGCCCGAGTAGTGGAAGACCGTCGTCAGGCCCAGCGCGGCATCGCCGAACTTCTGCAGGTCGTACTCGTCGGTCTCGGCCGAGCCGAAGAACTGCACGCCGGCCTTGGCCAGGCCGTTTTCGTTGTAGGCCTTGACGAACCCAAGGTTCGGCGGGCCGCCCGGCAGGAAGGTGTAGACGGCCTGTGCGCCGCTGGCCTTGATGCGCTGAACAAAGGGCCCGAAGTCCGTGGTGGCGATCGGCATGCGGATGCTCTCGACCACGGTGCCGCCTTGCTTGGTGAATTCGCTCTTGAAGGCCGTCTCGGCGTCGATGCCGGGCCCGTAGTCGGTGACGGCCGTCACGACCTTCTTCATGTTCTGCTTGGCCGCCCACTGCGCAGCCGGCACGGTGACTTGCCACAACGTGTAGCTGGTGCGGATGAAGTACTCCGACTTCTCGGTGATGGCCGAGGTCGCGGCGTTGAAGATGACCGTCGGCGTGCGGGACTGCTGGATCAACGGTGCCACGGCCATCGCATTGGGCGTGAACACGAAGCCACCGAGGTAGTCCACCTTGTCCTTGACCAGCAGCTCCTGAACCAGGGTCTTGGTCAGCGCGGGGTTGGGACCGCCCGTGTCGCGATAGATGAACTCGACGTTCTGGCCGGCAAGCTTGCCGCCCTGGCTTGCGACATAGCCTTCCGCCGCTGCCTTGAAAAGCGAGCCGTAGTGCGCGAACGGTCCGGAGAAGGGACCGATGATGCCAACCTTCACGGCTTGTGCCATGGCCTGGGGGGAGGCGAGCGACAGCGCAGTCGAAGCGAAGAGCGCACACGCAATGGCGCGACGGTGGAATTTCATCGTGGGTCTCCAGTAGTGATTCGTGCCCGAAATGCCGCCACGCTGGACTGCTTCGGCCTGATTATTTTGGTTGATATGCCAACTAGTTGCAATATCAACTGCTTGGTGTTTACCCGGAGCAGCGCTTCGCTCCGGGCATTCACGCTGTTGATTCGTCAACGGCTTGCCTATATTTCGGCGTGATGGCTTCAACCTGGTTGCTCGAAAATCCGCCGGCAGGGCACATGCTCGATGCCTGTGCGGTTGCGCGTTTGCTGGATGCCGGCGACGGGCGTGCACCGGCGCTCGAGATGCTCGACTTCGTGAACCACGTCCTGCCTGTCGAGTACATCTCGCTCGTCGAATATGTGGATGGCGTTCCTTCCCAAGTGGAAGGTCATTCGACGGGGCGCCACGAAAACATCACGGCAGAGTGCTTCTCGCTCTATAAGAGCCGATTCCGACAGGCTGACGAGCTCACGCGCCTGGCGATGCGCATGGTCGGGGAGACCTCGATGCACGCTCCCGTGACAGCGCTGCTGTACGACGTGACGGACATTCCCGATCAGGGCTGGCGCGACCAGATCTTCGTGGGGCGGAAACTCACGGGCCGCTTGAGCTTTCTCTATGCGCCGCTGCCGCGAACGCTGTTTGCGATCAACCTCTATCGCGACCAGCACGACGGCAGGTTCGAAGAGGCCGATGTGCAACGGCTCCTGGGGCTGGCGCCGATCCTCAAGAGGGCGCACCGCAATGCGCTCTTTGCCCATCTGGCATCCCCCGATGCGCGGCTGCGCGGACTCGAGATTGAGCGTGCGCTTCAGCGGACAGCGCCGCTGCTCTCGCCTCGTGAACGCGCGGTGTGCGCGCGGATCGCTTGCGGGATTGGCGCCGATGGCATCGCGGCCGATCTGTGCATCGCGGCGTCTACCGTCGCGACGCTGCGCAAACGCGCCTATGCCAAGCTGGCGATCCACGGGCGGCAGCAGCTCTTGCGCTTCATTCACTAGTCCCTAGACAGCGGGGCACGTTTGTACCCTTCTGCAGGGACAGACGGCATGACCCGCATTTCCTACATTGCCTGGACTTTATGCAGACAGGCATGTGGATACGAAACTGCTGGTACGTCATCGCGTGGGAACACGAAGTTCCTGCCGAGGGCATGTTCACGCGGCGCGTGCTCGATGAGCCGATCCTCGTCTATCGGACCGGCGATGGCGGGCTGGTCGCGATGCAGGACCGCTGCTGCCATCGCCATGCGCCCTTGTCGCGTGGACGCCGCGAAGGCGACTGCGTGCGTTGCGGCTACCACGGGCTCAAGTTCGACGCGGCGGGCGTCTGTGTGGACGAGCCCGGCCTGGCAAGCATCCCCGTCAAGACACGCGTGCCGACCTATCCCGTGGTTTCGCACAACAAGTGGATCTTCGTCTGGATGGGTGACCCGGCATTGGCCGATCCCGCCTTGCTGCCCGACAACTTCTCCTGTGACCATCCCGACTGGTCGTACAAGCCCGGCTACGTGCATTACGACACGCCCTATCTGCTGGTCTGCGACAACCTGCTGGACTTCTCGCACCTGAGCTATGTGCACGAGAGCACGCTGGGTGGGACGACGGTGATCGCGCAGGCAGTTCCCAGGATCGAGCAGATACCCCGTGGCATCAGGGTCATGCGGCACGTTTTGGATGTGGCGCCATCGCCATTCTGGAAAACCTTCCAGACTTTCGATCGCAATGTCGACCGCTACTTCGTCTACGACTTCGTGCTGCCGGGCACCTTGTTGATGCAATCGGGCGGTGCGCCCGTGGGCCAGCTGGAGGGCGACTTGCGCGGCGAGGTGCAGCTTCACAGCTGCCAGACGCTGACGCCGGAGACCGAGACCACCACGCACTACTTCTTTCAGCAATCGCATCGCAGCAGCATCGATGACCCTGCCGTGACGGACGCGATCTACCGCGGACTGGTCACCGCCTTCGAAGAAGACCGCGGGACGATCACAGCCCAGCATCTCAACATCGACCCCGATGTTCCGATGCTATTGCTCGGGATGGACCAGGCCCTGATCTGTTATCGCCGGTTGCTGCAACAAGAGTTCGAGCGAGAGCGCAGCACGCTTTTGTCGACTCGCGAAACGGCCTGATTCGCCCCCGAGAACATACAAAAAGGAGACCCCAATGCGCCGCACCTTCCTGGCACTGAGCCTGACCACCGTCCTCGCGACTTTGCCGCTCGCAGGCTTCGCCCAAGGCACGTTCCCGAGCAAGCCCATACGCATCGTCGTCACCGCGCAGGCCGGCGGTGCCAACGACTTCGTGGCGCGACTGATCGGCGAGCGTGTCGCCAAGTCCCTGGGCCAGGCTGTCGTGGTCGACAACAAGGCCGGTGCCAATGGCACCGTGGGGCTGGGCGAGGTGGCCCGTGCCGTGCCGGACGGCTACACGATTGCCGTCACGCTGGGCGACTCGCTGATCAACAACGTCGCGCTCTACAAGAGCCTGCCCTACGATCCGAAGCGCGACTTCGTCTTTCTCACCCAAGTGGTGCGCAGTCCCGCCATCCTTTCCGCCAATCTCGAGTTGGGTGTGAAGAACATGGACGACTTCAGGAAGCTGGCGGCAAAGCCTGGCCAGCAGCTGAGCTACGGCACATGGGGGCCCGGCGGCCTCGGCCACCTGGCAGGCGAAGCCCTCAATCGCAAGCTCGATGCGCACATGGTCCATGTGCCGCAGCGCGGGGAGGCGCCGGTGCTGGCTGACCTGCTGAGCAACACCGTGAGCGTCGGTCTCACCTCGGCTGGTCTCGCACGCCAGCACGTGCAGGCTGGCAAGATCGTGCCGCTGGCGATCATGGGGCGCGAGCGCTCTGCTGTTCTGCCGCAGGTGCCGACAATGCGTGAACTCGGTTTCGAAGATACCTTGTTCGAAGCAGCGGTCTGGATCGCCTTTGTCGCGCCTGCGAAAACGCCACCTTTGGTGGTCGAGCGATTGACCACCGCCCTGCGTGCTGCGGCCGCGATGCCGGACGTCCAGGCGAAGATGGCCGAGCGCGGCCTCGAGATGCTCAATACGACGCCGGAGCAGTTCAATCAGAACTACAAGCGGGATTTCGAGGTGATCACAAAGCGGATGCAGGAGTTCGGTATCGAGGCGCAGTAGGTTCTCCGCGTTCCATTTCGGGACATCGGCGTGCGCGGCGTGCCGCGAAGGCGGTTTTAGGGCTACGCTGAAGTAGCCACCCGTCTACGACTCTGGGCGGGTTGCATTTTTCATATTGCAAGCGGCGTGATGGTCAGTGTTTTTCTTGCGCGCGGTTGATCACCCCCTCGGATGACGCGCTTCCCTGCACTTGCTTCGTCTGAATGGATCGCTTCGATGATGTGCACGTTCTCGTGCAGGAGAAAAGAGCCTTGACTCTCATCGATCAGTTACAACAAGCTCGACAGCATGAAGGTGATCCTTGCCGGCATCGCCTCCGCCATTGTGGGCGTCTACGTCGCAAGGGCAATCGGGTCGATCGCTGGCGTGCCGCTCCTGAACAGGTTCAACAGCCAGGTCAAGGGAGTCTTGACGGGCATGGTTGTCACGGCGGTGCCACCGGTCGCGATCTATACCTTTGAGCGGAACAAGCAGAGCATGAACTTCTCGATCGCCAAGCTCAGGGCGGCGCTGCCGTTCGGATCAGTCGGCGGTTGAGAGCCTCTGTCAAGCTTCGCCCGCGTGCCTCTCGCCGACGCTCGCGCACCGACCATGGCAAGGCAAGACGCGACGAACCGCCGAGAAACGGCGCAACCAGCCGTTCGCCGTGCCAGCACAATGCGACGAGAACGAGAAAGGCGACCTTGCTCGCATATTGCCTCGCGCCGTGCCGGCCACCGATAACAGGGTGTTTACGTGCCTGTGGTTATCGTAGGTTGGCTGACCGGGCAACGGGCAAGTGGCAGCGCCAGGCGATGACTCTGCGTCCGGAGTGAAGTCTATGGCGCGCCTTCGCCAGGCTGGCCCGGACTTTGGCCAACACGCCAGGAGCCGCAAAGTCGTGGCCGATGCGGCCCAACTTCTCACCGTCGCTCAGATCCCAATGCACGGAAAGATTGGTTCGGAACGCGTTCTGGGTCCTATTGCGCAGGGGTGATCTTCCGCGCCTTGACGACGTCGCCCCACATCCTTGTCTCCTTTCGGATCAGCTCGTCGAGTTCCTCGGCGGTGCTCCCGACGGCGACTGCCGACAACGCCGCAAGTCGCTCCCTGGTCTCGGGCTTCGAAGCGACTGATCGCCAAGCCTCGGTCAATGTCGCGACGACCTCCTTGGGCGTCCCCACCGGCGCCCAGACGGCATACCAAGCATCAATCACATAGCCTGGCACGGTTTCACTGACGGTGGGGATGTCCTTCAAGCCTTCTGCCCTGCGCTCGCCGGTCTGCGCCAGCGCGCGAATCTTGCCGCTCGCTATCAAGGCGGGCACCTGCGCCGCGGGACTCATCGACAACTGGACCACGTTCGACATTAGGTCGGCGCTGAAATTGCCCGCATAGTTCACTGGCAAAACCTCTGCCCCGGTCTGGTAGGCCAGGAGCTGCGAACCGAGATAGGCGGCGGAAGCAAATCCGGTGACGCCCATCGCAAGCTTCCCGGGCTGGGATTTCGCATAGGCAACCAGTTCCGGGAACGTCTTGACCGGGATCTGTGTATTGACCATCCAGACGAAGGGCGCAGCCGCGAACCTGGAGATGGGCACCAGTTCCCGCTGCGGGTCGTAGGGCAGATTTGCAACCACGTGAGGATTCATGGTGATCGTCTGATTGAAGGCGAAAAGCAGCGTGTAACCGTCCGGTTTCGCACGGGTGACTTTCTGGACTCCGATGACACCGCTGGCACCCACTACGTTCTCGATCACCACGGGTTGACCGAGCACTTCCGACAGCTTCTGCGCCCCGAGCCGCCCGATAATGTCGACGCCCGTCCCGGCTCCGGCCGGCAGGACCAGCGTGATCGGCCTGGAAGGGTATCTCGCCTGGGAGAAGGCTGCCCAAGGAGTGCCGATGGCCGCAGTCGCCAACAGGGCGGCGACAGATCGGCGTGCTGAATTGATCATGAGTCAGCTCCTGATTTACAAGCGCCTGGTGGCTTGCCAATGCAGCAGCTTCAGCCCGCCTTCGGTCTGCTTCCAGACCGTCGTGAAAGCGTTGTCCATCACCTTGGTCTCGCCGGCGACGTCGAGCGTCGTGAGAGTCCTTCCATGCAACAGGACGAGCGGGCCTGCGAGGCGGACCTGCTGCGCCGTACGTTCGGCTTGGACAAAGCGATACCGGGCCGTCTCGATCGATGCCAGGAAGGCCGCCTTGTCGTCGACCTTGCCGTTCGCGTGGATATGGACATAGTCCTCATCGGCCAGCATGTGCCCGAGCGCTGCCACGTCCTGCCTGTACAAGGCCTGATACCTCGATTCGTCGGCCGCCAGGACCTGCGCCCGGATGTCGGAATCTTCCTTGGTCATGCGTTCTCTCCCATGACGTCGTTGCGAAGCACGCCCACGCCCTCAATATCGATCTCGAAGCTGTCGCCGGGCTGGAGCGGGCCGACACCGCCGGGTGTCCCGGTCATGATGAGATCGCCGGGCATCAGGGTGATCGACCGGCTCAGGTAGGCCACCAGCGCGTCCACTCCGAACAGCAGATCGGAAGTCTGGCAATTCTGGACGACTGCGCCGTTCAAGCGGCCTTGCATCCGCAGCTTCGAGGGGTCGACTGAGGTCTCGATGCAGGGGCCGATCGGCGCGAACGTGTCGAAGGCCTTGCCGACCGTCATGAGGCCTGAGGCCATTTCTTTGCGCTGGATGGTGCGTTCGCTCACGTCGTTGCCGCAGGTGTAGCCGAGCACGTAATTCAGGGCGTCTTCGCGAGCGATGTTCCTGGCCTTGCGCCCGATGACCGCGACCAGTTCGGCCTCGTAGTGGACGAGTGTGCTAGCGCTCGGATAAACGATGCTCTCGCCGTGACCGATCAAGGCGGTGTCCGGCTTCATGAAGAAGGGCGGGATGTCCGGCAACGCGCGGCCAGTCTCCAGAATATGAGACTTGTAGTTGAAGCCCACGCCGAAGATTCGCGGGTGTGCCACGGTGGGCGGCAAGAGGACGAGGCTGGAAAGCGGCCAAGTCTCGTCATCCATCTTGATGCTGCCCTCGAACGGCGATTCCTTCATGGCCCGGACGGTGTCTGGCCCTTCGAGCACGCCGAACCGGGGCTGGCCGTTTTGCAGAAACTTGTAGATTTTCAATTCGTACTCCTATGGTGAAACCTTGATGGCGAATCGGCGGGCGATTGAGAGCACGCCGTTGCCCAGCAGGACCAGGACCGTCGCGAGGAAGATGCCGTAATAGACGCCGACGGAGTCGCTCAACTGGCGCGCTTCCTCGATGCCGTGGCCGATACCGACTTTGGCCGCGAGGTACTCGGCGACCAGGGCAGCGCTGACCGCCCACGGCAACGCCACCTGCAGTCCCGTGAAGATGAAAGGAAGGACGCTCGGTATGACGATGTGCCGGGTGAGTTGCAGCGGACTGGCGCCGAACACCCTCGCAGTCATGGTCAGGCGTGGGTTCACGGTCACCAGCCCGGCGTAGACGAGCGAGAAGATGATGAACAGCACCGTCAAGGCGACCAGCATCACCTTCGGCGCCCATCCGGTCCCGAACCACAGCACGAGCAAAGGAACGAGGCCGAGCTTCGGAATGCTCATGATGGCCGTGATGAAGGGTTGCATCATGGCGTCGATTCGAGGCGACAGCCTCAGCACGCAAGCAAGGCCGCAACCGAGCACGGATCCAATGGCCGTACCTGCCAGAAGCAACTGGCTCGTCGCCCAGAAGTCGGCAAACAGCTTGCCGACGAGCAACTCCTGCCAGAACCGGACGGCGACCTGTCCAATGCTGGGGACCCAATAGTCTCCGACCCAGCGGCTTGCCAGCGCCCACGCCGACGCAAAAGCAGCGAGGCCTATCGCCTTCGCCAGGAGCATCCTTTGCGGCGTCATGAGTGACTGGCGGCCCGCAGGCAACTGCGGACGGCGTCGTAGTGCCCCGCGAACGTGGGGGCCTTGAAGATCAACTCGGGGTCGCGAGGCCGTTCGATGTCGATCCTGCGTTCAAGCACGACTTGTCCCGGCGACCCTGACAGCACGACGATGCGATCGCCCAGCGCGATGGCCTCGTTGATGTCGTGCGTGACGAAGAGGATCGTCTTCTTCTCCGACGCCCAAAGGTCGAGCAGATCGGCCTGCAGCTGCGCGCGTGTCTCAGCGTCGAGCGCCCCGAAGGGCTCGTCCATGAGAACCACAGGAGGGTCGTATGCCAGGGTGCGAGCCAGGGAGGCGCGCTTGCGCATGCCGCCCGAGAGCTGATGCGGATAGTGCTTTGTCCATGGCGTGAGGCCAACCTGTTCGATGAGCCTTCGCACGCGATCGACGTCCGAAACCGAAGGTTTGCCGACCAGCGTAAGCGGGAACATCACGTTGTCCCAGATGGTGCGCCATGGCAGCAGGTTGTCGTCCTGCGTGACATAGCCGATCTGCCGGCTGCTGCCGGGGTCGGCCGGCACGTCGGCGCCGCCAACCACCCTCCCGCGAAAGGCGATCTGCCCTGCCGAAGGCTGAAGCGTCTGGGCGACCAGGTTCAACAGGGTGGACTTGCCTGCGCCGGACGACCCCATGATGGTCAGGAATTCCCCTTCCTGCACGTCCAGGTCCAGGTCGCGCAGGATCCAGCACCGCTCGCTGGAGTCGCCCGCGCTGTAGGAGATGCCCAACTGCCGCAGCTGCAGCAGGGCGCCGGCATTGATGCTTTGGGGCAGGTCGCGTTTCATGGTCATGCAGCGCTGGCGTGCGGGTTTTGCGAGGAGCCGTCTTGCCATCTCAACAAGCGTCGCTGAACCTGAGACAGGGCTGCACTGACTGAAAGAACTATGAGCATGACGGTCACCAGAGAGACGAACACCAGTGTGGTATCGAAGTCGCTCGCACCGAACTGGGCGAGATAGCCAAGGCCGCGATTCGACGAGATGATTTCACCGACGATGGCGCCGGCGATCGCATATGGGACGGCGACACGCAGCCCGCCGAACACATAAGGGACGACTGCGGGCCAGACCACATGCCGGAGCAGTTGCCATTCAGATGCACCGAAGACGCGTGCGGACGAGAGGAGCTTTTGATCGACGGCATCGACACCGTTCAAGGTGCTGTAGAAGACGATGAAGAAGATGGCTGTGGCGACCAGCGCGACCTTCGCCCCCGGGCCGACGCCGAGCCACAGGATGAACAAGGGAACCAGAGCCGTCTTCGGTACGGCATACCCGATGGCGGCGATCCCAAGAAACGCGGCCCGGACGACGGGGTGGCTGCGCAGCCCCATGGCGATCGCGCAACCCGGAATCGCGCCGAGCAGGAATCCTCCGAATGCCTCGGCGAGCGTGAAGCGACCGTGGAACCAGAGGTCTCCGTTCAGCGCCAGTGTCCAGATCCGTTCGACGACCAGCGTCGGTGAACTGATCCAGTACGAGCCGCGAATCGTGCTGACGGCTTCCCAGGCGGCCAGCGTCACGCAGGCGAGCGCGATCCGGTCGATCCACAGACGGCGTCGTTTCACGTCAGTCCACCTGCTTGGCCGAGCGGACGAACTCGTCGGTATGGATCGTCTTGGCAATGGCCTTCAGTGCGACCTTATCGTCCTGCGGCCCGAACATCACGTCCACGGTGTGATCGAACGCTTTGCCCATCGGCATCACGCGCGCAGGCGTGTTGCGTCGAAAGCTCTCGAATGCCTGTTTGAGCAGTTCGGGATCCATCTTGTCGAAACGCTTGGTCAGCAACGCAAGAGCTTTTTGGGGTTCGTTCGCAATGAGCGCGAGACTCTTGTTGAGCGCACTCAACATGTTCTTGCAGATGTCGGGGGCGCTCGTGCAGAAGCCGTCGCGCGCGACCAGCACGTTGTAGGTGGTCGGGTTCACATCCGGAAAATCTCTGCGAGGGCCGCTGATCCAGAGCGCGGCGCCCCTGCGCACGGCATCGAGCGTGAAAGGGCTGGAGAAGACGAACCCGTCGACCTCCTTGTTTTGCAGCGCGGCACCCATGCCGGGCGGTGCGATGAAGACCAGACGAATGTCGCGGTCCGCATCGAGCCCCGCTTGCCGTGCCACATAACGGAGATAGGCATGCGGCAGGCCATTCGCCGCGTCCACCGCCAGCGTGAGGCCCTTGAGCACGCGGGTCCTGTCGATCGGTGTCTTGGCGGTGGATAGACGTTCGGCGGTCGCGGTCGACAGCACAATCTCGGTGGTCGCGTTTTCCTGCAACCCTGCGATCGCCAGCGTCTTCTGGCCGCGTTGGGCCGCTCGCAGCTGGATGAGCCCCGCGATTGTGGTGAAGTCGCTGCTACCGCCGATCAGCGCATTGAGCGCGGCAGGGCCTGCCAGCTGACTGAGTTCGACCTCGACACCCGCGCTTTTGAAATAACCGGCATCTTCCGCGATGTAGACCGGCGCGAACAGGATGGACACCGCTGGAAGAACCAACTTCGCCTTGGCGGGTTGGGCGGTGGCCGTTGCGGCCGCGAGAGCCATGAGCGCGACGATCGCGGTGTTCTTCAGTCTTGTGCTGAGCATGTTTTGTCTCCTTGGGCTGGCTGCGTGACTGCTTTACTGGACCGAATCGGGGCGGCGCATGAGCTCGACCTCCGGCACGCCCTCGCGCAGTTGCTGCAGCATGCGGTCCGGGTCGAACTCGATGCCGATCGGGTTGCGCCTGAAGGCCTCGCTCTGCATCCATGCGTTGGCGGCTGCCGCGTCGGGGAAGCTATCGACCTGCAGCTCGATCTCGTTGCCCTCGGGGTCCGCGTAATAGAACGAGACCGTCGGCCCGTGGTTGATCGACCGGTACGGAACGATCCCAAGTTCGCGCAGGCGCACGAAGTTGCCGAGCAGGTCGGCCAGGGAGTCGTAGGCGAAGGCCGTGTGGTAGTGGCCCACGCGGGTGGTCTCGTCCTTCGCCGGGTAGTTCTGCAATCCGATCAAGGCGATGCGATGGTGCTCGTCGTCATAGGTCAGGAACGCGACCTTGTCGGACGCATGGGCCACGTGCGCACCCAGGACGTTGCAATACCAGCCGATGAGTTCGTCGATCCTGTTGGTGCGCAGCGCAATATGGGCAAGTCGGCTCGGCGATCTTGCGGCGGTGACGGCAGATGGGTTCACGCGGATACCTCCGGTTGGTGGTGTGATGGATGAGCCGCTACGCGGCGGCCTTGATTCGATGCGAACACGCCGATCACGCGGTTCATCGCCTCGTCGATGTCAGGCGCAGTACCGCGGGCACGCCAAGCCACGTGGCCGTCCGGGCGGACCAGCACAGCGCCGTGCGGAGAGATTCCGTAGAGGTCGTGGAATGCGCCCAGGTGGTCGAGCAGGTCGCCGCATGAGCCGACGACGAACGCTTGCGATCGAAGGCCCGCGCCGGACGCGGCCTTGGTGAATGCTTCGGCCCAGGGCTGTCCGTCGCGCCCTGCGAGAAGAGTGAAGCGCAGATCCTTGAACAGGTCCACGGTCGAGATCGTCGGCCCGCCCTCCGGCAGCTTCAGCCAGCAGTGGGGCGCCCGTCCGCCGGGGGCTGCCGTCGCGTCGTAGGTATTGATGTTCTCGGGCTCGGCCGATTGACCCTCGTCGAAAACCAGCGCCGAACGATAGGCGTAGCCGAAAGTCTGCCCGTGATACTCGAAGTGCTCTCGCTGTCCGGGAATGGCATCTCGCATTCGGTCGATGTCGCTCTCGCAGAAATCCTCGTGTGTCCTCATGATCCCGCCCAGTCCGGCGGCCTCCATGCTCCGGGCGTTGCGCACGCTTTGCGCCACATTGAATCGAATCACGGGCAGGCGTTCGATTTCGTAGGAGTCGAGAAGACTGTCGTCGGCTACCCCTTTGAGGACCAGGGCGAGTTTCCAGCAAAGGTTGTGGACATCACCGATGGCCGTGTTCATGCCTTGTCCGCCGGTCGGTGGTAAAGGGTGCGCGGCGTCCCCTGCGAGGAAGATTCTCTCCACACGCAATTTCTCCGCGACGCGGGCCTGCATCTGCCATACACGGACGTCCTTCACCTGCAACTGAAGGTCATCGACGCCGATGGCAGATCTGACGACGTCGGCGCAGCGCTCGGGCGTGAAGTCCTCGGGCGTGTTCTTGGTCGGGTCGTAGCCGAAGTTGTACGTCCAGCGACGGCGTCCATCCAGCGCAATCATCACGCCGACGGTCGTTTGGTTGTAGATCCACCAGAGCAGGTGAGGGCGGTCCGCCACCCAGGGCCATAGGTCGGCCTCGAAATAGACGCCGATCTGGTTGCCGAGCGCGCCGTCGCCACTGAGAGGAACGCCAAGTTGCTCGCGAACGGTGCCACGCGCGCCATCGGCCGCGATCGCGTAGCGTGCATGAACGTCCCGCCTCGTGCCGTCACGCGAACTGATCGTCGCTGAGACACCCTGCGCGTTTTGCCGCAGATCCTGCAGCACGGTCCCGAAGCAGACGTCCACACTGGCCTGGCCTTCAGCCGCGCGGCGCAGGATGGGCTCAAGCGCATCCTGCGGACACGAGGTCTTCGCACTCGGGCCGTAGGTTTCGAACTGTCGATTCCGCTGCCGGTCGGCGTAGGTCTGGATATCGCCGATCACCTCGCCCACCACCGACCGAACGAACACGACGCCCTGGTTCCGGTCGTGCGGAATGCCGCGGGCGCGAACGGCGTCCTCCAAGCCCCAAGTTCTGAATATCTCCATCGTCCTCGCGCTGACGACGTGGCCGCGCGGATGAAAGCTCGTCGATGGATGCTTTTCGACGAGAAGCGTGCGTACACCGCAGCGTCCCAGCGCGATAGCCGCTGCCAATCCACAGGGTCCGCCACCGACGATCAGAACCTCGTAGCTGGGAGCAGTCGCGTCTCCCGATTGCTTTGCCATGATTTGCATCTACCTAATTGATTGACTGTCAGTCAGTCTAAGCCGATGATTCGCGATCTGCAATTGCTGGTTTTCCCTGAGGCTCACAAAGGCTTTGCGCCCGAGCAGACATATGATCAAAACGATGACTGACACTGCGATTTCTCCTGGTCCCTCTAACCGGCAGGTGCCCGTGAGGCCGCCTTCGGGCAAGCAACGAATCCTGGAAACAGCGGAGCGCCTTTTTGCGAACAAGGGATTTCCGGACGTCTCGGCCGCGGAGATCGTTCGCGAGGCGGGCGTTGCTCACGGTTTGCTCTTCCATCACTTCGGATCGATGGAAGGTCTTTATGCCGAGGTCAGCAGGGCGGCGGCGCAGCGGATGAATGAAGCGCAGCAGCATTCGTTTCGCGGACGGACCGCGCGTGAACAGGTGGCCTCGTTCCTGAGGGCACATCTAAAGGCCGTCAAGCAACGGCAAGGCGATGCGCTCTTCAGGGCACGGTCCCACAATCTTGCAATTAACACCGAGGTCGCCGAGATTTGGGAGGCGTCGCGCCAGCAAGCCATCGGTCGACTATGCGAAGTCCTGGGAATACCCGAACCCACCAAAAAGGTTCGAGCATGCATGCGGGCCTGGATTGGATTTCATGACCAACTTGTTTTGGCGTGGCTTTCCGACCGCGCGTTGAGCGAGTCGGAAGTTTTGAAGTTGACGCTTCGGCAACTTGAGCATTTGGCGTCCGATGAGCTGTCCGTTGAGATCGATCGCGGTGTTTAGTGCGACCTCCGCAACAAGCTGAGGCTCGATATCGGTGCCATCCCGGATGCCAGTTGAACTACGCGCCATCAACACCTTTCTCTGCCGCAACCCGCACGCGCCACTTGGCCAACCTGGCCCGAGACGCTGGCTGGTGCCCAGAAGCAGGCATCTACGAAGTCCAAGGCTTCAGGATATGCAAATGGGTGAGCGCTCGAGCGGTAGGTGATCAGCAGGCGAGTGGCGCTTTGTGCCCGGGAGATAACCCGGTCAGTTAGTCAATCTTTATCCTTGCCTCGCGGATCACCTTGCCCCACATCGCGCGGTCTGCGTTGATGAAGGCAGTGAACTCCGCTGGCGTGTTGCAGCGCAGCTCGCCGCCGTAGTCGCGCCACTTCTTCGCCAGCTCCGGCGACTGGCAGGCCTTCTGCATGGCCGCGCTGAGTTTTTCCAGCACCGCCTTGGGCGTGCCCGCGGGCGCGAGCACGCCTTGCCAGGCGATGGGTGCGTAGTCGGGCAGGCCCACTTCCGCGAAGGTGGGCACGTCGGGGAAGCTGGGCGCGCGCTCCTTGCCGGTGATCGCTAGCAGCTTGAGCTTGCCGGTGTGGATGTTGCCGGCCGCCGCGGGCAGGCCGTCGAACATGAGCTGCACCTGGCCCGCGATCAGGTCGGTGTAGGGGCTGCTGCTGTTGTACGGCACCAGGTTGGTCTTCACGCCCGCGGCGTTGTTGAACCACACGCCCGACAGGTGCGAGTAGCTGCCGATGCCCGCGGTGGCCACGGCCATGGAATCGGGCTTGGCCTTGAGCATGGCGATGAGGGCGCGCGCGTCTTTTGCCTCCACGCCCGGCGTGGCGATGAGGCCGGTGTTCAGCACGCCCAGCAGGCTGACCGGCGCGAAGTCTTTCTCGGCATTGAAGGGCAGCTTCGAATACAGGTGCGGCACCACCGACAGCGAACTGGTCGTGCCGATGTACAGCGAGTAGCCGTCCGCGGGCGCCTTCGCGGCCACCTCGGTGCCGATGATGTTCGACGCGCCGGGGCGGTTCTCCACATAGAAGGTCTGGCCGAAGATCTTCGTGAGTTCGGCGGCAATCTCGCGCGCGTTGGCGTCGGGCCCGCTGCCCGCGGGGAACGGCGCAATGATGCGCACCGCCTTGCTGGGGTAGTCGGCCTGGGCCGCCGCGCCCGTGCCCCACGTGGCCGCCACGGCCATGACAACAAGGGCGAGCCCACGGCGCGCCGGCATCTTCTGAACGTTCATCGGTTTGTCTCCTGGTGGTAATGCGTGCTGCATGCACGGGCTGGAATGATAGTAAAAACATATGTATTGTCAAAATATGAGAATACGAATATCATTTTAACAACCCGAGGCCGTACAACGGCACGCTTTATCGCCTGGAGACATTCGAATGATAGAAAACACCCCGTCGAACCTGCAGTTCAGCCACATCGGCCTCTATGTGACGGACCTGCCCCGCATGGCGCGCTTCTACAAGCAGGCACTGCGCTTCACGCAGACCGACGTGGGCGACCTGGGCACGGTGCAGCTGGTGTTTTTGAGCCGCGACCCGCGCGAGCACCACCAGCTGGTGCTGGCCACGGGCCGGCCGGCGGAGCCGGGTTTCAACGTGGTGAACCAGATTTCCTTTCGCGTGCCCGACATCGCCACGTTGCGCCAGTTTCATGACCGGCTGCTGGCCGAAGGCGCGCACGACATGCACCCGGTGACGCACGGCAACGCGGTGTCGGTCTACTGCCGCGACCCGGAGGGCAACCGGCTCGAGCTGTTCATGGACACACCCTGGTACTGCGAGCAGCCGCTGCGCGAGCCGGTGGACCTGTCGCAGCCCGACGAGGTGATCCTGGCGCGCGCCGAGGCCATTGCAAAACGCTTTCCAAGGTTCATGAGCCGTGCGCAATGGCAAGCCGAGGTGGCGTGCCGCATGGAGGAAGACCAGCGTGGCTGAAACAGTCAAGGCGGCTGAAATGGGTCGAACGATGCCTTGCCACGATGTGGCCATCGTCGGGCTCGGACCGACCGGTGCCACGCTCGCCAACCTGCTGGGCGCGGCGGGGCTGTCGGTGCTGGTGCTGGAGAAAGAAGGCGGGGTGTTCCCGCTGCCGCGTGCGATTCACTTCGACGGCGAGGTACTCCGCATCCTCCAAGGCGTGGGACTGCGCGAGCAGGCGCTGGCCATTGCGCGCCCCGGTGAGCAGGGCATGCACTTCGTCAACGGCGCGGGCGAAACCATGCTCATTCGTGGCGGCAGCGCCGCGCTGGGGCCGCACGGCTGCGCCAACAACTACTACTTTCACCAGCCGGAGCTAGAGGCGGTGCTGCGCGCTGGGCTCGAACGCTTTCTCAACGTGCAGGTGAAGTTGCGGCACGAGGTGACCGGACTCTCGCACGATGCACACGACGCATCTGACGCAAACAATGCGCCAGGCGTCACGCTGAACGTTCGCGATACCACCACCGGCCAGGGCTCGACCATGCGCGCGCGCTACGTCGTCGGCTGCGACGGCGCGCGCTCTCCGGTGCGCCAGCACATGGGTAGCGCGATGCTCGACCTCGGCCTGCGCCAGCCATGGCTGGTGTTCGACGTGGTGCTGCGGCAGCCGGTCGACCTGCCCGCGTACACGGTGCAGCACTGCGACCCGGCACGACCCATGACTTATTGCAACGTGGTCGGCGACCGGCGGCGCTGGGAAATCATGGTGCTGCCCGGCGATGACCGCGAGGCGCTGGTGCAACCAGCATCGCTCTGGCGCCTGGTGGCGCCGTGGGTGCGGCCCGAGCAAGCGCGGCTGGAACGCGCAGCCATCTACACCTTCCACTCCGTCATCGCACAGGGCTGGCGCCAGGGCCGGCTGCTGCTGGCGGGCGACGCCTGCCACCAGACGCCGCCCTTCCTCGGCCAGGGCATGTGCGCGGGCATCCGCGACGCGGCCAACCTCGCGTGGAAGCTGGAGGCGGTGCTGCTGCGGCAAGCCCCCGATTCGCTGCTCGACACCTACGAGTCGGAGCGCGCGCCGCATGTGCGCGCGCTCATCGAACTGGCCGTGCGGCTGGGCAACATCATCCAGACCACCGACCCCGCGCTCGCGGCCGAGCGCGACGCGAAGTTCCGCGCCGGCCGTCCCGAGATCTTCGAGCTGCCGCCGCAGGTGCTGGGGGCGGGCGCCTTCGACGCGCAACCCGGCTCGCCCGCGGGCCGCCCGTTTCCGCAGCCGCGCCTGCACGACGGGCGGCTGCTGGACGAACTGCTGGGGCGCCGCAGCGCGGTCATCGGCCGGCCCGCCGCGCTCGCGGCCGCCGCCCCCGCCACCGTCGAACGTTGGCGCCTCGCAGACGCGATGGTCATCGACCAGCCCGACGCGCCGCTGCGCGACTGGCTCGACGCCCAGGAAGCGCAAGCGGTGATACTGCGGCCCGACCGATATATCGTCGGCGTCGCGCGCACGGGGCACGATCTGGATCGCATCTCGCAACACCTCCCCGTCGCGCCATGACATCCTGGAGGAAATCGCGTGCCGGAAAAATCCATGTCCAGCCTGGGCCGCATGCTGGGCGTTCTCGACCTGTTCGACGACACGCACCTGACACGTACGGCGGACGACATCTCGGCCACGCTCGACGTGTCGCTGCCCACAGGCTACCGCTATGTACGGCTGCTGCTGGAGGCCGGCCTGCTGCAGCGCGTGGAAGACTCGCACTACGCGCTGGGGCCGCGCATCATCCTGCTCGACCACTACATCCGCAAGGCCGACCCGGTGCTGCGCGAAGGCATCCCGGTGATGCGCGAGCTGGTGGCGGCCACCGGCTTCGACTGCGTGACCTCGGGCCTGTTCGGCATGCAGGTGCTGGACACGCACCGCGAGATGGGCGGTGCGCCGCCCGCGCTGGCCTATGGGCGCGGCAGGCCACGTCCTCTGTTCCAGGGCGGCGCGCCCAAGGTGCTGCTGGCCACGTTCGCGCCGGCGCAGTTGCGCAAGGTCTTCGATGTCCGCCACGACGAGCTCGTGCGCTGCGGGCTGCCCGCCGAGTGGAGCGAGTTTCGCCGGCACTACGCGGCGATCCGCAAGGCGGGCCACTACGTGTCGATCGGCGAACTCGAGCCGCAACTCGCGGCCGTGGCCGCGCCCATCCTGAAGGCCGACGGGGGCGCATGGGGCGCCGTCTCGCTGGTCTTCGACACCTCGCGCCTGTCCATCGTCGATCTCGACAAGATCGTTCACCTGATCACCGAAGGCGCGTCGCGCATTGGAGGTCGCCTGGCGTAAACCTATTCCCACAACCACCACGTGCCCTCGCGGGCCTCACGGACAAACCATGAAACTCATCAGCTACCAACACAACGGCATCGACAGCTACGGCGCGGTGACAGGCGACCGCGCAGACCGCGTTGCCGACCTGCGAAGCGTCTTCGGCAGCCGCGCGACGGACTTGAAGGCGCTGATTGCCGCTGGCCTGCTGGACGAAGCCGCCACGTCGATTGCGAATGCCGACGCAACATTGCCGCTGAGCGAAGTTCAACTGCTGCCGGTGATCCCCAACCCCGGCAAGATCGTTTGCGTGGGACTCAACTACGGCGAGCATGTGCGAGAGACCGGTCGTGAAATCACCGAGCAGCCCACCCTCTTCCTGCGCGTGGCGGAGTCGCAGGTGGCGCATGGCGACGACATCGTGCTGCCGCCGGAATCGAGCAAGCTCGACTACGAGGGTGAGATCGCCATCGTCATCGGCCGGGGCGGACGGCGCATCGCCGAAGCCGACGCGTGGAACCACATCGCCGGCTACGCCTGCTACAACGACGGCAGCATCCGCGACTGGCAGACCGCCACCCCGCAGTGGACCGCCGGCAAGAATTTCTGGCGCACCGGTGGTTTTGGCCCGTGGATGGTCACGCGCGACGAGATCCAGGACAACCAGGTCATGACGCTCATCACGCGCTTGAACGGCCAGGAGATGCAACGCACCACCACCGACAAGCTCATCCACAGCATTCCGCGGCAGATCGCGCACATCTCCGCCTTTATGCCACTGGCTCCGGGCGACGTGATCGTCACCGGCACGCCCGGTGGCGTGGGCGCCAAGCGCACGCCGCCCGTTTGGATGAAGGCGGGCGATGTGGTGGAGATCGAGGTCGATTCCATCGGGACTCTGAGCAACGGCATTCGCGCCGAGTGACGCCATAGATCGAATCTTCACCGGTGCGAGGTGCACAACGCGAAATCTCGGTACCGTGCCGGTGCCGAGAGGATATGAAGCTATCGGGTGTCGCGCCCCGTGCTGGGCTCTGCCCCTGGTGACAAGATAACCTCACGTGCATCATTGATCGACGGCTCATCCTTCAGCGCAGACAGTTTTCCGACATCCGTCGAAGCGAAATCTGGAGGCACATGAATGCTCTCTTCGTCCCGCCAGACGGGCCGTGACTTTCCCGGTCACGCATGGTCTTGATGCAAGGGCCGTCGGGCCTTTGCGTCGATGTGCGCCTCATGCGCGCGGCACCTCGGCGTCGGCGGAGCCCTCGGCCTTCGGCATCAAGCTCACCGACCAATGGCCACCTTGCTCCTGCTGGGAGACCAGCAGATCGTAGGTCCTGACCATGTTCAGCAGTCCCGAGTGGCCGTAGGTCTGGGGCGAGAAGGCGGGGTCGGTGCGCTTGAGGTACTGGCCCAGGACCCCCAGACCGACCTTGCCTTCGGAGGTGTCGCTGGCCAGCAGCGCCAAGGCCTCGACGAGGAAGCGCGGCCGGCGCTTCGGCGCGGGCTTGGGCGGTTCCTGCTTCGGCGACTCGGCCTTGAGCGGCTCCGTCTTCGCGGTGGCCTTCGGCGCAGCCGCGGTGGCCGCTTCCGCCGGAGGCTCGGGACGCACCCATTCGAAGAACTGGTCGCTGGCATTGCGCAGGGCGTCGGGTGTCTTGGGCTCGCCGACGATGCACACGGTGGCGCCGCGCTCGCGCAGCTTGCGACACAGATAGGCAAAGTCGGAATCGCTGGTGACCAGGCAGAAGGTGTCGGCGCGCTTGTCGAAGAGCGCTTCCAGCGCGTCCAGCGCCAGGGCGATGTCGGCAGTGTTCTTGCCGGCGGCGTACTGGTACTGCAGGCAGGGGGTGAAGGCCAGGCGCACCAGGGCGTCCTGCCACTTGTTGGCCAGCGTGCCCTGGTTGCCGTAGCCGCGGCGCAGAACGACGCGGCCGAACTGGGCCACCATGCGCAGCGCGTGCTCGAGGATGTCGGGCGGCACGTTGTCGCAGTCGACCAGGACGGCCACACGCGTTTCTGTTGTCGTTGGGGTGGTGCTCATCCGGGGTTTTGCGTTGCTGGGTTGAATTGCTCGCAACAGTAGCTGATTCCGGGCGTCTCCGGCCATGGAGGTATGGCCGGCCGCGCTGTCGTGCTTGCGCATCGAGCCACCCTTGGCGTCTCGCCCCTTGGGGCTTCCATCGTTCCCTCGCTCCGCTCGGTTGACGCCTTCGGCCCGGCTCGCTGATCCGGGCCTGCGCGCTTCGCTTGCGTGGTGTCCGCGACGAAGGCGGCCATTGCCTGTCCAGCCATCTTTCCTTCCCTCATCACCTTGTCCGCGACCGTAGCGCACGCCGGGGCGCTGTCAAGGCGCGCCAGGCCGTGTCCTCGCCTGCGGCTGCGGGCCGCACCACCCCTGTCGCTTCTTCCTTGACGGCGCCCCTGCGCGCGCTCTTTTGGCCGCGGGCGATGAACTCAGGAAAGACGGTGGCAACGAGGCCAACCGGGTTCTTCGTGCCGACCCCACCGGAAGACCCGAAGAGGGCTCTGAATCTAGGAATCCGGTGATGCTTTTTCAACAGCCAACTTCGTCAGGAGAAATCACCATGCAACTTGCATCCCGTTTCGCCAACCACTCGCCGGTGCTGCGCTCGGAACATCCCTTGTCGGATGACCAGATACGGACCGTGGCCCCGTCCATCTTTGGGCAGGCCCCGCACGGCAGCCGCTCGGAACGCTACAGCTACATCCCCACGGCCACCGTGCTGCGGGAGTTGAGAGGGGAGGGCTTCGAGCCCTTCATGGTGTGCCAGACCCGCGTGCGGCAGGAAGGACGGCGCGACTTCACCAAGCACATGATCCGGCTGCGCCATGCCAGCCAGATCAATGGCCACGAGGCCAACGAAATCATCCTGCAGAACTCCCATGATGGGACCAGCAGCTACCAGATGCTGGCGGGCATGTTCCGCTTCGTGTGCAGCAATGGGCTGGTGTGCGGTGACACTGTGGCCGATGTGCGCGTACCCCACAAGGGCGATGTGGCAGGCCACGTGATCGAAGGCGCCTATGCCGTGCTGGAGGGCTTCGGACAGGCGCAGGCCTCGCGCGAATCCATGCGGGCGGTCACGCTGGACGCCGGGGAAGCGGAGGTGTTCGCGCGTGCTGCGCTGATCCTCAAGTACGACGACCCGGAAAAGCCCGCGCCCATCACGCAAGCGCAACTTCTGACGCCGCGCCGGACGGACGACGAGCGCCGTGACCTGTGGAGCGTATTCAACCGCACGCAAGAAAACCTCATCAAGGGCGGCCTGCGTGCCCGCGCCGCCAACGGACGCCGCCAGAGCACGCGGCCCGTGCAGGGCATTGACCAGAACCTGCGCCTGAACCGCGCCCTGTGGCTGCTGGCCGATGGCATGCGCCAGCTCAAGGCCTGAGCCCTTCCGGAGGGGCATGCAGCCCCTCCATTCATTTCCCAGTTTTACGTCTGTCTGTTTTTCCACATTTCCGATTGGAGCTACACCATGAACACCGCTACCTTTGAAGAAACCACCGCCATCGCAACAGCCGTGGCAGTTGCCACGGTCGGCGCTTCCGCCGTCGCGGCCTCGCAGCAACTGCTGCTGATCCCGCTGTCCAAACTCCGGCCTTCGAGCCGCAACGTGCGCAAGAGCGGCGGCACCTCGATTCCCGAACTGGCCTCAAGCATCGCCCGCGTGGGGCTGCTGCAAAACCTCACCGTGGTGGCCGCGCCTGATGGCGAGCACTACGAGGTAGTCGCGGGTCGGCGGCGCTTGGCTGCGCTCAAGCTGCTGGCCAAGCGCCGCAAGCTGGCGAGAGACCACGAAGTGCATTGCCTGCTGGTGCTGGATGACGCGGCGCGCACCGTGAGCCTGACCGAGAACGTGCAGCGCGAAGCCATGTCGCCCATCGAGGAACTGTTCGCGTGGAAAGACCTCGTGGCCGAGGGCCGTCCGGTGGAGGACATCGCGGCTGACTTCGGCGTGACGCCCCTCGTGGTGCAGCGGCGCCTGAAGCTTGCCAACGTCTCGCCCCGGTTGCTGGCGGACTTCGGGATGCAGGCCGTGACGCTGGAGCAGTTGATGGCGCTGGCCATAACCGATGACCATGCGGCGCAGGAAGCTGCGTTCTATGAGTCGCCGCAGTGGCAGCGCAGCCCCGAGGCGTTGCGCGACCACCTGACCAGCGAGGAAATCGACGCCAGCCGCGATGCGGTGGCGCGTTTCGTGGGGGCAGACGCCTACGAGCAGGCGGGCGGCGGGGTGCGCCGCGACCTGTTCGCGGATGAGCGCAGCGGTGTCTTCCTGACCGACGGTGCACTGCTGGATGCGCTGGCGCGGGACAAGCTCGCGCCTGTAGCCGAACAGGTGCGAGCCGAGGGGTGGGCGTGGGTGGATGCCGCACCGCGTGCCACGTCCTCCGACCTGTACCAGTTCCAGCGGGCGCGCAGCACGCGCCGTGAACCCGGCAAGACCGAAGCCAAGCGCATCGCCAAGCTGGAAGAGCAGCAGGCGAAGCTGCAGGAGCGCCTGGACGACGAGAACGAGGACATGGCCGACGAGCAGGCGCAGACGCTGCAGGAGGAAATGGACGAACTCGGCAACGAGCTGGACGCCATCGAGCAGAAGCTGGTCGAGTACCCGCCCGCCGTGGTGGCTTTGGCCGGGGCGGTGGTGTCGGTCGATCACATGGGCGGCGTGGTCGTGCATCGCGGCTTGCTGCGTGAGGAACCGGCCAAGGCGTTGCGGGAACAGGCACGGCATGAGGAGGGCGGGGCGGGCGATAGCTCGGACGCCAGTGCCGAGATACCGGCCAAGCCCGGTATCTCGGAGAAGCTGGCGAAGCGCCTGAGCGCGCACCGCACCGCCGCCTTGCAGGCCGAGGTGGCACGGCATCCGCAGGTCGCTTTGGTGGCCTTGGTGCATCGCCTTGCGCTGCGCGTGATCGTGGACAGTTATGGCTCGGGAGGCTCGCCCGTTGACGTCAGCGCCACGCCGCAGGATGGGCTGGGGTTGCATGCGCCGGACATGGGCGAGGCACCGGCGGCAGTGGGTTTGCGGAAGGTGAGGCAGGCATGGGCTGATCGCCTGCCCGAGGGCCCAGACGCGTTGTTTGCCGAACTGCTGGCCTTCCCGCAGCAGGAATTGCTGTCGCTGCTGGCTGTGTGCGTGGCCTGCACGGTCAACGTGCTGGCCTCGAATGAAGAGGAAGTCCCCGCCGCCAAGCTGGCGCGGGCGGTCAACCTCGACATGCACGACTGGTGGACGCCGACTGCTACGGGCTACTTCGAGCATGTCTCGAAAGCCAAGGCATTGGAAGCGGTGCAGTCGTTCGCGCCCGATCAGGTCAACCGGCTGGGCAAGCTCAAGAAGGCCGAGATTGCCAGCGAGGCCGAGCGGCTGGCGGCGGGGTCGGGGTGGTTGCCTGTGATGTTCCGCGGGCAGGAGGCTGCTGCCGCAGTCGAAGCGGAAACGCAGGCCGCGCCGGAGAATGGGGCCTGTGCCGATGCAGAGGGCAAGGGCGCTGTCGAGGCGGAAGTCCACGAGGGCGAACACGCTACCGCGTGAGCATGAGCCCCGGCCTTCGGGCGGGGGCTTCTTGAATTGGCGCGACGCGCGCGGCAGGTGTGCCGCGCGCGTTTTGACATCCAGCGGCTGCGCCGCTGAGACCTTCCGGAAGTGCGCTCCGCCGAAGGGCGGAGCGAGACCACGACAGGCTTGGCTGCGCTGGGTTCCGGAATGCAGCGCCATCCCTGACGCTGGCGGGCAGGCCCCCGTGAACGACGGAGGCTTTCTTTGACAGGCCGTTCGCCATGCCCTTCCATTTCGCTGATGCCGACCCTGCATGTCTGCGATGCGGCGGAGCGTTCATTCTGGTCTTCGCGAGGCGGCTACTTTGGCATTCGAGTGCGGGCCCTCCATGCCGGAACGCTGTTGCTTCGGGCGGGTGCCAAGCTCATGCGTCCCTTGCGAGAACAGGTCCGCGCCCACGGCCTTGTATTTGCCGTGAATCCTGGCGCGGGCACGGCGGCGCTGCTCTTCGTTGCGCTTCGCCTCGGGCTTCATCGCCGCAACCGTGCGGCACGACAAATTTCCCCTCTGCTGTGCAGATTCCTCGCGAGGCAAATTTCTCGTGCCTTCCAGTCCTTCGCTGCGCTGCGGCCCCTGCTTCGCCCTGGGGTGCGGCGCGCCCGGCACCTCGCCGTTCGGATCACGCCAAGGCCGCGATGGGCGCGGACCTGGGTTCAACCTCGAAAGGACTTCATCATGAGCACCATTGGCAACTTCACCGCTTCGGGCAACGGCTACGCCGGCACGGTTCGCACCTTGACCCTGAACGTCAAGGTCAAGATCGCCGCCAGCGAGAAGACGAGCGAGAACGCTCCGGACTACCGCGTCATCGCCGGCAACGGCCTGGAGATCGGCGCGGCGTGGAAGAAGATCAGCAAGGCGGACCGGCCCTACCTGTCGGTGACGCTGGATGACCCGTCGTTCCCGGCGACCATCTATGCCCGCCTGGTCGAGGGCGAGGACGGCGCGCACAACCTGATCTGGTCGCGCAGCAAGGGCGACTGAGCGTCGCCCTCGGCGCCCCGCTTCGGCGGGGCGCTTTCTTCACCGAGTGCATCGACGGCCGCGAAGGTTCGCGGGCGTCTTTATGCGGAGGCGCGTGTTCACGTGTTGTCTTCTTTGCGCATGTGCGGATGCGCGCAAGAAGCGCAGTTCCGCATTTGCGCTTTGTCGTAGAGCCGATTCCGTGGCTGCGCTGATCTGCGGTTCTACGACGATGTGTGGAGTCGGGATGGCGGTTCCGCGAGTTTCAGCAGATGCGCTTCCACGGTTGCACGATTCCGTGCGTCTCCGGCGATGCCGGACCGCGCTCTCGTGCTGCGCATCGAGCCGCCCATGGCGTCTCGCCCCTTTCGGGCTTCCATCCCTGACGCCTTCGCACCTGCGGTGCTGCGCGCTGCGCTTGCGATGCGGGTGCACATGCAGTGGTGGGGCTGTCTTGCTGTTCCCTTCATCGTTGCACGCCGTTCTCGCCGTCAAGGTCGGCGCGTGCCTTGCACGCTGGCGTCCTGGCGGCCGTCTTCGACCCCTGACGGCTGCGCTGCGCCGTGCTGCCTCCGGTCTCGGGCAATTCCGCCCGGAATCCTTTCAAGGAGAAAGACCATGACGACGCTCATCACCGAGGAACAACGCGCGCAACTGCTGGCCAATGGCCGGCGATCCATCGAAGGCGACGGATTCGACCCGCACCCCGTGGTCAAGCTGTTCACACCCAATGCGGGTGCGACCTGGCTGCTGACCGAAATCGATCCTGACGACCAGGACCGCGCCTTCGGCTTATGTGGAGCTCCACATAAGCCGAACTATGTGAAGCACACGGTTATGTGAACCGACGAGTCACACAGGCGGGTGTAATTGACGCAATTGGCTTCACATAACTACGACGACCTGGCGCCCGCGAGCATCGCGAGCAACCGGTCCGAGACCCCTGTGAAGACGCCCCTGCGGACGGCTGGCGCAGCGCTGGCGTCCAGGATCTCCAGCTTGTGCACGGGATCCACGCGCAGGTAGATCTCTGTGCTCTGCACGCTGCTGTGCCCAAGCCAAAGCGCCACGCGCCGGATGTCGCCGGTGGCCTCCAGCGTGTGGATCGCGCAGGTGTGCCGCAGCACATGCGGGCTGACGTGCTTCTGGGCGAGCGACGGCGCCTTGCGTGCGGCGCGAGCCACATGTGTCGCGAGGCGACTGGCGAAGCCATGGCGCGTCATTGCCTCCCCACGTTGATTCAGGAACAACGCGTCGGCGCCATTGGTAGGGCGTACGCGCATCCAGTCCCCCAGAACTGCTCGGGTCTCCTTCCAGAGCGGCAGCACGCGCTGCCGCCGTCCCTTGCCCAGGATGTGAACGGTGTCCAGGCCCGGCTGGGCGAGATCATCCAAGCGCAGGGCCGTCAGCTCGGACACCCGCAGACCGGCTGCGTAGGCGAGGTGCAGCATCGCGCGGTCACGCAGCCCTGAGGCGCTGTGACGGTCGGGTACGTCGAGGACCGCTTGCAGCTCATCCCGCGAGAGGTACGCCACCAGCGGCTGTACGACGCGTTTGCTGGGAATGGCGTGGACTTGCATGGACTGGCCCAGACACGCAGGTGCGCGGTACTCCAGATATCGGAAGAATGACTTGAAGGCCGCAAGGCGCGCGTTGCGGGTGCGTGGCTTGTTCGCCCGGCTCGTCTCGATGTGGTCCAGGAAGTCCAGGATCAGCTCGGTGGAGAGTTGCTCCAACGCGATCTCGCTGGGCCTGATCTTGAGACGTTGCGCAGCGAAGGTCACCAGGAGCTGGAAACTGTACGCATAGCTGTCCGTCGTGTGTCGGCTGGCGCCGCGGTCGCGCGGCAGGTACTCCAGCAGGTAGCTGCTCAGATGGGGAGCTAGCGCCGTCATGATCTGCTCCTTGCGCTTAGCGCCTCCGCCACATGGGCGATCTGCCGTGTGATGACAGGCGTCGCCTCCAGGTACCAGTACGTGTCTGAGAGGCACGCGTGGCCGAGATAGATGCTCAGCGCCAACATGTGCCGGTCGACGGCGTTGCGATCGTTGCCACACTGTTCGAGCGAGCGCACAGCGAAGCTGTGACGCAGGTCGTGCAGCCGCGGGCCACGGCCCGAGGCGCTGCGCAGGCCACACAGTCTGGCGAGCTTGACGAAGGTGCGGGTCACGGTTGCAGGATCGGGCGGCTTGCCGTTGGACAGCACGAAGACATGCGGGTCCGGACCGCCAATGCGTCCGCGCAGCTTGAGGTAAGCCGCCAGGGCAGCCTGGGTGGTCGAAGCGATGGGCACCAGGCGCGACTTGTGAAACTTGGTCTGACGGATCACGAGCCCGTCCTGCCCCAGGTCCGCGCGCACCAGCGCGATCACCTCTGACACGCGCAAACCCGTCGCCGCCAGGAGGCCGAGCAGGTAGTAGTAGGTGTACGGCGTCAGGGACGCCGTGGGCGGCAACCGCAGCGCGGCTCGCATGAGGCGCTCGATGTCTTCGGCGGCAAGGATGTGCGGCGGTGGTCGCAGCCGCTTCGCCTTGCCGAAAACGTCGCGTGGCGGGATCTCGTGGCGGTCGTCCTCCGCGTGCAGCGCGATGGCGAAGTTGCGAATGACCCGGAAGCACTCGGCCGAGCGCTGCGACGACGAGGCCTTGGCGGCCCATGCGATCGCGCGCGAAGCGCTTAGGAACTCATCCTCCTTGGAAAATTCGGCGAACCGGCTGAGGGCGTACGCCTGGTCGACGAAGCTGTAACCCAGGGTGCGCTTGATCGCGACGTAGCGATCGACGTGGTCGCTCATCGGCATGTCACACCTCCGATCCAGGGTTGCACGACGCGCGCCAGCATCCGCGTGTCGACCTTGGCGTAGATCGCGGTCGTCTCCGTGGTGCGGTGGCGAAGCAGCGCACCAACGGCCTCAAGGGTCGACCCGGAGCGCAGCAGGTGGGTCGCTGCGGAATGCCGCAGCAAATATGCGCCGCGCAGGTTCACGTTCCTGATCCCGGCGCGGCTCAGGGCGTCGCGCACGATGCCGGTGATTGCGCTGCCGTGAGCGAGTGGCTCGAAGGGCGCGATCGCGCGCAGGAAGACATGGTCCGCGTGGATGCGAGGGCGCGCTCGCTCGATGTAAGTCGCGAGGGCGTCGCCGACATCCTGGGGAAGCGGCAAGCCCACTTCACGAGTCGACTTGCCGGCGACCCTGATAAGGGCGTTGTTCCAGTCGATGTCGCTCAAGCGCAGGCCGACGACATCGCCGGCCCGCAGGGCCAAGCGCGCGAGCAGTAGCAGGATCGCGTGGTCCCGCATCCCGCGGCCGGTCGTCAGGTCGCACGAGGCGAGGACCCGCTCGACATCGTCATGCACGATGTAGCGCGGCAGCGTGGCCAGCCGCCAGCGCGGCACCGTCGGGATGGCATCAACCAGGGACGGCGCGCACTGGCCGGTGGACGCGAGGTACCGGAAGTACATTCGCAGCGCGCTCGTCGTCGCCTGCGCGCCTAACCGCGATCCGGCGGTCGCTTGCTGAAGGATCGCGCTGCGCACCAGCGATGCGTCGTACCGACCCGGATCGGGCCCAAGCTCTGGGAGCACCCGGCGCAGCAGGTGCAGGTGCTTGACCATGGTCTGTTCGCCGGTGCCGCGATGGCGCCGCATCCACTCTTGGAACTCGGCAAGCGGCAGGGTCGGTTCGCTGCCGGCAAGCACGGCCGGCCTCGCCACGACGCCCGTCGTGGCGAGGTAGCGCACGAAGCGAGCAACCCGCTTCAGGCAATGACCGTCGCGCTGCCCGCTGATGGTGAAAGAGCCCGGGCAGATGCAGTCATGGCGGGCGAACCGATCGACGACCCCATCGTCGATCGACGCCAGAGGAATGTGCTGCTGGCGCAGCCATGTGATGAAGTGGATACCGTTGCGGCGGTAGTTGGCCACTGTGCTTGGCATGTGTCCCTCCCTCGCCAGATGGGCAACGAAGGCGTCGACACGCTGGTGCGCGTCGGTCAGGTCCATGGGGTTGTACAGATACCCCCTCGCCTCAAGAAACCCAACGAACCGAAGAACCCGGCTGCCGAGCTGACGCCCACCGTGCACCACGCATTGATAGCGTTCACCAGATGGCCGAGGGCAGTGGCACCGGTGATCCAGGAAGCGTTGGATGATCTCACCGTCGATGTGCTGAATCTCGATGGACTGCTGGTGCAGCCAGACGAGGAAGTGCTTCGCTGGGCCAGGGTAGTTGGCGATGGAGGACGCTCGCATGCCAGCGCGCAGCAGGTGCGCGACGAACGCCGGAATGTAGGGGTCGAACAGGCTCCGATCTGGCGGCTCGGGCGCACGCGTTCTTCTTGCAATAGATGCTGGCATCTCGTATTCCGTTGGATTGAGGGACCAGCAGCTTGCGCGTTATGGAGAGCTACGTCCTCCAACAGACCCGCTCCGCGCCGATGAGTACGTCGCGGTGCACATAACCGTGTGCTTCACATAGTTCGGCCTGTGCGACCTGGGACAAGGATTTCCCGAGTTGGGCTACGTGAGCCTGGAGGAATTGGAGAGCTTGCGAGGGCGCTGGGGTCTGCCCATCGAGCGGGATCTGCACTTCCGGGGTGCCAAGGCCATCAGCGCCTATGCGCGCGAGGCTCGGTTGGCAGGGCGCATCGTGGCGTAGGCGCTGCAGGCATCAGCCGCCGGCTTGTCCGGCTGGCGGCTGGTGCCATTCCCTCGGAAGCTTGGCTTCCGTCTCAAGCAGCAATTCGCCCGCGCTGCGGTTGAGCGCACGTGCGATCTTGAGCACCAGGACCAGCGTGGGCATGTGTTCGCCGCGCTCGATCTTTCCCATGTGCGAACGCTCGATGCCGGCCAGGTGCGCCAGCGTTTCCTGCGCAACGCCATCCTCGGTGCGCAGCGCGCGCACCACGGCACCGAACGCCAGCGCGGGCGCGACTTCGAAGGTCGTCGCACCGGCCGGCCGTCCACGCTGGATGGTTCGCTTCTGCATGGACAGAAGCGTCTCGGTTCAGCACAATTTAAACCACGTTATCTTTAACTCATAATTTGATTGTTGACGGCAGGCTGTGGACTGAAACCCGCTTCCGCGCCGAACTCGCAAGGACTAGCATGACGTCAGTCCTAAAACAACATTACTCACCGGAGGCATATGACCTTCATCACCGGTCAGCAACGCACGCAGATGCTCGCTCACGGCGCCGCCCGCGCACGTGGCGATGCCATCGATCCCTACCCGGTCGTCAAGCTGTACACGCTGGACGCGCCTGCTTGCTGGCTGCTCACCGAGCTCGATGCCGATGGGGACCGCGCCTATGGGCTGACCGATGCCGGCACCGGCTTCCCCGAGTTGGGCCACGTGAGTCTGTCGGCGCTCGAAGGCGTGCGCGGCCCCAAGGGCCTGCGCATCGTGGCCGATCCGCATTTCAAGGCGCGCCAGCCGCTGTCGGCCTATGCGGCCGATGCACAACGCGACGGGTCGATCAACGACTGAGCTTCAGGGCGGTCGGATCGCGCGGCAGCGTCGCTGCGCGCGCGAGCGCGCATCGCCGCAAAAGCCAGCCACGCCAGCCATACCTGTGGCAGGGTACTCCCAGGCAAGAAAAGGGAGTTTCGCCATGACCGACCGCAATATCGAGGATCTGCCGAACGCGCCCTGGGGCGTGTCGGCCGCCTACCTGTACACGCTGGGCCTCGATGGTCCCGGGCTCGCTTGGGAGTACCTGCGCCGCCATCCGCAGTACCAGGCGGACTGGATGCGCCGCGGTGCATCGTTCGAGCGATGGGGGTTGCGACAGCGCTGAAGATCCAACTCTCGATGCGCGTGAAGCGCATCCGCTCTGGATCACGGCGACTGACGACTTGCTGCACGTGCGCGCGTCGACTGCACGCAGTGCGCCTGGCCTGCAATCCTTCGACCTGTGGCGCGTACCTGGACGCAAGCGCCTGGCACTTGGCGATGCAGGCCTGACGCTGCTGGCTGAGGTGTCTGCGCAGCGCCTGCACGTGTCACTGGCGGCCGACCTCGCCGACGGGACGCCCTATGCCGTCACCGCCCCGCTCGGCCCTGGACTGCGCGGCCAGCTCGAGTCATTCACCGCGCAGGCACAAGCCCTTGAGGGCCATGCGCCGGCTGAGCCGTCTGCGCGTGCCGTCACGCGTGCGGCGCTGCTGCATCTTCGCGCCCTGCAGGCGCTCGATGGCTTGCAAGCAGGCGCCTCGCATCGCGACATCGCCCAGGCCTTGTTCGGCCTCGAAGCCGTGGCGTTGCGCTGGCAGGCCGATGGTGAACTGCGGGCTCAGGTCCGGCACCTGCTGCGGCGCGCTGAGGCGTACATGAGGGGCGGCTATCTGGTCCTCGCGGGTGTCGGGCGAACCGCAGCGCGGCCCCCCGGAGCCGAACCGATGCGCTGAATCTCTCCCTGCGCAAGAAGGCGCTTGCTCCCGAGACTGCCTCTATCGGGTTGCAAATGGTTTGCGGCCCACCGACAGCGATGGAGGCCGTCATGGCGAGTGCCAGTTCCCTGTATCCCACCCGCGCCCCTGCGCCATCGCCAAAGGCGCAAGCGGTACCCGCCGCGCCAGCTAACCCCGAGTTTCTGACCACCGACGAGGCCGGTGCGTTCCTGCGCCTGTCACCGCGCACGCTGGAGAAACAGCGCGTGCTGGGCGGTGGCCCGAGGTTCCGGAAGTTCGGCGCGCGCGTGGTCTACGCGGTCGAGGACCTGCGCGCCTGGGCCAACAGCCGCGCCTACGGCATGACCTCCGATCCCGGCTACGTGCAGCGCGACTCCGTCCGCTGATTGACGTTGAGCAGGGGAGCGCCTTTCATGTCGAAACGCTCGAGCGAACGTGAACAGCTGTCGCTGTTCCGCGCGCTGCCGGGCGGCGACATGGCGCTGCGCGACGCGCAGGACCTGATGGCCTACCCGTTCTTCTCGCTGGCCAAGTCGCCGCGCACCGTGCCCATTCGCTTCGAGGCCGGTGGCGTATCGCTCACCGTCGAGGGCGTTCCCGAGCACGGCATCGCCACCATCTGGGATGCCGACGTGCTGATCTGGGCTGCAAGCCAGATCGTCCAGGCCAAGAAGGAGGGCATCGCGCCTTCGCGCCTGATGGTGGCCACACCCTACGAGATCCTGCGCTTCGCGCAGCGTGGCACCGGCCGCAGCGACTACCTGGCGTTGCGCGCCGCGCTGGACCGCCTGCAGTCCACCACCGTCGCCACGACGATGCGCCAGCGGGAGCGCCCGAATGGCGCCAAGCGCACGCACCGCTTCTCCTGGATCAACGAGTGGAAGGACTACATCCGATCCGATGGCCGCTCCGACGGCATCGAGCTGATCCTGGCCGACTGGTTCTTCTCGGGCGTGATGGACGAGGCCCTGGTGCTCACGCTCGATCCCACGTACTTCCGGCTTTCCGGCGGGATCGAACGCTGGCTCTATCGGCTGGTGCGCAAGCACGGCGGCCGGCAGCCGGGTGGCTGGCGCTTCGACATGCGGCACCTGTATCTGAAGTCCGGCAGCCTGCAGCGCCCTTCCGACTTCGCGATCCAGGTGCGGCGTCTCGCGCGGCGACAGGCGCTGCCCGGCTACCGGTTGTCCATGGAGCGCAGCGGCGGCATCGAATGGCTGGCCTTCCGGCCCGCCCCGGCGAAGCCATCCCAACCCGACTTATCCACAGCTTCTGTTGAAGAAGCTGTGGATGGCGTGTGGACGGACTTGGTGGATCACCCGCACGACCCTCGGTGGATCACCCGCAGAACTATCGGTGGATCGCCCGCACCGATCGACCGGGAAGCCACGCCCAGCAACGGTTTCGGCGCTCCCTAAACATCTAAAGGGATACATAAATGGAAGTCACGCGCGCGCGAGTGGAGGCTGCTCAAAAAATGGGCATCGCTTCAGCGACTGCAAATCAGGCAGGCCCAACATCCGACAGCCGTCGACAAGAAAGGCAGGACAGCCGCCCCGGCAAGGTGATCGCACTGCTCAACCAGAAAGGCGGGGCAGGCAAGACCACGCTCGCCACGCACCTGGCCGGCGAGCTGGCCTTGCAGGGAAGCTGCGTCACGCTGCTCGATGCCGATCCGCAGGGTTCGGCTCTCGACTGGGCCCAACGGCGGCTGCAGAGCGGTCAGGAACGGCTGTATGGCGTCTTCGGGCTGGCGCGGGACTCGCTGCACCAGGAAGCGCCGCAGATCGCCCTGCAGGCGGACTACGTGGTGATCGACGGGCCGCCGCGCGTCGCGGCCCTCGCGCGCTCCGCGCTGCTGGCCGCCGACCTGGTGCTGATTCCCGTGCAACCGAGCGCCTACGACGTGTGGGCCAGCCATGAAATGGTGCAGCTCATTGCCGAGGCGAGGGTGTTCCGGCCGCAACTGCGTGCGGCCTTCGTGGTTAACAGGCGCGTGGTCGGCACGGTGATCGGACGCGAAGCGCGCGCCGCGCTCGCCGATCAGCCGTTCGCCGCGTTGGCGACGGAGGTTTCGCAGCGCATCGTGTTTGCCGACAGCGTGGCCGCGGGACGGCTGGCCTGCGAAGTGGCACCGCAGTGCGCGGCCGCACGCGAGATCGCCGCGCTCGCGCAGGCGGTGCGGGAGATGCTGCGATGACCGGAGCCCAGCCATCTGCGAAACCACGCCGGGCACCGATCGGCCGCAGGCCCGGTGCCGATCCGGCGTCGACCTGGGTGCGGCGGGTGGACACGCCCGAGCTGCCGGCCAAGGCATCCATCTACACCGCGCGGCTCACGATTGACGTGACGCCCGCGCTGCGCGGGCGCATCAAGGTCGTGGCGTTCCGGCGCAGCCTCACGGCGGCAGACATGCTGCGCGAGCTGCTGGAGCGCGAGTATCCGGAGGACGCGGTATGACGGCGCCGGCTTCGCATCCGACGCCCGTCGTCCCGCAGGCCCCGCTGCAGGCGATGGCGCCGCAGCGGCCCGCCGGGATGCGGGTTTCGCTCGCTTTCCTCGAGCATCGGGTGAACATCTGGCTGCGGTTTGGTCAGCCGACCGTTGAGATCGTGCTGGATCGCTGGCGGCGCGTTGTGATGTTCATGCCACGCAAGGTGTGCTGCCGTGTGAAGTGGATCGGCAATGACTACGGCACGGCACTCTGGCAGCTCATGGTGTTGCAGGCGCCGACACCCTTCGAAGACGCGCAGCGCGTCGCCGGCGTGCTGCCGGGCGCGCGCATCCTGCTGCGTGCCGATGGCGAGGCGCAGGTCAAGGCGGTGCTTGCGGCAATCGACGCGATCGAGGCGCTGGGCATCGACTCGTACGCGGCCGCCGCCACATACTGGCGCACGGTCGGCAACCGGCTGGCCGCGCGGCAGCCGCTGCCGGTCTACACGGCCGAGCGGCATGCGGCGCATCTTGCGCGCGAGGCGCTGCAATGACGCCACGCATGCACCGGATGATGCTGCTGGGTGTGATCGGTATCGGCCTGGCGGCGCTGTGCGCGCCGGCCGTGCTGCAGCCCTTGGCGCGCGTGGTCTACAACCCGAGCGACAGCGTCGCGCGTGGCTGGTATCGCATCGATCCCGTGGCCGGCCCTCCCTCGCTGCACGTCGGCAGCATCGTGCTGGTCCGGCTCCCCGCTGGCGTGGCCGCGTTCGCGGTGCAGCGCGGCTATCTGCCCAGCGGGGTGCCGATCCTTAAGCGCGTCGGTGCCGTGGCTCCGCAATTGGTGTGCGTTCGGGAACAGGCCGTGCGCATCGACGGCGCCGCCGTGGCGACCACGCTCGCGCACGATGGCAAACACCGGCCATTGCAGCCGTGGGCGCAATGCCGCGTGCTGACGGAAGGTGAACTGTTCCTGCTCAGCGACGCGCATCCGGCCTCGTTCGACAGTCGTTACTTCGGCCCCATCGATGCGTCCGCCGTGCTTGGCACCGCGCGGCCGATATGGACAGGGAGCGCGCAATGAGCAGGCGCGCTTTCTTGCGCCCTGACCTGCGCGGCTGTTGCGCCGCGTCGGCGTCCAGGCTGTCACCGGCCATGCGCCCGCGCATGCACCGGGCTTGCACCGTCCGTGTGCCGATGCCGTGTCCAACCGTGCGCGATCCACGCCGCCAAACTGCAGCCGAAGCCTTGCTTCGGCTGCAGTCTGACGTGCAGACATCCTGCCGCCAGCGTGCAGCGCCTGCTGCACCGCCGCGGCCCCTCGGGCAGCGTTGCGCACCCCGTGCGCGGCTGGCGGTGGGTCGGAGCCGGGAGCGGATGCGGGAGGCGGAGACGGAGGGCAAGATAAAAGGGGTGGCACGCCTTGGCCTGCCAAGCCAGTCTGCACGTGGGTTGGGGACGGCACCGCACCTGCGGCCTTCAGTGCCGCGCAAGCACGCAATGCCATACGGCGCCAGGGTCTTGCGCGTGCCGCTTCCGATCCACTGTGCCATGCTGCGCTGGGGCTTGTGCCATGGCTTCGCGTAAGGGTTCGCAAGACGCGGACCGTTTCCGCGTCCGGCCGGCGGCTCCCAAGTCCCGTGCCGGCCCGGGCTCGCAGCGCTTTGTCTCGCAGGTGCTGAAGGCCGTTTCCAAGGCGGGCGCGAAGGCTTCAGGTGTGAAGGGCGCGCGTCCTGCGTCCACCTTCGGCAGGGGGCGCGTGGCGGCCGGCATGGCCGGAGGCCGGCTGGGCGCGAACGCCCGGCGCGTCGTCATCAAGTCCCGGTTCCTAGTGCTCAAGAAGGCTGGAGCACGATCGGTGGCGACCCACCTGCGCTACATCGAGCGTGACGGCACGACGCGCGACGGGCAGCGCGGCCAAGCTTATGGCGCTGGCACCGATACCGCCGACCTCCAGGCGTTCGAGGAGCGTGGCCGGGGCGACCGGCATCAGTTCCGATTCATCGTCTCGGTAGAGGATGCATCGGAGTTCGAGGATCTGCGTGGCTACACGCGTGAACTGATGGCGCGCATGGAGGTGGACCTGGAGACCCGCCTGGACTGGGTGGCCGTCGACCACTGGGACACCGACAACCCGCACACGCACGTCGTGCTGCGGGGGAAGGTGGGGCAGGGCAGGGGCACGAGGGATCTGGTGATCGCCCCGGACTACATGGCCCATGGCATGCGCCTGCGCGCGAGTGAGCTGGCAACCGAATGGCTGGGGCCGCGCACCGAGTTGGAGATGCGGCAGGGCCTGCTGCGCGAGGTCGATCAGGAGCGGTACACCAGCCTGGACCGGGCGCTGCTGCGGCAGGCGGCCGTGGATGTGGTGGACCTGACCGCGATACCGGGAGCAACGGTGGACCGGGCGCGGCGCCAGACGGTACTGCGTGCGCGGATGCATCGTTTGGAGGCCATGGCGCTGGCCGAGCGGATCGACGCCAATCAATGGCGGCTGGTGCCGGGCATGGAGCAGACCCTGAATGCTTTGGGCGAGCGCGGGGACATCGTGCGTGCGATGAACAAGGCAATGAGGGGCGAGCCGCGCGAGTTCGCGCTGGAGGCAGTAGTAACGGGCTCCATGGTGGGCCGCATCGCAGCCAAGGGAATGGCTGACGAACTGAACGACCAAGGCTACCTGGTGGTCGACGGCGTCGATGGGCGAGCGCACTACGTGAAGCTGCCCAAGGGGGCCGGCCTGGCGGAACTGCATGACTTGCCCGTTGGCGGCATCGTGGAGGTGAAAGCCAAGGGTCAACCGAGGGAGGTAGACAGGACAGTGGCCGCTCTGTCCCACGATGGCGTGTACCGCACAGCGGACCACTTGGCACACCTGCGGATCGCCCGGGCCGTCGATCCGCAATCCACGGTCGGCGTGCATGCGCGCAGGCTGGAGGCGCTGCGCCGCGCAGGGATCGTTGACCGACAGGGGAATGGAGTCTGGCGAGTACCACACGATTTGGTAGAGCGAGCTCGGCAGTATGACCAGCAGCGGGCCAGTTCAGTGCTCACGCTGCGCTCACATCTGTCGATCGACCAGCAGGCTCGCGCCCTGGGCGCGACCTGGCTGGACGAGCAACTCATAAATCGTGGTCAGGGGCTGGCGGGCGAGGGATTCGGCCGGGGTGCGCGGGACGCCATGCGGCAGCGAACAAACTTTCTTGTGGAACTAGGACTGGCTGAGCGTCGGGGTGGTGCCGTAATCCTTGAGCGAAATCTGCTGAAAACCCTGCGCGGGAGAGAGGTGGCCTTGGCGGGTAAAGCACTGGAGAGCGAAGTCGGAAAAGCCTATCGCGCATTGGAGAGCGGCGACTGGGTCAGCGGTGTTTATCGCCGCGCGATTCAGCTTGATAGCGGGCGTTATGCGCTGCTCGATGGTGACAGAGGTTTCTATCTTGTCCCATGGCGGCCAATCATCCAGAGCCGGCTGGGGATACATGTGTCTGCCACGGTACGGGAATCCAACGTCAGCTGGGAGCTGACCCAGAACCGCGGTGTTTCGCGGTGAGGACGAGTGCAACTTTCTCTGCTTTCCAAAGCAAAGGATGCGGCCACCATGCAATGACGCCTGCAGAAAAGTGGGTCGTTGTGCGTGACGTCCTCTGTGCCCAGCGTTGCGAGAGCGCCGAGCTTGAAACACCGGCGTCACTGCAAGAACTGCGCACAACGGAGCTAGCGAAGAAGGACGCGAGGCTGGATAGGCCGGCCTTACGGGAGCGGTTCGGCCGACGGTGCGGATAAGCGCGCCAGCAGAAATTCGCGAAGTTCCACTGTCGCTCGCGAGAGGTAGCGGTCAGGGCTGTGAAGCCGTACGTCCGCGCGCGGCAGGCGTGGGAACCCCTCCTTTTCCGTGAGCTCACGCAAGCGTTCGAAATTGACTGCCTCACGCAGGAACACGGCGACGGCCAATCCCGCCTCGACTGCGGCCACCATCGCTGCGAGGTTCGTGCTCTCGTGGGCGGCATGCCAAGCGCGACCCTGCCGCGCAAGAGCCTCCAGGGCGAACTTGCGAAACAGCGATCCGTTCGGCAGCAGGGCCAGGGGCAGCGGTTCCCTGGCGTGAGGAGAGTGGCGCGCCGACGTAACCCACACCGGCTGCTGACTGCCTATCAGCACACCATCGCCTTGTCCTTCTTGCGAGATGTTGATGATCAGGTCGTAAGTGCTGCCGAGCTTGCGGTCCATTTCCGCGGCCACGCCGGTATGTACCTCGATTTGCACCTCGGGATGAAGTTCGCAGAACTCGGCCAGCAAGGGCGGCAGGATGCCGCTTGCGTAGTTGTTAATGGCACCGATGCGTATACGGCCGGCCAGCTCATCGCCACGGACGGCGCTCAGTGCCTCGTCATTCAAGCTCAGCATTCGGCGCGCATATTCCAGCAGGATCTCGCCCTGGCGGGTGAGCTGCACGGTCCGGCGCGGATGCTGCAGCAGCGGTGCCTGCACCGTTTCCTCGAGGCGCTTGATCTGCAGGCTGACCGCGGCTTGCGTTCGATGAAGAACCATTCCGGCGGCGGTGAATCCTCCGTAGTCCACCACCGTGACGAAGACGCGCAGCAACTCGTGTTCGATGACACGAGTACGCACTGGGGACTGTGAAGTAGATGCGGAAGGTTGTGCGCCATGGCTCATCCAACCCAGTATGCCCGAGCCCACGATAACAACAGCTTATGGTGACCCCGAACCGTCGTCATTGGCTTTGTGAACGCCCTCTGACTAGAGTGCGACCAAATCTGAGCCGACTCTTGATTGTGACGCGCGCTGCCTGAGGAGCCTCTTGCAGCACTCAATGGGGACAATCATGACAACACAAAGCAGAGCCAGCACATTTTCGCGCCGCCGTTTCATGGGGCAGGGCGCTTCGCTGGCGGTGGCTGCGGGGCTGTCCGTCGGGTGTTCGAGCGCGCCTGCGGCGCGCAAGACCGGGATGATTCAGGTCGACGGCGGACAGCTGTACTACGAAGAGGCGGGGGTCGGATCGGCCGTCGTACTGCTGCACGGGTTTACCTTGGACACGCGCATGTGGGATGACCAATTTGAAGTGCTGGCCAAACGCCATCGGGTGGTTCGCTACGATCTTCGCGGTTTCGGCAAATCCAGCCTGCCCACTGGCAACTACGTTCATGCAGATGACTGCAAGCGCGTGCTGGAAGCGTTGAGCGTCCAGCGGGCCAACATCGTGGGCCTCTCCCTTGGCGGGCGTGTTGCAATCGATGTTGCAGTGAAGCATCCCGCGATTGTTTCGCGCGTGGTGGCGGTCGATACGTTCGTGAGTGGATACGTGCCGTCGAAAGCCTTCCGCGATGCGTCCGCCGAGATGGCGGCAGCTGCGCGGGCGGGGGATCTGGCTAAGGCGAAGGCGTTATGGCTGGACCACGCCCTGTTCAGATCGGCGGCAACCCGACCTGCAGTCAGCGCGCGACTGCGCCAGATGGTGCAGGCCTATTCGGGGTTCCACTGGACACAGGCGAACCCCGAGGTTCCTGTGAGCCCGCCTGCATTGCCGCGCCTGGGCGAACTCCGCATGCCTTTCATGGCAATAGTTGGCGAAGGAGACATCGACGATGGTAATAGTCCGACGGAGGCCGTCCTTGCCTGATGCGCAGGCTGCAGGAAGCATCTGACCTCAATCGCAGACCCGCTTGGAGGTGTGCGCTAAAGGAGNGGTAATAGTCCGACGGAGGCCGTCCTTGCCTGATGCGCAGGCTGCAGGAAGCATCTGACCTCAATCGCAGACCCGCTTGGAGGTGTGCGCTAAAGGAGATGGTGCACACCATGAAGAGTGAGCAAGACTCGAAGGCCGGCCGACGACATCACGACCGTGCGTTCAAGCAGGAGCTGGTACGGCAGAGTTTGGAACCGGGCGCATCCGTGTCGGCAATAGCGCTGCGCAGTGGCATCAACGCCAACATGCTGTTCAAGTGGCGCAGGGAGCATGTTCGAGCCGCAGGCGACGCGCCGCCGACGGTGCTGTTGCCGATAGAGGTAGCACCGGCGAGCGAAGTCATGTCGATTCCGACGTCGACCGGGCCGGCCCCGTCGCCATCGAGGTCGGCCCCGCGCAATGGCGTCATCGAGCTGGAGTTCGCCGGTGCGCAATTGCGACTGCGTGGCGCTGTCGACGAAGACAGCCTGTGCAGCGTTCTGCGCGCGCTGCGCCAAAGCGCATGATCGGCCCGCGTGCGGGCACCCGGGTGTGGCTGGCTGCCGGTGTGACCGACATGCGCTGCGGCATGGACACGCTGGCGGCGAAGGTTCAGACCGCGCTCACCGAGGACCCGTACGCCGGCCATGTCTTCGTCTTCCGCGGGCGCCGTGGCGATCTGGTCAAGCTGCTCTGGAGCGACGCAGACGGCATGTGCCTGTTGGCCAAGCGGCTGGAGCGTGGGCGATTCGTCTGGCCGCAGGCCGAGTCGGGCTCGATCTCCCTGAGCGCCGCACAGCTGTCGATGCTGCTCGAAGGCATCGACTGGCGCCGACCCGAGCGCACCTGGCAACCGCGCGCAGCGGCGTAGCGGACCGCCGGCCAAGTTGACAGGACAACTCCGGTTGTAGGGGCGGATTCCGCCCGGCACAGTCGTGCCCATGACCTCGCAGGAACTGCTTGCCGCCAACGCCGCTCTCAGCGGCGAGGTGCAGCGCTCGCAAGAGGCATTGAAGATCGCGCTGCTCACCGTCGAGAAGCTCAAGGTCGAAGTGGCGTACTTGCGTCGCATGAAGTACGGTCGCTCCAGCGAGCAACTCGAACACGCCCAGCTTGAGCTTGTGGGCGGCCAGCTCGCGCAGCCGACATTGACACCGGCGACCCGGGCCGAGGGCGCCGGCGCCGAAGACGGCGAGCACCATTCCAACGTCACGTCCATCGAGCAGGGCCGCAAGAAGCGCCAGGCGCGACAGCGCACCGGCGTGCGTGAACTGCCAGAGCACTTGCCGCGGCGCACCGTGGTGCATACGCCGCACAGCGGTTGCGACTGCCAGGCCTGCGGCCGCGGCCTTCGCGAGATCGGCCAGGACGTCTCGGAGGTACTGGACTACGAGCCAGGCAGCTTCCATGTCGTGCGCCACGTTCGCCCCAAGCTCGCGTGCACGAGCTGCAGCACAATCACCCAGGCGCCAGCGCCGAGCCGGCCCATCGATCGCTGCATGGCCGGCACCGGCCTGCTCGCGCACGTGCTGGTGAGCAAGTATTGCGATCACACGCCGCTTTACCGGTTGTGCCAGATCTACGCCCGTGAAGGCGTCGAACTGCAGCGCTCGACCCTGGCGGACTGGGTGGCGCAGGCAGCGCGTCTGCTGAGCCCGCTGGCCGAAGCCATTGGGCGCTACGTGTTGGCGGCCGACAAGATCCACGGCGACGACACGCCGATCCGCGTGCTCGGCGGCACGGGCGCCAAAGCGCGCACCGGGCGCCTGTGGGTGTACGTGAGGGATGACCGGCCCAGCGGCGACACGGCGCCGCCGGCGGTGTGGTTCCAGTACTCGGCGAACCGCAAGGGCGAACACCCTGTGCGCCACCTGCGGCACTTCAAGGGAATCCTGCAAGCGGATGCCTTCGCTGGCTACCACCCGTTGTATGAAGATGGCCGGGTAATCGAAGCTGGCTGTTGGAGCCATGCACGGCGCAAGCTGTGGGACATCCACGAGCGCCAGCACAAGCTCGGCGGAACGCTGGCACACCAAGCGCTGCAGCGCATCGGCAAGGTCTTCGGTGTGGAGGCCGAGCTCCGAGGCAAGCCGCCACACGAGCGAATGCGGGTTCGCCAGGAACGCACCGGTGCGATGCTGGGCGAATTGAAGGAGTGGTTCAACACAACGCTGTCGCAGGTCTCTGCGAAGTCGCCGATGGCATTGGCGATCGGGTACTCGCTGAGCAACTGGACGGCGCTGACGCGCTTCGTCGACGACGGTCGGATCGAGGCGCATAACAACGCGGCCGAGCGCGCACTGCGCGGCGTCGCGATCGGGCGAAAAAATTACCTGCATCTTGGCTCCGACAACGGCGGGCACAGCGCGGCGGTGATCTACACCTTGATCGGCTCGGCCAAGCTCGTCGGCATCGATCCGCAGGCCTACTTGCGCCACGTGCTGGAGCGCATTGCCGACCATCCGAGCAACCGCATCGACGAGTTGCTGCCGCGGGCGGTCGCCGGCGAGCTCGCCAGGTCCGCTGCAACGTCCTCACAAGCGACTGACAAGCTCGCGGCCTGAGCGCATCACCGCTGGCAAAATCGCCAGCATGCGTGTCAAGCAGATCGAAGATCTCCCCATGGCCACAAGCGCCGAGCTGTACCAGCTCAGCTGGGTCATCGAGCAGCTCATGGCCGACCCGAGGCGTATCGTGCAGGCGCGCTCGCAGTTGCACATGGGCCAACTGGTGAAGTACTGGGACTGGGGAACTGGCAAGCTGCGAGAGGCTCGCATCGCGGCGATGAAGGACCGGCAGGTCACGCTGCTCGACGAGCAAAGCAAACAGCGCTTCAGCGTGCTGTACGCGGCCGTCGTGCCTGTCGATGATCAGCAGACAGGTGCATCCTCCTCACCGGCGCCTGCCGCACCGCTGAGGCCGCCGCCGGAGATCCATCACAAGCAGGACTTCCGCGTCGGCCAGCGTGTGAGCTTCACCGACCAAAGCCTGAAGCGGCACGTCGGAGAAATCGTTCGGATCAACCAGCGCACGGCCACCGTTCACTGCGACGGCCGCGCATGGCGCGTGGCGTTCGCTCTGCTTCAACACGTCACCGACATCACGCCTTAAACCACCCAGCCGTCAACCACGGCCTCGAGCGGACTATTAC
>NZ_LMDW01000002.1:0-173098 GCF_001425205.1 Variovorax sp. Root411
CAGCGGTCAGCGTGCTGGCGACCGCTCAGGCGTGAAGCCGTCGGGGCCAACAACACGCCGCCAGTTCGCGAGCTGCATCGCATCGGGGGGGCTGGGTAATGGGGCCGCGAAAACCTTCGCGAACCCGGCCAGTACGGCCCTGCTGCCGAGCGCGTGATGCACCGCTCGGTTTGGCGTCTTGCCGTTAACTCAGATGGCATGGGCATCACCGCTGGTCAGCTCGCCAAGCCCTGTTCGGCAAAGGTAGCCACCATGCCTGCCGCGAATGACTGCTGTTGCCACGCTCCGATTCCTCGACATGGTCGGCGAACGGCCACTTTCGGGCCGGTCACTCAAGCGAGAAGTTGTCACAGACGACTCTGGGCTGAGAGCGGCGTCGAGCGGCTGCTTTGTGGCATCAACATTGGGACAGAAGTGAACATGCACCTGCTTCGAACTACGTTCCGATCTGTGCGAGTACCGTGCCATCGGCTCGCCCGAAAATTGAACTGCGTCGACCGGATACGTTGACTGTGCATATGACGTCGAACCCGTCACCGCTGGCAGAACCTGCAGTGGCATTGCAACGTGCGCGTGGGCTCGCCCCGGGCGAGAAAACGCACAGACCCACATAGGCAGTGTCGCGCTTTCGCTCTCGCGCTCGCGAAGCAGCCGAAAATCTTCTAGGTATTTACCCTTGCGTACCGATACGTAGCCCGCCGGAGGGCGGCTACGGACGACAGCGCGGCGGGGACCGGACAGACTCGCCGGCACGGCTTCGCTCGGCTCCGCGGCGGGGCCGCAGCCAGAGACAAGGACCCCTATCCATGACCGCCATCGCAAGCAGCACGACCGCCGGCGCCTCCAGCCCCGACGCAACCGCCAACGACAACCACACCCCCTACACCTTCGAAGAAAAGCGCAAGCGCATCTTCGCCATCTTCGCCGCCTCGTCCGGCAACCTGGTGGAATGGTTCGACTTCTACGTCTACGCCTTCTGCGCCATCTATTTCGCGCCGGCTTTCTTCCCCAAGTCGGACCCGACCGTGCAGCTGCTGAACACTGCCGGCGTGTTCGCTGCCGGCTTCCTGATGCGTCCCATCGGCGGCTGGCTGTTCGGGCGCCTGGCCGACCGCAAGGGCCGCAAGACATCGATGGTGACCTCGGTGGTCATGATGTGCGTGGGCTCGCTGGTCATTGCCTGCCTGCCCACCTACGCGCAGATCGGCGCCGCCGCGCCCGCGCTGCTGCTGGCGGCGCGGCTGCTGCAGGGCCTGTCGGTCGGTGGCGAATACGGCACCACCGCGACCTACATGAGCGAAGTGGCCATGCGCGGCCAGCGCGGCTTCTTCTCGTCATTCCAGTACGTCACGCTGATCGGCGGACAGCTGCTCGCGGTGGTGGTGGTCGTGGTGCTCCAGCAGGTGCTCGACGAGGCCGAGCTCAAGAGCTGGGGCTGGCGCATTCCCTTCGTGCTCGGCGCCGTGGCGGCCGTGGTGGCCCTCATGCTGCGCCGCACGCTGACCGAGACCGCCAGCACCAAGACCCGCGCCGCCAAGGGCGCCGGCACCATGCGCGAGCTGTTCACGAACCACAAGCGCGCCTTCTTCGTGGTGCTGGGCTACACGGCCGGCGGCTCGCTCATCTTCTACACCTTCACCACCTACATGCAGAAGTACCTGGTGAACTCGGCGGGCATGTCGATCAAGACCGCCAGCAACGTGATGACGGCCTGCCTGTTCATCTACATGTGCATGCAGCCGGTGTTCGGCGCGCTGTCCGACCGCATCGGCCGCCGCACCAACATGCTGCTGTTCGGCGCACTAGGTGCGCTGATGACGGTGCCGGTGCTGAGCAACCTGCAGAGCGTCGGCAGCCCGCTGGTGGCGGGCGTGCTCATCACGCTCGCGCTGGCGGTGGTGAGCTTCTACACCTCGATCAGCGGCATCGTGAAGGCCGAGATGTTCCCGCCCGAGATCCGCGCGCTGGGCGTGGGGCTGTCCTACGCGGTCGGCAATGCGATCTTCGGCGGCAGCGCGGAGTACGTGGCGCTGGGGCTGAAGTCGATCGGGCACGAGTCGTACTTCTACTGGTACGTGACGGCGATGATGGGCGTGGTGTTCCTGGTGAGCCTGCTGTTGCCGAAGCAGGCGACGTACCTGCATCACGACAAGTAAGCAGTGCTTCAGCGGGCGGCGCCCTGCGCGGCCAGCGCCAGGGTCCGCTTCGCAATGTTGACGAGGTGGATCTGGCTCGTTCCCTCGTAGAGCCTGAACAGCCGAACGTCGCGGTAGAAGCGCTCGGCCACGTTGCCGGCAATGAAGCCGCTGCCGCCGAAGACCTGCACAGCCCGGTCGGCGACACGGCCGCACATCTCGGAGGCGAACAGCTTGCACATCGACGCTTCCATCGTCACGTCGATGCCGTCGTCACGCTTGCGCGCCGTCTCCAGCACCAGCGCGCGCGCCGCATGCACCTCGGTGTTGCTCTCGGCAATCATCTGCTGCACCAGCTGGAAGTCGCCGATGGGCTGGCCGAACTGCCGGCGCGACTGCGCCTGCCGCGCCATTTCCTCCACCAGCCGGATCGCCGGGCCGATGCACAGCGCGGCGAGGTTGATGCGCTGCTTGTTCAGCGTTTTCATCGCCGTGCGAAAGCCCTGCCCTTCGACGCCGCCGACGATGGCCGAGGCCGGCACGCGCACACCTTCCAGCCTGACCTCGCCCACCGGCGAGCCGTGCTGGCCCATCTTGCGGTAGGGCTGCGAGGTCGACAGGCCAGGCGCGCCGCGCTCGACCAGGAAGGCGCTGATGCCGGCCGCGCCCTTCGCGTTCGGGTCGGTCCGGGCGAACACGGTGAACAGGTTCGCGATCGGCGCGTTGGTGATGAAGCACTTCTGCCCGGTGATGACGAAGCTGTCGCCGTCGCGCACCGCCACCGTCTTCTGCGCCGTCGCGTCCGACCCGGCCTCGGCCTCGGTGAGCGCGAAGCAGCCGGTCAGCTCGCCGCTGGCCAGCCGCGGCAGGTAGCGGCGTTGCTGCTCGGGCGTGCCGTCGACCACGAGCGACTCCGACGCGATGCCGGTGTTGCCGCCGAAGCGCGCACGGAATGCGGTCGCGACCTGCGACACCTCGAGGTTCACCAGTGTCAGTTCCTCGGTGGTCAGGCCGGCGCCGCCGAAGGCTTCGGGAATGCTGTGGCCGAACAGGCCGATCTCGCACATGCGCTGGACGATCGGTTCGGGGATCAGGTCGTCGCGATCGACCTGTTCCTCCAGCGGCCGGCATTCGCCATGGATGAACCGGCGCACCTCGGCGAGCAGGGCTTGGAATTTCTCGGGGTCGCTGATCATGGATTCGTCTCGTCAGCCGTCGCACGCACATCCCGCAGCAGCGCATACAGCATGTCGTGCGGCGCTGCGCAGCCGACCGGCTGGCGCGCGCCGAACAGCACGGCGTCGCTGTGCACGAGTTCGGTCCGTTCGCGCTCCTCGATCCAGTCGTACACCACCGTTCGCGCGGCAATGCGCCATTCGCCCTGGCGGCGCTCGAAGCGGTCGAGGTAGCGTCCGCACAGCAGGGTGCGCTTCGCGGGCGCGTCGGCACTCGCCTGCAGTGCGAAGAAGCCGCTCTCCACTGCAGCCACGTCGCCATGCAGCTCGATCGCGATATTGTTCACCTGGTGCACGCGCCGCCCGCCCTGGCGCAGCCGCTGCAGCGCCTGCGTGATGAAGCCTTCGGCGCTGCCGTTCCAGGCGCCGTGGCAGTCGGTGGCGTCTTCCCAGTAGGCCGAGCGCAGGGCCACTTCGTCGACGCGGTCGATGCCGCGGCAGTAGCGGTAGAGGCACTGGCGGATCGCCTCGCGATCGAGCAGCGCCTGCAGCGGTGCGGCCGTACTCATGGCGCCGGAGCCGGGGCGCGCTTGAACAGCTGCACCACGTTGCCTTCCGGGTCGCGCAGCGACATCACCGCGCCGTGCGCGCCCATGTCGCGCATGCCGATCACCTCGCCGCCCGCGCCGGTGATGCGCTCCTGCGCACCGGCGAAGTCGCCCACCTCGAACACCATCACCACGCCGGAGGTCGCCGGCGCGGCCTCTTCGGGGCAGGCCAGCGCCACGCTGGTGTTGCCCACGCCGTACTGGAACCAGCGGTCCTTGTCGCGGAACTTGAGCTTCAGCCCCAGTGCCGATTCGTAGAAGGCATGCAGCTCGGCCGGCCTTTGCGCCACCACGTACACGTTCTGCAGGCGCTGGGGAGAAATGCCCTCGGCGCTCACAGCGAGGTCTCCGATGCACCGCCGTCCAGTCGGATCACCTCAGCGTTGACGAAGCGCGAGCCGTCGCCGGCCAGGAAGCAGATGGCGTCCGCGATGTCTTCCACGGTGCCGAGCCGGCCCAGCGGCGTGCGCGCGATGCGCCTGGCGTCGAGCTCGGCGTTGCGGTGTTTGGCCGTGCCTTCGGTGGGCACTGCGCCGGGCGCCACGGCGTTCACGCGGATGCGGCGCGCGCCCAGGTCGGCCGCCGCGGCGCGGGTGATGCCGAGCACGCCGGCCTTCAGGCCGCTGTACACCACCGATCGCGCGGGCGACTTGAAGCCGGCGACGGAGGCCACGTTGATGATGGCGCCGCCGCGTTCCGGGTCCATCGCCTCGGCCGCGGCCTGGATGCCCCAGATCACCGACTTGAAGCCGATGTCGACCATGCGGTCCATCACCTCGGGCGTGATTTCCATCAGCGGCTGGTAACGCACCCACGCCGCGTTGTTGACCATCACGTCGAGCCGGCCCGCTTCGGTGTGCAGGCGCTGCACGGCCAGGCGCATGCCTTCGCGGGTGGACACGTCCTGCGGCACCGCCACGGCCTTGCCGCCGAGCCGGCGGATCTCCGCGACGGTGTCTTCCACGAACTCGGCCTTGAGGTCGTTCACGCCGACCGTCGCGCCCAGGCGGGCGAAGGCCAGCGCGGTGGCTCGGCCGATGCCGTGGCCCGCGCCGCTGATGAAGGCCACGCGGCCTTCGAGGGACTGTGATGCATTCATGGCTTGTCTTTCGTTTCCGGCACCAGCAGCGCGTCGAGCGCGAAGGCACCGTGCCCGTGGTCAAGGACCACCAGCGGGTTGATGTCGATCTCGGCGACGCTGCGCGCATGCCGCGCGGCGAACTGCGACAGCGCCGCGACGGCGCGCGCCGCGGCCGCCACGTCGGCCTTCGGCCGGCCGCGTGCGCCATCGAGCAGCGGGAAGGCCTTGAGCGAGCGAAGCATCTGCATGGCCTGCGCCTCGGTCACCGGCGCCACCTGCAGCGCCACGTCGCGCAGCACCTCGGCATAGATGCCGCCCAGGCCCACCATCACGACCGGGCCGAAGACCGGGTCCTTCGTGGTGCCGAGGATCAGCTCGGTACCGCCCTGCGCCATCTGCGCGACCAGCACGCCGGCGATGCGCGCCTGCGGGGCCTTCTGCGCGACCCGCGCCAGCAGGCTGTCGTATTCGTCGCGCAGCTGCGCCTCGGAGCGCACGTTGGTCACCACGCCGCCGACCTCGGTCTTGTGCGGGATGTCTGGCGAGACGATCTTCAGCACCACCGGAAAACCGATGTCGCGCGCCGCGGCCAGCGCTTCGTCCCAACCGCTGGCCGTGACTTCGTTCAGCACCGGGATACCGGCCTGCGCGAGCACGGTCTTGGCGCTCGCCTCGTTGGCGAAGGCTCCGGCCGGAAGCGCTTCGGCCGACGGCGATGCGATTGCCGCCTCGGCCTGTTCGCCGCGCATGCCGAGGCGCACCAGCGCGGCCAGCGTGGCGCACGCGGCATCGATGGTCTCCACCGTCGGGAAGCCCATCTCGTTCAGCTGCGCCACGGTGTCGGGCGGCGCCTTGCAGCACAGCAGGACGAGCCGCGACGGATGTGCGCGGCGCACCTGCTCCAGCGCCGCGAGGTACACGTCGCGCAGTCGCGGCATCTGGAAGGCATACGCCGACTGCAGGATCACCGCGTCGCAGCTCGCATCTTGCGCCACCGCCGACAGCACCTGGACCAGCAGCTCGGGCCGGCTCGACACCTGCGCCGTCATGTCGACCGGGTTGCCCGGCGATGCATACGGCAGCGCGGCCACGATGTGCTCCTGCGTAGCCGCGGAGAGCTTCGGCAGTTCCAGCCCCTGTGCACTGGCCGCGTCGGCCATCAGCACGCCGAAGCCGCCCGATGCGGTGACCAGCGCCACGCGCGGCCCATTCGGCGCACGCGCCGTGCCGACCACCGACACGGCATGCCCCACTTCGAGCAGCTGCTCGATGCTGGGCACGCGAATCGCGCCGGCATTGCGCAGCACCACGTCGAACACTGCGTCCGAACCGGCGAGCGCGCCGGTGTGCGAGGCGGCCGCTTCGCTGCCGGCCAAAGACACGCCGACCTTCAGCACGATCACCGGCTTGCCGGCTTCGCGCGCCATGGCCAGGGCACGCAGCAGCTTGGCCGCATTGCGGCAGGTTTCCATGCAGCACAGGATGACCGAGGTGGCCGGGTCGGTCGCCAGCGAGGCGATGCCGTCGGCAATGTCGACGTCGCATTCGTTGCCCGTGGTCAGCAGGCGGCTGATGCCGATGCCGCGCTCGACGGCCAGGCGCATCGTGTAGCTGCCGAGGTTGCCGCTCTGCGACACGATGCCCACCGGGCCCGCCGTCGGGAACGACGACTCCAGCGCCACCGAGAAGGTGGCGATGCTCCTGTCCGCCACGCCGATGGAGCCCAGGCAGTTCGGCCCCACCACGCGCATGCCCGATGCCCTGGCGACCTCGCCGATGGCCGCCTGCAGGCGGCTGCCCTCCTCGCCCATCTCCGAGAAGCCGGACGACAAGATGACGGCTGCGCGCACGCCGCGCGCGGCGCAGTCTTTTACCGCCTCGAGCACCGCATCCGGCGGCACCGCCATCACGGCCAGGTCGGGCACCGACGGCAGCTCGGCAACGTTCGCATAGGCGGGCAGCGACTGCACCGTGCCGCCCTTGCGGTTGACCGGATAGATCGCGCCGCGGTAGCCGTATTTCTGCAGGAACTGCAGCGGCCGCCCGCCGATCTTGGTCACGTCGTCCGACGCGCCGAAGACCGCGACCGAGCGCGGCTTGAAGAGCGCCTCCAAACCTCTGCCCACTTCGACTTCAACTGTGGCCATCGCTCAGCGCCCCTTGAACACGGGCGGGCGCTTTTCCAGGAAGGCCTGGCGCGCTTCCTTGGCGTCCTCGGTGCGCGACAGCGCCATGGTGATGTTCTGCTCGAAGCGGTAGCCGTCGCGCTGTGGCATCACGTCCATCATGTTGGCGGCCTGCTTGGCATAGGCCAGCGCGATCGGGCTCTTGGAAGCCATCTCCTGCGCGAGGCGCAGCGCGGCGGGCATGAGCTCGTCCGCCGGCACCACCTCGTCGAGCACGCCGCGGCGGTACAGCTCGGCGGCCGGCACGCGCATGCCGGTGAAGAACATGTGGCGCGTGAACGAGCGCCCGAACATGGTCCGCAGCATCGAGACGCCGCCGGCCAGGCCCACGTTGATCTCGGGCATCGCGAAGCTCGCATCGTCGGAGGCCAGGAAGATGTCGCAGGCGGCCATCAGGCCGAAGCCCGCGCCCAGCGCCGGGCCGTTGACGGCCGCGATGACGGGCTTGGCGCATTCGCGGATGGCGTTGCCGGTCTCGCGGGTCCAGCGGTTGTGGTCGAGGAAGTCGCCGGGCTTGTCGGCCGAGGGGCGGTCCTTGAGGTCGGCGCCGGAGCAGAAGAACTTGCCGGTGCCGGTGAGGATGGCCACGCGGATGTCGTCGCGCTCGGAGATCTCGTCGAACACCTGGATCAGGCGATGGCGGGTGTCGCGGCTCAGTGCGTTGACGGGTGGCTTGTCCAGCCGCACGACGGCGACGAACTCGGAAACTTCAAGACTGACGCTCATGACGAACTCCTGACGACGTGGGACATGCCGCTGGCCGATGCATCGGCAGCGGTCGCTTCGGTTTGGGGATACAACAGCCGCGACGCATGCGTCATGCGGTCGCCGTAGCGAAACTCGGAGGCCAGCAGGCGCTGCGCCATGCGGGTGGCCAGCACCTCTTCGCTGACGCCCATGCCGCCGTGCATCTGGATCGCGCCTTCGGCGCACAGCCGCGCCGTCTCGGCCAGCGCGACCTTCATCAGGCGCAGCGTGCGGCGCAGGTTGGCGGCGCCGCGCTCGTGTTCCTGGAAGGCGTGCATCAGCAGGCCCTTGGCGCAGAGATAGCGCACGTACATGTCGGCCGTTCGGTGCCGCAGCACCTGGAACGACGCCAGCGCCACGCCGAACTGGCGGCGCTCCTGCAGGTGCTTCACGGTCTGCTCGATCAGCGTGGCGAGCGCGGCCACGGTATCTGCCGCGGTGAGCAGCAGCGCGGCGTTGTCGGCTTGCTCGATGGCCGAGTCCACCGCGGCGCCGCGTGCGATGCACGCCACCGCCGGCACCGTCAGGCCGTCGAGCTTGAAGTCGGCGCTGCGCCGGCCTTCCATGGTGCGATAGGTGGCGCTGGGCGCGGGCATGTGTTCGTGGTCGACCAGGAAGAGCGCCGTTTCGCCGCTGCCTTGCAGCGTGGCGGGCACCAGGTGGTGCGTGGCCGCCAGCGACACGTCCACGCCCTTCGCCTCGCCGGTCAACGCGTAGCCGATGTCCAGCTGCTTCGCCGTCAGGGCGACCTCGTCGAGCGAAGCCGAGAGCGAGGTCAGCGGCGCGATCTTCGCGCTGCCTTCGCACACCGCTTCGAGCCAGCGCGCGCAGGTGTCGGCATTGGCCGCTTGCAACAGCAGCGGCGCGATGGCGCAGGTTTCGATCACGGGCAGGTGCACGCCGTGCGTGGCCAGGCCGACGACGATGGAGGCCAGGTCGGCCAGCGTGCCGCCGACGCCGCCGGCTTCTTCGGGCACCAGCGTGCAGGTCCAGCCCATCTCGCGCACGGGGTCGGTGCCGGCGAAATCCTTCGTGGTCTCGTTGTCCTGCGCGAAGCGCGCGGCGGCATCCAGAAGCATGCCGGGGAACAAGGGGGTGAATGACATCGACACTTTTCAGGCTCCCAGCAATTCATTGGCAACGACGTTGCGCTGCACTTCGGAGGTACCGCCGGCAATCGTGCGGGCGCGGGTGAACAGGTAGTTCTGCACCCATGCGGCACCGGGCTCGCCTTCGCCCTGGTCGGCCAGGAAGCGGTGCGCGGCATCGGGGCCGACCGCGTCGAGCGCGATCGTGGTCAGGCGCTGGGCCACGTCGGCGCAGGTCATCTTGATGGCCGAGGGCTGCACGCCCAGCGGGCGCTGGTGGATCAGGTCGTCGGTGGCCTGGGCCATCATCACGCGCGCGCCCTTCACGTCGGCCTCGGCCAGCAGCAGGCGGTAGCGCAGGCTGCTGAAATCGCGGCGTCCTGCCGCCGCCTTGGCGGCCTGCTCGACCAGCTGCGTGACCTGCCGGCGCACCAGCTCCAGCCGCGCCACGTTGGCCGGGGGCAGGCGCTCGCGCTCGAGCAGGAACTTGGCGCAGGTCCAGCCCTTGCCGGGTTCGCCGATCAGGTTGTCGGCGCGCACGCGCACTTCGTCGAAGAACACTTCGTTCAAGTGGTGCCAGCCGTCGATGGTGTGGATCGGCCGCACGGTGATGCCGGGCGTGTCCATGGGCACCAGGACCAGCGAGATGCCGTCCTGCTTCTTCGCCTCTTTCGAGGTGCGCACGAGCATGTAGATCATGTTGGCTTCATGCGCGTGCGAGGTCCAGATCTTCTGGCCGTTGATCACGTACGCGTCGCCGTCCAGCCGCGCGCTGGTGCTGAGCGAGGCCAGGTCGGAGCCCGAGCCCGGTTCGGAATAGCCCTGGCACCACCAGTCGGCGCCGTCCAGGATGCGCGGCAGGAAGCGCGCCTTCTGCTCGGGCGTGCCGAAGCGGATGATGACCGGGCCGATGTGGCCCAGGCCGTGGTGGTACAGCGGCGGGCAATCGGCCTCGGCCATCACCTCCTCGAAGATCAGCCGCTGCATGATGTCCCAGCCGGTGCCGCCGTGCTCGCGCGGCCAGCTGGGCGCGCCCCAGCCCCTGGCGGCGAGGATCTTCTGCCAGCCGAGGTACTCGCGCTTGGTGACCTTCTGGCCCGCGGCCACGACGGCGCGGATCTCCGGGGGGCACGCGCTGCGCGCGAAGTCCTCGAGCTCGCGGCGAAAGCCCGCGTAGGCGTCGGCTTCGCCTGTGGCGTTCGGGGTGTCGGTGTTCGACATGTTGTTGTCTCCAGTCGTGTTGTCCATGCGCTTGCTGCGCCATCGGCTGCTTTGGCTAGGCGGCCGTGGGAGCGTCCTTGCGCAGCTTGGTGATCAGTTCGTCCAGCGCGGCCACGGCGCCATCGGCGTCGCGCCGTCGCAGGCAGCGCACCACCTCGCGCCGCAGCGGGAACAGGTCGGGCCGCGGCAGCACGGGAACGACATGCGTCAAGCGTTCGCGCAGGATGGTGGTCATGGTCTGCGCCATCAGCGTCAGGGCCTCGTTGTGGCCCGCGTCGGCAATGGCGCAGAAGAAGCGGCTGGCCGACTCGATGCGCTGCGCGAGCGTGTCGGTGGCCTGGTGGCGCTCGATGTCGTCGACGGCCTTCTCGACCGCATCGAGCTCGGCCTCGCTCGCGCGGTCACAGGCCAGGCGCAGCAGCGTGCCGTACAGCGTGCGGTAGGCCTCGTCGAGATCGGCCGAGCCCAACCGCCCCTGGACCACCAGCGTGCGCAGCGACTCCGCCAGCATCATGTAGGCGCCCTTGTAGAACACCAGCGCATGGTCGGCGCCGCCGCCGCCCATGTGCTTCACCTCGCCGATGAAGACGAGGTGGTCGCCCGCGTCGTGGCAGGCATGCGCGCTGCACTCGAAGCTGGCCAGGCAGTCGTCGATCACCGGCATGCCGAGCGGGCCGGTGCGCCATGCCACGCCTTCGAACTTGTCGGCGATCTTGCTGGAGGCGAAGCGGCCCGACAGTGCGTCCTGTTGCTGCGACAGGATGTTGATGGCAAAGCCCTCGGCCTCGCTGAACGCGCCCACCAGGCTGCTGGCCTTGCGCAGGCTGAACAGCACCAGCGGCGGCTCCAGCGACACCGAGCTGAACGAGTTGCAGGTCAGGCCGACCGGGCGCCCACCGGCGTCGCGCGTCGTGATGACGGCCACGCCGGTCGGGAAGCAGCCGAGCAGCTGGCGGAACAGCATCGGCTCGATCGGTGCGACGGGTGCGGCCCGGGTCACATCGGACAGGGCATGGGTCATGGCGTTCCCCTTGGGTGAGTCACCGTACGGCGCCGTCTCAGGCGGCTGCGAGTTCGGGCGCGACCTGCGCCACGTGCGGCGGGTCGTTGGCAATCTCGCGCTGCACCGCGGGCATGATCACCTTGGCCCACAGCTCCAGCTGGCGCAGCATGGTGGGGTGGTCGAAGTCGCCCATCTGCGTCTGGAACGCGTAGTGGCAGGGCTTGAGCGTGCGGATCTCCTTCACCACGCGCTCGATCACCTGGTCCACCGAACCCACCGGCAGATTGGCGCGCATTTCCTCGAGGCTCGATTCGCCTTCGACGATGCCTTCCTCGACCTGGTAGTCGTCGGCCACCTGCGCGGTGCGGCGCTTCAGGCTCACGGCCACGCGGCGCTGGAAGCGCGCACAGTCGAGGTAGCGCTCCACCTCGTCCTTGTTGTCGCTGGCGTAGGCCGCGCGCAGCACGCCGACCTGCACCTGGGCCGGGTCCTTGCCTTCGGCGAGCGCGACCTTGTCGATCAGGTTGCGGGTCTGCTGCAGCTTCTCCACGCCGCCGTCGCCGCCGGAAACGAACACATGGTGGCCGCTGCGCACGGCGCGGGTCACGAAGGTCGGGTCGACGCTGGTGATCCACATCGGCGGCATCGGCTGCTGCACCGCGCGCTGGCTGATGGCGCTCATGGGCTGCTGATAGAACTCGCCGTCATAGCTGAACTTGGGCTGCTTCAGGCCCAGCTCGAGCATGTCGAGCATTTCCAGCGTGCGCGCCTTGGCGGTGTCGAGCGAGACACCGAAGCGCTCGAATTCGAAATGCTGGTAGCCCGAACCGATGCCCAGGTTGAGACGGCCGTTGGACAGCTGGTCGACCATGGCCACATCGGCGATCAGGCGCGCCGGCTGGTACAGCGGTGCGACGACAATGCCGGTTCCCAGCCGGATGTTGCGGGTGACCGCGGCGCAATGCGCGATCATGGTCAGCGGCGATGAGCACAGGCCGTAGTTGCTGAAGTGATGTTCGGCATACCACGCGGCACCGAAGCCCAGCTCGTCGGCCAGGCGCGTCTGTTCCACCGCGTCGCGCAGGATCTGGTGCGACGTCTTGTGCTTGTTTCGCTGCTGCATCAATATGAAGATTCCGAAATCCATCGCTGGTCTCCTTGTGGGCTTGGTTACGTGCTTTGATCGTAGGAGCGGGGTCCCCGCCCGGCTCACCATGCTTCGCACAGCTTCTTTGCGCTTATTGAAATGAAGGCCCTCGATTCGCTGCGGATCTTCGTCATCGTCCAGAGGAAGGGCAGCCTCTCCGCGGCCGGCCGGAGCCTGAGCCTCTCGCCCGCCACCATCTCGCGGCGCATCAGCGCGCTGGAGGAAGAGCTCGGCGTGCAGCTGGTCGACCGCACCAGCCGCAACCTCAAGGTGACCGAGGCAGGCCAGGCCTTCCTCGAACATGCGGAAGTGGTGCTCGAGGCCATGGCGCGGGCCGAGGAAGCGGCGCGCAATTCGAAGCTGCTGCCCGAGGGGCGCCTGCGCATCCACTCGCGCACGCAGATCGGCCTGCGCGTCATCGGGCCGCTGCTGCCGGGCTTCGCGCAGCGCCACCCCGACATCCAGCTCGAACTGGAACTGTCGGAGCACCCGGTGAACCTGGTGGAGCAGGACTTCGATATCGACATCCGCACCGGCGAGTCGAACGACTCCAACTTCGTCATCAAGCGGCTGCTCAGCAGCGACGAGGTGCTGGTGGCGAGCCCCGCCTTCATGAAGGTGCACAAGCGCATCCGTCATCCAAACGACCTGCTGCAGGTGCGCTGCCTGACCTACAAGCGCGAGCACGAGGCCGTCACCTGGAAATACATCGACGAACAGGGCGTGCAGCAGGAGCTGCCCATCCAGGGCGTGCTGACCTCGAACAACGGCGAGCTGCTGCGGCTGGCCGCCATGGGCGGCATGGGCATCGCGCTGCTGTCGGAGCCCACGGTGCGCGGCTGCATCCAGGACGGCACGCTGGTGCGCCTGCTGCCCGAGTATCGATTTGCGGTGCGCGCGTTCTCGAACGGCGTCTACGCGGTGTTCCGCCAGAGCCGCACGCTGCCCCTGAAGGTGCGCGCTTTCGTCGACTTCATGGCCGAGGCGCTGCGCGAGAACGACGGCGCCTGAAGAAGGCGTCAGCCGCCGAAACGGTGCGGCGGCAGGCCGGGGGCAGGCAATCCGCTCACTTCGAACAGCGCGCCGTCCTGCGGGCGGTCGCCCGAGAGGTTCGTGCTCTTGGAAAGCGAGGTGACGAAGGCCTTGTCGAACTGCGACCCGCCGAAGCACAGGCTGGTCGGGTGCGTCGCGGGCAGTTCGACGAGGCGCTCCACGCGGCCATCGGGTGCAAAGCGCGCCATCTTGCCGACGCGCGGCAGCACGCTCCACACGAAGCCTTCGGCGTCCACGGTCGCGCCGTCGGGGCCGGAGCCGAAGCTGTCGGTCTGCGCGAAGGCGCGCTTGCTGGCGAGCGGCCCATGTGGTGAATAGTCGTAGGCCCAGATCGTGCGCAGCGGGCTGTCGGCCACGTAGAAGGTGTGCCCGTCCGGGCTGAAGCAGGGGCCGTTGGTCAGCGAGAAGCCGTCCGCCAGCAGCTCGACTTCGCCGCCGGGCCGCAAGCGGTACAGCCCGCCGCCGATCGGCTCGTCGGGCTGGCGGTGGACGTGCAAGGTACCCGCCACGAAGTTGCCCCACGGGTCGCATTTGCCATCGTTGAGGCGCACGTCCGGGTGGTCGGTGTCGATCTGCGCGATGCTCTGCAGCGTGCGCGTGCCCAGGTCGTAGAGCGCAAAGCCGTGTTTCAGCGCCACGAGCACGGCGCCGCTCTCGCACAGCGCGATCGAACCGACGGGCGCGGGCAGGCTGTGCCGCTCCGACTCCCCGCTGCCGGGCCAGTGCCGGTGCAGCGTGCCCGCCAGCGAATCGATCCAGCAGACGGCGCCCGAGCGCGCATCCCAGCAGGGGCTTTCGCCCAGCAGATCCCGGGTCGTGCCGAGTTCTCGAACAGTGAATGCATCCATGGGACCGCAGTGTGGCAACGCACGGCGCGCAGCCGGAAGCGCATCGTGAAAACCAGCTTTGCGGATCGTGCGCTCCCGCGGCGGCCGCACGCTCCTAGAGTGCGGCAGATGAACGAACCCACCGCTCCACCGCCCCTGCAGGGCATCCGCGTCGTCGAGCTCGGCAACTACATCGCAGGCCCCGGCACGGCGATGTCGCTGGGCGATCTCGGCGCGGAGATGCTGAAGATCGAATCGATGGAAGGCGACATGTCGCGCCACACGGGGCACTTCGGCCACGCGATGCTGCGCGCCTACAACCGCAGCAAGAAATCGATCGCGCTCGACCTGCGCCAGCCCCGCGGGCTGGAGGTGGCGCGCCGCCTGATCGCCGGTGCCGACGTGGTGGTGCAGAACCTGCGCCCGGGCGCCGCCGATGCGCTGGGCCTGGGCGCCGAGGCGCTGCGCGCGGCGCACCCGGGCCTCGTGCACGTCTCGATCAGCGGCTTCCCGGCCGATGCGCCTTCGCGCGACCGGCCGGGCTACGACATCGCGGCGCAGGCCGAGAGCGGCCTCATGTCCGTGACCGGCGAGCCGCAGGGCCTGCCGCAGAAGGTGGGCGCCACCATCATCGACACGGCCAGCGTGCAGGTGGCGACGCAGGCCATCCTGGCCGCGCTGTTCCGCCGCGAGCGCACCGGCCGCGGCGAGACCATCCGCGTGTCGCTGCTGGAGGTGGCGCTGAACCTGCAGCTGGCCAACTGGAGCGACTACATGGTGCGCGGCGTGGAGCCCACGCGCAGCGGCGACGGCCAGCCGCTGAGCGCGCCGGCGGCCGACATCTTCCGCACGCGCGACGGCATGGTGGTGATCTCGGCCTACGTGCAGGCGCACTGGGTGCGGCTGTGCGAGACCATCGGCTGCCCCGAGCTGGCAACGGACGCGCGCTTTGTCACCAACGAGCTGCGCGTGGCCAACCGGCCGGCCATGAAGGCGGCCGTGAGCGAGCGGCTCGCGCACTACGGCACCGGCGAGTGCGTCGAACTGCTCACACGCAACAACATCGTGGTGGGCGTGGTGCGCAGCTATGCCGATGCGCTCGCGGGCGCGGACTTCCGCGCCAGCCGCATGGTCATCGAGGCCGCGCCCAACGGCGACGTGCCGGGCTACGCCAGCTTCGGCCTGCCCTACGAGCTGTGCGACACGCCGCGCCGCCGGACCCAGGCGGCGCCGGCGCACGGCGCGCACACCGAGGAACTGCTGCGCGAGGCGGGCTACGGCGCCGCCGAGATCGAGGCACTGCGCGAAGCCGGCGTCGTCAAGGGGGCGAACCCGCCCGCGCCGGTGCGCAACCTACAAAGCAGCTTTTCACACCCTGCAGCACCTTGAGCCAGCCCCGTCGATAGACTGCCTCGACGGGACTGGCAGCAGCCATTCACCCCCCTAAAAGAGATCGGAGACAAAGTGATTTATCGAAAACTCATCGCCCCGCTGTTGCTCGGTCTGACCGTGATGTCAGGTGGAGGCGCGGCGCAGGCACAGCAACCCATCCGCATGGTCGTGCCCTTCGCGGCCGGCGGCGGTACCGACCAGTACGTGCGCCTGCTGGCCTCCGAGCTCGCAAAGAAGGGCACGCAGATCATCGTGGAGAACAAGCCCGGCGCCAGCGGCATCGTCGCCGCGGACTACGTGGCCCGTTCGCGTCCCGACGGCCTCACGGTGCTGGTCTCATCGCTCGGCACGCTGGCCAACAACACCGTGCTGTACGACAAGCTGCCGTACGACCCGAAGAAAGACTTCGCGCCCGTCTCGCAGATCGGCTACCAGCCCGCGATCATCGTCGGCCGCGTCGACTTGCCCTACAAGAACATCAAGGAGATGGTCGCCTACGCCAAGGCCCATCCGGGCAAGATCAACCGCGGCTCGCCGGGCGAGGCCATCCTCACCAACCTGGCGCCGATGAGCTTCGAGCGCAGCAATGGCTTCAGCACGACGCACGTCCCCTTCAACGGCGACGCACCGGCCGTGCAGGCACTGCTGAGCAACACCATCGACATCCATGGCACCTCGCTCACCGGCTCGCTGTCGCTGATCCAGGCGGGCAAGCTGCGCGTGCTGGGCGTGATGGACAGCCAGCGCCTGCCGCAGGTGCCCGACGCCCAGACCTTCAAGGAGCAGGGCTACGACTTCGAGGCCGTGCTGTGGTATTCGCTCTCGGTGCCGTCCGGCACGCCGGCCGAGTCGATCCGCCGCCTGAACAAGGCCGTGAACGAGGTGATCGCGCAGCCCGACTTCGTCACCCGCGCGCGCGCCATGGGCATGGAGCCGCGCGGCGGTACGCCTGAAGAGCTGGCGAAGTTCGTGCAGACCGAGTTCGAGCGCTGGGTGCCGATGCTCAAGAGCCTGAACCTGCCGAAGCAGTCGCACTGAGCGGGGCGCGGCGCGCGCCGCGGGCCGTCAGGCAGACGGCCTGGCCAGCGTCGCCAGCTTCTTCCTGGCCGCCTGCAAGAGGCCGCCTCGTTCGACGGGCAGTGCCGCCTTGGTATCCCCGAGCGCGACGATCTCATGCACGGTGGCTGCCGAGATCCTTGAAGACAACGGATCGCGCGGCGACATGTCGTTGAACCTCCCGAGCGGGATGACGTGCACCTTGAGGTGCCGGCCCATGGTTTTCGACAGCTTCTGGCAAGCCGTTGCCATGGCGGCTTCGTCCGGGACCAGTTGGCCGTGCACGACGAGCAGTTCCACGGTGCCTTGCGCGTCCTCTCCCAGCACGAACGCGCGCACGACCGAGTCCTTGAACCTGGACCGCAGCATGGAGCGGATCGGCTCTGCCGCGGCGAACGATCTCAGCGCGATGCTCCGAAGCTCCTTGTGGAAGACGAACGAGCGATCGACCTGGACCGTCTCGGCCTGGTCCGCCTTCGCCGCCTGCCGCTTCGCGATGCCGCTGCGAACGAGATGCTCCACAGTGAGGGCGGTCTCGGCTTCGGCCAGCTTCGACCGCCGTGCAAGCTCACTCGTCGGGAACTGTTGATCGGGCGCCGCGTACAACACCGTGAGGAGCTTCTGCACTTCGGGGGAGAAAAGGAAATCCGCGGCGCTCATTCTGGCTTTGCTGCTGATACGAAGTCGACCATTATCCGGGCGGGTTAGGAGCGCAGAGCGAGCCGTCAAGGCGCATGACGACGCCCCTGTGCCCGCGGGCTTTGCAGGTTCACTTCCATGCCGGTGCTTTCCTGCTGTTCATGCAGCCATTGCACGACGCGCTCGGCGCGCCTGACGCCGATGCCTCGCACCGGGTACCACCAGGTCATGCCTGCGTCGTTGATGCGCCGCACCAGCTGCTTCAGCGTGCCGAAGCCCGCCTGTGAGAGTCGTTCGGACAGCAGCGGTTCGAACCAGACTGCAACGCTGTCGTGGGCCTGCGGCGCGTTTCCGCGCGCTTGCAGTGTGTCCATGGGTTTTCTTCCTGCGCAACGTGTGCCGGCCCCTGCGCGCATGCGAGCCCGCGCGTCGCGACGGGTGCACTGGCCGGGGTGGATCAGATCGGCTGTACTTTGCACAGGGCGTGCCAACTGCCCAGGCCTTGATCCGCAAGGGATTTCTGAATGGCCGATGGGCTGGTGCGCTTCATTCAGACAAATTGCGTGTCCAGTTCTTGGACATGTGTCTGGTAGCCGATCAGGGTTAACGGGCATGAGCCCGCTGCTGGGGAAGCAGCGGTCCAGCGCGCTCGTGGCCCTTTCAGCGTCGCCTTAGGCGAAATGGGGCTCGCCTTCTCTCAACGATCGGTCTCACGGAACCAGTAGGTTCTTTTTCTCGTGGCCCTGAGGGGAATGACCGGTTTTTGGGCACCGAGACCCGATTTCCCATCCGCCCCGGAACCACCGCCGCCACCGATGAGGAACGGCAACTGCCGATCCGTGCCGCCGACGTTGACCGTGACGATGCCGAACACCGGCGAAGGCGCCAACCCGCCGCCGTCGAGCAGTCTGGAAGTCGCGCTGCCCGTCAGAAAATTGACACCGTAGCTGCGCGCGGAGCCCAGGTTGGCCTGGCAACTGGTGGTGCTCGGGACGATGGGCTGGTTGGTTCCGAAATAGACGGTGCCGCCAACGGTGGTCGGCGCATTCACGCCCTTCTCGCCTGAGCCGCTCAAGGTCACGTAGAACCCGCTCAACGTGCCGTCGTAAGGGGCGGAAGCGGTGGCGTGAAACAGCGCCGTGGGCGACGTGTCCGCCGTGCTGCTGGTGTCGTCGTGCACGGGCGTCCAGCTGGACGCATTTCCCCCCACGATGGAGTCCTTGAGCATATAGAAGCGGTTCACGATGCTGGTGGCCTTCTGGGTCAACAGCGGGTGCTCCCGGTCGCCGGTGATGTCCAGCACCACGTCGTAGTTCTTCGTCAGCACCACGTCGGGCGGAAAGAAGAACTTGCGCTTGGTCGTACCGGCTCCACCGAGCGCGGCAAACTGCGTCGCCTGCCATGTGCTCACGTCGCCGCTGCCGGTCGGCTGGAGATCCACGCGCCAGATGTTGCCGCCGGTGTCGGCGGTGTAGAGCCGATCGATGTAGCCGTCGAAGTCGCGGTCGACCAGCGTGATGTCGGCCGGGATCGCGTAGGTCATGCCCGCCAGTTTGCAGGGATTGCCGGTGCAGGTCGTGCCGCTGCCGCCCGGCCCGGCCTGCCAGAGCAGGGTGCCGGTGACCGCGTCGACGATGAAGATCCCGCGGCCCATGGTGTCAGCTGCGGGCGGTTCGGCGTCTTCGTTCGGGTCGTAGCCGGCGCCGAAAATCAGCACCGGGTTCGTGCGGCCTTTGACCATCGCCACCTTCGGTTGCGACCAGGTCTGCCCGAGTTCCCCGAAGCCGGTGTCGGCATTGGTGCGCTTCCACATGAACTTCGGGTTGGCCGGATCGCTCACATCCAGCGCATAGAGCAGCCGCCCCCCTCGGCGCGCCGACAGGAAGAGGTAGGCCTTGCCCGTGACGCTGTTCTGGTAGACGCCCGGTGCGCCATCGAAGAAATAGGTCTTCGGGGTGCCGGCGGAGGAGTTGCCCAGTTTCAGCGCCGGGCTGTTCTGGTAGAGCCGCTGCAGGCCTGAATAGAACTCCGAGGGCACGAAGCTCCACAGCTCGCCGCCCGGGGGCACGCTCGCCGTGGCGCCGGTGGCGTCCTTCACGGTGATTGCGCATGTCGACGACACCGTGCAGCTGCCCTTGGGCTTGCTGGAGTCGGTGGGATTGTTCGGCTGGTTGCCATTGACGGCACGGAACAGGCCGTCGTTGGCGCCGTAGAACACCACCACGCCGGTCGTGCCGCCGTAGTTGATCACTGCTGGCCGCGAGTGCAACACGTCTCCATGAACCGAGCCACGGATCGTGATGCTGGCGTCCGGCGGGCTGCTGGCTTCCCGGCCCGCGACGGTGTCACCCGCCGCGAACGTGTCGTCGCCACGCGCCCAGTTGATGAGGTTGACGGGCGTCACCGAGCTGGACGCCGGAATCCCCAGCGCCGTAGAGGTGAGGTTCGTGTTGCCAGCCTTGAACGGCATCGTGCTCAATGCCGCGTTGGCGGTGCAACCGGTGCCGACGCAGGTGTACACATTGCGCGCCGTTGTCGCAGTGGTTGCTGTCGAGGTCTGGGGATAGGTGTCGGTCAGGTACTTGAGACGGATCTGCTGCCCCACCCCGCCCTTCTCGACGACCTGCCCGTCCCCCCAGTCGTAGCCGTCCTTGGCACCTTGCGCCTTGAAGGCGTTGAGCCAGAAGCCGCCCTTGGAGTCGGGCAAGGAACTGATGTCCTTGGAGGTCCAGAAGCTGACCGCCGTTGGCGAGATGAACCCGGTGCCCGCCGCGCTCAGCGCCCGGTTGGCATTGGTGCCGGCGGAATAGGTGCCCCACGAAGCATCGGCGAGAAACAGCTGCGGCGCGGTCGGATCTGTGGTGTCCACGCCGAACTGGTACTGTTTGAGATTGCCCATCCAGCGCGGGTTGTCGCTGCCGTCGGGGCGGAACATGCCCATGTAGATCTGGTTGACGTAGGTGCCCTGCGTGTTGGCGCTCACCGGCAGCACCGGCGCCGCGAACACGCTGTTGACGGCCTGCACTTCGGTGAAGACCTGCCCGATGGCGGCGGCCAGTGCTGCGACGTCGCCAAGTTTCACCACGAAATACTTGCCGCCACCCTGGTTGGCCATGCTGACCATGAGTTGCTCGTAGTCCGGGTTGCTGCCGTCGCTCAGGATGATGGTGTAAGTGGTGATGGCCGGATACGGCGTCGTCAGGTTGGGAGAAGTCCCCGTGTACATGAAATTCGCCCACTCGTCGGCGTAGTCGCTCTTGTACTTGGCCCCGGCCGTGGCGTACGGCGAGATCGGCGACTTCCAGTTCGGCAGCGCCACCTGGGCGGGAAGCGCGGTCAGGGCTGCGGCCGTCTGCAGGGCCGATCCACCCACGTTGCCGCTGTCCTGCGGTTTCTGATTGTTGGTGGCGAGCGTGATGTAGAGAACGAAATTCGTGGCGCAAGCCTGCTGGTTCGTAAGCCCTCGGTAGGCCGTGCCGGAGAGACCCGTCTTGCCCTGGTAGAAGGCCCAGGCTTCCTGCATGGTCTGGGCAATCTGGTTGTTGTTGCTCTTGTCGCTGTTGAGGCTCAGTGCCGCGACCCGCGTGAGCATCTGGTCGACACCCTTGCCGTCGGTACCGTTGCCGTCCATCAACATCAGCGAGCTCGGCACCGGCGATGCCGCGGGCACCACGAAGGTACCGCCGTTGGTCCCGCCGGTAGGGAAGTACATCAGGCCCAGGCTGATGTTGCCGTTCAGGGCGGCGTCGGTGGCGACGGACTTGACGGCGCTGTACAGCCCGCACTGCTCGAAGCCCAGGTTCTTCGACGGATCGTTCACGGCTAACTCGGAACAGGTGAAGCTCGAACTCGCACTCGCCGCGGCCGAGTTGTCGAGGATGATCAACATGTTGGGGGCAGCGCCGGTGGTCGTGCCCTGGTAGATGTCGATGTCGTCGGCCCTTGCTCCCGCGCTTGCCAATGCAAGCAGCGTCAGGGCGCCGAGCTGCCAGAAATTCGAGGGTTTCTTCATGTCCGACTCCCGTTTGATCAGCATGCCGCACCCACGGTGACGCGCACCGCAATGCCCTGGTGAGTCGGGGCGCTCGGCACGCCACCGACCCCCGGCGTGGCGGTCGCATTGACGTCCCAGTTCGAGTTCGAGCACAGCGAATTGCCGCCCGCGCTGCTGCCCGCAATGCCGGTGTTCTGCGAAGCGCCGCTCACATAGCAGGGCTGGTCGCTGGTCAGGCTGGGATCCAGTTCGCTGAGCTTGATGGGCTTGATGCCGGTACAAGCGGGCGCAGCCACGGCAACGGTGTAGGAGGAGCCGGTCTGGCCGCTCTTGTTGATATCCACCGTGGTGGTGCTGGCCACCGGCATCGCGGTGAAGTCGGTGCTGATCGTTTTTTCAATCTCCTGCATCGCGGCCGCATTGGCCTCTTTCTCGGTCTGCATGTTGCCGACCAGCTTCGTGTTGACGTTGGTGACCTTGACGGCCGAGACGACCATGAGCGTCAGCACCACCAGGAAGATCATCGAGACCAGCAAGGTTGCGCCCGATTGACCCTGGGGAGGGCAGGCATTCTTCGAACGATTCATGGCACTTCTCTCTGGCCCGAGCTGTTGTAGAGGCGGGCAACCGTGCTGTAGACGTGCCGCTTGATATGGTCGTTGAACGGGCCAGCCGTCGGTGTCGCCAGGCCCATGTCGTAGGTTCTGGCATCGGTCCAGCCGCCGCTGGCTTCGGTGTTGCGCGCCAGCACGTGAATGCGGATCGCCATCACGTTGGCCCAGTTCGCCGCGGCCGCGGTCCAGTCGTAGGCAGGCGTCGTTTGCGGGCACACGGCCACGGCGACTTCCGCTGCGGGGGGACTGCCCGGATCGCTGGTGTAGCAGTCGGGCGAGCCATCGGCATCCATGTCGACGCCATAGTCGAGCTGCAAGTTCTCGATGCCTTCCACCAGCGGTGTGATGGTCATCGCGCCGTTGAGGTATTCGGCCATCTTGAGCGTGGGTGTGGTGTCGGTGCCGCACACGTTGCAGGTGCTCACGAAGTACACGTGCTGCACGATCTTGCGCAGCGGCGCGAGTTGGGTCGCAAGGCAGTCCTTGCCCATCAGCGTGAAGCTCGCCGCCGAAGAGCCGGCCGCTGCCACGAAGGGCAGCAGGTCGTTCGCGCAAGTGGAAATCTGCAGATAGCGCTCGCCGCTGGCCGCCGACGCCACGCTCACCGCGCTCGTGCTGACGCGCGTGACGACCAGCATGGCGGTGCCGGACATGACGTGGTCCAGGCAACTCGGCACGCTGCCCAGCGCGTAGACCGGCAAGGGAACGCTCGAGGTGCCCGGACTCGTCGTTGACGCATAGCCGAGATCGGCAATGCTCGCGGGGCAGGCCGCGGGCGTGGCGGTGGAGAAAGCCGTGCTCGAAGACGCACCGACAAAGCCGGCGAGCTGTATGTCTTCAGTAAGTATCTGCAATGCATAGCGCCCGTTGTCGATCTGGCGCGACGACTTGTCGAGCTCGGAGCGCGAGCTCACGGTGGACACCAGCAGACTGCTCAGGCCAATCAGAAGGAAGAGGCCGAGGGTGATCGCCACCATCAACTCGACCAGCGTGAAGCCGCGGCCGGCCTGCCGGCAACGGGACATGGTTCGCGTTCTCACGACAATGCTCCGATCCGGACCTTGGTTGTGACGACCCGGTGCAGTTTTTCGTCGCTGTAGGCGCCGCTGCCGCAGGGAAATGCGGTAGTGCCATCTGCCAGAGTCGGTGCGGCCGTCTTGACGAGGCCTTGCCACGACACGGCGATCATGTAGATATTGCTGGCAGGGTCGTCGAGGGTCACGCAGCCGATCGCACCGACCATCGCGCCGATGTTGGAGCCCGCCTGGATCTCGGACTGCCCCTTGAGCATGTTGTCCCAGGCTGTGAGATCGGCCCCGGCCCGCGCCTGCTGCTGCGCGTTGCCTGCGGCGCAGCTCGCAACCCCGGTGTTCCCGGTGCCGGTGCCCAGTTGCACGCCGGTCGCCCCATTCGAATAGCACGCCGCAACCTTCCGGTTCGCATTGAGGCGATCCGACATGTCCTGCACGAGCTGCAAGGCCTGGATCCGCTGGTAGGACTCCATTTCTGCCATGCTCGACCGACTGCTTACCCCCACCAGGCCGAGCAACCCGAACAACAAGATGACGAGCGAGACCAGCACTTCGATCAGCGCGATCCCTTGCTGGGGGGCGGCCACCTGAAGCAGGCGATAGGAAATGGTGCGGTGGGTACGGTACGACATCTAGCATGCTCCCGTGCTGCTGCTCGGCACACCGCCCAGGCCGATGGAGACACAGCGGGAACTCACGCCGTTCAACGCGGGCGACGGTGCGATGGTGAATTTCGTGCTCGTCGTCACGGTACGGCCATCCTTGCCGTAGGTGATGGCGCCCAGGCCCGCCGAATCGGTGATCGAGAGGTTCTTGTAGGCCTCCTGGTTGTGGAACGTCAGGGTGCCGTCACTTACCTTCCAGCCGCCGTCCCAGGCGGCCCCGATCTTCTGCAGGGACACGTTTGCATTGCGAGACACGGCCTGGCTCCGGGCGAGCGTGATGGCAGCCATCAGGTCGAAGGAGACGTTGCGCACGCGCTGGGTGGCAATGAACGCGCTGAAGGAAGGCAACGCGATACCGGCCAGGATCGCCATGATCGTGATGGTGGTTACCAGTTCGATCAGCGTGAAACCCCGCGCAGGGGACTTCGGGCGGCGGCCTACCAGCATCCCGCCACTCCGCTGGAGCCCGACGCGGTTTTCGTGCCCGCTTCGTCGATGGTCAGCGTTCCGCAGGCGGTGTCCCGCGCAAGCTGGCTATTGATCGGCGTGGCCGTGATCGTGAAGCCCGGCAGCGTCGTTCCGGTCTTGAGGGGCGTCGTGACCGTGTAATTGGACGACACGTGGGAGGGCACGCTCGAATTCAACGTTGTGAGGTTGGCGGCATAGGTTCGCGCGTCCAGCAGATAGCGCTGTTGCAGGCTGCTGAGTTCGAGCATGTAACCCTGGGCCGCCGACCGATTGGAGCGGACGATGTAGTTGGTGTACGACGGATAGGCGATGGCCGCAAGGATGGCAACGATCGCCACCGTGATCATCAATTCGATCAGTGTGAAGCCACGCACTCTCGCCGATCCGGATTGAGGGTCGGACAAACTGGTACGCATCGATACCATCGTCGATTTTCTTGAAAACTGATACATAAGACCGCATCCTTTCGCCCGCCGATCTCTAACTGAACCGGGCTCGGAAAGTCATTCGAATGTGACTATATGTGAGTAATGTGAAAATGTCACATCAATTCATATTGGTTGCGCAAGCGCGACGCCCCCAACTGGAAGAGCGGGAATACCCTGTGACCGCATCGAAGTTTCCTTGCCTACATTTCTTGCATGCAAGAACACCAATGTCTTGCATGCAAACAACCAACACGACAGGAGCTTCCATGCCTCGCTTCGCCAAATCGCTTTTCGGCCAGGTGGTCATCGCGCTGGTGCTCGGCGTGCTCGCCGGGCTATTCATACCGGAACTCGCCGTCAAGCTCAAGCCGCTCGGTGACGGTTTCATCAAGCTGATCAAGATGATCATCCCAGTGCTGGTGTTCTGCGTGGTGGTGCATGGCATCGCCGGCGCGGGAGACCTCAAGCGCGTGGGCCGGGTGGGCGTGAAGTCGCTCATCTACTTCGAGGTGCTGACCACCATCGCGCTGGCCATGGGCCTGGTGCTGGCCTTCGTGTTCCAGCCCGGCGCGGGCATGAACGTCGACCCCTCCAAGCTCGACGCGACCGCGATGAGCGCCTACGCCTCGAACGCCGACAAGCTCACGAGCGGCGGCACGGTCGATTTCCTGATGAAGCTCATTCCGACCACGGTGGTCAATGCCTTTGCCACCGGCGACGTGCTGCAGGTGCTGCTGTTCGCGGTACTGTTCGGCTGCGCGCTCACGCTGCTGGGCGATCGCGGCAAGCCGGTGGCGGTGGTGGTCGATGCGCTTTCGCTGGTGCTGTTCAAGATCATGGGCATCATCATCAAGCTGGCGCCGCTGGGCGTGCTGGGTGCCATCGCCTTCACGGTGGGGCAGTACGGCATCGGCTCGCTCAAGCAGCTGGGCATGCTGGTGGCGCTCTTTTACGGCGCGGTGTTGATCTTCGTGTTCGTGGTGCTCGGGCTTGTGATGCGCATGTCGGGCTTCAGCCTGATCAAGCTGCTGCGCTACCTGCGCGAAGAGCTCACCATCGTGTTCGCCACGACCTCGTCGGACAGCGTGCTGCCGCAGATCATGGCCAAGCTGCGCCGCATGGGCATCCGCGATTCGACCGTGGGCCTCGTGATCCCGACCGGCTACTCGTTCAACCTCGACGCCTTCTCGATCTACATCACGCTGGCGGCCGTGTTCATCGCGCAGGCCACCAACACACCGATCTCGATGGCCGACCTGCTGACGATCCTCGCGATCGCGCTGGTCACCTCCAAGGGCGCGCACGGCGTGCCGGGCTCGGCCATCGTGGTGCTGGCCGCCACGCTGCATGCGATTCCCGCAATTCCCGCCATCGGCCTCGTGCTGGTGCTGTCGGTCGACTGGTTCATGGGCATCGCCCGCGCGCTGGGCAACCTGATCGGCAACTGCGTGGCAACGGTGGCCATTGCCGCCTGGGAAGGCGACATCGACCGCGAGCGCGCGCATGCAGTGCTCAACGGCAGCTATTCGCCCGACGACGAGCCGCTGGCCGAGGCCGGGTCCGTGATAAACGCCGGCACCGGTACTGCCTCCAGCGCCCACTGAAAAAAAACATGCCCGCCGATGTCAGCCCCACCGTCATTGCCGAACGCGTCGTCGAGGCCATCCTCGCGCAGAAGCTCGCACCGGGCGAGCGGCTCGGCGAGCAGGCACTGGCCGAGAACTTCTCGGTGAGCCGCACGATGGTGCGCGAGGCGCTGATGCAGCTGCAGGCGCGCGGTTTCGTCGAGGTGCAGTCGCGCCGCGGCTGGTACGTGGTGGAGCCCTCGGCCGAAGAAGCGCGCGATGCGTTCTCGGCACGCCGCATCGTCGAGGCCGGCATCCTGGAAGCGAGCGCGGGGCGACCGCTGTCGAAGGTGATCCGCAAGCTGCGCGACCACATCGCCGATGAGCAGCGCGCCATCGACGGCGCCGACGCCGCCACCCGCGCCTTTCTGCTGGCCGACTTCCACGTCTGCCTGGCCGAGCAGATGGGGCACCAGCTGCTGGTCGACGTGCTGCGCGACCTCACGGCACGCACCACGCTGGCGGCCACGCTCTACCAGTCGAAGCACGAAGCGGGACAGTCGTGCACGGAGCATCGCGCCATCGTGGCGGCGCTCGAAGCGGGCGACACGGCCAAGGCCCGCCTGCTGATGCTCGATCACATCGGCAATGTCGAACGTGCGCTCGAAGTGGACGTTGCCGCCGAGGCGGACGCGCCGACCCGCTTGCGCGCCACGCTGGCGCCCGTGGCGCTGCCGCGCACCAAGCGCTGAAGCTGTGCACCATGGGCGAATCCCGCCCTCCAGTCTGTTGCACTGCACAAGGGCGCGCCAGCTGACACGGCCGCGGGTTCGCGCTCGGCTACAGTCCGAGACACCTATGAACTCACCCCAACTCCAGCGCGGCGTGTTCCTCGCCCTACTCGCCGCCGTGACCGTCGCCTTCCTCTGGGTGCTTATGCCGTTCTTCGGCGCGGTGCTGTGGGGCGTGGCGCTGGCGATCCTGTTCACGCCGCTCTACAAATGGCTGCTGAAGAAGATGCGCGGCAAACCCAATTTCGCTGCGCTGTCGACGCTGGCCATCTGCCTGTTCATCGTGATCCTGCCGCTGGCCATGGTGGGCGTTTCGCTGGTGCAGGAAATCGCGCTGGTCACGCAGAACATCCGTTCGGGCCAGATCAACTTCGCAGCCTACTTCCAGCAGATCCTCGATGCCTCGCCGCAATGGCTACTGAACCTGGTCGAGCGCTTCGACCTCGGCGACATGGCGGCATGGCAGGCGCGCATCTCGGCCATCGCCGGGCAGGCCAGCCAGATCATCGCAAGCCAGGCGCTCGCCATCGGCCAGAACACCTTCGACTTCGTGGTCAGCTTCTTCGTGATGCTGTATCTGCTGTACTTCCTGGTGCGCGACGGCGCGACGCTGTCGAAGACCATGCGCGACGCCGTGCCGCTGGCCAAGCCGCACACGCACTACCTGCTGAACAAGTTCACCACCGTGATCCGCGCGACGGTGAAGGGCAACGTGGCAGTGGCCATCGCGCAGGGCACCATCGGCGGGGTGGCCTTCTGGTTCCTCGGGGTGCAGGGCGCGCTGCTGTGGGCGGTGCTGATGGCCTTCCTGTCGCTGCTGCCTGCCGTGGGCGCGGCGCTGATCTGGGGGCCGGTGGCCATCTACTTCCTGGCCACGGGGCATTTCTGGCAGGGCGGCGTGCTGATCTTCGTGGGCGTGTTCGTGATCGGCCTGGTCGACAACATCCTGCGCCCCGTGCTGGTGGGCAAGGACACGCAGATGCCCGACTACATCGTGCTGATGTCGACCATCGGCGGCATGGCGATCTTCGGCATCAATGGCTTCGTGATCGGGCCGGTGATCGCGGCGCTGTTCATGGCGGCGTGGAGCCTGTTCGCGGACTCGGGGCACGTGGGCGTGGAGCACGAACCGGCCGAAAGTTCAGAACGCGCGGAAAGCCTCAAGGACAGGAAAAGGGGCTGAGGCACGGGCGGGTGCCAGCCCGCCTGCTCCCCGCCGCGTGCATTTCGCGCGCGCAATCGCGCATTCCGTCGCATGGCACTGGGCACAACGGGGTGGCCTGCGAGATCGTCGGGCCTCCAACTTCCAGAGGCTCCGCCATGCAACTTCCCGCCCTCCTGTGCCGACCGGCCGTGCGCACGCTGTGCACCGCCGCCATCCTCGCGCCCCTCTCGCCCGTGGGCGCCCTTGCCGCCGACCTTGGCCTGAGCGTAGTCGACGGCCCCGCCGCCAATGCCACGCTCTACGTTGCGCTGTACAGCGACGCCGCCGGCTACGCCGACAGCAGGTCGGTGGCCGCGCAGACCGTGCCGATGCAGGGCGGCAAGGCCCGCCTCGTGTTCCCGGGCCTGGCACCGGGCCGCTACGCCTTGCGGGCATTCGCCGACGAGAACGGCAACGGCAAGCTCGACACCAATCTCATGGGCATGCCGACCGAGCGCTACGGCTTCTCGAACGATGCCAAGGGCAACCGCGCCGCGCCTGATTTCGAGGCCGCTGCGATCCGCATCGACGCCGATCTTCAAACCACCATCCGCCTGCGCTGAGGCAACCATGGAACGACGCGAACTCCTGCGCCTGCTCGCATCCGCCGGCGCCCTGCCGCTTCTGGCACCGCTGGCGCGCGCCGCGGGCACTGACGACTGGCAGGCCCAGTACGAAACCTCCGGCGCCGTCTGGAAGATCGGCTTCGCCACGCCGCCAGACGACATGCCGCCCACCCGCGCCACGGTGCGCGGTCGCTTCCCCGATGCCGTCGCCGGCACGCTGTTCCGCATCGGTCCGGCCGGGCACGACCTGGGCGGCGAGCGCTACCACCACTGGTTCGACGGCGATGGCATGGTGCATCGCCTCGCGATCGAAGGGAGCGACGTGCGGCACGAGGGCCGCTATGTCGCCACGCCCAAGCGCGTGGCCGAGGTGAAGGCCGGCCGCCGGTTGTTCGAGGCTTTCGGCACCATGCCGCCGGGCGTCGAGCCACCGACCTCGGCCGACAGCATCAACGTCGCCAACACCAGTGTGCTGCCGATGCAGGGCGAGGTGCTGGCGCTCTGGGAGGGCGGCTCGGCCACGCGCATCGACGCGCGCACGCTGGACACGCTGGGCCTGAAGACCTGGCGCGCCGACCTCGCGGGCATGCCCTTCTCGGCCCACCCGAAGGTGGACCCGGACGGCACGGTCTGGAACTTCGGCGTCAGCTCCGGCCAGGGCCTGCTGGCGCTGTACGAGATCGGTTCCGAGGGCACGCTGCGCCGCGCGGCTGTGGTGCCGGTGGCCGACATGCCGATGGTCCACGACTTCGCCGTGACCGAGCGGCACCTCGTGTTCCTGATGCCGCCGCTGGTCTACGACGGCAAGCGAAAGGAGGTCGGCGCGAGCTTTCTCGATGCCCACGTCTGGCGGCCCGAGCTGGGCATGCGCGCACTGGTCGTCGACAAGCAGAACTGGGAGCGGCGCCAGCTGCTGGCGCTGCCGGCCGGCTTCCTGTTCCACGTCGGCAACGCCTGGGAAGAAGTCACGCCGCGCGGCACGCTGATTCACGTCGACTATGTGCGATCGGACAACGCCGACTCGGTGTTCACGAGCAACCGCGAAGTGATGCGCGGGCGCCGCGTGAAAAGCACCGAGCCGTATCTGACCGTCGCCACGCTGAACCTGAGCACGGGCCGGGCGACGCAAACGGCGCTGGCGCAGGAGGCCGAGTTCCCGCGCATCGATCCACGCCGCGTGGGCCTGCGGCACCGCCACGTGGTCCACGCCACGCAGATCCGGCGCGAACTGCCGGGCTTCGGCGCAATTGCACGCACCGATGTCGAGACCGGCCGCAGCCAGCGCTTCAGCTACGGCGCGCAGGCCATCGTGGAAGAACACGTCTTCGTGCCGGACGGCTCGAAGCCGGGCTGGGTGCTGGGCACGGCGCTCGACTTCGGCCGGAAGAAAACCGTGCTGTCGTGCTTCGCGGCAGACCACCTCGGGGCGGGGCCAGTGGCTCAGGCCACGTTGCCGTATGCACTGCCGTTGGGGTTGCACGGGGCCTTTGTGCCGGCCTGAAGAGGGACGTGCTGTCTGCGTGGCTGCACGTCGATTGTTCGGGGTGCGGTTCGGGGGGGCGATCACGCCGACGGGGTACCTTGCTCCGCGAATGTCCCCCGCTTCGCTCCTCCTTTATTTCGCGGAGCAAGGCACCGTGCCCTCGTGCACAGGGCACCGGGTGCTCCCCGCAGCGAAATAAAGGAGGAGCGAAGCGGGGGACATTCGCGGAGGGGAGTACCCGGTGGCCTGTGTACGCGCCCCGAACGAACCCTTCAGCAACGAACACCCTTCAGCCCGCCCACCATCCCTCGTCGAAACGCCCCTGCAGGAACGCAACAAAGCCCGACACCTTGCCCGGCACCAATTTGGGCGAAGGAAAGACTGCATGAATTTCCTGCTCAGGCAGCGCATGGTCGCCGAGCACTTCGCGCACCTTGCCCGTGGCCAGGGAGTCGCTGGCCACGTAGCGCGGCATCAGCGCAATGCCCAGCCCGTCGCGCGCCGCAGCCAACACGGCCGAGAGGTTGTTCGAGCGGAAGCGGCCCGACACCGGCACCGTGACCGGCTCGCCCTTCGGTGTGTGCATGCGCCAGAACTCGTCGCCCACCACGCTGCTGTAGATCAGCGCCACGTGCGCGCTCAGGTCCTGCGCGCGCTTGGGCGTACCGTGCTTCTTCAGGTAGGCCGGTGACGCCACCATCGCCCACGGATTCACGCCCAGGTAGCGCGCGCCCAATGAAGAATCGGCCAGCTTGCCCATTCGGATCGCGACGTCGATGCCCTGCGCGATCAGGTCCACGTAGCGGTCCTCGAAGCTCAGGTCGAGTTGCACCTGCGGATGCCGGCGCATGTATTCCAGCGCCAGCGGCACAACCACGCGCCGCCCGAACGCCACCGACGTGCCCACGCGCAGCAGCCCCTGTGCCTGGGTCTGCCGCAGCTGCACGATGCTGTCGGCCTCCTCGGCCTCGCGCACGATGGTCTTGCACTTCTCGTAGTACAGCGCGCCCGGCTCGGTGAGGCTCACGCCGCGCGTGTTGCGGTTGAGCAGGCGCACCTTGAGCCGCTCCTCGGTGGCGGCGATCTGCTTGGTCACGGTGGGCTGGGTGGTGTTGAACTCGCGCGCGGCCTTCGAGAAGCTGCCGGTCTCGACCACGCGCACGAACATTTCCATTGCAAGCAATCTGTCCATGGGCCGGATGGTAGTCACTTATTCCAATCTGGAATAGGTTTTATGGCCTGCAGCCGTCTTCCTGGAAAGCGCCCTGCTTCCTACAGTGAGCCCATCCCAAAGGAGATTGCAATGGCAAAGATGACAGCGGTCCAGGCCGCGGTTCTGGTGATGGAGAAGGAAGGCGTGACGCAGGCCTTCGGCGTGCCGGGTGCGGCGATCAACCCGATGTATTCGGCGCTGCGCCAGCGCGGCAGCATCTCGCACATCCTCGCGCGCCACGTCGAGGGCGCCTCGCACATGGCCGAGGGCTACACGCGCGCCATCGCGGGCAACATCGGCGTGTGCATCGGCACCTCGGGGCCGGCAGGCACGGACATGATCACGGGCCTGTACTCGGCCTGGGCCGATTCGATTCCCATCCTTTGCATCACCGGTCAGGCGCCGCGCGCTCGGCTCTACAAGGAAGACTTCCAGGCGGTCGACATCGAGTCGATCTCCAAGCCCGTCACCAAGTGGTCGGTCACGGTGCGCGAGCCCGGCCAGGTGCCGCAGGTGTTCCAGCAGGCCTTTCACCTGATGCGCTCGGGCCGTCCGGGCCCGGTGCTGATCGACCTGCCCTTCGACGTGCAGATGGCGCAGATCGAGTTCGACATCGACAGCTACGAGCCGCTCAAGCCCTACAAGCCGGCCGCCACGCGCGCGCAGATCGAGAAGGCCATCACGATGCTCAACGCGGCGGAGCGCCCGCTGATCGTGGCCGGCGGCGGCGTCATCAACGCCGATGCGGCCGACCTGCTGGTGCGCTTTGCCGAAGCCACCGGCGTGCCGGTGATTCCCACGCTGATGGCCTGGGGCGCGATTCCCGATGACCACCCGCTGATGGCCGGCATGTGCGGCCTGCAGACCAGCCACCGCTACGGCAACGCGACGATGCTCGCGAGCGACTTCGTGCTCGGCATCGGCAACCGCTGGGCCAACCGGCACACAGGCTCGGTCGATGTCTACACCAAGGGGCGCAAGTTCGTGCACGTGGACATCGAGCCCACGCAGATCGGCCGCGTGTTCACGCCGGATTTCGGCATCGTGTCCGACGCCAAGGCCGCGCTGCAGCTCTTCGTCGAGGTGGCCGAGGAAATGAAGGCCGCAGGCCGCCTGCCCGACCGCCGCGACTGGGCCAGGCAATGCATCGAGCGCAAGAAGACCATGCTGCGCAAGACCAACTTCGACGACGTGCCGATGAAGCCGCAGCGCGTGTACCAGTGCATGAACAACAACTTCAGCAACGACACCTGCTACGTGAGCACCATCGGGCTCTCGCAGATCGCGGCTGCGCAGTTCCTGCACGTGTACAACCCGCGCCACTGGATCAACTGCGGCCAGGCCGGCCCGCTGGGCTGGACCATTCCCGCCGCGCTGGGCGTGCGCGCCGCCGACCCGACGCGCAAGATCGTCGCGCTCTCGGGCGACTACGACTTCCAGTTCATGATCGAGGAGCTGGCCGTGGGTGCGCAGTTCAAGCTGCCGTACATCCACATCGTGGTCAACAACTCCTACCTCGGCCTGATCCGCCAGGCGCAGCGCGGCTTCGAGATGGACTACTGCGTGCAGCTCGCGTTCGACAACATCAATGCCGGCCCTGACGCCGGCATCGAGAGCAGCTACGGCGTGGACCACCTCAAAGTGGTCGAAGGCCTGGGCTGCAAGGCGATCCGCGTCAACAGGCAGGAAGAAATTGCACCGGCCATCCGCCGCGCCGAAGCGCTGATGGCGGAGTTCAGCGTGCCGGTGGTCATCGAGGTGATGCTGGAGCGCGTGACCAACATCGCGATGGGCACCGAGATCGACAACATCACCGAGTTCGAGCCGCTGGCCGAGACGCTGGCCGATGCGCCAACCGCCGTTGCGGCCCTGCTCGACTGAAAAGAAGGAAGAGAAAGACATGCCCAAGTTCGCAGCCAACCTCACGATGCTCTTCACCGAGCTGCCTTTCATGCAACGCTTCGAGGCCGCCGCCAAGGCGGGTTTCGAAGGGGTGGAGTATCTCTTCCCCTACGCCTTCGAGAAGAAGGAACTCGCCGCCGCCCTGCGCGACAACGGCCTGCAGCAGGTGCTGCACAACCTGCCGGCCGGCGACTGGGACAAGGGCGAGCGCGGCATCGCATGCCACCCCGACCGCACGGGCGAGTTCGCCGAAGGCATCGCCATGGCGATCGACTACGCGACCGCGCTCGGCTGCCCGCAGGTCAACTGCCTCGTCGGCAAGGTGCCCGCGGGCGTGACCACCGAGGCCGCGCACAAGACAGCGGTTGCGAACCTGCGCCTCGCCGCACGCGAACTCGAAGCGGCCGGCCTGCGCCTGCTGATCGAGCCCATCAACACCTTCGACATTCCGGGCTTCTTCCTCACGCGGACCGACCAGGCGCTGGCGCTGATCGATGAAGTCGGTTCGGCCAACCTGCGCGTGCAGTACGACATCTACCACGCGCAGCGCATGGAAGGCGAACTGGGCAACACGCTCACGAAGCAGCTGGCGCGCATCGGCCACATCCAGCTGGCCGACAACCCGGGCCGCGGCGAGCCGGGCACGGGCGAGATCAACTACCCGTGGCTCTTCCGGCACATCGATTCGCTCGGCTACGACGGCTGGATTGGGTGCGAATACAAGCCTCGCGCCACCACGGTGGAAGGCCTGGGATGGCGCCAGGCACTCACCCAGCAGCAATGAGCATCGGACAAGGAAACAGAGACATGACAACCCAGCAAAAAATCGGATTCATCGGCCTCGGCATCATGGGCGCGCCCATGGCGGGGCACCTGCTCGACGCGGGCCACCAGCTGTTCGTGAACACGCAGGGCAACACGCCCGAGCCCTTCATTTCGAAGGCCACGATCTGCGCCTCGGCCGCCGAAGTGGCGCGCCAGGCCGACGTGATCTTCATCATGGTGCCCGACACGCCCGACGTGGAAAAGGTGCTGTTCGGCGAGCCGGGAACGCACGGCGTGGCCGAAGGCCTGAAGGATTCGCGCGGCAAGATCGTGGTGGACTGCAGCTCCATCGACCCGATTGCCACCAAGGGCTTCGCCAAACGCATCGTCGCGCTCGGCGCCGGCTACATCGACGCGCCGGTCTCGGGCGGCGAAGTGGGCGCCAAGGCCGCGAGCCTCACGATCATGTGCGGCGGCGACGAAAGCACCTTCGAGCGCGTGAAGCCGCTGCTCGACAGGATGGGCAAGAACGTGACGCTGGTGGGCGGCGCAGGCGACGGCCAGGTCTGCAAGGTGGCCAACCAGATCATCGTGGCGCTGAACATCGCGGCCGTGGGCGAAGCGCTGGTGTTCGCCTCCAAGGCCGGCGCCGATCCGGCCAAGGTGCGGCAGGCGCTGATGGGCGGCTTCGCGAGCTCGCGCATCCTCGAAGTGCACGGCGAGCGGATGATCAAGCGCACCTTCGCGCCAGGCTTCCGCATTGCGCTGCACCAGAAGGACCTGAACCTCGCGATGCAGAGCGCGCGCTCGCTGGGCGTGGCGCTGCCGCAGACGGCGAACGCGGCGCAGCTGATGAACGCCTGCGCGGCCATGGGCTACGGCCAGCTGGACCACTCGGCGCTCGTGCGCGCGCTCGAAGCGCTCGCCCAACACACGGTGACCCCGGACTGACCAGGCGCTCCCCCAGGCTTCGCGCACTTCGTGTCGCTTCTCCTTCCCCCTCGCCGGGGGCAACACCAGCGGCCCGGCAAAGCCGGTTCCGCGGTGTTCCTCGGAAAGAATCAGGTCTTGGCGGCTTCCAGCGACTCTTTCAGGTTGCGCCGGCGCCATGCCCAGGTCTTCACGGCCTGCGGCAGGATGCCGAGGCACGACGCGTAGTAGGTCACCTTGAAGCCCCAGAAGCGCGGCCCGATCGGCGTGTCGCGGAACAGGTCGCCGGCCAGGATGGACAGCATCGCCTCCTGCATGCGCCAGACGTTGCGCGGGTTCATGAACAGGCGGCGGATGGCCGGCGAGGTGATGCGGTAGATGAACCACGAGAACATCCTCGGTCCGCGCTTCATCACCTTCTCGTAGTGGCGGAAGGCCTTCTCGGCCTCCTTCGCCTCGCCCTTGAGCCAGTGGTCGGCCGCGGTGGCGGCCTCGAAGCCGCTGTTCATCGCCAGGTACACGCCCGAGGAGAACATCGGGTCGACGAAGGCATAGGCGTCGCCCACCATCATGAAGCGGTCGCCGCGGCAGAACTTGGAGTCGTAGGCGTAGTTGCCGGTGGAGGTGGCGCCCTCCATCAGCGTGGCGTTCTTCAGGCGCGCGGCCAGCTTGGGCGCGAGCGCGATGGTTTCCATCAGGAACTCTTCGAGCGAGCCCTTGCGGCGCTTGAAGTAGGCCGGCGAAGCCACTGCGCCGACGCTCACGGTGCCGTCCTTCAACGGGATGTACCAGAACCAGCCGTGGTCGAACCAGAACAGCGTGATGTTGCCCTCGAAGCGGCCCGGCCGGCGCTCGGCGTTGGCGAAGTGGCCGTACAGGGCCGCGCTGGCGTGCTTGCGGTTGCGCTGCTTCACGTCGAACTGGTTCGACAGCAGGGTGTCGCGCCCGCTGGCGTCGATCACGAAGCGCGGGCGCCAGGTGGTTTCGGTGCCGTCGTCGGCCTTGACCTTGACCAGCGGGCGCTTCTCGCCGCCGGTGTCGGCGTCCATGTCCACGCCGGTGACGCGCCGGCCCTCGAAGGTGCGCGCGCCGCGCGCGCCGGCATGGCGGAACAGCAGTTCGTCGAACTCCGAGCGGCGCACGTGCACCGCGTACGGAAAACTCTTGTCCATCGCCTCGCCGAAGTTGAAGTGGCTGCTGTGGTCGTGCCAGGGCGAGACGAACTCGGCGCCATGCTTGCGGATGCCGATCGCCTCGACCTCGGTGCGCACGCCCAGCCGGTCGAACAGCGGCATGTTCATCGGCAGCAGCGACTCGCCGATGTGAAAGCGCGGATGCTGCGCCTTCTCGATCAGGACCACGTCGTGGCCCTTGTCCGCGAGCAACGCGGCCACCGTGGAGCCCGAAGGGCCGCCGCCAATGACCACGACATCGGGATCGTTGCTGGTGAAAGGTCCGGATGCCATGCGTTGTTGCTCCTCGTTGTGGTTTTATCGCTTTTTAGCGCTACCCCGGCCAGCACCGGCCCATCGCAAGCCGTGAGTCACTGCAGGTAACGATCGCGCAGTTTAGCCAACCGGCAAGCCAACTCCATCACGCCGAAGATATGGATTCAGGCGTTTTCGGCATTCCCCCTGTACAAAGGGGCTGCGCTTTTGCGGTAGCCTCATTGCCCGTCAGAAACAAGGAGACTTTCATGGCTGCACCCCTTTCCCCCGCAGAAGAAGCACTTCGCGAGGCAGCACGCGAATACCACCGGTCGCCCGTCAAGGGCAAGATTTCGATCACCCCGACCAAGCCCCTGCTGAACCAGCGCGACCTGTCGCTGGCCTATTCGCCGGGCGTGGCCTATCCCTGTCTCGACATCGCCGCAGACCCCGCCACGGCCTCCGAATACACCGCGCGCGGCAACCTGGTGGGCGTGATCACCAACGGCACCGCCGTGCTCGGCCTGGGCGACATCGGCCCGCTGGCCGCCAAGCCGGTGATGGAAGGCAAGGGCTGCCTGTTCAAGAAATTCGCCGGCATCGACGTGTTCGACATCGAACTGGCCGAGCGCGATCCCGACAAGCTGGTCGACATCATCGCGGCGCTGGAACCCACGCTGGGCGGCATCAACCTCGAGGACATCAAGGCCCCCGAGTGCTTCTACATCGAGAAGAAGCTGCGCGAGCGCATGAACATCCCGGTGTTCCACGACGACCAGCACGGCACGGCCATCATCTCGGCCGCCGCGCTGCTCAACGGGCTGGAGCTGGTCGGCAAGAAGATCGAGGACGTGAAGATCGCCGTCTCGGGCGCTGGCGCCGCCGCCATCGCCTGCCTGGACGTGATGGTCGGCCTGGGCGCCAAGCCCGCCAACATCCACGCCTGCGACTCCAAGGGCCTGATCTACATGGGCCGCGCGGGCGGTTTCGACGAATCCAAGGCACGCTACGCCCAGAAAGACACCGGCGCCCGCACCCTGGCCGACGTGGTGAAGGACGCCGACGTGTTCCTGGGCTGCTCGGCCCCCGGCGTCATGAGCGCCGAGATGGTCAAGACCATGGGCACGCAGCCCATCATCCTGGCGCTGGCCAACCCCGAGCCCGAGATCCGCCCCGAGCTGGCCAAGGCCGTGCGGCCGGACTGCATCATCGCCACCGGCCGTTCGGACTACCCGAACCAGGTCAACAACGTGCTGTGCTTCCCGTACATCTTCCGCGGCGCGCTCGACTGCGGCGCCAGCAAGATCACGGAAGAGATGAAGCTGGCCTGCGTGCGCGAGATCGCCGAGCTCACCAAGGCCGACATCAGCGAGGAAGTGGCCACCGCCTACGCCGGCCAGGAACTGGCCTTCGGCCCCGACTACATCATTCCAAAGCCCTTCGACTCGCGCCTGATCCTGCGCATCGCGCCGGCCGTGGCCAAGGCCGCCGCCGACTCGGGTGTCGCGACGCGCCCGATCGAGGACATGGACGCCTACCGCCAGCACCTGACGCGCTTCGTCTACCAGACCGGCATGTTCATGCGCCCGGTGTTCAGCGCCGCCAAGATCGCCACGGCCAAGCGCGTGGCCTACGCGGAAGGCGAAGACGAGCGCGTGCTGCGCGCCGCCCAGTGGGCCGTCGACGAAGGCGTGGCCAAGCCCATCCTGGTGGGCCGCCCGGCCGTGATCGAGGCGCGCATCAAGAAGGCCGGCCTGCACATCCGCGCGGGCACCGACTTCGAGATCGTCAACCCCGAGGACGATCCGCGCTTTCGCACCTACTGGGAGAGCTTCCACAAGATCATGGGCCGCCGCGGCGTGACGCCGGAGGCTGCCAAGACCATGGTGCGCCGCTCGAACACCACCATTGCCGCGCTGATGCTGCACCTGGGCGACGCCGACGCGATGATCTGCGGCCTGGTCGGACGCTTCGACGTGCACCTGGAGCACATCCGCAACCTGATCGGCCTGAAGCGCGGCGCACCCGGCTTCGCCACGCTGAACGCGCTGACACTCGACAAGGGCACGGTCTTCATCACCGACACCAACGTGAACGAAGACCCGAGCGCCGAGATGCTGGCGAGCATCGCGGTGATGGCCGCCGAGGAAGTGCGCCGCTTCGGCCTGCCGCCGAAGGTGGCCTTCCTGTCGCACTCGAACTACGGCACCTCCAGCCGCGGCTCGGCGCGCAAGATGCGGCTGGCGCGCGACCTGTTCGCGCAAATGGCGCCCGACATCGAATGCGATGGCGAGATGCACGGCGACGCGGCGCTGTCGGAAGACGTCCGCCGCACCGCCCTGCCTGATACCACGCTGAGCGGCGAAGCCAACCTGCTGGTGTGCCCGAACCTCGATTCGGCGCACATTCTCTACAACGTGCTGAAGATGACCGGTGCCAACGGCATCACGGTCGGCCCGGTGCTGCTGGGCGCCGCGAGCTCGGCGCACGTGCTCACGCCCTCGTCGACGGTGCGCCGCATCATCAACATGACGGCGCTGGCGGTGGCGAAGGTGACCGTCGACAAGTAAGTACCGAGCAGCCGGCGGGAGGGTTCGCACCAATCGCGTGCGGGCACCGTTTTTGCTTGAATGCCGAAGCATTCACATCACGGATACCGCATGAACAAGCGCCAACTGCTCCAGTCCTTCCTCGCCGCCTCGGCCCTCAGCTTCGGCCTCTCGCCGGCCCTTGCCCAGAGCCCGACGCCGATCAAGTTCCAGCTCGACTGGCGCTTCGAGGGACCGGCCGCGCTGTTCCTTCATCCGGCGGCCAAGGGCTACTTCAAGGCCGCCGGGCTCGACGTGAGCATCGACGCGGGCAATGGCTCGGGCGGCACCGTCACGCGCGTGGCCTCGGGCGCCTACGACATGGGCTTTGCCGACCTCGCGGCGCTGATGGAATTCCACGCCAACAACCCCGACAGTCCCAACAAGCCGGTCGCGGTGATGATGGTCTACAACAACACGCCGGCCTCGGTCATGGCGCTCAAGAAGAGCGGCATCACCAAGCCCGCGGACCTCGCCGGCAAGAAGCTTGGCGCGCCGGTGTTCGATGCCGGCCGCCGCGCCTTCCCGATCTTCGCGAAGGCCAACAACATCGGTCCCGTCAACTGGACTGCCATGGACCCGACGCTGCGCGAGACCATGCTGATCCGCGGCGACATCGACGCCATCACCGGCTTCACCTTCACCTCGCTGCTCAACCTCGAGGCGCGCGGCGCCAAGGCGGCCGACGTGGTGATCCTGCCGTACCCCGACTACGGCGTGAAGCTGTACGGCAACGTGATCATCGCCTCGCCCAAGCTCATCAAGGAGAACCCGGCAGCGGTGAAGAAATTCCTCTCGGCCTTCGCCAAGGGAGCGAAGGAAGTCATCGCCAACCCGGCGATGGGCATCGAATCGGTGAAGGCGCGCGACGGCATCGTCGACAGCAAGCTCGAGACGCGCCGCCTGCAGCTGGCCATCGACACCGTCATCAACAGCGCCGACGCGCGCGCCGAAGGCTTCGGCACGGTCAACGCGGGCCGCATGTCGCTGATGGCCTCGCAGGTGTCGGACGCGTTCAACACCAAGACGCGCGTGAGCCCCGACGCGGTGTGGACCGCTGCACTGCTGCCGCCAGCGGCCGAACTGAACATCCTGTCGAAGAAGTGATGGCGGGCGCATCGCAGGACGCGGCCGCCCCCTTCGTCGACTTCCAGGACGTCTGGCTCGCCTACAACGAAGAGCTTCTTCGCGCCAACCACTTCGCGGTCGAGGCCATCGACCTGAAGGTCAAGCGCGGCGAATTCATCGCCATCGTCGGGCCCTCGGGCTGCGGCAAGTCGACCTTCATGAAGCTCACGACGGGGCTGAAGATGCCTTCGATGGGCAAGATCCGCATCGACGGACAGAACGTGACCGGGCCGCTGAAGATCTCCGGCATGGCCTTCCAGGCGCCTTCGCTGCTGCCGTGGCGCACCACGGTCGACAACGTGCTGCTGCCGCTGGAAATCGTCGAGCCCTACCGCTCGAACTTCAAGGCGAAACGCAAGGAGTACGTCGAGCGCGCGCGCAAGCTGCTGCAGAAGGTGGGCCTCGCGGGCTATGAAGACAAGTTTCCGTGGCAGCTCTCGGGCGGCATGCAGCAGCGCGCGAGCATCTGCCGCGCGCTCATCCACGAGCCCAAGATGCTGCTGCTCGACGAACCCTTCGGCGCGCTCGACGCCTTCACGCGCGAAGAGCTATGGTGCATCCTGCGCGACCTCTGGACCGAGCAGCAGTTCAACGTGATCCTGGTGACGCACGATCTGCGCGAATCGGTGTTCCTGGCCGACACGGTGTATGTGATGAGCAAGAGCCCGGGGCGCTTCGTGGTCAAGCGCGACATCGAGCTGCCGCGCCCGCGCGAGCTCGAACTCACCTACACGAAGGAGTTCACCGACATCGTGCTGGAGTTGCGCGGGCATATCGGCGCGATCCGCGGCAATGCCGCTGTGGCGGCGGCGCATTGAGGAACGCACCATGAAGAACACCAAGCAACTCGAACGCTGGTCGCCGTGGCTGCTGCTCGTGGCGGTGATCCTGCTGTGGCAGGTGATCTGCGCGGGCTTCGAGGTTTCGGACTTCATCTTTCCGAGCCCGCTGCGCATCTGGAACCAGTTCTGGGAATTCAAGGAAATCATCGCGGGCCATGCGTGGCGCACCTTCTGGGTCACGATGGCGGGCTTCGGCCTTGCAATCGTCGTGGGCGTGCTGCTGGGCTTCGTCATCGGCAGCTCGCGCATCGCATACGCGGCCATCTACCCGCTGATGACGGCCTTCAACGCCCTGCCCAAGGCGGCCTTCGTGCCCATCCTGGTGGTGTGGTTCGGCATCGGCGCGGGGCCGGCGATCCTCACGGCCTTTTTGATCAGCTTCTTCCCGATCATGGTCAACATCGCGACCGGCCTTGCCACGCTGGAGCCTGAGCTCGAAGACGTGCTGCGCGTGCTGGGCGCCAAGCGCTGGGACGTGCTCATGAAGATCGGCCTGCCGCGTTCCATGCCCTACTTCTTCGGCTCGCTGAAGGTCGCCATCACGCTGGCCTTCGTCGGCACCACGGTGAGCGAGATGACGGCCGCCAACGAAGGCATCGGCTACCTGCTGATCTCGGCCGGCTCGGCCATGCAGATGGGCCTGGCCTTCGCGGGCCTGATGGTGGTGGGCGCGATGGCGATGCTGATGTACGAACTGTTCAGCGTGATCGAGAAGCACACCACAGGCTGGGCGCACCGCGGGTCGCAGAACCAGTAGGCCGCGCCGGATCAGGCGAGATGCCAGCGTCGGCTGTGCTGCCCCTGCTTCGCGAACACATGGGCGAGGTGCTTCTTGACCGTGTTGACACTGATGTCGAGTCGCTCGGCGATCTGTTTGTTGGTCATATCACGGTACATCAGCGACAGCACCTCGTTCTCTCGTGCGGTCAGCCTCATTGCAGGCGATATGGCACAGGACGCCGGCCGCCCGCCGGCCGCTTTCAATCGCAGCACAGACAGATAAAGTGCCTGCAACACCGGACCCGGGAAGCCCAAGGTGCCTGCCAGCACGGCATCCAGCGATTGCGCGAACTGCTCTGCGCTCGCTGTCCACTCGACGCAGCCGCGCGCTTGACTTCGGATCGCTGCATCCAGCCCCGGCATGGAGGGCCCCTCCCAACCGAGGAGCCAGTCGGTGGCCGGAAAACGGCGGCGCAGATCGTCCAATTTGTTGACTCTTTCCGGCGCAATCAACGCGATGTCCACCAGCAGCAGACGAGGCGCCTGCTGCAGGCAGCGCGCGTCCAGCTCGGAAATGCTGTTCATTTCCGCGTGCTCGATCCGGTACATCCGTTCGGCCGAGTGCCTCGAGGCCAACAGGCCCAGCCCGGACAGCGTCGATGCGCGGCCCAGGCAGGTTGCGACGAGAACCGGAACACGGACTTCGACCGCAGGGTACGGGGCAGGAGATGGAATCTCCAGGCAAGCTGGCTGAAAACAGCTCGATGTCCACAGCGCGGGTGGTGCAAATGGCGACAGCGGGCGGAAGTCTTGCGTGAACGGCCGCAGATCTACGTTCCACGCAGGTTCCCGCCCAGCAGACGACAGTGGGACTTCTTCCATGGCTTCCTCCGAGGCGCTTGTTTTGGAGGTATCCGGGAGGTAATGGTAAAGACCACACCATCGTGCAGATAGGTCTGCGGCCCTCGCAAGGTATCAAAAGGTTAAGGGCATGAGGGCGCACGCCCGGCACAGCGCGTCATCCTTTGGGTGACAACTTTTATCCTATGGACAACGCTCCGTCCGGCGGTTCAGCATCACTCTCTGCTGATACATGAGCCCGGTCGATTGCCAGCGAACGCGCGTCAATCGGGTGCATCAATGCTGTCGGCGTATTTTTCCAAACAAAGGAGTGTTTATGTCCGCGCTAAATCTGACGGCCGGCTCGACCGTCACTCTGGACGAATCCGCCAATTTGCAGAACCTTGCCGCTACTCCCGCTGCTGCCGGCGACAGTAACGACAATGACATCTCCGCAAGCTCGCTGCCGACGGCCTTCAGCAGCCGCCTGGCGGCCCAGAGTGTCGGCACCGCCATCAACGCCGCGTTGAGCGGCTACAACGGGACCAATTCCGGCACCAACGCATTCACGTTCAGCGTAACCGGCACGGTCACCGATATCTCCTTCACGGACGCGAACGGCGCTCCGCTCAATGGCTTCGACAGCGGTCTCAACACCGCCGACGGCGAAGACATCCTCCTGTTCACCGATCCGACCAACAACAACGTCGTTTACGGGAAAACGGCCCTCAATGTCGTCGTGTTCGCCGCCTACCTGGAGGAGACGGGAATCCCGGTGACCGGCGCCAAGATGTGGATGGTCCAGTATGAAGCGATAGCGAACCCCGATGCGACCAATCCCGACGATGCGGTCAACCTGCTGAACAAGGTCTTCGTCAGCGTCGGCCAGGATGCGGAGTTCAACCTCGCAAACGCGCCATCCGGCCAGAACCTGTTCCTGATGTTCACGAAGGACAACCCGACGATCGTCAACGGCCGGATTTCCGACGTGTCGATCATCGCGACGGGAAAGGACCCGGCAAATCAGTCCGGCGCCAACCCCAACAGCACCGCCGACGACATCAACATCACGACCGGCGACACGATCAACACCAGCCAGGCCGGCGGGCCGACCACGTTCGGCACCAACAGCCAGATGATCACCGAGCAGGAAGGCATCCGCTTCACGTTCGTGACCGGCGCCAGGGCGGACGTCACCATTCCGAACCTGGACCAGAACGAGGCCGATCTGGAGTCGAACATCGACTTCACCGGCATGTTCGGAGCCAGGACCGCCGATTTCGACGTTGTGCAGCTGCAAAGCGGAAAGAGTGCGCAGGTCAAGGTCACCGCATACAGCACGGCGGTCGAGTCCGGCAACAGCTTCATCGACGGCTATGCGGGCGACCAGGTGGTTTCGATCACGAGCGTGCGCGTGCTCGACTCCGTCACCGGAGCGGCTCTGGAAACCTTCTCGAACGGCGCCGAGGGCGCACTGAGTTCGGCCATCGTCATCAGCATCACCAACGGCGTCGCGACGATCACCGGCGTCAAGGCCGGCTACTCGATCGAATACACGACGTCGGCGGACCACAACCGCGTACTCATCGAAAACGGGGCCGCCCTCAATGCCTCGGGCAACACCCACGCCGACTTCGACATCGGGGGTTTCCGGCTGCTGCAGGTTTCCAGCGCAACGGCAGAGGTCGGCTCCATGATGAACTTCGAGGACGACGGCCCGTCCATCGTGCTGGCGACGCCCACCGACACCGCGCTGCTCAACACGCAGGACGCCGACACCATCGGAACCAACACCGACTCCGCCACCCAGAACTTCGCGACCGCCTTCAGCACGACTTCGAGCAGTTTCGGAACCGACGGGGCGGGCACGACCGGCTCGAGCTTCGCGCTCGGCGTGAAGACGCAAGGTGGAGACTCCGGACTCAAGAGCGATGGCGCGACCATCTACCTGTATCTGCTGAGCGGCAAGGTCATCGGTTCGACTTCCGCCACCGAGGCCGGCGCCGCGGCGGCCAATACCGTCTTCGACCTGGCCGTGAGCGCAACCGGTTCGGTCACGCTGCAGCAGTTCGCCGAAATCGACCACGCGCTGCCGGGCGCTTCGTCGAACTACGCGGCCCAGCAGGCCACGCTGGCCGACGATCTGGTCACCCTGACCGATTCCGTGACGCTCACCGATCGCGATGGCGACACCGCCACCGATTCCAAGGTGCTCAACATCGGCGCGAACATCAAGTTCGACGATGACGGCCCGACGATCGTGCTGGCAACGCCCACCGACACGGCGCTGCTCAATACCCAGGACGCCCAGACCATCGCAGCGGCCACCGACTCCGCCACCCAGGACTTCGCGAGTGCCTTCGGCGTGACGTCGAGCAGCTTTGGCGCCGATGGAGCGGGCAGCACCACGTCGACCTATGCGCTCGGCGTGGCAACGCAAGGGGGAGCTTCAGGACTCACGAGCGACGGCGCAAGCATCAAGCTGTACCTGGTTGGCACGACGGTCGTCGGATCGACCTCCGCCACCGCGGCCGGCATCACGGCGGCCAACACCATCTTCGACCTCACGGTGAGCGGGACCGGTTCGGTGACGCTGCAGCAGTTTGCCGAAATCGACCACGCGCTGCCGGGTTCTTCCTCGAATTACGCGGCCCAGCAGGCCACGCTGGTCGACACGTTGATCACCCTGACCCATGCCGTGACGCTCACCGACGGTGATGGCGACACCGCGACCGATTCCAAGGTGCTCAATATCGGCGCCAACATCAAGTTCGACGACGACGGCCCGACGGTGACCTCCATCTCCGACCTCAGCGGAGCGAACGACGCCCAGCCCATTGCGGGAACCTACAACTTCTCCATTGGCGCAGACGATGTGGACAACGCGTCGACCGACGGCATCGTGCTGAACAGCCTGACCGGAACGACCGGCGGCGGGCGGGCCATCACCGATGCAACCGTCTCGCACTTTGCAGAGGACGCCACGACGGTCACCTACAAATTCGGCTTCAACTACTTCCCCGGGCCGACGTCGACGACGACGCAGGCGGCAACGGGCACGGTCGTCTTCAACAAGACAGACGGTACTTTCTCCTTCGACCTGGATCAGGTCTTCGGAGGGCAAACGACGTTCTCCACGAGTGCGCCGCTGGCATCCTTCAACTACGACACGGAAGGCAACAACTCGCCGGAGATCGTGGTCCAGAAATACAGCAACGACTTCTTCGGCGTGCTTTCGGCCAGGGCGTCCACGCCTCCGAGCGACTCCGGCGATCTGCTGGCAGGCAACAATCACGCGTTTCTGGCGGGTGAAACCTTCACCAGCGAGAGTGCCGGCTTCGTCAACGTCGCAACCAACACCCTCGGCGTGAACTCCGATACCGTCCAATCGGGCGAGTTGCTGAACTTCGACTTCTACAAGTCGAATCCGGTGAGCAATCCCAATCTGACGAGTCCACCGCAGCGCCCAGGGGCGGCCATCGTCGGTACGGACACGGCCTACGCCGACGCGATCAACATCACGATCGACCAGATCACGGACGGCGAGGATGTGGTTGTTCTGCTCAAGCTGTTCAAGGCGTCGGACAACACCACCACGACCAGGCTCCTGGTCGCCAACTCCGCGGCGGACTATCAATCGGCCGGAGGAGGTTTGAAGGTCGTCAGCATCGGCGAGGACGACTACGACAGCGCCAATTACCAGATCACGGGCGTGCAGGTCCTGAGCAGCACCGAAGAAATCACCGGCACGGGCATCAGCCTAACCGGGCATAACACGGTGAATCTGACCGCGACCGGCTCGAACTATGCCGATACGGCGGACAACGATGTGTTCAAGATCATCAAGATCGACGTGATCACATCGACGACGATCAATTCGGACGTGGACCTGAATTTCGTGGGTCAGGTGATCGACGGCGATGCCGACTTCGCGGGCTTCAACTTCGACGTCCACCTGGAGATCGACGGCGTGGCCAACCTGATAGGCACGACCCAGCAAACGGAAGCGATCGCGTAGCGAGTCCTGGAGCAAGGGGGCAGCAGAAATGCCGCCCCCTTCTCACCTGGCGCGTGCTCGGGCGTACTGATGTCGAACCTGCGAGGTGGTATGAAGCCTCAGGAAAAGTCTGGCGAATTGCGGCAGGCGGTGACAACGCTCCGCGCCTACTTCGTGCGGGCGGCCTGGTTCAGTGTTTGCTCCGGCCTTTTGCTGCTGGCGCCGAGCGGGTACATGCTGGAGGTGTATGGGCGAGTGGTAAACAGCCGCAGCACCCTCACGCTGGCCATGCTGACATTGCTGGTCCTGGCCGCTTACTGCCTGATGGAAATACTCGACTGGGCGCGCGCGGAGGTGATGTACCGGGCCGGACAGAAACTGGATCGGAAGATGCGGGACCGCGTGTTCTGCGCCATCTTCGAAGCGGGTCTCAAGCGGCTGCCGGGCGGGACCGCACAGCCGCTCAACGACCTTCGGACCTTGCGGGAGTTCCTGTATTCACCGCCGTTGCTGGCGTTGATGGAAGCGCCGGTTTCGCTGGTCTTCGTGGGGTTGATGTTCGCCATCAGCCCCGTGCTGGGCCTGTCGGCCGTCGTGGGCTCGCTGCTGCAGGTGTTCGTCGGGTGGATCAACGACCGGAGCACGCGGCCGCCGCTGGTGTCGGCCAATCGCAGCGCGATCGAAGCGCAGCAGTATGCGGACGCCGCGCTCCGAAACTCGCAGGTCATCGAGTCGATGGGCATGCTGGCGGACGTCCATCGCCGCTGGATGGGCAAGCGACGCGACTTCCTGCAGCGCGAGGCCATCGCTTCGGACCGTGCCGGGGCCTATCAGGCCGTCAGCAAGTTCCTGCAGGTCGCCATGGGTTCCCTGCTGCTCGGCCTGGGTGCCTGGCTGCTGCTGAAGAACCAGCTCAACGGCGGCGCCGGAATGATGGTCGTCGGCTCGATCCTGGGCGGCCGGGCCCTGGCGCCGCTGGTGCAGCTCGTGACGCAATGGCGCGCGGTGGTGAATGCCTGCGATGCGTGGCAGCGACTGGACAGCCTGTTGGGAGTCATCGCCCAAAGACCGGACACGATGTCCCTGCCGCCGCCCAAAGGCGCGCTGCAAGTCGAAAGCCTCGTTGCCGGCGCCCCGGGCAACGGTCCGGCCATTCTGAAGAACGTGGCCTTCGGCCTGGTGCCCGGCGAGGTGCTTGCCGTCGTGGGTCCTTCTGCCGCGGGGAAGACGACCCTGGCACGCCTGATCGTCGGCCTTTGGCCCGCGACGAGCGGCAAGGTGCGGCTGGATGGCGCAGACGTGTTCGCGTGGGACAAGAGCGAACTCGGCCCGCACATCGGCTATCTGCCCCAGGACGTGGAGTTGCTCGAGGGTACGGTGGCCGAGAACATCGCGCGCTTCGGGGAGGTGCGGCCCGCGAAGGTCGAGGCGGCAGCTTTGGCCGTCGACCTGCACGCCTGCATCGCGAACCTTCCGCTGGGCTACGACAGCCCGATCGGCCCCGAAGGGACCATGCTGTCGGGCGGGCAGCGGCAGCGGATCGCATTGGCGCGCGCGATCTACGGCGAGCCCGCGCTGGTGGTGCTCGATGAACCGAATTCGAGCCTCGACGAGGCCGGCGACGCCGCATTGGCGGCTGTCATTTCGAATCTCAAGGCGCGTGGCACGACATTCGTCGTCATGACGCACCGCACCAGCGTGCTGGCCGTGGCGGACAAGATGCTGGTGCTGTGCGACGGCGCGATGCAGGCATTCGGCGCACGCGACGAGGTCCTGGCTGCGCTGCGGCAAGCCGGCGAGCAGGCGGTGGACCGGATGCGCAAGGCGGCAAACAGCCCCGTACCGAAGCCGCGCGATGCCGCAACCGCTGCGAGCGCCGCGCTTCAGGCGAGTCCACTGCCATGAAGAAACTTCCGCTCTTCAACCGCAGCGAACTGGGGCGCGCGCTCTGGGGGTTCCGCAGGGAGTTCCTGCTGGTCGGGATGCTGAGCTTCCTGACCAATCTGCTCATGCTCGCGCCGACCATCTACATGCTGCAGCTGTTCGACCGCGTGCTGGCCAGTCAAAGTGAACTGACCCTGCTCGCGGTTTCCTTGATCACGATGTTCCTTTTCTGTGCGCTGGCCTTGTCGGAATGGCTGCGCTCGCGCCTGCTGGTGCGGGCCAGCTTGCGTTTCGACCGGCAACTGAGCACCCGGGTGTTCAACGGGAGCTTTCAGGCCTACCTCGGCCAGTCGGCATCCACCGGGTCGAGGCCGTTCGCAGACCTGAACCAGATCCGCCAGTTCCTGACCGGCCTGGGCGTCTTTGCGCTCTTCGATGCACCCTGGGCGCCGATCTACATCGCGGTGATCTTCTTTCTTCATCCCTGGATCGGCGTCCTGGCGCTTGGGTTCGCCCTGGTCCAGGCCGCACTGGCCTGGTTCGGCCAGAGGAAGACCGTCGCGCCATCGGAAGCGGCCCTGAAAGCCGCGAGCGAGACGATGAGCGACCTGCAGAGCAAGCTTCGGAACATCGAGATGCTCGAATCGATGGGCATGGTCGCCAACCTGCAAGAGCGCTGGAATCGCCAGCACGCGGCCTGCATGGACAAGAGCGCTTCCGCGCACGGCTTTGTCAATCGCGTGGCCGGCTGGAGCAAGTTCATACGCTACAGCCAACAGTCGCTCGCGCTGGGGGCAGGCGCGCTGCTGGTGATCGATGGCCAGTTGTCGGCAGGCGCGATGATTGCGGCGAACGTGCTGATGGGCCGCGCCCTCGCGCCCATCGACCAACTGCTCGGTGCGTGGCGGGGGTTTGTCTCCTGCCGTGCCGCACTCGAACGTCTCGAGAAACTGTTGGCCGACTTCCCCGAGCAGGCCCCTGCCCCTTCCCGAGCCGCGCCCACCGGCGAGATCAGCCTGCAAGGCGTCTTTGCGGAGGCTGCAGGGCGCACGGCCCCCATCCTGAAGAACATTTCGTTTGCGGTCCCCGCAGGAACCGTGGTCGCGGTGCTGGGGCCTTCCGGCTCGGGCAAGTCCACGCTGGTGAAGGTGATGGTCGGAATCTGGACGGCATCCCGTGGCGCGGTGCTGCTCGACGGCGTGCCGATCCGGGGCTGGAATCGTCTCGAGTTGGGCCCGCATCTTGGCTATTTGCCGCAGGACGTCGAATTGTTCGGGGGCTCCATTGCCGAGAACATCGCGCGGCTCGGCGAGGTCGATTCGCGCAAGGTCATCGAGGCGGCATCCAGCGCCGGCCTGCACGAGACGATCCTGCGCTTTCCCAAAGGCTACGACACCCCCATCGGGGACGCGGGGCGCCTGCTTTCCGGGGGTCAGAGGCAGCGCATCGGGCTGGCCCGGGCGCTCTATGGCAACCCATCGCTCATCGTTCTGGACGAGCCGAATGCCAACCTGGACGATGCCGGGGAAGCAGCGCTGCTGCGAGCCATACGGGAGCTGAAGGCCAAGGGGACAACGGTGTTCCTGGTGACCCACCGCCAGGGCGCGGTGGCCGTGGCCGACCGCCTCATGGTTCTGAGCGATGGCGAACTGACGGCAGACGGACCACGCGATGCCGTGCTCGCATCTTTTCGTCGCCCTCGGCCTGGCGTGCGGCCGGCGGCCTTGGTGCAGTCGGCCTGATCCGGCGCCGTCCTGTCCTCGATTCATCTCGCAGGGAGTTCCAAATGGCCAAACCGAACCTTCTCAGAGACGTGAGTTCCGTCCCCTCGCCGATCGAGGACGATCGATCGCAGGATGCCAATGGACTCGGAAACGAGTTTGGACGCGCAGGGCGAATCGGCGCATGGGCCTTGGTCGCAGGGTTCGGCGGGTTTCTGCTGTGGGCCGCATTTGCTCCGCTGGACGAGGGCGTGCCGAGCCAGGGGCAAGTCGCCATCGACACGAAGCGCAAGGCGGTCCAGCACCAGATCGGAGGCATCCTCAAGGAGGTGCGGGTCGGCGAAGGCGATCAAGTCCAGGAAGGCCAGTTGCTGTTCAAGCTCGACGACGCCGCGGCCAGGGCGAGCTTCGAAACCGTGCGGCAGCGCTACCTGGGGTTTCGCGCCATACAAGGCCGCCTGCTGGCCGAGCAGGGGGGACAGGACACCATCGATTTCCATCCGGACTTGCAGGCGGCTGCCACGGACCCGCTGATCCGGCAACAGATGTTCAACCAGGAGCAACTGCTCAGGTCGCGCCGCGCCGCCTTGCGCGCCGACCTGCAATCGATCGAAGAGAACATCCAGGGCCAGCAAGCGTTGTCTCAAGCCTACGCAAGCATGTTGAGCAGCCGCCGAACCCAGCTTGCGCTTCTCGACGAGGAACTGACCCAGACACGCAAGATGGTTGCCGAAGGCTATGTCCCGCGCACTCGCCAGCTGGAGATGGAGCGCCAGGCAGCGGAATCGAGCACCTTCATTGCCGAACTCATCGGCAACATGGGCCGGGCCCGGCGGTCGGTCGCGGAGCTTCGCCAGCGCGCCATCGCCAAGCAGCAGGAGTACCACAAGGAAGTGGAGACACAGCAGGCGGAAGTCAGCCGCGAGGTGCTTGGAGACTTCGAGAAGTTCCTCGCCTTGCGGGACGAACTGGGCCGCACCGAGATCCGCTCGCCCGCTTCGGGCCAGGTGGTGGCACTGGTGGCGCAGACCGTGGGCGGCGTGATCGCGCCGGGGCAAAAGCTGATGGATGTGGTGCCTGCCAACGAGCCCTTGCTGCTTGAAACGAGAGTGCCACCCCATCTGATCGACCGCGTCCACGCCGGCATACCGGTGGACGTGCGTTTCTCGACGTTTGCCCATTCTCCGCAGCTCGTGGTGCAGGGCAGGCTGGTTTCGGTATCCGGCGATCTGTTGACGGACGCCCAGACCAACACGAGCTATTTCCTCGCGCGGGTGGCGGTGACGCAGGAGGGCCTGAGAAAGCTGGGCAAACGTTCGTTGCAGCCGGGCATGCCGGTCGAGGTGGTCTTCAAGACGGGGGAACGCTCGCTGCTCGTCTACCTCCTGCATCCGCTCACCAGGCGCATCGCAGCCTCCATGAAGGAAGAATGATCAGTAAAGAAAACTCTGCTTCCGGGTCACCGCACGGGTGGCCCAGGATTACGATTCAATCGTTCACGTGCGGCTTGGCACGAGGCTGCCGCGAACCAGTTGCTCACTCGTGCAAGGAGAGTAGCGATGGCCAGTCCCATGAATGTCAACAAGCTTCAGACGAAATCCCATGACGAACCGGACGAGGTTCGGGAGCCCGAAAAGACCCGGGTCGAGGTGGTCCGCCTCGAGGGCTACACGCTCGGACGCTTCAAGTTCGAGCCCGGGTGGCGCTGGTCGAAATGCATCAAGCCGGTCGTGGGCACGGACAGTTGCCAAGTGGCTCACGTCGGGTACGCGGTTTCCGGTCGAATCACCGTGCAAATGAATGACGGCTCGCAAGCCGTCATCAAGGAAGGCATGTCGTACACCATCCCGCCGGGCCACGACGCGTGGGTCGAAGGCAACGACTCGTTCGTCGGCCTCGAGGTGATGAGCGCAGAGGAATACGCAAAGTCCAAGAGCTGACCCGACGTGGTTGTATTGGCGAGCATGTTCTACCTCGCTTCCGCGACGCTGCCGGTTCCCGATGAATAGTTGTCAAGTGCCACTCGACAGCACGTTTTCCTGGTGTTCCAGTACCGCCCTCCATGCCTCGTCATGGCGCCGCATGGAGGCCTCGTTCGGAAAGCCGGAATGCGTCAGGCGGACAAGTGCCCCGGAACCATTCGGCGCAATGTCGACAGTGACCACCGTCTCGGCGCCTTCGGTGCCGCCTGCGCCGGTCAACCACGTGACTTCGACCAGTCGATCGGGCATGAGGCGGAGGAATCGACCGTAGTGGGGATGCCGTTGTTCGCCATGCCGGGTTTCGAAGAAGAACGGCGCGTCCACCTTCGGCGTCATCAACACGGTGCCCGGTGCGGCGAACCAGCGATCGAATTGCTGCGCCCAGGCCAGGAAGATCGCGTGCGGGGCACAGGCCATCCTGCGCTCGACGACGCAATGAATGGGGCGGGCGGAAAGGTCGGGTTCTGCAATTGCCATGACGTTCTCCTTCGACCTCGTGGGTGCATTGCGGACTCGTATCCGTCAGCGGAAATCTGCCGGCCGGGTAGGACACCCGCAAAGTCCTCCGGCGCACCGACCTGATCGATGCTGCCCTGCCCGGCAGGGAGAGCGCCCCTTGCCGCGGCCAGGGGCGCCATGCCTGAGCCTTCAATCGAGCAGCAGCGAGGCCTCGTCGCGCCAGTAGGCCACGGCGGCAAGCCAGCCCTCCCACACACAGCCGTTGCAGCCGCGGCCGCAGCAGGTGGTGGGCTCGGGCGGCGGCGCACGCATGGCGACCCCCTGGGCATCGAGCACCGCCTGCACGCGGGCAATCAACGCTTGCGCGCCGGCAAGGTTCGTGGGCTCGGGCAGCCGGTCGATGAGATTCATGGCGGCGAGGTTCTCACACATCCAGATTCAACTCGAGCCCCATCTTCGCGCCGCCCGATTCGCTCGACCCGATGGTCAGCCGCCCGCGATGCAGCCGAGTGACCTGGGCCACGAGGTGAAGACCCAGCCCCCGCGCCCCGCCCGCGCAGGTTGGTGAGCGCGTGTTCGAGCGACGGTGCATCGCCGCGCACCATGAGCGCGTGCGGATCGCGCGGTCAGAGCGCCTCCGCGCCCACGGCCGCCACCTGCGCATCCTGCGTCGACTGCATGCCCGAGACGCCGATGGCGCCGACGAGGCAGCCTTGGTGCATCAGCGGCAAGCCGCCTTCGAGCGGGCATGCGCCCTCGGTGGCCAAAAGCCGCAGGTTCAGCCCGCCCGCGGCCAGTGCTTCTTCGAACACGTGCGTCGGCCGCTTGAAGCGCACGGTGCTGCGCGCCTTGGCCTGTGCAATCTCGACGCTGCCGGTCTGCGCGTGGTCCATCTTGTGCAGCACCACGAGGTTGGCGGCGCTGTCCATCACCGCGATGACCATCGGCCAGCCGTTGGCGCGCGCCTCGGCTTCGGCGGCCGCGGTGACGCGCCGGGCGATGTCGAGGGACACGGGCGGGCCGTAGGAAATGAAGGTTTGTTGCGCGGGGCTCATGGCGAATCCTGTGAAGTGACGAACGATGCACAGGACGATATCGGCGGGCAGAATGATTGGCCATTCCCCAAAACTTCGCATCCGTTGTGCACGAATCGCCAGCTCACCGCCTCGACGCCTCCGCGCCCGCTTCCCTTGCGTCCCTTGCGTGGGACGACATTCGCTTTTTCGTGGCCGTGGCGCGCGAGGGCAGCCTCTCGGGTGCCGCGCGGCAGTTGCGCGTGGAGCATTCGACGGTCGCGCGCCGCGTCGGCGCATTGGAGTCGCACATCGGCGTGCGCCTCTTCGACCGCCTGCCGCGAAGCTGGGCGCTGACGGACGAAGGCGAAGCGCTGCTCGCACCCGCCGAGCGGCTCGAGCAGGAAGTGCTCGCCTTCGCGCGTGTCGCCGCGGCGAACACGGCGGACCAAGGCACGGTGCGCGTCTCGGCGCCGCCTGCCTTTGCCAGTCACTTCATCGTGCCGCTGTGGACCGCGCAGGCTGACCGGCGGCCGGGCATCGCGCTCGACATCGTCGGAGAACTCCGTAGTGCCAACCTGCAGCGCCGCGACGCGGACATCGCGGTCCGCTTCATGCGCCCGACCGAGCCCGGCCTAACTGCACGCAAGCTCGGCGAATTGGCCTTCCGCCTCTACGCCGCGCCGGTGTGGCTCACGCGCGCGGAGCCCGACTGGCGCTTTCTGGGCTACAGCGATTCGCTCGGCAACGTGCCGCACCAGCGGCTGCTGGCCGATCTTGCCGGCACGCGCCCTTTCGTCCTGCGCAGCAACGACCTCACGGCCCTGCACAACGCTTGCCGCTGCGGCTTGGGCCTCGCGATGCTGCCGGACTTCATGGCGCGCGACGATGCCGCACTGGTCGAAGTGCCGGGCGAAGTTCGGCCCGTGATGCGGGAGGTGTGGAGCGTTGTGCACCCCGACGTGAGGCGCTCGCCGCGCGTCAGGACTGTGGCCGACGCGCTGGCGGAAATGGTCGGCGCCCACGCCGGGCGCCTGGCGTGATTACCAGAAGATCCAGAGCGCCAGGCCACCGAAGATGGCCCATTTCACGAGGTAGTACGCCCGCTTGTCCCACGCCTTCAGGCGCTTGCCCACCACGCGGATCTGGTAGATGTACTTGAACGCGCGGTTGAGGCCACCCGTCTTGTCGCCGGTGTCGTTGGGCGATGCGGCGGCGGCCAGCAGGTTCTTTGCGAACCAGCGGTTCACCGCGCTGGCCCAGCGGTACTTCAGCGGGCGCTCGATGTCGCAGAACAGGATCACGCGGTCGTGGTCGGTCGTGTTCTCTGCGTAGTGGATGTAGGTTTCGTCGAACACCACGGCCTCGCCGTCGCGCCAGTGGTAGCGCTGGCCGTCCACGTCGATGTAGCAGCCTTCGACGCCCGGCGTCCACAGGCCCAGGTGGTAGCGCAGCGAACCGGCGAAGGGGTCGCGGTGGCGCACGAGGCGGCTGCCCGGCGGCAGTTCGGCGAACATCGCGGCCTTGATGGTGCCGATGCCTTTGAGCAGCTCGGTCGTGCGCGGGCACAGCACCGCGGCCGACGGATGCGCCTCGTCGTACCACTTCAGGTAGAAGCGCTTCCAGCCGCTCTTGAAGAAGGAGTTGAAGCCAACGTCGTTGAACTGGCTCGACGCCTTGATGCTGCCGCCATTGCGCATGGCCAGCGCTTCCTCGCGGATGACCTCCCAGTTCTCTTCGAGCACGCGCATCTCGGGGAACTGCGCGGGCGACAGGTACGGCGTACCCGGCACCTTCGAGAAAAGGTACATGAAGACGTTCAGCGGCGCGAGGAAGGTCGAGTGGTCGGAGAGCTGCCTGAAGAAGCGATGCCGCACCTGGCCGCGGAAATGAACGTAGAGCGCACTGAGCGCGAAGATGGCAAGAATGACCCACTTCATTGTTGAAAGTGTCCTGTAAACGGCACCGGCTAGTGTAAATCCTTGCCCCAAAACGGACCTGACCACGCCTTTTGGCCGTGCGGCACCTGGCGCTCAGTCCGCCCAGCCGGTCTCGATCTCGGTCTTGACTTCGGTCATCAGCTTGTGCACCGGGCATTTGCCGGCCACGCGCAGCAACTCGTCGCGCTGCGCCTCGCTCAGGTCGCCGCTCAGGCGCAGGCCCGACTTGAGGCGGTAGACGCCCTTGCGCTCTTCGCCGTCGTCGCGGTCGACCACGACCTCGATGTCTTCCACCGGGATGCCCTTGCGGCGCGCGTAGATCAGCACGGTGAGCGCCTTGCATGCGGCGAGCGATGCGTCGTACAGGTCGTGCGGCTCGGGGCCCGCGTCGCTGCCGCCGCCCGCGGGCGAGGCGTCGACCGGAATCTCGTGATTGCGGATCTTGAGGATGTGGCGCGTGCCGGTGGTGCCGTCGCGGCGAATCGAAATGGTCATGCCTGTCCTTGAATGATGCGTGTGCTCAGCGGTCGACCGCCAGCATCAGCGTTTCCTTGATTTCTTCCATCACCACGTAGCTGTGCGACTCGGCCGCCACCGGCAGCTTCTTCAGGATGTCGCCCAGCAGGTGCCGGTACTCGCTCATGCCGCTGAGGCGCGCCTTCACGAGGTAGTCGAAGCTGCCCGACACGAGATGGCATTCGAGCACCTCGGGCATGTGCAGCAGTTCCTTTCGCACCTTGTCGAACACCTCGCCCGACTTGGCCGAGAGCTTGATCTCGACGAACACCAGCAGCGTCTTGCCCAGTGCCTCGGGCGACACGTGCGCGTGGTAGCCGGTGATGACGCCGTCGCGCTCCATGCGCTTCACGCGCTCGGCGCAGGGCGATGCCGACAGGCCGATGTGCTCGGCCAGCTCGGTCATGGAAACGCGGCCCTGGCGCTGCAAAAGGTCGAGGATGCGACGGTCGATTCGATCGAGTTCGGGCATTTCACTCCGCGCGCGGGTTTGGACGATGGCCGACAGTGTATTCCACCGCCAAACCCATGAAAACAATGGAATTCACTGCCTTGAGCACTTTAGATTCCCTTCATTCCATCTGAATCGGCAAATACACCATGAAAGTCATCGTTCTCGGCGGCGGCGTGATCGGCACCACCACGGCCTACTACCTCGCGCGCTCGGGCGCCGAGGTCACCCTGCTCGACCGGCAGGCCGGCCCCGCCGAGGAAACCAGCTTCGGCAACGCCGGCCAGGTGTCGCCGGGCTACTCCACGCCGTGGGCCGCGCCGGGCATTCCGCTGAAGGCGATCAAGTGGATGTTCAAGAAGCACGCACCGCTGTCGATCCGCCCCGACGGCACGCTGTTCCAGCTGCGCTGGATGGCCGCAATGCTGCGCAACTGCTCGCCCGAGGCCTACGCGGTGAACAAGGAACGCATGATGCGCGTGGCCGAATACAGCCGCGGCTGCCTGCAGCAGCTGCGCGCCGACACCGGCCTGCAGTACGAGCAGCGCACCGGCGGCACGCTGCAGCTGTTCCGCACGCAGGCGCAGCTCGATGCGGTGCAGCGCGACATCGCGGTGCTCGAGGAATGCGGCGTGCCCTACGAACTGCTCGACCGCGACGCCCTCGCCCGCGTCGAGCCCGCATTGGCCGGCGCGCGCGACCGCCTCACGGGCGGCCTGCGCCTGCCCAACGACGAAACCGGCGACTGCCACCTGTTCACGCGCGGCCTCGCGGAAATCGCGCGCGGCCTTGGCGTCGACTTCCGCTTCGGCCAGACCATCGACGGCCTGGAAACCGACGGCGGCCGCATCACCGGCGTGCGCACCACCGCCGGCAAGATCCTCACGGCCGACCGCTACGTGATGGCCTTCGGCAGCTACTCGCGCGCCGCCATCGCCTCGCTGGGCCTCGACATTCCGGTGTACCCGGTCAAGGGCTACTCGCTGACCGTGCCGCTGCTCGACGAATCGCTCGCGCCGCAATCGACCGTGCTCGACGAGACCTACAAGGTCGCCGTCACGCGCTTCGAAAACCGCATCCGCGTGGGCGGCATGGCCGAGCTCGGTGGCTTCGATCTGCGCCTGAATCCTGCCCGCCGTGCCACGCTCGAGAAGGTGGTGACCGACCTGTTCCCCGGCGGCGACGTGCCGCGCGCCACCTTCTGGACCGGCCTGCGCCCGATGACGCCCGACAGCACGCCCATCGTCGGCGGCACGCGTTACGCGAACCTGTTCCTCAACACCGGCCACGGCACACTGGGCTGGACCATGGCCTGTGGCTCGGGCAAGCTCATCTCCGACATGGTGATGGGCCAGCGGCCGGAGATCCGTACGGACGGCCTTGCGATGGACCGCTATGAAAAGGGTTCGTCGCATGCTTCGCGTCCGAACAGGCCACCGGGTACTCCCCTCCGCGAATGTCCCCCGCTTCGCTCCTCCTTTATTTCGCTGCGGGGAGCACCCGGCGCCCTGTGCACGATGGGCGCTGCCGTTGTTTCGCTCGATCAGCAAGTGCTCTGAACGAGCACGCCGATGCGGGGGCCTTTTTCGCGAAATAAAGGAGGAGCGAAGCGGGGGACATTCGCGAAAAAGGTCACCGCGTCGGCGTGATCGCGCCCCGAACAGCGCCTAAGCAGCCTTCACAATCGGAATCGCGGCACTGCTCATGCCCCGATAGACCTCGGCCTCGCCATGCTTCGCCAGCAACTGCATCAGGTGCTTGCGGATCAGCATGCCGGGCCGGTCCGACTCCATCGAATATTCGACACCTCGCCGACGCGTATCGAGCAGCGCATCGGGGTCGGTCGATTCGAGGATGTCCTTGTCCTCTCGCGTCACAGCTTCGTCGAAGTCGATCAGCATCTGCGCCGTGCAGTCGGCCTCGGTGTCGTTGCGGAACAGCCATTGGCACAGCTGCATGCGGCCGTCGTCGATGGGCGTGAAGCAGTTGATGATGATGTGGCGCACGCCGCTCGGGTACTCGATGTCGAGCCGGCGCGAGAACGGCAGGTAATACGCGTTGCGCATGTGGCGCGTGGTGATCGGGTCGGTCACGCCGCTGATTGCATGGAACTTCGCCGGATTGGCCGCATCGATGACCGTCTCCGCGTAGAAGCCCGACTCGTTCTCCACCAGCTCGTACTTGCTCGGCTTCGGGCTCGCGGCCACGCCGAAGGTGGCGCGGTGCACAAAACTGAAGTGCGAGTTGTCGAAGGAATTCTCCAGCGCGCGCATCGGGCTGGTCTGCCACTCTTCGTAGAACTGGAAGATGGTGCGGTAGCCAGGGTCGTCGAACTCCGCAATGGCCGGGATGTCGGCAATGGGCTCCTCGAGCGCCACCCACGCATAGCCGTAGCGCGCCGTGCAGCGGTAGGCCGTGGTGCGGTACTCGGGCGAGATCTTGCGGTCGGGCTCGTACTGCGGAATGCGGATGACCTGGCCGCTGCGGTCGTAGGTCCAGCCGTGGTAGCCGCACTGGATGGCGCCGGTGCCGCAGGCCCGGCCTTCGCTGTCCACGCACCAGCCTTTCGAGAGCTTGGCGGTACGGTGGCAGCAGCGGTCCCGCAGCGCGGCGGGCTGGCCGTCGGCATCGATGAAGAGAACGATGTCTTCGCCCAGCAGCCTGAACGGCCTGGGGCCGTTGGCCAGTTCGGTGAGCGGCATGACGGCATGCCAGAACTTGCGGAAGACGGGTTGTCGGGTGACGAGCATGCGCGGACTCCTTCGGTGGTCGTGTGGGGACGAACTGAAAGAGCAATTTCCTGCCATCGACGGGAACCGTCGCCTGGCTGAACGCTTCTACTCTGCGCAACCTGCCTTGCAAATTGCGCGCCCGGATTGTGACGCGGCTTCCTGGCCGACGCATCTTTCCTTGCAATGCCCGAGCAAAAGCCCTTGGCATGCGTCGTGCATGACCCTCTGCAAGAGTAGAAGCGTTCAGCAGCGCACGCACCACGAACGTGCGCCCGCCCGGAAATTGCTCTTGAAACGCCCTCTGCATTCTTGCGGAGGGATTCAAGAACCGAAGCTTCCGAGGCCCCACATGCAACGTCGATCCTTCCTCGCGGCCAGCGCCGCCACCCTTGCCGCTCCCGCCGTCTTCGCGCAGGGCGGCGCCAGGCTCACCCCGCTCAAGTTCACCCTCGACTTCCGCATCAACGGCCAGACCGCGCCCTTCTTCCTCGCGCAGACCAAGGGCTACTACAGGGACGAGGGGCTCGACGTGAGCATCGACACCGGCGCCGGCTCGGTCGCCTCCATCACCCGCATCGCCAGCGGCGTCTACCAGCTCGGCCTGGGCGACATCAGCTCGCTGGTCGAGTTCAACGCGCAGAACCCCGGCACGCCGATGGTGCAGGCGGTGTACCAGTACTACAACCGCGCACCGTTCGCGATCATCGGCCGCAAGGACCGCGGCGTGACCGGCGATTTCAAGAGCCTCGCGGGCAAGAAGGTGGCGGCCGCCGCCGTCGAATCGACCCGCCGTGCATGGCCCCTGGTCGCGCGCAAGCAGGGCATGCGCGCCGACGCCTTCCAGTGGCAGACCACCGACTTCAGCGCGCGCGACAACGTGATGGTGCGCGGCGACGTCGATGCCGCCACCTACTTCCACGACTCGGCCGTGTCGCTGTTCGCGCGCATGAAACCCGAGGAACTGTCGGTGCTCAAGTACGCCGACGCGGGCGTCAATCTCTACGGCAACGCGATCCTTGCGAGCAGCAATCTCATCGCGCAGAACCCGAAGGTGGTTGCCGCCTTCCTGCGCGCGAGCAACCGCGCCATCGTCGAGACTTTTTCCAATCCGGCGCCGAGCATCGCGGCCATGCGCCAGCGCGAGCCCATCCTCGATGAGAAAATCGAACTCGAGCGCTGGGGCATCACCGCGCAGTACGTGGGCGCGGCCGACACGCGCGATCATGGCCTCGGCGACATCCGGAAGCTCCTGCTCGAACAGCAGGTCGACGAAGTGGCCGATGTCTTCGGCCTCAAGATCAAGCCCGCGTCCGACGCCATCTTCAATACTTCGATGCTTCCATTGCGCAGCGAACGCTCCCTTTCCAAAGCATGAATTTCCACAGCGACACCCATACCATCGACTATCCCGCCGAAACTGCACTCGAAGAACGCGATGGCCGCTACCTGCGCAAGGCCATCGTCTGGTCGCACGCGGCGCGCCGCCGGGGCAACCGCCCCTTCGGCTCGGTCATCGTCTCAGCCGCTGGCGAGGTGCTGGCAGAAGCCGGCAACAGCAATGCCGAGACCGGCGACTGCACGGCGCATGCAGAAATCAATGCGCTGCGCGCGCTGGCCGGGCGCAAGCTCTCGCGCGAGGAACTCGCGGGCGCCACGCTCTATGCCTCGGGCGAGCCCTGCGTGATGTGCGCGGGCGCGATCTTCTGGTCGAACATCGGCCGCGTGGTGTTCGGCATCGACGCCGAGCGCCTGCGCGTGTTCCGCGGCGAGCGGCAGGACCAGCGCGATGCCGAGCTTTCGTGCCGCGATGTGTTCCGCGCGTCGCCGCATCCGATCGAATGCATCGGGCCGGCGCTGATCGACGAAGCGAGTGCCGCCCACGACGGCGCCTGGAAATAGGACTCGCCCCCAGGCTGCGCGCACTCCGCGTCGCTGCGCCAACCCCCTACCGGGGGCAACACCTGCGGCCCGGCAAAGCCGGTTCCGCGGTGTTCCACGAAAAATCCGATTGGCCGACACGCTCTAGACTCTCTCGATGCCCTGGCACGCCCGTCTCCATCTCGACTACAAACAAGAAGCCGCCCGCACCGTCGCCCGCTTTCGCCACGACGGCCCGTTGCGCATCCTGCAGAGCCTGTACCCCGAGGGCGACGCCATCTGCCACAACGTGCTCGTGCATCCGCCGGGCGGCCTGGTGGGCGGCGACACGCTCGACATCGACATCGAGGCCGCCGACGGCAGCCATGGCCTGATCACCACGCCCGGCGCCTCGCGCTTCTACCGCTCCGAGGGCGAGCTGGCGCTGCAGCGCACGCGCATCCGCCTCGCGGCCGGCGCGCGGCTCGAATGGCTGCCGCTCGAAGCCATCTGCTACAGCGGCTGCCAGGCGGAGAACCGGCTTTCCATCGAACTCGAGCCCGGCGCCGAGCTGATCGGCTGGGACGTCACCGCGCTCGGCCTGCCGAATGCCAACCAGCCCTTCGAGCGCGGCAGCTACCTGCAGCACATCGAGCTGCCGGGTGTGTGGCTGGAGCGCGGGCGCATCGACGCGGCCGACCACCGGCTGCTGCAAAGCCCCATCGGCCTCGGCGGCCACCGCTGCATGGCCTCGCTGTTCTTCGTGGCGGGCTCGCCGGTGGCGCGCGCACGTCGCGATGCCCTGCTGGCACAGGCCCGCAGACTGCTCGAAGCGAGCCCCTTGTTCGACAGCGCCGGGGCCACCAGCCCGCATGCCGAAGTGGTCGTGCTGCGCGTGCTGGCGCCCGTGGTCGAGCCCGCGATGCAGTTGCTGCGCCAGGTCTGGCAGGCATGGCGCGGCGAGCTGTGGCAGCTGCCCGCGGCCACGCCGCGCATCTGGGCGACCTGAGCCCGATCTCCGCCCTGGAGGTCAATCTGTAGGCACCGTCTGACGGACAGCCGCTTTGCAAAGGCGCACGCTGCCTCTTTGCCCAGCGGATGACGAGGATCGGCCATGTCTACAGACGACACCCCGGACGCCCACACCCACGCGGAAACGCAGCTTCACCGGCATCTGGCGCGCTTCAACGCCGCACGGCTGAAGTTCGGCAGCCCGTCGCCGCATTGGCAGGACGAGCTCGCCCGTGAGCATGAATGCCGCCTGATCGAAGGCAGGTACCTCGAAGCCCTGCGCGCAACGGTGCGGGTGGCGGCATCGGCCTCAGCCGGCAATGCAGACCATTTCGCCGGCTGGTTCGAGTCGCTCGCGCGCACGGGCCCCGGCCAGCATCACCCGCTGTTCGACTGGCTGGCTCAAGAGGCCACGCTGCCGCAGATGCGTTGGTTCCTCACGCAGGAGGCCGCGGGCGAAGCGGGCTTCGAGGACCTGCTGGCCTACACCCAGGTCAAGCTGCCGCCGCAGCCCAAGCTCGAATGCGCGCGCAACTTCTGGGACGAGATGGGCCACGGCAAGCGCAGCGCCATGCACGGCCAGATGCTGGAGCACATGGTGCGCGAGCTCGACCTGCATCCAGCCATCGACACCACCGTGTGGGAGTCCCTCGCGCTGGCCAACACCATGGTCGGGCTGGCGACCACGCGGCGCTATGCGTACCACGCCATCGGCGCGCTCGGCGTCATCGAGCTCACGGCCCCCGGGCGCGTGAAGCAGGTGGCGACCGGCATGCGCCGCCTGGGCCTGAGCGGCCGTGCGCGCGCCTACTTCGACCTGCATTCGGCGCTCGACGTGTCGCACTCGCGTGCGTGGATCCGCGAGGTGATCCGGCCGCTGGTCGAGGCCGATCCGTCCTGCGGGCAGTTCATCGCCGAGGGCGCGCTGATGCGGCTGGTGTGTGGCGAACGCTGCTTCGCGCGCTACAGCGCCGAGCTGCGGCATGCCGAAGAGGTCGCCGCATGATGAACGCGGCCGGCGTGCTGCGCCAGGTGGCGGCCACGGGCTATCGCTTCACGACCGTCACGCCCTTGACCCACCAGCGCGTGCTCGCGCGGCGCGGGCGCGAACCGGGTGCGACGCTGCGCGACATCTTCGGCTGGAACCTGTCGTTCGAGGCGGGTGCGGTGCCGAAGGCCTTGCTGGCCGACATGGAGCGCGCCGGCATCGTGCGCCGCACGGGCTCGCTGCTGCGCAGCACGGTGCGCATCGCCAGCCTCGGCGACGACCTGTTCTTTCATTCGGCCTATCCGACGGTCGAGGAGAACGCCGTGTTCTTCGGGCCCGACACCCACCGCTTCGCACGCTTCATCCGCAATGCGCTGAGCCCGCGCAAGACACAGCAGCCCCTGCGCGTGCTCGACGTGGGCTGCGGCAGCGGCGCGGGCGGCATTGCGGTGGCGCGTGCGCTGGCGGCCATGGGCACGCCTGCGACCGTTTTGATGAACGACATCAACCCGCTGGCGCTGCAGTACGCCGCCGTCAATGCGGAAGTGGCCGGTATCCCCGTGACGCTCGCGCAGGGCGATGCGCTGTCGGCGGTCGAAGGCGACTTCGACCTCATCGTGTCGAACCCGCCCTACCTCGACGATGCCGCGCAGCGCGCCTACCGCCACGGCGGCGCGCGACTCGGGCGGGCGCTCGGCGTGCGCATCGCAGCCGAGTCGCTGAAGCGGCTGGCGCCGGGCGGACAGCTGCTGCTTTACACCGGCGTGGCAATGGTCGATGGCGAAGACCCGTTCCTTGCCGAGATGCGGCCGCTGCTCGCCGCGCCGGGCTTCGAGTGGTCGTACGCCGAGATCGACCCCGACGTGTTCGGCGAAGAGCTGGAGCGTCCGGTGTATGCGCACATCGACCGCATCGCCGCCGTCGGGCTCGTCGCCACGCGCACAGCGGAGGCCGCGTGAGGGCCGCCGGACTCGACCTTGGCGCCGATACCGCTCGGCTGGCCGTGGTGCGCGAATGCAGCGTGCTGGAGCGCATGCCCAAGTGGCTGATCTGCGTGCCGCTGGTGATGCAGTGGCTGTGGCTGTCGCTGCGCCACGGTGGCGCCACCTTGCCGTCGGCGGCCAATCCGCACCTCACCTCGGGCGGGCTGGTGGGTGAAGGCAAGCTCGAATACTTCCGCGGCATGGGGCCGCTGGCGCGCTCGCTCACGGCCGACTACTGCGCGGTGTTCAACGATGGCACGGCGAACGAAGACGCCCTGCGGCAAACCATGGCCGAGAACGGCCTCGCATTCCCCATCGTCGCCAAGCCCGACCTCGGCCTGTGCGGCTACGGCGTTCGCCTGCTGCCCGACATGGCTGCGCTGCAGTCGTACCTGGCCGTCTTTCCTTCCGGCGAAACGGTCGTGCTGCAACGCTACCTGCCGCAGGAAGGCGAGGCCGGCATCTTCTACGCGCGCGATCCCGTCACCGGCGAGGGCCGCATCATCGGCCTCGCGCTGCGCTACTTCCCGCGCGTGACGGGCGACGGCCGCAGCACCGTGGCCCAGCTCGTGGCGGCCGACGTGCGCGCGCGCCGCATTGCGCGCTCGCCGCGCCACGAATGCAGCGTGCAACCCGACAGCGTGCCAGCGGCCGGGCAGCAGGTGCGGCTGGCCACCATCGGCTCGACCCGCGTCGGCGGGCTGTACCGCGACGGCGCGGCGCTCATCACGCCCGAGCTGGTGCGCGCCATCGACGCCGTCGCGCGCGACATGCCCGACTTCCATTTCGGTCGCTTCGACGTGCGCTATGAAAGCCTGCGCGAACTCGGCGCCGGGCACGGCTTCACCATCATGGAAATCAACGGCGCGGGCTCCGAAGCCATCGAGGCCTGGGACCCCGACATCGGCGTGCTGCAAGGCTTTCGCATGGTCTTCGCCAAGCAGCGGCTGCTGTTCGCGATCGGCGCCGCGCAGCGCAAGGCCGGCGTACGGCCCATCGGCCTGCTCGCACTCGCTCGGCTCAACCGGCGGCAGAACCGCCTGGTCGACCGCTACCCGCCCTCCAACTGAGTCGTTGCCGCATGCACATGGACATCACCGCTTCGCACGCCCTGCCCCGCCGTTCGCTCGCGCCGCTCGCGGCCGCCGCGCCCATGCTGGAAACCCGTTGGGCCGATTGCGAAGAGGACGTGCGCGACGCCCAGCGCCTGCGCTTTCGCGTGTTCGCGCAGGAAATGGGCGCCCACCTCACACCGCCCGAAGGCACGCCGCCCGGACTCGATGTCGACCGCTTCGACGCCTTTTGCGACCACCTGCTGGTGCATGCCGTGGACCCGGTGCACGGCCGCGGCCCGCTCATCGGCACCTACCGCGTGCTGACGCCGGAAGCAGCGCGCCGCGCAGGCGGCTTCTACACCGACACCGAGTTCGACCTGGCGCCGCTCGCGCCGCTGCGCGCGCGGGCGCTGGAGCTTGGCCGCTCGTGCGTGGATGCCGACTGGCGCTCGGGCGGCGTGATCATGGCGCTGTGGGCCGCGCTGGGGCAGTACATGGTCGACCACGCACTCGACACCATGATCGGCTGCGCGAGCATCGGGCTCGACGACCAGGGCCTGGCCGCCGCGCGGCTGTGGCACCGGCTGTGCCGCACGCATCTGGTCGAGCAGCGCTGGCGCGTGGAGCCGCGCGTCGCGCTGCCACTGGACACCGACGCGGAAGCCGATGCCGACAGCGATGCCGCGCCTCCCGCCGCGCCGCCGCTTATCAAGGGCTACCTGCGCTGCGGCGCGCGGCTGCTCGGCCCGCCCGCGCTCGATGTCGCATTCAACACCGCCGACCTGCCGATGATGCTGCGCGTGGGCGACGTGGCGCCGCGCTACCGCCAGCATTTCTTCGGCATGACGACGTAAGTGCACGGGCGCCTGGGATACAGTCCCGCACCTCCTGCCCTCACGCCCCACCGCCAGAGTGAACTTCAGAAAATCCGCCAACAGCCTGGTTGTTCGCCTGCTCATGATGGGCCTTTTGATGGCGGTGGTGGGAACCGCCGGCAGCTACATACAGCTCAGCCGCTTCCTGCGGGAGGAGCTGACCCGATCGGTGGCGGTGCAGCAAACGGCGCTGGCCGCCTACGTGGCGCGCAACGTCGACAACTACCTGGGCGAGCGGTTGTCGTTCCTCGAACGCCTGGCGGCCACCCTGCCGCCGGAACTCCTGACGCAGCCCGACCGGCTGCGGGCATGGCTGGCGGAGCGCAGCACGCTGAGCCCCGTCTTCCCGCTCGGCCTGATGGTCGCGGACGCCACTGGCAAGCGGCTCGACGGCACGGGACAGCTCGCAACGGACGGCTCGGAATTCGCGTCCGCGCGTGCGGGGCGGTCCGCGCCGGGCCGTCCGCGCGCAACACCATCCCGGCACTCGGTCCTGCCCATGGCCGTGCCCGTGCGCAACGCCGCCGGGCAGGTGGCCGCGGTGTTGCTCGGCACGGCGGACCTCTCGGCCGACGGCCTGCTCGACCATCTGCAACGGGGGCGCGTGGGCGAAGCCGGCGGCATCCTGGTAGTGTCACCGCGCGACCGCATCTTCGTGGCCTCGACGGACGTCTCGATGTCCCTCACGCCCACCCCGCCCGACGGTGTGAACCCTCTGCACGACCGCGCCATGGCGGGCTATCGCGGCAGCGGGACGACGCGCAATGCCAAGGGCATCGACGAGATCTCCGCCATCGCATCGGTGCCGAACAGCGGCTGGTTCGTGGTGGCTCGGCTGCCCGCATCGGAAGCGCTGGCCCCGGTGGGGCGCATGCAGACCTTCATCCTGCAGCAACGCGCGCCCGCCGTGGCAGCGGTACTCATCGTGATCGGGCTGATCATGGCGTGGCTGCTGCGGCCGCTGCTGCGCGCCGCCGACCAGGCCGACCGGATGACCCGCGGCGAACTCGCGCTGACGCCGCTGCGGGTGGTGCGCGACGACGAGATCGGGTACCTGACGCAGGCCTTCAACCGGCTGCTGGCCAAGCTGCTCGACAACCAGGAGGCCCTGGCGCGCCTGGCCCACCACGACAGCCTGACCGGCCTGCCCAACCGGAAGCTGCTCGACGAACGGCTCCAGCAGGCGCTGGCACGGGCCAAGCGGCATGCGCGCCAGATGGCCGTGCTCTACCTCGACCTCGACGGATTCAAGAAACTCAACGACACGCTCGGCCACGAGGCGGGCGACAAGGCGCTGCTGGAAATCGCGCAACGGCTGCGGGGCCTGGTGCGGCAGACCGACACGGTGGCGCGCATCGGGGGCGACGAATTCGTGCTGCTGGCCGCCGACTTCGAAAGCTCCGCGGAACATGGCGCGACGACCCTGGCCCAGCGCTGCATCGACGCGATCGCCCGGCCGCTGCAACTGGGGATGGGGCATCGCGACACGGTCATCGGCGTATCGATCGGCATCGCCCTGGGCAACGGCGACGAAACGCCGCGAGACCTGCTCGCCACGGCCGACGCGGCCATGTACCGGGCCAAGCACAGCGGACGCGGCAACCATGCAGTGACGACGACGCGCTGAGCACGGCCTCGTCCGGTGCCGCGCCCCCTACGCCGGCATGTCGGTCCGCGGCAGCCGAAGGTGCTTCTTCAACGTCTCGAACACCTGCCGCGTGACCGGATTCACCACGTGGCTGCGCACATAGAGGTAGTACGCCAGGTCGGGCAGCCGCGGCATGCCGTCGCCCGCGCCCAGCACGCGCAGGCCTGCGTCGAGCTGCTCCACGCCGCGCGCCGTTACGCCAAGCCCGGCGCGCAGTGCGGCCTTGATGCCGATCAGGCTCGACGATGTGTAGCGCGGCGTCCAGGCCACGCCCGCCGCGTCGAGCGCCTCGTGGCCGATGCGGCGGAAGATGCTGGGGCCGTCGGCCATGATCAGCGGCACCGGCTTGCTCGGGTCGTGTACGTAGCTCGCCGCGCACAGCCACACGGTGGGCGAGTTGCGCAGCACCACGCCCTCGAACTGCGCGTCGGCACGGTTGGAGATGATCATGTCGACCTCGCCGCTCTTGAGCGAGGTCATCAGGTAGGGGCTGCGGCCGATGTGGATGTCGAGCTGCAGCAGCGGCGAGGTGCGCGCCACCTCGGTCAGCAGCAGCGGCAGCATGGTCTCGGCCACGTCGTGCGGCGCGCCGATGCGCAGGTTGCCTTCGAGCTGCCCCTGCCGCAGGCTGCGCAGCGCCTCGTCGTTCAGCGCGAGCATGTGGTGCGCATAGGTGAGCAGCCTTTCGCCATGCTCCGTGAGCCGCTTCTGCCGGCCCTGCCTGGCGAACAGAGGTTGGCCGATCTGCTCTTCCAGCCGCTGCATCTGCTGCGTGATGGCCGATTGCGTGCGCCCCAGGTGCACGGCGGCGGCCGCAAAGCTCTGGTGGCTGACGACGGCCGCGAAGGAGCGCAGCAGTTCGAGATCGAGCGTAGGCATACATTAATTTTATTGATGTATTTCGTGCGCCAGCTGGATTGTTGCGTCACGCCTGCGTCACTACAGTGAACGCACACGAAACAGGCAACCCCACTGGAGAACACCGCATGAGCACCCCATCCGAGCAACGCCGCCAGGCCGTCGAGGCGTCCATCGCCGGCATGAAGAAAGCCATTGGCGGCGCTGAACCCACCCGCGAAAAACTCGAAGTGGTGCTCGATTCGCTGCAAGGCCTGGCCGCCCGCACCGAATACTGGGGCGCCGCCGACTTCCCTCCGCCCGAGGCCGGCGAGCACCAAGCCCGCTACCTCATCGCCGAAGACCCCGACCATAGCTATGCGCTGTACCTGAACGTGATGCGCCCGGGCAAGAAGATCGTGCCGCACAACCACACCACCTGGGCCTGCATCGCTGCCGTGGAAGGCACCGAGCACAACCGCGTGTACGAGCGTACCGACGACGGCAGCGTGCCGGGCGTGGGCAGGCTGAAGCAGACGGCTCTGGTCGTCGTCGCGCCGGGCAAGGGCATCGCGCTGATGCCCGAGGACATCCACTCGGTCGAGATCCAGGGCGAGCAGGTCATTCGCCACCTGCACATGTACGGCCGCGCGCTCGAAACGCTGAACCAGCGCACCGCCTACGACCTCGGCGCGGGCACGTACCAGACCATGGGCATCGGCGTGCAGACGCGCCGCTAGCGGCCTTCCATTTCCACTTTCCTTTCATGCGGGCGCGCGCCATGCTCCCGCAGGACTTCACTCGTCCCAACGACCTGCGCCCATGACTTCCTTCATCGACCCGAAGACCCTCAAATCCTGGCTGCACGACGGCGGAGAGATCGCGCTGCTCGACGTGCGCGAGCACGGCCAGTACGGCGAGGCGCACCTGTTCTACGGCATTCCCCTGCCCTTCAGCCGGCTCGAGATCGATGCGCCGCGCCTCGTGCCGCGCCGCGGCGTGCGCGTGGTGGTGTACGACGAAGGCGATGCCGACGTAGCCGAGCGCGCCGCCGCGCGGCTCGCCGTGCTGGGCTACGGCAACGTGCACGTGCTGCAAGGCGGTGCCCGTGGCTGGAAGGCCGCGGGCTACGTGCTCTTCGCGGGCGTCAACCTGCCCTCGAAGACCTTCGGCGAACTGGCCGAGGAGATCTATCACACGCCCCGCGTCAGCGCCGGCCAGCTCGCGGAGATGCTGGCGCGCAAGGACAAGGTGGTGGTGCTCGACGGCCGCCCCGCCAGCGAGTTCCACAAGATGAACATCCCGAGCGCCACCTGCTGCCCCAACGGCGAGCTGGCCTACCGCGTGCGCCGGCTGGTGCCCGACACCACCACGCCCATCGTCATCAACTGCGCGGGCCGCACGCGCAGCATCATCGGCGCGCAGACGCTCATCAACCTCGGGCTGCCCAACCCCGTCTATGCGCTGGAGAATGGCACGCAGGGCTGGTACCTGGGCGATCACACGCTGGAGCACGGCGGCACCCGGCGCTACGCGGACGACAGCGGCAACACCGACCTGCGCCCCGCCGCCAGGGCGCTGGCCGCCCGCTTCGACGTGCCGATGGTGAATGCGCAGGCCGTGCGGCAGTGGGCCGACGACGCCGAGCGCACCCTGTTCCTGTGCGACGTGCGCACGCCGGAAGAATTCGCGGCCGGCAGCCTGCCCGGTGCGCAGCACACGCCGGGCGGCCAGCTGATGCAGGCCGGTGACCAGTACTTCGGCGTGCGCGGCGCACGGCTCGTGCTGTTCGACAACGATGGCGTGCGTGCGCCGACCATCGCGAGCTGGCTGCGGCAGATGGGGCACGACGCGAGCGTGCTCGAAGGCGGTCTGGCGAGCGGGCTGTCGCTCGCGCCTGCCGCCGCGCCTCGCCCGCCCGCGCTGGCCACCATCGATGCGCAGGCGCTCGCCGCGCGCATCGAGCGCAACGAGGTGGCGGTAGTCGACCTGCGCGCCAGCATGCAGTTTCGCGCCGGCCACATCGCGCAGGCCCGCTGGTCGATCCGTCCCCGCCTCGCCGGCGACGTGATGAAGAACGAGACGCGCCAGCTCGTGCTGGTCGCCGACGACGCTGCGCTCGCGGCATGGGCCGCCGCGTCCGAACTCGCAGGCCACTCGCCGGCCCCGCTGCTGCTCTCGGGCGGCATGGCTGCATGGCGCGCCGCCGGCCTGCCCCTCGAGGCCACGCCCGCACTGCCCGCCGACGGCGACTGCATCGACTACCTGTTCTTCGTGCACGACCGCCACGACGGCAACAAGGAAGCCGCGCGCCGCTACCTTGCATGGGAAACCGGCCTCGTCGCGCAGCTCGACGCGCAGGAGCGCGCTGCCTTCCGTCTGCCCGCCGCCGCATCGCACGGCTGACATCCCCGGTTCCGCTTTCCGTTCGTCCTTGTCCGTTCCTATTCCAGGAGTTCCGCCATGCCGTTCGCCAGCCGCATCCCGCACATCGCCCGTTATGCCGTCGCCGCCGCATGGCTCGCGGCGCTCGCACTGCAATCAGCCGCCGCCGAACCGCTGGCGCCACGCAACGGCTTCCCCTCGCAAACAGTGAAGTTCATCTCGCCCTTTCCGCCCGGAGGCGGCAACGATGCAACGGCGCGCCTCGTCACCACACGCCTGCCGGAAATCATGGGACAGGCGGCAGTGGTCGACAACCGCGGCGGCGCAGGCGGCAACATCGGCGCCAAGGCCGTGGCCGACGCCAAGCCCGACGGCTACACCGTGCTCACCTCGCAGGTGTCGATCATGGCCGTGAACCCCACGCTGTACGCGGCGCCGGGCTTCGATCCGATCAAGAACTTCATTCCCATCACGCAGATCAACGCCGCACCGCTCGCGCTGGTGGTGGACGCCAACTCGCCCCTCAAGAGCTTCGCCGACCTCGCGACGAAGGCCAAGGCCAGCCCCGGCAAGGTGACCTATGCGACGCCCGGCAACGGCACGCTGTCGCACCTCGTCGGCGTGGTGCTGGCCAAGGACAACGGCGTGGAGATGACGCACGTGCCCTACAAGGGCGCCGGCCCCGCACTGACCGATCTGCTCGGCGGACAGGTCGACGTGCTGGTCACGTCCACCGCCTCGGTCGCCGGCCTCGTGCAGAACGGCAAGCTGCGCGTGCTCGCCGTGACCAGCCCGCGCCGCATCGGCGTGTTCTCGAAGGTGCCGACACTGGAGGAGCTGGGCTATGCCGGCGCACGCTTCGAAGACTGGTACGGCTTCTTCGCGCCCGCCGGCACGCCGCCGGAACGCGTGGCCTACCTGAACGAAGCCATCGTGCGCACGCTGCACCTGCCCGAGGTGAGCAAGCTCGTGGCCGATGGCGGCAGCGAGGTGGTGGCCAATTCGCCGGAAGCCTTCGCGGCGCAGCTGCGCCAGGACATCGACCGCTGGTCGCGCATCGTCAAGCTTTCCGGCGCACGCGCCGATTGATTGATTGATTGGCGCAACATGGCGGCCTGAACTTTCTTCGCTACACATCACCATGCCCGACTCGCACACCGTCCCCGCCGACCTGACGCTCGACACCCGGCTTACACGCACGGGCAAGACGCCGTCATACGCCGGCGGATCGCCCGTCAACACGCCCCTGGTGCGCGCGAGCACCGTGCTGTTCGACAGCGTGGGCGCGATGCGCGACGCGCGTGCACGGCGCGACGACGAACGCATCTTCAGCTACGGTGCGCGCGGCACGCCGACCACCTTCGCGCTCGAAGACGCGGTGAGCGAACTCGAAGGCGCCCACCGCACACGGCTCTTTCCGACGGGCCTTGCGGCCATCGGCATGGTGCTGCTGTCGTACCTGAAGCCGGGCGACCACGTGCTGATGTCCGACAGCGTGTACGAGCCCACGCGCAATCTCGTGCATTCGTTCCTCGAGCCGTACGGCATCCGCAGTTCGTTCTTTGCGGCGGATGGCAGCGGCATCGAGGACCTGTTCGAACCGAACACGCGGCTCGTGTATGCGGAGTGCCCCGGCTCGCTGGTCTACGAGATGTGCGACCTGCCGAAGCTGGCGGAGTTGGCGCACGCGCGCGGCGCGCTGCTCGCGGCGGACAACACCTGGGGCTCGGGCTGCCAGTACCGCCCGCTCGCGCTGGGCGCCGACATCTCGACCATGGCCGCGACCAAGTACCTTTCGGGCCACTCCGACGTGATGATGGGCACCGTCGCCACGACCGAAGCCGCATGGCGCCCACTGAACGAACGCTGCGATGCGTTCGGCATGACCGTGAGCCCCGACGACGCGTGGCTGGTGCTGCGCGGCATGCGCACGCTGTCGGCGCGGCTGCAGATGCACGAGCGTCACGCGCTGGAGCTGGCGCATTGGCTGCAGGAGCGGCCCGAAGTGGCGACCGTGTTCTGCCCCGCGCTGCCACAGCATCCGGGGCATGACATCTGGAAGCGCGATTGCAGCGGCACGAACGGGCTGCTGTCCATCGAGCTGCAGCCCGGCATCGACAGCGCCGCGGTCGAGCGCCTCGTCGATGCGCTCACCCTGTTCGGGCGTGGCTCGTCATGGGGCGGCTATGAAAGCCTGGTGGCGTGGACCCACATGCGTGCGGCGCGCAGCGTGACGGACTGGAGCGGGCGTGGGGCGGTGGTGCGGTTGCACGTCGGGCTGGAAGCGCCCTCGGACCTGATGGCTGATCTGGAGCGCGGGTTTGCTGCGATGCGAACCCAGCAGCACAGCGCGGACGATCAGGCCCGGTCCGGGCGTTTCGCATAGACCAGCGCCAGCGCGAGCCCCACCACCGCCGCGGCACCGAGCAGCTTCACGGGACTGCTCGTCAGGCTGCGCACGGCTCGCCCGCACGCGGCGCCCCAGCCATCGCGCGCCGGAAACAGCAAGGCGCGTTCATGCGGCGTGAGCGCGCGCAGGGCGCTGGGGTTCTCCTCGTCCTCGAGCACGGCCTGGGACACATCGAGCTGCGTGATGTCGTCGGGATGGCGTGGGAGAGTCGTCGGCTTGCGCATGGTGAAGATCCTTGTAGCGGGATGATCGAGCCTCGAGCTTGCGCTGCCCCGCGGCCTTCGCCCATGCGCGGGCGCAGACGCTGCGAGTAGGCCAACTTCCCGCCTGCAGCGCCGAAATTTGCGAGCCCGGCCACCGGAGACGCATTCATTCGCAAACGTTCGTCCCCGCAGGCGAGGCACGGAGCCGGTTCAGGAAGGTCAGCTGCACCTTCGCAGTCTCGCTGCCCTGCATTGCCGCGCGGCGCATCCACGCCCCTGCCTCGCAGCGGTCGGCCTTCACGGCCGCGCCGTACAGCGTCGGGCCGGTCATCAGCACCATGCCGAGCATCTCCTGCGCCTCGGCATGGCCTTCGGTGGCGGCCTGCCGCAGCTGTTCAAGCATCGAGCGGTAGTCACGGTCGGCCTGTGCTTCGAGGGCCAGCTGGAAGCGTTGCTCCGCCTGCAGCTCGACGCCCGCATCCGACGGATGCGCGGCGCTGAGCGCAGCCACCAGCAACAGCACGCCCGACAGCAGCACACGAAAGCGCAGCGACAGGCCGGTCATCTGGTTGAGTTCGGATGGCATCGATGTTCTCCACGAATAGTGTTGTCGTGGAGGCATCGTCGCGCTGCCGCGCCGAATGGAGAAGCCGGATTTCGCGCAGGCCGCCTCAGCCAAAGACTGAGCCCGCGCCCGTGCCTCAGAACTTCGCGGTCAGCATCACCTGCAATTCGCGCCCGGCCCCCGGCATGATCAGGTTGTCCACGCTACCGTGCCCCGACACGTAGTACTTGCGGTTCGTGATGTTCTTCAGGTTCGCCGAAATCTCGTAGCGCCCGGTCTTGTAGCTCGCAGCCAGGTCTGCCGTGACATAGGAAGGCAGAGTGACGAGGTTGCTCAGCGAGGCATAGCGCGCGGCCACGTAGTTGACGCCGCCGCCCGCGCTCAGACCGTTGCCCAGGTCCTTCATGAGCCACACGAAAGCCGAGTGCCGCGGCGTGAGGGGCGCGATCTTGCCCTGCACCGGCATCGCCGCTCCAACCGGCAACTGCAGCGAACTCACCGTGGCCAGCGACTTGGTCATGCGGCCATCGAGGTACGCATAGCCCGCGCTGATGTCCCAGCGCCCCGGCAGCGCTTGCCGGCCAGCGCCAGCTCCATGCCGTTGGTGCGCTGCGTGCCCACGTTGATCTGCCGTGCGGGATTGGTCGGGTCGGTGTTCTTGATGCCCGAGCGCTCCAGGTTGAACACCGCCGCCGTGAGGTTGAGCGCACCGTCCAGGAAGTCGAGCTTGGCGCCGATCTCCTTGTTCACCGTGATCTCGGGGTCGTTGGCGGTGTTGCTGGCCGACAGCGCGAAGGTCTCGGCCGAAGGCTGGAACGAGCGGCTGTACGACACGTAGTACGACTGCGTTTCGCTCGGCTGCCAGACCACGCCCGCGCGCGGGCTGAACTTGCGATCGGTGCGCGACAGCGGCGCCAGCGTGCGTTCAAACGAGGTGTCCTGCCCGAAAACGTCGTAGCGCCCGCCGACCAGCGCCTTCCACTGCGGTGCCAGGGTGATCTGGTCCTGCGCGTAGAGCGCGGCGGTCTTGAAGCGCGTGTTGCTCGGGATCGCGCTGCTGGCCAGGTAGCTCGCGAGCGGAATCGGCGCGGGTGCGGTTACCGGGTTCAGGATGCTCACGCGTTCGAAGCCGGTGGCCGACGACACGGAATACGCCCGCTTCTCCTGCTGGCCGAACTCCGCACCCAGCAGCCATTCCTGCTTGAAGCCGCCGAGCTCGTTGCGCCATGTGAGGTCGGTCTGGTTGAACCAGCCGCTCTCGTCGCGCAGGATGAAGCCGCGCGTGCGGCCCACGGTCAGGCGAACGGGGTCGGTGGTGCCGCTGGGCAGCGTGTTGTAGCGGTCGAGCGCGTAGCTGGAATAGCGCGTGGTGTTGCGCAGGCTCAGCGTGTCGCTGAAGCGGTGGTTCAGCGTGGCGGTGAACGACTGCACCTTCGTCGTAGTGGTGTCGTCGCGCTTGCCGAAGGCCGAGCCGTAGTAGGTGCCGATGGGCACGTTCACCGGGCGGCCGTTGAGCGCCGGAATGCCGAAGTCGGTGAGCCGCTGGTCGTAGGCGTTGGTGTACTGCAGCAGCAGGTCGGTCTGCGGGCTGAACTTGATGGCCAGCGACGGCGCGATGTTGTAGCGGTCGATGAACTGCTGGTCGCGGTAGCTGCCCGACTTCTCGCGTGCAACGTTGAGGCGAAACGCCATGTTCTCGCCGATGGGCGTGTTGAGGTCGGTGGTGAGCCGCTTGAAGTCGTGCGTGCCGAGGCCGAGCGAGACTTCGCCGAAGGCGCGGTCGAAGACCGGCTTCTTGGTCACGCGGTTGACCAGGCCGCCGGAGGAGCCGCGACCGTACAGCACCGCGGCCGGGCCCTTCAGCACTTCGATGCGCTCGGTGTCCGAGAGGTCGCGGAAGTACAGCGCGTCGTCGCGCACGCCGTCGACGAACCAGTCGGCGATGGCGGTGAAGCCGCGGATCACCACCTGGTCGCGCTGGCCGTCGCCCGCGTTGAACGACACGCCGGGCGCGTTGCGCAGCGCGTCCTGCATCGAGGTCGCGCCCTGGTCGCGCAGCAGCTGCGCCGGCACCACGTTGACCGCCTGCGGAATATCCCGCAGCGGCGCGGAGCCTTTGGTGGCGGTGCTGCCGATGGACGGCGCATAGCCGACGTCCTGCTCGGAGCTGACGGTCACTTCCTTGAGCGTGCTGCCTTCATTGGGGGCACTCTGGGCCTGTGCCGCGCAGTGAGCGGCGGCCAGGGCGGCAACGAACAGGGACGGATGGCGCAGGCGAAAACGCGGCGCGCGAGAACGGACGGACATGGCGAAATTCCCTCAGGGCGATTTGTTCTTGAAATCGCGAAGCGCCACACCGGCTCCCCATCGCTCGGATGGAGAAACCGTGTACGCCCTGCCTGGAGAAAATCTGGGTTGGGTGCCTTCGCCAGCTCGCACCGGCTCGGTGGCCGGGGCTTTGGGCGAAGGGATCGCGTCGCGCGACCGCAGGATTCTAGATGCAGCGACGCGTCAGCAGCAACGCCCCTTGCCGGCCCCGTAGCGCGCCTCCAGCCGCTCCCGGAAGAAGGCCTCGTAGCTCATCGGCGCGCGGTCCGGGTGGGTGGCCGCCATGTGCGTCAGGTAGGCGTCGTAGTCGGGCAGCCCAACCATGAGCCGCAGCGACTGCTTGAGCGAGCGCGCAAAGTAGCGCCCGGCCTCCGGCAATGCGAGGCCCATGGCGTCAGTGCGCGGCCGTTGCGGCAGCGGCGCCCACCGGCTCGAACGGTGTCTCTTTGGTGGTCGGCCGGTTGGCCGCACGCGCCGCGAGGCAGGCCTTGATGCTGTACACCAGCACGCTCAGCACCACGAAGATAAAGAGCGCGCACAGCGCCGCGTCGAGGCGGTCGTTGAACACGATGCGCGACATGGCCTCGGGCGTCTTGGCCGGCGCCACCAACACGCCGTTGGCGATGCCGTCGGTGTACTTGGCCGCATGCGAGAGGAAGCCGATCTTCGGGTCGGCCGAGAAGATCTTCTGCCAGCCTGCCGTGAGCGTGCAGGCCAGCAGCCATGCGGCAGGCGCAATCGCCACCCACGCGTAGCGCTCGCGCTTCATGCGGAACAGCACGACCACGCCCAACAGCAGCGCCACGGCGGCGAGCATCTGGTTCGAGATGCCGAACAGCGGCCACAGCGTGTTGATGCCGCCCAGCGGATCGACCACGCCCTGGTACAGGAAGTAGCCCCAGGCCGCGACGCACAGTGCCGTGGCGACGAGGTTGGCCGGCAGCGAATCGGTGCGCTTGAGCGCGGGCACGAAGCTGCCGAGCAGGTCCTGCAGCATGAAGCGGCCGGCGCGGGTGCCGGCATCCACAGCCGTGAGGATGAACAGCGCCTCGAACAGGATCGCGAAGTGGTACCAGAAAGCCATCATGGCCTGCCCGCCGATCACCTGGTGGAGGATGTGGGCCATGCCCACGGCCAGCGTCGGCGCGCCGCCTGCGCGGCCGAGGATCGTCGTCTCGCCCACGTCCTTCGCGGTCTGCAGCAGCATCTCGGGCGTGATCACGAAGCCCCAGCTCGACACCGTGGCCGCCACCTGCTGCGCGGTCGTTCCGACCAGCGCGCCGGGGCTGTTCATCGCGAAGTAGATGCCCGGCTCGATGCACGATGCGGCCACCAGCGCCATCACCGCGACGAACGATTCGGCCAGCATGCCGCCGTAGCCGATGAAGCGCGCATGGCGCTCGTTGTCGAGCATCTTGGGCGTGGTGCCCGAAGAGATCAGCGCGTGGAAGCCCGAGACGGCGCCGCAGGCGATGGTGATGAACAGGAACGGGAACAGGCTGCCCGACCACACCGGGCCGTTGCCTTGCGCGAACTGCGTGATGGACGGCATCTGCAGCGTCGGCATCACGAACACGATGCCGATGGCCAGCGCGATGATGGTGCCGATCTTCAAAAAGGTGGAGAGGTAGTCGCGCGGCGCCAGCAGCAGCCACACCGGCAGGCTCGCGGCGATGAAGCCGTAGCCCACCAGCATCCACGTGAGCGCCTTGCCGTCGAAGGTGAAGAGCGGTGCCCACTCGGGGTTCTGGCTCACGGCCTGGCCGCCGAAGATGGCCAGCATCAACAGCACGAAGCCGATCAGCGACACCTCGCCGATGCGCCCCGGGCGGATGTAGCGCAGGTACACGCCCATGAAGAGCGCCACCGGAATCGTCGCGGCCACCGTGAAGGTGCCCCACGGCGATTCGGCCAGCGCCTTCACCACGATCAGCGCCAGCACCGCGAGGATGATGATCATGATCATGAAGGTGCCGAACAGCGCGATCATGCCGGGCACCACGCCCATCTCCTGCTTGACGAGGTCGCCGAGCGAGCGGCCGTCGCGCCGCGTGGAGATGAACAGAATGATGAAGTCCTGCACCGCACCGGCGAACACCACGCCCGCCAGGATCCACAGCAGCCCGGGCAGGTAGCCCATCTGCGCCGCCAGCACCGGCCCCACCAGCGGACCCGCGCCCGCGATGGCCGCGAAGTGGTGACCGAACAGCACGTTCTTGTCGGTCGGCACGTAGTCCAGGCCGTCGTTGTGGCGGTGTGCCGGCGTCTTGCGGTTGCCGTCCAGGCCCAGCACCTTGTCGGCGATGAAGAGGCTGTAGTAGCGGTAGGCGATCAGGTAGGTGCAGATCGCGGCGGCCACCACCCAGAGGGCGTTGACGCTTTCGCCACGGGTCAGGGCCACCGTGCCGAGCGCGAATGCGCCGACCACGGCCACGACCAGCCACACCAGGTGGCGTCGGATGCTGTGCATGCGGATGTCTCCTTTTATTGAACCCGAGGAGTTTTGCCGGGCCGCGGCGCGGGCGCATCCGTCTCAATGCGTGGAGCGCATGCGTGGCTTTGCGTAATGGAAAACCCGGGTACGGCAGGCGCCGTCCCGCAGTGCAATGCCTGCGGGCCTACACGCAGGAACCGGACCAGGCGCGAACATGTGAGCCCTCATCAGGACGCGATCAGGGGGCGAAAGAATCAAAGCCATGGACACACAACCACGCTGCTGCATCGCAGGTGGCGGTCCTGCCGGCATGGTGCTGGGCCTTCTGCTGGCCCGGGCCGGCGTGCCCGTCGTCGTGCTGGAAAAGCATCTCGACTTCCTGCGCGACTTTCGCGGCGACACCGTGCACCCGTCAACGCTCGAGATCCTGCACGAGCTTGGCTTGCTCGATGCCTTCCTGCAGCGCCCGCACGACCGCATCGAGGAACTGCGCGTCACCTTCGAAGGCCGCAGCGTCCCGGTCGCCGACTTCACGCACCTGCCCGCGCACAGCAAGTTTCTCGTGCTGATGCCGCAGTGGGAGTTTCTGGACTTCATGTGCGACGAGGGCCGGCGCTACCCGGGCTTCGAGCTGTGGACCGATGCCGAGGCCATTGGCTTGCTGCAGGACAAGGGACGCGTCAACGGCGTGAAGGTGCGGCGCGGCGGCCGCGCGGGCCAGCCGCAGGATGTCGAGCTGCACGCCTCGCTGGTGGTGGCGGCCGATGGCCGGCACTCCGCGCTGCGCGATGCCGCCGCGCTGCCGCACATCAGCTACGGCGCACCCATCGACGCGCTGTGGATGGCCATTCCCAAGCAGGCCGGCGACCCCTCCACGACCGGGGGCTACATCGCGCGCGGGCGCTTCCTGGCCATGCTGAACCGCGGCGACTACTGGCAATGCGCCTTCGTGATTCCCAAGGGCGGGCACGCCGCGCTGCAGGCCCGGGGCATCGGGGCGTTCCATGAAGAGATCGGAAAGGTCGCCCCCTTTCTCGCCGCCCGGCTGCCATCGGCACTGCCCGGCTGGGACGCCGTGAAGCTGCTCGAAGTGACGGTGGACCGCCTCGAGGCCTGGTCGTGCCGCGGGCTGCTGTGCATCGGCGATGCGGCGCATGCGATGTCGCCGGTGGGCGGCGTCGGCATCAACCTCGCGGTGCAGGACGCCGTGGCCGCCGCGAACCTGCTGGCCCAGGCCCTGGCCGGCACCGCGACCGAGAAGGAGATCGACGCCCTGCTGCCCCAGTTGCAACGCCGCAGGGAATGGCCGGTGCGCGTGACGCAGGCGGCGCAGCGCCTGGTGCAGGACCGCGTGCTGGTGCCCGTGCTCGGCGGCGAGCTGGCGTCCGGTTCCGGCCGCCTGCCGTGGCCCCTGCGGCTGCTGGCGCGCTGGCCGCTGCTGCGCAGGCTGCCGGCGCAGGCCGTGGGCATGGGCGTGCGGCCCGAGCACGTACGGTCGCCGCGGGCGTGATGGAACTGGCATTTCGTTACACAGCCGGGGCCTGGGGAGGCCGACGGGCAGGCCTCTGCGAGAGGTCGCTGTTGTAGACTGCCAGGTTTTTCGATCAGGCGCGTTCAAGCGGTATGGGGCAAGTTTTCAGGCGCACAAGTTTCAACGGCCCGGCGCTCATTCGCTTGCTTTCCCGACTGGCCGGCATCGATGCCCGCGAACCCGCACAACCGACCGCCGACCGACTGAGCCAGTGGTTCGGCTGGACCGATGCCATCTCGCTGTCCGCAGCGCTCGATGGCGCACCGGCGACGACGGTACAGCCCGGCACCCGCGCTCCCCGCAACGCCGAAGAAGGCGAATGCCAGCGCGTGCGAGCCGCACTGGCGAATGCCATCGCCGAAGACAGCACCTTCGGCATCGCCAAGGACGCGACGCCCGAGTTCACCCCGTACCGCCGGCGCTACCTCGCCCGACAACAGGCGATGGAGGCCGGTGTCGGTTCGCTGCGCAGCCGGCTTCGTTCGGCGCTGGCGGCCAAATCGCCGGCCATGGCCCGGCTCGCGTCGGTGGACGTGGTCATGGCACAGGTGCTGGAGGCGCGCGAGCACAGCCTGCTGTCGGCCGTACCCGGGCTGCTCGAAAAGCACTTCGAGCGCTTGCGCAAGGCCGCCGAGACGCCTGACGAAGCAGAGACTGACAGCGGCACCCAGCCCCCCGATGCGTGGCTGGACGTATTCCGCAAAGACGCCCAGGACGTGCTGCTCGCCGAACTGGACTTTCGATTTCAACCGGTCGAAGGGCTGCTCGAAGCCCTTCGCACCCAGGCCACCAGGACCCCATGACCCGCTTCCTTCAATACGCCGTCTTTGTCGCAGGCCTGGCCGTCGTCGGCTGGGTGGGCGCCGGATACATCGGCACGAACCCGCTGGCGCTGGCCGTCACCGCGATCATTGGCGCGTCCTACCTCATGGGCGCGCTGGAGCTGCATCGCTTCCAGCAGGCCACCTCCACATTGACGCAGGCCGTGGCGGACCTCTCCGCCCCGCCCGAGAGCCTCGGCGCATGGCTCGGCCGTCTGCATCCCTCGCTGCAGAACGCGGTGCGCCTGCGCATCGAGGGCGAACGCGTCGGCCTGCCCGGCCCGGCGATGACGCCGTACCTCGCCGGCTTTCTGGTGCTGCTGGGCATGCTGGGCACATTCGTGGGCATGGTGGTCACGCTCAAGGGCACCGGCCTCGCGCTCGAAAGCTCGACCGACCTGCAGACCATCCGCGACTCGCTGTCCGCTCCCGTGAAGGGCCTCGGGCTGGCCTTCGGCACCTCGGTGGCAGGCGTGGCCGCATCGGCCATGCTGGGCCTGGCCTCGGCGCTGAGCCGGCGCGAGCGGCTGCAGGCCGGGCAATTGCTCGACACCCAGATCGCAACCACCCTGCGCGTCTTCTCGCTCACGCATCAGCGTGAGGAATCGTTCAAGCTGCTGCAGCAGCAGGCCCACGCCATGCCCGAGCTGGTCGGCCAGCTGCAGGCCATGATGCTGGCGATGGAACGCCAGAGCCACGCGCTGAACGAACGCCTCGCCACCAGCCAGGACCACTTCCACAGCAAGGCCGAGGCCGTGTACGGCGGCCTCGCCTCTTCCGTCGACCAGTCGCTGAAGCAGAGCCTGACCGAGAGCGCGCGCGTCGCGGGCGCGGCGATCCAGCCGGTCGTCGAAGCCACCATGGCCGGCATCGCGCGCGAGACGGCCACGCTGCACGACACCATCTCGCAGACCGTGCAGCAGCAGCTCGACGGCCTGTCGAGCCGCTTCGAGGCCACCACCACCCGCGTGGCCGATACCTGGAAGACAGCGCTCGCTGAACACCAGCGCACGAGCGAAGCCTTGTCGAAGGACATGCGCGGCTCGCACGATCAATTCGCGCAGACCTTCGAGCAACGCTCCGCCGCGCTGGTGGACACCGTCTCCGCCCGCCTCGAAAGCGCCGTGGGCAACGTGTCGGACACCTGGGGCAGCGCGCTTGCGCAGCATCAGCGCGTGAGCGAAAAACTCTCGGGCGATGCGCACCAGGCCCTGTCGTCGGTCGCCGCCGCCTTCGCGCAGCACGCCGCGTCACTGCTGCACACGGTCGATGGCGCACACGCGAAGCTGCAGACCGACATGGCATCGCGCGACGAGCAACGCCTCGCGGCCTGGACGCAATCGCTCACGGCCATGGCCGCCTCGCTGCAAAAGGAATGGCAGGAAGCCAGCGCACACAACGCGAGCCAGCAGCAACAGCTGCTCGACACCATGGCGCAGGCTGCGCGCGACATGTCGGCCCAGACCGAAGCGCATGCGAAGAACACCGTCGCCGAGATCGCACAGTTGCTGCAGGCGGCTTCGGAAGCTCCACGGGCCGCGGCCGAAATCGTGTCCGAGATGGCATCGCGCGACGAACAGCGCCTGTTGGCGTGGACGCAATCGCTGGCCACCATGGCCGCATCGCTGCAGCAGGAATGGCAGCAGGCCGGCGCGCACAACGCGAGCCAGCAGCAGCAACTGATCGACGCCATGGCGCAAACCGCGCGGGACATGTCGGCCCAGACCGAGGCGCATGCGAAGAACACCGTTGCCGAGATCGCGCAGTTGCTGCAAGCCGCCGCGGAAGCACCGCGCGCCGCAGCCGAGGTTGTCACCGAGCTGCGCCAGAAACTCGCCGACAGCATGACCCGCGACAACGCCATGCTGGAAGAGCGCAGCCGCATCCTCGAAACGCTGGCCACGCTGCTCGACGCCGTGAACCATGCATCCACCGAGCAGCGCGCGGCCATCGACACGCTGGTGTCCGCATCGGCGGACCTGCTGGAGCGCGTGGGCAGCCGCTTCACCGAGAAGGCCGATGCGGAGTCCGAGAAGATGGCCGCCGTTGCCGCGCAGATCACCGGCAGCGCCGTCGAAGTGGCGAGCCTCGGCGAAGCCTTCGGCCTTGCCGTGCAGCTGTTCAGCCAGTCGAACGACAAGCTCGTGGGCCACCTGCAGCGCATCGAAGGCGCGCTGGGCAAGTCCATCACGCGCAGCGACGAGCAATTGGCCTACTACGTTGCGCAGGCGCGCGAAGTCATCGACCTGAGCATCATGTCGCAGAAGCAGATTGTCGAAGACATGCAGCAGATCGCCAGCCGGCAGCAACAGCAGGCACCGGTGGACAGCGAAGCATGATGCGCGAAGACCTCGACGCCGGCTTCGACGAACCGGGTGTGCCGGTGTGGGCGGTGTTCGGCGACCTGATGGCGGGCCTGCTCGGGGCCTTCGTGCTGATCCTCGTGTGCGCGATCGGCATGCAGTTGGAACTTGCGTCCAAGCTGGAGACCGAGGTCAAGCAACGGCAGGCCGAGGCCAAGCGCCGGCAGACGCTGGAGCAAGCCCTCGCGGGGCCGCTCGCGGCCGGCCGCGTGACGCTGAACAACGGCTGCATCGGCATCAGCGGCAGCGTGCTGTTTGCCTTCAACTCCGCGGAGCTTCAGCCCGAAGGCCGGCAACTGCTCAAGAGCCTGGCCGCGCCGCTGAGCGCGTACCTCAAGTCGCGCGACGAGATCCTGATGGTGAGCGGCTTCACCGACGACCGGCAGATGCGCGACAACGCGCGCCAGTTTGCAGACAACTGGGAGCTCTCGGCGCAGCGTGCCTTGACGGTGACGCGGGCGCTGATCGAATCGGGCATACCATCGTCATCGATCTTCGCGGCGGCGTTCGGGTCTGAGCAGGCAGTGGCCTCGAATGCAGATGCCGATGGGCGCTCGAAAAACCGGCGCGTGGAAATGGCGCCTACGCCGAGGCCTTCCAACAACGCCAGCGCAAAGCCCCGTGACTGATCAGGAGACTTGCCTCGACACCGCCGCGATGGTCGCCGCATCGATCAAGCGCGGCGATCACCGCTTCGATCCCGTGCGCTTCCGCGTCATCGAGGCGATGGCCAGGCGCGCAGCCGCGTACGGCGGCGAGGCGCGGCGCATCCTTGACGACAAGGTGACGACGCTGCTTGCTGCGTATGGTGAGGATCTTGAGAAGGCACAGCCAACGGATGTGGCGAAGCAGGAAGCCGCACCCGAGCGCGGAGCGCTCGCCGGGCTCGTCGATCACATCGCCCAGAATGCGCCGGTGCTTGGCGACAGCTCGGCCCCTGTGGCGCGCAATGCGACACGCGGCCTCTCCGCTTCTTCTTTGCCGTCCACCGAACTGAAGTCGATCCGCTACTTCAAGAGCACATGGTCCAAGCTCAGCGCGGATCGGCGCTTGACGCAATCACTGGCGAAGGTGCCGGAGAACGCAGGCCCCCTCAACTCGCACCACCTCGTGCACCGTTCGCTCACGCTGATGCGCGACCTGTCGCCGGAATACCTCAACCGGTTCATGTCGTATGTCGATGCGTTGTCGTGGGTCGATCAGTTGAACGGCGGCAACGCTGCGACGGGTGCGGCGAGCCCGCGCGCCGAAGGCCCTGCCAGGAAGAGCGGTCGCGGCAAGTCCGCCTGAACCCTCAAGGCCGCCGGGCCTGCGTTGGCTGGCGCGACCAATACACGCCGTCGAGCCTGTCGAGCCGTACCTCGCCGCCGGTCGACGGCGCATGCACGAAGCGACCTCCGCCCACGTAGATGCCGGCATGCGTCGGCGCGGATGAGCCGAAGAGCACGAGGTCGCCGGTGCGAACGTCGGACATCGCCACAGGACTGCCGAAGGACGCCATCCGCGCCACCGTGCGCGGCGGCGACTGCCCCACGCTGTTGAGATAGACGTAGCCGATGAGGCCGCTGCAGTCGAAGCCGCCGTCCGGCGTGTTGCCGCCATAGCGGTACGGCGTGCCGACCAGCCCCAGTGCATGGATCGCGATGCTGTTGGTTTGTTCGGCCGTCAGCGTGCTGGTGATGGCGGCTCCCGGCCGTGGCCCGGTGGGGCTCGCGCAGCCCAGAACCAGAAGACAAGCCCCTATCGGAAGGAGCCGAAGCAGCCACTGCAGCAGCGGCAGCAAGAGCGCGGGGGAACGTGGCGTTGGCACAGGTGCGTCGGGCATGTCGGATGGCTGAGCTTGTGAACGTGCACGGACTCTAGCGCGGAACGCGACGGCAACTCGAAGATGGCCCCTCCGCAGGCCGCGCGCTGCTGCGCCGGCGCCACGGAGGAAGGCAAGAGGCTCTTACTGGCCTGCGGCGGGCACGTTGACCGCGTCCTTCAGCGCCTTGCCGGCGGTGAACTTGGGCGCCTTGCTGGCCTTGATGGTCATCGGCTCGCCGGTCGACGGGTTGCGGCCCGTGCGCTCGGGACGGCTGGCCACGGCGAAGGTGCCGAAACCGATCAGTTGCACCGTGTCGCCGCTTGCCAGGGCGCGCGACAGGTTTTCGATGGTGGAGTCGAGCGCGCGGGCGGCGTCGGCCTTGCTGAGGTTGGTGTCGGCGGCGATGGCGGTGATGAGGTCGGTCTTGTTCAAAATGGGGTTCTTTCTTCGATGTGACGGTTGAAGGGAAATCAGGGACGCGAAGCGCACCGGGCTCGAACTTTAAACGCCCCGCCGGAGGAGCGGGACATGCGGGCGTTTCAAAAGTGAAACATCGTGATCGATGCACGCTGGTGCGGAAGAATCTGCAGGGCAACGGACTGCCCCACGCATTCACCGGAAGCCGAAGACCAGGAGCAGGTTGTTCGCGGGCATCGAGTGCCGTTCGCGCAACACGAGACCTGCCCGGTGTGCCTCTGCCGTCACGTCTTCCACGCGGCGAATGCCCCAGGCGGAATTTCGGGCACGCAGATCTTCGTCGAACGCGAGATTGCCCGGCGCCGTTGGAACTTCATCTTCCAGATACGGCCCGTACGTGATCAACACGCCACCAGGAAGCAGATGCCGCGCGGCCTCTTGCATCAATGCGGCACATGCTGTCCAAGGCGCGATGTGCAGCATGTTGGCGCAGTAGATCGCGTCGAACTTCTTTTCTTCTTCAGCGGATGCGGAACCTTGCAATGGCCATTGAGGGGCCGTCACGTCGAGCAGGAGTGGCGGGCGGAGATTGGGCAGCACGGCTTCAGCGACTCGGCTTGCAATCGCGGGGAGCATGCGGGCATCTGCGTCGGTGGGTTGCCAGATCCATTGGGGCATTGCTGCCGCGAACCAGGCGGCGTGTTGGCCTGTGCCGGATGCAATCTCCAGCGCGGTGCCTTGCTCGCCGAGGATGCGGGTCAGTGCCTCGAGGATGGGCTGCTTGTTGCGGTCGGCGGCGGGGCTGTGGGGAAGGTCGGGCATTCGAAGGGCACCTGAAAGAGGCGGATTGAGAATACGCGGGGACAAGAATATTCGAATGCCGGGCGGGGATGCCCGGAAATTCAGTACGGCATATAACAATACCTTCCATCGCATTGACAAGCCCCAACCAAGCTGGGCGCATCTTTCACAAGGCCTCATCATGACCATCGAAACACAAGACGACGTCGTAGCACTGAAGCGAATCGGCCGGATAGTCTCGCTGACGCTGCAGCGAATGCTCGACGCCGCGGAGCCCGGCATGACCACACGCGAGCTCGACCTGATCGGCGAACGGCTGCTCGAAGAGCATGGCGCCCGGTCCGCGCCGAAGCTGACGTACAACTTTCCGGGCACGACCTGCATCAGCATCAACGAGCAGGCCGCGCACGGAATCCCCGGAGACCGGGTCATCCGGGCCGGGGACGTGCTGAACATCGACGTGTCGGCGGAACTCGGTGGCTACTTTGCCGACACCGGCGGAACCACCGTGGTGCCGCCGACCACTCCGCAGAAGACCCGCCTCTGCCACGCCACCCGCACAGCCCTCGCCGAAGCGATGAAGACCGCCCGGGCCGGGCAACCGATCAACAAGATCGGCGCCGCCATCGAGCGCACTGCAAAGGCCTATGGCTTCAAGATCATCGAGAACCTTGCCAGCCATGGGGTGGGCCGTGCGCTGCACGAGGAGCCCGAGCACATTCCCGGCTACTTCGATCCTTCGGACACGCGCACGCTGCATGAAGGCATGGTCATCACCATCGAGCCCTTCCTGTCGACCAAGAGCCACATCGTCACCGAGGCTTCCGACGGCTGGACGCTTGCGGGCGTGAACGGAAACCTGTCGGCGCAGTACGAGCACACGATGATCATCACGAAGGGTGCTCCCATCGTCGTCACGACGCATTGACTTGTTGATTGCTCGATCGATCGAGTTCGCCTGGAAGGCCCAAATTCCGAGCTGCTGTCTCAGCGGTGTTTCTCGACGCGCGACAAGAGACTATTCCCACGCGTGAGACGGGCTCTCACGCACCAGTTCACAACCAACCTGGCCATGCGCTCGGCGCGCGTCGAAAGGACACTCGCGATGACCATCACCATCACCGCCTTTGAACGGTCGCCCGATGGCGGCAAAGGTCTGGCGCGCGACACGCGCGTGCGCTGGGCGCTGGAGGAAGCCGGCCTGCCCTACGAGGTGCGCCTGGTGTCCTTCCGCGCGATGAAGGAGGCCGCGCATCTCGCGCTGCATCCTTTCGGCCAGATCCCCACCTACGAAGAAGGCGACCTCGCGCTGTTCGAGACCGGCTCCATCGTGCTGCACATCGCCGAGCGCCACCCGGGACTGTTCCCCGTCGATGCCAACGCAAGGGCACGCGCCATCACGTGGATGTTCGCGGCGCTCAGTACGGTCGAGCCTCCCATCCTCGAACTCGCCATCGCCAAGTTCGCGGAAGGCGACAGGCCATGGAAGGACGAGCGCCTGCCCCTCGTCCAGGACCGGGTGCGTGCCCGGCTGACCCAGCTCGCCGCTCGCCTGGGCGACACCGACTGGCTGGACGGCGGCTTCAGCGCGGGCGACCTGATGATGGTGTCGGTACTGCTCCGGCTGAGACCATCCGGCCTGCTGAACGAGTTTTCCAATCTGGCCGCCTATGTCGCTCGCGGCGAAGCACGGCCGGCCTACCAGCGGGCGTTCGCCGCGCAACTGGCGGTCAACGCTGCGCCCTGGCCGGGGGGCTGATGCGAGCCAGGGGCAGCCCCTGTTTCCACGGCAGAATTCAGTGATTCCATGCCGGCCTTCAACAACGATGAGGGTGTCGCGAACCATCGAAAGGGAGCCGTATGCATGTCGACCTGGTAGCCGAGGCTCAGCATGAGTCGCTCATCGATCTGTTGATCGAGTTGCACGGGTTCTACAACGAGGGCCGAGATGTCTCGCGTGAGATGGTCCGCGACCATCTTGCTACGAATCTCCTTGCGGCGGGCTCTCCCCATCAACTCGCCGTCGCGTTGACGGACGATCAAACGGTCGTCGGGTTTGCAGCTATCACCTGGGTGTTTTCATTGGTCGACTTCACCCCTGAGCAGCGCAAGCAGTGCCAACTCAAGGAGCTCTATGTGAGATCGACACATCGCAGTACCGGAACCGGAAAAGCGCTCATGTCTTGGGTCGCGAAGAGAGCTTTGACTCATGGCTGCCATCGTGTCGATTGGCCAGTCAAAGCGGCGAACACACGAGGCATCGCGTTCTACGAACGCCTCGGCGCAACAAAGGTAGCCGACAGACTCAGCTACAGGCTGCCAGGCCCGGCGATGGGCAAACTCGCGGGTGGCGCTTAGTGGCTGTACTTGGGCCAACAGCAGACATCGACGACCGCGGCCTGAATCGGATACAACATCCGCATGACCAACCCCGTACTGCCAGATCACCAGCCTATCGTGCAGCATGGGCTCGTCGTCATCGAGGGCATCATGGGCTCCGGCAAATCAACAACCATGCGCTTTATTGCGAAAGCGCTTGAGGACGCAAACCAGCCGGCGCTTGCGATTCACGAGCGCTCCGATCCGCACCCAGTTCGGGCCACCGATGCACTGCAGAACTGGTTTGAACCTTGGCTCGAATCTACGGCGGCGCAACTGGCGGCCCGAGCAATTTCAAGGTGGCGTTTGTTTGCCGACGAGGTTCGACTTGGCACTTCGATACCCGTACTCGATGGCCAACTCTTTCATGGCGACCTCACCAATCTCTTCTTGATGGAGGCAAGCTTCGATGAGATCGCGGCGTACTGCGAAAGCTTGGCCCAGCTCATCGCGCCGCTGCACCCACTGATCGTCTATCTGCGGCAGGACGACGTGGAGCGGGCAGTGCGCACTGTCTGCGCAGAGCGTGGCGAGGCGTGGGTGAAGTACCAGGTCGAATGGAAGTTGAAGGGACCGTACGCAGTACGCCGGAATCTGGTTGGCCTCGAAGGCCTTATCTCGCTGTATCAGGACTACCGACAGACCACAGACACGTTGTTCGAGCGGCTGAATCTGGAGAAGATGGTCATCGAGAACTCCGGGCGAGACTGGGTCCGGTACAACTGCCAGGTTCTGGAACGACTCGGCCTCAGCAACGCGTCGGTTGCCAAATAGGGCAAGCGGCTTCAAAGGCAGGCCACTACCTGTCTTGCGTTCTCACCTCAGAAAAGACATCAATGGAGGCGCCTCAAGTCCAGAGCGCCAATACTTTCGGTGACGGGCACCTTGTCACCGCTCTTCTTGATGCTGACCCTCGGGCATTGACGAGCTCCGGCTGGGGATCCGGGCCACAGTCGGCCGTGATGACGATCGGCCTCTTGCGGGAAGAGAGGCTTGGCCATGCTCCACTTATGGCACCGGCGCTCTTGCTTGTTGCTCATCCGGCGGCCGGCAGACCTCCAGCACCACCCCACGCAGCCACCGATGCGCAGGATCCCGATCAAGGCGCGGATGCCACATCTGCGACACGGTGATCTGCTCCGTAGGAATCGGCAGCGGAAACGAACGCAGCGTGCCCCGTGCCCTCAGGTGTTCAAAGTATGAGGACGGTATCAATGCAACCAACTCGGTCGCGGCCGCTATCGACAAGGCGGTGCTGAAGCTGGGCACTACGACCGCGGCTTTGCGCTCCAGGCCCATCGTTGCAAGCGCGTCGTCCACCGGCCCCTCGGTCCGGCCGTGGCGTGAAGTGACCACGTGGTCGCAGGCAGCGTAGCGCTCGGCGGTGATCTCGGGCTCGGCCAGCAGGGGATGGCCCTGGCGCACTACTGCGACGAATCGGTCGCGATAGAGCGCCTGAACGCGTACCTCCGGGCCCGACTCGCCGAGAACGCCGACATCCAGATCGAGCAATCCCTCGCGCAGTGGGCGAACGTCCTTGTCGGGCTTGGGCGCGAAGCGCAGACGAACGCCGGGCGCTTCGTGCGCGGCGCGGGCCACCAACCGATGCGCGAAGGCCTCGATGAAGCCGTCGTTGGCCCGTATGGTGAACAAGTGCTGGAGCGTGCGGGGGTCCATGCTCGCGCCGGCGGTCTGAAGCACCGCGCGTGATTCCTGCACCAGCTCCCTGACGCGGTCGCGCAGTGCCTGCGCATGCGGCGTGAGCACCATGGCGCGACCCGCACGCACGAGGAGCTGGTCCCCGGTTGATTCCCGCAACCGTGCGAGCGCCCGGCTCATCGCTGACTCGCTCAGGCCCAGGCGCTCGGCCGCTTTTGCGACGCTGCCCTCGGAAAGAAGTGCGTTCAACGCAAACAGCAGGTTCAGGTCAGCTTCTGTTGGCATGCCCGAACCTAGCACGGCTGCAAGGATTTCGACAGGCGCCCCATGCAGGGACAAGTTGAGCGCCGCGCGCTGTGCAAGCCGTGCGCGCAGTCCTAAGCTGGCTTGGCGCAATAGAGCGTGCCTCTTCCAGTCACCAATCATGTTGTCATCTACGCTTCGACCGAACTCTTCTTCCCCCGCTGCCCGCGCTGTCGAAACCCAGGAGGTGAACGCAGTGCATGGCGCCGATGGCCTGCCCCTACCGCGGCGCTACGCAGCCGTCGCCGCGATCCTGGGCGCGGGCGTGCTGGTGGTGCTCGACGGCGCAATCGCCAACATCGCGCTGCCAGGCATTGCCCAGCAATTGCAGGCGACACCCACCGATGCCGTCTGGATCATCACGGCCTACCAACTGGCCGTGGTCATGTTCCTGTTGCCGGCTTCTGCTGTCGGGGAGAGGTTCGGGTACAGGCGGGTCTTCGCTGGCGGCGTCGCGCTGTTCACCGCAGCGTCGGTGTTGTGCGCGTTGGCTCCATCGCTGCCATGGCTCGTGGCCGCGAGGTGCCTGCAGGGCCTGGGCAGTGCCGCCGTAATGCCCCTTGGGCTGGCGTTGTTGCGCTTCACTTATCCGCATCAATTGCTGGCGCGCTCGATCGCCTGGAACGCGCTCGCCGTCGCAGCCGCTTCAGCGTCGGGTCCCACCCTTGGCGCGTTCATACTCTCTGCGGCAAGTTGGCCGTGGCTCTTTGCGGTGAACCTGCCGATCGGCCTCCTCGTGCTCGCCGCCTGCGCAGGGTTGCCGAGCCCGGCGCGCTCGGTGCGCCGCATCGACGTCGGGAGCATCGCGCTCAACGCGGCCGTGTTCGCCTCTTTCGTGCTGGGGAGCGACCGGCTGGTGGTGCACCCGTTGCATGGCGGTGCGCTGCTCGCGTTGTCTGCCGTTTGCATGGTCCTGCTGGTACGGCGTGAGATGCCGAAGGCAGCGCCGTTGATCCCGCTCGACCTGCTGCGCGCGCATTCCTTTCGGGTCTCGATCGTTGCCTCCGTGTGCTGCTTCACCAGCCAGATGGCCAGCCTTGTGGCGTTGCCGTTCTACATCCAGCACGAACTCGGCCAGAGCGCCGTGACGGCCGGCCTCTTGATGACCCCCTGGCCTTTGGCGGTGATGCTGGCTGCACCGCTGTCGGCACGCCTGGCCCAGCGCTTGCCGAGCGCCTGGCTGTGCGCGGCCGGAAGTGCGTGCTTCGCGAGCGGTCTGGCCCTGTGTGCCCTGTGGCCGCTGCACGGCAACCCGGCGTTGCCGATCGCTGTGTTCACAAGCCTCGCCGGCCTGGGCTTCGGCTTCTTTCAGACGCCGAACAACCAGAACATGCTGCTCTCGGCCCCCAAGGAACGCAGCGGCGCGGCCGGTGGAGCGCAAGGCACAGCCCGACTCACGGGGTTGACGCTCGGCAGCCTGTTGATGAGTTTGATGTTCGCGCTGTTGCCGTCCCACAGCGCGGTGCGCTGGGGCTTGGCGATGGCGGCCTTGGCCGCGTTGGCCGGGAGTGTGGCGAGCTTGCTCAGAAGCCCCGCAAGAGCTCGCGGCGCGTGATTGGTATCGGAGGCGAAGGTGCTCCTTTCGGCCTCTGCATTGCGGGGGTGGCCGAGCGCCTTGGAGACGCGCAGATGTCGGCAGTGTGTGGGCCCATTTCTGCCGTGCCCCCCGAGCGGTCGCTTCGGAGCAAGTCCTGTGACAGCAATGGGCGCACCTCGGCTACAGTTGTCGGCCAATAGCTTTCGCTCGGCGCCTGAGCGAGTCACGCCCATCCAGCAGAGGGGGATGAGGCGCGTCAACAAAGGATGATCGTGCGGAAACAAGCATCGCGCCGCGAATTCGTCTCTGGGGGGCTGGCACTTGTGGCTGGTGCACTGTCGCCTCTTGCCTCAGGCTTCGCGGCCGAAAGCTCGGGCGACTGGACCGATCCAAGGGCAGACGCCGGTATTGACCGGGCCGCTATTCAAAGAGTTTTGGATGATGCCCGATCCGTGACGGCGCTTAGAAGCATTCTCGTTGTCAAGAACGGAGCTCTCGTAGGCGAGCAGTACTATGGCGGCGCGACGGCCTCTGATCTCCAAGGAGTGAACTCCGTCACCAAGAGCGTAGCCTCGATGCTCGTGGGAATTGCGATTCAGCAGGGCCGGATCAAGGGCCTTTCAGAGACTGTAGCGACGCTCCTGCCGTCATCAGCATCAAAGGCGCCCGGTGCAGCCGCGCTCTCGATTACTCTCGAACAAATCCTCAACGACACGTCGGGCCTGGTCTATGACTATCGAGTTGATCAGCGCGCCTTGGACACGGCGGAGGACCCCGTCGCTTTTGTCCTGGGGCTTCCAGTCGATCCGCAAAAGGTGAGGCGGTGGGTCTACAACGACGCCGCGATTTCGTTGCTGTCCCCGATCCTTGTCCAAGCACAAGGCATGTCCATAGACCAACTTGCGCAGCGCGATCTATTCCGCCCATTGGGAATTGAGAGGGTCGAGGCCACCCGCGACAAAGCGGGAAACTTCATGAGCTACCGAGGCTTGCGCCTGCGGGCACGAGATCTTGCGAAAATCGGATGGTCGATTGCCAACGACGGCCGTTGGGGCGACAAGCAGATCGTGCCGAAGGATTGGGTCAGGACCAGCACGAGCTTTCATGTGCCGACCACATGGAGTGCGGCGCCCATGCAGAAGACCGGCTACGGCTATCTTTGGTTCACCGGTAGTCTGAGCGGTCATCCGGTCGCCTGGGCTTGGGGCTATGGCGCGCAATTCGCGGTTGTCGTTCCTTCCCTTCGGCTTGCGGTGACGACCACGGCGACCAACCCGCATCCTCGCGATCTGAACGCGCAGAACAATGCCGTAATGGCTGTCGTTGCACAGATCGTGGCGGTCGCTGTTTGACCGCTTTCGCGAACGCGCAATCTCTGCAAAGGGCGCTTACCTGCCCCTGAGGCTTGCCTCCGCGAACAGCCGCAACAGCCCCTTCAGTGCCGAGCCCCGTCACACACCTGCGCTCTCCTGATACAACGCCACCGCCTCCCGTGCCAGATCAGAAGCAATCCAAAGCAGATTCTCCCGATGCGCTTCCCCCGCATCCTGGAACCATCCATCCCCAGCACCGTAGAAGCACCAAAGCAGTGAGTTCAACTGCTCCAGCTTGTTCTCAAGAAGATCGGACGCGTCGGGTGTGGTGGTGGTCGCGTCCGCAGACGCCCGCTTTCGGTCGCGGGCCATAATTCGCTCAGCCATTTGGTGTGCCCTTTCCAAGGTAATGCACGTCACTTGGTCAGACGGTCAAGGTGCGCGAACACCTTGGCCGTCGCCTTTTGTGCCTCACGTTCGCATCGGTGCATGTCGCATCGACAGCCCGCCGCGAGGCAAAGCGGTTCATTCCTCAATTCAAAAAAAGAAGTAGTGCCCTCCATGCCCACTTGGTGGGTCGTTCGACCACAGGGGCATTCACTGTATAGAAGGCCAGCCTCGCGCAGAAAGAACTTCTGTTGAAGATTCCTCGATTCCTTCGAGTAATCGCCAATCGGCAGCGCCGGTACACAAAGCGCTGACAGTCAACGAAGCAGGCAAGCGATTCAGGAGCCCTGCCCGAACTCCCGCGCATGCTCCACCGCGTACTTGATCAGCTCTGCCTGCCCTTCGATCCCCAGCCGCCGCTTGATGCTCTGCCGGTGCGCCTCCACAGTGCGCACGCTCAGGCCAAGGTCACGCGCAATCTGCTTGCTCGATTCCCCTCGCCCCAGCGCCGAAAGAATCTCGCTCTCGCGCGGCGTGAGCAGCGGCCTCGGCTCCTGCGTGCGAAACAGCTTCTTCGACACGGCCGGGCTCAGGAATGTGCCACCGGCCGACACGGCCTCGATGGCCGCGACGATCTCCGCCGCGGGCGCGTCTTTCAGCACATAGCCGCGCGCGCCCACCTGCAGGGCCTTCTGCACGTACTCGGGGTTGTCGTACATGCTGAGCATCACGATGTGCGGCGCGCCCTGGCGTTGCAGCAGCAGGGCCGCGAGCTCGATGCCGTTCATGTCCTTCATGCCGACGTCCATCAGCATGAGGTCGGGCTTCACGCTTTCCACCAGCGCGAGCGCTTCGGCCGCGCTGCCGGCCTCGCCGACGATCTCCAGGTTGGGCATGGAGCCGAGCCGGGCACGCAGGCCGTCGCGCACCAGCGGGTGGTCGTCGACAAGAAAAAGCCGGATGGTTTTTGTCGCCGTCATGTTGCCGTGGATGCGGGCGCTTCGGCCCTCGCGCTGCGAGCCGGCACCTCGGCCTCGATGGAGGTGCGCCCGGCGTTGGAGTTCATGGTGAGCCGCCCGCCGATGGCCTCCATTCGCTCGCGCATGTTGCGCAGGCCGATGCCGCGCCGCGGGTCGAGCTGCACGGCCTGAATGTCGAAGCCGGTGCCGTCGTCGCTCACTTCCAGGCGCACGCCTTCTTCTTCGTCGAAGTTCAGCGCAATGTGCACGTGCTGCGCGTGCGCGTGCTTGCGCACGTTGGTCAGCGCCTCCTGCGTCAGGCGGAAGAGCGCGGTCTTTACTTCGGGCTGCAGCTCGAAAGACTCGCCGCCGACCATCATCGACGCGTCGACGCCGCCCTCCTCCCTGAATTCGTCGACCAGCCGCGCCAGCGCGGCGGGCAGGCCCAGTGTGTCGAGCAAGGCGGGGCGCAGCCGGTGCGAGATGCGGCGCACCTCGATCAGCGAATCGTTGAGCCGCTGCAGCGCCTTGGCCAGCGCGGGCGGCGTGCTGTGCTGCTGGCGGTCGAGCGATTCGACGGCCGATTCGATCAGCAGCTTGGCCGACACCAGCGTCTGGCTGGTGCCGTCGTGCAGCTCGCGCGCGAGGTGGCCGCGCTCTTCTTCCTGCGACTGCACCACGCGCCGCGCGAGCAGGCGCAGCTTGGCTTCTGCGGTGCGGTGCTCGCTGAGGTTCAGCAGCAGGCCGGCGGCGCTGACCACGCCGAGGCACAGCGCGGCAATGCCGGCAATCCACAGCAGCGTGGCGGTGACGTTGGCGTTCATCTGCCGGTCGAGGGTGTCCATGGTCGACTGGATGTCGTCGAGGTACAGGCCGGTGCCGACCATCCAGTTCCAGCGCGGCAGCGCCGTCACGTAGCCGAGCTTGGGCGCCAGCTGCGCGCTCGACGGCTTGCGCCACTCGTATTCGATGTAGCCGCCGCCGTTTTCCTTCGCGCCCTTGACCAGCTCCTGGATGGTGTAGCGGCCGCGCGAATCGCGCAGCTCCCAAAGGTTCTTGCCGACGAGTTCGGGCTGGCGCGAGTGCATGAGCGAGTTGCCCTGCAGGTCGTAGACGAAGAAGTAGCCGTCGTCGCCGTAGTCGAGCGCGGCCAGGCGGCGCAGGGCCTCGTTGCGGGTGGCTTCGTCGTCCTGGCCGGAGTCGTACAGCGGGCGCAGGTTGCTCACGGCCAGCTCGACATAGCTGCGCAGCTCGCTGCGGCGCTGGGCCATGTAGCTGCGCTCGATGAGGGCGCGCTCGCGCTGGGCGAGGTCATGCTCCTGGTGGCGCACCGCGAGGGCCACGAGCACCAGTGCGACGAGCAAGGGTGCCACGGCGAGCGCAACGATCTTGGTGCGGAGATTCATCGGGTGGCAAGGCTACCACCGCGCCTGGGCACGCCCGGCCGGGGTCAGCCGCCGACTGCGGCCGGCATCGATGCGCGCCGGAACTCGGTCGCGTAGTAGAGCAATGCCAGCAGCACATACCCGCCGCCCAGCAGGCACAGCCCGCTCCATCCGTGGAAGGCATACACGGCCGCCGCAATGCCCGAGGCCACCGCCGCGCAGATGAAGATGAAGGTCATGAACAGCCCGTTGAGCCGCCCGCGCAGCTCCGGCGCCAGCATGAACAGGCTGCGGAAGTTGAGCACCTGGCACAACTGCACCGCCCCGTCGAGCAGGATGCCCGCCGCGACCAGCCCGGCCACCGAGCGGTAGTGCATGGCGACCGCGCCGAGCACGAAGGACAGCAGCGCGACGACGATGGCCACGCCGGTCGCCGGCCGCGTCAGCCCCCGGTCGGCCAGCCGGCCCGCAACCGGCGCGAACAAGGCGCCCGCGGCGCCGGCCAGTGCGAACAGCGCAATGCCGCGCTGCCCCATGCCGAACTCGTGCACCAGCGCCAGCGGCACGGCCGTCCAGAAGGCCTGGAAGGCGGAGAACATCATCCCCTGGTAGAAGCCGCGCCGGCGCAGCAGCGGCGTGTTCAGCACGATGCCGGGCAGCGAGGCCATGGTGCGCGCGTAGCCCACCGAGGCATGCGGGCGGCGCTGCGGCAGCACGCGCCACAGTACGGCGATGAGCGTGGCCATCAGCGCGGCCGAGAGCCAGAACACCGCGCGCCAGCCCAGCGCCGACGCCACCACGCTGGCAAAGGGCCGCGCCAGCATGATCCCGCCCAGCAGGCCGGCCATGATGTTGCCGACCACCTTGCCGCGCGTGGCTTCGGGCGCGAGGTGCGAGGCAAAGGGCAGCAGCACCTGCGCCGCGACCGCGCATGCACCCACCACGAACGAGGCCACGAGGAAGGTGATGGCGGAGCCGGAAAGCGCGATGCCCACGAGCCCGATCACTGCGCCGACCAGCGCACCGACGATCAGCCGGCGGTTCTCCACCACGTCGGCCAACGGCACCAGCAGCAACAGGCCGGCGCCGTAGCCGAGCTGGGTGAGAGTCATGATCAGGCCGGCCAGCCCTGCGTGCAGCTGCAGCGTGTCAGAGATGGGGCCGATCAGCGGCTGGGCGTAGTAGATGTTGGCCACGCACAGGCCGCAGGCGATGGCGAAGACCAGTGTGAGCGCGGGCGTAAGACCGGCTGGAGAAGCAGAAGCTCTGGAGGCGGAAGAAGACATGAGGCGTCCCGGTTCGAGAGGGCAACCTTAAGGGTTAACCCGAAGCCGGGGGACCATAGCACGGGAGGCCGATTCCTGCAGCGCGCAGGCCTTGCGGTCAATCCACGCTCGTGGGCCTGCCCGAGGCCACCCACGCATCGAGCCCGCCCGTCAGCGGCAGGGCCCGCCGCGCCCCGCGTGCCAGCAGCACGCGCGCGGCCTGCGCGGCCGACACCTCGTTGGGGCAGTTGCAATACAGCACCACGTCGCGCCCTGCCGCGTGCGACAGGTCGAGGCCGCGCTGCTGCAGCGCCTTGAGCGTGTACGACTGCGCGCCCGGAATGCGGCGCGGATCGACCTGCACGCCGGCCTGGCCGCGCACGTCGATCACCAGCGGCGGTTCTTCGCCGCTCAGCATTTCGTGCAACTCTTCCACCGAGATGCGCGGCATGCCCGTGAGCCGCATGAAGGCGCGCCGCCGCCAGTAGCGCACCGCGAGGATCACCACCAGCACAACGGCCACCGCCGCAGTGGCGATGCCGCCGGCCTGCGCCAGCACAGCCAGCACTTCCTGGATCTGGTTGCGGAACACCCAGCCCAGCCCGAGGAACAGCACCGTCCAGACCAGCGCCGCCCCCACGTCGAAGCCGATGAAGCGCCGCACCGACATGCCCAGCGCCCCCGCCATCGGCGGCGCCACCACCGACACGCCCGGCACGAACTTGGCGGCCACCAGCGAGAGACCGCCCCAATCGGTAATGAGCGATTCGCCGCGCCGCACGCAGGTGTCGGGCGACAGCGAGATGCGGCACAGCATGCGCATGAAGCGGTAGCCGAAGCGCCGCCCGGCATAGAACCACGCCCCATCGCCAAGCAGGTTGGCGATGACCGCGGCCATCACCACGCCGGGCACCGAGACATCGCCCGCCGCCAGCAGTGCGCCCGTCAGCACGAGCACCGCCGCCGCCGGCACGGGCAGCCCGAGGCGCGCGGCAAAGCTGGCGGCGAACACCACCAGGATCGCGTTCTGCACGAGCAGCGACATCAGCTGTGCCATGGCTGCCCTTGTGGTCCGGATGCCGGTGGAAGTTGCGGGGGTTGCGTGCGATTCATGCCGGCAGCGATTCTCCGGCATGGCCCAAGAACGTACCGGGCGCAGGCCATTGGCGGGCGGCTTCAGCCGGTGGTTTTTTCAGGGGCGCGCGATACGCTGAAGCCGAAGGTATTCAGGCCGCCATCGCTCGAGGCGCAAACCTGCCCGCCATGCATGCTCGCCACCGCCTTCGCGATGGCCAGCCCAAGGCCATGCCCGTGGTGCTCGCCCCCGTCGTTGCGCGCCTCGTCGACGCGATAGAACCGGTCGAACAGATGCTGCAGATGCAGGTCATCGATGGGCGTGCCCGGGTTCGACACGGTGATCCACGTCGAGGCCGCCTCCTCGCGCAGCGTGACGGCGATCTGCGCCCCCGGCTTCGAATGTTCGATCGCGTTCTGCAGCAGGTTCGACATCGCACGGCGGAACAGCGCGCTTTCCAGCCGCGCCTCGGCCAGCACGTCGCCCTCGATGACCACTTGCGCGCGCGTCTCGTCGAGCACGAACTCGAAGAACTCGATGGTCTTGCGCACCTCCTGCGCCACCGGCGTGAGCACCAGCCCGGTGGCCACTTCGCCGCGGTCGGCGCGCGCGAGGAACAGCATGTCGTTGACGATGGAGCGCACCCGCTCCAGGTCTTCGAGGTTGGCCTGCAGCACCTCCTGGAACTCGCCCGCGCTGCGCTGGCGCGACAGCGCGACCTGCGTGCTGCCGATGAGGTTGGCCAGCGGCGTGCGCAACTCGTGCGCCACGTCGGCGTTGAAGGCTTCGAGCTGGCCGTAGGCTTCTTCCAGCCGGCTCAGCGCGCCGTTGAAGGCCTCGGCCAGCGCCGAGAGCTCGACCGGCAGCTGTTGTGATTGCAGGCGCTGCGACAGCTTCTTGGGCCGCAGCGATTGCGCCTCCCGCGACAACTGCTCGAGCGGCTGCAGCCCGACACGCGCAATCCAGTAGCCGGCCAGCGCCACCACCAGCACCGCGCCGAGCCCCAGCGCCACCAGCGCGGTGAGGAAGGCATGGCGCGTGTGGGCATAGGGAGCGGAGTCGCTGCCCACGATGAGCCGCACGGCCGGACGGTCGAGCAGCGGCTCGATGTGGACCGACAGCGTGCGCAGCGGCTGGTCGCGCCCCGGCAGGATGATGCTGCCGCGGCCGTCGGCGTCATGGCTCATGCGCTCGATTTCGGCCAGCCCCTTGCCGTACTGGAAGCGCGGGTCGTCGCACAGCACCCAGAAGCGCACGCTGCCGTCCTCGGGCGTGAGGGTGTCCATCTTGGCCTGCACGCGGGCCCAGCGGTCCACCGTGCCGACACGCTCGATGGAGTACTGCATGTTCGTGAGTCCGATCTTGAGCTCGTCGTACTGGTGGCGGTCGAGCTCGCGCGAGAGCACCCCCTGCAGCGCGGCACCGATCAGCGCAAAGGTCGCGAGCGCCGCCGCAGCGAACATGAGCACCAGCCGCGCGGTGATCGAGCGCTTCACGGCGCGGCGCCCTCCCCTTCGGCGGCGTTCCCGCTGTCGCGCACTTCCATCACGTAGCCCATGCCGCGGATCGTGTGCAGCAGCTTCGGCGCGAAGGGCACGTCGATCTTGTCGCGCAGCCGCTTGATGGCGACTTCGACCACGTTGGTGTTGCTGTCGAAGTTCATGTCCCACACCAGCTCGGCGATGGCGGTCTTCGACAGTATCTCGCCCTGCCGGCGCGCCAGCACCGCCAGCAGCGCGAATTCCTTGGCCGTGAGGTCGATGCGCGTGCTGCCGCCACCACTGCCACGAGAAGCCTTGCGCGCCAGCAGATCGATCTGCAAGTCGGCAATGCGCAGCTGCATCGGCTCCTGCTTGCGGCCGCGCCGGTTCAGCGCCTGCAGCCGCGCCAGCAGCTCGAGGAAAGAGAAGGGCTTGACGAGGTAGTCGTCCGCGCCTTCGTGCAGGCCCTTGATGCGGTCCTCCACGCGGTCGCGCGCGGTGAGCATGATGACCGGCGTCTGCTTCACGGCGCGCAGCTCGCGCAGCACCGAGAAGCCGTCCTGCCCCGGCAGCATCACGTCGAGCACGATCACGTCATAGTCGTGCGTCAGCGCCAGGTGTTGGCCGTCGATGCCGTTGTGCGCCGTGTCGACCGCGCAGCCCTGCTCGGTCAGCCCCTTGGAGAGGTAGTCCGCGGTTCTCAGTTCGTCTTCGACAATCAGAATCTTCATGGCGTTGGCGTTGCGCTCGTGCTGCTGTATCGGCCGGTGCTCACCCATGCGCTTCGACGGGCACCGGGGGCTTGCCTTCCTTCGCCGCCTTGCGGGCCTTGCGTGCTTCCTTGCGGCGCATGTACCAGTAGTGGGCGCGGTCGAGGTACAGGTAGACCACCGGGGTCGTGAACAAGGTGAGCGCCTGCGAGAGTACCAGCCCGCCGACCATGGCGTAGCCCAGCGGCCGGCGCAGCTCGGAGCCCGAACCGTGGCTCAGCATCAGCGGCAGACCGGAGAGCAGCGCGCACATGGTCGTCATCATGATGGGTCGAAAGCGCAGCAGGCAGGCGCGGTAGATCGCCTCCTCCGGCTTCATGCCCTGCTCCCGCTCCGCGGTGAGCGCGAAGTCGACCATCATGATCCCGTTCTTCTTCACGATACCTATCAGCAGGATGATGCCGATCAGCGCGATGACGGTGAGGTCATAGCCGCCCGCCATCAGGATCAACAGCGCCCCCACGCCCGCGGACGGCAGCGTCGAGAGAATCGTGATCGGGTGGATGTAGCTCTCGTAGAGCAGCCCCAGCACGATGTAGACCGCCACGAGCGCCGCGGCGATCAGGTAGGGCTGCGTACTCAGCGAAGCGCGAAACGCCTGGGCCGTGCCCTGGAACGAACCGCTGAGCGCCTGCGGCAGCGCCATCTGCGCCTGCGCCTTGTTGATGGCATCGACCGCCTGGCCGAGCGCCACGCCCGGCGCCAGGTTGAACGAAAGCGTCACTGCCGGGAACTGGCTCTGGTGGCTGATGGACAGGTAGGCGGTCTTGTTGGTGTCCACCTTCACGAAGCTCGACAGCGGCACCTGCTGGCCCGTGATCGGCGAGGTGAGGTAGAGCTTGTCGAACAGGCTCGGGTCTTCCTGCAGTCTCGGCGTGACTTCCAGCACCACGTGGTAGCTGTTGATCTGCGTGAAGTACTGGCTGACCTGGCGTTGGCCGATGGCGTCATAGATCGTCGCGTCAATCAGCGCCGGCGAGATGCCGAAGCTCGACGCACGGTCGCGGTCGATCGTCAGGCTCGCGGTGGTTGCTGCGTTCTGCAGGTCGCTGGCCACGTCGGTCAATTCCGGCAGTTGCTCGAAGCGTTCAAGCAGCTTCGGCGCCCACTGGTTGAGCTCGTCGAGATTGGCGTCGGTCAGCGTGTACTGGTATTGCGTGCGCGCAAGACGCCCGCCCACGTTGATGTCCTGCCCCGCCTGCATCAGCAGCGACGCACCTTCGACCTTCGCGAGCTTGGGGCGCAGCCGCGCGATGATCTGGTCGGCGCTCAGCGTGCGGCCCTCGTCCTTCGGCTTGAGCGCGATGAAGAAGTTGCCGGTATTGAACTGCGACGAGTTGCCGAACATCGCCACGCCGGTCACGTCCGGGTCCTGGCGGATGATGTCGGCAAACTCCACCTGGCGCTTGTTCATCGATGCAAAGGACGAATCCTGGGTCGACAGCGCATTGCCGAAGATGAACCCCGTGTCCTGCTGCGGAAAGAAGCCCTTGGGGATCAGCACGAACAGCACGACGGTCGCCGCCAGGGTCGCGAAAAAGGCCATCAGCGTGATGAACTGATGCTTGAAGACGACGTCGAGTCCGCGCTTGTAGCCGGCAAGCATCTTCTCGAAGCCAAGCTCGAAAAGCTGGTACAGCCGCCCGTGCCTGGTCTGATGCCCGTCCTTCAGGAAGCGCGAGCACAGCATCGGCGTGAGCGTCAGCGAGATGAGGACCGAGACCACGATCGTCAACGTCACCGTGACCGCGAACTCGCGGAACAGCCGCCCGACGATGCCGCCCATCAGCAGCAGCGGAATGAACACGGCCACCAGCGATACCGAGATCGAGATGATGGTGAAGCCGATCTCGCCCGCCCCCTTGTAGGCGGCCTCCATCGGATTCATGCCCTCCTCGACGTATCGGTAGATGTTCTCCAGCATCACGATGGCGTCGTCGACGACGAAGCCGACCGCGATGGTCAGCGCCATGAGCGACAGGTTGTCCAGGCTGTAGCCCAGCAGGTACATCACAGCCACCGTGCCGAGCAGCGCGAGCGGCACGGTCACGCTGGGGATCAGCGTGGCGGGCACATTGCGCAGGAACACGAAGATCACCGCCACCACCAGTGCGATGGTCAGCAGCAGCGTGAACTCCACGTCCTTGACCGACGCGCGGATCGTCTGAGTGCGGTCGACCAGCGTGTCCACCGACACGGTCGGCGGGATGGCCGCTCGCAGCCTCGGCAGGGCCGCCTTGATGGCGTCGACCGTATCGATGACGTTGGCACCCGGCTGCTTGAAGATCACCAGCAGGATGTCGCGGCCGTTGCCCACGCTGTCGGGCGCCGCCGCGCCGGAGAAGGTCCAGGCGGCGACCTTGCTGTTCTCCGGTGCGTCCACCGCCACGCCGATGTCCTTCACGCGCACGGGCGCGCCGTTCCTGTAGGCGAGCACCACGTCGTTCCACGGTGCGGCCTTGAGCAGTTGGTCGTTGGTATAGACCGTGAAAGACTGCGATTTGCCGTCGATCGTGCCCTTGGGCGCGTTCACCGACACGGTGGCGATGACCCCGCGGATGTCTTCGAGACTGATGCCGAGCGCCGCGAGCTTGGCCGGATCGGCCTGGATGCGGATGGCGGGTTTTTGCGCGCCGCCGATGTTGACCAGGCCCACGCCCGAGATCTGCGAGATCTGCTGCGCCAGGATGTTGTCCGCGTAGTCGTTGGTCTCGGTCAGCGGCAGCGTGTCCGAGTGCACCGCGAGCAGCATGATCGGCGAGTCCGCCGGGTTGGTCTTGCGAAAGGTCGGCGGGCTCGGCAGGTTGGCCGGCAGCTGGCCGGTCGCGGCAGTGATGGCGGCCTGCACATCGAGCGCCGCGCCGTCGATCGCGCGGTTCAGGTCGAACTGCAAGGTGATCTGCGTGGAGCCGATGCCGCTGGTCGAGGTCATCTGCGACAGGCCCGCGATCAGCGAGAACTGCCGCTCCAGCGGCTGTGCCACGTTGGAGGCCATGATCTCCGGACTGGCGCCCGGCAGATTCGCCGAGACCTGGATGGTCGGAAAGTCGACCTGCGGCAGCGGCGCCACCGGCAGCAGCGGAAACACCGCCGCGCCGACCAGCAGGATGGCCAGCGCCAGCAGCGTGGTGCCGATGGGGCGCTTGATGAAGGCGGCGGAGATGCTCAATTGCGGCTCCCGCTGGCGGACTTCTTGCCGTCGGTGGCGGCCTTGCCCTTCTGCTGCGCGGGCGGCGGCTCGACGATGGCGACGCCGGGCCTGAGCTTGTACTGGCCGTCGACCACCACGCGCTGGTCGGCACTCAGGCCCTTGTCGATCACCGCGATGCCGTCGGCGATCTGCACCACGTGCACCGGCACATTGCTGGCCTTGTTCTCGGCATCGATCGCCCAGACGTAGGTGTTGTCCTGTCCGCGCTGCACGGCGGCGGCGGGCACGGTCAGCGAGTCGGGCCGGCGGTCGAGCTGCAGCCGCACGTTGACGTACTGGCCGGGCCACAGCGTGTGCTGCGGATTGGCGAAGCTGCCCTTGAGTTGCACGGTGCCGCTGGTGGTGTCGATCTGGTTGTTCAGCAATATCAGCTTGCCGGTGCCGAGCATCTGCGCGCCGCTGCGGTCGTAAGCAACCACCGAGAGCGGCTGCGCGCTTTGCTGCTGCACGCGGTTGATGTCCTGCACCGCGTCCTCGGGCAGCGTGAACTGCACGGCGATGGGGTCGATCTGGTTGATGACGACGAGGCCGTTGGCATCGGCTGCGTGAACGATGTTGCCCGGGTCCACCAGCCGTGCGCCCACCCGTCCATTCATGGGCGACGAGATGCGCGTGAAGCTCAGTTGAACCTCGGCGTACTGCACCTGGGCGGCGTCGTTCTGCACGGAAGCTTCGAGCTGGTTGACGAGCGCCTTCTGCGTGTCGACCTGCTGCTGCGTGGCGGCGTCCTGCGACAGCAGCGTGGTGTAGCGCTTGAGGTCGGCGCGCGCATTGACGAGCGTGGCCTGGTCCTTGGCCCTGGTGGCCTGCGCCTGCGCGAGCTGCGCCTGCAGCGTGCGCGGGTCGAGCTGCGCAAGCAGCTGGCCGGCTTTCACGTCCTGCCCTTCGACGAAGCCGACCTTGTCGAGCTGGCCGTCGATGCGGGCCTTGACGGTGACGGTGGCCATCGACGCGACGGTGCCGATGCCGCCGCGGTAGACCTGCACGTCCTGCTGCTTGACGCGCGCGGTGGTCACCTGCACCGGCGGCGTCTTCGGTGCCTCGGGGTTGGCGGCGTTGGCCGCGTGATGCATGAGCGCCCAGGCGCCGCCGCCGAGCACGAGCACGCCCACGGCGGCCGCCAGCCAGGTAGATCGGCGTTGAAACAGAGGGTGCGTGGAGGTGTCTGCGGTCGTCATGGCATCAATTCCCGGAAGTCGTTTCAGCGGCGCTCCAGCCGCCGCCCGTCGCCGCGATCAGCGAGACGCTGGCGGCCAGCTGGCGGCCCAGCACTTGCGCGGCGGTGCGCTGGTTGGCGAGCGAGAGTGCCTGCGCCGTCACCACGCTGAGGTAGGTGGTGGTGCCGGCGCGGTACTGGCTCAAGGCCAGCCGCTCGGCGAGCTGCGCGGCGCGCACGGCATCGGCCTGCAGGGCGGATTCGCTGTCGAGCACGCGCAGGGTGGCAAGGTTGTCCTCCACCTGCTGGAAGCCGCCGAGCACGGTCTGCTTGTATTGCGCGACCGATGCGTCGTAGGCGGCCACGGCCTGGTCGCTGTGCGCCTTGCGCAGGCCGCCGTCGAACACGGTCTGCGCCAGCGCCGCGCCCAGCGACCACACGCGGCTGGGCGTGTCGAACAGCGTGGCCATGCTGGCCGCGCTGAAGCCGCCGCTGGCGCTGAGCACGATCTGCGGGAAATAGGCCGCCTTGGCCACGCCGATATTGGCGTTCGCAGCCTGCACGCGGCGCTCGGCGCCGGCGATGTCGGGGCGGCGTTCGAGCAGCTCCGAAGGCAGGCCCGTGGGCGTGACAGGCAGCTGCAGGTGCAGCGGGGCGGCCGACGAGAGCGATTCGGCCGTGGGCGCCTGCGGCGATGGTTCGAGCGGCGGCAACACGAACGACGCTGGCACCTGCCCCGTCAGCACCGCGATGGCGTGTTCGAGCTGGCTGCGCTGGGCCTCGAGGTCCATGGCCTGCGCCTGCGCGGTCTTGAGTTGGCTTTCCGCCAGCGCCACGTCGGAGCGCAGCACGGTGCCGGCGGCGTACTGGTGCTGCGTGAGTTCGAGCGCCTTGGCGTAGGCGGCGGTGGTGCTGCCGTACAGGTCGCGCTGCAGGTCGATCACGCGCACCTGCAGGTAGTCCTGCGCGAGCGTGGTCTGGATGCTCAGGCGCGCACCCGCGAGGTCGTCGGCGCTGGCTTGTTCGCTCGCGCTGCCCGCCTCGACCGAACGCCGCACGGCGCCCCAGATGTCGGGCTCCCAGCTTGCGGCCAGGCCCAGGGTGTCGGTGGTGGCGCGCTTGACGGTGCCGGTGCTGTTGGTCTGCGCGCGCGAAGCACCCGTGCTGAGGCCGACTGTCGGGAAGAAGTTGGCACGCGCGGCCGCGGTGATGGCCTGCGCCTCGCGGTACTGCGCTTCGGCGACGCGGATGTTCTGGTTGGCCGCGTTGGCCTGCGCGATCAATGCACTGAGCGTGCTGTCGCCGTAGGCGTCCCACCAGGGGTGGTCGGCGTCGATGGTCTGCGGGGCAGCGGTCTTCCAGGGGCCACCTGTTTCCTTGTAGGCGGCAGGCACGTCGATCCGAGGACGGACGTAGTCGGGGCCGACGGCGCAGCCCGCGAGGAGCAAGGCGGCAAGCGCGATGGCCGCGCGCGCGCGAGGAGGTGCGTCTGGGAGAACCATGATGAAGGCACTCTAGGAACCCCCATCGAACCCCTCGCTGTCGGTTGACTGACAGTTCTGACAGATTCGGTCTTGCTCCCCTCCCCGGCTTTGCTCCCTCCCCTCCCGGGGGAGGGTTGGGGTGGGGGCACGGCGGCGTTCGAAACGGCACGGCGCCTGTGCGAAGGCCTGCCCCCATCCCAGCCTTCCCCCGGAAGGGGAAGGAGCAAGGCAACACGTTCAGCGCGGGGCGTCGCCCTTGCGGTACTCGGCAGTCAGTTCGTCCAGCTTCTGCTTGAGGTCCAAATCGAGCTTGTACTCGGCCGCCGCGATGGTCGCGTCGAGCTGCTCGGGCCGGCTCGCGCCCAGCAGCGGTGCGGTGATCAGCGGATTCGCCATCACCCATGCCACGGCCAGCGTGGCCAGCGGCACGCCGGCCTCGTCCGCCAGCTTGTGCAGCTGCGTCACGGTGCTGAAGCTGCGCTCGTTCCAGTAGCGGTCCTGGTACATGCCGCCGGCCGTGCCGAGGGTGAAGCGCGTGTTCTCCTCCGGCTTCGCGCCGGGCTTGTACTTGCCCGTCAGCAGCCCGCCGGCCAGCGGGTTGTAGGGAATCACGCCCAGGCCTTCTTCGCTCGCAAGCGGCAGCAGCTCGCGCTCGATCTCGCGGAACAGCAGGCTGTAGCGCGGCTGCACCGACACGTAGCGCGTGAGCTTGTGCAGCTCGGCCTTGCCCAACGCACGCGCCAGCCGATACGCCAGGAAATTCGACACGCCGATGTAGCGCGCACGCCCCGACCTCACGATGACGTCGAGCGCCTCCAGGCTCTCTTCGAGTGGCGTCTCGCGGTCGTCGCTGTGCAGCTGGTACAGGTCGACGTGGTCGGTCTGCAGCCGCTTGAGCGAAGCGTCGATAGCGTCAAGCAGGTGCTTGCGCGAAGCACCCTGGTCCCAGCTGTTGGGCCCGACCTTGCCGACCGCCTTGGTGGCGACGACGAAGCGGCGGCGGCCCGCGGGGCCCTGCTTCTGCAGCCAGCGGCCGATGATTTCCTCGGTGCGGCCGGTGGTCTCGACCGTGCCGCCGAGCGGGTACACGTCGGCGGTATCGAGGAAGTTGATGCCGCCTTCGGCCGCCTTGTCGAGGATCTGGTGCGACACCGTCTCGTCGGTCTGCAGGCCGAAGGTCATGGTGCCGAGGGCGAGCCGCGACACGGTGAGGCCCGTGCGGCCGAGACGGATGGTGGAAAGGCTCATGAGGTCTCGCTCCGAGGAAAGAGAGGGATGAAGAATGGCGGCGGCCATCATAGGCACGGCCACGCGATCCTGCAGGCGGCGGAGATTTCAGGTGGTTTCGAGATGCACGCCGGGTGCCCCCTGGGCCACCGAGAAGCGGGCCATGGGCGCCACGGCCGAGTCGGCGTTCTTCTCGTCTTCCACCGCGCGGAACTCGACCTCGCAGCCGCGTGCATCGAGCGTCACGAGCGCGTAGCCGCGCTTGTCGCCGCGGCCGTAGCGCAGGTGCTCGTTCTTCGCGAGCATGTTCGCCACATTGGCGGCGCTCGGCCCTTCGGAGGTGATGGCGCCGCCGACGAATTCGGTCGCGATCGCCGGGCCCTGCGGTTCGCGCCGCAGGTCGGCGGCCCAGAAGGCATGCACGTCGCCGCTGACGACGAGTGCATTGCCGCCGCGCGCCTTGTGCGCGGCCAAGCCATCGAGCAGGCGCGCGCGGGCGGCGGCGTAGCCGTCCCAGCCGTCCATCCAGTAGCCGTGCTCGGGGCCGCGCTTGCGGTCGGCCTCGGCGAGCAGCGTGGGTTGCGCGATCACGGTCCAACGCGCTGGCGGCGCGGCAAGCTCGCGCGCGAGCCAGGCCTCCTGCGCTGCGCCGAAGAAGCTGCGTTCGGGTGCGAGCCGGGCGGGGCAGTCGGCCAGCGGCAACGCACTGCGGCCCGCGAGACAGGCGTGGTGCGAGCGGTACTGGCGCCCGTCGGTCAGCAGCACGTCGAGCATGCGGCCGAAGCGATGGCGGCCGTAGATGGTGGCGTCGGGCCCGCGCGGGCGCATGCTGGCGGGCACCGGCATGTGCTCGTACCAGGCCTGGTAGGCGGCCGCGCGGATCGCGAGGAACTGCGCGGGGTCGATGGTGCGCGGCGACACGTCGTTCGCGTAGTCGTTGGCCACCTCGTGGTCGTCCCAGGTCACGAGCCAGGGGAAGGCGGCGTGCGCGGCCTGCAGGTGCGGATCGGTCTTGTAGAGCGCGTAGCGGTCGCGAAACCCGGCCAGCTGCGTGGGAATGCCGCCCTCGTGGCGCCGCACGTGGCGCGAGCCCCAGGAGCTTTCGTAGATGTAGTCGCCGAGGTGCACCACGAGATCGAGCGGCTGCGCGGCCATGTCGCGGTAGGCCGCGTAGTAGCCCTGCTCGTACTGCTGGCAGGAGGCAAAGGCGAAGCGCAGCGGCTGCGAGGCGTCGTCGGTGTCGGCGGGTGCCGTGCGCGTGCGGCCGATGGGGCTGTGCGCACCGGCTGCGGTGAAGCGGTACCAGTAGGGGCGACCGGGCCGGAGCCCCTGCACCTCGACGTGCACCGAGTGGGCAAGTTCGGCGGCTGCCGTCGCCGAGCCCTTGGACACGATGCGCCGGAAGCCTTCGTCTTCCGCCACCTCCCATCGCACCTCGACCGGCGCCTCGCCCATGCCGCCTCCTTGCAGCGGCTCGGGTGCGAGCCGCGTCCAGAGCACCATGCCATCGGGCCGTGGTACGCCCGAGGCCACACCGAGCGTGAACGGGTCGCGCGGCGTTTGCTGCGCATTCAGCCTCAGGAAGGGATGGCCCAGCGAAGCGGCGGCCAGCCCGATGCGCAGCAGGCGCCTGCGCGAAAGCGTCGGCATGTTGTCGTTCATTCGCCCGCCGAGGTGACCATAGAAATCATCGCCGGCAATGTCGTTCGCTTTGCCCGCCGCTGTCAACCGCCGCCCCCGCTGGCGAATGCCTCGCAGGTCGCTTCGCGGCGGAAAGCTCAACAGGCGGTGACCGCGGGCCGCCGCGCAGTGGCTCGCGCGCTCATCACCGCCCAGCCGAACACGCCCAGCCCCGCCAGCGCCAGCAGCGCGCCGACCCAGCCGGTCGAGGTCCAGCCCAGGCCCGCCGCAATGGCCACGCCGCCGAGCCACGCGCCGAGCGCGTTGGCCATGTTGAAGGCCGAGTGGTTGAGGGCGGCCGCGAGGGTCTGCGCATCGCCGGCCACGTCCATCAGGCGGATTTGCAGCGCCGGGCCGATGGCCACCGTGGTGCCGATGAGGAACACGTTGATCGACGCCGCCACCACGTTGTGGGCCGCGAAGGTGAACATGGCGAGCACCAGCGCCGCGTAGACCATCACGCCGCCGATGGTGCGCATCACCGATCTGTCGGCCAGCCGTGCGCCCACGAGATTGCCCACGACCATGCCGAGGCCGAACAGCGCGAGCACGAAGGGCACGCCGCCGATGGACATGCCCGCCACCTCGATCAGCGTCGGCTTGATGTAGCTGAACACCGAGAACATGCCGCCGAAGCCGATGGCGGCAATGCCGAGCGTGAACCACACCTGCTTGCGCCTGAGCGCGCCCAGTTCGCGCCAGGGGCTGGCACCGGCCGGCGGCGCGATGTCGGGAATGTCGCGGCGAAGCAGCGCGATGGCCACCAGCGCGATGAGGCCGACGAACACGAAGGCCGCGCGCCAGCCGAAGTACTGGCCCAGCCACGCCGCGATGGGCACGCCGACCAGCGTGGCGCCGGTGAGCCCCAGCATGACGAGCCCCACGGCCCGCGCGCGGCGCCCCGGTGGCGCGAGCGTGGCGGCCACGAGCGCGGCCACGCCGAAGTAGGTGCCGTGCGGCAGGCCGGTGGCAAAGCGCAGCAGGTTCAGCAGCAGGTAGTTGGGAGCAGCGGCGCTGGCGAAGTTGCCGGCCGCGAACACGGCCATGAGCGCGATCAGCAGCGCGCGGCGGCCCCAGCCGGCCGCGAGCACCGCGAGCACGGGAGCGCCGATGACCACGCCGAGCGCGTAGGCGCTGATGACGTGGCCGGCCTGCGGGATGCTCACGTCGATGTCCTTCGCCACTTCGGGCAGCAGACCCATGATGACGAATTCGCCGGTGCCGATGGCGAAGCCGCCGACGCCGAGCGCGAGCACGGCCCGCAGGAAGTTGACGGGCGGCGCAGGGGAAGAAACGGAAATGTCGGTGTCCGCGCTGTCCGGCGCGGTTGGGGAGGCGTTCAAGGCCAGGCTCCTGGGAGGGTGCCCGGCGGCAGCGGGCAAGGCCCGATTTTAGGGTAAACCCTGAACCCCCGCCGATACGGAAATGCCGACGGCTCTGTACTCGCCCGTGTTCAGATCGCCACGAGCTGGCGCACGCCCTGCGCCTCCATGTCCTTGCCGAGACCGCGTGCGATGACTTCGCCGCGCTCCATCACGAGGTAGTCGTCGGCCAGTTCCTGGGCGAAGTCGTAGTACTGCTCGCACAGCACGATGGCCATGTCGCCGCGGTCGGCCAGCATGCGTATGACGCGGCCGATGTCCTTGATGATGCTGGGCTGGATGCCTTCGGTGGGCTCGTCGAGGATCAGGAGCTTGGGCTTGGGCGCGAGGGCACGGGCGATGGCGAGCTGCTGCTGCTGGCCACCCGAGAGGTCGCCGCCTCGTCTGTTGATCATCTGCTTGAGGACGGGGAACAGCTCGAACAGTTCCTGCGGGATGGGCGTGCTGCCGCTCTTGTAGGCGAGGCCCATGCGCAGGTTCTCTTCCACCGTGAGTCTTGCGAAGATTTCGCGGCCCTGGGGGACGAAGCCGATGCCGGCCCTGGCCCTGTCGTATGGCGTGGCCTTGTGGATCGGTTTGCCTTCGAGTTCGATGCTGCCGCTCTTGATGGGGACGAGGCCCATCAACGACTTGAGCAATGTTGTCTTGCCTACGCCGTTGCGGCCGAGCAGCACGGTGACCTTGCCCAGCGTGGCCTCGAAGCTCACGTCCCTGAGGATGTGGGAGCCGCCGTAGTACTGGTGGATGTTCTTGACTGTCAGCATTTTTGGAACGCGCCTTCCTTCGTCTTTTCTGAGGGGCGCCGTGCCGCATGCCGGGCGCCTGTCGTGGCTTTGATGCCGCTGCCCTCACCCCTGCCCTCTCCCAGAGGGAGAGGGAGGAAGTCAGGGGGAAACACGACGGTTCTGAACGCGGCGCGGATCAGGGCTCGCAGCTGTTTGAGCGAAGCGAGTTCTGCGAGACCCCGCCCGGCGCGAGCAGCGCAGGGAAGCCCGAAGGGCCGGTGACGTCGGCCGCTCAAAGGGACAGCTCCCGTCGCCGAGCCCTGGACAACGGCAATGACGACGAGATCAGCGCCCAAGATAAACCTCGATCACGCGCTCGTCGGCCTGCACTTCGTCCAGCGTGCCCTGCGCAAGCACGGAGCCATCGCACAGCACCGTGACGATCTCCGAGATCGTGCGGATGAAGCTCATGTCGTGCTCCACCACCATCAGCGAATGCTTGCCCTTGAGCGTGAGGAACAGCTCCGCCGTGCGGGCCGTCTCCTCATCGGTCATGCCGGCCACGGGCTCGTCGAGCAGCAGCAGCTTCGGGTCCTGCATCAGCAGCATGCCGATTTCGAGCCACTGCTTCTGGCCATGGCTCAGGTTGCCGGCCAGGCGCGACACGCTGTCGGCGAGGTGGATGGTCTGCAGCACTTCGGCGAGCCGGTCGCTCTGCGCCGAGTCGAGCCTGAACAGCATCGAGGCGCGCACGCCCTTGTCGGTCTTCAGCGCGAGTTCGAGGTTCTCGAACACGGTCAGGTGCTCGAACACCGTCGGCTTCTGGAACTTGCGGCCGATGCCCAGCTGGGCGATGTCGGCTTCGCGGTGGCGCAGCAGGTCGATGGTGCTGCCGAAGAACACAGTGCCCGAGTCGGGCCGCGTCTTGCCGGTGATGATGTCCATCATCGTGGTCTTGCCCGCACCGTTGGGGCCGATGATGCAGCGAAGTTCGCCGGGCGCAATGTCGAGCGACAGCTTGTTGATGGCCTTGAAGCCGTCGAAGCTCACGCTCACGTCTTCGAGGTACAGGATGCGGCCGTGCGTGACGTCGACCTCACCCGGCGTGACATGGCGGCCGAAGTCGGCGGAGCGGCCGCCCGATTCGGTGCTGCCGCTCACGTAGTGGGTGCCGCTGGCACGTGCGGCGCGCTCGGCGCCTGCGTCCATCAGGTCCGGCGTCATGCGCGTGCTCCCTTCGCGTCCACGGGCAGCGAGGTGAGCGCTTCGGGCTCGACGCCCTGCTCTGCCGCAACGGCGCGGCGGGCATCCGGGAGAGGTTCGGGCTGCGCAGGCTTCTTCTCCCTCGACAACCACTGACGCACCAGCCCCACGATGCCGTTCGGCAGGAACAGCGTGACGGCAATGAACAGCGCACCCAGGAAGTACAGCCAGTACTCGGGGTACGCCACCGTGAGCCAGCTCTTCGCGCCGTTGACGATGAAGGCGCCGATGATCGGCCCGATCAACGTCGCGCGCCCGCCCACCGCGGCCCAGATCGCGATCTCGATGGAGTTGGCCGCGCTCATCTCGCCGGGGTTGATGATGCCGACCTGCGGCACGTACAGCGCGCCGGCCACGCCGCACATGATGGCGGAGATGACCCAGATCGTGAGCTTGTACGGCAGCGGGTTGTAGCCCGAGAACATCACGCGCGTCTCGGCGTCGCGAATGGCCTGCAGCACGCGGCCGAACTTGCTGCCGATGAGCCACTTGGCGAACAGGAAGAAGCCCAGCAGCGTGAGGCCGGTGAGCGCGAACAGCGTCATGCGCATTTCCTGCGTGGCGATCGGGATGTTCAGGATGCGCTTGAAATCGGTGAAGCCGTTGTTGCCGCCGAAGCCCGTCTCGTTGCGGAAGAACAGCAGCATCGCCGCGAAGGTCATGGCCTGCGTGATGATCGAGAAGTACACGCCCTTGATGCGCGAGCGGAAGGCGAAGAAGCCGAACACGAAGGCGATGAGGCCGGGCACTGCGACGATGAGCAGCAGCGTCATTCCGAAGCTGCCGCTGAAGGTCCAGTGCCAGGGCAGCTCCTTCCAGTCGAGGAACACCATGAAGTCGGGCAGGTCGCTCTTGTAGTTGCCGTCGCGGCCGATCTGGCGCATGAGGTACATGCCCATCATGTAGCCGCCCAGCGCAAAGAACAGGCCATGGCCCAGCGAGAGGATGCCGGTGTAGCCCCAGATCAGGTCCATGGCCAGCGCGCAGATGGCGTAGCACATGATCTTGCCGACCAGCGCCACGGCGTAGTCGCTCATGTGCAGCGGGCTGTCCGCGGGCACCCACATGTTGAGCACCGGCGCCACGGCGCACACCACGATCAGCGCGACGAAGAAGGCCGTCCAGCCCTTGCCGCTCAGCAGCGGCCCTTTCGAGGGAAGAATCACTGAGCTCATAGCGGCATGGCCTTGATGGATCGGTCCAGGAACACCGCGGAACCGGCTTTGCCGGGCCGCTGGTGTTGCCCCCGCGAGGGGGTTGGCGAAGCGACACGAAGTGCGCGCAGACTGGGGGTGGTCCTGCTCTTCATGCCTCTGCGCTCCGACCCTTCATCGCGAAGATGCCCTGGGGGCGCTTCTGGATGAAGATGATGATGAAGACAAGCACCGCGATCTTCGCGAGCACCGCGCCCGCCCAGCCCTCGATGAACTTGTTGAGAATGCCCAGCCCCAGCGCCGCGTACACGGTGCCCGCGAGCTGGCCGACGCCGCCCATCACGACCACCATGAAGCTGTCGACGATGTAGCTCTGGCCGAGATCAGGGCCGACGTTGCCGATCTGGCTCAGCGCGCAGCCCGCGAGGCCCGCGATGCCGGAGCCGAGCGCGAAAGCGTAGGTGTCGATGCGTGCCGTGTTCACGCCCATGCACGAGGCGATCGGCCGGTTCTGCGTGACGCCGCGCACGAACAGGCCCAGGCGCGTCTTGCCGATGAGCCAACCCATCGCGAGCAATACCAGCGCCGCGAAGATGATGATGCAGATGCGGTTCCACGGCAGCGTCACGTTGCTCAGCATCGAGAAGCCGCCGCTCATCCAGCCGGGGTTTTCCACGCCGACGTTCTGCGCGCCGAACAGCGTGCGCACGAGCTGCTGCAGCATCAGGCTGATGCCCCAGGTGGCGAGCAGCGTCTCGAGCGGGCGGCCGTAGAGGAAGCGGATCACGCCGCGTTCGAGCACCGCGCCGACCAGCGCCGATGCGAGGAACGACACCGGGATCGCAGCGACGAGGTACAGCCCGAACATCGACTCGGGCAGGTACTTCTGGAAGATGCCCTGCATCACGTAGGTGGCGTAGGCGCCGATCATCATCAGCTCGCCATGCGCCATGTTGATGACGCCCATCAGCCCGTAGGTGATGGCGAGGCCCAGTGCGGCCAACAGCAGCACCGAGCCCAGGCTGATGCCGCTGAACACGGCGTTGATGCGGTCGCCCCAGACCAGCGCACCGTCGATGCTGGCGATGGACGCGACGATGGCGGCCTTGACGTCCGCTTCGGTTTCGTCGGCCAGGCGCTGGTTGAGCAGCAGCTTGGTATCGGGGTTGCGGTTGTTGCCCAGTTCCTTCGCTGCCACGAGGCGCTTGGCCTTGTCGGCGCTCGTGAGCATGCTGGCGGCGCGCACCAGTTCGAGTTGCGCCTTGATCTTCGGGTTGGTTTCGGCGGCCAGCGCCTTCTCGACCATCGGGATGCGCGATTCGTCGGGCTCCTTGAACAGGGCCTGTGCCGCTTCGGCGCGCACCGCGTCGTCCTTGCTCGTGAGCTTGAGCGCAGCCTGCGCCGCATCGAGCGCGCCGCGCATGAGGTTGTTGTTGACGACGTCTTCGGCGGTATCGGGCACCTTCAGCTCGGCGCCGGTTACGGGGTCGAAGCCCTTGTCGTCCTTCATCACGAAGACCTTGTCTTCGGTGTACTTGACTGCGTCGTCGGACATCGCCTGGATGAAGGCTGCCGTCTTGTCGTCGGCCGTGAGCACGGCCTTGTTGAGCGCGGCGATGCGGGCTTCGGATTCGCCGGAGGCGATGGCCCGGGCTTCGTCGGCGGTCAGCGCGTGGGCGGCCGATGCCATGAGGAGCATGGCGGCTAAGGCGCAGTGAAGGGTTCGTCGAAGCATCTTGAGATTCGTGTTGCCCCCTCTCCCCTTGGGGAGAGGGTTGGGGTGAGGGCCGGCGGCCATCCAACAGAGGCGGCGGCCAGATCGACCGCCGCAGCCCCCTCACCCCAGCCCTCTCCCCGAGGGGAGAGGGAGCAAGGCAGGGGACTTGGTCGCAGACTTACATCGACTTGCCAGCAGGCTGATCCGGCTTCTTGTCGTTGCCTTCGATATACGGGCTCCAAGGCTTGGCCTTCACCGGACCCGGCGTCTTCCATACCACGTTGAACTGGCCATCGGCCTTGATCTCGCCGATGAACACGCTCTTGTGCAGGTGATGGTTCTTCTCGTCCATCTTCGACACGATGCCCGAGGGGGCCGTGAAGGTCTGGCCGGCCATGGCGGCGATCACCTTGTCGGTGTCGGTCGACTTGGCCTTCTCCACGGCCTGCTTCCACATGTGGATGCCGATCCAGGTGGCTTCCATCGGGTCGTTGGTGAGCGGCTTGTCCTTGTGGCCGGCGATGTTCTTGGCCTTGGCGTAGTCGCTCCACTGCTTGATGAACGCCGTGTTGGTCGGGTTCTTGATCGACATGAAGTAGTTCCAGGCGGCAAGGTGGCCCACGAGCGGCTTGGTGTCCACGCCGCGCAGTTCTTCCTCGCCCACCGAGAAAGCCACCACCGGCACGTCCTTGGCCTTCAGGCCGGCGTTGCCGAGTTCCTTGTAGAAGGGCACGTTGGAGTCGCCGTTGATGGTCGAGACCACCGCCGTCTTGCCGCCGGCCGAGAACTTCTTGATGTCGGCAACGATGGTCTGGTAGTCGCTGTGGCCGAAGGGGGTGTACTTCTCGTCGATGTCGGTGTCCTTCACGCCCTTGCTCTTGAGGTAGGCGCGCAGGATCTTGTTGGTGGTGCGGGGGTACACGTAGTCGGTGCCCAGCAGCACCCAGCGCTTGGCGCCGCCGCCTTCCTTGCTCATCAGGTAGTCGACGGCCGGAATGGCTTGCTGGTTGGGCGCGGCGCCCGTGTAGAACACGTTCTTCGAGAGCTCTTCACCCTCGTACTGCACGGGGTAGAACAGCAGGCCGTTCATTTCCTCGACCACCGGCAGCACCGACTTGCGCGACACCGAGGTCCAGCAGCCGAAGATCACCGAGACCTTGTCCTGGCCAAGCAGCTGCTTGGTCTTTTCGGCGAACAGGGGCCAGTTGGAAGCCGGGTCGACCACCACGGGCTCGAGCTGCTTGCCCAGCACGCCGCCCTTCTTGTTGATGTCGTCGATCGCCATCAGCACCGTGTCCTTCAACACGGTTTCCGAGATGGCCATCGTTCCCGACAGCGAGTGCAGCACGCCGACCTTGATGGTGTCGGCGGCAAATGCGGGCGCAGCAGAAATGCTGGCCAGCGCGACGGCGGCGGTGAGCGCCTTGAGTGTGAAACGACGTTGCATGTGGACTCCTGCTCCGGGGTTGGGTGAACCTTGGCGCCAGCGCTTTGCTGGCGTGGGAGCGAGTCTGCGGAATGCACCAGGACGGGGAAATACGCCGGGTGGCGTACACGGAGGTACTCAGGCGGACAGCGGCGGTGCCGGGTACTTCCGGGCGTTGACCAGCATCTTGCTTCTTGCCGCTTCCATCAGGTCGATGCCGAGCTTGTCGGCGAGCTGGAGCAGGTAGAGGAAGACGTCGGCGATCTCGGTGCCGATCTCGGCGCGCGCTTGTCGGCCGGCAGCGAGCGGCTCTGCGCTTCGGTGAGCCACTGGAAGTGTTCGAGCAGCTCGGCGGCTTCAACCGAGAGCGCCGACGCGAGGTTCTTGGGGGAGTGGAACTGCTCCCAGTTGCGGGCCTGGGCGAAGTCGCGCAAGGCTTGGGTGAGTGAGGTCAGATCGGATTCCATGGCACACCAGTCGTCGGGCGGCGAGTGTGGCACGGCTCCAGGGAAGAAACCCAATCCGGGCATGCATATACCCAGATTGGGCAAGACGTCACAACCGGGGCGCCGAGGGCCGAGTGCCTCGCCAGTGGAACATCGCGACGAGAAGAGCCGACACCATCAGGTACACCAGCGCCACCCCGAATGCGCCCGAATACGCAGCGGTGTCCGTCGCATCTCCCAGCCTCCCATAGAACAGGATCCCGATCAGCGCCACCCCCAGCGCGTTGCTCGCCTGCTGCACCATCGACAGCACGCCCGAGGCCACGCCGGCATGCTGCGGCGGCAGGCCGGCCAGCACGGTGGACACCAGTGGCGCCATCACCATGCCCAGCCCCGCGCCCTCTACCAGCAGCAGCGGCACCATCCACGCAACCACATGCGAGTGGCCGGCCCATCCCGCCACGTTGACGAACTGCAGCGCGTGCCCCGCGGCCAGCACGAGGGCGCCGAGCGCGATGGGTGGCTTGCCGCCGAAGCGCCGTGCGAGGCGCGCACCGGCCATCGATGTCGCGAAGAATCCGACCGCGAGCGACGTGAAGACCATGCCCGACGTCAACGGACCCAGCGCCAGGCCTTGCTGCAGGTACAGCGCGAGCACGAAGTAGAGCGAGGCGTTGCCGACGTAGAAGGCCAGCGTGGTGAGCAGACCCGTGACGAAGCGGTGGTTCGCGAGCAATGCGGGCGCCACCAGCGGTGCACCGCCCTTCGCGGCGAGGCGGCGCTGCTGAAACCCGAAGGCCACCAGCAACGGCAACGCGGCCGCAAGGCACAGCCAGCTCCACAGCGGCCAGCCTTGCTCGCGCCCTTCCACCAGCGGCAGCACCACGGCCACCGAGCCCGCGGCCGCCAGCAGCATGCCGGCGAGGTCGAGCCTGCTGTTGCCGTTGTTCGCCAGCGGTGGAATGACGCGCGGCGCGAGCACCAGTGCCAGCAGGCCGATTGGCAGGTTGATGAGGAAACAGCTGCGCCAGCCGAGCCCCGCCAGATCCGCGTGGATCAGCAGGCCGCCGACCAGTTGCCCGAGCGTGGCGCCGAGCCCGAGCGTGAGCCCGTAGGCCGCGAAGGCGCGCGCCCGGCCTTCGCCGGTGTAGGCCAGGCCGATCATCGCCAGCACCTGCGGCTGCAGCAGCGCGCCGGCCAGGCCCTGCAGCACGCGCGCGGCCACCAGCAGTTCGGCATTCGGCGCGAAGCCGCAGGCCGCGGAGGCCAGCGTGAACAGCAGCAGGCCCAGCATGAACATGCGGCGCCGGCCGAACAGGTCGCCGAGCCGGCCGCCGGTGATCAGTCCCGCCGCGGTGGCCAGTCCGTAGCCCGCCACCACCAGTTGCAAGGTGCCCGCGCTTGCCAGCAATTCGCGCTGCATCGACGGCAGCGCGACGTTGACGATGAAGAAGTCCAGCACCACCAGGAAGGTGCCGCTGAGCATGACCCACAGGCCGAGCCGGCCGGACCCGGTCGCGCCCACGCCCTGCTGGCCGCCCGATGGAGAAAGCGATGCTGCCGAGGCAGCGATGTTCGACTGAGTCATGGTGGTAACCAGTGTTGGGAGAAAGGCGCGCGGCGGCAATGACCTGCGAGGTCATGGCCAAGGCGACGGCCGCTCAGACGGAAGGCGTCGGCAGGATGAACTGGTAATCGACGGCGATGCGGCCGTCCCCGGCCAGCACCAGGAACTGCAGCCCCAGTGCGGCCACCGGGCCGCCTGCGGCCGGCACCATGTGCCAATGGAACATCACCGCGTCGTGCAGGAACTGGGCATCGCCCGTGCAGACGAAGCGAAAGCCGGCGTCGCGCACGTTCTTCTCGTGCGCGCCGGTGACGCGCTGCTGCAGCGCTTCGTAGCCCTTGGCCTGCAGCGTGCGCACGTGGTGCTCGCCCTCGGGCACCCAGAGGCCGGCAATGGCGGCCCGGCGCGCAGCGGCATCGGGCTCGTTCCAGGTGGCGACGTAGCGTTCGGCGAGCTCGGCGAATTCGGTGTTGGAGTTCATGATCTGCTCCTGTGTGCGGAAGAGTAAGACCGCAGTTTCCGCCTCGACTGATGGACAGTGAATGCCTGAAAATCCACCTCTCTTGTCCATTCGTCCAACGCCACAGGAGCCCCTCATGGACCCGCTCGACGACGTCTTTGCCGCGATGCGCGTGCGCAGCGCCTTGTATGCCCGCCTGGAGGCCGGTGCGCCCTGGGGGTTGAGCCTGGCCGGCGGCGAGAGCGCGCGCTTCGGGCTCGTGGTGCGCGGCGGCTGCCTGCTCGAGGTCGAAGGCGTGGCACATCCGGTGGCGTTGGCAGCGGGCGACTGCTACGTGCTGGCGCATGGCACGCCCTATGTGCTTCGCGATCACCCGAACACGCCCACGGTGAGCTGCACCTCCGTCGTACGCGACCGCATCGGCGGGCTGGTGGAACTGGGCGGAACGGGCACCGCCGCCTCGGTGATCTGCGGCTGGTTCCACTTCGACCTGCGTGCCGCGCAGCCGTTGCTGGCGCTGCTGCCGGTGCTGCTTCACGTGAAGATGGAGCAGGCCCGCGCCCTCGCGCTGCAGGGCACGCTGCAGCTGCTGGCCATGGAAACCGGCGAGCCGGGTCTCGGCTCCAGCCTGCTCGTGAGCCGGCTGGCCGACATCGTGTTCGTGCAGGCAGTGCGCGCGCACGTCGCGGCCAATGGCGAATCGCAGACCGGCTGGCTGGCTGCGCTGGCCGACACGCGCATCGGCCCGGCCCTGCGCGCGATGCACAAGGACATCGCGCGCAGCTGGACGGTAGAGGCGCTGGCCGCGGCAGCGAGCCTCTCGCGCTCGGCCTTTGCGCAGCGCTTTCGCGAGCGCGTGGGACAGGCGCCGCTGGAGTACCTCACGCAATGGCGCATGTTCAAGGCCGGCAACATGCTCGGCCAGGGCAATGCCGCGGTGGGCGCGATCGCAGGCGCGGTGGGCTACGAGTCGGAGGCCGCGTTCAGCAAGGCCTTCAAGCGCGAGAAGGGCATGGCACCCGGCGCGTGGCGGGCCGCGGCGCGCGACGGCGCCGCGGCATAGCGCCTCTTTTCTTCAGGCCTTCACTGCGGCACTGCGGCCTTGAACTGCGCGGCCGCAAAAGCCCAGGCCATGCGCGTGGCATCAGGCCCCTCGGGATCACTGAACATCAGCTTCGGCGCACCGCCGCTCCACGAATGCCCGAGCCCCGCGATCTCGCACAGCGTGACGACCGTGCGGCCCTTGCGCTTGAAGTCGGTCACGCGCATCGCGCGGCGCTTGCCGCGCTGCGTGTCGCGCGGCAGTCCGGGCCGCGCGCCCAGCGCCGTGGCCCACACCGCGGCGCTGCTGATGGCATTGCTGGGCGCGACCACCGCGTCGGCGTCGCCGTGCAGCACCAACATCGGCGGCAAGGTGGTGAAGACGGCCGCGGCGCCCATCGCCTTGCCGACCGCCGTGGTGGGCATCGGCGGCACGTTCTGTCCGCGCATGGCGCCGAGCGCAGTGGCCGGCGACTTCGCCGCGCCGGGCGCCACGCCCGAATGCATGACGACGGCGCGGAAGCGGTTCGGATAGCGCGTCGCAAGCAGGGCCGCCATGCTCGCGCCGGCCGAGAGACCGGCAAGCGCCACGCGGTCGCGGTCCACGGGATACAGCATGCAGGCCTGGTCGACGGCGGCCATCAGCGTCGCGGCTTCGGCGTCGGCCTTGCCGGAGCGGCGCTCGTACCAGTTCCAGCAGCCCTGCGGGTGGGCGATGCGGTCCTGCTCGGGGTACAGCACCATGAAGCGCTGCCGGACGGCCAGCGCGTTCATGCGCGTGCTCGCGGCAAAGTCGCGCCCGGTCTGGCCGCAGCCGTGCAGCATGACCATGAGCGGCAGTTTCTCGCCGGGCTGCAGTTGCAGATCGGCCGGACGGAACAGGTGATAGCCGCGCGCGCCGCCCGGCCCCATCGCCATGCCGCTGAGCCAGTCGCCCTTTCCGGGCGGCGGCTTGAGCCGCTTGGCCGTGGCGCGCTGCACCTGCCCCGCCACGCGCTTGCTGTTGCTCAGCGTGATCTTGGTGAGTGCCTTGAGGTTGCGCTCGTAGGCGCGGGCGAAGACGGAAGCGGTGGAACGACGGGCCATGGCGCAGTGTGACGGCAAAGCGGCACCAGATGCGCGAAGCCTGCGGTCAGTAGATCTCCGGCACGATCATGTTGGCCGGTACGGGCTGGCGCAGGTAGTCTGCATGCCGCACGCGCTCCGGCAGCGCCACCGGCGGATGCGGCACCTCGTTGTAGGGCAATTGCCCCAGCAGGTGGCCGATGCAGTTCAGCCGCGCCTTCTTCTTGTCGACCGCCTGCACCACCCACCACGGCGCCTCGGGGATGTGGGTGCGCTCGAGCATGATTTCCTTCGCCTTGGTGTATTCCTCCCAGCGGCGGCGGCTCTCGAGGTCCATCGGGCTGAGCTTCCACTGCTTGAGCGGATCGTGGATACGGCCGAGAAAGCGCATGTGCTGCTCGTCGTCGGTGATGGAGAACCAGTACTTGATGAGCTTGATGCCCGAGCGCACCAGCATCTTCTCGAACTCGGGAACGGTGCGGAAGAACTCCTCGTACTCGTCGTCGGAGCAGAAACCCATCACGCGCTCGACGCCGGCGCGGTTGTACCAGCTGCGGTCGAAAAGCACCATCTCGCCCGCGGCGGGCAGGTGCGCGGCGTAGCGCTGGAAGTACCACTGCGTGCGTTCGCGATCGTTGGGCGCGGGCAATGCGGCGACTCGGGCCACGCGCGGATTCAGACGCTGGGTGATGCGCTTGATGACGCCGCCCTTGCCCGCCGCATCGCGGCCTTCGAACAGGATGACGACTTTCTGCTTGCTGTGCTGCACCCAGTCCTGCAGCTTGACCAGCTCGCCCTGCAGGCGGAACAGTTCCTTGAAGTAGGCCTGGCGCGCGGCCTTGTCGGTGGCCGCGGTGGCTGACGGATCGAGGCCGTCGATGTTGCGGTCCTCGATCTCCAGTTCGAGCTCTTCGTCGTAGCTGTCGATCAGGTCGCGGGCGATGCGTTGCATCAGGTCTTCGTGGTCGGGAAGTGCGCTCGTCAGCATGGTGGGGAGGAAGAAAGTGAAAGGGTCGGAAAAAAGCATGCTGCTCGCCCCATATGACGGCTGCGTGACGGCCCGAAGCCGGCTGACACGCCGCTGTCACACGACGCGAACACCATCCGAAGCCATTCCAACACCCCGGAATCGCCCATGAACACGCTCGCAGCCCCGCATGCCGAGTTGCCGTCCGCGTCCGCCACGCACCGGCCCAGGCTCGACGCCAAGCCCGGCCCGCTCACGCTGATCACCTTCGTGGGCCTGCTGGCCGCCGGCCTGCTCTTCACAGCCTGGAGCCTTGTCGGCGACGTCACGGCCTCGGGTGCGCCGGTCACCACCTGGGTGCCCTACATCCTGCTGGGCGTGGCCTTGCTGATTGCACTGGGCTTCGAGTTCGTCAACGGCTTCCACGACACGGCCAACGCGGTGGCCACGGTGATCTACACGCACTCGCTGCCGCCCAACTTCGCGGTGGTGTGGTCGGGCTTCTTCAACTTCCTGGGCGTGCTGGTGTCCAGCGGCGCGGTGGCCTTCGGCATCATCGCGCTGCTGCCGGTGGAACTGATCCTGCAGGTGGGCTCGGGCGCGGGCTTCGCGATGGTGTTCGCGCTGCTGATCGCCGCCATCATCTGGAACCTGGGCACGTGGTGGCTGGGGCTGCCGGCTTCTTCCTCGCACACGCTGATCGGCTCGATCATCGGCGTGGGCGTGGCCAATGCGCTGATGCATGGCCGCGACGGCACCAGCGGTGTCGACTGGGCGCAGGCCACCAAGGTGGGCTATTCGCTGCTGCTGTCGCCGATGGTCGGCTTCGGCTGCGCCGCCCTTCTGCTGCTGGCGCTGCGCGCCTTCGTGAAGAATCGCGCGCTGTATGAAGAGCCCAAGGGCAGCGAGCCGCCGCCGTGGTGGATCCGCGGCCTGCTGATCCTGACCTGCACGGGCGTGTCGTTCGCCCACGGCTCCAACGACGGCCAGAAGGGCATGGGGCTGATCATGCTGATCCTCGTGGGCACGGTGCCGATGGCCTATGCGCTGAACCGCGCGATGCCCGCCAACGAGACGGTGAAGTTCGTGGCCGTGGCCGAGATGGCGCAGAACGCGCTGAACCGCAGCGCGCCGAGTTCGCTGCCCGCGCTGCAACCGGCCGCGGCGCGCGACACGCTCGCCAGCTACGTGCGCACCCGCGAGTTCAACGACAAGGTCGTGCCGGCGCTGGCCGCCACGGCCGGCAGCATCGGCCAGCAGGTCCGGCAGCACGGCTCGCTCGCCGCCGTGCCGGCCGAGGCCGTCGCCAACGTGCGCAACGACATGTACCTCGCGTCCGAAGCCATCCGCCATCTGACCAAGGGCGGCGCTGCGAAGTTCGACGACGAGACCGCGTTGCGCATCGGCGCGTTTCGCCAGGAGCTCGACGATGCGACGCGCTTCATTCCGCTGTGGGTCAAGGTCGCGGTGGCCATCGCATTGGGGCTGGGCACGATGATCGGCTGGAAACGCATCGTCGTCACCGTGGGCGAGAAGATCGGAAAGACGCACCTGAGCTACGCGCAAGGCGCGTCGGCCGAAGTGGTGGCAATGATCACCATCGGCGCAGCCGACATGTACGGGCTGCCGGTGTCGACCACGCACGTGCTGTCGTCGGGCGTGGCCGGCACCATGACGGCGAGCGGCTCGGGCCTGCAGACGTCCACGCTGCGCAACCTCGCGCTGGCCTGGGTGCTCACGCTGCCGGTGGCGATGCTGCTGTCGGGTTCGCTCTACTGGCTGTTCACCAGCATCTTCTGACCACGCATCTTGTCGGCACTCCATGACCTCGCCGCCCAGTCCTACGGCGGCGACGAAGCCGGACTGATCTCCGGCTACCTCTTCGACGCCTCGGCAGCGGAGCCCGCGCGGGCCATCGACTCGGTGCAGGCCGCCGCATGGCTGGCCGAAGAGCGCGACCGTGAATGCACCGAGGAAAACCCGGCGTACGTCTGGCTCCATTTCAACCTGAGCCATGCGCATGCGGAGCGCTGGCTGGTGCGGCACGCGAACCTTTCCGACACCTTCTACGAGACGCTGCACGAAGGCCTGCCCTCCACGCGCATCGAGCGCGACGACGATTCGCTGATCGCCGTCATCAACGATGTGCATTTCGAGTTCAGCTTCGAGCCCTCGGACATCTCCACGCTGTGGATCAGCGTGGGTCCGCGCCTCGTGGTCACGGCGCGCACCAAGCCGCTGCGCTCGGTCGACACGCTGCGCACGGCCGTGAAGGCGGGCGACGCGCCGCGCTCCAGCACCGAGCTGCTCGAGCACCTGCTGCGTGCGCAGGCCGACGTGCTGGTGAAGATCGTGCGCGGCGTCACCTCGCGCATCGACCGCATCGAAGACGAGTTGCTCGCCGGCCGCCTCGACCACAAGCGCGCACGGCTCGGCGTGCTGCGCCGGCTGCTGGTGCGGCTGCAGCGGCTGCTGGCGCCCGAACCTGCCGCCCTCTTCCGCCTGCTGCAAGGGCCTCCCGCGTGGATGGCCGAGCCCGACTCGCAGGCGCTGCGCGGCTCGACCGAAGAGTTCTCGGTGGTGCTGCGCGATATGCAGGCGCTGCAGGAGCGCATCAAGCTGCTGCAGGAAGAAATTGCAGCCAACGTGAACGAGGACAACAACCGAAGCCTGTTCGTGCTGACGGTGGTCACGGTGCTGGCGCTGCCGATCAACATCCTGGCCGGCCTGTTCGGCATGAACGTGGGCGGCATTCCGCTGGCCGACCACAAGCACGGCTTCTGGATCGTGGTGGCGATCGTGGCGAGCTTCACCGCAGTGGCGGCATGGGCGGCTTTCCGCAAGAAGCGCTGACAAGGTGTGAATAAACCTGCTGCGCGCCCCGATCTCGCATCTGCGGTCCTCACCGTACGGAGTACCGCTCCGGTCCTCGATGCAAGCTCGGGGCGCTCGCGACGGTTTCTTCACACCTTGCGGCGCCCCGTGCCACGGCGCAGTAATGCTATTTATTTAGTAGCGTCTCGCGCAGCATCCATGCGCCCGCATCGATGTTCCAGACCCCCTAGAATGGCGGGGTGTCCTCCATTCTCAATGCCGATCTTCACTGCCACTCCGTGGTTTCCGACGGCACACTGACGCCCGAAGAACTGGCCGCGCGCGCAGCCGCCAACGGGGTCGAACTCTGGGCCCTCACCGACCACGACGAGGTCGGCGGCCAGCACCGCGCCGCCGCCGCCGCACGCGCCAACGGCATGCGCTACCTCACCGGCACCGAGATCTCCGTGACCTTCGCGGGCGAAACGGTGCACATCGTCGGCCTGGGCTTCGATGCCGACGACGCGGCCATGTCGCAAGGCCTCTACGACACGCGCGGCGGCCGCGGCAAGCGCGCACAGGAAATGTCCGAGGGGCTGGCGAAGGTCGGCATCCACGGCGCGTACGAAGGTGCGCTCAAGTTCGTCGGCAACCCCGAACTCATTTCGCGCACGCACTTCGCGCGCTTCCTCGTCGAGAAGGGCCACTGCCGCGACACGCCCGAGGTGTTCCGCAAGTTCCTCACCGAAGGCAAGCCCGGCTACGTGCCGCACCGCTGGGCCTCGCTGAAGGACGCGGTGCAATGGATCACCGGCGCCAAGGGCATGGCCGTGATCGCGCACCCGGGCCGCTACAAGTTCACGGCCAACGAGGAGTACGCGCTGTTCCTCGAATTCAAGGCGCATGGCGGCAAGGCGATCGAGGTCGTCACCGGCAGCCACACGCCGGCCGAGTTCGTCGAGTACGCCGACAAGGCGCTCGAGTTCGATTTCGCCGCCTCGCGCGGCAGCGATTTCCACAGCCCCGACGAGAGCCACTGCGACCTCGGCAAGCTGCCGCCGTTGCCCGGTGCGCTCACTCCTGTGTGGGAACTGCTCGGCGATCGCATCCAGCAGTGAGGCTGAGCTCCGGGCCCGGTATCGACAACGCGGCTACCGTTGCGCTGGCGAATGCGCGCGCGGCGCAGCAGCGCAGCCTCGGCAAGGAAGCTGAGCGCATCCTCGCCGGCATCGGTCTGGTGATCCTGGCCGTGGCCTGCTTCGCGACGCTCGACACGGCAACGAAGTACTCCACCCTCGGCGTGCCCATTCTCATGGGCGTGTGGTTCCGCTATGCCTTCCAGGCGGTCGCGACAACACTGGTGCTGCTGCCACTGCACGGCACCGAGCTGCTGCGCACGCAGCATCCGCGCTACCAGGCGCTGCGCGGGGCGCTGCTGCTGGCGTCGAGCATCTTTGCCTTCCTGAGCCTGCGCTACATGCCGCTGGCCGAGTTCACGTCGATCGTGCTGATCGCGCCGCTGGTGATCACGCTGCTCGCGGCCACCGTGCTCAAGGAGCAGGTCTCGCCGCTGCGCTGGATGCTGGTGGCGGGCGGCTTCATCGGCACGCTCGTCATCCTTCGCCCGGGCGGCGAGACCTTCGGCTGGGCAGTCCTGCTGCCCATCGGGCTGGTGCTGACCAACGCGTGGTTCCAGGTGCTCACGAGCAAGCTGGCGCAGACCGAGAACCCGCTCACCATGCACTTCTACACGGGCTGGGTCGGCACGCTGATCGCATCGCTCGCGCTGCCTTTCGTGTGGACCGCCCTGCCCTCGTGGGAATGGTGGGCGCTGCTGTGCCTCATGGGCTTCATGGGCACGGTGGGGCACTTCATGCTGATCCTGGCCTACCAGCGCGCGCCGGCTTCCACGCTCACGCCGTACTTCTATGCGCAGATCGCCTTTGCCATGCTCGGCGGCTGGCTCGTTTTTTCACAGATGCCCGACCGCTTCTCGCTCATCGGCATGGCGCTGATCGCGGTCTGCGGCGCGGCCGGTGCGTGGCTCACGGTGCGCGAGCGTCGCGTGCCGATCGAACCCGCCGAATCCTGATCAGGAGATTGTTCTTTCATGGCCCAGTACTTCGAAGTCCACCCCGATAACCCGCAGCAGCGGCTGCTGAAGCAGGCCGCCGCGTTGCTGGGGCGCGGGGAGATCGTGGCCGTGCCCACCGACTCCAGCTATGCGCTGGCCTGCCACCTCGACGACAAGGACGCGGTCGACCAGCTGCGCCGCATCCGCCAGGTCGACGAGAAACACCACCTCACGCTGCTGTGCCGCGACCTCAGCGAGCTGGCCAACTACGCACGCGTCGACAACAAGCAGTACCGCCTGCTGAAGGCGGCCACGCCCGGACCCTACACTTTCCTGCTCGAAGCCACCAAGGAAGTGCCGCGCCGCGTGAGCCATCCGCAGCGCAAGACCATCGGCCTGCGCGTGCCCGACCACAAGGTGCTGCTGGAGCTGCTGTCGCTGCACGGCGCGCCGCTGCTGGCCACCACGCTGATCGCACCGGGCGAGACCGAAGCGCTGAACGACGCGCAGACCATCCGCGAGCGCTTCGAAAAGCAGATCGGTGCCGTCATCGATGCCGGCGCCTGCGCCTCGCAGCCGACCACCGTGGTCGACCTCACGCCCATGGGCACGGGCGACGACCCGGTCGTGGTGCGGCAGGGGCGCGGTGCATTGGCCGTGCTCGGCCTCTGAAATCGGGCTGATAACCACTCCCGTCTGACACAATCGCCCAGTGGATTCCAACCTGATACAGACCATCCTGATCTACGCGCTGCCGGTGATCTTCGCGATCACCGTGCACGAGGCGGCACACGGCTACGTCGCACGCTATTTCGGCGACAACACGGCCGAGGTCATGGGACGCGTCACCCTCAACCCGATGAAGCACATCGACCCCATCGGGACCATCCTGATGCCGTTGATGCTGTACTTTGCAACCTCGGGCGCCTTCCTGTTCGGCTACGCCAAACCGGTGCCGGTCAACTTCGGGCGGCTGCGCCATCCGAAGCGAGACATGGTCTGGGTGGCGCTGGCGGGGCCAGTCTCCAATTTCATCCAGGCGATCCTGTGGGCACTGGTGCTGGTGGCGCTGGTCGCGGCCGGCGTCAGTGAAACCTTTTTCATCAAGATGGCGCAGGGCGGCATCCTGGTCAACCTCGTGATGTGGGCCTTCAACCTGTTCCCGCTGCCCCCGCTCGACGGCGGCCGCGTGCTGGCGGGCCTGCTGCCCAACGGGCGGGCCCAGATGTTCCTGGCGCGCATCGAGCCGTACGGCTTCTTCATCGTGATGGGCCTCGTCATCGCGGGCGTCGTCAGCACCTACTGGCTGCGGCCGCTAATGGATGTGGGCTACTTCGTCATCAACCTGCTCATCACGCCGCTCAAGGCATTGCTGCTCTAAGTTCTTCTTTCGTCAAATGGCCTCGTCTTCCCAAGCTCCCCTGCGCGTCCTGACCGGCATCACGCCGTCGGGCACGCCGCACCTCGGCAACTACGTCGGTTCGATCCGCCATTCGGTGCGGCAAAGCGTCGCGCCCGGTGTGCAGAGCTTCTTCTTCCTGGCCGACTACCACGCGCTCATCAAGGTGCAGGAGCCGGCGCTGATCCAGCGCTCCACCCTCGAGATCGCCGCCAGCTGGCTGGCCTGCGGGCTCGACCCCGAGCGCGTCACCTTCTACCGCCAGTCGGACATCGTCGAGATCCCCGAGCTGACCTGGTTCCTCACCTGCGTGACCGGCAAGGGCGTGCTCAACCGCGCGCATGCCTACAAGGCGCAGCTCGACAAGAACGTGGCCAAGGGCGAGGACCCCGATGCCGACGTGACTGCCGGCCTCTTCATGTACCCGGTGCTCATGGGCGCCGACATCCTGATGTTCAACGCCCACAAGGTGCCCGTGGGCCGCGACCAGGTGCAGCACATCGAGATGGCACGCGACATGGCGCAGCGCTTCAACCACCAGTACGGCGAGCACTTCACGCTGCCCGAAGCCGAGATCGATGACGCCGTCGCCACCCTGCCCGGCCTCGACGGCCGCAAGATGAGCAAGAGCTACGGCAACACGATCCCGTTGTTCGCGCCGCGCGCGCAGCTGCAAAAGCAGATTGCCAGCATCGTGACCGACTCGCGCGCCCCCGGCGAGCCCAAGGACACCGAGGGCTCGGCCCTGTTCCAGATCTACCAGGCCTTTGCCAGCGCCGAGGAAACCGAATTGCTGCGCAAGGCGTACGCCGACGGCATCGGCTGGGGCGACGCCAAGCAGCTGCTGTTCGAGCGCATCGACCAGGAAGTGGCGCCGCTGCGCGCACGCTACGACGCGCTCATGAACGACCCGGCGCAGATCGAGCGCATCCTGCTCGCCGGCGCCGCGAAGGCGCAGGCCCTGTCGAAGCCCTTCATGGCCAGCCTGCGCCACGCGGTCGGCCTGCGCAATCTCGCGGCCGGCAAGGACTCCGGGCAAGCCCGGGCGGCCAAGGTCGCGAAGCCCAGCTTCAAGCAGTACCGCGAGAAGGCGGACGGGCTTTTCTATTTCAAGCTGTTGGATGCGCGCGGCGAAACCCTGCTGCAGAGCCGTGGATTCACGTCGCCGCAGGAAGCGGGCCGTACCATCGCGCTCTTGCAGGCGCAGCGCGGCCAGGCGCTGGCCGCGCTGGCCAGCCAACTGGAACCCGTCGGGACAGAAGAAACACGCGCCGTCACCGAGGCGCTTGAGGCACTGGCAGAGGCAACACCCACGACCAGCGGGAGTTGATCCGGCAAACCCATCGGCTTACCTGCCGGTGAGCAGGACGAGAGAAGACGGTGCGATCACAAAGGAAGAAAACATGAGCATTTATGTCATCGACGACCACCCCCTGATGCGCGACGCGATCGTGATGGTCTTGCGGCGCTTGCGCCCGGCCGAGAACATCGTCGAGCTCGAGCGCCTCGACAAGCTCGCGGGCTCCGTGCAGCAGCGTGGCGCGCCCACCCTCTTCTGCCTGGACCTGAAGCTCCCGGACACCAATGGCGTGTCGGGCGTGATCGCGGTCAAGCAGGTCTATCCGAACGTGCCGATCGCCGTGTACTCGGCGGCACCGTCCGCGGACATGGAGGACGCCTGCATCGAGGCCGGCGCCGACACCTACATCGAGAAGTCGGCCAGCTCCAACGAGCTGGCGGCGGCCTTGCGCGGCCTGCTGATGGCGGGCTCGGAAGACGAAGCCGACGAGATGCCGGCCGCCAACAGCGGCAAGCTCTCGAAGCGGCAGACGCAGCTGATCGCCATGCTCGACAAGGGCATGAGCAACCGCGACATCGCCACCGACCTGGAGATCAGCGAGCACACGGTGAAGGTGCACCTGTGGCGCCTGTTTCGCAGGCTGGGCGTGAAGAGCCGCACGCAGGCGCTGCACTATGCACGCACGAATGGGCTGCTTTCTGGCTAACCCCCAGGCTTCGCGCACTTCGTGTCGCTGCGCCAACCCCCTTGCAGGGGGCAACACCTGCGGCCCGGCAGAGCCGGTTCCGCGGTGTTTCTGGAATAAAAAAACCGCGCTCTGCGCGGTTTTTTTGGGCGCCCCGTTAGCCGCCGGAGGCGCTCACGCGGGCTTGCGCCACGGCCTCGTCGGCGTCGTGCAGCGCCACGCGGAACACGCTGCCGCTGCCCAGGCGCGAACGCACGCTGACGGGGTGGCCCAGCACGTGCGACAGCCGCGCGACGATGGCCAGCCCGAGGCCGAATCCGTCGGAGGTGCCGGCATGGTCCGCCACCTTGTAGAACTCCAGGAACACGTCGCGCAGGTGCTCGGGCGCGATGCCGATGCCGGTGTCCCATACCTCTACGCGCAGGCCGTCGCGCGTCTGCCGCGCGGCCAGCAGCACGCCGCCTTCCGTCGTGTACTTGATCGCGTTGGCAAGCAGATTGCCGATCATGCGGCGCACGCGGATCGGGTCGGTCAGGAACGAGCCCTCGCACATGTGCACGCGGAAGTCCAGGCCGCGGCTCTCGGCTACCGGTCGGTATTGCAGTTCTAGGTCGTGCAGCAGCTCGGACATGTCGACCCGCTCCACGTGCAGGCGCACCTGGCCCGAGTCGATGCGCGCCAGGTCGAACATCGAGTCGAACAGCGCATTCACCGCGTGCGTGGCGCGCACGATCTTGGGCGCGAGCTCCAGCACCAGTTCGGGCTCGTTGCGCAGCCAATCCGCGTACAACGAAAGTGCCAGCACCGGCTGGCGCATGTCGTGCGCGGCGCTGGCCAGGAAGCGGTTCTTCATGGCCACGGCCGACACCGCCGCCTGCCGCTGCTGGGTCAGCGACTTGATCAGGATGTGGTTGTGGAACAGCAGCTCCAGGCTGTTGCGCGCCGTCTCGTGAATGTGCCGCCCCGCCCGCAGCAGCAAAAACCAGTGCAGCACCGGCAGCACCGGCATCAGGTAGCCGAACTGGAACTGCGGATGCTGCAGAGTGATCGAGGCCAGACGCAGCAACACCGCGCCCAGCATCGTGATGAACAGCGTGTTGACGTAGCGCTTGAGCAGCGGCGGATGCAGCGCCAGCCCGTTGAGCGGAAAGGTGCCCACGCCGGCCACGATGAGCCAGCTCATGAACTGGTTGACCTGCGGCGTACGCTCGAAGAACAGCAGCACCGAGAGGCCCCACACCACCGCGCTGGTGCTCCAGACGAAGCCATAGCGTTCGGTGAACTGCTGCTGCGCCGCCGCGCTGCGCCCGGCGTAGCGCACCGCGTAGACCTGGGCGCCCCACGCACGGCACGCAGTGGCGAGCAAGCCGGCCACGAGCCACGTGAGCAGTTCCCAGCGAGGCACGTAGGCCCAGCTCAGGCCGACCATCGCCGGCATCAGCGCGCCCGAAACGAAATACGAGCCCTTCGCAGAGCGCATGAGGCTGCGAATGAGTTCGCCGCGCACCCATGATTCGGCTTCGTCGGCCGAAGCCGGGGCGGGGGTCATGCTGGCGATCGACGCATTGGCCATAAGACCGGCGATCTTAACGGCCCACCCGACATCGTTTCACCAGGTAACCTTCGAAAACAGCGCTCGGCCATCCAAACCTTAAGCAGGAAGGATTCACGCTCTTGCCGATGGTCCTGCGCGGCGTGAGCACGCCGGCTAACATGGCGCCTGCTTTCGCGATCCGAATCTCATGCTGAACAACCTGATCCCCTTCCTCATCCACTGGGCCATCACCGCCGTCTCACTGTGGGTGGCCAGCCACCTGTTTCGAGGGCTCAAGTTCGACAGCACCGGCGCGCTGGTGGTCTCGGCGCTGCTGCTGGGCCTGGCCAACGCGGTCGTCAAGCCGCTGCTGATCGTGCTCACGCTGCCGCTGACGCTGGTGACCTTCGGGCTCTTCCTGCTGGTCATCAACGCACTGATGATCCTGCTGGTGGCCGCGCTGGTGAAAGGCTTCCGGGTGTCGGGCTTCTGGACCGCGCTGTTCGCGAGCATCTTCATCTCGCTGCTGAGCATCGTCATCGGCTCGTTCGTCACGGGCAGCGACCCGGCCGAGAAGGTGCAGATGCCGCAGAGCGGCAACTGGCTCTGAGCGCCTCCACCTCCTGCTCCGGACTTTCAGCCCTTCACCGCGCCGGCGGTCAGCCCCGTGATGATCTGCCGGGCCGCCACGAAGGTGAAGATCAGCGGCGGTATGGCGATCAGGCTGCCCATGGCCATCACCTTGCCCCAGTCCACGCCCATGTCGGTGACGAACAGCGACGCCGCCACCGGCAGCGTGCGCGTCTGCCGGTCGGTCAGCACCAGCGCGAGGATGAACTCGTTCCACGCGATGCGGAAGGTGAAGATCGACGCCGCCGCGAGCCCCGGTCCCATCAGCGGCAGCAGCACCTTGGTGAACACGCGCACCGGCCCGCAGCCGTCGATGGCCGCCGCCTCTTCGAGCTCCACCGGCACCTGCAGCACGAAGCCGTAGAGCAGCCAGATGGTGAATGGCAGGTTCACCGCCACGTACAGCAGGATCAGCCCCCAGAGGCTGTTCACCAGCTGCCACTGGCTCCAGATCATGAACACCGGGATCGCGAGCACGGCCAGCGGCACGGTGCGCAACAGCAGCGTGGCGTAGCCCACCGCCGAGCGGCCCGGAAAGCGGAAGCGCGCCAGCCCGTAGGCGGCCATGCAGCCGAGCACCAGCGTGATGGCGGTTGCGATCACGCCGACGAACAGGCTGTTGCCGAGGTAGCGGCCCAGGTTGTCTTCGGTGAGCACCGCGCGGTAGTTCTCCAGCGTGGGCATGAAGATGAAGTTCAGCGGCTGCGCGAAGATCTGCACCTGCTGGCGCAGGCTGGTCGCGAAGATCAATGCGATGGGCGCCACGCACAGCAGGCCGAGCGCAACCAGCATCGCGTAGTGCGCCACCACCAGGGGCAAAGGCCGCTTCATGGCAACTCCTTCATCGGGTTGGACAGCCGCAGCGCACCCCACGACAGCGCCGCTACCACCGCCAGCAGCAGCACCGACACGGCAGCCGCCACGCCGAGCTGCTGCCCGACGAAGGCTGTCTTGTAGATGTGCAGCGACAAGATCTCCGTGCTGTCGCCCGGCCCGCCGAAGGTCAGCACGTAGATCACCTCCAGCACGCGGAAGGCATCGATGAGCCGCATCATCAGCGTGATGGCGATCACGTTCATCACCATCGGCAGCTTCACCCTGAAGGTCATCTGCCACCAGCGCGCACCGTCGATGCGCGAGGCCTCGATGACCGCGCCATCGACGTTCGCCAGCGCCGCGACCATCATGATGAAGACGAAGGGCGTCCACTGCCAGATGTCGGCGATCACGATGGCGATGAAGGCCAGCGTCGGGTCGGCCAGCCAGCCCATGGGCGCCACGCCGAACACGCCCAGCAGCGCGTTGAGCAACCCGAACTGCGCATCGAAGATGTAGCGCCACGCCAGCCCCACTGCGATGGGCGCGATCATCATCGGCAGGATGAACAGCGTGCGGAAGAACGCCGTGCCGCGCACCGGGTGTTCGAGCGCGAGCGCCAGCGCAATGCCCAGCACCATCTCCGCGCTCACGCAGACGGCTGCGAACATCAACGTGGTCCACAGCGACGACCACACGCGCGGGTTCGAGAAGGCCGAGAGGAAGTTGCCCATGCCGACCCAGCGCGCCTCCGACCAGGGCGTGCCGAGGCTCCAGTCGAAAAAGCCCAGCTGGATCGCGGAGATCACGGGGTAGAGGCAGGCCGCCGCCATGACGAGCACGGCGGGGCCGACGTAGAAGGCTGGGAGCCAGCCGGGTCTGCGCATGACGAAGCGTCCGTTGCGGCGTCAGGCCGCGTAGCCGGATTCGCGCATGATCTTCGTCACCGTCGGCACCAGCTCATTGAGCGCGGCCTCGGCCGTCTTCTTGCCGATCAGCGCCTCGGAGATGCCCACGCCCAGCGCCTGCACATTGATCTTGTCCCAGGCCGGGATGATCGGCGCCAGTCGGGGTTGGAGTACTTGAGCGCCTCGCGGAACACGATGTACTCGGGGTACTGGCGCACGAGGTCGGCATCGGCCATGGTCGAATTGCGGATCGGCACGCCGCCCGCGCGCGCGACCGACTTGTCCTGCGCCTTCGAGGTGAGCCACTGCATCAGCAGGAAGCCGGCATCGCCGTTCTTCGCGTTCTTTGGAATCGCAAGGCCCAGGCCGCCCGACTGCGACGAGCGCCGCGTGCCGGCCGGATGCAGCGCCCAGCTGACCTTGCCCGCGACGCGGCTCTTGGCCGGGTCGTTGACGAGGCCGGCGAGCAAGGTCGAGTCGAGGTACATCGAGGCCTGCCCCTGCAGGAAGGCCGTGTTGCTCTCTCCCTGCCCGTAGCCAGCAATGCCCGCGGGGCCGGTGGCGACCACCTCCTGCAAAAACTTGAGCGCGGCCACGCCGATGGGATCGTTGAAGCGCGGCTTCCACTTGTCGTCGAAGATCGCGCCGCCCATCGGATTCAGGTGCAGCAGCCAGGCGTGCACGCACTGGTGGCCGGCCTGGCCGCGCGAGGCCAGCGCGCCAATGCCCTCCTTGTCCTTGATGAGGCGCAGCAGCTTGCTGAACTGCTCGTAATTTTCCGGCGGCTGAAGGTTGTGCTTGGCGAAGATGTCGCGCCGGTACGCGAGCACCGAGGTCTCGGCGCCATAGGGCAGTCCGTAGAGCTTGGCGCCCGGCCCCGGCAGGTAGCCCTTCGGGCCGCCGACGAGGCCGAGGTTCTCCAGGTAGATCGGGATGATGTCCTTGATGTCGTAGGCCGGGTCGGCCAGCGCCGCATTCGCCAGGTACGGGTCGAGCGGCCGGATGAGGTTCTTCGCGACGTACTCGCCCTTCCACATCACCACGTAGCTCGCGAGGTCGTAGTCGCCCTGCGGCTTGGCCATTTCGAGCAGCTGCTTGTCCTTCAGTCGCGCCATCGCGAGCTTGTCGACCTCGACCTTGATGCCGGTCTCGCGCGTGAACTCCGGCAGGATCTTCGCCATCGCGTCGTAGTGCGGATGCGAGGGCACGTTGAGGGTCACGGTCTGGCCCGCGTATTTGGCATAGCGGCTCTGCGCATTCGCCCCGCTGAATGGCAGGCCCGCGCCGAACACCGTGATGGCCGCGCTCTTGATAACGTCTCTGCGTTGCATAAAACCTCTCCTTGGAAAAAAACGAAAGCTGTCAGGGGCGCAGCGTCTGGCCGCTGGCCGTATCGAACACATGCATGTCCTCGGTGCCGGCCGTGAGCCCGACCGTGGTGTGCAGCAGGCCGTGCGCATCGCCCTGCACCGTGGCCGTGATGCGCGCGCCGCCCGCCACCGCGAGGTGGCCGACCACCTGGCTCTCGGTGCCGAGGTACTCGACGACGTCGACCTGGAGGTTCAGCGACGCGGGCCCGCTCGCGATGCGCAGCGCCTGCGGGCGAATTCCGACCGTCAGCGGCTGATCTGGCGAGGTCACGCGGTCGCGCAGCCAGCCTGGCGCCGGCAGCTCGAAGCCATCGCCGCGCAGCAGCCCGCCGCTGCCCTCGTGGCCGACGAAGCGCACCGGCATCAGGTTCATGCCCGGCATGCCGATGAAGGCCGCGACGAACAGCGTGGCCGGGCGGTTGAACACCTCGCCGGGCGTGCCGACCTGCTGGATGCGCCCTTTGTCGAAGATCACGATGCGGTCCGCCAGCGTCATCGCCTCGATCTGGTCGTGCGTGACGTACACCGTGGTCTTGGCCAGCCGCTCGTGCAGCAGCGCCAGCTCGGCGCGCATGTGGCCGCGCAGCTTGGCGTCGAGGTTCGACAGCGGCTCGTCGAACAGGAACACCCGGGGCTCGCGCACGATGGCGCGGCCGATGGCCACGCGCTGGCGCTGGCCGCCCGACAGCTCCTTGGGCTTGCGCTTGAGCAGATGCTCGATGTTCAGCACCTTGGCGGCCGCGGCCACCTTGGCATTCACCTCCGACCCCGGACGGCCCGCGAGGCTCAGCGCGAAGCTCATGTTCTGCGCCACGTCCATGTGCGGATAAAGCGCGTAGTTCTGGAACACCATCGCGATGTCGCGCGACATCGGCGGCAGCGCCGTCACATCGCGCCCGGCGATGCGGATCTGCCCTTCGCTCACCGTCTCCAACCCCGCCACCATGCGCAGCGTGGTGCTCTTGCCGCAGCCCGATTCGCCCAGCAGCACGACGAACTCGCCCTCGTGCACCGAGAGATCGAGCTGCTGCACTACGGTGACATCGCCAAAACGCTTGGCAACGTTGTTCAACTCCAGACCAGCCATGAACGCACTCCCTTTATTTTCTTGTCTTGCGTGATGTCAGCCGAAGGGGCGCCGTACGCCCCAGCCGACAGGTGGTATTCGATTTCCCGGATGCATCGGGTCGGGACCCCAGATCGCCTGGTAGGTGTCGATGCAGCGCCCGCGCCTTTGCAACGCGGCGAAAGCACCGGCCAGCGCCAGCCACCAGGCGCCCAATGCCAGCGGCATCCAGCGCGGCGCATCCGCCACCACGAAACCCAGTGCGATGACGCCGATGGCCGCGATCACCGCGAGCCAGCCGATGCCCTTGTGCGCGCGTTCGAAAAACAACCGCCAGCGCGTCATGTCGTAGTGGTCACCGCGCAACTGCCGGTCGGTCGGCCCGCCCTTGCTGCCGCGCAGCAGCGCACCGGCCACCTGCGCCCAGCCCGCAAGACACAGCGCCCAGCCGGCCACCGCATGAATGCGCGCGAGCTCGGTGGCTCCCTGTGCGCCGCGCCATGCCAGCACCACGCCCACCGTCATCGCCAGCACCCCGCTCCACTGCAGCACGCGGTGCGCGTGCCACCAGAAGGGGTTGTCGAGCCGGAGCGGCCAGCCCTGCGACGGCATGACCTTGCAGAAGCGCGCCGCCAATGCGCCCAGCGGCAGCAACAGGCCCCAGCCCAGCACCATGAGCCGCGCGTGCCAAGAGGCCCAGGGCGCGATCTCGTGGGTGGACGCACCGCTCAACGGCGCGAGGAACCAGTCGAGCAGCGGCATGCGTCACTTGCCCCAGACGGCCTTGTACTTGTCGCGGTACCCGTTGTCCGGATCAAACACGTTCTTCGGCCCGCCGTCCTTGCCCACGTTGCCCACCGTCACGAGGTGCACCTTGGGCACATAACCCGACCACTTCTCCTTGGCGAAGGCACGATTCAGCTCGTCGACGATCTGCCAGCCCTGCATGTTGAGCGGCTCGGGCACGGTGCCGGCCTGGAAGCGCTGCGTGCGGATGCGCTGGTAGGCGGCCTCGGAGCCATCGCCCGCAGACACGGCCTTGGGATTGCCGTCGCCCTTCTTGCCCGCCGCCGTCAGCGAGGGGCCCATGAAGTCGAAATACAGGTCGTTGATGGCCAGCGAGTGCGTCCACTTGTCGCCGAAGCGCTGCAGCAGCGAGGTGGTGAGCTGAGGCATGCGGGTGGAGCTTTCGGCGATGGGGCTGTCCTCGAAGCTCAGCACGGTGCAGCCGCCGCACTTCTTGATGACGGCTTCCATCGCACGCGCCTTGTAGAGCGCGATGGCGTACTGCGAGTCGGTGAAGATCACCACGCCGGCCTTGCCGTTCGAATCGGCCACCACCCATGAGGCGGCGACATCGGCCACGTCGTCGGTCACCGTGGTCACGTTGGCGTAGAGGCCCGCCTTGTCGTTCGGGCCGGGCTGCTCGCCCGAATGCCAGCCGACCAGCGGGATGCCCGACTTGGCCGCGCCCGAGAACGCGGCCTTCTGCTCGGTGGTGTCGAAGCCGCCGACCACGATGCCCGCGGGCTTGACGGCCAGCGCCTGGTTGAGCGCGGCGGTGCGGCCGCTCACGGTGCCCTGCCCATCGATGACACGCACCGTCCAGCCGATGGCGCGGGCCGCTTCTTCCACGCCCTTGCTGACGCCGACGATGCCGCCGTTCTTCATGTCGCCCGCGACGAAGACGATGGTCTTGCCGGCCGCGGCCTTGGGGCCGGCGGTGGGGCCGTCCCACTTCTCCTTGGTCATGGTCGCGACCGCGACCTTCTGCTTCGCCGCTTCGAGAAAGTCGTCGGCCATCGCCTTGTGCGCCAACGTGGCGGCGCACAGGGCCAGCACGGCGGCGGCCGTGCGTGCGTGAACACTCTTCTTCATACTTTGTCTCCGGTGGTTGTGATGGGAACGGGCTGTGCGTGGTCGAGCTGGCGCTCGGCAATGCGCCGCTTGATCGAACGGTTGCGACGCTGCTGCGCCCAACCCGCGATGCCGATGGACACCAGCAGCGTCAGGCCGTTGAACAGCGGCTCCACATAGAAGGCGCCGCCGAACTGCTGGATGCCCGAGATGCCAATGGCGAGAATCGCCACGCCGACCAGCGTGCCCCACACGTTCACGCGGCCGGGCCGGATGGTGGTGGAGCCGAGGAACGCGCCGACCAGCGCCGGCAGCAGGAATTCGAGCCCCACGCTGGCCTGCCCGATCTGCAGCCGCGAGGCCAGCAGCACGCCCGCAAAGCCCGACAGCAGCCCCGAGGCAACGAACGCGCCCATCACATGCCTGCGCACCGAAATGCCGTTGAGCTGCGCCGCCTTCGGGTTCGCGCCGATCACGTACAGCGCGCGGCCCAGCGGCGTGAACTCGGTGACGACCCACAGCGTGACGCTCACCGCGAGCACGTAGAACGCACCGATCGGCAGCCCCAGCAGGTTGCCGCCCGCGATGCCGACGAAACCATCGGGCAGCTCGCCCACCACCTGCCGCCCGCCGCTGTGCCACATGGCGACCGCGTAGATCACGGTGCCGGTGCCCAGCGTGGCAATGAACGAATCGATCTGCGCGAGCTCGACCAGCAGCCCGTTGAGCACGCCGAACAGCGCCGCGCACAGCAGCACGACCAGCACCGCCGCCGGCCACGGCAGCCCGAGCTGCGTCTGCAGGCTGATCGCGAGGATGTGCCACAGCACGATGCCGTAGCCCACCGTGAGGTCGATCTTGCCGGTGATCATCGGGATGGTCGCGGCCAGCGCGAGCAGCGCGATCACCGACTTGTCGGCGAGGATCGCGCGCAGGTTGAACAGCGTCGGGAAGGTGTCGGGCAGCAGCAGCGAGAACAGCAGCGCCAGCGCCACCATCAGCACCACGAGCCCGTACACCGGCATCGCGCGGCCGATGCGCTGCGCGAGCGAGATGGCCTCGCCGTCGAGGGACTTGTCGGGCTCCAGCGCCGTGGACTTGATCGAGCTGCTCATGCTGATATTTCCTCGCGCGTTGCCGCGCCTGCTGCCAATGCCAGAAGTTTTTCGACCGTGATCGCTTCGCCCGTGAGTTCGGCGGCGATCAAGCCGTCGCGGAACACGAGCACGCGGGTGCACACGGTCGCGATTTCCTCGAAGTCGGTGGAAACGACGACCAGCGCCGTGCCGGCCTCGGCGCGCTCGCGCAACACGCCGTAGATCTGCCGCTTGGCGCCGACGTCGACACCCGCGGTCGGCTCTTCGAGCACCACCAGCGGCTTGTCGAGATGGAACCAGCGCGCCAGCACCACCTTCTGCTGGTTGCCGCCGGAGAGCTGCTGCACTTCGGCCGAAGGCGCGGGCGGGTTGATGTCGAAGCGCGCGATGAGCGAGAGCGCATGGCCGGTTTCGCGGCGCGGGCGGTCGAAGGCCAGGCCGCGGTCGCCGTGCAATGCGGCGTTGGGGAAGAGGTTCTCCAGCACGGTCATCGAGCCGGCGAGGTTTTCTTCGAGCCGTTCGCCGGCGACGTAGGCCACGCCCGCTCGGATGGCGTCGGCCGGGCAAGTGAAGTCGCAGGCCTTGCCGAGCAACTGCATGCGGCCGGCCGACAGCGGCTCGCGGCCGAAGATCGCGCGGCTGATGGCCTCGTGGCCCGCACCGCGCAGGCCGACGAGGCCCAGCACTTCGCCACGGTGCACCGCCAAGCTCAACGGGCCGGCGTTGCCGCTGGCCGCGCCGTCGAGCTGCAGCACGGGCTCACTCTGCGCAGGAGTCTTCGCCTTCTGCACCGAAGCCGACAGCGCCTTGCCGACGATCAGCCCGACCAGCTCGCCTTCGTTCGTCTGCGCCGTGGTCTTCACCGCCACGAGCTTGCCGTCGCGCATCACGGCCGCGCGGTCGGAAATGGCCATCACCTCGTCGAGCCGGTGCGACACGTACAGCATCGCCATGCCCTGGCGGCGCAGTTCGCGCAGCACGCCGAACATGCGCTCCACGTCGCTCATCGGCAGGCTGGCCGAAGGCTCGTCGAGCACCAGCAGCCGCGCCTTCACTTCGAGCGCGCGGCCGATGGCGAGCAACGATTTCTCGGCGCGCGTGAGCGAGAACACGCGGCGCCCAGGGTCGATGTCGCAGCCCACGCGCGCCATCACCCGGCGCGCCGTGTCGTTCGCGGCCGACCAGTCGATGAGGCCGAAGCGGCGCGGGTAGCCGGTGCCCAGGCCCACGTTCTCGGCAACCGTCATCCATTCGACGAGGCCCAGGTCCTGGTGGATGAAGGCGACCGGCTGCTCGCGCCGGTCGCTGCGTCGCCAGTCGGCCTGCGGCTGGCCGTCGAAAAGAATCTCGCCCTGGTCGGCGGGATAGATGCCCGCGAGCAGCTTGATGAGCGTCGACTTGCCCGCACCGTTCTCGCCGAGCAGCGCAAGGATTTCTCCGGCGCGCACGTCGAGCGTGACGTTGTCGACGGCCTGCGTGCCACCGAAGCGCTTGCTGATCGACTGGAACTGCAGCAGTGGGGAAGCGGTGCTCATGCGCCGGCCGCTCCACGGGTGTTCAGGCGAATGCGGTACAGCGAGGTCGAGGCGCACACATACAGCTCGTTGCCGTCGCTGCCGCCGAACGTCAGGTTGCCCACCTTCTCCGGCACCGCGATGCGCGCCATACGCGCGCCGTCGGGGTGATAGACCTGCAGGCTGTCGGCGCTGCTCGTGTAGACGAAGCCGTGCACGTCGACGCGAAAGCCATCCGCGAGCCCCGGCTCCACAACCGCGAACACGCGCGGGTTGGCGAGGTCCTGCCCGCCGATCACGTCGAAGGCGACGATGTGGTGATGGCCCGAGCCATCGGTGCGCAAGGCGGCCGAGGTGTCGCTCACATAGAGGATGCTCTCGTCGGGCGAGAAGGCCAGGCCGTTGGGCTCCTCGACGAAATCGCTCACCGAGCGCAGCGCGCCGCTCGCGGGGTCGAAGCGGAACACGTGGTTGCGGCCCAGCTCGCTTTCTGCCTTGTGCCCTTCATGGTCGGACACGATGCCGTACGGCGGATCGGTGAACCAGATGCTGCCGTCGCGCTTCACGACGATGTCGTTGGGCGAGTTGAGGCGGCGGCCCTGGTAGCGGTCGACCACCACCTCGTCGGCCAGCGGCAGAAGGCCCTGCCCGAAGCGCGTGCGCACGATGGCGCGCAGGCCGTGCGAGCAATGCAGCAAGGCGCCATCGGCCTCGCGCGTATGGCCGTTGGTGAACTCCACGCCCTCGCGCCACACCCTCATGCCGCCATCGGCGTGCCAGCGCAGCATGCGGTTGTTGGGGATGTCGCTCCACAGCACCGCGCCGTCTTCGCGCATCCACACCGGGCCTTCGCTCCAGGCGGCGCCGGTGCACAGGCGTTCGAGCGGGCCGGCATCGCGGGCGACGGAGGCGAAACGGGAGTCGAAGACTTCGATGGTCATGGCCAGCACTGGTCCCTGAAGTTGGGGTTCGCAGTGTGCATCCAAAAAGATACCGGTAACCTAGGTCTTTCCCGTACGCCGATTGCGCCGTCTTTCATTCTTACAAAATCGTAATTCGCTGTATTCTTTGTGCGTCGAACACTGCGAATCAAAGGTTATCGGTATCAGATATCGTGTCGCATATCCTCGAACCCGCATTTCCGAGAGAGAGAAAGAAGAAGCCCTTGCCTCCAAACAAAGCCACCACTGCCCCCCTCGCCCGTCCTGCGACGATGGCCGACGTGGCCGCGCGCGTCGGCGTGTCGAAGATGACGGTATCGCGCGCGCTCAACCGCGGCGCGAGCAGCGACCGCGTGACCTCCGAGGCGCTGCGCCAGCGCATCCTGCAGGCCTGCGAGGAAATGGGCTACGTCATCGACCAGACCGCGCGCACCTTCTCCAGCAAGCGCTCGGGCTTCATCGCGGTGCTGGTCCCCTCGCTCAACAACTCCAACTTTTCGGAAACCGCGCAGGGCATCACCGCGGCGATAGAAGCGCGCGGCCTCCAGCTGCTGCTGGGCTACACCGACTACCGCGTGGAGACCGAAGAGCGCCTGCTGCGCGCCATGCTCGCGCGCCGGCCCGAGGGCGTGATCCTCACGGGCGGCTCGCACACGCCCGCCGCACGCGCCATGCTGCAGGCCGCCGGCGTGCCGGTGGTCGAGACATGGGACCTACCTTCCACGCCCATCGAGCACACGGTGGGCTTCTCGAACGCGGAGGCCGCCGCGGCGATGGTGCGGCATCTTCATGGCAAGGGCTACCGCCGCATCGCCTTCATCGGCGGCACCTCGAACCGCGACACGCGCGGCGCCGACCGGCAGCGCGGCTACGCGCAGGCGATCCGCGAACTGGGCCTGCCCGATGGCCACGTCATCAGCTTCGGCCAGCCGCCGATCTCGATGGCGCAAGGCGGCGAGGCAGTGGCGCAGCTGATCCGGCAGTGGCCCGACGTGGATGCCGTGATCTGCGTGTCCGACCTGTCGGCCTTCGGCGCACTCATGGAATGCCAGCGCCGCGGCTGGGACGTGCCCGGCCGCATCGCGATCGCGGGCTTCGGCGACTTCGAGGTGGCGCGCGCCTGCCACCCGCGCATCACCACCGTGGCGGTGGATTGCGTGGGCATCGGCAGGGCGGCGGGTGAGCTGCTGCTGCGCGTGATCGACGGTGCGCGCGAAGGGCATCGGCCACCTGCGGAGACGGTGCTGATTCCGTTCCGCATCGAGCAGCGGGAGAGTTCGTAGGCTCAGCGCACTCGCGGCACGCAGACCTGTACCAGGTCCATCACTTCCCTCGCGAGTTCGGAAGATTCGCGAATTCGATCGACCGGTCTTCTAGCCGTTCAGTACGAGTGACCCCTGCGGATATTGCCCGCACATGAATTCGACAAACGCGCGAACCTTCGGCGCAGGAAGTCGTCGCGATGTATGCAGGACCCAGAGCGCGACCTCCACGCCCGAAACCGTGCCCCACTGAACCAGATCTCCGCGAGTCAGTTGGTTCCACGCGATGGACTGCGGTATCAGGGCGGCGCCGGCCCCCGCAATCGCAGCGTCGCGAATCATCAGGAACGAGGAAAGTCTCAGCCTCGGGATCGGCTCCAGGACAAGGCGTCCGTCGTCGAGTGTCCAATTCGTGGGTTGAAAGCTTGTTGAAACGACGCCGGGAACAGGGCTGACCTTGCCCTTGCCTGGCTTGGGCATGGGCACGGATGGCGCGGCCACGACCACCAGCCGGTCCTTGGCGAAGCACCGACCTACGAGGCTGCTGTCGGGGCTTGGATTGATCCGGATCGCGGCGTCGAACTGCTCCTCGACGAGGTCGACCAGGCGATCGTCCGCCACTACCTCGCACGTGACGTCGGGGTAAGCCGCGCAGAACTCGGCGCAGATGCGCCCCATCGCAAGCTGGGAGAACAGCACCGGCGAAGCGACACGCAGGCGCCCGCGCGGTACCGACAAGCCCTCGCGAGCTGACGTCATGGCGTCAGCCACCTCGTGCATCGGCCCTTCGGTGCGATCCATCAGCATCTGGCCGGCTTCCGTGAGCTTGAGCCCGCGCGCGCTGCGCTCGATGAGCCGCACGCCGAGTTGCTCTTCCAGGTCCGCGATGCGACGGGACAGGGTGGCCTTCGATCTCCCGCTCGCACGGCTTGCCTTTCCGAGGCCTCCATTCGCTGCGACGAGTGCGAAGTCGGTCAAGGCGTTCAGGTCCATGTGTTCCGAATTTGAGACGAGGTGTCTTCATTTTCGCGTCTTCGTTTTACTGATGCAACAGCCTATCTTCTCCTCATCGCAACTTCGAGATGAGGAAATTGAAATGACCACCACCACCACACAACGCGCTGTGCTGATCCGGTCCTATGGCGGTGCTGCCGCTGCCGAGATCGCCGAGATCGCGCGGCCCGCAGCCGGACCGGGCCAGGTCCTGGTCCGCGTTCGGGCCGCCGGCGTGAACGGCATCGACTGGAAAGTTCGTGAAGGCTTCGTCCGGGAGGCTTTCCCGCTTCAGTTGCCCGCCGTGCTGGGTATCGAACTCGCGGGCACCGTCGAGGCGCTCGGCCCGGGCACCTCGCGCTTTCGCGTGGGCGATCGCGTCATGGGGCCATTGGGCGGCCTCGGTGCCTATGCCGATGTCGTGGCCGTCGACGAGGCGAACCTGGTGCGCACGCCGCAGGGCATGGATGACGTCCACGCGGCCGCCGTCCCGGTGGCGGCCGTGGCCGCCTGGCAAAGCCTGCACCACGCGGGTCCGATCGCCGCAGGCCAGCGAATCCTGATTCACGGTGCAGCGGGCGGGCTGGGCGGCTATGCCGTGCAGTACGCCAAGCAGGCAGGCGCCGAAGTCTTCGCAACGGCGTCGACCGCACACGTCGAATATGTGCGCAGCCTCGGCGCGGACCACGTCATCGACTACCGGACCCAACGCTTCGAGTCGGTCGCACGAGACATCGATCTGGTGCTCGACTATGTCGGCGGCGACGTGCTCGACCGCTCGTGGCAGGTGCTGACGAAGGACGGCGCGATCGTCGGCACGACCTCGCCTGACATCCTTGCACGCACGCCTCCCGGCCGCCGCGGACTGTGGTTCGTGAACAAGTCGGACGCCGCCCTCCTGGAGCGGCTGGCGGCAGAAATCGCCCAAGGCACGTTGATCTCGAAGCTCGGCGAAGTCGTGGGCTTCGACGACATCCCCGCGGCCATCGAACGCAATCGCACAGACCCTCGCATCGGCAAGGTCGTCGCGGACTTTTCACTTTGATTTACCCCCAACCACCCCTGGAGACTTCCATGAGCATTCTCGTCACCGGTGCCACCGGCACCATCGGTTCCCTCGTTGTCCAAGGCCTGGCCGCCGCCGGCGCCGAAGTCAGTGCGTTCGTTCGCACTTCCGGAAAGCAAAGCTTTCCGGCGGGCGTCAAGGAGGCCGTCGGCGACCTGACAGACGTGTCCTCGGTGCGCGCGGCGCTCTCGTCGGTGCGCACGCTGTTTCTGCTGAACGCCGTCACGCCCGATGAAGTGACGCAAGCCCTCGTCGCGCTGAACCTGGCTCGCGAGGCTGGCATTGAGCGCGTCGTCTACCTGTCGGTCATCCACGCGGACAAGTTCACCAACGTACCGCACTTCACCGGCAAGCACACGGTCGAACGAATGATCGAGAGCCTCGACATTCCGGCGACCATCCTTCGGCCTGCCTACTTCATGCAGAACGAGCGCATGGTCCAGCAGGTGATCCAGGGTTATGGCGTCTACCCGATGCCGATCGGCTCGGCAGGCGTCGCGATGATCGATGCGCGAGACATCGCGGACGTCGCTGTCGCCGAACTGCTGCGCCGCGACCGCGCACCCGCGCCGCTACCACGTGCGACGCTGGAGCTGGTCGGGCCCGAGCGGCTGACCGGAGCGTCGGTGGCCAGGATCTGGAGTGCCGCGCTCGGTCGCGAAGTGACTTACGGTGGAGACGACGTGGCGGCCTTCGAAGGTCAGATGGCCTCGATGGCGCCGTCCTGGCTTGCCTACGACATGCGCTTGATGATGGCGGGGATTCAGAAGTTCGGCATGCACGGCGCGGACGGCACAGCAGATCGCCTGCAGGCCATGCTCGGCCGTCCTCTGCGCAAATACGCCGACTTCGTCAAGGAGGCCATTGCCGCGTCGTAGCCCGGCCCCGACCCAATCGGAAAACAGTTGGTCATCTTGGATCGATGACGTCGAACTCGAACTGCACCGGGGCGGAGTCTTCGACATAGGCGCTGATCAGGTAGTGGCCGGGAGGGTCGCCATTGGCCACGTCCCAAGACTTCGAAATGGTGCCGTCGTAGATGGTCAAGGTCACGTCCAGCGAAAGAGTCTTGCGATCCGCGGACGTACCGTAAGGCTGGCCACCGGCGCCCCACGTCTTCGGGGTTTCCGGCAATGTCATGCGTTCGAGAACGCGGACCTTGCCAGTCTTCTGGTTGAGTTTCAGGATCCAACCGTAGTTTTGGTTGATCGCCCGAGGGACGGTGTTCGAAACCTTGAAGTCCAGCACGTCGTTGTTCGGCGCGAGCTTGAAGAGGCCGAAGACCGCATCGAGCGGACACGCTCCATTCGCTGTCGGAGCAACAGCGCAAGCTTTGAACACGGCGGCATTGGATTCAGAAATGGATCCATGCGACGCGGCGGGAATCGGGGAGTCGTTGGAACTGCGCGGCGCGGCGCCCGTCGTTTGGGCGTCAATGTGGGTGCACGCCACCGCGGCGAAAAGAACAAGAAGGTGGCGAATATATTTCATGGTGGATGAGGCTCCGCGAGCGACTCTCGAAAAACGATCAAAGCTTGCATCATGATCCGGCCATTCCCCAAAAGCGTCCAATCGTTCATGATTGAAGCTAGAAACGACGTGAGGAACGCCACATGACTGCGAAGGCACTGTTCAAGGCCGTCCTGGCATGCGTCTGTATCGGCGCAATCGTTGCGATAGCAGGGCTTGACCTGCTTACCGCAGTGTCCCCCCTGGCGATGCTTGTCTACACCGGTTGCGCCATGCTGATCGTTCTGGTCCTGGCGGCGGTGGCCATCATCGCAGGACAGCAGTGGAATCTGTTCGGCCTGAATCACGGGGCTACGGACCCGCAGTGGATGTGGTTCGGCGGGGAGCCGCCAGGGTTGCGGAAGGAACGGGAGCAAGGTGCGCCGGCAGCCGACGCCAAGACAGCTGACGGAGCAAGCACCAGCGCTCGCTCAGGCGGTGCCTGACGGCCAGAAGCCGCCTCCCGCCTCCGACGCCCGGTGAGCCATAAACACCCATGCAGCCCGAGCCGGGCATGCTCGGTAGAGATAGAACGCGGCCAGGAGCGGGCATTCGCTGTCGAGACCAAGCTTCTGTCGAGCGTATACATTCGGCAAACGTCGGCCGTATGGCGTGCTGGCATCCGCGGGAGGCAACTACATGAAACGTGTCATCGTTTGGCTGATATTGGCCGGCTCTATCGCTGGCTGCGCTGGGCCAAGGGACTTCGCGAAGCAACCGGTAGCACCCAAAGACATTGCCTGGCTCGAACCCAAGGACCGAGAGGCCATCGTTTACCTTCTGCGAGCGCCGCACGACAAGTCCGTGCTCGTCCCCTCCGTCGACGACGCTCCGACGTCCGCTCTTCCGCCCGAAACCTACATCGCGCTGCGTTTTCCGCCAGGCACTTACCGCCTGGCAGGCGCGAAAGCCGGTGCGCCGGAGTCAAAGGTCGTGACCCTGCCCATTGAACTCAAGGCTGGCGATCGTCGGTTCTTCTACGCCTCCGCTGTGCTGGCCAATCCCGACCACCTGAGTGATCCTGTCGGGACGGCCGTAGGAGCAAGCTTCGGTCTGATTGGCGCAGTCGCGGCTACTGCGATCGCCGCTTCGATGATCGAGCAGCCTGCCGGTTATGGAACTCATCGGTGGGTCGAATGCGCAGACTTGGACGCTCGCGGGCTTGCATCGATCTCCTCTCTAGTGCAGGCCTCCAGCGAGGTACGATAGAAACCGCTTCTGGAGACGCGCAATGATGAGTCTGCGAGCACGCAGCGGCTTGTTGGTAGGCGAGCAGCCATCCCACCTTGGCCCATTGATGGCTCTTTGGCCCGTGGGCCGGACTTCGACTGTCGGCGAATCACAGACGTTCATCGTCCAGTTCAATTCGCACTCTTGATCGGCATCTTTTGGGGAAGAAAGCTAAATGCTCAAGAAAACCTTGTTCCTTGGGGCAACTCTCATTTGGGGAGTTTTCTTCGTCGCTACTTCGGCGTGGGCTCAGTCATGCATCTGCTTGGGTTGTGTATGGTCCCCAGAGGAGCAGCGTAGATTAAAAGAGTGTGAAGAAGCGCGAAAACCAGCACCAGAGAGAGAAAAGACAACAGACAGCGGGTCGGCCAAAAAAGCTCCTGCCCCTGTAATTTCCGTCGACGGCGCTGATACTTCGGCACCTTCCGCTAAGCGTATACCCGCCGTTGCCTCTACTACTGCAAGGCATTTGCCAGTTCCCGTGAAATGGTTCGAGAGTGCGGAAGTGATGTTCGAACGTGATGCGGTGGCACTGAGCCCTCAGGGCCGCGAAATGATCATGTCCTTGTTGGGGCGAGTACAAGGCCCTCAACATTGCGAAGTGCAGGGTGTGACAGTGGTCGGCAGCACTCAATCGAATGAGGGGAGGACAAAAGAAGGAGCGCGGAAACTTGCGGAGCGACGCGCCGGATATGTCGCGGATCTTGTCCAGGATCTGGGTGTATTGCGCGACAACATTCACACGCAGAACGCACAGGCCGAAAGCCCGGCTGGCAGCGTATGGATCGGAGCGGTAGCGCTGCGTGCAGTCGCCACCAATGCTCGAGACAGATGCGTGGACGGGCCAGAGTTGCCGTTGCTGCCGTACTAGCAAACGTTTCAAACGGAGATCGTCAAGCGATGCCTACTACGTGCTTCGTCATGCGTACGTCTCGTTCGCCGATCCTCGTCATGAGCGCGCAAGGCGCGGCCCAGTCCGAGGACAGAATTCGGCCAGGAGCCGATGCTTGTTGCTGTCCTCTACTTCAGCGGTGTTCTACTGCCTATACCCAAGAAGTGGCACGCTGCAAGCGATCCGACGCGGACGCATCCTGACCACTATTCGAACAGCATCCGGAATGAGCATCCAATTTACGCTTGCCGGCCAGAACGAGATTGGAGCCTATGCATCTGAGTAGTGGATTTGTCGGTTTGGTCCTCATGGGCGCAACTCTATTCGCTCTGATTGGTATCCCGCTCGTCGCCTCGGGTGCAACGAGGCGAAAGGAGATTGCCAAACTGGTGGAGACCGGACAGCGCACATCCGCTGAGATCGTTGGATATATAAGCGGCGGCGGTGGCAAAGGCCAATGCATTGTGTTCAGCTTTACCCCGCTCGGCGCTGCCGAGAGCTCGAAGTATGCAAAGCTCATCTATGGGTTTCGCAGGCTTAAGGCCGGGGATCGTGTCGAGGTTTGCTATGACAAAGAATTTCCGTTCTTGTCGGCGCTGATACCCCTCGGTGATCGCCAGGATGTCGGCTCGCAACGCATATCGGAACGGTAAGGGGCCAGCAGAAGGCGATCCTGATGGGTACTGGAACGAGTGTCGGTAGGGTGTGGTTTCGGCAGGAGCCGGCCACCGGCCATTCGTGCTTGAGTCAGAATCCGGACTTAAACACACGGGGGATTGATGAGAATTCAAAAGTATGCGTGCGTGGCAGCGTTCGCATTGACCATCAGTTTCTCAGCCGGAGCTGGGGCATGGGGTGAGGGTCCTTTCGACAACGACGATGCACAGGACTGGCTGACTGAGTGCGCGAGGTCCGCGGGAGCACCCGCAATAGCTGCAGCCATCGATGCGGCATTGCGGCCTGGCTATCTTGAGGCCGATGCGGGCTCTGTCGCCGTCGCCGCCGCCGAAGTAATAGCAAGCGTGGACGGCAATCGGTCCGCTGCGACGAGCGCAGAATCCGCGCCATGCCTCGAAAAGACTCACATGCCTCAGGTGCGCGCCCTGGCGCCCCGTGCGCGCAAGGCTCTCGCCCGGGTTTCGGACCTCAGTCATTCTGAGCTCGCTCAACAGTGGGCTGCAGGCAAGTCAAACCGATGGGCCACTGGAATCAGCCAGCTTGCCACGAGGCTTGAACGGCAATAACAGCCATCGACCAGCACCAGCGAATTACCCTCCCCAAGCCGAGCTTTTCAATGACCGTTCGGAAAACTTTCCACAAATGACTCATCTTCAACGTGCCGTGGCCTCGCTTCGAGTCATTGGAGACGACGTCGTACCGGCCGAAATCACCAGACTCCTCGGAACATCTCCGACCGCGGCATACGCAAAGGGGGACAAGTGGGATTTGCCAAGTCGCGGTGGCGTGCGCACGTCTGGGATGTGGCGACTGGACGCTGAGGTCACCGAGCCTGAGAACTTGGGCGAGCAGATTTTCGAACTACTTCGTCGCACAACCACGGATCTTGACGTCTGGCAGGCCCTATCGGGCCGCTTCCGAGTGGATCTGTTTTGCGGGTGGTTCATGAGCGGCAGCAATGAGGGCGTCGAGATTTCCCCTGTAACGATGATCGCCCTTGGCGCGCGAGGGATCGTTCTGTCCGTCGACATCTACAGCCCCGATGTCGAAGGCGAGCACGGGTAGAGTAGTCCGCTTCTCGCCGGCCGACTTCGACCAACCGGGCCTTTCGTTAGCGTCGTCCCAGTACGAACATTGCGCGCTTACCGTGCCGTTGAGCTTAAAAATCTTGATTTCATGATTTCATCTATATCCCAAGCGGATACTTGTCAGAAATGGGGTGCGCTCTATGACCCTCCTGGCCAGAACGAGAAGTTGGGTATCGCGCTCGCTACGATCTCTCAACTACCGCTCAACGCGCTTCGTCATCCACGAGAAGGCGACACATGCGGTTGGTACATCTGGGGTGGCGAACTATCCGACGATCCACAGTTCTTTCAGCCGCTTCACGTGAGCCATATCGGTTCACATGCCCCAGCCCTCTTGCCGTACCTCGCGCTTGCGCCCGGTTGGCGCGTGCTACTTGCCCCTGGACAGACTGAAGTCTGGTATGACGTGGGACTCTTGACTGTGTAGAGCGGTCCGCTGGCCACGACAACTTCCGGCCCGGCGCGGTCATTCAGAGTCCCATTTCCGAAGCGCCGTCGAAGACCGCGACCACAAAACCGGCCGGGGCCGCACCCGGTCTCCTTCTGACCACTGGCCCCATTCACTCATCCACAAGGAACACCTTGATCCACCGCATTCGTACGGTCCTCTTGGCCTGCGCCCTGGGAGCCACGGCGCTGGCCGCTTCAGCCCAAGTAAAAATTGGCTTCATCGGCACGCTGTCCGGACCGTCGGCAGCGCTCGGGCAGGAGCAGTACGACGGCTTCATGCTGGCGGTCGAGCAGCGGCAGGGAATGCTCGGCGGCGTTCCCGTGACGGTCATCAAGGAAGATGACCAGCACAACCCTGAGCTCGGGGCGCAGCTGGCGCAGAGCCTGATCGAAAAAGACAAGGTCAGCTTCATCACCGGCGTGACCTTCTCCGACGTGATGATGGCCATGGCCAAGCCGATGGCCAGAGCGGGCGTGCTGTTCGTCGGCTCGAATGCCGGCCCCGCGCCGATTGCCGGCAAGCAGTGCAACAGCAAATTCGTCTTCGCCTCGTATCAGGACGAGTTCCAGGCCGGGATCGTGGGACGATACGCAGTCGACAAGCACTACTGGAAGACGCTGTTCCTGGCGCCCGACAGCCCATCGGGCAAGGACCAGCTGCGGGGCTTCAAGCGCTACTACTCGGGCGAGGTGGTCAGCGAAATCTACGTCCAGCCCCACCAGGCCGACTACGCGGCAGCGCTGGCGCAAATCGAGCGCGTCGCGCCCGATGCGGTGGTTGCTTTCCTGCCGGGCGACATGGGCGTCAACTTCATCCAGCAGATGAATCGCTCGGGGCTCTTGAACAAGGTGCCTTTGCTGACGGTCGGCACGGTCGATGGCACGACACTGCCACTGCTCAAGGATGCCGCGCTCAATGTGCTGGCAGGCGCGGTCTGGGGCCCCGACCTGCCGAGCCCTGCGAGCAAGGCTTTCGTTGCGGCCTTCGAAAAGAAGCACGGGCGCATCCCATCGCAATACGCCGCGCAAGGTTTCGATGCGGCGCTCTTGATCGACAGCGCGCTGAAGGCGGCCAAGGGCTCCGTCGCCGATCGCGATGCCTTGCGCAACGCACTCAACGACGCCAACTTTTCGTCGGTACGCAGTGGTTTCAAGTTTCTACGCAACGGTTTCCCGGTTCAGGACGGGCACGTCTTCATTGTTGCGAAGGACACGCAGGGCCGCGCGTCGCTCAAGCGGATCGCCACGCCGCTGGAGGCGAATCCTGATTGGTACTGGAACGATTGTCGGTAGGGTGATCGAGGATGAAGTGACAGGACCTTGCTGTCGCTTGTTCCACTCTTCCCGCATCAACGCGCGCTGCGGCGCAGGAACATATGCGTGGCGCGCTCGCCTGCCACCTGCCGTTCGCAGCGGTAGCCCAGCGCCGGCAGGTCGAGGCCCGCAAACAGCGCCTCGCCCTTGCCCAAAAGCACCGGCCGCACGGCCAGGTGAAGTTCATCGATCAGACCGGCCTTCAAATATTCGCGAACGGTAGCCACGCCGCCGCCCACGCGCACGTCGCGCGTGCCCGCGGCTGCCCGCGCCTGCGCCAGTGCATCGTGGATGCCGCCGGTGACGAAGTGAAATGTCGTGCCGCCCTTCATTGTCAGTGGCGCGCGGGCATGGTGGGTCAGCACGAAGACCGGCACATGGTACGGAGGCTCGTCGCCCCACCAGCCTTTCCAGCTCTCGTCGGGCCAGGGACCGCGCACCGGCCCGAACATGTTGCGCCCAAGGATCCAGGCACCCATCTCGGAAAAACCTTGTTCGGCGATCTCGTTGTCGATGCCGGTCTCGCCGTTGGCCTCGCCCGTCTTTTGCATCTGCTGCCAGACGCGCGTGGGAAAGAACCAGTCCATGAGTTCGGGACCGCGAACGCCCAGCGGGTTCTCCAGGCTCTGGTCCGGGCCGGCGGCGAAGCCATCGAGCGAAACGCCGAAGCTGCGCACAAGCAATCGGGTCATGGAGTCGTCTCCTGCAAAGGGGAGCCGCAGTTTAGCGCGGGCAATGCCCACGGAGGCGCGAACGATGATTCTGCAGCGGGCGCATAGCCGCCCTTGAGTGCCCCCTAGAACGCCCCCCACTCAGCGCCGCAACGCACCGCGCGCCAAAGTCTCCGAAGGCCGCTCCCCAAAGCGCGCACGGTACTGCGCAGCGAAATGGCCCAGGTGCAGGAAGCCGTATTTCTCCGCCGCTTCACGCACGCTGCCATTGCCACCGCTTGCCGCCGACGCCAGCAGCTCGCCCCGCACCCTGTCGAGCCTGAGCTCCCGCAGGAACTCCATCGGCCCCTGGTCCGCGTGCTGGCGAAATGCCAGCTGCAGTGCACGCGCGCTGCAGCCGACTTCACTGCATATGTCGGCCAGCGACACGGGCTGCTCGGCATGCGCCGCCATGAATTCCTGCGCCCTTCGCACGACGCGCGGCAGCAGGCTGCGTTGCGCATCGCTGGCCAGGGCGCGCGAGTGGTTGTGGCCCGCCGACATCAGCAGGCTGGACATCAGGTATTCCTCGGCGTGCTCCGCAAGGCGGTTGCCGGCCTGCAGCACATTGCCGCCGGCATCGAGCGTGAGCCGCAGATAGTCGATGAAGTGCACCAGCGGCGCGAGCGCGGGGTTGTCGAGCGGCACGCCGAGGTCGAACACCAGTGCCTGATGCATGGGCGCCTGTAGCAGCGACTCGAGCCGCGACAGCAGCGCCGGCCGGGCCAGCCGCACGATCAGGTGCGGGCTGTCGTCGGCCCAGCGCATCGAGAGCGGTTCGGTGGGCGAAGGCAATGAGGCGAGGCTGGGCGTTGCGTCGACCTGCTGCGCGCCGCAGCGGATTTCGGCGCCGCCGCGCAACGGAATCTGCAACAGGAAAAAATCCTGCAGGTAGCCCGGGTCGATCTGCACGCCCGGTCCGTACTGCACGTAGTTCAGGCTCACGTCGCGGTGCAGGCGTGCGCTGTGGTGGCAGGCATCGAGCTCGGCGCGGGGCCGCAGCATGGTGAGGCCGTGCGGGCAGAACACGCGGGCCACGCTTTCGCGCGCCTCGTCCATGTCGTGGCTTTCGAACAATCGATAGCGCTGCAGCGGCAGCCGTGGGGAGGTGGCGGCGGTTTCCATGGGGCCAGGTCACCCTAGCAAAAAGCATCCCAGCCCACAATTCGGATCGCCCCTTGGCAAAAACATGCGCGCCAGGGACGGCGCCTGCGCTTGCGGGATTCGCCAGCGCGCCCTCGCCTCCTAAGGTACGACCCCACGGGCCAGCCCGGCCCGGTCGATCCACCAAGGAGAGCAAGCGTCATGTTCAAGGGACTCGAAGGCAGGAGCGCCATCGTCACCGGTGGCTCCACATTGATAGGGGCCGGCGTGGTGCGTGCGCTGCACGCGGCCGGCGTGAAGGTCGTCATCGCCGACATCGACGCCGCCAACGGACAGGCGCTGGCGGATTCGCTGGGCACCGGCGCGCGCTTCGTGCGCACCGACATCACCGACGACGCGCAGGTGGCGGCGTGCGTGGCGCAGGCGGTGCTGCGGCATGGCGGCGTGCACTTCCTCGTGAACCTCGCGTGCTCGTACGTGGACGACGGTTTCAAGTCGCCGCGTGCCGACTGGCTCACATCGTTCAACGTGAACGTCGCGAGCGCGGTGGCGATGCTGCAGGCCGTGCATCCGCACATGGTGGCGGCAGGCGGCGGCGCGGTGGTCAATTTCACGAGCATCTCCTCGCGCGTGGCGCAGACGGGGCGCTGGCTCTATCCGGTGAGCAAGGCCGCGATGGCGCAGCTCACCCGCAACATGGCGATGGACCTCGCGCCCGACCGCATCCGCGTGAACAGCGTGTCGCCGGGCTGGACGTGGTCGGCCGTGATGGACCGGCTCAGCGGCGGCGACCGGGCCAAGACCGATCGCGTGGCCGCGCCCTTTCATCTGCTCGGGCGCGTCGGCGACCCGGACGAGGTGGCGCAGGTGGTGCTGTTCCTGTGCTCGGACCACGCGAGCTTCGTGACGGGCGCCGACTACGCGGTGGACGGTGGTTATGCCGCCATGGGCCCGGAGCAGGCCGTGCCCGCCATTCCCAGGTTGATGGACTAGCAAGCAAATAAGGAGCAACACCATGAAGCGAATCGCAATCGTCGGTGCGGGCCAGTCAGGCCTGCAACTGGGGCTCGGCCTGCTGGGCGCGGGCTATGAGGTCACGATGTTCAGCAACCGCACGGGCGACGACATACGCAACGGCAAGGTGATGTCGAGCCAGTGCATGTTCCACACCTCGCTGCAGATCGAGCGCGACCTCGGTCTGGACCATTGGGCGAAGGAATGCCCCACGGTGGACGGCATCGGCCTGGCCGTGCCGCATCCCGAGCAGAAGGAAGCCAAGGCCATCGACTGGGCGGCCCGGCTGAATTCGAGCGCGCAGTCGGTCGACCAGCGCGTGAAGATCCCGGCGTGGATGGCGGAGTTCCAGCGCAAGGGCGGCGAACTGGTCTTCAAGGACGCGGGCATCGACGAGCTCGAGACCTGCGCGCAAAGCCACGACCTCACGCTGGTGGCGAGCGGGAAGGGCGACATCTCGAAGCTGTTCGAGCGCGACGCCCACAAGTCGCCCTACGACAAGCCGCAGCGCGCGCTGGCGCTGACCTACGTGAAGGGCATGGCGCCGCGCGAGCCGCACTCGGCCGTCTGTTCCCCGCGCTGACGACCACGGGGCCTTGCGAGATCATGGTGTTCGAAGGCGTGCCCGGTGGTCCCATGGATTGCTGGTCGGACGTGAAGACGCCGCAGGAGCACCTCGCGCGCAGCAAGTGGATCCTCGACACCTTCACGCCCTGGGAGGCCGAGCGCTGCAGCAACATCGAGCTGACCGACGACAACGGCATCCTCGCGGGCCGCTTCGCACCGACCGTGCGCAAGCCGGTTGCGACGCTGCCTTCGGGGCGCAAGGTGCTGGGCCTGGCCGACGTGGTGGTGCTCAACGACCCGATCACCGGCCAGGGCTCGAACAACGCGGCCAAGTGCGCCGACGTGTACCTGAAGAGCATCCTCGCGCGCGGCGACGGTCCCGGCGATGCGGCGTGGATGCAGCAGACCTTCGACCGCTACTGGTTTGGCTATGCGCAATGGGTCACGCAGTGGACCAACATGCTGCTCGCACCGCCGCCGCCCCATGTGCTCAAGCTGCTCGGCAGCGCCGGCGCGATGCCCCCGCTGGCCAGCGCGATCGCCAACGGCTTCGACGATCCGCGCACCTTCTTCCCGTGGTTCGCGGACCCGGTGGAGGCCGACCGCTACATCGAGACCTGGGCGGCCGCCGCCTGACGCGACGGGTAAAGCGTATGAACAGACGCGTGGCCATCGTCGGCGCCGGGCAGTCCGGCATGCAACTCGCGCTGGGCCTGCAACAGGCCGGGCACGAGGTAACGGTTTTCTCGAACCGCACGGCGCGGGAGATCTTCGAAGGGCCGGTCATGTCGAGCCAATGCATGTTCGAAACCGCGCTGCAGGCCGAGCGCGAACTCGGGCTGGACTTCTGGGCCGGCGAATGCCCGCCCGTGGAAGGCATAGGCATGACGGTGCGCAACCCGCAAGGCGGCAAAGCCATCGAATGGAGCGCGAGGCTGGATGGCCCCGCGCAGTCGGTCGACCAGCGCATCAAAATCCCCGCGTGGATGAATGAGTTCGAGAAGCGGGGCGGCCGCCTCGTGCTGCAGGACGTGGGGCTCGACGAGTTGGAAGCATGCGCGCGCACGCACGATCTCGCGGTCGTGGCCAGCGGCAAGGGCGAGATATCGAAGCTGTTCGAGCGCGATGCCGGGCGCTCCCCGTTCGACGCACCCCAGCGCGTTCTGGCCCTGACCTACGTGAAGGGCATGGCACCGCGCGAGCCGTTCTCTGCCGTGTGCTTCAACCTGATTCCCGGTGTTCCCCGCGCTGACGACCACGGGGCCTTGCGAGATCATGGTGTTCGAAGGCGTGCCCGGTGGTCCCATGGATTGCTGGTCGGACGTGAAGACGCCGCGAGAGCACCTCGCACGCAGCAAGTGGATCCTCGACACCTTCCTGCCATGGGAGGCCGAGCGCTGCAAGAACATCGAACTGGCCGACGGCAACGGCGTGCTCGTCGGCAGCTTTGCACCGACGGTGCGCAAGCCGGTGGCCACACTGCCCTCGGGGCGCAAGGTGCTGGGCCTGGCCGACGTGGTGGTGCTCAACGATCCGATCACCGGCCAGGGCTCGAACAACGCGGCCAAGAGCGCCGACATCTGTCTCAAGCGCATCCTCGAACATGGCGATGCCCCCTTCGATGCGGCGTGGATGCAGCAGACCTTCGACCGCTACTGGGAAGGCTACGCACGCTGGGCCACCGCATGGACCCACAGCCTGCTCGCGCCGCCCGCGCCCCATATGCACAAGCTGCTGCAGAGCGCCACGCACATGCCCTCGGTGGCGAGCACGCTGGTCAACGGCTTCGACGATCCGCGCGCCTTCGCGCCCTGGTGGTTCGACGCCGCGGAGGCCGACCGCTTCCTGGAAACCAGGGCCCGCGAGGCGGCGGTCGACCGGTTCGACCGCCGCGACTTCCGCAAGGCACTGGGCCAGTTCTCGACCGGCGTGACCGTCATCACCACGCGCGCCATCGACGGGCGCCGCGTGGGCATGACGGCCAACTCGTTCTCGTCGGTCTCGCTCGAGCCGCCGCTCGTGCTGTGGAGCCTGGCCCGCAACGCACCGAGCGTGGCGGATTTCACCGGCGCCAGCCATTTCGCGATCAACGTGCTTGCGGCGCACCAGCATCACCTGTCGCGCCAGTTCTCGACGCCGCAGGCCGACAAGTTCGGCGGTGTGGATTGCTGCGAGGGCACGGCGGGCGTACCGCTGCTCAACGACGTCATTGCCCGATTCGTCTGCCGCAACGTGCGGCAGTACGATGGGGGCGATCACCTCATCTTCATCGGTGAAGTCGAGCGGTACGACCGCTTCGATGGCGAGCCGCTGGTCTTTCACTCGGGCTACTACCAGGTGACGACGCGGCACCCGGAATGTTTGCAATAGAACGCACAACGGAGAACCCACATGCAAGAGAAAGCCCAGGCTTCAGGCCAATACATCGAGATGAAAGCCGCCGACGGCAGTGGCAGCTTCCGCGGCTACCTCGCGCTGCCCGCGGCGGGCACCGGCCCGGGCCTGGTGATCGCCCAGGAAATCTTCGGCATCAACCACACCATGCGCGAGGTGGCCGACTACTACGCCGAGGAAGGCTACGTGGCGCTGGTGCCCGACCTGTTCTGGCGGCAGGAGCCGAACGTGGAGCTCGGCTACAGCGAAGCCGACTGGCAGCGCGCCTTCGCACTCTACAGCGGCTTCGACGAGGCCAAAGGCATGGAAGACATGCAGATCGCCATCGATGCGCTGCGTGCGCGCGCCGAGGTGCCCGGCAAGAAAGTGGGCGTGCTCGGCTTCTGCCTCGGCGGCAAGCTGGCGTACCTGGCCGCATGCCGCACCGATGCGGACGTGGCGGTCGGCTACTACGGCGTGGGCATCGACGCCGCGCTCGGCGAGGCCGACCGGATCAAGCGGCCGCTCACGCTGCACATCGCCGAGCTCGACAAGTTCTGCCCGCCCGAGGCACGCGACCGCATCGTCGCCACGCTCCAGGGCCGCCCCGGCGTTTCCCTGTACGTGTATCCGGGCATGGACCACGCCTTCGCGCGTGCGGGCGGCGAGCACTTCCACAAGCCCTCGGCGCTGATGGCGCACGAGCGCAGCATCGCCACGCTGAAGGACGCCATCGGCCCGCATTACGACCTCTCGGCGCTATGGGACAAGCACTGCGAATACGAGTTCGCCACGCGCAACGTCGACGACACCATGAGCACCATGGTGGCCGAGCCGTACGTCAACCACATCCCCACGATGACCGGCGGCGTTGGGTACAAGGCGCTGCACGCGTTCTATTCGAACCACTTCGTCAACAGCAATCCGCCCGATACCGCGCTCACGTCAATCTCGCGCACCGTGGGTGCCACGCAGGTGGTCGACGAGCTGCTGTTCTGCTTCACGCACACCACCGAGATCCCGTGGATGCTGCCGGGGGTCAAACCGACCGGCAAGCGCGTGGAGATACCGCTGCTCGCCGTCATCAAGTTCCGCGGCAACAAGCTCTATCACGAGCACATCTACTGGGACCAGGCCAGCGTGCTGGTGCAGGTCGGCCTCCTCGACGCGAAGCTGCTGCCGGTGGCGGGGATCGAAACGGGGCGCAAGCTGCTCGACGAGACGCTGCCGTCGAATACGTTGATGCCGCGTCAGAGGGCGACCGGGGCTTGAAGGGGCGCCGCGGCACTTCACGCCTCACTCTGCAATATCGGCCGCGATTTTCTCCAGCACCTCGCGCGGTCGTTCGGTGATCACGTCGCCATGGCTCACCACGATACGCACCAGCGCCGGTTCGGCCGCCCAGGCACGCAGTGCAGCCGCCAGCGCGGCGTGGTCCTTGACGAACATCTTTTCGCCCACCCAAGGCATCTGCGGTTCCTTGACGCCAAAGCCCATCAAGCGTGCCATCACCTTGGCGCCCAGGCCGTCGGGATGGTGCACGTTGGCGATGATGTCGTTGACGACCAGCGAGGTGCCGTCCGCGCGCCGGACGACCAGGGCGGCCTCCTTGTCACCGACGCCAGGCACGGTCAGGAACGCCACGGTCGGGTCGTCGAGCACGTCCGTGGTCGCATCCACCGGCGCAGCCTCGGCCACGGCTTCGCGCGCGCCGGGCGGGCAGACGACCTTTGCGGCCGGATAGCGCCGCTTCCAGGCCTTGAGATCGAGGCGGTGCGATGCGCCGGGCACGATCAGAAAATCGACCGAACCCAGCGCTTCGAGCTGCGCCATCTGCGGCTCGCTCAGCGGAATGGCGCTCCACACGGCGAGCCGCCGGCCTTGCAGTGTGAGCACGGTCATCCGGCGCGGAAAATGGCCGAGCGGCATGGCGATTTCGCCCGCTACGGTGTGCAAGCCTTCGCCGAGCATTTCGAGCGGGCCGTGCTTCTCGACCTTCCATTCGTCGTTGAGCCTGGACATCTGGATACCTCCGTCTTGTTGAACGTCGATATGCAGCAACCTGAGCCTGCGGTTCGCACCCCGCCGCCGGCCTCTTGCGCCAGTTCACGTAGGAATAGCTGATGCCCGAAACAACTTCCTCCAGGATTTCAGCGGAAGACCCCGTCAGGCCGCGGCAGTCTCCGCGCCCGCATCCGCAAAATCGATCAGCACCTTCATCGCCTGCTTGCGATCGCTCGCCAGCTCGAAGGCCTGGCGTGCCTGCAGCATCGGGAAGGTGTGCGTCACCACCGGCGACAGGTCGACCCGCCCTTCGTTGATGAGCCGCACCGCGAGCGCGAATTCCGCGTGGAAGCGGAACGAGCCGCAGATGCTGAGCTCCTTGGCCACCACCATGTTCTGCGGAATGCTCACGTCGCCGCCCAGGCCCAACTGCACGACCACGCCGCGCGGGCGCATCACCTCGAGCCCGTCGCGCAGCGCGCGCTCGTTGCCCGAGCATTCGAGCATCACGTCGAAGGTGCCCTTCTCGGCCGAGTGGCGCGACACCCAGGTCTTGTCCTGCGCGACGTTGATGGTGTTGTCGGCGCCCATGGCGCGCGCGATGGCGAGCGGCTCGTCGACCACGTCGGTGGCGGTGATCTCGGCCGCGCCGTGCGCCCGCGCCGCCGCGATGGCCAGCACGCCGATGGGCCCGCAGCCCGACACCAGCACGCGCTTGCCCAGCAGCGGCCCGGCGCGCGACACGCCGTGCAACCCCACCGAGAACGGCTCGGCCAGCGCGGCCAGGCGCAGCGGCACGTGCTCGGCCACCTTCACGCACTGCGTGGCCTCGCACAGCAGCATGTTGCGGAACGCGCCCTGCACGTGCGGCGTGCGCATCGCGCTTCCATAGAAGCGCATGTCCAGGCACTGGTTGGGCAGGCCCTCGAGGCAGAACTTGCAGGCGCCGCAAGGCCGGCTCGGGTTGACGGCCACCTTGTCGCCGATGCGCACGCTCTCGACGCCGGGCGCCACCGCCACCACGGTGCCGGCCACTTCATGGCCCAGCACCATCGGCTCCTTGATGCGCACGGTGCCGAAGCCGCCGTTGTGAAAGTAATGCAGGTCGGAGCCGCAGATGCCGCCCATGCCGACCTTCACCAGCACCTGGCCGGGGCCGATTTCGCCGGCATCCTGTTCGTCCAGGCGCAGGTCGTCGGGGGCGTGAATCACGAGGCACATACAACGCAAACGCATGACAGTCTTCCTTCAGGGCACGGGGGAAACGAGGGGCTGGCCCGCGAAGTGGGCCTCGAGGTTGCTGCGCACCAGCTCACCCATGGCGCGGCGCGTCTGTTCGGTGCCGCTGCCATGGTGCGGGTGCAGCACCACGTTGTCGAGCGCGGCAAAGCGCGGGTCGATGCGCGGTTCGTTGAGGAACACGTCGAGCGCGGCGCCGGCAATGCCGCGCGCCTCCAGCGCCTGCAGCAGCGCACCTTCGTCGACGGTGGTGCCGCGCGATACGTTCACCAGCCAGCCCTTGGGGCCCAGCGCCTGCAGCACCTCGGCATCGACGATGCCGCGCGTGGCCTCGCCGCCGGGCAGGATGACGATGAGCACGTCGCACCAGTCGGCCATGGCACTCAGGCTGGCGAAATGGCGGTGCGGGCTGTCTTGCTTCGGCGTGCGGCTGAAGTAGCCCAGCTCCACGTCGAAGCCGGAGAGCCGGCGCGCGATGGTGCTGCCGATGCGGCCGAAGCCGGCGATGCCGATGCGCTGGCCGAAGACGCGCGTGGTCAGCTGCATGCCGCCGTTGGCCCACGCACCGCTTCGCACGAAAGCATCGCCCGCCGGGATGCGGCGCTGCAACGCCAGCGTGAGCCCCACGGCGAGGTCGGCCACGTCGCCGTTGAGCACATCGGGCGTGTTGGTCACGCGGATGCCGCGTGCGCGGCAGGCGGCGAGGTCGATGCCGTCGGTGCCCACGCCGTAGCAGGCGATCAGCTCCAGCTTCGGCAGCGCGGCGATCAGCTCGGCGTTCGCGCCCAGCTCGCCGCGCGTCGCGACCGCGCGGATGTTCGGCGCGTGCTCGGCGATGAAGGCGTGCCGGTCTGCCGCCTCCCAGAGGCGGTGCAGCGTGTAGGCCGACTGCATCGGCGTCATGTCCCATTCCGGGTAGGTGCCCGGCATCAGCACGTGCGGGGATGTGGTGGTAGCGGTCAAGCGGGTCTCTCCTGCGGAAGGCTGTTTCGATTTAATCAGATACCGGTAACTTTAATCGCTCGAAGAAAATAATGCCAGCGCAGGTTTTACCGGTTGACGATCTCAAAAGATACCGGTAACTTATCTGGCTGCCATGAACCAAGAGCCTCCCTTGAAACTTTTCGACCTTTCCGGGCGCACCGCCCTCATCACCGGTTCCAGCAAGGGCATCGGCTTTGCGCTGGCCGCGGCGCTCGGCAACGCCGGTGCGCGCGTGGTGCTCAATGCGCGCGACGCCACGGCGCTCACGGCCGCCCGCGATGCCCTGCGCGCCAAAGGCATTGCGGCCGAGGCCGTGGCCTTCGACGTGACCGATGCAGCGGCGGTGGAAGCCGGCGTGGCCGCCATCGAAGCCGACATCGGCGCCATCGACATCCTCGTCAACAACGCCGGCATGCAGCACCGCGGCGCGTTCGCTGAATTTCCGGTCGACGCCTGGCACAAGATAGTCACCACCAACATCGACAGCGTGTTCCTGGTCGGCCGCTTCGTTGCGCAGCGCATGATCGAGCGCAAGCGCGGCAAGATCATCAACGTGTGCTCCGTGCAGAGCGAGCTGGGCCGCCCGGGCATTGCGCCCTACGCCGCCACCAAGGGCGCGGTGAAGATGCTCACCAAGGGCATGGCAATCGACCTCGGCAAGCACGGCATCCAGGTCAATGGCCTCGGGCCGGGCTACTTCAAGACCGAACTCACGCAGGCGCTGGTCGCCGACGAGGCCTTCACGGCGTGGCTCTCGGGCCGCACGCCCGCCGGCCGATGGGGCGACGTGGAAGAGCTCGGCGGTGCGGCCATCTTCCTGGCTTCCGACGCGTCGAGCTTCGTCAACGGCCACATCCTGTATGTGGATGGCGGCATCACCGCGAGCCTGTAGCACCGTGCACTCCATGCTGAAAGTCTACGCATGACAACCGCAACTGCCACCGGCCAGCGCGTCGCCGTGATCGGCGTGGGCATCATGGGAACGGCCATCGCGCGCCGGCTGCTCGAATGCGGCCACCGGGTGAGCGTGTTCGATCTCGATACGGCGAAGGTAGCGGCGCTGCAGGTGCACGGCGCGCAAGCCGCCGGCACCGCGCAGGCGGCAGCGGCAGCCAGCGACTTCGTCATCACCAGCCTCAACTCGGCGGCGGTGGTGGAGCGCGCAATCTTCGGCGAGGCCGGCATCGCCGCCGCGCCCGCCAATGCGAAGCGGCTGCTGATCGACATGTCGTCCATCGACCCGCCTTCCACGCGCCGGCTCGCGCAGTCGCTGCGCGAGCGCACGGGCATGGGCTTCGTCGATGCACCGCTCTCCGGCGGGGCGCCCAAGGCCCTGCTCGGGCAGCTCACGGTGATGGCCGGCGGCAGTGCCGAAGACGTGCAGCGCGCACGCGCCGTGATGGACAGCCTGTGCGCCAACTACACCCGCATGGGCGACAACGGCGCGGGCCAGACCACCAAGCTCGTCAACCAGCTGCTCTGCGCCATCGGCTTCCAGGCCGTGGCCGAGGCGGTGCGGCTGGCCGAGGCCGGCGGCGTCGATGCATCGAAGCTGCCCGCCGCACTGGCCGGCGGCCGCGCCGACAGCCAGATCCTGCGCGAGTTCGGCCCCAAGATGGCCGCGCGCGACTACACACCCACCGGACGCATCGACAACATGCTCAAGGATCTCGAGGCGGTGCAGGCCTTCTCGCAGGGCCAGCGCCTTCCGATGCCGCTGGCGGGCGCCGTCTCGGAGCTGCACCGCAGCTTCGTCGCGGCCGGGCTCGGCGCCGAAGACACGGCGGCCATGATGCGGCAGTTCGAGGGTTACGGCCGCGGCTGAAGCACCTCATCCCCCTTCCCACAGACTTCAACCAGGAAAGAAGAAACCCATGTTCATCCGCTGCGCGTTTTTCAGGGGTCGGGTCAAGGCCGGCATGGAAGAAGCATTCGATCGCCACGTGCATGAAAAACTCGTGCCGCTGTGGACCCGCTTCCCCGGCGCGCTCGAAGTGCGCGTGCTGCGCCAGCTCGAAAGCGACGTGAGCGATCCCGAACTGGCGATGGTGCTGTCGATCCGCTATGCGAGCCGCGAAGACATTGCCATCGCACTCGACTCGCCCGTTCGCTACGAGAGCCGCGAAGTGTCGAAGAAGCTGTTCGAGATGTTCGACGGCACGGTCTTCCACACGGTGTTCAGCGCCGAGGAGTTCGCGCTCGCGGCCGCCTGAGCGGCGTCTTCTTCTTTGCCGTCTTGTTTGCCTTCTTCGGCTGCGCCTTGCCGTCGAGGTCCGCCAGCTCCCACACGCCGCCGGCCGCCGACACCAGCGCATGCGCGCTGTTGATCAGCCCGATGTGCGAGAACGCCTGCGGAAAATTGCCCAGCTGCCGTTGCGCCACCGGGTCGTACTCCTCGGCGAACAGGCCGAGGTCGTTGCCCAGTGCCAGCAGGCGCTTGAACAGCGCCCGCGCCTTGCGCATCCTGCCCATGGCCACGTACACGTTCGACAGCCAGAAGCTGCACGCGAGGAAAGCGCCCTCCCCGCCTTCGAGGCCGTCCACGCCTTTCTCGGTGCGGTAGCGGTACACCAGCCCGTTGAAGATCAGCTCCTTCTCGATGCGCGCGATGGTGCCCTGCACGCGCGTGTCATGGATCGGCAGGAAGCCGATCAGCGGCATCCACAGCAGCGCCGCATCCACCGCGTCGGCGCCGTAGTACTGCACGAAGGAGTTGCACCCGGCGTCGTAGCCGCGGGCGCAGACTTCGGCATGGATCTCGTCGCGCACCTCGCGCCAGCGCTCGACGGGGCCTTCGAGCCCGTATTCCGTCGCGCTCGCGATCATCCGGTCGAAGGCCAGCCAGCACATGATCTTGGAGTGCACGAAATGGCGCGGTTCGCCGCGCACTTCCCAGACGCCGCAGTCGGGCTCCTTCCACAGCGCCATCAGCTGTTTGGCGATGGCTCGCTCCAGCGGCCACACCTTGTCCATGTCCGCCAGGCCGGCCTTGCGCGCCGCATGAAAGGCCGCGATGACCGAGCCATACACGTCGAGCTGCCGCTGCCCGTGCGCGCCGTTGCCGATGCGCACCGGCCGGCTGCCTTCGTAGCCCGGCAGCCAGTCGAGCTCGAGCTCGGTGAGCGAGCGTTCGCCGTGCAGGCCGTACATCACCTGCAGCTCTTCGGGCGAGCCGCCCACCGCGCGCATCAGCCACCAGCGCCAGGCGCTGGCCTCCTCGACGTAGCCCGAGCCGATCAGCGCATACAGCGTGAGCGCCGCGTCGCGCAGCCAGCAGAAGCGGTAGTCCCAGTTGCGCACGCCGCCCGGCAGTTCGGGCAGCGAAGTGCTCGGCGCGGCGACGATGCCGCCGGTGGGCTCGTAGGTGAGCGCCTTGAGCGTGAGCAGCGAGCGCATCACCGGCTCGTGGAATTCGCCGCCGTAGCCGCAGCGCCCGGTCCATGCGCTCCACTCGATCACGGTGCGCGCCAGCAGCGCGCTGGCGTCGCGCGTCACAGGCGGCTTCAGGTGCGACGGAAACCAGTCGAGGCTGAACGCGATCGACTGCCCCGCCGACACGGAGAAGTCGGCAAAGCTCGCGAAGTTCTCGTTGGTCAGCGGCACGCCGGAGCTGATGCGCACCGAGTCGGGCCCGGCCGTGGCAAACACCGCGCCGTCGCGCCGCTCCATCCAGGGGCACCACTCGCCGTAGTTGAAGCGGATGCGGAACTCGGTGTGCATGGCCACGGTGCCGCGTACGCCCCGCACGATGCGCACCACCTCGTGCGTGCCGTCGATGGCGGGGCGCGGCATGAAGTCGGTGACGATGGCCACGCCCTTGGCCGTGCGGATGGTGGTTTCGAGCACCACGGTGCCGGGCAGGTAGCGCCGGGTGATGCGCGCATTACGGTCCTTGGCACGCGTCGTCCAGTGGCCGTTGCGCTCGTCGCCGAGCAGGCTGGCGAACATGGCGGCGGAATCGAAGCGCGGCAGGCACAGCCATTCGATGTCGCCGCCGCGGTGCACCAGCGCTGCGCTGTGGGTCGAGCCGATGAGCGCGTAGTCGCCGATGGGGCGGTCGGCATGGAGCCGTCCGGAGGGGTGCTTGGGGTTCTTTGGCAAGAGCCCGAGTGTTTTCTTACGCGCGGGCGAGGCGCGCCAGCGACGGGCGCGGATTGCTGACGGACAACGCCTTTTCGCGGGCGTGTCAGGCCTGAGGATCACGCCCCCCAGCCCGGTTCATCCAGTCGTCCACGAAAAACCGTGCACGGAACCTGACCCGTTCGAGCGCAGCTTCGCGCGAAGGCTGCTGCGCCAGCACGAACACGCAGCGCTGCACCCGCCCCTGGCGGAGTTCGGCCTTGCCGGCGTAGGTGCCTTCCGGGGCCTTTTTGAGGTCCACTTGGCAAGTCCAGCCTTCGGGAAGATCGAAGTCGGAGAGTTCCTGGGTCATGGCAGATCGAAGAATAGTTCTCCGGGAGCCGGGGCTCAATGTTCCAGCCAACGGTGCCAAGGGCCTTTTCCAGAAAATGTGATGACGATCGCCGGCCTCGAGGAACCGCCACCAATGGGCGGGTGCCTGAGCGACCTCTACCAACGCCAGCAGACCGTCGCCACCAGTATGGGCGGGCAAACTTAAGCCCAACTGAAGAGCCGCCGGACGAGTTGAAAAATGAAGCAAGAATTGCAAATGCAACTGCAACTGCAGATCGACTCGCACCAGGTCCACCTGTGGCACCTGTACGTTCCCGAACAGGACGACCCCGCCCACGAAGAAGGCATGGCCCTGTTGACACCCGAAGAGCGCGAAAAGCACGGACGCTTCCACTTCGCCCGCGACAGGCGCCGGTACCTCATGACGCGGGGGCTGATCCGCTCGCTGCTCTCCCGCTACGCGCCCATCGCGCCGCGCGACTGGCGGTTCGAAACCAACGCCTATGGGCGCCCGCGGATTGCCAATGCGCTGCCGCAGGCGCAGCCTCTTCGCTTCAACATTTCGCACACCGCCTCACTCATCGTGGCGGCGCTGACGGTGGAGCGCGAGGTGGGCGTGGACGTCGAACACACGGCCAGGGCCGCCCCGCTGGAGATTGCGCAGCACTTCTTTTCCGCCAGCGAGGCGCAGGCGCTGCAGCAGCTGCCGGCCGAGCTTCAACCCTCCCGGTTCTGGGATCTCTGGACGCTCAAGGAAAGCTACATCAAGGCGCGCGGCATGGGGTTGTCGCTTCCGCTGGACCGGTTCTCCTTCAGTTTTGAAGGCGCGCATGACGTGGCAATCGGCTTCGAGGACGGCCTAGACGATTCCGCGGCGCGCTGGCAGTTCTGGCAACTCCAGCCGGACAACGCGCATGCCGTGGCCCTCTGCCTGGAGCGCATGCATTCGGAAACCGTGCAGATCCTTTGCTGGAAGGCGACCCCGCTGCTTGCATCGGTCGAGCAACTCCAGGTCGCGGTGACGCGCTGGTCGCCAGGCGGCTGATTCCGCGGCGCGGAACGCGCCTTGCGGCCTTCCAAATCTCACCCGAGGCTGATCGCGGGCCTTGTCAAGCGGCACGGCTGCCATGGAACATGGATTCCATAATTCTTCACAAGTAAAACGATGCACTAAAAAGAGGTATCAAATCCTTTTTCGCCTGCGTCAGGCAGATATTAACTACCACCAAAAGCTACGATTGACAAAGTGTATTTCCATGGTAAACATTGAATTCATTAGTAACTTAATATTACTATTATCAATTACTTCGCGGTTGAAAATTTAAATCAATTCAACAAACTGCCTCCTAAAAGCGACAAGGCAGATTGCAATTGCCCACCCCCCAATTAACATTTGTTTGCAACAACTAACAAATAGTGCGCAGGGACAAGGTCCTAGGACCGATCACTGACTTTTTAATTGGATGGATGGGGTCATGAATAGAACTTATCGCTCACTCTGGAATTAATCCCTTGGCGCCTGGGTGGCTGCGTCGGAAGACACCCGGGCCTGCGGCAAGCGGGGTGGTAGTCGCGTGGCTGCTGCGCCTCGCGCGCTCACATTGCTTTCCTCAGGGCACTTGCGCGCGGGGGTCATGAGTGCGCTGCTGACCGTGGGCGGACTTGGAGGAGCCTCGATGGCGCAGGCGCAGTCGGCGATTTGCACCACGGCGCCGTACAACTATTACAGCGGCAGCGCGACGTGCGTGGGCCTGCAGTCTCAAGCGACCGCAGGCGGAGCCACTGCGATAGGTTTTAACGCCAGCAGTACAGGACTGAATGCCGTGACTCTCGGCTACGGCGCCATTGCCTCTGCGATTAATGCCCTTTACCTGGGCGCACGTACCGCTCCGGGGACAGGCGCACTGAGCGAGAGTTCAATCGCAATCGGCACGGACGTGACTGCAAGCGGTAACGCTGCCGTTGCCGTTGGCGTGCAAGCCGCCGCAACCGCCCAGACGGCAACCGCCATCGGCTCCACGGCAAGGGCGACCGATGAGGCGGCCACTGCCGTAGGGAACGGCGCTCGGGCGCTGGGGAACAGTTCGCTTGCGCTCGGAGCACAAGCGGTCGCTAGCGGGGCCAGCACAGTTGCGGTCGGCCAGGGTGCCGGCGCGGGCTCGACGGTCGCCAACACGGGTTCGGTCGCAGTGGGCGTTGCCGCAGGAACGCTGGTCAGCGGCGCGCTGAACACCGCGCTGGGGGGAGGCATTGCGAGCGTGATGCGGGGTGCGGGTTCGGGCGTCACGGGAACGCGCAACGTCGCCTTCGGCACAGGCGATGGCACGGTCGCCTACGATGCAAACCTGGACGCTGCGGCAGGCAGCCTGGTAAGCGGCAACGACAATATCGCCATCGGCACCAACGCAGGCATTGGCGTCGCGAACAGCGCAACGACGTCGATCGGCCTGAACGCGAATGCGAGCGGGGGCAACGCGGTCGCCGTCGGCGCCCGAGCCAGCGCGTCTGCACTGAATGCCCTCGCGCAGGGCAATACCGCAACCGCGACAGCCCAGAATGCCGTCGCCGTCGGCTTCCAGGCGGTCGCGACCCAGATCAACTCGGTCTACCTTGGTGCGCGCACCGGCGCAGGAACGGGCGCCCTTGCGCAAAGTGCCATCGCCATCGGCACGGATGTGACCGCCTCTCAAACCGACGCCACCGCGATAGGACGCGCAAGCAAGGCGACTGCTGCAAACACGGTGGCCATCGGCGCCTCGGCCAAGGCGGCAGGCATCAGTTCGGCGGCGCTCGGCAACCTCGCCAACGCCTCGGCCGACTTCTCGCTGGCCATGGGCAATCAGGCCCTGTCGAGCGGCGTCGGCTCGGTCGCGGCGGGCTCGGGAGCCAACGCCGCGGCCGACGGCACCGTGGCGATGGGCAACAACGCCACGGCGACTGTCTCACGCGCAACCGCGTTGGGGTTCGGCACACTGGCGTCCGACCAGAATGCCACCGCAATGGGCGCGCTCGCCAGTGCCACCGCGGCGCAGGCGATCGCGATCGGCAGCAGCGCCAAGGCCTCGGCGCTCAATGCGATCGCCATGGGCACCGGCGCGATCGCCAATTCCGGCGATGCAGTCTCGATCGGCACCGGCTCGACGGCCACCGGCGGCAGAGCAGTGGCCATAGGCGCCGGCAACGTCGCCAACGGCAATGGCGCCGTGGCGATCGGCGACCCGAACACCGCCACCGGCAACGGCGCGATCGCGAACGGTCTGGACAACACAGCCACGGGCGACGGCTCCGTGGCCATGGGCAATACCAACATGGTTGGCGGTGGCGGCCAGGCGGTCAGCACCGCCGGCACGGCGGCGCGCGGCGCGGTGGGCATCGGCTTCCAGAACACCGTGATCGGCCAAGGCAGCGTCGCGCTCGGCAGCACCAGCAAGGCGCTGGCGGCGGGCGCCGTCGCCTTCGGCGATACGGCCATTGCCAACAATGCAGGCGACGTGGCGCTGGGCTCGGGCTCGGTCACCACGGCGGCAGTCGGCACGGCCAGCACTGTGATCGGCGGTACCACCTACAACTTCGCCGGCACCACGCCGACCAGCACGATCAGCGTGGGCAGCGGAGGCAACGAGCGGACCATCACCAACGTGGCGGCGGGGCGGATCTCTTCGAGCTCGACCGATGCCATCAACGGCTCGCAGCTCTACGCCACCAACCAGGCGGTGCAGGCCATCGCGGCCAGCACGCCCACCCACTACTACAGCGTGAACGACAGCGGCACGCAGCAGGCGAACTACACCAACAACGGCGCGACCGGCGGCAACTCCCTGGCGGCCGGCGTCGCGGCCAGTGCTTCCGGGCTCCATTCGGCCGCGGTGGGCTATCAGGCCAATGCGAGCGCGGCGCAATCCCTGGCGATCGGCGATACGGCGGATGCCTCGGCCACCCAATCCGTCGCGCTGGGGGTCCTGGCGAAAGCTGAAGGTGCAAGCGGGTCGACCGCCATCGGCGCCAATGCCAACGCCCTCGCGACCAACAGCTTGGCCGTCGGCGTCTTCTCCAGCGCCCTCGACGTAGGCGCCACGGCCCTCGGCCCTGGCGCGAGGGCCGAGGCGGTGAATGCCGTGGCGGTGGGTCCAGCGTCGCGGGCTCTTGCCACTGCGGCCGTGGCCATGGGCAGGTTGGCAAACGCAGCCGCCACGAACGCCACCGCGATCGGCAACGGCTCGCAGGCATTGGCGGCTTCGACTGTCGCGCTCGGCGACAGCAACACAGTCGCCGCGGCAGCAGGCGTGGGCTCGATCGCGGCCGGTAGCAACTCGCAGGTGCTGGGCGGCACTGGCGCAGTGGCGATGGGCGCCGGCAACATCGCGAACGGCAACGGCGCGGTGGCAATCGGTGACCCGAACACAGCCACTGGCAACGGCACGGTGGCTCAAGGTATGGACAACACCGCCACCGGCAACGGTTCGGTGGCAATGGGCAACACCAACATGGTCGGCGGTGGCGGCCAGGCGGTCGGTACCGCCGGCGCGGCGGCGCAGGGTGCAGTGGGCATCGGCTTCCAGAACCTCGTGGTCGGCCAGGGTTCCGTGGCAATGGGGAACGCGAACACGGCCACGGGACAAGGTTCGGTTGCTTTGGGTAATGCCTCGTCGGTGGCAGCCGCCGGCGGTATCGCCGCGGGCGACACGGCCAGCGCCAAGGCAGCGAACGGCGTGGCGCTGGGCTCGAATTCGGTCGCCAACAATGCAGGCGATGTGGCACTGGGCTCGGGCTCGACCACGACTGCGGCCGTCGGCACGGCCAGTGCCGTGATCAACAGCAAGACCTACAACTTCCAAGGCACCACGCCGACTTCGACAGTCAGCGTGGGTGCAGGCGGTGCTGAACGCACGATCACCAACGTGGCGGCTGGCCGGATTTCCGGTACCAGCACCGACGCGATCAACGGCAGCCAGCTGTTCGCCACCAACGCTGCAATCGATGACGTAGCCACCACGGCCGGCAAGGGCTGGAACGTGACCACAGGCCAGACGGGCACCGGCACGGTCACAGGCACCAGCGTGCAGAACATCGCACCAGGCGGCACCGCCACCTACACGGCGGGCAACAACATCGCCATCACGCAGAACGGCGCAGAGGTGCAGATCGCCACCAGCGCCACGCCCAACTTCACCAGCGTGACCACC
>NZ_LMDW01000002.1:173187-356219 GCF_001425205.1 Variovorax sp. Root411
ACCGATGCGATCGCCTCGGGCAAGAACGCGACGGCGGCGGGGAACTCGGCGGTGGCCATCGGCCTGGGCGCGACGGCTGCGAATGCCAACAGCGTGGCGCTGGGCTCCGGCTCGGCAACCGCTGCGGCGGTCGGCACAGCCAACGCCGTGATCAACGGCAAGACCTACAACTTCCAGGGCACCACACCGACCTCGACGGTGAGCGTGGGTGCAGTCGGCGCTGAACGCACGATCACCAATGTCGCGGCTGGGCGGATCTCGAACTCCTCGACCGACGCCATCAACGGCTCGCAGCTGTTCGCCACGAACGCCGCGATCGACGACGTGGCCACCACGGCCAGCAAGGGCTGGAACGTGACCACAGGCCAGACGGGCACCGGCACGGTCACAGGCACCAGCGTGCAGAACATCGCACCAGGCGCCACCGCCACCTACACGGCGGGCAACAACATCGCCATCACGCAGAACGGCGCAGAGGTGCAGATCGCCACCAGCGCCACGCCCAACTTCACCAGCGTGACCACNCGCCACCTACACGGCGGGCAACAACATCGCCATCACGCAGAACGGCGCAGAGGTGCAGATCGCCACCAGCGCCACGCCCAACTTCACCAGCGTGACCACCGGCGGCACGGTGCTGAACAACAACGGCCTCACGATCACGGGCGGCCCGAGCGTGACCAACACCGGCATCAACGCCGGCAACACGGTCATCACCAACGTCGCGCCCGGTGTCGCAGGCACCGACGGCGTGAACGTGACCCAGCTGAACGACACGGTCGCGGCCAACAAGACCAAGTACTACAGCGTCAATTCGACGGGCGGGGGCAACGAGAACAACCTCGGCGCCACGGGCACCGATGCGATCGCCTCGGGCAAGAACGCGACGGCGGCGGGGAACTCGGCGGTGGCCATCGGCCTGGGCGCGACGGCTGCGAATGCCAACAGCGTGGCNTCAATTCGACGGGCGGGGGCAACGAGAACAACCTCGGCGCACGGGCACCGATGCGATCGCCTCGGGCAAGAACGCGACGGCGGCGGGGAACTCGGCGGTGGCCATCGGCCTGGGCGCGACGGCTGCGAATGCCAACAGCGTGGCACTGGGCTCCGGCTCGGCAACCGCGGCAGCAGTCGGCACAGCCAGCACGGTGATCAATGGCAAGACGTACAACTTCCAGGGCACCACGCCGACGAGCACCGTGAGCGTGGGCGCGGTGGGCGCTGAGCGCACCATCACCAACGTCGCGGCCGGCCGGATCTCTGGGACAAGCACCGACGCGATCAACGGCAGCCAGCTGTTCGCCACCAACGCCGCGATCGACGACGTGGCCACCACGGCCGGCAAGGGCTGGAACGTGACCACAGGCCAGACGGGCACCGGCACGGTCACAGGCACCAGCGTGCAGAACATCGCCCCCGGCGGCACCGCCACCTACACGGCAGGCAACAACATCGCCATCACGCAGAACGGCGCAGAGGTGCAGATCGCCACCAGCGCCACGCCCAACTTCACCAGCGTGACCACCGGCGGCACGGTGCTGAACAACAACGGCCTCACGATCACGGGCGGCCCGAGCGTGACCAACACNGGCAACAACATCGCCATCACGCAGAACGGCGCAGAGGTGCAGATCGCCACCAGCGCCACGCCCAACTTCACCAGCGTGACCACCGGCGGCACGGTGCTGAACAACAACGGCCTCACGATCACGGGCGGGCCGAGCGTGACCACCACCGGCATCAACGCCGGCAACACGGTCATCACCAACGTCGCGCCCGGTGTGGCAGGTACCGACGGCGTGAACGTGACCCAGCTGAACGACACGGTCGCGGCCAACAAGACCAAGTACTACAGCGTGAACGACAACGGGGTGGCCGGGGCCAACGTGAACAACGACGGCGCAAAGGGCATCAACTCCATCGCTGCGGGCGTGGGCGCCAGCACCACTGCGGCCGCCACCGGCAGCGTGGCCATGGGCAACAACGCCGCGGCCAGCGTCGTCAACGGGCTGGCGCTGGGCACCGGCGCGGCGGCGGGCACCAACGCGGGCGACGTGGCACTGGGCTCGGGCTCGGTCACGGCGGCCGTGGTCAACACCCCCGGCGTGACCATCAACGGCACGCCCCACACCTTCCAGGGCACCACGGCAACGAGTACCGTGAGCGTGGGTGCGGTGGGCGCCGAGCGCACCATCACCAACGTCGCAGCCGGTCGGATCTCCAACACCTCGACCGACGCGATCAACGGCTCGCAGCTGTTCGCCACCAACGCCGAACTGGCCAACATCGGCTCCACGGCCAGCAAGGGCTGGAACATGACCACGGCCCGGACAGGCACGGGCACGGCGACGGGCACCAGCGTGCAGAACATCGCCCCGGGCGGCACCGCCACCTACACGGCGGGCGACAACGTCGCCATCACGCAGAACGGTGCAGAGGTGCAGATCGCCACCAGCGCCACGCCCAACTTCACCAGCGTGACCACGGGCGGCACGGTGCTGAACAACAACGGCCTCACGATCACAGGCGGCCCGAGCGTGACCAACACCGGCATCAATGCCGGAAACACGGTCATCACCAACGTGGCGCCTGGCGTGGCGCTCACCGATGCGGTGAACTTGAGCCAGCTGACCACGCAGGTGAATGCGTCCAAGATCCACTACTACAGCGTGAACGACAACGGCACGCAGCAGGGGAACTATGCGAACGACGGCGCCACGGGCATCAACGCCCTGGCCGCCGGCGTGAACGCCCTGGCCGCGGGTACCAGCGGCGTTGCCATGGGCAACGGCGCGCGCGCCAGCGCCGCGGACACCATTGCCATCGGCAGCACTGCGACGGCCGATTCGGCGGAGGCAGTGGCCATCGGCAAGAACGCGAAGGCCACGGGCGGCAAGGCCATCTCGATCGGCTCGGGCAACACGGCTTACGGCGACGGGGCCGTTGCCATCGGCGATCCGAGCTTTGCCAGCGGTACCGGTGCCTTTACCGGCGGTGCCAACAACATCGCCAACAGCGACGGCACGGCAACGGCCACTGCTGCCAACCAGGCCAACGGTGCAGTCGCCATCGGCAATGGCAACAAGGCGATCGGCCAGGGCTCGGTGGCACTGGGCAACGGCTCCACGGCCGGTGCGGCCGGCAAGGCCGGCAGCGTGGCCATTGGCGACGCCGCGACGGCGACTGCCAATGCGGGCGACGTGGCGCTGGGCTCCGGCTCGATCACCACGGCGGCGGTCGGCACGGCCAGCGCGACCATCAACGGCACGACCTACAACTTCCAGGGCACCACGCCGACGAGCACGGTGAGCGTCGGCGCGCCGGGGGCGGAACGCACGATCACCAACGTGGCGGCCGGCCGGATCTCCAACACCTCGACCGACGCGATCAACGGCTCGCAGCTGTTCGCAACCAACCAGTCGATCGAGGACCTCAGCACGACGGTCACGACCAACAAGACCAGGTACTACAGCGTCAATTCCACCGGCGGCACCAACGAGGACAACCTTGGTGCCACCGGCACCAACGCCATCGCGTCGGGCAAGAACGCGGCGGCGGGCGGTGCTTCGGCGGTGGCCATCGGCCTGGGGGCCACGGCCGCGGACGCCAACAGCGTGGCGCTGGGCGCGGGTTCGGCCACGGCCGCTGCCGTGGGGACTGCGAGCACGACGATCAACGGCACGACCTACAACTTCCAGGGCACCACCCCGGTGGGCACGGTGAGCGTGGGCACGGCCGGAGCCGAACGCACGATCACCAACGTGGCGGCCGGGCGGATCTCCGGCAGCTCGACCGATGCCATCAACGGCTCGCAACTGTTCGCCACCAACCAGTCGATCGAGGATCTCAACACCACGGTCACGGCCAACAAGATCAGGTACTACAGCGTCAACTCCACCGGCGGCGGCAACGAAGACAACCTCGGTGCGACCGGTGCCGACGCCATCGCGTCGGGCAAGGATGCGAGCGCAACTGTTGCCGGTGCGGTGGCCATCGGTTCGGGTGCCGTCTCCGACCGGGCGGTCGCGCCTTCCACCGGCAGCATTCCGGCCGGCAGTTCGCTGATCTCCTACAACACCACCGACCGCACCCTGCTGGGCGCACTGTCGGTCGGCAGTGCGACCACCTACCGCCAGATCACCAACGTGGCCGACGGCACGCAAGCGCAGGACGCGGTCACGGTGCGGCAGCTGTCGGGCGCGCTGACGGCCTTCGCGGTGACGCCGACGCTGTACTTCCATGCCAACTCCGCCGCGGCGGACTCGCTGGCCATCGGCGCGGAGTCGGTGGCCGTGGGCCCGCAGACGGTAGTCAACGGCAACAACGGCGTGGGCATCGGCAACGGCGCGGTGGTGCAGCAAAGCGCGCCGGGCGGCATTGCGATCGGCCAGGGCGCGACCTCGCACCTGGCCGACTCCATCGCGCTGGGCACGCAGTCGTCGGCCGCCGCCGTGCAAGGCGTGGCACTGGGCGCGGGCACCAGCGTGACGCAGGCCGGCGGCGTGGCGCTGGGCGCGGGCTCGGTGGCCTCCACCGCCGCGGGCGTGGCCGGCTACATCCCGCCCACCGCCACTGCCGCGCAGCGCATTGCCATCGGCGCGACCACCAGCACGCTGGCGGCGGTATCGGTGGGCAATGCAGCCAGCGGCCAGTTCCGGCAGATCACCGGCGTGGCCGCGGGCACGGCCGACAGCGATGCGGTCAACGTCTCGCAGCTGCGGGGTGTGCAGGGCACGGTCGCTGCCATCGACCAGTCGGCGGTCAAGTACGACAGCAACGCGGACGGCACGATCAACCACAACAGCGTGACGATGGGCGGCAGCAACGCCACCGCTCCGGTCACGGTGCACAACGTGGCGCCGGGCGTGGCGGGCACCGATGCCGTCAACGTGAACCAGCTGAACGCGGTCAGCGGCGGCCTGAACAACCGCATCGATGCGACCAACAGCCGCATCGACAGCGTCGAGAAGAACGCCTATGCCGGGGTTGCCGCGGCCATGGCCCTGCAGATGCCTGCGAGCTACGTTCCGGGCAAGACGGTCATGCGCATCGGCGCGGGCTCCTTCAAGGGCCAGGGCGCGCTGGGCATCAGTTTCCGGCGCACTTCCGAGAACAACGCCTGGAGCATCACCGGCGGCGTGGCCACCAGCCGTGCCGGGGTGGGCGCCACCGTTGGCGCGGAATGGGTCTTCAACTGATCGCCATACGGATGAACTGGACGAACTCCATCATGAACAAGCCTCTTCAAGCCAAGACTTTCTTCACGGTCCGTAGCGCACCGCTCGCCGCACTCTGCCTCGCGGCACTGGTGGCCGGCGGCTGCGCCAGCCCGAGCTACACCATCACGCCGGAGATGCAGGCCAGGGCCGCTTCGGAGAACCCGGCACCGCCGAAGGACGAGGACTTTCCCGCGCTGGACTCGGCCAAATGGCAGCAAGGCGCCTTTCCGAGCCTCGAGGCCCTGCGCGCCATGCGTGCCGGCATGGGCAAGGACCAGGTGCGCGAGCTGCTGGGCTTTCCGCACTTTCGCGAAGGCCTGGGCGGCGTGCGCGAGTGGAACTACATCTTCCACTTCCGCACGGGCGCCGGCCCGGAATACATCACCTGCCAGTACATGGTCCGCTTCAATGCAGACGTGCTGGCCAACGGCATGTACTGGAAGGGACCGGGCTGCGCGGACCTTCTCAAGCCGATGCCCGCGACGAAGCCCGCCGCTAACGCCCAGCCAGTGGCTCTGCCTGCAAAGACGACGCTCGGCGCCGACGGCCTGTTCCGCTTCGACGGCCGCTCACTGGCCGACCTGCTGCCCGAGGGACGGCGCAAGCTGGACGCGCTGGCAAGCGACATCAGGAGCAGCGCCAGGCCGGTGGACTCGATCAGGGTAACGGGGCACACCGACCGGCTCGGCAGCAGCAGCTACAACCAGGCGCTCTCGCTGGCGCGCGCCAACACCGTGCGCGACTACCTGGTGCAGGCCGGCGTACCGGCGCAGGTCGTGCAGGTGCAGGGCAAGGGCGAATCGGAGCCGAAGGTGCAGTGCGCACAGGCGAGGCGCCCGGACCTGATCGACTGCCTCGCCCCGAACCGCCGCGTGGAGATCGAGGTGTCTGCGCAGCGGTGAACTCCGCGGCGGGCCATGCCGAACGCAGGGCCCGCCGGCAGTTTCGACCGTAAGATGGCGCCGCGCCGCCGCAGAGCGGTGTCTGGAGACACGATGCCCCGCTTCACCCCCCGTGCCTTCGCTCACGCCGCCCTCGCCGCGGCCGGGCTCTCGCTGACGGCTTGCGGCACCGTGCCGCCGACCACCGAGCAGCTGGCAACTTCCTGTGCGTCTCTGGCACGCCATGTCATCGAGCCCGGAGCCATCGGCTTGCCCAGCGGCAGGGCCTCGGTCACTTCCGCCGTGCTTGCGCCTGCAAGTGCAGGAACGGCCAACGCCGGTGCATTCGCGCCGGCCCTTCCCCGCTTCTGCAAGGTCACGGGCACGATCGCATCGCGTGACCCTGCCGCGCAAGTCATCAACTTCCAGCTGAACCTTCCGACCGAATGGAATGGAAAGGCCCTGCAGTACGGCGGCGGTGGCTTCAACGGCGTGTTGATCACCGGCCTCGCGCCCTTGCGCGACGCCGCGCCGGGCGACCCGCTGCCCATCGCGCGGGGCTATGCGACCTTTGGCCAGGACTCGGGCCACCAGGCGAGCGCCTTCCCTCCCGGCGAGCCAGGCGCCTTCGCGCTGAACGACGAGATGCTCGAGAACTTCGCGTTCGCTTCGTACAAGAAGGTGAAGGACGCGGCCGTGGACCTCATGCGCGCCTACTACGCACGACCGCCGCAGCACACGTACTACTTCGGCGGCTCGGAGGGCGGGCGCGAAGGAATGATGATGGCGCAGCGGTTCCCGGCCGACTACGACGGCATCGTCAGCGTGGTGCCCGTCATCAACTGGACCGGCCTGTTCCATGCATTCGTGCGCAACCAGGTGCCACAACACGACGACTGGCTTCAGGCCGGCAAGATCCCGCTGATCGCGAAAGCCACCTCCGATGCCTGCGATGCGCTCGACGGGCTGGCCGACGGCGTCGTCAACAACTACATGGCTTGCCAGGCCCGCGTCGACCTGCAGCCGCTGCGCTGCCCCGGCGGCGGCGATGCAGGGTTGCAATGCCTGTCGGACGCGCAGCTGCGACTGGTGCGTGGCATCCACTCGCCGTATGTTTTTCCCTTTCCCATCGCCAACGGGCTCACCACCTACCCACAGTGGCTGTACGGCCATGAGGACAGCCTCGACGGTCCCTCCGCCCTGAACATGGTGCGCTGGGTCTCCGGCACGGCGGCGCCCATTGCTCCTCCGGATGCGGCGCGCCATTCGACGCAGTGGATCTACGGCAGCAACTGGATCCGCTACGCCGTCGCCCGCGACAAGGACTACGACGTGCGCCGCTATCGTCCCCAGGAGTTCCAGGCGCGGGTCCAGAAGACCTCCGCGATGATCGACGCCACCGACCCGGACCTTTCGGCATTCTTCGCTCGCGGCGGCAAGCTGATCGTGCGCGAGAACGCCGCCGACCGCGCACAGAGCCCCCTCATGGGAATCCAGTACCACGGTGCGCTCGTGGCGCGCATGGGAGCACCGGCCGTGGAAAGATCGGTGCGACTGTATGTTTCACCGGGCTCGACACACAGCGGCAATTCCCGGGCGGTCGGAGGCGGCGCGCCGGTGCCGACGATGGTGGACCTCCTGGATCCGCTGGACCGATGGGTAAGCACGGGCGCTGCGCCCGCAGACGCGCTGGTGCAAACGGTCAATGCGCCGCTGCCGCCGTTTGTCGTCCAGGCGTCTCGACCGATGTGCCGCTACCCCGCGTACCCGCACTACGCAGGCGGCGACCGCATGCAGGCGTCGAGCTACCAGTGCCGCGCGGCGACGCCTTGAGCAGGCTCCATCAAAGGAACCCGATGGAGAGCCACGGCACCGCGGCGACCACGATCGTGCCGACCAGCAGCGCGAGCATGTAGCCGACGATGGGCCGGATGCCCTTGTCCGGATGCACCCGCCCGATCGCGCATGCCGCGTAGTAGCCCACGCCCAACGGCGGCGCGAACAGCCCCAGCCCCATCGACAGCACGACGACCATGGCGTAGTGCACCTCGTGGATGCCGAGCTGGCGGGCGATCGGGAACAGCAGCGGGCCGAACAGCACGATGGCCGGGATGCCCTCGAGCACCGAGCCGAGCACCACGAAGGTGACCAGCGAAACGGCCAGGAACATCGGCGCGCCGCCCGGCAACCCGGTCATGGCCTGCGCCAGCGAACTGGAGAAGCCCGACTGCGTCAGCCCCCAGGCCATTCCCGTCGCGGTGCCGATGATCAGCAGGATCGCGCCCGACAGCGACGCCGTCGCCACCAGCATCGGCCCGACGCGCTTCCAGTCGAACTGGCGGTACACCAGCAGGCCCGACAGCACGGCATAGACGATGCCGATGGTCGAGACCTCGGTGGCCGTGGCCACGCCTTCGACGACAGCCGCGCGGATGATGAAGGGCAATGCCAGCGCCGGCACGGCAATCGCCGCCAGCTTGGCCACCTGCCGCCGCGAGGGACGCTCGACATGGCTGAGATCCTCGCCCCGCGCCCGCAGCCAGACGACGACGCACAGCGTGAGCCCCAGCACCACGGCCGGCAAAAGGCCGCCGGTGAACAGCGCCGCAATCGAGACGCCCGTGACCGATCCGATGGTGATCAGCACCAGGCTCGGCGGCACGGTCTCGGTCTGCGCGCCGGTGGCCGAGAGCAGCGCCACCAGGTCGCCTTCGCTGGCGCCGCGCTTCTTCATTTCCGGAAAGAGCGCCGGCGCCACCGCGGCCATGTCGGCGGCCTTGGACCCCGAGATGCCGGAGACGAGGTACATCGCCCCGACCAGCACGAACTGCAGGCCGCCGCGCACGTGGCCCAGCAGGCCCGCGAGGAAGGCGATCATGGCCTTGGCCATGCCGGTCATTTCGATGAGCAGCCCCAGGAACACGAACAGGGGCACGGCCAGCAGGATCAGGTGCGACATGCCCTCGTCCATGCGGCCGATGATCACCGGCAGCGCGGTGTCCGTTCCCAGCGCCAGGTAGCCGATGGTCCCCAGGCCGAACGCAAAGGCGATGGGAATGCCACTGAACACGCTCGCCCCGACCACGCCCACGAAGAAGATCAGCAGGTTGTAGCGCCCCAGGTCTTCGAAGACGCCGCGGCCCAGCGCGAAGGCGCCGATCACGATGGCCACGGCGGCGAAGGCCTTGGTGCCCGTGCGCCAGTCGGCATCCTTGAACAGCCGCAGCACCGAGAACAGCATCATCAGGGCGATGCCGCAAGGCAGCGCCGCAGCGCGCCATGCATTCGAGATCTCGAGGGCCGGCGTGGTGATGAAGCGCTCCTCCGAGGCATATTCCCACGCTGGCCAGGCCACCATCGCGAGGAAGGCCAGCGATGCGCACACGCTGATGGCCTCCAGCAACTGCTGGCGCGCGGGCGCCTGGCGCGAGACCAGCGCCGTCATGCGCATGTGCTCGCCGCGCCGCAGGGCGACCACGGCACCGAGCATCGCCAGCCAGATGAAGAGCATCGAGGCGAGTTCGTCGGACCAGACCAGCGGCCTGTGGAACGCGAAGCGCGCCACGACGCCGGCCAGCAGCACGGCGATGTCCGCCAGCACGAGCGCACCGGCGGCCGCTTCGACGATGAGCCCGAGCATGCGGTCGATGCGCGCCGCCGGCGAAGCGGGGCTCACCGCCGGCGACGCCTGCACGCCGTGGCCGGCGGGGCTCATCGCGTTCATGCCAGCTTGCCGACGGAGCGTTCCAGGAGGGCCCATGCCTCGTCGCCGTACTTGCTCTTCCACTCGCCATAGAAGCCGGCCTTGCGAAGCTGGTCGCGGAAGGCGGCGGCGTCCGGCTGGTTGAAGGCCAGGCCCTTGCCGGCCAGCTCCGTCTGCAGCCCGGCGTTGAGCTGCGCCACGTCATTGCGCTCCTTCAGGCCGGCCGCGTCGATGTGCTTGGCCACGATGGTGCGCAGGTCGGCCGGCAGCTTCTCCCAGGCGCGGCGGTTGGCCAGGAACCAGAAGCCGTCCCACATGTGGTTGGACAGCGAGCAGTACTTCTGCACCTCGAAGAGCTTGGCCGTCGAGATGATGGCCAGCGGGTTCTCCTGGCCGTCGACGATCTTCGTCTGCAGCGCGGAATAGACCTCGGCGAAGTTGATCGACGCCGGCGCCGCATCGAGGGCCTTGAACATCGAGGTCCACAGCGGCGACACCGGCACGCGGATCTTGAAGCCCTTCAGGTCGGCGGGCGTCGCGATGGGCCTGGACGACGAGGTGATCTGGCGAAAGCCGTTGTCCCAGATCTTTTCCATCGGCACGATGCCGGCCTTGGTGATCTGCGCGCGGATGTAGGCACCCAGTTCGCCGTCCATCGCCTTCCACACGCTCGGGTAGTCCTTGAAGGCAAAGCCGACGCCGCTGATCGATGCCGCCGGCACCAGTGTCGAGAGGATCAGGCCCGAGAGGGTGAAGAACTCGACGCCGCCCGAGCGCAGCTGGCTCAGCACATCCGTGTCGGAGCCGAGCTGGTTGTTCGGGAAGATCTGGATGTCGACGCGGCCGTTGGTCTCGGTGCGGATCGCATCGGCCATCTCCTTGGCGCGCAGGTTCATCGGATGCGTCACCGGCAGGTTGTTCGCGTACTTGTAGGTGAACTCGGCCTTGGTCTGCGCGAAGGCGCTGCCCGCGGGGGCGGCAACAACGGCGGCAGCGGCGGCGCCGCGAAGAATGGTGCGTCGGGAAATGTTCATGGCTTTGTCTCCTTGGTGGTTCGTAATTGTGATCGGTGGCTCAGCCGTGCATGGCCGGGCGCAATTCTCCACGCTCGACGAGGCGCGTTCGGATGTCGTTCTTGGTGATCTTGCCGTAACCCGACTTCGGCAGCGAATCCCAGAAGAAGAAGTGGCGCGGCCAGCGGTACCTGGCGCAGCGCCCGTCCAGATGGCCGAGCAGCGCCTCGGCAGTGAGGCCCGGCTGGCTCGCGACGACGACCGCGACACCGATCTCGCCCCACTTCTCGTCGGGCATGCCGAGCACGGCGACTTCGGCCACGCCCGGATGCGTGAGCAGCACTTCTTCGACTTCTCGCGGGTACACGTTGGAGCCGCCCGAGATGTACATGTCGGACTCGCGGCCGGTGATGTAGAGCAGGCCCCTGGCATCCACGCGGCCGAGGTCGCCGGTGTGGAACCAGCCGCCGCGCAAGGCCTTGGCGGTGGCCTCGGGGTTGTTGAAGTAACCCGCGAACACGGCTGGTCCGCGGCAGCAGATTTCTCCGACCGTGCCCGGCGGCACCGGCTGCATCTGCCCGTCGAGGATGGCGACCTGCATGCCGGTGCGCGGACGCCCGCAGGAGCCGACGTTGGCGTTCGGGTCGGCGTCGTCGCTCGCGTGCATGGACGGCGGCAGCACCGTGATGCAGCCGGTCACTTCGCCGAGGCCGAAGTACTGCACCAGCACCCTGCCGAGCTTGCGCAGCGCGCGCTTCTGGTCGGCCCGGTACATGGGCGCGCCGGCATAGATCACGTAGCGCAGCGAGCTGTGGTCGTAGCGGTCCACCGCAGGGTCCTCGACCAGCATCTTGACGATGGTGGGCACGGTGAAGACGTTGCTCACGCGATGCTCCTCGACCAGTTGCCAGAAGACCTCGGGCTCGAGCTTTTCCGAGGGCAGGAGCACCGTTGCCGCGCCGCGGGCGACGTTGAGCAAAGCATGGATGCCCGCGCCATGCGACAGCGGCGCCACCGCGATGGAGCGATCGTTCTCGTCGGTGCCCGGGATCAGGTCGGCGAGGTGGTTGGCCACCACGAAGGCCATCTGGCCGTGCGTCAGCATCGCGGCCTTCGGGCGTCCTGTCGTGCCGGAGGTATAGAAATACCAGAGCGGCGTGCCGGCCTCCACTTCGGCCTCCAGCGCGGGGGCGCCGAGGTTTGCGCGGACCAGGCTTTCGTAGCCGATCTCGCCGCTGCGCGCCTGCCCGATCGTGACGACGTGGCGCAGGTGCGATGAAGCCTCCTTCACCGCATCGACGTGGCCGCCGAAGCAGTCCTCGGCCAGCATCACCGTGGCTTCGCTCGAACTGCCCAGGTAGGCGATCTCCGGTGGCGTGAGCCGGAAGTTGGTCGGCACCCAGACCGCGCCGAGGCGGAACGCAGCCCAGCAGCTTTCGAACAGGGCTGCGTTGTTGCGCGACTGCATCAGCACCTTGTCGCCGGCCTTCACGCCCAGCGAGCGAAGCCCCTGCACCAGCGCGTCGACACGCGCGTCGATCTCGCGCCACGTCCAGACCCGCTCGCCCTGGATGAGCCCGGCGCGATCGGGGAACAGCGCCGCCGTCTGCGCGAGCAGCGAAGCGAGATTGGCGACCGGAGGGTGGCTCACACGCTCTCCAGCACGCTGAGGTAGTTGGCGACCGCGGCGCCGCCCATGTTGAACACGGCGCCGAGCTTCGGATTGCCGACCTGCATATCGCCCGCCGTGCCGGACAGCTGCATGGCCGCCATGACGTGCTGCGACACGCCGGTGGCGCCGATCGGATGGCCGCGCGACTTCAGCCCGCCCGAGAGATTGACGGGCAGCTTGCCATCCCGGCGCGTCACGCCGTCGAGAATCACCCGCGCCCCCTGGCCGTGCGGCGCCAGGCCCATCGCTTCGTACTCGAGCAGCTCGGCCACCGTGAAGCAGTCGTGCGTCTCGACAAAGCCGAGGTCGTCGAGACTGGCCTGCGCAGCGCTCATGCCCCGCTGCCACGCGAGGGCCGCGCCCTCGAAGCGCGTGGGGTCGCGCCGCGACAGCGGCAGGAACTCGTTGACCTGCGTGCGCGAGCGCCAGCGCACCGGCGTGACCGTTGCATTGCCGTTGGGCTCGGCCGAGATGACCAGCGCGGCGGCGCCGTCGGACACCAGCGAACAATCGGAACGCTTGAGCGGGCCTGCGACAAAGGGGTTCTTGTCCGATGCGTTGCGGCAGAAGTCGAAGCCCAGGTCCCGGCGCATGTGCGCATACGGGTTGTGCATGCCATTGGCGTGGTTCTTCGCTGCAATGGATGCCAGCGCGTCGCTCTGGTCGCCGAAGCGCTCGAAGTAGCTGCCGGCGATCTTGCCGAACACACCGGCAAAGCCCGCGGGCGTCGTGCCCTCTTCCTTCACGTAGGAACAACGCAGCAAGGTCTCGGCCACCTGCGGCGTGGAGACGGCGTTCATGATCTCGAAGCCCACCACCAGCGCGCGATCGACGCGGCCCGCCTGCACCGCATCGAGCGCGGCCCAGATCGCGGAGGAGCCGGTGGCGCAGGCGTTTTCGGTGCGCGTTGCGGGAACGTGGCGCATTTCGGGAAACGCCAGCGCAACGAGCGAACTGGTGAAGTCCTGCGGCAGGAAGCCACCATTGAAGTGGCCGACGAAGATGCCGTCGATGTCCCGCGGCTGCAGGCCCGCCGTCTGCAGCGCGGGCTCGACGGCCTCGCGCACGAGTTGCTCGGGATCGGCGGCGTCGAGCTTGCCGAAGCGCGTGTGGCCCCAGCCGATGATGTACGGCAGATTCGTCATGCCTTGGCCCCTTGCAGTTCGGCCCCGGCTTCGGCCTTGCGGCGGCGAAGGGTCGGCAGGCCGACGCCCGCCGCATCGAAGCCGCCGTCGACAGCCACGACCTGGCCATTGATGAAGCTCGCTTCGGGGCTGCACAGGAAGCCGATGACGTTCGCCATCTCCTCGGTGGTGCCGTAGCGGTTCAGCGGAATCGCGTCGTAGTAGTCGGAGCGGATCGCCACGCTGTGCACGAGCTTGGCCATCTCGGTTTCCACCGGGCCGGGGGCGATGACGTTCACGCGCACGCCGGCATCGCCGAGCTCGACCGCATGCTGCTTCGTCATGTGGATGAGCGCGGCCTTGCTGGTGCCATAGGCCACGCGCAGCGTGCTGGCCCGCAGCCCGGAGATCGAGGCGACGTTGACGATGGCGCCGCCGCCGTTGCCGGCCATCACCGCGCCGAAGGCCTGCGTGCAGAGGAAGGCGCCATCGAGGTTGGTGGCCATCACCGTTCGCCATTCCTTGAAGGAGGTTTCCAGCACCGGCTTGAAGATGGCCACGCCGGCGTTGTTGACCAGCGCGTCCACGCGGCCGAACTTTGCAACAACGGCCGCCACGGCGCTGTCGACCTGCGCCGGATCGGACACGTCGCAATGGATGCCAAGCAGATCGCCGGGGCGGCCGATCTCCGAGATCGTGCTGTCGAGCGTTGCGCTGTCGCAGTCGAGCAAGACGACCTTGCAGCCATGACCAAGAAACCATTCGCCGACGGCGCGCCCGATGCCGCGGGCGCCTCCGGTGACGACAGCGATGCGGGTTGGTGATGTGGTGCTCATGATGTGGTGCGTTGGGTTGAAAGGAAAAAAGAACTCGTGATCCATGGACCGGGCATGCGATCGAACATCGGTGTCGTCTCCTGCTGCCACTTGTGGGAGCGGCCCCCGTTCACGTGCTTGGCGTGCGAGATGCGATGCAGTCTAGGGATGCACTTCGATCCAGAGAAATTTAAAATCCGGATCAATCGATACAGAGGGCAAATCAATGGACATGCGCCACCTGCGCTGCTTCGTCGCCGTTTCCGAGGAGCTGCATTTCGGCCGCGCCGCCGAACGGCTGCACCTCACCCAGCCGCCCGTGAGCCTGGCGATCAAGGAGCTGGAAGAAGAACTGGGCGTCACCCTGCTCGAGCGAACGTCGCGCCGCATCGCGCTCACACGGGCCGGAGAGGACGCATTGCGCGACGCACGCGCCGTGCTGGCAGCGGCCGACACCCTGCGCAAGCGCGCCCTGGAGGCCGCTCAGGGCTTGATGGGCTCGCTCTCGCTCGGCTTCATCAGCTTGCCGGCCTATTCATTCCTGCCGCCGATGCTGCGCGCCTTCACCGAGGACTACCAACGCGTGAACGTGTCGCTGCTGGAAGGCACCACCGACCAGATCATTCACGACGTAGAGAGTGGCGGGCTCGATGTCGGCCTGGTGTTCCGGACGCCCGACCTGCCTGTGGCGCTGAACACGCGGCTGGTCCATACGGAACCGCTGCTCGTGGCGCTGCCCGCGTCGCACCCCTTGGCCAGCGGCACGCGCATCGCGCTCGAAAAATTGTCGAACGAACGCTTCCTCGGATTCGAGCGCCATCAGGGTCCGATGATGTTCGACGCCATCGTCGCCACCTGCATGCGGCATGGCTTCAGCCCCAAGCTGTTTCCGGCGCGGCAGATGCACACCATCGTGAGCCTGGTGTCCGGCGGCATCGGCGTGGCGCTGGTGCCCGGCAGCGTGCAGGCATTGCATCGCGAGGGGGTCGTCTATCGAAGCATGAAGGGCGAGAAGACCATCGTCGAGACCGTCGCCATCTGGCGCAAGTCCGACGATTCGCCGCAGGTGAAGGCGCTGCTGTCGTGCTTGCCGAAGATCGGACAGCGGGGTGATACATGTTCACTCTGACCCGCCTGACGATCCACCGCGCCAGGAAAGAACGCCTGCCCCAGGTCGCCGGAAGCCTGACATTCACGACCTTGCTGTCCATCGTGCCCTTGCTGGCAACGAGCTTCGCGCTGTTCACGCGATTCCCGATCTTCAAGCGATTCAAGGACGCGATCCATGAGTTCCTGCTGAGCAGGCTGCTGCCGCCAGACATCGCGCGCACGGTCCTCAAGTATCTGGACCAGTTCGCCGCGAATGCCAGCAGCCTGACCTGGGTCGGCTCGCTCTTCCTGCTGGGGACCGCCGTCGCGATGTTGCTGACCGTCGAGAACGCGTTGAACCAGATGTGGGAGGTGAGGAGGAATCGGCCCTTCTTCAGAAGGGTCGGCCTGTACCTGCTGATGCTGGCCGTCGGGCCACCTGTGATGGGTCTGAGCCTGTGGGCAACGTCGTACGTGCTGGGCGTTTCCCTGGGCCTGATCGGCGCCTTGCCACCATCGCTCGCCTTCGTGCTCGACCTCGGGCCGCTCGTGCTCGGTGTGACCGCGCTGACGGGCATGTTCTATTTCGTTCCGAACACGAAGGTGCGGCTGCGCGACGCCGTCGCGGGCGGCCTGATCGCCAGCGTGGCTTTCGAGCTGGGCAAACGGGGCTTCGCCACCTACCTCGTCAAGGTGCCGACCTACAAGGCGCTGTACGGGGCGTTCGCGGCATTTCCGATCTTCCTGCTGTGGGTGTACTTCTCGTGGCTGATCACGCTGGTCGCGGCCATGATCACGGCCAACCTGGCTCTTGCGCGACGGCGACAGCCGGGGAAGGCAGCTCGGACCGGGCAGCGAAGTCACCGGGACGCCATGCAGCGTTCCTAGTTTCGCGCCACGAGCGCCAGCTTCCTTCGGAGCAGTTGCCGGGGTTCTTTGCCAACAGCGAGGAATGCTGGCGGAAACAATGTTCAGCTATTAAAACTTGGACTTTGTAGAGGGTTACCTCCTCTCTCTCGTGTCAGAGCTTCGGTGCAATTCCCCGTTACGATTTGTATGTCCTTGGTCGTAGTTTCAGCGATCAGGACATTCAAATAACAGAGGGAATCTTGTAATGAAATTGTTTTATCTTGTGGCCGGAGCGGCTGTCTTGGCGGGAGGGTTGGGAGGATGCGGTGGCGGTGGCGGTGGCGGGGGTGGTGGAGCGGTTTTTCCAATCTTTCCGGCCACGCCCGTCGCGCCCGTCTCGCTCGGCGTCACCGTGACGGTCAATGGCAACGCTGTCGATGCCAATGGCAGCGGCCAGTACGCCGCAAAGCCCGGTGATACGGTCACCATCGTCCCGAACCTCGGGTCCGACTGGAGCAGCAACTCTTCGCCGGCCGGCTCCGTGAGCCTGCGTAAAACGGACATCTCCAGCCTCAAGTGGTCCGCACAGCTCGCCAATGAGACCACCGCTGCCAGCGTGTTCACAGTTACGGCGAAAGCCTCCGCGAACAGCGCGCAGGTGAAGGACATCGTCTTCAACGTGTCGGCTGGCGATGCCCGCAATGGCCAGTACAAGGTGTTCGCGACCAATGGTACCCGGCAGACGCTGGCGCTCAACTTCGACACGATGTCGTACGAAATGACGGACGAAACCGGCAACACGGTTTCGGACACCTTTGGTTCTGATCTCTCCGAGGCCGGCACCTATCTGTTCAAGAGTTCGCGCAATACGGCCACGGCCATCAACACTCGGTTCCGGCTCGCGACTGATACCGTAGTGGGCAGCTTCCCGTTCCAAGTTGCCAAGGTCCCGGGCACCTATGCCGTGCAACCTTTCGTGGCCTCGCGTGCGCTCGTGACGGCGCAGCCGGCCCTTGATGGCATCTACACCCGCCTGGGCATCAACCTCCAGGCCGCCACTCGCGACTCGAATATTCGGCAGGTGCAAGTCGCCAGCGGTGGCACGGTCGTCTACATGTGCAACGAAGCAGCAATCACCTCCATTGCCGCCTGTCCACCTGCTTCCTTGTTGACGTACAACGTGACGGCAGGTTCGGCATCGGATGCATGGAACATCGCCAACGTGAACGATCCGCTCGATGCGGGCGCCTTCTATATTGCCCGCGTAGCCGGAAAGAACGTCTACCTCTCCGCCGGCACCAATCCGAAGCCGCCAAATGACTCGGTGTTTCGCATTGGATTGGCCGAATCTGCGACTTGGCCGGTGAGCAAGACCAGCGGTGGCGATACGAGTGGCGCTTGGGGAACGCTGGACTTTGATGCCACGACCTATTCGAGTGTGCTCGCCCGCAGCGATGCAACAGCTTCGGGCTTCACCGCCAATCTGAGCTCACCAAGTGCCACGATTTCGAATCTGAGGCTTTTCACTGGCCCGAGTTCTGAGTTCTACTTCGGAACCCAAGACGGCACGCTTTCGGTCGTGGTGGGTGCGCGCAGCGGCCCGGTTGCCGGCTACATGCAGATCGGTCTGGTTCGCTGACCGGGCGAGCAGTCGCAAGAAGTCCGGCATGACCGCCGGCTTCTTGAGAAATCGGAGCCAGAAGGTTCAGCGTGATTTCTAGATGAAATGGTGAAAAGGACGATTTACCGCCATTCATTGGCGTCCAGTCGTTCCGCAGCCACAGCACGGTCAATCTTCTTTGCGACGGCCAGCAGCTGCAGCGCGGTGATGGTCGCAATCGGCCGTCGCCCCAGGTCGGGAAACACGTCCGCTTCAAGCCTAGTGAGCACGTAGCCCGCGTGTCGCTCGGACTTACCAGCCTTCCAGTGCTTGTGCCAGGACCGAGCCACCGCCTCGAAGGGGTTGCCGACGCTGATGCACGCGCTGAGCTTCGCGTCAGTTTTGGTCTGTGCAGCCCTTCAACACGAGGGGAGCATCATCGCGAGCACGCCGGGCCTGCGCCAGGGTCACTTCGGGATAGACGCCGACTGCCAGCCGTTTCTCCTTGACGTTGACGCTGTACTTCCAGCGCCAGAGCTTGCTGCCCGTGGCAGTCACCTCGAGGTATAGGCCGCCGCTGTCGGCGAAGCGTTGGTACGCACGGCCGTCAGCGCATTTCGCGTTCTTGCAGGCGATGTCAGTGAGCGACATCTGGGGGCATTTCTGAGCAAGACCCGCGCGAATCGCGGTTCATGTCCGCAACTGCCCCCCGATTTGGACCGGCTGTCAAAAGACGTTGCCGGACAACCGCGCACAAAAAAGCCCCGTCTAGCGGGGCCTGGCTGGTGATTCCCGGCCGTTGGCGGCCTACTACGGGATCATTTCTGGAGGAGAGGGAGGGATTCGAACCCTCGGTACTATCGCTAGTACGCCTGATTTCGAGTCAGGTACATTCGACCACTCTGCCACCTCTCCGGTGCTGTCGAGCCTCAGATTATAGCGGAGGAAATTGCGCTTTTTGAAGCCTTGGGCTCAGCCACGCAAAACTTCAAGCCCGCCGAGGTACGGACGCAACGCCGCAGGCACGTTGATGGAGCCGTCTTCGTTTTGATGATTCTCCAGCACGGCGACCAGCGCGCGGCCCACCGCGAGGCCGGAGCCGTTGAGGGTGTGCACGAGTTCGTTCTTGCCCTGCGCGTTCTTGAAACGGGCCTGCAAACGGCGCGCCTGGAAGGCTTCGCAGTTCGAGACCGAGCTGATCTCGCGGTAGGTGTCCTGCGCGGGCAGCCACACCTCGAGGTCGTAGGTTTTGGTGGCACCGAAGCCCATGTCGCCGGTGCACAGCAGCACCACGCGATACGGCAGCTCCAGCGCCTGCAGCACGGCTTCGGCGTGGCCGGTCATCTGCTCGAGCGCGTCGTAGCTCTTCTCCGGGTGCACGATCTGCACCATCTCGACTTTGTCGAACTGGTGCTGGCGGATCATGCCGCGCGTGTCGCGGCCCGCGCTGCCGGCTTCGGAGCGGAAGCAAGGCGTGTGGGCCGTGAGCTTGATGGGCAACTGCGCCTCGGGCACGACCTCGTCGCGCACGAAGTTGGTCAGCGGCACTTCGCTGGTCGGAATGAGGTACAGCGCCGAATGGTCGGGCGCAGGCTCGCCGTCCTGGCCGCCCTTCTTCGCGGCGAACAGGTCGCCTTCGAACTTGGGCAGCTGGCCGGTGCCGCTGAGCGTGGCCGCGTTGACCACGTAGGGCACGTAGCACTCGGTGTAGCCGTGCTGTTCGGTCTGCAGGTCGACCATGAATTGCGCGAGCGCGCGGTGCAGGCGGGCGATCGGGCCCTTCATGACGGTGAAGCGCGAGCCCGAGAGCTTGGCACCCATTTCGAAATCGAGGCCCAGCGGCGCGCCGAGGTCGACGTGGTCCTTGGGCGCGAAGGCCAGCGGCGTGGCATTGGCGCCGGCGCCACCCTTCGGGGCCCAGCGGCGCATCTCGACGTTGCCGGCCTCGTCTTCGCCCAGCGGCACGCTGGCGTGCGGCAGGTTGGGCACGGCGAGCAGCAGCGCGTGCAGTTCGGGCTGGATTTCTTCGAGGCGCTTGGACTGCGATTCCTGCTCGGCCTTGAGCGCGTTGACTTCGACCATGAGCGCATCGACCGATTCGCCCTTGGCCTTGAGCGGGCCGATCTGCTTGTTCAGCGTGTTGCGGCGCGCCTGGATTTCCTCGGTGCGGGTTTGCAGCGTCTTGCGCTCGGCCTCGAGCGCGGTGAACGCCGGCACATCGAGGTACGGCTGGTTCTTCTTGCGTTTTTCGAGGCCGGCCACGGCGGAGGCCAGGTCTTTGCGGAGCAGGGTGATGTCAAGCATGGGGGGATTTTAGGTGGGCGTAGCATCGCGGTCCCACTCACCCACCTCGAAGGGAAAAACGATGGAAGCCTATCTGACATTCAACGGCAATGCCGCCGAAGCGCTCGCCTTCTATGCCAAGGCGCTGGACGGCAAGGTCGCCTTCAGCATGACCTTCGGCGAGAGCCCGATGGGTGCCCAGACCCCGGCCGGCTACAAGGACAAGATCATGCACGCCACGCTCGAGGCCCGCGGCCACAAGCTGATGGCCTCGGATGCGCCGCCGGAGTGGCCCTTCGAGGGCTACAAGGGCTTCTCGCTGTCGGTGCAGGCCGACAACGTGGATGAGGGCAAGAAGCTGTTCGACGCGCTGGCCGAAGGCGGCAAGGTCACGATGCCCTACGGCCCGCAGTTCTGGGCCAAGGGCTTCGGCATGCTGACCGACAAATTCGGCGTGGCGTGGATGGTGAACTGCGAAAAATGAAGGCCCCCCGGCTTTTCACTGCGCTTCGCTCCGTGTAATTCGCCCCCCCCAAGGGGGAGGCCCGGCTCGCCTTGGGGCGGCCCGGCGGTGGCCGCCTTCGACTCTCAGGCGACCGTCGCGGGATCGACATTCGCCCCGCAGACGATCAGGCAGACCCTCTCGCCCGCGCGCGGCGCGTAAACGCCGGTCTGCAGCGCAGCCAGCGGCAGCGCGGCGGCCGGCTCCACCGCCAGCTTCAGCTCTTTCCACAGCCACTGCTGGGCGGCGCGGATGGATTCATCGGACAGCAGCAGCGCGTGCTGCACCTGCTGTTGCGTGATCTCCCAGGAAATGGCGCCGATGCGGCGCGCCCCGAGCGAATCGGCCGCGATGCCGCCGACCTCCACGTCGACCGGCTCGCCGGCCTCGCGAGCGCGAAACAGCGTGGGCGCCTTTTCGGGTTCGAGCGCCACCACGCGGGCGCGCTGCTCGAACCAGCCGGCGAGGCCGCCGATCAGGCCGCCGCCGCCGACGCTCACGAGCACCGCATCGGGCAGGCCGCCCTGCAGCTCGATCTCGCGGCCGAGCGTGCCCGCGCCGGCCACCACTTCGGGCTGGTCGTAGGCATGGGTGAGCAAGGCGCCGGATTCTTTCTGGCGCGTCAGGCAGGCGGCCAGTGCATCGGGGTATAGCTCGCCGACGACGAGCACTTCCGCGCCTAGCGCACGCAGCCGCGCGCGCTTGGCTTCGGGCGACACGCCCGGCAGGAACACCTGGCAAGGCACGCCCAAGGCCCGCGCCGCGGCCGCCGTGGCAATGCCCGCATTGCCGCCCGAGGCCACGACCACGCCGCTTTCCGGAATGTCGTTGGCCAGCAGCCGGTTCATCATGCCGCGCGCCTTGAAGCTGCCGCTGACCTGCATGTGCTCGAGCTTCAGCCAGATCTCGGCGCCCGGCGCCGCGACGCCGAAGGCGGCCGCCGGCAGCTTCCATAGCGGGGTTTCGCGCAGGAAGTGGCCGGCACGCTCGGCCAGCCTGCGGGAGGCGCCATCTATTTCAGAGCGCCAATCGATGGTTTTCTTGTCGTTCAAGAGATATGTCCTGGAGGCGGAATGTCGTCGAGCTTGAGGCCCTTGGGCAGCGGAAACTTGATGGTCTCCTCGATGCCGTCCATCTTGCGGACCGACACCGCGCCGAACGCGCGCACGCGCTCGATCACCTCGCGCACCAGCACCTCGGGAGCCGAGGCGCCGGCGGTGAGGCCGATGCGCGTCTTGCCCTCGAACCACTCGGGCTTGAGCTCTTCAGCCGAATCGACCATGTAGCTCTCGGTGCCCAGCCGCTGCGCCAGTTCGCGCAGCCGATTGCTGTTGGAGCTGGTGGGGCTGCCGACCACGATCACGAGGTCGACCTGCGGGCTCATGATCTTCACCGCGTCCTGGCGGTTCTGGGTGGCGTAGCAGATGTCCTGCTGCTTGGGCTCTCGCACGGCCGGAAAGCGCGTGCGCACGGCGGCGGCGATCTCGGCCGCGTCGTCCACGCTCAGCGTGGTCTGCGTGACCACTGCGAGCTTTTCGGTCTGCAAGGGCGCGACCGTCGCCACGTCTTCCACGTCTTCGACGAGGTGAATGCCGCTGCTGAGCTGGCCCATCGTGCCCTCGACCTCGGGATGCCCCTTGTGGCCGATCATGATGAACTCGAAGCCCTCCTTCGCGAGCTTGGCGACCTCGACGTGCACCTTGGTCACCAGCGGGCAGGTGGCGTCGAAGATCGAGAAGCCGCGGTCGCGCGCCTCCTGCTCCACCGCCTTGCTCACGCCGTGCGCGCTGAACACCAGCGTGGCGCCGGGCGGCACGTCGGACAGTTCCTCAATGAAGATCGCGCCCTTGGCCTTGAGCTCGTTCACCACGTAGGTGTTGTGCACGATCTCGTGGCGCACGTAGATCGGTGCGCCGAACTTGGCAAGGGCGCGCTCGACGATCTCGATGGCGCGGTCGACACCCGCACAGAAACCGCGCGGTTCGGCAAGGATGACTTCCGAGATGTCGGGGTTCATGGTGCCTCCTGCCGGGCCGCCCCAAAGGAGGCACGCGCCCCCTCGGGGGGCAGCGATACGCGAAGCGATGAGCGTGGGGGCATCATCACAGCACGCCGATCAGCTTCACTTCGAAGGTGACGGGCTGGCCGGCCAGCGGATGGTTGAAATCGAAGCGCACCGCGGTTTCGTTCGATTCGATCACCGCGCCCGCGTAGCTGCCCGTGCCGTCGGGCGTGGGGAACTGCACGACGTCGCCGGTAGCGTATTGCTCGTCGGGGTCGCCCATCTGAGCGAGCAGCTTCCTGGCCACCCACTGCTGCATGTCGGGGTTGCGCTCGCCGAAGGCCTCGCCGGCGGGCAGCTCGAAGGTGGCGTGCGTGCCCTCTTCCAGGCCCATCAGGCGCTGCTCCACGGCCGGAGAAAGCTCGCCGGTGCCGAGCGACAGGGTCGCGGGCTTGTCGGCGAAGGTGTTGATGATGTCGCCCGCCGGGCCGGCCAGCCGGTAATGCAGGGTCAGGAAGGAGCCGGAAGTCACGATTTGGGACATGGGGGCAGCGGAGGTGGGCAAAGACAAGGTAGGTGTCCCGATAAACTGGGCCTCATTTTAAGGACCGGGGCTTCACCCGGCTCCGCCAAGGTTTCACCCCAGGGTTTCATGGCATTCAAGGATCTCCCTCTCGACGCCCGTCCCCGCGAAAAACTCATCTCGCGAGGGGCATCCGCGCTGGCCGACGCCGAGCTGCTGGCCCTGCTGCTGCGCACCGGAGTGGCGGGCATGAACGTGCTGCAGCTGGCGCAGCAGCTGCTCGAGCGCTTCGGCGGCCTCTCGGGCCTGCTGCACACCGGCGCCGAGGAGCTCAAGACCATCAAGGGCATGGGCGGCAGCGCCAAGCGCTCCGAACTGATCGCGGTGCTCGAACTGGCGCGCCGCGCCATGGGCGAAAGGCTCATGGAGCGCACGGTGTTCGACTCGCCCGACGCGGTCAAGCAGTACCTGCAGCTGCACATCGGCTCGCGCCCCTACGAAGTGTTCGCGGTCGTGTTCCTCGACGTGCAGCACCGCATGATCGCGCTGGAGGAAATGTTCCGCGGCACGCTCACGCAGACCAGCGTCTATCCACGCGAGGTCGTCACGCGCGCCATCCACCACCAGGCCGCGGCCGTGGTGCTGGCGCACAACCACCCCAGCGGCAACATCGAGCCCTCGCGCGCCGACGAGTCGCTCACGCAGACGCTGCGCGCCGCGCTGGCGCTGGTGGACGTGCGGGTGCTCGACCACATCATCGTGAGCCCCGGACAGAGCTTCTCGATGGCCGAGAAGGGCGTGCTCTGATGGCCGCACGCGCTCCGTCTCTCAAGAACCTCGCCGACCTCAAGCAGGTGCAGCGCACGCTCGCCGAAACCCGCGAGCGCGAAGCCGCCGAGGCGGCCGCAAAGGCCGCGGCCGAACGCAAGCTCGCCGCCGAGAAAGACCTCTTTGCCCGCGCCATCGGCGACACCGAGCCGCTGCGCCGCAAGACCTCGGTGCCGCTTGCGCCGCAGCCGCCGGCACCGATTCCGGTGCAGCACCAGCTCGACGAGCAGCGCGTGCTGCGCGAGTCGCTCTCCGACGAGTTCGACGTGACCACGCTGCTCGACGTGGACGACGCCATGAGCTTCCGACGGCCCGGCATCGGCACCGACGTGACGGCGCGGCTGCGCAAGGGCGAATGGGCGATCCAGGGGCAAGTCGACCTGCACGGGCTGCGCAGCGACGAGGCGCGCGAGGCGCTCGGTGGCTTCATCCGCAATGCCTACAAGCAGGGGCTGCGCTGCGTGCGCGTGGTGCACGGCAAGGGCCTGGGTTCACCGGGCAGGCAGCCGGTGCTGAAGACCAAGGCGCAGCGCTGGCTGATCCAGAAGAACGAAGTGATCGCGTTCGTGCAGGCCAAGCCAGCCGAAGGCGGGGCCGGGGCCTTGGTGGTTCTGCTGGCGCCCGCGCGGCGCTGACGCTTTCGTCTTGCTCCTTCCCCTCCCGGGGGAAGGCTGGGATGGGGGCTCGCAGCCTTTGCACAAGCCCCGCCTCATCCACCGCCGTCGTGCCCCACCCCTACCCTCCCCCAGCGGGGGAGGGAGCAAGACACGCAGCCTGCTTATGCCAAGTGATTCTTCAACGGAACCGCCACATCCGCCACCGCCGCAGCATCCGGGCTGCGGCCCGCTTCGAGCAGCTTGCGGCTCATCATGTGGTCGACCGGCGCGTTCACCGACTCCACGCACACGAGCTGCCCATCGACGTAGTGGAACAGCGAGAACGCATCGGGCTTCGGCCCCGCGCGGCGCATGCTGGCGAGGCCCGGCGTGCCTTCGGCCGGCATCAAGCCCGCCATCTGCAGGCGCATGCCGCCCTGGTCGGACCAGAACCACGCGACCACGTCGTGCGCGCGCGCCGCGCCGGTCAGCGTGGCCACGGCCGTGCGCGCCTGGTCGTTGGCGTTCTGCACCGACTCGAGCCGCAGCGCGCGGCCCGCGCGGCGGTCGGGAAAGCGCGTGCAGTCGCCCACCGCGAGCACGCCGGCCGCGCTGGTCTGCATGTGGCCGTCGACCACGATGCCGTCGGCGCATTCGATACCGGCCGCCTGTGCGAGCGCGGTCTCAGGCACCGCGCCGATTCCGAGCAGCAGCAGGTCGACCGGCTGCTTCACGCCGTTGACCTGGATCGACACCAGCCGGTCGCCTTCGACTTCGAACGCGCCCGTCCGCGCGCCGAGCACGATGTCGATGCCGGCCGCGCGGTGCGTGGCGAGCACATGCGCCGACAGCTCCGGCGAGACGGCACGGCCCAGCAGCCGCGGCGCGCTTTCGATCACCTGCACCGACTTGCCGAGTGCCTTGGCGGTGGCCGCCACTTCGAGCCCGATGAAGCCGCCGCCGAGCACGGTCACCTTCTCGGCCGATGCGAGCCGCTCGCGCAGGCGGTGTGCTTCAACGGCGGCACGCAGGCTCGCGACGTTCTCGAGGCCCGGTTTCAGGTCGGGCATCTGGCGTGCGCGCGTGCCGGTGGCCAGCACCAGGCGCTCCCACGGCAGCACCGCGCCCGAACGCAGCCTGACGGTGCGCGCCTCGCGGTCAATCGCCACGGCGGCGTCGCCCAGGTGCAGCGTGATGCCCGCCTCGCGGTACCAGTCGACGGCCTTGTGCGGCTGCGTGGTTTCCTCGGCGCTCTTGAGGAAGGCCTTGGACAGCGGGGGGCGGTGGTACGGCTCGCAGGCCTCCTCGCAGACCAGGTGCACGCGCGCGCCCTGCCCGGCTTCAGCCAGGCCGGCGCAGAGCTGGGCCGCGGCGTGGCCGCCGCCGATGATGACGATGGAATTCATGATGAGAGAAACGTCTTTCGGAATCGTTGTGGGGTCGGTCACTCGCCGCGGTTGCGCATCCAGTCGGCGGTTTTGAAAAAGGAGTCGCGCAGACGCGCACGCAAGTCCTCGGGCACGCCCGTCTCGCCCATCGCCTGGTCCATGCACGCCAGCCACTGGTCGCGCTCCTTGATGCCGATGCTGTGGCCGCCGATGCTCTGCGGCAGGTGGCGCGCACGCAGCATCGGATGGCCGAAGCGGTCGGTGTAGTGCTGCGGCCCGCCGAGCCAGCCGCAGAGGAACCAGAACAGGCGCTGGCGTGCGTTGTCGAGGCTGGTGCCGTGCACGGCGCGCAACTGCGCATAGGCCGGCTCGAGCTCCATCAGGTCGTAGAAGCGCTCGACCAGCGCCTCCACCTTCGGTTCGCCGCCGATCCAGTCGAACGGCGTGCCGGCGGGCGGCTTTTCTTGAATCTGCATGGGCGGGAGTATCCCTCCGGGCGCATCCTAGAGCTGGACGAGGCCCGGAATGTCCACATCCGGGTTCACGTCGGCCTCGTAGTCCACGCCCTCCACCGCGAAGCCGAAGAGACGCAGGAACTCGGTCTTGTAGCCCGCGAAATCGGTGAGCTCGTACAGGTTGTCGTTGGTCACCTTGGACCACTGCGCCTGCACCAGCGACTGCACCTGCGGCGCCAGCTCCTTGTAGTCCGCGCGCAGGCGGCCTTCCTCGTCGAGGTGCGGCGCGCTGCCGTAGAGACTCTCGGCAAAGAGCCCGTGCACCTGCTCGATGCAGCCCTCGTGCGTGCCCTGCGCCTTCATCACCTTGAACAGCAGCGACAGGTACAGCGGCATCATCGGAATGGCCGAGCTGGCCTGCGTGACCACCGCCTTCAGCACCGACACGCGCGCGTCGCCGCCCTTGGCGGCCAGTTGTGCGCGAATGCCCAGCACCTTCTGGTCGAGGTCCTTCTTGGCGGCGCCGATGGAGCCGTTCCAGTAGATGTCGTGCGTGATCTGCTCGCCCAGGTAGGTGAAGGCCGTGGTCTTCGCGCCGTCGGCCAGCACACCGGATTGCTGCAGCGCGTCGATCCACATCTGCCAGTCTTCGCCGCCCATCACGGCCACGGTGTTGTCGATTTCTTCCTGCGTCGCGGCTTCGAGCACCGTTTCCTTGATGGTCTCGTTGTCGGTGTCGAGGCCGCGCAGGTTCACCGCCTTGCCGACCGGCTTGAGCACCGAGTTGAAGACCTGGCCCGTCTTCGGGTGCATGCGGCGCGGCGCGGCCAGGCTGTAGACGACGAGGTCGACCTGGCCGAGGTCCGCGCGGATCGTGTCGATGGCCTGCTGCTTCGCCGCATCGGAAAAACCGTCGCCGTTGATGCTCTTCGCATAGCGGCCTTCTGCAGCCGCGGCGCGATGGAAGGCGGCGGTGTTGTACCAGCCGGGCGAGCCGGGCTTGGTCTCGCTGCCCGCGCGCTCGAAGAACACGCCGAGCGTGTCGGCGCCGCAGCCGAAGGCCGCCGTGATGCGCGCGGCCAGGCCATAGCCCGTCGATGCGCCGATCACCAGCACCCTTTTCGGACCGCCCGCGATGGGGCCCTGGGCCTTGACGTAGTCGATCTGCTGCCTGACGTTGGCTTCGCAGCCGGTGGGATGGGTCGTGACGCAGATGAAGCCGCGCACGCGGGGTTTGATGATCATGAAGAGCTCGCTGGAGATGGGATGTAGTGGGAGCCTGCGAATTTACCCGCCCTGTCGACTGAAGCGCGTCGCGACAAATCGCCAGAATCTCCGCGAGAAATTGACTCGGAACAACAGCTTGCTGCTGAAGTGCGTCAAAGCCATCCATGTTCTTGGCTCGCCCGAAGGAAATCACCGCTTGTGCACTCACATACCGTTTGCGTGGCGGGAATCTACCTGGAGAGTCTGGTTGCGATCAGATGCAACACGCCATGAAGAGCATCCGAGTCAATTGATATTGGCCCCGCTGAACTCCAGTTGTTCGAAGTTGCTGTCCGTGAAATCCACCCTCTGTCCTTGAAGCCCGACCGCCTTCACGAGAGTGCCTGTACACCGAAGCACCTGGACGCCATTCCATTCGCTTTGATCGAAGCTCAACCCGTTCCACCGGCATTGCTCGAACCGGGTCCCGGCGAGCCGGCTGCGCGCGAATCCGGATTGCGCGAGCGTGCAGTCGATGAAGGTGCAGTCCGCGATGGCGATGCCATCGAAATCGCAGTTGCTGAACCTGCAGCCCGTGAATCGGCAGGACCGCCACACGGCCTGCCTGAACGTCGTGTTTGCGAAGTTGCTGCTATTGAACGTGGAATCGACGAACTGAGCCAGGTCGAGATCGAGGCCGGCATAGGCGAAGCTGTCGGCCTGCCCCACCAGCCCTGCGGGTGCGCCTCCCGTGCCTTTGCGCCAGAGATCGTGGTCGGTGATGATCTGCTTGGAATTCATGATTGTTGAGAGAACTTATGAGCCAGCAACTGGCGTGAACCGATCGTCGGACGAGGCCCCAATGCGCGGGACATCGTCCGCGGGCTTCCACAGCACATTGGCCGATGGCCTGGCGGGTCCGGCAAAGGCCTGGGATCGCGCGAGCGCAGGAACCGGCAAGGCTGCCATCGCCAGGGCGCCTGCGGTTCGTTGCAGCGCCTGGCGCCGTGTTGAATGTTGGTTCGAAGTCATCGCTGATTTCCTCACCTGATCGCCACGGCGTCGGCGGGCGCGCCCGGCACGGCCACGCGGAACTTCAGGCCTTCGAGCAGCCTGTCCCACAGTGCGATGGCTTCCTCGTCGTTGAGCGAGGAGGCCTTGGCCGCGCCGATGCGGTCGGCCTCGACCTTGGTGCGCATCGTCACGCTCAGGTTGCCGGGACGCGCGACGCTGCCGCCGTTTTCGCCGATGAACATCCACTCAAAGTCCTGCGTGCCGTCGGGGCGTCGCACCAGCGATTCCTCGCCGTCCCAGCCGTGGATCTTCTTCTTTCCCTCGCGCAAGGTCGTGAGCTTGGGGTAGTTGCTGCCCGCCTCGCGCTTGCGGTCGGCGATGAGCTTGAGCAGGCCGTCGCTGTTGCCGGGGAAGTTGGCGTTGAGGGTCTGGTTGCTCTGGACGCTGAACACCACGTCGGGCAAGGCTGCCATGTGCAGGCCGACTTGGGTCAGCACGTTGCCCTTGGCGCCATCCAGCCGCCGGAATCCGAATTCGTGGCACAGCCCTTGGTCGGTGGGCACTTCGTCGGGGTCACGAGGGCGCAGATCCCGAGCGATTTCAACCGTGTCTCGAAGAATGGATTCCGCGGTCGCTCCGTTGTCCGTCCCCCTGCTGTTCACAAAAATGTGCCGCCCCACAACGTGATAAATACGAAATCCTTCCAATTCCAGTTCTTTGGCCGATACGCTTTTGTAGGATCGAATCAGCCACGTATCCGGAGCCGGCCCCTTGCCGAAGTAGGTGATCTCGGCGGTGTTTCTTGCCTTCAAGATCTTTGCCCGCTCGGCCTTCATCACCTTCTCGATGTCCTTGGCCTGGTTGGGCAAAGTCGGGAAGTCCCGCCCGAAGGCCAGGCGCGAGTCCACGGGCGCCGTCAATACATAGCGCCCGAAACACAGCAGCTTGGTGCGTTCGAACAGCCGTTCAATGCGAGGGTTCGTCATCGGTGATGCGCTCCTCGAATGGGGCCCCAAAGCACGAGGTATCGTCCATGGGCTTCCACAGCACATTGGCTGATGGCTCGATGGGGGCCTGGAGCCGCGCAGGCGCGGGAAGCGGCAAGGCCGCCATCGCCAGGATGCCTGCGGCTCGTTGCAGCGCCTGGCGCCGTGTTGGATGTTGGTTCGATGTCATTGCTGATTTCCTCATTTGATCGCCACCGCGTCGGCGGGCGCGCCGGGCACCGCCACGCGGAACTTCAGGCCATCGAGCAACCTGTCCCACAGCGCGATGGCCTCTTCGTCGCTGAGCGAGGAGGCCTTGGCCGCGCCGATGCGGTCGGCCTCGACCTTGGTGCGCATCGCCACGCTCAGGTTGCCGGGACGCGCGACGCTGCCGCCGTTCTCGCCGATGAACATCCACTCGAAGTCCTGCGTGCCGTCGGGGCGGCGCACCAGCGACTCCTCGCCGTCCCAGCCATGGACCTTCTTCCTGCCCTCGCGCAAGGTCGTGAGCTTGGGGTAGCTGCTGCCCGCCTCGCGCTTGCGGTCGGCGATGAGCTTGAGCAGGCCGTCGCTATTGCCGGGGAAGTTGGCGTTGAGGGTCTGGTTGCTCTGGACGCTGAACACCACGTCGGGCAATGCCGCCATGTGAAGACCAACCTGCGTCAGCACGTTGCCCTTGGAACCATCCAGCCGCCGGAATCCGAATTCGTGGCACAGCCCCTGTTCGGTGGGCACTTCGTCGGGTTCACGAGGGCGCAAGTTCTTTGCAACATCAACGGTTCGCAGAAGGATTGAATCGGCAGTTGTGTTTGAGCTTTTTGCAGTCGTATCCCCTCCAACAAAGATGTGCGGTCCTACGATGTAGTAAACATCGAATCCCTCCAGCCCGAGCTTCTTAGAGGTGTCATCCTCAAAGGATCGAATTAACCACATATTCGGTGCAGGCCCCTTCCCAAAATAGGTAATCTCCGCAGTTCTGTCTGCCTTCAATATCTTCGCTCGCTCGGCCTCCATCACCTTCTCGATGTCCTTGGCCTGATTGGGCAGGGTCGGGAAGTCTCGCCCGAAGGCCAGTCGCGAGTCCACGGGGGCCGTCAATACATAGCGCCCGAAGCACAGCAGCTTGGTGTGCTCGAACAGCCGTTCAATGCGAGGGTTCGTCATCGGAATGCTTCCTTGGTCATGGTTGAAGTGAAGGCGCTTCAGTCTTTCTTGTCCCACCACGGCGGGTCGAATTCATTGGCGATGCGCACGATGCCGTACAGCGTCGAGGCACCGGAGTCCGGGCTCTTGTAGCTGTCCTGGTGGTCGTAGCCGCGCTGGATGAACTTGACCTTGGCTTTCACCTTGCTCGCACTGCGCTCTACCGGCACCGTGCCGTCGGCCGCGGCAAGGGGTGGCTGGAGCTTCAGTATGAGTTCCACGCCGTGGTTGCCGCGTACCTTCAGCAGGCCCTTCTTGTTGTCGCCCTTCTCGCCGGGCACCATCGTCCAGTTCGCCGGGTCGCCCGCCTTCGCCGCATCGCCGTCGACCACGCGCCAAGACACCTCGTTCCAGGCCTGGTGATCCGGATCGTTGCCATAGTGAGCGTAGGTTCGCTCATGGAAGGTGTTCTGGATGGCGTTGGCAAATTTCATCGCATTGGTGACACGTCGCATCGTCGCTTCCGGGCCAACTTGTTTCTGGGTCTTTCCACCTTCCTCTTTGGGTTTCCCCATCTGCCCAGCCGGATCAATCCACGCCGGATTCATGAGCCGCCACCATTTCTCAGGCCCCAGCGTATAGATCTCGTCCACCGCATTGCCCTGGGGCCACCGTGCAAGGAATTTCCCGTCCTGATCCTGCACATGCAGCCACTGCGTGCCGTAGGCCGCCGCGGGCAGCAGTTCCAGCCCGCCCTGCGCATTGGCCAGCACCGCAGTCACTTGCGCGCCATCGTCGCCGAGCACGCCCTGGATGATGTCTGCCTTGATGCCGCCCCCCTCGAAGCCCGCGCGCATGCGCTTGTAGGCCGCCGCAGCGCCAGTGGTGGGCATCACGCCGTGCACGATGCCCAGCACCTTGCTCTTGATGTTGCCGTAGTCCGGATGGATGAGCGCGCGCGCCAGGATGCCGCCCATGCTGTGGGTCACCAGGATCACGCCCGGGCAGTCGAAGCCGTTCTCGTTGTAGGTCTGGACGAGCTTGTCGATCTTCGGCGCGAGCGCCTTGGCTTCGTCGCCGTTGCTCTTGAGCCAGTTGTAGCCGAAGGCGTGCACGGGGTACCAGCAGTTGCCGATCTTCTTGATGTCGTCAGCGGTCAGCGGTGGCGCCCCGGTGGCGCCGAAGGCCGAGGGATCGCGCATGGCCGGCGCGGCGGCCCCGATGTCGCGCACGGCCGCCCGATCGCGCCGCATGGTTCCGAAGCGGTTGCCCACGGCCGCCCAGATCGGAGAAAGCCTCACTTCCGCGCCCTGGCCGCGCAGCATGTCGTTGAGCTGGCTTTCCATGCGCTTGATGATGTCGCCGTAGGCGCTGAACATCACCTCGCTCCAGCCGCGCGCGCGGGCCTTCTGCGCGGCCGTGAAGCTCTGCCGGTTGGCAGCCAGCGGGTGGCTCGGATCGGCCTTGGGGTCGTTGATCAGCAGCTTGCCGATGTGGCCCAGGTCGTCGGGCACGTTGCCGTGGCGCTTGTCGGAGCTGACGGTCGCATCGCCGGTGGCGTCGTAGCCGGCCGGGCCGTTGTCGGTGACTTCGTAGCGGTCCACTTCCACTTCGTCCGGGTCCAGCCGCATCTGGCGCTCGGCCGGCTCGGCGTTGCGCCGATTCCAGCCGTCTCCAGCATCGTCGGGGCGCCAGGCGATGTTGTCGCTGCGCTTGAGCAATGCCTGACGCGCCTTGGACAGGCGCAGGTTGCTGCCCATGATGCCCGGCAGGAACACGATGGGAATGAGCTTGCCCGGCGGCACGCGCACGCGAACCCTGCGCTTGTCGGCCACGGGCGTGGTGACCACCCCCACCTCGGCGAAGCCGCCGATGCCCAGGCTGAAATCCAGCCAGTGGTCTTTGTCTTCTCCTTCTATGGCCATTGCGCGCTGCCTCCTGCGTTCGTTCCTTGCCTGCGCCGTCCGAGCCAGCGCACCTTGTAGAACTCCGGCGCGTCGGCGCGCTGCACCCGCGTGGTGCTATCGGTGCTGGTGGTGGAGCCGCCCTTGGCGGTGGCCTGTCCGTTGACCGGTGCTGAATCGGGCGGCGGCGCCGGCTCCCCGTCGCGAGTGAGCCTGAACACCTGCCTGGCTGCTGCCGTGCTCTTCTCGTCGAGGTGATGGAAGATGACTTCCTGGTCGAAGGCTGCGCTCACATCCCGGTTCACCACCTCGGGCGTACGGCTGTCGGGGCCGACCAGGCTGTGGGTAGCGGCATGCTCGCGCCAGAGACCGTTGGTACCGTGCACGATGCCCGAGGCGGTCCAGCGGCTGTAGCTGCCACCGCCGTTGATGTGCACCTCTTCCTTGGCCGTGATCGTGATGCGCTCCGATTCGAGCTTGATGTTGAGCCTGCCCAGCAAGTGGATGCCGTTGCGCAGGGCCTGGATGTCGACGTCCGCGTTGCCGGCGATCAGACGGACGCCGGCCTTCCAGGCGAACATGCGCACCGCATCCTTCGCGGACACGAGAAGGCTCTTGCCGGCGCTCACGCTGGTGTGGGCGCCGCTGGTGAGCGCGTTGTGCTCGGTGCTCACGATGTGCGTGGAGCCTTGCGTGGTGGTCTGGATGCCGGCCGGGCTGGCCAGGGTCAAGTGGGGCTGCTGGAATTCCGGGAACTGGCCTTGTGCGGGGTCGCCGCCGCTTCCCTTGATGGCGTCGTTCTGCTCCTTCAGGGCCTTGGCGACCGAATCCTGGTCCCCCGTTTCATGGGCCTTGGCCTCCAGTGCCGACTGGCTCATCCCTTCGTGCAGGTCACGGCCCTGGGCGAGTCGGAGCAAAGTCTCACCCATGTCGGTGATGTGCAACTGGGCATTGGGACGCGCCTCGGTGGTGAGCAGCATGCCCTTGGCCGCGCGTACAACGGCATGTCCATCGGTTCGCAGTTCGGCGCCACCGCCCCGGTCGTCTTTGCGGCCCGAGGTGTCCTCGATCCGGCCGATCTGACCAAGGCTGAGGCTGCTGCTCGCGTAGTCGCTCTTGATCTGCGCCTGCACCTTGTTGGCCGTGTCATCGAGAACGACGTGATTCGACATCTGGCCGCCGATCTCGCGGCTTCGGATGCCCGTGAGCTGTTTCTGATCGGGCAACGCCCATGGCGGCATCTCGTCGGCATTGTGGACGCGGCCCGAAACAAACGGGAAGTCCGGATCGCCATTGAAGAAGTCGACAATGACCTCTTGCCCGATGCGCGGCACTGCAGCCATGCCAAAGGTGGCGCCGGCCCAGCCGGTGGACACGCGCAACCAGCAGGAAGAGTGCTCATTTTCCTGGTCGAGTCGGTCCCAGAAAAAATGCACCTTGATTCGACCGTATTTGTCGGTCCAGATTTCCTCGCCGGCCGGCCCTACGACCAGCGCGCTCTGGGGGCCATGGGTACGAGGCTTTGGCGTGGCGCGTGCCGGCCGCCATGCCAAGGACGTGGGTTGCGCGACGAAGGCGAAGCGCTGAATGGAGCCTTCGCTGCCTTTGCCTTCGCTGGCCTGGAGGTTCTCCTTGAACTCGTACTCGACGCTCAACAGGAGGTGCTTGCGGTTTTCCGAGTCGCGCGGGTGGTCGGCGAGGACGATGGTGTGGCCCGGGGCCAGTTCGCGGATGTTGGAGCAGCCTGTGACACGGCTGCGTTCGCTCGACTTTTCCTCATTACGGATGCGCGCATAAGTCTCGCCATCCTCGTGCTGGATGAAGTCGCCCGGCCATTCGTAGATTTCGCAGCTTCCGTGATCGTGGTCGGGCAGTGCCCGGTGTTCGCTGGAAAGATCAGCCTTTGGTTTTTCGAAATCGTAGTGGCGGCGGAAGTGGCGGCCCGAGCGGATTTCCTCGGACTGCACCCATTCGTAGACGCGCTCGCTGGGCTGCAGGCCGCCCGTCATGCCCGCGAATTCTTGCGGGTGGTAGCGCACGGTTTCGCCACCGGGCAGGGGACCGTGCGAACTCGCGATGTCGTCCGCGAAAACCAGCACATGTTTGTCGGCTTCGTGCAAAAAATAGTAGCCGATGCCCTCGTGTTCGCACAGCCGAGAAACAAAATCGAAATCCGTCTCACCGCCATACTGTGTGCAATAGAGCCAGCTACGGTAGCTTCGGCTGAGCTACTTCTCCAGCGGGTAGCCATAGCGGCCGAGCACCGCCGTGACGATCTCGGGAACCGTCATATCTTGAAAGATGCGGTAGTCGCTACGGCGCGTCGTGAGCCATAACCAAGGACGCAGGCGCATCTTGTAGAAGGATTGGCGAGCGTCCTCCCGCGACAGGCCGAAGCTCGTGACGATGCCATCCAAAAACCGAGTGCCGGTTTCCGTGCGCACCATCACCGTGGCGTTCTTGCCGAGCAGGGCCTTGGGATCGAGATCGTTGCGATTGCCCAGCAAATCGAGATCGAAGCTGTAGGCTTCGCTCAGGCTCTCGCGGCCGACCAATTGGTGAAATTGCAAGGCATCGCCAAGGGCCGTCTGGATGGTGACGCGGCGCATCAGGGCGCCTCCAGCAAGACAAGCGCGCACGCAGAGCGATCGTGCGAGCGCGCACCATCGAAAATGGACATTGGGACTCCCTGAAACGCTGGCCTCTCGGATGCGGGCCGATTTTTGTTGGATTATGTAAGTCCGTGCATCAACTCCGAAAGCAGTCAAAAGTAGCACCCACAAGGGGCAATGCGCAATGCGTGAACAAATGCGCATGGTTGGCACGCCGCGGGCAGGTGTATTGATGTCCGACTCGTGGCCTGCCGACGGCCAATGGCCTTCGCGGTCAAGAGGCACGCGCACATGGACCATATGCATATCTCGATTGAGGATTTAATAATCTGAGGCTTTATTGATATGGTTCGGCCCTGAATTTCCTCCGGAAGAAAGAAGGACAACCCATGCGCCATACCCTGCTCGCCGCGGCCGTCGCCGCCTCCACCTTCATGCTCGGCACCGTCGCCCATGCCGACCAGCTGGCCGACATCAAGAAAAAGGGCGAACTGGTCGTCGGCGTGCTCGGCACCGACGAACCCGCGACCTTCGTCGACCCGAAGACACGCCAGATCGTCGGCTACGAAGTCGACCTGGTCGACGCCATCGCCAAGAAGATCGGCGTGAAGCCTGTGCTCAAGCAGATCGCCGTGGCCGCGCGCATCCCCGAGCTGCAGCAGGGCCACGTGGACCTGGTGGCCGCCGGCCTCACGCACAACAAGGAGCGCGAAGCGCAGATCGACTTCTCGCTCACCACCTTCGTGACGGGCCAGAAGGCCATCGTGAAGAAGGACAGCGGCATCACCGAGGTGCCGCAGCTCGCCGGCAAGAAGGTGCTGACCATCCGCGGCGGCACGCAGGAGCCCAACATCCGCAAGGCCGTGCCCAACGTCGAGGTCGTGACCTTCGACACCAGCCAGCAGGCCTTCCAGGCGCTGCAACAGGGCAAGGGCGTGGGCTATGTGGACGACGAGGCCGCGCTGCTGCGCAGCTACGCCAAGCTCGGCCCGCAGAAGGCGCAGTACGTGGTGCTCAAGCAGAACCTGAGCACCGAGGCACTCGCCATCGGCATCAAGAAGGGCGAGAGCGGCCTGAAGGCGGTGGTGGACGACACGCTGCGCGAGCTCGAGAAGTCGGGCGAGGCGCAGAAGATCTTCGTGAAGTGGTACGGGCCGAACACGGCCTCGGGCTTCCAGTCGCGCGACTTCAAGCTCGACAGCGACAAGCTCGACTGAGCTCGGTCTTCGGTCTTTCTCCTTCCCCCTCTGGGGGAAGGCCGGGATGGGGGCAAACGGCCTTTGCACAAGCCGTGACGTTTCGATCGCCGCTGTGCCCCCACCCCAACCCTCCCCCAGCGGGGGAGGGAGCAAATTCCTCCGCGACGGTGATACTGTCGCCCCCCATGCCCCTGTTCGACTATTCCTTGCTGCTCACCGGCAAGTACCACGACATGCTGGTCGCGGGCCTGCTGCTGTCGCTGCAGCTGCTGGCGGCCGCACTGGTGATGGCGCTGCCCATCGCGCTGGTGGTCGCGTTGCTGCGCCTTTCGCCCTTCGCCCCGCTGCGCTGGCTCGGCTTTGCGTACGTCGAGTCGATCCGCAACATCCCGCTGCTCGCGCACATGCTGTTCTGGTATTTCGGCGCGCCCGAGCTGCTGCCCGAGGGCATCAAGCAATGGCTCTACGCGGGGCACATCGAGGCCTACAGCGCGATCATTGCGCTGTCGCTGTACACGGCGGCCTTCATGGCCGAGGACATCCGCAGCGGCATCCGCGCGATTCCCATGGTGCAGTTCGAAGCCGGCCGCGCGATGGGCTTCAGCTACCTCGCCACCATGCGCCGCGTGGTGCTGCCGCAGGCGCTGCGCGTGACGGTGCCGCCGCTCATCTCGCAGACGCTGAGCCTGTGGAAGAACACCTCCATCGCCACCGTGATCGGCGTGGCCGAACTGATGTACCAGGCAGGCCAGGTCGAGAGCGCGACCTTCCGCAGCTTCGAGTCGTTCGCCTTCGCGAGCGCGGCGTACCTCACGGTGTCGCTGGCCATCACGGGGCTGGCGACCTGGTACCACCACCGCTACCCGGTGAGGACCATATGAAGGCGGTGCGCTGATGCTCCAGATCATCAACGACTACTGGGTCTACTTCCTCATCGGGCAGTACCCCAACGGCCCGCTCGGCGGGCTGGTGCTCACGCTGCTGCTGGCCTCCTGCGGGCTCGTGCTCGCGCTGCCATTGGGCATCGTGCTCGGCCTCGCGCGCATCAGCCCGTGGCGCTGGCTGCGCTGGCCGGTCACGGGCTTCGTGTTCGTGGTGCGCGGCCTGCCGCTCTTGATGGTGATCTTCTGGGCCTACTTCTTCCTTCCGAGCGTCACGGGCGTGAAGACCGACCAGTTCACCACCATGCTGATCGCGCTGGTGATATTCGACGCCGCCTACCTCGCGGAGATCGTGCGCGCCGGCATCCAGGGCCTGCCACGCGGGCAGATGGAAACCGCCCGCGCGCTGGGCCTGGGCTACGGCCGCGCGATGCGCCTCGTGGTGCTGCCGCAAGCACTGCGCAGCATGCTGCCCTCGTTGGTGAACCAGTTCGTCTCGACCATCAAGGAGACCTCGCTGGGCTACATCATCGGGCTGGCCGAGGTGTCGTTCATCGCGACGCAGATCAACACGCAGGTGTTCACCAAGCCCGCGCAGATCTACCTCATATTGGGCGGCACGTATTTCATTCTCTGCTTCGGCCTGTCGCGCTTCGCCTACTGGCTGGAACGCCGGCTCGCGCGCCGCGGCATGTCCACCGTTGCACCCAAGGTATCCGCATGATCGAACTCGAAAAAGTCAACAAATGGTACGGCAGCTACCACGCGCTGGTCGACATCACCGAGACCATCCACAAGGGCGAAGTCGTCGTGGTGTGCGGGCCCTCGGGCTCGGGCAAGTCGACGCTGATCCGCACCTTCAACCGGCTGGAGCCGATCCAGTCGGGCCGCATCGTGGTGGACGGCCAGGACATCCATGCGAGCGGCCTCGACGTGAACGCCTTCCGCTCGCGCATCGGCTTCGTGTTCCAGCAGTTCAACCTGTTCCCGCATCTCACCGTGCTGCAGAACTGCACGATGGCGCCGATGCAGCTGCGCGGGCTCACGCGCAGGGAGGCCGAGGAGCGCGCGATGGCGCTGCTGCAGCGCGTGGGCCTGTCGAACAAGGCCAACGCGTGGCCCAGCGAACTGTCGGGCGGCCAGCAGCAGCGCGTGGCGATCGCGCGCGCACTCGCGATGCAGCCGCCGCTGATGCTGTTCGACGAGCCCACCAGCGCACTCGACCCCGAGATGGTCGGCGAGGTGCTGCTGGTGATGCGCGACCTCACGCGCGACGGCATGACGATGGTCTGCGTGACGCACGAGATGGGCTTCGCGCGCGAGGTGGCCGACCGCGTGCTGTTCATGGACGAGGGCAAGGTGCTGGAGCGCGCCACGCCCGACGACTTCTTCAACCGGCCGCAGCATCCACGCGCGCAGCAGTTTCTTTCGGACATCCGCTCGCCGTTCGCGCGGGACGCGTGACATGCTTTCGACGATCATGAGCACATCCGAATCCCTCCTCTCGCTGCCCGTGATCGATGTCGCGCCCCTCGTGGCCGGTGCGCCCGAACGCGATGGCGTGGCCGCGCAGATCGGCGCCGCCTGCCGCGCGCACGGCTTCTTCTATGCCATGGGCCACGGCGTCGACGCCGCGCTGGTGCAGCGGCTCGAAGACCTGAGCCACCGCTTCTTCGACCTGCCTGAAGAAGCCAAGATGCAGTGGCGCATGGCCCTGGGCGGGCGCGCCTGGCGCGGCTTCTTCCCACTGGGCGGCGAGCTGACCTCGGGCCGGCCCGACTGGAAGGAAGGCCTCTACCTTGGCACCGAATTGCCGGCTACGCACCCGCTGGTGCAGGCGAAGACGCCGGTGCACGGGCCCAATCTGTTTCCCGACGTGCCGGGCTTTCGCGAGGCCATCCTCGACTACATGGCCGCCGTTACGCAACTGGGCCACCGCCTGATGGAAGGCATCGCGCTGAGCCTCGGCCTGCCGGCAAGCTACTTCGCGCAACGCTACACGGCCGACCCGCTGATCCTGTTCCGCCTCTTCAACTACCCCTCGCAGCCAGTGCCCGAAGGCCTCGACGTGCAATGGGGCGTGGGCGAGCACACCGACTACGGGCTGCTCACCATCCTGCACCAGGACGACGTGGGCGGCCTCGCCGTGCACACGCCGGGCGGCTGGATCGACGCGCCGCCAATTCCCGGCCCGTTCGTCTGCAACATCGGCGACATGCTCGACCGCATGACCGGCGGGCTCTACAAGTCGACGCCGCACCGCGTGAAGCGCAACACCTCGGGTCGCGACCGGCTGTCGTTCCCGCTGTTCTTCGATCCGAATTTCGAGGCCCGCGTGCAGCGCATCGAAGGGCTAGCAGGTGCCGAGGCGCGAGACGACAGCGCCGAGCGCTGGGACCGCGCCAATGTGCACGCCTTCAATGGCCGCTACGGCGACTACCTGCTCGCGAAGGTGTCGAAGGTGTTCCCGCAGCTGCGCGACGAAGTGCTCTGAACAGGCCCGGTCACACGGGCTGCTGCTTTTCCGTCGTCGAAGGAAACCAGCGCGGCAAATGTACCAACGCGTCGTGCAGCGAGCCGAGTATGTGGAATGCCCGCTCGACGATGGATTCGGGCGGGTGCTTGAGATCGGGCACCACCACCACGCGCATGCCCGCGGCCAGCGCAGCCTTGGCGCCGTTCTCGCTGTCCTCGAAGGCGATGCAGTCCGCCGGGTCCACGCCCAGCCGCGCGGCCGCGAGCAGGTAGAGCGCCGGATCGGGCTTGGCGCGCACCACCTCGTCGCCGCCCGCGAAGGCCTCGAAGTGATGGAGCACGTCGAGGCTGCCGAGGCAGGCCTGGATCTGCCCGCTGGTGGACGACGAGGCCACGGCGCAGCGCGTGCCGCGCTCGCGCAGCGCCGTCAGGAACTCGGCTGCGCCGGGCTTGATGGGAAACAGCGGCGTGCCGTCGGAGCGCGCCAGCTGCAGGCGCTGGCGCACATGTGCAATGGCATGGCGGTAGGCGTCGGTGCCGCCCAGCAGCGATGCGAGGATCAACTCGGACTCGGCGGTGGCCAGCCCCACGACCTGCAGGTACTGGCTGCGCGAAAGCTCGATGTCGAACGTGCGGGCAGCCTCGATCCAGGCGGCCATGATGGGACGCTCCGAATCGATCAGCAGCCCGTCCATGTCGAAAATCGCGGCGGCGAACATCGGGTCATCCTAATGAAAAGGGGCCGAAACGGCCCCTTCGGAAGAAACGGCTGCGCTGCCGGTCAGTCGCGCGCCAGCGCCCGGTTCAGCCCCAGCGCGGCCAGCGTGGCGATGGCGCCCGACAGCAGGTAGACGCTGACGTAGGCCAGGCCGAAGTGGGCCGACAAGCCGAGGGCGACCAGCGGCGCGAACGCCGCACCGATCAGCCAGGCCAGGTCGGCCGTCAGGGCCGCGCCGACGTAGCGGTACTTGGGCGCGAAGTTCGAGGTCACGGCGCCAGCGGCCTGTCCGTAAGACAGACCCAGGATCACGAAGCCCACCAGGATGAAGATGTCCTGGCCGACACGGCCGCCGTCGAGCAGCGTGGGGGCGAAGCCGCTGAAGGCCGCGATCACGGCGGCCAGGCCGCCCAGCGTGAAGCGGCGGCCGATGCGGTCGGCCAGCAGGCCCGAGGCCACGATACCGGCGGCGCCAAGCACCGCACCGATCATCTGCACCACCAGGAATTCGGTGACCGACTGGTCGGAGTACAGCGTGATCCACGACAGCGGGAACACGGTGATCAGGTGGAACAGCGCATAGCTGGCCAGCGCTGCGAAGGCGCCGATCAACAGGTTGGCACCCTGCGAGCCGACCAGCTCGGTCACGCTGGTGGGCTCCAGTTCGCGCTCTTCGAGCAGGCGCGAGTATTCGTCGGTGGCCACCAGGCGCAGGCGGGCGAACAGCGCCACCACGTTGATGGCGAAGGCCACGTAGAAGGTGTAACGCCAGCCCCAGTCGAGGAAGTCCTCGGACGGCAGGCTCGAATACAGGTAGGCGAACAGCGCACTGGCAATGAAAAAGCCGATGGGCGCGCCCAGCTGGCCCAGCATGGCATACCAGCCGCGGCGGTTGGCCGGTGCGTTCAGCGCCAGCAGCGACGGCAGGCCGTCCCACGAACCGCCGAGCGCCAGGCCCTGGCCGAAGCGAAACACCGACAGCAGCACGATGGCCGTGAAACCGAGGCTCGCGTAGCCCGGCAGGAAGGCAATGCCTGCGGTCGACGTGCCGAGCACGAAAAGTGCCAGCGTGAGCTTGGCCTCTCGCCCGAATCGTCGCTGGATGATCATCGAGATGACCGTTCCGAACGGGCGCGCGATGAAGGCGAAGGAAAAGATCAGGAACGAGTACAGAACACCTTCGAGGTGTTGCTCGAAGGGGAAGAAAACCGCCGGAAACACCAGCACCGAGGCGATGCCGTAGACAAAAAAGTCGAAATATTCGGAGGCGCGGCCGATGATCACGCCGACCGCGATTTCGCCGGGGGCGATGTGCGAGTGGTCGTCGCCACCTTGCCGGGCGCCACGTTCGGGCGAATGCGGCAGCGGGTGGTCACCTTGCGTGCTGATGCTGGACGTCGTCATTGCTTGCTGTAATTCAGGTGCCGCGCCTGGACGCGACACATAAGACCATGGAGAACCTAGAGCGTCGCACCGAAACACATTTACCGCCATAGGACAAAACGTCCAATAGGCGAAACCCGTCTTCGAGCGTAGATTGTGGGGTCTTTTTGCGTCGCCCCTGCACCTCTTTTCCCCCGGCATGCACATCCTCAAGAACCTTCGCCGATCACTCCTGCTGCTTTCCGCCATGCTCCTGGCGGGCTGCAACACGGTGCTGATGAACCCCTCCGGCGACATCGCCAATCAGCAGGGACGCCTCATCGTCGTCTCCACCGTGCTGATGCTGATCATCATCATCCCGGTGATCGCCCTGACCATCTTCTTTGCCTGGCGCTACCGCCAGTCGAACAAGGAGGCCACCTACAGCCCCGACTGGGACCACTCGACCCAGCTCGAGCTGGCGATCTGGGCGGCGCCGCTGCTCATCATCATCGCGCTGGGCGCCATCACCTGGATCAGCACCCACACGCTCGACCCCTACCAGCCGCTGCGCCGCCTCGACGCGCAACGCGCAATCCCGGCCGAAGCCAAGCCGCTGGTGGTCGAAGTGGTGGCGCTCGACTGGAAGTGGCTCTTCATCTACCCCGAGCAGGGCATCGCCACGGTGAACGAGCTGGCCGCCCCGGTGGACCGCCCGATCAGCTTCAAGATCACGGCCTCCTCGGTCATGAACTCCTTCTTCATCCCCGCGCTGGCCGGCCAGATCTACGCCATGCCGGGCATGGAAACCAAGCTGCACGCAGTGATCAACAAGCCGGGCGAGTTCGAAGGTTTCTCCGCCAACTACAGCGGCGCCGGCTTCTCGGGCATGCGCTTCAAGTTCCACGGCCTGAGCAACGGCGACTTCGACCAGTGGGTGCAGAAGGTCAAGGCCGGCAAGGACGGCGAACTCACGCGCGAGCTCTACCAGAAGAAGCTCGAAGTGCCGAGCGAGCGCGAGCCCGTGCGCCACTACGCCTCGGTGGACCCCGCGCTGTACGACGCCATCCTCAACCTGTGCGTCGACCGCGGCAAGATGTGCATGAAGGAAATGATGGCCATCGACGCCGACGGCGGCCTGGGCAAGCCCGGCGCCTTCAACGTCGCCACCAAGCAGGCCTGGCAGGCCGACTCCCTCGATTCGCCCAAGCGCAAGTACGTCACCGCGATGTGCACCACCGAAGAATAAGATGTTGCAGAACCTTGACCTGACGAAGCTCGTCTTCGGCCGCCTCACCTGGGAGGCGATTCCCTTCCACGAACCCATCCTGCTCGCAACCTTCGCGGGCGTGGTGCTGGGCGGCATCGCCGTGCTGGGCGCACTGACCTACTTCAAGCTGTGGGGCATGCTGTGGCGCGACTGGATCACCAGCATCGACCACAAGAAGATCGGCATCATGTACATCATCCTGGGCCTGGTGATGCTGCTGCGCGGCTTCGCCGACGCGCTGATGATGCGGGCCCAGCAGGCAATGGCCTTCGGCGACAACGCCGGCTTCCTGCCGCCGCATCACTACGACCAGGTCTTCACTGCCCACGGCGTGATCATGATCTTCTTCGTGGCGATGCCGCTGGTCACGGGCCTGATGAACTTCGTGGTGCCGCTGCAGATCGGCGCGCGCGACGTGGCCTTCCCGTTCCTGAACAACTTCAGCTTCTGGATGACCACCTTCGGCGCCGGCCTCGTGATGGCCTCGCTGTTCGTCGGCGAGTTCGCCAAGACCGGCTGGCTGGCCTACCCGCCGCTGTCGGGCATTCTGTTCAGCCCCGACGTGGGGGTCGACTACTACATCTGGTCATTGCAGATAGCGGGGGTCGGAACCTTGCTATCCGGGGTGAACCTGCTGGCCACCATCGTGAAGATGCGTGCGCCCGGCATGACGATGATGAAGATGCCCGTCTTCACCTGGACCGCCCTGTGCACCAACGTGCTGATCGTCGCCGCCTTCCCGGTGCTGACCGCCGTGCTGGCCCTGCTGTCGCTCGACCGCTACGTCGGCACCAACTTCTTCACGAACGACCTCGGCGGCAACGCCATGATGTACGTGAACCTGATCTGGATCTGGGGCCACCCCGAGGTGTACATCCTGATCCTGCCGGCCTTCGGCATCTTCTCGGAAGTGGTTTCCACCTTCTCGGGCAAGCGCCTGTTCGGCTACGCCTCGATGGTGTACGCGACGGTCGTGATCACGATCCTGTCGTACCTCGTGTGGCTGCACCACTTCTTCACCATGGGCTCCGGCGCCAGCGTGAACTCGTTCTTCGGCATCACGACGATGATCATCTCGATCCCGACGGGCGCGAAGATCTTCAACTGGCTCTTCACCATGTACCGCGGCCGCATCCGTTTCGAGCTGCCCATGATGTGGACCATCGGCTTCATGATCACCTTCGTGATCGGCGGCATGACCGGCGTGCTGCTGGCGGTGCCCCCGGCCGACTTCGTGCTGCACAACAGCCTGTTCCTGATCGCCCACTTCCACAACGTGATCATCGGCGGCGTGCTGTTCGGCATGCTGGCGGGCATCACCTACTGGTTCCCGAAGGCCTTCGGCTACAAGCTCGACCCGTTCTGGGGCAAGTGCTCGTTCTGGTTCTGGATCGTCGGCTTCTGGATGGCCTTCATGCCGCTGTACATCCTGGGCCTGATGGGCGTCACGCGCCGCATGAACCACTTCCAGGACATGTCGCTGCAGATCTGGTTCCAGGTCGCCGCCTTCGGCGCCGTGCTGATCGCGCTGGGCATCGGCTCGTTCATCATCCAGCTGGTGGTGAGCTACATCCGCCGCGAGTCGCTGCGCGACACCACGGGCGATCCGTGGAACGGCCGCACGCTGGAGTGGTCGACCTCGTCGCCGCCGCCTGCCTACAACTTCGCGTTCACGCCGCGCATCCATGACAACGACGCCTGGTCCGACATGAAGGCCCGCGGCTACGAGCGTCCGCTGGAAGGCTTCAGCCCGATCCACATGCCCAAGAACACGGCCGCCGGCTTCGTCATCGCCGCGCTGGCGGCGGTGTGCGGCTTCGCGCTGATCTGGCAGATGTGGCTCGTGGCCGGCATCGGCTTCTTCTCCATGCTCGCCGCCGTGATCATCCATACCTTCAATTACAAGCGCGACTACCACATCCCCGCGGATGAAGTCGTTCGCACCGAAGACGCGCGCACGCGCCTGCTGGCCGCCCATGTCTAACAGTACCGCCCTCCCCTCCAGCCACGCGAACACCGTGGGCAACGCCTCGAGCGTGCCCACCTTCGAGGTGTTCAACGTCCGCAACGAAGACCACCACCCCGAGAACGGCACGCTGCTGGGCTTCTGGCTCTACCTGATGAGCGACTGCCTGGTCTTCGCCTGCCTGTTCGCGGTGTACGGCGTGCTGGGCCGCAGCTACGCGGCCGGCCCCTCGGGCGCCGACCTGTTCGACCTGCCGCTGGTGGCGATCAACACCTCGCTGCTGCTGTTCTCGTCCATCACCTACGGCTTCGCCGTGCTCCAGATGCAGCAGCGCCGCATGGGCGGCGTGCTGGTCTGGCTGGCCATCACCGGCCTGCTGGGCGCGGGCTTCATCGGCCTGGAGCTGTACGAGTTCGCGCACCTGATCCACGAAGGCGCGGGCCCGCAGCGCAGCGCATTCCTGTCGTCGTTCTTCGCGCTGGTGGGCACCCACGGCCTGCACGTGACCTTCGGCATCGTCTGGCTCATCGTGCTGATGATCCAGCTGCCCAAGCACGGCTTCACCGCCGCCAACCGCCGCCGCCTGATGTGCCTGTCGATGTTCTGGCACTTTCTGGACGTGGTCTGGATCGGCGTCTTCACCTTCGTGTACCTGATGGGATCGCTGCAATGAGCGCGCATATCGAAACCGCCGGCCACGGCGCACATGGCCACGACGACCACGGTCACGGTCATGACGACGGCCCGGTGAGCCACAGCACCTTCAAGGGCTACATGACCGGCTTCGTGCTGGCCGTGATCCTCACCGCCATTCCGTTCTGGATCGTGATGGGCAAGGTCTTCGACAAGCCCGGCACCACCGCGCTGGTCATCCTGGCCTTTGCCGTGGTGCAGATCGTGGTGCACATGGTGTACTTCCTGCACATGGACGCCAAGTCCGAAGGCGGCTGGAACATGCTGGCGCTGATCTTCACGCTGGTGCTCGTGGTCATCACGCTGGCCGGTTCGCTGTGGGTCATGTACCACATGAACACCAACATGATGCCGCACTCGATGCACGACATGAAGAACATGCCCTGATGGCGGAGCAGGCCGTCCGCCAGCGTTCCGCTTCCGCGCGGGTGGCGCTGGCGGTCTGCGCCGCCCTTGCCTTCGCCAGCTTCTTCGCGCTCGGCACCTGGCAGGTCGAGCGCAGGGCCTGGAAGCTCGATCTCATCGCCCGCGTCGACCAGCGCGTGCATGCCCCGGCGGCCGCGCCCCCCGGGCGAAACGAATGGCCCACCGTCAACGCGGCCAACGACGAATACCGGCATGTCCGCCTCGCCGGCACCTTCCTCCATGACAAGGAAACGCTGGTGCAGGCCAGCACGAAGCTCGGCGCGGGCTTCTGGGTGCTGACCCCGCTGCGCACGACCGAAGGCACCGTGGTGCTGGTCAATCGCGGCTTCGTGCCGCCCGAGGCGCGCGAGCGTTCGGCCCGCACCGCGCCCGAGCCGCAGGGTGAAACCACCGTCGCCGGCCTGCTGCGCCTGACCGAACCCAAGGGCGGCTTCCTGCGCAAGAACGATCCGCCCGGCGACCGCTGGTTCTCGCGCGACGTGCAGGCCATCGCCGCGACGCGCGGCCTGAACGACGTCGCGCCGTACTTCGTCGATGCCGAGGCGCCCCCCGCGCAGGCCACGGCCAACGCCGACACCCCCGCGTGGCCCGCCGCCGGCCTCACGGTCATCGCCTTCCCCAACAGCCATCTCGTCTATGCCCTGACTTGGTATGGCCTGGCGCTGATGGTGCTGATCGCCGCCTGGTTCGTGCGGCGCGGCGAAAATGCGGCCCATGCCGACACCCGCCCTGCCGAAGATGCCCGCCGCGATTGAGGCGATCGCAGGGGAGCTGCACGCCCCCCGCGCCGGTGTCGCGAGCCTCGACAACGCCACTGGCCATCAGAACATGCAGCAGCTGATCCAGCTGCGCTGGTTCGCCGTGGTCGGGCAAGTGGTCACCATCCTGGTGGTGCACTACGGCTTCGCGATCCGCCTGCCGCTGGACCACATGCTGCAGGTGCTGGCCTGCCTGGCGCTCTTCAACATGGTCAGCCTGCTGCGCTCGCGCAACCACCGGCGCGTGACGAACGGCGAACTGTTCCTCGCGCTGCTGGTCGACGTGGCCACGCTCACGGCGCAGCTCTACCTGAGCGGCGGCGCCACCAACCCCTTCGTGTTTTTGTTCCTGCTGCAGGTGACGCTGGGCGCGGTGCTGCTGAAGCCCTGGTCGACCTGGACCATCGTGGTCATCACCAGCATCTGCTTCGCCGGACTGGCGCTGTTCTCGCGCCCGCTCGCGCTGCCGCTGGACCACAACCGTGGCCTGTGGAGCCCCTACATCCAGGGCATGCTGGTGTGCTTCGCGCTGAACGCGGCGCTGCTCGTGATCTTCATCACCCGCATCAGCCGCAACCTGCGCGCGCGCGACGCGCGGCTGGCCGACCTGCGCCAGCGCGCCTCGGAAGAGGAACACATCGTGCGCATGGGCCTGCTGGCCTCGGGCGCGGCGCACGAGCTGGGCACGCCGCTGGCCACGCTGGCCGTGATCCTCGGCGACTGGCGCCGGCTGCCGCACTTCAGCTCCGACCCCGAGCTGCTGACCGAGGTGGCCGAGATGGAGCTGCAGATCCAGCGCTGCAAGAGCATCGTGAGCGGCATCCTGCTGTCGGCCGGCGAGGCGCGCGGCGAGTCGTCCGAAGAAACCACCGTCAGTACCTTCCTCGACGACCTGATCGAAGAGTGGCGCACCACCCGCCCGGTGGAAGATTTCGAATACGACAACCGCTTCGGCCGCGACCTGCCCATGGTCTCGGACTCGGCGCTCAAGCAGATGATCTGCAACGTGCTCGACAATGCGCTGGAGGCGTCGCCGCACTGGCTGCGCCTCGAAGCGGCGCACGACGCCGGCGCGCTGACGATCACGGTCACCGACGCAGGCCCCGGCTTCCTGCCGGCCATCCTGAAGGAGTTCGGGAAGCCCTACCAGTCGAGCAAGGGTCGCCCTGGCGGCGGGCTGGGGCTGTTCCTGGTCGTCAACGTGGCGCGCACCGTGGGCGGCCGCGTCGCGGCGGCCAACCGGCCCGAGGGCGGCGCCATCGTGAAGATCACGCTACCGCTGGCGGCCATCGTGCTGGAAGAAGAGGAAGCAGAGGACGAAAAAGTCCTCGCCGGCGAGACCATCGAAACGGAAGGCCATGACCGAAACCGGAGCTGAGCGCCAGTTGCTGATCGTCGAGGACGACGACGCCTTCGCGCGCACGCTCGGCCGCTCCTTCGAGCGGCGCGGCTATGCCGTGGCGCTCGCCAGCAACCTCGCAGACGTCGAGGCGCTGCTCGCCACCTCGTCGCCGGGCTACGCGGTGGTCGACCTCAAGCTCAACGGCGAGGCCTCGGGCCTGGCCTGCGTGCAGATGCTGCACCGGCACAACGCCAAGATGCTGATCGTGGTGCTGACGGGCTTCGCCAGCATCGCCACCGCCGTCGAGGCCATCAAGCTCGGCGCCTGCCACTACCTTGCCAAGCCGTCGAACACCGACGACATCGAGGCCGCCTTCGGCCGCGCCGCCGGCACCACCGAGGTCGAGCTGACCAACCGCTCCACCTCGATCAAGACGCTCGAATGGGAGCGCATCCACGAGACGCTGGCCGAAACCGGCTTCAACATCTCGGAGACCGCGCGCCGGCTCGGCATGCACCGGCGCACGCTGGCGCGCAAGCTGGGCAAGCAGCAGGTCAAGTAGCCAGGCAGCCCAACCATCCAACTCGCATGAGGTCCCGATGACAGCCCTTTCCCGGACACAAACTTCGCCACGCACCCCTGCCCTGGCGGCACGCAACCAGACGGCGATGGAAGAGCTCTTCAACGCCCTGAGCCACGGCCTGGGCCTGGCGCTGGCCATTGCCGCGCTGCCCATCCTGGTCTACAGCGCCGTGCAGAACGGACAGGCCGCGGGCGTGGTCGGCGCCTGCCTGTTCGCGGGCACGGCCATCGTGCTGTACCTGATTTCCACGCTGTACCACGCGCTGCCCGTGGGTCGCGCCAAAGCCTGGTTCAACCGGCTGGACCACGCGGCCATCTACCTGTTCATCGCGGGCAGCTACATGCCCTTCGTGTTCGGCGTGCTGCGCGGTCCGCTGGGGTGGACGCTGTTCGGCGCCATCTGCGCGGCGGCCGTGCTGGGCGTGAGCGCCAAGCTGTTCAACCGGCTCCAGCATCCGCTGTGGTCGACCGGGCTCTACGTGGCAATGGGGTGGATGGCGCTGATGGCGGCGGTGCCGCTGTACGAGCGCATGTCACCGGCGGGTCTGGGCTGGCTCGTGGCCGGCGGGCTCTTCTACACGGCTGGGGCCGTGGTCTTCTTGTTCGACAACAAGGTGCGCTTCGCCCATTCGGTGTGGCACCTGTTCGTGCTCGGCGGCAGCACCTGCCACTTCTTCGCCGTGCTCTGGCACTCGCACGGCTGAGCTTCTTCAGTAGTGCGGCGGCAGCTCGTCGCGCGGATTGCGCGACGCGCCGTCCTGCGCCGCGTTCTGGCTCTGCTCGCGGAGCTGCGTGACCTGCAGGATCAGCCGGTCGATCTGCTGCTGCTGGCGGTAGATCGTCATGTTCAGCTGGTCGAGCAGGTCTTCGGCGTAGCTCGACTTGATCTCGAGTTCGGTGACGCGTTCCGCGAGGTCGTTCTGTGGGTTTTCCATGGCGCTATTGGACAGGAAGATACGAAGCCTGTCGGACTTGAAGGGCCTGCTCATGCGAGCGCATGGTCGCAGCCACCTGAGCAGGCGGCTGGGGCCTGCTATTCAGCCTGTGCCAGTTGGCTGCCTGCCTGTTCATTCACGGCGCTGGCCGACGCTTCGGAGCGCGTGACACGTACCTCCTGTGGCGGCGCCTTCGTAGGCTCGACGGCCATCCGGCCCAACGCCAGCGCCGCCTTCAGCGGAAACAGCGTGCGCTCGTCGCCCTCCGCGGCATTGCTCACCGTCGTACCGCCGACCTCGCCCAGGCTGGCCGTGCGCACCGCATCGAGCCGATGCGTGGGCACCATGAAGGGCGAGTGCGTGGTGTAGATGATCTGGTTGCCGAAGTCCTTCTCGAAATGCGCGAGCAGATCGGCCTGCGAGTGGGCGTGCAGGTGCAGGCCGGGCTCGTCCAGCAGCAGGATCGCGTCTTCCGCGCGGCCGCTCCGGGTGTCCGCAAAGAACGCGACGTAGAACGAGAAGAACCACTGGAAGCCGCGGCTGCGCTCGTCGAGGTTCACCTCGACCTCGTAGGCGCCGTTCGGGTCCGACACCAGCGTGTCGAGGTACTGCCCGTCGAGGTTGAAGCGCACCTTCAGCGCACGGTCCTTCCACAGGCGGCGGATCTCGGCCGTCACCACCGAGCCCGCGCGATTGGCGAGCTGGTTGCGCGTGGCTTGGTCGTTCTTTTCCAGCAGGTCCTGCAGTTGCTGCGGGTCGAGCCCCGCGACCTTGCACAGCTTGCCGAAGCTCTGCTGCGCGGGCGTGAGCTGGCCCCAACCCTGGCGCCCGAGGTACTCCGCGATGTTCTGGCGGCCGGGCAGCGCCGGGTATTCGTCGACGTAGATGAAGCGCGGCAGCTTCTCGAGCACCCAGGCCTGCGCGCGGGCGAGCGCGGGCGCGTCGTTGGCGATGGACAGGGCCACGTCTTCGAGCTCGGCCAGCATCTGCTCCTGCTTGTCGCTGAGCTCGGCGCGCGCCACGGCCAGCGCCTTGCGCAAGGCCTGTGCCGCCTGGACCGCGCCGGCCGACCACCTGATGTAGTCGGGGCTCATGATCATCGCGGCGTCGAAGGTGTCGGCCTCCTGTTCCAGCGTCGCCTTCGCATCCTCGGCGACCTTCTCGGCGGCGGCCTTGACGCCCGGCACGATCTTGCGGACCTTGCCCTTGATGTCGCTCACGTCGAGCGACAGCGCGTTGAGCCCTTCGAGCCCGGCCCAGCGCGCAGTGGCATAGCCGCGGGCCGCGGTGACGTGGCGCACGCCTGACGCGCGCGGCAGGATTCCGGCCAGTTCGGCCTGCTCGCTTTCGTCGAGGCGCCAGCGCGTGAAGACGACTGGCGTATCGCCATTGCACTCCTCGAGCCGCCGGTGGCGCGGAAAGTCCTTGATGGGGCTGAGTTCGGCCAGCCCCTCTGCCGGGTTCAGGCTGTGGAGTGCGCGCAGCAGGTTCGATTTGCCGCTGTCATTCCGTCCGAGGATCGCCGTGATCTGCTGTGTGGAATCGATGGGGCCGCTGTCGTTGATCGAGCGAAAGTTGGTGATCTGGAATGACGCCAAGCGCATGTAGAAAGCTTCTTCTGAATTGAATACGGGGCCGGGGAATGTATTGCATTCCCCGGCCCCGTCCGGCCCGAAGCCGAAGAAAAAGATTGCTACTCGGCAGCGCGGCGCAGCGTGTCCACCACCGGGCGGCGCAGCACGTCGCGCAGGCCCCACCATCCGGCTCCCAGCGCAAGCACCGCGCCGGCCAGCGCACCGGCCACCAGCACGATGGGCGAGGCCCTCCATGTGAACTCGAACACATAGCGCGCCAGCGCCCAGCCGATCGCCGAGGCCACGATGCTCGCGAGAAAACCCGCAAGCAGTCCGACACCCGCCAGCTCGGCGCGCTGCACCTGCCGCAGCAGGCTGGCGCGCGCGCCCACCGCGCGCATCACCGCGAACTCGCGCGCGCGCTCCTCGCGCGTGGCCGTGACCGCCGCGAACAGCACCACCAGCCCGGCCGCGAGCGTGAAGCCGAACAGGAATTCGACCGCGCGGATCACCTGGTCGAGCACGCGCTGCACCTGGTTGATGGTGGCGCTCATGTCCACGTTGGTGACGTTCGGATAGCTGCGCACCAGCGCGTTGTCGAAGCCCCGCGTCTCGGGCGCGCGGAAGGCGCCCATGAAGGTGGTGGGCACGTCGGCCAGCGAAGCCACCGTGTACATGACGAAGAAGTTGGCGTGCATCGAGCCCCAGTCGACCTTGCGCAGCGAGGTGATGCGCGCCTCGTTCTGCGTGCCGCCGATGTCGAAGCGCAGCGAGTCGCCGAGCTTCAAGCCCAGCGTCTCGGCCAGGCCCTCTTCCACGCTCACCTCGCCGGGCGCATCCGGCGTCCACCTGCCGGCCGTGATGCTGTTGTGCGCGGGCGCGGCCACGCTGTTGCTGAGGTTGAACTCGCGGTCCACCAGCCGCTTGGCGCGGTCCTCGGCGTAGTCGTCGGGCGACACCGGCTTGTCGTTGATGGCCACGAGGCGGCCGCGGATCATGGGATACCAGTCGAACTTGCGCACGCCCGCATCGCGCAGCGACTTCTGGAAGGCGTCGCTCTGGTCGGGCATGACGTTGATGACGAAGCGGTTCGGCGCGTCGGGCGGCGTGGCCTGGCGCCAGCTCGCGACAAGGTCGGTGCGCAGCAGCACCAGCAGCACCAGCGCCAGCAGCCCCACCGACAGCGCACTGACCTGCACCACCGCATACGCCGGCCGCGCCGAGATCTGCCGCGTGGCCAGCACCAGCCAGCGCGGCGCAGTCGTTTCGTTGACGCTGCGGCGCAGCACCTTCACCGCGAGCCAGCTCAGCAGCGCGAACACCGCCACCGCGCCCGCGAAGCCGCCGACGGCAATGAGGCCCAGCTTGATGTCGCTGCTCGCCGCCATCAGCAGCGCCGCGAAGCCTGCGACGCCGACGCCCAGCACCGCGAGCGAAGCGGGCTTGAGGCCGCCCACGTCGCGCCGGATCACGCGCAGCGGCGGCACGCGGGCCAGTTGCAGCACCGGCGGCAGGCCGAAGGCAAACAGCAGCGTGAGCCCCATGCCCAGCCCAAAGGCCACCGGCCACAGCGTGGCCGCGGGCAGCGCGGTTTCGACCAGCCCCGCCAGCAGCAGCACGAACACGTAGTGCACCGCGAAGCCGATCGCCACGCCGAGCGCGCTGGCCACGATGCCGATCACCGCGAACTCGAAGGCGTAGGCGACGGCGATGGTGCGCTGGCTCTGGCCCAGCACGCGCAGCATCGCGCAGTCGTCGAGGTGGCTGGCCGCAAAGCCGCGCGCGGCCAGCGCCACGGCCACGGCCGACAGCAGCGCCGCGAGGAGCGCGACCAGGCTCAGGAATTTTTCGGCGCGGTCCAGCGTCTGGCGCATCTCGGGCCGGCCGCCTTCGAAGGAATCGAGCCGCACGCCGCGCAGCTCGCCTTTCTTGATGGTGGCGTCGGCCCAGTCGGAAAAACGCTTCACCGCCGCGTCGCTGCCCGCCACCGCATAGCGGTAGCCGACGCGGCTGGCCGGCTGCACGAGTGCGGTGCGCGCGACGTCGGCCTGGTTGATCATCACGCGCGGCGAGAAGCTCATGAAGCCGGCACCGCGGTCGGGCTCCAGCGTGATGACGCGGCCGACGCGCAGGCCGGCGTCGCCGAGCAGCAGCGTGTCGCCGACCTTGAGCGCGAGCGAGTCGAGCAGCGAGGCATCGACCCACACCTCGCCCGGCGGGGGGATGTCTCGCGTGGCCTTGCCCGGGCCTTCGAAAGTGGTCGAGGTCTGCAGGCTGCCGCGCAGCGGATAGCCCGCGGCCACGGCCTTCAGCGCCACCAGCTTGCTGGCGCCGCCCTGCGCGTCTTCGGCCCGCGCCATGGTCGGAAAGCCGTAGGTGCCGGAACCTTCCAGGCCGAGCGACCTGGCCTGCGCCACGAAGGCCGCGGGCGTCGGGTTGTCGCTGACGATCACCGCATCGCCGCCCAGCAGCTGGCGCGCATCGCGCTTCAGCCCGCCCTGCAGCCGGTCGGCGAAGAAGCCGACCGCCGTGAGCGCGGCCACGGCCAGCAGCACGGCGACGATCAACAGGCGCAACTCGCCGGCGCGCAGGTCGCGCCAGAGCGTGCGCCAACCCAGGCGGAGGGAGGCATTCATGGCGCGAACGATAGCCGACGATCCGGGGCACGTCCGGCCTCAAGGGTTATTGCGCCCTGGCGCCCCTTGATCCCGGCAGGATGCTGCCGCATGATGCGACAAACACACCCCGTTCTATCGCAAACCGGGCATCCCGGCGGGCAAAGGGCGAGGCAAGAAGACAGCCAGTTTGTTTGTCGGACCATCCTTCGCGAGGAGTGTCTATGCCACGATGCCAGCGCTTGCAGATCGTCGGCCTGTGCCTGGTTGCAGGTGTGCTGGCCAGTGCCTGCGATCCCAAACCCCCCGTACCGAAGGTGACCGGCGCGAGCCCGGCGGACGTCAGGCCCGCCGACTCCGGCGTCGGCCGCATGAGCGGCCCGAACGGCGGCAGTTCCTCCGGCGGCGCGGCACCCGCGCCGAGCGGCGGCGACGCTGCGGCGCCCAAGTAGCGCCGGTCGCCAGATCCACTTATCGAGCGCCGCTTGCCCCCACCCCTGCCCTCCCCCGGAAGGGGAGGGAGACATACCGGGGCCTATGAAATCACGCGCAACGAGGGCTCGCCAGCCTCCACACGGCCTATGACCGCCGCTCGCGCAAAGCCTTCGTCGCGAAAGATCTTCAGCACCGCATCGACCGCTTCGGGCGCACAGCTCACGAGCAGGCCGCCCGATGTCTGCGGGTCGCTCAGCAGGTTCTGCGCGGTGGCCGGCAGGCCGGCTGCGAGTTCGACCTCGGTGCCATAGCCCGCCCAGTTGCGCCCCGAAGCGCCGGTAACGAACCCGGCGGCGGCCATCGCCACCACGTTGTCGAGCAACGGCACCTTCGACCACTCGACCACCGCCGCCAGCTTCGCGCCGCGCGCCAGTTCGAGCGCGTGGCCGGCCAGCCCGAAGCCCGTGACATCGGTCAGCGCATGCACGCCGTCGAGTGCCGACAGCGCGATGCCGGGCGTGTTGAGCTTCGTCGTGTTCTCGATCAGTTGGCGGTAGCCCGTCTCGGACAGTTGCTCCTTCTTGAGCGCGGCCGAAAGCACGCCCACGCCCAGCGGCTTGCCCAGCACCAGCACGTCGCCCGCCTTCGCATCGGCATTGCGCCGCACGCGATCCGGGTGCACCAGCCCCATCGCGACGAGGCCGTAGATCGGCTCGACCGAATCGATGGTGTGGCCGCCTGCAATCGGAATGCCGGCTGCACGGCACACGTCCTGCCCGCCGCGCACGATCTCGGCGATGACTTCCACGGGCAGCTGGTTGATCGGCATGGCCACCAGGGCCAGCGCCATGATCGGCTGGCCGCCCATCGCGTACACGTCGCTGATGGCGTTGGTTGCGGCGATGCGGCCGAACTCGTAGGGGTCGTCCACGATGGGCATGAAAAAGTCGGTGGTCGCGATCAGTGCCTGCTGGTCGTTGAGCCTGTAGACGGCCGCGTCGTCGGCGGTCTCGATGCCCACCATGAGTTCGGGCGGAATCATGCCGCCGGCGTGGTTCTTCAGGATCTGCGACAGCACGCCGGGCGCGATCTTGCAGCCGCAGCCGCCGCCATGCGAAAAACTCGTGAGGCGCAAGGGCGCAAGCGGGTTCATGAGCGTTGGGTTCATGGGTCGATTATCGAAGCGGCCCCGCTTTCTACAATCCTGTCCTTTCCCTTCCCGCACCTGCTGCACGTTTTCGAGGCACATCCATGAAGAAGACAACTCTCACCCAGGTGGCGCTCGCGCTCGCCGTTTCCGTCGCCAGCTTCGGCGCCCTCGCCCAGGGCGTGCTGCGCGTCTCGGCCATCCCCGACGAGGCGCCCACCGAGCTGCAGCGCAAGTTCACGCCGCTGGGCGATTACCTCAAGAAGGAAACCGGCATGGACGTGCAGTTCACGCCCGTGACCGACTACGCCGCCGTGGTCGAAGGCCTGGCCACAAACAAGATCGACATGGCCTGGCTGGGCGGCTTCACCTTCGTGCAGGCGCGCATCCGCACCAATGGCGGCGCCGTGCCGATCGTGCAGCGCGCGGAAGACGAGGTGTTCACCAGCAAGTTCATCGTACCGGTCGACAGCACCGCGAAGACCCTGGCAGACCTGAAGGGCAAGACCTTTGCCTTCGGCGCACCCTCGTCCACCTCGGGCAGCCTGATGCCGCGCTACTTTTTGCTGCAGGCCGGCATCAACCCCGAGAAGGATTTCAAGACGGTCGCGTTCTCGGGCGCGCACGACGCCACGGTGGCCTTCGTGGCCGCATCGCGCGCCGAAGCGGGCGTGCTCAATGCCTCGGTGTGGGACAAGCTGGTCGAATCGAAGAACCCCAATGCCGCCAAGGTGCGCGTGCTGGCGACCACGCCGACCTACTACGACTACAACTGGACGGTGCGCCCGGGCATGGACGCCACGCTGCAGAAGAAGCTGACCGACGCGTTCCTGAAGCTCGATCCGGCGAACCCCGCGCACAAGGAAATCATGGCGCTGCAGCGTGCGAGCAAGTTCATCCCGACCAAGTCGTCGAACTACGACGGGATCGAGACGGCGGGGAAGTCGGCGGGTTTGATCAAGTGATGTGGAACCAGGGGGAGTCGCCCCCCGAAAGCCCCGCAGCGTGAGCTTCTCCCTCGATGCCATCGGCGTGGTCCACGCCAGCGGACAGCGCGCGCTGGCCAGAGTGACGCTCGCCGCGCAGGACGGCGAACGCATCGCCGTCATCGGCCCTTCGGGCGCCGGCAAGACCACGCTGCTGCGCGTGCTCGGCGCTGCGCTGCGGCCCACGGAGGGCGCAGTGCAGGCATTGGGCGCACAGCCCTGGCAGTTGCCGGCCGCAGCACTGAAGAAGCTGCGCGCCCGCATCGGCACCGTGCACCAGGCGCCACCGATCGCGCCACGCCTGCGCGTGGTCACCGCCGTGCTTGCGGGCCGGCTCGGCGAATGGTCCTCATTGCGCGCGCTGGGCTCGCTGTTCTATCCGTCGGACATCGCCGGCGCGCACGAAGCGCTGTCGCGGCTGGCCATGGAAGACCGCCTGTTCGACCGCTGCGACCGCCTCTCGGGCGGCCAGCTGCAGCGCGTCGGCATCGCGCGCGCCCTGTACCAGCGCCCCGCCCTGCTGCTGGCCGACGAGCCCGTATCCGCGCTCGACCCCACGCTGGCCGATGCCGCCGTCGGCCAGCTCGTTGCGCAAAGCGGATCGACAGGCGCCACGCTGGTGGCCTCGCTGCATGCGGTGGACCTGGCGCTGCGCTGGTTCCCGCGCATCGTCGGCATGCGCAACGGGCAGGTGACGTTCGACCTGCCTGCCGCGGAAGTCACGGCTGCGATGCTCGACGCGCTGTATGCGAGCGAAGGCGGCATCGCCACGCAGCGGCCGCTGCCGGCGGGCGCTGCGATGGAGGCGGCCTTCCACCGGCCGGACTGCCCTTGAGCTCGAACGCCATCGCGCAGCGCGACCCGCATGCGGCACGCCGGCTGGCCGGGTGGATCGCCGCGCTCGCCATCGCGTGGCCGATGCTGGCGCTGTCGGAGTTCAAGCCGTGGGCGCTGTTCGGCAGCGGCAACCTCGCCGTCATCGGCGGTTTCCTGGCGGGCTTCTTTCCGCCCGAGGGCTCGCCTGCATTCCTCGCGATGCTCTTCAAGGCCACGCTCGAAACGCTGGCCATGGCCACGGCCGGCACCGCACTGGCGCTGCTGATCGGCGCGCCGCTCGGCTTCGTGACAACGCGCGCACTGTCCATCTCGCGCATCGGCCCCGGGCCCGGCCGCGTGCAGGCGGGCATCGTGCGGCAGGCCGCGCGCTGGCTACTGATGGTGCTGCGCGCCATTCCGGAGATCGTCTGGGCGCTGCTGTTCGTGCGCGCGCTCGGGCTCGGCCCCGCCTCGGGCGTGCTGGCGCTGGCCATCACCTACGGCGGCATGCTGGGCAAGGTCTACGCCGAGATCCTCGAATCGACCGACACGCGCCCCGCGCGCGCCCTGCTCGAAAGCGGCAGCGGCCGGGTCACGGCGCTGTGCTACGGCCTGCTGCCGAACACGGCGCAGGAACTGGCTTCGTACACCGTCTACCGATGGGAATGCGCGGTGCGCGCCTCGGTGGTGATGGGCTTCGTCGGCGCCGGCGGCCTCGGCCAGCTGATGGACCAGTCGATGAAGATGCTCAACGGCGGCGAGGCCAGCAGCATCCTGCTGGTGTTCCTCGCGCTGGTGCTGCTGGCAGACCTGCTGAGCAATGCACTGCGGAGGCTGCTGGCATGACCACGCCGCTGCCCCCGCGCCCGCCGCCGTGCTGGCGCTGCCGCATCGCGCTGCTGCTGATCGGCGCAGCGGTGGCCGCGAGCTTCGTCTACCTGGGCATCGACTACCGCGCGCTCGGCTCGTCGGAGTCGCTTCGGCTCATGGGCAAGTTCATCGCCGAGTTCTTCCCGCCTGACCTCTCGCCGGACTTCCTCGCCAAGGTAGGCAACGGTGCCTTGCAGACGCTGGCCGTTTCGGCCCTCGGCACGGTGCTGGCGGCCGTTGCGGGTGCAGTGCTTGCGCTGCCTGCATCGGGCCGCACCGGCTGGCTGCCACGCCACGTGGCGCGCTTCGTCCTGAACTTCCTGCGCAGCGTGCCCGAACTCGTGTGGGCCGCGCTGATGGTGCTGGCTGCCGGCATCGGCCCGTTCGCAGGCGCGCTGGCCCTGTCGCTGCATACCACCGGCGTGCTGGGCCGCCTGTTCGCCGAGGCATTGGAAAACGCCCCGCGCGAGCCCGAGCACGCGCTGACGCTCTCGGGCGCCAACGCGGTCACCGCCTTCAGTTACGCCAGCCTGCCCATCGTGCTGCCGCAATGGGTCGCCTACACGCTCTACCGCTGGGAGATGAACATCCGCATGGCGGCCGTGCTGGGCTTCGTGGGCGGTGGCGGGCTGGGGCAGCTGCTGTACTTCCACCTGTCGATCTTCCAGCAGCAGCAAGCGATGACGGTGCTGATCGCGATGTTCGTGCTGGTCACCTTTGTCGACTTTGCCAGCGCTCGGTTGCGCAAGGGGCTGGGGCCTGCTTACGCTTGATGCGCTCCCGGCCTCAGAGGTGCGATCACGCCGACGGGGTGCCTTGCTCCGCGAATGTCCCCCGCTTCGCTCCTCCTTTATTTCGCTGCGCAAGGCACCCCATCGGCGCGATCGATCAGAGCACTGGTTGATCGGCCAGCACAACGGCGGCGTCCATCGTGCACAGGGCACCGGGTGCTCCCCGCAGCGAAATAAAGGAGGAGCGAAGCAGGGGACATTCGCGGAGGGGAGTACCCGGTGCCCTGTGCACGTGCCCTGAACAAGCAAGACCGACAATCGACGCCATGAGGTTCCAGCCATGAGTCACCGCCAGCCCGTACGAGTCGCCGACCGCCACGCCTTCGACACGCTGATCGACGCCCGCTCGCCGGCCGAGTTCGCGCTCGACCACATTCCCGGCGCCATCAACTGCCCCGTGCTCGACGACGAGGAGCGCCACATCGTTGGCACGGTCTATGTGCAGACCGGAGCCTTCGAGGCGCGGCGCATCGGCGGCGCGATGGTCGCTGCCAACATCGCCAGGCACCTGCGCGACACGCTGGCCGACCGGCCCGAGAACTGGAAACCGCTGGTCTACTGCTGGCGCGGCGGCATGCGCAGCGGCTCGATGGTCACCTGGCTTCGTCTCGTCGGCTGGGATGCGCAGCAACTCGCGGGCGGCTACAAGAGCTTTCGCCGGCATGTGATCACGCAGATCGATTCGCTGACGCCCAAGCTCGACCTGCGCGTGATCTGCGGCGCCACCGGCAGCGCCAAGACCCGCGTGCTGCATGCGCTGGCCGCGCGCGGTGCGCAGGTGCTCGACCTCGAAGATTTCGCCAGCCACAAGGGCTCGCTGCTGGGTTCGCTGCCGGGCGTGCCGCAGCCCTCGCAAAAGCATTTCGAGACGCGCATCGCGGCCGTGCTCGAAACCATCGACCTGTCACGCCCGCTGTACGTCGAGGGCGAGAGCATCCGCATCGGGCGGCTGTCGCTGCCGTTGTCGCTGGTGGCCCGGATGCGCGCGGCGCCGTGCATCGAGGTGTCCGCCACGCCCGAGGCGCGGCTGGCCTACCTGCTGCGCGACTACGCCTACCTGGGCGACGACCGCAACGCGCTGGCCGGCAAGCTCGGCGTGCTGAAGGAACTGCAGGGCAAGGAGACGGTGGCGCGCTGGCAGCAATGGGCGCACGAGGCCGACCTGCCGCACCTGTTCGCGGAACTGATGGCGCTGCACTACGACCCGCACTACCAGAAGTCGCAGGAGCTGCACTTCCGCGCCTGGGCGCAGCGCCAGAGCGTGGCGGCGCCCGACCTGTCGGATCAGGGTATCGAGGCGGTGGCCGATGCAGTGCTGGCGCTCGGCGAACCCGCGAGTCCATCGGCATAGAGCACACCGCGCGGCGCGCGGCACAGTCCCCAGAAACGCAGGCCGCTGAGCTCGGCCATGTGCACGCCCATCGAGGTCGGTGCCGAGATGGTCGCCATCGCCGCAATGCCGAGGCGCGCGCATTTGCGCACCAGTTCGTGGCTGCCGCGGCTGGACATCAGCACGAAGCCCGGCTCTTCGAGACGGCCCGCCAGCGCGAGCTCGCCGAGCAGCTTGTCGAGCGCGTTGTGGCGGCCGACGTCTTCCATCAGGTCGGTGAGTTCGCCATCGACCGTGGCCCATGCGGCGGCGTGGATCGCGCCAGCTTCGGCGTTGAGGACCTGGCGCGGCGGCATGGCGGCGAAGGCGCGCAGCACGGTGGCCAGATCGATGCGCTCGATCCAGTCGCGCTGCGGCACGCGCTGCGGCGTGAGGTCGAGCCCCGCGAAGCTCTCGACGCCGCACACGCCGCAGCCGGTGCGGCCCGCGAGGCTGCGGCGACGGTCTTTCAGGCGCTCGAAGCTGCGCGTGGAAATCTCGAGCTGCACCTCGATGCCGGGCATGCCTTCGGGCAGGCCCGCTTCGGTGGCATCGACCGTGCGCACCTCGATGCCGCGGCAATCGGTGGCGGTGTCGAGAATGCCTTCGCTCAGCGCGAAGCCGAGCGCGAAGGCTTCGAGGTCTTGCGGGGTGGCCATCATCACCGCGTGCGAGACGCCGTTGAACACCAGCGCCACCGGCACTTCGGCCGCCAGCGTGTCGTCGCGCACCACGCCTTCGGACGCAATGCCGCGCTCGCCGAAGACATGCACGGCATGCCGCGAGAGCGGCGGCAGGGTGTCTTCGGGATCGGCGAGGTCTGGCTTCGACATGGTGGCTCCGGGCGGGCCTGCCATTGTCTGCTCAGTCGCGGTTTTCGTCCGCAAGGGGCGGCAGCGTTTGCACCTGGGCCCGTCCGGGCGCCTGGAGGTGTGCCACCCAGCGGTCGTCGTGCTGCACCACCCGCACCCAGCCGGGGCCGCGCACGCCGCCAATGGCCGCATCGCCCATCAGCGTGAGCCTGCGCATCAGCACGCTCGCGCCCTGCCCGAGCCGCTTGCCCAGGCGCGGCAGCGAGACGCCCGTGTCGTCCGGCGCCTGCGCGAGCATGCGCAGGATCGCCACGGACAGGCTGTCTTCGAGCAATGCGCTCATTCGACCACCTCCGCAGCGGCCTCGTCCTCCGCCAGCTTCTGGATCGGCAGTTCGTGCGGCACCAGCACCACGGGAATGGACTTGGAAGTCGGCGTACCCGCGTTCTCGGCCACCGACGACAGCGGCACCAGTGGGTTCGTCTCGGGGTAGTACGCCGCGAGGTTGCCGCGCGGGATGTCGTAGGCGACCAGCCTGAAGCGGTCGGCACGGCGCTCCTGGCCGTCGTTCCACACCGTCTGCAGATCGACCCAGTCGCCATCCTTCATGCCCAGCGCCCGGATGTCCTCGGCGTTGATGAAGACCACGCGGCGCTGGCCGAACACGCCGCGGTAGCGGTCGTCCATGCCGTAGATGGTGGTGTTGTACTGGTCGTGCGAACGCGTGGTCAGCAGAGTGAAGACGATGGTGTCGCCCTTCTTCGCGAAGCGCGCGCGGGCGCGGTGCGAATGGGTGTCCAGCGGCACGGCGTGCGTGAAGAACACGGCCTTCTTCGACGCGGTGTTCCACACGCGCTCGCTCGCGGTGTTGCGCAGGCGGAAGCCCCCGGGGCGCGCGACACGCGCGTTGAAATCCTTGAAGTCGTCGAACACGGCTTCGATCTTGTCGCGGATGCGCGCGTAGTCTTCGATCAGCGACAGCCACGGCGTCTTGCTGCGTGCGCCGAGGGTGGCGGCCGCGAGCCGCGCCACGATGGCGGGTTCGGACAGCAGCTGCTCCGACGCGGGCGGATTGATGCCCATCGAGATGTGCACCATGCTCATCGAGTCTTCCACCGTCACGCCCTGAGGGCCGCCGGCCTGCATGTCGATCTCGGTGCGCCCCAGGCACGGCAGGATCAGCGCCTCGCGCCCGTGGATCACGTGGCTGCGGTTGAGCTTGGTGGTCACGTGCACTGTGAGGTCGCACTTCTGCAGGCCCTTCCAGGTCTGGTAGGTGTCGGGCGTGGCCGCCGCGAAGTTGCCGCCGAGCGCGAAGAACACCTTGCCCTTGCCCTCGAGCATGAGCTGTATGGCCTCGACCGTGTCGACGCCATTGCGGCGCGGCGGCTCGAAACCGAACACCTGCTGCAGCCGATCAAGCAGCGCGGCAGGCGGCTTTTCCCAGATGCCCATGGTGCGGTCGCCCTGCACGTTGCTGTGGCCGCGCACCGGACAGGCGCCCGCGCCTTCGCGCCCCATGTGGCCGCACAGCATGAGCCAGTTGCCGATCATCTGGATGGTGGCCACCGAATGCTGGTGCTGCGTGATGCCCATGCCCCAGCAGGCGATGACCCGCCTGGCGCCCAGGTACACGTCGGCCGCGGCGCGGATTTGCGCCTCGCTCAGGCCCGACTCCTGTACCAGGATGTCCCACGACTCGGCACGCAGGTCGGCCGCCAGCGCCTCGAAGCCAGTGGTGTGGGCCGCGATGAATTCATGGTCGAGCATCGGAGGCTCGCCGCGCACCACGGCTTCGTCCTCGCGCTCGATGACGTGCTTCATCATCCCCTTGACGGCTGCGAAGTCGCCGCCCACGCGCAGCTGGAAGTAGTGCGTGCTGATGGGGGTGGAGCCCATGGTCGCCATCTCCAGCTTGTCTTGCGGATCGGCAAAACGCTCCAGCCCGCGCTCACGCAGCGGGTTGAAGCTCACGATGCGAGCGCCGCGCTTCGAGGCCGCGCGCAGCTCGCCGAGCATGCGCGGATGGTTGGTGCCGGGGTTCTGGCCGAAGATGAAGATCGCGTCGGCCTTCTCGAAGTCATCGAGCGTGACCGTGCCCTTGCCCACGCCGAACTGCGGGCGCATGCCGCTGCCGCTGGGCTCGTGGCACATGTTCGAGCAGTCGGGAAAATTGTTGGTGCCGTACTCGCGCACGAACAGCTGATAGAGAAAGGCGGCCTCGTTGCTCGCGCGGCCCGAGGTGTAGAAGATGGCCTGGTTCGGGTCGGGCAGCGCGTTCAGGTGCTTCGCGATGCGCGCGAACGCGTCGTCCCATTCGATGGGCACGTACTTGTCGCTGGCCGCGTCGTAGGCCATGGGGTGCGTGAGGCGGCCCTGGTCTTCGAGCCAGAAATCGCTCTGCTCGGCCAGTTGCGCCACGGTGTGCTTTGCAAAGAGTTCCGGGCCGGCACGCCGCGCGGTGGCTTCGGCGGCCACGGCCTTGACGCCGTTCTCGCAGAACTCGAACGTGGAGGCGTGGTTTCGGTCGGGCCAGGCACAGCCGGGGCAGTCGAAACCGTCGGGCTGGTTGGCCGAGAGCAGCGTCTTCGCGCCCTTGATGGGAATGTCCTGCCGCAGCAGCGCATTGGTCACGCTGCGCAATGCGCCCCAACCGCCCGCGGGGCCCTTGTAAAACTCGATCTTCTGCTCACTGCTCATGGCAGCGAGTGTTCGCCGTGGGCCTTCAGAGCGTCAAATTGAATCGGGACATGCGGCGATTCAAAAAGGAAATGAAGGAGATCTCAAACCCCTCGTGTGTCCTGCGTCAACAGGCCGCGCAGCTTGCTACGCAAGGGCGTCTCCTCGACGGCCTGCACGCCGGCAATCTCGCGCAGCGCGAAGTCGCGGCTTTCAGCCGTGTGCAGGTCGATCTCGCGCACCACCTGCCCATCCTTGTAGACAAAGGCCACGTCAGCCAGCGCGAGCACGTCCTCGATGTCGTGCGTGATCATCAGCACCGGAATGCCCCATTGCCTGCGCACCAGCGCAAGCTCATTGCGCAACTCGGCGCGCAGCATGGGGTTGAGCGCGGCGAAAGGTTCGTCGAGCAGCAGCACCTGCGGCTCGCAGGCCAGCGCGCGCGCGAGGGCCACGCGCTGCTGCTGCCCGCCCGAGAGGTTCTGCGGCCGGCTGTCGGCCAGTGCGGCGAGGCCGAAGCTTTCGAGCAGGGCCTGCACGCGCTCGGCGTCTTTCGCAGCCGGCTTGCGACGATGCCATGCGGTCAGCCCGAAGCCCACGTTCTCGCGCACGCTCAGGTGCGGGAACAGTGCGTAGTGCTGGAACAGGTAGCCGATGCGCCGCGCCGAAGCAGGCACGTCGATGCCCTGGGCCGCGTCGTACAGCGTGCGGCCGTCGAGCCGCACATGGCCGGCGCTGGGATGCAGCAGGCCGGCAATGGCCTGCAGGGTCAGAGACTTGCCTGCACCCGAGGGGCCGTAGAGCGCGGCGAAAGGCACGTCGGTCGCGAAACGCACGGCCAGATCGAAGCGTCGGCGGCCGTCGGCTACCGTGAGCTTCAGGTCGACATCGATCATCCTTGCTGCTCCGGCGTTCTGGGGCGTGACGCGCGGTTGGTTTCGGGGTGCGTGCGCAGGCCACCGGGTACTCCCCTCCGCGAATGTCCCCCGCTTCGCTCCTCCTTTATTTCGCTGCGGGGAGCACCCGATGCCCTGTGCACGAGGGCACGCTGCTGATTCGCGGCCGATCGACAAGTGCTCTGAACGATCACGACGGCGGGGTGCCTTGCGCAGCGAAATAAAGGAGGAGCGAAGCGGGGGACATTCGCGGAGCAAACAACAGGATCTCATCTCAGGAGTCACGGCTTCCCGAACCCATAGCGCGCGAGCACTTCCTGCGCGGCGGGCGTCGAAAGAAAGGCGATGAAGTCGCCGGCCAGCGCTTTCTGTTTGCTCTCCGAAACCACAGCGATAGGGTACGTCACAGGCGCGTGGCCGGTGGGCGTGAAGGCGATCTTCACCTTGTCGCCGGCCACCGCCGCATCGGTGCGGTAGACGAAACCAGCCTCGACCTCACCGCGGCTCACGTAGTCGAGCACCTGGCGCACGCTGTCGGCCTGCACGAACTTGGGTTCGAGCGTGGTCCAGAGCTTGGCGCTGTCGAGCACCTGCCTGGTGTAGCGGCCGACCGGCACGGTGGCGACCTTGCCGATGGCGATCTTCTTGACACTCGCGCCGCCCAGGTCTTGCAGCGTCTTGACGCCCACGCCCTCCTTGGCGGGCTCGATGAGCACGAGGCTGTTGGTGACGAAGTCCTTGCGCGTGGCGACATCGATGGCCTTCTGCTCGGCGCCGCGATTCATCGTTTCCTGGTCGGCGCTGGCGAACACGTCGACCGGCGCGCCCTGGACGATCTGCTGCAGCAGCACGCCCGAGGCGGCGAAATTGAAGCGCACCACGGCCCCGGGCCTGGCAGCCTCGAACCTCGGGCCGATTTCCTTGAACGCGTCGGTCAGGCTCGCGGCGGCGGACACGGTGATCTGCTGCGCGCCGGCAGCCAGCGGCAGGGCGAGTGCGAGAGCCAGCGACAGAAGGTGGAACGGGCGCATGGACAACTCCGGAATGATGGAGACGAAATCAGCGAAGCGAGAAGAAGCGGCTCGACAGCACCAGCACGGTGATCGACAGCAGCGAGGTCACAACGACCAGCAGCAGCGCGAGGTCGTCGTGACCGGCCTGCACAGCGTCGTAGATGGCCATCGACAGCGTCTGGGTCTGCTTGGGAATGGAGCCGGCCACCATCAGCGATGCGCCGAACTCACCCATGGCGCGTGCGAACGCGAGCAGCGTGCCGGCCAGGATGCCGGGCCACGCCAGCGGCAGCGTGACGCGCACGAAAACCGAGAACGGCGACTGCCGCAGCGTGCTGGCCGCGGCTTCGAGCGAACGGTCCACACCCGAGAATGCCGCGCTGGCCGACTTGAGCACCAGCGGCAGCGCCACCACGGCCGATGCCACCACGGCACCGTGCCAACTGAAGATGATGGTGTAGTCGAGGTGCTCGCGCAGCCACGCGCCCAGCGGGCTGCGGCGCCCGGCCGCCACGAGGATGGCGTAGCCGATCACCGTGGGTGGCAACACCAGCGGCAGCATGAACACGGCCTCGAGCACGGTGCGACCAAAGAATTTCTTGCGCGCGAACACCCAGCCCAGCGCCACGCCCGCAATCAGCGCCAGCACGGTCGCGACCGCGGCGACCTTGAGCGACAGTGCCAGGGGCGACCAGTCGGTCGAGGCGATGAGGGCGTTCGTCGTATTCATTGGGATACGGCGGAATTGTTGCACGACGAACGCTGCCTCACCGCGAAGATGCACGGCGTGAGCTGCCCCATATACCGATCGATATAACGTTACGGGACCAGCAGCCGCGTCAGCGCACGGATGTCCGCAGCCGTGGCCAGCTTCGCCGCGTTTTCGATGGCGCGGTAATGCCTGACGACTTCCTCGCCCACCGGCGTGAGCGCAGTGCCGCCGCCGCGCGAGCCGCCGGCCGCGGTGTTCACGGCGGGCGAGACCAGTGCCTGGTTCATCTCGTCGATCAGCATCCAGGCCCTGCGGTACGACATGCCCAGCAGGCGGGCCGCCGCCGAGATCGAACCGGTCTCGGCCACCGCTTCGAGCACGGCGATCTTGCCGGGGCCGATGGCGATGGCGTCGTCCCGGTAGACGCGCAGACGGAACTGGACTTTGGATTTCATCTGGCGCGAAGGGTAAACCATGCTGCAAGGCTCGGCCCCCTTCGCGAAGCCACGGGGAAGCGTTCCTAGTGGAAGAACTTCGCCGCGCTCACGAGCGTTTTGTAGACGCCCCAGGCCAGCGGAATACCCACTGCCACCCACGCCAGCGCCACAACCGCAGGGCTCACCGTGTCGGCGCGGCCAGAGCCGCTGCCCACTTCGGCCGCAGAGGCTTTTTCGTGCGCCAGCTTCTTCTCCACGGCCAGTTCGGCGTCGGTCATGAAGTGCTTTTCGGCCACCGGGCGCACCAGCAGGTTGGCGATGAAGCCGATCACCAGCATGCCCACGAGGATGTACATGGTCTGGTTGTAGACCTGCTCGCGCGGCAGGCCCAGGCCCAGCTGGTACTCGCGCATGTAGTTCACCACCACCGGGCCGAGGATGCCGGCCGTGGCCCACGCGGTGAGCAGGCGGCCATGGATGGCGCCCACGAACTGCGTGCCGAACAGGTCGGCGAGGTAGGCCGGCACCGTGGCGAAGCCGCCGCCGTACATCGACACGATCACGCAGCAGGCGCCCACGAACAGCAGCTTGCTGCCCGCGCCGGCCGACGAGGGAATGCTCGCGTACAGGATGCCGCCGAGCACGAAGAACACCGTGTAGGTGAGTTTGCGGCCCAGCTTGTCCGACAGGCTGGCCCACACGAAGCGCCCGCCGATGTTGAACAGCGACAGCAGCGCCGTGAAGCCGCCCGCCACCACCGCGATGGCCGCGAGTTGCGTCTTGTCGAGCTGGCCGTACTTGGCTGGCAGGTCGATCAGCCCGCCGCCGAACACTTCCTGCAGCATCGGCGAGGCCATGCCGATCACGCCGATGCCGGCGCTCACGTTCATGCACAGCACCAGCCACACGAGCCAGAACTGCGGAATGCCCCAGACCTTCTTCACGTGCACGTGGCGCTGCGTGATCATGGCGTTGCTGGTCTGCGCCGGGGGCGGCGTCCAGCCTTCGGGCTTCCAGCCCGAAGGCGGCACGCGGTAGCCCAGCGCGCCGGCCATCATGAAGACGAAGTAGCCGAGCGCCATCACGACGAAGGTCTGCATCACGCCCACGTCGGTGGCGGTGCTGAAGCGCTTCATGAGGTCGACCGCCAGCGGCGAGCCGATCATCGCGCCGCCGCCGAAGCCCATGATGGCCATGCCGGTCGCCATGCCGCGGCGATCGGGGAACCACTTGATCAGCGTGCTCACCGGCGAGATGTAGCCCAGCCCCAGGCCGATGCCGCCGATCACGCCCGAGCCGAGGATCATCAGCCAGAACTGGTGCAGGTGGATGCCCAGTGCCGACAGCAGCATGCCGCCGCACCAGCACAGCGCCGACACCACGCCGGCCTTGCGAGGACCGGCGCGCTCGAGCCAGCCGCCCCACAGGGCCGCCGAGCAGCCGAGGAAGACGAAGAACAGCGTGTACATCCAGCCGAGCGTGGCCACGCGCCAGTCGCAGTTCGTGGCGAACAGCTCGGCGAAGAAGCTCATGTCCCTGGCGCAGGCCTGGGCGCCGGTCCCCGCAATGCCGAGCGCCTTCGACAGCGGCAGCCAGAACACCGAGAAGCCATAGGCCATGCCGATGCACAGGTGAATGGCCAGTGCGGCCGGGGGTACCAGCCAGCGGTTGAAGCCGGGCCCCGCGATGATGCGTTCTTTTTCCAGGAAGCCGGGTTGCGGTTGCGCCCCTCCTCCAACGATGCGATCTCCATCGAGAACGCCTGCAGTTGAGCCTGCCATATTTCTCCTAGTTGGCCGGATTTGTAACTCTTGTGTTTGATCCGGGCCGCGGAGTGTGTCAGAACGTTTCACGTTCCGTCAAATTCGTTCGGCGCATCGGCCGATTCAATAACTAAATGCCCGGCCCGTGCTCAGTCGCCGAGCGTCCCGCTGTGCAGGCGCACCTGCTCACGCCACTCGGGGGTTTGCAGGAAGGCGAGCGCGGCTTCGAGCGCGCGCGAGGAGCGCACGCCGTCCTGCGTCATGAAGCCAATCGGCGTGAGCACTTCGGGCGCCACCAGCGGCAGCGCCTCCAGCTCGCGGTGGCTGCGCACGGCCGCGACCATGGCGCCGGGCAGCACGCTGCTGACCGTGCCCGCGCTCACGGCCAGCGCGAGCGCAAGCACGGAGTTGGTCTCGATGGCGGGTGCCACCGGCACTCCCGCCTCGCGCAGCGCCTGGTCCATGATGGCGCGGTTGTGCATGTCGGTCGTGAGCAGGCACAGCGGCAGCTTGCCGGCCTCGGCCCAGGTGATGGGCTGGCCGATGCGCAGTTCGTTCACCGAGGGCGTTTCGGCGCGCCGCAGCAGGAAGTAGTGCTCGACGCTCTGCGGCCAGGCCGTGAGCTTGATGCCCGGCAGGTGCATGCGCTCCGTGTAGCCGAGCGCGAGGTCGATCGACAGGCTTTCGAGCCCCGTCTCCAGTTCCTGCGAGCTCATCGACAGCACGACCGGCAGGATGCCCGGATGCCGCTGGTTCAGCATGGCGGCGAAGCGCGAGAGCATCGGAATGGCGGTGGGCACCGCGGCCATGCGCAGGCGCCCGCGCGGGTTGTCCACGTCGCTGCGCAGCTCCTGCAGCAGCACTTCGTTGTCGCGCAGCATGCGCTGCGCCGTGGCCAGCACGCGCTCGCCTTCGTGTGTGAGGCCGACATAGACGCGCGCGCGCTTGACGATGACCACGCCGAACTCGGTTTCGAGCGCACGCAGCGCGTTCGACAGCGCCGGCTGCGTGATGTGGCAGGCCTGCGCGGCACGGCCGAAGTGCTTGTGCTCGTTGAGCGCCACCAGATAGCGCATCGAGGCGAGCAGGTTCATGCCTGCGGCTCCGGCGCGTATTGTGTCGTGGGGTGCTTGTGTTTCTGAGGCTCTTGTCCGGGGTGCGTGCGCAGGCCATCGGGTAACTCCCTCCGCGAATGTCCCCCGCTTCGCTCCTCCTTTATTTCGCTGCGTGAGTCACCCGACGCCCTGCGCACGAGGACGACTGCTCTGATCGATCACGCCGATGGGGTGCCTTGCGCAGCGAAATAAAGGGGGAGCCCGAAGGGCGAAGGGCATTCGCGGAGCAAGGTACCCCGTCGGCGTGATCGCGCCCCGAACAACGCACCTCCCGACGACTCGAAATGCACGGCTTCATCCCTCAGGTGTTCTTGCTGATCGAGATCGTCGGAAACTTGGAGGAAAAATCCTTCGCCTTCTCGGCGATGCCCACGGCCACGCGGCGTGCAACCGCCTTGTAGATGCCGGCCACGTCGCCTTCCGGATCGGACACCACCGTAGGCGCGCCGCTGTCGGCCTGCAGGCGGATCTTGATGTCCAGCGGCAGCGCGCCGAGGTATTCCATCTGGTACTCGGCCGCCATCTTCCTGCCGCCGTCCGCGCCGAAGATGTGCTCCGCATGGCCGCAGTTCGAGCAGATGTGCACCGCCATGTTCTCGACGATGCCGAGGATCGGCACGCCGACCTTCTCGAACATCTTGATGCCCTTCTTCGCGTCGAGCAGCGCGATGTCCTGCGGCGTGGTGACGATCACCGCGCCGGTCATCGGTACGCGCTGGCTCAGCGTGAGCTGGATGTCGCCGGTGCCCGGGGGCATGTCGACGATCAGGTAGTCGAGGTCTTTCCAGTTGGTCTGGCGCAGCAGCTGCTCCAGCGCCTGCGTGGCCATCGGGCCGCGCCAGACCATGGCCTGGTCGGGGTCGACCAAGAAGCCGATGGACATCACCTGCACACCGTGGCGCTCCATGGGCTCCATGGTCTTGCCGTCGGCGCTTTCGGGGCGGCCTTCGATGCCCATCATCATGGGCTGGCTCGGGCCGTAGATGTCGGCGTCGAGCAGGCCGACCGTGGCGCCCTCGGAGGCCAGCGCAAGCGCCAGGTTGGCGGCCGTGGTGCTCTTGCCCACGCCGCCCTTGCCCGAAGCCACCGCGATGATGTTCTTGACGTTGGGCATCAGCTGCACGCCGCGCTGCACCGCATGGCTGATGACCTTGGTGACGATGTTGACCGACACGTTCTCCACGCCCGGCACCGCCTTGGCAGCCGCCACCAGCGCCTTGCGGATGGCCGCGTGCTGGCTCTTCGCCGGATAGCCGAGTTCGAGGTCGAACGAGACGTCGCCCTCCGCTATCTGCAGGTTCTTGAGCGACCGGCTCGCCGCGAATTCCTTGCCGGTGTTAGGGTCCGCGACGGCCTTGAGCGCGTCCATGAGCCCTTCTGGGGTGAGTGCCATTGATCAAACTCCTGAATGGCCGGTAGTCTAGTGGCTCGCCCCCAGGCTTCGCGCACTTCGTGTCGCTTCTCCCGCCCCCTACCGGGGGCAACACCAGCGCCCCGGTAAAGCCGGTTCCGCGGTATTCCGCGAGAAAACGGGGAATCCAGGTCTTCTTTCAATGGCTCATGGCAACGACAAAATGACAGAGACAAGCCCCGCCACCGGCCTCCTGCTCACCGGGGGTGGCGCCCGGGCCGCCTACCAGGTCGGCGTACTCGAAGCCATTGCCGAAATCCGCCGCGCGGCGGGACCGGCGGCCACCGGAATCGGCAACCCCTTTCACGTCATCACCGGCACCTCGGCCGGCGCCATCAACGCGGCCGCACTGGCCTGCGGCGCCGACGACTTCGACCACGCGGTGGCGCGCATCGCCGAGGTCTGGAGCCGGTTCCGCGCCGAGCAGGTGTACCGCGCCGATTCGCTCTCGGTGATCGGCAGCGGCACGCGCTGGCGCATGCTGCTCGGGTTCGGGCGCTTCGCGGCCAACTGGATGCGCATCAAGCCGAAGTCGCTGCTCGACAACGCGCCGCTGGCCGAGCTTCTGCAGCGCATGGTGCCGCTCGAGCGGCTGCCGCAGCTCATGAAGGACGGCCACCTGCAGGCACTGGCCGTGACCGCATCGAGCTACAGCTCGGGCGAGCACGTCACCTTCTTCGAGGCCGCCGTGCCGATGGAGCCGTGGGTGCGCTCGCAGCGCCTGTCGGTGCGCGACCGCATCACGCACACGCACCTGCTGGCGTCGTCGGCCATTCCGTTCGTGTTTCCGGCCACGGCCCTGCCGATGCAGGGCCATACCGAATACTTCGGCGACGGGTCGATGCGCCAGTCGGCGCCCATCGCGGCGGCGATCCACCTCGGTGCGCAGCGCATCGTGGTGATCGGCGCAGGCCGCATGCACGAGCCGCGCGACACCGATGCGCCCAACACCCACAGCGGCTATCCGACGATGGCGCAGATCGCGGGCCATGCGCTGTCGAGCATCTTTCTCGACGCGCTGGCCGTGGACATCGAGCGGCTGCGCCGCATCAACCACACGTTGGGGCTGGTTCCCGAAGAGGCCCGTGCGGCGAGCACGCTGCGACCGCTCGACCTGCTGGTGATCTCGCCGTCAGAACGCCTCGACGTGATCGCGGCGCGCCACGTCGACGCCCTGCCCGGCGCGGTGCGGCACCTGCTGGGCGGCTCGAAGGTCGCGGCCGACGTGAAGGGCGGCGCGCTCGCGAGCTACCTGCTGTTCGAGTCGGCGTACACGCGCGAGCTGATGGCGCTCGGGCGGGCGGATGCGATGCGGCAGCGCGAGGAGGTGCTTAGGTTCTTCGGGTGGGATGCGGTCACCACGAGCTGAGTACCGCCATCCGTCCTGTGCGCGGACATGTTCAGCCCGCGTCGGAAATCCCCAGCTCCGAACACACCCGTCCCACCAGCACCTTCAGCGATGCAAGCTCGGCCTCGAGCCGCGCCACGTTGGCCTTCAGGGCCGCGACCTCGCCGAGCGACACATCGTGCCCGGCATATGACGCATCGGACGCCGGCCCCGCCACCTCTTCCGCCGGCGCACCGCTCAGCAAATGCGCCCAGCGGCTTTCCCGTGCGCCGGGAAGGCGTGCCAGCTTCACCACCAGCGCACCGGCAGGACGCTCCGCGAGTTCTTCGAGAAAGCCTTCGACCGACGAGATATCGGCGAAGTTGTGCATGCGGTCGCAGGCAATGCGCAGCTCGCCCGCCGTCTGCGGTCCGCGCAGCATCAGCACGGTGAGCAGGATGACCGACTGCGACGGGATGCGCAGCACGCGATCGACGTTGTGCTCGTAGCGGAAGGCGCGCCCGCCGCTGGTTTCCGCGACGAGGCTGTAGCCCTTCAGGCTGTCGATGGCGGCCTGCACCTGCGACTCGGCGAGTTCGAGCACTGGGTTGCGGCTGGTCTTCTGGTTGCAGCCCGACACCAGCGAGTTGAGCGTGAGCGGGTAGCTGTCGGGCACGGTGCGCTGCTTTTCGGCGAGCACGCCGAGCACGCGAGTTTCGAGGAGGGACAGGACGGGCAGCGATGGGGTGGACATGGCTCAGGCAAGGATCAATGGTGAAAACGCGAGGGCGGCAACCGCACTCAAGGCGACGCAATGCCGAGGATAGGCCCCAGCTCCCGCACGAAGTCGCTCCGGTGCAGCGTTGCCGAATGCAGGGCCGAGACCGTGCCGTCGAGGTACAGCGCATCGCGACAGTGGAGCACGTCGCGGAAGTAGAGCGCGAACTCGTGGAAATTCACCGGCTTTTCGCTGATGACGAAGATGGCCGTGTGGCCGATCACGCCGACGCCGTTGCGGATCTTGCGCGAATCGGAATGGGGAATGAAGGCGGGGTGCACGACCCCATGGCGCAGCAGCAGCGGACCCGACTGCGTCGCGAGGCGCACGCCCTTGGCCAGCGCCGGATATTCCGACGACTCGACCACGCGCGGCCCCGCGTGCGAGACGAAGAACACGCCGTTGGGCTTGAGGAAGAAGTTGCCTACTCCTTCGGCCAGGTTGAGCGGCGCTTCTTCGCGGCCGTCGCGCACCAGCAGGCCGACCGGGGAAAAGTCCTCGTGGTACATGCCGGCGTTCACCGCGAAGTCCAGTTGCCGGTGGCGCTCCTTCAGCCAGGCATCGAGCCGGTCGAAGCGCTTGAACGGCACGCCCGCGTCGTCGCGCAGGAACAGCTCGAGCCGCTCGGTGCGCAGGTCGACCTTCACCACGGTGAAGCCCGGGTCGGCCGCCGCGAGGCCTGCAAACAGCAGGGCCGCCAGGAGCAGCAGAAGCCGTTTCATACAGCGCCTGCGAGCCCTGCGCCGCTCAAGCGCCGTTGATGCGGCTGACCAGCGCCGTCGTGAACGCCGCCGTGCCCGCCGTACCGCCCAGGTCGCCCGTGCGCACCTTGTCGATGTTCAGCGTCTCGTCGATGGCCTTGCGCAGGCGCGTGGCCAGCTCGGGCAGCTTCACGTGGTCGAGCATCAGCGCGGCGGCCAGCAGCAGCGCGGTCGGGTTGGCGATGCCCTTGCCGGCGATGTCGGGCGCGGAGCCGTGCACGGCCTCGAAGATGGCCGCGTCGGTGCCGATGTTGGCGCCGGGCGCCATGCCCAGGCCGCCGACCAGGCCCGCCACGAGGTCGGACAGGATGTCGCCGAACAGGTTGGTGGTGACCAGCATGTCGAACTGCCAGGGATTGAGCACCAGCTTCATCGCGCAGGCGTCGATGATGACCGTGTCGAGCTCGAACTTGCCCTTGTACTTCTTCTCGTAGAGGTCGAGGCCGGTCTCCAGGAAGATGCCCGTGAGCGCCTTCATGATGTTGGCCTTGTGCACGATCGTGACCTTCTTGCGGCCCGTTGCCACGGCGGTGTCGAAGGCGTATTCGAGCAGGCGGCGGCTGCCCTGGCGGGTGTTGATGCCGGTGGCCATGGCCACGGCGTGCGGGTCGCCGTCGATGGGCACGTAGTGCTCATGGCCGATGTAGAGGCCTTCGAGGTTCTCGCGCACGACCACGAGGTCGATCTTGTCGAAGCGGCCGCCGGGAATGATGGTGCGCGCCGGGCGCAGGTTGGCGTACAGCTGGAACTCCTCGCGCAGCCGCACGTTCGACGAGCGGTAGCCGCCGCCCGAAGGCGTCTCCAGCGGGCCCTTCAGGGCAAGGCGGGTGCGGCGGATGCTGTCGAGCGTGGCCTGCGGCAGCGGATCGCCCGAAGCCTTGACGCCGCCGAGGCCGGCGATCTGGGTGTCCCACGTGAAGGGAGCCTTCAGCGCATCGAGCGCGGCCAGCGTGGCGTCGACGATTTCGGGGCCGATGCCATCGCCGGGAATCAGAGTTGCGGGAATGGAAGGGGTGGTCATCGGCTGCGTCTCGCTTTCTGTATCGGGGGCCGAAGCATACGTCCACCAAACCCGGGGACGGACGCCGCCACCTAAAATGTCCGGTTCCGCCAGCCCGCCACTCCCGAAAGCGCCCCTCTGATGTCCGCCCCGCGCAAGCTCTTCGTCACCACCGCCCTGCCCTATGCCAACGGCAAGTTCCACATCGGCCACATGATGGAATACATCCAGGCCGACATCTGGGTGCGGAACCAGCGAATGAACGGCGCCGAGGTCAACTTCGTCTGCGCCGACGACGCACACGGCGCAGCCATCACCATTGCCGCCGACAAGGCCGGCGTGACGCCGCAGGCCTTCGTGGCCGAGATCGCCGCGGGCCGCAAGCCCTACCTCGACGGCTACTTCATCTCGTTCGACAACTGGCACTCGACCGACGCGCCCGAGAACCACCAGCTCGCGCAGGACATCTACCGCGACCTGCGCGCCAACGGTCTCATCGAGACCAAGAGCGTCGAGCAGTTCTACGACCCCGAAAAAGGCATGTTCCTGGCCGACCGCTTCATCAAGGGCGAGTGCCCCAACTGCCATTCGAAGGACCAGTACGGCGACAACTGCGAGGTGTGCGGCGCCGTTTACGCGCCCACCGAGTTGATCAACCCCTACTCGGCACTGTCGGGCGCCAAGCCCGAGCTGCGCAGCTCCGACCACTTCTTCTTCAAACTGTCGGACCCGCGCTGCGAGGCCTACCTGAAGGAATGGACTGCCGCTGCCGGCCACGTGCAGAGCGAAGTGCAGAACAAGATCCGCGAGTGGCTCTACAAGGACGACGAAGGCAAGGGCGGACTCGGCGACTGGGACATCAGCCGCGACGCGCCCTACTTCGGCATCGAGATCCCCGATGCGCCGGGCAAGTACTTCTACGTGTGGCTGGACGCGCCCGTGGGCTACCTGGCATCGCTCAAGAACCTTCTCGACAAGCGCTGCATCGAGCTCGGCGGCGACGGCATCTCGTACACCGAGTACATGGCCGACCCCGACCTCGAGCAGGTGCACTTCATCGGCAAGGACATCATCACCTTCCACACGCTGTTCTGGCCCGCGATGCTGCACTTCAGCGGCCGCAAGGCGCCCGACGCCGTGTACGTGCACGGCCACCTCACGGTGAGCGGCGAGAAGATGAGCAAGAGCCGCGGCACCGGCATCGACCCGCTCAAGTACCTGTCGATCGGCCTGGACCCCGAATGGCTGCGCTACTACATCGCGGCCAAGCTCAACGGCCGCAACGAGGACATCGACTTCAACCCCGAGGACTTCGTCGCGCGCGTCAACAGCGACCTCGTGGGCAAGTACATCAACATCGCGAGCCGCGCGGCCGGCTTCATCGGCAAGCGCTTCGGCGGCCAGCTGGGCGAAGTGTCGGCCGATGGCGACGCACTGCTGTTTGCACTGCGCGACGCAGCTTCGCAACTGCATTCGCTGTACGACGGCCGCGACTACGCCCGCGCCCTGCGCGAGGTGATGGCGCTGGCCGACAAGGTGAACGAGTACGTCGACCAGAACAAGCCCTGGGAGCTGGCCAAGAAGGAAGGCGCCGAGGCACGGCTGCACGACGTGTGCACGGTCTGCATCGAGGCTTTCCGCCTGCTCACGCTGTACCTGAAGCCGGTGCTGCCGGCGCTCGCTGTGAACGTCGAAGCCTTCCTGAAGATCTCGCCGCTGATCTGGACGGACGCCGCGCAGTCGCTGCCGGCGGGCCACGCCATCGGCGAGTACAAGCACTTGATGCAGCGCGCCGACGCCAAGGTGGTCGACAAGCTGTTCGACGCGCCCGAACCCGCACCGGCCGCCGCCGCCTCCTCGGAAGGCGCACTGCCGGGCGGTGAAGCCATCGCGCCCACCATCACCATCGACGACTTCGCGAAGATCGACCTGCGCATCGCGAAGATCGTGGCCTGCGAGAAGGTCGAAGGCTCGACCAAGCTGCTGCGCCTGACGCTCGACGCGGGCGAGGGAAAGACGCGCAACGTGTTCAGCGGCATCGCCTCGGCCTACCAGCCCGAGCAGCTCGTGGGCAAGCTCACGGTGCTGGTCGCCAACCTCGCGCCGCGCAAGATGAAGTTCGGCATCAGCGAAGGCATGGTGCTGGCCGCGAGCCACGGCGACGAGAAGGCCCATCCGGGCATCCACGTGCTGGAACCGTGGCCGGGCGCAACGCCGGGCATGCGGGTTCGCTGATCGCAAAGGACATCGCCATGGCCACGCTGCTGCATCGCGCCCTTCTGCTTCTCCCGCTTTCCGCCCTGTTGAGCGGCTGCGCCGTGGTGTCGGTGGCGAGCACCGCAGTGAGCGTGGGCGCCGGCGCGGTGGGCCTTGCAGCCGACGCGGCCATCGGCACCGCGCGCATCACCGGCAAGGCCGTCGGCGCCGCGGCCGATGCGGTGATTCCCGACAGCGACTGAACGGCGGCGCGACAAGCCCGGCAAGAGGCGCGGGGGTCACAATGGGCGCCACATGCAGTCACCGCTGAACATCACGCGTTTTCGCCCCCGCCTCCTCAACGCGCTGGCGGACTACAACCGGGAGCGCTTCCTCAAGGACCTGGGCGCCGGTGCGACCGTCGGCATCGTGGCGCTGCCTCTGGCCATGGCCTTCGCCATCGCCTCGGGGCTGAAGCCCGAGGCGGGCATCTGGACGGCGATCATCGCGGGCTTCCTGATCTCGCTGCTGGGCGGCTCGGCGGTGCAGATCGGCGGGCCGGCGGGGGCGTTCATCGTGATCGTCTACGGCATCGTCGAGCGCTACGGCGTGGCGAACCTGCTGATCTCGACCGCCTGCGCAGGCGTGCTGTTGTTCATGGCGGGGCTGTTCGGGCTCGGGCGGCTGGTGCGCTTCGTGCCGCTGTCGATCGTGGTGGGTTTCACCAACGGCATCGCGGTGCTGATCCTGCTGTCGCAATTGAAAGACCTGCTCGGGCTGACGGTGGCAAAGATGCCGGCCGACGTGTTCTCGCAGCTCCACGCGATGGCGCTGCAGATCGGTACCTTCAACCCCTATGCCTTCGCGCTCGGGTTGGCGTGCTTGGGCGGGCTGCTGCTGTGGCCGCTGCTGCTGAGCGGCGACTCGAAGGTAGGCACAGTGGTGCTGCGCATCGCGGGCCGGGTGGCGCGCACGCGCGCCGTGCAGGTGGGTGCGCGCATGCCAGGGCCCATCGTGGCGCTGGTCACGCTCACGCTGGTGTCATGGGGTTTCGCGTTGCCGGTCGAAACCATCGGCACGCGCTTCGGCGGCATTCCCGAAGGCGTGCCGGGCTTCGCGCTGCCCGATTTCTCGTGGGAAACGGTCAAGCAGCTCGTGACGCCCACGCTGACCATCGCGCTGCTCGGCGCCATCGAGTCGCTGCTGTGCGCGCGTGTGTCGGACCAGCTCAGCGGCCAGCCGCGCCACGACCCCAACCAGGAGCTGATGGCGCAGGGCATCGCGAACGTCGTCACGCCGTTCTTCGGCGGCATGCCGGCGACCGGCACCATTGCGCGCACCGTGACGAACATCCGCTCGGGCGGCACCTCGCCGATCGCGGGCATCGTGCATGCGCTCACGCTGCTCGTCGTGGTGTTGCTGGCCGCGCCGCTGGCGCGCCACGTACCGCTCGCGGTGCTGGCAGGCATCCTGGTGTTCGTGGGCCTGAACATGGGCGAATGGCGCGAGTTCACGCCCACCCAGCTGCGGCATTTCAGCCGGCACTACCGGCTGCTGATGCTCGGCACTTTCTTCCTCACCGTGGTGTTCGACCTGACGGTGGCGGTGCAGGCGGGCATCGTGCTGGCCTGCGCCCTCTTCATCCGGCGCATGAGCGGGCTGTTCGGCGTCGAGCTGGTAACGCTGCAGCCGCCGGTGATCACCTACCGCCTCTACGGCGCGATGTTCTTCGGTGCGGCCGCGAAGCTGGACGAGACGGTGAACGCCGCCGAGCGCGCGCCGCGCGGCATGACGCTGGTGCTGGACGCCACGCACCTGATCTACATCGATGCCACGGGCGTCGATGCGCTGCGGCAGTTGCACCGGGCGGTATTGGCGCGCGACGGGCTGCTGCGCATCGAGTCGCTGCAGCCGCAGCCGCTCGAGGTGCTGGAGCGCTCCGGGTTCGCCGAGGAACTGACGACCGGCCGGCCCGGCGCGGGCCACGGCGCCTGAAGGCTACGGCGCTTCGGTGCCGCGGTCGGGCAAGGAGCCGCTGCGCACCACGCGCTGGTCGTCGTTCAGCGTGGCGGTGAAGACCATGGCCGAGTTCGGCGGCTGCACCCAGCGCCATTCCCATTCGGTCTCGCGCTTGAGCGCATAGGGAGTGACCTTGGCGGGCTTGCCGAGCAGCTTGCGCAGGTCTTCCATCATCATCCCGGGCTGCACCTTGGCGAAGTTCTCGGGCGTGAGCACCTGGCGCAGCGCGCTCATCTTGCCGTCGGCGCCGATGGTGATCAGGTAGTTCTTCTGGCCCTGCGGCTGGCGGTTGTACTCGAGGACGCGGCCGTTCGGCGCGTCCCAGATGTTCTCGGGCTCGCCGAACCGGGCGCGCACGTCGGCCTCGGTGGAGACGCCCTCTTCGAGCTCGCTGATGTTCTTCGGGTCGCATGCCGCGAGCCCGATCACCGCTGCCAGAAGCCCTGTTGCCATGCCGATCCGCCACCCTTGCCGTTGCTTCATGCCGTCCCCGGTAAAATTCGCGCCATAAAGGTCCAGTCTATGTCCATCTTCAACCGCCCCCACTACACCTCCGAGATCACGAACTTCATCGAGGAGATGAAGGAAAAGAAGCCGACGCTGGAGGCCGAACAGCGCGCCGGCCGTGCCCTGCTCTGGGACAAGCACCTCGACCGCAGCCTGCTCGAGGAGTACAGCGAAGCCCGCGTGCCGATGCAGCCGTACGTCTACCAGACCCAGGCCAAGTAATTCGCTGATGCCGAATTGGCAGCAAACACCCGCCCGCATTGCGCCAGTCGCTACCGAAATGATAGCAACAGACGAATGAACGGCGACGACGACAACGGCACGCTCATGGTCGCCATGCCCGACGTGGTCGACCAGGTCGCGCTCGCGAGGCTCTATGGCGAGCCGCTGTTCGCGATGCCGAAGGACCTGTACATCCCGCCCGAGGCGCTGCAGGTGTTCCTGGAGGCCTTCGAAGGCCCGCTGGACTTGCTGCTCTACCTGATCCGCAAGCAGAACTTCAACATCCTCGACATCCCGATGGCGGGGCTCACGCGCCAGTACCTGAGCTACGTCGACGAAATTCGCCAGACCAACCTCGAACTCGCGGCCGAGTATTTGCTGATGGCCGCGATGCTGATCGAGATCAAGTCGCGCATGCTGCTGCCGCCGAAGAAGGTGGCCGATGGCGAAGAGGCCGAAGACCCGCGCGCCGAACTCGTGCGCCGCCTGATGGAGTACGAGCAGACCAAGCTGCAGGCCGCCGCCATCAGCGCCATGCCGACCTACGGCCGCGACTTCTGGAAGGCGCAGGTCTATATCGAGCAGTCGCTGAAGCCGCGCTTCCCCGACGTGGACGTGGTCGAGCTGCGCGACGCGTGGGCCGACATCATGAAGCGCGCCAAGCTCGTGCAGCACCACAAGATCTCGCGCGAGGAGCTCAACGTGCGCGAGCACATGAGCATCGTGCTGCGCCACCTGCAGGGGCAGCGCTTCGTGGAGTTCGAAAAGCTGTTCGACGTGTCGCGCGGCACGCCGGTGCTGATCGTCACCTTCATCGCGATGCTCGAGCTCGCGAAGGAGACGCTGATCGACATCACGCAGGCGGAAGCCTTCGCCCCTATTTACGTCAGATTGGCCTATTCGCCCGCCTGACCCAACCGGTTGATACACCCGTGACTTCCGCAGTGCGCGACTTCGACGTCCTCATCGTCGGCAGCGGTCTGGCCGGCCTCTCGGCCGCGCTGCACCTGGCCCCCACGCACCGCGTGGCCGTGCTGACCAAGCGCGCGCTGAACGACGGCTCCAGCGCCTGGGCGCAGGGCGGCATCGCGGCGGTGCTGGCCGCTGGCGACAGCTTCGACGCACACGTCGAGGACACGCTGGTCGCCGGCGCCGGCCTGTGCGACCCCGGGGCCACGCGCTTCGTCGTCGAGCATGCACCCGAGGCCATCGGCTGGCTGCGCGAACTGGGCGTGCCGTTTTCAGAAGAAGGCGGCGACCTGCACCTGACGCGCGAAGGCGGCCACAGCCAGCGCCGCATCGTTCACGTGACCGACGCCACCGGCGCGGCCGTGCAGCAGGTGCTGATCGAGCGCGTGCGCCGCACGCCGAACATCACGCTGTTCGAGCACCACACGCTGGTCGACCTGATCACAGGGCCCAAGATCGGACTGGCAGACCCGGCCTGCGTGGGCCTCTACGCGCTGGATGGCGAGACCGATGAAGTGCTGGCCTTTCGCGCGCCCAGCACCATCCTGGCCACGGGCGGCGCGGGCAAGGTCTACCTGTACACGACCAACCCCGACACGGCCACCGGCGATGGCATTGCCGCCGCGTGGCGCGCGGGCTGCCGGGTGTCGAACATGGAGTTCATCCAGTTCCACCCGACCTGCCTGTACCACCCGCATGCCAAGTCGTTCCTGATCAGCGAGGCGGTGCGCGGCGAAGGCGGGCTGCTCAAATTGCCCGACGGCACACGCTTCATGCCCAGGCACGACGAGCGCGCCGAACTTGCGCCGCGCGACGTGGTGGCCCGCGCCATCGACTTCGAGATGAAGAAGCACGGCCTGGACTGCGTGTACCTCGACATCTCGCACCAGCCGGCCGCGTTCCTGAAGGAACACTTCCCCAACATCCTGGCGCGCTGCCTGGAGCTGGGCATCGACATCACGCGCGAACCGATTCCGGTAGTGCCGGCCGCGCACTACACCTGCGGCGGCGTGCTCGGCGACCTGAGCGGGCGCACCGACGTGCCGGGCCTCTACGCCATCGGCGAGACCGCCTGCACCGGCCTGCACGGCGCCAACCGGCTGGCCAGCAACTCGCTGGTCGAGTGCATGGTGTTCGCGCGCGCCGCGGCCGGCGCCATTGCCGCGGCTCCGGCGCGCGAACGCGCCGAGCTGCCCGCCTGGGACGAGAGCCGCGTCACCGATGCCGACGAAGCCGTGGTCATCTCGCACAACTGGGACGAACTGCGACGCTTCATGTGGGACTACGTCGGCATCGTGCGCACCAACAAGCGCCTGGAGCGCGCGAGCCATCGCATCGCGCTGCTGCAGGCCGAGATCCAGGAGTTCTACGCGAACTTCCACGTCACGCGCGACCTGCTCGAACTGCGCAACCTGGTGCAGGTGGCCGAGCTGATCGTGCGTTCCGCGCAGGCCCGCCACGAGAGCCGGGGCCTGCATTTCAGCCGCGACTATCCTTCGCTCGCCGAGCCCACCGCGCCGACGGTGCTGGTGCCGCCGGCCGACTGATCGACCCACCCGCTTCGTTGTCTTCTTCACTCAAGGATGCCCGGCCACCGACGCCCGCAGGGAGAAACCCAACCATGTCGAACACCACACCCCCCACACCCGAGGCGCCACCGTCCTCGCCCTACGGCACGCTGCCGCCGGCCTCCCCGCTCGCCTCGCGCAAGCCCGTGAGCCTGCCGCGCCTGGCCGACATGCATGCGCGCGGCGAGAAGATCGCGATGCTCACGGCCTACGACGCCACCTTCGCGGCCATGGCCGATGCGGCGGGCATCGACTGCCTGCTGGTCGGCGATTCGCTCGGCATGGTCTGCCAGGGCCTGAACAGCACGGTGGGCGTGAGCCTGGACACCATGCGCTATCACACCGACAGCGTCTCGCGCGGCCTGCACCGCGTGCAGGGCACGGCCTGGCTGATTGCCGACCTGCCTTTCGGCAGCTATCAAGAGTCGCGCGAACAGGCGCTGCGCAGCGCCACAGTGCTGATGCAGGCCGGCGCGCACATGGTCAAGCTCGAAGGCGGCGGCTGGACGACCGAGACCGTTCGCTTCCTGGTCGAGCGCGGCATTCCGGTGTGCGCGCACCTGGGCCTGACGCCGCAGACCGTGCATGCGCTGGGCGGCTACCGCGTGCAGGGCAAGGGCGACGCCGCCGGCGCACTGCTCAAGCAGCAGGCCCATGCGCTGCAGGACGCAGGCGCCGCGATGCTGGTGCTGGAAATGGTGCCGGCCGCGCTGGCCGCCGAGCTCACGGCCGAGCTGACGCATTGCGCCACCATCGGCATCGGCGCCGGCAAGGCCACCGCCGGGCAGGTGCTGGTGTTGCACGACATGCTGGGCATCAACCTCGGCAAGATGCCGAAGTTCGTGCGCAACTTCATGGCCGATGCGCCGGGCGTGCTGCCCGCGCTCAAGGCCTACGTGCAGGCCGTCAAGGACGGCAGCTTCCCCGACGACCGACTTCACGCCTGGTAAGGAACCGATCATGTACATCGCACACACCATCGCCGAACTGCGCGACCACCTCGCCGCCTTCAAGCGCCCCGCCTTCGTTCCCACCATGGGCAACCTGCACGATGGCCACCTGGCCCTGGTGAAGCAGGCGAAACCGCTGGGCGACGTGACGGTGGCGAGCATCTTCGTGAACCGCCTGCAGTTCCTGCCGCACGAAGACTTCGACACCTATCCGCGCACCTGGGACAGCGACTGCGAGAAGCTGAGCGCCGCCGGCTGCGACGTGCTGTTCGCGCCCGACGAAAAAGCGCTCTACCCCGAGCCGCAGACCTGCAAGGTGCACCCCGACCCGGCGCTGGCCGACATCCTCGAAGGGCACTTCCGCCCCGGTTTCTTCATCGGCGTGTGCACGGTGGTGATGAAGCTCTTCACCTGCGTGCAGCCGCGGGTGGCCGTGTTCGGCAAGAAGGACTACCAGCAACTGATGATGATCCGCCACATGGTGCGGCAGTTCGCGCTGCCCATCGAGATCGAGGGCGGCGAGACCTTCCGCGCCGACGACGGGCTCGCACTGTCGTCGCGCAACGGCTACCTGAGCAAGGACGAGCGCGCGGAGGCGGTGCAGCTGTCGAAGACGCTGCAGGCCATGGCCGAGGCGGTGCGCGCGGGCGAGCGCGACCTGGCCGCAATCGAGGCGCGGGCCATGCAAACGCTCGCGCAGCGCGGCTGGCAGCCGGACTATCTGGTGCTGCGGCGCCGCGCCGACCTGCAGGCACCGGCCGTCGGTGAGCCGCTCGTGGCGCTGGCCGCTGCGCGCCTGGGCACCACGCGACTGATCGACAACCTGGAGATCGAGGCTCCCTCCGCCTTATGACCTACAGCGTCAAGGAAATCTTCTACACCCTGCAGGGCGAAGGTGGCCAGGCCGGCACGCCGGCCGTGTTCTGCCGCTTTGCGGGCTGCAACCTGTGGACGGGCCGCGAGGAAGATCGAGCCTCGGCCATCTGCCGTTTCTGCGACACCGACTTCGTGGGCACCGACGGCACGCTGGGCGGCAAGTTCAAGCATGTCGACCAGCTCGCCGACACCATCGCCGCGCAATGGCCGGCGAACGACGCCGAGCATCGCCTCGTGGTGCTGACCGGCGGCGAGCCGCTGCTGCAGGTCGATACGGCGCTGGTCGATGCGCTGCACGCGCGGCGCTTCCGCATCGCGGTCGAGAGCAACGGCACCGTCGAGGCACCCGAGGGCATCGACTGGCTGTGCATCAGCCCCAAGGCCGGTGCGCCGTGGGTGCAGCAGCGCGGGCAGGAGCTGAAGCTGGTGTGGCCGCAGACGGAATTCGACCTGGACACGATGGCGCACGCGGGCGAGTTCACGCACCGCTTCCTGCAGCCGATGGACGGGCCCGACCGGGTCGCGAACACTGAGCTTTGCATTGCCGAATGCATGAAGCAGCCCGTGTGGCGGCTCAGCGTTCAGACGCACAAGATCACCGGCATCCGCTGAGGCGGCGGCCTTTTTCCCCGAGTTTCTTTTGACGATGCGCTTCACCATCAGCCAACGCTTTTTCTTCGACGCCGCCCACACGCTGAAGCGCGAGATCGAAATCGAAGGCAGCCGCCGTATCCACGGCCACACGTACCACGCGGAGGTCTGGCTCGCGGGGGAACGCGATCCCGTGACAGGGATGGTGATCGACCTGGGGCTGCTGCGCCGCCGGCTGGAAGACGTGCGCGAGCAACTCGACCATCACCTGCTGGACGACGTGCCGGGGCTGCATCCGCCGACGCTGGAAAACCTGTGCGTGTTCATCGCGGATGCGCTGCCGGACCTGCGGCCGTCGCTGGCCCGTGTGCGGGTGTGGCGCGAGGCGATGGGTGACAGCTGCACGGTGGACTTCTAGGTTTTGCTCCCTCTCCCAGAGGGAGAGGGAACAACACGTCAAGCCGCGCCGATGCCGGTAACCAAGCTGCCCGGTGCCTGCCCGTTCTTCAGCCCGGCCGTAAACGCCAACATCCGATCGATCGGCACCCGCGCCCGCAGACCCAACTTCGGATCGACGTGGATCTCGCCCGCCCCCGTCTCCAACGCATTCGCCAGCTCCACCAGCCCGTTCATCGCCATCCAAGGGCAGTGCGCGCAGCTCTTGCAGGTGCCGCCGTTGCCGGCCGTGGGTGCTTCGATGAAGGTCTTGCCGGGGTTCAGCGTGCGCAGCTTGTGCAGCATGCCGGTGTCGGTGGCGACGATGAATTCGCTGGCGTCCATGCGCTGCGCCGCGTTCAGGATGGCCGAGGTGGAACCCACCGCATCCGCCAGCGCGATCACGTCCGACGGCGACTCGGGGTGCACCAGCACCTTCGCCTTCGGGTGCTCCTTCATGAGCAGTTCGAGCTCCAGCGCCTTGAATTCGTCATGCACGATGCAGGCGCCGTTCCAGCTGACCATGTCCGCGCCGGTCTGGCGCTGGATGTAGTCGCCCAAGTGGCGGTCGGGGCCCCAGAGGATCTTCTGCCCCGCCGCGTGCAGGGCGCTCACCACGTCGAGCGCGCAACTCGAGGTGACGAGCCAGTCGGCGCGCGCCTTCACGGCCGCGCTGGTGTTGGCGTAGACAACCACGGTGCGCTCGGGGTGCTGGTCGCAGAAGGCGCTGAATTCGTCGACCGGGCAGCCCAGGTCGAGCGAGCAGTTCGCGTCGAGGTCGGGCATCAGCACGCGCTTCTCGGGCGACAGGATCTTCGAGGTCTCGCCCATGAAGCGCACGCCGGACACCACCAGCGTCTGCGCGGCATGGTCGCGGCCGAAGCGTGCCATTTCGAGCGAATCGCTCACGATGCCGCCGGTTTCCTCGGCCAAGTCCTGCAGGTCGGGATGCACGTAGAAGTGCGACACCATCACCGCGTTGCGTTCGCGCAGCAGGCGGCGGATGTGCTCCTTCAGCGCGATGCGCTCGTGGGGTGAAGGCTCGGCCGGCACGCGGGCCCAGGCGTGGCGCGTGTCGCAGACCGAGCCCTGCGGCGCGGGCTGTTCGTAGTCGATGTCGATGACCGGAGACGACATGGGCGGATCAGCCTTCCTGGAAACGCATCGAGTAGTCGATGGCTTTGACATCCTTGGTCAACGCGCCCACCGAGATGCGGTCGACACCGGTCTCGGCCAGGGCGCGCAGACCGTCCAGCGTGACGCCGCCGGATATCTCCAGCACGGCCTTGCGGCCTTCGCCCGCTTCGTCGTTGATGCGCACGGCCTCGCGCAGCGTGGGCAGGTCCATGTTGTCGAGCAGCACCATGCGCGCGCCGGCTTCCAGCGCCTCATGCAGTTGGGCCAGCGTTTCGACCTCGACTTCGACGAAGGCGGCCTGTGCAGCCACCGGTGCCACGGCGCGCAGCGCGGCCGCCACGCCGCCTGCTGCGGCGATGTGGTTTTCCTTGATGAGCACCGCGTCGTACAGGCCGATGCGGTGGTTCAGGCCGCCGCCGGTGCGCACCGCGTATTTCTGCGCGAGGCGCAGGCCCGGAATCGTCTTGCGGGTGTCGACGATGCGGGCGCGCGTGCCGCGCACGGCGTCGGCATACAAGGCGGTCTTGGTGGCGACCGCGCTCAGCAGCTGCAGGAAGTTGAGCGCGGTGCGCTCGGCCGTCAGCAGCGCACGGGCGGCGCCTTCGATCTCGAGCACGGGCTGGTCGGCCGCGCAACGCTCGCCTTCGGCGCAGAGCCAGTGGATGCGCACGCCGGGGTCGAGCTGCCGCAGCGTGGCCTCGACCCAGGGCGCGCCGCACACGACGGCAGCTTCGCGCGCCAGCACGCGGGCGCGGGCAGTGCGGACGGGGTCGACCAGCGACGCGGTGAGGTCGCCGTCGGCAACGTCTTCCTGCAATGCGCGGGCGGCATCGGACAGGGCCAGCGCGGCCACGGCCGACGCTGAAAAATCAAAGCGAAGGCTCATGGCTCTTTGTCTCTGCGTTTTTTAGGAGGATTGACGAGGGGAAGCCGCAGCACCGGGCTGGACGGATTCCGGCACCGGGTCGCGGCCGACCAGAGAGGCGACGGCCTCCTGCGGGCCCACCCGGCCGTCGAGCAAGGCGACCACGCCTTCGGCGATCGGCATCTCGACACCGAGGCCGCGCGCGCGCTGCACCACGGTGCGTGCGCAATACACGCCTTCGGCCACATGGCCCAGCGAATCGACGGCTTGCGCCAGCGTGCGACCCTGGGCCAGCAGCAGGCCGACCTTGCGGTTGCGCGACAGGTCGCCGGTGGAGGTCAGCACGAGGTCGCCCAGGCCCGAGAGGCCCATGAAGGTCTCGGCGCGGGCGCCCAGTGCCAGGCCGAAGCGCGTCATTTCGGCGAGGCCGCGGGTGATCAGCGCCGCGCGGGCGTTGAGCCCCAGTGCAAGGCCGTCGCACAGCCCGGTGGCGATGGCCAGCACGTTCTTGACCGCGCCGCCCACTTCCACGCCCACGATGTCCTCGTTGGCGTAGACGCGCAGCGCGGGTCCGTGGAAGGCGTCGACCAGCGTGTCGCGCACGGCGGCATGCGGGCTGGCAGCCACCAGCGCGGTCGGCCGGCCTTCGGCGACTTCCTGCGCAAAGCTCGGGCCGCTGAGCACGCCCGCTCTCAAATCAGGAGCAACTTGCGCCCATATTTCGTGGGCCAGCAGGCCGAAGGATGCGGGTGAGGTGTCGAGCGCGGGCTCGACGCCCTTGCACAGCCACGCCACCGCTGCGGTGGTGCCGCGCAGTGCGACGAGCTGTTCGCGCAGGGCGGCCATGGGCGTGGCCACGATGACGAGGTCGGCGCCGGCCTGCGCCTGGACGATGTCGCCCGCGCGCACGGCGAGCGAGGCCGGCAGGGCCAGCCCAGGCAGGTAGCGGGTGTTTTCGCGCGCAGCCGACATGGCGTCGGCCTGGGCGGCATCGCGCGCCCAGAGCGTGACCTCGTGGCGGGCCGCCGCGTTGACGGCGACGGCCGTGCCCCAGGCACCGGCGCCATGAACGCAGATCTTCATCGGCGTTGGCGGCGTTTGTGCCGGTTTACTGCGCGAGGGTCGGCGCGGCTTGGCCGGCGGCCTGCGCCTGCTGCTGTTCGTACATCGCCTGGAAGTTGATCTCGGCGAGGTGCACGGGCGGGAAACCGCCGCGCTGGATCACGTCGGCCACATTGCCGCGCAGGTACGGGTAGACGATCTGCGGGCAGGCGATGCCCAGGATCGCGCCCATCTGGTCTTCCGGAAGGTTGCGGATCTCGAAGATGCCGGCCTGCTTGGCCTCGACCAGGAACACGGTCTTGTCGCCGATCTTGGTCTGCACGGTGGCCGACACGGTGATCTCGAAGATGCCGTCGGTCACGGGCTGGGCGTCCACGCCGAGCTGGATGTCGACCGTGGGCTGTTCCTGTTCCAGCAGGATCGCGGGCGAATTGGGTTGTTCGAGCGACAGGTCCTTGAGGTAGACGCGCTGGATCTGGAACACGGGATCTTGGGCTTGCTGGTCGGCCATGGCTGAACTTTCGAGGATCAAAACAATGCCCGCCGGGGAGAGGTTCCCGCAGCGGGCTGCAGATGAATGAGCGGGCGATTATCGCCCGACGGCCGGAGCACTTCCGTGGCGCCGGTTGCTTTGTGTTTCAGGCGCCTTGCAGCAGGGGCAAGAGACCACCGCGGCCGTCGAGGGCCACCAGGTCGTCGCAGCCGCCGACATGCGTCTCGCCGATGAAGATCTGCGGCACCGTGCGTCGCTGGGTGATCTCCATCATGGTGTTGCGGGCCTGCGGGTCGGTGTCGATGCGGATCTCCTCGATCTGCTCGACCCCCTTGGACTTCAGGATCTGCTTCGCACGAATGCAGTATGGGCAGACGGCGGTGGTGTACATCTTGACGGCTTGCATGCTCTCTACCTTGGGAAGCCTCAGGCTTTTTCAACCGGCAGGTTAGCGTCTTTCCAGGCTTTGAGTCCGCCGGCCACGGCTTGGGCCTGCTCGTAGCCCAGCTTCCTGGCCATGGCCACGGCACGCTGGGCACGGGTGCCGGTGGCGCATACCAGCAGCAGCGGCACGGTCTTGTTCTTGACCGCACCCGTCAGCTTTTCCTCGAGCTGGTTCAGGGGCACGTTCTTGGCGCCGATCATGTGGCCGGTGGCGAATTCTTCCGGCTCGCGCACGTCGACCAGCACCGCGCGCTCGCGGTTGATGAGCTGCACGGCGCCCTGGGCCGTGAGCGTTCCGCCGCCCGCGCCCCGTACCAGCGGCCAGGCCAGCATGGCGCCGGAGCTGAGCGCGATCAGGATCAGCATCCAGTTCGCGGTGACGAATTCGATCAATTTCACGGGGGTTCCTTGAATGGCAAACCGGGGATTTTAGAATGCGAGGTTTCGCAAGCGCAGCCAAAGGCCTCCCACATGCATAAACTGGTATTGATCCGTCACGGCGAATCGACCTGGAATCTCGAAAACCGCTTCACCGGATGGACCGACGTCGACCTGACGGAAACCGGCGTTGAGCAGGCCAAGCAGGCCGGCCGGCTGCTCAAGGCAGAAGGTTACGACTTCGACGTCGCCTACACGAGCGTGCTCAAGCGCGCCACCCGCACCCTGTGGCACACGCTCGACGAACTCGACCGCACCTGGCTGCCCGTGGTGCATTCCTGGCGGCTGAACGAGCGCCACTATGGCGGCCTGCAGGGCCTGAACAAGGCCGAAACCGCCAAGAAGTACGGCGACGAGCAGGTGCTGGTCTGGCGCCGCAGCTACAACACGCCACCCCCGCCGCTGGAAGCCGACGACCCGCGCAGCGAGCGCAGCGACGTGCGCTACGCCAAGCTGTCGCCCGAGCAGATCCCGCTGACCGAGTGCCTGAAGGACACGGTGGCGCGCGTGCTGCCGTTCTGGAACGAATCGATGGCGCCGGCCATCCGCACGGGGCGCCGCCTGGTCGTCGCGGCCCACGGCAACTCGATCCGGGCCCTGGTGAAATACCTCGACGGCATCTCGGACGACGGCATCGTCGGCCTGAACATCCCGAACGGCATCCCGCTGGTCTACGAGCTCGACGACGACCTCAAGCCCATGCGCCACTACTACCTCGGCGATGCCGCAGCCGCCGAAAAGGCCGCCGCCGCGGTGGCCTCGCAGGGCAAAGGCTGAAGAAACCCCATTCTGCCGGGCCCTACGTGGAACCCCGGCAGGCAATTTGCTTCCAAGCTGTGTATATTGGTTTGACAGCCGCCGACAAGGACAACCACTCATGATGGGCCAGAAACTGAAGATCACCGGCTGGGTCGCCGCCGGCGCCGTTGCCGGCGTCCTGACCACCGTCTCGTTGCAGACCGTCGCACGCGGATCGCTTGCGCCGCTGCCGCTCGAGGAACTGCAGCAGCTTGCTGCCGTCTTCGGCATGGTCAAGAGCGACTACGTCGAGCCGGTCGATGAGAAAAAGCTCATCTCCGACGCCATTTCGGGCATGGTCGCGGGCCTCGACCCGCATTCCCAGTACTTCGACAAGAAGTCCTTCAAGGAATTCCGCGAAGGCACCACCGGCCGCTTCGTCGGCGTGGGCATCGAGATTTCGCAGGAAGACGGCCTGATCAAGGTCGTTTCGCCCATCGAAGGCTCCCCGGCCTTCCGCGCGGGCCTGAAGCCCAATGACCTGATCACCAAGATCGACGACACCGCCGTGCGCGGCCTGTCGCTGAACGAGGCGGTCAAGCGCATGCGCGGCGAAGCCAACACCAAGGTGCTGCTGACCATCTTCCGCAAGGACGAGAGCCGCACCTTCCCGGTCACGATCACGCGCGAGGAAATCCGCACGCAATCGGTCCGCGGCAAGATCATGGAGCCCGGCTACGGCTGGATCCGCCTTTCGCAGTTCCAGGAACGCACCGTCGACGACTTCGTGAAGAAGATCGACGAGATGTACAAGGAAGACCCGAACCTCAAGGGCCTGGTGCTCGACCTGCGCAACGACCCGGGCGGCCTGCTCGACGCGGCGGTGGCGGTGTCGTCGGCCTTCCTGCCCGAGAACGTCACGGTGGTCACCACCGACGGCCAGTTGGCCGAAAGCAAGTCGGTCTACAAGGCGGCGCCGGAGTTCTACCAGCGCCGCTCCGGCAGCGACCCGCTGCGCAGCCTGCCGGCCGCGCTCAAGACCGTGCCGCTGGTGGTGCTGGTGAACGAAGGCTCGGCCTCGGCCAGCGAAATCGTGGCCGGCGCGCTGCAGGATCACAAGCGCGCGACCGTCATGGGCAGCCAGACCTTCGGCAAGGGCTCCGTGCAGACGGTGCGCCCACTGGGCCCCGACACCGGCCTGAAGATCACCACGGCGCGCTACTACACGCCGAGCGGCACCTCGATCCAGGCCAAGGGCATCGTGCCCAACGTGCTGATCGACGAAAGCGCCGAAGGCAGCCCGTTTGCCGCCCTGCGCATGCGCGAAGCCGACCTCGAGAAGCACCTGGCGAGCGGCCAGGGCCCCGAAGTCAAGGACCCGGAACGCGAAAAGGCCCGCGACGAAGCCCGCAAGCGCCTCGAGGAAGAAGCCAAGAAGCCACCGCAGGACCGCAAGGTGCCTGAATTCGGCACCGACAAGGACTTCCCGCTGGTGCAGGCGCTCAACCGCCTGAAGGGCCAGCCGGTGCTCGTGAGCAAGACGCAGGTCATCATCGACAACAAGGAAGAAAAGAAAGAGAACTGAGCCGGGCGGCGCATGGAAGATAGCGATCTGCTGCGCTACTCGCGCCACATCCTTCTGGAGGAGTTCGGCATCGACGGGCAGACGCGCGTCAGTGCCGGGCGAGTTCTTGTCATAGGCGTCGGCGGGCTGGGCTCGCCGGTTGCCCTGTACCTTGCGGCAGCAGGCGTCGGCCACATCGCGCTGGTCGACGACGACGAAGTCGATCTCACCAATCTCCAGCGCCAGGTCGCTCACACCCACGCGCGCGTCGGCCTCGCCAAGGTCGAATCAGCCGCACGGGCCATGCGCGACATCAACCCCGACATCGCCATCGAAACCCACGCCCTGCGCGCAGACGAGGCGCTGCTGTCGCGCCTGGTCGCCGAAGCCGACGTGGTCGTCGACTGCTGCGACAACTTCGCCACGCGGCATGCCGTCAACCGCGCCTGCGTGGCCCATGGCAAGCCGCTGGTGGCCGGTGCGGCGATCCGCTTCGACGGGCAGTTGAGCGTCTACGACACCCGCGACGCTGCCTCGCCCTGCTACGCCTGCCTGTTCCCGCCCGATGCGGCCTTCGAGGAAACGCGCTGCGCCGTGCTGGGTGTGTTCGGCCCCGTGGTCGGGACCATCGGCACGCTGCAGGCCAGCGAAGCGCTGAAGCTGCTGGCCGGCATCGGCCCGTCGCTGGCGGGCAGGCTGCTGATGTTCGACGGGCGCAGCACCTCTTTCGACACGCTGCGCGTGGCGCGCGACCCGCACTGCAGCGTCTGCGCGCAGCGCCCCGCCCTTCCCGCCTAGGGCTGCTTTGCGCCCTTCGCGCGGGCGGCACCCTTGGCGGGCGCCCCAGCCGCGGGGGTGTTCGCCTGGGCCAGCACACTCTTGCAATCTGAATCCTCGCCAGGGCCGCTTTCGATGGTCGCGGCCAGCGCCAGCAGTGGATTGACAGCGCCCAGCGCCAGCGCGGCCAGACCCCGTTCCGCCAGCGGCCCCACCTGCAGGCCGCCCTTCGGCGCTCCGAAGGTGCCATTCAACACCAGCGGCGTGCGGATCGACAGGATGTTCTTGCTCTTGGGCTCCGGGTGGACCACGAAGTCCAACCCCTCGGTTGCTAGGTTGGCCTGGCCGGTGGCGGTGAAAACGGCGTTGGTCGTGTCCACCATCATCGTGCGCCCCGTCATCAGCCCCTTGTTCACGTCGAAGGCCAATGCCGCGCAACGCAATTCGACGTTGCGGTCGCCGCGCAGCACGAACTTGATGATGTCGCCGCCCACCAGCGTCGCGAACACCGGCAGCAGGTTGCCAAACTGGCCGCGCCCCGACATGACCGCCACGTCGCCCGACACGCCCCCGAGCCAGTTGGCCACGGTGCTGCCCGAGCCCGACAGGTTGATGCGCCCGTCCAGCCGCCCCACGCTGTTGCCGGTGGTTTCGAGCTTGGGGAACAGGCGAGCGAGCTTCATCGCCCGCACGTCGAGCGAGGCGCGGATATCCGCGGGGTTCTTCGAGGCATCGATGCGGATCGCGCCGGCGAGCCTGCCGCCAGCCATGCCGAGGTCGAGCGGATCGAGCGTGAGCACGCCGTTGGCCAGCTTGACCTGCACGCTGCCGCGCTCGAGCGGCATGTCGCGTACGTTGCGGATGCGGTCCGCCGTGTACTTTACGTCGGCGTTCATCGCGCGCACGCGCTCGAAGTCGAGCGGGGCCGCGGGTAGCACCTTGCCGCCCGGGCGCCTGACCTGCGTGATGGTCGGGGGCGGGGCGACGCCTTCCACGGCGTTGGCAGTGCGCGCCGTGGGCTGCAGGCCGATCAGCGGGCCGAGGTCGTCCATGTCCATCACGCGCGAACGCAGTTCGCCCGCCAGGTACGGCAGCTGGCCGGCCTGGTCGAAGCGCATGTCGCCGGCGATGTCGGACAGCCCCAGCCTGCCTTTGAGGCCGGTGGCTTCCCACAGCTTGCCGCGCTTGCCCAGCTTGCCGCTCAGGGCATAGGGCGAGGTCTGCGGCAGCGCGATGCCCAGCAGTGGGTACAGGGCGCCCAGTGTCTGGCCCTTGATCTCGAACTTCGCGTCGATGCCGTCGAGCCCCGACAACCCGGCCACGGTGCCCGCAGCCTTCAACTGGGTCTGGCCGGCGGCCGCATTGATTTCCATCGGGAACGGCGGTGCCCCCGCGGCGTTGATCTGCAGCACGTTGCCGGTGCGTCCGCTGGCCGTCAGCGGCTGGCCCTTGTATCGGCCCTTGATGCGGTAATTGAGCGGCATTTCGCCGCGGCTGCTGTCATAGCTCAGGTCGGCATGCAGGTCGACGCCCAGGTGCTTGGCAAGGAAGTCGACCACGCCGGTATCGACCTGGATGAGGCCGATGTCAGGCACCGTGCCGGGGTCGGAGGTGTCCTTGCCGAGCGCCCAGGTTCGGCGCCCGTCCGGCTCCATCTGCAACCCGAGCGTCGGCGAGAACAGCAACAGCCGCGGAATGACGACCTTGCTGGCGATCAGCGGCCAGACGCGGATGTCGAACTCGGCGCGGTCCGCCTTGACCAAGTAGGGGTCGCGCGCCCAAGAGGGGTTGGCGAACTCGATGCCGTCGAGCTTGACCGTTGCCTGCCCCCAGCCAAGACCCACGTCGAGCCGTCGCGTGATCTCGAACTTGCGCCCCGTTTGCTCGCTGACATAGCGGTTGACCGGTCCGCGCAGCATGTCCCACGGAAAGAAGACGAGCACGATGACCAGCGCTGCGAACAGCAGCACGACGAATGCGAGCAGCTTCTGCCAGAGGGGCCGGTTGCGAAGGATCATCGTTGCCATGGGTCATTGTCACTCCGGGCATCGCGTCGTCCGGGTCGGCGGCGGGCCGCAAAAACCGTGAGGCGTCGCCTACGAAGGTGCGTTGCAGACTTGGCCGGGTCTACGCGTCGGAACCCGCCTACAACAGCCGCCCGCCGAAGCTTGCATGATCGGGCGACAGAAGCGCCGCAAACTCGATATGCAGGCGTTGGTACAGCTAGGCGCCGCGAGTGCGCCTGCCAACCTCAGAGGAAGCGCGGTTCGGCATGGATTCCAGATTGCAGACCTACGTCGTCGAAGACAACCTCACGATCCGTGAAAACCTCATTGGTACGCTGGAAGAACTCACCTGCACCACGGTGGTCGGCTTTGCCGAGACCGAAAGCGGCGCCCGCGCGTGGCTGCTCGGCCACGACGGCGAGTGGGACCTCGTCATCGTCGACCTCTTTCTCAAGCAAGGGAGCGGACTGGGGGTGCTCCAGGCTTGCCAGTCGCGCAGGCCCGTGCAGAAGGTGGTGGTTCTCAGCAACTATGCGACGCCCGACATCCGGCGGCGCTGCGCCGAGTTCGGGGTCGATGCGGTGTTCGACAAATCGAACGAAATCGACGCGCTGGTCGACTTCTGCATCGGGCAGGCCAAGGCGCTGTATTCCTCGTCCGGCACAGGTTGAAGAAGGAGCCGCCGCATGGGGCCCCTTCCCCGCTCGCCAGCCGATCTCAGTCGATCAGCTTGTTCTTCAGCGCGTAGTACGTGAGGTCGCTGTTGGAGGAGAGGTTCATCTTCTCCATCAGGCGCGTGCGGTAGGTGCTCACGGTCTTCACCGACAGCGACAGCGTCTTGGCGATGTCGCCGGCGGTCTCGCCCTTGGCGAGCTTCAGGAACACCTGGAATTCGCGCTCCGAGAGCTGCTCGTGCGGCGCGGCGTCGTCCTTGCGGTCGAGCTGGCGGGCCAGCAGTTCGGCCACGGCGGGCGTGATATAGCGCCGGCCCAGCGAGATGGTGCGGATGGCGTTGACGATCTCGATGGGATCGCACTCCTTGTTCAGGTAGCCGCTCGCGCCCTGGCGGATCAGGTTCATCGCGTAGTGCTCTTCGGGATAGCCGCTGAGGATCAGGATGCCCACGTCCGGCGCCTTGGCGCGGATCATGGCAAGCGCGTCGATGCCGCTTTGACCCGGCATCGAAAGGTCCATGACCAGCACGTCGAGCTCCGTGGTGCGCACCAGTTCGATGGCCTCGCGCCCGCTGGCTGCCTCACCCGCCACGCGCAGGTCCACGTGCTCGGAGAAGAACTGCCGGAGGCCCGATCGCACGATGGCGTGGTCGTCCACAATTCCGATTTTGATCATCTGTTACTTTCGTCGTTGTGTTGCGGGCAGGCGGGTCGCAACATACCGGTCCCTGATTGTTATCAATTATTCACGAACTTGCGCGTCAAGCTGCCTTGAAAGTTTCATGCACTGGCTAGCCCCTCCACGAATGGCCGTGAGCCTGCTGCTCGCAGCGCTGGCTGCGCTGGCTCTTGTCGGCATCAACGAGGCCGGCTACCGGCAGTCGAGCCGAGCCCTGGCCGACATCGACGAGGCGCAGCAGGTGCGCGGCACGCTGAACCAGATCCTGCAGAACATGCTGGATGCCGAAACCGGCCAGCGAGGGTACCTGCTGACCGGCGAGGCCAGCTACCGAAAGCCCTACGACGACGCGGTCAAGCAGGTCGACGGCCATCTCGCCACGCTGCGCCGGCTGTACGCCGCCAGACCGGCCGAACTCACCCAGCTGGCCGAGCTGTCGAAGCACGTGCTGCGCAAGGTGGCCGAGATGGACATGAGCGTGCGGCTGCGCCAGGACGGCAAGGACGACGCCTGGAAATTCGTCATCACCACCGATGTCGGCCGCGAGGAGATGGATGCCATCCGCACGACAGCGGGCGAACTGGTGAAGTCCAGCAACAACACCCTGCAGCGGAGCCAGCAGCAGGTGCTGCGCTCGCTTCGGCTGGCGCGCATCGGCACCGCCTTCGTGGCGCTGGCTGCGCTGATCGCCTTCTTCCTGTACCTGCGCCAGACCCATGCGCTGCGCTCCATCGGCGAGCGCCAGCAGGAGGCCCTGCAGCGCGAGCGCAATGCGCTGGAAGACGAAGTGCTCGAACGCACCGCCTCGCTGGCCGAACTGGCCACCCACCTGCAGGACGTGCGCGAAACCGAGCGCGGCTACCTCGCGCGCGAGCTGCACGACGAACTGGGCTCGCTGCTCACCGCCGCCAAGCTGGACGTGGCGCGGCTGAAGTCGCGGCTGACGGACGCGCCCGACGCCACCCAGCGGCTGCAGCATCTGACCGAGCTGCTCAACAGCGGCATCGCGCTCAAGCGCCGCATCATCGAAGACCTGCGGCCGTCGTCGCTCTCCAATCTCGGGCTGGTCGCGTCGCTGGAGATCCTGGGGCGCGAATTCGGGGAGCGCTCGGGCCTGCAGATCGAGATGGCGCTAGAGCCGGTGACCATGGATGAGTCGCGCCAACTCACCATCTACCGCATGGTGCAGGAGAGCCTCACCAACATCGGCAAATACGCCGAGGCCAGCGAGGCCACCATCGTGCTGAAGAACTACGAAAACCACGTGATCGTGGAAGTGGCGGACAACGGCAAGGGCTTCGACACGCATCGCATGCGGCCATCGACGCACGGCCTCGCAGGCATGCGGCACCGGGTGGAGGCGGCGCGCGGCAAGCTCACGGTGTCGTCGACGCCGGGCAGGGGCACGCGCCTGAGCGCCATGCTGCCCGTCGTCAAGCCGGCCTGAGGGGCCGGGATGGCGGTACTCCTTCACACATCGGCGCGGGGCGACTCGGCCATCTCCTACGCACCCCGCCCCCGGCCGCTGACAGGTCTGCGGCCGTGCCCCACTTAAGGTTGCTCCTGTGCCATCCGGTACCTCCTCGGGGTCCGGCATGCGCCGCTTACAACACAACGAGGACAGCCTCGAAGGAGTTCCGCATGTTGCATTACGCCGTAGTGTTCCTGGTCATCGCGTTGATCGCGGCCCTGTTCGGGTTCGGTGGCATCGCCGCCAGTGCGGTGGGCATTGCCAAGATCCTTTTCGTGATCTTCGCGATCCTCGCGATTGCGAGCTTCCTTGCCGGCTTGCTACGACGCAAGTAGCGTCGTTACGATCAACAGGCTTGCGCATTTCATTTTTCCGGAAAGGACTTTCACATGAACACGACGACCAAGACTCCCTCGCAACTCGCCGACGACGCGCGCCAGACCGCACGCGAAGCGGTCGAAACGACCCGCGCCTATGCACAGAACGCGGTGAATGCGGCGGGCGAAAAGGTCCGCGATCTGCAACGCGACGCCGAACCCGCCGTCGAGCAATTGGCAGCTCGCGTGCAGCAGGCCGTTCAGCGCGGGCTGGACGCCGCGTCCACCACCAGCGCACGTGCGCAGCGCCGATTCGAACAGGCTGCCGACGTCACGGGGCGCTACATCTCCGACCAGCCGGTGCGCTCGGTGCTTCTGGCCGCGGCCGCCGGCGCTGCAATCACGGCGCTCATCGTGTTGGCCAGCCGCCGCAGCCGGGACGATTACTGATCCGCCGACTTTTTTCGCTCCACCCATCCCGGCACCATGCTTCATCCGATTTTCTCCACGGTGCTCGGGCATCCGGAACTGGTCGCTGAACACCTTGCCAACTACGCCGCCCTCGTGCGCCAGGAATCCGCGCAAGCGGGGCGCGGGCTCGTCGCCCGCATTGTTGCGGGCGTGCTGGCTGCGGCCTGCGGTGCACTGACCCTTGGGCTGACGGGCGTAGCCGTGCTGCTGGGCGTGATGCACGGCAGCTTTCACTGGGTGCTCGTGGCCGTGCCGGGCGTGGCGCTGGTGATAGCGGCCATCTGCACGTGGTACGCGACGAAGTCCGTTCCGAGCTACGGTTTTGACGATCTGCGCTCGCAGCTCGGCGCCGACCTGCAGGCCTTACGCGACGCCGGAGCTGCCCATGACCAGCAATGAACGTTCCCCCCTCACCCCGCAGCAGCGCCTGGTCCTCTCGCGCCGCGCGCTGGTGCGGCAGCTGAACGGCGATGCGGACGCCGCGAACGACGACACACAACTCCGGGCGGAACGTGACCGCGAGCCCGGGGACGAATTGGAATACGCGTTCGACGACACATCGGCCGCTGCGCCGCGACGCAATCGCCTCTCGCAAAACCCGCGGCGCGGACGAAACAACGTGTGGCTCTCGATGGGCCGCGGCGTGGTGGAGCGCTGGTGGCGCCGGCATCCGGCGCACGCGGTCGGCCAACTGGCCCGCCCGCTGCTCGAACACTACGCTCGCAAGGAGCCGGCCAAGCTGATGGCCGCGGCCGCGGCCACAGGCGCGGTGCTGGTGCTCGTGAAGCCGTGGCGCCTGCTGTCGACCACGGCCGTGCTTGCAGCGGTACTGAAGACATCCGACGTGGCCGACCTCGTCAACACGTTGATGCGCAAGACCACAAGCCCCCCACGAAAGGACCCTCCATGAAAGTCGATGTTTCCCCATCCTCCAAGGCGGCCGAACACAAGCACCTGCAGCTGAATCAGAGCGGCCTGGACGCCGCCCGAAACAGCCTGGATGAAGGCGCGGTCACGCCCAGCTATGGCCCGTGGCGCGACGACGTCGTCAAGCTGCTGAACGACGCACTCGCCACCGAGTTGGTCTGTGTGCTGCGCTACAAACGCCACTACTTCACCGCCAACGGCGTCGATTCGCCCGCGATTGCCGACGAGTTCCTGGTGCATGCCAACGAAGAATCGGCGCACGCCGACCGCATTGCCGAGCGCATCGTGCAACTGGGCGGCGAGCCCGACTTCGCGCCCTCCCACCTGCTGGAACGCAGCCATGCGGACTACGACGAATCGACCGACCTGCAATCGATGGTGCGGGCCAATCTGATCGCGGAGCGCATCGCGGTGGAGTCGTACCGCCAGATGATTGCGCTGATCGGCGACAAGGACCCGACCACGCGCCGCATGCTCGAAGACATCCTCTCCGATGAAGAAGAGCATGCCGACGAACTGAAGGACTGGCTCGGCCATTGAGGCAGTGAGCCATTGCGCCGGGGGCCTGGACGGCTCTCGCCAAAGAAAAAGCCCGGCAGTGACCGGGCTACATTTTTTTGCGCCTGGCGCACGGTGGCGATCAGCCCTTCACTTCGAGCTGGTTGTTCACCGATGTCACGCCTTGCACACCCTTGGCGATCTCCTCGGCGCGTGCCTTGGCAGCAGCGGTGGGGGCGGGGCCCTTCAGGCTCACCGCGCCGCCCTTCGTGTCGACGTCGATCTTGATCGCGCTGAGGTCCGGGTCCTTGGCCAGGCCTGCGGACACGGAGGCCGTGATGGCGGCATCGTCCATCGTCGCACTCATCGCGGCACCGGCGTTTTTGGCAGCCTCCTTGGCATTGGCCATGCCTTCCTTCACCTCGGCCGTGGTGCCGGACGACTCGGCCTTGGCCTTGGCATCCCTGACGGCCTCGCCGGTCTTGGCCGCCGCGGTATCGGCCGCCTTCTCGGTCTTGGCCACTGCACTGTCGAGCTTCTCGCCGGCCGTGCGGTTGTCTGATTTGTCGCAGCCGGCCAGCGTCAACGCAAAGCCGGCCGCGAGCACGGCCAGCCACGCGCGCGAATGCGGCATGGTGATGGGGGTAGTGTGTTCGTTCATGTGGAAATCCTCCTGTCCGTGGCTCGATCGCGCACGGGAAATAGGCGTCACAGCTTGTTGGCACCCGATTTGATGGCGTCCTTGGCCCGCTCCTTGACGTCGCCGTAGGTCTTCTGCACCTTGCCTGCGGCCTGTTCGGCAATGCCCTTGCTTTCGAGCTTTTGGCTGCCGACAGCCTTGCCGGCCACCTCCTTCAGCTTGCCCTTGGCTTCTTCTGCGCGGCCCGCCAACTGGTCCTTGTTCATGTCGTTTCCTTCCTGGTCGGTGATGAAATGTGCGGGCCGGAACGACCCGCCGATTTCAATCTAGGCTTCGGCCGACCACCGCGAACGCCGACGGAAGCCCGAAGCGGTGTAGGACAACGAGGCTCAGGCGGTGACGATCCATCCTTCAAGCGGATCGAAGTCCCGCGGCAGGCCGTGGCCGGGCCAGGGGCTTTGCGCGCGCTGCAGGGCCCAGGCCGCCTGCAGAAGGCACAGCACCGCGTCGATGTCGTCGCCGCGGGCATCGGCCAGCAGTTCGGCGCGCTGCGGCGCGGTGACGCCAAGCCGCAGGCAGAGGCGCGTGGTGCCGGCTTCGAGCGCGGCGAGCACGTCGGTGCGTGCGGCGAGCCGTTCGGGCGTCTGCTTCGGCAGCTCGTCGCTCTTGTAGCTGCGGCGCCCGATCAGCTCGCGTGCCAGCAGGCCGGGATAGGCCTCCAGCGCAATGCGATCCGCGCCAGGGCCGGCGTGCAGGCCGGGAATGCGTGCACCGGCCGCCAGCAGGCGCGGCACGCCTGCGTGAAGCATGTAGGCCACCGGCGGATTGACCCATTTCATCGACGGGCTGGAACCTGCGGGCCCATCGGTCGCACGGTGCGCGAACTTGCCACCGACGGGACGCGCCGCACAGAACGCGGCGAAGGTCTCGCGGATTTCGGCGCGGCTCAGGCTGGCGTAGTGGGCCATCAACTGCTTCCATTGCACCGGCCATCCCAGATGCTCGACGAGTTCGCGCGGCAGGCTGAATGGAAAATCGAAGCCGCCAGTCCAGGCCGGCGTGGCGCACAGCCATTCGCCCCATGCCTCGAGCGTCGGGAAACGCTGCAGGCCAGTCAGCACGACACGATTGCCATCGGCGAGTTCACCGGCAGCCACCACGATCGGCTTGCGTGCCGTCGGTGCGCTGGAAAAATCGCAGCCGAACAGCACCATGGCCTCAGCCCATCGCGAGCGCCACGACGCCAGCGGCGATGAACAGCGCGCCCAGCAGTCGCAAGAGCCGGTCGCCTTCGCGCAGCAGGTGGCCGCCGATCAGCGCGGCGAACAGCATCGACACCTCGCGCGCTGGCGCGACGTGCGAGATCGGCGCCTGCTGCACCGCGTACAGCACAAGCACATAAGACACCGGGCTGATTGCCGCCACCAGCAGCGCGTACTTCCATTGCGCGCGCCACATGAGCGCGGTGGTCGCGCGGTCCTGCAGCGCGGCGGGCAGCAGCAGCACGAGCCGCACGAAATTGCTCATGTAGTCGAGCAGGATCGGCGACATCGCGAGGAACTTGACCGCATAGCTGTCGGCCACCGTATAGGCCGCGATGAAGGCGCCGGTCAGGACGCCGTAGCGAATGCCTTTGTGCACACGCTCGCGCTGCGCCGCGTCATGCTCCTTGTGCCACAAGCGCGGGCCACCCGCCACGAGGAACACGCCCAGCACCACGCCGAAGATGCCTGCCACGCCGACCAGGCTGATCGTCTCACCGAGAAACAGGATCGCGACCAGCGACGACAGCAGCGGGCCCGAACCGCGCGCCAGCGGATAGACCACCGTAAGGTCGGACTTGCGGTAGCCCCGCAGCAGGATCACGTAGTAGAAGACGTGCAGCACGCCGCTCAGCGCGACGAAGCCCCATTCGCGCAAGCCCCAGGCCGGAACCACACGCCAACCGAGCACGATGCCGACAGGTGCCCACACGAGGGCCATGAACACGCCGCTCTGGAACGCGAAGCGCGCATCGCCGTTCGCCTTCTTGGCAGCGATGTTCCAGCTGGCATGAATGACCCCGGCGAGCAGGATCAGGGCGAATGCGGAGAGTGGCACTCCGGGGTTAGTGGCGCCCGACGATGGCAGCGGTGGCCATCAGTTCTTCGAGCAGCGCCAGCGAAACCTTACCCGACACCGCGTAGGGGTTGAGCTCGGGCTTCTCGGAGTACTTCAGCAGCGTCGAGGCATTGAGCTTCGACAGGTTGACCTGCCCCATCGTCCAGCCGCCGAAACGGCGCTCAGAAATTTCTTCGTAATGCAGCAGCACCACGTCCTTGTGGCGCGCGTCGCGCTGGATGTGGCCGTACAGCTCGCTGATGGCCATGCGGCCACCTTCGATGGCCTGCAGGAAGGTGCCCGCGCCGTAGCAGAGGATGCCGGTGATGCCGCAGGTCGTGTTGTGCGAGCGCGATTGCGCAAGGATCGCCTCGATGGCCTCGGGGCTGGTGTCGACGGCGCGGCTGGCGTAGAGAAGTCGGACCAGCATGGCTCAGCCCTTTCGGGGAAGGAGGGAAAGGAATTCGCGGCGCAGGCTCGGGTCTTTCAGGAACACGCCGCGCATCACGGAGTTGATCATCTTGCTGTCCATTTCCTTCACGCCGCGCCAGGCCATGCAGAAATGCTCGGCTTCCATGACGAGGGCAAGGCCGTCGGGCTGCGTCTTTTCCTGGATCAGGTCGGCCAGCTGCACCACCGCTTCTTCCTGGATCTGCGGACGGCCCATGACCCACTCGGCCAGGCGGGCGTACTTCGACAGGCCGATCACGTTGGTGTGCTCATTGGGCATCACGCCGATCCACAGCTTGCCGATGATCGGACAGAAGTGGTGCGAGCAGGCGCTGCGCACGGTGATCGGACCGACGATCATCAGCTCATTCAGGTGCTCGGCGTTGGGAAACTCGGTGAGCGATGGCGGCGCCACGTAGCGGCCCTTGAACACCTCGTTCAGGTACATCTTGGCGACGCGGCGCGCCGTGTTGTCGGTGTTGTGGTCGTTCTCCACGTCGATGACCAGGCTTTCGAGCACGCCCTTCATCTTGACCTCGACCTCGTCGAGCAAGGTCTCCAGCTCGCCGGGCTCGATGAACTCGGCGATGTTGTCGTTGGCGTTGAAGCGCTTGCGCGCTGCGGTAATGCGCTCGCGGATCTTCACGGAGACGGGCGTGCCCTCGTCATCGTCGTTTCGATCGGGGCGCGGGTCGACGTCGGTTTTCCTCAGCATCCGCGCATGGTATCAGTGAACCCTTTTTCAGCACTCCAGAGGGGGGAACACCGCGGAACCGGCTTCGCCGGGCCGCAGGTGTTGCCCCCGGCAGGGGTAGGAGAAGCGACACGCAGCGCGCGAAGCCTGGGGGCGAGCTCAGCCCAGCGCGAAATCGACCACCAGCGGCAGGTGGTCGGACATGCGGGCCCAGATCGGCCCGCGCGGCACCGTGCAGGCCTGTGGAGTCAACCTGCGCCCGTAGACAAAGTCGAGCTGCGCCACCGGCAGGCGCGAGGGGTAAGTGAGCGTGCGCGCACCGCGCAGGTCGCTGGTGTCGCGCAGGCCCATGGCGTTCATGGCGTAGCGCATGCGAGCACCCCAGTCGTTGAAGTCTCCCGCGACCACCACGGCCTCGTCGGGCGGCACCTCGCGGTCGATGAACTCGCGCAGGCGCGCGACCTGCCGCACCCGGCTGCCCCTGATGAGCCCCAGGTGCACCACGATGGCGTGCACCCGGCGGCCCTCGACGTCGATCACCACGTGCAGCAGCCCGCGCTGCTCGAAGCGGTGGTCGGAGATGTCCTGGTGGCTGGTACGCAGCACCGGCCAGCGCGTGAGCAGCGCGTTGCCATGCTCGCCGTGGCGCGTGATGGCATTGGTCTCGTAGACGGCGGTGTAGCCCTCGGGCGCGAGGAAGTCGGCCTGCGGCAGCTCGGGCCAGTGCGCAAAGCGTGTGGCGGCCTGCCGGTTCATCTTGCGCACTTCCTGCAGGCAGACGATGTCGGCGTCGAGCTGCTCGATGGCATGGCCCAGGTTGTGGATTTCGAGCCGCCGCGCGGGCCCGATGCCCTGCACACCCTTGTGGATGTTGTAGGTCGCGACCCGGAGGTTCTGCACTGCTGTTGCTGCCGGCTGGTTCATCGCGCAAATTCTGGCAGCAACAGGATGGCTTCGGCGTTCGATGGGGAAAAGCAGGCGTCGGCCGCTTCGCGGTACGGCAGCCAGCGCCAGTCGGTGTGTTCGCGCGGATCGAGCGTGGGCGTCAGGCGATCGGGTACGCAGAGGCCGAACAGGTGCTCGGTGTTGTGCGTCACGCCCGGGGCATAACGGGCGCGCCAGCGGGGGTAGATGTCGTAGATGTTGGTGAGGCCCCAGTCGACCAGCTGCGCCGCGAGCGGCGTGCCGTCACCGCACTGGATGCCGGTTTCCTCGGCCACTTCGCGCGCGGCCGTGAGCGCGAGCGGCTCGTCGGCTTCGTCCTTGCTGCCGGTCACCGATTGCCAGAACGCGGGCTCGGCGTCGGCGCGGCGGATGAGCAAGACGTCGAGCGTGGGCGTGTGGATCACGACCAGGACCGACTCGGGAATCTTGAAAGGGCGTGCGTCAGAAGCCACTGAGCACCGCATCCATTGCGGCCGTTACTTCACCGGATCGAGAAGCGAGCGAGGCGACCGGTTTCTTGAGAAGTCTGGCCAACACAGGGGCCGCCAAATGCGGCATGAGGGACAAAGTCTCGCCGGCGATTTCAAGCGTCGGACACAAGTTCACTGGCGCCTGGCGCGCGCCGACGCGAAACACGGGAATAACCAAGCGCGTAGACAAATGATCGAGCAACCCACTCTGCACGTCGAGAACGTATGGGACCGTCCGGCGTGCCTCGAGCCGCGGATTCTCGTAGACGTCGAACTGCGCCATTCAAGGTACATCCTGCCACGCCACCATGCCCTCACACCAAAGCCCGTGCTTCTCGACCAACTCGTTCTGCGCGGCGATCCAGTCTTTGTATTCCGCGTTGAACTCGCGCTTGCGTTGAGCCATTGACTTCTTCGGCTCAAGCGCTTCAAGTTCAGCGAAACGTGCTGCCGAAACGATCACGGCTGCTACGCGATCATTCTTTAAAACCCGCACCGGCTCGCGCTCGGCTTGACCGAGGTAGTAGCCGAATCGGTTCTTGGCTTCGGTGGCGGTGACTTGCATGGCTGGCTCCGGGGAGTGATTAGCCATTTTAGCCAATCACCTCCGCCGGTGCCAAGCCGTGTACTCAGGCCGCCTGGGGCGTATTGCGCAGCTTGATGTGCAGCTCGCGCAGCTGCTTCTCGTCGACCGGGCTCGGTGCCTGCGTCAGCAGGTCTTGTGCGCGCTGGGTCTTGGGGAAGGCGATCACGTCGCGGATCGACTCGGCGCCGGTCATGAGCATGACGAGGCGGTCCAGGCCGATGGCGATGCCGCCGTGCGGCGGCGCGCCGTACTGCAGCGCATCGAGCAGGAAGCCGAACTTGAGCTGCGCATCTTCCGCGCTGATCTTCAGCGCGCGGAACACCTTGCTCTGCACTTCCTCGCGGTGGATACGCACCGAGCCGCCGCCCATCTCGATGCCGTTGAGCACCATGTCGTAGGCCTTGGCAATGCACTTCTCGGGTGCGGTGTCCATGAGGTCTTCATGGCCGTCCTTCGGTGCGGTAAACGGATGGTGCACGGCGCTCCAGCGCTGGCCTTCCTCGTCGAACTCGAACATCGGGAAGTCGACCACCCAGAGCGGCGCCCAGCGGTCGTCGAACAAGCCGGCCTTCTTGCCGAAGGCGCTGTGGCCGATCTTCACGCGCAGCGCGCCGATGGCGTCGTTGACGACCTTTTCCTTGTCGGCACCAAAGAACAGGATGTCGCCGTTGCGCGCGCCCGTTCGGGCGATGATCTCGGCCAACGAACTGTCGTCGAGGTTCTTCACGATCGGGCTCTGCAGGCCTTCGCGGCCGGCGGCTGCGTCGTTGACCTTGATGTAGGCCAGGCCCTTGGCGCCGTAGATCTTCACGAATTCCTGGTACGCATCGATTTCACCGCGCGACAGGCCGCCTTCGGCGCCGCCGCCCGGCACGCGCAGCGCGACCACACGGCCGCCCTTCATGGTGGCGGCGTTCGAGAACACCTTGAATTCCACACGCTTCATCAGCTCGGTGAGTTCGGTGAACTCGAGCTTCACGCGCAGGTCGGGCTTGTCCGAGCCGTACTTGAACATCGCGTCGCCGTACGACATGGTCGGGAACACCGGCAGGTCGATGCCTGCGGCGTTGCGGAACATGGTGCGGACCATGCCTTCGAACATCTCGCGGATTTCCTCTTCGGCGAGGAACGAGGTCTCGATGTCGATCTGCGTGAATTCGGGCTGACGGTCGGCGCGCAGGTCTTCGTCGCGGAAGCACTTCACGATCTGGTAGTAGCGGTCATAGCCGGCCACCATCAGCAGCTGCTTGAAGAGCTGCGGCGACTGCGGCAGCGCGAAGAAGCTGCCGTCGTGCACGCGGCTGGGCACGAGGTAGTCGCGCGCGCCTTCGGGCGTGGACTTGCCCAGCATCGGCGTCTCGATGTCGATGAAGCCGTTGGCGTCGAGGAACTTGCGCGTTTCCATCGTCACCTTGTAGCGCAGCATCATGTTGCGCTGCATGGCCGGGCGGCGCAGGTCGAGCACGCGGTGCGTGAGGCGGGTGGTTTCCGACAGGTTGTCGTCGTCCAGTAGGAACGGGGGCGTGACCGAGGGGTTCAGCACCTTCAGTTCATGGCACAGCACTTCGATCTTGCCGCTCTTGAGCTGGTCGTTGGTCGTGCCTTCGGGGCGCGCGCGCACCAGGCCGGTGATCTGCACGCAGAACTCGTTGCGCAGGTTCTCGGCGACGGCGAAGGTCGAGGCGCGGTCGGGGTCGCACACCACCTGCACGTAGCCTTCGCGGTCGCGCACGTCGATGAAGATCACGCCACCGTGGTCGCGGCGGCGGTTGACCCAACCGCACAGGGTGACGGTCTGGCCCAGCAGGGCTTCGGTCACGAGACCGCAATAGTGAGTACGCATGGCCATAGGAATCTGTTCCGGCGCCTTATGGGCGCGTTCGTTTTTATGAGTTGGAAGACTTCACCGCCACCGTGGCGGGGCCGCCTGGAACGACCACCCCCATCGAGACGATGTACTTGAGCGCTTCGTCCACGCTCATCTTCAGTTCGATGCAGTCGCTGCGCTTGAGCATCACGAAGTAGCCGCCCGTCGGGTTGGGCGTGGTCGGCACGTAGACGCTGAGGAATTCCCCCTCGCCGAGGTGTTCAGCGACTTCGTTGCCGGGCGCGCCGGTCACGAAGGCGATGGTCCACACGCCTTCGCGCGGCCACTCCACCAGCACCGCCGTGCGGAAGGCATTGCCGTTCTCGGAGAACAGCGTGTCCGACACCTGCTTGACGCTGGAGTAAATGGAGCGCACCACCGGGATGCGGCGCACCACGGCGTCGCCCCAGCCGAGCAGGCGCTTGCCGACGAAGTTGCTGGCCGTGGCACCCACCACCAGCAGGATGGCCAGCGTGAGCAGGACGCCCAGGCCGCGCACCTTGTGGTCGCTGAGCCAGGTCTGCCACTGCGCGGGCAGCAGCCACAGCGTCTGGTCGAGCGTGCCGATGATCCAGTTCAGCACGCCGAGCGTGATGACCAGCGGCACGATGACCAGCAGGCCGGACAGCAACCATTTGCGCAGGGCGAGCATGGCGGTCGGAATCGATCAGTCGCTGCTGGCCGCAGCCGGCGCGGGGGCCGGTGCGGCGGGCGCCGGAGCGGGGCTCGGGGCGGCGGCGGGCGAAGAAGACTCGGCGGAGTTGCCGCCGCTGCTGGACGCGGGCGCCGTGGAGGGCTCGGACTTCTTGCCGCCGCCCTCACGGAAATCGGTCACGTACCAGCCCGAGCCCTTGAGCTGGAAGCCGGCGGCAGTGACCTGCTTTTCGAACGCGCTCGCGCCGCACGCCGGACACACCGTGAGGGGCGCGTCGGACATCTTCTGCAAAGCGTCTTTGGCAAAGCCGCAGGCGCTGCACTTGTAGGCGTAGATGGGCATGGAGATTGGGGGTGAAAAAAGCGGCGCAGCCGCCGCTCGCAAAACCCTCGATTATAGGCGCGAGGCCCTAGCCCCCGCCCAGAGCTGCCTGCCCCTCTCTGTACCGGCGCCGCTCCCGCGCGGCGATCAGGTAGCTGGAGGCCACCACGAAGATCGCGGCCAGCACGATCACCACCGTGGCCAGGGCATTGACCGTCGGGTCGAGCCCCAGCCGGGCGCGCGAGAAAATCACGAGCGGCAGGGTGGTCGAGCCGGGCCCGGACAGGAAGGCCGACATCACCACGTCGTCGAGCGAGAGCGTGAAGCTCAGCAGCCAGGCCGCCAGCAGCGACTCCGCGATCATCGGCAGCGTCACGAGGAAGAAAACCTGCAGCGGGCGCGCGCCCAGGTCTTGGGCCGCCTCCTCGTACTGCGGGTTGAGGTCGCGCAGGCGGGCGCCGATCACCACCGTGGCATAGGCCATGCCGACCAGCATGTGCCCGAGCCAGATGGTTGTGAGCCCTCGCTCCGGGAAACCGAACACGCGCTGCGCCGACACCAGCATCAGCAGCAGCGACAACCCCACGATGACCTCGGGCATCACCAGCGGCGCGCTGACCATGCCAGCAAAGGCCGTGCGCCCTCGGAAACGGGGGAAACGCTCCAGCGCGAAGGCGGCCAGCGTGCCCAGCAGGACGGCGCCGGTGGCGGTGCCCGCGGCAATGCGCAGCGAGACGAACAGGCCCTCGCGAATCTCGTCGTCGCCCACCAGCTTGTGGTACCAGCGCAGGCTGAAGCCGGCCCAGACGTTGGGCACCGGCGAATCGGTGAAGCTGAAGACGATCAGCGCGACGATCGGGAGGTAGAGGAACGCGAAGCCCAGCAACAGCCAGATGCGGCTGGTCCAGCGGCCGGCAGGCGTGGCGATCATGTGCCCAGCCCCTTCGATCTGGCCTTGGCCTGGCTGCTGTTGAGCAGCGCCAGCGGCACGATGATGAGCAGCACCATCACCACGGCCACGCTGGAGGCCATCGGCCAGTCGTTGTTGGAGAAGAACTCGTCCCACAGCACGCGCCCGATCATCAGCGTCTGCGGGCCGCCCAGCAGTTCCGGAATGACGTACTCGCCCACGCAGGGAATGAAGACCAGCATGGCGCCCGCCACGATGCCACTGCGCGAAAGCGGCACGGTGATGCGCCAGAAGGCCTGCCAGGCGGTCGCGCCGAGGTCCTGCGCCGCCTCCAGCAGCCGCAGGTCCATCTTGGAGAGCGTGGCGTACAGCGGCAGCACCATGAACGGCAGGTAGGTGTAGACCATGCCCAGCACCAGCGAGAACGGGCTGTACATGAACTGCCCGGGCGAAGAAATAAGGCCCAGCGGCAGCAGCACCTGGTCGACGTGCAGGAACGCCAGCGCCCGCCCGACCCAGCCGGTCTGGGCGTCGAGCAGGCCCTTCCAAGCATAGACGCGCAGCAGGAAGCTGGTCCAGAACGGCAGCATCACGCCCATCAGCAGCAGCGGCTGCAGAGCGGCCGCCGCGCGCGCCATGAAGTAGGCGAAGGGATAGCCGATGCACAGGCAGATCAGGGTGGTGATCGCCGCGTAGACCAGCGAGTGGCCGTAGGTCGCGAAGTACAGGTCGTCCTGGAACAGCGTGATGTAGTTCTGCAGCTTCAGCGTAATCGACAGCTGCTGGTCGGCCCATCCGATCAGGTCGCTGATCTTCGCGCCGTCCATCTCGGAGAAGCTGATGCGCAAGACGATAAGAAAAGGCAGCAGGAAGAACACCAGCAGCCACAGGTAGGGCACGCCGAACACGAGCTGCCGGCCCTGCAGGCGGCGAGGCCGGTCCTTGCTGTCGGTGATGGAAGCCATGCTCGCCTCCTTGCTCACTGGGTCAGCACGACCTGCGAGGTCGGCAGCCAACGGGCCCAGACGGCATCGCCCTGCGCGGGCAGGCCGTCGCGGTGCCGGGTCTCGTTCTCGACGTTGACCTTGAGCACGCCGCCGCTCGCCAGCCGCAGGTGGTAGACGGTGTAGAGACCGAAATAGGACGAGGCCTCGACGGTGCCCCGGACCTTGTTGTGCGCGCCCTCGGGCTCGCCCGGGCTCAGGTGGATCTTTTCGGGCCGCACTGCCACCGTGACGGTCTGGCCTTGGTAGCCGGTGATCCCGTGGCCGACGCGATGCAGCACGTCGGCGCACTGGATGTCGACATGATCGGCTTCGTCGGCCACCACGCTGCCCTCCATGAGGTTCACGTTGCCGATGAAGTCGGCCACGAAGCGCGTGGCCGGGGTTTCGTAGACGTCGGCCGGCGCACCGACCTGCAGGAAGCGCCCTTCGCTCATGACCGCAATGCGCGAGGCCATGGTCATGGCCTCCTCCTGGTCGTGCGTGACCATCACGCAGGTCACACCGACCTGCCGGATGATGTTGACCAGCTCGATCTGCGTGGCCTCGCGCAGCTTCTTGTCGAGCGCGCCCAGCGGCTCGTCGAGCAGCAGCAGCTTCGGCCGCTTGGCCAGGCTGCGCGCCAGCGCCACGCGCTGCTGCTGCCCGCCCGAGAGCTGGTGCGGCTTGCGCTTGGCGAAGCTCGTGAGCTGCACCAGGCGCAGCATCTCGTCGACGCGGGCGGCAATCTCGGCCTTGGGCAGCTTGTCGCGGCGCAGGCCGAAGGCGATGTTGTCCCAGACCGTGAGGTGCGGAAACAGCGCGTACGACTGGAACATCATGTTCACCGGCCGCTTGTACGGCGGCAGGCCCGCGAGGTCGTTGCCGTCGAGCAGCACACGCCCCGCCGAAGGCAGCTCGAAGCCGGCCAGCATGCGCAGCAAGGTGCTCTTGCCGCAGCCCGACGAACCGAGCAAGGCGAAGATCTCGCCGCGCGCGACGTCCAGGCTGACCTCGTTGACCGCGCGAAAGTCACCGAAGTCCTTGGTGACGGCCTCGATGCGCAGGAAAGCGCCTGCCTCGTTGGGAACACTCATGACGACTCTTAATCAGCGCGCTCAGCGGTTGGCCTTGAAATTGGTGAAGGTGCGCGTGACCAGCCGCAGCGTAGCCTGGTCGGGCGTGTCCGGCGGGATCATCCCCTCCAGCGCGGACGCCGGTGGAAACACCGCCTTGTCCTTGGCCAGCGCCGGGTTGACGAACTTCATCGCCGCCTTGTTGGGGTTCGCATAGAACACCTTGTTGGTGAGCGATGCATGCACCTCGGGCCGCAGGATGTAGTTGATCCACTTGTAGGCGTTTTCCGGATGCTTGGCGTCCTTGGGAATGGCCATGGTGTCGAAGAACAGGAGCGCGCCGCTCTTGGGCACCAGCGCCTCGAGGTTCTGCGGATTCTTCGCCTTGGCCGACTTGTCCTTGGCGATCATGATGTCGCCCGACCAGCCGATCACGGCGCAGAGCTGGCCCTTGGCCATCTGGTCGATGTAGTCGGACCCCGAGCCGGAGAAGCGCGTCACGCTGGGCCGCACGGCCTTGAGCATGTCGCCGGCGGCCTTGTAGTCGGCCGGGTCCTTGCTGCGCGGGTCCTTGCCGATGTACTTCAGCGCGATCGGCAGGATCTCGGAAGCCGTGTCGAGGAACGAGACGCCGCAGCCCTTGAGCTTCGAGGCGTACTCGGGCTTGAACACCAGGTCCCAGGCGTTGTCGGGCATGGGCGTGCTGCCCAGCGCCGCCTTGACCTTGTCGGCGTTGATGCCCACCGTGGTGTAGCCCCAGAGCCAGTCGACGATGTAGTCGTTGCCCGGATCCATCTTGGCCAGTTGAGCCTGGATCGCGGGGTCGAGGTTGGCGAGATTGGGGATCTTCGACTTGTCCAGCTTCTGCAGCAGGCCGGCCTGGATCTGCATCTTGGCGAAGTGCGAACCGGGCACGACGATGTCGTAGCCGCTCATGCCGGCGACCAACTTGGCGTGCAGCGCCTCGTTGCTGTCGAACAGGTCGTAGCGGACCTTGATGCCCGTTTCCTTCTCGAAGTTGGCGACGGTGTCGGCGGCGATGTAGTCGCCCCAGTTGTAGATGTTAAGGACTTTCTCTTCCTCGGCACGGACAGCGGTCGTACCCAGCACGGCGGCGGCTACGGCAAGCGCACCGAGGACCCGGCCGGGACGCAGCGACATCGATTTCATGGGACTTATCCTCCGGAAAAAATTGAGCGCGAGAGAGGAGCCGGCGCCTAGAACAGGCGCACGCGCACCAACAACTGCATGGCGAGCAACCCCAATACAAAACCTATGCCACCGTAGACGATGGTCTGCAGCAACCGGTTGGTGCGCTTCTGCTCGGCCAGCAGTTCGAGCAGCTCGCGGCGGTTGTCGGCGGGGCGATTCTCCAGGAAATCGTGCAGCAATCGAGGAAGCTGGGGCAGCAATTTGGCGTACCTGGGCGCCTCGGCCTTGAGCTGCTGGAACAGCTTCTTGGGGCCGATCTGGTCGACCATCCATTTCTCGAGGAAGGGCTTGGCCGTGGCCCAGAGATCGAGTTCGGGGTCGATGTTGCGGCCCAGCCCCTCGATGTTGAGCAGCGTCTTCTGCAGCAGCACCAACTGCGGCTGGATCTCGACGTGGAAGCGGCGCGAGGTCTGGAACAGGCGCATCAGCACCATGCCCAGCGAGATTTCCTTCAGCGGACGATCGAAGTACGGCTCGCAGACGGTGCGGATGGCCGCCTCCAGTTCGTCGATGCGGGTGCCCACCGGCACCCAGCCGCTTTCGAGGTGCAGCTCGGCCACGCGCTTGTAGTCGCGCCGGAAGAAGGCCACGAAGTTCTGCGCGAGGTACTCCTTGTCCGACTCGGTCAGCGTGCCGATGATTCCGAAGTCCAGCGAGATGTAGCGCCCGAAGGTTTCGGGCGCCAGGCTCACCTGGATGTTGCCGGGGTGCATGTCGGCATGGAAGAAGCCGTCGCGGAACACCTGCGTGAAGAAGATGGTGACGCCGTCGCGCGCCAGCTTGGGAATGTCGACGCCGGCCGCGCGCAGGCGGTCCATCTGCGCAATGGGCACGCCCTTCATGCGCTCCATCACGATGACCTCGGGATGGCAGAAGTCCCAGAACATCTCGGGGATCAGCACCAGGTCGAGTTCGGCCATGTTGCGGCGCAACTGGGCCGCGTTGGCGGCCTCGCGCACCAGGTCGAGCTCGTCGTGCAGGTATTTGTCGAACTCGCCGACCACCTCACGCGGCTTCAGGCGCTTGCCGTCGGCCGAGAGGCTCTCGATCCAGCCGGCCATCATGGCCATCAGCGCCAGGTCTTTCTCGATCACGCCGCGCATGTTGGGACGCAGCACCTTGACCGCCACTTCGCGCACCTCGCCCTGGTTGGTGCGGATGGTTGCGAAATGCACCTGCGCGATCGACGCGCTGGCAATGGGCGTTTCGTCGAACTGCACGAACACGTCGCCCACCGGACGGCGGAACGCACGCTCAATGGTGGCGATGGCCACCGCCGACGGGAACGGCGGCACGCGGTCCTGCAGGAAGGCCAGTTCGTCGGCGATGTCGGGCGGCAGCAGGTCGCGCCGGGTCGACAGCACCTGGCCGAACTTCACGAAGATGGGGCCAAGCCGTTCGAGCGCCTCGCGCAGGCGCTGGCCGCGCGGCGCATCGAGGTTGCGCCCGAACGAGACCACACGCGCCACCACGCGCAGCCAGGGCTTCTGAAAGCTCGTGAGCACGAGCTCGTCGAGGCCGTAGCGCAGTGCGACCCAGACGATGTACAGGCCGCGGTAGAAGCGCCTCATTCGGCCGCGCTCGCCGAGCCGCCGGCCTTGGCCGTGCGATCGCCGACGAACTGGCGCAGCGCGCCCACGACGCGCCGCACGCCATTGCCGAGCGTGTGAGCGGGCACGTCGCCGATCAGGCGGGCCAGGTCGTCCTCGACGTCCCAGCGCACGTGGTCGACCAGCCAGTTGACCTCGGCCGCCAGCTGCACGTCGCCGATGATCTGCACGGTGGGTTTGTCGCCGCGCAGCGTAGCGCGGGCGATGTCGAAGGGGGATTCGTCGATGACGGTGAGCGTCAGTTCGGGCACCGAGCCCTCAGGCGCCAGGTCGAGCAGGCCGGCCGGCGTGGCCACCAGCTCCATCGTCACGAAGCGCCACTGGAAACGCACCACCCGCCCCTGCTGGCGCAGCAGCCGCTGCTGGGCCTCGGGCTCCTGCTGCAGCACGTGGTTCAGGAACAGGACCGCGCGATGCTGGATCTCGTGGACCGCCCAGTCCGGCGGCTGCAGACGCTCGCCGATGCGGTTGAAGAGGTCGCCGAGAAAAGAAAATGGGGACGATGGTGTGGCCATGTCCCCATTATCTCGTCTGTGCCGCGGCCCCGTGAGGACCGCGTTTCAGCTTTTTTACTGCAGTGCTTGCACTCCAGCGACCAGCCAGCCGCTGTTGCCGCTGGTCGGCTTGGTCATGTTCCAGACTTCGCGGAACGGGCCCGGGCCGGCCGAGGCGTCTTCGCGGATCATGCCGGAGAACTCCACGCTGGCCATGTAGGCATCGGGCAGTTCCTCGATGCCGAGCAGCTTGGCGTCGAGCATCACGACCTCAGTCTTGTTCGAGGCACCGCCCGTGTGGCTGGCGCGGTCGGCCAGCTGGGTACGGATCTCGTCGATCATGCCGTCGGTCATCATCGAACGCAGCATCGACACGTCGGCGCGGTCCCAGGCATCCTGCAGCGTCACGAAGTTGCGCTTGGCGGCGCTGAGGAAGCCGTCGACGTCGAAGCCCGCAGGGATGCCCCAGGACTGCGAACCGCCAAGTGCCGAGCCGATCATGCTGCCACCGGCCGCAGCGCCCGCAGCCGAGAGGCTGCTGCCGTGCGGCGCGTCGTTCGACGGGGTTGCGTCGAAGGCGGCGGCATTGCGCTCCCATGGACGTGCCGATGCGTCGTTGCCCACGTTGGCCGGGCTGTACTGCGCCGGCGCGCTGGCGTTGCTCGGGCTGGCGCCCGCGCCCTGGAAGGCGAAGCCGCCCTGGCGGTTGCCGGCAGGCTGCGAGCGCGACTTGATCATGCGCCACACCACTACCGCTGCCAGAACGAGCAGGCCGATCAGCAGGATGTTGCCGAAGCCCGCGCCAAGGCCGAGTGAGTGCGCGAGCCATGCGAGACCCAGGCCGGCGGCAAGGCCGCCGAGCATCGCACCCCACGGGCGCTTCGGCGCGGCCGCCGCGGGTGCGGGCGTTGCGGGCTTCGCCGCTGCCGCATTGGTCGCGTTCTGCTGCGCGGGCGCGCCCGGCGCTGCCGGAGGCGTGGCCTGGCGCTGCGTCACGTTGGACGACTGGCGTCCGAACGACTTGCCGCCGCCCATGCGCGCAGCCTCGGCCTGGACACTGACCAGCACCAATGCAGCTGCCAAAAACAAAGAACCCAAACTCTTCATGTCGTCTCCTCTTGAGCGAAAGATTCGCTTCATCAACACTTGATTCCAACATGGAGGGCGGCGATTCCCCCTGTCATGTTGTGATAGTCCACATGTCCGAAACCGCCCTCTTTCATGAGGGTCTTGAGTTCCTCCTGCGAGGGATGCATCCGGATCGATTCGGCGAGGTATCGATAGCTCGCGTCGTCGCCGGCCACGAGCTTGCCCAGGCGCGGCAGCACGTTGAAGGAGTACCAGTCGTAGGCCTTGGCGAGCGGCTTCGCGACCTTCGAGAACTCGAGCACGAGCAGCTTGCCGCGCGGCTTGAGCACGCGGTTCATTTCCTTCAGCGCGGCGTCCTTGTGCGTCATGTTGCGCAGGCCGAAGGCCACCGTCACCACGTCGAAGTGATCGTCGGGAAAGGGCAGCTTCTCGGCGTCGCAGACCATGGTGGGCAGCAACACGCCGGCGTCGAGCAGACGGTCGCGGCCGGTGCGCAGCATGGCTTCGTTGATGTCGGTGTGGACCACCTGGCCGGTGGCGCCGACCTTCTTGGCAAAGGCGAGCGCGAGGTCGCCGGTGCCGCCCGCGATGTCGAGCACGCGCGAGCCTTCGCCCACGTTCGCGACCATCACGGTGTATGCCTTCCAGGCGCGGTGCAGGCCGGCCGACATCAGGTCGTTCATGACGTCGTAGCGCGAGGCGACCGAATCGAAGACGCCGCGCACGCGGCGTGCCTTCTCGCTTTCGTCGACCGTTTCAAAGCCGAAGTGTGTGGTACTCATGCAACCGATGTTAGGCCGGAAGCCCTCACATCAAGCCGACGACCCCGCGCGCACGGCGGACATTTGTTGCTTTTTCCGCCCGTCCTTCCTGGGCGCAGGGCTATCTTTTCAAGAGCACCGCGCGGATTCGCGGCTCAGTGGCTGCCGCAGGCGTGGCCGCCCTTGTCGAGCATCGGCGTGTCGCGCTCGACGCCCGCTTCGGCCAGCCGGCGCTCGTAGGCAGCCCACAGCTCGGCCTGCTTCGCGCCCAGTTCGTAGAGCAGATCCCACGAGTAGATGCCGGTGCTGTGGCCGTCGCTGAAGGTCGGCTGCACGGCGTAGTTGCCGACCGCTTCGAGGTCGACGAGTTCGACGTCGCGCTTGCCCGTCTGCAGGATTTCCTGGCCCGGACCGTGGCCCTGTACCTCGGCCGACGGCGAGTAGATGCGCATCAGCTCGAAGGGAATGCGGAAGGTCGCGCCATCCGAGAAGCCCACTTCGAGCACGCGCGACTGGCCGTGCACGGTAATCGACTGCGGCGTCGGTGCGCCCTGTTTCAAGCCTGCCATCAGAAGCTCCTTGTACCCAGGCGTTCGATCATCGCGGCCTCGACGGCCGGCAGGCGCGCAGCGACATGCGCCTCGTGCGCGATATTCCGCTCGCGCTGCACGGGTGCCCATACCGAGCCCGGGAAATGGCTGTCATCGGCGAAACGCGCGATCACGTGCCAATGCAGGTGCGGCACCATGTTGCCGAGCGCGGCGATGTTCATCTTGGCGGGATGCAGGTGCTCGCGCAGGCACTGCTCCACCGCCACCACCGCATCCATGCACAGCGCGCGGTCGGCGGCGTCGAGGTCCGAGAACTCCGGCGCATGCGCGCGCCAGACCACGCGATAGAAGGCCGGGAAACCCGCCTCTTCCGCGTGGACGACGCGCAGCTTCACGCCCTCGAACACGACGCGTCCGCCAGGGCCTTCGCAGAGCGGGCAGCCTTGCGCCGTCATACCAGCACCCGCTCGATGCCGCCCTGGTTGGCCGCGGCCACGTATTCGGGCATCCAGTCCTTGCCGAGGAGTTTGTTGGCCATCTCGACCACGATGTAGTCGGCTTCGAGCAGGCCGTTGTTCAGGTCGTTGCCGTAGCGCGAGAGGCCTTGCAGGCAGCTCGGGCAGCTGGTGAGGATCTTCACGTTGTCCTTCTCGCCGACCTTGCCGCTGTCGCGCAGCGCGGCTTCGCCCTTCTTCAGCTCCTCTTCCTTGCGGAAGCGGATCTGCGTCGAGATGTCCGGCCGCGACACGCCCAGCGTGCCCGACTCGCCGCAGCAGCGGTCGTTCTTGAGCACGTTGTCGCCGACCAGCGCCTTCACGGTCTTCATCGGGTCCTGCTGCTTCATCGGCGAATGGCACGGGTCGTGATAGAGGTAGCCGCCACCGCCGGCATCGGCCAGCGTGATGCCCTTCTCCAGCAGGTACTCGTGGATGTCGATGATGCGGCAGCCCGGGAAGATCTTGTCGAACTGGTAGCCCTGCAGCTGGTCGTAGCAGGTGCCGCAGCTCACCACCACCGTCTTGATGTCGAGGTAGTTGAGCGTGTTGGCCACACGGTGGAAGAGCACACGGTTGTCCGTGATCATCTTCTCGGCCTTGTCGTACTGCCCGCTGCCGCGTTGCGGATAGCCGCAGCACAGGTAGCCCGGCGGCAGCACGGTCTGCACACCCGCATGCCACAGCATGGCCTGCGTGGCGAGGCCGACCTGCGAGAACAACCGCTCCGACCCGCACCCCGGGAAGTAGAAGACCGCCTCGGTTTCCGAGGTGGTCGCCTTCGGGTTGCGGATGATCGGCACGTAGTCGGCGTCCTCGATGTCGAGCAGCGCGCGCGCCGTCTTCTTCGGCAGGTTGCCCGGCATCTTCTTGTTGATGAAGTGGATCACCTGTTCCTTGACGGGTGCCGGGCCGAGCGTGGCCGGCGGCGCCGAGGTCTGCTTCTTCGCCAAGCCGCGCAGCAGGTCGTTGGCCAGGCGCTGCGCCTTGAAGCCCACGCCCACCATGCCCGCGCGCACCGCCTTGATGGTCTGCGGATTGGTCGCGTTGAGGAAGAACATCGCGGCCGCGTTGCCGGGACGGAAGCTCTTCTGCCCCATCTTGCGCAGCAGGTTGCGCATGTTCATCGACACGTCGCCGAAATCGATCTTCACCGGGCACGGCGTGAGGCACTTGTGGCACACGGTGCAGTGGTCGGCCACGTCCTCGAACTCTTCCCAGTGCTTGATGCTGATGCCGCGCCGCGTCTGCTCTTCGTAGAGGAAGGCCTCCACCAGCAGCGAGGTCGCGAGGATCTTGTTGCGCGGGCTGTAGAGCAGGTTGGCGCGCGGCACGTGCGTGGCGCACACCGGCTTGCACTTGCCGCAGCGCAGGCAGTCCTTCACGCTGTCGGCAATGGCGCCGATGTCGCTCTGCTGCATGATCAGCGACTCGTGCCCCATGAGGCCGAAGCTCGGCGTGTAGGCGTTGGTCAGGTCGGCATGCAGTTCCTGGACCTGGCCTGCCGGTGCGCGCAGCAGCTTGCCCTTGTTGAAGCGGCCTTCGGGGTCGACTTTGGCCTTGTATTCGGTGAACGGACGCAACTCTTCGTCGCTCAGGAACTCGAGCTTGGTGATGCCGATGCCGTGCTCGCCCGAGATCACGCCGTCGAGGCTGCGCGCCAGCGCCATGATGCGCACCACCGCGGCATGCGCGGTCTGCAGCATGTCGTAGTTGTCGCTGTTGACGGGAATGTTGGTGTGCACGTTGCCGTCGCCCGCATGCATGTGCAGCGCGACCCACACGCGGCCCTTGAGCACCTGCTTGTGGATGGCCACGCATTCGGCAACGATGGGTGCGAACTCCACGCCGCTGAAGATTTCCTGCAGCGGCTGGCGCAGCTGGGTCTTCCAGCTGGCGCGCAGGGTGTGGTCCTGCAGCTGCGGGAACAGCGTGTCGACGTCGCGCAGCCATTCGGCCCAGAGCGCACGCACGCTCTGCACCATCGCCACGGCCTGCGCCACGCGGTCTTCGAGCAGCTCGGCCGCCGGGATTTCATGCGCATCGTCGGTCTTGCCCAGCGGCAGGTTGCCGCGCAGCAGGAAGGCTTCGAGCGCGTCGGTGAGCGCAAGCTTGTTCTGCAGCGAGAGCTCGATGTTGATGCGCTCGATGCCGTCGCTGTACTCGGCCATGCGCGGCAGCGGGATCACCACGTCTTCGTTGATCTTGAAGGCGTTGGTGTGCTTGCTGATGGCGGCCGTGCGCTTGCGGTCGAGCCAGAACTTCTTGCGCGCCTCGGGGCTGATGGCGATGAAGCCTTCGCCGCTGCGCGAGTTGGCGATGCGCACCACCTCGGAGGTGACGCGGGCCACGTCATCGGCGTCGTCGCCGGCGATGTCGCCGAACAGCACCATCTTCGGCAGGCCGCCGTGCTTCTTCGATTTGGTGGCGTAACCCACGGCCTTCAGGTAGCGGTCGTCCAGGTGCTCCAGGCCGGCCAGCAGGACCCCCGATCGCTTCTGCTCGGCGAACATGAAGTCCTTGATCTCGACGATGCTGGGCACGGCGTCCTTGGCGTTGCCGAAGAACTCCAGGCACACGGTGCGCGTGTGCGCGGGCATCTTGTGCACCACCCAGCGGCAACTGGTAATGAGGCCGTCGCAGCCCTCCTTCTGGATGCCCGGCAGGCCCGAGAGGAACTTGTCGGTCACGTCCTTGCCGAGGCCTTCCTTGCGGAAGGTGCGGCCGGGAATGTCGAGGCGCTCGGTGCGCAGCTTCGTCTTGCCGTCGGCCGCGTAGTACTGCAGCTCGAACACGGCGCTCTCGGCGTCATGGATCTTGCCGAGGTTGTGGCCGATGCGCGTGATTTCGAGCCATTCGGCCTGCGGCGTCACCATGCGCCACGAGGCGAGGTTGTCGAGCGCGGTGCCCCAGAGCACGGCCTTCTTGCCGCCCGCGTTCATGGCCACATTGCCGCCGACGCACGAGGCCTCGGCCGAGGTCGGGTCGACCGCGAACACGAAGCCAGCGCGCTCGGCCGCATCGGCCACGCGCTGGGTGACCACGCCGGCTTCGGTCCAGATGGTGGGCACCCGGGCTTCGAGGCCGGGCAGCGAGACGTGCTCGACCTCGGTCATCGCCTCGAGCTTCTCGGTGTTGATGACCACGCTTTTCCATGTCAGCGGGATGGCGCCGCCGGTGTAGCCGGTGCCGCCGCCGCGCGGGATGATGGTCAGGCCCAGCTCGATGCAGCCCTTCACCAGCAGCGCCATCTCGGCCTCGGTGTCGGGGCACAGCACGACGAACGGGTATTCCACGCGCCAGTCAGTGGCGTCGGTGACGTGCGAGACGCGCGACAGGCCGTCGAACTTGATGTTGTCCTTGGCCGTGAGCCGGCGCAGTGCGCGCGTGGCCTTGCGGCGCAGGGCGGCGACGTCGCGGAACTTGGTGTCGAAGGCCGCCACCGCCTCGCCCACGAGGCCGGTGAGTTCACCCACGAGCTGGTCGCGCGGCAGGTCGCTGTCGGGGGTGCGGCGCTTCTGCACCTCGGCCAGGCGGTGCCGCAGGGCATCGACCAGCTGGCCGCGGCGTCGCGGGTTGTCGAGCAGGTCATCGACGAGGTAGGGGTTGCGCTGCACCACCCAGATGTCGCCGAGCACTTCGTAGAGCATGCGCGCCGATCGGCCGGTGCGGCGCTCGGCGCGCAGGGTCTGGAGCAATTCCCAGCCGCGCTCGCCCAGCAGGCGAATCACGATCTCTCGGTCGGAGAAGCTGGTGTAGTTGTACGGGATCTCGCGCAGTCGTACGGGCTCTGCGGCCTGTGACAACAGCGTATTCAACGCGGTCGGAGCATTCATCGGGTGGGGCCCTTGGCCAGGCGCTGCGCGCCCATGTAGCCGGGGGGTCGATTTTAGGGCAGGCCTTGGGGGCTTTGCCTTGCCCTGCCGCTATTCCCTGTGGCGGGCCCGATGCCTGCCGCGGCGTGGAGGCCGCCGGCCCTCACCCCTGCCCTCTGCCAGAGGGAAAGGGAGAAAAACCGGGGCTTAGAACAGCACCCGGCTGCGGATCGTCCCACTCACCTTCGCCAACTTTTCCAGCGCCAGATCGGACGAGGCGGCGTCGATGTCCATCACGACGTAACCGATCTTCTCGTTGGTCTGCAGGAACTGGGACGAGATGTTGATGTTGTTGTCCGAGAAGATCTTGTTGATCTCGGACAGCACGCCCGGCACGTTGCGGTGGATGTGCAGCAGGCGGTGCTTGCCGGGGTGAGCAGGCAGCGCCACCTCCGGAAAGTTGACGGAAGAAGTCGAGGTGCCGTTGTCGCTGTACTTGACCAGCTTCTCGGCCACCTCCAGCCCGATGTTGGCCTGCGCCTCCATCGTCGAGCCGCCGATGTGCGGCGTCAGGATCACGTTGTCCAGCCCCCGCAGCGGCGACTGGAACTCGTCCTTGTTGGTACGCGGCTCCACCGGGAACACGTCGACGGCGGCGCCCAGCAGCTTCTTGCTCTTCAGGGCCTCGGCCAGCGGTTCGATCTCGACCACCGTGCCGCGCGACGCGTTCAGCAAGATGGCGCCCGGCTTCATCGCGGCGATCTCGGCCGCACCGATCATCCACTGGGTGGCCTGGGTCTCGGGCACGTGCAGGGTCACGATGTCGCTCTGGGCCAGCAGCTGATGCAGCTCGCGCACCTGGCGGGCGTTGCCCAGCGGCAGCTTGGTGACCACGTCGTAGAAGGCCACGTGCATGCCCAGCGCCTCGGCCAGCACCGACAGCTGCGCGCCGATCGAGCCGTAGCCGACGATGCCCAGCGTCTTGCCGCGGATTTCAAACGCGTTGTCGGCCGACTTGAGCCAGCCGCCGCGGTGCGCCACCGCGCTCTTCTCGGGCACGCCGCGCAGCAGCAGGATGGCTTCGGCCAGCACCAGCTCGGCCACGGAGCGGGTGTTGGAGTAAGGGGCATTGAACACGGCCACGCCGTGCTCGCGCGCCGCCTCGAGGTCGACCTGGTTGGTGCCGATGCAGAAGCACCCGGCCGCCACCAGCTTGTGGGCGGCGGCGAACACCTCGGCCGTCAGCTGGGTGCGCGAACGGATGCCCAGGAAGTGAACGTCGGCGATCTTGGCCTTGAGCTCGGCGTCGGGCAGTGCGCCCGGCAGCGACTCGATGTTGGTGTAGCCGGCGGCGCGCAGCACCTCTACGGCCGAGGGGTGGATGCCTTCGAGCAAGAGGAACTTGATCCTGCTTTTGTCGAGGGAGGTTTTGCTGCTCATGGCGGTCTCGCGGAAGCCCCGGCCATGGCGACAAGCCAGGCCAGGAAAAGGGAGGGCGATGCTAGCATGGTGCAGCGCAGCATGCAGGGCCACCACCCGCGCCGGGCATGAGGCCAAAGGGGTTTCCCTGATTGGAAGAAGGCGGCGCTCCGTGCGCCAATGTGACGCGGCTGTGTCATGCACATGCCCTAGCATCCGCGCTTTCCATTTTTCCCTTCAGGAGTCTTCATGCGATTCAAGACGCTCGCGCTGGCATCGGCGTTGGCCGCCACGCTGTTCAACGTGGCACAGGCCCAGACCGAGATCCAGTGGTGGCACTCGATGACCGCCGTCAACAACGAGTGGGTCAACGACCTGGCCAAGCAGTTCAACGAGAGCCAGAAGGAATACAAGGTCGTGCCGACCTTCAAGGGCACGTACGACGAATCGATGACGGCGTCCATCGCGGCCTTCCGCGCCGGCAACGCCCCGCACATCCTGCAGGTGTTCGAAGTGGGCACCGCCACCATGATGGCCAGCAAGGGGGCGATCATCCCGGTCGGCCAGGTCATGAAGGACGCGGGCGAGAAGTTCGACCCGGCCGCCTACATCCCCGCTGTGGCCGGCTACTACACCGCTCCCAACGGCCAGATGCTGAGCTTCCCGTTCAACAGCTCGACCACCATCTTCTATTTCAACAAGGACGCCTTCAAGGCCGCCGGGCTGCCCACCGACAAGGCCCCGTCGACCTGGCCCGAAGTGGTGGCAGCCGCCGCCAAGCTCAAGGCCAGCGGCCACAAGTGCCCGTTCACCACGGCCTGGCAGAACTGGACGCAGGTCGAGAGCTTCTCGGCCTGGCACAACGTGGAGTTCGCGAGCAAGTCCAACGGCCTGCAGGGCCTGGACGCGCGCCTGAAGGTGAATTCGCCGCTGCACCAGCGCCACATCGAGAACCTGGCCAGCATGGCCAAGCAGGGCCTGTTCATCTACAAGGGCCGCGGCAACGTGCCTGAAGCGTCGTTCGTCTCGGGCGAGTGCGCCATGATCAACACGTCTTCCGGCTTCTACGGCAACGTGGCCAAGAACGCCAAGTTCGCCTACGGCCTCGCCCCCCTGCCCTACTACCCGGACGTGCCGGGCGCACCGCAGAACACCGTGATCGGCGGCGCCAGCCTGTGGGTCATGTCGGGCAAGAAGGCCGCCGAGTACAAGGGCGTGGCCAAGTTCTTCAGCTTCATCTCGACGCCTGAAGTGCAGTCCGCCAGCCACAAGCGCACCGGCTACCTGCCGGTGACCACCGCCTCGTACAAGCTCACCGAAGAATCGGGCTTCTACAAGCAGAACCCGGGCACCGACGTGGCCGTGACGCAGATGATCCGCAAGGTCACCGACAAGAGCCGCGGCATCCGCCTGGGCAACTACGTGCAGATCCGCGCCATCGAGGACGAAGAGCTCGAACAGGTCTGGAACGGCAAGAAGACCGCCAAGGAAGCGCTCGACGCCATCGTGACCCGCGGCAACGAGCAACTGGAACGCTTCCAGAAAGCAAACAAAAGCTGACGATTGAAGCTCGGACCCCGGCGTCCGGCTAATATCGCCCGCCCCCCGGCCACTCTTCTACAAGAGTGGCCGCGGCGGGATTTTTTACGTAGAGGGTTACGAGGGGTTCATGGAAAAACGCGTCTTCTTTCGCTCGGGCTGGCTACCCTGGCTGCTGCTGACACCGCAGATGGCGGTGATCCTCGTGTTTTTCTTCTGGCCGGCGGGGCAGGCCATCCTGCAATCGCTCCAGCAGCAGGACGCATTCGGCACATCCGTCGACTTCGTCGGACTGCAGAACTTCAAGGACCTGTTCGACGACCCGGCCTACGGCGAGTCGTTCAAGACCACCGCCGTCTTCTCGGTGCTGGTGGCCACCATCGGCCTGAGCCTGTCGCTGACGCTGGCCGTCTTTGCCGATCGCATCGTGAGCGGCGGCATGTTCTACAAGACCATGCTGATCCTGCCCTACGCCGTGGCGCCCGCTGTAGCGGCCGTGCTGTGGGTCTTCATGTTCTCGCCGTCGCTGGGCGTCGTAGCCTATGCGCTCGGCAAGATTGGCATCAACTGGAACCACCTGCTCGACTCGGGCCACGCCATGACGCTGATCGTGATGGCCTCGGTGTGGAAGCAGATTTCCTACAACTTCCTGTTCTTCCTGGCCGGCCTGCAGTCCATTCCGAAGTCGCTGATCGAGGCAGCCGCCATCGACGGCGCGCGCCCGTGGCGCCGCTTCTGGACCGTGCAGTTCCCGCTGCTGTCGCCCACCACCTTCTTCCTGCTGGTGATCAACGTGGTCTACGCCTTCTTCGACACCTTCGCGATCGTCGATGCGGCCACCCAGGGCGGCCCGGGCAAGGACACCACCATCCTGGTCTACAAGGTCTACCACGACGGCTTCAAGGGCCTGGACCTGGGCGGTTCGGCCGCACAGTCGGTGGTGCTGATGGTGATCGTGGTGGCGCTCACGGTCATCCAGTTCCGCTACGTCGAGAAGAAAGTTCAGTACTGAAGATGAAGCAACAACAGAAACACCGACTCGGCGGAGCCCAGCATGGTTGAGAAACGCGGCACCCACGGCATCCTGGCCCACGTCGTCATGATCCTCGGCGTCTTGATCGTCGCCTTCCCGCTCTACCTGGCGTTCGTGGCCTCCACCCACACGGCACAGGAAATCGTGCAGGCGCCGATGCCGCTCCTGCCCGGCTCGAACATCGTCGACAGTTACAAGGGCGCGCTCTTCGGTCGCGAGAACAGCGCGGGCTCCAACGCACCGGTGGCGCACATGATGTGGGTGAGCTTCGTGACGGCGATGGTGATCGCCATCGGCAAGATCTCGATCTCGCTGCTGTCGGCCTTCGCCATCGTCTACTTCCGCTTCCCGTTCAAGAAGATCTGCTTCTGGGCCATCTTCGTGACGCTGATGCTGCCGGTGGAGGTGCGCATCCTGCCCACCTACAAGGTGCTGTCGGATCTGAACATGCTCAACACGTACGCGGGCCTCACGGTGCCGCTGATCGCGTCGGCCACGGCAACCTTCCTGTTCCGCCAGTTCTTCCTGACCGTGCCCGACGAGCTCACCGAGGCCTCGCGCATGGACGGCGCGAGCCCGATGCGCTTCTTCTTCGACGTGCTGCTGCCGCTGTCGAAGACCTCGATCGCGGCGCTGTTCGTGATCCAGTTCATCTACGGCTGGAACCAGTACCTATGGCCGCTGCTGGCGACCACGAGCGAAGACATGTACCCCGTGGTGGTCGGCATCAAGCGAATGATTGCCGGCGGCGACGGACAGAACGAATGGAACGTCGTGATGGCCACCGCCATCCTCGCCATGCTGCCGCCCGCGCTGGTGGTTGTGCTGATGCAAAAGTGGTTCGTCAAGGGCCTCGTGGACACTGAGAAATAGGCTCGCCCCCAGGCTTCGCGCACTTCGTGTCGCTACGCCTTCCCCCTACCGGGGGCACCACCAGCGGCCCGGCAAAGCCGGTTCCGCGGTGGTTCTGGAAATAACAGCGCCTCGTGGTCGAGGCCGAAATCGAGAAGAACATGGCTGCACTTTCCTTTCGCAACGTCATCAAGCGCTACGGCCACGGGCCGAAAGCCAACCAGGTCATCCACGGCGTGAGCGCCGAAATCGCCAACCATGAATTCATCGTGATCGTCGGCCCCTCGGGCTGCGGCAAGTCCACGCTGCTGCGCATGGTGGCGGGCCTGGAGGAAATCTCGGCCGGCGAGATCGCCATCGGCGGCAAGGTGGTGAACCAGCTCGAGCCGTCCGAGCGCGACATCGCCATGGTGTTCCAGAACTACGCGTTGTACCCGCACATGAGCGTGTTCGCGAACATGGCCTACGGCCTGAAGATCGCCAAGGTACCGGTCGACGAGATCAAGGTGCGCGTCGACAAGGCCGCGAAGATCCTCGAGTTGGGCCACCTGCTGGAGCGCAAGCCGCGTGAACTCTCCGGCGGCCAGCGCCAGCGCGTGGCCATGGGCCGCGCCATCGTGCGCCAGCCGCAGGTTTTCCTGTTCGACGAACCGCTGTCGAACCTCGACGCCAAGCTGCGCGCGCAGACCCGCCTCGAAATCCAGAAGCTGCACCGCGAACTCGGCATCACCTCGCTGTTCGTCACGCACGACCAGGTCGAGGCGATGACGCTGGCGCAGCGCATCATCGTGATGAACGGCGGCGTGATGGACCAGTTCGCGACGCCCGAAGAGGTGTACTCGCGTCCGGCCACCACCTTCGTGGCCAGCTTCATCGGCTCGCCGCCGATGAACCTGCTGAAGCACGCGCCGGGCGTGCGCCCGGGCCAGATCCTGGGCATCCGCCCCGAGCATCTGAAGCTGGACGAGAGCGGCTGGACGGTGCAGGTCGAGCAGGTCGAGCTGCTGGGCGCCGAGCGCCTGGTGTATGGCCGCATCGGCGACGAGCAGATCATCATGCGCACCGACGAGGGCGACCATCCGCCGGTGGCCGGCGACACGGTGAAGATCGCGGCACGCGAAGACAAGCTGCACTGGTTCGACGCCGGCTCCGGCAAGCGCGCAGACTAATGCTCGCCCCCAGGCTTCGCGCACTTCGTGTCGCTTCTCCTACCCCCTACCGGGGGCGACACCAGCGGCCCGGCAAAGCCGGTTCCGCGGTGTCCCACGAAGAAGCCGAAAGCCAACTCAGGAAATGCTCATGAATTCCTGGCCCTACCCCCGCTGGGTCGCTCACCGCGGCGCCGGCAAGCTGGCTCCCGAGAACACCCTTGCCGCGTTCCGGCTCGGCGCGGCATACGGCTACCGCATGTTCGAGTGCGACGCCAAGCTCAGTGCGGACGGCGTGCCCTTCCTGATGCACGACGCCACGCTGGACCGCACCACCAGCGGCCACGGCACCGGCGGCGCGCAGCCCTGGAGCGCGCTGGCGCGGCTCGATGCGGGCAGTTGGCACTCGCGCGCCCACGCGGGSGAGCCGCTGCCCACGCTGGAGAACCTCGCGCGCTACTGCCTGGCGAACGGCCATCTGCTGAACATCGAGATCAAGCCCACGCCGGGCGCCGAGCGCGAAACCGGCGAGGTGGTGGCGCGCGAGGCTGCGCGCCTGTGGCAAGGCGCAGCCGTGCCGCCGCTGCTCACGTCCTTCCAGGTCGAATCGCTGAAAGGCGCGCAAGCGGTGCAGCCGGAACTGCCGCGCGGCCTGCTGCTCGACACGCTGCGGCACGGCTGGCTCGAAGCCGCGCAGCAGTTGGGTTGCGTGGCCATCGTCTGCAACCACGCGCTGTGGGACGCCGCAGTGGTGGCGCAGGTGCACGGCGCCGGCATGCGCGCGCTGAGCTACACGGTGAACGACGAATGGGCGGCGCAGCGGCTGATCGGCCTGGGTACCGACGGCATCATCACCGACCGGGTCGACCTGTTCAGCCCGGCCGGCTGAGGCGCACGTTTCTTACAGGCATTTACCTCATCGCCGCTTCTATGATGCGGCCATGAATCGGACCTCTCGCCTGGCGGGCTGCGGCCTCGCCATCCTGCTGGCCCTGTCGATGTACTGCGCATTCGCGCAGCCCGATGCCAGCATCAACGCCGGCAACGGCAATCCCAACAACAGCGCCAGCGCCGCCGCAGCAGCCCCCGCGCCCACCGTGGCCGAATTGCGGGCGCAATTCAACAAGCTCACCGCCGACCCGGGCAAGGGCAGCAACGCCGAGGACGACCCGCGCAAGCAAATCGGGCAAATCAACGACATCGGCGCGCAGGCGGACAAATTCGTCGCCGCGCGCACCGGCGACCTCGCAGACCTCAACGCTCGGCTGGGCGAGCTCGGTAACCCGCCCGCTGCCGGCACCACCGAAGACCCCGGCATCACGCGCCAGCGCGCGCAGCTGACGAAGGAGCGCAACGCGCTCGACGCCGACATCCGGCTCGCGAAGCTGCTGTCTATCGACGTGCGCCAGCGCGGCGCCGACTTGGTGACGCAGCGGCGCGCGCTGTTCGAGGCCCAGCTCACCGAGCGCGCGGCCTCGCCACTCACCGACGCCTTCTGGAACGATCTGCAGGAGGCCTGGCCCGACGACCTGGAGCGGCTGCAGTCCATGGGCACGGCCCTCGGCGACGGCATCGAACAGGCGTTGGCACCCGCGTCGCGCACGGCTGTGATCGCCGCGCTGATCGGCGCGCTGCTGCTGGCCTTCCTGGGCGTCTGGGGCGCCGAGCACCTGCTGGCGCGGCTCTCCATGCGGGTGCTGCCGGCCGGCCGGCTGCGCCGCTCGCTGCTGGTGATCGCCATCGTCGCGAGCCACGTGCTGTTGGTGGCGGTGGCCGCGCACGGCTTCGTGGAGGTGCTCAAGACCTACGCCACCTGGGACCCGCAGGCGCGCAAGGCGCTGCAATCGGCGGCGCAGGCGCTGACCTTCATGGCCTTCGTCATCGGCCTGGGCCGCGCGCTGCTGGCCACTTCCCGCCCCTCGTGGCGGCTGCCGCCGATCCCCGACGCCACGGCCAGCCGGCTTGCGGCACTGCCCTGGCTGGTGGCGCTGGTGGCGGCACTGGCCTGGACACCGGCCGAGATCAACGCGCTGATCGACGCCAGCTTCGCCGCCGTGGTGACCACGCACGTGCTGACGGCGCTGGTGCTGACCGCCCTGGTGGGCACGGTGATCTATCGGCTCAAGGCGTTGCGCGCCGACGCGCCCGAGGCCGGCCTGCCCGAGCGGCCGATGTGGGTCGGCCTGCTGGTGGCGCTGATCGGCATGCTGATGATCGCCATCTGGGTGCTGGTGGCGCTGGGCTACGTGGCGCTGGGCAGCTTCCTGGCCTCGCAGCTGACCTGGAGCGGCATCGTGGCCGCGGCCTTCTACGTGCTGTTCAAGTTCGCCGACGACGTGTTCATGGCCGGCGTGGCCTCGCGCAGCACCTTCGGCCAGAAGCTGCAGAAGAGCTTCGGCCTCGCACCGCAGACACTGGACCAAGCGGCCACGGTGCTGTCGGGCATCAGCCGCGTGGCGCTGTTCGTCTACATGCTGATCGCGCTGGCCGCGCCGCTGGGCACATCTCCGAGCGAAGTGTTCCAGCGCAGCGGCAAGCTCGGCACCGGCGTGAAGGTGGGCGAATTCCAGCTGGTGCCGGGCGCGATCCTGAGCGCGATCGCGGTGGCGGTGGTGGGCTTCATCGTGCTGCGCATCTTCAAGCGCTGGCTCACGCGCAGCTACCTGCCGAACACGCAGTTCGAGCCGGGCATGCAGAGTTCGATCACCACGCTGCTGGGCTACGTGGGCGGCATTCTGGTGATCGCGTTCTCTCTGTCGGCGCTGGGCATCGGCATCGAGCGCATCGCGTGGGTGGCGAGCGCGCTGTCGGTGGGTATCGGCTTCGGGCTGCAGGCGATCGTGCAGAACTTCATCTCCGGGCTGATCCTGCTGGCGGAGCAGCCGGTGAAGGTGGGCGACTGGGTGGTGCTGGGCACGGCCGAGGGCGACGTGCGGCGCATCAACGTGCGCGCCACCGAGATCCAGCTGGGCGACCGTTCGACGCTCATCGTGCCGAACTCGGAGTTCATTACCAAGACGGTTCGCAACATGACGCTGGCCAACGCCGAGGGCCGTGTGCTGATCCGCTTGCCGATGCCGCTGACCACCGACGCGCAGCGCGTGCGCGACCTGATCCTTGCGGCCTGCAAGGCGCACGAAGGCGTGCTGGAAACGCCGGCGCCATCGCTCACGCTCGAGGGCATCGAGAACGGGCTGCTGATCTTCCAGGCGATCGCCTACGTGGCGAGCCCCCGGCTCGCGGGCGGCGTGCGCAGCGACCTGCTGTTCGTGATCCTCGACGAGCTCAGGAAGGCCGCGCTGCCGATGGCGACGCCGACCACGTTCATGATGGCGCCCTCCGAGCCGGCCGCGGCGGCGCCGGCGCCCGCGACGTCCAACTCGCCGATCCCCGGCATGCCGACCTGAGCCTCGTTCCGGCGGCAGCGCGCAGGCCAGGCTTCCAGGTTCGGAGCTGGCCGGCCCTCAGCGGCGCCAGCCGCGCATCGCCAGCCACTGGATGGCGCCGCAGGCCACCACGAGCGCGGCGTAGGTTGCCATCATCCCGTCGCGCCCGAACACCACGAGGCCGATCACCGACACGCCGACGCCCGCGGCAAAGGTCAGTGCCCACTGCACCCACCAGCGCGCAGCGCCGGCACGCCCGCCGCCCAGGAACCGCCCGGCAAGAACCAGCACAAGGGCCAGAAAGGCCGCCGGAGCGACGAAATTGAGCAGGTGGTCGAGGAGGGCCAGCAGGTCCATCGGGAGGGGATTGCGCGTGCGCCGGAACATGCGGCGAAGGTTATGGCTGTCATAGGGAAAGCCATTTGTCCCTCCGCAAGCCTCGTGCGGCTGCTGATTTTATAATCACGGCCATGTCAGTCTGGGCTCTCGGCTTGAACCACACGACCGCGCCGCTCGATCTGCGCGGTCGTTTCGCGTTCGCGCTCGATCAGATCGCCCCCACGCTGCAGAGCCTGCGCAGTTCCTTTGCCTCCGGCCGCCACCCCCAGGTCGAGGCCGCGATCATCTCCACCTGCAACCGCACCGAGATCTATTGCGCCTCGGAACACGCCGCGCTCGACCACACCTTCGGCTGGCTGGCGCAAAGCGGCGGCGTGGCCCCTGCCCTGCTGCGCTCGCATGCCTACACCCTGCACGACGACGAAGCCGCGCGCCATGCCTTCCGCGTGGCCAGCGGGCTCGACTCGATGGTGCTCGGCGAAGCCCAGATCCTCGGCCAGATGAAGGACGCGGTGCGCGCTGCCGAAACGGCCGGCGCGCTCGGCAGCACGCTGAACCAGCTGTTCCAGCGCTCCTTTGCGGTGGCCAAGGAAGTCCGCACGGCCACCGAGATCGGCGCGCACTCCATCAGCATGGCCGCCGCGGCGGTCCGGTTGGCCAGCCAGCTCTTCGAAGACCTTCATCAGACACGCGTGCTGTTCGTCGGCGCGGGCGAAATGATCGACCTCGCGGCCACGCACTTCGCGGCCAGGGAACCCAAATCGATCGCTATTGCCAACCGCACGCTCGAGCGCGGCGAGAAGCTGGCTTCGCGCTTCGGCGGCGAGGCGATGCGCCTGGCCGACCTGCCGGCGCGGCTCGCCGAGTTCGACATCGTCGTGAGCTGCACGGCGAGCACGCTGCCGATCATCGGCCTGGGCGCCGTTGAGCGTGCGCTCAAGGCGCGCAAGCACCGCCCGATGTTCATGGTCGACCTGGCCGTGCCGCGCGACATCGAGCCCGAAGTGAAGGCGCTCGAGGACATCTACCTCTACACCGTCGACGACCTCGCCCAGGTCGTGCAACAGGGCCAGGCCAACCGCCAGGCAGCCGTCGCGCAGGCCGAAGTCATCATCGACGCCGGCGTGCAGAGCTTCATGCACTGGCTGGGCCAGCGCGGCACCGTGCCGCTGATCCAGCAGCTCAACGCGCAGGCCGATGAATGGCGCGCCGCCGAAATGGCGCGCGCCCGCAAGCTGCTGGCCAGGGGCGAATCGGTCGATGCCGTGCTCGAAGCCATGTCGCGCGGGCTTACGCAGAAGATGATGCATGGCGCCATGGCCGAGCTGCACGCGGGCGATGCCGCCTCGCGCGAACAGACGGCGCAGGCCATCTCGCGCCTGTTCCTGCGCAAAGAGCGTTAGCGACGCTCGTCGTCGCCAGGCCCGATCGGCCGCGGTCTTCATGCGCGCTGCCCTCTTGCGGCAGCATCTCCACATTTTTTCGAGCCCCGTTCCTCCGTGAAATCCTTTCTGCGCCACCAACTCGAACGCTACGCCCAACGTTTGGGCGAGCTCGACTTCCTGCTCTCGCGCGAAGACATCATGAGCGACATGGCGCAGTACCGCACCATCTCGCGCGAGCATGCCGAGGTCACGCAGATCGCCGGCCGCTACGAGCGCTACAGGCAGCGCGAGGCCGACATCGCCGGTGCGACGGAAATGCTCGACGACCCCGACATGGCCGAGATGGCAAAGGAAGAAATCGCGGGCGCCGAAGCCGAGCTGGTGCAGCTCGAAGAAGAACTGCAGCGATTGCTGCTGCCCAAGGACCCCGACGACGCGCGCAACGCCTTCCTCGAAATCCGCGCCGGCACCGGCGGCGACGAATCGGCCCTGTTCGCGGGCGACCTGCTGCGCATGTACACGCGCTACTGCGAGCGTGCCGGCTGGCGCTGCGAGGTGGTGAGCGAAAGCGAAAGCGAACTCGGTGGCTACAAGGAAGTGGTGATCCGCATCGTCGGCGACGAGGTGTTCGGCCACCTGCGCTTCGAGTCGGGCGGCCACCGCGTTCAGCGCGTGCCGGCGACCGAAACGCAAGGCCGCATCCACACCAGCGCCTGCACGGTCGCCGTGCTGGCCGAGCCCGACGAGACCGTGGCCGTGCAGATCAACCCGGCCGACCTGCGCATCGACACCTACCGCGCCAGCGGCGCGGGCGGACAGCACATCAACAAGACCGACTCGGCCGTGCGCATCACGCACATCCCGACCGGCATCGTGGCCGAGTGCCAGGACGACCGCAGCCAGCACCGCAACAAGGCGAAGGCGCTGCAGGTGCTGTCGGCGCGCATCCAGGAGAAGGACCGCAGCGAGCGGGCGGCCAAGGACGCCGCCATGCGCAAGGGCCTGATCGGCAGCGGCGACCGCTCGGACCGCATCCGCACCTACAACTTTCCGCAGGGCCGGCTCACCGACCACCGCATCAACCTCACGCTCTACAAGCTGCTCGCGATCATGGAAGGCGACCTTGGCGACGTGCTCGACGCGTTGCGCGCCGCGCGTGAGGCCGAACAGCTGGCCGAGCTGGAATCGAGCCTGCCAGCGTGATGACCGCCGACGACCCGAAGCCGTCCACCGTGGCGCAGGCGCTGGCCGCGGCCGTCGCGCTGGGCGTGGAGCGGCTCGACGCGCAGTCGCTGCTTCTGCACGCGCTGGGCCGGGCGCCGCATGACCGCGCCTGGCTGCTGGCACACGACACCGATGCGATGCCCGACGCGGCGTGGTCCGCGCTCTCCGCGCAGTTGTCGCGCCGCCTCGCGGGCGAGCCGGTCGCCTACCTGCTCGGCGAGAAGGAGTTCCACGGTCTCGCCCTGCACGTCGATCCACGCGTGCTGGTGCCGCGGCCCGACACCGAGACGCTGGTCGAATGGGCGCTGCAGTGCCTCGAAGGCCATGCCGCTCCGCGCGTGCTCGATCTCGGCACGGGCAGCGGTGCGATCGCACTGGCCCTGCAACATGCCCGCCGCGATGCGCAAGTCGATGCGGTCGACGCCAGCGCCGACGCATTGGCGGTCGCCCAGGCCAACGCGCAGCGCCTCGGCCTGCCGGTGTGCTTCACCGAAGCGAGCTGGCTCGACGGCGCCGGCAGCGGCTACACGGTGATCGCCAGCAACCCGCCGTACATCGCCGCCGGCGATCCGCACCTGCCCGCCCTGCGCCATGAGCCTTCTTCCGCGCTGGTCGCGGGCGCCGATGGGCTCGACGACATCCGCCAGATCGTGCAGAACGCTCCCGACCACCTCGCCGAAGGCGGCTGGCTGCTGCTCGAACACGGCCACGACCAAGCCGCATCCGTACGCCAGTTGCTCACCGCGCGCGGTTTCGCCGAAGTGCAAAGCCGCGACGACCTCGCCGGCATCCAGCGCTGCTCCGGCGGAATCTGGCGCACGGTGAAATAATCCCCCCAGCCCACTTTTCAGGAGTCCCCATGTCCGACGCCCAGCAACGCATCGACGACCTCGTCAAAACCAACGACCTCGTGCTCTTCATGAAGGGCAACGCAAGCTTTCCGATGTGCGGTTTCTCGGGCCGCGCGATCCAGATCCTGAAGGCGGTCGGTGTCGACACCAAGACGCTCAAGACCGTCAACGTGCTCGAAGACGACGGCATCCGCCAGGGCATCAAGGAATACAGCAACTGGCCCACGATCCCGCAGCTCTACGTGAAGGGCGAGTTCGTCGGCGGCTCGGACATCATGATGGAGATGTACGAATCGGGCGAACTGCAGCAAGTCATCGGCGGCGGCGCCGCCGCGGCCTGATTCCACGGGGCCCGCAATGAGCCACGATCACGCGGATCACGGCCATTCGCATAAAGAAGGCGACCCGGCCTGGAAGCACGACGGCGTGCGCGTGATCGCGGCCAACCAACTCGACGCCAACACCGCCCAGACGCCCGGCATGAACCGGGCAGCGGCCATCAACTTCGCCCGTGTGGGCGCGCAGAAGCTCTGGGCCGGCACCGTGACCATCCACGCCGACGCCAAGACCGGCGCCCATCATCACGGGCACCTCGAATCGGTAATCTACGTCGTGCGCGGCCGGGCCCGCATGCGCTGGGGCGAGAAGCTCGAGTTCACGGCCGAGGCCGGACCGGGCGACTTCATCTACGTGCCGCCCTACGTGCCGCACCAGGAAATCAACGCCAGCGCCACCGAAACGCTCGAATGCGTGCTGTGCCGCAGCGACGGCGAAGCGGTGGCTGTGAACCTCGACATCGAGCCGGTCGAAAAACCCGAATCGGTACTCTGGGTCGACCCGACCCATCCGCACGGCGGCGTCTGAGCGTTTTTCCGGTGCCGAGTCATGGCACCATGGTGCTCGTCTTCGACGTGCCACCATGACCCTTACCCAAAGCCTGCTCGTCATCGCCTTGCTGATCGCGATGAGCGCGTTCTTCTCCCTCGCCGAAATAACTTTGGCCGCCTCGCGCCGCCTGCGCCTGCGCCAGATGGCCGACGAAGGCGATCCTCGGGCCGAGAAGGTGCTGCGCGTGCAGGAGCAGCCCGGCCATTACTTCACCGTGGTGCAGATCGGCCTGAACGCGGTGGCGATCCTCGGCGGCGTGGTGGGCGAAGGTTCGCTCAGCCCGTACTTTGCGGTCTTCTTCGAGAAATGGCTGAGCGTGGAGGCTTCGGCCAGCGCGGCCTTCCTGTGCTCGTTCGTCATCATCATCGCGGTGTTCCTGGTGTTCGCCGACCTGTTCCCCAAGCGGCTGGGCATGAGCAACCCCGAGCAGCTGGCGGTGCGCATGGTCGGGCCGATGCTGCTGCTGATCACCACCTTCAAGCCGCTGGTGTGGTTCTTCATGCGTTGCACCGACCTGCTGTTCAAGCTGCTCGGCATGCCGATGGCGCGCGACGACAAGATCACCTCGGCCGACATCCTCGCGATGACCGAAGCCGGTGCGCGGGCCGGCGTGCTCGCAGTGCGCGAGCAGCAGGTGATCGCCAATGTGTTCGAACTCGACACACGGGTGGTCAGCAGCGTGATGACCGCGCGCGACAACATCGCCTGGTTCCTGCACGACGACCCGGAGTCGGTGCTGCGCGCGCGCATCGTGGCCGAGCCTTTTTCGGCCTATCCGGTATGCGACGGCGACATCGACCATGTGCTCGGCTATGTAGACGCCAAGGAAATGTTCCAGCGCGTGCTGAGCGGCCAGCCGCTGGCTTTCGACCAGGGCCTGACGCTGCACAAGGCGCTGGTCGTCCCCGACCGGCTATCGCTCACCGAGGTGCTCGAGCAATTCCAGCAGGCGCATGAGGACTTCGCCATCATCGTCAACGAATACAGCCTGGTGGTGGGCGTGATCACGCTCAACGACGTGATGAGCACGGTGATGGGCGACCTTGTGTCGCCCCTCGACGAAGAGCAGATCGTGCGGCGCGACGAGAACTCGTGGCTGATCGACGGCGTCACGCCCATCCAGGACGTGCAGCGCGCGCTGCACATCGACGAACTGCCTCACTCGGAGGAGTACGAGACGCTGGCCGGCTTCCTCATGGTGATGCTGCGCCGCGTGCCCAAGCGCACCGACAACGTGACCTGGGGCGGCTACACCTTCGAGGTGATGGACGTGGACAGCTACCGCATCGACCAGGTGATGGTCACGAAGGGCTCGGCCACCGCCAAGGTGCCGGCCAACTGACGGAATTCAGCCCGCGGCGGCGGGATCCTTCTCGCGCTCGCGCTCCCTGTCGTTGAACACCCAGAGCCGCTGGTTGGCGAACACCGCGTTCGGGTATGGCGACTTGCCCCGGCTGCCGTTGTAGCGGCCCAGCGTCATGTACAGATCGCCGTTCTCGCGGTCGAGGTAGTGGCGCAGGATCACGCAGCCGAAGCGCAGGTTGGTCTGCATGTGGAACAGCTTGGCCGGGTCGGCGTCGCCGATCACGCGCGTCCAGAACGGCATGACCTGCATGTAGCCACGCGCACCGGCGCTCGACACCGCGAACTTGCGGAAATTGCTCTCGACCTGGACCAGCCCGAGCACCAGGCTCACGTCGAGCCCCGAGCGCTTGGCTTCGTACCAGGCGGTCTGCAGGAATTCGATGCGCGACGGCGCATCGGCAACCTTCTTGCGCAGCCGCTCGCTCATCTCGCCCAGCCAGCGCAGGTAGGCGAGCCGGGCCTCGGTGTTCGCGAACTGGGGCACCGGCGGCGCCTTGTTGTGGATGGCCGAACTGAGCGCGGTGCGCACCGAGTCGATCAGTGGCTCCTCGATCTGCGCGCCGGCCAGGGCGGTCTGCGGCAACGACAGCATGGCGAGGGCGCTTGCCGTCACGGCGCCGCCCAGGCACTGGCGTCGCGAGAGGCCGCCCTCCACGCTCATTTGGCGAGCTTGCCGGTGATGAACTCCGCGATGCCGGCCGCCGGCACCTTGGTGGCCGCCGTGTCGCGGCGGTGCTGGTATTCAAGCTGGCCTTCCTTCAGGCCGCGGTCCGAGATCACCACGCGGTGCGGCACGCCGATGAGCTCCCAGTCGGCGAACATCGCGCCGGGGCGCTCGCCGCGGTCGTCGAGCAGCACGTCGACGCCGGCGGCGAGCAGTTGCTCATACAGAGCTTCGGCCGCCACCTTGACCTCGGGGCTGCGGTCCATGCCGATCGGGCAGACCACCACCGTGAACGGGGCCAGCGCGTCGGGCCAGATGATGCCGCGCTCGTCGTGGTTCTGTTCGATGGCCGCCGCCGGCAGGCGCGTGATGCCGATGCCGTAGCAGCCCATTTCGAGGAACTGCGGCTTGCCGCCTTCGTCGAGGTAGGTGGCGTTCATGTCCTTGCTGTACTTGGTGCCCAGCACGAAGACATGGCCCACCTCGATGCCGCGCTCGATGGCCAGCACGCCCTTGCCATCGGGCGAGGCGTCGCCGGCGACCACATTGCGGATGTCGGCGATCAGGTCGGGCTCGGGCAGGTCGCGGCCCCAATTGACGCCGGTCATGTGGAAGTCGGCTTCGTTGGCACCCGTGATCCAGTCGGCCATCACGGCCACCTCGCGGTCGGCCACCGTCCTGACGGGCTTCTTGAGGTTCAGCGGGCCAAGGTAGCCTGGCTTGCAGCCGAAGTGCTCGTCGATCTCGGCCAGGGTCGCGAAGCGGAAGCCCTTGTCCAGGCCCGGCAGCTTGCCGACCTTGATCTCGTTCATCTCGTGGTCGCCGCGCAGCAGCAGCAGCCAGACCTGCGAGCCCTTGGGGTTGCCCGCGTCGTCGACGATGTCGGTGGCCAGCACGAGCGACTTCACCGTGGTCGACAGCGGCACGCCGAGCAGCACTGCGACGTCTTCGCAGGTGGCCTTGCCCGGAGTGGGCGTCTTCTCGAGCGCCTTGACAGCGGCGGCGCGCGGGCCGGCCGGGGCCAGGGCCTCGGCCTTTTCCATGTTGGCGGCGTAATTGCTGTCGGGGCAATAGACGATGGCGTCTTCACCCGTGGCGGCGATCACCTGGAACTCTTCGCTCAGGTCGCCGCCGATGGCGCCGCTGTCGGCCGCCACGGCGCGATAGCGCAGGCCGAAGCGGTCGAAGATGTTGCGGTAGGCCTGCGCCATGACCTGGTAGCTGGCCTTGGCCGCGTCGAGGTCGCGGTCGAAGCTGTAGGCGTCCTTCATGATGAATTCGCGCCCGCGCATCAGGCCGAAGCGCGGACGGCGCTCGTCGCGGAACTTGGTCTGGATCTGGTAGAAACTCTTCGGCAGCTGCTTGTAGCTGCGAATTTCCTGGCGCGCGATGTCCGTCACGACCTCTTCGCTGGTCGGCTGGATCACGAAGTCGCGGTCGTGCCGGTCCTTGATGCGCAGCAGCTCGGGGCCCATCTTCTCGAAGCGGCCGGTCTCCTGCCAGAACTCGGCCGGCTGCACCACGGGCATCGCCATCTCGACGGCGCCGGCGCGGTTCATCTCCTCGCGCACGATGGCTTCGACCTTGCGGATCACGCGCAGCCCCATGGGCATGTAGGTGTAGATGCCCGTGCCGAGCTTCTTGATCATGCCGGCGCGCATCATGAGCCGGTGGCTCGCGACCTCGGCGTCAGCGGGCGCTTCCTTGAGGGTGGAGACAAAAAATCGGGAAGCTTTCATCGGGATTGCGGTGATGGATTCGCTGGATTCGAAGTTTGGAAGTGGGGGACTGCTCCCCCGGAGAGACCCTGAGAGCCTGGCATCGGCTGCTTGCCGAGGACAACCCGGCATGCATAATCGACTCAGTTCAAAAATTGGGGTTTGATTATGCTCGACCGGGACGGCTTCAGGCCCAACGTCGGCATCATCCTGCTCAACCAGAGAAACCAGGTTTTCTGGGGCAAACGCATACGCACGCATTCCTGGCAGTTTCCGCAAGGCGGCATAGACCGCGGCGAAAGTCCCGAGCAAGCCATGTTCCGGGAACTGCATGAGGAAGTCGGGCTCCATCCGGAGCATGTGCGCATCGTGGCCCGTACCCGCGACTGGTTGCGCTACGAGGTGCCGGATCGGTTCATCCGCCGTGACGCACGGGGCCACTACAAGGGCCAGAAACAAATCTGGTATTTGCTGCAACTCACCGGCCACGACTGGGATCTCAACCTGCGTGCCACCGACCATCCCGAATTCGACGCCTGGCGCTGGCATGACTACTGGGTGCCGCTCGACGTGGTCGTCGAGTTCAAGCGCGGCGTCTATGAGATGGCGCTTACCGAGCTTGCTCGCTACCTGCCACGGCAGGATTTCCGCAATCGCTTCCTGCGCAGCAACGTGCGCGCCCGAGAATTCGAGCGCCATTCGCTGGACGCCGGGGCACCTCCCGGACTGGACCTGCCGCCCGGCGGCAGTTTCGATCCGCATCCCGACATTCCTTCTGCGAGCGATGAACCTCCTGTCCACGACAACAAAGCGCCGTTCCTTCCGACGCAACGCTGAACACATCTTTCTTCTGGCCTGCTTCGGCATCCTCGCAGGATGCGCCTCGGGCCCGCACGACACGGACAACGCCGATTGGGCTCAGGCAGGCATGCCGCCGCCGCCCAAGCGCTACGAGACGGACAAGGAGTGGGAGGAAACCGCGACGCCGCCGCCGCCGGCCTTCAGCGAAAGCCGCCTGCTGCCGATCGAAATGCCACCGTACATGAGCCTGAAGTTCGGCATCGACCCGAACACGATTGCGATCACGGGCGACGGCATCGTGCGCTACGTGGTGGTGGCACACAACCGCAATGGCGGCGCCGTCAATGCCTTCTACGAAGGCGTACGCTGCTCGACCGCGGAAATGAAAAGCTATGCGCGCTACAACAACGGCACTTGGCAAGACGTCGCCAAACCCGAGTGGAAGCGCCTGAACGACCTGAATTCGAGCTACACCCGGGCGCTGTCGCGCCAGGCCCTGTGCCGCGGCAATGCGCCGCGCGCCTCGATCGGGGAAATGGTCCAGAACATACGCAACCCGATACGGGAAGTGCAGTAATCAATCCATCAACGGGGCCCTGCGCCCCGTTGTTGTTTTCATCAGTTGGGCATCAGCACCATGTTGTCGCGATGGACCATCTCCGGTTCCGCGACATAGCCCAGCAGGCGCTCGAATTCGCTCGAGGGCTTGCGGCACAGCAGGCGTGCTTCCACGCTCGAATAGTTGGCCAGGCCCCGGGCCAGCTCGACGCCATCGACGTCGCGCACCGCGATCACGTCGCCGCGCGAGAACTCGCCCGAGACGCTGGTCATGCCGATCGGCAGCAGGCTCTTGCCTTCGGCACGCACCTTGGCGGCAGCGCCCGCGTCGACGACGACGGCGCCGCGCAGCTGCAGGTGATCGGCCATCCAGCGCTTGCGGGCCTGGTGCTTGGCAGTCTGCGCCACCAGCAGCGTGCCGATGGATTCGCCTTGCGCCAGGCGCAGCAGGGCATCGGACTCGCGCCCCCAGGCGATGACGGTGGAGGCGCCCGAGCCGGCCGCGCGCTTGGCCGCAAGAATCTTGGTGATCATTCCGCCGCGGCCGATGCTGGAGCCGGCGCCGCCCGCCATGGCCTCGAGCGCCGGGTCGCCCGCGGCGGCTTCGTGCACGAACTTCGCCTCCGGGTCCTTGCGCGGGTCGGCCGTGTACAGGCCCTTCTGGTCCGTGAGGATGACCAGTGCGTCGGCCTCGACGAGGTTGGCCACAAGAGCGCCGAGCGTGTCGTTGTCGCCGAACTTGATCTCGTCGTTGACGACGGTGTCGTTCTCGTTGATGACCGGCACCACGCCCAGCTTGAGCAACGTGACCAGCGTCGAACGGGCATTGAGGTAGCGCTCGCGATCGGCCAGGTCGGCATGGGTCAGCAGCACCTGCGCGCTGCCGATCTCGTTTTCGCGCAATTTGGTTTCGTACATCTGGGCCAGGCCCATCTGGCCGACGGCCGCGGCGGCCTGCAATTCATGAACTTCGTGGGGCCGGGTGCGCCAGCCGAGGCGCTTCATGCCCTCGGCAATCGCCCCGCTCGACACCATGACGACCTCGCGGCCCTCGCGCACCAGCGCGGCCAGTTGCCGGCACCATTCGCCGATGGCTGCCTCGTCGAGGCCGCGTCCCTCGTTGGTCACGAGGCTGGAGCCCACCTTGACGACGATACGGCGGGCATCCCGCAAGGCAGTGGATCCGGAGTTCGAGGTCATTTTGGGGCGGTGCGGTCTTGAATGCTGCGAGGTTGCTTTTGTCTGTCTATCTATCTGTCTGTTGGCAGCATCACGGGCGATGCTGCGGTGCCGCTCAGGCGCCCTCGGGAGGCAGCGGCGTGAAGCGCGGATCGACCACGACCGGTGCATGCTCGGCCACCTGCTGCGCCTTGACCTGCTGGTAGATGGCCTGCACCAGATGTTCGCAGCCTTCGCGCGTGAGCGCCGAGATTTCGAACACGGGCCCCTTGAAGCGCAAGCGCTTCACGAAGTCCTTGACGCGTGCTGCGCGTTCTTCGGCCGGCACCATGTCGAGCTTGTTGAGCACGAGCCAGCGCGGCTTTTCGTAGAGTGCGGCGTCGTACTTCTTGAGCTCGCCGACGATGGCCTTGGCCTGCGCGACGGGGTCGATGTTGTCGTCGAACGGCGCCATGTCGATCACATGCAGCAGTAGGCGAGTGCGCTGCAGGTGCCGCAGGAAGAGATGGCCCAGGCCAGCGCCTTCGGAGGCACCTTCGATCAGGCCGGGAAGGTCGGCCACCACGAAGCTCTGCTCCGGGCCGACGCGCACGACGCCCAGGTTCGGGTGCAGCGTGGTGAAGGGATAGTCCGCAATGCGCGGGCGGGCGTTCGAGATCGCGCTGATCAGCGTCGACTTGCCGGCGTTCGGCATGCCGAGCAGGCCGACGTCGGCCAGTACCTTGAGTTCGAGCTTGAGGCTGCGCTTCTCGCCGGGCCAGCCGGGCGTCTTCTGGCGCGGCGCACGGTTGATCGCGCTCTTGAAGCGCATGTTGCCGAAGCCGCCGTCGCCGCCCTTGGCGATGGTGATGACGTCGCCTTCCTTCAGCAGTTCGAACAGCACCTCACCCGTTTCGGCGTCGGAGATGATCGTGCCGACGGGCATCCTGAGCGTGATGTCGTCGCCCGCGGCGCCGAACATGTCGGAGCCCATTCCGTGCTCGCCACGCTTGGCTTCATGCCGGCGCGAGTAGCGAAAGTCGACCAAGGTGTTGAGGTTCGAATCGGCCACCGCGAAGACGTGACCGCCGCGGCCACCGTCGCCGCCGTTGGGGCCGCCGAATTCCTTGTACTTCTCATGACGGAACGACACGCAGCCGTTGCCGCCATCGCCGGCGGCGATGTCGATGAAGGCTTCGTCGACGAACTTCATGGGATGTCCAGTTTACAAATGAAGAAGCCCCGGCAATGCGGGGCCTCGGGCAGGTCGAAGTGACTCGAGGCTTACGCCGCGGGGGTCACGTTGACCGTGTGCTTGTTGAGTGCACCCTTGTGACCGAACGACACGTGGCCGTCGACCAGGGCAAACAGCGTGTGGTCCTTGCCCACGCCGACGTTCACGCCGGGGTGGAACTGGGTGCCGCGCTGGCGTACGATGATCGAGCCTGCGCTGATCAGTTCGCCGCCGAAGGCCTTCACGCCGAGCATCTTGGGCTTGGAATCGCGCCCGTTTCGCGTTGAGCCGCCGCCTTTTTTCTGTGCCATGGAATGTGCCCCTTAGCCAGCGATCGCGCCGATTTGCAGCTCAGTGAACTGCTGGCGATGGCCTTGACGTTTCTGATAGTGCTTGCGACGGCGCATCTTGAAGATGCCGACCTTGTCGTGCTTGCCGTGCGACAGTACCGTGACTGTCACCGTTGCGCCGGACACCAGGGGCGTGCCAACCTTGATTTCAGCGCCGTTTCCGACGGCCAGAACCTGGTCGATCACGATTTCCTGGCCTACGTCCGCAGCAATCTGTTCTACTTTAATTTTTTCGCCGGAAGCAACGCGATACTGCTTGCCGCCGGTTTTTATGACCGCGTACATGTAAACCTCTTAGAAATGAGTCTCCGCAGCGAATTCCGCAGAGCCCAAGATTATAGCGCGGTTTGCGCCTGCTAACCACTCCCGGCCCGGAGCGCTCCCGGAAAACCGTGGCGGCTCCCTATAATTTGCGCCTTCCGGCCCTTCCCCAGCCTGGGTCACCCTCATCCTCCGCAGCGCTCCGCGCCTCCGCTTTGCCAGTTCCCGCCGCCGACACCTCCCCCACCGCCACCGTGCTGGACCTGATTGCCGGCGACATGGTCGAAGTCGACCGTGTGATCGCCCGCCGCCTCGACACGGGCGTGCCGCTGGTCAGCCAAGTTTCAAAATACATCATCTCGGCTGGCGGCAAGCGCCTGCGGCCGGCGCTCCTGCTGCTGATGTCGGGCGCCTTGGGCTATACGGGCGAACAGCGCTTCAATCTGGCGGCCGTCGTGGAATTCATTCACACGGCCACCCTGCTGCATGACGACGTGGTCGATGAATCGACCCTTCGGCGCGGCCGGGCGACCGCCAACGAATCGTTCGGCAACCCGGCCAGTGTGCTGGTCGGCGACTTTCTCTATTCGCGCGCGTTCCAGATGATGTTGGATGCCAACAACATGCGCGTCATGCAGATCCTGGCCGAAGCAACCAATGTGATCGCCGAGGGCGAGGTGCTCCAGCTCATGAACATGCACGACGCATCGCTGGATGAAGCCGCCTATCTGCGCGTGATCCGCTCCAAGACCGCGAAGCTGTTCGAAGCCAGCACCCGCCTGGCGGCCGTGCTGGCAGGCGCCCCCCCCGAAGTGGAAGAAGCCTGCGCCACCTACGGACAGGCGCTCGGCACCGCCTTCCAGGTGATCGACGACGTACTGGATTACGCGGGCGATGCCAGCGAGACGGGAAAGAATGTCGGCGACGACCTGCGCGAAGGCAAGACCACGCTGCCGCTCATCTTCGCGATGCAGCGCGGCACCTCGGTGCAAAGCGAACTGGTGCGCGCCGCCATCGAGGCAGGCGACACCACCCAGTTGGGCAAGGTCGTCGAGATCGTGCGCGAAACCGGCGCCCTAGCCGCCTCGCGCGCCGCGGCTGCCGCCGAGGCACAACGCGCAATTCATGCGCTGAAGGGCTTCCCGTCCAATTTGCACGCTTCAGGTTTGCTACAATTGGCGGCTCAGTTGCTTGAGCGACGTGCCTGAACACCTCACCTGAGTTGGCATCTAGGACGAATACTTTTTTCTTGCAACCATCGGGGTGTAGCTTAGCCTGGTAGAGCGCTACGTTCGGGACGTAGAGGCCGGAGGTTCGAATCCTCTCACCCCGACCAGCCATTGGCTGGCATAAATAAATGGCCATGCCTGTTGCTGTGTAGCGATTTACAGCAAAGCACTGTTCAGCGATGATCGTGAAGCATTTTTTCACATCTTTTTCATTCGTTGAATGGCCGCTGCCGAACTTCCAGTTAAAGAAACCTCGCAGATTGCCCTCCCAGGGCTCGCCCGCGCCCTGGTGTCGGCGGGCAAGCTTCCTGCCAGGGCGGCCGAGGACATCTACCAGAAGTCCCTGAGCGGCCGCACCAGCTTCATCGCGGAGCTGACCGGCTCTGGCGCCGTCTCGGCCGCCGATCTCGCCCACACCCTTTCCACCGCCTTCGGCGCCCCGCTGCTCGACCTCGACGCCATCGATCCCCAGCGTCTGCCCAAGGACCTGCTCGATGCGAAGCTGTGCCACGCGTACCGTATCGTCGTCCTCAGCAAGCGCAACAACCGTCTGATTGTTGCAACAGCCGACCCCTCGGACCAACAGGCGGCGGAGAAGATCAAGTTCGCTTCCCAGATGGGCGTCGACTGGGTCATCGCGGAATACGACAAGCTGTCGCGAATGATCGAAGCCGCCGCCGTCAGCGCGGCGGAAACGATCAACAACATCGTAGGCAGCGAGTTCGAGTTCGACGACGTCACGGCCGACACCTCGGGCGACAGCAACGAGCAGGCGGTCGCCGAAGTCGAAGACGCACCGGTCGTGCGTTTTCTCCACAAGATGCTGCTCGACGCGATCGGCATGCGCGCATCGGACATTCATTTCGAGCCCTACGAGCACCAGTACCGCGTACGGTTCCGGATCGACGGCGAACTGCGCGAAATCGCCAGCCCGCCCACCGTCATCAAGGACAAGCTGGCATCGCGCATCAAGGTCATCTCGCGGCTCGACATCTCGGAAAAGCGCGTGCCGCAGGACGGCCGCATGAAACTCAAGATCGGGCCCGATCGCGTCATCGACTTCCGCGTGAGCACCTTGCCCACGCTGTTCGGCGAGAAGATCGTCATACGTGTTCTCGACCCCAGCAGCGCGCGCCTGGGCATCGACGCCCTGGGTTACGACGCGGATGAAAAGGCGCGGCTTCTCCATGCCATCGGCCGACCGTACGGCATGGTGCTCGTCACCGGCCCCACGGGCTCGGGCAAGACCGTGTCGCTCTACACCTGCCTGAACCTGCTGAACCAGCCGGGCGTGAACATCGCGACGGCGGAAGATCCGTCGGAAATCAACCTGCCCGGCGTCAACCAGGTCAACGTCAACGAACGGGCCGGCCTGACCTTCGCGGCCGCACTGCGCGCCTTCCTGCGGCAGGATCCGGACATCATCATGGTCGGCGAAATCCGCGACCTCGAAACCGCCGACATCTCGATCAAGGCCGCGCAAACGGGCCACCTGGTGCTCTCCACGCTGCACACCAACGACGCGCCGACGACGCTCACGCGGATGCGCAACATGGGTATCGCGCCGTTCAACATCGCATCGAGCGTGATCCTGATCACCGCGCAGCGCCTGACCCGGCGGCTGTGCACCGTCTGCCGCGTGCCGGCCGACGTTCCGCGCGAAACGCTGCTCGACGCTGGGTTCAGGGAAGAAGACCTGGACGGCACCTGGAAGCCCTACCGCCCCGTCGGCTGCTCCGCCTGCAGCGGCGGCTACAAGGGCCGCGTGGGCATCTACCAGGTGATGCCGATCACCGAAGCCATCCAGGAAATCATCCTGCGCGACGGCAGCGCGCTCGACATCGCTCAGCAGTCCGAAAAAGAAGGCGTGCGTTCGCTGCGCCAGTCGGGTCTGCGAAAAGTCATGCAAGGTCTCACTTCGCTGGAAGAAGTGGTGGCCTGCACCAACGAATAACGAACACACACCGAGAACCGGAGATCGAATGGCAACAGTGGCATCCAACCGCTCCCAGCCCACGCACAAGGAATTTGTCTTCGAATGGGAAGGCAAGGACCGCAACGGCAAGGCGGTGCGCGGCGAACTTCGGGCCGCCGGCGAAAACCAGGTGCAGGCCGCCCTGCGCCGCCAGGGCGTGCTCGCCTCCAAGATCAAGAAGCGCCGCATGCGCTCCGGCAAGGCAATCAAGCCCAAGGACATCGCGATCTTCACGCGCCAGTTGGCGACCATGATGAAGGCCGGCGTGCCCCTGATGCAGTCCTTCGACATCGTCGGGCGCGGCAATGCGAACGCGAGCGTGGCCAAGCTGCTCAACGACATCCGCAGCGACGTGGAAACCGGCACCTCGCTGTCGGCCGCCTTCCGCAAGTTCCCGAAGTACTTCGACAACCTCTACTGCAACCTGGTGGAAGCCGGCGAAGCGGCCGGTATTCTGGAAGACCTGCTGGACCGCCTTGCCACGTACATGGAGAAGACCGAGGCGATCAAGTCCAAGATCAAGTCGGCGTTGATGTACCCGACCTCGGTGGTGGTCGTGGCCTTTGTGGTGGTCGCGATCATCATGATCTTCGTGATTCCTGCGTTCAAGCAGGTGTTCACTTCGTTCGGGGCCGACCTTCCTGCGCCAACGCTGTTCGTGATGGCCATGAGCGAATTCTTCGTCTCGTACTGGTGGCTGATCTTCGGCGGCATCGGCGGCGGCCTCTACTTCTTCATGCAGGCCTGGAAACGCAACGAGCGTTTCCAGAAAGTCATGGATCGCGTTCTGCTGCGCATTCCCATCTTCGGCACCTTGATCGAGAAATCCTGCGTTGCGCGCTGGACACGAACGCTTGCGACGATGTTCGCGGCAGGCGTCCCCCTCGTCGAAGCCCTCGACTCGGTGGGCGGCGCCTCGGGCAACAGCGTCTATGGCGACGCCACGGCGAAGATCCAGCAGGAGGTGTCCACGGGCACCAGCCTCACCTCGGCCATGACCAACGCCAACCTGTTCCCATCGATGGTGATCCAGATGACCGCGATCGGCGAGGAATCGGGTTCCATCGACCACATGCTGGGCAAGGCCGCCGACTTCTACGAATCCGAAGTGGACGACATGGTCGCGGGCCTCTCCAGCCTGATGGAACCTATCATCATCGTGTTCCTCGGCACCATCATCGGCGGCATCGTGGTGTCGATGTACCTGCCCATCTTCAAGCTCGGCCAGGTCGTCTGATGCTCGTTTCGAGGGAGTTCGACACCGCGTTCGCCGGTGTGCTGGGGCTATTGATCGGCAGTTTCATGAACGTCGTGATCTACCGCACGCCGGTGATGATGTACCGCGACTGGCTCGCCGATGCCGTTGCCAACCTCATGCCCTCGAAGGATGCGCCTTCGCTGTGGTCGCTGGCCTTCGGTCCGAAGGTGTCGCCTCCCGCGGGGCTGGAAGCGGCCGCCGACAAGGCCGCCGCGGTCCTCGAAGCGCAGCCCGCATTCGACCTGACCCGTCCCGCATCGCGCTGCGGAAACTGTGGGCACAAGATCCGCTGGTACGAGAACATCCCCGTGCTGAGCTATGTGGTGCTGCGCGGGCGCTGCGCGTCTTGCAAGACTTCGATCAGTCCGCGCTACCCGCTGGTCGAGCTGATCACGGGCGCGCTGTTCGCACTCTGCGCCTGGCGTTTCGGCATCACGCCGGCCGGTGTGCTCTGGGCCGCATTCGGCGCCCTGCTGATCTGCCAGTTCCTGATCGATTTCGACACCCAGTTCCTGCCCGATTCGCTCAATTACCCCCTGCTCTGGCTCGGCCTGGTCGGCGCGGCCATGGGCTGGACCGGCGTGCCGCTGAGCTCGGCCGTCTGGGGTGCCGTGTTCGGCTACCTGAGCCTCTGGCTTGTGTACCATGGCTTTCGCCTGGTCACGGGCAAGGAAGGCATGGGCTATGGAGACTTCAAACTGCTCGCCGCGCTGGGCGCCTGGCTCGGCGCCGACTATCTCATCGCGATCATCCTCGTCTCCTCGCTGGTGGGCGCGGTGATCGGCGTGACGCTGCGCGTCGCCGGCAAGCTGGCGCACAAGGACATTCCCATCGCCTTCGGCCCCTTCCTGGCCGGCGCGGGCCTCGTCTGCCTCGTGGCAGGCCCCGAAATCGTGAGGCAATGGATTCCGTTCGCCTTTCCCCTCGGCGCACTGATCCATTGACACACCGCATGGTGCGGCGCATCGGCCTGACGGGCGGCATCGGCAGCGGCAAGAGCACCGTCGCCGGCCTGCTGGTGGCCCAAGGGGCGGTGCTGGTGGACACCGACGCCATCGCGCGGGCCATCGCGCTCCCGGGCGGCATCGCCATGCCGGCCCTCGAAGCCGCTTTCGGGACCGGTGTCATCGACGCGGACGGCGGCCTGGACAGGGCCGCCATGCGGCAGATCGTGTTCGCGGATGCAGGAGCCAAGGCCCGCCTCGAATCCATCCTCCACCCCTTGATCGGCGCCGAAACCCGGCGGCTGGCCGCGGCGGCCGGCAAGGATGCGGTCGTCGTATTCGATGTTCCCCTGCTCGTCGAATCCGGCCGCTGGCGCGCCCTCGTCGACCGCGTGCTGGTGGTCGACGCCACCGAGGAAACGCAGTTGAAACGCGTCGTCGCCCGCTCGGGCTGGACACCCGAAGCAGTCAAGGCGGTGATTGCCCAGCAAGCCACGCGCCGGGCACGTCGGGCCGCCGCCGATGCAGTCATTTTCAACGAGTCACTGACGCTGGAGGAACTCGGCCAGCAGGTCTGGGGTCTCTGGGAACGGTGGGTTCGGGCAGGCACGCGATAATTTGGGGTTGACGCCGCGACGGCTGCACGACGACCACGTCAAACGGCGCACGCCTCAGCGCCCCTCACGATGCTTTTCAATTCGTATCCCTTCATCTTCGTTTTCTTCCCGCTGGTCCTGATCGGCTTCTTCCTGATCGGTACGCGCAGCCCCCGGTCGGCGGCGGGTTTCCTGGCACTGGCGTCACTCTTCTTCTACGGGTGGTGGAGCGTCAAGGCGCTGCCCCTCCTGCTGGGGTCGATCTGCATCAACTACTGGTTCGGGCTGCGGCTGACGCCTTCCCCGGGCCGTGAGGACAAGCATCGCAAGACCCTGCTGATCATTGCCCTGGTGGTCAACCTCGGGGTGCTGGCCGTCTTCAAGTACGCCAACTTCTTCCTGGAAAACGTCGATGCCGGGCTGGCGGCCGCGGGCTTCTCGCAGATCGATCTGGTGCACATCGTGCTGCCGATCGGCATCTCGTTCTACACATTCACGCAGATCGCCTTCCTGGTCGACTGCTGGCAGGGCAAGGTGCACGAGCGCAGCTTCATCCACTACGCGCTGTTCGTAACCTACTTCCCGCACCTGATCGCGGGCCCGGTGCTGCATCACGCGCAGATGATGCCGCAGTTCAACAATCCGGCCACCTACCGGTTCAACGCCAACAACGTGGCGCTCGGACTGGGCATCTTCGTCTTCGGCCTGGCCAAGAAGATGCTGATCGCCGACCCGCTGGGGCAATATGCCGACATGATGTTCAAGGGCGTGCACGAAGGCGTGATGCCCTCGCTGTACACGGCCTGGTTCGGGGTGCTGGCCTACACGCTGCAGATCTACTTCGACTTCTCGGGCTACTCCGACATGGCGGTGGGCCTGTCGCTGTGCGTGGGCGTGCAGCTGCCGCTCAACTTCAGGTCGCCCTACAAGTCGACCAACATGATCGAGTTCTGGCGGCGCTGGCACATCTCGCTGTCGACTTTCCTGCGCGACTATCTCTACGTGCCGCTCGGCGGCAACCGCAAGGGCCCGGCGCGGCGCTACATCAACCTGTTTCTCACGATGCTGCTGGGCGGCCTGTGGCACGGCGCGGCCTGGACCTTCGTCATCTGGGGCGCGCTGCACGGCGCGTACCTGATGGTCAACCACTTCTGGAACGCCAAGGTGCGCCGCGGCAACACCAAGACCACTTGGTACGGCCGCGTGATCGGCTGGTTCATCACCTTCCTGTGCGTGATGATCGCCTGGGTGGTGTTCCGGGCCGACAGCATGACGGCCGCCGTCGAAATCTACAAGGGCATGCTGGGCCTGCACGGCGCGCCCGTGTCGGCCTTCAGCGAATTCCGCGTGCCGTTCCGCAAGCCGGAGTTCTTCCAGACCGTCTTCGCCGGCCTGGTGATCTGCCTCGCGCTGCCGCCCACCATCACGCTCGACCGCTGGATTCCCAACGTCGCGGGCCTGGCCGGACGCCCCCACCTCCAGCGCCTGGCCACCTGGGTCACGGGGCTGGGCTGCATCTATCTTTTTGGCCTGTGCGTGTCGAAGTTCGGCAGCTACAGCCCGTTCCTCTATTTCCAGTTCTGAAATGAATCTCCCCCAGGCTTCGCGCACTCCGTGTCGCTTCTCCTACCCCCTCGCCGGGGGCGACGCCGGTGGCCCGGCAAAGCCGGTTCCACGGCGTCCCGCGAATGGAGCACGCCCGGTTCATGCGCTGGAGACCATTCGGAGTGCAGTGGAGAGCTGACATGGAAGACACGAAATCGGCCAGGATCTGGCTTCGCATCTTCGCCGCGGGCTACCTGGTGTGCTGCGCGCTGCTGGTCGCCAGCCTCTTCACCCCGGTTCCCTACGGCGACCTGACCCGCATCGGGCGCATCTCGGAGCGCGAGTTCGGTTGGCACGCGCCGCCGCCGCCGATCCCCGATGCCGACGTCAAGACCTGGCCCATCAACGAATCCGACATCCTGGTGATCGGAGACAGCTTCTCCGTGCGCTACGCCTGGCAGGCGTCCCTCGTGGGCGCAGGCTACAAGATGACGACCACCCACTGGGACAATCTCGACGGCAAACTGTGCGACGACTTCCCGAGCTGGCTCGAGAAGTCGGGCTTCAAGGGCAAGGTCGTGATCGTCGAGAGCATCGAGCGCCTGCTGCAGGACCGCATCGACAAGTCCGAGAGCTGCAAGACGATGAAGCACGCCTTCAAGCCGTCGCCGCCGCCGTTCGAGAACCCGGCCAGGCCCGCCCCCGGCTTCCAGCTCAACTGGGACGCCCAGCTGCTCAGCGGCTGGTTCACGTACCACAACACCAAGGCCATCCTGGCTTCCGACAGCTGGACCAACACGCCCGAGCGCTGGGGTCCGCTGATCGACGCGCGGGTGGTGCCCGATGGCTGCAAGCAGTTCAGCCACCACGCCTGCGACAAGCTGCTGATGACCGCCGAAGACCGCGTCAACGCGGCGCTTACGGCCGAGTCCGCGCAATTCATGAAGCGCTTCGAGCGCACCGCCGCCCCCTACAAGGTGGTGTGGATGGTCGTGCCCAACAAGACCACCGTGTATTTGCAACAAAACCATGCCGATGCATTCCGCGCCGCATTCAACCCGCAAAATATCGGGCCGGACCTGTTTGCGCTGGCCGAGCAGAACCGATTCAAGGTGAAGGATCTTTTCCCCGCCAACGAGACCCACGTCTCGACCCGGGGCTACATTCTTTTCGGCCAGCGTATGCTGCAGGCTGTGCGCGAGGTGCTGCCCGCACCGGCGGCCAGATCGCAATGAGCCCGAACCCGACGTGAAAAAACGATACGCGTGATCCTCTACGAGTACCCCTTCAACGAGCGCATCCGCACGTACCTGCGGCTGGAGCACCTGTTTCGCCGCCTCGGCGAGCTGGTGCCCGCTGAATCGCCGCTGTCCCATCACTACGCCCTGGTCACGATCTTCGAGATCATGGACGTCGCCGCGCGCGCCGACCTCAAGGCCGACGTGCTGCGCGACCTCGACAAGCACAAGAACGTCTTCAACAGCTACCGGGGCAATCCGGCCATCGCCGAGGCCGTGCTCGACCAGGTCGTCGGCCAGCTCGAGGGCAACTTCACTGCCCTCAACAGCGTGGCCGGCAAGGCCGGGCAGGCGCTGACGGAGAACGAGTGGCTCATGAGCATCCGCAGCCGCGCCGGCATTCCGGGCGGCACCTGCGAGTTCGACCTGCCCGCCTACTACGCCTGGCAGCACCGCCCCGCCGCCAGCCGCCGAGCCGATCTCGAGCGCTGGTCCAATACCCTCTCTCCGCTGGCCTCGTCGATCTACCTGCTGCTCAAGCTGCTGCGCGACGCCGACGTGCCCTACAAGGTGATCGCCAGCAACGGCCAGTTCCAACAGAACCTGCCGCAGGGCCGCAGCTTCCAGCTGCTGCGCCTGCGCATTGATCCCAAGCTCGGCCTGATCCCTGAAATCAGCGGCAACCGCCTCATGGTCTCGGTGCGCCTGATGCGCCACGACGCGGACGACCGCCTGCACCAAAGCTCGGACGACGCGCCGTTCGAGCTGACCCTCTGCGCATGACAACGCGGTTGAACAGCAAGGGCGAGCGGATCGTCCGCTGCCCCACGTGCGGCGGCGACAGCATCTACGCGCCGAGCAACGCCTACAGGCCCTTCTGCAGCGCACGCTGCAAGGGTGTCGACCTGGGCGCCTGGGCCAGCGAAGACTTCCGCATGCCGGCCGAAGCGCCGCCGGACGACGAGCCTTTCGGCGACCCGAAGATCCAGTAGGCGGCCGGCAGGGCTACTTGCCGCCGGCGTTCTCGTCGAGCAATGCGGGGTCGATGTAGGTCGCGAAGCTGCGTGCGTACCTGGGCCGGAGGTGGCCGATGTCCTTGTAGGCCGGCGAGCCGTCGTCGGGCATGCTGCGGATGCACTGGCCATCGGCGCACAGGCTCGCAAAAGGCTCGATGACCCGCGCGCCGCTGGCCTCGGCCACCTGTTTCAGCCGCGCGTTGAGCATGGCCTGGTCCTGCGGCATCGGGGCCTTGAGCTGTCCGCTGGCGGCCGTCATGCCCCCGAGCCGGCTTCCCTGGATCTGCTTGAGCGGATCGAAATCCATCCCCACCGGATTGCCGAGGACGAGGTAGACCGTCTTGTGCGCCGACAGGCGCTTCAGCACCTCGCCCAGCGACTTCATCGACAGCTCGATGCCGTCCCCGTTGAGGAAGGGGTGCACAGCCTTCCCGCTGTCCACGAAGTAGTTCACCGTGGGGCCGGCGCCGGTGAAGTAGCAGCTCCAGCACGCCCCGATCACCACCGAATCGATGTCCGGCTTGAGCGCCAGGTCGAGCACGGCCTGGCGCCGCTCTTCGCATCCCGTGTCGGCGCCGCTGAACAGGCCCGGCACGGGCGGACACGAGCCCTTGGTCGCGAAATACACCGTGCGCGCCTTGCCGGGCTGTGTGCGCACCAGTTCGAGCGCGCGCGGAGCGTATTGCTCGACGTGGCTGTCGCCGATCAGCAGCACGTTGTGCCTGCCGCTGCCGGTGCGGTAGACGAACTGCCCGCCCAGCGCGGTCTCCTCGAAGCCGCCGTAGTAGTTGTCTTCGCGCGTTGCGTCGGCCACCGCCTGCAGGGCCTGGCTGTCGTTGCGCGGAGGAGGCGTGCCCAGGAAGACCAGCGCGCCGGCCAGCGCCAGCGCCGCGCCGCTGCCCGCCAGTCCGCGCAGCATGCTCTGCGAGAGATGAAGCTTGACGAAGCGCTCCAGGAAACGATAGGTCGCCCAGGCCAGCACGACCGCCGCCGCCACCAGCACGACGCGCACCTGCAGCGGCGGCTCCCCGCCCGCCACGATGCGTGCATACGAAAGCAGCGGCCAGTGCCACAGGTACAGCGGATAGCTGATCAGCCCGATCCACACCATGACGCGGTTCGACAGCAGATACCGGTTGAGCACGCCGTTGGGACCGGCGGCGATGCAGCTCACCGCGCCCAGCACCGGCAGCAGCGCCCACCAGCCCGGAAACGCCTTGGTGCTGCGCGTCATGAAGAGGCCGAGCACGATCAGGCCCATGCCGACGACGGACTGCACATGCTTCGTCCACGGACGCGGCTGCGCCGAACCATTGCCGGCGGCCTGCAGCCGCATCGCCGCCAGCAGGCCGCCGGCCATCAGCTCCCACGCACGCGACAGCGGCGAATAGAACGCCGCCGCGCGGTGCGGCTGCACGGTCAGCACGTTGACCAGGAACGAGATCACCGCCACCGCGAGCGTCACGCGCAGCATCGGCCAGCGCTTGCGCCAGGCCAGCCCCAGCAGCAGCGGCCAGAAAATGTAGAACTGCTCCTCGATGCCCAGCGACCACAGGTGCAGCAGCGGCTTGGTCTCGGCCGTGGCGTCGAAGTACCCGGCCTCGCCCAGGAAGACGAGGTTGGCAAAGAAGGCGGCCCCGCCGGTGGTCTGCTTGCCGAGCTGCGAGAACTCGCCCGGCAGCAGCACGTACCAGCCGAAAGCCAGCGTGGCGAGCAGCACGAGCACCAGCGCCGGAAAGATGCGCCGGATGCGCCGCGCATAGAAGTCGCGGTAGCTGAAATCGCCCGCGGCCAGGCTCTGCAGAAGAATGGTCGTGATCAGGAAGCCCGAGATCACGAAGAAGATGTCGACCCCAATGAAGCCGCCCGGCAGCAGGCTCGGAAAGGCGTGGTACGCCAGCACCGAACCCACCGCGATGGCGCGCAGGCCGTCGATGTCGGGGCGGTACTTGGGATGCATGGTTGGAAGGCCCGCTCAGCGCGACGGCTGCTGGGCGGCGGGCGCGGTGCGCACCGTGCGGTCGAAGTAGCTCGCCTGTTCCCGGGTGTAGCGCGGGCGCAGGTGGTCGGCGTCCTTGTAGGCGGGCGAACCGTCGGGCATCGTGCGCAGGCACTGGTCGTCCTTGCACAGCACCGCCATCGCGTCGATGGCTTCGGCCCCGCTCGCGGCCGCGATCGCGCGCAGCCGGTCATTGAGCTGTTTCTGGTCAGCCGGCAGCGGCGCCGTCGGCGTCGAGGTCATGACCTCCATGTGCGTCAGGCGGCTGCCCTCGATCAGCCGCTTCGGCGAGAACTCCGCGCCGGCAGGGTTGTCGAGCAGCAGGTAGACCTTCTTGTGGCGCGCCAGCTCGCGCAGCGTGAACTCCATCGAGGCCAGCGAACGCTCGATGCCGTCGCCGTTCTGGAACGGGTGGACCTTGTTGCTGCTGTCGCGGAAGTAGTAATCGGTGGCGCCCTGGCCGATGAAGTAGCAGTTCCAGCAGCCGCCGATCACCACCGAGTCGACCTCGGGGCCCAGCGCATAGGCCAGCATCGCGTCGCGCCGCTCGGCGCAGCCGATGTTCTTGTCCGCATGCACACCGGGCACCGCCGGGCAGGCGCCCTGGGTCGCGAACCAGGCCGACGTGCCTTCCATCGACAGCGTGCGCGCCAGCTCCATCACGCGCGGCGCGTACTGCTGCACGTGGCTGTCGCCCAGGAACAGCACTCGCCTGGGCCCGCCACCGACCTTGTAGATCAGCTGCTCGCCGATCTGGTCGAGCTTGAAGCCCCCGTAGTAATCGGCGTCCAGCGTGGCGTTGGCCACTGTCTGCAGCTTGGGGCTGCTGTTGCGCGGCTCGGGCACGCCCAGGAAGATCGCGGCGCCCGCCACGGCCACCAGCACCATGCCGGCGCCCAGCGCCTTCAACGTGCCTGCACCCGGACGATTCCTCGCGAAGCGCTCCACGAAGCGGTACGTCGCCCAGGCAAGCAGCACGCTCGCCACCATCGCGGCGGCACGGTAGGCCGGCACCGGATGCAGCGGATCGGCCTCCACGATGCGCACGAACGCCAGCAGCGGCCAGTGCCACAGGTACAGCGGATAGCTGATGAGCCCGACCCACACCATCACGCGGTTCGACAGCAGGTACCTGTTCAGCACCCCGGCCGGCCCCGCGGCGATGCAGCTCACCGCGCCCAGCGTGGGCAACAGCGCCCACCAGCCCGGGAACGCCTTGTTGCTGCGGATCATCACCAGCCCGAGCACGATCAGCCCGACGCCCAGCACCGATTGCACATGGCTGCGCCATGCGCTCGGCGCTGGCGGCTTCAGCCGCATGCAGGCCAGGATGCCGCCCACCATCAGCTCCCAGAAACGGGAGGCCGGCGAGTAGAACGACGCCGCCGGCAGCGGGTGCACCGTCGCCACGTTCACCACGAACGAGACCGCCGCCACCGCCAGCACCACGCGCACGATCGGCCAGCGCTTGCGCCATGCGAACCCGAGCAGCAGCGGCCAGAAGATGTAGAACTGCTCCTCGATGCCCAGCGACCACAGGTGCAGCAACGGCTTGGTCTCGGCGGCCGTGTCGAAGTAGCCCGCTTCACCCCAGAACACCAGGTTGGCGACGAACGCCGTGCCGCCCACGGTCTGCTTGCCCAGCTCGGCGAACTCGTCGGACAGCAGCAGGTACCAGCCGGCAAGCAGCGTTGCCAGCAGCACCACGATCAGCGCCGGAAAGATCCGCCGGATGCGCCGCTCGTAGAAGTCGCGGTAGGTGAAATCGCCCGCCGCAAGGCTCTGGAGAATGATGGTCGTGATCAGGAAGCCCGAGATCACGAAGAAGATGTCGACCCCGACGAAGCCGCCCATCAGCGCCTTCGGGAAGGCGTGGTAGACCAGCACGGAGCCCACCGCGATCGCGCGCAGCCCGTCGATGTCCGGACGGTACTTGGGGTGCATCAATCAGTTGGCCGGCGCAATGACGGACGCCACTGCCGGCGGCGCCACGAACGGCAGGCCGCGCTCTTCGCACAGCCACTGCAGCACCGGGAAGGCACCCGGCAGCACCGGCGTCACCTCCAGCGGCAGCTGTTGCCAGGCCATCTGCTGGCCCTCGCGCATCTCGAACTCGCCGCTCCAGGCCGTGACCTTGCACCAGTGCAGGCGCACCAGCGCGTGTGGGTAGTCGTGCTCCGTGACTTTCCAGACTTCGGCGCCGTCGATGGTGATGCCGAGTTCTTCGTGCAGTTCGCGCCGCAATGCCTGCTCGACCGTCTCGCCCGCCTCGATCTTGCCGCCGGGAAACTCCCAGTAGCCCGCATAGGCCTTGCCTTCCGGCCGGGTCGAGAGCAGCAGTGCGTCGTCGGACAGGCGGATCAGCACGCCAACCGCGACCTCGGTGTGCTTGCGCGCTGCGGTCACGCGTTGCTCCGGCCTGCGTAGTCCCGCGCGAACTGGTAGGCCACGCGGCCGCTGCGCGAACCGCGCTCCAGCGCCCAGACCAGCGCCTCGGGCCGCGCGGCCTCGATGGCAGCCTTGTCCACGCCGAACGACGAGAGCCACTGCGCGACGATCGCCAGGTATTCGTTCTGGCTGAAGGGATAGAAACTCACCCAGAGGCCGAAGCGCTCCGACAGGGAGATCTTTTCCTCGATCACTTCGCCTGGATGCACCTCGCCATCCTCGGTGTGGGTGTACGAGAGGTTGTCCTTCATGTACTCGGGCAGCAGGTGGCGCCGGTTACTGGTCGCGTAGATCAGCACGTTGGGCGTCGAGGCCGCAATCGAGCCGTCGAGGATCGACTTGAGCGCCTTGTAGCCCGGCTCGCCCTCGTCGAAGCTCAGGTCGTCGCTGAACACGATGAATTTCTCGGGCCGCTGCGAGACCACCTCGACGATGTCGGGCAGGTCGGTCAGCTCGGCCTTGTCGACCTCGATCAACCGCAGGCCCTGCGGCGCGTAGGCCTGCAGGCAGGCGCGGATCAGCGACGACTTGCCCGTACCACGCGCGCCAGTCAGAAGCACGTTGTTGGCCGGCTTGCCTTCGACGAACTGGCGCGTGTTGCGCTCGATCTTTTCCTTCTGGAGGTCGATTTCCTTCAGGCTGTCGAGCGCCATCGCGGCCACGTGCCTCACGGGCTCGAGCACGCCATGGCCCGAGCTGCGGCGGCGGTAACGCCAGGCGATCGACGCGCTCCAGTCGGCGGGCGCAGCCAGCGGTTGCGGCAGGATCGACTCGATGCGGCCGATCAGTTGTTCGGCGCGCTCGAGCAGCTTCTGGAACTGCTCGTTCATCTGCGCCCGCCCGGCCGCCCGAAGGGCGTTGAGCCCCCCCTCGGGGGGCAGCGACGACACGAAGTGCGGAGCGTGGGGGCCATCAGGATCTGTAATCGGCGTTGATCGTCACGTACTCGTGGCTGAAGTCGCAGGTCCACACCGTCTCGCTGGCGTTGCCACGGCCCAGGCCGATGCGCACCGTGATCTCGCTCTGCTTCATCACGCGCTGGCCGTCTTCCTCGCGGTACGACGGGTTGCGCCCGCCCTTGACGGCCACGTGCACGTCGTCGAGAAACAGATCGATGCCGGTCTGGTCGAGGTCGGCAATGCCCGCATAGCCGACAGCCGCGAGGATGCGGCCCAGGTTCGGGTCGCTGGCGTAGAAAGCCGTCTTGACCAGCGGCGAGTGCGCCACGGCGTACGCCACCTGCCTGCACTCGGCAGCGTCCTTGCCGCCATCGACCTGGATGGTGATGAACTTGGTCGCGCCTTCGCCGTCGCGCACGATGGCTTGCGCCAGCTGGCGCGCCACGTCCTGCATCGCGGCCACCAGCGCCCGGCCGTCGGCCGAGTCGAGCGAGGCGATGGGCGCGTGCGCCGCCTTCTGCGTGGCGATGACCACGAACGAATCGTTGGTCGAGGTGTCGCCGTCGATGGTCACGCGGTTGAACGATGCGTCGGCCAGCAGCCTGGCCAGCGGCTGGATCAGCGACGGGTCGATCTTCGCGTCGGTCGCCATGAAGCCCAGCATGGTCGCCATGTTCGGGCGGATCATGCCGGCGCCCTTGCTGATGCCGGTGATGGTGACCGTGGCACCGCCGATCTGCACCTGTTGGCTGAAGGCCTTGGGGATCGTGTCGGTGGTCATGATGCCCTCGGCCGCGCGCGCCCAGTGGTTCGCGTCGGCGTCGGCCAGCGCGGCCGGCAGGCCCGCCTCGATGCGGTCGACCGGCAGCGGCTCCATGATCACGCCGGTGGAGAACGGCAGGATCTGCTCGGGCGCGATCTCCAGTTGGCGCGCGAGCGCGATGCAGGTGGAGCGCGTGCGCATCAGGCCGTCTTCGCCCGTGCCGGCGTTCGCATTGCCGGTGTTGATCACCATTGCGCGGATGCCGTAGTTCGCGGCCAGATGGTCGCGGCAGACCTGCACCGGTGCGGCGCAGAAACGGTTCTGGGTGAACACCCCGCCGACCGCCGAGCCTTCGTCGATCAGCACGACCGTCAGGTCCTTGCGGTTGGCCTTTCGCACGCCCGCTTCGGCCACGCCGATTCGGACGCCGGGCACCGCGAACAAGGCGGCAGGATCGGGAGCGGACAGGTTCACGGGCATGGCGATTTCTCTAGCGAATGGGTTGCGGGGTCAGTTGAGCTTGCCGTGGCACTGCTTGTACTTCTTGCCACTGCCGCAGGGGCACGGATCGTTGCGGCCGACGCGCGCGAAAGCCGCGGCCTCCACGCTGAGCGCGCCCAGGCCGGCAGCGGCGATGCGGCGCTGGTTTTCCTCGTCGACGCGGATCTCGACCTCGCCCGTCTCGGTTGGCGCCGAGTAGGTGATGTTCGAGACGTTCTCGCCACGGCTTTCCATCGCTTCCGCGGCTTCTTCGAGCTGCTCGCCCGACTGCACGCGCACCGTCATCAGCTGGCGCGTGACTTCGTTCTTCACCGAGTCGAGCAGCTGGCCGAAGAGCTCGAAGGCTTCGCGCTTGTATTCCTGCTTGGGCTGCTTCTGCGCATAGCCGCGCAGGTGGATGCCCTGGCGCAGGTAGTCGAGCGAGGCCAGGTGTTCGCGCCAGTGGGTGTCGATGCTCTGCAGCAGCACCATGCGCTCGAACTGCGTGAAGTTCTCCTGGCCGATCAGCGCGACCTTGGCGTCGAAGGTTTCGTTGGCGTTCTTGAGCACCTTCTCGACGATGTCCTCGTCGGCGATGGCGTCCGAGGCCTCGACTTCCTTCTTGAGCGGCATGTCGATGCCCCACTCGTTGAACAGGCTCTTCTCGAGCGCGTCCAGGTCCCACTGCTCTTCGACCGATTCGCTCGGCACGTACTGGCGCACGAGGTCGGTGAAGCAGCCTTCGCGCAGCGCCGCGATCTGCGCCGTGAGGTCGCCCGCGTCGAGGATGTCGTTGCGCTGCTGGTAGATCACCTTGCGCTGGTCGTTCGACACGTCGTCGTATTCGAGCAGCTGCTTGCGGATGTCGAAGTTGCGCGCCTCGACCTTGCGCTGCGCGCTCTCGATGCTGCGCGTGACGATGCCGGCCTCGATGGCTTCGCCGTCGGGCATCTTCAGGCGGTCCATGATCGCCTTCACGCGGTCGCCCGCGAAGATGCGCATCAGCGGATCGTCCAGGCTCAGGTAGAAGCGCGAGGAGCCCGGATCGCCCTGGCGGCCCGAACGCCCGCGCAGCTGGTTGTCGATGCGGCGCGACTCGTGGCGCTCGGTCGCGATGATGCGCAGGCCGCCGAGCGACTTGACGAACTCGTGGTCCTTGGTCCACTCGGCACGCACGTGCTCGATGTCGGCCTGCCTGGTGGCTTCATCGCGGCCTTCGTCGGCCTCGATCGCCTCGATCATCTTCTCGATGTTGCCGCCCAGCACGATGTCGGTGCCGCGGCCGGCCATGTTGGTCGCGATGGTGATCATCTTCGTGCGGCCGGCCTGCGCCACGATGTCGGCTTCGCGCGCGTGCTGCTTGGCGTTCAGCACCTGGTGCGGCAGGCCCGCCTTCTCGAGCAGGCCGTCGATGATTTCCGAGTTCTCGATGGACGAGGTGCCCACCAGCACCGGCTGGCCGCGCTCGTAGCACTCGCGGATGTCCTGGATGGCCGCCTCGTACTTCTCGCGCGTCGTCTTGTAGACGCGGTCGAGCTGGTCGTCGCGCTTGCTGATGCGGTTCGGCGGAATGATCATGGTCTCCAGACCATAGATTTCCTGGAACTCGTAGGCTTCGGTGTCGGCCGTGCCGGTCATGCCGGCCAGCTTGCCGTACAGGCGGAAGTAATTCTGGAAGGTAATGGAAGCCAGCGTCTGGTTCTCGGCCTGGATCTCCACGCCTTCCTTGGCTTCCACTGCCTGGTGCAGGCCGTCGCTCCAGCGGCGGCCCGTCATCAGGCGGCCGGTGAATTCGTCGACGATGACCACTTCGCCCTGCTGCACCACGTAGTGCTGGTCGCGGTGGTACAGGTGGCGTGCACGCAGCGCCGCATTCAGGTGATGCATCAGCGTGATGTTGGCCGGGTCGTAGAGCGATGCGCCCTCGGGAATCAGCTTGAGCTCACCCAGGATGCGCTCGGCGTTCTCGTGGCCGTCTTCGGTCAGGAACACCTGGTGCGTCTTCTCGTCGACCGTGAAGTCGCCGGGCACCGTGACGCCCTCGCCCGTGCGCGGATCGGCTTCGCCTTCCTGCTTGGTGAGCAGCGGCACCACCTTGTTGATGGCCAGGTAGAGGTCGGTGTGGTCTTCGGCCTGGCCGCTGATGATCAGCGGCGTGCGGGCCTCGTCGATCAGGATCGAGTCCACTTCGTCGACGATCGCGTAGTTCAGCCCGCGCTGAACCCGGTCGCCGGGCTCGTAGACCATGTTGTCGCGCAGGTAGTCGAAGCCGTATTCGTTGTTCGTGCCGTACGTGATGTCGCTGCGGTAGGCCTCCTGCTTTTCCTCGCGCGGCATCTGCGGCAGGTTGATGCCCACCGAGAGGCCGAGGAAGTTGTAGAGGCGGCCCATCCAGGTCGCGTCGCGGTTGGCCAGGTAGTCGTTCACCGTGACCACGTGCACGCCCTGGCCCGACAGCGCATTCAGGTACACCGGCAGCGTGGCGGTCAGCGTCTTGCCTTCGCCGGTGCGCATTTCGGAGATCTTGCCGTTGTGCAGCGCCATGCCGCCGAGCAGCTGGACGTCGAAGTGGCGCATCTTCATGACGCGCTTGGAGCCTTCGCGCACGGTGGCGAAGGCTTCCGGCAGCAGGTCGTCGAGCGTTTCGCCCTTGGCGATGCGGTCCTTGAACTCCTGTGTCTTGGCGCGCAGCGCATCGTCGCTGAGCTTCTCGAACTCGGGTTCGAGCGCATTGATGCGTTCCACCGTCTTGCGATACTGCTTGAGGAGCCGGTCGTTGCGACTGCCGAAGATCTGGGTCAGGAAGTTGGTTGCCATTGGGTGGAGATGGGCGGGCGCCTGATACGGCAGGCACTGCGACCGGATTCCCTAAGATATGGTGAAAGCAGTTGGGCGCACCCGCTTCAAAATCAAGCTTGAAGCAAGCGGCCTTTTTCCGGCGCGAACGCCGGCAAACCGGGCATTTTAGCTGTCTTGTTTCTAACCCCTGGATTACCCATGTATCGCCGCACGCCCCCTCCCATCTCGCTGCAGGACGCAGCGGAAGGCTCGCCCACCCTGGGCAGCCTGATGGCGCGCGCGCGCGACGCTGCGGAGCGGCTCAAGGCTGTCGAGGGTTTGATCCCGCCGGCCATGCGCAGCGCCATCCAGGCCGGCCCGGCAGAGGGCGACGTCTGGTGCCTGCTGGTCAAGGGCAGCGCCGCGGCCGCCAAGCTGCGCCAGCTGTCGCCGATGCTGGTGACGCGGCTCAAGAACCGGGGATGGGACGTGGCGACCATCCGGATCAAGGTTCACACCGGACGCTGACAGTTCCGCCAATGCGTCGAAGTTTGATGTTTTGTCTGGAAGTAGATAATATTTCCAGATGACATCCGCGATCGCGCCTTTCAATGCCCAGCTCCTGCTGCTCGACAAGCACCAGGTCGACACCCTCCTCTCCCCCGACGACGTGCTGCAGGCCGTGCGCGAGGCCTTCGTGCTGCACAGCGAGCGCGAGGGCCGCGTCTTTCCGGTCGTGCGCGAGCCGCTGCGCACGGGCGGGGTGTTCGGCATCAAGTCCGGCGACGTGCAGGCCCAGGGCCTGCTCGGCTTCAAGGCCGCGGGCTTCTGGCCTGCCAACCGGCAGCGCGGCGGSGAGCCGCACCAGGCGACGATCCTGCTGATCGACCCCGCGACCGGCCGGCCGCTGTGCGTCATCGACGGCAACACGGTGACGACCGTGCGCACCGGCGCGGCAGGCGGGCTCGGCCTGCAGCAGCTCGCACGCGCCGACAGCACGGGGCTGTGCCTCTTCGGCACCGGCGTGCAGGCGCGCATCCAGCTCGACTTCGCGCTGCGGCTGATGCCCTCGCTGCGCGAGGTTCTTTATGTGAGCGCGAATGGCCAGCGCAACGCGGCGTTCGAGGCGCATTTCGCCGGCCGCTGCAATATCGCGCCGGCCACCGACCGCAACGCTGCAGTCGCCCGGAGCGACATCGTGATCACCGCCACCCCAGGCGGCGGCGCGCTCTTCGATCTCGAAGCCGTTCAGCCCGGCACGCACCTGAACTGCGTCGGCGCGGACACCCGGGGCAAGCGCGAACTTCCCGACGGCCTGCTGCCGCGCGTGCGGCTGTTCGTCGACGACCGGACGCAGGCACGGCAGATCGGCGAAACCCAATGGGCGCCCGACACGGCATGCATCGAACTGGGCGACCTGCTGAGCGGCAAGACGCCCTTCGTGCGAGCCCCCGCCGACATCACCGTCTTCGACATGACCGGCCTCGCGCTGCAGGACCTGACCGTTGCGCGCCTGCTGCACGCGCGCGCTGACGAAACAGGAACGGGCACACGCATCGCGTGGCCCTGGTAGCTGGCTACGCGGCGACGGCGCCGCCGAACAGCTCGGTCATGAACTGCGTCGATTTCAGGCCAGTGCCGGTCAGCAACGCGACCGTCGTCTCGCTGGCTTTGATGTCACCGCGCTGCGCCAGCACCTCGATGGCCGCCGCGGCCGAGGCGGACGTCGGCTCCGCATAGAGCCCGCTCGCTGCCAGCCGGCGCACCGCCGCCGCGATCTGTTCCTCGGTCAGCGCCACCGTCTTGCCATCCGTCTCGCGCAGCGCCTGCAGGATTTCCCGCAGCCGCACGGGCCGCCTGATCGCCGTGCCTTCGGCAATCGTCGGCTGCACGATGCGCTCCACCAGCGTGTCGGCGCCCGCCATGAAGCTTGCATCGATCGGCGAGCAGTTCAGCGGCTGCGCCACGAAGATGCGGGGCAGCTTCGCGATCTGCCCCGCCGCCAGCAGCTCCTTGAAGCCGATCCAGCAGCCGAGCACATTGCTGCCCGCGCCGGTCGGAATCACGACGTTGTCGGGCGCGGTGAAGCCCAGGTCTTCCCACAGCTCGTAGGCCAGCGTCTTCGTGCCCTGCAGGAAGAACGGATGCCAGTTGTGGCTCGCATAGAAGATCGATTCCGACTGGCGCACCGCCTCGTATTCGGACTCTTCTCGCGGCCCCGGCACCAGCTGCACCTCGGCGCCGAAGGCACGGATCTGCGCCACCTTCGGCGCGGGCGTGTAGCTCGGAGCGAGCACCTTCACGCGCATGCCCGCCGCCGCGCCGGCCGCTGCAATCGCCGCGCCGCCGTTGCCCGAGCTGTCTTCCAGCACCGCATCGACGCCGATCTGCCGCAGGAAAGACATCATCACCGCCGCGCCGCGGTCCTTGAAGCTGCAGGTCGGGTTGAACCACTCAAGCTTGAAGTAGGGCTCGAAGCCGCCCCAGCGCTTCTGCACCAGCGGCGTGCAGCCTTCGCCCATGCTCGCGGGCTGGTCGATCGCCACGGGCAGCGCCGCACGGTAGCGCCACAGCGAGCGGACGCGCGAATCGATGTCGTCGCGCCCAATGCCCGGCAGCGGCGTGACCATCATCGGGTGGCTGTCGTCGGAGCGCCATCGGCGTTCGGACAGGTCGTAGTGCCTGCCGGTGCGGGGATCGACATAGCGTGCGCGTTCTCTCGCGGTCATTCGCGGGCTCCAGTACAAAATTGGATAATACATCCAACACTGTACTTTTTGTATGAATTGGATTGTCCGTCCAGAGCTGGATACATTCCACGGCATGAAGAAGAAGCCGAACAAGCAGCTCCTGGACATGCTGCGCAACATGGCCGAAGGCCTGGGCCAGACCTTTGCGCCCTTCTGCGAAGTGGTGGTGCACGACCTGAGCAACCCCAAGAACGCGATCTACGCCATCGAGAACAGCCTGAGCGGCCGCGAGGTCGGCCAGCCGGTCACGGAGCTGGGCCTCGCGCGCATCCGCGACCCGGAGTTTCCGGCGGTGATCGCGAACTACGCCAACACCTTTCCCGACGGGCGCAAGGTCAAGAGCACGTCCATTGGCATCAAGGACGACAGCGGCGAATACGTGGCCGCGCTGTGCCTCAACGTCGACCTCACGCTGTTCCAGAGCTTCCAGGGCGCGATCTCGCAGTTCACGAAGATCGACGACAAGGATGTGCACGAGCACCTCGAGACCGGTGGCAATCACTCGGACCGCATCCATGCGCGCATCGACGATTTCGCGGCGTCGCGCGCGACCACCTCGCGCTCGCTGAAGCCCGCCGACCGCAAGCAGCTGGTGCAGGAGCTGAAGAAGGCCGGCCTGCTGGAGGTTCGCCGCGGCGCCGAGATTGCCGCGGCGCACATGGGCGTGTCGCGCGCCACGGTCTACAGCGACGCGAAGTAAGGCGCTCGCCTTCTACTGCGGCTGCAGGCCGAAGGCTAGGGTCTGTCATCAATCAAACGCCCTCGCGAACCCCTGCTGCGCGGTGCAGTGCAAGGCGCCCTGAACGCCGCGTAGCACCGCTACGCAAGTGAAGGGCAACGCCGCAATGCGCCGCGCAGCAGGGGTTCCCTCCGGGCTGGCCCCGCCATACGGCGTCTGCTTTGTCGGCCGGCTTGCCCATGGGTGGCCATGGGCCGCGCCGCCCTCCGCACATCCACCGCATGGCGGGGCCAGCGCGAGGGCGTTTGATTGATGACAGACCCTAGACAGGACGGTCGGGCCAGCTCGGGTCGCCGGCCGCGCTGGCGGTCAGCATCAGCACCACGTGCGCGTCGGCCGCGACGGCGTTGCTCTCGCGCAGCTGCCGCAGGGCGGCCAGGCCGCCGGCCGCGCAGAGCTCGGCGCTGATGCCGGACGCCGAGAGCAGCCGGCGCGCGGCGCGCGCTTCGTTGTCGCCCACGACCACCGCGCCGCCGCCCGTCGCGGTGGCGGCCTGCCACTGCAGGTAGGTGACGCTGGCTCCGGCGGTGGAGAACTGCGCGGTGTGGCCCGGGTAGCTGTCGTTGATGGGGCCGCCCGCGAGCACGCGCGCCAGGCGCGGGAACGGCTCCACGAGCCAGAGCCTCGGCAGGCGCGCGATGCGCCCCGCGGCCAGCAGGTCGCGAAAGCCCGCGTAGATGCCCCAGGCCAGGTCGCCGCGCGCGGTGGGAATCACGATGTGGTCCGGCAACCCGCCATCGGCCACGCATTCGAGCGCGATCGGCTTGTAGCCTTCGATCGCCAGCGGCGCGCTGCCGAGCGCGGGCAAACGGTAGTTGGTCAATGCGAAGTAGCCGGGGTGCTGCGAACGCTCGCGCACGAAGGCCCAGCGGCCCGCGTTGTCGGCGAACACGTAGCGCCGTGCGCCGAGCGCGTCGAGCTGCCGCGCATAGGTGGCCGGCATGCCTTCGTAGGTGGCCACCTCGCAGCCCAGGCCCGCGGCCCATGCATAGTGCGCCGCCGACACGGCCGCGTTGCCCGACGAGGCCAGCACCAGCGTGTGGGCGTCGAAATCGAGCGCCTGCGCCACGCCCACCGCCGTCATGCGGTCTTTGTGCGAGCCGGTGGGATTGCAAGACTCGTCCTTGACGGCCAGGCGCCCCACGTCGAACTGCCGCCCCAGCTCGGGCACGTCCTGCAGCGGCGTCTGCCCTTCGCCCAGCGCGAAGCCCGAGGTATAGGGCATGGGCATCGCCTCGGCGCCGCCCGGCAGGTAGCTGGCGCGCAGCGCGACGTGGAGGCCTCCGCGCCTGCACGCGGGACATCCGTCGTGCGCCAGCGCAAGGGGAAAGAGCGCATCGCACCGCAGGCACTGCAGGCCGCGCAGGTTCGGGTTGCGCACGGGCCTGGGCGTCCGGTTGCGCGCCGTCATGCCCAAGGGGCCGCCCGAAGGATGCGCCACGGGATCGAGGGGAGGAGCAGCGAACTTGAAGTCCAGAACGGGCGATGTCGTCACGGGATCAGGCATGGGAAGTTGTCACCAAATCTTTGGCAGTCGGAATCAAGAATTGCGCAGGGCCGGATACTCGATCGGCAGGCGCCCGCCACTCACTTCCAGGTGAATTCGTGGTTCAGCCCGATCGCGAAGCCGCGCACGCCCTGCGGCCCGGTGCGCGACGCGCTCAGGTCCACGCTGATCAGCGGCGTGAGGCTGAAGCGCCCGCCGATGCGCGAAGTCCAGGCGCCCGCCGCGCGGTTGCGTTCCGCGATGAGCGACACGGTGTCGTTCAGCGCCCATTCGACGCCCGCGCCGCCGCGCGGCGTGCGAAGCCCGGTGCCCAGCGCCCAGTCGGCACCGAGGTTGACGTGCACCTGCAGGCTGCTGGCCGGGCGCCACGTCATCGGCACGACGAACTGCCCGCCCATGCGGCCGCCGCGCCGCAGGTCCGAGACGATGCCGGCCGACACCGCGGCGCTGAACGGCGCATCCGCCGACTGCCCGTAGAAGTTCCATTTGACCTGCGGTCCGCCGGTGACCGAGTGCACGCCCTGCGCCGAGGTGCGATCGACGTTCAGGCCCAGCTCGACGGGACCGACCCGACATGCCGGCCCGAGGTGGAACCCCGTGACGGGCTCCGTGCCCGTGCGGCTCCACCAGGTTTCGTACTGGCATTGGCCCGGGTCGAGCGTGCTGGCGTCGTCCACATCGAAATGACCGGCGGCCTGCGCGCCCGGGTTCACGCACAAGCCCGCGAACAGGCAGGAAGCAGCAAGCATCCAGCCGCTGCATGGCGGTCGGGTTGTTGTTGTCCTGCTGTGCCTGTTGCTCTTCATCGCGCGCGTCCCGTGGCCCTCGGGCCATTCTAGGGACGCTGCAAGCAGGCGCCATGACACGGCGCTGGGAACCGTCGGCCATCGTTGCTCAGATCTCGAACTGCGGCTGCAGCTCGCGGATGCGCTTGATGGCCACGCCGGCCGCGGCCGTGCGCGTCTCGACGCCGAGCTTCACGTACACCCGCTCGAGGTGCTTCTTGGCGGTGGCCGGGCTGCTGCCCAGGATCTCGCCGATGTCCTTGTTGGTCTTGCCCTTGACCACCCAGTACAGCACCTCGGCCTCGCGCGCCGTGAGCTTCAGGCTCAGGCTCATGGCTTCGATCACGCCAGTGTCGGACACCTCGCGCATGACGATCATCCACTCGTCGCCTTCGTCGTCGCTGCTGGTCTGCTGGTGCAGCCGCAGGGTGAGGCTGCTCGCGCCCTGCACGATGGACAGCGCCGGCGGCTCGATGCCGCGCTGGCGCGCATCCGGCGTGTGGCTGCGCAGCCATTCGAGCACCGCGGGCGGCGTCTCGGGCGCGCGCGTGTCGCAGTAGCGCTGCAGCAGGTCGCGCCCGAGCGCCGTCTGCCAGATCAGCCGCCCTTCGGGCAGGCGCACGGTGATGCTCGCGTAGCCGAAGGCATCGAGCGCATTGCGCGCCTGGCCGGCCTGCCGCGCGTCCTGCCGCGCACGGCGCGCGCCCTGCAGGTGCACGTTCATGCGCGCCAGCACTTCCTTGGGCTTGATCGGCTTGGTGACGTAGTCGACGCCGCCCGCCTCCAGCGCGGCCACGAGGTGCTCGGTCTCGGTGAGCCCGGTCATGAACACGATGGGAATGTGCGCCGTGGCCGCATCGGCCTTGAGCCGGCGCGCCACCTCGAAGCCGTCGATGCCCGGCATCATCGCGTCGAGCAGCACGATGTCGGGCCGCGCCTGCGCGGCGCGCTGCAGGGCCTGTTCGCCATTGGTGGCGATGAGCACGGTGTAGCCCGATTCGTCGAGCGCGTCGTGCAGCACCGCGAGGTTGTCGGGCACGTCGTCGACGATCAGCACGAGGTCGCTGTTGGCGCCCTGCTGCTCGCGCAGCGTCCTGGCGAGCGGCGATGTTTCCATGGCGGGAGGTTGCGTCTGGGTCATGCGGCGCTTTCGACGGCGTGGGCGAGCGCGCGGCTCATGGCTTCGAACTGGAACTGGCGGGCCAGCGTGCGCTGGGCCTCAGTCCATGCACTGCATTCGGGCTGCGCCGCGTCGATGGCGTCGAGCTGATTCATGATGCCGCGGAAGTAGCCCAGCCCCACCGCCTCCTCGAGCGCGCGCAGGCGCTCCAGCGACGGTGCCTGCAGCGGGCGCGCAGCCGCAGCGGGCGCGGGCCTGGCGGCGGTGTCGGTCCATTGCAGCCCGAGCCGGCGTTCGAGCCAGTCGAGCAGTTCGGTGTGGCGCACGGGCTTGACGAAGAAGTCTTCGGGCGCAATGCCCACGTCGTTGTCGAGCCCCTTGTCGAACGCATTGGCCGAGACGATGGCCACCGAGGCCTCGGTCAGCCCGAGCTTGCGCGCGCGGCGGATCGTCTCCCAGCCGTCGATGCCGGGCATCGCGAGGTCGACGAACATCGCGTCGGGCCGGTAGCCGGCGGCGATGAGGTCCAGCGCATCGTGCCCGCTGGCCGCGCTGCGCAGTTCGAAGCCCAGCGGCGCGAGCACATGCCCCAGCAGGTCGCGGTCGGCCTCCTCGTTGTCGACCACCAGCAGGCGGCGGCGCGGGCCTTCGTAGCCGCGCCGCGCGCGCTGCACCGGCATCGGTCGGCCGGTGCCGGCCATGGCGTCGTGCACGCGCGGCAGGAACAGGCGCACGCAGAACAGCGAGCCCACGCCCGGCGTGCTCTGCACCTTCATCTCGCCGCCCATCAGGTCGGTCAGCATCTTGGCGATGGTGAGCCCCAGGCCGGCGCCGGGTGCGGCCGAAGCACCCACTGCATTGCCTCGCGCGAATGGCTCGAAGATCCGCTCGATGTCCTCGGCCGGCATGCCCGGGCCGGTGTCCTCGATCTCCACCGACGCGAACTCGCGCGCATAGGCCAGCCGCAGCGTGACCTGCCCGGCAGCCGTGAACTTGATCGCGTTGCCCAGCAGGTTGATGAGGATCTGGCACACGCGCTTTTCATCCGCGCGCACCACCTCGGGCAACGCGCCTGCCGCCTCGAAGCGGAACTGCAGCCCCTTCTCCGCCGCCTGCAGCTCGAACATGTCGGCCAGCTCGCGCATCGTGTCGGCAAAGCGCATCGGCCGCGCATGCAGCGTGAGCTTGCCGGCCTCGATGTGCGCGATGGCCAGCGTACCTTCGATGAGCGACAGCAGGTGCTCGCCGCCGCGCTTGATGACCGCCACCGCCTGCTGGCGGTGCGGCGGCACCGAATGGTCTTCGCCCATCAATTGCGCGTAGCCCAGGATGCTGTTGAGCGGTGTGCGCAGCTCGTGGCTGATGGCGCTGATGTAGCGGCTCTTGGCCTGGTTGGCCTGGTCGGCGGCGCGCTGGGCCTGCTCGGCCACGGCCCTCGCCTCTTCGGCGATCTGCTTTGCGGCCTGCAGCGCGCGGTCGGTCTCGCGGTGCAGTTCGATCTCGCGCACCAGCAGGTGGGTCTGGCGGTTCGATTCTTCCTGCGCGACCTTGCGGCTCTGGTGCGCCAGCACCAGCCACCACGCGACGATGCCGGCGATGACCAGCAGCGCCATGTACGCCTTGAGGAAGCCCGAGCGCAGCGACAGCTTCTGCACGCCCGCGAGCGCTGCGGCCACGTCGGCCTCGGAGGCCAGCTCCAGCGCGCCTTCGCCGAACGCGCGCAGCTCCTGCTGGTAGAGCACGCCGAACACCACCGCCAGCAGCGGCACGATGACCAGCATCAGCAGCATGAAGTGCCCGAGCCCTGTGTCGAGATAACGCCAGCTGCGGCGCGGCAGCAGCCAGCGCAGCACGCCGGACCACTGCGAAGACAGGCTCGCATGCGGCTTGCACAGGTCGCCGCAGCGCGCATCGAGCGTGCAGCACAGCGAGCAGATCGCGCCCTGGTAGGCGGGGCAATGCGCCATGTCGGGCCCTTCGTACTCGCGCTCGCAGATCACGCAGTGCTGCACCTTCAGGCGCTGGTAGCTGCCGGTCTCGACCTTGGCCCAGCGCACCGCGCGCGGACCTTCGGCGGGCGCGAAGGCCACCGCGCCGTGGTGTTCATCGGAGCCGCGCGCCAGGTAGTACTTGCCCCCCGTCGCCCAGGCCAGCAGCGGCGAGGCCACCAGCGCCGTGCCGAGCGCGATCAGCGCCGAGAAGGCCTGCGCCAGCGGGCCGAACAGGCCCAGGTGCGCGGTGATCGACAGCACCGAGGCCAGCGCCATCGCGCCCACGCCCACCGGGTTGATGTCCCACAGGTGCGCGCGCTTGAACTCGATGCCTGGAGGCGACAGCCCCAGCGGCTTGTTGATGACGAGATCGGCCACCACGGCCATCATCCAGGCGATGGCGATGTTGGCGAACAGCCCGAGCACGTCGCCCAGCGCCTCGAACACGTTCATCTCCATCAGCATGAAGGCGATCAGCGCGTTGAACACCACCCACACCACGCGCCCCGGATGGCTGTGCGCCACGCGCGAGAAGAAGTTGCTCCAGGCCAGCGAGCCCGCATAGGCGTTCGTCACGTTGATCTTGAGCTGCGAGATCACCACGAACAGCGCCGTGGCCGCCACCGCCCAGCCGTAGTGCGGAAACACGTACTCGTAGGCCGCGAGGTACATCTGGTTCGGGTCGACCGCCCGGTCGGCCGGCACCATGTGCGTGAGCGCCAGATAGGCCAGCAGCGCCCCGCCCAGCATCTTGAGCACGCCCAGCACCACCCAGCCCGGCCCGCCGGCCAGCACCCCGGCCCACCAGCGGCGCGCCGTGGCCGCGGTGCGCGCGGGCATGAAGCGCAGGTAGTCGGCCTGCTCGCCCATCTGCGTGATCAGCGCGATGCCGACCGTGAGCGCAGCGCCAAACAGGTGCAGATTGAAGCCCTTCGTGCCCGAGCGAACCCCGTTGTAGTGCACGATGCCCGCGAATGCACCAGGATCGCGCACCAGCACGTAGGCAAAAGGCACCACCAGCATCAGCAGCCACAAAGGCTGCGTCCACAGCTGCAGCCGGCTGATGGCCGACACGCCGTGCGTGACCAGCGGGATCACCACCAGCGCGCACACCAGATAGCCCCACACAGGCGGGATGCCCAGTGCCAGTTCCAGCGCATAGGCCATCACTGCCGCCTCGAGCGCGAAGAAGATGAAGGTGAAGCTCGCGTAGATCAGCGAGGTGAGCGTGGAGCCGATGTAGCCGAAGCCCGCGCCGCGCGTGAGCAAATCCATGTCGACGCCGTAGCGCGCCGCATACACGCTGATCGGCACGCCGGCCAGGAAGATGATGAGCCCGGTCGCCAGGATCGCCCAGAAGGCGTTGGCAAAGCCGTACTGCACCAGCAGCGTGGCGCCGACCGCTTCCAGGATCAGGAACGACGCCGCCCCGAAAGCCGTGTTGGCCACCCGCCATTCGGACCACTTGCGAAAGCGCTGCGGCGTGTAGCGCAGCGCGTAGTCTTCCAGCGTCTCGCTGGCCACCCAGCTGTTGTAGTCGCGCCGCACCTTGACGATGCGCTGCGGCGCATCGTCGGGGGTGGTGGATGTGTTGGCAGCGTTCACACCGTTTCGGTGCATCTTTCGTGCCACACGTACGACTTTTGGCGAACAGGGCACGACTGTTGCAAAGAAGCCGGCTTGCCCATAATGGCCGCCACCCTCCGCCACCCGATGCCGATCCCATGGAACTGACCCCGCGCGAAAAAGACAAGCTGCTGATTTTCACCGCGGCGCTGCTGGCCGAACGCCGCAAGGCCCGCGGACTCAAGCTCAACTACCCCGAAGCCATCGCGCTGATTTCCGCCGCCGTGATGGAAGGCGCCCGCGACGGCAAGAGCGTCGCGGAGCTCATGAGCGACGGCCGCAGCGTGCTGACCCGCGCCGACGTGATGGACGGCATCGCCGAGATGATCCCGGACATCCAGATCGAAGCCACCTTCCCGGACGGCACCAAACTGGTGACCGTCCATCAGCCGATCGTCTGACACACCAGAACAAGAAAGACTTTTCATGCGCAAGACCACTGCTTCCAGAAGCCTCGCACTGTTCGCCGCCCTCGTGCTGCCTTTCGCGGCCAGCGCCCACACCGGCGTCGACGGCGGCATGCACCACGGCTTCACCACCGGCTTCCTGCATCCGCTGACCGGCGCCGACCACCTCGCCGCCATGGTCGCGGTCGGCCTCTGGAGCGCGCTTGCCGCGCGCCGCGCCTGGCCCGACCTGCTGTGGGCGCCGCTGGCCTTTGCCGGCATGCTGCTGGCGGGCGCGCTGATGGGCCTGGCCGGCGTGCAGCTGCCGGCGGTCGAGCCGATGATCGCGGCGTCGCTGCTGGTGCTGGGCCTGCTGGTGGCCACGCGCGTGCACCTGCCGGCCGTGGTCGCCATGGCGGTCGTCGGCGTGTTCGCCATCTTCCACGGCGTGGCCCACGGCCACGAACTGGCGAGCGAAGAAGGCGCGGCCCTCACGCTGGCCGGCATGGTCGGCGCGACCGTGCTGCTGCACCTTGCCGGCATCGCGCTCGGCTGGGCGCTGCGCCACGCCAACGCATGGCTGCCGCGCGTGGCCGGCGCCGCGGTCGTGGTGCTCGGTGCGTCGCTGCTGGCACAGGCCGTCTGAACATGACGCCCGGCGAACTCTTCACCGACGACGGCGAGCACACGCTCAACCCCGGCCGCCGCACCCTTACGCTGGTGGTGCAGAACACCGCCGACCGGCCGATCCAGGTCGGCTCGCACTACCACTTCGCAGAGACCAACGGCGCACTCGGCTTCGACCGCGCGGCCGCGCGCGGCATGCGGCTGAACATCGCCTCGGGCGCCGCGGTGCGCTTCGAACCCGGTCAGCAGCGCACGGTCGAGCTGGTCGATTTTTCGGGCGATCGCATCGTCTACGGCTTTCGCGGCCTGGTTCAAGGGAAGCTTTAAACATGGCCACCATCGGGCGACGTGCCTACGCAGAAATCTTCGGCCCCACCGTGGGCGACCGGGTTCGTCTTGCGGACACTGACCTGCTGATCGAAGTCGAGGCCGACTACACCTTGCGCGCCGGCGGCTACGGCGAAGAGGTGAAGTTCGGCGGCGGCAAGACGATTCGCGACGGCATGGCGCAGTCGCAGCGCACGCGTTCGCAGGGCGCCGTCGACACGGTGCTGACCAACGCGCTCATCCTCGACCACTGGGGCATCGTGAAGGCCGACATCGGCCTGAAGGACGGCCGCATCGCCGCCATCGGCAAGGCCGGCAACCCCGACGTGCAGCCGGGCGTGGACATCGTCATCGGCCCCGGCACCGAGATCATCAGCTGCGAGGGCAACATCGTCACCGCCGGCGGCATCGACAGCCACATCCACTTCATCTGCCCGCAGCAGATCGAGGAGGCTCTGTCGTCCGGCGTGACCACCATGCTCGGCGGCGGCACCGGCCCCGCCACCGGCACCTTCGCGACCACCGCCACGCCGGGCCCGTGGCACATCGAACGCATGCTGCAGGCGGCCGACGCGTTTCCGATGAACCTCGGCTTCCTCGGCAAGGGCAACGCCAGCCTGCCCGACGCGCTGCACGAGCAGATCGACGCCGGCGTCATCGGCCTGAAGCTGCATGAAGACTGGGGCACCACGCCCGCGGCCATCAGCAACTGCCTCGACGTGGCCGACGCCACCGACACGCAGGTGGCGATCCACAGCGACACGCTCAACGAATCGGGTTTTGTCGAGAACACCATCGCCGCTGTGGGCGGGCGCGCGATCTGCGCCTTCCATACCGAAGGCGCGGGCGGCGGCCATGCGCCCGACATCCTGCGCGTGGTGGGCGAGGCCAACTTCCTGCCGTCGTCGACCAATCCGACGATGCCCTACACCGTGAACACGCTCGACGAGCACGTCGACATGCTAATGGTGTGCCATCACCTCGACGCCGGCATCGCCGAAGACCTGGCCTTTGCCGAGTCGCGCATCCGCAAGGAAACGATTGCCGCCGAAGACGTGCTGCACGACCTCGGCGCGATCAGCATGTTCAGCTCCGACAGCCAGGCCATGGGCCGCGTCGGCGAAGTCATCATCCGCACCTGGCAGACCGCGCACAAGATGAAGCTGCAGCGCGGCACGCTGCCCGAGGACAGCGAGCGCAACGACAACTTCCGCGCGAAGCGCTACGTCGCCAAGTACACGATCAACCCGGCGATTGCGCACGGCATTGCGCACGAAGTCGGCTCGCTCGAAGTCGGCAAATGGGCCGACATCGTGATCTGGAAGCCGGCCTTCTTCGGCGTGAAGCCCTTCACCATACTGAAGGGCGGCACCATCGCGATGGCTGCCATGGGCGACCCCAATGCATCGATCCCCACGCCTCAGCCAGTGCATTTCCGCCCGATGTTCGGCGCCTACGGCGGCTCGCTCGCGAAGAGCTCGCTGACCTTCGTCTCGCAGGCCGGGCTGGCCTCGGGCATCAAGGAACGCTACGGTTTAGCCAAGAACCTCAGCGCGGTGAAGAACATCCGCAACGTGCGCAAGAAGGACCTGATCCACAACGGCTACACGCCGAAGATGGAGATCGATGCGCAGACCTACGCGGTGCGCGCCGACGGGCACCTGCTGACCTGCGAGCCGGCGAAGCTGCTGCCGATGGCGCAGCGGTATTTCCTGTTTTGAATGTCAGGGGCTGCGCGGTGCGAGGTGCTCGCGAATCCATTGGGCAAAGGAGGCTTCGTCGATCTCCCCCGCCGCGAGGCCGAGCGTCTTCAGTACGCAGTCCTCGTCGGACGCGAGGAGCTCGAATCCGTTGAGATCGAGGAAAGTTTCCATCGCAACGAATGCGGTTCTCTTGTTGCCGTCCACGAACGGGTGGTTGCGGGCGATGCCGAATGCGTAGCTCGCGGCCAGCGTGGCCGCATCGGGAGATTCGCACATCGCGCGGTTCTGCGGTCGGCCCATGGCGGATGCAAGCATCCCCTCGTCACGCACACCGGCGGGACCACCATGCTCGGCGAGCTGTTCTTCATGGACCAACTGGATCACACTCAGGTTCAGCCAGACCCAGTGTTGGTTGGCGGCGCTACTTGGCAAGCTCGCGCAGAACATTGCGCCGCTTCTTCATGACGCGGCGCGCCGCCTCCATCTGCCGCTCGAACTCGTCGTCGTACGGCGTGATCGTGACCCCGCCGTTGGCGGCCTGCGTGAGGTAGACGGTGTCGCCCTTGCCCACGTTCATGCTCGCCAGCACTTCCTTGGGCAGGATGATGCCGACAGAGTTACCGATCTGAGTCAATTTGAGGGCGGACATTGGACGCTCCGTTGAACAAAAGTTATAACGAACGTTATATTAGCCCGCCTCATTTGGAGCCGCAAGCCACCATGCTCACCGCCAACAAACTCATGCCCCAGGGCCGCGGCCTTGCGCCCGTGCTGCTCAAGCGCGCCGCCACCATCGAGCTCGACTGGGACATTCGCCAGAAAAGCCGCTTCGACGCCACCGACTCGCAGGGCCGCCAGATTGGCGTGTTCCTGCCACGCGGCACCGCCGTGCGGGGCGGCGATGTGCTGGTGGCCGAAGACGGCTCGCTGGTCCGCGTCATTGCCGCGCCGCAGCCGGTTCTGCGCATCACGCATTGCACGGCCCACGGCACGCCTTTCGACCTGACGCGCGCGGCCTATCACCTGGGCAACCGGCACGTGCCGATCGAGCTCAAGCCCGACCACCTCAAGATCGAGCCCGACCACGTGCTGGCCGACATGCTGCGTTCGATGCACCTCATCGTCGTCGCGGTGGAAGAAGCCTTCGAGCCCGAGAGCGGCGCCTATGGTTCGCATGAGCACTCGCAAAGCGGGGGTCACAGCCATGACCATGGGCACTCGCATGGCGGCAGCAAAGGTCCGAAGCCGCTCGTGCTCGCGCCGGAACTGCTCGACGATCATGAGCATTCGTGATCCAGGGCGCGATCACGCCGACGGGGTACCTTGCTCCGCGAATGTCCCCCGCTTCGCTCCTCCTTTATTTCGCTGCGCAAGGCACCCCGCCGTCGTGATCGTAGGGCACCGGGTGCTCCCCGCAGCGAAATAAAGGAGGAGCGAAGCGGGGGGGCATTCGCGCAGGGGAGTACCCGGTGGCCTGTGCACGCACCCTGAACAGCAGCGCACAAATAAAGCCTGACATGCCCGACGCCCCCAGCGCCCATAGCCTCCTGCAGCTCATCTGGCTCGCCTCCCCGGCCCTGCCCGTCGGCGGCTTCTCGTATTCCGAAGGCATCGAGGCGGCGGTGGAATGGGCCGGCGTCGACACCGAAGCGCACGCCGCCGAATGGATCGCAGACCAATTGCACCTGAGCTTCGCGCGCGGCGATCTCGCGGCCTTTGCGCAGGCCATCGCGGCCTGGCGCGCCAACGACATGCCGCGCGTCCGCGAACTCAACCAGTGGGTGATGAACACCCGCGAGTCGGCCGAATTCTTCCTGCAGACCGAACAGATGGGCCGCTCCTTCGTCGAGTGGCTCAAGCTGCACCATGCCGACACGGCCGAGGTCTTCGCCGACCTGCCCGCGACCTACCCCGTGGTCTTTGCGTTCGCGGTCGGCCGCACCGGCGCCACGGCGCACGACGGCTGCCTGGCCTTTGCCTTCGGCTGGGCCGAGAACATGGTCGCCGCCGCCGTCAAGGCCGTGCCGCTCGGCCAGAGCGCGGGCCAGCGCATCCTCGGACGTCTGGCACAGGAAATCCCCGAGGCCGTGGCCCGCGCCATGGCCCTCGGCGACGACCAGCGCCAGGCCTTCGCGCCCCTGCTGGCGGTGTTGTCGGCCCGCCATGAAACACAATATTCCCGCCTTTTCCGAAGCTGAACCGGACACACCCTCCATGACCTCCGCCCTGCACCACATCCCCCATCGCACCAAGAGACTGCCACCGCTGCGCGTGGGCATCGGCGGCCCGGTCGGCTCGGGCAAGACCACGCTGCTCGAAATGCTCTGCAAGGCGATGCGCGACAAGTACGACCTGATCGCCATCACCAACGACATCTACACCAAGGAAGACCAGCGCCTGCTGACCGTGGCTGGCGCGCTGCCGGCCGAGCGCATCATGGGCGTCGAGACGGGCGGCTGCCCGCACACCGCCATCCGCGAGGACGCATCGATCAACCTCGAGGCCATCGACCGGATGCTCGAGGACTTTCCCGATGCCGACATCGTGTTCGTCGAATCGGGCGGCGACAACCTCGCGGCCACCTTCAGCCCCGAGCTGTCGGACCTCACGATCTACGTGATCGACGTGGCGGCCGGCGAAAAGATCCCCCGCAAGGGCGGCCCCGGCATCACCAAGAGCGACCTCTTCATCATCAACAAGACCGACCTCGCCCCCTACGTGGGCGCCAACCTCGACGTGATGGAGCAGGACACGCAGCGCATGCGCCGCCAGCGGCCTTATGTGATGACGAACCTCAAGACGCTCACAGGCTTGGCCGAGGTGGTTGCGTTCATCGAGGAACGGGGCATGCTGGCCGCCGCCTGAAGCAGCGCGGCCGCAGCCGCTTCAGGGCAGCCCGAGGTAGACGCGCAGATCGTCCCTGCGCGTGCCGGCAGACGCTACGGCCGTGCGCAGGCGGACTTCGGTCACGCCGAACCATTTTGTCCAGTAGTCGACCTCTTTCAGGTCGGTGACATCGATCCGCTCATCGTCCTGCGGAATGCGGACCTCGCTGGCCTCGGGCATCGTCGTCTCCATGAAGGTGTTTGGAGACGGCAGTCTCTCCGCCGGCCGGGCGCCGCCGGCCAGACGGATTCGAATCGGCTTGCAGGACAACTTCCCATGGCGCAGCGGTGCTCAGAGTTCGCTGCCGTCGCGCAGCTGCCGCGCCTTGTAGACCAGCCGCACGGTCGCGCGGCGCGGATCGCCGGCCTGCTGCTGCACGTAGACGTCGGTGTCGTTGCTCACCCATGCGGCGTACGCGCTGCCCGGATCGCGCGATGCGAGTTCGTTGCCGAACGCCCCTCGACCCCATCGCACGAGCGCTGCGAAGGCCCCCGCGCCGTTGTCGGGCGTGGCCTGTGCCGCCGCCACGTATTCGACGCGGCGCAGCTCCGAGGCGGCGAAGAAAAAGGTCGGTTCGAACAGCAGCCCCGCCATCTCGACCGGGGCCGCGCGCCAGCTGCCGGCGAGGCCGCCGCTCAGGCGCTGCGGGCGCTGCACGCGCTCGGCCGCGGGCAGCACGGCCCGCAGTTCCTCGGCCGACATGCCAAGGTGCACGCCCGCCGGCAAGGCCTGCGCATGCAGCGCACCGGCGGCGAGCAGAGCCGCGCTCGCGGCCAGTGTGTGGAGAAAAGAGGTCGGGGAAGCAATGGATCGCACGTTCGGCATCGGGAGAGAAAAGCGGCGGCACCGTGGGACCGCGAGTATGGCGCGGAGTTCCACGGGGTCGGCTCCTGCCGGCCTGCGTCGATCGATCGATCAGCCGGTCAATCCCTGAACGCGCTCGCCGGCCAGCAGCGGCAGGCGCAGCGTCAATCCCAGCACGCCCCCTTCATGCGGCGCCGAGTAGATGCGTCCGCCATGGTGGCCGGCGATGCGCTCGCAGGCCCTGGCACTGGCGCCGGTTGTCGCCACGTGGGCGTTATCGAAGAACCTCGCCAGCGGCGGCCGCGCGTCGACGGCATCGAGGTCGCGCCAGTGGATCACCGCCTGCCCGCCTTCCGCCTGGGCGGAAACCTGCAGCGTCGCGCCCGCGCGCATCACGCTGGCCGCATACGTTGCGACCTTGGCGAGCAGTTCGCGCAGTTCGGTCTCTATCGCCAGCACGGGAACGGCCTCTGGCGGCAGCTGGATGTCGAAGCGGATGTCCCGGCAGGCGGGGGCGATATCGAGCAGCGGCCGCAGGTCCTGCACGCGGCTCGCGCCCAGCCTTTGCTGCGCCTCGCCGCGGGCCTGTGCCGCGAGTTCGCGCGCCTTCGCGCCCTGCCTCAGGTTGGTGATGAACAGCGAAAACATCATGCAGGCCACGCCGGCCATGCCGAGGAGGATCACGCCGGCGATGATCGTGCCGAGGTTGCCGGAGTGCAGTTGCGCCCCGGTCATCAACGGGCTCCTGGAGCCTGGGCGTCGGGTTGGCCCGGCATGCCGCGCATGCAGCCGTCCCGCGCGCCGTCGCAGGCTTCCCAGCCGGGCGGCGGCGGCCTGCGTGCGCCGTAGTTCATCGGCCGCCCTTCGCCGCGAAAGCCCGGCGCGGGACCATGGGGCATGGGTGGAGGGGGCGGAGGCAGCATGATGCAGCCGGCCAGGCCGCCGGCCATCAGCACACCCGCGAAAAGTCGAATTCGGTCCATTGGAAAACTCACTGCTGGCTGGACAAACAAAAGCCGCGCGGGAGAAAAGAGCAAGCGCCCTTTTCTCCCGCACGGTGCGCGCCCTGCATCAGAACGCGTGACGAATCCCGAAGTCGTAGCCGGTGGACGAACGCGGCAGGCCCGTGTAGCTCACGCCCGCGCTGCCRTAGCCCGYGGTGCTGGCCGACACCAGGCTGCCCGTGTAGTTGGCGTCGTTGCGGTTGTTCACGCGCGCCACCGTCGCATACAGCGCCGTGCGCTTGGACAGGTTGTGCACGNCTGGCCGACACCAGGCTGCCCGTGTAGTTGGCGTCGTTGCGGTTGTTCACGCGCGCCACCGTCGCATACAGCGCCGTGCGCTTGGACAGGTTGTGCACATAGCCGACCGCGAACTTGCGTGCCAGCGGGTCCTCGCCCGTGATGCCGGCCGTGCCTTCGTTGTAGCGAACCTGCGAGTACGCCACGCGGATCAGGCCCGCGCCCACCGGCACGGTCGCGCCGACCAGGTAGCCGTTGTAGGTGTCGTGCGTGTTGGTCAGCGCCGTGGTGAACTTGTTCTTCACGTTCGAGAGTTCACCGGCCGCGCCTTCGTTGTAGCGAACCTGCGAGTACGCCACGCGGATCAGGCCTGCACCCACCGGCACGGTCGCGCCGACCAGGTAGCCGTTGTAGGTGTCGTGCGTGTTGGTCAGCGCCGTGGTGAACTTGTTCTTCACGTTCGAGAGTTCACCGAACAGCTTCACCGGACCGAAGTCGTACGAAGCGCCCAGGTTGAGGGTCTGCACCTTGCGCTCCAGCGCAGCGGTGTCCACCGCGGTGCTCTGGCCCGCGCTCAGTGCCACATCCAGGGGACCGTTGGCGTAGCCGAAGCGCCCACCGACGTAGCGCCCGGCGGTGCTGCTGGAAGCAGCCGTGGTGCTGGTCGCGTCGGTGCTGGCGTTCTCGTGCAGGCCGTACTGCACCTGGCCGTAGAAGCCGCCCAGGTTCGGCGGCAGGAAGTAGCCGATCGAGTTGCTCGCGCGCACGTAGTTGGCGTTGTTGATGGTGGTGTTGCCGCTGACGGTGCTGATGACGTTGGTGCCCGAGCCGTTGGTGCCGAACGGGTCGAACACGGTGTCGTTCCAGAAGGTGGGCGTGTAGTCGCGGCCCAGGCGCAGCTCGCCGAAGCCGCCCGACAGGCTCACGGTGGAGCGGCGGGCGAAGGTGGAGATGCCGGTGGCGCCGTCGTCGTTGGTGATGGGCGCTTCGAGCCAGAAGCTCGCAGCCAGGCCGCCGCCGAGGTCTTCGGTGCCGCGAAAGCCGATGCGGCTGGAGTTGTAGCCGGAGTTGGCCAGGCTGGTCTTGCTGGACTTCACCGACGCGCCGGTGGTCGCGTCGCGCGAGGTCGCCGACTGATAGGTCAGGCCCGCGTCGACGACGCCGAACAACGTGACGGACGATTGGGCAGAGGCCAGCCCGCAGACGGCCAGGGCAGCGAATGCCGTGAGGGTTTTCTTCATTCAGGGTTCTCCAGTTTCAG
>NZ_LMDW01000003.1 GCF_001425205.1 Variovorax sp. Root411
CGCGGACAAGGAAATGGTCATGCCCGGCGACAACGTCAGCATCACCGTGAAGCTGATCAACCCGATCGCGATGGAAGAAGGCCTGCGCTTCGCCATCCGCGAAGGCGGCCGTACCGTGGGTTCGGGCGTCGTGGCGAAGATCCTCGACATCTAAGTCGAGCGAAAAGAGTACCGGAGGGGTATAGCTCAATTGGCAGAGCGTCGGTCTCCAAAACCGAAGGTTGTAGGTTCGATTCCTACTGCCCCTGCCACCTAGGTGGCACCCCGAAAAAGCCCATCGCGACCCGATGGGCTTCGGCGTCTCAAGGGACGCATTGAATAGAAGGCCGAAAGGCGCAGGAAATCAGCCAACCATGGCCACTTCTCAAATCGAAACCGTGAGCACCGGCGCAGACAAGGCCAAGTTGGCCGCGGCTGTTGTGCTGGCAGTGGGCGCCATCGTGGCGTTCTACCTGCTGTCGCGCCAAGGTTCGCTGGTCCAGTGGGCTGCGCTGCTGGTCGGCCTGGCCGCTGCGGTGGGTGCCTTTGGCAGTTCGGAGAATGGCCGTCAGTTGTGGGCTTTTGGCCGCGACTCGTGGCGCGAGGTCAAGAAGGTCGTGTGGCCGACCCGCAAGGAAGCAATGCAGATGACGGCTTATGTGTTCGCCTTCGTGGCGATCATGTCCGTCTTCCTCTGGCTCACCGACAAGACGCTCGAATGGGTGTTTTTCGACCTCATTCTGGGCTGGAGAAAGTAAGCAATGACCGACGTAGTTGAAACCACGCCTGAAGAAGAGAACACTCCGATTCTGGCTCCCGCCGCCAACCCCGATCTGCGTTGGTACGTGGTGCATGCCTATTCGGGCATGGAAAAGGCCGTCGAGCGCAACATCACCGAGCGCATCAACCGCGCCGGCATGCAGGACAAGTTCGGCCGCATCCTGGTTCCGACCGAAGAAGTGGTTGAAATCAAGAACGGCCAGAAGCGCACCACCGAGCGCCGCTTCTTCCCTGGCTACGTGCTGGTCGAAATGATCATGGACGACGAGAGCTGGCACTTGGTGAAGCACACCAACAAGGTGACGGGTTTCGTGGGCGGCGCCAAGAACCGTCCGGCCCCGATCTCGCAGAAGGAGGTTGAGGACATCGTCAGCCAGATGCAGCAGGGCACCGAGAAGCCGCGCCACAAGGTCGAGTTCACCGTCGGCGAATTCGTGCGCGTCAAGGAAGGCCCGTTCACCGACTTCAACGGCACGGTCGAAGAAGTCAACTACGAGAAGAGCAAGGTCAGCGTGTCGGTCATGATTTTCGGCCGCGCGACGCCTGTGGAGCTCGAGTTCAGCCAGGTCGAAAAGACCTGAGCCCCAGGCCGCAAGGCCTGCCCATTCCCGGCTGCGCGTTGTCCGACTCGGCGCGCGGCCTTGATCCCGAAGAGTCGTTCAACCCCGGGGAGCCTCGGCCGCAAGCCAAGGCGATATCACCCGCAAGGAGCAAAGCATGGCGAAAAAAATCGTCGGCTTCATCAAGCTGCAAGTGCCAGCTGGTAAGGCCAACCCGTCACCACCCATCGGTCCCGCACTGGGCCAGCGTGGTTTGAACATCATGGAGTTTTGCAAGGCGTTCAACGCGCAAACCCAAGGCGTCGAGCCGGGTCTGCCGCTGCCGGTGGTCATCACCGCGTTCGCTGACAAGAGCTTCACCTTCATCATCAAGACGCCCCCGGCGATCACCTTGATCAAGAAGGCCATCAAGCTGGACAAGGGTTCGGCCACGCCGCAATCCGTCAAGGTTGGCAAGATCACGCGAGCCCAGCTCGAAGACATCGCCAAGGCCAAGATGAAGGATTTGACCGCTGCCGACCTGGACGCAGCTGTTCGCACCATCGCCGGCTCTGCCCGTTCGATGGGCGTGACTGTGGAGGGCGTGTAAATGTCCAAGATCACCAAGAAGCAAAAAGCGCTCGAAGGCAAGGTCGACAGCAACAAGCTGTACCCGCTGGCTGACGCGATCGTCATCGTCAAGGACGCTGCCACCGCCAAGTTCGACGAATCGATCGACGTGGCCGTGCAGCTCGGCATCGACGCGAAGAAGTCGGACCAGGTGGTTCGTGGCGCCGTCGTGCTGCCCAACGGCACCGGCAAGACCAAGCGCGTTGCCGTGTTCGCCCAAGGCGCCAAGGCTGAAGAAGCCAAGGCGGCCGGCGCCGACATCGTCGGCATGGACGACCTGGCTGCCATGGTCAAGGCTGGCGACATGCCTTTCGACGTCGTGATCGCCGCACCGGACGCGATGCGCGTCGTCGGTACGCTGGGCCAGATCCTCGGCCCGCGCGGCCTGATGCCCAACCCCAAGGTTGGCACCGTGACCCCGGACGTCGCCACGGCCGTGAAGAACGCCAAGGCTGGCCAGGTCCAGTTCCGCGTCGACAAGGCCGGCATCGTGCACGGCACGATCGGCCGCCGCTCGTTCGACAACGACAAGCTGCAGGGCAACCTCGCCGCGCTGATCGACGCTCTGGTCAAGGCCAAGCCGGCGACCAGCAAGGGTGTGTACCTGCGCAAGGTGGCTGTGTCGTCGACCATGGGTCTGGGTGTCCGCGTGGACACGCAAACCATCTCGGCGAGCTAAAGAGATTTGCCCTGCCCCTGATCTAACGTGAAGGGGTGGGGCGGATGTGGTGGGTCGCGGCAGCTCCGGTTGCCGCGGGCCATCCAAGACCGCTGGTGTGCAGGGCGCTGCACTTAATCGCCGGATCGATCCTTCCGGTATCCAGCGCAGATGGCGATCCCGCTGCAAGGAATTTGATTTTTGTTCCGAAACAGTTGTTGGTCGCTGCATGAAGCGCGATCCCAGGCCCCGGCCGAAGATCGCATTAAAAGGAGTAGACCTTGAGTCTGAATCGCAGTGAGAAAGAAGCGGTCATCAGTGATGTGACCAGCCTCGCCGCAAAAGCTCAAACGCTCGTGATGGCGGAATACCGTGGCATCTCGGTAGCCGATATGACCAAACTGCGCAGCGAAGCTCGCAGCAAGGGCGTGACCCTCAGCGTGTTGAAGAACACGCTGGCACGCCGTGCTGTGGCTGGTAGCGCATTTGAAGTCGTCGGTGACCAGATGACCGGTCCGCTGATCTACGGCTTTTCCGAAGACGCAGTGGCTGCCGCCAAGGTGGTGGCCGACTTCGCGAAGACCAACGACAAGTTGGTGATTCGCGGTGGCGCGTTTGGCGGCAAGGCCCTGGACGTCAACGGCGTGAAGCAACTGGCCAACATCCCTTCGAAGGAAGTGCTGCTGTCCCAATTGCTGGGCTTGATGCAATCCCCCGTTTCCCGTACGGCACGCGTCCTCGCGGCGCTGGCCGCGAAGCGTGGCGAAGGCGAAGCTGCACCTGTCGCCGATGCACCGGCAGAAGCGCAGGCCGCTTGAGCCTCGCGTTTGAAATATTCAACCCAATTGTTAGGAAACAAAAATGGCATTCGATAAAGACGCATTTCTGACCGCGCTCGACAGCATGACGGTCCTGGAACTCAACGACCTGGTCAAGGCCATCGAAGAGAAGTTCGGCGTGAGCGCCGCAGCAATGGCCGCTCCGGCCGGCGCTGGTGGTGGTGCCGCTGCGGCTGCAGTGGAAGAACAGACCGAATTCAACGTCGTGCTGGCCGATGTCGGCGCGAACAAGGTGTCGGTCATCAAGGCTGTGCGCGAAATCACCGGCCTGGGCCTCAAGGAAGCCAAGGACCTGGTGGAAGCCGCTCCCAAGGCTGTCAAGGAAGGCCTGTCGAAGGCTGACGCCGACGCCGCCAAGAAGAAGCTGGAAGAAGCCGGCGCCAAGGTGGAACTGAAGTAATTCAGACCCCCTAGAGGGCTGGAGGTGCCTGAAAAGGCCCTCCAGCCTTTGCCGCTTTCAGAGCGCACCCAAAAGCCGACGTTGCGACGCGGTTTTTGAGTGTCTTCTGACCCCGACTGCAGAAGATCCCTTGGTTCGGGCGATGTGCAATGCATCGCTGTCCGCCAACGGCTGGTAGTGGCCAGCCGCCAAGCAGTGGTGCCTCGTGCACTGCTGACAAGTCGCTGAAGATCTCAAGCACCGGAGCTCTCATGGCCCAATCGTCCGCGTACAGTTACACCGAACGCAAACGCATCCGAAAAAGTTTCGGTAACCGCGACAGCGTCGTCGAAATTCCCTACCTGCTGCAGATGCAGAAAGACGCGTACACCGCGTTCCTGCAAGCCGGCATCGCCCCTAAACAACGCACTGTCGAAGGCCTGCAGGCCGCATTCGACGCCGCCTTCCCGATCGTCTCGCACAACGGTTTTGTCGAGATGAAGTTCCTCGAGTACAACCTGGCGAAGCCTGCGTTCGACGTGCGCGAATGCCAGACCCGTGGTCTGACTTTCGCCTCGGCCGTGCGCGCCAAGGTCCAGCTCATCATCTATGACCGCGAGTCGTCGACGTCGCAGTCGAAGGTGGTCAAGGAAGTGAAGGAACAAGAGGTCTACATGGGCGAAGTTCCGCTCATGACGGACAAGGGTTCGTTCATCATCAACGGCACCGAGCGCGTGATCGTCTCGCAGCTGCACCGTTCGCCCGGCGTGTTCTTCGAACACGACAAGGGCAAGACGCACAGCTCGGGCAAGCTGCTGTTCTCGGCACGCGTGATTCCTTACCGCGGTTCGTGGCTCGACTTCGAGTTCGACCCGAAGGACATGCTGTACTTCCGCGTGGACCGTCGCCGCAAGATGCCGGTCACGATCCTGCTGAAGGCCATCGGCCTGAACCCGGAATCGATCCTCGCGAATTTCTTCGTGAACGACAATTTCCGCCTGATGGACAGCGGCGCGCAGATGGAGTTCGTCTCCGAGCGCCTGCGCGGCGAAGTCGCGCGCTTCGACATCACCGACAAGTCGGGCAAGGTCGTGGTCGCCAAGGACAAGCGCGTCACCGCGCGCCACACGCGTGAGCTGGAACAAGGCGGCACCACGCACATCAGCGTGCCGGAAGACTTCCTGGTCGGCCGCGTGATCGCCCGCAACATCGTCGACGCCGACTCAGGTGAAATCCTGGCCAAGGCCAACGACGAGCTGACCGAAGCGCTGCTCAAGAAGCTGCGCACCGCCGGCGTGCAGGACGTTCAGGTGATCTACACCAACGAACTGGACCAGGGCGCGTACATCTCGCAAACGCTGCGCATCGACGAAACCGTCGACGAGTTCGCAGCGCGCGTGGCCATCTACCGCATGATGCGCCCCGGCGAGCCGCCGACCGAAGACGCAGTGCAAGCGCTGTTCCAGCGCCTGTTCTACAACCCGGACACGTACGACCTGTCGCGCGTGGGCCGTATGAAGTTCAACGCCAAGGTCGGCCGCGACGAATCGACCGGCCCGATGGTGCTGACCAACGAAGACATCCTGGCCGTGGTCAAGATCCTCGTGGACCTGCGCAACGGCAACGGCGAAGTCGACGACATCGACCACCTGGGCAACCGTCGCGTGCGCTGCGTCGGCGAACTGGCCGAAAACCAGTACCGCACCGGCCTGGCGCGTATCGAGAAGGCCGTGAAGGAACGTCTGGGTCAAGCGGAGCAAGAGCCGCTGATGCCGCACGACCTGATCAACAGCAAGCCGATCTCGGCCGCGCTGAAGGAATTCTTCGGCGCCTCGCAGCTGTCGCAGTTCATGGACCAGACGAACCCGCTGTCCGAAATCACCCACAAGCGCCGCGTGTCGGCCCTTGGCCCGGGCGGTCTGACGCGCGAACGTGCAGGCTTCGAAGTGCGCGACGTGCACGTGACCCACTACGGCCGCGTGTGCCCGATCGAAACGCCTGAAGGCCCGAACATCGGTCTGATCAACTCGCTGGCCCTGTACGCCCGCCTGAACGAATACGGCTTCATCGAGACGCCGTACCGTCGCGTGGTGGACAGCAAGGTCACCCACGAGATCGACTACCTGTCGGCCATCGAGGAAGGCAAGTACGTCATCGCCCAGGCCAACGCGGCCCTGGACAAGGACGGCGTGCTGACCGGCGACCTGGTCTCCGCGCGTGAAGCCGGCGAATCGATCCTGGTCGGTGCCGAGCGCATCCAGTACATGGACGTGTCGCCCGCACAGATCGTGTCGGTGGCCGCATCGCTCGTGCCGTTCCTGGAGCACGACGACGCGAACCGCGCGTTGATGGGCGCCAACATGCAGCGCCAGGCCGTGCCCGTGCTGCGCCCCGAGAAGCCGATGGTCGGTACCGGTATCGAGCGCGTCTCCGCGGTCGACTCGGGCACCGTGGTCACGGCCACCCGCGGCGGTATCGTCGACTACGTCGATGCGACCCGTGTCGTGGTGCGCGTGAACGACGCAGAAGCGGCAGCCGGTGAAGTCGGTGTGGACATCTACAACCTGATCAAGTATCAGCGTTCGAACCAGAACACCAACATCCACCAGCGTCCGATCGTCAAGCGCGGCGACAAGATCGCCAAGGGCGATGTGGTGGCCGACGGCGCATCGACCGACCTCGGCGAACTGGCGCTTGGCCAGAACATGCTGATCGCGTTCATGCCCTGGAACGGCTACAACTTCGAAGACTCGATCCTGATCTCGGAACGTGTCGTTGCCGAAGACCGCTACACCTCGATCCACATCGAGGAACTGGTGGTGATGGCTCGCGACACGAAGCTGGGCGCTGAAGAAATCACGCGCGACATCCCGAACCTGGCCGAGCAGCAGCTCAACCGCCTCGACGAATCCGGCATCATTTATGTCGGCGCCGAAGTGCAGCCGGGCGACACGCTGGTGGGCAAGGTCACGCCGAAGGGCGAGACCACGCTGACGCCTGAAGAGAAGCTGCTTCGCGCCATCTTCGGCGAGAAGGCTTCCGACGTGAAGGACACCTCGCTGCGTGTGGACCAGGGTTCGCAAGGCACCGTGATCGACGTGCAGGTCTTCACCCGTGAAGGCATCACGCGCGACAAGCGCGCCCAGCAGATCATCGACGACGAACTCAAACGCTTCCGCCTCGACCTGAACGACCAGCTGCGCATCGTCGAAGCCGACGCGTTCGACCGTATCGAGAAGCTGCTGACCGGCAAGGTCGCCAACGGCGGCCCGAACAAGCTGGCCAAGGGCACCAAGCTCGACAAGGCCTACCTGTCGTCGGTCGAGAAGTTCCACTGGTTCGACATCCGTCCGGCGGAAGACGAAGTGGCCACGCAGCTCGAGTCGATCAAGAACTCGCTGGAGCAGACGCGCCACAGCTTCGACCTCGCGTTCGAAGAAAAGCGCAAGAAGCTCACGCAGGGCGACGAGCTGCCCGCGGGCGTGCTCAAGATGGTCAAGGTCTACCTGGCCGTCAAGCGCCGCCTGCAACCCGGCGACAAGATGGCCGGCCGCCACGGCAACAAGGGCGTGGTGTCGAAGATCGTTCCGGTCGAAGACATGCCCCACATGGCCGACGGCACGCCGTGCGACATCTGCCTGAACCCGCTGGGCGTGCCTTCGCGGATGAACGTGGGCCAGGTGCTCGAAGTGCACCTGGGCTGGGCCGGCAAGGGCATCGGCAACCGCATCGGCGACCTGCTGCAGCAAGAGGCCAAGGTGGCCGAGCTGCGCAAGTTCATGGAGCAGCTGTACAACGGCTCGGGCCGCAAGGAAGAACTCAGCCAGCTGAGCGACACCGACGTGCTCGAGATGGCCGCCAACCTGCAAAGCGGCGCGACCTTCGCCACGCCGGTGTTCGACGGCGCCTCGGAAGAGGAAATCCGCGGCATGCTGAAGCTCGCCTATCCGGACGACATCGCCAAGCTCAAGGGCCTGACCGATACGCGCACGCAGGCCTACCTGTTCGACGGCCGCACCGGCGACCAGTTCGAGCGTCCCGTCACAGTCGGCTACATGCACTTCTTGAAGCTGCACCACCTTGTGGACGACAAGATGCACGCCCGTTCGACCGGCCCGTACTCGCTCGTTACGCAGCAACCGCTGGGCGGCAAGGCGCAGTTCGGCGGCCAGCGTTTCGGCGAAATGGAAGTGTGGGCGCTGGAAGCCTACGGCGCCGCCTACGTCCTGCAGGAAATGCTGACCGTGAAGTCCGACGACGTGCAAGGCCGTACCAAGGTGTACGAAAGCATCGTCAAGGGCGAGCACTCGATCGAAGCCGGCATGCCGGAATCGTTCAACGTGCTGGTCAAGGAAATTCGTTCGCTGGGGCTCGACATCGAGCTTGAGCGTTCTTAAGTTGAAAAGGGAAAGAGTCTTATGAAATCGCTACTCGACCTGTTCAAGCAATTCACGCCCGATGAGCATTTCGATGCCATCAAGATCGGCATGGCCTCGCCCGAGAAGATCCGTTCGTGGTCTTTCGGCGAAGTGAAGAAGCCGGAGACGATCAACTACCGCACGTTCAAGCCCGAGCGCGACGGCCTGTTCTGCGCCAAGATCTTCGGCCCCATCAAGGACTACGAGTGCCTGTGCGGCAAGTACAAGCGCCTGAAGCACCGCGGCGTGATCTGCGAGAAGTGCGGCGTTGAAGTCACGCAGACCAAGGTGCGTCGCGAGCGCATGGGTCACATCGACCTGGCCGCGCCCTGCGCCCACATCTGGTTCCTGAAGTCGCTGCCGTCGCGCCTGGGCCTCGTGCTCGACATGACGCTGCGCGACATCGAACGCGTGCTGTATTTCGAAGCCTACGTGATCACCGACCCCGGCATGACCCCGCTGAAGAAGTTCGGCATCATGTCCGAGGACGACTACGACGCGAAGCGCAAGGAATACGGCGACGAGTTCGTCGCCAAGATGGGCGCCGAAGGCATCAAGGACCTGCTCGAAGGCATCGAACTCGACAGCGAGATCGAACGCCTGCGCGGTGACTTGACCGGCTCCGAAGTCAAGGTCAAGAAGAACTCCAAGCGCCTGAAGGTGCTGGAAGCCTTCCGCAAGTCGGGCATCAAGCCCGAGTGGATGGTGCTCGACGTGCTGCCCGTGCTGCCGCCGGACCTGCGTCCGCTGGTGCCGCTGGACGGCGGCCGCTTCGCGACCTCCGACCTGAACGACCTGTATCGCCGCGTCATCAACCGCAACTCGCGCCTGCGCCGCCTGCTGGAGCTCAAGGCTCCGGAAATCATCGCGCGCAACGAAAAGCGGATGCTGCAGGAAGCTGTCGACTCGCTGCTGGACAACGGCCGCCGTGGCAAGGCCATGACGGGCGCCAACAAGCGCGCGCTGAAGTCGCTGGCCGACATGATCAAGGGCAAGAGCGGCCGCTTCCGCCAGAATCTGCTCGGCAAGCGCGTCGACTACTCGGGCCGTTCGGTCATCGTGGTGGGCCCGACGCTCAAGCTGCACCAGTGCGGCCTGCCGAAGCTGATGGCGCTCGAGCTGTTCAAGCCCTTCATCTTCTCGCGCCTCGAAGCCATGGGCATCGCGACGACGATCAAGGCGGCCAAGAAGGAAGTCGAATCCGGCACGCCGGTGGTCTGGGACATCCTGGAAGAAGTGATCAAGGAACACCCGGTCATGCTGAACCGTGCGCCTACGCTGCACCGTTTGGGCATCCAGGCGTTCGAGCCGATCCTGATCGAAGGCAAGGCGATCCAGCTGCACCCGCTGGTTTGCGCGGCCTTCAACGCCGACTTCGACGGCGACCAGATGGCCGTCCACGTGCCGCTGTCGGTGGAAGCGCAGATGGAAGCCCGCACGCTGATGCTGGCCTCCAACAACGTGCTGTTCCCGGCTTCGGGCGAACCGTCGATCGTTCCTTCGCAGGACGTGGTGCTGGGTCTGTACTACACGACCCGCGACCGCATCAACGGCAAGGGCGAGGGCCTGATCTTCTCCGACATCGGTGAAGTGCAGCGCGCGCTCGACGCCAACGAAGTCGAGCTCACCGCCAAGGTGGCCGTGCGTATCACGGAGTACACCAAGGACAAGGAAACCGGCGAATTCACGCCGTCGACCTCGCTCGTGGACACCACCGTGGGCCGCGCACTGCTGTCCGAGATCCTGCCCAAGGGCCTGCCGTTCTCGAACATCAACAAGGCGCTGAAGAAGAAGGAAATCTCCAAGCTCATCAACGTCTCGTTCCGCAAGTGCGGCCTGAAAGAGACCGTGGTGTTCGCCGACAAGCTGCTGCAGAACGGCTTCCGCCTGGCCACCAAGGCCGGTATCTCGATCGCCATCGACGACATGCTGGTGCCCGCCGAGAAGCACGGCATCATCGAGCGTTCGGCCAAGGAAGTGAAGGAGATCGAGCAGCAGTACGTCTCCGGTCTCGTGACCTCCGGCGAGCGCTACAACAAGGTGGTGGACATCTGGGGCAAGGCCGGCGACGAAGTGTCGAAGGTCATGATGGCCAAGCTGTCCAAGCAGAAGGTCATCGACCGCCACGGCAAGGAAGTCGAGCAGGAGTCGTTCAACTCCATCTACATGATGGCCGACTCGGGCGCCCGCGGTTCCGCAGCGCAGATTCGCCAGGTGGCCGGTATGCGGGGCCTGATGGCCAAGCCGGACGGCTCGATCATCGAGACGCCCATTACCGCGAACTTCCGCGAAGGCCTGAACGTGCTGGAGTACTTCATCTCCACCCACGGTGCCCGAAAGGGCCTGGCCGACACGGCGCTGAAGACGGCGAACTCGGGTTACCTGACGCGTCGTCTGGTCGACGTGACGCAGGACCTGGTCGTGACCGAGCAGGACTGCGGCACGCACGGCGGCTACCTGATGCGCGCGATCGTCGAAGGCGGTGAAGTCATCGAGTCGCTGCGCGACCGTATCCTCGGCCGCTCGGCTGCGGACGACGTGCTGCATCCGGAAAACCGTTCGGTGCTGCTGAAGGCCGGCGAGATGTTCGACGAAGACAACATCGAAGTCCTGGAAGCCCAGGGCGTCGACGAAGTCAAGGTCCGCACCGCGCTGACCTGCGAAACCCGCTTCGGTATCTGCGCGACCTGCTACGGCCGCGACCTGGGCCGCGGCGGCCTGATCAACATCGGCGAAGCCGTCGGTGTGATCGCTGCCCAGTCCATCGGCGAACCCGGCACGCAGCTGACGATGCGTACCTTCCACATCGGTGGTGCCGCTTCGCGCGCTGCCATCGCTTCGAGCGTGGAAGCCAAGTCGAACGGCTCGATCGGCTTCAACGCCACGATGCGCTACGTGACCAACAGCAAGGGCGAGCTGGTCGTGATTTCGCGTTCGGGCGAGATCGTCATCCATGACGAGCACGGCCGTGAGCGCGAACGTCACAAGGTGCCGTACGGCGCCACGCTGACGGTCAAGGCAGACCAGCAGATCAAGGCCGGCCACGTGCTCGCCAACTGGGATCCGCTGACCCGCCCGATCATCACGGAATTCGCCGGCAAGACGCAGTTCGAAAACGTCGAGGAAGGCCTCACGGTTGCGAAGCAGGTGGACGAAGTGACCGGTCTGTCGACCCTGGTCGTGATCGACCCGAAGCGCCGCGGCGCTGCCAAGGTCGTTCGCCCGCAGGTGAAGCTGATCGACGCGCAAGGCCAGGAAGTGAAGATCCCCGGCACCGATCACTCGGTGACGATCGGCTTCCCGATCGGCGCGCTGGTGCAGATCCGCGACGGCCAGGACGTGGGCCCCGGCGAAGTGCTGGCGCGTATTCCGGTCGAAGGCCAGAAGACCCGCGACATCACCGGCGGTCTGCCGCGCGTGGCCGAGCTGTTCGAAGCCCGTTCGCCGAAGGACAAGGGCATGCTGGCCGAAATGACCGGTACCGTGTCGTTCGGCAAGGAAACGAAGGGCAAGATCCGCCTGCAGATCACCGATCCGGAAGGCACGGTCTGGGAAGACCTCGTGCCGAAGGAAAAGAACATCCTGGTGCACGAAGGCCAGGTGGTGAACAAGGGCGAAAGCGTGGTCGACGGCCCGGCGGACCCGCAGGACATCCTGCGCCTGCTGGGTTCGGAAGAACTCGCGCGCTACATCGTGGACGAAGTGCAGGACGTGTACCGCTTGCAAGGTGTGAAGATCAACGACAAGCACATCGAGGTGATCGTTCGCCAGATGCTGCGCCGCGTCGTGGTCGACAACATCGGCGAGACCGGCTACATCTCCGGCGAACAGGTCGAACGCAGCGAAATGCTCAACACCAACGACGCCCTGCGCGCCGAAGGCAAGATCCCCGCGACGTTCACCAACCTGTTGCTGGGTATCACGAAGGCGTCGCTGTCGACCGACTCGTTCATCTCGGCTGCTTCGTTCCAGGAAACGACGCGCGTGCTGACCGAAGCCGCGATCATGGGCAAGCGCGACGAGCTGCGCGGCCTGAAGGAAAACGTCATCGTCGGCCGCCTGATCCCCGCGGGCACCGGCATGGCATACCACCAGGCCCGCAAGGTCAAGGACGCCATGGACGAAGCCGAGCGCCGCGCCATCGCCGAATCGGAAGCTGCCGAACTGGCAGGCTCCGCCGACAGCGATGCGACGACCAGCACGGCGGACGCCAGCGAAGGCGCTGCGACCGAATAACTGGTTAGCATCACCGGCCATGACCGGTACACACGCCCCCCGACCGCCTCCGGTTGGGGGGCGTTTTACTTTGTGTTTTGCATGAGGCGTTGTCGTCGATGAGCGTGTTGCCCGAATCGCTGGCCAGCTGGATCGTCATTGCGATCCTGTTGTTCTGGTTTGTCGGTGCCTACAACCGGCTGGTGCGTTTGCGCGCGGCTGTGCTGCAGGCCTACGGCCTGCTCGACGCGGCCCTGGGCAAGCAGCTGGATTTCGTGCAGGCCAGCATCACCGCCGCGCCAGCGCCAGAGGCGGCGCCAACGGGAGAGTTACTGTCGTCCATCGCACCATTGCAGGCCGCGACGACCCAGCTCGCGACCTTGCTCGGTGCGACCCGGCTGCACCCGTTGGACAGCGGCGGGATGGCCGCACTGGCCACCGCGCTCCAGGTGTGGACCAATGCATGGCGGCGCCAACACCCGGACGAGGTGACGGTGTTTGACGCCGACGGCATGCTGTCGCGGCCAGCGCCATTGCAGCCCGGCACCGAGGCCACGGCGCCCGGCGCCAGCGAACCGATCGCGTGGCCCGAGCCTTCGGCCGCGGCGGAGATCGCACGGGGCCAGTTCAATCAGGCGGTGGGGCACTACAACGCCGCGATCGCGCAATTCCCGGCGCTGCTGGTGGCATGGGCCGTGCGTCTGCGTCCGGCTGCGCCGCTGCTCTGAACGAACCCGACGCGATTCTTTTCATCTTTCCATTGCGTGGCGCCCGGCTTTTCGGTCGCCCGTTACCATCGTCCCAACTTGTCAGAACTACCTTCCGATCCTTCCTCGAGCAGCAGCGGCGCGCCGTCATTGCAGCCCCCGCTCTGGCGCCAACTGCAACTGACCGCAGCGGCGCTGGCGTCGATCCGTGCCGGCACCTCGGGCTCCGTCGCGTTCGAAGCCGTCGAGCCCGCGCTGCGGCCCGGCGTGCAGGCGCTCGGTTTCCAGGTGCTGCGCTGGCTCGGCCGCGCCGAAGCGCTGCGCCGCCACCTGGCGAAGCGCACGCCGCCGCCCTTGCCGGATGCATTGCTGTGCACCGCCCTGGCGCTGGCTTGGGACGCCGAGCGCGCGCCCTACGAACCGTTCACGCTGGTCGACCAGGCCGTCGAGGCCGCCAAACGCAACCCTGCGACTCGGGCACAGGCCAGCTTCATCAACGCCTGCCTGCGGCGCTTCCTGCGCGAGCGCGACGAACTGGTGGCCGCCACCGACTCCGAACCGGTCGCGCAATGGAACCACCCGCGCTGGTGGATCGAGCGCCTCAAGCGCGACCATCCGCGCGAGTGGCAGCGGGTGCTGGGCGCAGACAACGCGCAGGCGCCGATGACGCTGCGGGTCAATGTTCAGAAGTCGACCGCGGCTTCCTATCTTGTGGAACTGGAGGCCGCCGGTCTCGGCGCGACGCGTGTGGGGCCCAACGGCCTGCAACTGACGCGTGCACGCCCGGTTCAGCAACTGCCCGGCTTTGCCGACGGTGCCTGCTCGGTGCAGGATGCCGCCGCGCAGATGGCTGCGCCGCTGCTGCTCGAAGGCCTGTTGCCGGCGAAGCCCGGTGCCGCAGCGCCGCTGCGGGTGCTCGATGCCTGCGCGGCTCCCGGCGGCAAGACCGCGCACCTGCTCGAAATGGCGGCCCCCGGTGCCATCGACGTGACCGCGCTCGAAGTCGATGCCGCCCGCAGCCGCCGCATCGACGAAACTCTCGCCCGCCTCGGACTGAGCGCCAAGGTACTCGTGGCCGATGCGGGGCGCCCCGCCAAGTGGTGGGACGGCACGCCTTTCGACGCCATCCTGCTCGATGCGCCATGCACTGCCTCGGGCATCGTGCGGCGCCATCCCGACGTCCGCTGGCTGCGCCGCGAGAGCGACACCGCCCAGCTCGCCGCCCAGCAGGCTGCGCTGCTGGCCGCGCTCTGGCCGCTGGTGCGGCGCGGCGGCCGACTCCTTTACTGCACCTGCTCCGTGTTCCGCGAAGAGGGCTCGCAACAAATTGATGCGTTTCTTGTACACAACACCGACGCCCGATTGCTGCCATCGCCAGGCCATTTGCTCCCCCAAAGCGGATCGAATGCCCGCAGCGTCCCGGACAATCCCTCTGGTGACCACGACGGTTTCTTCTACGCCCTGCTTGAAAAGCGCCCGCACTGAGCGGCGCTGGCCAGTATTGCTGCCCGTCCTGTTCTGGGCCTGGGCGATGTGCATGGCTTGGCTGCCGGCTCCGGCGGCCGCCCAGGCCCGCACCGGCGCGTCGATCACTCAGATGCGCCTCGAGCAGGCCGACGACGGCGTTTATTTCAGTGCTGCGGTGCAGTTCGAACTGCCCTCGCTGGTGGAGGAGGTGCTCGACAAGGGCATCGCCATCTATTTCGTGGCCGAGGCCGAGCTCTACCAGGAGCGCTGGTACTGGACCGACCGCAGGGTCGCCCAGGTCACGCGCCATATGCGGCTGGCCTACCAGCCCCTCACGCGCCGCTGGCGACTCAACGTGTCGGCGGCACCGATGACGGGCGCGGCCGGCCTGGGCATCTCGCTGAACCAGAACTTCGACACGCTGGCCGACGCGCTCGACGCCATCAAGCGGGTCGGCCGCCTGCGGCTGGCCGACGTGTCGGAGGTCGGCGACGATCCGCTGCACCAGGTCACCTTCCGCTTCCGGCTCGACACCTCGCAGCTGCCGCGCCCGTTCCAGATCGGCGTGGTCGGGCAGGCCGACTGGAACATCGCCACCGAGCGCACGGCCCGGCTCGCAACGGAGAAGCAGAAGTGAGCACTTCTGGGCGCAGCGGCGCAGCAGCCACGCCGGCCGCGCGCCGCGCGCGGGCCACGCGCTGGGCCATCGGCGTCGGTGCTGCGCTGGTCACGGCCATCGGGCTGGTGCTGATGTTCCTGCTGGCGCAGGCCACCAACAACCGCGCGCTGTACGAGCGTTACTACGTGCGCCTGTTCGGCATCAACGTCGTGGTGGCGGTGCTGCTGGTCCTGGTGATCGGCTGGGTCGCCTTCCGGTTGCTGCGGCGGCTGCGGCAAGGCAAGTTCGGCAGCCGGCTGCTCATCAAGTTGGCGGCCATCTTCGCGCTGGTGGGCGTGGTGCCCGGGGCGCTGGTCTACGTGGTGTCCTATCAGTTCGTCGCACGCTCGATCGAGAGCTGGTTCGACGTCAAGGTCGAAGGGGCGCTCGATGCCGGCCTGAACCTCGGGCGCGCCACGCTCGATTCGCTGTCCGACGACCTTGCCGCCAAGACCCGCGGCGCCAGCGCGCAGCTGGCGCAGGTGCCCGACACGAGTGCGGGCTTGGTGCTCGAACGCATCCGCGACCAGCTCGAGGCCACCGACGTGATCCTGTGGACTGGTTCCGGGCAACTGGTGGCCAGCGCCGGCAGCTCTCGTTTTCAGCTCAGCCCCGAGCGTCCGACCCCGCAGCAGTTCCGCCAGGTCCGCCCGGAGCGCGCCGTCGCGCACGTCGAGGGCCTGGACGAAACCGCCGCGCCGGGCGCGACCCCGCCGGTGGCGAGCGTGCGCGCGCTCGCCATGGTGCAGAGGCCGGGCTTCGACTTCGACACCGCGCCGCGCTACCTGCAAGTCACGCGGCCGCTGCCGCCGGCCGTGGTCGCCAACGCGCTGGCCGTGCAGGAGGCCAACCGCGAATACCAGGAGCGGGCGCTCGCGCGCGAGGGCCTGCGCCGCATGTACATCGGCACGCTCACGCTGAGCCTGTTCCTCGCCGTGTTCGGCGCGGTGCTGCTGGCCGTGCTGTTCGGCAACCAGCTCGCGCGGCCGCTGCTCGTGCTGGCCGATGGCGTGCGCCAGGTGGCGGCCGGCGACCTTCGGCCGACCGCCGTGCTGCAGGGCAAGGACGAGCTGGGCGGCCTCACACGTTCGTTCGCCGTCATGACCCAGCAGCTGGCCGATGCCCGGGGTGCCGTCGAGAAGACCGTGGGCGAACTCGATGCCGCGCGCGCGAACCTGCAGACCATTCTCGACAACCTGACCTCCGGCGTGATCGTGCTCGACGCCAAGGGCACCGTGCTGTCGACCAACCCGGGTGCGACCCGGGTGCTGCGCGCGCCGCTCGCGGCCTATGAAGGCCGGGCGCTCGTCGACGTACCAGGGCTGGCCGACTTCGGCGCCAAGGTGCAGCAGCAATTCGAGGACTTTCTCGTCGAGCGCGTGCAGCACGGCCTCGACCATTGGCAGCACGCCTTCGAACTGCACGCTTCCGGCACCGACCTGCCGCAGCAGGACGGCGCCATCAACATCGTCGCGCGCGGAGCGGAATTGCCCGGCGCCGCGCGGCTGCTGGTGTTCGACGACATCTCCGAGATCGTCTCGGCCCAGCGCGCGCAGGCCTGGGGCGAGGTCGCGCGCCGGCTGGCGCACGAGATCAAGAACCCGCTCACGCCCATCCAGCTCTCGGCCGAGCGGCTGGAGATGAAACTGTCGGGCAAGGTCCAGCCGCCCGAACAGGCCGTACTCGTGAAGTCGGTGAAGACCATCGTCGACCAGGTCGATGCGATGAAACGGCTGGTAAATGAATTCCGCGACTACGCGCGCCTGCCCGCGGCCGACCTGAAGCCCGTGGACCTCAACGCCTTGCTGGCCGACGTGCTCCAGCTCTACAGCGCGGAGAACCTGCCGATCACGCTGCGCTCCGAACTCGACGAGCGCTGCCCGCCCGTCCGGGGCGACGCGCAGCAGATCCGCCAGGTCATACACAACCTGCTGCAGAACGCGCAGGACGCCGCCGAGGCTGCCGCCAGCGGGACAGGCAGAGCGGGCGAGGTCGTCGTCCGTACGCGGCTCGGAGATTCGGGGCAGCGCGTGCGCCTGACCGTGCAGGACAGCGGCCCTGGTTTTGCCGAGAACATCCTGAAGCGCGCGTTCGAACCCTACGTCACCACGAAAACAAAAGGTACCGGTTTGGGTCTGGCGGTCGTCAAGAAAATCGCCGACGAGCACGGCGCGCGCATCGAGCTTTCCAACCGTGTCGTCGATGGGGCTGTAGCAGGGGCACAAGTCTCGCTATCATTCGCGCTGGCAAGCGGGCCGCGGGCAGCGGCCGCTCACACCGAAGATTCGAAGTCTTCCGCCGCCTGAGCCGCACGAATATCCGTCGCACGGGCGACGGATGGGCCCGCGGACCCTACACACATTGCAGACACCAGCGCAAACAACAAGCAGCACTCATGGCAAACATTCTCGTGGTCGATGACGAGCTGGGCATCCGGGACCTGCTCTTCGAAATTCTCAATGACGAAGGCCACAACGTGGAGCTCGCGGAAAACGCCGCCGAGGCCCGCGCTGCGCGGCAGCGCGCGCGGCCCGACCTCGTGCTGCTCGACATCTGGATGCCCGACACCGACGGCGTCACCTTGCTCAAGGAGTGGTCCACAGCAGGCCTGCTGAGCATGCCCGTCATCATGATGAGTGGCCACGCCACCATCGACACCGCGGTCGACGCCACGCGCATCGGCGCGTTCGCCTTCCTCGAAAAACCCATCACCATGCAGAAGCTGCTCAAGGCAGTGGAGCAGGGCCTGGCACGCGAGAGCGCACGCCGCGCCGCCGCGGGCGTGGTGCCGGCGCCGGTCGCCGGCAGCCAAGCGGCCGCCATCACGACGACGGGCGACAGCTTGCTGATGGCCTCGCTGGCTTCCGTGCCCGTGGTCGACGCGGGCCCCCAGTCGACGCAGAGCTTCGACCTCGACCGCCCGCTGCGCGACGCGCGAGACGGTTTCGAGAAAGCGTACTTCGAGTTCCACCTCGCGATGGAGAACGGTTCGATGACCCGCGTCGCCGAGAAAACCGGTCTCGAACGCACCCATCTCTATCGAAAGCTCAAACAACTTGGTGTGGATCTTTCAAGAGGGCGAAGAAGCGCTGTATAATTTAGGGCTGCACTCAAATGCAATGGCCCGGTAGCTCAGTTGGTAGAGCAGCGGATTGAAAATCCGCGTGTCGGTGGTTCGATTCCGCCCCAGGCCACCAACATTACTTTCGCGGTTGTCCGCGTAAGTCCAAAAGCCCTAAGTAAATCAATTACTTAGGGCTTTTTTCATTGCGGCGGTGTACGACGAACTACTGGAGGCCGCATGAACACGGGGGCCACCACGCGCACTGCGGCCGATGCCACACGCCTGCCCCTGATGCTGGGGGAGTTGAGGCTTCCAACGATGAAGCGACTGTGGGCCGATCTGGCCGAGCAGTCCAATCGTGAAGGCTGGACGGCCGAGCGCTTCCTCGGGACGTTGCTCGAACAGGAGGTGAACGAGCGCGAGACCCGCCGACTTGCTCGGGCTCGCGTTGACAGCCACTTGCCGCCGGACAAGAGCCTGGCGAGCTTCGACTTCGATGCCGTCGCGACGATCTCCAAGGCGCACATCACGGCGCTGGCCGAGGCCGATGGGTGGATCGCACAGGGACCGCATTGACTCGTCGGAATTGCTACCCGAGCTGACCTGTTGCCTCACGTAACTTGCTACCCGTCGGATGGTCCGACGGGAGCAGCACTACGTGACGAGGCGAATCAGCATGGCAACACGCAAGGAGTTGATCGAAGCATTGCGAGCGCGCTACGGCGGCGCGGCACAGCCGGAGAAGACGAAGATCCTGGATGAATTCGTCGCCCTGACCGGGTACCACCGCAAGCACGCCATCCGGGTGTTGCGAGAAGAGGCCGCCAGGACGGAAACGCGGACACGCAACCGTCTGTATGACGAGGCGGTTCGGCAAGCGCTGACGCTGCTGTGGGAGGCCGCCGATCGGGTGTGTGGCAAGCGGCTGAAGGCGTTGATCCCAATGCTGGTCGATGCGATGGAACGTCATGGCCACCTCGACCTGGACCCGGTCGTCAAGACCAAGGTCTTGCAGGTCAGCGCAGCGACCATCGATCGCGTCCTGGCCGATGCGCGTTCGCATATCGATGGGAAGCGCCGGCGCCGCAGCGGCGTGGGCGCGGCCATCAGGCGCAGCATTCCGGTGCGCACGTTTGCCGACTGGTGGGATCCGGCGCCAGGCTTCCTCGAGATCGATATGGTCGAGCACTGCGGCGGCCCGAAGACTGACGGTGACTACGTTCACACCCTGACGCTGACCGACATCGCCAGCGGTTGGACGGAATGCGTGGCAATGAGGATGCGCGACCAGATGCTGGTGATCGAGGCATTCGAAAAAGTGACGGCCGACCTGCCATTCGAAATGCTCGGCATTGACTCGGACAACGACAGCACCTTCATGAGCCAGGCTGTGTTCGACTATTGCAAGGGCCGCGGCCTCGAGCAGACGCGATCACGGCCCTACAAGAAGAACGACCAGGCCTGGGTGGAGCAGAAGAACGGTGCCGTCGTTCGGCGGCTGGTCGGCTATGGCCGCCTGAGTGGTCGCGAAGCTACGAAAGCTCTGGCGCAGTTGTACGAGTCGTCGCGGTTGTACATCAACTTCTTCCAACCCTCATTCAAGCTGAAATCCAAAACGCGCGACGGCGCTCGCGTGCACAAGGTCTACTTCGCGCCGGCGACCCCATGTGAACGGCTTGTTGCCCATAGTGGCGTCGAGCCGGCGATCAAGGAGAAGCTGACGGCGCAATTCAAAAGACTCGACCCGGTGCGGCTGCTGCAGGAAATCCGGAGCGCACAGCAGACGTTGAGCGAGATCGCGGCTCACGGCGCGCCGAAGGAAGTGATGCCAAGAAGTGCGGCCGATGTCTCAGCGTTCCTTCGCAGCTTGTCGTCCGCCTGGACTGAAGGCGAAGTGCGTCCGACGCATCGCAAGCAGCCGAAGGCCAAACACTGGTGGCGAACCCGCACGGACCCATTCGCCGACGCGTGGCCAGTCATCGAGGGTTGGCTGATCGCTGAGCCCTCGATCGCGCCCAAGGCGTTGATGGATCGACTGGTCGCGATGGTTCCAGAGATCTATGACGGCAAGGCACAAATGCGAACGCTGCAGCGCCGGGTGAAGGCCTGGCGCAGCGAGCGGGTCATGGAAATGGTCCTGGGCGGTCTGCGCAAAGCTGATGCAGCGGCGGTAGAAGCCTGAACGCAGAACTCACCACCACCAAGGGGCGAGGGGGCCGGGCGCTTCGCGCCCGGTAGGCTATGGACATGTGGACGATGCGCCTGCGGCGCACCGGCTGCGACCGTGGACAACGCAGCGCTGCGCGACTGCGTTGCCCACCGCCGCAGCCTTTGCCCACATGCCCACAGCCTTCAATTAAATATTGAAAAGAAGACCAAACGACAACCAGCCTCCCGGTAACATTCCTTCGTGAGGCAACACGCCAGCTCAGGATAGTTGACGCCGGGCACTTGCCCCCACCTTCACAGCAGACGGGGTAAGAAAGCCGGTCAATCGATGCCTGCGCTGCCTGTCAATTGCCGGAGGATGACTCGGCTCGACGACGTACTTTGCCTGAGCGTGACCAGGGCTGCTATCCGGCTCGGCGGGCACGCTTGATCACCCGCGCGGGCAGCGTCTCCATGAGTTGCGAGACCGAGACTTCCAGGCCGCCGGCCAGCCTCCAAATGTTGAAGAGCGACAAGTTGCGCTCGCCGCGTTCAACAGAACCAACGTAGTTGGGGTGCAAGCCGGCCAATTCCGCAAGTTGCTCGATCGTGATGAGGCGGTCGTGCCGTAGGGCGCGCAGGTGTGCGCCAAATGCTTGTTGCAGACGCCCCAGCTCTTTGCTGGACGCGGGGTCCAGTGGCTGGGGCTTGTTTGCAACTACTCGGGGCATGCGCCCAAGTTTTCAATCTCCAACACTAAGAGTACACAAACTATCCGTTTTGTTGTGACCGGAATTCTGGCAAACTAGCTGAAAACAAAACGCAAAGTGTGTTTTGCTTCGAGCAAATTTCCATCTTCGTCAGCTCAACTATCTGGAGCGGAGTGAGATTCAAATGGCGCGTCGACAGCTTGCTTCGCCTCTGCCAACGGCCCGACCTCTGCGGCTGCCGGTCTCGGTGACGCGCGTCCGCCCGAGGCAATCTGCACCTGTCGTGCGCAGCCTATCTGCGGCTCGCATCGGTGCGCAGGTGAGGGCGCTGCGCATGGCGGCCGAGGTGTCTGGCGGCGAACTGGCCAAGACCTCGGGAATTTCTGCCTCGATGCTTTCGCGCATCGAACGCGGGTTGGTCTCGCCTTCGGTCGAGACCTTGGAGCGCCTCGCGCAGGGCCTGCATGTGCCGACCTCGCGCTTCTTCAGTGATCAGGCGCGGCGCACGGACTTTTGCCATGTGCGTGCAGGACATGGTGTCTTGGTCGATCGCATCGGCGCCGTGGCGGACTACCGCTACGAGCTGCTGGGTCACCTCCCGTCGGGCAACCTGTTCGTCGAGCCCTATCTGGTCACGTTGCTGCCCGGCGCCGATCCCTACGTGACCTTCCAGCACCCGGGCCTCAAGTTCCTGTACTTCCTGTCCGGGGAGGTCAGCTACCGTTACGGCGGCAGGACTGCGGAGGTGAGGGCAGGGGACTCGCTGCTGTTCGATGCGACCGCACTGCATGGGATCGAGGCCATTCGGACCCAGCCGGTCTCTTACCTGTCAGTGGTGTTCACGCTGCGAGAGTAGGCTGGCGTTAGCGGCACTGCCATGCTGCCGAGCGACGCAGATGCGCATCCGATTGATCGTTCGCGAATTCGCAACGTGCCGTATTTACCTCTCTGTCCGGCTCTATTTCTCGGGGTTCGGCATGCCGAACACCGAGAAATTCTCGAACGGTAGCCCTGCAGCACGAGGTGGCTGGCTACCTCGACGACCAGCGCGGCGACCATGCCGCCGAACGCGATGGCGGCGGTCTTTCCCTCGTTGCCGGCCGCCATGGCATCGGCTGGAAATCGACTACCTTTTGCGGGAGTGCGAGAACTTCTTCGCCATTGCGCCGAAACGCTCGGACATACGCAGCGCATGGGTGGGTCTTCGTCCTTTGGTCAACCACAACCCTGCGGAGACGGGCCGCGAGACGAAGAGCATCAGCCGCGAGCACACGGTCATCGTTCGGCCCGAGGGATTGGTGACGGTGACGGGCGGCAAATGGACGACCTATCGCTCCATGGCAGAAGATGTACTCGATCGGTGCGGCAACGCCGGGCTGATCGCCTTGGGTGGGCCATGTGTGTCTGCGAAGACGCAACTCGGAGGTGCGACTGGCGGCGGGCAAAGGTACACACTTGCCGAGCAGGCCGGGCCGCACAGCTATGGGTCTGAAGCCAATGTGGTCGAAGCACTCCCGGGGGCGGATCGGGTGATTGCACCTGGATTGACGGAGGCGATGGCACGCTTTGCCGTTCGTTACGAGTTCGCCCGCAACGTCGAGGATGTTCTGGCTCGACGTTCGCGCCTGTTGTTCCTGGATGCGAAAGCAGCGATGGAAAGCGCGGATGCGATCGCCGAGATCATCGAGTCGGAGACAGAAGCGCCCAGCAGAAAGGCTGAATTCAAGGCCCTTGCAAAGAAGTACCTTCATCCTAGCCACTGAAAATCGGAACAAGTTCTGTGAATATTGGGGTGCGAGGCAGACGCCTGCCCCGCGTGCCGCATGGCGGCTTGCAGGTGTCGGACGATGTGCCGGGTGTGACCAAGCGGGGTCGAACTAAGATGTCGGCCTCTGCGGGGATGTGCGCAACAGTCCTTCGCTCCCATATGCCGATCACACACCGCTCCGACAATCACTTCGCCCACCGCCTGGCGAAACAATATGGCGTCGATGCCGTCCCGTCGCTGGTCGCCACGTCGCGTTGGGGCTCGGAGCTCGGCATTGCGCACATGCACCACGATCTCCCGCATCTTTTCGTGTTGCCGCCGTTGCCTGCCGAAGATGCCTTCCTGCTCAGTGTGGAGATCGCGTCGGGCGGCTCCCGGCGAATTTGCAGCGGCGGTGCCACGCTGCGCTTCGGTCTGCAGCAGGAGGGGGCCTTTCACATCACCGACCTGTCGGAATGCAACTCTGCCTATGTGTGCAGTCCGTTCCATTCGATGCTGTTCCACGTGCCGCGCGAAACCATCGACTCCTTCGCCGAGGAAATGGACGTACCCCGCGTGCGTGCACTGCGTTGCGACGCGGGCACGGTCGACACCGTGGTGGCGAGCCTCGGCCGCGCGATGCTGCCGGCATTGATCCGGCCAGAAGAGGCGAGCACCTTGTTTGTCGATCACCTCGCGCTTGCATTGAAGGCCCATGTGCTGCATGCCTACGGTGGCGCGGCGGACGTGGCCAATGCCGATTCACGAGGCCTGTCGCCCTGGCAGGAGCGCCGTGCCAAGGCCTTCCTGATGGCACACCTCGCCAGTGATGTGTCACTGGCCGAGGTGGCGCGCGAGTGCGGGCTGTCGCGCAGCCATTTCAGCAAGGCCTTCAAGCAGACCGTCGGCCGGGCCCCGCACGCATGGCTGGTGACGCAGCGCGTCGATGCCGCGCGTCGCCTGCTGCGCCAGCCCGATCTTCCGATCGCGCAGATCGCCGCGGCCTGCGGCTTTGCCGATCAGAGCCATCTGACGCGCGTGTTCTCCGCGCACATCGGGACTCCGCCGGCGCGCTGGCGTCGCCTGAACGCCGACTGATCCGCGCGCCGCTTCCGGCTGTGGCTCGCCGCATCACGCCGAGCGTGGCAACAAGGCCGGCACCAACGGCCGATTCAGCTGCTTCACCCACCACTGCAGCGCCTGCCCCGTGGCACCCGTCTTCCACCCCAGCCAGAACGCCTCCGGCGCGCGCGGCTCCTCGGTCTGCAATTCAATCAGCGTGCCGCGCGCCAGCTCGCCCTCGACGCAGGCGCGCGGCAGGAAGCCGTGGCCGAGCCCGGCCACCTGGCACGCGACCTTCGCGGCCATCGACGGCACCGCGATGCGTGGCTGGCCCGCCAGCAGACCGACTGTGCGGTCCGACAGCGTGCGCGCGCTATCGCTCACCACGATGGCGTTGTGCTCCAGCAGATCGCCTCGCTGCACCGGGCGCATCACACGCGCCAGCGCATGCGCAGGGGCGACACAGAAGGCGAAGTCGAGGCTGCCCACCATCACGGCCTGGTAGCCACCGCCCGCCGGACCTTCGCCCGCGGCAATGACCACGTCGGCGCGGCCCTCGCGCAGCGCCTCCCAGCTGCCGGTGAGCGCCTCGCAGCCGATGCGCAGCCGCGTGCCGCAGCGCAGGTCTTCGAAGGCGCGCACGTCGTCGATGAGCGCCTCGGTGGGAATGAGCGAGTCGTGCACGAGCCGCAGCTCCGACTCGAAGCCGGTGGCGATCTGCCGCATGCGCGATTCGAGGTCGCTCGCCGCGCCGAGCAGCCAGCGCCCCTCCTTGAGCATCTCGCGGCCTGCGGCCGTGAGTGCGATGCGCGGCCCGTTGCGCTCGAAGAGCTGCATGCCGAGCTGCTCCTCGAGCTTGCCGACCGCGTACGAGATGGTGGAGGGCACCTTGTTCAGGCGCGTGGCGGCCGCCGCGAACGATCCGTGGCGGTCGATCGCATCGACCACCTCGATGGCTTCCAGGCTGAGCTTGAGCATGCGGCGTTTCCTTCTAAAAATGGCGCCCGGATCAATGATCGAAAAATTCGATGATAGGCGGCAAAAGGTTTCGTCAACAAGCCCTTCTTGAAGACCGATGATTCATCCCATGCCTCGGAAATTCCTCCGATGCCAATTATGAATTCAATCGAATTCAAGAACCGCAAAGGAATGAACCATGTTGGAAATTCGCAGTGCCGCCGACCGCGGAATCGCAGACTTCGGTTGGCTCAAGTCCCGCCACACCTTCTCGTTCGGCCACTACCACGACCCGAAGCAGGAAGGCTTCTCCGACCTGCTGGTGATCAACGACGACCGCGTGACCCCCGGCCGCGGCTTCGGCACCCATCCGCACCGCGACATGGAGATCTTCTCGTACGTGCTCGACGGCGCGCTCGAGCACAAGGACTCGATGGGCACCGGCTCGGTCATCCGCCCCGGCGACGTGCAGATGATGAGTGCCGGCACCGGCGTGCGCCACAGCGAGTTCAACTCGTCGGCCACTGACGCGCTGCACTTCCTGCAGATCTGGATCGTGCCGGGCAAGAAGGGCGTGCCGCCGCGCTACCAGCAGGTGCACTTCGCGCCGGAAGAAAAGCGCGGCCGCCTGCGCCTGATCATTTCGCCCGAAGGCACCGACGGCTCGCTCGCGGTGCACCAGGACGCCCGCGTCTACGCCGGCCTGTTCGACGGCGCCGAGCAGGCCTCGCTGACGCTCGATGCCGACCGCTACGCCTATGTCCATGTGGCCCGCGGCAGCGTGGCGCTCAACGGCCAGCGCCTGAACGAGGGCGATGGTGTGCGGCTGCGCGACGTGCGCCGGCTCGACCTGGCCCAGGGCGAGGGCGCCGAGGTGCTGGTGTTCGACCTGCGCCCCAACGAACTGCCCGCGTTCTGAGCCGCGCGACGGCAAATGTCCAAACTGCCTCATTAATCGACAAGACACGCACCCTCGCTCCCAACGAGGATGCGTCCTACGGGTTAACCCCAGCCTTTTTCTCTCACCGATCTCTCGCCTATCTCATTCACGGAGTTATTTCATGTCCATCAAAGCCACCCCCACCGCCGGCGCCAAGCTGCTCACCCCCAAGGACCACACGCTGGTGATGATCGACTTCCAGTCGCAGATGGCCTTCGCCACGCACTCGATCGACGCGGTCAATTTGCGCAACAACGCTGCGCTGGTGGCCAACGCGGCCGCAGGCTTCGGTGTGTCGACCATCCTCACGACCGTGGCCGAGAAGAGCTTCTCGGGCCCGATGTTCAGCGAGATCACCGACGCGTTCCCGGGCCAGAAGATGCTTGACCGGACCTCGATGAACACCTGGGAAGACGCGGCCGTGATCGACCGCGTCAACGAGATCGGCAAGAAGCGCATCGTGCTGTCGGGCCTGTGGACCGGCGTGTGCATCGTCGGCCCGGCGCTGTCGGCGCTGGACCAGGGCTTCGAGGTGTACGTGATCGCCGACGCCTGCGGCGACGTGTCCACCGAGGCGCACAACCGCGCGATGGACCGCATGGTGCAAGCCGGCGCGCAGCCCATGACCTCGCTGCAATACCTGCTCGAGCTGCAACGCGACTGGGCCCGCACCGACACATACGAAATGACCACCGGCATCGCCAGGAAGTTCGGCGGCGCCTACGGCCTGGGCGTGACGTACGCCAAGACCATGTTCGGCGCGCACGAAGGCTGAATCCCGCGGTGAGCACGAAGATGAAGCCCTACGTCCTGTCGCTCGCGCTCGGCCTGCTGGTCGGCGTGATCTACGCACTGTTCCAGGTGCGCTCGCCGGCTCCGCCGGTCATCGCCCTGGTGGGGCTTCTCGGGATCCTGCTCGGCGAGCAGATCCCGCCGCTCATCAAGAGCGTGATCAAGCCCGATGCCGCGGCCACCTCATGGCTGCAGCACCAGGTCACGCCGCATGTGTTCGGCGAGTTGCCGCAACGCACCAAGGCCGAGCCCGCTGCCACGGCCGCCGCTGTACCAACCACGCGCAAAGAGTCATGAGCGATCTGTTCGATGAGCAGCGCCGCCGCCTGTGCCTGGGCACACTCGGTGCCGCCATTGCCGGCACGGCAATGACCCCCTCCCACGCCCAAAGGAAGCCCGACATGGCCAGTTCCTCCGCCCCCGACCTGATCCTGCACAACGGCCGCTTCACCACGCTCGATCGTGCCAACCCCGAGGCCAGCGCCGTGGCCATCAAGGACGGCCGCTTCCTGCGCGTGGGTCGCGGCGAAGACGTGCTGCCGCTCGCCGGCACCGGCACCCGCGTGGTCGACCTGCAGGGCAAGCGCGTGCTGCCGGGGCTGATCGACAACCACCTGCATATCATTCGCGGCGGGCTCAACTACAACCTCGAACTGCGCTGGGACGGCGTGCGCAGCCTGGCCGATGCCATGGGCATGCTCAAGCGCCAGGTCGCCATCACGCCGGCGCCCCAGTGGGTGCGTGTGGTGGGCGGCTTCACCGAGCACCAGTTCGCCGAAAAGCGCCTGCCGACCATCGCCGAGCTGAACGCGGTGGCGCCCGACACGCCGGTGTTCATCCTGCACCTGTACGACCGCGCGCTGCTCAACGGCGCCGCCATGCGCGCCGTGGGCTACACCAAGGACACACCCGCACCGCCCGGCGGCGAGATCGTGCGCGACAGCGCCGGCAACCCGACCGGCCTGCTGCTGGCCAAGCCCAACGCGTCCATCCTGTATGCCACGTTGGCCAAGGGCCCGAAGCTGCCGTTCGACTACCAGGTGAACTCCACGCGCCACTTCATGCGCGAGCTCAACCGCCTGGGCGTCACCGGCGCCATCGACGCAGGCGGCGGCTTCCAGAACTACCCCGAGGACTACCAGGTGATCCAGCAGCTGGCCGATGCCGGCCAGCTCACCATCCGCCTGGCCTACAACCTGTTCACGCAGAAGCCCAAGCAGGAAAAGCAGGACTTCCTGAACTGGACCTCGACCTCCAAATACAAGCAGGGCGACGACTACTTCCGCCACAACGGCGCGGGCGAAATGCTCGTGTTCTCGGCCGCCGACTTCGAGGACTTCCGCCAGCCGCGCCCCGACATGGCGCCCGAGATGGAAGGCGAGCTGGAAGAAGTGGTGCGCGTGCTCGCGCAGAACCGCTGGCCCTGGCGTCTGCACGCCACCTACGACGAAACCATCGACCGCGCGCTCGACGTGTTCGAGAAGGTCAACCGCGACACGCCGCTGGCTGGCCTGAACTGGTTCTTCGACCACTGCGAGACCATCTCCGAGAAGTCGATCGACCGCATCGCGGCGCTCGGCGGCGGCATTGCCGTGCAGCACCGCATGGCCTACCAGGGCGAGTACTTCGTCGAGCGCTACGGTGCCGGCGCGGCCGAGGCCACGCCGCCCGTCAAGCGCATGCTCGAGAAGGGCGTGAACGTGTCTGCCGGCACCGACGCCACCCGCGTCGCGTCGTACAACCCATGGGTGTCGCTGTCGTGGCTCGTCACCGGCAAGACCGTGGGCGGCATGCAGCTCACGCCGCAGCGCAACTGCATCGACCGCGAGACGGCGCTGCGCATGTGGACCGAGAAGGTCACCTGGTTCTCCAACGAGGTCGGCAAGAAGGGCCGCATCGAGGCCGGCCAGCTGGCCGACCTGATGGTGCCCGACCGCGACTTCTTCGCCTGCGCCGAATCGGACATCGCCGGCACCACCGCGCTGCTCACCATGGTGGGCGGCAAGGTGGTCTACGGCGCCGGCCCGTTCGCGCCGCTGGACGAAGGCACGCCGCCGCCGGCCATGCCCGACTGGTCGCCCGCGCGCACCTTCGGCGGCTACGCGGGCTGGGGCGACAAGGAAGGGCGCCCCTTGCAGCAGACGATTCGTCGCATGGCGGCGGATTGCGCCTGCGCCAACGACTGCAACGTGCACGGCCACCAGCACGCCACGGCCTGGAGCAGCAAGCTGCCCATTGCCGACCTGAAGAGCTTCTGGGGCGCGCTGGGCTGCGCCTGCTGGGCGGTGTGATGAAGACGATGCACTGGCAACCTTCACCCGTGCTGCGCTGGATCGCGCTGCTGCTGCTGTGCGCGGCCTACCTGCAGGGCGGCTTCAACAAGGCGATGGACTTCGGCTCGGCCATCGCCGAGATGAACCACTTCAGCGTGTCACCCGCGGCACCGATGGCGGCCGCCGTCATCGTGCTGGAACTGGGCGCCTCGGTGCTCATCCTCACGGGCTTCTACCGCTGGCTGGGCGCCGTGGCGCTGGCAGCGTTCACGCTGTTCGCCACCTTCGTGGCGCTGCGCTTCTGGCAGATGCCGGTGGGCCAGGAGCGCTTCATGGCCGCCAACTCGTTCTTCGAACACCTTGGACTGGTCGGCGGCTTCCTGCTGGTGGCCTGGCACGACCTGCAGGGACGCAAGAATGATTGAGGCCGTCAAAACCGCGCGGCCGACCGGTGGCGCCGGCGGCAGCTTCGCGCCGCTGCGCCAGCCCGTCTTCGCGGTGCTGTGGGCCGCCACCGTGCTCGGCAACATCGGCAGCTTCATGCGCGACGTGGCGAGCTCGTGGCTGGTGACCGACCTGTCGGCCAGCCCGACGGCCGTGGCGCTGATCCAGACAGCGGCCACGCTGCCGATCTTCCTGCTGGCCATTCCGGCGGGCGTGCTGTCGGACATCCTCGACCGCCGGCGCTTCCTGGTCTTCGTGCAACTGGTGCTGGCCAGCGTGAGCGGTACGTTGCTGGTGCTGTCGCACACAGGCGCGCTCACCGTCGAGTACCTGATTGCGCTGACCTTCGTCGGCGGCATCGGCGCGGCGCTGATGGGGCCGACCTGGCAGTCGATCGTGCCGGAGCTGGTGCCCAGATCCGACCTGAAGAGCGCGGTGGCGCTGAACTCGCTGGGCATCAACATCGCGCGTTCCATCGGCCCTGCCGCGGGTGGCCTGATCCTCGCGAGCTTCGGTGCGGCCCTGACCTACGGCGCCGACGTGCTGAGCTACGTGTTCGTCATCGCCGCGCTGATCTGGTGGAAGCGCCCGGCCGCGGTCGACAGCGGCCTGTCGGAGAACTTCCTGGGCGCCTTCCGTGCCGGCCTGCGCTACACGCGCGCCAGCAAGGAACTGCACCGCGTGCTGTTGCGCGCGGCCGTGTTCTTCCTGTTCGCGAGTTCGGTGTGGGCGCTGCTGCCGCTGGTGGCGCGCCAGATGCTGGGCGGCACCGCCGGCTTCTACGGCGTGCTGCTGGGCGCCGTCGGCGCGGGCGCCATTGCCGGTGCGCTGGTCATGCCGCGGCTGCGCCAGCGGCTCGATGCCGACGGCCTCGTGCTGCTGGCCTCGGTGATCACCGCCGCCGTGATGGGCGCGCTCGTGTTCGCACCGCCGAAGTGGCTGGCCATCGTGCTGCTGTTGCTGCTGGGCCTGGGCTGGATCATTGCGTTGACCACGCTCAACGGCGTGGCGCAGGCCATCCTGCCGAACTGGGTGCGCGGTCGCGGGCTGGCGGTGTACCTCACCGTGTTCAACGGCGCCATGGCGGCCGGCAGCCTCGGCTGGGGCCTGATTGCACAGGAAATCGGCGTGCCCTACACGCTGGTGACCGGCGCCATCGGCCTGGTGATCGTGGCCGTGCTGTTCCACCGTGCGCGGCTGCCCACGGGCGAGTCGGACCTGCAGGCTTCCAACCATTGGCCCGAACCGCTGGTGGCCGAGCCCATTGCGCACGACCGCGGCCCGGTGATGATCCAGGTCGAGTACCGCATCCGCAAGGAAGACCGCCCGGCCTTCCTCGACGCGATGAAGCGCCTCTCGCTGGAGCGCCGCCGCGATGGGGCCTACGCATGGGGCATCACCGAGCACACCGGCGACGGCGAGCGCGTGATGGAGTGGTTCCTCGTCGAGTCGTGGGCGGAGCACCTGCGCCAGCATCACCGCGTGTCGCACGCCGACGCGGATCTGCAGAGCGAAGCCGTGCGCTTCCACATCGGCCCGGACAAGCCCGAGGTGCATCACTTTCTTTCTCTCTGACGACAGACGAAATTTCGCCGACAACTCAGGCGTACCAAGGAAAAACATGGCCAATTCGAAATCCACCAAGGCCGTCAAGGCCCTGGCCGGCAGCACCAAGGCGCGCCGCGTCGCATCGCTGCACACCCCGAGCGACCTGGGCGCCGACGCCACGCGCGACATTTCCGCGGCGCTCAACGTGCTGCTGGCCGACGTGTTCGCGCTGTACTTCAAGACGAAGAACTTCCACTGGCACATGTCGGGCCCGTCGTTCCGCGACTACCACCTGCTGCTGGACGAGCAGGCCGACCAGATCTTCGCCACGGTCGACCCCATTGCCGAGCGCGTGCGCAAGGTGGGCGGCACCACGCTGCGCTCCACCGGCCACGCCGCGCGCCTGCAGCGCCTGTCGGACAACGATGCCGACTTCGTGACCCCCATCGACATGCTGGCCGAGCTGCGCGAGGACAACCAGCGCCTGGCCGGCTTCATGCGTGCCACGCACGCAGTGTGCGACGAGTACGGCGACGTGGCCACGGCCAGCGTGCTGGAGAACTGGATCGACGAGGCCGAGCAGCGCACGTGGTTCCTGTTCGAGTCGGTGCGCCAAGGCTGAGCCCTTCCGCATTCCCCTGTTTCTTCCCTCCACCCCACAGGAAAACCATGACCACTCTCACCCTGCGCGACGGCACAGAGCTCTACTACAAGGACTGGGGCACGGGCCAGCCCATCCTGTTCAGCCACGGCTGGCCCCTGAGCGCCGACATGTGGGACGCGCAGATGCTGTTCTTCGCGGAGCGCGGCTACCGCGCGATCGCGTTCGACCGCCGCGGTTTCGGCCGCTCGAGCCAGCCCTGGACCGGCTACGACTACGACACCTTCGCCGACGACATCGCCGAGCTGATCGAGAAGCTCGACCTGAAGGACGTGATCCTCGCAGGCTTCTCCATGGGCGGCGGCGACGTCACGCGCTACATCGCGCGCAAGGGCAGTTCGCGCGTCGCCAAGCTCGCGCTCATCAGCGCCGTGACGCCGCTGTTCATGAAGACGGCCGACCATCCCGGGGGGCCCGACGCATCGCTGTTCGCCAGCATCCGCGCCGGCCTGGCCGCCGACCGCCCGCAGTTCCTGGACGACTTCAGCACGCTGTTCTACGGCACCAACCGTCCGGGCGCCAAGGTGTCGCAGGGCGTGTTCAAGCAGACGCTGCAGATCGCGCTGCAAGCCTCCATCAAGGCCACCATCGACTGCGTGACCGCCTTCTCGGAAACCGACTTCCGCCCCGACATGGCGAAGATCGACGTGCCCACGCTCGTGATCCACGGCGACGACGACCAGGTCGTGCCCATCGAGGCCACCGGCAAGCTCGCGGCCGAGATGATCAAGGGCAGCCAGTTCAAGGCGTACGCCGGCGCGCCGCACGCCACCTGCAATACCCACGCCGATCAGGTCAACGCCGATCTGCTGGCGTTCATCAAGGGCTGATGCTGACACCGCCCCGGCAGGGCGCGCCCATGGCGACTTGCCGGAGCGGTGCTTCGTGCGCGCCCGGGACATCAAGAATTTCTCATGACCACTTCTCCTTCTTCCATCCAGGTTCGCGACAACCCCGCAAAGCACCGCTTCGAATACGCGGCTCAGGGTGAGCACGCGGTTGCCATCTATTCGCTCGAAGGCAACGTCATCACCTTCATCCACACGCTGGTGCCCGAGGCCCTGCGAGGCCAGGGGATCGCGAAGCAACTGGTGCTGGCCGGCCTGGCCTCGGCGCGCGAGCGCGGGCTGAGGGTGGTTCCGCAGTGCCCCGTGTTCAACGCCTTCATGCGCGCGCACCCCGAGACGCACGACCTGCTGGCCGAAGAAGGCCGTAAGCTGCTCGGCCTCTGAGAAAGACACACGCATGACCGCCGACGACCGCCAACCCGGTTTGCGCACCGCTACGCTGGACGAGATCGCCGGGCGTGCGCTGCCCGGGGCCGAGACCGTCACCGCCGTGATCCAGCAGACGGTGAAGCGCGAGCGCGTGGCCGACTATGAGCAATGGCTGAAGAAGGTGGTGCCCATCGCCTCGCGCTTTCCCGGGCACCGCGGCGTCAACGTGATTCACCCGGCGGCGGGGAGCCTGCAGTACACCATCACCATCCGCTTCGATTCGCTCGCGCATGCGCAGGACTGGTTTGCCTCCGGGGCGCGCCGCCAGCTGGTGGAAGAGGTGGCGCCGTTCCTCGACGCCGACGAGAAGGTGGAAACGCGCAGCGGGCTCGAGTTCTGGTTCCACCCGCCCGCAGGGCAGCCGCCGGCCAAGCGCTACAAGCAGTTCCTGTTGACGCTGTCGGTGATCTATCCGCTGACCATGCTGGTGCCGGCGGCGCTGCACCGGTTGCTGGCGCCCGTGCCCGTGCTGTCCAGCTACGGGGTCGAACACCTGATCGCCTCGGCCGCCATCGTCGCGCTGATGGTGTACGTCATCATGCCGAGGTACACGCGCCTGATGGCGCGCTGGCTCTACAGGTGAGGCGCAGCTGACGCCGGTACAGGATCGCCCTCGTGCGTGCTGCGCTGGAGCATCACGGCGCAGGCTGCCAGCACCGGTGGCACGGCAAAGCACCACACGTTCCACTGCAGGTAGATGAGCGCCGCCGCCGCGCAGCCGGCGGCGAACCAGACCACCGCGGCCGACATGCGCCGCATGCGCGCGCGGGCGGCGGCCGCTTCTTCGGGCGCCTGCTTGCCGCGCATCAGGTCGGCGAGATCGACCATGACCTGCGTCGTCGTGCCGGTCATCAGCGTGGTCGGCGGTGCGCTGCCCAGGTGGATGCGGTGCACCGCGTTCTGGATCGCCATGGCCGACACCAGCACCAGGCCCGTGAGCATCGCGCTTGCGCTGTCGCCATCGGCGAAGGGGCCGAAGCGGATGGCCAGGATGCCGCCCGCCAGCAGCAGCGCGGCCTTGAGCACCAGCATCGTGCGCAGCACCGGCAGGCCAAGGCCGGGAAGGCCATAGCTCAACAACCGTGCGAGCACGACCACGATGCAGAACACCGGCAGCGCAAGCAGCTTGGTGATCGTGCCCGAGGTGCCATGCACCAGCGCCGCGCCGATGGTGACGAAGTTGCCGGTGACGTGCGCGGTGAACAGGCCATGCAGCGCCAGGAAGCCGGCGGTGTCGACAAAGCCGCCGTTGAGGCTCATGAGCTGCGGCAGGGAGGGTTTCATGGTGGTTCCTTCGATGGGGATCCCATGGTGCGCGCGGCGGCGCGCGCCGTCTTGCAGGGTTGGACGCGGCTTTGCATATTCGGACGCATTCCGTATCGGCGTGCGCACCCGGATCTTTTCACATGCCGATTCGGATCTCTCTGCGCCAGGCGCCTGGCGGCTTGCCGGTGTACTGGGAAAAGACGCGTGTGAAGTGGCTCTGGTCCGCAAAGCCGCAGGCCGTCGCAACCTCCACCAGCGGCCGTTCGAAGTCCATCAGCAGCGCTTGCGCACGTTCGATCCGCTGCGCGATCAGCCATTGGTGCGGCGTCTGTCCGGTGGTTTCGCGGAAGGCGTGGATGAAATAGCTGCGCGACAGGTTGCAGGCGTCGGCGATCTCGGCAATCGAGATGTCGCCATTCATCTTGCTGCGCAGCATCTCCTTGACGCGCGCCTCGTGCGAACGCGAAAGCAGCCGGTTCGTCCGGGGCCCGGTTGCCGTGGCTCCGCGGCCGTAGTTGTCGACCATGTAGCTCGTCATCGCGACGCCGATCTGGTCGATGAACAGCTGGCTGACCTCGGCAGGGCGTTCGAGCGCAGGGGTCAGCGCGCTGGCGAGGTGGGAGAGCACGTCGTCCCTGGCGCCCGCAACATCGACGAGGCCGCCGACGCGGGGCCCCTGCTTTTCGTCGATGGCGCGTTCCAGGGCCGGATGCGAGATCTCGAGCAGCACGAAGTCGAAGCCGCTTTGCATGTCCGCGCGGTAGCGGTCGCAAAAATCACGGACATAGATCGAGCCCTTGCCGAAGTCATGGCACGACGCATGGTGCTCATGGAGGAGTCGCCTGCGGTGGCCGTCGCGCAACGAGATGCCGAGCAGCACCCCGCGCGCGCTTGCGGCCGTTTCCACATAGTGGAGCTCATTGGCGTTCACGGTCTTGCGGTAGATCCGCAAGCCGTTGGCCGAGAGTGCCTGGTCTTTCTGGAGATGACCGAGCGTGCATCCCAGCATGTCTTTTGGCATGGGTCCTGCCGCCGGTTGGGGGAGGCCACTTCGTGCCTCGAGGAGACCGCTTTCAGCGCGCATGGATGGAAGAGAGCGGAGATTGAAATAGCCGAGTATCCGATCGGCGGCGCTACGGCCGATCACAGATGGGAATTTTGCACACTTTCCTGGTGAAGTGTCGTGCGGTATCGAGCGAACCCGCGAATTTTCAGGTATGGCGCCGGCGGTGCCCGTTTTTGGACAATGACCGCACCATGAAAAAAGCGGCCTTGTCAGGCCGCCCGGAAGAGGAGCAGGAGCAGATCGCCTTGTCGCTCACGAACCGGCCAATTGCTTGCCGTCGTCCCCCGGCTCGGCTCGAGGCCGGTCGGCATCGACCACCTGCGCAGACGCAGACCGGCCGTGATTGATCAGAAGAACCGCAACCATGCCGATCACGGCCGGAATCGCGATGGCCATGAAGTTCTGCTGCAGCGGCAGGTTCATGCCCACGAGCACGCCGATCAGGATGGGCGCCAGGATCGCGCCGCTGCGCCCGACGCCCAGCGCCCACCCGAGACCCGTGGCGCGCACTGCCATCGGATAGAACTGGCCGGTGTATGCGTTGGCCACGATCTGCGTGCCGATGGTCGACGCACCGGCCAGGCCGATGAGGACGAACAGCACCGGCGTCGGCATCTTGTAGCCAAGCAGCGTGAGCGAAATCGCGGCCAGCGCATACATGCCTGCCAGCACGTACTTGATGTGGAAGCGGTCCGCGAGCCAGCCGCCGCCGATGGCGCCGACCATCGCGCCCGCGTTGAGCACCAGCACGAACGTCAACGCCGAACCGAGGCTGTAGCCCGCACCGGCCATGAGTTTCGTCAGCCATGAACTCAGCGCGAACACCATGAAAAGGCACATGAAGAATGCGAGCCAGAACATGACGGTGCTGAAGCCGCGGCCCTCCTGGAAGAGGTGCCTGATCGGTGCGCCGGCTGCGCGGTCGGCGGGCGGCACGACGAAGCGATCGGTTGCCAGCGGTTGGTAGCTCGGATCGAGCCTGGAGGCGATCTTCTTCAGTTCTTCGGTTCGTCCCCGGGCCAGAAGGAACGGCATCGATTCCGGCATGTACTTCAGGATGAAGGGGATCAAGACCAGCGGCATGCCCGCTGCGAAGAACACCGACTGCCAGCCGTAGGTTTCGATCAGGCCCTTGCCGAGCAGCGCGGCGATGATCCCGCCGACCGCGTAGCCGCTGAACATCAGCGTGACGAGGGTTGCGCGCATCTTCTTCGGCGAGTATTCGGTCATCTGCGCAACGACGTTCGGCATGACCCCGCCGATGCCCAGCCCGGCGAGGAAGCGGACCACGCCAAAGGTGACGGGGTCCTTGGCGAACCCGGCTGCCGCGGTGAACACGCTGAAGAGGGCTACGCAGATGACGATCGCCCATCGACGGCCGATCCTGTCTGCGATGGTGCCGAGAAAGATGGCGCCGAACATCATGCCGAAGAGGGCCGAACTGACCATGAATCCGGCGTTGGTCGGTTGGACGCCCATGTTCGCCATGATCGAAGGCAGCGCGATGCCGACCACGGAGAGGTCGTAACCATCGAACACGATGATCAGGGCGCACCAGAACAGCACGAGCCCGTGGAAGCGGTTGAAGCGGGCTTCGTCGGCCAGCTTGTGAAGGTCGATCTGACGCATGACTCGTGTCTCCGAGTTGTTGGAAAAGGGGTGCGTCAGCGCCTTGTCATCGGCAGGCGAACGTTGACGGCGTTCGCATGGTGGATTGCAGGCGCGGGAAGGTCCAACGCATTTTCAGGATGTTCTCTATGAAGCCTGGAAATGTTGGGGCGGGTCTACCCACAAGCTGCCCTTCATGCGAAATCCAGATGTGCGCCATCACCGAATTTCGTTCGACGCTGCAGCGAGGCTTTCGTAAATTGACCTGCAAGGCAAGCGCCGCTGTTGGCGCTGCCGCGAATCAACACCCGCGGACCGTGCCCGCAAAAAAGGAAACAGCCATGCAAGGAAAGATCGGCCTCGAGGAACACTTTGCGCTGCCCGAGACGCTGCAGGACTCGGCCGGCTTCGTGCCCGGGGATTACTGGAAGGAGCTCAGCAGTCGTCTCGTCGACATCCATGAAGGGCGCCTGCGCCAGATGGATGAGAACGGCATGGAGATGATGATTCTTTCGCTCAACGCGCCCGCCGTGCAGGCGGTCCCCGATCCGGTCAAGGCCTATGAACTCTCCGTCCGGGCCAACGATTTCCTGGCGGAGCAGGTCGCGAAGCGGCCCGACCGCTTCCAGGCATTTGCCGCCTTGCCGATGCAGGACCCCGACAAGGCCACCGAGGAACTCGAGCGCTGCATGACCGTGCTTGGTTTCCGTGGCGCGCTGGTCAACGGATTCTCGCAGGTCGGCACGGCCGACAACGCCGTCTACTACGACGCGCCCCAGTACGCGTCCTTCTGGGCCGCGGCGGAACGGCTCGACGCGCCGTTCTATCTGCATCCGCGCAACCCGCTCGCGAGTTGGGCCCAGATCTACGAAGGCCACCCCTGGCTGCTCGGGCCCACGTGGGCCTTTGCGCAGGAAACCGCCGTCCATGCCCTGCGCCTCATGGCCAGCGGCCTCTTCGACCGGCATCCGGGCCTGAAGATCATTCTTGGCCATCTCGGCGAAGGCCTTCCGTACAACATGTGGCGGGTCGACCACCGCAATGCCTGGGTCAAGGCGCCCAAAGGCTATCCCGCCAAGCGCAAGCTTTGCGAGTATTTCCACGAGAACTTCTATCTCACGACGTCCGGCAACTTCCGCACCCAGACACTGATCGACGCGATGCTGGAAGTCGGCTCGGACCGGATCCTGTTCTCGACCGACTGGCCCTTCGAGAACGTGGACCACGCATCGAACTGGTTCAACGATACGAGCATCAGCGAAGCCGACCGGCTGAAGATCGGCCGCACGAACGCACTGTCGCTGTTCAAGCTGAAGCAATCCTGAGGTGCCGGCGCGGCGAGAAGACCAGATGATCGACATCGACGAATGGACCATCACCAGCGCCACGCTGAAGGCGCAGGGCGGAACGGCCGACGCGCGCCTGAAGACGGTGATGGACAGCCTTGTGCGCCATCTGCACGACTTTGCGCGCGAGGTGCAGCTCACCGAAGCCGAGTGGTCCCACGGCATCGACTTCCTCACGCGGGTCGGCAGGATCACGGACGACAAGCGCCAGGAGTTCATCCTGCTGTCCGATGTGCTCGGGCTTTCGACGCTCGTTACCGCGCAGTGCAACCGGCGCCCGACGGGCTGCACGGAGGCGACCGTCTTCGGTCCCTTCTATGTCCCCGACGCGCCGAAGTACCAGAACGGCGACGACATCTCCAACGGCGCCCACGGCATGCCCTGCCTCGTGCGGGGCAGCGTGCGGGGCATCCAGGGCGAGCGCATCGCCGATGCGCGGATCGACGTCTGGCAGTCCGACGACGAAGGCTTCTACGACGTCCAGCGCCCCGAACTGAGCAGCGCCCAAGGCCGTGGCCAGCTGAGCACGCGCGAGGACGGCCGCTTCGATTTCAGGTCCATCGTGGCCGTGCCGTATCCCATCCCCCACGACGGCCCCGTGGGGCAGCTGCTGGAGCAACTCGGCCGCCATCCCTGGCGTCCCGCGCACCTGCACTTCATGATCCAGGCGCCGGGGTACGAGACGCTCATCACCCATGTGTTCCGCTCGGGCGGCACGTACCTGGATTCCGATGCCGTGTTCGGCGTGCGCTCCTCGCTCATCGCCGAGTGGAAGCGCCATGAGCCCGGCGTCGCGCCGGACGGAACGCACATGGACGAACCCTTCTACACACTCGACTACGACTTCGTGCTGAACAAGGCGCCACGGGATTGAAGGCATGGAAATCAAGCACATCGTCATGTGGCGCGTCGCCGGTGCCTCGGCCGCGGAACGAAGCGCGAACTCCATCGCGGTGCGCGATGCGTTCGAAGGGCTGCGCGGTCGCATCCCTGGGCTCCTGGAGCTGGAAGTCGGGATCGATACGAGCCGCATCGACTACGCCTGCGACGTGGTGCTCTTCACGCGGTTTCGCGATGCGCAGAGCCTGGAAGACTATGCGACCCATCCCGAGCACCTTCGCGTGAAGCGCGAACTCGGCAGCATCCGCACCGAGCGCCATCAGGTCGACTACGTATCGGTGCCGACTCCCTGATTTCGCTGCGAGCGTTGATGGAACAGCCCGAATATCAGCTCGCGCAGCCAGCGATTGCCGCTGTCCTGGTGGAATCGCTCGTGCCACTGCTGCCGGATTTCAAAGGGCACGACCTCGAACGGCGCATTGACGATGTGCAGGTCCGTGCGCGACGCCACCATCGCCTGGGCGAGGCGCGCCGGTGCCGTCAGCAGCAGTCCCGACGAGGCGACGATCGACGACAGGCCCAGCGAATGCGCAGCGGTCAGCACCACGCGCCGCCGATCGAGCGCGCCGGCTCGCTCCAGCGTCTGCTGCAACTGAAAGTCGGTCGTTCCATGGGGGCGGTACGCAATGTGTTCGGCCGCCAGGTACTCGTCGAGATCCATGCTGTCGCGGCTGCCAAGCGGTGACGCCCTCGATGTCAGCACGACGAATGTCTCGTCGAACAGCCGCTGCTGATAGAACGACGGCCCTATCGGCTCCCAGCTGCCCAGTGCGATGTCGATCTGCCCGTGGAGCATGCGCTGGCGTGCCTCGGCAATGGGCACGTCGACGGTTTCGAATCGCACCCCGGGCGCAATGCCGCGCGCGACCAGGAGCAGCTCCGACATCATGACCAGCTGCCCGATGTCGTTGACGGCAATTCGAAACGTGCGCCCGGATGTCTGCGCCTCGAAGGTCCTGCCTTGGTCGACCGCCTGCATCAGGCAGGCGAGGCCTTCCTCGATCGGCGTGATGAGCCGCTCGGCCACCGGCGTCGGGACCATGCCGTCGGTCGAGCGCACGAACAGCGCGTCGTTGAAGCGCTCTCGCAGGCGCTTCAGGGCATTGCTCACCGCCGACTGGGTCATGCCGAGGCGCTCGCCCGCCAGCGTGACGCTTCGCGTGGCGTAGATCGCCTGGAACGCCAGGAAGAGGTTCAGATCGATGGTGTTGATGTTCACCGCGGCATCACTCGTTGTCGAGCACTTCCAGGTTGTCATAGACCATGCGAAGCATGTCCCTCAGCGATTCGGCCTGCGCGAGGCTCAGCCCCGACAACGACACCCGCTCATAGAGCTGCGCCAGGGGAATGATGCGCAGCGCGAGGTCGCGCCCCGCATCGGTCAGGCTCAGGGCGAGCGCACGCGCATCCTCGTCCGACCGGTCGCGCACCAGGATGCCCCGCTGCAGCAGCCCGTCGACCACCCGCGAGAGCGTGGAGGGCTCCGTGGAGGTGTGCAGCGCGAGGTCGGAGAGCCGCTGATGCGCCGCGTGGTGCAGCGCGACGCACACCCGCCACTCGGTCAGCGACAGGTTGAATTGCTTGAGTTCCTTGCTGAACGATTGCCCCATCCGCGTTCCTGCGCGTGCAAGCAAGTAGGGGATGGCGCGCTCCAGGTCGTGATTGGGCGATTTATCTGTGGATGCATTCAATTCGCGCACCGACTCCGCAGGTGCTTTGAGTTGTTCGGAGATCGATGCCAGGGACGGTTTTCGCTTTGCCATGGCTGATCTTACAAACAATCGTCGGGCCACTTATAGAGTTAACCCCTATGATTAATTGATTGCATTTGCAAATGTTTTCTTCTCCAATCAAGGCTTCGCACCCAATATCCATCCACCTTTCCCGGAGACACCCATGACAGATGCTGCGAACCCGTTTGCCCAACTCAATCACGTCGACCTCCCGGCTCCGGGTCGGAAGTCGCCGGTGAAGAACGCGCCGTCGATCGAATCAATAGTTGCATCCGCAAGCGAATTGGTGCCCATGCTCCGCTCCCGGGCGCAGCGCACCGAACAGGATCGGCGCGTCTCCGATGAAACGACGCGGGCCTTCCACGACGCGGGTTTCTTCAAGCTGATGCAGCCGGCGCGCTATGGCGGTTTCGAGTACGGATTCACCGCCTTCATCGATGTGGTGAGCGAACTGGCGCGGGGCTGCACCTCGTCGGCATGGGGCTGCTCGCTGGGAGCCATCCACCAATGGCTCGTCGCGACCTTCCCCGAAGAGGCGCAGGACGACGTCTGGGGCAAGGACCCCGGCGCGATCGTCTGCGGTTCGTACGCGCCGGCGACGATGGCGGAGAAGGTCGATGGCGGCTACCTCGTGCAAGGCAAGTGGCTCTTTGCATCCAACGTGGACAACTCGCAGTGGGCCTTGCTGGGCGTGCAGTTCCCGCCCGAGGAAAAAGGCGCGCCGCCAACGGCCGGCTTTCTGCTCGCTCCCCGGTCGGATTGGTCGATCGAGGACAACTGGCACGTCGCCGGCCAGGCAGGCACGGGCTCCAAGGCCGTCGTCATCGACAAGCCGACCTTCATTCCTGGGCACCGCAAGCTGACGTTCGCGGAGGCCTCCTCGAACTGCCCGCCCGGCGCCAAGGTCAATGCGAATCCGATCTACCGCATTCCCTTTCTCTCGGCGGTGCCGGTCTGCCTCGTGTCGCCCATCCTCGGCACCGCTCAGGGCGCGGTCGACGAGCTGATCGAGCTGGCCGGATCGCGCGTCACCCGTGGCGCGGTGGCTGGTGCAGGCAGCAGGCTGAGCGAGTTCTTCCCTGTGCAGTCCCGCCTGGCCGAGGCGTCGGCAAGCGTCGATGCGGCGCGCCTGCTGCTCTACCGCGACACCGCGCAGGTGGAGCAGATGGCGCTCGACGGCCATGTCATCAGCATCGAGCAGCGCATCCGCAATCGCCGCGACCATGCCTTCGCCGCGCGACTGTCGCGCGATGCCGTCGAGGCGGTGTTCGCCAGCGTGGGAGGCGCGGGCCTGTCGCTGAACCAGCCGATCCAGCGGATGTGGCGCGATGCCAATGCCATCTCGCGCCACATCAGCCTGAACTGGGACGCGGTCTCCTCCATGGTGGGGCAATACCTGCTCGGCCTCGAGCCGAAGGGCCAGTACTGAGCGAGGTGCCGGCATGTACTCCTGGGCTCTGATCACGGGCGACGCCGCCGACACGGCCGATGCCCGCCAACTCCGGCAGGCGCTCGGCGCCTTCCCCACGGGGGTGTGCCTCGTGACGACCACCACGCCGGACGGCAAGCGCGAGGGGATGACGATCAACTCCTTCTCGTCGGTATCGCTGGACCCGCCGCTGATCCTGTGGAGCATTCGCGACGACACGCGCAGCGCCGACGCATTTCTTGCGGCGCGCTCCTTCAATCTCAGCGTCCTCGCCGCCGAACAGCGCGACCTGGCCTGGCATTTCGCCAAGCCTGCGGCGGACAAGTTCGAGCGCTTCGGCGAAGCCTTCGCCCTTGCATCCAACGGATGCGCACGATTGACGCGCAGTGTCGCGACATTCGAATGCTCAACGTATTCACGCCACCAGGAGGGGGATCACACGATCATCCTCGGTCGCGTGGATCGCTTCTCGCGCACCGACACGCCACCCTTGCTCTTTCATTCTGGGCAGATGGGCTCGCTGTGGGAGCTTGCGGAAACCTTGGCAAGGCCGCAGTAGCGCTGCGCCCCTGCCGTCGGCTTGGCGTCCGGTCAGGCCCTTCGCTTGAACAGCGTGGAGGCCCCGCTGGCCAGCGCTACGTCCTCGGCCGACGCCAGCAGCACCGGCCCGAGCTCGAGCATGCGTTCTTCCGTGAGCCGCACCAGCGGCCCGGCGATGGTGATCACGCCGATCACCGCGCCGTTGCCGCTGCGCACTGGCGCGGCCATGGCCGTCATGGCCGGCGCGAACACCTCGCTGATCATCGCGAAGCCGCGCTTGCGTGCCGCGCGCAGGTACGCGAGCAATGCCTTCACGGTGGTCGGCGCCTTGGGTCCATAGTCCTTGGGCTTGCCGAAGCCTCGCTTTGCCACGAGCTGCAGCGCCTGCTCGTCCGTCATCGTCGAGAGCCAGGCGTGGCCCGCCGAGCTGCACGAGAGGTTCACCGACAAGCCCATGTCCGGGTCATAGCGCAGGCCGCGCGTCGCGCCCTGGGCCTTGGCGACGAAGGTGAGCTCGTCGCCGTCGACCACGGCCAGCCGCACCAGCTCGCCCGATTCGGCCGCGAGCCGGTCGAGCAACGGTTGCGCCACGTCGACGATGCCGCTGTTGCTCAGGAAGCTCAGGCCCAGCGACACCAGCTTGATCGTGAGCGTGTAGTCGCCATGGCTCTGGTCCTGGCGCACGTAGCCGCAGCGGACCAGCTCGGTCAGCAGGCGATGGGTGGCGCTCAGCGGCATTTCCAGCTCAGCCGAGAGGGCGGACAGCGCCCGGCCTTCGGGGTGGCCGGCCAGGTGTTCGAGGACCTTGAAGCTGCGTTCGAGTATGGCTGTCATGGCGGCACTCTAGCGTTTTTGCCAAGTGTTTTCACTAGTGGAAATACTTTCCACATTCCGCCTAAGATCGCGCCGCGCTGCACCTTCGCAGCGCTGGAGACACACATCTTGAGAACCCTTCATCGCTCGCTGGCCGCGGCCGGCCTGACCCTCGCGCTGGCCGTTCCCGCCCTCGCGCAGGGCGTGCAGGACCGTGTGATCCGCTTCGGCCACCTCAACAACGCCGACCATCCCGTGAGCTTCGGCGTGAAGCGTTTCGCCGAACTGCTCGCGGCCAAGAGCGGCGGCAGGATGAAGGTGCAGGAGTTTCCTGCTTCGCAGCTGGGCAACGAGATGCAGCAGCAGTCGGCGCTGCAGGGCGGCGTGCAGCAGATGTCAGCGCCGGCCACCACCTCGCTGGCGGGCATCGTCAAGGAGTTCGGCCTCGTCGACTTTCCGTTCGCGGTGGGCAGCTTCGCGCAGGCCGATGCGCTGCTCGACGGTCCGCTGGGACAGGCGCTGATCGCGAAGCTGCCGGAGAAGGGCCTCGTGGCGCTGGGCTACTGGGACCTGGGCTTTCGCAACGTCACCAACAGCAAGCGCCCGATCACCAAGCCCGAAGACCTCGAAGGCCTGAAGATCCGCGTCATTCCGAACCCCGTGTTCCTCGAGACCTTCAAGGCCTTCAAGGCGAACCCGGTGCCGATGCCCTTCGCCGAGCTGTACGGCGCGCTCGAGGCGAAGGCGGTCGACGGCCAGGAGAACCCGTACGCGGTGATCCTGTCGAACAAGTTCTACGAGGTGCAGAAGTTCGTGAGCGCCACGAACCATGTGTACGCGGCCAACATCGTGCTGGTCAGCAAGAAGTTCTGGGACTCGCTGAGCCCGGCCGAGCAGAAGATGATGCACGAGGCGGCCGACGAAACGCGCGGCTACCAGCGCCAGGTGAGCCGCGCGGCTGCGCAGCGCGCCGTGGGCGACCTGCAGGCCAAGGGCGCGCAGTTCAACGAACTCGCACCCGCCGAACAGGCGCGCATGCGGCAGATCGCCAGGCCCGTCACCGAGCGCTTTGCCGCGAGCTACGACCCCGCCATCGTCAAGCTCTACACCGACGAGCTTGCGCGCATCCGCAAGCAGTAAGCAAGACTCCGACCGAAGGCGCCCCCATGAAGATCCTCGTGCTGCACGGGCCGAACCTCAACCTGTTCGGCCGCCGCGAACCCCATATCTACGGCAAGACCACGCTGGCCGAAATCAACGCGCAGCTGCAGCAGCTCGCCAACGAGCTCGGCGTGGCGCTGGACATCATCCAGTCGAACCACGAAGGCGAGCTGGTCGACTTCCTGCACACGCATATCGACGACGCCCAGGGCGCGCTGGTCAACCCGGCAGGCCTCACGCAGCACGGCGTGCCGCTGCACGACGCGATCAAGGCGATGCCGTTCCCGATCATCGAGGTGCACATGTCCAACATCGCCGCGCGTGAAGCATGGCGCGCGCATTCGATCATCTCGCCGGCCGTGAAGGGCACGGTCCAGGGGCTCGGTCCGCACTCGTACCTGGCTGCGCTGCGCGCACTGGTCGAGATGCAGAAGCAGCCCGCGTCGGCCTGAGCAGGAAGCACTTTCATGAGCAGATGGATCGACCGATGCTGCGCCGGCATCGAAGCCGTGATCGCGGCCGCGCTCGCGGTCATGGTCGTGCTGGTCTTCGGCAACGTGGTGCTGCGCTACGGCTTCAACTCGGGCATCACGGTGTCCGAAGAGGTCTCGCGCTGGCTCTTCATCTGGATGACTTTTCTCGGCGCGGTCGTCGCGCTGAAGGAGCACGGCCACCTGGGCGTCGACATGGTGGTGCAGAAGCTGCCGCCCATCGGCAAGAAGATCTGCCTCGCGGCAGGACACGCGGTGATGCTCTACATCGTGTGGCTGCTGTTCCAGGGCAGCGTGGCGCAGGCGCGCATCAACTGGGACGTGACGGCGCCGGTCACCGGTGCATCGATGGCGGTGGTGTACCTGTCGGGCGTGGTGTTCTCGGTGCTGGCCGCGTTCATCCTCGCGCTCGATCTGCTGCGCCTGCTCACCGGGCGCATTGCCGAAAGCGATCTCGTGATGGTGCAGGAGTCCGAAGAAGCGGTGCAGCTGCAGCAGATCCTCGGTTCGCAAGGCGATGCACAACAGGGGCCGCGCAAATGACCATCTTCGTCTTCGTCGGCTCGCTGCTCCTCGCCATGGCGATGGGCATTCCCATCGCGTTCTCCCTGCTGGCCAGCGGCGTCGCGCTGATGTGGCATCTCGACCTGTTCGACGCGCAGATCCTTGCGCAGAACGTGATCGGCGGCGCAGACAGCTTTCCGCTGCTGGCCGTGCCCTTCTTCATGCTGGCCGGCGAGATCATGAACGTGGGCGGCCTCTCCAAGCGCATCGTCGATTTCGCGCTCGCGGTGGTCGGCCACGTGAAGGGCGGCCTGGGCTACGTGACCATCATGGCCGGCTGCCTGCTCTCCGCGCTTTCAGGCTCCGCCGTGGCCGACGCGGCCGCGCTCACCGCGCTGCTGCTGCCCATGATGGTCAAGGCGGGCCACGACAAGGCGCGCGCGGGCGGGCTCATCGCGGCAACCGGCGTCATCGGACCGGTGATACCGCCGAGCATCGGGCTCGTGATCTTCGGCGTGGCCGCCAACGTGTCGATCTCCAAGCTGTTCCTCGCGGCCATCGTGCCGGGGCTCTTGATCGGCGGCGCGCTGTGGATCACCTGGGCATGGCTGGTGCGTCGCGAGAAGATCGTGCCGCCGCCGCGCAAGTCGGGCGCCGAGATCTTCAGCGCATTCCGCAAGGCGCTCTGGGCGCTGATGCTGCCGGTGATCATCCTCGTGGGCCTGCGCATGGGCGTGTTCACGCCGACCGAGGCGGCCGTGGTGGCCGCCGCCTACGCGCTCTTCGTGTCGATCGTGGTCTACCGCGAGCTGAGCTGGAAAGACCTCTACGCGGTGTTCGTGGGCGCTGCCAAGACCAGCGCCATCGTGATGTTCCTGATTGCCGCGGCCATGGTGAGCGCATGGCTCATCACCGTGGCCGACCTGCCGTCGAAGGTGGTCGGCCTGCTGCAGCCCTTCATGGGCAACCAGATCCTGCTGATGATCGCGATCATGGTGCTCGTGATGGTCGTGGGCACCGCGATGGACATGACGCCGACCATCCTGATCCTCACGCCGGTGCTGATGCCCATCGTGAAGGCCGCCGGTATCGACCCCGTGTACTTCGGCGTGCTCTTCATCATCAACAACTCGATCGGGCTGGTGACGCCGCCGGTGGGCACGGTGCTCAACGTGGTGGCTGGCGTCGGGAAGATATCGATGGACGACGTCACGCGCGGCGTGGTGCCTTTCATGATTGCCGAGTTCGCCGTCATGTTCCTGATGGTGCTGTTCCCGTGGCTGGTGACGGGGCCGGCCAGGCTGTTCCACGGATAGACAACTACAAGGAGATATTCATCATGAAGAAGCGTTCGATTCAAAAGATGCTGGTTGCTGCCGTCGCGGTGTTCGCCGTGTGCAGCGCCGGCGCGCAGGTCAAGGAGCGCACGCTCAAGTTCGCGTTCCAGAACCAGACCGGGCATCCGCAGGCGCAAGGCGCGCAGAAGTTCGCCGACCTCGTGGCCGCCAAGTCGGGCGGCAAGATCACCGTCAAGCTGTTCGCGGGCGGCGCGCTCGGCGGCGACCTGCAGACCGTGTCGGCGCTGCAGGGCGGCACGGTGGAACTCACGGTGCTCAACGCCGGCATTCTCTCGGCGCAGGTGAAGGAGTTCGCGGCCTACGACTTTCCGTTCCTGTTCAACAGCGGCAAGGAGGCCGATGCCGTCACCGACGGGCCCTTCGGCCAGAAGCTGATGGCCAAGCTCGAAGACAAGGGCCTGCACGGCCTGGGCTATTGGGACCTGGGCTTTCGCAACCTCACCAACAGCAAGCGGCCGGTCGTGAAGGCCGACGACATCGCGGGGCTGAAGATCCGCGTGATCCAGTCGCCGATCTACATCGACCTGTTCAGCGCGCTGGGCGCCAATGCCACACCGCTGCCGTTCCCCGAGCTGTATCCGGCGCTCGACCAGAAGGCGGTCGACGGGCAGGAGAACCCGAACACCACCATCCTGTCGTCCAAGTTCGCCGAGGTGCAGAAGTACATCACGCAGACCCGGCACATCTACAACCCGCAGGCGCTGCTGATCAGCAAGAAGACCTGGGACGGCATGAGCGCGGACGAGAAGAAGATCATCACCGAGGCGTCGGCCGAATCGACCGCGTTCCAGCGCCAGGCCTCGCGCGGCGCCGCCGACAGCGCACTCGATGCGCTGAAGAAGGCGGGCATGACCGTGTCGGAGCTGCCGCCCGAGGAAATGGCGAAGCTGCGCGCGAAGGTGAAGCCGGTGATCGACAAGTACTCGGCCTCGGTCGGCGAGGCCACCGTGAAGGAGCTGATGGCCGAGATCGACAAGGTGCGCAAATAGGCGGCAGCGCCTCTCAGCCGGCTGTCGCGCGCCGCAGCGCCGCGCGCGCCAGCAGGCGCGTCGAGTCGAGCGTCGGCAGCGCGGAGTTGCCGTCGTTCAGCACCAGCGGAAGCTCGGTGCAGCCCAGTGCCACGGCGTCGCAGCCGCGCGCCTTCAGGTTTTCGATCATGCGCTGCAGCACGGCCGTGGATTCCGGCCGGAACACGCCGCACACCAGCTCGTCCATGATGATGCGGCCGAGCTCGGCGCGTTCGCCGGCATCCGGCCGCACGGCGTCCAGCCCGGCGGCCGACAGCGCCTGCGGGTAGACCTCGCTGTCGACCAGCCAGCGCGTGCCCAGCACGCCCACGCGGCCAAAGCCCCGCGACAGCGCCTGCGCCGCGACCACCTCGGCGATGTGCAGCCAGGGCAGCGGCGAGCGCGGCAGCACCAGGTGCATCGCCTGGTGGATCGTGTTGTCGGGGCAGACCAGAAAATCCGCACCGGCCGCCGCCAGCTTGCCGGCCGAAGACAGCATCAGCTGCGCGACGCCGTCCACGTCGCCTCGTTCGAGGCAGTCCACGTACGCAGCGAGCGAGTGCGTGTGCATCGACACCTCCGGATGCGCGTGGGCCGCGCCAAGGTACGAGGCTCCTTCGACGCAGAGCGTGCGGTAGCAGAGGGCCGCGCCTTCGGCCGAGCAACCGACCACGCCGATGTGCAATGGCATGTCAATTTCTCCTGAACTTCATCGCCTGTGCGATACCGCCATGCCGGCCTGGCGATCGAGCCGCAGCGTCATCAGCGTCGCAATGGCCATCAGCAGGCCGACCACATACCAGGCGTGGCGGAAGTCCGCGAGCTGCACGGCCGGCGCGCCGCGCAGCGCCTGCGATGCGCCGAGCACCATCGCGCCCAGCGCCACGCCGAGCGCGAGCGACACCTGCTGCAGCATCGTGCCGAGCGTGCTCGCACCGGCGCGGGATTCGTCGGGCACGTCGGCAAAGGCCAGCGTGTTGATCGCGGTGAAGTTCATCGAGCGCGCCATGCCCGCCGCGAAGAGCAGCACGCACACCCACGGCAGCGGGTCGCCCGGCGACAGCAGCCCGCAGCCGAACAGCGTGGCCGCGCAGATCGCGCCATTCACCGTCAGCACCCTGCGAAAGCCGAAGCGCCTCAGCACCGCCGTGGTGGCGCTCTTCATCACGAGGTTGCCGCCCATGTACACCAGCAGCATCGAGCCTGCCTGGAACGCGTTCATGCCGAAGCCGATCTGGAACATCAGCGGCAGCAGGAAGGGCGAGGTATTGATCGCGATGCGTGAGACGAAGCCGGCCGTCGCGGTGGCCAGCGCATAGGTCGGCACCGCCAGCGCGCGCAGGTCGAGCAGGGGCGCCGCCGTTCGCCGCGCATGGCGCACCGCGGCGGCAGCGGCCACGGCGCCCAAGGCCAGCAGGCCGAGGGTGGCGGCCGAACCCGGCTGCGGCCCGCCCAGGCGCGTGAGGCCTTCGACCAGCGCGGCCAGCGCAACGGCGGTGAGCACGAAGCCGGTGGTATCGAAGCGCGCCGGGGCCGCGCCGGTGCGGCGCGGAAACAGCCGCATGATCAGCCACAGCCCCACGAGGCCCAGCGGCACGTTCAGCAGGAAGATCCAGCGCCACGAGGCATGCGTCGCGATGAGCCCGCCCAGCGGCGGGCCGATCACCGGCGCGATGAGCCCCGGCCAGGTGATGGTGCCGATGGCCTCGATCAGCCGGTGCTTCGGCGTCTCGCGCAGCACCACGAGCCGGCCTACCGGCGACATGAAGGCAGCCGCCGCGCCCTGCAGCACGCGCGCCCCGACGAACACCCCGAAGGTGGGCGCGAGCCCGCAGGCGAGCGAGGCCAGGGTGAAGGTGCCGACCGCGAGCGCGAACACCCGCCGCGCCCCGAAGCGCCCGGCGCACCAGCCCGCCGCCGGCACCAGCGCCGCCATCGCGATCAGGTAGACCGTAAGGCCCAGGCTCGCGTCGAGCGCGCCCATGCCGAAGCCGGCCCCGATGGCCGGCAGCGCGGTGACGATGATGGTGGCGTCCAGCGTCTCCATGAAGAAGGCGGCCGCCACGGTGAGCGCGATGCGCTTCGAGGCGCCGTCCGTGGCCGCTGGTGGCTGCGCGGTGTCGTTCATGGAACCGAGTCTGACACCGTCATGGGCCTAGGGTTTTCCCCGGGGTGCCGATCCGGCAGATCGGACGGGCGTTGCCGGCGCCATCCGGATCGTCGGCGGGGTGCCGCACCATCGCGCACAAAAAGGTCCATTGAATCAAGGACTTAGCTTGCAGTTCACGCGGTGTTGCCGGTGGCATGTCGATTGCTCAACCACAAGGCCGGCCGTGCGCCCCGCTGCGGGGCCTGGCCACGAATTGGAGACAAACCGATGAGCACCCCCATGGAACACCCCGCCGCACCCAAACCCTTCTACAAGTCCCTGTACTTCCAGGTCATCACCGCCATCGTGCTCGGTGTGCTGCTGGGGCATTTCTACCCCGACACCGGCGCATCGATGAAGCCGCTGGGCGATGGCTTCATCAAGCTGATCAAGATGATCATCGCGCCGATCATCTTCTGCACGGTGGTGGTCGGCATCGCCGGCATGGAGGACATGAAGAAGGTCGGCAAGCTGCTGTATTTCGAGATCGTGAGCAGCGTCGCGCTGGTCGTGGGCCTCGTCATCATCAACCTCGTGCGGCCCGGCGCGGGCATGAACGTCGACGTGAGCCAGCTCGACACCAAGAGCATCGCGGCCTACACCGGCCCGGGCAAGATGACCAGCACGGTCGACTTCGTCCTGAACATCATTCCGAGCACGCTGGTCGATGCCTTCGCCAAGGGCGAGATCCTGCAGGTGCTGCTGATCGCGGTGATGTTCGGCTTTGCGCTGCACCGCTTCGGCGGCCGCGGCACGCTGGTGTTCGACCTGATCGAGAAGGGCTCGCACGTGCTCTTCGTGATCGTGGGCTACATCATGAAGCTCGCGCCCATCGGTGCCTTCGGCGCCATGGCCTTCACCATCGGCAAGTACGGCGTGAGTTCGCTGCTGCAGCTGGGCCAGCTGATGGCCACCTTCTATGCCACCTGCCTGTTCTTCATCTTCGTGGTGCTGGGGCTCATTGCGCGGTTCCATGGGTTCAGCATCTGGAAGTTCATCAAGTACATCAAGGAAGAGCTGCTGATCGTGCTGGGCACGTCGTCGAGCGAATCGGTGCTGCCGCGCATGATGGCCAAGATGGAGAACCTGGGCGCGAAGAAGTCGGTGGTCGGCCTCGTCATTCCGACCGGCTACTCGTTCAACCTCGACGGCACCTCGATCTACCTGACGATGGCGGCCGTGTTCATCGCGCAGGCGACCAACACCGACATGACGCTCACGCAGCAGCTCACGCTGCTGGCCGTGCTGCTGCTCACTTCGAAGGGCGCGGCGGGCGTCACGGGCAGCGGCTTCATCGTGCTGGCGGCCACGCTGTCGGCCGTGGGCCATGTGCCGGTGGCGGGCCTCGCGCTGATCCTGGGCATCGACCGCTTCATGTCGGAAGCCCGCGCGCTGACCAACCTGATCGGCAATGGTGTCGCCACGCTGGTCGTCGCCAAGTGGACCGGCGACCTGGACACCGTGCGCATGCACCGGCACCTGGACCAGGAAAGCACCGCGGAAGCCGACGAGCCCGAGCGCGTGCTCGACGCCACCGAGGCGCACATGCCCATCGGCCAGGCACGGCAGGCCTGACCCTGCTTCCGGCCCCCCGCCAGGGGCCATCGGGCTGCCACCGATGCGGACGGCCCGGCCTTGTGCAATAACGCTCCCATGAATTCAAGGGAGCCGGGCCGGCATTTCGATGGACCTTCCGACCACGCGAGGGGATGGCGTGCCCTGCCGCGCTGGTGTGGCGCTCTGGCCCTGGTGGCAGTGGCCGCCTTCGCAGGCCAACAGATCGCCATGCAGGCCGGCCTGGCGCGCCTGCGCGAAGCGGCCGAGCACCGGCTCGACATGCTCGCGACCGGGCTCGACGCCGACCTCGCCCGCTTCGACTACCTGCCCGCCCTGCTGGAGATGACGCCCGTGGTGCCGGAGCTGCTCGGCACGCCGTCGGACACGCGCCTGCGCGACGCGGTCAACCGCTACCTCGACGGCGTCAACGCCACGGCCGGCGCCGAGATGCTCTACGTGCTCGACGCCTCCGGCACCTCGCTGGCCGCGTCCGACTGGGACAAGCCCGGCACCACCGTCGGCCAGGACCTGTCGTTCCGGCCCTACGTGATCGACGCGCTGGGGCAGGGCCGGGGCCGTTTTTACGGCGTGGGCATCACCAGCAAGAAGCCGGGCTATTACCTGTCGTATGCGCTGCGCCGCGGCCAGGCATCGCGCGGGGTGGTGGCCGTCAAGATCAACCTCGAAGAGGCCGAGCGCGCCTGGCGCAAGCTGCCCGGCGACGTGGCGCTGATCGACCAGCGTGGCGTGGTGATCCTCGCCACGCGCGAAGACCTCAAGTTCCGCCCGCTGCTGCCGCTCGATGCGCTGCAGCGCGCCGAGGTGCTGCGCTCGCGCCCCTATGGCGAGGCCAGCCTGCAGCCGCTGCGGTGGACGCAGAAGGAGGCGCTGGACCGCGACGTGCAGGTGATCTCGCTCGACGGCGTGGACCAGCTCGCGTCGGCGCGCACCCTGCGCGGCGCGCCGTGGCAGCTGGTGGTGCTCGACGACCTGGCGCCGCTGCGCGCGGCGGCACGCTACGCGGCCATCACCGCCAGCCTCGCGATGGCGGTGCTGCTGCTGGTGGCCGTCGCGCTGTGGCAGCGCCGCCGCGCGGTGCGCCAGAAGCTGGCCAGCCAGGCCGCGCTGCAGGCGGCGCACGACACGCTCGAATCGACCGTGGTGGCGCGCACCGCGCAGCTGCGCGCGGCGCAGGGCGAGCTGGTGCATGCCGGCAAGATGGCCGCGCTGGGCCAGATGTCGGCCGGCGTGGTGCACGAACTCAACCAGCCGCTCACGGCCATGCGCACGCTGTCGGAAAGCGCCGTCATCCTGCTCGACAAGAACCGCGTCGACGACGTGCGCGGCAATCTCCAGCGCATCCGCAACATGGTCGACCGGCTCGCGCGCCTGACCTCCCAGCTGCGGACCTTCGCCTACAAGGGCGAGGTGCCGCTGGCGCCGGTGCTGCTGTCGCAGGCGATCGCCGAGGCGCAGGCGATCGTCGCCGACGCCGCAAAGAAGCAGCGCGTGGCCATCGAGGTCGACGTGCAGCCCGCGGCGCTGAGCGCCATGGCCGAGGACGCCGCGCTGGGCAGCGTGCTCGCCAACCTGATGCGCAACGCCATCGACGCCATGCAGGACGCGCCGCTGCGCACACTGCGGCTGGAAGCGCGGCCGAAGGAGGGGCGCGTGCTCCTTTCGGTGACCGACACAGGCCCGGGCATTCGCCCCGATATCCTGCCGCGCCTGTTCGAACCCTTCGTCACCGGCAAGGCCGCGGGCTCGGGGCTGGGCCTGGGGCTCGTGATCTCGGCACAATTGGTGCGCGCCATGGACGGCACGCTGCGCGCGGCCAACCTGGATGGCGGCGGCGCATGCTTCGTCATCGACCTGCCCGCCGCCATTGCCGTGATCCACAACCCGCCCGTACCCTCTCATTCACCCTCCCTTTCCATTGCACAACAGGAGTGACCCCCAAGTGAGCGAAGCCCCTGCCATCCGGGTGCTGCTGGTCGAGGACGACGAAGACGTCCGCATCAGCACCGCCCAGGTGCTGACCCTGGCCGGTTTCGAGGTCGAATCCTTCGCGAGCGCCGAGCGCGCGCGCCCGCACATCGGCTTCGGCGTGCCGGCCGTCGTGATCAGCGACGTGCGCCTGCCGGGACTGAGCGGCACCGAGTGGCTGCCCGAGCTGCGCAACGTCGATGCCGAGCTGCCCGTGATCCTGGTCACCGGCCACGGCCACATCGCGATGGCCGTGCAGGCCATGCGCGAGGGCGCCTACGACTTCATCGAAAAGCCTTTCAGCTCCGAACGGCTGGTGGCCATCGTGCGCCATGCCATCGAGCGCCGGCAGCTCAGCCTGCAGGTGCGCGCGCTGCGCGACGCGCTGGAAAACTGGCAGGGCATCCAGTCGGTGCTGATCGGCCGTTCGGCGCAGATGCAGCAGGTGCGCCAGACCGTGAAGACGCTGGCCGAAACCTCGGCCGACGTGCTGGTCTACGGCGAGACCGGCACCGGCAAGGAGCTGGTGGCGCGCTGCCTGCACGACCACAGCGCGCGCCGCCGCCAGCACTTCGTGCCGCTCAACTGCGGCGGCCTGCCCGAGTCGCTGGCCGAAAGCGAGCTGTTCGGCCATGAGCCCGGCGCCTTCACCGGCGCCAACCGTGTGCGCGTGGGCAAGTTCGAATACGCCAGCGGCGGCACGCTGTTTCTCGACGAGATCGAGAGCATGCCGATGGCGGTGCAGATCAAGCTGCTGCGCGCGCTGCAGGAGCGCAGCATCGAGCGCATCGGCTCCAACAAGACCATTGCCTTCGACTGCCGCGTAGTGGCCGCGAGCAAGGACGACCTGAAGGCCCTGAGCGACCAGCAGAAGTTCAGGGCCGACCTGTACTACCGCCTGGGCGTGGCCTTCATCGAGCTGCCGCCGCTGCGCGAGCGGCGCGAGGACATCCCGCTGCTGTTCGAGCACTTCACCCTGCAGGCCGCGAGCCGCTACGAACGCCCCGCGCCGCTGCTGAGCAATGCGCAGCTGGCCGACCTGATGGCCTACGCCTGGCCCGGCAACGTGCGCGAGCTGCGCAACGTGGCCGACCGCTTCGTGCTGGGACTGCTCGGCGAGCGCCTGACGCAGACGCGCGGCGGCGGCAACGGCGGCAATGGCGCCGACGGCGTGCCGCCCTTGCCGCGCGGGCTGCCGCAGCAGGTGGAATCGTTCGAGCGCGCGGTGATCGTCGAGGAGCTGCGGCGGCAGCACGGCGACCAGCCGGCCACGGCCGCCGCGCTCGGCATCGCGCGCCAGACGCTGCACGACAAGGTGCGCAAGCTCGGCCTGACGGTGGACGAGTTCAAGCCTGCGGCCTGACCGGCAGCACGGCCGCCGTCAGAAGGGCTCGACAGGCAGCGCGCGCTTGTGCGCGCTCTTGCGATGCGTCGCAAGAATGATCCGGCGGGCCTCGGCCGACACCGGCTTGCCTTCGAGGAAATCGTCGATCTGCTCGTAGGTGACGCCGAAGGCGTCTTCGTCGGGCTTGCCCGGCACCAGCGATTCGAGGTCGGCGGTCGGCACCTTGTAGACCAGCGCGTCGGGTGCGCCCAGCAGCTGCGCCACGGCGCGCACGCGGCGCTTGTTGAGGCCGGTGAGCGGCGTGATGTCGGCCGCGCCGTCGCCGAACTTGGTGAAGAAACCCATCAGCGCCTCGGCCGCGTGGTCGGTGCCGATGACGATGCCGTCGTGCGCGCCGGCCACCGCGAACTGCGCGATCATGCGCTGGCGCGCCTTGATGTTGCCGAGCACGAAGTCTTCATGCGCCGCGTCGCGGAACGCCAGGTCGCCGGCCTTCAGTGCCGCGAGCATGCCGTCGGCGGCGGGGCGGATGTCGACGGTGATGGTGCGGTCTGGCTTCATCACCGCGAGCGAGCCCTGCGCCTCGGCTTCGTCCTTCTGCACACCATAGGGCAGGCGCATCGCGATGAAGGTGGCGTCGCGGCCCGTGGCGCGCAGCTTCTCGACGGCGCGCTGCGCGAGGCAGCCGGCGGTCAGCGAATCGACACCGCCGCTGATGCCCAGCACCAGCGTCTTCAGGCCGGTCTGCTTCAGGTAGCTGGCGAGAAAGTCGACGCGGCGCTCCAGCTCGCGGGCGGCATCGAAGACGGGCGCGACGTGCAGCGCCGCGATGATCTCGCGCTGCGTGTCGTCGACGGGAGTGAGGTCCTGATTCATGAGGCGATCCTAGAAATCAACGAGGCTGAGGCCGATGCTCAATACGGTGCGCTTGCGGTTGTAGTCCACCAGCGTATCGCCATAGCCCGAGAACAGCTGCGTGTGGAAGCGCAGGTTGCTCTTGGTCGGGTCGCCGATGGCCTTGAGCCATTCGAGGCGCACCGAGCCGCGGCCGCTGTCGCGCAGGTTGTTGCGCACGGTCACGGCGAGCTGGTTGTCGCGGTTGAGGTTCCAGCGGCCGGTGAGCTCGGCGCGGCCGATGTAGTCGGAGATGTCGGGGTTGTCGTCCTTGGCGGCGCTCTCGGAGACACGCTTCCAGATGCGCCCGGTGATGGTGAAGCGGTCGTCGAGCTCGGCGCCGCCCATCAGGTAGACGCGGTTCCAGCTACGCGACAGCGGCAGGGTCTGGCCGTTCGACTGGTGCACGATGCCCAGGCCCGAATAGCGCCAGCGCCAGCCGCCCGGCAGCTTGAAGTCGGTCGGGTAGACGTACATCAGTTCGGGTTCGTGGTCGGTGGTGCGGAATGGCCGCGAGATGGCGCCGTTGAACAGCTGCCAGGTCGACTGCTGGCTGTAGGCGAACCACAGCGAGTCTTTCCGGTTGGCCGGATCGTTCTGCGTGAGCATGCCCTGGGCAAGCTTGGTGCGCACCGACAGGCCGATGCGCATCTCGTTGGCCTGGTAGGCCACGGGGTCGGCGGTGTGGCCGGCCGAGGGCGAGGTCGGCGTCTCGGGTCTCTTGGTGGCGGCCGAGACCGACACGTTGAGCGGACGGTAGCCGCGGAAGGTGAAGGTGCCGCAGTCGGTGGCCTCCTCCAGTTCCCAGAAGCGCGAGAGCACCGAGTACTGGCGGTCGCGGCAGCCTTCGGTGGTGGCGACCGAGACGACGCGCGTGGCCGGGATCGAAGCGTCCACCGGCGGCTGGGTGTTCGCCAGCACGGGCGGCGCGGCGGGCACCGACGCCGAGGGCAGCGTCTGCTGCTGCGACCAGCGGTCGAAGCAGGCCAGGCGTGCCTCGTTGCTGGCGCCGAGTGCGGCGCACTGCTGCCAGGTGAGCTGGGCGTCGGCCAGCGGACTCGCGGGCTTGTCCACGGCCTGGGCGTGCGCCGTGGCGCCGCCGCCGAGGCAGGCGGCCATGGCCGCGAGCGCGGCCAGGTTGAAGTGAGGTTGTCGTCGTGTCGTCGTCATTGCTTTCCTTCCTGCGCGACTGTCTTGCTGAGCACGAACGGGTGCGTGCTCTCGTCCGCGGCGTTGCGCCACGTGCCCCTGAATTCGCGCCCGCACGAGCCGGCCTGCAGCTTGCCCGACCAGACGGCGCTGATGGCGCGGCCGTCCTGCGATTCGTCGATGGAGAGCGCGCCTTCGTCGTCCACGTCGCCCGCGAGCTGCGCGACCGCGGCCTTCGCAGGGTTGGCACCGTTGCGTGTGATGGTTCCGCGCACGCCGTCGTAGTCGGGGTGCTTGCCGAGCTGCACGGCGGCCACGGCCGGCAGGCCGTCGAAGTGCGCATCCCAGCGGCCGTAGAGCGATTGCAGCGGCAGGTCGCGCGCGTCGGCGGGGCAGTCGGCGCTGCCCTGCACGGAGGCGCAGCCCGACAGCACGAGAAGAACGGCGCCGGCCAGCAGCGCGCAAGAAATGTTTGCCTTCATGACGCTGCCGCCGCCTTCGCCGCGCTGTCCTGCGCCTTGCGCGCGAACTCGGCGCGCAACGCCTTGAGCTTTTCGCGCGGGTCTTCCTTGATGGTCGTCTTGTCGAGGCCCATCTCGGCGATGAAACGGCTCGGCACGCAGGGCACCATCTCGCGGCCCTGCTTGCGTTTCTTGGTCCAGCTCACGGCCAGGCTGCGCTGCGCGCGCGTGATGCCCACGTACATCAGGCGGCGCTCTTCCTGCAGGCGCTGCAGCGTGTCCTCGCTCACCACCTTCTGGCGGCCGTTGTCGTCTTCGAGCTTGAAGGGCAGCAGGCCTTCGGTCACGCCGATCAGCATCACGTGCGGCCACTCGAGGCCCTTGGAGGCGTGCAGCGTCGAGAGCGTCACCACATCCTGGTCCTGCTCGCGCTCGCTGATGGTCGACAGCAGCGAGATGGTCTGCGCCACTTCGAGCAGGCTCTTGCGCTCTGTCTCGACGTTGTCGTTGGCGCCCGAGGCATCGTCGAGCGTGCCGCCGGCGCGCTGCGACATCCAGTCGACGAACTCCAGCACGTTGGTCCAGCGCGAAGCGGCCGCGGCTTCGCTGTCCTCACCGTCGTAGAGGTGCTTCTCGTAGTCGATCTCCTTCAGCCAGTCGAGCATGAAGGTGCGCGAGTCCTCGGCGCCCATGGTGCGGCGCGCGCGGTATTCCAGGTCGTTGATGTAGCGGCCGAACTCATGGATGCCTTCGAGCGTGCGCTTGGGCATCACGCTCGGCAGCGAGGGGCTGAACAGCGCCTCGAACAGGCTCAGCTTGTACTGGCTCGCGAAGGTGCCCAGGCTCGCCAGCGTGGTGTGGCCGATGCCGCGCTTGGGCGTGGTGATGGCGCGCAGGAACGCCGGGTCGTCGTCGTTGTTGACCCAGAGGCGGAACCAGCCGCACAGGTCCTTGATCTCGGCGCGGTCGAAGAAGCTCTGGCCGCCCGACACCTTGTACGGGATCTGCGCCTTGCGCAGCGCCTGCTCGAACACGCGCGCCTGGTGGTTGGCGCGGTAGAGGATCGCGAAGTCGCGGAACTCCTTGTACTGCTTGCCCTGCGGGATGACGTCGCCCGCGCGGATGCTGACGATGCGCGCCACCGCGCGCTCGGCCTCGTGAAGCTCGCTGTCGGCATCGACGATGCGCACCGGCTCGCCTTCGCCGAGCTCGGAGAACAGCGTCTTCGGAAACAGCTTGGGGTTGGGGCCGATCACGTTGTTGGCCGCGCGCAGGATGGCGCTGGTGGAGCGGTAGTTCTGCTCCAGCTTGATGACCTTGAGCGTGGGGTAGTCGACCGGCAGCTTGCGCAGGTTGTCGAGCGTGGCGCCGCGCCAGCCGTAGATCGACTGGTCGTCGTCGCCCACCGCGGTGAAGTGGCCGCGCTCGCCGGCAAGGGCCTTGAGCACTTCGTACTGCGTGGCGTTGGTGTCCTGGTATTCGTCCACCAGGATGTGGCCGAGCGCGGCCTGCCACTTGGCGCGCACCTCGGGAAATTCGTAGAGCAGCTTCAGCGGCATGCCGATCAGGTCGTCGAAGTCCACGCTCTGGTAGGCCGCGAGGCGTTCTTCGTAGCGGCCCATGATCTTCGCGGTGATGCGCTCGTTGTCGTCCGCGGCCTGGGCTTCGGCCTGCGCGGCGTTCAGGCCCATGTTCTTCCACTTGCTGATGGTCCACTGCCAGATGCGCGCGGTGGCCGCATCGGTGGTGCCGCCGGCGTCCTTCAGGATCTTGGTGACGTCGTCGCTGTCGAGGATGCTGAAGGCCTTCTTCAGGCCGAGCACCGCGCCGTCCTCGCGCATCATGCGCACGCCCAGCGCGTGGAAGGTGCAGACCACGACCTTGCGCGCGTCCTTGCCGATCAGGTCCTTCGCGCGCTCGCGCATTTCCGCGGCGGCCTTGTTCGTGAAGGTGATGGCCGCGATGCGCTGGGGTTCGATGCCCGACTGGATCAGCCGGCCGATCTTGTGCGTGATCACCCGCGTCTTGCCCGAGCCCGCGCCGGCAAGCACCAGGCAGGGACCATGCATGTAGTTGACCGCTTCTTGTTGCGCGAGATTGAGACCGTGGGACATGGGAGAAAAAGAACCGGAAATGGCGCGAAGAAGGCCGTGGGGAACGGCTGGCGCAAAGCGGGCAATGATACGGGGCCGGCCTTTGCGGGGTTATAGCCCCGACACCCCCCATGCAGCCCTGGAGCGGCCCAGCGACAGCGGACCGGTGCCGCCTGTAGTCCTTGTTACTTTCCCTTTCTTCGCGCTGACCGTGGCCGCATCGCCCGCATCGCCCAGTGGACGACGGGGGATCGCCTTCTTCAGCTTTCCGCTCGCGGGGCGCGTGCTACGGGGTCAGTACGCCGAGCTTGTACGGATCGGCATCGGCGAGGCGCTCGCACTTCGAGAAGTCGCGGCCCTGCGTGCCGTCGCAGTAGTAGGTGTTGTAGACACGCCCGAAGAGCGTGGGACTGGCGGTGAAGAGCACGCCATGGTCGGGCTGCCAGTTGTCCTTGGGCGGCGGGGCGCTCGCTTCCACCGGCTTGGCCGCGGACCCTACGGTCGGCGTGAAGTCGGCCAGCGTCTTGTGGGTTTCGTCGCCGCGCCAGCGCACCGCCAGCTCGGCGGCAGTGGGCCGCGCCGCCACCGGCAGCAGGATGCCGTTGACCTGCGCGCCGTAGCCGAACCGGTGCGTCTTGCCCGCCAGGAAGGCATAGGCACAGGCCGCCATGCACTGGCCGCGAACCTCGGTCTGCACGCCGCTCGCACGGATGGCGTCGGCAAAGGCGCCGGCCGCTTCGGCGGTGCCGCCGAACGAATCCTTGAAGACCACGGTGTGCACCGAGCCGCTGGCCAGCTGCTCGGTGAATTCCTTGATGGCGGTGCCGTCGAGCATGCCCGACACCAACAGCCGGCTGCCCTGCACCTCCAATTCGGCCGCGGTGGCCGAAGGCATGCCCGCGATGCAGGCGATGCAGACGAGGCTCGAAGCGAGCGAGAGAACCCAACCAGATAAAGACGGCGGTTTCACGGCGACCTTTGCCTTTGCGACGAGCGAGCTTGCTTGGAACGCGGTCCCCGCGGGGAGCTGGCGCGGTTACAGCTTGGCTAGCGCCGGGGTATGGCGTCAACTCTTTTTTCACAAATTTTCGGGTAGGCCGAGGCAGGCCGTAAGACATAGCTATCGCTATGACTTCAGGTGAATACTTGAGTTTGCAGGTGAGCTGCTACAGTGCTTGCAAGTCAAAGATGTGAATGGAGCGCGCGATGGCAATTCTTTCTCGCATCCTGCTGTGGTTGGCCTGGCTCTTCGTGGTCGGCTGGTTCTGGCATGCCGACAGGTTCGGCACCGCCACCGCGATCGCGCTCGCCGCGCTGAGCCTCGTGGTGTTCGCCTGGCCCGCGAGCATCGCCCGGCGCAGGCATGGCGAGCTGCGCTATGTCGACATGGGCAAGGAGCCCACCGGCCACCACTGAAACCGCGGCTTCAGGTTCGCCGGCGCTTCGGGGTCAGATGCTGTGCGGATCGACGTCGACCAGCCAGCGGATCACGCCCTTGCCCTCGGGCGTGCGCCGCAGTTCATGCAGCAGCGGCTGCCAGCCCGCCAGCAGGCGCTGCAGCGCGGCCCGCGAGGGGCTTTCGATCAGCATCTGCGCGCGCTCCACATTCGCGACGCGTTGGATCGCCAGCGGCACCGCCGGGTAGCGCGTGACAAGGTCGGCGCCCGGCAGCGCCTCGGCTTGGTCCGCTGCCGTATTCAGGAAGCCCTGCGCCACCGGCTGCTCGCGCGCGTCGGCGCGCAGCAGCGCCTGGAACGCGAAGGGCGGCATGCCGGCGGCCCGGCGCTCGTCGAGCTGCTGCTGCGCGAAGCTGGCGTAGTCGTGCCTGCGCAGCGCCATGAACAGCGGGTGCTGCGCATGGTGCGTCTGGATCCACATCTCGGCCTTGGCGCCCTGCGCCGCGAGGTAGGCGGCGTCGCGGCCCGCGCGGCCGGCCGACTGCATCAGCAGGCTGAACAGCCGCTCGGGCGCGCGGAAGTCGCTGGAGAACAGCGCACCGTCGGGGTTCACCGCGGCCACCAGCGTGATGCGGCGAAAGTCGTGGCCCTTGGCGATCATCTGCGTGCCGACCAGCACGTCGACCTCGCCCGCGTGAACGGCCGCGAGCTGCGATTCGAGCGCGCCCTGTTTCTTTGTGCTGTCGGCGTCGATGCGCGCAATCCTCACAGGTCCAGGCACCGCACTGCCGTCCGGGTGCTTCACGCCTGCGAACAGCTCGGCCAGGTGTTCTTCGAGCCGTTCGGTGCCGCGGCCCACGGGCGCGATGTCGGGATTGCCGCAGGCCGGGCAGGCGCGCGGCACGCGCTCGGTGAAACCGCAGTGGTGACAGCGCAGCGTGCGGTCGATCTTGTGGAACACGCGGTACGCGCTGCAGTGCGGACATTCGCTCTTCCAGCCGCAGTCGCCGCAGGCCAGCACCGGCGCATAGCCGCGCCGGTTCAGGAAGATCATGCTCTGCTCGCCGCGTGCGATGCGCTGGCCGATGGCGTCGAGCAGCGCGGCGGAAATCACCGTCTTCGGCGGCTGCAGGTTCATGTCGACCAGCCGCACGGCGGGCAGTTCACCGGCGCCTATGCGCGAGGGCATCGCCAGCCGCACGTAGCGCCCGCCCGGGTCGTCGCCCTCGGCGGGCCGGCTCTGGTGCCAGCTTTCGAGCGAGGGCGTGGCCGAGCCGAGGATCACCTTGGCCTTCTCGCGCTGGCCGCGCCACACGGCGAGGTCTCGCGCCGAGTAGCGCGCGCCTTCCTGCTGCTTGTAGCTCGGGTCGTGCTCCTCGTCGACCACGATGAGCTTCAGCCCCGGGATCGAAGCGAACACCGCCATGCGCGTGCCCAGCACGATGCGCGCCGCGCCGCTGTGTGCCGCCAGCCAGCTCGCGAGCCGCTGCGGGTTGGTCATGCCGCTGTGCAACGACACCACCGCCTCGTCGCCGAAGCGGGCCTTGAAGCGGGCCTCGAGCTGCGGCGTGAGATTGATCTCGGGCACCATCACCAGCGCCTGCGCCTCGGGGTCGCGCGCGAGCAGGTCGGCCACGCAGCGCAGGTAGACCTCGGTCTTGCCGCTGCCGGTGCTGCCGACCAGCAGGAAGGTGCCGGTCTCGGCCTCGATGCGCACCAGCGCGGCGGCCTGCTCCGCGCTCAGCGCGATCAGGTTCGCGGACTCGGCCGTCTCTGCCACCGGACCGGCCGCCGTCTTGCGCTTGAGCCGGCGCGCCAGCTGCGTCGTCGACAGGTCGCGCAGCTGCGGCGGCAGCGCGGCCAGCGCGATCTCGCCGATCGAGCGCTGGTAGTAGCGCGCGGCAAAGGCCACGAGGTCGCGCCAGGCCTCGCCCAGCGGGGCCAGTGCGTCGAGCGCCGCGCCCACGGGTTTCAGCGCCATGCCCGGCTCGGCGCCCGCCAGCGAAACCGGCTCGTTCCAGACCACGCCCAACACCTCGCGCTTGCCCAGCGGCACGCGCACCAGCGTGCCGGGCGGCACCGGCTCCGCGCTGGCGTAGCTCAGCAGGTCGCCGAGCGCGGCATGCGCGGGCGTCTGCACCGCGATGTCGAGCCGCCACGGCAGGGAACGCAAAGCGCCGTCCGTCGTCTGGTGAGCCCCGTCGAGGGGGAGGCCGGTGGTGGAGATGAGCGATCCTTCTTGGAAAGGTTTCTTAATGCGACTTTGAGCAAAAGCGCTTAAGTCGTTGATTTGTCTGGGCTTTGAAGGCCGTCCAGAGTTTCTGTGGATAACTTTGTTGACAAGCAGGCTCGACTCGCTGCGAGGCCTTGAAAATCAAGGCTCTGGCTGGAATGCCCGGAAAAAAAGCAAAGTTCAAATCCTATATAAATCAACAACTTAGCTTCGCTATTTCTTTAGGAGCAAAGAAAGAGGCCACTCAGATAATCTTGCGCAGTGCAACACATGTTTTGTGCATAAGTCGGTGCCGATTCACCGTTTTGGGCTTGACAAACGGTTGCAGACCAACCTTCGGGGCAGCTCCGGCGCCATCGCCGGACCGCCTCGGAGTGACGATTTCAACCGCGCAGCGCGCGCGACTGGGCGTGCACCGCCTGCACCAGCGCAGCCACATGCTCCGGCGGCGTGAACTGGCTGATGCCGTGGCCCAGGTTGAAGATATGGGTCGGGCCCTTGGCGTTGTGCTCGGCGTGCGGCTTGCCGAAGGCGTTCAGCACCTTCGCCACCTCGGCCTCGATCTGCGCGGGCGGCGCGAACAGCACGTTGGGGTCGATGTTGCCCTGCAGCGCCTTGGCCTTGCCGTCGGTGCCTTCGGCGACCTGGCGGCGCGCAGCGGTCAGGTTCACGGTCCAGTCCACACCCAGCACTTCGCAGTCGAGTTCGCGCATGGCGTCGAGCCACAGCCCGCCGCCCTTGGTGAACACGATGCGCGGCACGGGCTGGCCGTCGGCGCCGTTGCGCTTCAGGCCGGCCAGCACGCGGGCCGTGTAGGCGAGGCTGAATTCCTGGAACGCGCCGTCGGCCAGCACGCCGCCCCAGCTGTCGAACACCATCACGGCCTGCGCGCCGGCGTCGATCTGGGCGTTGAGGTAGGCGGCCACCGAATCGGCATTCACGGCCAGCAGGCGGTGCATGAGGTCGGGGCGGCTGTACAGCATGCTCTTCACGAGGCGGTAGTCGCTGGAGCCCGCGCCTTCCACCATGTAGCAGGCGAGCGTCCAGGGGCTGCCCGAGAAGCCGATCAGCGGCACGCGGCCGTTGAGCGCCTTGCGGATCGAGGCCACGGCGTCGAACACGTAGCGCAGCTTGTCCATGTCGGGCACTTCGAGCGCGGCCACGGCGGCCTCATCGCGCACCGGGTGCGCAAAGCGCGGGCCCTCGCCGGCCTCGAACGACAGGCCCAGGCCCATGGCGTCGGGCACGGTGAGGATGTCGGAGAAAAGAATGGCCGCGTCCAGCGGGTAGCGCGCCAGCGGCTGCAGCGTGACTTCGGTGGCGTAGTCGGTGTTGGTCGCCAGCCCCATGAAGCTGCCGGCCTTGGTGCGGGTGGCGACGTACTCGGGCAAATAGCGGCCGGCCTGGCGCATGAGCCAGACGGGCGTGTGGTCGGTGGCCTGGCGCCAGCAGGCTCGCAGGAACGTGTCGTTTTGCAGGGGGGCGAAAGGCATCCGGCGATTGTCGCAGGGCCTCCCGGCATTGACCGACAGCGCAATTTGAGTTGCACCAACCCGCCCCGGTGATCCACGGGGCACGCCACCCCCGAGCATCCGCCTGCAACGACAACTCAGGACGGATGCGCGACATGGCGGAACAGGTTTTCGATTTCGTGGTGGTTGGTGCCGGCTCGGCCGGCTGCGTGCTAGCGCACCGGCTGGTGCTGGCGGGGCGCAGCGTGCTGCTGCTGGAGGCCGGGCCGCCGGACAACGACCGCTTCATCCACATGCCCGCCACCTTCGTGCGCGTGATCGGCACCGAGCGCACCTGGGCCTACGAGAGCGAGCCGCAGGCCGCGGCGGGCGGGCGCAAGATGTTCGTGCCGCAGGGGCGCACGCTGGGCGGCGGCAGCTCGGTCAACGCCATGGTCTACATCCGCGGCACGCCGGCCGACTACGACGGCTGGCAGGCGCAGGGCTGCGAAGGCTGGGGCTGGAGCGACGTGCTGCCGTGGTTCCGCAAGGCCGAGGCGAATTCGCGCTTTGCCTGCGGGCTGCATGGCACGACCGGCCCGCTGAAGGTGAGCGACACCCGCTACCGGCATCCGCTGAGCCTGGCCTTCCTGCGCGCGGCGCAGCAGAGCGGGCTGGCCTACACCGACGATTTCAACGGCGCGCAGCAGGCGGGCGTGGGCTTCTACCAGACCACCACCTTCGAGGGCCGCCGCGCGAGCACGGCCGCGACCTACCTCGCGGCGGTGCGCGGCAACCCGAAGCTCACGGTGGTGACTGGCGCCCACGTGACGCGCGTGCTGACGCAGGACGGTGCCGCCACCGGCGTGGTCTATCGCACGGGCCAGGGCGGCACCGGCGAAGACATCGTCGCCACCGCGCGGCAGGAAGTGATCCTCTCGGCCGGCGCGCTCGCGTCGCCCAAGCTGCTGATGCTGTCGGGCATCGGCCCGGGTGCGCAACTGCAGTCGCTCGGCATTCCCGTGGCGCGCGACCTGCCCGGTGTGGGCGAGAACTTCCAGGACCACCTGGAGGTGTCGGTCTACGGCCGTACGCGCGAGCCGATCAGCCTGCTGGGCAACGACCGCGGCCTCGCGGCGCTCAAGCACGGCCTGCAATGGACGCTCTTCAACACCGGCTTGCTGAGCTCGAACGTGGTGGAAAGCGGCGGCTTCGTCGACACCACCGGTGAGGGCCGGCCCGACCTGCAGTTCCACGTGCTGCCCGTGCTGGTGGGCGACGTGGACCGCGCGCCGCTGGCCGGCCACGGCCTGTCGATCAACCCCTGCTTCCTGCGCCCCAAATCGCGTGGCCGAGTGCAGTTGCGCAGCGCCGACCCGATGGCGCCGATCCTGTTCGACGGCGGCTACCTGCAGGCGCGGGAAGACGTGGACACGCTGGTGCGCGGCGTGAAGCTCGCGCGCCGCATCCTGCGCGCGCCCGCGCTGCGCGAAGTGGTCTCCGAAGAGCTTGCGCCTTCCGCTGCCGACGAACTGGCGGACGACGCCATCGAAGCTTATGTGCGCCAGCGCGCCAAGACCGTCTACCACCCGAGCGGCACTTGCCGCATGGGCCGCGACGAAATGGCCGTGGTCGATGCGCAGATGCGCGTGCATGGCGTGGCAAGGCTGCGCGTGTGCGACGCCTCGGTGATGCCGTCGCTCGTGAGCGGCAACACCAACGCGCCGACCGTGATGCTGGCCGAGCGCTGCGCTGATTTCGCGCTGTCGGGCAATTGACTCTGCACGTTCGGTCAATCGCGGATGCGCGCACGAACCTAGAGTCGATCCCAACAAGGACAAGGAGACAGATCGAATGAGTTCCACAGCTTCCATGGCCGGCAAGGTCGCATTCATCACCGGTGGCGGCACCGGCATCGGCGCGGCAGTGGCCGAGCAGTTCGTCGCGGCGGGCGGCCGCGTGGTGCTGATGGGGCGCCGCCTCGCGCAGCTCGAAGCGGTCGCCGCCAGGCTCGGCGGCCTGGCCGTGGCAGGCGATGCCGCGAGCAAGGCCGACGTGCAGCGCGCACTCGCCACGGCCCGCGAGAAGTTCGGCCGCGTCGACGTGCTGGTCGCCAACGCGGGCGGACATGGTGTCGGCAATGCGCTCTCCACCGACGATGCCTCGTGGGCGCTCTCGACACGCCTGAACCTCGACACCGCCTTTGTCTGCGCGCGCGAATTGCTGCCCGAGCTGATCGAGCGGCGCGGCAACATCGTCGTGCTGTCGTCGCTCGCCGGCCACTTCGCGGGCCCGGGCGTGATCGGCTACGTGACGATGAAGCACGCGCTCATCGGCCTCGTGCGTTCGCTGGCACGCGACTACGGCAACCAGGGCGTGCGCGTGAACGCGGTGTGTCCCGGCTGGGTGCGCACGGAGATGGCCGACGAGCAGATGCAGGTGCTGGTCGACAAGTACCGCTTGGCCGATGCCGACGCGGCCTACGACCTTGTCACGCGCGACGTGCCCATGGGTCGCGCCGCCAGCCCCGAAGACGTGGCGAATGCCGTGCTGTTCCTCGCCTCGCCGCTGGCCGCGATGGTCACCGGCAGTTCGCTGATGGTCGATGGCGGCGCGTCCGCGGTCGACCTTCCCACCATCGCCTTCGCGCACGACGCCTAAGGAACAAGAACGCCATGAGCACCGACACGACGAAACCCGCCGACTGGAAGACCTACGACCAGTTCGCCCTCGGCATCGCCACCAACCGCCTGCCGGCCACCGACGCGCTCGCGGGCCAGACGCTGACACTGGCCTTGCCCGGCTTCCAGCTCACGCTGCAGCCGCGCTCTCAGCACGCGCTGGACTGGCAGGAGCAGGGCGCGCGCGGCGGGCAGGGCAAGGGCGACTGGTACGAAGCCATCGAGGTCGCACCCCACACCTTCTTCCTCGACATCACGCAGGCCAGCCGCCCCACCGAAGCACTGACCGTCGTGCTCAACACGCGCACGCGCCGCGTGCTCGCCATCCGCTGCCGCATCGTCAGTGCCGAGGAAGCCGCAGGCCAGCCGCGCGTGCCGCAGGACTTCTGGGTCGGCACGCTGAATGGCGACACCGCCACGGGCCTCGTGCCGCACGCCACGCGCGACCTCATCGGCCTGCGCACCTGGCAGACCTACAGCCCCAACCACACCTACGAGCACACCTACCTGAGCGCCGAGCGCTACGCGTGGCAATGCCTGGTCGGCGTGCAGCGCGGCCACGGCGACGTCGACCTCGCGAGCTACTGGAAGTTCGACGACGAGCAATACATCTTCACCTTCCGCGAGTTCCTGATTCCGGTCGCGTCGGTTTTCTTCTTCGACTTCGCGAGCGGCCGCTCGACCGGCAAGTTCCTCGGCGTCACCGGCGCCGGCGAAGTCGCCAACAACCCGGCCGGCGCCTTCATGCGCAAGGCCTCGCAGACCTTCTACCCGCCTGAGTTCGGGCCGGTCTGATCTTTCCCCATTTCGCTGTCACACCCAGGAGCTTCACTTCATGCGCACGCCCCACCAGATCGTTGCCGATCACTACGCCGCGTCCGATCGCCAGGACCTCGAGGCCATGTTCGCCGACATGGCCGACGACGTGCAGTGGACCGAGATGGCCGGCTTCCCCTGCGCCGGCACGCACGTCGGCCCCGCGCAGGTGATCGAGAAGGTCTTCAAGGTGCTCGGCGCCGAGTGGGAAGGCTACCGCTTCGTGCTCGAACGGCTGGTCGACGGCGGCGACACCGTGGTCGGCATCGGCGACTACCACGGCCGCCACCGCGCCACCGGCAAGACCATGCGTGCGCGCGTCACGCATGTGTGGCAGGTGCAGGGCGGCAAGGTGCGGCGCTTCGAGCAGTTCACCGACACGCTGCTCGTGGCGCAGGCCATGCAGTGAGCAGGTTCTTTTCTTCAACGCATTGTCCCGGAGCCCTTTCATGAATCTGCGAGACCTGTCGATCGAGCACCTCGGCCAGGTGGGCCTGTTGGCGCAGCGCCGACGCGGCAATCACATTGACGGCCGCGAGGTGGCGCCCGCCGGCGGCATCTACCTGCCGGTGGTCGATCCGGCCACCGAGATGACCGTGGCCGAAGCACCGGACAGCGACGCGGCCGACGTGAATGCGGCGGTGGCCAGCGCGCGCCGCACCTTCGAGAGCGCCGCATGGAAGTCGCTGCGCCCCGCCGACCGCGAGCGCATGCTCTACACGCTGTCGACACTGATCGAATCGCACGCCGACGAACTCAGTGCGCTCGAAACCCTGCAGAGCGGCAAGCTGCGCGGCATCGCGCGCATGGTCGACGTGGGCGGCGGCGCGGAGTTCGTGCGCTACATGGCGGGCTGGGCCACCAAGCTCGAAGGGCAGACGCTCGACAACTCCATCGGCATTCCGGGCGCGCAGTGGGTGACCTACACGCGGCGCGAACCCGTGGGCGTGGTTGGCGCGATCGTGCCGTGGAACTTCCCGCTCGCCATCGCGCTGTGGAAGGTCGCGCCCGCGCTCGCGGCCGGCTGCACGGTGGTGCTCAAGCCCTCGGAAGAAACGCCGCTCACCGCGCTGCGGCTGGCCGAGCTGGCCATCGAGGCGGGCTTCCCGCCGGGCGCGCTCAACGTGGTGTGCGGGCGCGGTGCCACGGCCGGCGCGGCGCTCGCGCAACACCCGGACATCCGCAAGATCAGCTTCACCGGCTCGACGGCCGTGGGCCAGCGCATCGGCCACGCGGCGGTCGACAACATGGCACGTTTCACACTGGAGCTCGGCGGCAAGTCGCCGCTGATCGTGCTCGACGACGCGGACCCGGCCGCGGCGGCGCAGGGCGCGGCCAACGGCATCTTCTTTCACCAGGGCCAGGTGTGCACGGCGGGCTCGCGCGTCTACGTGCAGCGCGGCATCTTCGACAAGGTGGTGGCGCAACTGGTGCAGGCGGCCGAAGGCCTGCACATCGGCTCGGGCTTCGATCCGCAGGCGCAGTTCGGGCCGCTGGTGTCCAAGCGCCACGTGGAGCGCGTGATGGCGCACATCGACGGCGCGGTGGCCGACGGCGCGACGCTCGTCACCGGCGGCAGCCGCGCCTTCGACGGCGGCTGCTTCGTCAAGCCCACGGTGTTCGTCGACACGCAGCCTTCGATGCGCATCGTGCGCGAAGAGGTGTTTGGCCCGGTCGCGACGGTCGTGCCTTTCGACGACGTCGAAGACGCGATCCGTCTGGCCAACGACAGCGCCTACGGCCTGGCCGCCAGCGTGTGGTCGAACAACCTCTCTGCCGTGCACCGCATCGTGCCGCGCCTGCAGGCCGGCGTGGTCTGGGTCAACGCGCACAACGTGCTCGACAACGCGCTGCCGCTGGGCGGCGTGAAGCAGTCGGGCTACGGGCGCGACCTGGGGCGCGCGGCGGTCGAGAGCTTCACCGAGCTCAAGAGCGTGTGCATGGCGGTGTAGCCGCCACGGTTCCGATCACAAAGAAGGAGACATTCATCATGAAGAGAAACCAGAAGATCGCGCTGTCCGCATTCATGGGCGCCATGGGCCTTGCTGCTGCCGGCGGCGCCTGGGCGCAGACTGGCCCCGACTGCGGCCTGAACACCGGCAAGGCCGCCACGGGCGAGCCCATTCCCATCGGCGCGGTGGTCGGCAAGACCGGCCCCGACGACTTCAGTGCCTCGGGACAGGCGGCGGCCGCGTACTTCAAGTGCGTCAACGCCAACGGCGGCATCAACGGCCGCCCGGTCGACTACATCGTGGCCGACGACCAGTGGAACCCCGAGACCGCCGCGCAGGTCGCCTCCAAGCTCGTGAAGGACCGCAAGGTGGTCGTGCTCGCGGGCAGCACCAGCTTCGTGGAGTGCGGCGCCAACGCCAAGATGTACGCCGACGAAGGCGTGATGGTGATTGCCGGCACCGGCGTGCCGCGCGAATGCTTCAACGCGCGCAACTACGTGCCGGTGAACGCGGGGCCGCGCGTGTCGGCCACCATCGCCGCCATGTACGCCGCGCAGAAGTACAAGGCCAAGAAGATGGTCTGCATCATTCCGAACATCCCGAGCCTGGGCAACTGGGCCTGCGAGGGCCCGAAGGAATGGGGCAAGAAGAACGGCGTGGAGGTCGAGACCATCGCCATCGACCCCGGCTCGGCCGACGCCACCTCGACCATGCTGCAGGCCGCCGCGAAGAAGCCCGACACCATCATCATGAACGTGCCCAAGGGCATCCTGGTGCCGATGCTGGCCGCGGCCGAGCAGCAGAACATCGGCAAGAAGATTCATTTCGTGTCGTCCGCGCCGGCCTACAACGCCGACGTGCCCAAGGCCATCGGACCGTACTGGAAGGGCAACTTCGACGTGAACCTCGAATTCAACCCGCTCGAATCGGCCGGGCCCGACAACAAGAACTGGCTCGCGGTGATGGACAAGTACGGCGCGAAGAGCGACCCGCGCGACACCTTCTCGCAGGCCGGCTACGTGGCGGCGCGCATCGTGACGCAGGCGCTGCTGAAGATGGACCCGAAGAGGGTCGACCGCGCGGGCGTGACCGACGCGCTGCGCAAGGTCAGCGACTTCCGCAGCGACATTCTCTGCAAGCCCTTCTACGTGGGCAACGGCAACCGCCACAACGCCAACAACAGCGGCCCGGTCGCGAGCCCCGACGGCAACGGCTGGCGCTTCGCGCCCGGCGGCTGCCTCACGGCGGAAGACCCGGAACTGGTCGACATTCGTGCCGACGAGCAGAAGATGGGCCTGAAGTAGGCGCGCCGGGCCATGGAGGACTACCTGCCTTTCGTCATCTCCGGCCTGGGCCTGGGCGCGGTCTATGCGCTCTCGGGCGTGGGGCTGGTGGTGCTCTATCGCTCGTCGGGCGTGCTGAACTTCGCCTTCGGCGCCATCGGCGCGATCGGTGCGTACGTGGCCTGGTCGATGCTCGAAGCCGACTGGCCGCAGGGGCTCGCGTGGTGCGCGGCGGTGCTCACGTCGATGCTGCTGTCGCTGGCCTACGGCCGATTGCTGGCGCCGAGGCTGTCGCACCGCGACCCGACGATCCGCAGCATCGCGACACTGGGCTTCGCGCTGGTGGTGGTCGGCTTCACCGAGTGGTACTGGGGCGAGCAGCCGCGACGCCTCGTGTTGCCCACTGATGGCGGCGCTCTCGAATTTCTGCTCGGCGAGGTCGAGGTGCGGCTCACGCACACGCGCGCCTTGGGGCTGGTGCTCGCGGTGCTGATGATGGGCGGTGTCGGCCTGCTGCTGTCGAAGACGCGCGTGGGCCTGAAGATGCGCGCGCTGGCCAACGACCGCGACCTGAGCGCGCTGCTCGGCATCCGCGTGCTCGGCGTCGACACGGTGGCGTGGGTGCTCAGCGGCGCGTTCGCCGGCGTGTGCGGGCTGCTGCTCGCGAACATCGTGCGGCTGCAGGCCACGCTACTGACCTTCCTGGTAATACCAGCTTTTGCCGCCGCGATCATCGGGCGGCTGCATTCGCTGCCGGCCACGGTCGCGGGCGGTATCGCCATCGGTGTGCTCGAAGCATTGGCGATCACCGTGCCGGGCTTCGCGGCCTTTCGCACGGCCACGCCGTTCCTCATCGCGCTGGCGATGATCGTTTTCTTCCGACCGGGGACGCGGCAGGCATGAGCGCTTCTTCGACCATCGGCGGCGCGGTGCCTGTTCAAGCCATCTCGGGGCCGCCGGCCTCGCTGGCAGAAGCATCGCGCCGCGCGCGCATCTCGCTGGCCGCGATGGTGGGCTGCGTGCTGCTCATCGGCCTCGTGGTGCCGTGGCTGGCCAATGCGTACTGGATCAAGACACTCACGTCGTCGCTCGCGCTGTCGATCGCGGCGGCCGGCGTGGCATTGCTCTACGGACAACTGGGGCTGGTGTCGCTGTGCCAGTACGCGCTGCTCGGCGCGGGCGGCTGGATCGCGCTGCGCGCGGGACACGGCCTGGGCTGGCCCTTCGAGCTGTCGGTGCTCGCGGGCGGGCTGCTGTCGTGCGTGGTGGGCATGCTCGCGGGGCTGCCAGCGCTGCGGCTCAAGGGGCTGTACCTGGCGCTCGTCACGATGATGATGGCGGGCGGCTTCCAGGTGGTCATCAACGTCATGGGCTTTCCCGATGGCGGCGCGGGCTGGCTGGGCCGTGTGTTCGGCAGCGAACGGCTGATGATGCCGCGGCCCGCGCTGGCGCTGTCCGATGCGGCGTATTTCCGCTACGTGGCCGTGTGGCTGGCGGCGGTGCTGGCATTGATCGAACTGCACCGGCGCACGCGCGCCGGGCGCTCGTGGGCGTTGATCCGTCGCGGTGAGGCGGCGGCTGTGGCGGCCGGCGTGAACATCCTGCGTTACCAGACCTGGGCCTTCGGCCTCGCGGGTTTCTGCGCGGGCGTGGCGGGCGCGCTGCTCGCGGGCGGCGTGGGCCAGCTCGACGGGCGTGCGTTCACTGCGGGCGATTCGGTGATGCTGTTCGCACTCACCGTGGTGGGCGGCGTGTACCACTGGGCCGGCGCACTGATCGCCGGGTTGCTGCTGCGCGCGGTGCCTGCATTGCTCACGGACTTCGGCGTCAACGGCTACCTGGCGATGATCTTCTTCGGCGTGGCGCTGCTGCATGCGCTCATCACCGCGCCGAGCGGCATCGCGGGCCAGCTGGCGGGCGCGTTCGAGGCAATACGCAAGCGGCTCGGGCGCGGCGGCAAAGAGGCCGCGCCATGATCCGCATCCACGATCTCACCGTCGCCTTCGGCGGTGTCAAGGCCATCGATGCGCTGAGCGCCGAACTCGACGCGCCGGTGTGCGGCCTCATCGGCCCGAACGGCGCGGGCAAGACCACGCTGGTCAACGTGCTCAGCGGCCTCGTGCTGCCGCGCACCGGCAGCGTTGCGGTGGACGGCGCCGACCTGCTGGGCCTGAAGCCCATCGAGCGCGTGCGTTTCGGCCTGCGCCGCTCGTTCCAGACCGAGCAGGTGGTGGAAGACCTCAGCGTGTGGGACAACGTGCGCGCCTTGCTCGACCATGTGCCGCACGCGCGCGGCGACGCGGTGGCGCAGGTCGCGCGCGCGCTGGCGCACACCGGCCTGCTCGACGTGGCGACCGTGCTGGGCCAGCATCTCAACCTGTTCCAGCGCCGCATGCTCGAGATCGCGAAGTCGCTGGTCGGCACGCCCAAGTTGCTGCTGCTCGACGAGCCCGGCGCGGGCCTCACCGAGCAGGAGGCCGGCGCGCTGCGCCGCGTGATCGGCTCGGTGCATGCCTTCTGCGGCGCGCAGGTGCTGCTGATCGACCACGACGTCGACCTGATCGCCGCCACCTGCACGCAGACGCTGGTGCTCGACTTCGGCCGCCGCCTCGCGCTCGGCGCTACGCGCGAGGTGCTCGACGATCCGGCCGTGCGCAAGGCCTACCTGGGAACGGAGTGACTACATGCTGAGCGTCAACGATCTGCGCCTGCAACGCGGCGGCAAGGCCGTGCTGCACGGCATCGACCTGCAGGTGCCGCCGGGCGAGGTGACGGCGCTGCTGGGGGCCAACGGTGCGGGCAAGTCGAGCACGGTGATGGCCATCGGCGGCGTGTTGCCGATCACCGGCGGGCGCATCGAGGTCGAGGGCCACGCGCTGCACGGCCAGCGGCCCGAGCGTGTGCGTGCGCTGGGCGTGGCCGTGGTGCCGGAAGGACATCGCGTGCTCGGCGAGCTGTCGGTGCTCGACAACCTGCGTGCGGCGGCGACGGCATTGCCCGCTGCACGCGTGGTCAATGCGGTCGAGCAGGTGCTGGCGGTGTTCCCTGAACTGCGCGTGAAGCTCGCTCTGCCCGCGCGTTCGCTGTCGGGCGGGCAGAAGCAGATGGTCTGCATTGCGCAGGCGCTGATCGGCAAGCCGCGCTACCTGGCCATCGACGAACTGTCGTTGGGGCTCGCGCCCACGGTGGTCAAGCGGTTGGTCGAGGTGGTGCAGCAGGTCGCGCGCGAGGGCGTCGGCGTGCTGCTGATCGAGCAGTTCACGACGGTGGCGCTCGCGGTGTCGAGCCGCGCCTACGTGCTGGAGCGCGGGCGCATGGCCTTCGCGGGCTCGTCGGAAGAATTGCGCAGCCGGCCCGAGATCCTGCACAGCAGCTATCTGGCTGCAGCCTGAGCTGGCTAGTGCGCCAGCGCTGGCGATGCGGCCTTTTCGGCTTCGCGCCGCTGGAACTCTCTCGGCGACACCCCGTACTGCGCCTTGAACACGCGGCAGAAATGCGCGCTGCTGTTGAAGCCCCAGGCAAACGCAATTTCCGACACCGAGGTGCGGCGGCCTGCCGCATTGCGCAGCGCCTCGCCGCAGCGCTCCAGCCGCATCTGCCAGATGAAGCGGTCGAGCGTCTGGTCTTCGTTCTCGAACACGCGGTGCAGGTAGCGCTTGGAGCAGCGCAGTTGCTGCGCGATGAGGTCGAGCGACAAAGCAGGGTCCGCGAGGTGCGCATGCACGAACTGCTTCACACGCGCCTTGAGCACGCTTGGCACCGGGTGCGCGCCACCGAACTGCTCGTCGGAGTGCGTGGCCAGCGTGGAGGCCAGCAGGCCCAGCACCGTGTCGCTGACCGAGCGGCCGACCGCATGGGGCAGCGAGGGCAACTGGTCGGCCAGCGAGGTGAGGAACGAGCCGAGCACCGCATAGAGCCCCTGCATGGCGGGCGTGTGCGCCTCGCAGGTGTGCAGGTCGGGAATCTTCATGCCCTTGAACTGCTGGCGCGGAATGGTGATGGCCAGCAGGCGCGAGCGTTCTGGGTTGGTGATGGCGTAGGGCACGCGCGGGTCGTACAGGCTCCAGTCGCCCGGGTGCAGATGGAACTCGCGGTCGCGTTGCGAGATGTGGCCGTGGCCCTCGAGCTGCAGCACCAGCTTGTAGTGCTCGTCGAGCACGATCTCGTGGCGCGTGTCGGGCCGCGCCACGCGGTGCGAGGGCGCCTCGATCATGAACATGCCCAGCGGCCCGAGTTCATAGGCGTCCATGCGCGCGTCGAAGGTGCCCGTGTCGAGGCATTGCACGTGCAGCGCGCCGAAATACGACGAGTTGATCTGGCCCCAGCAGGCCTGCCGGTCGGCGGGGTGTTCGAGCAGGGTGCTGAAGTGGTGTGCGTTCATGCCGTGGGGTCTCTGTGAAGGCGCCGCAGGCGCTTCCGCAGGATAGGCATGGGGGGACGCGCCATCATCGGTGTTTCCACCCAGGCAGGGTGGCGGCTACGCCTTGGATCAATGCGCGGTGCGCGCTGGATCAACGCACCGGCTGGCCGCCGAACCGTCAGACCACCGGCACGCGCCCCGCATCGGCGGGGTCCACGTTGCGCCGGTACAGCACCAGCGTCGCAATCAGCCCGCACACCGCGGCTGCCGTCATCCACAGTCCTGGCGCGCCCTTGTCGCCGGTCATCTCGATCAGCCCCGTCGCGATCGCCGGCGTGAAGCCGCCGAACAGCGCCGTCGCCAGGCTGTAGGCCAGCGAGAAGCCGGCGGTGCGTACGTTCACCGGCATCACCTCGGTGAGCGCCACGACCATCGCGCCGTTGTAGCTCGCGTAGAGGAACGACAGCCACAGCTCGACTTCGAGCATGCGTGCAAAACTCGGCGCGCCCACCAGCCACTTGAGCGACGGGTACGCCGTGAGGACGGTCAGCACCGTGAACAGGATCAGCAGCGGCTTGCGGCCCACGCGGTCCGACAGCGAGCCCATGATCGGCAGCCAGATGAAGTTCGAGATGGCCACGCACAGCGTGACGATCAGCGCGTCGGTTGTGCTCAGGTGCAGCACGGCCTTGCCGAAGGTGGGCGTGTAGACGGTGATCAGGTAGAACGACACGGTGGTCATCGACACCAGCATCATCCCGGCGACCACGAGGCCCCAGTTGGCGACCATCGACTGGAAGATCTCGCGCGCGTCGGGCCGGTGCTTGCGCGCCATGAACTCCTCGGTCTCCTGCAGCGAGCGGCGGATGATGAACAGCACCGGCACGATCAGGCAGCCCACGAAGAAGGGAATGCGCCAGTAGAAGTCGCCGATCTCCTGCGAGGTGAAGGTCACGTTGAGCCAGTAGCCGAGCGCAGCCGCCACGACGATGGCCACCTGCTGGCTGGCGGACTGCCAGCTTACGTAGAAGCCCTTGCGGCCCGGCGTGGCCATTTCCGACAGGTACACCGACACGCCGCCCAGCTCCACGCCGGCCGAGAAGCCCTGCAGCAGCCGGCCGACCAGCACCAGCAGCGGCGCGGCGAGGCCGATGGTCGCGTAGGAAGGCACGCAGGCGATCAGCAGCGTGCCGACGGCCATCAGCGCGAGCGTGACGATCAGGCCCTGGCGGCGGCCGACGCGGTCGACGTACGCGCCGAGAAAGATCGCGCCCAGCGGCCGCATCAGGAAGCCCGCACCGAAGGTCATGAACGTGAGCATCAGCGAGGCGAACTCGTTGCCGGCGGGGAAGAACGCCTTCGAGATCTGCGTGGCGTAGAAGCCGAACAGGAAGAAGTCGAACATTTCCATGAAGTTGCCGCCGGTCACGCGCAGGACGGTGGCGAACTTGGAGGAGGAGGCAGTGGAGGAGGCGTGGGCAGCCGTGCCCGGTTGCGCGGCGGTGGGCGCAGGATTCATCTGGTTGTCCCCTTGGGCGGTATTGGCGATGTGCTCGCCCAAGGGTAGGCCGGGCTCCCCGACCGCTGGCTGACTGCGCGAGTCAGGTAGCTGTCACGCGCGAGTTCTACCTATGTCTTGTACTTGATCGAGCAGCCGTAGGGCCGCGTCGCCGCGGTCGATATCGGCTTGCCGCCGAAGGCCTCGCCCAGCGCCTGGCTCACGTAGTTGGTCGCGGTCTTGATGTCGTCCGCACGCGCCGAGGCGATGCTGTCGATGCCGCCTGCGTACACCAGCGTGCCCTTGGGGTCGATGATGAAGATGTGCGGCGTGGTGCGCGCACCGTAGACCTGTCCGATGAGGCCGTCTTCGTCCATCAGCACGGCGGTGGGCGTGGCCTTTTGCGACTTCATCCACGCGTCGAGCGCGTCGGGCTTCAGGTAGTCGGTGGCGGCGCGTTCGGTGGAATTGATGGCCAGCCACACCACGCCCTTGTCGGTCGCGGCCTTCTGCGTGGCGGGCATGTTGCCGCTGCCGTAGTGCTTGCGCACGAAGGGGCAGCCGGGGTTGGTCCATTCGAGCACCACGAACTTGCCCGCGAAATCGGACAGCTTGTGCTTGGCACCGCTGGTGTCGACGGCGACGAAATCGGGCGCCTGCTGGCCCACCGCGGGCGCGGCGGCAGCATTGGTGCCCATCAGGAAAGTGGCGCCGAGCGCCACGGCGGCGGCAACGACCGCGCGGCGGGAGGCCCGGCTCAGGGCGGCGCGAGCATGACGGGCGGCACGACGGGAGCGCGAGTCTGTGGTTGGCGAAAGAGACATGGCCAGCTTGAACTCCAAAACAAAATTCCAAACAACAACTGCAGCTTAGAACGGTTTCTTCAAGTGCGTGTGACAACCCATGTCACGCTGGTGGTCAAAGCGCGGCGAGCGCGGCGCGGACTTCGTCCTTGCCCAATATTTCGGTCAGCACAACCGGCGGCTTGCCCGGCGCCTGCAGCACGTACACCGGCACGCCGCTGCGGCCCAGCGCGGTGAGCGCGGCGGTGATGGCGGGGTCGCGCCGGGTCCAGTCGGCGCGCAGCATGGCGACCTTCTTCGCGTCGAAGTCGGCCAGCAACTCGGCATCGGAGAGCGTGCTCTTCTTGTTGTACTGGCAGGTCACGCACCACGCGGCGGTGAAGTCGATGAACACCGGCTGGCCGGCGCTCGACAGCTCTGACACGCGCTCGGCGGACCAGGGCTGCCAGCGCTGGCCGGCGGTGCCGGACGCCGAGGCCAGCCTCGCCGGTTCCACGACCTGCAGCACATTGCGGCCGATGGCGGCGGTCAGCGCGGCCGTGAAGCCGATCAGCACGGTGGCGATCACGACCCGCGTGCGCCCGCGCAGCGTGAGCGCCCAGACGATGGCGGCCAGGCACACCAGCAGTGCGAGCAGCGTGCCCGCGCCGTCGATGCCGCTTTGCTGACCCAGCACCCAGACCAGCCACGCCACGGTGGCGAACATCGGAAAGGCGAGCAGGCGGCGCAGCGTGCCCATCCACGGGCCGGGCTTTGGCAGCAGGTAGGCAACGGCGGGCACGAAGCCGGCCACGAGGTACGGCAGCGCCAGCCCGAAACCCAGCGCCGCGAACAGCAGCAGCGCCTGGCCGGCCGGCAGGCCGATGGCGAAACCCAGCGACACGCCCATGAACGGCGCGGTGCAGGGCGAGGCGATGACCACGGCGAGCACGCCGGAGAGGAAGTCGTTGGCCAGCGGGTGCTTGGCCTGCGCGCTGCACACCGACGAGGGCGCCGCGCGGCCGAATTCGAACACGCCCACGAGGTTGAGCCCGATCAGCGTGAACAGCGCCGCCAGCACAGCGACCACGCCCGGCGACTGCAGCTGGAAGCCCCAGCCCAGCCCGGCGCCGGCCGCGCGCAGCGCCAGCATGCCGCCGCCCAGCGCGAGGAAGGACAGCATCACGCCGCCCGTGTAGGCCAGCCCGGCCTTGCGGTGGGCGCTGGCGTTGCCCGCCTGCCGCGCGAAGCCCAGCACCTTGATCGCGAGGATCGGGAACACGCAGGGCATGAGGTTGAGCAGCAGGCCGCCGATCAGTGCGCCCAGCAGCGCGGCCATGAAGGTGGTCGAGGAGGGCGCAGGGACATCGCCGGCCGGGGCTGTTGCGTTGGCCGCATTGGCGGTGAGCGCCGCCTGCAGTGCCGGCGACACCTCGGTGCGCGGCGCGGCGCCTGCCGGCCAGGCACCCGTGACCGGCGCTTCGGCGCGCCAGGCCACCGGCTGGCCGGCCTGCCGGTCGGCCTCGGCCAGCGCCACCACCACCGGCATCACCGTGGGGCTCGCGCTGCGCTGGTCGGCCAGCGGCAGCGTCGCCGTCCAGGTGCCGCCCTGCCAGGATTGGGTCCAGTCCTTGCCGGAGACGGCCGCGGTGCGGATCACCTCGGGGGTCTCGGGGAAGAAGCCCAGCGTCTTGCCCTGCACGGCGGCGGGCAGGCCTTCGAGGCGCACTTTCAGGTTGTGGCCATCGACCTCGATGGTGCCGGCCTTGGCCAGCGTCTGCGGCTGGGCCGCCAGTGCGGCGTCGAACTCGGCCTTGTGCAGCGCGGTCGAGCCCTGCAGCGGCAGGGGCAGCGTGAACGTGCCTTCTTCGGGAATGCATTCCTTGCGGCAGACCAGCCAGGAAGCCTTCAGCTGGATGTCCATGGCCGGCGTGCCGCCGCCCAGCGCCATCGGCGGCTTGTAGAGCGTCGACACCTCCAGCGGCACCGGCAGCAGCACGGTGTTCTCGTAGCCGTAGTTGGCGAGGTTGCCGACCGGGATCTTCGTCGGCACCGGCCAGGCGATCTCGCCGGTGGACACGCCGGCCGGCAGCGTCCACGTCATCTCGGTGGGCAGGCCCGAATCGCCGGCGTTCTTCCAGTAGGTGTGCCACTCGGGCTGGTGCGTGATCTGCAGGCCGACCCAGACCGGTGCGCCGGGCGTCACGCCGTCAGGGGCATGGGCGATCAGTTCGGCGCGCACGTGGGGGGTGGTGACCACGGCGCCTGGTTTGGACGCCAATTGCGCGGCAGCCGGCATGCTGGCTGCGGCGGTTGCTATCAGAAGCGTAGCGAAATGGATGCGCGAAAAGATCATGCCGTCAGTCGGAGCATTCAATGGGGGCGAAGTTCCGGGCCGTTTCAGGCCGCGGCAGGGGCCCAGCCCAGCACCACGCGGCGGCTATTGGCGCTCTTCTTCTCGATCTTGGTGACCATCACCGCCCCGATTTCGGAGGTGTTTGCAACATGCGTGCCGCCGCAGGGCTGGAAGTCGATCTGCGCCTCGCCGCCGATGCGGATGGTGCGCACCGTGCCCGTGCCGCGCGGCGGCTGCACGCTCATGCTCTTGACCAGCGCCGGGTTGGCGTCGAGCTCCTCGTCGGTGATGGCGCCCACGGTCAGGGGATGGGCGGCCTCGACCAGCCTCGCGAGCCCGGCGGTCAGTGCTTCCTTGTCCAGCGGATCGGTCATGTGGAAATCGATGCGTGCGTACTCGGGCGTGATCGAGCAGCCGTTCACCGGCACCGGCACGAGGTGGCACAGCAGGTGGGAGGCGGTGTGGAAGCGCATCAGGCGATGGCGGCGCTCCCAGTCGAGGCGGGCGGTCACGGGGTCGCCCGGTTTCAGCGCGGCCAGCAGGTCGGCCTGTCCGGGGGCCGGCACGTGGACGAACTCGTTCGTCGGCTGGCCCTCTTCATTCCTGGCCTTGCGGGTGTCGGCGATGGCGACTTCGCGCCCGTCGGCCAGCACCAGCACGCCGGCGTCGCCGGCCTGTCCGCCGCCCAGCGGATAGAACACCGTGCGGTCCAGCACGATGCCGGTTTCGTCGATGCGCAGGACGCGTGCGTCGCAGGTGCGCAGATAGGCGTCGGCTCGGAACAGGTCGTCGGTCATCCGGCGATGGTAGCGGCGATGCGCAAATGAGGTGCGCCCACGCCAGAAAGCGCCCATGGCCGACAACCCCGGGGCTGCCCGGCTGGGGATCATCCGGTGCATGCGGCACCCGGCCGCGCGAGGAATACGCATGACAGCACCGCAGCAAGCATCCGCACTGGCCCTGGCCGCCGCGCTGCTGCTCGTCGCCGGCTGCGGCGAGACCGCCAAGCTGGCCCCGGAGCTCACGACCGGCCCTCGCCCGCAACTGGCCGAGCCGAACAAGACCCTGATTCCCACCGTCAACGTCGCGACCGCCGTCGGCTGGACCGACACCGCCGCGCCCATCCCCGCCGAAGGCCTGCAGGTGACGGCGCTGGCGCGCGGCCTCGACCACCCGCGCTGGGTCTATACCCTGCCCAACGGCGACATCCTCGTGGCCGAGAGCAACAAGCCGCCCAAGCCGGGCGGCAGCAGCGACGGCGGCGGCGGCGTGGTCGCGAAGGTGCGCAACTGGGTCATGGGCAAGCTCATGGGGCGCGCCGGCGCGGGCGTGCCCAGCGCCAACCGCATCACCCTGCTGCGCGACGCCAACGGCGACGGCCTCGCCGAGGTGAAGCAGGTGTTCATGACCAACCTGATGTCGCCGTTTGGCATGGCGCTGGTCGGCAACGAACTTTTCATCGCCAATGCCGACGCGCTGGTGAAGGTGCCGTACACCGAGGGCCAGACCTCGATCAGCGCCAACCCGACGCTGGTGACGCAGCTGCCCGCCGGCATCAACCACCACTGGACCAAGAACGTCATCGCCAATGAAGACGGCAGCAAGCTCTACGTGACGGTCGGCTCCAACAGCAACATCGGCGAGAACGGCCTCGCGGCCGAAGAGGGCCGCGCCGCCATCTGGGAGGTCGACACGAAGACGGGCGAGAAGCGCCTGTTCGCGAGCGGCCTGCGCAACCCCAACGGCATGGGCTGGGACCCGGACACGAAGGCGCTGTGGACCGTGGTGAACGAACGCGACGAGATCGGCAGCGACCTCGTGCCCGACTACCTCACCTCGGTGAAGGACGGCGCCTTCTACGGCTGGCCCTGGAGCTACTACGGCGGGATCGTCGACGCCCGCGTCACGCCGCAGAACCCCACCATGACGGCCAAGGCCATCGCGCCCGACTACGCGCTCGGCTCGCACGTCGCGCCGCTCGGCATGGCCTTCTCGCGGCCGGGCGGCATGCCCGACCCGTTCGCCAGCGGCGTCTTCATCGGCGAGCACGGTTCGTGGAACCGCAAGCCCAAGTCGGGCTACAAGGTGGTGTTCGTGCCTTTCATCGGTGGCAAGCCCAGCGGGCCGCCGGTCGACGTGCTGACCGGCTTCCTGACCGCCGACGAGAAGGCCCAGGGCCGGCCCGTGGGCGTGGCGCTCGACAAGGGCGGGGCGCTGCTGGTGGCCGACGATGTCGGCAATGCCGTGTGGCGGGTGTCGAGGGCGAAGTAGCTTTCTTCAGCGCGGGCGGGCGATGCGGTAGAGCCTGTGCCGGCGCAGCGCGTGTCCTTCGGGCACCAGCGGATGGTCGAAGGCGCCGGCCGCGTCTTCCTTCATGCCGATGCGTTCCATCACTGCGCTCGAGCGCGTGTTGTTCCATGCGGTGAAGGCGACGATCTCGTGCAGCCCGATCCGCTCGAAGCCGACCTGCAGCGCAGCGCGCGCCGCCTCGCTCGCGAAGCCCTGGCCCCACCAGTTGCGCCCGAAGCGCCAGCCGATCTCGACGCATGGCGAAAACGGCAGCGTGACCGCCGGCGAGTTCAGGCCGGTGAAGCCCATGAACCCGCCGGACGCCTTGTGCTCCACGGCCCAGAAGCCCCAGCCGTTCTCCGCGAAGCGCGCGCGGATGCGATCGACCAGCGCGTCGCTGTCGGCGCGCGTCGGCAGCGGCAGCAGGAACTCCATCACCTGTGGGTCTGAAGCCAGCGCGAAGAAGGGCGCCAGATCGCTCTCGCGCCACTGGCGCAAGCGCAAGTGCGGCGTGTCGAATTCGATGGGGTCGGCAGTCATGCCACCAATTGTGTCGCACGGCATATATGTCACGACGTGATATATTCGCGGCCGTTCCGGCATCTCCCTTCGTCATGGCCTCCACCCCCCGCAAGCTCGCCAAGAAAGACTTCGAGGCGCTTTCCCAGTTCCGCTACCAGATGCGCCGCTTCGAGCGCTTCTCCGAGCGCGCCGCGCAGGGCGAGGGCCTCACGCCGCAGCAGTACCTGGTGCTGCTGCACATCAAGGGCATGCCCGGCCGCGACTGGGCCTCGGTCGGCGAGATCGCCGAGCGGCTGCAGCTGCAGCCGCATGGGGCGGTCGCGCTCGTCACGCGCTGCGAGGCGCTCGAGCTCGTGCAGCGCCGGCCGAGCGAAACCGACCGCCGCCAGGTCGAGGTGCAGTTGCTCGCCAAGGGCGAGAAGCTGCTGCTTCGGCTGGCCGAGCTTCACCGCGCGGAACTGCGCTCGCTCAAGGGCGTGTTCGACGTGCCGCAAATCGATCTTCCGGAAACTCCATGAGCCCCAAAGCCAACTCCCATCCGCCGCGCGGCGACTTCGCGCTCAACACGCGCCTCATGCGTATCACCGTCATGGCAGCCGTCATCGGCGCCATCAGCACCGTCGCCGCGCGCGTGCTGCTCGACCTGATCCGCTTCTTCACCAACCTGTTCTTCTTCCAGACCTTCTCGCTGGCCGACCGCTCGCCGGCCACGCACACGCTGGGCGCCTGGGTCATCGTGGTCCCGGTCATCGGCGGCCTGATCGTCGGCCTGGTCGCGCGCTACGGCTCCGACAAGATCCGCGGCCATGGCATTCCCGAGGCCATCGAGGCGATCCTGTTCGGCAAGAGCAAGATGTCGCCGAAGGTCGCGCTGCTCAAGCCGCTGTCGTCGGGCATCGTCATCGGCAGCGGCGGGCCGTTCGGCGCCGAGGGGCCGATCATCATGACCGGCGGCGCCATCGGCTCGCTGATCGCGCAGCACTTTCACCTGACGGCGGCCGAGCGCAAGGCACTGCTCGTGGCGGGCGCCACGGCCGGCATGACTGCCGTGTTCGGCACGCCCGTGGCGGCGGTGCTGCTGGCCGTGGAGCTGCTGCTGTTCGAGCTGCGCCCGCGCAGCCTGTTGCCGGTGGCCGTGGCCTGCGCGGTCGCGGGCTTCGCACGGCCGCTGCTGATGGACCCGGGTCCGCTGTTCCCGCTGCAGACCGCCGTGCCCGGCCCGCTCGCCATGCTGTCGTGCGTGATCGCCGGCGTGCTGTGCGGCGCGCTGTCGGCGTCGCTGTCGCTGTCTCTGTACAAGGTCGAGGACTGGTTCGGCAAGCTGCCCGTGCACTGGATGTGGTGGCCGGCCATTGGCGGCCTCGCGGTCGGCATCGGCGGCTGGCTGCAGCCGCGCGCGCTGGGCGTGGGCTACGACGTGATCGGCGACCTGCTGCACAACCATCTCGCGCTTGGCGTGGTGATCGCGCTGCTGGCGGTGAAGGCCGTCATCTGGGTCATCTCGCTGGGCTCGGGCACCTCGGGCGGCGTGCTGGCGCCGTTGCTGATGATGGGCGCAGGCCTTGGCGTAGTGCTCTCGCACGTGCTGCCGGGGAACGACCCGATGCTGTGGCCGCTGGTCTGCATGGCGGCCACGCTGGGCGGCGTGATGCGCGCGCCGCTCACCGCCACCATCTTCGCCTTCGGCCTCACGCACGACAGCAATGCGCTGCTGCCGCTCTTGACCACTTCGGCCGTGGCCTATGGCTTCACGGTGCTGACGATGCGCCGCTCGATCCTCACCGAGAAGATCGCGCGCCGCGGCTATCACATCTACCGCGAGTACGGCATCGATCCGTTGGAGCGGCATTCGGTGGAAGAGGTGATGACGCGCGAGGTGCGCAGCATCGACGCGGCCATGCCGGTGGCGCAGGCGCTGTTCGACTACTTCGGCGAAGGGCAGGCGCACCGCGCGTTCCCCGTGCTGCGCAACGGCGCGGTGATCGGCGTGGCCGACCGCGCGATGCTGGCCGCGCACGGCACGCGCGACCCGATCGCGACCGTGGGCGACGCCTGCGCCGATGCGCCGCTGTACTTCGCGCTGCCGGGCGAGAACTGCCGCGCCGTCGCGACCCGGCTCGCGCGCCACCGGCTCGAACGGCTGCCGGTGGTGAAGGACGCGCAATCGCTCGCGCTGGCCGGCATCGTGGCGCGCAGCGACCTCATCAAGCCTTCGCTCGCGCACTTCGACGAGGAAGAAAAGCGCGAACGGATGCGCGGGCTGCCGTGGCAGTCGACCTAGCCTAGAAGCCGGCCAGCACCACCTTGCCCTGCGCCTTGCCGCTCTCGATGAGCGCATGCGCGCGTTGAAGGTTCGCGGCATTGATGGTGCCGAAGCTCGCATTGGCGGTGGTGCGGATGCGGCCCGCGTCGACCAGCGCCGCAACCTCCGCCAGCAGCGCGCCTTGCTCGGCGATGTCCGGCGTCTCGAAGCGCGAGCGCGCGAACATCATTTCCCAGTGCAGCGAGATGCACTTGGTCTTCAGCGGCATCGCATCGAGCATCTTCATGTCGTCGATCACCGCGAGCTGGCCCTGGGGCTTGAGGCTTTCGATGATCTGCGCATAGTGCTGCTCGGTCTGCGTGAGGCTGGCGACCATGTCGACTTCGCCGATGCCGGCCGCCTTGAGCTCGGCCGCGAGCGGCTTCGAGTGGTCGATGACGGTGTGCGCGCCCAGCGCCAGGCACCACTCGCGCGTTTCGGCGCGCGACGCGGTGGCGACGATGCGCAGCTTCGTGAGCTGGCGCGCGAGCTGGATCAGGATCGAGCCCACGCCGCCCGCGCCGCCGGTGATCAGCAGCGTCTGGCCTTCGCCGCCGCCCTTGGGCACCCGCAGGCGGTCGAACAGCAGTTCATACGCGGTGATGGTGGTCAGCGGCAGCGCGGCGGCCTGCGAGTCGTCGAGGCTCTTCGGCGCGATGGCCGCGATGCGCTCGTCCACCGCATGCAGTTCGGCGTTGGCACCTGGGCGGACGATCGAGCCCGCGTAGTACACGCGGTCGCCCACCTTGAAGTTCTTCACGCCGCTGCCGATGGCCTCGACCGTGCCGACGGCATCCCAGCCCAGCACCTTGGCCTGGCCCGCATCGGGCGCGGCGTTCTTGCGGATCTTGGTGTCCACGGGGTTGACCGACACCGCCTTCACGCGCACCAGCAGGTCGCGCGGGCCGGCCACGGGGGCGGGCAGCTCGATGTCCTGCAGCGATTCGGGGTTGTCGATGGGGAGGGGCTGGTAGTAGCCGACGGCTTTCATGGCAAAGAACCTTTCAGTGACGATGCCTGAACTGTAGGATCGCAAGGCTGATTTGATAAGCTGGCTTGAATCAGCAACACTTTCAAATGAAGATTGAAAATCTTTCCGACCTGCGGGTGCTGGTGCAGACAGCGCGCGGCGGCACGCTCACGGCGGCGGCGCATGCGCTGGGCATCACGCCCGCGGCCGCCAGCGCCACGCTCAAGCGGCTGGAGGCCCAGCTCGGCGCGCGCCTGTTCGAGCGCTCCACGCGCGCCATGCGTCTCACGCCGCAGGGGCAGACGCTGCTCGACTACGCGGTGCGCGCCTTCGAGCTGCTGGACGAGGGCGAGTCGCTGGTCACAGCCGACCGCGGCGATCTGGTCGGCACCTTGCGCGTGGCATCGCCCTCGGACCTCACGCGCAGCACGCTGCTGCCGTGGTTCGACGAGTTCCTGGCGCTGCACCCCGGCGTGCAGCTCTCGCTGTCGGTCGGCGACCGCCCGCTGGACGTGATGCGCGACGAGGTCGACGTGGCGTTGCGCTACGGTGCGCTGGCCGATTCGCGGCTGGTGGCGCGGCCCTTCGCGCTGACCAACCCGGTGCTCACGGCTTCACCGGCCTACCTGCGCCGCCATCCCGCGCCGAAGGTGCCGCAAGACCTGGTGCACCACAACTGCCTGGTCTTCAACCGCTCGGGGCGCCGCCACCGCGTCTGGCGTTTCGCGCAGAACGGCCAGTGGACCGAAGTGCGCGTGAACGGCAACCGCAGCGTGGACGACGCCTCGCTCGCGCGCGAGTGGACGGTGGCGGGCTATGGCATGTCGCTCAAGTCTGCGCTCGACGTGCGCAACGACATCCGCGAAGGCCGCCTCGTGCGCCTGCTGCCCGACTGGGAGACGGAGTCGTACCCGCTGCACGCGCTGCTGCCGAGCGGGCGCTTCGTGCCCGCGCGCGTGCGGGCGTTCGTCGATTTCCTGGCGCTGAAGTTCGAGGCGCTGACGGCCGCTTAGATCATCGGCGTCACCGCGCCGTCCATCGCCACGATGGCGCCCGTCACATAGCTCGCCTTCGGCGACGCCAGGTACACCACCGTGTTGGCGATTTCTTCTGGCGTCGCGATGCGCCCCAGCGGCAGGCGTGCCTTGGCGCGCGCCAGCGCCTCATCGGTGCCGATGCCCTGCAGCTTCGCGTCGGCCTTCATGCCTTCCTGCAGCCGTTCGGTCAGCGTGAGCCCCGGGTTCACCGCGTTCACGCGCACGCCCTTGGCGGCATAGGCCGCGGCCATGCCGGCGCTCACCAGCATCAGTGCCGCATTGGCCGCGCCGCCGGCCATGTGCACCGGGCTCGCGACCTTGCCGCCCTGGCCGATCACGTTGACGATGGCGCCGCGGCCGCGCTGGCCCATGCGCTTCACCACCGGGTCGATCATGTGGATGTAGGTGAAGTATTTCGCGTCCATCGCGTCGTGCCACGACGCGGCCGTCAGTTCGTCGGGCGGGGTGCGGCGCGCGGCGCCGGCCGAGTTGACGAGCACGTCGACCGCACCGAACACCTGCTCCGCCGCATCGAGCGCGGCCACGGCGCCGGCCGGGTCCTTGAGGTCGGCCGCATGCACCGAGATCCGGCCTTCGGCCTGCGCGAAGGCATCCACCAGCGTCCTGCGGCCCTGTTCCAGATTGGCGATGTCGCGCGACACGAGGCTCACGCGCGCGCCTTCGCGCAGGAAGCCCAGCGCGCACGCCAGGCCGATGCCCTTGCTGCCGCCGGTGACGAGAACGTGCTGGTCCTGGAGCTGGAGGTCCATGAAAGAGTCCTTGGTGAATGGGATGCCGGCGATTGAATCACCGCTGCGAAACCCCCTGCACGGATGCGGGCGCGCGCGGCCCGGCCTAAGATCGCGTGATGAACGCTCCCCAGGCCCCTTCGCCGTTGCTCCCCCGCTTCTGGTCCCAGCTCACCACGCGCGATTTCGCGGCACTCGATGCGGCGGCCACGGTCGCGGTGCTGCCGCTGGGCGCGACCGAGCAGCACGGGCCGCACCTGCCGCTGGGCGTAGACACGGTGCTGGCCGACGGCATCGTCGCCGCGTCGCTGCCGCTGCTGCCGGCCGAACTGCCGGTGCTGTTCCTGCCGACTCAGCAGATCGGCTTGAGCCCCGAGCACGCGCGCTTCGCGGGCACGCTCACGCTGTCGGCCGAAACCTTGATTCGCGTGTGGAACGAGATCGGCGCCGGCGTGGCGCGCGCCGGCGTGAAGAAGCTGGTGCTGTTCAACGCCCACGGCGGGCACGTCGGCGCGATGGACATCGTGGCGCGCGAGCTGCGCGCGGCGCACGGGCTCATCGTCTACAGCGTGAACTGGTTCAACCTGCCGCTGGGCGACGCGGGCGCGCAGTTCAGTGCAAAGGAGCATCGCTTCGGCGTGCATGCGGGCGAGATCGAAACCTCGATGATGCTGGCGCTCGCGCCGCAACTGGTGCGCATGGGCGAAGCGCGAGACTTCCGCTCGACCTCGGAGCAGCGCGCGGCCGGCTACGCGATCCTGGGCAACGGCAAGAGCGCCAAGCTCGGCTGGGCCATGGAGGACTACAACGCCCACGGCGCCGCCGGCAACGCGGCGGCCGCCACGGCGGAACATGGCCAGGCGGTGATCGATGCGGCTGCGCAGCAACTGGCGCTGCTGCTGGCGGAGGTGTCGCGCCTGCCGCTGGACACGGCCAACACCGGTCCGCTGCCCTGACCCGCCGTACTACGAAGCGCTGCGCCCCAGCACGCCCGCGAACATGCCGGAATCGACATTGCCGCCGCTCACGCTGATGCCCACCGTCTTGCCGCGCCAGCGCTCCTGCTGCTGAAGCGCGCCCGCGAGCGCCGCGGCGCCCGCGCCCTCGGCCACGTTGTGCGTGTCGCTGAAGAGGATGCGCATGGCCTCGGCGATCTCGTCGTCGGTGACGGTGATGACGTCGTCGGCCTCGCGCAGGATCACCTCGACCGATTCGGGCACAGGCGTGCGGCAGGCCATGCCGTCGGCCAGCCGCGTGGTGACGGGCGACTCGACGGGCTTGCCGGCGCGGAAGGAATCGCGGTAGGCCGTGGCATGCGCCGACACCACGCCGATGAGCTTCGTCGACGCGCCGCAATGCGCCCGCGCCGCCGCTGCCGCGGCAAAGCCGGAGCCCAGGCCGATGGGCACGAACAACACGTCGGGCGGCGTGCCCGACAGCGCGTCGAAGAACTCCACATACGCGGTCGACACGCCGCGCACCAGCTCGCGGTGGAACGAGGGCACGCGGTGCAGGCCGTCGCGCTCGGCCAGAACGGCCGCGTGTTCGGAGGCGGCCTGGAAGTCGTCGCCATGCTCGACCAGCGTGACGCCGAGCGCGCGCATCGCGGCGTTCTTCTCGCTCGAGTTGCCGTGCGGCACCACGATGGTCGCGGCCAGCCCGTGGCGCCGCGTGGCGAAGCCGACCGACTGGCCGTGGTTGCCGCGCGTGGCGCTGATGGCGTGGCGCACCCCGGGCTGCTCGCGCGCCAGGGTTTCGAAGTAGGTCAGGCCGCCGCGGATCTTGAAGGCACCGGCCGGCGTGTGGTTCTCGTGCTTGGCCCACACGGTGGCGCCGAGGCGCTGCGAGAGCAGTGGCCAGGCGTATTGCGGCGTGGGCGGCATGGCCGCATGTACGGTGCGCTGTGCGGCTTCGATTTCTTCGCGGGTGAACCTCATCGGATGTTCCATCTACCTGCGTTCGGTGAGCGCGACGCGCACGGCCAGGGCAGCGAGCACGCTGCCCATGATGTAGCGCTGCGCACGCAGCCAGCCGGCGCTTTGGGACAGCACGGCCGTGATGCTCGCGGCGCCGACGATCATCATCGCGTTGACCGCCGCGCTGGCGGTCATCTGCGCAACGCCGAGCTGCATGCTCTGCAGCAGCACCGAACCGCGCTCGGGGTGAATGAACTGCGGAAAGAACGAAAGGTAGAACATCGCCACCTTCGGGTTCAGCAGGTTCGTGAGAAAGCCCATGCGGAATAGCCTGGCTGGCGGATCGGCCGGCAGCACACGCGCCTCGAAAGGTGCATTGCCGCCAGGCCTGACCGCTTGCCACGCGAGCCACAGCAGGTAGGCCGCGCCCGCGATGCGGATCGCGTCGAACGCGAGCGGCACAGCCAGCAGCAGCGCGGTGAGCCCGAGCGCCGCCGCGAACAGGTGCGCCAGGAAGGCCAGCAGCACGCCGCCCAGCGAGATGAGCCCGGCGCGGCGGCCCTGGATCAGCGTGCGCGAGACGCAATAGATCATGTTCGGCCCCGGCGTGAGTGCCAGCAGCAGCGAGGCGAGGGCGAACCAGGCGATTTCGGGGAGGCTCAGCATGCTCAGAGTCCTTGGGATTCGAGGGTGACGGGGCCGCGCGGCGTGTCGAGCACGGCGGCGAGATTGGGCGGACCTGCCTCGATGGCCATGCCGGTCATGCCGATGGCCGACAGGGCGGCTGCCAGCGCGGGCGCACGCGGGTGCACGGCACGCAGCGCGCGCATGGAGAGACCCGACTTCGGCATCGAGTCGGTCGGATGCACCGGCCCCCACTGAATCAGCGTGGGCAGCGCGCCGTAGAACAGCCGCTGGCCGTCGTCGCGCACGGTGATCTGCCATTCGAGCCGGCCGGCGGGCGTGTCGCGCGAGGCTTCGAGCAACTGGCCGCGGTCGATGTGCGCGTGGTCTTCGCGCGCCAGGGCACGCGTTGCCGAAAGCGCATCGGGCACGCGGGCGACGAAATGGATCAGCCGCGGTCCGTGTCGCGCGAGCCCGGCCTGCAGCGCGGCATCGTCGAGGTCGAACCAGCGGTGCGTCTTGGGACGCGAGGGCTGCTTGCCCGGCTCGATCGCGATGATCTCCGCATAGGCCGCAGGAAAGGCATCGCTCGCGATGTTCAGCAGGCGGTTGTGCGTGCCCATCAGCGGATGCGAGCCGCCCGGCCCCGGCGTAACGCCCAGCGTGGCTTCGCACCACGCCACGCCCTCGGCGAGCGAGGCGGCGGCAATCACGAGGTGGTCGAGCTGCGCGTGCATGGTGCTGCGACGTTTCCCGCCGGGGTTCAGAGCGTGACGTGGCCGTCGATGCAGGTCACGGCATCGCCGCCGACCCAGATCTTTCCCTCGGCGTCGCGCTCGATGTGGACGCGGCCCGCGCGGCCGAGGCACTGGCCCTGCGCGGCGAGGTAGCGCTCGGGCATGTGGCCGTCGGCGATCAGCCATTCGGCCAGGCTCGCGTTGAGGCTGCCGGTGACCGGGTCTTCCTGCACGCCGATCGGTTCGGCGAAGGCGCGAACTTCCAGGTCGATCTTCGCGCCGTCGTCGTAAGCGGCCGCCGGGCGGTTGCCGAAGGCGCGCGCCTCGCGGTTCGAACGGCCGATCAGCGGCGAGGTGTCGAGCGCGGCGGGCACGCCGGCCACACCCGCCTTCACGCCCAGCTCCTTGAGCATGCGGTGATCGGGCGTGAGCGCCAGCACGGCGTCGGCATCGTTGACCAGCAGGCCGAACCAGACCGGGCCGTTGTCGAGCACCTGCGCCGCGATGATCTGCTGCGCCTTCAGGCCCAGCGCGCCGGCCACCTTGGCCAGCAGCGCGGGGCTCGGGGCGCTGCGCTTGAGCGGCGGCGCGGCGAAGGCCAGGCGGCTGCCTTCACGGCGCAGCGGCACGAGGCCGGCGCCGCACTGCTGCACCACCAAGCCCGCGGTCTTCGGCTTACCGCCGGCCTGCAGCCACGCATGGCAGCTGCCGATGGTCGGGTGGCCGGCGAACGGCAGCTCGCCGCCGGGCGTGAAGATGCGCACGCGGTAGTCGGCGCCCGGGTCGGTGGGCGGCAGCAGGAAGGTGGTTTCGGACAGGTTGGTCCACTGCGCGAAGCGCTGCATCGCGGCGTCGTCGAGGTCCGTGCCGTCGATGACGACGGCGAGCGGATTGCCACGATAGGCCGTGGCGGTGAAGACGTCGACTTGCTTGAAGGGGCGGGATTTCATCGGGTTCATTCGAGGGGAAGGTCGAGCACGCCGCGCGTGCCCGGTCGGGAGAGCAGCGTTTCATACCAGCGCTCGACGTTGGGCCACGTCGGCCGGCGGTATTCGGCAGCCGGCAGGCCGAACCAGCGGTGCGCCTCGCAGCCGATGGGGATGTCGGCCATGGTGAAGCGCTCGCCGGCCATGTATGGCTGGCGCGCGAGGTGCGCGTCGAGCATCGCGAACAGCGCCTCGCTGGCGCGCACCGAGTCGTCGATGAGTGTCAGCTGGCGCTCCGACGGCGGTGTGCGCACCCATTGCACGAAGGCGTCGCGGCTCGCGCGGTTGAGCGTGGTCTGCTGCCAGTCCATCCAGCGCTCGGCGTCGAAGCGCGCGGGCAGTTCGCTCGGGTAGAGGGTGCCGTGCGAATGCTTCGCGCAAAGGTAGCGCACGATCACGTTCGACTCCCACAGCGTCACGCGCTCGGCGCCTTCGCCGTCGTCGATGGTGGGCACCATCGCATTCGGGTTGAGCGCGAGGTATTCGGGCGTCTGCACCACGCCGAACCTGCCGCCGGCCTCGGTGCGCTGGAAGTCGAGCCCGAGCTCCTGTGCGCACCACACCACCTTGCGGACGTTGATCGAACTGATGCGGCCCCAGATGTTGAGCATGGTCGGGTTTTCTTTCAGCGGGGTGAAGGTCGGTCGAGGAAGAGCAGGCGCACGGCCAGCCCCAGCATCACGGCGGCCAGCAGGCCGCTCTGGAACGGTGCCGCACCGGGGCGGCTGTGCAGCCAGCGGCCGACCTGGCCGCTGCATGCGCCCAGCAGCGTGTTGAAGGCCAGCGCGGCCATCGACAGCACCACGCCGAGCTGCACCAGCTGCAGCGGCACGCTGCCGCGCGCCGGGTCGACGAACTGCGGCAGGAACACCATGAAGAACAGCAGCGCCTTCGGATTGACGAGGTTGTTCAGCAGCGCCATGCGCACGATGCGCCCGAACCCGGCCGGCTGCGCCTGCGCGCCGATGCGAAGGCCGCCGCCGCTACCAAAATGACGAAGAGCCTGCACCGCCAGCCACACCAGGTACAGCGCGCCCGCATAGCGCAGCACGTCGAACGAGGGCGGCCACGCAGCCACCAGCGCGGTGACGCCGGTGGCGGCGAAGAGCGTGTGCACGAGGTCGGCCGCCGAGATGCCGAGGGCCGCCGCAAAGCCGCCGCGCGGGCCGTGGGCCACGCCGTGCGAGAGCACGAAGGCCATGTTCGGGCCGGGCGACAGGAACAGCGCCAGTACCGCGAGCAGGAAGAGCGAGAGCGTTGCGAGGCCGATCAAGGGAGGCTCCTGGCTCAGGCCTGCGCGACCGCGAGCTGTTTGTTGCCGAGCAGCGCCAGCTCTTCGCGCAGCGTCTGCGCCAGCGCGGCAATGGCTACGTCGATTTCCTCCACGCTGGCCGTCACGAACGACAGGCGCAGCGTGCGCGGATCGCCTTCGCCCGCGTAGAACGGCGCGCCGGGCACGAAGGCCACGTTGCGCTCCACCGCCTTGGGCAGCAGCGTGACGGTGTCGACGCCCTCGGGCAGCCGCGCCCACAGGAACATGCCGCCCTTGGGTGCGTTGAACTTCACGTCCAGGCCCTTCATCTCGCGCGTGAGCGCGGCGATCATCGCGTCACGCTGGCGCTTGTAGAGGGCGCGGATGGTGGGCACATGGCGGTCGAGGAATTTGTCCTTCATCACGGCCGAGACCATGCGCTGCGTGAAGATCGGCGTGTGCAGGTCGACAGCCTGCTTGGCCTGCAGCAGCTTCGGGTAGATGGACTTCGGCGCCACCAGGAAGCCCAGGCGCAGGCCGGGCGCCAGCACCTTCGAGAACGAGCCCAGGTAGATCACGCCCTCGGGGTTGCGCGCGGCCAGCGGCAGCGGCGGGGCTTCGTCGAACCAGAGTTCGCCGTAGGGGTTGTCCTCGACGATGGGCAGGCCCGCTGCGCCGGCGGCCGCCGACACGGCGGCACGGCGCTCCTCGGTCATGGTGCGGCCGGTGGGGTTCTGGAAGTTGGGCAGCAGGTAGACAAAACGTGCATCCTTGGCTTTCGCCACGAGGTCTTCGACCACCACGCCGTCGTCGTCGCTGGCCACGCCCACCGGGTGCGGCTCCATCGGGCCGAAGGCCTGCAGCGCGCCGAGGTACGTGGGCGTCTCGACCAGCACCTTGCTGCCCGGATCGATCAGCACCTTGGCCACGAGGTCGAGGCCCTGCTGCGAGCCGGTGGTGATGAGCACCTGCGAGGCATCGACGTCCCAGGGCAGCATGTCGGCTACGGCCTGGCGCAGCGGCGCGTAGCCTTCGCTGGCGGCGTACTGCAGGGCGGCCTGGCCGTCGTTGTGCAGCACTTCGGCGCAGGCGTCGGCGAAGGCCTGGATCGGGAAGGTCTTGGGCGAGGGCAGGCCGCCGGCCAGGCTGATGATGCCGGGGCGCTCGGTGACCTTGAGGATTTCACGCAGCACCGAAGGATTCATCTTGGCGGCGCGGGCGGCGAGTTTCCAGTTCATGGCTTTCTTCTTTCAGGCGGTGGGGTGAGATTCGAATCAGGGGCGCAGGCGGGCCGGAGCTCAGTCCGGCTGGATGTCGCCACGGTACACGACATGGATTTTGTTGCGGTCCGGGTCGCGCTGGTAGGCGCCGTAATAGCCATGGCCATAGCGTGGGCGGGGGGCGGCGCGGCCTGCGGTTGCGAGAGGCGCTTGCCGATGACCACCGTGGCCACCACCGCGATGGCGAAGCCCAGCGTCACCACGTCGAGCGGCTCACCCAGCACCGGGATCGACGCGAGGATCGACAGGAAGGGCTGCAGCAGCTGCGTCTGGCTCACGCGCAGCGCGCCGCCGAGGGCGAGGCCGCGGTACCAGGCGAAGAAGCCGATCCACATCGAGAACATGCCGAGGTAGACGAAACCCACCCAGGCCGACGCCGCGACGGGCTGCCGTGGCCACAGGGCCAGCGCGGCCGGCAGCGTGAAAGGCAGCGCCATCACGCAGACCCAGCAGATCACGCGCTCGGCACCCAGAGAGGGTGTGACCTGCGCGCCGTAGATGTAGCCGAAGGAGGCGGCGATGACCGCGCCCACCAGCAGCAGGTCGGCCCATTCGAAACCGAAGCCATGGCCGGTCTGGCTCGCGCGCAGCACCGAGAACGCCACCACCAGCAGGCTGCCCGCAGCGGCGCAGAGCCAGAAGCCGAGCCGCGCGCGCTGGTGCAGCACCCAGGCCGCGACGGCGGCCGTGACCAGCGGCAGCAGCGCGGTCACCACCGCCGCGTGGCTGGCCGTGACCACGCGCAACGCGTAGGCCAGCAGCAGCGGGTAGCCGATCACGTTGCCCAGCACCGCCATGCCCAGCGGCTTCCATTGGTGCGCGGCGGGCCTTGGCGAGCGCGTTGCCAGCAGGAAGATGGCCGACAGCACGCCGGCCAGCGCCGCACGCCCGAGCGTGACGAACCACGGCGACAGCTGCGGCGCGTCCTGCGAGCCGGTGGCCAGGCGCGTCATGGGCAGCGTGACGGCGAACATCGCGACGCCGACGACGCCGAGCCACATGCCCAGCGTCTCGTCCTTCATGGCGAGCTTCATACGCTCACCATCCACCAGGCGGTGAGCACCAGCACCAGACCCATCGCGCGGTTGAACCACAGCAGCCGCGAACCCTTGGCGAGCCATTCGCGCAGCAGTGCGCCGACCAGCGCATAGGCGAAATTGCTCGTGAAGGCATAGATGAGCATCACCGGCGCGACGATGGCGAAGCGGCCGAGGGCGTCGGGTTGGCCGGCGATCCAGCCTGCCACCAGCGTGAGCGCGAGCAGCCAGGCCTTGATGTTGACGAACTGCAGCATCACGCCCTGCCCGAAGCCGACCGACAGGCTTGCCCCGTCGGCCTTGCCGAGCGTGGCGCTGCCGCTGAGCTTGTACGCGAGCCACAGCAGGTAGCCGATGCCCAGCCCCTTGATGGCCAGGCGCAGCGAAGGCATGGCCACCACCAGGGCGCCGAGGCCGGCGGCGCACAGCGCCAGCAGCAGGGTCCAGCCGACGGGCACTGCGACCACGAAACGCATGGCGCGCGGCAGGCCGCCGTTGGCCGCCAGGGCGGTGGAGAGCGTGGTGTTGGGACCGGGCGAGAAGCTCATCGCCGTGGCCAGCACCAGCAGCGCGGTGAATTCTTGCCAGTTCATGGCACACACTCTAAACTTGCGACCATTACAGTTCCGGTACAGATGATCGAACAATCAGGCAATCTGTATTGGCAACTCCTTCGACACAGAAGCCGGCATGGCCCGGAAAACGCATGCTGACACGCACTTCCACACAGTCGCTGACGGGGCAATTGGCCGACCGCTTGGCCGAGCGCATCCGCACCCGCCTGCTGCCGCCCGGCGCCCGCCTGCCCTCGGTGCGTGAATGCGCGCGGCAGCAGGGCGTGAGCCCGTATACCGTCGTCGCCGCCTATGACCAGTTGCTGGCGCAGGGCCTCGTCGAAGCCCGCCGGCAGCGCGGCTTCTACGTGCGCGATTCGCCACCGGTACAGGACGCCCGCTCGGGCAAAGGCGTGGAAGCCGGTGCGAGCGGCATGCCCGCGGCGATGGCCGTGCAGATGATGGCCTCGCGCATACCGGCCGATGCGAGTTCGCTGATCCGCAGCATGTTCCACCGCCCGAGCGACAAGCCGCAGCCGGGCATGGGCGTGTTCCCGCCGGACTGGATGGCGTCGACCTTCATGCCCACTGCCGTGCGGCGCATGACCAGTACAGCCGCCTTGCAGGAGCTGTCGCTCCAGTACGGCGAGCCGGCCGGCGACATGAGCCTGCGGCGCAGCCTCTCGCAGAAGCTGGTGGGCATCAACGTGCCGGCGTCGCCCGAACAGATCGTGACCACCATCGGCGCCACGCATGCGCTGGACATCGTGAGCCGCACGCTGCTGCGCGCGGGCGATCCGGTGATGGTCGAGGAGCCGGGCTGGGCGCTGGAGTTCGCGCGGCTGGAGGCGCTGGGCATGCGCATCCTGCCGGTGCCGCGGCGCGCCGACGGACCCGACCTGGAGGTGATGGCGCAGTACTGCAAGCTGCACAGCCCCAAGCTGTTCGTCAGCGTGAGCGTGCTGCACAACCCGACCGGCTACAGCCTCACGCCGGGCAGCGCGCACCGCGTGCTCAAGCTGGCGAACGAGCACGACTTCCACATCGTCGAGGACGACACCTACAGCCACCTCGCGCCCGAGCACGCCACGCGGCTCAGCGCGCTCGACGGACTGCAGCGCACCATCTACGTGAGCGGCTTCGCCAAGATCCTGGCGCCCAACTGGCGCATCGGCTTCCTGGCCGCGCCGCCCGCGCTGAAGGAGCGGCTGCTCGAGACCAAGCTGCTGGCCACGCTGACCTCGCCCACACTGTTCGAGCGGGCCTTGTCGTGGTGCATCGACCAGGGGCAGTTGCGCCGGCACTCGGAGCGCGTGCGCATCCGGCTCGACGGCGCACGCGGCCGCGCCGTGAAGCTCGCGATGTCGCATGGCTGCACCTTCGCCTCGGAGCCCGCGGGGCTGTTCGGCTGGGTCGATACGGGCGTGGACACCGACGCGCTCACGCAGCGCATGCTCGACCAGGGCTACCTGCTGGCGCCGGGCTCGCTGTTCCATGCGCGCCGCCCGCCGAGCACGATGATGCGGATCAACTTCGCGACCTCGCAGGACGCGGCCTTCTGGAAGGTCTTCAGCAAGGTTCGAAGCGAACTCTGACGGTGACCAAAAGGCCGAAAAAGGCCGGGGGCTTGGAGTAAGCTGGCAACACAAGAAAACCCACCCAGGAGACCTCCCGCATGAGCAACGCCAGCAAGCCCTTCGACTTCAGCCAGTTCGTCCCCGGATTCGACTTCCTGAAGAACCTCGCCGGCGGCGCCGCGGCGGGCCCTGGTGCCGGTTCGGTGCCGGGAATTCCGAGCCTTGCGAGCTGGGTGGCGCCCACGCTGAGCGTGGAAGAAGTCGACAAGCGCATCCAGGAACTCAAGACCGTGCAGTACTGGCTCGAACAGAACGGCCATGCCCTCAAGGCCACCATCCAGGCGCTCGAAGTGCAGAAGATGACCTTGTCGACGCTGCGCGGCATGAACGTACGGATGGAAGACATCGCCAACGCGTTCACCAAGCAGGCAGCCGCGATGGCGCCAGCCTCCGCCCACGCTTCGGCGGCCCCGGAGCCCGAAACCGAAGAGGTCGAAGATGGGGACGAAGACGGGGACGAAGTGCCCCAGGAGGAAGCTCCCGCGCCGAAGAAGTCGCACAGCAGGCCGGCTTCGGCCAAGGCGAAGACCGCGGCGGCCGATGGCGCCGGCGTGGTCGACCCCATGCAGTGGTGGGGCTCGCTCACCGAGCAGTTCCAGCAGATCGCAAGCTCGGCGCTGCAGGACGCGGCGCAGCTGAAGGTGCCGGCCATGGCCCAGCCTTTGGCCGACGCCGTCGACAAGGTCATGGGCAAGCCGGCCGCGGCTGCCCGCAAGCCCGCAGCGGCCAAGAAGGCCGCAGCACCGGCCGCAAAGAAAAGGACGTCGACCACCGCCCGCAAGCGAACCTCCGGCCGGCGTTGACGTCATACACATTCATTCGTTGAAGAGAACGGGTTGGCACGCACCATGAAGTTGTTTCCCTCCGGCCATGCCACCCATCCGCAATGGCGTATGGCGGCCGGCCTCGTGCTGGCCCAGCTGCGCGCACAGATGGCCTTGCCCGACTACGCGTCTTCGCCGACGCTCGGGCTGCTCTACATCACCGACCACTATGCGAGCGAGGCGCAGGACATCCTCGACCATTTGAGCGCGGAGCTGCCCGAAGTGACCGACTGGTCGGGCACGGTCGGCGTCGGCGTGTCGGCCAACAACGCCGAGTATTTCGACGAGCCCGGGCTGAGCCTGATGCTCTGTGCCCTGCCTAGCGACCAATACCGCGTGTTCTCGGGCGTGGCGCCGCTGGGCAATTCCGAGATGAGCGGCTTCGAGGCGCACACGGCGCTGGTGCATGCCGACCCGGCCACGCCCGACCTTGCCGAGCTGATCGCCGAGATGGCAGGGCGCACGAACACGGGCTATCTGTTCGGCGGCTTGTCTTCGGGGCGTGGCAGCGCGCTGCAGTTCGCGGTCGGCGGCAACGGCAACATCCGCGGGCACGGGGCTGCGGGCGGGGTGTTCTCGGGTGGCCTGTCGGGCGTGGTTTTCGGCGAGGGCGTGCGGCTTGTGTCGCGCGTCACGCAGGGCTGCCAGCCACTGCGATCGGGGGCGGCGCGCGAGCGCGAGATCACCGAGGCCGACGGCAACCTGCTGCTGAAGCTCGACGGCGAGCCGGCGCTCGACGTGCTGCTGGCCGACCTGCAGGTGTCGCTCGAGCGGCCGCAGGAGGCCATCGACGCAGTGCGCAACACGCTGGTCGGCCTGGCCGACGCGGGCAGCGACGGCATCCGCCGCACCGGTGACCTGGGCGCCGACGTGCTGGTGCGCCACATCATCGGACTGGACCCGACGCGCCGCGGCATCGCGATCGCCGATGTGGCAGAGGCCGGCATGCGGCTGAGCTTTTGCCGCCGCAATGCGCAGGCCGCGCGTGCCGACCTGATGCGCATCTGCGCCGAAATCCGCGAGGAACTGGAGCCCGAAGAGCAGACGCTGGCCACCGCGCGCGCCGTGGCGGCGGGCGAGGCCGAGGCGGCGCCGCATCCGGCGCGGCGCATCGCGGGGGCGGTGTACGTCAGCTGTTCCGGGCGCGGCGGCCCGCACTTCGGCGCGCCGGGTGCGGAACTGCAGATCGTGCGGCACGCGCTGGGCGACGTGCCGCTGGTGGGGTTCTTCGCGGCGGGCGAGATCGCTCGCCACCATCTGTATGGCTACACCGGCGTGCTGACGGTGTTCGCCAGCAACGACTGACTGCGATCAGGCCGGCTGCAGCGCGCGCGGCGCGGGCGCGGGCATGCCGGTGAACGCGAAATCGACCTCAGGCGCCAATCCGCTCACGATGCGCGCGATCGACTTGCCCGAGCCGCAGGCATGCGTCCAGCCGAGCGTGCCGTGGCCTGTGTTGAGGAACAGGTTCGGCAACTTGGTCTTGCCGATCAGCGGCACGTTGCTCGGCGTCGCGGGACGCAGGCCGGTCCAGAACTGCGCCTGCGTGGTGTCGCCGGCGCCGGGGAACAGCTCTTCCACGCGGCGCACGATGGCTTCGCAGCGCACGCGGTTCAGGTCCCGGTCGTAGCCGTTGAGCTCGGCCGTGCCGGCGATGCGCAGGCGGTCGCCCGACTCGGACGTGTAGCGCGAGAACACAAGCTTGAATTCGTCGTCCGTCAGCGAGACCTGGTGCGCCTTCGAGGCGTCCTTCACGGGCAGCGTCACCGAGTAGCCCTTGGCGGGATAGATCGGCAGGCGGATGCCCAGCGGCGCGGCGTACAGCGGGCTCAGGGAGCCCATCGCCAGCACGAAGGCGTCGCCGCGGATGCGCTGGAAGCGGCCTTCGCTGTCGGTGGCTTCGACGTGGTCGATGCTGCCGCCGGTCTCGCGCAGCGCGGTCACGGTGTGGCTCATCAGGAACCTGACGCCCGCTGCAGTGGCCAGGCCCACCAGTTCGCGCGCGAAGCGGTTGGCGTCACCGGACTCGTCCTCGGCCGTGTAGGTGGCGCCGGCCAGCTTCGGGCGGATGTGGGCAAGGGCGGGCTCGATCTTCACGGCTTCGTCGGCCGAGATGACCTGGCGCTCGCAGCCCAGGGCGCGCATCTGCTCGGCGGGCGCGAGGGCGCCGTCGAACTCTTTCTGCGTCGTGTAGAAGTGCAGGATGCCCTGCGTGCGCTGGTCGTAGTTCAGGCCGGTGTCGCGGCGCAACTGTTGCAACATCGAGCGGCTGTATGTGCCAAGACGCACGATCTGCTCGATGTTGTGGCGGGTGCGCGCCGGCGTGCATTCGCGCAGGAACTGCAGGCCCCAGAGCCACTGGCGCATGTCGGCGCGGATGCGGAAGAGCAGCGGGGCGTCTTCCTTGCCCAGCCACTGCAGCACCTTGAGCGGCGCGCTGGGATTGGCCCAGGGTTCGGCATGGCTGACCGAGATCTGCCCGCCGTTGGCGAAGCTGGTTTCGGCGGCCGGGGTGGCCTGCCGGTCGATCACGGTCACTTCGTGGCCGAGTTGCTGGAGGTAGTAAGCCGAGGTCACGCCGAGCAGGCCGGCGCCAAGAACGATCACGCGCATTTCAAGTACCTTTGAGGTTGCAGCGCTTGAGCGGTGGGCGTGGTGTGCTATTGAATCAATAGCGAGCAACCGGACGACCGCCGTCCAAGTTGCCGCTCCCCCTGTCCTCGGTACCTGAGAGATTCACCCGCTGCGCCCGCAGCGGGTTTGCTCCTTCGGTGCGCCACATGGCGTGGCGGCTCTCCAGACGGCGTTTCAGTTGGTGCAGTACAGACCCCTTGCCGAAATTTCGAGAACTTCGTTGGGCCGACCTGAGCGTTTATGGGAGTTTGCGCCTTCGGTAGGGCCACCGGGGTGGCCCGCTCTCCTGCAGTTCGGCGATTGTAGGCGGAGCCCGCGTGACTACCAACCTGTGACTTTCGCCCATATGAGCGATGGGATAATCATTCGTTAATCAGCCGTACCGAACTTCTCACAACATTCAGGGGACCCCATGATCCTGGTAACTGGCGGCGCCGGCTTCATCGGCGCCAATTTCGTACTCGACTGGATCGCCAAAAGCGACGAGCCGGTCGTGAACCTCGACAAGCTGACCTACGCAGGCAATCTTGAGACGCTCGCATCGCTCAAGGACAACCCGAAGCACATCTTCGTGCAGGGCGACATCGGCGACAGCGCGTTGCTCGACCGCCTGCTGGCCGAGCACAAGCCGCGTGCCGTGGTCAACTTCGCGGCCGAATCGCATGTGGACCGCTCCATCCACGGCCCTGAAGATTTCGTGCAGACCAATGTGCTCGGCACCTTCCGCCTGCTCGAATCCGTGCGCGGCTTCTGGAGCGCGCTGCCGGCCGAACAGAAAGCCGCCTTCCGCTTCCTGCACGTGTCGACCGACGAGGTCTACGGCTCGCTCTCCAAGACCGATCCGGCCTTCACCGAAGAAAACAAGTACGAACCCAACAGCCCGTACTCGGCCAGCAAGGCCGCCAGCGACCACCTCGTGCGCGCCTGGCACCACACCTACGGCCTGCCGGTGGTCACCACCAACTGCTCGAACAACTATGGCCCGTTCCATTTCCCCGAGAAGCTGATCCCGTTGATGATCGTCAACGCGCTGGCCGGCAAGAGCCTGCCTGTGTACGGCGACGGCATGCAGGTGCGCGACTGGCTCTATGTGAAGGATCACTGCAGCGCCATCCGCCGCGTGCTCGAAGCCGGCAGGCTGGGCGAGACCTACAACGTCGGCGGCTGGAACGAGAAGCCCAACATCGAGATCGTCAACACCGTGTGTGCGCTGCTCGACGAGCTGCGCCCGCGTGCGGACGGCAAGCCGTACAAGGAGCAGATCACCTACGTCACGGACCGTCCGGGCCATGACCGCCGCTACGCCATCGACGCGCGCAAGCTCGAGCGCGAACTCGGCTGGAAGCCTGCCGAAACCTTCGACACCGGCATCCGCAAGACCGTCGAGTGGTATCTCGCCAATGGCGAATGGGTGCGCAACGTGCAAAGCGGCGCCTACCGCGAGTGGGTCGAAAAGCAATACGACGCGAAGGCCGCGGCATGAAGTTGCTGCTGCTGGGCAAGGGTGGACAGGTCGGCTGGGAACTGCAGCGCAGCCTTGCGCCGCTGGGGGAACTGGTCGCGCTCGATTTCGACAGCACCGATTTCAACGCCGACTTCAGCCGCCCCGAGCAACTGGCCGAGACGGTGCTGAAGATTCGCCCCGACGTGATCGTCAATGCCGCGGCGCACACGGCGGTCGACAAGGCCGAGAGCGAGCCCGATTTCGCGCGCAAGCTCAACGCAACCTCGCCCGGCGTGGTGGCCGAGGCCGCCCGGCAGATCGGGGCGTTGATGGTGCACTACTCGACCGACTACGTCTTCGACGGCAGCGGCACCAGGCCCTGGAAAGAAGGCGACGCGACCGGCCCGCTCAGCGTGTACGGACAGACCAAGCTCGAAGGCGAGCAACTGGTGGCGCAGAACTGCCCAAACCATCTGATCTTTCGCACCAGCTGGGTGTACGCGGCGCGCGGCGGCAACTTCGCCAAGACCATGCTGCGGCTGGCCAAGGAGCGCGAGAAGCTGACCGTCATCGACGATCAGTTCGGCGCGCCGACCGGAGCCGAGTTGCTGGCCGACGTGACGGCACATGCCATTCGAGCCACGCTGCAGGATCCGGCGAAGGCCGGTCTCTATCACGCGATTGCCGGTGGCGAGACGACGTGGCACGGCTACGCGCGTTTTGTGCTCGAACTGGCGCAGCAGGCCGGCGTCGAACTCAAGGCCGGGCCACAGGCCGTTGAGGCGGTGCCCACCAGCGCCTTTCCGACTCCGGCGAAGCGCCCGCACAACTCCCGGCTCGACACCTCCAAGCTGCAGACCACTTTCGGCCTGCGCCTGCCGCCTTGGCAGGAAGGCGTTGCGCGCATGCTGCGCGAGATTCTTTGATTTTCACGAGAAAAAAGTACATGACCAAGACGACGCAACGCAAAGGCATCATCCTGGCCGGTGGTTCGGGCACTCGCTTGCACCCGGCCACATTGGCCATGAGCAAACAGCTCCTGCCGGTGTACGACAAGCCGATGATCTATTACCCCCTGAGCACGCTGATGCTCGGCGGTATGCGCGACATCCTGATCATCAGTACGACGCAGGATACGCCGCGGTTCCAGCAGTTGCTGGGGGATGGGAGCCAGTGGGGGATCAATCTGCAGTATGCGGTGCAGCCCAGTCCAGATGGGCTGGCTCAGGCCTTCATCATTGGCGACAAGTTCGTGGGCAATGATCCAAGTGCGCTGGTGCTTGGAGACAACCTCTTCTATGGGCACGACTTTGCGCACCTGCTCGCTGATGCGGATGCGAAGCAGTCGGGCGCCACCGTGTTCGCCTACCACGTGCATGATCCTGAGCGCTACGGCGTGGTCGCGTTCGATGCCGAGGGCAGAGCCAGCAGCATCGAGGAAAAGCCGCTGAAGCCGAAGAGCAGTTATGCAGTAACCGGGTTGTACTTCTATGACAACCAGGTCGTCGAGATCGCCAAGGCTGTGAAACCGAGCGCGCGCGGCGAACTCGAGATCACCGCCGTCAATCAGGCTTATCTCGGCCTCGGTCAACTCAATGTACAAATCATGCAGCGCGGCTATGCATGGTTGGACACTGGTACCCATGACAGTTTGCTCGAGGCTGGGCAGTTCATCGCGACGCTCGAGCACCGCCAAGGGCTGAAGATCGCCTGTCCCGAAGAGATCGCCTGGCGCAATGGTTTCATAACGACCGAGCAGCTTGCGAAGCTTGCCTCTCCTCTCGAGAAGAGCGGGTATGGCAAATATTTGAAGCACCTGTTGAGCGAAGAGGTGCGCTCTTGAAAGCCACACCAACCGAAATTCCCGACGTGCTCGTGATTGAACCCAAGGTGTTTGGTGACGCACGAGGATTTTTCTTCGAGAGCTTCAATCAAAAAGCATTCGATCAGGCCGTCGGCAAACATATTGACTTCGTCCAGGACAATCATTCGCGCTCGGTCAAGGGGGTTCTGAGAGGCCTGCATTACCAGCTTCAACAGCCTCAAGGGAAGCTGGTGCGCGTTGTGAAAGGGGCGGTGTTCGATGTGGCCGTCGACATCCGCAAGTCTTCACCGAGCTTTGGCAAATGGGTCGGTGTCGAATTGAGCGAAAACAACCACAAGCAACTGTGGGTGCCGGCCGGATTCGCGCACGCCTTTCTGGTACTGAGTGAGACGGCCGAGTTTCTTTACAAGACGACGGACTACTACGCACCAGCGCACGAGCGTTGTATTGCTTGGAACGATGCAGCGCTGGGTATCGCCTGGCCCGAAATTGGAATGTCGCCGCAGTTGTCGGCAAAGGATGCCGCGGGGTCTTCGCTGGGCAAGGCGGACCTGTTTCCATGATCCCATTCGGACGTGGAAGCGCACCGAGCCGCACGGACTTATCTAGGAAAGTTGTTGATCGAAGGCAACTGTCGAAACGGATTCCGGTGGTTCTTTCCGATGGACAAAAAAGTGCAAGGCGCAGCATTCAATGGCAAATGTATTAGGTAGCGGTATGGCGGCCGCCGAAAGCAACTCCACGCACAAGGTGAGCGGGCTGGTCATTTCGTACAACCGGGTTAACTTAATAGGAACTTGCCTTAAAGCGCTCTCATTCGTGGATGAGTTGATTGTTGTCGACAAATCTTCCACAGATGGAACGGCAGAGATCGCGGCGGAAATTGCGGATCGAGTCATCATTGTCCCTTGGTCCCCCGTTGTCGAGCAGACAAGGGCTTTTGCAATCACCCACTGTACGCATCCATGGATCGTGTGCATGGATGACGATGAGTGTCTGAGCGTTGAAGCAACCCGATTTATCCGGCGGGAATTGCTCGCTCCGCGTGCCGGCGTCTATCTGCTTCCTCAGCGACACTACATCCTCGGAGTGCATGATGAGCGCGCCTACTACTGGCCTGAGTATCAACCGAGATTCTTCAATCGGGACAAGATCTCCTTCACCCAAACAGTGCATGGCGGTGCGCAGTTCGAAGAGAAGGACGCATTTGTCGTTCCTTTTGAAGATGGCGCGTGCATTCACCATCTCTCGCACACGGATGTTGCACAGTGGATTGAGAAGGCTAACCGCTACACGTCCAATCCTGATCGTGTCCGCGCTGCGCATGCAGGAGATGATCTCGCTGCATTTGCGCATGAGCAAATTGACCTGTACCTGTCCGCAACCAAGTCTCGGGAGGCGAGTGGTTATCCAGTGGCCGTAGCAATCCTGCGGGCGGTCTATAACATCATTGATCGGCTCAAGACTTGGGAAGAAGAAGAGGGACTTGACGGAGAAGAAGCTTTCCGACTGGTATGTGCCCGCCTGGAGAGTGAGTACCGCGAAGAGTTTGCGCTGCAATCAATGGCTTCTCGAGGCTCGGGCCTTGGCTCGGCGAGCACGACGCACATCGCGTTTCATGCTGAGTCGCCCGCTCCATTGAAACCGTCCGCCGATGATCAGGGGAATGCCTTGGCTTTGTTAAGGCTCACTCTTCGAGACGTACGCGCAGCGGCCGAGCAAATCCGGCACGAAGCGCTGGAGCGAGATCGAGAGGCGCTGGAGCGAATTCGAGAAGCACAGGAACGCGAGCGGGATGCTAGGGCTCGGCTCGATGCCGCCGCCGAAGCACAAGAACTGCTTGGTAAGGAGAATCAAAAAAATGCGAGCGCTCTCCGGTTCGCCCAGCAACGTGAAATGGATTTGACCAACCGATTGGAGAAAGCGGAGCAGGCTTACATCGCTCTTGATGGGCGTCTTCAGGCAACCTTGTCATCAATGAGCTGGCGACTCACCGGCCCTTTGCGGCGAGTTGCAACGCGTTACCCGGGCGTGATCCGAAATCTCAAGGCATTCTTCGTCAGGCATCCGCGATTGAAAAAGGGCGTGATGCGCGTTGCCAGGTTCGATTGGCGCGTAGCTACGGACGAACCGCTATCGCGGTCTTCACTCGGTGAGGAGGCCTCGAGAGTCGACGCGCCCAAAAAAATTATTCCTACCAAGCCGGTACGCTCGTTCAAATTGCGGACCATCGAGGCTGTCACGTCGAGTTCTGCTTTTCAGCTGAGGCAAACGGGCCAAGATGTGACCAGGCGATTGATGTGCGTCAGCCACGTTCTGCCGTTTCCGCCGCGTGCGGGCAACGAATATCGCATTCACCAGATGCTCACGTGGCTGGGGTCCCAAGGATGGGAGATCTTCCTGGTTGTGTGCCCGCTGCCCGGGGAACCGCTCTCCACGGCGCAAATCTCCGCGGCTGCGGCGGCGTACCCCCAACTTATGGTGTGCGATCGCGATGGCGTGATTCATCACAATCTTGCGAAGGACGCGCCTGCCCTCAAAGGCCTGAGCGGTTATTCGCCTAGGAATCTTGATTCGCTGTTGACTGGTCGGGAGACCAGCTTCGGGCGCACGGAACTCGTTGAGACCTTGCGTGTTTTTTCTCCGGATTTCCTGATCGAACTCATGCGCAAACTCGACGAGAGCTGCCACTTCGATCTGTTGCTGGCTGAATACGTGTTCATGACGAGAGGCTTTTCGTTGCTTCGGGACGATCTGACCAAGGCTGTAGATACACACGATGTTTTTTCAACCAAAGCCAGCAAGGTTGCGCAGTTCGGTATCAGAGACGTCTTTCTACTGTCAGAAGAGGAGGAAGCAGAACTGGTAAACCGGGCCAATATCGTCATAGGCATCCAACCGGAAGAGACCCGTCAACTTTCCAGCATGGCGCCTGATCGGTCTGTAATCAACGTGGGTGTAGATTTCCCGGTCAAAACACAAGTCGAAGAACTGCCATCGGAATCCATCGTCCTACTTGTCGCATCGAACAATCCGATGAACAACAAAGGTTTGAAGGATTTCTTGCGATTTTCCTGGCCCATCATTCGCAAGCAGCAGCCCACAGCTGAACTGCACGTGGTCGGCGACGTGGGCCGCGCGGTGGCAGTTGTACCTGACGGGGTAAAGATTCTCGGCCGTCTGGGCGATCTGGATGCGGCCTATGCTCAAGCGGCCGTGGTGATCAATCCCACGGTGGCAGGAACCGGGCTCAAGATCAAGACGGTTGAAGCGCTTTGCCAGCTTCGACCTGTTGTCACTTTTCCCGCGGGGGTTGATGGATTGGGGGACGCAGCGAAGCCTCTGCTGCATGTGGCAACCGACTGGTTTGACTTTGCACAGCAGGTTTCGTGCGTGCTGAACGAACGGCCGAGCGCTGAGGCGTTGACGCAGCTCGGTGTTGCACTTGCTCGTGATTTCTCTCCCCAAGCTATTTATGCGCAATTCGCCAGAGCCCTCAATGACAACTAAGTCTTCGTCGCCTCAGATCGAGCATGTCGATCGCTTGTCGTTCGGTTCGTACGACTTGTTCGTGGACCTGTCCGATGCATTGTCGATGGATCAGGCGAAGGTCATGCAGCATGCCCGGCGATTGCTCCAGTACTGCGGCTTCGGCAACGTCGATAGACGAATAAATATCGTACTCCCGAAGGGAGTGGAATCGCCAACTGGCACTGATTGGGGGCAGAGCCTCACGGCTGGTAATCAGGGCGCGCTCACCTTCGATCGCGCGGTCGAGGAAGCAGCCATGAGGAAGCGAGGACTGCTTGTCATTACGGGCTTGCTCCTGCCCGCCAATGAGGTTCTGCTGCCCCTATGGGAGGCGCTTTGCAAGGACCCGCTCTTTGGCAGCGCGCAGCCGCGCTTCGCCAATGCATTGACGGACGAGATCTGCCCCTTTCCTTCATTGCATTCTTTGGGGGAGCCGGCGTTTACCTCACGGCAAGCGTTGTCCTTGCTTCCGGAAATTGTGATCACCGCCGAACTGCTGTCGTCATGTACCTTGTTGCGGCGCGAAGTCGTAGCGGCAATGGGGGCATCTCACCCGTTCGGCAGTGTTCGCGGCGCGTTGGCACTTGGCTTGTGCGTGGCGAGGCGCCGCGGCTTCCGCAACGTGGTGTCGAATCGCGCGGTGGTCTCGTTGCCTGCCGACGTGTCGGCCTCGCGTTCGACAAGCGTTCAAAGAGATCAGGCGGCGGCCTATCTTGCTCTGGCTCCTGCTGAAATGACTCGATTACTGGAAATGTACCCAGACCATGCCAGAGCCAACATGGAGAACAGCCGCCGTCTGCCATCCAGGCTTGAGTGGTTGCTGACTGCGGCTCATCCGGGCGGAAGCAAACCACGTCGGTTGCTGCTCGATTGCCGTGGCATGGCGCCTGTCTACAACGGCACCTCGCAGGCCATGGTGGGCTTGCTTGACGGATTGGCGTCCCTGAAGGATGTGCAGCAATGGCACATCGACGTTCAGAGCGGGGCAGCGGCGGCAAAGTTTCATGGACTTGCACAGCGCTACCCCATGTTCACACATGTGCATGGCGAAATTTTGGGCCCCTATGCCGCTGTGCTGATGCCCAATCAACCCTGGTCAGTTGAAACCGTTGCCGAACTGCACCGGAGCGCACTGGTCGTCATCTTCAATATTTTGGACACCATCGCGTGGGACATTCTTTACCCGGCAGATGACCGAGTGGAATCGACTTGGCAGTTTGTTGCCGCGCATGCTGATGGGCTGGCCTACATTTCCTCTTTCACCCAGGATCGCTTCCGGCGAAGATTTCCGGTGAAAGGTACCGTGCAAGAGCGGGTGATTCATCTCAGTCTGGACGCGGAGGATCATACGATTCCCGAGTATCGCGGCCTCCCTCCCGGCGATTTCGTGCTGCTGTTCGGCAACGCCTACGAGCATAAAGATCTCGCACCAACCCTGCAAAATCTATCGGACGCATTTCCATTACAGCAGTTCGTTGTGCTGGGAGCTGTGGCAAGCGAGATGCCGCGTGTCAAAGCCATCGCAAGTGGGCAGACATCCGACGAAGAAATCCATCGATTGATTGCAACAGCAAAGGCGATTGTTTTTCCGTCCTACTATGAAGGCTTCGGCTTGCCGGTGGTGGAGAGCCTTGCCTATGGGCGACCGGTGCTGGTCAGAAAATCCGTCTTGTGGGATGAAATCAGTGCGCACTCCCGCTTGTCCGGTCGAATGATCGAATTCGACGACACGGTGTCCTTGGTCGAAGGTCTGGGTAGGGTGCTGGCCGACCTACCTGTCGCTGTGCTACCCGCCTCGACGGCCCTGGTGGATGCCCAGGATTCGCCAAGCTGGCGCACGTGCGCCGCCTCTTCGATAGCCTTCGTTGATCATTGCGTGGAGCGATCCGACATCTCGGACTGGCTAGACCGTGAAGAGGTACTGAAACTGGCCAAGTTATGAATAAGAAAAAACTGAAAATCGTCACCTTGCTCGTTCGGCACGGGACCAGCAAGTACCCGAATGCTCTGGAAGATATCGAGGCACTCTTCGCGCGCCAACTGCCGGATGTGGTGCACGATTGCGTCATCGTCGACAACACGTTGTCGCCAGGGCACGAAGAAACGCTTCAGCCTGGAGTGACCTTGATCGGCGGCTCGAATTCGGCATGGGAGTTTTCGGCGTGGGATAGTGGCGTGGCTTATTTGGGATCGCGACTGCACGCCTATGATTTCGTTCACTTGGCGACGTCTGCCTTCAAGCAACTCTATATCGCTTATCTTGAACGCTTCGACGGGCGCATGCTGGACTTGTTGGCCGGGCGCGGCGTGGCCATAGGCCACATCGACTATTACAACGAACCTGTCGAACTTCTTGGAGTCGGATGTCAGTCGTGGCTGAGGACTTCTTTTGTCTTTCTCTCACCCACGGAAGTCAAACTTCTCGGCTCGTTCGTGAGCGTGACGAGCGGGGTCGATTTTTTCTCCGGGGATCCTCAAAGTCCTTTCCAAGAGAACGCTCCAATCTCAAGTGAATACCGGCGCAATATCCTGGGATGGCTCACTGGCGACGGGACCGAGCAAGGCGTTGAATGGCATTCTCGCTTCAAGCTCGACATCGACACGCTTCCCTTTTTCGAAAGCAAGACCCTGGCAATCTTCAACGAACAGATGCTGAGCAATCGCTTGCGAGCCCAAGGCTGCAGACTCGTCGACGCCACCTGGGCTGCGACACGCACGGGACGGATGAACAAGGGAGACGAGGAGTTTTTCGGGGCCATTCCGCATTGGCAAGTCCAAGTCACCTCGCGCGACAGAGATGCCGGGCCGGATAGCTTGCTGGTATAGCCCGAGCTAATTGAATAGTTGACTACATAAAACTCAGTTGCTGAGGACGATGCGCTTGGCCTGAGTCATCAATTTGTGCCGAATTGATTTGCGGCACCAAGCCGCCTGCATCGCGGCCCGCGGGCTTCCGATTTGCATCGCAAGATTACCCATTCGTGCGAATGCTTTCGCGCTCGCTCCGAATCAATCAGTTGCGACTTCGGCTGCGGGAGCTTCAATAATCTGTTCGATGAACTCAGATAGACTTTGTGTGGATTTCCCTGAGTACAGGCCCTCATTGAAGGATGGATGACCTTTTGGCATTCCCAGGGCCCGCTCAATTAAATCAGTTAAATTGTGGCGAACAGGGTCATACGGGAGAAAATTATTCGAAATTCTTCTTAAAACTTCAGAATCTCTGTTTTCAAATGTATTGGTAATCGTTGGAATACCCGAGGCGGCCGTTTGAAATGCAATGACTCCTGGGTGTGCCGAATAGATCATGGAAATTACTACGTCGCAAGAAGCAATCAGCTCAGTGTACTCATTCGGCGGCAACTTGCTTAGAATGTAAACATCATTTTCGCCAAGCCTGAACGAAAAACGTGTATCAACCGTGCCCGCCAAATAGATTTCAAAGTTATTATTTTTAGCACAGAATTCTTTGACGCAGTCCATCAGAATTTCCGAAAGATTCCGCTCGTTAAAGTGTTCGGGTCTGAAGTAGAAGAACAGGCGTCGCGTTTTCTCCGAGGAGACAGGCAGGGGCGTAATCTTGGGGCTGGTCACAAAAATTCGCTGCGATGGACCAATCAATCCTTTGTTGGAAAGAAACTTCTTTAGCAAGGTTGTTGATACGATCAAATTAGGTGCATTGGCAATTGCGCTTTCTGCCTGAATGTACCGACTTCCATAGGGAAAGAAACCGGCTTCAAAGTCTTGGCAATAATAAAGGACGCGCAACTCACCCCTGCTTGCCTGAATCGCTTGGCTGGTCAATGCAGAATTGAAGCCGACGATCAAATCAGGGCGTTCTACATAATTCTGGATTTCACCGAAATTAATAACGCCAATGTGATCGCCGTACTGGCGCACTAGTTCGGGATTGAATGTTTCGCTTTCGACCGCAATCCAGACTTTGGAGAATAGGCCAAAAACGGATCTAAAATCGCGAAAGAATTCGCTGTATCCGGCAAAAAACAGATTGTCCTGTAAATGGGAAACCAATATGAGCAAGGAGGAATCTGAGCCCTCGTGCAAAAGGCTCAGATTGGGTAGTGATTGCCGAAGTGGATGTAAATAGATCGGCGCAAACATGTCGGTCGGATAATTGGCGCGCAATGCGAATTTTTCTTCCAGCCGCCAGGAACTCGAAACTCTTTTCTCGGCATGTCCCACGAGGCAGTAGTGAAAATATCCGCACGAAATTTGACCTTTGGATTTGGCTTCAGCAACGTCCGGGTGAGCTCTTTCATAAAATTCCTCATCGAAATCGATAAGACTTTTTTTGCCATTGAGGTGTAAAATCAATTCTCGACGGAAATCCTCGAAATTCAGGTGGAGATAGCCTGACTTTTCGTGAATAAGTCGGTGAAAGTTCCGCTCCTCATTAAAAATACGGCCTTGCCGTCGGGCTGAATTTCCGCTTTCGTATGGAACTGGACGTCCCTCAAGGGACGACAGGGTGAATTGACTTTTTGTGATGAATTCGAAAAGTTCGTCTTCACTGTCGGCATAGCAAATTCGCTGTAAATTCGCCATGTCTAATGCAGGTCGAACTATCTTGAGCCATCTGAAGCCGGCGCGCTCACATGCAAAAAAATAGAGCCGTTCGATGACATGCCCGAGCGTCCCATCTGTCTGTGCTCCTTCGATCGGAAATTCATCTATTGATATGTCTCGGTCAAGCAATGGTTTCAGCGCAGCCGATCGCCCCCAGAACATGGAGCCCGAAGGAAAATCGACACGCCCGTTCAAGTCGATCTGAATACCGATGCTCTGTGCGAAGGTGCGAGCACTCTTAAAATTCGAACCCCAGCCGACAAAGTGACTGACCTGCGACAAGTGCTGAGGCGCGACCATGCCCAGCTTGGGGTCGGCCTTGAATGCCTCAAAAATACTTCTCACGACGTCTTTGGAGCCGAGAAGATTTTCTAGCAAATAAGTACGCCAGCCGTTCAAAATACGGGAATGCAGGGATTTTTTGGTGTGAATATGAAGAAAGAATTCATATTTCTCATATACATCCCGGCAATTTATAAGCTTCGGGGCGATATCTCGACCGCGGTTCTCCGCAATACGAATATCGACTCCTCCAAGCGCCCAGTTCTCGAATTTGCTTTCGATTTCCGATTTCTTTTTTTCCGAATCCGTTGTAATGAAAAGATCGAATGCAAAAGGTATGTTTTTCAGATAGCGTTGAAAGTCGTGCGCCAGATCCGGGTAAAACATGTGGCAGATAACGGCAATACTTGGTGCTGTTTGCCATTTCGCCAATTCATATGTCAGCGGCAACGCAAGGACATAGTCCGTTTGCGGTGGTGCAAAATGGGGGGCTGTACCTGCTTCAACGGGCGATATGGCCGCCGATTTCTCCATGGAACTCGATGGAGGAGGCTGTAGTAGTCCGTCGGATACCGCTACTACACTCTGTTCACCTGTCGCGTGCACAGCAACGTACGCTGCCGCCGCTTCGGTAGTCCGCAGGATCCTGCCGGCGCTATCCGCACGTCGCGTGCGCAGTTTTTTTCCCAGTTGAAGCGTAGAGATCCACCAAGCCAACTTCGCAACTCGCCGTATAGCCTTTCGCGTGCCGTGGAAGTTAAGCAACAAGCGGCGCGCGGGCTCGGTTGTTTTCCAGGACGTGCTGTTTCGAATCTCCATCAGTTGGGCGTTCAACCCAGCAGCTTGGCGTTCCAAGGCGGAAAATTCCTCGTTTCGTCGAGAAATTTTTTCACTCATGACAAGAATCTTAGCTTCCCTGTCGACGGCTGACTGTCTGGCGCGGGCGTCAGCGTTATCCCGCTCATCAATGGTTTTTTGTAAAACAGAAATGCGTTCTTCTTGTTCGTTCACCCCTTGGCGGATGGAAGAAATTCGGCTATCGCGTTTTGCGATGGCCTGTTGCATTTCAGCAATATGATGGTCTTTCTCATCGAGCGCATGGCTCAAGCCGTTGATCTGTGTGTCGCGTTCGTCGATTGCCTGCCGCATGCCGGCAATGTGTCCCTCTTTTTCGTTGAGGACATGGGTCAGACTGGCGACCTGCGCCTCACGTCCGGAGAGCATCTGCTGCATACCAGCAATATGACTCTCTTTTTCATTGAGAACATGGCTTAGATTTGCCGCTTGCCCAGCCTCCGTATGGATGGTCTGTTGGAGGGTCGCGATCTGCTGGGCATAGCGATCGAGTGTCCCTCGGCGCTCGACGGAAGTCCCCAATCTTTGGAACAATGTAGCGGCGAGGCGCCAACGCTCATTCGGCACGCTTGATTCGACGAGAGCCATCAATTCCGGCGAACGATCCCTTCCGACCAGCAGCACGCCGAGGCCGTGGCTGTGCTTGAAATTGAAGCCGGGATACTCTTGAGCTAACTCGGCCCACAGGCGATGGACGCCAAAATCCCGTTCATAGACATTTGTGTCGTGAAAAAGAACAACACCACGAGTCGAAATTTTAGGAAGCCAGCTTTCGAAATCGTGCTTTACTGCCTCGTAGGTGTGCAGTCCGTCGATGTGAAGCAAGTCAATCGAGTTTTCACGAAAACGCTCAGCGGCTTCATCGAACGTCATGCGAAGCAATTGAGAAAAACTGCCATACAGCGGGTCGTGGTACAGCTTGAGATCCAAAAAGACGTTTTCTGTGTAGCTCCCGGCGTGCTTGTCCCCTTGCCACGTATCAACGGCGTAGGCTCGTGTCTCTAAGCCATTCTCCTTCACGGCTTGGCAGAATGCGCAATAGGAATTTCCTGAGTGAGTACCCAACTCAACCAAAGTGCGGGGTCTGATCAGCGCCACAATCCATGATGCAAATGGAATATGTCCTACCCATCCATTTGGAAACTCGAGTCGAGAAGGATCAATAAGTGCTGAGTGGTTGATGATCGACGGATGGTTGCTCTTTGGCGTATCGGTTAAATCCATCATTGGAATCTCAAGGAGGGGAGTGTAAGAATTCGACATTTAATTGGCCTTGAGCAATCAAGGCTTTGATCGATGATGATGCGAGAAGCGCCAAGAGGTCGTCATATTCAAGGCGATGAGCTACAAATACCACGCTGGGAAAAAAAGACCACTCCCGCTCTCACGAAGGAAGACAGTCTCAAAACTCGATCAGCTGAAAAAAGCAAAACCGTTCATTACGACCCGAAGGTCGGATGTGGTGAGTGAGGCAATTGCACGATGGCCGAGACAGATCTCTCGGGCGACGTGTTTTGGCGAGCTGCAGTACTTGCTCGACGAAAAAACCCCCGCCGCGGCGAGTAATTTTCAAATGCTTTGAGAAATGTCCGGAAGGTGCTTGCTGCTGAGATCGCAGTGGCCGGAGATTTTATCTGCTTGACAATTCGTGAGCTTCGCTGCTACCGATTATTCTATCTAAGCGATTGGCGGCTGCTTGCAATTGTCCGCTTTTGAGATACGCCGTAATACCTTGAATATTGGCTTCAAGTTCAGCGACCAAGGCCTCTGCCCTTTGCAACTTCAGCTCCAATGCATCGCTTAGCCCAGCCGGTTCTGTGATGGCATGTATCATGACTAACTCCCTTGAACTTCGGTCTTGGCCGTTAGATTACGCGAAATTTCGACTCAAATTTGTCAACCTTGTGATCATAATGTCACAGATTGGTGCGCTGCGTAGTTCGATTAATTCAAAAGTTCTCGGTGTCAATTCTCAACCTGATACACGAGCGCATGGCGACAGCGGGTAGTCTGCTAACCGCTAACGCAATTTGGTCCGATGGATGGTCGGAACGCCGGACAGTGCTCCAGGGGTCTTGGCTTGGCCAGCGCGCAACAACTCGGCCTGCCCGCGCAATCGTGTCGATCGTCTAAATGTGCTCGCCCGCTCGCTGCAGGGCACGCGGTAGTGGAGGAGTGTGCACGGCGGCACTGCAGTAGGCCATTCAGGACCGGCACTTCGACGGAGCCGCCGCGGCCCTTGCGTGCGCTACCCAGCATCAAAACCGTCAGCGCCGTTGCCCAAATGCTGAGCCGGTGCACACAGATCAACGAGGTCTGCCTGACGGTGGCACGAGAGTCGGTCGGATTCCGTCCGGGGCATGAACCATGCAGGCCGCGGCCGACTTTGCAGTCCGATCGCTCGCCGCAGCGACGGATTCACGCCCCCTGACGAGAGGCCATATGAATGGTCGGATGCGAAGGGGGAGTCTTGACGTTTAATGCGATGCGCGCACTCGGTCTCGCGCAGCAGTCAGCATGCGAGCCAGCGTATCCTCCAACGTGGGCATCTCCATTTGAAGCCCGTGCTTGGCTAGGAGCATCTGAAGTTTGGCTGGGTTCCCGCACAACCGGTGTACCTCGTTTGTCCGCACGAAGGCAGGATTGATCTGGATCTCCGGCGCGTGCGAGGTCATCCGGACCAAAGTATCAATGACGAACTGCAGCGAATACGGGTGCCCGGAGCAGATGTTGTATGTCTCGCCCGGCTCGCCGTGTGCGAGCAGAAGCAGATACGCATCGCAGACCATCTGGACGTCGTTGAACTCACGCTCCACGTTCAGGTTCCCCAGTTCGATGCCCGGTGAGCACTCTGCAAAATGCATGATGAGCTTGGGTATCACGAAATGGCTGTCTTGTCCCGGGCCGGTGTAGTTGAAAGGACGCGTGATAACAAGGTTCAGTCGATCGGAATAAGTACGAGCCATGTACTCCATGGCCAGCTTGCTCATGCCATAGTGATTAACGGGCGCAGGCGCCCAAGTCTCGTCGATGGGGGAGTGTGCGGTATTGCCGTAGATGTTGGCGCTGCTCGCGAGCAAGACGCGCGTGGGGTGCGTCGGCAAACGGACCAACGCATTCAACAGATTGGTCGTGCCTACCACGTTGACGGTGTAGAACGCATCATCCCGCGCGTGGCCGACGAAGCTGATGGCGGCCAGATGAATGACCGCGTCAGGAACCGTTGCCATGACTTCCTGCTGCAGCGCATGGGTGTCGGTTAGATCCGCTTGGAGCGCGATGACCTCGTGGCCTTGAGAAATTGCGCGTGCGACAAGCGCGCGACCAGTGAATCCGTCGGCACCTGTAAGCAATATTTTCAAAACGAGAAACCTTGCGTGTTGCGGCGGATGTCTGCGTCTAGCATCATTTGACAGAGTTGTTCCAACGTCGTTGTGGGCGCCCAGCCCAGTTCTGACTTGGCTTTCGCAGGATCTCCGATCAGAAGTTCGACTTCGGCAGGGCGATAGAACTTAGAGTTGACTCGCATCACCGTTTTTCCATTGGCGGTGTCAACCGCGAACTCCGATTCTGCCGTTCCCCTGAACTCGACCTCGATACCAGCGCTCTTGAACGCCAATCGGACAAAATCGCGCACAGTTTCCGTGCGATTGGTCGCTAGGATATAGGTGTCGGGTTTATTGGCCTGCAGCATGCGCCACATGCCTTCGACATACTCTTTGGCAAAGCCCCAGTCGCGCTTGGCGTCCAGGTTCCCCAATTCCAGGACATCAAGTTTCCCGAGCTTGATTTTGGCTACGCCATCGGTGATCTTGCGCGTCACGAATTCCCGGCCGCGCAGCGGGCTCTCGTGATTGAATAAAATGCCGCTGCAGCCGAAGATGTCGTAGCTCTCGCGGTAGTTGATCGTCATCCAGTGTGCGAAGAGCTTAGCAACGCCGTACGGGCTGCGAGGATAGAACGGCGTGTCTTCGACTTGAGGGATGGCCTGTACCTTGCCGAACATTTCGGAGGTGGATGCCTGATAAAAGCGGATCTTTGGATTGATGAGGCGGATAGCCTCTAGCAGATGTAATGTGCCTATTCCGGTGATCTGCGACGTCGTCTCCGGCTGATTGAAACTGACGCCCACGAAGCTTTGCGCCGCGAGGTTATAGATTTCTTCGGGCTCGGCCTCCTTGAGCAGCGTGATAGTGCTGCCAAGGTCTGTAAGGTCGTATTCGACAAGATGCAGATCAGGGTGGTCCTGGATTCCGAGTTCTTCGATGCGCCAGAAATTGACCGAGCTGGTCCGGCGGTAGGTGCCGTAGACTACGTACCCTTTGCTCAGCAGCAACTCGCTCAGGTAGGCGCCATCTTGCCCCGTAATACCCGTGACCAACGCGCGTTTTTTATTCATGGTTTTACTTTTTCTTTCTGGCTATGCCACTGTGTTCCAGCGGAGGTCAATCGTTGGTCCGCTGCGGCTGCAAATCTGTTCCTGATTGTTCTCAGGACATTTGGACGATCCGGCCGTGCTCCATGTGAATCACGCGATTGCACTCCTTGGCGATCAAGTCCGGCGAGTGCGAAGCAAGTACCAGAATGCCTGACTTGGCCACCACATCCCGCATGCGTTTTTCGGCTTTTTCGGTGAAGTCGGCATCACCTACCGACAGCCATTCGTCCATGAGCAGGATGTCGGCCTGAACACTCGTCGAGATCGAAAACGCGAGACGCATCATCATGCCAGTGGAGTAGGTGCGTACAGGCATATTGACGTACTCGCCCAGTCCACTGAATTCGCAGATTTCGGGCGTAAGCCGATCGAGCTCCTTCTTGCTCATGCCCATCACGAGGCCTCGTAGCATGATGTTTTCGATACCGGTGGCATCCATTTCGATGCCTAAGGAAGGGTCGATCAAGCTCGCGATCGTGCCTTCGCGGCGAAACTCCCCGGACGAGGGTTCGTAGACGCTGGCGAGCGTACGCAGCAGTGTCGATTTACCGGCCCCGTTGTGGCCCACGAGTCCGAGCCGGTCCCCGCTCTTGAGTTCGAGATGGATGCCGCTCAGCGCCTGTACTACGGTCACGCCGGTTTCCTTGCCGAACCGCCCGCCAGTGACTGATGCTGCCAGTGTTTTTTTAAGCGACGAGGCACCCGCGCCGTAGATTGGAAAGTTGACGGCGACGTTCTTGAGAGAAATGAAAGCCATGGTTTAGAGCCAGTAGACGACGCGTCGACGGTATTTTTTGAATAGCAGGCACGACCCGATGAGGCTTAGCGCCGTCCATCCAAGAATGCCGAACCAACTGTATGGGTTTGCAATGCCACCCATCAGGGGTGTTCGCAACAGGTCCAGCATTTGAGCAAAGGGGTTCCACAAAATGTACTTGGCACGGCTGGGAAGATTTTCGGGCAGCCATAGCACGGGCGTCAGGAACATCAGCATCTGCATCAAGCTGGTCACGATCTGGGTTACATCGCGGTAGCGGGTGCAAATCAGGCCCAGGAGTAGGCCTAGGGCATGAGCGTTGATGATCGCGATGGCGAAGGCTGGAAATACCAGCAACGCATGCCAGCCTACTGAAATGCCGGCCCAGATCGCGACGGGGACGTAGAGCACAATTTGGTGCGCAAACTGAATCAGATTGCGCGCAATGCTTCGCCACACGAAGAGACTGATCGGGAAATACCCCTGCTTGAGGTAATTGGCCGAGGAGACAAATGCATTACACGCGTCCGCAACCATGCTCGAGAAAAATCCCCAGAAGATGATGCCGAGCGCAAGATGGGGGAAAAACTTCGACAGTTCGGTGCCGAACAGCGAACTGTACAGCGGGCCCATGCCACCGATCATGGCGCCCATGCTGAGGGTCAACCACAGGGGGCCGAGCATGGAGCGCCGATAGCGCAGCACGATATCGAACCAGGCGAGGGTCCACCAGATGTCGGTGCGTCGGGTGCCTTCCCACCAGTCGGACCAAGCGCTTCTTTGCAGGTTGGAGTGAACTTGGCTCATGCGCGACCGTAGGTGTCTGCTAGGCGGACGATGTCGTCCTCGCCCAGATAGGCGCCACACTGCACTTCGATGAGGACTAGTTCTTCATTGCCGATATTGGTCAAGCGGTGTTTCTCTTTCATTGGGATGTAGCGGTATTGTCCAGGAAAGGTTTCATGTTCCACGTCGCCGATCTGCACGATGCCACGTCCCTTTACCACCACCCAGTGCTCGGCACGCTGGTGGTGGTATTGCAATGAAAGGGCTTCGCCGGGCTTGACGGTGATTCGTTTTACTTTATAGCCGTCCTCCTCTTTCAAGGAGGCGTAGGTTCCCCAAGGGCGATGAACCACGGACGGCAGATTTGCCACTTCATGCTTGCGGGCCTTCAGCACGTCGACGACCTGTTTCACTTTCTGTGCGCTGTTCTTGTGCAGCACCAGCAGGGCGTCCGGGGTATCGACGATCACGAGGTCGTGCACGCCGATGGTGGCGACAACCTTCGAGCCATGGCTATCGACCTGGACGTGTGTGCCAGTGGTATCCAGCGCCACTACATCATCTGGCAACGTATTGCCGCTGGCATCCGGGGTCTGGGCGTTGGCGACCGCAGGCCACGAGCCTACATCGCTCCAGCCGAATTTGGCTGGTACTACGTGCACATTGGAGGCGTGCTCCATGACCGCGTAGTCTACGCTGATGTCCGGCTGCAGCCCGAATGCATGGAGATCGAAGTTGATGGCGCTGCCCGACGCCTTGGCGGTGGTCAGTGCATGCCGTGCAGCCCTGATGACGTCGGGCGCGTGCCGCTCAAATGCTCCAATGATGGCGTCAGCCGTGAAGCTGAACATGCCGCTGTTCCAGTAGTAGCGGCCGGTCGCCAAATATTGCTGCGCGGTTTCGAGGTCCGGCTTTTCTACGAAGCGCCTGACGCTCTGGCTCGCGCGAGACACGTGTTCCACTTCGATATAGCCGAATCCTGTGTCGGGACTGGTGGGGCTCACGCCGAAAACCACAAGGTTGCCTTCTTGCGCGAGACGAAACGCCTCGCTCGCGCTTGCCACGAAGGCGGGTACATCCGGCACCAGATGGTCCGCCGAGAGTACGAGCATCACCGTGTCGCTGCCAAACTGGCTCGCGCATTGCAATGCGGCAAGAGCAATGGCCGGCCCGGTATTGCGGCCCTTCGGTTCCAGGAGGTATGTCGTTGCTGGCGGATCGCTCATCTGAGCCAGTACATCCTTCGTGAGAAACAAGTGATCCTTATTGGTCACGATGAGCAATTCGCCGGTGCCGCAGGCTTGACCACGCTCGATAGCCTGCTGAAGCAGCGTGGAGTCGCCGATCTTCATGAACGGCTTGGGAAAGGCTTGGCGCGACGCAGGCCAGAGTCTGGAACCAGCGCCTCCCGAGAGCACCACTGAAAGCAGCCTCATTGTTTTCCTTTTGCTTGTTGACTCGGGCAATTTTACGGGCAGCCCCTTCCCGGGCCGGCGCGGCACCCGGAGCGAAGAGCCGCCCCAGGCTCGCCAGAGGCGGTTGCGCAGATAATCGCCCCGCGGCGTCGGCTTCCGGCAACGCCGCCGCCCGTTCCTGCTCCCACCCCCAAGTTTCGTTCGACCCGTCCTCGGGTCCGCAATCTATGCATGCTGTCTATCGTTTTTTGCTCGCCTTGGCTGCATTTGGCCGAGGTCCTGGACTGATGGGACGCATTCAGCGGGCATGGCGCATGTTCAAGAAGTCGGGGTGGCCGGGCATTCGCTGGGAGATGGGGCGCCGTATCGGCGGCTACAACAACTATTCGACCTGGGTGCGCCGCTATGACACGCTGACGCCCGAGTTGCGCGACCGCATCGCCCAGCGTGTGGCCGCCATGAAAGACCGGCCCCTGATCTCGGTCGTCATGCCCACCTACAACCCGAACCCCGGCTGGCTGCGCGAGGCCATCGAATCGGTGCGGGCGCAGATCTACCCGAACTGGGAACTCTGCATCGCCGACGACGCCTCTCCCTCGGCGGAGGTGCGCCAGATCCTCAAGACGTACAGCGAGAGCGATCCTCGAATCAAGGTCTTCTTCCGCCCCGAGAACGGCCACATTTCGGCCGCATCCAACAGTGCGCTGGAACTGGTCTCGGGCCCCTGGGTCGCGCTGATGGACCACGACGACCTGCTGCCTGCCGACGCGCTTTTCTGGGTGGCTGATTGCATCGCGGCCCATCCCGGCGTGAAGCTGATCTATTCCGACGAGGACAAGGTCGACGAGGGCGGCCACCGGTTCGGCCCCTACTTCAAGTGCGACTGGAACGTGGACCTGTTCCGGTCCCAGAACATGTTCAGCCACCTCGGCGTGCTTTCGACCGAGCTCATGCGTTCGGTCGGCGGTTTCCGCGTCGGCATGGAAGGCTCACAGGATTGGGACCTCGTGCTGCGCTGCATGGAACGCGTCGAGCCCGGGCAGATCCGCCACATTCCGCGGGTGCTGTACCACTGGCGCGTGCACAGCGAGAGCACGGCCCGTTCGATGAGCGCCAAGCCCTATGCGGCTATCGCGGGCGAGCGCGCGCTGAACGAGCACTTCGTGCGCACCGGTGTGCGCGCCACTGCCGAACACCTCGACTTCGGCTATCGGGTGCATTACGCCTTGCCCGATGTCTTACCCTTGGTTTCGGTGATCATCCCCACGCGCAACGCCCTGAAACTGACGCGCCAGTGCGTGGAGTCGATCCTCGCGAAGACCAGCTATTCGAACTACGAAATCATCATCGTCGACAACGGCTCCGACGATCCGGACACGCTGGCCTGGTTCAAGCGCATTGCTTCGGAAAAACCGAATGTCCGCGTGCTGCGCGACGACCGCGACTTCAACTATTCGGCGCTCAACAACGGTGCGATCCCCGCAGCGAACGGCGAGATCCTCGCGCTGGTGAACAACGACATCGAGGTCATCACGCCCGACTGGCTGAGCGAGATGGTTTGCCTGGCCGTTCAGCCGGGTGTGGGGGCGGTGGGGGCCCGGCTCTGGTATCCGAACAGGACACTGCAGCACGCAGGCGTGATCCTCGGCATCGGCGGCATTGCCGCGCATGCGCATCGAGGCATGCCGGTCGGGCGTGAAGGTTATGGCGGCCGCGCCGCACTGATTCAATCGTTCTCCGCTGTCACGGCGGCCTGCCTCGTGATTCAGAAACGGCACTACCTCGCCGTGGGCGGCCTCGATGAAGTGCATCTGAAGGAGTCCTTCAACGACATCGACTTCTGCCTGCGCCTGCGCGAAGCGGGCCTGCGCAATGTCTGGACGCCGTATGCGGAACTCTTCCATTACGAGTCCGCGACCCGTTCGAAGAACATGTCCCCGAAGAGGGAGGCCCAGTTCCAGGAAGAGTCCGCCTACATGCTCCAGCGCTGGGGCGATCTCATCCAGAACGACCCCGCCTACAGCCCCAACCTCATGCTGGCCCGCGAAGATTTCAGCTACGCCTGGCCGCCCCGCCTGCCCCCGGTCTGATGGCACTCGACGTTTCCGTCGCGCTGTGCACCCGCAATGGCGCGCGCTATCTCCCCGAGCAGATCCGCAGCATCTGCACGCAGACGCCGTTGCCGCGGGAGATCGTGCTGTCCGACGACGGCTCGACCGACGACACCCTGGCCGTCGTACGCGACACCCTTGCGCAGTGCGGCGTGGCCGATCGGATCGAATTGCGCGTATTCAGCAACGTGCCGCCGCTGGGTGTCACGCGCAATTTCGAGCAGGCCGTGCGCGCCTGCAGCCATGACCTCATCGCCCTGTGCGACCAGGACGATGTCTGGCACACCGGCCGCCTCGCGCGCATGGTGGCGCAATTCGAGTCCCGTCCCGACCTGCTGCTGCTGCACACCGACGCGCGTCTCGTCGATGCTGAGCTGAAACCCCTGGGCTCCACGCTCTTCCACGCGCTGGAAGTGCAGCCCGTAGAACTGGAGGCCATCGCGCATGGCGAGGCCTTCGGTGTCCTGCTGCGGCGCAATCTCGTGACCGGCGCCACCACGATGTTCCGCAAGACCTTGCTCGAGGTCGCGCTGCCGTTCGCGCCCGAATGGGTGCACGACGAGTGGCTGGCTGCCGTGGCCGCGGCCATCGGCCGCATGGACGTGTTGCCCGAGCCGACCATCGACTACCGCCAGCACGCCAGCAACCAGATCGGCGCGCGGCGACTCACCTTGTCCGAGAAGATCGCCAAGGCATTTGCCGAGCGTGGCGACAAGCACGTGGCGCGTCTGCGCCGGGCCGAGGCGCTGCTGCAGCGCCTGCAGCAGCTCGGCACCGGGGTGCCGGCCCGTTACCTGGAGGCACAGCGTGACAAGGTTGCGCACCAGCGGTTCCGGGCCAAGCTTCCGCCAGCGCGTCCGCTGCGCCTTTTGCCGATCCTGATCGAGGCGGCGCGCGGCCGCTATGCGCGCTTTGGCCGCGGTGGGCACGCCATCGTGCAGGACTTGCTCGAACGCGGCTGACTCAACTGCGAAGCCGCCAGTACCGCCAGAACGCCCCCGACAGCCACACCTTCAGCAGGCTGGTCAGGTGCCAGTACAGGTACTTCTTGCTCCGGTGGCTTTCGCGTTGTGCGTCGTGTCGCGCCACCAGGTCTTCACCCACCTGCAGCTTCCAGCCGGCCAGCCGGGTGCGTGCGCAGATGTCGAAATCTTCTCCGTACATGAAGAAGCGCTCGTCGAAGCCACCGAGCTGCCGGTACGCCTCGCTGCGAAACAGCATGAAAAGCCCGGGAATCCACGCCGGCACGCTGGGCCGTACGTAGCCGGGCTTCTTGCGCCCGACGATCTCGAAGGGGGTGAGCAAGGCCCGGTGCGGCTCCGGCGTGTTCTTTCCCGGCTCCAGGATGCGCGGCGTCAGCAATCCGGCGTCGGCCGCGGCTTGCGCCAGCAGCGGCGTCAGTACGTCGCTGTCGAAGCGGATGTCCGGGTTCAGCACCAGGAACCACGGTGTGCCACAGCGCTCGAAGGCCTGGTTGTGATTGGCGCCGAAGCCCTTGGGACTCGCGTTCCCGATCCGCTCCACCTCGAAGCCCCAGTCGCGGCCAGCGAGCACGTCGGGCTCGGGAATGTTCAATGTGAGCACGACCTTGGCAATGACGGCTCGGCTGTGCCGGTCCAACTGCTCGAGCAGCGGCAGCACCAGCGAGAGCTGGCCATGGCTCACGATTGAAATGGTGATCGGGGGGCGGGGGGAGGGAGGCGTGGGCATGGTCTAATTTCGCTCGGGAATTCTAGGGTTCCCCAACCCCCACACATGATTGCTCTGATCGTCATCAGTTTCTTCGTCGCCGCTTTCGCGGTCCAGCTGTTCATGCGCCGCGCGCGCAGGCACGCCCGCCTCTATGGCGCCGACATGCCTCAGCGCTTCCACAAAGGCCATGTGCCGCGCCTGGGCGGTGCGGGCATCCTGCTGGGCATGGGCGTGGCATGGCTGGCGGCCGGCATCACCGGCACCGACCCGTTCAACGTGTCGTGGCCCGTCAAGACCTCGATGCTCACGTTGCTGTGCATCGCGCCGGCGGTGCTGGGCGGCATCGTCGAAGACGTCACCCAGAACGTCAAGGTGCGCTATCGGCTGGGGCTCACCATCGGCTCGGCGCTGCTCGTGTGCTGGCTGCTGGGGCTGGGCGTGGCACGCACCGGCTCCGAAACGGTCGACGGCTGGCTGGCGATGATTCCCTTCGCCACCGTGCTGTTCGCGGCCCTGGCCATCGGCGGCCTGCCGCATGCCTTCAACATCATCGACGGCTACAACGGGCTCGCGGGCACTGTCGCCGTGCTGGTGTGCCTGGCGATTTCCCACGTGGCGCTTCAGGTCGGCGACCGGCAGCTGGCGGCCATGGTGATCTGCCTGGTCGGCGCCACCTTCGGCTTCCTGGTCTGGAACTACCCGCGCGGCAAGATCTTCGCCGGCGACGGCGGCGCCTACGTCTGGGGCATGGTGATCGCCGTGGCCTGCGTGACGCTGGTGCAGCGCCACCGCGTGGTGTCGCCTTGGTTCCCGATGCTGCTGCTGATCTACCCGGTGTGGGAGACGCTGTTCTCCATCTACCGCAAGCTGGCGCGCGGCCAGTCGCCGGGCACGGCCGATGCGCTGCATTTCCACCAGCTGATCTTCCGCCGCATCGTGCGCGTGGCGTTCGCGGACGACGAGGCCCGGCAGCTGCTCGCACGCAACAACCGCACTTCGCCGTACCTCTGGATGTTTGCCGCGCTGTCGGTGGTGCCGGCCGTGCTGTTCTGGAACAACACCATCGTGCTGATGTTCTTCTGCCTGCTGTTCGTCACGACCTATGTGGGCGCGTACCTGATGATCGTGCGTTTCAAGGTGCCGCGCTGGCTGCGTCCGTGAACCGGCACACCCCCAGGCTTCGCGCACTTCGTGTCGCTGCGCCAACCCCCTTGCAGGGGGCAACACCGGTAGCCCGGCAAAGCCGGTTCCACGGTGTTCCCGCGCAGTCAGTCGGCTGTCACCGCGATTGCGCGAGAATTTGAGCCTCACCTGATCGTCCACTGTTGCTTTGGAGCCTGACCGCCCATGACCGACCCCGTCCTCAACATCCCCCCCCGCGACAAGGCCGAGATCCTGGCCCAGGCGCTGCCGTACATCCGCAAGTTCCACGGCAAGACCATCGTCATCAAGTACGGCGGCAACGCCATGACCGATCCGGCGCTGCAGGCCGACTTCGCGGAAGACGTGGTGCTGCTCAAGTTGGTCGGCATGAACCCGGTGGTGGTGCACGGCGGTGGCCCGCAGATCGAGGCGGCGCTCAACAAGCTCGGCAAGAAGGGCAGCTTCATCCAGGGCATGCGCGTCACCGACGCCGAGACCATGGAGGTCGTCGAATGGGTGCTGGCCGGCGAGGTGCAGCAGGACATCGTGGGCCTGATCAACCAGGCCGGCGGCAAGGCCGTGGGCCTCACCGGGCGCGACGGCGGCCTGATCCGCGCGCAGAAGCTCAAGCTGGCCGATCGCACCGATCCGAACCTGCACCATGACGTGGGGCAGGTCGGCGACATCGTCTCCATCGACCCCAGCGTGGTCAAGGCCCTCCAGGACGACGCGTTTATCCCCGTGGTCAGCCCGATCGGCTTCGGCGAGGAGAACGAGAGCTACAACATCAACGCCGACGTCGTCGCCGGCAAGCTCGCCACCGTGCTCAAGGCCGAGAAGCTCATGCTGCTGACCAACACGCCCGGCGTGCTCGACAAGAACGGCAAGCTGCTCACCAACCTGAGCGCGCGAGAAATCGACGACTTGTTCGCCGACGGCACGATCTCGGGCGGCATGCTGCCCAAGATCGAAGGCGCGCTCGACGCGGCCAAGAGCGGCGTGAACGCGGTGCACATCATCGACGGCCGGGTGCCGCACGCGATGCTGCTGGAGATCCTGACCGACCAGGCTTATGGGACGATGATTCGGGCGCGCTGAAAGTCAATTGCGAGACGTGCTAACGGTACCCTTCCGGGTTGCGCTGCTGCCAGCGCCAGCTGTCGGCGCACATCTGATCGAGACTGCGGCGGGCGCGCCAGCCCAGCGTCGCCTGGGCAAGTGATGGATCGCCCCAGTAGGCAGGGACGTCGCCCGGACGGCGCGGACCGATCTCGAAGGGCAGGGGGCGTCCACTTGCGCGTTCGAAGGCCCGCACTACTTCCAGCACCGAGGCTCCCTGCCCGGTTCCCAGGTTGAGGGTAACGAGGCTCGATTGGATCTCCGCGTGCTTCAAGGCCGCGACGTGGCCCTCCGCCAAGTCCATCACATGGACATAGTCACGCACTCCGGTGCCGTCCGGTGTCGGATAGTCGCCGCCGTGTATCTGCAATTTGTCGCGTTGCCCCACGGCGACCTGGCAGACGAAGGGCATCAGATTGTTCGGCTTGCCGTGAGGGTGTTCGCCAATCAATCCGCTTTCATGCGCGCCGACCGGATTGAAGTAGCGAAGCAGCGCGATGCGCCAGCCGGGCTGCGAGCGATAAAGGTCGACGAGCGCTTGTTCCACCATGAGCTTGGAGCGACCATAGGGGCTTGCCGGCCGCAGGGCGGCGTCTTCCGGGATCGGCGAGTGCTCCGGTTCACCGTAGACCGTGGCCGACGAGGAAAAGATCAGTGTGTTCACGCCGGCATCCCGCATCGCAGAAGCAAGCATCAGACTACCGCCCACGTTGGTGTCGTAGTACGCCAGCGGGTCGGACACCGAGTCGCCCACTGCCTTGAGGCCTGCGAAATGGATCGCGGCCGCGAACGGCGTTTCGGCGAACACACGGGCAAGCAGCGCGGCGTCGCGCACGTCGCCTTGTATGAACTGGAGCGTGCTGCCGGTGATCTGGTGCAGCCGCTCCAGGACGCGCACGTCGCTGTTGCAGAGGTTGTCGAGAATCACGGGCACATAGCCGGCTGCAGCCAGCGCCACGCAGGTGTGGCTGCCGATGAAGCCGGCGCCGCCGGTGACCAGGATACGTTGGCTCATGAAGTTCTATCGATTGCCAGGGAAAGTAGATTTTGAACGAGCTTTCGCGGGGCTGCCGGCGCGCTCAGACGGAGAAGGCGCGTGCTCACTGCCCTGTGCGAGAATCAATTGATTACATCTTTGCACGCGCTCCCATGCAGAACGAAGAGACGACCAGTGCTTCCGGCGTAGAGACCTCCGCGGACGCGCTCACCCCCCCGACGCGCAAGCGCCCCAAGCCGGGTGAGCGGCGCGTGCAGATCCTGCAGGCGCTCGCCGCCATGCTCGAGCAGCCCGGCGCCGAGCGGGTCACCACCGCTGCGCTGGCCGCGCGGCTCGAAGTGAGCGAGGCGGCGCTTTACCGCCACTTCGCCAGCAAGGCCCAGATGTTCGAGGGCCTGATCGATTTCATCGAGCAGAGCGTCTTCACGCTGGTCAACCAGATCCTCGAGCGCGAGGGCGCCACGGGAGCCCAGCAGGCCGCAAAAATCCTCACGCTGCTCGTTCAGTTCGCCGAGCGCAACCCCGGCATGACGCGCGTCATGGTGGGCGACGCGCTGGTCTACGAGAACGAGCGCCTGCAGCAGCGCATGAACCAGTTCTTCGACAAGATCGAAGCCACGCTGCGCCAGGTGCTGCGCGGCGCCGCCGCGGCCGATGGTTCAGCCACGCCCAGCGTCGATGCGCAGGTGCGCGCCGCGGCACTCACGGCCTTCGTGGTCGGGCAGCTGCAGCGCTTTGCGCGCTCGGGCTTCCGCCGCGCGCCGTCCGAGCACCTCGAAGCCACGATCGCATTGATCGTTTGATTCGTCCCTGTCGGGGCGATGGCTCATCGAACTGCGAGCCCGACAGTTTTGTGCCAGGGTACCCAGGTGACGGCGCGGCGCCGGGCATCGCGCTCGACTTGCTTTGTTGCGAAGCGTAGGATCAGTGCCCCCCCTTGCCGCCACGTCGCGGCGACAAGTCCGTGTTCGTGTGGCTTCTTGAACGGAGGTTCGTATGAGCTATCACCTGGAAGGTCGCCTGCTCGAGGTATGCAACTGCAACGTCCTTTGTCCCTGCTGGATCGGCGAGGATCCTGACAACGGCACCTGCGACACGATCGTCGCATGGCGCATCGACAAGGGAACGATCGACGGCATCGACGTCGGCGGCAACACCATCGCGGCCGTGGCGCATGTGCCCGGAAACATCCTGGAAGGTAACTGGACGGCGGCGATCTTCGTCGACGAAAGCGCCTCCAAGGAGCAGGAAGAGGCGCTGCTCAAGGTCTACACCGGGCAGGCCGGCGGACCGGTCGCCGACCTGGCCAAGCTCATCGGCCAGGTGGTGTCGGTCGAGCGGGCGCCGATTCGCTTCACCGTGAACGAAGGCAAGGGCGAACTGGAGATCGGCAAGGACTACTACGCGGAACTCGAGCCCTACCGCGGCGCAACCGGCGGCCAGACCACGCTTTCCGACACCGTGTTCTCGACGGTTCCGGGCGCGCCGGTGTTCGTCGGCAAGGCCCCGACCTATCGCTCGAAGAATGCCGCGCTGGGCATCGACCTCGACATCAAGAACCACAACGCCCTGCAGAGCATCTTCGTCTTCGACGCATGAGCGCCGCGCCGGGCCGCCCCAAGCAAGCTCGCACCGCAGTGCGAAGCACGAAGGTTGTCCAATGAGCGCCGCGCCGGGCCGCCCCAAGCAAGCTCGCACCGCAGTGCGAAGCACGAAGGTTGCCCAATGAACCCGACGGTCGGCTCACCGCCGCGCAACGTCTCCCGCCACCGTCGCGTGTTCCTGCCGGTTCTTGCCGCGTTGATCACGCTCGCGTGGACGGCGTTGTGGGCCTGGGCGCGCAGTCCTTATGGACGCTATCTCGAACACGGCGACTGGACCGCATCGGGGCCAGCCGCGTTCCTGTGCCAGGTCGTTCCCGCCGGCGACGTGGTCGTGCCCATGGTGCTCTACGCCGCTTCGTGGATTCTCATGACGGCGGCCATGATGCTGCCGACCACGCTGCCGTTGTTCAACGCCTTCGACCGGTTGACCGAGGGGCGCCCGGACCATGGGCGCCTTCTCGTGCTGCTGGGGCTGGGCTACATGGCGGTGTGGGGCGCCTTCGGGCTGCTGGCGCACGCACTCCACAGTGCGGTGCTGGCTCTGCTCGCCAACGCGCCGACCCTGGCCTGGCATGGCTGGGTGATCGGCGCCGCGACCATCGCGCTGGCTGGAGCCTTCCAGTTCAGCCGTCTCAAGCACCGGTGCCTGGAGAAGTGCCGCACGCCGCTGAGCTTCGTCGTCGAGCACTGGCGGGGGCAGGCGCAGGCCAGGCAGGCGTTCGCGCTGGGCATGCACCACGGCCTGTTCTGCGTCGGCTGCTGCTGGGCGCTGATGTTGTTGATGTTCGCGCTCGGCACCGGCAGTCTCGGCTGGATGCTTCTGCTTGCGGCCGTCATGGCGCTGGAAAAGAACGTTCCCTGGGGCCATCGCCTGAGCGCGCCGCTCGGGTTCGCGTTGCTGGGATGGGCCGTCTTCATGGTGGCGATGCATGTCTGAAGCCATGTCCGAAGGGCGCCGTGGCCCGTCCCCCCTGCAGACCATTGCCCTTACCGCTGTGGCCATGGTCGCGTTCGCGGCCAATTCGCTGTTGTGCAGGCTCGCGTTGCAGCAACGGGGCATCGACCCGGCCAGCTTCGGCAGCATCAGGCTGGTTTCCGGGGCGATCACGCTCGCGCTCGTCGTGCGGTTCAGGGCGCGGCCGTCTTCGGCCGGGCGGGCCGACTGGCTTGCCGCTGCCATGCTGTTCACCTATGTCGCGTTCTTCTCTTTCGCCTACCTCAGCCTGTCCGCGGGAACGGGTGCGCTGATCCTGTTCGGTGCGGTTCAGCTCACGATGCTTGGTGCGGGTCTGGGCTCGGGCGAGCGCTTCGGGCCTGTTGCATGGTTCGGTTTCGCCCTGGCGGTGGTCGGACTCGTGTACCTGGTGTCCCCGGGGATTGCCGCGCCGCCGCTCTTTGGTGCCGTGCTGATGGCGGTGGCGGGCGTGGCGTGGGGCGTGTATTCATTGCGCGGCCGCGGCGTGGCCGACCCGCTGGCCGCCACTGCGCGCAACTTCACGCGGGCGGTGCCGCTCGCGCTCGCGCTGAGCCTGGCCTTCGTGGCCAGCGCTCATGCGGACGCGAGCGGCGTCGCCCTGGCCGTGGCTTCCGGCGCGCTGACGTCGGGCCTCGGTTATGTCGTCTGGTATGCGGTGCTGGGCCGCCTTCCGGCCATGCGGGCAGCCACCGTGCAGCTGTCGGTGCCGCTGCTGGCTGCATTTGGCGGCGTGCTGTTCCTGTCGGAGGCGATCACGCCGAGGCTGGCGGCTGCCTCCGTGGCGATCCTGGGAGGCATCGCGCTCGTGCTGAGCCAGAAGTCGCAAAGCGTGCGCCGGTAGCCGGCGTCATGCCCCTACGCGACGGCCACGCCCATCTTGGCGCCCGCCGCGACGATCTCCCCCCACGTCGCGTCGTCGACCCAGATCCCGTCTCGCCGCCGCGCCGCGCGCGCCTTGCGCTCCGGTTCGCCGGCAATCTGCACTTCGTCGAAGCCCTGTCCCGGCGGGCTCTGCCGCAGCCATTCGACGAACTCCCGCGCCTCCTGGTCGAACGATGTCTGCGTGCCCAGGCGCGCCGGGTCGATCAGCACCGTCAGCATGCCGTTGAGTACCGTGCGGGTCGTGTCGGCCGGCCGGTGCCATGTGCCACCGCCCGTGAGTGCGCCGCCCAGCAGCTCGCACGCCACGGCCATGCCGTAGCCCTTGTGTTCGCCGAAGGTCATGAGCGCGCCGAACAGGCCGTTGCCCTGCGGTACGACGACTACGCCCGGGTCGTTGGTCGGTGCGCCGTTTTCGTCGATCAGGTAGCCGTCCGGCACTTGCTCGCCCTTGTTGTGCGCCACGCGCATCTTTCCCTGCGCGACGCGGCTGGTCGCGTAGTCGAGCACGAAGGGCTCCGCCCCCGCGAGCGGAATGCCGATGCAGCACGGGTTGGTGCCGAAGCGCCCGTCGCCGCCGCCCCAGGGTGCGACCACCGGACGCGAGAGCACGTTGACGAAGTGCATCGACACCAGCCCCTGCGCCGTCGCCATCTCCGCGAAATGTCCGATGCGCCCCAGGTGGTGCGCATGCGAGAGCGTGAAGACGCAACTGCCGTGCTGCTTCGCCCGCGCAATGCCGAGTTCCATCGCCTGCACGCCGACGATCTGCCCGTAGCCGTGCTGGCCGTCGAGCCCCATCAGCGTGCCGATGTCGAGGTTGACGCGCACGGCGGAATTCGGCTTCAGCCCGCCCTCGGCCACCGCGTCGACGTACCGCGGCAGCATGCCCACGCCATGCGAGTCGTGGCCGCTGAGGTTCGCCAGCACGAGGTTGGCGGCCACCTGCTGTGCTTCGGCTGGCATGCTGCCTGCGGCTTCGAGGATGCGGGCAACGGTGGCTTGCAGGCCATCGGCCTCCAGTGTTCTGGACATGGATCAGACTCCCTTCGCGTTCAGCGTGATGGCATAGAGCGACGTGGTCGCACAGATGAAAAGGCGGTTGCGCTTCGGTCCGCCAAAGCAGACATTGGCCACGCGCTCGGGCAGCAGGATCTTGCCGAGCAGCGTGCCGTCGGGATGCAAGGCGTGCACGCCGTCGAGCGCGCTGGTCCAGATGCGGCCTTCGGTGTCGAGGCGGAAGCCGTCGAACAGGCCGCTGGTGCATTCGGCAAACACCTCGCCGCCGCTCAGGCTGCGGCCGTCGGCGCCCACCTTGAAACGGCGGATGTGCCGCGGCCCGTCCGCCGCATGGCTCGCGCCGGTGTCGGCGATGTACAGCAGCGATTCGTCGGGCGAGAACGCCAGCCCGTTGGGCTTCACGAAATCGTCGGCCATGCGCTCGACATCGCCGCTCGCGGGGTCGATGCGGTAGACGTGGCAGGCGCCGATCTCGCTGTCCGCCTTCAGGCCTTCGTAGTCGGAGAGGATGCCGTAGCTCGGGTCGGTGAACCACACGCCGCCGTCCGAATGCACGACCACGTCGTTCGGTGAATTGAGCCGCTTGCCCTGCCAGTGCGAAGCCAGCACGGTGATCGATCCGTCGTGCTCCGTGCGCGTCACGCGCCGCGTCAGGTGCTCGCAGCTCACGAGCCGGCCTGCGCGGTCGACCGTGTGGCCGTTGGCGTTGTTCGACGGCTCGCGGAAGATGCCGACCGTGCCGTTGGCCTCGTCGTAGCGCAGCATGCGGTTGTTCGGAATGTCCGACCACACCAGCGTGCGGTGCGCGCCGAACCAGGCGGGGCCTTCGCACCAGCGCGCGCCGGTCCACAGGCGTTGCACGCGCTCGGGGCCGGGAATGCAGGTCTTGAAGCGCGGGTCCAGGTGTTCGAAGCCGGTACCGTCGAGGAAGCCGAAGGGGAGGGTGGCCATGGGGTTCCTTGTCGATGGATTCACATCACCGCGCCGACCTGCCAGGGAACGAACTCGTTCTGCCCGTAGCCGTGCTGCTCGCTTTTCGATTGCGCACCCGAGGCGGTCGCGAGCACCAGCTCGAAGATGCGCTGGCCCATCTCCTGGATCGATGCCGTGCCGTCCACGATCTCGCCGCAGTTGATGTCCATGTCTTCTTCCTGCCGCTGCCACAGCGCCGAGTTGGTCGCGAGCTTGAGCGAGGGAGAGGGCGCGCAGCCGTAGGCCGAGCCGCGCCCGGTCGTGAAGCAGATCAGGTTCGCGCCGCCGGCCACCTGGCCCGTGGCGCTCACCGGGTCGTAGCCCGGCGTGTCCATGTAGACGAAGCCGTGCGCGGCGACGGGCTCCGCGTACTCGTACACCGCCTCGAGGTTGCTCGTGCCGCCCTTGGCGACCGCACCCAGCGACTTCTCGAGGATGGTGGTGAGCCCGCCCGCCTTGTTGCCCGGCGAGGGGTTGTTGTTCATCTCGCCTTCGTTGATGGCGGTGTAGTGCTCCCACCACTTGATGCGGTCCACCAGCTTCTGGCCGACTTCGCGCTTCACCGCACGGCGCGTGAGCAGGTGCTCGGCGCCGTACACCTCGGGCGTTTCGCTGAGGATGGCGGTGCCGCCGTGCGCCACCAGCAGGTCGACCGCCGCGCCCAGCGCCGGGTTGGCGCTGATGCCCGAGTAGCCATCGGAGCCGCCGCACTGCAGCCCGATGGTGATGTGCGCCGCGCTGCACGGCTCGCGCTTCACCGCGTTGGCGCGCGGCAGCATCTCGTGGATGAGCGCCACGCCTTTTTCGACCGTCTTGCGCGTGCCGCCCGTGTCCTGGATGTTGAAGGTGCGGAAGTTCTCGCCCTCGGCCAGGTGGCCGGTCGCGAGCCAGGCGTTGATCTGGTTGGCCTCGCAGCCGAGCCCGACGACCAGCACGCCCGCGAAGTTCGGATGCGTGGCGTAGCCCGTGAGCGTGCGCTCCAGGATCTGCATGCCCATGCCTTCGGTGTCCATGCCGCAGCCGGTGCCGTGCGTGAGCGCGATCACGCCATCGACATTCGGGAACGCCGCGAGTGCCTGCGGATTGGTCTTGCGCGAGAAGTGGTCGGCAATGGCGCGCGCGGCCGTGGCCGAGCAGTTCACGCTGGTCAGCACGCCGATGTAGTTGCGCGTGGCGACGCGGCCGTCAGGGCGCTTGATGCCCATGAAGGTGGCTTCGCGCTTCGGGGGCGCGGGCTTCACGTCGGCGCCGAAGGCGTAGTCGCGTTCGAAATCTCCCTTGTCCGGTCCCATGTCCAGGTTCTGCGTGTGCACGTGCTCGCCGGCGGCGATGGGCTTGCTCGCGAAACCGATGATCTGGTTGTAGCGGCGCACAGGCTCTCCCTGCGCGATGGCGCGCATCGCGATCTTGTGGCCCGGCGGAATCAGGCCGCGCACGGCCACGTTCTCGACGACGGTGCCGCCGAGCAGTTGCGAGCGCGCGATGACGACGTCATCGGCGGGGTGGAGTCGGATGTAGGGAGTCATCGTGAGTGTCTGCCGGCGCTTGTTTGTTTGTCAGGAGGCCTTGGTGCGGCGCCAGCTCGCGCTGAACCGCTGGTGGAACTTGTCCATGTGATGGTGCATTGCGTCGCGCGCCGCGGCCGGGTCGTGCGCCGCAATGGCGTCGAGGATGGCTTCGTGCTCGCCGATGGCGGCCTGCCACGAGTCCATGGTCTCGAAGTAATCGATCATCCGGGCGAAGATCGGCCCATGCCGCGACTCCCAGAAGCCTTGCACCGTCTCGGTCAGCACCACGTTGTCGCAGGCGTTGACGATGGCCAGGTGAAAGGCGCGGTCGCCCTCGTGCGGCACTTCGTTGCGTGCGGCCAGCTCGCGCATCATGCGGATCGCGCGGCGCATGGCGTCCACGTCCTTGCGCTTGCCGTACTGGGCGGCGGTGGCGGCGGTCTCGCCTTCCACCAGGCGGCGCGCGCGGATGATTTCGAGCGGGCCCCATTCGACACCGGCCGCGCCGTTGGCCGGCGGGGCCGTTCGGTGCGATCTGTCGAGCACGTACACGCCCGAGCCGGTGCGGATCTCGACCCAGCCTTCGACCTCCAGCGCAATCAGCGCCTCGCGCACCGAGGGCCGGCTCACGCCCAGCTGCGCGGCCAGGTCGCGCTCGGCGGGAATGCGAGCGCCCACCGCGAACTCGCCCTTGCCGATGAGTACGCGCAGCTGCTCGGCAATCTGGCGGTAGAGGCGCTGGGGTTCGAGGGTCTGGATCGGCACGGGAACGAAAGGGGAAATCGAACGGGTTAAGGGTTGTCCTGAATTGGACAAGTGGTAAGGCCAATTCAGAATACGATACACCGCCCGGATCACCATCGGGCCTAACCCCAAGATATAGCCGAGGAGACACCCATGAGATTGAAGGGAAAGACCGCGCTGGTCACCGCCGCAGGCCAGGGCATCGGCCATGCCAGCGTGCTCGCCATGGCCGCCGAAGGCGCGCAGGTGTGGGCCACCGACGTCAACGAAAAGCTGCTCGAACGCTACGCCGGCATGCCCAACGTCACGGCGCTCAAGCTCGACGTGCTCGACAAGGCCGCCATCGGCGCGCTGGTGGCGAAGCTGCCCGCGCTCGACGTTCTCTTCAACTGCGCGGGCGTGGTGCACAACGGCACCATCGAGCAGGCCACCGACGACGACCTGCTGTTCGCCTTCAGCCTCAACGTGCGCGCCCAGATGTGGACCATCCAGGCCGTGCTGCCCGGCATGCTGGCGGCCGGGCGCGGCAGCATCATCAACATGGCCAGCGTGTGCTCCAGCATGAAGGGACTGCCCAATCGCTTCGTCTACGGCACCACCAAGGCGGCGGTGCTGGGCCTTACCAAGAGCGTGGCGGCCGACTACGTGGCGCGCGGCATCCGCTGCAATGCGGTGTGCCCGGGCACGGTGGACACGCCCTCGCTGGGCGACCGCATCAACGCCAATGTCGATCCGGACGCGGCGCGCAAGGCCTTCATCGCACGCCAGCCCATGGGCCGGCTCGCGCAGGCCGAAGAGATCGCGCCGGTGGTGGTGTTCCTTGCCAGCGACGAATCGATCTTCGCCACCGGCCAGGCCTTCACCGTCGATGGCGGCATCACCATATGAACCAGCCCGACTTCGCGGGCCACCGGCGCGGTCTTCGACCTCTCCAGTGGCCGCTCCACGTATTGATTCAATGCACTGAAAGGAAAGCATGAAACTCGTCCGCTATGGCAACCCCGGCAAGGAAAAGCCCGGCCTCATCGACGACAAGGGCCAACTGCGCGACCTGAGCGCGGTCATCAAGGACATCGGTCCCGACCAGCTCGGCGATGCCGCCATTGCCAAGCTGCGCAAGCAGAAGATCGACAAGCTGCCGCTCGTGCGCGGCAAGCCGCGCTTCGGCAGCCCCGTGGCCAACGTCGGCAAGTTCATCGCCATCGGCCTCAACTACGCGGACCACGCGGCCGAGTCGGGCCTGCCGGTGCCCAAGGAACCCGTGGTGTTCACCAAGGCCACGAGCTGCATCCAGGGCCCCAACGACCCGGTGATGCTGCCCAAGGGCTCCGTCAAGACCGACTGGGAAGTCGAGCTCGGCGTGGTCATCGGCACGCGCGCACGTTATGTGTCGCAGAAGAGCGCGCTCGACTATGTGGCCGGCTACTGCACCATCAACGACGTCAGCGAGCGCGAATACCAGATCGAGCGCGGCGGCACCTGGGACAAGGGCAAGGGCTGCGACACCTTCGGCCCGCTCGGCCCCTGGCTCGTGACGCGCGACGAAATCGAGAACCCGCAGAAGCTCTCGATGTGGCTCGACCTGAACGGCCAACGCGTGCAGACAGGCAGCACCAGGACCATGATCTTCAGCGTCGCCAAGATCGTGAGCTACGTGAGCCAGTTCATGACCCTGATGCCCGGCGACGTCATCACCACCGGCACGCCGCCCGGCGTGGGCATGGGCATGAAGCCGCCGCTGTTCCTGAAGAAGGGCGACGTGATGACGCTGGGCATCGAAGGCCTGGGCGAACAACGCCAGGAAGTGATCCCCTTCAAGCTCTGATCGAAGCTCTGCGATCATCCGACGGATGAAGACGCCGCCGGACCATCGATCGCAGGTGTTCGGCACGCCCTGGGAGGGCGTGCACGGCACCGCGATCGACAGTGCCCGCCACTACGGCCGGCACTGGCATTCGACCTACGGCATCGGCCTGCTCGACCATGGCGCGCAAAGCTCGGCCAGCGGCCGCGGCAGGGTCGATGCCTATGCGGGCGACCTGATCACCACCAACCCCGGCGAAGTGCACGACGGCCGGCCGCTCGGCGGCCCGTCGCGGCGTTGGCGCATGGTGTATTTCGATGCGGCTGTGATGGCGGGCATGCGGGGCGGCGTTGCGACCGGCAGCGTCGAATTCACGCGGCCCGTGCTCAAGGATGAGCGGCTGGTCCGCACGCTGCGCCGCCTGTTCGCCCGCCTCGATGAATGGCACCGCGCCGCGGGCAATCGCGCGGGCGCCGAGGCCCTCGCTTGCGAGGAGTCCCTGGCCGAAGCCTGCGCCCTGCTGCTCGACGGCCATTCCACCGCCGTGCCGCAGCCCGAGATCGGCGGTGACGTGCGGCTGGTGCGCGAGCGCCTCGCCGACGACCTGCTCGCCGCGCCCACGCTCGATGAACTCGCCGCGATGACCGGCCTCGGCAAGTACCAGGTGCTGCGCCGCTTCGAGAAGGCCTATGGCGTGCCGCCCCACGCGTGGCTGCTGCTGCAGCGCGCCGAACGCGCACGCGGCCTGATCCGCCGCGGCACGGGCCTCGCGGACGCCGCTGCTGCAAGCGGCTTCGCGGACCAGAGCCACATGACGCGCATCTTCGCGCGCCAGTTCGGCTTCACGCCCGGCGCGTGGCAGAGGACGTGCGGCCTGCCGTAGCGTTCAGCGCAGCACGCGGATCAGTTCGTCGTACACCAGCCGTACGCGCGCCGGCACCGGCGCGCGCTGCGAGCGGTAGACATGGATCGGCCAGGGCTCGGGCGCCTCGGCCTCGAGCACCGCCACCAACTCGCCCGATTGCAGCAGCGGCTCGGCCAGCGGGCCCACGAGCTGGCCGAAGCCCAGGCCTGCGCGCACCGCGGCGCACTCGGCATCGACGTCGTCGGTGACGAAGGACGGCGCGGCGACCGGCACCTGCCGCCCCTTGCTGAAGAACCACGACCACGGGCGGCCCGAGCTGCGGTCCATCAGCGCGGTGAGCGGAAAGCCGGGCAACTCGTCGAGGCTCTTCGGAATGCCAGTGCGCTCGATCAGCGCCGGCGCGGCGACCACATAGAGGCGCATCTTGCCGACGGTGCGCGCGACGAAGCGCGCATCGCGGATGGGGCCTGCCCGCACCCCGATGTCGATCTGCTCGTCGACCACGTCGGCATGGGTTTCCGACAGCCTCAGGTCGAGCACCAGGCCGGGATGCTCGGCCAGCATCGGTGCCAGCACCTGCGGGATCAGCCGGCGGCCGAACACGTTGGGCGCGGTGACGCGCACCGTGCCCGCGTGCTGCGACAGCGCGCGCCGGTCGGTGCGGTGGAACAGTGCGTCGACGCCGCCCACCGCGACACGCGCGCGCTGCGCGAGTTGCCGCCCGAAATCGGTGAGCTGCACGCCGCGTGTGCTGCGGTGAAAAAGCGGCTCGCCCAGTTCTTCTTCCAGCTCGCGCACCGCACGCGTCACCACCTGCGGCGACACGGACAGGCGCACCGCAGCTTCGCGGAAGTTGGCGGCATCGGCAGCGGTGAAAAAGACGCGCAGGGCTTCGAGGCGGTTGGACATGGGGTGTTCCTTTTTGAGGAATTCTGAAGTCGCCAGAGTTTCATTTACTGGAACGCCTGGATTTTCCACACTGCATGCACTTCTTCAACACACCCGAAAGGAATTTCCATGACATCCGTTCAAGACAACATCAAGGGCAAGGTCGCCATCGTCACCGGCGCGAGCAGCGGGCTCGGCGAATCGACGGCGCGCCACCTGGCCGCGCGCGGCGCGAAGGTGGTGCTCGCGGCGCGCCGCACCGACCGGCTCGACAAGCTCGTCGCCGAGATCCGCGAAGCCGGCGGCGAGGCCATCGCCGTGGCCACCGACGTGGCGAAGCGTGCCGACCTCGAGAAGCTCGCCGAAGCGACCGTCGAAGCCTTCGGCCGCATCGACGTGCTGGTCAACAACGCGGGCGTGATGCCGCTGTCGCCGCTCGAGAAACTCAAGGTCGACGAGTGGGACCGCACCATCGACGTCAACATCAAGGGCGTGCTCTACGGCATTGCAGCTGTGCTGCCGCGCATGCAGGCGCAGGGCAGCGGGCACATCGTCAACGTCGCTTCCATTGCGGGGTTGAAGGTGTTCACGCCCATCGGCACGGTGTACAGCGCCACCAAGCATGCGGTGCGCGCCATCTCCGAGGGCTTGCGTGTCGAGGTGGGCAACAGCGGCGTGCGCGTGACCATCGTGTCGCCCGGGGCGGTCGATTCGGAGCTGAAGTTCGGCAGCAGCGATGCCGAGAGCGCGGCTGGCGTGAAGGCGTTCTACGACGCCAACCAGATCCCCGCGGATTCGGTGGCGCGCGCCGTCGTCTACGCGGTGGAGCAGCCGGCGAACGTGGACATCAACGAAGTCGTGCTGCGGCCGGTGTCGCAGGAGTTCTGAAAGGAAGTGACAGGGACGGGGCCGGTGGCGGCCCCGTCCCGCGTCAATTAACCTTCAAACGCCGAAGGTCTCTTGTGGCCGAAAGTGCAAAGCCCTGCAAAATAGAACGACCGTTCGTTTTTCAGGGAATTCCACGATGACCGCCACTGCCGTTTCCGCCAAGCCCGTGCGTGCCGCCCAGAAGGGCCAGCAGACCAAGGCCATCATCGTCGACGCCGCGCTGGCGCTGGCCGCGCAGATCGGGCTGGAGGGCCTGTCGATCGGCGCCGTGGCGGAAATCACCAAGATGAGCAAGTCGGGCGTGTTCGCCCACTTCGGCTCGCGCGAGGAACTGCAGATCTCGGTGGTGCGCGAATACCACGCGCGCTTCGAGCAGGAAGTGTTCTTTCCCGCCCTCGAGGCGCCGCGCGGCCTGCCGCGCCTGCGCGCCATGTTCGCCAACTGGATGAAGCGCACCTCGACCGAGATCGACTCGGGCTGCATCTACATCAGCGGCGCCTCCGAATTCGACGACCGCCCGGGTCCGGTGCGCGACGCGCTGGTCGAGTCGGTCAGCATCTGGCAGGCCGCTGTGCTGCGCGCCATCGTGCAGGCACAGAGCGAAGGCCACCTGCGCGCCGACGCCGACGAGCGCCAGGTGGCGTTCGAGATCCACGGCCTGATCCTCGCGCTGCACTACGAGGCGCGTTTTCTTCAGGTGCCCGGCTCCATCGGCCGCGCCAAGGTCGGCTTCGACAACATCCTCGCGCGCAGCGCCACGCCCGACGCGCCGAAGGCCGGGGCCGCTGCGCCGGCGGGCCGCCGCCTCAAGACCGTGCGCTGAGGCGCGTGGCCTGTCCCCGTTTTCTGTTTTCCCCTTTTTCTTTTTCTATCTAGCTTCGACCAGGAGAGTTCCGGATGCCCACCTACAACCCACCCGTACGCGACATGCAGTTCGTGCTGCACGAAGTGCTCAACGTTGCCGAGGAACTCAAGGCGCTGCCGGCCCACGCCGAAACCGACGCCGACACCATCAACGCGGTGATCGAAGAGGCCGGCAAGTTCGCTGCCGAGGTGGCTTTCCCGCTGAACATCAGCGGCGACGAAGAGGGCTGCACGCTCGACAAGACCACGCACGAAGTGAAGACGCCCAAGGGCTTCAAGGACGCCTACGCCAAGTACGTCGAAGGCGGCTGGCCCGCGCTGTCGTGCGACCCGGCCTTCGGCGGCCAGGGCCTGCCCTTCGTGGTGAACCAGTGCCTGTTCGAGATGCTCAACAGCGCCAACCAGGCCTGGACCATGTATCCCGGCCTTTCGCACGGCGCGTACGAAGCGCTCGTGGCGCACGGCACCGACGAACAGAAGAAGACCTACCTGCCCAAGCTCACGAGCGGCGAGTGGACCGGCACCATGTGCCTGACCGAACCCCATTGCGGCACCGACCTCGGCCTGCTGCGCACCAAGGCCGAGCCGCAGCCCGACGGCACCTACCGCATCACCGGCAGCAAGATCTTCATCTCGGCCGGCGAGCACGACATGACGAGCAACATCATTCACCTGGTGCTTGCCCGCCTGCCCGATGCGCCCAGGGGCAGCAAGGGCATCAGCCTGTTCGTGGTGCCGAAGTTCAAGGTCAAGGCCGACGGCTCGCTCGGCGAGCGCAACCCGATCTTCTGCGCCGGCCTGGAGCACAAGATGGGCATCCACGGCAACGCCACCGCGCAGATCGTGATCGAAGGCGCCACCGGCACGCTGGTGGGCGAGCCCAACAAGGGCCTGGCCGCGATGTTCGTGATGATGAACGCCGCGCGCCTGGGCGTGGGCAATCAGTCGCTGGGCCTGACCGAAGTGGCCTACCAGAATGCGCTGGCCTACGCCAAGGACCGCGTGCAGATGCGCTCGCTCTCGGGCGTGAAGGCCAAGGACAAGGAAGCCGACCCGATCATCGTGCACCCCGACGTGCGCAAGATGCTGCTCACGGCCAAGGCGTATGCCGAAGGCGGCCGCGCGCTGCAGATCTTCTGCACGCTGCTGCTCGACAAGGAACACAACCACCCCGACGAGAAGGTGCGCAAGGACTCGGGCGAGCTCGTCGCGCTGCTGACACCCATCGTCAAGGCCTTCATCACCGACAACGGCCACACCGCGACCAACGCCTGCATGCAGGTGTTCGGCGGCCACGGCTTCATCAAGGAATGGGGCATGGAGCAGTTCGTGCGCGACAACCGCATCAACATGATCTATGAAGGCACCAACACCATCCAGTCGCTCGACCTGCTGGGCCGCAAGGTGCTGGGCAACAACGGCGCGTCGCTGAAGAAGTTCGGCAAGCTCGTCGCGAAGCTGGTGGAAGAAGAGGGCGTGAACGAGAAGATGGCCGAGTTCATCAACCCGATCGCGATGCTCGGCGACCAGCTCACCAAGTTCACGACCGAGATCGGCTTCAAGGGCTTCCAGAACCCCGACGAAGTGGGCGCCGCCGCGGTCGACTACCTGCGCGTGGCCGGCCACTTCGTGTTCGGCTACCTGTTCGCACGCATGGCGCAGGTGGCGCTGCGCGAAATTGCCGCCGGCAATACCGACCCGTTCTACGTCGCCAAGCTGCAGACCGCACGCTTCTACTTCGCCAAGCTGTTCCCCGAGACCGCGACGCTGATGCGTACCGCGCGCGCCGGCAGCAAGGTGCTGATGGACACCGACGCAGCGCTGGCCTGAAGCCCACAGGTCTTTCTTCAACACTCCAACGGAAGCCGCTCATGAAAGCAACGCTTGCAGCAGTCCTGTTCACCGTCACCGCTGCGTCGTCGGCCATGGCCCAGGGCACCGCTGTCACGCCGGTGGGCTTGTGGCGCAACGTCGACGACAAGACCGGCGAGGTCAAGGCCGAGATCCGCATCGCCGAGGCCAACGGCGCGCTGCTCGGCCGCATCGAGAAGTCGTTGAAGAAGGACGCCAAGCCCGACGCGGTCTGCGATGAATGCAGCGACGACCGCAAGGGCAAGCCCATCGCGGGCCTGGAGATCATCCGCGGCGGCAAGAAGGCCGAGGCCAAGGACGTCTGGGAAGGCGGCAAGATCCTCGACCCCGAGAACGGCAAGGAATACCGCGCGAGCTTCACGCCCATCGAGGGCGGCAAGAAGCTCGAAGTGCGCGGCTACCTCGGCCCCTTCTGGCGCACCCAAACCTGGAACCGCGCGCAGTGAACAAGCTTGCGCGCAACCTATCCAAGAAATACCAAGCAACATGTCCCGATTTCAAGTGAAGAAGGTCGCCGTGCTCGGCGCCGGCGTGATGGGCGCGCAGATTGCGGCCCATCTCGTCAACGTGCGCGTGCCCGTCGTGCTGTTCGACCTGGCCGCGAAGGAAGGCCCGAAGAACGGCATCGTCACGCGCGCCATCGACAACCTCAAGAAGCTCAAGCCCGCGCCGCTCGGCGACGTGGCCGATGCCGTGTTGATCGAGCAGGCCAACTACGAAGACGACCTCGCCAAGCTCGGCGAGTGCGATCTCATCATCGAGGCCATTGCCGAGCGCATGGATTGGAAGCTCGATCTGTACAAGAAGATCGCGCCCCACGTGGCCAAGCATTCGATCCTGGCCTCGAACACCTCGGGCCTGTCGATCACCAAGCTGAGCGAGGCGCTGCCCGAAGCGCTGAAGCCGCGCTTCTGCGGCATTCACTTCTTCAACCCGCCGCGCTACATGTTCCTCGTGGAGCTGATCAACACGCCCACCACGCAACCGCAGGTGCTCGACGACCTCGAGGCCTTCGTCACCAGCACGCTGGGCAAGGGCGTGGTGCGCGCGCACGACACGCCCAACTTCATCGCCAACCGCGTCGGCATCGCCGGCATGCTGGCCACGCTGAAGGAAGTCGAGAAGTTCGGCCTCACGCCCGACGTGGTGGACGACCTCACGGGCAAGAAGCTGGGCCGCGCCAGCTCGGGCACCTTCCGCACCGCCGACGTGGTGGGCCTGGACACCATGGCCCACGTCGTGAAGACGCTGCAGGACAACCTCAACGCCGAGAGCGATCCGTTCTACGCCAACTTCGCGACGCCGCCGGTGCTCGCCAAGCTGCTCGAACTCGGCAACCTGGGCCAGAAGACCAAGGCCGGCTTCTTCAAGAAGGCCGGCCGCGACATCCTGCGCTTCGACCTGAAGAGCGGCGAGTACGTGCCTGCCGGCGCCAAGGCCGACGAGGTGTACGGCCGCATGCTCAAGAAGCCCGCGGGCGAGCGCCTGAAGCTGCTGCGCGAGAGCGAAGGGCCGCAGGGGCAGTTCCTCTGGGCGATCCTGCGCGACGGCTTCCACTATGCCGCCGTGCACCTGGCCGACATCGCCGAGAGCGCGCGCGACATCGACTTCGCGATGCGATGGGGCTTCGGCATGAAGCAGGGCCCGTTCGAACTCTGGCAGGAAGCAGGATGGGCGCAGGTCGCCAAGTGGGTGCAGGAAGACATCGATGCCGGCAAGGCGCTGAGCAGCGCTGCGCTGCCGAAGTGGGTGTTCGAAGGCCCGGTGGCCGAGGCTGGCGGCGTTCACACGCCCGAAGGCTCGTGGAGCGCGTCGCAGAACGAGTTCGTGCCGCAGCGCAAGCTGCCCGTGCATGACCGCCAGTTGTTTCCGGAAAGCGTGCTCGGTGCGAATGCGGCCGACGCCAACACCGCGGGCACCACGATCAGCGACGAAGGGGATGTGCGCGTGTGGACGCTGGATGGTGAAGTGCTCATCGCGAGCATCCATTCGAAGATGCACGCCATCAGCCCCGACGTGGCCGAGGCGCTGGGCGCCGCAGTCGACCTGGCCGAAGCCGAATACAAGGGCCTCGTGATCTGGTCGCCCGATGAGATGTTCTCGGTCGGCGCCGACCTGCAGTCGATGCTGCCGGCCTTCGTGGTCGCGGGCATCGGCGCGGTGGAGGGCGCCGAGCAGGAGCTGCAGAACGTGATGCTCAAGATCCGCTACGCCAGCGTGCCGGTGATCTCCGCGGTGCGCGGCATGGCGCTGGGCGGCGGCTGCGAGCTGGCCATTCACTCGGCCAAGCGGGTCGCGGCAATGGAAAGCTACATCGGCCTGGTCGAAGTCGGCGTGGGGCTGATTCCCGGCGCGGGCGGCCTGACCTACATCGCGCGCCGCGCGGCCGAGAACGCCTCGGCTTCGACGGGCACCGACCTGCTGCCGTTCCTCACCGAAGGCTTCACCGCCGCCGCAATGGCCAAGGTGGGCACCGGCGCGCTCGACTCGAAGAAGCTCGGGTATTTGCTCGACAGCGACGTGATCGTGCCGAACAAGGACGAGCTGCTGTACGTGGCGCTGCAGCAGGCCAAGGCCATGGCCGACGCCGGCTACCGCCCACCGCTGCGCCGCAGCTTCCGCGTGGCGGGCCGCAGCGGCGCCGCGACGATCAAGGGCCAGCTCGTGAACATGCGCGACGGCGGCTTCATCAGCGCGCACGACTTCCACATTGCGAGCCTGATCGCGAACGTGGTGACCGGCGGTGATGTGGATGCGGGATCGCTCGTGACCGAGGAGTACCTGATGACGCTGGAACGCAAGGCGTTCTGCTCGCTGATCGTGCATCCGAAGACGCAGGAGCGGATCATGGGGATGTTGAGCACGGGGAAGCCGGTGCGTAACTGACGCCTGCAAAGACCATGAGCGAAGACCAAGGCGCGTCCGATCCCCTCTCCCGCTTGCGGGAGAGGGCTAGGGTGAGGGCACGCAGCCTTCGAGAAACCCCGACCGACGCTGAGTCCCTGCTCTGGCACCACCTGCGGGATCGCCGCCTCGCCGACTACAAGTTTCGTCGCCAGCGTCCGATAGGTCCGTATTTCGCGGACTTCGCTTGCCTCGAAGCCAAGCTGATCGTCGAACTGGATGGCGGTCAGCATGTGGAAGCCGCCGCGTACGACGAGAGTCGCACACGCTTCATCGAGGCCCAGGGCTATCGCGTACTTCGCTTCTGGAACCACGAAGTGCTGACGCAGACGGACGCGGTGCGGGAACGCATCCTGCAAGCGCTGCAGGAAGACAGCCCTCACCCCAACCCTCTCCCGCAAGCGGGAGAGGGAGCAAGACAGCCAACTGCCGTCCCATCGGACGAGTGAGCAAGACAAGACACAAGGACTGAAAAGCCATGAAACAGATTCAAGACGCCTACATCGTCTCCGCCACCCGCACCCCCATCGGCAAGTCGCACCGCGGCTACTTCCGCAACTACCGTCCCGACGACCTGCTCGTGACCACGCTGCGCGCCGCGCTCGCCGCCGTGCCCAGCCTCGACCCGAGGGCCATCGAAGACATCATCTGCGGCTGCGCGATTCCCGAATCGCAGCAGGGCCTGAACGTCGCGCGCATCGGCGCGGTGCTGGCGGGCCTTCCGACCAGCATCGGCGGCATCACCGTCAACCGCTTCTGTGCCTCGGGCCTGTCGGCCGTGCAGATGGCCGCCGATCGCATCCGCGTCGGAGAGGCCGACGTGATGATTGCGGCCGGTGTCGAGAGCATGAGCATGGTGCCGATGATGGGCAACTCGCCGTCGCTCTCGCCCTCGATCTTCGAGCGCGAAGGAGACGTGGGCATCGCCTACGGCATGGGCCTCACGGCCGAGAAGGTCGCGCAGCAGTGGAAAGTGAGCCGCGAGGTGCAGGACGCGTTCGCGCTCGCCTCCCACCAGAAGGCGCTGGCCGCGCAGAAGGCCGGCAAATTCGCCGACGAGATCACGCCCATCGAAGTGACCGACCGCACGCCGAACCTCGAGACCGGCGAGTCGATCGCCAAGACCCGCACGGTGAACCTCGACGAAGGCGCGCGCCCCGACACCAGCCTCGAAGGCCTCGCCAAGCTGCGCACCGTGTTCGCCGCGCGCGGCACGGTCACGGCCGGCAACAGCTCGCAGACCTCGGACGGCGCCGGCGCGCTGATCCTCGCGAGCGAGAAGGCTGTGAAGCAATACGGCCTCACGCCGCTCGCGCGCTTCGTGAGCTTTGCCAGCAAGGGCGTGCCGCCGCACATCATGGGCATCGGCCCGATCGAGGCGATTCCGGCCGCGCTGCGCTACGCCGGCCTGAAGCACGAGGACATCGACTGGTTCGAGCTCAACGAAGCCTTCGCCGCGCAATCGCTCGCGGTGATCAACACGCTGGGCCTCGACCCGTCGAAGGTCAACCCGATGGGCGGCGCGATTGCGCTGGGCCATCCGCTCGGCGCCACCGGCGCGATCCGCGCGGCGACCGTGGTGCACGCGCTGCGCCGCGAGAACCTCAAGTACGGCATGGTCACGATGTGCGTGGGCATGGGCCAAGGCGCCGCGGGAATCTTCGAGCGCGTCTGATCAGGCAACGCGCAAGACACCGGGACGAGCGTCGAGGCAACGAAGGAAACAACGTCATGCAGATGCATCAGCTTGCAATCGATGGTGGTAGTACGCAACTGGCCGTGCGAACGTACGAGCCCGTCGGTGCGCCGCGCGCCAGCATCGTGATCGGCGGCGCGATGGGCGTGCGCCAGTCGTTCTACGAGCCCTTCGCGCGATGGCTCGCGCAGCAGGGCCTGCGCGTCTGGACCTTCGACTACCGGGGCTCGGGCGACTCGCGCGGCAACGCGCCACTGCGCGGCTTCAAGGCCGACCTGCTCGACTGGGCGCGCGACTACGAAGCGGTGATCGACGCGGCCAAGGCCGCGCTGCCCGGCCAGCCACTCTACCTGCTGGGCCACAGCCTCGGCGCGCAGCTGCCGGGTTTCCTGCGACGTCCAGAGCAGGTCGACGGCCTCGTCAGCATCGCCGCGGGCAGCGGCTACTGGCGCGAGAACGCGCCCAAGCTCAAGCGCAGCATCCTCTACTTCTGGTTCGTGCTCGTGCCGCTGGTCACGCGGCTGTGCGGCTACTTCCCGGGCCGCCGGCTGAAGAAGGTCGGCGACCTGCCGCGCGGCGTGATCCTGCAATGGCGGCGCTGGTGCCTGAACCCGCGCTACAGCGTCGGCGCGGAAGGCGAGGCGGCACTGCGCAGCTACGGCCGCGTGCGCTTCCCGGTGCTCGCGCTGTCGATGACCGACGACGAACTCATGACGCTCGCCGGCACCGAAAGCCTCGTGAGCTTCTATGCCGGCGCGCCGAGCGCGGTGGAGCGCATCGCGCCGGCCGACGTGCAGGCCCGGCGCATCGGCCACTTCGGCTTCTTCCGCGAGCAGTTCAGCCAGAGCCTCTGGCCGAGCACGCTCGACAAGCTGCATCGGCTGGCCTCGCTTACTGCGCTGCAGCACGCCAACGTCCCGCACACGACTGCGTGACGCCATCCACCGGAGGCACACTGCCGATCATGACGACGAGCACGCACCCCTTCGACAAGGCCCTGGCGATCCACCACAGCGACATCCGCGTGGGGCACTTCACGGGCATGACCAGTCCCGACTACTGGAACATGGTCGGCCCTTTCGGCGGCACCACCGCGGCGCTGGCGCTGCAGGCGGTGCTGAAGCATCCCGACCTGCTCGGCGTGCCGATTGCGCTCACGGTGAACTACGCGGCGGCGCTCGAAGCCGGTGCGTTCGACATCCAGGCCACCGCCGTGCGCACCAACCGCTCGACGCAGCACTGGACGGTGCAGATCACGCAGGCCGGCCCCGGCGGCGCGCCGAGCATGACGACCACCGCCACCGTGGTGACCGCCGTGCGCCGCGAGACCTGGAGCGGGAACGACCTGCCCATGCCCGAGGTGCCAAGGCCCGAGATGGTCGAGCGCATGAGCATCGGCCCTTCGGGCGTGGCGTGGATCGGCCAGTACGAGATGCGGCCGATCAGCGGCAGCATTCCTGCGAAATGGGACGGCAGCGGCGATCACAGCGAGAGCCGGATCTGGGTGCGCGATGCGCAGCAACGCGCGCTCGACTTCGCCTCCCTCGCGGCCATGAGCGACCTGTTCTTCCCGCGCGTGTGGCTGCGCCGCGCCACGCGGGTGCCGGTGGGCACGGTGTCGATCACCACGTATTTCCATGCCAACGCGGCGCAGCTGGCCGAGGTCGGCACGGGCTACCTGCTCGGCAGCGCGACGGGGCAGCAGTTCAGCAACGGCTTCTTCGACCAGGCTGCGCAGCTCTGGAGCGAAAACGGTGCGTTGCTTGCTACTTCCAATCAGATCGTCTATTTCAAGGAATGACTGGCATGGTGCTGGGGCGCGATCCCGCCGACGGGGTACTCTGCTCCGCGAATGTCCCCCGCCCTTCGGGCTCCTCCTTTATTTCGCTGCGCAGAGCACCCCGCCAGCGTGATCGATCAGAGCGGTCGTTGATCGGCTCGCACAAGCGCGGCGTCCACTGTGCACAGGGCACCGGGTGCTCCCCGCAGCGAAATAAAGGAGGAGCGAAGCGGGGGACATTCGCGCAGGGGAGTACCCGGTGGCCTGGGCACGCGCCCTAAGGAAACACCCATGACCAAATCCGTCGACTTCTATTTCGACTTCGGCAGCCCCGCCGCCTACCTGGCCGCGACGCAGCTGCCGCACGTCTGCGCCGACACCGGCGCTGAGCTCGTGTGGAAGCCCATGCTGCTCGGCGGTGTGTTCCAGGCCACAGGCAACCATTCGCCTGCCGAGATCAAGCCCAAGGGTTCGTACATGACGACCGATCTGCAACGGTTCGCGAAGCGCTACGGCGTGCCCTTCGTGCACAACCCGCATTTCCCGATCAACACGCTGCTGCTGATGCGCGGCGCCACCGGGGTGCAGATGAAGGAGTCGGCGCGCTTCGGTGCGTATGTCGACGCGGTCTTCCACGCGATGTGGGTCGAACCGAAGAATCTCAACGACCCGGCAATCGTCGGTGCTGTCTTGCAGAATGCGGGCTTCGATGCCGCCGGTCTGCTCGCGCTGGCCGGGGCACAGGAAACCAAGGACCGCCTCAAGGCCGTCACGCAGGAAGCCGTGGAGCGCGGCGTGTTCGGCGCTCCCACCATGTTCGTCGGCGACCAGATGTTCTGGGGCCAGGACCGCCTGGATTTCGTACGCGAAGCCCTCGACGCCTGACCGCGTCGCCACCCGTTTTTACCCAAGGACCATTCCCATGAGCGACATCCTCGTCCACACCGAAGCCGGTGTGATGACCATCACCTTCAACCGCGTCGACAAGAAGAACTCGATCACCAGCGGCATGTACGCCGAACTGGCCGATGCGCTGGCCACGGCCGAGAGCGAAGCGGCCGTGCGCTGCGTGCTGATCCAGGGCGACCCGACGATCTTCAGCGCGGGCAACGACATCGGCGACTTCCTCAACGGCCCGCCGTCGACGCAGGACTCGCCGGTGTTCCGCTTCCTGCGCGGCATCGCGACCTTTCCCAAGCCCATCGTCGCGGCCGTGTGCGGCCCGGCCGTGGGCATCGGCACCACGATGCTGTTCCACTGCGACCTCGTCTACGCGGGCGACAACGCGGCTTTCTCGATGCCGTTCGTCAACCTGGGCCTGTGCCCCGAGGCGGCATCGAGCCTGCTGGTGCCGCAGATGCTGGGCTACCACCGTGCGGCCGAAGCACTGCTGCTGGGCGAGCCCTTCATGGCCGAGGCCGCGCTCGAAGTGGGCCTGGTCAACCGCGTGGTGCCGCCGACCGAGGCCAACGCCATCGCGCAAACGCAGGCCCGCAAGCTCGCCGCCAAGCCACTGAGCGCGCTGGTGGAGACCAAGCGCCTGCTGAAGAAGGCGCAGATGCCCGCCGTGCTGGAGCGCATGGGCGAGGAAGGCGCGAGCTTCGGTCGCATGCTGCGCGAGCCGGCGGCGCGCGAGGCCTTCGGCGCGTTCATGGAGAAGCGCAAGCCGGATTTCTCCAAGGTCTGACGCGCTTCCCGGGCCGTTGGTGTTGCCCCTGGCAAGGGGGGCGAAGCCTGGGGGACTACGTTTCGATCGGCCGCGGACGGCCGTTGTCGTCGATGGCCACGTAGGTGAACGTGGCCTGCGTCACCTTGATGTACTCGCCCTGCGCCCTGAAGCGCTCGGCGAACACCTCGACCGTGACGGTGACCGAGGTGCGCCCGATGCGCACCAGCTTCGAATAGAACGAAAGAATGTCGCCCAGCCGCACCGGCTGCTTGAAGATGAATTCGTTGACCGCCACCGTGGCCTGCCGGCCCTTGGCGTAGCGCGCCGGAATCACCGAGCCGGCCAGGTCGCACTGCGCCATGACCCAGCCGCCGAAGATGTCGCCGTTGGCGTTGCAGTCCGCCGGCATCGGAATGACCTTGAGCACCAGCTCCATGTCGGTGGGCAGGCTCTTGAGGGTGGCAGCGGCGGCGGCACTGGAAGTATCTGACATGGGCACAATCTGGAACAAACAAGCAACCACGATTGTCCCCTATGCGCCGCAGCGGCGAAGCCCTTCCTTCCCCCCACACCGCCGGAGGCCATCCGCCTGCAACCGGCGACCGTTCCGACTGGGCGACGCTTCGCCGCCTGTTCCCCTATCTTTGGCAGTACAAGTGGCGGGTGGCCGCCGCGCTGGGCTTCATGGTGGGCGCCAAGGTCGCCAACGTGGGCGTGCCGGTGCTGCTGAAGAACCTGGTCGACACGATGACGCCCAAGACCGGTGCGCCGGACCTGGCGCAGGCGCTGCTCATCGTGCCCATCGGCCTGCTGCTGGCCTACGGGCTGCTGCGCTTCTCGACCTCGCTGTTTGGCGAACTGCGCGAGCTGATCTTCGCCAAGGCCACCGAGGGCACGGCGCGGCAGATCGCGCTGGAGGTGTTCCGCCACCTGCACGCGCTGAGCCTGCGCTTCCACCTGGAGCGCCAGACCGGCGGCATGACGCGCGACATCGAGCGCGGCACGCGCGGCGTGCACTCGCTGATCTCGATGTCGCTCTACAGCATCGTGCCGACCATCATCGAACTGGTGCTGGTGCTCACCATCCTGGGCGTGAAGTTCGACTCGCTGTTCGTCTGGATCACGGCAGCCGCGCTGGTGCTGTACATCGGCTTCACCGTCACCGTGACCGAGTGGCGCACGCAGTTCCGCAAGACCATGAACGAGCTCGATTCGGTGGCGCAGAGCCGCGCGGTCGATTCGTTGCTGAACTACGAAACCGTCAAGTACTTCAACAACGAAGACTTCGAGGCCGGGCGCTACGACGCCAGCCTCGACCGCTACCGCAAGGCCGCCATCAAGAGCCAGCGCACGCTGAGCATGCTCAACACCGGCCAGCAGGCGCTGATCGCCATCAGCCTGGTGCTGATGCTGTGGCGCGCCACCTCGGGCGTGGTCGACGGGCGCATGACGCTGGGCGACCTGGTGATGGTCAACGCCTTCATGATCCAGCTCTACATTCCGCTGAACTTCCTCGGTGTGATCTACCGCGAGATCAAGCAGAGCCTGACCGACCTCGACAAGATGTTCGTGCTGATGGAGAAGGAGCGCGAGGTGCGCGACGCGCCCGGTGCGCAGCCCTTGTCCTTGCTCCCTCTCCCTCCGGGAGAGGGCTGGGGTGAGGGTGGCGGCATCAACTCCACCGTCCGATTCGAAGACGTCAGCTTCGCCTACGAGCCCGCACGCCCGATCCTCAAGCACGTGAGCTTCGAGATTCCGGCCGGCAAGACGGTGGCCGTGGTTGGCCCTTCCGGCTCGGGCAAGTCGACGCTCGCGCGGCTGCTGTACCGCTTCTACGACGTGCAGCAGGGCCGCATCACCATCGGCGGCGAAGACATCCGCGCAGTCACGCAGTCGAGCGTGCGGCGCGCCATCGGCATCGTGCCGCAGGACACGGTGCTGTTCAACGACACGGTCGAATACAACATCGCCTACGGCCGTCCGGGCGCCACGCGCGAGGAGGTGGAGGCCGCCGCCCGGGCCGCGCGCATCCACGACTTCATCTCGGCCACGCCCAAGGGCTACGACACCACCGTGGGCGAGCGCGGGCTCAAGCTCTCGGGCGGCGAGAAGCAGCGCGTGGCCATCGCGCGCACGCTGCTGAAGAACCCGCCGATCGTGATCTTCGACGAGGCCACCTCGGCGCTCGACTCGGCCAACGAGCGCGCCATCCAGTCGGAGCTGAAGAGCGCCGCGCAGGACAAGACCACGCTGGTCATCGCACACCGCCTGTCGACGGTGGTCGACGCGCACGAGATCCTGGTGCTGGAAGCCGGCGTGATCGTCGAGCGCGGCACGCACGCCGAGCTGCTCGCGAAGCAGGGCCGCTACGCCCAGATGTGGGCTTTGCAGAAGAGCGAAGCGGCACCGCTGATGTAGCGCGATCATCCATTTTCCTTTCCATCGAATCCAGGAGTTCAGACGTGCCGACCAAGATTCCCCTGCTGGTGCTCAACAGCCTTTCGAGCGCCCACCAGGCCCAGATTGCCGAGGTCTACGACATGACCTATGCCTTCGGCGACGCGCAGCGCGCGGCTGCCATCGCCGAGCACGGCAAGAAGTTCCGCGCGGTGCTGACCATCGGCGTCATCGGCATCACGCCCGAGGAGATCGCGGCCATGCCGGCGGTGGAACTGATCTGCTGCATGGGCGCGGGCTACGAGGGCGTGCCGCTCGAAGCCACGCGTGCGCGCGGCATTGTCACGGCCAACGGCGCGGGCACCAACGACGACTGCGTGGCCGATCACGCCTTCGGCCTGCTGATCGGCATCGTGCGCGAGTTCCGCAAGCTCGACCGGCTGTGCCGCGAAGGCGTGTGGCGCGAAGCGATTCCGCAGCCGCCGAACGTGTCGGGCAAGAAGCTGGGCATCCTGGGGCTCGGCACCATCGGGCAGAAGATCGCGAAGCGGGCGGTGGCGTTCGACATGGAGGTCGGCTATCACAACCGCAAGCCGCGCGAAGGCGCCACGCACCGCTACTTCGACGACCTGAAGTCGATGGCAGGCTGGGCCGACTTCCTGGTGCTGGCCGCGCCGGGCGGGCCCGCGACGAAGCACCTGGTCAATGCCGAAGTACTCGACGCGCTGGGGCCGAAGGGCTATCTGGTGAGCATCGGGCGCGGCAGCGTGGTCGATACCGAGGCTTTGGCGGCGGCGCTGCGCGAGAACCGCATCGCCGGAGCCGGCCTCGACGTGTACGAGAGCGAGCCGAAGCGGCCCGAGCCGCTGATCGGCCTCGACAACGTGCTGCTGACGCCGCACATGGCCGGCTGGTCGCCCGAGGCGACGCAGAAATCGGTGGACCATTTCCTTGCGAATGCCGAAGGGCACTTCGCGGGGCGCGGCGTTCTCACTCCCATCTGATGTCTTGCTCCTTCCCCCGCTGGGGGAAGGTTGGGATGGGGGCAGGCAGGGCGCCCGATGGATACGCCGCGTGCCCCCACCCCAGCCCTCCCCCGGAAGGGGAGGGAGTCACACCAATACCGGGGGGCGATGAGAGGCCCAGCCGCACGCCTCGTCGTACGCATGCCCGAGCCGCAGCACATCGAGGTCCGCATGGATCGGCCCCGCCAGCTGCAGCCCCATCGGAAGACCGCCTTCGCCGAAGCCGGCGCGCACGTTCAGCGTCGGCAGCCCCGCCAGCGTGAACGGCGTGACGATCTCCATCCAGCGGTGGTAGGTGTCGCTCTTCACGCCGGCCACTTCCTTCGGCCAGTGCAACTCCGCATCGAACGGGAACACCTGCGCGGTAGGCGCCAGCACGAAGTCGAAGCGCTCGAACAGCCTGAGGAAGGCGCGGTACACGTTCGAGCGGTACACCGAGGCTTGGTACAGCGAGGCCGCATCCAGGTGCCGGCTCTGCTCGATCTCCCATTGCGCTTCGGGCTTGAGCTGCGCGAACAGCTTCGGGTCGTTCAGGTACGCGCCCAGCTTGCCGCCCACCAGCAGCTGCCTCAACCGCAGCCATGCGCTCCAGTTGTGCTCGCGCGGCACGTCGAGCGTGCAGGGCTCGACCTCGCAGCCGATGGTGCGGAAGGTGCCGAGCGCCTTCTCGCCCAGTTCGCGGATGCCGGGCGCCAGCGGCAGATCGGGCCAGATGCTGCCGAGCCAGCCGATGCGCAGTCCCTGCCGTCGCCGTCGAGCTGCAGTGCATCGGGCGAGGGCAGGGCGTGGGGCGACGACAGCGGCACGCGCGGGTCGAAGCCGGCCTGCACCGCCAGCAGCCGCGCCGCGTCTTCCACGGTGCGCGCCATCGGGCCTTCGCAGCCCAGCTGCTGGAAGAAGAGTTCCTCGTCCGGGTTGCCCGGCACGCGTCCGCGCGAGGGTCGCATGCCGATCACGTTGTTGAAGGCCGCGGGGTTGCGCAGCGAGCCCATCATGTCGCTGCCGTCCGCCACGGGCAGCATGCCCAGGGCCAGCGCCACGGCGGCGCCACCGCTGCTGCCGCCCGCGCTGCGATCGGGCGCGTAAGCGTTGCGCGTGATGCCGAACACCGTGTTGTAGGTGTGCGAGCCGAGCCCGAATTCAGGCGTGTTGGTCTTGCCGATCACGATGGCGCCGGCTGCCCTGGCGCGCGCCACGTGCAGGCTGTCGGTGCGTGCCGGCGAGCGCGGCGACAGCGGCGAACCCATCGAGGTCGGCAGGCCGGCGGCGTGGCTCAGGTCCTTCACCGCCAGCGGAAAGCCGTGCATCCAGCCGCGCCGTTCGCCGCGTGCGAGTTCGGCGTCGCGCTCGCCGGCCTCGGCCAGCAGTTGCGCCGGATCGCGCAGCGACACGATGGCGTTGAAGCGCGGGTTCAGCGCCTCGATGCGGGCCAGCGAGGCCTGCATCGTTTCGCGGCAGGACACGTCGCGCGCGGCGATGCGGCGGGAGAGTTCGGTGGCGCTGAGGGCGAGCAGGTCGTCGGCTGAAGGCATGGCGAGTGCGGGAAAAGGAGGGGCGCCCAGTATGGCGCGGCGCTCGCATAATTGCCGCGTATGGAAACCAAGTGGCTCGAAGACTTCATCAGTTTGGCGGAAACCCGCAGCTTCAGCCGCTCGGCCCAGTTGAGGCATGTGACGCAGCCGGCGTTCTCGCGCCGCATCCAGGCGCTCGAGGGCTGGGCCGGCACCGACCTGGTCGATCGCAGCTCGTACCCCACGCGCCTCACGCCCGCGGGCCAGACGCTCTACAGTCAGGCCATCGAGATGCTGCAGTCGCTGCAGAGCACCCGCGCCATGCTGCGCGGCCACTCCGCCGCCGGGCAGGACGTGATCGAGATCGCGGTGCCGCACACGCTGGCCTTCACCTTCTTCCCCTCGTGGGTGACCAGCCTGCGCGAGCATTTCGGGCCGATCAAGAGCCGCCTCATCGCGCTCAACGTGCACGACGCGGTGCTGCGGCTGGTCGAGGGCAGCTGCGACCTGCTGATCGCCTATCACCACCCCTCGCAGCCGCTGCAGCTGGACGCCAACAAGTACGAGATGGTCAGCCTGGGCGAGGAAACCGTGGCCCCCTGGGTCAAGGCCGACGCCGAGGGCGCGCCGCGCTACCGGCTGCCGGGGCGCCCCGGTCAGCCGCTGCCCTACCTGGGCTATGCGCCGGGCGCCTACCTGGGCCGCGTGGTCGACCAGCTGCTGAAGGAGTCGGGCACCGCAATCCACCTCGACCGGGTCTACGAGACCGACATGGCCGAAGGCCTGAAGGTCATGGCGCTCGAAGGCCATGGCATCGCCTTCCTGCCGCAGAGCGCGGTCCGCAAGGAGATCAAGGCCCGCAAGCTAGTGAGCGCGCTGCCGCCCGAGATCGACAGCCTGGAGGCGACGATGGAAATCCGCGCCTACCGCGAGCGGCCCGGCATGGCGGCCCCGCTCAAGACCGGTGGCGGCCGCGCTGCGAAGGCCTCGGCCTCCGAGGGCCTGCAGCCCAAACGCACGGCCGATGCGCTATGGTCTTACCTGGTCGGCACCCAGCCCCAGCGTCAATGACCGGATTTTGTGCAACGCACAATCTATAAATGCCGCGCATAGGACCCCCCGCAAACGGCATTGGCGCCCTTGAGCCGGCGCCACTACAGTCGCGGCAGTTTTTTCGCCGTTGCAAGCAGCACAACCCCGGCACGCGCCTCACGCGTGCTTTTTTTTAAGCCGAGGAACCTGCATGAGCTCCAATTTCAGGACTGAACACGACTTCCTCGGCGACAAGCAGATCCCCGCCGCCGCCTACTGGGGCGTGCACACGGCGCGCGCGGTCGAGAACTTCCCCATCTCCGGCACGCGCATCTCGGCCATGCCCGACCTGGTGCGCGCGCTGGCCTATGTGAAGAAGGCCGCCACCCGCGCCAACGCCGACCTGGGCGCCATCGACCGCGACCGCGCGGCGGCCATCATCCTGGCCTGCGAGGACATCATCGACGGCAAGCTGCTCGACGAGTTCGTGGTCGACGTCATCCAGGGCGGCGCGGGCACCTCGACCAACATGAACGCCAACGAGGTCATCTGCAACCTCGCGCTCGAAAAGCTGGGCCACGAGAAGGCGCGCTACGACGTGCTGCATCCCAACGACCACGTCAACGCCTCGCAGAGCACCAACGACGTGTACCCCACGGCCGTGCGCCTGGCGCTGTGGTTCGCCATCGACCGGCTGCTCGAATCGATGGCGTCGCTGCGCCGCAGCTTCGAGGCCAAGGCGCTCGAGTTCAAGGACATCCTCAAGATCGGCCGCACGCAGCTGCAAGATGCCGTGCCGATGACGCTGGGCCAGGAGTTCCTGACCTACGCGATCATGATTGGGGAAGACGAGGCCCGGCTGGGCGAGGCGCGCGCGCTCATCGAGGAAATCAACCTCGGCGCCACCGCCATCGGCACCGGCATCAACGCGCCGCACGGCTACGCGAACCTGGCCTGCCAGTACCTTGCCGAGCAGACCGGCGTGCCGCTCAAGCAGGCCGCCAACCTCATCGAGGCCACGCAGGACACGGGGGCCTTCGTGCAGCTGTCGGGCGTGCTGAAGCGCGTGGCGACCAAGCTCAGCAAGACCTGCAACGACCTGCGCCTGCTGTCCAGCGGCCCGCAGGCCGGCTTCGGCGAAATCCGCCTGCCGGCGCGGCAGGCGGGCTCGTCGATCATGCCGGGCAAGGTCAACCCCGTGATTCCCGAGGTGATGAACCAGGTGGCCTTCGAGGTCATCGGCAACGACATCACCGTGACGCTGGCGTCCGAGGCCGGGCAGCTGCAGCTCAACGCCTTCGAGCCGATCATGGGCTGGAGCCTGTTCAAGAGCATCCAGCACCTGAGCCGGGCCTGCAACACGCTGGAGAAGAACTGCGTCGTCGGCATCGAGGCCAACCGCGAGTTCCTTGCCAAGCGGGTGCGCGAATCGGTCACGCTGGTCACGGCGCTCAACCCGCTCATCGGCTACGAGAAGGCCGCGCTCATTGCCAAGACCGCGCTCGCCACGGGCGGGCCGATCGACGTGGTGGCCGAGTCGCTGGGCATCATGACGCGCGCCGAGATGGACGCGCTGCTCGTGCCCGAGAACCTGACGCAGCCGGTGCGCCTGTCGGTGGCGCCGGTTCCGCCGGCTGCCGAGCCTTCGGGCACAAAGGCTGCTTAGTGAAAGTCGGACAATGCCAGGAGGCAGGATCGCACCAGGCTGGCGCTGCAATGCGCATGGCCGGTGCAGCGTGGGTGTGAATGCACCGGGTTGGTCCGGGTATCACGCAAAATGTGAATGTCTAGAATTTAGTTGTATCTGTTTCAGTCACCCTCAGGAGTTTTCTGTATGAAAAAACAAGCAATGGCATTGGCAATCGCGGCGCTCGCCACCAGCAGCGTCTTCGCTCAGGCCAATGACACCCTGGCCAAGATCAAGGCTTCGGGCACCATCACCGAAGGCGTGCGTGAATCCTCGGGCCTGTCGTACACGCTGGGCAATGGCCAGTACACCGGCTTCCACTACGACGTCTGCGCCAACATCATCAAGGACCTCGAGAAGGCCACCGGCAAGAAGCTCGAAGTCAAGTACCAGCCCGTGACCTCGCAAAACCGCATTCCCCTGGTGCAGAACGGCACCGTGGACATCGAGTGCGGCTCGACCACCAACAACGCCACGCGCCAGAAGGACGTGGCCTTCGGCGTGACCACCTACGTCGAGGAAACCAAGATCGTCGTCAAGGCCAACTCGGGCATCAACTCGCTGGCCGACCTGAAGGACAAGACGGTCGCCACCACCACCGGCACCACCCCGCTGCAGACCGTGCGCAAGCAAAAGCGCGCCGAGAACCTGAGCTTCAAGGAGGTCTACGGCAAGGACCACTCCGACAGCTTCCTGCTGCTCGAAACCGGCCGTGCCGACGCCTTCGTGATGGACGGCTCGATCCTGGCCGCGCTGGCCGCCAAGTCGAAGTCGCCGAAGGACTACAAGATCCTGCCGGACGTGCTGGCCGTCGAACCCATCGGCATCATGATCCGCAAGGACGACCCGGCCTTCAAGAAGGCCGTGGACGACAGCATCAAGGCACAGGCCAAGTCGGGCGAGCTGGCCAAGCTCTATGACAAGTGGTTCCTGAAGCCGATCCCGCCGGCTGGCGTGACCATCGGCCTGCCGCTGGGCGAAGCCACCAAGAACGCCTGGGCCAACCCGAACGACAAGCCGGCCGAAGACTACGTCACCAAGGAATAAGCGGCGCGTCGCTGCGTGATGACGCCCACCTTTCGCGGTGGGCGTTTCTTTTCAAGGGACTGGTTTTCGAAGAGACGGTGAAGAAGGAGTAAATACAAATGGGCAACTGGGATTGGCAGGTGTTCCTGCAAGACCCCGGGGGGGACTATCCGACCTACCTGCAATGGATGCTGTCGGCCTGGGGCTGGACGGTGTCGGTCGCGCTGCTGGCGCTCATTGTGGCGCTGGTGCTGGGCTCGCTGATCGGCATCATCCGCACGCTGCCCGACAGTCCGTGGCTGGTGCGGCTGGGCAATGCGTGGGTGGAGCTGTTCCGCAACATTCCGCTGCTGGTGCAGATCTTCCTTTGGTACCACGTCATCCCCGCGCTGATCCCGGTGATGAAGGGCGTGCCGAGCTTCATCCTCGTGGTGCTGGCGCTGGGCTTCTTCACGTCGGCGCGTATCGCCGAGCAGGTGCGCTCGGGCATCCAGGCGCTGCCCAAGGGCCAGCGCTACGCGGGCATGGCGGTGGGCTTCACCACCGCGCAGTACTACCGCTACGTGATCCTGCCGATGGCCTACCGCATCATCATCCCGCCGCTCACGAGCGAGACGATGAACATCTTCAAGAACTCGTCCGTCGCCTTCGCCGTGTCGGTCGCCGAGCTCACCATGTTCGCCATGCAGGCGCAGGAAGAAACCTCGCGCGGCATCGAGGTCTACCTCGCGGTGACGGCGTGCTACGTGGTGTCGGCCCTGGCCATCAACCGGCTCATGGCATTCATCGAGAAGAAGACCCGCGTGCCGGGCTTCATCGTCTCGGCCAGCAGCGGCGGCGGAGGACATTGACATGATGAATCTCGACCTGTCGTTCTACAACTGGGACGTCATCAGCAACTTCGTCGTCAAGGGCTTCTACTTCAGCATCATGCTGACGATAGTGGCCACCATCGGCGGCGTGATCTTCGGCACCCTGCTGGCGCTCATGCGCCTGTCGGGCAAGAAGTGGCTCGATGCGCCCGCGGCGCTGTACGTCAACGGCATGCGAAGCATCCCGCTGGTGATGGTGATCCTGTGGTTCTTCCTGCTGGTGCCGGCATCGTTCTATTCGCTGTTCGGTTCGGTCGGTTCCAACTACCGCTCCGAAATCTCGGCCGTGATCACCTTCGTCGCGTTCGAGGCAGCGTACTTCAGCGAGATCATGCGCGCGGGCATCCAGTCGATCCCGCGCGGCCAGGTGAACGCGGGGCAGGCGGTGGGCATGACCTACGGCCAGAACATGCGCCTGGTGGTGCTGCCGCAGGCCTTCCGCAACATGCTGCCGGTGCTGCTCACGCAGACCATCATCCTGTTCCAGGACACCTCGCTGGTCTATGCCATCGGCGCCTACGACATGCTCAAGGGCTTCGAGACCGCGGGCAAGAACTTCGGCCGTCCGATCGAGGCGTACCTGCTCGCGGCCGTCGTGTACTTCGTCATGTGCTATGCCCTGTCTTGGCTGGTGAAACGCCTGCACAAGAAGATCGCCATCATTCGCTGACCGAGTGGCTGAACCGGAGAGAAAGAAATGTCCGAAAAAATGATTGAAATCAAGAACGTATCGAAGTGGTATGGCCCGGTGCAGGTGCTCAACGACTGCAACGTGAACATCTCCAAGGGCGACGTGGTGGTGGTGTGCGGGCCCTCGGGCTCGGGCAAGTCCACCCTCATCAAGACCGTGAACGCGCTCGAGCCCTTCCAGAAGGGCGAGATCACCGTCAACGGCATCCCGCTGCACGACCCCAAGACCAACCTGCCCAAGCTGCGCTCCAAGGTCGGCATGGTGTTCCAGCACTTCGAGCTGTTCCCGCACCTGTCGGTGACCGAGAACCTCACGATCGCGCAGATCAAGGTGCTGGGCCGCACGCCCGACGAAGCCAAGACCCGCGGCCTGAAGATGCTCGACCGCGTGGGCCTGATGGCGCACAAGGACAAGTTCCCGGGCCAGCTGTCGGGCGGCCAGCAGCAGCGTGTGGCGATTGCCCGTGCGCTGTCGATGGACCCGATCGTGATGCTGTTCGACGAACCCACCTCGGCGCTCGACCCCGAGATGGTCGGCGAAGTGCTCGACGTGATGGTGAGCCTGGCCAAGGAAGGCATGACCATGATGGTGGTCACGCACGAAATGGCCTTCGCCCGCAAGGTCGCGAGCCGCGTGATCTTCATCGACGTGGGCGGCAGGATCCTGGAAGACTGCCCGAAGGACGAGTTCTTCAACCACCCGGAGAACCGCCAGCCGCGCACCAAGGACTTCCTCAACAAGATCCTGCAGCACTGACAAGCCGCTGCCGGGTTCAGGCAAAAGGGGCCGCGCTTCAAGAGCGCGGCCCCTTTTTCATTGGCGGTGGGCCCTGTGCACGCGATCTATTTCGTGCCAGGGCTCGCCGCAAACACCTTGTCGAAGAACGCCGGAATCTCGCTGCCCAGCCGCTCCAGCAGCGCCTTGCGGTCGAAGCCTGGCGGATCGGCCCGAACGTCCCCGTCGTCCGTCGGGATCGCGCTCGAGGGGGTGTCCATGAAGGCGAAGTGCCAGGCGTCGGGAATCCGCTGGAGTTCGGCGCCCGGCATGTTCTGCGCGACCCATTCGGCATGGAAGCGCGGAACGAGGAAGCGATCCTGCTGCGCCTCGTAGATCCGCGTGGGCACGCGGATGTCCGCGAGCGAAGCGGCCGTGAAGGGAACGCCGGCCGGAGCCATCGCCACGACCGCGCGTACCCGAGGGTCGCGTAGTGAAGGCAGCAGCGGCGATGCCGGGGCCGCCACTGTGCCGGTCGGCGCTCCAGCGTTACGGCCGACGCCGCAAAAAATCGGGTCGGCGGTGCGCTCGCTCGCGCAGTGGCTGGCGATGCGCGACAGGTCGGCCTGCCCGCCCGCGAGCGCCAGCACCGTGTAGCCGCCGGCCGAATGACCCAGTGCGCCGATGCGGGGGCCTTGCGCGTCGACAGCGATCCGGTCCTTCCACATCGGGTCTTGCAACAGCACGTCGATCACGTGGGAGATCTGCTGCGGCCGTTGCGTGAAGTAGGCCGCCGCGCCTTGATGCAGCAGTGCGCCGTCCTGCCAGTTGTCGCCCGGATGGCGCAGCGCCGCGACCAGGTAGCCGTCCCGCGCGAGCGCTTCGGCCAGGCTGGTGTGGCCCAGTTCGGTGCCGCCGACACCATGGCTCAACACGATCAGGCCCTTGAAGCGCCCCTCGGGTGGCGCCTGGATGGCCACGCGGACCGTGAACGGCCCCATGGGAATGGCGCGGGCGGCGGCCTGTGTCGGGTAGTAGAGCGCGACCACGACGGGCGCGGCGTCCGGCGCCGCGCCCGGAAGGCTCAATTGGCGCCAGCCGGCTTCGGCGGCCATGAGCTGGAACGACAGCAGCAAGCCCGAGGCAAGCAGCAGGACCTGGCGGAAAACGGTGCGCATCGTGGATCTCCTGGACGGTGTCGATGGAGTCCGCATGGTGGCCGCGCCGCTGCGCGGCTGCCACTGGATTGCGATGAAGAGCGGGAAAGGCGGCGCGAAATGCGACACCAGAAGGCTCAGGGCAGCCGTGCGATGTGCTCCGTCAGCAGGTCGAAGAAGCCCTGCGCATCGCCATCGACGATCCAGTTCACGTTGGGCGTGCGGTGCAGGCTGCCGTACCAGTCGGCCACCGTTTGCCCGAAGCCCATGCCTTCGCGGCTGTCGACCTCTACGTGGATGCGCCTGCCCTTGAAGAGCGAGGGCCGAAGCAGGTAGGCCGTGACCGTGGCGTCGTGCACCGGGCCGCCCGGCATGTCGTAGTGCTTCATCTCCTGGGGTGCGTAGGCGTCGAGGATGTCCGCGACGATTGCGCCCGCCCGGTTGCCGAGGCCGCGCAGTCGCGCGATGCGTTCGTCGCTCGTGAGGATCTTGTGCGTCACGTCCAGCGGCAGCATGGTGATGGGCACGCCGCTCTTCAGCAGCACCGCCTCGGCCGCATGCGGATCGGCGAACACGTTGAACTCGGCCACCGGCGTGATGTTGCCGCCGTTGAAATGCGCGCCGGCCATGAGCACCAGCTCGCGCAGGCCGCGCACGATGTCGGGGGCTTGCTCGAGCGCCAGCGCAAGGTTGGTCTGCGGGCCGAGCATCGCGAGCGTCACGCTCTTCTCGGGCGCGGCGCGCAGCGTGCGCACCAGGTAGTCGACCGCATGGCCATCGGCCAGCGGCACGGCGGGCTCGTACACATCGACGCCCGTGAGGCCTTCCTTGCCGTGGATGTTGGCCGCGTAGATCGGCGTGCGCTGCAGGGGCCGCTCGGCGCCCGCGTACACCGGGATCTCCGGCCGCCCGGCCCATTCGCATGCCAGCCGTGCGTTGCGCGAGGTCTTGGCCAGCGGCACGTTGCCGGCCACCGTCGTCAGCGCCTCGATGCGCAGCCGCTCGGGCGCCGCCATCGCGAACAGCAGCGCGATCACGTCATCGGCGCCAGGGTCGGTGTCGATGATGAGCGTGTGCACCGTGGCGTCGGTGGATGGCGTGGTTTGCATGACAAGGTTCCTCGGCGAGCGCGAACGGTGCGCCCTGCCGGGCAAGTCTGCCAGAGCGCGAGCGCCGGTCAGCGTGGGTCGTCGAGCAACCGCTGCGCAAAGAACGCCAGGATCTCGTCGCGCGCCGCCAGCGTCGGCTGGCCGGCTTCGTCGATCAGGTGCGCGGTCACCACGCTGTGCGGGCTGGCCACCACCTGCGCGAAGAAGGGCGGCGTGTCGGGGTTGGCGGCGCTGTCGGGCAGCACGCGTGCAACGAAGCGTTCGCCCAGTGCCTGCGAGAACGCCGCGAAGCGCTCGGCCTTGCAGAACCGGTCACCGTCGAAGCGATAGGCCATCACGGTCAGGTCTTCGCGTTCCAGGCGCTCGCGCACGGCCGCCAGTTCGTCGGCCGCCACGTTCATGCCGGCCGGCTCGTCCATCGGCAGCGAAGGCTGGCACACCACCGGTGCGAGCATGGCGGGCTCCATCATCATCGAGAGCGCGAAGTTGCCGGTGAAGCACATGCCGATCGCGCCCACGCCGGGCCCGCCGCATTCCTCGTGCGCCAGCCGCGCGAGCGCGCGCAGCCACTGCGTCACCGGGCTCGAAGCGTTCGATGCGAAGGCCCGGAACTCGGCGCTGACGCAGGCCCGCTTGAACACCGCAACGCCTTCCTCGGCCCCGGGCACCGCGCCGTCTCGGCCGAACAGCGAGGGCATGTAGACGGTGAAGCCCGCGCCGCGCACCCAGCGTGCGAAGCGCGCGACGTGCGGGCTGATGCCGGGCATCTCGGTCATCACGATCACGGCGGGGCCCCGGCCCATGACGTAGACCTTCTTTTCGATGCCATCGAGGGCGATCTGGCGTGGGGTGAAGTCGTCGAGCGGGTCGTCGACGTGCGTGGAGCGGATCGGAGTCATGGGCGTGCGGCAAAGCGGATGAGGCTTGTATTGGGCTGTCTGCATCGCCAGAATGACCAGTGTCCTTTTTGACTGTTTTCGGGCTTTATCAGACAGGCTTGCGGCATGCACGACTTCACGATCCTGGTGCTGCCAGGAGCTTTTCCCTCCAGCGTCGCGGCCACGCTGGACATCCTCGGCGCCGCGCGGGCCGTGGCGGGCCGCGCTGGCGTCGCGCCGCCGCGTTGGCGGCTGTGTTCGGTGCGTGGCGGCCCCGTCCGGCTGCAGGCCGGCATGACCCTGGACACCATGCGCCTGCCGCTGCGGCCGCGCGACGACCGCTCGACGTGGGTGGTACCGGGGCTCGGTCTCAACACGCCCGGCGAGATTCGCCAGTGCCTGCGGAGCGCCGATGCCGCCAAGGCCATTGCAGGCCTCGAGCGCCACGCCAAGGCCGGCGGGCAGGCCGCGGCTTCATGCTCGGCCGTGTTCCTGCTGAATGCCGCGGGCCTGCTTCAGGGGCGCCGCGCGACGACCTCATGGTGGTACGCGGCGCTGCTCAAGCAGATGGCGCCGGGCTGCACTGTCGATGTCGACCGCATGGTGTGTTCCGACGGGCCGGTGGTCACGGCTGGCGCCGCGTTCGCGCAGACCGACCTGATGCTGCACCTGTTGCGCGAGCGTTGCGGCAGCGCGCTCACCGATCTGGTCTCGCGCATGCTGCTCATCGATGGCCGCCAGGCACAGTCGCCGTTCATCGTGACGGAGATGCTGGCCAACGGCAACGAGCTGGTGACGCGGCTCACCGCACGGGTCGAGTCGGCGCTGCCCGACGCACCCTCCGTGAGCGAGCTGGCGCGCGAGTTCTGCATGTCGCAGCGCACGCTGTCGCGTCACATCGAGAAAGCCACCGGCAAGAGCACGCAGGCGCTGGTACAAGGCGTGCGGCTGCGGCGCGCCCGCGCGCTGCTCGAATCCAGCCGCATGACGGTCGAGCAGGTGGCCGGCGCCGTGGGTTACCAGGACGCCACGGCGCTGCGGCGGTTGATGAAGAAAATGGCGGGCGCTAACCCGAGCCGCTACCGCGGCTGATGCGCCCGCAGCAAACTGCGGTGCCTGCTTCTTGCGCGCGGCAATTGCCTTCACTGCATTCGCCACCAGCAGCAGCCAGATGCGGACTGGCTTGTGGGGCGCCTTCGGGGCGTGTGCGCAGGGCACCGGGTACTCCCCTCCGCGAATGTCCCCCGGCCTGCGGCCTCCTCCTTTATTTCGCTGCGGGGAGCACCCGATGCCCTGCGCACGATGAGTGCGGCTGTGAGGTTGGCGGTTCGACCGCTGTGGCGGATTGCAGATGGACGTGGGGGGGGGCGTACCACTGAGCTTGCGTGAGAGACGGGCGCTGGAGAAGCAGAACTCCGAAGGGCCGGTGTCGGCTGCGGTCGACTTTGGTATATGACTGCGTTCGATGTTCGCTTCAGACTGATCTGGGTTATACGCGTGCCGAGGCATGAGCGTTAGCATCGACGGGCACCGGTCATTGAGCACCGCTGGCTCCGGCCGGCAGCTTCACCTGATCAAACGGTCGCTCAGCCACGGCGCAACCGTCGCGCTGACGCGAACGTCCGCACTTGCCAACGCGACAGTCGCATCGCCCTTCGGCGCGGCGGATCAAGGCGCTGTCCATGCGCCGGTCGAATAGCCGCGACGCCAATGATCCAGCCGACGTGACCCATGGACGAGTACGGCCGATGGTTGGCCATCACCCCAGCTGAATGGGGCTGCCACCTTAGAATCTGGGTGCAATTTCCAGCTGGATGGCTATGGCAGACGACGGGCAACTTTTTGTCTTGTGCGACACCAATGTGGGCGCGCGTGATGCCCACCTTTTTCGCAAGAAAGGTGGGCCGCTTCTCATTGACATGCTCCGCGCCAAGAAGGCAAAGCTCTTGGTGCCCGAGATCCTGCGTATCGAGTACATCAAGCAATTCACCATCGCTGGCGACGAGGCCTTGCAGAAGATGGTGAAAGAGGTCGATAGGTTGAAAACGCTTTGCGGGTTCGACCTATTCGGGTTGCTGCCAAAAACGCAGTTTGGAGACGCTCAGGCCCGTGAGATCTTGGATCAGCTTGAGGACGTCATCCATGTCGTGCCCACGACGGATGCGCTCAAACTTGCCGCGTCCGACCGCTCCATGGAGGGCCGGCGGCCGACGTCGAAGTCCGACCACGGTTACAAGGATTGCCTCATTTGGGAAAGCGTGCTGACGCTGCCCCCGGGTTCCGAAGTGATGTTTGTGACTCGCGATGAGGTTGGTTTTTTCGAAAATGGTGTGCTCGCCCCCAACCTTGCCAAGGAAGCCGTGGCCAAGGAGCTGAATCTGACTGCATTCAGAACTACCGAGGCGAATGGCGTGTCGCCGGTTGTCGATGCCCTAAAGGCTCGATTTGCGGACCTCGCTTCGATGCGCACTACTGACGTGCTGATGGGAGACCATCCCATAGTCCAGGCGTACATGAGAATTGAGCGCGCCGCGCCAGTTCTGCCGGTGCCGGCTGCAGAGGTGTTGCCGCAGCCAGAAGTCCAGCCCGGCGAGCTGGAGGCTTTGCTGACAGCTCGTACAAGGCACCTGAGCCTTCTGGACATCAAGGCCCTTGGGTTCGTCGGATTTTTGGAGCGGGCAGGTAAGCAGCAGGCCATCGACCTGCTCGTGCAGTCCGGCGCCACCGCAGACGCGGCGCGCAACGCGCTGGAACGTTTGGCGTTGGCTGGCCTGACACGAGACACCGGTCACAACTACCTGGCCGTCAAGGGTGAGCTGCTTGAAAAGGCTGTGCAGCAGGCTGAGGCTGAAATGATTGAACTCACGGGCTTCGGAGGCTGAAGTGGTGGAGTCCTCTACCCGCATCAAAGTCCTTGAGCGCTTGGCTCAATCAACCACGCCGGCCGCTGATGAGGCGATCAAACGCGCATGCGAGCAGGCAATCGCCAGCCTCGCAGACGGCGTCGACTACGAAGCCCTTGAGTTCAGTCTCGATGTGCTGCTCACAGTGGGATTTCGGCGCAGCAATGAGGTAGTAGCCGCCGCGGACGCCTTTCTTCGCACGGTTGAAACCCGCTTGTTGGTCTATTCAGACGAGCACGGGGAGCAGCTAGCGGCGCTGTCCAAATATCGCAACGCTCACAGGTTGATGGCCAAAGCCATCGACCTAATCAACGCATTGCGGTACCTGGAGACACCAGCTGTTGTCGACAGTCTGCTGTGGGCATCGACGCACGAAGAAGAGTCGGTGCGCAAAGCGGCTTTTTCAGATTTGGGCGCCGTGGCCAAGTACAGCATCTCGGTGTACTTCGGCGACGGAGCAGCCAAAGGCATCGGCTCAGCGCCCCAGATCCTGGTCATTGAGACCCTGGAAACTAAGGGTGACGAGTACTTGAAGCAACACCTGCGTGGCGTGCTGACCCTTGTAGAGGGCCTTCTGTCGACATCCATGGAATCGACGAAGTGGTCGTCTACCGGTGTGACGTTGTCCCAAGCAGTAGCCCCTGCTCACAAGGGTGTTGTAGCCGTCCGCACGCGATGCATCGCGTTGGTGAAGAAGCTATATCGGCTGGTCGAGACGAAGTCGCAGAAGCTGTCTGTCATCAGGGCGATGAACACGGCAGCTCGTGGTGATGGCAGGGGCGCTGTCGACAAAGATTTTGCGGAGATGATTTCTGCGAACGCTCAGGAGGTCCTGCGATTCTTTGGCGACGTCGCTAATGAGGAGGACGACCTGCAGATCATTCAGAAGATCGAGCATGACAGCTACTGGATTCATTTCCACACTTCATCGGCGGAGGTGAAGGCGGTTGCGCTTGAGGTTAAGGCGATCATTGACGCCAACGCAGAGTACGGTGTCTACAAGACTCTCGTTGGCTTCGAAGGGATATTCGGCGATTGGACGAAGGACCGCAAAGACGAGTCCTTCACGCTCGGTGCGCAGGATTCCAGGGTGAAGCAGTCAAAGGTCTTGGCGGCACAGGTTCCAGCCGATGGCTTCGAGGTGTGGCGCGCTCGAATCTTGAGGTTCGCTCAGACCGAGTCCAACGACCTGGCCACGTTTCCTGTCTTCTATGAGTTCCTTGCCGAGATTGCGGCGTCGTACCCCGACTTCGGCCTTGAGTTGCTCACCAAGCATGCCGATCCACTGTCTCGGTTCCTTATACCTTTGCTTCGGGGTGTCTGGGACGGAGACAGGAAGCCGCAGCTCCTCCCTCTGATGACAAGGTGGATAGATGAGGCTTCAGAGAAGGAGACGTCGTTCCTGAGCGCCTGCGCAAAGGTCTTCCTGTCGACTAAGGATGTTGACTTTGACATCCTCGAGAAGATTCTCGAAAAGGCGACCCGCCTTCACGACGTTTTCGTTATCCGCCAAGTTGCAACGGTGGCCGTCGGTAGGCCCGATTCGGGAGCCTGGAAGGCAGACCTGAAGACGCTCTTCCTGCGTGCCTTGCCGCGCTTGACCGAGCTTGGGGATGCGGGCTGGGTTCGAGAGATTTGGTACAGGAAAGAGGCGACGGAGATGGTTGGCGAGTTCTCTCCTGATGAGCGCCGTGAGGTGCTGAAGAACCTGCGTCTTTTGCCACAGATTGACTACCAGGCCGAGGACGTACTGGCAGCTATTGCCGAGCGAGAGCCTAGTTTGGTTGTTGAGTATCTATGCGACCGACTCTATGACCCCAACGCAGCTGTCGCCGCAGTTGCTGAAAAGGCGGGCTACGACTACGAAGAGCTGCCGTACCAGTTCCACACACTACAGGACAGCCTTTCCAAGGACCCGAAGGCGGTTGTCGCAGAGGTCCTGGACCGCTACTTGACTGATGAGTCGCTCTTTGAGTTCAGGGGGGCAAAGCTGCTGCAGGCCATCTTTCCGCAGCTCTCTGAGGACTTCCAAGCAGAACTTGTTCGCCTCGTTCGAGATGGCGGGGAAAAGGGTCTTGAATTTGTTGCTGGCGTGTTACGTGCTTACGGCGGAGAGGCTTTCATCCAGCCTGTTGCGAAGGAACTCATAAAGCGATTGCCTCGAAGCAGCCCACTCATCAACGAGGTAGAGATCGCGCTGATGAGCACGGGTGTGGTGTCGGGCGAGTACGGGATGGCAGAGGCCTACGACAAGAAGCGAAGCGAGGTCCTTGACTGGCTTCAGGACACCGACGAACGCGTCCGCACGTTTGCTGCTAAGTACGTCAATGAGCTCCAGGCTATGAGTGAGAGTGAGCGTCGTCGTGCAGACGAGTCCATTGCCGTTCGGAAGTTTGAGTACGGCGACGAGTAGGAGCCTCCCTCAGGGCTCAGATTGCCACTCTTGCTGGAGCTAAAAAAAGAGACCTGACTAGGCCGGGGCGGCAAAGCCGCTTCACTGTCATCATGCCGAAGCTCCTGCTGAGTGAGGAAAGGCAGGGAGATTGCTCTCGCAACTGATGACAGTTGAATCATGGTGGGCTAATTTCCGCTTCGGGTCGCGATCACCCGTTCGAGCCGTCGAGCAGCAGACAGCCGCGGTGGAATGACGTGGTGAGAGGCCGCCAGGCCGCTTGGCCGGCAGCTTCACTCCCGACAACGGTCATCGCTACCGGCACGGCGACGGGCATGCGGATGGCGGCTTCTTGCCCCGGAGCGTGAACCTGGCGACCTGCCGAGGAAGACCGCTCCCGCTGCATAGCCGCCATCAGCAAAGCAACATCGAACGCCCGCAACGGGTCGACTGTGTGACTCACAGACTAACGCAGGAGACATCTGGTCAGTTTTGACCAGGCGCCAAGCAAATCAGGGTAGACAAAGCCTCCATCCACAGCGAGATGAAATCGCGCAGCGATGGAGGCTCTGGTTGCTATCGAGCGGCAGTGGCCAGAGTGGCTGAACTCTTGTGTGCCTTGGGTTAGTAGGCACCCATGTAGTCGCGCTTACCGATCTCGATACCGTTGTGACGCAAGATGGCATAGGTGGTGGTCACGTGGAAGAAAAACTGCGGCAGTCCATAGTGCAGAAGATATGCGCTGGCGGTCAGCTTCCTTTCCTTTGGAGTGCCGGGGCGCAATACGATCTCGCGGCTCTCGCTTGAATCAAATTGCTCAGACTTGAAGGAGCCGATATGGGCCAAAGCTTTGGCGATCAACGCTTGCAGGTCGGCGAAGCTGACCTCAGTGTCGGGCCAGGACGGCACCTCGGCACCAGCCAGGCGGGAGGCAATGCCCTTGGAGAAGTCTGCGGCGATTTGTACCTGACGTACCAGCGGAAACATGTCGGGGGACAGCCGCGCCTGCAGCAGGGCATTTGGATCGATATTTTTTTGCGTCGCGTGGTCTTCGGCCTTCTTGAGCACGTCGGACATAGCGCGCAGCATCTGCTGCATGACGGGAACAGAGGCGTTGTATAGCGGGCTGGTCATGGTGAATTCACTTCTAAAATTAGGCACGATGGCCGGAGTTGGCGTGGCAGAGGCCCTGCCGACCATGTAAGGCTAACAGCATGGGGCGAACTGAATTGCCCCGGCTTTTGTGGCCAGCTTTTCTTCCCGCTGGTAGTTGGAGCAGCTGCGGTGAAGGGCAGTTTATCGGCAAGAAGCGGATGTCAAATGCAGACGCCCGACAGACCGCGATCGCTGCAAAGCGGGTGCTCGCATTGTTGGTCGACGATCAGCTGGGATACATAGCTGCCACTGAGACCTACCCCACAAGCAACCTCAACCAAGCCGAATTCTCTCCATCACGAATGCTTCAGTCGTTCCATCTCAAAGCCCCCGTTCCCCAGGCGGGCCGCGAAACCCGCAGCCCGCAGACCAGCCGCTAACCGGCAGTCTCAGGCGCCCCACGCCGCGCCTTCTCACTCACCTGAAACAACTCCCCAGCCTTGCGAGCCATCTCAGCCGCAAGCCACAGCAGGTTGTTCAGTTGCCGAGGCCCATCTCCGCTGCACCAATCGATGTCTTCCCCATGGCAGACCCATAGGAGAGCTTCGAGTTGAGTGAGGGTGTTTTCGAGAAGATCCGCCGGGTCTTGGGCGTTTTCTTCGGAAGCTACCGGCGAGCGAGGCCGGGCTATAGTCTTGGTAGCCATTTTTGTGCGGTCCTTCCAAGGTGTTGCACGAACTTGGTTAGACGGCTGGGGTGCTAGTAACACCCTGGCCGTCGCCTTTTGATACCTCGCATCTGCATCGCTGCTTTCGCACCGACAACCTGCCGCGAGGCAAGCAGCCTTCAAACATCTCGGTGGTTTGGTGTGTTGCGCCTTCCTTGTTCCCTGTCAAGCGACATCAGGAGCTGCCCCCCTGGCGACATGAAGAACTGACCCCCGGGTTGTTGATCAATCTGTCGTGACTGCGTCTTTCGCGCTGGCCTGG
>NZ_LMDW01000004.1 GCF_001425205.1 Variovorax sp. Root411
GAAGTTCGGAATCGCGATACCGACCTGCGCCATGCCCATGAGCCCGACGTCGCCGAGCTTGTTGTGGCGTGCGGCAGCCGTCACGCCCACCAGCAGCGCGATGACGACAGTCAGGGCCATCGCCATCATGGCGAGCGGCACGGTGAGTGCGAGGCGTTCGAGGATCAGGTCGAGCACGGGCGAGCTGTAGGCGTAGCTGTCACCGAGGTTGCCGGTCAGCAGCCCACCGATCCAGTGCCAGTAGCGTGTCCATGCGGGCTGGTCGAGGCCGAGCTTGGTGGCCAGTGCCGCAACGGCTTCGGGCGAGGCATCGGGGCCCATGAGCATCTGCGCGGCGTTGCCCGGCAGGATCTCGAGCACGAGAAAGACGATGACCGAGGCGCCGATCAACGTGCCGATCAGCGTGGCGAGGCGCTTGAATAGAAACAGGCTCATGGGGCGGGGCGCAGCATAACTGACTCGTGCAACAAGTGTGCCGCGGATGTGGCCTTTGCCATTCATCGGCAGCCCGTCCGTCCGGCCCCGCGATAATCGGGGGATGGCCCTCATGATCACCGACGAATGCATCAACTGCGATGTCTGCGAGCCCGAGTGCCCGAACGATGCGATCTACATGGGTGCAGAGTTCTACGAGATCGATCCGCACAAGTGCACCGAGTGCGTCGGCCACTTCGACGAGCCGCAGTGCGTGCAGATCTGCCCGGTGGCCTGCATTCCCGTGAATCCCGAGCACGTGGAAAGCCGCGAGACGCTGATGCAGAAATACGAGCGTCTCACGGCGATCAAGGTGACGCCCGTGTCGAGCAGCGCCTAGCCGGCCGATTTCCGTTTCTTTTTCTTGCGCTCCGAGGCGTCGCCGGCCGCCCTTGAACTCTGGCCGCCGCTGAAATTCAGGCTGGACCTGCGCGGATCGCTGGCCGCCTTGCGTGCGCGATCCTTCTCCCTTTGCTCGGACAGGGCAAGCCGTCTTTCCGCCAGCGCGGCGCTCCTGGCCTCCCGCGCGGCCCGCTGATCGCGGTCGTTGGCCGCCTTTTCCTGGGACAGCCGAGTGCGTTCCAGGTGGTCGGCGTAGGTCTGGACGCTGCGTGTGCCGGCGTCGGCAGCCCGGCGGTCCTGGTCGCTGCGGTGGTCGTTCACCTTCACCGTCGTGCCGCCTTCACAAGGCTGATCGGAATAGGTGTTGCCGCATCGCCAGGTTTTTGTGGCGTTTTGGGCGGACGCGCCTATGGAGAAGGCACATGTTGCTATTGAAAATATAGCAATCACGATGCTCCTCGCTCTCGTTCTTTTTCTTTTCTTCTCGCTCATTTTTTATTTCTCTCCCTCCTGCACTCCGATGGCCGGCTAGGTGGCGGCAGGCGTGCCTCCGTCGCCGGGCTCCCGCCGCGGCGGTTTGGGCCGGGGCGGTTTGCTCGTGTGAATGACCAGCGTCGCCTTTTCCATCTCGCCCGCCACCAGCGCAGGCAGCGCGTGCAGGGTGCGGACGATGGCGTCCTCTATCGCTTCACGTTGTTCCTTGAGCGGCTTCTTGAGCACCCAGTTGACGACCTCCGACTTCACGCCAGGGTGTCCGATGCCCAGCCGCAGGCGCCAGTAGTCGCCGGTGCCCAATTGCGCGTGGATGTCGCGCAGTCCGTTATGACCGGCATGGCTGCCGCCGAACTTGAGCTTGACCTGGCCCGGCACCACGTCGAGTTCGTCGTGCGCCACGAGGATTTCCTCGGGCGCGATCTTGAAGAAACGGGCGAGGGCGGCCACCGACTTGCCCGACAGGTTCATGAAGGTCTGCGGCTCCAGCAGCCAGATGCTCTGGCCGCCGATGTTGGCGCGCGCGGCAAGGCCGTGGTAGCTGCGCTCGGGCACGAGGTTGAGTTTCCATTCGCGCGCAACGGCGTCGATCCACCAGAAGCCGGCGTTGTGCCGCGTGGCTTCGTACTCGGGGCCCGGGTTTCCGAGGCCGACAAACAGCTTGATCATGGTCGTGGATTATCTGATCCGCCAAAAGCAAAAGGCCCGCACGGGGCGGGCCTTCGAAAAGACAGACGCGAGAAGTGGATTACTTCTTGGCGGTCTTGGCAGCCGGGGTCTTGGCGGCGGGAGCAGCCTTGCCACCCTTGCCGGCCGGAGCGGCAGCTGCGTCGGCAGCGGCTGCGCCTTCGGCGGGAGCATCGGCTTCTTCGGCAGCCGGCGTCACGGCCGAAGCCAGCACCGGGTTGACCTTGCCGTGGCTGACCCACTTCACGCCCTTGGGCAGCTTGATGTCCTTCAGCGTGACGGTGCCGTTCTTCTTCAAGCCCGACAGGTCGACTTCGATGAACTCGGGCAGATCGCTCGGCAGGCAGTTCAGTTCGAGTTCGGTCGTCACGTGGTTGACCAGGTTCAGGTCGATCTTGACGGCTTCGGATTCTTCTTCACCCTTGAAGTGCAGCGGCACCTTCATGGTCATGCGGGTCTTGGCATCGACGCGCTGGAAGTCGATGTGTTGCACCAGCTGGCGGAACGGGTGGTATTGCACGTCGCGCAGCAGAACCTTGCTGACGGCGCCGCCGATTTCCATTTCGAGCACGCTCGCATGGAAGGCTTCCTTCTTCAGGGCGTGCCACAGCGCGTTGTGATCGATCTCGATCAGTTGCGGCTGGGTGTCGCCACCGTAGACGATGCCGGGGGTCTTGCCCGAGATGCGGAGACGGCGGCTCGCACCCGTGCCCTGCTTTGCGCGCTCAAAAGCGACGAATTTCATAACTAGCTCCTGTGAGAGTCCACCGCGACCAGTGCGACTCCGGTTCAAAAAGGCCTCCCGCAAAGGAGGCCCGCTTCATGCCCCGGTCAGAACAGGTTGTCCTGATCCGAGAACAAACTCATCACCGACTCGCCCTTGGCAATGCGCTGGATCGTTTCGGCGATCAGCGGTGCCACGGAGAGTTGGCGGATCTTTCCGCAGGCGTGGGCCGCGTCGGAAAGGGGAATGGTGTTGGTCACGACCACTTCATCGAGCGCGGAGTGGGTGATGCGCTCGATGGCCGGGCCCGAGAAGATCGGGTGCGTGCAGTAGGCGTAGACGCTCTTGGCACCGCGCTCTTTCAGCACTTCGGCAGCTTTGACCAGCGTGCCGGCCGTGTCGATCATGTCGTCCATGATCACGCAGTTGCGGCCGTCGATCTCGCCGATCACGTTCATGACTTCGCTGACGTTGGCCTTCGGGCGGCGCTTGTCGATGATGGCGAGGTCGCAATTCAGCTGCTTGGCCAGCGCACGCGCGCGAACCACGCCGCCGACGTCGGGCGAGACCACGATCAGGTCTTCGTAGTTCTTGGCGCGCAGGTCGCCCAGCAGCACGGGCGAGGCGTAGATGTTGTCGACCGGGATGTCGAAGAAGCCCTGGATCTGGTCGGCGTGCAGGTCCATCGTGAGCACGCGCTCGACACCCACGGTTTCCAGCAGGTTGGCCACCACCTTGGCCGAGATCGGCACGCGGCTCGAACGCGGGCGGCGGTCCTGTCGGGCATAGCCGAAGTAGGGAATCACGGCGCTGATGCGTCCGGCCGAAGCGCGCTTGAGCGCGTCGACCATGATCAGCAGTTCCATCAGGTTTTCGTTGGTCGGAGCGCAGGTCGACTGCACCACGAACACGTCGCGGGCACGGACGTTCTGGTTGATCTCGACGGTGACTTCCCCATCGGAGAAGCGACCGACGCGTGCGGCGCCCAGCGAGGTGCCGAGGTTGTGCGCGATTTCTGCGGCAAGGCCCGGATTGGCGTTGCCGGTGAAAACCATGAAATCAGGGTGATTAGCCTGCATGAGCGCGTCCCGGCAGTGCGAATTGGCTTAGGAAGCCGCCAAAGGTTTGTGATGCATGGCGGCCGGTGAGCCGCCGATTATTGCAGCGGGTGGGCTGCAAAAGAAGACTGCGGCCGTTGGGCCGCAGTCTTTGAAGATTTGGCAGGGGAGAAAGGATTCGAACCTTTGCATGCTGGAATCAAAATCCAGTGCCTTAACCAGCTTGGCGACTCCCCTACACGGGTCGATGGTTTTCACCATCAACCGATATATGTCGCATCGAACCGAATGAACGGTCCGATCATCTTCAAGTTGCCCACCCGCACAGCGGATGAACTTCCAGGTTGCTGCATTGACGAACCTGCCAGCCTTCGGGGGCTTCGAGCAGTTCCGCTTCCTGCGGCGCTTGCGGCATCTTCGCGAACACCGAACTTCCGGAGCCGGTCATCCGGGCCTTCAACCCCTGGGCGCCGAGCCATTCGATGGCGTCGGTGACGGCGGGGCAAAGTCGCTGGGCAACCGGCTGCAGGTCGTTGTGGCCGAAGTCGAAAACCGAAGAGCTCAAAACCGAGCTTTCCAGGTTTTTCGCTTCAGACAATTCGCTATCTGCAGCAAAGCCCGAGATTATAGCAACAGGCGTGGCGCGTTGAAGATCGGAAGCCGAAAAAATTAATCGGGTATCGAGTCCCTCGGGTGGTTTGACCACCGCGAAACGCGCCGAGGGCAGTGTAACCGGTCGGATCTGCTCGCCGATGCCCTCGACCCATGCGTTGCGCCCGCCAAGGAAGAAAGGCACGTCTGCGCCCAGCTTCAGGCCGATGCGGGCCAGCCGCGACAGGGGCAGGTTCAGCCCCCAAAGGCGGTTCAGCGCGAGCAGGCAGGTGGCCGCGTCCGACGATCCGCCGCCCATGCCAGCCTGCGCCGGCACATGCTTGGCCACGCCGATGTGCGCGCCCTGGCCGGGTGCGGCAAATGCCTGCAGGGCGCGGGCGGCGCGCAGGATCAGGTCGTCGGCGGGCAGTTCGGTCGTCAGGTCCTCGCGGCTCAGCTGGCCATCGCGCCGCAATTCGACGTGGAGCGTGTCGCACCAGTCGATCAGCATGAAGACCGATTGCAGCAGGTGGTAGCCATCGTCGCGCTGGCCGGTGATGTGGAGGAAGAGGTTGAGCTTGGCCGGCGCGGGAAGGTCGTGGATCGCCTTCATGACCGCTCGAACACGATGCGCAGGTCGGCCCTCGGACTCGGCGATTCGCGCACTGCCTGCAACCGCCCGTTGCCGAGTTGCGCAAGATCGGGCTTCCAGCCGGGAACGGGGTCGTTGCGGCCCGCGAGCCAGCCGAACAGCGCGCCGACCGGAATGGCGGCGCCGGTGGCGGCCTCGATCAGCGCATCGACGGAGTCGAAGCGCCGCGTCTTGCTGCCGTCTTTCAGCAGGGCCTCGCCCGGCGCCCAATGCAGTTGCGCCAGCGTGCTGCCGATGGGCGTCGTGAGCGTCAGGTCGCCGGTCTCGGCGGAGCCGCGCAGCTCGAACAGCGCAGCGAAGGTCTGCACCGGCTCGCTGTCGATGCGCAGCGACATGCGGCCGCTCCAGCTGTCCGAGGGCGTGCGGGTTGAAGGGCCACCCGAAAGCTGGGCGCAGCCCGCCACCGCAAGCAGGGCCACGCCACCCATCGCCAGAATGGCGCGCCGGCTACCGCCTTCGGCCTGCCTGGGGGCGAGCATCATCTACGGCTTCACGCGCAGGCGCTTGAGCGTTTCCTGCAGCGTCTCGTTCTCGGCATCGCTCAGCAAGGCTTCCTTCCAGACCGTGACCGCGCGGTCCTTCTGGCCGGTGCTCCACAGGACTTCGCCGAAGTGCGCACCGATCTCCGGATCGGGCCGCGTCTTGTAGGCCGCCTCGAGGATGCGGATCGCCTCGGTCGTGTTGCCGAGCCGGAACTCGACCCAACCCAGGCTGTCGGCAATGAACGGATCTTCGGGCGCCAGTTGCACCGCCTTCTGGATCAGCGTGCGTGCTTCGTCGAGCCGGATCTTGCGATCGGCGAACGAGTAGCCCAGCGCGTTGTATGCGTTCTGGCTCTCGGGCTTGAGCTCGATGAGCCGGCGCAGCAGGCGCTCCATGTCGTCGAGGCGATTGAGCTTCTCGGCGACCATGGCCTGGTCATAGACGAGGTCGCCGTCGTCCGGCGACTTCGCCGAGGCCTGGGCGAGCATGTCGTAGGCCGCCTGGTACTGCTTCGCGTCGCGCAGCAGCTGCACTTCGGCAAGGAATTTCTGCTTCTTGTCGTCAGGCGTGCGCTCGGGCAGGCCGCGGATGATTTCGCGCGCCTGGGGCAGCTTGCCCTGGCGCGCCAGCAGGGCCGCGCGGCGGGTCTGCGCGGCCACCAGCTCGTCGGCCCCGTCGACGCGCGCGAGCCAGCGCTCGGCCGCCGTGAAGTCCTTGCGCCGCTCCGCCAGTTGCGACAGCGCAAAGTACGCCTGCGTCACACCGCGCTTGCGGTCGGCGGCGTCGTCGGCATCCTTGTTGGCGCCGCGGTTGCCCGACAGCTCGATGAAGCGCTTGATCGAGGTCTCGGCCGCAGCGTCCTGCCTGGCCTGCATCTGGAGGCTGCCGAGCAGCAGCCACGGCTCCGGCAGTTCCGGGCGCGACGTAGTCAGCACCTGGAGTTGCGCGGCGGAATCGTTGTAGCGCCGGTTCTCGACCAGCACGCGCGCATAGGCAACGCGCAGGTCGGGCGCGGCCTTCGGGTTGCTGTTCAGGTAGCGCGTGACGATCGGTTCGGCAAGCGGCTGTCCGGGGTCGATCATTTCGAGCGCCAGTGCAGCGGGTGCATCGGAGGCGGGGTCGATCTCCTGGCCCTTGCGCGCAGCCTCCAGAGCGCCGGAGGCATCGCCTGCATTGAGGCGCAGGCGGCCGACGGTGGCCCAGGCCAGTCCGCCGCTGGTCGGGCTTTTCAGTTCGTCGACCAGGGCCTGCTCGACCACAGAGGCGGCCAGCTTCTTGTCCGAGGCGCGCGAGTAGTTGCGTGCGATCACGGCCATGAGCAGCGGGCGTTCGACTTGCGAGGTTGCAGCCACTTCGGCGCGCAGCGGCTCGACGGTTTCGCCGATGCGGTTCAGCGCAATCAGGATCTGAAGCTCGATGCGGCGTGCGTCGCGCGAGGTCGGCAGGGCTTCTTGCCAAGCCCGCGCCGCGGCGAGCGCCGCATCTCCGGAGCGCGATTGCAGGGCGATCTCGACTGCACGCTGGAACAGCTTGCCGTCGCGTAGCCGGCGGGCGGCATCGAGCACCAGCGCGTAGCCGGAGCCGGGGTCGCCGGAGCGGGCAGTCATCTCGCCCATCAGGATTTCGTAGAACAGGTCGGCCGTCAGCGCAGACGGCTGCGGTGCGGGTTCGCTGGCCGGCTTGGCCGCAGTGACCTTGGGCTTGGCTGCGGGCTTCGGCTGTGCCGAGTATTCGATGGTCAGCGCAGGGCCGTCGGGGGCTGCAGGGGCGGCGGATTGTGCGTGAACCGCACAGGCCAGCAAGGCGAGGGACGCGGCCGCCGCAAGGCGGTGTCGGCGGGGCGAAAGATTCATCCGACCATAATAATCGAGGCTCCCGAATGAGCGCCCCGTGGGGCCTCGTTGCCGCTGGCGTTTGCCGGAGATTTACTTTCCATGCCTGAACTACCCGAAGTCGAAGTCACCCGCCGTGGTTTTGCCGACCGCATCGCGGGCGCGCGCATCGACGCGGTGCGCATCGGCAAGCCCCTGCGCTGGGCGCTGATGGTGTTGCCCGAGGCGCTGGTCGGGCGGCAGGTGCGCGAGGTGCGGCGGCGCGGCAAATACCTGCTGATCGATCTCGACCGCGGCATCCTTCTGCTGCACCTGGGCATGTCGGGCAGCCTGCGTTTCGACGCGGCGCTGCCGCCGCCCGGGCCGCATGATCATTTTGACTTGGTCACCGACCGGGGCACACTGCGGCTCAACGATCCGCGCCGCTTCGGCGCGGTGGTCTACGTGGACGACGAGGCCGCCCCATGGGCCATCAAGCTGCTAGGCGGGCTGGGCATGGAGCCGCTGGGCGATGCCTTCGACCTCAATGCCTTCCATGCCGGCCTCAAGAAGCGCAAGAGCGCCGTCAAGCAGGTGCTGCTGGCGGGCGACGTGGTGGTGGGCGTGGGCAACATCTATGCGTCGGAGGCGCTGTTCCAGGCGGGCATCCGGCCGACGTTGTCGGCCGCGCGCATCAGCCGCCCGCGGGCGGCGAGGCTCCATGCGGCAGTGCGCGAGATCCTGGCGCGGGCCGTGGAGAAAGGCGGCAGCACGCTGCGCGATTTCTCCAATGTGGATGGGCAGAATGGCTATTTCCAGCTCGAAGCGACCGTCTATGGCCGCGCGGGCGAACCCTGTCGGGTTTGCGCAACGCCGATCCGCCTGCTGCGCCAGGGGCAGCGCTCCACCTATTACTGTCCCAAGTGCCAGAAGTAAGCTTCACAATCCGACGAGAGAAACAATATGGAAACGGTTGTTTCTTGTTCCCGATGCTATATTTGTAAGTTGTTTCTTACATATTTCCCTTGAGCCGCTCCTTCAACCAACAACTCGATCAGCACGGCGCGTGGCGGAGCAATTTCGCCCACCGGCTGCAGTGGCTGTCCCGCTGGCTGACCGAGAACGAGCTGCTCGACCAGGCCGTGGCGGAGCGCCTGCGCGGCCTTGAAACGCAGATCCGCACCAGCAAGGTCATGGTCGCCTTCGTGGCCGAGTTCTCCCGCGGCAAGTCGGAGTTGATCAATGCGATCTTCTTCGCCGGCTACGGGCGGCGCATCATGCCGGCCAGTGCGGGCCGCACCACCATGTGCCCGACCGAACTGGGCTACGACGCCGCGCTCGCGCCCAAGCTGCGCCTGCTTCCGATCGAAACCCGCCTGGAGCCGCACTCGCTGGCCCACTGGCGCGAGAAGTCCACGCGCTGGACCGAAGTCTCCATCGACGTCGGCAACGCCGAGCAACTGGCGCAGGCCATGAGCAAGGTGGCCGAGGTGCGCTGGGTCGCCAAGGACGAAGCGCGCACGCTGGGTTTCTGGAACGACGACACGCCCGACGACAACCCGGCGCAGGACGCGCAGGGCCGCGTCGAAATTCCGCGCTGGCGGCATGCGGTGCTGAACATGCCGCATCCGCTGCTGGAGCAGGGGCTGGTGATTCTCGATACCCCGGGCCTGAACGCGATCGGCGCCGAACCCGAACTCACGGTGAGCCTGATTCCGCAGGCCCATGCGGTGGTCTTCATCCTGGGCGCTGAAACCGGCGTGACGCGCTCCGATCTCTCGATCTGGCGCGAACACCTGATCACCGAGGACGAAGGCAACGACACGCGCTTCGTGGTGCTCAACAAGATCGACACGATGTGGGACACGCTGAGCACGCCCGCGCACATCGAGCAGCAGATCGAGCGCCAGCGCGAAGGCGCGGCCCGCCTGCTCGAAGTGCCGCTGGCGCAGGTGCTGCCGGTGTCCGCGCAGAAGGGGCTGCAGGCCAAGATCCAGCACGACGGACAACTGCTGCAGACCAGCCGCCTGCCGGCGCTCGAGTCCCTGCTGGCCGAAGGCGTGCTCGGCAAGCGCGAAACCATGCTGCGGCTGGCGGTCGACGCGGGCATGACCGCGCTGCGTGCCGAGGCCGAGCGCATTTTGAAGGTGCGCCAGCGCGACCTGTCCGAGCAGGCGCTCGAGCTGCAGGGGCTGCGCGGCAAGAACGTCTCGGTGATCCGCCACATGCGCGCGCGCATCGACCAGGAGCACACCGAGTTCGAAGGCAGCAACACGCGCATCCTGGCGCTGCGCTCGGTGCAGGGAAAGCTGCTGCGCGAGGTGTATGCCGTGCTCGGCCGCACCGCACTGAAGGCCGACATGGTGAAGCTCTCGGCCGCGCTCAAGCGCCCCGGTGTCAAGTTCAACGTTCGCAAGGTGTACGCCGAGACTTTCGACGCGCTGCGCAACAACCTGCGCGAGGTGCAGGCGACCACGGCGGAGATCCAGTCGATGCTGCACGCCACCTTCCGCCAGCTGAATGCCGAGCAGGGCTTCACGCTTCAGGCACCGGCCGAGCCCGATCTCACGGGCTTCGAGCAGGAGCTGGGCCAGATCGAGCGCAGCCACATCCATTACCTGGGCGTGGGCAACCTGCTGAAGCTCGCGCAGGCCGACTTCTGCGACAAGCTGGTGCGTGCGCTGGCCAGCCGGCTGCGGCTCGTCAACGAGGCGGCCATGACCGAGGTCGAGCGCTGGAGCAAGGGTGCGAGCGCGCAGATCGATGCGCAACTCAAGGAGCGCCGCCGCAATTTCAGCAAGCGCATCGAGGCGATCGAGCGCATCCAGAGCGCGGCGGGCAACCTCGACGAGCGGTTGGTCGAACTTGCCGCGCAGGAGAGCAACCTCACCGAGCTTCATGTGCAGCTGCGCGAGTTCACATCGATGATCGCGCAGCACGGAAGGCCGCAGGCCGCGGCCACTGTCGGCGAGCTGCGTGCGGCCTGAAGTTTCCGTCTCCACGGCGGCTGCGACCCTGCCATTGCCCCCCGATTTCGCCGCGCAGATCGTGAGCTGGCAGCGCAGCCACGGGCGCAGCCAGCTGCCGTGGCAGAACACCCGCGACCCGTACCGCGTCTGGCTGTCGGAAGTGATGCTCCAGCAGACGCAGGTGTCGACGGTGCTCGGCTACTTCGCGCGCTTTCTCGAACGCTTTCCCGACGTGAAGGCGCTGGCCGCCGGCACCGAGGACGAGGTGTTCGGGCTCTGGAGCGGGCTGGGCTACTACAGCCGGGCGCGCAACATGCACCGTTGTGCGCAGGATGTCGTCGCGCGCTTCGGCGGCGAGTTTCCGCGCACCGCCGCCGAGCTCGTCACCTTGCCCGGCATCGGCCGCTCGACCTCCGCGGCCATTGCGGCGTTCTGCTTCGGCGAGCGCGTGGCGATCCTCGACGGCAACGTCAAGCGCGTGCTGACGCGCGTGCTCGGTTTCGCGGGCGACATGTCTTCGGCGGCGCAGGAGCGTGCGCTGTGGGACCTCGCGACGCAATTGCTTCCTCCGGCCGACCAGAAAGAGGCCATCGCGCACTACACCCAGGGCGTGATGGACCTCGGCGCAACGGTCTGCCTGCCGCGCAAGCCGAGCTGCATGATCTGCCCGATCCACAAGACCTGCGCGGCCCTGCGGGAAGGCGCACCGGAGCGCTATCCCGTCAAGACGCGCAAGCTCAAGCGCAGCGCCCAGTCGCTCTGGGTGCTGCTGGCGCGCGATGCGCAAGGGCGGGTGTGGCTGGAGAAGCGGCAGTCGAAGGGCATCTGGGCAGGGCTTTATTGCCTGCCCGTGTTCGACAGCCGCGAAGACCTTCTGGCCGTGCTGCCGACGACCGCGCAGCGCGGCGTGCAGGACCTTCCGGCCTTCGTGCATGTGCTGACCCACAAGGACCTTCACCTGCACCCGTTGAAGCTCCAGGGCGGCCAGCCGCAAGGCGATGGCGCGCGCTGGGTCGATGCGGACGAGTGGAGCCGGCTGGGCCTGCCGGCGCCGATGCGCAAGCTGCTCGAGGGCAGCGAGGCTTAGACAGTCAGATCGCGTCTAGCTCGCGGTGCCGCTTGAGCGCACCCCAGCGCGCACCGAACGAGCGCGCCAGCTGCTCGACCAGGAATACCGAACGATGCTGCCCGCCCGTGCAGCCGATGGCCACCGTCACGTAGCTGCGATGGTCGCGCGCCAGCGCATCGAGCCAGTGCGCGAGGAACTGCTCGATGTCGTCGTACATGCGCGCCACGTCGTCGTGCTCGCGCAGCCATTCGATCACCGGCTCGTCGCGGCCCGTGAGCGGGCGCAGCGCGGGCACGTAGTGCGGATTGGGCAGCATGCGCACGTCGAACACGTAGTCCGCATCGAGCGGCACGCCGCGCTTGAAGGCGAACGATTCGAACACCAGCGTCAGCGCGCTCTGCGGCGCGGAGATCAACGACTTGATGTAGCTCTGCAACTGCGCCGGCCGGATCAGGCTGGTGTCGATCACGTCGGCGCCGTCGCGCAGGTCGGCCAGCAGCTCACGTTCGAGCTCGATCGCCTGCATCAGCACACGGTGCTGCTCGGGCACGTCGGTGCGGCCTTCCTGGCGCGAGAGCGGGTGGCGGCGGCGGGTTTCCGAATAGCGGCGCAGCAGGGCGTCGGTGGTCGCGTCGAGGAACAGCGAACGCAGCGAAATCTCGCCGTCGCGCTGCAGCGCGTCGAGCTGATGCGGAACGATCGGCAGCGAGACGCCGCTGCGCACGTCCATGGCGATGGCCACCCGCGTGGCCTGCTGCTCATGTTGCAGCGCGATGAAGGGGGTCAGCAGCTCGGGCGGCAGGTTGTCGACGCAGTAATAGCCAGCGTCCTCCAGCGCGTGCAGGGCCACCGACTTGCCGGAACCCGACATGCCCGTGATGAGCACGAGGTCGAGGCTCATGGCGCGGTCGCCGCAGTCTTGTGGCCGAGCATCTCGCGTGCGTGCGCGAGCGAGGTCTGCGAGACCTTCTCGCCGCCCAGCATGCGGGCGATTTCCCTGGCGCGGTTGTCGTCGTCGAGGCGCGACACACCGCTTTCGGTGCGCGGGCCGTCCTTGCCCGCCGCCGCCGTCTGGCGCTTGGCCACCACGAGGTGATGGTCGGCGCAGGCGGCCACCTGGGGCAGGTGGGTCACGGCGAGCACCTGGCGGTCGCGGCCGAGTTGCTTCATGAGGCGGCCGACGGTCTCGGCCACTGCGCCGCCGACGCCGGCATCGACCTCGTCGAAGATCAGCGTCTGCGCGGCGCCGAGCTGGCTGGTGGTCACGGCGATGGCCAGCGCAATGCGCGACAGTTCGCCGCCCGAGGCCACCTTGCCGATGGCCCGGGGCGTGCTGCCCGTGTGGCCGGCCACGAGGAAGGCCACGTCTTCGAGGCCCGCGCGGCCGGGCTGCGCCAGCGGCTGCAGTTCGACGTCGAAGCGTCCGCCCTGCATGCCGAGGCCCTGCATGGCGTTGGTGACGGCCTGGGCGAGGCGCGGTGCGGCCTGCTTGCGGGCCTTGCCCAGCGCCTTGGCTTCCTTCATGTAGGCCTGTTGCGCGCCTTGCTCGGCACGCTCCAGGCCTTCGAGATCGCTTTGCGCATCGAGCGCCTGCAACTCGGCCTGCCAGCCGGCCAGCAGCGCCGGCAGCTCGGCGGGTGTGCGCTTGTAGCGGCGCGCAAGCGACATCCACAGGCCCATGCGTTCGTCCAGCTCGGCCAGGCTTTGCGGATCGGTGTCGGCGTTGCGCAGGTAGCCGTGCAGCGTGTGGGCCGCGTCGGAAGCCTGCGCCACGCACGAGGCGAGCACCTCGCCCAGCGCGCGGAACTCGGGCTCGATGTGCTCGCAGTTCTGCAGCAGCGTTGCCGCCCGCGAGAGCGCGGGGAGGGCACCGCTGTCGTCGTCTTCCAGCGCCTGGCTGGCGCCCTGGGCCGCGTCGATCAGCGCTTGCGCGTTGGAGATGCGCGAGTGGTTGGTCGACAGCTCCTCCCACTCGTCGGCGCCCGGCGCGAGCTTGGCGACTTCGGAGATCTGCCACTGCAGCCGCTCGCGTTCGCGTTGCAGCGAGTCTTGCGCCGAGCGTGCATGTTCGAGCGCCGAAAGCGCTTGCCGCCAGCCCTGCCATGCGGCGTCGAGCGCGTCGGTGCGCACGCCGGCATAGGCGTCGAGCAAGCCGCGCACGGCTTCGGGGCGGGTCAGGCTCTGCCAGGCGTGCTGGCCGTGGATGTCGAGCAGGCGGTCGCCGAGTTCGCGCAATTGCGTGGCCGTGGCCGGGCTGCCGTTGATCCAGCCGCGGCTGCGGCCCTGCAGGTCGACGGTGCGGCGCAGCAGCAGCGCGTCGCCGGCTTCGAAGCCGCCCTCGTCGAGCCATGTGTCCAGGGCTGGGTCGGCGTCGAACTCGGCGCTCACGTCGAGCCGCTCGGCGCCTTCGCGCACCGCGCCGGCGTCGGCGCGGTTGCCCAGGGCCAGTTGCAGTGCGTCGATCAGGATGGATTTACCCGCGCCCGTTTCACCAGTCAATACCGTGAAGCCGCCGGACAGGTCGAGTTCGAGTGATCGCACGATCACGAAGTCGCGCAGTGCGATGCGTCGCAGCGCCATTTCAGGAGCCCCCTTCGTTCCAGTGAAGTTTTTTGCGCAGCGTGTCGAAATAGCTCCAGCCGCGCGGGTGCAGGAAGCGCACGCGAAAGTCGGAGCGGCGCACCACCACGCGATCGCCGATGGCGAGCGAGGCCAGCGATTGCATGTCGAAATTGGCGCTGGCGTCGCGCCCGCCGACCAGTTCAATCACGATCTCGTCGGCATCGGGCAGCAGCACCGGGCGGTTCGACAGCGTGTGCGGCGCGATCGGCACCAGCACCCAGCCCGGCACCGCCGGATGCAGCAGCGGCCCGCCGGCCGACAGCGCATAGGCGGTCGAGCCCGTGGGCGTGGCGATGATCAGGCCATCGGCGCGCTGGTTGGCCACGAAATGGCGGCCCACCGACACGCGCAGCTCGACCATGCCCGAGGTTGCGCCACGGTTGACGACCACGTCGTTCATGGCCAGCGCGTCGAACACCGAGGCGCCGTCGCGCACGACCTGCGCATGCATCAGGCTGCGGTGGTCCTCCTCGTATTCGCCGGCCAGCATCGGGATCAGCGTGGCCTGGTAGTTGTCGAGCGGAATGTCGGTGATGAAACCGAGCCGGCCGCGGTTGATGCCGATCAGCGGAATGCCGTAGCTGGCGAGCTGCCGGCCGATGCCGAGCATGGTGCCGTCGCCGCCGACCACCAGGCCGAGGTCGCAGCGCTGGCCGATTTCCTCGACGCTCAGGGCTTCGTAGCGCGGATGTGCGGGGGCGCCGTCATCGTCGTCTTCGCAGGTCGAGCGCTCGACGAACACCGTGCAGCCTTGCGATTCGAGGAAGGTGCCGATGCCTTCCATGACGCCGTCGCGCGCATCCGCCTGCGCTCGGGCGCCGGACGCCTGGTATTTGCCGATCAGGGCGACGTGACGAAAGCGAGAGGTCATATCTCACAAATTACAACACTAAAATCTTGCAATGCTGGACGACCGTGCCAAGTTGCTGCTCAAGACGCTCGTCGAGCGCTACATCGCCGACGGGCAACCCGTCGGCTCGCGAACGCTTTCGCGGTCCTCGGGGCTCGACCTGTCGCCCGCGACCATACGCAACGTCATGTCCGACCTCGAGGCGCTGGGGCTGATTGCCAGCCCGCACACCTCGGCCGGCCGCATCCCGACGCACCGGGGCTACCGCCTCTTCGTCGATACCATGCTGACCGCCGAGCGCGAGCAGATGAGCACGCCAAGCCTGGCGCCCGACCAGCCGCAGAAGGTGATCGCCAATGCGGCGAACCTGCTGTCGAACCTGTCGCAGTTCGTCGGCGTGGTGATGGCGCCGCGGCGCGCCTCGGTGTTCAAGCAGATCGAGTTCCTGCGGCTCTCCGAGCGGCGCCTGCTGGTCATCATCGTCTCGCCCGATGGCGACGTGCAGAACCGGGTGATCTTTCCGGAGGCCGACTATTCGCAGTCGCAACTGGTCGAGGCCTCGAACTACATCAACGCGCACTACGCGGGCCTGACCATCGAGCAGGTGCGCGATCGGCTTCAGTCCGAGATCGAGAAGCTGCGAGGCGAGATCGCTGCGCTGATGCAGGCTGCGGTGCAGGTCAGTTCCGAGGTGCTGACCGAGGCGCAAGAAGACGAAGTCGTGATCTCCGGCGAGCGCAACCTGCTGTCGGTGAGCGATTTCTCCAGCGACATGGGCCAATTGCGGCGCGCCTTCGAGCTTTTCGAGCAGAAGGCCCAGTTGATGCGTCTGCTCGATGTGTCGAGCAAGGCCGAAGGCGTGCGCATCTTCATCGGCGGCGAAAGCCAGGTAGTGCCGTTCGAGGAGCTTTCCATCGTCAGTGCCAACTACGAGGTTGACGGGCAGGTCGTGGGCACGCTGGGCGTGATCGGCCCGACGCGCATGCCCTACGAACGCATGATCCAGATTGTCGATATCACGTCGCGCCTGGTCGGCAATGCGCTGAGCCATCGCAAGTAGGCGCTACGGCGCGAATAGAATCGTGCCGCGTGGGCCGTTAGCTCAGTTGGTTAGAGCAGCGGACTCATAATCCGTTGGTCGATGGTTCAAGCCCATCACGGCCTACCACCAATATAGAACCTCGTAAGTTGTTGATCCAAAAGGGTTTTCTTCTTGCGAGGTTTTTGCTTTTGCGCTCGGTGAAATCCCGCTGTGGTGCCGGCAACCTGCATGAAGCCGACAACACGCTGGTGTTGAGGAGCCTGCCGTCGGTGGCGTCGCCCGGAATGCCGCTCCAGGTGAATGCGACGACGGCCGGAAAACTGCCCTGCGCCGCGGCCGTTACGGCCGTGTCGACCAGCAGCGTGCTGGGCTGCCAGAAGTCGAGGAAGCCGGCCACCACGCGCACGCCGCCATTGGTCTCCCTGGTCGCATAGCGCGCATCGCCGCGCTGGTTGGTCGCAACGTTGTCGACGAGAAGAGGCAGGGCAGGCTGGACCGACCGATGCGGGCGGCGCAATCTATAGATGCAAGAAGTCGTTTCAATGACTTGCCTGTCCGCTTCGACTTCCGGGTTCCACGTCATCGCATCGCCTACTGCGCAGCAGGCTTCAAATAGATTTCCACACGGCGATTCTGCGTGCGGCCTTCTTCCGAGGCATTGCTTGCCACCGGCTGAATCTGGCCTCGTCCTTCGGCGGTCAGGCGGGCCTTCGCCACGCCACGGTCGGCCAGGTAGGCTTCCACGCTTTGCGCGCGGCGTTGCGAGAGGGCCATGTTGTGCTCCGGATTGCCGGTGCTGTCGGTATGGCCGACCACGCGCGCGTTGATCCTGGGCTCCTGTGAAATGGTCTGGGCCACGCCGTCGAGCACGTTCCGGAACGAAGGCTTGATGGTCGCGCTGTCGGTGTCGAACGTGACGTTGCTCGGAATGTTGACCATCAGCGAGCCGTCCGGCTGATCGGTGATCTGCGTGCCCGTGCCGGCCGTCTGGCCGCTGAGCTTGTTGCGGATGTTGGTCCAGTTGTAGCCCACGCCGGCGCCGACCGCCGCGCCAACCGCTGCACCGATCGCCGTGCTCTTCTTGTCACGCCCGATGAGGTTGCCGACCCCTGCGCCGACAACGGCGCCGGTACCTGTGCCAACGGCTGTGTGAGTCCCTTGTTCGGTTGCGCAGCCTGCGGCGAATGCAGCTGCGAGTGCAAGCGAGATCAGCCCGAGTTTCATGATGGTCCCTTTCAGTTGTTTCATTGGATCGACGGCCTTGGCTGATGCTTTGCCAAGTGCGATCTGGAGAAGACAACTCGCGAACGGAGACAAGGGCCGACAGGCACAACCGCTTCTCTGGCTGTTGGCCCGGATCAGGTTCAACAATCGTGAAATAGGTCGCGCCAGGAACGGCTCGTTACAGGTTCGGGGTGCCGCTGGAGCAGGCGGCCCCAGCTCTCACGTGATGCTCATCTCCAAGGGCGTCGTCTGGAAGGCCAGCTGTCGCCACCTGCCTTCTTCGAACGTCCAGACCTGCATCACGCGCGAGTCGATGCGCACCGTTCCGCTGCCGTCCTTGCGAACGGCCACCAGCAGTTGGCGCCCGGTCATCAGTGCCGAGGTGCCCAGCACTCGGACCTTCAGGTCTGAACGATCGATCTGCCGGTAGTCCACGTGCGTACCACCCGAGCGGAAGTAGCTGTCGTAGTCGTCGAGTTGGCCCTTGGCGTGCACGTGCGTGAGGCCCGGGTGCAGGATCTCGCGCAGCCGCGCGAAGTCGGCGCGCTTCATCGCGTCGCAGCGATGCGCCTCCAGGGCGAGCAGTTGCGCCTCGGCGTCGGAAGAAGGGGGTGTGGGGATCATGCGGGGGCCTCGGAAGACAAGAATGAAAAATCAATCGAACGCCACGCCCAGCCGGGCGCAGGCGCGCTGCAGCAAGGCCTGGATATCGGTGGCGTCCGCCGCCACGCCGTAGACGACGTGGTCGGGCCGCACCAGCGCAGCGCGGCACCCGTGCTGTTCGAACCAGCGCGCGAGCAGGCCGCCCGCTTCCGAGAGCGCGAGCACGTCGGGCGGGATGGCACCGCCACCGGTCTCGGTGCCGATGCAGATCACCTGCGCGCCCAGCGCCGCCAGCGCGCGGGACCATGGCTGCAGATGGGCGGCGGCGGGTGCGTCGCGCAGGACCAGCAGGAAGCCGGGGCGTGCGAGGTCGTCCATCATCTGCGCGTCCACCGCGTTGGCGCCAAGGAGGCGCACGATGGGCTGGGGGAACGGCGTGCCCTCTGGCGTTTCGCCGGTGTCGAGCAGGCCGTGGCTGATTCTCGGCAGCAGGCTCTGGCGCAGTTGCACCTTTACCTGGTGGTCTTGCTGCGTGCGCAGCTCGTGATCGCGCTGCGCGGCGCGCTCCGGGTCCCGTTCGCAGATGATCTTTCCCAGGCGCTTGACGGTGGTAGTGACCTCCTCGACCTGAGGGCCGCGTTCGGCACCGTAGCTGTCGAGCAGGCTGTCCGGCACGCGGCCCTGCAGCACGCCGTCGAGCTTCCACGCGAGATTGAGCGCATCGCGAAGCCCCTGGCACATGCCTTGCGCCAGGAAGGGCGGCATCTGGTGCGCGCTGTCTCCGGCAAGCAGGACCGGGCCCTTGCGCCATTGCTCCAGCACCACGGCGTGAAAGCGGTAGGTGGCAGCGCGCCAGATGCGCGCCTCGGTTGGCGCAAGCCACGGCGCCAGCAATTTCCATATTGCATCGTGCGGCATCTCGCGCTGCTCGGCTTCGTCGGGCATCAGCAGGAATTCCCAGCGTCGGTGCGTGCCGGGTCCGACCACGTACGTGCAGGGCCGCGACGGATCGCAATACTGGATGTTGGTGGCGGGCAGCTCCGCCAGCTTGGACTCCTGCACGTGCATGTCCACGACGATCCAGGGCTCGTCGAAGTCGAGGCTCTTCAGGGACAGCCCGAGCCGCTTGCGCGTGGGGCTGGTCCCGCCGTCGCACGCCACGACATAGCGCGCACGCACCTGCGTGACTTCGCCCTGCGGCGCGCGCACGGCCAGCACGGCGCCGCCATCGTCCTCCTGCACGTCGGTCACTTCGTGGCCCAGGTGAACCTGCACGCTGGGCAGCGCCGCAACGGCGTGGCGCAACGCGGCTTCGAGCGCCGGCTGGTTGAAGGTGTAGGAGGGCGCCCAGCCGAGCAGATAGGGCGAAGGGCCCATGTCGAAATGCTGTATCGGCTCGCCGTCGCACCCTTGGTAGAGCGTGGGCCGGTACGGCGTCATGTGCGCGGCCAGCGCGCCCGCAATGCCGATCTGCTGGAAGGTGCGCATCGCTTCGTGGTCGAGGGCGAACGCGCGGGGCAGCGGATAGACCTGGTCGGACTTGTCGAAGACGGCCACGCGCCGTCCCCGTTGCCCCAAAAGGGCAGCGAGCGAGGCGCCCACGGGGCCGAAGCCGACGATGGCGACGTCAAGGGTGTCGTTTGTGGAGGAGGACATGGCTGTGGTTGTGCAGAATACATAAATTGTGCATAAAACATTCGAACATGCATTGAGGGTTCATCCTGATGCGGCTCGATTTCCTCGGAAGAAAATGCACAAAGTTGAACTTGTGCATTTTCAAAAGGAGACAAGATGCCGATGATGAAAGCAGCGCGCCTGCACCGGGTGGGCGCCCCGATGGAGATCGAACAGTTGCCCATTCCGCAGCCGGCGGCCAACGACGTGCAGGTGCGGGTCAGGGCTTGCGGCATCGTGCCGAACCTGGGCAACATCCTGGCCAACTGGACCACCTGGTTCCCCGAACTGCCCCTGCCGCCGCTGCCGGCCGTCTTCGGGCTGGACCCGGCGGGCGAGGTGACGGCGGTGGGCTCGCACGTGCATGCGTGGAAGCCGGGCGACCGCGTGTACGTCAACCCCAGCCTCTACTGCGGCGGCTGCCGGGCCTGCCGCAACGGCGACCTGATCAACTGCACCCACTATGCCTTCAGCGGCTACTTCGGTTTCTCGGAGAACTCGCTCAAGCTCTACAAGAACTATCCCAACGGCGGGTTGGCTGAATACATGATCGCGCCGCAGTACGCGCTGGTGAAGCTGCCGGACAACGTCAGCTTCAACCAGGCCGCGCGCTTCGGTTACCTGGGCACCATGTACTCGGCCATGCGCAAGGCGGGCATCGGGCCGGGCAAGAGCATGCTGGTCAACGGCATCAGCGGCACGCTGGGCATCGGCGGCGCGCTGTTCGGGCTGGCCATGGGCGCCACCCGCATCCTGGGCACCGGCCGCAACGCCGAACTGCTTGCGCGCGTGAAGGCGCTGGCGCCCGAGCGCATCGAGGTCTTCTCCAATGCGCAGGGCGAGCCCATCGACCATTGGGTCAAATCGCGCACCGAGGGCCTCGGCGTGGATGCCTTCTTCGACGCCCTCGGCCCGGGTGCATCGCACGAGGTGCTGCAGCAGGGCGTGCGTTCGCTCAAGCGCGGCGGCCGCGCCTACAACATCGGGGCCATCGCGGGCATGGTCGGCATGGACCTGCACACGATGATGGACGAACAGCAAAGCATCGAGGGCTCCGCCTGGTTCACCGCCGGAGAAGGCCAGGACATCGCCGACATGGCCGAGGCCGGCACGCTGGACCTGTCCGTCTTCGAGCACGTCTGCCATCCGCTGGACCGCGTGAACGAAGCCATTTCGGGCATTGCGGCGCGCAACGGCGGCTTCAGCAACTTCGTCATCAATCCCTGAGAGGCGCTCATGAAAATCAGACGTGTGGTGGCAGGGGTCGCGGCCGATGGCCGCTCCCAGGTGTTTCAGGATGCGCTGGCGCCGCGCGCCGTCGAGTTCGAGAGCGCGCCCGGTTTTGCGGCGACCCTGCTGTGGGCCACCGGCGCCGCCGAGCAGGTCGAGCGGGGCGCGCCGCAAGACCGCACCGCATCGGCCGCATTCGTGCCGGGGCAGGGAGAGACGCTGCTCATGTTCGTGACCTTCCCGCCCGACAGCGTGATGATGCGGGCCGACTTCGACGGCGCGGCCTTCGGCGCGGAGTTCGCGCAGAAGGTGCCCGGGTTGGCCGAGACTTTCGAGGTGGAGCATCCCGGCATGCACACCAGCGAGAGCATCGACTACGACGTGGTGCTCGACGGAGAGATCACGCTGGAGCTGGACGATGGCGTGCAGGTTGCGCTGCGCAGGCACGACGTCGCCGTGCAGCACGGCAATCGCCATGCGTGGCGCAACCTGAGCGACAGGCCTGCCACCATGCTGTTCGTCCTTATCGGGGCGAAGCGCTCGGGTTGAGCCGTGCACCGGCAAGCAGCGCGATCTCGTCCAGCAGTTCTTCGAGCGCGGCACGGATGAAATCGAGCGTCGGCGCATCGACCAGCCGGCCGTCCTGGATGCGCGAAGCCACGTTCGCGATGGCCACGTGCTGGCGCACCAGCGGGCGCGCGAGCGTGGCGGCCAGCGCGTCGCGGATCTGTGCCTGCGCCCGCACGCCGCCCGCGGTGCCGGGCGACGCCGTCATGATGAGCGCTGGCTTGCCCTTGAGCGGCGAGGCGAAGCCCGGCCTGGAGGCCCAGTCGATGGCGTTCTTCAGCACGCCTGGCATGCCGTAGTTGTATTCGGGGGAGCACAGCACGAGGCCATCGGCTCCGGCGACGGCGCTCTTGAGCCGCGCTACCGGCTCGGGGGGCGCTTCGCCGTCGAGGTCCGCGTTGTAAGAGGGAATGTCGTCCAGCGGGACGATCTGCAGTGCCACGTGGGGCGGGAGCAGGGGCTGCAGGCTGCGGAGCACTGCGGTGCAGTTCGATGCGCGGCGAATGCTGCCGGAGATGGCGACAAGCTGCGTGGTGGGTTGTTGATCGGGCTTCAATGCGTTCGACTCCTGTTTTTTGCGGGGTGAGTTTATGCATAAAATCCAAAACATGTACAAAAATGAATCGACCGCCGCGCGGGCGCTTCCGCTCGTTGATCAGGCCTTCATCCGGCTGCGCCAGGACGTGCTCTCGGGCACGTACGGCGCGGGCGCAAAGCTCAAGCTCGACGAGCTTCAGGCGGCCTACGGTTTTTCGAGCAGCCCGTTGAGGGAGGCGCTCAGCCGGCTGGCGCAGGAGGGGTTGATCCGTGCCGACGAGCGCCGCGGCTTCCGGGTAACGGACATCTCGCCGGAGGATCTCGCGGACATCACGCGCATGCGCGTGATGCTCGATGTCCCGGCCCTTCGCGAGTCCATTGCCAATGGCGACGATGCCTGGGAGGCGCTGGTGGTCGGTGCCTTCCATCGCCTCGAGAAAGTCGAGAGCCGCCTGAGCGACGGGCCGGTCGTGCTCGACGATGACTGGACGCAGCTCCACTCGGCGTTCCATGCGGCGCTGCTGGCGGCCTGCCCGTCGGAACGCATGCGCACCTGGAGCGCCAGCCTCTTCGACCAGGCGGAGCGCTATCGCCGCTATTCCGCACGCTTTCGCAAGACGGCGCGGCGCAAGTCGAACGAGCACCGCAAGATCATGGATGCCACCTTGCGCCGTGACACAAAGACGGCCTGCGCGCTGCTGGAAGAACACATCCTCAGCACGCAGCGCAACGTCATGGCCGTGCTCGGCACCGCCGCCGAGCGCGCAAGCAGAAGCTGAGCCTGCGCTGAGCCGCAACCATCGCGTGCAACTGCCTGCACGCTGAAGAGATGTGCGCGCCCGTTCGCGGCGTTCGATCGACCGGTGCTCCGCGCCGGACTCCTCCCAAGCAATTTCCTGTTCGCACCTTGGCGCTTGCCGCGCAGGGGCCGTCGGCCGTGCGCGCTCGCATCGCCACTCGGTAAAAACCACTATGCATCAAACAAGTTTTATGCACAAAAATACCTTCATGCATTAATCTGTGCATCGAGCCGGGTCGGATGCCGACCCCCTGTGCAACGTATTCCATCCGAAAGAAGCAACGCATGAAATTGATGTCCTACTCACTCGCCGGCCGCGAAACCTGGGGCGCCGTCGTCGACGGCGGCGTGGTCGAACTGGCTGCACGCACCGGCCACGCCACGCTGGCCGACTTCATCGCCAGCGCGGACTTCGCGCGCCGCGATGCACTGGTTGCGGGGCTCGCTGCCGATGCGCAGCTGTCCGACGTGCGCTACCTGCCCGTTATTCCGAAGTCCGAGAAGATCGTCTGCGCCGTGCGCAACTACATGGACCACCACCAGGAGGTGCTGGCCGCCGGCATGCACCGTGAACTCTCCGAGCAGCCGCCGATCTTCCTGCGCGTGTGGCGCTCGCAAACGCCGCATGAAGGGCCGATCGTCCGCCCCCGCGTGTCCGAGTCGCTCGACTGGGAGGGCGAGCTGGCCGTGATCATCGGCGAGGGCGGCCGCGACATCCAGGAGGCCGACGCCTGGAAACACGTGGCCGGCTACAGCTGCTACAACGACGCCAGCGTGCGCGAGTGGCAGTTCCATGCCAAGCAGATCGCGTCGGGCAAGAACTTCGAATCGACCGGCGGCTTCGGCCCGTGGATGGTGACCGCCGACGAGATCGCGCCGGGGCGCGAACTCAAGCTGGAGACGCGCCTCAACGGCGAGGTGGTGCAGTTGAGCCACACGGGCCACATGATCTTTTCGATCCCGCGATTGATCGCGTACTCGTCCACCATCTTCACGCTGGTGCCTGGCGACGTGATCGCCACCGGCACGCCGGCCGGCGTGGGCTGGAGCAAGAAGCCGCCGCGCTTCATGAAGCCGGGCGACGTCGTCGAGGTCGAGATCGAAGCCGTGGGCCTGCTGCGCAACCGCGTGGTGGCGCAAGACTGAGACCTCAACACTCCGATCCAGCATCGTGCGAGACGCCCGCAAAGGGCGCCACTTCAGGAGACAAACTTGAAACGAAGATCCCTACTCGCCGCCTGCGCGGCGACGGCTGCTGCATGGCCGCTCTCCGGGGCCTTCGCCCAGGGCTACCCTGAGCGCGCAGTGAAGCTCTACCAAGGCTTCGCGCCCGGCGGCAATGCCGATGCGATCGCCAGGGCGATCGGTGTCGAGATGGGCAAGGCGCTCGGCCAGCCGGTCGTGGTGGAAGCGCAGGCGGGCGCGGGAGGCACCATTGCGGCGGCCACCGTGGCGCGCGCCAAGCCCGACGGCTACACGCTGCTGCTCGCCACCGGCGGACACGCCGTGGCGGGGGCGCTGTACAACACGCTGCCGTACAAGACCGTGGGTGACTTCGAAGGGGTTTCCACCGTCACGTACTTTCCCTTCCTGATCGTCGTGAACGCCAGCTCGAAGGTGCAGGGGCTCGCCGAGATCATCGCGTCGGCCAAGGCCGCGCCGGGCACCATCGCCTATGGCACCGCCGGCATCGGCTCGACGCACCATCTGGCGGGCGAACTGTTCGCGAAGATGGCGGGCATCTCCCTCATGCATGTGCCGTACCGCGGCGACGCCGCCGCCCTCACCGCGCTGCTCGGCGGCGAGGTGCCTTTCATCATCGCCCCGCCGACGGCGGTGATCTCGAACATCCAGGCCGGCAAGCTGCGGGCCATTGCAACGACCGGGCCGCAGCATTGGCCGGGCCTGCCGAAAGTGCCGACGGTGGCGGAGCAGGGCGTGCCAGGCTACGACGTGCGCTCGTGGGCAGGCGTCCTGGCGCCGGCGGGCACTCCGCGCCCGATCGTCGAGCGGCTCAATGCCGAGACCTTGCGCGCGCTGCAGGCACCGTCAGTGCGCCAGCGGCTCGAGGACATGGGCGGCGAGGCGCGCGGCAGTACGCCCGAGGAGATGAAGGCCCTGGTCACCCGGGAGCTCGAGAAGTGGACCCAGGTGGTCGCCGATGCAAAGATCCCCAGGCAATGAAGAACGAACGTATGAACGAAGGAACCACGCCATGTCACTGATCGCGCTGCGCAAGCGAAGCCTGACCATCGAGACCGTCTTCCACGAGGGCGGCCCCCCGCCCGACAAGCCGCTGCGCATAGCCGCCGCCTGCGCGGTGATCCGCAACCCCTACGCCGGGCGCTACGAGCCCGACCTGATGCCCTTCATGGCGGAGTTGCGAAGCCTCGGCACGTCGCTGGCCGAGGAGCTCGTGGCCACGCTCGGCAAGGACAACGTCGAGGCCTACAGCAAGGCTGCCATCGTCGGCGTCAACGGCGAGCTCGAACACGGGGCGGTCTGGCACGAGGCGGGCGGCTGGGCCATGCGGCAGGTGCTTGGCGAGCCCAAGGCCATCGTGCCGGCAGCCAAGGCCGTGGCGGCCACCGGCTACCGGTTGATGGTGCCGCTGCACTACATCCACGCCGCCTATGTGCGCAGCCACTTCAACACCGTCGAGGTGGGCATCCAGGACGCGCCGCGGCCGGACGAGATCCTGTTCGCGCTGGTGATGGCCGACGGCGGACGCATCCACTCGCGCCTCGGCGGCCTGACCAAGGATCGGGTTTCGGTGAACGACGGGCAGCGCTGAGCATGTCGATGCACACCATGCGCGCCGTTCAGCTGTCCGAAACGGGCGGCCCCGAAGTCCTTCGGCTGGTCGAGCTGCCGTTGCCCGAGCCGGGTCCGGGGCAGGTTCGCGTCAGGGCCGCGGCCATCGGTGCCGGAGGCCCCGACGTGCTGATCCGCAACGGCACCTACAAGTGGATGCCGCCGCTGCCGGCCATTCCCGGCAACGAGATGGCGGGGACGGTCGATGCGGTCGGGGCTGGCGTCACGCGGCTGTCGGTGGGCGAGCGCGTGCTCGTGAGCGCTCGCGAGCTGTCGCAGCGCGGCGGCTGCTATGCCGAGTGCATCTGCGTGAGCGAATCGGCGCCCTTCGTGCTGCCTGCGTCGCTGGGCTTCGAGGATGCGGTGAGCTTGGGCAATTTCCAGCTGGCCATTGCATTGCTTGCGAGCAACGGGAATCTGCCGGCACGAAGCATCCTCGTGCCGGGCGCCGCGGGTGGCGTTGCCACCGCGCTGGCGCAGGTTGCGCGCGCACGGGGCCTGCGCGTGATCGGCACGGCCTCGTCCGCGCAGAAGCGCGCCTTCGCGCTGGAGAACGGCGTGAGCGAGGTCATCGACGGCGACCCCGCGACGCTTCCCGAACGCGTGAGGGCGCTGACCGATGGACGCGGCGTGGACCTGGCGTTCGACCACGTCGGCGGCGCGCTCTTCATTGCCTGCCTGCGATCGCTTGCGCCTTTCGGCATGGCGGTTTCCTACAACATCCTCGCGGGTCCGCCGGAGAGCGATGTCTTCGATGAACTGCGCAAGCTGCTGGGCAGGAGCCTGGCGGTCCGCACCTTCTCCATCCACACCGTCGACAGCGACATAGCGCAGCGCCGCGGACTGATGGAAGAAGCCATCGCCCTGATGGCCGAGGGAAAGGTGCGCGCCCCGCGCGCCACCCGCATGCCGCTGGCCGATGCGCGGCGCGCGCACGAACTGCTCGACCATGGCGGCTCGCTCGGCAAGCTCGTCCTCATTCCCTGACACCTGACACATGAACCCGGCAGAGGCCATCTTGAACGCTCCCTACATTCCCAACCTGTCGCACTGCGGCATCTTCTGCCGCGACCTGACGGTGATGAAGCGCTTCTACACCGGTGTCTTCGACATGCAGGAAACCGACCGCGGCGTGGGCGGCACCTTCCGGTACGAGCTCGTGTTCCTGAGCGGGCGCGACGACCAGCACCACCAGCTGGTGCTGGCCGGCGGCCGGGCGGCGGACGCACCGAGCACCGTGATGCAGCTCTCGTTCAAGGTCAAGACCATCGACCATCTGCGCGAGGCGCGCCGGCGCGCGCTGTCGCTCGGCGCGTCGAAGATGCGGGGCCTGAACCACGGCAATGCACTGTCCATCTACTGCATGGACCCCGAAGACAACACGGTGGAGGTCTATCTCGATACGCCTTGGTACGTGAGCCAGCCTCACGGTGACCCGCTGGATCTCCAGGAGAGCGACGAGGCAATCTGGGCCCAGACCGAACGCGTGGTCCGATCCGATCCCAGCTTCATGCCGGCAGAGGAATGGGCCGCGCGTTTTGCGCAGCGCGGCGCGGCGTTGAGGGCGGCGGGCTGAGCCCAGAAACACGCTACAATGGAAGGCTTAGCGGCTGTAGCTCAGTTGGATAGAGTACTTGGCTACGAACCAAGGGGTCGTGGGTTCAATTCCTGCCAGCCGCACCATCACTGGAAATGCCCGGAAGATTCTTCTTCCGGGCATTTTTCTTTGGTGCCTCCGCGATGGATCGACCGGTGAAGCCCGAAAGGTCGATAAAACCGGGCTATAATTGCAAGCTGTGCGGCTGTAGCTCAGTTGGATAGAGTACTTGGCTACGAACCAAGGGGTCGTGGGTTCAATTCCTGCCAGCCGCACCACTACAAGGAAAGCCCGCAACGCAAGTTGCGGGCTTTTTTCATTTGGAGGATTTTGCGATGAGCAAGGCATTCACCAAGGAAACCGACTCCGACGCAGACGACGACGGCGCCGATGGCGCGTCACCTCCGCTGCCTGCAGGCAGCAAGAACTACATTACCCCCGAAGGCTATGCGCGCCTGCGCAACGAACTGCTGCAGCTGATGGACGAGGAGCGGCCGAAGATCGTCGAAACCGTGCATTGGGCGGCCAAGAATGGTGATCGCTCCGAGAACGGCGACTACCTCTACGGCAAGAAGCGCCTGCGCGAAATCGACCGCCGCATCCGCTTTCTCACCAAGCGCCTCGAAATCGCGGAGGTCACCGATCCGTCGGTGCACCACGGCCGCGACCAGGTCTTTTTCGGCGCGACCGTTCGCTATGTCGACGAGACGGGTGACGAGCGCAGCGTCACGATCCTCGGCATCGACGAAGCGGAAAGCGCGAAGTCGCAGGTCAGTTGGATCTCGCCGATTGCGCGGGCACTGCTCAAGTCGCGCGAGGGCGACGTGGTGAAGCTTGTGACGCCCGGCGGAGCGCACGAAGTCGAGATTCTGTCCGTGAGCTATCCGGCGCCGCGCCCAGCGGCGGCGTAGCAGTCCTCAGGGGGCTGGAACCGTCCTGGAGGCGGTCAGCACCGACGCGGTGCGCCGGGCCGCGCGCAGCACCGCGTCCAGATGCGTGCGGTCGCGCACGGCGATCACGAAGCGCAGGTCGGTCGAGTCCTGCGGGGTTTCGTCGGCCATTTCCACGTGGGTGATGTCAGCTTCCGCATCGGCCAGCGTGGCAGCGACGCGTGCCAGCACGCCCTTGTCGTTGCGCACGGTGATGATCACCCCGGTCTCGAAGGCTCGCGTGGGTTCGTCCGCCCACTCGACCGCGAAGAAGCGTTCGCTGTCCTTGTGGCGCAGCCGCTGGCCGACGCCGCAGTCTTCCGTGTGCACCACCAGGCCTTCGCCATGGCCGAGGTAGCCGACGATCTGGTCGCCCGGAATTGGCCGGCAGCACAGCGCAAACCGCACCGAAGAGTTCTCGCTGCCATCCAGCGTGACCGCGCCCTGCGACACGGTTTCGTGCGAGATGAAGCGCTCGCGGCTCAGCAACAGCGCATCGGGCCGTTCGCCCAGTTCGGAAAGCATTGCCACCAGCCGCTTCGCGACGATGCTGGCGATGCGCTTGCCCAGGCCGATGTCGGTCAGCAGTTCGGAGCGGGTGCGGTTGCCGGTGAAGCGCAGCAGCTTTTCCCACAGCGCCTGGTGTTCCTCGTCTTCCTCGGGCAGCTTGCTCAGGCCTTCAGCGCGGAGTGCTTGCGCGAGCAGCTTTTCGCCAAGGCCTTCGGACTCGGCGTGCGCCAGCGTCTTCAGGTAGTGGCGGATCTTGGAGCGTGCCCGGCCGGTTCGCACGAACCCGAGCCAGGCCGGATTGGGCGTCGACACCGGCGCGGTGATCACCTCGACCACGTCGCCGTTCTTCAGCTCGGTGCGCAGCGGCACCTGGTCGCCGTTGATGCGCGCGGCCGAGGTGTGATCGCCGATGTTGCTGTGGATGGCATAGGCAAAGTCGACCACCGTGGCGCCGCGGGGCAACGCCATGATCTGGCTCTTCGGCGTGAACACGTACACCGCGTCGGGGAACAGGTCGACCTTGACGTGGTCCCAGAACTCGGCGGCGTCGCGCGTCTCGTCCTGGATGTCGAGCAGCGACTGCAGCCATTTGGTGCCCAGCCGGTCGTTGCTGGCCGCATTCGGTTCGGCCGCCTTGTACAGCCAATGCGCGGCCACGCCGGATTCCGCCACCACGTGCATCGCCTCGGTCCGCAGCTGGAACTCGACGCTCACGCCGGCAGGGCCGACGAGCGTGGTGTGCAGCGACTGGTAGCCGTTGAGCTTGGCGATCGCGATGTGGTCCTTGAACTTGCCCGGCAGCGGCTTGTACATCTGGTGCAGGATGCCCAGGCCGGTGTAGCAGGCGATCACGTTCGGCACGATCAGGCGGAAGCCGTAGATGTCGGTCACCTGGGCGAAGCTCAGGTGCTTTTCTTCCATCTTGCGGTAGATCGAATAGAGCGTTTTCTCGCGCCCCGCGATCCGCAGCGGCATGCCGGCTGCGGCAAAGGCGGTTTCGACTTCGCGCTGCACCTTCTGGATCAGGTCGCGCCGTCGGCCGCGCGCCTTGGCCACGGCTTTGGAGAGGGTCGCGTAGCGCCAGGGCTTGAGATGCCGGAACGACAGTTCCTGCAGCTCGCGATAAGTCTGGTTCAGCCCGAGCCGGTGCGCGATGGGGGCGTAGATCTCGAGCGTTTCGCGCGAGATGCGGCCCCATTTTTCACGCGGCGCATCGGCCAGCGTGCGCATGTTGTGCGTGCGGTCCGCCAGCTTGACCAGGATGACGCGCACGTCGCGCGCCATCGCCAGCAGCATCTTGCGGAACGACTCGGCCTGGTTTTCCTCACGGGTGTTGAACTGCAGCTTGTCGAGCTTGGTGAGCCCGTCGACCAGTTCGGCGACCGGGGCTCCGAAACGCTCGATGAGTTCGGGCTTGGTGACGCCGCAGTCTTCAATGGCGTCGTGGAGCAGGGCGGCCATCAGCGCCTGCGCGTCCAGTTTCCACTCGGCGCATTGCGCTGCCACGGCAATCGGGTGCGTAATATAGGGCTCGCCGCTGTTGCGCAGCTGGCCCAGGTGGGCTTCGTCGGCGAAGCGGTAGGCGCGCCGGACCAGTTCGGTGTCTTCGGGGCTCAGATAGTCGAGGCGCGCGGTCAATGCCGCAAAGCTCGCGGCGGCCGCGTTCAGCGCCGCCGGGCTCGGCTTCGGCGTGCCCTTCGGGGCATGGGACTGATGTTTGGCTACCGCGCTCATGGCTACCACTTTAGCGTGACCGCTGTGTGGACGCGTCCAGACATAAAAAAAGCACCGCTTCGCGGTGCCTTTTCGTTGCAGGGCTGCGTCAGATCAGCCCGGCACCTTCTTGAGCATTTCGAGGCCGATCTTGCCTTCGGCGATTTCGCGCAGGGCAGTCACGGCGGGCTTGTTCTTGCTCTCGATCTTGGGGGCATGGCCCTGGCTCAGCATGCGCGCACGGTACGTGGCGGCCAGGACGAGCTGGAAGCGGTTCGGAATATTGACGAGGCAATCTTCGACGGTGATGCGGGCCATGATGAGAATCTTTCGGTCTGGGAGCGGTGAACTCGGATATCAGGGGATGTTCAGTGCGGCAAATGTGTCGGCACGTGCACGGCGCTGTGCGGAATACCGGAGCCGCTGAGCGTGGACGATCGCCTTGAGATCGAAAAGCGCGCGCTCAAATAACTCGTTGATTATAACGAAGTCGAATTCCCCCGCCCGGGCCATCTCTTCGGCGGCGTTTTTCAGCCGCAATTCGATGACCGAGGCACTGTCTTCGCCGCGCCGCTCGAGCCGCGAGCGCAGTTCTTCCCAGCTGGGGGGCAGGATGAAGATCATCACCGCGTTGGTAAAGGTCTTGCGGATCTGCAGTGCGCCCTGGAAGTCGATTTCGAGAATGACGTCCGCGCCCTGGGCGATCCGTTCCTCGATGGCCCTCTTGGACGTGCCGTACCGGTGGCCGTGCACATGCGCCCATTCCACGAAGCCGTCGGCCGCGATCAGCGCGTCGAACTCCGTCGGCGATGCAAAAAAGTACTCGCGGCCATGCTTTTCCTGCCCGCGCGGCGACCGGGTCGTATGTGACACCGAGGGCTGCACGGCCGAGTCGAGCTCCATGAGCGCCTTGACCAGGCTCGATTTGCCGGCGCCGCTGGGCGCCGCCACCACGAAGATGTTGCCGGGGTAGTCCATTCTGTCGCTCGCCGTCATTCGATGTTCTGCACCTGCTCGCGCATTTGCTCGATCAGGACCTTCATGTCCACGCCGATGCGCGTGAGCTCCAGCGCCGCCGACTTCGAGCCCAGGGTGTTGGCCTCGCGGTGCAGCTCCTGGATCAGGAAGTCGAGGCGCTTGCCGATCTCGCCGCCCTTCTTGAGCAGCCGTTCGATCTCGTCGAGGTGCGAATTCAGCCGCGTGAGCTCCTCGGCCACGTCGATGCGGATCGCAAAGGCGGTGGCTTCGGTCAGCGCGCGGTCTTGCGCCGCTTCGGGCAGCGTGCCGCCCGTGCCGGCGGTCAGGCCCATGGCTTCCTGCCAGCGCTCCAGGAAGCGGGTGCGCTGCTGCTCGACCAGCTGCGGCACCAGCGGGCCGGCCTGCTGTACCAGGGTGCGCAGTTGGGCCAGGTGGGCTTCGAGCATCTTGGCCAGCCGGGCGCCTTCGCGCTGGCGGGCCGACATCAGGCCCTCGAGGGCCTTGCCTGTGACATCGAGCAGGTCGGGGCCCCAGTCGCCGCGGGCGGCGCTGTCGCCTCCGGCCAGGCGCAGCACGTCGGCCACGCTGAGATCGCGCGCGCCGGGTAGCCAGGCCTTGATGCTGTCCTGCACCCCGTTGAGCCGCTGGAGCAGCTTGACGGAGGGCTCGACCACGCCGGCCTGGGCCGTGTTCTCGATGGCGGCCCGCACCTCGACCTTGCCGCGCTTGAGCTTGCCCGTGAGCAGCTCGCGCAGCGCGGTTTCATGCTGGCGCAGCTCCTCCGGCAACTTGAAGGTGAGATCGAGGAAGCGGCTGTTGACCGAGCGGATTTCAACCCCGAGCCGGCCCGCGGCGGAGGGCCGTGCTTCGGCTTCGGAGTGGCTGCCTGCGGACCCATTTTGGCCGCTAGCGTAGCCGGTCATGCTGTAAACTGGCATTGCGCCTCACTGTGGTTTTGCTTGCAAGCACCGAGGCGTCGGCACGGCGTTCGCTTGCCGCACCATCGCCTTCGGGCGAAACTCCCGGATTATGTCAAAGGTCAAGCCTACGCCCCTGCTGCCCGATACGGTCATTGGTGGTTACCGTGTTGTACGCCGACTTTCCGCAGGCGGTTTCGGTGTCGTCTATCTCGCCATCGACCCCAGCGGACAGCAGGTGGCCATCAAGGAATACCTGCCGTCGTCGCTCGCCACCCGAGGCCCAGGCGAACTCGCGCCGCAGGTGCCGCCTGAGAAACTGTCGCTCTACCGGCTGGGGCTCAAGAGCTTTTTCGAGGAGGGCCGCTCGCTCGCGCAGATCTCGCATGCCTCGGTGGTCAGCGTACTCAATTTCTTCCGCGAGAACGAGACCGTCTACATGGTCATGAACTACCTGGAGGGCGCGACCCTGCAGGATTTCGTGGTCACGGCGCGAGACCTGAAGAAGCAGAAGGTGTTCCGCGAATCGACCATCCGCTCGCTGTTCGACGAAATTCTGCGCGGCCTGCGCATCGTGCACCAGTACAAGATGCTGCACCTGGACATCAAGCCGGCCAACATCTTCGTCACCGACGACGACCGCGCCGTGCTGATCGACTTCGGCGCTGCGCGCGAAGTGCTCAGCAAGGAAGGCATCTTCATCCGCCCGATGTACACCCCCGGCTTCGCGGCCCCCGAGATGTACCGGCGCGACTCGTCGATGGGCCCCTGGACCGACATCTACGCCATCGGCGCCTGCATCTACGCCTGCATGCAGGGCTACCCGCCCAACGACGCGCCGCGGCGCATCGAGAAAGACCGGCTCAGCCTGTCGCTGTCGCGCCTGCGCGGCGTGTATTCCGACAACCTGATCGAGGTGGTCGAATGGTGCATGTCGCTCGACCCGCTCTCGCGCCCGCAATCGGTCTTCGCGCTGCAGAAGGAACTGAGCCGCGAAGGCGAGCGCCGCTACACCAAGCTCACGGTGGGCGAGAAAGTGCGTCTCTCGATCGACAACATCCGCTCTTTCGACAAGAAGAGCCTGCCCAAGGCCGCTGCGCCCACCACGCGCCCCGCATGACATCATGAAATTCTCCGTCTTCCAGGTCAGCCGCAAGGGCGGGCGTCTCAAGAACGAAGACCGCATGGGCTATTGCTACACGCGGGAATCGGGGCTGTTCGTGCTGGCCGACGGCATGGGCGGCCACCCGGAAGGCGAGGTTGCGGCACAGCTGGCGCTGCAGACCATTGCCGCGCTCTACCAGCGCGAGGCCCGTCCGACTGTGAAGGACGTGAAGGCCTTCCTGGCCGAATCGGCCATGGCCGCGCACCAGCAGATCATGCGCTACGCGAGCCACAAGGCCATGCTCGACACGCCGCGCACCACCGTCGTCGCGGCCGTGCTCCAGGGCACCACCGCCACCTGGATGCACTGCGGCGATTCGCGCCTGTACGTCGTGCGCGACGGCCGCCTGCTGGTGCGCACGCGCGACCACTCGCACGCCGAACGACCCAAGCCGCACGGCTCTGACATGCCCGTCAACCGCAACCTGCTGCTGACCTGCCTCGGCTCGCCGACCACGCCGCTGTTCGACATTGCGCCGCCGCTGCAGCTGCAGCGCGGCGACCGCATCATGCTGTGCTCCGATGGTGTCTGGGGCGTGCTCGACGACGAACTGATCGTGCACACGCTGTCTTCCGGCAAGCCTGTGTCCGACGCCGCTCCCGACCTCGCCGAGATGGCCCTGCGCAAGGGCGGCGCCCACAGCGACAACGTCACGCTCATCGCGCTCGAATGGGAAATGCCCGACAACACGGGCGACGACCGCAGCGGCGTGTCCACCGAGACCATCGAGGACGGCGTGTTCGCCTCGACCATCCAGGCCGGCATGCCGGCGTCGGACAACGAGATCGACGACCTCGACGAAGATGCCATCGAGCGCTCCATCGCCGAGATCAACGAAGCCATTCGCCGTTCAGCGGCACGCAAGACCTGAGCGCGCCGCTCGCTCCCTTTCTTTCTCTTTCGAGTTTCAACAATGACTGCTTTCACACGAAGCGGCGGCCGCGCCGCCGACCAGCTGCGTCCGGTGCGCATCACCCGTGGCTTCACCATCCACGCCGAAGGCTCGGTGCTGATCGAGTTCGGCCAGACGCGCGTGCTGTGCACCGCCTCCGTCGAAGAGAAGGTGCCGCCGCACAAGAAGGGCAGCGGCGAGGGCTGGGTCACTGCCGAATACGGCATGCTGCCGCGCGCCACCCACACCCGCAGCAGCCGCGAGGCGGCCAAGGGCAAGCAGACCGGCCGCACGCAGGAAATCCAGCGCCTCATCGGCCGTTCGATGCGCGCCGTGTTCGACCTTGCCGTGCTCGGCGAGCGCACCATCCACCTCGACTGCGACGTGCTGCAGGCCGACGGCGGCACGCGCACTGCGGCCATCACCGGCGCCTTCGTGGCGGCGCAGGACGCGGTCAGCAAGCTGCTGGCCAGCGGCGCCATCAAGGCATCGCCCATCAAGGGACACGTGGCCGCCATCTCGGTGGGCATAGTCGGCGGCACGCCGCTGCTCGACCTCGAATACACCGAAGACTCCGCCTGCGACACCGACATGAACGTCGTCATGACCGGTGCCGGCCACTTCGTCGAAGTGCAGGGCACGGCCGAAGGCGTGGCCTTCACGCGCGAGGAAATGAATATCCTGCTCGGCCTTGCCGAGAAGGGCATCGGCGAACTCGTGACCCTGCAGAAGCAGGCACTGCTCTCGAACTGACTCATGAAACTGGTTCTGGCTTCCAACAACGCGGGCAAGCTCGCCGAACTCCAGCAACTGCTTGCGGGGTTGAGCGTCACCTTGGTGCCGCAGTCGGCGCTGGGCGTAGGCGAGGCTGAAGAACCTTTCCGCACCTTCGTCGAGAACGCGCTGGCCAAGGCCCGCCATGCCAGCGCCGCCACCGGCCTGCCGGCCATTGCCGACGACGCGGGCCTGTGCGTCGACGCCTTCGGCGGCCTGCCGGGCGTCGACACCGCCTTCTATGCCACACAGTTTGGCTACGCCAAGGGCGACGCCAACAACGTGAGGGCGCTGCTCGAACAGCTCGACGGCGTCGCCAACCGCCGCGCCGCCCTTGTAAGCACGCTGGTCGCGCTACGCAGCCACGACGACCCCGAGCCGCTCATCGCCATCGGCCGCGTCGTCGGCGAGATCGCGCCTGCACCCGTTGGCGACAACGGCTTCGGCTTCGACCCCGTGATGTACCTGCCGGCCTTCGGCAAGACCTTTGCCCAACTGCCGCCGGAGGTCAAGAACGCCAACAGCCACCGCGGCCGCGCGGCGCAGGCCATGCTGGCATTGATGCGGGAGCGCTGGCTGTAATGGCCACCGTCTTCCCCATCCAGCCGGCGCAGTCCACGGGCGCGCCGCAGGCCAACGACGTGCTGCACTGGATGCGGCCCGGTCCGCTGCAGCTCAGCGCGCTGCCGCCGCTGTCGCTCTACATCCACCTGCCGTGGTGCCTGCGCAAGTGCCCGTACTGCGACTTCAACTCGCACGAATGGCGTGCCGCGAGCGAAGCGGAGGTCGACGGCATTCCCGAACAGGCGTACATCGATTCATTGGTGGCCGACCTCGATGCCGCACTGCCGCTCATCTGGGGCCGCACCGTCCACACCATCTTCATTGGCGGCGGCACGCCGAGCCTGTTTTCGCCGCAAGCCATCGACCGCCTGCTGGGCGACGTGCGCGCGCGCCTGAAGCTCACGCCCGATTGCGAGATCACCCTCGAAGCCAATCCCGGCACCTTCGAGCGCAATCGCTTTCGCGCCTACCGCTCGGCTGGCGTCACGCGCCTTTCGGTGGGTGTGCAGAGCTTCAACGACGAGCACCTGAAGGCGCTGGGGCGCGTGCACGATCGCGCGCAGGCCATCGCCGCCTTGGAAGAGGCCGCGAGCACCTTCGACACCTTCAACCTCGACCTGATGTACGCGCTGCCGGGCCAGACGCTCGAAGACCTCGACGCCGACCTGTCGCAGGCACTGGCGCTCGCGCCGCCGCACATCTCGGTGTACCACCTGACCATCGAGCCCAATACCTGGTTCGCGAAGTTTCCGCCCGCGCTGCCAGAGGACGACATCGCCTACGCGATGCTCGACCGCATCACCGAGCGCACCAGCGCCAGCGGCATGTCGCGCTACGAGGTGTCGGCCTATGCGCGCGAAGGGCACCAGTGCGCGCACAACCTCAACTACTGGCAGTTCGGCGACTACCTCGGCATTGGCGCCGGCGCGCACAGCAAGCTGAGCTTTGCGCACCGCATCGTGCGCCAGGTGCGCTTTCGCGAGCCGCGTCTGTACATGGAGAATGCACGCGCGGGCGCAGCGGTATCTCAGAGCGACGAGGTGGCGCTGGCCGATTTGCCATTCGAATTCATGCTCAATGCGCTGCGGCTGAAGCAGGGCTTCACGCTGCCGCATTTCAGCGAGCGCACGGGGCTGGCAATGACATCGATCCAGCGTGGATTGGAAGAAGCCGAACGCAAGGGCCTCGTGGCCCGCGACCTGTTCCGCGTATGGCCGACCGAGCGCGGGCTGGATTTTCTGAGCGATCTGCAGGCGATGTTCCTGCCCGATGAAGGGTAGGGGGGCGTCGTCGGCATAAAATCGACGGTTCCGGAGAGTTGGGTGAGTGGTTTAAACCAGCAGTCTTGAAAACTGCCGACGTGAAAGCGTCCGTGAGTTCGAATCTCACACTCTCCGCAGTCTCTTCATTAAAATCAACAAGTTACGTTGATTTTCTGAAACTGTCCCACATAAAATCCCACAAAAAGCCGCAGTTCAAGACTGCGGCTTTTGTTTTTGTTGTGCTGAGGAACTTGGCCTTCCCCGGCTCAGCCGCAGGGGACTTCGCGTAGATCGTTGAGGTCTGGGCGGATCTAGAACGTGGGCGAGTGCGCGGTGGCAACCTCATAGGCGTCAATGCCATTGCTGACGGCTGTCCAACCAGTACCAGAGCCTTATCGATGCTTTCGGGACCTGTGGCTTCCATGAAAAAGCTGCGCTCCCGACGCTTGCAGTCTGCCCGTATGACTGGCGCAAAGACAATGCGCTGGCGGCGCACTTGTTGGCCATCAAGGTGGCGGAGATGTACGAGCGCCACGGATCCGACTTGGTGCTCAATCTCGTCGCGCACTCAATGGGAGGCCTGGTCTGCCGCTACTTTCTGGAATCCGGGCAGTTCTCGCAGGCCTCACATCCGGGCTTCGCTTCGGTGCGACGGCTGATCACCATCGGCACACCCCATCGCGGCGCACCGTCAGCGCAGGAGGGCCGCGCCTTCGTTGCAAAGCATGGTCGACGCTCTGGCCCTCCTTCCATGACTAGCGTCCGGTAGCTGTACACGCACAAAAAAAAGAGGACCCAAAGGTCCTCTTTCTTATTTCGCCTTGACCGCACAACCGGTGGTCGGGTCGGACCAACGGTAATAGCACTCGATCGGGAAGGTTTCCTGATATCGGCCCCGAGCATCGATCGAGACCTTGTCCTTGAAGATATCCCGAAGCGAAGCTTCCATTTCCTTCGGGTTGTAAAGAAACGAAGGCATCAGGATGCTGGCGGCAACGGAGCGATCGTCCAGAAGCCACTCGATCGCCGACGGTGTGATGGCCGACTTGTTCGTGACGGGAAACTGGATCCTCAACTTGAACGGGTGAGCCCGGCCGTAGTGGTCGCTGATTTCCTTCTCGACGCTGTCCCTGGTGTTCTTCACGGCGTCGGTGTACTTCTTCTCCCAAGAGGCGGCGCTATCCAGTTCCTGTTGGGCTTTCGCGATCGCGCCTTCGGCCTGCAGCTTGTTGGCTGGTGCTTCTTTGTCGATCTGGACTTTCAGGTCCTCGTACCGCTGCTGCATTTGCGCCAGTTGCTGCTGCGCCATTCGTTTCCATTCCGGGTTGTTGATGGGGCTTTTCATCACCGCATCGACCTCCGCCTGGTAGCCCTGCAAGGCCGTGCCCGCCGCCTCGAGATTTTTCTTCTGCTCCAGGCTCATGCCATCGCCCGAAGCCTTGGCGGCGATCAGCTTTTGCTGAAGCGCGCTGATCATTTCCGGGTACGCGCTTGCCTTTTCCCGGGCGACGATCTCCAAGTCGGCCAGGCTCTTCTTCCTGGCTTCCTGCGTGATGTCGTCGAAGGCTTGCGCCGTACAGATGTAGGTCACCACGGGGCGGCCGTTCCCATCGTCGTGGCGCTCCCACGCGGTGTCCTTGCAGCCCTTGGCGTTGTCCAAGGCCTCACCGAAAGTGAAGTCGCTGCGAGCCAGTGAGGCCTGCTTGACTGCCGTGATGTTGGAGTCGGTGCAAGCCGACAGTGCGGCGCAAAGGACGCCGAGAAGGACAAGCGTTGCTGCTCTGGTCGATTTCATATGAGATAAAAAGATGTGGCTGTCGTTGATATGAGTCCAAGCGTTCGTGGAGCTGCGGCTCCTCGGTGCGCTAGCAGCGGTGCTTGGGATTGCGAGGCCGGCGCGGATCGGTGCCGAGCACGGCCCCCTCCTTGGTCATGCACACGCCATCGGCGCAGACATACCCGGGTGTCTTCAGCACGGCGAGATCGGCGTCGCCGATCTCGCAGCGCAGTTCGTCGAAATCGAACTCCTTGTAGGCCTTCACGCGGTCGGTGGTTGTGTAGTACACGCCGTTGCCACCTGCCTGCACCTGAATCGGGTAGACCGGGTACTTGAGGTCGCGGCTCCAGCCCTGGATCTGGATCTCCATGGCCGAACGCTCGATGTGATGCCGAACGGCATCGGGATTGATGAGTGGATCAATGCCGTTGGCGAGCGCCAAGGGCGTGAAGACGATCGCGGCGAGCACCGCAAAGACGGTGCCGAGCATGGCTTTCATGAGGAGACCTCAAAGAAGATGGAATTGAAGCGGGGAGGACCGGGCCAGTCGAGCTGGGCCGAGATCGTTCAACCAAGCTTGGTGTCGGCAGGCTTGGGCGCAATCAGCTGCGGGATATTCCAGTCGGCCGGAAAGGTGTCGACAGGCATCCAGCCGTTCTTCACATAGGAGCGAGCCGAGATCCGGTTACCGAAGTGACCGACCAGGCCACAAGCGATGAGGATCGCCCAGGTCTGTGCCACCCAGTCTTCGGCCGGGTCGAGCACCAACAAGATGGCGAAGCCGACGACGAAGAAGGTCACATACAGGAAGACCGCGCACAACAGTGCCAGCGGCCATTGACCACGCATCAGGAATGCGATCGGTCCAAAGAAGAAGAGCTGCCACGAGAAGCCGTGCTTGACGAAGCGAGTTTGGTTATTTTTGTGGAAATGGATGTTCATGGTCGAAGTTCTGGAAAGAGGGCACTCCCTGCCCCCTGTACGTTGTTGAATGACGCTGCATCGGTTCCGGATGAGCTAGAGAGTTCTCACTGACGCTCACGCTCGAACCGCATTTCCCGCATCCGCGCCGATTCTTATAAAGATGTGTTTGAGACTCCTTTTTGATCGAAGAAGAAGCACTGACCTGAGAAGACAGGGTGTCCTTTCCCTCGGTCGGGTTGTTGGAAAAAGGTGCATCCGAATGTTAAAGGGTTTCAAACACCGTGGTTTCAAACACCTCGTTTTTCGAGTATCGACGGCATGCCCCGTGTCGCGCCTGCTCACCTTTCCCTTCGCCTCGTGTTTGCCCGCAACATTCGACTCATGCGGATTCATGCGGGCATGTCCCAGGAGCGCATGGCCGCCGAAGCGGGGCTGGACCGGGCCTTCGTCGGCACGCTGGAGCGCGGCCAGCGCAACATCTCCATCGACAACATCGAGTTGATTGCCAAGGCCATTGGTGCACCGGCCCATGAGCTGATGGACCCGGACTTGCCTCGGCAGCGAGACCTCGATGTGACGCTGACGCGGGCCCCGCGCACCGCTCGGCCCTACCCAGCGGCAAAACGGAGCAATCGCCGTTAGGGATTGGCTGGTGTTTCCGCCGCCGTCACCGGCGCAGCCTCGGCCCTTCGGACAACTGTCAGCTTGTGTGCCAGCTTGCCGGCGAGATCGGCTTTGCGTTCGAGTCCTGCTGGTGGTCCGGGGTCGCCACCAGACTCGGGGGGAAAAAATTCCTCCACGACCGCAGCCCCTTCTTCCTCGGATTCCTCGAACGCCCCCTGCGCGAAGCCCTGCCGTGCAGCGTCGTCCAGAGCGGCCTGATCGAAGCCAGATGCCTTGCGGGCGTCGTGCTCCGTCCGCGCAGCGTTCACGGCCTCGACCAGCGACATCCCCTCGCGAACGGTGAGGTCCACGTAGTAGATCGGCGCGCGGTGCGACTGCGTCGTCGACTTCCCCCGCAGCCGAAGCTCCAGCGGCAGGGTCGACAGCAGCCCGCCCGACACCGCATTGAAGTAGTTCAGCCTGGCCGACAGCGTCCGGATGCTGTTGAAGCCCGTCGTGCGGAAGAGGAAGCTGCCGAGTTCGTCTCCATTTCCTGTCTCCGCTCCCGCCCCTGCGATCCGTACGTTCAACCGGCCGCAGGGCTTGCACACCCCGCCGCGGGCCAACTCGCAACCCTCCGGCGCAGGACAAGGCAGCGTCTGCATGCCCGAGGGCGTTGAGCGGCGACAGGTCTCGCCGTTGCCCGCGCAAAGCGGGCGCCCGGTCTTGCGGTCGAACAGGCTGTAATTCGCCCGCAAGTTCAGATCAGGCGCATCGAAGAGCATTCGCACCGGAATCTGGCGCAGCTTGGCGCCGGGTGCCTTGCGCAACGTCTCGTCCAGCGGATGGGTGATCCAGCCGTCGCGGCCCTGTACCTGGCTGGTGACGGTGAACCCGTCGTCTTTCTCTGGAAGGCGTCGGCCGTCCTTGACGACGACCTTGCCGATGGCGATGCGCCCGATGACGGGCGGCGTCAGGGCCAGTCCCTTGAGCATGTTGCTCTCCTTTAAAAAATGAATGAATGGATGAGTGCGCGGCTGTCAGCCGAGCCGTTGCGCCAGCTTCCGGCACACCTCGACGGCGCAGCCGTGCCAGGCATGGCCGCTGACCAGGCCGGTGTCCAGGTCTTCCGGTCTGGCGGCCGAAACCAGCCTCGCGTACCGGTCGATGGCATGGACCACGAAGGCCTGGATCAGCGCACCGTGGTTCGAGTGCTCCATCAGGTCGGTGATGAACTCGACATTGGTTTGAGGTTGGTTCACGGCGCCTCCGCTGGCGAGACCGGCGTGATCTCCGCGCCGAACGCCAGTGCCGGGTTGTCCAGGCCGGCCGGACCGTTCTGGCGAACCCACCAGGCGGGCGGGTTGTACGGCATGGACATCACGCCCAGGTAGCCGCCATCCGTCGCGTAGCCGACGACCTTGGCGCGGCCAACGCCATTGAGCCAGATTACGACGTCCTCGCCGATGGCCGGGACCTCGAATTCCGCGGACCACTTGAACTGGTTCTTGGACATGAGGTCGCGGGTGTAAGCAGGCACGGTGACATGCCTTTGGAAATGAAGGTTCATGAGAAATTCGTGAACAGCCCGCCCCTTCAATCCGCATGGGGCGGGCCGATGTGAAACCCCCTGCGGAAACGGGGTGGGGCCATCGAGCCGGCCGACTCGATGGCGATGTGGAGACCTGGTGGCGTGGGCGTCGGTCTCAGTAACGCGCCCGAAGCGAGTCCGTGCGGAAGTGATCACGGAAATGCCACCCCAGCCCGAAGCCGAAGATGAGTCCTGTGGCAAGCACCATTGCGAAGGCCGTCAGGTACTCGATAGGGCCAAAGAAGACGTTCATGGCACCATGGTCCTATTCGTCAGCCGCTGGCGGAAGGTCGGCCGTCGCCAGCGCCTCATGCGGCTTGACCGTGAACCGCCGCGATCCGGGCCGAGTCATGCCGTACGCGTTCGCGAGCCCAGGCTGGTCCGCCAGCAGGCGATCGATATCGACGGCTGCCGAATCCTTGCTGCGCTTCCAGCGCACCTCGCCCGCGTCGAAACGCGCCGTGGTGGCTTCTCCCATGCGCTGCTGGATGCGCTGCTTCACCTGTGCCTCGCGGGCGATGGCGTCGGCCAGGATCTGGCGCAGCGCCAGCAGATCGAAAAAGGCGGACGACATCGCCATGTCGCCCGTGAAGTCCAGCACCTGTCCGTTGTCCCGGGGCCAGAGCGCCCGCAAGGCGATGTCCGCCGACTCGGAGCCGTCGGCCGACGGCGCGGTGTCCGTCTCGACGTGATGCCAGAACCGCCTTTCCAGCGCGATGAGCTGGGCGATCATGGTCTCGTCTCGCTCGATGCGATGGATGCGCAGCTCCTGCCCACAGATGAGCACCGCTACGTCAGCCGCCTTCTTGCCAGTGACGGCGAGCTGATGGAAGACTTGCAGCTGGACGTACTCCGGCACGCCGTCCTCCCATGCCCGGGCACCGTGGTAGCCCGCCGTCTTGCACTCCAGGATCTGCACCGCAGGAGAGCTGATGACTTCCCGGTCAATGTTCGCCAGCATCCAGGGGTGCGCGGGATGCTGCAGCACGGCATTGATGCGTCGCACCCGCAGTCCCGTGCGCCGGGTGTAGTGCGCGGCCACGATGGGCTCGAGCAGCGTGCCCCAGTACATCGGGCTGTTGGCGTCGTCGGGATCGACCTGGGGCAGCAGGTGCTCGCGCCCGGTCTTCTCCATCCAGAGCTGCAAGGGGGACTTGTATGGATGGAGACCGACGGCCGCGGCAGCATCGGAACTGCCGATGCCGCCCTTGCGCACGTCGAGCCACTGTGCGCGGCTCAGGTCCTGGGTCTTGACCAGCTTCAGGGCTGGCCGGGGCTTGGCGGGAGTTTCTCCCGCCGCTCGTGGTTCCGCCATGGCGGTGTCCTTTCTTCATGGTTGGTTGGTCACATCTCTGGGGCACCCCAGAAGCACAAAGCCCCGGTCCCTTGTGGGGAGCCGGGGCTTGTGCCGTCGGGGTGGGAAAGGTGTGGAGGAGGAGGCTTCATGACGCCAGCAGCAGGGCCGCGTCCAACGCGCGTTGCTTGAGGCCCGCTCCCTGACCGAACCAGGCGCTGTCGAGGCGATACTCCTGGCTGCGGGCGCGACGCTCGTGATCGACGAACTCGGTCACGGCGCACAGCAGGCCCCAGGCCGTGCCCTTGGCCGTCCCGAGCTCGGCACCGCGGCCACGACCTTCGTAGAGCTCCTGCACCTTCTTCAGGGCACGCTCGTTGGTGAGGGCCTGGCTGTCGGCATGGCCGTCGATCTGACAGAGAACGCGCAAAAAGAAATTCAAGGACTCGTGCGTCTTGACCTTGCGCTCCGAAAGGGTCTTCATCCGGTACATGAAGGTGTCCCAGCCAGAGACGGCGATGCCGAGCTGCTTCTTGACCGCCTGCGGATCGAAGGTGGTGCTGTGCGGCACCCGCACGGCACTGCTGGCGCCGTTGAGCGCGATCGACAGCGTGTTGTTGCACACGACCCGCACCGTCGTAGGCGTAGCCGTTGTGGCAAGCGTGCCGTCGCAGGAGGTGGCGAGCAGGATGTAGCCCTTCACCGTGTCGTTGCCCTTGAGGACAGTTTCCTTGCCCGTGCGCGCGAGCGCCCAGAACTTCCTGCCGGCCTTGAGGACCCCGGCGGTCTCCAGTTCGAAGCCGGAGACTTCGGTGAGGTCGCGGTAGAACTCCAGCACGTCACGGGGCTGCACGATCTGGTAGCGGCCACCGACGACCGACAGCGGGGCCTTGGTGTCGCTGCGGTAGAGCACCTTCTGGTCCTCGAAGGTCATGATGGAGCCGAGGGCGCCGGCCTGCTCGGCCATGTAGCGCACAGGCGTCTCGCAGATGCGCCAGTCCATGCCGGCGCTGCGAGCCCAGACCTCGAGGGGTTGTTTGGGAGGCAACTGGTTGCCCAATTCGTGCCACGGGGTCTGGCCGACGTAGGCCATTTGCTGAAGGAGATGTGCCATGGGAAGGGTCCTTTGTTGAAGCGGAGAGATGGGGGAACGAAAAAGGAAGAAGCCCGCAGGAGGCGGGCTTCGAGAGGAATGGCGTTGTGCGGCGGGAGTGAGCGATAGGCCGGCTCAGCTGACGATGTGCCCGGCGGCACGGGCCAGGCGCACGTAGGCGCTCAGAGGCTTGTCGGCGCGCCAGTGCAGGTCACGCTCGATGCCCAGCGCGCCGCGCATCAACCGGATGGAGCTCAGCTCGCGCACGGACACATGACCTGTTTCGGGGCTGCCCAGCCCCAGATCGCACAGGCCCCAGGCGAGATCCTCGTCGTCGGGGTCGAGTTCGGTGATCAGCCAGGTGGCGGCGCCACACGGGTTGAACCACTTGAGCACGGGCTGGGGGTCGAAGTGCGGGGTGTCGCTCGCGGTGTGGCCGTTGGCCAGCAGCAGGATGCGCAACTCGGGGGTGATGAGATCCAAGGGGGAGTCCTGAGTGAAGGGGGTGGAGAAGAAAAGACGATGCAAGGGCCATCAGCGTCGCGAGACGGAGAAGATGTGACCGCAGCCGAGACAGCGGCGGTTGCGCAGGATCGCGTCGTCGACGGCCTCGCCGAGTGCCGCGCCGACGGCGCAGCCAGCAATGCCGCCGCTCAGGCCCCCGAGGATGGCGCCGGCCACGAGGCCCAATGGCGTCGTGGCTGTCACGGCGGCAGCGGCCATGGCCATGCCGATCTCGGCGCCCGTGATGGCGCCGGACAGCCCACCGGAGATGCCGCCGGCCGCGCCGGCGATGGTGCCGATCGCGGCGCCGGCCTTCTTGCCGGTGTCGCGGGGAATAGTTCGCGGTGATTGGCAGGCTGGACAGGCAAGGTTCGGTGGCGTTGCAAATATCTCGCGGTGTTGAAAAGGTTCGTCCTCGAAAGCGGGGGATGTGAAGTCGTGGTCCATGAGATGCGGGATGCGGATGAAGGGCCCTGGGAAAAAAGAGAACACGCCAGGCGGAGCCAGACGGCACAAAGCCCAGCGCGGCGGTGAGGCCGGGCTGGGCTTTGTTGGACGAGGATGGACGTTCTACCGTTTATCCAAGGCAGTCATATGGGGCTGAAGATTTCTGGAATCGCTTGTCAAAGTGACGTGGGCGTGTGTTGCCCAGATGTCAGCGCATTCATACTCGAAGCTTCATCGTGGACGCCCCGAATGTCGCGGCGCGCGTCAAGGTAGTTGTCGCCTCTTTCATGCAGCCAGCGGCTGTATGTCTGATACCTGCGAATGTGTCTGGACGACGCAGTCACGTTCGGGGTTGAGGTCACCGCGCCGATGGGCGACCAGTTGCGAGTCGGACTCCGGGCGGTACTTGGCCGTGCGGAACAGCGACTCTGCGTAGGCGTTGTCGTCGCTCACGCGCGGCCTCGAGTACGACGGCTTCACGCCCAGCCAGTTGAGCATGGCCAACACGGAGGTTGCCTTCAGCGTGGAGCCGTTGTCGCCATGCAGCACCGGCTTGGCGTCGAGCGTGGCGATGCTTTCGGCGAGCGCCGTACGGCGCACCAGATGCGCGGCATGGTCGGAGTCATCCGTATCGTGCACTTCCCAAACCACGATCTTGCGGCTGTACAAGTCCAGGATCAGGTAGAGGTGGAACCAGCGTCCGAACACCTGCGCAGGCAAATACGTCATGTCCCAGCACCACACCTGTCGAGGTGCCGCTGCGATGTGTGTCGTGGGCGGGCGCACGGCTTTGGGCGCCTTGGCTCGGCCACGGTGAGCGCTCTGTCCATGGGCGCGCAGCACACGTACGAAGCTGGACTCACTGGCCAGGTAGATGCCCTCGTCGGCCAGCATAGGGACGATGCGCGCTGGGGGCACGGCCGCGAAGCGCGGCTCGTTGGTCACGGCCAGCAGCTTTGCGCGCTCGTCCTGGCTCAAGGCGTGACGAGGTATCGAGCGCACGGCCCGAGGCCTGCCATCGCCCGCCATGGGCCCCTTGTGGGCCTGCCAACGCTGCAAGGTGCGAACATCGATGCCGGCAATCTCGCAGGCCGGACGCAGCCGCGCTCCGGCGGCGTGTGCGACATCGATGTCTCGGGCCAAGGCTTGGCGATCTTCGAGGCCGATCATTCGTCCTCGCCTTTGTTGAAGATCGCCGCGACTTTTTTGTCAAGACCAGCAGGGCCGCGGTTTCTGCCAGCGCCCGGTCCTTGCGCAGCAGGTCGCGTTCGAGTTCCTTGATGCGCTTGCGGTCGGCCCGAGTGGCCTGCGGGCTGGCCCGGGCCTCCTCGGGTTCGGCCAGCGCGGCTGTCGCACTGGAGCGCCATTTGTCCAGCTCGGCGGGGTACACCCCGTGCTCGCGGCACCATGCGCTCTTCGCCGCCTCGGCCATCGCCGCCGTCGTAATCACCGCCTCAAGCCGGGCGCGCGCAGTCCATGCCCGCCCTCGGGCGGGCATGGACTGCGCATCCTCGCGCCAACGTTCCAGTGTTCCCACTCCAATGCCAACCTCACGCGCCACCACCTCCAGCGCCGAACTCTCCGGCGGAAGCAACCTTGCTACCGCTCGGTCCTTGAATGCTTGTCCGTATCGAGCCACTCTCATCTTTCATCGCCGCCCCCGGGTTCTTGGTTCTATAGAGGCGACAACTATTCTGCCGCGGGGGGGGACGCAGCCGCTGGCCGCAGACCGCTTGCTTGTCAATATCAGCCCCGAGGAGACCAAGTCCGCGCTGGCTCGCTCCTATCTTCAATCGCCCGTGGAGAACTCGGACAACGCCTACTTGGTCAACACCGGCCAGAAGCTGGTACTGATCGACGCCGGCTCGGGGAAGCTGCTGGGTCCATTGCGCGGTCAACTGCGTGCCAACCTCATCGCAGCGGGGTATCGGCCGGAGCAAGTGGACGAGATCTATCTGACACATCTGCACCCCGACCACGTCGGCGGCCTTGCCGACGGCGACACCATGGCATTCCCCAACGCCATCGTGCGCGTCGATAAGAAGGACGCTGACTACTGGCTCTCCAAGGAAAACATGGACAAGGCACCCGAACAATCGAAGCGCTTCTTCGTCGGCGCCATGGCATCGCTCGACCCCTACATCAAGGCAGGTCGAGTCAAGCTGTTTCAGGGCAACACCGATCTCGTGCATGGCGTCAGTGCCGTGGCAAGCCCGGGGCACACGCCGGGGCACAGCTTCTTCGTGGCCGAAAGCAAGGGGCAGAAGATTGTGTTCTGGGGCGATCTGATCCACGTTCTGGCCGTTCAGTTCAACGCGCCCTCCGTCGGCATTGCATTCGATTCCGACGTCGGCGGCGCGGCATCACAGCGGCTGGTTGCCCTCTCGCTGACGCCGCGAAGGGCGGCTACCTCGTCGCCGGAGCGCATATTTCCTTCCCGGGAACGGGCCGTGTGCGCAAGGTTGGCGGTACCTTCAAGTGGGTCCCTCTGAACTACGACGCGGTTCCACGCTGAGCTGCCGCGGTCGACTTCATGAGACCTCGTTTCATCCTTTCGCTCATCGCCTCCGTGTCGGGCCTGCTGGTGTCCACTCCTGCGGCCGCAGCTGAACTGCTGCTGCTGAGTACGACTTCTGCCCGGGAGGCGCTCGGCGAAATCATTCCAATGTTCGAACGGGCCACGGGCAATACCGTAGGCGGATTGCACGATTGCGTCCCGGTTTTACATGGAGATGTCTTCCAGATTGCGCGACCCGCGGGCGCCAGCGCCGCATCCGCACGCGGCAAGAATAGCCTTTTCGCGGATCGGGTTTGGCGCGACAGTCTCGCCCGACGCCGGAAGAGCATCGCCGTTCCCGGGGCAGTCTTAGGAGCAAACAGGTTCGCCAACGTGGAGCGTGGCACTTTCTAGTAGATCTGACGCATAGCTGAACGCGGCTGTCGTAGTCCCTGCATAGAGTCAAGTTGGCAGGAACTCATGGCCGAGCGTGCCCTATGAACAACGATCAACTGGAGACACACCTGATGAAGCATTCTTTGCAGAATGGATTCCTGACCCTTGCAGTGGCCTGTGCGTTGGCGGTCGTATCGAGTCAATCGGCCCTTGCTGCCGACGTCAACGCCGAACGACTGCGCAATGCGGCGAAGGAACCGGGTAACTGGATGACAGTTGGCGGCACGTATGCTGAAGCCCGATACAGCACGCTGAACCAGATCAACAGTGCAAATGTCGGGCGGCTCAAGCTTGCCTGGTATGCCGATCTTGAGACCAACCGCGGCCAGGAGGCGACCCCGCTTGTGATCGATGGTGTGTTGTACACGAGCACTAGCTGGTCTCGCGTCCATGCATATGACGCAGCCTCAGGCAAGGAGCTCTGGAAATACGACCCCAAGGTTCCGGGTTCGAAAGGTGCACATGCGTGCTGTGACGTAGTCAACCGTGGCCTGGCAGCATGGAACGGAAAGATCTATGTCGGTACGCTGGATGGGCGCCTGGAAGCGCTCGACGCAAAGTCCGGCAAAGTGGTTTGGTCCACTCCAACCTTCGACCCCAAGACGGTGATGACAATCACGGGTGCCCCGCGGGTCGTCAAGGGAAAGGTGCTGATTGGGCAAGGTGGCGCCGAGTATGGTGCGCGCGGGTTTCTCGGGGCGTATGACGCGGAAACGGGCAAGCCAGTCTGGCGGTTCTATATGACGCCGAACCCCGAGAACAAACCGGATGGCGCGGCATCCGACAAGGTCCTGATGACAAAGGCGTTCAGCACTTGGGGTGAAGGCGTTTGGAAGCAGAGCGGTGGCGGCGCAACGCCTTGGGATTCGATCGTCTATGACCAGGAGTTCGACCAAGTCATCGTGGGAACGGGGAACTCCAACCCGTGGAGCTCGAAGGCACGTGGCGGGGGCGACAACCTTTTTGTCGGATCAGTGCTCGCCTTGAACCCGGATACTGGCGAATACAAGTGGCACTACCAACAAACGCCGGGAGACGACTGGGACTTTACGTCGACCCAGCCGATTATTCTGACCGAACTGAAGATCGACAACGCGATGCGCAAGGTCTTGCTTCATGCGCCGAAGAACGGATTCTTCTACGTCATTGATCGCAAAGACGGAAAGTTGATCTCGGCAGAGAAGTTCGCCTCGGTTAACTGGGCCTCAGGCATCGACCTGACGACTGGACGTCCGATCGAATACCCAGCTGCACGCTACACGAAGACCGGACAGCGTTTCGTGGCCATGCCTGCCGCGTTCGGATCGCACAACTGGCACCCCATGGCCCACAGCCCTAAGACCGGTTTGACTTACATCCCTGTGCAGGACATCCCCTTGGACTACGCTGTGGATTCAGGCTTCAAGTTCACGGAGGGTGTTTGGAATCTGGGTATTGCATCCCAGATGCTTGCGGGGCCACAGAGCGAATCGGATCGGAAAGTCTTGGCAATGCAGACGCGGGGCTTCCTGCTGGCCTGGGATCCTGTCAAGCAGAAAGAAGCATGGCGCGTTCAGCATCCGAACGTTGCATCGGCAGGGGTTCTGGCGACGGCCGGCAACCTGGTCTTCCAGGGAACGCCGGACGGACGTTTCGTCGCGTACAAGGCCGATACGGGCGGGAAAGTATGGAGCTGGCAAGGCTTCGACGGGATCATCGCTGGCGCGATGAGTTATGCGGTTGCTGGTGAGCAGTACATTGCCGTACTATCCGGCTTTGGCGGGGCAAATGCCCTGCACGTCCCCTCTATCCAGAATCCGAAAGTCGGCCTCAACGGACGTGTGCTCGTATTCAAGCTCGACGGAAAGGCGATAGCTCCGGATAACTCGCGCCCATTGCTCGCCCCGAATGTCCCGACTGAGGTGTGGCCGACGGAGATCGTGTCCAAGGGTGCAGCCCTCTACGGCAATTGCGCAGGATGCCACGGATTCGGCACTTACGGGCATAACGCCATTCCCGACCTGCGGCGGTCTCAGATGCTCGGCTCACGCCCGGCATGGGAAGCCATCATTCTTGGTGGTGGGCTGGAGTCCAAAGGAATGCCGGGCTGGTCCGGTACGCTCAAACCCGAGGACGTTGAAGCTATCCGGGCCTATATCGCAGATCGCGCCCGTGTACTGCGCGACGACGAGCGAGTCGATGCACAAGGTCGTCGCTAGGGATGGTCTGCCGAACACGCGCAGCGCGGACGATTGAATGAATGAGGCGATGCCGATGCATCCGAACATCTAAATCGAGCTGTCGTGGCGTCGATTTGCCGCGCGGCGCAGCCATCACATAGCTCCTGTGAGCCCGATTCCGGCCTCGCAGACGCACTCATCCTTTCATCCCGATCAGCCGCCGCCGCGCCATCCATAGGTTCGACAGCGCGAACAGCGTGACGATCTGCGCAGTGTTCTTCGCCAGCCCTCGGTAGCGCACCTTGGTGAAGCCGAACTGCTGCTTGATCACACGGAACGGGTGCTCGACCTTGGCCCGGATGCTGGCCTTCATCTTTTCCACACGCTCAGCCATGAATTCCGGCTCGATGAAGGGGTTGAGCATCCTGCGCTTGCCCGGACGCATCGCCGGATCGGATTTGACATGGGCGGCTCGGGAAAAGGCAGGCGCACACCTTTCGCCGTCAAAACGGCTCCAGCCCATGCTTCTTCAGCACGGGAGCGACCACCGGTGAGCGGAGGAATTCGGAGAAGGCAGACGCTACCGCACCGCCTCTTCGGCCCGAGAATGAACTGATGCTGTAAATGATGTCTTTCCGCAGCTCCGGCGGGAGCGGGCTCACCACCTCGATGCCCGGCACCGGGAGCAGTTCACTGACCTGTTGGACACCGATCTCGGCGGCTCCGCGGGCGACGACGGAGCCCACCAGTTCACCCGGATGCGGGAGCACGGTCTTCAGCTTGACCTCGTCGAGAATCCCGAGCCGTTGCGCCAGGTCGATGAACTGCAGCCCGCTCGCGCCGCGGCTGTAGGAGATCGATCTCGCGTCCAGTAGCGCCTGTCGCAGGCTCTCGGTCGACCGAATATCCGGCTTGGACGTTCCCGCACGAACAGCGAACGCGACGACCGAACGGGCGAAGTTCGCCCGGCTGCCAGCAACGAGCTGGCCATTGGACAGAAATGGCTCGGAGAAATCGGCCGGTGAGACAAGCAGGTCGGCGTCGACGCCAGTCGCAATCCGGCTATCCAGCGCGGAACCAGGTGAAAACTCGACACGTAAGCGCAAGATCGGTAGGCCTGCGCTGTGCGGTACGTGCCGTCCTACAGAGCAATTTGTCGATGTGCACGGCCACCACCTCGCCGTGGACAAGCCAGCTCTGTTCACTTTCTCGCCATCCGAATTTCGAAACCGAACGATGTCAATGACCTTTAACGCCATTGGCGGCACGGCTTTCCCCCACACGCGGCACGTTGACCAGTTGACCGGACACGGGTGTAAGGCCGGCGAGTGGAAATTCGTCCTCCCCATGCGGAAGTGGGGTGGATGTCTGATTCATTTGGTCGCTCAGCTCGCGTGTGACCAGGTTCTAGACGAACTCGCGTGTATCGGATGCGTTCTGCAGGCTGTCCTTCCAGGCGATCGAAGAGAAGCCGATCTGTTCTGGCCGTCGCATTGGTTTTGTTCGCACCGGGTCGAACTAGGACGGCTCGATCAGCACCGAGAGTCGCAGTAGTGCTCGCGGGCACTACATGGATCGCGTGCATGAGGGCAAGTCAGGCGCGCCGGCAAAGGTGTCGATCAGCTGCCGCTTAGGCTTTCCATCTGCTCCACGTACAACCTGCAGCACGTAGACTTTTTCCAACAAAGCGCTGTTTTGTGGATTGAACCGGATGCGTCCTCTCGGGCCCTCGAAGTCCGCGTTACGCAGAGCCGAGATGAATTGGGTTCCATCAGCTGGCATCGTCCCGAGTTTTTCGAGGGTCGCAAGTATGGATTTGGCGTTGTCGTACCCCAGGGCCGCGTTCATATCCGGGTCTTCCTTGAATTTGTTGCGGTAGGCATTCACAAAATTTGTGTTGGCGGGAGTCTCCGCTCCTGGAAAGTAGCTGGCGACGAATTTGGCGCCGTAGATCACGTCGCCAAAAGAAGCCCACAATGACTCGTCGTAGACCCACTGGTCGCCGATTAAAGGCATCTTCCCTCTCAATCCGAATTCAGCGTGCTGCCTCACGACCTGCGCCGCTTCGTTTCCCGCGTACGCCGAATACAGAATCTGCGCCTCCGATGCGGACGCCTGTGTGAGCGCCGCACCCCAGTCCTTGGTCTTCTGAAATGGTGTCCAGAGCTCCAGGACCACCTTGCCACCGGCCTCTTCAAAGCCGCGCTTGAAGGCGCCAAGCGTCGCGTGGCCGTATGAGTAGTCGGGGCCGAGAAGCACCGCGGTCTTTACGCCGTGGGTCGCCCAGTACTTGCCGGCGTTGTACTGGAACCCGTTGGTGCTGAAAGAGCTTCTGCCAACATACGGACTGCAGTATTTGCCCGTGACCTCGTCGGCGAAGGCGCCGGCAAACACGATCGGTTTCTTTGCCTTGTCCGCAAGCTCAGAAAGGGCGATGGCGACGTTAGAACCGATTACCCCCGCGACGATGTCGACTTGGTCTGACTGAACAAGCTTGTTAAAGCGCTGGACTCCGACGCTTGGCGTCAGCTCGTCGTCCGCGCGAACGACCGCGATAGACCGGCCGGCGACCTTTCCGCCGTATTCTTCGATCGCCAGCATGAAACCACGGTCCAGTCGCTCGGCTATCTGGGCCCAAATTCCCCTGTAAGGCAGGATGAGCCCGATCTTCAGCGGGGGCTGCGATGCCGTTTGCGCCCGGACGCCGCATGCGGCCAGACAAAGAAGAGCTATCGCCATTGATAGACCGCGCCTGCTCACTTGCTTCATGATGTCTCCTGGCTTGTCGTTGAAAAACGTCAGGCTGCGTCTTGGTACATCGGCGCGCCGCGGGGAGCCCCCGTGGCGCCACCATCGACCACGATCTCCGCGGCGGTCATGTTGGACGAGTCGGAACAGGCCAGGAACAATGCCGCTTTCGCGACCTCCTCAGCTCGACCAAATCTCCTCAATGGGATGCCTCTCGCGATGCGCTTCTCGAGCTTCAAGAACGACTCCTCATCTGGCGCCAGACCTGCCCAGATCGGGGTATACGTTCCCCCGGGCGTGACCAGGTTTACCCTGACCGCGCGGTGAGCAAGCTCGGACGCGAACACACGGCCTAAGGCGCGGACGCCCGCCTTGCTGGCTGCGTAAGCGCCAAACCCAGACTCCCCCAGGCGCGCGTGAACTGATCCGTTGAGAATCACGGACGCACCGTCGGCCAAGTGTTGAGCGAATGCATCCATGGTGTAAAACACACCACTTAAATTGGTGTTGATGATGTCGTCGAACAGCGCGCCCTTGTCCGCTCCTAAAGGCGTTTTGCCCGCGACTCCGGCATTGGCGAACAGGACGTCAATCTTTCCCTGGTTCGTTGACACGGCGGCGGCGAGCCTGTGTAGATCACGCTGCGAGGTGATGTCCACAGGGTGACTCGAAATCTTCCCGCCAAGAACGTCACATGCGGCCTTCAGCTTTCCCTCGTCTCTGCCTGTGATGACCACGCTGGCACCCTCTTGCAGAAACAGCTTTGCAGTTTCGAAACCGATGCCACTTGAGCCGCCGGTGATCAGGGCAAGCTTGCCTTGCAGTTTCATTGTTTCGCCTTTCGGTTTAGAACTTCACGTTGCCCAATCTGACATGACGCGTCTCTTTGAAAGAGCGCAGCCCGGCATGCAAGCCGGTGCGAAATTCCGACTCTATGCGTCCGCATCCCGACCGGCGTGAGTCATAGCGCCAAGCTTCCGGAAAAGCGCCGCCACATGGGGGCAGGGTGGTCTCGATGTGCACCGGCCTGTCTATCATCTGCGTCACACGCCGAAGTCAGGAGACAGCAGCTGCCCATCTACTCGTTCCAACGAAAAATGCCTCGCATTGCATCGTCGACATGGATCAGCCCACGATGCCGTGGTCGTCGGCGACGTCGTCATTCATGAAGGCGCCAGCATTTGGTTCAACGCGTCATTCGGGGCGACAACGAGCCTATCGTTGTCGGCATGAACTCGAACCGACGATTGGATCGCGTGCGCGCAATGGACGGTCTCGCGCCGCCCTGGCGCAAAGTTCCAGACAGTTGGCTGTGAAGGCTTATGAAACTTCCCCCGAAACCGTATTTAACTCAGGAGATGACGATGACATTCAAAGCACTACTGGCGGCAAAGACGGACAAGACGATTTCGACCAGTGTGGTTGAAATGAGCGAGCAAGATCTCATGCCGGGAGACGTCACCATTGCGGTCGACTATTCAACCGTGAACTACAAGGACGCGCTCGCCATCAGCGGACGCCTTGAGGTCATCAAGAAATTCCCGCTGGTGCCGGGCATCGATCTGGCCGGCACGGTTGAGGCATCTTCTTATCCCGGCATCGTTACCGGCGATCGCGTTGTCATCAATAGCTGGGGCTTGAGCCAGACTTGCCATGGAGGCTACGCACAGAAGGCGCGCGTCAAGGGCGAGTGGCTGATCAAGATTCCGGAAGCCTTCTCGAGCAAGGACGCCATGGCCATCGGCACGGCCGGATACACGGCAATGTTATCGGTGCTGGCACTTGAGCATGGCGGCATCACGCCGCAGCGTGGTGACATCCTGGTCACCGGAGCCAACGGCGGCGTCGGCTCCATCGCGATTGCGCTCCTGTCGGATCTCGGGTATCGCGTCATTGCATCCACCGGACGTCTCGACGAGGGTGACTATCTCCGCAGGCTCGGCGCGGCGGAGATCATTGACCGCCGGACGCTCTCGGAGCCGGGCGCACCGATCGCGGCAGAAAGATGGGCTGGTGCGGTCGACTCCGTAGGCAGTGTCACGCTCGCGAACGTATTGGCGCAGACAAAGTATCGAGGCGTAGTCACGGCTTGCGGCCGGGCTCAAGGCGTTGACCTTCCCGCAACGGTCATGCCTTTTATTTTGCGCAACGTGACCCTGGCCGGCATCGATTCCGTCAATGCGCCGCAGGACGCACGCGTCGAAGCCTGGTCACGCCTGGCGCGTGACCTGGACTTGGACAAGCTTGCTCGCACGACGCAAGTGGTGGGCCTGGCAGATGTGCCTGGTGTCGTTGACCTGATTCTCGAAGGCAAGGTTCAGGGCCGCACCGTCGTCGATGTCAACGCCTGACCGCGTTGCGAGCCCTGCACCGGCCAGTGCAGGGCTGTTCCCTTTATTTGGCTTGTGCCGCTAACTTTGCCATCAAGGCTTTGGCGAAAGCGTCGTCCGAGAAGGGCTGCTGGCCGGTGATCAGTTCCCGGTCGACCACGACGTTGGGCTGCCAATCTGCGCCGTTCTGAATTGTCGCTCCGGCTGCGGCCAAGGCTACGTCTGGATAGAAGAGGACCTCACCGCCGAGCTGCGCGGCACCTTCCACCTGCTTCTCTTCGGATGCCGCGAAAACGCTTACCTTGTAGCCAGCATAAGTCCAGCCCTGAGATAGACTCTTGGTCGAGGCGGCGTCACCTGCGATGAGGGCAGACTGAAACTTGGCGGCCTGTGGTAACGTGGCCAGAAGTGCGATGGGTCCGTGGCAGATGATCGCTGTAGGCTTCGCGGCCGCGTGGAAGTTCTTCAGGATAGTGCCGAGAGACTGGTCCTTCAGCAGGTCTTGCATCGGCGCATGGCCGCCCGGAATGAACACAGCTGCATAGCCGCTGGCGCCTTCGGACGCGACGGATGCCAGCGTCTTCGGCTTCTTCAATGAGTCAAACTTCGCAACGAAGGAGAGAGCGTCTTCGCGCTTCGCATCATTGCCTCCGAAGTAATTCTTGTTGTTTGAGTTCGCATCCATCTGAGGCATGTCGCCTTTTGGATTGGCGAACACCGGTGTGTACCCCGCTTCAACGAGCATCCGCAGCGGAACGGCAAGCTCGTTGAGAAAGTAGCCAGTCCTGTACTGCTTGCCGTCCCGGAGTTCGAGTTCATGGGCGCTCGACATCACTACAAGGATCTTGCCCTTGGAAGCGGTGGAGGCACCAGCCGGCATGATGCTGGCCGTTGCCGCAAGCGCAATGGACATGAGCCCGGCTTTGAGAGTTTTCATGGTGAAAGTATTCATGTTGGTCTTTTGAAGCCGCACGACAGCGGCTTCAGTTCTTGAGGTCGATTGCGTATAGGAGGATGACCGGTGCTTAGCCGGCGAGCGTCGGATAGTCTGTGTAGCCCTTGGCACCGGGCGTGTAGAACGTGTCCGGTGTCGGAGCATTCAAAGGCGCATCCTGGCGCATGCGGTCTACCAGGTCAGGGTTGGCGAGGAACGCCTTGCCCATGGCAACCAGGTCCGCTCGCCCTTCGCGCAACGCTTGTTGTGCGCTTGCCTTATTTAGACCGCCGGCAAGGATGAATGGGCCGTCAAACGCAGCTTTGAGATCGATCTTCAGCTTCGCCGGGACAACCGGGGCGCCCATTGCCGAGTGGTCCAGCACGTGAACGTACATGAGGCCGAGCTTCGAGAGTTCCTTCACCAGCAACACGTACTGTTCGTCCACGCCTTCGAACGCGCCGGCGGCGTTGAACACGCCATGGGGCGACAGGCGGATGCCGACGCGTTCGGCGCCGATCTCCTTCACCGCAGCACGGGCGACCTCGAGTATCAGCCGGTTGCGCCCTTGGGCCGTGCCGCCGTAGCCATCGGAGCGACGGTTGATATTCCCATTCAGGAATTGCTCGAGCAAGTAGCCGTTGGCCGCATGCAGTTCGATGCCATCGAAGCCGGCTTCGATAGCAAGACGCGCGGCCGTTGCGTACTCCCCGATAACGACCTGGATGTCGGCCTCGGCCATGGTGCGCGGCGGTGTGTGCGGCTGGCTGCCTTGCGTATCGGTCCACATCTCGCCAGGGCATGTGTCGGGCGAAGGGCCGAGCACCTCGCCGCCGGCCGGCAGGTTGGCCTGGTGGGAGACGCGGCCGGTATGCATCAGCTGCACGACGATCTTGCCGCCCTTGGCATGCACTGCGTCCGTCACGAGCTTCCAGCCTTGCACATGGGCGTCATTGAACAGCCCTGGGATTCGGGCATAGCCCAAGCCGTTGGGAGACGGAGACGTTCCTTCGGTGATGATGAGGCCGGCGCTCGCACGCTGGCTGTAATAGGTGGCCATGAGGCTGTTGGGCGTGTTGTTGTCAACCGCACGGCTGCGTGTGAGGGGTGACATCACGGCGCGGTTCCTGAGCGGAATAGCGCGCAAGGAGAAGGAGTCGAAAAGCATGGGCTGTCCTTGGGGCGAATGGAGTACGAGGAAACGAAATAGCAGTGGGTCAACTGGCTGACTTAACCGATCGCGTAGCGGGGGGCCGGCGTTCCAGCCTGGGTGTTTGCAAAAAGTTCGGTGCGAGCTACCTCGTACTTTTCCCAAAGACCTGCATCGGCAACTGACGGCCAGGTGATCGTTTCGCCTTGGTCGAAGCCTGCGAGAGCCGCATCGACCATGTTCTCGGTCGTCATCACCGACGCCTTGTTGAGAGCGGACAGCGGCACGCCCGAAGCGTCCCAGATTTCCGTTGCTGTCGATGCCGGAAGGACCAGCTGAACCTTAACCCCGGTTTCGGCGAGTTCTTGCTGCAGACCTCTGGTGTATTGCAAGACGAATGCCTTGGTGCCACTGTAGGTAGCACTGATCGGCAGCGACTGGATGGCCAGGGCGGACGAGATGTTGATGATCAATCCCTGCTTCCTTGCGACGAACGCGGGTACCACGGCTTGCGTCAGGCGCGTCAGCGCTGTGATGTTGAGGGCAATCTGGGAGGCCACGTCGTCTGCAGGCATCTGGGCGGCTGGCGCCAAGCGCGCAAGGCCGGCATTGTTCACCAGGAGGCGCACGTCCTTGTTTGTGGACAGAATGGTTTCGATCCGCGCCAGGTCCTGGTCTTTGGTCAGGTCGGCCACGATCGGTTCGGTTCTGACGCCGTGTGTTTTTGAGATCTGGGCACAAAGGGCTTCCAGGCGATCAGCGCGCCGGGCGACGAGAATGAGGTCGTATCCGCGCGCGGCGAGGCGATCCGCATACACGGCTCCGATGCCGGATGAAGCCCCCGTGACAAGGGCGACTTTCTTGGGGCTGGCGTTTTTCATTGGCAGGCTTTCGATAAAATTGAGTGCTCAACCAAAAGGTTGAGGGCTCAAATGTACGACTGATGGCCGGGGGGTTGTTGAGGGGCGCACTACTCGACCATATGGGGCGTATGGGATTACCGACAATCTTGCCAATGCGGCTCCAGTCTGGTCCGGCCCTATTCGCAGGGCACGTTGTCGACCGGGTCTGCACGAACACAGCAGTGCGCCTCCCGACCCGCAGCTTCCGACGCGTTCTTAGCTGCCTATACGTCGGAGATGGACTACTTGCCTAGAAGTTGACTTTGTTCGCACCCTTCAGGCGCAGCATTTCCCGCGCTTCCTGGGGAGTTGCGATGGCCAGACCCAATTCCTGCAAGATGGCAACGATCTTCGTCACCTGCTCCGCGTTGCTACGGGCCAGTTGCCCCTTGCCGATGTAGATGCTGTCCTCGAGCCCGACACGCACGTTGCCGCCGTTGATTGCTGATAGGGTCACGAGCGGCATCTGCTGTCGCCCGGCCGCCAAGACCGACCATCTGTAGTCGGCTCCGAAAAGCTTGTCAGCGATGCGCTTGGAATGGAGGACGTTTTCGGGGTCCGCGCCAATCCCACCCAGGATTCCGAACACACTCTGAACGAAGAATGGCGGCTTGACGATGCCGCGGTCGGCGAAGTGGGCAAGCGTATAGAGGTGGCCAATGTCGTAACACTCAAACTCGAACTTGGTTCCACCAGCGCCAAGCTGGCTGAGGATGCGTTCGATATCTGCAAAAGTGTTTCGGAAGAATCCCGAGCGGGTTCCCTCCAGAAACTTCGGCTCCCACTCGTGCTTGAATGACTTCGTCTTCTCGATCATGGGGAAGAGCGCGAAGTTTATTGTCCCGAGGTTGAGCGATGCCATCTCGGGTGACAGTTCCAGGGGCGCCTTGAGGCGGTCCTCCACAGTCATGTCCTGGGAACCGCCGGTAGTAATGTTGATAACCGCTTCGCAACGGCCCTTGATTTGTTCGAGGCACTCGAAATACAGCGCCGGATCCGCCGACGGCCGGCCGTCCTTCGGGTCACGCACGTGCAGGTGAAGAATCGCCGCGCCGGCGGCCGCAGCCTCGACAGCACTCGTAGCGATCTGAGTTGGCGTAATGGGCAGGTGCGGAGTCATCGATGGCGTGTGAACGCTGCCGGTGACCGCACATGTGACGATGATCTTGGATTGGGGGGCGGACATGGAGCCTACTTGTCGTTGTTGGAAGCTTCAGGCGTAAGGTGCCTCAGGCATAGGCTTCCCGCCGCGAACAACGAATTTCCCCTGAAACTCCTGCACTGCCACTTCGATCTCGTCTTCGCTCTGTTGTGTTATGTCATGCCAGATATCGCTTATCGCTTTGGATAGCTTTTGGATCGCCCCATCAGAACGCCCGACTCGAATATTGCAGATGATGAGGGTGTCATTGCCGGCCTTGCCTGCCACGTAGCTGCTCTCCGAAGCCAGGTCATCGAAGATGACGCTGATGTGATAGAAATCGGATTTGATTGTCTCGTGGACCTTGTCCGTGATGGCAGCGGCCAGCTTGGCCTTGGTGCCCACGTCGAGTCCGGCGCGGGTGTAGCACATGATGAGAGGCATTCGAACTCCTTTTTGGAAGTCCGTAGCGTAGGTTTGAATGTGCAGGGAGTCTTCCGAAGAAGAGTCAAACGTTCGCGGAAGTGACGGCAGCTGCGGTGGCGTCAGCGCCCGTCAGGCGTGCAGGCTCTGGCGGTACTCCGTAGGAGTCACGCCGGTGATACGCCGGAATGTCGTCGAGAAGTGCTGTGCATGTGTGAAGCCGCTTTCGAGTGCGACTTCTGTGATGGAAATCGACTGCCGGGCGAGCTTTTGCTTCGCCGACTCGATTCGGCGCGAGAGCACGTAGCGATGCGGCGTCGTTCCCAAGCTCTCCGAAAATGCCCGTAGGAAATGACGCTTGCTCAGCCCCGCAAGCTTGGACAACTCGTCCAAACTGATGTCGCTTCCGATGTTTTCCAGGACGTAGTTTTCGACGCGCCGGATGGTCCGTGTGGGCAGACCGCCCTTTGGCGTCCAGGACGCGAGATTGGTGCGGGCGATTCGCGTTACCGCTGCCAGCGCTTGGAGCGCCCAGCCTTCCGCATAGAGTTGAAAGAGATCGTCGCGATGCTCGGCTTCGCGGCAAATCTCGACCAAACTACGGCGAATAGCCTCATTATTGAAGCCGACCTTATTGCCGGGCGGCTCAACGCCATGATTGTTCCTGAGAAGGTCCGCATCAAAAAAAACGGCAACGTAGTCGCAGTGCTCGCTCGAATCGAACTCGGTCCGGATGTCGGCTTCTGGAGCGAAGATCGAGAGTGTCGAGCCGCCTGCAAAATCGCAATCGACGTGGGCACCATCGACACGGCCATGCATGCGCCGAAAGCCTTCACGATGCCAAAAGAGCGTCATTTCCGGCTGGCAAAATTCCCACTGCACGTGATCGTCCGATTGCTTTCGCCTGAAGATCTCGATGCGCGCAATGGACGTCTGGGTGGTCGTCGAAGACACCACCTCACTACTGACCTGACGAATGTAATTGGCTGCTGAGCCTGAGCCCAAGAGAGTCTCCTGTGCAAGGGTCAGCCAGGAAGGCGAACCTTGGCAAAGGGTATGGTGAGACTGACCTGTCGTCATCAACGTTAGTACCTACGCAGATGAGTAAAAGAACGTCAGACCGCAAGGTACATCCGCCTGACCTGCTCATTCGCCTTCAATTCTTCCACTGTGCCGGCGAACTGGACCCGCCCCTGGCTCAGCACGTACGTGTAGTCGGCCAGCCGGGTTGCCAGGGCATAGTTCTGCTCGACGAGGAGAATCGGAATCTGCTCCCGCTTGACTTGATGGAGCACGGCTTCGAGGCGCTCGACAATCACCGGCGCCAATCCTTCACTCGGCTCATCAAGGATTAGCAGGTCAGGACCTGTCACCAGCGCGCGAGCAACGGCGAGCATCTGCTGTTCCCCACCAGACAGCTGCCCTCCGGCGCTGGAGCGCCGTTCCGCCAAGCGCGGGAACAATTCGAACGCATAGTCAACAGGCCGTCGTTTGTTGCGGCCACGTGCTGCTGCATACGCCATATGGAGATGCTCGAGCACGGTAACCGAAGCAAAAATTCCTCGATTCTCCGGAACATAGGCAATGCCGCGCTTGATGATGGCGTGCGTCGGCAGTGCGCCGACATCCTGCCCGTTCAGAACGATTCGCCCTCGGCGGCAGGGGGTGAGCCCAACGATGGACCGCAACGTAGTGGATTTTCCCGCTCCATTTCGCCCCAGAACGGCCACGCATTGCGACTCCTTCACCTGCAGGTCTATGCCCTGCAGGATATGGCTGTCTCCGTAGTAGGTATGAAGCTGTTGCAGCTCAAGCATGACCATGCCCCAGGTAAGCCTCGACCACAAGTGGATCCTTTTTGATTTCATCCGGTGTGCCGGTAGCCAGGACCTTTCCGTAGCTAAGCACGGTCACGATGTCGCACACTGCAAAAACCACGTCCATGTCGTGATCCACCAGAACCATGGTCAGCTCGCGCGGCAGGCTTTGAAGCAGCGAGATCAGCTGCGCCCGCTCGGTCGGCGAGGTCCCGGCTGCCGGTTCATCCATCAACAAGATTCGGGGCTTGCTGCACAGTGCGATCGCGACTTCCAGTTGGCGCTTCTGGCCATAGGAGAGTTCCTTCACCTTGCGGTGGAACACATCGTCCAGCCGCATCATGCGGCCGGCCTCCGCGGCACGCGCCAGCACGTCCTTGTGGCTCGCGGTGCTCGAAAACATCGCCGTCCGGGAGGGGTGAAGCGCCTGGGCAGCAACTCGCAGATTTTCCAGAACGGTGACGTTCTCGAAGAGTGCATTTTTTTGGAATGAACGCGCGACCCCGTGCCGCGCAAGTTCGTCGGGCCGGGCGTGTTTCGGCGCGCCCTCGACCACGATGTCTCCCGAGGTGGGTTTGTCCCATCCAGTGATCAAGTTGAACAGCGTCGTTTTGCCTGCCCCATTGGGACCGATGAGCGCATGGCGGCCACCTCGCTTCACGGTGAGGCTCAGGTCTTTGAGGACCTCGAAGGAGCCGAAGCACTTACGCAAATTCTTGACTTCGAGTGCGTTCATTTCGCCCGCCCCTTCAGAAGGTTCTCAAAGGCTCCGACGACACCGCCGCGGAAAAAGCCAACGACGATCATGAAGAAGATCCCGAAGAAGAGAAGATATTCCTCCGTGATCATGCTCAACGCCTGTTTGACGAGCACAAACACACCGGCACCGACCAGTGGCCCGAGGATCGTCCCTACTCCGCCAATGATCACGAGCAGGACGCCTTCCCCACTCATTTGCCAGGTCATCGAATCCGGGCTGATGAAGTACGTGTATTGCGCCTGGAGAATTCCTGCGACCGAGGCGAGCAAGGCCGACATGATGAACGCACCCACCTTGTACCAGCCGACCGCATAGCCCATGGAGACGGTACGGCGCTCGTTCTCGCGAATGCCTACAAGCACAGTCCCGACTGGTGACGTCACGATCCGCCAGAACAGCAGCAGGCAGAGCCCGAACACGACCATCGTGTAGCAATAGAAGCCCACGGGAGATGCGCTGTCCACGCCGAACCACCCGAGGTCCGGGCGAGGAATGCCGGACATGCCGTCGGAGCGGTTTGTCCACGGCAGTTTGATCGCGGCACCGTACATCATCTGCGAGAACGCCAGCGTGATCAGCAGAAACTGAACACCCTTCGTGCGAGTGCAGATCGCCCCAATGATCGCAGAGACCAATGCCACCGCGACCAAAGTGACGATCACGGAAACCCAGAGCGGCGCTTTCAGCAAGGTGCATCCGATGCCGATTCCATACCCCCCCAAGCCAAAGAACATGGCGTGTCCAAGCGACACCATGCCGGTATAGCCAATCAGCAGGTTGAGCCCCAGCGCAAACACCGCGGCGATGACGATCTCCGTGGCCAGGGTGATGTAATAACCACCAGCAGCGAGTGGCGCCGCTGCCAGGCAGATCCCAAAAGCGGCGAGTCCGTACCAAATCGCTTGGCTCTTCTTGCCCACCGAGGTGTTCCCGCTGCCATTGACTGCAGTGTTCAAAGTAGCTTCTGCCATCATGCGACCCTCAGCTTTCCAGCAAACAGCCCGTTGGGGCGAACGATCATCACGAGGATCAGCAGAACGTAGATGGCGAACAGCTCAGCCTCTGGGAAGTAGGCCTGCGCCAGGGTGTCCGTAGTGCCGACAATCAATGAGGCATAGAAAGATCCCTTGAGATTTCCAAGGCCCCCTACCACCACCACCACGAACGATTGCACGGCGATCGACAGACCCATTTGGGAGTAGATGCTCATGGTGGGTGCTGCGATGATGCCGGCCAGGCCAGCCAGCGCCGAGCCCAATCCGAACACCAGAGCAAACAGCACATTGATGTTGATGCCGAGAGAAACAACCATCTCGCGGTTATCCACACCCGCGCGCAACGTAGCGCCGAGGAGCGTCTTGTCCACCACAAGTATGAGTACTGCGGCGACGAGAAGGCCCGCCCCGATGATGAAGAAGCGGTACACCGGGTAGTCCACTCCAAACATCGAAACTCGCCCCGTCAGCGCCGAGGGGAGCTGGATCGTGAAAAAATTCGAGCCAAAAAAGTACTCGACGGCGCCCGCGGTCGCGAACAGAAATCCGAACGTCAGGAGCGCGAGGTCAAGGTGCGTTGAGCGTCCGCGAGAGGCAAGCGGTTGCAGTACGAAGGCCTGCAGAAGCGCGCCAAGCACAAAGGGGATCAACGGGCCAAACAGCGCGGCCATCCAGAACGAGCCTGTCGCCTTTGCAATTACGTAGCCTGCGTAAGCCCCGAGTGTGAAGAAGGCCCCGTGCGCCAAGTTGAGCGTGTCCATCAGACCGAAGATGAGCGTCAAGCCGACGGCCAGAAGGAATACCAGCATGCTCAACTGCAAGCTGTTGAGAAGTTGCAAAACCAGCATCACAGCACCCCGCTGATCAGAACGACTTCTCGCACTGCGGCAAGTCCGCCTCACCGGCGAAGGTGTCGAGGAGCTTGCGCCGGGGCTGGCCATTGGACTGTTTCACCAGTTCCAGGACATAGACTTTCTCGAGTTGGGCGCTGTTGTGCTTGTTGAACCGAATCTTTCCGCGCGGACTGTCGAAGTCCAACGAGCGCAGGTTGGAGATGAACTGAGCGCCGTCTGCCGGCATCACGCCCGCGGTCTTGCCGAGGGCGAGCATGATGGCCTTGCCGTTGTCATAGCCAAGTGCTGCGTTGATCTCCGGGACCTTGCCGTACTTTTTCTGGTATGCGGCGACGAATTTCTTGTTCTCCGAATTTTCGAGCTCCGGGAAGTAGGACGCGATGAACTTGGCTCCATAGACCAAGTCACCAAGAGCAGGCCACAGGCCCTCGTCATACACCCATTGATCGCCGATCAGGGGCAGCTTTTCGCGAAGCCCGAACTCGGCGTGCTGCTTGACTACCTGTGCCGCTTCATTGCCGGCGTAGATCGAATAGATCATCTGGGCGCCCGACGTGCTCGCCTGGGTCAGCGCCGGGCCCCAGTCCTTGGTCTTCTGGAACGGAGTCCAGGCCTCTTGTACAACTTTGCCACCGGCCGCTTGAAACCCGCGACGAAACGCTCCAAGCCAAGCATGGCCTGCGGCGTAGTCAGGGCCGAGGATGAAGGCCGTCTTGATACCCTTGGATGCCCAGTACTTGCCGGCATTGAATTGGAAGCCGTTGGCGCTGAACGAGGTTCGCGCGACATAGGGGCTGCAGTACTTGCCAGTCACTTCATCGGCGAAGGAACCCGAGAACACAATCGGCTTCTTCGCGCGATCAGCAAGTTCAGACAGCGCGATGGCCACGTTGGATCCAATCACGCCTGCGATAAGGTCCACCTGGTCGGAGCTCACCAACTTGTTGAAGCGCTGCACCGCCACACTCGGCGTGAGTTCGTCGTCCGCACGGATGATTTCGATCGGACGTCCTAGCGCTGGCCCGTACTCGTCGATGGCGAGTTGGAAGCCGCGCTCCATGGGTTCAGAGAGTTGGGCCCATACCCCACGGTAAGGAAGCACGAGGCCGATCTTGATCGGCTTGGGCTGAGCTATGGACGCCGTTGCGGCAGCAAGCAGCGCAGCGACAACGATGGCTCGACGAGAAATGATGCGACGCATGGTTATGTCTCCTGAGAAGAATGTTGTCGGCCAGGGGTGGTCCCGCGCTCCCAAATGTGCTCTCTCCCCATTTAGAAGGCGTGCCGCCAAGCGCCACGAGTTTGGAAAAGCGCCATCACGTGTCTCGGCGGGTGTCGTTTTTCGAGAAGACGTGGCTAACATTCGTCAATCCCCTTGAATCAGAGTGTGTCGTTTAACCCTGAACCATGGCCAGGGACTGTTTCCTTCACCCTGACGCCGGCGAACCAATGACGGAGTTGAAAGGTCACGAATGAACCAACGCGCAATCATCATCGGCGTAGGCGCCGAAGAGGGACTGGGGGCGGCAGTAGGTCGCCGGTTCGCTCGAGCCGGGTTCGAGGTATTTCTCTGTGGACGGACTGAAACGAAGGTGACTCGCGTAGCCGAGGCCATCAGAAAAGACGGTGGGCTCGCGCATGCCGTTTCAATGGACGCGACGATCCCCGCCGATGTAGTCGAAGCATTTCGGAGAGCCACTGAAAACGGCACTATCCCTCTGGATGTCACCGTTTTCAATGCAGGCAACAACGCCAACATCCCGTTTCTGGACGTGACGCCTCAGCAGTTCCGCGAATTCTGGGAGATCGGCTGCTATGCAGGCTTTCTGGTCGGCCAGGAAGCTGTCAGGCGAATGCTGCCCAATAGTCGCGGCACGATAGTTTTTACTGGCGCTTCTGGAAGCATGCGTGGCCGGGCGGGATACGGCCACTTTGCAGCCGCAAAGTCTGGTTTGCGAATGGTGGGGCAAGCGATGGCACGTGAATTCGGCCCTCAAGGCCTACACATAGCACATATCGTCGTGGACGGCGGGATCAACGGGAACAGGCTTCGCACCATCCGTCCCCATGTGGTGGCTGAACGCGGAGAAGACGGCCTCCTCTCGATTGATGGCATCGCTGAGATGTACCTGCAGTTGCATCTGCAGCCGCCGACCGCATGGACGCATGAGCTCGACGTGCGTCCATACAAAGAGCCTTTCTGAAGCTGCAGCAGGCTCACTCAAGGGGGATGCTGAATGACCTGCCGCACGGCGTGAAGCCATGCAGATGAAGTTGACTCCGCCCCGGGTCGCCGCTTGAGCTGTTGGCCACAGGACAAGAGCAAGGCCAAAGCGTTCCGCTCATGAACGACGATGTTGTCTAGTTGGTACGTGCAGCTTGCGGGCCAACGATCCAGCAAAACCTGAAAGGTGAATTCAATGAAGTTGGCAACTTATAGAAGTGAGAGTCGAGATGGCCGCTTGATTGTGGTCTCGCGCAACCTGCAGCGGGCCGTGGACGCATCCGACATCGCGCCGGATCTGCTGTCGGCGCTGGAGCACTGGGAGGTCGCGGCGCCGTTGCTCCAACAACGGTACGAGGCGCTCAATGCGGACCCACCGGGCGCCGGTTTTTCCTTCGAAGTTGATTCGTGTGCTGCGCCCTTGCCGCGGCCAAGCCAATGGATTGACGGTTCGGACTTTCCCAATCATGGGCATTGGGTGTGCAAGGCACTGGGAATTCCTGCCCTCGCGTCCGCGGCTCCGCTGATGTACCAGGGCGGAACGGACGACATGCGAGGCGCCACCCAAGATCTGATTCTTCCGGACGAATCGCTCGATATCGACCTGGAAGGCGAGGTTGTCGCGGTGCTCGGCGATGTTCCGATGGGCGTGTCCGAAGAGGATGCAACGAAGCACATCAAGCTCTTGATGCTCGCCAACGACTGCAGCTTGAGAGCACTCCAGGCGCAAGAGATGCAAAGTGGCTTCGGCATGATCCGGGCGAAGCCATCGACCAGCTTTTCGCCCGTGGCCGTATCGCTGGACGAAGTGAAGCCCTGGTGGATCCAGAATCGCCTGCACCGGAAAATGCAGGTCCATCGCAACGGGGAATGGATCGGAAACCCCGACGCGTCGCTCATGAAGCGAGGCTTCGGTCCCTTGATTGCTCACGCGGCCTATACGCGCAGGCTGCGCGCAGGAACCTTGCTGGGGTCGGGTACCGTGTCGGGCCCGGATGACTTTGCCGGTTCTGCCGCGATCGCGGAAATCAGGGGCATGGAAATCGAAAAACACGGGGAGGCCAGGACGCCATATCTGCGATTCGGCGAACGCGTTCGCATCGAGATGCTCGACGACGAGGGGCAGTCGATCTTCGGCGCCATCGATCAGAGGATTGCGCGGCAATTTCCGGGAGGTGTGGTGTAGGCCGCGACTCCTGCGTCTCAGAAGGCGCCGCCGTCCGTCACGTGCCGTGAAAGGCCGGCACGCTGCTGCCTTCAGGCCGCTCCATCTCGAACATTGTTTCCGGAGTGACCTCCCAATAGTCGCCGCCTCGTCCCGCCCGCAGGATCGGGTGTGCTTGCGCAGTCTGGTAGACGCCATCCTTGATCAGCTCGCGGTCGATGTAGACGGCGACCACTTCGCCCAGAACGAGCCAGCTCGAAACCGGCTGGCCTTTCTGGTCCTTGAACTGGACGACGTCGATGACCTTGCATTCCATCGCGGCGCGTGCTTCGCCGACGCGCGGCACCTTGACCAGGCGGCTCAGCGCCGGCGTGAGGCCCGCGAACCCGTATTCGCTGGCACCCGGGGGCAAAGGCGCCGAGGTCTGGTTCATTTGCGGTCCGAGCTCTCGGGTCACGAGGTTCCAGACAAACTCCCCCGTGTCCGAAGCGTTCCGAACGCTGTCCTTCCATCCGATGGACGAGAAGCCCAGGATCGGCGGGTCATAGTTGAAGGCATTGAAGAAGCTGTAGGGCGCCAGGTTGAGGCGGCCTTCGTGGTCCTGGGTGGATATCCACCCGATGGGGCGAGGCGCGATCAGCGCATTGAAGGGGTTGTGAAGCAACCCGTGTCCATTCGCCGGCTCGTAGTAGTGGAATCGTTCGGAATTCATGGGGTGGACTCTGCTGGCAAGAGGTCGAGGGAGAAGGCCCGGTGGTTTGAAGCCGGACCTCGACCGTCATCGCTCGATCAGGCGTTCGGCCGCTTCATCTGGCACGTGGTGGGCGTGCTGGAGACATAAGGCGCGTAGTGCTTCACGGGGGCCAGTGTGTAGCCGGTGTTTTCCGCGTCGTAGGGGTACTTGGCGCTCTTCTTTTCCCAGCGGGTGACGTACAGGCTCTGTTGCAGCTGGTGGTCGGACTTGCGCATCTCGATTTCGCCGTTGAAGCTCTTCAGCTTCATGCCCTCCAGCGCGGCAGCCACCTTGACGGGGTCCGTCGACTTCGCTTGCGCGAACGCGGCATCGAGCAGGGAAAAGACATGGTGGATCGAGGGCTGATAGAGGTCTTCGTTCAACTTCTTCTTGAACGCCTCCATGCTCTTTTGCATGTCGCCGCCCATGTTGGCGTGCGCATAGGCGACGTTGAAGACCTTGCCTTCCGACGCACTGCCCATGGCCGTGGGGGTCCCGGTGCCGTAAGCGTAGTAAGTCAGGAACTTCACGTTGTTCAGGCCGGCGTCGTTGGCCGCCTTGAGCAGCAGTGACAGATCGGATCCCCAGTTGCCCGTGATGACGGAATCAGCGCCGGATTGCTTGATCTTCGAGATGTATGGGGAGAAGTCACGAACCTGGGCCAAGGGATGCAGATCGTCGCCGACGATTTGAACGTCCGGACGCTTCAGCTTCAGGCCCTCCTTGGCGTACTTGCTCACCTGCACGCCATGCGCGTAGTTCTGACCCAAGATGTAGACCTTCTTGATGTCGGGCTGCTCTTTCATCCATGTGGTGAACGCTTCCATCTTCATCGACGTGTCAGCTTCCACCCTGAAGTGCCAGTAGCTGCACTTGCTGTTGGTCAGGTCGGGATCCACGGCCGCGTAGTTCATAAAAAGCATTTCCTTGCCGGGGTTGCGCGCATTGTTTTTCTCGATGGAATCGATGATCGCCAGCGCCGGCCCGGACCCATTACCCTGCATGACATACCGCGCGCCCTGGTCCTGCGCCGAACGCAGGGCGCTCAAGGTCTCCTGTGGGCTGAGCTTGTTGTCCAGGCCGAGGATTTCGAACTTCACCCCCGACAGGCTCTTCCTGTTGAACTCCTCGGCCAGGAATTGCGTGGTCTTGAACTGGTTGGTTCCCACCGCGGCCATCAGGCCGGACAGCGGATCGATCCAGGCAATCTTGACCGTCTCGCCCCGCTGGGCCATGGACGTGGTGGCGGCCGCAAGCATCGCGCAGATCAATGTGGTTCTGATGGCAAGTTTCATTTTTGTCTTATATGGACGCCTCCCGTGTGGCAAGCGAGTTTTTGAAGTTCTGACTGGGGCGGTAATGACTGCGGTCTTATATCCGGCCTGTTTGTGCAGATCGGACCCAAGCCCGCCCGCTGGCCTTGATGGTCATGCGCGGGGTCGGTGCTCATCTCCGTGGCGGGCTTGGCACGAGGCTTGCCCAGACAAACATTCAGCTTTACCCGACCCGCGGTCCGACCGCTCCACCATCACTTCATCGACTCGACTCACGCACTCTTTGCGGCTTCCACTCCTATAGGTTGTTGTCTCAGGTTGTTGATCTAAGCTGTCTGCGCTTGCGCGCCCCAGCCGCTTGGCGGAGTGCTCTTCCACTCCGATCGGTACGCCCGCCCGTGCGCCACCAGCGCCCAGACCGTGCGAGCCATCTTGTTGGCCAACGCCACCACCGCTACGTTCAGTGGCCGGCGTCGCAGCAATTCTTCGAGCCATGCGGGTTTTACCTTCGCCTGGGCGATGACCGCGCGTGCACCGTGAATGAGCAGGGTGCGCAGGTAGGGGTCACCGCGCTTGCTCAGGTGACCCACGTGCGTCTTGCCGCCTGTTCCGCTGTGCGATGGAACCAGCCCAAGGCTGGCTGCAAACTCCCGTCCCGAGCGCCAGCCGCTCGCGTCACCCAGCGTGGCGGCCAGCGCTGTCGCGCCGAGCACGCCAATGCCCGGCACTTCTCGCAGCGTGCGTGCCGCGGCAAGCTGGCGTTGTTGCTCGGCGATCTCAGCGTCCAGGCGATCGATGCTGAGATCGACCCCCTTGAGCGTCTCGAGCTGCAGGTCGACCAGCCGACGCATCGGCTGCGGCAGTTGGACGTCGATCTCCGCGCGCTTGGCGCTGATCGTCTTCAAACCTGCCTTCTTGCCGCCTGGCAGCACGACTCCGAACTCATACAGCAAGCTGCGCAGCATGTTGATCGTGGCCGTGCGCACGCTCACCCAGTGCGAACGTGCCCGGTGCAGCGACATCACCGCCTGCTGCTCCAGGGTCTTGACCGGTGCACGACGGATGTCCGTGTGCTGCGCCGCCAGCCAGATGGCGCGTGCATCGGCTGCGTCATCTTTGTTGCTGCGCACAAACGCACGCACCTGTCGCGCCGGAAGCAACTCCACCTGGTGGCCCAGGCCGCCCAGCACGCGCGCCCAATGGTGCGCACTGCCGCACGCCTCCATTGCCACGCGCGCCGGTTGCCGCTGCGCGAAGAATTCGCTCAGCTTGGCTCGAGCGAGCTTCTTGCGCTCGATCTCGCCCGTCTCGCCATCAACCCAGTGAAGTTGCATCACGTTCTTTGCAATGTCCAAGCCATACGTCGTACGATTCATTTCGGGGCCTCCGTCTGAGAGTGGTTACTACGTCGAACTTCCACTCTGGCACTTGATGCCGTCGACTGCGAGGCCCCCAAATTCATCACTTGTTTCTCCACCACGCGCAGTCGATCAGCGAGGGGGGAGGCGTCCATACCATCTCCATTATTGTTTTCAGGTCAGCCGGCGAGCGCTGGATAGCTGTGTCTCCCTTGGCACCGGGCGTATAGAACATGTCCGCTGTCGGAGCGTTCAAAGGCGCGTCTTGGCGCGTACGGTCGGGCCGATTCCGGAAGAAGCCCTGATGTCAAGGGCGGCTTTCCTGGAGTTGGGTGTGTCATTGATGGCTTTTCAATAAAATTGAGGGCTCAACAAAAAGTTGAGGGTTTGAATGTAGAAGCGATTCACCGCCGGCCGTGACTGGTGCAGTACTCAACCATTTTGAAAGCATGGGAATAAACATCAAAGTTGTCGACGCGAAGAACCGCCTGGACCAGCCGCCCGCGGATGAGCTGGGGGTCTTGGGCGGGCGTGTCTGCACGAACACGGCACTGCGCCTTGCAGCCCGCCGGCTTGGCCAGCTGTATGACGAAGCGCTGGCGCCGTTGGACCTCAAGGCCACGCAGCTCGCGCTCATCGCGGAAATAGACAAGCTCATGGTTGCCAATCCACAGGGACCCACGCTGCAGGAACTGGCGGCCCGGCTCGCTATCCAGCTGTCGGCTCTCACACATGCGCTCAGGCCCCTGGTGCGCGACGGCTTCGTCGAATTGCACGCGGACGCCAAGGACCGTCGGACCAAGCACGGCGTGCTCACTCGGCTTGGCAGAACTCGGCTTTCAGAAGCGGCGGTGCGATGGGCCGCGGCAAACGACCGTGTGGAGGTTATCCTGAGCCCAGCCTCGGCTGCGACCCTCCGGGCCCTGGCCGATCAGGTGTCTTCCGACGCGTTTCTGAAGGCATACAAATTGGAGGATTGATCGCTCGATCTGCAGATCCACCAGCGTTCTGCCGCGGACGCCGCCCTGAGGACCCGCCTGGCGCGCTCGATCGGCACCGGCGACTGTCTTGTGGACTTGCAGCGGGAGCCCGGCCCGACGTGACGCAGGCCGCTTCGGCTCATCCGATCGGTCAACTGTTGAGCTTGCACAGTCCTGTCGATGAGGCTGTGGTCGGTTCGGTAGTCAGCATTGATCCTTGCCTTGCAGCCTTGCAAAACCCGTTGCCTCGCTCAGATCACTTTCATGACTCGTCTTCGCGCTTATCGCGCCTTCGGGTTCGACTGGGCTGCGGCACTGTAGAGAGTTGCTTCCCGTTGCGGCCATCGTCTGCGTTGGGATGCTTCGTTTTCTTCTCAGCCTCGACTGGGATCTGATCCCCTGAGCTTCCGGTTATGAACCGGCGCCGTTAACGACGAGCGACGCAGGCGGCGACACCCTGGCCACACCGATGGTCTTGATGCGCAGCCGATCCGCATCGCGCACCCGGAACTCGAAAATCCCGATGCAGGAGCACCTCGTCGCGAGGCGGGATACGCCCGAGGCTGTTGAGCAGAAAGCCGGCCGCAGACGTGAAGCTGTCATCGTCGCTGACCAGACCATCCGATTCGAGGGCTTGCTCCAGTTGGTGCAAGTCGGCGTGCCAGCGGCTGACCACTGGTCGTTGCTCAGTTTCTGGATCGCCAGTGTTTCGTCCTCGCCGGGAAACTCTCCCGCAATGCCTTCGAGCACGTCGAGGGGCGTGACCACTCCCTGCATGATTCCCGACAAGCGTACCGCGCAGCTCTGGCGCGTCACTATCGCCATTCCACCGACCCGGACCAGCGTGGACGCCGTACCGGGCGTCGTGCCGGGCGGTGACCTGACCAGCGACTGCGCAGCAGCGGGCGCGGCCAATCCTTGACTCCGGCCATGGCCAGGCTGGCGAACTCGCGATGCGCGAGCCGCTGTTCGTGGGATTCTTCTTGCGGTGACGAACCGATGGGCATCGTTTTCTCCTTGGTGGAAATCTCCGGTCATGAGACCGGGGGATACGCGCTGGGCGGCACATTGCGCGCCGCCCAGCGTCATCGGGTCAGGCCAGCGGGGCGGGTCGGCCAGTTGCCGCTCGCTCAATGCCGAAGATCAATCCGCACGACGAGCCCAGGTGCGCGCGACAGCACAGACGGGCTCACAGCAAGCCTGAGCGACGCGAGGATCTCGCGACGGGCAGCTCCAACGTATCGTGACCTTGCAGGACCTGATCGAGGCACTCACAGGCGAGTTCCGGCCGCGCGATCCGGAAACCTCCTGGGCCGTGCAGCGCGCAATTGGCTACTGGACGGTCATATCCCCGTGCCCGACCTGAAAGACCGTCTGGATCTTGATGAAGTACCCGAAGAGAACCGCGGCCGCTATCACACGCTCAGCGGTCATGATGATGCTGATCACCAGCCGATTGCCGAAAACGGGCGGTACGGTGGAGTGGGGGGCTGGCGCCTGGAACCGTGGACATGGATGGCAAGACCATCGACAACGTGCTTGCGACGCGCCTCGGCAGGCAGGCGCGGGGCGAAAGTCACAAAAAAGTACCGGCCAAGCATGAGTGCTGATCGCGCGATGCATGATGCATGCGCGCGAACCCGTGATCAACAACGCCGGGGCCAAGCTGTCCGGTCCATTCATCGACCAACCGACAGACGACGTCGCTCGCCTGATAACCCCCAACACCACTGCGCTGTCAGGCCGGCCAGTGCCATCGCCCCGCGCCTGGTGCAGGCCAGCAAGGGCGCGATCGCCAACATCGGGCGATGGTAGGGGCCTGGTGCCCGAGTTCTGCATGTCGGTGCGACTAAGGCTTTGTGCTGCTCCTGTCCCAAGGGCTGAGCCTGGAGCTCGCAATTAAGGGCGACTTCGGCGTGCGTTTTTGACGCGACGGCGATTCGCGCTGCCGGCGCGAAGAGGGACTTGAGAGAAGCGGGCAATTGCGCAAGCGGCAGAGTCCCTCGCCCGCACGCAGGTACATCTCTTCAGTGTCGAGATACAGGCCTGCAGGTGCAGTGTCACCTGCCTCGTGAACCTTTGGCACCGTTGAACGAGCTCGCGCTAGCCCGGGCCTCGCGATACTGCGTTGGCGTCAGCCCGTAACGCTGCTTGAACTCCCGAGCGAAGTGGGCTTGCGTGGAGAAGCCGCAGTCCAGTGCGATGTCGCCGATTGACCTGTAGGCGTGAGCGGCGTCGGCGAGCTTGCGTTGCGCCAAGGCAAGGCGCTCCTGCCAGATCCACTGCGTGACGCTGCGCTCGTATTTCTCGAACATCCGGTTCAGATTTCGCAACGACATGGCCACGTGGTTTGCGACCGCTTCGGCGTCGAGTTCGCGATTCCCCAGGTGTTCGGCGATAAAGCGCTCGGCCCTCAAGAGCCGCAGAGCGTTGACGTCATCGCCTCGGGGCGCGTCGTGCGCCGAGGGGCGAAGCAGCATCCGCAACCTCGCGCGAATTTCCTCATGCAAAGCTGGAGCGGTATCGGCAAGCGGGTTGTCTATGAAACCAATGATCCCGTCTCGCAATGGCTGTGTGAGCAGTTGTCCTGCGCGAAGACTGCCATCAATCTTGAGTAGCGAAATTCGCGAGATGTCGTCGCCGGACTCGAACAGTTCGTCTGCCTTGACGTCGATCAGCAACTGGCGCATGGGCCGTGTGAACCCATACAGGTACGGCTTCGCCGTGCTGTAGATGATGAGGTCGCCACTGCGGACCAGGTCACAACGGCCGGACTGGTAGAAAAAGGCCTCGCCTTCCAACAACAGGCAGGCAAAGAGCGAGTTCTTCGGATGGCGGCGAACGATGGGCATCGTGCGCTCCACCACGTGTTCGTTTCCGGCGATCTCGGCGATGCGGAGCGCGCTCAAATCGAAATTCCGCTGCCGCGCGTTGAGGCCTTCTTCTGCATAGGAAGAACAGCGAAGCCCGACCAGTTCGGACGCGGTGTACGACTCCCAGTAACGCAAGCGCTCTCGCGCCGGCGCGAACTCCGTTGCGCCTTCCCTGAAGGGGACGCAACGACCCTTCTCCGTGGCGGTGGATTGCATGATGTGGACGACGGGCCGACTGCAGTACAGGAGCGTACAAAGGTTCTCGAAATCGATCTTATCTGTCGAACGGCTGCAGCACGTGGCTGCCCCATCAGGGGAATCCCTGAGGGCATGCCGATTGTCCAAGGCAGGCAAACAGTTCGTCCTGCCTGGAACAGCGTCCGCGTTCGTTCGAAGACAAAGTCGTGTCTCCCCACACCTGTTTGTACGGAGACGACGATGATTGCCGAAACTGAGTTCTGGCGGGGCATTCCCCCGATCGCCAATGTGTTCAAGCCGGACGCCAAGCCGGAGGTGCACATTCCCGATGCAGCGACGGACGATCTGCGCTACTACGTGCCCTTCAGCGAGACCGTGTCGTCGCGCCCGCTGTGGATCTCGCCGAGCGAGAACAGGTGGGCCGATGTGCTGCGTTCCGACAAGCCGGGCCTCGTGAACCGGCACTACCACCCGCACGAGGTCTTCGCGTACACGATCTCGGGCAAATGGGGCTATCTCGAACACGACTGGATCGCAACGGCCGGTGACTTCGTCTACGAGACGCCGGGTGAGGGACATACGCTGGTCTCGTATGAGCATGCCGATCCGATGCGGGTGTTCTTCATCGTGAAGGGACCCCTGATCTGGCTCGATGAGAACGGCGGGTCCACCGGTCACTTCGATGTCCATGACTACATTCAGATGTGCCGCGAGCACTATGAGAAGGTCGGTATCGGCGCCGCGTACGTCGACACGCTGTTCCGCTGAGCGCCATGAAGGCACTGCGTTGGCACGGGCCACGGGATCTGCGATTGGTGGACCTGGTGGACTCCGCGTTGCAACCCGGCGAGGTGCGCGTCCGCGTTGCCTACTGCGGGATCTGCGGGAGTGATCTGCATGAATACGTCGATGGCCCGCATGCCATTCCCGTCGAATGCGCACATCCCATCTCGGGGCGACGCGCACCGCTGACGCTGGGGCACGAGTTCTGCGGCACGGTGGTCGAATCGGCTGCCCTGGACGTCCGGGTCGGCGCGCGTGTTGCCGTCGAGCCGGAATACCGCTGCGGCACATGCGACTACTGCCGCCAGGGACAGTACAACCGCTGCATCTCCATGGGGTTCGTCGGACTCATGGGCGATGGCGCACTTGCCGAGACGGTCGTGGTACCTGCGTACACCGTCCATGATCTACCGGAGCAAGTGCGCTTCGATCAGGCTGCTGTCCTCGAGCCAGCTGCCGTCGCGCTGCACGCCGTGCGAACCAGCGGGCTGCGGCCGGGTGATGCCTGTGCGGTCTTCGGCATGGGACCTGTGGGCCTCTTGACCGTCGCCATGCTGCGCCAGTGCGGTGCCGGCGAGATCATCGCAGTGGATGTCCATGCCGGACGCCTGGCGCTCGCCGCAGCGATGGGGGCCAGCAGGGCCGTTGATGCTTCGCGCCACGACAGCACCAGCGGAATCCTCGCAGTCACTTCAGGCCGGGGGGCTGCGCTGGCATTCGAAGTTGCGGGCTTGCAGGCCACCATCGACTCGACGCTCGCGTGTCTGCGCAAAGGTGGAGAGGCGGTGCTCGTCGGCCTCATGGGCAAGGCCCAGGTGGACATCTTCGACATCGTCAATCGAGAGCTGCGGCTGACGGCAAGCGTTGGCTACCGGGATGTCTTCCCAACGCTGATTGCGTGGACGGCCAAAGGGCTCATCGACCCGTCCGCGATCGTCACCCGAAAAGTGTCGCTTTCGCAGGCCGTACCCCAGGGATTCGAAGCCCTGATTTCCGACAAGGACCAGGTGAAGGTCCTGGTCGCACCCAATGGAGAGGATCTGAGATGACTTTTGCACCGACACTTTTCGAAGGGCGCAACGCGCTCGTCATCGGCGGGACTTCAGGCATTGGCGCCGGAACTGCGCTGCGCCTTGCAGACCTGGGGGCGACCGTGCTGGCCGCGGGCCTGAAGGCCGATGGCGAGCACGCACCGATGCATGACCGCATCCGGTGCGTCGAGCTCGACGTGACCGACGGGCCTGCACTGCAGGCCATGCTGTCGCAGCAGGGCTCGATCGACATTCTGGTCAACTGCGCCGGCATCAGCCGCGACCGGGCGGAGTATGAGCTGGATGTGTTCGAGCACGTGCTGGACGTCAACCTCACATCGATCATGCGCGCCTGCAATGCGGCCGTGCCAGCGCTGATCCGCTCCCGCGGCTGCGTCGTCAATGTCGCCTCGATGTTCAGCACCTTCGGCAGCGCGGACCGGCCCGCCTACGCGGCAAGCAAAGGCGGCGTGGTCCAACTGACCAAATCTTTGGCCCAGAGCTATGCGCCCGCGAAGGTTCGTGTGAATGCTGTTGCGCCGGGCTGGATCACCACACCGTTGTCCGAAGCGCTGAGCCAAGACGAAGACGCCAGCCGGCGAATTCTGGACCGGACGCCGCTCGGGCATTGGGGCGAGCCCTCCGACGTGGCCGACGCCATCGTCTTTCTCTGCTCACCTGCTGCCCGGTACATCACCGGCGTCACCCTGCCCGTGGACGGCGGATACCTGACCGTCTGAATGAAAAGGCGCATCCGCGCTCCCTCGTAAAAATCCAAGGAGACAACATGACACCCCACGCTCGCAACCGCCGACTCGTTCTGCAGGGCACTGCCGCCGCTGCCTCCGCCGCAGCACTTGGCCTTCCCCGCTTGGCGTTCGGCCAGGAAAAATCCATCAAGCTGGGGTTTGTCAGTCCGCTGACCGGACCCTATGCACTCTTTGGCGAGACCGACCAGTACATGGTCGGCAAGGCGCGCGCCTTGCTGGCGTCCGGCATCACCACCGGAGGCAAGACCTACCCGGTCGAGATACTCGTGCGTGACAGCCAGTCCAACCCGAACAAGGCGGCTGAACTCGCCGGGAATCTGATTCTGAAGGACAAGGTGCAGCTGATGCTGCCCTCGTGCACGTCGGAAACCATCAACCCGGTGGCCGACCAGTGCGAGCTCAACGGCGTTCCCTGCCTGTCGACCGTGCAGCCATGGCAAAGCTACTTCTTCTCGCGCGGCGGCAAGCCGGACAAGCCCTTCGAGTGGACCTACCACTTCTTCTGGGGGCTGGAAGACATCATCGCCGGCTTTGTCGGCATGTGGGGTTCCGTTGCTACGAACAAGAAGATCGGGTTCCTGTTCGAGCGCAGCACGGACGGCGAAGCTTGGGCCAGCAAGGAGTTCGGCTTTCCGCCGGCGGTCACCAAGGCGGGCTACACCTTCGTGACGCCTCCATTCTTCCAGCCGCTCACCGCTGACTTCTCTCCGCAGATCGCCGAGTTCAAGAAGGCCGGCGTGGACATCATTGCCGGCATCACCTTGCCGCAAGACCTGAAGACCTTCATGGCTCAGTGTCGGCAGCAGGGCTTCAAGCCGAAGATCGTCACGGTCGGCAAGGCCTTGCTGTTCCCCTCCGCGGTGGAGGCCATGGGGGACCTCGGTGAAGGGATGAGCAGCGAGGTCTGGTGGACACCCACTTTCCCTTTCAAGTCGTCGCTGACCGGAGAAACCAGCGCCAAGATCGCTGCCGACTACGAAGCGGCCAGCAAGAAGCAATGGACGCAGCCGCTCGGCTACTCGCACGCGCTGTGGGAGGTGGCCATCGACGTGCTCAAGCGCAGCGGCAAACCGCACGACCCGAAGGCCGTGCGCGATGCGATCCGCGCGACCGATCTCACGACGGTGGTCGGGCCGGTCAACTGGAAAAGGGGGCCAGTCGCCAATGTGGGCAAGACCCCGGTGCTGGGCGGCCAATGGGTCAAGGGACAGAAGTTCAAGTACGAGCTGGCGATCGTGGACAACAGCACCGCGAAGATCGTGCCGGCGGCGGCCAAGCTGAAGCCGCTGTGAGCAAGGTGTTGCTGTCGGCCCGGGGCTTGCAGAAGGCCTATGGCGCGAATGTCGTCACGTCGGACGTCGACTTCGATGTCAGCCAGGGCGAGGCCCTGGCGATCCTCGGCCCCAACGGGGCCGGCAAGACAACGCTGTTCAACCTGATCAGCGGCGACGTGGTCGTCGATGGTGGTGAACTGACGTTCGACGGGCGCCGGCTGCGGCGCGAGCGGCCCTTCGAACGATGCCGGCTCGGCATCGGGCGCACGTACCAGATTCCGAAGCCCTACGCCGGAATGACAACCTTCGAGAACCTGCTCGTGGCCGCCATGTTCGGGGCCCGCCTGGACGAAGCCGGTGCCAGCCGGCACTGTGCCGCGGTGCTCGAGCAATGCGAACTCCGGTCCAAGGCGAACATCCCGGCAGGCCAGCTCACGCTGCTGGACCGCAAGCGGCTCGAACTGGCGCGCGCGCTCGCGAGCCGCCCGAAACTTCTGCTGCTCGATGAGATCGCGGGTGGGCTGACCGATGAAGAGGCCGACAAGCTGGTGCAGCTCGTGCTCGACATCAAGCGGCAAGGCGTGACCGTCGTCTGGATCGAGCACGTGCTGCGCGCGGTGATGGCGGTGGCGGACCGCGTGATGGTCCTGGACTCGGGGCGCAAGCTCACGGAGGGCCTTCCTCACGATGTGATGGCGGATCCGGCGGTGCAGCGCATCTACATGGGAATCGAAGCATGAGCCGCAATCCGCTGCTTTCCACGCATGGGCTTACCGCGGGCTACGGCGACTTCCAGGCGCTCTTCGGCATCGACTTCGAGATTCATCGCGGAGAGGTCGTGGCCTTCATCGGCGCCAATGGCGCAGGCAAGTCCACGTTCCTGAAGTGCCTCATGGGATTGGTGTCGACCTCGCCGGGCACGGTGCGGCTGGACGGTGAACCCATCGCTCGCCGATCGCCACACGAATCGGTCCAACTGGGCCTTGCGATGGTTCCCGAGGGGCGGCGACTCTTCGCCGGCATGTCGGTCGAAGACAACTTGCTGGTGGCGCGGGACCATGGGCGCCAACTGCCCGAGAACGGCCGCGCGTGGACGCTGGAACGCGTGCATGCGCTCTTCCCCGTGCTGCGCGACAAGCGGGACGCGCGGGTGGAGTCGCTCTCCGGAGGGCAGCAGCAGATGGTGTCGATCGGCCGGGCGCTCCTGTGCAATCCGCGGCTGCTGTTGTGCGACGAGATCTCGCTCGGTCTCGCGCCGCTGGTCATCCGCGAAATCTATGCGGCGCTGCCCACCATCACGGCCGAGGGCACCGCCGCGTTGATCGTCGAGCAGGATGTCGGTCTGGCGAAATCGGCCTCATCGCGCCTGTACTGCCTGCTCGAGGGCAGGGTCACGCTACACCGCGCGTCGGCCGAGGCCAGCCGGGCGGAAATCACGCAAGCCTACTTCGGAGCTTCTCATCATGCAGTGGCTTGACGCAGCGATACAGGGCGTGCTCCTGGGAGGCCTCTATGCGCAATACGCGCTGGGGATGTCATTGATGTTCGGCGTGATGCGGATCGTGAACACCGCCCACGGCGATCTCTTGATCCTGCTGTCGTTCGCGGCGATCGTCATCGCGACCTACCTGGGCATCGGGCCCTACGCGACGATGTTCGTCCTGGTGCCTCTGGCCGCCGTCGGCGGGTATGCGCTTCAGCGGCTGGTGTTGAACCGCGCGGTCGGAAGCGACCCGCTGCCTTCGCTGATCGCGACGTTCGGCTTGTCGATCACGATCCAGAACGCGCTGCTCGCCGGGTTCACGGCCGATGCGCGATCGTTGCCAGGCAACGGGCTGGAGTCGGCGAGCCTGTCCATCGGACCGCTCTTCGTCGGCCTGCTGCCTGTGCAGATCTTCTGCGCGGCACTGCTGCTGACGGGGGCCATCCACCTGCTGCTGCGCCGCACGCGATTCGGTCGCGCCCTCCGGGCGGCGGCGGCCGATGCCGACGCGGCTTCGATGATCGGCGTGAACCCGCGCCACGTTTACGCGGGCGCCACGGCGCTGGCGGTGGGCGTGCTCGGGGTGGCGGCTGTGTTCCATGCCTTGCGGGTCACCGTCTCGCCCGCCGATGGTCCTGGCCAGCTGATCTACGCTTTCGAGGCGGTCATCATCGGCGGCATGGGGTCGCTCTGGGGCGGGTTCCTGGGCGCGCTGCTGCTCGGCGTCGCGCAAGTAGTCGGCGGACGGATCGATGCCGGCTGGGGCTCGCTGGCCGGCCATCTGGTTTTTCTCGCCGTGTTGGCGGTCCGGCCCCAGGGCCTTTTTGGTGGAGGCAGCCGATGACGAAATCAGTCACCCCGCAGGGCGGACTCGTCTCGCGGCAGACGCGCGGGGGGCGTGCTGCACTCGCCATTGCCGCGGTGGCCCTGCTGCTGATGCTTGGCTTGCCCTGGTGGGCCGATTCGGGAGTCACTCGCTCGGTCGTCGAGTTCAGCTGCTATCTGGCGTTCGCGTCGATGTGGAACCTGCTGGCGGGCTACGGCGGGATGGTCTCCATCGGGCAGCAGGCATTCCTGGGCGTTGCCGCCTACGCGATGTTCGCGCTGGCCAATCACTTCGGAATCGACCCGTTCGCCGCCGCAGCGCTCTGCCTGCTGGCCCCCGCGCTGCTTGCCGTGCCCACGTACGCGCTCCTGCGCCGTCTGGAGGGGCCATATTTCGCGATCGGAACCTGGGTGGTTGCCGAAGTGTGCCGGCTCGCCATATCGAACACAGAGTGGCTGGGAAGCAGTTCGGGCATGACGCTCCGGGCCATGCAGAAGTACACCCTCGAGGAGCGCCAGGTCGGGGTCCTCTGGTTGGCGGCATTGATGCTGGTGTTGACGGTTGGTGGTAGCTATTGGCTGTTGCGGTCGCGGCACGGGCTGGCGCTCACGGCCATGCGCGACAACGCGGTGTCCGCCTTGAGCCAGGGCGTCGACGTCGAGCGATTGCGCTTCCTCGTCTTCCTGGGCGCGGCGGTCGGAACCGGCCTTGTCGGAGCGGTCTACTACCTCAGTGCGCTGCGACTTTCGCCGAACGCCGGCTTCGATCCCAACTGGATCGCCATCGTGATCTTCATGGTCATGGTCGGCGGCATCGGAACGTTGGAGGGGCCGCTGATCGGTGCGGTGCTTTACTTCGCGGCCGATCGCCTGTTCTCGAGCTACGGTGCCGGCTACATGATCATGCTGGGCCTGCTGACGTTGGTCGTCGCGCTTTATGCCCGAGGCGGATTGTGGGGTGCGACTGGCGGCCGCTGGGCATGGCATTGGTTCCCGACGCGGTGGTGGCTTCGGTCTCGCGAAGGCGAATGAAGGACTACTGCCCCGTCCTCGATTTCTGAGGGTCACCATGCACACTACCCATTGGTCAACAAACCGCGTGTTCGCCTGTGAACGCGCCGATGCCTGGAGCAGCATCAACACGCGGTACTTTGGTCGCTTGAGGGTGTCCAGCCTGGATGACGAGCCCCTCGATGCGTCCCTCGACACCTACGATGTTGGTGCCCTGCGCATGTTCAGCATCACCGCGCCGGCGCACCACGTGGCGCGCGACAACACTTGCGGTGAACTTCCGACGGAAGAGTTCTACAAGCTCGTCCTGCAAGTTTCCGGTCGCGGTGTCGTCGAGCAAGAGCACCGACGCGTGGAGCTTCAACCGGGAGAGTGGATCCTCTACGATCCTCGCGCGCCGTACACGATCACCAACCGCGAACGATGCGCACTGCTGGTGACCCAGGTGCCGCGTGCACTCCTTTCAGGACTGAAGCTTTCCGGGCCGCTCGCGGGACAGGCGGGCCACGACAACGTGGCTGGCCTGCATGGTGTTTTCGGCACCTACCTGCGTGCATTGAGCGAGCAATTGCCCAGCCTGCCCGATGGCGTCGGGCAAGCCATCAGCGAATCGGTCATGGGGCTGCTCGGCTCGACTCTGGTCGAGACCTTTCGCCGTGTCGGCGAGCCGTTACCCCTGCCCTCTGTCCTGAAGCTGCGGGCGCAGCAGTACATCCAGGCCCATCTTTGCGAGCCGGACCTGAGTATCCAGGGGGTCGCCGACGCGCTACGCTGTTCCAGACGCTATCTGCATAAGGTCTTCGAGACCGACCCGGTCGGCCTCGAGCGGCAGATCTGGAACGCACGGCTCGAGCGCTGTCATAAGGCACTCATGAACGAAGTCCACGTGGGCCGATCCGCTGGGCAAATCGCCTACGCGTGGGGGTTCAAGAGCACCGCCCACTTCTGCCGCCTCTTCAAGCAGCATTACGGCATGACACCCGGCGAGTGCCAGCGCCTGTCCTTCGATTCACGCCGCACCGCGGTTCTACAGTAAGCGACGCTCTCCGCAGCGTGCCTCGGGTCGGACCATCGGCCGCGGTTTCCGGATGAGCGACCGGCCCGCCCAACGGGCTCTGGTCGCCACGGCGCCGCCGTCAGCTGCAGCTGAGGCGGGCGAGCGCCTTGCCCGCGCCAGCGACCGCAGGCAGCTTCTGCTTCACGCAGGCCGGGTCGTGCGCCGTGTAGGCGTAGGGGATGCCCACCGGGAACACGCCAGTCGTGATCCAGTCGGTCGCGTCGCGCGACGGGGAGGACGAGCTGGCCACCCAGGTGATCCCGTAGGTGCTGAAGTCGGCCGGTGTCTTGATGTTGTTGTTGCGCAGTTCCCAGAAGCCGATCGCCGAGCTGTCGCGCGAGGTCACGGGGTTCTGCGTGTTCTCGAAGTAGTTGCCTTCGATCAGCGAGAAGCCACCCATGCGGATGTTGGCACCCGAGGTGGCCACGCCGCTGTACAGGTTGTTGTAGAGGTGCGTGTAGCCGCCGCGCTGCAGCGGCAGGCGTGAGCCGACGTTCTCGTAGACGTTGTGATGGAAGGTGATGAAGCGGTCGCTGGAATCACTGTCGCTCGAACCGATGAGGCCGACCTTGTGGTGGTCGTGGATGTGGTTGTACGAATAGGTGATGTGGTGCGCGCCCGCCTTGTTGTCGAGCAGTCCGTCGAACTCCAGGTCGCCGGCGCCCGGGCACTCCTTCAGGCTGCTGAACAGCGTGTTGTGGTCGATCCAGATGTGGCCCGGAAAATTGCCTCCCTGGCCCTCGATGCCGATCGCATCGATCGAACCCGGCAGCAGGCCGATCGTCATGTTGCGGATGACGATGTTCGCGGCATTGGCCTTGATGGCCAGCCCGAAGTTGGCCGACGAGTTGTCCGCGCCTTCGATGGTGATGTTGCTTTTGTCCTCGATATTGACAATGGCGCCGGCCGGCAACTTCCACTGCGTGCAGGCATCGGTGATGCTGGCGAAATCGAAGGTTCCGTTGTAGCGGATCACCAGCCCACCGTTCCCGATGTAGGCGTCAATGGCTGCCTGCATCTGCGCAGCGGTAGACACCGTGATGGCCGCGACCTTGCCGCCTCCCGTGACCTCGCCGGCAAATCCGGCGCTGAGGCTGCTCGAAGTGGACGCTGGCGCAGGACCGGAGGAACCATTTCTGCTTCTTCTCGCCAACGCGAGCGCGCTTTGTCAGAAACGGGAAATTTCCACGGACGAGGCAGCTCGGCCGATTCGGGAACGTCACATTTGTCGCTTGTGACAAATCGATCGAACGATTGCCTGTTGTCCTGCGTGGGGGCCGCATTCGGCGCAGCAAGGGCCGGAAAGAACCGTACGTCGCGAGGCTCCGATGTATCAGGACTCCGCCGTAAAGCCGACGAGTTTGATCAAGCGGCGCCATTCCTCGGTATCGGCCTTGATGAGGTCGGCCAGAGCTTGCGGAGTGCTGGGCTTCGCAGTCATGCCGACGTCTCCCAATGCAGCGATCATTTCCCCCTGCGCCAGAACCGGCTGAACATAGGCAGCTGCGCGACGCACGATGTCTTGTGAGGTCCTTCCGGGAAGGAACAAACCAAACGACTCCGTGGCCGTGATTGCATATCCCTGCTCACGGTACGTGGGAACATCGGGAACGAACGCGTTGCGGCCATTCCCGGAAACAGCGATGAGTCGAAGCCTTCCGCTTTTGAGATGCGGCAGGAAGCTTCCCACTGTCGACGAATAGGCGGACACCTGGCCGCCCATCAGGTCCTGCAGTCCGGGCGCGTCTCCGCGATAGCCGACATGGGTCAATTCGGTGTTTGAAAGCTTGGATAGCAGGATGCCAAGCAGGTGAGGCGTGGAGCCTGCGGCGGGCGAGCCAAAGTTGGCGTGGGTCGGATTCGCCTTGCACCAGGCGATGTAGTCCTTGATACCCCGTACGCTCGCAGGTACTGCCGGGCCCACGGCGAACCCGAAGGCGAACGAGCAGATCGAAGACACGGGCGCCACGTCCTCTGCGACGTAGGGGAGCTTGCGGTAGGTAAAGGGGTAGACGGAGAACGGCGCGGTGGGCGACAACAGCAAGGTGTTCCCATCCGGCGCACTGTCCTTCAGCGCCGAAATGGAAATCTGCATGGCCGCACCTGGCTTGTTTTCGACCACGACGGTGTTTGCGTAGCTGCCTCGCAGCTTTTCGGCCAAACGTCGCGCAACCGCGTCCGTGGCGCCTCCTGGCGGAAAGCCGACCAGTATTCTCGCGAGCTGCGTGCCTTGCGAATGCGCATTGCGCATCGGGGTAGTGCCCAGGGCCGCCATGGCGGCGAGCTGGCTTGTAAATTTACGGCGTGTGGGCATCTCTTTGTCTCCTGGCGTTGACCGCCGGCCTTGTTCTTGTAGATAGAGCGGCACGCTAGATGGACATGCAGACGCTCTTTTGTTCCGTATAGGACTCGACTGCAGCGCGGCCCAGGTCGCGACCGAAACCGCTTTGCTTGTAGCCACCGAATGGCAGGTTCGCGTCGAGCAAGTTATGGGTGTTGACCCAGACCGTGCCGGCCTTGATGCGGGGGATGATCCGGTGCACCGCGGACAGATCGTTCGACCACACGCTGGCTGTCAGTCCGAACGGCGTGTCGTTGGCCTGGCGGATGGCGTCCTCCACATCGTCGAACGGCATGGCGACGAGCACGGGTCCGAAAACCTCTTCGCGCACCACCTGCATGCCGGGATTCACGTCGACGAACACGGTGGGCTTGATGAAGCAGCCAGCGTCGCGTGCGCGTTCTCCGCCGGTCAGGGCCGTCGCTCCCTCGCGGAGTGCGCCGTCGATAAACCCCATGACCCGGTCGAAGTGGCGGCGCGAGACAACCGGCCCCAGCTGCGCGGTGGCGTCGAACCCGGAGCCGATACGCATTCCCTCTGCCTGGCGCGCCACTTCATTCACGACCTGGTCGAACAGGCTGCGATGAACATACAACCGCGAACTTGCGGCGCAGACCTGGCCCTGGTTGAAGAAGATGCCCATGGCAGCGCCTGCGGCGGCGGCGACAGGGTTGGCATCCGGCAAGACGATCATGGGAGACTTTCCACCCAATTCCAGCGTGAAACGCGCCATGCGATCGACTGCGGTGTGGCCGATGGCACGTCCGGTTTGCGTGCTGCCGGTAAAGCTGATCTTGTCGACACCGGGGTGTGCGCACAAGGCCGCGCCAGCCGTGCCGCCTCCACACACGACGTTGAGTGCACCGGCGGGAATGCCCGCCTCCAGCGCGAGTGCGGCCAAGCGCAAGGCGGTCAACGGCGTCTCGGGCGATGGCTTGAGCACCACTGTGCATCCCGCTGCCAGTGCAGGTGCGATCTTCCAGAGCGCGATCGCCAGCGGGAAGTTCCAGGGCACCACCGCGCCGACCACGCCCACGGGTTCGCGCTGCGTGTAGGTGTGGTAGCGGGCTCCTGGAGGAAACGGGATCGAGGGCTGCAGCGTGCTGCCTTCCAGCTTGGTGGCCCAGCCAGCCATATAGCGCACGAACTCGGCAGAGAAACCCACGTCGATCATGCGCGCAACACCCTGCAACTTGCCACTCTGCAAGGTTTCCATGGCGCTCAGTTCGTCCGCGTGATCTTCGATCAGTTGAGAAAGGCGGAACAAGGCGCGCTCGCGGTCGGCGGGCCGCATCCTGGACCAGGCGGAGTCCTCCAACGCCCTTCGCGCCGCCGCGACCGCGGCATCCACGTCGCCCGCGTCACTGTCGGGCGTGCTGGCCACGACCAATTCAGACGCCGGATCGACGACATCGATGCGCTTGCCGCTGCGGGATTCCCGGAATACGCCGTCGATGAAATTGTCGAAGCTGCGACGCGAGAGGAAGCCGATGCGTGCCAACTCCTGCTGGGAAAGGTCTTTGGGGTTCATGGTGCGGGATGTGGTGGTTGCTAGAGAGAGAAGAGATCGCACCGCTCAGCGGCCGAGCATGAACTCGGCACCGCGCTCGGCAATCATGATGGTGGGCGCATTGGTGTTGCCGCTGCAGATGGTGGGCATCACCGAGGCATCGCACACGCGCAGGCGCCCCACGCCGCGCACGCGCAGCCTGGAATCGACGACAGCCATCGGGTCACCTCCGATCCGGCAGGTGCCCACCGGGTGATAAACGGTCTTGGCGTACTGGCGCACGAACTGCTCCAGATCGCTGTCAGGCATGTGCTCCTGAGGGCCCGGATAGATCTCCTCGGCGACAACCTTGCGCAGCGAGGGCATCCGCATGATGCGGCGTGCCAGCTTGAGGCCGCGCACGAGCGTATCCACGTCTTCCTGCTCCGAAAGGAAGCCTCCATCGAAATGAACCGGGTCCATGGCATTCGCACTGACGGCCCGCACGCGTCCACGCGACTTCGGGCGCAGGAAACAGGGGTCGATCGAAATGCCGTGCACTTCCGGCATCGGACGATCCACGTCCCCCACCAGAACGGGCAGCACATGGAACTGCACATCGGGACGTCCAGTTCCGGCTGTGTCGACGAAGCCGCCGCTCTCGACCACGTTGGAGGTAAGGAGGCCCGTCTTGAACAGCTCCCATTGCACGCCGTGCTTCAAAGCCGTGAGGCCCTTGTCCTGGCCGAGCAGGCTGATCGGCTCCTTGCAGCGGCCATGCGCAATGATTTCCAGATGGTCCTGGAAGTTCTCGCCTACACCGGGCAGGTCGCAATGAACCGGGATACCCAGTTCCCGCAGCAATTCGCCGGGGCCGATGCCCGACACCTGCAGCAGCTTGGGCGACGCGAGTGCACCCGCGCTCAGCACGACCTCGCGGTTGGCAAGCGCCTTCACCGTTCCACCATCGTCTCGGCGGTACTCGACGCCGGTCGCGTTGCCGCCCTCGATGATCACCCGCAGCACGCGGGCACCGTTGACCATGGTGAGCTTCGGGTCGGCGAGCACTGCGGCAAGGTACGTCGCCGCCGTGCTGCCGCGCGTGCCGTTGATCGTCGTGGTCTGGTAGAAACCTACGCCTTCCTGGGTGCCGCTGTTGAAGTCATCGTTGTACGGAAGGCCCGCCTCCTGCGCAGCCTTCAAGAACGCCAGGCTCAGAGGGTGCCGGTACTTCGTGTCGCTGACTTGCAGAGGGCCATCGGTGCCATGCATCTCACCGGAGAAGCGCATGTTGCTCTCGGCTCGCTTGAATGCAGGCAGGACATCCTTCCAGGCCCAATCGGCGCAGCCGGCGTCAGCCCATGCGTCGTAGTCCGCGGCCGCGCCACGGACATAGATCATTGCGTTCAGAGAACTGCCGCCACCGTTCATGCGCCCCTGCGGGACGTACATCTTGCGGCCATTGGCATGCGGCTGAGGAACGGTTTCGTAGACCCACGAGCGCTCCGTCCCGATGACGCGAACAAATGTCGCAGGCATTTTGACGAACTTGCTCGCATCGGTCGGACCGGCCTCGAGCAGCAACACCGAATGACCTGCCTTGACGAGGCGGTGCGCGATCACGCATCCGGCCGAGCCGGCTCCGACCACGATGTAATCGATAACTTGAGTCTCCAACGTCTGTCTCCGATTTTCTTAGATACTGGAGGCAGATAGTCGAGCGATAACCCGGACGCTCAAAGGCAAACCTGACCGAGTGCGCTCTGAATCAACTCGCAGTACGCGCTCGGGCAGTCCAACCCGAGTGGGAGCTTTTTACCGGCAGCGTCGTGAGCTGACTGGAGGAGCTGTGTTCCTTGCCTGCCTGCGAGCTCCGATGGCTATCAGCGTCCTCAATCTCGCCGCCGAGGCAGGGCCCAGGACGGCCTCCACCCGGCAGTTGCCGCAGTCCAACTCACCACCGCTATCTGACAGCCGACCCACTGCGCGCTGGTGCTCGTATCAACTACGTGTCGACGCCGGGGAGACCAAATCGAAGGGCGGTCGCAATTCTGAGGCTCAAGGATCTGCCGGGACAGCCGTAGACTGGGTCGTTGACCTCACTCAGACGCGTTTCCCGCAACTTTGGGGGCAGCAGATCTGCCATCTCATCTGTAAAGGGGACTGTCGACGGCGCATCGCCATTTGTACCGTAGCACTTCGTTGAGGTGAGGCCTGCCAAGGGTTGCGATGCGACAAATGCTGAGGGTGATAGCTCCGGCTTGGCTAGCTCGGACTAGCGAAGCGCATGGATCGGCGCTGTGCTTGGGGATGGCCTAGCTGAGTGTGGACGACGGTACTTTTGACGGTATCTTTCCATGAGAGAATGAAGAAAGTGAGCGTTCATGGGCCTCTCTGTCGTAAATTCGAGTCAGACAAGCGTCAAGAACGGTACCACCAATGTTGGGTGCTGGACCGAAACAGGCGCCGTGAAGGCACCTTCACGCGCCGACGGCTCGCGCTTCGAGGGTCTTCGCATCGACGGCAAGCCCGCCCAGGCCGCGAGTATCGCGCCTACGGATCGCTGGCCGAGGACGACCGCTACGACAAGGGCGTGCTGTCAGTGGGCGCGCGCATCGACGCCGAGAAGTTCTTGCTGCTGGCCCGACTCAACATCGTCGGGTGCGTTGCCTACATCGGAGCACAGCGGCAGTCCAGATGAGCAGCGCGCGCGGCCGGTCAAGATGGGAAGACTGAAATTCACGATTTGGGTGCTACGGCAGTGGTCGCCCCGACACAGTGCCGATCAGCAAGCCATCATGGCCCTCGCCATAGCCGATGCGGATCATGCGATCGGTTTCGGCCAGGAAAATGGTGGCCTTGTCCAACTGGCCCTTGAGGGATTCATGCGGGCGAATGAGCGTGCCGCACCCACGGTACATGAACAGCTCGAAGTCGTTGCAATCCACGACGATACCGTGGTCCGGGAACATCTCATCCCACAGCTCGCGGATAGCGCGGCGCAGGTCCTCCAATTCGGATGCACTCGGACCCTCCACGGCGAGCAGCAGGTGCACGAGGTAGTCGCCCTTCGGTGCGTGATCGACCTTGCGGATATCGCCCACGATGGCGCTGCCGTAGCGGTGCTTGAGCGCCTTCAGAAGACGCGTGGTGGCATCCACCATGCGCTTGAAATTGTCGCGCTGGTTCAACTGGTAAGGGCCCTGGATGGTCAGTTCCAGGCGCTCTACATGCGCGCTCGGGTGCTGCCTCACTAGATCCGAAAAGTACGAGCGGAGTTCGCGAGCGAGGGCATCGTTGCGGGTCTTGTGCAGTTGCTCCACTCGACCGGCTTGATGTGCGTTCGCGCGCTCACGCACCCGCTTGATGAAAGCGTTGCTCAGGTTGGCAATCACGGGGTCCACATAGCCGAGTCGCCACGCGTCGAGATTGGGGCTGGGCAGCATGTGCGGCAAGATTGCCGTAATCAAGCCCACGGCAGCGAACTCGTCAACTGCGAGTTGCACACCCCAGTCGAAGCGACGATCCTGGTGATGCAACTGGGCCAACTCAAACAGATCGCCCATCACGGCAAGCAAGGCAACCCCCACTTGGGTGACTTTCCAGCAATGCCGCATGGGCGTGAATGCACGCGCGCCCGTGCCGCGCAGCATGCGCACCTGCTTGGCGAAGGCCCTGATTTGCAGGAGAACCTCTCCGCGGCCAACCGAGGCTGGGGTGATGCCGGCCCGGACTACTGGCAGGGAAGCCGCCAGTTCTCCGTAGACGGGCACGATATCGCGCCCCCAAGGCGCGGGCTGACGTTGGATCTCGATGAGGCACAGGCGCTCGTTCAGGGCCGCGCGCGAATCTTGAGCCATCGTGCGCGCAGAGGCGGCGCGATCGCGAGGAGCGGCCGCGCCACCGCCCCCATGCCGGCCCGAGGCCGGGTAGTACACACGTTCAAGGGGGCTTGACCCCGGACGTGCCGGGAGAATCAGCATGGGAAGCATGGCGGCGGTCTTCTTACATGAAGTGCAAATGGTTTTTCTCGTACTGCGTCACCGACATGCGGATGCGCGAACCTGGCGGGCGCTTGCGGGGGCGTCCTGCGAGATCAGTGGGCAAGGGCTTCTTGGGGAAGCGGCCCTTGCCAAAGGTGTCGAACGACTGCGGAACGTCCAGCTTCACGAACAAGCCTGCCAAGGTGAAGTAAGCCGCGATGCGGCGCAGACCTGCTGCGACTTGGGGATCGCGCAGATTGACCAGGCCAACGGCGCGTCGATGGTGACGCCCGCCATCCTTGTTGCTGCTGTGCGCATGGCCTCGGCCGCCCGTCAGTTGTTCCCACTTCCGGATCAACTGCTCGACCACGGCCACGTGATCCTCATTGCCTCGCGCACGCAGCACGACCACAAAGTGCTTGTGAAAGCCGCTCTCGCGGCCATGCTCAAGCGTCCAGGCAAACCCCAGCAGCAACGCCTTGCCGAAGTGGTGGGCCATGAAGCGTTGGAAGCGCGTGCACAAGGGGTGGAATTCGTCGAGCAAGGCGAGGTCCGGCTTCTCCCCGAAATTGACGGGCTGGGAGTCGTGGGGGCGCAGGAACACTTCGAAACGCAACACCACCGCCTCTTCATGGCGTTCGGCCAGCCAGTCGAACCCGTCGCACAACCCGTTGAAATTGGCGATCGCATTGCGACGGAAATTCTGCTGCGCCTGTTTCAATTCAGGGGCACTCAGGCTACGACGCAAGACGCCGATCACGCATTCAATCTTGCGCACCAGCGTTTCCGCATCCTTGAGGGACAAGGACTTATTCAGGGAGCCGCGAAATTTGAGGGGGAAGAGGCGCGCAATTCGCTGCATGAGCATATAGACTGGGGAGAAAGCGTAGGGTTGGTACTCCTCGTGAATGAGTGCGAAATCGGTCTCAAAGGCTCGTGCCAATTGTTCGCCGAGAGGCGTGATCACCACCTTCGCAAGGCCATTTGCTTCTGCAACCAGAACAACTGCCGGGCCCATGCTCGTCGCCAGTGCCTTGGCGGCTTTGTGGACGTAGGCAATGGGTCCCGAACGATCCCGGGTCACGTTCAGCTGGTCGACCCGGCGGTCATTCAGCTTGACACTGTTCCATTCGAGGTGGCGCTGGCTCATAGCCTGCGTGCCGAGCAGATCGAGGTTGTCATCTTCGGGATGCGAGCGAGCAAGGTCTCGCATAACGATGGGTTTGATTTTCATTTTTTAGACAAAAGGAATCCTGATGCTCATGAGAGCATCTCAGAGGGTTCAGGGGGAGGATCTATTGCGCTAGCTACCCTGCACAGCCGCAAGCGATGGGCAAAGGCAAGGCCTGAGGCTTGGTGTTAGAAAATCTCGGTGAAGAGATATTCATTGACTCAGCGTAATGCGTAGGAGGATGTGGCTTTTGCAATAGTTATAGAGGGGGATTTCTTCGAGGCCGAATAGAAGCCGGAGCCGCCTAGGCCAGAAGGTCCGATATCGTGGATGCGCTGGGCATTGCCCGTGCATCCCGCTCATGGCGTTTTGCTTCCATCGGCATACACCTCCTCTGGTGCTAGCGGCTTGAGGGCAGCCAGCTACCGAGGAGGGGGCGTTTTTTAGTTCGCGGCCGAGTGGGAAAAACCTTGTGCGGCGCAAGCGTCAGGTGGGCCAAGACCAGCTGGACATACTCCAGCAGGTGACCTGGCCTGGCGCTCAGATCCGCGGCGTGTAACCGAAGCCCTTGCTCGGAAGAGCACCGAGCGGCATGCCTTGTTGCGCGGCGGTCTTGGAGCGATTGCGAGGACGCTGTTGACCTGCGGTGCGCAGCCACTTGAACAAGGCGTCCTGATCCCAGTAGGGGATACGGCTCTTCGGATAGTAGAAGGGCAGCGGGAAGGATTCGTCGTGGTACGGGCTCTGCTCATCCATGCGCGCATGGAGCATGGTCTTGGACAGACGGGTGATGTGCAGCACTTCGTCCTTGCGCAGACGACCGGGGTACGGTGCCTGCTGATCGTTCAGCGGCGGGTTAGGCGGCATCGTTGGCGAGATGGGCGCGGCCGCCTCGTAGGCGGGGCGCGAAATGGGCGGAGCACCCGGAGAACGGTAGGGGATCATGAGGTCCTTGAGTGAAGGGTTGAGATGCAGTTTGTCGCGCGACAACTGGATTTCACCTTGACCAAGAGCCTTCTCCTATGAGCATGCATGCACACCTTGCTCGATTGCGTGGAGAGCTGTCGGCACCCATGGCGCCTTGTCGACCTGACCTCCGATTTCGAGGTGCTTGCCATCGAGTCCGACCGGCCCTTGTCGGAGTCGGCCGTGCAGGACACCATGGTGTCCTGCACGGCCGGGGCTCTGCTCGTGACGGAGGCCGCAATCCCTGTGCCTTGTGTCCATGGCAACCAGCGATCATGGAGGGCTGGCTTTGAATGACCGTGGCTGCCGAATGATGGGCAGTCCTATTTCTTCTTTTTCGGGGATGGCGCCGTTCGAGCCATTTTAAAAACGTCCATCCGGTCCGGCATTTGTTTGAACCAACCTATGAGCAGGTCTTCAAAATCATCTGAGCGCAGTTCTTTGACGAGTTTGTGTTCCAGTTTTTTGAAGATTGTTTTGGATGCCTCTCGATAGTTTTTCCACGGCTTGAGCTCACGAGCCAGATTGCAGGCTTCTTCCCTAAGCCGCATGGTGGGCTCGTGCCGAATCAAGGCTTTCTTGAGCCCTTGTTTGCTGTTGTTTTCTTTGATGAGAGTGTCTGCCGTGATGGCATCGTGCTTTTCAATGCAATTTTGGAATCCGCACCAATAATACGAATTCAGCAAGAGCTCAACCGAGAGCAGATTTTCCTTTGCATTGTGAGCTTGCAGCGCTTCAACCGAAAGCGCGGTGCAAACATAAATAAGAAAAAGATCCGATGGAATATTTTCTCCTTCGATTGAAAGAAATTCTTTCAATACGTCGAAATCTGGGAAGTTGTCTTTCAGAAGTTTTTGGGGGTTGGCCTGAGAATATCGGAGTAGCGGGCGATATACTCGCTCAAAGTAACCAAGTCCTCCGTGGCGAGGCTCTATTTCGATATACTGATTTTGAACGGCGGCGACGAGCTCGGCCATTAGTCGGCCATACTCCGATTTGCCTTCTTTGGCTTGAAACTCTGAAAATTCGGTGGCCATCATTTCTTCTTTTGGCATTGCTTGAAGTGAGTTTCGAGCTAAGGGGGAGTGAAATTCAGGTTTGAAGTGAATGGGAGTCATAAGCGCTAAGGTCATTGACGCGCATGAACAGATGCTTAATCTACGGGAGGCCGCGGGTTCAAAAATCCGCCCCAGGCATTCATCATTTCGCGGCGGCGTTCCAGTGCGTCGCTTCGCCGGTACGCCTCCTCTGTCTTGTTTTCGATCACGTGGGCAAGGGCCATCTCGGCGAGGTCCCTGGGGTAGGTGGTTCGGTCGCCGACCCAATCTCGAAAGGTGGATCGGAAGCCGTGGGGGACGGCATCCACCTCCATGCGCCGCATGACCGCAGTCAGGCTCATGTCCGAGAGTGCCTTGTTCTTGGTTCCAGGAAAGACCAGGTCTGTCCCTTTGGTTCGGGGCAGGGCTTCCAGCAGACTCACTGCGGCGTTGCTCAGAGGAACACGGTGTTCCCGTCCCGCCTTCATGCGACCGGCAGGAACGTTCCAGATTTTCGCGTCCATGTCGAACTCAGACCACACTGCGCCTCGTACCTCACCCGACCGTGCGGCGGTCAGGATTACAAATTCCAGGGCGCGTGCGGAGGTCCCGGTTCGCTCCCGCAGGTCGGTCATGAAGACGGACATGTCGTCGATCGGGACGGCTCGGTGGTGTTTGACCTTCTGAATCTTGGTAGGGGCAGGGAGCACCTTGTCCAAGTGTCCCTTCCAACGCGCGGGGTTGTCGCCAGAGCGGTACTTCCGGACAGCGGACCAGTCCAGCACCGACTCGATCCGCCCGCGAAGTCGAGAGGCGGTTTCGTTCTTCGTCTTCCAGATCGGCTCCAGGCACAGCAGGACATGCGGCAGGTCGACGTCACGCACAGCCATATCACCGATGTGCGGCGAGACGTAGGTTTTGAGCGTGCTCTCCCACTGCTGGCGGTGTTTGGCGTTCTTCCATTCGTCCGCCTTGGAGTTGATGAATTCAGTCACACACCAATCGAACTTCTTGTTCGCCGCCTCACTGGTTTGCAACGCCTGCTGCTGCATGCGCTTGGGGCTCAGGGGCGATGTGCCCAGGCGTACCTGTCGGTGAATCTCTCGGGCCTTCTCGCGTGCCTCGGCCAAGCCGACCTGAGGAAAGGGGCCCAAACCAATGTCGCGGCGCTGGTTGCCGACGAGAATGCGCAGTACCCAGCCGCGGTGACCGGCGGAAACGCGAAGATGCAGGCCTGGCGCGCCTCCGACTGCGTGTCGGCCTTCGGCCTTGAGTGCTGCGACGGTGCGGGCTGAGAGTTCTGTGGCGATCTTGGGCAAAGGGTCTGTCTGTGGAGTTTATTTGTCCCACATTGTGCCCACAAAAAGCATCGGCTGTTGTCGTCTACGATCGGACGTCTTCGGACTTCACTTGAGTGTTATTTCAATAAAATCAATAACTTAAAATCGTCTTGGCGCATCATGGGTCGATTGTTCGACGGACACACTCTCCGCCAGAATCGGTCCTGGCGTTCCCCTAGCCACCAGATCTGAGTAACTGCTCCAGCTTCGAGCCGCGTTGCATGACCTCCCCGACTCTCTGCATCCGCTGTGCTTCATCCAGTTTTGGGTCACGCATGATCTGCTGGCTCGCCTTGAACATCTCGAGGTTGGCGATGGCGATGAGCTGGCGATTCGAGGATTGGCGCCAACCCGTGAGCTTGTTGATGTTCCACAGGATCCTCTTCTCTTCCGGATCCTTTGTGCCAAATTCGTAGGCGAACGACGCGATCTTCTGCTTCAGCTGCGCCGAAAGGCCATTGCGCCACACCATCGGAGACTCCGGAATGTCCGGCGATTCCCAGATCACGCGAACTTTCGCAGCGTCCGACGGGCGTTGGGAGCGAAAGTTGTCGAGTTCCGATGTGTTGTTGGTAGCGACGTCGACTTCTGCATTGACGACGGCCATCAGGTTGGCCTCATGACTGCCGCGCTTGATCTCCTTGAACAACCTGGAGGCGTCGCTCACTCCCTTCTTGGTGAAAGCGAAGTACATCGGCACGACATGCCCCGACGCGCTTTTCTCGTCTCCGTCGCCGAAGCGAAGCTGTGGACCTGCGTGGACCACATCCTCAAGACTGCGTAGCTTGCTGTCTTGATGCGCGATCAAGACGGAGCGGTAGGACGTCTTGCCTTGGTTGACCATGACGGCAAATACGCTGCCGGCGCCCATCTCGACCACATCCAACGCAGCTGCGTTGCCAAGCCAGGCCAGATCCATGCGCCCAGCGGCAAATTCCTTCACGATCTCATCGACGCTGCCGAAAACACGGCGATCGATTGCCGTGTCCGCCGCAAGCGCCATCCGGTCCAGGAATGGATTCCAGTTCTCGAGCATGACGTCCGGATTCCGCGGGCTCATGAGTCCGAAGGTCAGGCGAGCAGCGTTCCCGGGCGCCGGGCTCCTTGCCTGAGGCGCGCCCTGCGCCCATAAGGATGAGCATCCGGCAAGGCCGGCTCCGATCAACAAATCGCGTCGTTTCACTGTGTCTCCTGCTGCTTCGACCAGCGTGTGTCTTCAAGGTTGGGCGGGCATGGGCATCCGGTGGACCAGGTGCACAGACCCGGTCGAATGATTGGGGCGCTTCGCCGCACGGCCGAGAGAGGAATCACGGTAGCTGCGCGAAAGTCTCTTGAAAGAATCGCGCCTCGGGGGGGGGGCGCTCGACTTTTTCTTTCGACTGCCTTTCACCAGTGCGTGGTGCAAGTCCCAGTTCGTGACGAAGTCGCTGGTGGCAACATTCAGTCATGAAGCTTTTGCTGGTGGAAGACGACTTTGATCTGTCGGGAATACTTTCCCGCAGCCTGTCATCGCGCGGCTTCGAACTTCTTTGTTGCAGCGACGGCATTGAAGCCTTGGCGGCGGCGCGGAAAAAGAGCTTCGACATCATCGTGCTCGACCTGTCGCTTCCCGGGCTTGACGGCCTCGAGCTTCTTCATCGCCTGCGAGGTGACGGCAACACGACCCCGGTGCTCATCCTGACGGCCAGGGGAGCCGTCGGGGACAGGATCGCCGGCCTCAACGCCGGCGCCGATGACTATCTGGCCAAGCCGTTCGACCTCGAGGAGATGATCGCGCGCATTGGCGCGCTGACGCGCCGCCTCGGTCGCAATGGAGAGCTCAGGTGCGGACGCCTTCGATACGAAGCTTCCGCCAATGCCTTCTACAAGGATCAGAGCCCGCTCGAGCTTTCGCAGCGCGAAGCCGATCTTCTGAAAAAACTCATGTCACGCGTCGACCACGTCGTCCCCAGGGAGGTATTGAGGGACGCCGTGTTCGGCGCAGACGCGGCGCAGTCGGACGCCATCGACGTCGTCGTGCATCGACTGAGGAAGAAGCTGGCCGGCGCGAACGTCGAAGTGCTCAACCTGCGGGGAGTCGGATATCTGTTGTGTGACGATGCATCGGCAGCCGCACAGCGTCCATCCGCCTGACATGAAGCTGTCGCCTCTACCGTCGCGGGCCACATCACTTCGGCGCTTCCTGCTGCTGTGGCTGCTTGGCGGGTTGTGGCTCGTGATGGCTTGCATCGTGTTCTTTCATCTGGTGATGGGCCTGATCAACCTGGCGCGCGCGCAGGATGAGCGTCTGGTCGCGAGGCTTGGTCGTCTCGAGTTGGCGGACGTCGGCAATGCCGAGGGGGTTTCGAGCTCGACGAGCCCTGATCCCATGTTCTATCGGTTCGGCGCGATCAACGGGAGCTGGATCGCGGGCGATCGGATGCTCGACGCATTTCCGTGGACGGCGACTCTGCCGGCATCCGGGGAACCCCGCTTCTATGTAGCCCAGCGAGGAAATTCGTCCGTGCGGGCGGCGGCGGCCCTGCGAAAAGACGCGAAAGATCCCGGCCGGAACATGGTTGTCCAGGTCGCCGAACCGATGAGTGCGCGCTTCGCGGTCTGGCGCGAGGTTCCGCCGGCATTGTTCGGCTGGCTCGGCGTGGTCGCCGTCGGGATGTCTTTCGTGGTGATCTCGGGAGTGGTCATGACATCGCGCTGGCTCGAGCGCGCCCGCCGGGCACTCGACGCCCCTCAGCTGGATGTCGAGCTCTACGACGGGCCGTCCGAGCTGCGCCCGGCGATGGCGCGGATGCACGACCTCCACCAGCGGCAGCGCGAGTGGGTGGAGGAGCAGCGGCGCTTCCTTGCCGACGCGTCTCATCAGCTGCGCACGCCCATGTCGGTGCTTCGGACCCAGTTGCAGTCGGCCATTGCGGGCGATGCGCCCGCTTCCGAGATCCTGCCGCAGATGCTGCACACGGTGGATCGCGCGACGGACATGGCCAATCAACTGCTGAGCCTGAGCAAGCTCGAGCAGATCAAGCGGGCGGGGCAGCTGCAGACGGTCGTGCTGCACGCCGTGGCCCTGGAGGCCGTGATGGAACTCGCCCCGCTCATCGCGGCCAAGCGGCTGGACTTTGCCCTGGAAGGCGACGACAAGCTCGGCGCCACCGGCGACCCGCTGATGCTGGGCGAGTTGCTGCGCAATCTGCTTGCAAACGCAATACACCACACCCCCAACGGCGGGCGTCTCGGCATCCTGGTGCGTGCCTACGCCGCAACGGTGGAACTGGTCGTATGGGACTGCGGGCAAGGCGTGGACGAAGCGCTGCGCCCGCGGTTGTTCCAGGCGTTCTCGGCGACCAAGGGTGGTGTCGGACTGGGGCTGTCCATCTGCCGCCAGATCGCGGAAGCCATGGGCGCGTCCATGGATATCTACAACCGCGTCGACGGCGGCCGGGTCATCGGGGTCGATGCCGTCGTTCGCTGGAGCCAAGGCCCCTGATCGTTGACGGCGCGGCACGCCACGCCGGCCGACCGAAGCTTCCATAGCCCATGCCCCTTTCTTTACAGCCCTTGCGTGGCTGGGGGGCAGTGTTTTCGCAAATACCTCTCGATTCAACCCAAAGGAGATAAAGATGAGGAAGAGAAACGTCCTTGCCGTCCTTGCACTGGCAGCCGCCGTCAGCGCGCCTGTCACCCACGCCCAAGGCGCCGGCCAGTTGAACGTCATCTGCTCTGTCCAGGACGAATGGTGCTCGCTCATGAGCACCACCTTCGCCCGCAGTTCAGGCATCAAGGTCAACGTCCTCAAGCGAGGCAGCGGCGAGGCGCTTGCGCAACTCCTGGCGGAGCGAAGCAATCCCAAGACCGATGTCTGGTTCGGTGGCACGGGCGATCCCCATCTCCAGGCCGCGGAGCAGGACCTGACCCTGTCGTACAAGTCGCCATCGTTCGACCAGCTTCATGCCTGGTCCCAGTCGCAGGCCGAGCAATCGCAATGGCGAACCGTCGGCGTGTACTCCGGGCCGCTCGGCTTCGCCTTCAATACCGAGCTGCTGGCGAAGAAGAAGCTGCCCGAGCCCAAGTGCTGGAAGGACCTGCTTTCGCCGGCGCTTCGTGGTGAGATCCAGGTCGCCAACCCGGCGAGTTCGGGAACTGCGTACACCATGATCGCGACCCTCGTCCAGCTGATGGGAGAAGACAAGGCCTTCGACTACATGAAGGGCCTGCACAAGAACGTCAGCCAGTACGCGCGCTCCGGCACCGGTCCCATCAAGGCCGCGGCCCGGGGCGAAACCACGGTCTCCATCAGTTTCGTCCACGACGCCCCCAGCGAGCAGATGCAGGGTTTCCCGATTGCGACCGTGACGCCCTGCGAGGGAACCGGCGCGGAGATCGGGTCGATGTCGATCGTCAAGGGTGCTCGCAATCTCGAGAACGCCAAGAAGTTCTACGAGTGGGCGTTGACTCCCGCGGCGCAACAGCTGGCCGCCGCGGCGCACCAGTACCAGTTGCCCTCCAACAAGTCGGCCAAGCTGGACAGCCATATCCCCGACTTCCGCAAGATCCGCCTCATCAACTATGACTACGCAAAATATGGCCAGTCGGCAGAGCGCAAACGCCTGATCGAACGCTGGGAGCGCGATGTCAATTCCCAGCCGCGCTGAGCGACCCAGCATGAAACTCAACGACAACAATCGCCCGATCGCCATCTGGTCGATCATCGGCCTCGTCGCGTTCTGCGTGCTTCCCTGGTACGCCCTGCCCGAGGGCTTGTCCGGGCTGCAAGGCCTGAGCGAGCTTTTGGCCGGCCATGACAGTTCGTCGGCGCTCGCCCAGGTCCTGCTGCACCGGCGCCAATGGCTCGCCGTCGGCGTCTGGCCGCTGATCGTTGGCCTTGGGGCGCTGCGCGTGGCGCCAGGAGCCGCCCAGGGACGCCTCCTGGCCTGGTGCGGTGCGCTGGGTGTGGCAGGGGTGCTCGCGCAAGGCTTCGCCATCGGACTGCCCGGGGCTGGAGCGATCTCGGGCGTTCTCGACGCAAATATCGGCCAGCCCGGTTTCGGCTGGGGCGCCATGCTGGTCCTGTGCTCGCTGCTGATGCTGACCGCGTTCGGCATGGCGCGTACCGGCGCGTTTCGCGGCGACCTGTTCGTCGCGGCGGCGGTGGTCGGCGCGAGCAGCCTGCTGATCACCTTCGTCGCGTTCCCCGTCTTCAGGTCTTTGGCCGGCGCCTTCCTCGACGAGGCGGGACAGCCGAGTGTCGGAGCCTGGATGGCACGGATCGCGAGTGAACGGATCTGGGGTGTCGGCTGCCTGTACTCCTCGCAGGGCTGCGGCGTCGCGTGGAACACGCTGGCGCTGGCCACGCTGACCGGCATCACGACGACCGTGCTCGGAACGCTGCTCGCGCTCGTCGAAAACCGCAGCGACTCCAGGATTCGCCACGCGCTTCGATTCCTCGCGCCACTTCCAATCATCACGCCGCCCTTCGTGGTGGGGCTGGGACTGATCCTGCTGTTCGGCCGGGCAGGCCTTGTCAACCAGATGGTTGAATGGGCCTTCGGCGTGGAGCCCACGCGCTGGTTCTATGGCTGGTTCGGTGTCTGGCTTGCGCAGCTGTTCGCCTTCACTCCCATCGCCTTCCTGATCGTGCGCGGCGTCGTCGAGGGGATCAGCCCGTCGCTCGAGGAGGCCTCTCAAACACTGCGCGCGGACGGCTGGCGGACCTTCCGGCATGTCACCTTTCCGCTGATGCTGCCGGGCCTGACGAATGCGTTCCTCGTCGGCTTCATCGAGAGCATTGCCGACTTCGGGAATCCGATCATCGTGGGAGGGCAGTTCTCGGTCCTGTCCACGGAGATTTTCTTCGCCATCGTCGGCGCTCAGTTCGACCAAGGCAGGGCGGCCGCGCTCGCGTTGATCCTGAGCGTTTTCGCCCTGGGCATCTTCGCGCTGCAGCGCGGGATCCTTGGCCGCAAGAACTTCACGACCGTCTCGGGCAAGGGCGACGCGGGGCTGTCGATGCGCCTGCCCAGCGGGCTTCGGCGCGCTGCGCTGTGCGTCGTCGTGCCGTGGCTGGTCTTCACCCTGGTGGTCTATGTCTTCGCGTTCTGCGGAGGCTTCGTGCAGACCTGGGGCAGGAACTATTCGCCCACGCTCGCTCACTTCCGGACGGCCTTCGCCGTGGCCTTCGAGGGCGGCGCCGTGCAGTGGATCGGCGTGGCCTGGGACTCGCTCTTCACGACCGTGCGGCTGGCGGGCATCGCTGCACCGCTCACCGCCGGCCTGGGTCTCCTGATCGCCTGGCTGCTGGCACGCGTGCAGTTCCGCGCCCAGAGTGCGTTCGAGTTCTCGGCGCTCATGGCCTTCGCGATCCCGGGCACCGTGCTGGGGGTGAGCTACGTCCTGGCATTCAACGTTCCGCCGCTGGAGATGACCGGCACCGGCCTGATCATCGTGATGTGCTTCATCTTCCGGAATCTTCCGGTGGGCGTGCGGGCCGGGTCGGCTGCATTCAAGCAGCTCGACAAATCCCTCGACGAAGCTTCCTTGATGCTGCGGGCCTCGACGGCGCGCACGCTCTGGTCGATCACGCTCCCGCTGCTCAAGCCTGCACTTGCCGCTTCGCTCATCTACAGCTTCGTTCGTTCCATGACCACCGTGTCCGCAGTGATCTTTCTCGTCACGGCGCAGACGGAGCTGGCCACGACGTTCATCATCGGCCGCGTCGGCCAGGGCGACTACGGCGTGGCATTGGCATACAGCACTGCGCTGATCGTCCTGATGGCGGTTGTCACGGGCTTCGTCCAGTGGGGGGTCGGCGATCGCCGGCTCGGCAGGAGAGCTTCCACGGCAGCGCAACCGGGCAAGGATGTCCTGGATGTGAACCGCACGCCGGCGGCGCCGGCGTCGCTTTAATCTCAATCCTCTACCGAGGGAAACTTCATGTACGGCATCGAATTCAAGAACGTCTCCAAGAGCTACGGCACGGGTGCGCACGCGCCAATGGTCGTGAAGGACATCAGCTTCGGCGTACCCAAGGGGACGCTCACCACCATCCTCGGACCATCGGGCTGCGGGAAGACCACCACGCTGCGCATGATTGCCGGCCTCGAGACACCGACCTCAGGCCGCATCTTCATCAACGGCGCGGACGTCACGACGCTCGGTGCGGCACAGCGCAACGTCAGCCTGGTGTTCCAGAGCTACGCGCTCTTTCCGCACATGAGCGTCATCGAGAACGTGTCCTATGGCCTGCGCATGTCGGGTCTTGCCAAGGCGCAGGCGAAGGAGAAAGCCGGGCTGATGCTCGAGACCGTGGGGCTCAAGGGAATGAACGAGCGCATGCCCAGCGAGCTGTCCGGCGGCCAACAGCAGCGCGTGGCGCTGGCGCGCGCCCTTGCGCTGGAGCCCGCGGTGCTCCTGTTCGACGAGCCGCTGTCCAACCTGGACGCTCGGCTGCGCCGCTCCATGCGCGAGGAGATTCGCGCGCTGCAGCAGCGTCTGTCGCTCACGGTCGCCTATGTCACGCACGATCAGAGCGAGGCATTGGCCGTCAGCGACCACATCATCGTGATGGACCAGGGAGTGATCGCCCAGCGTGGCGCACCCCACGAACTCTACGAGTCGCCCCAGTCCGAGTTCGTCGCGGGTTTCATGGGGGAGGCCATGCTGTTCGACGGGCTTTGCGATGAACAGCGAAAGGTTTCGTTGGGCACCCTGAGCATCACGGCGCCGGCCGGGGTCGGCTCGGGTCCGGTGAAGGTCGCCGTCCGCCCGGAAGCCTGGATCATCAAGCCCGTTGCGAATGACGGTCTTGCGGCGCGTGTGGTGAAGAGAACCTACGTCGGCAGCACCGTGGAGTACACCTTCTCCAGTCAGCTCGGGGAAATCTTCGTCGTGTCGCCGGAGGTCAAGCAATCCCTCGCGCACGGGGCTCCGGTGAGCCTCCACCTGGCCGATCACGGTGTCTCCATCGTCGCCGCAGTCAAATAGACCCGCTATCGGCTGCCTTCTGCGAACGCAGCCATGCGCAAACCACTGCTGCAACTCCCGGAGTTCGAGGCTGGACGAATGACAAGCTTGCACTCGCCAAGGGCGTTGCTCGACATGAACTCTTGCATCTCGTTTTCGGAGCGCGGGGTGCTCTGGCAATCGGGTCGCTGGCGGTATCACCAAGACTTCGAGCTCCACGCAATCATGGCCCCTTTCGATCGCGCTTTCGTGGGCGACGAGGTGCACAGGCTTGCGCCAGGTAGCGTCGTCCTGGTCGGCCCTCGCCTCCCCCACAACTTTCGATTCGTCGACGGATCGGAGAGTCATGCAAGCGCGCCAAGTCCAATGCTGCAGTTCGCCGCCGCCCCGTTGCGCGAGAGCATGGATCTGTTGCCCGACCTTCGTGAGGCTGAGGCATTGCTGGACAGGGCTCACCTGGGAATCGAGTTCTTCGGGTTTCGGGATCTTGCGATGAAGCATCTGCTGCGGGTCAGGGATCTACGGGGACTTGGGCGATTCTCGGCCTTCGCCGCACTCTTGTACGAGCTTGCCCGCTGGCAAGACGCCCGCACGCTGACGTCGCTGAACCACAGGCAGGGCAGTGCAACGGACGACATTCGATCGGGAAAGATATACACGGTGCTGGACTACCTCAGGGCGAACTACATGCAGCAGCTCAGCCTTGCCGGCGTCAGCACGATGGCCGGCATGCCTGAAGCCGCGTTCTGCAGGCAGTTCCGCAAGATAACCGGCAGCACCTTCACCACTTTCGTCACGGAACTGCGCATCGCGAAGGCCTGCCAGTTGCTGCTGCATACACAGCGGCAGATAAGTGGCATCTGCTATGACGTGGGCTTCAACAACATTTCGAACTTCAATCGTCATTTCCTCAAGCGCAAGGGGGTGACGCCGGGCGGATACAGGGCGCTCGCCAAGTGCGGCACGAATGCTCGCGGCTATCGTGAAGACCAGGGGGATTCGGTCGGCCTCTGACCCGGCGATGGTCTCCGTCTCCGGGGTGATTGCCCGGCGGCCGGACGGCGTGGCACTGGCGCGCAGTGGTGGCGCGGCTTCAGGGCGCCAGGCGAATGTTCGCGTCCTTGATGATCTTCGCGTAGATGGCGGCATCCGCGCGCACCACCTTCTGGAAGGCTTCGGGCTTGCCGCCGGCCACCTGCAGGCCCAGCGCCTCGATCTTCGCGCTCACGTCGGGCAGGTGCACGATGCGGTCGATCTCGTCCGACAACTTCTGCACCACCGGCGCGGGCGTGGCAGCGGGCAGGAACACGCCGAACCAGCCGTAGGGGTCGAAGGAGTGATAACCCAGCTCGGCAAAGGTGGGCACGTCGGGCAGGCCGGGCATGCGCTGCGTGCCGGTCACGGCCAGCGGGCGCATCGACTTGAGATGCGGGCGCGCGGTGGCGCTGTCGATGAAGGCCGAGGCGAGCTGGCCGCCCACCAGGTTGGTGACCAGCGGCGCGGCGCCCTGGAAGGGCACGTGCACCAGGTCGATGCCGGCCTGCATGTTCAGCAGCGCGCCCTGGATGTGCGACGAGGTGCCGGCGCCGTAGCTGCCGAAGTTGTACTTGCCGGGGCTCTGCTTCACCATCGCGATGAAGTCCTTCAGGTTCCTGGCCGGCGAGTCCAGCGGCACGGCCAGCATGCTGGGGCTGCGCGCGATCATCGTGACGGGCGCGAAGTCCTTCAGCGGATCGTAGGCGAGCTTCTCCATGAGCGGCGGCTGCTGGATCAGCGCGGTGATCGCAATGAGCACGGTGTGGCCATCGGCCGGGGCCTTGGCGACGAAGCCGTTGCCGATGGTGCCGCCGGCGCCGGGGCGGTTCTCCACCAGCGCCGGCTGCCCCCAGGCCTCCTGCAGCTTCTGCCCGATGGTGCGCGCCAGCGTGTCGGTGGCGCCGCCGGCGGGGTAAGGCACGATCAGCTTGAGGGGCTGGCTCGGATAGGCGTGCTGCGCAGCCGTCTGCGCCAGCGCCGGCGCGGCGAGCAGGACTGCCAGGCCTGCGGCCGCGCAGAGCCTGCGCACCCGCATCGATGTCGTCTTCATGGGCTTGTCTCCTCTTCGGGGGTGGGAAAACTCAACGCAGCGCTTCGGCCGTACCCAGGATCGCGGTGGCCTGGCTCGACAACATGCCGCCGTTGCCATGCGCGAGCGCGGTCCGTGCGTTCTTCACCTGGCGCTCGCCGCATTCGCCGCGCAATTGCCGCACGGCCTCGATCAGCGCGAAGATGCCGTACATGCCGGGGTGCACGCAGGACAGTCCGCCGCCGTTGGTGTTCACGGGCAGCCGGCCGCCCGGTGCGATGGCGCCATCGGCCACGAAGCGGCCGCCTTCGCCCTTGGGGCAGAAGCCCAGGTCTTCGAGGAACAACAGCGTGTTGATCGTGAAGGCGTCGTACAGCTGCACGACGTCCATGTCCCCGGGGCCGAGCCCGGCCATCGCGAAGGCCTCTCGGCCCGACTGGCTGGCCGCCGTGACGGTGAGGTCCGCCATCGAGGAGATCTGCCGGTTCCACACCGCCGTGGCATTGCCCAGCACGTAGACCGGCTTCTTCGGCAGGTCCCTGGCGCGCTCGGCGCTCACCAGCACGCAGGCGCCGCCGCCGTCGGTGACCAGGCAGCAGTCGCGCACGGTCAGCGGGTCCGACACCATGCGGGAGCCCAGCACGTCGTCGCGCGTGAGCGGCTCGCGCATGAAGGCTTCCGGATTGAGCCCGGCCCAGGCGCGCGCGGCCACGGCCACGTCGGCCAGCTGCTCGCGCGTGGTGCCGAACGCGTGCATGTGGCGCGAAGCCGCCAGCGCGTAGGCCGACACCGGCAGCATCGGTTCGTAGGGATGCTCGTAGGGCTGCGGATCGAGAAAGCGGCGCGCCGCCACGATCTCGCGCCGGCCGAAGGCGGCACTGCGCTGTGCGCTGCCGTAGCAGATGAGCACCGCGCTGCATTGGCCGGAACATATGGCCTGCATCGCGGGCAGCAGGTGCGCGATGAAGCTGCTGCCGCCCAGCATGGTGCCGTCGATGTAGCGCGGGTTGAGGCCCAGGTATTCGACCACCGGCAGGGCCCACATCGCGGCCGAGGCGCTCGCGGTGCACAGCCCGTCGATGTCGCGCATCCGCAGGCCCGCATCCGCCACGGCCGCGTGTGCGGCGCGGGCCAGCAGCTCCATGTCGGTGAAGCCCGGCGTCTCGCCGCAGCCGAAGGTGGCGGCGCCGGCAATGGCCGCGCTGCCGCGCAAGGCCTTCAGTTCCGCGTTCATCGCGCGGCTCCTTCGATGGCGTCGAACAGCACCAGGCCGCGGCCGTCCTTCAGCTGCACCCGCGCCTTGACGCGCTGGCCGATGCGCACCGCGGCGGGCGCGAGGTTCTCGATGCGGCTCATGAGCCGCACGCCCTCGTCGAGTTCGACCAGGCTCACGTTGAGGTCGCCGCCTTCGGCCGGCTTGCGCCGCACGGTCGTCACGGCATGCACGGTGCCGAGGCCGCCCGGCGCCTTCCATTCGAGCGCCGTGCCGCCGCAGTGCGGGCAGCTCTCGCGCGGGTAGTAGACGTGGCGGCCGCAGTCGCCGCAGCGCTGAAGCAGGAAGCGGCCGGCGTCCAGTTCGTGTTGATGAAAGGCCTGCACGCCGATGTCCTTGTCTTGCGTGATCGTCGATTCGCTGCTGCTGCTCATTCGGCTTGCTCCTTGTTGGCCGGCCACTGGAATGGCAATGGCTTCTTGTCCAGGAAACGGTTCACTGCCTCGCGGTGCTCGGTACTGCCGAAGGCCAGCGCCTGCACGTTGGCTTCGGTGTCGAGCAGCGCGGCCAGCGCGCCCGCATCGCCGGTGGCGCGCTTCACCAGGCTCACCGCCAGCGGCGAGGCGCCAGCAAAGCCCTGGGCCAGCGCCAGCGCGCGCGGCAGCAATTGTTCGGACGCGTGCAGTTCCATCGCGATGCCGAGCTCGATCGCCTCGGCCGCGCCGACCTCGCGCGCCGACAGCATCAGCTCGCGTGCGCGCTGCGAGCCCACCGCGCGCGGCAGGGTGTAGAAGGCACCGCAGTCCGGCACCAGCCCCAGTTTCAGGAACGACATGCAGAAACGCGCGCGCGGACTCGCGAGCACGAAATCGGCCGCGAGCGCCAGGCTGAAACCCGCGCCATAGGCGGCGCCATCGACTGCCGCGATCACGGGCTTGTCGAGCAGGATCAGCTCGCTGAACCAGCGCTGAGTGGCCTGCATGCGCTCGCGCCAGCCGGCGTTGTCGAGCTTCGCGTCGGCGATGCCGCGCAGGTCGCCGCCCGAGCAGAACTGGCCGTTGGCGCCGGCGAGCACCAGTGCGCGCACGCCGGCATCGCCGCGCACCTGAGCGATGGCCTGCGCCAACTCGTCGCGCAGGGCGGGGGTGAAGGCATTGCGGTTGGCGGGCGAGTCCAGCGTCAGCAGCGCGGTGCTGCCGTGGCGCTCGCAGCGCAGCGCGGTGAAGTCGTTCATGGGTGTGTTTGCTCCTGGACGGCGGCGCGATGTGCTTCCTGCAGCGCGCGCCAAAGAATCTTTCCGGTGCCGGACTTCGGCAGGCTGTCGAGGAACTCGACCACGCGCGGCGCCTTGTAGACGGCCATGCGCTCGCGGCACCATGCGACGATCTCCTCCTCGCCGACGCGGCCGCGCTGCAGCGGCTTCAGCACCACCAGCGCCTTCACCGATTCGCCGCGCCTGCCGTCGGGCACCGCGATCACGCAGGCCTCGTGGATGGCCGGATGCTCGTACATCGCGTTCTCCACTTCGGTGGGCCAGACCTTGTAGCCGGAGGCGTTGATCATTCGCTTGAGCCGGTCGCGCAGGAAGAAATAGCCCTCTTCGTCCATCGACGCGAGGTCGCCGGTGCGGAAGAAGCGCTGGCCGCCGATCTCGACGAAGGCGTCTCGGTCGGCCTCGGGGTTGCGCCAGTAGCCCTTCATGACCTGTGGGCCGCGCGTCACCAGCTCGCCCGTTTCGCCGGGCGGTAGCTCCTCGAAGCTGACCGGGTCGACGATGCGCGAATCGACGCCCTGCGTCGGCATGCCCAGGCACTGGCGCTTGCCGCGCGCGGGCGGGTTGGCGTGCAGGAAGGAGGCGGTCTCGGTCAGGCCGTAGCCTTCGTTGTACGAGAGGCCGTGGCGCTGCGCGAGCATCGCGGCCACGGCCTCGGGCATCGCGGCGCCGCCGCCCGACAGTAGCGCGAGGCTGGAGAGATCGCGCCGCCCGGTTTCGGGATGGGAGAACAGGTCGATCACCATGGCCGGCGGCGCCGACCAGGCGGTGACCGCATGGCGCTCGATCAGGCGCGCGGCCATCGCGGGGTCCCAGCGCGGCATCATCACCGCGGTGGCGCCGAGGAACATCGGCAGGTTCATGCCGTTCTGCAGGCCCAGCATGTGGAACAGCGGCGCGACGGCGAGGGTAACCGTCTCGACGTGCAATTGCTTCCACACCGCCGAGGAAGCCAGCGAGGCCAAAAGCGTCGCATGCGTGTGCATGCAGCCCTTGGGATGGCCGGTCGTGCCCGAGGTGTAGGGCAGCACCGCGAGGTCGTCGGGCGACAGGGGCAGGGCGGCGGGCGCGAGGCCGAGCGAGATCGCCTGTTCGAAGCCGTGCAGGCGCGCGTGGTCGAGCGGAGCGCGCGGCGCGGTGACCCAGTCGGGCAATGCGTCGTCGCTCGTCGCCGCGTCGATGGCGTCGGCGTAGGCATGGACGAGCACGGCACGCAGCTCGCCGTCGCCTTCGCCCAGGGCGAGCGTGGGCAGCAGGTCCTGCGCGACGCAGGCCACGCGCGCGCCGCTGTCGATGGCATGGTGCCGCACCTCCGCAGCCTTGCTCATCGGGTTGACCGGCACCACCACCGCGCCGGCGCGCAGCACGGCGTAGAAGGCGGTCACGAACTGCGGGCAGTTCTGGCTTGCGAGCAGCACGCGGTCGCCGGGCGCGACGCCGAGGCGCTGCTGCAGGTAGCCGGCCAGCGCATCGACGCGCTGGCGCAGCTTCGCATAGGAAGTGGCCGCGCCACAGTAGACGATGGCCGGCTTGTCGGGATAGCGGCGCGCGGCCGTGTCCAGGTAGTCCGGCAGTGTGGCGCGCGGCACGCGCAGCTCGCGCGCCACGCCCTTGGGCCAGAAGCGGAAGTGCGGTGGCCGGGCGCTGCTCATCGCTTCTCCAGCGCCCGCGCGATGATCTCCTTCATCACCTCGTTGGCCCCGCCATAGATGCGGCCCACGCGCACGTCGGCATAGAGCCGCGCGATCGGGTATTCGTTCATGAAGCCGTAGCCGCCGTGCAGCTGCAGGCATTCGTCGACGATGCGGCAGCAGGCGTCGGTGGTCCACCACTTGGCCATGGCGGCGGTGGGCACGTCGAGCTCCCCGCGCATCAGGCGCGCGATGCAGTCGTCCACGAAGGCGCGCGCCACCTGCGCCTGCGTCTCGCATTCGGCGAGCTTGAAGCGGGTGTTCTGCATCTTCAGCAGCGGCTCGCCGAACACCTGGCGCTCGCGCACGTAGTCGAGCGTGTCGCCGATGGCACGCTGCATGGTCGCCACCGCGCCGACGGCGATCAGTAGCCGCTCGCGCGGCAACTGCTGCATGAGCTGCGCGAAGCCACGGCCTTCTTCGCCGCCCAGCAGGTTGTCGGCCGGAACGCGCACGTCGTCGAAGAACAGCTCGGTGGTGTCCAGCGTCTTCTGGCCCATCTTGTCGAGCAGCGGCCCGCGCTTGAAACCCTCCGTGCCTTGGGTCTCCACCATCAGCAGCGAGATGCCCTTGCCGCCGGCTGCCGCATCGGTCCTGGCCGCGACGCAGACCAGGCCGGCGTGCATGCCGTTGGTGATGAAGGTCTTGCTGCCGCTGATGCGCCAGTGGCCGCCGTCGCGCCGCGCCTGCGTCCTGATGCGCTGCAGGTCGGTGCCGGCGCCGGGCTCGGTCATCGCGATGGCCGCCACCAGCTCGCCGCTGGCCATGCGCGGCAGCCAGCGGCGCTTCTGCGCCTCGGTGCCGTAGGCCAGCAGGTAGTGGGCGACGATGCCGCTGTGCACGTTGTTGCTGAAGCTTTGCGCCATGGCGCGCATCTGCTCTTCGCAGATCACCGCCTCGTGCAGGAAGCTGCCGCCACCGCCGCCATATTCCTCCGGAATGCTGGCGCACAGCAGGCCGGCCTGGCCGGCCTGGGTCCAGATGTCGCGGTCGGCGTGATGCTGCGCGCGCCAGCGTGGCTCGTGGGGCACGCACTCGCGCTCGAAGAAGCGGCGCGCGCTGGCACGCAGCATCTCGAGTTCTTCGTTCATCCACGGCCGCGTGGCAACGGCCCCGCTGGTCATGGCCGGCCGCCCCCGCAGACCAGCACCTGCCCGCTCACGTAGTTCGACTCCGGAATGCAGAACAGGTAGACCGCGCCGGCCGCTTCCTGAGGTGTACCGCCGCGGCCGAGCGGAATCAGCGCCTCGGCGTTCCTGAGGATCTGCGGGTTGACGCCGACCCTGATCTGCCGGCCCTCGATGTCGATGCTGGCACCCGCGCTGGCATCGGCTTCGGTCAACCGGGTCTTGATCAGGCCGAAGGCGACGCTGTTGACCGTGACCTTGTAGCGGCCCCATTCCTTGGCCATGGCCTTGGTCAGGCCGTTGATGCCGGCCTTGGCGGCCGCGTAGTTGGCCTGGCCCGCGTTGCCGTACACGCCGGAGGTGGACGAGATGTTGACCACCTTGCGGAACACTTCGCGGCCTTCGTCGGCCTCGCGCCGGGCTGCCTCGCGGATGAACTCGGAGGCGGCACGCAGGATGCGGAACGGCGCGGTCAGATGCACGGCCAGCATGGCTTCCCACTGCTCGTCGCTCATCTTCTGCACCACGTTGTCCCAGGTGTAGCCGGCGTTGTTGACGACGATGTCCAGGCCGCCGTAGCTGTCGACAGCGGTGCGCACGAAGCGGTCGGCAAAGCCGCTGTCCGTCACGCTGCCGGGGCAGGCGACGGCGCTGCCGCCCGCGGCCACGATGTCGTTGACGGTCTGCGCGGCCGGTTCGGCGTCCAGGTCGTTGATGACGACGCGCGCGCCGTCGCCCGCGAGCTTGAGCGCGATCTCGCGCCCGATGCCGCGGCCGGAGCCGGAGACGATGGCAACCTTGCCTTCGAGTTTTCTGTTGCTGCTGTTCATGGGTTGTCTCCTCGGGGATGTGTCAGGGCCAGGCGACGAGTGCCTCGGCGCTCAGCTTGGCGACGCCTTCGCGGTTGGCCGTCACGAGCTTCAGCCGCACGCTGCGCCGGCCCTCGTGCTCGAACTTCTCGGCGACCGTGCCGGTGCAGGCGATGCGCTCGCCCACGTGGGTGAGGGCGGCAAAGCGCACGTCGAGCGAGCGGATCGCCGATTGCGGCACCCAGTTCGTCAGCAGGCGCGCGAGCCAGGCCGCCGACAGCATGCCGTGCGCGAACACGTCGGGCATGCCGGCGGATTTCGCGAAGTCGATGTCGACGTGGATCGGGTTGTGGTCGCCCGAGGCGCCGCAGTACAGCGCCAGGTCGAGGCGGCTGATCGGCGGCAGTTCCAGCGCGGGCAGGGCGTCGCCGGGACGCAGCGCGTTCCAGCCGGGAAGATTGGCGGTCGTCATCGTCGGGCTTCCGGTCATGGGTTGCGCACCACCGTCACGCAGCGCAGCTCGGCCACGAGTTCACCCCGCTGGTTGCGCACGTGGGTCTTGCGCACGACGAATTCGAGCGCGCCGTTCTTCTTGTCGTAGATGTCTTCGATGCGCTGCTCAAAGCTCAGCGTGTCGCCGGCATAGGCCATCGCGTGGTAGCTGAAGCCCTGCTCGCCGTGCAGCAGGCTGCGGTAGTCCATGCCCAGCAGCTCGCGGATGGCGGCGGGGTTCGGCGCGTCCATCTCCAGGCAGAAGAAGAAGGTGGGCGGCACCGGCAGGCCCGGGTGCCCCGCATCGCGCGCGGCGGCCTCGTCGACGTAGACCGGGTCGGTCTGGCCCGTGGCCTTGGCGAAGAAGCGCAGGCGGCCTTTCTCCACCGGCACCTGGAACGGCGGCAGCGTGTGGCCGATGTGGCGACGGTCGATCATGACCAGCCACCGCCGGGCCGCCCCAAGGCGGCTGGAGCCCCCTTGGGGGGCAGTGCAGTACACGAAGTGACAAGCGTGGGGGCTGGCATGTCAAACGGCCTGGTAGAGCGTGACCACGCAGGCGCCGCCCAGGCCCAGGTTGTGCTGCAGCGCGAGGCGCGCGCCTTCCACCTGGCGCTGCTCGGCCCGTCCGCGCAGCTGCCACACCAGCTCCGCGCATTGCGCCAGGCCGGTGGCGCCGAGCGGATGGCCTTTCGACAGCAGGCCGCCCGAGGGGTTGGTCACCACGCGTCCGCCGTACGTGTTGTCGCCCTCGACGATGAAGCGCTCGGCCGTGCCCTCGGGCGTGAGTCCGAGCGCCTCGTAGGTGATGAGTTCGTTGGCGGTGAAGCAGTCGTGCAGCTCCACCACGTCGAGTTCCTCGGGGCCGATGCCGGCGTCTTCGTACACCTGGCGGGCCGCGGCGGCGGTCATGTCGTAGCCCACCAGCTGGCGCATGTCCCGGCTCTCGAAGGTGGAGGGCGTATCGGTGGTCATTGCCTGTGCGGCGATCGCCACGCGCATGTCGAGGCCGTGCTTGCGCGCGAACCCGGCCGAGCAGACGACGGCCGCGGCCGCGCCGCAGGTGGGCGGGCAGCACTGGAAGCGCGTGAGCGGATCGAACACCAGCGGCGAGGCCATCACCTCGTCCAGGGTCAGCGTCTGGCGGAACACCGCGAGCGGGTTGCGCGCGGCGTGCTGGCGCGCCTTCACCGAGATGCGGCCGAAGGTGTCGCGGCGGATGCCGTGCTGCGCCATGTAGTCGCGGCCGGCGCCGCCGAAGAACTGCGCGGCGCGCGGCGCCTCGGGAACGAAACCCTGCTTCTCGGCCATCACCTCGGCGAAGCGCGCCATCGGCGAGGGGCGGTCGTCGTAGGCGCCCTTGAGGGCGCCGGGCTGCATCTGCTCGAAGCCGAGCGCGATGGCACATTCGACCATGCCGCTCTCTACCGCCTGGCGCGCGAGGAACAGCGCGCTGGAGCCGGTGGAGCAGTTGTTGTTGAGGTTGAACACCGGAATGCCGCTCAAGCCCACGCCGTAGATGGCGGCCTGCCCGGCGGTGGAGTCGCCGTAGACATAGCCGACGTAGGCCTGCTGCACCTGTGCGTAGTCGACGCCGGCATCCTCGAGCGCGAGCTTCGCGGCGCGCGCACCCATCACGGTGTACGGGTCGCTGGCGCCGGGCTTGGTGAAGGGGATCATGCCCACGCCGACCACATGGACGGGGCGCTGCATACGTGTCATGGAAACTCCTGTGGGGCGCTGTGCCGATAGGATGAAGTCTCGGCCGGCGCGCCGGCTTCAACAATCGCGGATCGGCCCAAAACGATTGGCCGAAACGTTCACCGGCGCACCCTTGGCGCTGCGCTCACGCCGGGTCGCGGTAGCGGAAGGTGCCCATCGCGCGCGCCGCCACGTCGCCGTTGGCGTCGGTGACGGTGGCTTCGCAAAAGCACACCGAGCGGCCGCCGCCGGTGGCGCGCCCCTGCGCCTGCAGCAGCCCGCCCGCGGGCCGCATGAAGGCGATGTGCATGTCGACCGTGACGACCTCCCGCGCGTAGGCCACGCGCGAGAGCGCGGCATGCGCCATGGCGCTGTCGAGCAGGGTCATCAGCACGCCGCCGTGGCCGCTGGCGTGGTTGTTCAGCAGTTCGGGCCGCAGCGCCACCGACACCAGCGATTCGCCGTCTTCGGCACGCTCGAGGCGCAGGCACAGGTGCTCGGAAAAGGGCACGTGGCGCTGCGGCCCGCTGCGCGGCCGGTCGTCGCCTTCTGGCGGTGCGCTCGCGAGGTGCAGGCTCATGGCGCGGCTCCCCGCTTCGATGCGGCGGCGGCCGCCGTGAAGTCGCGCGGCCCCGTCAGCGCGAGGCCGCCATCGACGGGGATGATCGCGCCCGTGATGTACGAACCCCAGTCGCTCGCGAGCAGCATCGCCATGCGGCTGATGTCCTCGATGCGGCCCAGGCGCTTGAGCGGCACGCGCTCGGCCATCGCGGCCATCGTGCCGTCGGTGGGCGCGAGCCGCTTCAGGCCCTCGGTGTCGGCAATCGGCCCGGGCACGATGGAGTTGATGCGGATGCCTTGCGGACCCCACTCCAGCGCCAGCACCTGCGTCAGCATGTCGACCCCCGCCTTGGCCGCGCACACGTGGGCCTGGAAGGGCGTCGGCGTGAAGGCCTGTCCGGCGGAGATCTGGATCACGCAGGCACCGGGTTGGCGCAGGTGCGCATGCGCCAGCCGGGCGACGTTGAAGCTGCCCAACAGGTCGATGTCGACCACCGTCTTGAAAGCGTTGGGCGACATGTCGAGCGCGCTCGCGAGAAAGTTGCCCGCGGCGCCCGAGACCAGCACGTCGATCGGGCCGAAGCGCTCGGCGCCCTGCGCGAAGGCACTCTCCAGCGCCTCGGGCTGGCGCACATCGGCCGGAATGCCCAGCGCCTGCGTACCGAGCGCTTCGAGCTGCTGCGCGGCCGCGGCCACCTTGTCGGCCGAGCGGCTGAGCACCGTGAGGCGCGCACCGGCGCGCGCGAAGGCCTGCGCGATGCCGAAGTTGATGCCGCTGGAGCCACCGGCCACGGCCACGTGGCGGCCCGTGAAATCGAATGCGGAAAAATCAATGGGGTTCATCGCTGTGATCACTCCGGCTTGAAGCCGATCTCGGCCAGCATCCTGCGTTCGCGCTCGAACTGCGCACGGGCGTAGTCGGCATAGCTCTCGCCGGTCATCAGCTTGGGCTGCATGTCGAACAGCTCCAGCTGCTGGAGGTAGGCGGGGTCCGCCGCAGCCTTGCCGAAGGCCGCGTGCAGCCTGGCGGCGATCTTCGGATCGAGGTTCTTCGGCGCCACCAGGCCCACCGGCGACTCGATCACCATGTCATGGCCCAGTTCCTTCACGGTCGGCGTGTCGTAGCGCTTCAGGCGCTCGGCGGTGAAGGTGGCGAGCAGCCGCACCTTGCCGCCCTGCACCTGGGGCCCGAAGCCGGGATCGCCGTAGACGTCGAGGTGGCGGCCGATCACCGCCTGGAAGGCTTCGCTGCCGCCCTTGTAGGGCACCAGGTTGAAGGAGGTGCCCGCCTGCCTGGCGAGGCGCTCGGCGTAGATGCGGTTAATGCTGATCGCGCCCACGTTGCCCCAGCTGACGGCGCCGGGACGTTTCCTGGCATCGGCCAGCAGCTCGGGCAGCGACTTCCAGGGCGCGTCGGCGGCCACCACGATGCCGGTGGCGAGGCCGGCCAGCCCGATCAGGTAGCTGAAGTCCTTGAGCGGGTCCCAGCTCACCTTCTGCACCAGCGGTGCGCGGATCACCGAGTTGTGCATGACCGCGATCGTGTAGCCGTCGGCTTCGTGCATGGTCGCCAGCGATGCGGTGCCGGTGACGCCGCCTGCGCCCGGCTTGTGCATCAGCACGATGGGCTGGCCCAGGTCCCTGGAGGCGGCCTCGGCCAGCGTGCGGAAGATCGGGTCGAAGGAACCGCCCGGCGGAAATGGCAGCACGAGCAGGATCGGCTTGCTCGGGTAAGGGTCGGCGGCGAAGGCCGGGGCGGCTGTGCTGGCGGCGAGGGCGATCAGTGCGCCAAGCGCGCCGCGCCGGCCGAGCGAGCGGAAAGTGCGGTTCATGGTGTTGTGTCTCCTGTCGTTGGAATTCGCGGTTCAGGCGGCCTGCGGCAGCGGCAGGTAGCGAAAGGAACCCTGCGCACACGCGACCACGCGGCCGCCGTCGTCGGTGACCGAGGCGCGGCACCACGCGATGCCGGCGTCGTGCTGCACCACTTCGCCGTCGGCCGTGAGGCGGCCGCGGCCCGGTGCGTGGAAGCTGGTGTGGAGGTCGAGCGTGACGGCGGTGCGCGCAAAGTCGAACAGCGACACGGCGGCGCTCGCCATGGCCACGTCGAGCAGCGTGGCCAGCACGCCGCCATGCACCGCGCCGATGACGTTGCCGAGTTCGGGCCGCGCGTCGATCACGAGGCGTGCGCGGCCGCCTTCGGAGTATTCGCGGCGCGCCTCCAGCAGCCGCATGAATGGCACCTGGCCGAACAGGTTGCGGCGATCCGCGCCCGTGACGGGTGTCATGCCCGCACCCGTTCGCGCAGCACGTTCTTCAGCACCTTGCCGGCAGCCGACAGCGGCAGCTCGCGCAGGAAGCTGATGCCGCGCGGGCACTTGTAGCCGGCCAGGCGCTCGCGGCACCAGGCGCGCAGTTCGTCGGCATCGGCACGGGCATCGTCGGCCAGCACGACCGCCGCATGCACCGCCTCGCCCCAGCGCGCGTCGGGCACGCCGATGACCGCCGCCTGCTTCACCTGCGGATGGCTGCGCAGCGCGGCCTCCACTTCGGCGCAGTAGACGTTCTCGCCGCCGCTGATGATCATGTCCTTCAGGCGGTCGACGATGAACAGGTGCCCGTCGGCCAGCATGCGGCCGGCATCTCCGGTGTGCAGCCAGCCGTCCTTCAGCGCCGCGACCGTGGCCTCGGGGTTGCGCCAGTAGCCCTGCATCACCATCGGCCCGCGCGCCAGCACCTCGCCGACTTCGCCGCGCGGCAGTTCGCGGCCGCGCTCGTCAGCGACGATGATCTCGGCGCCCAGGCCGGCGCGGCCCACCGAGTTCAGCCGGCCGAGCACGCGCGCCTCGGGCCGGTGATTCGAAGGCAGGTTGATGCACACGGCGCCCGCGGTTTCGGTGAGGCCGTAGGCCTGGAAGAACTCGGCATGCGGCCATGCCGCCAGCGCGCGGTCGAGCAGGTCGGGCGGCATCGGCGCGGCACCGAAGGCGATGCGCGTGAGGCTGCGCACGCGCTCAGGCGTGAACGAGGGATCGTCGAGCAGCGACTGCAGCATGCTGGGCACCACGACGATGTCGCCGATGCGGTGCGCCGCGATGGCCTCGATGACGGCGGCAGGCCGGAACTGCGCCATCGTCACGCAGCTGCCGCCGACGATCAGCTGGCCCACCAGGCGGCCGAGGCCGGCGACATGGAACAGCGGCGCCACCAGCAGCGACACCGAGTCCGGTGCGTTGTTGAGCTCGGCGCCGCGGGTCATCGACGCGGTCCAGAAGTTCGCGTGGCTCAGCATCACGCCCTTGGAGCGGCCGGTGGTGCCGCCGGTGTAGAGGATGGCGGCAAGCGCGTCGCCGCCGGTGCGCGTGTCGGGCAATGGCTCCAGCGCCGCGCCTTCGTCTTCGAGCGTGCCCAGCCGCGCGAGCGCGGGCGCGTCGGGCGGTGCCAGCGCCTGCAGGGTTTCGTCGACGAGCAGCAGCGAGGCTTCGCTGTCCTGCAACGCATGCGCGAGCTCGGGCGTGCTCCAGCGGATGTTCAGGGGACAGGCGACGGCGCCCAGCCACCAGCACGCGAGGATGGCGCGCACCAGCTGGTCGCTGTTGGGCGCGAGCAGCGCCACGCGGTCGCCGCGCGCAATGCCGCGCCTGGCCAGCGCGGCCGCCTGGCGCGCGACGCCGTCCGCCATCTGCGCATGCGTCTGGCGGCGCACGCCGGTCTCGCTCAGGTGGGTGAGCGCCGTCATGTCGGGATGGCGCTGGAGCGCGCGATGCAGGCCTTGGGTCAGGTACACGATGAATGAAGCCGCCGGCTGGTTGCGAAGATGAGGCACAGCTTAGGCGGCACCGCGTCTCGCACCCATGGCGGGAAGCGCCAAAGGGCTTGGCGAAACCGCTCAGCGTTCCGGGCCGTGCGTCAGCCGGTATTCGCCGGGCGCCACGCCGGTCCACTGCTTGAAGGCGCGGTGGAAGGTGCTGGCTTCCGAGAAGCCCACGCGGTTGGCGATGTCGAGCAGCGGCAGCGGCGTGTGCAGCAGGTAGTCGATGGCGGCGTCGCGCCGCAGCTCGTCCTTGATCTGCTGGAAGCCGCGGCCTTCGTCGCGCAGGCGCCGGCGCAGCGTCTGTGGCGTTACCGCGAGCGCCTCGCCCACTTCCTCCAGCGACGGCAGCTCGCTGCCCAGCCCCTTGCGCAAGAGCCGGCGGATGCGCTCGGTCAGGCTGCTGGTGTCGCGGTACTTCACGATCAGGTTGGCAGGCGATCCGGCGAGGAATTCGCGCAGGCTCTGCGGCGACTGCACCACCGGCAGGTCGAGCCAGCGCGCCTCGAACGACATGCCGACGTGGGCCTGCCCGTAGCGGATCGGCACCTGGTAGACGCGCGAGGTCTCGGTGTTGGTCTGTTCGGCCGTGTAGCCGACTTCGAGCAGCGGGATGCGGCGCGCCACCAGCCACGACGAGGCATTGAAGGCGAACAGCATGAAGGCCTTCACCGCGTAGTCGAGCCGTGCATCGGAAGCGCGCCGCAGCACGAACTGCACATGCGCGCTGCCGCCTTTCACCGTGAGGCGCGGCACGAAGTCGCGCAGCAGCAGGTGGTAGGAAGCGAAGCCTTCACGCAGCGCCTCGCCGAGCGTGGCGCAGCGCACCAGCCGGCGCATGCATTGGCCGAAGCTGCCCGGAGGCAGCGGGCAGCTCAGGAGGCCCCAGATCTCGTCGCGCAGTTCGCGCCGCAGCGCGCGGATCAGCAGCGCGTACTGGCGCTGCGAGATGCGCGCCAGCGGCGACTCCAGCAGCGAGGGAGCGATGCCCGCCCAGGCCAGCACGCGCGCCGCATCGACGCCGCGATGGCGCGCGCCCATCAGGATGCTGTGCACCTGCTGGATGGCAACGGTGTGGTGGGTGGGCGTCATCGATGGCGGCCGCTGCGACCCGGCCGGTGGGATTGTAGGCAGCGACCCTGCGCCGGGTGCTTCAGCCGATGGCGCCGGCCGCCCGCAGCGCGGCCACGGCCGAGGCGTCGAGTCCGGCCTGCCGCAGGATCTCGTCGGTGTGCTCGCCGGCGCGCGGGGCGGGGCGTGCGGCGCACGGTTCGAAGCCGGTCATCTTGATGGGACAGCCGAGCTGCGGCGCCGCCGCGGCATCGGGCGCCATGCGCATGCCGCGCGCGCGGAAATGCGGATGCGCCAGCGCCTCGTCGATGCGCAGCACCGGCGTCACGCAGCCGGCGCCGTCGTGGAACAGGCCGCGCCAGTGCGCGAGCGGCCGCGCGCCGAAGATGGCGGCGAGCTCCGCGCGCAGGCGTTCCTCGGTCGTGGCATCGCCGCTGCGGTGCAGGGGCGCGAGGTCGGGGCGCTCGAGCAGGCGGCACAGCTCGTTCCAGAACTTCGGCTCCAGCGCGCCGACGGCAAGCTGCCTGTCGTCGGCGGTGCGGTAGAAGCCATAGCAGGCGAGCGCGCCCGTCAGCGCGCTGTGGCCGATGCGCGGCACCTCGCCATGCTGGTGCAGGCCGGCCAGCGGCAGCACCGCATGGGCCAGCACGCCATCGGCCATCGCGATGTCGACATGTCGCCCGCGCCCGCTGCGCGCGGCATCGAACAGCGCGGCCAGGATGCCGGCCACCGCGGTCATGGTGCCGCCCAGCAGGTCGGCCACGGGCAGGTTCGACAGCGCCGGACCCGCGGCATTGCCGATCTGGTCGGCCACGCCCGCGAGCGCCGCGTAGTTGAGGTCGTGCCCCGGCGTCTCGCACAGCGGCCCGGTTTGGCCGAAGCCGCTGATGCTGCAGTAGACGATGCGCGGGTTCACGGCCGCCACCGCTTCGTAGCCCACGCCGAGCCGCTGCATCACGCCGGGCCGGAACCCCTCCACCAGCACGTCGGCCTCGCGGCAAAGGCGCAGCAGCGTGGCCACGCCCTGCGCCTGCTTCAGGTCGATGCGGATCGCGCGCTTGTTGCGGTTGACGAGCGCGCGCACGGCGGGGCTCGCGTAGTCGCCGGCGCTGATGTCCTCGATCTTGACGACATCGGCGCCGAGGTCGGCCAGGTGCATGGCGCCGAGCGGTCCGGGCAAGAGGCGGGTCAGGTCGAGCACGCGCACGCCGGCGAGCGGCGCACCCTTGGCCGCGCTCGCCGGGGATTCGGGGGAAGAGGTCATATGGCCTGCAATCTAGGCGGCGCGGTGCATCGCGGCAATGGCGGCACTGCTCCTGGCGATTGGCGAAAAGCGTCAGGCGGAGTTTGCGTTCGCCGGAGCGCGCATGCTGCGCGATCTGCTTCGAGCAGAAGGTGTCGCCGGGTGCGGAGTGCTACAAGCACAGTACGTGGGACACAACGAAATACAAGCAAGGTCCAAGTCGCCTTCATAGTGCTTCCCGCAGTCTCCGGCGCCTTGCACAGTCGCCCCGACCGCCAACTCAGACCGCTCTTCGGTCACTCCCCGAAGGGCAATGGGAGCACAGTTGTGTCATTCCTGGAAACGAATACCGCCTTTGTCGATCCGCTTGCTGGCCACAACCGCCGCGAGAGGCTGTGGAAGGCAGACATTTTTTGGTTAATGCCCTGTAACGCTATTGAAGTCGATGGCTCGCATCGCGATGCGTGTCGCCTTCCTGGATTGCTGGCTGCAAAACGAAAACGTTCATTGATCAAGCGGTGCACGCACCGAGGGGCGCCAGCTCCCGCGTGCAACCGCACATGAATGCATCCACGCATGCATTCGATCGAACATGGCTGGATGACAGCCGACCGCTACTAGAGGAAATGATTTAACTGAGCAGACTTGTCGAAGAACAACTTCGCCACCGCGTGCACCTCAGCGCGACGGGCCAATATTTTGGTCGAGCTTGCCCCCTCCGAATGACGTTTCCGGCGACGTCAGAAGGGCATGTCATGTTCACACGCTACGCCATCCGCACGCTGCTTTGCGTTGCTGCCGTCCCCGCCATCTCCGATGACTCGGCGCCCACCCATGATCGCGTGTTTCTGAGCAAGACCGAGATCGAGAGCACCTTGATCGGCAAACCCATCGTTTCAAACAATCTCGCGACCGGCATGGTCTCGAGCTGGCAGTTCTACTCCGATGGTCGCGTGGACTTCGCCAACCGAAGCGGCCCCGGCCGCGCGTCGGGCAAATGGTTTCTCAACCCCGATGGTGCAATGTGCGTGACGATGATTTCGCGAACCGGGTGCCGCTACTGGTTCAGGATCGAAAAGGACGGCGCCCTCGCGAATGCCAATACCAGGGAACCGAACGCGCCTACGGTGGCCGAGATACGGTTTGAGTAAGGGTGCGAAGCTAATCGCCCCGGCCCACCTTTGTGCAGCCCCCATGGACCTATCAAAGGAACCGCCCCGGCGCAAACGGCAGCGGATCGATCTCGCACTGCTCGCCGAGCATCAGCGACCCTAGCAGGCGGGCAGTTCCCGGGCCGGTGCTGAAGCCGATGTGCTGGTGGCCGAACGCCAGCCACAGGCCGGGATGCCGCGGGCATTCTCCGACGATCGGCCGGCTGTCCGGCAGGGTGGGCCGGCTTCCCAGCCAGGCCTCCGGGTCAAGGCGGCTTTCCAGCGGAAACGCTTCGCGCGCCGATCGTTCCGCAAGGTCGAGCTGCGCGAGGTTTCTCGGCGCATCGCGCTGCGTGAGCTGCACGCCAGTGGACAGGCGCAGCCCCTGTTCCATGGGCGACAGCACATAGGCGCCGCCGGTGTCGTAGACAGGCCGTCCGAGCGTGGCGTTGCGGGCAGCGCTGTAGTGCATGTGATAGCCGCGCTCGAACGCCATCGGCACAGAGATGCCGAGCGCCTTCTGGGCGAACTCGCGGGTCCACGGTCCCAGCGCGAGCACGACCTTCGACGCCTCGTGCACCGCACCGTTCTCCTCGTGGAGCTGCCAGGCACCCGTTGCACCGGATCGGCCGAGCCCGCCGATCGATGCCTGCCTGAGCTGCCCTCCGCGGGAAACGAAAAGCCCGACATACGCCTCCACGACGCGGCCGGGGCTGTCCACCGAAGCGGTGTCCTGGATCCACAGTGCGCGCGGAAACAGAGGCTTCAGATGAGGCTCCAGGTCCGAGAGCGCCTTCGCATTCAACACCTGCGTGGCAAGGCCGAACCGGTCGAAGGTCTCGCGCGACAGCCGGCTGCCGGCAAAGGCCTGCTCGCTGCGGTAGAGGAACAGCCATCCATTGGTGCGCAGGCGATGTGCCGCCCCTGCCTCGACGAGCAGGCGCTGGTGCTCCGCCGTCGAGAGGCGAATCAGCGCGTCCAGCGCGGCAGTCGTTTCCCGGAACACGCTGCTACGCGCATTGGCGAGAAAGCGCACGGCCCAATGAAGGTTCTTCGCGAGGAACACGGGGTCGTAGCGAAAGCTCGCCGAGGTGTTCTTGAGCAGCTTCGGAAGCGCCGACCACAGCCCGGGATTGTTGAACGGCATCAGCGAGCTGCGTGCGATCACCCCGGCGTTGCCGTACGACGTTTCGCGGCCCGGTTCCGAGCGGTCGAAGAGCGTGACCTCGAACCCTCGCCGTTGAAGCTCAAGGGCGCACGACACACCGACGATGCCGGCGCCCAGGATGGCAACAGTGTTCTTCTTCATCAATCCGATTCTCGCCCGCGCCGACTACCTACGCCGACGGCACGCGGTCGGCCAGAGAGCCGGTCAGGCGTGCGCGGGCTCGCCCTTGGGCCTGGGCGCAGGGGCGGACGACGCCACGCCGAGCCCTTGGTAGTAGTGGCCGACCTTGGTGGCGAGGAACTGCCCGAGCGGCGCCTGCTCCTGGCCGACGAAGCCGCGCGCGGGGAGCTTGCCTTGCCGCAGCAGCTCGAACACGCCGACGACGCCGGCGGCCGTGGTCAGCTCGATGGCGGTGCGGTCCTTGCCGCGCAGCGGCGCTCCGAACACCCGCCCGACGCGCGTCTCCTGCTCGAAGCGGCCGTCGCGCCGGCCGGAGGCCGAGGCGAACAGGATCACCACGTCTTCGCGGCTGTGCGGAACGGCATGCTCGAGCACTTGGCGCAGCAGGTCGCGCCGCTCAATCAGGCGCAGGTCGTGCAGCAGGAAGTTCATCGCGTCGCAATGGCCGGGGTAGCGGATGGTCTTGTAGTCGAGGTTGCGCACCTTGCCCGCGAGCGTCTCGCACAGCGTGCCCAGGCCGCCGGAGGTGTTGAAGGCTTCGAAGGCCTCGGCATCGAGCGTGAAGGTCTCGTGCCCTTCCATCGGCTGCACCGACACCAGCTGGCCGTTCACGATGGCGTCGCACGGATTGCAGTATTCGTTGATGACGCCGTCGATGCTCCAGGTGAAGTTGTAGCGCAGGCTGTTGGTGGCATTGCGCGTGAGGGCGCCCACGCGCAGGCGCAGGTCGTAGAGCTCGTCGAAGCGGCTGGCGAGGTAGCCGCCGAGCATGCCGATCACGCCGGGCGCCAGGCCGCTCTGGGGCATGAGGACCGAGGTGGCCGTCTTCGAGATCTCGCGGATGGCTTTCGTCGCCGCCACGTCCTCGGTGAGGTCGAAGTAGTGGACACCGCATGCCGCCGCTTCGGTGGCCACGCGCTGCGCGAGGAAGAACGGCAGGCAGTTGATCACCACCGAGTGCGCGCGCAGCGTCGTGCGCAGGTCTTCGGTGTTTTCGACGTCGAGCGCAATGCGCTGCACCAGCGGATCGTTTTCATCGCCGCCGCCCGGCCTCACGTCGGCCAGCGTCACGGGCAGGCGGTGGTACTCCGCGATCATGTCGGCCACTGTGCTGCCGACCTTGCCGGCACCCAGGACGAGCACTTTTTCGATCTTCACTTTCGTCATTTCTTTTCTCCTGCGGGGCAACGTTGCCCTGTGAAAAGAACTGTAGAAGCGAGTCCTGGCGGATGGTAGAGAGCAGATCGGCGAAAGGGCGGCGCGCTTCGTCGTTCCGACGACGCGGTTCGTCAAATGTGCCCCGACGCCCCGCCAGGACCCGGTAAAACGGTGGCGCGGGCTGCATTTCGCCGAAGACGCTGACGGTTTGACGAGAGAATTCCGTCATCCTGACGATGTGCCGCGTTGAATGTGACAGTCCGGACTTCTAGACTTGGACCCGGGCCGGAAAGCGATACTTTCCTTTTCTTTTATGGCGAGCTTCTTGCTTGGAGTGATTGTGCTGACCAAACGAATCCTTTTCCGTGCCCTCGTGGCTGTGACAACCGTCTGCGCGCTGGGCTCTGCCTTTGCCCAGGAACCCGAGAGCTCGCTGGCCCGGGTGCAGCGCACCAAGGTGTTGCGCGTCGGCGCCGTCGCAGGTGCCATTCCGTATTTCGCCAAGGACATCAGCAACGGCAAGTGGGAGGGCTTCGGACCCGACTTCGCGGAAAGCCTGGCGCAGAAGCTCGGCGCGAAGGTCGAATACGTCGAAACCACCTGGGGCAACGCGGTGCTCGACCTGCAGTCCAACAAGATCGACGCCATGTTCGGCATGGCCCCCACGCCGGCCCGCAAGGAAGTGGTGGGCTTCTCGGACACGCTTTTCGACAACACCTACACCGTGGTGTGCAAGAAAGGCATCCCGCAGAAGACCTGGGAGCAGCTGAACGCGCCCGACATGAAGATCGTCGTGGACGTCGGCTCCAGCCATGACCAGCTCGCCACGCGCGTGCTGCCCAAGGCGGACGTCTCTCGCCTCGAAAACTCGGGCGCCGCCACGATGTCGCTGCAGGCCGGCCGCTCCGATTGCCAGGTGCTTGTGATCCTGCTCGCCCAACCGCTGCTCGCCAAGCGCGCATCCATCGGCACCATGTACATCCCGCAGCCGGTCTACACCGCCCCGGTGAGCATCGGCCTGCGCAAGGAGGCCGACACCGGCATGCAGAAGGCCGTCAACGCCTGGCTGGCCGAAGTTCGCGCGAAGGGCGAAGTCCGCGGCGTGATCCTGAAGAACATGGAAAAACTCGCGGGCGTGCCCGCCAGCGCATTCCCGCCCGAAATCAAGTTCTGAGGACGCTTCGATGGACAGCGTGGAATCTTCGAGCGAGCCGAAGAGCCGCTCCCAGCTCGGCACGGCGCTGCTGGTCGTCCTGGCCCTCGCGGGCGCCTGGGCCGCCGTGAAGCACTTCTCGGGCGGAGCCCTGGGGGCCGGTGCAGCCGGCTACGACTGGGACTTCGGCGTGCTCTGGAAATTCCGGGGCCTGCTGGTGTCGGGCCTGCTCTACACCTTGCTCTTCACGGTGATCTGCGTGGTGCTGGGGCTGCTCGTCGGCCTGGTCACGGGGCTGGGCCGGCTCTCGAGCAACCCGCTCATCACCGCGCCGCTGCGTGCCTACATCGAGGTCTTCCGCTGCACGCCGGTGCTGGTCCAGCTCGTCTGGTTCTACTACGCGCTGCCGGTGCTGACCGGGCTCGAGATGTCGGCCGTGGTGGCCGCCACGCTGTGCCTGTCGCTCTACGGCGGGGCCTTCTATTCGGAGATCGTGCGCGGCGGGATCATTTCGATCGACCCCGGCCAGACCGAGGCCGCCAAGGCAATCGGCATGACGCGGCTGCAGCTGCTGCGGCGCGTGATCCTTCCGCAGGCCTTCAAGAAAATGGTGCCGCCGCTGATGAACCAGTCGATCATGCAGCTGAAGAACACCTCGCTGCTGTCGGTGCTGGCGGTGCCCGACCTGCTCTACCAGGGCCAGGTCATCGCCCACGACACCTACCGGCCGCTGGAGCTCTATACCTTCATCGCGATCGCCTACTTCGCGGTCCTGCTGCCCATCACGATCTGGGCCAAGCGCATGGAATACGGCGCCGGCCCGAAGGAGGTTTGACATGGCCCAGCCCTTGATCGAAATCTCCAGCCTGAAGAAAGCCTTCGGGCAGAACGTCGTCCTGAAGGACATCTCGCTGCAGATCGAGCGCGGCCAGGTGGTTGCGATGATCGGGCCCTCCGGGTCCGGCAAGTCGACGCTGCTGCGGTGCATCAACCTGCTGTCGATCCCGAACGGCGGCCGCATCACGGTCGGCGAGCAGACCATCGAGTTCGACGGTGCGCGCACCGCGCTGCCCAACGAGCGCAGCCTCGCGCGCTTCCGGGCATCGACGGGCATGGTGTTCCAGCACTTCAATCTCTTCCCCCACATGACGGCCCTGCGCAACGTCATGGAAGGACCCGTCACCGTGCTGAAGACACCCAAGGCGCAGGCCGAGGCCGAGGCGCGCGCGCTGCTGGCGAAGGTGGGCCTGCTCGACCGGGCCGACTACTACCCCGACAAACTCTCGGGCGGACAGAAGCAGCGCGTGGCGATCGCACGTGCGCTGGCCATGAAGCCCACGGTCATGCTGTTCGATGAAGCAACCTCCGCGCTCGACCCGGAACTGGTCGGCGAAGTGCTCAACGTCATCAAGGGCCTGGCCCGCGAAGGCATGACGATGATCCTCGTGACGCACGAGATCGGCTTTGCGCGCGAAGTGGCCGACCAGGTGATCTTCATGCGCGACGGCGTGGTCGCGGAATGCGGCCCGCCGAGCGTGGTGATCGACAACCCGCGGCAGGAATCGACGCGTGCCTTCCTCGGGCGCTTCAAGGCGTCGTCGGAGGCCGCGGGCGTCGCAGCAGCAGCAGCGGCGTGAGCATTCCCTGGCGGTTCAACGTCCGGCGGCTGCAGCCGGGGTGCGTGATTTCGGCGAGGCGCCCGACGGCCGCGACGCGGCGGCCTCGGCCACCAGCCAGTCGCGAAACGCCAGCACCAGGCGGTTCTCGGCGGCGACTTCCGGCACCACCACGTAGTAGGCCCGCTGCGTTAGCAGCGCCTCGCGGAACAGCACCACCAGCCGGTCGGAGGCCAACTCTTCTTCGATGAGGAACTTCGGCACCAGCGCAACGCCCAGGCCATTCGCCGCCGCTTGCGCGAGCATGGCGAAGTGCTCGAAGCGCGGGCCGCGCATCGCATGCGCGGCGCTCACCTTGACCTGCTCGAACCACTCCGACCACTGCATGGGGCGCGATGACTGATGAAGAAGGCACTGGCCCGCAAGGTCCTCGCGCGTGTGGATGCCGCTGCGGCGCTTGAACTCGGGGCTGCACACCGGGACCACGCTCTCCCCGAGCAGATAGTCGCAGGAAGCGCCCGGCCAGAAATCGGCCCCGAAGTGAATTGCCGCGTCGAAGGGCTCGCGCGCGAAATCGAAGGGCTCGGTCCGCGCTGCGAAGTTGACCGTCACGCCCGGATGCAGCGCGGCAAAACGCTTCATGCGCGGGATCAGCCATCGCGTTGCGAATGTCGGGAGCACCGCGAGGTTGAGCACCTCTCCCATCCCGCCCATGGTCACCACGCGCTGGGTGGCGTTGGACACGCTGTCCAGGCCGCCGCGAAGCTCGGCCGCATACACGCGGCCGGCTTCGGTGAGCACCACGCGCTGCCGCACGCGATGAAAAAGCGCGGTGCCCAGTTGCTCTTCCAGCAGCTTGATCTGCCGCGAAATGGCGCTCTGCGTCAGGTGGAGCTCCTGCGCGGCTCGCGAGATGCTGGCGTGACGCGCCGCGCTTTCGAAGGCCAGCAGCTGGGCCATGGGGGGAAGAAATTCGCGTCTGAACATGATGATCAAAACGTAAGATCGCTGACGGCGTTCTTGAATGAAAGGTGGCGCCTGATGGCCCGCATTGATTCCAGTTTGACATGAAATCGTTCCGGCTTTTCGCTGTCCATCGATCGCTGCGTTGGCGATGGTGATGCTCCCGACACCGGCGCCCGGGCATTCGCTTCGCCCGGGTCACAATCCATTCATTTCCGCTGCAGGGGCCGCCATGGACCTACGACTCGACGACCTGGACCGCCATCTGTTGACGCTGCTGCAAGCCAACGCCCGCGAGCCTGCCGCCAATCTCGCGCGCAAGCTCAAGATCGCAAGGACCACCGTGGTCGCACGCATCGCTCGGCTGGAACGCGAGGGCATCGTCTCGGGATACGGCGTGCGCCTTGGCCAGCGGCTCGAACAGGCCGCGGTGCGGGCCTTCTGCGGCCTCAGCGTCAATGCGAAAGGCGCCCCCGCGACCATCAAGGCGCTCGAGCGGCTGCCCGAGGTGGAGGAAGTCTGGGCCGTGAGCGGCCAGTTCGACTACATGGTCCTGCTGCGGTGCGGCACCCCCGAACAGCTCGACAAGCTCCTCGACCAGATGGGCCAGATCGACGGCATCAACCAGACGCAGACCTCCATCGTGCTGAGCCGCAAGATCGACCGCCGCAGCACGGTGGAGTGAATGGCCAGCTCCATGGACATGACCCGCAATGCCGGCGCCTTCCTCGGCGTGCTGATGCTCGACACGCGCTTCCCGCGGCCGCCGGGCGACATCGGCAATCCCGAGACCTTTTTCCGCCATGGCATTCCGGTCCGGTTCCACGTGGTCACTGGCGCGTCGCCCGAGCGCATCGTGAAGCAGGCCGACCCTGCGCTGCTGCAGCCTTTCGTCGATGCCGCTCGGGCGATGGCCGGGCAGGGCGCGGCGATGATCACGACCAGCTGCGGCTTCCTGGCCGCCTACCAGGACACGCTGGCCGACGCCGTGCCCGTTCCCATCGTCACCTCGAGCCTGCTGCAATGCCGGGACTTCTCGCGGCCGGGCATCCTGACCTTCGACGCGGCTTCATTGGGCCCCGGCATCCTGGCCATGGCCGGCGTGCCGCGGGGGACGCCCGTGCAGGGCATGGAGCCCGGGTGCGAGTTCCACCGGCGCATCCTTCGCAACGAAACCCAACTCGATCTCGCGGAGGCAGCCCGGAACGTGGTCGATGCCGCATGCCGCCTGGTGGATCTGTCGCCGTCGGTCGAGGACATCGTGCTCGAGTGCACCAACATGCCCCCCTATCGCGAGGCGATCGCACGCGCCACGGGGCGCCGCGTGCACGACATCGAAACGCTGCTGGCTGCACGATGGGCGAGTCGCGCTGAAAAATGAGCTGCGCCAAGAGTCAATTTTTCCTGCGTTCATAGGCAAGGCCGTCGCGAAAGAATCGATTTTGTGATTATTCTCTCGCCCAAAAACCGAATGAAGGGAGGGCGGGACGAAAGAGGAAGCATCGGACACATCTTGCGATGGCAGTGAGTCCGATGCCGGATCGAACAGATCGCGGACCTCGATCGCTCTGCCGCGCGATGATTTTCAACCAATGGTCGACGCTGCACATCGAGCCGAAGCGCCGAACGGAGTTCTGGCGCGAGGCGAGCCAGAAGGCGAAGACGCCGGTGACCCCGAACGTGCCGTGGCCCGACGACTTCGAAGCCACGCTCACCATGCGTGGCTTCGAGGAACTGGCGCTCAACCATGTGCAGGTCTGCTCCCCGCACGACGTCGTGTGCACGCCCTCGGACCTGGCGCGCCTCGAACGGCCGTTTCTCTTCGTTGAACTCTATGCGTCGGGGAAATGCGATGTCCTGCAACTGGAGCGAGGCATGCAGGCGGCGCCGGGGCAGCCGTTCCTGATCGACGGCAGGCGTGAATACCGGCTCAACCATCGGCAATCGGTCAGCATGCTCGCATTGGCCGTGCCCTTTGCGGCGCTGGGCCCTCACGCGGGTGTCGTTGAAAGCCTGGTTGCTCGCCCTCAGCCGCAAAACGCCGCGCTCCACCTTCTGGCCGGCCAGATGCGCATGCTCAGCGCGTGGCCGCACGCGTTCGAAAAGGCCGAATCCGAGAGGTTGTCCGATCTGCTCGTCGGAGCCGTGCACGCCGTTCTTCTTGGTGCAAGGGAAGGAGAACTGACGACGGTTCGCAGGGAGCGCACCTTCTTCAGGCGCAAGGTGCGGCAGGTGGTCGAGCAGATGTATGCCGATCCCACCCTGAATCCCCAGGTCGTCGCCGAGAAGCTGGGCATCTCGGTGCGCAGCCTGCATGCGCGGATGGCCCAGGATGGAACGGCTTTTGGCGCGGAGCTGATGGCGCACAGGCTGGAGCGGGCCCATGGCCTGCTGCGAGGGGCTCGGCGCAGCAGCGCCACGATCGGCGAGATCTGCGCCCGCTGCGGCTTCGTATCGGCTGCGCATTTCTCGCGGCGTTTTAGAACTCGTTTCGGCATGGCGCCGAGCGCGGTCATGGCCGATGGCGAGCGTGAATGCGCGATCTCACAGGAGTTCTTGCGATGAAATTCGAGGAAATCTACGCCCAGGTTCCCGTCCGAAGAGGGGCGCGGGTGGAGTTCCAGGGGAAGCCGGGAACGATCACCAAGGTGTATGGCCTCGCCGTTCGCGTTCGGCTGGACGGAATGGTTCTTTCCAGGCCTTATCTCCTGAGTGAATTGCAATGGCTGGATCAGGAGACTCAGGAGCCCCAGGCAGGCGGCGAACCGAGCCAGGCCTGAACGGGCGCCGCCAGCGGCGAGCTGGCCTATCGCAGCACCAGCACCGGAACGTGCGAGTGCGTCAGCACATGCAGCGTTTCGCTGCCCATCAGCAGGCGCGCCAGGCTGCGCCGCCCGTGCGAGGCCATCACGATCAGGTCGCACTGCTGGTTCTTCGCGGTCGCGATGATGGCTTCGGCGACCTGGTTCGACTTCATGACGATGGCCTGCGCATTGCGAACGCCCTTGCCTAGCGCGAGGGCCGCGACCTTGTCGACCAGGTGCTGCGCGGCCTGGTCCGTCTGCGCCTGCGAGGCCTGGATGTCCCGCTGGCTCAGCATCATCGAGCCTTCGAAGTAGCCGACGGGCTCGATGTGCGCGACGGTGACGCCCACCAGTTCCGCATTGGTCAACAAGGCCAGCTCGATGGCGGTGTTGACCGCTTGCTCCGACAGCGCGGAGCCATCGGTCGGGACAAGAACACGCTTGTACATGGCACGCTCCTTGGCCCCCGGCACCGCGGGTGCCCTCATGGTTCAGTCTAGTTCGCGATTGCGCCCATGCAAGGGCGCCGTCAGCCCCCGCGCTCCGGCCACCGGTGCCGCGTTCCCCCCGAACGGCGGTCCGCCTTCTCCGCGACCACCCCCTGTGCAAGCAACTGCACCCCACGCTGTTCCAGATGCCGCAGGCACTGCAGGAAGATGTCGAGGTGCGCGGGCTCGATGCCTTCCAGCAGTTCCGTGTTCAGCCCCGCGATCCGCGGAAACAGCCGGCCGAACAGCTGCCGGCCCGAAGCGCTCAGCTGCACATGCACCTCGCGCCGGTCCTGCGAGTCCTGCCGCCGCTCCACCAGCTTCTTCTCGACCAGGCTGCGCAGTCCGCGCGAGGTGCGCACCCGGTCCAGGTGCAGGTGCGTGGCCAGCGTGGACGAAGTCATCTCGCCCTCCTGCGCCAGCGTGGCGACCATGCCCCACTCGCGGCGCGTGATGCCGAAGCCCCCCTCGACCAGGCGTGTCGCCATGCCGCTGCCCGCGCGCACGGCACGGGACAGCCGGTACAGCAGCAGATCGTCCAGGGAGCGGGGCGAGCGCAACGCTGCTGCATCGGGGAAAGCTTGTTGCATGGGGATGACGGAAGGGATGAGGGGCAGGAAGTGTGGTCCGCCTGCCTCGGCGGACGGATGGTGGATTAGATCAACAGTTTATGCATACGTATAAACCAGTAACAAATTTGAACGACTGGAAACAGTTCGGGCGCGCGATTTTCGCCGTGAAAGCCGCGCGTGCCCCATTCACGACAACTGTCCGCAGGAGAACCGATGTCCGTATTTCTTTCCAGGCGCAAGCTCATCATGGCGTGGGGCGTCGCCCTGACCGCTTGCGCTCCCATGGTCCATGCCCAGGCGCCCGCCGCGCTGGACGGCGGACCGCTCACGCTCGTGGTCGGCTACGCCGCGGGCGGTAGCACCGACCGCATCGCGCGCCTGATCGCCGAGCGGCTGACGCCCAAGCTCGGCATCCAGGTGAGCGTGGAAAACCGTCCGGGCGAGGGCGGCCGGCTCGCGGCCAAGGAAGTGAAGCGCGCCCCCGCGGGGCAGAACGTGCTGATGCTCGGCAATCCCGCCGTGATGGTGGTCGCGCCGCTGGTGTTCAAGGACGCGGGCTACGACCCCGACAAGGACTTCGTGCCCGTCTCGCAAGTCAGCAGCTACGACTTCGCGCTGGCGGTCGGCAACAAGCTCCAGCTCGATCGCGCGATGTTCCTCGTCGGCCGGCTCTGGGCGCACCCTGAAGAGGCGGTCTTCGGCGTGCCCGCCACCGGCAGCCTGCCCCACTTCTTCGGCCTGATGGTGGGCGATGCGCTGAGCGTGCAGCCGGAGATCAAGGGCTATGGCGGCTCGGCGCCCTTGTCGGCCGACCTGAGCGGCGGCAGCCTGCCGATCGCGATCGACACGCTCGACTCGCTCTATCCGCAGCACGTGGCCGGCAAGATCCGCATTCTGGCCACTTCAGGCAAGAAGCGCGCGAGCTTCGCGCCCAGCATCCCCACCTTCCGCGAAGCCGGCATGAAGATCGATGCCGACGGCTGGAACACCTTCTTCGCGCCCAGCACGATGGCGCCCGCCAAGGTGCAACTGTTGTCCAATGCGATCCGCGACGTCATGAAAGACCCGGGGCTGCAGAAGGCGGCCGAGGCGCTCTACATCACGTCCGTGGTCAGCAACGCGGCCGAGACCGCGCAGATGCTCAAGAACTATCGCCAGCAATGGGAGCCGGTCGTGCGCCGCTCCGGCTTTCATCCGTAGCTCGCCCCCAGGCTTCGCGCACTTCGTGTCGCTACTCCTTCCCCCTACCGGGGGCGACGCCTGCGGCCCGGCGAAGCCGGTTCCGTGGCGTCTCGCGAACAGGTGGTGACAGGCCTCAAATGGCGAGGGCCCGCATCTCGGTGATCAGGTCGGCCTTGCCTTCGAAGCCGATGCCCGGCAGCGGTGGCAGCGTGACGTAGCCGTTCTGCACCTTCACGTCGTCGGGGAAGCCGCCGTAGGGCTGGAACAGGTCGGGGTAGCTCTCGTTGCCGCCGAGCCCGAGGCCTGCCGCGATGGCCAGCGACATCTGGTGGCCGCCGTGCGGAATGCAGCGCGAGGGCGACCAGCCGTGCGCCTTGAGCATGTCGAGCGTGCGCAGGTACTCCACCAGCCCGTAGCTCAGCGCGCAGTCGAACTGCAGCCAGTCGCGGTCGGGCCGCATGCCGCCGTGGCGGATGAGGTTGCGCGCGTCCTGCATCGAGAATAGGTTCTCGCCCGTGGCCATGGGGCCGGCGTACACCTCGCCGAGCTTTGCCTGCAGTTCGTAGTCGAGCGGATCGCCGGCTTCCTCGTACCAGAACAGCGGGTACTGCGAGAGCGCGCGGCCGTAGTCGACGGCCGTCTGCAAATCGAAGCGGCCGTTGGCGTCCACCGCCAGCTGCTGGCCTGGGCCGAGGATCTTCAGCACCGACTCGATGCGCTCGCAGTCGTCGGCCAGCGTGGCGCCGCCGATCTTCATCTTCACCACCGAGTAGCCGCGCTCCAGGTAGCTGGTCATCTCGCGCTGCAGGCCTTCCACGCCCTTGCCCGGGTAGTAATAGCCGCCTGCCGCGTACACGAACACGCGCGGGTCCGGCGTGCCGGTGCCGTAGCGCTCCGCGAGCAATTGGTGCAGCGGCTTGCCGGCGATCTTGGCGGTGGCGTCCCACACGGCCATGTCGATGGTGCCCACGGCCACCGAACGCTCGCCGTGGCCGCCGGGCTTCTCGTTGATCATCATGCGGGCCCAGATCCTGTGCGGATCGAGGTTGTCGCCGGTCTCGTCGAGCAGCGATGCCGGCTCGGCCTCCAGCAGGCGCGGCAGGAAGCGCTCGCGGATCAGCCCGCCCTGGCCATAGCGCCCGTTGGAGTTGAAGCCGTAGCCGATGACGGGCTTGCCGTCGCGGATCACGTCGGTGACCACGGCCACGAGGCTCAGGGTCATCTTCGAGAAGTCGATGTAGGCGTTGCGGATGTCCGACTTGATGGGACGCGTGGACTCGAGGATGTTGACGATTTTCATGGTCGGTGGTTCTGGAGAAGAAAGAGGAGACAGTTCAGCGGTGCAGCGACGAGCCGCCGCAGATGGCGATGTCCTGCCCTGTGATGGCCGCCGCGTGCGGCGACAGCAGGAAGGCCGCGAGCGCGGCGATTTCCTCGGGCTGGATCAGCCGGCCGATGGGCGGCAGGCGCGGCGCGCTGCCCGCGCGGGCCGGGTCCTGCAGCATCGAGGTCTGCGTGGCGCCGGGCGACACCACGTTGACGGTCACGCCCTGCGCCGCGACCTCCGCGGCCCAGCTGCGCGCGAGTGCGATCAGCGCTGCCTTGGTGGCTGCGTACTGGCCGCGGCCGGGCAGGCCCTGCGCGACGCGGCTGCCGATGAACACGACGCGGCCGCGGCAGCGCGCGGCCATCGCGGGCACGAGCGCGTCGGCCAGTCGCGTGGCCGCGTCGACATGCAGGCGCCACATCAGCTCGCCGCCCGCGTGGTCGAGCGCGCCCAGCGGGCCGACGCGCAGCACGCCGGCCGCGTGCACGAGCGCTTGTGCGTCTTGCAAGTCGCCCGTCGCACGGGCGATGGCGCCGGCATCGCACAGGTCCACTGCCACATGCGCGAAGCTCGCGTGGTCCAGCGTGGGCGCGGCCAGGTCGAGCCCGCTCACGCGCCAACCCTCTTCGAGCAACCGCGACGCGATGGCGCGGCCGATGCCACCGCTGCTGCCAGTCACTACGGCGTGCGGAGGCGAGGGCGGGGCGGCGTCATTCGACATGGATGTGGCCCTCCACGATGATCTTCTTCGAGCGTTCCATGTCGGCCTGCTGGAACTTGACGAAGTCGTCCACGCTGCCCGGCGTCAGCAGCAGGCCCTGCGCATTCAGCGTCTCGCGCATGTCGGTGCCCAGCGCCTTGTTGACCTCGGCATTCAGCCGCTGTGTGATGGCCGCCGGCAGCTTCGCCGGGCCCCACAGGCCGTACCAGCTGTAGAACTCGTAGCCCGGAATGCTCTCGCCCACCGTGGGCACGTTCGGCAGGCTCGCGGCGCGCGCGGCCGAGGTGACGGCGATCACCTTCAGCATGCCGCTCTTGTGGTACTGCAGCGAGCCCAGGATGGGGTCGATGAAGCCGTCGATCTGCCCGCCGATCAGGTCCTGGAACGCGGGCGCCGTGCCCTTGTATGGAACGATCAGGTAGTCGAGCCCGCCGCCGGCGCGCTTGAGCAGTTCGGTCGACAGGTGGCCTGCCGATCCGATCGAACCCACCGCGAAGGTCATCTTGCCGGGGTGCGCCTTGGCATACGCGATGAGCGACTTCACGTCGCTCACCGGCAGGTTCTTGTTCACGGCCACCGACAGCGGCGCCTTGGCCACCAGCGCCACGGGCGTGAAGTCCTTCACCACGTCGTAAGGCACGGACTTCATGGTCATCGGCGCGGTGGTGAAGGTCGAGGCGTTGAACAGCAGCGTGTAGCCGTCGGCCGGCGCCTTCGACACCACGTCGGCGCCGATGACGCCGTTGCCGCCCGCGCGGTTCTCCACGATGAAAGTCTGGCCCGTCTGCTCGCCGAGCTTCTGCGCCAGCAGGCGGCCGACGGTGTCGAGCGTGCCGCCCGGCGGAAACGGAATCACCATGCGCACCGGGCGGCTGGGCCAGGTTTGTGCGAAGCCGGTGGAGGCCGCGGCCAGCGCGAGGGCGGCCAGCGCGGTGCGCAGGAAATGGTTGCGTTGCATGTCTCTTGTCTCCTTGTGTTTTTCATCGGGGCATCGCGGCCCCGTGGGCTCAGCGCTTCGAGAGGCCTGCTTGCTCGACGGCGGCGCGCAGCGCATCCATCTCGCGTGCGTTGGGCGCCTCGGTCGGTGGACGCACGGTGGCGTTGTCGAGCACGCCGGCCAGGAACATGCCGCCCTTCATGCGCGCATGCGCCTCGCCGGTCGGCTCGCCGCCGCCGTACACCGCGTCCTTCAGCGGCGTGATGAGCGCCTGCACCGCCATCGCCTTCTTCAGGTCGCCGGCCTTCACGGCGTTCCACAGGTCGATGATCAGCTGCGGGATGAATGTCGCGAAGCCGACCAGTGCGCCGTCCACGCCCTGCACCATCGAGGCCAGCAGGTATTCGTCGTGGCAGGTCAGGATGGCCTTGGACGCATCGGCCTCGCGGATCGCCTGGATGTCGCGGGCGTACTTGTTCATGTCGCGCTGCCCGACCTTGAAGGCTTGCAGGTAAGGCAGGCGCGCCAGCTCGGCCAGCAGCTGCGACGAGTAGGAGGCGCGGGTCCAGGCCGGGTACACGTGGCACACGAGGTCGAGCTCCGGCGCGGCGCGGTGGATGGCCTCGAAGTACTGCAGCGCATGGCCGGGCGTGAAACCGAAGCGCAGCCAGTGGTGCGGCGGCATCACGTCGAGCGCCACCGCGCCGGCGGCCTGCGCGGCGCGGGCGTGCTCGGCGGCCTCGGCCAGGCCTTCGCAGACGATCGACGAAATCACCGGCATGCGGCCGCGCAGTTCGTCGGCCACGATGCGCGTCACCTCGGCGCGTTCGGACGGCGTCAGTGAGAACACCTCGCCGGTGTGGCCGTTGGTCATGATCGCCACAACGCCGTCATGCCCCGCGAGCCACGAGGCCAGCTTGCGCAGGGCTGGCTCGTCGATGCGGTGGTCGGCCGTGAAGGGGCAGGAAATGGCGGGAATGATCCCGCGATAATTCGCGATGGAAGGCATGCTGTGTCTCCGTGGTGGTTCAAGGTGCAGGAATGGGTGCATCTTTTGCCGGCGGGGCGCGAACCGTCCAATACTCGAATCGCATACAACTATTCAACTGACCGCGCTGCGCATGGGCCCTGGCAACCGACCGCTCGACCTCGAATGGCTGGAAGATTTCCTTGCCCTGGCCGAGTCCGGCAATTTCTCGCGCGCGGCACAGGCGCGCTCCATCGCGCAGCCCGCCTTCAGCCGCCACATCCGCTCGCTGGAGGAATGGGTCGGCGTCGACCTGTTCGACCGCAGCGCGCACCCGACCGCGCTCACGGCGGCGGGCAAGCGCTTCCAGCCCCTGCTGCAGGAAGTGCTGGCCGGCCTGCAGGCCGCGCGCATCAAGGCCCGCGCCGCGCACGACCTCGACGCAGCCAGCCTGAGCTTCGCAGCCACGCACGTGCTGTCGCTGACCTTCTTCCCGCGCTGGCTGGGCACTGTCGAATCGCGCCTGCACACGGGCCCGATCCAGACCGTCTCCGACAGTTCGTACGCCTGCGAAGACCTGATGCTGCAGCGCCGCGTGCAGTTCGTGCTGTGCCATGGCCACGCGGGTGCGCCGGGGCGGCTCGACGAGGCGCAGTACCCGGTGCAGCGGTTGAGCGAAGACGTGCTGGTGCCGGTGTCAGCGGCGGACGCGAAGGGCGCCCCGCTGCACGTGCTCGGCGCCGGCCGGTCGCCTGCGGTGCTGGCCTACAGCGAGGCCTCGGGCCTGGGGCGGATCATGCGGGCGATCCAGGACAGCGAGTTCGGCAAGGACTTTGCCGCATCGCTGTCGATCGTCTTCACGGCCCACCACGCCGCGCTGCTTCGCACCATGGCACTCGAAGGCCGTGGCCTCGCTTGGCTGCCGATGAGCCTGGTGGCTGAAGACCTGCGCAGCGGCGCGCTGGCCGATGCCGGTGCGGGCGGCTGGCGCGTGCCGGTGGACATTCGCCTGTACCGCCAGCAGGCGCAGATGGCGCCGGTGGCCGAGGCGTTGTGGACGCTGGTCAGCGAGACCCGCTGATCAGTCCGTTTCAGTTCGCGCAGCGCGCCTCGAGCGCGTCGAGGAACGAACGGTCCCAGCGGCCTTCCTTCATCGCCTGGATCGTGCGCGCTTCCGTCTCGAGGTGCGCCCGGGCCTTCTCGATCAGCAGTTCGGCCTCGTCCGGCGCGAACGCCATCAGCCCGTCCTGGTCGCCCACCACGATGTCGCCCGGGTTCACGATCATGCCGCCGACCGACACCGGCACGTTGATCTCGCCGGGGCCGTCCTTGTACGGTCCGCGGTGGTTCACGCCGCGCGCATACACCGGGTAGTCGCGCTCGCGGATCTCGGCCACGTCGCGCACGGCGCCGTCGAGCACCAGGCCCACGGTGCCGATGGTCGCGGCATAGAACGACAGGATGCCGCCGATCACTGCGTTCGTGACGTCGCCGCCCGCGTCGATCACCAGCACGTCGCCGGGCCGGCAGAACTCGAAGGCGCGCATCGGCGTGAAGTTGTCGCCGCCGCGCGTCTTCACCGTCACGGCCGTGCCCGCCATGGTCTTGTGCCCGGGGCGGTGATAAGGCTGCAGGCCCACGCTGCCGATGTTGCGGTGCATGTTGTCGCTGAGCGCGGCCACCGGGATGTCGTGCAGCGCGGCGATGATGTGCGGCGCCACCTGCGGGGCCGACGGGTTCTTGCGGATGGCTTTGTAGGGCATGGGTCGTCCTTGTGAATTCAGTTCAGTGCGGTCACGGCGCGCGCGATGCGCTTGCAGCCTTCTTCGAGCGTCTCGATCGACGTGGCGATGGAAAGGCGGAAGTAGGGCGACAGGCCGTACGCGGTGCCCGCGACCACGGCCACGCCTTCGTTTTCGAGCAGGTACATCACCACGTCGCCGTCTTCCGCCAGGCGCTTGCCTTCGGGCGTGGTCTTGCCGATGAGGCCGCCGCAGTTGATGTACAGATAGAACGCGCCGGGCGGCGTGGCGCAGCTCAGGCCGGGAATGGCGTTGATGAGCGCCAGCGTGCGGTCGCGCCGCTGCCTGTAGACGGCCACGCTCTCGGCCACGAAGCTCTGGTCGCCGTTCAGCGCGGCCGCCGCGGCCGCCTGGCTCACCGAGCAGCAGTTGCCGGTGGACTGCGACAGCAGCGTGTCCAGCGCCTTGATCAGGTCCACCGGCCCGGCCGCATAGCCGATGCGCCAGCCCGTCATTGCATAGGTCTTGGAGACGCCGTTCACGATCAGCGTGCGGTCGCGCAGCGCGGGTGCCTCCACGAGGATGTGCGGCGTCGCCTCGCCGTCGAAGCGGATGTGCTCGTAGATCTCGTCGGTCATCACCATCACGTGCGGATGGCGCATCAGCACCTCCGAAAGCGCGCGGTATTCGGCGGCGGTGTAGCTGGCGCCGGTCGGGTTGCTCGGCGAGTTGATCAGCAGCCAGCGCGTGCGCGGCGTGACGGCCGCCTCGAGCTGCGTGGGCGTCAGCTTGAAACCGTTCGCCTCGGGGCAGGCCACGGTGACGGGCGTGCCTTCGCAGGCCAGCACCATGTCGGGGTACGACACCCAGTACGGTGCGGGAATGATCACTTCGTCGCCCGGCTCCAGCGTGATCGCGAAGGCGTTGTAGATCGCGCTCTTCGCGCCGCTGGTGGCAATGATCTCGTTCATCGCGTAGCGCAGGCTGTTCTCGCGCTCGAGCTTGGCGGCGATGGCTTCGCGCAGCTCCACCGTACCGGCCATCAGCGTGTAGCGCGTGGCGCCGCGCTCGATGGCGGCCGCCGCGGCCTGGCGGATGTGGGGCGGCGTGTCGAAGTCGGGCTCGCCCACCACGAGGTTCACGATCGACTTGCCCTGCCTGCGCAGTTCGTTGGCGCGGTCGGCGGCCGAGGTGCTGGGCGAGGGCTTGATGCGCCGCACGCGGGCGGCAATGCGGGAGGCAGCGTGGGAGGTGGTGGCTTGCATGGACCGAACGGTACGCAGATCGAACCGCTGAGGCCAAGACGACTTTTCACTGGTCGTATAGGCGCAGCTTATGGTGAGTCCCCCTACCGGCCGCGCAGGGGCGGTGCTAGGCTTGGCTTTTGCTTCGGGGACAAGGCGTGAACCTGCGACGCCTCAAATATTTCGTGAAGATCGTGGACATCGGCAGCCTCACGCAGGCGGCCGAAGTCCTTTTCATTGCCCAGCCCGCGCTCAGCCAGCAATTGGCCACGCTCGAGGGCGAGGTGCGCCAGCAACTGCTCGTGCGCACCAAGCGCGGCGTGACGCCCACCGAGGCCGGCAAGGTGCTGTATCGCCACGCGCAGATCATCCTGCGCCAGTGCGAGCAGGCCCGCGTCGACATGGAGGCGGCCGGCGAAGGGTTGTCGGGCCAGGTGTCGGTGGGGCTTGCGCCCGGCACGGCCGCATCCGCACTGTCGCTGCCGCTGCTGCGCACCGTGCGCGCGCGTCATCCGGGCATCCTGCTCTACCTGAACGAGAACTACGGCACCACGCTGAGCGAACTCATCATGAACGGCCGCATGGACCTGGCCGTGCTCTATGGCGACAAGGCCATCCATGGCCTCACCTTCGTGCCGCTGCTCAAGGAACCGCTGTTCCTGGTCGGGCCGGCCGCGATGCCGGCGCCCTCGCAGCCGGTGAAGCTGGCCGACCTGCGCGACATCGAGCTCTTTCTTCCGCGCCCGTACAACGTGGTGCGCAAGCTGGTGGACGAGGCCTTCGTGCGCGCGGGCATGGTGCCGCGCGTGGTGGCCGAGATCGAATCGGCTTTCACGCTCACGGCCGCCATCGCCGACGGGCTGGGCGCCACCATCCTGCCCGCGTCGATGGCGCGCGAGGTGGTGGCGAGCTGCGGGGCCTGGCAATTCCCCATCGTCGACCCGGTCATCGAGGCGCCGCTGGCGCTGTGCCAGTCCGACCACCTGCCGCTGTCGGAACCCGCGCAGGCCGTGAAGGACATCCTGCTCGAACTCGTGGTCGACCTGGCCGGCAAGGTTGCGTCGACGCCCGAACCCGAGCTCGCCGCGCTGTCATAAGCCGGCCTTATCCCGGCACAGCCATTCCGTCTTGGGCTTTGTGCCCATGGCCCGTTACCTTTCATGCATGCCGTCACGCGTTCGCGGAACGCGTCGGCCACCACAGCCCCGGCATGAAGCAGGAACAGATCAAGACGCTCATCGACGCTTTGGCCGCATCGGACCTGGCGGAACTGGAGTTCAGCGAGAACGGCAGCACGCTGCGGCTGGTGAAGCTGTCGGCGCTTGGGGCTGCGCCCGCCGCGCGAAGGCCCTTCGTCAAGGCACCGCCGCGAGCCATCGAAGAAGCAGCTGCACCGCCCGCTGCCAGTGCCGAGTGCCTCGCGCCGTTGCACGGCGTGGTGCACCTGCAGCCCGCGCCCGGCGAGCCGCCCTTCGTGCAGCCGGGGCAGGCCGTGGAAGCGGGCCAGCTGCTGTGCGTGATCGAGGCGATGAAGATGTTCAACGAGGTCCGCGCCGAGCGCGATGGCATCGTGCGGAACGTACTCGCACGCTCCGGCGACGAAGTGGAAGCGGGGCAGCCCCTGTTCCGCTTCGCATGAGGAGGCACGCGCGATGTTCGACACCGTGCTCATTGCCAACCGCGGCGAGATCGCCCTGCGCATCCAGCGCGCCTGCCGGGGGCTCGGCCTGCGCACGGTGGTCGTGCACTCCGAGGCCGACCGCGATGCGATGTATGTCGCGCAAGCCGACCAGGCGCTGTGCATCGGGCCGGCAGCGCCGGGCCTTAGCTACCTGAACCAGTCCGCCATCCTGTTCGCGGCCGAGGTGAGCGGCGCGCAGGCGATCCACCCCGGCTACGGTTTTCTCTCGGAAAACGCGGGCTTTGCCGCGCGCGTCGAGGAAGCGGGCCTCGTGTTCGTCGGGCCCAGTGCCGCCTGCATCCGCACGATGGGCGACAAGGTCTCGGCCAAGCGCGCGATGCGCAAGGCCGGCGTGCCCTGCGTGCCCGGTCCCGACGAGCCGCTGCCCGACGACCCGGCCACCGTGCTGGCCCTGGCGCGCGGCATCGGCTATCCGGTGATCGTGAAAGCCGCGGGCGGCGGCGGCGGGCGCGGCATGCGCGTGGTGCACGAAGAGGCTGCGCTGCTGCACGCCATGGCGCTTACGCGCGAGGAAGCGCGCCAGGCCTTCGGCAACCCCGAGGTCTACATCGAGAAGTTCTTGCTGCATCCGCGGCACGTCGAGATCCAGGTGCTGGCCGACAGCCATGGCAACGCCGTGTGGCTGGGCAGCCGCGACTGCTCGCTGCAGCGCCGCCACCAGAAGGTGATCGAGGAGGCGCCCGCGCCCGGCATCGACGACGCGCTGATGGCCGAGGTGGGCGAGCGCTGCGCGGCCGCGTGCCGGCAGATCGGCTACTGCGGCGTGGGCACTTTCGAGTTTCTCTACGAGAAGGGCGCCTTCTATTTCATCGAGATGAACACGCGCCTGCAGGTCGAGCACCCGGTGACCGAGATGACCACCGGCATCGACATCGTGCAGCAGCAGCTGCGCATGGCGCGCGGCGAACGCCTGTCGCTCGCGCAGGCCGACGTGCGCTGCCAGGGCCACGCCGTCGAGTGCCGCATCAATGCCGAGAACCCCGACACCTTCGCGCCAGCGCCGGGCCGCATCACCGGCTGGCAGGTGCCCGGCGGCTTCGGCGTGCGCGTCGATTCGCATGCGGGCGCCGGCTACCGCGTGCCGCCGTACTACGACTCGATGATCGCCAAGCTCATCGTGCACGGCGAGACCCGCGCCGATGCGCTCGACCGCATGCGCCTGGCGCTGGCCGAGACGCGCATCGAGGGCATTGCCACCAACGTGCCGCTGCACCGCGCGCTGCTGCGCGACGAAGGCTTTGCCGCGGGTGGCGTCGACATCCACCACCTCGAACGCTGGCTGCAGCAAAGGAGCGCGGCGTGAGCGCACAGACATCCTCGACCTCACCGTCCACCAGCCTGCTGGGCACCACCGCGCTGCTGTTCGAAGCGCCCGGCGACATGAACCTGCCTTCCCAGCAGCGCATCTGGGCGCTGGCCCACGAGGCCGAGACCTGGCCCGAAGTGCGCGAGGCCGTGCCCGGCATGAACAACCTGATGCTCACCTTCACGCGCGCGCCACGCCACCTCGACGCGCTGCGCACGCGCCTGTGCGACGCCTGGGACGCCACCACCGCCGTGCCGCGCGAAGGCCGCGTGGTCGAGCTCCCGGTGGTCTACGGCGGCGAGGGCGGCCCGCACATGGCCGACGTGATGGCGCACACGGGCCTGGGCATCGACGCCATCGTCGAGCTGCACAGCGCGCCGCTCTACCCGGTGTATGCACTCGGCAGCCACCCCGGCTACTGCTACCTGGGCGGCATGGACTCGCGCATCGCGACGCCGCGCCGCAAGGTGCCGGTGCTGAGCATCCCCGGTGGCGCGGTGTCGATCGGCGGCGCGCAGACCGGCGTGTCGGCCTCGGCCGGCCCCAGCGGCTGGAACACCATCGGCAGCACCTCGATGGTGTTCTTCGATCCAGCACAAGACCCGCCCGCGATGCTGCAGCCGGGCGACATGATCCGCTTCCGCGTGGAGGGCATCGTCCGATGATCGAAATCCTCTCATCCGCAGCGCTCGCCACCGTGCAGGACCTGGGCCGCACCGGCAGCCTGCGCTGGGGCGTCGGCACCTCCGGCGCCATGGACAACCTCGCGCTGGCCGCGGGCAACCTGTTGCTGGGCAACGAACTGGGCGCCGCCGCCGTCGAGGTGCCGGTGTTCCCCTTCAAGGTCCGTTTCGCCGAAAACTGCGCCTTCGCACTAACGGGCGCCGATTGCGCGGCCCGGCTCGACGACCAGCCGCTGCTGCCATGGTGGGTGCACCAGGCGCGCGCCGGCCAGGTGCTCACGCTGGGCCTGCCGCAAGGCGGCGCGCAGCGCGGCAGCCGCGCCGTGCTGTGCGTGGCCGGCGGCATCGACGTGCCCGAGGTACTGGGCTCGCGCAGCACGCAACTGCGCGGTGCCTTCGGTGGGCACGAGGGACGCGCGCTGCGCCGGGGCCATGTGCTGCGCGCAGCGGCCACGGGCAGCACTTGCCGCACCGGCTTCGGCCTCGTGCCGCCCGCGCTCGCACTGCCGCTGCAGCGCGACGGCGTCGCGGCCGTGCGCGTGTTGCCTGCGGCCGAGTACATGGCCTTCGAGCCCGCTTCGCGCGACGCCTTCTGGGCCGGCGAATGGAAGATCACCCCGCAGAGCGACCGCTACGGCTACCGCCTGGAAGGCGAGCCGCTGCGCCCCATCGCGCCGATGGAACTGCGCTCGCACGGCATCGTCCCCGGCGTCATCCAGGTGCCGCACAACGGGCAGCCGATCATCCAGATGCGCGACGCCCAGCCGTCAGGCGGCTACCCCAAGTTCGGCACAGTGATCGAGGCCGACATGTGGCGCCTCGGGCAAGCGCCCATCGGCAGCCGTGTTCGTTTTGTCGAAGCCACCTGGGACGAGGCGCTGGACGCACTCGACGAAGTGCGCGCCTGGCTCGACAAGGTGGCGCGCATGGTGGCGCTGCATCGTGGCGCGCCTGTGGCTGCGGCGAGGGCGTAGATGAAAAACCGCTCTTCGATTCGTCGCGTTGTGTGTGAGGCGCGTTGTTCAGGGCGCGCTCACGCCGACGGGGTACCTTGCTCCGCGAATGTCCCCCGCTTCGCTCCTCCTTTATTTCGCTGCGCAAGGCACCCCGCCGTCGTCGTGCACGGGGCGTCGGGTGCTCCCCGCAGCGAAATAAAGGAGGAGCGAAGCGGGGGACATTCGCGGAGGGGAGTACCCGGCGGCCTGTGCACGCACCCCGGAAAGAACTGACATGCAGGACACCGCACTCCGCACCCCGCAGCTGGCCGCCTGGCTCTCCGGCACCGACATCGGCCTGCTCGAACTGCGTACGCCCGAGGGCACGCTGCGCCTCGGCCGGCTGGGCGACGGCATCGTTGAACTGCCGGTGGAAGAAGCAGAGGAGCCCGAACTCCTGCCGATCGACGCCCCCTCGGTCGGCGTGTTCCTGCACAGCCACCCGCTGACCACCGCACCGTTGGTCCGCACAGGCCAGCGCGTGGAAGCCGGCCAAACCGTGGGCCTGCTGAAGATCGGCCCGCTGCTGCTGCCCGTCACAACGCCGCAGCCCGGCGTCGTCGAAAACATCCGTGTGGACGATGCCGCCACCGTCGGCTACGGCACGCCGCTGGTCGACCTGCACCCCCTCTGAAAAGACGTGAAGGACACCCCCATGGACATCGACCTGAACGCAGACCTTGGCGAAGGCTTCGGCCCCTGGCGCATGGGCGAGGACGAAGCCTTGCTGGACATCGTCTCCTCCGCCAACGTGGCCTGCGGGTTCCATGCGGGCGACCCGGTCATCATGGACCGCACCGTTCGCATGGCGCTCCAGCGTGGCGTCGATGTGGGCGCGCACGTCGGCTTTCCCGACCTGATGGGTTTCGGCCGCCGGCAGATGCAGATCGAGACGAAGGAGCTGGTGGCCTACGTGCTCTACCAGCTCAGCGCGCTCGATGGCATGGCCCGCACCGCCGGCCACCGCATGACGCACATGAGCTTCCACGGCGCGCTCGGCAACATGGCCGCCGCCGACGCCGCGCTGGCCGAGCCGCTGGTGCGCGCCGTGGCCGACTTCGACCCCACGCTCACCGTCAGCACCTCGGCCAGCCGCGCCATCGAAGGGGCCGCCGAACGCTGCGGCCTGCGCGTGCGCACCACCTTCCTGGCCGACCGCGCCTGCGGCGACGACGGCCTGCTGGTGCCGCGCAAGTTGCCCGACGCCGTCATCCACGACCGCGACGCGGTGCTGGCGCGCGTGCGCCAGTTGCTCGAAGACGGCACCGTCGCCAGCTACACCGGCAAGAAGATCCCGATGCGCGTTCATTCGATCCTGCTGCACGGCGACACCCCCGGCGCGGTGGAACTGGCGCGCGCCGTGCGCGGCGTGGTCGAACAGGCAGGGCGCGTGGTGCCCATTTCCAGGCAGTCGATCTGACGACGCGCAAGGGCACGAACATGGTGCTTACCCTTGGTCATATGCACGGATGCCGGGCGACATAAGGGCGGCTTATCTCTCCACAGCCATTCCGTCTTGGCGCCGCGCACGGGCGCTGGCTACAGTGAATTCCAGGCAGACGTCTGCCGTCTCAATGAAAGAACACAACATGCCGTTTTCCGACTACAAGACCGCGCTGGTGACGGGAGCCTCGTCGGGCATCGGCGCCGCCGTGGTCGAGCGCCTGAGCAAGGAAGGCCTGAAGGTGCATGCGCTCGCGCGCAGCGCCGACAAACTGGCCGACCTGGCCGCGCGCACCGGCTGCGTGCCGCACGCCGTCGACGTGGCCGACCTCGAGGCGGTCACGCGACTGACCAGGGAAATCGAATTCGACGTGCTGGTCAACAACGCCGGCGTGGACCGCCCCGGCTCCATCCTCAAGGCCGACGCCGAAGGCATCGACCTGCTGGTGGACGTGAATCTGCGCGCCGTGCTGCACCTGTGCCGGCTCGTGGTGCCCGGCATGGCGGCGCGCGACCGCGGGCACGTGGTCAACATCAGCTCCATTGCCGCGGCCTACAACTTCGGCGGCAACAGCACCTACCACGCGACCAAGGCGGCCGTGAGCATGCTGTCGCGCCAGCTGCGCATCGACTGCTTCGGCAAGCGCGTGCGGGTCACCGAGATCTGTCCGGGGCGCGTGGCCACCGACATCTTCGCGCACGTGCACGGCGACTCCGAGGACACCTACAAGCGCTTCGTCGAAGGCTTCGAGCTGCCGCAGGCCGAGGACATCGCCAATGCCATCGCCTTCGCCATTGCGGCGCCCATCGCGGTGAACGTGGGCCACATGGAAATCACGCCCACGCTGCAGGTGCCCGGCGGCCTGTCGACCACGCGGCCGGAAGCGCCGCAGGCCTGAGCGGCGCAATCGCGGCAAGCCACGCAAAGGAACCGAGCGCATGAAAGACTTCGACCTGCTGGCGATCCTGCTGAAACCGGAGTTCGGTGCCATGCTGCTGCACGGCCTGCAGGAGACGCTGAAGATCGCCGCGGGCTCGTGGCTGCTCGCCATGACCATGGCCATCGTGCTGCTGATGGTGCGGCTCACGCCCAACCGCATCGCCGAACGCGTGGTGGCCGGCTATGTCTCCTACCACCGCAACGTGCCTACGCTGGTGCAGCTCATGTTCTGGTACTTCGGCATCTTCAGCCTGCTGCCCGACGCGCTGCAGGGCTGGCTGTCGGTGCACAACGCCGAGCGGCTGCTGTCGATCGTCGCGCTCGGCCTGTGCCAGGCGGCCTACTTCAGCGAAGACATGCGCTCCGGCCTTCGCGCAATTCCCGCCGGGCAGGCCGAGGCGGCGCGCGCACTGGGCCACGGCTACATCGGCTCGATGCGCCACGTGATGCTGCCGCAGGCCATCCGCAACGCGGTGCCGGCGCTGGTCAACCACAGCGTGTCGCTCTTCAAGAACAGCAGCCTGGCCATGGCCATCGGCGTGGCCGAACTGACGCACGCGGTGAAGGAAATCGAGAGCCAGAGCTTTCGCACCTTCGAGGCCTACAGCGTGGCGACGGTGCTGTACCTGCTGTGCTCGCTGCTCATCATGGCGGTGGGCGGATGGCTGGCGCGGCGCTACCGCATCGCCGGCGCAAGGTAAGCGAGGCACCCGATGTACAGCGTCTACGAAATCCTTCGCGACAACTGGCTGCTGCTGCTGGTCGGCCAGTACCCGAGCGGCCCGCTCGGCGGCATCGTCGCCACCCTGATCCTCTCGGTGCTGGGCATCGTGCTGGCCTTTCCGCTGTCGGTGCTGCTCGCGCTGGCGCGGCTGTCGCCCTGGCGGTTGCTGAACTGGCCCGCTGCCGTGCTCGTGTATGTCGTGCGCGGCGTGCCGCTGCTGATGGTGATCCTGTGGGTCTACTTTCTCGTGCCGATCCTTATCGGGCGGGACGTGTCGGGCTTCACCACCATGCTGTGCACGCTGGTGATCTACGAAGGCGCCTACCTCTCTGAGGTGGTGCGCGCCGGCATCCAGTCGCTGCCCAAGGGCCAGGGCGAGGCGGCGCGCGCGCTCGGCCACAGCCACCTGAGCACCATGTGGTTCGTGATCCTGCCGCAGGCGCTCTACAACATGCTGCCGAGCATGCTGAGCCAGTTCATCTCCACCATCAAGGAGACCACGCTGGGCTACGTGATCAACGTGCAGGAACTCACCTTCGCGGCCAACCAGATCAACAACCAGCTGCTGACCAAGCCGTTCCAGGTGTTCTTCATCCTGGCGATGACCTACTACGTGGTGTGCTTCAGCCTCACGCAGCTGGCGCAATGGCTGGAGCGGCGCATCGCGTACAAGCGGCTCGGCGCCGCGGCGGTGAAGTCCGCCGAAGACGGCGCGCCGCTCCCGACCCCAGTGGTGACGCAGCCATGACGACCGTTCCACACCCCGCAGGGCAGGCACAACAGCCCGCCAAGGACGACACCATGATCCTGTTTTCGAACATCAACAAGTGGTACGGCGACTACCAGGCGCTGGCCGACATCAACGCCGAGGTGAAGAAGGGCGAGGTCGTGGTGGTCTGCGGACCCTCGGGCTCCGGCAAGTCGACGCTGATCCGCACCGTGAACCGGCTGGAGGAAGTGAAGTCGGGGAAGCTGCTGTTCGACGGCCATGACATCCACGCGCCCATGAGCGGCAAGGCGCTCAACAAGCTGCGCAGCCGCATCGGCTTCGTGTTCCAGAGCTTCAACCTGTTTCCGCACCTGTCGGTGCTGGAGAACATCATGCTGTCGCCGATGCGCGTACTTGGCGTGAAGCGCGCCGACGCGAAGGCCAAGGCCGGGCAGCTGCTCGAACGCGTCGGCCTGTCGAACAAGGCGGGCGCGTACCCGGCGCAGCTGTCGGGTGGCCAGCAGCAGCGCGTGGCGATCGCCCGCGCGCTGGCGATGGAGCCGCCGGCCATGCTGTTCGACGAGCCCACCAGTGCGCTCGACCCCGAGATGGTCGGCGAGGTGCTGTCGGTGATGCGCGGGCTGGCGCACGACGGCATGACGATGATGTGCGTCACGCACGAGATGAACTTCGCCCGCGAGGTGGCCGACCGCGTCTGGTTCATGGACGCGGGGCGCATCCTCGAAACGGCCGACCCCGCCACCTTCTTCGGCAGTCCGCAGCATCCGCGCGCGCAGCGCTTCCTGTCGGACCTGCGCGCGCACTGAATTCCCACCCGCGTTTCCCTTCGCAATCTCCCAGGAGTCCACCATGTCGAACAAGACCGTCTTCCGCCTCGCCGCCATCGGCGCCTGCCTTGCTGCGTCGTCCCTGCTGGCGCATGCCGACCAGTGGAGCGACATTGCCCAGCGCAAGGAACTCAAGTGCGGCACCTTCGCCGACGTACCCCCGTTCGCCGCACCCGACCCGAAGACGCGCGAGATGGTGGGCCACGACGTCGACCTGTGCCATGCCGTGGCCAAGGAACTCGGCCTCACCGCCAAGGTCACGCCGCTGTCGGTGGAAGCGCGCGTGCCCGAGGTGAAGCTCGGCCGCGTCGACGTGACCATCGCCAACCTGGCCTACACCAAGAGCCGCGGCGAGCAGATCCAGTTCAGCGACCCGTACTACGTGGCCAAGGAGATGCTGGCCGTGAAGGCCTCCGACCCCGGCACGGCCAAGGCCGACTTCAAGGGCAAGCGCCTGAGCTCCACCAAGGGCTCGACCTCCGAGCTGTCGATCAAGATGAACGGCTCGGAGCCGGTCACTTTCCAGGACACGGGCTCGGCCTTCATGGCGGTGCAGCAGAACAAGTCGATCGGTATGGTCGCCAACACCATGACCATCACCAAGCTGGTCAATCAGTCGAAGACCGAAGGCGTGGCGCTGAAGATGATCAAGGAACCCATGGTGCTGCAGCCCATCGGCATCGGCATGAAGAAGGACGAGCCCGCGCTGCTGGCCAAGGTGAACGGCGCGCTCTATGCGCTGGAGAAGTCGGGCGAGCTCGACCGCATCTGGGCCAAGTGGCTGGGCCCGAACACCGAATACAAGATGGTGCGCGAAGAGAAGGTCATGCCGCTGGCCGACCTGAAGTTCGAACTGCTGCCTTGATTGAGGCTGTGCGGGGACTTTCGGGGCGCGCTCACGCCGACGCGGTGACCTTTTTCGCGAATGTCCCCCGCTTCGCTCCTCCTTTATTTCGCGAAAAAGGCCCCCGCATCGGCGTGATCGTTCAGAGGGTGCTCCCCGCAGCGAAATAAAGGAGGAGCGAAGCGGGGGACATTCGCGGAGGGGAGTACCCGGCGGCCTGTGCACGCGCCCTGAACAAGAGCACAAGAGCACAAGAGACCTCAGTCGTAGTTGGTGAACCGGCTGGGTTCCTGCGTCTGCGTATTCAGCGGCTGGTAGCCCTGGATGTTCTGCAGCAGCGTGCTCGTCGGGTTCGAGCCGACGTTGCCGAAGCCGTTGAACTGGATCTGGAACATCAGCCGCGTGTCCGGCGTCGTGCGGCCCGACACCAGCCGCTCGAGCACGATGCGCCCGACCCAGCAGCAGGCGTTGTATTCCGCGCCGATCAGGCTGTCCGACATCGCGCGGTCGTGCAGGCTGTAGCTCAGCCGTCCCACCGCATACCAGCGTCCCGGGTCGCCGGGTTTTCTTTCGCCGAAGAGCCCCCGCGTCAGCTCGCTCAGCGGCCATTGCCAGTTCAAGTCGATCGTCTTCGTGCCGTCGTCCGCGGTCGAGCTGCTGTCCGCCTGGTAGCGGTAGGCCGCGGTCAGCGTGTGATACGGCGCGGGCGTATAGCGCAGGGTGAGCGCGTCGCGCGAGCTCTTGCCGGTGTCCATGTTGTATTGCGCGACGCCGTCGATGCTCCACTTCGGGCTCCAGTGCACCAGCCCGCCGACGATGAAGTCGCCCGTTCGGTCGGTCACGGCGGTGCCGCTCGGCAGCGTGACGTTCTGGTCGCTGAAGCGAAAGCGCTGCGCGATGCCGAAGCGTGCCGACTCGGCGCCAGTGGCCGGGTCGATCAGGCGCGTGCTCACGCCCGTGGTCAGCGTGTTCGTGTCGGAGATGCGGTCGTTGCCCGAGAACGCGTTCTCGGTGTAGAGCGTGGCAAAGCTGATGTCGTTGGTGGCGGTGTCGTACACCGGCAGCTGGCTCTGGTCGCGGTAGGGTGTGTGCACATAGAAGGCGCGCGGCTCCAGCGTCTGCCGCCAGGCGCGGCCGAACAGGCTGGCATCGCGCTCGAACACCAGGCCGCTGTCCAGGCTCACGGTCGGCACTACGCTGCTGATGGAGGTCGCGCCGCTGGCCAGTGGCGAATCGAGCTGGTAGGCGGCCGTGTGCAGCAGCAGCTTCGGAATGATGTAGCCGCCCGGCGTGACCCACGGGCGGCTGATCTGCAGGTTGCCGACCACGCGCTCTCCGTTGGGCTGCTTGATGCCGTTGAGCGTGGGCGAGTAGGCCGAATCGACCTCGAAGCGCGTGTAGTCCAGCGTGCCCGACACGTCGAGGCCGTGCCAGTCGTACTTGTTGTAGTTGGCCGTGATCTGCGGAACGCGGTTGTACGAGGGCGTGATCGGCGAGGCCGCGTACTGCAGCGTCTGGTAGGAGAGGGTGCGCGCCTGGCCGCTCCAGTCGCCCTTGCTCCAGTTGAGGTCGGCCTCGTTCGTGAGCGTGCGCGAGGTCAGCGTGGGCGTGTGGGAGAAGTCGCGCCAGTAGTCGTCGTCGCTCACGCGGTTGATGTTGAACGAGGTGCTCAGCGAGTCGAGCCCGAAGGGCTTGGGGTCGAACTGCTGGTTGTGCTTGGCCCACAGGCCCCAGCGGTTGATGCCGCGCAGGCTGTCGCTCGGCATCTCGTCCACGCGGATCTGACCGCTGTAGGTCTTTTCCAGGTAGCGGAACTCGGTGCCGAGGTTCACGCCCCGGCTGGTCATGATCTCGGGGTACAGCGTGAGGTCGCGGTTCGCCGCGATGTTCCAGTACCAGGGCTGCAGGTACTCGAAGCCGTTGGTGGTGTCGTAGCCGATCACCGGCGGCAGCAGGCCGCTCTGGCGCGCGTTGTTGAGCGGGAAGCTCACCGACGGCAGCGAGGGCGTGGTCACGCCCAGGAAGCTGATCTGCGCATCGGTCGCCGTCGCGAGGTTGGTTTCGCTGTCGGTGGTCAGCGTGACGGCGGTGAGCATCCACGCGGGCATCCAGCCCGTGTAGTTCTCGCGCAGGCAGGTGGTGTAGGTGGCATGCCGGGCCACCGACACCTTGGGGTCGACGAAGTCGATGCGCTCGGCCTCGCCGTGCGCGCCATTGGCCAGCAGCGTGTAGCGCACGTGGTCGAAGAAGCCCTCGAAGCTCTCGACCTTCAGGTGCAGCTCGGGGCCCTCGTACACGTTGCCGGCCTGGTTCAGGTGCACGTTGCCGCTGGCCGTGGCCAGGTCGCCCGGCGGCTGGTATTCGAGCCGGTCGGCGGTGATGCGCGTGTCGCCGCGCCGCAGCGAGGCATTGCCTTCGACCACCACTTCGAGGTCCGGGCGCTCACTGAGCCTGTCGCCGTCGACCAGGCTCGGGCGCATGCCGCGCTCGGCCGGTGCGATGGTCTCCGCGAGCTGCGGCGTGCGGCGCAGCGTCATCGGCGCCTCGGTCCATGTGTCCTGTGCCGAGGCCGCCTGCGGGCGCAGCAGGAGCAGCGACAGCAACACCATCGGCGGCAGCGGAAAACCGCGCCAGCGTAGTTTCATGAGAGAAGATTTCTTGGAAGCCGGCGTCGGGTCAGGCGCCTTGCCTGGCCTGCGATTCCCATGCAAAGCCGACGCCATAGACCGAGCGGATCCAGTCGTGCGCGGTCGAGACGGTGGCCAGCTTCTTCCTGAGGTTCTTGATGTGGGTGTCGACCACGCGTTCGTTGACGTCGAGCGCCTCCGGGAAGGCGGCTTCCAGCAGCTTCGACCGCGTCAGCACCCGCCCGGGCTCCTGCGAAAGCGCGCGCAGCAGCAGCGACTCGCGGCGCGTCAGCGGCAGGTAGTGCCCGTCGAGAATCGCGCAGCCGCGCACCGCCCCGAAGGTGATCGGCACTGAAGGGTGCACGACGCTGCGGCGCTGCGCATAGCGCCGCAGCACCACGTGGATGCGCACCACGACTTCCTTCGGAGAAAAGGGCTTGCACACGTAGTCGTCCGCGCCCAGTTCGAAGCCGCGCAGCCGGTCGGCTTCGTCGCTGCGCGCCGTCAGCATGATGATCGGATGGTCGCTGCGCGCGCGGATCTTCTCCAGAATCTGCAGGCCGCTGACGTGCGGCAGTTCGACGTCGAGCAGGGTGAGCGCCGGCGGCGAGGTCAGGATGCGATGCAGCGCGACCGCGCCGTCGTCGATGTGGTCGACCTCGTGCCCGGCGCGATGCATCTCGTCCAGCAGCACCGACGCGGCCTCGCGCCCTTCCTCCACCAGCAGGATGCGGCTCATCGCGTCACTGAAGTTTCAGGACGCCCGGATGCGCCGCCCTGACCGGGGCCTGCGTGCTCCTGTCGCGGCAGTTCCTCATGTGGTCGTCGACCGTCAGGTCGCCCTGCAGGTCGGTCAGCAGCCGCAGCGTGCGGCCGATGGCGTCGTCGTCGAGCAGCGGGTAGCCTTGCTCGGTGCGCCCGTTGTTGCGCGCCACGCGCGCGATGTAGGGCAGGTCCTGCGGCGTGATGACGACGGACGGCATCACGCCTTCGAGCTCGACGCCCTCGAACGGCAGCAGCACGAAGTACTGCACGCGCAGGTCGGGCGGCATCAGGCTGCGCAGGTGCGTGGTCTTGCGGCCGCACTGCCAGGCCGGGTCTTTCACTTCGCGTGCCAGCGGATGCCCGTGCTGGCGCAGGAACCAGCGCGGCAGCGCCTGGGCCGAGGTCTTGCGGTACACCACCGCGTTGCGCCAGCCCTTCACCTCGAACAGGTACACGCCGGCCTCGCACACCAGTGCCACGTCGAAGCGGGCCGTGGGCACGGCGCTGCCTTCGTACATGGGAATGACGAGGTCCCGCAGCACATGCAGCCGCCCGAATGCGGGCTGGAATGCGCTGGTGAGCTGCTGCATGCCCAGCGTGGTTGCCGTGCTGCTCGCCGGCTCGCCGTCCGCAGGGCATGCGCGCCGCGCAAGCGCGGAAGTGTCCGGCTTCGGGTGTCCGTGGCCGGCCAGCGTGAGCACGGGGCGGGCGGGGACTTTATGCAAGGCAGTGGTCATGTAAGGCTCCTTCGAACTTCAAGGATTGCGCAACTTTCGGGAGACTTTGTGCAGAAACGGCAATTGCTCGGCCTGCGCCGATCGCGCACCCGCAACCGCATCGATCGATGCGCCGTTTCCGATGCTTCCCATGAGGACGACCCATGCGAGCGCCAACTCGCCATTGGCCGCGGCCAGCACGTGCAGGTCGAGCAACAGGCCCTGGAAGTCCTCCATCAGCTGCACTTCGGAGATGTCGCCGCGGTCGCGATGCTGCTTCGATGCCTCGAAGCCGGCCCTTGCGTTCATGACGCGCGCGTACGCGGTGTTCGCGATGTCGCTCTGCATCTGCAGGCGGTGCAGCGCCCCGGCGACCTGCTCGCGTGCCTGCACGACCGCGTGCGCGTAGGGAGGCTCGCCGGGCACTTCGATGTCCTGCGCTTCATCCGTTGCGTCGATGACGCCGGCGGGCATCGCGGCCGGGTCCGCACCGTAAAGAGCAGCGGCCAGGTTGATGTCGTTCCTGTTGGCCAGCACGGACATCGGAAGTTCGCGTGGCACCTCGGCCGCGAAGCGGGGCAGCGCCTTGTCTTGCAGCGCGTCGGCGAGCATTTCATTCATTGAGGCTTCCGACATGTGGCATTGCGCGGCCAGGTACGTGATGTAGTTGGCGCGCTGCGCCTTCAGCTTGCCGATGGTGGTCTCTGCGCTGGCCTGCCGTGCTGCGAGCTGCTTCGCAAAGTCGTCGTGCGGCAGCGTGCTGCCCTGGATGAGCGCAGACTGCCGCTCGACCGCGGCGTGCGTGTTCTCCAGATAGAGCAACTCGAGCGTCTTCACCTTGAGTGCGATGTAGGCCGCGGCCACGCCGGATTCGGCCGGGCCCTGCGATGCGGCCATGAGCCGGTTCATTGCGGCGTCTCCGAAGCCGGCCCACCAGGGCTGCGCGCTCGCCTGCGTTTGTGTCTGCGCGCGCGCCTTGTGGTCGACGAACATGCCCGCCGCGAGCACCGAGGTGGAGTGAACCATCGCGATGCTCGTGCTGGCGCATGCGATGGCCAATGCACCGCACATCGCCGCCATCAGGATTCGTGAACGCTTCACCTGTGAGTCTCCAGCTTCGTCATGCGTGGATCTTTTCAGGCGAATTGGGAGAAATTTGAAGGACCTCCGGATCGGCCTGCAGCGCGATGCGCGCACGGTGTGATGTGCGCGCACAACACTCGATGCGGCAGAGAACCGATCCACCAAATTCCTCCCGATTTGGACGAAACCATGCGTACAGCCGGTCGATACCGAACGGCCGCATCAGACCTGAAACTGGAGAACCCTGAATGAAGAAAACCCTCACGGCATTCGCTGCCCTGGCCGTCTGCGGGCTGGCCTCTGCCCAATCGTCCGTCACGTTGTTCG
>NZ_LMDW01000005.1 GCF_001425205.1 Variovorax sp. Root411
GACGGACGTGACCGGCGCGATCGAGCTGCCCGCGGACAAGGAAATGGTCATGCCCGGCGACAACGTCAGCATCACCGTGAAGCTGATCAACCCGATCGCGATGGAAGAAGGCCTGCGCTTCGCCATCCGTGAAGGCGGCCGTACCGTGGGTTCGGGCGTCGTGGCAAAGATCCTCGACATCTAAGCCGGACGTAAAGGAAACACCATGGCTACCAAGCAAAAAATCCGCATCCGCCTGAAGGCATTCGACTACAAGCTGATCGACCAGTCGGCCGCTGAAATCGTGGACACCGCCAAGCGCACCGGCGCGATCGTCAAGGGCCCCGTGCCCCTGCCGACCCGCATGAAGCGCTTCGACATCCTGCGTTCGCCGCACGTCAACAAGACCTCGCGCGACCAGCTGGAAATCCGCACGCACCAGCGCCTGATGGACATCGTCGACCCGACCGACAAGACCGTGGACGCGCTGATGAAGCTCGACCTGCCGGCCGGCGTGGACGTCGAGATCAAGCTGCAGTAATCCATTCGGCTTCGCGCCGCGGTTACTGACGAAGCCCGCCTGCAGAAATGCAGGCGGGCTTTGTTTTTTGTCTCACGAATGTGGCATCCTCGCCGGTCTGCGGTCCCCATGGGGCGGGGCGCCATGCAGTTGAAACGAGGGCAGCACAGCTATGAGACAAGGCATCTCTTTTGCGTCCGGTTTGATGGCGTGCATCGCGGCGGTGTTGTTGACCGCCTGCGGCGGCGGTGGAGGAGGTGGCGGCGGTCTTCCCTTTCTGCCTGTACTTCCTGTGCCAACGACGCCGGTCGCCCTGAGCGGTACGGCCACCTACGAGTCCGTGCCCAATCCCGGCGGGCGACTCGTGTACGCCGACACCTCGGTCAAGCCGGTGCGTGGCGCTTTTGTCGAAGTGCTCGAAGCCACCAGCGGCAGCCAATTGGCCACGACCTCCACAGACGACGGCGGCGCCTATGCCGTGAACGTTCCGGCGAATACGGCCGTCATCGTCCGGGTGCGGGCCCAATTGACCCGCACCGGTTCGGCGCCGAGCTGGGATGTCACCGTGCGCGACAACACCCAGTCGAACGCGATCTATTCCATGCAGTCTTCGGCGTTCTCCACCGGAGGCGCGGCACTCACCCGCGACCTGCGTGCCGGCAGCGGCTGGGGTGGATCGAGCTACACCAGCCAGCGCGTGTCCGGGCCGTTCGCCGTGATGGACACGATCTATGCCGCGATGCAGAAGGTGCTGTCGGTGGCGCCGGCGACGACGTTTCCGTCGCTGAAGGTGTTCTGGAGCGTCAACAACACCAACGCCAGCGGAAGCATCGCGCTGGGGCAGATCGGCACCACGTTCTTCATCGGCAGGAGTTCGGGTGCAGAGATCTATGTGCTCGGCAAAGAGGATGTGGACACCGACGAATTCGATGCGCCGGTGATCGCGCACGAGTGGGGCCACTACTACCAGGCCTCCTTCAGTCGGGACGATTCGACGGGCGGCGCGCATTCCACGAGCGAACTCATCGATCGCCGGCTTGCCTTCTCCGAAGGATGGGGCAACGGCTGGTCGGGCATTGCGCTGGGACGCAGTAACTATGTCGATTCGGGTGGCCCTGGCCAGGCCCAGGGAGGCAGTCTCGATCTCACGCAGGGGCCGGCGACCAACCGAGGCTGGTTCCGCGAATCCTCGATCCAGTCGATCTTCTGGAATCTCAACCAGCAGGTCGGGTTCAAGCCGATCCACGACACGATGACGGGGTTCCAGTTCCGCAGTGGTGCGCCGGTCACGTCGATCCATCCGTTCACGGCGGCATTCAATGCGACGGCGCCGGGCAGTGCGCAGGCGTTGGCCGCGCTGCTGGCGGGGCAGAACATTGTGGCCGGCAGCGATGCCTATGGCTCATCGGAAGGCAATGATGGCGGCTTGCCGATCGTGCTGCCGATGTACAAGCCGGCGGCGATCGGCGGTTCGATTACCCAGGCTTGCGTGACGAATGCCGCAGATCCGCAGCGCGATGGGAACAAGCTCGGCAGTTTTGCGTACTTGAGGTTTACGGCTCCAGCCAGCCGCAGTTACCAGTTCGTGGTCTCCCCGCCGGTGGGTGCCAGCGCCAATTTCGCGATCTACAAAGGTGGTGTGGTGAGCCGCAACACCAGCTCGGTCAACCTGTCGGCCGGCGACTATGTCCTGGTTGTCAACGATCTCAACAATTCCGCCGCAAGCACGTGCTTCAACGTAACCATTCAATAGCAGTGAGGAAGCCCGCCATGAATCCCCGTTCCAGCTCGATGATTGCCGTTGCGGCATGGCTGACGCTCGCTGCCACGTCGGCGCCGGTTTTTGCGGACGGCGTGCCCGCGCCCCGAGCGGCCAAGCACGCCGCTTCTTCGCGCCATGCGCCCATGACGGTCGCGGCGCGCAAGCCCAATGATTCCGGTGTCGTGATCCAGTACAGGATCGACCGCGCGGCTCAGGTCGGCCGGCCGGTTTCTGTCGTTCTGCAGTTCGACGGCGTGAGCGATCCGGCCGGTGCCACCGCACGCCTGACGGCCGATGCAGGGCTGACCCTGACGACGAGCAGCAGCCTGGACCTCCCGGCCGGCCAGCGTACGACCGCCACCGCCACGGTGACGAGCGACCGCGAGGGCCTCGCCTACCTGAACGTCTTTGTTACGCAGAACGGCGCCATGAGCATCGTCGCGATCCCTGTGCAGACCGGATCGGCGGCGCCGGCCATGAAGGGTGCCGGCGAGGTGAAATCGTCCGCCGAGGGCGAAAAGATCATCTCCTTGCCCGCCAAAGAGCCAAAAGAGCCTAAATAGGCCCTCAAGCAGGCGCAACAGCCGCCTTGCAATGTACTCGCACCGCGGTCTATAATCGCTGGCTCTGCCCTTGGTGCGTCCATGCGGGTGTAGTTCGGGCAGAGATTTATCAACCTTCTTTCGCAGGCCGGGAACCTTGGGGAATCGGCCAAACGCTGTCGCCAATTGAAGTGGCAGCGGCGAAGGAAGTCTTCCATTTTTGGAGAAAACAAATGAGTCTGAGCAACTCCCTCGGGTTGCTGGGCCGCAAGGTGGGGATGATGCGTCTCTTCACCGATGACGGGGACGCAGTTCCTGTCACGGTGGTGGATGTGTCCAACAACCGTGTGACCCAGATCAAGTCTGAAGAGACCGATGGCTACGTCGCCCTGCAGGTGACGTTCGGTTCGCGCAAAGCATCGCGCGTGACCAAGCCTGAAGCCGGCCACCTCGCCAAGGCGGGTGTCGAAGCTGGTGAAATCATCCAGGAATTCCGCGTTACCGCAGATACCGCAGGTCAGCACAAGGCTGGCGGCGTGATCGCGGCCGGCAGCGTGTTTTCCGTGGGCCAGAAGGTGGACGTGCAAGGCACTTCCATCGGCAAGGGCTTCGCTGGCACGATCAAGCGCCACAACATGAGCTCGCAGCGCGCGTCGCACGGTAACAGCCGTTCGCACAACGTGCCCGGCTCGATCGGCATGGCACAAGACCCCGGTCGCGTGTTCCCCGGCAAGCGCATGACGGGCCACCTCGGCGACGTCACCCGCACGACGCAAAACCTCGACGTGTTCCGCATCGACGAAGCACGTCAGCTGCTGCTCATCAAGGGCGCGATCCCGGGTTCGAAGGGTGGCTTCGTCACCGTGCGTCCCGCCATCAAGGCCAAGCCGCAAGCGGCTGAAGGAGCGAAGTAATGCAACTCGAACTCCTGAACGAGCAAGGCCAGGCCGCGTCGAAGTACGACGCCCCCGAGACCGTGTTCGGCCGTGACTACAACGAAGACCTGGTCCACCAGATCGTCGTTGCATTCCAGGCCAACGCCCGCCAAGGCACGCGCGCCCAGAAGGACCGCGAACAGGTCAAGCACTCGACCAAGAAGCCTTTCAAGCAAAAGGGAACGGGCCGCGCCCGTGCCGGTATGACGTCCTCGCCCCTGTGGCGCGGAGGCGGCCGCATTTTCCCGAACATGCCTGACGAAAACTTCTCGCAGAAGATCAACAAGAAGATGTACCGCGCCGGCATGGCCGCCATCTTCTCGCAGCTCGCTCGCGAAGGCCGTCTGGCCGTGGTGGATTCGCTGACCGTGGATTCGCCCAAGACGAAGCCGCTGGCAGCCCGTTTCAAGGCGATGAATCTCGAGTCCGTGCTCGTGATCGCCGAAGAAGTCGACGAAAACCTGTACCTTGCCTCGCGCAATCTGGTGAACGTTCTCGTGGTCGAACCCCGCTACGCCGATCCGGTGTCGCTGGTTCACTACAAGAAGGTGCTGGTCACCAAGGGTGCCGTCGACAAGCTCAAGGAGATGTTCGCATGAGCCGCGTGAACCCTACCGCCGCTGAACGTACGTTCGAAGAAGGCCGCCTGATGGCGGTGCTGGTCGCGCCGATCGTGTCCGAAAAGGCAACGATGGTCGGTGAGAAGTCGAACGCTGTCACTTTCAAGGTGCTGCAAGACGCCACCAAGCCCGAGATCAAGGCCGCTGTCGAACTGATGTTCAAGGTCGAAGTCCAGGGCGTGTCGGTGCTCAACACCAAGGGCAAGACCAAGCGCTTTGGCAAGTCCATCGGCCGCCGCGACAACGTTCGCAAGGCCTATGTGACCCTGAAGCCCGGTCAAGAGCTCAACCTCGTCGGGGAAGGCGCTTAATCATGGCCGTCATCAAGATGAAACCCACTTCGCCGGGCCAACGCGGCGCGGTGAAGATCTCGCGTGACCACCTGTTCAAGGGTGCTCCTCACGCTCCCCTGCTGGAACCCCAGTTCCAGAAGGCCGGCCGCAACAACAACGGCCACATCACGATCCGTCATCGTGGCGGCGGTGCCAAGCACCACTACCGCGTTGTCGACTTCGTGCGCAACAAGGACGGCATCCCGGCCAAGGTCGAACGCATCGAGTACGACCCGAACCGCACCGCCCACATCGCTCTGGTCTGCTATGCCGACGGCGAGCGCCGCTACATCATCGCCCCGCGCGGTCTGGAAGCTGGTGCAACGCTGCTGTCGGGCGCCGAAGCCCCGATCCGCGCCGGCAACACCCTGCCGATCCGCAACATCCCGGTCGGCTCGACGATCCACTGCATCGAACTGCAGCCCGGCAAGGGCGCGCAGATCGCGCGTTCGGCCGGTACGTCGGCCACGCTGCTGGCTCGCGAAGGCGTCTACGCCCAGGTCCGCATGCGTTCGGGTGAGGTGCGCCGCATCCACATCGAATGCCGTGCAACCATCGGCGAAGTGGCCAACGAAGAGCACAGCCTGCGCCAACTCGGCAAGGCCGGTGCGAAGCGTCACATGGGTATCCGCCCGACCGTTCGCGGCGTGGTGATGAACCCGGTCGACCACCCGCACGGTGGCGGCGAAGGCAAGACTGGCGAAGGCCGCCATCCTGTCGACCCATGGGGCAATCTGACCAAGGGCTATCGCACCCGTAACAACAAGCGCACGCAGGTCTTCATCGTGTCGCGTCGCAAGAAGTAAGGGATAGCCAATGACTCGCTCTCTCAAAAAGGGTCCTTTCGTCGACCACCACCTCGTGGCCAAGGCCGACAAGGCCGTGACGACCAAGGACAAGAAGCCGATCAAGACTTGGTCGCGCCGCTCGATGGTTCTGCCCGAGTTCATCGGTCTGACCATCGCTGTGCACAACGGCAAGCAACACGTGCCCGTGTACATCACCGACCAGATGGTCGGCCACAAGCTCGGCGAATTTGCGCTCACGCGCACGTTCAAGGGGCACCCCGCGGACAAAAAAGTCCAGAAGAAGTAAGGAACGACCATGTCTGAAACACGTGCAGTCCTCCGCGGTGTCCGCCTGTCGGTCGACAAGGGCCGTCTGGTCGCGGACCTCATCCGCGGCAAGAAGGTCGATCAAGCGCTCAACGTTCTGCAGTTCACGCAGAAAAAAGCCGCTGTGATCATCAAGAAGGTGCTCGAGTCGGCCATCGCCAACGCCGAGCACAACGACGGTGCCGACATCGACGAGCTGAAGGTCAAGACCATCTACGTCGAGCAAGGTGCAACGCTCAAGCGTTTCACCGCTCGGGCCAAGGGTCGCGGCAATCGCATCAGCAAGCCCACGTGCCATGTGTACGTGACGGTCGGCAACTAAGAAGGCCTGGAAGAAATATGGGACAGAAAATCCACCCAACCGGGTTCCGCCTTGCGGTCACCCGTAACTGGTCCAGCCGTTGGTACGCAAGCGACCGCGATTTCGCGGGCATGCTGGCCGAAGACATCAAGGTTCGCGAATACCTGAAGAAGAAGCTGAAGAACGCTTCGGTCTCGCGCGTCATGATCGAGCGTCCCGCCAAGAACGCACGCATCACGATCTACTCGGCACGTCCGGGCGTCGTGATCGGCAAGAAGGGCGAAGACATCGAGAACCTCAAGCGCGAACTGGGCAAGCAGCTCGGCGTGCCGGTGGCAGTCAACATCGAAGAAGTGCGCAAGCCCGAAATCGATGCGCAGCTGATCGCCGACAGCATCACGCAGCAGCTCGAAAAGCGGATCATGTTCCGCCGCGCCATGAAGCGCGCCATGCAAAACGCCATGCGTCTGGGTGCCCTGGGCATCAAGATCATGTCGGCTGGCCGCCTGAACGGCATCGAAATCGCACGTACCGAGTGGTACCGCGAAGGCCGCGTGCCGCTTCACACCCTGCGCGCCGACATCGACTACGGCACCTCGGAAGCCAAGACAACCTACGGCGTCATCGGCGTCAAGGTCTGGGTCTACAAGGGCGACACGCTGGGTCGCAACGACCTGCCGGCCGTCGAAACGCCGCGTCCTGAAGAAGAACGTCGTCCGCGCGGACCGCGCCGCGATGGCCGCCCGGGTGGCGACCGTCCGGGTTCGGACCGGCGTGGTCCCGGCCCGCGCGCCGGTGCTCGCGGCCCGATCGGTGGCAACACCGCCCCGGCCGATGGCAGCGACAAGCCTGCAGAAGCAACCGGCGGTGCCGGTGACTCGAAACCCGCCGTTAAGCGCGTCCGCAAAGCCGCGCCAGCTGCAGCAGCTGACGGTGCCAAGACCGAGTGATCGGTCTTAGAACTACGGAGTAACAAAACATGCTGCAACCTGCACGCAGAAAGTTCCGCAAGGAACAAAAGGGCCGCAACACCGGCATCGCAACCACGGGTAACTCGGTTGCGTTCGGTGACTTCGGTCTCAAATGCACCGATCGCGGCCGCCTCACGGCACGCCAGATCGAAGCCGCTCGCCGCGCGATTTCGCGTCACGTGAAGCGCGGTGGCCGTATCTGGATCCGCGTGTTCCCGGACAAGCCGATCTCTACCAAGCCCGCTGAAGTGCGGATGGGTAACGGTAAGGGCAACCCCGAGTACTACGTCGCCGAAATCCAGCCCGGCAAGATCGTGTTCGAGATCGTCGGCGTGCCCGAAGAACTCGCTCGCGAAGCGTTCCGCCTGGCGGCCGCCAAGCTTCCGCTGCGTACGACGTTCGTCGCTCGCCAGCTCGGCGCCTGAGAGGAGAACACTGATGGCAACCCGTAAGAAAAAAGAAACCGCGGCTCCGGCCAAGGTGACCAAGGCTGCAACCCTGCGCACGAAGGACGTCGCGGCGCTGCAAACCGAAGTCAAGGAACTGCAGAAGGCCCATTTCGGTCTGCGCATGCAGAAGGCCACGCAACAGCTGTCGAACACCTCGACGCTGCGCGTGACGCGTCGCGACATCGCTCGCGCAAAGACCATTCTTGCTCAGAAGCAGCAAGAAACCCCCGCCGCCAAGTAAGGAGTGAACATGACGGAACCTAAAAAATCCCTCAAGCGCACCTTGATCGGCAAGGTGGTCAGCGACAAGCGTGCCAAGACCGTGACCGTGCTGGTCGAGCGCCGTGTGAAGCACGAGCTCTACGGCAAGATCGTGGCCAAGACGAGCAAGTACCACGCCCATGACGAAAAGGGCGAGTACAAGCTGGGCGACACCATCGAGATCACGGAGAGCCGTCCGATCTCGAAGACCAAGAACTGGGTCGTGACCCGTCTGGTCGAGAAGGCCGTTCTGGTCTGATCAATCATTGGAGCCCCCCTCGGGGCAGCCAATCCGGAAACGGCCCACAATGTGGGCCGTTTTTCTTTTTCAGGAGCACTTTCAATGATCAAAGTCGGCGACACCGTTCCCTCGGCCACCCTGCAGGAATATTCCGAAGTCGAGGGCGAAGGCTGCAGCATCGGCCCGAACGCCGTGGACGTGGCCAAGGCTTCGGCGGGCAAGACCATCGCACTGTTCGCGCTGCCCGGCGCCTTCACGCCCACCTGCTCGGCCAAGCACGTGCCGGGCTACGTGCAGCACTTCGACGACTTCAAGGCCGCCGGGGTGGACGAGATCTGGTGCGTGAGCGTGAACGATGCCTTCGTGATGGGCGCCTGGGCGCGCGACCAGAAGACCGGCGCCAAGGTGCGCATGCTGGCCGACGGCAGCGCCGACTTCGCGAAGGCCACCGGCCTCACGCTCGACCTGACCGGCCGCGGCATGGGCCTGCGCAGCAACCGCTACTCGATGCTCGTGAAGGACGGCAAGGTCGCCTCGCTGAACGTCGAGGCACCGGGCAAGTTCGAGGTCAGCAACGCCGAAACGCTGCTGGCCCAGGCCCGCGGCTGAGCCTAGAGCTCCACTTTCAGGTAATGGGCCCCGGCAACGGGGTTGTGATAGTAGGGCGGCACCTCCGCGAAGCCCAGGTCTTCGTAGAGGGCGCGCGCCGATTCCATGTCGTCGAGGGTGTCGAGCAGCACGCAACCATACCCCGCGCTGCGCGCGGCATCGAGGATCGCCTCGGCAAGTTGCCGGCCCAGGCCCAGGCCTCGAAAGCCGGGGCGCACGTACAGGCGCTTCATCTCGGCGGCGTTCGCGTAGTCCGCGCTGTCGAGCGGGCGCAGCGCGCAGCACCCCGCCACATGTGCCAACGTGCCGTCGGCGCGCCGCAGGGTCGGCGCCTCGCGCCCGGCCTCCTCCTTCACGTTGGCTGGATCGACCAGCGCCAGCAGCAGCATGCCGCGCGGTTCGGCGTATTCGCCCGGCAGTTGCGCCAGTTCGCCGTCGAAATCCTGAAAGCCCAGGTCGATGTCCAGCGAACCCGCGTAATCGCGGAAGATCGCGCGTGTGGCCTCGATCTCGTGCGCTTCTTCGGGCGTGAGCAGCACGACCGCCGGCATGGCCGACAGCGGCAGGGGGCGTGAAACAGAGAAGCTCATACGCGCAAAGAGGAAACCCAGTAGGCCAGGCCCGCGCACAGTGCGAACAGCGCCAGCGCCAGCCAGCGCGACGCCGCGTCGTCGCGGCTCGGCGCCACCTGGCAGTTCTCGGCGGAAACCAGCTTGTCGCCCGTCACCATCGGTCGCACCATGCGGTGCCGCTTGACCAGCACATAGAACAGCACCGCCAACACGTGCAGGCTCACGAGGGCGATCACGATCCACTTGCCCTGCGCCTTGTGCCAACCGGTGGCCAGGCTCACGAACTCGCCCGAGACGAAACGCGTGAGCGGCCCCGATGCCGAGATTTCGTCATCCGCCATCAGCCCGGTTGCCACCTGCAACGCCAGGATCGCCAGCACCGCGAACACCGACAGTGCGCCCAGAGGCGTGTGCCCGACCAGATGGTCCGGGTGCGCTCGTCCGCGCAGATAGGCCGCCATCGACCCCGGGCCGTAGACGAAGGCCGCAAAGCGCGACCAGCGCCCGCCCACGAAGCCCCAGAGCAGCCGGAACAGCAGCAGCGCGAGCACCGCGTACCCCAGGCGGAAGTGCCATTCCATGGCATCGTTCAACCCGGTGCCGATCATGCCGATGACGGCTGCGGCCAGCGCCCAGTGGAAAAGGCGCGTCGGCAGGTCCCAGATCCGCGTGCGGGCGCTGGAGCCTGAGGCCGCCGGGAAGGCGGCCACGGAAGAATCGGTCATCGAGGAAGGCGCGGGGCGCAATGCTGCGGAAGGCGCAGATTAGCAAAGTCCAGGCCCCGGCCTGCTTCGGGTTGTTGCTATGCGCCGGATGCGGCCCGCCCCTACACTCGCCCGCAGCGCCGCGCCCGACGGCGTTTTCCCCACAACGAGGACCCCCGATGACCCGACTTGCTCCGTTCGCCCTTGCAGCCGCCTTCGCTGCCCTGTCCCTGCCCGCGGCAGCGCAGTTCGCCAAGCCCGAGGACGCCATCAAGTACCGCCAGAGCGCGCTGTTCGTGATGAGCCAGCATTTCGCCCGCCTCGGCGCCATGGCCAACGGACGTGCGCCCTACGACGCCTCGGCAGCTGCAGCCAACGCCGAAATGGTCGCCGACATGGCAAAGCTGCCATGGACGGCCTTCGGCGCTAGCACCGAGGGCGGCAAGGCCAAGCCCGAAATCTGGAAGGAAGACGCCAAGTTCAAGGAGCGCCAGGAGAAGCTGATCGCCGAGACTGGCAAGCTGATGATCGCCGCCAAGGCCGGCAATCTCGACGCGCTCAAGGCCCAGTTCGGCCCCACCGCCGCGAGCTGCAAGGCTTGCCACGACAGCTTCCGCAACCAGTAAACCGTCGCCTCGCGAAAAACAAAGGTGCTCTTTCGGGAGCGCCTTCTTGCGGGAGGAGCGGAAGATCAGGCCTCGGCCAGCAGCTTCTCGATCAGCTTGTGGAGTTCGGCAAAATCGGGCTCGCCCACATAGCGCTTCACGATTTCGCCGCGCTTGTTGACCAGGTAGGTGGTCGGCGTGAGCTTCACGTCGCCCCAGGCCTGTGCCACGCTGCCGGTGTTGTCGATCGCCACCTTGAACGGCAGCTTGCGCGTTTGCGCGAAGTTGACGACATAGCTCGGCGGGTCGTAGCTCATGGCCACCGCCAGCGTGTCGTAGCCCTGCGCCTTGTACTTGTCGTAGGTCGCGATGACCTTGGGCATTTCGCCGACGCAGGTCACGCAGCTCGTGGCCCAGAAATTCACCAGGGTGACCTTGCCCTTCAGGTCTGCCGTGCTCTTTTGCGTGCCGTCGAGCAGCACGAAGGTCGAGGCCGGCGCGGCCGTGGTGCCGGAGCCGAGGTACACGCCCACGCCGGCGGCCAATGCGAGGACGACGGCGGCAGCGGCGATGTATTTCTTCATGGCAACACGGAAGACAAGGGCGGCGCGATTTTAGTTCCGCCCGCCGGATCGTGCTCGCGGGGCCCGGGCGCGGCTCGATAATCGTCCCCCGATGCCGTTTCCCGTTCCCCAATCCCGGTTCGTACTGGCAGCGGCAGCCCTGCTCGCCGCCTGCAGCCCGACCTTCAACTGGCGCGAAGTGCCAGTCGCCGAATCCGGCCTGATCGTGCTGCTGCCCTGCAAGGCCGACCGTGCGACCCGCGCCCTGCCGCTGGGTGCCGAATCGGTGCAGGTCGACATGACGGGCTGCGATGCCGGCGGCGCGACCTTCGCCATCGCGCACGCCTCCGCCAGCGGCCCCGAGCAAGCCGAGGCCTGGCTCCGCGTCTGGCATGCCGCTACGCGCGGCCAGTTGGGCGAGGCGCAGGTGGCGCAAACTCCCGCCAGTGTCCAGCGCGCGACCGCCGCGCCCGCGCCGCTGCGGCTCGATGCCCAGCCGCTGCAGCAGCAGGGCGCATCAGTGCCGGTGCAGGTACTCTGGTTTGCCCAGTCGCAGAAAGACGGCACCGTGGCGCTCTATCAGGCCACCGTGCTGGGCAAGCCTTCTTCGCCCGAAGCCTCGAAGACCTTCTTCGAGGGCCTGCGGCTTCCATGAGCGCCAGCTTGCTATGGTTCTGATAGCTGTCCCGGTTGGCAGACTGTCCGTTTTTCGGGGCTGCTGCGTTGTGTCGTATATCTACTTCCCCTGGGCGCCCCCGCATAATCGATGCGTCGCCCTCCGCCCCGCATGAACAGCATCCTCATCATCGCCCACTCACCGTTCGCGCACGCGCTGCGGCAGTGCGCGTTGCATGTGTTTCCCGATTGCGAGCAGGCCATCGTCGCGCTCGACGTCCTGCCCAACGTGTCGCCCGAAGAAACGCTGGCCGCCGCGCGCATCACGCTCGCGCAGCAGTTGCACACGCCGCGCTCGCAGGTGCTGGTGCTGGCCGACGTGTTCGGCGCCACGCCCTGCAACGTGGCGCAGAAGCTGGTGGACGGCGTCCGGTCGCGGCTGGTGGCGGGGGCCAATCTTCCGATGCTGCTGCGCGCCGTCACCTATCGGCACGAGCCCCTGGATACGCTGGTGCAGCGCGCCCTCGCGGGCGGCACTGCGGGCGTGATGCAAGTGGCGGTGGCGGCTCCCCAGAACCAGGCAAAAAGAAAGCACAGTGATCAAGAAATCCGTGACCATCAGCAATAAGCTGGGCCTGCATGCACGCGCATCGGCCAAGCTGACCAAGCTCGCAGGCAGCTTTCCCTGCGAGGTGTGGCTCTCCCGCGGCGACCGCCGCATCAATGCCAAGAGCATCATGGGCGTCATGATGCTGGCCGCCGGACTGGGCAGCACCGTCGAGCTCGAAACCAACGGCGAGCAGGAAGATGAAGCGATCAACGCCATCGTCCTTCTGATGGACGACAAGTTCGGCGAAGGCGAATGAAATGGTCCACCCCCAGGCTCTTTCACTTCGTGTAAACGCCAACCCCCTTGCAGGGGGCGATGCCAGTCGCCCGGCGAAGCCGGTTCGACGGCATCCCGCGAATTCGCGTGCGCTGCGCGCTCGCGCCGGCCACGAGGCCTAGGTCATGACTTTTGCAGTCCACGGCCTTCCCGTCGCCCGTGGCATTGCCATCGGGCGCGCGGTGCTGGTGGTGTCGAGCCGCATCGACGTCGCCCACTACTTCATCAAGCCTGAAGAAATCGAGACCGAGATCGACCGCGTGCGCACCGCGCGCAACGCGGTGGCCGACGAGCTCATCAAGCTGCAGGCCAACGTCGCGCAGATGGGCCCGAACGACACGCCGCACGAACTCTCGGCGCTGCTCGAGGTGCACCAGATGCTGCTGCAGGACGAGGTCCTCACCGGCGGCGTCAAGCACTGGATCACCGAGCGGCTCTACAACGCCGAATGGGCGCTGACCACGCAACTCGAGATCATCGCGCGCCAGTTCGACGAGATGGAAGACGAGTACCTGCGCGAGCGCAAGGCCGACCTCGAGCAGGTGGTCGAGCGCCTGCTGCACCGCATGAAGGGCACGGCCGCCGTGCTCGCGCCGAGCCCACCTCGCCGCAAGCGCGCCACCTCCCAGGACGACGAGAACGACGACCCCACCGCGGGCGACGGCATCGACGTGCCGCTGGTGCTCATCGCGCACGATCTCTCGCCGGCCGACATGCTGCAGTTCAAGAAGAGCGTGTTCGCCGGCTTCGTCACCGACGTGGGCGGTCGCACCTCGCACACCGCCATCGTGGCGCGCAGCATGGACATCCCGGCCGTGGTCGGCGCGCGCACCGCGAGCCAGCTGGTGCGCCAGGACGACTGGGTCATCATCGACGGCGACGCTGGCGTGGTGATCGTCGATCCGTCGCCGATCATCCTGGCCGAGTACGGCTTCAAGCAGCGCCAGGGCGACCTCGAACGCGGCCGGCTCGCGCGGCTGCGCCACAAGCCCGCCGTCACGCTCGACGGCCAGCGGGTGGAACTTCTCGCCAACATCGAGATGCCCGAGGACACCCTGGGCGCCGTCAAGGCCGGCGCGGTGGGCGTGGGGCTGTTCCGCAGCGAATTCCTCTTCATGGGCCGCGAGTCGACCACGGGCCAGACCCGCCTGCCCGACGAAGAGGAGCAGTACCAGGCCTACAAGCGCGCGGTCGAGGGCATGCAGGGCATGCCCGTCACCATCCGCACCATCGACGTGGGCGCCGACAAGCCGCTGGACGGCAAGTCGGTCAACAAGCAGGAGCACCTGAACCCCGCGCTCGGCCTGCGCGCCATCCGCTGGAGCCTGGCCGACCCGGCGATGTTCCTCACGCAGCTGCGCGCCATCCTGCGCGCCGCCGCGCACGGCGAAATCCACCTGCTGATTCCCATGCTCGCGCACGCGAGCGAGATCCGCCAGACGCTGTCGCTGATCGACTTCGCGCGCACCGAACTCGACAACCGCGGTGCCGTGCACGGGCAGGTGAAGCTCGGCGCAATGATCGAGATTCCCGCGGCGGCGCTCACGCTGCACATCTTCCTGAAGCACTTCGATTTCCTGTCAATCGGCACCAACGACCTGATCCAGTACACGCTGGCCATCGACCGTGCCGACGAGTCGGTGGCGCACCTCTACGACCCCGCGCACCCGGCGGTGCTGCGCCTCGTGGCCGACACCATCGCCGAGTGCCGGCGGCAGGGCAAGGGCGTGGCCGTGTGCGGCGAGATGGCGGGCGACGTAGCCTTCACGCGCCTGCTGCTGGGGCTGGGCCTGCGCAGCTTCTCGATGCACCCCTCGCGCATCCTCGCGGTCAAGCAGGAGGTGCTGCGCGCCGACACCGGCAAGCTCGAAGCGTGGGCGAAGAGCGTGCTCGAATCGGACGATCCCGCCGCCGCCATGGCGGGTTGAGCGTACTTTTCACTCACCCTTGCGGGTGAGTGAAAAGAAACGATACATGCCGCAACCGCGGTGAAAGGACTTGCGGAAGCGCCGCAAGCACGATCAGGCCTTCTCTTCCAACCCTGAAAGAAAGGCCTGCATCATGAAGTTCGTATCCACCTCCGTCTCGTTCTCCCGGGTCATCGCGATCAGCTCCTTCGCCATGCTCGCCGCCGCCGGCGCCAAGGCCGAGAGCTACGACGGCGTGCAAGCCGCCGTGTCGGCCAAGAGCCGCGCCGACGTCAACGCCGAAGCCGTGCGCACCGCATCGGCACCCGACCAGAACGTGGTGCGCGGCTCGCGCGGCGCAGAGGGCATGGCTGTGTCGACCGAGCGTGCGCGCATCGTCGCCGAAGCCGTGCGCACCGCATCGGCCCCCGACCAGAACGTGTCGTCCGGCTCGCGCGTGAACAGCAAGGTCGTCTCGACGATGCAGAACCCTGTCGACGCGCGCGCCGCGGCCGCCAACGCCAAGAGCAGCCGGCTGTAAGGCATCCCCCGCAACGATGCCCTCGGGCCACTCGAGGGCGAGCAAGGAATCATCATGAAGCACTGGATCAAACGCACTCTCTTCGGATTCGCGGGCGCCGCGATGGTCGCCGGCAGCCTTGCCGGCTGTGCCGGTCAGCGACACGGCTGGGGCGGCGACAGCGCCGACTTCCGCGCCAGGATGGTCGAGCGCGTGGGCAGCAAGCTCGAACTCGACGCCAACCAGAAGCAGAAGCTCACCGTGCTGGCCGAGAAGCTGCAGGCGCAGCGCGAAGCCATGCGCGGCGCCGGCGGATCGGGCGACCCGCGCTCGCAGTTCAAGGCGCTGTTCGCGGGCAACAAGCTCGACCAGGCCGGCGCCGCGCGCCTGGTCGACGAGAAGACCACCGCCGTGCGCAACGGCAGCCCCGAGATCATCGCCGCCGCCGCCGACTTCTACGACAACCTGAATGCCGCGCAGCAGCAGAAGGTGCGCGACTTCATGGACCGCGGCGGCCGCCGCTGGAGCCGTCATGGCTGAAGTTGGCCCACCCCCAGGCTTCGCGCACTTCGTGTCGCTTCGCCTTCCCCCTGCAAGGGGGCGATACCTGCGGCCCGGCAAAGCCGGTTCCGCGGTATCCCACGAACAGGCTGCAGTGGTGGGCGGCGTGCGCGCGTTGTTGCGTGCCGAAGGCGCCGTGGTGCTGGGCGTGGCGCTCACCGCCTACGCCCAGTTCGGCGCGGGGTGGGGCGTGTTCGCGCTCTGGCTGCTTGCGCCCGATCTCTCGCTGCTGGGCTATGTTGCGGGGCCGCGCGTGGGCGCCGCGCTCTACAACGCGGCGCATTCGTACGCCGGGCCGGTGCTGCTGCTGGCCCTTGGCGTGTTCGCGGCCATGCCGTGGGCCGTGGCGGGTGGGTTGATCTGGCTGGCCCACATCGGCCTCGACCGCGCGCTCGGCTACGGGCTCAAGTACGCGACGGGTTTCGCCGCCACGCACCTGGGCCGCATCGGCAGGGCCGATCCATGGTGACGGGCCTGACCTGGACACTGCGATGCCGGCGGGTCTGATGGTCAGCGAGGTCATTCGCCACTTTCTTGTCCGGAGGCACAATCCCGCCATGCCGCGCATCCTGCTGATCGACGACGACGAACATCTCGCCGCGCCGCTGACCACCTACTTCGCACGCTTCGGCTGCACGCTCGAAAGCGCCGTGCGCCCGAGCGAAGGCCTCGCCAAGCTGCGCGCCGGCACCTACGACGCGGCCATCCTCGACGTGATGCTGCCCGAGATGGACGGCTTCGCGCTGTGCCGCGAGATCCGCAAGGAGAGCGACATTCCCATCGTGATGCTCACCGCGCGCGGCGAGGTCATGGACCGCGTGGTTGGCCTCGAGCTTGGCGCCGACGACTACGTGCCCAAGCCCTTCGAGCCGCGCGAACTGGTGGCGCGCGTGCAGACCATCCTGCGCCGCCAGCGCAGCGCAGCGCCGCAGGCAGTGGCCAACGCTACGCAGCATCGCGTGTTCGACGGCCTGTCGATCGACCTCGACCGGCGCCAGGTGCTGCGCCATGGCGAGCGCGTGGAGCTCACGGGCACCGAGTTCGAACTGCTGGCGCTGCTGGCGGCCGAGCCCGGCAAGGTGTTCAGCCGCGACGACATCCTCAACCGCCTGCGCGGCCACGAGGCCGAGCTCTACACGCGCGCGGTCGACATCGTGGTGAGCCGGCTGCGCAAGAAGCTCGAGCCGCTGGACTGCATCAAGACACTGCGTAACGCCGGCTACGCGCTGGCCGTTGCGCGCAGCGAGCCCGCATGAGATCTCGCCGGGGAGGTTTGCGCAAGGCGTGGCGCGAGATGGCCTGCCGCCGCGACGAACTGCACAGGCAATGGCATGCGCAGTGGCACGAGAAGGTGCAAGGCAAGCGCCGCTGGCGCCGCTCGCTGCGCATACGGCTGGTGATGATGTTCGTGATGCTCGCGCTGGTGATGGCGGCGGTCTTCATGGTCGGCATGAAGAAGTCTTTTTCCACCGGCTGGGCCGAGGCTGCCAAGCCGATGCTCACCGACTACACCGACCGCCTGGTCGCGGAGATCGGTACGCCGCCCGACGTGGCGCGGGCGCAGGCGCTGGTGGCGCGGCTGCCGATCACCATCCGCATCGTCGGGCCCAAGGTCAACTGGGACTCCAACCCCGGCGGCGCGAGCAGCCCCGGCGGCTGGATGCACGACCGCGAAGAGGCGTTCGGAGGCGACAAGTGGTTCATCCGGCCTACCGCCGACGGACACCGCGTGATCTTCGGCTGGGCGCCCAAGCTCTGGCGGCTCGCGCCGCGGATCATCGGATGGGCCACGCTGGGCGTGCTGCTGTCCTGCGTGCTGCTGGCATATGCCTACGTGAGCCGGCTGCTGCGGCCGCTGATCGACATCCGCGAAGGCGCGCAGCGCTTCGGCCGCGGCGAGTTCACGCAGCCCATTCCGGTGCGCCGCAACGACGACCTGGGCGACCTCGCGCAGCACATCAACACCATGGCCGACGACATCCAGGCGATGCTCGATGCCAAGCGCGGCCTGCTGCTCGCGCTGAGCCACGAGCTGCGCTCGCCGCTCACGCGCGCCCGCCTCAATGCCGAGTTGCTGCCGGCCACGCCCGAAGGGCAGGCCGAGCGCGAAGCACTGCTGCGCGACTTGAACGAGATGCGCGACCTCATCAGCGACCTGCTCGAAAGTGAACGCCTCGCGAGCCCGCACGTGGCGCTGCTGCGCGAGCCGGTCGACCTGGCGGCGCTGATCCGCGAGATCGTGGCCGAGATGCCCGGTGCGCAGTACGTGCACCTCGACCTGGCCGATGGCCTGCCGCCGCATGCCGTCGACCGCATGCGCATCCGCCTGCTGGTGCGCAACCTGCTGGACAACGCACTGCGCTACAGCGCCGACGCACCGCGGCCGCCCTGCGTGTCGCTGCGCGCGGTGCTCGACGGCAAGAAGCAAGGCATCGAGATCGAGGTGCGCGACCATGGCCCCGGCGTGGACGGCGAACAGCTCGGGCGCCTGACCGAGCCCTTCTATCGCACCGACGGCGCACGGGCGCGCGCCACGGGCGGCGTCGGCCTCGGCATGTACCTGTGCCGACTGATCGCCGAAGCGCACGGCGGCGAGCTGACGGTGCGCAACGCCGAGCCCGGGCTGCAGATCGTCGTCCGGCTGGCCTGAGCCCGGCGGAGCTGGCGGGGGCCGGCAGGGTGCTGTCGCCTGCGCTACCAGCCCGCCCGTAGCCCGCGGCTACGATGCGCCTCCGTGCCAGCGTCCGGCATTCAAGGTCAAGGAGACACCATGAGCAGCCCCCTCACCAACCATCAGGTCCGCCTCGCCAAACGCCCCGAAGGCACGGCCACGCGCGAGAACTGGAAATTCACCACCGAACCCGTCGGCGAGCCGGCCGAGGGCGGCGTGCTGGTCAAGACGCTGTCGCTGTCGCTCGACCCCGCCATGCGCGGCTGGCTCAACGACGCCAAGAGCTACATCCCGCCCGTGGGCATCGACGAAGTGATGCGCGCCGGCGGCGTCGGCCGCGTCGTCGCCTCGAAGAACCCGCAGTTCGCGGTGGGCGACACCGTCTACGGCACGCTGGGCGTACAGGAATACATCCTGATCCCGCAGGAAGAGCTCAAGCGCAACGGCCTGGTGAAGGTCGACCTGCGCGTGGGCAGCATCACCCAGTGGCTCAACGTGCTGGGCATGCCCGGCATGACCGGCTACTTCGGCCTGATGGACGTGGGCATGCCCAAGGCCGGCGAGACCGTGGTGGTTTCCGGCGCGGCCGGCGCGGTGGGCCAGACCGTGGGCCAGCTGGCCAAGATCAAGGGCTGCCGCGTGGTCGGCATCGCCGGCGGCGCCGCCAAGTGCGACTGGGTGGTGAAAGAGCTGGGCTTCGACGCCTGCATCGACTACAAGGCCGGCGCCGGTGCGGTGCGCGATGGCCTCAAGACCCATTGCCCGAAAGGCGTGGACATCTACTTCGACAACGTCGGCGGCGAAATCCTCGACGCGGTGCTGGCGCGGCTCGCGCGCAAGGCCCGCATCATCATCTGCGGCGCCATCAGCCAGTACAACAACGCCAACAGCATGCCGGCGGCCGGCCCGAAGAACTACCTGAGCCTGCTGGTGAACCGCGCGCGCATGGAAGGCATCGTGGTGTTCGACTATGCCGACCGCTATCACATCGCCATCGCCGAAATGGCCGGCTACCTGAAGGACGGGCGCATGAAGAGCAAGGAAGACGTGGTGAAGGGCCTGGACACTTTCCCCGAATCGCTCAACAAGCTGTTTGCGGGAGAGAACTTCGGCAAGCTGGTGCTGCAGGTTTCCGACGAATAGTTTCCCGATGCCCGGTAGCGGTGCTTTATTTCACGGGTATTCGAAAGAGACTATTAACTATAGTTAATTGCCGCTGAAGGCGCTCATTTTGCGTCCTTGAGTTACTAGACTGCGCCTGCCTTGCCGAAAGCAGGTAGTCACATAGTCATATCAACACTCAGGGAACGCAAAATGCAAAAGACCGTATTCGTGAAACTCGCAACGCTGGCCGTGGCCGGCATGCTGTCGCAAGGCGCCTTCGCCGCCGACGGCACCGTCAACTTCACCGGTGAAATCGTCGACGCGCCGTGCTCGATTTCTCCCAACAGCCAGAACCTGACCGTGCCGCTGGGCAAGGTTTCGCGCACCGTGTTCGGCACCGTCACCGGCACGCCGCCCGTGAGCACCGCGACGATCGGCAAGAAGTCCACGCCGGCCAACTTCACGATCGACCTGCTGGGTTGCGGCGCAACCGCCAAGGGCGCGACCGTGACCTTCTCGGGCACCGCCGATCTCGACGACCCCAGCTATCTGCGCTTGGCCAATGCCGGCCAGGTGGGCGTGGGCGCTGCTTCGGGCGTTGCGATCGAACTCGGCGATTCCGCCGGCACCAAGATCGCGCTGGGCTCGCCGTCCGGCGAATACGTCCTGGGCCTGGGTGACAACTCGCTGAAGTTCCAGGCTGCGTACGTCGCGACCAAGACGGCCGTGACGGTCGGCCCGGCCAACTCGGTCGCGCAGTTCACGGTTGCCTACAAGTAAGTAGCGCCCTTCGCCGGCGCCGAGCCCGGACCCCGCGTCCCCGGCCGGCGCCGGCATTTCCCTCCTTCCAGTTTTTTCCGGCGGAGCCGCGTTGCGCCGCCGTGCTGGGGTGCGCGTGTCGCGCGCCTCACCACGCCAAGGATTTTTTCTCATGTGCAGCAACAATCGCTTCCGGTGGGCTCTTGCCGTTCTGCTGATGCTGGGTCTCCAGTGGCCGGCCGGCGCGGGCGTGATGCTCGGCGGCACCCGCGTGATCCTCGGTGAAAAGGACCGCGAAGCTTCCATTCCGGTGAAGAACACCGGCACCACGCCCTATGTGGTTCAGACCTGGATCGATGCCGGCGAAGGCAAGAACAAGACGCCCCTGCTCGTCACGCCGCCGCTGTCGCGGCTCGACCCCGGCATGGAAAACATCCTGCGCATCATGCGCGTGAGCGGCGAACTGCCGGCCGATCGCGAGACGGTGTTCTGGCTCAATGTCAAGGAGATTCCCGAGAAGTCGAAGGAAGAAAACGTGCTGCAGATTGCGGTGCGCAGCCGCATCAAGCTGTTCTACCGGCCTTCGAAGCTCGCGGGCAAGCCCGAGGAATCGCGCGCCCAGCTCAAGTGGGCGGTCGGCGCCGGTGCGCAGGGTCAGGGCGCCGTGCTCAAGGTCGGCAATCCCACGGCCTACCACGTGACCTTCACCGCGCTGAACGTCAACGACGGCCAGCAGCTGATCAACGCCGACATGGTGCCGCCGTTCGGCGAGATGGCGTATCCGCTGAACGCAGTGAAAACGCCGCAGGCGGTCCAGGTCAACTTCACCACGCTCAACGACTACGGCGGCGAGTCGCCCGAAGAATTCGTCAAGGTGCCCGCAGGTACCGAGCCGGTGGTCGTGAAGGCCGAGCCGGTCTCGCCGCCCGCACGCAGTGCGACGCCTTGAGACGCGAGGGACGAACCGCCATGCGTTGCTCACCCGCTTTCGCGCCGTTCCGGCTGACGATATGCGCCGCCTTGCTGGGCGCCGTGGGCCTGCCCGGGCATGCGCAACAACAGGTGGCCGGCTCCAGTTTCAATGAAGAGTTCCTAGGCATCGGCGGCGACCAGCCGCACGCGGACCTGTCGCTTTTCTCTTTCGGCAACCGCGTGCTGGCCGGCAAGTACATGGTCGACGTGTCGCTCAACGAACGCGGCGCCGGACAAACCAAAATCAGCTTCGTCGAGAAGGACGGCAAGAACGACGCCGTGCCCTGCATCACGCGCCCCATGCTCGACGACTGGGGCGTCAACGTGGCGGTGTTCCCCGCGCTGGCGAGCGCCGCGGACGATGCCTGCGTCGACCTGGCTGCGACCATTCCCGATGCGGCGTTCACCTACGACGGCGGCAAGCAGCGCCTGTTCGTCAGCATTCCGCAGGCGGCGCTGAAGCGCTCGGCGCGCGGGGCGGTCGGTCCCGAGAAATGGGACAAGGGCATCACCGCCGGCATGTTCGACTACCAGCTGAATTTCGCGCGCTACAGCGGCAACCGCTACCGCAGCGATGCCAACCCCTTTGCGATGCCGCAGAACGTGTTCGACGGCAATCCCTTTGCCGATCGCAACAGGAACACCCTCCAGCGCAACACCCTGTTCGCGGGCCTGCGCGCTGGCTTCAACCACGGCGACTGGCGCTTGCGCCACTTCTCGACCTACAACCGCGGCATCGATGGCCGCAGCCGCTGGCAGGGCATCAGCACCTACGCGCAACGCGATCTCGCATCGATCAACGGCCGGCTGCTGATCGGCGACGGCAACACGCCGGGCAACCTCTTCGACAGCCTGCCGTTTCGCGGCGTGCAGCTGTCGTCCGACGACGCGATGCTGCCCGACAGCCAGCAAGGCTACGCGCCCACCATCCGTGGCGTGGCGCAGACCAACGCACGCGTCACGGTGCGCCAGAACGGCTACGTCGTCTACAGCACCTTCGTGGCGCCGGGCCCGTTCATCATCGACGACCTCTACCCCACCGCGTCGAGCGGCGACCTCGAGGTGACCATTGCCGAGGCCGATGGCCGGCAGACCCGGTACACCCAGGCCTTCTCGGCCGTGCCCACGCTGCTGCGCGAAGGTACCTGGCGCTATTCGGCCACCGCCGGCAAATACCGCAACGGCTATCACGGCGGCACACCGGGCATGCGGCGTTCCCTCTCGCAGCCGGCTTTCATCCAGGCAACGCTGGCGCGAGGCCTGGGCAACGAGTTCTCGCTCTACGGCGGCGCGCTGATGGCGAACATGTACCAGTCGATGCTCGTGGGCGTGGGCAAGAACCTGCGCGATTTCGGGGCCGTGTCGGTCGACCTGTCGAGCGCGCGCACCACCGACCGCACACCCGCCCACGGCGTGACGACGTACGGCGGACAGTCGCTGCGCTTCCTCTACTCGAAGGCCTTTCTCGATTCGGGCACCAATTTTCGCGTGGCCGGCTACCGCTATTCGACCAGCGGCTACCGCACCTTCCAGGAAGCGGTACAGATGCAGGACCTGCGACCCTTCGAGTCGTTCAACAGCCGCCGCAACGAGGTCCGCTTCGAGCTCTCGCAGCAGATCGGCGAACTGGGCACGGTGTTCGCGTCCGCGCGCCAGCAGAGCTACTGGGGCACCAGCGCGAAAGACCGGCTGGTTCAACTGGGCTACTCGGGCAACTACAAGCAGTTCGGCTACAGCGTCTTCTACAACCACACCACCAGCCTGAACCGCACGCCGGTACGCCAGGTGATGTTCACGCTGAGCGTTCCGCTGGGCGACACCCGCGCCAGCGCGCAGTACGCCGTCACCCGCGACAGCACCGGCCGCATCAACCAGCAGGCCAGCGTCTACGGCTCGGCTTTCGACGACAGCCGCCTGAGCTACAACGTGACGGCCGGCAACACGAACCACGGCGGCGGCAGCAGCAGCGCGAGTGCGAGTTACCTCTCGCAGGCCGGTCGCTTCGACGTCGGTCACTCCCAAGGCCGCGGCTACGGCCAGAGCACCTTCGGCATGGCCGGCGGTGTGCTGGTGCACGGCGGCGGGGTCACGCTGTCGCAGCCACTCGGTGAGACCGTGGGGCTGGTCCAGGCGCCCAAGGCGCAGGGCGTGGGCATCGAGTCCCAGCCTGGCGTGGCGACCGATTGGGCCGGCCACGCAGTCGTTCCCAACCTGACCCCGTACCGGCTGAACCGGGTCGCCTTGCGCACCGGTGACCTCGGCGACACGGTGGAGGTGAAGAACGCAGCGACCGAGGTGGTGCCCACGCGCGGCGCCGTGGTGCTCGCGAAGTTCGAGACCTCGGTGGGCTTCCGCCTGCTGATGACGCTGGCCGACCCGAACGGCCGCATGCTGCCCCTGGGCTCGAAGGTCGAGAACGAGGCGGGCCAGGAGGTCGGCATCGTCGGTCCAGAGGGGCAGGCTTTCGTCACCGGCGCGGGCAGCACCGGCCGCCTGACCGTGCGATGGGGGACGGGCAAGACCGACCAGTGTGTCGTGCCCTACAGCCTTCCCGAAGAAAAGAACCCACCGCCGATCCGCGAGCTGAGCGGCCAATGCGACCCCGCCCCCACAGCCGCCCCCACGCCAAACGACAAACATCCAAAGGGAACGGAATGAGCCGCAGCATTTCTTCTGGCCTCATGCGTATTGCCGTTGTGGCAGCGGGGGCGCTGCTCGGCGCGCAAGGCGCCTGGGCGGTGTGCACGCACTACCCAGGTACAGCGGAGAAGCTCATCATCATGGACATGGGCAAAGTGGTCATTTCCAATGATCTGCCTGTTGGGGCCGTGATCGCGAGGAAGGTGTTTCCTATTCCAACCAAAGGCATATCGGAGTACGTGTTCGACTGCTTCCAGGGCGGCGGCGGCACGCTCATCGGGGAGATGCTGCAGGGGGCACCCATGCCGAGCGATCCGACGATCTACTCGACGGCGGTGCCAGGTGTCGGCATACGCTTGTCGCGGGTGATCGACGCAACGCTGACCGTGAACTACCCGCATCGGCTTTGGCGCGGAGCCAACTACGTCTACTTCGGGGTGGGAACACAGTTCCAGGTGGAGCTGATCAAGACAGCGGCCGCTACCGGCAACGGACCGCTGGCTTCGGGAACCTATACCAGGTACTACGGCGACGGCGACGGTGTGTCGATGCTGACCACCGTGCTCTCCGGCAATGGCATCACCATCGTCACGCCGTCATGCTCGGTGGACCTGGGCTCCCGGAACATTTCGGTGCAGTTCGGAAGGGTCCCCCAGAGCAACTTCAAGGGCAGGGGTTCCACCACCGGCGACCGCAACTTCAACATCAAGCTCAACTGCCAGGCCGGGCAAAACATGCAGAACAGCGTCTACCTGCGCATGGATGCCACGCCGGACCCGTCGAACGAACGAGGCGTGCTGAAGATCACGCAGGACGGCACGGGGACTGCCACCGGCGTCGGCATCCAGGTGATGGACAACCAGAGCCTGCCGGTCAAGTTCGGCGAAGACGCGCCGATCGGCCCGTCGAAGGATGGCGACTATGTGCTGCCGTACACCGCGCGCTACTACCAGACGGGCGACAAGGTGACGCCGGGGCGCGCGGACGGCACGGCCACCTTCACCCTCGATTACAAATAGCCGGCGTTCAGTTCTCGTCGGGGCGCATGGGAATGTCGCCCATCGCTTCGTCCTCACGCAGGCCGCGCGCGGCCTTCAGCAGCTCGATCGACAGCCCGTCGCCGTGGCCCGCAAAACCCTTGGCGATGCCTTCGAGCACCGTCGACAGGCCGGATTCGCCGTCGCTGCGCGCGTCCATGCTGATGTTCAGCACCCGGGCCGCCATCTGGCGGTAGGTGACGGCGCCCGCGCCCTCCAGCGCGGCCACGAGGTCGAGGTACAGCGCCAGGTTCAGGTCGAACACCAGCTTGGGCGTGATCTCGAGATCCTCGCTCTTGTTCTTGCTGTCCATGGGAATTGGCTCCTTTTTTTCCTTGGCCCCCACTCTAGCCAGAAAAAAGCGGGCAATCCGTCGGATACAGCCTGATTCAGCGTGCGCGCGTGCCCATGATTGCGGCCGAGATGATGAGCCAGGCCGCGAGCACGATGGTCCAGGTCAGCGGCCTGCCGGTGACGAGCAGCAGCAGCGAGGTCGAGCCCAGCGGCGTGATGTAGCTCAGGATGCCGATCCGGCGTGCATCGCCGCGCTTGAGCGCCATGTCCCACACGAAGAAGGCCGCACCCAGCGGGCCGAGGCCGCACAGCACGAGCAGCAGCCAGTCGCGGCCCGACAGCGCCACGGAGGGTTCGAGGACCGCATGGCAGGCCAGCGAAAGCAGGCCCGAGACCAGCCCGAACAGGCCGATGGCGGAGGTCGGGAAGGCCGCGACGCGCTTCGTCCACAGCGAGTAGCTGGCCCAGACGAAGGCCGAGGCCAGCGCCGGCAGGAAGCCCCAGTAGCCGGTGACGGCCGTGGCGCCACCCCTTGCGCCGAGGATCGCGGCGGCCGCGCCCGCGAAGCCCAGCAAGCCCGCCACCAGGTGCAGCGGCCGCAGCGACACGCCCGGCAGCAGCACCGGCGCCAGCACCACCATGAGCAGCGGCCACAGGTAGTTGACCAGGTTGGCCTCGACCGGCGGGGCGTAGCGCAGCGCGATGAACAGCAGGAAGTGGTAGCCGAACAAGCCGTAGATGCCCAGCGCCAGCGTGCGCGGCGGCACCTTCCATGCGCGGCGGTCGCGCAGCACGAGCGGCCAGCTCGGCACGCTGCCGATGATGAGCGCGAGGCCGGTGAGCAGGAACGGGGGCAGGTGGGACAAGGCCGTGCCGAGCGAGGCGAGCGTGGTCCAGAGGGCGATGGCGAGAAGGGCGTAGACGGTCGACGACATGGACGTCGAGGCTACGCGATGCGGTCGTCTTGCAATGACGGTTCGTCGTCGCGCAACGACGGTATGGGGTCTTGCTCCTTCCCCTCCCGGGGGAAGGCCGGGATGGGGGCAAGCCTTCGATCAGAAGCCGCGCATTTTCAGAGGCCGTCGTGCCCCCACCCCGGCCCTCCCCCGGAAGGGGAGGGAGAAATGCGGGGATCAGCGACGCAATGCAGCGGTCAGCGCCGATGGCGAGCGGTAGCCCGTGCGGCGCGCCGTTTCGGCCACGCTCATTCCGCCGAGCCGCAGCTCGCGTGCATGCGCCAGCCGCAGCGAGCGCAGCCAGTGCATCGCGCCCATGCCCTGTTCGTCGCGGCAGCGCTGCGCGAACTGGCTCGGGCTGAGGCAGGCCGCACCGGCCAGGTCGGCCACGCCCAGCGGTTCGTGCCAGCGGGCGCGGGCCCAGTCGGCGAGCACGGCCCAATCGATGCGGCGGCGGCGTGAATCCGAATGAGAGGGCGGCGCGGGGTTCCAGGCCTCCAGCAGCAGCGCCGGGCCGTTCTGCAGGGCCAGGGCCGAGGCCTGCGGTTGCCGCAGGCATTGCGCCAGGTAGCGCGCCAGCGCGTGCAACTGCGGCGCGTCGGGCGGTGCGCGCTCGGCGCAGCGGGCCCATGCCGCGTGTGTGGTGTCGAGCACCAGGCACACGCTGCCTTGCTTGCGCGCGCTGAAGTCGTGCCGGTCGCCGGGTGCGACCACCTGCGCCTCGCCCACGCCGATGCCGGCACCGCGGCCTCCCACTTCGATCTCCAGCACGCCGTCGAGGCCGATCAGCACCTGGAAATGGTCGTGTGCGTGGCTGCCGTGCGAGTCGCCGTAGTTGCGCATGTCCTGTGCGTGGCCGGCGTGTGCATGGGAAGAAGGGGGAGGCGAAGGCGCCGATTCTCCGGCCGCCGGCTGCTGCCGTCACCCCAACCGCAGCAGCACCGCCGACGCCGCGCACACGATCAGAAACGGAACGCTGATGCGGTGGAACTCGCGCAGCCCGTGCGGCACCTTGGCCAGCCGCAGCGCGATCAGGTTGGCCAGCGAGCCCAGCACGCAGCCGAAGCCGCCCACGCTCACGCCCGCGGCCAGCGCAGGCAGGTCGTGCACGTAGCCGCCGAGCAGAATCGCCGCCGGCACGTTGCTGATGAACTGCGAGACGACGATGGCCGCGAGGTACGCACGCCATCCCTCGGCAATCGGCCAGTGGCCCAGCAGCGCGGCAATGGTGGGCAGCTCGGCCAACTGCCGCAGGTCCACGAACATCAGCGCGATGATCGCGAGCAGCGCCCAGTCGATGCCGCGCAGCACGCGCGGGTACGTCGCCAGGAACACGCCGAACACCACGCCCAGGCCCGCCAGCAGCCAATGCCGGTCGAGCGCGACCACGAAGCCGACGAACAGCGCACCAGCCAGCCACAGCAAGCGCGGCTGCACCGGCGCGGCTCCGGTTTCGGGTTTGAGCGCAATGGGCGTGCGCGGCACCAGCAGCCAGGTGGCGACGAACAGCCAGAAAAGGATCACCGCCACCGTCGGCCCCATCATCCCCATGAACGCGAAGAAGCTCTCGCCCGAGCGGTGCCACAGATAGAGGTTCTGCGGATTGCCGATGGGCGTGAGCGCCGAGCCCGCATTCACCGCCAGCGCTTCCAGTACCACCAGCCGCGCCAGCGGCAGATGCGCCTGCGTGGCGAGCACGCGCGTCAGCGGAACCAGCAGGAACAGGCTCACGTCGTTGGTGACGAGCGCGGAGAGAAACGCCGCGCTGGCAACCAGCAGCAGCGCCAGGCTGCGCTGGTTGTGCGTGCGCGCCAGCAGGCGCTGGGCGGCGGCCTGCAGCATGCCGCTCTTCTCGACGCCCTGCGTGATGGCGAGCAGCCCCGCGAGCGCGCCCACGGTCTGCCAGTCGACCAGCCGCAGCCAGTCCATCGGTGCACGCGGGCGCAGGAACGCGAAGACGACGGCGACCGCGACCAGCACCCACAGCAGGCCGTTGCCGCCGCCACCGTGCTCGGGCGGCGCCGCCGCGATGTCAGCGGGCGACGAGTTCACGCAGTTCGCGCTTGAGCACCTTGCCGATGGCGCTACGCGGCAGCTCTTCGATGAAGGAGAGGCGTGCCAGGCGCTGCGTCTTGCCGAGCTGGGCGTTGGTCCATTGCAGCAGCACGTCTTCGGTGGTGCTGTCGCCCTCGCGGCGCACCACGAAGGCCACGGGCGTCTCGCCCCATTGCTCCGACGGAACGCCGATCACCGCCACGTCGGCCACCGCCGCATGGCCGCGCAGCACGGCTTCGAGGTCGCTCGGGTAGATGTTGAAGCCGCCGCTGATGATCATGTCCTTCTTGCGGTCGAACAGCGTAAGGAAGCCCTCGGCGTCGAAGCGCCCCACGTCGCCGGTGCGGATGAAGCGCTTGCCGGTGGCGTCGAACCATTCGGCCTCGCGCGTCTTCTCGGGCTGGCGGTGGTAGCCGGTCATCATGCCGCCCGAGTGGCCCACCACCTCGCCGGCCACCTCGGTGTTGCCGCGCGGCAGTTCGTTGCCTTCCTCGTCGATCAGGCGGATGTCGCTGCCCTCGGCGGGCTGGCCTACCGTGTGCAGCTTGGTCGGGTTCAGGTGTGCTTCCAGGATGCAGGTGCCGCCGCCCTCGGTCATGCCGTAGAACTCGATCAGCCCGCCGGGCCAGCGCTTGAGCACGTCGGCCTTGAGCGCGGCGTTGAAGGGCGCGCTGGTGCTGAACTTGAAGCGGAACGACGACAGGTCGTGTGCGTCGAAGCGCGGGTGCGCCATCAGCCGCTGGTACTGCACCGGCACGAGCATGGTGTGCGTCACGCGGCGTTGCTCGGCCAGCTGCAGGTAGCCGAGCGCGTCGAACTTGGGCATCAGCACCACGCAGCCGCCGAAGGCGATGGTGGGGAAGAACACCACCAGCGTGGTGTTGGAGTACAGCGGTGTCGACAGCAGCGTGACGGTGTCGGGACTGTATTCGTATTTGGCGCCGCGCTGCACGTGGGCCCAGCGCATGCCGTGGCCCTGCACGATGCCCTTGGGCTCGCCCGTGGTGCCTGACGAATAGATGATGTTGAAGGGCCACGAAGGCTGCGTCTCCACGGCCTTGGGTTGCGCACCGGCCGGCGCGAGCCAGCTTTCGATGTCGCGGCCCACGTTCGAGCCGTCGAGCGCAATGCGTGCAATGCTGCCTTGCTTCGCGGGGCCGATCACCTCGGCGGCCGAGGCGTCGCTGAACAGGATGCGCGCATCGGCGTCCTCGATCATGCGGGCCAGGCTGGCGGGCGTGGAGCCGGGCGCCAGCGGGGCCACCGCGACGCCCGCGCGCAGCGCGCCCAGGAACACCGCCGCGTAGTTCACCGACGACGAGGCGCAGATGGCGATGGCGTCGCCGGGCTGGAGCCCGTCGCGCTGCAGGCCGGCCGCGACGCGGTCCATCAGCGCGTCGAGCGCGCGGTAGTCCAGCGTGCGCCCGGCATCGGCCAGCGCGGCGTGGTCGGGGGTGTGTTGCGCATGGAGGCGGACCAGATCGGCAATGGCGCCGAAATCGCGTTCCATCGCGGCTTGAACGGCAGGGTGCGTGTGCAAGGTCATTCCTTCCTTCTTCTTGGCCAGCCGGCAGGATAGCGGACCTGCCTTTCCTTGCCAGCGCATAGGCGACGCCGTCAGTTGCCGCTCAGGCTGGCGGGGCCACGATGCCGGCAACCGAAGCATCCCGATTCGGGCAAGGAGCACCCATGGGTTTACTCGACATCCTCCAGCAGGCCATCGGCCCCCACAACGCCGAGGCCCACATCGACGAGGTCACGCAGCACGCCTCCACCGACGAGCTCGGCGCGGGGCTCGCCGCGGCCATGCGCTCCGACCAGACGCCGCCTTTCGGCGACATGGTGGGCAAGCTGTTCGGCCAGTCGTCGCCGCAGCAGCAGGCCGGCTTGCTCAACCAGATCCTGGCGACGCTGGGCCCGGCCGCCGCTTCGGCACTGGCGGGCGGTGTGCTCGGCCGCATGCTGCAGCCGGGGCAGACGCAGGTCACGCCCGACCAGGCCTCGCAGCTGTCGCCCGCGCAGGTGACCGAAATCGCCGCGCATGCCGAGCAGCAGCACGCGGGCGTGATCGACGAGGTGAGCCAGTTCTATGCACAGCATTCGGGGCTGATCAAGACGCTGGGCGGCGCGGCGATTGCCATCGCGCTGGCGAAGATGAAGGAAAACGCCACGCGCGGTTGAGGCCGCGCGGCCCGGTCAGCAAAACGACGCGGTGGTCTCGGGCTGCGCCGTGTCGCCGCCGCGCTCGTGCGCATCGCGCGCCAGGCTGCGCCGGTTCCAGAAGTGCATGGATGCCGCGCGCTGCGGCGTGAGCTGCGTGGGGAAATGCACGAAGTGGCTGTCGGTGGTCGCGTAGATCGCGGGCGCGTCCAGCGACAGCGTGTCCACCACCTGGGCCTCGGTGACGAGGCTGTGGGCATTGAAGACATTCGCGAAGTAGGTCTGGTCGCCGCCGTTGGCGTGCACCGACGAGCGGTCGGGCGCGGCCTCGATCTGCCGGCAGACGTCTTCCACCAGCGCGTGCATCGCGGGCGTGTTGCGCACGCCGACCACGCTGGAGTTCATGTTCCAGGCCGTGTGGTCGTTGCCCACCAGCGCCTGCCGGCCGTCGACCAGCGGCTCCATGCGCAGCGACTGGTTCATCGCCAGGATGTCCGCATCGATCCACAGCAGGAACTCGTGCTCCGCGAGGTGGCGCCGCATGACGTGCGGCTTGGCCCACGAGCCTGTCAGCCCGTTGGCGAAGTCGGGCACCTTGCGGTAGAGGTGGTAGCCGTAGCCATGGCGCAGGCAGTAGCGAGTGAGGCTTTCTTCGTGGATGCGGCCGTAGCTGGCGATGTGTTGCGTGTAGATGCTGACGAAGGCGATGCGCGCGCCGGGGTTCAGGTGCAGGTCGTCCTCGGGCGGTGGCGTGGTCCCGGCGAGCACGAGGAAGGGCGGGCGTTCGCCGGCGGCCAGGGCCGCGGCGTCCTCGACGAGGTTCTGCACGCCGCGGAAGTCGTAGTCCAGCGTCGGCGTCCACTGATTTCCGGCGCCTGTGCGGCGCCAGGTGGGCGCGTCGCTGGCCACCAGCGGGCGCACGCCCGCGATCGATTCGTAGTCGCTGCCCGCGGGCCAGTTGGCCTGCACGTTGGCGTGGATGCCGTTGGGCAGCGGAAGGGCGCAGGGGCGGGGCGGGAAGACATGGGCGACCAGCGCGTTCTCGGGCTGCTCGTTGTCCTCCAGGATGCGCACCGCCCAGTGGGAGACATGGTCGACCAACTGGCGCACCTGCTCGCGCACCCCCGCCGTGTTGCGCAGCAGCAGCATGCTGGTGTTGCAGAGCGCGTCGTCGTCGGGTTGCGCGCAGACCAGCGCGTCAATGCCGTCGAACGCCTCTTCCAGCGGTCGGGGCCAGTAGACGACCGCGAACTGGTCGAGCACCAGCAGCAGGCTGCCCTCATCGGCTTGCGCCAAGTGTTGGTAGATCGCGTGGTAGCGGAAGAAGACCGGCTGGCGGGGACCCCACACGTGGGTGCTGCCGGCGATGCGGTGCGCGTAGCCGTACCGGCGCGCGTAGGCCGCGTGGTTCTCGACCAGGCCCTCGACGGGGCGCGTGGCCAGCGTGGTCAGGATGGTGGCCATCTGATCCGTTCTCCCTTTCGATGTGGTCCCGCGGCGTTGGCCGCCGCTATGTGCCGCAGGCTTGCCGCACGACGCCGATGATGTACTCGATTTCCTCGTCGCCGAGCATCGGATAGAGCGGCAATGCGAGCGAACAGCCGGCCAGTTTCTCGCTGTGCGGCAGGGCGCCGGTGCCATGCCAGGGCCGCAGCGCCTCGTGCTGGTGCAGCGGTTGCTCGTAGTAGACGCGGGTGGCGATCCCGGATGCGGCCAGCCGCGCCGCGAAGGCCGCGCGTTCGCGGGGGCCGGGCAGGGTGATGACGAAATAGTTCCACGCGTGGCTCGCCGAGTCTCGCGGCAAACCGATCGGACAGTCCGCCCATGCCGTCATGTAGCGCGCCGCGATGGCGCGCCGTCGCGCGATGTTGTCCGGGAAATCGTCCAGCGCGGCATGGAGCAGGCAGGCCTGCAATTCGTCCATGCGGCTGTTGTGCCCGAGGCAGTGGTGCCGGCCGTCGGCGTAGCCGTGGTTGCGCAGCAGCCGGGCCTTGCGGGCGTGCTGCGGGTCCCTGAAGGCCAGCGCACCGGCGTCGCCGGCGGCGCCGAGGGTCTTGGTCGGATAGAAGCTCATCGCCGCGGCGTCGCCCCAGGTGCCGGCGGCATGGGCGCCCAGGCATTGCGCCACGTCCTCGACCAGCCACAGCTTCTCGTCGCGGCAGTAGGCGGCCAGTTCGGGCAGGCCGCTCGGGTCGCCGAAGAGGCCGACCGCGAGGATCGCGCGGGTGCGCGGCGTGCGGGCGTCGCGGAAATGCGCGAGCGTCGGCAGGAAGTCGTCCGGCGCACTGTCGACGAAGACCGGCCGCGCGCCCGCAGCGAGCACCGCTTCCGCGCAGGCGACGAAGGTGTAGCTCGGCAGCAGGACCTCGTCCAGCGCGTCTCCTCCGCCCGCGTTGCCGATGCCGAGGCTCTTGAAGGCCAGCAGAAGCGCTTCGGAGCCCGAACCCACGGCCACGGTCTCGCGGCCTTGCAGCAGGCCGGACAGCCGTGCCTCGAAAGCCTCGGCCTGCGGACCGAGGATGTACACGCCGCTGCGCAGCACTGCGGCGAGGGACTGGGCCAGGTGCGCGGCTCTCGGCTCGGCGGATGCGGCCGACCGGAACAGCGGGATCTTCATGCGTGCAGTACCTGGCAAGCCCGGGTCACGGCCGCCAGGCCATCGGCACCCGACGCGACGCGGCTGGCCTGGCCGAGGATCGCGCGCCTGAAGCCGTGGTACTGCCGTGCCAGGGCGTCGTCGCCGGTCGTCGTCGTCGAACGCGCGCTGCTGCGCAGGTCCAGCAACTGCTCCTGGTGGCCGTCGCACACCTGCAACCGGGCGATCGCCGGCGTGCTGGCGTAGCCGCTCTCGAATTCGGCGACCAGCGTGCCCAGCCGCACGCGCGCACGCACGCTGTGCGCGTCGACGTGCCGTGCGAGCACTTCCATTGGCGCTTCCGCGGGAATCGCGCACACCCAGGCGAACAGGTCGAGGTCGTGCACCATCAGGTCCAGCACGCTCTCCCTGGCCATGGCAATGCGCGTCGAATAGCGGCGAAACCGCATGAACGGACGCTGGTCCTGGCGGTGGCTTGCCGCGGCATTGCGCAGCCGGGCGAGGACCACGGTGTCGAACACCGGGTTGAAGCGCTCGATATGCCCGGTGCTCAGCGTCACGCCGCATTGCCGCGCCGTGCGGATCATCAGGGCACCGTCGTGCCGGTCAATGCAGAGCGGCTTTTCGACCAGCACGTGGCAGCCGCGCCGCATCAACGACAGGGCAACCTCGGCGTGCGCGTCGTCGCTGGTGGCAACGGTGGCCGACGCGATGCCCGGCGGCAGGTCGTCAAGGCTGGACAGCAATGGCAGCGCCGCGAGTTCTGCGCCGGCGCGGGCCGACGACGAGCAATCCACGAGGGCATTCAGCTGGAAGCCGCGCAGGGCGAGGAGCTTGCGGGCATGGACGCCGCCGAAGCGGCCAAGGCCCACGATCGCATGCGCCAGTGCGGCGTCGACCGGGCTCGCGGCTGCCGTATCGGCGGCGATGGCGGTCGGGCTGTCGTCGCTGGCAGGCGTCGTGAAGGTCATCGAGGCATCGACGGATGTGTCATCGCACCGCGTCGCGCAGCCGGTTCGCCACGGCCTGCAGATGCGCGCCGCGGATCACGTGCTTGTAGACGCCGGCCGCGACGCGTTCCTCTCCGAAGATTTCGAAGGCGGGTTTGGTGGCGGGCGCCTCCGCCAGTTCATAGCGCGTGGGCTGCGCAGCGAAGAGGCATTCCCGGCCGTAAGCCTGGGCGCCGAACTCGGCGATGAAGCCCGCCAGCTCGCGCTCCAGTTGGCCGCCGAAGCTGTGCGCATAACCGTGCATGTCGTCGAGCTTGGCCTGCAACTCGGGGCCGTCGAGCTCGACCATGACATGGCGCTCGGAAGCCAGCCGTGCCGGTGGACTCGGATGCCCCACGGTGGGATAGCCGAGCGAGACGACCGTGCGGCCGCGCGCCGCGGCGTGCGCGGCGACCTGGTTGGCCAGCAGGCGGCACAGGTCGTGCGAAGGGTTGTAGTCCTCGGCTTCATCGGCAACGATGCAGTCGATGCCTTGCTCCACGACATGCGTCGTCAAGGCGTGGACCCACTGCGTGAACAGGCGCGTGTCGCCTTCGAGCAGCGCCCGGTAGATGTCGGCATCGGCAACCGGCTGCACCACCTCCGCAATCCAGCGGGCACCCGCGCGCGCGAGGTTGTCGACCGTCGGTTCGAGCCGCGGCACGCCGCTCGAACCGGCGCCGTTGGTCAGCACCACGAAGTCCGGCCGCTCGTTGCGCAGCCACTTCCACAGCAGCAGTTCGTGGCCCGAATGGGCGGCGATCACCAGTGCCTTCATGCGCGTGGACCTCCGGGCCGGACGAGGGTTGACACTCGCCGCAGCGGCCCGGTTACGCGCCACGAACGGCTGGCGTAGACCTCGCGCAGCTGCGCCTGGAGCAAGGCGAGTTCGGTGCGCGCCTGCCGAGTCTGCTGCTCGGCTTCGGCCAGCCGTGCGTTGCCGTCGGCGTTCGATTGCGCCGCCTGTGCAGCCTGCGCGGCGGTCTGCGCGGCGGCGAGGTCCGCCTGCTGCCGCGCTTCCTCGGCTTGCTGTCGTGCCTCGGCCTGCAGTGCATCGAGCCGGGCCTGGTGCATGTGCTGATGGTGGTTGAAGGACTGCTGGAGCCCCTCGACGTGCTGCCGCAGCGAAGCGATGCCCAGATGCGCCGCCGACGGGTTGCCGCGCCGGATCCAGTCCTCCATGTAGCGGGCCATCTCATTCGCCCGCTGGCTCGCGGGCACCTCGATCACGGGATACTGCAGGGCCATGCGCTGCGCGCAGCGCTCGAGCGCGCCGAGCGATGCATCGAGGCTGCCATGCGCGCGCATCCATTCGCCGGCCTTGCCTGCATCCGCGGCGTCGTAGCGGTCGAGTTCGGCGCCCACGTTCTCCCGCGTGATCGGCCGGATCAGCAGCGCCCGGCCGAAATTCCAGCGCCTTGCGTGGGCCACGGTCGCGGCCGTCACCATCTCGCCCATGCCCGAACTCGGATCGAGCACCACCACCGCATTGCCGGTGCACAGCGCCTCGGTGGCGCAGCGCCCCTTGCCGAAGACGATGTCGTAGCGGCCGAGCGCCTCGGCCGGGTCGGGCAGGTGGTTGCCGGTGCCGCTGCCGATCACGTCAAGCGACAGCCCGCGCTGCACGCAGGCGGCGCGGACTTCCTCGAATTGCGCGTCGTGCGAGGCGTAGTTGCTGAAGACAAGTGCCGTCCGGGGCCGGACCGGCAACTCGCCGCGCCGGAGAAAGCGTGACAGGTCGATCCCGTTCTGGATCAGCTCGATGCGTTCGCGCGCGATGCCGAACTCGTGCACCAGGCGCTCAGCGCAGTTCTCGTCGACGGCCACATGGCAGACGACCTGCGTGAACTGCGCCGGGCGTCCATGCTCGGCGCTTCGGTCGTGGCATATCGTGAGGACCGGCACGTCATGGAAATGCAGCAGCGCGCGAACCGTCTCGTGGTGGGTGTTGCCGATGATCACGTCCGGCCGCGTCGCGATGTTGCCCAGTTCGGTGACGCAGGCTATGGAGGCAAAGCGCAGTTCGTCGGCCATGTCCCCGAAGGCCGTTGCAAAGATCGTGACGGCGTGCCCGCGGCGGCGCAGCCACAGCGCCAGGTCGCGGGTGAACATTTCCGCACCCGTTCGATGCACCAGGTAGCACATGGCCAGCAGGAAGTGCATCGGCCTGCCGGAGTGCGGCGCGTCCGCCGCTGGGACGGTCGCCGCGGCGTTCAATCGAGCGAGGGCGCGCCGGCCAGAACGTGTCCTGCCTGCTGGTCGGCGTGGTAGCTCGACCGCACCATCGCGCCCACGGCCGCGTGGCTGAAGCCCATCTTGTAGGCCTCTTCCTCGAACATCTTGAAGGTGTCGGGGTGCACGTAGCGGCGCACCGGCAGGTGCGAGCCCGACGGCGACAGGTACTGGCCGATGGTGAGCATGTCGATGCCGTGTGCGCGCATGTCGCGCATGACCTGCAGGATCTCCTCGTCGGTCTCGCCGAGGCCCACCATGATGCCGCTCTTGGTCGGCACGCCGGGGTGCAGCGCCTTGAACTTCTTCAGCAGGTTCAGGCTGAACTGGTAGTCGCTGCCGGGGCGCGCTTCCTTGTAGAGGCGCGGCGCGGTCTCGAGGTTGTGGTTCATCACGTCCGGCGGCGCGGCCTTGAGGATTTCAAGGGCGCGGTCATCGCGGCCGCGGAAGTCGGGCACGAGAATCTCGATCTGCGTCGTCGGCGAGAGTTCGCGGATGTTGCGGATGCAGTCGACGAAGTGCTGGCTGCCGCCGTCGCGCAGGTCGTCGCGGTCGACGCTGGTGATCACCACGTACTTCAGGCGCAGCTTGGCGATGGTCTTGGCCAGATTGAGCGGTTCGTCCTTGTCGAGCGGGTCGGGGCGGCCGTGGCCCACGTCGCAGAACGGGCAGCGGCGTGTGCACTTGTCGCCCATGATCATGAAGGTGGCCGTGCCGTTGCCGAAGCACTCGCCGATGTTCGGGCACGAGGCCTCTTCGCAGACCGTGTGCAGGTTGCTTTCGCGCAGGATCTGCTTGATCTCGTAGAAGCGCGTGGTGGGGCTGCCGGCCTTGACGCGGATCCACTCGGGCTTCTTGAGCACCTCGCCCTGCTGCACCACCTTGACGGGGATGCGCGAGAGCTTGGCCGCGGCCTTCTGCTTGGCCAGCGGGTTGTAGTTTTCGGCGCTTTGGGCGTCGCGGACGACTTCTGTGGTGCTCATTGGTGTGTCAAGGCGCAAGGAAGGCGCCGAGCTTCTGGCTCAGCACCGTGGCGGCTTCTTCCCATGTGGTTTGGATGCCGATTGTAGAAAGGTCGACCGTCTGCAGCCCCGCATACCCGCATGGGTTGATGCGGGAGAAGGGTTCGAGGTCCATCTCGACATTGAGCGCCACGCCGTGGTAGGTGGCGTGGCGGCTCACCTTGATACCCAGCGCGGCGATCTTGCCGAGACCGCGAAACGGGTCGCCCGCAGGCAGCGGGCCAGCGAGTGCCGAACCGGTTGAAGGCGATGCTTTCAGCATCGCGTGCGAGAACGGGTCGTCCAGCCGCACGTAGATGCCCGGCGCGCTCGCCACGCGGTGGCCGGTGACGCCGAAGTGAGCCAGCGTGCGCAGCACCGATTCCTCGATGCGATAGACGTATTCCTTGACGAAGTAGCCCGCGCGGCGCAGGTCGATCAGCGGGTAGGCCACCACCTGGCCGGGGCCGTGGAAAGTGACCTGACCGCCGCGGTCGGTCTGCACGACGGGAATGGCGCCGGGGTTCAGGATGTGGTCCTGCTTGCCCGCGATGCCTTGCGTGAAGACCGGGGCGTGTTCGCAGATCCATAGCGCATCGGGTGTGTCCGGTGTGCGCTCCTGCGTGAACTGCTTCATCGCCGCGAAGGTGTCGGCGTAATCGACACGGCCCAGCGGGCGCAGTTCGATGGCGGGGACGGTCGCGGCGGCGTCTGTCATGGCATGGCCCGCCGTGCGGGCAACTCGCGGCTCAAAGCACGACCTTGACCATCGGGTGCGCCGACAGCGCGCGGTAGATGTCGTCGAGCTGCTCGCGGCTGGTAGCCGTGACGATGATGGTCACGCCGAGGTAATTGCCGGCCTTGCTGTCGCGCAGCTCGACGGTGCTGGCGTCGAAGGCGGGGTCGAAGCGCTCGGCGATCTGGGTGATGGCGTGCACGAAGCCGTCGACCTTGGCGCCCATCACCTTGATCGGAAACTGCGAGGGGTACTCGATCAGCGATTCCTTGCGCGGATCGGGGATCGCGGTGGTGTCGGTGGTGGTCGTGTTGTCGGTCATGCCGGGGCTCCGTGTTTCTGTGCGTTGTGTTGCTTGGCCTGCTGGTAGGCCGCATACAAGCTCTGGTAGATGGGGCCGGGGCGGCCATTGCCAATAGCCTGCCCGTCGAGGGTGACGACGGGCAGCAGCTCCTTGCTGGCCGAGGAGATCAGCAGCTCGTCGGCGGCGAACACCTCGTCGCGCGAGATGGGGCGCAGCGCGAACGCAATGCCCTGCGCCTTGCACAGGCGCTCGAGCAGCCCGTAGCGGATGCCGGTCAGCACGAGGTTGTTCTTCGGCGGGCCCGCCAGCGTGCCGTCCTTCACGATCCACACGTTGCTCGACGAGGCCTCGCTGAGCCATTCGCCGCGGAACATGATGGTCTCGGCCGCGCCGGCTTCCACGCTGATCTGGCGCGCAAGCACGGCGCCCAGCAGGCTGGTGCTCTTGATGTGGGCCTTCTGCCAGCGGAAGTCGGCCGCCGTGACGCAGGCCACGCCCTTGGCGCGGATGGCATCGGAGATGGGCGGCAGCGGGTTCACCATCACGAACACCGTCGGGCGGAGCCCGCGCACCATCGCGTGGTCGCGCGGGGCCACGCCGCGCGTCACCTGAAAGTACACGGACTGGGGTGCGTCGCCGCCGGGCGCGACCAGGCGCATCACGATCTCGCGCCACTGTGCGAGCGACAGCGGGTTCTCGATCTGCAGCTCGGCCAGCGAGCGGTCGAGGCGCGCCATGTGCTCCTCGAAGCAGAAGGGCTGGCCGAAGTACACGGGGACGTACTCGTAGATGCCGTCGCCGAAAATGAAGCCACGGTCGAGGACGCTGATCTTTGCGTCGCGCAGGGCGGTGTATTCGCCATCGAGGTAACAAAGCGTGGCTGGCAGGGCATCGGTGATAGGGTGCATGGCGGAATTATGGTTGTGTGTGCCGCGTCGGGTTCGCGTCAGGGAATGCGGCGTCGATTTGCATGCGCGGCAACTCGGGTGGCGGGATAGGCTGGGTTTTTACTTATAATCAATGGCTTTGTAGAAATTCTGGGTCGTCATCCGGGCTTCATTCGAAATGAAAAAAATCGCCCGTCAAGACTCGGAGGTCGCTGAAGACCTCGACGCAGAATTCAAGCCGTTGACCGCCGATGAGGCGCGTGAACTGCGGGCAAAGAACCCTTCGGTCTCCCCATGGCGGGTGGTCGCGGGGCAGTTGGTTGTCGGTCTGGTGGTGGCTCTGGCCGCCTGGGGACTGACGGGGAGGCAAAATCTGGGTTGGTCCGCCGCTTACGGCGCGATCGCGGTGGTCATTCCGGCGGCGGTGTTCGCACGCGGGTTGACCGGCAGGTTCTCTTCCCTGAATCCAGGCACTGCGGTGTTCGGATTCTTCCTCTGGGAAATGGTCAAGATGGCCTTGTCCGTGGCGATGCTGATCGCCGCGCCAAGGCTGATTACGGCGCTGAGCTGGCCAGCAATGCTGATCGGCCTGGTGGTGACAATGAAGGCGGCCTGGTTGGCGGTGATGTTCTCGCCCCGGCGCCGGCAACAACGAGACGAGTAACGGAATGGCTGCTGAAAACGCTGCGGAACATGGTCAGACCGCTGGTGAATACATCGTTCACCACTTGACGCATCTGCAAAGCTCCAAGCCTGCAGGTGTGGCCGATCTTTCGGTCTTCAACTTCGATTCGCTGTTTTTCTCCATCGCTCTGGGTATCCTGGGTTGCTGGTTGCTCTGGCTGGCTGCTCGCAAGGCCACGTCGGGCGTTCCGGGCCGCTTCCAGGCTGCCGTCGAACTGCTGGTTGAAATGGTCGACCAGCAAGCCAAGGGCATCGTCCACAACGCCACGAGCCGCAAGTTCGTCGCACCGCTGGCCCTCACCATCTTCGTCTGGATCTTCCTGCTGAACGCAATGGACCTGTTCCCGGTCGATTTGTTCCCGGCGATCTGGGCCAAGATCTTCCACATCGCAGGCGAAGACCCGCACCACGCCTACCTGCGCGTGGTCCCCACGGCCGACCTCTCGGTGACGATGGGCATGTCGGTTGCCGTGCTCGTGATCTGCCTGTACTACAACATCAAGATCAAGGGGCTGGGCGGCTGGGTGCATGAGCTGTTCACCGCGCCTTTCGGCAACCACTGGGCGCTGTATCCCTTCAATTTCGCGATGCAGCTGATCGAGTTCATCGCCAAGACTGTCTCGCATGGCATGCGGCTGTTCGGCAACATGTATGCCGGCGAACTGATCTTCCTGCTGATCGCCCTGATGGGCGGCGCCTGGACGCTCTCGACCACCGGCGTGCTGCTGGCCCTGGGCCACATCGTTGCAGGCACGGCCTGGGCCATCTTCCACATCCTGATCATCACGCTGCAAGCCTTCGTGTTCATGATGCTGGCGCTGGTCTACATCGGCCAGGCCCACGATCACCACTGATCATTCGCTTTCGTTTTTTGTTTTTCGTTTTCTCTTCAACCAAAGTCCTCTAGGAGTCATCATGGAAGTTATTAGCTTTGTTGCACTGGCCGCCGGCCTGATCATCGGTCTGGGCGCTGTGGGCGCATGTATCGGCATCGGCATCATGGGCAGCAAGTACCTCGAGTCGGCCGCACGTCAGCCTGAACTCATGGGTGAACTTCAAACCAAGATGTTCCTGCTGGCTGGTCTGATCGACGCCGCTTTCATTATCGGCACCGGTATCGCTCTGTGGTTCGCAACGGCCAACCCGTTCCTGGCTCAGATCGCCAACCTGCCGAAGTAAGTCTTTCTCGTCGGACCTGCGTCGTCGTTCCCTAGTCCCCTAGCGAATGGCTTCGATTCAATCCCAAAGAGAGGGTGAAAAGTGAGCATTACCGGTACCCTGATCGTTCAGATGATCGTGTTCCTGATCCTGGTCGGGTTCACGATGAAGTTCGTGTGGCCGCCGATCGCGAAAGCGCTGGACGACCGCGCTGCGAAGATCGCCGAAGGCCTCGCTGCCGCCGACAAGGCCAAGTCCGAGCTGTCCGCCGCCAACAAGCGCGTGGAAGCCGAACTCGGTCAGGCACGCAACGAGTCCGCACAGCGTCTTGCCGACGCCGAACGTCGCGCCCAGGCCATCGTTGAAGAGGCCAAGGCCCGCGCGACCGAGGAAGGCAACAAGATCGTTGCAGCCGCACGCGTCGAAGCCGACCAGCAGGCATTGAAGGCCCGTGAAGCCCTGCGCGAGCAGGTTGCCGCACTGGCCGTCAAGGGCGCAGAGCAGATTCTGCGCAAGGAAGTGAATGCGGGCGTTCACGCCGATTTGCTCGCCCGTCTGCAGACCGAACTCTGATAGAAGCCATGGCTGAACTCGCCACCATTGCACGCCCCTACGCCGAGGCGCTCTTCAAGGCGTCGTCGTCCGACGTCGCCGGAACCAGCGTCTGGCTCGAAAAGGTTGCCGCCATCGCGGCCAACTCGGAGCTCCAGCAGCTTGCCGACAACCCCAAGGTTACGGCCGAGCAGGTTCTCGGCGTGGTCGCCGGTGCATTCGCTGCACCGTTGCCCGCCGCGGCCCAGAACTTCCTGGCTGCGCTCCTTGAGAACGGGCGTTTCTCGGTGCTGCCGGAAATTGCGAAGCAGTTCCGGACACTGGCCAACGCGAAGAGCGGCTCGTCCGACGCCGTGGTCTACAGCGCCTTCCCGATCGAAGTCTCGGCTCTGGCCAGCGTGGCGGCCGCGCTCGAAAAGCGCTTCGGTCGCAAGCTCCAGGTCACGGTCCAGCAAGAGCCGGAACTGATCGGTGGCATTCGTGTGGTGGTCGGCGACGAGGTGCTCGACACCTCCGTCAAAGCGCGCCTTGAACAAATGAAAGTTGCGCTGGCGGCCTGACCGGTCTCCATCGCCTTACAAAGAAAGAAGGAAAGAGTCATGCAACTCAATCCCGCAGAAATTTCCGAACTGATCAAGAGCCGCATCGAGGGCCTCGGGGTCAGCGCCAACATCCGCAACGAAGGCACCGTGGTTTCGGTGACCGACGGCATCGTGCGCGTGCACGGCCTGTCGGACGCGATGCAAGGCGAAATGCTTGAATTCCCGCCGAGCGCAGACGGCACGCCGTCGTTCGGCCTCGCACTGAACCTCGAGCGCGACTCCGTCGGCGCCGTGATTCTGGGCGAGTACGAGCACATCTCCGAAGGCGACACCGTCAAGTGCACGGGCCGCATCCTGGAAGTGCCCGTGGGCCCCGAGCTCATCGGCCGCGTGGTGAACGCACTGGGCCAGCCGATCGACGGCAAGGGTCCGATCAACGCCAAGATGACCGACGTGATCGAAAAGGTCGCTCCCGGCGTGATCGCACGGAAGTCCGTCGACCAGCCGATGCAAACGGGCCTGAAGTCCGTCGACTCGATGGTGCCCGTTGGCCGTGGCCAGCGCGAGCTGATCATCGGCGACCGCCAGACCGGCAAGACGGCCGTGGCCATCGACGCGATCATCAACCAGAAGGGTCAGAACATGACCTGCGTCTACGTTGCGATCGGCCAGAAGGCTTCGTCGATCAAGAACGTGGTGCGCGCACTCGAACAAGCCGGCGCGATGGACTACACCATCGTGGTGGCGGCATCGGCTTCCGAATCGGCGGCCATGCAATACGTGTCGGCCTACTCGGGCTGCACGATGGGCGAATACTTCCGCGACCGCGGCCAGGACGCGCTGATCGTCTATGACGACCTGTCCAAGCAAGCCGTGGCCTACCGCCAGGTCTCGCTGCTGCTGCGCCGCCCGCCGGGCCGCGAAGCCTACCCCGGCGACGTGTTCTATCTCCACAGCCGCCTGCTCGAGCGCGCGGCCCGCGTGAACGCCGACTACGTCGAAGCCTTCACCAAGGGTGAAGTCAAGGGCAAGACCGGTTCGCTGACCGCGCTGCCGATCATCGAAACGCAAGCCGGCGACGTGTCCGCTTTCGTGCCGACCAACGTGATCTCGATCACCGACGGCCAGATCTTCCTCGAAACCAACCTGTTCAACGCCGGCATCCGCCCCGCCATCAACGCCGGTATTTCGGTGTCGCGCGTGGGTTCGTCGGCGCAGACCAACCTGGTGAAGAACCAGTCCGGCGGTATCCGTACCGACCTGGCGCAGTACCGCGAACTTGCGGCCTTCGCACAGTTCGCCTCGGACCTCGACGAAAGCACCCGCAAGCAACTCGACCGCGGTGCCCGCGTGACCGAACTGCTCAAGCAGAACCAGTACAGCCCGCTGCCCATCTCGCTGATGAGCGCCACGCTGTTCGCTGTGAACAAGGGCTTCATGGACGACATCGACGTCAAGAAGGTGCTCTCGTTCGAACACGGCTTCCACCAGTTCCTCAAGGCCAGCCACGCTCCGCTGCTGGCCACGATGGAAAAGAATGGCGCCAAGTGGGACCCGAAGCCCGCCAAGGCCGACGACAGCGACGAGAAGAAGGCCTTCAAGAAGGCCTGCCAGGACGCGGAAGCCGAACTGCTGGCCGCCGCCACTTCGTTCAAGAAGTCGTTCGCCTGATCGAAGCCTTGATCGACGCAAGAAGGAGCTCTCATGGCAGCTGGTAAGGAAATCCGCGGCAAGATCAAATCGGTGGAAAACACCAAGAAGATCACCAAGGCCATGGAAATGGTCTCGGTTTCCAAGATGCGCAAGGCGCAGGAACGCATGCGCGCCGCTCGCCCCTACAGCGAAAAGATCCGCAACATCGCGGCCAATCTTGGCAAGGCGAATCCGGAGTACACCCACGCGTTCATGAAAACGACCGAGGCCAAGGGCGTCGGTTTCATCATCGTGACCAGCGACAAGGGCCTGTGCGGCGGCTTGAACACCAATCTGCTGCGTGCCGTTACGGCCAAGCTGCGCGAAGCGCAGGCAGCTGGCAATGTGGTCGAGTCGGTCGCCATCGGCAACAAGGGCCTGGGCTTCCTGAATCGCATCGGCGCCCGCGTGGTGGCCCATGTGACGCAGTTGGGCGACACGCCGCATCTCGACAAGCTCATCGGGCCGGTCAAGACGCTGCTCGACGCCTATGCCGAAGGCAAGCTCTCGGCCGTGTACCTGTGCTACACGAAGTTCATCAACACCATCAAGCAAGAGCCGATGGTGGAGCAGCTGCTGCCGCTGAAGGCCGAGACGCTGCAGGTCGAATCGGGCCATCATTCGTGGGACTACATCTACGAACCCGACGCGCAAAGCGTGATCGACGAGCTGCTGGTGCGCTATGTGGAATCGCTGGTGTACCAGGCCGTGGCCGAAAACATGGCGTCCGAGCATTCGGCGCGCATGGTGGCCATGAAGGCTGCGACCGACAATGCGGGCAACGTGATCAGCGAACTGAAGCTGGTCTACAACAAGACCCGACAGGCCGGCATCACCAAAGAGCTGTCGGAAATCGTGTCCGGCGCGGCTGCGGCCGCAGGCGTTTGATCGAGGCAATGCAACAGGCCGCGTTGCTGATCGGATGCGATCTGCGCGTCCGCTAACCCAAGGCCTATTTTTAGGGGACTCTGCGCAAAATGAAGAAGATTCTTGCTCTGGTGGCGGTTGCCGCCGCCCTGACTGCCTGCTCCAAGAAGGAAGAGGCGCCCGCGCCTGCACCGGCTCCCGCCGCTGCGCCCGCTCCGGCCCCCGCTCCCGCAGCAGTGCCGGCCGCTCCCGCCGCAGCCCCGACGGCATCGGCCGACCTGCCGCAGGAGTGCAACGATTACCTTGCCAAGGTGCAGGCGTGCGTTTCTTCGCAAAGCGGTGCCGCCGCCGACGCGATGAAGTCCAACCTCGACCAGACGAAGGCCACCTGGGCTTCGATGGGCGCAGACAAGGCTGCGCTGGGCCAGGCCTGCAAGGCTGCTTCGGACGCCTTCGCTGCGCAAGCAACGGCCATGAAGTGCTAATGAGCTGACGACGACTAGAAACTCAAGGGTGCCGGCCCGTCCGGCATTCTTGCAAAAGCGGCCCGTTTCGGCACCAGGACGCTTCTGCAAGAACCTGTCGCAAATTTATTGAGATCCATCCAGAAGGAAACGCCATGGCTGAAGGAAAAATTGTCCAATGTATCGGCGCCGTGGTCGACGTGGAGTTCCCGCGTGACCAGATGCCCAAGGTGTACGACGCCTTGAAATTCGAAGGCAGCGCGCTGACTCTCGAAGTCCAGCAACAGCTCGGCGACGGCGTGGTGCGCACGATTGCGCTGGGCTCGTCCGACGGCCTGCGCCGCGGCATCATCGTGAAGAACACCGGCGCCCCCATCACGGTGCCCGTGGGCAAGGCCACGCTCGGCCGCATCATGGACGTGCTGGGCGCGCCCATCGACGAGCGCGGCCCGGTCGGCCAGGAGCTCACCGCTTCGATCCACCGCAAGGCTCCCGCGTACGACGAACTGTCGCCCTCGCAAGACCTGCTGGAAACCGGCATCAAGGTGATCGACCTGGTGTGCCCGTTCGCCAAGGGCGGCAAGGTGGGCCTGTTCGGCGGCGCCGGCGTGGGCAAGACCGTGAACATGATGGAACTCATCAACAACATCGCCAAGGCTCACTCGGGCCTGTCGGTGTTCGCCGGTGTGGGCGAACGTACCCGCGAAGGCAACGACTTCTATCACGAGATGGCCGACTCCGGCGTCGTGAACCTCGAGAAGCTCGAAGACTCCAAGGTCGCCATGGTCTACGGCCAGATGAACGAACCCCCGGGCAACCGTCTGCGCGTGGCGCTGACCGGCCTGACCATCGCCGAGTCGTTCCGCGACGAAGGCCGTGACGTTCTGTTCTTCGTGGACAACATCTACCGCTACACGCTGGCCGGTACCGAAGTGTCGGCGCTGCTGGGCCGCATGCCTTCCGCCGTGGGCTACCAGCCGACGCTGGCCGAGGAAATGGGCCGCCTGCAAGAGCGGATCACGTCGACGAAGGTCGGCTCGATCACCTCGATCCAGGCCGTGTACGTGCCAGCCGACGACTTGACCGACCCGTCGCCCGCCACGACCTTCGCTCACTTGGACTCGACTGTGGTGCTGTCGCGTGACATCGCTTCGCTCGGTATCTACCCCGCCGTGGACCCGCTGGACTCGACCTCGCGCCAGCTCGACCCGAACGTGGTCGGCGAAGAGCACTACAACGTGGCCCGCGCCGTGCAAGGCACGCTGCAGCGCTACAAGGAACTGCGCGACATCATCGCGATTCTGGGCATGGACGAACTGGCGCCCGACGACAAGCTCGCCGTGGCCCGTGCCCGCAAGATCCAGCGTTTCCTGTCGCAGCCGTTCCACGTGGCCGAAGTGTTCACGGGCTCGCCTGGCAAGTACGTGCCGCTGGCCGAAACCATCCGTGGTTTCAAGATGATCGTGAACGGCGAAGCCGACCACCTGCCGGAACAAGCGTTCTACATGGTGGGCAGCATCGACGAGGCGTTCGAAAAGGCCAAGAAGGTCGCTTAAGAAGGAATCACCATGGCAGGCACCATTCATGTGGACGTGGTCAGCGCGGAAGAGTCGATCTTCTCGGGCGAAGCCAGGTTCGTCGCGCTGCCCGGTGAAGCCGGTGAGCTCGGCATCTACCCGCGCCACACCCCGCTGATCACGCGCATCCGCCCCGGCGCCGTGCGCATCGAAACGGCCGACGGCGGCGAAGAGTTCGTCTTCGTGGCCGGCGGCATTCTCGAAGTGCAGCCCAACGCCGTCACCGTGCTGTCCGACACCGCGATCCGCGGCAAGGACCTCGACGACGAAAAGGCCAACGTGGCCAAGGCCGCGGCAGAGGAAGCGCTGAAGAACGCGAGGAGCGACATCGACATCGCGATGGCGCAATCGGAGCTGGCCGTGATGGCCGCGCAGATCGCAGCGCTGCGCAAGTACCGCCAGAAAAAGTAATCGGTCTTCCCGGTTGCTCAGTCAAGAAGCCGCCCTCGGGGCGGCTTTTTTGCTTTTGAAGCTCGCACCGTCTCGTCTTGCTTTGATCTGAATTTGGTCGAAGTTCAGCCTTGTCCGGCTAAAGGCCTCCGCCTAGTATTCGCCTTCGCCCCAACCAGGGCGCGGCGAAGACAAGAACACCGGAGACAAGACGCGTGGCACGTTGGAGTGGCATCACTGCGGACGAGATGCGGCTGCTGGAAACGACCTTCTGGTCGGCCGGCGGTTCGCGCCACGCCATGGCCGAGCAACTCGGCTTTTCGAAGAGCAAGGCCAACGGGCTGATCGCCGGCCTCGTCGATCAGGGCCTGCTTGCCGAAGCCGGCCTGCAGCGCTCCTCGGGCGGGCGCCGCGCCGAGAACCTCCAGCTGAATGCCGGGCTCGGCGTGCTCGTCGGCATCGACATCGGCGCCACCAGCCTCGACGTGGCCGTGCTGCGGCCCGACCTCACCGTGCTCGCGCAGCATGACGAGCCCGCCGACGTGCGCGAAGGCCCGGCCGTGGTGCTGGCGCGCGTGCGCACGCTCATGCGCGAACTGCTGGCCCGCTGCAATGTGGGCGCCAGGGACGTGCTCGGCATCGGCATTGGCGTGCCCGGCCCCGTGAACTTCGAGATCGGCCAGCTCGTGAATCCGCCACTGATGCCGGCTTGGGACAGCTTCTCGATCCGCGACTACCTGCGCGAGGACTACGCGGCGCCTGTCTTCGTCGACAACGACGTGAACCTGATGGCGCTCGGCGAACTCTGGCGCCTGAAGCGTTCGCTGAGCAACTTCCTCGTCATCAAGATCGGCACCGGCATCGGCTGCGGCATCGTCTGCCACGGCGAGGTGTATCGCGGCGCGGCCGGTTCGGCCGGGGACGTGGGGCACATCTGCGTCGACCAGGAGGGCCCGCGCTGCCACTGCGGCAATCTCGGCTGTGTCGAGGCCATGGCCGCCGGCCCCGCGATCACGCGCATGGCGATGCAGGCGGCCGAAGCCGGCGAAAGCGCGGCGCTCGCCGAATGCCTGCGCGTGCACGGGCGCATCGACGCGATCGATGTGGGCCAGGCCAGCCGCGGCGGCGATACGGCGGCCAACGCCATCATCCAGCGCGCGGGCAGCCTGATCGGGCAGATGCTCGCGTCGGTGGTCAACTTCTTCAATCCGTCGCACGTGTTCATCGGCGGCGGCATCACGCGCATCGGGCCGTTGTTCCTGGCGGCCGTGCGGCAGAGCGTCTATCAGCGCTCGCTTGCGCTCTCGACGCGGCACCTCGAAATCCAATACACGCCGCTGGGCGTGCAGGGCGGCCTGGTGGGTGCCGGCGTGCTCGCGATGCACGAGACACTGAAGGTCCGCGGGGTGGCGCCATGACGGCAGCAGCGGAAAGCAAGGGAAGCGTCGCGGTCGAATTCGACGGCGTGGTGAAGGCCTTCGGCCCGGTGCAGGTGCTGCACGGCGTGAGCTTCTCGCTGGCGCCAGGCCACGTGTACGGGCTGCTCGGCGAGAACGGCGCGGGCAAGTCGACGCTGATGAAGATCCTCGCGGGCTATGAATCGCTGAGCGGTGGCACGCTGCGCGTCAACGGCCAGCTGCAGCAGTTCGGGAGTTCGCGCGACGCCGAGGCGCTGGGCATCGTGCTCATCCACCAGGAGTTCAACCTCGCGGAAGACTTGAGTGTGGCGCAGAACATCTTCCTGGGCCATGAAAAGAAGAAGGGCTGGCTGCTCGATGACGCATCGATGGAGCGCGACGCCGCCGCCGCACTCGCCGCGGTCGGCCTGAACATCGACCCGCGCACCAAGGTCCGTCGCCTCATCGTCGCCGAGAAGCAGCTCGTCGAGATCGCCAAGGCCATCGCCCGCCGCGCGCGCCTGCTCGTCATGGACGAGCCCACCGCGACGCTGACCCCTGGCGAAACCGAGCGCCTGTTCAAGCTCATCGCGCAGCTGCGCGCCGACGGCGTGACCATCGTCTACATCTCGCACAAACTCGACGAAGTGGAGCAGGTGACCGATGAGGTGATCGTGATGCGCGATGGCCGCTTCGTCGCGCGTGCGCCCACGCCCGAGGTCACGCGCCAGCAGATGGCCAACCTCATGGTGGGCCGCGAGCTGGCGGACCTCTACCCGCCGCGCGACGTGGTCGTGGCGGCCGATGCCCCCGCCATGCGCGTGCGCAACTTCAGCGTGCCCGGCTGGGCGCAGGAGGCGAATTTCGAGGTGCGCCCCGGCGAGATCCTCGGCTTTGCGGGCCTCGTCGGCGCGGGCCGCACCGAACTCTTCGAAGGGCTGCTCGGCCTGCGCCCCGCGAGCGGCGGCGTCGAGATGCTCGGCAAGCCCGTGCCCGGCGGCAAAGGCTGGCGCAACCCGCGCGACGCCGCGAGGCACGGCCTCACGTACCTCAGCGAAGACCGCAAGGGCAAGGGCCTGCACGTCAACTTCGGCCTGCGTCAGAACCTCACGCTGATGGCACTCGAGCGCTATGCACAGCCATGGCTCAAGCCCGAGGCCGAACGCGGCGCGCTCGCCGAGGCGGTGAAGGACTACGGCATCCGCACCGGTTCGCTGGACGTCAAGGCCTCGTCGCTGTCGGGTGGAAACCAGCAGAAGCTCGCGCTCGCCAAGGTGCTGCAACCTCGCCCCAAGGTGGTGGTGCTCGACGAGCCCACGCGCGGCGTCGACGTGGGCGCCAAGCGCGACATCTATTTCCTGATCCAGCGACTCGCCCGCGAAGGGCTCGCGGTGATCGTCGTCTCGTCGGAGCTGATGGAGCTGATCGGCCTGTGCCACCGCGTCGCGGTGATGCGCGCGGGCCGGCTCGTCGCCACGCTCGATGCGAACCATCTGACAGAAGAGGAGCTCATCGCTCATGCCACCGGAACCGCAAACTCCCCCGCAGTCGCTTGAGGCCGCGCGGCAGCAGCACCGCAGCGAGGCGAAGCCGCGCTGGACGCAGCGCCTGCACGGGCTCGGCCCGGTCATCGGACTCGCGCTGCTGTGCATTGCCGGCACGCTGCTGAACGGCGACTTCGCGACGCTCGACAACGCGATGAACGTGCTCACGCGCACGGCCTTCATCGGCATCATCGCGGTGGGCATGTGCTTCGTGATCATCTCGGGCGGCATCGACCTGTCGGTGGGCTCGATGGCCGCGCTCATCGCCGGCAGTGTGATCATGTTCATCAACTGGGCCGGGCCGGCCTCGGGCTCGCCGCTCCTCGCGGTGGTGATGGGCGCCGTGCTGGCGGTGGTGCTCGGCGCGGTGTTCGGCCTTGCCCATGGCCTCTTGATCACCAAGGGGCGCATCGAACCGTTCATCGTGACGCTGGGCACGCTCGGCATCTTCCGCGCGTACCTCACCTACTTCGCCGACGGCGGCGCGCTCACGCTCGACAACGAGCTGTCGGACCTCTATGCACCTGTGTACTACGCGAGCCTCGCGGGCATTCCGGTGCCGGTGTGGGTGTTCGTGATCGTCGCGATCATCGGCGGTGTGATCCTGAACCGCACGGCCTACGGGCGCTACGTGCAGGCCATCGGCTCGAACGAGCAGGTCGCGCGCTACGCGGCCGTGGACGTCGACCGCGTGAAGATCCTCACCTACGTGCTGCTCGGCGTGTGCGTGGGCATTGCCACGCTGCTGTACGTGCCGCGCCTGGGTTCGGCTTCACCAACGACCGGCCTGCTGTGGGAACTCGAGGCCATCGCGGCGGTGATCGTCGGCGGCACCGCGCTCAAGGGCGGCGCGGGCAGCATCACCGGCACCGTGGTGGGCGCGATCCTGCTCTCGGTCATCAGCAACATCCTGAACCTCACCAGCATCATCAGCGTGTACCTGAATGCGGCGGTGCAGGGCTTCGTGATCATCATCGTCGCGTTCCTGCAGCGTGGACGCCGCTAGTTCTTTCTCGTTCCCGTTCCATCAACCACAAGGAGACACCCAGCATGACGACTTTCACCCGACGCCTCGCACTCACGGCAGTTGCCGCTGCTGCATTCGCCAGCCTGCCCGCGCTCGCCGCGGAGAAGGTCAACCTCGGCGTTTCGATTCCCGCGGCCACGCACAGCTTCATGGGCGGCATCAACTACTGGGCCAACCAGGCGAAGAAGGACCTCGAGAAGGAACACAAGGACCTGAAGATCACGATCAAGACCGCGGCGAACGCGCCCGAGCAGGCCAACCAGCTGCAGGATCTGTCGACGGTCACCAAGATCAACGCGCTGGTCGTGTTCCCGTTTGAATCGGCTGCACTGACGAAGCCGGTCGCGCAGGTCAAGGCGAAGGGCGCGTACGTCACCGTGGTCGACCGCGGCCTGACCGACACCAGCGCGCAGGATGCGTACGTGGCCGGCGACAACACGGCCTTCGGCAAGATCCCGGCCGAGTACATCGTGAAGCAGCTCGGCGGCAAGGGCAACGTGGTCGCACTGCGCGGCATCGCCACCACGCTCGACAACGAACGCATGGACGCCTTCAACGCCGTGCTCAAGGGCAGCCCCGACATCAAGCTGCTCGACGCCAAGTACGCCAACTGGAACCGCGACGACGCGTTCAAGGTCACGCAGGACTACCTGACGCGCTTCAAGAACATCGACGCCATCTGGGCCGCCGACGACGACATGGCCGTGGGTGTGCTCAAGGCCATCGAGCAGGCCAAGCGCGACGACATCAAGATCATCTTCGGCGGCGCGGGCGCCAAGGGCATGGTCAAGACCATCATGGACGGCAAGGACAAGCGCATCGGCGCCGACGTGAGCTACTCGCCGAAGTTCATCTACGACGCGATCAAGCTCACGGCGGAGGCGCGGCTGAAGGGCGAGAAGCTACCGGCGACCACGATCATTCCTTCGGTGCTGATCACCAAGGAAAACGCCAAGGACTTCTACCACCCCAACTCGCCTTTCTGAGCGCGGCTTGCCTTGCCCCCTCTCCCCTCGGGGAGAGGGTTGGGGTGAGGGCCGACGGCGATTGCAAAGGCGGTGCGTATGCAAGCGCTGATGCCCTCACCCTAACCCTCTCCCAAAAGGAGGGGGGACAGTTACCAAGTCAGGAACATCGAGGAGATTGATGACCGATACACCTCTTCGCAAACTCCGCTACGCCATGGTCGGCGGCGGCCGCGACGCCTTCATCGGCGGCGTGCACCGCAAGGCCATGGCGCTCGACGGACAGATCGAGCTCGTCGCGGGCGCGCTCTCGTCGAGCTCCGACAAGGCGCGCGCCTCGGGCCGCGACCTCGGCCTGGCCGACGGCCGCAACCACGGCGACTGGCAGTCGCTGCTGGCCGACGAGTTGAAGCGCCCGCTGGAAGAGCGCATCGACTTCGTGTCGATCGTCACGCCCAATCACATGCACTTTCCGGTGGCGCAGGCCTTTGCCGAAGCCGGCTTCCACGTGGTGTGCGACAAGCCGCTGGTGCACACGCGCGTGCAGGCCGAGGCGCTGGTCGCCGCCGTGGCGAAGCAGGGCACGGTGTTCGGCGTCACCTACAACTACACCGGCTATCCGATGGTGCGGCAGGCGCGCGAGATGGTGCGCTCGGGCCAGATCGGCGAGGTTCGCAAGGTCGTCGTCGAATACAACCAGGGCTGGCTCGCCAGCCACGTCGAAGGTGGCACCAACAAGCAGGCCGACTGGCGCACCGACCCCGCGCGCAGCGGCGCGGCCGGTGCCATCGGCGACATCGGCTCGCATGCCGAGAACCTCGCGGCCACCGTCACCGGCCTGCAAATCGAAAGCCTGTGCGCGGACCTGAGCGCGCTGGTGCCGGGCCGCATGCTCGACGACGACGGCAGTCTGCTGTTGCGCTTCAAGGGCGGTGCGCGCGGCGTGCTGGTGGCCTCGCAGATCAACACCGGCCTGGAGAACGACCTGCGCCTGCGCGTCTCCGGCACGCTGGGCACGCTCGAATGGCGCCAGGAGCAGCCGAGCCAGCTGATGCATCTGCCGCACGATGGACCGAAGCGCGTGCTGACGCGCGGTGCGCCTTGGCTGTGCGAAGCCGCGAAGCGCGCCAGCCGGCTGCCGGCGGGGCACCCCGAAGGTTTCATCGAAGCCTTCGCGAATGTCTACGCAGGCGTTGCGGCGGACATCCGCGCGCGGCTGGCGGGCCAGCCGGTCGACCCGCTGGACGCCGACTACCCGCGCGTGGAAGACGGCGCGCGCGGCGTGCGGTTCATCGAGCGCACGGTGGCCTCGGCGAAAAGCGAATTAAAGTGGACGCCCTGGTAGCGCGCTGCGCGCTGCACAGGCCTCCATGACACCTTTTGCCTCCGACGCATCTTCTTCATCGACGGCACAGCAGCCCTGGGTGGCTGCCCTGTGGCGGCGCTGCATCACGTTGTTCCCGTTGAAGCTGGTCGGCAACACGGTCGCCACCCTCGGCTTCTTCCCGCTCTACTTCTGGATCATGAAGCACGCCGGCCAAGCCTGGGTGCTGCCGCTCACGGCCGTCGACCATCTCATCGCCTTCTGGCCAGCGTTGCTGCCGGTGTACCTCTCGCTCTGGGGCTACATCGCGCTGCCGGTGCTGCTGGCCAAGGACAAGCGCGAGTTATTGAGCTTCTCCTTCGGCTGCGCGGCGATGACGGTCTTCGCACTGCTCGTGTTCTGGTTCATGCCCACGGCGATTCCGAACTTCGCGGTCGATACCGCGCCGGGCACCTCGCTGCAATTCCTCAAGATGGTCGATTCGGCCGGCAACGCCTTTCCCTCGCTGCACGTCTCGTTCTCGGTGTTCACCTGCGTCGCGCTGGCGCGGCAGCTGCGCGAAGTGAGGGCGCCGAGCTGGCTGCGCATCGTCAACGTGGCCTGGGCCGTGGGCATCGTCTATTCGACGATGGCGGTGCGCCAGCATGTGTTGGTCGACGTGCTGGGCGGCCTGGCGCTGGGCGTGGCGCTTGGTGTTGCCACACGGCAGCGCGGCCCGGCGCTCGCACCGGTGCACGCGCGCCCGGCGTAGGCCGATTGCGGTATTCCGCCGCGGCGGAGTGCGCGGTACAACCCGGGCATCGTCGTTCACCGGTGTGGGAGCTCGCCATGAAGATTCGTTTGTCCGCCGTCGCAGCCTGCATCGCGGCCATCGCATGTCCTGCGTTCGCCCTCGACTTCCCTTCGCGCAAACCCGGCCTGTGGGAAATCCAGACCGGGGACGGCACGGGCACGGGCAAGGGCCCCGGCGCCGGCCACACCATGCAGCAGTGCATCGACGCGGCCAGCGACAAGGCGCTGCGCGACATGGGCCAGGGCATGAGCAAGGACATGTGTTCGAAGCAGGAGCTGCGTTCCGACGGCGGCAAGCTGGTGATGGACTCGGTCTGCAAGATCGGCAACACGGTCGCCACCTCGCATGCGGTGTTGAGCGGCGACTTCGGCACGGCCTACCGCATGGAAAGCAAGTCGACCTACAACCCGCCGCTGATGGGCCGTGCAGAGGGCGCGAGCGTCATGGAGGCCAGGTGGATCGGCCCCTGCAAGGCCGACCAGAAGCCGGGCGACATGGTCATGTCCAACGGCATGAAGATGAACGCGCTCGACATGATGAAAAACCGGCCGAAGAAGCCGTAGCCCGCCGCACACCGGGTAGGCGCCGGCCCACAGCGCTTTGCGCCTGCCGTGGTGCGGCGGGAAACCGCCGCTGCGCCTACGATGGCGTGCCATGCCCGCACAGCAGGAAGAAGACCTCCTCGTCGTCGCCCGGCCCGAGGGCCTTTATTGCCCACCCGGCGATTTCTACATCGACCCGTGGCGGCCGGTGGCGCGCGCCGTCATCACGCATGCGCATTCGGACCATGCGCGCGCCGGGCACGCGCACTACCTGGCCCACACCGACAGCGCCGGCACGCTGCGCGCGCGCCTCGGCAGCGACATCGATCTGCAGACGCTGGCCTACGGCGAGGCCATTGAGCACCGTGGCGTGCGCGTCTCGCTGCATCCGGCTGGCCATGTGCTGGGCTCGGCGCAGGTGCGGCTCGAACGTCGCGCTCGCGTGTGGGTGGCCTCGGGCGACTACAAGACCGAACCCGACGGCACCTGCCCGCCCTTCGAGCCCGTGCCTTGTGACACCTTCATCACCGAGTCGACCTTTGGCCTGCCGATCTATCGCTGGCCCACGCAGGCCGTGCTGTTCGCGGAGATCGACGCGTGGTGGCGCGCCAATGCGCAGGCCGGGCGCGCGTCGGTGCTGTTCTGCTATGCCTTCGGCAAGGCGCAGCGCATCCTGCATGGCGTGGATGCGAGCATCGGGCCGATCGTCGTGCACGGGGCGGTGGAGCCGCTCAATGCGGTGTACCGGGCGGCGGGCGTCTCTTTGCCGCCCACCTTGCGTGCGGATGATGAGGGCGTCGACGCCGCATTGCTGAAGCGTTCGCTGGTGCTCGCACCGCCATCGGCGCAGGGCTCGCCGTGGATGCGCCGCTTCGGCAACTACGCCGATGCGTTCGCCAGCGGGTGGATGCAGCTGCGCGGCACGCGCCGCCGAAGAGGCGTGGACCGCGGCTTCGTGATGTCCGACCATGCCGACTGGCCCGGCCTGCAGCAGGCGATTGCAGGCACCGGTGCAGAGCGCGTGTTCGTCACGCACGGCAGCGTGCAGGTGATGGTGCGGTGGCTTACGGAGAACGGCCTCGATGCGCAGGGCTTCAAGACCGAGTACGGCGATGAAGACGATCAGGAAACTTCCTCCTCCTCTGGGGGCGGGGTGGGGAGGGGGCAGGCGGCGCTCGATGGGGACGCTGAAAGCCCCCATCCCAGCCTTCCCCCGGAGGGGGAAGGAGAAATACCGTGAAAGCGTTTGCCGCGCTTTACCGCGAGCTCGATGCGAGCACGTCTAGCCTCGCCAAGCAGGCGGCGCTGCAGCGCTACCTGCGCGAAGCCGATGCCGCCGACGCCGCATGGGCCGTCTACTTCCTCGCCGGTGGCAAGCCGCGCCAACTGGTGCCCACCAAGCTCCTGCGCCTGCTCGCGCAGGAGGCGGCCGGCCTGCCCGAGTGGCTGTTCGACGAAAGCTACGACGCCGTGGGCGACCTCGCCGAGACCATCGCGCTGCTGTTGCCGCCGCCGAGCGAGGTGCACGATCTCGGGCTCGCGGGTTGGGTCGAGCAGCATCTGCTGCCATTGCGCGACGCCGCGAAGACGGCACCCGAGCAGCTCGCGGACCGGCTGCGCGCGCAGTGGCGCCAGCTTGCGGCCGAAGAGCGGCTGGTGTACTTCAAGCTCATCACCGGTGCATTCCGCGTGGGCGTGTCGAAGCTGCAGGTGACGCAGGCGCTCGCCGCGGTCGGCGGCATCGACGCCAAGCGCGTCGCGCAGCGGCTCATGGGCTACACGCACATCGGCGCGCGACCCCGGTCCGATGACTACCGCACGCTCATCGCACCCGAGTCGAGCGCCGAACAGGAGCAGAAGACCAGCGGTCAACCGTACCCCTTCTTCCTCGCGCATCCGTTCAACATTCCGCTCGAGCAGTTCGATGCCGTGCTGGGATCACCGTCCGGCTGGATCGTCGAGTGGAAGTGGGACGGCATCCGCGCGCAGCTCGTGAAGCGCGCGGGCGTGGTGTGGGTCTGGTCGCGCGGCGAAGAGCTGGTGACGGAGCGCTTCCCCGAGCTTGCCGTGCTCGGTGAGGCGTTGCCCGACGGCACGGTGCTCGACGGCGAAATCGCCGTGTGGCGCGAAGACCGGGTACAGCCCTTCGCCGAGCTGCAGAAGCGCATCGGCCGCAAGACGCTCGGTGCCAAGTTGCTGCGCGTCATTCCCGTGGTGCTGCTGGTCTACGACCTCCTCGAATGGGAAGGCCGTGACCTGCGTGCAGTGCCGCAGTCGGAGCGGCGCGTGTTGCTCGATGAACTGGTCACGCGCATGCAGCATCCTTCGCTGCTGCCGAGCCCGATGCTCACCGGGCTCGACTGGCCCGATCTCGCAAGGCAGCGCGAAGCCGCACGCACCATGGGCGTCGAAGGGATGATGCTCAAGCGGCGCGATGCGCAGTACGGCGTGGGCCGCACCAAGGACGTCGGCGTGTGGTGGAAGTGGAAGATCGACCCGCTCAGCATCGACGCGGTGCTGATCTACGCACAGCGCGGCCACGGCCGGCGCGCGAGCCTCTTCAGCGACTACACCTTCGCGGTGTGGGACGGCCCGCCCGGGCAAGCCGACCGCAAGCTCGTGCCTTTCGCCAAGGCCTACTCGGGCCTCACCGACGCCGAGATGGCGCGCGTGGACGCGATCATCCGCAAGACCACGGTGGAAAGCTTCGGACCGGTGAAGAGCGTGAAGCCGACGCTGGTGTTCGAGCTGGGCTTCGAGGGCATCGCGCGCAGCGCGCGGCACAAGAGCGGCATCGCGGTGCGCTTTCCGCGCATGCTGCGGTGGCGGGAGGACAAGCCGGTGGCGGAGGCGGATACGTTGCAGACGCTCGCTGCGTTGCTTCCCTCATGACCGACCCACTGCATCCCGAATTTCTTCCTCCTCTTCCGGGGGAGGGCAGGGGTGGGGGCAAGCGGCGTATCCAAAGTCAGCTGCCTGTCGCAGGCCGCTTGCCCCCATCCCAGCCTTCCCCCGGGAGGGGAAGGAGCAAATCCAAGGCCGTGAAGGCTGCGCTCGATGCATGGTTTGCCGCGCGCGGGTGGAAGCCTTTCAAGTTCCAGCGCGAGGTGTGGAAAGCTGTCGCCGAAGGCAGGTCCGGCCTGCTTCACGCGACCACCGGCGCGGGCAAGACCTACGCCGTGTGGCTCGCCGCACTGCAGGCTTTCTCTCAGGCGCGCAAGGAAGCGGCACGCCCCGCCGCCCAGCCGCTCACCGTGCTGTGGCTCACCCCGATGCGCGCGCTTGCGTCCGATACGCTGCGCGCACTGCAGCAGCCGCTCGACGCCCTCGGCGCCGAAGTGCATCCATGGAGCGCGGGCGCACGCAGCGGCGACACCTCTTCGTCCGAACGCAGCGCGCAGAACCAGCGCCTGCCCACCGTGCTCGTCACCACGCCTGAAAGCCTGTCGCTGCTGCTCTCGCGCGCCGATGCCCGCGAAGTGCTCGGCCATGTGCGGATGACCGTCGTCGACGAATGGCACGAGCTGCTCGGCAACAAGCGCGGCGTGCAGGTGCAGCTCGCGCTGGCACGGCTCAAGCGCTGGAACCCCGGCCTCGCGATCTGGGGCATGTCGGCCACGCTGGGCAACCTGCACGAGGCGATGCATGCGCTGCTGGGCCGTGCGGACGGCGTGCTCGTGCAGGGCCAGGTGCCGAAGAAGCTCGTCATCGATTCGCTGCTGCCCGGCACCGCCGAGCGCTTTCCCTGGGGCGGTCACCTCGGCCTCACGATGCTGCCGCAGGTGATCGCGGAGATCGCTGCGAGCAAGACCGCATTGGTCTTCACCAACACGCGCTCGCAGGCCGAGATCTGGTACCAGGCGATGCTCGAGGCCAGGCCCGAGTGGGCGGGCCTCATCGCGCTGCACCACGGCTCGCTCGACCGCGAGGTGCGCGAGTGGGTCGAGCTGGGCCTCAAGAGCGGCGAGCTGAAGGCGGTGGTCTGCACCTCGAGCCTGGACCTGGGCGTGGACTTCCTGCCGGTCGAGCGCGTGCTGCAGATCGGCTCGCCCAAGGGCGTGGCGCGGCTGCTGCAGCGCGCGGGTCGTTCGGGTCACGCACCGGGGCGGCCGTCGCGCATCACGCTCGTGCCCACGCACAGCGTCGAGATGGTCGAAGGCTCGGCCGCGCGCGCGGCCATTGCGGCGGGGCACATCGAGGCGCGCCATTCGCCGCGCCAGCCGCTCGACGTGCTGGTGCAGCACCTGGTGACGGTGGCGCTCGGCGGCGGCTTCGTGCCCGAGGACCTGTACGGCGAGGTGCGCGGCACGGCCGCCTACGAAGGCCTCTCGCGCGAGAGCTGGCAGTGGTGTCTCGACTTCGTCTCGCAGGGCGGTCCCTCGCTCGCGGCCTACCCGGACTACAAGCGCGCCGTGCCCGACACCGAGGGCGTCTGGCGCGTGCCCGATGCGCGGCTCGCGCGGCGGCATCGCACGAACATCGGCACGATCGTGAGCGACGCGAGCATGTCGGTGCAGTACCTCGGCGGCTCGAAGATCGGCAGCGTGGAGGAGGGCTTCGTCGCGCGCATGAAGCCCGGCGACTGCTTCCTGTTCGGCGGCCGGCTGCTGGAGCTGGTGCGCATCCACGAGATGACCGCGTGGGTGCGGCGCGCCAGCGGCAAGCGGGCCGTGGTGCCGCGCTGGAACGGCGGGCGCATGCCGCTGTCGAACACGCTGGCCGATGCGGTGGTGCAGCAGCTGGCGCTGGCCGGAGAGGGGCGCTACGACTCGCCCGAACTGCAATGCGTGCGGCCGCTGCTCGAGATACAGCAGCAGTGGTCGGCGCTGCCGACGCCGCAGACGCTGCTGGCAGAAACGCTGGGCACGCGCGAGGGTTCGCACCTGTTCCTCTATCCGTTCGCGGGCCGGCACGTGCACCTCGGGCTGGCGAGCCTGCTGGCCTGGCGCGTCGCGCAGCACGAGGCGCGCACCTTTTCCATCGCGGTCAACGACTACGGCTTCGAGTTGCTGAGCGCGACCGAGGTCGATTGGGCCGTGCTGCTGCCGCAGGTGCTGAAGCCGCCGGAAGGCGACGCGCCCGAGGCGCTGCTGCACGAGGTGCTGGCCTCGCTCAACGCGGGCGAACTTGCGCAGCGGCGCTTCCGCGAGATCGCGCGCGTGTCGGGGCTGATCTTCCAGGGCTACCCTGGCGAGAAGCGCAGCAGCAAGCAGCTGCAGGCCTCGTCCTCGCTGTTCTGGGAGGTGTTCCGCAAGTACGACCCCGGCAACAGGCTGCTGCAGCAGGCCGAGCAGGAGCTGCTCGCGCAGGAACTCGAGATCGGCCGTCTGCGCGCCAGCCTCGCGCGCATGGCCACGCAGCAACTCGTGCTGAAGCCGCTCGCGCGGCCGACGCCGTTTTCGTTTCCGCTGATGGTCGAGCTGTTCCGCGAGAAGCTGTCGAACGAGAACGTGGCCGACCGCATTGCCCGCATGGTCGAGCAACTCGAGAAGGCCGCGGGTGGCGTGCTCACGGCCGGCGGCGTCGAGCGCGTGAAGGGCACGCTGGCCTTCGGACAGGAAGGCTCGGGCAAACCGGCGAAGCCGCCGGCCCCACGGCGCGAGCGCAGGCAGCCGTCAAGGCCTTTGCCGCCGCTGTGAGCCGGTCAGCCGGCGCCGTGCGCCTTCACCCACCGCACGATGTCCGCTGCGCCCATCGCGCCGGCCTGCCGCGCCACCTCGCGGCCGCCGCGGAACAGCGCCAGCGTCGGGATGCTGCGGATGTTGAAGCGCGCACCCAGGGCGGGCACGGCCTCGGTGTCGACCTTGGCGAGCCGCACCCGCGGTTCGAGCTGGGCCGCGGCCTGCTCGTAGCCCGGCGCCATCTGGCGGCAGGGGCCGCACCAGGGCGCCCAGAAATCGACCAGCACCGGGATCTCGTTGCGCGCAATGTGGCGGTCGAAAGTGGCTTCGTCCGGCAGCGCGGTGGAATGGCCGGCGAACAGCGGGCGGTGGCAGCTGCCGCAGTCGGGCGCACTGTCCAGCTGCGCCGCGCGCACGCGGTTGGTCGTGTGGCAGTGCGGACAGACGATGTGCAGCGGGGGCGATTCGGTCATGTGCAAGAACTGGGGGTGGGCGGGGGCTATTGCAAGGCGGCCGCCGGCCCGGTCGTCTTTTGCGACACTTCCAGCCCGTGACGCATCCAGACTCTTCCGCCTCGTCGTTCCCGGTCCACTGGGCAGGCGAACTGCTGCAGCTGCTGCCGGAGCGGGCGCTGTGGTGGCCCGATGCGCGCGTGCTGTTCGTGGCCGACCTGCACCTGGGCAAGGCCGCGACCTACCGCGCGCTCGGCCAGCCGGTGCCGGGCGGCACGACGCAGGAAAACCTTGCGCGGCTCGATGCGTTGATGACCCGGCTGGCCCCGCATCGCATCGTGTTCCTCGGCGACTTCCTGCATGCGGCGCAGGCGCGCACGGTGCTCGCCACGGTGGAGGCCTGGAGGGCGCGCCATGCGGGCATCGCGATGACCCTGGTGCGCGGCAACCACGACAGCCGTGCGGGCGATCCGCCGGACGCGCTCGGCATCGACGTGGTCGACGAGCCTTTTCTGCTCGGGCCGTTCGCCTGCTGCCACCATCCGCAGACGCACGCCACGCACTTCGTGCTCGCGGGGCACCTGCATCCAGTTTGCAGGCTCCACGGCCCGGGGCGCGACAGCGTGCGGCTGCCCTGCTTCGTGAGCGATGCGCAGCAGGCCGTGCTGCCGGCTTTCGGCGAGTTCACGGGCGGGTGGTTGATGGAGCAGGCGCCGGGGCGGCGCTTCCATGCGGTGGGTGGTTCAGCCGTGTGGGCGCTGCCCGCATCGGATTGAATCTCAGAGCACGACGGGCTCGTCCGGCAGTTCGTTCACGTCGATTTCGTTCTCGCCCAGCGGAAAGTACCGCACCAGCAGGGCCGAGATTTCTTCCAGCGCCTGCGTGAGCCCGTCCTCGAAGCGCCCTTCGCGAAAGGCCGCGCCCATGCGCTGCGCCATCGCGGCCCATTCGGCATCGTCGACGCGCGCGTTGATGCCGCGGTCCGCCACGATCTCGATCGCGTGCTCGGCCAGCAGCAGGTAGATCAGCACGCCGTTGTTGTGCGCGGTGTCCCACACGCGCAGCTTGCCGAACAGCGTGACGGCGCGCTCGCGCGGCGGGGCATGGCGCCACAGATACGACATCGGCAGGCCGGCCTCGACGCAGATGCGGATCTCGCCGCTATGGCGCCGCTCGCTCGCGGCGACGCGGCCCGCGAGGCGCTCCAGCGCGGCCGCGGGCAGCGCGCGGCGAACCTCGGACTCGTCGATCCAGCGATGGCGCCAGATGCGGCCGAGCTTCGAGTAGAAGGTTGTGCCGGTTGCCGTCATCGTGGTCACCAGTCTCCCGACGCGCCGCCGCCGCCAAAGTTGCCGCCGCCACCGGAGCTGAAACCTCCTCCGCCGCCACCACCACCACCGCTGCTCCAGCCTCCGCCGCCGCCGGAGCTCCAACCGCCCCCACCGCCGCCGCCCATCCGCCCGGCACCTGCGACCAGCGAGACGACGAGCGCGACGAGTGCCGCGATCACCGCGATGGCGATGCTGGTGGTAATGAAGAACACGACCACGCCGACACCGCCGCCCACGACCACCGTGCCCAGCTTCTTGCCGAGGATGGCGCGCGCGATGGGCGCGCCGATGAAGACGCCGACGAACAGGAAGATCGCGAGGTTCTCCCAGTCGAAGCCGCCGCCGCCGCCTCCGCTGCCCGTGTCGCGCGAGGGCTCGGGCAGCGGCTCGCCGTCGACCAGCCCGATGAGGCGGTCCACCGCCGCGTTCAGCCCGCCCGCGAAGTCGTTGCCGCGAAAGCGCGGCTTCATCTCCTCGTCGATGATGCGCACGGCCGCAAGGTCGGGCACCGCGCCTTCGAGCGCCTTGGCGGTGGCGATGCGCATCTTGCGGTCGTCCTTGGCCACGACCACCAGCAGGCCGTCGCCGATGTCCTTGCGGCCGATCTTCCAGGCGTCGCCCACGCGCTGCGTGTAGCTGGCGATGTCCTCGGGCGCGGTGGTCGGCACCATCAGCACCACGATCTGCGAGCCCTTGCGCTGCTCGAAGGCGGCGAGCTTGGTGTCGAGGCCGTTGCGCTGTGCGGCATCGAGCGTGCCGGTCTGGTCGATCACCCGTGCCGTGAGCGCAGGCACCGGCAGCAGGCCTTGCGCCAGCGCGACGCCGGCCAGGACCGCGAGAACAACCGCAGCCAGCGCGCGACGGAGCAGTGCGGCGACGGCCATCGGGTTGTCGGCTTATTTCTTCGGAGCGCTGAAGTCGACTGTGGGAGGTGTCGAAATCTGCGCCTCGTTCTGGACCGAGAAGTTCGGCTTCGGCGCGTAGCTGAAGATCTTGGCCGTGATGTTCGTCGGGAAGCTGCGTGCAAGCACGTTGTACTCCTGCACGCTCTCGATGTAGCGGTTGCGCGCCACGGTGATGCGGTTCTCGGTGCCTTCGAGCGTCACGCGCAGGTCGCGAAAGGCCTGGTTGGCCTTGAGCTCCGGGTAGCGCTCCGCAACCACCATCAGCCGCGACAGCGCCGACGAGAGCTCGCCCTGCGCCTGCTGGAACTTGTTGAAGGCCTCGGGGTTGTTGAGCGTCTCGGGCGACACCTGGATCGAGGTGGCCTTGGCGCGCGCCTCGATCACCTTGGTGAGCGTGTCCTGCTCGAAGCTGGCCTCGCCCTTCACGGTGGCCACGATGTTGGGCACGAGGTCGGCGCGCCGCTGGTACTGGTTGAGGACCTCGCTCCAGGCCGACTTGCTGGCCTCGTCGAGGGACTGGAACTGGTTGTAGCCGCAGCCGCTCAGGGACACGACAGCCGCAAGGATCAATAGCCAGCGCTTCATCATCATTTGCATTACCTCCGCAGAAGATGCGGAAGGTAGCATAGGTGGCCCGATGTCCCTCGATCCCCTCCATGCCCTGCAGGCCGCCAACCGCGCGGTAATGCCCGTTGCTTCCGACGCCTTCGGCACGCTGTTGGTCGCCGGTGCGACTGGGGCGTTGGGGGCGGAACTGCTGCGGCGGCTCGCGGGCAGCCACCGCCATGCCCACACGCGCGTGCTGGCGCGCGAGCCGATCCGCGACGGGCTGCGCGGCGTCGAGACCTGCCTGAGCCCAGCCGAGCCGATCGCGCAATGGCCGCTCACCTCCGCCCACACGGCCATCGTCGCCTTCGACCCGCCGCGGCTGTACCACGACCGCGAACGCGCGCTGTGGGTGCCCGAACCCGCAGACCTGCCCGCGCTCGCGCGCTGGCTGCGCGCGAGCGGCGTGCAGACGCTGGCCATCGTGCAGCCGCACGACCAGGGCCGACTGCCCGAGGCGCTCAAACATGGGCTCGCAAGCCTCGACGAGCAGGCGGTGGTGGCCTGCGGCTTCGAGCGCGTGATCCTCGTGCGCTCGGCGCGCAAGCCGGTGAACGCGAAGTTCGCCAATCCCCTCGAGCGGCTGGCCGCGTGGATGCTGTCGATCGTGCGCTTCATGGTGCCGAGCAGCGAGCAGCCGGTGCGCGCGTCGAAGGTGGCGGAGCTGGTCGACGTGGCGCTGCGCATCGCGCCGCCGGGCGTGCACGTGGCGGCGCCGGAACTGGTGTGGCAGGCTGCGCAGGGGCAGCAGATGCAAGTGGTCGCCGAACGCTGGCTGGGCACGAGACCGCAACAGCGGTAATAGTCGATTTGCATGTGGGCCCTGGGCGTTGCGCGGCTCTTGCCCGGTGAGTTCCCCTGGGTTTTTCGGCAGTAGTGCCAATCGCGCAGCTTGGGACGCGGGTGTGTGCGAATCGGTCAGGCAACCGTCAGCCCGCTTGAGCATCGTCACCCCCCTTGTCGAAGCCTCTGGAGGATGCTCATGAAGGATCGCGTACGAGCAAGGGCGACCATGGTATCTCTGGCTTCGGCTTCATCGCGTCAAAGAACGCGCACTGATGACCCGATTTCTCAACGCACTCAACCGATTTCTCGCGCCCGCCACAGCAGTCCTGGTTGTAGTTGCTCTCTGGCGGCTGGTGTCGGAGATTCATCCGTCGACCGTTCGCGACGAATGGATGGGCCTGTCACGCGACCAGTCGATCGTCTATGGAATAGCGCTGATCGCGCTGGCGCTGTGGATCGTCGTTCTCTCAGGCTGGATTCATTCGAGGCGACCGCCTCACACCGGACAGAAAAGCAAGCTCATGGACATTCTTGACAGACTGACCAACCGCCAAGCGCTGGAGGCACGCCTCCAATTAGAGGCTACTTCAGAGATCATCGACGCGGCGGCACTCGCCGATGCGCTCAAGAGCAAGGTCATCGGGCAGGATCAGGTCTGTGACGACATCGCTGCGCAGATCAGGCGCCGCCTGGCGTTGCAGCAGCGTGGCAAGCCCATCGGTGTCTTCCTGTTCTGCGGCCACCCCGGTACTGGCAAGACCTACCTTGCCAAACAATTGGCGATCCAGTGCCGCCGCAAGCTGCTTCATTTCGACATGACTCAGCTCTCCCGCGGCACCGGCGGCTCGATGCTGTTCGGAACGCCGAAGGGCTACGTCGGTTCCGATTCGTACGGCAAGCTCACGGCGGGCCTGCGCGACACCCCGAATGCGATCGTGCTGCTCGATGAATTCGAGAAAGCTCATCCGGACGTGCACACAAACTTCCTGACCGCCTGGAATGACGGTTTCATCACCGAAGCCTCCGACGGAAAGCAGATCTCTACAACGCGTGCCATTTTCATCATTACCACCAATGCGGGGATGCAAGCGCTGGATGAATTGCAGTCGAGATTCGAGAACGACGGCGAGGAGTTGCGCAAGGTCTCAACCAACATCCTGCTGGAGAACGGGCTCGCGCCTGAAGTGTTGAGCCGGATTGATCGGATTTTCATTTTTCGTCGCCTGTTCGGCTTGGATGTTGCGCGCGTTACTGCGCTCGAGATCGAAGCCATGATCAGCAACTATGGACTGTCGGTGTGCGAGGGTGGCATCGATCCAGAGGTGCTCTGGAAATTCATGGAGACGCAGGAAAAGCTTGCGGGCCATGCCTCGTCGCGTGATCTCGTGCGCAGCATTGAGGAGAGCATCGCAGACTCCCTGATCGTACAGAAGCAGGCGGGTCAGACGTCGATCCGCCTGCTGTACAGGGACCAGAAAATCAGTGCTGTTGCCGGCTCATGAACTCTCCGCGTTCAGACAATGTGATGTTGCTTGCGCAGCCCTCTTTGTGGCGTCGCGCGCCGGCTTGGCGCAATACGCTGGTGATGGCCATTTTGGCGACGAGCGCAGCAGCGTCTCTCTTTGTCGGGCGGAACGTATCCAGGCCGCAGGAAGTTGTTCCGACCCCGCCTCTTGCGCCGGCTGTTGTTGTGCCCGCACTGCCATCCGCTGTCGGCAATGGTGTTGTCGCGCAGGCCATCACCAGCGATACGCCCGTCAATGCGCCCGTTCACGCAGATAGCCCAACCGCCAAGCTCACGGACACTCCAGCGCACAAACAGGATGCGCGCACCGTCGCGCCCGCGCCGCGTCCGCCGGAGCGGGTCGCCGCGAAGGCGCCCAAGCCCATGCTCCGCGATGAACCGCGTCCAGTGCAGAAGACGGTTCTTGCAACGGCCAGCATGCCGGAGATCGCAATGCCAAAGCCGCCGGCATCCCCGATGGTTCAACCGTCAGAGGCAGACTCCGCCTGCCCGAACCTCGCTCGGGTCGTTCCGCTGACCGAGCCCCGCTACAACCAGGGGCAGGTTGCGGCTGTGCAATCGGCCGAAACGTCAGCCAACACGACCCGGAGGAGCCTCGCAGAGACGGGGGGCTCTATCGATGCGAAGTACCAGTACCAGATTCACGCGACGCTCCGTAGCAAGGTCCCGCAGTTCAGAAATGGCCAAGAGGTCCATATCGCGGCGGTCATCCCGCCGGACCTGCGCGTGCAGCCCGGCGACATCGTTGCCTGGGACGGAGCCTATCGCGACGTGCCGGGCACATGCCACCTTGTCCCGGCACGCATCCGCGCCGTGCTGGGCCATGCTGAATTGCCGTCCGCGCCTGCGCGCAGCGAGGTGCCCGCGTCTCCCGCGGCGCCTCCGGCACCGAGCTCCTGAGCGAATGGACTGCCGAAATGACGTATGGATTTTGATCAGTTGGTCAAAATTGAAGAAGTTGTTCCAACAGAATTGCGGCAGCACGGTACGGTACGGCCGGACCAAAGCGGTGTAGCGCCCGCCGTCACGCACGGCGCGGCAAAATCACGCCATGCCCAAGACCCCACTCCGCGCCGCCGCGGCCATCGGCGGCACTGCCGACGACCTCGAGGCCGCCTTCTACGAAGCGCTGCAGCGCGGCGACATCGACGCGCTGATGGCCTGCTGGGCCGACGAGGACGAAGTGTTCTGCGTGCACCCCGGCGGCCCGCGGCTGGTGGGCGCCGTGGCGATCCGCGCCGCCTTCGAGCAGATGTTCGGCAACGGCGCGATCCACGCCACGCCGGCGCGGGTGCGCAAGATCGAGTCGCTCGCCAGCGCCGTGCACAACGTGCTCGAACGCATCGAGGTGCTCACGGCCGAGGGCCCGCGCCATGCCTTCGTGCTGGCCACCAACGTCTATCACAAGACTGTCCAGGGCTGGCGCATGGTGGCGCACCATGCGAGCCCGGGGAGTGCGCGCGAACCGGACGAAGCGAACGATCCGCCCCAGGTCCTGCACTGATGTCCTCCTTCGTCGCCACCTCCGGTCCCGTTTCCGCGCCCCAGCCGCTGGACTACGCGGCGCCGCGCTGGCTGCCCGGCGGCAACCTGCAGACCATCTGGGCTGCGCTCTATGCGAAGCGCTTCGACGGGCCGGCCCCGGTCTACCGGCGCGAGCGCTGGCCCACGCCGGACAGCGACTTCATCGACGTCGACTTCGTCGATGCGCCAATGCCGGGCCCGAGGCCGCTGCTGGTTCTGTTCCACGGGCTCGAAGGCTCGTCGCGCAGCCACTACGCCGAAGCCTTTGCCGCATTCGCCGCATCTCGCGGCATGGCCTTCGCGGTGCCGCATTTCCGCGGCTGCAGCGGCGAGCTGAACCTGGCGCCGCGCGCCTACCACTCGGGCGACTTCGAGGAGATCGGCTGGATCCTTGCGCGCATGCGCGACCAGCATGCACGCAAGGGCGGCGGGCCGGTGCTGGCGGCGGGCGTGTCGCTGGGCGGCAATGCGCTGATGCGCTGGGCCTCGGAGGCGGGCGAGAGCGCTTCGGGCGTGGTGAGCGCCGTGGCATCGGTCAGCGCGCCGCTCGACCTTGCGGCGGGCGGCGAAGCCATCGGGCAGGGTTTCAACAGGCTGGTCTACACGCGCATGTTCCTCGCGACCATGAAGCCCAAGGCGCTGGCCAAGCTGGGGCAGTTCCCGGGGTTGTTCGACCGCGAGCGGCTGATGTCGTCGCGCAACCTCTACGACTTCGACAACGTCTTCACCGCCCCGCTGCACGGCTTTCGCGATACCGAGGACTACTGGACGCGCGGCTCGGCCAAGCCGCACCTGGCCTCGGTGCGCGTGCCCGCACTGGTGGTGAACGCCCGCAACGACCCTTTCATTCCCGCGGGCAGCCTGCCGAAGCCCGGCGAGGTCGGCGCGCACGTCACGCTGTGGCAGCCCGCGCACGGCGGGCACGTCGGCTTTCCGATGGGCCCGCCACCGGGGCATGTGCGCGGCATGCCGGAGCAGGTCGCCAATTGGCTGGCAACGCACGCCTGAGGGCGAGCAAAATAGCGCGATGGACGACATCGTCAAACAAGCCCTCGCCAAATGGCCCAACGTGCCGCACTGCTACGGCTGGCTCGGCCTCGACGCGCGCGGCAACTGGTACATGCGCGACGACCGCACCCAGGCCATGGGCCCGTTCGGCGCGGCCAAGGGCTCGATGCTCAGGCACGACAAGCTGATCGACTTCATCCACCGCAACTACGAGCACGACGACGAGGGCCAGTGGTTCTTCCAGAACGGGCCGCAGCGCGTTTATGTGGAACTGGAGGCTGCGCCGCTGGTGTGGCGCGTGGCCGAAGAGGAGGGCGGTGGGTTCACCGTCACGTCCCACACCGGCAAGGCGGTGGAGGTGTCGGGCTGCCTGCTCGATGGGGAAGGCCGGCTCTATCTGGTCTCGCCCCTGGGGCTTGGACTGGTGCACACGCAGGACGTGGGCATCGCTGCCGAGGCGGTCGAACAAGGCCTGTGGACGCCGGAGGCGGTGCAGGCCAGCGAACTGCCCGACCGCTTCGGGCATGTGCTGAGCCCGGCGCAGCGCCATGCCGGCACGGCTTCCGCGCCGGCGAAGCCCTGAACTCCGCAGTTTGCCGACCCGCCATGAAGAAAGCCGGCGCTGGGCCGGCTTCTTTGCGTGACTAGGGAAAACGCTTACTTGGCGGGAGCACTGGCCGCAGAGGCCGCGCCTTCAGCGGGGGCCGCGGCTGCGGGGCGATCCGGCACCGGGAACTTGGCGCCGCCGGCATTGGCCATGTAGACCACGGCGCGGCCCACTTCGAGGTCTTCGAAGTCGCCGCCGCCTTGGGCTGGCATGGCGCCCTTGCCCTTCAGGGCATGTTCGAGGAGGGTGGCATAGCCCTGGCCGATGCGCGGGCCCCAGGCGGCCGCGTCCTGGAAGTGCGGTGCGCCGGGAATGCCGGGTGCGCCGTGGCAGGCGACGCACTGGGCCTTGAACACGGCCTCGCCTGCAGCGAGCGGGCGGTTGGCGTCGCGAATCTCGATGGTGCCGACCTTCCGGAGGCGCTCGGCCACTTCGCGGTCGCGCGCTTCCTTGGTCACGCCGTAGAGCGCCATGTTGTCGCCTTCCGCGGTGCCGGCGGGCTTGGTGCCCGAGACCACGTAGGAGACAAGACCCACGATGATCAGGATCGGGGCTATGAAGGAGAAAAATACCGCGAGCAGCAGTTGCTTCGGGTTCTTGATCGGCCCGGTGTGGGCTTCTTCTGTGGCCTGGTAATGCGGGTCTGCGCTCATTGGCGTCCTCAATAACGGGGGCTCGTCGGGGGGCTTTTCCTAACCAACCGGCGATTATAGAGAGGCCCCTTGCCCGAAGGGACAAGGGACCACCCTTATCGAACGCCTCGGCGCCTCAACCCTTGTCGCGCGCGGCCCAGCCGCCACCCAGCGTCTTGTACAGCGTGACCTGGTTCTGCAACTGCAGCAGGCGCGTCGTCACGGCCGATTGCTGCGCGGTGAACAGCGAGCGCTGTGCGTCGAGCAGGTCGAGCGCGCTGGCAATGCCGTTGCGGTAGCGCAGGTCGGAGAGCTTGAAGCGCACCGCCTCCGCATCGGCCTGCGCACGCTGCGCGCGCACCTGCTCGCCCAGGGTGGCGCGGCCCGCGAGCGCATCGGCCACTTCGCGGAATGCCGTCTGGATCGACTTCTCGTACTGCGCCACCGCGATCTCGCGCCCGGCCCTGGCCGAGTCGAGCGTGGCGATGTTGCGGCCCGCGTCGAAGATCGGCAGCGTCACCGACGGCGCGAACGACCACGCCTTGGAGCCGCGGTCGAACAGGCCCGAGAACTCGCTGCTCGCGGTGCCGATGGAACTCGTCAGCGACACGCGCGGGAAGAAGTTCGCGCGCGCGGCGCCGATGTTGGCGTTGGCCGCTATCAGCTGCTGCTCGGCCGAACGGATGTCGGGCCGTTCGGCCAGCAGGTCCGAAGGCAGGCCGGCCGGCACGTCGGGCATCGGCTTGATGCCGTCGAGGCCCTTGATTCCGCCCGCCGTGGCTTCGGCCGGCACCGGCGCGCCCAGCAGCAGGGCGAGAGCGTTCTCGTCCTGCATGCGCGCACGCTGCTGCTGCGCATAGGAAGCGCGCGCCGTTTCCAGCAGCGAGTTCGCGGCCTGGAAGTCGAGCTCCGACGACACGCCGTTGTCGAAGCGCATCTTCGTGAGGCGCACCGACTCTTCGCGCGTGACCATCGTCTGGCGCGTGATCTCCAGCAACTCGTCGTCGGCCAGCAGCGTGAGCCAGCCGTTGGCGACCGACGCGATCAGGCTGATCTGCACCGCCTTGCGGGTCTCGTCCGTGGCGAGGTACTGCGCCAGTGCCTGGTCCTTCAGCGCACGGATGCGGCCGAAGAAGTCGATTTCCCAGGACGTGAAGCCGACGCTGACGCTGTACTGCGAGGCCACACTGCCGGCGCTGCTGTTGTAGACCTGAGCCGGGTTGGGGCTCGAGCGCGAACCGCTGCCCGTCAGGCCGAGCGCCGGGAACAGTGCCGAGCGCTCGATCTGGAATTGCGCGCGCGCCTGCTCGATGTTGAGCACCGACACCCGCAGGTCGCGGTTGTTCGCGAGCGCGGTCTGGATCAGGCCCGCGAGCCGCGCGTCGGTGAAGAAGTCCTGCCAGGGCAGGTTGGCCGCGGCCTGGCCGGGCGGCTGCGCCGGGTCGCCCGGGAAGGTGGTCGGCACCGGCGCCGCGGGGCGCTCGTAGGTCGGAATCAGCGAGCAGCCGGCCAGCAGCATCGCGGCCGCCAGGGCCGTGGGAATCAGTTTCTTAGTCATGTGCTTTTTCTTCCGTGATGCCGGCGGCTTCGGCATGCCGCTTGTCGGCTTCATGCTGGCGCGCGCTGCCCTTGAACAGGCTGCGCACCACCACGAAGAACACCGGCACGAAGATCACGGCCAGGGCCGTGCCAGTCACCATGCCGCCCAGCACGCCGGTGCCGATGGCGCGCTGGCTGGCGGAGCCGGCGCCCGAGGCGAGCACCAGCGGCACCACACCGAGGCCGAAGGCCAGCGAGGTCATGATGATCGGGCGGAACCGCAGGTGGGCGGCGGCCAGTGCCGATTCGATGATGCCCTTGCCCTGCGCCTGCAGGTCCTTCGCGAACTCGATGATCAGAATCGCGTTCTTCGCCGACAGGCCGATGATGGTGATCAGCCCCACCTGGAAGTACACGTCGTTCGAATAGGAGCGCAGCATCGTCGCCAGCAGCACGCCCAGCACGCCCAGCGGCACCACCAAAATCACCGACAGCGGGATCGACCAGCTCTCGTACAGCGCGGCCAGGCAGAGGAACACCGCCAGGATCGCGAAGCCGTAGAGGATCATGGCCTGCGAGCCTGCGAGCTTTTCCTCGCGCGACTGTCCCGTCCATTCGAAGCCGAAGCCTTGCGGCAGCTGCTTGGCGAGCTTTTCCATCTCGGCCATGGCGGCACCCGTGCTGAAGCCCGCGGCGGCGGAGCCGCTGATGCGGATCGCGGGGTAGCCGTTGTAGCGCACCGTCTGCGTGGCGCCCGTGACCCACTTGGTGGTCGCGAAGGCCGACAGCGGCACCGGCTGGCCCTGCGTGTTGCTGGCGTTCAGCTTGAGCAGGTCGTCGGGCTGCATGCGTGCGGGCGCATCGGCCTGCACCACCACGCGCTGCAGGCGGCCGCGGTTCGGGAAGTCGTTGATGTAGCTCGAACCCAGGCCCGTCGACAGCGTTGCGTTGATCGCATCGAAGGTCACGCCCAGGGCGCTGGCCTTGTCGCGGTCGATGTCGATCTGCAGTTGCGGCGCGTCTTCCAGGCCGTCGGGGCGAACCTGCGTAAGGATCTTGCTCTGCGAAGCCATGCCCAGCAGCTGGTTGCGCGCGTTGATCAGTGCCTCGTGGCCTGCGCCCGAGCGGTCCTGCAGCCGGAAACTGAAGCCGCTCGCGTTGCCCAGTTCGGGAATGGGCGGCGGGCTCAGCGGGTAGATGAAGGCATCGCGGATGCCCGACAGCGCACCGAAGGCACGTCCGGCCAGCGCACTGGCCGAGTGGGCCGGGTCCTTGCGCTCGTCCCAGTCCTTCAGCGTCACGAAGGCAAGGCCCGCGTTCTGGCCCTGGCCCGAGAAGCTGAAGCCCATCACGCCCACCATGCTCTGCACTTCGGGCTGCTTCAGGATGAAGCCTTCGACCTGCTGCATGACCGACAGCGCGCGCTCTTGCGTCGCACCCGGCGGCAGCTGCACGTTGACGATGATGTTGCCCTGGTCTTCTTCCGGCAGGAACGAACTCGGCAGGCGCATGTAGGTGAACGCCACCGCGCCGATGATCGCGACGTAGATCACGAGGTAGCGCGCGGCGCGGCGCAGGATGCGCGCAACCACGCTCTCGTAGCCCTTGGCGGTGCGCGTGAAGCCACGGTTGAACCAGCCGAAGAAGCCGGTCTTCTCGTGGTGGTGGCCGGCTTCCACGGGCTTGAGCAGCGTGGCGCACAGCGCCGGCGTGAGCGACAGCGCCATGAAGGCCGAGAAGCCGATCGACGCCACCATCACCGCCGAGAACTGGCGGTAGATGTTGCCGGTCGAACCCGCGAAGAACGCGAGCGGCACGAACACCGAGATCAGCACCACCGTCACGCCGATGATGGCGCCGGAGATCTGCTTCATCGCCTTGCGCGTGGCCTCGAGCGGCGGCAGCCCCTCTTCGCTCATGATGCGCTCGACGTTCTCCACCACCACGATGGCGTCGTCCACCACGATGCCGATCACCAGCACCATGCCGAACATGGTCAGCACGTTGATCGAGAAGCCCAGCGCCAGCAGCGAGGCGAAGGTGCCCAGCAGCGCGATCGGCACCACGATGGTCGGGATGATCGTGTAGCGCCAGTTCTGCAGAAACAGGAACATCACGATGAACACCAGCGCCACGGCTTCCAGCAGCGTCTTGACCACTTCGGTGATCGAGATCTGCACGAAGCGCGAGCTGTCGTACGGAATGTTCCACTTCACGCCCGGCGGAAAGAAGCGCTCGAGCTCGGTCATCTTGGCGCGGATCGCCTTGGCCGACTGCAGCGCGTTGCCGTTCGGCGTGGGCTGCACGCCGATGCCGACCGCGGGCACGCCGTTCAGGCGCGCCGACGTGGCGTACGACTGGCCGCCGAGCTCGACGCGCGCCACGTCCTTCAGCCGCACGGTCGAGCCGTCGGTGTTGGCGCGCAGCACGATGTTCTTGAACTGCTCCACGTCGGCGAGCTGGCCGTTCACCACCACGGTGGCCGCGATGGCCTGGCCGGGAATGTTGGGCAGGTCGCCGATCGTGCCGGAGGACACCTGGGCGTTCTGCGCCTTGATCGCGTTGTTCACGTCGGTGGCCGACAGGTTGAAGCCCTGCAGCTTGGCCGGATCGATCCACACGCGCATCGCGTTCTCGGTGCCGAACAGCTGGGCCTGGCCCACGCCCACCACGCGCTGCAGCTCGGGCACGATGTTGCGCGAGGCGTAGTCGCCGAGCGCGACCGGGTCGAAGTTCGGGTTGTCCGAAGACAGCATCGCGAACAGCAGGAAGTTGTTGCGCGACTTGTCCACGCGCACGCCCTGCTGCGTCACCGCGGCCGGCAGCCGCGGCGTTGCGCGCGAGAGCCGGTTCTGCACATCCACCTGCGCGAGGTCGGGGTTGGTGCCGGCCTCGAAGCTGATCGTGATGGAGCCGGTGCCGTCGGCCTGGGCCACCGATTCCATGTAGATCAGGCCCGGCGAGCCGTTCATCTCGCGCTCGATGACGGACAGCACGCTGTCCTCCAGCGTCTGCGCCGAGGCGCCGGGGTAGGCGGTGTTGATGACGATGGCGGGCGGCGCCACCGGCGGATACTGCGAGATCGGCAGCTGAGTGATTGCCACGCCGCCCATCACCAGGATGAACAGCGCGATCACCCACGCGAAGATCGGGCGGTCGATGAAAAATTTGGCCATTTGCGGGCGCTTTCCTGATTACTTCTTATCGGTCTTCTCGGCCTTTTCGGCCGTGGCAGCCGCCGCCGGTGCGGCCCCCGCAGCAGCGGGCGTGGCCGCGGCATTCGGGTTGGGTTTGGTCCACGGCACCGCCTTCACCGGCGTGCCGGGCGGCATCATCTGCAGCTTCTGGAAGCCGTCGACCATCACCTGCTCGCCGGCCTTCAGGCCATCGAGCACCACCCACTGGTTGTCCTTGGCGGCGCTGATCTTCACGGTGCGCTTGCTGATCTTGCCGTCCTTGTCGACCACCGACACCGTGTCGCCCTGCTGCGTGCGCGTGACGGCCTGCTGCGGCAGCGTGATCGCGTTGGTGGCCTGCGCCTGTTCGAGCTTCACCCGCACGTACAGGCCGGGCAGCAGCTCGCCCTTGGGGTTGGGCACTTCGGCGCGCAGCGTGACCTGGCCGGTGGTGGAGTCGACGGTGAGGTCGGAGAACAGCAGCTTGCCTTCCAGCGGGTAGTCGCTGCCGTCTTCCAGCACCACGCGGACGCTCGCGGCTTCCTCGCCGCTCGCGCGCTTGTACTGGCCGCCGGCCATGGCGCGGCGCAGCTTCAGCACGTCGGAGGCCGACTGCGTGAAGTTCACATACAGCGGGTTGATCTGCTGCACCACGGCGAGCTCGGTGGCGTCGCCCTGGCCCACCAGCGCACCTTCGGTGACGAGGGCGCGGCCGATGCGGCCCGCGATGGGCGAGGTCACGTCGGCATAGCCGAGATTGATCTTGGCCGTCTGCACCGCGGCGCGCCCGGCGGCCACGTCGGCTTCGGCCGTCTTCTGCGAAGCCAATGCGACGGAGTATTCCTGCTTGCTCACCGCATTGGCCTCGACCAGCGGCTTGTAGCGGTCGGCCAGTGCCTTGGCCTGCACGGCGTTGGCTTGGGCGCGGGCCAGCGTGGCCTGCGCGTTCTGCGAAGCGGCCACCAGCGGCGCGGGGTCGATGCGGAACAGCAGCTGGCCGGCCTTCACGTCGCTGCCTTCGCGGAATTCGCGCTTCAGCAAAATGCCCGAGGCGCGGGCACGAACCTGCGCCACGCGCGAGGCTTCGAGGCGGCCGGGCAGTTCGGTGACAAGGCCCACATCGGTCGGGGCCGCGACCACCACGCCCACCTCGGGTGCGGGGGGGGGCCCGCCGCCGCCAGCGCCCGGGCCAGCGGGTGCATCGCTCTTGCCGCAGCCCGCGAGGACCAGCAGGACGACGGCGGCCACGGTCGCGAGACGCGGCGAAAAGGACGAATGACGCGAAACATGCAGGAGAGGCATGCGATTCCTTTGAAGCGAAAACAGGAGATGGCGCGTTCGCGGGGCGAACCGGAAACCTGTACAGCCAGGCGGGCCATCGGGAAAGCCGGCTAGTTTACATACATTCATGGATGTATAGTGACAGCCAAGCAATGGCCCCACGATACAGAGAGGGCGTTGCCTTTACAAATCTGGAGATTTAGTGGCACGTCGTACGAAGGAAGAAGCACTGGCCACGCGGCATCGTTTGCTCGATGCTGCGGAGCTTCTGTTTCAGGCGCAAGGCGTTTCGCAGACCACGCTGCAGCAGATCGCGCAGCAGGCCGGTGCGACGCGCGGCGCCATCTATTGGCACTTCAAGGACAAGGCCGACCTCTTCAACGCGATGATGGAGCGCGTCATCCTGCCGCTGGAGGCCCTGCCGAAGGCGGCTATCGCCCCCTTCATCGATGACCCCCTGGCCGAGATTGAGGAGGGCATGGTCCACGCGCTCACCCTCATGACCACCGACCCCCAGGTGCGCCGCGTGTTCGACGTGGCGACCCACAAGGTCGAATACACCCACGACATGGCCTCGGTGCAGCAGCGGCACCTCGATGCCCGCAACGCCTGCGTGAGCGATTTCGAAAAGGCCCTGCGCCTGGCCGCGCGCCGCAACCACGTCAAGCTGCCGGTGCCCGGCCACGCGGCGGCACAGGGGCTGCACGCGCTGATCAGCGGGCTCATCCAGAACTGGCTGCTCGACCCCGAAGCCTTCGACCTCGTGCTCACCGGCAGGCGCACGTTCCGCGTGTATCTGGCGGGGCTCGGGTTCGCCCGGCCGCTGCCGGGAACCCCCGCCGTGAACGAAGCCGAAACAGCCGCCGCCTGATAGGCGATAATGTGTGGCTCCGGTGCATGCCGGACCCCAATTCCTCGCTGTATTTCAACGGATAGAATTCGGCCCTCCGAAGGCTGAGATCCAGGTTCGATTCCTGGCGGCGGGACCATCTATCAGGCCGGACACTTCCGAAGGTGTCCGGCTTTTTTGTTTTCTCCCTTGGAGAATGCCGTTCTATCGTCCGTTTGGGTCCGAGGAAGTATGCCCGAATCCGGAGGGGTCGGGGGGTACAAGTTGGGGTACCACTTCTCGAAAGTGGGGGTACATGACTCTCCGAGCGTACCCGCTGACGGCGATCCACCTGCACCACATCGACGAGGTGATCGGCAAGCGCCCGGGCGGTTGCGCCAGTGTTCCTGGTCGACACCCACGTCAACTACGACCCGACGCCCGAGGAACTGACCGAGATCACCACCATGGCGGCCAGCTCCTTCGACTGGCAGGTGTGTAGGACCGTCGGTTTCGCGTACGTATGCGCTAAGACCATCCGTCTTCCGCGTATGACTGAAGCGCAGGTATCGAGGGCCGCAACCTTACTCGCGACCGGCAGACCGGGTCGTAGTTCCCATTGGGTTCCAGCTTTGGCACTCGGTTCGGTTCCTGTATCGCGCCCAGGTCGTCCAGTTCAAGGACAAGGGTCCTGGCCCCGTCTTCAGGCGAACGCAGCGCTTCGATCTTTCGAAGCCCTCTTAAAGTCGAAGGCCTCGCGCTCGACGTATGACCTTGGAACTGGCTCCTCCCGCAGCGTCGGACCGGATCATCGTTGCTGTTCAGCTTCTGATGACTTGCAGAGGCCGCCAGGAGCGGCAGATCTGTCCCGTCGGCCTTGCAGTGCGCTACGAGTCAGACCGCCTCCCTCTATGTTTTGCCGACCCAAACAGCAATGCCATCTGGGGGGCATGCCCTTCTTTGCTCGCTGCTGTGCAGGAATTGATGCAAATCATAGGAAAGTGAAACGTTAGGTCCAGGAATCGAAGGAAACTGGGGACAATGACCGAGCTTGGCCGGCGACGAAAAGACCGCCGCTGACGGAGGAGAATCAATATTGCAGGACTTCACCGGTTGGGTAAGGGAGTTTCTCGCGCGGCGTGGGTTGGAGCGCCCAAACGGGCAGATGCTCTTCTCATACCGCGCAGCAAAGGAGGAATACCTGGCTTTGCGCGCTATGTTCGCGGAGCGGATTACCGCTTTGCAGGGCGATCCGTGGGTATTCAAGCAGAGAGCGGAGAGCGCGTGCTTTGTGCTATATGCGGCCGAGTGGTGGCGCAGGGAATACGCCGGCGGCGCCTGGCGCTGGTTGCACATTCTCGAATCGATCGCACAGTCGCCGGTCAACCTTGATGTACTCGAGCGGAGTGCCGCCGTGGAGTGGGGGTTGCGGGCGTGGGGTCACCTGCCGAGCGGCGCCGGCAAGCGCTATTTGGGCGCGATCGTTGCGAATGGAGGCTTGCCCCTGCAGTTAGTCGCCAAGGGGGATGGGGCGATCTCGCGCCTACTTATCCGCGGTACCAGGCAGGCGCAGCAGTTTGGGTGGGACGCAGCGCGGCTCGAGGCGTTCTTCCAAGCCTATGAACTGGAGCTAGTGCAGCACCTGCGCGACGAGGACATCTATCGCCTCCTGGCCATGGTAGTCACCACGGTGCTGGACTTGCGTCGGCAGTACAACCTCGCAGGCTCTGCCGATCCCGTCGGACACCTGGACCGAATGCGTCCCGACTGGCGGCAAGCGTTCCCCATGGCCGTCGATGACAAGTCTGCTGAACCGCTATTGGTCGGCCTGGTGAAGGAGGCGGCGCGCGAGATGAGCACGGCGGCCGCCTACCCGGTGATCGCCACTCGGACGTTACGTGAGTCTGCACAAAACGGCGCGTTTCAACTCGTGCTTTCGCTGCAAATGCCAGCGACTATTGCGTTGGAGTCGCTGGCGGCTGCTTGCGACATCTCTGCCGACTCGATCCCACAGTCGTTCAGCATGGAGGCAATAGGATCGGGCAAGCTAGCTCTGGGGGAGGCTCGACAACTTCTTGGTGCGCAGTCGCAAGTAATGCTGTCCGCTCGGACGCAAAGAGTCGTGGGCCAGGATGCGGCGCAGGAGCACATGCTCGTCCTGCGTTCGACAGGCGAAGCGTTGCACGAGGCCGTGGGAATTCCTGGTGCGGACGGCCTGGACGACTTCCAGCCATGGGTCTTCGCCATTCGCCAGTCTGAGAATGTGCTGATGGGCGTCGGCTCTTGCCGCGTGGCAGAGGAGCGTGCGTTGCTTGCCGTTAGCGCAGAAGCTCAGGTTATTGCGGATAGTGAAGACTCGCAGGCAACGGTAGTAGGAGAAATGCAAGATGTGCAGCCAGCGCGCCGCATTTACGAGATTTCGGGGTCAGTGTCCATCCAGCTGGACTCGAGTCGTTTCTTCGTACGGACGAAGCAGGTAGCAGGCGTTGCGGAGCAACTGTTATGGCGGGGCACCCGCGCGCCCTACTCAGCGGGGCCATTTCCGGTGTACCAGGGCGTTCCCCACTTGTGCCGGCTGACCGCCGACGGGCTTCTTGCACCGGTGCATCCAAAGGATATTCACTGGGTTATGCCAATGCGGCAGGGCACGCAGGTGGATAGCCCAAAGGGGCATCGCGGCCCTATCGATGCATGGCTGGTCGAGGGCGGCATGCGGGTGCGTCGTTTCCGCATGGCACTTGTGGCGCAAGACGCGCGCGTTCGCTTTCGTTCCGGCGACTCTCCGCGCGAGGGTAGTGTCGAGTTCAAGGGTTGGGGATTTAGCCAACTCGACACTTCCGCTGAACTGACGAAGCGCGTCGAAGTGCTTCCAGATGTGGCGCGGTGGGAGCTCGCAAGCGAAACGAAGCCACCGGCTCAGATTGGCGCATCAGTCGTCTGGCCCCATAGTACGTTGGCGCTACGGCTTGAGTTGCCTTTCCCATCGAGCGGCGGGCGTTTCCTGACTTCCAATGGGGCGCAAGTGACAAAAGGTGCGTTGCTTCCCCTCAAGTGCTTGCCCGAACTGCGCGCGCAGGTCTTCTCGCGAAACCCAGAAGCCCCGAAACGTTATACGCTGATGCTCGAACTCGCGGGCACAGTGGGCGGGTCTGTGGTTTCAGAGCATGCAATCTCGTTGGATAAGCAAGGCTTTGGCGAACTTCGTCTGCTCGAACTCGAGTCGAGCGTGCGCGGCATCATGTGTCAAAGTAGCTCCCTCGACGCGCGCCTGAACATTCGAATCTATCAGGCGGGCTCTGTAATTGCTGAGATGCGCCTGGTTCGCTACGACGCCGAGTTGGAGACGAAGGGCGCGAGCATGACGCTCTCCGAGCAATGCCTTGCAAGCCATGGCGTCCAGGTCATTGAGCAAATTGTGCTTGAAGCGGTGCCGCTGCTAACAAGCGACGCCGGGTCGAAACTCTCGCAATCGATGTCGGACGGTGTACCAGTTGGAAGCTGGCCCGTGGCGCAGCTGGCCGCGGACCGTGGTCCCTGGTTGGTGTACCCGGCCGTCGAATCTTCGTTGCAGTTGAGGCCTTCGCTCTACGCGGGATTTGCGATCGGAACTCAGAACGCAACAAGCATCGCAAGGCTTTGCCCGCTAGGCCAAGCGATGTCGTCCGAAGAGGCAAGCGAGCGCGCGATAGAGATCGAAGCGGTGGTGTCTGCCATGTCCTGCGATCTAGATCATCGGTCATGGGGCTTGGTGAGGCACCACTACCAGCAGCTCTCCCACTTGCCGCTCAGTACCTTGGACTATTGGCGAGCCATTGGGCGAGACCCGCGTGCTTGTATCGCTGCCGTGCTGAAGCTCGCAGGCGGCACGCAGCTCATGGACCGCATGCGCGATGAGCTGGGTCTCATCTGGGCGCTCACCCCAAAAGCAGTGCTGTCAGAGGTTCTGGCTCTGCTTACTAAGACCTGGGCGCGTCAGTTCAATGTCGAAGAGCACAATTCGCTTGTTCACACGATTGTGAAAGGGGAGTTCCCGCAGCTTGGGCTCGGTGACACCGTGCTGCAATCGCTGGTGGATGTGGTGTGGTTCGAATCAGGAATCGAGCATAGCCAAGAGCTAACATCGCGGGTTGCGCGGATGGCGGCTACTTCCCCGTCAGCGCTGCTGCAGAAGATCTGGGTTGGCGAAGACTGCCTCGTGCAGCGTTTTCTATTGCGCCAGCACGTTGACGATCGTGTGTGGCCATGCACGGGCCTCGCGAACGATTTGATTCACATCATTCAAGCGAACGAGCCGGCATACGCTTCGCGCTTGTCGGCGGAATTCGGGAAGAGACTGGTGTGGATGCCAACTGCCGGCCAATCGGGACCGCATTCCAAAAATCTGAAGGAAGACGTTGCCAATGCGCCGCTGCTTGCCGGTTTACTGGCGCAGTTGTGCACAAAGCCGCAGCAATGGCGAACACCCGAGATCATGTCTCGCCTGCTCCGCATCAGGAGCTTCGATCCGGCGTGGTTTGACGAAAGCTGCCGCATAGGAACCCTCATCGCCCTTTCCCTGACAGCCCCTCAGGCCTCCCACCATCGGCGTGCGCCTCGCCCGGCCGAAGTCGGTTGACACATACGCAATGCAACTCAGCTATTTTTCCTCTCTTCTCCCTGAACTGAGCACTCGCGCCGCGCGCGCCACGCTGAGCAAGCTAGGGTTCTCGAATGCGCCGCTCCGGCGCCACCTGCTGGACGAGTTCGCGCAGGGCTACGGTGATTCGGGTTGTTTCCTTGGCGATCCGGTCTTCGAAGCGACGTTTAGGTGGCAACAAGCCCATGTCACCATGGCCGAGCTGTCCAAGACTCTTCTTCATCCTGATCTGGTTGCAGCGATGGACAAGCCGTGGGGCGAAAGCGCCAAGGACTACCGGTTTCCCCGAGAAGCTCGGCCGTATACGCACCAACTGGAAGCTTGGCAAGCATTGTTGGGCACGGCGCCTAAGTCGGTGGTAGTAACAAGCGGCACGGGGTCGGGCAAGACCGAGTGCTTCATGGTTCCGGTCCTTAGCCGACTTGCATCGCTGCGTGCGGAGGAGGGGGCCGTGCAGGGGGTGCGAGCTCTATTCCTATACCCATTGAACGCCCTGATTCAGAGCCAGCGGGAGCGCTTGCGAGCGTGGACAGGGCCGTTCGGGGGCGATGTCCGATTTTGCCTCTACAACGGTATGACGCCGGAAGAAGAGAAGGCGGAGAAAGCCAAAAACGCGCCCAACGAGGTTCACGATCGTGCGACGCTACGAGACCGACCACCGGCTATCCTAGTGACCAATCCGACGATGCTTGAGTACATGCTGGTGCGCGCCCAAGACGCAGCCATCTTGGAAAAGTCGAAGGGCAAGCTTGAGTGGATCGTTCTTGACGAGGCGCACAACTACATCGGTTCCCAGGCGGCTGAACTCGCACTTCTGCTCCGTCGCGTCCTGCACGCATTTGGGACTGATGCGGACAAGATCCGTTTCGTTGCTACCTCTGCAACGATGGGTGCAGGTGATGTTGAAGCGAAGCGGAACTTGCAGGAATTCTTGGCGCGCCTCGCCGGTGTCCACTCAGACCGCGTCGTCGTAGTCGAGGGGGAGCGGGAAGTACCTGCCCTGCTTGAGAAGCTAGCCCCGTCATCTTCCGACACTCCTCCGACCTCTATTTCTAGGATGGAGAGTGCGCAAGAGCGATACGATGCTCTTGCAGCAAACCCGGTGGCGCGGGCGTTGCGCGAGTTGTTCGTCCCGGCGGCGAGCGGCCGGAGCTATCAGCCTCTGTCTGAGCTGAAATCCAGATTGCGGGCGGACAGCGCGAAGTCGGACAATGAAACCGCGCTTGCATGGGTCGATGCCCTGACGAGCGGCGTCAACGGAACAGGCCGTGACGCGTCGCCCTTCCTCCCCCTACGCGCTCACATATTCCACAACACACTCAATGGGCTTTGGGCTTGCTCGAGCGGCGCGTGCGTGAAGCGCTCCGGCACGAAGCTGGACGACCCAGAGTGGCCGTTCGGGATGGTCTTTACAGACGATCGACGCCGCTGCGAATGTGGCGCACCGGTCTTCCCGCTCGTATCCTGCAACGACTGCAATGAGACGTACCTTGAAGCGGAGATCAATTCCCGTGCAGGTCGCAGGTGGTTGCTGCCGCCTTTGCCCAGCGAGGTCGATGAATTCCTGCTAGACCGCGATCCGGAGGAACGGGAGAACGAGGCGGAGATGGACGACGCGGACGTTGGAGGCCCCCCCACTTCGGTACTGCGTTCACCGGTGTTGATCGTGAATGTAGACACCCGTGGGGCCCCGGCACGTCTGAACCCGAGCAGTGCTGAATTGCTTGACAAGCAAGATGAACCCGCGCTTTCCATCCGCGTTCAAGATCAGGTGACTGTAGAGGGGCGCTTGATCTTGAAGTGCCCATGCTGTGACGGCGACGCTTCTCGCTTGGAGCAGTTTCGCACCCCGAGGATCGGGGCACCTTTCTTGCTGGGCAACATCATTCCGACTCTGCTGGAGTTCTGCCCTGAAGGGGACAACCCGCTTGACGTTCCGATGCGCGGACGCCGGATGATCACGTTCACGGACAGCCGGCAGGGCACCGCTCGAATAGCAGCACAACTTCAGCAAGACTCCGAGAGAAACGGGCTGCGCGCCGCCGTGTACCGGAGGATCGCTTCCTCTAACGCGGGCGCAGAGGAGTCGAGAGCGCAGATCGAGGCCGATATCCTGGCTCTGAAACCTGCTCTGGGGCAGGTGAAGGGAACGCCCGCGGAGGCCAGCATCGCGAAGCTAATTGCGCAGCATGAGCAGACTCTGCTGGAGTTGTCTGCCGGCAAACCAGTGCTTTTCAATGACATGGTGGGTTGGCTGTCCACACAGGCGCCCGATGTGTCACGCTGGATCTACGGCTTCTACGCCGAGTCAGACCAAGAGTTCAAGCGGGCGGATGGCAAGGAGCAATTGGCGCGCGTCCTGATGTGCCGCGAGTTCGCACGGCGTCCCAAACGCCAGAACAGCCTGGAGACCATGGGCCTCGTGTCTGTTGCATACCCCAAGCTCTCCAACGTCCGCACGCTGAAGCCGGCGGTCCAGCTGGCGGGGCTGTCGTTGGTTGAGTGGAAGGATTTCCTCAAGATCAGCCTCGATTTCGTAGTTCGGCAGAGCATGTGCCTAATGCTGCCGAGTGCATGGAAGCGTTGGGGCGGCAATCGCGTCTTTGCCAAACAGATGCTGCCCGCTGGCTCCACGGAAAGACCCAATTCTCAGTTGACGAAGTGGCCACGAGTGTTGCCCGGCGAGCGGCAGAACAAGCTTGTTCGGATCCTCGCTTTCGTGCTCAAGGTGGACCCTGCCACGGAGTCCGGGCGAGATCGCATAGACAGCCTGCTGATCGCCGCATGGGAAGATCTCACGCTGACAACGAATCTCCTGCAACTAGGCGGCGGGCAGGGCCGGGCGCTCGACATCGCAGACATGGCGTTTCGCACCATCACCGACGCCTGGGTGTGCCCGGTAACGCGCCGCGTCTTGGACTGCACGTTGCGGGGTGTTACTCCGTACTTGCCACAGAAGCAGTTGCACGAGGCAGTCGCTCTGTGCAGGCCCGTGCAGTTGCCGGTGTGCGACGTCGCGGCGTTGGACTACGCGAACGACCAGGCAAGAGTTGAGGCGGCCCGCGAGTGGGTCAATGCGCAAGCGTCACTCACAGACCTGCGCGTGGAAGGCATTTGGTCCAGCATCAATGACAGGGTCGTGGAGGGCGCGGGCTACTTTCGCGCTGCAGAACACTCCGCCCAGCAAGGCGGCAGCCGGCTGCAGGTCTACGAGGCGCAGTTCAAGCGAGGCGCGATCAACTTGATGAGTTGTTCGACGACGATGGAAATGGGGGTGGACATCGGGGGACTGAACACCGTCGCGATGAACAACGTGCCCCCGCATCCTGCGAACTACTTGCAGCGCGCGGGGCGAGCAGGGCGGCGGGGCGAAACCCGGTCCGTCGCGCTCACCGTCTGCAAGAACAACCCCCACGACCAACACGTTTTCCTGAACACTGCCTGGCCATTTGAGACAAAGCTCAAATCGCCGGGAATTTCGTTGTCCAGTCCTGTGTTGGTGCAGCGCCATGTGAACTCGATGGTCCTTGCGCAATTTCTCCGACAGCAAGACCGCAAAGGCAAGCTCGACAAGTTGACCTTGGACTGGTGGATGCTGCCGCGGGGCAGCAGCAGGCAGGAGCGATTCACGGCCTGGTGTGAGTGCTTTGACGCTGCGAAGCAGGCCGAGCTGGACCAGGGGTTGAGGGAGTTGTCAAGGCGAACGGTGTTTGAGGGAAGGAAGAGCACCGGCGCGCTGGTCGCTGAAACGGGTCGGGCGGCGGGTGAGCACGCACACGCCTGGAGCCTCGAGTACGACGCGATCGTTCAACAACTCAACGAGTTGTCCAAGAAGGACGAGGAAGATCGGGTGCCCATGCGGGCCCTCACGGTGCAGAAGACGCGGCTTCTGGACGAATACTTGCTGCGCGAACTGGCAACGAGCGGGTTCCTGCCCGGCTATGGCTTCCCCACCGATATCACCACCTTTGAGACGCTTAACAAAGACTCCGTCGAGCTCCAAAAGCACCGAGATGGTGGAGGTCGGGAGGACAACAAGTTCCACCGGCGTGAATTGCCCAGTCGGGACACCGTTACAGCGCTCCGGGAATACGCGCCGGGCGCAACGGTCGTGATCGATGGGCTGGTATACGAGTCGGCAGGCATTACGCTGAACTGGCACGCACCAGCGAGCTTGGACCAAGTAAACGAGTTGCAGAACATCCGGCAGGCGTGGCGGTGCAAGCATTGCGGGGCGAGTGGCACGAGCGTGCTTGCCTCACACCTCCGTTACTGCACCGAATGCGGATCTGATCTTGCGGCCGGGGAGCAGACCGGTATGCAGTATTTGGAGCCGGCTGGATTCAGCGTGGATCTTTATGCTGAAACGCACAACGACATCACGCTTCAAAAATACGTGCCCGTGGAGGCGCCCTGGATCGCGGCGAGCGGTGACTGGATGCCGCTCGTCAATCCGGCATTGGGCAGTTTCCGGGCTTCGGCACAGGCATCGGTCTTTCATCACTCCTCTGGCTTGTACGGCTCGGGGTATGCGGTGTGCCTGGAGTGTGGGCGGACAGCGCCCATGGGGGATGCTCAGGACGAGACGGCGACACCGTTCGTCTTTCGTCAACCACATAAGCGGCTGCGCGGTCGTCGCGGACAGGGCGACGATTGGATGTGTGGGGGCAGCGATAGCGCATTCAAGATAAAGAAGGGCGTGAGGTTCGGCCGCGAATACACCACCGATGTGCTCGAACTCTGCCTGTTTGACGCGGAAGGCCACGCGCTTATCGACGAGCCCGTCGCGTACACGTTGGCGGTGGCGCTGCGTCGCACCATCGCGGCGCGGCTGGGCATCGCGGAGAGCGAACTCGGTTGCGACACGAAGCTATTGCGGGACGGGCAGGGGCGGAAGGTCCGGGCGGTGCAGATCTTTGACATGCGCGCGGCCGGGTATTCCAGCCTTGTTGCTCCGGAACTCCCCGCCCTTTTGCGAGGCGCACGGGAAGTTCTTGTTTGCGAGCGCTCGTGCGACTGCGCGTGTCAGAGCTGTCTACTCACGTTCGACACGCGATTCAAAGCGGAGAGCTTGAATCGGCAGGCCGCACTCGAGTTCATCACCCCAAAGTGGACCGATGCGCTCGCGTTGCCGGAAGAGTTGATGCTGTTCGGATCGCTGTCGCAGTCCGAATACCAGCCGGTAAGAGAAGCCGTGTCGCGGGAACTCAACCGCTCCAATGCGAAGCGGTTGTTTGTGTACGTGGGTGGTGAGATCGCGGAGTGGGACTTTCCGTCCTCGCCGTTACGCCGAATGTTGCATTGGCTTTCGGCAAAAAGCGACGTGGAGTTGGTCCTCGTCGTGACAACTGTCGGTTTTGAGGGCCTGAGTGCGGAGAATGCGTCGGTGCTGTCGAGTTTGGAGCAGTTGTGTGGTGTGCGGCTGGTGTGTGGGAACGGCATAGCGCTGCGGGCGCCAGGTGCCTGCTTGGCAACTGTCGAGTTCGCGGACGGCACATGTCGGTCGTGGGCGACGCAGAGATTGGACGCAAGCCTACCCGCGGCCGGCTGGGGCGAGAGCGGCGAAGGAGGCGTCATTAGCAGTTTGACCCAGGCGCCCCGTTTGAATGTCGATCCCCTCGTGTTGCCGACCATTTCCGCAGGCGCGCTGGACTCTGTTGGCATTACGAATGAACTGGACGGAACAGGGGCGGGGTTTGGATCCAGGTTCTGGGGGAAGATGAAGTCGCACCTTCCGCTGACCAAGACGATCACTGCAATCACCTACGAAGACCGCTATCTCGCCACACCCATCAGCTGCGCGCTGCTGGTGGAGGCGATATCTGGGCTTAAAGCCATGTACGAGCCGCTGGGTGGGTGGGCAAATCCGGTAGTCCAAATCATGACGATGCAGATCGAGCAAGGGCATGTGGCGCGGCGTCGGAATCACTGGGCGGGAGATTGGGAGGACTCGGATACGCGGGGGGCCGCGGTCGAGGCGGCGTTCGAGTATTGCGGCATTGAGGGGAGGGTGTGGTCGAAGCGGCGTAGCGACACTGTCCACGGTCGATGCCTCACGATCGATTTCGAGGATGGAAGTGTGAGTACGGTGTGGCTCGATCAGGGCTTCTCGTACTGGACGGTGGCGCAGGCTGCGGCCCGATCCGCCGCAGCGAGCTTTGACGCGAACGGACCGGCGACGAGTCTCGGCGAGCAACTCGCGGAGATCAAGACCAGCGTGCAAGGACACGCACTGCCAACACGCCTATTTTTTGAGCACCGCGCGGAAAAGACTGGCGTTGTTGCGGCTTAGCTGAATGGATGTGCGCGAATGACGAGTTCGGCGTCGGCTCGGCCAACCCGTCCGCCGCCTAAGGAAATGCTGATCAATGAGTCGCGGCGGGCACGCCTGCGAGTAGAGGGCGCTCCGATGTCAGGGCAGGCAGAAGCGCGCGTCATTGCAGGTCATGAATACTTCGTTCGGGGTCGAGCGGTTAGAGTGCCGTCTCCGGAAGAGAGCATGTCAATGGTTGCCGTGTGCGCGGACGTCGGCGATGTCCGCTGAGTTGTCCCGTCTGCAGAGCCCCGCCGCTGTCCAGGCAGTGCTGGACGAGTTCGTCCGATTAGGCCGCACTGCTTTCCTGGCCCGCTACGGCTTCGGTAAATCACGCGACTTCATGGTGCGCGATGCGAAGTCCGGACAGTTGTGCGACTCCAAAGCCGTCGTAGGTGCTGCTTTCGGCCATCAGTTCCCCGAGGAAGGGCCACTCAAGGCTGCCGACTTTTCCGGCGGAGAGGCCACCGTTGTGCCCAAGCTCCAGCGCCTGGGCTTCGAGGTGGTGCGCATCGGCGAGGACTGGAGCGCGGCCGAAGTGCAGGTGACCGTGGCTTCCTACTTTGAGATGCTGCGGCTCGAGGCGGCCCAGGAGCAGTACACCAAGACCGAGTTCAACGCCCAACTGCGCCAGCAGCTGCGAGGACGCAGCAAGGGCTCGGTGGAGCTGAAGTTCCAGAACATCAGTGCCGTCCTGCACGGCCTGGAGCTGCCCTTCATCTCCGGCTACAAGCCCCGTGCCAACGCACAACTCTTGCTGCGCCAAGCGGTCCAGCAATTCGTGCTGGACTATCCCGATGTCGTGGGCCAAGTGGTCGATGCCATGGAAGAGGTCAAGACACCAGGGGAGGCTTCCTTCCATGCTTCTGTCGTCGAGCCGCCACCTGTTGAGACGGTTGTTCAGGTGAAAAAGGGCATGCCCAAGCCAAGATTGCCGCGCAAGGTGGACTGGGCTCTGCGCGATGAGGCGAACCGCAAGCTCGGCCGCGCTGGCGAGCAGTGGGTGATTGGCTTCGAGCAGCGGCGCCTCAGCGAAGCAGGCTTTCCGGAGCTCTTTCAGCAGCTGGACTGGATCTCGGAACGGCTCGGAGACGGTGCGGGCTACGACATCCTTTCGCACGAGCGACCCGGTGTGCATCGCTTCATCGAGGTCAAGACCACCAACGGCGGCCATGCCTCCTCGTTCATCATCAGCCGCAACGAATTGGAGTTTGCTGCCGAGCGGGAGGATGCTTTCCGCCTGTATCGGGTGTTTCAGTTCCGGGATGAGCCCAAGCTCTACGTCCTCAAAGGCAATCTCGCCGAGCAGTTGCACCTGGAACCCATCGACTACCGCGCTTCCTTCCGTCGCCTGGTGGCATAGACCCGCATGACCAAGAAACCTTGCCCCTTTTGCACCTTGCCCTCAACTCGCGTCCTCGGGCAGAACGAACATGCGGTATGGATTCGAGATGGTTTTCCTGTCTCACCTGGCCATAGCCTGGTGATTCCCAAGCGTCATGTCGGCTCCTTCTTCGAGATCACGCCGGCGGAGCGGGCTGCGTTGCTCGAACTGCTGGATCAGGCGAAAGCTGCGGCACAAGCGGAATTTCGTCCAGATGGATTCAACATCGGAATCAACGATGGTCCGGCAGCGGGCCAGACTGTGCCGCACCTGCACGTCCACCTGATCCCCCGCTTCCAAGGTGATCAGACCGATCCGCGCGGCGGCGTGCGCTGGGTGATCCCGGACAGGGCGGACTACTGGAGCCCACGAGATTGACGGCCGTGAAGGCGGCCCCCTCGGCCGAAGTGCAACTCGCGTTTCTGTGCAAGCTGCAGCGCCTGTTCGCAGAGGGCGATTTCACGGCGACCTACAAGTTCGCGCTACTGATTGCACTGTCTGACCTGGCGGTGGAGCTGGGTGCGGATGATGGAAGCGAGCTGACGCTCTCGATCCAGCAGATTGCGGATCGCTTTGTGCAGCTGTACTGGCGCCATGCATTGCCCTACGGATCCGGTAGGCCGGATACGGATGCTGGTGTGCTGGTCCAGAACCTGGGCGCCCAAGCGGCCGTGCTAACGAGCATCGCAGCGTTCCGAGCGAACTGCGGTGCGGCGACGTCGACGCAGGCACGCGCTGTGCCGACCTACAAGGCGCTGGTCGCCAAGGTGGCGGCGGTGGTTTCTGCTCAGCCTTTGACCTATCTGCAGAACTTTGGCGGCATCACCGACCTGTTCCTCTACGAAAGGTCGGGGCGCGGCTTGATCCAGCTCAAGCCCAACGTGGCTTATTGCTTTCGTCGTTTTCACCCCTTGGTGCAACAGCTGGCGCGAACGCATTGGGTAGACCACGTCAAGGCCAACCGGCGCAACCACGGCATCTTGGGCGATGCGGGGGACCTGGAAGATTTCCTTTTCGGCATCTCTCGGCAGTCGCTGGCCATCATTAGCACGGGACTGCGCAAACTGGACGGGGCGCGTTGCTTCTACTGTGGGCGGGGCATGCACGAGGCCGACGTCGACCACTTCATCCCATTCGCGCTCTATCCGCGCGACGTGGCTCACAATTTCGTGTTGGCGCATCCGGCGTGCAACCGGAGCAAATCCGACTCCTTGGCTGGCAAGGGGCACCTCGAGCGTTGGTTGCAGCGTTTGAGCAAGCAGTCGGCGCAGCTTGTCGAGATTGGGGTATCTGCTGGCGTGGCGGTGGACGATCGAACCGTGCATCGCGTGGCCGCCTGGGGCTACGCGAATGCTCACGCAGCCGGTGGGCGGGCGTGGATCAAGGCTGCGTCGTACGAAGCGGTCGGCATCGATCACTTGCAGCTTCTGGGGGCGTTGTGATGACGCGCATCTGGAAGCCCTCCGCGCCTGGCAAGCTGTTCACCAGTGCCCCCGAGTGGACTTTTGAAATGGATGGCGAAAACATTCGGCTCGGCGTTAGCGGCCAGATGCTTACCAGTAGCGTCGGCGAACTTGAGAGCCTCGCGGTCAAACCGGGCGTCTTCTGGGCTACTCTTTTCATTTCCTTCGGTAACGGTAAGCACCTTGAGCTCGACGGCATTCCTAACGCCGAAGCTCAGCAGCTCAAGCGTGCAGTCATTGCGGCGCGAGAAACAAAGCGCGAACGCGAGCAGATCGAGATCCTGCTCCGCGATTTCGACCACCAGGTTCGCCCGATCCTGCGCTGGTCACTGTCGACCATCGAGGCCTGCAAGCGCCAGATCGCGCGTCGTGGTTGGCTCAGCCACGAATTCGTGCAGCGCATGGGAAGCTCGAAGCCGACGCTGGCGAACGCGCCTATGAGCACCCCCGAGGTCCAGCAGCACCTGGCGCGTCAGCCGCAGGGTGTGCAGGACGCCGTTCGAATGTGGCAACGTTCCTTGGAGGAATTCGCGCTGGGCGTCAATCAGCGCCACGCAGCCAAGGTCGCCAAGGACGATCAAGCGTTCTTCGAACGGGTGGAGAAATCTCCCTTGACTCTCGAACAACGCAACGCGGTGGTCTGTTTCGACAGTCGCGTGCTGCTGGTGGCCTCCGCCGGCTCGGGAAAGACTGGAACCATGGTGGCCAAGGCAGGCTACGCGCTTCAACACGGGTACTTCGCGCCCGAGCGCATGCTGTTGATGGCCTTCAACAACGATGCGGCCGCCGAACTGCGTGAGCGCATCCGGGCGAGGCTCATGCCCTTAGGCCTGCCGGCTGACAAGGTCACAGCCAGAACTTTCCACGCCTTCGGTCTGGAGGTCATTGGGGCCGCCACGGGGAAGAAGCCTTCACTTGCACCCTGGCTGGAAGGAGGGAAAGACCTGGAAACCTTGGTGAGCCTGGTTGACGACCTCAAAGATCGCGATCGCCAATTCCGCACCCAATGGGATCTGTTTCGCGTCGTCCTGGGGCAGGACCTTCCCAAGTTCGGAAAGGAACAAGACAACCCCAACGCCTGGGACGCCCAGCAGCGCCGAGGCGGCTTCTGGACGCTCAACGGTGAAACCGTCAAAAGCCAAGGGGAGGTGGTGCTGGCCAATTGGCTCTTCTACAACGGCGTGCGCTATGTTTACGAAGGCGCCTACGAGCACGAGACGGCCGATGCCAGCCATCGTCAGTACCGCCCTGACTTCTACCTTCCGGACGCCAACGCCTATCTGGAGCACTGGGCCTTGAACGAAAAGGGCGAGCCGCCCCAAGAGTTCACCGGGTACAAGGAGGGGATGGCATGGAAGCGCGCGTTGCATTTGCAGCACGAAACGATCCTGCTGGAAACGACCATGGCCGACCTTTGGTCTGGCAAGGCGCTTGAATATCTCGAGCGCGAGCTGCCCAAGCTGGGTGTGAGCTTGGACCCGAATCCGGATCGACCCGTGCCGGGGCGCCAGCCCATCGAGAACCCACGCCTCGCCGGTACTTTTCGGTCCTTCTTGACGCACGTGAAGAGCAACCGCCTGTCGATGCACGACTTGCGAGAGCGGTTGGCGCAGGGTGCCGCCGGAGATTTCCGCTTTCGGCATGAGATGTTCCTGCAGCTTTTCGACAAGTTATCGCAGGCCTGGGACGAGAAGCTGCGCTCAAGCGGGTGCATTGATTTCGAGGACATGCTCAATCTGGCGACCGATTGCATCGAGTCGAACAAATGGGTCAGCCCTTATGAGCTGGTCATGGTGGACGAATTCCAGGACGCAAGCCAGGCGCGTGCGCGGATGGTGGCTGCCTTGATGCGCGGCGAAGACAAGTACATGTTTGCCGTGGGCGACGATTGGCAAGGTATCAATCGCTTTGCCGGCGCAGATCTCGCGGTGATGACGGGATTCGAAGCCCGGTTCGGCAAAGCTACGACGCTCAAGTTGGAGACCACCTTCCGCTGCCCGCCATCACTGTGCGAGATCAGCAGTACGTTCGTGCGCAAGAATCCGAGTCAGATCGACAAGCAAGTTCGCTCTCCCAAGGCGGACATCGCCGAGCCAGTGCGCATTGTTCGGGTGGAGGAGGAGCGGTACATCCGGGCGGCCATCGAGGGGCGGATTCGAGAGATCGCGCAGGAGGCAGCTGCGCTAGGGACGAAGGCCACGGTGTATTTGCTGGCCCGCTATCAGAAGGATCGCTCCTTCATGCCGCCGACGTACGACAGCCAGTGGGTCGACATCTCTTTCCTCACAGTGCATCGTTCGAAGGGGCTGGAGGCCGACCACGTCATCGTTCCGCGAGTGACGGCTGAGACGCTGGGATTTCCAAGCAAGATTGCGGACGATCCGGTGCTCCAGTTGGCGATGCCGGCTGGTGAAGCGTTCGAGTTTGCGGAGGAGCGACGACTGTTCTATGTGGCGCTCACGCGCGCTCGGTCGACGGCGACACTCATTACCGTACAGCACATGGAATCGAGCTTCATCAGCGAACTCGTCAAGGAGCAAGGATTGCGCGTGCTCAACGGCGACGGGACTGAGGGAGAGAGTGAGATCTGTCCGAAGTGCGGCAAGGGGTTCCTTAGGACGAAAACCTCCCGGTATGGCCCGTTCCTGTCTTGCAGTACGTTTCCGAAGTGCGACTTCAAGCGCGACGAGCGCAGAGAGCGTCGTGCCTATAGTGGGCGTCATTAGGGAAGCGAGCAGTGCCTCGCTCGGTGACGATGACCGCTTCGTCGGCCTATTCCGATTCAGGCCTCCCAGCCGGCTGGGTTGTCGTCGAAGTGTTGTTTGAGTGCCAGCTTGCTCGGGCAATGGCCGAGTGCGCCACCGACCTTCGTGCCATGAAAACTCGCGTAGTGCGGATCAGATCTGACATCAGGGTGCACCTGGACGATCATCGTTTCGGGGTCGATGAGCAGTTGCCCAAGGTCAAACAGTGTGTGCAGGTCGGCGCGCAGCAGCAGGCCGTTTCCCAGCACGTCTGTTGCCGGATTCTTGTGCGGGGTGATGTGTGCCGCCTCCAGCAGCGCGACGATCGCGCAACCTGAGATGCAGCACTTGCCTTGGTAGGCCTGGATCAGGCCGTTACGAAACTTCTGCTCGACCGCCAAGATCGGAGTTGCCATTGGGTTCCAGCTTAGGCACTCGGTTCGGTTCCTGCTGCTCCACGGCGGCCACCCAAATTTCCCCGTTATGGCCACCTCACGCGCCACCGCAAACCAAGGCTGTTGCACAGCGGCCTCCATCGCGTTTTTTCGTTCTCACGGACCGTGGCACTTCGTAGACTATGTTCTCGTTAGAACAAATAGGTGGCGCTTTGCCCGTGTAGCGGCCACATGCAGTAGTGATCGCTCAGCCACCTCAGTCTCACCCGAGACACCTGCGTCTTCCTCCCGCGCGAACACTTCGGCGTACTTGGTCGCGCCTTTGTACGCAGCGATGATCACTACGCCGAACTCAAGCCCTTTGATGCGGTGCATCGTGGCGGCGCGTACGCCGGGCGCGGACGGGTCATCGGGCGTCGACCGCTCCAAGCGGAGCGTAGCCACCCCGGCCTTCTTCAGGCCGTCTACGATGGAATCGATATCGTCGTTTGTGCGTGCGGCGATACACACTTGGCGCGGCTCGATTGAGACATCGGCAAGTTGCTTCAGGATCGCCTCGATGTGCTTGACGTCGTCTTTTAGGGAAGACGACTCGATCACGTCCGGTCGATCGCCGTGCGTCAGGGAGCGGTACCCGCGCAAGGTGTCGATGTTGCCGTCCAAGTCGTCGATCGCGCAACCTTCCAGCTGGGCACAGGCCCAGCGGCGAATCTCGTCCGTTGTTCGGTAGTTCACCTTCAGGCTCCGGCTGCGCCCACGCACCTCGATCCCCACGCGACTGAGCACGACCTTGTGTCGATAGATGCGCTGGTGCGCGTCGCCGACAATGAACAGGTCATTCGCTGCGACGGGCACTGCCCCACGGATCAATTCGAACGCCGCAGGACTGATGTCTTGTGCCTCATCGATCACCATGGCCCGAATGCCAAGTTCCGGCGCTTGGTCTGCCAAGAGCCGACGCGCATCGCGGAAGGCCTCCTCTGGTTCACGAAGATTCGCACCGTGCAGCTGTGCGCGGTACTCGGCGAACACCGGCCAGATCGCTTTCCGAGTCGCACGTCCCAACTGCCCACCACGACCAACTCGGCTGGCTCGCATGTAGTCCTCTGCCGTCTCGCATCCCTGCGGAAGCACCACACGCTCGTACTCAGCACGCATGAAGTGCTGCGACAGGTCCGCCGACGTCGGCATGGCAGACATTGCGGCCTGCCAGTAGCTCCGCCGCGCGCTCTCGTCGTACAGCAGCTCGGGCTTGTAGCCGAATCGTCGCAGCACCGTTGAGGCCCATTGGTCCAGATTGACGACCAAGATCTTCTCCAGCTCTTGCGGTGTGCAGAGCAGTTCCAAGTGCTGGCGGATGTCATCCGACAGTGTTTTGGTGAACGTCGTAAAGACGACTGGTCTGCCTGGGAGCGTAGAAAACTGCCGTGCAAGTCGCGCTGCTCTGTGCATGGCGACAACCGTCTTCCCGGTCCCGGCACCGCCCGTGACCTTCACCGGCCCTGCCCAATCGCGCTCCACGAGCTTGCGCTGGCTGGGGTGCAGGAACACCCGCCAACGTTCCAGCGGTGCAGCAAGCAACGCTTCCAGATCGCTGTCGTCGGTAAGCACGACAAAGTGGCGCTTGGTGGCGTCCCGGTCCAATGCCGCAACGAAATCCGCAGGGTCGACGGTCTCCAGCGCAGTTTGGTCGGCGACGATCTTTTCGTACGGTTCACCGGCGGCGAACATGAACAACGCCTCGAAAGCCTCGTCCGGGAGCTGCGGCTCCAGCGCCTCCAATGCCTCGTCTGAAGCTACCGCGCGTACGGCGGGCAGCATTTCGTCAGGCACGCCCAAGCGCCGAATCTCTCGGTCTTTGAGGCTGGCAAAGAGGCCAGTGGCCACCGCAGCTGCAACGGGCACGGCCGCAGTGGCGTCTGAGGAAGGCGCTGCCTCCACCGCATAAATCTGAATACTGCCGACATCCGGGTGAATCGCAACACGATGACGACGAGCCCACTGGTAAGCATCGTCGTGACGGTCGACCCACAGGAGGCAATAGACGTTGCCCACATCCGGCTTCAGCACGATTCCGCGAACGTTGTCGTTGACGCGAACCGACCGCATGTTCGGGTCGGCTGCATCGCGGATGCGTTCGTAGTTGATGCCGGAAGCCGTAGGGTTCTGTCTGAACTTGGCCACGAACGTCAGCACGGCTTGCTGCTGGTCGCGCGGCACGGCAGAGAATGACTTAAGGAAGTCATCAGACATCGCGATCTTGGGTGCCAGCGTCATGCTGAGGCCTCCTTCAGGTTGTTCATCAGCGCCACGGGCAACGGGCCCTCGGTCACCACAAAGCAAGTCCACCCAGCGGCTTCGAATTTGGCCTCGGCCCCTGTGTCTGGCAACAAGATGGTCACCCGAACTGCCGGCCAGGCCATCTCGGATTCGGCAACGATGCGCCCCTTGTCATCCAGCAATTCGTAGCCGACCTGCGGTGCGGGCAGGCCTGCAACGGCCAGGGCATGAGCCCAGGCTTGAGTCTCGCGCAGCACTAGGCTCAACGCCTCCACCCACGCGGCAGGCAGGCCACTGGTCTGCTGTTGCAACACCGGGGCGTTTTGCAGCGCCTCCAGGCCTGGCATATCGACAGCGCCGGCCCAAACGTGCCGCAGTGGCAGCAACAGATTCATGCACTGCCAGAGCTGTTGCCAGCGGGCTTGGCGTTCGGCTTCCGGCACAGTGTCGGGGACCCACTCAGCGACGAGGATGGGCTCGTGCTGTGCAACACCGGTGCCCTTCATCAACTCGCTGAGATGATCAGGGTGGCTGCCCGCAACAAGCCGCACCACACTTCCAAGCTGTCGAACTCCAAGCCGATGCTTGTTGTAGTCCGGCAGCAGCGACAGCTCTTCCAGCCGGTGCCAGAAAGCACCCTGGCGCATCGCCGCGAGCACAGTCGTATCCCCAGGTGGCATGACCAAGCCGATCGCCAGTGCAATGCCGAGCTTGCGCATCTCTTCGTGGCGCCAGTCGCGTAGTCGCTGATGAAGTTGCATGAACGGGGACAGAGACTTGAAGCCGTTGATGGTGACTGGCAGGCCTTGCACCTCACACATCTTGGGTACGACATTGCCACCGCCCTCGATCAAGAGCGTTGGCCAGGGCGACGGCGTCGCCGATTCTTTGCCCTGCAGCACAGTCTCGATGTCGTCCCAGGTCAGCGTCCAGACGGAGAACTCCCCGCTCTTGGCGACGGCCATGCGCTTGGCCAAGTCGAGCGGGATCGATTCCTTGTGGAACTGCCATCCATCAAGGAAGACGGCAATCGGCAGCTCCTCTGTGCCGTCGTCTGGCCAGAGCACGAAGTCCGGTTTACAGGCCACAAGAACGCCATCGCTGTGAGCCAGATTCACCTGCAGTTCCACCCGCCAGCGGCGGCTGTCGGCCTGCAACTGGTACCCAGGCTTGCCCTTGAACAGCACCTCCGTCAGGCTGTAGCGCTTGCCGCCATGCTCGCGCCGCAAGGCCTCAATGAAGCGCTTCTCCAGCGTGCTGTCAAAGAGCTGGTTCCCGGTCTGCACGCCCGACAGGTTGACTACCTGCTTGAGCGATCCCTTGTGCTGCACCACCTCGCTCAACAGCTTCTGAGCGATTCGGCGCGAGACTGACTCCCGGTCGTAGCTGTTGTGATACGCGTAAACGCAGCGATAGCAACCATCCGCCTCGGCATCCTGGTTGCAGACGCACTCGTTCAACGCCTGAAGCGCCAGTTCCAGCACCTCCAGCAGAGGCTCGGGGGACCGCATCAGTTCCTTCAGGTAGCCGGTTCCGCCAGGCACGCTGTCATAGATCACCAAGTAGCACCGAGGGATCTCTTGCCCTGCGGCCATTCGGATGTCTAGCGCGATGCGAAGGTGATCCACCGCCCCGCGGAAGCGCCGTGTGAGTCCCAGCTCCAACGCTGAGACGAAGCTCAACAATCGCTCTTCCGTATCGCCAAACCCCACTTCGGGAAGGAACAGTCGGATCCCCTCGCTCGCGAACTCTCGGTACAGAAAAACGCACTGTTGCGCTGTTGCCTCCGGGTCCTTGCGCTTAGAACAGTACGGCGCGTGGTTGCGGTACATATCCTCGGCCTTGCGGCGCCGTTGGATCGTGCCGCACTCCGGGCAGATGCTGAACCCGGGCCGATTCATCTCGGCACCTGCGATGGCCATCGGGGAGGCATCGGGTGCCTGCTCGCCGAAGTTCACTTCGCGGAAGGTTACCTTGTCCAGAAACTCGAAACCGAACGGGAACTCCGGCTTGTCAATCACATAGGCATCGCGGACAGCATCGGGCGGGCTGTCCACCAACGCCTGGCGAACGTAGAACCCGCGGTGCCGCTCGTCCGAGTCGTCGGCAATCCGACTGTCGCGGTCTAGTGTTCGTGCGAAGACCGTCGTGAGCTTCAGCATCTCACGCACTCGACCGCTGTCGCTCCACATCGTGTCGCCGCAGCGCGGGCAGTTGGTGTGGTGGTGGCCCGAGGAAAGCGGCTCGGTATATGAGCATTGCCTGCAGAACCGCCACGCCTCGGGCTTGATCTTGGAAACGTCCACTTGGTTCACCACCACACGTCGCCCTTCGGCGTAGAAGGTGTTGTTGGGCGCAAGCTCGGTAATTGCGGAGGCGCTTGGGCGCTCGTACTCGAAGGTCAGCGGATCAGGCGCTCCGCCGCCGGGCTTGGCTTCGCGCACGATGATCGAACGCAGCAACACCCCCTGCTCAGGAAACGCATAGTTCGGCAGCAGGCCCTCGTCGGTCAGAACGTTTAGCGTCGCCTTACCCTCGATACTGCCGACCAGGCGCGAAAGCGCGGTCCGCTCTTGCATCAAGCGCACCAACTCAGCCTCGTCTTCCTCGCCGCGCACGGCCAGGGCCTGGAGCTTTTCAATCTCCTTCTTCGTGCGTTCGGCTTGCCGCTTTAGCTCATCCACGTCCTTCGCGATGCCATTGAGCTTGTCGATGATCTTCCAGCCCAATGAGCCAGGCTGGTCTTTGCTGCCGTTGATGAACTTCGACAGCCAGTCTTGCGTCGATTCGGTCAGCGGATTCCTGTCTGCCTGATTGAACAGGCGCACGAAGCGGTCCAGAAGCTCGCCCCGATGCTGCTCGACAAAGCTCAACCACGGATAAGGGAACTTCGACCTCGCTTGGCCGCGGATTGCGTTGAAGACTGAGCGAATCTCGCGGGGAATGCCCCCCGCCTTGCCAGACTCCCGGACCCAGCAATCCAACGTGAAGGCGGTCAGCTGCCGTTCCAGGACAGCGGACGCGTTGAGAAAAACGCCAGGCGCTTTCACACTGCCGGCCATCATCTCTCTGGGCTCTTCCCAGAAGAAGAGGTCATGCGGGCGGCTGGCCGCCATGGTCATCAGCAACGCATTGCCAGTGCTCCGGCCTGCACGTCCGGCGCGCTGCACATAGTTGGCCTGCGTCGGCGGCACGGAACACAGTAATGTCGACGACAAGTCGCCGATGTCGATGCCCATCTCCAAGGTTGGCGTCGCTGAGAGAACATTGATGCCACCTGGCCTGTCGCTGTCGGACTTGAAGTCGCGCTCCACACGCTCGCGCGTTTCGCGGGGAAGCAGGCCTGTGTGCTCATGAGCAACGACGCGTTGAATCTCTGCAGTGAGATACAGCTTGCGGTAGAAGTCGCCCCAACCACCATCGGCATGCAGGCTGCCCTTGCATCCCGTGCGCCGGCAAGGCTGATCTTCGAAGTCCTCGGACAGACCCGATAGCACCTCGTTGTGACACGTGGCGCACCGCCACTTGCGCCCGCCCAACTCGACCCTAAAGGCGGCCGGCTCCAACCCCCAGACGTTTATCTCTGGCTTGTCCAGCGCTTGCTCGTAGGCCGCCACGCCTGCCTCAGCCAACGCGTCAAGTGCCAGGCGATACACATCGCACACGACCTGGTCCGCGCCCAGCGCAACCAGGTTCAACTCCTGCAACGCCTTGAGCGCCCAGTCCCTGAACACCCGCGACTCATCGCGTTCGATGCTCGTGCACAACTGGTACTCGGGCAGCGTCAAGAACCGCGGTGGCCTAGGCCCTGACAGCATCCTTTCTTGGCTGGGGTTTTTCCTGTAGGCCTGCGGTCGGCAGCCGACGCGCGCGAAAAAAGCTAGCAACGGGTCGCGCCAGGCTCCAATGCGCTGCATCTCGCCAATCAGCCCGCGCAGGAATACGCCGATCTCCTCGGGCGTCACGTCCTTCAGGACTTCCACTTGCTCGCGAAGGCGGACCCGCAGCCAGTCGATGGCGGCAGTCATCGCGTCGGTCGCGGGTGTGACGCATGCCGTTCCGGTCGCCACCAAGGTACGCCCCACATGTGCGTCCTGGCCAAACTCGGCGTTGACAACCCACGGCACTACCTGTGCCATCTGCACCGGCACCTGGCTGCCGTGTGGCAGCTCGCCGGTGGCCATCAGCGTGTCCACGTCCCGCATCCAGTGCAACTGCGGCGGCAGGAAGTTCGCCACATAGTGGTTGTCGCCCAAAGCGGCCCGCCACTGTGTTTCAAAGGCCTTGGGCAATTGCGCCAGCGTCAAGGGCTGTCCAGTTGCGTCGGCAGCTGCGATGGCCTGTGCCAACGCTGGACGCAGATTCAAGCGCCAGGTGCGTGCGGCCAGGAACCCTGCCCTGTGCGCTGCGTCCTGCACCGAGTCCGAAAACGCGATGAGCTTCTTGTCCTGGTTGTAGCCACTGCTGAAGAGTTGGCCCACCATTACGGCCGCCAAGCTGGCCGCCTGCGAACCCACGATGGTCAGCGTGTTGTGCCCGCCACAGTACGGGCAGTTGTGATGCGATTTGGTGAACGGGGCGCCGTTGCGCATGCCCTGCTTGAGGTTGGCCGTGATGTCCACCGCCAACAGCGTCTCGTGCCCGCAGTGCGAACAACCCTGTTGTGTCACAGGGTGCAAGGTACAGCATCGGGGACAAACTTGCTTTCGCTCGAAGACGCGCCGGTCCGCGGCCGGCGTTGCCGGAAACAGAAAGCGCGTGGACACGTCCTCGCCGAAGAACGCGCTGTAGAACAAGCGCAGGTCCTGCTGCAGTTGGTTCGGGCTGGTCTTGGGCAGCGTTGCACCCCACCCGGTGGCGTGGCAGTCACGGCAGTGGATCACCGGCAAGTGCTGATGATCCTTGTCCGCTTTGCCCAGATCGTCATGGTGCCGAAGTGCCGGCTGCGCATCCACCTTGGCCACCATGCGCCGCAGTTCACGCTGCCAGATCTCCACCTTCACCTGAAGGAAGAAATCCTGATGACCCGGCTTTCTGGCATGCGCCACGAGCGCGAGCAGGCTGGACAGCCACAGCAGCACGAAGCGCTCACTCGTCGCGTCACTCTGGCGCTTGGGCAAGCGTCGGCGCAAAAGCGCCAGCAGGTCATCGACGGGCACTGACTTCGGCCCGAGCCGGTCCAGGTCGCGAAGCAGGTTTTGGAATGCGAAGTGGCTCTTCAGCCGTCGGCCCAACTCGCAACGTTGCTCGAAGTCCCAGGCAGCATCCGATGACGCCGTCTCGCCAAACCAAAGCCCTGCCTGCTCCGCGAGGTATGCGTGGAGATTGAGATGGTTGGACGGGTCCAGGCGCTCTTCGTCGGCGGGCTGCGGGCTCATCGTGTGCTCCACGACGGCGTCACTCAGGTAGTCGCCGACTGCTACACGGTCTTCGCCGATCACGGCGTCGGCATCCATGGCTTCGCCAAAGATGTCGCGCGCAAAGTTCAGCAGGCTGTCGCCACCTCCCTCGCCCAGCGTCGCCGAGGTACCCACACACACCAGCTGACCGGGCGCGGCTCCCAGCCGGCCTTTCAGTCGGCGAATCAGACAGGCCAAGTCCGTGCCCTGTGCGCCGTCGAAGGTGTGCAGTTCGTCCACCACCAGGTAGCGCAGCGTGTCTGGGCGTTGCTGCGCCCAAAGCGGAGCGTCGGTTGCACGCAGCAGCAGAAAGTCCAGCATCTTGTAGTTGGTCAACAAGATATCCGGTGGATTGGCTCTAAGGGCGTCGCGATCAGTGATAACCGTGAACGTGCTTGGGTCCAACTCCTTGACAGTGCTGGACTCTTCCGCGGGCGTGTCGCCGACATACAGACCTGCACGCACCCCGGCCAGCGCTGCCGACTTCACAATGGTCTTCGCCACGCGCCCAGCTTGGTCGGCGGCCAGGGCGTTCATCGGGTACAGGATGATCGCCTTGATACCAGGCCGCCCTTCACCCCGTGCCTGGCGGCAGTGCTCCAGGATGGGGTACAGGAAGCACTCCGTCTTGCCCGAGCCCGTGCCTGTTGCGACCAGCGTAGAGCGCGCGTCCGCGCCCGCCAGCCGGTCGAAGGCCTTGGCTTGATGGGCGTGGGGCTTGAAGTCGGCAGTGAGCCAACTGAACGATGGTTTGCTCTGCTTCGGACCTGGGCTATAGGGGAGCGGCACCGTGAGGTACGGTCCTTTGAAAATGTTGTCGCGCTGCTGCAGGAAGCGCTCCAGCAAGCCGATGAATCCGGGCGTGGTGGACGGGAATGCCGTGCGCAGAAAGTCAGCGACCCCTTGAGTGACTTGTTGCGCAACGATTAGAGGCTGCATTGATTGATGTCCTTGGCTCAGTGCGCCGGCGCCGCTTTGCCCGCCAACCGCAGTTCAGGCGCTGAGTCGTGCTCTTCAAAAAACCCGTGCTGGCTCAAGCCGGGAAATGACTTCTTCAAATGCGCTACGAACCTTTCATCGGTGATGGTCTCGTAGGTCAGATCCTTGAAGATCACCTTCACCGTTGGCTGGAAGAACCGGTCCCCCAGGTTGAACGCCTGCGAGAGCTCTGCCTCAACCGCGGCACGGTAGTCGTCGTCGGTGGGTGCATGCGACATCGAGTACTTCATCAGACGCGCTGGTGGCCGTTGCAGCACACCAGGTAGGAGGGCTTGGGTCAAGTCCTTCACTGACGCCTCCACGGCCTGATCCAGTTGCTGCTTTACGGCCACTGTGTACGACGCCACACGCGCTTTGAACCACTCCAGCCGCGTATCGAAAGCATTCCGACGCATCTTCGAGATGAGCTGCCCATGGCCTGGAACGGGTGTCAAGAAGTCGGTGTAGATCTTCTTGCGCTCTTCTTCGATTGCTAACTCGGAATAGTTCACCATCGAGGGCTTGCCCTGTTTGTCGAATCGTGGTTCGCCGGTGTCGGGGTCTGCGTCGGCAATCTGAACGACCAGAGATTCCTTGCCCTCCAGCAACGAGAAGCTGTTTCGCAACCTGGCCTCCAAGGTCTTGTCGGTGCCTACCAACAAGTCGGTGGGAATCTGCACGCGCCGGGCTGTCAGCTTGTAGCCTGTGACTTCAAAGTCAACGTACTGGAGCTTGGTGTTGTAGACGCGCTCGGTACGCGCCACGTCGAACGGCTTCGGAGGCAGGCGCTCCAGTTCGTTCAAGCTCTTTTGCAGCAGTTCCGGTGTGGCGACCACAGCGCCCACCTCGGCCTCACTGGGCAGGGGCGTGGTTGAGTCAAACTCGCCTTCCGCTGCACAGGCCTTCAGCACCCGATCCAGTGGATTGCTGGCCCCCAGAGTGATGGCGTTGGGCTGGTCTGCCCGGTCGGAACCAGCTTCAATCAGCAAAGGCGTGGGCGAGTACACCGCGATCTGGTCATCCGCGACCAGTACACCCAACCGCAGGCCCGGTTGGTAGCGGATCGGCAGCATCTGCCCTGTCGCCAAAGCCTGCAGCGCCTTCAGGCCGTCGACCGTGCCATAGCCCAGGCGGCACACTTCGGGGTCGGCGTCGATGATCACTGTCAGGGCCGGGGGCTGCGCCCGCTGCATCGCCTCGGCCATGGCAGCGACGATCTTCTCTGTAATGCCGGGTGCGATATAGACCAGGCGCTCGCGGCAGTGATCCACCGCTGCAGCCAGTGTGTCTTCGTTGACGACGCTAAAAGTAGTCAAGTGCAATGTCCTCTCTGGGGTCCAGTCGACTTCGATATGGCCTACTTCACTCGGGCACCAGGGCCCACTCGGGACGCGCCCGCGTAACCCTTACCAAGCAGCTCAAGCTCCTCCGCAACGAGTCGCTCGACATGGTGCTTCTTGCGAAAGACGATGCCGCGCTCGTCGCGAGGGCTGCCCTGCGAATCGCCCTTGTAAGAGAGCCAGTTGAAGCTCGTGACTACTGCGAACTGGTCGTCGCAAACAAGGGACTTGCGGTGCGTGTTGCCTATGTGCACAAAGTGGAAGTTCTTGTACCGGTTCGCCAGCTCTCGCAAATCAGTCTCGGCGCGCGCCGTGATGTCGGGTTTGTCTTTGGCCGCGTTCCTCTTGCCGTTGCCATCGGCCTTCTCTATACCGTACCCGATGTACACCTCGACGCCAGACCGCAAGAGGGCGTCCAGCGATGCGATGAACGGCCAGTCGATGACGGAATCGCGAATCCAAGGGGACACGATCACAAGCTTCCGCTTCGCCGACAGGAGCGCCTTCTTCAGATACGGGGGGTGTTCATGACAAAGCAGCGTCTGCATCGTTTCCACATCCGGGACGACCCGCGACTTCGTCGTGGCTTCGGCTGGGATTGGTACGGGCGCGTCGCTAGGTTGGGCCGGGGCAACAGGCGTTGGCGCTTCTTCACGTGTGACCGTCGCTATCACTTCAGGCAGCGCAGCCTCAACGGACGCAGTTGCATCCGTCATCAGCAAGCGTGCACCGACAAGATCCGGACCACCGATCGCCTGAAACCGGACCTCGTGCTCCATGGCAGGACCGTCTTCACGCCAGAATGAGACTTCCACCTCGGGTGGTTGAGCGTGACTCTTGTAGAACAGCATGACGCACCGCAAGAAGTGCAATTCACGCCGCTCGATTCTTCGAACTGCCAGCAGCGTGCCTGTCGGTTCAGCCGTGGTCGACTGTCGCTGGAGAACCTTGTCAAAGTCCTGAAGTGGGATGTCCTCAACTTCGGGCCGCTTTGAGCTTCCTGTAGGCACTTCGAAGTATCCCAACTGCCTCATGTCTCGCGACCGGTCCAACTGTTCTGGCGCGATGAGCAGCAGCTTCTTGGTCAGAGCATCAAAGCAGACCGATACCACGCGCTCCTGTGGCTGCACCGTCGCCGCCTCGGCCAAAGCAAGACGGCCCTTGGCGGCGAGCGTCACCTTGGCGTCAGCATCCGCCGCACCTCGCGAATAGTTGATGAGTTCCGCCGTATTCAAACTGGCCAGCACCGGAGTGAGGACCGTACGCGGCAACCCCAGGAACTCGAAGATGCTTCCGGGTGTTTCGAGGCCCGCCCGCACTGCCTTTAGCACCGCCTCTTCAATGGGGCTGAGCGCCTTGCGCTCCAGAACCAGAATCCGCAGCTTCAGCACATAGACCGGCAAGCCGGCCTCCTTGAAGGAAACCAGGTCGTACCCAGGCCGAGCGTGTGCTGTCTGTTCGAGAATTTGCTCCAAACTCATGGTGCAACCTCCTCGATGACGCAGGTCTGGGGGTTGCGGCGGATGTAGTCGATGACATCTCGCAGCGGGTTCTTCGCTCCAGCCGCTGCCTGGCAGAAAGCGTGGTCGCCGACGATAGCGAGCAGTTCCTTACCTCGGGATAGCGCCACATTGATGCGCTCCATTTCCCTCAAAAAACCCAGGCCCTTGACTTCGGAACGCGTCACAGAGAACACCAGAATATCTGCCTCGCGACCTTGAAACGCGTCGACCACATTGACAAAAATCTCAGAAAAGCTCTTCCATTGCGTGCGCCTGGTCTGGACTGCGGTCTGCAATCGCTGCCGCTGGGGGTCATAACCGGCCAGAACGGCCACGCTCACTCTCTTGTCCTTGTTTCGCCCTCCTTGTATATAGAAGTCGATGCGCGAGAGCAGGTTCATCACCAACTCGACCTCGGCGTCGTTGTAGAAGGATGTTCCCTGGGGCCTTGAGCCTCGGTTGGGTTTGCGGGCGGTTGAATACCACGTGACGGGCTTCGGCATGACGCCCGTCAGGTGCGACGCAGGAGTCCGTTCGATGCTGCGCAGGTCCTTGCCGTAGAAGCACTCCGAGATCAGATCGCCGATCGCTGGGAGCATCCGGTGCTGTGTCGTCAGCGTCTTCTTCAGTGCACTGGGCAAATGGGCGCTCAAGTGGTTGAACAGCGTCGCCTTCTGGTCCTCGGGTTTCAGTCCCCATTTCTCCAGCAGGCCGAGCGCCTTCAGCTCTGGGTCTTGGAACGGTGACAGTTGCTTGCTATCACCCACCACCACCGTGCGGCGCGCTCGCGCCATCGGGACGAGCACCTCGGTAGGCGTGGCAATGGAGGCCTCGTCCACGATGCACAGGTCATAGCTGATGTCGTTGCGCCCGGGAATGCTCATCACGCCCAGGCACGTTCCGGCAACGACCTGGCTGGCCGCGATGACCGCCGCCTGGAACTCCCTGCCGCGCCCGAAGGCTGTCTCCCATTCCGCATGGGACTGGAGCAACTGCTTGAGTTGTCCACCTGCCGGCGTGCGGGCGGCATAGGCCTCGGCCCATCCTCGCAGGTCTGCCGCCGAGCATTCTGCGAACTCCTTCAGCTCTTCTTTGGTGTCGACGTAGGTCCCAAGGTCCTTCATCGACTCCTTGAGCATCCGTTCGAGCCCGTCACGCTCCTTGCTCAGCCCTTCAAACTGATCCTCGACTGCGGCAACTTCTTCCGCACTCAACGTCTTACGGTTCTCATCCGACAACTGCGGCTCCAGGACCTGCATGCAGCCTTCCACTTCCTCCAGATGTGTCTTGAGGAAGGCGTGACGCTCCAGCGCCATCGCGCGGCGAACGTCCCTCACGTTCAAGTCGTGCTCGAGTGCCCAGCGCTCCATGAATGCATTTCCGGCGGCCAGTGCCTGCTTACGCATCTCGGGCAACTTGGCGTCCAGCATCAGCTTGCGCGTGGAGGTGGCAATGCGCTCGTCGTCCTCTTGCCCAATGCGCACTGCGCTGACCACCATTCCCGACTGCCCAACGATGCGCTCAAGCGAGTTGTCGAGTGCCACGTGCGTTTGCGAGGTCAGCAACACTCGTGCATTCGGGTTGACCTTGAGGGTCTGCAGAACCAGCTCGGTGATGAACGTCGTCTTGCCCGTCCCTGGAGGGCCTTCAACCAACAGTAGGGCGGGCCCGGACAGCGCGGCAACCACTGCCTCTTTCTTGTCATCGTCAATGTTGGGATTGATGAACTCGACATCGACTTGTTCCGGGACTGGAACGCGATCCGGGCTGACGATGTAGCCGCCAAGCTCTGGATTAACCGAGCGACCGTAGCGCACGGCGTCGACGGCCGACTTCTGCTTGCCCAACGAACCGTCAGTCTTGGCTGTGTCCGTTTCGACAATGCCCTCTTCCGGAATTGCACCCGCGTCGATGCGATTCCTGATGCTCGGCCGGATGATCAGGTTGCCTTCTGACCGGGATACAGCCCGGCCGCGGAACTCGCCTAGCCGTCCTGCTTGAACCATCACGTCCTGACCAACAAGTGCGGAACCGTCCGTGTCCGGCTTCAGCTTCAGTCGAACGAACTCTCCCGACGCCTCGCGGCCTGCATACGCCAGGCGCACGCATCGCATCTTCTCCAGTTCCGTCTTGGCACTGAGCAGATCGACCCATGTCTGGTAGAGCGCCAGCTCTCGCTGTTCGAGCTTGCGTTGCTTCTGGTCCGCCGAAAAGGTGAGCAGTCTGTCCAGCAGACTATCCAGCGCCTCATTGGACGCCTGGCTGGTGGTGCCTGAAAGCGCGAGTCGCACTTCAGGGTCTGCTGCGTTGTTTCGCTTGCGATCAATCTCTGAAGGCTGGTACTCCAGCGCAGCGACCAAGACCAACTTTCCGCCAGAACTATCGCGGAGGGCGGTATAGCCGTACTTGCCGCCATACAGACGAAAACTGCGGTCTGGCTTCTCGGCCGTTAGGGGCAGTTCTTCCATGCGAGCGCCTTCCAGGTCTCGCTCGATGAACCGTTCTCCCTGCGGACCTCGCAAGCCGAGGTCATGTTCGACCGCATCACGGACCTTGTTTGTCAGCGCGACCAGTACCAGCGGAAGAGTCTGGGCCATCGGCGCGGGTGCAGCGCGCTCTAACTCCGCCTGCAGGAGCACCGCATTTGCCGGCCTCAGCTCGGGCTGATTGAGTTCCAGGCAGCGCCGCAGCACCCGCCGGATCGGCTCCTCAAGTGGCGCCTCCTCCAGCAACGCGAATAGCTCCTCGTACTTGGAAGGTGCCCTGCCCGTGAGCGCGGCAACACTCAGTGCAGCGAACCCAAAAACGTCTCGGCTGTAGCTGTAGCTGCCGTCGTCCAGTTCGGGCGGTGAGTACGGTGCCGACGAGAACCTGGCCAGCGTCACACCCGGCGCCAGGAAGTTGCGAATCTTGGAAATGCCGAAGTCGCAGAGCTTCACAACCCCTTCGTCAGTCACCAGCACGTTGGAAGGCTTCACATCCCGATGCGCGGTGGAACGGGTGTGGGCAAAGGCCAATGCATCGAGAACGCCCTTTCCGACGGATCGGTAGTAGGCCTCCCAGTTCTCGTACTTACCGGGCGCCAAGACGGCGCCGAGATCCTGCTCGACCCACTCCATCACGACGAAATGCACGCCGTTTTCGTCGTCGCGCCCTGAATCGAGGATGCGCACAATGTGCCGGTGCGCCAGATCCGACAGCGCCTGGACCTCGCGCCGAAACGACTCTTCAATTACCTCGTCGGTATTGCCTTCGCTCCTGAAAACCTTCAGCGCGACCATGCTGCTGGTCTCAATGTCGGTGGCGCGGTAAACCGACGAGAGCCCTCCGCTCTTCGGATTTCCCCGTGTGATGTAGCGCCCCTCACCCAGGCTCAGTCGTTTGGCTTCTTTGCGCTCAGCGATATCCTTGAGCGTGACCTTGTTGTTCTCCGACATCTGCGTGTGCTCCTATGACGCCCTTTCGCTACCAATGCGAAGGGCCAATGAACGGTCGTACTTCCTGTGTTGGCGGCGGCTCGGCTACTTCATCATCTCCACCAGGTTCAAGCCCTTCGCCATCACTTGGACGCCCTGCGGACTCTTTCCCGTGGCGAAAACCGTTTCCCAGAAGCTGTTGTTCGCCTTGCCGCCGAACACGGTCTCCGAGAGATCCTTGTTGGCCCACAGCGGCAAGCCCGCCAGATTGCGCACGAAGTTGCGGATGTTGGTCCACAGTTGCTCTGGAAACGGGTACTGGAACAGCCGCTCCTTCTGCGTGGGCATGCCTGTATTCACGAAGTAGGTGTACGCGATCTGCTCCACGAATTTCAGCCAGTTGTAGAGCACTTCCTCCTTACTCATGCGAAAGGCGCGCAGGTGCGGCAGTGGGAAGTTCGTGCCCTTCTGCAGCTGGCTCTCGATCTTGTCGGTTCCGATGTCGCTGTCGAACTTGCCGATGTAGATCTCTTCGGCAATCACGTTCATCAGCCGGATCAACTGCGACGTCTCCAGCTCCCGCGGGTTCTGTCCGTCCTCCAGACCAAAGTGCAGTGGCGTGTCGAGCACCTCTTGGTAGATGAAAAAGGAGTAGAAGGTCTTGTCGATGGAGCTGTATGAAAGCGGGCGTTCCTTGCCCCGACCGCCGTAGTCGATGAAGTCGCGCAGCTTGTTGTCGGCGGACGAAGTCACGCCATCGCGCACGGCATCCAGGATGTAACGCTTCATCTCGCGCGACTGGCCCTTGAAGTACGACACGAGATCGCGCTCGCTGAAGGCTAGATCGTCACTTGGGCGATTGGTCTCGGTGCGAAAGCGGTCGATGCGGTCACGGTACAGCGTGCTGCCCAGGTGCCGCTGGACCGACTTGTCGAACGCCACCTGCTTGAGCGTGGTGCCGGCGTTGGTATTGGTGGTGATCAGCGTATCGGGGTTGGGGTCGACGAACACGCGCACCGGCATGGCCTTTGCGCCCAGCATGATCTGCGCTGCAGCCTTGTGCTGGCCGTCGAACACGTGCACCGCACTCTTGCCGCCCTCGGATGTCATCCACGCCAGCGGGACGTGCAACTGCGGGCGCTTCAGGTAGAACTCTTCGACTAGCTTGCTGATGTTGCTGCCTATGGCGCGCGGGTTGATGCGGTCGTCGTGCCGCAGGTACTGGATTGGCAGCTTGACAAAGAAGTAGCGGAAGCCGCTCAACTCGTCCAAGTACACCGGCACCGTGTAGATAGCCTGATCGCCCACGGCGCTGAGCGTGAACTGAATCTGGTCGCCTACCAGCTTGAAGCTCAGCTCGGCCTGGCCGCCGCCAGCCTGAGTAAGGATGTCGCCCAGATTGGGGCTGCGGTTGTCAGGCTCCAGCGCCTCTTTCAATGCGGCAAAGCGCTGCAGCAGCCGGGCCACTTCCAGATTCGTCGCCTGCTTGGAGCGGTTGCAGCTGTCATGCGTGAGCGCGAAATTGCTCGGGTCGTCCTTGCCACCCGTCTTGAGCGGGATGACATGGTCGACGTCCAGGTTGTCCTTGTGCAACTGAAGGTCCAGCACCTTCTCGCAGATGAAGCAGTGCCCGCTCTGGGTTTGGTGCAGTGTCTCGATCAGCGCCTTGCGCTCGTCGGAGGTCTGGCGGTTGAGGAACAGCGATGACATCAATGGGGTTCCTGACGTTGTTCAAAGTGCGCCCATGCGGTGCGGTAGTCTGCCTCGCGGTCGGCCAGCGCGAAGGGAGCGACGTATTGGATTGAGCGGTCCACCGGGCCGGTGGGCAAGGTGTCGTCGCGCACAGTGCGCTCGATTACAGTGCCGACGGGCGCTGGCGACTTGCCGTCCTTGGGCTGGATGTCTTCCCAGCCGAGGCGACGCGCTTCGGTGCGGCCGTCGGGATAGCGCACCGTGCACGGCCGGTCGTTGCGGCCGGCTTTGCGCGGCAGGCCTACGCCCACTAGGCCCTTGCTGGCGGTAAACACGATCCGTCCGCGGGCGTCGTACCAGGTGTCGCGCTCGTACTGGCGCATCACCGGGAACTGCACGCGGTAGATGGTGAGCAGTTCGTCCAGCGTCAGGCCCAAGGCCTGGGCTGCCAGCACGTCGATCTCGACCAAGAGCTGGCGGCGGGCGTAGTCGGTGCGCACGGCGCAGTGGCGGTGCCAAGTGGGCTGCAGTGCGTCGAAGAAACCTGCTGGTAGGCGGGCGTCGGTGCTAGTCCAGGAATCGTTCCGAAATCGCGGATCCCAGGCGGCCTGCCAGACGCTAGCCCAGTGCTTGGTCAAACAGTTGAGGCTGAGTGCGCGCGCGCACAACTGCGGCGTTCCTGGAAGCAGGGGCATCAGGCTGGCCGTAGCGTTCCGAAAGTCCTTCTTGCCCGACACGCGCACGAAGAAGTCGAAGGGCAACGAGGCCCAGTAGCCGGCTGCTGGCACGAGTTCGCTGTTGTCCTTGATCGCGACCGAGAAGACGCCATCGATATGCGCGAAACCCGGCGGCAGCAAGACCGGGCGTACCGACCGCTCGTCGCCTGGGTGCGCTCCGCGACGCGAGGCCACGCGAACATAGGCGGTCACTGGCTTCTGACGCGTCTCGCCAATTTCCAGCCAACCTACTCGACTTGTGCGCGCGACGTACTGTTGCTCAGCCAACGCTGGCACATAGTTGCTCCGCGGCAGGTAGTCATCCGGCACCGCCTCGAGGTCGATCACGTCGTAGTGGCTGTTCTGCCTGCACACAGCGCGCGGCGTCTTGTTCAGCGGGTTGCCAACGAAAAAGTGGGGGCCGGAGAGGACGAACTCGGCGGGCGAGGCCACGAAGTCGGTCTGGCGACGAATAGTGCCGTCGCGCTGTGCCCCTGTCTCGTGCCACATCTCCAGCGTGAAGTAGTCGTCCTTCAAGTCACCCAGCCGCCGTGGCACCTGGGCAAACTTCTCCAGCACTGACACCAACTCGCGGCTGTGCACCGCCGGCAGGCGGGCCTGCGCTGCGGGCGTGTCAGCCGCGTCGTAGAGCTTGGCAAATGTGCCAAGCAGCGCCTGGTCCACGTGGATTACGCGGCTAGCGTGGCCGTCAATGTTCCATCCACCCGCGTCGCGCTTGATGCCCGGTGTGGTGCCGCCGCCAGGGTGCTGCAGGCTCGTATCGACCGTAGCCGGCGCGAACACGTTGGCCATGTGGCGGAAGTGCGGCGCGGAGCGCGGAGCGCCGTACAGGTTGATGCTGAACTTAGTGTTGTGGTGAACCTCGGCAAACAGCGTCAACTGGTTCTCGAACTGGTAGTGCGCTCGCAACCGCGGATACGCCGCCGCCCGCAACTCGCCGCCCTTGGGGTCGTCGTACACACCCTCAGGATGCAGCAGGCCCTGCACGCCACCGCCAATGCGCCAAACCAGCGGCAGGAAGCATTTGTAGAGGTTACTCTGCTGGCCCTTGAGCAGCGGGAAGTTCTGCACTCCATTGAGGAAGGCGGCAAGACCTTCGGTGGTGATGCATTCGTTCACGTAGTCAGCCCGCGCCGCGGATGCGCCCTCGAACACCGCTTCGCGCTGGCTGGCTGTCTCCTGCGCGCTCAGGCGGCGAATCGCAAATCGCGGGTCGAAGTCCGACAGCAGTGCCTGTTCGTTCCACTCCACCTTGATCCACGGCGGGTTGCCCAGCACCAGGTCGAAACCCCTGCGTGCCTTGAACTGGTCGGCAAACTCCAACTCCCAGTGGAAGAAATGCTGTGACTCAGTCACCTGTTGAGCGCACTTCAGCGTGGGCAGTGCAGCCACAAGCGCATCGATGTCCACCTGCCCGTAGCGATCCCGCTCCGGCGTGAAGTCCAGCGTCGATTGCGGCAGCGTCTCGGGGAAGAAGTCCCCCGCCGGCGGTGGCTCAGCCAGCGAGGCATTGCCCTGCAGCAGGGTCTCCAGCACAAACCACCACTCCTCCCGAGTGGGCAAGCTCGCCGCCTCGCTCAAGGGCCAGAACCACAGCGCGCACCACAGGTCCATCGCCAGCTTCAGGCGCCGGTAGGGGCTGGCGTTCTTCACCTGTTCCGACAACATCTCGCGCTGGAACGTGGCGTCCTTCTGTGCGGTGGTGGTGGGCGCGCGGTTGGGCGCCGGGTCAGGCCACACATGCAGTTCGTCGCTGGTGACTTTGCGCACGCGTGCCAACTCCAGCGCATGTTGTTGCCAGAGGGCTTCGGCGGCCACGGTCAGCGCCTTCACGCGGCGCGCCTCATCGACCGACAGCGGCGCAATGAAGTCCGAGCGCCACTTCTTGAAGGTCTCGAAAGCCTTGGGCTCCAGCGCCTTGACCACTTTGTCGGTGCAACTGGCCATGCCGTCGGCCGGCAGCAGGAAATGGAAGACATCACTGTCTGCGGGTGAGGCAGTCATGGCCACCGCACGCGGCACAGCCGCGCGCCAGTCGCGTTCAGGCACGCCCTTTTCACCCCGGCCCGGCGTGAGCTGGGCGGCGCTGAATACATCACGCCGGGCACCCACCAACGAGTTGCCGTTGCGCAACTGCATGCCGAACCACGGCACGTGGCTGCCCTTGAAGATGGCGTTCAGCCACAGCGACACCTCGGCCAGTTCCACGGCTACAGGGTTCAAGTCAACGCCGAAGACGTTGTTGTCAGCGATGAACATCTTCACCCGCTGCTTCTCTTCCGTGTACTGGTCGTGCGAGATGGTTTCGCCCAGTTCCTTTTGTTTGGCCTGTAGGTATGCCTCGGCTAACTGGTTTATGGCCTCATTCAAGAACGCCGCGCTGCCCATGGCAGGCTCGCAGATGGTGAGTTTCAGAATGTCGTCGGCCGTCTGGCGGGTGGGCAGCAGTTCCTTCAGCGCGTGCTCCACCAAGCACTTGGTCAGCACTTCGGGCGTGTAGTACGAGGCTGACTTTTCCCGCGCCCGGCCAGCCAGGCGGTAGATGAAGGTGCCCTTTTTGTACTGGCGCGGCTCGCCGCCGAACAGGCGTTCGGCGTCGGTGTACTGATTGATCTTGCTGGCTGGAACGAAGTAGGCTGCGTCCAGCGGGTCCACCTCGGCGTCCTTCTTCTTCTCGGCGGTGGTGGGTGCAGGCTGGTCGGCGTCGTCGCCATCGCTGTTGCCTTCGACCTCCCCATCACCTTCCTCGATGTCGCCATCGTCTCCCTCTGCGGCCGGCTTCTCCTTCTTGCGCTTCGGGTCTGGCCGCACCTCGTAAAGATCGTCCTCGGCGAAAAAGCCGCGGAAGGACAGCAGCGCTTCGTACACCGCGCCCAGCTGGTTGATGCCTAGCGTGCCGTAGCTGATGCGGCCTCGACTGCCTTTCCCGCTCTTGCCACCGCCCTCGCGCGACAGGGACATCAGCCGGACGACCTTCTGCAGCACCTTGTTGCGCAGCTTCACGGTGCCCAGCAGAGGGGTCTGCTTGGGGTCGAACAGGTGGCCTTGCAGTGGGGCGATGGTGAACCCGGTGTCCAGCAACTGGTCGGCGCTGCCCAGCAACTCATCCTGCTGTCCACCTTGGGTACCGCGCTTGGGGAAGCCTTCCCATATCAGCGAGAAGAGCTGCTTGAGGCTTTCGTGAAAGTAGGTACCTTCCTGGGATTCGGCCGTGGTGAGCGGCATCTGTTCGAGTTCGCGCAGGTGCTCCAGGCTGTAGCCCTTGAGGTAGGTCTCGGCCGTGATCGGCGCGTAGCCCAAGTCCGGCCGCGCCTCAATGTAGAACAGGAACAACAGCCGGTACATGTAGCGCAGGCATTCGCGACTGAGTTGGTCGGCCAGGTCGATATCGTTGCGCTCGAAGATTTTTTCCTTGGCGACCTCGCGCTTGTAGCGGATGGCTTCGTTGCCGATCGCTTCGATGCATTCGCGCAGTGCGTACTTCAGGTCGGTGGAGACTTCGAACGCGTGCTTGTGCGAGCTGTCGTCCAGCGTGTCGAGCATGGCCGTGCCGCCGGATGCCGGCAGCACCGAGTCGGCGCCGGCCAGCGCAGCGAAGGCGCGGAACTGCTTATCGTCGCGCGGGCCGAAGAGTTCCGGCAGGTTAAAGCTGAGCAGGGCCTTGCGACCCCACTTGCCGCGCTCGATGAGCAGCCAGGTTTCATGGTGCACCAGCAGCACCCAACGCGGCGGCGTGTCGTCGCCGAACACGGCTTTGGTGAGCACCTCTTCCCAGTCGGATTGGCTGGCCTTGCCATCCGTGTTGAGGGGCGGGCACTGCAGAGGATGCGCCTCTTCGTCGCCTGGGGCGGCGGGTGGGGCTACAGCGGCGGCGATCACGAGTAGGGGGTGAGCTTTGGCGTCGCGGTACACGGCCAGCACGGGCAGGTTGCTGTCCGCCAGCTCCAGTGTCTGGGGTGCTGTTTCGTAGCCAATGGCTTGTAGCAGCGGCTGCACCAGGTCGATCAGCAGCGGCATGCGGTCTGCTAACTTGCGCTCGGCCAGGAAGCGTTCGCGGGCGCGGAAGTAGGCGGCGCCACCGGCAGTGCGCAGGCGTGAAACGGGGTTCGCTGAGCCTTGTTCCTTCCAGCGGTCGAACAATTGCTTGAGGTCGCGTTCAACGATCTCGTCCAGGTAATGTTGGCTGTAGAACTCGTTGGCGTTTTCCAGCCCGGTGATGGCGAAGCTCATGGTCGTTCCTGCCAGTTTCAGCAATCAGGCGGCCAGCACGGCCACGATGGTGATCTGGGCGCGGTCATCCAGCTCCAGCGTGTCCTTGATCCACTGTTGATAGTTCTTGAACAGGTCGGCGGTGTCGTCTTCGAGCTGCTTGCGGCGCGCAGCGTTGACCTGTTCGATACCCTTGGCGAAGTCCAGCTCCAGCTGGGCGAAGTGCTTGAGCTCCAGCGTCTTGAGCTTGTCCAACTCGCGGCCCAAGCGCGCGCGGCAGTCGGTGTCGAACGCCTGCTTGATGGGCTTGAGGTGGCGCTCGGCGGTCTGCACCACTGCAGGCAGTGCTGCCTGAATGTGTGCGAAGGGGATAGCTTGGCCATCGTTCGCCAGCGAAGCGGCTCCAAAGCCCGTGCGCTGCATGACTTCGTCGAGAGTCAGCACGGCCTCGGTCTTGCCGGCGGCGTTGAGGTACACGCCCATCCACTGCGTCAGCATCGTCTGCCCGCGCCGGTTGGGCGCCTGGGCCAGCACCACCACGATGGCTTCGCCGGCCGAAATGCCTTGCCGCACGCGGATGGCGGGCGCGCTCATCCGCTTGAATAGGCCCATCAGCTTGTAGTCCAGCCATTGGCTGATGGGGTGCAGTGGCCACAGGTAGTGCACCTGCGGCCAGGCACCGGCATCACGGGCCTGCTGGATGGCGGCATCCACCACCGACTTGTCGGCACTGAGGGCGAACTGGTTGTCGGTGGGCCACATTTCGCTGGCCAGCTCGCGCTTGAGCAACGGCGCCAGGTCGCTGCTGGGCTGAAAGCTCAGCGTGCGTTTGGCATCGTCGCTCTTCACGGGGTTGTGTTCTCGCGGCGAGGCACTGCGCAGCCAGGTCAGCGCATCGCGCAGGTAGGTGTAATCGTCCCTGAACAGGCTGGGGACGCTCTCGGTGGGGGCGGATGTGGGCGCGGGCGGGATGGCCCGCACGCTGGCAGGCCTGGCGTCCTGAACCATTGGCGCCGCATCGGCCTGGGCCGCACACCAGAGTGCTTCGAAAGGGTCCACGTCGCCCTGGGCCAGTTGCGCTGCAAAAGTGTCGGCTGTGGTGTTTGACTCCATGGCGGCGGCGACCTTGGCCACCTCCAGCTCTTCGTCATAGAGTCCCATGAACGCGGACGGGTCACCGATGTTCTTGGCGGCCTGCTCGTCCTTGTCGATCAGGATCTCCAGGTAGCGCAAGTCACCACGGATGCGCTCGTGCTGTGGCACAGTCAGCATGTAGCCGATCTTGGGCACCTGCAGCTGTCCATAACGGTCCACCCGGCCGTTCCGCTGCTGGAAGACCATCAGCGACCAGGAAATGTCGAAGTGGATGAGCCGGTGCGATTGGTAGTGCAGGTTCAGGCCCTCTGAGGCCACGTCCGAAGCAATCAGCAGGCGCAGCGGTGCATGTGCGCTGCCAAACGCCTTGACGGTGGCCTGAATGTCCACATCGGGTAACTGGCCGTGCAGCACCGCCACCGCGTCGGCTGACAGACCCAGAGCCTTGGACAGTTCAGCCTGCAGGAACTTGAGCGTCTCGATGCGCTCGGTAAAGAGCACCAGACGATCGGACGGATCGCGACTATCCCACTTCCAATGGGCACCGGAACGCAACTGGTCGATCAGGTGCTGGAACTTGCTGAACTCTGCGGGGCCAATGGCTGCGACCAGATCTTGAAGTTCACTCAGGGCCGCGATGTCGGGGTGCGCGGCATCCTTGGCCTGGAGCTTGCGCAGACGCTCCTTCAACGTCTGTAGGCAAGCTGCAGGAGACGAGAACAGCGCCTTCTCGAGCGTGGTGCGGAACAACATCGCGCCGTCGCGCGGTTGCCCCGTATCAGACGCGAGTTTCAACTCGCCCAGGCAGTTGAAGGCCGCGTTCTCGGCCGCGCTGCCCGGCCGCTCCAGGCGAAAGACCTGGCGCTCAGGAAAGTCCTGGCGCATTTGGTCCTTCACGTCCTTCTTGAAGCGGCGGACGAAGAGGTGCGACACGTCGTCACGCGTGTAGTCGGCACCGGCGGGCAGCACGGTCGGATCCAGCATGCGCATCAGGCTGGCGAAGCTGTCGCGCTTGCCGTTGTGCGGTGTGGCGGTCAGCAGCACCAGCGCGTCTGACCGCGTGGCCAGCAGGCCGGCCAGCCGGTTGCTCTGCGTGCGGTTGCCTTTGTAGGAGACGTTGTGGGCCTCATCAATGATGATGAGATCCCACCAGGCCTTCTCCAGGTAGTGCCGGTATTCGCTGTCGCGCTTGAGCGTGTCGACCGAGATGATCGTGCGGTCGAAGTAGTTGAACGGATTGTGGTTCGCCGGGATTTCGCGCCGGATGCGCTGGATGCCGGCCGAGTCCAGCCGTGTCAACGAGATGGTGAAGCGGTTCCAGAACTCTTGCTGGAACTGCAGCATCATGCTCTTGGTTGTCACCACCAGCACCCGTCTGGCCTTGCCGCGGCGCATCAGCTCGGCGGTGAGGATGCCGGCCTCTAGCGTCTTGCCCAGCCCGACCGTGTCGGCGATCAGCAGCCGAGGCCTTAGTTGGCGCAGCACTTGGTGGGCTGGCACCAGCTGGAACGGCAGGGTGTCCATCACGGCCTTGTGCCCCTGAACGATGGCTTCGCCCTGGAGGGCCGACTGCCGCAACTTGGACTCGACATAGAGGCGCGAAGCGATGAAGCTCGGAGACTCGTCGAACACCAGCTCGGTCTTGGCCGGGTCGATGAGGGTCACATCTTCCAGCTGGGACAGGAACAACGCGCGGCGGTTCCGGACAGTTTCGGAGATGCCGATGCAGCTGAGTTGCCAGCCCCCCAGCTGGCAGACATCGGCGTTTTGGACGATCCACTCTTCATCGCGGATCAGAGCTCGCGCGCCGGGCGCGGGGGCCTGCTGCAGTTGCATGTAGTTTAGCGCTCGTTTTTCGCGCCAGTTTCCTAGCCGGACTTTTGGATATTGTGTCCGATTGTGACTTGAAAACTTGGTCGTTCGAGCCGACTGCGATGTCACATTTCGGGTCTTTGTCGGATAGTGGCCGGCATGGAGCTCGGCGTGGCCGTAAGACCGTGCTGGGCTTCTGAACAGCTAGGCGATCTGATGTAGGTTCGCGGCAGAAGTCGCAGGAGGCAAAGATGCGCGTACTGCCTCTATCCGGCGGATCGCTCCAGACGAGAATCAGAAGCGCCATGACGCTCCCCCTTATTCGGTCACTTCCAAACTGGAGTTGGACGGCCTCATCGAAAAATGGTGACGGATCTTCAGTCTTGAGCACCCCGCGGATCTACCGACAGAGCGGTCCCTGCCAACCTCCGCTCGCAGCCGTGACCGCGCATTGCCCTCGATCCCACAAATTTTCAGCCCTATATGACACACACGGGTTAGCCATCTAAGGCTGCCACCGCAATAGCCCAGCGCTGCCAGTGGCGGCCGTGCTGGGCTTTTTGCCATCTGCGCTCCGCCCCAGGGCTCTCTGGGCTCGGTCCTCATCTCCAGGCGCCGCGTGCGCCTGCGTCCCTTGAAAGGAAGACTTTGATCTCGACGAACTCTCCCCTCGAATACCTCGCCGCATTTGCCATCGCCCTGGCAGGCGGGGTTTTGCTCGGCTTCGGCTTTGCCTGGGGCCGTGACATCCCCTCAAGCCAACCGAGCGGCGAAATGCCCCCGTGAGCGCCAGCTTCACTTCCTCCAACAACCTCCAAGGAGTCCATCGAATGCCCCTCATTTGTCCGAAGTGCCGCTCCGGACGCGTCGAAGCCAGGGATGTCGGCAAGAAGACTGGCAGCGCTCTGGGCGTCATTGCCGGTGCGGCCGGCGCTGCCACCGGCGGTGCGGCCTTGGGTGCGATTGCCGGCGGTCCCGCTGGCGCTGTCCTCGGCCACCTCGCTGGCACGCTCATGCGCGCGCTGGTCGGCGGCGCCACGGGCTGCGCAGTCGGCGCGGCGCTCGGTGAAGTGGTAGACGAGAACATTCTTGCCAACCACCACTGCCTGAACTGCGGCCACCGATTCCGCCTGAAACGCGCCGAATGATGCCCAAGCATCGTTCCTGACGCGGCGACCTTTCGCCCAGCGTCAACTGCGATCGCCCGATCGCAGCGTCTTCTCTCCCTCCCTCTTTTCATCCTGACCTATCAGGCATAGGCCTGCGCCGCCGCATGGACGCGACGGCGCGGGCTTGTGCCGCCTTGTCTATCAACCAGAAAGTAAATCTCACATGGCACACCTTCTTGAAAAAATGGCCTATGTAGGCCAAACCCCGTGGCACAAACTGGGCAACCAGCTTCCCGCCAAGCAACCCCTCGAAGTCTGGGCAAAGGCAGCCGGGATGGATTGGACAATCCGTGAAACCCCGGTGCGCTTCATGGCCGACCAGGCCGGCGCGCTGGGCTCGATCAAGACGTTCGAGGATCAGAAAGTTTTGTACCGCAGCGACACCAAGGCGCCGCTGTCGGTGGTGAGCAATCGCTACCAAGTGGTCCAACCGAAGGAGGTCCTCGAATTTTATAAAGACCTAGTCGAAATTTCGGGCTACGAGCTGGAAACAGCCGGTGTACTGAAATCCGGCAGAAAGTTCTGGGCGCTGGCGCGCACTGGCAAGGAATCGGCGCTCAAGGGCACCGATGTGGTCAAGGGCTACATACTGCTCGCGACTTCCTGCGATGGAACGCTGGCCACCACGGCCACGCCGACCACGATCCGCGTCGTGTGCAACAACACCTTGTCGATCGCGCTGAACGGCGCCACCAGCGCCGTCAAGGTGCCGCACAGCACCAGCTTCGATGCCGACGCCGTCAAGCGGCAACTCGGCATCGCCGTGTCGGGCTGGGACAGCTTCATTTACAAGATGAAGACTTTGTCCGAGCGAAAGGTGAAGACGCACGAATCGATGAACTTCTTCTTGAAAGTCCTCTGTCAGACCGACAGCCATGCCGACGCGGCCTTGGGCCTGACCAACGAGCGCGCCCTGAAGAAGGTCCAGGCGCTCTATGACGGCCAAGGTCGAGGCGCCGAGCTGGCCGCGGCCAAGGGAACGGCGTGGGGCCTGCTCAACGCCGTCACCGAATTCGTGGACCACGAGCGGCGTGCGCGCAACCAGGAGTACCGCCTCGACAGCGCATGGTTCGGCCAAGGCGCGGCGCTCAAGCAACGCGCCCTCGACCATGCATTGCAGTTGGCCGCCTGAAAGAACGCAGCGATCGATCTCCCACCTCACCACCGCGTCATACGCCCCTGACCATTTCGATGGACCGGGGCGTTTTTGTTTGTCGCGGCGCAACCCACATCTTCAAAGGAAACATCATGACGAATGCATTGCCCTATGAGCGACCTGCCAGGGCTCGCCCTGCACTCAAGCTGGTCAAGACGCAGGCGTTGAGCCGCGATGAGTGGCTGGCTGTCCGCAAGGGCGGTATCGGGAGCTCCGACGCGGCCGCGGCTGTCGGCTTGAGCCCCTACAAGTCCCCGCTCGAGTTGTGGATGGAAAAGACCGGCCGGGATGCTCCCTTGCCGAAAGCGGATCCCGGCGACGAGACCAGCCCGATGTACTGGGGCAGTCTGCTGGAGCCCATCGTTGCAGCGCACTACACGAAGCGTACCGGTCACAAGGTGCGACGCATCAACGCGGTGCTGCAGCATCCCCGGGAGGCCTGGATGCTGGCCAACGTCGACCGCGAAGTGATCGGCGTGCCCGATGTGCAGATCCTCGAATGCAAGACGGCCGGCATGAATGGTGCGCGACTCTGGAAGGACGGCGTTCCCGAGTACGTTCAACTCCAAGTTCATCACCAGCTCTGCGTCACGGGCAAGCAGGCCGCGGATGTCGCCGTGCTGATCTGCGGGCAGGAACTGCAGGTGCACCGAATCGAACGCGACGAAGCCCTGATCGCCCAGCTCATGAACCTCGAGCGCCGGTTCTGGGGCTACGTGGAGCGCGACGAGGCACCGCCGGCCGATGGCTCGGACTCGGCGGATGTGGCACTGCGATGCCTGTATCCGCGGGACACGGGCCAGACCGTCGACCTGTCGGGCGATTTGGAGATGGCGGCTGTGTTCTCGGACCTGCTGGCGATCCGACAGGTCCTGGCAACGAACGTCGACCTGGAAGCCCAGCTCAAGCAGCGCATTCAGCAGCGCATGGGCGAGTCCTCCAAGGCGATCTTCGAGGGGGGCGAGGTGAGCTGGAAACGCAGCAAGGACGGGGTCGCGCTGGACACGGCGCGACTTCTGAAAGCGCAGCCCGAGTTGCTGGAGACCTTCGCTGTGGCGAAGCCTGGCTCTCGGCGGTTCCTTGTGAACACCTGACGCGTCTCACCGGCATCCCACCGGATGCCCACCAGCCGGCCCTTCGAGTTCGAGGGAGCCGGCTTTTCTTTTGTCTATTCAACTGCAAGGAGATCAACATGCTCAAAGGATTGGCACTGACGCCCCCCGTCATCGGCCGGATTTCGATCGGCAAGGTCGTGGAGAAGGATGGCAGGCGACTGCCCGAGAAGGACGACGAGTTCACCGTCACCAGCCAGGTGCAAAACAGGGAAGGCTGGATCACCCATCCCATCGATGAAACCCTTCGCCCATCGGTAGGCGCCAAGCTGCGCAGCATCCCAGTGCGACTTCTGTTCGACGATGCCGACCTGAGCCTGCGCGCCAACTACACCCTATTCGATAGGGGGACTGGGCGGCCGATGTGCGTCGGAAACGGGGAAACCTGCAAGCGCTCCACGCCTTCCGGCGTCCAGACGCTACCGTGCCCTTCACCCGAGGGCTGCGAAATCGCTAAGGGTGGCCATTGCAGGCCATATGGGCGGCTCAACTTGCGTATCGGCGACGACGATGAACTGGGCACCTTCGTGTTTCGCACGACCGGGTACAACAGTATCCGTACTTTGTCGGCGCGATTGAGGTACTTCAACGCGGTTTCCGGCGGCTTGCTGTCGACCTTGCCGCTGGAGCTTCGTCTTCGCGGGAAGTCGACGACGCAATCGCATCGGGCGCCGATCTACTACGTGGACCTCACCGTGCGAGCCGGGATGTCATTGAAAGAGGCGATCGCCAACGCGAGGACCGAAAGCCAAAGCCGCCAAGCTTGCGGCTTCGATCAGGGTGCGTTGGACGAGGCCGCCAGGCATGGCTTTGCTGCGGGCGCCTTCGAGGAATCGGAAGAAGAAGGTGGGCCCGTGGTCGAGGAGTTCTTTCCCGACGATTTCGACCATGGGCAGGCCGCCGGATCGGATTGCTCCGTAACGAAGCCCGGTTTGGCGGCCAAGCTGAATCGCAAAGCTGCATCAGTTCAACGCGCGGGCGTGGTCTCCGGTGGCGAGTGACATGCTCAGCATCAGATGCATCCGGCGCCTTTGCTGCCGACTTGCCTCGGGTCTGTGGGATGGCCGCGCTGGTTGGCAGCAGTCGATTGGGCAAAATCAACCGATGCCCGATCTTGGCGAGTTCACCGATGACGAGTTGTTTTCACGCGCGCACGAGTGGCGCAGACGGGCGCTGTACGGCGACAAGGACGCGCGCGGCATGGCGCATGCCTTGGAAGCCGAGATTCGCCGTCGGGTACGTAACCCGAAGACCGCTTTCTCTGCACTCGATACCCGCCCACTTGCGGCTCGGTCGGCTCAGCCTTGGTGGCGGTTCTGGTGAACGAAATTCCTCGGCAGTGGATGGCACCGTGAGCAGGGTCAGGGCCCATGGGGGCCCGGGTCTGCTGATGTGCCTTGCTGGGGTGAATATGATTGAAGCTTGTAGCCAGAGACCTGCGGGTCTCTGGCGCTTCTTCCTTCTTTCTTTTTGATCGGCAGAGAGGAAACCTCTCTGAGAGCTTGATCAGAGCGAGGCTTGAGGCCTCGCTGGCATCGACAGAGAGAGGTGTGGACACCTCTCTCGTCTAATCAGAGGGGGCCAGGAGGGCCCCCTTATATACAAAATAACCCCCAGCATTGGCTCTGCATTTGTTGTTGCCGAGTGCCGGCTACCCTCCGGCGCCTGACATCTCATGGGGCTATGCGATATTTTTTTATAGCAACGGTCCATAGAATTCGCCCGAGCGCTGCACACCAAGTTGACCACCGAGCCTTCGCCCCGGTATGTCAGCAATGTGGGCGGGAGCAGCCTTGGTCTTTCAGTTCCCGGCCGGCGCGAGTCGCCAGAAGCAGACGCTCGCGCCTGCCGCAGAATCGCCTGGCTAGCTAATTTCTCAGCAACCGATCCCGTGCGAGGGACAAGTCCAAATCCATGCCACCAAAACTAGGCACAACCCGCAAACAGCGGAAGACCCAGCACGTCGCCAAGGGCGGCGTCATCCAGCCGTCGTCGCAAATCCTTCTGCTGAATCCCGACCAATGGGAAGAGTTCATCCTGGCCGCCGCGCGCCAGCGCGATCTTCCCGGCGGCAGCCACTATGCGGTCGTCAAGCGCCTAGGCGGGGCCGGCGACGGTGGCCGCGACATTGAGGCGCGGTATGGCCAGGCGTTGGTGCGTGACGGCTGGGACCTGTACCAGGCCAAGCACTATGCTCAGGGGCTGACGCACAGCGACGCCTTCCCGGAGATGGCGAAGTTCTTCAAGCAGTTGGCCTTGAAGACCTACCCCCGCCCAACTTACTACTATTTCTGCTGCCCGAGGGCGGTCGGCAACGAGCTCCACAACACGATGGCGTCGGGTGCTGCAGCCTACAAGGCAAAGTTCCTCGATGCCTGGAAGAACGAGCACACCGGCATGAAGGGCAGGGCGGCCGAGCTGACGCAAGGCGTTCAGGCTGCCATCGACGATTTCGATTTCGCCCGCTTCATTGAGTGCCCTGTGCACAACCTGCTGGCCTGGCACGCGCTCGACAGGGCTGCCCACCATGACCTTTTCGGCATCGTGCCCGAACGCGGCGACGATGATCCGATGCCTGTTCAGCCCGCCGGACACGAAGACGTGTATCTCGACGAGCTCCTTCGCGTCTACACCGAGCACAAGGCTTCGCCCGTGACATGGGTCGATGTGCCCGGCAGCGATTACGAGGGACACCTCACTGCCCAGCGGCAGACCTTCTACTGCGCTGAGGGCCTGCAGCGCTTCAGCCGTGACATCTACCCACAAGAGCAGGAGTTTGAACGGCTGCTGGATATGGTCTACGCAGGCATCCGCCCCACGGTAGTCCAACTTCGTCTCAAGACGGGGATGGACCGTGTCGACGCGACCGTCGACAAGGCTTCGACGTTGCAAGTCCAGGAGAGCCGCCTGTCGCCCCAGCTTCGTGGGGGTGACCTACCTGGCACCTGCCATCACCTCGTCAACGGGGGTAGGCTCAAGTGGGTCAAATGAAGAAGTCCAAGCCCATCGCCGCCTTTAACTCGCCTTTCGAACTGGGCGTTCGGATGGTCTACCTACTCAACTCCTTGCAGCCGGCCGGCGCCGACCTCCAGAAGCTCGTCCTGCTCGACTACGCCATCGTGTATTCCGACGATCTCGGCGGGCCCCCCAGCCTTCACACACCGGTGCCCTACCGCGGCAGCGAGTACCTGAGCCGCCGCGACCTCATCGCCCAAGGCCTCTACCTGATGAGCACCCGCGGCCTCGTCGCCGTTGCCATGGACGAGACCGGCATTACCTACTTCGCCGGTGATAGCGCCAGGACCTTGGTCGGCGCGCTGACATCACCCTACTTGCGTGAGCTGGAAGGCCGGTGTCGGTGGGCGGCCACGACCTTCACCACGCTCAGCTCGCGAGACATGACCGAACGATTCGCCCAGCAAGGGCACTTGTGGGGTGCCGAATTTGAAGGTGCCAGAGCACGAGGGCACCAATGGCAATAACGCTGAAGCACTTGGCGGTGTACGGTCCGGGCCTGTCGCCAGCCGTGGTGTCGTTTGACGGACATCGCACCCTCATTCGCGGCCCCAGCGACACAGGCAAGTCGCACATCTGGGACTGCATTTGGTTTCTGCTGGGCGGTACAGGGGCACTAGAGCAGTTTCCAGAGTCAGAAGGCTACGATTCGCTGGAGCTCGCCTTCCTGCATGATAGGCATGAGTACCTTGTGCGCAAGGCAATGGCCGGCGGCGCCGCGCGCGTGCTGGTGCGGCTGGACGAGATTTGGGTCGCTGACGGTGCGCCGAACTCGCTCGAAGACGTCGCGCAGGATCTCGGTGAGTTGCTCGTCGAGCTGATTGGCGCAGAAGGCAAGAAGGTGCTTCGCACACGAAGTGAGAAGGGCGCCATTACCGGTGACGACATCAGGCATTGGGCGCTGCTCTCCCAGCCCGGGATGATTTCCAGAGACGCGACCAAGGGCAAAGGTCATGGCTCGGACAAGCGCGTCTCTTCCTACTCGCTCTTCCTCAGCGGGCTCGACGACTCCGCGGTGGAGCTCTACAAGAGCAGTTCCATCAAAGACCAAGCCAAGGGCAAGTTAGCGGCCGCCGAGTCGGAAATGGCGCGCCTGGAGGGCGTGATTCCTGTTGACACAAATCGCGCATCAACCGTCGCTGCCCTGGCATGGGTCGACGAGCGTCTTGACATGTTCGCCACGCAGCTCCAGGCGCGCTCGTCGGTTCTGAAGGAACTGCGACAGAAGATCGCCGCAGAAGGAGACGCTCTCACTACTGCATCGGCGCAGCTCGCCAGCGCCACATCGATGCGCGAGCGTTTCGCGCTGCTGGACCTGAAGTATTCAAGTGACCTTGCCCGGCTCGGAGCTACGGACGAGGGCATCGCCTTCTTCCAGGCCTTGGCAGAGACGCCCTGCCCGCTCTGCGGCACGCCGGTCGAGCAGCACGTGGATCCCGGCAATCTGAAACCCAGGGCGCCAACAAAGTACCGAGATGCCATTGCCGCCGAGGCCGAGAAGATTCGCGAACTTCGGCGCGGCCTGCAGCCATCCCTGGCCCATGAGAAGGCGCGCATCGTCACTGCCACCGCCGATGTGCAACGTCTGACCGCGTCGCTCGAGGTCCTGGAAGAGCAGGAGACGTTGGTCCTGCGGGCCGCGGGGCAGGAATTCGATGGGGACCCGCGCGAGCTTGCCGAGTCCCACACGCGGTTCTCGTCATTGATAGACGCCTTCGACGAAGTCGATCGGCTGAAGGGTGAGATCGCCCGTCTCGAGCAGGAAACGAAGCAGAAAAGGACAGCCCTCGTCCGCAACGTGGGGTCGCACGGCGATGAGGTCGGGGCGATCGCGCGCCAGATGCTCAACGACTGGGGGTTTACGTCCATTAAATCGGTGTACGTCGACCCGGCTGCCTGCGACCTGGTCATCGACGGCCGTCGGCGTCTCAGTTATGGCGCGGGCAAGCGCGGCCTGTTCCTCTCCGCCATGACCATCGCGTTGATGCAGCACGCACTGAAGGAAGGCCACCCCCACCTAGGCGTGGTCGTGCTGGATTCGCCGCTGAAGGCCTACGCCCAAAAAGAGTCGGCAGACAACACGGATCGAGACATCCCAACGGCCACAGTGAACGCAAGCTTCTACGGCTGGCTGTCGCGCTTCAAAGGCCCTGGCCAGATCATCGTTCTTGAAAACGAAGCGGTGGATCCGGCTACAGCCCGCGCTTTAAACGCCATCGAGTTCACCGACGACACCAGACACGGACGGCAAGGGTTCTATCCGCCCAGAACGGTGATCGCCCCGCCGCCAGCGCCGGCGAGCGACGGCACCGAGTTCGACGATTTCGCGTAGTGCGCCCATAGGCGACACTGCAAAGCGGCCAGTTTTACCCCGTCTCGAACTTCCGCTTTGGCCCCAAGCTGCCTGCCAGCAGACATACATCGAATGCCCGCAACACTCGTGAGCAGTCAGAGGGGCATCTGGTGCTCGCCGGTTGCCGACAACTCACTATCGCCTGATCGGCTGCAGCGGATGACGGCCGGACACCGCGCCGAGCACCAAGCCATCGCGCGTGCCTTCGTGGCCAACACGAATCACGCGGTCGGTATCGGCCAAGAAAGTCGCGGCCTTATCGAGCTGGCTCGCGATCGATTCGTTCTGCCGAGCCAGCGTGTCAGAGCCGCGGTACATGAACTCACCCACCGCATTGCAGTCGATCAGGTAGCCCAGCCCGTGCGTCTGGGCAAGCCACCGTTCCTCGAGGATCTGGTCCATTGCAGCCAACTCCTGCTTGCTGGGGCCATCCAGCGCAAGAAGTATATGGACCAGGTAGGGGCTCGTGGCGCCTCGATCGATCTTGTGGATGTCGGCGACGATGGCTTCACCAAACTGCTCCTTCACGCTGCACAGGAAGCGGGTGCCGGCCTCCAGCATGAAGTTGTACTCCTCGCGGTCATTGATCGTGAAAGTACGGCGCATGCACAATTCGAACCGCTTGACGTCACAGTCGGCATGACGCTTGCCCACATCGGCAAGGTATGAGCGCAGCCCGCTCGCGCGGGCCGCATGCGTGTCTTCATGCCGTTGCATGTCTCGGCCAGTGCTGACTTGCCGGCCGCATCGTCGGATCTCATCGACAAACGCATTGCACAGGGTAGCTGCCGACAGGACCGCGTAGCCTCGTCCGAACCAGCACGCAGGCTGTCCCATCGGTCCCATTGCCGTCCCTTCCAACAGCCCTGCCTCTTGAAATGCATCGATGGCAAGGCGCACGTATGGATCAAACCGGATGTCGGCACACGGACTTCGCGCAAAGTGTTCGATCAGGGGCATCACTGCGAGGAGGCGGTGACCCAGTCGGGTCGGCTTCCCGCCAAAGGTGGTGTTCGTGAAGGCCGCCGTTCCTGCGGCGCTCGCGGACATGCAGGCCTTCGAAAATGCCTGAATTCCTAACAGCTTGTCCCCATCGCCCATCGTTTCCCTTCGTGGGGACGGTGGGGGCACGAAAATCGGTGCCGTGCTCCCTTGAGGAGGATAGACCGGCGCCCATTCTCGCGACGGGGCGAAAGCCTGGACCGGTGCGTGTGTTTCGATGTCGCACATTCGCTCCCCCAGAGCCAAGCGCAGCGCCTGGTGCTTCGATACCCTTGGCAGGGGCCGAATTGCCTCGCCCCCCTGCAAGGTGACGGTCGGGCCGAACAAGCCGCCCGTCGGTGCGCCTGGGTGCGAATTCCAATTCGTGCTCTGAGGATAGGTGAACATGGAAGTCTCTCCTCACATGAAGTTCAGGTAGTGCGCCTGAGCCAGTGCGACTGCGTGCCTTGCCCACTTTCCGCGCTTGATGTGCGGCTTCCGACCTGCCTTCTTGGGGCCACGCTCCTTCGTAAAGTCACCGCCCTTGCCGAACTTGACCACCGACTGCGGCACCGCCAACCTCATATACAGGCCCGCGAGCGTGAAGTACACGACGATAAAGCGCAGCCCCTCGAGGACCTGCGGGTCATCCAGCCTCACCAACCCGATGGCGCAGGGCTTGTACGAATGGGCGTTGCGGTTGCAGTTGTGCAGAAAGCCGCGACCTTCGGTCAACGCCAGCCACTTGACCTCCAGCAAGTCGACCAAGCCAGCGTGGTCCTCATTGCCCTGCGGACGCAGGAACACGAGGTAGTGCTTATGAAAGCCTGCTTCACGGCCGAATTCAAGCGCCCAAGCGTACCCCAGCAAGTCCTTGCCGAAACGGTGAATCATGGAGCGGTGAAATCGTGCATCCTGATCGACGAACTCTTCCAGGACGCTGACATCGGGCACATCGTCGAATTGGGCCGGCTCCGAACCAGGTCGCCGGTAGAACAGATCAAAGCGCAGTGCGATCACCTCCGTATGACGCCGGGCCAACCGGTCGATGCATTCGCTCAGGCCGATAAAGTTCTCGATGGCGTTGCGTTCGAAGTTCTTCTGGCGCTCCTTGAAAACCTTACGTGCCAACCGACGACGCAGGACGCCGACCATCCGGTTCAGGAACTCCACCATAGCCTCGACCTGACTGCGGGCGTACAGGTCATCCAGATACATGCGCAGATTCATCGGCAGGAAGCTACGCATCCTGAAAAAGAGCATGAGCACCGGCGATTTCTCGTGCAGCACCATGTCCTGTTCGATCAGAACGAAGTCGGCTGAGGCTGCTTCGACAAGGCGCTTTCCCGATTCAGAGAACCCCAACTTGAATAGACCTCTCCTCGCTTCTTTCACCTCGAACAGTGGGGCCGAATTCACAAGCAGTTCATCTGCGACCTCATGGATCAGGGAAATGGGCCGATCATGGCTACGGGCGCGATGCAGGACAGTGCCTTGCCAAAGCAGGCACCGCTGGCGCATTGCTTGCGCTGCAAGTTGATGATATGCGTGGTCGCTCTGGCTGAGATTGGGAGACGACACTCGATGAGGGTTTTTGTTCATTTTTGACACAAGAAGGTCCTGACACCCACGTTGGGGTGTCGATTGATTGGCAGTTGAATTGCTGTTGCGTGAAACCTGTCTCTTGTGTTGAGCTAGGGATTGAAGAAGTTTTAGTGAACTTCGATCAGCGGTGAGATATCACCTACGCTCTTGAGAGACTGGGTTTTGCAATAGTTATAGAAGGGTTGATCTTCGAGGCCGAATCAATGCTGAATCGACCTGGCATCAATGGGCATTTTGGGCAGAGAATGTCCCGGAGATCCGGCATCTCCTGGCGCAGGTGTTTTGGTTCCCCGTTATGACCGCGGCACGCATGGCCCATGCCCCTGTCCGAAGGCGGACATCGGGACGGGGCGCAGCGTCGGACGGTCTGGCGTTTTAGTTCGCTGCCGAGTGAAGAACGCCGCCGCGGCGACTCGGCCTACGCATCTCGATAGCGATAGAGCGATCGCTACCGTCGGCCATTCGCATCGGCATGCGCATGGTTCGGTTGCGAGGCCCCGCCTCCTCTTCTTGTGCTGCGGGAACTTCCCCAGCTTGGGGGAGCACGATGTGCTGACCTGCAGATGCGGCGATCCAGGCATCCACCGTGGCCTCGTCCCAGTAGGGGATGCGACTACCCGGGAAGTAGATCGGACGTGGGAACGAGCTGTCGAAGTAAGGGCTCTTGGGATCCAGCTTGGCGTGCAGGGTGCTCTTGGAGAAGGGGATCTTCTTGAGCAGGCGCTGTTTGCGCATGAGCTGGAAGCTCGGAGGGCGTGGGTGCGAAGGATGGAGGGAGTCGGACATAAATGTGCGTCGTTGGAAGTGGTTGAACACGAACGCACTGTCTCGGAATCGGCCAGTTTCCTTAAGGGGCGAGCCGGCAGACCTACCCCCTGGCAGCTGGCTGACCCAGAAGCAAAAAGGCCAACCCGACGGGTTGGCCTGACAATTGAATTGCTCCCGGACTACTTGAGTCGATCCCGCAGCGAGGGGATGAGTTCCAAGCGATCGGGCATCGCCTTGATCCAGCCGGTGATCGTGGCCTCGAAGTTTTTGAGGCTGTCCGGACCAAATTCCTCGGTGAGCGTGTTTTCCAAGATGCTCACGGCTCTCGCCTGACTGGGCCAAGGGGCCTGGGAACGCATGATCTCGTAGGCTCGGGTTTTCATGGCGTTGGTCTGCTTGTGACGCGAGGAGCCGCCTTCTGCCGCAATAGCAGACTTATACGTGCCCACCACGGTCTCGGTGAAGAGTTCTTCACCGCGATTGGTGACCACGACAGTGCCCAGATAGAAACTCGCTTCGCACAGCAGGTCCCAGGCACAGTCCTGCTGGAGCTCCTGCTCCTGCTCCTGCTCCTGCTGCTGCTCCTGCTTCTCCATGACCCACATGGCTGCCAATGCGTTTGCACAGGAGACATAGATCCACGCCACATCGGATTCGATGGCCGGGCCCTCGCCGGTGATCAGTTCAAAGAATCTTTCTGCGTTGACTTCGCCGGTCGGCAGAAGCGCCGATGCTGCGTCCTCGACGAACAGCGTCTTGATTCGGCCATGGACGCGTTCTTTGAAGCCCTGTTCACCGTATTGCGGCTTGCTCTTTTGGTATTCGTTCTCCAAGGTCCCCATGATCCGGGAATATCGCTTCAAGATTCGGTGCTGGTGTTCGGGAAAGTCGTTAATATCGGTGTGCATGCGGGGGTGTTGGAGTCTTCAAATCGCCGTCTGGCAGAGCATTGTCAGCTACGCACGCATGTGACGCGTGACGCGCGATCGATCGATCATAAAGAACTGCACAGTCTCTCTGATCAATGATTGCTACGCGGCCTTGGCTGAGAACGGAAGAACCTTGCCGGTTCGCCGGCTTTCCAAGTATTGAGCCCACCAGTCCATCAACTTAATGCGCTCCTGAACACGCGCCCCTCGGTCATAGGCCGCGCGCACCTGGTTGCGCTCGGCATGAGCTAACTGGCGCTCGATGGCGTCAGCATTCCAGCCCGCCTCGTTGGCGACAGTCGAGAACAGAGCGCGAAACCCATGGGCTGTCGCCAGGTACTTGTAGCCCATACGCGCCATCGCACTGTTGAACGTGTTTTCGCTCAGGGGCTTGGAGGGATAGAAGGGGCTCGGAAACACCAACTCCCGGTTGCCGCTCAGGGGCTTCATGGCTTCCACTGCCGCAACGGCCAGAAGCGACAGAGGCACGATGTGTTCAGATCGCATCTTCATGCGCTCGGCAGGAATGCGCCAAAGCTTCGCCTCCAGGTCGAACTCACTCCAGCGCGCGCCACGCACTTCTCCCGGTCGCGTGGCCGTCAGCATCAGCAGACGCAGGGCGTTGATCGTGTGCGGCTCGCCTTCATAGACGACCAGCTTGCCCAGAAACTCCGGCAGGTCGGCAGGCCCCAGCGCCGCGCGGTGCTGCACGCGTCGTGGCTTCAGAATCTCCGAAGGAACAAGGTCCAGCATGAGATTGCGATCGATATGTTGGTGTGTGGTGCCGTATCGATAGATGGCCTTAATGCGTTGCAGCACGCGCATAGCGATTTCCCCTGCGCCGCGCTTCTCGATCTCTTTGACGACGTCCATGACTTGGCGGGGGGTAATGGCTGACATAGGCAAGCTGCCAAGCCTAGGGAAGACATCCGCTTCTAGTGAAGCGCGTGTGCGTGCCAGGGTGATGGCCTCCCATCGCCCCGCTTGATGCGAGAGCCATTCTTCGGCGACTGCCTTCAGCGTGTTGGTTACCTCCTGAAGAGCCTTATTCTTGGCGGCTTTTTTGAGCGTCCCGGGATCTTCGCCTCTGCTCAGCGCCTGCTTGGCCTGAAAGCGCTTCTCGCGCGCCTCTTTGATTCCGACGACGGGATACACGCCGAAGGCAAGGAGTTTCTCCTTCCCGTCGAAGCGATACTTCATCCGCCAGTACCGGCCACCGTTGGCCGTGACCTGAAGGTACAAACCCTCGCCGTCGGTATAGCGCCCGGGGGTGGTGAGATTGCGGACTTTGAGGTCGGATAAAGGCATGATGCTGAGCTTTTAGGGGTCGGGGTACTTTTGGGGGTATGTCCCAAAATCGAACTCTAGGATAGCAAGCATCTATGCGCCTTGGAGCCGACACTTTGGTTCCTGGCGGCGGGACCAGACACCGAGATCACGACGTCTCACCAAGCCTCAATACCCGCACGTTTCCCCAGCGTAGCGGGTTTTTCTTTGTCTACGCGCATCTCCTCGGCCGCTGAGCAGTTCGCGCCGCCGATGCCTTCTTCGTTGCACTGGGCCTATTCACAACCGGTCGATTTCGGATGCTTCCCCAGCATGAGTTCCTACCTTCAAGCTCGTGCAGAATACCTTCGCCTTAACGGTGAAAGTTGCGAATGAGTGAAGTCAATGGGCACGGGCTGAATCGCAATATTCCCGCCGCCGTCAAACGACAGGTTCGGCAGGCCTGCGGTTTTGGTTGCGTGATCTGCGGCGCTGTGATCGTTGAGTACGAGCATGTCGACCCACCGTTTGCTTGGGCCACAAGCCATGACCCTGCAGCGATTGCATTGCTTTGTCCTCAGTGCCATGCCAAGGTCACTCGCAAGTTCATGCCGAAAGCGATTGTGAGCGCGGCAATGAAAGCCCCGATCTGTAAGCGACAGGGCTATGCGAGTGAAGTTTTCGAGTTGGGGCAGGTCTCTCCGATCTTGGTATTTGGAGGGGTGACATTGCATGAGTGCCCAGTCCCGGTGCAGGTAAAAGGCCTGCCACTGATCCTGGTGCAACCCGGCGAAGAGCCTGGGGCGCCCTTCCGGCTGACGGGCACATTCTGTGACGGCACTGGTCTGCCTAGCTTAGAAATCGTTGAGAACGAGTGGCGACCATTTGTTCGCAATTGGGACATGGAGGCCGTGGGGGGTGTCATTACAGTTCGCCAAGGACCCGGGGACGTTTCATTGCGATTACGTGTAGAACTACCTGATCGCTTGGTGGTGGAGCGCCTAGACATGTTCTCCGGGGGCTATCGCATCGTGGGTGATCCTTCAAGCCTCTTCGTCGTCAGTCCGGGCGGCGGCACCATGACCATGACAGGGTGCATGGTGTCGCACTGTCGTGTGGGGCTTGCTCTTGAGTAACTCCGGTGCATGAGCACTGGACAGCGGGCGCACGGGGGGGCATGCACATGCGTCGAGTTCGGACTCCGACACCGTGGCCTCAGCAGAAACGAGGTACCGGAATTTCTTTCAGACAACCGCCGGACTGCTCTCGGAACCGGATCGTGGACTGCTAGATCTGCGCCCCTATCAATTTGTCCAAGGTTCTGCCCGGCTTGACCCCGCAGGCCGAACACCACCGAGCAAACAGCAGCACGTCGACGAAGTTCTCGCCACGTTCAAGCTTGGAGATGTAGGACTGGCCCACCCCCAGGGCTTCGGCCATCTGCACTTGCGTCAGTCCAGCCTTCACCCGAACGCTGCGCATCAGGTTGCGCAGCGCCTCGTATTCGGCGTGATAGAGGGAAACGGACATGCGTCCATGGTCTAGTCCAATACGGAATAGTCGTAACACGACTTTTAAACATACAATCCAGCATGCAACGGCGAAGACCGGAGCGTGTCAAAAAATCAGTCAGGGATCGGATCGAAATGAAAAATGGGATGTTTCTGCGGGCGCAGCCTTTGTGCCGTCAGCTCGCGATGGATGCAGCGGAGTCGATAGGCCGAGCCAGTCGGCAGATTCAAGATGGGTTGGCCGGACGCATACAGGAGGTCAGCTTCTGCGTGATGGTTTGCGTATAGGCTTCATCGGCTTGTTTAGAACGGCCTGATTCTTTCTTCGCAGCAAACCACCCTCCGATGTAGGGGCGTTTGTAGCAACGATCCCCTCGAAAAGCACAGGCAATGTCGTGCCCAAGCTGTAGCACAGCGTCGCCAGGGTCATCAAAGAGGGGTTGATGTAGCCCCCTTCGAGCTTGGATATCCGCGACCGTTCGATTTCTGCGTCGTAGGCCAAGGCGACCTGAGTCTTGCCTGCGGCAAGTCGGAGCTTCTTCAGATTTTTCCCTAGCGCCTGGGTTACCGCATTAGGCAGTGTTCCGATCGCTGGTTCTGGGGGAGGTGGCGCTTTTCGACTGGCATTTTTCATTGCCGTCGAGGGTCAAGAAGTGTGCATCTCAGGGAAACGTCTTAAAGGACACATATGAGACGATGTGTTCTATAAGACGTACTTTTGATACGATGCATCACGCAACGGCGAAGACCGGCGCGATGTCAAAAAAATCAATCAGGGATCGGATCGAAATGAAAAACGGGATGTTTCTCGTGGGCGCAGCCTTCGTGCTGTCAGCTCGCGATGGCAGCGGCGAATGGGATAGGGGAGGGGATCGAGGACCGTTGCCATGAAACGGCCAGAAGGCAAGCTGGAGCAGAACTCCCGCTGCTCTCGACACACGCCCTTCGACAGGGCTTTCATGGAATGCAAGACCTTGGCCCAACTGGCGGACTGGTATGACCGCCGCATGGCGTCCGGCCGCCGGATGTCATCCGACGAGCTGGGTTTTCTCGTCGCGCATGTCTCGCGCCTCAGGGCCGCAGAGACGATGGCGCGAAGCGAACGCGCTGTGGTGAGGAAGGCCGACGAGTTCGCCGAGTTCTTCTATGGCCAGGACCATCGCGACTTCGGTGAAATCCGCGCCAGGCAGATCGTGATCGAAGGGGCTTGCTTCGACGAGGTGCCGCGCCACACGGTGTGGACGCTCGGCTCCAGGCTTTGGTGCCTGCGGGTGCCCAAGGAAAGCACCGCGACCGCGTCGAGCCACGCGCTGAAGCTCATGGAACTCGGAGGCAAGCTGATCCGCGGCAACTCCCGGGTTGCCGGGCACGCGGAGCCGCTGATCAGCGCGTTCGCGCAAGGGGTGGTCCTGGGGTTCTTCCGGCTGGCGAAGATCGACATCTCCACAGCGCTGGAAGGCGTGGGCTTCTGGCGACGCTGCGAGCTGGCCAGCATCCACCAGGTGGGCGTGGACCGTAGCCAGCGGATTCGTGCGCAGGGTGAGCGAAGTCAAAGCCGGTAGCTTGTTCGCGGCGCAGGCCAGCGACTCGCCTTCAATCGGGTACTTCCGCCGAGCGGCCGGTCGCTGCGCACGATGCCGCGGTAGCGAGCACCATCGCAAGCTCACACCGCTGACGACGCCTGGGCCCGTGCGTGCTGCGCCACGTCGGGCATCGGCCCCACGTAGCGCCCGCGCGGGCGGATCACTTGCGCCACGCCCAGTTGTTCCAGGCTGTGCGCCAACAGCCCGACGCTGCGCGCGGTCGCGAACAGGCCAAAGGCCGCATCGGCGGGCAGTCGATGGTTTGCGACCAGCGCGGCCAGGGCCACGTCGATGTTGGGTTGCAGCCCGGTCAGGCGCGTCACTTTCTGGATGAAGCGCGCGATCACCTCCGGGGGCTCGAACAACGCCAGCAAGGCGGCTGCGCGAGGATCGCCTTCGGGATAGAGGTGGTGGCCAAAGCCGGCCAATGGCAAGCCGGTCGACAGGTAGTGCGCCACCACCTGGTCGTCGCCCAGCCGTTCCACTTCGCCGAACAGCGCCTGGACGCGGCCCGAGGCATCGCCATGCAAGGGACCGGAGAGGGTGGTGAGTCCGGCCAGCAGGCATGCCGGCAGGGAGGCGCCCGTCGATGCCGCAATGCGCGCCACGAATGCCGAGCTGGTCAACTCGTGGTCGACCAGCAACACCATGGCGGTTCGCAGCAACTCGGCGACCTCGGGCGATTGCTTCCACCCCTGCGCAAAGCGCAGGTGCAGCGGCCCATGTCCTGGCTGGGCGCCGAACGCATTGGCCACTTGACCCACCAGCGCCTGGCCCTCGGCGTGCAGCACCCGGGTCAGGCGCCCACGCGTGGAATGCCCGGTGGCCGCCAAGCCCGCCAACGCAGTGAAGGCGGCCACTCGCCCAGGCGCGCCCGAGCGCATTGCGCTGGCGCACGAAAAGTCGACGGGTTGCTCGGCCTCCCACAGCAGCTGCGCGACATGTTCGAGGTTGGCCGTCCGGGACAGGCCGACGGCGTCCTCGCCCCGGTAGTACGGGTGCCCGCGAAAGAAGGCGCAAAGGGCCGTGGGGATGCTGGGCTCCGAGCCGAAGAGCGTGTTGGCTGCCAGCGTCTCGTGCTTGCGGCCGGCCTGCTTGCGCCTGGCCAGGCCGGCAACGTCCTCGGCGCGATACAGGCTGCGGCGCGCATCGGCCGGGTCGGGCGCGACTTCCAGCTTGCCGCGGCTGACGTAGGCGTAAATCGTCTGGGGCTGCACCCCGAGGAGGCGGCAGGCCTCGTCCATCGAAATCCAGGAAGCCATGGTCGGGCGTATGAAATTAAATATATTGATTTTATATATCAATATTGACGACTTCATCAAGCAATAACTAGCATGCCTCCAGCCTTGAAAACACATGCCCCTTGAATGAATTCGATATGAACCCCCAGGTCCTGCAACTCAATCCGATCCTGATCCCCTCGGTCAACGACAAGCTCGCGGCGCGCTACACCGTTCACAAATACTTCGAGACCACAGACCAGGAAGCCTGGCTGCGCGAACATGGGGCATCCATCGATGCAGTGATCACCGGAGGGCACACCGGCATTTCGCGCGGCATGCTGGAACAGTTGCCCGGCCTCAAGGTCGTGGCCATCAACGGCGTCGGCACCGATGCCGTGGATCTGGCGTACTGCCGCGGCCGCGGTCTGCCCGTTACGGCAACGCTGGGCGCGCTGACCGAGGACGTGGCCGATCTCGCCATCGGATTGCTGATCGCTGCCTGCCGTGGGCTGTGTGCCGGGGATCGCTTCGTGCGCGAGGGCCAGTGGGAGCGCTTCCCCCAGCCGAGCGCCATCCCGCTCGCCCGGCGGTTCAGCGGCATGCGCGTGGGCATCGTCGGCATGGGGCGCGTGGGCCGCGCCGTCGCGGCTCGGGCTGCGGCCTTCGGCTGCCCGATCGGCTACACCGACCTGCGTCCCATGCACGACGTTGCCCACGGCTTTGTCCCGGACCTGGTGGAACTCGCGCGGAACTCCGACGCGCTGGTGCTCTGCGCGGCGGCGGACACGGCCGAAGGCATCGTCAATGCGGCCGTGCTGGACGCCCTGGGGCCACGCGGCTTCCTGGTCAACGTCGCGCGCGGCCGCCTGGTCAACGAGGACGACCTGACAAAAGCGCTGGCCGCAGGGCGGATTGCCGGCGCGGGCCTGGACGTGTTCGTCGACGAACCCCGCGTTCCCCTTGCGCTTCGCCAGTCCGAGAACGTGACCCTGCAGGCCCACCGCGCCAGCGCCACCTGGGAGACCCGGACCGCGATGGCCGACATGGTGCTCGAAAGCATCGCCCAGGCCCTGGCAGGAGAACGCCCGGCAATGAGCCTGACCACCTGAGCCGATCTACCCATCAACAAAAGAGAGAAAGAGAGACACACAAATGCAACTCACAGCCCTGTTCAAGATCCTCGCCGTCTCGGCGTCCCTGGCCGTGGTACCGGCCTTGTCATCGGCCCAGGCCTACCCGAGCCACGCCATCAAGATCATCGTGCCCGCCCCGCCGGGCGGCGCGATCGACACGATCGCCCGTGTCGTCGGGGACAAGCTGGCGAGGTCGCTGGGGCAGCCGGTGGTCGTCGACAACCGGCCCGGCGCATCCAACAACCTCGGCACCGACGTCCTCGCCAAATCGGCGCCCGACGGCTACACGATCGGCATCGTGGGCGGCAGCCACAACATCAACAAGTACCTGTTCAAGAACCTGAGCTGGGACCCGGAGAAGAGCTTCGAGCCGATCATCTACACCCACGAGGTTCCGCTGGTGTTCGCCATCTACCCGCGGATCCCGGCCAAGACACTGCCCGAGTTCGTGGCCTGGATGAAGGCCAACCCCGACCAGGCCAAGGTTGCCACCTCCGGCCGCGGCAGCGCACAGGAAATGGCCGCCGAGATGTTCCGCATGGCCAGCGGCGTGCAGATGCTGCTGATCCCGTACAAGGGCTCTTCCGCCGCCCACCCCGATCTGCTGGCCGGACGCACCGCGCTGTTCATCGACACGATCAGCGCCATCCAGTCGCAGGTGAAGGCCGGCAACGCGCTGGCGATCGCGGTGTCGACCCGCAAGCGAACAATGTCCCTGCCGGACGTACCGACCGCGGACGAACAGGGGCTCAAGGGCTACGACGCCAACACGAACGGCGGGTTCCTGGCGCCTGCCGGCACGCCCCAGGCGATCGTCACCAGGCTCAATGCTGAAATCAACGCGGCGCTGAAGCTGCCCGATGTGCGTGCCAAGCTGGAGGCTGCCGGCGTCGAAATCCAGGGCGGAACGCCACAGGCCTACGCCGCCTTGATCAAGTCCGATCTCGCCAAGTGGGGCAAGGTCGTCAAGGAGGCGGGTATCCAGCCGGAGTGAAGCCGCCGCGATAGCCCGACACCCGGGCGACCACGGCGGCGACACCGTGGTCGGGCAGACGGCCGCGATCTTGCTCTACCTCGGGCCCCGGCCCGCTTACCCCTTCCTGTGCAGCAGTTCCAGAAACTGCTGTGCCGGAATGCTGAGCGGCCGGTCGCTGCGCACGATGCTGCCGTAGGTTGAAAGCTTGTGGCGGATCGCGTACTGCACGATGCTTAGCACGCCGTGTTCGGCGTCGCGCCGGGCGACCGTTGCCGGAATCACGCCGACCATGGGCGACTTGCGGATCAGGTTGATGGTCGTGAGTATCGAGCCGGTCTCGATCAGGCCGGGCGGCATCACGGCGTGGTGCACCTGGAACTCGCGCTCGATCACGTCGCGCATGGGGCTGTGCGCCGGCTGCAGGATCCACGTGTAGTCCAGCAGATCGGCGAAGGCCACGCGTGGCCGCCCGGCCAGTGGATGCTTGTTGCCGACGACCACCGCCAAAGACTCGTCCTCGATGGCAGTGAAGGTGCAGGCCTGGGCTTCGGGGCCCGTGGGGCGCCCCACCACCACCTCGAGCACGCCCTCGTGCAACTGGGCGAGCAGTCTGTCGCTGGTGTCCACCGCAATCTCGACGGCCAGCAAGGGATGGGCTGCCTTGAGCTCGGTGAGCGCATCGGTCAGCCGGCCGGGCGAGGCCGCCATGATGCTGCCGAGCGAGAACTTGCCGACGCTGCCGAGCTGGAGTTCGTGCAGTTCGCGATTGAGCGCCTCCATGCTGCCGCGGATGCCCCTGAAGTACCCCATCACGCGCTCGCCTGCCGCATTGAGCCGCAGCCCGCGCCCGACCCGGTCGAACACCTGCTGGCCCAGTGCGCTCTCGAGCTCGTGGAGCATCTTGGTGGCGGCCGGCTGCGTCAGGCCGAGCTGATCGGCAGCGGCGCGCAGGGTGCGCCGTTCTTCGACCGCCAGCATCAGCGCGACCTGCCGCATGCGAATGCGGTTGAGCAGCCGGGGGGTCGAATCCTGCCTGTCGATGGAGCCCACGATTGATTACCTCAGGATATTGATCGATCAAGAGCTTTCAGTTTACGTGCATCAATCGCCTGCCTACGATTGCCGCCGACGAATCCTAGAAACAGACCGGAGACAAGCAGATGAAAAAGCTCATGGCGGCCGCGGCTGCCGGGTTGCTGGCGTTCGCCGCCAGCGCCGCGCAGGCCCAGGAATGGCCCACCCGCCCGATCAGGATCATGGTCGGCTCCGCGCCCGGCGGCGGCACCGACGCGATGGCCCGCGCGGTGGCTGACCGGCTGGGCCCTTTGCTCAAGCAGTCGGTGGTGGTCGAGAACCGGCCCGGCGCTTCCAACACCCTGGCAGCCGATGCCACGGCCAAGTCCGGCGACGGCCACACCATGGTGATGGGCGTGGTCACGGCCCATGCGATTGCGCCGCACCTGCTCAAGCTCAACTACGACAGCAACCGCGACCTGGTGCCGGTGGCCTTCGTCGGCGCGGTGCCCAACGTGCTGGTGGTGAGCAACAGCGTGCCGGCCGACTCGGTGCAGGCGCTGGTCAAGCTGGCCAAGCAGGAGCCCGGGAAGCTCAACTACGCCACCAGCGGCTCGGGCAGCACCCAGCACATCGCGGCCGAGCTGTTCAAGGACGCGGCAGGCGTCGACATCGCGCATGTGCCCTACAAGGGCAGCGGCCCGGCGCTGGTCGACCTGATCGGCGGCCAGGTGCAGCTGAGCTTCGACACCCTGCCTTCGGTGATCGGACAGATCAAGAACGGCAAGGTCCGCGCGCTCGCCGTGACCACCGCGAAGCGCAATGCGCAGCTGCCCAACGTACCCACGCTGGCCGAGGCCGGCGTACCCGGTGTCGAGATGAGCGCCTGGTACGGCATCTACATGCCGGCAGGGGCGCCCAAGGCAGTGCAGGACAAGGTGCACGACGCGGTCGACCAGGTGCTTGCGATGCCCGAGACCAAGACCCGCCTCGACGCCCTCGGCGCCGAGATCACGCCCATGACCCAGGCGCAGTTCGCGCAGTTCCACGCCGCCGAATACAAGCGCTTCGGCGAGGTCATCAAGAAAAACCACATCCGCCTGGATTGACATGACGAGTTCATCTTCTCTTCCCGTTGTCGCGCTCACCCTGGGCGACCCCGCCGGCATCGGCCCCGAACTGATCGCCAGGCTGCTGGCCAAACCCGAGGCTGCCGCCACGGCCAACATCGTGCTGATCGGCGACCGCTGGCTGTGGGACGAAGGCCAGCGCATCGCCGGCACCTCGGTCGCCACCGACGAGGTGCACTCGCTGGCCGAAGTGCGCGGCCGTGCGAACACTGCACGCCCCGCGTTCCTCGCCGTGCACAGCATCGACCCCGCGCTGGTGCAGCGTGGCCAGGCCGCGGCGCCGGGCGGCCGCTCGGTGCTGCGGGTGCTCGACCGGTGCATGGACGCGACGCTGGCCGGCGAGGTCGACGCGATCTGCTTCGCACCGCTGAACAAGCAGGCCATGAAGATCGGCGGCATGCAGCACGAGGACGAGCTGCACCATTTCGCGCAGCACCTGGGCGTGACCGGCTATTTCTGCGAGTTCAACACGCTCGGCGAGCTCTGGACCTCGCGCATCTCCTCGCATGTGCCGCTGAAGGACGTGGCGAGCTACGTGAGCGTGGAGCGCATCGAGCAGGCGGCCGAACTGATCTACCGTTCGCTGCTGGCCAACGGCGTGGCGCAGCCCAAGGTCGCCATCGCAGCCTTCAATCCGCACGGCGGTGACGGCGGCGTGTGCGGGCGCGAAGAGATCGACATCATCGAGCCGGCCGTCAAGGCCCTGCAGGCGCGCAGCTGGCCCACCGAGGCGCCCTTTCACGGCCCGTTTCCGGCCGACACGATCTTTCTCAAGGCCCAGGCCGGCGAGTACCAGGCGATCGTGACCATGTACCACGACCAGGGCCAGATCGCGATCAAGCTCATGGGCTTCAGCCGCGGCGTCACGGTGCAGGGCGGGCTGCCGATTCCGATCACCACGCCCGCGCACGGCACCGCCTACGACATCGCGGGCCAGGGCAAGGCCAGCGTCGAAGCCATGTGGCAGGCCTTTCGCATCGCGGGCCGCATGGGCACCGCGCACCGCCTCGCCAACCACGCACCCGCTTGAACCCACCTCAACACCAGAGAGACACCATGAAGATCAAATCCGTTCGCGCCCGTGTTTTCGAGTGGAAAGGCAAGACCGTTTCGCCGCAGGGCAACTTCTGCTCCAACGCGATGGACCTGCTGTACGCGCCGCAGGAAACCATGAGCACCTTCCGTTTCCATTCGTGGACCGTGGTCGAGATCGAGACCGACGACGGCATCGTGGGCCTGGGCAACGTGGCGCTCGCGCCGGCCATCGCCAAGGCCATCATCGACCAGTACCTCGCGCCGCTGGTGATCGGCCAGGACCCGTGGGACTACGAGTACCTGTGGCAGCGCATGTACCGCGCCACCCACGCCTGGGGCCGCAAGGGCGTGACCATGGCCGCGATCTCGGCGGTCGACCTCGCGATCTGGGACATCCTGGGCAAGTCGGTCAACAAGCCGGTGTTCAAGCTGCTCGGCGGCCGCACCAAGGAAAAGATTCCCTGCTACTACTCCAAGCTCTACCGCACCGACCTGAACGAAATGCAGGCCGAGGCGCAGAAGTTCCTCGACCAGGGCTTCACCGCCTTCAAGATGCGCTTCGGCTATGGGCCGGCGCATCTGCAGAAGGGCGTGGCGGAAAACCTGAAGTCGGTCGAGGCCGTGCGCGAAGTCATCGGCTACGACAACGACCTCATGCTCGAGTGCTACATGGGCTGGAACCTCGAGTACGCCAAGCGCATGCTGCCCAAGCTCGAGAAGTTCCAGCCGCGCTGGCTCGAGGAGCCGGTGATCGCCGATGACATCGACGGCTATGCCGAGCTGAACCAGCTCACCAGCATTCCGATTTCGGGCGGCGAGCACGAGTTCTCGCTCTACGGCTTCAAGCAGCTGCTGGACCGCAAGGCGGTGTCGGTGGTGCAGTACGACACCAACCGTGTCGGCGGCATCACGGCCGCGCACAAGATCAACGCGCTGTGCGAGGCCTACAGCGTGCCGGTGATCCCGCACGCGGGCCAGATGCACAACTACCACCTGACCATGAGCACGCTGGCCTCGCCGATGAGCGAGTACTTCCCGATGCACGACGTCGAAGTGGGCAATGAGCTGTTCTATTACATCTTCGACGGCGAGCCGGTGGCCGAGAACGGCTTCGTGCAACTCGACGACCACAAGCCGGGGCTCGGTCTCACGCTGAAGACCGAGTACCTCAAGGACTTCAACATCGTCGAGTGACGGCGCTGCCATGTTGTCCTCGAGCTTCCAACCGAACGCACGCGTGATACGCCTGCACGCCCAAGACGATGTCGTGATCTCGCTCGACCAGCTGGTTTCGGGCACGCGCATCGAAAGCGAAGGCATCGCCGTCGCGGGCCTGATTCCGTCGGGCCACAAGATGGCCACGCGCGCGATCGAGCTCGGCGCGGCCGTGCGCCGCTACGGGCAGATCATCGGCTTTGCGACCCAGCCCATTCGGGCAGGACAGCATGTGCACACGCACAACCTCGCGATGGGAGACTTCGCGCGCGACCATGCGCATGCGGCCGATGCACGCCCGACGGCGCGCGCTGCCGAACCGGCGAGCTTCGAAGGCATCGTGCGGGAGGACGGCCGCGTCGCCACGCGCAACTACATCGGCATCCTGACCTCGGTGAACTGCTCGGCCACGGTGGCGCGCGCCATCGCCGACCGCTTCCGGCGCGACATCCATCCCGAGATGCTGGCGCCGTTCCCGAACGTCGACGGCGTGGTCGCGCTCACCCATGGCGCCGGCTGCGCTGTCGATCCGCAGGGCGAAGGCCTTGCCATCCTGCAGCGCACGCTGGGCGGCTACGCCTGCCACCCCAACTTCGCGGGCGTGCTGGTCATCGGCCTGGGCTGCGAGACCAACCAGATCCGGCAGCTGCTGGCGACCCAGGGCCTGCAGCACAGCGAGCGGCTGCAGAGCTTCACGATCCAGGACACGGGCGGCACCACCCGCACCATCGCGCAGGGCATCGAGCGCATCCAGGCGATGCTGCCGCTGGCCGACGCCGTGCGGCGCCAGACCGTTCCCGCCAGCCACCTGGTGGTCGGCCTGCAGTGCGGCGGCTCCGACGGCTACTCGGGCATCTCGGCCAACCCGGTGCTCGGCGCCGCGGTCGACCTGCTGGTGCAGCACGGCGGCACGGCCATCCTTTCGGAAACGCCGGAGATCTACGGTGCCGAGCATCTGCTGACGCGGCGTGCGCAAATACCCGAGGTCGGGCGCAAGCTGGTCGAGCGCATCCGCTGGTGGGAGGCCTACTGCGCACGCAACGGCGCCGCGATGGACAACAACCCCTCGGCCGGCAACAAGGCCGGCGGCCTGACGACGGTGCTGGAGAAATCGCTCGGCGGCATTGCCAAGGCGGGCTCGACCAACCTGGTGGAGGTGTACGAATACGCCCAGCCGGTGAGGGCGCGCGGCCTGGTGTTCATGGACACGCCCGGCTACGACCCGATCTCCGCCACCGGCCAGGTCGCGGGCGGCGCCAACCTGATCTGCTTCACCACGGGGCGCGGCTCGGCCTACGGCTGCGCGCCATCGCCTTCCTTCAAGCTCGCCACCAACACCGCGCTGTGGCAGCGGCAGTCCGACGACATGGACCTCAACTGCGGCGAGGTGCTCGATGGCACGCGCAGCATCGAGGAACTCGGCGAGTGCCTGTTCCGGATGCTGTTGGCCACTGCCTCGGGCCAGCCTTCGCGCAGTGAACTCCACGGCTACGGGCAGCAGGAGTTCGTGCCCTGGCAAATCAGCGTGATCACCTGACGCGCAACTTTTTTTCACCACACCATGACAACCACTCGCCCCGTCCGCTTTCGCGGCATCTTCCCCGTCGTGCCCACGCCGTTCACCGAGCGCGGCGAACTCGACCTCGAAAGCCAGAAGCGCTGCGTCGACTTCATGATCGATGCCGGCTCGGATGGCCTGTGCATCCTGGCCAACTTCTCCGAGCAGTTCCTGCTGTCGGACGACGAGCGCGAGGTGCTCACGCGCTGCGTGCTCGAGCACGTCGCCGGCCGGGTGCCGGTGATCGTGACCACCACGCACTTCAGCACCGAGGTCTGCGCCGCGCGCAGCCGCCGCGCGCAGGACATGGGCGCGGCCATGCTGATGGTGATGCCGCCCTACCACGGCGCCACCTTCCGCGTGCCCGAGCCGCAGATCCGCGACTTCTATGCGCGCTTGTCCGATGCGGTGGACATCCCCATCATGATTCAGGACGCCCCTGCCGCCGGCACGCCGCTGCCGGCTGCGTTCCTCGCGCAGATGGCGCGCGAGATCGAGCACGTTGCCTATTTCAAGATCGAAACAGCGGGCGCCGCATCGAAGCTGCGCGAGCTGATCCGCCTGGGCGGCGACGCCGTCGAAGGCCCGTGGGACGGCGAGGAGGCCATCACGCTGCTGCCCGACCTCGACGCTGGCGCCACCGGCTCGATGACCGGCGGCGGCTACCCCGACGGCATCCGGCCGATCATCGAAGCGCATCGCGCAGGCGACCGCGACAAGGCCTCCGCGCTCTACCAGCGCTGGCTGCCGCTCATCAACCACGAGAACCGGCAGTCCGGCTTCCTGGCCGCCAAGGCGCTGATGAAGGAGGGCGGCGTGATCGCCTGCGAGGCGCCGCGCCATCCCTGGCCCGCCATGCATCCGGAAACCCGCAAGGGCCTGATCGAGACCGCACGCCGGCTCGATCCGCTGGTGCTGCGCTGGGCACGCTGAACAAGGAACCCCTCATGCAAAACTTCGACAACCTGATCGGCGGCGAATGGCGTGCCGGCGCAAGCTACAGCCCCAACCTCAACCCCAGCAACCTGTCCGACGTGCTGGGCCAGTACACCCAGGGCGACGCATCGCACGTCGAAGCCGCCNGCCGGCGCAAGCTACAGCCCCAACCTCAACCCCAGCAACCTGTCCGACGTGCTGGGCCAGTACACCCAGGGCGACGCATCGCACGTCGAAGCCGCCGTTGCTGCCGCCACCGCCGCCTTCCCGGCCTGGGCCACGGGCAGCATCCAGGCGCGCTCCGACGCGCTCGACAAGATCGGCACCGAAATCCTTGCACGCAAGGAAGAACTCGGCACGCTGCTGGCACGCGAAGAAGGCAAGACGAAAGCCGAAGGCATCGGCGAAGCCACGCGCGCGGGCCAGATCTTCAAGTTCTTCGCCGGCGAATGCCTGCGCCTGTCGGGCGAGTTGCTGCCTTCGGTGCGGCCCAACATCGGCGTGGAAATCACGCGTGAGCCGGTCGGCGTGGTCGGCCTCATCACGCCGTGGAACTTCCCCATCGCCATTCCCGCATGGAAGATTGCGCCGGCGCTGGCCTTCGGCAACTGCGTCGTGCTCAAGCCCGCCGATCTCGTGCCCGGCTGCGCCTGGGCGCTCTCCGAAATCATCAGCCGCTCAGGCATCCCGGCCGGCGTGTTCAACCTCGTGATGGGCCGCGGCAGCGTGATCGGCAACGCGCTGGTCAGCCACCCCGGCATCCATGCGATCAGCTTCACAGGTTCGGTCGGCGTGGGCCGCAACATCGCCGTGCAGTGCGTCACCAACCACAAGAAGGTGCAGCTCGAAATGGGCGGCAAGAACCCGCAGGTGATCCTGGACGATGCCGATCTCGCG
>NZ_LMDW01000006.1 GCF_001425205.1 Variovorax sp. Root411
GTTCGGCCTGTCCGCGGGCATTGCGACCACCAGCCTGAAGTACGCCACGCACTTCAAGCGCCACAGCCAGGCCGGCATGGTGATGGTCAACCTGCCGACAGCGGGCGTGGACTACCACGTGCCGTTCGGCGGCCGCAAGGGCTCGAGCTACGGTCCGCGCGAGCAGGGCAAGTACGCGCAGGAGTTCTTCACTACCGTGAAGACGGCGTACACGGCAGCCGGTTGAAAAGCCATGACGCATCGTTGCGCCTGCTTCATCGCGCTGATGGGCCTGTCGGCTATGCCGGCAGTCGCTCACGCGGCGCTGGCACAGCCGTGGGACTGGCTGCTGGCCCCGCTCTCCGGCGCCATCGAGCATCACATTGCCGGCAAGGCAGCCTGGCATGCGCGGCTGATGGTGCTCGGCTGGGGCATCCTGTTGCCGCTCGGCGCGTTGGCGGCGCGCTTCTTCAAGATCATGCCGGGCCAGGACTGGCCGCAGCAGCTCGACAACAAGGCGTGGTGGCATGCGCATCGCGTGTTGCAGTACGCCGGCGTACTTGCGATGACCATCGGGCTCGGGCTCGCGTGGGGCCTCGGCGGCAGACGCGACACCGCGGCACAGGTGCATGCGTGGCTCGGCTGGGGCCTGTGTATCGCGGGGTGGGCGCAGGTTGCCGGCGGCCTGCTGCGCGGCGGCAAGGGCGGCCCTACCGATGCCCGGCTTCGCGGCGATCACTACGACATGACTCGCTGGCGCATCGGCTTCGAGTGCCTGCACAAATCGCTGGGCTGGCTGGCCATCGCCCTGGCGGTGCTGACCATCGCTCTCGGGCTCGTCATCGTCGACGCGCCGCGCTGGATGGCCACCGTTCTGGCCCTCTGGTGGGGCGCCTTCGCCGCGGTCTTCATCCGGCTTCAACGCCAAGGCCGCTGCATCGACACCTACCAGGCCATCTGGGGACCGAGCGCCGCGCACCCGGGAAATCGACGCCCCCTCATGGGTTGGGGAGTTCGCCGCTACACGGCGTCCGCCTGGCGAGCCCGTTGCGGCCGACCCTGACCCTTCCTTCAAAAACCAACTTCAAAGAGACAAGATGTCAGGACTGGAATTGAACAACGTGGTCAAGCGCTTCGGCGAGGTGACCGTGGTGCAGCAGATGGATCTCGCCATCGACGATGGCGAGTTCGTCGTGCTGCTGGGTGAATCGGGCTGCGGCAAGAGCACGACATTGCGCATGATCGCCGGGCTCGAGGAAGTCAGCGAAGGGCACATCACCATCGGCGGGCGCGACGTCACGCGCGTGGCGCCGATGGCGCGCGACATCGCGATGGTGTTCCAGAACTACGCGCTGTATCCGCACATGGACGTGGGCACCAACATGTCGTTCGCATTGCGCCTGGCGGGCCGGCCGAAGGCGGAAATCGACAGCAAGGTGGCTGCAGCCGCCAAGGTGCTGAACATCGGGCACCTGCTCGCGCGCAAACCCAAGGAGCTGTCGGGCGGCCAGCGCCAGCGCGTGGCGATCGGCCGGGCCATCGTGCGCGAGCCCAAGGTCTTTCTGTTCGACGAACCGCTGTCGAATCTCGATGCCAAGCTGCGCGGCCACATGCGCGCCGAACTGGCGCTACTGCACGAGCGCCTGGGCAAGACCACGGTCTACGTGACGCACGACCAGGTCGAGGCCATGACCCTGGCCTCGCGCATCGTGATCTTCGACAAGGGCCGCATCCAGCAGGTGGGCACGCCGTCGGAAGTTTTCACGCGGCCGGCGAGCCTGTTCGTGGCGGGCTTCATCGGCACGCCGACCATGAATTTCTTCAAGGCCCGCTATGCCGAGGAAAACGGCCGGCGCGTGCTGCGCGGCGAGGGTTTTGCCTGGCAACCGCCCGCCTGGCTGGCGGCCAATCCACCCGACCCCGGGCAGGAACTGACGCTGGGCCTGCGTCCGCAGGCGCTGCGCGCCAGCCCGGACGCGGCGCAGCTGACCGTCAAGGTGGAAGTGGTGGAGTACCTCGGCACCGAAAGCCAGATCGTGGGCCACATGGTCGCGCCCTCGGGCCAACGCGTGGCCGCGATGCTGCCGGGCGATGCCCATGCGCAGTTGCACCGCAACGTCCACCTGGGATTCGACAGCGAAGACCTGCACGTTTTCGACAGCGACAGCGGACGCTCCCTGCGCCGCTGATTCCGCTCTCATCCATCAACAAGAAATGAGACAGTCATGAAGAGAAGAGATTTCGTCAAGAGCAGTGCGGCGACGGTGTTCGGCGCCGGCCTGCCTTTTCACGGGGCGCTCGCGCAGAGCCGCTACGCCAGGTATGCGGGCCAGACCGTGACCTTCAGCATCCCGGCGCATCCGCACTACGACGCGATGCTGAAGATCCTGCCCGAATTCACCAAGGAGACCGGCATCAAGGTCGACGTGGACAAGCTGGCCATGGGCCGCATGAAGGAAAAGCAGCTGCTCGAAATGGCCAAGTCGCAGGGGGACTACGACCTGGTGAGCTACGTGGTGATGTGGAAAGGCGAGTATGTCGCCAAGAACCTCATCCATCCCCTGGAGCGCTTCTTCAAGAATCCTGCCCTGGCCGATCCCGGGTACGACCTGAAGGACATCATCCCGATCTACCTGGAGAACCTGGGCATGGTCGGTGGCCCCAAAGGCTACCTGGCAGGCCCTGGCGCCCAGCTCTACGGCCTGCCCTATGGCGCTGAAACCTCGGTGCTGGCCTACCGTCGCGACATCTTTGCCAAGCACAACCTGCAGCCGCCCGGCAACTACGACGATTTCGCCAGGCTCCTGCGCCTGCTGAAAGACAAGGAAGGCATTGGCGCATTGGCCTCGCGCGGACAGGCCGGCCACCAGTGCGTGCACGCCTGGCTGCTGCACCTGAACCCGCTCGGGGGCAGCATCTTCGACGACGAATGGAAGGTGCGCTTCAACGATCAGGCGGGCGTCAAGGCGCTCAAGTTCCTGCAGGAGGTGGTGGCCACCGGCCCGGCCGGCATCCCGGCCTATGGACAGGGCGAGAGCAATACGGCCTTCCTGCAAGGCCAGGCTGCGATGTACCTCGACTCCACCTCGCTCGCCGGTCTGGTCAACGACCCCTCCAAGTCGCGGGTCGCGGGCAAGGTGAGCTGGGCGCTGCACCCCATGGGCACCAGGCGCGCATCGCAGTCGGGCGGCCTGGGCCTGGCGATCCCGAAGAACGCGAAGAACGCCGATGCCGGCTTCCTGCTGATGCAGTGGCTCACCTCGAAAGCACAAGACAAGGCCTGCACCCGGGCCGGCGGCACGCCGGTGCGCAACTCCACGATGCTCGATGCCGAACTGGTGCGCCAGTACCCGGAATTCATCACCTTCAGGGAGGCATTGAAGTACTCCAATCCCGATTGGCGGCCGATCATCCCGGTGTGGGACAAGATCAACGTGCAGGCCCTGGGCGTCGGCATCTCCGAGGCACTCACCGGCAGGAAGACGGCCGAGGCCGCGCTCAATGACCTGGTGGGGCCGGTCACGCAGATCATGCGCGAAGCGAACTACAAGGTCTGATCGCGATGCGCACATCTCCCTGGATTCCGGCCTTCTACCTCGGCCCGGCCGTCCTCATCATGGTGGCGGCCTGCCTCTACCCCGTTCTGTCGGCCTTCCAGCTCGGCTTCTTCGACTGGAGCATGGGCACTCCGTGGAGCGACGCCCGCTGGGTCGGGCTCGACAGCTTCGTCTCGGCACTCTCCAATCCGCGCGTCTGGTCGTCGCTGTGGACCACCCTGCAATTCGCGGCGGTGAGCGTCAGCGTGGAGATGGTGGCAGGCATCGCCTTGGCGCTGGCGCTGGAACGCCCGGTGCGCGGCACGGCCTTCTTCCGCACGCTGTTCATCCTGCCGATGATGATCGCGCCCATTGCGGTTGGCCTGGCCTGGCGTTACTTGTTCGACGCGCAGTTCGGCCTCATCAATGCAGTCCTTGGCTTGTTCGGCATCGCCGCACGAGGCTGGTTGGCCGACCCGACCCTGGCCTTCGCCGCAATCGTCGTCGCCGACATCTGGCAGTGGACGCCCTTCGTCTTCATCATGATGGTGGCGGCCCTGGCCAACGTGGACGCGGCGGTGATCGAGGCCTCGCGCATCGACGGCGCCAAATGGTGGCAGATGACCTTCATGGTCAAGCTGCCGATGGTGATGCACGTGATCGCCATCACGCTGATGATGCGGCTGATCGATGCCTTTCGCGTGCTCGAGGTGATCTACGTGTTGACCTTCGGCGGTCCTGGCGATTCGACAGAAATCCTCGCCCTGCATATCTACAAGACGGCCTTCGTCGGCCAGCAGCTTGGCGCTGCGGCGGCGATCTCGGTGCTGTTGCTGGTGGTGGTCGTGGCCCTCTCCTGGGGCGCGTTGCGGCTGTCGAACCCGCTCAAGAACGATAGGTGAGACGACAAGCATGAAACAGCATTCCCCTCTTTTCGCGGCGCTGCACTACGCGATGCTGATTGCGCTCGCGGCGCTGTGCATCGCGCCGATCGCCGTGATCTTCACCACCAGCCTGCGCCAGCAGGTGCAGATCTTCGCCGAGCCACTGAACTTCATCTTCACGCCCACGCTGGCGAACTACCGCGCCGTGCTGCAGGAAGACAAGTTCAGCAGCTATCTGATGAACAGCCTGTTCGTCGGCATTGTCTCCACGGCCGTCACCCTGGTGCTCGGCTGCATGGCCGCTTACGGCCTGGCCCGCTTCCGCTTCGCGGGGCGCAACGTGGTGGCCTACACCACGCTGCTGCTGCGCACCGTGCCGCTGGCCGTGCTGGCCATTCCGGTCTTCATGATCTGGAACCAGTGGCACCTGGTCAACAGCCTGTGGGGCCTGGTCCTTCTGTACGTGGCGGTCAACCTGCCCTTCACCATCTGGCTGCTTTACGGCTTCGTGCTGCAGGTTCCGATCGAACTGGAAGAAGCCGCGGCCATCGATGGCTGCGGTCCGATCAAGGTGTTCATGAAAGTGCTGCTTCCGCTGATGGCGCCCGGCTTGGCCGCGGCTTCGATCTTCACCTTTCGCATCGCGTGGAACGAGTTCATCCTGGCCCTGGTGCTGACCGACCGCCACACCCGCACGCTGCCCGTGGCGGCCTCGCTGTTCATTACCGACATGGGCGTCGACTGGGGCAAAGTGATGGCGATGGGCAGCCTGATCGCGATCCCGCCGCTGATCTTCACGTTCGTCGCCGCGCGCCAGATCATCACCGGGCTCACCGCGGGTGCGGTCAAGGGATGATGGCCCTCCACCGCACCAGGACTGTCGAGGAAGCATGCTGAAGGATCGATCTTCGATTGGCCGGCGGACGCTGATACAGGCAGCAGGCGCATATGGTGCCGCTGGCTGGGGGCTCGGCGCCCGCGCACAGAACTCGAGCCAGCGCACCTGGGACAAGCTGCGCGGCCAGACCATCCGCGTGAGCTATCCCGGCCCGCACCCACACTACGATGCAGCCGAAGGGCTCTTCGACGATTTCACACGCGAGACGGGTATCAGGATCGAGCGCGACCGGACACCCTACCTTGAGATGAAAGACCGCCAGCTCGCGGGAATGCGCAAGCCCCAAGGCGACTATGACGCCATCACCTATCTGGTGGTGTGGAAGGCCGGGTACATCAAGGAAGGCCTGCTTCGGCCGCTGGACGAGATGCTGGCCGACCCATCGCTGGCCATGCCGAACTACGATTTCAAAGACCTGATTCCCGCGTATGTCCAGGCCATCGGCGTGGCTGGTGGTCCGAAGGCGTCTCTGCCCGGTCCGGACGCTCGGCTGTACGGACTGCCCTACGGTGCGGAAACCAGCGTGCTGGGCTTTCGGCGCGACATCCTGGAGCGACAGAAGTTGCAGGTACCGTCCACCTACGGAGAATTGCTGCACGCTTGCGAGGTGATTCACGACAAGGAAAAGATCGGCGGCGTAACCTCCCGCTCGCAGGCGGGCCATCAAATCACGCATGCTTGGCTGCTGCACCTTTCGCCATTCGGCGGTCAGGTGTTCGATGCCGGCTTCAGGCCTGTGCTGCACGAGGATCCAGGCATCAAGGCCGCCGAGACGCTTCGCCGCTTGGTCGAGACGGGGCCGGTCGCGGCCGGCAAGGCCGGTTTCGAGGAGATGCAGGCCGCGTTCCTCCATGGCGAATGCGCGTTCTATCTCGACACGCTGGCCGTCATGGGGCCGGCCAAGGATCCGAAGCGTTCGAAGGTGGTGAACAAGGTCGCCTACGCGATGCATCCGAGCGGCACCCGCCTGTCGGGGCAGACCGGCGGCTTCGGGCTTGCGATTCCGAAGAACGCGCGCCATCCCGAAGCCGCCTGCGTGTTCATCCAGTGGTTGACCAGCAAGGCAAACGATCTGCGTGTGGCAACGCTCGGTGGCAACGCGGGCCGCTGGTCGACATTGGCCAACGTTGATTTCAAGCTCAGGAATCCCGAGCAAGGCATGCTGCCTTTCGTGCTGCGCGCTGCCAACCCCGACTGGCGACCGTTGATCCCGGAATGGGACGAAATGAGCAAGAACGTCATCGGGCAAGTCCTGCCCGACGTGTTGACAGGCAAGCGCACGGCGCGCGAGGCCCTCGCTTCCACCGTGCCGCAGCTCGAGTCGCTGCTGCGAAGCGGTGGTTGGATAGGCAAGGCCGTACCCACGGGTGCTGCAAAAGGATGAAACGCATGGATACCCGGATCGAAATCTTCGATGCTCGCCTGGACCCCGTCGTCCAGGGTGCAAGGCTCGAGAAACTGTGCACCGGGGCGCAATGGAGCGAAGGCCCGGTCTGGATGCATGAGGACGACGCCGTGCTCTGGAGCGACATCCCGAACAACCGGATGCTGCGCTGGTCCGAGGTGGAGGGCATGAGCGTGTGGCGCACGGGCGTTGAATTCACCAACGGCCACACGCGCGACCTCGACGGCGACCTGCTCCACTGCTCGCACGGACTGCGCGCCATCGTGCGCACGCGTGCCTCGGCCGGAGGCGTGCTTGCCGATACACCCGACGAGATCGTGGTCGACCGCTACCTCGGCAAGCGCCTCAACTCGCCCAACGACGTCGTCGTGAAGCGCGACGGCACGATCTGGTTCACTGACCCGCCCTACGGCATTGCCAGCGATCGGGAGGGCCACCGCGCGGAGCGCGAGCAGCCGGCCAACTTCGTGTTCCGCTTCGATCCGGCGAGCGGCCGCCTCGACGCCATGACCGACGCGGTGCAGGAACCCAACGGCCTCGCGTTCTCGCCCGACGAATCGCGGCTCTACGTGAGCGATACCTCGGCCGCGATGCGCAGCGACGGCAGCGGCCGCCACCACCTGATGGTGTTCGACGTGCGCGGCAATGCGCTCGCCAACGGCCGCGTGTTCGCCGAGGTGAATCCCGGCCTGCCCGACGGCTTCCGCCTCGACGCCCAGGGCTGGCTCTACACCAGCAGCCTCGACAGCGTGCAGGTCTACCACCCTGACGGCAGCCTGCTCGGCAAGATCCATGTGCCGGAGAAGGTGGGCAACCTCTGCTTCGGCGGCACGCGGCGCAACCAGCTCTATATCGCGGCGAGCACATCGCTCTACCGAATCGCCCTTCATACCGAAGGAATCCAGCGTCCATGACCAAAGAGATCCTGCTGCTGGTGGAAAAGTGCAGCCACTGCTTCAGCTACTACGACATCGAAAGCGGCGAGCGGCTGCACAGCATTGCCCTCGAGGAGTTTCCGCACGAGTTCGTGGTGGACGCAGCGAAGCGTTTCGCCTACGTGGGCCACTACGGCGTCGAGACCTCGGGCCACCTGGGCCACGGCGGCACTCGCATCTTCCAGATCGACATCGCGGCGCGCAAGCTTGCACGCACTATCGACATCGCCCCCTTCAACCGGTTGCACGGCATGCAGATGGACGAACAGGGCCGCCTCTACGTGCTGAGCGAGGAGCGCGCGCAGCTGGTGGTGCTCGACCGTCCGGAGTCCGACACCACGCCGCGCCGCGCAGTACCCACCGGCGGCATCAAGAGCCACCTGTTCGCGCTCACCCGCGACGGACAGACCGCTTACGTGATGAACCTGCTCTCGCACACCGTGACCAGGATCCGGCCGCACGAAGCCACGGTCGCGCCGGTGCCCTGCTCGCCAGGCGAGAAGCCCGAGGGCTGTGCGCTCTCGGCTGACGAGAAGACGTTCTACGTCACCAACCGGTGGAGCAACACGCTGGCGGCCATCGACACCGCCACCATGAAGGTGCTGCGCGAAGCCCCCTCGCGCGAGGACGCGACGCGCCTCTACCCGTATCGCGACGGGCGTCTGGTGGTCACCAACTACGGCGATCGCAGCCTGTCGGTGGTCGACCCGGCGAGCCTGAAGGAACTGGCCTGCATTCCGATGGAAGCGCGCGCGATTGCACTGAGCTTCCATCCGACCCGGCCGCTCGCCTTCGTAAGCCAGGACAACGACCAGCTCGGCTACTTCAATATGGAGACGCTGGCCTTCGAACGCTTCATCGGCACGCAGCGCGAGCCGGACGTGTCGTGCGTGGTGCTCATGTGAAGCTGCGAAGCGGAAGGCTGATCCAGAAGGTCGTGCCCGCGCCGGCCGCGCTCGCAGCCTCGATGTGCCCGCCATGGCGCCGCACCACCGTGCGCACCACCGCAAAGCCCAGCCCCATGCCCCGGCGCCTGATGGGCGCATGGGGTTCGTCGGCCGAACCATGCATCACCTCGTCGTTGCTGCGCGACGGCCGCGTTCCACTCAAAAGACTGTTCAGTTGCGCATGGGGCATGCCCTCGCCGTCGTCGCTGACCGCGATGAAGGCCCGCGCATCTTGCTCTGCCCCGGCGCCGGGCTCGGCCGCGAGGCAGAGCGTGATGCGCCCGCCTGCTGCGCTGTGGCGGATGGCGTTGTTCAGCAGGTTCACGATCGCACGGGTGAGCAGCACACCGTCGGCCTGCATGGTGAGTTCGTCGGCGTCGCTGATGCGGGTCTCGATCTGCACCTGGCTGGCGCGCGCATAAGGCCAGACCTGGTCGCGCGCGTCGAGCAGCACGGTGCCTAGGTGGGTATCTTCCATGCTGTAGTCGTCGGAGCCCGCTTCCACGAAGTCCATGAATCCTTCCGCCAGGCTCACGGTGCGCTCGGCTTCGCGGCGCACCGCGTGCAGCAGCACGTCGATGCTTTCCGTGGGCCTGTACATCGACAGCAGGCTGAGGATCGTCATCTGGGGGCTGCGCAGATCGTGCGACAGCAGGCGGCGCCATTCTTCCCGCTGGCTCTGCGCTTCGCGCTCGGCGGTCAATTCGGGCAGCACGACGATCCAGTTGCGATCGCCTGCTTCCGTGGTGCCGAAGGCTTCGGCTTCGAGCTGAAAGATGCGGCCGTCGGATGTCCGGTACTCGCGCCGCAGATCCTCGCTCCAGTGGGCACCGATGGCTTCGATGCCCTCGCTCGCAACGCCGCCAAGGCTGCCGAGCAAGGTCGGCAGGTGCATGCCATGGGGCGGCCGTGCCGGGGCGTGCATGGTGGCGGGCAAGGTTTCGTCGAGCAGTCGCCGCGCCGCGGCATTGCTCGACCCGATGTAGCCGGTGTCATCGCAGATCAGCACGGCCGCCGGCATGATCTGGAGAGCCTCGTCCATCAGCGTCTGCATGCGGCCGATTCGCGCAATCGCGCGGTCGAGCGCCTGCTGCGGATTTGCCGGCGGAGCCTGCATCGGGATGGCCAGGGCCGCCAGCGCCTGGAAAGCGCTCGCGGGCAGGCTGTCGAGCGTTCTCGCGCGCTGCCGGAAATAGACGAACTGTGATTCGAGCCGGCGCCAGCTCCACAGCAGGTAGAGCGCCAGCATGCCGAGGACGGGCGCCGCCGGCGGCAGCCACCAGTGCAGCAGCGGCATGGCCAGCACGCAGAGCAGCAGCCACGAGAGCGCGAGGCCGGAAATGAACACCAGCGCATGGCGCCTGGCATGCACCAGGAGCAACAGCACCAGCCAGATCGGCAAGGTGGTCCATGCGGCATAGGCCAGCGGTGCCGGCATGCGCACGTTGCGGCCGTGCAGCAGTCCGTCGATCAGGTTGGCATGCACCTCGATGCCCGGCAGCGCGGCGACGCCTGCGTTCGGCGTCGGCACCTGGCCGCCGAGCCCGTGCGCCGTGGCACCCACCAGCAGCAGCTTGCCGCGCAGCAGTGCGGCCGGCACCTCGCCACGCAGAACGCTCACATACGACACCGTGCGGTAGCTGCCCCGTGCCCCGGCGAAGAACATGCGCACGGGCTGCTCGTGCTTCCAGTCGCCAGGCGCGATCGCTGCCGGCTCGGTGTCGGCCTCGGCCTCGGCCGCCGACCCGTATCCGGCCATCAGCGCGCCTACGTAATATTGACCAAGGCCGGCCGGACCTTCGCGCAGGTACAGCGTGCGCGACACGCCGTCCCCGTCGAGCGCCAGCTCCGCGTGGCCGACGCCGCGCGCATGGGCGGCGAACAGCGGCAAGGGTGGCAGGAAGCCCGGCCAGCGGCCCGGCGAAGGCGCAGTGCCGCTGTCGCGCAGCAGCGGCAGGTAGACGGGCAAGCGATCCATCGCCCGGGCCAGTTTCTCGTCGTCGCCGGCGTCCGGGCTGGGTTCCGTCAGGAACAGGTTGAGCAGCACCGCGCGGGGTGCTGCCTCTGCGAGTTCTTCCAGAAGCCGGGCATAGAGTTCGCGCCGCCACGGCCAGCGCCCCAACTCGCGCAAGCTTCGCTCGTCGATCGCAACGATCAGGATGTCCGGCGACGGCGCGGGCGCCGCGAGGGGCAACACGGAGTCGTAGACCATCGTGTCGAGCACTTGCAGCCAACCGGGCCGATCGGCGAGCCACAGCATGGCTGCGGGCAGCAGCAGCGCTATCAGCAGCCGCGCGACCATCGCACGTGGGCGCGTGCGGGCGGGGAGGCGCTGGCGATCACTCGATCGCTGCATCGAGTTTCGCGGGTCCACGGTTCAGGCGGCCGCTTCCAGCGTGGCGTCGAGGCAATAGCCCCGCCCGTAGACCGTGCGCAGGGTGAGCCCCTGCGCGGCCTCGAGTTCGAGCTTGTTGCGCAGCCGGTAGATGTGCATGTCCAGCGTGCGCGAGGGCAGGTCTCCGTCGTAGCCTGCGCTCTCGAGCAGGTGCGCGCGCGAAACCACGTGGCCGATGTTCTGGAACAGCATCAGCGCGAGCTTGAACTCGCGGCTCGAGAGTTCCTGGCGCCGCGGCGCTGCGCCGTCGTCGTCGTGCTCCGGATGGATCAGCACGCTGTGCGAGACCTGGTCGAACTCCCAGCGTCCGAAATGCCTGCGGTCGGACGGCTCGGGCGAATGGCTTCTCTTCAGCAGGCGGTGCAGGCGCGCTCCCAATTCCAGCAGGCGCACAGGCTTGACCATGTAGTCGTCGGCACCCAGGCCCAGGGCTTTTGCCACGTCGCGCTCTGAAGATCGCGAGCTCAGCATCAGGACCGGAACCGGACTCTTCTGCCAGGTGCGCAGCCACTGCAGCAGCTCGGCGCCGTCGAGCCCCGGCACGTTCCAGTCCAGCACGAGGAGGTCGAAGGTTTCGCGGCGCAGCGTTCTCTGCAGCGAAAGCCCGTCGGCGAACGCAACGCAGGTGCTGGTGACGTCTCCTTGCGTGAACTGCTCCTGCAGCACGCGGACCAACTGAGCCAACTGGTCGGGCTCGTCTTCGAGTACGGCGATACGCATGGGTTCGGTGGTCGGTGTCCGGTACCGAATGCGGAGCCTCGACTGCGAGCGGCTGCAGCCTTGGCGCCCACGAAGACTGGCGGTGACCAGGCAATAGAAGTGAGTAACAACTGTTAATAGTTTATCACCAAATCTCACATTTGTAAGACGGGCCAAATCGATCTTGGGATTATCCGGGCATGGGAAGCCATTGGATCACTGAGAGATGATGAAGATGTCTTTGAATGATGTTGACGTTCGAACCGAAAACCTGAATTCGAACGCGGGCGCACAGGATTTGATATTGCCGGATGTCCGGCTTTTCGTGAAAGCCGTTGAGGCCGGGGGCTTGATGCACGCAGCCGCGGCGCTTGGAATTCCCAAGGCCACCGCATCCAGGCAGCTCAAGCGGCTTGAATCGACACTCGGGCATTTATTGATGCACCGCAGTGCGCATCGATTCGGATTGACCGACGAAGGGCGTTCTTTTTTATCGGCTGCGCGCGACATTCTTGTCGCGGTCGACGACGCAATGGCGCAGCGTGCGAGCACGAGCGACGACCTGAGGGGGCGGCTTCGCGTCTCGGCCTCCAGCTATTTCGGCCGGGATCTGCTGGCGCCGCATCTTCCCGCTTTCATGGCAGCGCATCCCCGGCTCGAAATCACGGTGCGCCTGGGGTCCCACAAGGTGGATCTTTCCCGCGAGGAGGCCGACGTGCTCATCCGGGCGAGCCGTGAAGGGTGCGAAGACCTCGTGGCGCGCCGCGTCGCGAGCGAGCCGCTCGTGCTGTGCGCGGCGCCGTCTTACCTCGAACAGCATCCCGCGATCAAGGATCTGGAAGACCTCGCGCAGCACGCATTCCTGGCTTGCGACGCCGAGCGCCCTGGCCAGGAAATGATCATTCCGATTGCTTCCCGGGAGCACAGCGTGCTGCCCGCAGGCCTGTTTCGCTCCAACGATCCGGAATTGCTTTTGAGGCTCGCTTGTGCAGCCAAGGGCATTGCGCTGATTCCGCTGCTGCTGGCAAAACCCCAAATAGAAGATGGATCGCTCCTGGTTGTATTTCCGGCGCTCGAATTGAGGCCCATGGAATTCGACCTGATGTATCTCCCCGGCAAGCGAAATTCCCGCAAGGTCAGGGCCTTTGCCGATCATCTGCTTTGCGCCCTGAAGCGACCGCCCGGCCTTTTTCCGTTGGCAGCCTGAGGCTTGCGCTTTTTTCACATTTTTTCCAAAAACCGGTTGTTCTGCGGTTTCACGCAGATTGTTGCGCGTTCGCATCAGGCTCCGGTGTTGAGGCTTATATCGCTCGATAGTGGATTTTGAGATCCAAAGTGACGAGTTTGAGCGTGGTTAGTGCACTTTACTGGCTTGACCCATCCTTGGTTGTCCCGGCTGGAACCAAGGGTCTCGATCAAAAAGTGGAACTTTTATCGTAGAAAAATGGTAGATCGCTTACATAATTAACAGTTAGAAATAAATGTTTCCACCGCAGTCCCTTGCAGCCCGCGCTGCTGTTTTCCCCGCCGGCGATGGGCCGGCATGCCTGTGACTTTCGAACCCGGAGCAAGCATTCGTGCCAACTGAAAAATCGACTCAATCCTTTTCCCGCCACCGCATGGGCGGCTTCCCGGGGCTCGCGGCCCGAATGGCGGCCGGCGTGCTCGTGGCAGCCAGCCTGATGGCGCCTGCGGCAGCGCAGCGCGTCGCCGCGGCGGAGGCCGGCGCCGGCAGCAAGACGGTTGCCGTGGTGCTGACGCAGCACAAGGTCGTGAAGGCCGCCGACGGCAAGGAGCAGCTGCTGGAGGCCTCCTCGGTGAAGCCGGGCGACATCCTCGAATACCGCGCCACCTACACCAACAACACCGGCAAGGCGGTTTCCGGCCTGGTCGCCGACCTGCCGATTCCCGAGGGGCTCGAGTACCTGCCCCGCAGTGCCAAGCCCGGCGCGGCGCTGGTCAAGGCGGCCACCAAGGACGGCGTCTACGGGGCCGAGCCCTTGATGCGCAAGGCCGACGGCAACAAGACAGAACCGGTGCCCTACAGCGACTACCGCGCGCTGCGCTGGACGCTCGGCCAGCTGCCCGCCAATGGCGTGACTGCCGTGAGCGCGCGCGCCAAGGTCGAGGTCGTCGTTCCGCCTGCTCCCAAGGCCGCCGCCGCGGCCGTGCAGGCACCCGCCGTCACGGTGCAGCCCGCTCCCGCGCGCTGATCACCCGGACAGCGGTCTCTTTCTTGGGTTCATTCCGCTGATCGCACGCAACCCGGCCGATGTTCCGTTCGCGGACGGGGCCGGGATTTTTTTGTCCCCTTTCTTTGACAACAACCGAGGAGAAACCACGTGAGTCCCATCTCGCCAGCCAAGGGCGTCGGCTTCAGGCCGAACGCCACCTGGGCGGGCGCCGCAGTTTTGTCGCTGGGCTTCCTGTTCGGAAGCTCGAGCGTCTTTGCCGCGCCGCCGCCCGCCAACACCGTCATCGGTAACCAGGCTTCGGCCACCTATTCGGATTCCGCCGGGACAACGCAGTTGGCAACCTCCAACCTGGTGCAGACCACGGTGCAGCAGGTGGGCTCCTTCACGCTGGACACGGTCAACCAGGTCACGACCACGGTCGTCAACACCAAGCTGGGTGCCGCGGGCTCGGTGGTCTACGCGCCACACACCCTGACCAACACCGGTAACGGCACGGACAGCTTCACCATCACGGTGGACGCCGACACCAATGCCTTCTCGAAGGTCGAGGTCTATGCCGACACCAACGGCGACGGCGTACCTGACAACACCACCTGGCTGTGTACCGCCACCTCCGCCGCGGTCTGCAGCGTGCCCGCGCAGAACGTGCCGGGCAACAACGGCACCTTCCAGTTCGTGGTGGCGTACACCATTCCCGGCACGGCCACCACGCCGACGACGCCTTTCGACACGGCCACCATCACTGCCGTTCCCGGCACGCCGGCCCTGTACACGGCGCCGAACACCTCGGCGGCGGACAAGGACCAGGTGAACCTGACCATCGCGGCGGCGTTCAGTGCCAGCAAGAGCCTGAGCGTCCCTGCGGTCGCCTGGTCCGCCAACGGCGGTAGCTGGCCCGCGGCGTCGGTGAGCGGTCCCCGCTCGACGGCGGGCTGTGCCGCCACTGTCGCGGGTGCATCCACACCGGCCGCAGGCTGCGTCTACACCACCTACACGTTGAGGTTCAACAACTCGGGTGGGGCGGCCGGCAGGTTCGCGTTGACGGACACGCTGCCGAGCGGCTTCACCTACGTGCCCGGATCCGCGGTCTGGAGCAATGCGCCGGCCGTCGCGCTGACGGATGCGGCAGGCACCGATGCGGCAGGGATTGACTTCAAGGCAGCGGGCAATACGTTGACCTTCGTCGTTGACTCGCTGGCGCCCAACGTCACGCAGACGGTGAGCTTCGTCGTGATGGTCAACGAAACGGCCGCCATCGGCACGTCCACGACGACCAATACCGCCAATTACAACCCGCAGACAGCAGGTCCGAGCGCCGACTCCAACTCGCCCGGCTTGACCAACTCGCCGACCAATCCGGCGAGCTACACGGTCGTGGGCACCTTCGGCATCGTGCTTGGCTCCGCAAGCGGTAGCCCGACCACCTCGCTGGACACTGGCGTTGGCAACCCCAACGCGACCGCCGCGGATACGACGACTGTCGCCAGCGCGGCCGTGGGCACCACGGTGAAGTTCACCCAGACGATGTTTAACGCCGGAAATGCCACGGACCTCGTGAACCTCACGGCGGCGCTGGGCACCTTCCCGGCGGGCACGACCTTCAAATTCTTCGCCGCCGATGGCCTGACGCCGTTGATCGATAACAACGGCGACGGTATTCCCGACACGGGTCCGGTCGCAGCGAACAGCAGCGTCCAGTTCGTCTTGGCCGCCACACTGCCATCGCCTGTGGTCCTGCCGACCGGTCCGTTCAGCGCGATCGTGACGGGTGCCTCGACTGGCGACAGCACGAAGACGGAATCGACGCGCGACACGCTGGTGGCCATGGTGGGTGTGTTGGTCGACCTGACCAACACCATTACCGGCAATGGCATCGCAGGCAATACGGGCAACGGCGACGTGGGCACGGGCCCGAGCCCGAACCCGACGCAGCTGAAGAGCACGCCGGCCGGCACAGGCACGATCTTTACGCTGTTCATCAAGAACAACGACACGCAGCTCCGCACCTACAGCCTCGCGGCGAGCCAGACCAACAACTTCCCGGGCAGCCTGCCTGCGGGCTGGACGGTCAAGTTCGTGAACGCGGGTGCCGGTTGTGCTGGCGGTGCGATCACCACGATCGACGTTGCCAACGGTGCTCCAGCGACGCAGTTCGATGCCTGCGTGACGCCGCCTGCTTCGCAAGTGCCGGTCACCGGACAGCTGATCTACTTCCAGGTGCGTGCCACCACCGCGACCTCGGCGGGTGTCGTGGCGATCGACACCAAGACCGACGCCGTGACGGTGACCCAGGTCGTGACCTATGGCGCGACGCTGACGCCGAACAACAACGGCCAGATCGCTCCCGGCGGTTCGGTGGTGTACGCCCACACGCTGACCAACACCGGCACGCAGAGCTGCGCAGGCCCGTACGCCTTTACGGCTTCGCTTCTTGCTGCCGACGTATCGGCTGGCTGGACCACCGCGCTGTACATCGACGTGAACGGCGACGGCCAGATCGACAGCGGTGACACGCTGGTGACCGGCCCGATCGCAGGTCCGTTGGCTGCGGGCGGTACGCAGAAGCTGCTCGTCAAGGTGTTCGCACCGGGCGGCGCTTCGGCGGGCGCGGTCGATACGGCCACGGTCACGGTGACTTTCCCTGCGGGCGCCACCTCGTGCGGCACACCGTCGGCCAACGATGTGACCACGGTCATCACCGGCCAGATGCGCCTCGTGAAGACCCAGGCCATGGATCCGACCTGCGCAGGCACGGTGGTTCCGAGCTCGTCGGCACCGCTCGTGGCAAAGCCGGGCGAGTGCATCGTGTACCGCGTCGTTGCGACCAATGAAGGCGTCGCTCCATTGACCAACATGTCCATCAATGACGCTGTGCCGGCCTTCACCAGCCTCACGGGGGCCACGCAACCGGCGACTCAGTGCGTCTCCACCGGTGTGACACCCACCTTTACTGCGGCGAACTACACGTCGACCGCGACGACGGTGGCCTGCGGCAGCACCGCTAACACGGTCAATCCAGGCGCAATGGCAACGCTGACCTTCTCCGTGAAGGTCAACAACTGATCGCTGCCTGAATGAAGAGCCGACGGGCCTTGTGCCCGTCGGCTCCTTCCCAAGCATCAAGGGCTATCCCTTTTTTCTTTTGCGTCCTCTCCCGAGGGCGCAAAGGAAAGAGTTCTTTTCGTTTTTTGATCCCCAGGCGGTGATCGTTCAAGGGTTCGGGCCATGCTGTTCACTTTCAATCTCAGAGGCATACGCCGGCCGTCATGGCCCGGATGTGCCGCTGCGCTTGTCGCAGGTGCCGCATTGCTGCTGGGCAGCGCGTCACAGGTGAATGCAGCCCCCGCCCCCGGCGGCACTGTGATCCGCAACGTGGCAACGGCCACCTACGTGCCGGCCGGTTTTGCCCAGACCGAAACTTCCAGCTCCAACAGCGTGGTGGCGAACGTGCTGCCGGTCGAGGCGCTGGTGCTCACGCAGGACCAGGCCGTCACGCGCCCGCCCGCCGCCGTCGTTACGCTGAGCCACCTGCTCACCAACACCGGCAACGTGCCTTCGAGCTACACGCTGGGCTTTGCCAACAACGCCGGCGGCTGCGCGGCCGACACGCTGGACCTTTCGGCCCTGCGGGTGGTGCGCGACACCAACAACAACGGCGTGGCGGACCCCGCCGATCCGGTGCTGCCGCTCGGCGCCGGCGGCGCGCTGGCGCTGCAGCCCGGCGAGACGGCCGCGCTGCTGGTGCAGGGAACGATCCCGGCGAGCGCGAACGGCGTCGCCTGCGCCGCATTGACGGCCACCACCGCGCTGCAAAACCTGAGCGCCACCAACCGCGACGTCGTGACCGTCGGTGACGTGGCGGTGATCTCCATCACCAAGGCCGCGAGCTATCCCGGCATCGTCGTGCCGGGGCAGACGCGCATCGACTTCACCGTTTCCGGCACCAACATCGGCGCCCGCGATGCGCAGCCCGCGAACGTTGCCGCGCCGGCCGGCACGCCGGTGCTGGTGAACGGCGCGCCGGCCAGCCTCGTGCTGGTGCGCGACCTGGTGCCGGCCGGCACGCAGTACATCGCCGGCACGCTGCAGAGCACCGCCGCGGGCGCGGTGCGCCTGTTCCGTCTGCCGGGCGATCCGGCCTTCAGCTACCGCACCGCGGACGATGCCGCCGCGATCGAGGTGGCGATCGGCGTGCCCACTCCCGTGTCGCGCAACGCCTCCATCGCGATGCAGTTCGCGGTGCGGGTCAGGCCGGACCAGACCGGCGACATCCGCAACACCGCGCAGAGCTACTACAACGACGGCGTCGCGCTGGCGGTGTCGCCGTCCAACACGGTGCTCATCACCACGAGCCAGAGCCGCATCGGCGTTGCCAAGGCTGCGTCGGTGCCGCGCCCGAACCGCGGCGCCGATGGCCTGCTCGACGGAACCGCCACGGTGCGCTTCAGCGTGGACGTCCGCAACTACGGCGCTGTGTGGCTCTACGGCGTGCAGGCGGCCGACCTGCTCGAAGGCAGCGGTGCCACCCAGTTCGGCAGCTACACGACCGCGGCGGTGCCGGGCCCGAACCAGTACACGGTGGTGCCCGGCTCGATCGGCATCGCGGGCAACCAGGGCAACGGCGTGAGCGGCACCGTGGCCGCGGCCAACGCTGCCTTCACCGGCACGCCGGCCGCGCAGAACCTGCTGGCACCCGGGGCCGTGCTGCCGGTCGGGGCGCAATTCATCGTGCAGTTCGACGTTCGCATCAATGTCAACGGGCGCACCGGCACGCTGCTGAACAGCGTGCGCGCGCAGGGCGCGCTGACGCCCGGCGGCGCGCCCGTGGCCTTCGACGATTCGGTCGACGGCGCCAATCCGGACCCGGACGGCGACGGCAACCCGAACAACAACAGCTCGCCGACGCCGGTGTCCATGGAGCTTCCCTCGCTCACGCTGGTGAAGAGTGCCTCGCTGCCGCGGCGCATCGGGCAGGGCGTGTACGAGCTCGACTACCGGCTGCTGGTCACCAACACCGGCATCGCCCCGGCGCCGCACGTGCGCGTGATCGACAACCTGAACTGCACCTTCGACATGGACAAGCCGGACGGCTCGGTCGCGTCCTGGGAACTGGTCGGTGCGCCCAAGGCGCGCAGCGGACTGCTCGACGTCGCGGGAAGCTTCACCGGCCGCGCCACCTGCAACCGCGGCGCGCTCGCCAGTACCGACCCCTTCCAGCTGCCGACCGAGGCGGTGCTCAGCCTGAGCGACGGCAACCGCGGCCTGGCGCCCGGCCAGAGCGAGGAGATCGCCTTCACCGTGCGCATCACCGAGAAGGCCGGCGCGGTGGGCAGCCGCGTGGCGGTCACCAACAAGGCCTGGGCCGCGGCCTTCGACCAGAACACCATCAACGTCACGCCCGCCATGCTGGTGGCGGCCAGCGCGAGCTCGGTGCAGTCGTTGCTGGCCGATCCGGCAGGCACGGTCTACAACGCCGTGACGCGCGAGCCGGTCGCCGGCGCGGTCGTCACCTTCACGCGGCAGTCCTGCAGCAGCGGGGCCGCGACGCCGATCACGGCGGGGGAGATCTTTGGCGGGTCGTCGGGCGCCTACACGCTCAATGCGAACGGCAGCGTCTCCATGACCACCGGCGCCGACGGCAGCTACCAGTTCTTCCTGCAATCGCCGCCAGTCACCGGCATGTGCACCTACTCGCTCGGCGTGGTGCCGCCGGCGGGTACCGGCTATGTCTACCCGTCGCAGCTGATCCCGGTCACGGCCGGCACCTTCTCGAGCTGCGGCCAGATCGCGCCCAACGCCACACCGCCCAAGGGTGCCGATCCGACGACCCACTACTTCTCCGTCAACGCCGGCTTCAACGCCTCGGGCGCGGCCTGCGACATCGTGCACAACCACATCCCGCTCGACCCGGGCAACGTGCTCGGGCTGGTGCTGCGCAAGGACGGCAGCAAGCGCCAGGTGGAGTTCGGCGACTTCATCGACTACGCCCTGACCGTGACCAACAAGACCGGATTCCCGGTCACCGGCGTGCGCTTCAGCGACAGCCTGCCGCCGGGCTTCGCCTACGTGGCCAACAGTGCGCGCCTCAACACCGCCGCGGCCGGCAACCCGGCGGGCGGCGCGGGCCCGCAACTGGTCTTCGACTACCCGACGCTCACCCTCGGCATCGACCAGGCGGCCGTGGTGCGCTACCGCGTGCGCATCGGCGTGGGTGCGCCCACCAACGGCGACGCCGTCAATCGTGCGCGCGCCTTTTCGGGGCCGCTGCAATCGAACCTCGCGAACTGGACGGTTCGCGTCACGGGCGGCGTGTTTTCCGACGACGCCTTCCTGTTCGGCAAGGTCTACATGGACTGCAAGCCCGACGGCAAGCAAGAGGGCAGCGACGAGATCGGCGTGCCCGGCGTGCGCCTGTTCATGGAAGACGGCACCAACGTCGTCACCGACGTGGAAGGCAAGTGGAGCCTCTACGGGCTCAAGCCGCTCACCCACGTGCTGCGCCTGGACCAGACCACGCTGCCGCCCGGCGCCCGCCTGGAGCTGCTGGACAACCGCAACGCCGGCCGCCCCGAGAGCCGCTTCGTCGATCTGAAGAAGGGCGAGTTCCACAAGGCCAACTTCATCATCGGCAACTGCGGCGACCAGGCCGTGGTGGCCGACGTGGTGGCGCGCCGCGCCGCCATTGCCGCGATCCCGGACACCGAGGCCGAGGCCCAGGTGCGGCTGCGCCTGAATCCGGAAGGACAGATCGTTGCGGTGGGCGATCTCCGCTCGCTGCCGGCCAGCGGCCAGGCGCTCGCGAGCGGCAGCAGCGGCTCGACCCTGGCGTCGTCGGCGCCGCTGATCGCGATGCCCGATGCGCCGGCCAACGCCAGCAGCTTCGTTGGTGCCGCTTCGGGCAGCATGAGCGGCACGCTGGGCGCCACCGCGCCGGCGGCCGCAACGCCGGCCGGAAGCCTGTTCGCCGCGCTCAACGGCCTGCCGGCCGCTGCGCAAGGCGCGTCGGCCGCGGGTGGCACGGCGGCCGGCATCGGCGCCTTTGCCAGCCGGCCCGTCAACACCTCCGCCGCCATGCTGGAGCCGCGCAGCGTGCCGCTGCTGCCGCAGGCCGCGCCCAGCCCGATCGAGCTGGAAGTGCTGCTGCCCGAGCTCGACGGCAACGCCCTCGGCTTCCTCGGCCTGAAGGAAGGCGACACCGTTGCTGGCCAGTCGATCAACGTGCGCGTCAAGGGCGAGTCCGGCGTGGCGCTGCGCCTCTCGGTCAACGGCCAGGCCATCGACGAGCGGCGCGTCGGCAAGAAGACGCAGCTGCCGTCGAAGAACATCGGCGCCTGGGAATACATCGGCGTGGTGCTGCAGCCGGGGGCCAACCGCCTGCAGCTCGACGCGGTGGACGATTTCGGCAACGTGCGCGCCACCGAGCGAGTCGGCATCGTCGCGCCGGACAAGCTCGGCGCCATCCAGGTCGACCTGCCCGAGCTTGCCTATGCCGACCTGCGCACGCCCGTCGTCGTCAAGGTGCGGCTGGTCGACGCGGCCGGCGTGCCGGTGACCGCGCGCACCCAGCTCACGCTGGAGGCTGACCGCGGCCGCTGGCTCGACGAGGACCTGAACCCCGCCGAACCCGGCACGCAGGTCTTCATGGACGGCGGCGCGGCCGAGTTCCGCCTGCTGCCGCCCGGCGAGCCGGGCGATGTGCGCCTGCGCGTGAGCGCCGGCAGCTTCGTGAAGGAAGTGCGGCTCGCGCTGCTGCCCGAGATGCGCCCGATGCTCGGCGTGGGCATCGTCGAAGGCGTGCTGGACTTCACCAAGCGCGGCAGCGTGCCGCTCGGCGCTATGCCTGCCGGCGCGGCGTTCGAGGCGGAGTTGACGGGCCTTGCCGACGAGCGCAACGGCCGCCGCGCAGGCGCCCGCGCTGCCTTCTTCTTCAAGGGTGCCGTCAAGGGCGACTACCTGCTCACCGCCGCCTTCGATTCCGACAAGACGCGCGACGACCGGCTGTTCCGCGACATCCGGCCCGACGAGTTCTACCCGGTGTACGGCGACTCGTCGGTCAAGGGCTTCGACGCGCAGAGCACGCAGAAGCTCTACGTGCGCATCGACAAGAACCGCTCCTTCCTGCTGTACGGCGACTTCACCACCGCGAGCAGCACCGAGGTGCGCAACCTGAGCCAGAACAACCGTTCGCTGACCGGCCTCAAGCATGTGTACGAAGACCGCAACGTGCGCGCGACCAGCTACGTCTCGCGCACCGCGCAGACGCAGCAGGTGGAGGAATTCCGCGCCGTCGGCACTTCCGGCCCCTACTACCTGAGCGCGACCAGCGGCGAGTTCGTCGACAACAGCGAGCAGGTCGAGGTCGTGGTGCGCGACCGCAACCAGCCCGACGTCGTGCTGCAGCGCACGCCGGTCACGCGCTTCGTCGACTACACGGTCGAGCCGCTCACGCGCCGCATCCTGTTCACCCATGCGATCGCATCGGCCGATGCCAACCTGAACCCGCAGTCGATCCGTGTCACCTATGAAGTCGACAGCGGTGGCCCCAAGTTCACGGTGGCCGGCACCGACGTGCAGGTCAAGGTGGCGGAGCGCCTGCAGCTGGGCGTGGTCGCCAGCACCGACCAGAATCCCGAGAACCATCGCAAGCTGCGCGCGCTGACGGCCGTGGCCCGCATCGGCGACAACACCACGGCCGCGGCCGAACTGGTTCGCACCGATTCCGATGAGAAGGGCAAGGGCGAGGGCACCCGCGTCGAGGTGCGTCACCAGGACGAGAAGCTCGCGGTCGTGGCGCTGGCCGGCAAGACCAGCGCGGGCTTCGACAACCCCGGCGCCAGCTTTTCCGCAGGTCGCACCGAAGCCTCCGTGCGCGCCGAATACAAGGTCGACGCCAGCACCGCGGTGCGCGCCGAAATGATCTACAGCAAGGACGCCCTGCTCGAAGGCGACCGCAAGGGCGCCACCGCGAGCGTGCAGAAGAAGTTCGGCGACACCCTGGTCGCCGAAGTGGGCCTGCGCCAAGGCCAGCGCAGCAGCGGCCTCGCGTCCGGCTCCGGCTCCGGATTCGACTACGGCGAGGTCTCTTCCTCCAACGGAAGCCTCGGCAGCCGCGTGGGCGCCAACAACGTGACCGCGCTCGGTGCGGCCGCCACCGCCAATGCCGACAACGAGAGCCTGACCACCGTGCGCGCACGCCTGTCGGCGCAGGTGCCCGGCGTGACGCGGGCCCAGGTCTTCGTCGAAGGCGAGCAGGACCTGCACGACTCCGGTCGCCGCACGCTGGCCATTGGCGGCAACTACGCCATCACCGAAAAGACGCGTGTCTATGGCCGCTACGAGCTCGTCTCCAGCCTGTACGGCCCCGACGGGCTGAGCGCGACGCAATCCAACAACGTCGGCATCCTGGGCATCGAGAGCAACTACATGGAGGGCGGCCGCATCTACAACGAGTTCCGGCTCGCCGACAGCATCGACGGCCGCGCCGCGCAGGCGGCGACCGGCGTGCGCAATACCGTGAAGCTCACCGACCGCTTCAGCGTGACCGGCGGCCTCGAGCACACCCGCCAACTGGGCGGCTACGCCAACAGCGCGAACAGCGGCACCGGCTACGCGGGCGGTCTCGGCCAGTCCACCGCCATCACCGCCGGGGTCGAGTACCTCACCGACACCTACAAGCTCAGCGGCATCCTCGAGGGACGCAAGGGCGACGATGCGAACACCCGGCTCTTCAGTGCCGGCTTCGGCTACAAGATCAGCCCCGCCTGGAGCCTGCTGGCGCGCAGCGTGGTGAGCGACAGCGAAGGGCAGGGCACCAACGCAGGCAACGAGCGCCACCTGCAGCGCCACCAGATCGGCATGGCGTACCGGCCGGTCGACGACGACACCTGGAACGCGCTGATGCGCTACGAGCGCCGCTCCGAGCGCATCGTGGGAGGCGGCAATGCGGCCGGTGCGTTGAACGGCGGCAGCGCCTTCGGCAGCGGCTCTGGCAACAGCAGCCTGCCGGGCAGCACCAGCGCCGACATCGTCTCGGCCCACCTGAACTACAACCCGCAGCGCGGCAGCGTTCTCAGTGCGCGCTACGCCGGCAAGATCTCGCGCGCCGACGACGGCTTCCTGGCGAGCAGCTACTGGGCCCATCTGCTGCATGCGCGCTACACCCGCGACATCAACAAGGACTGGGACTTCGGCGTGCAGGCCGGCGTGCTCTACGGCAAGGGCGGCGCGCTGCAGAAGACCGCGGGCGTCGAGCTCGGCTACCAGGTGGCCAAGGACCTGTGGGTCTCGGCCGGCTACAACTTCGTCGGCCTGCGCGACCGCGAGCTGACGGCCAACGAATACACCAGCAAGGGCGCCTACATCCGGCTGCGCTTCAAGTTCGACGAGACCGGGCTGGGCTTCGCGTCGGCCAGCGCCCCCGCCGCATCGGCCTCTCGGAAAAACACGGATCAGGCAAGCGAACATGCAAAGACTCAAGATTAGGCTGCGCTCGCATGCGGCCTCCGCGCGGCGATGGCTGCTGCTCGCGGCCTGGCTGCTGGCCTTTCCGCTTCTCGGGCACGCGCAGCAGGTGCTCGTGCCGCAGGGGGCGGTCAGGATCAACGGCACCGTGGTGGGCACCAACGACGGCCAGGTCGTGCAGACGGTTTGCGCCAACGGCTTCCCCACGGGACTGACCATGTGGGAGCGCATCAACGGCCCCGAGGTCAGCGGCACCTTCGCCAACCTGACCGGCGGATTGCGCGCGGTCGAATTCGGCTGCACGCCATTCACCGTGAGCGAAGGCGCGGGCGCGGCGACCATCGCGTTCGGCGCGTCGGCCTCGGCGGGATGGTGGGGCCGGCCGATCAACGGCATGACGCAGCGCGGTCCCCAGGTGTGTCCGGCCGGCACCGTGATCGCCGTGCTCGGCGGCTTCGACCGCATGTTCAACGGCGCCTCGGGCAACATCTATCCGACGCAGATCACCTTCGTCTGCCGCCCGGTCATGGTCACCGCGGGCGACTGGTTCCAGGCGGCATCCAGCGGGGGCGCGAACTTTACGCTGGGCCTTACCTCGGACGACGGCGGCACGGGGCCAGGCTCCGCGGTGCCCGGGCCCGTGAATGCCGAAAAGACGGTCTGCCCGTTTTCCGCGACGGGCACCTGCAGCGGCCTGGTCGATACCGGGGGCGGTGAACTGATCGATGGCTTCTCCGGCGTGAGCGGCAAGTTTCCCGACGCACGCGTTTCGCAGCGCATCAGTTTCGTCAACTACGCGTGGAACCAGACGCTCGGCAGCAGCACGAACACGGCCGCCTGGCGCCCGAGCGTTGCCGGCGTGGTCTTCTATCCACCGGCCGTTTCCAACAACACGGCGCGCTACCAGCAGACCTACGAGACCTACACCTCCGCGGGCACCAACTACAGCGGCAACGCCCTGCCGCCGACCGGGACCAACACCAACAGCTACTCGAAGACCGGCACCTGCGCCACCGCGCACGCACTCGGCGCCAACGAGGACTACACCTGCTCGAACATCATCACCGGCCGTCCGGACCTGCAGGTGCAGGTGGTCGTGCCGAGCGATGCCTGGACCAGCTACGGCCAGCAGCGCAACGTCAGGCTCATCGCCAAGAACTTCGGCCCCGCGCCGACCACGGGCTCCGACAATTCGACCGCGGTGCTGACCCTTCCGGCCGGATGGGACACGGGCACCTTGCCCGCCAACTGCGCGAAGGCCGGTTCGCCCGTGGTGGTGACCTGCCAGGTCAACCCCACGCCGCTGGCTGCTTCCAGCGGCCCGAACCTGGCTGACGGCGGCGAGGCCGGCTTCGACATTCCCGTGTTCCCGCAGCCCAGCGTGGCGACCGCCAGCTACTCGGTTCCGAACGGCGCCAAGGTGTGCGTGCAGGCCGCGACGCCTGGCGCCACGCACTTCTGCACGGTGCCCAACGACGCGGACCCGAACAACGACGACGGCGTCAACGTCAATGAAACGGCGACCCTCGTGCTCGCCTACAACACGCCGCCCAAGGTGGCGCCCAGCATCACGACAACCGTGGTCTCGAACGGCGGCGTGGGGTCGTTCGGCTACCTCGGCAACAACGGCGCGGCCGCCAGCCCCATCGTCACGACTTCGCCCGGGGTCGGGGCCTCCGGACCCGCCAAGTTTCTGACCACGCCCGCAACCTCGACGTTCATCCTGCAGAGCTCCGCGCCTGCCGGCTTCGTGCTGACCGGCATCAGCTGTACCGGCATGGCGCCCGGCGGCACCGCGACCTACGATCTCTCGACCCGGAGAGTGACCTTCGATGCGGCCGCCACCGACTACGGCGCCACCATCTTCTGCACCTTCACCTACACCCGCGTGGCCGTGACCGTGAGCAAGGTCACCCAAGGCGGCACGGGCAGCTTCGGCTTCAGCGGCACCAATGGCTTCACCGCGCAGAGCATCGCAACCACCGCGGCCGGCACGCCCGCGGCCGGTGAGCAATCGGGCCTCACCACCGTGGGGGCAGCCACCACCATCACCGAAGACGCGCCGCCCGCCGGCTGGAAGCTCAAGAGCATCGTCTGTACCGGCATGGGTGCCGGCGGCACGGCCACGCCGGACCTCGCAACGAGGTCCGTCGCGCTGAATGCCGCTGCCACTGCGGCGGGCAGCAACATTGCCTGTACCTTCACCAACTCGATCGAGCCGCAGCTCAATCTGACCAAGACCGCCAGCGCGCCGAGCTTCGCGGTCGGCACGCCGGCCAGCTACACGCTGACGCTCGCCAATACCGGCCCGGTGGCCACGACCGCCGTGGCCACCATCAGCGATACGGTGCCTGCGACGCTGACGCTCGGCACCATGCCCGCCGGCTGCAGCGCCACCGGACAGGCCGTGAGCTGCACGGTGCCCGCGGGGCTCGCGGCCACCACTGGCAGCGTCTCCTTCGTCATTCCGGTCACGCCGCTGCCCGGTGCGGTGCCGAGCGTGGACAACACCGCGACCGCCAGCGGCGGCGGCGATCCGGCCTGCAACGCCGCGGGCAACTGCACGAGCAGCGTGACGACCCCGGTGCTCGCGCAGCCCCGCATCACGGTGCGCAAGACCAAGACCAACGTGACGGGCACCCACACCTTCGGCTACACGCTGACCGGTGTCACCAATCCGGCGGACAGCATCGACGTGACGGCGCTGTTCACGCCGCAGGCCTCGGCCACGGTCCATCTGGGCACGGCCGGAACCGCGGCGACGGTGCAGGAGTCGAGCGTGCCAGCGGGGTGGCCGGCCAATCCGGTCTCGGCGTCCTGCCTGGATTCGGCGGCCGCGACCAGCGGCAATCCCGCGACCGAACTGGCGACGTTCGCCGGCAACACCGCGACCCTGCCCGCAAGCGCGATGCGGCCCGGCGCGGTCATCGCCTGTACCTTCACCAACACCGCGGCCCCGGTGATCGCCGTGGACAAGACCGCGCCCGCGACCGTGGCAGCCGGCGGCAACATCGCCTACGGCCTGAGCCTGGCCAACACGGGCGCGGTGGACTCGGGCACCTCGCTCGTCGTGAGCGAGCAATTGCCGCCGGGCGTGGTGGCCACGTCGGCCGTGGCCGGCACCGGCGTCACCTCGGTGAACTGCGGCACGCTGCCCAGCGCCGCCGGTGCGCTGCTCAGCTGCACGGTGACGCTGCCTGCCGGCGGCATCCCGGCCTCCACCGGTGTGCGCGGCTTCACGCTGAACGCGACCGCACCGATCGCGGCAACCGGCACGGTGCTCACCAACTACGCCAGCACCAGCACGAGCGGCGTGGGCGCGCCGGCCACGGCAGCCGGCGCGGGCTGCGTGTCCGGCAACGGCGTGAGCTGCGACAGCGCCCAGACGAGCATCGTGGTCGGCCCCGGCATCGGGAGCCAGTCGGGCCTGCGCGTCGTCACCGACAACCAGCTGGCCAACGGCGCAGCGCAGGACGTGCTCGAGGTCTTCATCCGCGACGCGGCCGGCAACCCGGTCGCGGCCGGCACGGTGGTGAGCTTCGGCGCCACGCCGAACGTCGCCTTCAACGGCGGCGCGGTGGGCGCGGCCGGCAGCTGCACGACCACGGCGGCCGCGACCTGCCAGGTGACGGCCACCAGCACCGTGGCCGCCGTCTACAGCACGACGCAGGTGACGGTGGGCGGCGCGGTCCTGAGCGGCAGCTTCAGCGTCGGCGCCAACAGCTACCTGCCGAGCCCGCAGCCCTACAGGTTCGGAACCATGCCGACGGTGACCATCCGCAAGACCTCGCTCGGCGGCACCGGCACCTTCAGCTTCACGGGCACCAACGGCCTCGCGGCGACCCAGAACATCACGACCACGGTGGACGGCACGCCGGCCAGCGCGGCGACGCGTTCGCTCGCGGCAGCCAACACCGCCACGACCATCACCGAGGGCGTGCCGCCGGGGACCTATGCACTGGTTGATGCTTCCTGCACCGGCATGGGCGCGGGTGGAACGGCCTCGCGCAATGGACGCGTGCTCACGCTGGATGCGGCCGCGACCGCGCCCGGCAGCAACATCGTCTGTACCTTCACCAACACCGCCGACACCAATCCACCTTCGCCGCCCATCGCGCCGACGGTGATGTGCTCGACCCATGCGGCGATCTTCAACACGGGCTTCGACGGCCCGGCCGGACCGGCGCTGACCACGGGCCGCGATCCGGTGTGGGAGTCGGGCATCGGCGCGGCGACGGGCGGGCCCGGCACCGTCGCCACCTGGGCGCGCTCCTACGTCGGCAACAAGGCGCCGGGGGCCTGGATCAACTCGCCCTTCAATAACGCCAACTGGATCTCGCAATACCTGACCACGCACGTCGGCAATGTCGACATCTACCACCGCTTCACCTTCAACATGGCGGCGTCGGTCAACCCGGCGAGCTTCTTGCTGAAGCTGGACTTCTATTCCGACAACTCGGTCGCGGAGATCTACGTCAACGGCGTGCTGCAGAGCATTGCAGGCGTGCCGCAGGACACGGCGAACCCATACATCTTCCAGGGCTACCGCGCGGGTGCCGCCGCCAGCGCCACGCTGGCGAGCAACTGGCAGTCCGGATCGAACACGGTGACCGTCCACATCAAGAGCGGTGCCCCCCAGCAGGGCTTTCTCGCCCAGGCGACCACCAGCGCACTCTGTTCGCCGGCCACGGTCACCTTGCAGAAGACCACGACAGGCGGCACCGGCGGCCCCTTCAACTTCACGTTGACCAACACCACCCAGGCAGCCGGCAGCGTCAGCACCGTGGCCGCCGGCACGCCGGCGCAGGTGGACGGCAACACGGCGGCCGCGGGCACGCAGGCCTTCACCGCCAGCGCGAACGGTGCGGTCATCAGCATCGCCGAAGCCGCGGTGCCCGGCTGGAACCTGACCGGTGCGACCTGTACCGACGCAGGCACGCCGGTGGGCAGCCTCGGCACCGGGGCGAGCGGCCGGACCTACACGATCCCCGCGGCCAGCGTGCAGCTGGGCAAGGCGCTGCAATGCACGTTCACGAATGCCGCATCGGCGAGCGTGACCATCCGCAAGGTTTCCGTGGGCACCACCGGCACCTTCGGCTTCACGGGCGACAACGGCCTGGCGGCGCAGAGCATCACCACCACGGCCGCCGGCACGCCCGCCGCGGGCGCGGCCCAGACCCTGACCACGCCCGGCGTGGCGACGACCATCACGGAAGATCCGCTGCCGGCCGACTACGCGCTGACGGGCATCAGCTGTACCGGCCTGGGCGCCGGCGGAGCCGCCACGCCCGATCTGCCGAACCGCAAGGTGACGCTGAACGCCGCCGCCACCGCACCGGGCAGCAGCATCGCGTGTACCTTCACCAACACCTATTCGCCGCCGTTTCCCCGGGTCCAGATCGTCAAGACCACCGTCGGCGGCGTCGGCAGCAATCTCTTCGGCTTTGCGCTCAGCGGCCTTTCGACGGCCACCGACAGCATCACCGTGACGGGCGAAGGCAGCGCGAGCGGCGCCGCCAACATCACGGGCACGGCAGGAACCGGCGTCACCATCCGGGAAAGCTCGCCGGACGGCTGGCCCGCCAACCCGATGAGCGCCAGCTGCGTGGACGCGAACAGCGCCACGCCGACCACCGCGTTCGGCACGCTCACGGGCAACCAGCTGACCATTCCCGCCGCCAAGATGGTGGCCGGGGCGGCCATCACCTGCACCTTCGTCAACGGCTATCCCAGGAGCGTGACGGGCCGGGTGTTCCTGGACAACGGCGTGGGCGCCGGAACCGCCAACGACGGCCTGATCAATGGCGCAGAGGCTGGCATTCCCGGCATCACCGTGCGCCTGACCGATTGCGCCACCACCACGCTCGCCACGGCGACCACGAACGGCAGCGGGCAGTACGCGCTGGGAGCGCCGCTCGGCCTCGGCTTGAACGATCCGGTGTGCGTGGAAGAGACCAACGCCGCTTCGCGCATCTCCACGGGCGCCTCTCTCGGCAGCCTCTCGCTGCCCTCCGGCCAGGCGGTCGCCAGCGCCGGCATCAGCTACACCTACACCCGCAGCGGCACGCCGGACCGCATCGCCTTCACCTGGAACGGCACCGGCCACGCGGGGCTCAACTTCGGCGACGTGGACCGCAACACGCTCGCGGCCGACGGCGCGAAGACCGGCCAGCCCGGCAGCACCGTGAGCTATCCGCACACCTTCATGGCCCGGACCGCCGGCGTCGTGAGCTTCGCCATCCCGAGCTCGATCGACACGCCCGCCGTCAGCGGCTGGAGCGGGAAGATCTTTGCCGACGCGGGCTGCACCGGTTCGCTGCAGGCGGGCGCCGCGCTGCTGTACCCGCCGGCCGCGCCGGTGAACGTCGTGGCTGGGCAGAGCGTCTGCATCCTGATGCAGGAGTTCATTCCCGCCAACGCGGCGACCGGCAACGGCAACGCCAGCGTCGTGCAGGCCAGCTTCGTGTTCACCAATGCCAGCCCGGCCCTGAACGCCACCTACACGGTGACAGACACCACGACCGTCTCGACCAGCGCGCTGGAGCTCAAGAAGGAAGTGCGCAACGTGACGCAGGGCGGCAGCTTCGGCATCAACAACCAGGCGAAGCCTGGAGAGGTGCTGGAGTACCGCATCACCTACACCAACAACGGCTCCAGCCCGATCAGCGGCATGACGGTCAACGACACGACGCCGCAGTTCACCGCCTTCGTCGCGGCGCAGGCGGGCACGACGCCCGCGACGCTCGCGAACTGCCAGAAGCGCACGCCCGCCAATCCGGTTCCGGCGCCCACGGAGGCCTGCGCAGCGGCGCAGACCGCCGGGGGCACGGGGTCGCTGAGCTGGCAATTCACGGGGTCGCTCGACCCGGGTGCTTCAGGGGCTGTTCTTTTCACGGTCAAGGTGAACTGAGGCCGAAGAGATGCGGGCCGAATCCGACGCGGCCGGCGGGCGCACGCGGTTGCAACCGCCCCGGCCCCATGACACCATGCCCGCATGCCCTACCAACTCCATTACTGGCCCACCATCCAGGGCCGCGGTGAATTCGTGCGGCTCGCGCTCGAGGCGGCCGGTGCCGACTACGTCGACGTGGCGCGCCTGCCCGAAGCCGAGGGCGGCGGCGAATCCGCGCTGGGACGGCGGCTGGGCGACCCCGACAGCGCGCGGCCCGCGTTCGCGCCGCCCTTCCTCGTCGACGGCGACATCGTGGTCGGGCAGACGGCCGCGATCCTGCTCTACCTCGGGCCCCGGCTCGGGCTGTCGGGCGTGGGCGAATCGGACGGACTGTGGACACACCAGCTGCAGCTCACCATCGCAGACGTGGTGGCGGAGGCGCACGACACGCACCATCCGATCTCGACCGGCGCCTACTACGAAGACCAGCGCGACGCGGCCATGCAGCGCGCGCGGGCCTTTCGCGACGAGCGCATCCCGAAGTTCCTGAACTGGTTCGAGCGCGTGCTGCAGCGCAACCCCGCGGGCAGCCTGCATCTGGTGGGCGACGTGCTGACCTATGCGGACCTGTCGCTGTTCCAGCTGGTGGACGGCCTGCACTACGCGTTCCCGAAGGCCACGGCCCGCGCGCTGGACGCCACGCCTGCGGTCGAGAAGCTGCATGCCAACGTCGGACGCCGCCAGCGTGTGCACGACTACCTGCAGAGCCCGCGCCGCATCGCGTTCAACGAGGACGGGATCTTCAGGCGCTACGCGGAGCTGGATGGCTGAGGCCTGTGCGCCAGTCCTCGGGCCAACAGCTTATGCGGGCTTCCCGCTCGCGCCGGCGAACGGGATCGCTTGCTCGACGGTGTCCCAGATGAAGCGGCCCGAAGGGCTTTGCTGCTCCTCGACGATGTGCGCCACCAGCCCCGCGGCGCGCGAGATCACGGCGAAGCCGCGCATCACCGCGGTGGGCACGCCGATTTCGCCGAGCAGCGCGGCCACCGCGCCGGTCGCGTTGATGGTGATGGGGCGGCCAGCGATGGCGTCCACCGCGGCGGACAGGCGCTCCAGCGCCCGCACCTTGTCGCCGGCCAATTCGGGCTCGGCGCGCGCCATGTCGAGCAGCTTGTAGGCGCGCGGGTCCACCGGCTTGTGCAGGTGGTGGCCGAAGCCGGGCACCGGGCTTTCGAGCTCCCTGCAGTGGCGCGCGATGGCCATCGCCTCGGCATCGGGGTCCGTGGCGGCGCCGATGCGATCGAGCAAGCGGGAGCAGTTCTCCATGGTGCCCACGAACGAGCTGCCCACGGCCAGCAGCCCGGCCGAGACGGCGCCCTGCAGGTTCTCGGGCGCACTCATGTAGATCAGGCGCGTGGCAATGGCGCTGGGCGTGAGGCCGTGCTCCATCAGCACCACCAGCACCGCATCGGCGATGCGCAGGTCCACGCCGCGCGGCGTCCGGTTCAGGATCTGCATCAGCATCACGTCGGTGAAGGTCTTCTTGCCGAGCAGGTCTTCGACCAGGTCGGCATCGCGGTAGTGCAGGCTGGTGAGCGTGTGGGTGCACAGGCCGGTGACGGGAGTTTCGGAAGCGGAAGTCATGGCGTGGTCTCTTTCATTCAGGAAGTGGCGGCGGTGGCCATGGCGAGTTCGCGCACGGCGCTCTTGAGCACCTTGCCCACGGGCGAGCGCGGCAGGGCTTCGTGGAAATGGATGTGCTTGGGCGTTTGCACGGGCCCCAGGCGCTCGCGCACGAAGGCGATCAGCTCGGCCTCGGTGGCGCGCCGGCCGGGGCGCAGCTGCACGGCGGCCTGCACCGCCTCGCCCCACTTGTCGTCGGGAATGCCGAACACCGCGCACTCGTGCACGGCCGGGTGCTGGCCGAGCGCGTTCTCCACGTCGACCGGGTACACGTTGAAGCCGCCCGTGATGACCATGTCTTTCAGGCGGTCCTTCAGGTAGAGGTAGCCGCGCTCGTCGATCAGGCCCCGGTCGCCGGTGTGCAGCCAGCCGTCCACCAGCGTCTCGGCGGTCTTTTCGGACAGGCGCCAGTAGCCGGTCATCAGCAGGTCGCCGCGCGCCACCACTTCGCCGACCTCGCCGGCGGGCAGCAGCCGGCCGTCCGGCGCCATGATGGCCACGTCGCTGAACCAGGCGGTGCGGCCCACGGCGGCCCAGTTGCGCTCGTCCTCGAAGTCCGCAGGAAGCATCACGGTGAGGATCTGGGGTGCCTCGGTCTGGCCGTACGTGGTGCCCAGCACCGGGCCGAAGAATTCGCGCACCTCGCGGATCTTCTCGGAGGGCATCGGCGCGCCGCCATAGATCAGCCGGCGCAGGCGCGGAAAGTCGGCGCGCGACGCGCTCGGCAGCGCCATCAGCATGTAGACCAGCGTGGGGGGCATGAAGCACGCCGTGCCGCCGCGCTCGCGGAAGGCCGTGCGCACGGCCTCGGCGCCGGCCGCGGGCAGCACCACATGGCAGCCGCCCTGCGCCAGGATAGGCAGCACGTAGGTCGAGGTGCCGTGCGTGATCGGCGCCGCCACGACATAGCGCTCGTGTTCGTCGAAGCCCCAGGCGTGGATCTGGTTGGCGATGTTGGCCAGCCATGCGCGGTACGGCTGCATCACTCCCTTGGGCGCGCCGGTGGTGCCGCCGGTGAACTTGATTGCCTGCGTGGCGTCCAGCGGCAGCGCGAAGGAAGGGCGCGGCGCGCCGGCGTGCCGGGCCACCAGTGCCGCGATGGTGGCTTCATGCCGCGGCGCCGTGCCGGTGTGGATGCGCGCGCCGGGTGCGCCCTCGAGCAGCCCGGCGCAGATGGCGTCCAGCACGAGGATCGAGGGTTCGGTGGCATCGACGATGCGGCGGATCTCCGGCCGAGTGCTCTGCGGATTCAGCGGCACCCAGACCTTGCCGCAGGCCAGCACCGCGAGCAGCGCGGCAATGTGCTCGGCGCTGTTCTTCGCGCAGATGGCCACGCGGCTTTGCGGCGCGGGGTCGAGGGCGAGCAGCGCGGCCGCCAGCGCCGCCACCTGGGCGGCCAGCGCCTTGTAGCGGATGGTGCCTTCGGGGGCGTCAATCGCAATGTTGTCGGGCCAGCGCGCCGCGGCGCGCCAGAAGAAGTCGATGGGATACATGGGTCGGTGTGCTCCTGTGGAGGCTTTCTTGTCGTCGTCACTCGGCCTTGGCGCCGGACTCCTTCACCACTTCGCGCCAGCGTTTGATCTCTGCCGCGGCGAAGCTGCGCATCTGCTCGGGGGTGCCGGGCTCGGGAGTGGCGGCCAGGTCCTGCAGGCGCTGGCGCACCTCGGGCGCGGCCAGCACCTTGCCGAGCGCGGCATTCAGGCGGTCGATCACGGGACGCGGCGTGCCGGCGGGGGCCGCGAGGCCGAACCACGACTGCACGTCGAAGCCCGGATAGCCTGACTCGGCGAGCGTGGGCACGTCGGGCAGCAGCGGCGAACGCTTGGCGCTGGTGATCGCGATGGCACGCAGGCGCCCGCCCTGCACGTGCGGCAGGGCCGAGGGCGTGTTGTCGAACATCGACTGCACCTGGCCGCCCAGCAGGTCGGTGACTGCGGGCGCGCTGCCTCGATAAGGCACATGCAGCATGTTGAGCCTGGCCTGCATCTTGAACATCTCGCCCGACAGGTGGATGGACGAACCGCTGCCGGACGACGCAAAGGTGATGCCTTCCTTGGACTCCTTGGCGAAGCGCACGTAGTCGGCCACGCTCTTCACGGGCAGCGACGGGTTCACCACGAGGATGTTGGGAATCTTGGCGATCAGGCCAACGGGCTCGAAGTCCTTGACGGGGTCGTAGCCGAGCCTGCCGTAGAGCGAGGCATTGATCGTGTTTGCGATGGTGTAGACGTAGAGCGTGTAGCCGTCGGCGGGCGCGCGGGCCACGTACTCGGCGCCCACGTTGCTGTTGGCGCCCGTGCGGTTGTCCACCAGCAAGGGCTGGCCGAGCTGTTCGCCCAGCTTGACGGCGACGAGGCGCGCGATCAGGTCCGTGGCGCCGCCGGCGGCGTAGCCGACTACGAGCTTCACGGGCTTGGAGGGCCAGGCGGCGGGCTGCGCCTGCAGGGGCAGCGCGGCGCAGCAGGCGAGGGCGGCGGCGAACGCCAGCCCACGCCGGCGGGGTGCGGAATACGAGGTCACTTCTTGTCTCCAGTTGGGTATGCAATGCTTGTCACGGGCCGCGTCCTGCCGTGCTGCGGCACACTGCGCGATGGCTCCGTTGACCGAGAAATTCTTTCGCATGCCTTCCCGAACCGCGAACAGAAACGTCCGCCAGCCGGACGTTTCCATCCGTACCGCGCCCGCGGACACAACCGGTGCCGAGTCCGGCGACGACCCCGGCAGCCGTACGCTGCGGCGCGGCCTGCAGCTGCTGGACGCCGTGCTGGGCAGTGGCCGCGAAGGCCTGCGTGTGGTGGATCTGTGCCGCGCGGCGGGGCTGGAGCGCGCCACGGTCCACCGCCTGCTGGCCACGCTGGTGGAGAGCGGCTATGTTGCGCAGCGCGGGCGCTTTCGCTACGTGGCGGGACTGCGCCTGTCGGCCATGGCGCAACCCGCCGGCATGCCCAACATGGCGGTGCGCCTGCGTCCGGTGCTGGAACGCGTGAGCGCGGCTTGCGGCGATGCGGCTTTCGCGATCGTTCGCGAAGGCCCTGCGTCGCACTGCATCGCGCGTCACGTCGGCACGCATCCGGTGCAGATCCTGGTGATCCAGGTGGGCACACGCCAGCCGCTGGGCGTGGGCGCGGCGGGGCTGGCGCTGTTGTCGGCGCTGCCGGACGACGAGATGGCGTCCGCCATCGCCGCCGATGCCCCCGTGCTCGGGCGCTACGGCGGCATGACGCCCGAGCGCATGGCGCTCCTGGTGCGCGCGACGCGCGAGCGTGGCTGGTCGGTCATCGGCAACCATGCCACCGATGGGGTGCTGGCCGTGGGGATGGCAGTGCGCAGCACAGAAGGCGAGCCGGTGGCCGCGATCAGCGTGGCGTCGACCCTGGACCGCATGCCGCGCGAGCGCCAGCAGCTGATCGCGCGCTGGATGCGCGAGGCGCTGGCCGCGCTGCTGCCGGGCGGGCTGTAGGCCCGCAGGAAGCGGCTACGCGCCGTCTTCGTCCTCGTCGTTATTGCGAATGCGCAGCGCCGCGTCATACAGCGCATTGCGCGGCGCGCCGCTTATCTCTGCCGCCAGCTTCACGGCAGTCTTCACCGGCAGCTCGGTCAGCAGCAGGCGCAGCACGCGTTCGCCTTCCGCGCCGCCGTCGCCGCTCACCGCCACCGGGTGCAGCACCAGCGCGAACTCGCCGCGGATGCGGTCGCGGTCGGCGCCGAACCAGTCGGGCAGGGTGCTGGCCGCGACCGTCGCGATTTCCTCGAACTGCTTGGTGAGCTCGCGGCCCACGGTGATGCGGCGCTCGCCCAGCGTGGCCAGCGCGCGCGCCAGGCTTTCGATGCGGTGCGGCGCTTCGAGCAGCACCACGGCGCGCGGCTCCTGCGACAGCGCCTGCACGGCCGTGTCGCGCTCGCCGGCCTTGCTCGGCAGGAAGCCCGCGAAGACGAAGGCGCTGCTGCTGGCATTGCCATCGCTGCCATCGGCCACGAGGCCGGCCGCGCCGACCAGCGTGGTCACGCTGCTGGCGCCCGGCAGCGGCAGCACGCGCTGCCCGGCCGCGCGCACAGCCGCGGCCAGCCGCGCGCCGGGGTCGCTCACGCCCGGCGTGCCGGCGTCGCTGACGTAGGCGATGCGCTCGCCCTGCGCAAGCCGCGCGACCACGGCCTGGGCCGCCTCGGCCTCGTTGTGCTGATGCACCGCGAGCAGCCGCGCGCCGGGGCGGTCGATGCCGTAGGCGCGCAGCAGGCTTTGCGTGTGGCGCGTGTCCTCGCAGGCGATGGCGTCCACCAGCTGCAGCACATGCAGCGCGCGCAGCGTGATGTCGGCCAGGTTGCCGATGGGCGTGGCGACCACGTAGAGCGTACCCTGCGGATAATGCTGCGCACCCGCGGCGTCGTGCGCGGCCGCGAGGGCGGCGCCGAAAGAAGCAGGGGCGAGTGAAGCCAAGGGGTTTCTCCGTGAGAACGAACAAGAAGATTGATTGCAGGCAGGGAGCCATGAAGACCGACACCACAACGAAGCGCCGCGGCGATGCGGCGGAAGACGCCGCACTCGACCATCTGCAGGACGCCGGCCTCGTGCTGGTCGCGCGCAATTATCGGACGCCGGGGCGCGGCGGCGGCGAGATCGACCTGATCATGCGCGATCCGCGCCATTCGCCGCAGGGCACCCTGGTGTTCGTCGAGGTCCGCCAGCGCAGCACCGGCACGCACGGCGGCGCGGGCGGCAGCATCACCGGGCTGAAGCAGCGGCGCATCGTGTTCGCCGCGCAGCATTACCTGAGCCGGCTGCGCACCGTGCCGCCATGCCGTTTCGACGTGGTGCTGGTCGAGGAGAAAATCACCTGGCTGCAAGCGGCCTTCGACGCCGGCTGAAGCGCTCCCGCCAAGGGAACCGAAGCCTTGGCCGGCGGCTCCACATACGTCTTGTTTCACAACCCCCAGTTATCATCCCGCCTCATGCTCGAGCAACGGATTCAGCAGCACTTCATCGACAGTGCCGACCTCAAGTACCAGACCGGACCGGTCCTCAGCAAACCCATCTCCCAAGCGATGCAGGCCATCCTGGCGTGCGTGACCAGCGGCGGCAAGGTGCTCGCCTGCGGTGCTGGCGTGTCGGGGCTGCTGGCGGCCCAGTTCGCCGCGCAGTTCGTGGGCCGCTTCGAACGCGAACGGCCCGAGCTCGGCGCCATCGCGCTGCCCGGCGACACCACCGACCCCGAGGCCGACAGCGCCAGCGCGACGGACGTCGACCGTTTCGCTCGCCAGGTGCGCGCGCTCGGCCAGGCCGGCGACGTGCTGCTGGCATTGAGCGCCAGCGGACAGTCGGCGTCGGTGCTGGCCGCTGTGGCGGCCGCGCACGAACGCGACATGACCGTGGTCGCGCTGCTCGGCAACGCCGTCTCGGGGGCGCCCTCGGCGCCGGGCGCGGGCAGCAGCGGTTCGGGCGGCGCCATCGGCCGCGCGCTGCGCGAGACCGATGTCCAGATCAGCGTGCCGCACGAGCGTGCGGCGCGCATCCACGAAATCCACCAGATCGCGCTGCATTGCCTGTGCGACGGCGTGGATGCCCAGCTACTCGGAGAACAGGAAGCTTCCTCATGACCATGACGACCATGACGATGACATCATCGACCCGGCGTTTCGCCCTGGCCCTCACCCTGGGTGCCGCACTGGTCGCGGGCCTTTCCGCCTGCGTGCCGCTCGTCGTGGGCGGTGCGGCCGTGATGGGCGTGGGCATGGTGGCCACCGACCGCCGCAGCTCCGGCGCGCAGCTGGACGACCAGGGCATCGAGCTGCGCGCCGCGGCCCGCGTGCGCGACATCGCCAACGACCAGATGTACGTGAGCGTCACCAGCTACAACCGCCAGGTGCTGCTGACCGGCGCCGTGGGCAGCGATGCCGACCGCCGCCGCGTCGAGGAGGAAGTGAGCCGCATCGTGAACGTGCGCTCGGTGGTGAACGAGCTGACCGTCGGCTCCTCGAGCACCTTCCAGGACCGCTCGAACGACCTCTACATCACCGGCAAGGTGAAGGCCTCGCTGCTCGACGCCAAGGACATCTTCGCCAATTCCTTCAAGGTGGTGACCGAGCGCGGCGTGGTCTACCTGATGGGCATTGCCACGCGGCGCGAAACCGATCGCGCCACCGACATCACGCGCGGCGTCTCGGGCGTGGTGAAGGTCGTGCGCGTGGTCGAGGTCGTGAGCGAGGCGGACCTGGCGGCCAGCCAGGCGGCGAACCAGGCTGCGGCGCAGCGCGGCGGCACGGGTCCGGCGCCGGTCACGTCGGCGGCGCCGTCCGCGCCTTCGTCATCGCCAACGCCTTCTTCCTCCAACTCGCGCGTGCCGCTGCCGCCGATGGAGCCGCTGCCCGCAAGCGGCGCGACGACGTCGCCGATCCGCTGAAGAACGAGCGCGAACAAAAATGCCCGCTGCCTTAGCGGGCATTTTTTCGTGGAACACCGAGGAACCGGCTTTGCCGGGCCTCAGGTGTTGCCCCCGGTAGGGGGAAGGCGTAGCGACACGAAGTGCGCGCAGCCTGGGGGCGAGCCTATTTCAACCGGATGATGAGGCTCGACGTGTCCCAGCGCCTTCCGCCGGCTTGCTGCACGTCGGCATAGAACTGGTCGACCAGCGCCGTCACAGGCACGCGCGCGCCGTTGCGCTTGGCTTCGTCGAGCACCAGGCCCAGGTCCTTGCGCATCCAGTCGACCGCGAAGCCGTAGTCGAACTTGCCTTCGATCATGGTCTTGCCGCGGTTTTCCATCTGCCAGCTCTGGGCCGCGCCCTTGCTGATGACGCCGAGCACCGCCTCCATGTCGAGCCCCGCGCGCTGGCCGAAGGCGATGGCTTCCGACAGCCCCTGCACCAGGCCCGCGATGGCGATCTGGTTCACCATCTTCGCTAGCTGGCCGGCGCCGCTTTCGCCCAGCAGTGTGACGGCGCGCGAGAAGGCCATGGCCACCGGTTTGATGCGCTCGAACACGGCCGCGTCGCCGCCGCACATGACCGTGAGCGCGCCGTTCTGCGCGCCGGCCTGTCCGCCCGAGACGGGCGCGTCGATGAAGTGCAGGCCCAGCGCCTGAGCGGCCTTGGAGAGCTCGCGTGCCACGTCGGCCGAAGCGGTTGTATGGTCGACGAACGCCGCGCCCTTCTTCATGCCGGCGAAGGCGCCGTCGTCGCCCAGCACCACGGAGCGCAGGTCATCGTCGTTGCCGACGCAGCAGAACACGATGTCGGCGCCGGCCGCAGCTTCGCGCGGCGTGGGGGCGTGACGGCCCGGCGCGCCGAACTCGGCGACCCAGGCCTGCGACTTGGCGGGTGTGCGGTTGTAGACCGTGACCGTGTGGCCGGCCTTGGCCAGGTGTCCGGCCATGGGCCCGCCCATGACGCCGAGGCCGAGGAAGGCCAGCGTCTGGGCGGGAACGGATTCGTAGGTGCGGGAGTTGATGCTGCTCATGGCCACAGCTTAAAGCCAAAGAAAGCCGATCCCCTCAGGCATGAAATCGGCGCGCCCCAGTCGCGAGACACCGCAGAACCGGCTTCGCCGGGCTGCAGGTGTCGCCCCCGGTAGGGGGAAGGCGAAGCGACACGAAGTGCGCGCAGCCTGGGGGCGAGCCTTTATACGATCGCGAAGTGCTCCGTGCCCGCCGACAGGTCGGTGCTGCGCGCGCGCTGGCTGTTGAGCTTGATCTGCAGCCGCAGGTCGTTGGCCGAGTCGGCGTTTCGGATCGCGTCCTCGAAGTTGATCGAGTGGCTTTCGAACAGGTCGAACAGCGCCTGGTCGAAGGTCTGCATGCCCAGGTTGCGGCTCTTCTTCATGATCTCCTTGATCTCGCCCACCTCGCCCTTGAAGATCAAATCGGAGATCAGCGGCGTGTTCAGCAGCACTTCCACCGCTGCCACGCGGCCCGTGCCGTCCTCGGTGGGCACCAGTCGCTGCGACACCAGCGAGCGCAGGTTCAGCGACAGGTCCATCAGCAGCTGCGCGCGGCGCTCTTCGGGGAAGAAGTTGATGATCCGGTCCAGCGCCTGGTTGGCGCTGTTGGCGTGCAGCGTGGCCATGCACAGGTGGCCGGTTTCGGCAAAGGCCACTGCGTGCTCCATGGTTTCGCGGTCGCGGATCTCGCCCATCAGGATCACGTCGGGCGCCTGGCGCAGCGTGTTCTTCAGCGCGGCTTCCCAGCTGTCGGTGTCGATGCCCACCTCGCGCTGCGTCACCACGCAGTTCTTGTGCGGGTGCACGAACTCGACCGGGTCTTCCACCGTGACGATGTGGCCGTAAGAATTTTCGTTGCGCCAGTCGATCATCGCGGCCAGCGTGGTCGACTTGCCTGAGCCGGTGGCGCCCACCAGGATGCACAGGCCGCGCTTGGTCATCGACACGTCCTTCAGAATCTGAGGCATGCCCAGCCCGTCGATGGTCGGCAGCTTGGCGGGAATGGTCCGCATCACCATGCCGACCTTGCCCTGCTGAACGAACGCGTTCACGCGGAAGCGGCCGATGCCGGTCGGCGAGATCGCGAAGTTGCACTCCTTGGTGCGCTCGAACTCCGCCGTCTGGCGGTCGTTCATGATCGAGCGCGTGAGCGCCAGCGTGTGCTGCGCGCCCAGCGCCTGCTGCGACACCTTGGTGACCTTGCCGTCGACCTTGATGGCCGGCGGAAAGTCGGCGGTGATGAACAGGTCGCTGCCGTTGCGGCTCACCATGAGCTTGAGCAGGTCGTTGATGAACTGGCTGGCTTGATCGCGTTCCATGAGAGCGCTCCTTGATTGTCTAGATTGACCTGCCTGCGGCCGACCGCCGGGCCGCCCCAAGGCGGCCGCGCCTCCCCCCTGGGGGGTGGAGTTACACGCAGCGCAGCGAAGTGAAAAGCCGGGGGGGCTCATGACTAGCCGGGGAAATTCTCGGGGATCTTGGCTTTTCCGCGGGCTTCGGCTGCCGAGATCGTATTGCGGCGCACCAGTTCCGTCAGGTTCTGGTCGAGCGTCTGCATGCCCGAGCCCTGGCCGGTCTGGATGGTGGAGTACATCTGCGCGACCTTGGCCTCGCGGATCAGGTTGCGGATGGCGGGCGTGCCCAGCATGATCTCGTGCGCCGCCACGCGGCCCTGGCCGTCCTTGGTCTTGCACAGCGTCTGCGAGATCACGGCCTGCAGCGACTCCGACAGCATCGCGCGGATCATTTCCTTTTCCTCGCCCGGGAACACGTCGATGATCCGGTCGATGGTCTTGGCGGCGGACGAGGTGTGCAGCGTGCCGAACACCAGGTGGCCCGTTTCGGCCGCGGTCATCGCGAGGCGGATGGTTTCGAGGTCGCGCAACTCGCCCACCAGGATGGCGTCCGGGTCTTCGCGCAGGGCGGAGCGCAGCGCGTTCGAGAACGACAGCGTCATCGGGCCCACTTCGCGCTGGTTGATCAGGCACTTCTTCGATTCGTGCACGAACTCGATCGGGTCTTCCACCGTGAGGATGTGGCCGTACTCGTTCTCGTTGAGGTAGTTGACCATCGCGGCCAGTGTGGTCGACTTGCCCGAGCCCGTGGGGCCCGTCACCAGCACCAGCCCGCGCGGCTTGAGCGCGAGTTCGCCGAAAATCTTCGGTGCGTTCAGTTGTTCCAGCGTCAGGATCTTCGAGGGAATGGTCCGGAACACGGCGGCCGCGCCGCGCGCCTGGTTGAAGGCATTCACGCGGAAGCGCGCGAGGCCGTCGATCTCGAACGAGAAGTCGACCTCCAGGAACTCTTCGTAGTGCTTGCGGTGCGTGTCGCTCATGATGTCGTACACCATGGCGTGAACGCCCTTGTGATCGAGCGCATCGACGTTGATGCGGCGCACGTCGCCATTGACGCGGATCATGGGCGGCAGGCCTGCGGAAAGGTGCAGGTCGGAGGCTTTGTTCTTGACGCTGAACGCCAGCAATTGGGTGATGTCCACGGGGCTCCTCGGCTCGAGTTTGGTGACGTTTTGATACGATTTTGGACGATTATGACGATGATTGGCGACGACCTCCAGCAAGTAAACAGCCGGATCGCGAAGGCATGTGTAACTGCCGGCCGCGCGCCCGGCGAGGTCCGGCTGCTGGCGGTGTCCAAGACCTTCGGGCCGCAGGCCGTGCGCGAGGCGCATGCGGCGGGCCAGACGGCCTTCGGCGAGAACTATGTGCAGGAAGGCCTGGACAAGATCGAAGCCCTCGCCGACCTGCGGTCCTCCCTCGAATGGCACTGCATCGGCCCTCTGCAAAGCAACAAGACGCGGCCCGTGGCCGAGCACTTCGACTGGGTCCACAGCATCGATCGGCTGAAGATCGCCGAACGCCTGTCGGCCCAGCGGCCGGCGCATCTGCCGCCGCTGCATGTATGCCTTCAGGTTAATGTGGACGGCGGTGCCAACAAGTCCGGCGTGCCGCCCGAAGAGGCGCTGGCGCTGGCGCGCGCTGTGGCGGCCTTGCCACATCTGCGGCTGCGCGGGCTCATGGCAATCCCCGAACCGGCGACGGACTTCGAGGCGCAGCGCGATTTGTGCCTGCGCGCGCATGCGGTGTACCGGTCGATCCGTGACGCGGGCATCGCGCTCGACACGCTGTCGCTCGGCATGAGTGCCGATCTTGAAGCAGCGATCAGCGCGGGCAGCACGATGGTGCGCGTCGGCACCGCCATTTTCGGCGGCCGCTCGTACGGCAAGCCGGCCTGACCGGCCCGTGCTTCAGATCCCCAGCGGCAACCGCGCGCTGCTCTTCACTTCTTCCATCACCGCATAGGTCCGCGTCTCGCGCACGCCGGGCAACTGCCACAGCACGGTGCCGGCGAATTCGCGGTAGGCGGCCATGTCGGCCATGCGGGTCTTGAGCAGGTAGTCGAAGCCGCCCGCGACCATGTGGCATTCCATGATCTCGTCGCGCACCTGCACGGCCGCCTTGAACTGGTCGAACACGTTGGGGGTGGTGCGGTCGAGCAGCACCTCGACGAAGACGGTGAACCCGCGGCCCAGCTTGTGCGGATCGAGCCGCGCCTCGTAGCCCTGGATGAAGCCGTCGCGCGTGAGCCGCTGCACGCGCGCCAGCACCGCGGTGGGCGAGAGCGCCACCGCCTCGGCCAACTTGAGGTTGGTGATGCGGCCGTCCTCCTGAAGGATCTTCAGCAGCCGGAGATCGATGCGGTCCAGGTCGAGCATTGGAGAATTATCCGGCTTGAACGTCGATTTCTGGCGGAAGATGCGGCCTATGGTTGCTGGCCATAGGAGATAGAACCAGTGAGTTGCCGGCGGCCTACCCTTGCCTACCCAACGCGCCGCATCCGCGGGGCCGGTGAGCCGCGGTGCCTGTCGCTCGCCGGACGGAATCATTCCCTCCCTTGATGGCCTCGACCTTCACGCGGTCCCAACCTCTCTTGCATAACCGCCAGCGCGGCGCGCATAAGCCATGGCGCAGCGTGCGGGAGAGGTCTATCGTTGCGCCCATCCGATCAACCAAGGGATCTCTCATGAGCGAAAAACTCTCCTTCGTCAATCCGACCGCCGACAGCCCGTGGGGCACGTATCTTTCGCAGGTCGACCGCGTCGTGCCGTACCTCGGCCCGCTGGCCCGCTGGGTCGAAACCCTGAAGCGCCCCAAGCGCGCGCTGATCGTCGACGTGCCGATCGAGATGGACGACGGCACCATCGCCCACTTCGAGGGCTACCGCGTGCAGCACAACATGAGCCGCGGCCCGGGCAAGGGCGGCGTGCGCTTCCACCCCGACGTCACGCTGGAAGAAGTGATGGCGCTGTCGGCCTGGATGACCATCAAGACCGCGGCCGTCAACCTGCCTTACGGCGGCGCCAAGGGCGGCATCCGCGTCGATCCGAAGAAGCTCTCGCTGCAGGAGCTGGAGAAGGTCACGCGCCGCTACACCAGCGAGATCGGCATCATCATCGGCCCGCACACCGACATTCCCGCGCCCGACGTGAACACCAACGCGCAGATCATGGCGTGGATGATGGACACCTACTCGATGAACGTCGGCGGCACCGCCACCGGCGTGGTCACCGGCAAGCCGCTGCACCTGGGCGGCTCGCTGGGCCGCGTGAAGGCCACCGGCCGCGGCGTGTTCGTCACCGGCCGTGAAGCCGCTCGCCGACTGGGCATGGACCTGCGCGGCGCGCGCATCGCGGTGCAGGGCTTCGGCAACGTGGGCTCGGTCGCGGCGGAACTGTTCGCCGAAGCGGGCGCCAAGATCGTCGCGGTGCAGGACCACACCGGCACCATCGTCAACAGCAACGGCCTCGACCTTGCGAAGCTGGTGCCCATCTCGCGCACCGACGGCGTGGTCGGCTTCAAGGCCGGCGGCGACATCGTGCCGAACGAGGACTTCTGGAACACGCCCTGCGACATCCTCATTCCGGCCGCGCTCGAAGGCCAGCTCACGGCCGAACGCGCACAGAAGACCACCGCCAAGCTGGTGCTCGAAGGCGCCAACGGCCCCACGGTGCCGATTGCCGACGACATCCTCGCCGAGCGCGGCGTGCTGGTGGTGCCCGACGTGATCTGCAATGCCGGCGGCGTGACGGTGAGCTACTTCGAATGGGTGCAGGACTTCTCTTCGTTCTTCTGGGACGAAGACGAGATCAACGTGCGCCTGGACCGCATCATGATGAATGCGCTGAACCATATCTGGGACACGTCGGACAAGCACAAGATCACGCTGCGCACGGCGACGTACGCAGTGGCTTGCGAGCGCATCCTGATGGCTCGCCAAGAGCGCGGCCTGTATCCCTGATTCTCTGACGCAAGAGGACGGTACGCTCGGGGGATGACCACCATCCCCGCACCGCAGCTACCTTCCCTCGACGCGGACAGCGCCGCCCGCCTGCGAGCCCTGATGGCCAGCGGGCGGCGCAAGCTGCTGGGCCTCGTCGGCGCGCCGGGCGCGGGCAAGTCGACGCTCGCGGCAGCGCTGCTCCGGTCGGTGGGCGCCGGCCGCGCCCAGGTCGTTCCCATGGACGGCTTCCACCTCGCCAACGTCGAGTTGCAACGGCTCGGCCGCGCTGCCCGCAAGGGCGCCCCCGATACCTTCGACAGCGCCGGCTACGTCGCACTGCTGCAGCGCTTGCGGGAGCAGCGGCCCGACGGCGACATCGTCTACGCGCCCGAGTTTCGCCGCGAGATCGAAGAGCCGATCGCCAGCGCCATTGCCGTGCTGCCGTCGACGCAACTTGTCATCACCGAAGGCAACTACCTGCTGCACGACGCCGGACCGTGGGCCGCCGCGGCGGCGATGCTCGACGAGGTCTGGTACGTGGACATCGACGACGCGGTGCGCGAAGAGCGCCTGGTGCGCCGCCACCAGCAGTTCGGCCGCAGCGCCGAGGAAGCGCGCGCCTGGGTGGCGAGCACCGACGCACCCAATGCGCGGCTGATCGCGGCGACGCGGATGCGCGCGCACCACGTGCTGCCCTGGTCCTGAAATTCCCGCGTGGCAGGGAACGCAGGCGCGGCGGCGCGCTCGAAGCCATGCCGGCGAGCCGCCGGTTAGCATTCGCCGCTCCATGCCGTCCACGCACCCCACCCACTTGTCTTTTGCCCGCGCCCCGGTCCTCGTGCTGGGCCTGCTGTCCGCCTTCGTGCTCGCCGGCTGCGGCAGCACTTCGCGCCGGGTGTCGTACGAGCCCGAAGCGTTCGGCTCGACCACCACCCACACCCGCGACTACGAGGCCACCGAGGCCCAGACCTGCGAAGCCGCGCGGCGCGCGCTGCTGAGCCAGGGCTACATGATCACGGCCGCCAACACCGACCTCGTGACCGGGCGCAAGAGCTTCCAGCCCGCGGCCGAGGTACACGTCGAGGTCGAGTTCCGCGTGGTCTGCGCGCGCGAGAACACGAGGGGCGGCAAGGCCAGCAAGAGCACCGTGGCCTTCGCGACCGCGCTGCAGGACCGCTACGGCATCAAGAAGGTGAACAACTCCGCCAGCCTCGGCGTGGGCGCGATCGGCTCGCTCTCGCTGCCGTTCTCGAGCAGCGACGACGCGATGGTGAAGGTCGCGAGCGAGACGCTGACCGACGAGCGCTTCTACGACCGCTTCTTCGCGCTGCTCGACCGTTTCCTCGACGGTCCGGAAGGCGAGGAAGAAGCTGGGGCACCCGCGGAAACGCCGGTCGCCTCCCCGCCCGCCGCCGTGCCCGCCGTCACCTACCCGGTGAGTTCGTCGCCCAACCGGGGCTGACGCCGGGACGCCGAAATACCAAGATGCGTCTTACAATTCGGGCATGGCTTCCACTATTCCGGATCCGGCGCAATGCGCCTCGCGCCTGCGCACCTCGGTGTCGCTGCTGTCGCGCCAGTTGCGCAGCGGCAGCGCCACGCCCGACGGCCCGAGCGTGGCCAAGCTCAGCGTGCTCGGCCAGCTGCATCGGCACGGGCCGTGCACGCCCACTGCGTTGGCGGGGCTCGAACGCGTCAAGCTTCAATCGCTGACCCGGCTGTTGGCCGAGCTGGAGGCCGAAGGCTGGATCGGCCGCACGCCGCACCCGAGCGACGGACGCCAATGGCTGCTGTCGCTCACGGCCGAGGGCGTGCGCCGTCTCAAGGCGCTCATGCGCAGGCGAGAGGCGGCGCTGGCCGAGGCAATCGGCGCCACGCTGGATGCCGGCCAGCGCGCCTTGCTGCTGCAGGCCTGCGGGCTCATCGATGGCATCGCCGCCGCGCTGGACAGCGATTCAGCGGCTGCCAAGTCATGATCGGCGCCCCGGCTCTCCAACGCCTGACGGATCCCTGGCGCCACGGCCGCTGGCGCCCCGGCGTGCAGCTGGCGGCAGCAGTGGCCATCGCCTGGGGCGTGGCCGTCGTCCTGCATCTGCCCGAAAGTTTCTGGGCGGTGATGAGCGTGCTGATCGTCATGCGCCCGAGCGCCGGGTCCACGCTCGATGCCGGATGGAACCGGGTGCGCGGCACGGCAGCCGGCGCACTGTGCGGCCTGGCCGGCGTCTGGCTGCAGCACCACGGCGCCCCGGCGCTCGCGACCACGCTGGCCGTTGTCATGCTGCTGTCCTTTGCCAGCGCGGCCGCGCCGGGCCTGCGCAGTGCGCCGGTGGCCGCGTTGCTCATCCTGGCGGCGGGCGGCATTCCCGGCCATTCGGCGTTGCAGGTGGCGCTGCTGCGCATGGTGCAGATCGGCATTGGCGTCGGAGTGGCGCTGGCTGTCTCGACGCTCATGTCCGAGTACCACGCGGGCGCGCGGTTCGACGAGGGCTGCGCCGCATTGCTGCACGGCATCGCGAAGCGCATGGCGGCCGCACGGCGGCCCGCCGATGCCGAGGCGGAGAGCATTCAGGCGGGCACGCGCGCCGCGCTTGTCCGCCTGGCCGTGCTGGCCGGCAGCGCGGACCTGGAGGCGCGGTGGTGGCGCCGCGGCGCTGGGGGGAGCACGGCGCGAGGCGCTTACCGCGACAAGGCCCGGTTGGCGGCGCGCATCTTCCAGGACGCCGTGGTGTTCGACCGCGTGTTCCGGCAAGCGCAGGACACGCAGGCCGACGCCACGTGGCGAGAAGCCGCACGGGCTGCCGGGACCGCCATCGCCGGCATGGCCGATGCGCTCGCGGGAAGGAGCGCGCCGCCGGACCTGGGCGGGCTCGACCGCTGCGCGCAGGCGTCGCGCGACGTGCCGTCGAATGCGCTCCTGGCCGCACCGCTGAGCCTGCTCTTCGACGACTTGCGCCGCCTGCAGCACGTGCTCGGCGCACGCTCGCCGTCATCCACCTAAGTGACCCGAGCCCCGGAACCTTCCGAAAATCCGATCGTTTGTCTTCAGCGCACCAGCGTCGACTTGCCGAACAGGCTCTCGATGAGTTCGACCGCCACCTCGGCCGTCTGGTTGCGCACGTCGAGCGCCGGGTTCAGTTCCACCACGTCGAGCGAGCCTAGCCGCCCGGTATCGGCGATCATTTCCATGCACAGCTGCATCTCGCGGTAGGTCGGCCCGCCGCGCACGCCGGTGCCCACGCCGGGCGCGTCGGCCGGGTCGAGGCAGTCGAGGTCGAAGCTCACGTGCAGGTGCGTGTCGTCGTCCACGTCCTGCAGCGCCTCGGTCATGGTGGTGCGCATGCCGTGCTCGTCGATGTGGCGCATGTCGAACACGTTCAGGCCCAGTGTGCGGATGGCTTCCTTCTCGTCGCTGTCGACGCTGCGGATGCCGATGAAGCGGATGGCGTCGTGGTGCAGCGCCGCGCGCTCGCCGCTCCAGCCCGTGAGCACCGCGGGCCCGTGGCCCAGCAGGCACGACACCGGCATGCCGTGCAGGTTGCCGCTGGGGCTCGTGGTCTCGGTGTTGACGTCGGAGTGCGCGTCGAGCCACAGCACGCGCAGCTTCTTGCCGCGCTTGCGCGCATGCCATGCCACCGCGCTGATGGAGCCGATGGCCAGGCAGTGGTCGCCGCCCATCATCAGCGGCACATGGCTGGCGCCCAGCGCGGTGTCGACGGCCGCGTACACCGAGCGGTTCCAGGCAATCACCTCGTCGAGATGGCGCAGCCCGTTGGCCGGCGGCGCCCACGGCGTGGCGGGGCCGGCAAGGTTGCCGCGGTCGACGACGACATAGCCCTGCCGCGCCAGCGCCTCCGGCAGGCCCGCCACGCGCAGCGCATCGGGGCCCATGCCGGCACCGCGCACGCTGGCGCCGATGTCGGTCGGCGCGCCGATCAGTTCGAGGGTGACGTTGGCATTGCTCATTTCAACTCCTCAGGTGGTGCCACAGGTACGCGTAGCCCAGCGCGTCCATGAAGGCGGACTCCTTGTTGTCCGCGGCTGCGCTGTGGCCGCCTTCCATGTTCTCGTAGAAGCTGCTGGCGTACCCCAGCGCGGACAGCTTCGCGTGCATCTTGCGCGCATGCACCGGGCCCACGCGATCGTCGCGCGTGGAGGTGGTGAACAGCGCGGGCGGATAGGCCTGGCCCGGCTTCGCGTTCTCGTAGGGCGAGAAGGTGCGGATGAATTCCCACTCTTCGGGCTGGTCGGGATCGCCGTATTCCGCGATCCAGGATGCGCCCGCCGACAGGTGCGTGTAGCGCCGCATGTCGAGCAGCGCCACTTCGCTCACGATGGCGCCGTAGAGCTGCGGGTACAGCGTGAGCATGTTGCCCATCAGCAGGCCGCCGTTGCTGCCGCCCATCGCGCCGAGGTGCGCGGGCGAGGTGATCCCGCGCGCGAAAAGGTCTTGCGACACGGCCGCGAAGTCTTCGCAGGCGCGCAGCCGGTTTTCCTGCAGCGCGGCCTGGTGCCAGCGCGGGCCGTACTCGCCGCCACCGCGGATGTTGGCGATGACGTACACGCCGCCCTTGTCGAGCCACGCGCGGCCGATGCTGCCGCTGTAGCTCGGCTGCAATGAAATCTCGAAGCCGCCGTAGGCGTACTGCAGCGTGGGATTCCGGCCGTTGGCCTGCAGGTCTTTGGCGGCGATCTCGAAGTAGGGCACGCGCGTGCCGTCCTTCGAGGTCGCGAAATGCTGGCTCACGCGATGGCGCGAGGCGTCGAAGAAGGCCGGGCTGTCCTTCAGCACCTGGGGCTCGCCCTGGCCGACCGTGCCGATGTAGAGCGTGGTCGGTTGCAGGAAGCCGCTCACGGTGAGGAAGTAGTCGTCGTTCTCGTCCTCGTCGATGCCGCCCGCCGCGATGGTCGAGAGCGCGGGCGCGCCGCCGAGGCTCTCGCGCTTCCAGGCGCCGGTGCCGTTCGATGGGGGCGTGAGCACCTCGAGGCGGTTCACCACGTCGTGCATCACGTTGACGATCAGGTGATGGCGCGTCCACGAGTGGCTGTCGAGCGCGGTGGTGTCGTCGGGCTCGAACAGCACCGTGAGCTCGCGCCGGCCCGCCATGTAGTCGTCGAACTTCGCAGCCAGCAGCGAGCCCGACTTGTAGGTGGTGCCGCCCACGGTCCAGTCGGTGCGCGGCTCGATCAGCATCCACTCGCGCGTGATCTCGGCCAGCGAGTCGTCGGGCACATCGATCTTGGCGAGGGTGCCGTCGGCGCCGCGCAGCCAGGTCTCGCTTTCGTAGAAGTCGATCTGGCGCGAGACGAAGTCGCGCTCGAAGCCGGGCGTGTTGTCGCGGTAGGCGCTGATGGACATGTCCTCGTGCAGGCCTTCGTACACCGTGGCCGCGCTCGCGAGCGGCGTGCCGCGCCGCCACTCCTTCACGATGCGCGGATAGCTGGAGCTGGTCATCGAGCCGGGGCCGAAGTCGGTGGCCACGTAGAGCTGGTCGATGCCCTTCCAGCCCACGTGGTTCTTGGCCTCGGGCAGCGAGAAGCCGCCTTCGACGAACTGCTTCGATTCGAGGTCGAACTCGCGCACCACGTCGGCATCGGCGCCGCCGCGCGACAGCGAGACCAGGCAGCGCTTGTAGTCGGGCTCCAGGCAGTCGGCGCCGTGCCAGACCCAGTTCTCCTTGTCGGCCGCGGCCAGCGCGTCGAGGTCGAGCACGCTCTCCCACGCGGGCTGCGGCTTGCGGTACTCGTCCAGCGTGGTGCGGCGCCACAGGCCCTTGGGGTGCTCCTTGTCGCGCCAGAAGTTGTAGAAGAAGGGACCGATCTTGCGCACCATCGGAATGCGGTCGTCCGAGTCGAGCACCTCGAGGATGCCCTGCTGGAGCGCCTCGAACGCCGGCGACTGCGCATAGGCCTGCACGGTGAGTGCGTTCTGTTCGCGGGCCCAGGCGAGCTGCTTCTCGCCGTCGATGTCTTCGAGCCAGAGCTGCTCGTCTTGCGGATGCTGCGGGGGGAGGCTGGATGTCATGGCCTCAGTGTACGGAGCCCGTGTGAAAGAGGGCCTTGTGAGCAGTTGCCGCGTGCCCGCCGGGCGCCCGACACTTTTTCGCTACTTCGGGCAAACCCCTGTCGCCCCGGTGCCTTGCCCCCGGTGGAAACACTGAAGAACGCGGGGCCCACGAACGCAATGCCCGCGCTATCCTGCCGGACGGCGCACGCCCCACCTAGGAGACACAACACATGAAACACCTGAGCGGTCTTGATGCCACCTTCCTGCACATGGAAACGCCGGAAATGCCGATGCACGTGGGCTCCCTGAACGTGCTCGACCTGCCCAAGGGCTACAAGGGCGACTTCTACGAAGACGCCAAGAGCTTCATGGCCAGCCGCATCCACCTGGCCGACGTGTTCACGCGCAAGCTCGCGCTGATGCCCTTCGACATGAGCAACCCGGTGTGGGTCGAGGACGACGACATCGACCTCGACTACCACGTGCGCCACATCACGCTGCCCAAGCCCGGCACCAACCGCCAACTGCAGCAGTACGTGGCGCGGCTGCATTCCGCGCTCATTGACCGCAGCCGGCCGATGTGGGAGTTCTACATCATCGACGGCCTCAAGAGCGGGCAGGTGGCGCTCTACACCAAGGTGCACCATGCGGGCATCGACGGGCAGGCCGGCGTGGAAGTGGGCAAGGCCATCTTCGACCTCGAGGCCACCGGCCGCGTGGTGAAGCCGCCGCGTTCGCGCCCGCGCGGCAGCGGCTACCAGCTGGGCATGGCGGAGCTTGCGACCGCGGCGCTGCGCAACACCGCGCAGCAGTACGTGAAGCTCTTCAAGATGGCGCCGGCCATCGCGCGCGCCATCGGCGGGCTGGCCAAGCCCGACGAGAAGGCGGCCGAGAAGGACTCGGCCGCCGCGCCGAAGAAGTTCAATCTCTTCGCGCCGCGCACCTCGCTCAATGTGTCGATCACCAACCAGCGCACCTTCGCCGGGCGCACCATCTCGCTGGCCGAGACCAAGTACATCGCCAAGCACTTCGGTGTGTCGCTCAACGACGTGGTCATGGCCACGGTGTCGGGCGCGCTGCGCCACTACCTGGCCGACAACAACGAGCTGCCGGCCAAGCCGCTGGTGGCCGGCGTGCCGGTCAGCCTGCGCGAGGCCGGCGACCAGACGGCCAACAACCAGGCCAGCATGATCCTCGTGAGCCTGGCCACCGACATCACCGATCCGGTGCAGCGGCTGAAGGCGATCAACGCATCGTCGACCTCGTCGAAGTCGACCATGAACCGCTTCAAGGCGGTGATCCTCGATGACTTCCCGACCTTCGCCGCGCCCTGGCTGATGTCGGGCCTCGCGTCGATGGTGGGGCGCTCGGGCATCGTCAACCTGCTGCCGCCGGCGGCCAACGTGGCCATCTCGAACGTGGCCGGCGCGCCGTTCCCGATGTACTTCGCGGGCGCGCTCGTCACCTGCTACTACCCGGTGTCGATCGCCGGCCACGGCACGGCGCTCAACGTCACGGTGCAGAGCTACAACGGCCGCATGGACTACGGCCTGATCGCCTGCCGCCGCGCCGTGCCCGACATCACCGAGATCGGCGACTACCTGCTGGCCGAGCACAAGCTGCTGATGGAGCTGACGCAGAAGCATCCGGCGGCCGCCGGTGCGGCGCCCGCGCCGGTGCCGGCGAAGATGGCCGAAGACCCGTCGGACGAGGCCGCGCCCGCGCCCGTTGCCGCGAAGAAGAAGCCTGCCGCGCGCAAGAAGGCGCCGGTCAAGGCCGTGGCGAGGAAGGCTCCGGTGAAGGCTGCCGTGAAGAAGGCGCCCATCAAGGTCGCGCCCAAGCCACCGGCCCGCAAGGCCGCACCGGCCAAACGCTCCGGCACCCCCCGGGCCGCTGCGGCATGATCGGCGCACGGGGCCCGGCCTGCAGAAAATTGGGGCAGTTGGACTAGTTTTCCGACCGTTCTAGTTTTTCAGGCCTAGGCCCCGCGGAAGAAGATAGGCCCATCGCGACAGACACATCCGTTTCCTTCGCGAGCCCATCAACTTCAAGGAAATCACCACCATGTCCACGCAAACCACCATCGCTTCGGCAGCCGTTCACGTCGTCGGCCAGTACAACGACGCCGGCAAGACCCTGGTCGGCGCCTACCGCACCGGCGTGCATCGCCTGCTGGGCGGCGCCGCTTCGCGCTACAGCGAGTTCCTCGGCAGCCGCCAGATTCCGCTGGTGAGCGAGCAGGTCAAGGCCAACCTGATCGGCGCGCAGGAAAAGATCAATGGTTTCCTGGCCAACCGCCTGGACATCGACACCAGCCGCATCGTGTCCGTGATGGACCGCGTTGCAGCCGGCACCACCAGCGGCATCGAAGCCGTTGCCGGCCGCGTGGCCCGCGTCGAATCGCCGGTCGCCACCTCGGTGATCAACGCACTGGGCGCGCTGAACCAGCCGATCGCCACCGTCTCGGTGCAGATCGCCGACAAGATCGCCGCCGGCACGAAGCAGATCGAAGCCCGCGTGAGCGGCGCCGAAGAAGCCAAGCCGGTTCGCACGGTGAAGGCCAAGGCCGCCGCCGCCAAGAAGCCGGTTCGCCGCGCTGCTGCCCGCAAGGCGGCCTGACCCCGGGGCGCGTGAAAGCGCCCTTTTTCCTTTTTTCCGGCATCTGGAGCACTGCATGGCGACCCGTCCTGACGAAACTGCAAAGTTGAAGAAGAGGGCGGCGCCTGCGAAGAAGATACCGGCTGCCAGGAAGGCGCCCGCGGCAACGAAGAAGCCCGCGGAGCCCGGCAAGGCTGAAGTCTTGCTGCGCGCCGGCCTGAAGGCGCTGGACAACGTGCGCAACGACGTCGCCAAGCGTCAGGCCAACGTGATCGAAGGCCTGCTCGGCATCGGGCAGGGCAAGGTCCCCGGGCTCGACAGCTTCGGCATCCGCAAGTTCGAGGACGTGTTCGACCAGCGCGTCGCCACCGCCATGCAGCGCCTGGGCATGCCCGGCGCAGAAGAAGTGCAGGCCCTGCGCGACGAGGTCGCGCAACTGCGCGCACGCGTGGCGCAACTCGAAGGCACCGGTGCCGCCGCCCCCCGTGGCCGCGCCAAACGCTGAGCGACAACCCGACAAGCCGGTTGTGGCCAGTTCCAACACCACACGCGACCGCATCCTGCAGGCCAGCCTCGCGCTGTTCAACGCGCAAGGCCTCGCGGCCGTGTCGACCCACAAGATCGCGGCCGAGATCGGCATCAGCCCGGGCAACCTGCACTACCACTTCAAGGCCAAGCAGCTGATCGTCGAATGGCTGTTCCGGCGCTTCGAGCAGCGGCTCGAGGCCCTGAACGGTTCGTCGGCATCGATCGCCGCGATCGACGACCTCTGGCTCGCGCTGCACCTGCGCTTCGAGGCCATCGATGAATACCGCTTCATCTACCGCGACATGGCCTTCCTGGCCAGCGAGTACCCGGCGCTGGGCCAGCGCGCGCAGGCTCTCACTGCGCAGAACCTGCTGGCCGCGCAAACGCTGTGCGAAGGCCTGGTGGCCTCGGGCGTGATCGAGACCAGCGCCGAACAGGCCCGCATCCTGGCGCTGCAGATGGTTTTCACCACCACCTGCTGGCTGTCGTTCGAGCGGCTCGTGCCGGGGCGCGACGCGCTGGCGCAGGCCGACCCCGGGTTGGCGGCTTTCTACACGCTCACGCTGGTTTCTCCGTATGTTTCCAGCGAATCGAGGGCTTACCTCGATTACCTGAGGGGTAAATACCTCGGATAAATGTCGCTGTCGTCCGACGGGTCATTGGTTCCGTCGCACTCATGTTCGTCTTGAAGCAGATAAAAACCACAAAGGAGCCATCCATCTCATGACCACTGCCACCTACGCCAAGGAACCCGTCGCACCGCCGTCGCGCCTGCTGCTGCTGGCCGAAGCCCGCGCGCTCTGGGAAACCGGCGCCGGCATCGCCATGTGGCCGCTGCTGCAGCTCACGCCGCGCGGCGACGGACACCCGGTGCTCGTGCTGCCGGGCCTGGTGGCGGGCGACGGTTCCACGCTGCTGCTGCGCCGCTACCTGTGCAGCCGCGGCTACGACGCGCACGGCTGGGGCCAGGGCCGTAACTTCGGTCCGCGCGAAGGCGTGGAAGACGCCATGGTCGAATTGCTGAAGAGCCTGCACGACAACAGCGGCCAGAAGGTCAGCGTGATCGGCTGGAGTTTGGGCGGCGTGTATGCGCGGCTGCTGGCGTCTTCCTATGCGCCCATGATCCGCAACGTCATCACGCTGGGCAGTCCGTTCTCCGGCAGCGCGCGCGCCACCAACGCATGGCGCGTGTACGAAGGCGTGAGCGGCCAGAGTTCGCACGACCCGCGCCGCATGAAGTTCGTGCAGCCCACGCCGCCAGTGCCGACCACCTCGATCTTCAGCCGCACCGACGGTGTCGTTGCATGGCGCTGCAGCATCGAGAAGACCGGGCCGCAGTCCGAGAACATCGAAGTCGTCGCCAGTCACCTGGGACTGGGCGCGCACCCTGCGGTGCTCTATGCGGTGGCCGACCGGCTGGCGCAGCCCGAGGGCGAGTGGAAGCCCTTCAACCGCGGGCTGCTCGGGCCGCTGGTCTATCCGGATCCCGATCGCGATATCTGAGCCCCGGCGGGCTTCTCAGCTTCCGGCCCACACGTCCAGCACGTAGCGCTGGTCGGCGATCATCTTGTCCATCCACGCCGTGCTGTCGTGCCCGTGTTCGCGCGCGAGGTCGCTCAGCGTGCGCCGCACGTCGGGCTCCATGCGCGAGCCATCGCCGCACACGTACACCACCGCGCCCGCTTCCAGCAGCTTCCACACATCGGCGGCCTGCTCGCGGATCAGGTCCTGCACGTAGACCTTGCGCTCGCCCGCGCGAGAGAACGCGGTGTGCAGCTTCATCACGCCGCGGTGCGCCCAGGCCTGGAGTTCGTCGGCGTAGATAAAGTCCTGCTCGGGATGGCGGCAGCCGAAGAACAGCAGCGCCTCGCCGAGCGGATTACCTCCTTCGATCTGTGCTGCGCGCTCCTGCAGGAAGCCGCGGAACGGCGCGAGGCCGGTGCCCGGTCCGACCATGATGAGCGGCCGGCTTGCATCCTCCGGCAGCCGGAAGCCCTCGGCCGTGGTCTCGCGCACCACGCCGTGGACCGTGTCGCCGGCTTCGGCACGCGCCAGGAAGTTGGAGCACACGCCCTCGAAGGTGCCGGTGCCCGACTTGGCCGGGCCGCTCACCACGCCCACCGTCACGCTGCACTTGCCCGGCGTCATCGTCGGGGAGGAAGAGATCGAGTAGTAGCGCGGCGACAGTGGCGACAGCATTTCGAGGAACACCGCGAACGGCACCTGGCAGGCGCGATGTTCTTCCAGCAGGTCGAGCAACGACTTGCGCTTGTGCAACACCTCGGCCTTGTACGTTGCCTGCGAAGCCTCGTCGCTGCCCGACAGCGCCGCGAGCTTGGGTTTGGTGAAAGGGCACTCGGTGTACGCCGCGAGCGTGGCGATCTGCTTGCGCGTGGCCACGTCCTGCAGCTCGACGTAGTCACCCAGCAACCGGTCGACCGCGATCACCTGCTCCACCGGCAGCGCCGCCTTGCGGCCCGCGCCCGCATGCAGGCGCACGTGGGCCGTGCGGTCGAAGCCGAAGCGCGCCATCGTGCGTTCGACCTGGGCCGGGCCATTGCGCGGCACCACGCTCAGGTGATCGCCGGCGCGGTAGGCCACGCCCTCGGGCAGCATCAGCTCGACGTGGCGCGTGGAGCGGCCCGCTTCCCCGTTGCCGCCGTTCTGCAGCTCGCGGTTCTCGATCACCCGCAGCGCCACCGCGCCCAGCGCGTCGACGATCGCGTTCTTCTGCGGCGGCGGCAGCTCCTCGAGCGTGTAGAGCGGCTCGCTCTGCGCGGGCGTGTCGGCGCCGGTCTTGATGCCGAAGGCCTTCACCAGCTCGGGCCACAGCGCATCGCTCCAGTCCTGGAAGGCGCCGTCCATGTCTTCGCGCGCATCGCCTTCGCCGCGCGGATGCACGCGCGTGGCGCCGAGCGCTTCGAGCCGTTCGTCGATGCGGCGCGGCACGGCCTGGTAGGTGGCAGCCCAGTCGGTGTTGCCGCAGCCGAACACGCTGAAGCGCACGCCGTTGAGCGAGTCGTCGGCCTTGTCGAGCCAGCGATGGAACTCGGCCGCGTTGTCGGGTGCCACGCCGTTGTACGAGGCGCAGACGATGGCGACCGCGCCGTTGGCCGGCAGCCGCTCGGCATAGTCGTCGAGCGAGGCCAGCTGCGTGGAGAAGCCGCGCATCTCGCCGGCCTCGGCCAGCTGCCGCGCGAGGTCTTCGGCCGTGCCGAGGTTGGAGCCCTGCAGCACCAGCAGCGAGGTGCCGTGGCGCGCCGCCTGCGGCTTGCGCTGTGCAGGCTGCGTGGGCTGCACGGGCGCGGCGGCCGCGTCGCTCATGTTGCCGCGCGGGCGCGTGGCCGGGTCGCGCAGCAGCGCCTTGATCTTGAAATTCTCGGGCTTGATCGTCAATGCTTCCTTGATCTTCAGCTTGTAGCCCGTGTGATCGACGAGGTTGAAGCGCTGCAGGATCATGCCCAGCGTGAGCACCGCCTCCTGCAGGGCGAACTGCCGCCCGATGCAGGCGCGCTGCCCGTTGCCGAAGGGCTTGAAAGCGTTCACCGGCCGCTCGCGCTCGGCCTCGCGGCTGAAGTGGTCGGGGTTGAACTGGTCGGCATCCTCGCCCCAGATGCCCTTGTCGCGATGCAGCGCGAGCGCATGCATGATGACCATGTTGTTCTTCTTGATCGTGTACAGCCCGCCGATCTTCGTGTCTTCCTTGGCGCGCATCGAGATCGCGGGCGCGGTCGGGTACAGGCGCAGCGACTCCTTCAGCACCTGCATCACGTACTGCAGCCGGTTGACCTGCGCGTAGGTCGGCTTCTGCGTGGTGTCGGGGCCGAACACGTTGTCCACCTCAGCCTGCGCCTTGGCCATGGCCTCGGGGTTGTTCAGCAGGAAGTAGATGGCGAACGAGAGCAGGCCGCTGGTGGTTTCGTGCCCCGCGATGAGGAATTCGATGCACTCGTCGCGGATCATCTTGTCGGTGAGCTGCTCGCCGCTCTTCTTGTCCACGCCCGCGATCATGTAGCTCAACAGGTCGGGCTTGGTGGCGATGTCGGCGCCGCTCGCGCGCCGCTCCTCGATGATGTCTTCCACCATCTTGTGCATGAAGCGGATGTCCTTGCGCTGCTGCGCGAGCTCCTTCTTCAGCATCAGCTCTTCCAGCGGCAGGCCGCGGCGGTTCTGCACCGTCTCCAGCGTGCGCACCATCGCATCGACGAAAGGATGGAAGCCCTCGCGGTAGAACGAATTGAAGCGGTAGCCGAAGCCGCACAGGCCGATGGTGTCGAGCGTGAGCGCGGTCATGTCGCGCACCACATCCACCTCTTCATCGAAGTTCAGCCGCTCCCACTTGGTGACCAACTGCCCCGCGATGTCCAGCATCATCGGGTGGTAGGCCTGCATCGCGCGCTGGCTGAAGTTGGCCAGCAGGATGTTGTGCGGCTTCGACCAGGTCTCCTCGTGCGTGTCCGAAGTGAACAGTCCGTGCGACGCGGCACGCAGCCGGCGCAGCGCGCCGCGCGTGCTCTTGTCGAAGCGCGCTTCCTCGCAGAGTTCGTCCACCAGCGCGGGCGACGAGACCACGATCACCGGCATGCCCGGCATGTCCAGCCAGTAGATGCCGCCGAGGTCCTGCGCGATCTTCCACATGTCGAGCACGGGGGAGTCGGAGCCGATCGACAGCAGGTTGCCGACGAAAGGTTTCTTCGCCGGATGCGGGATCGGGTGGAGCGAGTTTTTGCCTGCCATGGTCTTGTTGTGCCTTTGGAGTGGACCCGCTTCGGATACCGGGGTATGGAAGCCGGAGTATCCCGACGGCATGAGGGGCGGGCAGGACGGGGTTTCCCTTAGCTTCGGGGTTCATTCGGGGCGCGCTCACGCGGACGCGGTGACCTTTTTCGCGAATGTCCCCCGCTTCGCTCCTCCTTTATTTCGCGAAAAAGGCCCCCGCATCGGCGTGATCGTTCAGAGCAGTGGTTGATCAGCGATACACCAGCAGCGCGCCCTCGTGCACAGGGCATCGGGTGCTCCCCGCAGCGAAATAAAGGAGGAGCGAAAACCATCTTGCACTCCGTCCCCTGCGCCAGCTCGTTCCCGGTATAGACCGCGTCGGTGCGAAAGCCGTAGCTGGTGCCTTCCCAGCCCGTCTTCACCGTCTTGCCGTCCACTGGCACGATGGTGTTGACCACCTGCGGCAACAACAACTGGTGGTCTTCGGCGCGCATGCGCACCGGACCAACCACCGACTCGAAGTTCAGGTCTTCGAGCGCACGAGCCACCTTGACGGTGTCGGTCGAACCGGCCTTGTCGATGGCGGCAGCCAGCAGGCGCGGCGTCATGTCGATGCGCGGCGCGAGGAAGTCCTTGCCGGTCTTGGCCTTGTAGGCTTTGGCCAGTGCGTCGACCTTCGGCGTGTCGACTTCGCCCGGGTGCCATTCGGCCACCCAGGTCAGCTGCCCCAGCTTCGCCTGCGACACCGCCGTGACCGTGCCCGGCACCGACCCTGCGCTGTGGTTGAAGTAGCGCAGGTTGTAGCCCGCGTCGCCCGCGGCCTTCAGCAGCAGCGTCATGTCCTGGCCCCAGTTGCCGGTGATGACCGAATCGGCGCCGCTCTGCTTCACGTTCGCGATGTAGGGCGCGAAGTCCTTCACGCGGCCGATGGGGTGCAGCGCCTCGCCCACGAACTGGATGTCGGGCCGCGCCAGGCCCACCAGCTGCCGGCCGTAGCTGGCCCACTGCTTGCCGTGCGCGTAGTCCTGGTTGAGCAGGTAGACCTTCTTCACGTCGGGCGTCTTCTTGATGTAATTGGCCAGCGCCTTCATCTTCATCGCCGTGTTGGCCTCGGTCTGGAAGTGCCAGAAACTGCAGCCCTTGCCCGTCATCTCGGGGTCGATCGAGGAGTGGTTCAGCACGATCAGCTCCTTGCCCGGATTGCGCTGGTTCCAGCGCGCCACCGACTGCACCAGCGCCGTGACCACCGACGAGCCCGAGCCGCCCGTCACGATGGCCTTCGCGCCCTGGTCGATGGCCGCCTGCAGCGCGCTCTGGCTTTCCTGCGCCGAGAGCTTGCTGTCGAACTGCAGCAGCTGCAGCTTGGTGCCGCCGAGCACGCCGCCCCTGGCGTTGATGTCCTCGATGGCGTACTGCGTGTGCATCAGCATCAGCTCGCCGACGTTGGCAAAAGGACCCGAGAGCGGATCGATGTAGGCGACCTTGTAGGTCTGCTGCGCGTGAGCGGCGCCGGCGGTGACCAGCAGACAGGCAAGGGCGATCCGCGCCAATGGCGCATGGCTGAACTTCATGGTTTGTCTCCGGGGATGGTTGTCGGTCAGTTCTTCGCTTGCAGCCCGATCACGCGGCTGGCCAGCTTCGTGAGCTCGGCCACCACCTCGTCGGGCGAGAGGCGCCCGTTCGGGCGGTACCAGCTGTAGAGAAAGCCCGGCAGGCTGCAGGCCGCGAGCGCGGTGAGCTTGGTCTCGGCGAAGTCCAGGTCGCCGTCGCGCCGCGCTTCTTCGAGTAGCGGGCACAGCAGGTCGTAGAAGTGGTGGGCGAGCTTCTTCTGCGCCGCGATGTACTCGGGCCGGTACACCTGCGGCTCGCGGTAAGGAAAGAAGGCGACGGGGTGGTGCGTGATGGTCGCGCGAATCAGCCGCTCGATGCCTTCGAGCACCTTCTGGCTCGCGCGCCGCGGATCGGTGGCCGCGAAGTCGAGCGCGGTGAAGCAATCGACTGCGGGGCGCCACGACAATGTTTCGAAGATCTCCTGCTTGTCGCGGAAGTAGTAGTACACGAAGGGCTTGGTCACGCCCAGTGCGCGCACGATCTGCGCCATGGTCGTGTTGGCATAGCCCTGCGCCGCGAACAGCTGCGCAGCCGCCTGCAGGATGCGCTCGCGCTGCAGGTCGGTGCCCTGCGTGGCCGCGCGCTGGCGGCCCGTGCCTTGCGGCAGGTGCGGCTGTGCAGCCGCGTCGCTCTGGCTTCCAGAGGGTTTGTGCCGTGTCGCGGAAGTTATACCCATGGGTAGGATTGTTCGTGCACCATGCACCATTGGCAAGCGCCAGCCCGGTGCCTGCGGCTATCGATAACCCTGAGGAAGTGACGCCATGGAGACATTGCCCGACCGCCCGCTGCAGCCCCTGCACGAGTACTTGCGCGCCCACGCACGCGAGCGCGGCGGCAGCACCGCCTGCCTCTGGTACGGCCATGCAGTGAGCTGGTCCGAGCTCGACCGCGCGAGCGACGCATTCGCTGCGCGGCTGCAGGCGCTCGGTGTGAAGAAGGGCGAGCCCGTGGTGCTCTTCCTCAACAACTGCCCGCAGTACCTCGTCGCGCACTTCGGCATCCAGAAGATCGGCGCCATCGTCTGCCCGAGCGGGCCGCTCAACAAGGAGCACGAGCTGGCCTACCAGGTCAACGACCTGAAGGCGCGCGTGATCGTCGCGGCTGCGCCGCTGTTGCCGGTGGTGCGCAAGGTGCAGCCGCAGAGCGCGCTCGAACATGTGTTCGTGGTGCACTACGCCGACCTGCTGCCCGCCGATCCCGCGCTTGACCTTCCGCTCGAACTCGCCGCGGAGCGCAAGGCCGAACGCACCGTGCCCGAAGGCTGCGAAGACTTCCTCTCCGTGATGAAGACCGGCGCGAAGCCGCAGGCCGTCGCGATCGACATGGACGACGTTGCGCTCATGACCTACACCTCGGGCACCACCGGCCTGCCGAAGGGCGCGATGCTGAGCTACGGCAACGCGCTCTTCAAGACGCGCGCCGCGGCCGACTGCAATGGCTTGGGGCCCGATGACGTGCTGCTGTCCATCGCGCCGCTGTATCACATCGCGGGCATGCTGATGGGCGTCAACGTGCCGGTGCTGAGCGGCGCGACCTCGGTGCTGATGCACCGCTTCGATCCGCGCGCAGCGCTGCAGGCCATTGCTGCGTACAAGGTGAGCTGGTGGTACAGCATCGCGCCGATGAACGTGGCCTGCATGCAAGTGCCCGACATCGCGAGCTTCGACCTGGGCAGCCTGAAGATGAACCCGGTGACGAGCTTCGGCATCACCTTTACCGAACCGCTGGCACGGCAGTGGCGCTCGCACGCACCCGACTGCACCTCGTTCGAGGCGGCCTACGGTCTGAGCGAAACGCACACCTGCGACACCTACACGCCCCACCATGCGCCGCGCTGGGGCACGCAGGGCATCGCGGTGCCGGGCGTGGCCATCCGCATCATCGACGTCGACACGCAGGCCGAAGTGCCCACGGGCGAGGTCGGCGAGATCGTGCTGACCAGCCCCGGCGTCTTCAAGGGCTATTGGAACAAGCCCGAGGCCACGGCTGCCACGCTGCGCAACGGCTGGGTGCACACGGGCGACATGGGCAAGCTCGACGCCGATGGCTACCTCACCTTCATCGGCCGCTTCAAGGAAATGATCAAGGTCTCGGGCTACAGCGTGTTCCCCGAAGAGGTCGAGACCATCCTCATCAAGCACCCGGCGGTCGCGCAGGCGGCCGTCATCGCGCAGCCCGATGCCGAGAAGGGCGAGGTCGTGAAGGCCTTCATCGTGCGCAAGCCCGGCGCCGCGCTCGAGGCCGATGCGCTGATTGCCTGGGCGCGAGACAACATGGCGAGCTACAAGGCGCCGCGCGCCGTGAGCTTCATCGGTGCATTGCCGACCACCGGCGCGGGCAAGGTGCTGCGCCGCCTGCTCAAAGACCAAAGCTGAGAGGTAACGCTTGTTCTCCAAAGTCCTGATTGCCAACCGCGGCGAAATCGCCGTGCGGCTGGTGCGCGCCCTGCACGACCTGGGCATCGCCAGCGTGGCGGTGCATGCGCGCGACGACGCCTCGGCGCTGCACGCGCAGTTGGCCGACACCGCCGTCGCACTCGACGCGACCGGGCCTTCGGCGTACCTCGACGTGGCCGCGCTGATTGCCGTTGCAAAGGCGCAAGGATGCGATGCGGTGCATCCCGGCTACGGCTTTCTCAGTGAGCGCGCCGATTTCGCGCAGGCCTGTGCCGAGGCAGGCCTCGTCTTCATCGGCCCGACGCCCGAGCAGCTGGGCCTGTTCGGCGACAAGGCACGCGCACGCGCCCTGGCCACGCAATGCGATGTGCCGGTGATGCCCGGCAGCGCCGGTGCGGTGACGCTCGCGCAGGCGCAGGCCTTCTTCGCCGAGCAGCATGCGCAGGGCGCGGGCGTGATGGTCAAGGCCATCGGCGGCGGCGGCGGGCGCGGCATGCGCGCGGTGCTGAATGCGCAGGAACTGCCCGAGGCGCATGCGCGCTGCATGTCCGAAGCCAGGGCGGCCTTCGGCATCGAGGGCGTGTACGTCGAACGGCTGATGCGCAACGCGCGGCACATCGAGGTGCAGGTGCTGGGCGACGGGCAGTCCGTGGCCAGCCTCGGCGAGCGCGAATGCACGCTGCAGCGGCGCTTCCAGAAGCTGGTGGAAATCGCGCCGAGCCCGTCGCTGCCCGAGGCCCTGCGCGCGCGGGTCACGCAGGCTGCGCTGCGCATGGCGAAGGCGGTGGGTTATCGCGGGCTGGGCACGTTTGAATTCCTGGTGGATGCCGGATCGTCGACGCTGCCCTTCGTCTTCATCGAGGCGAACCCGCGCCTGCAGGTCGAGCACACGGTGACGGAAGCGGTGACGGGTCTCGATCTGGTGCAACTGCAGATCGCTGTCGCAGCGGGCCAGCCCTTGGATGAACTGGGTGTGGACGCCGATCGCACGGCGCCGCAGCGCGGCTTTGCGGTGCAGTGGCGTATCAACGCCGAGACGCTCGATGCGCAAGGCAACGCGCGGCCCTCGGGCGGCACGCTCGCGCGCTTCGACCTGCCGGCGGGGCCGGGCGTGCGCGTCGACACGCACGGCTATGCGGGACTTGCGCCCTCGCCGCACTACGACACGCTGCTGGCCAAGCTCATCGTGCATTCGCCGTCGCCGCGTTTCGCAGATGCATTGCGCCGTTCGCTGCGCGCGCTGGACGAATGCCACATCGACGGCATCGCCACGAACCTGTCGCTGCTGCGCGCCATCGCGGCGCGGCCCGAGTTCGCGACGCAGGCGGTGCACACGCGCTTCGTGGAGACGCATCTGGGCGATCTGCTGGCTGCCGCGGCTTCGTTTGAAAAGCATGCGAAGAAGACGGCGGCCGCGCCGGCTGCGCAACCCGCCGTCGAAGACGACGGCTCGGACGAACTGACCGTCAAGGCGTCGATGCCGGCGCGCCTCGTGCAGTTCGAAGTGGACATCGGCGACGTGCTGCCCGCCGGCGCACAACTCGGCGTGCTCGAGGCCATGAAGATGGAGCATCTGCTGCACGCGCCCGTGGCCGGCCGCGTGGTCGCGCTGCTGGCCGCGCCCGGCGACTACCTCGTCGAAGGCCAGTCGCTGGTGCAGCTCGAAGCCGTCGATGCGCAAGCCGTCGAGGCCGAGGCGCGCGCCGAGCACGACCTCGACGCGATCCGCCCCGACCTGCGCAAGGTCATCGATCGCCACGCGCCCACGCTCGACATCAACCGCAAGGCGGCCATCGACAAGCGCCACGCGCAGGGCGGCCGCACCGCGCGCGAGAACATCGCCGACCTGTGCGACACCGCTGCCGACCCCGGCAACTTCATCGAGTACGGCGCGCTCGCCATCGCCGCGCAGACGCGCCGCCGCACGCTCGAAGACCTGATCGCCAACACGCCTGCCGACGGCATGGTCACGGGCCTGGGCAGCATCAACGCGAAGCAGTTCGGCCCCGAGGCGTCGCGCTGCGCCGTGCTGGCCTACGACTACACCGTGCTGGCCGGCACGCAGGGCATGCGCAACCACCACAAGACCGACCGGCTGCTCGCCGTGGCGCATCAACTGAAGCTGCCCGTGGTGCTGTTCGCCGAGGGCGGTGGTGGTCGTCCCGGCGATACGGACATGCCGATCGTCGCGGGCCTGAACAACCACACCTTCAGCCAGTTCGCGGCGCTGTCGGGCAAGGTGCCCGTGGTCGGCATCGTGCACGGCCGCTGCTTCGCGGGCAACGCGGCGCTGCTGGGTTGCGCCGACGTGATCATCGCCACCAAGGGCAGCAACATCGGCATGAGCGGCCCCGCGATGATCGAGGGTGGCGGGCTCGGCACGTTCGCGCCGGAGCAGATCGGGCCGAGCAGCGTGCAGTCGCGCAATGGCGTGATCGACGTCCTCGTGGAAGACGAAGCCGCCGCGGTGGTTGCGGCGAAGCAGTACCTCTCGTACTTCCAGGGTGCGACCACCGGTTGGCAATGCGCCGACCCGCGCACGCTGCGTCACGTGGTGCCCGAGAACCGGCTGCGCGTGTACGACGTGCGTGCGGCGATGCGCGGCGTGGCCGACACCGGCTCGCTGCTCGAACTGCGCGCGGGTTTCGGCGCGGGCATCGTCACGGCGCTCGCGCGCATCGAGGGCAGGCCGGTCGGCCTGATGGCCAGCAACCCACACCACCTCGGCGGTGCGATCGACGTGGAGGCGGCCGACAAGTCCGCGCGCTTCATGCAGCTGTGCAATGCGCATGGCCTTCCAATTGTTTCGTTGTGCGACACGCCCGGCTTCATGGTCGGGCCCGAAATCGAGGCGCAGGCGCAGGTGCGGCACGTGTGCCGCATGTTCATGGTGGCCTCGCACCTGCGCGTGCCTTTCTTTGCCGTGGTGCTGCGCAAGGGCTACGGTTTGGGCGCGCAGGCGATGACGGCGGGGGGCTTCGACGCACCCGTTTTCACTGTGGCCTGGCCGACCGGTGAATTCGGCGCGATGGGGCTGGAAGGCGCAGTGCGGCTGGGCTTCCGCAAGGAGCTGGCCGCGGCAACCGAAGGCGCAGAGCGCGATGCGCTGTTCAAGAAGCTCGTGGCACAGCAGTACGCGAACGGCGAAGCGCTCCACATGGCGCAGACGCTGGAGATCGATGCGGTGATCGATCCGGCCGAAACGCGCAGCTGGCTGGTGCGTGGACTGTCCTCCGCGACGAAGGCGCCTGGCGCGGCCGCTGCCTATGTAGACACTTGGTAACCTGGCTTTAGACCTCGTCACGCGCGGGAGATCATGGCTCCGTACACTGGGCCGCTTTGCGCGAATGAAACTGGTTTTTCGTTGGGCAGCCCGCCTCCGCGACGTGGCCACGGCGCATTGGGTGGCCGCCCTCTGCCTCGCAGTGCTGGCCGTGGGCGTGCAGGCCGTCACTCCCGGCAACCATCCCCGCCAGCCCGCCGAGGCGCACTGGGTGGCGAGCTGGGCCGTGGCGCCGGTCGAGTTCGGCGAGCTGGCCGCAAGCCCGGGCGGCGCGGGCTATTCATCGCCCGCCGGCAATGACCTGCGCGGGCAGACGCTGCGCCAGCAGGTCGAACTGTCGCTGGACGGCCAGCGCATCCGCATCCGCTTCTCGAATCGCTTCGGCAAGACGCCGCTGCGCATTGCCGCCGCGAGTGCGGCACGCGGCACAGGCGCCGATGCGTTCTCGCCGGCCACGCTGCGCGTGCTGCGTTTCGGCGGCCGCACCAGCCTCACGATCGCTCCCGGCGCGGACGCCTGGAGCGACGGCATCGACCTGCCGGTGCAGGCGGGGCAAACCGTGGTCGTGAGTGCCTTCTTCGACCGCGCAACACCGTTTTCCACGGTCTCCATGCTGGAGCCGGGAACGACATGGGTGACAGCCGGCAATGCCGTGATGGCGCCCAAGCTGAAGAGCCCCACGCCGCTGGTGCTGAACCAGATCGTGACCGGGCTCGACGTGCTCACCACGAAGTCCGTACGCACCGTCGTGGCGTTCGGCGACTCCATCACCTCGGGCACTGCGGAGGCCAAATTCGGGGCTTATCCCGACATGCTGGCCACGCGCCTGCGCGATACGCAGAGCGCCGGAAACGACGTGGCGGTGCTCAATGCCGGCATCGGCGGCAACCGCCTGCTGGCCGACGGCCTCGGGCCCAGCGGCCTCTCGCGTTTCGAGCGCGACGCCTTGCGGCAGAGCAGCGTGACACACGCGATCGTCCTGCTCGGCACCAACGATATCGGCCGCATTCTGTTCGCCAACGTGCCCGGCGCCGAGATCAAGGCCCGCGACATGCCGACCGCCGAGCGCATCACCGACGGACTGGAGCAACTTGTCAAGCAGGCTCGGGCCAAGGGCGTGAAAGTGCTGCTCGGCACGGTGCCGCCATTCAGGAACACGCCTTACTGGAACGAGTCCAACGATGCCATGCGCGAAGCCGTCAACCGCTGGATTCGCGGCCGGCAGGACATCGATGGCGTGGTCGATTTCGATGCCGCTCTGCGCGACCCCGCGGACCCGCAGGCATTGAATCCGCTGTTCGACTCGGGCGACCACCTGCATCCCAACAAGGCCGGCCATGCCGCGATGGCTGCGGCCATCGACCTGCACGAATTGCAGGAGTGAGCGCTCGCAAGGGCCGTAGGAGCAGCGAAAGGCGGGTCACAGCTCTACACAAGATTTCGCGCACCGCTTACAGGCGCTTCACACGGGCTGGGCAGCATGAAGGCTCCTACAACTCATGAGGGGTACTTCATGAAAAAGATCGCATTGGCTCTTTCCATCGGCGCTGCTTCGCTTCTGTCGGTGGGCACGTTGGCTGTTCCCACGGCCGCGCAGGCGCAGCCCGTCACCATTCAGGTGGCGCCCCCCCCGCCGCGCTCCGAACGCGTGCCGCCGCCGCGCCGCGGCTATGTGTGGGCGCCGGGGCACTATGAATGGCGCGGTGGCCGCCACATGTGGGTCCGCGGCTACTGGGTGCGCGCGCGTCCGGGCTATGCCTACCGTGCGCCGGAATGGCGCCAGGACGGCGACCGCTGGCAATACAACAGGGGCGGTTGGGACCGCGACGGCGACGGTGTGCCGAACCGCCGCGACCGCCGGCCGGACGACCCGAATCGCAACTGACGGGTTTCGGGGCTGCACCGGGCGGCAGCCCCTGCTCGGCAGTCCGTTTCTGCTAGCGGATGCTGACCAGTTCGAGGGCTTCGCGGACTTGGAACGCCCCGCCGCTCTGGCCTCCGCGCGTCTGCACCTCGAAGCGGACCACGCGGCCCAGTTCCTGCGAGAACCACACGTCCGCACGGTAGCGGCCGTACTGGTTCCCGCCCACGGCACCCGCATTCGCGAACCGTTCCGTGTATCCCCTGTATTCGATGTGCACGACCTTGAGTTCCTTGCCGGCGACGGTCAGCGTGGTGTCTTCCATCACTGACGCGCTCAGGTCCATGTTGATGCGCGTGCCACCGGGTGCGGAGCTGTAGCGCGCCCGCCATGCCCCCTGTTCCTTGAGGTTTTCCTTGACCCAGCCCCCCGGCGGCATGGCTGCGTCGAACTCGCCCGCGATAGCTGTGGCGACACTCAGTACCTCGCCGCCCGGTTTCTCGATCCAGCCGCCGTTGTTGAAGCTGATGCGATCGTCCGTCGCCGGGTCTGCCCTGTAGACCACGTTGCGATAGGTGTTGGTGAGGCGGTCGTGCAACTGGTACTCGACGATGTTCGGGCGCCCTGCCGGAAATCCGGTCGGGGCGGCGGTGCTGGCTGTGGCGCTGCTCGCCACCGTCGTTGCCGTTGCCGGCAGGGACGCCAGCCGTTCGATCGCCTGTCTGCCACGCTCCGGCAGTTGCGCGATCCAGGAGGCCGGCATGGCCAGGTTCGCCGTCCCGGCACCGGCCGTCGAAGGCGGCACCACGCCCACGAGCCGGCCTTGTGCGTCGAACACACCGGCACCGCCGAGGCCTGCTTCGAGCACGGCGGCGAGTTGCAAGGCCTCAAGTTCGCCCGAGCTGCCGCGGCGGATGCCGCCCAGCATGCCGGTGCCGAGCGTGAGCTCCCTGCCGCGCGGCGCGCCGATCACGTAGAGCGGCATGCCGACCTGGAGCGCATTCGCCGGAGCCACCTCGGCGATGGGCGAAGGCAGATTCGGGATGCGCAGCTGGCACAGATCGCGCTCCACGTCCGGCAGCGCCAGCGTAGCGCCGTAGCTCACGTTGTCGCGCTTCAGTGTCACCGTGCTGGCCTTCGCGAGCAGCTGGCAGCTGGTGACGGCGGTGCCCGCGCCGGTGGCGACCGCGCTGCCGGTAGCGAGCACCTTGCCTTGGGCGTCGCCGGACTGCACGACCCAGACGCTGGGCGAGACGCGGGCAAAGAGCGCGTCGGGTGCGAGCGCGGTGGTGTTGCGCGAATCCTGCGCGGATGCCGTCAGGACGGGCAAAGCGATGGCGAGCGCTGCAAGCACCGGGGAAGACAGGTATTTCATCGCGCGCGTCTCAACGGTTGGCCTGCAGGAGCAAGCGCAGATCGTTCAGGGAAGTCTTGGCAAAAGGAGTGGCTTCGGGCGCTGCCGATGCCGTGGCACGGGCGGAAGGCGTTGGTGCCGCTGCTGCTGTCGCCGTTGGAGGCTGGGCGGGCACGAGAGGCGTGGTGGCCACCGCCGCTGCGGGGGCCACGGGCTTACTCACCACCGCAGGGGCTGTGGAGACTGCTGCTGCGCCTGCGGGGGGCGCATCAGCGGAAGCCTTGACCGTCCGGACCGAGGCAAAGACATCGTCAAAGGCCAGCGACTGCAGTTCCTTCCGGCCTTCGGCCTCGGAAACGCGTTCGAAATTCGGATGCCCGACGAGGAGGCCCATGCTGATGCTCATCGAGACATAGGCGGTCTGCTTCGGCCGCAGCACGACGTCGATCGTGCCTTCGGCCTCGGTCCTGGCGCTGGCCCGGTAGGTGCCGGCCGGGCGGTCGATGTAGAAGAAGCTGCTGGGCCGGGACGTGCCCACCACCTGGCCGTTGACCGAGACATCGGGCTGGACCGCCATGCCAACGATGGAATTTCGATAGAAGTAGATCCGCCCCTCGTTCTCACCCAGCGACGGCATGCTGCCCGCCATCTCCGAGAACCGGGGCCCGCTGGCCGAACACCCAAACAGGCCGGCCGCAAGCACGGCCAGCAACACCCCACCGATCCAACGTCGCATCGCACCTTCTCCTCTTTCTTGTGGCGCGAGATGCTACACCCCGCCTCCCGGCGGGCTTCCTTCAGCGGAAGACCACGGTGCGGTGGCCGTTGAGCAGCACGCGGTGCTCGCTATGCCACTTCACTGCCCGCGCCAGCACCTGGCTCTCGGTGTCGCGGCCGCGGGCCGTGAGGTCTTCGACCGTGTCGGTGTGGTCGGCGCGCGTCACGTCCTGCTCGATGATCGGGCCTTCGTCGAGGTCGGCCGTCACGTAGTGGGCGGTGGCGCCGATCAGCTTCACGCCGCGGTCGTGCGCCTGGTAATAGGGCTTGGCGCCCTTGAAGCTCGGCAGGAACGAGTGGTGGATGTTGATCGCGCGGCCGGCCAGGCTGCGGCACAGGTCGTTGCTCAGGATCTGCATGTAGCGCGCGAGCACCACGAGCTCGGCGCCCTCGGCCTCGATGATCTCCAGCTGCTTCGCCTCGGCCTGCGCCTTGGTCGCGGCCGTCACCGGGATATGGTGGAACGGCACGTTGTAGCTGGCGGCCAGCTGGTAGAAGTCGCGGTGGTTCGAGATGATGGCGCGCACGTCGATGGCCAGCAGGCCGCTCTTCCAGCGGAACAGCAGGTCGTTGAGGCAGTGGCCTTCCTTGCTGACCAGGATCACGGTCTTCATGGGCTCGGCGGCGGCATGCAGCTGTAGCGTCATGCCGAAGCCGGCGGCGAAGGTCTTCAGTTCCTCGCGCAGCGTGGCTTCGCTGTGCTCGCCGCAGGCGAAGCGCACTCGCATGAAGAACAGGCCCGTGTCGTGGTCGTTGTACTGGGCGGCCTCTTCGATGTTGGCGCCCCGTTCGAGCAGGAAGCCCGACACGGCGTGCACGATGCCCGTACGGTCGGGGCAGGAGAGGTTCAGGATGTAGGCGGGCGAGGTGGGCGTAGTGGTCGTCATCAGGGGCGTGATTGTCGCAGGGGTGCCAGAATCGCGATTTTCCTCGACCACATAACCGCAGGAGCGAGACATGGCCCAGCAGGACTTCAACATGGACAACCAATGGTTGCCCTTCACCCCCAACCGCCATTTCAGGAAAGACCCGCGTGTCTTCGTGGCGGCCGACGGCATGGAGTTCACCACGCACGACGGCAAGAAGGTGATCGACGGCATCTCCTCGCTGTGGTGCGTGGGCGCGGGCCACAACCGCAAGCCCATCAACGAGGCGATCAAGAAGCAGCTCGACACGCTCGACTACGCCACCGCCTTCCAGGTCAGCAACGACCGCGCCTTCAAGGCGGCCGAGATGATCGCCTCGCTTGCGCCCGGCGATCTCAACAAGGTGCTGTTCTGCAACTCGGGCTCGGAAGCCGCCGACACCTCGATGAAGGTCGCGCTTGCCTATCACCGCGCGCGCGGCGAAGGTCACCGCAACGTGTTCATCGGCCGCGAGAAGGGCTACCACGGCGTGGGCTTCGGTGGCATGTCCGTGGGCGGCATTCCCGGTAATCGCAAGGTGTTCGGCTCGGCCTTCCTGCCGCGCGTGGACCACATGCGCTTCATCCACGATCCGGTGAACCATGCCTACATCCGCAACGAGGAGCCGGTGTGGGCCGAAGACCCGCTGGTCGAACTCGAGACGCGCATCCTGCCACTGCATGACCCGAGCAACATCGCAGCGATCATCGTCGAGCCGGTGGCCGGCTCGGCGGGCTGGTACCTGCCGCCCAAGGGCTACCTGAAGCGCCTGCGCGAGATCTGCGACAAGCATGGCATCCTGCTGATCTTCGACGAGGTCATCACCGGCTTCGGCCGCATGGGCACCAACTTCGCGTCCGACTATTACGGCGTGGTGCCCGACATGCTGAACTTCGCCAAGTGCGTGACCAACGGCGTGATTCCGCTCGGCGGCGTGATCTGCCGCGACAAGCTCTACGACGCGATGATGAAGACCGACGCGCCCGAGCACGTGGTCGAGTTCTTCCACGGCTACACCTACTCGGGCCACCCGGTGGCCTGCGCCGCGGCCATCGCCACGCTCGATCTCTTCAAGCAGGAGAACCTGTTTGCGCGCGCCGGCGAAATGGGCAAGGTGCTGGGCGATGCCTTCCACAGTGCTTTCAAGGGCCTGCCGAACGTGGTCGGCATCCGCAGCCTGGGCCTCGCCGCAGCGGTGGAGCTCGCGCCCATCGCGGGCACGCCGGGCAAGCGCGCCTACGACGTCTTCCTGGACTGCTTCCACAAGGGCGCGCTGGTGCGGCCCGCGGGCGACGTGCTGGTGATCGCGCCGCCGTACATCGTGGAGAAGTCGCACATCGACACGTTGGTGAACACGCTGGCGGATTCGATCAGAAAGCACGCCTGAGCGGGACGGCGGCCGTTGCGCGGGGGGAAGCCGTGCGACTTTCGTTTTGAACTGATGGTCGACGAAGCATTTTTACCGCTTTGACAGAAACCAGCAGGAGCTTCATTCTTCAGCCCTCACCACGGGGCTGGAGATGAAGATGTCAGAAAAAATCGAACGCTGGATGAACCAGCCGCTTGTTGTGGGTCGTCAGGCTCTTCTCGTCACCGTGGCGCTCGGCTCTGTCAGCGCCTGGCTGTTGTTCTGGTTCGGTGACTAGCCTGGCCGGTCGGCGCGCTCAAGCCTTCGGCTGCGGCCTGGTCAGCCGCTTGAACTCGGCGCAATAGTCTTTTTCGGGCAGCGGCGGCGTCTGCCACGTGCTGTCGTAGTCGCCCGCCGCCACGTCGGCCGGAGCGGCAGCGGCGCGCATTTGCACCGTGGCAACCTTGACGTCGTCGGGCAGATGCTGCGGCACACCGAGCGTGCGCACGACGTGGCCCGCGCCGGCGATCAACAGCACCGTCTGGCCCGGCTGCCTTGCCTTGACGATGGCCTGCGCCATCGCGCGGTCGCGGCCCACCTGGATGCGCGTCATCGGGACGATCTGGGATTCGGGCAGCATCTTGCAGTGGCCCTCGCGCACGGCGTCCTGCTGCACGGTATAGGCCTCGCCATTGAGTTGCACGTCGAGCGAGACGTCGGCCATGGCGTCTTTCATGCGCGTGCGCGGCAGGTTGGCGCCGACCACGGGCACGCCCGCGCGCACGGCCACCATCACGGTGGGGCCGTAGTTGGCCCAGGGCCAGGCCTTGTCGCTCCAGTCGAGGGCTGCCTGCACCTGCGCTTCGGTGGCGGTGGGAGCGAGGCGCGCGGTACTGCGGCCTTCATCGGCCATTTCGAGCGCAAGCGCGGCGAGATGGCCGCGCGCGACCAGCGCCTCGACGGCTTCGCGTTCGATGGCGTGGTGCTCGGGGGCGTCGTGCTGCTCGCCGAGCAGCAGGGCGTCGACCGGCTGGAGGGCTGCGATGCGGCGCGCAATGGACGTATCGGCGCCGGGAGTCAACGCCGAACAGCCCGCGAATGCAGTGGCGGCGAGCAGGGGAAGCAGCAGGCGCCGGGAAGTTCGCGGAAGCCGGTTTGGAGAGGGCATCGCGCCATACTAGCCCTCGGCACGCGCCCGCCGTGCCGTCCATTTCCGCTTTTCCCTGTCGTCTCTTTCGGTCTCCGGGGCTTCATGAAAAAAGCGCCCGGGCAGGGCGCTTTGTCTTTGGAGCCAGGATTTGCGTCAGTGCACCAGCACCGGCGTATGGGCAAGTTCGGCGTAGCCTTCGAGCGTGTCCTCGACTTCTTCCTGGGTGGGGGTGTTGAGCTGCCAAGCGGCGATCTGCTGCTGGAACAGCTCGGCCCAGGAGCCGTCGAGGTAGACCTCCTTGCCCGAACGCTTGTCCACGATCTCGAAACCGTGGCGCTCCAGAACCGGCACGTTGGGCTGCGCGGGTTCGTCGCCTTCATTGGGCTGGACGTGGACGACGACGAAAGACTCCGAGTCATAAAGCATGTTCATGGCGGGCCCTGTGAGGATGTCGATGGCGTTCATGAGGGTTACATAGCAATCAACGCGCCAGTTTCAAGACAGGTTGTCATTCTTGTAGAACCAACGGGCTAATTTTTTGGCTTTTGTTCCAATGGAATGACCTTCTCCTCAGTTCGGAGGGGCCGCGGGTAGGGGTTTGCGCAATTGGGCGTCAGCGAAGTCCCCGTTGGATTCCGTCTGCCGGATGCGCACGGGCAGGTAGCCGTAGGCTGGCGCAAGCCAAAGCTCGAGTTTTCGGTCGAACTCCCGCCGAGGGTTGCGGGTGAGCTTGCGCGCGACGTATTCGCCGGCCGGAAGGCTCACGTTTTCTTCGTCACCGACCACGAAGACCCAGACGTCGGCATCGCGCGGCCCCACGGTCTGGATCGAAATCCGGGTGCCTGCTGGATAGCGTCCGGGGCTGGCCGCCAGCAGGCCGCCGAGCTGCATCATGACGCTCATGCGGTCCTGCGCGCCGGCCAGCAGGGGCACGGGTGGCGCGTTGTTGCTGAACACGATCTGCCCCTGGTCGCGTACGAAATGAGAAGCCACCTCGGACTTGCGGCTTTCGGAGTACCGCTCGGGCTCCAGCCCCGATGGACCGATGCGGCCGGTGCTGTGCCAGTTGAGCAAGGTGAAGAACACCGCCTTGAGCGTCAGCCGCCCGTCGTAGCGGCTGCCGTCCTGCAGCCAGACCAGTTCGCCGAACACGCCCCGCTGGGGGGAGGCGCCCGTCTGGCCCGTGGCTTCGAAGTCGAGCGTGACCGAGCCGGGAATCCTCAGCGCCTGTGTGCCGGCGATGGTGCCCGAGGCTTCGCTGCCGCCAGCCGCCTTGGTGCCGCCGCCCGTGCCCCCGGCAGGGGAAGACGCCCCGGCCGGGGCGCTGGCGGCTGCTTCGGGCGGTGCTGCTCCTGAATCGGGAGCGGCCTGGGCCGTCAGATCGGGTGTTTCCGGTGCAGGGGGCACGGAAGCGTCTGGCTCCGGCGCTGGCGTAACAGCTGCAGGAGCCGGTTTCGGCCGGGGCACCGACGGCTCGCGGGGCCTGCGCGGCTTGGACGGCGGCGCAGGCTTGGCTTCCGCCGGGGCGGCAGCCGGCGCCGCGGGCTTTTCCGAGGCTGGCGGCGCGATCACGATGGTCCGCGTGCTGAACTTGTTCGCCAGCGGCGAGGGCTCCGGCCCGATGGCCACCGGCGCCAGCCCGAGCAGCCCGAGGTGGACCAGCGCCACGAGCAGCGTCAGCCCGATCAGCACCCGCCACGACGGACGCCCCGGCAGGCCGGTGGGCAGCGAAGGGGGGGCGGCGAGCGTCGGCATCGGTGTGGTGGAGTGAGGCGCCGACCCGGAGGTTCACGAAGACCACCTCGGTACACTGCCGCCCGTTCAACCAGTTTAAGTGGGAGCGGCGCCCGGCCTCGTGCCCGCGCCGCGTCCTTCGCCCTCACGACGCTTCACGCACGCACCGCATCATGAAACTCGCCACCCTGAAGGACGGCTCGCGCGACGGCCAGCTCGTCGTTGTCTCGCGCGACCTCACGCTCGCCCACTACGCCACCGGCATCGCGAGCCGGCTGCAGCAGGTGCTGGACGACTGGGGCTTCATGAGTCCGCAGCTGCAGGACCTGTACGACGCCGTCAACACCGGCCGTGCACGCCATTCCTTTCCCTTCGATCCGTCGATGTGCATGGCCCCGCTGCCGCGGGCCTACCAGTGGGCCGACGGTTCGGCCTACCTGAACCACGTGGAGCTGGTGCGCAAGGCGCGCAACGCCGAAGTGCCCGAGAGCTTCTACGCCGACCCGCTGATGTACCAGGGTGGCAGCGATGACTTTCTAGGCCCGACCGACGACGTGATCGTGCCCAGCGAAGCCATGGGCATCGACTTCGAGGCCGAGATCGCCGTGATCACCGGCGACGTGCGCATGGGCGCCACGCCCGACCAGGCGCTCGACGGCATCCGCCTCGTGATGCTGGCCAACGACGTGAGCCTGCGCAACCTGATCCCCGCCGAACTGGCCAAGGGCTTCGGCTTCTTCCAGAGCAAGCCCGCCACCGCCTTCAGCCCCGTCGCCGTGACGCTCGACGAGATCGGCGAAGCCTGGCAGGACGGCCGCGTGCATCTCGCGCTGCAAAGCAGCTGGAACGGCCGCAAGGTCGGCCTGTGCGACGCGGGCCCGGAGATGACCTTCCACTTCGGCCAGCTCATCGCCCACATCGCCAAGACGCGCAACGTGCGCGCCGGCAGCATCGTCGGCAGCGGCACCGTGAGCAACAGGGGCGTCGAGAAGAAGGACGGCCAGATGGACTGGCTCAAGGGCTATTCGTGCATCGCCGAGAAGCGCTGCATCGAGACCATACAGACCGGCCAGCCCTACACCGAGTTCATGAAGTTCGGCGACACCATCCGCATCGAGATGAAGGGGCTGGACGGGCGCTCGCTGTTCGGCGCCATCGACCAGGAGATCGTGTCCACGGCGGGGCGGCCGAAGGAGGCGCCGGTGTCGCTGGTGAAGCCGCAGCAGGGCGGGGCGCCGGGCGAGGCACAGCCGGAGCAAGAAGCTTCCGAAGACTGAGGAGCAGGCTCAGTGCGGCCCCGCGCCGCGCAGCAGCTCCTTCTGCGACCGTATCCCCAGCCGACGGAACGCTCGGTACTGGTGGGTGCGCACCGTCGTCAGCTCCACGCCGATCTCGCGCGCGGCTTCCTTGGCGGTCCGGCCCGCCATCAGGTGGCCGATGACCTCGCGCTCGCGCAGGCTCAGCTTCAGCAGCCGAGAGGCGAAGGCGGGCTCCACCGGCTCCCGCGCGGCCACTGCGCTGCGGCCGTGCGCGGCGGTGGCATCGGCCAGGAGCGTGGCGTGCGCCTCGATGCGCTCGAAGTCGGCCGCGCCGAATTCCGGCTGCGCGAGGCTGCGGTAGAAGCTCACGGCCACCCGCTGGCCCGTGGGCTGCAGCAACAGCACCGAGGCGCGCTCGCGGATGCCCACGTCGCCGTAGCAGGCGGCTCGGTACACCGGGTCGGCCACTTCGTCGGCGCGCTGGTGGCCCATCCAGAGCTGCGCACGCTTGGGGAGCTTGCGCGCCGCCAGCCAGGCCATGTTCGGATCGAGCAAATCGAAGCGCTGCGCCACGTAGCGTTCGGACGTGCGCTCGGCCGTGCTGCCGTAGCTGCTGGCGGCCGACACCGCCTCGATGCGCCCCGTGGCACTGACCGCGAACACGGTACAGAAGGTCACCGGCATCACGCGCTGCATGGCCCTCAGGTAGCTCGCGGCGAGGTGCGCCGTGCCCACGCCGGAGAGCACGTCGCCGACCACGGCTGCGGCCAGCGCGGTGTCGGTGGGGTGGATGCGCCAGCGTTTCATGGGGTAAATACCTCGTACGAAGTTATGACATTGCTGTGTGCCGCGCATCGGGACAATCCCGTCGGATGACGAACCCTTCCGTTGCCGCCCCCGGCGATGCCGCCAGCGGCCCTGTGCCTCCGCCAGCCAGCGCCACCGAACTGCCGCCGTCGGTCGGTGCCTTCCACTACACGCGCTACAAGCCCTGGACACCGCCGATCGAACAGGACGGTGTGGAACCCGGCCGCCATCCGGTGGTGATCGCGGGCGGCGGGCCGGTCGGCATGGCGCTCGCGCTGGGACTCGCGAACCACGGTGTGCGCTGCGTGATCCTCGAGGCCGACGACACGGTGTGCGTGGGCAGCCGCGCGGCCTGCATCTCGCGGCGCAGCCTCGAGATCATGGAGCGCCTGGGCGTGCTGCCCGGCTTCATGGCCAAGGGCCTGCCCTGGACCGGCGGGCGCAGCTTCTACAAGACGGCCGAGGTGTTCCGCTTCGAGATGCCCCACGACGCGCAGCAGAAGCTGCCGCCGATGATCAACCTCGAGCAGTACTACGCGGAGCACTACCTGCTCGAAGAGATCTTCCGCCGCAACGAGGCGACGCCGGGGCTCATCGACATTCGCTGGGGCACAGAGCTCACCGGCCTCGCGCAGGACGGCGACGGCGTGACGCTCGACGTGCGCAATGCCGAAGGCGCATACCGGCTGCACGGCCAGTGGCTCGCAGCCTGCGACGGCGGCCAGAGCTTCGTGCGCAAGTCGATGGGGCTCGCGCTCGAAGGCACGGGCTACGAAGGCCGCTACGTGATCATCGACATCGAGCTCAAGAGCGGCCACCCGACCGAGCGCCGCGCGTGGTTCGACCCGCCGTGGAACCCGGGCTCGACCGTGCTGATGCACCGCCAGCCCGACGACATCTGGCGCATCGACTACCAGCTGCGTCCGGGCCAGAACACCGAAGAGGCGCTGCAGCCGCCGGCCGTGGCCGAGTTCGTGCAGCGCCACCTCGACGCCATCGGCGAAGGCCACCTGCCATGGAAGACGGTGTGGACCTCGGTCTACCGCGCCGGCGCGATGACGCTCGACAGCTACCGCCATGGCCGCGTCGTGTTCGCGGGCAACGCGGCGCATGCGATGCCGATCTTCGGCGTGCGCGGCCTCAACTCGGGCTTCGACGACGCGGACAACCTCGCGTGGAAGCTGGCGTTCGTCGCCAGGGGCCTGTCGGATGCGGCGCTGCTCGATTCGTACTCGCAGGAGCGCATCGCGGCTTTCCACGTGAATGCCGAGAACGCGATGCGCAGCACCGAGTTCATGTCGCCGCCGTCGCGCGGCTTCGACCTGCTGCGCGAGGCGGCGCTGTCGCTCTCGGAAAAACACCGCGGCATCGCGCAACTGATCAATCCGCGCCAGACGCAGGCCGTGCGTTATACCGATTCGCCGCTGTCGAGCGAGGGCGACCAATTGCCAGCTGGCCCGCTGCCGGGCGAGGTGATGCCCGAGCAGCACCTCGAACAAGGCCATCTCACCGACTGGATCGCACCGGCTCTCACGCTGCTGGTGCTGCGGCCCGACGTGGCCTCGCCGCCGGCCGCCGACCTCGCGCAGGCACGGCAAGGCGCGCTGCCTTTCGTCGTTCGCACCATCGCAACCCCGGAGGTGAACGGTGCCGACGCGCAGGCTTCTTCCGCCGTCTTCAAAGCGCTCGGCGCACAGGACGGCGCGGTCTACCTGCTGCGCCCCGACGGCCATGTGGCCGCGCGCTGGCATCGCCTGCCGCCCGGCGCCCTGCAACCCGCACTGGCCCGCGCGGCCCAGGAGCTCCCCGCATGAACACGACACCGCTGAACCCCGACGCCCGCGACCGCCTCTACGCCGAGTGCGCGCGCGCCATCACCGAGGCGGGCGCCGAGCGCGAATCGCTGTTCCTCGCGCGGCTCGCGCTGCTGCTGTTCGAACAGGTCGGCGACGAGACGCGCTGCCGCGCCGCGCTGGCCGACGCATTGCACGCGCTGCCCGTACCATCGCTTTCCGCTTCCGAACCGCAAACAACGACTGGAGACTGATCCATGGATCGCCGCACCCTTCTCGCCACGCTCGCATCCGGCGCCGCCGTGGCCGCCACGCCTTTCGCCCATGCACAGGAGTACCCCGCGCAACTCGTCAAGTGGGTGGTGCCGTACCCTGCGGGCGGCGGCACCGACGTGATCGCGCGCGTGCTAGCCGAATCGATGCGCCAGACGCTGGGTCAGCAGATCGTGGTCGACAACCGCCCTGGCGCATCGACCAACATCGGCGCCGACATCGTCGCCAAGAGCAAGCCCGACGGCTACACGATCATGTCGGCCGACAACGCCGTGCTGGCCTTCAACGAGCACCTGTTCGGCAAGCTGCCGTTCAACCCCGAGAAAGACTTCACCTACATCGGTGCCATCGGCAAGTTTCCGCTGGCGCTCGTGGTGCACCCGGACTTCCCGGCGAAGAACTTCAAGGAGTTCCTGGCCTACGTGAAGGCCAACCCCGGCAAGGTCAACTACGCCTCGCCCGGCAACGGCTCGCCGCATCACCTCGCGATGGAAATGTTCAAGGTGCGCACCGGCACCTTCATCACCCACATTCCGTACCGTGGCGCGGCGCCGGCCATGGCCGACGTGATGGGCGGTCAGGTGCCCTGCATGTTCCTCGACCTGGCCTCGGGCCTGTCGATCATGCAGGGCAACAAGGTGCGTGTGCTGGCCATCGGCTCGGGTGCGCGCAGCAAGCTGCTGCCCAACGTGCCGACGCTGGCCGAAGTGGGAGTGCCCAACACCGAGGTATTCGCGTTCCAGGGCATCCTGGGCCCGGCGGGCTTGCCGCCGGCGGTGGTGAGCAAGCTCAACGGCGACCTGAACAAGGCCTTCGGCACGCCGGCCGTGCAGAAGCGCTTCGACGACTTCGGCATGGAGCCGATGCCGGGCACGCCCGCCCAGTTCGCCGCGCTGTCGCGCGCGGAATCGAAGCGCTGGGGTCCGATCATCAAGCAGGCCGGCATCAAGCTGGACTGAAGCCGCAAAAGGGGATTCTCTCCCTTCGCGAAACACCGAGGAACCGGCTTTGCCGGGCCTCTGGTGTTGCCCCCGGTAGGAGGCGAGCCTATTTTTTCGAGCCGTCCTCGAAGACCTCGTCGTCGCGCCGCAGCTCGCCGTTCTCGTCCCAGGCACGCTCGCGCGTCACGCGGCCCTTGGCGTCGAAGGTCGATTCGGCCAGCAGCGTTCCTTTTTCGCTGAAGCGCTGGTGGGTGCCGACCGGAATCTGCCGGCCGCGGCCCACAACCTGGTAACGGCCCTGCGCGGCGCGCTGGCCGCTGTCGTAGAACTCGGTGATCTCCACCGTACGTGTGTCGCCGCTGCCGCTGTAGGCAGACTTGCTGCTCGGCTGGCCGTTGAGGTAGTAGCTGTCGTCGACGATCGGCTCGCCCGCGCTGTTCCAGCGCTGGTCGCGTACCAGCGCGCCTTTTTCGGAGAAGGCCTGCTCGCGCAGGCGCACGCTCGCGCGCTCGACCAGCAGGTACACCGCCTCGCGGCGCTTGATGCCTTCGGACGAGTAGTTCTGCTCGGTGCGCTGGTTGCCCACGATTTCGTCAATCGCCGCGGTCTGGCCGTTGTCGTAGAAGCTCTGCGAGCGCACCCGCTTGCCCGACACGTACGACAGCCGCGAGCGCAGGATGCCGCGCGCGTCGAACAGTTCGACTTGCGACGGGCCGGTGCCTGTGAAGCCGCAGAGCCTGGCGTCGTCGACCACCGGGGCCAGAGTGGGCGCGTCGGCGCAGCGCAGCGCCGACAGCTGGCCGTGCTCGGTGAATTCGACCGATGCGCGTTCGCTGCCGCTGCCGGTGTCGGGATAGAAGATGGCGCGACGCAGCCGGCCGTCGGGGTAGAAGCTGCGCACCAGCCCGCGCTCCTGGCCGTCGTCGTAGGTGGCGTCGCGCAGCACGCGGCCCGTGGGCGAGAACTCGCGGGCGCGTCCCTGCAGGTTGCCGTTGGCATTGAGGCTGTGCTCCTTGGCGAGCTTGCCCTTCTCGTAGATGCGCACCAGGCCCATCGACACGCCGTTCTGCACCTGTTCCTCGCGCTGCAGCTCGCCGGTTGCGCGGTCCTTGCAGCGCAGCAGGCCGGTCTTGCCCGCGGTGCTGCTGCCGTCGGCCGGGTTCACGCTGCGGCCGTTCAGCTCGCAGTCGAACTGCGCATGCGCCAGCGTGGCGCCGAGCAGCGCAACGAGTGCGGCGGCGCCGCGGAGGGCGGTCCGGCGCGGGGTCATGTCACTTGTCGTAAAGCGTGTCGAGCGAACGGAAACCCTTGACCTCGATCGGGTTGCCGAACGGATCGAGGAAGAACATCGTCCACTGCTCGCCCGGCTGGCCCTCGAAGCGCACCTGCGGCTTCAGCACGAACTCGGTACCGGCGGCTTCGAGCCGCGCGGCCAGCGCCTGCCAGTCGGGCAGGGCCAGCGCGAGGCCGAAGTGCGGCATCGGCACCATCACGTCGCCGACGCGGCCGGTTCGGGCGGTGGCGAAGGGCTCGCCGAGGTGGAGCGAAACCTGGTGGCCGAAGAAGTCGAAGTCAACCCAGGTGCCGGTGCTGCGGCCTTCGGCGCAGCCGAGCACGCCGCCATAGAAGCGGCGGGCGACGTCGAGGTCGCGGACGTTGAAGGCCAGGTGGAAGATGCTCTGCATGGTTTCGGATTATGGGCAGCGGTGCTGTGAGAATGCCGGACTTTCTTTCATCGTGGAGCAAGCCTTGCGGATACTCCGGATCCTCGCCGCACGAATGTGCGGCATCGCTCTTCTGTTCACCTTCGCGGCTGCGCATGCCGCCTGCCCGCCCTCGGCCCTCGCCAGCCTCGAAAAGCCGGGCATGGGCGTGCGCAACGGCATCGACCGGGGGGTGCTCTGGCGCATCGAGCGCGACGGGCGCAGCTCGTGGCTCTACGGCACCATCCATGTCGGGCGCGGCGACTGGGTGCGGCCCGGCCCGGCCATCCAGAAGGCGCTCGCGCAGAGCGATGTGCTCGCGCTGGAGCTGGACCTGCACGACGAAGCCACCGCCCGGACCATGGGCCAGCCGGCCGATCCGGCATTGCTGGCGCGCATGCTCAGCGGCGAGCGTGCCCGCCGGCTGGAGCGCCAGAACACCGAGGCCTGCGTGCCTCCGGGCGCGCTGTCGAAGCTGCAGCCGATCCTGCAGGTCACGGCACTGGCGGGCCTGGCGGGGCGGGCCGACGGCCTGTATCCGGAATTCGGCGTGGACGAGACGCTGGCGGTTTCCGCCCGCAACAGCAACAAGCCGATCGTCGCCCTCGAAAGCGCGGCCGAGCAGTTGAAGGTGCTGACCGGCGGAACCGAAACCGAAGAGACCGAGCAGGTCGATGCGGCGCTCGATGAACTGGAGTCGGGCAAGCTGCGCGGCCAGCTCAAGGAGTTGGCAGACGTCTGGGCGCGCAGCGACGCGGCCAAGCTTGCCCGCTACCCCGAGTGGTGCGATTGCCTCAAGACACCCGCCGAGCAGCGTCTGATGAAGCGCCTGCTCGACGACCGCAACCCGAACCTGGCCGACGGCATCGAGCGCCTGCACTTCGGTGGCAAGGGCGTGTTCGCGGCGGTCGGTGCGCTGCACATGATCGGCCCGCAGGGACTGCCCACGCTGATGGCGGCGCGCGGCTTCACCGTGACGCCGGTGCTGACCGATGCACAGGCGCAGACGGCGGTGCCGATGCCGGCGCTGGCGGCGCCTTCGCCAGCGCCGAAGGCCGTGCGCGGCGGCAGGGCCGCCAAGGGTCAGCGTGGGCAGAAGGGTGCGCCTGCTGCCGCAGCAAAGGGCGGTAGATCGGCAAAGGCTGCGCCTGCCGCCAAAGGGGGCAAGGCGCCTGCCAAGGGCAAAGTGCGCAGATAATCGCGACCGCCATGCACACGCTGCGCCACCCCATCCGCTTCCTCGGCCTCGTCGGCCGCGGGGTGCTGCTGTGGTTCGTGCTGTCGCTGGGCGTGGCGGTGGCATCGCCGCTAGTGAACCCGCAGGCCATGGAGCTGGTATGTTCCAGCGCCGGTTCCATCAAGGTGGTGGTCCACACCGAAGACGGCGCGCAGGAAATGGGCGCCTCGCACATGGACTGCCCGCTGTGCGTGCTGAGCGGCGCACCGCCGCCGGCCGTGGCGGTTCCCGCTTTCGATCTTCCCTTGCCGCTGGGCCGCGTGGTCCAGGCCATTCCCGCCGCGCGCCTGGCAGCGGCCACTGCGGCGCCGCTGCCGGCGCGCGGGCCCCCGGCTTTCTCCTGACGCTCTCAAAACCATAGCCGCATGCGCACGGATGACGTGCATGAGCGGCCGATCTGGCTTGAAGTTTCGTGGAGAAGGTTCCTCTTGAAAAAGCACTCCCGCGCCCTGGCGATCGCCATGGCATTTCCCTTTGGCGCGCCTGCGCTGGCGCAGCAGTCCGCCGAGACGCCTGAAAGCGGCACTGGCGGCCGCGCGCTCGGCACCATCACCGTGACCGGCGGCCGCCCGACCTCGCTGCCGACGCAGATCCCGACCACCATCGAAGGCGTGACGCACGAGCAGATCGTCGAAACCGTCAATGCCACCGACAGCGAGGATGCGCTCAAATACCTGCCGAGCCTGGTCGTGCGCAAGCGCTATATCGGCGATTTCAACCACGCAGTGCTCGCCACGCGCGCCTCGGGCACGGGCAACAGCGCGCGCTCGATGGTGTACGCCGACGGCATCATGCTGTCGAACCCGCTGGGCAACGGCGCCACCTACGCGCCGCGCTGGGGCATGGTGTCGCCGGAAGAAATCGAACGGGTCGACGTGCTGTACGGGCCGTTCTCGGCCGCGTACCCGGGCAACTCGGTGGGGGCCGTGGTCGACTACGTGACTCGCATGCCCACGCAACTGGAGGCGCACGTCAAGCTCAGCGGCTTCGCGTCGAACTTCGACCTGTACAACAGCCATTCGTCGCCCGCCGGCCAGCAGCTCGACCTGTCGCTGGGCAGCCGCAGCGGCGACTGGTCGTGGTGGCTCAGCGCGTCGCGCACCCACAGCAAGGGGCAGGCGCTGGTGTTCGGCAACCGGCTGGTGAGCGGGGGCTCGGTCGGCAGCGCGGGCACGCCGGTGACCGGCGCGGTGCTCGGGCTGAATCCATCGAACCAGCCGTGGTGGCTGGTGGGCGGTTCGACCATCTACGACACCACGCAGGAGCAGGCCAAGCTCAAGGTGGCCTACGACTTCTCGCCCACGGTGCGCGCCACCTACACGCTGGGCGCATGGAACAACACCACGCACGGCAGCGTCGACACGTACCTGCGCGATGCCCTCGGCCGGCCGGTGTACGGTGGGCGCGTGAACATCGGCGGGCGTACCTACAACCTCGATTCGCCGAGCGCCGCGCTCGCGCCGACCGAGACCGCGCTCACTCACTACATGCACGGCCTTTCGGTGAAGAGCCACACCGGCGGCGTGTTCGACTGGGAGGTGGCGGCGAGCCTGTTCGACTATTCGCGCGACACCTCGCGCACACCGACCACGCCGCTGCCGGGCGCCTTCAATGGTGGCCCGGGCCGCACCACCGACATGGGCGGCTCCGGCTGGAACACCTTCAAGGCCGCCGGTACCTGGCGGCCCACCGGCTCGGCCGAAGGCGTGGGCGCGCACGTGGTCGACTTCGGCTTCCAACAGGACACGGCGCGCCTGCGTACCAGCGTCGGCAACACGCTCGACTGGATCAATGGATCGCCCGTCACGCCGTTCTCGGCCTTCAACGGCAACACGCGGCTGCAGTCGCTCTACGCGCAGGACACATGGCGCTTCGCGAAGGACTGGAAGACCACGCTCGGCCTGCGCCACGAGCGCTGGCAGGCCTACGGCGGCCAGCTCGGCAACGCGAGCACGCTGCTGAACTTCGCGCCGCGCAAGAACAGCTACGACTCGCCCAAGGCCGCCATCGCGTGGCAGGCCACGTCCGACTGGCTCTTCAAGGCCTCGACCGGCCGCGCGGTGCGCATGCCGACGGTGAGCGAGCTCTACCAGGGCTCGATCGACGGCAACCGCATCGTCAACACGAATCCGAACCTGCGCCCCGAACGCTCGTGGACGACCGAGCTCAGCGCCGAGCGCGACATGAAGGGCTGGGGCCTCGACGGCGTGCTGCGCACCACGCTGTTCTTCGAGAACACCAAGGACGCGCTCTACACCCAGGCGCTTACCAACCTCGTGAGCACGGTGCAGAACGTCGACGCCATCCGCACGCGCGGGTTCGAGGTGGCGATGAACGCGGTCGATGTGGGCGTGCGGGGGCTCGACCTGAGCGGCAGCCTCACGCTGACCCGCTCGAAGATCACCGCCAACAGCGGCTTTGCGGCCAGCGTCGGCCGCGACCAGCCGCGCGTGCCGAAGGTGCGCGCCACGCTGCTCGCCACCTGGCGGCCGGATGCCCGCTGGAGCTACACCCTCGGCGCGCGCTACAGCGGCAGGCAGTACGGCACGCTAGACAACAGCGACCCCAACGGCGCCGCGTACATGGGCTTCTCGAAGTTCTTCGTGGTCGACGCGCGCGTACGCTACCGGATCGACCGGCAGTGGAGCGCGTCCTTCGGCATCGACAACCTGAACAACAACAGGTACTGGGCCTTCCACCCATACCTGCAGCGCACCTACGTGGCCGAACTCAAGTTCGACCTTTGACCCTCTTCCACTTCAAGGATCTTTCGCCATGAATGCCTCGACCACTCTCAAGACTCTCGCTGCCTGCGCCATGCTGACGGGCGTTGCGGCCGCCTCCGCGCATGTCACGCTGCCGCCCGGCGGCGCCACCGTGGGCAGCGACTACAACGCCGCCTTCCGCGTCGGCCACGCCTGCGAAGGCGCCAAGGCCACCACTGGCCTCGCCGTGCGCTTGCCAAAGGGCTTCGTGCTGAGCGACGCGCAGGCGCGCAAGGGCTGGAAGCTCGACGTGCAGAAGGGCGGAACGGGCGGCGATGGTGAAGTGCGCTGGACCGCCGAGAAGCCCGAGAACGCGTTGCCCGGCAGCGAGCGCGCCGAGTTCGTCCTGCATGGCAAGGTGCCTGCGGCGCCGGGCACGCTGTGGTTCAAGGTGCTGCAGACCTGCGACGTCGGCGTGGCCGACTGGGCCGAGGTACCGGCCTCGGGCAACTCGACCGTGGGCTTGAAGAGCCCGGCTGCGAAGCTCAACGTGGTGGCGCAGGGCGTGGCCACCGTCGACGTACGCGATGGCTGGGTGCGCCAGTCGGTGCCGGGCCAGAGCGGCACCGGCGCCTTCATGAAGCTCACTGCGCCCACCGGCACGAAGCTGGTCGGCATCTCGACCCCGGCAGCCGGCATCGCCGAAGTGCACGAGATGAAGATGGAAGGCGACACCATGAAGATGCGCGAACTCACCGGCGGCCTCGACCTGCCCGCGGGCCAGACCGTCGAGCTCAAGCCCGGCGGCTATCACGTGATGATGATGGACTTGAAGGGGGCCCTGGCCAAGGGCGCGAGCGTGCCGATGACGCTGAAGTTCGAGGACGCCAAGGGCGTGAAGACCGCGCTGGACGTGGCGCTGCCCGTGGGCGCGCCCGAAGGTGCCGATGCCGCCGGCCCGGCGCATCAGCACAAGCACTGAGCCTCTTCAAAGCAGCTGGTCGGGCGCCAGCGGCCCGAAGAGCTTGAGCATCAGCCGCAGCATGGCGCTCGCGTCGGGCTCGGTGCGGGTGTCCTTCAGGTCGCTGCCTTCGGGCGCGTGCCACAGCAGCGATCCGTCCACCAGATCGACGTGCCACGAGCGCTCGCGCATGCCGCGCTCGATCTGCTCCGACGCTGCGCGCGAGAGTTCGTTGCTGCGGATCAGTAGCGCGAGCTCGGTGTTCTGCAACTGCGAGCGCAGGTCGAGATTCATCGAGCCGACCACCAGCAGCCGGCTGTCCATCACCAGCACCTTGGAGTGCAGCATCGCGCGCGATCCGCCGGGAGTGCTGTCGCCCTCCGAGGAGCCGAAGACATTGCCGACACCCGCCTGCTCGCTGCGCAGTTCGTAGAGCTCGATGCCCATCCTGAGCAGGTCCTTGCGGTGGCGCGCGTAGCCCACGTGCGCCACCGGTGCGTCGTTCGAGGCCAGCGAGTTGGTCAGCACGCGGATGCGCACGCCCCGCCCGCGGGCTTCGGAAAAAGCCCGCAGCATGTCCTTGCCGGGCACGAAATAGGGCGAGATGATGACCAGGTCGGTGCGCGCCTGGCCGATCAGCTGCAGGAGGCCCTCGACCACCGTGTCGCCGTTGGCCGCCCGATCGGAGGCGGCTTCCAGCGAAGCCGCACCGCGCGAGGTGCCGGCCTTGTCGTCGGGCCGGCTGACCACGAGGCCCGGTGCCTTCGCGTTGCTGGGATCCGAGTCGGCGGGGATCTTGCCGGGTTTGTCGGCCAGCATCACGGCCGGAGCCCAGATGAAGGTGGCAGTGCGCAGGTCCAGCGGCTTTTCGTCCCAGGCGCGGGCGCGCTGGGCGGCGGTGGGAGGCGCGTTGGGGCGCGGCTCGCCGTCTGGTGGTTTCGGGTTGCCGTTCGCGTCCTGGGCACGGGCCGACTCCTCGGCCAGTTCCTGGTCCGCCTTGCGCGCGCGGTCGCGCATGGCCTCCAGCTTCTCGCGCGTGATCAGCGATTGCACGGGGTAGGCGCGCTCGTTGTTCCAGTAGCTGTCGAAGCTGCGCGAGAGATCCTGCACGATGGGCCCGGCCGCCAGCACGTCGACGTCGATGAAGTTGCCGTTGATCGCGTTGCCGAAATAGGCATCGCCGAGGTTGCGCCCGCCCGTGACGGCGAGCACGTTGTCGGCAATGAACAGCTTGTTGTGCATGCGCTGCTGGATGCGCGCGGCGTCGTCGATCGAATTGAGGAAGCGGCTGATGCGGGAATCGCGCGAGCCCGCGATCGGATTGAACAGCCGCATCTCGATGTTGGGGATGAAGGCCAGCCCCAGCACCGCCGCGTCGCGGCCGGTGGTGTGGAAGTCGTCGAGTAGCACGCGTACCCGCACGCCGCGCTCGGCGGCTGCCCGCAGGCCGCGCACGAGGCGGCCGGTACTGGCATCGGCGTGGATGGCGTAGTACTGCAGGTCCAGCGTCTTCTGGGCACCCTCGATCAGTGCCAGCCGGCTGCCGTACGCCGCTTGCGGGCCCCCCATGAGCATGAAGCCGGATTCGTAGCGGGCCTTGTCGGCCTGCCGGCGCTGCTGCACCAGGTCCGCCAGCGCGGTGCCGCTGGCTGGGGAGGCGATCGCAGTCGAGACGGGGCGCTCGACGTTCTTCGGCAATTGCGCGCAACCGCAGAGGAACAGGAATGCCAAAAGTGCGCCGAGCGCGGGAAGCGCGGCGGATCGGCGGCAAAACGCCTGGAAGGAGGAAGGCATGCGGCTTCTCCCGGTGTTTGTGGGATGAGCAGCATGTATATCCCAGTCTGCGCCCGCCGTGCGTCGGACAGGCGGACGACCGGGGCCGGTATCAGCGCCCGGCGCTCAGTTCTTCCTGGCGTTCCAGAGCGGCGATCAGCTCGTCGTCGATGTTGGCGTGGCGCTCGGCCAGCTCGGCGGCGCGCGAGGCATCGGTGGCGTAGATGGCGCCACCGTCGAGTTCGAGCATCTCGGTGATGCGCTTCTGCTCGGCTTCGAGGGCCTCGATCTGGGCGGGGAGGACGTCCAGTTCGCGCTGCTCCTTATAAGAGAGCTTCTTGCGGGCGACGGCTGTCCGAGGGGCTGCTGCGGGTTCCGCGGTCGGGGCGGGCGCTGGTGCTGGAGCGGGTGCCGAGGCAAGGCGCTGCTCGGCGATCTCGCGGGCGCGCCTGGACTGGATCAGCCAGTCCTGCACGCTGCCTTCGTACTCGCGCCAGCTGCCGTCGCCTTCGTAGGCGATGGTGCTGGTCACCACGTTGTCGAGGAAGGTCCGGTCGTGGCTCACCAGGAACACCGTGCCGTCGTAGTCCTGCAGCAGGGTTTCGAGCAGCTCGAGGGTGTCGATGTCGAGGTCGTTGGTGGGTTCGTCCAGTACCAGCACGTTGGCCGGGCGGGCGAACAGGCGGGCCAGCAGCAGGCGGTTGCGCTCGCCGCCGCTGAGGGAGCGGACCGGGGAGTTGGCGCGCGCTGGCGAGAACAGGAAGTCCGAGAGGTAGCTCTTGACGTGCTTTTTCTGGCTGCCGATCTCGATCCACTCGCTGCCGGGGCTGATGAAGTCTTCCAGCGTGGCGTCGAGGTCGAGCTTGTCGCGCATCTGGTCGAAGTACGCGACCTGCAAATTGGTGCCGCGGCGGATCTTGCCGGTGTCGGGCTCGAGCTCGCCCAGGATCAGCTTCAGCAGGGTGGTCTTGCCCGCGCCGTTCGGCCCGAGCAGGCCGACCTTGTCGCCGCGCAGGATGGTGCTGCTGAACTTGCGGATGACGGTCTTCTCGCCGAAGGACTTGGTGGCATCGGTGAGTTCGGCCACGATCTTGCCGCTGGACTGGCCGGAAGCCACGTCCATGTTCACGCTGCCTTGCACGTTCCGACGGGCGGCGTGGCTGGAGCGCAGTTCCTGCAGGCGGTTGATGCGGCTCTGGCTGCGGGTGCGGCGTGCTTCGACGCCTTTGCGGATCCAGATTTCTTCCTGCGCCAGGAGCTTGTCGGCCTTGGCGCTGATCACGGCTTCCTGGGCGAGCTGTTCTTCCTTCTGCAGGAGGTACTGCTCGAAGTTGCCGGGGTAGGAACCCAGCTTGCCCCGGTCCAGCTCGACGATGCGGGTGGCGACGCGGTTCAGGAAGCTGCGGTCGTGGGTGACGGTGACCACGCTGCCCTTGAAGTCGATCAGCAACTGCTCGAGCCATTCGATGGAATCGAGGTCCAGGTGGTTGGTGGGTTCGTCCAATAGAAGTACGTCGGGCGCGGCCACCAGCGCCTGGGCCAGTGCGACGCGCTTGCGGGTGCCGCCGGAGAGCGATCCAACGCGGGCGTCCCGGTCCAGGTGGAGGCGGTGGAGCGTTTCTTCGACCCGCTGCTCCCAGTTCCAGGCGTCGAAGGCTTCGATTTGGGACTGGAGTGCGTCCAGATCAAGGCCCTCCGCACCGGAGAGATAGAGATCGCGAATGGCAATGACGGGGCCCAGGCCCTGGCTGGCTGCAGTGAATACATCCGCGTCCATGTCCAGCACGGGTTCCTGCGCGACATACGCAACACGGAGGTTCTGCTGCAACTGGAGAGTGCCGTCGTCGGTCTTCTCCAGGCCACCCAGTATCTTGAGCAGGGAAGACTTGCCAGCACCGTTGCGGCCGATCAGGCCGATACGCTCCGATTCGAGAAGAGAGAAGTCCGCATGATCCAGCAGCGGGACGTGACCGAACGCGAGTTGAGCGTCGAGGAGTGTGATGAGTGCCATGTGGCGCGGATTATCGGAGGAGCCGATGTCTGGGCTTGGCGGCTGAGGAAGAGGCGGCCCTGTATGAGGGGCTTGAGGGCCCTCTTCAAGTTTCTTGCTGGCAGCCTTGCATGGGCCGAAAACTGTCATATACTCGTGGGCTTCGCTGATGAATGCCGCAAGGTGTTCGAAGCAATTGGCTCTCTCCGGAGCGTTGATTGTGGTCAGCAAAGAAGTCTTCAAAAAGTTTGACTGGCATTAAAAAACCGGTGCATAATCGAAGGCTTCGCTGAAACGGCTTCAGCGGCTTGCGACGGAAGTT
>NZ_LMDW01000007.1 GCF_001425205.1 Variovorax sp. Root411
CCGTCCCACGTGAAGGCGGTCGTTTCCCCATTGCGGGCACGCTCCACCAGATTGCCGCGCTCGTCCCACGAATAGAAGGTGCCGGCGTAGCTCTTGAGCAGGTTGTCCATCAACCGCCCGGCCATGCTGCGGCCTTGATCGTCGAGGCGAACGGCGACGCGGGTGGTGATGCGGCCTGCCGCCTGCGCGTTGGCATCGACATCGGAAGGGTTGCCAATATTCCCCGCCGGATCGAAGGCGAAGGTCTCGCGGCCCAATCGGCTGTTGGCTTCGAGCAATCGCCCCACCGGGTCGTAGCGGTAGCTCAGGTTGCCGCGCCGGCTGTCGCCGATGGCCGTCAACTGTCCGGCCTTGTCGTATGCATAGCTGCGGCGAATGCCGACGGCGTCGACTGCGCCAGCCCTGGTCTGCGAGATCTGCTGCTCCAGCAGCCTGCCGGCAGGGTCGTAGTGCAGCTTCTGCGTCAGCCCGTTGCCTTGCTCGCGCCCAACCTCGCGGTGCAGGTCGTCACGCTCGAAGCCCAGGATGTCCTGTCCGTCGACGAGCAGGCCATGCACGTGGCCCGAGCCGTAGGTCAGCCATTGGGTGATGTGGCCGTCGGGGCGGATGGTGGTCACGCGCTGGTTGAGCTCGTCGTAGCCGTGCTGCCACACAGCCGTGCGCTTCTCGTCCAGGTAGTGCTGATGCTCGCGCACCAAGTTGCCCGCACGGTCGTAGAACCATTGCAGCCGGGCATCGCTGTTCGTGGCTTCGATCAGGCGTCCGTTGCCGTCGTACGCGAAGCGTTCGGCCTGCTCCCCGGCCTTGCGCTCGCTCAGGCGGCCGAGCGGGTCGAACTCCAGCTCGGTCCGGTGCCCGGCTTCGACGACCTCGGCCAGCACGCCGCTGGTTTCGTCGTAGCGGTACTGCGTGGACTTGCGGTCGAAGCCGGTCTCCTCGAGCAGCCTGCCGACCGGGTCGTAGCGGAAGTCGTAGCGGCTGCCGTTCTCGTTGTGCAGCTTGCTCAGGCGGCCCAGCAGGTCCCAGCCGTACTTGAGCGTACGGCCCGCGGCATCGGTGCGCCCGGCGACGAGGCCGGCACGGGTGTAGCTGTAGCTCGTGCGGCGCCCGAGCGCGTCGGTGTGCGCGAGCAGGCGGCCCTCGGCGTCGTGCACGAAGTGCTCGCTGGTGTTGTCGGGATGGACGATCTCTTCGAGTTGGCCTGGGTGGCTGGCGCTGCCCGGCGTCTCGGCCTGTGCCGTCTCGCTGTACCGGTACCGCGTCGCCTGCCCGAGCGCGTCGGTGGCCTTGGTCAATCGGCCCCGGCCGTCGTAGGCCCACTGGGTGGTCTTGCCCGAGCAGTCGGTGTGGCTGGCCAGTTGGCCCGCGGGCGTGTAGGCCAGCGTCTTCACACCGCCCTTGGCATCGGTGATGCGCACGGGGCGCCCGGCCTTGTCGTAGGCGTATTCGGTCTTGTTCCCGAGCGGGTCGATTTCTTCGGTGAGGTGCCCTTGGTCGTCGTAGTCTCGCTTCCAGACACCGCCCTCGGCATCGAGGATGCCCGTCACCCGGTGACGCGCGTCGTACTCGAAGTGGATGCGACCGCCATCGGCACGGGTGTGGCTCTGCAGGTTGCCATGGGCGTCGTAGACGAAGCTGTCGACGCTGCCGTCCGTATGAATGTGGCGAATGATGTTCTTGTCGTCGTCGCGGTAGAACCACTCCTCCAGCTGGTCGGGATGGATGACGCGGTAGGTGTAGCCCAGGATGTCGTAGTAGTACCAGGTCTCACCGCCGAGGGCGTCGGTCACGTAGGTCAGCCGGATGTTCTTGTCCCATTCCAGCTTCAATGCGAAGCTGCCGTCGTCGCTCCACTCGCGCACGGCCTTGGCGTCGGGGCCGGTGCCGTCGTATTCGAGGTTCATGCCGCGCCCCGTGCGGTCGGTGTAGCGGGTCACGAGGTGATGGCTGTAGGTGTAGCGCCAGGCTGCGCCGTCCTCGTCCCGGGCCGAGACGAGGTCGTCCTGCGCATCGTGGACATAGGCCGCGAGTTGGCGCACGACCTGGCCTTCCTTGATCTCCCACAGGCTTTCGATGAGTCCGCTTTGGGCATGCGGACGGGTGCCGACATGGGCGAGCGTGGCGTCGCCCTGCTTGCTGACGATGTCGCTCAGCACCTGCTCGCCGGTGGCTGCAATCACGTGGTCGTAGCGCAGGCCGATGCCGGTTCCATCGCCGGCATGCTGCGCCACGAGGCGGAAGTGCTGCTTGCCCTGGGTTCCTGCCTTGGCGGCGACGGTGTCGACGAGTTCGTAGGTCTCGCGCCAGTCGCTGGGCGCGCCGGCGGGCATCGGCTTGCCGAAGTCCAGCGCCAGGAGGGTGTCGCTCAGGCGGGTGAGCGTCACTTCCTCGATGGGGTCGCGGTGGCTTTGCCCCACGGCGAGCAAGGGATACGCATGGCTGCGGCCGTCGGCACCGTGATGGATCAGGCTCTTTTCCCCGCGGCGCTTGCCGTGCGTGGCAACGGCGATGTCCACGCGGGTGCTGTAGGGCGTGAGCCAGCGCGCGCCGAGGCTGCCTTGATCGAACGCGCCGAGATTGCTGCGGTAGGTGCGCGCCCAGGTGATGGGCAGCGGCGCGGCCAGCACGAAGTCGACGTGCGTGAAAGTCTCGCAGCCCATGGCGAAGCTGATGGCGTGGGGCGTTGCCGCCGAAACAGGGCAGTTCTTGCAGCCGGGGTCGCCGCCAGGGCCGGCCTGTGCCGCGGACAACCCCACCTCGCCGCCCGCCCTGTCGCTGTCCACCCGGCCACCCGTGGACGGGTTCACGAGCCCGCCCTTCCGGTTCTTGCGTCTGAGCAGCGCCTTCTTCAGAGCCTTGAGCAGCGACTTGATGCTGTTTCTTTCGGCTTCGCTGGCCATCGCCTGCAGCTTGCTGCGGGCAACCTGCTTGATGTCGACCAGGCTGGCCATGTGCTCCCTGACCTTCGCGACCGCCCACTCGGGAATGAGGCCGGATGCCTTCTTGCTGGCGTAGTTGATTCCGGTCTTTGCGGCATTGCCTGCCGAAGTGCCCCATGAGCTCAGCGTGGCGAGCAGGCTGCCCATGGTGGTCTGGGTGTGGGGGTCGTAGGTCTTCCTCTCCATCTGTGGCGTGAGCGTCAGCAGCGGCTTCTCCCCAAGCCCGCGCTGCATGATGTCGATCAGGGCATTCACGATCGCATCCACCATGTCGGCACAGTCCTTCAGCATGCTGTCGAGGAGCGCCATGGCTTCGTCGACGAACTTGTCGATTTCTCCCGCAATGGTGTCGTTCAGGTGGCCGATTGCGACCGTGACCATGGCCTCGCCCGCGTTGGCGAAGGCGCGTCCGGCCTGGTCCTTGATCACGCGTCCGATGTTCTGCTTGATCAGCGCCAGCATGGGCCGCAAGCTCATGCGTGCGGCTGCCATGGTCGGCGGGAAGGGAATGACGCCGATCACGTTGATGACCAGCGAGACCCATTCCAGGAACTGGTTCCAGGTCTTCTTCTGGATCATGCGAACCACGTCCATGATCGCGTCGGCGAGCGCCATGATGTTGCCGACCACCGGAATGGTGCCCGCCACGGTCGACAGGCGCTCCAGCGTGATCCAGCCGTCGCTGATGCTTCGCAGCCATGCGTCCAACTTGGCTGCGCCCTTGCCGATGTCCTCCTGCGCGATGGTGTTCAGCGGGGCGACGGCCACTTGCGGCTCGCGCTCCTCTTCGGCCAGTCGATCCTGTTGCGGCGTCTCGCCTGCCATTTTTCCTTCTCCCCGAAATTGCTTGTCTTGTTGTCGATGCGATGCTGCGTTCAGCCGGCGAAGCCCGGTGTACGGCCCGGCGTTCGATCCGATGCGCCCGGCAGCCTCTGCACGATGCCCGGGGCGGCCTGTGCGGCCTGGCCCAGGAACGCCTTGGCACCACCCTGCCGGATCGCCTGCACCGCGCCGAGCGCCTGCCGCGCCGTGCCGGCCGCCTGGCCGATCTGCGCGGCGAGGCCGGCAGCCCCACCTGGAGCGCCCGCGGCACCGGCGGCATCGGCGCCCACCGCAGCCTTTGCAGACCACCGATCGGCCTGACCAAAGTAGCTGCCCTTCTCCCACGGGTCGCTCGGGTCCTTGCCGAAAGTCACCTTGGCCTGCCCCACAGGAAGACCGGACACCGTGGCGAAACCATTCCTGTCGAGCTGGCCGCTGTGCGTCGCGCCCTCGGAGTCCACAACCGTGTAGTCGCCCTGCTTGACGCCCATGCGCTTGGCACCGTCGCCCTTCACGTACTGGTGGTACAGATCGAGCTGCCCCTTGGGAAGCTGCGTCGGCTGCGGCAGCCGCGGCCGGCCATCGCTCTTCGGCCCCACCATCGAATGCGACGAGGCATGCGCACGCCACAGGCCATTGGTCCCGCTCTCGATGCCGCCGGCATTCCAGCGCGTGTAGCTGGTGCCTGATGCTGTCCTTCAGCGCCGTGATGTCGATGTTGGCTGCAGCGGCCGCCATGCGGATGCCGTTGTTGAAGGCGACCATGCGCACCGCGTCCTTGGCGCTCACCAGGAAGCTGTTGCCGGTGGCAAAGCTGGCATGCGCCCCGCTGGTGATGGCCGTGTGCTCGACGCTCACGATGTGCGTGGAGCCCTGTGCCGTGGCCTGGATGCCGGCCGGACTCGCCAGCGTCAGGTGCGGCTCCTGGAACTCGGGGAATTCGCCCTGGGCCGCGTTGCCGCCGCTGCCCCTGATCGCATCGTTCTGCTCCTTGAGGCCCTTGGCGACTTCGTCCTGATCGCCCGCTTCGTGTGCCTTGGCACCCTTGGCCGCCTCCGCCAGGCTCTCGTGAAGGTCGCGGCCTTGCGTCAGCCGGCCCACCGTCTCGCGCATGTCGGTGATGTGGGCCTGGGCGTTGGCACGCGCCTGCGTGGTGATCAGCAGGCCCTTGGCTGCGCGCACCGCTCCGTGGCCATCGGTGCGCAGCTCCAGGCCCTGGCCCCGATCGTCCTTGCGCCCCGCGGTGTCGTCGATGCGCCCGATGTGGCCCAGGCTCAGGCTGGAGCTTTGATGGTCGCTCTTGAGCTGCGCCTGGATCTTGCCGCTCGTGTCGTCGAGCGCCAGGTGGTTGCTTTTACTGCCCTTGAGTTCACGGCTGCGCAGGCCCGCCAGGTGCTTCTGCTCGGGCAACTGCCAGGCGGGCATCTCGTCGGCGTTGTGCACCCGGCCGACGACGATCGGGTGGTCCGGGTCGCCGTTGAGGAAATCGACGATCACCTCCTGGCCGATGCGCGGCAATGCAGCCATGCCGAAGGTCGAGCCGGCCCAGCCGAGCGACACACGCAGCCAGCAGCTGGAGTTCTCGTTGTGCTGGCCCAGGCGGTCCCAGAAGAACTGCACCTTGATCCGACCGTACCTGTCGGTCCAGATCTCCTCGCCGGCCGGGCCGACCACCACGGCGGTCTGGGGACCCCGCGTGCGCGGCTTGACGGTGCTGCGCTTCGGCCGCCATGCGTAGGTGGTGGGCTGCACGTCGAAGGCAAAGCGCTGGACGGAGCCCTCGGAGGCGCTCGCGCCTTCGCTGGCCTGGAGGTTTTCCTGGAGGTCGTAGTCCACGCCGAGCAGCAGGTACTGCTGGTTCTGGTCGGCGCGGGGATGGCTGGCCAGGCGCATGGTGAAGCCCGGCGCCAGGTCGCGCCGGTTGGAGCGGCCACTCGCGCGGCTGCGCTCGCTCAGTTGCTCTTCGTTGCGCACGCGCGCATAGGTTTCGCCGTCGCCGAGCTCGGTGTGGTTGCCGGGCCACTCGTACTGCTCGAAACCGTCGTGGTCGTGGCCGGGCGGCATCTGCCGCTGGGTGGTCAGGTCGGCCTTGGGCTTCTCGAAGTCATAGTGGCGGCGCTGGTGCCGGCCGGGGCGCACGCTCTCGTGCTGCATCCATTCGGTGATGCGTTCGGCAGGCTCCAGGCCGCCGGTCATGCCGGCCTTTTCGTCGGGGTGGTAGCGAAGCTCTTCGCCGCCGGGCAGCGGGCCATGGGAACTCGCGATGTCGTCGGCGAAGACAAGCGTGTGCTGCCCGGCCTCGTGGCAGAAGAAGTAGTAGATGCCCTCGTGCTCGCACAGGCGCGAGACGAATTCGAAGTCCGTTTCCCCGCCGGTCGGCCCTCCGTACTGCACGCAGTAGTCCCAGGCGCGGTAGCTGCGGCTGAGCTTCTGCTCCATGGGATAGCCGTAGCGCCCGAGGACGGCCGCCACGATGTCGGGAACCGTTTGGTCCTGAAAGATGCGGTAGTCGCTTCTGCGCGTTGCAAGCCACAGCCAGGGGCGCAGCCGCATTTTGTAGAAAGACTGTCGGCTGTCTTCTTGAGACAGCCCGAAGCTGGTCACGATGCCGCCGAGATGGCGCGTGTCGCCGTGTTCCGTCTCGATGGCGACGGAGGCGCTTTTCCCGAGCAGCGCCTTGGGGTCGATGGCGTTGTGGCTGCCCAGCAGATCGACGTCGAAGGCGTACGGCTGGCTGAGTGCTTCGCGACCGGCCAGACGATGGAACTGAAGCGCATCGCCTGCCGGCGTGGCGATGGTGACGCGCCGCGTCATGGCGACAAGGCCGTGCGTGCGCACGCACCTTCGTGGATGGACATGGGATCTCCCTGCAGATGACCGCCGCTGTGAACCAGGGCGAGCTTTGTTCGATTATGTAAGGCGGTGCAGCCTTCGCGTAAGCACCCGAAAGTAGCACCGCGCAAGCTCGAACGTGGACGACTTCACGAAGTGCCCGCTTGCTCGCCGTGATCGCCGGATGCCCTCCCATGTGGCCGCGGCCGACATCGACGACTTCGATGGGCTGAGACCCGAACATGTATCTTCAGCGCATGCGCGGCGCCACCGAACTCCCCCTCCGCGCCTCCCGCCTTTTTCATCGGCAAGACCCATGAGCCCAACGATTCAACCCGCCCCGAGTGCAAGACGCTTCCCGCTCCCGCAAGGCCTGGCGATTGCCTCCGCGCTTTCGATGATCCTGCTGTGCGCGGCCACCGCCGCCGCGGCACCGAAAGCGCCGCCGCAGTTCACCGACTACCCGACCACCGCGCGCGATCAGCCCCTTGCAGGCTCACACCCCCCACTGCGGCTGACGACCCGAACGGCCCGGCACTACACCACCGTCATCCACCAAGCCTACAACGAGCCGCCCAACTTCGCCGGCCATCTGCGGGTGGCAGCCTGGGGATGCGGCACCGATTGCCGCAACTTCGCAGTGCTCGACCAGAACACGGGCCAGGCCTACACCCTTCCCAACGTCGATGCGATCGTGGGCGCCATGGGCAACGGCGATGAGCGGGTGGATTTCCGGCTCGACAGCCGGCTGCTGATCATCTCCGGCAGCTTCAATGAGAAGCCTCCGGAAGGCCGGTTCTACTATCTATGGACCGGCCAGCGCCTCAAGCGGATCTTCGCTGAGCCACTGGCTGTAGAGATGATCGACACGTCTCCCGTGGAAACCCAAACACCCGCGCGCTGAGACAGACGAGCATCAAAGCTCGTTGCAATAGCAGCTGACAGGCGCTCCGGCCAGCTCGGCCGCCATCGCGTCCCATGCCCCCGACGCCACGACGCCCGCAATATGAGCCTGATGCTGGCTGCGTGACTCCCACGACTCGACCAGCGTGAACACGCAGTCGTTGTCGGCGCGCCCAAACAGCTGCACGCCTCGGCATCCATCCGCCGATGGCAGCGACTGCTTGACCTGTTGCATGAGTTCGGCGAACGCCGATGCGCGCTCCGGCTTGGCTTCGAAAGTGATGATGACGTTGATCGGATTCATGGAAATTTCTTGCTCGCTGGCTTGAAGAAAAAGGAAGAACGCAGGTTAGCCAGCGCCCTCTCCCGCGCCAAGGCGCGAAGCTGCGAAGAAATTGACCATGGCTGCGAAGGATGCGACCGGCCATCCCCCACATCAGCCCTTCAGCCCATCAACCCGCCTGCACGCGCCGCACGTACTCGGCGGGCGTCGTCTCGAAGCGCCTGCGAAACGCGCGGTTGAAATGCGCCGCGCTCTCGAACCCCACCTTCGCGGCCGCATCGCCGGGCCGCAGCCCTGTGCCCAGCATCAGCATGCGCGCCTCTTCCAGGCGCAGGTCGCGGATGCAGCGCATCGGCGTGACCCCGGCCACCTCGCGAAAACTGTGCGCGAAGTGCGAAGGGCTCATGTGCACGTGGCTGGCAATCTCGGCCACCGACAGCGGCCGGCCCAGATGGCGGCGCATGAAGGCGATGGCCGTCTGAATGCGTGCGCCGGACTTGGTCACGGCGCCCGCGCTGCGGATGGCGGCCGCGGCCTCGGAGCGCAGCAGCCGCAGCACGATTTCTTCGACCGCCAGCGGCGCGAGCGTGCGGCGGTCCACCGGGTCGTCGGCCGCCAGCAGCAGCCGGGCGAAGGCCTCGACCACCTCCGGCCCCACCGGGGCCGTGAAGTTCTCGGTCACGCGGGCGGGCTCGGCCAGCGTTCCGCTTTCCGCCAGCGCGACGACGGACTTGACCAGCACCTCGGGCGGCAGGTCGAGATGAATCGCAAGGTACGGATGCCCGGCGCTCGCCCCGACCACCGTGCCGAGGCACGCGACCTCGGCCCCGAGCACCAGGCACTGCATCGCGCCGTAGTCGAGCGAACGACGGTCACCGAGGTGAGCAGTCTTACGGCCCTGCAAGACCACCACCACGCCCGGCGTGAGGCGCTGGGTTTTTTCGTAGCGGATTGGGTGTGAGAAGCGGTAGCAGCGCAGGCCTGGATATAGGGCATCGGTGCGGCCGTCTGTGGGGGTTCGTGCGGCGACCATGTCGCGCAGATGGATCCAGGCAGCGGGAATGCCAGCGGCTTCGTCGGGCTTGTGGTTGTTGCTGTTGTCGGCGGCAACGAGCGGGGCTGGCATTGGTTTTTGTTCTTGGAAAAAAGAAGAAGAGAAGGCCACCGGCCTCACCGGCGGCCCGCCTTATGCCGCTAAGGGCAAGCTGCCCTGCAGCGCCCGGCGCATGTCGCCCGCCGCCGTGTTGACGGCGTCGATGCGCGCCACGAGCGCTTCGTTGAGCAGGCGCAGCAAGGCGCTCAGTTCGCTGCGGGTGGGAGTGAGCGCTTCGCTGTCGTTGGGGGCGCCGGGTTCAATGAGCTTTTCGAACGCGGTGTAGGCGCGTAGGACTTCGTTGAGGCTTTCGGCGTCATCGCAGGTTTGGAGGGCGAGGTCGTCGAGGTCGAGGTCGGGGGATGCGGGATCGAGAGAAGTGGAAGGATTGCGAGATTGCGGGCAGGCGCGAGCGGATTCAGCCATTAGATGGACTCCAAGTTACGCAGGGGCTTCATCAGGCTTCCAAACCCGGCCGCGCCACCTAGCGCAACGCCGAGGAGTATATCCATGCTCCAACACTAATATAGGTGCGCCAGCACTGAGACACGAAGTACACAGTCTCTGAAAGAGCATATATCTCAGCGAGGGCCATCGTACGAACTCGAAATCACTCCGTCGCGCACGACAATTATTCATTTATCTCCACCATTTATGATGAACATCATTCAAACTGATCCAGGGATTATCACGAGTGGATTAACAAAATGCGACGAAAAAAAGATTCGCGGTTATAGTTAAATCGAAAAATCAACCCACATCGTCAGCAAATCTCAAAAGTCGATCAACATGCCTACAGAATCCACCACTTCATTATTCGCCAATCCAACGACCGTGGCATTATTACGACGTCTAGCTCAAGATGTTCGCGCCAGATCAAATGATGATATTTCACCTCCGGGCCTGAGCCATGTGCTTTTGCAGATTCTTGAACTCATGATTTCCAGCCCCACCAGGTTTGACGAGTACGCAGGAATTAACGTTGAATGGATCGGGAACTCATTCTTGGGAGAAATAGGCAATTATTTCGAAGCCCCTCCGGATGCTCGGCCTGCAATTCTCAGATCTATATTCACTTCCGCATACCGCTTTATTTGTGAGCTCGAATTCACGCAACCCGGCGAGGCGAGTTTTGAAATTCATCGAATCATGAATTTCGTTCATGACAATCTCGATGGATTCACAGGAACCGATCGGCAGCAACTTGTGTACGCGTCATATGCAATGCCGGCTCAAGTAACAAAGAAATTGCTTGGTCATCCATCTATAGCCGAGTTCCGACAATTCTCAGAAACGATAGAAAAATCTCGAAAGCTGCGAGAAGAGTGGGATAAAAATTTAAAAGAGCGCTTAGCCCTTCTTGAAGGACTTGAAGCCAACATCAACAAATTAACATCGGAGTATAACTTTGTTGGCCTTGTTCATGGCTTTCAAAAACTCAAAGAACAAAAAGAAGATGAGCGTAAATTTTCTTTTAAATCACTTATAACGCTTGCAATCGCAATGGCACTACCGCCTTTGATCCAACTAGGCTTTGTCACTCAGCACATTGATCTCATCGAGAGTCATAAAACAACCTTGGCATACACACTACCTACAATACTTGCAACGGAAGTGATATTGATATATTTTTTTCGCGTTGTCCTCTCACAATTTCGATCCGTTAAAACACAATTACTGCAAATAGATTTGCGAATTTCCCTGTGCCAATTTATTGAAAGTTTTGCGGAATACGCTTCAAAGGCAAGAGATAAAGGTTCGACTGCTTTGAGCAAATTTGAGTCGCTGATATTTAGCAGCCTTGTCACCGACGAAGCAGGAATACCTTCAACCTTTGACGGGGCCGAACAAATTGCAAATTTAATTAGAAGCGTGCGGGGAGGTGATAAATAAAAATGCAAAATCGTTTAATCAACTCGTATTAACAAACGCATCTATCATCCTGATGACGAATTCCTCGAGTAAGTTTCTTGGCATGAACATTGCCACTTATTTTTGATCTCAAAGCAACTATCTTCTTCCTCACCCACCATTTATCCGCAAAGGTAACCGCAAGACACTCCTCTACATCCAAGAAGGAGTGCTCTCATGCCAATCGCCCTACTCGCGCTGACCCTCAGCGCCTTCGCCATCGGAACGACCGAGTTCGTCATCGTTGGCCTCATCCCCACAGTCGCCGCCGACCTCCACATCGGCCTCCCCTCCGCCGGCCTGCTGGTCAGCCTCTACGCACTGGGTGTCGCCATCGGCGCGCCGGTACTCACCGCGCTCACGGGCAAGCTGCCGCGCAAGGCGCTGCTGCTCGGGCTGATGGCGCTGTTCACGGTCGGCAATCTGCTGGCGTGGAAGGCGCCGAGTTATGAATCGCTGATTGCCGCTCGCGTGCTCACGGGGCTGGCGCACGGGGTGTTCTTCTCCATCGGCTCGACGATTGCCACCGGCCTGGTGCCGAAGGAAAAAGCGGCGAGCGCCATCGCGATCATGTTCACTGGCCTCACGGTGGCGCTGGTCACGGGTGTGCCGCTGGGCACGTTCATCGGGCAGCACTTCGGCTGGCGCGAGACTTTCCTGGCGGTATCTGCGCTGGGCGTTATCGCGTTCATCGGCAGTTGGGTCTTCGTGCCCGGCAACATCCGCCACACGCCGCCGGCCTCGCTGGCGCAGCAGGCCAAGGTGCTGGCCGAGCCGCGCCTGCTGCTGGTGTATGCCAAGACGGCCATCGGCTATGGCGGCTCGTTCATTCCGTTCACGTTCCTCGCGCCGATCCTTACCGACGTGTCTGGCTTCAGCGCGGGCGCGGTGGGCTGGGTGATGCTGGTGTACGGCGTGTCGGTGGCGGTGGGCAACATCTGGGGCGGCAAGCTGGCCGATCGCATGGGGCCGATTCCGGCGCTGAAGATCATCTTCGCGCTGCTGGCCGCGGTGCTGCTGGTGTTCAACTTCGCGGCGCCGCACAAGTGGCTGGCGCTGGTGGCGGTGCTGATGTGGGGCGCGGTGGCTTTCGGCAACGTGCCGGGCCTGCAGGTGTACGTGGTGAAGCAGGCCGAGCGCTTCACGCCGCAGGCGGTGGACGTGGCCTCGGGCCTGAACATCGCGGCGTTCAATCTGGGCATTGCGGGTGCGGCCTGGGCTGGCGGGCTGATCGTGACGCACCTCGGGCTGATGCACACGCCGTGGATCGGTGCGCTGGTGGTGCTGCTCTCGCTGGCCCTCACGCAATGGAGCGGCACGCTCGACCGCCGCGCGGGCATTCCGGTTCGCGCTTCGGGGCCGGTGCCTGTCGGTCACTGAGCTTCGCTTTCTTCCCCTCTTTTCAAACGCACAGGAACACACCATGAACACGAACATCGGCAACCCCATTCCCGCCTTCGGCCTCGGCACCTTCCGCCTGAAGGGCCAAGTGGTCATCGACTCGGTGAAGAACGGCCTCGACGTGGGCTACCGCGCGATCGACACGGCGCAGATCTACGGCAATGAAGCCGAGGTAGGCCAGGCCATTGCCGAAAGCGGCGTGGCGCGCAGCAGCCTCTTCATCACCACCAAGATCTGGACCGACAACTACGCGAAAGACAAGCTGGTGCCTAGTCTGAAAGACAGCCTCGCCAAGCTGCGCACGGACCACGTCGACCTGACGCTGATCCACTGGCCCTCGCCCGGCAATGCGGTGCCGGTGGCGGAGTTCATGGGCGCGCTGGCCGAGGCCAAGGCGCAGGGGCTCACGAAGCACATCGGCGTGTCGAACTTCAACATCGCGCTGATGAAGGAAGCCATCGCGGCCGTGGGCGCGCAACATATCGCCACCAACCAGATCGAGCTGCACCCTTATCTGCAGAACCGCAAGGTGGCGGAGTTCGCGAAGAGCGTGGGCATCCACATCACCTCGTACATGACGCTGGCGTACGGCAAGGTGCTGAACGATCCCGTGATCGAGGCGATTGCGAAGGCGCACGACGCCACGGCCGCGCAGGTGGTGCTGGCGTGGGCGATGCAGCTGGGCTACGCGGTGATTCCGTCGTCCACCCGGCGCGCGAACCTCGAAGGCAATCTGAAGGCGCAGCAACTGCGCCTGACGGATGCGGAGATGGCGCAGATTGCGGCACTCGACCGCGGCGAGCGGCTCACCGATCCGGCGGGCCTTTCGCCGGCCTGGGACTGATCAACGGCCCCGCGCTACACCGCGCCCGACCCCACAATCGGCCGTCATGCACGGATACCGCCATCTTCTGCCTCTTGCGCTGCTCGCCGCGTCGGCACACTGCCTGTCTTCCACGGGCATCGACCAGATGCGCTCCAACGACGTGAGCCACGGCCTCTACGAAATACGGGAAGAAGCCCGCAATTTCGTCGCGCGGGAGAACGCGAGGCATCGCGATCAATGGGAGGTGCTGGAGCCCAACCTGAAGGTCTTTGTTCCGAAATGCGCAGTGCCGCTGAAAGCGCGATGGGACGCGATCCGGTGGCACGTGGTGTCGAGGAGCGGGGAACCGTCGCAACGCAGCCGCCGCGTGGTCGCCGTGGCATGCACGCGCACCTCGAGCAGCGCCTCGCCCGCATGGGATGTGCACGTTCCGGTGGTGCAACGCGCGGGCAACTGATCAGTCGCCCCTTGGCAAGGCCGCGCCCGGAGCGGGGCTCCGTTGCCTTCAGCGATCGGGGTGAGAGCCGGGCAGCAGTTGCGAGCGCAGCCACGCGGCGAGGTCGGCCATCACCTGGGTGCCCTGTGCCGATACCGCGGTGAAGTGAATGCAGGCGTGAATCGCGCTGGGGTAGTGGCGATGCTCGGTCGGCACGCCGGCCTGCCCGATGCGCAATGCCAGCGCAACGCCTTCATCGCGTAGCGGGTCGTGGCCCATGGTGGCCAACCAGGTGGGCGGCAGCGTGTTCAGTGCCGGCGCGTGCAGCAAGGCGAAATCGGGGTGCCGCGCGAGTTCTTGCCGACCGCCGAGGTAGCAGTCGATGAACCATTGCATGACGCCGGTGGTAAGGAACTTGCCCTCGCCGTTCTCGGCCATCGAAGGGCTCGGTTCGCTGTAGTGCTGCGCGACGGGATAGATGAGGCCCAGTGCACGCGGCGCAATCGTGCCGGCTACACGCAGCGCCGCCACGGTGGCGAGCTGCGCGCCCGCGCTGTCGCCGGCCAGCGCGATGCGCGACGGATCGGCACCGAGCTCGCGCGCGTGCGCGGCCACCCAGCGCAGCGCGCAGGCCACGTCGTCCACCGCCGCTGGAAAGAGATGTTCGGGCGCCAGCCGGTAGTCCACCGCGACCACCACCGCGGCCACGTCGTGGCACAGGGTGCGGCAGACCTTGTCGTGGGTTTCGAGGTCGCCGATCACGAAGCCGCCACCGTGCACGTAGAGCAGCAACGGAAGCGGCCCCTGCTGGGCGTCGGGCTGGTAGATGCGCAGCGTCAACGGGCTGCTGGGCCCGTCGATGACGCGGTCGTTCGCCGACGCGATGGCCGGCGCCGGCAGGCCGAGGCCGGCGGCCAGGTCGCGGTAGACCTGGCGCGCCACCGGCGGCGGCAGCGACTCCAGCGGCGGGTGGCCCTGGGCCGCGGCCTGCGCCAGGAAGCCGGCCAGCGCCGGGTCCAGAGGCGCGGTGTCGAGCATGGTGGAGGTGGCGGTGTGGCTCATCGCGGCTCAGATGTAGGTCGATGCCAGTCCGCCGTCGACCGGAATGTTCGCGCCGCTGATCCAGCGCGCCTGTTCGCTGCACAGCCACGCGATCACCGGCGCGATCTCGTCGGCGAAGCCGGGGCGCAGCATGCGGTGCGCATCGGCCTGCACCCGCTCCTGGCCGAGCATGCTCACGAAGTCGCCCAGGATGGGCGTGAACACCGGGCCCGGCGCGACGCAGTTCATGCGCACGCCGTGCTCGAGAAACCATTTCTGCGACTGCGTGGCGCTCCAGACGATCAGCGCTTCCTTGAAGTACTGGTAGCAAGTCTCCTGCGGCACGGGGTGGTCGCGCAGCCAGTGGGCGCCGGCCTCGAAGCCCTGCGCTGCGGCCAGGGCCTTGTGCGGCGCCAGGCGCTGCGGCCATTCGGCGCCGAGGATGGAGGCCACGTTGACGATGGAACCGCCACGCGGGATGCGCGGCAGCACCTGCTCGGTCAGATGGCGCAGGCCCAGGTAGTTGACGTCGGCAACCAGCTTCACGGGCGCCGTGCCGGGCACGCCGGCGATATTGCACAGCGCGTCGAAGCGCTCGGGCAATTGCGCCACGGCCGCATCGATGGCGGCGACGGAACTCAGGTCGGCCTTGACGAAGCCGTCGAGCGTGAGGCTGGGGTCGTTGCGGTCCATGCCGATGACGCGGGCGCCGGCAAAGCGCGCGATGCGCACCACCTCGGCGCCGATGCCCGACGACACGCCGGTGACGACGATGGTTTTTCCTTGAAGCTGCATGAAATGTCTCCTTTGTGGGTTCGGTCGCTGGCGCTCAGAACGGATAGGCGTGCGCCGCCTGCTTGATGGTCAGCCACTGCCACTGGGTGTATTCCTCCCAGTCGGCCGGGCCGCCCACGCTGCTGCCGTTGCCGGCGATGCCGGGGCCGCCGAAGGGGTTGACGCATTCGTCGTTGACGGTCTGGTCGTTGATGTGGACCATGCCGGAGTTCAACTGCGCGGCCATCGCCATGGCACGCCCGATCGAGGGCGAGATCACCGCCGAGGCCAGGCTGCCCTGGTGGTTGTTGGCCAGGGCCACGGCCTCGTCGTCGGTGCTGAAGGTGATGATGTTGGCGACGGGGCCGAACACTTCCTCGTCGTACACGCGCATGCCGGCCTTCACGCCCGCCAGCACGGTGGGCTTGTAGAACAGGCCGTCGCTGCTGCCGCCGGCCAGCAGCTGCGCGCCGGCCGCGATGCTGTCTTGCACGATGGCGTGCACGCGGTCGCGCTGCTTCGCGTCGATCAGCGGCCCCAGGGCCACCTGGCCGCTGGCGCCGTCGCCCACCGGCAGGTGCTGGGCCTTCGCGACCAGCCGCTGCGTGAAGGCGGCGGCGATGCTCTCGTGCACGATGATGCGATTGGTCGCCATGCAGATCTGGCCCTGGTGCAGGTACGCGCCCCAGGCGGCGTTGCTGGCTGCGATGTCGAGATCGGCGTCTTCCAGCACGATCAGCGAGTTGGCGCCGCCCAGCTCCAGCGTGACCTTCTTCAGGTGGCGCCCGGCCAGTTCGCCGATGCGCCGGCCCACGGCGGGCGAGCCGGTGAAGGCGATCATCGGCACGCGCGCATCGGTCACCAGCGCTTCACCGGCGGCAGCGTCGCCGGGCAGCACCTGCAGCAGGCCGGGCGGCAGGCCTGCCTCTTCGAACACGCGGGCGATCATGAAGCCGCCGCTCACCGGTGTGCGCGAGTCGGGCTTGATCACCACGGCGTTGCCCGCCGCAAGAGCCGGCGCCACGGTGCGAAGGGTGAGGATGAGCGGAAAGTTGAAGGGCGAGATCACGCCCACCACGCCCCGCGGCACGCGCCGCGCCAGACTGGTGGTGCCGCTCGCGCTCGGCAGCACCTGGCCCTGCGCCTGCAGGGGCATGGCGGCCGCCAGGTGGCACAGGGTGATGGCCTCGCGCGCCTCGTGCTGGCCCTTGGGCAGGATGGCACCCGTCTCGCGGGCGACGTACAGCGCCAGTTCGTCGAAGTGCTGCTGGAACAGGGCCGCGGCCCGATGGAACACCGCGGCCTTCTCGCGCGGCGCAACCTGCGCCCAGCTTTTCTGCGCTTGCGCCGCGGCGGCCGTGGCCAGCCCCATGTCCTGCGCATCGGCGATGCCGACGGCCGCCATCACCTGGCCCGTGGCCGGCTCGACGACGTCGCGCACACCACCTGCGGACGCGACCCACGCGCCGTTGAACACCTTGCCGGCCCAGGCTGCCGGGTCCAGGAACGCCGGCTTCTGCGAAACATCCATGACTCACCCCTTGCGAAAAAAAGTTGATCGGCTGCCCGCGGGCGGAAATGCGCGCGGCACTGCCTTCTTTTCGCAACGGGCGTACCAGCGGCGCTACGGTGGGGTGGCCCGACGCCGCCGCGCGACGGTGTTTTTCATTGGGGGATTAGGGGGATTCCCGAGGCTGTACTGGTTATCCGGAATAACTGGTTTACCCTGCCCTGCGGTTTCACCAAATGATCAAAAATCGGCCACTCGTTTTCACCAAACGATGAGCTGCAAATTGATCAAAACCACCAACTCACCGCTCCCGGAGCGGATCTCCCTGGCCGACGTGGCGCGTGCCACCGGCGCCGCGCTGGGCCGCTTCGAGGCCTCGCACGTGGGCAGCGAAGAGCATCCGACGATTGCCGACATCAGCGAATGCCTGTTCTTTTCGCCCGGCGACGGCCGCATCTGGCTGCAGGATCAACGCATGGTGCTGCTGCATACCGAGGCGCTGGGATCCCTGCGGCGCGAGCTGATCGACAGCCTGGGCCAGGAGAAGGCCCGCGGCCTGTTCACGCGCGCGGGCTACGTCAGCGGCGCGCGCGACGCGCAGCTGGTGCGCAAGCATTGGCCCGACGCCGAGCCGGCCGCGGCCGCCATGGCCGGCACCCGCCTGCATGCTCTGGAAGGCCTGGTGAAAGTCGAGTTGGTGCACGCGCGCTATGACCCCGAGACCTCGGACTACGAGGGCGAATTCATCTGGCACCACTCGATCGAAGACGACGAGCACATCGCGGCCTACGGCATCGGCGGCTCGCCGGCCTGCTGGATGCAGGTGGGTTATGCCACCGGCTACGTCAGCACGCTGTTCGGGCGGCTGGTGGTGTTCCGCGAAGTCGCCTGCCGCTCGATGGGCGAGAGCCAATGCCGCGTGATCGGCAAATCGGCCGAGCGCTGGGACGATGTGGAAGAAGACATGCGCTACCTGCGTGCGCGCGACTTTGTCGGCGCGGCGCAATACGACGGTGTGGGCGGCGCGGAGCCGCAGGCCGCGGCGTTGCCCACGCCGCCGCGCAAGAACGACGCGATGGTGGGCGCATCATCGGCTTTCAACGCGGCCTGCCACCTGCTGCATCGCGTCGCGCCAACCACGGCCACCGTGCTTTTCACCGGCGAGTCCGGCGTCGGCAAGGAAAAGTTCGCGAGCATGCTGCACAGCATCGGCCCGCGTCGCGACAAGCCCTTCATCGCGGTGAATTGCGCGGCCATTCCGGAGACGCTGATCGAGTCCGAGCTGTTCGGCGTGGAGCGCGGCGCCTACACGGGCGCCGGCGCGGCGCGGCCGGGACGCTTCGAGCGCGCCCACGGCGGCACGCTGTTCCTGGACGAGATCGGCACGCTGAGCTACGCGGCCCAGGGCAAGCTGCTGCGCACGCTGCAGGAGGGCGAAGTCGAGCGCGTGGGCGGCACGCGCAGCATCCAGGTCGACACGCGCGTGGTCGCGGCCACCAACGTCGATCTGCGCCAGGCCGTGCGCGAGGGCAAGTTTCGCGACGACCTGTTCTTCCGGCTCAACGTCTTTCCCATTCACCTGCCGCCGCTGCGCGAGCGGCGCGACGACGTGCCGCTTTTGATGAGCCATTTCCTGCAGCACTACGGCCGCAAGCACGGCCGGCGGGTCGCCGGCTTCACGCAGGCCGCCGTCAAGGCGCTTCTGAACTACGACTACCCCGGCAACATCCGCGAACTGCAGAACCTGATCGAGCGCGCCGTGATCGTCGCCCCCGAGGGTGGCCTGCTCGAAGTTCACCACCTGTTCACGAGCGGCGAGACGCTGGACAAGAACGTGCTGTCGGTGCGGCCCGATGGCCACCTGGCTGGCGCCGCCAGCACCAGCACCAGCACCAATGCCAGCGCCAGTTCATTGGGACAGATGGAAGAGACGCTGATACGCCGTGCGCTGGAGCAATGCGGGGGAAACATTTCCGCGGCAGCGCGTGTGCTGGGCGTCACGCGCCCCCAGCTCGCCTACCGTGCGCGCAAACGCGGCATCGTCACGCGCTGACGGCCGCCTGCGCCTGCCGGCGCCGTGACTGCATTTGTCGATTTGCCCCACAAGCACTCCGGTGCTTCAATGTCGGCTCTTGCTTTGACGAAGGAGACTTCCATGGCCTACGAAGCGCGATACGTCTTGCGACCCAACCCCGGAGCCGATCTCGGGACCGTCATCGAAGCCCTGAAGGTGGGCGCGGCACTCTGGAAGAAGCATGGTGCGCCCAACCCGCAGCTATGGAGCGTGGCCGCCGGCGAACTGGGCAACTATGTCCTGACCGTCCAGTTCGAGAATGCGGTCGCATACGCGAAGGTCACGGACCCGCTGTCAGCCGACCCCGAATTCCGCCGCTGGCAAGCGGACAACGTCCAGTCCGGAGCGTTCACGTGGGTACGCAGCAACCTGATGCGCGAGCTGCCTCTGCCCTGAAGCCACCGTGGTCGCGCTCAATGGGGGCGTCGAGGCTTTCCTGTGTGTGGCGGGCGCCGATGTTCACGCACCCTCGCGGCGTGCACCTCCTTCGAAATGGACGAGACCACGGCGGCCCATTCCTCCGCCGTGAGCAGCAGCGCCGTCTGCGAATGCAGGAGCGTGTCTTCCTTGTCCAGGTGCACGTACATGAACTGCCGGTGCCGTTGCAACAGGGCCTCGGCCTCCTCGGCTGCTCTCGCATCGCCGGTCTCGGCACGCTGCAAGGTGGTCTTTGCCTCCGAGAGGAGGCCGTTGCAGCACTCGCTCTCCGAGTCGAGCTCGTCGAGAAGCTCGTCGGCTTCGCTCGACCTTCCGCGCAGCATGTTCAGCATGACGACGCCCTTGGGTCGATGCGTTGTTTCTTCAAAGGCCTGAAGACGTTCGATGACTTCGATGGCAGACGCCGCCCGTTTTCCGGTGCGCGTTCCATCGCCTGTCTTCATCGCCGTATCGAGTCGAGCCAACAACTCCCGGGTGCGGGTGTGCTCGGCGCGCAGGATGGCCCACGCGCATTCGGCTGCCAACATGCTTCACCTCCTTTGGACCAGCGAACTGTTCCGAAATTGCCTGTGAGCTTGAGCCTTTTAACGCCATGGTTCTACATCGTTGCGGGCGGCACCGCAAGCCTATGGCCTGCGCGGGCACCGACGGCCTGCCTGGTGCTGATACGACTGTTTCAGGTCTCCGCTACCCGGGCCTGGGCCGAAACAGCGGCGGCCCATGGCATCCTGAAGAAAGGCGCATTCGCCTGGCGCACACCTGCTTCGGCATGGCGCCTGATGCGCATCTTCAAACCACTCACGCGATCGAGGAACTCCGATGCGGTATGGACGTAGAGTGCGGGCGCTTGTATTTGCCGGAAGCTGTGCGCTTCTGGTCGTGTTCGGCGTGTGGAACTGCGGCGGCGGTGGCGGTGGCGGTGGGGGCACTTCCATTCCCATTGCGCCTGTGGCCGATGAGCCGGCTGCATCGGCCGCAACGCCCGCGGCGAGCAGCCGTGTCGTCTCCGACACCATCGCCTCGGCCAAGACAGGCGCGAGCTATCCGCTCGAGATCTACCTGCCGGCTTCCTACGACGGCGGTTCGGCGGGTTATCCGGTCATCTATGCGATGGACGGCGACGCGGTCTTCAACGCGCCCGGGACGCGGTTCTCGAATTTCAGGGACATCCTCGACGCGCGCCGCACGGAGGCGATCCTGGTCGGCATCGGCGGCTCGGCCCGCCGCACAAAGGACTACATCCTGCCCGGCGCCACTGCGTACCACGACTTCCTGACGCTCGAACTCGTGCCATTCATCGAAGCGCGATACCGCGCCGATGCAGGAAGACGCCTGCTGACGGGCTTGTCGCTGAGCGGCAGCATGACCGGCATCGCGCTCTTCCTGGAGGGCGCGGCGGACCGCCTGACGTTCTCGCACTTCCTGTCGTTCGAAGGGTCGTTCGGCGTTCAGGCGGACCAGCACCAGGCACTCGAAGAAAAGATGCACGACGCACTCGCCGGCAAGCCCTTGCCCGCAACGCTCGTTCTCACGCGTTGCGACAACCCCGCCGAGTGCAACTTCGAGCCCGTGGACGGGATGTACAGGCGGCTCCTGGCGCGCTCGTACCGGGGCCTGGCGGCTACGGAAACGACGTATTCGACGACGCACACCGGCACCGATATTCCGTCGTTCAGCGACGCGATCGCGAAGGTGTTGCCGTAGCTCGCATGGCCGGCGGGGGCATCCGCCCGCCCTCGCCTCAGGGCTCGTACATCGGCGCGAACGCCCACGCCTGGTTCTCGAAACCCTTGTAGTCCAGCGACACGGCCACCGCGTCCGGCGTGCTTGCGTTGTTGGTGATACCGATGACATTGGCGTCCACGGAATTGCTCACGTCGAGCTTGCTCTGTATGAACCAGTAGCCGGGCGCCGAGGTCGGCACCAGGCACCAGAGTTGCTCGTCGCGGCTTCCGCCCGCCGGCTGCGCCATGACGATGTTCCTGCTGGACACGTCGAGCGTGGCGACGAACCCCGTGCCCATGCGGGTCCGCAGGTACCACCAGCCCGGAGATTCAGCGGGAACGAACTCCCACTGCTGGTTGGTTCCCCCGTGCGGCGCGTATGCGATGACCTGCTGGTTCGAAGCGGGATTGTTCTGGTACACGTCCAGCACGAAGCCCCGTGGCTGCATGCGCTGGATGTAGAAGATCTTGGGGAGTTCCTTCGTACCTGCGGCAGTGCCGGCTGCCGCGCCCTTGTTGGTGATCGACATCTTTGCTCCTTTCGCGATGGGTTGTGTAAGTCTCGATCACGCGCCGACGGAATTGCCCTGCAGGGGCGTCGTCGTGAGCTTCCAGTACTTGTCGATCAATGCCGTGGCGGCGTCGATGTTCGCGCTGTTGCCATGGTCCTGAAGCAGGGCAATGGCTTGCGAACTGGTCGAGTTCTCCGGAATGAAGCACGGCAGCCGCGGATTGATGTTGACGTAGCGCTCGCCGAGCAGCATCTGCACCATCGTCGGCATGATCTGGGCCGACGTGCCGCTCAGGCACATGTCGAGCATCGGGGACGGCCTGCTCTGATTCATGAGAAAGGGCGGCGTGTTGTCGAACGGGTTCGGCACGCCGTCCATCCACTGCCTGGCGCCCCATTCGTAGGTGTTGGCTGCCACCCAGTCGGGCATGAGGCCGGTGCCGATGGTGATCGCCGTGATGTCTTCGAGCGCATGCCCCTTGTGCACGGCCAGCGCAATGGCCGCGAGCGTGGGGTCGTGGTTGAAGAACGCGCCGTCGACGTTGCCTTCGAAGGAGTTCAGCTGCCCCGGCATCGCGCCGCTGGATGTCGCGGCCTTGGCGATCGGGTAGTCGCCATGCCCGTCGAGGCCGGCGAGCTTGTCTGCATCGTCGAGCATGTTGGTGAACATCAGCGGCTCCCAGGGCTTGGGTACCACGATGCCATCCACCACATCGAGGCCGCCCACGTTGAACGAGACGAACAGCACTTTCCGGTCGGCTTTTTTCACGGGCTTTTCGCCGTGCAGCGCGAACTGCGATGCGTAGACTTTCTCGATCGAGTACGCCGGCTTGCTCGGGTCGGAGTTCATGTTGTTGTAGAACCCGATCTCCGGCCCGGTGAACAGATCGATGATGTCCTGCGGAGATTTGCGCGCAAGAAGTTCGCTGGTGATGATCGATCCCGTAGAGCAGCCTGCGATCAGGTCTGTCGTCTCGACAATGCCCGGGTTCTCGGTGAACAGCCGGTTCAGGATGGTCGCCGACATCAGGCCGCGTATGCCGCCGCCGACGAGCGCCAGGATGGTGAATTTGTTGCGTTCTGCCATGCCAACTCCTTTGAAAGAAATGACTCCCCAGATCGGGAAGCGGAGTCTCGGCGTGCGGCGCATTCATCGTCTACGAGTGGAATCCCGTTCAGTCCATCTGCGTAATTCCTGAGGCCGCGCAAGGAGTCGGACTGCACCAATGCGGGGGAAAAATTGCGCGGGATGAAGTCGTCTTCATGCAGGGGATTGGCAAAGTGCGTCGAGGGCGTACCTTAGTTCGCGCTCATTCGCAAAGGTCAATGCAAGCGCCTCTAGATCGCCGGCGCCGGCCGCGAAGCCCGAGGCATCCACGCTTCGCCCGCGAGCGAAGTGTCGGTGCGCGGGTCTCGCGAAGATCGGCACACCATGCACATACCGACACTCACTTCCACCGCCGGCAAGCCCCAGATCAACGCCGCCTTCGAATGGACGCTGCTCGCGTTGCTCGCCACCTGCTGGGGCGCTTCGTACACCTTCATCAAGATCGGCGTGGCGACGATCCCGCCCGTCACGCTGATTGCGGCGCGCACGCTCGTCGCCGGCCTGCTGCTGCTCGCGGTGCTGCGCATGCGCGGCGTGAAACTGCCGAAGGAGCCGGCGATGTGGCGGCGCTTCGTGCTGCAGGCCTGCCTGAACAGCGTGCTGCCCTTTATGCTCATTGCGTGGGCCGAACGCAGCGTCGATGCGGGCCTGGCGACCATCCTCAACTCGACCTCGCCGATCTTCATCTTCCTGCTCGGGCTGGGCCTCGGCGGCTCCGACAAGCCCACGCTGCGCCGCCTGTTCGGCGTGAGCGCGGGCCTCGCGGGCATCTGCCTGATCGTGGGCTTCGAGGCGCTGAACGGGCTCGGGCATTCGCTGCTCGCGCAGCTCGCGCTGGTGGCGGCCGCAGTCTGCTACGGCTGCGCCGCGATGTTCGGCCGCGTGTTCAAGGGACTGGACCCGATGGTGCCGGCCGCCGGTTCGCTGCTGAGCGGCGCGGCGATGCTGCTGCCCGTGAGCCTCGCCGTCGATCGGCCGTGGACGCTGGCGCCATCGGCCGCGTCGATGACGGCGGTGCTCGCACTCGCGATGCTTTCCACGGCGCTGGCCTTCACGATCTACTTCCGGCTCATCAAGACGCTGGGGCCGATGTCGACGGCCGCGCAAGCGTATCTGCGCGTGCCCATCGGCGTGATGATCGGTGTGATGTTTCTGGGCGAGCGGCTGGCGCCCACCGCATGGATCGGGCTTGCATGCATCATGGCCGGCGTCATCGCAATGACGATGCCGGCGCGCGGCGCAGCAGCCCGGGCGGCGTGATCATGTTCAGGCCAGTCGTTGATCGGCGAGCACCAGCAGCGTGCCCTCGTGCGCAGGGCGTCGGGTGACTCACGCAGCGAAATAAAGGAGGAGCGAAGCGGGGGACATTCCAAGACTTCAATCGATGCTGATGTTCGCAGCCTTCGCAACCTCCGCCCACTTCACGCGGTTGTCGTGCACAGTCTTCTTGAACTGCGCCGGCGACTCGATGCGCACGGTATTGCCCTGGCTCTCGAAGCGCTCGCGGATCTCGGGGGTTTCAAGTACCGCCTTCACGGCGGCGTTGAGCTTGTCGACGATCTGCGGGTCGGTGCCCTTGGGCGCGAAGATGCCGAACCAGATCGAGCTGTCGAAGCCCTTGGTGCCCGGCAGGCCGCTCGAGGCGATGGTGGGCACTTCTTTCACGGCCGGCACCGCGGCGGCGGTGGTCACGCCCAGCAGGCGCACCTTGCCGGCCTTGTAGTGCGGCAGCACGGTCTGCACCTGGTTCATGATGCAGCAGGTCTCGCCGCGCACCACCGAGGTGATGGCCTCGGGGCCGCCCTTGTAGGGCACATGCACCATGCTCAGGCCGAGGCGCGAATTGAATTCGGCAAAGGCCATGTGCGTGCCCGCGCCATTGCCTGTAGACGCATAGTTGTACTTGCCGGGATTTGCCTTGACCAGCTCGACGAATTCCTTCAAGGTCCGCACGTTGATCACGTCGGGATTGATGGTGAGCACGTTCGAAACGTCGAGCACCGGCGCCACCGGAATGAAGTCGGCCTCCACGTCGAAGGGCAGCTTCTTGTAGAGCGCGGCATTGCTGCCGTGCGTGGCAGCGGTGCCGAAGGAAAGCGTGTAGCCATCGGGCCTGGCGTGGGCCACGTACTCGCTGGCGATGTTGCCGGCGGCGCCCGACTTGTAGTCGATGATGACGGGCTTTCCGAGTTGCTTCGACAGCGGTTCCTGGATGACGCGGGCCACCACGTCGACGCCCGAGCCGGCCGGAAAGCCCATGATCAGCGTGACCGGTTGCTGCGGCCAGTCCTGCTGGGCGAAGGACGCGACGGGCGCAACGAGCGAGGCTGCGCCCAGCAGCAATGCGCGGCGGGCAAGTCGAGAGAAGGGAGAATGAAACATGACTGTCTTTCTGCGAGGCAAGCGGTGCAAGCGCGCATTGTGGCGCGCCACTGATGCCCGATTCCATATGAGCTTATGCGCGGCATGCACGCCGCGTGCCTGCTCTCCATAATCGCCCCATGGTCCGTTCCACCCAACAACTACACACCCCACGCGAGCCCGCGCCTCCGCGCGCGGCCGCCACCGTGCTGCTGCTGCGCGACAGCGCCGCCGGCATCGAAGTGCTCATGACCCGCCGCTCGGCCACCGCCAGTTTCGCGCCCGGCGCCTATGTATTTCCCGGCGGCCAGATCGACACCGCCGACGAAGCGGCCCAGCGCATCGCCGCGCATCGGCCCACGCAAAGCGGCCTGCAGCGCACGCAGGCGATCGCGGCCATCCGCGAGGCTTTCGAGGAGCTGGGCGTGCTGCTCGCGCACCATGCCGACGGGCGGCCCGCCAACGCCGAAGACATCGCCGCAATGGACCGCGGCAACACGGCGGGCACGGCCTTTGCAGACCAGTGCGCGGCACGCGGGCTGGTGCTGGATTCCGACAAGGTGTTCACCTTCGCGCACTGGATCACCGACCGCGACCTGCCCCGGCGCTTCGACGTGCCCTTTCTGGTGGCGCGCATGCCCGAAGGCCAGGAGCCCGCGGCCGACGAGAGCGAACAGTTCGAGCCCTGCTGGGTGCGCCCCGCCGATGCACTCGCGCGCCATGCGGCGGGCAGCTTCTTCATGATCTTCCCGACCGTGCGCACGCTGCAGCGCATGGCCGCTTATGCCACCGTGGACGCCCTGCTCGCGGCCTGCGCCGGCGAGACCCCGCTGTGGACCAGCTGCCCGCGCGCCGGCCTGCTCAAGGGCGAGGACGCGCGCTACATGGAGCACGAATCGCCCTACGGCGAGCTCGCGCTGGTGTGCCCCGACGGACAGGCCGTGCACGCGCTCGACTGGCAGAGCGACCGCCCGGTGCCGCTGCTGAAGAACGTGATGCGCTTCACCGCGCCCAACCCGGGCGCGATGACCGGCCCGGGCACCAACAGCTACATCGTGGGCGACGCGGCCACGGGCTACGTGGTGATCGATCCGGGCCCGGACGACGCCGACCACATCGGGCGGCTGTGGCGCGCCACGCAGGGCGACATCCGCATGATCGTCTGCACGCACTCGCATGCCGACCACTCGCCGGGCGCGGCGCCGCTGCAGGCGCTGTGCAAGAACGGCAAACCGCCGATCCTCGGCCTGGCCTCGAAGCCTACAGCGCGCGCCAGCGCGCGCTTCACGCCGGAGCGCGAACTGGCCGATGGCGAGCGGCTCGTGCTGTCGGGCACAACGGCCGGAGGCGAGCCCATCGCCCACACGCTGCGCGTGATCCACACGCCCGGCCATGCGGCCAACCACCTGTGCCTGGTGCTGGAAGAAGACGGGCTGCTGTTCTCCGGCGACCACATCCTCAACGGCAGCACCACGGTGGTCGATCCGCCCGATGGCGACATGACGGCGTACCTCGATTCGCTCGACACGCTCGATGCGGCCTGCGCAGCCGGCGGCATCGACTTCATCCTGCCCGCGCATGGCTACGTGATCGGCTTTGCCCGCACCGCCATCGGCATGCTGAAGGCGCACCGGCTCAAGCGCGAAGCCAGGATCGCAGCCGCCATGCAGAAGCTGCCCGAAGGCACGCCCGAGCAATGGCTGCCGCTGGCCTACGACGACGTGCCCGAACGCATGTGGCCGGTAGCGGCCCGCTCGCTGGCCGCGCATGTGGCGCGCATCCGGCAACTGGCGGTGGCTCGATGAACAACAACAGCAAAAACTCTCCGGGTGAAGACGAGGGCATCCGCCTGGCCAAGCGCGTGGCCGCGCTGGCCGGCGTGTCGCGGCGCGAAGCCGAGCTGCTGATAGAAAACGGCGCGGTGCGCGTCGACGGCGTGGCGCAGATGCTGCCGCAGTCGCGCGTGTTGCCGCACCAGCAGGTCGAGATCGAGGCCGGCGCAAAGCCCGAGCCCGTGGTGCCCGTCACATTGCTGCTGTACAAGCCTGCGGGCATGGTCACCGACACCGCGCACCGCCTGCTGGTGGCTGCGAACCATCACGAGCCCGAGCGCGCCGGACTGCGTTTTCTGCCGGCGCATGCGAAGGCGCAGCACTGCATGACGCCGCTCGAGACCGGCGCCAGCGGGCTGGTCGCCTACACACAGGAATTCCGCATCGAACGCAAGCTGCAGGAAGACGCGGGCATCCTCGAGCACGAGGTGATGGTGGACGTGGCCGGCCCGGTGAGCCCCGAGGTGCTGGCGCGGCTGGAGCGCTCGCCCGCGCGCGTGAGCATCGGCCGCCAGAGCGACGAGCAAACGGGCCTGCGCTTCGCGCTCAAGGGCGCGCGGCCGGGGCAGATCGCCAACATCTGCGACGGCGTGGGCCTGCGCATTCTTGCGATGCGGCGCATCCGCATCGGCCGCGTGCCGCTGGCGGGGCTGCAGCCCGGCCAGTGGCGCTATCTCGCACCCCACGAACGCTTCTGAACAACGATGCACCGCATGTTCGCGGCCCGTAATTTTCAGCCGCGGCCCCGATGGGCCGCCGACAGGGAGACTGAGCCAATGAAGTTCGGAACGCCGAGCACCGCCCTGGCCTGCACCGTGCCGCTGGCACTGGTGGCGGGCTGCACGCTCCTCACGCCGCCACCGCCCCCCGCGCCAGCGGCGGCGCCGCCGGCCATTGTCTCGAAGGACGGCCTCGCGCCCATCACCGAGGAGCAGGTCGAGCGCATCCGCGACGCCATCGGCGTCAAGCCCCCCAGCCCGGCCGTGGGCAAGGTGGTGCGCAGCGCCTCGCCGACCATCGAGTCCTTCGTGCGGACCGAAGGCTGCATCACCGCGCGCAACGGCGCGGTGCTCAACCCCTTCGCCGCGCCCGGCCGCCTGTTCGACACCACGGGCTTCCAGGGCGGCCCGATGTCGGAGATGCAGTACCACGACAAGACCGCCTGCGTGACGGTGAAGCGCATCCAGAACTGGAAGATGGTCACGCCGAAGCTGCTGCGCTTCGAGGTGGTCTACGTGGGCGACGACGGCGAGGAACGTGCCGTCAAGCGCCACGAGCTGGTGCGCCAGCCCAAGGGCGGCTGGCTGTTCGCACGCTGAGGGCCGCGGTCACTCTCGGTCAATGCTTCGCGGTGGTCGGCGCGGCGCCCTGCGCAAGGTGTGCGTCGTCGGGTTCCCAGCCGCCGCCGAGCGCCATGAACAGCACGACCTGATCGTCGGCCAGCTGCGCCTCGCTGGCCGCGAGGGCGGCTTCGCTGGCGGCCAGCGAGCGTTCGGCGTCGAGCGAATCGAGGTAGCCGGTGCGTCCGTTCTGGTAGAGCTGGCGCGCCTGCGCGGCAACCTTCGCGCTTTCGTCGCGCGAGGCTTGCAGCGCGGCGTGGCGATCGAGTTCGCGCGCATAGGTGCCGAGTGCGGTCTCGGTTTCGCGCAGCGCGGTGAGCACGGTGCCGTCGAACTTGGCGAGCGCGGCGCGCGTGCCGGCCTCGGCCTGGGCGATGCGGGACTGTGCGACGCCTGTATTGGGAATGGTCCAGGAGATCAGCGGGCCGAGGCTCCACGCAAAGGTGTCCTTGCGGCCGAAGTCGTCGGCATGGCCGACAGAGGAGCCTGAAAGCCCCAGCGTGACTTTGGGATAGAGCTCGGCCGTGGCCACGCCGATGCGCGCCGTGGAGGCAGCAAGGCTGCGCTCGGCCTGGCGGATGTCGGGGCGGCGGCGCAGCAGCGCGGCACCGTCGCCGACCGGCAGCGTGCCCGCCACGCGCGGCGGCACGGTGCAGTCGGCCACTTCGCGCGGGAAGTCCTGCGGCACTGCGCCGGTCAAGGTGGCGAGGCGATAGAGCGCGCCCTGGCGTTCGGCCTTCAGCGGGGGCAAGGCGGCGTTGAGCTGCTGCAGTTGCGCACGCGCGCGACCTGCGTCGATGGCACCGGCGCGGCCTGCACTTTGCAGGCGGTCGGTGACGTTCACGGCGTCCTGCTGCAAGGCGACAGACTTCTGTGCGATCTGCAGGCGAAGGCCGGTAGCGCAGGCTTCGGCGTAGGCGCGCGCGGTGCCGGCCGCGACGTTCACGCGCACGAGGTCGAGCGCCGCTTCGGCGGCTTGGGTGTTGGCCTGCGAAGCCTCGATGCCGCGGCGGATCTGGCCGAACAGGTCGACCTGGTACGACAGCGAAGCGCCCGCGCTGTAGTTGAAGGTGCTCGGCGGCTCGTAGCCCTTCTGCAGCAGCGACAGGCCCGACACATGGCCGAACGAAGGGCCGCCGTTCACGCCGATGGTCGGGTACTTGGCGCCGGCCACTTCGTCTTCGATGGCGCGTTCGCGTTCGAGGTTGGCGACGGCCTGGCGCAGGTCGGTGTTGTGCGCGAGGGCCTGTTCGACCAGCCTGTCGAGCAACGGGTCGTGGTACAGGCGCCACCAGTGGGCGGGCAGCGGCGCGGCGTTGGCGGACGCCTCGGCAAAGGGCCGCGCGGCGGCGGCCTGGCTGGCCAGCGCCTCGGGCGGCTGGCGGTAGTCGGGACCGACCGCCGCGCAGGCCGCAAGCCCGGCGGCGACGGCCAGCGATGCAAGGCGAAATGCGAAGCGGCTCATGGCGTTCATCCCTTCTGCGGCGCGGCTGCCGGTGCCTGGGCGCTGTGCGCCGGCTTGTTCTCCAGCACCTGCACCGTGACCGTCTGGCCCGCGACGAGGCGTGCGCCCTGCGGCAGCGGATCGAGCTTGATGCGCACCGGAATGCGCTGCGCGAGCCGCACCCAGTTGAAGGTCGGGTTCACGCTGGGCAGCAGGTTGGCGCTGGTGGAGCGGTCGTGGTCGGCAATGCCGGCGGCCACGCTGTCGACCGCGCCTTCCAGCACCGCGCCGCCGCCCATCGGGGTGACGCGCACGCGGTCGCCGAGATGGATGCGCGGCAGCTTGGTTTCCTCGAAATAGCCTTCGACGTAGAACGACTGCGCATCGACCAGCGCGAGCACCGGGCGGCCCGCCGCGGCGTAGCTGCCCTGGCGCAGGTCGAGGTTGGTGACGAGGCCGTCGGCCGGCGCGCGCACCTGGGCGCGCTGCAGGTTGAGGCGGGCCGAGTCGAGCGCCACCTCGGCCTGCGCGACGGCGGCCTGCATCTGCTCGACACGCGAACGGGTCTGCTCGCGCGACTCCTTCGACACCAGGTCGTCGAGGCCCGCGTTGCGCGCGTTCTCGCGCTGCACCTGGGCGCTCATGGCGCGCTGCGCGGCGAGCGCTGCCTGGGCCTGGCGCACGGCGAGGTCGTAGCGGGCGCGGTCCACCTCGAACAGCAGCGTGCCGGCGGCGACCGGCTGGTTGTCGCGGATCGGTACTGCCGTGACGAGACCCGACACGTCGGGTGCGATTTGCACGACGTTGGCGCGCACGCGGCCGTCGCGCGTCCACGGTGCGAGTTCGTAGTGGTCCCACAGGCGCAGGCCGGCCCACACGGCGGCGGCGACCACGGCCACGGTGAGAAGAACGCGCCCGAGGCGCCGGGCCCATGGGTTGTCTGCGGAGGAACGGGAGGCTGTCATCGGAATCTCGTCGTCATTGAAGGTAGGAAGTGAGGCGGCTCAGTGCATAGAGCAACAGCAGGTAGAGCGCCATGTCGAACAGCGCGGGGTGCCACACCCAGCGGTAGGCGCCGGTGGCCGCGAGCAGTCGGCGTACACCCCACAGCGCGAGCAGCGCGCCGAGGGCCAGCACCATGATCCAGGGCACGTAGAGGCCGTAGAAACTGGCTTCGCCGATCATGCGGAAGCTCCTTGGGTGATCGCTGCGCCCGCCAGCCTGGGCGGCGCATCGGGAAAGAGATTGCGGCGCAGGCCGACCAATGCGGTGACGGCCGAGCGCGATGCGGCGGAAGAAGCGGAGTCGCGCGAAGCAAGCACGGCACCGAGTGCCTCGTCTATCTGCGGCAGCAGGTCGGCCGGATGCGGGTTCGCGCGGCCTTCCGCGCGCTGGCGGAAGAAGCGCGAGATGCCGCCCAGCAGCGCGGCCGAGGTGGCCAGCGGCAGCTGGGCGCGCACGCGCTGCAGCACGGCGATGTCTGCGCCCATGCGCAGGTCGCGCAGCGCGTCGTTGGCGGCCACGCCTTCGACGGTGCCGCCCGCCTGCGCGATGCGCGGCGCGAGCAGGCCGATGCGGTCGAGCATGCGCACGGCGTACGCATCGCTCTGCGCGTACTGCGGCTGCGGCGAAGCAGCCATGTCGCCGAGCTCGCGCCAGGTCGCGCGCTGGATGCGGCGCGCGCTCCAGTCGGCACCGACCGAACGCACGAGCCGCGTGACGCGCGCCGCGACCAGCACGCCGACGATCTGGCCGATCATGCTGTTGATGAAGCTCACGAGGTCGGAGCTGGCGGTGTCGTGCAGCGCGAGCGTGCCGGCCACGCCGAAGATCAGCGCCATCGCGGGCATGAAGTGCGTCGGACGCGGCAGGTAGAAGCCCAGCAGCAAGAAGAGCGGCGCGCAGATGACGACGAGCATGCCGAAGTCCTGCACGGTGGGCATGAGCACCAGCACATAGAGCGCCGAGATCGGGATGGACCACAGCGTCCACTTGAGAAAGCCGTGGATCGCCGGCACGGGGTCGTCCATGGTGGCGAAGAAGCAGCAGAAGACGGCGGCCATCATGGTGGCGGCCGAGCCCATGGGCCAGCCGGTGACGATCCAGAACGCGCCGCACAGGCAGATGGCGATGACAGCGGCCAGCGCAGAGAGCAGCGCCATGCCGTAGTCGCGGTGCAGCACGCGGCTGCCGAGCGCTGCCGTGCGGCGCAGCGGCGCGGCGCCCTTGAGGCCTTCGTCGATGTCCAGGCGCAGCCGGGCGCAGGCGGTCCAGCCGTCGACGAGTTCTTCGAGGCGCCCGGCGAGGCCGATGCGCAGGGCGCGGCCCCATGGAGTGGGCTGCTGCGCGTCGGCAGGAGCGGCGCTCAATGCGTCGATGGCACGGCGCAGGGCTTGCAGCCGCTCGGCGCGGTGGGCGGAGGCAGGTTCAGCCTCCTCGCGCAGCCACTGCGCGGCCTGCGCGAGTACGGCGGCCACGTCGGGTGCGAGTTGCCCTTCGGCCTGCTCCAGCGCCTGCAGGCGGTCTTCGACAGCCGAGAGCGCGGGCGTGAGCGCGGCAACGCGGTCCTGCATCGCGCGGATCGCCCCGGCGGTCCAGCGCAGGTGCGTGGTATCGAAGGGCACGTGCGTGGAGAGCAGGCGCAGTTGCGTGATGTCGCCTGCGAGGCGGCGGCGGTCGTCGTCCAGGCGCTTCGGTTCGGCGTCACTGCTGCGGTCGGCGGGCTGCAGCAGGTCGCCGAGCCACTTGCGCGCGTCGAGCAGCGTGCGATCGAGCAGGCCCAGCACGGTCGGCGCAAGCCCCGCGGGGAGCACAAGGCTGTGGACGAGCGTGGCGCAGAAGATGCCGAGGCCGATTTCTTCCACGCGCGCCACGGCGGTGTCGAACAGCGCGAGCGGCGTCTGCACCGACGGAAAGCCGATCAGCGCGGCGGTGTAGCCCGCGAGCATGAACACGTAGGAGCGCGGCGTGCGGTCGAACAGCGAGATGCACAGGCACAGCCCGACCCACAGCGCGAGCACCAGGGTCAGCAGTTCCGGCGCGTTGGACAGCGCGGGCACCATCAGCACGGTCGCGGTGCTGCCGATGAGCGTGCCGCAGAAGCGATACAGCGCCTTCGAGCGCACCGCGCCGGCCAGCGGATGGGCGACGACGTAGGTGGTCATGAGCGCCCAGAAGGGGCGCGGCAGGCCGGCACGGCTGGCGAGGTACATCGCCAGCATGGCGGCGGCGAAGCTCTTGCCGGAAAAGAGAAGCTCCGCACGGCTGAAGCGCGGAAGACGGAGCGCGGGCATTTCTTACCTGCGCCCTTCCTGCGGCGCCGGGACCGGGCGCCCCAGGCGCTCCTCGAGCACGCCGAACACGCGCAGGCAGGCAGCGATGTCGTCGTCGGACACGCCTTCGAACAGCTCGTTGCGCATCAGGCTCAGCGCCGCCTCGATGGGCGCGCAGGCGGCCTTGCCCGCGGGCGTGAGATGCAAGGTCTTGGCACGGCGGTCGGCCGGGTCTTCGCGGCGCTCGACGAAACCGGCCTCCACCAACTGGTCGAGCGAGCGCACCAGCGACGGGCCTTCGATGCCCAGTGCATCGGCCAGCACGCCCTGGCGCACTTCGCCGTTCATGCGCCCGAGCATCACGATCGGCCAGGCCAGCGTTTGCGACACGCCGACGTGCGCCACTGCCCTGTCCGCCGACGCGCGGTAGCCGCGCTGCAGCACCGAGAGCGCCATGCCGAGCCGCATCAGCGCGTTTTCGCGCTTTGGGAGGTAGTTGCTCGACTTGCTCACGATAGCCGCCTATTAATTAGCATGCTATCGATTATACGGGTAACTACCAATCCGTGCGGGCAACAAGGCTGCCGCCCGCCTTCAGCGGTCGAAGGCGCGAAAAATGAAAAGGGAAGAAAAGTGTGAAGCCCGCCGATAAGCCGGATTCTGTGCATCGAGGGCCTCTTGCGAAGCCTTCGACGTGACCGCCATTACTCTGGGCCGTTTGTCGCCAAACGGCTCGATGCCACCTACCCGCCAGCTCAGCGGAACCACCTCGATACTGGCCTACTTGGTGTTGCTGCGCGCAGAGATTGCCCGTTTCACCCGAACTCAATCGGCTCGTCTCTGTTGCTCTGATCCTCACCTCACGGTGGAGAGTCGTTAACTCCTGCGCTGTCCTGTGCAGTCCGGACGTTCCTCCAGTGCGGTCTTTCGACGCGGCACCCGAAGGTGTCGCCCCTTTCGGGCTTGCACCAGCGGCGGTCTGGCGTGCTTCACGGGGTGGATTATCGCCTCTGCCCGGGCACACCGGCGGGCAGGTCCCACAATGCGCGCTGTTCGTCCGACAAACGCATCGACCCAAGGAGATTCCATGAAGGCCCAGAGCATCCTCCAGACCATCGGCAACACGCCGCACATCCGCATCAACCGCCTGTTCGGCAATGCGAAACAACAGGTCTGGATCAAGTCCGAGCGCGCCAACCCCGGCGGCTCGATCAAGGACCGCATCGCGCTGTCGATGGTGGAAGACGCCGAGAAGAGCGGCGCGCTCAAACCCGGCGGCACCATCGTCGAGCCGACCTCGGGCAACACCGGCATCGGCCTCGCGATGGTGGCGGCCGTAAAGGGCTACAAGCTGATCCTGGTGATGCCCGACAGCATGTCGGTCGAGCGCCGCCGCCTGATGCTGGCCTACGGCGCCACCTTCGACCTGACGCCGCGCGCCGGCGGCATGAAGGCCTCCATCGCGCGCGCCGAGGAAATCGTGGCCGGCACGCCCGGCGCGTGGATGCCGCAGCAGTTCAACAACCCCGCGAATGTCGACGTGCACGTGCGCACCACGGCGGAGGAAATCGCGGCCGACTTTCCCGATGGCGTCGACGTGCTCATCACCGGCGTGGGCACGGGCGGCCACATCACGGGCGTGGCGAAGGTGCTGAAGAAGAAGTGGCCGAAGCTGCAGGTGTTCGCGGTCGAGCCGGTGGCCTCGCCCGTGATTTCCGGCGGCGCGCCGGCGCCGCACCCCATTCAAGGCATCGGCGCGGGCTTCATTCCGAAGAACCTCGACACCTCGCTGCTCGACGGCGTGCTGCAGGTCGACGCCGAACCCGCGCGCGAAATGGCACGCCGCTGCGCGGTCGAGGAAGGCATGCTGGTCGGCATCTCGTCGGGCGCCACGCTCGCGGCCATCGCGCAGAAGCTGCCCTCGCTGGCGCCCGACGCGGTGGTGCTGGGCTTCAACTACGACACGGGCGAGCGCTATCTCTCCGTCGAAGGGTTCCTGCCGGCGTGACTTGGCTCGCCCCCAGGCTACGCGCACTTCGTGTCGCTTCTCCTACCCCCTACCGGGGGCAACACCTGCGGCCCGGCAAAGCCGGTTCCGCGGTGTTCCACGACGACGAAGCTAAAATGCCGGGCTGCTTGATAGTCACAAGCCCCACGCCATGCTGAGAATCTCCGAACTCAAACTCCCGCTAGCCCACGCGCCCGACGCGCTGGCCGCACTGATCGCCAGGACGCTCGACGTCCCGCTCGACGCGATCGCCTCCCACACCGTCTACAAGCGCAGCTTCGACGCGCGCAAGATCGAACTGCTCACGGTCTACATCTGCGACGTGCAGCTGAAAGACGCGAAGCTCGAAGCCGCGCTGCTCGCGAAGCACGCGGGCCATCCGCACATCCAGAACGCCCCCGACATGCGCTACACGCCGCCGGCCAATGCGGCCGAAGGCACGGCGCGGCCGGTGGTGGTCGGCTTCGGGCCCTGCGGCATCTTCGCGGCGCTGATGCTCGCGAAGATGGGCTTCAAACCCATCGTGCTCGAACGCGGCAAGACCGTGCGCCAGCGCACCCGCGACACCTGGGGCCTGTGGCGCAAGAGCGTGCTGAACCCCGAGTCGAACGTGCAGTTCGGCGAAGGCGGCGCCGGCACCTTCTCGGACGGCAAGCTCTACAGCCAGATCAAGGACCCGCGCTTCCTCGGCCGCAAGGTGATGGAAGAGTTCGTGAAGGCCGGCGCGCCGCCCGAGATTCTTTACGTCGCGCATCCGCACATCGGCACCTTCAAGCTGGTGAAGGTGGTGGAGAACATCCGCGAACAGATCGTGGCGCTGGGCGGCGAGATCCGCTTCGAGCAGCGCGTGACCGACGTGCACATCGAAGACGGCCACCTGCGCGGCCTCACGGTGCTCGACCAGACCACCGGCACGAGCAGCGAGCTGCGCGCCGACCACGTCGTGATGGCGCTGGGCCACAGCTCGCGCGACACCTTCGAGATGCTGCATGCGCGCGGCGTGCACATCGAGGCCAAGCCCTTCTCCATCGGCTTCCGTGTGGAGCATCCGCAGGGCCTGATCGACCGCGCGCGCTGGGGCCGCCATGCGGGCCATCCGCTGCTCGGCGCGGCCGACTACAAGCTGGTGCACCATGCAAGCAATGGCCGCTCGGTCTACAGCTTCTGCATGTGCCCCGGCGGCACCGTGGTGGCGGCCACCAGCGAGCCCGGCCGCGTGGTCACCAACGGCATGAGCCAGTACTCGCGCAACGAGCGCAACGCCAACGCGGGCATCGTGGTGGGCATCGACCCGAAAGACTTCCCCGGCGACGCGCTCGCGGGCATCGCCTTGCAGCGCGAACTCGAAAGCAACGCCTTCGTGCTCGGCGGCGGCGACTACCGCGCGCCGGGCCAGCTGGTGGGCGACTTCATCGCCGGCCGGCCCTCGACCGCGCTCGGCAGCGTGATTCCGTCGTACAAGCCCGGCGTGACCCCGACCGACCTGCACAAGGCGCTGCCGGCCTACGCCATCGAGGCCATGCGCGAGGCCTTCCCCGCCTTCGGCCGCAAGATCAAGGGCTTCGACACGCACGACGCGGTGCTCACCGGCGTGGAGACGCGCACCTCGTCGCCGATCCGCATCACGCGCGGTGACGATTTCCAGAGCCTCAACGTGCGTGGCCTCTACCCGGCCGGCGAAGGCGCAAGCTACGCGGGCGGCATCCTGTCGGCCGGCGTGGATGGCATCAAGGTGGCCGAGGCCGTGGCGCACGGCGTGCTGGCCGAAGCCTCGGCACTGAGCCACTGAGCCACTGAGCCGCCACCCGACATCGAGACCTGCATGGCCAGCGACGACTTCCATTTCTTCGAACCCGCCAAGGGCCACGGCCTGCCGCACGACCCGTTCAACGCGATGGTCGGGCCGCGCCCCATCGGCTGGATCTCGTCGCAGGACGAGAACGGCGTGCTCAACCTCGCGCCCTACAGCTTCTTCAACGCCTTCAACTACACGCCGCCGCTCGTCGGCTTCGCCAGCATCGGCGCCAAGGACAGCCTGCACAACATCCGCCAGACGCGGGAGTTCGGCTGGAACCTGGCAACCCGGCCGCTGGCCGAGCAGATGAACCGCTCCTGCGCGGCGGTGCCGCCCGAGGTGAACGAGTTCGAGCTCGCCGGCCTCGCCACGGCAGCCTCGCGGACCATCGCGGTGCCGCGCGTGGCCGAAAGCCCCGTGTCCTTCGAGTGCAAGCTCACGCAGATCCTGCAGCTCGAAGGCGTGGACGGCGTGCCCGTGCAGACCTGGCTCGTGCTCGGCGAAGTGGTGGGCGTGCACATTGCGCGCCACCTGCTGAAGGACGGCATCTACGACACCGCCGCGGCGCAGCCCATCCTGCGCGGCGGCGGCCCGGGCGACTACTTCGAAGTCAGCCCCGACAATCTCTTCAGGATGTTCCGGCCGCGCTGAACGCGCTCGGCCGGCCTTCTTTTTTCCAATCCTTTCCACAGCGCCCCCGCATGACCGACGCTTCCACCGCCACCCCGAAGACGAACGCCCGCCCGCCCCGGCGCCAGCAACTGGACATGGCCGACCAGCTGAAGCAGCTGCAGGCCGGTGCAGGAACAGACGCGGGCGCAGACGCGCCGGCGCAGCAGCAACAGCAACCCCGGCAGGCCTCGCGCCCGCCGCGGCAGAAGAACACCGGCCGCGGCCCGCGTGCGCAGCAGCCCCAGCAACAGAAAGCGCAGGCGCAGCAGCAGCAACCGCAGCGCGCGCCGCGCAAGGTCAACCCGGTGCTGGAGCGCCTGTTCGAGCTGTACCCGCAGCTCTTCGGCGCGCGCTTCGTGCCGCTGAAGCTCGGCGTGTACGAGGAACTGATCGCGCGCCACCCCGAGGACTTCAAGGCCGAAGACCTGAAGATCGCCATGGGCCAGCACGCGCGCTCCACGCGCTACCTCGAGGCCGTGGCCGCCGGCCTGGCGCGCCACGACCTCGACGGCAACGCACTGGACCCGGTCGCGCCCGAGCACGTGCACCACGCCATCCTCGAGCTGCACCGCCGCCGCATGCTGCGCAACAACGGCAACGCCGAAGAACTGCGCCCGCAGCTGGTAGCGCGCATCGCCAAGGCCGTCGAGGCCTCAGGCCTCGACCGCGAGGCCTATGCGGTGCTCGTGCGCTCGCGTGACGCGAACGCCAACGCCGTGGTCGATGAAGCCCTGGCCGAACTCGCCGAGCAGGCCGCCAAGCGCGAGGCGCTGCTGCGCGCCTTCGAGGCCAGCGGCCGAAGCGAGCAGGAGTTCGCCGACATGTACGGCATGAAGCCCGGCGACGTGACGCGCACGCTGCAGCGGGTGCGCGACGACAAGAAGCGGGCAGAGGCCGCTGCGGCAGCAGCAGCTGTGGCGGCAACGGAGGTGCAGGCAGCGCCCGAAGCAGAAGCCGCTCCGGCCGCGACCGACGCACCCGCCGCCGACTGAAGCACGGCGCGCCAGCCCCAACGCAAAAAGCCGCCACATCACTGTGGCGGCTTTTTTTCATGGGCGACGCGACGTTTGCCGCACCCCGCAGCTTGCTCAGCGCGCGTTCTGCAGCGCCGCGATGCGCTCCTCGATCGGTGGGTGCGTGGCAAACAGCTTGCCGATGCTGCCGGTGATGCCCATGGCTTCGACCGCCTTCGGCAGTTCGCCGGCCGGCAGGCCGCCCAGGCGCGCGAGCGCGTTCATCATCGGCTGGCGGTTGCCCATGAGCGCGGCGGCGCCGGCGTCGGCGCGGAACTCGCGGTGGCGCGAGAACCACGCCACCACCATCGCGGCGGCAAAGCCCAGCACGATGTCGAGCACGATGGTGCTCACGTAGTAGCCGATGCCGGGGCCCGACGAGCGGTCGTCGCCGCGGCGCAGGAAGCTGTCGACCGCATAGCCGATCACGCGCGACAGGAACACGACGAAGGTGTTCATCACGCCCTGGATCAGCGTCATGGTGACCATGTCACCGTTGGCGATGTGCGCCACCTCGTGGCCGATGACGGCCTCGACCTCTTCGCGCGTCATGTTCTGCAGCAGGCCGGTGGACACCGCCACCAGCGAGGAGTTCTTGAACGCGCCGGTCGCGAAGGCATTGGGCTCGCCTTCGAAGATTGCAACTTCGGGCATGCCGATGCCGGCCTTGTCGGCGAACTTGCGCACCGTGCCGACGATCCAGGCCTCGTCGGGCGACTGGGGGTTGTCGATCATGCGCAGCCCGGCCGTCCACTTGGCCATGGGCTTGCTGATAAGCAGCGAGATGAACGCGCCGCCGAAGCCCATGATGAGCGCGAAGCCGAGCAGCGCCGTGAGGTTGAGCCCGTTGGCCGTGAGAAAGCGGTTGACGCCGAGCAGGCTGGCGACGATGCCGAGCACCGCGACGACCATCACATTGGTCAGGACGAACAGAAGGATACGTTTCAAGTTGAATTCTCCGTGGGGAAATCTGCCACCCAGATGAGGGCCTCGCGGCTCTCTTCAAGCCGTGCGCGGCATGGAGGTCCTGGGTGTTGTTGTGCGTTGTGGGGCGCTCCGGCCGGCGGTAGCCGGCAAGGCCATGATAGGAGCAAAAGTTCCAACGCCCGGGTATTCCCCGGCCGCGCAAAGGCCTGTCGAAGAACTCAGAAGAGGCCTGTCGTTCCCGGCGCCGGACGCGTGGCGATGTCGGCGTGCAGGCGGGCGCTGCGGCGCATGCCCTGCGTCAGGCGCACCGCGAACAGCATGCCGTTGACCAGCACCAGCAGCGCCGCGAACAGCGCCCACAGCGTGTACGCACCGGCGCTGGCCGTGCGCGCGGCGTCCAGGTTCGGGTCGATGCGCACCAGCGTCGTGCCCTTGGCGTCCTCGCCGACGGCGGTCACCAACCCCTCGAGCACGAAGGGATGCAGGCCATCGGTGGTGGCATTGCGACGCAGGCGTTCCCAGCGTTCGAGCAGGGAACCGCGAGGCACGTCATCGGCCGGGCCATCGGCGCCGTCTTCTCCCGGCTCGGCGTCGGACTCACCCGACTTGCCCTGCGCATCGCCGATGCGGGAAGTGGACGCCAGCAGCACGCCGCCCTTGGCAGGCACGATGGCCGGGCGCGCGGCGGCGATCTTCGCGGTGACCACGCTGTCGACGGCCTGCCGCAGCACGCGCTGCACGGTCGCGAGTTGGCCGCGAGACAGCACGAGGTCGGCGTTCTGCGCGCCCGTCTTCGCGCTGGCGGCCAACGCCGCCCAGGTGGTGACCGGCGTGTCGGCGCCGTCCTTCTCGACGGTGGCGTCGATCGCGCGCACGAGCTCGCGCTGCAGGTGGGCGCAGGCTTCGGGCGAGAGGCCGCCGCTGTCGTGGCAGGCGGCCTCGATCATGGCCACCGAACGGTCGAAGCCGCGCACGATCATGGGCACGTTCTCGCGCGCGCGGTAGGCCGCGAGCGGGTCGGGCGCCTGGCCCATCTGCATGCGCAGCATCGCCATCAGGGCGGCCGACATGCCGTTCTCCGACGCGCGGATGAAGTCCGCCCCGGCAAGCGCCAGCACGCTCTGCGGAATGTCCAGCGCGGGCACGACCGGGTCGGAGCCGGCCCAGCGCACGGTGGTGCAGTCGATGACCGGCACGGCGTGCGCGTCTTCGCTGCGGCCGTTCATGTCCATCTCGCAGCGGGCTTCGCCTTCCATGTTGGCGAAGCTGGCCCACTTCGGCGGGTTCTCGTCCACTTGCGCGGGGTTGGCGTAGCCAGGGCTCTTTGCATGCGAGATCCAATGCGCAACCACCGCCGCTTCGCCGCGCAGGTCGGGCGCCGACAGCGCCAGCGCGCCGAGGGCCAGCAGCCCGACCAGCAACAGCAGCAGGTGGCGCCCCCAATACACGGGCCGGAAGCGTCGCCATTCGTCGGCCACGGACCACTTGTCGCCGAAGCTCACCGCGCTGTAGTCGCTGGTGCGCAGTTCGGCCTCGATCACCTCGCCGTACGGCACCGACGCGGGGTTGCTCCAGTGTGAAGGCAGCACCAGGCTCAGCTTGTCGCCGATGAACATGCCGACCTTCCTGACCGCCACGTTGCGCACGTCGACCACGGCAATCTGGTTGAGCATGCCGCGCACGCGGTTGACGGGCTGCGGCTGGCGCACCACCGCCATCGACGACGGCCGGCGCACGAAGAGCCACGCGGCCCACAGGGCCGCGAGCAGGCCCGCGCCCAGCAGGTAGGCCTGCGCCCCGCGCGTGGCGTCCCAGGTGGTGATCCACAACAGCACGAAGGCGGCCAGCCATGCGAGCGCGGAGGCCCAGCCGCCGCGGCCCATGCGGCTTGCGACTTCTTCGGGGGTCTCGGTGCGCTGGCCGAGGATGTCGACCTCGCCGCGTTCGTAGCGGGCGAGCGGGTTCGCGTCCTGCGCGACTTCGTCGAGGCTCGGCAGCGCGCCGGCTTCGCCGCGCTTCCATTGCTTGTCCTGCGCCTGTTGGCGCTGCGCGCGCTGGCGGCCTTCGAGCAGGTCGAAGCCGTTCACGCGGATCACCACCGCGCATTTCTTGCTCAGCACGACCAGCGCCTCGTTGTGCGGCTCGATGTAATCGATGGCGTCGTAGGGCAGCAGCACATCGACGTCGCCGATGGTGTCGTGCTCGGTCGACGAGCCCTGCGTCTGCAGGCCGTGGCGCAGGAAGGCGCCGCGGAGTTCGCGCACCTCGTCGTCGACCGTGAGGCCCTGTCCCATCAGAAAGGGTTGCAGCGCGGATTTCTCTTCGTCGGTGATGCGGCGCAGCACGGGCGTGTTGCGAAAGCCCTTCAGCGCATCGCGGTTGCCGGAACGGCGCGAGGCGTAGACGATGAAGCTGTAGATCGCGTAAAGAATCAGCCCGACCTTGAGCAGAAGAATGACGGTGTCCATGTTGTTGTCTGAGCTCCTCTGAAATGGAAAGCAGTCCGCGTGCGGTGCACGCGCTGCGGCGGGCCTCCCGAGCCCGCGAAAACTACACCTGCAAGGCGCTCGGCAAGGGCCGGAAGACCCTCGCGTCGGCGTAGAAGGATGCCGCTGTATTTTCAGCGCACCAGCCGGGCACGCCGAGCACCGGAAGGGGTACGAAAGGCTTCGTTTGGAGCCAGTCCGCATCGAAATTCTTCGCGATCGCTGCGTCGTCGAGGGTCGGCGCTACGTCCATGCCGCGAGGCAGCAGCACGTGCGCCGTGATCGGCTTGCGCGGCGTCACCAGCTTCTCGAGCAGCGCGTGCCCGAACAGCAGCAGGCGCGCTTCGCTCCACAGGCCGCGCTGCGTGACGAACAGCGCATGCCAGTCGCGCGCGACCAGCGCCCGCCACAGCGCGGGTGGCGCATCGAGCAGCGCGCCGTTCTCGTCGAACAGCGTGAGCGCGTCGCGCAGCGGACCGCGCACGGCCGCGACACCGCTGCGCGCGATCTCGCCCGCCTGCAGTTCGTTGAGCCGGCGCTTGGTGTGCGGAAACGCAAGCCACACAAGCCCGTTGAAGAAGTCGTGCAGGTTGTCGCGCGTGGGCACGCTGCGGGTCTGGAAGATGTGCGCCTCGTAGGCCTGGCCTGGCGGCAGTGCGTGCTGGTGCACGAAGTCGGGAACTGGCGCGGGGACAGACGCGGGCACAGGCGCAGGCTTGGTGCCCTGCAGCGCGGCGGCGACTCCGCCATGCCGCGCGGCCTGCGCCACCGCTTCGCCGCTCGAACGATAGGGCGCAAGCCAGGGCTGCGCCCAATCGACCGCCGGCAGGATCAAGGCGCGGGCGCGCCCGTCCAGCGGATGCGGTCGGGGTGCTGCATCACCGCGAACTCCGCGGTGAGCTTGTCGAACAGCTTGAGCGAGCTGCCGTGCTTGCCGAGCAGGCCGGCGGTGCGCAAGGCTTTCGCCACGTCGTTGAGCGGCACGTCCTTGCCGCCGCGCAATGCGGGCGCGGCCTGCAGGATGAACTCGGCGGCTTCGGACGGAGGTTGCGGCTGCGGCGCGGTGGGCGCCTTGGCCGCCGTCTTGCGTGCCGTCTTCTTCGCCGCGGCCTTCTTCGCTGCAGGTGCGGCTGCGGTCGTCGTGCCGGCGCTCTTCGCCCGCGAGGTCTTGGCGCCGGCCGACTTGGCAGAGGCCGTCTTCTTCGCTGGCGCGGTGCGCACTGCTGGCGCCGCGTAGCCCGCGCCGTGGTGCGCCAGGTCCATGAAGGTGTCGTAGATGCCGACCGTTTCCTCGCCCGTCTTGCCCTGCTGGCCGATGCCGCAGACGCGGCAGCCCTTCTCGCGCAGGCGGATCACCAGCGGCGCGAAGTCGGAGTCGGACGAGACCAGCACCACCACGTCGGGACGCTCGTCGATCACGAGGTCGATGGCGTCGACGGCCAGCGCGATGTCGGTGCTGTTCTTGCCGGTCGACAGGTTCACCATCGGGCGCACCGACAGCCGCTTGAACAGGGCTTGGCGGTTCACCGCCATCTCGGCATTGCAGTAGGCGCGGCGCACATGGATGGCGCCGTACTCGTCCATCGTGCGCTGCACGGCCTGCTCGATCACGTCGGCCGAGACGTTGTCGGCGTCGATCAGCAGCATCACGCGAGTCATTGGCTCACCCCCAGGCTGCGCGCACTTCGTGTCGCTTCTCCCACCCCCTCACCGGGGGCAACACCAACGGCCCGGCAAAGCCGGTTCCGTGGTGTTTCTCGACGGGATCTTGCCAACCTCAGATGCCGCGCGTTGAGCGACTGATCGCGTGATGAAGTACTCACAAGAGCTTCCACTGCACGGTTTCGCCGCCGCGCAGCGGCTTCAGCGTGGCATCGCCATAGGGCACGGTCTCCGGCACGGTCCAGCTTTCGCGCTTGAGCGTGATGGTGTCGGTATGGCGCGGCAGTTCGTAGAAGTCGGGGCCGTGGAAGCTCGCGAAACCTTCGAGCTTGTCGAGCGCTTGCGCGTTGTCGAAGGCTTCCGCGTACAGCTCGATGGCGGTGAGCGCGGTGTAGCAGCCGGCGCAGCCGAGCGCATGTTCCTTCAGGTGCGCCGGGTGCGGCGCGCTGTCGGTGCCCAGGAAGAAGCGGTCGCTGCCGCTGGTGGCCGCCTCGACCAGCGCCACGCGGTGCGTCTCGCGCTTGAGCACCGGCAGGCAGTAGTAGTGCGGGCGGATGCCGCCGGTGAAGATGGCGTTGCGGTTGTAGAGCAGGTGGTGCGCCGTGATGGTGGCAGCAGTGAAATGGCCGGCGTCGCGCACGTAGTGGGCGCCTTCCTTGGTGGTCAGGTGCTCGAACACCACCTTGAGTTCGGGGAAGTCGCGGCGCAGCGGAATCATCACGCGGTCGACGAACACGGCCTCGCGGTCGAACAGGTCGATGGCCGGATCGGTCACCTCGCCGTGCACCAGCAGCAGCAGGCCGTGCTTCTGCATGGCTTCGAGCGTCTTGTAGGTCTTGCGGATGTCGGTCACGCCGGCATCGCTGTTGGTGGTGGCGCCGGCCGGGTAGAGCTTGAGCGCGCGCACGCCGGCCTCGGCGGCCAGCGCGATTTCTTCGGGCGGCAGCTTGTCGGTGAGGTAGAGCGACATCACGGGCTCGAAGGCGGTGCCCGCGGGCACGGCGGCGCGGATGCGGTCGCGGTAGGCCATGGCCTGCGCGGCGGTGGTCACGGGGGGGCGCAGGTTCGGCATGATCAGCGCGCGGCCGAACTGGCGCGCGCTGTGTGGAACGACGGCTTCGAGGGCGGCGCCGTCGCGCACGTGCAGGTGCCAGTCGTCGGGGCGGGTGATCGTGAGGGTGTCTGTCATGGCCCGGCAATTGTCGCATCGCCCCCCAGCAAATACTCGCGCACCAGCGCCCGCGCGCGGTGCGGCCGGCTCTTCACGGCGCCCGGCGGTTCGCCGAGCCGTTCGGCGATCTCGGCGATGGTCAGCTCCTCGAAGTCGCGCAGCAGCACCACTTCGAGGTAGTGCGCGGGAAGCGACTCCAGCGCGTGCGTGAGGTCGATGCGCAAAGCGCCGTCGCTGCGGCTGGCCAGTTGCCGCTCGGCCAGCTCGTCGTCGAGCGGTTCGTGCCGGAACATCGCGCGCTGCAGCCTGAGGCACTCGCGCCGGATGACAGTGAAGAGCCACGACGAGAAGGCCGCGGCCGCCTTCAGCGCCCGGACCTTGCGCGCGATCACCAGCAGCGATTCCTGCACGGCGTCGTCGACGTCGCTGGCCTGGCAGTGCCGCCAGGCGTAGCGCCGCGCATCGGCCTGGCAGACCGCGAGCAGGCCCGAGATGGCGGCGGGGTCGCCGGTCTGCGCGGCCTGGATCAGTCCGGTGCGGTCGATGCCCACGCCCATGGCTCAGCGCCCCTTGCCAGGCTTGCGCCCGACCATGGCGCACATCGGGCAGAAGCCGAACAGGCCCGTCAGCGCGAGCGTCGCGCCCGTGAGCCCGGCGATCACCGCGAGCCCGAAGCCGGCCGTGCCCCAGCTCATGGCGGCGAAAAGCAGGCCGGCGAGGCCCATGACGATGCGCAGCGCGCGTTCCCAACCGGGGACATTCTTGACGTAGACCATGGTGACTCCTTCGATCCTTGGGTGCATGAGGAAGACCCTCGGACACAAGGAGGCGTCGAACCCGCCGAACGGTTCGCGGGAATCCACAAATTTTCCACTGCCGGGAGCCGACGCAGCGTGGCCGCACTCGGCGACACTGCGCTCTTTTCATCGCGCGCCTGACGCCAGCAGCATCATGTCGGAAGCCTCGTCGCAGTTCGTCGACTTCATCGTCGACCGTCTCCGCGGAATCCCGCGCATCGCCAAGACCCGATTCTTCGGCGGAACAGGACTGTCGGCCGACGCCACGCAGTTCGCGATGATCATGGGCAGCACCGTGTACTTCGTCGTGGACAAGGACACCCGGCCGAAGTACGAGAAGCTGGGCAGCAAGTGCTTTGCCTACGACACGAAGGCGCGGCGGGTCCAGGTCAGGAAGTACTTCGAGGTCCCCATCGAGATCATCGAAGACCATGAAGCGTTGGCGGCCCTGGCAAGGGAAGCTGTTCTGGTGGCACAAAGCCTGAAGAAGCCGGCCGGCAAGGGCACCTAGCCTTGCGGGTCGACGGGAGCGGCATCGTTCATGCGCTCCTACGCGAGATCGGCCATGCAGACTGCTTTGCCTCGCCCCACCTCGCAAGAGATACTGTTTCCTTCGCTCAGGCCCAGGCTTCCTTGCGAAATGCAGTCAAAAGAATGAAGAGCACGACAGAGCCCCAGCTGATCTCCCCAGCACTCGCCGAGAGCGGCCCCGCCGCCCTGTTCACCGCGCCCGGCGGCGCGCGGGCCTTCGCCGTGCGCTGGCAAGGCGGCGTGCACGGCTATCTCAACCAGTGCCCTCATGCGGGCGGTCCGCTTGATTTCGAGGGCCAGGTGCTGGAGAGTTCAGGCCGCTTTCTGATGTGCGCGCGGCACGGCGCGATCTTCGAGCCCGACACCGGCAAGTGCGTCGGCGGTCCCTGCCGCGGCGCGCGGCTCACGCCGCTGGCGGTGCACGAAAGAGCGGACGGCAGCGTGTGGCTCGGCCGGGCCGAATGAAGACAACCCTCCAGGAGAAATAGAGAAATGCGCAACAACAATCCTCTTGCCCTGTCGATCGCGGCCTTCGCGTTCACCGGCCTCTTGGCGGGCTGCACGGGGATGTCGCCCGGCACCGGCAAGGCCTTCACGGGCATGAGAGTCACGTCGAGCGCTTTCGGCGACAACGGCGTCATTCCGGCCGACCACGCCGGCGACTGCGGCGGCAAGAACGTCTCGCTGCCCGTGGCGTGGAGCAACCTGCCGGCCAGGACGAAATCGGTCGCCGTGCTGGTGCTCGACCCCGACGGTGCGGCCGGCCTCGGCGTGTCGCACTGGGTGGCCTACAACATCGCGGCCGAGCGCGGCGAGCTCAAGGCGGGCGAAGGACAGGCGGGCTCGAACTTCAACTTCACGATGGGCCCGAACGTGGCCGGCGCGCCCGCCTACCGCGGCGTGTGCCCGCCGGTGGGCGACCGGCCGCATCACTACGTAGTGACCGTGATTGCCACCGACCTCGCACCGGGCAGCCTGCCGGCCGGCCTCGCGCGCGACGCGCTGCTGGCCGCGCTCAAGGGCCATGCGCTGGGCGGCCAGAGCGTGGTGGGCCTCTACAGCCGCTGACCCTGCGTTAACAAATGTAATAATTAAGTCCTCGTTTTTCCGATATCCACAGCCGCTTCCTCGAAAGCTTCATCGATGGCCCTGCCCGCAGCCGCGTTCGCCCCCTCTTCGGTTTCGCCGACCCACGACGACCTCGACGGCATGTTCGACCTGGCGCCCGTCTCGCTCTGGATCGAGGACTACGGCGACCTGAAGCGCAAGCTCGACGGCTGGCGCGCCGAGGGCGTCACCGACCTGGTGGCGCACCTGTCGGCGGACCCGCGGCGGGTGAGCGACTGCATGGCGCTGCTGAAGGTGCTGCGGGTCAACCAGCACACGCTGCGGCTCTTTGCCGCCGACAGCCAGCAGACCCTGCTGGGCGCGCTGGACCGCGTGTTCCGCGGCGACATGTCGGCCACCGTGGTGCACGAGCTCGACCAGCTGTGGCGCGGCCAGCTCACCTTCGAGAGCGAAACCGTCAATTACGCGCTCGACGGCCGGCGGCTCGACGTGCGCGTGCGGGCCCGCGTGCTGCCCGGCCACGAAGATACGTGGAGCCGCGTGCTGGTGTCGCTCGACGACGTGACCGAGCGCGTGGCCGCGCAGCGCCTGCGCGACGAGAGTGCGAAGCACGCGCGCAGCCTGTTCGACCGCTCGCCCGTGTCGCTGTGGGTGGAAGACTTCAGCGCGGTGCGCTCGCTGCTGGAGACCATCCGCGCGCGCGGCATCACCGACTTCGCCACCTTCATCAAGGTGCACCCCGACTTCGTGACGCGCTGCATGCAGGAGATCCGCGTCGTCGACGTGAACCAGGAAACGCTGCGCATGTTCGGCGCGCCCGACCTGCAGACCCTGCTGGGCAGCATCTCGCGCATCTTCCGCGACGAGATGCGCGACTCCTTCGCCGAGCAGCTGCAGGACCTGTGGAACGGCAAGACCGTGCAGCAGCGCGAGGTGCTCAACTATTCGCTGTCGGGCGAGGTGCTGAACATCCACATGCAGTTCGCGGTGCAGGACGACCGGCTCGACACCTGGGACCTGGTGCTGGTGTCGCTGGTCGACATCACCGCGCGCAAGAAGGCCGAGGCCTACCTCGAATACCTCGGCAAGCACGACGTGCTCACGCAGCTGTGCAACCGCACCTACTACACCGAGGAGCTCAACCGCCTGTCGCGCAAGGGGCCTTGGCCGGTGTCGATCGTGGCCATCGACCTCAACGGGCTGAAGCAGATCAACGACCACGAAGGCCATGCCGCCGGCGACTCGCTGCTGCGCCGCATGGGCGAAGTACTCGACAAGGCCGTCGCCCTGCCCGCCTGGCCCGCGCGCATCGGCGGCGACGAGTTCGCGGTGCTGCTGCCCATGACCGACGAGCGCGGCGCCGAGGCGATGCGCGAGCGCATCCTCACGCTGCTCGAAATGAACAACCAGTTCCATGCGGGCCAGAGCGGCCATGCGCTGAGCCTGGCCATCGGGCTGGCGACCTGCCACGGGGACGAGTCGCTGGAGGCGGCGCTGCAGCGGGCGGACCGGGCGATGTACGTGGACAAGGCGCGGCACTACGAGAGCACCGGGGTGGAGCGGCGGCAGGCGTAGCCGCCGGCTATCGCGCCTGCGGCGCCTGACCGGGCACCGGCCGCACCCGCTCCAGGATGAAATCGATGAAGGTCCGGATCGCCCGCGTGTGCTGGCGGTTCGGCATGTAGAGCATGAACATCTGCGTGCCGAAGATGCTCAGGCGCCAGTCGTCGAGCGTGGTCACCACGTCGCCTCGGCGCACGTCTTCCTGCACCACGTAGTCGGGCACGAGGCCGATGCCCAGGCCCGCGAGGACGGCTTGGCGAAGGAACAGGAAGTTCTCTGAAATGAGCGTCGGCTCCAGGATCACCTCGCGCCGTGTCTCGCCCTGATAGGCCGACACGCGCAGCTGGCGGCCGATGACGGCGGCGGTGACCACCGGCGCCCCGTGCAGTTCGTCGAGCTGCACGGGCAGCGGATGTTTTTCTGCATAGTCGCGTGAGGCACAGGCCACGTAGCGCACCGGCCCCATCTCGCGCGCCACGAGGTTCTGCGGCGGCTCGGGAATCACGCGGATCGCGATGTCGACTTCGTCGCGCAGCAGGTCCTCGATGCGGTTCTCGAACACCACGTCGAGCACGATGCCGGGGTACTGGCGCTTGAAGTCGATCAGCCAGCCGGCCATCACGAGCTGGCCGTAGCCGCTGGGCACGCTCAGCCGCACGCGGCCCTGCAGCTCCTGGCCCAGCGTGGTGACCGATTCGCGCGCGGCCAGCAGCTCGCCCTGGATGGCGACGCCGTGCTGGTAGAGCCGCAGGCCGATTTCGGTCGGCTCGGCGCGCCGCGTGGTGCGCCGCACGAGCTGCGCACCCACCGAGCGCTCCAGCTGGTTCAGGTGGTAGCTGACGTTGGCGCGGCTCATCTTGAGCCGGCGGGCGGCGGCGCTCAGGTTGCCGGCGTCGAGGATTTCCACCAGCAGGGTGAGCGATTGGAGGTCCATGCGGCGATTGTGTCAAAAATTCTTTGACAGTCTGTCAATCGTCTATGCAATTGTCAAAGAGGCGGCGCGGTCCAAGAATGCGGGGTTCACCCCAGAGCCTCGGGCCCTCCGGCCCGCAACGCAAGAGACAAGCGACACGCACATGGCCACCAGCACTCCCAGCCCCTCCACGTCCACCGGTCCCGTCACCTTCGAGCCGTCCCACGTTCACGGCGACGTGTTCGTGGTGACCATCGACAACCCGCCCGTCAACGCCCTGGGCGTGGATGTGCGCCGCGGCCTCGTGGCCGCCATCGACGCGGCCGAGGCCGACAGCTCCGCCAGGGCGGTGCTGATCGTCGGTGCGGGCCGCAACTTCATCGCGGGCGCGGACATCCGCGAATTCGGCAAGACGCCGCAGCCGCCGTCGCTGCCCGAGGCCTGCCTGAAGATCGAGAACTGCACGAAGCCGGTCGTCGCCGCCATCCACGGTGCCGCGCTCGGCGGCGGACTTGAAGTGGCGCTGTCGGCGCACTACCGCCTCGCCTCGCCCACCGCCAAGCTCGGCCTGCCCGAAGTGGCGCTGGGCCTGCTGCCCGGCTCGGGCGGCACGCAGCGCGCGCCGCGCCTGATCGGCATGAAGCCGGCGCTCGAACTGATGCTCAGCGGCCGCCATGCCGGCGCCAAGGAAGCGCTGTCGCTCGGCCTCGTCGACCGGCTCGGCAACGACGCCGACGCGCTGGCCGAAGGCCTCGCCTACGCACAGGAACTGGTTGCCGCGAAGGCCCCGGTGCGCCGCACCCGCGAAGCCGCCGGCCTCGCCGACAAGGAAGCCAGTCGCGCCGCCCTCGAGGCCGCGCGCGCCGACACCGCCAAGAAGAGCCGTGGCCTGTTCTCGCCGATGAAGATCATCGAAGCCGTCGAGGCCGCGCTCACGCTGCCCTTCGACGAAGGCATGGCGCTGGAGCGCAAGCTGTTCCTGCAGTGCATCGACAGCCCGCAGCGCGCGGGCCTGATCCACGCCTTCTTCGCCGAGCGCGAAGTGCTGAAGGCGCCCGAGACCCGCAGCGCCAAGCCGCGCGCGCTGGCGTCGGCCGGCATCGTCGGCGGCGGCACCATGGGCGCGGGCATCGCGGTGGCGATGCTGGACGCGGGACTGCCCGTGACCATGATCGAGCGCGACGACACCCAACTCGCGCGCGGCCGCGCCAACGTCGAGAAGGTGTACGACGGCCTCATCGCCAAGGGCCGCATGACGCCCGAAGCCAAGGCCGCCGTGATGGCGCGCTTCAGCGGTTCGACCTCCTATGACGCGCTCTCCAACGTCGACATCGTGGTCGAGGCCGTGTTCGAAGAGATGGGCGTCAAGAAGGCCGTGTTCGCCGAACTCGACCGCGTGTGCGAGCGCGGCGCCGTGCTCGCCACCAACACCTCGTACCTCGACATCGACGAGATCGCCGACAGCATCTCGCGGCCGCAGGACGTGGTGGGCCTGCACTTCTTCTCGCCCGCCAACATCATGAAGCTGCTCGAGATCGTGGTGCCCGCCAAGGTGAGCGCCGACGTGGTCGCCACCGGCTTCGAGCTCGCGAAGAAGCTCAAGAAGGTGCCGGTGCGCGCGGGCGTGTGCGACGGCTTCATCGGCAACCGCATCCTCGCGGTGTACCGCCAGGCCGCCGACCACATGATGGAAGACGGCGCCTCGCCCTACGAGATCGACGCGGCCGTTCGCAACTTCGGCTACCCGATGGGCCCGTTCCAGGTGTCGGACCTGGCCGGCGGCGACATCGGCTGGGCCACGCGCAAGCGCAAGGCCGCCACGCGCGACCCGCAGGCGCGCTACGTGCAGGTGGCCGACCGCATCTGCGAGCGCGGCTGGTTCGGCCAGAAGACGCAGCGCGGTTACTACCTGTACCCCGAAGGCGCGCGCACCGGCGTGCCCGACCCCGAGGTGCTGGCCATCATCGACGCCGAACGCGTGCGCGCCGGCATCACGCCGCGCCAGTTCACCGAAGAAGAAATCATGCGCCGCTACATGGCCGCGATGATCAACGAAGGCGCCAACGTCGTGCTCCAGCGCATCGCGCTGCGCCCGCTCGACGTGGACGTGACCTTCCTCTACGGCTACGGCTTCCCGCGCCACCGCGGCGGCCCGATGAAATACGCCGACACCGTGGGCCTGCCGAAGGTGCTGGCCGACATCCGCGAATTCGCGAAGGAAGACCCGATCTTCTGGAAGCCGTCGCCGCTGCTCGTGGAGCTTGTCGAACGCGGTGCCGATTTCGCCAGCCTCAATCAATCCGAGTAATCCACACCGTCAGCCGTACAGGAGCCATTTCCATGCGTGAAGCCGTCATCGTTTCCACCGCCCGCACCCCGCTCACCAAGGCGCACCGCGGCGAATTCAACATCACCCCCGGCGCCACGCTGGCCTCCTTCGCGGTGAAGGCCGCGGTCGAGCGCTCGGGCCTGGACCCGGCGCTGATCGAGGACGCGATCCTCGGCTGCGGCTACCCCGAGGGCACCACCGGCCGCAACATCGCGCGCCAGTCCATCATCCGCTCGGGCTTGCCCATCAGCATCGCCGGCACCACGGTGAACCGCTTCTGCGCCTCGGGCCTGCAGGCCATCGCGATGGCCGCGGGCCGCATCGTGGTGGACGGCGCGCCGGCCATGATCGCGGGCGGCGTCGAGAGCATCTCGCAGATCCGCGGCCGCAGCCCCGGCGACGGTGGCGACCTCAGCCTGGACCCGTGGATCGTCGAGCACAAGCCCGCGCTGTACATGGCCATGATCGACACCGCCGACATCGTCGCCAAGCGCTACAACATCAGCCGCGAAGCGCAGGACCGTTTCTCCGCCGAGAGCCAGCGCAAGACCGAAGAGGCGCAACTGGCCGGCCGCTACAAGGACGAGATCGTGGCCTGCACCACCACGATGGCCGTGACCGACAAGGAGACCAAGGAAGTCACTTACCGCGAAGTCACCGCCACCGAGGACAACTGCAACCGCCGCGGCACCACCTACGAGGCGCTCGCCAAGCTGAAGCCGGTGATGGGCGAGGACAAGTTCATCACCGCCGGCAACGCCTCGCAGCTGTCGGATGGCGCATCGGCCTGCGTGCTGATGGAGGCAAAAGACGCGGAGCGCGCCAACATCAAGCCGCTGGGCGCCTTCCGTGGCCTCGCGCTGGCCGGCTGCGAGCCCGACGAAATGGGCATCGGCCCGGTCTTCGCCGTGCCCAAGCTGCTCGCGCGCCACGGCCTCAAGGTCGAGGACATCGGCCTGTGGGAACTCAACGAAGCCTTCGCCTCGCAGTCGATCTACTGCCAGGAGAAGCTGGGCATTCCGTCGGAGCTTCTCAACGTGAACGGCGGCGCGATCTCCATCGGCCACCCCTTCGGCATGACCGGCGCGCGCCTCACGGGCCACGTGCTGATCGAAGGCAAGCGCCGCGGCGCGAAGTACGCGGTGGTCACGATGTGCATTGCCGGCGGCATGGGCGCCGCGGGCCTGTTCGAAATTTATTGAGGAGCCTGCGATGGACCTGAACTTCACCCCCGAAGAAGAAGCCTTCCGCGCGGAAGTGCGCGCCTTCCTCGCCGACAAGCTGCCCGCGCGCCTCTCGGCGAAAGTCAGCGGCGGCAAGATCCTCGCCAAGGCCGACATGGAGGAATGGCACGCCATCCTCAACGAGCGCGGCTGGCTCGCCAACCACTGGCCCGAGCAGTACGGCGGCCCCGGCTGGACGGCGGTCGAGAAGTTCATCTTCGAACACGAATGCGCGCTGGCCTTCGCGCCGCGCATCGTGCCCTTCGGCGTGAACATGCTCGGACCGGTGCTCATCAAGTACGGCAACGAGGCGCAAAAGCGCCATTGGCTGCCGCGCATCCTGAACGGCGACGACTGGTGGTGCCAGGGCTATTCGGAACCCGGTGCGGGCTCCGACCTCGCGGCCGTGAAGACCTCGGCCGTGCGCGGCATCGATGCGCAGGGCGACCACTACATCGTGAATGGCCAGAAGACATGGACCACGCTGGGCCAGCACGCCAACATGATCTTCTGCCTGGTGCGCACGAACCGCGAGGCGAAGAAGCAGGAGGGCATCAGCTTCCTGCTGATCGACATGACATCGCCCGGTGTCGAAGTGCGCCCGATCATCACGCTCGACGGCGAGCATGAAGTGAACGAGGTGTTCTTCTCCGACGTGCGCGTGCCGGCCGAGAACCTGGTCGGCGAGGAGAACAAGGGCTGGACCTGCGCCAAGTACCTGCTGACGTACGAGCGCACGAACATCGCGGGCGTGGGCTTCTCGGTGGCGGCACTCGAGCAGCTCAAGGGCATTGCCGCGACGCAGACGAAGAACGGCAAGCCATTGAACGAAGACCCTGCGTTCGCGGCACGCATGGCACGCGTCGAGATCGACCTGGAGAACATGAAGACCACCAACCTGCGCGTGATCGCCGCGGTGGCCGGCGGCGGCGTGCCGGGTGCGGAAAGCTCGATGCTGAAGATCCGCGGCACCGAGATCCGCCAGGAGATCTCGTCGCTCGCGCGCCGCGCGATGGGCGTCTACGGCCGGCCCTTCATCGCCGAGGCATTGAAGGACGGCTATGAATGCGAGACCTTCGGCCCGGCCTATGCATCGGCTGCCGCATCGCGCTACTTCAACAACCGCAAGCTGTCGATCTTCGGCGGCTCGAATGAAATCCAGAAGAACATCATCAGCAAGATGATCCTGGGCCTGTAAGGAGACATGCAATGAACTTCGAACACACCGAAGACCGGCGCATGCTCGCCGACAGCCTGAACCGCTTCATCAGCGAGCAGTACGCCTTCGATGCGCGCGACCGCATCGCGAAGTCCGAACACGGGTTCAGCAAGGAAATCTTCCAGCAGTTCGCCGAACTGGGCGTGATCGGCGCGCTGTTCGGCGAGGCCGATGGCGGCTTCGGCGGCGGCGGCTTCGACATTGCCGTGGTCTTCGAGGCACTGGGCCGCGGCCTGGTGGTCGAGCCGCTGCTGGGCGCGGTGATGGTCGGCGAGGCGATCAGCGCCGCCGGCAGCGACGCGCAGAAAGAGAAGCTCGGCGACATCATCAACGGCGTGACCGTCGCGGCCTTCGCGCACGACGAAGCCGATACGCATTACGAACGCACGCGCGTTTCGACCCGTGCCGAACGCAGCGGCGGCGGGTGGGTGCTGCATGGCGCCAAGGCCGTGGTGCCGCAAGGCGAGCAGGCCGACCTGTTCCTCGTCTCCGCGCGCACCTCGGGCAAGGTGGATGACGAAGCCGGCATCTCGCTGTTCCTCGTGCCCGCGAAGACTGCCGGTCTCACGGTGCGCGGCTGTCCTTCCATCGACGGCGGCCGCGTCGCTGAACTCACGCTGGACGGCGTGAAGCTCGGCGCCGATGCGCTGCTGGGCGCTGAAGGTCAAGGCGCTGTGACGCTGGAACGCGCCATCGGCCGCGGCGTGCTCGCGCTGTGCGCCGAAGCGCTGGGCGCGATGGAAGCCGCCAAGACCGCCACGCTCGACTACCTGCGCACGCGCAAGCAGTTCGGCACGCTGATCGGCAGCTTCCAGGCGCTGCAGCACCGCATGGCCGACCTGCTGCTCGAGATCGAACAAGCCCGCTCGGCCGTGATCAACGCCGCCGCGGCCATCGATGGCGCGGACCGCGTGGCGCGCGAGCGCGCGCTGTCGGCCGCAAAGTTCAGCATCGGCCGCATCGGTGCGCTGGTGGCGGAAGAAAGCATTCAGATGCACGGCGGCATCGGCATGACGTGGGAGCTGCCGCTGCCCCACTACGCCAAGCGGCTCGTGATGATCGACCATCAGCTGGGCGACGAAGACCATCATCTGCAGCGCTACATTGCCCTGAGCAAAGAGTCCGGCAAGGAGGTCGCGGCATGACGGACAAGACGGTTCTGATCTCGCAGCAGGGCGCCGTCCGCATCCTGACCAACAGCAACCCTGGCGCGCGCAACGCGATCACACCGACGCTGTATGCCGAGCTGTCGGCCGCGCTGACCGATGCCGAGAACGACCCCGAGGTCGGCGCCATCGTCTTCACCGGCGCGGGCGATTTCTTCTGCTCCGGCGGCGACCTCAACCTGCTGGCCAAGCGGCGCGAGCTGCCGACGGCCGAGCGCCGCGAGATCCTCGAAGGCCTCAACAACCTGATCCGCGCGCTGCGCGACTGCAGCAAGCCCGTGATCGCGGCCGTCGAGGGCGGCGCGGCGGGCGCGGGCCTGTCGATGGCGCTGGCCTGCGACATGCTCGTGTCGGCACGCGATGCGTTCTTCACAGTCGCCTACGTGAAGGTCGGCCTCACGCCGGACGGCGGCGCCACGGCCTTCCTGGCCGAGTTCGTCTCGCGCCAGGTGTTGACCGAGATGTGCCTGACCGGCGACCGCATGCCGGCCGAGCGCCTGCACGCGCTGGGCGCCGTCAACCGCCTCACCGACAAGGGTGCCGCGCTGGCCGAGGCCGTCGCGCTCGCGGCCAAGGTGGCGACCGGTCCACAACGGGCGACCACGCGCATCAAGACGCTGTGCCGCCAGGCGCACCATGCCACGCTGGAAGAACAGCTCGACGCCGAGGCCGTGTTCATGGTCGAGTCGCAAGGCGATGCTGAATCGGCCGAAGGCATCGGTGCGTTCCTCGGCAAGCGCAGCGCCGACTTCGTCGCACTGCGCCGCCAGAAGCAGGACGCGTCCTGACACGCGCCGTGCCGATCCTTTCAACCTCTCGCACGTGGGTGCGGAGGTTCTTCGTCTTTCTGGAGTTGCCGTCATGTCCTCGCTGAATTCCTCGCTGCCGCTCGCCGGCGTGCGCGTCCTCGATCTGTCCCGCATCCTCGCGGGCCCTTGGTGCGGCATGGTGCTGGCCGACATGGGCGCCGAGGTGATCAAGGTCGAGCACCCGGGCCGCGGCGACGACACGCGCGACTGGGGCCTGCGCGTCGGCAAGACCGAGACGGCCTACTTCAACAGCGTGAACCGCAACAAGCGCTCGGTCACGCTCGACCTGCAGACGCCCGAAGGCCAGCAGATCGCGCGCGATCTCGCGAAGCAGTGCGACGTGGTGATCCAGAACTTCAAGTTCGGCGGCATCGACAAGCTGGGCCTGGGCTACGAGCAGTTGAGCAAGGAGCAGCCGGGTCTCATCTACTGCTCGATCTCGGGCTACGACCGCACCGGGCCCGAAGCCGCGCGGCCGGGCTACGACCTCGTGGTTCAAGGCGAGGCCGGCCTGATGGCGCTCAACGGAGAAGCCAACCAGCCGCCGCTGAAGTTCGGCGTGGCCGCGGTCGACCTGTTCACCGGCATGTACTCGGCGCAGGCCATCCTCGCCGCGCTGTACCAGCGCGAGAAGACCGGCAAGGGCCGGCACGTGGAGATGGCGCTGTTCGACTGCGGCCTGATGATCACCGCCTACTACGGCCTCGAGGCGCTGCTGATGGGCGAAGACCCGCCACGCTACGGCAACTCGCATCCGTCGATCGTGCCCTACGGCGTGTTCGATGCGGCCGACGGCCCGCTCGTCATCACCGTGGGCAACAACGCGCAGTTCGCCCGCTTCTGCACCGAAGTGATCGAACGGCCCGACCTCGCGGCCGACGAGCGCTTCAAGACCAACATCCTGCGTTCCGCGAACCGCGCGGTGCTGCTGCCCGAGCTGCATGCCGAACTGGCGAAGCGCCAGCGCGCCGACCTGCTCGCCAGGCTCACGGCTTCGGGCATTCCGTGCGGCGAGGTGCTGGGCCTGCTGGAGGCGCTGCAATCGAAGCGCGCCACCGACGCCGGCCTCGTCACCACGCAGCCGCATTCTGTTGCCGGCACGGTCAACGTGCTGGCGCCGCCCTACCGTTTCGACGGCGAGCGCCTGCCTGTGCGCAGCGCGCCGCCTACCCTGGGCGAAGGCACGCACGCCGTGCTGCAGTCGCTGCTCGGCCTGTCGGATGAAAAGCTGGCGGCGCTGAAAACGAGTGGCGTCGTCTGAAGAATGCGCAGGCCCAGGCGACGCTGGCGCGACAACCACATCAAGACCCAGTAAAACGGCAGGCGGCTGATGATCGGCATCAAGGAGACAGACATGACAGACAACGAAAACAAGAACCACAAGACCCCGGTCGGCGCGCCGTTCCGCCCCGCATTTCCCATCCGCAGCCTGGCGGACATCCACCGGCTCGAAGAGACGCCGCTGGAACAGGCGCTCACTGTGCGCAGCACCTACGAGATCTTCCGCAACGCGGGCGCGGCCTTCGGCGGCAAGACCGCGCTGACCTTCCTGCGCACCGGCAATCCGGCCGACGAGCCGATCCGCTGGTCGTATGCCGAGCTGCTCGCGCGCATCCACCAGACCGCGAACCTGCTGCATGCGCTCGGCGTAGGCCCGGACGATGCGGTCGCGGTGCTGCTGCCCGGCTGCCTGGAGTACCACCTCTCGCTGTGGGGCGGTGAGGCGGCCGGCATCGTGCAGCCGCTGAACCCGCTGCTGACCGACGAGAAGCTCGTCGCGCTGATGACCGCCGGCCGCGCCAAGGTGCTGATCGCCTATGGCTCGGACAGCGAATCGGGCATGTGGTCGAAGGCCATGCGCCTGCGTGGCCAGGTGCCGACGCTCACCACCGTGCTGCGCGTGGCGCCGCATGACGAGGTGCCGGGCACGGCCGGCACGCTGCCTGGAGCAGGATCGGACAGCGAGACCGCGCTGCCGGGCGTGGCGGAGTTCGATGTGCTGCGTGCGGCACAACCATCTGATCGGCTCGTGAGCGGGCGCGACATCGCGCCGACCGACATCGCTGCGTACTTCCACACTGGCGGCACCACGGGCGCGCCGAAGCTCGCGCGCCACAGCCACGGCGCGCAGGTGTTCACCGCCTGGGCCAGCGTGCAGGTCGCGGGCATGAACGAGAACGGCATCTCCATCAACGGCTACCCGCTGTTCCATGTGGCGGGCGTGCTGCCGGCCTCGCTGTCGGCGCTGTCGGCGGGCGTGGAGGTGATCATTCCGACGACCTCGCTGCTGCGCAACAAGGAGGTGCTGGCCAACTACTGGAAGCTGGTGGCGAAGTACCGCCCGACCTCGCTGTCGGCCGTGCCCACCGTGCTCGCGGCGCTGGCCAACGTGCCGCTGGACGGCGCGGACATTTCATCGATCACCTACTGCCGCACCGGCGCCGCCGTGCTCGCGCCCGAACTCGCCGCGCGCTTCGAGCGCCTGTTCGGCCTGCACGTGCACGAGAGCCTGGGCATGACGGAGATGGCCGGCATCTCGACCATCACGCCACCCGGCGTGGACGGGCCCGCGGGCTGCGTGGGCTTTCGGCTGCCGTACATGCAGATGCGCGTGGTGGCGCTCGACGAGAACGGCAATGCCAGCGACCGCGAGGTGGCGCCGGGCGAAACCGGCATGGTGCTGTTCAAGTCGCCGAACCTGTTCTCGGGCTTCGTGGACCCGGCCGACAATGCCAAGGCCTTCACGGCCGACGGCTGGCTCGCCACTGGCGACCTGGGCTGGATCGACAGTGAGGAGCGGCTCAACCTCACGGGCCGCTCGAAGGACCTGATCATCCGCAGCGGCCACAACATCGACCCCAAGACCATCGAGGACGCGCTGGGTGCGCACCCGGCCGTGCAGCTGTGCGCCGCGGTGGGCGCGCCCGATGCCTATGCGGGCGAACTGCCCGTGATCTTCGCGACGCTGGTGCCCGGTGCATCGGCAACGGAAGAAGAGCTGCTCGCCTTTACCGCCGCGCGCGTCGATGAGGCGCCGGCCCGGCCCAAGTGGGTGTCGGTGATCGGGGCCATGCCGATGACCAACGTCGGCAAGATCTACAAGCCCGAACTGCGCGCGATGGCCGCGCTCTACGTGGTGAACGCAGCCGTCGCCGAAGCCTGCGCCGAACTCGGCGTGCCAGAGGCCGCGCTGCCCGTCGTGAAGACCGAAGGCGAGAGCCTCGTACGCGTGCAGATCGACAGCGCCGCGGCAGGCTCGCTGGCCGCGCCGCTGCAGGAACGGCTGCAGAAGGCGCTGGAGCCCCTGCCCTTCAAGACGCGCATCGCCGCGCAGTGACCTTTTTCAGAAACCATAGACAGAGACAAGCCATGACCTTCCACCTTCCGACCCGCCGCGCGCTGCTGCTGTGCGCTACTGCTTCCGTCGCCGCGCTATGCATGCAGGCACAGGCGCAGAACGCCTACCCGAACAAGCCGATCCGCATGGTCGTACCCTTCGCCGCCGGCGGCGCCACCGACGTGCTGGCGCGCGTGCTGGGCCAGAAGATGTCGGCCGGCCTGGGCCAACCCATCATCATCGACAACAAGCCCGGCGCGGCCGGCATCATCGGCACCGACGCGGTCGCCAAGTCGGCGCCCGACGGCTACACCATCGTGCTGGGTCTGAGCAATTCGCTGATGACCAACGAGTTCCTCTACGAGAAGCTGCCCTACGACACGCAGCGCGACCTCACGCTGGTCTACCAGATCGCGATGGCGCCGCTGGTGCTGGTGGTGCACCCCAGCGTGCCGGCGAAGACCGGGCCGGAGCTGCTGAAGTACGTCGTCGCCAACAAGGGCAAGGTGGCCTACGGCTCGTACGGCGTGGGCGCGTACCCGCACCTGGCCGGCGCGCACATGAGCCTGGCGACGCAGTCGGACATGAGCCACGTCGCCTACAAGGGCGAGGCGCCGATGATGCAGGACCTGATCGGCGGCCAGATCCAGATGGCCTACGCCAGCGCGCTGGTGGCCAAGCCGCACATCGACTCCGGGAAGATCCGCGCCATCGGCGTGAGCGGCGAGCGCCGCATGAGCACGCTGCCCAACGTGCCCACGCTGGCCGAGCAGGGCATGAAGGACGAAGCCTATCGCGTGACCGGCTGGCTCGCCGTCGCCATGCCCGCGAAGACGCCCAAGCCCATCGTGGACCGCATCGCCGAGGAAGTGCGCAAGGCCACGCAGCAGCCCGACGTGCGCGAGCGCGTGGCGGCCATGGGCTTCGAGATCAAGGACAGCTCGCCCGAGCTCTTCGCGGCCGCCTGGAAGCAGGAACGCCCGGTGTGGGAGCGCCTGATCAAGCAGTCGGGCGCCAAGCTCGAGTAATCCATTTCTTTGTCATTCAAGAGGAACAGCCATGAAGGTTCTCGTACCTGTCAAACGGGTCGTCGATTACAACGTGAAGGTGCGCGTGAAGAGCGACGGCACCGGAGTGGACATTGCCAACGTCAAGATGAGCATGAATCCCTTCGACGAGATCGCCGTCGAAGAAGCGGTTCGCCTGAAGGAAAAGGGCGTGGTCACCGAGGTCATCGCCGTCTCCTGCGGTGATGCCAAGTGCCAGGAAACCCTGCGCACCGCCATGGCCATCGGCGCCGACCGCGGCATCCTGGTCGAGACCACCGAAGAGCTGCAGCCGCTGGCCGTCGCTGCGCACCGCCATGGCCATCGGCGCCGACCGCGGCATCCTGGTCGAGACCACCGAAGAGCTGCAGCCGCTGGCCGTCGCCAAGCTGCTCAAGGCGCTGGTCGACAAGGAGCAGCCTCAGCTGATCATCCTGGGCAAGCAAGCCATCGACGACGATGCCAACCAGACCGGCCAGATGCTCGCTGCGCTGGCCGATCTTCCCCAGGCCACCTTCGCCTCCAAGGTCGAAGTCGCAGGCGACAAGGCCACCGTCTCGCGCGAAGTCGATGGCGGCATGGAGACGCTGACGCTCACGCTGCCCGCGGTCATCACCACCGACCTGCGCCTGAACGAGCCGCGCTACGTGACGCTGCCCAACATCATGAAGGCCAAGAAGAAGCAGCTCGACGTCTTCAAGCCCGAAGACCTGGGCGTGGACGTCAAGCCCCGCCTGAAGACCCTGAAGGTTTCGGAGCCCCCGAAGCGCGGTGCCGGCATCAAGGTGCCCGACGTTGCCACCTTGGTGGACAAGCTGAAGAACGAAGCCAAAGTGATCTGAGGAAGAGAACGACATGACCGCACTTGTTATTGCCGAACACGACCACGCGACCGTCAAGCCCGCGACCCTCAACACCGTGACCGCAGCGCTGGCCTGCGGCGGCGACGTCCACGTGCTCGTGGCCGGTGCCAATGCCGCCGAAGCCGGCAAGGCCGCCGCGCAGATCGCGGGCGTGGCCAAGGTCATCGTGGCCGACAGCGCCGGTGCCAATGCCGCCGAAGCCGGCAAGGCCGCCGCGCAGATCGCGGGCGTGGCCAAGGTCATCGTGGCCGACAGCCCGAGCCTGGCCGAGAACCTGGCCGAGAACGTCGCCGCCCAGGTGCTGGCGATTGCATCCAACTACAGCCACATCCTGTTCCCCTCGACCGCCAACGGCAAGAACGTCGCACCGCGCGTGGCCGCCAAGCTGGACGTGGCCCAGATCAGCGACATCACCAAGGTCGACAGCCCCGACACCTTCGAGCGCCCGATCTATGCGGGCAATGCCATCGCAACGGTGCAGAGCAGCGATGCCACCAAGGTGATCACCGTGCGCACGACCGGCTTCGATGCCGCAGTCGCGACCGGTGGCAGCGCAGCGGTGGAAACCGCCGAAGGCGTGGCCGACAGCGGCAAGAGCAGCTTCGTGGGCCGGGAAGTCACGAAGAGCGAGCGCCCCGAGCTGACGGCCGCCAAGATCATCGTCTCGGGCGGCCGGGCGCTGGGCAGCGCGGAGAAGTTCCAGGAAGTGATGGCGCCGCTGGCCGACAAGCTCAACGCAGGCCTGGGCGCCAGCCGCGCTGCGGTGGACGCGGGCTACGCCCCGAACGACTGGCAGGTGGGCCAGACCGGCAAGATCGTCGCGCCGCAGCTGTACATCGCAGCGGGCATCTCGGGTGCGATCCAGCATCTGGCCGGCATGAAGGACTCCAAGGTGATCGTGGCGATCAACAAGGACGAGGAAGCCCCGATCTTCTCGGTGGCCGACTACGGGCTCGTGGCCGACCTGTTCACGGCTGTGCCCGAACTGGTGACCACGCTGTAAGAGGACCCGGCACCGATGAAGACCCGCATCACCGAGCTGCTCGGCATCCGCTATCCCATCGTCCAGGGCGGCATGCAGTGGGTAGGCCGCGCCGAGCTGGCCGCGGCCGTGTCGAACGCCGGGGGTCTGGGCATCGTGACGGCGCTCACGCAGCCCACGCCCGACGACCTGCGCCACGAGATCGCGCGCACCCGCACCCTGACCGACAAGCCCTTCGGCGTGAACCTCACGATCCTGCCGGCGGTGAAGCCACCGCCGTATGCGGAATACGTGCAGGCCATCATCGACAGCGGCGTGAAGATCGTCGAGACCGCGGGCAACAGCCCGAAGGACTTCATCGAAGCGCTGAAGCGCCACGACGTGAAGATCGTGCACAAGTGCACCTCGGTGCGCCATGCACTCTCGGCGGAACGCAACGGCGTCGATGCAGTGTCGGTGGACGGCTTCGAATGCGCGGGCCACCCCGGCGAGGACGACGTGCCCGGCCTGGTGCTGCTGCCGGTCGCGGCGCGCAAGCTGCGCATTCCGATCATCGCCTCGGGCGGCATTGCCGACGGGCGCGGCATGGCCGCCGCGCTGGCGCTGGGCGCCGAAGGCGTGAACATGGGCACGCGCTTCTGCGTGACCAAGGAAGCGCCGATCCACGACAACATCAAGCAGGCGCTGGTCGATGCCACGGAGCGCGACACGAAGCTGATGTTCCGCACGCTGCACAACACCGCGCGCGTGTTCCGCAACGCCATCTCCGAAGAGGTAGTGGCCACCGAGAACCGTCCGGGCGGCTGCGAGTTCGAGGATGTGCGCCCGCTGGTGGCCGGCGCGCGCGGCCGGGCCGCGCTGGAGTCCGGCGAGGTGCACAACGGCGTGGTTTCGGCGGGCCAGTGCATCGGCCTGATCGACGACATTCCGACTTGTGCGGAACTGCTGGAACGCATGGTGCGCGAGTGCCGCGAGCATCTGGACCGGGCGCGGTCCTGGATGAACTAAGCCTTTCTGTTCGCATCCGGGGGCGCTCAGGCCGACGGGGTACCTTGCTCCGCGAATGTCCCCCGGCCTTCGGCCTCCTCCTTTATTTCGCTGCGCAAGGCACCCCATCGGCCTGAGCGTTCAGAGCCGCTGCTGACTGACACGACACGGGCCCATGAGGTCCGCGCGCGGCGCATTGCGGAAGCTGCATTTGTTGGCGGTTGCCGAGACTTCGTGCCGGATGGAACGACTGCTTCGCTGAGTTCTTCTCTACAGTGGATGCCCCTGTCACTCCATACCCCAACAAGGGAATGTCAGGCGACACGACAAACTGCCCCCCTGACGACATGAGGAATTGACCCCCCTCATGGCAGGAGGCCAAGATGGAAGGCAACGTGTTCGAGCAAGCT
>NZ_LMDW01000008.1 GCF_001425205.1 Variovorax sp. Root411
CGAACAACGTGACGGACGATTGGGCAGAGGCCAGCCCGCAGACGGCCAGGGCAGCGAATGCCGTGAGGGTTTTCTTCATTCAGGGTTCTCCAGTTTCAGCGGCTCTCCATCGAGCAGCCGGCACGCATCGTCTCGTTCAAATTCGGAGGAATCTTGTGAATGCCTCCTGCTTTGCACGGAATGTTGTTTGCCTGCACACCGCCGGCGGGCACCCGCGCCACCGAAGGAAACACCTCGCACAAGAAGTCTCCCCAAAGCCACGCGATGCTCGGTGGCCGAAGGAGTCCTCCATGACCATTGCCTTGCAAAGCACCATCGCCACCTCGCTGGGCGTGCAGCAACTCGCCAGCGCATTCAGCCCTGCCTTTTCCCACCTGCGCATTCTTCGCAACCTCATCATCCCGATGCCCGAGGGACATGCGGTGCGCACTGCGCGCATCGACGCCGTGCTGGTCTGCGAGACCGGCATCTACCTGTTCGAGATCAAGGCCTGGCGCAATGCCTTCGTCTACCGCAAGAAATCGGACCAGTCCCCGCCGCGCTGGTTCCTGCGCCTGAACGGCTGCAAGAGCGCGCGCGAGGTGAAAGACCCCGCGTGGCAGGGCGGGCGCAAGACCACGCAGCTGCGCAGCCTGTTGCCCGACGACCTGCGGCTGCAGTACTTCGTGCTGCTGCCGTGCGAAGGCATCGAGCTCGAGGGCGTCATGCCGGCAGCCGTCATCACGCAGCACGACCTGCCCTACATCGCGCGCCTGGTGCGCAACAACGGCCGCACCGCGCGCACCTGCCGATTGCTCGATGCCGAAGGCATCGACCGCACGGTGGAGCGCCTGCTGGAGATTCAAGGCAGCCTGTCGCTCGAAGACCATCTGCAGAACTGCCGCGAAAAAACCAGCCAGGCCGCCGACACTGCTGCCGCACCGGCGTGGTCCACAAACGCCATGGGATTGCAGTAAGGTAAAGACCCCGAGCATCCCGGGGCAGCCGGAGAAAAGTCCCAAATTTCTCCGACATTGGCAAGGACCATGCGGCGATGCACTTACCGAAGTCCCTCGCAGCGGCATCCGCGCTGCTTGCCTCACTTGCCGCCTTTCCCGCCTGGGCCGTCGAACCGTTCACCGTCAAGGACATCCGCCTCGAAGGCCTGCAGCGCGTCGAACCCGGCACCGTCTTCGCCACCATGGGCCTGCGCACCGGCGACACCTACAGCGACGAACGCGGCAGCGCCGCCATCCGCGAGCTGTTCAAGCTCGGCCTCTTCAAGGACGTGCGCATCGACGTCAACGGCAGCGTGCTGGTGGTGATCGTGGAAGAGCGCCCCTCGATCGCCGACGTCGACTTCGTGGGCACCAAGGAGTTCGACAAGGCCGCGCTACAGAAGGCGCTGCGCGAGGTGGGCCTCGCCGAAGGCCAGGCCTACGACAAGGCACTGGCCGACCGCGCCGAGCAGGAGCTCAAGCGGCAGTACATCAGCCGCAGCCTCTACAACGCGCAGGTCGTCACCACCGTCACGCCGCTGGAGAACAACCGCGTGAACCTGACCTTCACGGTGACCGAAGGCGAGTCCGCGCGCATCAAGGAAGTGCACGTGGTCGGCAACAAGGCCTTCAGCGAAAGCACGCTGCTCGACCTGTTCGACCAGGACAGCGGAGGCTGGCTCGCCTGGTACACCAAGTCGAACCAGTACTCGCGCACCAAGTTCAACGGCGACCTGGAGACGCTGCGCTCGTACTACATCACGCGCGGCTACCTGGAGTTCCGCATCGAGTCGACGCAGGTCGCCATCTCGCCCGACCGGCAGACGCTCACCCTCACGATCAACATCACCGAAGGCGAGAAGTTCGTGGTGGCCGGCGTGAAGCTCGCGGGCGACTACATGGGCCACGAGGACGAGTTCAAGACGCTGGTGACCATCCGTCCCGGCGCACCCTACAACGGCGAGGACGTGGCCGCCACCACCAAGGCTTTCACCGACTACTTCGGCACCTTCGGCTACGCCTTCGCGCGCGTGAAGGCCGAACCCGAAATCGACCGCACGAACGACCGCGTCACGCTGGTGCTGAAGGCCGAGGCCTCGCGGCGCGCGTACGTGCGGCGCATCAACATCGGCGGCAACGCGAAGACGCGCGACGAGGTGATCCGCCGCGAGTTCCGCCAGTACGAAGGCGCCTGGTACGACGGCAACAAGATCCGCGCCTCGCGCGACCGCATCGACCGCCTGGGCTTCTTCACCGAGGTGAACGTCGACACCGTCGACGTGCCCGGCTCGCCGGACCAGGTCGACCTGGCGGTGAACGTGACCGAGAAGCCGACCGGCTCGCTGCAGCTGGGCGCGGGCTACTCGTCCACCGACAAGGTCTCGCTGAATTTCGGCATCACGCAGGAGAACGTCTTCGGCAGCGGCAACTACCTGGGGCTGAACGTAAACACGAGCTCGTACAACCGCACCATCTCGCTCACTGCGACCGACCCGTACTTCACCAAGGACGGCATCTCGCGCACGATCAACGTGTTCCACACCACCACGCGGCCCTACTACGAGGCCGACGGCAACTACAAGCTCGCGAGCGATGGCGGCTCCATGCGCTTCGGCTTCCCGGTGGGCGAGCAGGACACGGTGTACCTCGGCATCGGCGTGGAGCGCTATTCGTTCACGCCCGGCACCAACGGCAGCTACACGCTGGTGAATGGCTCGTACGTGTACACCGCCACGCCGCAGGCCTACCTCGACTACTTCAAGTGCACGGGCACCGTGCCGAGCGTGACCTGCACCAATTCGAGCGTGGTGGGCATTCCGGCCACGCTGGGCTGGTCGCGCGACGACCGCGACAGCGCGCTGGTTCCCACGCGCGGCAAGCTGCAGAGCGCCAGCCTCGAAATGGGCGTGGGCAGCGAGCTGCGCTACCTGAAGACCAACTACCAGTACCAGCAGTACTTCCCGCTGTCGAAGCAGTACACGCTGGCCATCAACGGCCAGCTCGGCTATGCGCGGGCGCTGGGCGACAGCGCCTACCCCATCTTCAAGAACTTCTATGCCGGCGGGCTCGGCTCGATCCGCGGCTTCGAGCAGAACTCGCTCGGCCCGACCGATGCAGTCACGGGCGGTTCGCTCGGCGGCACGCGCAAGGCGATTTTCAACATGGAGTTCAGCACGCCGTTCCCGGGCGCGGGCAACGACCGCACGCTGCGGCTCTACACCTTCCTCGACGCGGGCAACGTGTTCGCCGACCGCACCGCCAGCATGACGGACGCGCAGTGGAAGGCGCAGAACCGCATCCGCGCATCGACCGGCATCGGCATCAGCTGGATCTCGCCGCTGGGCCCGCTGCGGCTGGCCTATGCGGTGCCGCTGCTCTACCAGAAGGCCGACACCGCCAACAGCATCGCGGCCGACCGCACGCAGCGCTTCCAGTTCCAGATCGGAACCTCCTTCTGAGCGCCAGGGGCCGGACCATGAGCCGCATCCTGCTGGTGGAAGACGGTCGCGACAGCGCGCCGCTGCTGCTCGGCCACCTGCAGGGCGCAGGCCACGAGGTCGAGCAGATCGAAGACGGCGCGGCGGCGCTGGAGCGCATCCTGAGCGCGCCGCCGGCGCTGACCCTGCTCGAAGTGGTGCTGCCGCGCATCGACGGCATCCAGGTGCTGGAGAAGGTGCGCTCGCACGGCAACCACCCGATCATCATGCTGACGGCGCGCGCGCAGGAGGCCGACCGGCTGCTGGCGCTCGACCTGGGCGCCGACGACTATGTCTGCAAGCCCTTCTCGCCGCGCGAGGTGGTGGCGCGCATCCACACGGTGCTGCGCCGGCACGCGCAGTGGCGCGAAGTCGCCCGGCCTTCGGTCGCGGTGCGCTTCGACGACCCGCGCGGCAACGTCTGCCTGGAGGGGCGCGCGCTGAGGCTGACGCGCCGCGAGCTGCTGCTGTTGCGTGCGCTCTCGCGCGACCCCGGCCGCGTGTTCACGCGCTCCAAGCTGCTCGAAGCCGCGTTTGCGGAAGCGTTCGACGTGAACGAGCGCGCGGTCGACGGCCACATCAAGAACCTGCGCAAGAAGCTCGCGGACGCCGTGCCGTCGCACGACTGGATCCGCTCGGTCTATGGCGTGGGCTTCTGCTTCGCGGAGCGGCCGGCCTGAGGCGGCGGACTGCCGTCCGCGTTGTCCGGCGTATCGCGCACTCGCGCGCGCCGGCACAAGGGCATCGGCGTGCAGAGAAACTCGCTCGCGGCCGGCGCCGAGGGCCGCGTGGCGCGTTCTTCCGCCCAGAAGACGAGCAGCGTCCATGCCTGGGTGACCAGCCAGAAAAACACCGTGATCGCCAGCAGCAGCGGCAGGTCCATGTGAGGGCTCATGGCTGCATCGTGCGACTCGATCCAGGAGAAATGTGGGAGAACATCTCTCCCAATTTCCTCCACATTCGGCCGCGATGATCGGCCGCTTGCCCATGAAGCCCCCCAACGCCTGCCCGCGGTGCATGCCGCAGAATGCCGCCATGCCTTCCCCGAGCCCATGCCTCACCTGACCCTTTCCAGAAAGATCTTCCTGGCGCTGGCCGCCTTGTTGATCGTGCTGCTGATCAGCTTCGCGGGCCTGTCGATCATTGCGCTGCAGCGCGGCCTGGGCTCCTATGTGGCCGAGATCGAGATCCGGCGCATGGACTGGCTCTCGCAGCTGCTGCTGAAGCACTACGTCGCCCACGGCGACTGGAAGAGCTTGCACGACAACGACGACGCCTGGCGCCGCCTTCAGATGGGCCGGCTGGCCGCCGTGCTCGACGGCGCGACCACCGGCAACGGCAACGGCGACGAGCGGCGGTTGCCGCCCTGGTACGAACACCGCGCCATGCGCGGCGATCCCCCGCCCGACAACGGCGCCGACGGCAGCCCACCGCCCCTGCCGCCCTCGCAGCCGCCGCAGCAACTCGACCTGTTGCCGCGCCGGGGGCCGGCCATGCCGCCGCCGTGGCTCTTTCCCGATCTGCGCGAGATGCCGGACTCCATCTTCCAGCGGCTGGCCGTGCTCGACGCGCACGGCGCGCGCGTGGTGGGCGCCAACGTCGACCTGGAAAACGCCGCGCGCACGCCGATCCGGCGCGACCGCACCGTCATCGGCTACCTCGCGCTCACGCCGGTGCGGGGCCTCGAGAGCGAAGCCGACCGCGCCTTCGTCGCGCGGCAGTCGGGCGTGATCGTGCTCACCGGCCTGTGCGGCCTCGGCTTCGCGCTGCTGCTGTCGTGGCTGCTGGCGCGCCGCTGGTTCAGGCCCATCGACGAGCTCACGCAGGCCGCGCAGGACCTGGCGCGCGGGCGGCTCTCCACCCGCGTCGCGGTGCAAGGCTCGGACGAGCTGGCGCTGCTCGGCAAGACCTTCAACGACATGGCGCAGCGCCTCGACACCATGGAGGCTTCTCGTCGCGCCTGGCTGGCCGACGCGGCGCACGAGCTGCGCACGCCGCTGGCGGCCATGCGCGCGGAGATCGAGGCGCTGCAGGACGGCGTGCGCACCTTCGACGAACGCACGGCGCTGCGGCTGCACCGGCAGGTGATCCGCCTCGGCCAGCTGGTCGACGACCTGCGCAGCAGCATGCGCGAACCGCAGAGCGACCTGCTCACGACCACGGTGTTCCCGCTGTCGCTGCTGAAGGAAGCGCTCGACCACACGCGCGACCGCTTCGCCAAGCGCGCCATCGCGGTGGACCGGCGCGCCATCGACCTCATCGGCGCCTCCGCGCAGCCGACCATCAACGGCGACGCGCACCGGCTGCACCAGGTTTTCATGAACCTGCTGGAGAACACGCTGGCCTATACCAACGACGGCGGCACGCTGCGCGTCGATGTCACGGTCGAAGGCGCATGGACCGGCAACTGCCTCACCCTGCTGTTCGACGACAGCGCGCCCGGCGTGCCCGAAAACGAACTGCCGCGCCTGTTCGACCGCCTGTTCCGCGGCGAGAGTTCGCGCAGCCGCGAACACGGCGGCTCCGGGCTCGGCCTCTCGATCTGCCGCGCGACCATCGAGGCGCACGGCGGCACCATCGACGCATCGGCCTCGCCGCTCGGCGGGCTGCGCGTGACCATCACACTTCCATTGGCTGCACCGTCATGACACGCATCGTCATTGTCGAAGACGAAATCGACATCGCCTCGGTGGTACAGGACTACCTGCGCCACGCGGGCTACGAAACCGAACACTTCACCGACGGGCTGAGCGCGCTGGAAAGCATCGTCGCCACCCCGCCCGACCTCACGCTGCTCGACATCATGCTGCCGCGGCTCGACGGCATCGAGGTGCTGCGCCGTGCGCGCGAGCACACGGCGCACCCGATCATCATGCTGACCGCGCGCATCGAGGAGGTCGACCGGCTGCTGGGCCTGGAGCTGGGCGCCGACGACTACGTGTGCAAGCCTTTCTCGCCGCGCGAACTGGTGGCGCGCGTGCGCGCCGTGCTGCGGCGCACCGCACCAAGCCTGCAGGGCTCGGCGTCGCAGAGCGAGGCACCGGGGCTGGTGCTCGACGACGTGCACTGGCGCGCGTCGCTCGAAGGCACGCCGCTGAACCTCACGCGGCGCGAATTCGGGCTGCTGCAGGTGCTGTCACGGCATCCGGGGCGCATCTTCTCGCGCGCCCGCCTGCTGGAGCTGGCCTACGACGACACGGTGGACGTGACGGAACGCGCCATCGACAGCCACGTGAAGAACCTGCGCCGCAAGCTCGGCGCGGTGACGCCCGGGCACGACTGGATACGGTCGGTGTACGGCGTGGGCTTCGCGTGGGAAGCGCCGGTCTAGGGGCCCGAAGCGCGCCGCCTCCATGAGGATCGCGAGACCCGCTAGCCTGCCGGCCCGCGCTTCTTCTTCAACCCCAGCGCGCCTTCGAGCATCCGCATGATGGTTTCGCGCGCCTGCTCGAAGTCCTCCGGCTCCAGCGCCTTCTTGCCGAGCAGCATGCGCATCTGCCAGGCGAAATCGGCATAGGTCTGCGTCATCGCCCACAGCGTGAACAGCAGGTGCGGCACGGGCAGCGGGTCCACGTCGCCGTTCGCCATCCAGCGGTGCAGCACCGCGGCCTCGGCGCGGAACGCTGGCACCAGCTTGGCTTCGATGTCGTCGGCACATTGCGGGGCCTGCGAGATAATTTCCTGTGCGAACAGGCGCGAGCCCGAAGGGTAGTCATACGAAAACTGCAGCTTCTGCGTGATGTAGCGTTCCAGCGCCGCATGCGGATCGAGGTCGGCATCGGCCAGGCTGTTGAGGTTCGACAGCCACGAGTCGAGCACGTCGTTGAAGACGCGCCGGTACAGCGCCTTCTTCGAGGGAAAGTAGTAGAGCAGGCTCTGCTTCGAGAGACCCGCATCGGCCGCGATGTCGTCCACCGAAACGCCGCTGTAGCCATGCAGCGCGAAGCGCTCCTGCGCCACGGCGAGGATGGCGCTTTCGAGGTTCTGCCGGCGCGCCTGGCGCTTGACGGCCGGCATGCGCACCACCGTACGCGGGGCGGCAGCGCTCATGGGTTCCTCATCCGCGCGAGAAAGCGCACCAGGCGTTCGTCGCCGCAGTGCGCGACGTTGAAGCGGTACCACGCAAAGGGCTGCGGCGTGCCGCCGAAGTCGGATGCGGCGGCCAGCGGCAGGCCCTGCTTGCGCGCCTCCTGCAGCACCGCCTCGACCGACGGCCTCGGCTCGCTGCCGGGCGGCCAGCCCGCGCAGAGAAAAGGCCCGCCATCGGGCGCGCACAGCGCCTGCAGGCCCGCGCCGGTCAGCAAGGACAGGGTGCGCTCGCCCGCGATCTTCAGCGCCGTGTTGAGCTTCTGCAGGAAGCGCGGATAGCCCGCGTCGGCCAGCACTTCGCAGGCCACGCGCTCCTCGAATTCGCTGGGGCCCAGCGTCGTGTGCAGGCAGCGCAGCGCGGCATCGTCGGTCCAGTGCTGCGGCAACAGCACGTGCGCGAGCCGCAGCTTGGCCGACAGCGTGGTCGACACGCCGCCGATCTGCGCGACGCGCTGAAGCCCGTCCATCGCCGCCAGGCTCGGCGCCTGCAACGGTGACAGCCCGCGCCAGGTGTCGAGTTCGATCACGCGCAGGTCGTGCCGCTCGGCCGCCTGCAGCGCCTGGTGCGCGCCCTGCGGGCTCATGCAGACGCCGAGCGGATTGGAGACGGCCGTCGAGACGAACAGCAGGCGCTGCCGGCTCGCCGAAGGCAACAGGGCGGCGAGCCTGTCGAGCGCGGCGATGTCGAGGCAACTGCCGCGCCGCGGCACTTCGAGCACGCGCCGGCCCAGCGTGCCGATCAGGTTGCGCAGTTGGCGCGAGGCGGGCGACTCGACCAGCACCGCATCGCCGGGCGCGGTCCAGGCCTGCAGCAGGCACATCGAGGCACCGAGGCTGCCGGCGGCCGTCATCACCTGCTGCGGGCCCAAGGCGGGCAGCTCGGCGCGATGGCGCCTGGCGATCAGTTCGCGCAGCCGGGGCAGGCCGAAGCTGGGGCGCGCGCCGCCGTCCCATTCGGGCGCGGCACGGGCCACGCGGCGCATGGCCTCGCGCACCAGTTCGTCGCCGCGGTATTCGGCCGGCAGCGGCCTGTCGTGGCCCGATGGCAGCTCGGCGATGCGCGGGACCCCATCGGCCTCGCCGGCCGCGCGCGCCGGCCGATGCAGCACGTAGTAGCCGCTGCCCGGCCGCGAGGCCAGCACGGAGCGTGCACGCAGCGCGCTGTACGACTCGGTCACGGTGAAGGTGCTGATGCCCAGCTTACCCGCCAGCGCGCGCACCGATGGCATCTTGGTGCCCGGCGCGAGCCGCCCGTCGGTGACGCGCAGTTCCACGCCCACCACGAGGCGCTGGGCCAGCCCGAGGCCGGGAACGGCCTCGCCCATCTCGCCCATCAAACCCTGCATCCATCCGGCACCGGCCTGCGCCGGCTTGAGCAGCGCCGAGGCGCTGCCGTGTGAACTCTGCATCGCGGTGGCTCCTTCGGAACGCATGGACGGCACGATCAAGGGTTTTCCCTTGAAAACTGTACTGGGCAGTGCACCAAACGGCACGGCCGGCTGCGGCAAAACACTTTCTCGCCTGCATTGCCAACTGTGTATGGGCGGCACCCTTCGTTTGCTGAATCATCGCGACATTCGACCACTTGGTCAAACTTTACGAGGGCTAGCTCCCTCGTGTCGCAGCAGATCCCCACCACGATCCTGGAGCCTGAACGCCCATGAGCAGCACGATGAACCCCGTCGCTCCCGCCGCCGCACCCGATGTACGCGCGGGCCGCCTCCAACCCGAGCAGTACGCCAGGAACTTCTGCGACGCCCACCCTCCGTTGAACGTGGTGCAGGCCAACATCGAGGCCGAGCGCTGCTACTACTGCTACGACGCGCCCTGCCAGACGGCCTGCCCCACGGGCATCGACATCCCGACCTTCATCCGCCGCATCGCCGACGGCAACCTGCGCGGCTCGGCGCGCGCCATCCTCGAAGCGAACCCGCTGGGCGGCATGTGCGCCCGCGTCTGCCCCACCGAGGTGCTGTGCGAGCAGGCCTGCGTGCGCAACACCAACGAGAGCAAGCCGGTGGAGATCGGCCTGCTGCAGCGCCACGCGACCGACGCCTTCTTCGACGCGCCCGGCGCACCGCTGTTCGTGCGCGCCGCCGACACCGGCCGGCGCGTGGCCATCGTCGGCGCGGGCCCCGCGGGCCTGGCCTGCGCGCACCGGCTCGCGGTGCTGGGCCACCAGGTGACGCTGTTCGATGCGCGCCCCAAGCTCGGCGGGCTCAACGAATACGGCCTGGCCAGCTACAAGACGGTGGACGGCTTCGCGCAGCGCGAGATCGAATGGCTGCTGTCGGTCGGCGGCATCGAGGTGCGCAACAACCAGGCGCTGGGCCGCGAGCTGCATCTCGACAAGCTCGCCGCCGAGTACGACGCGGTGTTCCTCGGCCTCGGCCTGGCCGGCGTGAACGCACTGGGCCTGGGCGAACAGGCCGGCGTGCGCGATGCGGTGGACTTCATCGCCGAGCTGCGCCAGGCCGCCTCGCCGGCCGACGTGGCCATCGGCCGCCACGTGGTGGTGATCGGCGGCGGCATGACCGCGGTGGATGCGGCCGTTCAGTCGCGCAAGCTCGGCGCGGAAGACGTGAGCATCGTCTACCGCCGTGGCGCGGAGGCCATGGGCGCCTCGGCCGACGAGCAGAGCTGGGCCAAGGAGAACGGCGTGCGCATCGTTCACTGGGCCGCGCCGAAGGCGTTGCGCGCCAAGGGCGGCGTGCTGCGCGGCATCGACTTCGCACGCACCGCGCTGGTCGAGGGCAGGCTGGTCGAGACCGGCGAAGACCTGGCGCTGCAGGCCGACATGGTGCTGTGCGCCATTGGCCAGAGCTTTGTCGCGACCGCGCTGGAAGACAGCGGCGTGCAGCTGCAGGGCGGGCGCATCAGCACCGATGCCGAATGCCGCAGCTCGCGGCCCAAGGTCTGGGCCGGCGGCGACGCGCGCTTCGGCGGGCGCGACCTCACGGTCGAGGCGGTGGAAGACGGCAAGCAGGCCGCGCTGTCCATCGACCGGCACCTGCGCGGCGCCTGAGCGCCTTCTCCCCCCTCACCCCCATTCATCCAGCATCGCGCGCCAAGCCGCGACAGGAGCATTTCATGGCAGACCTGAGCACCGACTTCGTGGGCATCCGCAGCCCCAACCCTTTCTGGCTCGCTTCCGCGCCACCGACCGACAAGGAGATCAACGTGGTGCGCGCCTTCGAGGCCGGCTGGGGCGGCGTAGTCTGGAAGACCGTGGGCGAAGACCCGAACGTGGTCAACGTGCATGGCCCGCGCTACGCGGTGTCGTACGCAGCCGACCGCCGCGTGACAGGCTTCAACAACATCGAGCTGATTTCCGATCGGCCGCTTCGCACCAACCTCGAGGAGATGACGCGCGTCAAGCGCAACTGGCCCGACCGCGCGCTGGTGGCCTCGGTGATGGTGCCGTGCACCGAGGAGTCGTGGAAGAACATCCTGCCGATGGTGGAAGACACCGGCTGCGACGGCCTGGAGCTGAACTTCGGCTGCCCGCACGGCATGAGCGAGCGCGGCATGGGCGCGGCCGTGGGCCAGGTGCCCGAGTACATCCAGATGGTGGCCGAGTGGTGCAAGCACTACTCGAAGCTGCCGGTGATCGTGAAGCTCACACCCAACGTGGCTGACATCCGCCCCGCCGCGCGCGCCGCGAAGAAAGGCGGTGCCGACGCGGTGAGCCTGATCAACACCATCAACTCGATCATGGGCGTGGACTTGGATGCCATGGCCATGTTCCCCAACACCGGCGGCATGGGTTCGCACGGCGGCTACTGCGGCCCCGGCGCCAAGCCGATCGCGCTGCACATGGTGGCCGAGATCGCACGCGACCCGCTGACGGCGGGCCTGCCCATCTCGGGCATCGGCGGGGTTTCGACCTGGCGCGACGCGGCGGAGTTCATTGCGCTGGGCAGCGGCTCGGTGCAGGTGTGCACCGCCGCGATGGTCTACGGCTTCAAGATCGTGCAGGACCTGTGCGACGGCCTCTCCAACTTCATGGACCAGAAGGGCTACGAGAACATCGAGCAGATGCGCGGCCGCGCCGTCGGCAGCATCACCGACTGGCAGCAGCTCAACCTCAACCACGTCGACAAGGCCGTGATTCACCAGGACGCATGCATCCAGTGCGGCCGCTGCCACGTGGTCTGCGAAGACACCTCGCACCAGGCCATCAGCGCGACGAAGGACGGCATGCGCTTCTTCGAGGTGAAGGAAGAAGAGTGCGTGGGCTGCAACCTCTGCGTGTCGATCTGCCCGGTGCCCGGCGCGCTCACGATGCGCACGCTCAAGCCCGGCGAGGTCGACGCGCGCACCGGCCACCCGGTGGCCGGCCACTACGCCAACTGGACCACGCATCCGAACAACCCGATGCGCATCGCCGAGAGCAGCCCGCACTGATCCGCCGGGACGGCACGGATCGTGCCTGCCCCGTGGGAGACCCCTTTTCAGTCCCAGCCCCATGCAGGAAAACAACCCCATGAATACCTCATCGCAAAGCGGCACTCCCACGGCCAACCTCTGGAACGAGGACCTGGCGCCCACCTCCCTGGCGCAGCGAACGTGGCGCTGGTACCACTTCGCGGCTTTGTGGGTGGGCATGGTGATGTGCATTCCCGCCTACACGCTGGCGGCCAGCCTGATCGAGGGCGGCATGTCGTGGAGCCAGGCAGTGCTCACCGTGTTCCTCGGCAATGCGATCGTGCTGGTGCCGATGCTGCTGATCGGCCATGCGGGCGCGAAATACGGCATTCCGTACGCAGTGATGGCGCGCGCCTCCTTCGGCACGCGCGGCGCGCGGCTGCCTGCATTGCTGCGCGCCATCGTGGCCTGCGGCTGGTACGGCATCCAGACCTGGTTCGGCGGCGAGATGATCTACACGCTGGTCGGCGTGCTCATGGGCCAGCCGCTGGGCGGCGACAAGCTGCCGGTGCTGGGCATCAACGGCGCGCAGCTGGTGTGCTTCATGGTCTTCTGGGCGATCCAGCTGTACTTCGTGGTGCACGGCATCGAGTCGATCCGCCGGCTCGAAACCTACACCGCGCCGCTGAAGATCATCGTGTGCATCGCCCTGCTCTACTGGGCCGTGCAGCGCGCGGGCGGGCTCGGCCCGATCTTCGATCAGCCCTCGCAGTTCGAGCCCGGCGGCAAGAAGGCCGGCCTGTTCTGGGCGGTGTTCTGGCCTTCGCTGACGGCCATGGTGGGCTTCTGGGCCACGCTGGCGCTGAACATCCCCGACTTCACGCGCTTCTCGCGTTCGCAGCGCGACCAGGTGGTGGGCCAGGTGATCGGCCTGCCCGCGCCGATGGGCTTGCTCGCGATGATGGCGGTGATGGTCACCTCGGCCACGGTGGTGATCTACGGCAAGGCGCTGTGGGACCCGGTGGACCTGGCCAGCCGCATGACCGGCGCGGCGGTGCTGATCGCGCTCATCATTTTGCTGATCGACACGGTGAGCGTGAACCTCGCGGCCAACCTCGTGGGCCCGGCCTACGACTTCTCTGCGCTCAACCCCGAGAAGATCTCGTACCGCAAGGGCGGCTACATCACCGCCGGCATCGCCATCGTGATGATGCCGTGGAAGGTGCTGGAGACCACGCAGGGCTACATCTTCACCTGGCTCATCGGCTACTCGGCACTGCTGGGGCCAGTGGCCGGCATCCTGATTGCCGACTACTACTTCATCCGCCGCAAGGAACTCGACGTGGTCGCGCTCTACCGCGCGGACGGCCAGTACGCCTACGGCAACGGCTGGAACATGGCGGCGGTGGTCGCCTTCGTCGTGGGCGTGCTGCCGAACATTCCGGGCTTTCTCAACGCGGCCTTTCCGGCAGCCATGCCATCGACGCCCGAGTTCTTCAAGACGATCTACACCTATGCGTGGTTCGTCGGTGTCGTGCTCTCGGCCGTGGTGTACCTCGGCCTCATGAAGGCGCGCGCGCCGCAACTGCAAGGCGTGGTCGCGCCGCTCAAGAACCCCAGCTAGAAAAGGAACCCACGCCATGACCGTACTCATTCGCGGTGGCACGGTGGTCAACGCCGATGCCGAACAGCGGGCCGACGTGCTCTGCGAGGGCGACAAGATCGTGCAGGTCGGCACCGGCCTGCAGGCCCCCGCCGGCGCGCAGGTGATCGACGCCGGCGGCGCCTACGTGATGCCCGGCGGCATCGACCCGCACACGCACATGCAGCTGCCCTTCATGGGCACGGTCGCGGCCGACGACTTCTTCAGCGGCACGGCGGCAGGCCTGGCCGGCGGCACCACCAGCATCATCGACTTCGTGATCCCCGATCCGCAGCAGTCGCTGATGGATGCGTTCCAGATGTGGTGCGGCTGGGCCGAGAAGTCGGCCGGCGACTACAGCTTTCACGTGGCCGTGACCTGGTGGAACGACAGCGTGCACAAGGACATGGGCACGCTGGTGCGCGAGCACGGCGTGAACAGCTTCAAGCACTTCATGGCCTACAAGAACGCGATCATGGCCGACGACGAGATCCTGGTGAAGAGCTTCCAGCGCTCGCTGGAACTCGGTGCCATGCCCACGGTGCACGCGGAGAACGGCGAACTGGTCGCGATGCTGCAGCAGCAGTTGCTGGCGCAGGGCATTCGCGGGCCCGAAGGCCATCCGCTGTCGCGCCCGCCGATGGTCGAGGCCGAGGCGGCGAACCGCGCCATTGCCATCGCCGACGTGCTGGGCGTGCCGATCTACGTGGTGCACGTGTCGTGCGGTGAAGCGCTCGACGCCATCGCCCGCGCCCGCACACGCGGCCAGCGCGTGTACGGCGAGGTGCTGGCCGGCCACCTCGTGATCGACGAAAGCGCCTACCGCGACCCCGACTTCGCACGTGCCGCCGCCCATGTGATGAGCCCGCCCTTCCGCTCGCGCGAGAACCAGGCCATGCTGTGGCGCGGCCTGCAGGGCGGCAACCTGCACACCACGGCCACCGACCACTGCACCTTCTGCGCAGAGCAGAAGGCGGCCGGTCGCAACGACTTCACGAAGATTCCGAACGGCTGCGGCGGCGTGGAAGAACGCATGGCCGTGCTGTGGGATGCGGGCGTCAATGCAGGCCGGCTCACGCCCTCGGAGTTCGTGCGCGTCACCTCCACCAACGCGGCGCAGCTGTTCAACCTGTACCCGCGCAAGGGCGTGATCCAGGCGGGCGCCGACGCCGACATCGTGGTGTGGGACCCGAAGGCCACCAAGACGCTGTCGGTGAAGACGCAGCACTCGAAGAGCGACTTCAATGTCTTCGAGGGGCGCGAAGTGACGGGCGTGCCGAAGCACACCGTCAGCGCCGGCCGCTGGGTCTACCGCGACGGCGACCTGCGCGCCGAGCCGGGCACCGGGCGCTATCTCAAGCGCCCGCCCTTCGCGCCGATGTTCACCGCGCTCGAACGCTTCAAGCGCCAGCACGCGCCCACGGCCGTGGCGCGCTGACCGAATCACCAAGGAGTCAAGATGAATGCAACGGTGGACAAGCAGGCGCTGACGATCAACGGCGAGCGCCTGTGGAACTCGCTGATGGAGCTGGCCCGCATCGGCGCCACGCCCAAGGGCGGCGTCAAGCGGCTCGCGCTGACCGACCTCGACAAGCAGGGGCGCGACCTCGTCGTGTCATGGGGCAAGGAAGCCGGTCTGTCGATCACGGTCGACAAGATCGGCAACGTCTTCATGCGACGCGAGGGCACGAACCCCGCGCTGCCGCCCATCGTGTCGGGCAGCCACATCGACACGCAGCCCACCGGTGGCAAGTTCGACGGCAACTACGGCGTGCTCTCGGCGCTGGAGGTGGTGCGCACGCTGAACGACCAAGGCATCCGCACCGAAGCGCCGATCGAGGTCGCGTTCTGGACCAACGAGGAAGGCTCGCGCTTCGTGCCGGTGATGATGGGCTCAGGCGTGTTCTGCGGCGCCTTCAGCCTCGAACATGCCTATGCCGCCAAGGACACCGAAGGCAAGACGGTGCGCGAGGAGCTGGAGCGTATCGGCTACGTCGGCTCGCAGACGCCGGGCGACCACCCCATCGGCGCGTACTTCGAGGCACACATCGAGCAGGGCCCGGTGCTGGAAGACGCGGGAAAGGTGATCGGCGTGGTGCCGGCGGTGCTCGGCCTCTCGTGGTACGACTGCGTGGTCACCGGCATGGAAGCGCATGCGGGTCCAACACCGATGCACCTGCGCCGCGACGCGCTGCAGGTGGCGACGCGGATCATGCAGGAGGTGGTGGCCATCGCGCAGCGCTACCAGCCGTACGGGCGCGGCACGGTCGGCATGGTGCAGGTGCACCCGAACAGCCGCAACGTGATTCCGGGGCAGGTGAAGTTCTCGGTCGACCTGCGCAACGTGAACGACGAACTGCTCGACCGCATGCATGCCGAGATCCTGGCTTTCATCGAGCGCACGGGCCGCGAGACCGGGCTGGGCGTGACCATCGAGCGCGTGTCGTACATCCCGCCGTGTCCGTTCCACCCCGACTGCGTCGACGCCGTGCGGCGCGCGACCGAGGCGCTGGGCTACTCGACGATGGACGTGGTCTCGGGCGCGGGCCACGACGCGATCTACGCCGCGCGGCTCGCGCCGGCCGGCATGATCTTCGTGCCCTGCAAGGACGGCATCAGCCACAACGAGATCGAAGACGCGCAGCCCGACCACCTGGCGGCCGGCTGCAACGTGCTGCTGCACGCGATGCTGGAGCGTGCCAGGCGCGTAGGCTGACGCGCCTGGCCTTTGCTTACTGGTACGCCGCAAGCTCCTGCTTCGCAATCGCGTTGCGGTGTACCTCGTCAGGACCGTCGGCCACGCGCAGGTGGCGCTCGTAGGCGTAGAAGTGCGTGAGTAGCGTGTCCTGGCTCAGGCCCATCGCGCCGAAGGCCTGCATCGCCCAGTCGATCACCTTCACGCAGTTGTTGGGCGTGAGCACCTTGATCATCGCGATCTCCTTCGCGGCGACCTTGTTGCCCACGGTGTCCATGCGGTAGGCGGCGTTGAGCACCATCCAGCGCGACTGCTCGATGAGCATGCGCGACTCGGCGACGCGCTCGCGCCACACGCCCTGCTCCGACAGCGGTTTGTGGAAGGCGGTGCGCGACACGAGGCGCCGGCACATCATCTCGAGCGCGGACTCGGCCATGCCGATGGCGCGCATGCAGTGGTGGATTCGCCCGGGGCCGAGGCGGCCCTGCGCGATCTCGAAGCCCCGGCCTTCGCCGAGCAGGATGTTCTCGACCGGCACGCGCACGTTGTCGAACACGATCTCGGGGTGGCCGAATGGCGGGTCGTACATGCCGAGCAGCTGCATGTCGCGCACGATGGTGATGCCCGGCGTGTTCTTCGGCACGAGGATCATCGACTGCTGCCTGTGGCGGTCGGCGTTGTCGGGGTCGGTCTTGCCCATCAGAATGAAGATCTCGCAGCGCTCATTCATCGCACCGGTGATGTACCACTTGCGCCCGTTGATGACGTACTCATTGCCTTCGCGGCGGATGCTGCAGCGGATGTTGGTGGCGTCGCTCGATGCCACTTCAGGCTCGGTCATCGCGAACGACGAGCGGATCTCGCCCGCGAGCAGCGGCGTGAGCCAGCGCTCCTGCTGCGCCTTGGTGCCGTAGCGGGCCAGCACTTCCATGTTGCCGGTGTCGGGTGCGGAGCAGTTGAAGATTTCCGCGCACCAGTAGCGCCGGCCCATGATTTCGCACAGCGGGGCGTACTCGACGTTGGTGAGGCCGGGGCCGTGCTCGGCCTCGGGCAGGAACAGGTTCCACAGCCCGCGCTCGCGCGCCTTGGCCTTGAGGCCGGCCATCATCGGCAGTTCGGCATAGGGGCGGCCGGCGCGGGCGTTGGCGGCCAGCTCTTCCTCGCGGCGTTTCTCGTTCGGGTAGACGAACTCGTCCATGAACTTGAGCAGCTCGTCGCGCAGCGCGGTCGCCCGGGGGGTGAATTCGAAATGCATGGTGCGTCCTTCAACAGTCGATGTGCATTGAAGGTACGCGGCGCATGGCGTTTCTCACGGTCGTTCATGCGACAGCCAGGGGCCCGTGCTGTCGCCTTCGCAGCAGCCGCCGGCGCGACAATGTGAGCATGACCGCCAGCACCTCCGACGCCACGCCACGCCCCGCTTCGCCGCGCCCCGTGCGCTCGGCCGCCACCCTCATCGTCCTGCGCGACGGCAGCCACGGGCTCGAAGTGCTGATGCTGCGGCGGGCCGAGAAGGCCGACGACCAGAACAGCGGCGCCAGCGTGTTCCCGGGCGGTGTGATCGACGCGCACGACCGCAGCCTGCACGGGCACTGCGGCGGCCTTGACGACAGCGCCGCGAGCGAACGCCTCGCGGTGCCGGAGGGCGGCCTCGACTACTACGCGGCCGCGATCCGCGAATGCTTCGAGGAAGCCGGCGTGCTGTTCGCGGCCGACGGCACGGGCCGGCTGGTGGCGCTCGACAGCCTGCCGCCCGCGCAGCTCGCCGCCATGCGCGACGCGGCGGAGCAAGGCACCGACGCGCTGATTTCGCTGTGCGACCGGCACGGCTGGCAGCTCGCGGCCGACCGGCTCGCCTACTTCACCCACTGGCTCACGCCGCCGGGCATGCCGCGCCGCTTCGACACGCGCTTCTTTCTCGCGCCGATGCCCGAGGCGCAAAGCGTGCGGCCCGACGGGCGCGAGACGGTCGAGCACATGTGGCTGCGGCCGGCCGAGGCCGTGGCACCCGCGCGAGGCCTCAAGCTGATGAACGTGACGCGCCGCATCCTCGAACAGCTCGCGCAGTTCGCAAGCACGGGCGAACTCATGGCCCATGCGCGCGGCCTGAAACACATTCCACGCGTCATGCCCCGGCTCGCGGATGGGCCCGCGGGCCGGCGGCCGGTGAACATGGAGGAGCCGGCCTACGAGGAAGTCGGGCACGTCGATCCGGAAGGCAAAGGCGGCGGCCGCTATGCGCACGAGGCCGGGCTGGTGATGCGGCTGTCGGCGCGGGTCTTGCGGGTCACGGGCGAGGCGGATGCATCGGGCGCGCTGGCGCACAGCTATTTCGTGGGCGTCGCGGGCGGCGATTTCGCGCTGATCGACGCGCTGCCCGCGAGCCCCTGGCACCTCGCGGCCCTTGTCGCGGCGGCACCCGGCCGGGTGAGATGGCTCCTGTCGACGCAGGCAACGACCGAAGAAGCGAAGCACGCCTTGCGCGAGGCTTGGCCCGATGCGTCCACCGCATTGCCCGCACCGGGCGAGCAGATCGACCTCGGCGATGCCACGCTGCGCGTGCTGCCCGGCGCGGACGATGCGCAGTCCCGCCAGTTCCTGCAGGTCGAAGACCGGATGCTGCTCGCGGGCCTCGACGTCGATCCCACAGCAGACGACAGCCAGGCCCGGTGGATCGCGCCGCGCCACGGCTTCCTGCGCAGCCGGCCCGCCCCGTAGCAGCGCAGCGCCACATGGCGGTGGCATGCATCGTGCAAGATCGACCCCATGCTTCCCTTGTCCCCCGACGCGCTGCGCCAGCGGCTGCGGTCTTTCGCTTCCCGCGCGCAGCCCGTGCGCATCCTTCTCACCCTCGGCAGCCTCATGGCGGGCTGCGCCTGGACCGGCCATCCCGATGCGGTGATCCCCCTCTTCCTCGGCGCCATTGCCAGCGCGCTCGCCGAGACCGATGACAGCTGGCGCGGCCGGCTGCGCGCGCAGGTGGTCACGCTGGGCTGCTTCGCCGCCGTCGCGTTCGCGGTCGAGGCGGCGTTCGGCCTGCCGCTGCTGTTCATCGCCGGGCTGGCGCTCGCGGCCTTCTGCCTCACGATGCTCGGTGCGGTGGGAGCGCGCTACAAGGCGATCGCGTACGCGACGCTGATCCTCGCGATGTACGCCACGCTCGGCATCGAGAACATGGGCGCGCACGGCGGAGCGCAGCGCGGGCGCGAGCCCTTGCTGCTGTTGGCTGGCGCGGCGTGGTACGGCGTGTTCTCGGTGCTGTGGTGCGCGGCCTTTCCGGCGCAGCCGGTGCAGGCGCGGCTGGTGACGCTGTTCACGGTGCTGGGTAGCTTCGTGCGCTTCAAGGCTTCGCTGTTCGAGCCGCTGCGCGGCATCGACATCGAGCGCAAACGGCTCGCGCTGGCGCAGCTCAATGCCGAGGTGGTGGCGGAGCTCAACGCCGCGAAGGAAAGCATCTTCCTGCGTATCGGCGCGCGTGCGCCGACCGGGCGCCTCTCGCGCTACCGCGGGCTCTACCTGATCGCGCAGGATGTGCACGAGCGCGCCAGCTCCTCGCACGACGACTACAACGCACTGGCCGACGCCTTCTTCCACAGCGACCTGCTCTACCGCTGCCAGCGCGTACTGGGCCTGCAGGGGCTGGCCTGCCAGCGGCTGGCCGACTCGATCGCGCGGCGCGAGCCCTTCGAGATGGGTCCGGAGATGGTGCAGGCGCTGGCCGACCTGCGCAGCGCCATCGAGCATGAGCGCGCGCGGGCCGCCACGCCCGCGCGGCTGGCGCTGCTGGCATCGGTCGAGGCGCTGGCGCGCAACCTCGCGCTGCTCGACGGCCAGCTCGCCGGGGCCAGCCAGCCGTCGGCGCGCGCGGGACGCACGGAGATGGGCCTGTTCGACCGCTCGCCGCGCTCGTGGCGCGATGCGGTCGAGCGCGTGCGGCGCCAGCTCACCACGCGCTCTGCGCTGTTTCGCCACGCGCTGCGGCTGTCGATCGCGCTGGTTGCGGGCTACGGGGTGATGCGCGCCATTCACCCGGCGCAGGGCTACTGGATCCTGCTGACCACGCTGTTCGTCTGCCAGCAGACCTACGGCGACACCATTTCGCGCATGGGGCAGCGCATGGCCGGCACTGCGCTCGGCGTGGTGGCCGGATGGGCGCTGCTGCAGCTGTTTCCGCAGCCGCTGGTGCAATCGGTGATCGCGGTGGCGGCCGGCGTGCTGTTCTTTGCGACCCGCGCCACGCGCTACCTGCTGGCCACCGCCTCGATGACGCTGCTGGTGCTGATGTGCTTCAACCAGGTCGGCGACAGCGGCGTGTTGCTGGTGCCGCGGCTGGTCGACACCGCCATCGGCAGCGCGATCGCCGGGCTGGCCGTGCTGCTGGTGCTGCCGCACTGGCAGGCGCGGCGCATCAACGAACTGGCCGCGGCCGCCATGCGCGGCCATGCCGGCTACCTGCGGCAGATCGTCGGCCAGTACCGCACCGGCGCGCGCGACCATCTCGACTACCGGCTGGCGCGGCGCAACGACCACAACGCGGATGCGGCGCTGTCCACGGCGGTGTCGGACATGTTTCGCGAGCCGGGCTACGTGCGGCCGCGCGCGGGGGTGGCGCTGCACTTCCTGATCCGCTCGCACACGCTGCTGAGTTATCTCTCGGCCCTGGGCGCCCATCGCGCAGCGCTGCCCGACCCGGCGCAGATGGCGGCGCTGCAAACGGCCGCCGAAGGGGCGATCGCGGCGCTCGAAGGGCTGGCGGCCGGGCTGGAAAAGGGCCTGATCGAGGCGCCGGGCGATGCCGCCGCGGAGTTGGCCGCGCGGGCTGCGCTGGCGCAGGCCGTCACCGCCAGCAACGACCCGCAGGCGCGAACCCTTCACACCGAACTCGGCCTGATCTGGCTGCAGATCGACGCATTGCGCACCCACGCGCGCGAATGGCTGCAGCCCGAAGGCAGCGAAACCACGGCCGCTCCAGCCTGACGAACATCCATGCGCTCCGGTCGGTTGAAACCCCCGCGGCGAGCGCTGCAATCCGCGGCAGGTAAAATTGTCCCTACATGTCCCGCTGGTTTGCCGCTGCTGTCCTCTCCATCATGTTGTCCTGCTACGGTTTTGCCGTGCTTGCGCACAGCATGATCGGTGCCGGCCATTCGCACGGCGGCCCGCAGGCCGCCACGCTGGTCGTCAACGTGGCCCTGTCCGACGCTCCGGCAGGCGCTGCCGATGAGGCGTCGGACGATGCCCTTTCCCTCGACGAAGCCGGCTCCGAACACGCCGAGCTGGTCAACGCGCGCAACGACGCGCCCGCGCTGCTGCGCTTCACGGAACAGCCGCCGAAGCTCGGCCTGACCACCACCGTCTCGCCATTGCTCGCGCGACCCAAGCGGCCACCCCGGGCCGCTGCCTTCGTCGCCTAGGCCTTAACAGCCTGCGCGACCGGGAGCCGCCATGGCTCCCGCCTTTGCGATTCGGCCCGCTCCCAGGCGGTACCCGCATCGCGGCAACGACACATCCCATTTCCGGCCCTGCGCCGCCACTGCACGCGCCATTGCGTGCAGCCGGCACAGGTCCAGCTTCAAGGAATCGACACAATGAACCACAGCCCTATCGCCCATCAGGACAGCTTCGGCCTCCCGCTCGCATCGCCGCAGGAGCGCAATCGCGTCCTTCGCAACACCTACTGGCTTCTCGCGCTGTCGATGGTGCCCACCGTGCTCGGCGCATGGATCGGCATCGCCACCGGCTTGTCGCGCGCCATGTCGCCGGGCGTCGGCCTGGTGGTGTTCCTCGGCGGCGCCTTCGGCTTCATGTACGCCATCGAGAAGACCAAGGAATCGGCCGCCGGCGTGCCGGTGCTGCTGGCCTTCACCTTCTTCATGGGCCTGATGCTGTCGCGCCTGGTCGGCTCGGTGCTCGGCCTGGCCAACGGCGCGAGCCTGGTGATGACGGCCTTCGCCGGCACCGGAGCGATCTTCTTCGGCATGGCGACGCTGTCGTCGGTCATCAAGCGCGACCTGTCCGGCATGGGCAAGTGGCTCTTCATCGGCGCCATCCTGTTGCTGGTGGCTGGCATCGCCAATTTCTTCCTGAAGTCCAGCGCACTGATGATGACGCTGTCGGTCCTGGCCATCGGCATCTTCTCGGCCTTCATCCTGCACGACCTCAAGCGCGTGAAGGACGGACTGGAGACCAACTACATCTCCGCCACGCTGGGTGTGTACCTCAGCATCTACAACGTCTTCCAGTCGCTGCTGGCCCTGCTGGGCATCGCCGGCGGCCGCGACGAGTAATCCCCCGAAAAGGAGAACTGACATGCGCCTCACCACCAAGGGCCGCTTCGCGGTCACCGCGATGATCGACATCGCACTGCACGGCCGTTCGGGCCCCGTCACGCTGGCGTCGATCAGCCTGCGCCAGCGCGTGTCGCTGTCGTACCTGGAACTGCTGTTCGGCAAGCTGCGCCGCGCCGACCTGGTCGAATCGACCCGCGGCCCCGGCGGCGGCTATTCGCTCAGCCGCAAGGCGGCGGAGATTTCCGTGGCCGACATCGTCCTCTCGATCGAGGAACACGATGCCGAATCCACCCGCCGGCGCAACGCCGACGCGCCGGGCGAGGCCGGCCGCTGCGAAATCGACGAGCTCTGGGCCACCGTGAATCTGCGGGCGGTCGAGTTCCTCAAGTCGATCTCGCTGCAAAGCCTTGTCGACGAGCAAAAGGCCAAGGGCGTGCAGGCCGCGGCCCGCAGCGACAGCCGGCGCACGCCGGCCGGCCAGCCGGCCACGCGCAAGCCTTTTGTCGTCAATGCGCCGAACTCGGTGTTCGCGCTGGGACGGCGCCAGCAAGGCGCCAGCTAACTCCGAACCGGCCGCCGAACGGTTCGACGGTCGGCGCCTGGCGAGAGCCAGGTGGGTTCTGTCCTGTTTTTGCGTAGATGCGTACGGTTCCCCAGAGGTTCGCCGTCCCAGAATGGATCGCCCGTGGAAGCACGGCACGCGCATTCGATCGACAAAACCAAGGAGACCCTCATGTCCACTTCCCGCCGCGGCCTGCTGGCCGGTTCCGCCGCCATGGCCACGGGCGCCATTGCCGGCTGTGCATTGCCCGCGGGTGCCGGCCGCGCGGCGGCAACGCCGTTCGACGTCGCCGCATCGACAATCCCGATCGTCGGCAGCGAGCAGGTCTTTCCGGTGCGCCGCATCTACTGCATCGGCCGCAACTACGAGGCGCATGCGCGCGAGATGGGTTCGGACCCGAGCCGCGAGCCGCCTTTCTTCTTCCAGAAGCCGGCCGACGCGATCCAGGTGGTGACGCCTGGCGTGGTGGCCGACCACCCCTACCCGTCGCTCACGAAGAACTACCACTACGAAGTGGAATTGGTGGTGGCGCTGGCCAAGGGCGGGCGCAACATCCCGGCGGCCTCGGCGCTCGACCACGTGTACGGCTACTCGCTCGGCCTCGACATGACGCGCCGCGACCTGCAGCGCGAAATGGGCGACCAGAAGAAGCCATGGGAAATCGGCAAGAGCTTCGACCACTCGGCGCCCGTCGGCCCGATCCACCCGGTGGCGAAGGTCGGGCACTTCACCGATGGCGCGATCTGGCTCAAGGTGAACGGTCAGACGAAGCAGAACGCCACGCTCAGGCACATGATCTGGTCGGTGGCCGAGCAGATCAGCCGGCTGTCGCAGGCCTTCGAGCTGAAGCCGGGCGACATCATCTACTCGGGCACGCCGGAGAACGTCGGGCCGGTGGTGCGCGGCGACCTGATCGAGATCCACATCGACCGGCTGCCGGAGCTGTCGGTGCGGATCGTCTGAGGGCGCGGCGCGGAGGCCGCCGGACCACTGCGCAGGTGCTCGCGGTCAGCCTCTACGACTTTCTGAAGCAGCGCGGGCTGGCGCCGTCGCCGGGCAAGTGGGCACCGAAGGGAAGAAACCACTCCCGGCAGCAGGGCCGGCATCCAGGATTTCTACCAGATTCACATTTAAAATGAGAACAATTCTTATTTAGATTGTGAGTCAATGTTGAGCCCTGGACACCAGAAAACCGCCGCCGCCGTCGCGCACCCCCCTCAAATTTCATTCAGGCGCAGCACATTCGGCCCGCCCGCGCGCGCCACGCTGCTGGTGCTGTTGGCCGCCGCCCAGGTCGGCCGGGCGCACGCACAGGAGGCGCAGGGCAAGGAATCCGCATCGCTGCCGACCGTGACGGTCACGGCCGAATCGCCGGACGACACGCCGCAGCACCTCGGCGCCAAGGTGAGCAGCGGCGCGCTCGGTGCGCGCTCGCAACTGGAAACGCCCTTCTCCACCACGGTGGTTCGCGGCGAGGACATGGCCGAGCGCCAGGTGTCGAAGCTGGGCGACGTGTTCGCGCTCGATGCATCGGTGAGCGACAACAGCGGCGCCTACAGCGCCTGGGCCAGCTACATCACGGTGCGCGGCCTGCCGCTGGACTGGCAGAACGGCTACCGCATCAACGGCCAGCCCTTTCTCAGCTACGCCATCACCCTGCCCTACGAGCAGTTCGAGCAGATCGAACTGCTCAAGGGTTCGTCGGGCTTCATGTACGGCTTCGGCGCGCCGGGCGGCATCGTCAACTACGTGACGAAGAAGCCCACCGACGAGCCGGTGCGCAGCATCGAGGTCGGCTACAAGACCGCCGGCATCTGGAGCGAGCACGTCGACCTGGGCGGGCGCTTCGGCGCCGACGGCCGCTTCGGCTACCGGCTCAACGCCACGCACGAGGAAGGCAAGACCTACAACGACGGCAACGTGCGGCGCAACTCGGTGTCGCTCGGGCTCGACGCGAAGCTCACCGACAAGCTCAGCTGGACCTTCGACTCGCTCTACCAGAAGCGCAACTCCACTGGCCAGACGCCGTCGATCTTCACGGGCAGCTACACGGGCACGCAGCTGCCCCGGACCATCGGCGCCGACAACCAGGCTCTCGTGGGCGCGGGGCAGCACCTGGCCACGGACTTCAGGCTCTACTCGACCGGCCTGCAATACCAGCTGTCGCCCGACTGGGCGCTGAGCACCAGCTACAGCCACAGCAGCGCCACGCGCAGCCGCAACGAAGGCATCGCCTACCTGCAGGACGCCGGCGGCAGCTACAACGACTACCGTTCCGACAGCGCGGAAGGCCATCGCTTCAACCAGTGGCAGGCCATGGCCACGGGCAGGCTGCGCACCGGCAGCCTCGAGCACCAGGTGACGCTGGGTGCGTCGTGGCAGAAGCAGGTCAACTACTACAGCAGCAACAGCATCTACCAGCTGATCGGCACCGGCAGCATCTTCGGGCAGAACACCAACAGCTACGCCAGCGCCACCGACTTCACGACCTACCGCAACAGCGACATCACGCAGCGCGCGGTGTTCGCGAGCGACACGATGAAGCTGTCGGAGAAGTGGTCGGTGCTGGCCGGCCTGCGCAGTACCACCTACGAGCAGAACGGCTACGGCACTACGGGAGCGCAGACCTCGACCTATCGCAAGAGCGGCGTGGTCACGCCCACGCTGGCGCTGATGTTCAAGCCCGCACCCGACACCACGCTGTACACCAGCTACGTCGAGTCGCTGGAAGCCGGCAGCACGGTGGGCACCCTCTACGCCAACAACGGCGAGTTGCTCAAGCCGCTGAAGAGCAAGCAGTACGAACTGGGCCTGAAGACCGAGCGCGAGCGCTGGAGCGCCACGGCAGCGCTGTTCCGCATCGAGCGCGGCGCCGAATACGCCAACAGCGCCAACGTGCTGGTGCAGGACGGCCAGTCGATCTACCAGGGCCTGGAGCTGGGCGCTTCCACGCGGCTGGGTTCGCAATGGCAGGTCGGCGGCAACCTGATGCTGCTCGACAGCTCGTATGAACGCGGCAGCAGCTACGTCGGCAACCGCGTGGCGGGCGCGCCCAAGCTGGTGGCGGCCGCGCAGGTGTCGTACGCGGTGGCGCAGGTGCCGGGCCTCAAGCTGTCGGCCGACATGAAGTACACGGGCGGCACGACGCTCAATGCGTCGAACCAGCTGAGCCTGCCCGGCTACACCATCGCCAACATCGGCGCGAGCTACACGACGCGCATCGCCGGGCGCAACACCACCTTCCGCGCGGCCATCAACAACGTGGCGAACCGGCGCTACTGGGAATACCAGTACGACAACTACATCAAGCCCGGCGACCCGCGCACCTTCAGCCTGAGCGCCAAGCTGGATTTCTAGACTCATCCGGTTGAGGCCGCTGCTCCCATCGCATGGCCGCGGCCACACTGCGCCTGCTTCGTGGGCGGCTTCTCCGTCGACCTGCCGTCCAATTTTTCTCCTGTTTTGAAGCTCACGATACCGGCCATGAACAGTCCCCGGCATCGCAATCCACACGGCGCATCGCACGCGCTGCGCTTTACCGGCCTGCCGGCATGGGCGCATGCAAAGGGCCATTCGCCGGAGCTCGACATGCAAGCGCGATGGAGCAAGACGCAGCCTGCCCTCGTCGCCATGCCGCAGCTCGGCAAATCCTTCTGTGCATCGTGTCTCGTGGCCCTGATGGCCTTCGGCGCGCTGGCGTTCGGCATCTTCGTGGCTGTCGGTGATACGTGCGCCGCGCACGAAGCCGGCACCCCGGGCAACTACAGCCAATCGACCCTCGCGCCGATCACGGCCACCGGCACCGGTGCCGCACGCAACCGCAGCTGCAAGCGCAAGCACGCGCCCGGCCGCCTTGGGCATTCGAAGACGATGCTCTAAGTGGTGCGCCCGCGCAGACAACTGCAGCTCACCGCGCCGCGTTCCTGTCCGAAATCATCTTCGGGCTGATGAAGATCAGCATCTCGGTCTTGTTGTTGACCCGGCTGCGCGTACGGAACAGCGCGCCGACCATCGGCAGTTCGCCCAGCACCGGCACGCGCGACTCCGAACTGGTGTCCGTCAGCTCGAAGACCCCGCCGATGACGACCGTGCCGCCGTTCTCCACCAGCACTTCGGTCTGGATGTGCTTGGTGTTGATGGCGTAGCCCGCGGTGGTCGACTGGCCCACCGTGTCCTTGTTGACGTCGAGCGCCAGGATGATGTTGCCCTCGGGCGTGATCTGCGGCGTCACCTCCAGCTTGAGGTTGGCCTTGCGGAACGCGATGGACGTGGCGCCGCTCGAGGTCGCGACCTGGTAGGGCAGTTCGGTGCCCTGCTCGATCAGCGCCTTGGTCTGGTCGGCCGTCACCACGCGCGGGCTCGACACCACCTTGCCCTTGCCGTCCGCCTCCAGCGCGGAGATCTCGAGGTTGAGCATCTTCGTCAGGCCCGAATTGAACAGCGACAGCGCGAAGGTGCCGACGGCGTCGCCGGTCGTGCTGGTCGCCGGCAGGTTGACGAAGCTGGTGCCCGAGTAGGTGTTGGTGCTGGTGGTGGTCGTCACGCCGCTGGAGGTGCTCGTACTGACGGACGGCGTCACGCCGACCGACGAGTTCGAGTTGACGAAGCCGCCGCCCAGCTTCGCGCCCAGCGACTTGCTGAAGGTGTCCGTGGCTTCGACGAAGCGCGCCTCGATCAGCACCTGGCGCACCGGCACGTCGAGTTTCTGGAGGAGGTCGGCCACCTGCGCGAGGCGCGACGGAATGTCGGTCACGAAGAGCTGGTTGGTGCGCACCTCGGCCAGCACGCTGCCGCGCGAGCTCAGGATGCGGGTGGCCGAGCCCGAGCTGCCACCACCTCCACTGCTGCCGCTGCCCGTGAGCCCCTGCGCCACCGTGGCCGCCTTCGCGTAGTTGAGCTGGAACGACTGGGTGCGCAGCTGCTCCAGGCCCTGCAGCGCGGCCTGCGCTTCGTACTTGATCTTTTCCTTGGCGTTGAGCTCGTCTTCCGGCGCGATGCGCAGCACGGTGCCGTTCTTGCGCATGCCGAGGTTCTTCGCCTCCAGGATGATCTCGAGCGCCTGGTCCCAGGGCACGTCCTTCAGGCGCAGCGTGAGCGTGCCGCTGACGGAGTCGGACGTGACGATGTTGAAGTTGGTGAAGTCCGCAATCACCTGCAACAGCGATCGGATCTCGATGTTCTGGAAGTTCAGCGACAGCTTCTCGCCGCTGTAGCCCGTGCCTTGCGCCAGCTTGTTGGGGTTGTCCTTGCGCGGACGCACCTCCACCACGAACTGGCTGTTGCTCTGATAGGCGCTGTGCTCCCATTCGCCGCGCGGGTCGATCACCATGCGCACGCGGTCACCGGACTGCTGCATGCTCACCGATTGAACGGGCGTGCCGAAGTCGGCCACGTCCATCTTGCGGTTCATGCCCTCGGGCAGCGACGATTTGGTGAACTCGACCACGAGGCCCTTGCCCTGCTGGCGGATGTCCACGCCGACCTGGTCATTGGGCAGGCTCACGATCACGCGGCCGGCGCCCTCGGTGCCCAGGCGGAAGTCGACGTCGCGCAGGGGCAGCACGTCGCGGTTGCGGTTCTCCGCGAACTCGAAGGGCGTGGACGCGACCAGTGCCGCGCCGGCCGCGGGTTCGAGCGACACGAGCAGCGATTTGCCCTGGAGCTGCGTGCGGTACGCGGTCGACTGCTTCAGGTTCATGACGAGGCGCGTGCGCTCGCCCGCCTGCACTACATTGACGGAGCGCAGGTTGCCCTGGTTCACGTCGATGGCCGCGCGGCCCAGGCTGCTCGCCATGCCCGGAAAGTCGAGCGCGATGCGCGCGGGAGACTGTATGGCGAAGCCTGCAGGCACAGCGGCCAGCGGCTCCGAGAAATCGATGCGCAGCACTTCCGTGCCGGCTTGCATGGAGCCGGTGACCGACTCGATGCGGTTCTGTGCCTGTGCCGTCGCAAGCGATCCGGCGCACACAAGCAAGAAGACGCACGCACGCAACCAGCGCGCGAGCGCGAATGTCTGTTTTTTCATTTGACCTGCCTTGAAACTGCGGCTTCACCTCCTCGCTGCCTTGGGGCTCCCTCATGAGCGCAGCGGGCCAGGCAGCGCGGCCACCCGGCCGCGCTGCCCCCTCATCACATCGTCAAACCTGCATCAGAACGCGTGACGAATCCCGAAGTCGTAGCCGGTGGACGAACGCGGCAGGCCCGTGTAGCTCACGCCCGCGCTGCCGTAGCCCGCGGTGCTGGCCGACACCAGGCTGCCCGTGTAGTTGGCGTCGTTGCGGTTGTTCACGCGCGCCACCGTCGCATACAGCGCCGTGCGCTTGGACAGGTTGTNCTGGCCGACACCAGGCTGCCCGTGTAGTTGGCGTCGTTGCGGTTGTTCACGCGCGCCACCGTCGCATACAGCGCCGTGCGCTTGGACAGGTTGTGCACGTAGCCAACCGCGAACTTGCGTGCCATCGGGTCCTCGCCCGTGATGCCGGCCGCGCCTTCGTTGTAGCGAACCTGCGAGTACGCCACGCGGATCAGGCCTGCACCCACCGGCACGGTCGCGCCGACCAGGTAGCCGTTGTAGGTGTCGTGCGTGTTGGTCAGCGCCGTGGTGAACTTGTTCTTCACGTTCGAGAGTTCACC
>NZ_LMDW01000009.1 GCF_001425205.1 Variovorax sp. Root411
GCCGCGCATGGCGCGTGGCGTTCGCTCTGCTTCAACACGTCACCGACATCACGCCTTAAACCACCCAGCCGTCAACCACGGCCTCGAGCGGACTATTACCGACGATGTTCATGCCATGACAGAGATCCTGGCGAAGGAGGTTAGGGGCGCTCGCAAGGTTGTGCTTCCGGGAGTTGGGCACATGTCCAACATGGAAGCGCCGGAAGAGGTCAATGTCCTCCTGCTGAAGTTTCTCGCAACCTAACGCGACTGTTCGTGATCTCCGGGATAATCCATGCCAATAGGCTAGCCCGGATGGCACTAGGCATGCGAGCGCACCACGGATCGGCGCAACAAGCTGAAGAAGCCGTACAAGTCGGCGTCGGCCTGCATCCCCGCCTCGAAATAGCCCGTCCACTCGTCTACGATGGCGTCGCCGCAGAGGGGCGCCATGATCCTGTGGAACTTGCCGGCCAAGTCCGCAAACCCCGGAGGCGCCTGCGGACCCCAAGGCAACGCGCTCTGGCCCCCGTGTACCGTCCCATCCCGCGCGGTCACGCTTACCCTGGCATTGAAGGCAGTCGGAAAGGCCTGCTCAAGGTCGGCGTCCGGGGCGAAGTGCACCCGCGCCGCAAGGGCTTGCACCGCGGCATCACCCAACACTCGCGTCTCGAACTGCGACTGGCCGAGGCGGCCATGCAACGCTGCCGCGCCCAAGGCGTAGGGAACGCTGTAGCGGGCCTGGGTAGCATTCCGAAACGGCCCGGCGTCGAAGTACATTCGGCCGACAAATGCTGGCGCTGCCACCTCGATCGCGGCGATGTCCGCCGCCAAGATGGAATGCGCATCCACCAGGTCCAGCAGCGCTCGCACCGGTGCATGGATCCAGCGGCAGCAAGGATAGGGTTTGAAGTAGGTGTTGAGAATGGCATGACGCGTACCAAGCCCTTCTAGCACTCTGTTCCGCAGTTCCTCGCCGCTTCCCTGCCAGCCGAACACGTGGGCCAGGCCGTCGCGCCCCTCCAGCAGCTGCGGCGACCCGCGGTAACCCGCCTGGGCCAGCGCAGCGAAATGGAGCCCGCAGTGGTTGGGCCAGCCCGAGTACAGGTTCTTGGCATCCGAGCCTTCGTAGCCAGGGAAGTACGGCGCCACGGGCAGTAGACAGGTGAAACCGAGCGCGGCTGCCAGGCACTGGGCATCGAGGCCCATCATCCGTCCCGCCCCCACCGTCGCGGCGACGCCGCCCATGCCGCCGGGGTAGTGCACGCCGCGCGCCAACAAGCCTCGGGAAAACGGCTGGCTAATGCGGTCGCCCACCTCGTACGCGGCGACGATGGCGACAAGTACCTGCTGGGCGCTCGCGCCATCGCGCTCGGCCAGCGCGAGGATGGCTGGAATGCTGCTGCTACCCCAATGGCCGCCAAGCGTATTGCCGTCGTCGTACTCCACCTCGTAGGCTGTGGCTCCATTGACCGTGGCAGCCTCGATGGCACCAACCCTCAGCGAGCGGCCCCACAAGGTCGCCTGCGGCGCCGGGTTGACTGCCGAGGCATAGGCGCTCAGCGCTTGCGCGCCGCGCCCGGGTAGAGCCGCATACGTGGAAGCCAGCAAGTCCATCACGCACAGGTTGGCTCGCTGCAGCACGGCGGGCGAAAGGTCCGCAAACTGCATGCCGCAGGCATGGTCGGCCAAGGCACGGAAGATGCCTAGGTCGGCGCCGGTCGGGATTGGCGTCGCCATGCCGCTCAGTCCACCTTGGCGCCCGAGGTGCGGACCACCGAGCTCCATCGCGTCTCCTCAGACTTTATAAAAGACGTCGCAGCCGCTTGTGTGCCCTGGAGGGACTGCGCTCCGATGCCGGCCAACGTCTTCTTAACCTCTTCGGACTGCAGCGACTTGTTGACCGCTGAATTGATGCGGTCCAGCACCGGCTGAGGCGTCCCCGCAGGCGCGACCATGCCGATCCAGGCCGAAATGGTGAAGTCAGGGAAGCCGAGTTCAGCCGCAGTGGGAACGCCGGGCGCGCCCGAGATGCGAGTCTTCGATGTCACCATAAGTGCGCGCACCTTCTGGGCGGCGATCAGCGGCGTAGCCACTGTCATGGTGTCGAGAAACAGGTGAACCTGACCACCCATGACATCAGCCACCGCGGGGGCCCCGCCGCGATAGGGCACGTGCACCATGGAAATCTTGGCCATGTCGGAGAACCAATGCATGCCCAGGTGACCGATGGTGCCCGCCCCGCCGGACGCGTATGTCATCTTGCCGGGGTTCGCCCTGGCCTGTGCGAGCAGCGCGGGCAGGTCATTGATCGACGAGTTCGGGCCGGTTTCCAGCACGAACGGCACCTCAGCAAGCAAGGCGACCGGCACCAGGTCAGATTGCTTGTAGGGCAGGCGGCTGTACAGACTGGGGTTCACTGTGAAGCTGTTGCCGACCACCCCTAGCGTATAGCCGTCCGGCGCCGCCTTGGCCACCACATCGGTCCCGATGCTGCCGCCGGCGCCCCCCTTGTTCTCCACCAGCACGGGCTGACCGAGGATGCGAGAAACACCGTTAGCGACGATGCGCGCAACCAAGTCGGTCGTGCCGCCAGCGGCGAAGGGCACGATAAAACGGACCGGACGATCCGGATAGGCCTGCGCGTGGGTGACGCCGGCAAAAGCGACGCAGGCAAGGCAGGCGCCGAAGCGGGTGATAAATCTGTGCATGGCGGTCGAAGTTCCTAAGCAAGGGAACCCACTCTAGGCCGCCGCCGCCCTTAGGGACAACGAAGATCGCTGCAGCCACGCATAAGCGCAATTTATGGTGCGGCAACAGCCGGGTACCGGACGGCCAACTTTCCAGCAGGAACTCGCGTACGCCTTGCCCATCCGTTCAAGCTTGCCCGAGTACACGATAACGGCGGCTTATGGTGACCTCGAACCATCTTCATTGGCTTTGAGCACGCGCTCTCACTAGATTAGGACCCAACCTATCGGAGCCATCGTGAAAAATTCGATCGTCGGTATCGCCTGCATGCTGTCTGCCCTTTTCCTTTCCATCGTGCAGGCCGCGAATGCTGCCCTCCCAAGGGCCGGCCTGCCCGTCGGGACCAACTCACCAGAGGAATTCTCCGCCCAGATACGGAATGACGTGCTCCGGTGGTGCACCGTGATCGAAAAGAACCACATCACGGTGCAGTAGTCCCAAGCGCCCGAACTGAGGAGATCAGATGAAACATCGACGCATAACTGAGGAGACGAGATGAAACGCAGAAACTTGATCGCGGGCGCCGCCCTTCCCGTACTTGCCTTGGCTTCAGGACAGAAGGCACTAGCCGCCGGCCCGTTGCGCACCTTCGTGCTGGTGCATGGGGCATGGCACGGCGGATGGTGCTGGTCACGAGTGGCCACACGACTGCGTGCCGCAGGGCACACGGTGCACACGCCGACGCTGACCGGCCTCGGCGAGCGGCGGCATCTCATCTCGCCTCAAGTCAATCTCGACACCCACGTCGAGGATGTAGTGAACTTGCTGGAATTCGAGGACTTACGGGACGTGGTTCTGGTGGGTCACAGCTACGGCGGCATCATGATCACCGGCGTGGCCGACCGCATGCCCGAGCGGCTGCGGCAATTGGTTTTCCTCGACTCTCTCTTGCTGGAACCTGGCAAGAGCCTGTTCTCGAGCTTTCCCAAAGAAGTGGTGCAGCAACGGCTGAAGGCAATTCGAGAAACCGGTGGTGGCGTGGGCGCCGCCCCTGCGCTGCCGCCTGCCGCCTTCGGCGTGAAGGACCCCGAAGATGCGAAGTGGGTGGCCGCACGGCTGACGCCCCAGCCGGTGGGCACCTACCTCCAGCCACTGCTCTTGCAGTCACCGGCAGGCAACGGCTTAAAGCGCACCTACATCGACTGCACCGGAGACCCGATTGCGACGTTGGAGCCGACCAAGGTCCGCGTACGACAAGACCCGTCGTGGTCGGTTCGCACACTGGCAACTGGCCACAACGCAATGGTGACCGCACCCGAGGCGTTGACGCGCCTGCTGCAAGAAATCGCCGCGTGAGTCGGCGCACGGAGACACAAATGAAGACCAACCAAATCGATCTGTCGCGACGTGGCCTGCTGGCAGTCGCGGGGGCCGCTGCGGCCACACTGGGTGCGGGTTGCGGCGGTGCATCAGCATCAGCAACAACAGCAACGGCGGCAGCAGCAACGACGCCGCTCGCCCGTCTGTTCTCTACTGAAGTGGGCGCGGGCAAAAACCTCATGCTGCTGCATGGCTGGACTTGCGACTCGCACGACTGGAGCTGGCAGTTGCCTGTGCTCGAGAGCAAATACCGCGTTGTCGCGGTTGACTTGCGTGGGCATGGGAGGTCCGAGGTGATGCCCTCAGGCGCATACATGCCTTCTGACTACGTGGCCGACATCGAGTCGCTGATCTCGACCCGGTATGCTGGCCAGAAGTTCATCCTGATGGGGCATTCCATGGGGGGACAAGTCGCCGCGCGTCTCGCGGCCCAGAGACCCGACGTGGTGAGCGCGGTGATTTCGGTCGACGGCTCACTTGGTTTCCCCGAGGCTTTTGGCTCGGTACTCCAGCAGGGCGTAAGCGCGTTACAAACCGGCGATCTAGCAATTGTCGGCCCGGCTCAGTTTGACTCACTCTACGACGCTTCAACCGCTGCGGCTTTCAAGCGATGGCATGCAAGGCGTCTCCAGGGCATGTCGCCGCAAGCCGTGCGCGAATCGGTCGGCCCCCTGTTCCTGGGCCCCGGGCAGGTGGGCGTCGGGGTGGCCAGCGAAACTTTCTGCAGAAGCTTAACGCTGCCGTTTTATCACCTCTGTCGCACTCCAGATCAAGCGACGGCTATGCGCCCTTGGTTCTCGAATCCGAAGTCGAAAGTCGAATTTTGGGCCAATACGGGGCACTGGATCCAGCAGGACCAGCCGGATGCATTGAACGCCGCCGTGACCACCTGGATCGATGCACTGTAGTTGCCGGAAAAGGCCCGGCCGCCGTAGCTACCGACCATCCAAGCGCGCCACTGATCGAGTTGCCGCCCGCGAAGACGCCTTAACCCGACTTGATCCCACCGTTACCCCCATCCGATGAGACCCTCCGCGATGACATCAATCCTGCGCTGCGCCGCTGTGCTCGGTCTGTCCCTGATGGCGGCCGGCGGCACCATAGCCCAAACGGCCGCCACCTGGCCCGTGCGCACCGTGCGCCTGATTTCACCATACCCAACCGGTGGCGGGCCCGACGCGATCTCGCGCGTGCTGGCCGACAAGCTGGCGCGAAAGTGGGGCCAACCCGTGGTTGTGGAGAATCGCCCGGGCGCCAACGGGTTCATCGCCATCGATGCGTTCAAGCGCGGCGCCAAGGACGGACACGACCTGATCCAGTTGGACAGCGTTCACTTGGTAGCTTATCCGTTCATGTTCAAGAAGCTGCCATACGACGCGAACAACGACTTCGACGTGCAGGCCACATTATTCAAGGCTTACATGATGGTGGTCGTGCCCACCCAGAGCAAGTACAAGTCTCTCGGCGATTTCACAGCCGATGCCAAAGCCAACCCTGGAAAGCTGGACTACGGTTCATGGTCCATTGGAAATCCGGTTCATCTAGGGATGGAAGACTTCCAAGCTCTGACTGGAACCAAGCTCCAGCACGTCGTGTACAAGGAAACGTCCCAGCTCTACACATCTGTTGCCACCGGCGAACTGCCGGTCACCATGGGAACGGCTGGTACGACGGGTCCACTGTACAAGGCAGGCAAGGTGCGCTTTCTAGCAGTAGCAGCGCCGCAACGTCTGGCTGCCTACCCCGATGTGCAGACTGTTGCAGAGGCTGGCGGACCCAAGGATTTCGAAGTCAGCGGATGGAACGTCATTGCCGCACCGAAGGGGCTGCCGCTCCAAATACAGGAAAAGATTCGCGGCGACGTCGCTGAGGCTCTGGCGGGGTTGGACGTCGCAGAACGCTACGCCACTTTTGGCTACGTGCCGCTTTCTTTGAGCCGCGAACAGACCGCGGTCTTCGTCACCTCCGAGGCGAAACGACACAACTTGATCATCAAGCGCGCCAACATTGTGCTCGATTAGTCGGTCGCCTTTCCCCAATTCTTAGCAACTACAAGGACCGAACATGATTTCCGGAACGACCGAGATCGTCGTCATCGCTGGTGCGCCTATTAGACAAGTGAAGTCGCCACAAAACTTCAACCAGTGGTTCGAGTCGAGAGGTCAGGACACCGCAATGATCGCCATCGACCTCGCCGCTGAGCGCGTGGGAGCATTCGCAGAAGCCGCCCGCGGGTGGCAGAACCTTCGCGGCGTGGTGGTGACGGTGCCACATAAGCAGGTATTCGCAAAGCTGTGCGATGTGCTCACGCCGCGTGCAGAAGCGCTCGGTGCAGCGAATGTTATTCGCCGCGATGCAAACGGCACGCTCACAGGAGACATGGTCGATGGCTTTGGCTTCCTTGGCGCGGCAGGTGGGCATGGCTTTTCCAGCCCCGGACGAAAGGCTCTGGTGATCGGCGCTGGGGGCGTGGGAAGCGCGATTGCATTCGCCTTGTGTGAAACCGGCGTCGCGCAGCTCCGGCTGATGGATGTCAACCCCGATCGTCTGAGTGCACTCGCGACCATGCTCCGGGAACATTTCCCAAATGTAGAAATCTTGTTGAGCTGCGACTCGCTTGCTTCACTGGATCTCGTTGTGAATGCCACGCCCATCGGCATGGCCACGGCCCTCGACGCAGCCAGCGAACCCGGCTTGCCATTGCCAGCGGCTCTGCTTGACACGCTTTCTCCCGGCGCGCTGGTCGCCGATGTCGTGACGTCGCCGGACATCACCCCCTTACTTGCTTTAGCAAAGGCCAAAGGTTGCCGAATTCAGAAAGGCGCCGAGATGGCGAAGGCGCAGCTCGAGTTCCTGGGCGGATTCATGGGCGTGATGCCTGCAGTCGATCCGGAACGTCTTCTTCAGCCGACTCAGGCGCCTGCCGCATCGTGACGATGAAAGGTTGTAAGCGGAAGCCGTGGTCAGCGTGGCACGCAACTGGCGATTGGATCGTCGCTTGCCTTGTGCCACGCGAGCAGGGCATACAAACAGAGCTTCAAAGTGAAAAAAATGCAATCTCTTAGTCCGGCCCTGCCCGAGGAAGTCGACGCATTGGTCGTCGGCGCTGGTGCCGCTGGCATGACCGCAGCGCTTGCTTGCCGTGCAAAAGGATTCACGGTGCTGGTCGTTGAAGCCACCGATCAAGTTGGTGGCACCACAGCCACCTCGGCGGGCACGTTGTGGTTGCCGGGCGCTTTGGGCGGTGCAGATGCGGCTGAGGTTCAGAAGCTTCGATCGGAGGCCCGCACCTACTTGCTGGAAAGCATCGGTTCGAAGGCCGACATCAGAAAGATTGATGCCTTGCTTGAGTCCGGGGCCGATCTACTGGCGTTCCTGAATGACTTTACTGAGGTCAAGCTGGATCAAGTTGCTGCTCATCCCGACTACCTCCAGCACCTAAATGGTTCTTCGCTGGGCGGCCGCGCCTTCGCGCCGCGCGAATTTGACGGGCGCCTTCTGGGCAACGACTTCTCGCGCATTCGGGCTCCGATGCCTGAATTTATGGTGTTCGGTGGAATGATGGTTTCCAAGGCTGACATTCCGCTGTTGCTCGCCGCGCATCGCGAACCGAAAGCGCTGATGCACGCGCTGAAACTTGGCCTGCGCTATGCGGCCGATCGTGTCGCAGGCCGTCGCGGTACGCGATTGGTGATGGGTAATGCTCTGGTCGCGCAGCTTTTCTCAAGCGCTCTGAAAAGGGGCGTTTCGTTTGCATTCGAGACGCGTGTCGCACAACTGTCTCGCAGTGCAGTGGGGTTTAAGGCCCGCTTGCAAACAGGTTCGGGCGACGTTTCGGTGCGCGCGGGCAAGGGTGTGATCCTTGCTGCCGGCGGGTTTTCCGGGAATGCAGAACTGCGAAAGAAGTGGCTACCCAGGCCAGCTGTTAAACGCACGGTTGCGCATGCTGGCAACGACGGTGGTGGGATTGAACTGGGATTGAGCCTCAACGCAGCCGTCGAGGCAGATCACGGGGGCAATGCTTTCTGGATGCCCGTGTCGACGATGCGACGGACTGATGGCAGCGTCGCGCACTTTCCGCACATCGCGCTCGATCGCGCGAAGCCGGGTTCCCTGGCTGTTGACGCCAGTGGGCAACGCTTCACCAACGAAGCCAACTCCTATCATCATTTCTGCGAGGCCATGCTCGCACGAGCGGCCGACAACGACAACGACCGGTTCTTCCTGATCGCCGACATGGCCTTCGTGCAGCGCTATGGCATGGGAATGATCCGTCCGACTGCGCGGCCAGCTCGGCGCTTCACGGAATGCGACTACCTCATACGGGCCAATTCACCTCGGGCGCTGGCCACGCAACTGTCGGTCGACGGTCTCACACTCGAGCAGACGCTGGCTCGGTACAACGAGAACGCGGGAAATGGCGTGGATCCAGACTTCCATCGCGGGGAGTCAGCACTCAATCGTCACAACGGCGATGCGCTGCTGCACGGCCCCAATCCCTGCTTGCGTGCGCTCGACCTGAGCGACCTGTGCGCTGTCGAACTGACCGTGGCCGATCTCGGCACCAGCGCGGGTCTGGCAACGGACGATAGAGCTCGGGTTCTCAACCAGTCATCGCATCCGATACCCGGGCTTTACGCCTGTGGTAACGACATGGCTTCGATGATGCAAGGCGCCTATCCGGGGCCTGGCACTACCTTGGGGCCGGGAATGACGTTCGCATGGCGAGCGGTGGAGGACTTGTGTTCATGAGTAGACCTGCTTCTTCCGTCCCGCCGTGCCTGTCTCCTGTGGCAAGACTGTGCGCCGCTCATCGACTACCGGAAATCACACATGATGAATCGTGACATTGAGCGCTATGACGTCGTCGTCGTTGGTGGGGGGGCGGCCGGTGTCGCTGCGGCCTTGGGCTCGGCACGTCAGGGCGCGAAAACACTGCTGGTGGAGCGCTACGGCTTCCTGGGTGGTGCAGCGACGAATTCGTTGGTGTTGAGCTACTGCGGCTTCTATGTCGCGGGCACCAAGCCGTCGCGGGCTGTTGGGGGCGTTGGCTGGGAGCTTCTACTCGAACTGCAGCGCCTTGGCATCGATCCCTCTCCGGCGCGCAGCAAAAGTGGCAATTGGCTGGTCATGCTTGACGTCGAGGCCGTGAAGTTCGCTTTTGATAACCTGGTCGATTCACCCAATCTCGACCTTCGCTTTCATACAAGGCTGGTGTCCGCCGAGACGGAAGGCGGTCGTATCAAGAGTGTGCGCCTGGCCGACCACGCCGGGCTTCACGATGTCGAAGCAGCCGCATTTGTCGATGCAAGCGGCGAAGCCAGTCTCTCGGCTTTCGCCAGCGCGACCTTCTCCTTGACCGGCGGTTTAGGCGCGCACCTTCAGCCTGCGTCGTTGCCGGTTCACGTGGGCGGTGTGCCCTTGGACGTCATGATCGAAGCTCGCTTGTTGGCGGGCATTGTGGCGCGCTACAACGCCAAAGCGACCATACCTCTGGCCCGCGATGACGGCGGCATCCTGGTTCGCCTTCCTGGTTCCGAGGGCGTCTGGTGGATGGGCGTCGATCTGATGACGCTAGGCCTCGAAGGTGCCGAGCTTGCGCGTGCCGAGATGGCGGCTCGACGACAGGCCTGGGATTTCCTGCCCTACCTGCGCGAATTGCCCGGATTCGACAAGGCTTTCATCATGGCTACCGGGCCGCAACTCGGCATTCGAGAAACGCGGCGCCCGCGCTCGATCGGCGACGTCACTGCGGACGACGGCAGTGACGGCCGTCGCAGGGACGATGGCATCGCACGGGGTTGCTGGCCTATGGAAGTGCATGAAGCACCTGGCCGGGCGATATATCTGCCCATTGGCGGCGAGGGATTCTTCGATATCTCGTACTCGGCCATTCAGGCCGAGACCATCGGCAACTTGCGCCTTGCCGGCCGGGTGACGGGCGCCGATGCAAAGGCCTACGGGTCTACCAGAGTGATGGGGACCGCCTTTGCCACTGGACATGCAGCGGGTGTTTCGGCTGCCCTGCAATCTGCACAGGGCGCGGTGCCTGACGCAGCTGCCGTTCGAGCTGTGCTCAACGCGCAGGGCGCCATCGTCTAGCGAATCACGAAAACTTCCTGGAGACATGAATGAAGAAAATCTTAGCCCTGCTTGCAGGTTGCGCTTTGGCTTGGCGGCCTCGGCCCAGAGCTGGCCCACCAAGCCAGTCAAGCTGGTTGTGCCGACTCCGGCCGGCAGCTCGCTCGACTTCATCGCTCGCACCCTGGGTGAAAAGCTGCGTGAACGCTGGAAGCAGCCAGTGCTCGTGGACAACAAGGCAGGTGCTGGCGGCATGCTGGGCATGACCACTGTTGCCAAGGCCCCTGCCGATGGCTATACGCTCGGCATCGGCTTCAACGGGCCGATTGCCTTTGCCCCGTACATGTACAAGAAGATGGCATACGACCCGGCCAAGGACCTGTTGCCCGTCGTGCTCACCTCATCACAGCCCAACGTATTGGCGGTGGCCGCGAGTCACCCCGCCAAGAGCTTGCCCGAATTTGTCTCATGGGCAAAGAAGCAGGGCAACAAGATCAACTACGCCTCAGTCGGCGCCGGCAGTTCCTCCCACTTGACCATGGAGTTGTTCAAGAGCACTGCTGCCTTCGACGCGACACATGTCCCGTTCTCTGGCTCGCCACCTGCCGGTATTTCGGTTGCATCTGAAGAAACGCAGGCGCTGTTCACCGTGGCACCGGCTCTTTTGCCATTAATTCAGGGAGGACGCATCCGCCTGTTGGCGGCGACGAGTCTGACGCGCACTGAGACCATGAAAGACCTGCCGACGGTCGCTGAGTCGGGCTACCCCGGATTCGAAGCGATCGCCTGGAACGGCATCTTCACCCCAGCCGGCACGCCACCCGATGTGGTGCGCCGAATCAGTGCAGACGTCAACGAGGTGATGAAGGACAAGGAGGTGCGCGAAGCCTTTGCCAGGCAGGGATTGGTCATTGGCGGTGGCTCGCCCGATGAGTTCAAGATCTTCATTGCGAAGGAGAGCATCAAGTGGGGCACCATCATCAAGAAGGTCGGAATCAGCATCGACTGAAATCTAAAGAGGGCGTCATGCAAACATCTGGAAAGTTCGCCGGGTAGGGTTTGCAGTTGCCCGCAACAAAACACCCAACATGGCGTTGAAAGGTTGTAGTCGAAAATCTGCCGCCGTAAAAAAATGCGAAGAAGATGCTAGTGCGGTGCGCCACGCTGTTCAGTACTTATCCCGCGTTGGCTGTGAAAGCGGCCTTAGCCCGTGTCACTTCGGCCAGGATGTCGGATGCGCGCGCGGTCCAGATGAACGGTGACGCACATGGCCCAGGTGGCTGCGATCGCGGCATTGGAAGACCAGGATTTTCTATCTCGCACCAACGAGATAAACGAGCGCGTTCGCGGGCTGCTGGTGAAGGGCCTGACGGGTCTTGAAATTCAAAGTCTCGAGTCGCACACTAATTTCGTTCTCGCCAAGACGGGGCAGGGCGCGGCGTTGTCGCGCGCGCTGGAAAAGCACGGCCTCATCATCCGGCCTGTCGATGCGTATGGCCTACCGGAGTGGGTGCGAATCAGCGTGGGCACCGAGGTCGAAGTGGAGCGGCTGCTTCAGGCGATGCGTGTCGAACTTGCCACTTGATGCCTTATTGGGACTTCCGCATTTGTGCTGGACGTGCGCGCATGCGGCGCCGATAGGCCCTGCCTAGGTGTTATTTATTTGTTTCCGCACCATCGCCGCAAGAATGATTGAGCTTCGCCATCTACGCTACTTCATCGCAGTCGCGGAGGAACTCAGCTTTCGAAAGGCCGCCGAGCGCATCCACATCGACCAGAGTCCGCTGGCGCGCACCGTCCGGGATCTGGAGGAAAAGTGGGGCGTTACCCTCTTTGTCCGAACACCGCGCAAGCTTCAGTTAACACCGGCCGGAGTCAAGCTACTCGATCATGCCCGCAAGCTCCTTGTTCGTCTGGAGCGCACCAAGCGCGCGGTGTGTGCGACCGACATTCGCCATCGGGAACCTCTGCGGATCGGCGTCGATGAGGCCACGGTACAGCCCAGGCTGGCCGATTGCCTGGCTCGCTGGAGGTTGATCGCTTCCGATATCCCTGTGGAACTCACCGAGATGCGCGCGACGGAACTGCACGCGGCCTTGCGCAGCGAGGAGGTTGATGCTGGTTTATCTTTCGGTCTGCCGGATGACAAGGCCTTAGCGCAGCATCCAGCGTGGGGCAGCACTCTGGTGGCGATCCTCTCGGCGGAGCATGAGCTTGCAGGTCGCGAGTTGGTGTCGTTGTCCGAACTTCTCTCCTTTCCCGCAATTGCCTGCACGGAGGATTTTCACCCCGGGCTGTATCGACAGATGACGTCGATTCTGCAGAAGCATGCCCTGTTTCCGACGATCGCTGGCGAGGCGCGGACATTGCCCGGCTACCTGACCCGTGTGGCCGTGGGGCAAGGTGTTGGCGTGGCCGATGCCGATCACATGCTGGCAATGCAACGAAAGGACATCGTGGTGGTGCCCCTCGCCGAGCAGGTTCACATCACCACCTACGTGCTGCACAAGCATCAACGTGGCCGCATGCCCGAATCGCTGCAAAGATTTCTCACACACGCCACAACTTTGCGTTGAGCGTTACGGCGTCTGCCAGAGGCGCGCGTTGCGCTGCGTCAAAAGCTTTTGACGTTGCAACCCTCAACTGCAAGACTTCCCGCGTGACACCCTGAAGGCTCGCACCTTCAGCCCCACAAGCCCTCAGCCAGCTATCCCGCCAGCGTACGCCGCAGCACGCCCCTGCGGGTGTGCCGCGCGGCGGCTTGATTCCAGACTCATGCCTGCGTGCCGAATCAGTTCGCGCGCACTGAATCAACGTACACGCAAAGGAGGCGGCTCATGCCAGGGTCAGCAACGGGCATCTTGTTCGAACAGATCGCCGTGGTGCTTGGCGTCGCCGTGGGAGGCGTGTGGGCAGCCACGCAGTGGACGGCGCACGCGCTGGGCTACCAGGCGCGACTCGGCCCCGCCTGGTTCGACCTCTCCGGCGTGCCGATCTACGAGCCCTGGAAGCTGTTCGAATGGTGGTACTTCTACGATGCCTATGCGCCCCATGTCTTCGAGCGCGGCGGGATCATTGCCGCATCGAGCGGGATGCTCGCCACGGGTGCAGCCATCACGATGGCGGTGTGGCGCGCGCGGCTGGCCAAGCAGGTCACGACCTATGGCTCCGCCCGTTGGGCCGGGCACGACGAGATCGCGAAGGCCGGCCTGACGAACCCGGCCGGGGTATTCCTCGGCAAGACCACCGGCAAGGACAGCGCCTACCTGCGCCATGAAGGCCCGGAGCACGTGATGGCCTTCGCGCCGACGCGCTCGGGCAAAGGCGTTGGGCTCGTGGTGCCGACGCTGCTCTCCTGGCCGGGCTCGGCCGTGATCCACGACATCAAGGGCGAGAACTGGAACCTCACGGCCGGTTGGCGCGCACGTTTCTCGCACTGTTTGCTGTTCAACCCCACCGACCCGAAGTCGGCAGCCTACAACCCATTGCTTGAAGTGCGGCGCGGCGCCCATGAAGTGCGCGACGTGCAGAACATCGCTGACATCTTGGTCGATCCTGAAGGGGCATTGGAGCGGCGCAACCACTGGGAGAAGACGTCGCACGCGCTCTTGGTAGGTGCCATCCTGCACGTACTCTATGCCGGCGGGGACAAGACGCTGCGCGGCGTCGCCAATTTCCTGTCCGACCCCGCGTGTCCGTTCGAGGTCACGCTGCACCGCATGATGACCACACGGCATTTGGCGGACGAAGTCCATCCGGTGGTGGCTTCTGCTGCGCGCGAAGTCCTCAACAAGAGCGAGAACGAGCGCTCGGGTGTGCTGTCCACCGCCATGTCGTTTCTCGGCCTGTACCGCGACCCCACGGTGGCCGCAGTCACGTCGCGCTGCGACTGGCGCATCGCGGACCTGATCTCGGCCGAGCATTCGGTGTCGCTGTACCTGGTCGTGCCGCCTTCCGACATCAGCCGCACAAAGCCGTTGATCCGGCTGATCCTCAACCAGATCGGCCGCCGCCTCACCGAATCGCTCGACGGTTCGGATGGAATCGCGCGCCGCCACAAGTTGCTGCTGATGCTCGACGAGTTCCCGGCGCTGGGCCGGCTGGACTTCTTCGAATCGGCGCTGGCCTTCATGGCCGGCTACGGGCTGCGTGCCTTCCTGATCGCGCAGTCCCTGAACCAGATCGACAAGGCCTACGGCCCTAACCACTCGATCCTCGACAACTGCCATGTCCGCATCGCGTTCGCGACCAACGACGAGCGCACGGCCAAACGGATCTCGGAGGCCTTGGGCACTGCCACCGAGCTGCGCGCACAGCGCAACTACGCGGGCCACCGGCTCTCGCCCTGGCTTGGCCACCTGATGGTGTCGCGCCAGGAGACCGCACGGCCGCTGCTCACGCCCGGAGAGGTGATGCAGTTGCCGCCGGAGGACGAAGTGGTGATGGTCTCCGGCCATCCGCCGATCAAGGCGAAGAAGCTGCGCTACTACCTGGACCGCAATTTCACACGACGGGTGGTGAAGGCGCCGACGCTGGTGGCCGGGGCGTATGCCGATCGTCCTGCGATGCGGCCGGACGACTGGAGCGGGCTGGCTCCGCTGGTGCCACCTGGCGCATCGACGGTGGGCGAGGCGGGCGGCTTCGCCGACGAAGGCGGGCACCAGCTCAAGCCCGAACTCGACATTGCTCCGGTCGAGGTCCACGAACCGGACGCGGGTGATCTGCTGGTACTCGACGACGAGGACGATGTGCCGCTGCGGCCGCAGGACGTGGACCGCCAGCTCATGCGCACCGCACGGCTGGCCGCATTGGACCCTGACGACGGGATCGCGCTATGAGCCGGACCCGCCTGAACATCTTCATCGAGCCGGAGCATGCGAAGCGGCTCGAGGACCTGGCCGCGCACCGTGGGGTGTCGAAGTCGGCGGTCATCGCCGCGGCACTGGCTTCGTTCCTCTCGCCCGACGGCGGCGACCAGCGCGAAGCCGCGATGGCCAAGCGCCTGGACCGGCTCTCGCGCCAGTTCGACCGGCTCGAGCGCGATCAGGCCATCCTGATCGAGACGCTGGCGCTCTACGTTCGCTACTACCTCACGGTGTCGATCCCTGTGCCCGAGGGCCATCAGGACGCCGCGCGCGCCCAGGGCCGCGCCCGCTACGCGCAGTTCATCGAACAACTGGCCCGCCACATCCAGCGCGGCCGCAGCCTGGTGCGGGAGGTCCACGAGGAGATCGAGCCGGAGGCCACCGGGCCGTCAGTCGCGCCTGGCCAACCTTCGCAAGCCGTTCACACCGAGCAAGAACCAGGGAGCACCCATGACGCGCGGGCATGACAAAGACCTTAGCAGTGGTCGCACTGGTAACGCGGCCGTCTCGCTGGCGCGGCGCATACGCATGCTGCGCACGGCCCTGGGGCCGGAAATCGCGGCCGCGCTCGAAGACCCGGAAGTCGTCGAAGTCATGCTGAACCCGGACGGCTCTCTGTGGGTGGACCGGCTGGGGTCGGGGCGCGAACCCACGGGCTCCGCGCTGCCGGCACCCGTGGCCGAACGCATCATCCGCTTGGTGGCGGCGCACGTGCGCGCCGAGGTGCACGCGGGCCTGCCCATCCTCTCGGCCGAGCTGCCCGAGACCGGAGAGCGCTTTCTGGGCGTGCTGCCGCCCGTGGTGCGCGCGCCGTCGTTCGCGATCCGCAAGCGGGCGCTGCGCATCCTGACCCTGGCCGACTATGTGGCCGATGGCGTGATGAGCGAGGCGCAGGCGGATTTCCTGCGACAGGCCGTGCGCGAGCGCCTGAACATCGTGGTGGCCGGCGGCACCAGCACCGGCAAGACCACGCTCGCCAATGCACTGCTTGACGAGATTGCCCAGACCCGGGACCGGGTGCTGATCCTCGAAGACACGGTGGAACTGCAGTGCCGCTCGGACGACCACGTCGGCATGCGCAGCGAGCCGGGCGTGACCACCATGGCCGACCTGGTGCGTGCCACCTTGCGCCTGCGGCCGGATCGCATCGTGGTCGGCGAGGTGCGCGGCGCCGAGGCGCTGGATCTGCTGAAGGCATGGGGGACCGGACACCCGGGCGGCATCGCCACCGTGCATGCCGGCTCCGCGACGGGCGCGCTCACGCGTCTCGAACAGCTGGTGCAGGAGGTTTCCGTCACCGTGTCGCGCGCCCTGATCGCCGAGGCGGTGAATGTGATCGTCTTCATCGCCGGTCGCGGCCGTGCGCGCCGCGTGCGCGAGATCGCCCGCGTCATCGGACACGACAGCCAGGGCTACCAGCTCGATGCCGCGCTGGGGCCTGCCTCCCCTTCGATTTCCTCACCTCCTTCCCCTTTCTCAACGCCTGGAGAACCGTCATGACACATCCACGTCTTTCTGTAAAACCGTACTTGCGCGCTGCCAACGTGGCGGCGTTCCTACTGGCCATTGCCGTGCCGGTCCACGCGGCTGGATCCAACATGCCGTGGGAAGCACCGCTGCAATCGATCCTCGAATCGATCCAGGGGCCCGTCTCCAAGATCGTCGCGGTGATCATCATCATCTCCACCGGGCTGACGCTGGCCTTCGGCGACACCTCAGGCGGTTTCCGCAAGCTGGTGCAGATCGTCTTCGGGCTGTCGATCGCATTCGCGGCGTCCTCGTTCTTCCTGAGCTTCTTCAGCTTCACCGGTGGGGCGGTGCTGGCATGAGCGGCGGTCCTGTCACTGGTTCCGCGAGTGGCTTCGCCAGTGGGTTCGAAGTTCCGCTGCACCGCTCCCTGACCGAACCCATCCTGATGGGCGGCGCACCGCGCACCGTGGCGATCGCCAACGGCACGCTGGCGGCGGCCGTGGGCCTGGGGCTGCAGCTGTGGATTCCGGGCCTGGTGCTCTGGATCGCTGGCCACTCGCTGGCGGTCTGGGGCGCGCGCATGGACGCGCAGTTCATGGCGGTGTTCGCGCGGCACATCAAGCACCGTGTGCTGCTGGACGTGTGAGGCCAGCGATGGAGAACACCCCATGCTGAACCTCGCCGAATACCGCAAGCGGCCCGCGCTGCTGTCCGACTGGCTGCCTTGGGCCGGACTGGTCGCACCGGGCGTCGTGCTCAACAAGGACGGCGCGTTCCAGCGTACCGCGCGCTTTCGTGGTCCGGACCTGGACAGCGCGACGCAAGGTGAGCTGATCGCCACCTCGGCACGGCTGAACAATGCACTGCGGCGCCTGGGCTCGGGCTGGGCGCTGTTCGTCGAGGCCGAGCGCCGCGAGGCTGCCGACTATCCCTTGTCCCTGTTTCCCGAGCCGCTGTCGTGGCTGGTCGATGAGGAACGCCGCGCGGCCTTCGAAGAGGACGCGAGCCACTTCGAGAGCCGATACCACCTCACCCTGGTCTACCTGCCGCCGGAGGAAGGCCGAGCACGCGCCGCGAAGCTGCTCTACGAGAACGGCAAGACCGAAGGCGTAGATTGGCGCGAGAGGCTCGCTGCCTTCGTGTCCGAGTCGGAGCGCTTCCTCGATCTGCTCGAAGGCGTGATGCCGGAGATCGGCTGGCTCGACGACGCGCAGACCCTGACCTACCTGCACGACTGCGTGTCCACGCGCCGGCACCCGGTCGCGGTGCCCGAGGTGCCCATGCACCTCGATGCGCTGCTGGCCGATGAACCGCTGACGGGTGGGCTGGCGCCGATGCTCGGGAACCGGCATCTGCGCGTGCTGTCGGTGCGGGCATTTCCGACATCCACCTGGCCGGGCGTGCTCGATGACCTGAATCGCCTGGGCTTCGCCTACCGCTGGAGCACACGCTTCCTGTGCCTCGACAAGGCCGAAGCCGAGAAGGAGCTCACGCGCCTGCGACGCCAGTGGTTCGCAAAGCGCAAGAACATCGTGGCGCTGCTGCGCGAGACGATCTTCCAGCAGGAGAGCCCGCTGTTGGATTCGGACGCATCGAACAAGGCCGCCGATGCCGATGCGGCCCTGCAGGACCTGGGCAGCGACCAGGTGGCCTTCGGCTATGTGACCGCGACGGTGACCGTTCTCGATGCCGATGCGACGGCCGTCGACGAGAAGTTGCGCGCGGTGGAGCGGACGATCCAGGGCCGCGGTTTCGTAACGATCCCGGAGACCCTGAACGCCGTCGATGCCTGGCTGTCGTCGATCCCAGGCCATGCCTACGCCAATGTGCGCCAGCCGATCGTCTCGACCTTGAACCTGGCGCACATGATGCCGGTGTCGGCCGTCTGGGCGGGGCAGGAGCGCAATCGGCACCTCGATGGGCCGCCGCTGATCGTCACGCGCACGGACGGTGCCACGCCGTTCCGGCTGGTCACGCACATCGGCGACGTGGGCCACACGCTGGTGGTCGGCCCCACGGGCATGGGCAAGTCGGTGCTGCTGGCGACCTTTGCATTGCAGTTCCGGCGCTACGCCGGTTCGCGCATCCTGGCCTTCGACATGGGGCGTTCGATGCGCGCCACCATCCTCGGGCTGGGCGGCGAGCACTACGACTTGGGGCTGGACGGTGCGATTGCTTTCCAGCCGCTGGCGCGCATTGACCAGGACGGCTACCGCGCCTGGGCTTCGGAGTGGGTCGAGGGCCGGCTGCTGCAGGAAGGTATCGCTGTGGGGCCGGCCGAGAAGGACGCGGTGTGGTCCGCGCTCAATAGCCTGGCCAGCGCGCCCGTGGAACAGCGGACCCTGACCGGCCTGTCCGTGTTGCTGCAGTCGAACGCATTGCGCCAGGCGCTGCAGCCCTATGTATTGGGCGGCGCGCACGGCAAGCTGCTCGATGCGGATGCGGACCGCCTGGGGTCCTCGTCCGTCCAGTGCTTCGAGATGGAGGAACTGATGCACAGCAAGGCCGCGACCCTGGCCGTGCTGTCCTACCTGTTCGCGCGCTTCGACGAACGCTTCGACGGCGCCCCCACGCTGCTGTTCCTCGACGAGGCCTGGCTGTTCCTCGATGACCCGGTGTTCGCCACGCGCATCCGCCAGTGGCTCAAGACGCTGCGCAAGAAGAACGTCTCGGTGATCTTCGCCACGCAGTCGCTCGCCGACATCCAGGACTCGAGCATCGCCCCGGCCATCGTGGAGAGCTGCGCGAGCCGCATCTTCCTGCCGAACCCGCAGGCGACCGAGCCGCAGATCCGTGTGATCTACGAGGGCTTCGGGCTCAACAGCCGGCAGATCGAGATCGTCGCCACGGCACAGCCCAAGCGCGACTACTACTACCAGTCGCGGCTGGGCAACCGGGTCTTCGACCTGGGGCTCGGGCCTGTCGCGCTGGCATTCGCCGGTGCCTCATCACCGGAGCACCAGCGCGACATCGATGCGGTCTCGGCCTCCGTCTCGCCGGCTGACTTCGCGGCCGCCTGGTTGCGCCACGGCGGCATCGACTGGGCCGCCGACCTGATTCCCTCGTTTCCCTCGTTCCCTTGACTGCCATCCATCCGAAGGAGAAATCCATGAAATCCATGTCTTCATTCAAACCCCGCATTGCGGCGCTGGTCGCCGTCAGTGCCCTGGCCTTTGGCATTGCCCCGCCAGCGCATGCCCTGTTCGGCGTCGGCGACACCGTGTTCGATGCGTCCAACTTCATCCAGAACATGCTGACGGCGGCACGTGCGCTGGAGCAGATCAACAACCAGGTCGAGCAGCTGCAGAACGAGGCGCAGATGCTGCAAAACCAGGCAAGGAACCTGACCAGCCTGGATTTCAGCGCGCTGTCGGAACTGAAGGCGGCGCTGTCGGCCACGAACCAGCTGATCCAGCAGACGCAGGGGCTGGCCTTCAACGTGCAGCGGATGGAAGGCGAGTTCAAGCGCCTCTATCCCGAGTCCTACACCGCCGCGATCTCGGGCACGCAGATGGCGACCGACGCCCGGGCGCGCTGGAAGCAGTCGCTCGAGGCGCTGCGCACGGCAACCCAGGTGCAATCGCAGGCGGTGCAGAACTTTGCGGCCGACGAGCGGACGCTGACCGATCTCGTGAACCGCAGCCAGTCGGCCGCGGGTGCGCTGCAGGCGATGCAGGCTACGAACCAGTTGCTGGCCCTGCAGTCGCGCCAGGCCATGCAGGCGCAGCAGTTGCAGATCACCCAGGACCGAGCCACCGCGCTGGAGCAGGCGCGGCAGGTGGCAGTGCAGGAACGCGCGCGCGAGGTGCGCCGTCGCTTCCAGGGCAGTGGGACGCCGTACACCGCGACCACGGTGAATTTCTACGGCCAGTGAGGGAGCGGCCATGAAGTACCTCCTGATGATTACCTTCGCGCTGCTGGTGTCCGCCTGCGGCAAGCCCGCCCCGATCGAAACCGCCGAAACGCTGGTCGCCAATCCCGAGCGGCTGAAGGAGCTGCGCGCGCAGTGCAAGGCCGACCATGCCGAGGTGGGCGATGCGCAGTGCAACGCAGTGGCCGAAGCCACGCGCAGGCGCTTCATGGGCGGTGGGACACCGTACACGCCGCCGGCGTCCCCGCCCGCTGAGCTCCCCGCACCCGCGCCCGCGCCCGCGATACCGGCATCGCCACCCGGCAATACGGCCAAGGACTGACCGCCATGGACGATGTCGCGGTCATCGACCGCTTCCTCGATGTGTTCTCGCGCTACATCGATTCGGGCTTCGGCCTGCTCGGTGGCGAGGTGCGGTTTCTGAGCGCCACGCTGATCGTCATCGACGTGACGCTGGCCGGGCTGTTCTGGGCGATGGGCCATGCCTCGGGGCAGGGCGACGACGTGATCGCCCGGCTGATCAAGAAGGTGCTCTATGTGGGGACGTTTGCTTTCATCATCGGCAACTTCAACCGTCTCGCCGGGATCGTGTTCCAGTCGTTTGCCGGGCTGGGCCTGACCGCTTCAGGCTCCGGCATGAGCCAGGCGCAGTTTCTGCGGCCGGGGCAGCTTGCCAAGGTGGGCATTGACGCGGGCCGGCCGATCATGGTCCAGATCAGCGAGCTGACGGGCTTCCCGGAGGTGTTCGCGAACTTCGACGTGATCAGCGTGCTGTTCCTGGCGTGGCTGGTGCTGATCGTGAGCTTCTTCGTGCTGGCGGTGCAGCTTTTCGTGACGCTGATCGAGTTCAAGCTGACCACGCTCGCGGGCTTCGTGCTGGTGCCGTTCGCGCTCTGGAACAAGACGGCCTTCCTGGCCGAGAAGGTGCTGGGCAACGTCATCTCTTCGGGCATCAAGGTGCTGGTGCTGGCGGTGATCGTGGGCATCGGCTCGGGCTTGTTCTCCGAATTTCAGACGTCGGCCGGTGCGGAGCCTTCCGTTGACCATGCGCTGGTCATCATGCTGGCGGCGCTGGCGATGCTGGGGTTGGGGATCTTCGGGCCTGGCATCGCGACCGGACTGGTGTCGGGGGCGCCGCAGTTGGGCGCCGGAGCCGCGGTGGGCACGGCCATCGGTGCCACGGGGCTGGCCGTGGCCGGTGGCGCGGCGGTGGCAGGTGCGGGCTCGGCGGTGGCCGCCGGTGCGCGCATGGCGCCCGGCGCGGCGAAGGCGGCCATCGGCGGCGGCGCTTCTGCTGCGCGGTCGGCCAGTGCCCTGGCCGGCGGCGCTAAGTCGGCCTATCAGGCCGGTGCCGCGGCTTCGGGCAGCAGCGGCGTGCGGGCGGCCGGCGCCGGTCTGGGCAATGTCGCGAAGACCGGTGCCACCGCCGTGGGTCAACGCGTCGCGTCCGGCGCCAAGGCGGTCAAGGGCCGCGTGGCGAACTTCGTGAGCGAGGCCGCGGCACCGGTGGCTTCCGCAGGCGGCGTCGCTGCCGATGCCGGCGCATCTGCCGCGTCCACGTCTGAACCCGCCTGGGCTCAGCGCATGCGGCGCAGACAGCAGGCGACACACGCGGCCACCACCGCAGTGCACGCGCTTCGGTCCGGTGACCACGGGGGCAGTGGCGCCAGTCCGAGCCTGCGCGACGAATCCAATTCTTGAGGAGAACATCCATGCGATTCAAACGACCCCGGGTGCGGTACTCGGAGACGCCCGAACCCATCACGCCCTACCAGGCCGCCGGGCAGGTCTGGGACCAGCGCATCGGCAGTGCGCGTGTGCAGGCGAAGAACTGGCGGCTGATGGCCTTCGGTTCACTGTCGCTGGCCCTGCTGATGGCCGGCGGGCTGGTCTGGCGCTCGGCGCAATCCATCGTGACGCCCTACGTCATCGAGGTGGATCAGGCCGGGCAGGTGCGGGCCGTCGGCGAGGCGGCCACGCCGTACAAGCCGGCCGATGCGCAGATCGCCTTCCACCTGGCGCGCTTCATTACCGACGTGCGCTCGCTGTCGATCGACCCGATCGTCGTGCGACAGAACTGGCTCGAAGCCTACGACTACACCACCGACAAGGGCGCCGCCGTCCTGAACGACTACGCGCGCACCAACGATCCGTTCTCTCGCGTCGGGCAGCAGTCGGTGGCCGTGCAGGTCAACAGCGTGGTGCGGGCCAGCGATGCCTCGTTCCAGGTGCGCTGGACCGAGCGTCGCTATGTCAACGGTGAAGCGGCCGGGCTGGACCGCTGGACGGCGGTGCTCTCCATCGTGCTGCAGGCGCCGCGCACCGAGGAGCGGCTGCGCAAGAACCCCCTGGGCATCTACGTCAACGGGCTGTCGTGGACCCGCGAACTCGAAACCTCCGAAGGAGTGAAGAAGCCATGAATGCACAAAGCCGTGTTTACGTATTGCCGTTGATCGTGTTGGCCATTCTGTTTGCGGGCTGCGCCTCGCAGGGGAAGTCGCCGCCGGCGATCTCGCTCGACGAGCCGAAGCAGGAGAGGGCGGCGCAGTTGCTGCCGGAAGCGCTGAAGCCTGTGGAGGCGGTGGCTGTGCCGCAGCCATTGGCCCTGCCGGGCCAATTGAAGCCGTTGGGGCGCGAGGCTGATGCCAAACCGGTGCCTGAACCTGTCGACGAGAAGGTGCGCGTGTCGCGCGCCAATGAGGAAGCGCGCATCGCGCCGACGCGCGAGGGCTACGTCAATGCGATCCAGGTCTGGCCCTATGCCGAGGGGGCGCTGTACCAGGTCTACACAAGCCCGGGCCGCGTCACGGTCATCGCGCTGCAGCCAGGCGAGGAACTGGTGACCGTTTCGGCGGGGGACACGGTGCGCTGGATCGTGGGCGACACGGCCAGCGGCTCGGGCGCAGACCTGCGCGTGAACGTCCTCGTGAAACCCACACGCGTGGGCTTGAAGACGAATCTCGTCATCACCACCAACCGCCGGACCTATCTGCTCGAGCTGTCCTCGACGCCGCAGACGTGGATGGCGTCGGTGTCGTGGGACTATCCGAAGGACCGGATGTTGGCTTTGCAGAAGCAGGGCCGGGAGGCGCAGGCCAGCGCACCGGTGGAAACCGGCATGACGCTGGAGCAGATCCGCTTCCGCTACGCGGTCAGTGGGGATTCCCCGCCCTGGAAGCCGCTGCGCGCATTCGATGACGGCGAGAAGGTGTACATCCAGTTCCCGGGTGGCATCGCCCAGGGCGAACTGCCGCCGCTGTTTGTGATCGGCCCGCAGGGCGATGGGCAGCTTGTGAACTACCGGTTCCGCGCGCCGTACTACGTGGTGGACCGGCTCTTTGGTGCGGCCGAACTGAGGCTGGGCGGTCTGAACGGAGAGAGGGCTCAGGTGGTGCGCGTCGAGCGCACGGATGGCGTGAGTTCCGCGCGGAGGAACTGAGCATGGGCACGACCGACATGCCGGAAGGTGCTTCTCCGCCTGCGCCGAAGGCCGATCCAGAGGCCATGGCGCTGCGCGCTTCGCCCCGGCCCGTCACTCGGCTGAATCGCCGCATGCTGGCGGTGCTCGTGGGGGGACTCGGTGCGGCGGTGCTGGGGGCCACGCTATGGTCCTTGAGCCCGGCCCGGCGGGACCGTGGCGCCGGCACCGAGTTGTTCAACGTGGACCGCATCTCGCGGGCCGAGGACTTGGAGCGGCTGCCGAAGGACTATGCCGGGCTTGCGAAGGCAGCCCCGCCGGTGCTCGGCGAGCCGCTGCCCGGCGACTTGGGGCCGGCCATCATGAAGTCGCAGCAGCCGATGGAGATGCGCCCACCGGGCGGCGGCGTAGACCCGGAGCAGTCCGAGCGGCTGGCGGCCGAGGAGGCGGCGCGGTCGTCGGTGTTCTTCAGGAGCAGTGGCAACAGCGGTGCGGGTAGGTCGGCGGTGGCCGCGAAGGCGTCGGGTGATGCGCCGACGCTGGCTTCGGGGAATCAGGCCTTCAACGCGATGGCCGTGGCATCGCAGCAGGCCATACCAGCCGACCCGACCGGGATGCAGAACCGCCAGGATGCAAAGGAGGCGTTTCTGGCGAAGGCGGGGGATGGCGCGACGCGCAATCCGGGGAGCCTGCAATTGCCGGCTTCACCGTACCAGGTGATGGCCGGGACAATCATTCCGGCTGCACTGATGACGGGGATCAACTCGGATCTGCCGGGGCAGGTGATCGCCAACGTGACCGAGGCGGTCTACGACACGGCCACGGGCAAGCACCTCTTGATCCCGCAGGGATCGCGGCTGATCGGGCGCTATGACAGCCAGGTGGCGTTTGGGCAGCGGCGGGTGCTGCTGGTGTGGACGCGGCTGATCCTGCCGGATACCTCGTCGGTAGCGCTGGACCGGCTCCCGGGCATCGATCCGGCTGGCTATGCGGGGCTGGAGGATGGCGTCGATTGGCACTGGGACCGCATCTTGGCCGGGGCGGCACTGTCGACACTGCTGGGCGTGGGGGCCGAACTGGCGGCGCCCGAGAGCCGCACCGACGGCAACCGCGTCGTGATTGCGACCCGGGAAGGAGCGCAGGACGCGGTGAACCAGGTCGGGCAGGAGATCACCAAGCGCAACATAAGTGTGCAGCCGACGCTGACCATCCGGCCGGGGTTTCCGATGGGGGTGATGGTGAGCAAGGATCTGGTGCTGCGGCAGTACCAGCCGCTGTTTTTCCATCGGGGAGCGCCGCAATGAGCAAAGAGACCAACCGGCTGAGCTTGGGTGCGCTTCCGCGCTCTGACGCAGTGAAGCTGACGGTCACGCTATCGACCGAGCTGAAGGCGCAGCTCGATACCTATGCGGAGGTACATGGGCGGGTGCATCAGGTTCCGGTGGATGTGGTCGCGCTGATCCCGCACATGCTCGCAGCTTTCATTGCCCGGGATCGGGGATTCAAGACTCTACGCAAAAAGAGCGCGGGTCAGCACAAGAGCCAAGCAGTCGCCGGAGCAATATTCAGCAGTTTGGATTCGAACTCACCGAGCGGAAAAACTAGTTGATTGAGACCCTCAAGGCTCTTTCGGCTTGCGAAGAACCGCGCAGAAATTGAGGGGCGAGGGTACGGTTCGATGCGAACGCAGAAACCTCGAGCGAATGATGTGCCTGCCAAAGGCCTGTTGGCCTATTTCCGAGCCGCGGCATTGGCGCGGGCAGCGACCTCGGCGCATGCCCGCATCAGTTCATCGAAGGGCAGGGCGTTGCCGACCATGACTTCGTCCTCGAGCATCTTGGCGTAGTCTGTGGCAAGCGCTTCCCGGGCAGCGCCTTCGGGCACGATCTGCAAGGCACCTTGCACTGCACTGGCGTAATCGATGACCTCGCCGCCGGCGTCCTTCTCGCTGAAGAAGTAGGACTTGTGCTCGGCCACGGCTCGGGCGACCGCTCGGTCGTCAATGGCGGCGCCGAAGTGCGCGCTCCGCATGATCGCGGCCAGGTCATGCCAATGCCGCGCATAGCGTTCGCCGCGGATTCGCCCTTGGGCGCAATAGACATGTGTCGCGGTGGCTTTCTCCCAGAATGTCCGCGCGACGTTCATCACCTGCGGAGATGCCACGGGGAAGGTCACGCCATCGACATGGCCATCCATGTCACACGCGACCGACAACACTTGGTGTGGTTCTCCGGTCGCCCGGCCGCCGAACTCCAACGTCACGACAGGGGAGACGTAGCCGGTGCCTTGCTTGATCGCTGGGTAGTGCAGCAGGAGCTTGTCGTGCTCTGCGCCGCCGATCTCCAACTCGGCCGCCAACTGCTCCCGGTCCAGTGCCGCTTGGAGAAGCGGTTGCACCTCGGTGGCGATCCATTCGGGAAGGCGGTCTCGAACGGCCTTGGTCCACTTGCTGGCCTGGCTTCGACTCGCCGGCAGAAACTCTTCGCCGCCGGTGAGATCCGCGATTAACTTGCGGATGTCGTAGGTTAGATCGATGTCTTCGGAGAAGCGGTCGATGATCTTGTAAACCTTCGAGAGTGATGTACCACCCTTAAAGGTGAGGAGGGAAGCAAGCGGTGATTCAAACAATGCGCCGAGGGCCCAGACGACCCACACATCCTTTTCGAGCAGATGAGTAGGCAGGCCAGTGTTTGCCCGAGCCTGTTCCAGAACTTCGCCTTGGTCCTCTTTGCTGAGGGCGAAATAGTGCTCAGCCACGTAACGCCTCTGCGCCGATGGCCCTTGCCATCCAGGACGGCAGGGCCGCACGCGCCGAAGTCAGCGTTCGCCACTCAGCCGGCGGTAGCGTGCGGTGCAAAGCTGCCAGCGATTCGCCCACATGGCTGGGGCCCATCCAGGCCAGCGCGCGCACGGCCGCACCGGCCGGCCCAGATCCCAACGCAAGCATCCAGCGCGGAGCGTGCTTGACCATGACCTCGGAGCGCCCGAGCGTGAGCTTGCGGGTGCGTCCCGAGGTCAGGTAGACCTCGCGGATCGGCACTTGCTGGGTCAGGCCTAGCGCATTGGCAGCATTCGCGCCGTGGGGTGTTACCACCTCGCCATTTTGGGTAGCCAGCGCGTGCACCACTTTTTCAGGTGCAGGCGCACGCGTGCCGAAACGGCTCGACACCGGCGTAACGTAGGTGCCGCGCGCTACGCGGAGCAATTTGCCTTCCTTGGTGAGCCGAGAAAGTGCCTGATCGACGGCGGCACGGCTTCCGAGGTGCAGGAATTCCTTGGGCGACAGCACACCTCCCTCAGGCAGGGTCTGTGCGTGCAGCAGGATGGATTCAGGGAGCTTCGTCATGATCATGTTTATCAGAATTGTACGCCTTTTTCTGACATATGGCTCTGCCAGAGTGCGGTTGCCGACCGGGTTGGAAAGTGAGTTGACGATTTCGAAGAATTGCACCAAAATCCAGTTGACGAAATCAAGAAATTGCACAAATGAACTTGCCGCTGCCCGCCTTTTTCAATCCAGAACTCAGCTCTGACCGGCTGCACTCGGTTGCGCAGTGGCTCCTCGACGAGCTGTACGCGACCGAGGACGATTTGTCGCGTTCGACTGATAGCGGATACACGCGCGGGTGCACAACGTTTGGTCGCCAAAGGAAGCGCATCCTCGCGGAGGCGCTTGCCGGCGATCACGCCTGGCTCGGCCTCTCCAGCAGCAGCAATGACATTGTTTTCACCGTTGGCGGCGTACCTTGCCGGTTCAGTAACGATGACCCGTCGAACCCATCGAAGGACGCGGTCCTGACGGCCAATCGCTATCAACTGGACTTCCTGGAGTTCGCGACGAAGGGGGAGCCCGGCCGGTTCTGCTTCGTCATCGACCGCGGTCACGATGGCTCCGCTGAGCCGCGGGTCGAATTTCTGGGCTTCACTCCCAGCGGCGAAATCGCCTGCCGCTGGATATCCGATACCGTGCGCGTACTGCGACTTGAAGGCCAGCAACTTCTGGCGCAGGCTGTCCAGGTCAGCAAGCCGCAGGTGGCGCCGAAGCGACGCGACGAAGGCGACGCGGCCCCCGAAGCTGTGCGATGAGCGAGTTCATTGGAACCAACCTTCGACTCATCCGCCTCTTTCACGATCTGTCGCTTACGGACCTGGGAGAGCAGGTCGGCGTGTCCAAGCAGTTCTTGAGCCGCGTCGAGACCGGCGCAGAAGTCGCATCTGCTCACCTGGAAGCAGCGCTCGCCGAGACATTGGAAGTGCTGCCGGAATTTTTCTATCGCATAGACCCGAATCCGATCGTCGATGAGCAATGTCACTTCCGAAGACAGCTGACCACCAAGGTCGCGTTGCGTCAAGTCGCGCGCGCTCGTGGCGAGATGCTCAAGCGGCTGGTGGGCGTATTGGATGAACATGTCGAGCTGCCGCAGTATCAGGTGTGCGAGGCTGATGCCGAATCACCCGAAACCATCGAGCGAGCGGCCGAGATGTTCCGGTCGCTGTTCGGTCTTGGCCTGGGGCCGCTGAGCAATGTCACGCGAATTGCCGAGAACGCTGGCGCCGTCGTCCTGCGGGTGTGCGGCCTCGCCCCGGAAATCGATGCGGTATCTTTCGCCACAAAAAGGCCACTGATCGCCTTGAACGGAGATGGCCGCTCCGCATGCCGGGAACGTTTTGGGGTGGCGCACGAGCTCGGCCACTTCTCGCTTCACATTGGAGTATTGACAGGTGACCGGCTGACGGAGACCCAAGCCAACCGATTCGCGAGCGCACTTCTGATGCCCCGAAGCACGTTTGCCACCGAATGTCGATTGGCGTTACGGGGGACGCGCCTGAACTGGCCGGGCCTATCGGAATTGAAACTTCGCTGGGGTGTATCCAAGGCTGCGATCATTTTCCGCGGGCGCCAGCTGGGTGTGTTCTCTGACGACCAAGCTCGGGCGGGATATGTCGGCCTCAATCGGCATGGGGAGGCGTTGAAGGAGTCCGAAGATCACCTTATTGCCAATGAAAAGCCGGAAGTCATTGCCGAAAGCCTGAAGGTGATGAAAGAACACTATGGCGTACCGCAATCCGCAGTTGCGCGCGAGATGCGGGTGCAACCGAGGCTCTTACAAGACCTGTTGGAGTTGCCTCAAGTCGAACTGACTGGCAATGTCGTGAGCCTTCGCAGTTCTACTAGCACGCATTTCAGCGAAACGAGGATGCGATGAGTGTTGCCTACGAGAACCCGTTATCGAGCTCAGGCACTTGCCCGTTGTGATCATGGAGTGCCTTCCAATGCCACCATTGACGCCAAGGTGCGAGCTAGAAGGCTTGCCGACCAGGCTTGGGCGAGGGGAAGGCGTCGAGAAAGAAGCGGGCGGCCGCGGACATCGGGTCTACCCGTTTTAGGATTGCCTGCTGGAACGCGTCCCGGACCGAGGCGGTGTCGTCCACGTTGAGCTGCATGCGCTTGATCGCAATCGCGGCGAGGAATTCCAGCGTGGCCATCTGCGGGAGATCGAACCTGGCTGCGACGCGGCTTAGCAGCGTCGTCATGTAGGCGCTCGCCTGGATGTCTCCTCGGTAGTCGAGCTCGGAAGGCAGGGCCGCGCGAAGCAGGGCTGCCTGGATGATGCCCTCATTGAAGCGCGCGAAGTTCTCCGGATCCAGCGCCACATGCATCAACAGCGGACTGCGCAGCTGGTGCTCTGACGATCGCAGCTTGCTGGTCCGCGCGTTCTGCAGAATGGTGGAGATCGTGCCCAGCACCTCGGCCTGGTAGGCTGAGGGCTCGTACTTCCCATCCCAGAACGCGAAGTCCACATTCAAGACCAGCGCGTCGCGCAGCTGTGGGCCGGATGGAAGAAATAATTGCGTGGCCTCGGGTCCGCGTAGCAGGCTGTCCTTGCGCTCGGCAAGCTCGTTAGGCGCCTGGTAGAGCGCGAGCTCTTGCTGGAAGCTCTCCGTTACGGTATCGGCGCTCAAGAACACATTCTTGCGCAGCACCTCGATGGGCGATTTGTGCGATGAGTGCTTTAGATTCCGGTCGAAGGTGTCCAGCTTCGCGCTGCTCTCGGCGACCTGCATTCCAATCAGGTACAGGCGCGCGCCGACGTGGCAGTTTCGAAGATCACGGCTCAGGGACAGCAGGGCATTGCCGCGTCCCACCACTGCAGCAACGCACACGATAGGCGCCGCGCGGTCGATGGTGGATTCGCCCACCTCCTTCGCATTGCGTAGCTTCACCCCGGTGCAGCCAAGAGCAGTTGCGATGTAGGCGACGTGCTGAGCCAAGGTCTCGGACTGTGTGGATCTGCCGCAGATTGCGCCGCTGTTTCCGCGACTTGGTGGCCTCGATCGCGAGCCAGGTCGCGAGCTTGTCGGCATAGGGATCGAGCTTGCTTGAGCTCGCCCGCTTGGCGTAGCGCGGCGCTTCTTCGCCCGCTCGCAGGTACTTCTTCACAGTGTTGCGAGACAGGCCTGTACGCCTTGCAATCTCGCGAATGGACATCTGCTCGCGCAGGGCCCAGCGTCTGATGACACTCAATGTCGCCACGTCTATCACTCCTAGGATCCCCTGCCTTAAAAATGAGCAGGGTAGAGTTTTACGTGGGTCAGTCTTAGACGGAAATTAGTGCGTTAGCCGGGTCAATTTTCGGTGGCAATCAACAGGCGGGCATCATTGCTAATAAGCAGAGTTGGAATGTTCTGGACCGCGGCCTGGAAGAAGTCAACGTTGCGCCGATACGACTGCCGCGGCAACCATCACTGACGCCACAACAATCCGCATGGTTGCAGGTAGTTCTCGATCGTCGAATCTACCGTGTGGGAAATGAACAATACGAACCTGCCCGCACTAGATCGGCGACGCAGAATATCCACGAAGCTCACGTCGTCATGTCCCAGGGATGCGATTGGGATTGCGTTTTCTGTACCGAGCGCACGAGTAAAAGCGGGGGGGAGCAACGCCGCGAAGTGGCGCATGTGGTCAACGAAATTCGCATTCTGGCGGAGCAACATCCGCATGTCCGGATCCAGTTTGTCGATGACAACTTACTGCCGCAGATAGCGGCGGATGCGAAACACTCAGTAGCCCAGCAGTATGCGGCGCTCGGATGGGCCAATGATTTTCTCGAGGGTCTAACCAACATCTGTGCAAGTGCCGGTGGCTCCTTCGGCTGGCGTGGGATCTTCCGGATCGAGGACTTCTTTGCATACGAGGCCAAGTTCACCGCCGATTCCTTCATAGACAGGCTGCAACGTTCGGGATGTCGCATGCTCGCGTTTGGCATCGAACATGGGAGTGAAGAGCAGCGAAGGAAAAACAAGGTGGCGAATGCTGTTATCGACAACAACCAAATCAAAGATGTATTCCGACGACTGCGAATGGCGGACATCCTCACGAAGGCCTATTTCATGCTCGGCGGCCCTTGGGAGACGAAGGAGACCGCACGGCAGACGATCGACTTCGCAATTGAGAGCGGCGCGACGCTAGCGTACTTCGCGCTGTACAAGGATTTCGCCAGGGCCACAACAATTCTGAGCAAGGAGCAAGAGGCTGAGGACCCGAGAGCGGAGGGCTACATTCGCTACGATCAGTTGGCCCTTGACTGGGATCAAGCCTTTGCCATTGCACAAGACGGTCGGTACGGTGCGAATGGCAGCGGCGAAATGGCCAGCGGTCCCGTCACCGAGTCGGAGTTGGCGTGCTATCAACAGGTTGCGGCGCTAGGATTTCGGTTTACCGATCTGGTCAAATACAACGACTATCACAGCGAGGACGCAGATGGCGGTAGTCTCCTGCGTACTGTGACTTGGGGTTCACCTCTGGAATATTTCACGACTGTCGAGCAAGCCTATCGGGAGTTCTATTTGCGACCAGCCTTCGTTCAAGATTACAGCGCGTTGCTGGCACATGGCTATTGATTGAGGTGCCCTGCAGTTGCGCTGAGGTCGCTGATCGTTGACGGTTGACGCGCTGGAATAGCCGCCGCCAAAACGGGCCTATCTCTCGCGTCACCGACCATGGCTGGATAGCTAAACTAAATTCCATGGAACCAGAAAAGAAACGCCACCACTTCGTCCCCAAGGCTTACCTCAAGGCGTTCTGCAACGCTGAGGGAAAGCTGTTGGTTTATCGGAAAGACGATCCGGAGAACGTGCTGAAGATGGCGCCCGATGCCATCGGCTTCGAAAAGTACTACTACGCGCAACCTCTCCCTGGTGGAGGCCGGGACACCAACATGCTAGAGAATATGTTCTCTGAATTGGAAGGCCAGTGGCCGGCGCTGGCTGCTAGGCTCACCAACGGGGAGGATGTGAACGACCAACTGAGCGTGTTGCTTGAGTTCATCGCGCTGCAGCGGGTCCGTGTTCCTGCAAGCAGGGACGTCACAGAAGGCGCATTGGCCAACTTGGTGAAGCAGACGTTGAACCGGATGCACCTCGCGGGGGAACTGCCGCCAATGCCCGCTGGGCTGGGCCTCAGTGACGTCACGGTTGCCATTGACCCGCACCAGTCTATCCATGGCATGGTGACGCATCTCCAGCTCGAAGTCGCAGGCATCATAGACCGGGCGGGTTTTTGGGCGGTCCGCAACGAGACAGGCAGGCCCTTTCTCACCAGCGACAACCCGGTGATTTGGTTCGATGAAACTCAGCCTGAGGACGCTCGCCGACCCTATGCCATCAAGTCGCAGGGGCCTTTCATCTTGGTATTCCCCGTTAGTCCGACCCTTGTAATTCTCGGCGCGCCGAACCATAAAGAGGTCTTTTCTCGGTACGGGCTTCGGTATTCGGCGGCTCCCACTGAGGACTGGGTCGCATGGATAAACGAGGAAGTTTCGCGGTTTGCTTACGAGGCCGTCTTTGCGCAGCGTGAAGGTGAGGAAGAGGTTGTCAAGCGACATCAGGAGCTGCCCCCCTGGCGACATGAAGAACTGACCCCCGGGTTGTTGATCAATCTGTCGTGACTGCGTCTTTCGCGCTGGCCTGG
>NZ_LMDW01000010.1 GCF_001425205.1 Variovorax sp. Root411
CTTGCTCGAACACGTTGCCTTCCATCTTGGCCTCCTGCCATGAGGGGGGTCAATTCCTCATGTCGTCAGGGGGGCAGTTTGTCGTGTCGCCTGACAGAGCTGGAACACTCGGCATGAGCTGCCGTTCCCCTGAGATCGATGGACCGAGAAAGAGGCGCGAAAACGGCCACAGTCGGTCGGATGTGTCGAGGGCGAAACGACGAACTTGCCCATGGAAATGCCGATATTTGGAATCTAATTTATCCGGGATTCGCAGGCTTGAACCAACCTGCGTGAGCCAACTAGGAACTCGGTTGGCTGCAGCTCTACAGACCAACAAGGCGACGAAGGTCGCAATACGGAGCCCGCACGGGGCGAGTTTCGCCTCATGACCAGGAGTTGCGTACGGCACGAATAAACCACTGCCATTGCAACCGGTACCATTATAACTTTGATCGACGATAAATATCGATCATTAGCCTGTTTGATGTTAATGGGCCGCTTCGGACCCGAACGGACGTCTCCAAGAAACAGCTGTTGCAGCACCGAGAAACTCTCGTGCGGCTGTTGCGCACAGTGCAGCTTGAGAGAGTCGAAGACCGCATGGTGCGCGTGGAATGCCTCCGACGGCCGCAGTTCTTCGCCGAGCAGCTCACGCGTGTTAACGGCGGTCAGAACCCGCCTCTATTCGGCGGCGAGGTGGCGGTTTTGGATCACGGGCAAGGATTTCGGCGCGACCAGTGTCAAGGGCCGCGAAGCGGCCCTGATGAAGACGTCGCCGATGATGACCGGCGCCGTTATTCGGCGACGATCAGAACGGCTCGTTGGGATCGAAGGCCGGCTGCGGCTGGCCGGGCACGAGTTGCTCGCGCCAAGCCTGCTGCACCTGAGGCCCGTACATGGCCCACAAGCTCTCTCGCATGGCGTGCAGGCACTCGAAGACGGCCAGCGCCTGCTCGGGGGACCAGTGCGTAGGCAGCGCCGGCGCCACGACTTTCCGGCGCTTCACGACTGGCCCTTGCGCGCGGCGGTGGGCTTGACCGCACGTTGCTTCGTGCGCGCAGCCAGCCGCTCATGTGCTTCCTTGGCGCGGTATGACTCGCCCTCGATGCGCACGACCTCGGCGCGGTGCATGAGCCGGTCGACCAGCGAGACGACGCAGGCCGCGCTGGGGAAGACCTCGCCCCATTCGGCAAACGCTCTGTTCGTAGTGATGACGGTGCTCTTGGTCTGGTAGCGGCGACTGACGAGCTCGAACAGCAGGTCGGCGTGGCGGTTGGAGTACGACAGGTAGCCGACCTCGTCGATGACGAGCAGGTCGGGCGCCGCGTAGTGACGCAGGCGCCGGCGCAGTGTCGAGTCGCTGTCCAATGCCGCGAGGTCGCCGAGCAACTGCCCGGCCGTGACGAACAGAGCCGTGTGGCCGGCGAGCACTGCCTGGTAGCCCAGGTTGCACGCGCACATCGTCTTGCCCACACCGTTGGGGCCGACGAGGACGACGTTGCTCGCGTCGGCGAGGAACTGCAGCGTCATGAGGTCTTCAACCGCGGCGCGGTCGACCTGCGCGGGCCAGTTCCAGTCGAAGTCGGCGAGCGGCTTGAAGCGGCCGATGTGAGCATCGCGCAGACGGCGCTCGAGGCTGCGGCGGCCGCGCTCGTCGGCTTCCCAGCCCAGCCACTGCGCGATGCGGCGCGCCGACTCGGGCTCGGCCATCACCTCGGGCCAGTGGACCAGCAGGCCGTGCAGGCGAAGGTTCGTGGCCAGCGTGTGCAACTCGTCGGGGTCGATCACGGCGCGGTCGCTCACCGGGGGATTACTCGTCATGGGACGCTCCTTCGTCGGCGGGGCCGATGCGGTCGTAGGAAGCCAGCGCATGCGAGCGCACCGGCGCGTCGCGACGCGCGACGTCCTCGCTCAGATGCAGGGCGGTCGGCGGCGGCAGGCCCTGCTCCTCGCGCGCACGCTCCAGGGCGAGCCGCACAGCGTTCGGATGCGGCACGCCCTGGGCCAGCGCGCAGCCGATGGCTGCTTGCAGCGCGGCAGCGCCGTAGCGATCGAGCAGGCGCAGCAGCGCCGCGGTGACGGTGCCCAGGTTGTGACCACGCTCGGCCGCGCGCTCGAGCAAGGCCGCGCTCGCTGGCGCGGCGTGGGCGAGACGGTCGACGCCGCGGTGCGCGTGGGCCTGGTGCTTGCGTTCGATGAGCGCGGCGATGTAGGCCGCGTCCTCGATCTGGGCGCCGGCGTCGTAGCTGCGCGCGTGGGCGGCGAGCTCGGCCGTGCCGTCGAAGATGCGCACGCGGTGCTCATCGGCGACGACGGCGAGCGTGCGACGCACATGCGTGTGCGGCACCGAGTAGTCATTCAGGTCGAAGCGAACATAGGGCGTCTTGCCGACCTGCACCGCCACACGCTCACCGAGCGCGAACTCGCGCTGCGGCAAGGCCAGCAGGCTGGCACGTTCAAGCTCGAACGCCTCGCCCACGCTGAGCCGGCTGTCCTCGGGCCAGCGCCGGTCGCAGGCCGGGCCCTCGCACCAGGCGCGCGCCTGCGCATTGAGGTCGGCCAGGTCGACGAACTCGCGTGCGGCGAAGAAGCTGTCGCGGATGTAACGGATGCTGCGCTCCACGCGACCCTTCTCATTGCCGCGCGCCACCGCGACAGGACGCGGCTCGAAACGGTAGTGGGCGGCCAGGGCGAGCAACTCGGGGTTGAAACGGATCGCGTCACGCACGCGCTCGAGCACGGCGCTCTTGAGGTTGTCGTACAGGACGACCCTGGCACAGCCGTTGAAGGCGGCGCAGGCCTCGATGTGGCCACGCAGGAAGCTGTCCATGCGGGCGTCGAGGAAGAAGCGCAGGAAGATGCGCCGCGAGTAGCTCAGCACCATCACGAAGGCCATCAGAGGGCGCCTCGCGCGGCCGATCTGCAGGTGGCCGAAGTGGCCCCAGTCGACTTGCGCTTGCTCGCCCACCAGCGTGCGCAGGCGCAGGAACGCCTCGGCAGTGGGCCGCGGGCGCAGGCCAGCGATGACGTGGCGGAAGTGCTCGGGACTGCCGCGGTAGCCGCGCTCGTGCACCATCACGAACAGCCGCGCGGCAGTGAGCGTGGGGAACTTGGCCAGGGTCTGGAGGATAAAGGGGCGGTACGGGTCGACCCGGCTGGGTCGCAGCGGCGAGGCCTCGGTCGGCAGCCCCGCCTGCGCGAGCACGCGCTGCACGGTGCTGCGATGCACGTGTAGTTGGCTGGCGATGGTGCCCACGCGCCAGTGCTCGGCTTGGTACAGGCGCAGGATCTGCGCGCTCAGGTCGGCTGGAATGACCAAGGTGACTCCTTCAAGGGCAGGGTTCGACGACGCGAACGGGCCAGCGCGTGCCGCGGCCGTGGCGCAGGAAGCCCAGGCGAGCCCAGGGCGACAGTGCCGCCGCGCAGCGTCGGCAGAGTGCCCAGGCGATCGATGTGGGCTTGGCAACGACGACGGCTTCGGCGGCTTGCTCGTTCGGGGTCAGTGGAGCATCGAGGGCCGTGACCGGGGAACCCTGGTGCGTCACGAAATTGATGGCGGTACTGGCCGCGACGTCCCCGTCACAGGCGAGCCGGTCGACCTCGCGTTGGCGCTGTCGCCAGCGGCGAGAACGCGCAGCGTGAGCGATGCGCCCGGCACGACTACGCTGGTAGCGCTCGGCGGCCTCGCGCCGCGACGCGCTGCGCGCCGCGCGGGAACAGGCGCGGCCGCAATAGCGCTGGCCGCGATCGCAGCGGCTGCACAGCAGCACCTGCGCATGGCAACGCGCGCATACGAACAGGCGGGCAGGATGGTCGGCCAGGCGCGTCTCTCCTCGGGAGAAGCTCTCCCCCGAGAGCGCCCAAGCTCGACGCGGCGCCCCGCATCGCACTGGACGAGGACGTCCAGCAATGCAACACTGGCGCTGCATCCGCAGCTTTGGCTCCGGTGTAGGGCACGGCGTTCGGTGCTAATGCTTCCCGGCTATCAGGGCCGACGCCGTGCCCGCCTATGACTCGGGGCACGCCGTGGTTCTACTCCACGTCCGCGGATACCGTCTGCCCCCACGCGCTCAACCGGCCCAGCCCTCCCGGGCTCACGCCAACTCCCCGACAACGCCACGATCGTCGATCGCCAACGCCTGAGCAGGCCGCCCTGCAGGGCGGCCTGCTCAGGCGTCTCTCGTGCATCAAGCCATCGACAACAAAGCCGAGCTTCTGCACGCCTCGTCCAAAACCGCCGTCTCACCGCCGGATAAGCGCGGTTCCTGACCGCCGTTCACACACGCGCCAGGCGCAGACCTGACATCAGCTGCAAGCAACCGACCGTGGATGCGTCGCGCGCGTGGCAGACCAGCCGGTGCAGCGAGCGCCCGTGCGCCCCATACAACACCTCGGCATCGGCGCCGAGAAACGGACGCAGCGCCTCAAGAATACCGACCTCGCGCGGCGTGAAAGAAACTGGGGAAGTGAAGGAGGAAGACGAAGACATCGAAGACGACGAAGCGTTCATGACGATGAACTCCTGTGGAAGGCACAGGCGGGATTGCCTGCGTGCCCCCGCGACCCCGTCGCAGCGCAGCGCTCAAGGCCGCCGCAGGCGCGCGGCACGCGCCGAGCACGCGCAGCGCGCGCAGGGCCTTGAACGCGAGAACGAGGGGGTAGCCTCGGGGCTCACAGGCAAGCCCACCCCACCCTCCAAAGGGTCGACGATTGGCGGCTTTGCGACACCGCGGGACTGCGGCCCCGGGCCGCACAAGCCGCGTTCCGCCTGCCTCGCGCGGACTTCCACGCTAAAGTGCGCCGGCCACGCGAGGTCATCCCTCTGCGTCGGACAAAGGGGCACCACTGCATTCCGCTTCAGCGACGCTCGCGGATCACAATCCGGGACTCCCGGCACGGGTGCCCCAACGAAACGACGATGAAAACAGAGCGCCTCACCATCCCCGTCACATCGGACATCGCGGTGTCCGCACTGGCACTGGCGCCAGCCGATCCCGACGCCTGTTTCGTCTTTGCACATGGGGCGGGCGCGGGCATGACGCACCCCTTCATGGAAACCGTCGCGGCCGGGCTGGCGAAGCGGCGCATCGCGACGCTGCGCTACCAGTTTCCGTACATGGAACGCGGCAGCCGGCGCACCGATGCGCCCGCGCTGGCCCACGCCACCGTGCGCGCCGCCGTGCAACGTGCACATGCGCATTTCGGGCCGCTCCGGCTCTTTGCCGGCGGCAAGTCGTTCGGTGGCCGAATGACCTCCCAGGCCCAGGCGCTCGATCCGCTGCCGGACGTCCAGGGTTTGGTTTTCCTTGGCTTCCCGCTGCATCCGGCGGGCAAGCCCTCCAACATCCGCGCCGAGCACCTGACCGAGATCCAGGTGCCGATGCTCTTCATCCAGGGCACGCGAGACAAATTGGCCGAGCAGGACCAGTTGCGTCCCGTGCGCCGACGCCTGGGCTCTTGGGCCACCGTGATGGAGATCGACGGTGCCGACCATGGATTCGGCGTCCTGCGACGCGACGGCCGCTCAGCCGAGGATGCGATCGAAGAAGTGCTCGACGGCGTGGCCGTCTGGACCAGCGCCTGGCGGCTCGAATTCTGTCTTCATATGAATACATGAACCACCTCTTGGTAGGGCCCGACGCGGACATCGTGCTGAATGCGGCCCACATGGCACAGCCTGGCGCGAAGTTCGAGGTGAAGCGCGACTTCCAGGCGAACGCACAGCAGCTCGAGCAGCTTCAGAACGCGCGCAACGCCATCGAGCGAATCAACCCGGCGGCCGCGGGCGCGTTCTCCGGCCGTCGCGGCACGGCAAACAGCGGCGTGCAGGAGCAGACCCAGGTAGACCAGGCCAACCAGTCCCTCGCGCACATGATGGGCAACCAGAAGCGGGCGCGCACGCAGGTGGGCGACATGCTCGTGGCGATGATCGTGCAGGACATCGGGTCGAGCCAGCACGCGGTCGTCATCGAGGGCGACGACGTGACGCCGGCGCGCACCGTGGTGCTCAACAAGCCAGAGGCAGACCCACTCACCGGCGTTCCCTACCTCTCCAACGACCTGCAGCGCACCATGCTGCAAGTCGGCCTCCAGGACGTGCCCAGCTCGCCGACCTACCGCGGCCAGCAGCTCAATGCGTTGTCCGAGTCGATCAAGAGCCTGCCGCCGCAGTACCAGGCGGCCGCGATGCCGTTCCTGGCCAGCCTCATGGACGTGCCGTTCAAGCGCGCCCTCGTGGAGGCCCTGCGCAACGCCGCGGCGCAGGAGTCGCCCGAGCAGGTGGAGAAGCGCATCCAGAAGGCCGTGGCCGACGCGCTGGCCAAGGCCGGCAACGACCTCAAGGCGCGCGAGCTGGACATGAAGGAGCGCAAGACCGAAGCCGAGATCCGCAAGCTGATGGCCGATGCGGTGCAGGTGGGCGTGCAGGCTGCCTTCGCGGCGATGCAGGGTGGCGCGCAGGTGGCGCAGATGCCCATGGTCGCGCCCATCGCGGACGCCATCATGCAGGGTGCCGGCTACAAGCGGCCCATGCAGGGCGGCGACGATCCGAACTTCCCGACGCCAGCGCAGACGGCGGCCATGAACATCAAGGACCCGTACATCCAGGGGCAGGGGCCTGCGCTGGTGGCGCCCGAGGCGCAGGGGGAGGCGAGCGCCGCGCTGCCCGTGCGCGAGAACACCAGCCCGACGTTCCCTGCACGTGCGGGGGAAGGGGCCAACGGCATGGACGGCATCGAGACGGCACGCCCCACGGACAACGTGCCAGCCTGAGCGAAGTGTCGGTCTACTGGGCTACGGGGACGCCTTAATCAGCGCTCCGAACAGACTGACCAGCCCGGCGCCTGCCGCGCCGATCCCAGCGGTCACGGCAACGCCAATCAGGAATTGGCCGAACCAGTGAAGGCTGCGCGTCGGCCTGAAGAATTTGATGTTGGGAGCCATGGCGCCAATTGCGCGGCCCGCAATGTTGTGGAGGAATTGCCAGATTGGCAGATAGAAAAAGAATAAAACAATGAAGCCAACCAGCGCGGGGTTGTCCACGTTCAAACGAGGCGCGAGTTTCACGGCCTGCCAAAGGCTGAATGCCAGAACGAGCAACGTGCCGACGACCTGAATCAATAGCGGCGTCCAGGGAGTTCGAACTACCCCACTGTGGTTGTTGCACTTCTTAAGGCAGTCGTCCACTGCGGAAAACGAACCGTCCATCCAGTCTTTGCTTTCGGATGAGGACACGAGCCAGCAAGCATTGTCGTCACCGGCATCCAGCTTCAACTCCAGGAAAGATCCTGCCGCTCTATTGGTCTTGATGCTTTCCATTGACTCGACCGTGAGGACCAAGCGTTCGACTTTGGCGGCCTGCTTCCAATAGCCAATCACATCGTCGGCTGTGTAGGCCTTGTAGCCACGGTTGTCGAAGCGGATCACGAACATCGGAGCCTTCACCTCCTCCGTCTGATTCACCGTCTGGGTTGGGATGCCTGTCCTAGCCCAGAAGATGTCGCACAGCTCGCGCACGGTGTCCTCGGTCACGGTGACCGAGCGGATTTTCTTGTCCCTCAGGAAGTGCGCCATTTATCTTAGCTTTCCGAATATTTTGGCGAAGCATACGTGAGGTCTTGGGGGGAGTCATGGCCCCCCTGTAGGGGTCGTGCGCCGCGGCTCTCCCGAGGACGATCACCTCGTCAACGGGTAGCGGCCAAGACAACCAACCCAGAGCCCTGTGTTCTGGCATCCCACCTCCGCGAGGAGGACGGCCGCTACCGGGGATGCCAGACCACAGGGCTCTTGCCATTCAGCAAGGAGCTGCTCCGTGACTGGTCCCAATCCCATCATCATTCCGACCGTCGGCCCTCCAAGTTTTTGTCCGCATCCCCACTGGCTCAGTTTCCGGTCGGCGCCAACAGCCATTGCATTATCTAGTCATTTATTGACAAATGACTAATTATTGCAACATACTTCAGGATGGACTCGAATCCAACGCTCGAACAAGCCGTGCTCGCGCTCGCCGGGCGTCGACCACTGCTGCGCGCGCGCGAACTGGCTGAGCAGGGCCTGCCGACAGTGATGCTCAGCAGACTGGTTTCAGCCGGCAAGCTCGAGCGCATCGCCCGCGGCGTGTACAGCCTGCCGGGACGCGCGCTCGGCGAGCACCGGTCTCTGGCCGAGGTAGCCCTGCGCGTGCCGCGTGGCGTGGTATGCCTGCTGTCGGCGCTGCGCGTCCATGGCATCGGCACGCAGGCCCCGTTCGAGGCCTGGTTGGCGATCCCCCATCACTCGCCCACACCCCGGCTGGACCAGCCTGCTCTGCGCGTGGTACGCATGTCGGGGACGGCGCTGACCGAAGGCATTGAGCCGGTCGAGATCGACGGCGTGAAGGTCCCGGTGTTCAACGCGGCCAAGACGGTCGTCGACTGTTTCAAGTACCGCAACAAGATCGGCCTGGACGTGGCACTGGAAGCGCTGCACGATGGCTGGTCGCAGCGCAAGCTGACGATGGATGCGCTCTGGCACTACGCCAGAGTGGATCGCGTGGTCAACGTCATGCGGCCCTATCTGGAAAGTGTCACCGCATGAGCCGCAACCTCGCGGCCTCCATCCGGGCCCGCTTGAAGCAGCACGCCGATGTCACGAAGCAGGATTTCAACCTGACGCTGACCCACTATGGATTGGAACGGCTGCTGTACCGGCTGTCGGTCTCGGCGCATGCCACCAACTACCTGCTCAAGGGCGCGCTGCTGTTTTCTCTGTGGTACGACCAGCCGCATCGGCCGACGCGCGATGCGGACCTTCGGGGTTCGGCCCACACGACATCGACACCGCTGTGTCGGTGTTCCGCGAGATCTGCCAGATCGAGGTGGCGGATGGCATCGCCTTCGATCCTGCCTCGGTCAAGGGCTCGGTGATCCGCAAGGAGGCGGGCTATGGCGGCGTTCGAATCGACCTGCAGGCGAAGCTGGATGGTGCACGCATCGCGCTGCAGATGGACATCGGTTTTGGCGATGCAGTCACGCCAGCGCCGCAAGCGGTGAGCTACCCTGTGCTCCTCGGAGACCTACCCGCCCCGCAACTGCACTCCTACCCGAAATACACGGTGGTAGCCGAGAAGTTTCACGCAGTGTGCCTTCTGGGCATGGCCAATACCCGCTTGAAGGACTACTTCGATCTCTGGATACTGCTCGCCGAGGATGTCTTGGAAACCGCCGAACTGCGCCGCGCAGTCGAGGCCACGTTCGATCGGCGGAGACTGGCGGTACCCACCACCCTCCCCTCGGGATTGAGCGACGCATTCGTGCAGGATGCTGCGAAGCAAAGGCAATGGGCTGCCTTCCTGAAAAAGAATCGACTCGAGGCTCTGGACCTCGTCGAGGTCGTCGCGCGGTTGCGCGGCATGCTCCAGAAACTCACTCCCGAAGACGCCAGTGTGAGTGAGCAGAACCCGTAGAAAAGGCGCTAGCTCTCGGCCCGCAGGTTCACCCATGCCACTTCGACGCATGAATGACGGCGCACATGTCGACCCGGTGGAAGTGCGGATCCTGCAAGCGATGAAGTCATCGTTGAAGGTACCCACGGTGCTGTCGGGGCGGTGCTTCATGCCTTGGTAGAAGGCCTCGATGATCCCGCTCTTGAAGTCGGACTTCTGCAGTTGAGCCGGTGCAGCGAGCGCCCCTGCGCCTCGAACAGCGCCTCGGACTCCACGCCCAGGAAAGGTCGCAGCGCCTCGAGCACCCGCAGATCGCGCGATGAGAGCGTGCCGGCAGCCTCGCCAGCCGACGACGACGACGAAACGGAAGAAGAAAAGCAAGAGGAGGAAGAAGAGAAAGAAGACGAAGCGTTCATGACGATGAACTCCTGTGGAAGACACAGGGGGGATTGCCTGCGTGCCCCCGCCACCCCGTCGCAGCGCAGCGCTCAAGGCCGCCGCAGGCGCGCGGTACGCGCCGAGCACGCGCAGCGCGCGCAGGGCCTTGAACGCGAGAACGAGGGGGTAGCCTCGGGGCTCACAGGCAAGCTCACCCCACCCTTCGCAGCGCCCCAAAGGACCCCGCATCGTGCGATTTGAGTTCGAGGCGCCAGCCCCGCACCGCGTCCCCACCGCGAGGCGCGGGAATCCGCCGCGCGATGCCCCCCTGAGCTGACAGCACTTGGCTCGGCGGTGGGCTCACGAGACTTGCAATCAACGAGGCGCAGCTTCGACGTTGACGGCCTCGCACACCGGTCGCGGTGCTCGGCCGCTTGCTCGGTCGATGTAACCTTCGGGTGGTGCAATCTGAGCGTTGCCCGCTGAAGTCTTGGCCCACGCCATCGGAGCAGTGATGTCCCAAGGCGTTCACAGATGCAACGATAACGGCGGCACAGATGCCCTTCCCTTCAGCGGTCGCGGAATCGGCTTCGTCGATTGCAACGCATTGGGGGTCGAGGCTAGCATTACCCATCGCGATCGCTGCGTCGAGCTCACTTTCAGTGATAGTCGTCCTCTCGCTGATGCCGAATGGCAGACACCACGATCTCCCTTTCGCTGACGACATGAAACAACGCGACGTAGCCTGAAGCGCCAAATGGAATGACAAGTTCCCGCTCCAGCCGGTCGTCGAAGGCAATTCGACAAGTGAAGGGATTGGTCTCCAGGATTCGGAACTCCCTTCGGATGGCCAGGAGCGCGCGGTCCGGCAACTCCCAGTCTCCATGCTTGAGCGCGACATCAAGAAGAAAGGCTTCAAGACGCTGCAGATCTTCCACCGCTTCGCGCGTCAACCGCACGACGTATGTCACGGGCGCCGTGTGGAGACGCCGCCCCGCTCCGTTTCGATCGCCTTGCGTGCAATGTCGAGCCGGGACTTCATCGCCTCGAGGATCTGGTCTGCCGCATAGGACTCGCCCGTCTCAAGCGCGCGGGCAAGCGACGCGCGTCCACGCGCCACGAATTCCTGCTGCGCCTTGCGACGCCGCGCCGCATCGATCGAAGCCTGCTCAACAAAATGCGACAGCGTTTCGCCATCGAGCAGCACGCCTTCGATCTGTTCTCGAACTGCGGCCGTCACCCGGACCGGAGGGAGTTGGGTCGTCTTCATGGCCCGATTGTATAGCAAATGCTATACATCAGGTCATCCGCAGTGTTTGCGCCAGCGAGGCAGCCGGTGCGACGGCCGCGACGCAGGACTGGCCGCCGGCATCGTCGAGCTGCGCTTGCACTGCGTCGAGCGCCTCGGCAACGCGGTTTCGCTCTGCCTCCGTCGCCGCCACGGCTGGCGCTTCCTCGGCGTCATCACGCGCGGTGTCTGCGAGGCCTGCCCATGGCGGCGCAGCGCGAGGCCATCGACCTGCGCCACGCACTCCACCCAGCCTCAGCCCTTCGCACGCACCTTCTCGGCGAGCGCGCGCAGCTTTTCACGGCCAGCACCTGCAGCAGCACCGGATCGCCCAGGTACGCGCCATCGTCGTTCCCTTCCTCGGCGAAGAAATCGCGCCGGACCGCGCCGCCGCGCGCCTCGTAAGCGGCAATCCGTCCCAGACCGCCTCCTACGCGGCGGGGACGTCCGTCAGCGCCAGCGCCTGCAGTCGGTCGGGCCCGATCTCGTCGGCGCGGTACATCGCAAGAAAGCGCGGTGCGAGCCGCGCCAGCCGGAGCCGGCGTTCCACGGCCACCCGAACCCCCGTCGGACAGCTGCGCCCCGAGTCCGCCATTCGCCCGAGCCTTTGGCAGCATGGCCAAACGGCACGTCGGCTTGCGCGCGGCAACGGGACCACCGCGTCGCAAGGCAAAGCCCCGACCCCATCAGGAGCTCGAGGCACCTTCGCCGAATGATCGGTCGCCGGCACTGCTTCGATCTCGCCACAGGAGAGCCCAGGCATGCCCTGTGAAGCAAGCGGCGATCAGGCGGACGGCAGGTGCCCGCCGCACTTCGCGACGATCCACGCGTAACCGCGTGCCCTGACGCCCACCGCCTGCGCTGTGGTGGTCGGTCGCGGTCCCGGTCCCCGCCCGGGGGACGCCGTTCATCACGGCGCGAGCGCGGAAGGAAGGAAGGAAGGTATCAACGTAGGCGAACGGCCGTCACGACCGATAGGCCCTGCCGCCACACCTCACTCGCGCAGCGTGAACACCACCGAAAGGTAGGAAACCGGCCCCGAATGGATCGCCTCGATCCCATGCAGCGCGGACGCCTCGAACAACAGCGAGTCCCCTGCCCTCACCGAGACCACCTTGGCGCCGTAGCGGTAGCTGACCTCCCCGGACAGGAAGTACAGGAACTTGAGGCCCGGATGCTGGAAGGTCACGTAGGGATCGGCACCGGGCAGCAGCGTGACCAGGTAGGGCTCGACGAACAGGTTGCCCGACAGGAGATGCCCCAGCAGCTCGTAGCGATAGTCGGAAACCGCGCCGACGCGATCCACGACAACGCCCTGCCCCGCGCGCACATGGCAGAAGTCCGTGCGTCGCGCCTGGTCGCCGAAGAAGCGCGACGCCGGCACACCCAAACCATTCGCGAGACGCTCCAAGGTCTCCACCGAAGGCGAGACCAGCCCGCGCTCGATGCGCGAGAGCATCGAAGCAGAAATCCCCGAGGTCTTGGCCAGTTCACCGCCAGACACATCGGCCGCCATGCGAAGCGCCCTCACCTGCGCACCGATGCGCGCCGCGGACAGGCTACGCACGACAGGTGCGGGTTGCCTCGATCTGACGCGCGTGATCGACGCCGGCAGCGTCGGCGATCGCCCGGTGGGAAACGGAGACGGAAGTCGGACATTTCGCATGAACACAGACCCTTCGCAGAAGCAGTAGGCCTATCGATTGTGACTCAAACGCGGCTGACGTAAAAGCAGCTTTCTCGAAGACTTCCGCTGTGACTAGTTCTAGGACTTCTTCGAAGCAACCCGAAGCCTCGGCAAGGGAAGTGCTTGCGTTGAATTTGATCCGGCAGCGTGGGTTGAAGGGATGGTCGCAGGAGGCTCTGGCGTTCGAAGCGGGACTGCATCGGACTTTCGTCGCCCACGTTGAACGTCAAGCGCGCAACATTTCACTCGACAACCTTGAGCGTCTCGCATTGGCATTGGAGCTCAGGCCGTATCAGCTTCTCGAAGAGTAAAGCCGTCGCTTTTGCGAGGCGATCATCGAAATTCGCCCTACATTAAGCGCACACCAAGGCTCACTACGCCCACGGAGAATCATTAAGCACCGCTCACTCCAAGCACGAATAGGTGAAAAGAGGCGCCGACGCGCCTCTGAGACCGCACTCGGCCATCGAAGCCACGCGGTTCGCTCCCACCACGATGTCGTCGCAGTTCCCGAGCGAATGCAAACCCGGTCGCAGCCGATGCCAGGCATCTGGGCGCACGCATCGGTGCCACGCTCGTGCTCCACACCTGGGGCTCGGCCCTGACGCACCATCCGCACATACACGGCATCGTGCCTGGCGGCGGTCTGGCGCCCGACGGCAAGACCTGGATCGCTTGCCGACCTGGCTTCTTCTTGCCTGTGCGCGTGCTCTCACGTTTGTTCCGACGGCGCTTCCTCGAAGGGCTTGAGCAATTGCATCGCGCTGGACGACTGCAGTTCTTCGGCGAGCACGCGGCACTGGCGCACGGGCAGGCCTTCGCCGAATGGTTGGCTCTCAGCTCTTCGACAGCATGGCCTGGTAACCTAGCGGTCAGCACACGGCCAGGAGCGGTCGGTCGTCCTGGCCCCTCGAAGCGCATGCGTGCTGACCGAGTCTTAGATAACAATCGATTAAGTGCCGTCGCTGGCGGCGGAATATCAGAACCTCAAAAGGAGGGAGGGAAACATGGATGCCGCATATCTCAGGCAACACTACGACCGCCTCGAGACCGACGAGTTGATCCGTCTTCGCTCGACTGAGCTGACGCCTGAGGCCAAAGTCGTGCTAGAAGCTGAACTGGCATCTCGGGATGTTCAGCACTCGTTCTCTACAGTGGCTGCCAGCGCCTCTGCGCTACTCCCGCTCGACCAGTCATCGCTGGCGCCGTTGTGGCGTCGATTTGCGGCTGCGGCACTCGACTATGTAGGACTCTTTGTCGTGCTATTCGGTGTGAACTTTCCGACGTATCTGTACACCCCGAAAAATTTCTCTGATTTGGTTGGGTACGCATCTATCGCGGTGGCCTTGGCATACTTGTTTTTCAAGGATGGCCTGAACGGACAGAGTTTTGGGAAGCGACTGCTAAAGATCGATCGCGAGGCCGCCAGCTACACGGCCGAAGTCGGCCAACAGCGGCCGTTCGCTGTGTCGGCTCAATGTTCGCAGGAAGAGCGATTCAAGGAAATGAAATGACATTGGATGAAGAGCAGCTTTTAGCGCGACGCCAGGATGGGCTAGAGATCTTCTACAAGGAGTTGATGCCGGTGCTGGTGGATTTCGTTGACCGCCTCGGAATCCGACCTCCGCACGAAGTCCTCAATCATGCAGAGCAGTTCGCCCCCTATCTGGAGACGGCGCTGGCCGATCTTGAGCCAGCGGATGAAGATGACCGAGTCTGGTTGACCGCGAGGGTCGCGTACTTCGTGGGTGAGTACTTTGTGCAGAAGTACAAAGGTTGCTGGCTCGTGAACGACGTGAAGGGCTCGAAGTCCTTCGCGAGGTATGTTGTGGGCCGGTTCTCAAAGTTTCCCAACGGTGAGTTGATGATCGACCCCTTCGAGGTGTCATTTGCGTTTGTCGGTTCCGCGCGGCCGCGCAAGCTTGGAGATTTCCTTAACGAGGTAGACGACTCCGTGGTGAAAGCCGCAACTCTCCACTAGCGCTCAGCGGCGGGCGCTGGGCATCCGGCAAAACTCGGCCAAGAGCGGTCCTTCAGTTTTTATGCCCAGCAACTGTGCAAGCTCCGAATACCCCGCCTCCTTGCAGATGCTCAACAGTTCTTTTAGAGAGGTAGCCGTAGAGAAATGGAGATCGCTGGATGGAAACTCGGCAAGAGCCTTGGCAAGGGCGGGAACGGCGAAGTCGTAGCAGTCGAACGCAATGGCGTAAACGCAGCCATGAAGCGCCTGATGCGCCCCACTAGAAAGTCGTTGCAAAGATTCACCGACGAGATTGAGGCAATGCGGCGCTGCTCAGACATTCGCGGCGTCTTTCCCGTGCTTGACGCAAGCGTAGACATACAAAATCGTACGGCATGGCTCGTGATGCCCATTGCCAGATCATTGACCGACTCGCTTGGGTCATCTGCCACTTTGGTCAACGTGGTAGCGGCTGTAAAGGATATCGCGGTTACCCTGCGCGACATGCATGCGAGAAAAATCTCGCATCGAGACATAAAGCCCGACAACCTGTTTGCTCTCGATGGTGGCTACTATGTAGGCGACTTCGGACTCGCGCTGTTTGCAGACAAGACGGCAGAGACTACGACCAAAGAACGGATCGGTCCGATTCACTACATAGCCCCAGAGATGTTGAACGAGGCAAAGGACGCTGACGGCAAGCCGGCGGACGTATTCTCTCTCGCAAAAACACTTTGGGTACTTGCGACGGGGCAGAGGTATCCGCTGCCGGGCGCCTACACGGCCGATGTGGATGCGTTTCGGCTGGACGAGTACGTGGTTGAAGATCGAACCGCGCAGCTAGACAAGCTAATCTGTGCTGCGACCCAGTTTGATCCTGCTCTGCGTCCGTCAATGGCGGCGTTCGCTGAAAACCTGGCAGCTTGGCTATCTCCGCCCGGAAGCGCACCACGTCCAGCAATCTCGATCAATGTAGAGGCTTTCGCCGCGAAGCTCGGCGCCCGCATGGCAGCCTATGAGGCAAGGACTGCACGTGAGCAGTCCTTGAATGAACGGCGAATGGCTGTAGGCGCCCGACTTAGAGAGAGGCTACGTCCCCTTGGCGAGGAAGTCGCTGAAGCATTAACGGCGGCCCGCTTTATGTCAGTGCATGCGACATGGCAGAACATTCATTGGGGGGTCGAAGCATCGGGATCAATTCCATCGGACAACGGGGTGTGGATCGCGATCAAGCTCATCATTCACATCAATCCGGCGCTCGACCCCGACATCTACCTCGTGGCTCGACTCGAATTGCAAAGGATTACTACACCGTCTACCGGTGTGATGATCTGGGACAAGAGATGGAGTTTTCTGGAGGGATCAAGTGTCGAAGATCATGCACTCTCTGAGTTGAACGATGTAGTCCGCCAAGAACTTGGCGGCGCTGTGACCCTAGCCATGACTATGGCTCTAGACCCGAATAGATCGAAAGCGAATGAGGAGACCTATCAAGTCCGAGTCCAAGATCAACAGGGCTTGTCAATTTCTGGTGCGGATTTGGTGATTGCCTCGTCCGAAGGTGCCTACCTTCGCTTTGTGTCGGACAGCAGCGGAACCATCCGAACCGGCCTCGCGTTGCCCGCCCAGATAGCTTTCGCGGCGAGTAGAGGCTTCAAAAGCCAAGCTGTCTTGATAAACGGAACCGAAGTGGTTCTCTCGTTGACTGCTGATGCGGCGACGACCGGGGTGATATGTCAACGCGGCTGGACTGCTATACCGGGTTTGCTTGGCAAGTTGAGCTTCATTCACGATGCCCAAGATCGCACCTACGTGTACGGCGAAAACGTGGTTATCAACGGTGGCGCGGTGCATCCTGTTCACTTCGTTCTGGGGGACACACTCCGATTGGTCGGAACTGACGGCCGAGAGGCAAGCGCAACTGTCTGTGCGATCCACGGCTCTTGCTTCTTGTTAGACGTCACCTCCTAACGACACATTTCAGGGCTTGGTTCCGATGAGCCATCGTGTTGTCGTATCGCGTTTCCTTGGGATGGAATGAGGTATCGCTCGGCACCCGAATGCGAGTAACTCTAAGCGCCACCACCGCCCAAGTGTCCCTTTTTGCCACCGAGTCAGATGTCCGCTATGGTTAAGGGTTGTCCAACACCTACCCTCAGGCCGTTGTAATGCTCGGCATCGAGGTGTCACGCGGGCAGGTGTCGAACAACCCTTAACCGAAGCAAGCGTAGAAGCAGGGTAATAGTCCGACGGAGGCCGTCCTTGCCTGATGCGCAGGCTGCAGGAAGCATCTGACCTCAATCGCAGACCCGCTTGGAGGTGTGCGCTAAAGGAGA
>NZ_LMDW01000011.1:0-11475 GCF_001425205.1 Variovorax sp. Root411
TCCAGCGTCAGGACTTCAAGTGCCTCGGTGCCCGGCACCTGCAGGTGGCTCTGCGTGAGCAGCAGCGCGATGCCGCTGTCGCCGACCATGTAGGCCAGACGGTCCGCGGGGTACTCCGGGTCCAGCGGCACGTAGGCGCCGCCGGCCTTCAGGATCGCGAGGATGCCCACCACCATCTCGATGGAGCGCTCCACCGCGACGCCCACCTTCGTCTCGGGCTTCACGCCTAGCGCGATCAGCCGGTGTGCAAGGCGGTTGGCTCTGGCATTGAGTTCGCCGTAGCTCAGGGTCTGCTCACCGAAGCACAGCGCGGGCGCTTCGGGGCGCGCGCGCACTTGCCGTTCGATCAGCCGGTGGATCGGCGTCGCATCCGGAAAGCTTTGCGTGTCCGAGCCCCAGGCCGCGAGCTGCGTGCGCTCNATCCCCACCTTCGTCTCGGGCTTCACGCCCAACGCGATCAGCCGGTGTGCAAGGCGGTTGGCTTGTGCATTGAGTTCGCCGTAGCTCAGGGTCTGCTCACCGAAGCACAGCGCGGGCGCTTCGGGGCGCGCGCGCACTTGCCGTTCGATCAGCCGGTGGATCGGCGTCGCATCCGGAAAGCTTTGCGTGTCCGAGCCCCAGGCCGCGAGCTGCACACGCTCCGCCTCGCTCGAAAGATCGATCTCCGAGAAGTCCTGGTCCGCATCGGCCGTCAACGCTTCGAGCAGGCGCACATACCCGCCCGCCAGCCGCGCCACGGTGGCCCCGCCGAAAAGGTCGATGTTGTATTCGATCTGCGCGTATGCACGCGTCGGTTCGATGAAGAAATCCAGCGACAGGTCGAACTTGGCGCTCGCGTTGCCGCCCCCGACCTGCTCCGCGCGCACGTCGCCGAACGCGAGGTCGGCAACGCTGTCGCTCATCTGCACGCCGAACATCGCCTGGAACAACGGGTTGCGCGATGCGTCGCGCTTCTCGTTCCGGCTGGCCAGCAGCGTCTTGAGGGGGAGGTCCGCATGCTCCAGTGCGGACAGCGAATCGCGCCGTACCCGCCGGCAGATTTCGCGGAACGTGGCGCGCGGCTCGAGCCGCGCCCGGAACACCTGCGTCGTGATGAAGAACCCCACCAGATCGCGCACCTCGTCGCGATGGCGGCCGGCATTGGCCACGCCGACGGCAAAGTCGTTCTGGCCGCTGTACCGGCTCAGCAGCATCTGCCACGTCGCGAGCAGGACCACGAAGGGCGTGCATTTCTCCATGCGGCAGAACTTCTGCAACGCCACCGCCAGCGCAGGCTCCAGCGCAAAGCGATGCACCGCACCGTCGAAGGTCTGCCGCGAGGGGCGCGCTGCGTCGAGCGGCAGCTCCAGCGGCGGCACATCGGCACCCAGGTGGGCGTTCCAGTGGTTCAGCTGCTTCGCCAGGCCCTCGCCCTGCAGGCGTTCGCGCTGCCACAGTGCATAGTCGGCGTACTGGGCCGGCAAGTCCGGAAGCCGCACGGCCGCACCCGCAGCCAATGCGAGGCGGTAGGCCGAAGCGAGGTCCGCGGCGAGGATGGGGTTGGACCACGCGTCCGACACGATGTGATGCAGGCAGACCGTCAGCACGTGCTCTTCGTCCGACAGCCGGATCAACCTGGCCACCAACGCGGGCGCGGCGTCCAGGTCGAACACGTGCAGGGCCGTCTCGCCCGCCAGCGCATCGGCACGCGCCTGCCGCACGGCTCCGGACTCCAGCGACAGGTCGAAACGCTCCAGCACGAAGCTCACATCGCGCACCATCTGCTGCAGGGGGACGCCGTCCTTCTCGAAGAAGCGGGTGCGCAGGATGCCGTGGCGATCGATCACGGCCTGGAACGCACGCTCGAGCGCACCGGCATCCAGCGGGCCGTGCAGGCGGAACGTCCGCGGCAGGTTGTAGGCCGTCAGTCCCGGCTCCAGCCGCTGCAGGAACCACAGCTGCTCCTGCGCGTGGGACAGCGGCACCTCGTCGCCGTCCGAGACGCGATGGAGGATTTCGTCGTCATCCGCTGCCCATTCGTCCTCCGCCGAAATACGCCGCGCCACATGGGTGCTGTTCATCACTGTTCCATCCTGTATGCCGAAACCGGTCCCTCGTTCTCCATCGTGCGAAGCGCCGCTGCGAGCGTGGCGACGCTGGGATGGTCGAACACCAGCCCCGGTGCTATCTCGAGCCGCAGCAGCTTGCGGATGCGCGCCACCAGCTTGATCACGAGCAGCGAATGCCCTCCCAGTTCGAAGAAGTCCTCGTCCACGCCGATGGCGTCGCGCTGGAGCAGGCTTGCCATGCACTCGGCCAGCACCGATTCGAGCGCGTCGCGCGGTGCCACCGCCACTGGCTTGCGGTCATCGCTGCTTGCAGCGGACAGCAGCGACTGCCGGTCGATCTTCCCGTTGGGCAGCCTCGCGAACTCCGCGACGAAGGTACAGCGCGCAGGCACCATGTGCGCGGGCAGCAGCGTGCCCAGCCGTCCTGTCAGAGCCGAGCGCCCGGTCTCCGACGCGAGCGCCTCGTCGCCCACGACGAAGGCCTGGAGCTCGGCGTCGCCTCCGCCACCCGGCACCGCCAGCACCACGGCCTGCCGCACGCCGGACTGCGACAGCAACACCACCTCCACCTCGGCCGGCTCGACACGAAAGCCCCGGATCTTGATCTGGTCGTCGGCCCGCCCCGCCAGGCGGATGCCGCCTTCGGGCAGCACGCAAGCCAGGTCGCCGGTGCGGTAGAGCTTTTGCCCCGGCTCGAATGGATCGGCCACAAAGGCGCCTTCCACCTCCCGATTCAGATAGCCGCGGCACAGCTGCGCCCCGCCGACATACACCGCCCCCAGCGCGCCGCCCGGCACCATGCGCAAGGCTTCGTCCAGCACATGGACGCGGTTGTTCGCCAGCACGCGCGACAGCGGCAGCACCGGGGATGCGGCCTCGCCCGCCGATACGCGGTGCACCATCACGCCCACGGTCGTTTCCGTGGGGCCGTAGTGGTTGTAGATGATGGTCTCCGGTGCAAGCCTGGCGATGCGCTCGATGAGCGAGCGCGGTGCGGCCTCGCCACCCAGCACCAGCGTGGCGGGCAACTTCGGTGCCTCGTCCTCGAGCAGGGCCTCCAGGTGGGAGGGCACCATCTTGAGCGCATCGATACGGCGTTCGCGCATGAAACCGGCGAAGGCGCGCGCATCCTTCACGTCGCCCGCTCCCGCCACGACGAGGCAGGCACCGTTGTGGAACGCGCTGAAGAGCGCGGTGTTGCCCAGGTCCGCAACGACGGAACTGGTCAGCGCCCAGCGGCGGCAGCGAGCCAGGTCCATGGCCGACGACACCGCGGCCACGTAGTTGAGCAACTGACCCTGCCCGATCACCACGCCCTTGGGCGTTCCCGTCGAACCCGAGGTGTAGAGCACGTAAGCCAGATCCTGCATCGCGGGTTGGTGTGCCGGTGCGCTGTCGGCAACACCGTCGAGGTTCATGTCGTCCAGCGATGCCTGCCGCCACGGCGTATCGCCGGCCGAAGGCACACCTGCGGCATGGAGCACGAGCGACGGCACGGCGTCTTCCAGCACGGTCTGGCGGCGCGCGGCGGGCCACTCTGGGTCCAGCGGCAGATAGCCCGCCCCGATGCGCCAGCTCGCCAGCATCGCCACCAGCAGATCGGCGGATCGCGGAAGGTTGAGCGCCACCAGCGTTCCGGCCGTGGCGCCCCGGGCCTGCAGCCAGTGCGCCATCCGGTTGATTCGCGCATCGAATTCGCGATAGCTCAGGAGCACGTCGCCCGCCTCCAGCGCGGGCGCGTCCGGCGTCGTCCGCGCCCAGCCAGCGACCTGACCGGCCAGCGTGAGGGTTCCGAAATCGGCCGCTGCACCGCGCGCTGCCAGCAGGAGCAATTCGCGCTCGCGCGCACCGACCAGCGCGAGGCTGCCCACCGGCGCGCGCGGCTGCGCCACGGCATCCTCGAGCAAGGTCTGGTACTGCCACAGCAGCCGCTCGACGGCCTGGGACGAATAGCGCGACGCATCCGCATGCACCGACAGCGTGAGTGCCTGCCCGGCCCGGCCGACCTGCATGGCCAGTTCGAAGCAAGGCAGCGGCCCGGGCGCGGTGTCCACGCGCCAAGCCATGCCGCCGTGCGAGCGCACCGGTATCTCGTCGAAACCGAAGCCCACGTCGAAGTGCGCGGAGATCGGAGGCGCATCGATCGCCCAGTACTCCTGGGCCTCGGTGTGCGCCTCGAGCGTGTCACCCAGGCGTGCGATCCAGTCGAAGAAACGCTCGTCGGGCGCGATGTCCACGACCACGGGCAGGATCTTCTCGAAGACGCCCACAGCTCCCCGCATCACTTCGTAGTCGTGCCGGCAATCGTTCTGCCAGCCGGCGACGAAAGGCCTGTGGCCGGTCAACCGGGCCACGAGCAGCCACCACACGGCCTGCAGGAGCAGGTCGGTGCCGCACCCGAGCTGCCCGGCCGCTTCCTGCGTGCGGGCGGCAAGCGCCGCATTGAGAGGAAGAGAGAAGCTGGCACGCGCCGGCGACGCGACCTCGCGTACCCCGTCCATCCGGGTGTTCAGGCGCGGTGCCTGCAGCACGTCGGCGCGGTCGATGTAGGCCTGCCAGTAGTCGCGCCCCTCGGCGGCCTCGTCGCCAATGTCGAGATCCTCACGCCATTCGACGAACTGCGGGTACTGGAAGACCTCGTCCGCATCGACGGCCTGCCCCGTGAGGTAAGCCGTTGCAATCTGATCCAGCAAACCGTGCAGGCTGCCCTTGTCCGCAGCGAACACGCTGGCAACCAGCACGAGCTTGTGCCGCGTTTCGCCGAGCCGCGCGATGCCGATGCGCAGCGGCGCGCCGCTCGCGACATCCAGCGGCGCCTGCGTGCACGCGGCGATCCAGCCGGCGAGCGCGCTCTCACAGTCGGCATTGCCGCGAAGGTCGATCCTTTGCCAACGCAGCGCAGCCGCCGCATCCAGGGCCTGTTGCCTGAGACCCCGAAAACCGGGAACCTGCGACACGGCCGAGCGCAGAGCCACGTGGCTCTGCACCACCGACTGCGCCGCGGCCTCCAGGCGCGTCGCGTCGAGCTCGCCGTCCAGATCGGCCAGCAGCACGAGCTTGGGCGCACCGGCAGCGGCCCGTTCCCCATGCTGCGCCCAGACGGCACGCTGCTCGGGACTGAGCGGCAACGTGGAATTCGTGGTTTCGAGAATGGCAGCCATGGCTTCAACCCTCGAGCGCAACGGGTTGCCGGGCGGCACCGGGAGCCTGCGCAAGCGCGGCGCGGTCGCACATCGCTCCCATGGCGACCACGATCTTGCGCGGCCCCTCGTACGGGTCCCGCGCGTGTGCCGCGAGCATGTTGTCAAGCATCACCACGTCGCCCTGGCGCCAGTCGAAGCGCACGGCGCACGCTTCATAAGCGCGGCCGACGACCGCCATGGTCTCGTCGTCGATCGGCGTGCCGTCGCCGTAGGTCACGTGCCGCGGCAGGTGTTCGAGGCCGCCGGCCAAGGCCAGCAGGTCATCGCGCACGTCCGCCTCCAGGCAGCTCGCATGGTGCAGCTGGATCTGGTTGAAGAAGACGCGCTCGCCGGTAACGGGATGCGTGATCACCGCCGGGCAGCGCGTGCGGGTCTGCAGCGTGTCGTCGTCCAGCCAGCGCCAGGCGGTGCCGGCCAGCGCGAGGCGCGCCTCGACCTCGGCCTTGCTGTCGGTCTTGAAGAAGTCCTTCCAGCTCACGTCGAACCGCGGCACGAAGGTGCGCACGTACATCAGTTCCTTGCGCTCGAACTCGGCCACCATGCCGGCCGGCAGGAGGCGCAGCATCTCGCGGCAATCGACGATGGGCGTGGCGCCGCCCACCGGAGAAGGCAGCTCGCAGAAGAACCACTGCTTGCGCGGCCAGCGGTCGAGGTGCGAGCTCTCGTTGTGATACAGGATCATCTGGCGCTCGGGGTACGGCGTCGAACGGTAGGTGTTGCGTCCACCCTCCTTCTTCGGAAGGTCGCCGTAGCCGCCGTAGAGCTCGGGCTCGATCACTTCCGCGAAGGCCTCGAATTCCTGCGGCGTGCGCAGGCCGAAATTGCGCAGCAGGATGCCGCCGTGCTTGCCGAGGCTGGCCTCGATGTACGCGGCCTGCTCCCGGGCCCATGCCACCGCGTCGATGTCGCTGCTCGCGGCCTCGATGACCAGCGGGAAAGCCCGTTGGTCCGACAGGAAGGAGGTGCGCACGGGCGAGCGCGGTGCAGCCTGGACGTCGCGATCCTTGGCGGTGAATTTCTTGAGCTTCTGCAGTTTGCCCAGCGCGGGCGAGGTAGACGGCATGGTGTTTTTTTCCGGGTTGGATGGAATGACGAAGCTCTCCAGCGCGCCGCCGGGTGCCGCGACGACCTGCTGCAGGAGATCGCGCCACGCCGCGGATGCGCGCTCGATGGTCTCGCGCAGGTACAGGCCGGAGGCGAAGGTCCACTCGGCCCGCAGGCCGCTTTCGTTCTCGCTCACGAACACGGCGAGGTCGAACTTCGATGTCGTCCCGGCCCTCGGGATTGGCTCGACGACCACGCCGGGGATCTCGAAGCGCCCTTCGGGGGTGTTCTGCATGACGAACAGCACCTGCACCAGCGGGCTGTGCTGGCGGCTGCGGGGCGCGCCGACCAGTTCGACGATCTGGTCGAAGGGCACGTCCTGGTGCTCGAAGGCCGACAGCGTGCTCTCCTTGACCCTCGAGAGCCACTGCACGAAAGGCAACGCGGGTGCGAGCCGGGAACGCAGCGGCACGACGCCGACGAAGAAGCCGATCAGCTCTTCGAGCGCCGGATGATCGCGCCCGGCCACGTCGGTGCCGACCACCAGGTCGTCCGACGCGGCCTGCCGGTGCAGCACGAGCAGGAAGGCCGACAGCAGCAGCACGTACAGCGAGGTCTTCTGCTCCCGCGCCAGGCCATGCAGCGCCTGCGCGAGCTCGTGCCCGATCTCGATGCCGACCGTGTCGCCCGCCACCGACGCCACGGGAGGCCGGGCGTGATCGGGCCTGAGCGTGGACACGGCGGGGGCGGCCTCGAGGTAGCCGCGCCAGAACGCGGCGTCTTGCGCAAGGTTCTGCGCGAGCTTGCGGTGATGCCAGTCGGCGTAGTCGGCGTACTGGATCGCGAGCGGCGCAAGCGGTGAGCCGCGCCCTTCCCTCAGCGCCGCATAAAGGGCCATGAAGTCCTGGATGAAGACGGCTTCGGACCACCCGTCGAACACGATGTGGTGCACGCACAGCAGCAGCACGTGCTCCTCGGGCTGCAGGCGCAGTACGGCTGCCGCGAAGGCCGGGCGGGTGGCCAGGTCGAACGCGGTGGCCGCGTGCGCGGCAAGCGCATCGTGCATAGCCCTCGCCTGCATTTCGGCCGGCAGGTGCGAAAGATCCGTCAGCGCAACGACGAGGTCGCTACCTGGCGCGATGCGCGCCACGGGATCGCCGTCGTCGTTCTCGGGAAACCAGGTGCGCAGCACTTCGTGCCGCTGCACGATAGCATCGAGCGTGGCGCGCACCAGGTCGACGTCGAGCGCGCCCGACAAGCGCAGCGCCGCCGCAATGTTGTAGGCCGCGTGTTTGCCGGCCGATGCGTCCGACAGCCGATCCACCAGCCACAGGCGCTGCTGCGCGGGCGAGAGCTTCATGTCGGCCACGCGTTCGACCGATTGCAGCACCGGCACGCGAGCGGACGACGAGGCCTCATGCCGCGCCTGCCGGGCGGCATTCGCGAGGTCGCGAAGCACCGGGTGCTCGAATATCCTGCGCAGCGGCAGGTCGAATCCGCCATCGACGCGCGCCCTCGACGCGAGCTGTGCCGCCAGCAGGGAATGCCCGCCGAGCTCGAAGAAGTTGTCGTGCCGCCCCACGCGCGGTACACCGAGCACCTCGGCCCAGATCGCGGCCAACTTCTCTTCCACCGGCCCTTCGGGTGCCTCGTACGCCCGGCTACTCGTGAACTCCGCCTCCGGCAGCGCCTTGCGATCGATCTTGCCGTTTCCGTTCAAGGGCAGGCGGTCGAGCACGACGATGGCGGCCGGGACCATGTAGTCGGGCAGTGCCACGGCGAGGCGGTCGCGCAGCGTCGCCGTCTCTGCCACCTGCGCCACCTGCAGTGCGATGTAGGCGACCAGCGATGCACCGCTCGCGCTTTCGCGCGCCACCACCACTGCCTCGCGAACCTCGGGCTGCGCCAGCAGCTGCGTCTCGATTTCGCCCAATTCGATGCGGAAGCCCCGCACCTTCACCTGGTGGTCGATGCGGCCCAGGTACTCCAGCTGGCCTTCGTGGTTCCACTTCACCAGATCGCCCGTGCGGTACAGCCGCTGGCCGTCCTGCGCCGCGATGAAGCGCTCGGACGTCAGGCCCGCACGCTGGAAATAGCCGCGCGCCAGGCCGATGCCGCCCAGGAACAGTTCGCCCGGCACGCCCACGGGCGACGGGTTGAGGAAGCCGTCCAGCACATGCAGCGTCGTGGCCGCGATCGGCCCGCCGATGCGAGGCTTGCCGCGAACCTCGAGCGCCGTCGACCAGATCGTCGTTTCAGTGGGACCGTACATGTTCCAGAGCTCGACGCCGAGCGCCAGCAGGTCTTGCGCAAGGTCTTCCTGCAGCGCTTCGCCGCCGCACAGGCCCTTGAAGCTCGCGCCACGGCCGCCATTCCATCCGGCGGCCCGCAAGAGCCTCCAGCCCGCAGGCGTGGACTGGAGCACGGTGGCGCCGCACGCGTCCATCAGCTGGCCGAGCGCACTTCCGTTTCGCACCACGTCTCTCGGCGCCAGCACCAGGCGCGCGCCGCTGAGCAACGGCAGGTACAGCTCCAGCGCGGCGATGTCGAACGACAGGGAGGTGACCGCGACCAGCACGTCGTCCTGCGTCATGCCCGGCGCCTCCTTCATGCTCAGCATGAAGTGGCTGAGCGACCGGTGCCGCACCATCACGCCCTTGGGCTTTCCCGTGGAGCCGGAGGTGTAGATGACGTAGGCCAGGTTCTCGCCTCCGAGGGCGATCTGCGGGGCGGCATCGGAGTGGCTGCCGGTGTCCAGCGTGTCCAGCGCCAGCACCTGCAGCGCCTCGGTACCCGGTACCAGGGCCCTCAGGTGGCTCTGCGTGAGCAGCAATCCGATGCCACTGTCGGCCACCATGTAGGCGAGGCGGTCCACGGGGTACTCCGGGTCGAGCGGCACGTACGCGCCGCCGGCCTTCAGGATCGCCAGGACCCCGACCACCATCTCGATGGAGCGCTCCACCGCGATGCCCACCTTCGTCTCCGGCTTCACGCCAAGGGCAATCAGGCAATGCGCCAGGCGATTGGCCCGCGCGCCGAGTTCCGAATAGCTCAACGCCTCATCGCCGAAGACCAGTGCCGTCGCGTCCGGGCTGAGTGCCGCCTGCCACTCGATCAGCCGATGCACCGGCTCGTCCTGCGCATACCGCGTGGAGTTTTCGCCCCATGCGGCAAGCTGGCGCCGTTCGTCGCCGGACATCACCTCGAGTTCGCAGGCCAGCCGCTCGGGCTGCCCCGACAGGCCCCGCACGACGGCCTCGACGGCGGCGATCATCAGGCCGCACACGCGAGCGGCATCCACCGCCTCGTGAATCTGCGCGGCCAGCTGGAAGCCCTCGCCCAGGTCGTCCACCGACATCTCGATCGGGTAGTTGGTGCGCTCCCTGCTGCCCAGGACTTCCATGCCTTCCCACAGCGGGGCCTTTTCTTTCTCCTTGCCCTGCTGCGCGCCGTAGCGGTAGTTCAGCAGCGCCGTGAACAGCGGCATCCGCTGCGGCAGTGCGCTGCAGCGCTGCGCCAGCGACAGGCTGGCGTACTCGTGATGCATCAGTTCGCTCAGCGCCGCGTGCGTCTGGCGCACGCACGCCTGCACGCTTTGCGTTCCCAGCCGGATGCGCACGGGCAGCGTGTTGATGAACATGCCCAGTGCCCGGTCTGCATTCGCACCGCCCTGCATGCGGCCGAACAGCACGGTGCCGAACACCACGTCGTCCCTGCCCGTGGTCTTGCCCAGCACCAGTGCCCAGGCCATGTGGAACAGCGCCGCGGCGCTCACGCCGTATTTCTGCGCCTGGCCCCTGACCTGCGATGCGAGCCGGGCATCCAGCGCGAGCGCGGCTTCCCGCACCCGGGTGCCATCGCCTTGCACGTCGAGCAGGCCGAACGGCGCCGTCGGCTCCTCCACGTCGGCGAGCATCTGGCTGAAGAATGCCTTGTGCTCGGCCTGGCTCACATCCAGCCTGGCCTGCCCGACAAAGTGACGGAACGGTATGGGCGCCGGCAGCTCGGCGTTGCGCCCTTGCTGGATCAGCGCGATTTCCTCGACGACCAGCTCCAGCGTGGTGTGGTCCACCACCAGGTGATGGTTCGCCAGCTGAAGGAGCCAGCGGCTGTTGTCAGCGTCGTGGGCCGCGATGGCCCTCAGCATCGGTGCCTTGCGCACGTCGATGCGGTAGCGCGCCGGGTCGACGTGGGCATCGAGCCGCGCGGAAGCGCTCGCGCCGCCGGGCCCGGCATCGGCCAGCCACTGGAGTTCGAGCACGGCCTCGCGATGCACCACCTGCATCGGTTCGGGAAGGTCTTCCCACATCACGGCCGTTCGCAGGATGTCGTGGCGCGCGATCACTTCGTTGAAGCTGGCGACGAAATGCTCGAGCCCTGCGCGGCTTTCGAAACTCAGGCGGTTCAGCGTGATGTATGCGTCGCCCTCGGCCTGCAGTTGGTGGTGGAAGAGCATCCCCTCCTGCATCGGCACCAGCGGGTAGATGTCCTGGATGTTGGCCGCCCCGCCTGGCACCGCCGCCTCGATGCGCGCGATCTGCCGTGCATCCAGGGTCGCCAGCGTCAGCATCTCCGGCTGGATCGCCCGGCAATCCGCCGGAATGCCGTTGGGCGGAACGACCCGCTCCCGCCGCGCCGGCTCCAGCATCAGCGCCTGCGCGAATGCGCCGAGCTGGGGCTGCTGGAACAGCGTGCGCACCTGCGTCGACCAGCCCTGGGCGCGCATGCGCTCCAGCAGCCTCAGCGCCAGCAGCGAATGGCCGCCAAGCTCGAAGAAGTTGTCGTTGCGCCCCACGCGCGCCACGCCGAGCACATCGGCCCAGATGACGGCCAGCTTTTCTTCCACCTCGCCCGCAGGCGCCTCGTAGGCGCGCTCGCTCGTGAACTCCGGTGCCGGCAGGGCCTTGCGATCCACCTTGCCGTTTGTGTTCAGCGGCAGTGTGTCGAGCACCACCAGNCGCCTCGTAGGCGCGCTCGCTCGTGAACTCCGGTGCCGGCAGGGCCTTGCGATCCACCTTGCCGTTTGTGTTCAGCGGCAGTGTGTCGAGCACCACCAGCGCGGCGGGCACCATGTAGTCGGTCAGCTTCTGGCCGAGCTTCTGTCGAAGTTGCGCCGTGTCGATGCCGTGCCCCGAGACGTAGCCCACGAGCCGCGTGCCCGTCGGTCCCTCGTTCGCGAT
>NZ_LMDW01000011.1:11537-12020 GCF_001425205.1 Variovorax sp. Root411
GCGGAAGCCCCGCACCTTCACCTGGTGGTCGATGCGGCCCAGGTACTCCAGCTGGCCTTCGTGGTTCCACTTCACCAGGTCGCCCGTGCGGTACAGGCGCTGGCCGCCTTCAGCCGCAATGAAGCGCTCGGCCGTCAGGCCTTCGCGGTTCAGATAGCCGCGCGCCAAGCCGGCGCCCGAGACATGCAACTCGCCGGCCACGCCGACCGGCACCGGATTGAGTTGCCCATCGAGCACGCGCAGTCCGAGGTCGGGGATGGCAAGGCCGACCGGGCTGCGCTGCTGGCTCAGGTCCGCCGCCGTGATCCGCCGATAGGTCACATGCACCGTGGTCTCGGTGATGCCGTACATGTTGATCAGCTGCGGACTTTCATCGCCGTGGTGCTCGATCCACCCGCGCAGGCGCTGCGGGTCGAGTGCTTCGCCGCCGAAGATCACCACGCGCAAAGACAGAGGCTCTTGGTAGGCCTGCGGCAGGCTGAT
>NZ_LMDW01000012.1:0-477500 GCF_001425205.1 Variovorax sp. Root411
CGGATGGCGAAGCGCAGGCCTTCTTCCATCGCGATCGGGTTGATCAGCTTCACGGTGATGCTGACGTTGTCGCCGGGCATGACCATTTCCTTGTCCGCGGGCAGCTCGATCGCGCCGGTCACGTCCGTCGTGCGGAAGTAGAACTGCGGACGGTAGTTGTTGAAGAACGGCGTGTGACGGCCGCCTTCGTCCTTCGACAGGACATACACCTCGGCGGTGAAGTGCACGTGCGGCTTGATCGAGCCGGGCTTGCACAGCACTTGGCCGCGCTCGACTTCTTCGCGCTTGGTGCCGCGCAGCAGCACGCCGACGTTGTCGCCAGCCTGACCCTGATCCAGCAGCTTGCGGAACATTTCCACGCCGGTGCAGGTGGTCTTGACGGTCGGGCGGATGCCGACGATCTCGATTTCTTCGCCGACCTTGATCACGCCGCGCTCGACAGCGCCGGTCACGACGGTGCCGCGACCCGAGATCGAAAACACGTCTTCGACGGGCATCAGGAAGGTGCCGTCCACGGCGCGCTCGGGCGTCGGGATGTAGGTGTCCAGGGCTTCGGCCAGCTTCATGATGGCGCCYTCGCCCAGTTCGCCCTTGTCGCCTTCGAGGGCGAGCTTGGCCGAGCCGTGGATGATGGGGGTGTCGTCGCCGGGGAATTCGTACTTGTCGAGGAGTTCGCGGACTTCCATTTCGACCAGCTCGAGCAGCTCCTTGTCGTCGACCATGTCGCACTTGTTCAGGAACACGATGATGTAGCCCACGCCCACCTGGCGAGCCAGCAGGATGTGTTCACGGGTCTGGGGCATCGGGCCGTCAGCGGCCGAGCACACCAGGATGGCGCCGTCCATCTGGGCGGCGCCGGTGATCATGTTCTTCACGTAGTCGGCGTGGCCGGGGCAGTCGACGTGTGCGTAGTGGCGGTTGGCCGTTTCGTACTCGACGTGCGCGGTGTTGATCGTGATGCCGCGGGCCTTTTCTTCGGGCGCAGCGTCGATCTGGTCGTAGGCCTTGGCTTCGCCGCCGAACTTGGCCGACAGCACCGTGGCGATCGCCGCCGTCAGCGTGGTCTTGCCGTGGTCGACGTGACCGATCGTGCCCACGTTCACGTGCGGCTTGGTGCGGGTGAATTTACCTTTTGCCATTTTTCNTCGCCGCCGTCAGCGTGGTCTTGCCGTGGTCGACGTGACCGATCGTGCCCACGTTCACGTGCGGCTTGGTGCGGGTGAATTTACCTTTTGCCATTTTTCGACTCCGAAAAAAACGTTTTCAACGTATGCAGATGGGTTGCAAAGCTGCCGTTGCAACCCCCAAAAACTGGTGCCCTTTGCGGGAATCGGACCCGCGACCTCTCCCTTACCAAGGGAGTGCTCTACCACTGAGCCAAAAGGGCTTTGTCTAACCAAATCGCATTCCTGCGCCGAACCGGATCTCTGGAGCGGGAGACGGGAATCGAACCCGCGTCATCAGCTTGGAAGGCTGGGGTTCTACCATTGAACTACTCCCGCATCAGGGGCACTTCAAGGCACCCAAAGCGCTAGATCCAATCGCTCCTAGAAACCAAATTCATCGCTGGTGGAGAGGGCTGGATTCGAACCAGCGTACTCGTAAGAGGGCAGATTTACAGTCTGCTGCCATTAACCACTCGGCCACCTCTCCGGCGAACCTCGAAATATAGCACGGTTTTGTGACTACCCAGAAATCCCGGCATCAAGAAGATGCGGAAGAACTGCCCGAGGCGTGAGCCCACGATTATCTCCGAAGTTCAACCCTCCGGCCGCTGCGCCTCCCGCCATGCGCGCGCTTCGCCGAAATGACCGCAGCCAATGAACGGCACGGGCGGGCGCAGCGCCGAAAGAGGCGACGGATGATTCGACATCAGCACCTTATGGCGCCCAACATCGATCAACGCCCGTTTACTCTGTGCGTGCGAGCCCCAGAGCATAAAAACAACAGGTTTGGCGCCATCTGAAACATGATGGATGACGGCGTCCGTCAGCACTTCCCAGCCCCGGCCGGAATGGCTGGCGGGCTGCGCTTCTTCGACCGTCAGGCAGGTGTTGAGCAACAGCACGCCGTGCGTCGCCCACTTCACCAGGCTGCCGCCCGGGTTCGGAAACGGCGGCTGCGGCGCACCCAAGTCGCGCTGAAGCTCCTTGAAGATGTTGCGCAGCGACGGCGGCAGCGCCACGCCGGGCGCCACGGAGAATGCCAGCCCCTCGGCCTGGCCGCGTCCGTGGTACGGGTCCTGGCCCAGGATCACCACGCGCACCTCGTCGGGCGGCGTGAGTTCCAGCGCCCGCAGCGGCTGCGGCGGAAAGATCACGGCTCCCGCATCGAGGCGTTCGCGCAGGAAGCCCAGCAACTTCTGCCCGACGGCGCCGCCGAAAAAGTCGTCGACCAGCGGCTGCCAGCCGGGCGCTACCGGCCAGTCGGCAGGATCGCTGCTCGACAGCTGATCGGGCCGGCTCATGTGAACAACGCAGCGAGGGCCTCGCCGGGCTCCTTGGCGCGCATGAACGCCTCGCCGACCAGGAAGGCATTGACGCCGGCCGCGCGCAGCGCAGCGACATCTGAACGCGTGGCAATGCCCGATTCGGTGACGGGCAGGCGATCCGCCGGCAACCTGGGCAGCAGGTCGATGGTCGCCTGGATCGACACCTCGAAGTTGCGCAGGTTGCGGTTGTTGACGCCGATCAGCGCGGTCTTCAGCTTGAGCGCGCGGTCGAGTTCGGCGGCGTCGTGCACCTCCACCAGCACCGCCATGCCCAGCCCGCGCGCGATGGCTTCGTAGTCCTTCATCTGCGCATCGTCGAGGCACGCGACGATCAGCAGGATCGCATCCGCGCCCATCGCGCGCGATTCGTACACCTGGTACGCGTCGATGATGAAATCCTTGCGCAGCACCGGCAGGTCGCACGAGGCGCGGGCCTGCTTGAGGTAGTCCACGCCGCCCTGGAAGAACTGCTTGTCGGTCAGCACCGAAAGGCAGGCCGCACTGATCTCTCCATCGCCTTCGGCGTAGCTCTGCGCAATGTCGGCGGGAATGAAGTCTTCGCGCAGCACGCCCTTGCTCGGGCTGGCCTTCTTGACTTCGGCGATCACGGCGGCATGGCCGGCGGCGATCTTGGCGCGCAGCGCGGCTTCGAAGTCGCGCGTCAGCACGCGGCTCTCGGCGTCGAAGCGAACGGCTTCGAGCGGCGCGCGCTTCAGGGCCGCGGCCACTTCCTGGTGCTTGACGGCAACGATCTTGTCGAGGATGTCGGACATAGCTTGGGGGTTCCGTTTTCTGGAGGCTCAGACGGCCGCGGAGGCCTTGACCAGCTCGGCCAGCTTGGCCTTCGCCGCGCCCGACGCGATGGCGGCGCGCGAGCGCTCGATGCCCGCCGCCACCGAATCGACCACGTTCGCCGCATACAGCGCCGCACCGGCATTCAGCAGCACGATGTCGAGCGCGGGGCCGGCGTGATTGTCGAGCACGCCCAACAGCATCGCCTTCGACTGCTCGGGCGTCTCCACGCGCAGTGCACGGTTGCTCGACATCTGGAAGCCGAAGTCTTCCGGATGCAGTTCGTATTCGCGAATTTCGCCGTCCTTCAGTTCGCCCACCATGGTGGCCGCGCCGAGCGAAATTTCGTCCATGCCGTCGCGGCCGTAGACCACCAGCGCGTGCTCGGCGCCGAGCCGTTGCAGCGCACGCACCTGGATGCCCACGAGGTCAGGGTGGAACACGCCCATCAGGATGTTCGGCGCACCGGCCGGATTCGTCAGCGGCCCGAGGATGTTGAAGATCGTCTTGATGCCGAGTTCCTTGCGCACCGGCGCGACGTTCTTCATCGCGGGATGGTGGTTCGGCGCAAACATGAAGCCGATGCCCACCTGCTCGATGGAACGCGCGATCTGCTCGGGCTTCAGGTTGATGTCGACGCCCAGCGACTCCAGCACGTCGGCGCTGCCCGACTTGCTCGATACGCTGCGCCCGCCATGCTTGCTCACCTTGGCACCCGCGGCGGCCGCGACGAACATCGAGCAGGTCGAGATGTTGAAAGTGTGCGAGCCGTCGCCGCCGGTGCCGACGATGTCCACGAGGTGCGTCGTGTCCGTCACGGGCACCTTGGTCGACACCTCGCGCATCACCTGCGCGGCGGCGGTGATTTCGCCGATGGTTTCCTTCTTCACGCGCAGGCCGGTGATCAGCGCGGCCATCATCACGGGCGAGCACTCGCCGCTCATGATGAGGCGCACGATGTGCAGCATTTCGTCGTGGAAGACTTCGCGGTGTTCGATGGTGCGCTGCAGCGCTTCCTGGGGGGTGATCATGAAAAGTCTCCTCGGGATGAATCAGGAACCGACGCGAACGGCAGGCGCGTCGGTGAACGCGAGCTTGAGGCCGAAGCCGATGAAAAGCACGCCGGCGACGCGGTCGAGCCAGTGCATGCCTTTCTGCACGGCGTCGCGGTGCGCCATCCAGCTCGCGGCCATGGCCCATCCGACGTTGACGGGGATGGCATTGAGATTGAACAGCACGCCCAGCAACACGAAGGCCAATGCCTTGCTCTCGGTGCCCGGCGCGATGAACTGCGGCACGAAGGCCAGGAAGAAAAGCGCAACCTTGGGATTCAGCACGTTGGTCCAGAAGCCGCCAAGGAAGATCGCCTTGAGGCTGCGCGCCTCGCTCACGGCGGCCACGGCTTCCAGGTCGGCCGGCGGCTTCGCACGCGACAGAAGCATGCGCACGCCGAGGTACAGCAGGTATGCCGCGCCGATGTACTTGAGCACGGTGAAGGCCGTGGCGGACGTCGCCACCAGCGTGCCGACACCGACCGCAGCGGCGAAGATGTGAACGAAGCAGCCCGCCGTGATGCCGAGCCCCGCCACGATGCCGGCGCGCACGCCCGAGCGCAGCGAGTTGGTCACGACGTACAGCACGTCGGGGCCCGGCGTCAGGTTCAGCAGCCAGCCGGCGGCGATGAAGGCGAGCAGATGGGGAAGATCAGGCATCGCGTTCTCGCAGCACTCAGGACTTGTCGAAGAAAGCGCGGATCGCGCCGATGGCCCGGTCGACGCCGGCGGCATCGACATCGAGATGCGTCACGAAGCGCAGGCGGTAGAGCTCTGTCGCAAGGACGCCCTGCTGGTTGAGGCTCGCGAGCAGTTCCGAAGAACGCGCCTGCGCGGCGCCGGCGAGATCGACGAATACGATGTTCGTGTGCGGCGCCTCGACCTTCAGCCCTTCGATGCCTTCGAGCCCCTGCGCCAGGCGCTGCGCCAGTGCGTGGTCGTCGGCGAGACGATCGACATGATGATCGAGCGCATGCGAAGCCGCTGCCGCCAGAAGCCCCGCCTGCCGCATGCCGCCGCCCGCCATCTTGCGGATGCGGTGCGCCCGCGCGATGAACTCCCGCGACCCCACCAGCGCCGAGCCGATGGGTGCGCCGAGACCCTTGCTGAAGCACACCGACACGCTGTCGAAACATTGCGCGATGCGGCGGGCTTCCGCGCGGATGTCGCTGCGATTGTTCAATGTCGCCTGCGCGGTTGCCGCATTGAAGAGGCGTGCGCCGTCGAGATGCCGCTGCAGCCCCCTGCTTCTCGCCAGATCGGTCGCGGCCTGCACGTACTCGAAAGGCAGCAGCTTGCCGCCCAGCGTGTTCTCCAGCGCCAGCAGCCGCGTGCGCGCGAAGTGCGCGTCGTCGGGCTTGATGGCCGCCTCGATCTGCGCGAGCGGCAGCGTGCCATCGGGCGCGTGGTCGAGCGGCTGCGGCTGCACGCTGCCGAACACCGCGGCGCCGCCGCCTTCCCAGCGGTAGCAGTGCGCCTGCTGGCCGACGATGTACTCGTCGCCGCGGCCGCAGTGCGAAAGGATCGCGCACAGGTTGCTCTGCGTGCCTGTGGGCACGAACAGCGCCGCCTCGAAGCCCAACATGCCTGCGATCTTTTCCTGCAGCGCGTTCACGCTCGGATCGGTGCCGAAGACGTCGTCGCCGAGCGGCGCCGCCATCATGGCCTCGCGCATCGCGGGCGTGGGCTGCGTGACGGTGTCGCTGCGCAGGTCGACAAGAGAAGAGCGGTCTGTCATGGCGGGATCAATCGAGGAAGTTCTTGAGCATGGCGTGGCCGTGCTCGGTCAGGATGGACTCCGGGTGAAACTGCACGCCTTCGATGCGCACGTCGTGCGCGAAGCCGGTGTGCCGCACGCCCATGATCTCGCCGTCGTCGGTCCAGGCGGTGACAGCCAGGGCCTTGGGGCAGCTCTCGCGCTCGATGGAAAGCGAGTGGTAGCGGTTGACGACGAACCTCTGGGGCAACCCCGCGAACACGCCTTCCTGCGTGGTCGTGATCTCGCTGGTCTTGCCGTGCATGAGCTGCTGCGCGCGCACGATCTTGCCGCCGAAGGCCGCGCCGATCGCCTGGTGGCCGAGGCACACGCCAAGAATAGGCAGCTTGCCCGCGAACGCCTCGATGGCCGCGACAGATACGCCCGCCTCCGCCGGCGAACACGGCCCCGGCGACACCACGAGGCGCGTGACGCCCGCAGCGATCAGCTCGCCGATCTGCGCCACCGTGATCTCGTCGTTGCGGTGCACCTGCACGTCCGCACCCAGTTCGCCGAGGTACTGGACGATGTTGTAGGTGAAGGAATCGTAGTTGTCGATCATCAGCAGTTTCATGGCTTGCTCACAATCCGGTGCACGCCCTTGACGACGGGGAACACGTTGAAGTTGATCAAAAGGCCCAGCTTGAGGCCCGACAGACGCAGCGCGGCGAGCACCTGCGCGCGGTGCAGGTCGGTCAGCACGTCGACCGCCTTGAGCTCGACGATGACCGACTGCTCGATCACGAAGCCCGCGCGGTACACCTCGCCGAGCGAGCGGCCCTTGTAGCTGGCGGACAGCGCCACGTCGCGCGTGAAGCCGATCTCGCGCTCGGCGAGTTCGATGGCCAACGCAGCGGCGTAGGCCCCCTCGTCAAGCCCCGTGCCGAGCACGCGCTGCACTTCGACCGCCGCGCCGATGATCTCGTGCGAAAAGTCGTTCTGGATATCGGGTGCGTTGCTCATTCCAGGCCTTCCTCGACCAGTTCGGCGGCACGCAGCAATGCGCGCGCCTTGGCCTCTGTTTCCTTCCACTCCAGCTCGGGCACCGAGTCGGCCACCACGCCGGCCGCGGCCTGCACGTGCAGCATCTGGTCCTTCACGATGCCGGTGCGGATGGCGATGGCCACGTCCATGTCGCCCGCATAGCTGATGTAGCCGCAAGCACCGCCGTACAGGCCGCGCTTGGTGGGCTCCAGCTGGTCGATGAGCTCCATCGCATGCACCTTGGGCGCGCCGGTCAGCGTGCCGGCCGGGAACGTGGCCTTGAGCACGTCGATGGCGGTCATGCCGTCCTTCAGCGTGCCTTCGACATTGCTCACGATGTGCATCACGTGGCTGTAGCGCTCCACCGCGAAGGCTTCCGTCACCTTGACGGTGCCGGTCTTGGCGATGCGGCCGATGTCGTTGCGCGCGAGGTCGATGAGCATCACGTGCTCGGCGCGCTCCTTCGGGTCGTTGATGAGCTCCACCTCGGCCGCCTTGTCGAGCTCGATCGACGCGCCGCGCGGTCGCGTGCCGGCCAGCGGGCGGATGGTGATCTTCTGCTCGCCGTCGCCCGTGTTCTCCTGGCGCACCAGGATCTCGGGCGAGGCGCCCACCACGTGGAAGTCGCCCAGGTTGTAGTAGTACATGTAGGGCGACGGATTCAGCGAACGCAGCGCGCGGTACAGCGACAGCGGCGACTCGGTGTAGCGCTTGCTGATGCGCTGGCCCACCTGCACCTGCATGAAGTCGCCGGCGGCGATCATTTCCTTGGCGCGCTCCACGGCCGCGAGGTAGTCGGCCTTGGCAAAGCTGCGCTCGGGCGGGTGCGCCTGCGTCGGCTTCACGATGGGCGCGCTCACCGAGTACTTGAGCTTGTCCTTCAGCTCGCGCAGGCGGCGCTTGCCCGCGGCATAGGCCTCGGGCTGCTTGGGGTCGGCATAGACGATGAGGTAGAGCTTGCCCGAGAGGTTGTCGATGACCGCCAGTTCCTCGCACTGCAGCAGCAGGATGTCGGGGCAGCCCAGCGTGTCGGGCGGGCAGCTGTTCTCGAGCTTGCGCTCGATGTGGCGCACGGTGTCGTAGCCGAAGTAGCCGGCCAGGCCGCCGCAGAAGCGCGGCAGGCCGGGCCGCAGCGCGACCTTGAAGCGCTTCTGGTAGTCGGCCACGAACTCCAGCGGATTGCCCTTGGCGGTCTCGACGACCTGGCCGTCCGTCACCACCTCGGTGACGGCCTCGGCGCCGAAGCCGCTGGCGCGCAACAGCGTGCGAGCCGGCAGTCCGATGAAGCTGTAGCGCCCGAAGCGCTCGCCGCCCACCACGGATTCGAGCAAAAAGCTGTGCTTGCCGCCGCCTTGCGAATGGGCCAGCTTGAGGTACAGGGACAGAGGCGTTTCGAGGTCGGCAAAGGCCTCGGCCATCAGCGGAATGCGGTTGTAGCCCTGGGCGCTGAGGCTCTTGAATTCAAGTTCGGTAATCACGGATTCGTTCTCCAGTTGCCGGCCGGCGCTTCTTTGGCCGATGGCAAGGTCATTCACGGGTGGCCCGGCGTCGTCGTGTGTGTCGATCCGGAACCGCGGGCGCACGGCGTGCGCCGTGCAATCAAACAGTCAGCGAAGTATGGCGACGCCAGGGCCAGGCTCCCCGGCTGCCTTCACCTGTTTGAATGATGTGATGAACGAACATATGAGGCGCGGAGTTTAGCCCACGAAAACGCGCAAGCGTGCATGGGGATGCTGCGAACCTGGGTTTTGAGGGTTCCCCCCGAGAGCGAAACGTAAAACAAAAAGATACATTCGCACGACCGTTCGCAAAAATCCAAGGAGTCCCCGTTGACCGCTCTTTCGCTTCCGGGCGCGTTCTTCTCGCGCCTCGCCCTGGCCGCTTGCCTGGCCACCGCAGCCCTCGGCGCCTTGGCCGCGCAGGTCGACGTGGCCGGCGTCAAGCTCGAAGACCAGATGGATCTGCGCGGCACCCCCTTGGTGCTCAATGGCGCGGGCATTCGCTACAAGGCCATCTTCAAGGTCTACACGGCCGGCCTGTACGTGGGCAGGAAGGTATCGACCACCGAAGAAGCACTGGCCGCGCCGGGCCCCAAGCGCGTGGCCATCACCATGCTGCGCGACATCGACGCGAACGAACTCGGCAAGCTCTTCATCAAGGGCGTGGAAGAGAACTCGCCCAAGAGCGAGATGGTCAACCTCATTCCGGGCCTGCTGCGCATGGGCACGATGTTCGCGGACCAAAAGCAGTTGAAGACCGGCGACACCTTCACCGTCGATTGGCTGCCCGGCACCGGCACGGTAATCACCGTACGCGGCGTGCCGCAGCCTGATCCAATCAAGGAGCAGGCCTTCTTCAACGCGCTGCTGCGCATCTGGCTGGGGCCGAATCCGGCCGACTGGAAGCTGAAGGACGCACTGCTCGGCAAGCAGTAAGACGCGTCGCTATCGCATCGTGGCCGGCGCGAGTTCGGCCAGCGAATCGACGAAGCCATCGGCATCGACGCCGCGCACCGGCTCGCCGTGGTTGTAGCCGTAGGTCACGAGCACGACGGGGCAGCCCGCGGCGCGTGCGGCACGTGCGTCGTTGCTCGAGTCGCCGATCATCAGCGTGCGCGCGGGCGTGGTGCCCAGTGCTTCGCAGGTCTTCAGCAGCGGCAGCGGATCGGGCTTCTTGCGCTCGAAGGCATCGCCGCCGAACACCAGATCGAAGAAGCCGTCGAGGCCCTTGACGGCCAGCAGCGGCTTGGCGAACGACGTCGGCTTGTTGGTCAGGCAGGCCAGCCTGAGGCCTCGCGCGCGCAGCGCCTTCAGCCCCTCGATCACGCCGGCATACACAGCCGAGTGCTGTCCGTTGATGGCAAGGTAGTGATGCTGATAGCGCTCCCACGCGCGATCGAACAGCGCACGGGCCTTCGCCTCGGCAGCGTCGGCTCCCGGTGGCGCCATCACATGCACGAGCGTGGAATGGATCAGGTGCTCCGAGCCCTTGCCCACCATCGCCTCGATGGCGGCAGGCGCCACATGCGGCAGCGAGAGGTCCTCGAGCATGCGGTTCAGCGACGCGGCGAAGTCGCCGAGCGTGTCGACCATGGTGCCGTCAAGGTCGACGATGGCTGCGTCGAAGTGGGTTGGGTCCATGTGGAAAGAGTTCAAGGCAGAGAGCAACAAGGAAATCGGGAGCGGCCGCACCTCTCAACGGCGAGAGCCCACGGCGTTCTGCATATTGTTTCAAAAATGCCGCCACCGCGCGTCGGAAACTTTTCCCGGTCTTTTGCACACCTACCGTCCATCGTTTGCAAAACTCACTACCGAGGAACACTCCATGCGTCTCACGACGAAGGGCGGCTTCGCCTTGACGGCCATGATCGATGTCGCGATGCGCGAGCGGGACGGCCCCGTGCCTTTGGCGTCGATCAGCCAGCGACAACACATTGCCCGTTCATCGCTGGAGTTGCTCTTCAGCAAGCTGCGCCAGCATGCGCTGATCAAGGCAACGCGCGGCCCCGGAGGCGGCTACACACTGACGCGCAGGGCGTCCGAAATCACCGTCGCTGACATCCTCGCCTCGGTCGATGGCCAGCCCGTGGCGGACACCGGTGCCTCGCCGAAAAAGAAGGACGCCGGCAGCATGGGCTGCTACTCGACCGACGCGCTGTGGGCCTCCGCCAAGCACCACGTCATGGAGTTCCTGGGCTCCGTCACGCTGCAGAGCCTGGTCGAAGAGCAACTCGCCAAGGGCGTGCGCGTCGAGCACGAACCGCCGACGAAGAGACAAACCCCGCAGATCTCCGCCGTCACGCCGATGCGCGTGAATGCGCCGAACTCGGTGTTCGCATGGAACGGCGTGTTCGCCAAGCGCTGAACGCCATGCGCCTCCGGGCTCAGGCCTGCTGCGCTTCGGTCAGTGCCTGCGCTGCCACCACCGCCTCGGTGCGGTTGCGCACGTTCAGCGCACGGAAGATCGCCGCAAGGTGGATCTTCACGGTGCCCTCGCTGATGCCGAGGCTGCGCCCGATCAGCTTGTTGGGCTTGCCCTGCGACAGCAACTGCAGCACCTCGACCTGCCGCTCCGTCAGCACGTTGCGCAGGTGCTCCAGCGTCTGGCTGCCAGCGCCGCCATTGCCACCGCTGCGCACAAGCGCCTCGGCGCCGGCCTGCGGCGCCACGCCGGCCACGATGCCGGGCGGCAGTGCCGTCAGCATCATCGGCGGCACATACACGCCGCCGGCCAGCACCAGCCGCACGGCCGAGAGCATGACCTCGGGCGAGTAGGCCTTGGGAATGAAGCCGAGCACGCCGCGTTCGAGCGCGCTGCGCATGATGGCCGGGTCTTCGTAGCCCGACAGCACGATCACCGGCACGGCCGGATGGCGGCGGCGGACTTCGTCGATGTGGGCCTGGCCGTCAGCGCCGGGCATGTTGAGGTCGATCAGGGCCAGGTCGAGGTCGTCGGTGGCTCCGGCAAGCAATTCGTCGACGCTCATCGCCAGAACGAATTCGATGCGAGGCTCCAGCTCCGACAACTTGGCTTTGACCGCCTCGATGACGAGCCGGTGGTCGTCGGCGATCAGGATTTTCATGATGTCTTTTCCCCGTGTCCCAGCGTGCAGTGACTTGCAGGCGCTGAAGATACCGGCGAATGCCCCGCACAGCAAGGCCGGCGGCCCCACCAACGGCATAGACCCCAAGCGGTATGGCGCCGGGCGCAAGCCGTTTGAAAGAATGAACGCCTGTTCGAAGAAACCGGGGACATGGGCATGTGCCATCGCAGCAGACTCCGGCGCAAGGCATCCTTCGCAACGCATGGTTGAGCGAGCCCACGCATGGCCCGCCTTCTCGACTGCTTCTCCAACTTCATCTCGTTCGGTCTCGCACTGGACGCATCGATTGCGGCCGGCGCGCCCTTGCTGCCGCACGATGCGGCGCAGCAGCAGGCCCGCCAGCTGCTCGACGCGGCGCGCGCCGCCGCCGAGGCCGCGGGCACGCCCGCACCACAGATCGAATCGGCGGCCTTCGCAATGGTGGCCTGGATCGACGAGATCCTCGCGCGCCATCCCGGCGCAACCGCTGTCGCCAACACTGCTGGCGCAGCCCCGCTGCAGGTGCAGCTCTTCAACTCCAACAACGCACACAGCGAGTTCTTCCATCACCTGTCTGCCCTGACCCCACAGGACGACCCCGTGCGCGAGGTGTACTGGCATGCGCTGGTGCTCGGCTTCAAGGGCCAGTATTACTTCGAGGATGGCGATCACGGCGAGCTCGGCAAGCTCAAGGAACTGCACGGCCGCCAACTTCAACTGCGCCCGCCGTCGACCGGCGGTCCGGTGCAGGAGCGCATCGCGCCGCAGCCCCGCGACGTGCCCGACCCGCCCGGCCCCGGCGACACGCGCCGGCGCGACCGCACGCTGTTGCGCAGCAGTGCCGCGCTGGCGCTGATGCTGCCGCTGCTCTACCTGCTGTGGCTGTGGTCCACCGGGCCGCCGGCCATGGCCACCGGCCCGGCCCAGCGCGTGGAGCAGCACCTGCAGACTTTCGCCTGCGCCGACCTCACGGCCGGCATCGACCCCGAGGGCCGCACGCACGTCACCGGCTTCGTCTCGGTGCCCGGCGACCTGCCGCGGGTCGAGAGCGAAGTGAGCGCGATACCCGGCGTGCAGGCACCGCGCTTCGACGTCGGCCTGCGCGTGTGGCCCCACTGCGAGGTGTTCGCCATCCTCAAGCCCTACCAGGCGCGCAACCGCGAGAAGGCTTACGGGCTGGACGTGGAAGCACCCTCGGCCCGCGAAGGCAACCTGCGCGAGGGCGACGCCGTGCGCGTGCAGGTGGTGGCGCCGCGCCACGACAGCTACGTCTGGGTCGACTACTACACCGCCGACGGCTCGGTCATGCACCTCAACGCCGGACAGGCGCCCACGCGGCTGCCGGCCGGCGAGACGCTGGAGCTGGGCCGCGACGTGCCATCGAGCTGGCTGGTGAGCCCGCCCTTCGGCAGCGTGCTGATCACGGTGCTGTCGTCGCCGGCGCCTTTTGGAGAAACATCCGGCCGGCCGCCGTTCGAGCTGGCCTCGGCCTACCTGCTGCGACTGCGCGAGGCGCTCGCGGCGAGCAAGAACAGCGAGCGGCTGATCGCGGACTTCGTGTTCCTCGAAACCGTTCCGCGTTGAACACATTGCCGTCGCCCGCCCACCGCTTCTGGCGGCTCGGCGGCCATGCGGCGCTGCGCCTACTTCGCGTCGACGCGGATCGCGCGGGCGCCGAAGTTCACGTCGAGCGCCTGCGCCTTGCCGGTGGTGACGGGCCGCACTTCGCGCCAGCGCGCGCGGTCGAGATCGCGGAACGCCGCCATCACGCCGATGGACTTCGCATCGGGCGGCAGGTTGAAGTCGAGCTTCTTCGTCTCGCCGGGCCGCAGCAGAACTTCTTCGCGCTGCACCAGCTCCGCGCCGAGCGTGGCCTGGTCCTTCTCGAACAGCGAGAAGAAATCGGCGCCCTCGAAGGGACCTGGCGACTTCAGTGCATACACGCGCACGGTGAGCGGCGAGGCGCGGCCGCGCGCATCGGGGTTGGCGTCGGCGCCCGCCGTGAGCGTGACGGCCACCGTGGTGACGACCGGCTTGCTTGCGCAGCCCGCGATGAAAAGACCCGCTGCAGCAAGGCCAAGGACCGCGATGCGGCGCCGCGTTGCAGCGGCAAGGAAGCCTTCATAGGACGAATGGTATGTACCCAGCGTGCGCATGCTATTCCCTTCGTTGCATTGACCGGTCAAGACGCATCTTTGATTATCACCAGCGAACTCCAACAGGCAACATGCTGACCAACGAACTTGCAGCCACACTGCTCGCGCCCATCGGCGAGGCCTCGCCGTGCGGCGACGATCTCGAGTACGACGCGGACTTCATGGCGCTGGTGGCGGCCGCGCAGGGCAAGCCCGAGCAGCAGTTCGGCGACACCGTCATCCCCGCGGTCGAACCCGAGTGGCGCGAAGTGGGCGAGCAGGCCGGGAGCATCCTGCGCCGCAGCAAGGACGTGCGTGCCGCGGTGCTGCTGCTGCGCGCATCGACGCACCTGCAAGGCGTGCCCGGCTTCGTTGCCGGGCTGCAACTGCTGACGGGTCTGCTCGACACCTTCTGGGAAGGCATACATCCAAAGCTGGATGCCGACGACGGCAACGACCCGACGATGCGCCTGAACGCGCTCGCGCCCTTCTGCGACGAGAGCCAGACGATGCTGCGCGAGCTGTACGACGCACAGGTGGGCGTGGCACCCGGCGTGGGGCCGATACGCGTGCGCGACATCGCCGTCGCCCACAACGCACTGGGCGCCGTCAGCGGCGAGGCCACCTATTCGGCCTCGCAGGTCAAGGGCGGCCTCGAGGCCATCCACGCGTCCCAGCCCGAACCGCTTCAAACCGCGATGGACGTGCCCGTCCTCCTCGAGAAACTGCGGGCCTTGCTGGTCGATCGCACCGGCCGCGCCGACGCCATCGACCTGGCCCCGCTTCGCACCGTTGCCCACGTGCTGAAGAAAGCGTGCGGCGCCGCCGCTGGCGCGCCTGACGAAGCGCCGGCGAGTGCGAATGCCGAAGCCGGCGAATCGCAGGCGGCCAGTACAACCGCCCGTCCCGCCGCCATGCGCGGCGAGATCCAGAACCGCCAGGACGCGGTGCAGATGCTCGACCGCGTGATCCGCTACCTCGAGCAGGCCGAGCCCGGCAACCCCGCGCCGCTGCTGATCGAGCGCGCCAAGAAGCTCATCGGCGTGAGCTTTCTCGAGATCATGGCCAACCTCGCGCCGAACGCGATGGACACCATCGAAACGGTCACGGGCCGCCGCCCGTCCGAATAAGCCCGCCCTTCCCGACACCGCACCCATTCACACCCGCAAGGAGCATCTCCATGGCCAAGAGCAGTCAGAAATTCATCGCCCGCAACCGGGCGCCCCGGGTCCAGATCGAATATGACGTGGAACTCTACGGGGCCGAGAAGAAGGTGCAGTTGCCCTTCGTGATGGGCGTGCTGGCCGACCTGTCGGGCAAGCCCGCCGACCCGCTCGCGCCGGTGGTCGACCGCAAGTTCCTGGAGATCGACGTCGACAACTTCGACTCGCGCATGAAGGCCATGAAACCGCGCGCGGCGTTCGCGGTGGAGAACTCGCTCACCGGCGAAGGCGATCTGAAGGTGGAGCTCACCTTCGAGAACATGGAAGACTTTTCGCCCGCCGCCGTGGCGCGCAAGGTCGGTGCGCTCAACAAGCTGCTCGAGGCGCGCACGCAGCTGTCGAACCTCGTCACCTACATGGACGGCAAGGGCGGTGCCGAGGACCTGCTGGCCAAGGTGCTCGAAGACCCGGCCCTGCTGCAGACGCTGGCCGCGAGCAAGAAGCCCGAGGACGGCGCCACGCCGGCCGCCTGAACCCCACTTGAGCAACGAGGAGTAAACCACCATGGCCGAAGCACTCGAACAGAGCGCGCTGAAAGATGTCGCGTATGCGGGCAGCGATTTTTCGTCGCTGCTGCAGAAGGAATTCAAGCCGCGCAGCGACGAAGCCAAGAGCGCCGTCGAAGCCGCCGTGCTCACGCTGGCGCAGCAGGCGCTGGCCAACAGCACCATCATCGGCAAGGACGTGACCCGGTCGATCCAGGCCATGATCGCCGCGATCGACGCCAAGCTCACCGACCAGGTGAACAGGATCATCCATCACCCCGATTACCAGAAGCTCGAGAGTGCATGGCGCGGCCTGCACTACATGGTGAACAACACCGAGACCGACGAGAACCTCAAGATCCGCGTGATGGACATCTCCAAGCAGGAGCTGGCCAAGAACCTCAAGAAGTTCAAGGGCGCGGCCTGGGACCAGAGCCCGATGTTCAAGAAGATCTACGAACAGGAGTACGGCCAGTTCGGCGGCGAGCCCTTCGGCGCGCTGGTGGGCGACTATCACTTCGACCAGAGCCCGCCCGACGTGGAACTGCTCGGCGAGATGGCCAAGATCGCGGCCTCGGCCCATGCGCCTTTCATCACCGGCGCCAGTCCCAACCTGATGCAGATGGAGTCGTGGCAGGAACTCGCGAACCCGCGCGACCTGACCAAGATCTTCCTCACGCCCGAGTACGCCGGCTGGCGCTCGCTGCGCGAGTCGGACGATTCCAAGTACCTCGGCATGTGCATGCCGCGCTTCCTGGCGCGCACTCCTTACGGCGCCAACACCAACCCGGTGGAAGAGTTCGACTTCGAGGAAGACACGGCCGGCGCCGACCACAGCAAGTACGCCTGGGCCAATGCCGCCTATGCGATGGCGACCAACATCAACCGTTCTTACAAGCTCTACGGCTGGGGTTCGCGCATCCGCGGCATCGAGTCGGGCGGCGCGGTGGAGAACCTGCCGCTGCACACCTTCCCGAGCGACGACGGCGGCGTGGATCAGAAGTGCCCGACCGAGATCGCCATCAGCGACCGGCGCGAGGCCGAGCTGTCGAAGGCCGGGCTGCTGTCGATGATCCATCGCAAGAACTCCGACTTCGCGGCCTTCATCGGCGCCCAGTCGCTCAACAAGCCGGCCGAGTACGACGACCCCGACGCCACGGCCAACGCCAACCTGGCGGCGCGCCTGCCCTACCTCTTTGCCTGCAATCGCTTCGCGCACTACCTCAAGTGCATCGTGCGCGACAAGGTGGGCAGCTTCAAGGAGCGCGAGGACATGCAGCGCTGGCTCAACAAGTGGATCATGAATTACGTGGACGGCGACCCCGCCAACTCGTCGGAGACCACCAAGGCCCAGAAGCCGCTGGCCGCCGCCGAGGTGATCGTCGAGGAAGTGGAAGGCAACCCGGGCTACTACACGTCCAAGTTCTTCCTGCGCCCGCACTACCAGCTCGAGGGCCTCACGGTCTCGCTGCGCCTGGTCTCGAAGCTGCCTTCGGCCAAGGGAGGCACCTGAAAAGTCCCCCGGGTTTTCTTGAAATTCCCGGTTCCGTTTCGTTCTCTCTGTAGCTGCCGCGTACCGGTCGTGTTTTCAAACCGCCGGCAGCCTTCGTCTTCAACCCAGTCATCAACCGCCCGAACGCAAATCGGGTCCCAAGGAGTAGGAACATGTCATCTGACTTTCACATCAAGCTCGACGGCGTCAAGGGCGAGTCTTCCCACAAGGACCACAAGGACGAGATCGAGATCTCGTCGTGGTCGTGGAACGTGAGCAACGCCTCGGGCGCGGGCTCGGGCGGCGGCTCCGGCAAGGGCAAGGCCACGCCTGGCGACTTCCACTTCGTGCACGGCTACGACAAGGCCTCTCCGGTGCTGGCCAAGAACTGCGTGGGCGGCAAGCACTTCAAGGACATGGTCATGACCTGCCGCAAGTCGGGCGAAGGCCAGCAGGAGTACCTGAAGGTCACGCTGAAGGAAGTCTTCATCTCCAGCGTCGCTCCTGGCGGCGCACAGGGCGGCGATGTGCAGGAACAGGTCTCGTGCTCGTTCAAGGACATCGAGTTCGCCTACAAGGCCCAGGACGACAAGGGCGCCGGAGCTGGCGAAGTGAAGTTCGGCTGGAACGTGCCGACCACCGAAACCCGCTGACGGACGGCGGATTCGTCGAGTGCGGAATCAGGCGCGGCTGCCGCGCCCGGTCCGCTTCCTTGCGTGTCCTCCACCGGAGCAATGCGATGGCATTCAGCACCCCAATCATCGGCGACAGCGGCGCGCTGCTCGCCACCTACAACATCGACTGGTCGGTCGGCCGGATCGGCTCCAACACGCGTGAAGACGTGATGCTGGTGCAGGCGCTGTTCAAGATCTTCTACTACGAGCTGATGGGCTTCAACCACGACTTCGACCCGCCGCCCGGCCAGACCGAAGTGATCGCGGTGGACGGCTACTACGGACCGACCACGCAAAAGCACATCACGCACTTCCAGCAGCAGATGGTTGCGGGCGGGCGCAAGGTCCTGGCGGACGGCATCTTCGACCCGTTCCGGGACCCCGGCACGTCCAGCACGATCAGCCAGTCGCGCTACGCGCTCGACCTGCTCAACAACGGCTGCGCCAACTTCTGCAAGGAGCAGGGGATCGACAACTACACCAACCTGCCCAACCGGGAAGACATGCCGCTGTTGCTGCGCAGCGCATTGAAGCGGGTCAAGAAGACGGCCAGCAAGTACGCCTACGGCGGCGCACCCGCGAGGGTGCCGGTCACGGGCGGCATCTGAGTTTCAGCCACGGCCCCTCGGCAACAGACAAGGGCCTGGAGCGATCGTCCGATGGACGGCGCTTCAGGCCCTTGCCTTTTGTTCGAGGCAATTCAGAAGTCAGTCGGCCGACGCAACGCTCTCGGGCAACAGCCGCGTCGCATCATCGCCTTCATCCTCGATCACCCACAGCGTGAGCGCCGTGTAGTTGTCGTATCCCGGCTTGGCGTTGGCCTTCACCTGTGCGTCGATCAGCTCGGTCCACTGGCTGGGCGTGCGCGAGGCATGCAGCGTGTCGATCAGGCGCTCGTCGCCCAACGGCTCCCACACGCCGTCGCTGCACAACAGCAGCACGTCGCCTGGCAGCAGGCGCATGCGGTCGGACACGGCGATGTCGGGCGCCTCCTCGATCGAGCCCAACGCCGACAGCAGCATGTTGCGTTGCGGATGCAGCCGCGCGCCCTCCTCGTCGAGCATGCCGCCGGCCACCATCTGCTGCACCAGGCTGTGGTCGGTGGTGCGCGCCACGATGGCACCGCCGCGGAACAGGTAGGCCCGGCTGTCGCCGCTGTGCACCCAGGCCAGTGCATGGTCCTCGAGGTCGATGGCCGCGAACACGATGGTCGAGCGCATACCCGCGAGCTTGCCGCCCTCGGCCTGCCGCGCCACCACGTCGATGTTGGCCTGCTCCACCAGCCGGCGCAGCGTGGGCTCGTCGAGCCCCGGCGTGGCCGAGAAGCCGCCCAGCACGCTGCTGCGCGCGGTGGCCGCAGCCACGTCGCCCCCGCCATGCCCGCCCGCGCCGTCGGCCACCAGGCAGGCGACATAGCGCTCGTCGTGCCAGTGGCCGTGGACGTCTTCGTTGTAGTTGCGGCCGCCCTGGCGGGAGAGCGTGACGATTTCGATTTCCAAGCGGGTGCCTCGCGGGTGATGCAGTTGTGGTTGTCGTCAGGCCTCGGACTTGAGGCGCGCCATCTGCTCTTCGTAGGCTTCGAGGAAGGCCTTGCCGAAGAGGCTGTGGAAGTCGTCCTCCGCCTCGCTCGCGATGCCGCCGTAGAGCGACACGAACTGGTCCCAGAGCTTGGCCTTGCGGTTGGCGCTGAAGAGCGCGTCGAGCGCCGACTTCGCGCTGATCTTCTTCTCCAGCTCCGCCGGCTCGAAGCGCGCGATGACATGGGCCAGCGCCGCGCGCATGCCCACCATCACGCCGAACTGGTGCGCACGCAGATCGTTGTAGGCATCGCGCATCGCGGCCTCGGGCGGCATGAAGCCGCGCACGCCGGGGCCCAGCAGATGGGCCAGCGCCACCTCGACCGTGGGCGAGAACTTCAGCGGATTGTTGGCCTGCGACGCAATCATCGTGACCTCGGCGCGCACCTCGCGCTTGAACTCCTGGCGCGTGAGCAGCAGCTGCAGCGTGCCTTCGGTGGCACTGCGCAGCATCGCGCCGATGCGCTCCATCAGGCCGGGCGTGAGCATCTCGGGCGGCTGGTGCGCACTGGCGAGGCCGCGCAGGAAGGCGGCGAGCAGCTCGTCGTCGGTGGCGGTGCGCGCGGCCGGCGGCACGGAGGGGCGCGGAGCCGGCGGCGGCGGTGCAACGTGGACTGCGGGCGCAGGCGGCTCGAACGGCTTGGCAGCTCCCTCGGGCCCGCTGATGCGGATCGGCTGGCCGGTCTCGTCATCGAACTGCGTCACGGATTGCACGGGCGGCGGCGGCGGTGGCGGCGTGATGGCCTTCGGCGGCGTGAAGCCGAACTGGTCGATCGGAAGATGGTCGGAGCGCGGCGTGGGCGTGGGAGGCGCCGCTTGCTGCAGGGCCGCCAGCGGATCGGCATTGGACGCGGTGTTGGGCTGCAGCAGCGGATCGGCCAGCGGCGACAGCGCGAGCGGATCGCCACCGATGCCGCCACCGCCGCCCATGCCGCCGAACAGCTCGTCGATGCCCGCGGCCCGGCCGTGCGCGGGCGGCGCGCCGAGGTCGGAGAAATCGTCGAGCGCGCCGAGGCCGGCCGCGGGCGCAGACGACGGCGTGGGGCCGAGCAGGTTCGCGAAGGGATCGATCTGCGCGGCCTGCGCATTGCGCGAGCCGCTTTCCATCGGGTCGGGGAACAACAGCAGCGAATCGGCCGGCGCCGCGGCGGGAGCGGAGGCAGGCGCAGATGCAGCCGGTGCAGGCGGCGGCGCGAGGCCCGCGAGCAGGTCGGCGAAGGGATCGTCGCTCGACGGTGCGGCAGCTGCTGCTGCGGGAGACCCACCCAGCACTGTGTTCGGGATGGCCAGCGATGGCGGCGCGGCGGCGGCCATCACGCGCACCGCGAGCTCGAAGCTGCCGACCACCAGCCGCGCGCCATCGGCCAGCGCGACTTCCTTGCCCGAGCCCAGCGACACGCCGTTGCACTGCATCGGATTGCTGCCGCGGTCGATCAGAAAGTACTGCCCGTCGCGGCACAGCACCTGCGCGTGCACGCGCGAGACCGTGCGGTCGGGGTCGACGAGCACCAGCGTGTTGGTGTCGGCGCGGCCGATGGTGCCGCCATTGGGTCCGAAGTCCGCGGCGATGGACTGCCCCGCCGGAGCGCCTTGCTGGGTGATGACAGCGATATGGATCATGAATCGGCCCCCGAAGGCTCTGTGCCTGAATACGCCCGAACAACCTCGCAAGGAGTATTCATTCCGTGGGGCATGTTGGCAATCTCGCCTTAAGAGGTATGCCGTTGCAGCAAGGCGGCGATGGCTGTGAAGACGAGGGCGATGAACAGCCAGGTGCGAATGGCGGGATCGGCCCGGCGCGGCACGCTTCGCAGCCATCGCGCGGCAGCCGCGGCTGCGAACCCGACAGCCAACGCAGCAAGGATGTACATCGCGCGCACGGTACTCAGGCCCCCGGCTCGCCGAGCCAGCGCTGCTGGCGCCACGCCGGCGCGCTGGTCGGAAAAAGCATCGTGCCAGGCCGCAGCAGGCACAGGTATTCCGACGCCGCACGACGTTGACGCTGGCAGCCTTCCCCGCGCACCCGCATGGCGTGGTCCCATGACAGTGGCGCCCCCATGAAATGGCGAACGCCCGCCGGGAAGCTCTGCGCGCGGATGGCCCATGTCTCGGCGACCTTTCCTGCATCGGGCCAGGGCAGGCCGTCGTCGTCATCCAGGGCGACATCACCATCCGCGGGGTCGTCCACCGGACCTGTCTCGATGCCCTCGGCCGGTCTGCGCTCCAGGTCGTGGACCGCGAGATCAAGGCCGCTGATCAGAGTGAAGGACTCGCCGGCCAGGCGCGACAGCGCCGGATCTTCCATCCGGTCGATCAGCCACGGCACCCACTGCGGATCACCGCTCACGCCAAGGCTGCGGATCAGCGCACGGACATCCTCATCCGTCTCGAGCAGCGACTTCAGGATCGGCACCGCCTGCTCCGGCGAAGTGAGCCTAAGCAGCAGCCCGATAGCGTGCACTCGATGCGAGCGGCCGGCCTGCGCTTCCTGGTGCAGCACACGGATCGCCGCATGCCGGTCTCCGAGCAGGACCGCCGCGCGCGCAGCCTGGAAGCGGCAACCGGTGTCCTCGTCGGCCAGGGCATGCACGCAGGCGTTCCGCAGTTCCAGCCTGCCGCACTCGCCGGCGGTGCGCAGGGCCTGCGTCCGCAACAATGGATCGGGGTCACCCAGCGCCACCGCCAGCGCCGCGCCCGGATCGACGCGGTGCGCGCCGCACGCCAGGATGCCGACCATGCGCCGGAACGCCACCGATGAGGCCAGCAACTCGCCCACGATTCCACGCAGCGACGGCGCGGGGACCCAGGCAAAGGCCGCCAGCACGCCGGGCCGGCACTCAGGCAAGGCTTCCGCCAATGCTAGGACCTTGTCGAGGCAGGACTCGTCGTGCGTGCTGAGTGCCAGCGCGGTGGCCGCGAAGAGCTCTCCGGGGCCGGGCGTGGCCAGCGCCTTCGCGCACAGGTGTGCGCCGTACGCGCCCGCCACGGCCAACCCGTCGAGGTGCGCGGCCATCCGGTCGTCGAGGCGACGCAGGTGGTGCAGCCTGACATGCGGTGCATCGACCACCCGCGTCCGCACATGGAAGAGCACGGCGCTCTCTTCCACATGCTGCGCGACGACAGCCTGCACGGGCCTGTTCAAGGCCACGTCGACGGTGTTCGCCACGACGGCGTTCATGGCCTTGTGCTCATTCCCAGCGGCGCCACGCGGCGCCGTCGAAGGAACAGATGTTCTGCTGCCCGACCGACCACAGCACGCCCTCCGCATCGGTGAGCCTGTAGCAGCTGTCGGGAGCGTCGCGGCCGAAATCGACCGGCACCAGCACATCGCCCCGCAACTCGTACAACGCACTCATGCTCGCCACGTACAGGCGGCCCATGAACCAGCGCAGATCCCAGAAGTCATCGATCAGCCCCTCGGTCTCGAGCACTTCCCAGTCCTGCTCCCGGCCGCGCAACAGCGTGCCCGACTGGCCACAGGCGTAGACCTTCCCATCGCCCGCACAGCACACGCCGCTGAGCACCACATTGACCGGGCTCGGCCCCTGCATCCAGGCACTGCCCAGCCAGTGCCACACCTCGCCTTCCCAGCCCACGGCATAGATGTCGCCAGCGCCGAAGCCGTCGATGGCTTCGAAGCCGGCGACCTCGTCGTCGCCTTCAGCAGGCGGTGCATGCATGGCTGTCCATTTCCCTTCGCCCCCGCGCCTGAACACCTCGCGGTTCATGCCGCAGGCGTAGGCGTATCCGTCGATGGCCGCGCAGGCGCGCAGGTCGAAGGCATCGCGGATTTTTTCGCTGCCATCCTGTCCACCCACGTAGGTGAAGACCTGGCCGTCGCCTGAGACGACAACGAGCCTTTCGCTCGGTTTCCTCACGAAGCACATGCCCGCGGCACGCCACTGCACATCACCGGCACCGCCGACTGCCCCCTTGTAGATGCCGCCAATGCGGGTGTGCGGCACCTCTTTCTTTCGCAGCTTCTTGTCCTGCATCGCCACGTAGACAAGTTCCGCCGTGCGTGCCGCCGCGCGGCTGAACAGATTGTCCTTGGCCATCTGCAACGTCTGTGGTTTCGCCATCGTTCGATCTCCGTTGAATCAGGGAAGCGGCGGACCCAGCGCTTTGAGCGGATTCAGCTTCGCTTCGCTTGCGACGTCCGACCCCGAGGGCGAATGCTTCACCTCGGCGTCCTTCAGATCCTTCGAGCACATGTCCTTGTGCCCTTCGTTCAACTGCGCCTTCAGGCACTTGTTGCTGCAGTTGGACGACTTGAACACCTTCTGCGCGCTCTTCACGCACAGGTTGAGTTCCTTGGCGAAGGACTGCGTCGTGCCGGCCCCCACCTTCTTGCCCATGAACTTATGGGCGGCATGGCGCAGGCCGTGGCTGCCTTCGGTGTTGCTCGGCCCCTCGGCGCACATGCAGGGTGCGGCGCTCATCTTGTACTTCTTCCAGCCCGGCAGCTTCTTTCCCTTGGAAACCGAGCCCGTGTAGAAGGAACTCTTCGGAATCACGTGGTCTGGCGTCTGGCTCGGGCAGCAGCCCTGCACGCCGTCCTTCTGCGCGTTGTAGGGCGCGAGCCGGCACTTGCGCGCGCGCAGGCACTTGTCGGCCGCCTCCTTGCCCTTGATGGCATCGAGCGACATCTTGTTCCAGTCGGCACCGCGCCCGCGCTGCTTCTTGATGCCGATGTTCATGCCGGCGGAAGCGCACACGTTCTTCGTGCCCTGCTTCTTGAAATCCTTGCAGGCAGCCTTCTCGCGCTTGACTTCCTTGTCGCACGCCGCCTTGGCCGCGCCGGGTGCCATCGATTCCAGGTGCGGCCAGGGAATCGACTCGTTGCCCGGATACGAGCTGTGGTTGTGCGTGGTGATGTCGAGGTGGCGCACCACGTTCTCGCCTTCCACCAGCACGTCCATCGACCAGCGCGAGAAATAGATCTTTCCCATGTTGGTGCTTGTGACCAGACCCTTCTTGGGCGCGCAGCCAGCTTCGTCGCCGCTGCTTCTCTTGAAGTAGCTCTTGTTCTTGAGCATCACCTGCTGGCCCGAGATCTCGACGCTGGTCGATCCGTCGGTCGTGTCCGACGAGAAGCCGGTGTTCGGATACGGAAGCGGCACCCCCGGCGGCGTAGCGGGCGTCTGCGGCGGAGTGAAACAGACGTCGGGAAAGGCACACATCGTCTTTCCGCTCGCAGCCTTGCACGAGATCTCCATGGCGTTGGCAAAGACCTTGTTGCTCATCGCCCGTTCCTCATGCCACGGCCTCTTCGAACCGCATCACGGCGCAAGCCCGCTGCCCCGCGTCGTTCGCCATGTGCACCAGCACCGACGGCCCGGGCGCATACCCGCGACGGCACGCGGCATCCGCCACCGCGAGCACGGCGACTCCAGCCAGCGCCCCTGCTTCGCCAATGCATTCCGCTGGGTGCCAGATGTCGAAGCTCTCCTTGCGCTGGCGCAACGTGCGCGCAAGCGCGAGCGTCGCCTCCTTGAAGTAGTACTGCTCGCCCGAAAGATCTGTAATGCGGTAATCGACGTCGTGCATGGCGCAACCGGCCTGAGCCAATCCTGCCTCGATGGCCGCGCTCAGGCCATCGCCGCGCAGCGGTTCCTCGGTGTCGATGTGCGCTTTCTCGACGCCGAAGCCGACGCCGGCGCACAGCAGACCGCCCTCGCCGCCAGGAGTCTCGAGCAGCAGCGCGCCCGCGCCTTCGCCGGGAATGAAGCCATTCGAGTTCTCGGCCGTCAGCAGGCGATTGCCGCGCTCGTAGACCCCGAGCGTCGGCCACTCGAGCAAGCTGTCGACGGCGACCACGAGCACCAATGGCACGCCCTCGCCGCCGATCAGCCGCTGCGCCTGAGCCAGCGCCACCAGCGCGCTCACGCGGCCGTGCGCGACCACGAGCGAATCGCCCGAAAAACGGGCTCCCAACAGATCCTGCAGTTCGTCGAAGAGGAGATCGTCCAGTCCTTGCAGGCGCCCCGGCCTCTCATGCTCGGCCACGCACAGCAGCAAGGGAATCTCGCCCCATCGCTCGCGCGCCACTCCAGCCAGGCATTCCTGCGCCGCCAGCGCGGCCATGCGGACGAGCTTGGCTCGCCCGCGCCATGGCTTTTCCAGCTGCACGGCGTGAGCCATGATCCGCTCCCCCTCCGAATCGATGAAGCGCGTCTCGCTCGGGTTGGTGACCTTGGCGCGAATCGCCGCACAAGATGCAGCCGCGTTCAGTCCCACGCTGGTGACAAGGCCCGTGCACCGGATGGCGACGGCTGATGGCGAAATGCTCATGCGACCTCGTCCATCTCTTCGTCATGCGGCTCCATCGGCACCATGATGACGGGAATGGGGAACGGCGCGGCATCGCGCTGCTGCCACCATTCGCGCCCCTTCTTGCCGACCATGACCTGCGCGATCTCGAAAATGTCCTTCTTCAGCGGCCGCGTCATGCGCCAGGTCAAACTGAAGCGCCCCTCGTCGGGCTCGACGACCACCGTGTCCAACGTGGCCGTATGGTCCTCGCGTTCGCCGTCGCGGGTGAACACATGCACCGGAGCCACCAGATGAGGAATGGTGAAGCGCGTCAGCCCCTCGGGTGTCAGGTTGGCCAGGAGCACCTCGACAGGACCATTGCGGAAGTGATCGAGCGGCACCTGCTGGTCGAGCGCCGCCGCCTGGAAATACTGCTCGTCGAAATCGGGCGGCAGGAAGGGAAAGTGCTTCTCCCGCCATGCGTCGTCGTAGGTGCCTGCGAAACGATGGCGCGGATCCCATCCGCGCCCGACGGGCCCGAGGGCCATGGGTCGGTAATTGCCATCGGGCGCGCGCACGGCCTGATCGATCTCCTCCGTGGCCGGCAGCGGCCGCCCCTCGATCCACTCCACCCGCATGTGTCTGTGGAAGCCGCGGCCGACCGGATTGGCCATGAAGGCGGCGTGCTGGGCCGGGTCCTCATGCAGCAGGTCGGAGCCACCGAAGGCCACGTCATACGAAATCGGCTGCTGCACGAACACACCCGGCGGCGTGGCCCCCACGCCGGCCAGCCCGCACTCCCACTGCCTCGGCCCCATCACCGCGAAAGTCTTGCTCCAGTTGCCGACCCGCAAGCCCACCTCGACGCGCGTCGCGGGCCGGCCGTGCGGCGCGTACGCGCTGCCCAGCAGCAGGATGTCGCAGCGCGGCTTGCGCGGCGCGAAGTCCACTTCGTAGACCGGTGCCGACAGCCCCGGGGCGCCGGTGAAAGTGTCGGCCATCACCAGCGGCAACTGCGTTTCGTGCAGCGCGATGCTGTCCGGTGCATCGGGCGGCGGGATGCGGAAAGTGCCCTTGGCGACCACGACGAGCAGTTCGCGCCCGCTCGGCTCGACGCCCAGGTTGAAGCCCGCGACCATGCGGGTGGCATTGAGGAGTTCCACGTACCCGACCTCCACGCTCAGTTCAACTGCACGGAACCGCCCTTGACCCGGTTCACCCCCGTCGAGCGACTCGACACATAGCTGCCCTGAATCAGTACCTTGCCAGCCCGTGTGAGCGTGATGCTGGCCTTGCCGCAGCGCAGGACCAGTTCGTCCTTCGCACTCACCAGCATGCGCTCGCCATCGGCATCGACCTCCACCTGCGCCGGCGCATCCGGCAACGGCCAACCTTGCGCGCCGCGCAGCACCCCCATCACGATTGGACGCGCTGGATCGGCGTCTTCGAACATCAGCACCACCTGCCGGCCGATGTGCGCACCATGCAGATCCACCACACTGCGCGCGCGCACCGCGGCCGTGCCGGGCTGCCCTCCGAACACGACGAGCGGTGTCTGCCCCTCGTCCGCGATGGCGATCAGCTCTCCGGTTGCCACCGGCCTCCAGAGCGCGATGGACGCAGGCTCGCTCGTTCCAACCCCCAGCTCTTCCTCGATCAGGTCCCTGCCGCTCATGGGTTCTCTCCTTGAATGTCTTCGGCCACGCTCAGTTCTGAAGGATCTTCGAACCCTTCATGAGGATGTTCCCGCCCGCCTTCTGGTTGATCTTTCCGGAGGCGTCGATCGTGATGTCTTTGCCCTTGATCACGATGGTTCCATCCTTCTTCATCGTGATGCTGGCGCTGCCGGTGGTGATGGAGACGGAGTCGCCCGCACTGATGACGAGGTTCTTGCCCACGGACAGCGAATCGTCCTTGGCCACGCTGGCGGTCCGCCCCGCGCCCACGGTGCGCGACTCGTCCGCGCCCACGTTGGTCGACAGGTTGGCCCCCACATCCACCGACCGGTTCGCTCCGATCGTGCTCGACTGGTTCGCGCCGACCGTGACGGTCTGGCTCGCCCCCACGGTGATGGCCTGCATCGCCCCCACCGTGATCTCCTGCGCCGCCCCGACGGTGATCGTCTCGTTGATCCCCACCGTGTGCGTGCGCTGCAGCGCCACCGTGGCCGTCTCGCTCGCGCCGACCGTGATCGCGCGGTTCTGGCCGATGGAAATCGTCTCGTTCAGATCCACCGTCTCCGTGCGGTTCTGGTGGATCGTGATGGTCTCGTTCTTGTCCACCGTTTCCGTGCGCTGCCCGTGCACCGTGATCGTTTCGTTGTTGTCGACCGTCTCGGTGCGGTCGTGCTTCACGTGCGTGGTCTCGTCGTGGTCGATGGTCTTGACGCGGTCGTGGCCGACCCAGTGCGACTCATCGTTCTCGACCTCGATGTCCTGGTTCTTCTCGGCATGCAGGTACACCTGCTCCGCGCCCTTCTTGTCCTCGAAGCGGAACTCGTTGCAGTTGGCTGCGCTGCCCTTGGGCGTGGAGCGCGTGCGAAAACCGCTTTGGGTGTGCGAACCGAAAGGAATCGGCTGATCGTCGTTGTAGACGCGGCCCACGATCAGGGGGCGGTCGGGGTCGCCGTTCAAAAAATCGACGATCACCTCCTGGCCGATGCGCGGGCAGAAGTACCCGCCCCAGCCCTTGCCGGCCCACGGTTGCGACACGCGCACCCAGCAGGTCGACTTCTCGTTGCTCTTGTCGTAACGGTCCCAGTGGAAGTGCACCTTCACGCGGCCGAAGTCGTCGGCGTGGATCTCCTCGCCCGACGGGCCCACGACGATGGCCGATTGCGGCCCAGGCATCACCACGCGCGGCGTGAGCCGTGGCGGGCGGAACGGCATGTCGACCGGAAACACGGTCAGCAGGAAGGCGCAGGCACCCGGCTGGCTCGCATTCATCAGCGCCGGCATGCGCGAGACCACGGCATCGAAAGCGCCCAGCGTGTCGGCCAGCACGGCATCGTCGGCCAGCGCTTCGTGCAGCAGCCCGGTCACGGTGCTGCGCGGCGCTTCGATGTCGGCGCCTTCGTAGCCCGGGTGGCTCGCGACGAAGGTGCAGGCAGCGATCACGTAGTCGCTGTCGCGCGTGCCGTCGGGGTCGTTCTCGAACTTGAAGCTGCGGCCCGCGGCCACGTCGGGCCAGGGCGTGAGCGCCCAGTGGCGCTGGCGGCGCGCGCCTATCTCCTCGCCACGCAGCTTGCCCTTGTCGTCGGCATCGCCGCCGGTGAAGTAGCCGCCCGCGAACTCGAAGGCCTCGAACTCGGCCAGTTCGTGCTTGTCGGGCGTGCCGCCGTCCGCTTCGAGCTTCTTCTTGATGGCCTTGAAATCGCTGTCGGCGGAGGCGTACTTGCCGGTGTCGAATTGCCGCTCGCTGACCCAGCGCGAGACTTCGTTGAAGCGCGCCTCGGCCGCGTCGCTCGAAACGTAGCGCAGGGTGCCGGCTGCGGGCAGCTTGTCGTGCGCCATGTCGCTGGCGTCCGACATGTGCATGGTGCCGGGCGCGTCATGCGCGTCGAACCAGTAGTAGATGCCCTCATCTTCCAAGAGCCGCGACAGGAACTGGTAGTCGCTCTCCTGGTGCTGCACGCAGTAGCGGCGCGGCTTGTGGGTACCCACCACGTTGTCGGTGCGGGTCTTCTTGAAGCGCTTGATCGGACTGTCCTCGAACACCGCGTCGAGCACGTCGAGCACGGGCTTTTCCTGCAGGATGCGCGAGTTGCTGCGCTTGGTGAGCAGCCAGAACCACGAGCGCAGCGTGAAGCGGTATTCGTGGTACCGGCCTGCATGGCCCGCGCGCACGAAGCGCACCGCGTGGCCCTGGCAGTGCCGCTCATGCCTGGCGCCGTCGAAATCCTCGAAGCCGATGACGATGTCGAAGGCGCGCCCGAGGATGTCCTTGGCGTCGATGGCCTTGTTCTCCGAAAGCACGGTGAGTTCATACGTCGACGGGCGTGCCAGTGCCTCGTGACCCACGATGCGCCAGAACATCAGCTCGTCCTTCACGGGCGAGTCGCTCTCGATGCGGAACTCATGATCAGCCATTGGTGGCCTTTCTCCCCTTGCGCCGGTACGGTGGCGCGGTTTCGCTCTTTCCGTTTCCTCTAGGGCGCCAGCAGCAGCACCAGCGTCTGGCTGGGCACCACGCGCACGCCCGGGCAGTTGGTGCTGTTCTGCAGCGATACGCTGGTCAGGCGCGTGGCGGGCATGCCGTTGAGCAGCACCGTGAACGCACCGGTCAGATGGCGCGAAGGCCCCATGACCGAGCCCGAAGCCACGCCCATGTTCACGCCCGCGTTGTCGCCATTGGTCATCGGGATGGTGGTGCCCATGTTGTGCGCCGGCGTGCACATGAAAAGAATGGTGGGGCAGTTTGGAATGGCCATCGGCCCCATCGCGATGTTGGGGTACGGAATGGGCACCGGGCCCGCCGGCGTGGGGGTGAGGCACACGTCGGGAAAGCCCATGTCGGTGCCCATCATCTGGGTGTTGGCGAACATGGGGTGCTCCTAGCCCAGGTGGATCTGCGCGCCGCGCGCCTTGACCAGCTTCTCGCCGTCGATCAGGGCATGTTCGCTGTGGATCTGCAGCAGTTGCCTGGCCTGCAGCTCCATGTGCCCGGCCTGTGTGCGGTCCAGCCCTTCGGTGCTGCGCATGTGCTGCTGGCTGTGGTGCTGCACGCGATCGAACAGCGTGGAGAGCGTGGCGCCGATGGCCTTGACCGCGCTGCCCACGAGGTTGAGGCGCTCACCCATCGCATCGGCCTGCTCGCAACTCAGGCGCACCTGTGGCGCGGCCAGCGACAGGGTGTCCCGTGCGTTGACGCCGACCCGTTCAGCATTCAATTCGAGCGAGCCCTGGCTTTGCAACTGCATGTCCTGCGCACCGCTGCGTTCCAGCACGGCCATCACCCACCATTGCTGCTGGTCGTCAACCAGGGCAGCGACGCCATCGCCCGTTTGCAGTGCGACCAGGCAGCTGAAGGCCTGGCGTGCCTGGACCACCCGGTCGCCGACGCGCAGCGAAACGGCTTGAGCGGAAACCTCGTGCACCGAGGCCCGGTGCCAACCGGCTTGCGTGGAGGGCGGCTTGTGCGGCGCGGAGGCCGCACGGCGGGTGGAAAAGGTGGTGCTCATGATGGCCTCGGTGTGAATGGCATTCGATCGATGCGATCGGTCAGGCAGGCGCCCACTGCTCGGCGCGCGCCAGATCGGCGTCGGTGCCCAGCGCCTGGGTGCGGTCCGTGATCTGCGCGTCTTGCAGCAGCGCACCATGGAAGGCGGTGCGAAACAGCTTCGCGTCGCGCAGGTCTGCGCCTTGCAGGTCGGCGTGCTTGAAGTCGACATAGGTGCAATCGGCCTGCACGAACAACGCGCGCGGCAGCCTGGCCTGCGCGAAATGGCATTGGTGCAAATGGGCTGCGGCGAAGTTGGCGCCCGGCAGCGCGGCCTGCGTGAACAGCGCCTGATGCAGCCGGGCTTTCCCGAACCGCACCGATTCGCCCGCGACCTCGCAGAAAACGGCATGCGGCGCATCCACTTCGCTGAAGTCGCAGCCGTCCAGGGTGCTGCCCTGGAAGTTGCACTGCGCGAGATGGGCACCGGCAAAACTGCTGCCGCTCAGGTCGGCGCGCGAGAACTGGCAGGACGCGTAGTTACCGCCTCCGAAGTGCTTGTTGCGCAGGCTCACATTGGAGAAGACAACCCGGGTCATCGGCGCGCCCATCCAGGTCATCTGATCGAGGTCGCATTCGCTCACCACCGTGTGCGTCCAGCGCGACTGGTCGGCGTTGACATCGATCAGCCGGCATTTCGACAGCAGGGTGGCATCGAACTGCACGCGCTGCATGCCGGCATGGTCGAGCACGCAGGCATGCAGCTTGGCCATGCCCATCCATGCATCGCCGAACTGCGCGTGGGTCAGGTCGCACTCGTTGAAGGTGGTGGCATGCAGATTGGCGCCACGAAAGTCCGCATGGTCCAGCTTGCAGCGATTGAACACCGCATGACGCAGGTTGACGCCGGCAAAGAGGGCGCCGCCCAGGTCGCACTGGTCGAACACGGCTTCTCGCGCATCGGCTTCGCGCAGGTCGGCACCGCCCCAGTTGCAGCGCGTGAAGATGCCACCGCCCAGGAAAGCCTTGGCATAGTGGCCGCCGCTGAAGTCCTGCGCCTCGAAGGTTTCGCCCAAGCCTGCGCCCAGCGAGAGGAGTTCGGCGCTCACCCTCATGGCGCACCGCCTCGGGCAGCGCTGCGGGCCGCGGCGAGCGCCTGTTGCTCGGGCGTCAGGCGCGGCCAGGTGCGCGAGCGCGTGAGCAGCGCGCCGTCGAACTGCGTGTCGCCGCTCAGGGCCGCGCGGGTGAGATCGGCGGCGAACAGATTGGCTTTGCGAAAGTCCGCGCCGATCAGGTCGGCATGCGAAAAGATCGCGTCTTGGCAATCGGTGCCCGCCATGCGTGCCTGGGCGCACCGCGCCTTGCGAAAGAGCGTGCCCTTGGCGGAAGCCAGGCGCAGGTCGGCGCCTTGCAGGTCGGCCATGCCCAGGTTCGCGGCATCGAGCTTGCCCCGGGGTGCGCGCAGTCCGACTGCGCTGCACTCTCCCAGATTGGCGCCGGTCAAGTCCGCGCCGCTGGCGTCCAGCCCGTCAAGGACAGTGCCTTTCGCGAACACCGCGCCCTTGGCCTGCGCGCCGACCATGCGCGCGCCTTGCAGCCGGCAGGTGACGAAGGAGGCGGACTGCAGCGTGGCACCCGAAAAATCCACCCCGCGCGCATCGCACTCGATGAAGCTGGCGCCGCTCAGGTCTGCTTCGCGCAGGTCGAGACCTTGCAGGTCCAGCTTGTAGAAAATGCCGCCGGCCAGTTGCGCGCAGCCCCAATCGGCGGGGCCCCAGGTGGTTTCGAGCAGGTTCGCACCGGCCAGGCTGGCGTGGCGCATTTGTGTCTGCGCCAGCGCGGTGTGCATCAGCATCGCGCCGCCCAGGTTGGACCGGTCGAACACCGCGCCGGCCAGCCTGGCGCGGCCCAGGTTCGCGCCGGTGAAATCCGATGCCACGGCAACGCAGCCCTGCATGTCGGCATGGGCCAGCACGGCACCCGTGAAATTGCAGCCCGAGATGTTGGCGCCGCGCAGGTCGGTGCTTTCCAGCCACGCGCCGGAAAAATCAAAACCACTGAGGTCCAGCCCGGAGAGGTCGACGCCCGTGAGGTCCATGCACGGCAACGTGCGGTGCCCGTGCTCCGCCAGCCATTGCGCCTCCTGCCTGCGCCCCGCCCCTTCCTTGCCTTGCAACGGATGCGCCGGCGGCTGCATGTGGGCCGACTGCAGATAGCCCAGGCGCTCGGTGCCTTCCTTCTGCCGCAGCTTCGCCAGCAGTTGTGCTTCGGGCATCGGCAGCCTGCCTCCCGACGCCTTGAGTTCGGCGAGATGCCTGTCAGCGGTGTAGAGCGGCGGCCCGCGATGCACAAGGTCGGCCAGCTTCACCTTGTGCTCGTCCTCGAAGCGCAAGACCTTCTCGAGCTGGGTGACCATGTCGTCCACCGCAGCCCAGTGCTGCTGGTCGGCTTCTTTCTGTTTCGCCTTGATGTACGCAGGCAGTTCACCCATGCCCGGCGGCTTTTCGCGCACCGGCATCTTCAGGCCCATGGCGTCGGGGTCCTTGCCACCGGCAATCAGCTTCTCGCGCGCCAGGGCCACGTCGATCTCGGCGCGCCGGAACTGCGCATCGCCCTGCAGGCCGTCCATCTTGAAGACGGCGCTGGCCTGCTCGAAGTCGGGGTCGGTGGTGTCGATGCCGTCGGGCAGCAGATCGGAATCGCTCAGGCTTTCGATACCGCCATGCACCGGGTCCAGCCGCTTCGCGAGCACGTCGGCGTAGTGAGCGTCGCCGCGCGGCTCGCCCAGGCGCTCGACGGCGCTCATCAGGTGCGCGATGTCGGTGCCGTCGTGCTCGGCCACTTCGGCCAGGCCGTGCCAGACCAGCACCATGCGCTCGGCCGCAGGGAAGAACCACACGGTGGTCAGGCGCATCGGCACTTCCTTGAGCTTGTGCACCTCGGCGCCCGAAGCGACCTGCTCCGACGGCAGCCTGTAGTTGGCGAACACCCGCACCTTCAGGCCCGGCAGGTTGCCCTGCAGCAAAGGCTTGGCGGGGTGCATGTTCTCCAGCGCGAATGCTTCGTCGCCACGCAGGGGCGCGTCGAGCCACTGGTCGCGCGGTGCCATGTTGAAGTGGCGCCAGTCGACATCGGGTGGAAAGCCCGGTGCGTGCGTCTTCAGGTAGCTGTCGTCGTAAGTGCCGCGCAGCGCGGCGCGCTGCGGGTGCATCACATCCAGTGAGCCGAAACCCGCGGGCCGCACCACGTCGCCGGGTGCACCGACGCGCGAGTCCGGCAATTCGAGCAGGGGCAGCGCATGCACGCCGTCTACTGCAGCCGCCCCCATGCCCTGCATGTTGTCGGCAAAGCCGGGCCCGCCATAGGCATGGGCCCAGTCCAGCGCCACCGGCTTGTAGACCTCGGACTGCACGACGCGGTCGTCGTCCCAGTGGCGCGGTGAAAACGCCAGCACCGACTTGACTGCATTGCCAAGCCGCGCGCGCGCCACGGCGCCCCGTGCCTGCGGGTCGGCGGCATGGACGCGGCCGACAACCAGGAACTCGGGCGTCAGCTTCGCGACGCCTTCGTCGAGCAGCGGTACGGCCATGTGCTTCGCCACGCAGTCCCACATCGACTGCTCGCGCAGCAGGCCGCCAGTGGCCGACATCGGAACGAACAGCATCGTGCTCAGGCACAGGCCGGCCTTCGACCGGTACTCGATCGGCCTGAAGCTCAGCGCGGCGGTGTTCGGCTTCTGTATCTGCATCTCGGGACGACCTCGCTATTCGGGCGCCGAGGGCAGCGCCTGGTTGCCGGCCGCGGCGGGGGCCGAGACCGGCATCGGCGGCGCCGGCACGGTGCTGCCGGGCGGTGCCGCGGGGCCCGACACGGCGTTGGCCGGCGCGCTCAGCGGGTTCCCGTCGGTCGTGAACGCCGCGGCGCGATCGGCGGGGTCCGAATGCAGCCTCATGTTGTCCGGGTCGTACCAGGCTCGGTCGCGCCGCGCATCGGTGATGGACTTGGCGGCCGACAGCCGCGCCGACAGGCTGCTGAGCCCGAGGGCTTGCGCCTGCGCCGCCGCCTCGTTCAATGCCTTCGAGGCGTTCTCGTACTGCTCGTAGGTCGCGTTGATGTCGACCACCGAGGACACGGCCGAGTAGGCCACCGCTCCGATCGCGGCTCCGATGGACGCGCCCATGGCAAACGCCCCGCCCGCGCCGCCGCCGGCACCTCCGCCCGGCATGATGACCTTCGTGGCCCGCTGCTCCACGTCCACCGGCGAGATGCTCAGGTCCACGCCCGCGAAGCCGAGCTTGAGGGCCGCCGCCGTCTCCATCTGCAAGGCCAGGCAGGAGGCCATGCTCAAGCCCATCATGGTGTCGATGGACAGCCCCATGAAGGTCGAGCGCGCCATTCCCATGTTGGCTTCGCTGTTCACGCCGATGTAGCCGCTGGAGTTGGGGCCGAGCACCGTGGTGTTGGAGCCGGCCGACGTGGCGTTGATGTTGCCCACGGCGATCAGGTTCAGGTCGGAGTTCGACACCGCCTTGATCGCATTGGAAAAGATGCTGTGGCTTCCGGCCGATGCGTCGGTGCGGTCGGCATTGGTGGTCATCTTCATCGCGCCGACCGAAGCCATCGCGACGCCGGCGCCCGATGTCAGGTTGACCGCCGCCACGGAGTTGATCGTGATCGACTGCGAAGTCTGCGAATAGGCGCCCACGCTCGTCAGCGCATACGTGGCATTGGTGTGCATCGACACCGCGCCGTTGACCACCGTGCTCTGCGTGCCCTTGGTGCCGATGGTCTGGTTGCCCAGCGTGGTGGTGAAGGTGTTGTCGTCGAACTTGTTGGTCTGCGCCTTCACCACGTGGTTCATCTGGGTCTTGAGGACCGTGTGGCTTTCCTTGCCCTCGACGGTGATGGTCCGGTCGTGCTGGACGGTCAGGCTCTGGTCGTTCTCCACCACGGTGCTCATGTTCTTCTCGGCGTGGATGTTCAGGGCCTCGCTGCCCTTCTTGTCCTCGAACATGATCTCGTTGTAGTTGTTCACGCCGCCGCCCGGCGTGGAGCGCGTCCTGAAGCCGCTCTGCGTGGGCGACTTGTACGGAATCGGCTGGTCGTCGTTGTAGACCCGCCCCACGATCACCGGGCGGTCGGGGTCGCCGTTGAGGAAGTCGACGATCACCTCCTGGCCGATGCGCGGCGCGAAGTAGCCGCCCCATCCCTTGCCAGCCCAGGGCTGCGACACGCGCACCCAGCAAGTCGACTTCTCGTTGCTCTCGTCGTAGCGGTCCCACGGAAAGTGCACCTTCACGCGGCCGTGATCGTCCACATGCAGCTCGTCGCCCTTGGGGCCGACCACGGTGGCAATCTGCGGGCCCGGCATGGTGACACGCGGCGTGAGGCGCGGCGTGCGGAACAACCGGTCCGCCGGGATCACGGTGAGCAGGAAGGCGCTGCTGCCGGTCTGCGCGGCATGGAGCGCGGGCGTGCCGGCGATCAGTTCCTCCAGCACCTGGAGCGTGTCGGCGTTGACGGCGTCGTCGCGCAGCACCTCGGCCAACGCGCTGCGCACCGGCTGTGCCACCGCGCCCGCGCTGACGCCTTCGTAGCCCCTGTGGCTGGCGACGAAGGTACAGGCCGCGATGATGTATTCGCCATTGCGCGTGCCGTCGGGATCACCCTCGAACTTGAAGCCCCGGCCAGCGGTAGCGTCGGGCCAGGGGGTGAGTGCCCAATGGCGATCCCGGCGCGCGTTGAGTTCGTCGCCGCGCAGCTTGGCGCGGTTCTCGGCGTCGTCGCCTGTGAAGTAGCCGCCGGGAAATTCGAAGATTTCCAGGCCCGCCAGTTCGTGCGGAGCCGAGGCGTCGATGTCCGAACCCAGCTTCTTCTTGATGGCCTTGAAGTCGCTGTCGCGCGAGGCGTGCTTGCCGGTGTCGAACTGGCGCCCGCTGACCCAGCGCGAGATTTCGTTGAAGCGCGCCTCGGCGGCGTTGGTGGCCATGTGGCGCAGCGTGTCGGCGGCGGGCAGCTTGTCGTGCGCCATGTCGCTGGCGTCCGACAGATGCATGGTGCCGGGCGCGTCGTGCGCGTCGAACCAGTAGTAGATGCCCTCGTCCTCCAGCAGGCGCGAGAGAAAGCTGTAGTCGCTTTCCTGGTGCTGCACGCAGTAGCGGCGCGGGTTGTGCGTACCGACGACGTTGTCGGCCTTGGTTTTCTTGAAGCGCCTGATGGGGCTGTCCTCGAACACCGCGTCGAGCACTTCGAGCACTTTCTTTTCCTGCAGGATGCGTGAATTGGCGCGCTTGGTAAGCAGCCAGAACCACGAACGCAGGGTGATGCGGTACTCGCAGTGCCGTCCCACGTGGCCCGCGCGCACGAAACGCATCGCATGGCCCTGGCAGTGGCGTTCGTGCGTTCCACCATCGGCGTCCTTGAATTCGATGACGACGTCGAAGGCATGGCCCAGGATGTCCTTGGCGTCGATGGCCCTGTTCGTCGAGATCACGGTGAGCTCGTAGGCCGACGGACGCGCCAGCGCCTCGTGGCCGGCGATGCGCCAGAACATCAGGTCGTCCTTGGCGGGTGAATCGCTTTCTATGCGGAACTCGTGGTCGGCCATTTTTCTTCTCAGGCTTTTAGGTGTTCTGGTTTGGGGCGCTTTTGTTTGGAGTGCTTTGTTCGGGGCGCGTGCACAGGCCACCGGGTACTCCCCTGCGCGAATGTCCCCCGCTTCGCTCCTCCTTTATTTCGCTGCGGGGAGCACCCGGTGCCCTGCGCACGAGGGCACGCTGCTGGTCCGCGGCCGATCGACAAGTGCTCTGAACGATCACGGCGATGCGGGGGCCTTTTTCGCGAAATAAAGGAGGAGCGAAGCGGGGGACATTCGCGAAAAAGGTCACCGCGTCGGCGGGATCAAACCCCGACCAACGCACAACGCAAACTGAAGAGCGGTCTTTCATTTCAGTCGAACGCATAGGTGAAATCGGCATCCTTCACGTCGAGTGCCACACGGCGGATCTCTCCACCGGAAGCCAGCCGCTGCAGGTACTCGACCGAGATCGTCGGCAGCACGGTGTTCGTCAAGATCGCATCGATCACACGCCCGCCCGACTCCGGGTCCTGGCAGCGCGCGACCACCTGCTCGACCACCGCCTCGCTGTACTCGAAGGGCACGCCGTGGTTGGTCTCCACGCGCTTCTTGATGCGGCCGAGCTGCAGCCGCACGATCTTCTTCATCATCTCGGGCGACAGCGGGTAGTAGGGAATGGTGACGATGCGGCCCAGCAGCGCGGGCGGGAACACCTTCATCAGTGGTGCCTTCAGCGCGTCGGCCAATGCGTTGGAATCGGGCAGCAGCTCGGGGTCGCGGCACATGCTCATCACGAGTTCGCTGCCGGCGTTGGTGGTCAGCAGGATGATCGTGTTCTTGAAGTCGATCATGCGGCCCTCGCCGTCTTCCATCCATCCCTTGTCGAACACCTGGAAGAAGATCTCGTGCACGTCGGGATGCGCCTTCTCCACTTCGTCGAGCAGCACCACGCTGTAGGGCCGGCGGCGCACCGCCTCGGTCAGGATGCCGCCCTCGCCGTAACCCACGTAGCCCGGCGGCGCGCCCTTGAGGGTGGAGACCGTGTGCGCCTCCTGGAACTCGCTCATGTTGATGGTGATGATGTTCTGCTCGCCGCCGTACAGCGCCTCGGCCAGCGCGAGCGCGGTCTCGGTCTTGCCGACGCCCGAAGTGCCGCAGAGCATGAACACGCCGATGGGCTTCTGCGGGTTGTCGAGCCGCGCGCGCGAGGTCTGGATGCGCCGCGCGATCATTTCCAGGCCGTGCTTCTGGCCGATGACGCGCTGGTTGAGCGTGTCGGCGAGCTTGAGCACCGCTTCGACTTCGTTCTTGACCATGCGGCCGACGGGAATGCCGGTCCAGTCGGCGACGACCGAGGCCACGGCCTGTTCGTCGACCGAAGGCAGGATCAGCGGTGACTCGCCCTGCACCGCATGGATCTTGGCCTGCAGCGTGTGCAGTTCTTCCAACAGCCCCGCCCTGTCTTCGCTCCCTCCCCCGCTGGGGGAGGGTTGGGGTGGGGGCACGACGGCGTGGACATCACTGCTGGCCCTTGATGCGCCGCTGCCCCCACCCCTGCCCTCCCCCGGAGGGAGAGGGAGCGATGCGGAGTCCACCGGCTTGTTTCCCGCCCGCAACTTCGCCCGTAACTCGAGCAACCGGTCGACCAGCCCCTTCTCTTCCTTCCACCGCGCATCGAGCCCTTCGAGCTGCGTCTTCGATTCGTCGAGCAGCGCAGACACCTGCGCCGCGCGCTTGGTCACATCGATGCCGATGGCCTCCTCGCGCCCGATGATTTCCTGCTCGACCGTGAGCCCCTCGATGCGGCGCATGCAGTCTTCCACCTCGGGCGGCGTCGCGTGCTGCGACACGGCCACGCGCGCGCAGGCTGTGTCGAGCAGGCTCACCGCCTTGTCCGGCAGCTGGCGCGCGGGAATGTAGCGGTGGCTCAGCTTCACCGCCGCCTCGATGGCCTCGTCGAGAAGCTGCACGCGGTGGTGCTTCTCGAGCACGCTGGCCACGCCACGCAGCATCAGGATCGCCTTGGTCTCGTCGGGCTCGGGCACCTGCACGACCTGGAAACGGCGGGTGAGCGCCGGGTCTTTCTCGATGTACTTCTTGTACTCGGCCCACGTCGTGGCGCCGATGGTGCGCAGGTTGCCGCGCGCGAGCGCCGGCTTCAGCAGATTGGCCGCGTCGCCGGTGCCGGCCGCGCCGCCCGCGCCCACCAGCGTGTGGATCTCGTCGATGAACAGGATGATGGGCGTGGGCGAGCTCTGCACCTCGTCGATCACCTGGCGCAGCCGCTGCTCGAACTCGCCCTTCATGCTGGCGCCGGCCTGCAGCAGGCCGATGTCGAGCGTGAGCAGCTTCACGTCCTTCAGCTGCGGCGGCACGTCGCCGCGCGCGAGGCGCTGCGCGAAGCCTTCGACCACGGCCGTCTTGCCGACGCCGGCCTCGCCCGTGAGCAGCGGGTTGTTCTGGCGGCGGCGCATGAGGATGTCGACGATCTGGCGGATCTCCTCGTCGCGGCCGGTGATCGGGTCCATCTCGCCCTTCTTGGCCTTCTCCGTGAGGTCGACCGCGAACTTCTTCAGCGCATCGCCCTTGCCCATCGCGGCCGGCGCCATCGCGCCCGAGTCTTCGCCCGGTGCGCCGCTGCCCATGCCGGTGCCGTCCTGCGCGCGCATCTGCGCCTCGGGCGAGGCGTCGCAGATCTTGGCGAAGTTGTCGGCCAGGTCCTCGACCTTCACCTTCTCGAACTGCTTCGAAAAGCCGAACAGCGGATTGCGCAGGCTCTGCGTCTTGAGCATGCCAATCAGGATGTAGCCGGTGCGCACCTGCGCCTCGCCGAACTGCAGCGTGGCGTAGGTCCAGGCGCGCTCGATGGCGTTCTCGATGTGCGGCGAAAAGTCGCTGATCGCGGTGGCGCCGCGCGGCAGGCGGTCGAGCGCGGCGGTCATGTCTTTCGCGATGACCGACACGTCGAGCCCGTAGTGCTGGATCACGCGGTGCAGGTCGGAGTCCTGCGCCTGCAGCAGCTGGGCGAACCAGTGCTCCAGCTCCACGTACGGATTGCCCCGCATCTTGCAGAACACGGTGGCGCCCTCGATGGCCTTGTAGGCCAGCGAATTGAGCTTGCCGAAAAGGGCGGTGCGGCTGATTTCACTCATGAGGGACTCCGTATCTCTTCTGAACGAATGAAGATGGGTTGATTGAAAGGCTGGCTGCCGATGCGCACGTCCGCCGCATCGCGCGAGCGTGTGCGCTGCCCGAGCCACGAGACCCAGCCCAGGCGCGGTCCGTTGCCCTTCGCATCGCCGAGGCGCGTGGGCGGCACCTGCGCCTTTTCGAGCACGAGTTCGGCGTCCCACTCCAGCTCGTCGCCCAGCAGCTGCTGCATCCAGCGCTGCAGCACGGGCCTTGCATTGCCGATCGGCAGGAACATGCGGTACTGATCGAGCGTGAGCGGCCCCAGGTGCAGGCGCACGCGGTGCTGGCGGTCCCAGGCGCGCGTGCCGAGCATGGCGCCCATGCCCATCGAGCGCGAACTCTCGCCCTGCCCCAGCCGCGTGAGTTCCGCGGACGGCAGGCTCATCCAGTGGCCGACCCAGCGCTCCAGCTTCACGGGCACGCCGAAGTAGCTGCACAGCACCGACTCCACGCTCTCCACGTTGTGCACGCGGCGCGCGAGCCAGCCCGAGAAATGAAGGCGTGCGTCGTCATGGATCTCGTCGCGGTCCACGCGGCCCGGCGTGCCGATGCCGACCAGCGCGCCGATCTGCAGGCGGAAGCGGTCCTCGCCTGGCCGGTCGAGCGCCACGGCCGGCCGCGACTGCGCCCACGCGCGGTAGAAGTGCAGCGAGAAGCGGTGCGAAAAGCTGTCGAGAAAAGCCAGCCACGTCGGGTCGCCGTGATTCAGGCTGCGTTCGCGGATGAAGTCGCTCAGGTGCACCGGCAGCGGCCCGTTGGGGCCGATGTAGCCGAAGAACTGCTGGCGCAGGCGCGGCGGCGAATGCGCGGTGGCGGGCTCGAAGCGGCTGAAGCTCGCGGGCGCGAACGACAGCGAAGGCTCCTGCCCCACGCGCACAGGCTCGGCGCTGGGCAGCAGGGCGCGGCCCCAGCGCGGCGTGGTCTTCGCGACCGACTCGAGCCGGCGCATCACGGCAAAGTAGTCGAAGGCCCACGGCTGCGCCGACCACTCGCGCAGTGCGGCATCGACCCGCGCATTCACAAAATCTGGCGCGTCCCGCACAGCGGCCTCCAGCGCATGGTCTCGCCCTTGCCCGCGATGCGCAGCACGGTCTCGACGAAATGATTGACCTCCACGTGGCGCGACAGGAAGCGCGCGAGCACGGCACCGAACAGGAACGCGCTGTGGCCGTGGAAGGCGTCCTTGTCGACTTCGAGCGTCACTTCGAGCCCGCGCCCGAAGGCGATCGGCCCCTTAAGCGGCAGCCTGCGCGCGACGGGCTTGCACTTCACCGACAGCAGCCCGCGCACCTGGCCCTGGCGCATCTCGTCGGCATGCACGGCATAGAGCATCAGCGTCTCGCGCAATGCGGCGGCGCCCTGCTCCGGCGTGCTGTCGGACAGCGACAGGTAGTTGAGCGCGAGGTGATCGACCACGCGCCACCCCAGCCCCTGGCTCACCACCGGCGACACCGGCCGCGACGGCCCGCGCACCATGCGCACGCGCTGCACGGGGAAGGAATCGACGCAGTCGAAGTCGTTCTCGCGGCCCAGCGGCATGAGCAGCGGCAGGTCGCGGTTGGTGCACAGCGCGGTCACCGCCAGCTGCCGCAGCGTGGCCGCATACGGCGCCTGCTGCGGATCGACGATCTGCATGTAGACCTCGGAGCCGATGTGGCTGCTGCGGTTGCCCTCGGTGCGCTGGCGCACCGACAGCATGCGCGGCTCGCGCGTGGTGGTGAAGTAGGCCGGGTGGCTCGTGCGGCTGCCGTGGAAGGCCGAGTAGAAGGGCCGGAACGGCTGCTCGACCGCCGCCGCATCGGCACCGGGCGCGCCATGGCCGATGACTTCGGTGACGGTGTGCACCTCGAAGTCCTGCGGCCGCGTGCGGTCGGGCACCAGGTGGAACTGGCTCACGCCCTCGGTCATGGCCACGCGGTCGAGCCGCTTGGTGAACAGGTTGACGGCGGGCACGCAGTGCAGCTGCACGTTCTCGGCACTCACGAGCTTTTCGAGCGCCGCGTCGCCGCGCGAGAACAGCAGCACGATCTCGACATCGGTCACCGGCATCGTGGCCAGCAGCGCCTCGAGCCCGCCGATGCGCACGAACTGGAAACGCTGCGCAAACGCGAAGTACTCCTGCAGCAGCCGAAAGCCCGAGAAGCCGGTGGCGGTGGCGGGCAGCAGCGCCTCGTCGTCCTCGAAGCCGACCGCGCCGATGGCGCTGGCGGGCAGGCTCTGCGCCGCGCCTTGCAAGGCACCGCTCGGTGCCAGCGGCCGCACCAGCACGCCGACGGGCTGGCCCAGCGCGCATTCGTGCAGCTGCCAGGCCACGTCTTCGGCGCCTCCGAAGTGCAGCACGAGGTCGTCGAGCGCGATCTGGCTGAAGTTCAGGCCGGCCGTGGCGCGCAGCGCGATGCGCAGGCCGCCGCGGATGGCGCGCGACTGCGGATGCGTGTTGAGCGGCAGGTCGGGGGCGTAGGTGAAGTACTGCGCGCGCTGCACCTCGATGGGCCACACGCGCAGCGCGCTGGCCGTGCGGAACTCGCAATGCGTGTTCTGCCCCACGGCCTGCCGCGCACGCAGGCCGCTGCCGCGCGGCAGGCTCGGGCCGGTCGCGAGGTTCGCGTCGTCGGGGTCGGGCACGAAGGACACGACCACCATCGCCGGCGTCGGCGCGAGGAAGTGCGGATAGACGATGTCGAGCAGGTGCCCTGTGAAGCGCGGGTACTCGGCGTCGAGCTTCAGGCCCACGCGCGCCGACAGGAACGCCGTGGCCTCGATGAGCCGCTCCACATACGGGTCGGCCACTTCCTGGCCCTCGATGCCCAGGCGGTGCGCGATCTTCGGGAACGCGCGCGCAAACTCGGCAGAGCTTTCGCGGAAGTAGCGCAGTTCCTGTTCGTACAGGCTCAGCAGCCGAGGGTCCATGTCGGACTTACCTTGGGTTTTGCGCCATGTCCACGATCTCTATGCGGCCCTCTTCAAGATCTACGCGGCTTCGCATCAGGAACTCGAGCGGTACCGGCTGCGCCCACAGCATGCCGCGGATCTGCAGGCCGATGCTGTTGTGGGAGTCCAGTGCCGGGCCTTCCATGACGAGTTCCACTTCGAGTGTGCGGGACAAAATGCGCGGCTCGAACTGCAGGATTGCGTTCTTCAAAGCCTGTTCCATGCTGACACGCTGCACCGACGAGGTGAACTGGCCAGACAGCATAGGCAATCCGTAGTTGATGACCGAGCGTGCGGCGTTCGGGTACTGCCTGTCGTCCATCGCAAGGCCGTAGCCGGTGGCGTTGAACAGCCAGCCGAGGTCGCGCAGCACGGCCTGGCGCAGCGCCTGCTTGGTCAGCGTGCGCTTCTCGTCGCTCTCGCGCTTCTCGTCGGGCGCGTTGTCGACGAGGCGGTCGAGCAGCGAAGGCTGCAGCCGCTCCTGCGCGGTGAGTTCAGCCACCGGCGCCGCTTTCGCCGCCCTCGGGCGTGAACAGGATCTCGCGCACGTCCATCAGCGCGTACTCGCCCGCGTCGCTGCCGAGCACGCGCTGGCCATGGCCGGCCCAGACCTCGGGGCGCAGCTCGCGCCACTCGGTCTTGCGCGCAAGAAGCAGCTCGCCGTCCTCGGTCTTCTCGGTGCCTTCGTAGCGCGTGGGAATCAGCGCGAGCGTTTCGCCGCCGTTCTCGAACTGCAGGTGGGCGGGCATCCACACGCAGTCGCGCAGGTCCTCGGGCGGCTCGATCTTGATGTGCGCGAGGCGCGCGTACGGAATCCAGTAGTACTTGCCGTTGACGAAGGCTTCGAGCACCGGCCCCAGGCGCATGTCGGCATCGGCGAGCCACTCGAAGGGCGTGCCGTCGATGGTGCCGCTGATGGCGGGCGCACCGTCGAAGGCGCGCTGGCGCAGGTCCTCGGCCAGCTCGCTTTCTCCGCGGCCCTGGCGCAGCAGCGACTCGATGAGCAGCGCCAGCCATTCGTCGGGCTGGCCGAAGATCATCGGCGTGCGCGTGCCGGCGAACACCTCGGCGCGCAGGCCCTCGCAGCGCACGGCCTCGCCATAGACCTGCTTCATGGGCACGGCGAGCGCGTCGAGTTCGGCCGCCACGCTGAGCTGATTCAGCGCGCGCTCCCATTGGCCGAGCACGCACAGCAGCTGCGCCATGAAGACACGGTGCTTGCTGTCTGCGGGCCTGGCGCGCACGTCGTCGCTCAGGGCCTTGAGGGCGGCGGCCGGGTCGGCGGCCTTGAGGAGTTCGGCGGCGGTCGTCATGGTGTGAGGCTCCTGGATGTGGCGGCGTTCAGGCGCGGGTGAACTGGCATTCGCGCACCGCGCCGCGCAGGCCGGTGGTCTTCTGCGGCGCCGACTTGACCTTCACCGTGCGGTAGCTGATGGAGACCAGCTCCGAGGGCACGCCCCAGTGGCCGCCGGAGTTGAGCACCAGCCGGCAGATGCGCGCGTTCTCCAGCACCAGCTCGAAGGTAGCCTGCGCATCGGGCGCGCGCTCGTCGCCGCCGGCCTTGAAGGCGCTGATGACGACCTTCAGGTCTTTCTCCTGCGTGCGCAGCAGGCTGGCGAGCGTGGCGGTGGCCGCGTCGCTGCGGCGCGCGACGATCAGGTTGTTGGGCACGACCTGGTTCTGGCTGGACGACTCGGGCACCTGCACCGACCAGTAGTAGCCGCCGATGTTCAGCCTCGCCTTGCCGTCGTCGAAGGAGCGGTCGAGTTCGGCTTCGACGGGCGCGCCCTTGTTCTCGATCAGCATGACAAGGTCGGTTTCCGCGGAGCCGGTGCCGATCAGGTCGTAGAACTGCCGGGCGTCTTCAGGGCTCCAGGAGCCGTCGTCGAGAAATGCCATATCACCTCCGAGGTGCGAAAGAAAAAGGATGAATCGAAATCGCATGCGCCGGCTTCATGGCCGGGCTCCGCTGTCTGTCACGCCGCTTCTGCGCAGCAGGGCCGCGAACACCTGCCGCTCGCCACTCTCGGCCGGCGGCTGGCCGCCGCGCACGCGCACTTCCGACACCTCGGCCTGCGCGTAGGCCACGCCGAACAGGCGCGGCGCGCTGTAGGGCGTGGCGGGCACGGCCATGACCAGCAGGCGCGCATCGCCGGCGGCGTCGAGCCAGGGCAGGTCGAAGCGCTTGACCGAGGGCTGCTCGGTCGTGCCGCGCTTGAAGCGGTTGGTTTCGCCGAGCTCGTCGGGGTAGACCGACTGCAGGTTGCCGCGCGCATCGATGCCGGCGATGACGAGGTCGAGCGAGCGGCCGCTGGTGTTGCGCACGGTCAGGCGCACGCGCTCCCCGGCGCGCAGCGAGGGCAGCATGGCTGCAGCCTGAACGACGGGCACGCTGCGCAGCAGCCGATCGGCGCTCCAGACTTCGAGCGTCGCATCGAAGCCGTCGAGCTGGCCGTCCTTGCCATAGGCCTGCAGCTGCGCGAGCCACTTGAGCTGCGCCAGGGCCTGCAGGCGGCGGCGCAGGGCAGCGGTGTCGGGCAGCACCACGGTGGAGACCGTCGCGCCGAACATCGGCGCGAGCAGCTCGAGGCGCTGTCCCGAGGAGCCGAGATCGGTCCAGCGCACGTCGGCGGTGGCTGCGTCGTCGGCCAGGCGGATCGCCGCCGGATAGTCGAGGCTGAGGCCGGTGGGCAAGGGCTTGTCGGCGCGCACGCGCAAGGCGGTGGCGGCCGGCTCGGTCATGGGCGTGACGCTCCAGAATGCGCTGCCCGACACGTCCTTCAACGCCGCGGGCACAGCGAGCCACGCGCCGCCGAGCTTGATCTGCGCCACCGTGGCCGGCGCGCTGCGCACGGCGCCGTCGTCGAGCGTCGCGATCACACGCAGCTCCTGCTGCTGCGCAAGGCCGTCGAGCAGGCCTGCCTTGATGGCCAGGCTGTCGCCGCTGCGCTGCGCGCGCCACACGGGGCGCGTGGACGCGGGCGCGCCGCTGTTGGCGAACAGCGGCGCATCGAGGTTGCCTTCGGCCACCGGCGACGGCAGCTCGCGCGTGGGAAAGCGCTGTGCGAGTTCGTCGATGACCGGCGGGTACAGCGCGAGCACGCCGTCGAACAGGTCGCGCCAGGTGGCGGGCTTGCGCGACAGCGCCTCGACCATGGCCCAGGTCAGCAGGCCCTGCGGCCGGGCGTTGCGCACCTTGCGGGGCAGGCGCAGCTCAGGCGTGATCTGGTGGCTCTCGGAGGCGAAGAAGGCGACGTAGCGGGCGCGCGGCACGGCTTCGGCCGGTGTGGGCGGCGTCAGGGGCCGCACCGGCGCTGCACCGCCAGTCAGTTGGGTTGCGCGCAGGCCGCGCCAGCGCACCTCGTCGTCGCTCGGGCCTTCGGCGGTGACGGGTGCATCGGCGGTGCCGCGCGTCATGGAGTTGGCAGAGCAGGTGTCGAACACCGAGGCGACGAACACGTTCTTCGCGAGGAAGGACTGGATCCATGCATCGAAGTCGGCGTCGCGCAGGTCACCCGTGAGCACGTTGTCGCTGCCCAGCGTGCCGCGCACGTCGCGCGCGAGGAAGTTCTCGGAGAGGCCATCGGGCTCCTGGTAGCGCTTGGCGATGTCGCGCAGCCGGGTGCCGTGGCCGGAGAAATACAGCAGCACGAAGTCGCCGCTTCTCGACTGCGCGAGCAGCTTGGCGAGTGCCTCGTGGATGGCCTGCGATTCGGGCAATGCGGCGCCATTCACGCCATCGGCGAGCATGGCGATGTCGGACGCCGCGAAGCCCTGCTTGAGCAGCGCATCGCGCATCAGCATCACGTCGTTGCGCGGCGCCTGCAGCCACAGCGCCTGCGGCTGGTTGGCGAGTTCGGAGACGCCGACGAGCAGCGCGCGCGGGGTGGCGAAAGCAAGGGTGCAGCAGGCGATCAGCCACAGCACGAGCAGCACCTGCAGAACGCGAAGTTGTGTTGCTCCTTCCCTCTTTGGGGGAGGGCTGGGATGGGGGCGGGCAGAGCGCCCATTGGATACGCCGCGTGCCCCCACCCCTGCCCTCCCCCGGAAGGGGAGGGAGAAAGAGAAATGCACGGCGCGGGTCATGGCCGTTGCCCCGTGGCCGGCCCGGCCGACTCGACCAGCGGCGAAGCCGCGAGCACCGCCAGCGCATCGACGGGCTCCGGCACCCGAAGGCGCCACGCGCCCTCGCCGCCCGGCCCGCCCACCACGTCGGCCGAGATCGACTGCAACAGCCGATCGGCCTCGTCCATGCGCACGCCGGATTTCCAGCGCACCACGAGGTCGGCCCGCGTTGGCGCAGGTGCGGCGGGGACGGCGCGGAATCGCACCTCGTCTTCCTCGGACGCATCGCGGCCGCCCAGCACCCCGACGTTCTGGATCACCACGAACAGCGCCAGCACCGCGAAGGCCGGGCGCGCCCAGCCTTCCGCGCCGAACCAGCGGCGGATGCTGCCCCACCAGCCGTCTTCCGGCCGGGACTGCGGTTGCGCACGCGAAGAGGAAGAAGAAGGCGAAGAAGCCGATGCATCGCCCTGCGGCCGCGCCAGCGCCGCCCCCAGCCGCAGGCCCGCGTCGCGGTACAGCGCCTGGTAGTCGGCCCGCGGGTCCTGCGGACCGAGCGGCGTGCCCGACAGCACCGAGAACACCCCGCCGACGCTGCGCAGCGCGATGCGCCCCGGTTCGGGCGCAATGGCCAGCGAGGCGTGCGCGGCCCACTCGTCATGCACTGCGCGGATCGCGGCGAGCCGCGTGGCCGACACCTCGCCCTGCACGCGCGCGCACAGCTGCGGGCTCGGCTCGAGCGTGAGCATGTTCCAGGCCTGGACCACGCCGAACATCGGCTCGAAGGGCTCGTCGTCGGGCTCCAGCAGCACGTCGAAGGCAGATGCCCAGTCGGCCTCGCCGGCGGCCATCCAGCCTTGCCAGAGTTCGCCGTGGATGCAGCGGTCGAGCAGCACGCCCAGCAGCCGCCCTTCATGCACCACGCTGATGAGGCGGCCCGGCGCCCAGCGGGCCGGGAAGGCTCGCTGGGCGACAGCCTCGCGGCGCCGGGCCAATTCGGTGAGGGGCAGCAGCAGGTCGGATGCGGCGGCTGCTGCAGCAAGGGGTTCGGCGCCCGTTCCGGTGGCCGTACCCGGCATGGCCACGGTGGCCGTGCCCGGCGGCGACACATCGTCAGGCACGGCCGCGCCCGTTTCGAACGCGTGGCGGATCACGCTGAGCGGGGGCCAGAGGTCGTGGGTCATGGCGTCTGTTCCTGAATGGCTATGTCTTCAGGCATAAGACGCTTCAGCACCGAGGATTTTGAAGACCTGCAGGATCGCGGCCATGTTGCCGGGCTCGATGGCGATGCCCAGCGTCTGCTGGAGCCAGCCGCCGAGCCGGGTCTTGGCGTAGTCCGCGGTCAGCCCCTCGCGCTTGTGCACGAGGCCCAGCCGCCCCGCACGGTAGTGGTACGACGCAATGGCATGGCGCGACGCGATGCCCGACAGTCCGCCCTCGGCCTCCTTGCCGAAGCCCTCGCACAGCAGCAGGCGCTCGGGCTCGGGCAGCCCGGCGATGAAGGCGCGCGCGGCAAGCTGCACGGCCTGCGCGCTCAGGCCATGTTCGGCCAGGCAACCGTCGAGGTCTTCGCCAGCGCCGATCTCGTCCTCGAGCTGCGCCTCTGTGATCTGGTCGCCGATGGACAGCTTGCGGCGAAACGAACTGGCGCGCGTGCAGTCGATCAGATAGCGGCGGAAGTACGCGCACAGCGCGAAAGCCGTGGACGGCGCGCTGTGGCCCGCGCGCTCGTCGGCCTCGTCGGGATCGGCATCGAGCCGCAGCACCTTCACGTAGATGAACTGCGCCACCAGCTCCTGCCGGCCCTCGCCCAGCACCTGCAGCTCGGGCGGATTGCAGGCCACCAGCGCATCGCCCACGATGCGGTACATGGCGCCCATGTCGTTCGGGGACAGCGTCTGCCGCCGCCGCCAGAGGCGGACGAGTTCAGCGCTTTCCGCGGACGAGAGGGTTTCCTGCATGAAGAATCAAGGCACGCGATCGATCGATCGATCAGTCGTCGACGCAGCTGCCTTCCGAAGGCACCAGGCATTGCGGCAAGTCGGCACCCACCGGCCCGCCGCGCGTGCGGATGGTCGACGACACCGCGGCCTGCGCCACCGCGAGGCCGCGCGGCAGAAGAATCCACAGCTGCCCGCGCTCCTTCATGCGGCGCGCGTTGGTCGCGGCCTGCTGGCCGTTGCCGAAGAAATAGTCGGCCCGCACCGCGCCGCGGATGGCGCCGCCGGTGTCCTGCGCGATGGTCAGGCGCTGCATCGGCGCGCCGCTGCCCGGCGTGCGCGTCGACACGAACACCGGGTAGCCCAGCGGCGTGCTGCGCGGATCGACCGCAATCGAGCGCCCCGCCGACAGCGGCACGCCGAAGGCGCCCACCGGCCCGCCCACTGGCGAGGCCGATTCCTTGAAGAACACATAGCTCGGGTCCTTGATGCCCGAGCCGCTCACCGCGCCGGCCGCGCGCCGCCCCGGCACAACGACCGGGCCGCTGGCCACCGGCCGCACGAGCGTGAAGCCGCGCGTGCGGATGGTGCCGCTGTCGACGGCGCCGACGTCGTCCTCATCGCCGTCGTCCAGCTGAAGTTCGATGGACGAGCCGCGCACCTTCACCGGGCTGCGCGGCTTGCCGTTGGAGGCCTGCGCCAGCGTCGGGCGGAAGGGCTGGCCGTTCTGCTCGGCGTAGGCGACGCGCACGATGTCGCCATTGGCCATCCTGATGCGGCCAGAGCCCTGGATCTGCATTTCGTACAGCGCGGTGGCACTGCTCACGAAGGCCAGCACCTTGGCGTTGGGTGCGCCCTTGGTCTCGATTTCTTCGCGCGTGTAGTACGGCAGCAGCTGCTTGCCCTCGACCCGCAGGCGCACCTTGCGGTCGAGGGTGTCGCGCGAAATGCCCGAGAGATCGAGCGCATAGAGGCCCGGCGCGCCCATGTCGCGCGTGCTGAGGCCGGTCTGCACCACCACGTTGCGACCATCGACCCGCGCCGCCACCGTGCCGTTGCCGGCGGGCAGCCTGCGCGCGTCGGCGAACAGCATGTCCTCGGGCTGGCCGTAGACGGGGTAGATGAAGGGTGCGCCGTACTGGCGGGCGCCGGCGATCTCGGGCTCGAAGTAGCCGGTGACCACGCCGTCGGGCCTGCGGTCGTCGTCGCGGATCTGGTAGGCCGAGAACTCGCCCTCGAAGAAGCCACGGATGGCGTTGTTGCTCTTGCCATCGACCTTCAGCGCGCGGGCGCACACATCCTTCCACTCCGCACCGCGCCCGGTCAGCACCTTGCAGCTGCCGAGAAAGGCGGGCCAGCTTTCGGAGAAGTCGTCGCGCGCCCAGCCCGGCACCGAGTCGAAGCCGACCGAGGTGTAGGTGGCGAGTTGCGTCGAGAAAGTGCGCGCCTGGCCGGCCACGCTGGTGCCAACAGGCGGCGGCGTGCGCGGGGCGGTCGTCGTGCTTGCCGTGTCAGTCGCGGCCGCACCGGTGTTCGTGGCGGCCGGCGGTGGTACGGCGCAGCCCGCCAGCGAGGCGATGGCGGCGGCAACGGCCCATCGGAGCGCGCAGGCGAGGCGCTCTTCGGGCTGCCAGTGCGGTTGTGAAGCGGTCATGAAAGTCTCCTTGTCCGGAAAGTGGCAGCCGAAGAGGCCAACGCCCTACAGACGATTACTTCTCGACGATTTTGAAATTCGCGACGCCATAGACGTCGTTGCACGGGGTGTTGGGCGCGCACACGGGCTTGCCCAGCAGCGGCGACGGACCGGTGCCGCGCGTGGCTTCGAGCGCGGCGAGCACCGGCAGCGGAAACACCGGGAACACGCCGTCGTTCTGCACGCCGGCGGCGCTGAAGTCGCGCTCGTGCTCGCTCACGAGCACCGCGAACCGGTCGGTGCCGGCCGGACCGCCCGCGTCCATCGGCCACGAGGCGCGCGGCAGCGCAAGCGAGCCGCCGGCGGTGATCTTGTTGTATTTGTCGAGCAGGTTCGGGAACAGCAGGAACATCTCGCCGCCGCTGGACAGCAGGAACACGTAGACGAAGCCTTCGCGCTTGCTGCGCACCTCGAAGGCCAGGCGGTCCTTGCCGATGGCGACCTCGGCCTTCTTCGGAGTGGCCGTCACGTCGAAGCCCGGGGCGGCACCGGCCGCAAGCGATTGCAGCGACTCGGCGGGCGTGCGCGGAGCCGGAGGAGGTGGCGGTGGTGGGGGCGCAGGAGGTGGTGCCTCTGCAACCTTCGTGTCGGTCGGCGGGGCCGGTGTGGTGGCGACGATCTGCTTGCCGCCGCTGTCTGCATCACCACCGGTGCGGCCCTGGAACCACCACCAGCTGCCACCGGCTGCGGCCGCGAGGAGCGCGACCGATGCGAGTGCGGCGACAGTCTTGTTGCCGCCCTTTCCGCCGCTGGCGGGAGCGGGCGCGGGCGAAGGCACCTTGCCGTTGCTGGTCTTGTTGCCGCTGGCAATGACCGTCGCCGCATCGGCATTCGTGGTGGCCCGCGCGCCCGATGGCGGCTGCGTGCGCGGCGTCGGCGCGATGCTGTGCCCCACTTCGAGATCGAGCGCGGCGCGCAGCTCGGCCATCGACTGCGGCCGCTGCTCGGGCCGCACGCCGAGGCCCGCATCGATGGCCTCCAGCAGCCGCGTGCTGTAGCGCTGGCGCAGGATCTCGTTGCCCGCGAGCGGCACGTAGCTGTCGGACAAGAGCCGCGCCACCGACGGCGGCGGCGCGCGACCGCACACGGCCACGTGCATCACGGCCGCGAGCGCGTAAACGTCGGTCCATGCACCCTGCGACATGTCGGGCATCTCGGCGTACTGCTCGATCGGCGCGTAGCCGGGCTTGAGGATGACGGTGATCGCCTGCGTCTTGTCGGTGATCACGCGGCGCGCGGCGCCGAAGTCGAGCACCACCGGGCGCCCGGACCCTTCGAGCAGGATGATGTTGTCGGGGGCGATGTCGCGGTGGTAGCAGTTCGCGCTGTGCATCACGGCCAGTGCCTGCGTGACGCCGTCCATGATGCGGATCAGCCATGCCTCGTCGACACCGGCGGGGATGGCCACCAGGGCCTCTCTCAGCGTGTCGCCCCGGTAGAAGGGCATGACCATGTAGGTGGTGCCCTTTTCCTGCCAGAAGCGGTAGACCTTGAGCAGCGACGGATGGTCGAACTGGGCCAGCAGGCGGGCTTCGTTGATGAAGCTGCGCATGCCGAGGTCGAAGGTTTCCCTGTGGCGCTCCGACAGGGGGACCACTGTGCCGTCCTGCTGTCTTGTCGATAGCGACGTTGGCAGGTACTCCTTGATGGCCACCACGCGTTCGAGGGTGTGGTCCCAGGCCTCGTAGACGACGCCGAAGCCGCCCTGGCCTATGACTCTGGTGACTTCGAATTCTGCGAGGCGGCTGCCTACGGGGAGGAGGCCGGCTTCGGTGCTGCCCGTGGCAGGGCTGGTGACGGGGATGTTCGTGGCTGCGCCGGCTGTGATGACGGTGGCTGATGTGTCGCCGGTGGTTGTCGGCTGGACAAGCTTGGGCACTACGCGAGTGCGGTCGTCTTCTGATGGAGAGTCGGTCATCGACTGGCTCCTGTTTTGACTGGGCTTTGAGTTTGCTTCCCGGGGCCGGGTCTCGGCCCGGCGGCCGACCTACTTTTCTTTGCTTCGCCAAAGAAACGTAGGCAAAAGAAAGGCGACCCTGCTGTCTGCGTCCCTGCGGTGCTCGCGGTTCGCGGGGTCTCGCCCAAACTCGCTTCGCTCAAACAAGGGCGGGCCCTGATCCGCGAACCGCAGCGCTCCTCGGCGCAGCCAGAAGGGATTGAAAAACCAAACGCGCCGTCGCTGCGCTCGGCGTGGGGCGGCTGCAGGCGCTGCGCGCCTGCAGCCGCATGGGGGTCGAGCGAAGCAAAGGCCCGGGAGGGTTCCCCTCCCCTCTGGCTGCGCCGAGGAGCGGAGCGTTTCGCGGATAAGGGCCGCAGCTGTTTGAGCGAAGCGAGTTCTGCGGACCCCGCGAAACGCGAGCACCGCAGGTTGCCCGAAGCGAAGCGTAGGGACGCAGACAGTGGGGTCGCCTTTCTTTGCTTACTTTCTTTGGCGAAGCAAAGAAAGTAAGTCGCCCGCCGGGGCGAGACCCGGCCTCGGAAAGCAAAACAAGAAGAGAAGTTCACGTCACCCCTCCTCCGCAAAGCCGAGAAACAGCGCTTCAAACTGCTCATCCCGAGGCAACCCGGTACTCAACATCCGAATCCCCTGCTCAGCAGCAGGATCCCCCAGCCAAAGCGAGGCCCCAGCAACAGGCAGCATCAACGACTCCACCGTGTTCTCGCGAACCGAGGCAGCAGCATCAGCAGCAGCAAACAACCTCTGCAGCACAGCATCGAACCGCAGCGCATCCAGATCCCCATCCAGCCCCTCGAGCGCAGCCTGAGTCGCATGCGCCCACCACTGCAGCGCCGCAGCCAGCGCCGCCCCTTGAAGCTGTTCAGGCACCGCCTCATCGAGCTCCATCGCCAAAGCAAACGGAAAGTACCGCCCCACCCCATCGACCGAAGGCATCAACACCCCGATCCACGCCTGCTCTCCCGCCACCTGCCGCCCCAGCGCAAAGCACCAGATCGGCGCTTCCAGATACCGTTCGGTCCAGTCCGCATGCCGATCCCGCAGCCGCGCCATGCCGCGCTGCAGCCACTGGTCCCACACGGCGCGGAACGGCTCGGGCAGACGCCGGTGCGCAAAATCCCCCATGCCCGGCAGCTTGCCGAACCACCCCGGCAGCGCAGTCGAGGCAAAGAGCGAAGACGACGATGAAGAAGACTCGACGCTCACAACCCCTCCGGACAAGAAAACTCGCGCAGCTCGCGCAAGCGGATCGGGTGCTGCACGCTGTTCGTCGTCACTTCGAACCGCGTCTTGCGCGCGCCGATCTGGAAGGTGATGAAGAACTTCTCCGGCGCATCGCCGGCTTCGAGCTGGCCGTCGTCGAGCGCACGGAACAGCGCCCACGGCCCATCGACCGCCGCGCCCGAGCTGCCCGTGGTCGACGGCGGGCTGACCTGGATGCGCACCTGGTTGCTGCCCTTCGGCCCCGGCCACTGCACAGCCATCGGCACCACGGGGCCGTGCGCGTACTTCACGAGCTGGCCGTCGACGTCGAGGATGAACTGGGTGATGCCCGCATCCATTTCCACCGGCTTGAAGTCCAGCCGCATCGACGGGCCCCGGCCGCCACCGCGGAAGAAGATCTCCTTGATGCGCGCGGCGCGCTCGAACTGCGCGATCGCCTGCGTGGTAATGGCGCCGCGCTCGGCCACGGGCTTGTAGCGCCACGGGCGCGTACTGGTGTCGACCAGCGCGGCCAGGCGCTTCTGGAAGAAGTCGTCCATCAGGCCGCCAGGGCCGAACATCTGGCCGAAGTCCTCGGGCAGCACGTCGCGCTTGCTACTCTGCACGAAGGGGTAGCGGCCAGCGATGGCGCGCGCGCAGAACTCGGCCACCGGGCGCAGGTCCTGGCTCAGGTTGCCGCGCTCGGCCACCTGGGCCTGCGCGGCGCCGGCCTGGCTCAGGTTCTCGACCATCGAGCGCACCGGCTCGGGCAGTCGGCCCGCGTCGGACTTGAGTTTGCCGGCCACGTCGCCGGGCGGTGGCGAGGTACGGCCCTTCACGGCCGTGTCGACCGCGTTGAGGTACACGTACACCTCGTTGAAGAGCTTCAGCGCGTCGTCGATGGGCGCGGGCTGGTTCGGGCCGCCCGCGGTGACGAGCCGGCGCAGCGACTCGAAGCGGTCGTCCACGATGCTCTCGATGCGCTTGCCCGGCGCCACCTGGCGGCCGGGGTCGCTGCCGAACAGGTCCTCCAGGCCCTTGCGGGTGTTGCGCACCGTCTCGGTGGCCTTGCTGACCACGTCCTTGTTGGCGTCGGCCGCGGGGATCAGCGTGGTCTGCTTGACCACGGCGCGCAGGAAGTTCGCGAGCGGCGAGTCGACGCCCGAGAGGATGCGCGCGGTCTCGATGTTCTTCTCCAGGCCGCTCACGCGGATCAGGCGCACGTCGGCGAGCAGCGCTTCCCACTGCTTGACGTATTCCTCCAGGTACAGGCGCCGCACGCGGTCGGTCAGCGCGCCGAGCGCGGCCACGTCGCGCAGGCGGTCGGCGGCGTTGCGGTCCTGGCCCAGCACCCACGGGTCTTCGTTGGCGAGCAGGCCGGTGAGCACTGTCACTTCGTTCTGGAAGCGCTTGTGATAGCCGTCGTAGGTGAACATGCCCGGCACGCCATCGGAGAGCGGCTTGCCGCTGATGCGCTCGAACACCAGCGGACCCGAGGGGCCGGTGGCTGTCGCCACGCTGAAGGCCGGAATGTCCTTGGTCGCGCGCTGGCGCTTCAGGCGGCTGAACACGCGCTGCTCCAGCGGGTAGCTTGCGAGCACGGCGCGCACGCTGCGCACGAGGTTCTCGTCCATCTTGAGCGGCGAGCGCGGCGGACCTTGTGCGATCAGCACGTCGAGCTGGTCTTCGAGCTGCCTGCGCTGGTCTTCGGGAATGCCGCGGTCGAGGTTGCGCGACCAGTCGAGCGTGATCCAGGCCTTGAGCGCCTCGGCGTCGAAGTGCTCGGGCTGGTAGAGCATCAGGTAGCTCTTGAGGGCTTCGTAGGTGAACTCGAGGTTGTCCTTCTGCGCGGTTCGCAGCTGGTCCTCGATGCGCTTGGCGATCTGCGGCAGGAAGGCGTCGTTGAGAGCGCGCTGGTGCGTGAGCATGGCGGCGGCATCGAGCTTGTCGCCCTGGTAGAGGCCCAGCGTCATCGACAGCGGCTCGTCGCCCTGTCGGTTGTCGGGCGTCTTCCAGATGTCGCGCAGGCCCTGCAGCACGGGCGCGACCTCGACCAGGTTCTGCACGCGAGCGGGCAGCGCCGCGAGGTTCTGCCGGGCCGGCTCGACGCGGGCCTCGACCGACTTCAGGTAGTTCATGTTCTGCAGCGTGCTGTAACCCCAGGCGGCGAGCAGGCCGACGGTGACCAGCGTCATCGCGGTCACGCCGATCACGCGCAGCGTGTGGCGGCGGCGCTCCAGCTTCACGTCGGCGCCGGCCAGGCGCTGCTCGGGGAACACCACTTCGCGCAGCAGCGAGGTGAGGAAGTAGCTGCGCCCGCTCGACTTTTGCGGCGCGAGCATCGCGCGCTCGATGCCGAAGCTGCGCGCGAGGCTGCCCATCACGCGGTCGATCGGGCTGCCTTCCTGCGTCCCGCTGGTGAAGTACACGCCGCGCACCCACGGCGGCTGCGCGAAGCGCGAGCCGGTGAACACCTGTTCCAGCAGGTCGGACAGCAGCGAGCCGATGGAGCCGAACTGCGCCGGAAAGCCGAAGATCGCCGCGCGGCGCGTGCCATCGGTCTCGCGCTGCATGCGCGCGATGAGGCCGTCGTTCACGCGGTTGTGCAGCAGCGCGAACTCGCGGTGGAAGGCCGTGGAGAGGCCCTTTTCTTCGAGTTGCACGTTCTCGTCGGCCGGCAGCGTGAAGCCGAAGACCTGCGCGCGCTGCTCCTTGCCGAGGTCGTCGAAGTAGTCGGTGAAGCCGTAGAGCAGGTCGCTCTTGGTGACGAGCACGTACACCGGCAGGCGCGTGGTGAGCTTGCCGTCGAGTTCGAGCAGGCGCGCGCGGATCGAGGCCGCAAGCTGCGTGCGCGCCTCCGGCCCCTGGCTCAGCAGGTCGGCCACGCTGACGGTAAGGAACACGCCATTGAGCGGGCGGCGCGGGCGCGCCTTCTTGAGCAGGCCCAGGAAGCCTTCCCACGCGCTCTTGTCTTCCGACTGGTGGCTGTCCTGCGTGGTGTAGCGCCCGGCCGTGTCGATCAGCACGGCCTCGTCGGTGAACCACCAGTCGCAGTTGCGCGTGCCGCCCACGCCGCGGATGGCGCCGGGGCCGAACTTCTCGGCGAGCGGAAAGCTCAGGCCCGAGTTGACCAGCGCCGTGGTCTTGCCCGCGCCCGGTGCGCCGATGAACACGTACCACGGCAGGTCGTAGAGGTAGCTGCCGCCCGAGATGGACATCCAGTCGCGCCAGCCCGGCTTCTTGCCGGCGGCGTGCATGCGCATCTGCTTCAGCGTGGCGACGGCTTCGCTGAAGCGCGTGTCGAGGATCTTCTGTTCGCCGTTGACAGGCGCATCGGCCTTGGCGGCCGGGGCCTTCATGAGGCCGTCGGTCAGGTGCCGGCTCGCGCGGCGTGCGCGCCAGCGGCGGTACAGCGCGCGCAGCACCACGGCCAGCACGATCACGCCGATGACGATGGCGCGCACCATTTCGCTTTCGAGCGGCGCGAGCGAGCCGATCTTCACCAGCGGCCCGATCCACCAGATCAGCAGCGCGACGATGAGCAGCGCGAGCAGCGTCAGCAGCAGCGGGCTGAACAGGAAGCCGAAGATTTTCTTGATCATTTCGTGGCTCCCGTGTTCGCGGCGACGCGGTCGGGTTCCGTGAGCAGCACGATGTCGACGCGCCGGTTCTTCGCGCGGTTGGCCGGCGTGTCGTTGGCAGCCACAGGCTCGGCGTCGGCCTTGCCGTCGGAGCGCATGCGCGCCGGATCCACCAGCGTCGACAGCGCACCCTTCACCGCATCGGCCCGCGCGGCCGAGAGGTGCCAGTTCGACGGATAGCGCAGCGAGCGGATCGGCTGGTTGTCGGAATGGCCGGTGATCAGCACCTCGCCCTTCACCTCGGCCAGCGCCTGGCCGATGCGGCGCAGCACCGGCAGCGACTGCGCCATCGGCTCGGCGCTGCCGGAACCGAAGAAGGAGTCGCCGCGCAGTCGCACCACGCTGCGGTCGGCCTCGTCGGTCACCGTGACCAGGCCCTGCTTCACCTCGGGTTCGAGGAAGCGCGCGAGGCGCGGCGCCTTCGCCGGCAGCGCGGGCGGCGCGATCTGGATGTTGGGCGCGCGCAGGCTCGACACCGCGGCGTAGGTGGTGTCGGAGCGGTAGTTGAGCGTGAGCCGCAGGCCGAACCATGCGAGCGCGAGCAGCAGCGCGAAGCCCGCCGCGAACACCCACAGCGGCAGCGACTCGCGCAGCCGCACCGTGCCCGCGCCCTGCCCGCGCCAGTGCGGCGAGAGCTCGGGCTCGACGGCCGGGCGGTCTTTCGCGATCAGGTCCGCGAGGCGCTGGCGCACCGAGTCGAGCTGCGCACGGCCGTTGTCGACCACGCGGTAGCGGCCCTCGAAGCCGAGCGCGAGCACGCTGTAGATCAGTTCGAGCAACTGGCGGTGCGTGGGCACGTCCTGCGCGAGCTTGGCCAGCAGCTGGAACACCTTCTCGCCGCCCCAGGTCTCGTTGTGGAACTGCACCAGCAGGCTCTGCTTGTTCCAGCCGGCCTGCACGCCCCACGGCGTGTTGGCCACGGCCTCGTCGAGCGCGGTGCACAGCACGTAGCGCGCGGCGAGTACCGATTCGTTGCTGACGCCGGCGCGCCGGGCACCGGCATCGAACTGGTTGACGGCATCGGCGGTGGAGGCACGCAGCGCCGGCACGTTCGGCGGCTGCGCGAGGTTGCGCAGCTTGCCGATCAGCACCAGCAGCTTGCCGGCTGCGGAGACGAGCGGGTTGAGCAGGCCGAGTTCGCCGACATCGACCGCAGGCGTCGGATCGGTCCCGCCGAAGAAAGGCGCAGGCGATGCGGCCGGCGGCGTTCCTGCCGGCGTGCGCGGCTTGGGCTTGATGACCGTGCGCTCCGACTCGAAGGCGGCGAAGGGATCGGGAGGTGTGCTCATGATGGTGTTCCGTTTCCGTCGGCCGGTTGGCTAGGAACGTATTGCCCAGAACGCGAGGTCCAGCCCAGGGAAGTCGCCGGCGATGTGCATCGCGATGCCGCCCGACTGTTCGAGCTGGCGCCACAGGTCGCTGTTGCGCGTTTCGAGTTCGAAGTAGTTGGCGCCCGTGTGGAACGGAATCTGGCGCGGCGCCACCGGCATCGGCGTCAGCGTGACACCCGGCAGGGCGAGGTTGACGAGATCGCGGATGCGCTCGACCGGGCCGATCTTGACCTGCGTCGGAAAGCGCGCGCGCAGCGCCTCGCTCGGCATGCTCGCGTTCACCGCGAGCACGAAGGTCGCCTTGCGCTGCAGTTCCACGTCCGTCACCATCGCCACGCGCACGCCGTGCTTGCGGTCGTGCAGGTCGATGCGGATGGCCGACTGTTCGAGCACCATCGAGAGGCTGCGCCGCAGGTCGTCCATGACCGGGCGGAAGCTCATCGCGAGGTCGTCGTGGACGTAGGGGCCGAAGTGCGCCACGCGGCGCGAGTCGCGAAAGCTCGCGAGGTCGCCGGCCAGCCCCAGCGCATGCTCGAAGAAGTGCTGCGGGTGCAGCACCGCGCTCTTCGCCAGGTGCGCGAAGACGGCTTCGTTGCGGTTCACGGCCTGCAGCAGCATGAAGTCGGCGATCTCGGCCACGCCGCCGGTGCCGCCCTGGGTCATGCGGCCCGCGAGCGCTTCGCCGCGCTGGCGCAGCAGGCCCAGCAGCTCGTCGAGCCAGGCGCGGATGACGGCATGGCCGGCCACGTCGAGCAGCGGCGGCAGCATCGTGCGGTCGAGCTGCACCTGGTTGTCGGCACGGCGCTCGACCACGCGGGCGACGCCGATGGTGGTCCAGGCGTCGGTGGCTTCGCCGGCGCGCATCAGGCGCGTGTGGAGCCGGCCCAGCTGCAGCATGGCGGTGCGCTCGCCGGCGGTGTTCGAATCGGGCACTTCGGACTCGAGCACGCGGTGGCGCACCAGCTCTTCATATTCCTCGGCATCGGCCTCGCGCGCGCCGGCGCGGCGCAGCGGCAGCGCGAGCACCACGGCCTCGTCGCGCATGGAAGAAGGAATGTCAATGGGCTCGGGCAGCGGATCGACCGCCGGCATGTCGAACACCGTGCCGTCGCCGAACACGCCGACCGCCCGCACCAGCGCGAGCTTGCCCAGCGTGAGCGCGGCGGAGTCGATCTCCAGCTCGGCAAAGCCCCAGGCGTAGGGGGTGGTCGAACGCAGCAGCACATGCCGCGCATGATCGGCATGACGCTCGCTCTGCTGCAGGTGCTGAGGCTGCAACAGCATCCCCTCGCTCCAGACCACTTTTGTTCGCCAACTCATCCGCACTCCGTCAACGGCAAGGGTGCCTGAAAGAAACATGAAGTTTCCGGCGCGGAGCACGGCGGGCAAATCCGCCTAACGGCCTAGATGCGGGGTTTTGGAACTACGGCGAAGGGAGTAGACGCGAGGCTGGCGGTGCCCTGCGTCTCGACGGGAGTTACAGGCCGTAGATCGCGACGATGGCCCAGAAGGTCAGCCCAAGGGCTCCTGCACCGAGCGCAAGCATCGCGGCGAAGAACACCACGAAGTACCCGATGCGGCGCGAAAGCTGGGGCGTTGCTGGAACGCACCTCACGTAGATCAGGGCAGCCCACAGCACAAGCGCAAGCGCTCCGGCCGCCACGACACTCCCCGACATTGCCAGGATTCGATGTTGGTCCAGGAAGCGCAGGCCAACGCTGAGCAAAGGCATCGCCAAGGCCCAGACCAACATGTTCAGCGGCAGCCGCCACTCCGCTCTCATCGGATCGCCTCGCCCTTGTAGTAATGCGCCGGCATGGGGTTCTCCCAACCCGGTGACTGATATCCAGGTACGGACACCAAAGGCACGTAGCCCGTCACGCTCCTGAGCAAGCCTGCGACGTATGAGCTGCTGTTGTACTCACCGGGACGCATGCGTGAGCCCCGGATGTTCTTCGGCGCCGAGTACGGAGAAACGTAGCTCGCGAACTTCTGAGAGTTGACGACGAGTTGGCGTGCGAACTCTTGTCGACTCATGCCCTGCGGGGGAGTCAAAGGAATCTTGACCAACACCCCGCCAGGAAGCGAGTTCGTGTATCGGTTCGATCGGATCAAACCAAAATTTTGCATGCCTGCTTCAAAGAAGGAGGGCTGACCATCGATCACGGTGATACCGCTGTAAGCGTCGTCGATGATGATCGAAAAATGCAGGTCGGGATTTGGCCAACTGACATAGCCGACGGGATCTGCCGCGATGCGCCCGTACAAGGTGACATCGGGCTTCGAGTGCTGCGCATGCGCAACCGAATTCGTGTTCGACGATATTGTTCTCCCTTAGATCGGCCAGTTACCCTGGCAGGCCCGCCGCATGATATCGACTTGGATATGCGGTGCCAGTTAGGGCGATCGGCTCGATGCCTCACCTGCAGAGCTCAGCGAGCGGCCGCGCGCAAGGTCTCGACCTGCTCCGCGTAGGCCTTCTCGATGCGCTGCAGCCGCTGTTCGCGTGCCGCCTCGTTGACCCACGAAGCCGACATGGCGCGCTGCCTGCCCAGTTGGTAGTCGAGCCGCGCCTGCGGCAGCAGTGCGCTGTCGTCGGCCGCGACATAGCCGTAGGCCGCGCGCAGGGTCTTCAGCACTTCGCGCTCGGCGTCGGCGCGAGCGCCCTTGCCTCTTCCGTAACCGGTCAGGAAGCTCTGCAGCCGCGCCTGGAACTCCGGCGGGAAATCGCGCCGCACCACCATCGGCGCGCCGGGCGGCTGCTCCGATTGCCAGACCACCTGCAGCCGCTCGGCCTCTACCGGGAACTGCTGGCGAAAGCGCTCGAAGTCGGTCGTGTTGTTGGTGGCCACGTCGGCATCGCCGTTCGCCACGGCCAGCGCGGTGGCCTGGTGGGTGCCGACGAACTCGCTGCGAAAGCGCGTCTCCATCTCGATGTTGTGCGGCAGGAAGAGCTGGCTCTGCGGCACAATGAAGCCGGTGACCGAACGGCTGTCGCCGCGCGCGAGCCGCCATCTCTCCGGTTGCGTGAGCACGCCTTCGAGTGTGTTGAGCGGTCCATCCTTGCGCACCAGCAGCACGGCGCGGTGCTCGGGCACGCTGGGGTGCCGCGCGATCTGCGCCACCACCTTCATGCGCCGCTGCATCACGGCGTCGAGCGCCATCTTGGCCGAGAGGAAGGCCATGTCGATCTCATCGCGGCCGATGGCGCGATCGAGCTCCTCGTACGTCGGCACCGAATAGGCGCTCACCGGAATGCCAAGGCTTCGGCTCATGTCGGCCATGAGCGGGGTCCACAGCGCGCGCGATTCGACGGCGCCGCCCAGCGGCAGCACGCCGAAGCGGACGGCCTTGATGGTGGGCGGCACGGTCTTCTCGTGCGGTGCGGCAGCGCCCTGCGCCGCAGCCGGCAGGGAGCCGGCCAGCAAGGCAGCGCAAGCCAGCAGCACAACGACCATCCACGAAGGCTTCATCATGGCGTCGCGTCCCTGAGCACGCTGACCTGGTCCGCATAGCCGCTCTCGATGCGCTGCAGGCGGGCTTGGCGCGCGGCGTCGTTCACCCATTGCGCGGTCATGGCGTTCTGCCTGGCGAGCTGGTAGGCCAGTTTGGCCGCGGGCTGCAGCGAGCTGTTGTCGGCGGCCACGAAGCCGGCCAGGTCGTGCAGCGACTTGAGCACCGCGCGCTCGGCGTCGCCGCGCGGCCCCTTGGCGCGGCCGTAGCCGACCAGGAAGGCCTGCACGCGCTTGCGCAGTTCGGGCGGGTATTCGCGGCGCACCACGATCTGCGCATGCGGGATCAGCTCCGACTCCCACAGCACCTGCAGGCGCTCCGCCTCGGCCGGAAAGCGCAGCCTGAAGCGCTCGAAGTCGGCCGAGTTGTTGGTGGCCACGTCGGCCTCGCTGTTGGCCACGGCCAACGCATTGGTCTGGTGGGTGCCCACGGTTTCGCTGCGAAAGCGCGTCTCCATCGCGATGTGGTTCGGCAGGAAGAGCTGCAGCTGCGGCACGATGAAGCCCGACACCGATTGCTTCTCGCCGCGCGCCAGCCGCCAGCGCTCCGGCTGCTCCAGCATGTTCTTCAGCGAATTGAAGGGGGGCGCCTTGCGCGCCAGCAGCAGCGCCCGGTAGCCGGGCAGGCCGTCGTGCCGCACCACCTGCGCCACCACGTTCACGCGGCGCTGGGTCACGGCGTCGAGCGCCATCTTCCCCGACAGGAAGGCCATGTCGACCTCGTCGCGCTGGATGGCCTGCTCCAGCGCTTCGTACGAGTTGACCGACAGCACGCTCACCGGGCGGCCGATGGCGCGGCTCAGCTCGGCCAGCAGCGGGTCCCAGTCGCTGCGCGACTCGAAGGCGCCTCCGAGCGGCAGGATGCCGAAGCGAACCGGCCCGTCCAGCGCGCCGGCCTGGGCCGGGGCCCACAGCGGCAGCCCCACGAACAATGCCAGCGCCGCCGCACGGAGGGCGCCTGGCAAATCGGCAAATCGGCGCATGGAAGCCTGCATTTCTGGGCCTGTGACAGAGGGCCGTTGCGCAGCGGCGGGTCTAACATGGGCAGCGCGGACGCCATTAAATATCAAATACACGCAAGTTTCGTGATGTTTTCCTGTCTTCCCAGTTCCGGATTGCCCCTCTAAGCTCGGCGCCCATGCTTGCGATGCCCTCATGAACTGGAACTTCCGCGTCCTGCGCGGCCTGGCCCGCCTGACCTTCGCCCAGCAGCTGATCCTGCTGGCGCTGGTGCCGGCAACGCTGGCCACGCTCGCGGCAATCACCGTATTGACGCGGCAGCACCTGAGCAACCTCACCGAGCTGATGCGCGCCAATGCGCAGACGGTGGCCCTGCAGGTGGCCACGGTGGCGCAGGCGCCGCTGGCGCGCATGGACCGCCGCGCGCTGGCGCGCACCGCCCAGTCGGGCACCTACCAGCCCAACGTGCAGCAGGTGCAGATCTGGACGGAGGACGGCGAGATCGTGGCCAATTCCGAAACCATCGACCGCGCCCGCGGCGACGGCCTGCAGGTGGTGGTGCCCATCGTGGGCGACGACGGCCGCCACAGCGGCCAGGTGATGGTCGAGATGAGCCTGGCCGCGGTGCAGAGCGCACGGCGCTCGGTCTGGTTCAACGTGGGGCTGGTGCTGGCGATCAGCCTGGCCGGCGTGGGCCTGGCGGGCTGGTGGGCGGCGCGCCGCATCAGCGAGCCGATCCGCGCGCTCGGCGATGCGGTCGACCGCCTCGGCGCGGGCGAGGACGCGAGCGTGGCCGTCGAGGGCACGTCCGAGGTGCGCCACCTGCAGCACGGCTTCAACCAGGCCGCGCGTGCGCTCGCCGAAAGCCACCGGCTGCTGCAAAGCCGCATCAACGAGGCCACGGCCGAACTGGCGCGCAAGAACCAGCAGCTCGAGGTGGCGAGCCAGGCCAAGACCCGCCTGCTGGCCGCCGCCAGCCACGACCTGCGCCAGCCGCTGCACGCGCTCACGCTGTTTTCCGACGGGCTGGCCAACGGCGAGACCGACCCGGTGAAGCTGCAGCGCATCGGCCACATCCGCGAGTGCGTCGATTCGCTGGACCGGCTGTTCTCCGAGCTGCTGAACCTGTCGCAGCTCGACGCCGGCGTGCTGCAGCCGCAGTGGATCGACTTCCCGCTCGACCGGCTGTTCGAGGAAATCAGCCGCAACTTCCGCCCGGTGGCCGAGCAGCAGGGCCTGCGGCTGGTGGCGCGCAAGACCGACCTGTGGGTGCGCTGCGACTACGTGATGCTCTCGCGCATCCTGAACAACCTGGTGTCGAACTCGCTGCGCCACACCATCGAGGGCGGCGTGCTGATCGGCGCGCGGCGGCGCGGCCGGAGCGTGCGCATCGACGTGGTCGACACCGGCGTGGGCATCGCCACGCATCACCAGCCGCGGGTGTTCGAGGAGTTCTACCAGGTGGAGCCCACCGGGCGCCAGGCGGCGCGCGGCGCGCGCGGCATGGGACTGGGCCTGGCGACGGTGCAGCGGCTGGCGGAGCTGCTCAACACCCGCGTGGAACTGAGCTCGAAACTGCACAAGGGCACCTGCGTGCGGGTGCCGGTGCGTTCGGCGCCACCCGCGTTGCCGGGACCGGCGGCGTCGCCCGGCGTCGCCGCCATCGAGGAAGAAGAGAGCCTGGCCAACGTGCGCATCCTCGTGATCGACGACGAACGCACCATCCTCGAAGGCCTGACGGTGGTGCTCTCGAACTGGGGCGCCGAAGTGCTGCCCGCGCAGACCCGCGCCGAGGCGCTGGCACTCGCCGACACCTGGGCGCAGCCGCCCGACATGGTGATCAGCGACCTGCTGCTGCAGGGCGGCGACAACGGGCTCGACGTGATCGGCGCGCTCGAGCGCCATCCGCGCGGCATCGGCGCCGGCACCGCGCGCCTTCTCGTCACCGGCGAGACCAAGCCCGACCGGCTGCGCGAAGTGGCGAGTGCAGGCATCGCGGTGCTCTACAAGCCGGTGTCGCCGCGCGTGCTGCGGCAGGCCATTCAAGCGCAGCGCGCGGCCGCCGCGCAAATGGTAGGTGCATAGGTAGTCCGTCGGACATAGGCCGAGCGGCTGCAATGGTGGGGATTTCGTCGCACGGGCAGGCCCTGCCGGCGCTGACATAAGCCCTCTGCCTTATCGCGCGAAGCGGGGGCCGTCCTTACATTGGACCATCGCTCCCTTGCTGCGGAAGCAGTCCATGTTTGTTGCCGTGAAATCCTTGTTCTCGCCCTTCTCCGGAAGGTTGCGCCGCGCGGCCGGTGCCGCACTGGCCGCGGGCTTGGCCTGGGGCGCCAGCGGCAGCGCCGCGGCGGCCAGCCTCACGGTGCTGATGGGGGACGACGTTGCGGCCTCTTCCGAATTCGTGCAGCGGCTGCGCGCGGACCAGGAGCCGGGCGGCAGGTTCGAGCTGGTGCGCCTCGCGCCGGGCGGCGCCGATCCGCAAGCGTCGACGGAAGCCGCGGACGCCGAGCGCGCTGCCAACTCCGGCGTGCGCACGCGCAGCCTGCGCACCGCCTCCGATGCTCCGCTCACCATGGCTGTCGGCCCCGCCGCCGCGCGCGCCGCCGTCGAGCGGCCGGGCCAGGAGCCGCTGGTGCTGGCGATGCTGAGCCGGCTCGAGTACGAAACCCTGAAGGCCGCCAGCCCCGCCCTGCGGCGCGGCGACCGGCGCGTGGGCGTGCTGCTGCGCGACCCGGCCATGGCCGACCAGCTCGCGCTGATCAACGCGGTGCTGCCGCAGAAGCACCGTGTGGGCGTGGTCGCCACGCCCGAATCGGAGCCGCTGGTGCGCGAGCTGCAGCGCGCGGCACAGGGCGCGAACCCGGCCTGGGAGCTGCGCGTGGAATACGCGCCCGACGCCAGGTCGCTCGCCGCCGCATTGCGCCTCGTGGTGCCGCAGAGCGACGCGCTGATGGTGCTGCCGGACCTGATCGGCGACAGCCAGGCGGCCACGCTCTCGGTGCTGCGCGCCGGCGCGGGCGCGGGCCTGCCGGTGTTCGGCGCCAGCGAAGGGCTGGTGCGCTCGGGCGGCCTGGCTGCGGCGGTCTCGACGCCGTCGCAGCTCGCACAGCAGGCGCGGCTGCTCGGCCAGAAGGTGGCGGGTGCGAGCGGCAGCGGCCTGCCGCTGGTGGAAGCGGCAACGCCTGCCACCGTGCGCGTCAACGCCAACGTGGCACGCGGACTCGGCCTGCGACTGCCGGAGGAACGGGAACTGGCCGATCGGCTCGCGCCCCTCCGATGAGCACCGTACCGTCTACCCATGGTCCGGTGGCGCCCGCGGGGACAGACGGGGCCGGCGCACCGGTGTCGTCCCCAACACCGCCGCCGCTCCAGTCTCCCCACACCCTGGTCGTGCGCGGCAACCTGCAGCGCGACCTGTTCCGCCTGGGCGTGGTGCCGTGCGCGGCGGTGGCGCTGGCGCTCACCGGCTGGTTCACGCACAACCGGCTGCAGACCCTCGAAGCCGCCTTCGATGCCGAAGGCCAGGCCGTGGCGCGGCAGGTGGCGGCCATGTCCGACCTGAGCCTCTATGCCGGCGACCTGCCGGCGCTGCAGAACGTGGCCAATGCCGCGCTGCGCGGCGGCCAGGTGACGCGCGTGGAAATCAGCAACAGCGCGGGCGTCTACGTCACGGCCGGGCCCAAGACGCCGCCGCTGGCGCAGCTGCGCATGTTCACCGCGCCGGTCACGCTGCGCGAAGCCTCGCGCGCCAGCGCCTTCGCGCCCGCCGGCTCCACCGCGGCGGGCGACACGCCCATCGGCCTGGTGCAGACCTTCCGCGACACCACCGCCTACACGCGCGAGCGCAGCCGCTCGCTGTTCGCGGGCATCGGCATCGCGCTCGTCGCACTGGTGGCGGCATGGGCCTCGGTGCGGCACATGGCGCGCACGGTGGCGCGGCCGCTGCGGCGCGTGTCGCGCACGGTCGCCGCGCTGGAGGCGGGGCATTTCGAAGTGCGCTGCGACGTGGTCGAGGGCGGCACGCGCGGCACGCACGAGCTCGCGGTGCTCGCGCACGACATCGACCGGCTGGCCGAGCGTCTGCAGAGCAACCGCCAGCTCAGCGAGGAGCGCGTGCGCGAGGCCACCGCCGTCGCGCTGCAGCGCATGGCCGAGGCCGAGCAGGCCGCGCTGTCGCGCGCGCGCTTCCTCGCGGCCGCGAGCCACGACCTGCGCCAGCCGCTGCATGCCATGGGCCTGTTCATCGACGGCCTGCTGCCCGGTGCCTCGCCCGCGCAGCGCCCGGCCGTGCTGCGGCTCCAGGAGAGCACGGAGTTCATGGGCGTGCTGCTCGACGACCTGCTCGAAATCTCGCGGCTCGATGCGCAGGTGCTGACACCGGCGATCACCAATGTGGCGCTGTCCGCGCTGTTCGACCAGCTCGATGCGCAGCATGCCGCCACCGCCTTCGAGGCGCGCGTGCGGCTGCGCTGGAGCGGCCGCGGCCTGGCCGTTCGCACCGACGCGGCGATGCTGCAGCGCATCGTCGGCAACCTCGTGGCCAACGCGCTGCGCCATGCGCCCGAGGGCGGCACGGTGCTGGTGGCCGCGCGGCGCGGCACGGCCGGCGTGCGCATCGAGGTGCGCGACAACGGCGTGGGCATTGCGCCGATCCACCAGGGCCGCATCTTCGAAGAGTTCTACCAGGTGGCCAACACCGAGCGCGACCGGCGCCGCGGCTTCGGGCTGGGGCTGGCCATCTGCGCGCGCATCGCCACGCTGCTGGGCACGCGCATCACGGTGCGCTCCGCGCTGCAGGCGGGCAGCACCTTCGCCTTCACCCTGCCCGCCGCGCGCCTGGCCGACGTGACGCCGCCCGACGCGCCACCGCCGGCCCCCGCGCCCCTGGCCGGCCTGCGCTGCCTGGTGGTGGACGACGACCCCGCCATCCTCGACGGCAGCCGCGCGCTGCTGGCGCAATGGGGCTGCGAGGTCGAATGCGTGAACACCGGCGCCGAGGCCATCGCGCGGCTGGGCACCGGCGACATCCGCTACGACGCCGTGCTGTGCGACCTGCAGCTGGCCGGCGATGGGGACGGCGTGGACGTGATCGACGCCGCCAGGCGCCTGCAGCCCGACGCGCTCGCGGTGCTGGTGTCGGGCGCCACCGGGCCCGAGGTGCTGCAGCGACTGCGCCAGGGCGGCGTGATGCTGCTGACCAAGCCGGTTGCGCCGGCCAAGCTGCGCGCGCTGCTGACCACGCGGCGGCACGTGCACGCGAACTGACCACCAAGGAAACCTGCCGATGCTCGAACTCGCCGCCCTGAAAGACATCCGCCCCTTCGTCGCGACGCCCAGCCACGCGGGCACCATGAGCAGCAACTACGTGCGCAGCCTGCTCGGCCTGGTCAATCTGGCCTGGACGCACGGCTTCGCGATGCAGACGCGCTTTCTCGACGGCGACAGCCTCATCACGCGCGCACGCAACCGGCTGGTGGCCGAGTTCATGGCCGATGCGCGCTGGACGCACCTGTTCTGGATCGACGCCGACATCGGCTTCGAACCCGAGGCGGCCCTGCGGCTGCTGCTGGCGGACCGCGACGTGGTGGCCGGCATCTATCCGCACAAGACCGACGGCTGGCCCGAGGCCGGGCTCGACGCGCCGCTGCCGGCCGGCAGCACGCGGCAGGACTTCGAGGCACGCCATGCCCGCTTCGCCGCGAATGCCGCGGGGCCCCGGCTGGCCATCGATGCGGACGGCTTCGCCGAGATGCTCGACGCGCCCACCGGCTTCATGCTGATCGCGCGCAGCGTGTTCGAGCGCATGGCCACCGCCTTTCCCCAGCTGCGCTATGCGCCCGACCGCCACGCCGACCCGGCCGACCGCGCGCGCGCCGCGTTCCACTACCGCTTTTTCGACGTGCTCGCCGAGCCCGGCAACGGCGCCTACCTGGCCGAGGACTTCGCCTTCTGCCGCCGCTGGCAGTCGATCGGCGGCAAGGTCTGGATCGATGCGCGTTCGAACCTGTCGCACCAGGGCCTTCGCACCTACACGGGCCATTTCGGGCAGGCGCTGGCGGCGCGCGGCGGGCCCCCGGCATGAACGACGAAGCACTGGCCAGGCTGCTTGCGCTCGATCGCACCACCGAGGTGATCGACGTCGGCGCGAACCCGATCGACGGCGAGCCGCCCTACCGCGCGATGCTGGCGGCCGGCCAGTGCCGCGTGACCGGCTTCGAGCCGCAGCCCGACGCGCTGCGCGCACTGCGGCAGCGGCGGGGCACGCTGGAGCGCTACTTCCCGTGGGCCGTGGGCGATGGCCGGGCGCACACGCTCCAGGTGTGCGCCGCCCCCGGCATGACCAGCCTGCTCGAACCCGACCCGGCCGCGCTCGCGCTGTTCGACCTGCTGCGGCCGATGGCCCAGGTGGTGGCGCGCGTCGCGGTGCAGACGCGCCGGCTCGACGACATGGAAGAAGTCGAGCACCTCGACTTCCTGAAGATCGATGCGCAGGGCAGCGAGCTGGCGGTGCTGCGCGCGGGCACGGCCAGGCTGGCGCAGGCCGTCGCGGTGCAGACCGAGGTGTCGTTCGTGCCGCTCTACCAGGGGCAGGCATCGATCGGCGACATCGACCTCGAGCTGCGCCGCCAGGGCTTCCTGCCGCATTGCCTGGCCGAACTCAAGCACTGGCCGGTGGCGCCGTGCGTGGTCAACGGCGATCCGTGCCAGCCGCTGCGCCAGCTGCTCGAAGCCGACCTGGTCTACGTGCGCGACATCACCCGGCCCGACGCCATGAGCGACGCACAGCTCAAGCAGCTGGCCATGCTGGCGCACTGGTGCTTCCGCTCCTTCGACCTGGCGCTGCGCTGCGTGCTGCTGCTGGAGCAGCGCGGCGCGCTGGCCGAAGGCACGCAGGCGCGCTACCTGCGGCTGGCCGCGCGCGCGGCCCTGCCGCCGGCGGCCGACTGAAGCGCTGGGCGGCAATCAGTGAAGGCTCAGGCCGTTGTCTCGGCCCGCGAGAACTGCCGGCGATACGCCGTCGGCGACACCTTGAACGCGGTGGTGAAATGCTTGCGCAGCGACACCGCCGAACCAAAGCCGGCGCCGGTCGCCACGCGCTCGACCGGATGGTCCGTGGTCTCCAGCAGCCGCTGCGCCAGCGCGAGGCGCTGGTTCTGCACCCACTGGCCCACGGTCGTGCCGGTGGATTCGCGAAAGCGCCGCGTGAAATTGCGTCGGCTCATGAGCGCGCGCCGCGCGAGGTCGTCCAGTTCATGCGACGCATCGAGGTGCTTGCCCAGCCACTCCAGCAGTGGCGCAAGGCGATCGCGCTCAGCCGCGGCGGGCACGGGCTGCTCGATGTACTGCGCCTGCCCGCCCTGCCGGTGCGGCGCAACCACCATGCGCCGCGCGGCGCGGTTGGCCGTCTCGGCGCCGTAGCGCACACGCAGCAGGTGCAGGCAGCAGTCGATGCCCGCGGCCGTGCCGGCGGAGGTGAGCACGCTGCCGTCGTCCACGTACAGCACCTCGGGCTGCAGCCGCACCTGCGGGTACTGGTTCGCGAAGGCCGCAGCCAGCTTCCAGTGCGTGGTGGCGGGCCGGCCGTCGAGCAAGCCCGCCTCGGCCAGCACGAAGGCGCCCAGGCACAGGCCGACCACGGTGGCGCCGCGCCGCTGCGCCGCCTGCAGCGCGCGGATCAACGCGGGCGGCGCCGCGCTGCCGTCGTCACGCCATGAAGGCACCACCACGATGTGCGCGCGGCGGATGGCCTCCAGCCCGTGTTGCACCCCTAGCGTGAAGCCCGCGTTGGTCTGCAGCGGGCCGGGCTCCGGCGCGCACACCCGCAGGCGGAAACGCGGCGCGCCGGTATCCGTGCGGTCTTCGCCGAAGACCATGCACGGCACGGACAGGTGAAAGGGGCTGATGCCGTCGAAGGCGACGACGGCAATGGTTTCGGTGGCTGGTTGGCGCATGGCCCGATCTTATCGATGAATGGCTTTCGGGCCACTTTCTCGAGACAGCGCAACCGCGAAGAATCAGGCCATCCGAACCACACAAGAGAAGGAGCCTTTCATGAGCAGCAACACCGCCCCGCGCCGCGCCCTCGTCGTGATCGACGTGCAGAACGAATACTTCGAAGGCGGCGGCCTGCCGATCGAGTACCCGCCCATCGAAGACACGCTGCCGAACGTGACGAAGGCCATGGACGCGGCACGCGCCGCCGGCGCACCCGTCGTCGTGGTGCGCCACCATGCACCCAAGGGCGCGCCGGTGTTCCAGGCCGACACCCACAACGGCCAGCTGCACCCCGAGATCGCGAAGCGGCCGCGCGACCACCTCGTGACCAAGAGCTTCCCGAGCGTGTTCACCGGCACCGACTTCGCCGACTGGCTCGCGCGCCACGAGATCGATACGCTGAGCGTGGCCGGCTACATGACGCAGAACTGCGATGCCTCCACCGTGTACGAGGCCATGCACCGCGGCCTGAACGTGGAATTCCTGTCCGACGCCAGCGGCGCGCTGCCGTACGAGAACGCCGCGGGCAAGGTCACGACCGAGGAGATCCATCGCGTCTTCAGTGTGGTGTTCCACAGCAACTTCGCGGCCGTGACCACAACCGCGGCATGGATCGCTGCGATGCAGGAAGGCCAGGCGATCCCGAAGGACAACGTCGTGATGTCCAACCGCCGCGCACGCGGCGTCTGAGCGGCTTCGTTCAGAAGTCCGCGCAGCCGTTGCGCTTCTCGGTGTCCACGCAGCTCAGCAGGTTGGGCCGAGAGCGCACGCGCGACCATTCGCGCGCCAGCACGTCCGCGCCCTGCTGCGCGCGGTCGCCATCGAGCGGCCCGGTCGCCAGGCAGATCGGCGCCTGCCCGATGTTGCGGTCGTACAGCCATGTGGTGGGCTGGTCGCGCACCACGTCCACGCTGGGCAGCGACACGAAGCCGCTGACCTGCAGCTGCCCCGGCACCACGCGCACCGCGTAGCCCTCGGCCGAGGTGAAGCTGCCGTCGATGGGATAGAAGCCCGGCGGGCTGGAGCGCGTGGCCGGCGAACCCGGCACGCCGAAGATGCCCGCGCCGGTGTCGCCCAGGATCAGCCCGGAGATGCTGTAGACGAACGGCGGGTTGGGCAGGCCACCGGCGCGCTGCGCATTGCCGATGGTCACGGTGGCCAGCGGCTGCTGCGCGTAGATGAAGTGGTTGCCCGTGGCCGGCACGGTCACCGTGCACAGGCCCAGGTAGGCGCAGTGATAGAAGTTCGGCAGCGGTGCCGAGCCCGCCAGGCCGCCGCGGGTTTCGCCCACCCAGGTGTCGGCCCACACGCGCCAGCTGGCGCCGCCGATGCCGTTGCCGCCCGGGTTCTGGAAGCGCGCGGCCGCCACGAGGTCGGTGCCGTTGGCGCTGGTCACGGGCGCAGCGAGCGTGAGGTCGCCGGCGAGCGTGCGCACGAACACCGTGTCGGCCGCCATCGAGGTCGCCGACAGTGTCTGCGGCAGGTTGCCCGCCGCATCGAAGCCGGTGACCGACACCGCGCCGAGCGTGAGCGCATCGGCATCGACGTAGGCGAAGCGCCCCGCCGCGCCGCCGCCGACCGTGCCCACGCGGTTGCCCGGGTCGTCGAGCACCACGCTGCCGCCGCTGGAACGCGCGAGCAGCGTGCCCGCGGTGATGGCCGCGCCCGCCGCCTGCCGGATGTCGCCCGCGCTCACCAGGCCGAGCTGCGGCGTGCTCACCGCGCCATTGAGCTGGATGTTGCCGCCACCGCCGTTCTGCAGGGTCAGCGGCGACGACACGGCGAGCGGCGCCACCACGGTGATGCCCGCCGCGTGCGCGTTGCTGCCCGCCACGATGGTGCCCGCGCTCAGGCGCGTGAACTCGTCGGCCGACACCGCGAAGCCGGTGGCCGCGGTGCCGCCCAGCGTGATCGGGTTGCCCGTGCGGTCGCTGGCGTTGCCCGCCGTGTCCACGCCGCCAGGACGCAGGTTCAGCACATTGGCCGCGCGCACCGTGCCGCCGATCACCAGCGCGTCGGTCGAGCCGTCGTTGGCGGCGCGCAGCACCACGTTGTTGTTGCTGTCGATGCGCCCTCCGGGCTGTGCGAAGGTGCTCAACGGCGGTATGGGTGAAATGGTGACGCCGGCACCGTCGGCCTGCGATTCGCCCGTCACCGTGATGTTGCCGTTGCCCAGCGAGGTCACGAGGCTGCCGGCACCGATGCGCACGCCGCTGCCCAGCGCGGTGTTGCCGCCGGTGCGCACCAGCCCGTCGACCTGGATGTCGCCGTCCACGCTGCGCACCGTGGCCCCGTTGATGAGCACGCCATAACCCGCCAGCGGCGCGAAGCTGGAGAAGCCCGCGCTGCCCACGCCCACGATGCCGATGCGCCCGCCGGTGGTGAACACGCCATGGGTCGCCGTCGTCCCGCTGATCGCCACGCCCGTGTCGACCAGCCCGCGCCCCGCGATCGACACGTTGCCCGTGGCCGTGTTGATGCTGGAATTGCCGATATTCACCACCGGCCCCGAGAAGGTGGCGCCGGTCGCGGTCGAACGCCCGTCGATGGACACCGCGCCCCCGGTGCCCGCGTCGAGCAGCGCGGTGCGCGTGTCGATGGTCGCGTTGTTCAGCGAGATGACGGAGCCGCTGTTCAAGGCGTTCGCGGTCATCGAGACGTTGCCGCCGTTGGTGTTGATGGCACCGGTGAAGAAGATGCTGCCGCCGTTGACGCCCAGCCCCGCGTTGAACTCCACGTTGAGCGCGCCCACGCCGGCCACCGAGCGGTCGGACCGGATCACCGTCGCCGCATCGAAGCTGTTGATGTTCGCGGCCGCGTCGAGCCGGAAGGTAACGGGCGTGGCGCCGGTGTTGCGGTCGATCAGCACGCCGGTGCCCAGCGTGATGGTGCCGGCGCCGGGCGGACCGCCCGTGCCGGTGGTGATGATCACGCTGGTGTTGCCGTTCAGCACATTGTTGATGTCGCCGTCCAGCACCACCGACGTGGCCAGCGGGTCGAAGGGGTTGGTGGGCAGCGAACCCGCCGCCGTGCCATGGTTGATGGTGACGTCGAACGGGTCGATCAGCCACGTGCCCGCCGTGCCGCCCGCCGTCGAAGCATCCACCTGCACACCCGACAGGTCGAAGTGCGGCGCGGAGGTTTCCACCATGCCGCCGTTGCCCGTGCCCGCACCGCCGCGCGCCGACAGGCTGCCATGCGCACGCAGCGTGTCGCCCGCCACCACCTTCACGCTGCCGCCGTTGCCCGATGCCGAGGTGCCGCTGGCGTCCAGGGCGGTGTTCGTGCCGAGCGCGATGACGTTGGTGGCCGCGATGTCGATGCTGCCGCCGCCCGTGGCGCCGCTGGCGTCGAGGCGCGCGACCAGCGGCGTGCCGTCGAAGTTCTGCGAGCCATCGACGAGCACGTTGCGCCCGCTGATCGAGATGCTGCCGCCCCGGCCGCCGCTGCTGGCCACGGACAGCATCGCGCCCACGGGCGCACTCAGGCCCGAGCCGAAGGTGTTCATGCGCAGCGCGACGTCGGTGCCCTGCCCGTCGATGGCGATGGTGCCGCCCGCCGTGCGCAGCGGGTTGGGCTGCGACGCGTCGGCGCTCACCGCCACGCCGTAGATCGACTCGCCGGTGGGCGTAGTGACGATGCCGCCGCCGCCGTCCAGCGCGGCGGTGAAGCCCGCGCTGCCCGCCTTGCCCACCACGTCGATGCGGCGGCCGTCGCCCGCCGTCACGCCGCCCGACAACGCGACGCCGTTGCCGCCGCCCGCCGTGCGGCCGTTGGCCGCGAAGCCGAGGTACTTGTTCAGCGCCTCGAGGTTCGCGCCCGTGCCCTCCATGCGCACGTCGCCGCCGGCGTTGATGAACGAGCTGTCGATGTCGACGGCCGTGGTGGTGCCGATCGAGCCGGCCGGCAGCGTGTTGTCGGTCCAGGTCGCGCCGCGGCCCGTGATCGACACGTTGCCCGGCGTCTCCAGGCTGGAACCATTGCCGATCCGCACACCGCCGCCGCCGAGCGCGGCCAGTCCGTCGATGGTGACGCCGCCGCTGCCGGCCTGCACCTCGCTGCCCTGCAGCGTGACGCCGTCGGTGGCCCGGTAGACGAAGTTGGTGCTGCTGTCCTGCGTGTCGACCCGGGTGCGGCCCTGGCCGCGCAGCGAAACCTGCCCGCTGCCGGTGGTGGTCAGCGTGCTGCCGTTCAGCGCGATGCCGTCGCGCCAGGTGTCCTCGCTGTTCGACACCGAGCCGCCGACGGCGCGCCCGTTGACGGCATCGCCCTGGCCGAAGAAGCGGATGTTGCCGCCGTTGGCGTTGATGGTGGCGTCGGTCAGGCCGATCGAGGCGCCGTAGTCGAGCTCGTAGCTCGGGTTGCCGCCGCCGGCGTTCACCTGCGTGGCGTTCTTGGCCACCACGCCGCTGGCGTCGGCGTTGAAGTCGACATTGAGCGCGCCGGTGCGCGCGTCGATGGCCGAGCCGCTGGCCATGGCGATGCCGCCGCCCGAGTCGACCCGCAACGTGGCGGTGCCGCCTTCGTTCTTCACGACCTGGGCGCCGGTGCCGAAGGTCACGCCCGCGTTGTCGCCCGTGCGTGTGCTGGCCAGCGTGACGTCGGTTCCCCGGCCCAGCGCGGCGCCCACCGCGCCGGCGCTCACATTGCTGGAAGACAGCTGCGGGTAGCCGCCGTCGTAGGCCGGCAGGGTCTGGTCCACGCCCAGGTCGGCGCTGGTCGACACGGTCCAGCGGCCGTTGGCGCCGCCTTGTGCGCCGCCGCCGGCGTCCACGCGCGCGGGGTCGATGCGCAAGAAATCGCCCGAGGTCGCGATGTTGCCGCCCGCACCGCTGCCGGCGCCGCGTGCCGTGAGTTCACCGAAGGCCTGCAGGTGCGATTCGCGCACCGGCAGGAGGTTTTCCGCATCGCCCGGAAAGGCCGTGCCGCCGGCCGTGCCCACGCTGACCGTGCCGCCCGCGCCCGCGCTCCTGGCATCGGCGCTCAGCACCGAGCCGGCCGACAGCGCCACGTCGTAGCCCTGCACCGTGACCGAGCCACCGCCGGCCTCGCCGCTGGCATCGGCCACCGCCTTGGTGCCGTCACCCGTCCCCTGCAGGGTGACCTTCCCGGCGGTGATTCGGATGTCGCCACCGCGCTCGCCGGCCGCGGCGCCCGTGGCGTCGAGCGTGCCGCCGGTCACCTGGACCTCGTTGTCCTGGCCGCCGCCCAGGAAGATCTCGCCGTTGCGCGTGCCCACCGTGCGCGCACGCACCGTGCCGCGCTGGTTGACGACCAGTTCGCCCACGGTGGCCGACCGCCCCATGAGCGCCACGCGGCCGCCGTCGGCCTGCAGCGTGCCGGTGTTGCCGACGCTCGCATGGGTGGCCATGGTGTCCGTCGAAATGACGATGTTGGTCAGCCCGTCGCCCGCGAGGTCGAGCGTGACCTTGCGGCCCGACGCCAGCGCAACGGTGCCGCCGTCGGCGGTGATGCGGCCGCTGTTGGCGTCGTCGCCCACGCGGGTGTTGGCCACCGTCGCGCCCATCAGCACCACGGGGCCGCCGCCTGTTGCGGTGATGCGTCCGGCGTTGATCACCGTCGCGACGTTGTCGTCGGCGCGCTCGAACGTGAACCGCCTGGTGTTTTCGTTGAGGAAGTCGGCGTCGCTCGTCGTCATGGCCAGCGTGGAAGCGATGAGGCCGCCCACGTTCACCGCCGCGCCCTGGCTGAACAGCACGCCGTTGGGGTTGACCAACACGATGCGCCCGTTGGCGTTGAGCTGGCCCGCGATGGTGGAAAGCTCGTTGCCCGTCACGCGGTTGAGCAGCACGCTCGACGCGCCCGGCTGCGCGATGTTCACCACGCCGCCCGCGCCGATGGAGAAGCCGGTCCAGTTGACGATGCCGCGCGCAAGGCCCTGGTTGATGGTCATCACGTTCGCGAGCTGCGACATCGTGACGTTGCCGGCAATGGGCTGGAAGCCGGTGGGCAGCGTCTGGGCAATGGCGGGGAGCGCGCCTGCGCAGATCAGCGAGAGCGCCAGCGGCCGCAGCGGCAGCCGGAACGAGGGGGGTGTGCGGTGCGTCATGGTCAGAACGCCTTTTGAAGCTGGACGTACAGCCGCGGATTGCGCCCGCCGCCGTCGGTCTGCGCCGGTGCCGTGCCATCGCGCCAGGCCAGCGTCGCGTTGATCGAGAAGTTGCCGGGCCGCGACCAGCTCACGCCGACGCCGTAGCCGCGCAGGCTGCGGCTGTTGCTGCCGTCGAAGGGCGTGGGGCTGCGCGAGAGCTTGCCGTGCGCGGCGTCGTAGAACAGGAAGGGCGTGAGCTCTTCGTTGAAGGACCAGCGCCACTCGACGGTGCCGATCACGCCCTGGTCGACCAGCACCTCGCCCGACGGGTAGGCCCGCACGGCGCGTGCGCCGCCGAGCGCGAGCTTCTCCGACGGATCGAGGTTCCTGCTGGCCCACTGGCCGCCGACGGACAGGTACAGCGAATGCCTGGGAACGATGGCCTGCAGGCGGGACAGCTGGAAGCTCAGCTTGGAGAAGCCGCCTTCGGTGCGCCGTCCGCCCAGGGCCTGGTCGGCCTCCCGCGTCGCCGGGTCGTCGATGGACAACCGGCCGTGGTACAGCGTGCCCGAGCTGGCCCAATAGCCGCCGCCCAGCACTTCGTCGCGCCGCTCCCAGGTCCAGCCGAGGCCCAGGCCGCGCACGCGCTTCTTCACGCGCACGTCGGCCACGCCGATCTCGTCGGTCAGGTCCTTGATGTCGGCGCCCAGGCGCAGGAACAGGTTCTGCTGGCGCTGGCGGATGAGCGGGTAGCTGAGCGAGAGGTCGAACACGTCGGCGCGGCCCTGCGCGCCGAGCTCGGAGAACTCGCCGCCCAGCTCGTAGTTGACGCGCGACAGCCCGACGCCCGCGCGCAGCCCGCTGGTGCCGATGGGCGCCTCGTAGGCGATGCGGCCGAACTGCAGCGCATTGCTGTCGGACACCATCAGTCGCATGTCGAGGTTGTCGCCGATGCCGAAGGGGCTGAGCCAGCGCGCGGTGCCGCCGACGCGGTAGCGGCCCGACTCCTTGGTGCCGTGGTTGTCGGCTTCGGCCGTGAAGGCCCAGCGCGGCGCGGCCGCCACTTCGACCGAAAGATCGGTGGTGCCGGGCTGCGTGCCTTCCTGCAGGCCCGAGGACACCTTGACGCCGGGCTGGTCGGACAGCAGCAGCATGGCGCGCTCATAGGCCGGCGCGCTCACGGCCTCGCCGGGCTGCAGGGGCGCGAGGAAGCCGCGCACGCGAGATTCGCTGATCGGTGCATCGGGCGCGACGACGACGTCGACCTTGCCGAGGCGGCCTTCGATCACGCTGATCTCGACGACGCCGTCGCGCACGGTCTGCACGGGCACCACGGCCTGCGCGAGGAAGTAGCCGCGTTCCTTGTAGCGTGCAGTGATGGCCTTCGCGAGTTCTTCGAGGTCGCCGAGGGTGACGTCGCGGCCGATGTAGGGGGCGGTGATGGACTGCAGCTCTTCGTTGCTCAGCGCTTTGACGCCGTTGAGCCGCAGGTCGTTGAGCCTGAACGTCGAGCCGGCGGGGCGCGGGGGCGCGGGCAGGCTCTGCGGCGCAACGGCACCGGTGGGGGCTTGCGCGAGCGGGCGGTCGCAGGTGCCGCAGGGGTCCTGGGTCGGCAGCAAAGTGTTGGTATCGGCCGCGTGCGTGCGTTGGGCTGCGACCAGCAAGGTTGCACTGACCATGGCTGTGACTGCGAAGGCAATCGGTGTAGTCCGTTGACTGGCGCGCATCTCAGTGCTCCACCTTGCGTTGTGCTGCGGGATGCTTCTGGGTGGTTCGTTCGGGGCGCGTGCACAGGCCGCCGGGTACTCCCCTCCGCGAATGTCCCCCGCTTCGCTCCTCCTTTATTTCGCTGCGGGGAGCACCCGACGCCCTGNNNCTGAACGATCACGCCGATGCGGGGGCCTTTTTCGCGAAATAAAGGAGGAGCGAAGCGGGGGACATTCGCGAAAAAGGTCACCGCGTCGGCGTGATCACCCCCCGAACAGCGCTCTTCAAAAACAAGCCAAGTCATCTCATCCCCCCACCGTAAGACGCCAGTTGCCGATCAGGTTGAACGGCGCCCAGAAAAAGGGATGGGACATCTTGGGGTCCTTCAACACCGCGAGTTGTCCGGCCTGCATGGCCTTCTGGATGTCGCGCCCCTTGGCCAGTTCGCCGTAGAGCGTGCTCATGAGCACCGCGGTTGCGTCGTCCGACACCGGCCACAGCGAAGCGATCAGGCTGGAGCTGCCGGCCGAGAGGAACGAGCGCGTGAAGCCCAGCACCTCGTCGCCCTGCGCGATGCGCCCGAGGCCCGACTCGCAGGCCGACAGCGTCACCAGCGCGGTGCCGTCCATCGGCAGCCCGAGGATCTCGTGCGCCTCCAGGAAATTCTGCTTGCCGCCTTCGTTGGCCAGCAGGATGCGCGAGTACAGCGGATCGACCGCATCGGCCTCGGCATGCGCCGCCACATGCATCAGCGGCGAGCGCGCGGCCACGTCGCGGAACTGCGTCTTGGTGGCGGCCGCGCCCATGTACACCGTGTTGCGCGGGAACAGCTGCGCGAGCTGCTTCACCTCGGTCTCGGCGCCGGGCAGGTCGTACTTGTCTTCGATGCGCGGATTGCCGAAGGCGGTGAGCGATGCGTTCACGCGCGGCGTGCGCTGCGCGAGCTGCACCGCGATGCTGATCGACGGCGCCACGGCCACCGGGTGCGTCTCGATGACGTAGCGGCCGTCCAGCCGCAGCGCCTGGAACGGCAGGTAGTGCAGCGGCCCGTGCGGCACCACGATCAGCCGCTGCCCCGGCGCAAGGCCGAGCGGCCCGAGCAGCGCGGCGCCCAGCTTGTCGGCGTTGGTGATGGCGGCGCGGCGGCCACGCACGATGGAGTTGCGGAAAGTCTCGACCAGCTCGTTGAGGTCGTCGCGCTTCACGGCCACCGTCTTCTCGGTGATGCTGCTGGAGCTCACGACCCACACCACGAGCCGGTCGGGCAGCGAGTGAAACTGCACCACGCGCTCGTCGGGTGCCAGCATGCCTTGCAGTGCGGCGAGGTCGACGGTGTTGGCGGCCTGCTCGTTGATCTTCGCGCGGCCGCGCACCGCGTCGAGCAATGCGCGCGAGCGGCTGTGCTCGCTCACCTCGAAGGCCTGGCGCGCATCGCCCGCGTCGCTGTAGATGGCCACGCCGCGCTCGAACACCGTCTGCAGGTCCGAGAACAGGCCCATCTTGAATTCCTCGCTGCGGAATTTGGCGCGCACCTTGTCGACGTCGCCGAGCGCGCGGCCCACGGCTTCGGCCGCGGCCTGCTTCTGGCCCAGCGCAAGTTCGCTGCGCGCCACGCCGTCCCAGGCCCAGAGGCGGTAGTACTCGGTGTCGGCGCCGACCTGCCGCGCGGTGAGCGCGCGGTACATGTCGCGCGCCTCGGCGGGCTTGTTCTCGGCCAGCAGCAGCCGCGCGCGGGTGCGGTCGAGCTGCGCGGTGAGCGGTGCGTCCTTGGGCGGCGCCATGGTGCCGAGCACTTCGCGCGCCCGCACCGGGTCGCCCGATTCAATCAGCGCATTGACCAGCGAGGCCTGCACCAGCGGCGCATAGCGCGGCGAGCTGTTGGCCAGCGCCTCGTCGTAGCTGAGCACTGCGCCGGAAAAATCGCCGCGGCGCGTGCGCACGTCGCCGATCACCTTCTGCGCCGGACCGACCACCAGCCTGGGGTCGCGCGCCTGGTGCTTGAGCGCTTCGCGCGCGAACTCCTCGGCCTTCTCGAGCTGGCCCGAGTAGCTGTAGACGATGGCCAGGTCGCGGTTGGCCATGGCCATCAGGTTCGGGTCGTTGGTGGCGTTGGCCAGGTGCAGCGCCTTGCTCGCGGCACGCACGCTCTGGCGAAACTCGCCGGCCTCGGCCAGCGCCACGGCCTGGCTGCAGTATTGGTAACCCGAGAGCTTGACCGCGTCCTGCCCGTAGAGCACCGCGCCCTCGCTCGTCAATGCCAGCAAGGTGTCGGTGTCGTCCAGGCGGGCCTGCTCCATCTTGCTGGCCGCGGCTTCGGCATTCGACGACACCGCCGGTGCTGCTGGACGTTGCTGCTGCTGTGCCGATGCCGAAGGGCCGAAGCCCAGGAAAAGAGTGCCTGCAAGACCGAGAGCACTCGCGACAGCTGCACGACAACGTGCCGGGCGCTGCCATCCCCATCTCGAAAACCAAGCCATTGGACCCCCGTGCGCGGCCCTGTGAGCCCGCAGTCAGCGGACCATCGACGTCGCGAGAGTGCGCGCCGTTCAGGCCTCGGGGGGAAAGTCTAGGAGCGGCCTCCTGCCGCGCCTATTCGCAATACGGTCTAGCGCAAATGGACTACGCGGGCACCGCGTCTACATTCGCCCGGTCCCAGTGCCGGTGCTTGGCGATGGCCGCGATGAAATCGTTCGCCACCTGCATCGCCGCCGTCGCGTCGCCCAGGTTGGTGACCGGCGTCGCGGCCACCACCACGCCGGCCGGCGCATCGGCCGCCAGCGTGTCCGCCGCGATACCGAGCGTGGCCAGCAGCCGCACGCCCTCGCCCACCGTGCAGATCGCCTTGCAATGCTTGTAGGCCTCGAGCACGAAGTGCACCGCGTCGCCGATGCCCGACATCGCGGCGGCGCTCTCGCGGCCGGCCGGCACGAGCACGGCGTCGAACATCACCGAGGGCGTGTTGGCGAAGGTCATGTCGACGTCGATCTGGCGCTTCGACGCGCTGGCGACGGTGCCCAGCTTCGGGCCCACGGTCTTGCATTGCGCACCGGCCTGTTCGAGCGCATCGCGAATCGGCTTCAGCGAAGCCGAATCGATGCCGTCGGCCACGAGGATCGCGACCTTGCGCGTGCGGATGGAACCGTCGCCCGTGTCGACCATGCGCAGTGCCGGCGACTCGTCGATCGGCAGCGATATGCGATGGTCGCGAAAGCCCGCCCGTCCGGCCGCCGCCTTGGCATCGGGCTCGCCGATGCCCAGCGGCTCGGCCACGCGGCGCGCGAGCTTCTCGTCCACGTGCGCGAGGTTGTCGACCATACGCTGGCGGATCGCCGGCACGTCGAGCTTCGACAGTTCGAAGCGGAACGCCGCGATGATGTGCTCCTTCTCGGCCGCGCTCTGGCTGTTGAAGAACAGGCGCGCCTGCGTGAAGTGGTCGTCGAACGACGGGCTGCGGCGGCGCACCTTGGGCGACTCGATCTCTTCGGGAAACGACTGGAAGCCGTGGCTGCCGCCGTCCACGCGAAACTCCGTGCCGCTGCCCAGCGTGTTGGGCTCGTAGGCCACTTGGCCGCGCGCGATGGTCTGCCTGTGCATGCCGTCGCGCTGGAAGTTGTGGAACGGGCACACGCCCTTGTTGATCGGCAGCTCGTGGAAGTTGGCGCCGCCCAGGCGCGAGATCTGCGTGTCGGTGTACGAGAAGAGGCGGCCCTGCAGCAGCGGGTCGTTGCTGAAGTCGATGCCGGGCACCACGTGGCCGGGGTGAAAGGCTACCTGCTCGGTCTCGGCGAAGAAGTTGTCGGGGTTGCGGTTGAGCACCAGCCTGCCGATCTTCTGCACCGGCACCATTTCTTCTGGAATCAGCTTGGTGGGGTCGAGCAGGTCGAAGCCGAGCGAGTGCTCCTTGTCCTGCGGGATCATCTGCACGCCCAGCTCCCACTCGGGGAAGTCGCCGTGCTCGATGGCTTCCCACAGGTCGCGGCGATGGAAGTCCGGGTCCTTGCCGGCGATCTTCTGCGCCTCGTCCCACGCGAGGCCATGGATGCCGAGCTTGGGCTTCCAGTGGAACTTCACCAAGTGGCTCTCGCCGCGGCTGTTGACGAAGCGGAAGGTGTGCACGCCGAAGCCTTCCATCATGCGCAGGCTGCGCGGAATGGCGCGGTCGCTCATGGCCCACATCAGCATGTGGGTGCTTTCGGGCATCAGCGAGGCGAAGTCCCAGAAGGTGTCGTGCGCGCTCGCGGCCTGCGGCATCTCGTGGTGCGGCTCGGGCTTCACGGCGTGGATGAGGTCGGGGAACTTCATCGCGTCCTGGATGAAGAACACCGGGATGTTGTTGCCCACGAGGTCGTAGTTGCCCTCGCGCGTGTAGAACTTGACGGCAAAGCCGCGCACGTCGCGCACCGTATCGGCCGAGCCGCGCGAGCCGGCCACGGTCGAGAAGCGCACGAAGACGGGCGTCTTCACGTCCGGCTCCTGCAGGAAGTCGGCACAGGTGAACTGCGACATCGATTTGTAGACCTGGAAGTAGCCGTGCGCGGCCGAGCCGCGCGCGTGGACGGCGCGCTCCGGAATGCGCTCGTGGTCGAAGTGGGTGATCTTCTCGCGCAGGATGAAGTCTTCCAGCAGCGTCGGACCGCGCACGCCCGCTTTCAGCGAGTTGTGGTTGTCCGGTATCTGCAGGCCCTGGTTGGTGGTGAGGGTCGTCGGGTGTTCGACGGTGAAGCCTTCGAGCTGCAGCTGCTTGGCGTTGCTGCCATCGCCCGCCCTGGCAGCGCTGGCGCGGCGGCCTGCGGCGGCCTTGTTCTGCGGCGTCATCGCGGATTTGCTGGAGTCTTTCATGGGGTGGGCGTTCAGCCCGGTTCGTTGGTGTCGAGGAACATGTCGAGCACGTTGACCAGGGCGATCAGACAGATGCAGCCCGCCGCGGCCGCGACGGTCCACAACAGGATTTCATCGCCCCAGGTGCCGATGAACGAGTCGAAAAGCGATGAGAACTCCATGAATCACTCCGGGGCTGCAAGCGAAATGCAAGGTTATGTTTCGCGGCGCCCGCACCCCGTAGTGGCCGCCCTTCCACCGGTGTGGGAGAAGGCACGCGGACGAGGTAGGAGCGCGCCGACAGCACATCGCGCCCGCCTACGAAGTTTCGCGTGCCCAGGCCGTGGGATCGGCGAGCGCCGTCGCATAGCATGGGTCAACTCCCAGGGAAGAAAGAAAAGAAAACCATGTTGATCAGAATCGGCTTCGACATCGAACTCGGCGTCACCGCCCCCACGGCCGTGATCTACATGCTGCAGGTGCACCCCTCGCGCGCCGGGGATCTGCAAGGCGGCGAGCACATCACCCTCGGCCCGCCGCTGCCCACCGACCATTACCTGGACGGCTTCGGCAACCACTGCGCGCGCGTGCACGTCCCCGAGGGAGTGGGCAGCGTGCGCCTGCGCAACCACGCGGTGGTGTACGACACGGGCTGGCCGGACCCGGTGGACTTCGGTGCCCACGGGCACGCGGCGGCCGACCTGCCGGTGGACACGCTGCCCTTCGTGCTGCCGAGCCGCTATTGCGAGGTCGACAGCGAACTGCTGGAGTTCGCCTGGGCCAACTTCTCGAACGTGGCGCCGGGCTGGCCGCGCGTGCAGGCGATCTGCGACTTCGTGCACCGGCACCTGCGCTTCGACTACGGGAGCGCGCGAGCCACGCGCACCGCCTTGGAAGGTTTCCGCGAAGGCACGGGCGTGTGCCGCGACTTCGCGCACCTGGCGATCACGCTGTGCCGCTGCATGAACATTCCGGCGCGCTACGTGACCGGCTATCTCGGCGACATCGGCATTCCGCCGGTGCCCTTTCCGATGGACTTCAGTGCATGGTTCGAGGTGTACCTGGGCAACCGCTGGCACACCTTCGACGCGCGCCACAACACGCCGCGCATCGGCCGCGTGGTGATCGCGCGCGGGCGCGACGCGGCGGACGTGCCGATCACGATGGTGTTCGGCGCGAACACGCTGGAGCGCTTCGAGGTGACGACCGAGGAAGTGCTGTAGTGGCCTCGGGTTTGCTCCTTCCCCTCCCGGGGGAAGGCTGGGATGGGGGCAGGCCTTCGATGAGGCGCTGCGTTTTTTTAAGGCCGTCGTGCCCCCACCCCGACACTCCCCCGGGAGGGGAGGGAGAAATGCAAGGGGACGCCTACTTGCTGCTGAAGCCCAATAGCTTCATCGCCGCAGCAAGCCCCTTGCGGCTGCGCTCCATGGCGGCCCAGGGCTTGTTGCCGGTCTCGAAGCGTTCGGCCGCGTTGGCGACGGTCCATTGCGCGGCACTGGTCAAGGCCGGCAATTCGTCCCACGCGAGCGGCACCGACACGCCCAGCCCGGGGCGCGAACGCGCAGACCATGCGCTGACGGTGGTTGCGCCGAAGCCGTTGCGCAGGTAGTCGACGAAAACCTTGCCCACGCGATTGCGCGGCCCGCTCTTGGCTGCGAAGCGGTCGGGAATGGCCTGCGCCAGATGCTTCACCACGGCCTGCGAAAAGCCCCTGACGGTGTCCCAGTCGTACTGACGCCGCAGCGGCACCACCACGTGCAGCCCCTTGCCACCGCTGGTCTTGAGGAACGAGGGCAGGCCCAGTTCCTCGAGCAGCGTGCGCACCAGCGTCGCGGCCTCCTGGATCTGCGGCCATGCGACGCCCTCGCCGGGGTCGAGGTCGAAGGTCATGCGGTCGGGCTTGCCGATGGCGCGCGAGGTGGCGTTCCAGGTGTGCAGCTCGATGACGTTCATCTGCGCGGCGCCGAGCAGGCCCTGCTTCGTGTCGATCTGCAGCAGCGGATCGTGCCCCGGGTCGAGTGCGGGATCGAGCAGGCGCAGGCCGGCGATCTCGCTGTTCTGCATGTGCTTCTGGAAGAACAGCTCGCCGCCCACGCCCTCGGGCGCGCGCACCAGCGACACCGGCCGGCCGCGCAGGTGCGGCAGCATGAGCTTCGCAACGCTGTCGTAGTAGACCGCGAGTTCGCCCTTGGTGATGCCGCTGTGCTTGTCGATCACGCGGTCTGCGTGGGTGATCTTCAGGGTCATGGGTGCCTTTGCTTGCTCGTTGTTCGGCTTCGGTGCGGCCTCGATCTCCCTGGCCCGCTGCGGCCGCTCGCGCCGGATGTCGCGCGCGGGCTTGTCGGCGCGCAGCCCCTGGAACACGGCCTGGCGCACGCGGTCTTCGCGCGTCCATTCGCCGAACGAGATTTCGGCCACGAGCGTGGGCTTGACCCACTGCGCCCTGACGCCGCGCGGCGCGGGCTCGAAGGGGCAGGCGTCGGTGACCAGCTTGTCGAGGCGGGCCTTGATGTCGGTGAGGCGGTCCGCGTCGAAGCCGGTGCCCACGTTGCCGCAGTAGCGCAGCCGGCCGGTGGCCTCGTGGTGCACGCCCAGCAGCAAGGCGCCGAAGCCGGTGCGCGAGCCCTTCGGCGCGGTGAAGCCGCCGATCACGAATTCCTGCCGCTGCTGGTTCTTGAGCTTGATCCAGTCGGGCGAGCGGCGCGACACGTACGGCGAGCCCTTGCGCTTGCCGACGATGCCCTCGTAGCCGAGTTGTGCCGACGACGCGAGCAGGTCGCGCGGCGAGGCGTCGAAGGCCTCGCTCATGCGCAGCGGCGCGGGCGGCTTTCGGCCGAGCAGTTTCGCGAGCCGCGCGCGGCGCTCCTCGACCGGCCTGTCGCGCAGGTCTTCGCCATCGAGGAAGGGCGCGTCGAACAGCCAGTAGACGATGGACGAGGTCTTGCCGCGATCGAAGGCGTTCTGCAGCGCCTGGAAGTCGGGCGCACCGTTCTCGCCTTCGACGGTGATCTCGCCGTCGAGCCACGCGGAAGCCGTGGGCAGTTTGGCCAGTGCTTCCTCGAGCGCCGACAACTTCGCGGTCCAGTCATGGCCGTTGCGGGTGAAGCAGCGGACCTTGCCCTTGTCGATGCGCGCCAGCAGGCGGTAGCCGTCGAACTTGAGTTCGTAAAGCCAGTCGCCGGGGGATGAAGGCGGCGAGGCCGCGAGCGTGGCGAGCTGGGGCAGGAAGGTGGCCGGCAGCGGGGACTTTTTCGTGGTCTTTTTCTCTGCTTTTTTAACGGGCGCCGCCTTGGTGGCGACTTTCCTCGGCGCCTGGTCCACCTCGTCCACGCCACGCCCGGTAATCACGCTCGCCGGCTGTTCCTCGACCACGTCGTACTCGCCGATCGCCCGCGCCTCGCCGTCGCGTTCCTTGATGAGCAGCCAGGGCTCGTGCTTCTCGTCGCCCTTGCCGTGCATGCGCACCAGCGTCCAGTGGCCGTGCAGCTTCTCGCCGCGCAGTTCGAACTTGAGCTTGCCGGCGGCGAGCGACTTGCGCGCGTCGCCATCGGGCAGCCAGTCGCCGCGATCCCATACGATCACGGTGCCCGCGCCGTACTGCTTCGGCGGGATCGTGCCCTCGAAATCCGCGTACGAGATCGGGTGGTCCTCGACGTGCACGGCCATGCGCTTCACGGACGGGTCGAGGCACGGCCCCTTCGGCACGGCCCAGCTCTTGAGCGTGCCGTCGAGTTCGAGCCGGAAGTCGTAGTGCAGGTGGCTCGCGTGGTGCTTCTGGATGACGAAGGACAGCACGCCCCTGCCCTGCCGGCCGCCGGCCTTGGGCTCCGGCGTGCGCGAAAAATCGCGCTTGCCGAGGTAGCGCTCAAGCGCCTTGCGCGCGGTCGATGCGGTGGCGGTGCCCATCGCGGTTCGCCTGCGTCAGGCCGCGCGGCGGTGGCGGGCGGGGGCCTTGCGCGCGGCTTTCGCGGCGGGCTTGCGCTTCTTCGCCGCGGCCCGGGACGGCGGCGCTTCGTCTTCCTCGTCGTCCTTCGGCTTGCCGCCACCCTTGCGCAGGCTGCGCTGCAGCAATTCGGTCAGGTCGATGATCTTGGCACCGCTGCCTGCGCCCGAGCGTTGGTCTTCCTCGGGCTCGGGCTGCGTCACGGTCTCGGTCTGGCCGGCCTTCACCTTCCTGTCCACCAGCCGCAGGATCTCGTCCTTGAACTCGTCCTTGAATCCGTCCGGGTCCCACTCGGCGCTCATGTCGGCGACCAGCTGCTCGGCCATCTTGAGCTCGCGCTCGCTCAGGCCGGCCTTCTTCGCATCTTCCGAGGGCAGCGGCAGGTCGGCCCACGGCCGGATGTCCGCACCCCAGCGCAACAGGTTCAGCACGAGGCCGGGGCCGACGGGCACCAGCACCGCGAGGTGCTGCTTGGTCTGGATCACGACGCGCGCCACGCCCACGCGCTCGCTGCGCTGCAGGGTTTCGCGCAGCAGCGCATACACCTTCGCGCCACGGTTGATCGGCGCCACGTAGTACGGCCGCTCCAGGTACACGAAGGGAATGCCGTTGGCCGGCACGAAGGTCTCGATCTCGATGGTCTGCGTGGTCTTGGGGTAGGCCGCCGCGATCTCCTGGTCGCTGAGCACGACGTACTCGCCGTCCTCGTACTCGATGCCCTTCACGATCTGCTCGCGCGCGATCTCCTTGCCGGTTCTCTTGTTGATGCGCTTGTAGCCGACCGGGTCCATGGTGCGCTTGTCGAGCCAGTCGAAGTCGATGCCGTGGTCGGTGGTCGCCGAGTACAGCGCGACCGGGATGTGGACGAGGCCGAAGCTGATGGCGCCCTTCCAGAGGACGCGCGGCGCAGGGGATTTTTTCGAGATGGGCATGGGCGCACTCCTTCAGGCTGGGAATGTGCGCCGCCCATGGACGGGCGATGTAGGAGCGCGGCCCCAGGCGCCGTCAGGCCGCGCCGGTCGCCGGCCCGAGCTGGCGCTCGCTCGGGCGCGCGAAGTAGAACCACTCGGCGCCCGGCAGCGCCACCGCGTTGGGAAACACGATGAAGCCGTCGTCGGGCGCGCTCACCAGCGTGCCGTCGTGGCGCATGCCGATGGGCTCGCCGCGCAGCACTTCGTCGAAGGTGGCCCAGTCGCGCACGAAGCTGTCTTCCTCGTGCAGGCGGTCGGTCACGCTGGCCAGGCGCAGCAGTTTCGGCGGCTGCGCGGGCGCGCCCGGCAGGCCTTCGGGCAGCGCCGCCATGCCCAGCAGCGCGAGCGCGCGGCGGATGGCGCGCCATGCCACTTCCGGCGCCTGCGGGTCCAGGTGCTGGCCGCATTCGAGCGTCACGCCGTAGCCCCCGCGGCTGCGGATGTATTCGTTGGTGCCGCGGCCGAAGTCGAGCGCGGCCTCGTCGGCCGGCACGCCGCCCGCGCGCTGCGCGAGGCCGGCGGCGTAGATGTCGAGCCAGCCTTCCACCACAACGGGCGTGCCGATGTGCAGCGCGAGCTGGCCTTCCTCGTATGCGCGTGCAAAGGGCTCCAGCGTGCCGGTGTTGTCGCGCGGGCCGATCATCGCGAAGGCCTCACCCTCGCTCTGGAAGGAATGCAGGTCGAGCAGCACCTCATGGCGCGCGATCAGCGGGGCCAGCACGTTGGTGATGCGGGCTTCGTAGTCGGCCGGCGCCTCGGAGGGGCGGAACAGCCGGTTGAGGTTGCGCTCGCCCTCGCGCTGCATGCGGCGCCGGGCCAATGGATTGGCGACGGGCACCATCGTCAGCTCACCGCGCCGCAGCTGCAGCGTGCCGGCAGCGAACTCGGCCAGGATGCGCTCGATGCCCAGGGTGCCGGAGATTTCGTCGCCGTGCACGCCGCCCATCACGAGCAGCCGGGGGCCGGGGTTCAGCGAGGCGAAGGCGTGGATGCGCAGGCTGTCGGTGGCCACGCCGGCAAAAGGATCGGAGGACATCCTGGGGATTATTGCGGAGGCCCTTCCATGCGCGCAAAGGCGCTACCCATTTAATAGCGCCTCATAGCACCGAGCGGGCACCTACAGGGGCTGCCTCGTATTTCCTACCGGCCCGGCGGCAGCCGCGACGCAGGCTCGTTCCTCATCGAAGGAGCCACGCATGACCCCCAGCAAGAGCAGCAAGAGCAAGACCCCGCCGGCCGATCCCCTGAAGGACGCCGGTGGCGGCAAGACCAAGGTGGAGCAAGGCGGCGAATCGGCGCCGCGCCTGCCGCACGAGCGCGACCAGTCGTCAGACAGCCAGCAGACCCAGGACGGCCGTCCGCCCGAGGTGGGCCGTCAGGCCCATGAAGACGTCGAACGCGGCCTGGTCGACACGGACCGCGGCCTGCAGGCCGACAGCGTCGAAGGCGGCGGGAAGGTCAGGCGCTGACGACGCCGGCCAGCTGCCTGCGCATGTCGGCGATCACGGCGCCGTATTCCTTGGCGTTGAAGATCGCGCTGCCGGCCACGAAGGTGTCGGCGCCGGCCGAGGCCACGCGCGCGATGTTGTCGGCCTTGATGCCGCCGTCCACCTCGAGGCGGATGTCGCGCCCGCTCTGCTCGATGCGCTTGCGGGCGAGTTCGATCTTGCGCAGCGCCGAGTCGATGAAGCTCTGGCCGCCGAAGCCGGGGTTCACGCTCATGATCAGGATCAGGTCGATGTCGTCGATCGCCCAGTCCAGCGATTCGAGCCCCAGCCCGGGGTTGAACACCAGCCCCGCCTTGCAGCCGGCCGCCTTGATGGCCTGGATGCTGCGGTGCGTGTGGGGCGAAGCGTCGGGGTGAAAGCTGATGTAGTCGGCGCCCGCTTGCGCGAAAGAGGCCGCCAGTGCGTCGACCGGCTGGATCATCAGGTGCACGTCGACCGGCACCGGGGTGCCGTCTGCCTTCCTGGCGTAGGGCTTGAGCGCCTGGCAGATCATCGGGCCGAAGGTCAGGTTCGGCACGTAGTGGTTGTCCATCACGTCGAAGTGGATCCAGTCGGCGCCGGCCGCGATCACGTCGGTCAGTTCTTTGCCGAGGTGCGCAAAATCGGCGGACAGGATGGAGGGCGCGATGCGGAACGGGGTGCTCATAACCCCCGATTCTCGCAGCCGCCGCAAGTCCGACCAAAGGCCTCCGTTACCATGCGCCCATGCCGCACAGCCCCTTCAGCGTACAAGTAGAGCCGCGCTACCTGGCCGAACAGTCTTCGGCCAAGGACAACATCTACACCTTCTCGTACACGGTCACCATCACGAACACGGGTTCGGTGGCCGCCCAGTTGATCGCGCGCCACTGGCTCATCAACGACGCCTCGGGCCATGCGCAGGAGGTCAAGGGCCTGGGCGTGATCGGGCAGCAGCCGCTGCTGGCGCCCGGTGAATCCTTCCGCTACACGAGCGGCTGCCGCCTGCAGGCGCCCAGCGGAACGATGCACGGCAGCTACTTCGTGGTGACGGAGGAAGGCAATCGCTTCGACGTGCCGATCCCGATGTTCGTGCTCGAGGCAGACATCGGAGGAGCCCCCGTCTCCCGCGTCCTGCATTGAGTACTCCCCCAGGCTTCGCGCACTTCGTGTCGCTCCTCCTTCCCCCTAGCCGGGGGCAACACCGGCGGCCCGGCAAAGCCGGTTCCGCGGTGTTCACCGCATAGATCCCCACTCACACCCATGGCTGCCGCATCGCGCGACTTGCAGGGGCTGCTTGCCGGCCTCGACCCGACGGCCGACGTGGCGCAGCGCCACATCTGGCTCATCAACCTCTTCGACTGGGTGCGCGGCGACCGCGCTTCGCCCCAGGCAGCCATCGGCCGCGTGCAGCTGCTGCTCGACGCCATCGAGGCACGGCCCGAGTTGCGCGAGCGGCTGCGCGCCTGGTGGCGCACCTTCACGCAGACGGTCGACCTGACCACGCTGCTGGCCGACTACGGCTTCGCCCCGCGCACGGCCTTCGCGAGCGAGCTCGGCGAGCGGCTGCGCCGCAAGATCCTGCCCGGCACGCCCGAAACCACCGACGCGTCGGACCTGTTCCGCATGGTGCTGCCCGGCGTGTTCGACGCGGGCTGGATCGCGCTGCTCGACGAGACGCAGCTCTCGCGTATCGGCGCCCTGCTGGCCGACGCTGCGCTGGACGCCAACGGCGCGCCGCGCTGGCGCCACACCGTGATGGACGCCGTCACGTACTGCAGCAGCCAGGTGGTGGCGGCCGGTTTCTCGCCCGAACTGCGCCTGCGCATGAGCACCGACGCAGTGGGCGAGACGCGCCCCTTCCACTCGCTGATGGCCGACCTCGACGAACTGCGCGAGCAGATGTTCGAGCGCCCCGGAGAACATCGCGACGAAGAGGCTCTGCAGGCCGCCTTCGTGGCCTTCCGCGACCGGCTCGACGCCTGCCGCGCCGGCGCCGCCTCGGTCTACACGCACCTGGAAGACAACGGCATCTCGGTCGGCCTGGTGTTCCGGCTGCGCCAGCTGCGCGAGCGGGTGCTGCGCATCCGCGAGCTGCTCGACTGCCTGATGACGCCCACCCCGGGGCCCAGCGCGGCGCGGCTGGTCGGCCGGCTGGTGCTGGCCGGCGGCGAGCGCAATAGCATCCGCGCGCTGATCGCCTCCAACTCGTCGATGCTGGCCGCCAAGGTGACCGAGCGCAGCGCCGAGACCGGCGAGCACTACATCACCCGCGACCGCGCCAGCTACGTGCAGATGGTGAAGAAGGCGGCCGGCGGCGGCGCGTTCACGGCCATCACGGTGCTGCTGAAGTTCGGCATCTACGCGCTGGGCCTGTCGGCCTTCTGGAGCGGGCTGGGCTCGGGGCTGATGTACGCGGCCAGCTTCGTCGCGATCCAGTTGCTGCACCTGACGTTGGCCACCAAGCAGCCCGCGATGACGGCACCCGCCATGGCGGCGCGGCTGCGGGACATCAAGTCGGACGCGGCAGTGGACGATTTCGTCGACGAAGTCGCCAACCTCGTGCGCTCGCAGGTGGCGGCGGTGCTGGGCAACGTGCTGGCGGTGGTGCCGGCGGTGGCGGCCATCGCGCTGCTGGCGCAGCTTGCGCTGGGTCGGCCGCTGCTCGACGCAGCCCCCGCGGCGGCCACGCTGAAATCGTTGTCGCTGGCCGGCCCGACCGCGCTTTATGCGGCAATCACCGGCATCCTGCTGTTTTCGGCCAGCATCATCGCCGGATGGACAGAAAATGCCTTTGTCCTGCACCGCATGGACTCGGCCATGCGTTACAACCCTCGCATCGGCGCCTTTCTTGGTGCCGCACGGGCTCGCCGCTGGGCCGATTTCATGCGCACAAACATTTCAGGCTTCGCCTCCAACATCTCGCTGGGACTCATGCTCGGGCTGCTGCCCGCGTTCGCGGGTTTCTTCGGGCTCGGCCTGGACGTGCGACACGTGACACTATCGGCCGGACAGATCGCCGCGGCGGCGGCATCCACCGGCCTCGCGGTGCTGCAGCAGCCTGCGCTGTGGTGGGCGGTGGCGGCGATCCCGGTCATTGGCGCGCTCAATGTGAGCGTGAGTTTCTACTTCGCTTTCCGCTTGGCGCTGCGCGCGCACAGCGTGAGCCTCGGTGACCGCGCGCGCATCCGCAGCGCGATCTGGGCCCGCTGGCGCAGCCGGCCGGTGAGCTTTTTCCTTCCTGGACGAATTTGACTAGCTTCTTCAACGATCTGCTGGGCTTCTGGTCCGAATGGGTTCGCCCCTCTGCGGGCCTGCCCACCGTGCTGTGGTCGCTGCTGCTGGCGGCGGCGGCGGCTTCCGGCCACCTCGTGCAGCGCTACCTGGGGCTGCCCAAGGTGATCGGCTATTCGCTGGTGGGCGCGGTAGTGGGCTTCGCCGGCTTTGAAGGCGCGATCTGGCCGCTGCGCGGCATCAGCCTCTTCCTGCTCGAGCTCGGCGTGGCCGTGGTGCTGTTCGAGGCCGGCGGGCGGCTGCCGTTGCGCTGGTTCCGCCACAACCCGATGGTGCTGGTGCAGAGCCTGCTCGAAGCCACGCTGACCTACTTCGGCGTGTACTGGGTGCTCACGCTGCTGGGCCTGCCCGAGCCGGTGGCCAACCCGATCGCGCTGATGGCCATCGTCGCCTCGCCCGCGGTGCTGAGCCGCGTGATCATCGACACGCGCGCTGCCGGCCCCGTGACCGAGCGCGCGATGACGCTGGCCACGCTGAACACCTTCTATGCGCTGGCACTGGGCTACGCGCAGGCCGGGCTGATCGAGCGCGCGCCGCAGACGATGCTGCAGAAGCTCTATCCGGTGGCGGTGGTGCTGGGCCTGTCGTTCGTGGTCGGCGCGATCATGGCGCTGGCGCTGCGCTCGGCGCTGCGGGTGATGAGCCCGTCGAGCGAGAACACGTCGATCCTGCTGCTGGCGATCATCGCGGCGGGCGCTGCGCTCACCGCGCACGTCGGCGGCTCGGCGCCGCTCGCGGCCCTGATCGGCGGCGTGCTGCTCAAGACCCTCAACCCCAAGCCCTGGGCCTGGCAGCGGCAACTGGGCACGGCGGCCTCGCTGCTCACCATGCTGATGTTCGTGCTGGTGTCGATCGTGGCAGCGCAGGCCGACTGGACGCTGCCGGTGGCCAGCGTGGTGATCGCCGTGATCGGCGTGCGCCTGCTGGCCAAGATCTCCGGCGTGGCCATTGCCAACCCGGGCAGCGGCGCGAGCTGGAAGCAGGCCTTCTGGGTCGGCTGCGCGATGTCGCCGCTGTCGTCGATCGCGCTGCTCATCGCCTCCAACTTCGCCACCGCCTCGCCGCTGCTGGGCACCATGATCACGCAGGTGGCCCTGCCCTCGATCCTGCTGATGGAAGTGGTGGGCGCGGTGCTCGCCACGGTGGCCATCCATGCGGTGGGCGAGAGTTCGGTGCCCTGGGCGCCGCAGGCCTTCAGCATCACCGAGGACACGCAGCGATGAGCGCCGCAGCCAACAACAACATCCCCGTCGACCCGGACAGCGACGACGTCCGCTCGGCGCCGCTGCCATCGGACCCCGAGAGCCGCGCGGTCAAGCTCGAACCCTTCAACAAGTCGGAGGCGCTGTCGCTCGGCGTGGAGCTCGAGCTGCAGCTCGTGAACACGCACGACTACGACCTTGCCCCGTACGCCGAAGACATGCTGCGGCTGATGGCGCAGACCCCGCTGCCCGGCAGCGTGGTGCCCGAGATGACGTCGAGCATGATCGAGATCTCGACCGACATCTGCCACTCGGCGCAGGACGTGATCACGCAGCTCTCGCCGATCCGCGAGGCGCTGATCCGCAATGCCGACAAGCTCAACATCGCGGTGGTCGGCGGCGGTACGCACGCGTTCCAGCAGTGGCACGAGCGGCGCATCTACGACAAGCCGCGCTTTCGCGAGCTGTCGGAGCTGTACGGCTACCTGAGCAAGCAGTTCACCATCTTCGGCCAGCACGTGCACATCGGCTGCCCCGATGCCGACTCGGCGCTGTTGATGCTGCATCGCATGTCGCGCTACATCCCGCACTTCATCGCGCTGTCGGCGTCTTCGCCGTTCGTGCAGGGGCAGGACACTCAGTTCGACTCGGCGCGGCTGAACTCGGTGTTCGCATTCCCACTGTCGGGCCGCGCGCCCTTCACCACGAGCTGGAAGGAGTTCGAGGCCTACTTCGAGCGCATGACCCGCACCGGCGTCGTGCGCAGCATGAAGGACTTCTACTGGGACATCCGCCCCAAGCCCGAGTTCGGCACCATCGAGATCCGCGTGTTCGACACGCCGCTCACGGTGGAGCGCGCCGCCGCGCTCGCGGGCTACGTGCAGTCGCTGGCCGCATGGTTCCTGCAGGAGCAGCCCTTCGCACCGACCGAGGACGACTACCTCGTCTACACCTACAACCGCTTCCAGGCCTGCCGCTTCGGCCTCGACGCGGTGTACGTCGACCCCGCCACCGGCCAGCACATGCCGCTGCGCGACCACATCCTGATGACGATGACGCAGCTCGAATGGCACAGCGAGGCGCTCAACGCCACGCAGGCACTGGGCGAGCTGCGCACCAGCGTGGAGGCCAACCGCAACGATGCGCGCTGGCTGCGCGAGAAACAGGGCAAGGAGCGGCTGCTGGCAGAGGTGGTGCGGCAGGCGGCGCTGCGGTTCAGGGGCGCGGCGGCCTGAGCGCGAACCCACCGCACCGGCCGCGCGGCCTTCAGCGCGGGATGTATCCCTTGTCGAGGATGCGGCCGTCGACCGCGTCGATCACGAAGCGCGCGCGCGCACCGAACGCCATCGCGTTGCTGTTGATCTCCCAACGCGCCGCGCCCTTGCCGAACCAGGGCTTGCGCAGCCGTGCCTGCACCGGCTCGACGAAGGCCCAGCCAGCCGCCATGGCGGCGGCGCGCGCCAGAGCAATGGCGTCTTTCTCGTCGATCATCGCGACCCCGGTGGCGGCAGTGGTGGCAGCGCGGCGTTCGGCGGGATCGGCCCGTCGCTCACGCTGACCCAGAAGCTGGTGCCGCCCAGGATGATGGTGCCGATCGCCATGCCTTCGACCTGCATCTGCGAGACGGTGACATAGCCGAACTGGACCGGAAAGCGATAGGCCCCGAGCGCCTGCGCCAGCCCGTGCACGCGCAGCTGGCCGTAGCCCTCGGCCATCGCCTCTTCGAGGTAGCGCAGCAGCGCCGACTTGGAATAGGCATTCCATCGCAGCTGCGCGCGCAATTGCCGCAGCGGACCGGTGCGCGGTGCGAAGTAGCGGTGCACGAGTTCGTGGAACAGCGTGATGCGCTGCTCGGTCAGGCTCTGGTTGCGCGCGACGGTGACGGCGCCGTACATGTCGGTGCCGCCGAGCGCGCCGCCCGCCAGCGAGCGCGGGCGGCTCAGCTGCAGGCGGGGGCCGCCGGGCGGCGGCGGCAGGCCGACATCGGGCAGCGGCTCGATCCTGGGCATGCCGCGGGCCATCACCGGCTTGGCCGCGCCGCGCAGCAGCAGGGCCTGGATCGTGGAGATGCCGAGCAGCATCACCGCCTTGGCGAAGTGCTTCGCGGCCTCGTCGAGATCGGCGTCGGAGCCGGCGTTGACCGACTTCTGCGCGAAGTCGTACAGCTCGCTGGCGCCCGAAAACACCGCCGTGCCGAGCGCGGCGAACCCCACCACGAGCAGGATCACGTCGACCACTTCGCCAACACCGAAGAAGTGCGAGCCGGCCCACACGACCAGTGTGGCGGCCACAATGGCCAGCGCCGCCGGCTCCAGCATGGCCTCGACGGTCTGGCGCGCTTCGCCGGGCAGCAGGGGCAAGGCCCTGCGCATCGCCTCGCCGACGCGCTCGGTCGTGGACATGGTGGCGGGTGACGCGGAAAGGGTTTCAGCCATGGTCGCGAACTTTCTATCTAAAGAAGACTTCGGCAGTGAAAGGCGGGCGCCACGGCGAATCTACCCGAACGCCGCCGGCCGGCCTGCAAGCCAGCGCCACGGCCACCGCTTATGCTCGCCGCATGGGTGAATTCGACCTGATCACACGCTACTTCAAGCGCCCCGCCGTGCGCTCCCCGCTCGGTGTGGGCGACGACTGCGCACTGCTCGCACCAGCACCGGGCATGCAGCTCGCCGTGTCCTGCGACATGCTGGTCGAAGGCCGGCACTTTCTCTCGACCGTCGATCCGGCGCGGCTGGGCCACAAGGCGCTGGCGGTGAACCTCAGCGACCTGGCGGCCTGTGGCGCGAAGCCGCTGGCCTTCACGCTCGCACTGGCACTGCCGGGTGTCGACGAGCCCTGGCTCGAAGGCTTCTCGCGCGGCCTGTTCGCGCTGGCCGACGCGCACGGCTGCGAGGTGGTGGGCGGCGACACCACGCGCGGGCCGCTCAACATCTGCATCACGGTGTTCGGCGAAGTGCCGGCCGGCGCGGCGCTGCTGCGTTCGGGCGCGCGCGCGGGCGACGACATCTGGGTAAGCGGCACGCTGGGCGACGCGCGGCTGGCGCTCGAAGCCTTTCGCGGCACGGTCGCGCTGCCGGCCGAAGCCTTCGAGTCGGCCCGCGCGCGCATGGAGCAGCCCACGCCGCGCGTGGCGCTCGGGCTGGCGCTGCGCGGGATCGCCTCGTCGGCGGTGGACGTGAGCGACGGGTTGATCGGCGACCTGGGCCACATCCTCGCCTCGAGCGGCGTGGGTGCCACGCTCGATGCCGATGCGGCGACGGCCTTGATCGCTGTGGAGGCCCCCAGCCTGAGCACCGAGATCCTGCGCACCTGCGCGCTTTCGGGCGGCGACGACTACGAATTGGTCTTCACCGCTGCGCCATCGGCGCGCGACGCCGTCACGCAAGCTGGTGCGGGCAGCGCCACGCGCGTCACGCGCATCGGCCGCATCGAGGCCGCTGCCGGCCTGCGCATCGTCGATGCAGCCGGCGCGCCGGTGTCACAGCGCTTCGGCTCTTTCGACCACTTCGTCTGAAGCCCTGAGCCGCGCGCGGCTCAGGAGCCTTGCACCATCGCCTGCATTTTTCGCTGTGCAGCATTGATCGCAGCCGATTGCCCGTTCAGCTGCTGCAGCATCTTGTTGAGTTCGCCCTGCACGGCTGGATCGCTCACGGTGACGGTGGTGCCCGAAACCTGGATCTTCGACCTGTTCTTTTCCAGGAAGTCGCCGATGGCCAGCGCGCTGTCGAACACGGTATCGAGCGCAGGGAACACTTCCTTGAAGGTGGCTGCCGGCGCGGTCACGGTCTTGTCGAAGGCCTTGTCGAAGACCGGCTTCAGGTCGTCGGGCTGCTTGAGCTGCGCGTGCGCGGCATCGGCCTTGGCGGTCTGCTGGTCGAGCGCGGTGCGCAGGCCGTTCAGTCCATCCTTCGCGGCCTTGAGGTCGTCGCGGCGCGAGGCCAGGTCGGCGATGGAACGCAGCGCGCCCTTGGCCATGATCTGCGTCATGGGCTGGCTCACCGACTTGTTCATGCCTTCGTTGAAATCGGTGATCACCGCGTAGTGCTTCGCGTAGTCGCCGAAGGAGGCTTTCTCTTCCTCCGTGGGCATCGGCACGCGCAAGCCGGGCTTGTCGAGCACGCGGGTCTGCAGGAAGGCCGTGAAGGCCTTGCGCTGCTCGGCCTCCTTGTTGCCGCAGGCGACCAGTGCAAGGCTGAAGGCCATGAGGAGCGACAGAGCCCCGAGACGTTGAATGAAAGTTCTCATGGGCAGAGGCCCTCCCGCGTGTTGTGGTGGCAAAAATTATAGGGAGCGCTTCACGGCATCGATGAAGGCGCGCGCCGGCGGGCGCTGGCCTGGGAAAGCGTGGTCGCCTGAACCCTCACCGGCCCGTTCACCAGCCGCGCCTCGCGATGGCGCGGTACGCGAGCCACACCGCCGCGGCCGGCGCAAGCGCGAAGCCCGCGAACAGCCAGGCGGCCGCCGATTGCGCGCCTTCGACACCGCCCGGCACGGTGAGCCCCGCCGCATTCGCCACCAGCCCCGCCACTGCCGCACCCACGGCCATGCCGTAGAGCTGCACGGTGGTGATCGAGGCGGAGGCCAGGCCTTCCTCGCCCTTGGGCGCCAGCGACATCACGCGCGTGATCAGGTGCGGCCAGCCGATGCCCACGCCGAGCCCGACGGCCGCCAGCGCGACGGCGATCAGCAGCGTCTCGAAACCGGCACCGAGGAATTCCTGCGACGGCAGCAGGCACGCCAGCGCCAGCAGCCCCAGCGTGCAGATCACCGGGCCGGCGCGCAGCATGCGGTCGGCGCCCGCGCCACTGCGGCCCGAGGACAGCAGCGAACCCGCGCTCCAGCCGCCCGCCATCGCGGCCGTGAGGTAGCCCGCCATGAGCGGTGAATGGCCGTGCAGCAGTTGCAGGAAGTACGGCACGAAGATCTCGGTTTCCGTGCCGATCAGCAGCAGCGCCACGCTCGCATAGATGGCGCCCAGCGGCGCGCTCATCGCATACGCGCCGCGCGGCAGCACGCGCACGGCGGCGCGGCTGTCGATGCGGGTGGCCGCGAAGCCGACGGCCAGGCCCAGTGCCAGGCCGGCGGCCTGCCAGCGCAGGTCGGACCCCAAACCGCTGGCTGCGATCACCAGCACCGAAGCCGCGAGCAGGCCGATCTGCAGCGTCGGCACACGCGGCGGCACGAGGGGCCGCGCATGCTCCACGCCCATCCCGGGCCGCAATTGCACGAGCACCAGCAATGCCTGCGCCGCCGCCACCGGCAGCAGGAGCCAGAAGGCCCAGCGCCAATGCCCGGCCTGCGCGAACAGCCCGCCCACGGCCGGCCCGCACAGCGTGGCGACGCCCCACATGCCCGACACCAGCGCCACCGCGCGCGGCCACAGCCGCTGCTCGAACACCAGCTGGATCAGCCCGTAGCTCAGCGCCGCGAGCAACCCGCCGCCCAACCCCTGCACCGCGCGCCCCGCGAGCATCCACGGCATGGCCGGCGCGAGCGCGCAGCCTGCCGAACCGGCGCCGAACACCGCCAGCGCCGCCAGGCACGCGCCGCGCGGGCCCAGCACCGCGAGCAGCCGCACCGACAGCGTGGCGCCGAGGATCGAGCCGACCACGAAGAGCGTGGTGCTCCAGGCATACCAGTCGAGCCCGCCGATCTCGCGCACCACCGAGGGCAGCACGGTGGTCACGATGTGCACGTTGACCGCATGCAGCGCCACGCCGCCGGTCAGCGCGAGCGCGCGCCATCCGTTGCGGCCGCTGAGCAGCTCGCTCCAGGCGGCGATGGAAGGTGGGGGGTGCAGCGCGGCGGAAGAGGAGGACATGGCAGGCAGCAAAGTCGGAAAGAAGCCCGGATGCTAGGCGAGGACCGGCAATTAAACAAGCTATTGCTTTGATAAATAGAAACTGCGCCGAACCGGTGCCGGCCCGGATGCGCGACACTCCTGCCCCGATGCAAGCCGCTTCTTCTTCCTCCACGACCACCACCTCCGGCGCCATGCCCCAACCCTCGATGCGCCGCGCCACGCTGCGCTTTCTGCTCTCGCATCCCGCGCACTTCATCGCGCTGGGCTTCGGCTCGGGGCTGCCGCGCATCGCGCCCGGCACGGTGGGCACGCTCTGGGCCTGGGCCGCGTTCTCGGTGTTGCAGTTGTGGTTCACGCCGGCCACCATCGGCTGGATCATCGCGGCCTCGCTGCCCATCGGCTGGTGGGCCTGCACCGTGACCGCGCGCGACATGAACGTGGCCGACCCCGGCGCCGTGGTATGGGACGAGGTGATCGCCTTCTGGATCGTGCTCTGGCTGGTGACGCCGGCCGGCCTCCTCGCGCAGGCCATCGCCTTTGCGCTGTTCCGTTATTTCGACGCCGCCAAGCCCGGCCCGGTGGCCTGGGCCGACGCGCTGTTCAAGCAGCGCGACGCGGCGCAGGTGCGCTGGTGGCATGCGGGCTTCGGCATCATCCTCGACGACCTAGTGGCGGCGTTCTGCACGCTGCTGGTCATTGCACTCTGGCGCGCATGGTGAACCCGATGGATTCTTCCTCCTCCTCTTCTTCGACGTTGCCGACACTCGCGGACCACGACACGCCCGCGCTGGTCGTGGCGCTGGCCGGCCTGCTGCAAAAAAAGGGCTGGATGCTATCCACCGCCGAAAGCTGCACGGGCGGGCTGATCGGCGCGGCCTGCACCGAGCTGGCAGGTTCGAGCGCCTGGTTCGAGCGCGGCTTCATCACCTATTCGAACGAGGCCAAGTCCGAGCTGCTGGGCGTGGACGCGGCGGTGATCGCGGCGCACGGCGCGGTCAGCGAGCCGGTGGCGCGCGCCATGGCCACGGGCGCGATCGCGCATTCGCCGCCATCGCGCGTGGCGCTGGCCGTGACCGGCGTGGCGGGGCCGACCGGCGGCACGCCCGACAAGCCGGTGGGCACGGTGTGGTTCGGCTGGTCGGTCGATGGCGACGTGCGCACCGAGCGCCGCCGCTTCGACGGCGACCGCGCCACGGTGCGCGCGGCCACGGTGCGGCACGCACTGCAGACGCTGGTCGAACTGCTCGGCCGCTGACCCGATTTTTCACCAACCCGAGAGGACTCATGACAGCAGCCACCAATGCCCAGACCATCGAGCGCTTCTACAGCGCCTTCGCGAAGCTCGACGCCGCCACCATGAAGGCCTGCTATGCAAGCGATGCGGTGTTCGAAGACGAGGCCTTCTCGCTGCGCGGACGGCGCGAGGTGAGCGGCATGTGGCGCATGCTGACCTCGGCCACCCAGGCCAAGGGTGCCGACGTGTGGCGCCTGAGCTGGCGCGACGTGAAGGCCGACGACACCAGCGGCAGCGCCCACTGGGATGCGCACTACCGCTTCGGCGCCACCGGCCGCCTCGTCGACAACAGCATCGACTCCCGCTTCACCTTCACGCCCGAGGGGCTGATCGCGACGCACCGCGACAGCTTCCCGTTCTGGACCTGGTCGCGTCAGGCGCTCGGCGCGCCGGGCCTGCTGCTCGGCTGGACACCCATGCTGCGCAACAAGGTGCGCGCCACCGCCGCAGCCAACCTCGCCACCTTTCTTGCACGCCAGCCATGAGCAACAACACCGCCCTCGCCTTTTCCAACAACGAAGCGCAGCACCGCTACGAAGCCACGCTCGACGGCAAGCTCGCGGCCTATGCCGAATACAACCTGCTGACCGACGCGATCATGTTCACGCACACCGAGGTGCTGCCGGAGCACGAGGGCAAGGGCGTGGGCTCGGGCATCGCCAGGCACGTGCTCGACGAGGCTCGCGCGAAGGGCTTGCATGTGATTCCGGTGTGCCAGTTCATTGCGGGCTACATCCGCAAGCACCGCGAGTACGCTGACCTCGTGCGGCCGGATATTCAACGCGCCTTCAAGATCTGAACAGGGCTCGCTCCTGGGTGTTTGTGTTCGGGGAGCTCTTGTTCAGGGCGTGTGCACAGGCCACCGGGTACTCCCCTCCGCGAATGTCCCCCGCTTCGCTCCTCCTTTATTTCGCTGCGGGGAGCACCCGGTGCCCTGAGCACGATGGGCGCGGCTGTCGTTCCGCTCGATCAACAAGTGCTCTGAACGATCACGCCGATGCGGTGACCTTTTTCGCGAAATAAAGGAGGAGCGAAGCGGGGGACATTCGCGAAAAAGGCCCGTCGAAACCCCCAGGTCACTCACCGTGGCACTTCTTGTACTTCTTGCCGCTGCCGCAAGGGCACGGATCGTTGCGGCCCGGGGTTGCTTCCTTGCGGATGGTCTCGGCCTTCGGGCCCAGGCTCTTCCAGAGCTGGCGCAGGTCGTACACGGCCCAGATGGCGGCGCCGAAATCGTCGAGCCGCTGCTGGCTCACGCTGGGCGGGGCGTCGTCGCTGTACATCGACAGCGTGGGCTTGGCGGTGTCGTCCTCGGTCAGGGCGACGATGTTGTCGAGCGCGTCGTCGAGCATGCGCGCGGCGTCCTTGTCGCGCGGTGTGGCCCAGTCCTCGGGCCAGTTCTCGACCGCGTACATGAAGCCCAGCGCCCAGACCTGCGCGAAGGACGGAATGGCTTCGCCGGCGACTTCGGCACGCTCTTCCTCGGGCAGCGAGGCAATGGCGCCGCGGGTGTCGAGCACCTCGGGCTGCCAGCTGCGTTCGTCGTCGAGGGTTTCGACCGGGGCGTCGAGGCCCTCCTCGATCTCGATCCAGCGGCGCTTCCAGTTCCAGACGAACTCCATGTGCTGTGCGGACGAGAAACCGTCGCCCAGCAGCACGGGCCAGTATTCGGAGGGCATGATGGGCCGGCGGGTGCAGATCAGCGCGGCCATGAAGCCCTCGCAGAACTCCCACTGGGGGATTTCCTCGTCGTGCTCGCGCATGGCGTCGAGCGCCTGGTCGAGGGCATCGAAATCGTCGGGGCCGAGGGGTTGCGGGGCTGCGGAGGTGGCCTCTGAGGGCGAAATGGGGTCGGGAATGGTCGTCATGGCAAGTTCGGGGCAGCCCTCTATGATGCAGCAGGCTCCGGTCGAGACTACTTCTATGCCCACGATTATTCCGTTTCCGGCGCGCTACAGCGCCTTCGCCCTGTGCGTGGCCGGTCTGGCGGCCTGCCTGGCGTTCGTGCTGGTGTCGCCTCACCTGTGGCTGGCCTGGACCGGCGTGGCCGTGTTCGCGGTACTCACAGGTACGGGCGTGCACGATCTGCGGCAGGCGCGCCACGCGATCCTGCGCAACTACCCGGTCATCGGCCATCTGCGCTTTCTGCTGGAGTTCATCCGCCCCGAGATGCGGCAGTACTTCATCGAGAGCGACTCCGAAGCCGCGCCGTTCTCGCGCGCCCAGCGCTCGCTGGTGTACCAGCGCGCCAAGGGCGACCCCGACAACCGGCCCTTTGGCACGCAGCTGAACGTGACCATCGCGGGCTACGAGTGGATCAACCATTCGATGCAGCCGACGAAGCTCGCGAACCACGATTTCCGCATCGTGATCGGCGGCACGCCGCAGCCGGTCGGCGCCAACCCGGAGCAACTCTGTACACAGCCCTATAGCGCCAGCGTGTTCAACATCTCGGCCATGAGCTTCGGCGCGCTGTCGGCCAATGCGATCCTCGCGCTCAACAAGGGCGCGCAGATGGGCGGCTTTGCGCACGACACCGGCGAGGGCTCGATCTCGCAGCACCACCGTGTGCACGGCGGTGACCTGATCTGGGAAATCGGCTCGGGCTACTTCGGCTGCCGCAACGGCGACGGCAGCTTCAACGAGGAACGCTTCACCGCCAACGCGCGCGACCCGCAGGTGAAGATGATCGAGATCAAGCTGAGCCAGGGCGCCAAGCCCGGGCACGGCGGCGTGCTGCCTGCCCCCAAGGTCACACCCGAGATCGCCGCCGCGCGCGGCGTGCCGGTGGGCGTGGACTGCATCTCGCCCTCGTCGCACAGCGCGTTCTCCACGCCGACCGAGATGATGCATTTCATCGCCCGGCTGCGCGAGCTGTCGGGCGGCAAGCCGACCGGCTTCAAATTCTGCCTCGGCCATCCGTGGGAATGGTTCGGCATCGTCAAGGCGATGCAGGCCACCGGCATCACGCCCGACTTCATCGTGGTCGACGGCGCCGAGGGCGGCACCGGCGCGGCGCCGGTCGAGTTCAGCGACCACGTGGGCGCGCCCCTGCAGGAAGGCCTGCTGCTGGTGCACAACACGCTGATCGGCGTGAACCTGCGCCACCGCATCAAGATCGGCTGCGCCGCCAAGGTGATCACCGCCTTCGACGTGGCCCGCATGATGGCGCTGGGCGCCGACTGGTGCAACGCGGCACGCGGTTTCATGATGGCGCTGGGCTGCATCCAGGCGCAGAGCTGCCACACCGGCCACTGCCCCACCGGCGTGACCACGCAGGACCCGCTGCGCCAGCAGGCGCTGGTGGTGCCGACCAAGGCCGACCGGGTGCGCAACTTCCACCGCAGCACGCTGCATGCGCTGCAGGAGCTGGTGCAGGCCGCGGGCCTGGACCATCCGCAGCAGATCACCGCGCACCACATCGTGCGCCGCATTTCCGACACCGAAGTGCGCCTGTTGAGCAACCTGGTGATGCAGGTGCAGCCGGGCGCCCTGCTCGGCCCGCTCGACGAGCAGCACAATGTTTTCCGAACCTACTGGCCGCTGGCCAGCGCAGAGAGCTTCCAGCCCGCGACGCAGGCCCCGCAAGGGCTGGTGGCGGGCTTCGCATTGGCCGCATGAACCCATTGAGACGAGGCGCCAATGGGCGCCTGCAATCGCGCAAGGGCGCAGCTTCGGCGCCCGCGCCCCTCGACGCGCTCCTGCCGAACCCGCCGGCACCCGGCGACTACGCGGAGTTCCTGCGCACCACCCTGCCGCGGCAGGAGAAGAACGTGGCGAGCCACCGCTTCGGCAGCGAACGCGTGTGGCTCAAGAAGGCCGGGCCCCGGCACGGCAAATGGGGCTACCGCGTGATGGCGGCGGTCGCGCGCATGGCGGGGCTGGACATCATCAAGCCGGTGCCCAACCCGGGCGGCGAAGCGGCCATCGCGACCGAGGCACGGCGGCTCAAGCAGCTCGCGGCCGCGGGCCTGCGCGTGCCGTTGGTGCTGGCGCAGCAGGCGGACGGCCTGCTGATCTCCGACCTGGGCGAAAGCGGCCGCGCGACGGTCGTGCTGCAGGAGCGGCTCGACCAGGCCGCCGCCGCCGGCCCCGCCGCGCTGCTGGCCGTTTGGCGCGACGGACTGGCCGCGATTGCCGCCGTGCACATGTGCGGCCAGCACCTGAGCCAGGCCTTCGACCGCAACCTCGTGCAGTGCCCCGACGGCGTGATCGGCTACATCGATTTCGAGGACGACCCGGCCGAGGTCATGACGCTGGCCGAATGCCAGGCGCGCGACTGGCTGAGCTACCTGCACTCCACGGCCATGATGCTGGAAGCCGCCGCGCCGCAGGCCGCGGGGCAGCACTGGCATGCGGCGCTGGCCGGCGTGAACGAAGAGGTGCGCGAGCGCATCGCGAACGCGGCGCGGCGCATGAAGTGGGCGCAGAAGCTGCCCGCGAGCCGCCGATGGGGTCGGGATACGCAGCGGGTGCGCGCGGTGGCGCGGCTACTGGGGCAGTGGCACCTGGCGCCCTCCGCGCACCCGAACTAGGGCGCGAACACCGCCTGCACCGCCACGCCGCGCAGTGCCAGCCGCTTCTTCATCGACAGCACCGCCCGGTCCTTGCTCAGCAGCAGCGCGCCGTGCGCCACGGCAAGGTCGATGAACACCTGGTCGTCGGGGTCGCTGCACACGCACGGCGCGCGCGGCGGAACGCCTTGGACCATGCGCACCCGTGCATCGAAATCGGACAGCACCGCCAGCACTTCGAGCCCGCGCTGGGCCATGCGCCGGGCGATCAGCGGGTAGCCCAGCACACGTTCGAGTTCGGTGCGCATGGCGGCCGTGGCCAGCCAGCGCAGTTCGCCCGCGGCGAGGCGCGCGGTCAACGGTCCCCAGGCGGGGTCTTCGAAGACCAGCAGGTCAAGCGCGATGTTGGTGTCGATGACGACGGGGCCGGATTCTGTCAGCGTCATGGAATGTGCGGGGGGAATATCGCCGATGTTGCACCATGCAGGGCCGGAGTCAGGCCCTTGTCGGCCTGCCCGACGAAAATAGCCGGTTGCCTGCCCACCTCCACTCTTCCTTCATGAAACGTCTCCCGCTGATCTGCCTCGTCGCGCTCGCGTCCCCGGGAGTGCGGGCCGAGTGGCTGACCCTGTCGGGCACGCCCGGCGATGCCGCCAGCAGCTACGTGCAGGTGGAACCGACCAGCGTCGAGGTGGAAGGATCGAACCGGCTCGTGAGCCTGCGCATGAGCCTGCCGGAGGACCGCACGGAACGCGAGGGCATCCGGTTCCGCTCCTTCCAGGCGCGGGCCAGGGTCGATTGCGAAACCCGCAGCGCGCGCTACGTGAGCGCCACCTACTTCGGCCATCCGGACTTCGTCGGCGAGCCCGTCGCGGTGAGGCATTTCGAGGAGGACGACATCCATCCCGTAACGCTGGCCGGCGCGCGCGATCTCGTCGTGCGCACGGTCAACGCGGCCTGCGCCGTCCGGCCCAAGGAAGCCAGGGAACAGCCGCGGGCCGAAGGCGCGCTACTTCCGCGCTGAGCCCGCGACCATGTCGAAGCGGAACAGCCGGCATTCGATCGGTCCGTTCCACATCGGCACGCGGCGCGACTCCTTCAATCGCATCTGCCTGGGCAGCTTCAGGTCGGGCGTGAGCACCCAGGCGGTCCAGCCGGCGTAGTTCTTCTTCCAGTGGGTGGCGAGTTGCGGGAAGAACTCGCCGCCGTCGCCCCCTTCGCCCTGCGCGGTCTGCGCCGATTCGCGCGCGCCGGAGCGGCCCGTGCCGGCCACGCCGCCCACCTCGATGCGCTCGCCGTACGGCGGGTTGAGCATGATCACGCCGCCCTCGGCCGGGGGCATGCGCTGCAAGGCATCGCCGCCGCGGAATTCGACCGCTTGCGCGACACCGGCACGCTCGGCATTGCGTTCGGCGAAGTCGACCATGCGGTGCGACACGTCGGAACCGAAGATCGCCACGCTGCCTTCGTGTACAGCGTCTTCGGCCTCCTGCCTGATCGCGTTCCAGACATGCGCCTGGAACGGCAGCAGTTTTTCAAATCCGAAGCGCCGCAGCGAACCGGCCGCGATGCCGCGCGCGATCTGCGCCGCCTCGATGGCGATGGTGCCGCTGCCGCAGCAAGGGTCGTACAGCGGCTGCTCCGACACGGCGCCAGTCTCGGGGTTCCACCAGCCGCTGGCGGCCAGCATGGCGGCGGCCAGGGTTTCCTTCAGTGGGGCGTCGCCCTTGTCCTGGCGCCAGCCACGCTTGAACAGCGGCTCGCCCGAGGTGTCGATGTAGAGCGTGCAGCTGTCGGTGGTCAGATGCGCGAACACGCGGCAGTCGGGCCACTGGGTCTCGATGCTCGGGCGCACGCCGTTCGCCTTGGCGCGGAAGCGGTCGGCAATGGCGTCCTTGATGCGCAGGGTGGCGAAGTTCAGGCTCTGCAGCGGGCTGTGCTGGGCGGTGGTCTCGATCTTGAAGGTCTGCTTCGGCGTGAACCAGATCTCCCAGGCCACGCCGTTGGCGATGGCGTACAGGTCGTTCTCGCTGCGGTAGGGCGCGTGGGCCAGCTCGACCAGCACGCGCTGCGCGAGCCGGCAGTGCAGGTTGAGCTTGAGGGCGTCGCGCCAATCGGCGCGCACGCGCACGCCGCCGCGCAGCGTGAGCAGGTATTGCCCGGCGCGGCCGGTCAGGGCGTGCACCTCCTGGGCGAGGAATTCCTCGACGCCGGCGGCGCAAGGCAGGAAGAAGGAGAGATCGTTCACGGAAAGCTGGCCATCGGGAAGCCCGACTACGGGCCTCCATTGTCGCCGCGCCAGGCACCTTCTCCATAGGGTCGATTGCCAACGCCCCGCAACCCCGGCCGCGCCGGGCTGGCACGGGCCGTGCTGTGCTGTCATCGCTTCCGATATATGCTCCGCGCACAGGCCGCCCCGCCCTGTCTCCCGATGTCCGCAGACGCATCCTCCTCACCCCTCGCCGCCCCGCGCTTCGACCCGCTCGCGATGGCGCTGCACTGGCTGCTCGCGGCCCTGATCGTGGGCTCGTTCGGCGTCGGGCTCTACATGACGGGTCTGCCCTTCTCGCCGCAGCGCCTGAAGATCTACAGCTGGCACAAGTGGGCGGGCGTCACGATCCTCGCGCTCTCGGCGCTGCGGCTGCTGTGGCGGCTCGGGCATCGTCCACCGGCGCTCCCGCCCGGCATGTCGGCGCTCCAGCTGGCGAGCTACCGCATCAGCCACACGCTGATGTACCTGCTGTTCTTCGCGGTGCCGCTGTCCGGCTGGGCCTACAGCTCGGCCATGGGCATGCCGGTGGCGTGGTTCGGCGTGCTGCCGCTGCCCGACTTCGTGCCGGTCGACCACGCCTTCGCCGAAGCGGTGCTGCAGCCACTGCACCGCAACTGCGCCTTCGTGCTGGCGGGCGCCGCGCTGCTGCACGTGGCGGCGGTGCTCAAGCATCACTGGATCGACCGCGACGATCTTCTGCAACGCATGTGGCCCGGGCCACGCAAGGAATCCGATCAATGAAGCGCCTGTTTTTCCCTCTCGCGCCGTCTCTCGCGGCGCTGGCCTTCGCCACCACGGCGCTGCCGGCCGGCGCCGAGCCTGCGGCCGCGAAGCTCGTGGCGGACAAGAGCCAGATCGTGTTTGTCAGCAAGCAGATGGGCGTACCGGTGGAGGGCACGTTCAAGAAGTTCGATGCGCAGGTGGCCTTCGACCCGAAGAAGCCCGAGGGCGGCACCGTCGCGCTGCAGATCGACACGGCCAGCGCCGGCTTCGGCGTCCCGATGAGCGACGCCGAACTGCCCAAGCAGCCGTGGTTCGACGCCGCGCACTTCCCGCAGGCGAGCTTCCAGTCGAGCGCCATCAAGGCACTGGGCGACGGCAAGTTCGAGATGGCGGGCAAGCTCACCATCAAGGGCATCGCCAAATACGTGACGGTGCCCGTCAGCATCGCCGCGGCCGGCGGCAAGGACGCGGTGGCCACCGGAAGCTTTACGATCCAGCGGCTCGACTACAAGGTGGGCGACGGCGAATGGACCGACACCTCCATGGTCGGCAACGAAGTGCAGGTGCGCTTCAAGTTCACGCTCGCGGGCTTCGGGGCACTGTGAAGCGCCTGGCTGGCCAGCCCTCTCCTTCTCCTCACTCATTTCCCTCTTTCATGCCCCACACATCCAACGCCATGAAAAAGCTTCTTCTCGCCACGGCGCTGTCGGCCGCCGCATTCACCGGCGCCATGGCGCAGCAGCAACAGCAACCGGGATTCGCACCGGCCGTGGCCGCCAAGCCCGCAGGCGGACCGGCGAAGAACGCCAACTACGTGGTCGACCCCACGCACACCTTCGTGATGTACGAGATGGGCCACTACGGCACCACCACCAACCGCGGACGCTTCAGCACCAAGGACGGTTCGGTGCTGATCGACGGCACCGGCGCCAGCGGCAAGGTCGACATCACGATGGACATCAGCTCCGTGAACACCGGCGTCGATCTGCTCAACCGCCATGTGCAGAGCAAGGACTTCTTCAACGTGGCCGAGTTTCCGACCGGCCGCTTCGTGGCCGACCGCATCGATTTCAGCGGCGGCAAGGTGGTCGACGTGCCCGGCACACTCACGCTGATGGGCCAGACCAGGCCGGTGACGCTGAAGGCCGTGCGCTTCAACTGCTACCTGAGTCCGCTGATCAACCGCCAGGTGTGCGGCGGCGATTTCGAGACCACGGTGGAGCGCAGCGACTGGGGCATCACCTGGGGGCTGAACTTCGGCTTCGAGAACAAGGTGAAGCTGCTGGTGCAGGTCGAAGCGGTCAACGTGCAATGACACCACTGCCCGGTCTCGCCGGCGCTACGGGCGCCAGCTAGAGCAGGCTCTCCGGCGTCAGCGGCGCCAGCAGTTCGAGCATGGTCCGGTCCCAGAAGCCGGAGTCGGGCTCCTCGGTCAGCACGGTGATCTTGCCGGCGTCCTCGCTGACCCATTCGATGCGCGACTCGTTGCTGCCCTCGGCAAAGCGCAGCCGGTAGGCGCCCTGCTGCTTGAGCACGTCGATGAGTTTCAGCGCCTGCTGCGCCATCTCGGGGCTGTGGATGATCAGCCCGATCTCGGTGTTGGCCGACTCCGAGCGCGGGTCGAAATTCATCGAGCCGACGAACAGCGTGCGCCGGTCGATCACGGCCGACTTGGCATGCAGCCTGCCCACCGACGTGCCGAACAGGCCCAACCGCACGCTGCGCCGGGTGCGCGTGGAGCTCAGCTCGTAGAGGTCGGCGCCGAGCTTGAGCATGTCGGGCCGGTAGCGGCGGTAGGCGGTGTGCACCAGCGGCTCGTCGGTGGCGGCCAGCGAATTGGTAACGACGCTGATCTTCACGTTGCGGTTGCGGATCTCGCGCATCACCTCCAGCCCCGTGGCGCCCGGGATCAGATAGGGCGAGACGATGGTCACCTCGGAGCGCGCGCGGCGCATCTGCTCGACCACGTTGTAGCGCACGCTGTCGACGTCGAGCAGCGGCACGCCGCCGTAGGAGGCGGTCTTGCCGATCACGCGCTCGGGCGAATCGGCATAGGCCTCGGCGATGGTCCAGATCAGGTCGAGCTTGCCGGCGTCCAGGTCTTCCACCATCGGGCTGTAGCCGAGCAGGTCGTTGGGCGCGGGCTTCGGCGGCGGCGGCGTGGTGTCGGGGCCGGTGGCCACGTCGAAGCGGCGCCGCAGCTCTTCGGCCGACAGCTCGCTGCGCACCACCGACTGGATCGGCCGCACGTAGATGCTGTTCCAGTACTGGTCGAACAGGCTGCCCAGCCGCGGAATGAGCGCGCCGGTGACGAAGGTGTCGAGGTCGAGAAAATTCTCGCCCGCGGTGCGCGTGAAGTACTGGTTGCCAATGTTGCGCCCGCCCGCCACCGCCATCGCGCCGTCGGCGATGAACAGCTTGTTGTGCATGCGCCGGTTGACGCGGCTGAAGTCGAACAGCGAGGCGGTGAAGCGCTTGAGCAGGCTGCTGCGCCCGGCCGGGAACGGGTTGAACAGGCGCAGCTCGACGTTGGGCGTGGCGGCGAAGCCGAGCAGCAACTCGTCTTCACCGGAGGTGTAGAGATCGTCCATCAACACGCGCACGCGCACGCCGCGCTGGGCGGCGTCGCGCAGGGTGCGCAGCAGGTAGCGGCCGGTCTCGTCGTTCTCGATCTGGTAGTACTGCACGTCGAGCGTGCGCTGGGCGCGGCGGGCCAACTGGATGCGGGTGTCGAAGGCAAAGTCACCACCCGGCATCAAGCGAAAGCCGCTCAGGTCGGGGTCGGGCTGGGAAGCCAGCGCGAGCTTGCCGAGGGCGGTGTCGGCCGAGACGCCCATGGCCTTGGTGGGTGCGCGCGGGGCCTCGTCGGGCAGGGTGGCGCAGCCGGAAAACAGCAGCACCGCCGCCATGACGCAAGCCCAATGCCCACAGCGAGACAGCAGGCGGCTCTTCATCGTCCGGCTTCTAGAGTGCCTTGCGCAGGTTGGCCGGCGCGATCCGCAATGCTTCGCGGTACTTGGCCACGGTGCGCCGCGCGCACTCGATGCCCTGCTCTTTCAGCATCTCGGAGATCTGGCTGTCCGACAGCGGCTTCTTGATGCTCTCGGAGCTCACGAACTGCTTGATCAGCGCACGCACCGCAGTGCTCGACGCATTGCCGCCGGTCTCGGTGCCCAGCGCCGAACCGAAGAAGTACTTGAGCTCGACCGTGCCGAAAGGCGTGGACATGTACTTCGCGGTAGTCACGCGCGAGATGGTCGATTCGTGCAGGCCCAGCTCGTCGGCGATCTCGCGCAGCACCAGCGGGCGCATGGCGAGCTCGCCGTGCACGAAGTAGCTCTTCTGCCGCTCGACGATGGCATTGCTCACGCGCAGGATGGTGTCGAAGCGCTGCTGGATGTTCTTGATGAACCAGCGCGCCTCCTGCAGCCGCTGCGACAGCGCCTGGCTGCCCTCGCCCTTGTGCGACTTGAGCGCGCCGGCGTAGATGTCGTGCACGCGCAGGCGCGGCATCACCTCGGGGTTCAACATGACGCGGAACTTCACGTTGGTGCCGCGGCCGGTCTTGGTGACGATCACGTCGGGAATGACGATGTTGCGCTCGACGTCGACGAAGCGCCGGCCCGGCTTGGGCTCCAGCCGCGCGATGATCTGCAGCGCCGAGCGCACCAGCTCCTCGCTGCTGCGGGTGAGCGTGGCCAGGCGCTTGAAATCGCGGCGCGCAAGCAGCTCCATCGGCTGCTTGCAGACGGTGATGGCGGTCTTGCGGACCAGCGCCTCTTCGTCGGTCTCGTCCTCGCTGGCCATGGCCCGCAGCTGGATGCCCAGGCATTCGCCGAGGTCGCGCGCGCCCACGCCCGCGGGCTCCAGGCTCTGCAGCAGGCCGAGCGCCACCTGGAAGTGATGCACGAGGTCGTCGAACTGGTCGTTGTCGTCGCCGGCCAGGCCCGAGGCCAGAGCCGGCAGCGAGTCTTCGAGGTAGCCGTCGTCGTTGAGCGATTCGATGAGAAAGCGCAGCGCAGCGCTGTCGTTCTCGTTCAGCCGCAGGCTCAGCGCCTGGCGGTGCAGGAACGACTGCAGCGACTCCTGGCTGCGCGCGAGTTCGGTGGCGTCGGCGCGTTCGTCGTCGCCCAGGTTGTTCTGGCGCGCGGGCGCGTCGCTGCCCCACTCGCTGTCATCGGGCGCCGCCATGTCGACGGTGCCGTCGCCTTCCCAGTCGGGCTCGCGCTCGGTGATCTCGGCGGCCGGCCCGTCGGTATCTGCCGTGGTCGTGCTGGTGGTCTCGGCGGGCGCGCTGGCGGCCGGAGGCGCGAAGTCGCTCTCGCCCTCATCGCGCGGCACCGGCGCATCGGCCGTGTCGAGCCCGAATTCCTCGCGCGCCGCTTCTTCCGCGGTGCGTTCGAGGAACGGGTTCTCGTCGAGCATCTGCTCCACTTCCTGGCTCAGTTCGAGCGTGGAAAGCTGGAGCAGCCGAATGGACTGCTGCAGCTGTGGCGTCAACGCCAGATGCTGCGAGACGCGAAGGGACAGCCCTTGCTTCATGAGGAAATGGCTCCCCCCCAGGCTGCGCGCTTCGCGCTACGCCAACCCCCTACCGGGGGCGGGCCGGCCGCTTCGGGCGGCCGTGCGCGGCGGCCCCCGCGAGGAAGCTCCGCGCGGACGGTGGCCACGATGATCCTTGACCCTCGCCGCACGATCACATCCGGAAGTGTTCGCCCAGGTACACCCTGCGTACTTCGGCGTTGTCGACGATCTCCGAGGGTGTGCCTTGTGCCAGCACATGCCCGTCGCTGATGATGAACGCGTGATCGCAGATGCCCAGCGTTTCACGCACGTTGTGGTCGGTGATGAGCACGCCGATGCCGCGCTCCTTCAGGAAGCTGATGATCCGCTGGATTTCGATCACCGCGATCGGGTCGATGCCGGCGAAGGGCTCGTCCAGCAGGATGAAGCGCGGCTGGGTGGCCAGCGCGCGCGCGATCTCGACGCGGCGGCGCTCGCCGCCCGACAGTGCGAGCGCAGGCGAATCGCGCAGGTGGTCCACCCGCAGGTCGGCCAGCAGCTCGGACAGGCGCTCTTCAATGTGCTGCTTCGACAGCGGCGCCATCTTGCCGTTGGCATCGGGCTCGCTCTGGAGCTCGAGCACGGCGCGCACGTTTTCCTCGACCGTGAGCTTGCGGAAGATCGAGGCTTCCTGCGGCAGATAGCTCAGGCCCATGCGGGCGCGGCGGTGGATCGGCATGTGCGCGATGGGCTCGCCGTCGATGGTGATGTCGCCCGCATCGGCGCGCACCAGCCCCACGATCATGTAGAACGAGGTGGTCTTGCCCGCGCCGTTCGGCCCGAGCAGCCCGACGACTTCGCCCTTCTGCACGTCGAGCGAGACGTCCTTCACGACCGTGCGGCTGCCATAGCTCTTCTTCAGGCCGCGCGCGACCAGGCGGCTGCCCGGCGTGCTGTTGGCGTCCTGCGATACAACGGATTCGATCACTTGCGGGTTTCTCCCTCGTCACCGAGCGTGGTGCTCGGGCGCAGGCCCTTGCCGGGCGCGGGGGTGGGAGCCGGCGGCGGCGCCTTGGCACCGGCCGGAGCCGAGGCGCCCGCAGCGGGTGCACCCGGCGCGGTCGCGGCCTTGGGGGTCAGGATGGTCTTCACGCGGCCGCCCTGGGACGACGCGTTGACGGCGGTGTTCGGCGGCACGGTGGAACCGTTGACCGTGTAGGTGTCGTTGCTCTGGTCGTAGACGATCAGCGCGCCCTGGCTTTCGTCGTTCGGCGTGGCGCCGATCAGGCGGCGCATCGTGGCGTTGCGGATGAACTTGACGTTGTCGGCGCGGCTGTCGTACTCGATGACGTCGGATTCGCCCTCGATCCACTCGTCGGGCGCATTGCGCTTCTGCTTGTAGTAGGCCCGCTTGCCGGGCGCCGCGGTGACCACGCCGTACTGGTAGCCCTCGGCGTCCTGGCGCACGTCCAGCCGCGCGCCGCGGATGATGATCGTGCCCTTTGTTACCAGAACGTTACCAGTGAACACGCTGGTCTGCTTCAGGTCGTCGTAGCGCATCGAGTCGGACTCGATGTTCATCGGCTTGGCGCGGTCGGCGGTCTCGGCCACGGCGCCCGAGGCAAAGCCGGCCAGCAACAGCGCGCCAGCGGCCAGGCGGCCGATGCGACGAAGGAAGGAAGTGGTGGGGTGAGAGTGCAATGTCATAGAGGCACGAAACTTGCTCGGCATTGTATGCGGCTGATTGCGTCAGCCCCGCACGCACAGATGAAAAAGCCCGCCGAAGCGGGCTTGACGTTCCTTCTGGCTCTGGGGGTCAGCCCTTCCTTGCTTCGCCGACCAGATAGTTCACGACCTGAAGCACTTTGGTCATGTTGCCGGCGGTTTCCCCATCCACATACCAGCGCCCGGCCACGGCCATCGCCGGCACGCCGGCGACCTTGTAGGCGTCGGTCATCTGCGAGGCGCGCTTGGCCTTGCTGGCCACGCCGAACGAGGTGAAGACTTCCTTGAACTTGGCGCCGTCCAGGCCATTGGCCGCAGCCCAGGCAATGATGTTGGCGTCTCCGTTCACGTTCTGGCGCTGTGCGTGGATCGCGTTGAAGACCTTCGGCTGGAATTCGTCGACCTTGCCCATGGCCTCGAGCGCGTAGTACAGGCGCTGCTTGGCCTCGACGTCGTTGCCCACGAAGGGCACGGGGATGCGGCGGAATGCCACTTCCTTTGGCACGGTCTTGACCCAGGCTTCCAGCGCCGGCTCGAAGTCGTTGCAGTGCGGGCAGTTGTACGAGAAGAACTCGACCACTTCTATCTTGCCGGCGGGCGCGTCGACCGGCACGCGCTTGTCGAGCACCAGGTACTCGGTGCCGGCCTTGGGCGCACGCGCCTGGGCGTGTGCGGTGTTGCCAGCCAGCGAAAGCAGGCCCAGCGAAGTGGCGGCCAGCGAAAAGTCACGACGTTTCATTGAAAGAGTTCTCCAGTTGTACGGCTGACTGAGCCGGCGCACGGCGGGGAGTTCCCCCGCACCCGGCGCGCCCAGGGCGACGATGAATGGTGGCGGCAAATGCCGCGGCGCGAAGCTTAAGGGCTATTCGTGGCGGCCGCCGGGTCAGCGCTGCACGCGGACCAGCGCCGAATCCATGCCGCCGCCGTCGAGCCGCTCCTTGAGGCGATCGGCGTCGTCCTTCTTGTTGAAGGGGCCGGCGCGCACGCGGTAGACGGTGCGGCCCGCCTGCTCGCGCTCGGTGACCTTGGCCTCGACGCCCATCAGCGACAGCTTGGCGCGCTGCGCCTCGGCGTCGTCGGTGGTGCGGAAGGCGCCGGCCTGCACGAAGTACATGAACGGATCGGCGCCTGAACTGCTGCTGGCGTTGCTGTTGTTGCTGCTGCTCGGCGCGGCCGAGGCGGTGGTCGTGCCGGAGCCCGAACGCGCGCGGGCGAGGTCGCCCAGCGGATCGTTCGATGCCGGCAGGGAGTTGGCTTCGGCTGGCACCGGCGCCGGGCGGGGCGGCTTGGGCGCCACCACCACGGGCACGGGGGGTGCGGTCGTCGGCGGGGCGGTGGCGGGGGCCACGGCGGTGGTTGCCGGCTCGCCGGTGACGGGGTTGACCGGGGCGGCCGGGGCCGCCGGCCTGGCGGCGCCGGCCTTGCCGGCCAGCGGTGCGTTCGGGTCCCAGTCTCGGTTCTTGCGGGCTTCGGCCTCGTCCTGCTCGGCGCCGCCGCGCTGCGTCTTGGTCACGAACGGGATCGGCACCTTGGTCACGTAGACCGCGATGCCCAGCGCGACGCCGAGGCCGAGCACCAGCCCGATGATCAGGCCGATGACGATGTTGCCGCGTTGTCTGGTTGTCTTCTTCATGGTGAGGGAGTTCACATCTTGCTCGGCGCACTGACGCCGAGAATCGCGAGGCCATTGTGCAGCACCTGCGCGGTCGCGGCGACCAGCGCGAGGCGGGCCAGCTTGACCTTTTCGTCGTCGACCAGGATGCGCTCGGCGTCGTAATAGCTGTGGTAGCTGGCGGCCAGTTCGCGCAGGTAGAAGGTGACGTCGTGCGGGGCGAAATCCTTGGCCGCAGCCGTGAGCATGGCCGGGTACTTGGCCAGCAGCAGCATCAGCGCCTGGGCCGCCGGGCTCTCCAGCGGCGACAGGTCGACGTCCTTGAGCGTGGCGGCGTCGCCGCCCCAGCCGGCCAGCACCGAGCAGATGCGCGCATGGGCGTACTGCACGTAATAAACCGGGTTGTCGTTGTTTTTCGTCACCGCGAGGTCGATGTCGAAGGTGTATTCCGTGTCGGGCTTGCGGCTCAGCAGGAAGAAGCGGATGGCGTCGGTGCTGGTCCACTCGATCAGGTCGCGCAGCGTGACGTAGCTGCCGGCGCGCTTGCTGATCTTGACCTCTTCTCCACCCTTCATCACGCGCACCATGGTGTGCAGCACGTAGTCGGGGTAGCCCTCGGGAATGCCTTCGCCCGCCGCCTGCAGGCCGGCACGCACGCGCGCGATGGTGCCGTGGTGGTCGGTGCCCTGGATGTTGATGACCTTGTGGAAGCCGCGCTCCCATTTGGCGATGTGGTACGCGACGTCGGGCACGAAATACGTGTACGTGCCGTCCCGCTTCTTCATCACGCGGTCCTTGTCGTCGCCGTAGTCGGTCGACCTGAGCCACAGCGCGCCGTCCTCCTCGAAGGTCTTGCCGGCGGCCACGAGCTTCTGCACCGCAGCCTCGACCCGCCCACTGGTGTAGAGGCTGGACTCGAGGTAGTACTGGTCGAAACGCACGCGGAAGGCCTGCAGGTCCAGGTCCTGCTCGCGGCGCAGGTAGGCCACGGCGAATTCGCGGATCGCGTCGATGTCCTCGATGTCGCCGCTGGCTGTGACTTCGCGGTCTTCCGACTTGACGGTCTTCTTCGCCTTGAAGTCTTCCGCGATGTCGGCGATGTAGTCGCCGTTGTAGGCCGGTGCCTTGTCGCCGCTGGGCCATTCGGCGTCGCCGGGCTTGAAGCCGCGGGCGCGCAGCTGCGTGCTGTTGGCCAGCGTCTGGATCTGCACGCCGGCGTCGTTGTAGTAGTACTCGCGCCAGACGCTCTCGCCCTGCGAGGCGCGCAGGTTGCAGATGGCGTCGCCCAGCGCGGCCTGGCGGCCGTGGCCAACGTGCAGCGGGCCGGTCGGGTTGGCCGAGACGAACTCGACCAGCACCTTCTCGCCGGTGGCCGGCTGCTGCCCGAAAGCATTCGCGGCGGACAGCACCTCGCGCACGATCTGCTGCTTGGCCGCCGTCTTCAGGCGGATGTTGAGAAAGCCGGGGCCGGCGATCTCGATCGCCTCGACCCACTGGCCGAAAGCGGGGGTGGCGAGCAGCGCAGCGCTCAGTTGCTCGGCCAGCTCGCGAGGCTTGCGCCCCAGCGGTTTGGCGAGCTGCATCGCGGCCGTGCTGGCGAAATCGCCATGCGCGGCGACTTTGGGCGACTCGAACGCGGCTTTGGAGCCGGCGCCGGGCGAGAAGGATTCGAGCGTGTTCGCGAGCGCCGCGAGCAGCTCCTGTTTGACCAATAGCATCCGGGAATTTTACCGGGGGCAAACCCGGGCCCAGTTAACGATCGTCATCCGATCGTTGTCGTCGCCCGTTAGGATGGTCGGCCCCAGGGCGGGGCACCTGTCACAACTCCATCTTGCAAGGACATATCACCATGAAGAAGCTCCTTTCCCTGATCGCACTCGGCGCCTGCCTTTCCTTCGGTGCCGCACAGGCTCAAGACAAGGCCGCCGCGCCGGCAGCAGCCCCCGCTGTTGCGGCCGCACCCGCCGCCGGCGCGACCTGCGCGACCAAGGCTGTCGACAAGAATGGCAAGGCCTTGTCAGGCGCGGCCAAGAACAGCTCCATCAAGAAGTGCGAGAAGGAAGCCAAGGCCGCAGCGGCTCCCGCCTGCGCAACCAAGGCTGTCGACAAGAACGGCAAGGCACTGGCCGGCGCCGCCAAGAACAGCTTCATGAAGAAGTGCGAAGCGGACGCCGCCAAGGGCTGACGCACCGCGGCGCTGAAGAAAAGCCAGCGCACAAAAAGAAGGAACGGCCCGCCGCGTGCGGGCCTTTTTTCGTCCGGCCTATTTGCCGAAGCCGCGCGCCAGGAACACCGCCACCAGCGGAATCAGCGCGATCAGGTGCGCCTGGATCATCACCAGCCGGCGCGTCTTTTTCACATCGGCCTCGGCCGGCAGCTTGCCGGTGGCGCGCAGCGTCTTGCGCCAGCGGAAGTAGGTCAGCGTCGGGAAGATCGAGATCACGCCGACGATGATGAAGAGCCCCAGCTTCACATGCAGCAGCGGGTTGGTCCAGTACCAGGCCGTGCCCTTCATCCCCCACCACGTGCGCGCGATGCCCGTGGCAAGTACCGCGATGGCGGCCATGCCGTAGACCATGTCGACCTTGGCCAGCCGCTCCACCACGGCCGCGTTGAGCCACTGAATCCGGCACAGCGCCGCCTCGCTGGAAATGAAAACGACCATCGTCAGGATGGCGAGCAAGTGCATGTACGCGAGGATGGCTTCGAGCGTCATCGATGGCTTTCAAGGCTGTGACTCGCCCCCAGGCTTCGCGGAGCGTCAATGGAACGGGAATGTAAACAGATTGTGACGCGACGAAAGCGCTCTACGCCCGTCCACCCCAGAATTCCGGCCTCCCGTACTGCTCCTTGAGGAAATCAAGCCACAGCCGCACCCGCAACGGCAGGTGCTTGGCGCCTGCGAACACCGCGTAGATGCCGTTCGGCGGCGCGGCGAATTCGTCGAGCAGCGGCACCAGCAGGCCGGCGTCGATCTCGGCCTCCACCTCCCAGGTGCTGCGCCAGGCGATGCCGTGGCCGGCCAGGCACCAATCGTGCAGCACCTGGCCGTCGGAGCAATCGAGCGGGCCGCTGGGGCGCAGGTGGATCAATTCCTGCGCGCCGCTCTCGGTGGGAATGCGAAAGGCCCAGCCGCGCGTCTGCGAGGCGTCGCTCGACAGCGCGAGGCAGGCAAAGCGCGAGAGTTCGCCCGGGTGCTTCGGCATGCCGTGGCGGCGCACGAACTCGGGCGTGGCGACGCAGCGGCGGCGGTTGTCGGCGAGCCGTACGCTCACCAGCGAAGAATCAGGCAGGTCGCCCACGCGCACGGCACAGTCGAAGCTCTCGCCGGTGACATCGACCACGCGGTCGCTGAGGTTCAGCGAGATCGTCACTTCCGGATGCAGCGCATGAAAGCGCGGCACCAGCGGTGCGACATGGCGGCGGCCGAAGCCCGCCGGCGCGGTCACGCGCAAATGGCCGCTGGCCTTGACGCCGCCGGCGCTCACGCTGGCCTCGGCGTTCGCGAACTCTGTCAGCAGGCGCTGGCAATCTTCGAGAAAGGCACTGCCCTCGTGCGTGAGCGTGATGCGCCGCGTGGTGCGCACCAGCAGCTTGACGCCCAGCCGCTCCTCGAGCGCATCGAGCCGGCGCCCCATGATGGCCGGCGCCACGCCCTCCGCCTTGGCCGCGGCCGTGAGACCGCCTCGGGTCGCGACCGAGACGAAGGATTCGAGCTGCTTGAGGCGGTCCATGGGGCGGAAACTATATCGCCCGCAGCCTGGGGTCAGTCGCCGAGCGTCGCGCCACGCGCCTCGAGCGCGGCAATCTCCGGGTGGCTGTAGCCCACTTCTTTCAGCAGTTCGCGGCTGTGTTCGCCGATGTGCGGCGGCTGAAGGCGGATGCCGGGCCGCTCGCCGCCCAGCGTGAACGGCATCAGCGGCACCTTAGCGGTGCTGCCGTCGTTCATGCGCACCGGCGCGAGGCCGCCCGTGGCGTTGAGGTGCGGATCGTCGAACAGCTCCTGCGGCTTGGTGATGGGCGCGAAGGGCAATTCGTTGCGCTCGAACACCGCGCTCAGTTCGGCGGCGCTGTGGCCGGCCAGATGCGAGCGCAGGATCGGCATCATCCATTCGCGCGCCAGCACGCGGTCGTTGTTGGTCTTCAGGCGCGGGTCGGCCAGCATCTCGTCGAGGCCGAAGGCCTTGCAGAAGATGGTCCATTGCTTGTCGCTCACGGCCGCCAGGAAGATCTGCTCGCCGTCCTTCACCGTGAACACGTCGTACACGGCCCAGGCCGAGATGCGGCTGGGCATCGGGTCGGCGGCCTTGCCGGTGGCGGCGAACTGCATCATGTGCTGCGCGACCAGGAACACGTTGTTCTCGAACAGCGCCGACTGCACCTCGCAGCCCTTGCCGGTGAGATCGCGCTGGCGCAGGGCGGCCATGGCGCCGATGGCGCCGAACATGCCGCCCATGATGTCGTTCACGCTGGTGCCCGCGCGCAGCGGGTCGCCCGCGCGGCCGGTCATGTAGGCGAGGCCGCCCATCATCTGCACCACCTCGTCGAGCGCGGTGCGGTGGTCGTAGGGGCCGGGCAGGAAGCCCTTGTGGCTCACGTAGATGAGGCGCGGGTTGAGCTTGCTGAGCGTGTCGTAATCGAGCCCCAGCTTCTTCATCGTGCCGGGCTTGAAGTTCTCGCTCACGATGTCGGCCGTGGCGATCAGGCGCAGCGCGGCCTCCACGCCTTCGGGCTTCTTCAGGTCGAGCGCGATGCTCTTCTTGTTGCGGTTGAAGGTTGGGAAGAAGCCCGAGCCCGAGCCGAGCAGGCGGCGCGTGCTGTCGCCCTCGATGGGCTCGACCTTGATGACCTCGGCGCCGAGGTCGGCCAGCAGCAGGCCGCAGGTCGGGCCCATGACCATGTGGGTGAACTCGACGACGCGAACGCCGGCGTAGGGAAGTGGGTTGGCTTCAGACATGTGCATTGATTCCCTGGACAAAGCCCTTGGGCAGGCCAGCCTCGGGCGTCATGCCATAGACCGGTTCGCCGGGCAGGCCGGCCATGAGCGGCGCGCGCGCCGCGATGAGTTTTTCGATGTCGATGCCGGTGCGCACTCCCATGGCCTCGAACATGAAGACGAGGTCTTCAGTGACGGCATTGCCCGACGCACCCGGCGCATAAGGGCAGCCGCCTAGCCCGCCGAGCGAGGCATCGAAGGTGCGCACGCCCTCGTCCCACGCGGCGAGGCAGTTCGCGATGCCGAGGCCGCGCGTGTTGTGCATGTGGGCCGCGCCGGCGTGCTGGCCGAGTTCGGCGCGCAGCCGCTTGAACAGGCGGCGCACCTGCGCCGGGTTGGCATAGCCAACGGTGTCGGACAGGCCCGACTCGTCGGCACCGGCCTCGATGCACTGCGCGGCAAGGCGGATCACGTCGTCTTCCGGCACCAGCCCCTGCAGCGTGCAGCCGAAGGCGGTGGAGATGCCGGCCTCCAGCTTCACCTGCGGCGCGATGGCGTTGCGCAGCTCGGCGATGGCACGCACTTCCTCGACCATCTCCGTCGGCGTCTTGCGCACGTTGGCCAGCGAATGCGCGACGCTGGCCGACACCGGCATCGTGAGCTTGTGCACGCCGGCTTCGAGCGCGGCCTGCGCGCCCTTGCGGTTGGGCACCAGCGCCATCACCGTGAGGCCGGGCAGCGTGATGGCGTGGCGCACCACCTCGGCGGCGTCGGCCATCTGCGGCAGCAGCTTCGCGGGCACGAAGGAGGCGACCTCGATCTCGCGCACGCCGGCGGCATGGAGCGCGTCGATCCAGCGCAGCTTGTAGTCCGTGGGCATAGTGACCTTGACCGATTGCAGGCCGTCGCGCGGGCCGACCTCGCTGATGAGGACGTCGGGGGGGGTCATCGGTTTCGTCTCCTTGGTCTTGACTGTTCTATCTTATAGAACTATATTCCGTTAAACAGAATTAGACCGTCGATCCAGTCGACTGTCAAGCCACGCCATGCCCCGCAAAGCCCAGACCGAATCGGTGTCCGACCTCAATGCCGCCCCCGGCGGCGCCGCCGCGGTCGACCGCGCGCTGAGCCTGCTCTGCGCCTTCCAGCCGGGCGACGAGGCGCTGTCGCTCGCTGAGTTCGCCGAGCGCACGCAGCTCTACAAGAGCACGGTGCTGCGACTTTTGGCCTCGCTCGAACATGCGCGGCTCATCCGCCGGCAGGACGACGGCCGCTACGCGCTGGGCATGGAGATCGCGCGGCTGCACGGGCTGTACGCGGCGTCGCTGTCGCTCGATCGCATCGTGCCGCCGGTGCTGCGCGCGCTCGCCGCAACAACGGGCGAAAGCGCGGCGTACCACGTGCGGCAGGACCAAGGCGACAGCTGGGTGCGGCTGTGCCAGTTCCGGGTCGACTCATCGCATGTGGTGCGCGACCACGTGCGCGCTGGCGACCTGCTGCCCAACGACCGCGGCGCGGGCGCGCGCGTGCTGATCGCCTTCGGACCCGAGGCCGAGCGGCCGCGCGGCACCAAGGAACGCAAGCTGTACGACGCCATCCGCGCGCAGGGTTATTGCGCGCTGGTGGGCGACCGCACGGCTGAACTGGCGGGGATCTCGGCGCCGGTGTTCCATGCCGATGGCAGCCTCGCTGCGGCCGTCACGCTGACGATGCCCACGCACCGGTATGACGAGCGCTATATCGAGCCGGTGCGCGCGGCCGCGCGCGAGCTCAGCGGGCAGGTCTGATGCCCTCGCGGAAGAATCTCGATTACCTTTATTTTTGTCACAGATAAATCCCGCCCTCGGCCCTTACTGGCCAGCAAAGTATCGAATAAAGTTCGGTCCAGGATTGCATCTTTCTCAAGGAGAAACCCCATGACCACTCGCACCACCGCCCACGGACTCCAGGTCGCGACCGAGCTCCACCGCTTCATCGAGGACAAGGTCCTGCCCGCCAGCGGCGTGGCCAGCGATGTCTTCTGGAAGGGATTCGACGCCATCGTCCATGACCTTGCACCGAAGAACATCGCGCTGCTCGCCGAACGCGATCGCCTGCAGAGCGAGCTCGACGCGTGGCACAAAAAGAACCCCGGCCCGATCGCCGACATGCCGGCCTACCGCGCCTTCCTGGAAAAGATCGGCTACCTGCTGCCGCAGCCCAAGGGCGCGAAGGCCACCACCGCCAACGTCGACTCCGAACTCGCGCTGCAGGCCGGCCCGCAGCTGGTGGTGCCGATCCTGAATGCGCGCTACGCACTCAACGCCGCCAACGCGCGCTGGGGCTCGCTGTACGACGCGCTGTACGGCACCGACGCCATCTCCGAAGCCGGTGACGCCGAGAAAGGCAAGGGCTACAACCCCGTGCGCGGTGCCAAGGTCATCGAGTTCGCGCGCAACGTGCTCGACCAGGCCGCGCCGCTGGAAAACGGCTCGCACAAGATGGCCACCGGCTACAGCGTGAAGGACGGCAAGCTCGTCGTCGCGCTGCAGAGCAGCAGCACCGGCCTGGCCGATGCCTCGCAGTTCATCGGCTACCAGGGCGATGCCGCCGCGCCGTCGTCGGTGCTGCTCAAGCACAACGGCATTCACCTGGACATCCGCATCGACCGCAGCACCGCCATCGGCAAGACCGATGCGGCCGGCGTGAGCGACCTCGTGCTCGAAGCCGCGCTCTCGACCATCCTCGACCTCGAGGACTCGGTGGCCGTGGTCGACGCGGCCGACAAGGTGGTCGCGTACACGAACTGGCTCGGCATCGTCGAAGGCACGCTGACGGAAGAAGTCGCCAAGGGCGGCAAGACCTTCACGCGCGGCCTCAACGCCGACCGCGAGTACACCGGCGCCAACGGCCAACCCGTGAAGCTGCACGGCCGCTCGCTCATGTTCCTGCGCAACGTGGGCCACCTGATGACCAACCCGGCCGTGCTGTATGCCGGCGGCAAGGAAATCCCCGAGGGCATCCTCGACGCCGTGGTCACCACCACCATCGCCACCATCGACCTGAAGCGCAAGGGCAACTCGCGCACCGGCAGCATCTACATCGTCAAGCCGAAGATGCACGGCCCGGCCGAAGTGGCCTTCGCGAGCGAGTTGTTCGGCCGCGTCGAGCAACTGCTCGGCCTGCCCGCCAACACGGTGAAGCTCGGCATCATGGACGAGGAGCGCCGCACCAGCGTGAACCTGAAGGCCTGCATCGCCGAAGCCGCCGCGCGCGTGGCCTTCATCAACACCGGCTTCCTCGACCGCACCGGCGACGAGATGCACACCGCCATGCAGGGCGGCCCGATGATCCGCAAGGGCGACATGAAGTCGAGCGCGTGGATCGGCGCCTACGAAAAGAACAACGTGCTGGTCGGCCTCTCGTGCGGCCTGCGCGGCAAGGCGCAGATCGGCAAGGGCATGTGGGCCATGCCCGACCTGATGGCCGCGATGCTCGAGCAGAAGATCGGCCACCCCAAGGCCGGCGCCAACACCGCCTGGGTGCCCTCGCCCACCGCCGCCACGCTGCACGCGCTGCACTACCACCAGGTCAGCGTGACCGCGGTGCAGCAGGAACTCGAGAAGATCGACGCCGACGCGGAGCGCGACAACATCCTCAACGCGCTGCTGCAGGTGCCGATCGCGCCCGAGGCCAAGTGGACGCCTGAAGAGCGCCAGCAGGAAATCGACAACAACGTGCAGGGCATCCTCGGCTACGTGGTGCGCTGGATCGACCAGGGCGTGGGCTGCTCCAAGGTGCCCGACATCCACAACGTCGGCCTGATGGAAGACCGCGCCACGCTGCGCATCTCGAGCCAGCACATCGCCAACTGGCTGCTGCACGGCGTGGTGACCAAGGCGCAGGTCGACGAGACCTTCCAGCGCATGGCCAAGGTGGTCGACGAGCAGAACGCGGGCGACCCGCTGTACCAGCCGATGGCCGGCCACTTCGAGACCTCGGCGGCCTACAAGGCGGCGCAGGAACTGGTGTTCAAGGGCATCGAGCAGCCGAGCGGGTACACCGAGCCGTTGCTGCATGCGTGGCGGTTGAAGGTGAAGGGCGAGGCCTGATCTGCATCCCCGGCACCCTGCCGGGGTTCAAGCGAACGAACGGCGCCCGAGGGCGCCGTTCTGCGTGAGAAGCGACGTGCCATTAGCATTCATGCCGCTCTCTTCTTTCGAATTCCCCCCTCGATGAACACGAATGCGGCATTGCCGCCTCCGCCGCGCTGGTCAACCTCGGCCGCCGCGATGCTGGTCGCACTGGCCAGCGCCTTCGCCCTGAGTCAGGCCTTCCGCACCGTCGGCGCCATGATGGCCACGCCGCTCGCCGGCCACTTCGGCCTGACGCCGCAACAGCTGGGCACCTGGGCCGGCACCTTCCACTTCATGTTCGGCATCATGCAGCTCGCGATGGGCGTGTCGATCGACATGTTCGGCGTGCGCCGTACGGTGCTGGTCGCCTTTCCACTGGCCATCGCGGGCGCGGCGTTGTGCGCAATGGCGTCGAGCTTCGGCGCCCTGCTGCTGGGGCAGGCGCTGATTGGCGTCGGCTGCGCGCCGGCCTTCCTGGCCTGCACGGTGTTCATCGCGCGGCACTTCGACGCCTCGCGCTTCACCGCCATGTCGGGGCTGGTGATGAGCCTGGCGGGGCTGGGCATTCTGTTCACCGGCACGCCCCTGGCCCTGCTGATCGAGGCTGCGTCGTGGCGCGCGGGCTATGCGGTGCTGGCCGCGTTCGCTGTGCTTTCGTGGCTGGTCATTTTCTGGCGTGTGCGCGAACCCGCTCGTGCGGCGGATCAAGCGAGCCCGCAGGCTGCACTGGCCGAGCGTCAGTCGCTGCGCAAGGCCGTGCGCGAACTGCTGCCGCTGTTCGCGATGCCGCACACCCTGGGCCTGCTGTGCTTCGCCTGCGTGTCGTACGCAGCCTTCATCACGCTGCGCGGCCTGTGGCTCGGGCCGGTGTTGCACGACCGGCACGGCCTGTCGCTGGTGGCCAGCGGCAATGTCGCATTGGTCATGACGGTCGCCGGCATGCTCAGCCCGGCGCTGTTCGGTCGGATGGACCCGGGCGGCGCACGCCGCGCGCACTGGATGATGGGATGCTCGTTCGCCGGCGCGCTGATGTTCGGCGCCATGGCGCTGACGCAATCGCGCGCGGTGGACATCGGCCTGCCGGTCTTCTACGGCCTGCTTTCGGGCTACAGCGTGCTGCAGTACGCCTACACCAGGAACGCCTACCCCGCTGCGATGACGGGACGCGCGATGGCGCTGCTCAACATGGCGATGTTCCTCGGCGTCTCGCTGATGCAGTGGACCACCGGCGTGGCCGCGTCGTGGGCCGTGGCGAATGGCGTCGAGCCGTTCCGAGCGGTGTTTCTCACGGTCGCGGCCATGCTGGCCGCGGGCACGCTCGCGTTCCTCGTGCTGCCGCGCGCGCCTGCGCCGGTGCGGCTCAGCGCTTGATCGCCAGCATCAGCACCCCGCCCGCGATCATCGCCACGCCCGCCCATTCGCGGCCGGAGGGGCGCTCGCCGAGGAACATCACGGCGAACAGCACCACCAGCACCACGCTGAGCTTGTCGACCGGCGCGACCTGCGAGGCATTGCCCATCTTGAGCGCGCGGAAGTAGCAGACCCACGACGCGCCCGTCGCGAGCCCGGAGAGCACGAGGAACAGCCAGGTGCGGGGCGAGAGCTGCAGCGGGTTCGTCCATTTGCCGGTGGCGTGCACGAAGGCCGCGAGCACCACGAGGATCACCACGGTGCGCACCAGCGTGGCCATGTCGGAGTCGACGCCCGCAAGGCCGAGCTTGGCGAGGATGGCCGTCAGTGCGGCGAAGACGGCCGACAGGGCGGCCCAGAAAAACCAGTTGGAGGCGGTGATGCCCATGGTGCTTCTTTCGTGGATGGCAGTGGCGCACTTCCCATCATGCGCGATCGCGACGACGGCCTTGCCCATGTCTTCACGCATGCCCGTCAGTCCTCCGTGAAGCGGTACCCGGCCTTCTGCAGCGCCACCTTCTGCGCACGCCGCTCGGCGCGGTGCGTGCGCAGGTGGCGCCCTGCTTTCTGGTTCGATTCGCCGCGCGCCATCGCGGCCACTACAGGATTGCGAGGTGCCACGCCGGGCACCGAAAAGTAAAACCGGCCCAGACGCTTGTCGTCGTCGCGGGCCTTTCGTTGAGCACTCATGTGCGCACACTCCGAAAAACAGAAAGGCCCCGGCGAATGGCTGCGCGGGGCCTTTGTCGACAGGCCTCGGCGGGTGCATGGATGCACATCCGGCCGGGGCGGTCGGTGTGCGGATCAGGTGTTCAGGAAACGGTTCATTGGATTGGTTTGTCGCCCGGGAGGTTGGTCGTCGCCAGGCGCGGCGGAAAGAAACTGTCGCTGAAAAACGAAGGGCGGATTTTGGCGAGCCCGCATGCGACGCGCAAGCGCCGCACGTGCGGTTGTGGCGCAAAGCCGACGCGGTGCCGACGCGTGAATCCAGTTGCGCGGCCGCGCCGTATCCAACTCAAGCGCATCGCGCCTCCGAGCTGCTGGCGGTTTCCACAGTCACCTTCCACCAAGAACCATTCTTTCCAGGAGCCTTCAATGAAAAAACTCATGATTGCAGTCGGCGTTTCGGTCCTGCTCGGCGCTTGCGCGGGCGGCACGGCCATGGGCGGCAGCAGCGGCGGCATGTCGTCGAACCCGATGGTCGGCGGTGCGGCGATGTACCCGACGAAGGACATCGTCGACAACGCCGTGAATTCGAAGGACCACACCACGCTGGTCGCGGCCGTGAAGGCCGCGGACCTCGTGGGCACGCTCAAGAGCCCCGGCCCGTTCACCGTGTTCGCACCGACCAACGCGGCCTTCGCCGCACTGCCGGCCGGCACGGTCGACACGCTGCTCAAGCCCGAGAACAAGCCCACCCTGAGCAAGGTGCTGACCTACCACGTAGTGCCCGGCCGGATGGACGGCCCGGCGCTGATGAGCGCCATCAATGCAGGTGGCGGCAAGGCCACGCTGAAGACCGCGAGCGGCGGCACGCTGACCGCGACGATGAGCGGCGGCAACGTGATGGTGACCGACGCCAAGGGCGGCACGGCGATGGTGACGATCGCCAACGTCTACCAGTCGAACGGCGTGATCCACGTCGTGAACAAGGTGCTGCTGCCGGGTTGATCGCGACCTTGCTGCACAGCGCCGGCACGGCGGGCCTTCAGGTCCGCCGCGCCGCGTCCGCTTCGTCGCGCAGCCACTGCGCGAAATCCTGCGCGTCGCGGTTGCTCCCGGCGCGCTTCGACATCTCGACGAAGTAGCCGCGGCGCGACGCGGCGCCTTCGCCCAGCGGTGCGACCAGGCGGCCGTCTTTCACCAGGTCCTGCAGCAGCGGCAGGCGGCCGATCACCACGCCCTGGCCCGCCACGGCCGCGGCCACCGCGTCGGCGTATTGCGTGAAGCGCAGCGTGCTCTTCATGCGCAGGTCGGCGAGCCCCATGACCTTGAGCCAGGGCTCCCAGTCGGTCGTCGGTGCTTCGCTGTGGTCCGGGTACTCGATCGTGAGCAGTGTGAGCCCCGAAAGATCCGAGGGCGCGTGCAAGGCCGCCGCGAGCTGCGGGGCGCACAGCGGCACCACCGACTCCTCGAACAGCGCCGCACCGACGCCGCGATCGATCGGCACGAAGCGCACCGCCACGTCGATGCGGCTGCGCTCCAGGTCGAGCACGTCGAGCGTGGCCGACATGCGCACATCGACCTGCGGATGGCTGCCGGTGAAGCGCGCGAGCCGCGGAATGAGCCACAGCGATGCGAATCCCGGCGTGGTGGTGATCGCCACCTGGCGCGGCGCGGCGCTGGCGCGCACGCGCGCGGTGGCGTCGCGCAGGCGCTCCAGGCTGTCGGTGACGGCGCGCTGCAGCACGCCGCCGGCCTCGGTGAGCGACAGCGCGCGGTGGCGGCGCTCGAACAGCAGCACGCCCAGGCTGGCTTCGAGCTGCTGGATCTGCCGGCTCACGGCCGACTGCGTCAGGTGCAGCTCGCCCGCCGCGAGCGTGAAGCTCAGCCGCCGCGCGGCCGCCTCGAAACTGCGCAGCAGTTCGAGCGGCGGCAGCTCGCCATTGGCGGCCCCGGGGGCTTTTGCATTCTCTGTGTGCATGCAAAGAGTTCCGAATTACCGCGTGCAAAGGAGAGATCAGCTCACTATATTCATTCGTATCACGAATGCAATGGAGCTTGCCATGCGCACCTCTTCCAACACTTCTTCCCGCTTCGACGTCAGCCTGCCGAAGCGTTCCGTCTTCGCCGTAACCGATGGCGCGGGCGTGGGTATCGAATGCCGCAGCGGCTCGGTCTGGGTCACACTCGACCGCGATCCGCGCGACATCGTGCTGGCGCCCGGCGATCGCTTCGAAGGCACCGAGCACCGGCGGGTACTGGTGTCGGCGCTGGAACCGTCGTGCATCACCGTGTCGGATGCGCAGCCGGCCGCCATGCCTCTCCCGAAGGGCATGGGCACACGGTCGCCTTGGCGACTTCCGTCACACGGGTTGTCCCCGGCTTGACCCGGGCTCGCGTGCATCGAACCATCGATGCCCATGAGCCCCGACGCACCCACTTCCACCGCCCGATGAACGACCAGCCCTACATCCTCCAGGAGCTGGCCGACGGCATCGCCACGCTCACGCTGAATCTTCCCGCCAAGCTCAACCCGATCGCGCGCGAATTGCAGGTCGAACTGCGCGATGCGCTGGAACGCATACGCGACGACCGCGCGGTGCGCGCAGTGATCCTCACGGGCGCCGGCAAGGCCTTCTGCGTGGGCGCCGACCTGAGCGCAATGGCGCCGGGCGACGAAGGCAAGTCGCTCGGCACGCAGACGGCCGAGTGGATGCAGCAACTCAGCAATCCGCTGATCGAGACGCTGCGCACGCTGCCTGTTCCGGTGGTCGCCGCCGTCAATGGCCCCGCGGCCGGCGCCGGCGTAGGCCTTGCGCTGGCAGCCGACGTGACCATTGCCGCGCGCAGTGCGTATTTCTACCTGCCCTTCCTGCCCAAGCTCGGCATCGTGCCGGACCTGGGCTGCACCTGGGCCATTCCGCGCCGCGCCGGCCGGGCGCGCGCGATGGGCATGGCGCTGCTCGACGAGCGCGTGGGCGCGGGGCGTGCCGTGCAATGGGGCCTGATCTGGGGCTGCGTGGACGACGAGCAATTGATGGAGGAGGCCAAGGGCATCGCGCAGCGCCTCGCTCGCCTACCGGCGCATGCCGTGCTCGAAGCACGCGAGGCCTTCGAGGCCTCTGAGCGCCACACGCTGAAGGAGCAGCTGCACTACGAGAGCGAGCGCCAGCGCGATCTGATCGACCGCCCGAGCTTCCGCGAAGGCGTGAGCGCCTTCCTGCAGAAGCGCCCGCCGGTCTTCGAGAGCCGCTGACATCCTGTCACCCTGACACTGGCGCCTGCCGGAGGGCTGCGGGAGAATGCCGCGCATGCCCATCCTCAACGCCTTCTACGCCCAGTCGGGCGGCGTCACCTCGGTCATCAACGCGTCGGCCTGCGGCGTGATCGAGACGGCGCGAAAACATCCCGACCGCATCGGCAAGCTCTATGCCGGGCGCAACGGCATCATCGGCGCGCTGACCGAGGAACTGATCGACACCGGCGCCGAATCGGCCGAGGCGATCGCGGCGCTGCGCAGCACGCCCTCGGGCGCTTTCGGCTCGTGCCGCTACAAGCTCAAGTCGCTCGAGAAGAACCGTCGCGAGTACGAGCGGCTGATCGAAGTGTTCAAGGCGCACGGCATCGGCTACTTCTTCTACAACGGCGGCGGCGATTCGGCCGACACCTGCTTCAAGGTGAGCCAACTGTCGCAGTCGATGGGCTATGCGCTGCAGGCCATCCACGTGCCCAAGACCATCGACAACGACCTGCCGCTGACCGACTGCTGCCCGGGCTTCGGCTCGGTCGCGAAGTACGTGGCGGTGTCGACCATCGAGGCCTCGTTCGACGTGCGTTCGATGGCGGCAACATCGACCAAGGTGTTCGTGCTCGAAGTGATGGGCCGGCATGCGGGCTGGATCGCCGCGGCTGGCGCCCTGGCGGCGGACCAGGGCATTCCGGTGGTGGTGCTGTTCCCGGAGATCGAGTTCGACAAGGCGCGCTTTCTCGCGCGCGTCGATGAGTTGGTGAAGCAGCACGGCTACTGCTCGGTGGTGGTGTCCGAAGGCTGCCACCACCCCGACGGCACCTTCCTTGCCGAGCAGGGCACGCGCGACGCCTTCGGCCATGCGCAGCTCGGCGGCGCGGCGCCGGTGGTGGCGCAGATGGTCAAGGAAGCGCTGGGCCACAAGTTCCACTGGGCCGTGGCCGACTACCTGCAGCGTGCGGCGCGCCACATCGCCTCGGCCACCGACGTGAAGCAGGCCTACGAACTGGGACAGCGCGCGGTGGAACTGGCACTCGAAGGCCGCAACGCCGTCATGCCCACCATCGAGCGCACGTCCGATGTGCCCTATGCCTACCGCCTGGGCTGTGCGCCGCTCGAATCCGTCGCCAACGTCGAGAAGCCGATGCCGCGCGACTTCATCTCGGACGATGGCTACGGCATCACCGAGAAGTGCCGGCGCTACCTGCTGCCGCTGATCGAGGGCGAGGACTACCCGGCCTACAGCGGCGGGTTGCCGGTCTACGTGACGCTGCAGAACGTGGCGGTGGCGAAGAAGCTGCCGGCTTTCGAGATCGCATGACGACTTCGGCGGCAGCCACCGGCCTGATCGACGCCACACGCTGTCCGCTGTGCGGCGAGGCGAACCGCTGCGCTATGGAAATCGAACGCGAGACGGGCGAGGCGCAGCCGCCCTGCTGGTGCATGCAGGCCGACTTCGGCAAGGCGCCGCTCACGAACCTGCCGGAAGACATGCGCGGGCTGGCGTGCATCTGCATGCGCTGCGCGACCGGCGCATCGCCGGCTCAGGACTGAGCAGGGTTCTGCGATTGCCCCTGTGACTGCTCCTGCTCGTCGGGTGCGGAATCGGCCACGTCGCCGGCCATCACCATCGTCGGTGCACTGCCCGGCCGCTGCTGCGTGATCACGCGGTGGATGAACTGCAGCTTGCCCACCGCCGTGCGCGGCAGCACGAAGGGGTAGTAGTCGGGCTGCCCCATGCTGCGCGACAGCTCGTTGAGCACGTTGGTGAGCAGCACCCAGCCGTTGATGAAATCGAGGAACTTGCCGGCATCGGGATCGTCCGGCTGCCAGAGGTCGTCGGCGGTGAAGAGGTCGCTGGCCAGTTCGACGTTGGTTGCATCGACACCGAAGCTCATCGCGGTGTCCGCCGTGTCGGCCATGTGCAGGTAGTGGGCCCAGGTCTCGGCCCAGTCTTCCCAGGGATGCGTGCTCGCGTAGCTGCTCACGAAGCGGTCGGCCCAGTCGGGCGGCGGGCCCTGTTCGTAGTGGTGCTGCAGCGCGGCGGCGTAGTCGGCGCGCTCGTCGCCGAAGAGCGCGCGGAAGTCGTCGAGCCACGGCGTGGGCAGAACCAGCAGGTCCCAGTAGTAATGGCCGATCTCGTGGCGGAAGTGGCCCAGCAGCGTGCGGTAGGGCTCGCGCATCTCCGCGCGGATGCGCTCGCGCACGGCGTCCTCGGCTTCCTCGGCGTTGAGGGTGATCACGCCGTGCTGGTGGCCGGTCATCACGTGCGGGCCGCCCGGCATGTTGCTGAGGAAGTCGAAGGTCAGGCCGTGCACCGGGTCGGCGTGGCGGCTCACGACCGGCAGGCCGAGCGCGAGCAGTTGCGAGACGAGCCGGCGCTTGGCGGTTTCGAGCTTGCGCCAGAGTTCGCCGTTGTTCTCCACCGAAAGATCGGGAATGGTGCGGGTGACGCTGCAGGCCAGGCAGTAGCCCGGTGCGAGGCCCTGGGTGTCGTCGGGCAGGGTCTCGCCTTCGCGTGCGGCAGGCACCATCCAGCTGCAGGCGGCCGGGGTCATGAGGTTCGTGCAGCGGCGATAGGTCTTGCCGTGCGGATCGCCGAACACGGTGAAGGTGTCGGGCTGCGCGCCCTCGCCCACCGCCGGCGCGAGCGGCATCACGCCGAGCCGGTCGATCACGTAGCCGAGCGGCGTGTGGCAGGCCAGGCACTCGCTGTTGCGCAGGAATATCGGGCGGCCGCACTGGCAGCGGTAGGCGCGGCTCACGGTCGGCGCGGCCAGCTCGGTCGCGAGCGTGGAAGCACCTTCCGGCTCGGCGGGGGCCGGTTGGGCGTTGGCTTGTTGTTTGTCGGGCGTGGAGTCCATGTGTTGTGTTGATCTTCTTCCTGACGCTGAGGGGACAGCCGACGCATTGTGCGGGCCGCCCGCCGCGCGCCCGCCCGCGCAAAGACCGATATGCTTGTAGGACGACGGACCCGAGACATTCCGCCGCCCCATGACCTCCCCACAGACCTCCGAAGCCGCGACCACGCCGGCCCCGCCCTCCATCGGCACGCTGCGCGAGCGCTATGGCGAGCGCTATCGCTGGTACCTGCTGCTGTCGGTCATGGTGGGCACGATGGCGTCGATCATGTCCTCGACCATCGTCAACGTCGCGATCCCGGGCATGAGCCACCACTTCTCGCTCGGCCAGGAGCGCGCGCAGTGGGTGAGCTCGGGCTTCATGGTGGCGATGACGGTCTCGATGCTCACTACGCCGTGGCTGCTGTCGCGCTACGGCTACCGGCGCACCTACGTGGGCACGATGCTGCTGCTGCTCGCGGGCGGCATCGTGGGCGGGGTGGCCAACGACTTCTCCCTGGTGCTGTTCGCGCGCGTGGCCGAGGGGCTGGCGGCGGGCGTGGTGCAGCCCATTCCGGCGATCATCATCCTGCGCGCCTTCGAGCCGCACGAGCAGGGACGCGCGAGCGGCATCTTCGGCATGGGCGTGGTGCTGGCGCCAGCGGTGGGGCCGAGCATCGGCGGGGTGCTGGTCGACCTGTTCGGCTGGCGCTCGATCTTCTTCATGGTGGTGCCGTTCTGCCTGGCCTCTCTCTGGCTGGCCTACAAGTTCGTGCCGACCACCGCGCCCGGCGGCGTGGCCGCTGTGCGCGGCGGCGGACTCGACGCGCGCGGGCTGGCGCTGGGCACGGTCGGCACGCTGTGCCTGCTGAACGGACTGGTCGCGCTGCGCGGCGATTCGCCGCTGCAGGCCGGTTTGCTGCTGGCAGGCGCGCTGGTGGCGTTCGCCGCCTTCGTGTGGTGGCAGCGGCGGCTCGCGGCCTCGGGCGGCACGCCGCTGATGAACCTCGCGCTGTTCCAGTACCGGCAGTTCGCAATGGGCAGCGTGGTCGCCTTCATCTACGGCACGGCGCTGTTCGGCTCGACCTACCTGCTGCCGGTGTACATGCAGGTGGGGCTGCATCTCTCCGCATCGCACGTGGGCACCATCCTGCTGCCGGCGGGCATCGTGCTGGCGCTGACCATCGCAGGCGTGGGCCGGCTGGCCGACAGGCACCCGACCTGGGTGCTGGTGACGATCGGCCTCGCGCTGCTGGCGGCGTCGTTCGCGCTGATGATGGTGCTGCGGCTCGACAGCGCGCTATGGCTGCTGGTGGCCTTCGCGATCATCGGGCGCATCGGGCTGGGCTTCATCCTGCCTTCGCTCAACCTGGGTTCGATGCGGCCGCTGGCCAAGCCGCTGATCCCGCAGGGGGCGAGCGCCATCAATTTCGTGCGCATGCTGGGCGGCGCGGCGGGCGTGAGCCTGTGCGCCATCGTGCTCGAGTGGCGGCTGGCGGCGCATGGCGATTCGCTCGCCAACCCGATGAGCAGCCCGGCGCGGCTGGCCGCCTTCAACGAGGTATTCGCAATGCTGGCAGGGCTTTGCGCGATTGCCATCTGCGCGGCCTGGCAATTGCGCCGTCCGCCACAACAAGGGTAAGCACCCGGTAGTACCTAAGAACCCATCGTTTCTAATTGTTAACAGTTGTTAAACACAGTTAGGGTGGGTTCTTACATGCAACGCAGAAGTTTTATCGCCTCGACGGCGGTTCTCGCCGGCGGCCTCACGCGGCTCTCGTCGGTGCAAGCGGCCGAGCCGGGGGTGACCGACGGTGAAATCGTGCTCGGCAGTTCGGCCGTGCTGAGCGGTCCGCTCGGCTCGCAGATCAAGGTCGTGCACAACGGCGCCGCGCTGGCGTTCGATTCGGCCAATGAACAAGGCGGCGTGGGCGGGCGCAAGATCAAGATGGTGGCGCTCGACGACGAGCTGAAGCCCGACAAGGCGCTGGAAAACTACGGCAAGCTGCTGAACGACCACCGCGTGTTCGCCTTCTTCGGCTGCGTGGGCTCGGGCACGACGGCCGCCGCGGCCAAGCTGCTGCAGCAGAGCGGCGCGCCCAGCGTGGGCGGCTACGGGGTGGGCGACAGCGCGCGCCAAAGCGTCGCGGGCTCGGCCTACTTCGTGCGCGCCAGCAACGCACGCGAGGCGCAGGCCCTGGTCGAGCACCTTGTCACCATCGGCGTGAACAAGATCGCCATCGCCCATCTCGACAATCCCGGCGGTGCCGAGGCGATCAAGCTGATCGAGGCCGCCATGGCCACCCACAAGCTCGCGCCGACGGCCACGGTCATGGCCAAGGGCGACGGCTCGAACGCCGCAGCCGCCGGCAAGGCGCTGGCCGACAGCCAGTCCCAGGCCATCCTGATGTACCTGGCCGGCACCGTGGCCGGCGAGGTGATCAAGGCCACCTACGCCGCCGGCAGCAAGCCGATGTTCTACGGCATGTCGATCGTTCCGGGCGAGGTCACGGCCAAGGTGGTCACCCTGCAGGCGGGCGGCCTGGCGATCTCGCAGGTCATGCCCTATCCCTGGGGCGAGGTGGAAACCGTGACGCGCGACTACCGCCGGCTGGCCGAGCGGGCACAGGTGCCCGTGGGCTACGGCAGCTTCGAGGGCTACCTGAACGCACTGGTGATGATCGAGGCGCTCAAGCGCACCGGCCGCGACCTGACGCGCGCGCGCCTGCATGCGACGCTGCGCGCATTCAAGCTGCGCCTGGCCGGCATGGACATCGATTTCTCGACCGGCAACACCACCGGCTCGCGCTTCATCGAGATGGTGCGCGTCACGCCCGAAGGCCGCTTCGTGCGCTGAAAGGGCGAGCAGATTCGCCAAGCGGCTGGCGCTCGCGCTTTAATGGCGCCATGTGCCAATTGCTTGGAATGAATTGCAACACGCCCACGGACGTGACCTTCAGCTTCACCGGCTTCGCGCAACGCGGCGGCCGCACCGACCATCATGCCGATGGCTGGGGCATCGCGTTCTTCGAGGACCGCGGGCTGCGCCACTTCGTCGATCACCAGCCGGCGTGCGAATCGCCGGTGGCGGAGCTGATCCGGCGCTACCCCATACAGAGCCGCAACGTCATCGCGCACATCCGCAAGGCGACGCAGGGCGAAGTCAACCTGCAGAACTGCCACCCCTTCGTGCGCGAGCTGTGGGGACGCTACTGGGTGTTCGCACACAACGGCGACCTGAAGGAATTCCGCCCGCGCCTGCACGGCAACTTCCATCCCGTGGGCAACACCGACAGCGAGCACGCCTTCTGCTGGATCATGCAGGAGCTGGCCAAGTCGCATGCGGGCGTGCCGAGCATCGAGGAGCTGACGCTCACGCTGCGCGAACTGGCTCCGCAGCTCGCGGCGCACGGCACCTTCAACTTCATGCTGTCCAACGGGCAGGCGCTGTGGGCGCATGCCTCGACCAACCTCTGGTACGTGGAGCGCCGCCATCCCTTCGTGACGGCGCAGTTGTCGGACGAGGACCTGGAAATCGACTTCGCGCGGCACACCACGCCCAACGACCGCGTGGCCGTGGTCGTGACCGCGCCGCTCACCACCAACGAGACATGGACGCAGTTCGCGCCGGGCGAACTGCATGTGTTCGTGGACGGGCAGCGATCAGTGCGCTGAAGCCCGGGCCAAGTGTGCCTCGAGCGCATCGATGAACATCGCCGGCACGTCGAAGCCGGTCTGCTCGGTGATCTCCTGGAAGCAGGTCGGGCTGGTCACGTTGATCTCGGTCACCGAGTCGCCGATCACGTCGAGCCCGATCAGCAACAGACCGCGCGGCGCGAGCGTGCGCCCCACGGTCTCGGCGATCTCGCGATTGCGCGCCGTGAGCGGCTGGGCCACGCCCTTGCCGCCGGCCGCGAGGTTGCCGCGCACCTCGGTGCCCTGCGGAATGCGCGCGAGCACGAAGGGCGCCGGCTCGCCCGCAATGATCAGGATGCGCTTGTCGCCCTGCACGATCTCAGGCACGAAGCGCTGCACCATGATGGTCTCGGCGCCGCTCTTGTTGAGCGTCTCGACGATGGAGCCGAGGTTCAGCGCATCCTGCCGCACGCGGAAGATGCCCATGCCGCCCATGCCGTCGAGCGGCTTCAGGATGATATCGCCGTGCTCCGCGTGGAAGTCGCGCACGGCCTGCGCGCTGCGCGTGACCAGCGTGGGCGTGACGAACTGCGGAAACTCCATGATCGCGAGCTTCTCGGGGTGGTCGCGCAGCGCACGCGGCTTGTTGACCACCTGCGCGCCCTCGCGCTCGGCCTGCTCCAGCAGGTGGGTGGCGTAGATGTACTCGGCGTCGAAGGGCGGGTCCTTGCGCATCAGCACGGCGTCGAAATTCTTCAGCGCCTTCGACTCCGTGATGTCGACGCGGTACCAGGCCCTGGCGTCGCCAGTCAGCGTGATCTGCTGCACCGTGGCCGTGACCACGCCGCCCGATTTCCACTGGATGTCCTGCGGCAGGCAGGCGGCGATGCGATAACCGCGGCGCTGCGCCTCGCGCATCATCGAGAAGGTCGTGTCCTTGTAGATCTTGAAATGATCGAGCGGATCGGCGACGAAGAGGATGTTTTTCATCAGGCGTTCTTTCTTGCGGTGCCAGGGGCGGCGGCTGCATGGGTATCGGGCGCGATGTTGCCGGAAGCGGCGATGTCCTTGCCGGCCGGGGCCTTTTTCTCTCCTTGCCCGCAGCCAGCTCCCGCTAGATCTCGATCTTCGACCCCAGCTCCACCACCGCGTTGTTCGGCAGCCCCAGGAACGCCGCCGCCCCGCTCGCGTTGTGGTGCATCTGCGCGAACAGCTTCTCGCGCCATGGCGCCATGCCGCTGCCCAGCGTGGGGATCACCACGTCGCGCGACAGGAAGTAGCTGGTCGTCATCGGTTCGAGCTGGCAGCCGCGCATGCGCGCGTTGTCGAGCGCGCGCGGCAGGTCGATGTCGTTCTTGAAGCCGTAGTGCACCATGATCTGCCAGCAGTGGTGGCCCAGCGCCTCGATCTCGATGCGCTTGTCCATCGGGATCCATGGCACCTCGTGGTTGCGCACGGTCACGAACATGTTCTGCTCGTGCAGCACCTTGTTGTGCTTCAGGTTGTGCAGCAGCGCATTGGGCACGGTGCCCGGCTCGGCCGTGAGGAACACCGCCGTGCCGTCCACGCGCGCCGGCGGGCTCACGAACACCGAGCCGAGAAAGGACTTCAGGTCGATCGCGTCGGCATGCTGCGCCTCGCCCATGAGGCGGCGCCCTTCCTTCCACGTCATCATCAGCGTGAAGACGAAGCCGCCGATCAGCAGCGGGAACCAGCCGCCTTCGAACAGCTTGAGCAGGTTCGACGCGAAGAACAGGAAGTCGACGATGAAGAAGACCGCGGTCGACGCGATGCACAGCGCCAGCGGCAGCTTCCACGCGTAGCGGATCACGAAGAAGGTCAGCACCGTGGTGATCAGCATGTCGGTCGTCACGGCGATGCCGTAGGCCGCGGCCAGGCTGCTCGACGAGCGGAACATCACCACCGCCAGCACGATGGCCACGAACAGGCCCCAGTTGACCAGCGGGATGTAGATCTGGCCGGCCGTGCGCACGCTGGTGTGCTCGATGTTCAGGCGCGGCAGGTAGCCCAGCTGGATGACCTGGCGCGTGACGCTGAAGGCGCCCGTGATGAGGGCCTGCGACGCGATCACCGTGGCCGCGGTGGCCAGCAGCACCAGCGGGATGAGCGCCCACTCGGGCGCCATCATGAAGAACGGGTTCTTCACCGCCTCGGGGTTCTCCAGCAGCAGCGCGCCCTGGCCGAAGTAGTTGAGCGTCAGCGCCGGCATCACGACCGAGAACCACGCGATGCGGATCGGGCTCTTGCCGAAGTGGCCGAGGTCGGCGTACAGCGCCTCGGCGCCGGTCACGCACAGCACGGTGGCGCCCAGCAGGATGAAGCTGGTGCCGGGGTTGTCCCACATGAACTTCAGCGCGTAGAACGGATTCAGCGCCTTCAGGATCTCGGGGTGGTGCAGGATCTGCGACACGCCGAGCACGGCAATCGCCAGGAACCACACCAGCGTGATCGGCCCGAAGAACTTGCCGATGCCCGCCGTGCCGCGCTTCTGCACCACGAACAGGCAGAACAGCACGACCAGCGTGAGCGGAATGACGTAGTGCGTGAAGTGCGGCGACACCACCTCCAGGCCCTCGACCGCCGAGAGCACCGAGATGGCCGGAGTGATGACCCCGTCGCCATAGAACAGCGAGGTGCCGAAGATGCCGACCACCAGCAGCACGTGGCGCAGCCTGGGCTTGTCGGCCACCGCGCGGGAGGCCAGCGCCAGCATGGCCACGAGGCCGCCCTCGCCTTCGTTGTCGGCCCGCAGCACGAGCACGACGTACTTGATGGAGACGATGACGGTGAGCGTCCAGAAGAACATCGAGAGGATGCCGTAGACGTTCCCGACGGTGAACGGCACGTGGCCGTGGCCGAACACTTCCTTGACGGCATACAGCACGCTGGTGCCGATGTCGCCATAGACGACGCCGATGGCGCCGACGATCAGGCCGGCTGAGAGATTTTTGGGGGCTGACACGAAGTCGATGGGAAAAGGACAGGCTGCTGGAATCGACGCGTCAGACACGCCGGGGTGCGACACGAGAGAACTTTAGTTCACCATTGTCACCCCTCCCGCCCTTTTGTTTCCGTTGCTGTGGGGCCGCTATTTTGCCGCTGCTTGCGACCGGTGCAAGCCGCCGCGAGCCGCCACGGGAATCATTCGTAGATTTCAGCGTCCGGATCGGTTGCTTCCATCTCGTAGCTGGCGGCCACCATGGCCAGCCGGCCGACCACACCGTACATGTAGAAGCGGTTCGGGGCGCTGGCGCCAGGCTTGGCGCCGGGCTGAGGCAAGTGCGCACTTTCAGAAAATGCCAGCGGCACGTAGCTCGCGCCCGGCAGCTTCAGGTTCTCGTCGGCGGCGCGCTCGGCATGCACGCGGTAGAAGCCGCCGACCACGTAGCGGTCCATCATGTAGACCACCGGCTCGGCCACGCCGTTGTGCACGCGCTCGTTGGTCAGCACGCCTTCCTGCACGATCAGCTCGGTGGGTTCGCGCAGTTCGCGGCTGGCGCCTGCCTTGGCGGCGGGAAGGCCGGCGCCGCCGCGGGGCTTGCCGATCAGCGCCTCCACGTCCTTGGCATCGCGCACCGTCACCACGCCCGGACTGCCGCTGCCGCTGTGGCCGCCCTTGACGACCACGAACGGCTTCTCGTTGATGCCGTATTCCTTGTACTTGCGACGCACCTTGGTCAGCACCGCGTCGACATGGCTGGTCAGCACGTCGATGCCGCGGCCCTCGGCCACGTCCACGCCTTCGGCACGCGCATAGATCGGGTTGATGAGCCAGGGGTCGATGCCCAGCAGCTTGCCGAAGCGCTTGGACAGCTCCTCGTAGCTGTGCAGGTGGTTGCTCTTGCGGCGCACCGACCAGCCCGCATGCAGCGGCGGCAGCAGGTACTGCTCGTGCAAGTCCTCGAGGATGCCGGGCGTTCCAGCAGAAAGCTCGTTGTTGAGCAGAATTGTGCAGGGATCGAAATTCTTCAGCCCCAGCCTGCGCTTGCTGCGCACCACCGGTTCGAGCGTCACGGTGTCGCCGTTGGGCAGTTCGATCTTCTTGGAAGTCTTGATGGCGGGGTCGATGGACCCGATGCGCACGTTGAGCCCCGCCATGTGGAAGATGCGCACCAGTTGCGCGACGTTGGCGAGATAAAAGGTGTTCTTGGAGTGATTTTCCGGAATGACAAGCAGGTTGCGCGCTTCCGGACAGATCTTCTCGATGGCCGCCTGCGCGGCCTGCACCGCCAGCGGCAGCATTTCCTTGGTGAGGTTGTTCCAGCCGCCCGGGAACAGGTTGGTGTCGACCGGGGCCAGCTTGAAGCCGGCGTTGCGGATGTCGACGGCGCTGTAGAACGGCGGCGTGTGCTCCATCCACTCGAGCCGGAACCAGCGCTCGATGGCAGGCATCGAGTCGAGCACCCGCTGCTCCAGTTCGTTGATCGGGCCGGTCAGGGCGGTGACGAGATGCGGAACCATGCGGGCGGCCTTGTTGGTTTTGTGCTTAAAGGTAGAGCGGAATTGTAGGAATTGGGGGTGCCCATCCCGAAGACAAGACCACGAGAGCGGCGCGCATCAGGTCCGCACTTCGCCTTGGCCCAGCACCACGTACTTGAGCGAAGTCAGCCCTTCGATCCCCACCGGTCCGCGCGCATGGAACTTGTCGGTGCTGATGCCAATTTCGGCGCCCAGCCCGAACTCGAAGCCATCCGCGAAGCGCGTGCTCGCATTGACCATCACGCTGGCCGAGTCGACCTCGCGCAGGAAGCGCTGGGCATGCACGTGGTCGCGCGTGACGATGGCGTCGGTGTGGTGGCTCGAATAACGGTTGATGTGCGCAATGGCCTCGTCCACGCCGGCCACCACCTTGATGCTGATGACGGCAGCGAGGTATTCCTCGGACCAGTCGGATTCGACCGCATCGACCACCCTGGCTTTCGGATCGATCGCACCGTCGGCGCGCAGGATGGCGGCGGCGGCCGGGTCGCAGCGCATTTCCACGCCCTTGGCCGCGAAGATGGCGGCGATCTCGGGCAGGAAGTCGTCGGCCACCGCGGCCGACACCAGCAGGCCTTCGGCGGCGTTGCAGGGGCTGTACTTCTGGGTCTTGGCGTTGTCGACGATGCGCAGCGCCATGTCGAACTCGGCCGTGTCGTCCACGTAGACGTGGCAGTTGCCGTCCAGGTGCTTGATGACGGGCACCTTGGCGTCGCGGCTGATGCGCTCGATCAGGCCCTTGCCGCCGCGCGGGATGATCACGTCGACGAACTCCGGCATGGCGATCAGCTGGCCGACGGCTTCGCGGTCGGTGGTCTGCACCAGCTGCACCGCTTCCACCGGCAGGCCGGCTTCGGCCAGCGCCTCGGACACCAGCAGCGCCAGCGCCTTGTTCGACTCGATGGCTTCCGAGCCGCCGCGCAGGATGGCCGCGTTGCCGCTCTTGATGGCCAGGCTCGCGGCCTCGATGGTCACGTTGGGGCGGCTCTCGTAGATCATGCCGAACACGCCGATCGGCACGCGCATCTGGCCCACGCGGATGCCGCTGGGCTGCTGCTTCATGCCGATGATCTCGCCGATCACGTCGGCCATGCCGGCGAGCTGCTCGCAGCCGAGCGCCACGGTCTCGATGACCTTGGGCGTGAGCTTGAGGCGGTCGACCATCGGCGCCGAGAGGCCGGCGGCCGTGGCGCGCTCCAGGTCCTTCTGGTTGGCCACGGCCAGCACCGGACCGGCTTCGCGCAGGCGCCGGGCCAGCGCCTTCAATGCCTTGTTTTTGGTGGCTGAATCCGCACGGGCCATGAGGAATGCGGCGGTTTTGGCTTGCAGGCCGAGGCTCTGCATGTGCTCGCTGACGTTGAACGCGTTCATGCCGGCATTTTCCTGCATTTGGATCAACCCCAGATTTCGCGCATTGTTCCCTCTCCCTCCGGGAGAGGGCTAGGGTGAGGGCCGCGGCGCCTGGAAGCGTGCGATGCGATAAAGGCCGCCGGCCCTTATCCCAACCCTCTCCCGGAGGGAGAGGGGGCAAGAGCGCTGCTGCACGCGCGGCACAGCATCAGCGCGAGCCGCTGCAGGGCCTGCCAGCCACTGGCGGGCCAGTCGGGCTGCTTCAGGCCCTTCACGATGCCGTCCACCACGTGCGCCGCGCGCAGCAGCCGGGCCAGCATGCGGTCGTCCAGGCGCGGCAGCACGCGCTCGAAAGCGCGCTCGCGCGGGCCCCAGATGCGGTTCTCGCGCAGCGCCATCGGCAGCGGTCGGCCCGAGGCCATGGCGTCCTTCACGCGCTTGAGCGCACGGATGTCCTCGGCGATCGTGTAGTGCACCAGCACCTCGGCTTCGCCCTCGGCCTGCAGGCCGTCGAGCATGCGCGCCACGCGCTGCGGGTTGCCGGCCAGCACGGCCTCGGAGAGCTTGAACACGTCGTAGCGCGCCACGTTGTTGACCGCGCCCTCGACCTGCTCCCAGCTCAATTCGCCGGCCGGGTGCAGCAGCGCGAGCTTCTGGATTTCCTGGTGCGCCGCCAGCAGGTTGCCCTCCACACGGTCGGCGAAGAACTGCAGCGTGCGCTGGCCCTCATCGCCGGGCATTACGCGCTGGCCCTGCTGGCCCAGGCGCTGCGCGATCCATTGCGGCAGCGCGTTGCGCTCGATCGGTTCGACCTGGATGCTCGCGCCGTTGTTCTCCAGCGCCGAGAACCAGGCGCCGGTGCGCGTGGCCTTGTCCAGCCGCGGCAGCATCACAAGCGTGAGCGTGCTGTCGTTGCCGGGCGCCGCCTCGGCCAGCTGCTGCAGCGCGGCGCTGCCGTCCTTGCCGGGCTTGCCCGAGGGAATGCGGATCTCGACGATCTGCTTGTCGGCGAACAGCGAGAGCGAGCCGCCCGCCGCGAGCACCGCGCTCCAGTCGAAGTGCGCGCCGGCCACGGTGTACGAGCTGCGCTCGGTGTAGCCCTGCGCGCGCGCGGCGGTGCGGACGGCGTCGGCCGCCTCCTGAGCGAGCAGCGGCTCGTCGCCGTGGATCGTGTAGAGCGGCTTCAGGCCCTTCTGCAGGTGGGCCCCGAGCTGGGCGCTGGCTAGTTGCATGGCAATCGAATGAAGGCCGGGGCGCGCGGCCTCAGAGTTCCTTGACGGCGGCCAGGCGGCGCATCAGCTGCTGCGCGATGTCCGCCTGCATGTCGCGGAACAGCAGTTCAGCCTCGCCTTCCTTGGCCAGCGCGTTGGTTTCATTGAAGCTCAGGTCGCGCGTCTGCGAAACCTCGGTGGCCGGCAGCAGGTCCTTGCCACCCGGCGTGCGCAAGCGGAAGCGCACGCGCAGCTGAAGCTGCAGTTCGCGCACGAGGCCGGCCGAATTGGTCGAGATCACGAAGCGGTTGCGGTCCTCGCCGAGGATTTCGAGCACCACGTCGGCGGTGGAAGACTGGTCGGCCGGCAGCAATGTCACCGAGCCGGTGGCCCGCAGCTCGCGCCGGATCTGGTTGATCAAGGCCGAGTTGCCCGACACCGACAGCGTCTTGAACGCAAAGACCGGCGCCTTGCGCAGCTCGAAGCCGCAGCCGGCCAGGCCGAGCGAAGCGCCCGCCGCCGTCAGCCCGAGAAGAAAGCCGCGGCGCGGCAGCGAGACATTGCGAATGTTCATGCTTGAGTCGTTCAAAGGACCACGTTGACCAGGCGGCCGGGAACCACGATCACGCGCTTGGGCAGCGCGCCTTCGGCGAAGTTGACGAAGTCGTCGCAGGCGATCGCGAGCTTCTCGATCTCGTCCTTCGACGCGCCGGCCGGCACGCTGAGCTTGCCGCGCAGCTTGCCGTTGACCTGCAGCATCAGTTCGATCTCGTCCTGCACCAGCGCATCGACGTCGACCGCGGGCCAGGCCGCATCGAGCAGGCCGCCCAGGTCCTTGTCGTAGCCGAGTTCGCTCCAGAGCTGCTGCGCGATGTGCGGCGTGGCCGGGTAGAGGCAGCGCAGCAGGATGCCGAAGCCTTCGCGCAGCGCGGCCGCGTCGCCGTTGCTGCCGTCGGGCTTGAAGCCTTCCAGCGCATTGAGCAGCTTCATCGCGCCCGACACCACGGTGTTGTATTGCATGCGCTGGTAGTCGTAGTCGACCTGGCGCAGCACGGTGTGCACCTCGCGGCGCAGCGCCTGGGCGGACTTGCCGAAGCCCTGGCCCCCGATCGCGACCGGCGCCACGTCCGCCTGCGCCACGCCGAAGTTCCACACCCGGCGCAGGAAGCGGTAGCTGCCTTCGACGGCCGCGTCGTTCCACTCGAGCGTGGCTTCGGGCGGTGCGGTGAACATGGTGTACAGACGCGCGGTGTCGGCGCCGTACTTCTCGATCAGGTCCTGCGGGTCGACGCCGTTGCGTTCGCTCTTGCCCATCTTGCCGACGCCGCCGTACTCGACCTTCGTGCCGTCGGCCAGCGTGCCGCCGGTGATGCGGCCCTGCGCGTCGAGCACCGCCGTGACTTCGAGGGGCGGGAAGTAGTCCTTGCCGCCCTTCTCGTTGCGCTTGTAGAAGATGTGGTTGAGCACCATGCCCTGCGTGAGCAGCTTGCTGAAGGGCTCGTCGGCCTTCACCAGGCCCAGGTCGCGCATCACCTTGGTCCAGAAGCGCGCGTACAGCAAATGCAGGATCGCGTGCTCGATGCCGCCGATGTACTGGTCCATCGGCATCCAGTAGTCGGCGCCGCCGCCCACCATGGCGTCGTCGTTCTTCGGGTCGCAGTAGCGCATGAAGTACCACGACGAGTCCACGAAGGTGTCCATCGTGTCGGTCTCGCGCCGCGCGGCCTTGCCGCACACGGGGCAGGTCACGCCGGCATGGAAGCCTTCGTGCTTGTTCAGCGGGTTGCCCGAGCCGTCGGGCACGCAGTCGGTCGGCAGCACCACGGGCAGGTCCTTCTCCGGGACCGGCACCGCGCCGTGCTCTTCGCAATGGATGATCGGGATCGGCGTGCCCCAGTAGCGCTGGCGGCTCACACCCCAGTCGCGCAGGCGCCAGGTGGTCTGCAGCTCGCCCAGGTCCTTCTGGCCCAGCGCGTGCGCCACGGCGGCCACGGCCTCCTTGTAGGTCATGCCGCTGAAGTTGTCGGAGTTGATGGTCACGCCGCGCTGCTTGTCGCCGTACCAGTCCTGCCACTTGTGGTAGTCGAAGTGCGGCTCGTCGTCGACCAGCACGACCTGGATGATCTCGAGGCCGTACTTGTTGGCGAAGGCGAAGTCGCGCTCGTCGTGCGCGGGCACGCCCATCACGGCGCCGTCGCCATAGCCCATGAGCACGTAGTTGCCGACCCACACCGGCACCTGCTCCTCGGTGATCGGATGCATCACCGTGAGGCCGGTGGGCACACCCTTCTTTTCCTGCGTGGCGAGCTCGGCCTCGGTGGTGCCGCCGGCCTTGCATTCCTCGATGAAGGCCGCGACCTTCGGATCGAGCGTGGCGGCGTGCGCGGCCAGCGGATGCTCGGGCGCGACGGCGCAGAAGGTGACGCCCATGATGGTGTCGGCGCGCGTGGTGAACACGTACATGCGGCCGTCCTGGATGAGCTTGCCGTCCGCGCCATGGATGTCATGCGTGAAGGCGAAGCGCAAACCCTCGCTCTTGCCGATCCAGTTCTCCTGCATCAGCTTGACGCGCTCGGGCCAGCCCGGCAGCTTGTGCTGGGTGTGTTCGAGCAGCTCTTCGGCGTAGTCGCTGATCTTCAGGTAGTAGCCCGGGATCTCGCGGCGCTCGACCGTGGCGCCCGTGCGCCAGCCCTTGCCGTCGATCACCTGCTCGTTGGCCAGCACGGTCTGGTCGACCGGGTCCCAGTTGACGACCTGGGTCTTGCGGTAGGCAATGCCCTTCTCCAGCATCTTCAGGAACAGCCACTGGTTCCACTTGTAGTAGCTCGGATCGCAGGTGGCGATCTCGCGGCTCCAGTCGATCGCCAGGCCCATGGCCTGGAGCTGGCCGCGCATGTAGTCGATGTTCTCGTAGGTCCACTTGGCCGGCGGCACCCCGTTCTTCAGCGCCGCGTTCTCGGCCGGCAGGCCGAAGGCGTCCCAGCCCATGGGCATCAGCACGTTGTAGCCGCTCATGCGCAGGTAGCGCGTGAGCATGTCGTTGATCGTGTAGTTGCGCACGTGGCCCATGTGCAGCTTGCCGCTGGGGTACGGCAGCATGGAGCAGGCGTAGTACTTCTTGCGGCTCGCGTCCTCGGTGACGCGATAGGCATCGGCGGCGCTCCATTGCGCCTGGGCAGCGGACTCGACGTCGCTGGGTTTGTAGCTGGGATTCATGACGGGTTCGGCAAGACCCGGCGCGGGGTGGCCGGGGAGGACGGATTATCGCGCCGGACTAGACTCGCTCCCCAGCTTGCCGCCTCACGCGGACGGAAAGACACAATGAAACTGCTCTGGAAACATCTCGCCCTGTCCTTCGCGGCCGCCGCCAGCCTTGCTGCCACGCCGCTGCGGGCCCAGCAGAACGACAAGCCCCTGCGCCTCGTCGTGCCCTTCGCCACTGGCGGCGCCCAGGACGTTATCGCCCGCTACCTGGGCGCCAAGCTCGCCGACAGGCTTGGCCAGAGCGTCATCGTCGACAACAAGGCCGGCGCCGGCGGCATCGTGGCCGCCGACGCGGTGGCCAAGGCGACGGACGGGGCCACGGTGCTGCTCGCAACGGGCGGCGCCATCACCATCGCGCCCCACCTGCAGGTCAAGCTCCCGTACGACCCGGTGCACGAGCTGGTGCCGGTGGCCCTGGTGGCGGACACGCCGATGACGCTGTCCGTGCGCACCGAAAGCCCCTACAAGACCGTGGCCGACGTGCTGCGCGACGCCAAGGCCAGGCCGGGCCAGGTTACCTACGCCTCGACGGGCAATGGCACCGTGTCGCACCTGACCGGGGCGCTGCTGGCGCAGGCGAGCGGCGTGAACCTGCTGCACGTGCCCTACCGGGGCGCCGCGCCCGCCATGACGGACCTGCTGGGCGGGCAGGTGGCGGCCATCGTGACCAGCGTGGCCTCGATCGAGCCGATGGTCGCCAGCGGCAAGGCGCGCGTGCTCGGCACCTTCTCCCACGCGGCGCTGCCCGGCATGGGCACGGCCCCGACCATCGGCGAGGCCACCGGCCTGCCGGGCATGGAAGTGCCGGTCTGGGTCGGCGTGATGGCGCCGGCGCGCATGCCCGCGGCGAGCGTCGAGAAGCTGTCCGCGGCGCTGGTCGAGGTGTGCAACCTGCCGGAGACGAAGCAGCGCTTTGCGCAGCTGGGCGCGGTCAATACCTGCGGCGGCCCGGCCGCGCTGGGCAAGGTGGTGACGGAAGACAGCCAGCGCTGGGCGAAAGTGATCAAGCAAGGCGGAATCAAGATTGACTGAGGTTTCGCCGGGCACGAAGTACCGCGTCGGCATTGCGGGCGCCGGGGCGATCGCGCTGGCCAGCGCGGCGTGGCTGCGGCAGGCGGGCCATGGCGCCACGGTGTGGTCGCCGGGCGGCCGGGGCGCGGACGGGCTGCGCACTCGGCCGCTGGAAGCCGGCGGCATCCAGTCGTTCTCGGTGAAGGTCGAGGTCGCCGACGACGCGGCCGGGCTCTGCGCCGCTTCGGACGTGCTCCTGCTCGCCCTCCCCGTCAACGGCCACAGGCGCGTGATGGACGCGCTGCTCCCCTTCCTGCGCGACGGCCAGACCGTGATCGTCAGCTCGATGGCCTCGCTGTCCTCGCTCTATCTGCACGAGGCAGCTGCGCGCGCAGGCCGGCAGATCACCGTCGCCAGCTTCGGCACGACCGTGCTGACCGCGCGCCGCGAGTCCGGCACGCAGGTCAGGGTAATGACGCGGCGCAAGTCGGTCGGCGTCTCCGCCCTGCCCGGCTCGCGGGTGGAAGAGGCCGTCGCGCTGTGCACCACCCTCTTCGGCGCCGGCTTCTTCCCCGACGGCAGCGCCCTCGCGAGCGCCCTGGCCAACGTCAATCCGCAGTCCCACGGCCCGCTCGCGGTGTTCAACTGGACGCGCATCGAGCGCGCCGAGAACTGGCCGCAGTACCACTGCATGACGCCCGGCGTGTCGCGCGTGATCGAGGCGCTGGACCGGGAGCGGCGCGCCGTGGCCACCGCTTTCGGCATCGAGCTCGACCCCATCGAAGCGCATTTCGCACGCTCTTTCGGCACCGCGTCGGAAAAGCTCGAGGACATCGCCGCCGAACTGCACGCCAAGCGCGGCGGTCCGCCCGGCCCCACGCAGGTCGACACCCGCTACGTGACCGAAGACATGCCCTACGGCCTGGCGTTCGTCGAGGCGCTGGGCGCTATCGCCGGCGTGCCGACGCCCGCGACCCGCACCATCGTGGACGCGGCCTCGCTGGTCAACGGCATCGACTTCCGCCGCGAGAACGACCTGCTCGAACCGCTGGGCTTGGCGAACGAAACCGTCGCCGGGCTGCTCGAGCGGCTATGACGCGTCGGCTTCGGGGAAGACCGGCTCCCCGAGGTTGAGCATCAGCCGATTGGCCCAGGCGAACAGGGCGACCGAATGGATCAGGTCGAGAATCTCCTGCTCTGTCAGCCCGGCCTCCTTCAACCCGCGCACATCGTCGGCCGAGACCTTGTCCGGCTCGGCACCGAGACGGATCGAGAACGCGACGATGGCCTTCTCGCGCGCCGTGGTGCCGGCGCCTTCCGGCTCCTCGAACACCTGCGAGATCACGTCGTTGCGCTTGGCCAGCTGCTCGAAGCGCTGTGCATGCACCGAGGCGCAGTACACGCAGCCGTTGACGCGCGATTCCACCGTGGCGCCCAGCTCGCGCTCGGCGCGCGGCATGCCGCCCGGCGCGAACATGATCGCGTTGAAGGCGATGGAGCGCTGCAGCAGTATCTCGGGCTGATGCGCCAGCACCAGGAAGTACGGCGAGCTGCGCGCCTGCGGGCTCATCTCGTCGAGCGCGGCCAGTTGGGCCGGCGTGGCGGTGTCGACGTTCACCGTGTCGAGCCACGGCTTCCACTTGAGCACCTCGGTGGTGAAGCCCTTGATGCGGATCGGGGCCGTCATGCCGCGGCCTCCGCGGCGACCAGCGCCTTCAGGCCGACGGCAACGCGAATCTGGTACGAGAGGAAAGCGATCAACTGGCTCATCGCCACGATGGCGGGTGTCGAGAGGCCGCTCGCGGCCAGCGACTGAACGGCGGCCTTGTCGCCCTCGATGGGGCGTTCGATCAGCTTGCCGGTGAAGGCCAGCACGGCCTGCAGGCGCGCATCGGCCACCGGCCGGCCGGCATCCACGGCAGCGATCACGTCGCCGTCCGCGCCTTCGGCCACCAGCCGGTCGCGGTAGTGCGCGGCCAGGCCGTCCGCCTTCGACACGCGGCAGGCATGCAGCGCCACCACCAGCCGCTCGTTCACCGACAGGCCTTCGACGGCCGGCGAGAACATCGCGTCGTAGCTGCCCTGCGTGGCTGCGACGACCTTGTCGCGCTGGCGCCGCAGCGCCCAGAGGGGGTGGTCCGGCGCCAGCGGGACGGCGGCATCGATCACATCGTGGGGAGTGCTTGTCATGGTCGGTTTCTTTCTTGGGGCGGCAGCGCGGGCGTCCATTCGTCGCCGAACAGTTCCGGCTCGGCATAGGCCTCGAGGTTGGCGTAGTGGTGGTCGAAGTCCTCGCGGTAGAACAGGCTGGCGATGCCGCTCGCCAGTCGCTTCGCGCCGTCGCTGATGGCCGGAATGTCGCCCGACACCGTGCCGTGCGACAGCGCCGCCGGGTAGCAGAAGCAGTGGATGCGCCCGAGCCCCGCGCACTCGCCCGGCAGGCGCTGCTGGAATTCGAAGGCGGGCCCAAGGTCGGGCGAGTCGGCCAGTTCCTGGTCTTCGTCGCCGGGCGCGGGCTCGAAGCGGTCTTTCCATGTCCGGATGTGGGCCGAGACGGCGGCGAATTCCGGGCGGTTCGGCCAGTCGACCTTGAAGCCGGTCGAGACGATCAGGAAGTCGAATTCGAAAACCCCCTTCGGCGTCGACACACGCATGGCCTCGCCCCGCGGCTCGATGGCGAGGATGGGGCAGCCGAAGTTGAAGAAGGCATTGGTATGCCCCGACACCCGCAGCGTGCTGCCGTGCGGCGGCGGCACGTTCGCCACGTTGATGTAGTGGCGGATGCGCCACTTGAGCTCGTCGGGCAAATCGTAGTGCCCCTGCGTGAGCCCCGGCACACCCGCACCCTTGCCCTTGTTGACGCGCGGCAGGTCGCTGCGGCGGATCAGCAGCTCGACGCTGCGCGCGCCGGCCTCCAGCGCGGTGGCCGCACTGTCCATGGCCGAGGAGCCCGCGCCGACCACGCCCACGCGCAGGCCTTCGAGCCGGCCGTAGTCCATGTCGTCGGAGGAGTGCGCCCACTTCGAGCGCGGCAGTGCATCGACGAAAGCCGGAACGGCCGGCCCGCCTAGGCCGTCGCGCCCGGTCGCAAGGACGACGCGGCGCGCCAGCACGCTGCGTTCGCCCTGCGGCGTGCGCAGGGCCAGCCGCACGCCGGACGCATCGGGCAGCGGGTGGATGCCGGTCACCGTGGTGTCGTTGCGCACGTCCACGTCCATCACGCGGCGGTACCAGACCAGGTAGTCCATCCACTGCAGGCGCGGGATCTTGTCCATCGCCGTCCATGCCTCCAGCCCGAACTGAGCCTCGAACCAGGCGCGGAAGGTGAGCGATGGCAGGCCGAGCGCGGGACCGGTGAGCTCCTTGGGCGAGCGCAGCGTCTCCATGCGCGCCGTGGTCGCCCAGGGTCCTTCCTTGCCCGCGGGCGAGCGGTCGAACACCACGGCGCGAATGCCCAGCTGCGCCAGCGCGACCGAGGCAGCCAGGCCGGCCTGGCCGCCGCCGATGATGGCCACGTCGAGCATGGACTCATCGCCCCCCTGTCGGGCGGGCATCCAGTTGCGGCCGGGCCAGCCGAGGTATTCGAGGTCCTGGGCGAGCCGTGCCTCGAGCGCGGCGAGGGAGGAAGCGGAATCTGGTGTCATCTTGAAGAGCGGGGAACGGCGCCCAGTGTAGAAAGCTTCGCGGGTGGCCCGGATTTCGCGTGCCACAATGATTTTCAGACCACAGGGGCCGGCATGGGCAGCAAGAGCGACAGCGAATGGTGGCGCGGCGCGGTGATCTACCAGATCTACCCGCGCAGCTTCATGGACAGCAATGGCGACGGCATCGGCGACCTGCCGGGCATCACGTCCCGGCTCGAACACGTGGCCAGCCTCGGCGTCGATGCCGTCTGGGTTTCCCCTTTTTTCCGTTCGCCGATGAAGGACTTCGGCTACGACGTGGCCGACTACCGCGCAGTCGACCCGCTGTTCGGCACGCTGGCCGACTTCGACGCCATGCTGGCGCGCATGCACGCACTGGGCCTGAAGCTCGTCATCGACCAGGTGCTCTCGCACACCTCCGACCAGCACGCCTGGTTCGCCGAAAGCCGCAGCAGCCGCGACAACCCCAAGGCCGACTGGTACGTCTGGGCCGACCCCAAGGCCGACGGCACGCCGCCGACCAACTGGCTGTCGGTGTTCGGCGGCTCGGCCTGGCAGTGGGATTCGCGCCGGCGGCAGTACTACCTGCACAGCTTCCTCACCGAGCAGCCCGACCTCAACTTCCATTGCGACGCCGTGCAGGAGGCCCTGCTGGGCGAGGTGCGCTTCTGGTGCGAGCGCGGCGTAGACGGCTTTCGCTTCGATGCCTGCAACCACCAGTTTCACGACGCGCTGCTGCGCGACAACCCGCCGGCCTCGCTGGCGTCGATCGACGAAGTCAGCACGGTGCGCGCCGACAACCCCTATGCGATGCAGCAGCACCTGTACGACAAGAGCCAGATGGAGAACCTGGCCTTCCTCGAAAGCCTGCGCCGCCTGCTCGACGATTACGGCGCGGTGGCGCTGGGCGAGGTCGGCGACGAGAACGCGCCGCCCGTCATGGCGCAGTACACCGAACTCGGCAAGCGCCTGCACCTGGCCTACAGCTTCAGCCTGCTGACGGCAGACCACCGCCCCGCCCACCTGCGCCACCAGGTCGAGGCGCTCGACGACGCGCTGGCGCCCACCGGCGGTTGGGGCTGCTGGGCGGTATCGAACCACGATGTGCCGCGCGTCGCCACGCGATGGAGCGACGGCGGCCCGGCCGACACCCGGCGCGCCCGGCTCTGGCTGGCGCTTCTGCTCGCACTGCGCGGCAGCGCCAGCATCTACCAGGGCGAGGAACTGGGCCTGCCCGAGGCCGAGGTGCCGTTCGAGCTGCTGCAGGACCCGTACGGCCGCGCGTTCTGGCCCGAGTTCAAGGGCCGCGACGGCTGCCGTACGCCGATGCCGTGGACCGCCGAAGCGCCGAACGGCGGCTTCACCACCGGCACGCCCTGGCTGCCGGTGTACGGCCCCCACCTTCCGCTGGCCGTCGAACGGCAGGCCGCGCAGCCCGATTCAATGCTCGCCTTCAGCCGCTCGCTGCTGCAATGGCGCCGCACGCAGCCCCTGCTGCGCACCGGCGGCATCCGCTTCATCGATGCGCCCGACCCTCTGCTGCACTTCGAGCGGCACGACGAAACATCGTCGCTGCAGGCCGTCTTCAACTTCGGCAGCGAGCCGGTATCGATGCCGCTGCCCGACGGACTGGTGCCTCTCGCCGGACAGCCCCTCGCGCCGACCGCCGTCGTGCAGGCCTCGGGCGAAAAGCGCATGCTGATGCTCGCGCCCTATGGCGTCTTCTTCGGCACACCCGCCGGTGAAGGACGAAGCTAAGTACCATGCCTTCCTCGAAGCCGCTGCCCGAATCCGAAATCCATGCGCTGATGCGCGCGGAGCACGGCGATCCGTTCGCCGTGCTGGGCCCCCACGAGACGCCCGAGGGCATGGAAGTGCGCGCGCTCCTCCCCGGCGCGCAGCGCGTGGCCGTGGTGCATTCGCGTACCGGCTGGCCGCTGGCCATCCTCGCGCGGCATCCGGAGTCGGACCTGTTCTGCGGGCTGGTCCCGGCGGCGGAGGCCCGCATGGGCTACTCGTTCCAGGTCGACTGGGATGCGCACACCTCGCGGCTCGAAGACCCCTACCGCTTTCCGTTCGTGCTCGGCGAAACCGACGTGTGGCTGCTGGCCGAGGGCACGCACCTGCGCCCCTGGGAACGGCTGGGCGCACATCTGCGCGAGATGGACGGCGTGAAGGGCGTGGCCTTTGCCGTCTGGGCGCCGAATGCAAGGCGCGTGTCGGTGGTGGGCAGCTTCAACAACTGGGACGGCCGGCGCCACATGATGCGGCTGCGCCGCGAGTGCGGCGTGTGGGAGATCTTCGCGCCGCATGTGACAGTGGGCGACAGCTACGAGTTCGAGATCCTGTCGGCGCAGGGCGAGGTGCTGCGCAAGGCCGATCCCTTCGCGTTCTCGTCGCAGCTGCGGCCCGACACCGCCTGCGTGGTGCAGCCCCTGCCCGCTCCGGTGAAGCTGCCCGAAGACCGCGCCGCCGCGAACGGGCGCCATGCGCCGATCAGCATCTACGAAGTGCACCTGGGCTCGTGGCGCCGCAAGAACAACGGCCACGAATGGCTGGACTACCGCGAGCTGGCCGACACGCTGGTGCCCTATGCGCGCGACATGGGCTTCACGCACATCGAGCTGCTGCCGATCAGCGAACACCCCTTCGACGGCTCATGGGGCTACCAGCCGATCGGGCTCTACGCGCCCACCTCGCGCTTCGGCACGCCGGGCGATTTCCGGCACTTCGTGGAGGCGGCGCATGCCGCGGGACTGGGCGTGATCCTCGACTGGGTGCCCGCGCACTTCCCGACCGATTCGCACGGCCTCGGCCGCTTCGACGGCACCGCGCTCTACGAGTACGCCGATCCGCGCGAAGGCTTCCACAACGACTGGCAGACGCTGATCTTCAATTACGCGCGCACGGAGGTGCGCAACTACCTCGTCGGCAATGCGCTGTACTGGCTGGAGCGCTATGGCGTGGACGGCCTGCGCGTGGATGCGGTGGCCTCGATGCTGTACCGCGACTACAGCCGCAAGGCCGGCGAGTGGGTGCCGAACGTGCTCGGCGGGCGCGAGAACCTGGAGGCCATCGACTTCCTGCGGCGCATGAACCGCGTCGTGGGCATCGAGCGGCCCGGGGCCATGACGGTGGCCGAGGAATCGACGAGCTTCCCCGGCGTGACCCGGCCGCCGGAAGATGGCGGGCTGGGTTTTCACTACAAGTGGAACATGGGGTGGATGAACGACACGCTGGCGTATGCAGGCACCGATCCGGTCTACCGCAAGCATCACCACCAGCAGATCACCTTCGGGCTGATGTACGCGCACAGCGAGAACTTCGTGCTGCCGCTGTCGCACGACGAGGTGGTGCACGGCAAGGGCTCGATGATCGGTCGGATGCCTGGCGACGAGTGGCAGAAGTTCGCGGGCCTGCGCAACCTGTATGGCTACCTCTGGGCGTATCCGGGGAAGAAGCTGCTGTTCATGGGAGGCGAGTTCGCGCAGTACGCGGAATGGAATGCCGACCGCAGCCTCGACTGGCATCTGCTGGAGCACGCGGCGCATCAGGGGGTACGGCGGCTGGTGCGCGACCTGAACAACGTGTATCGGCACTTTCCTGCGTTGCATGAGCTCGACCACGACGGCGCGGGGTTCGAGTGGATCGTGCATGACGATGCGGATCAGTCGGTGTTTGCGTTTGTGCGGCGGGCGCGGGATGGTGCGTTTGTTGTGGCGGTCTGCAACTTCACGCCTTTGCCTCGGCATGGGTATCGGCTGGGGGTTCCTTGTGCTGGCTCCTACCGGGAGATCGTCAATACGGATGGCTCGATTTATGGGGGCAGTGGTTTGGGGAACGGGGTTGTCGAGAGTTCTCCTGTGCCGTGGCATGGGAAGGCGGACTCTGTTTCGATCAGCGTGCCGCCGCTGGCTACTGTGATGTGGGTGTTGGTTTGACGTTGCTTGATTTGGTTTGCTTTCCGGGGCCGGGTCTCGGCCCGGCGGCCGACCTACTTTTCTTTGCTTCGCCAAAGAAACGTAGGCAAAAGAAAGGCGACCCTGCTGTCTGCGTCCCTGCCCCTGCGCTTCGCTTCGGGCAACCTGCGGTGCTCGACTACGGAGGGGGTCCGCAGAACTCGCTTCGCTCAAACAGCTGCGGCCCTGATCCCTCCTACGTCTGCGCTCCTCGGCGCAGCCAGAAGGGCTTGGAAACCGAACGCGCCATCGCTGCGCTCGGCCCCGGAACAGCCAATACCAACCACCGCAGGCGCTTCGCGCCTGCGGTGGCATGGTGGCCGAGCGAAGCAAAGGCCCGAAAGACTCCCCTCCCCTCTGGCTGCGCCGAGGAGCGGAGTGTTTCGCGGATCAGGGCTCGCCCTTGTTTGAGCGAAGCGAGTTTGGGCGAGACCCCGCGAAACGCGAGCACCGCAGGTTGCCCCGTAGCGAAGCGAAGGGGTCGCAGACAGTGGGGTCGCCTTTCTTTTGCCTACGTTTCTTTGGCGAAGCAAAGAAAAGTAGGTCGCCTGTCGGGGCGAGACCCGACCCCGGAAAGCAAACACCTACCGAAGGCAGCAACATGCTGAGCCCAGGCACCCCCTTCCCCTTGGGCGCAACACCATCGCAACAGGGAGTCAACTTCGCAATAGCAGCGCCAACAGCAGAAGCAGTACAGCTCTGCATCTTCGACAGCACCGGCAAGAGCGAGCAGCAGCGCCTCAACCTACCGGTATGCACAAACGGCATCTGGCACGGCCACCTGCCCAGCGGCAAGCCCGGCTTGATCTACGGCTACAGAGTCCACGGCCCCTGGTCCCCGCATGAGGGCCAGCGCTTCAACCCAGCCAAGCTTCTGCTCGACCCCTACGCCCGCGAGATCGTCGGCACCTACGACGGCAGCGACATCTTCCTCGGCCACGACCCCGCGAATCCAGACAAGAGAGACACCCGCGACAACGCATCCGTCGCGCTCAAGGCCCGTGTCGCACTACACACCGGTCCGGCAGCAGCATCCGGCCACGCCCGCATCCCCGCCGGCGAGCGCGTGCTCTGCGAACTGCACGTCAAGGGCCAGACCAAGCTCCACCCCGCGGTCCCCGCGGCGCTCCGGGGCACCTACGCCGGCCTCGCGGAGCCCGCCGTGCTCGACCACCTCCAGCGCCTGGGTGTCACCACGCTGAGCCTCATGCCCGTCCAGCACCGCGCCGACGAGCAACGCCTGCTGCGCATGGGCCTGAGCAACTACTGGGGCTACACCACCATCGGCTGGTTCGCTCCCGAGACCCGCTACTGGAGCGGCCGCCCCGGCACCACGCCCGCCAGCGAGTTCCGCGCGATGGCCGACGCCATACACGCACGAGGCATGGAGCTGGTGATCGACGTGGTCTACAACCATAGCGCCGAGACCGACGAGCTCGGTCCCACGCTCTCGCTGCGCGGCATCGACAACGCGCTGTACTACCACCTGCGCGCCGACGACCGCGCCCTCTACGAGAACTGGGCCGGCACGGGCAATTGCCTGAACCTCGGCGAGCCGCGTGTGCTGCAGCTGGTGATGGACAGCCTGCGCTTCTGGGCCTGCGAGATGGGCGTCGACGGCTTCCGCTTCGACCTCGCCCCGGTGCTCGGGCGCGACGCGCAACGAGGCTTCGACCCACGCGCGCCCTTCTTCTCCGCCATCGCGCAAGACCCGGTGCTCTCGCGCACCCTGCTCATCGCCGAGCCCTGGGACCTCGGCCCCGGCGGCTACCGCCTTGGCGAGTTCCCGCCGGGCTGGCTCGAATGGAACGACCGCTACCGCGACACGCAGCGTGGCTTCTGGCTGCGGCAGGCGCACGACGACAGGGCCAGCCTCGGCGACTTCGCCCATCGCTTCACCGCTTCCAGCACGCAGTTCGCCCATCACGGCCGCTCGCCGGCCGCGAGCGTCAACTTCGTCACCGCGCACGACGGCTTCACGCTGCGCGACCTCGTGAGCTACAACGAGCGCCACAACCTCGCCAACGGCGAGGACAACCGCGACGGCCATGGCCACAACATGAGCAACAACTGCGGCGTCGAGGGCCCGAGCGGCGACCCCGCCGTGCTGGCCCTGCGCAGCCGCCTGCAGCGCGCGCTGCTCGCCGCGCTGATGCTGTCCCAGGGCACGCCCATGCTGCTGGCCGGCGACGAGCTCGGCCACAGCCAGCAGGGCAACAACAACGCCTACTGCCAGGACAACGAGACCACCTGGCTCGCGTGGATCGGCGCCCCCGACAGCGACGCGGCCCGCACGAGCGCCTTCGTGGCGCGCCTCGCCGCCCTGCGCCGCGAAGCCCCGGCCCTGCGCAGCACCCGCTGGTGGCCGGCCGAGGCGCCGCAGGGCGCGACAGCGGGCATCCGCTGGCTGCGCCCCGACGGCGAACCGATGACGGCCGACGACTGGCGCACGGGCACGGCACTTGCAATCCTTTTTGGCGATGGCTGGCTGGTGCTGGTGAACGCAGGCCCGCAGGCCGTGTCCTTCACGCTGCCCGCGGGCGCATGGCGCCTGCGCCTGTCCACCGATCCCGAGGACGATCCGGGTGAGATGGGCCGGGCGCTCGGCGGCACGGCGCAAGTGCCTTTTTCAAGCATCGGGATCGCAAGAACGTAGGAGCCAGGCGCACGGCGCGGTGCTAGTCTCGACGCAGAGACCCTGACGGCGAATGAATTCCAACAAGCGAACGAACGGAGACTCAGGATGGACAACCTCACACCGAAAGCGCAGCCCTCGCAGGAGCTGCAGGCCCATCAACTGGTCCGCCGCACCATCGCCCTGGTGCTGGCCGGCGGACGCGGCTCCCGCCTCAAGCAGCTGACCGACCGGCGCGCCAAGCCGGCCGTGTACTTCGGCGGCAAGTTCCGCATCATCGACTTCGCGCTGTCCAACTGCCTGAACTCCGGCATCCGGCGCATGGCGGTGGTCACGCAGTACAAGTCGCACTCGCTCATGCGCCACCTGCAGCGCGGCTGGAGCTTCCTGCGCGCCGAGCTCAACGAAATGGTCGACGTGCTGCCCGCACAGCAACGCGTGGGCGACGAGCACTGGTACCGCGGCACGGCCGACGCGGTGTTCCAGAACCTCGACATCATCCAGACCCGCTCCACCAAGCACGACTACGTGGTGGTGCTGGCCGGCGACCACATCTACAAGATGGACTACTCGATCATGGTGAAGGACCACGCCGAGCACGGCCTGGGCTGCACGGTCGGCTGCATCGAGGTGCCGCGCATGGAAGCCACGGCCTTCGGCGTGATGGCCATCGACGAGAGCCGCCGGATCACCGACTTCCTCGAAAAGCCCGCCGACCCGCCCGCCATGCCCGGCCACCCCGACGTGGCGCTGGCGAGCATGGGCATCTACGTGTTCGATTCCGAGTACCTTTACCAACTGCTGGAAGAAGACAGCGTCAACCCCGATTCGAGCCACGATTTCGGCAAGGACATCATTCCCCGCGCCGTGGCCCAGGGCCGCGCGCTGGCCCATCCTTTCGGCCTGTCGTGCGTCACGCGGGCCTCGCGCGGGCCGGACGCCAAGGCCTACTGGCGCGACGTGGGCACGATTGATGCATTCTGGGCGGCCAACCTCGACCTGGCCTCCATCACCCCCGAGCTGGACATCTATGACACCGACTGGCCCATCTGGACCTACCAGCGGCAGTTGCCGCCGGCCAAGTTCGTGCTCGACCGCGAGGGCAAGCACGGCATGACGGTCAACACCATCGTGTCGGGCGGCTGCATCGTCTCGGGCTCCAAGGTCAGCAGCTCGGTGCTGTTCTCGGGCGTGCGCATCCACTCCTTCTGCGAGATCAACGAGGCGGTGCTGCTGCCCGACGTGGAAGTCGGACGCGGTGCCCGGCTCAACCGCGTGGTGATCGACCGTGGCTGCGTGATCCCCGACGACATGGTGATCGGCGAGGACGCCGAAGTCGACGCCGCGCGCTTCGAGCGCACCGAGAACGGCGTGGTGCTGGTCACGCGCGAGATGCTCAAACGACTGGCTGCATGAGATTCGCCCCCAGTCTTCGCGCACTTCGTGTCGCTTCGCCAACCCCCTCGCCGGGGGCAATACCAGCGGCCCGGCAAAGCCGGTTCCGCGGTATTCCTGGAAGAAACCAGGTCTTTGTGCCATCCCATCTTGCATGGAGGCAGCACTGACGATGCGAATCCTTCAGGTCAGCGCCGAACTCTTCCCCCTCCTCAAGACCGGCGGCCTGGCGGACGTCGCCGGTGCCCTGCCCCTGGCGCTCATGGCCGAAGGGCAGGACGCGCGCGTGCTGCTGCCGGGCTTTCCGGCCATCGTGGCGGGCGTGCGCGACCTGGTGCCCGTGGCCGGTTTCGACGCGCCGTGGGGCGAACGCTTCGGGCTGCGCCTCGGGCACGTCGACATCGACGGGGCGCCCGGCATCCCCGCCTACGTGATCGATGCGCCGGCGCTCTACGACCGGCCCGGCAATCCCTACGAGGACACCTCGCGCCAGCCCTACGGCGACAACCACCGCCGGTTCGCCCTGCTCGGCTGGGCCGCGGCGCAATTGGCGCAAGGGCTCGATCCGCTGTGGCAGCCCGAAGTCGTGCATGCGCACGACTGGCATGCCGCGCTCGCGCCGGCCTACCTGCACTTCGCGCGGCAACAGGCCGGCGGCCCGCGCGTGGGCAGCGTCTTCACGGTGCACAACCTCGCCTACCAGGGCCTCTTTGCACCATCGAACTTCGCGGAACTCGGCCTGCCCGGCCCCGCGTTCCAGATGAACGGCCTCGAATACCACGGCCAGGTCTCGTTCATGAAGGGCGGCCTGTATTTCGCCGACCGGCTCACCACGGTCAGCCCGACCTATGCGCTCGAGATCCAGACGCCCGAGCAGGGCTGCGGGCTCGATGGCCTGCTGCGGCTGCGCAGCAGCGCGCTCAGCGGCATCCTCAACGCGGTCGACGACCAGGTCTGGAACCCGGCGACCGACGCCGCGCTGGTGCAGGGCTACCACACGCCCGAAGGCCGCCACATGGCCGGCAAGGCGCGCTGCAAGTCGGTGCTGCAGCACCAGTTGGGACTGGCCGAGCGCCCGGACGCGCCGCTCTTCATCCTCGTGAGCCGGCTCACCGAGCAGAAGGGGCTGCATCTCGTGCTCGGCGGGCTCGATGCGCTGCTCGCCCAGGGCGGCCAGCTCGCGCTGCTGGGCAGCGGCGAGACCTGGCTCGAAGAAGCTTTCCGCCAGCGTGCGGCGGCCGCGCCGCAGTCGGTGAGCGCCACCATCGGCTACAACGAGACGCTGGCCCATCAGCTGTTCGGCGCGGGCGACGTGACGCTGGTGCCCTCGCTCTTCGAGCCCTGCGGCCTCACGCAGATGTACGGCCTCAAGTACGGCAGCCTGCCGCTGGTGCGCCGCGTCGGCGGGCTGGCCGACACGGTGGTCGACAGCTCGCTCGAAGACATGGCCAGCGGCGAGGCCACGGGTTTCGTGTTCGACGGCTTCGAGGTGGCCGACTACGAGCGCGCGTTGCGCCGCGCCTTTGCCTTGTACCAACGCGCGCCTGACTGGCGCCGCGTGCGCGGCCATGCGATGCGCCGGCCCGCCGACTGGGCCACTGCGGCCGCGCAGTACATCGACGTTTACCGGCAGGCACTGGGATGAGTGCCTGCTTTGCCCCTTGCCTCGTCGCGTGCTGTTCGGGGCGCGATCACGCCGACGGCGTGCTTCTTTTCTCGAATGTCCCCCGCCCTTCGGGCTCCTCCTTTATTTCGCGAAAAGAAGCCCACCGCCGACGTGATCGTTCAGAGCAGTCATTGATCGAGCGGAACAACCGCAGCGCCAATCGTGCGCAGGGCACCGGGTGCTCCCCGCAGCGAAATAAAGGAGGAGCGAAGCGGGGGACATTCGCGGAGGGGAGCACCCGGTGGCCTGTGCACGCGTCCCGAACGCACCCGAACGCCCCTGACAGCAAACCAAAACCCACCCGAGAACGCTCATGACGATCAAGGACTTCGCCTACGACCACCCCGATCGCGACGTCGCGGCCTTCAAGCGCGCGGTGGCCAACAAGCTGATCTACGCGGTCGGCAAGGACCCGGTCGCCGCCAGCCAGGACGACTGGCTCAACGCCACCTCGCAGGCCGTGCGCGACCAGCTGGTCGAGCGCTGGATGATGACCACGCGCGCCAACTACGCGCAGGACCTCAAGCGCGTCTATTACCTGTCGATGGAGTTCCTGATCGGGCGCACCTTCACCAATGCGCTGCTGGCGGTCGACCTCTACGACACCGTGCGCGAGGCGCTGGCCGACTTCGGCGTCGACATGGACGCACTGGCCGAACGCGAGCCCGATGCGGCCCTGGGCAACGGCGGCCTGGGCCGGCTCGCGGCCTGCTTTCTCGACTCGATGGCCACGCTCGGTGTGCCGGGCATGGGCTACGGCATCCGCTACGAATACGGCATGTTCCGCCAGCGCATCGTCGACGGCCAGCAGGTCGAGACGCCCGACTACTGGCTCACGCGCGGCAACCCGTGGGAGTTCCAGCGGCCCGAGGTGAACTACCGCGTGCGCTTCGGCGGCCACGTGCAGAAGCGGGAAGGCACCAACGCCCCTTACGGCGCGGCCGACTGGGTCGACACGCACGACGTGCTCGCCGTGGCCTACGACACCATCATCCCGGGCTACGGCACGCAGGCCACCAACACATTGCGGCTGTGGTCGGCGCGCGCCACCGAGGAGATCGACCTCTCGGCCTTCAACCGCGGCAACTACATGCAGGCGGTGGAAAGCAAGAACCACTCGGAGAACGTCTCGCGCGTGCTCTACCCCGACGACTCCACGCCCTCGGGCCGCGAGCTGCGGCTGCACCAGGAGTATTTTTTCTGCAGCGCGAGCGTGCAGGACCTGCTGCGGCGCTACCTGCGCAACCACAAGACCTTCGACCAGCTCTCGGAGAAGGTCAGCATCCACCTGAACGACACGCACCCCGTGCTCGCCGTGCCGGAGCTGATGCGCCTGCTGCTCGACGAGTACGGCCTCGCGTGGGACGTGGCCTGGGCGCACACGCAGAAGGTGTTCAGCTACACCAACCACACGCTGATGCACGAAGCGCTGGAGACCTGGCCGGTCGAGATGCTGGGCCGCATCCTGCCGCGGCATCTGCAGATCATCTACGACATCAACGCCAAGTTACTGGCCGCCGTGACGCAGAAAGTCGGCAACGACGTGGAGTTGATGCGCCGGCTGTCGCTGGTCGACGAGGCCGGCGAGCGGCGCGTGCGAATGGCCTACGTCGCGGTGCTGGCCAGCCACTCGATCAACGGCGTGTCGGGGCTGCACTCGGAGCTGATGAAGCAGTCGATCTTCTCGGACTTCGCGAAGATCTTTCCCGAGCGCTTCAACAACAAGACCAACGGCGTCACGCCGCGCCGCTGGCTGGCGCAGGCCAACCCGCCGCTGGCGGCGCTGCTCGACCAGCGCATCGGCAAGGGCTGGCGACGCGACCTGTCGCAACTCGAGGCGCTCAAGCCCATGGCTGAGCAACCGGCCTTCGCGCGCGCCTTCCGACATGCCAAGCGCGAGAACAAGCTGCGGCTGGCCAACTGGGTCGAGCAGCACCTGAAGATCGACATCGACACGGACGCGCTGTTCGACGTGCAGGTCAAGCGCATCCACGAATACAAGCGGCAGCTGCTCAACGTGCTGCACGTGGTGGCGCGCTATCACCGCATCCTCGACGCGCAGGCGGCCGGCACGCCGCTGGACATCGTGCCGCGCGTGGTGGTGTTCGCGGGCAAGGCGGCCTCGGCCTACGCGATGGCCAAGCTCGTCATCCGGCTCATCAACGACGTGGCGGGCACCATCAACGCCGACGCGCGCGTAGGCAAGCTGCTGAAGGTGGTGTTTTTGCCGAACTACAGCGTGAGCCTGGCCGAAGTCATCATGCCGGCGGCCGACCTGTCGGAGCAGATCTCGACGGCCGGCACCGAGGCCTCGGGCACCGGCAACATGAAGTTCGCGCTCAACGGTGCGCTGACCATCGGCACGCTGGACGGCGCCAACGTGGAAATGCGCGAGAACGTGGGGCCGGAGAACATCTTCATCTTCGGCAATACCACGCCCGAAGTGGCCGACATCCGCGCGCGGGGCTACCAGCCGCGCGAAATCTACGAAGGGAACGGCGAACTCAAGCGCGTGCTCGACGCGATCCGCGACGGCGCGTTCTCACCCGGCGAACCCGCGCGCTACCAGGGCATCTACGACGCGCTGGTGAACTGGGGCGACCACTACCTGCTGCTGGCCGACTACGCGAGCTACGTGGCCAAGCAGGCCGAGGTCGATGCGCTGTACCGCGATTCGGATGCGTGGACGCGGATGGCGATTCTCAATGTGGCGGGGATGGGGGCGTTCTCGTCGGACCGCACCATTGCGCAGTACGCGCACGAGATCTGGCGCACCAAGCCTGTGGTGTTGAGCTGAGCATCCGGTATTCGCGCCCTCCCCCGCTGGGGGAGGGTTGGGGTGGGGGCTGACGGCCTCCACCGCCGCGCAGCCTCCGATGCCGCCGTGCCCCCATCCCAACCTTCCCCCGGAAGGGGAAGGAGCAAGACAAGGCAAAGTCAGCGCGACTTCTTTTCGCCTGCCGCCTCCGCCTCGGTCACGAACCCGATGCGGCTCAGCCCCGCCTTGTTCGCGATGCCCATCAGCCCCACCACCTTGCCGTAAGGCACGGCCTGGTCGGCGCGCAGCTGCACCTCGGTGTCCTTGCTGTCGGCAGCGGCCTTTTCAAGGCGCGCGGCCAGTTCCTCGTTGGTCACGGCCTGGTCGTTGAAGAAGACCTTGCCCGAGGCATCGACCGAGAGGCTCACGAACTTGGGCGTGTCGTTGGGCTGGCCGGCGTCGGTCTGCGGCAGGTCGAGCTTGATCGAGCTGGCCATCAGCGGCGCGGTGATGATGAAGATCACCAGCAGCACCAGCATCACGTCGACCAGCGGCGTCACGTTGATGTCGGACAGCGGCCGCTGCGCACCGGCGCCCATGGCACGCCCACCGCCTGCGGCGCTGCTGCCCAGTGAAGTGCGACCGAAGGCCATGGCGGGGTGCGCTCCCTAGACCGGCATCGGCCGCGCCGGCGGCGGTGCTGCGGGTGCCGGCGCCTCGCCGAAGCTGCCCAGCAGGTCGTGCGCGAAGCCTTCGAGCTCCGCTTCGATGCGGCCGATGACGCGGCCGAAGACGTTGTAGGCCAGCACGGCCGGAATGGCCACGGCGAGGCCGAAGGCCGTCATGATGAGCGCCTCGCCGACCGGGCCGGCGACCTTGTCGATGGTGAAGCCGCCGGTCTGGCCGGCAATGCCCGACAGCGCGCCGTAGATGCCCCAGACCGTGCCCAGCAATCCGACGAAAGGCGCCGTGGCGCCCACCGTGGCGAGCAGGATCTGCCCCGCCTGCAGCCGGCGCAGCGCACCGTGCAAGGCGCCGCGCAGCACGCGCGTGAGCCGCTGGTTGCGGTCGACCGAGGCACCCAGCGTGCCGGCCGGCGCGCCGGCTGCGATGCTCTTGATGGCCGACACCGCGGGCGACACGAGCGTCGCGCGGTCGAACGCCCGGAGCTTCTGTTCGGCGTCGGCCAGCGTGGACGACTGCCAGAACGCCGCGATGCTGCGCAGCACGTCGCGCGTGCCGCCGCGCAGCAGCCATGCCTTCCAGAGGATGATGACCCAGCTCGCGACCGACATCGCCAGCAGCAGCGCCGCCACCGAACGGCTGACGCCGTCGCCATGGGTCAGCAGTTCGAGCACGCTCATCGATGGTCCCTTGAGTTAGCGCAGGCCCAGCACGTCGTACATGTCGAACAGGCCGGCGCGCTGACCGGCCAGGAAGCGCACCGCGCGCAGGCTGCCCTGCGCGTAGGTGACGCGGCTCGACGACTTGTGGGTGATCTCGATGCGCTCGCCGGTGCCCGCGAACAGCACGGTGTGGTCGCCCACGATGTCGCCGCCGCGGATGGCAGAGAAGCCGATGGTGGAGGGGTCGCGCTCGCCGGTGATGCCCTCGCGGGCGTACACGGCGCAGTCCTTGAGGTCGCGGCCCAGTGCATCGGCGATGACTTCGCCCATCTTGAGCGCGGTGCCCGAGGGCGCATCGACCTTGTGGCGGTGGTGCGCCTCGATGATCTCGATGTCGTAGCCGGTCGACATGGCCTTGGCCGCCATTTCGAGCAGCTTGAAGGTGACGTTGACGCCCACGCTCATGTTGGGCGCCATCATGATCGCGATGTCTTTCGCGATCTCGGCGATCTCGGCCTTCTGCGCGTCGCTGAAGCCGGTGGTGCCGATGACTGCCTGCACGCCGAGCTCGCGGCATGCCGCGAGGTGCGCGAGCGTGCCTTCGGGGCGGGTGAAGTCGATGAGCACCTGCGCGTCCTTCAGGCCTGCGCGCAGGTCGGACACGATGGACACGCCGCTCTCGAAGCCCAGGAAGGCGCCGGCATCGGTGCCGAGTGCCGGGCTGCCGGCGATGTCGAGCGCGCCGGCCAGGCGCAGGTCGGGCGCATTGCGCACCGCCTCGATCAGCATGTGGCCCATGCGGCCGGAAGCCCCCGCGACGGCGATGCGGCGTGGCGCCGGGGTGGAATTGGCAGGAGTGGAGGTGGATTCAGTCACGCGGATTCAATCTTCGAGGATTTCGAAACGGCCAATGGCATGCATGCACACGGGACGGACGCCGCCTGGCTCGGCGGGCGCCGCCCGCTGCTGATGCTGCTCGTGCCGCGCTCAGCGCGCGGCTTCGAGCGGAGGATAGGCAGCCGGCAGCGGCGGCAGCGAAGCCGATGCGCCCGCGGCGGAGTCGGCTTTCTTCTCGTCCTTGGAGGGTGCGAATTTCTTGAGCTCGTCTTCCGAGGCCTCGAGCGTGGGCACCTTGCCGGATTTCTTGCGGGTGTCGAGCGTGGCGACGAACTCTTCCTCGCTGGGCATTTCGTCGCCTTCGAAGCGGTCCATCAACTCGCCGTTGAAGAACACGGTCAGGTGGCGCTCCTGCGGGTCTACGCCCTGGCGGCGGATGGTGAACACGTAGTCCCAGCGATTGGCGTGGAACACGTCGTTCAGCAGCGAGGTGCCGAGGATTTCACGCACCTGCTGGCGCGACATGCCCGGCTTGAGCGCCGCGACCTGTTCCTTCGACACGAAATTGCCCTGCACCACTTCGACTTTGTACGGAGTGACAGCGGCCAGCGCGCCACGCGTGCGATCGCTGAAACCGCTGCAGGCACCAAGGCAGAGCGTTGCGGCAACGGCAGCAACCAGCAGCCAGGGACGGCGTTGGAGAATGGCAGGCATGGGAGGAAAAAGGGGGTAGCGATATGATCGCCCATTGTAGCGGCTGGCCCTTTTCAGGGCCTTTGCCGCAGCCCAGGGCGCAGGAATCACATGGCCAACATCGACGAACTCAAGAATACCGGCCTCAAGGCCACTTTGCCACGCCTGAAGATCCTCGAGATCTTCCAGACCGGCAGCCAACGGCACATGACGGCGGAAGACGTGTTCCGCGTGCTGCTCAACGAACACTCCGACATCGGCCTGGCCACCGTCTACCGCGTGCTCACCCAGTTCGAGCAGGCCGGCATCCTCGAGCGCAGCCATTTCGAAAGCGGCAAGGCGGTCTACGAACTGAACGAGGGCACGCACCACGACCACCTGATCTGCACCTCGTGCGGCAAGGTCGAGGAGTTCTACGACGCCGAGATCGAACGCCGCCAGCAGATGATCGCCAAGGACAAGGACTGGATCCTGCAGGACCATGCCATGTCGCTGTACGGCTTGTGCGGAGACTGCGCAAAGAAGCGTTGACCCCCCGGCTTTTCACTTCGCTTCACTTCGTGTAACTCCACCCCCCGAGGGGGAGGCGCGGCCCGCCTTGGGGCGGACCGGCGGCGGCCGCATCCCGCCGATCCGTCAGTCCCCGTCGCGGCCGTTTTCCATCGCCTTGTGGTGGCGCGCCACGAAGTCGGCATAGGTGTCGATGCCGCGCAGCTGCAGGATCGAATTGCGCACCGCGGCCTCCACCAGCACCGCGATGTTGCGCCCCGCCACCACCTGGATGATGACCTTGCGCACCGGGATGCCCAGCACGTCCTGCGTGAGCGGCGCCGAGGGCATGCGCTCGTAGTCGCGCTCGAAGCTGTCGCGCCGCACGAGGTGCACGATGAGCTTCAGCCGCATTTTCCGGCGCACCGCCGTCTCGCCGAAGATCGCACGGATGTCCAGCAGGCCGATGCCGCGCACTTCCAGCAGGTTCAGCAGCAGGTCGGGGCAGCGCCCTTCGATGGTGTTCTGGTTGATGCGGAAGAGGTCGACCGCATCGTCGGCCACGAGGCCGTTGCCGCGCGAGATCAGCTCCAGCCCGAGCTCGCTCTTGCCCAGGCCCGACTCGCCCGTGATCATCACGCCCATGCCCAGGATGTCCATGAACACGCCGTGCATCGAGGTGCGCTCGGCGAAGTGCTTGGACAGGTAGGCGCGCAGCAGGTCGATCACGAAGGCCGACGACTCGCGCGTGGCGAACAGCGGCAGCTGGGCGCGTTCGCAGATCGACAGCAGTTCGTCCGGCGCGGCCTGGCCGTCGGCCAGCACCAGCATCGGGGGCTCCAGCGTGACGATGCGGGCGATGCGCCGGGCGCAGTCTTCCTCGCTGCCGCGCGTCAGGTAGGCCACCTCGCGGGCGCCGAGGATCTGCACGCGGTACGGGTGGATGTAGTTGAGGTAGCCGACGAGGTCGGCCGCCGATTGGGCCCGGCTGATGACTTCGGAGTCGAACTGGCGTTCTGAAGCGCCGAGCCCTGCGAGCCATTCCCAGCGGAGCGACCCGCGGAACTCCTCGAACATGGCGTCGGCGCTGATGACGGTCGGCTTCATGCGTTCAGTGGCAGGCGCATGGCGCCCGAGTTTTTGTGTTGCGCAGAATACCGTGGAACCGGCTTTGCCGGGCCGCCGGTATTGCCCCCGGCAGGGGGGAGGCGAAGCGACACGAAGTGCGCGCAGCCTGGGGGCGAGCCAAGGTCAAGCGACTTGCGTGGACTGCCAGCCGGCGATAAGGCCGTGCAATTCAGACGCGTCGGTGCTGGACTTGATCTGTTCGCGCAGGCTGGCGTCGCTCAGCAGCTCGGCGATTTCAGAGAGGATTTCGAGGTGCTTCTGCGTGGCCGCTTCGGGCACCAGCAGGAAGATCAGCAGCGCGACCGGCTGCTCGTCGGGTGCATCGAAGCCGATGGGATTGGCCAGCTGGAACACGGCGGCCATCGGCGCCTTGAGCCCCTTGATGCGGCCATGCGGAATGGCCACGCCATGGCCCAGGCCGGTGGAACCGAGGCGCTCGCGCGCAAACAGGCTGTCGGTGATGAGGGCACGGCCCAGACCGTGAAGGCTTTCGAACAGCAGGCCGGCTTCTTCGAAAGCACGTTTCTTGCTGGTAGCGTCAACGCTCACAAGCACTTGGGCGGGCGGCAGGATGGACGCGAGGCGATTCATGGTGGGTGCAGAGCGGGGGCGATTATGCACCCGCTTGGTAAAAACCCCCAGTCCCCCTATTTACTTTCTGTCTACATGTTGCCCAGAGGCCTCGTGCTCCCTCTGGGGGCTTGCCAAAGCCCTACCGCGGCAGTCGGAAAACAAAAAGCCGCCCGAAGGCGGCCTGTGACCGAGCCGGGGGCTCCTTACATCACGCGCTTGGGCGCCGCGTGATGATGGTCCTGCAGGCGGTCCTTGTGGCGCACCACCTGGCGGTCGAGCTTGTCGACCAGTTCATCGACCGCAGCGTAGAGATCAGCGTGGCTCGATTCCGCGAACATGTCATTGCCCTTGACGTGGATGTTGCATTCCGCCCTTTGGCGGCGTTCCTTTTCCTTTTGCTTTTCCACCGTGAGGATCACCTTCACATCGACGACCTGGTCGAAATGTCGGGTGATCCGGTCCAGCTTGCTCGTGACGTAGGTGCGCAAGGCAGGTGTGACGTCGAGGTGATGACCGCTGATCGTCAAATTCATGAATGACCTCCTGGAATTGACGGTTGGGGAAATGACCGCACTGCGGAATGCAGCTTGGCCGGCGAGAAACGGGAGTTGTGAGAGGGACGGGGAAGAAAAAGAAGAAGACAGAGGGCAAGTTCGATTCACTATGCCCAAGCTGTCACGGTATTGCAATACCTGAGTTGCCCGGGGTTTCTGCGCTTTGTGTGCGGCATTTCACACGCTAGCGAATCGATAGCATCTGCCACGCGCAGGGCAGGCGATGCGGCGATTTATCCGGAACAAGTGTTCCATCTTCTGCCAGCGCGTGACCCTGCCGCCGGAAGGGCCGGCAGCGATCCGGTCAGCGCCAGGCCGCGCGCATCCGGTTGCGCAGGTCGATCACCGCGCTCGGCGGCGGCACGGCCGGCGGCCGCTCCGGTGGAGGAGGCCAGGTCTGCTGCTCGAAGCCGGCCAGATCGGCTTCGGCAATGAAGCGCGTGCGGTTGGCATACAGGTGCCGGTCGCCGCGCGCCGCCTGCTGCGTGATGTAGAAGCGCTGCGGCACCAGCAGGTGCAGGTGGTCGCGCGCCCGGGTCATCGCCACGTAGAGCAGCCGGCGCTCTTCTTCCAGCTCGTGCGCGCCCTGCGCCACGTCGGCCGGCAGGCAGCCGTCGACCACGTTGAGCACGTGCACGGAGTTCCATTCCTGCCCCTTGGCCGAGTGGATGGTCGAGAGGATCAGGTAGTCCTCGTCGAGCAGCGGCGGGCCCGGGCGATCGCTGGTGGCCTCGGGCGGGTCGAGCGTGAGTTCGGCGAGGAAGCGTTCGCGCGAGGCATACCCGGCGGCAAGGCGGGCCAATTGCTCGACGTCGGCGCGCCGCACGCCGGAGGTGTCTTCGTACAGGCGCTCCAGGTGCGGCAGGTACCAGGCCATCGCCAGTTCGACATCGGCCGGCCACTTCAGCGCCGGCGCGCGCAAGGCGGCATAGGCTGCGGCGAAGTCGGCCCATTGCGCGCGAGCAGCGGCCGGCGGCACGAAGTCGCGCACTGCCGCGGCCGGATCGGCCGCCTGGTCCATCGCATCGAGCAGCCGGGTGCCGGTGACGGGGCCTATGCCCGGTATCAGCTGCGTCACGCGAAACCCCGCCATGCGCCCGCGCGGGTTCTGGGCGAAACGCAGCACCGCGAGCAGGTCCTTCACATGCGAGGCCTCGAGAAATTTGAGCCCGCCGAACTTTACGAACGGAATGTTGCGCCGCGCCAGTTCGAGCTCGAGCGCCGCACTGTGCGTCGAGGTGCGGAACAGCACCGCCTGCGACTTCAGCGCCAGCCCGCCTTCGCGGTGCGCCAGCACCTTGTCGGCCACCCAGCGCGCCTGCCCGGCCTCGTCGGGCACCAGCACCAGCAGCGGCTTGCCGGCCGAGGGCTTGTCGGTCCACAGCGTCTTGGCGTGCCGCTCGGGCGCCTGCGCGATCACGCGGTTCGACACGTCGAGGATCGGCTGCGTCGAGCGGTAGTTGCGCTCCAGCGTGACCACCCGGGCCTGCTGCGTGAACTGCGACGGAAAGTCGAGGATGTTGCGCACCGTCGCGCCGCGAAACGAATAGATCGACTGCGCGTCGTCTCCCACCACCGTCACGCCTCGTCCATCGGGCTTGAGCGCCAGCAGGATCGAGGCCTGCAACAGGTTGGTGTCCTGGTACTCGTCGACCAGCACATGGTCGAAGCGCGCGCCGATGTGCGCGGCCAGCGCGGGCTCGGCGGCCATCTCGGCCCAGTAGAGCAGCAGGTCGTCGTAGTCGAGCACGTTCTGCTGCTGCTTGGCCTCGACGTAGGCACCGAACAGCTTCTTGAGCTCGGCCTCCCATTCTCCGCACCAGGGAAAGGCTTCCTTCAGTACCTCGGCCAGCGGCGCGCGCGTGTTGACGCAGCGCGAGTAGATCGACAGGCAGGTGCCTTTGCGCGGAAAACGGTTCACGGTGGAAGACAGGCCCTGCTCATGGCGCACCAGCCCCATCAGGTCCTCGGCATCGCCGCGATCGTGGATCGTGAAGTTCTCGCCGAGCCCAATCTGCGGCGCGTACTCGCGCAGCAGCCGCGCGCCGATGCCGTGGAAGGTGCCGGCCCACGGCAGCGCAGGTGGCGCCTCCGATTTCAGGCCGAGCACCCGCGCCAGCACCTGTCCGGCGCGGCGCTCCATCTCCTGCGCGGCACGGCGCGAAAAGGTCAGAAGCAGCAGCCGCTGCGGATCGACACCGCCTGCGATCAGGTGGGCCACGCGGTGCGCCAGCGTGCTGGTCTTGCCCGAACCGGCGCCGGCAATGACGAGCAGCGGCCGCTCGTCGCGCTCGGCAATCGCCGCCCCCACGCCATGCTCGACCGCAGCGCGCTGCGCGTCGTTGAGCGTCGCAAGCGCAGCAGCCAGGCGCTCGGCCTGGGTCTTCGGCGTGACGGGAAAAACAGGAAGCGCAGCGGTCTGCATGGAGAGCGACTTTACTGTATGCCCGTCCAGTCCATCCATTGGGCAGTCATGTGGCCGGTGACATAATCGCGCCTCGCTGCAACCGGAGATTCTTCCCATGGAAACCGCCCCGTCTCGGCAGCTTTCAACTCCCTTTCACTGACACGTTTTTCGCGCACGTCGGGCCCGGGAATTGAAAGCGCCCCTCCCTCGCCCAACGTTTCAGTCATATACGGGAGTGAGCCCATGCTCAACATCTTCACGCTTGCCAACGGCCGCCTCGTCCAGGAAGAGATCGAGTCGCTCGAGGAGCTCTCCAAGTTCCAGCCGATCTGGGTAGACCTCGAGTCGCCCACGCTCGAAGAGAAGCGCTGGATCAAGCAGTACTACGGCCTCTCGATTCCCGAAGACGCGATGGACGAGGACATCGAGGAGTCGGCCCGCTTCTACGAGGAAGACAACGGCGAGTTGCACATCCGCTCCGACTTCCTGATCGACGACGACGAAGACCCGCGGTCGGTGCGCGTGGCGTTCATCCTGAACCAGCACAACACCGAGCTTCGCAGCCGCGGCGTGCTGTTCTCGATCCATGACGAGGACGTGCCCGTGTTCCGGCTGCTGCGCATGCGCGCGCGCCGCGCGCCGGGGCTCATCGAGGACGCGAAGGAAGTGCTGCTCAAGCTCTTCGACGCCGACGCCGAGTACTCGGCCGACACGCTCGAGAACATCTACGACGAACTCGAGATCGCGGGCAAGAAAGTGCTCGAGGGCAACGTCAGCGACGAGTTGGCCGGCGAGGTGCTGGGTGCCATCGCGCGCCAGGAAGACTTGAACGGCCGCATCCGCCGCAACGTGATGGACACGCGCCGCGCGGTCAGCTTCATGATGCGCAGCCGCATGCTCAACGCCGAGCAGTTCGAGGAAGCGCGCCAGATCCTGCGCGACATCGAATCGCTGGACAACCACACGGCCTTCCTGTTCGACAAGATCAACTTCCTGATGGATGCGACCGTCGGTTTCATCAACATCAACCAGAACAAGACCATCAAGATCTTCTCGGTGGCCAGCGTGGCGCTACTGCCGCCTACGCTGATCGCGAGCATCTACGGCATGAACTTCAAGTTCATGCCCGAGCTCGACTGGTCACTGGGCTATCCGTATGCCATCGTGCTGATGGCGGCGAGCGCGCTGGTGCCGATGTGGTACTTCCGCCGGCGCGGCTGGCTCAAGTAGACGCCGCACGGCGGGTGCTAGAGTGGCTGGCAGCAAGCGCTGACCCGGAGAGCCACAGTGCGCAGAATCCGCTTCCTCACCAACCGCCACCGCGCGCCCTCGACCAACACCGCGCTGGGCCTGCTGCTGGCCTTCAATGCCGGCGCCGTCAACGCGGGCGGCTTCCTCGTGCTGCACATGTACACCTCGCACATGACCGGCTTCGCCTCGCAACTGGCCGACGGCATGGTGCTGGGCAACCTCAAGCTGCTGCTGAACGCGCTCGGCGCGATGCTGGCTTTCCTGACCGGGGCCGCCGTCTGCGCCATGCTCGTGAACTGGGGCCGGCAGCACCGGATGCACGGCGTCTACGCCCTTCCGCTGATGCTCGAGGCGGCGCTGATGTTTCCGTTCGGGCTCATGGGCGCCATCACGCTGACCTGGGCGACGCCGTTCGCGGTGCCCCTCACCGTGCTGCTGCTGTCCTTCATCATGGGCCTGCAGAACGCGGTGGCGTCCAAGACTTCGGGCGGCAGCATCCGCACCACTCACATGACCGGCAACATCACCGACATGGGCATCGAGATCGGCAAGATGCTCTACTGGAATCGCCGCTCCAAGTCGGCACCAGCGCTGGTTGTGCGGCACGACCGCAGCCGCATGCGCCGCGCCGGCGGGTTGGTCGGCATGTTCGTGCTGGGCGGCGCGATGGGCGCCCTGGGCTTCAAGTACGTCGGCTTCGTCTGTGTGGTGCCATTGGCGGCGCTGCTGCTGGCGCTCTCGGTCCCGCCGCTGCTGCGCGACATTCCGCGCCGCCGTACGGCCTCGCTCAGCCGAGTTCCGCCGGCAAGGTAGACAGCCACGCGCCGATCAGCGCGAGACTGTAGCGGCTCGCCACCGCAATGACGAAGCGCGAGAAGTCGCCATGCGCGGCATCGTCGGCGCGATCGGAGATCGTCCGCATGGCCGCGAACGGCACGCCGTAGTCGTGGCACACCTGCGCCATCGACGCGCCTTCCATCTCGACCGCGAGCGCATCGGGCAGTGCCCGCTGCAGCGCCATGCTCTCAGCGGTGGTCGAGACGAACCTGTCGCCGCTGATCAGCAGGCCGCGATGCACCTTCGGCGCGCGAAGGCCGAACTCGTCGACAGCCTGCGGCCCCACCAGGGCCGCCGGATCGCGCAGCGTCCCTTCGGCCACTGCCGCCAGCGCATCGCCGATCGCCGCATCTGCCGCGAAGCGCGACAGGCCCATCAACGGCACCTCGTACTTCGGAAAGATCGGCGAAGCGTCCATGTCGTGCTGCAGCAGGTCAGTCGCCACCACCACGTCGCCCATGTTCACGCCCGGCGCGAGCCCGCCCGCGACACCGGCGAAGACGATGGCCCGAACGCCGAAGCGCTCCAGCAGCACCGTGGCCGTTACCGCCGCCGCGACCTTGCCGATGCGCGACAGCACCGCGACCACGGGCTGACCCTGCAGATGCCCGACCCAGAAGTCGCGGCCGGCGACGCGCACGCGCTGTTCGTCGGGCATCTGCGCGAGCAGCGCACTCAACTCCTCGTGCATGGCCGCCACGATGGCGATGGGTGCAGCCACGGCTTACTTGATATCCACGCCGTAGAAGGTATGGCGACCGAATGGGCTCAATTTGAAATCGACGACTTCCTTGCGCACGGGCTTCAGCTGCACCGCATGTGCAATCGTGAACCACGGCGCCTGCTCCTTGAAGATCACCTGCGCCTTCTTGTAGAGCGCATCTCGGTCGGCCTGCTTCGTCGTGCTCTTGGCCTTCACCACGAGGTCTTCATAGGGCTGGTAGCAGAACTTCGAGATGTTGCTGCCGCTGGCCGACTTGGCCGAGGCGCAGCCCAGCAGCGTGTAGAGGAAGTTGTCGGGGTCGCCGTTGTCGCCGGTCCAGCCCAGCATGCCCATCTGGTGCTCGCCGGCCTGCAGGCGCTTGCGGTACTCGCCCCATTCGAAGCTCTTGATCTCGGCCTTGACGTTGATCTTGGCGAGGTCGGCCTGCATCAGCTCGGCGATGCGCTTGGCATTCGGGTTGTACGGACGCTGCACCGGCATGGCCCACAGGTCGGTGCTGAAGCCATCGGGGAAGCCGGCCTGCGCCAGCAGTTTCTTCGCGGCATCGGGGTCATACGGATCGTCCTTCACCGCATCGTTGTAGGACCACATGGTCGGCGGAATCGGGTTCTTCGCGGCCACGCCGGTCGTGAGGTACACGCCGTCGATGATGGCCTTCTTGTTGATCGCCATGTTGATGGCCTTGCGCACGCGCACGTCGTCGAAGGGCTTCTTCGTGGTGTTGTACGAGAGGTAGCCGACATTCAGGCCAGGCTGCTCCAGCACCTGCACGTTCGGGTCTTTACGTATCGCGTCGAGGTCGGCCGGGTTCGGGTACGGCATCACGTGGCATTCGCCCTTCTGCAGCTTGGCCCAGCGCACCGACGCATCGGGCGTGATCGCGAACACGAGGTCGTCGATCTTCGCCTTGCCGGCCCAGTACTGCGGGAAGGCCTTGAAGCGGATGATCGCGTCCTTCTGGTACTGCACGAGGTAGAACGGCCCGGTGCCGATCGGGTCCTGGTCGACCTTCTCGGGCGTGCCGGCCTTCAGCATGGCAATCGCGTATTCCTTCGACTGGATGCCCGCGTACTGCATCGCCAGGTTGGCCAGGAACGGCGCCTCGGGCTGGTTGAGCACGATCTTCACCGTGTAGTCGTCGATGCGGTCCACCGTCTTCAGGAGCTTTGGCATGCCCATGTCGTTGAAGTACGAGTGGTTCTGGCTGGTGACCTTGAAGAAGGGGTCGCTCTCCTTCCACTGGCGCTCGAGCATGAAGATGAAGTCGTCGGCGTTGAAGTCGCGCGTGGGCTTGAAGCTCTTGCTGGTGTTGTGCCACTTCACGCCCTTGCGCAGGTGGAAGGTGTACTGCGTGCCGTCGGCGGAGATGTCCCACTTTTCGGCCAGGCCCGGCACGACCTTGGTGCCGCCGCGCTCGAATTCGACGATGGTGTTGTAGACCTGCGTGGTCACATCGAACGAGGTGCCGGTGGTGTTCATCCCGGGGTAGAAGTTCTCCGGGCTTCCTTCGGAGCAATACACCAGCGTCTTGGCAGACACCGTGCCGCAAGCCAGGGTAAGGGCTGCAAGCGCTGTCGGTGCCAGGAGCGCCAGGCTTCGTGAGCGGCGCGAAACGGTGGGCTGGGTCTTCATGGGGACTCCTCGAGACAGGGTTGAGAAAAGTCGCCGCCTACGGCGCGGCGAGCACGGGACCATCGGCGCGCACGGGGGCCGCGCCATCGAGAAACTGCTCGGCATAGTGGCAGGCCACCAGCCGCTCGTCCAACGCGCGCAGCAGCGGCCGCTCCTCGCGGCAGCGCGGCTGCACGTGCGAGCATCGCGTGCTGAAGACGCAGCCTGTGGGCGGGTTCAGCGGCGACGGCAGCTCGCCCTTGAGCACGATGCGCTGGCTGCTCAGGCCCGGCGTCGAGGCCAGCAGCGCCTGCGTGTACGGGTGCAGCGGCCGCGCGAAGATGCGCGACTTGGGGCCCTGCTCCACCGCATGGCCCAGATACATCACGAGGACGTCGTGCGCGATGTGGCGCACCACGCCGAGGTCGTGCGAGATGAAGAGGTACGCCAGGCCCAGCTCGGCCTGCAGGTCGGCCAGCAAATTGAGCACCTGCGCCTGGATCGACACGTCGAGCGCCGACACCGGCTCGTCGGCCACCAGCAGCCGCGGGTTCAGCATCAGCGCGCGCGCGATGGCGATGCGCTGGCGCTGGCCGCCCGAGAACATGTGCGGATAGCGGTTGGCGTACTCGGGCCGCAAGCCCACGCGCGCGAGCATGTCGCGCGCGTGGGCGGCACGCTCCGACTTGCCCATGGTGGTGTTGATGGCGAGCGGATCCTCGAGCACCGTCGAGATCTTCTTGCGCGGATTGAGCGAACCGTACGGGTTCTGGAACACCAGCTGCACGGCCTGGCGCAACTCGCGCTTGCGCTCGGATGGCGGGTTCACCGCGTCGGCGCCGACCAGCGTGAGCTGGCCCGCGGTCGGCTTCTCGATCAGCGCGACCATACGCGCCAGCGTCGACTTGCCGCAGCCCGACTCGCCGACCACGGCCAGCGTGCGCCCGCGCTCGATGCGAAAGGAAATGCCGCCCACAGCCCGCAGGTGCGCGGCCGCGCGGAACAGCCCGCGGCGGATGTCGTAGGTGCGCTGGAGATTATTCGCCTCCACCACCACTTCGCTCGAAGCGCCGTTCGATGCCTCGCTCATGGCAGCACCTCGATCGCTTGTTGCCGCGGTGGGTCTTGCGCGATGGCCGCCATGCGCCCCGGCTCGTCGAGCGGAAAGTGGCAGCGCACCTCGGCGCCGTGCGATTCGCGCAGCGCCGGGCGCACCTGGCAGGCGCGCTCGGTGACGTAGCCGCAGCGCGGCGCGAACAGGCAACCCGCGGGCCGGTCGTGCACGCCCGGCACCACGCCCGCGATGGTGGCGAGCCGCCCCTCTGGCGCGGCGCGCTCGGGCAGCGCCGCCAGCAGGGCTTCGGTGTACGGATGCTGCGGCGACGCGAAGAGCCGGTCGACGCGCTGGTGCTCCATCACCTGCCCCGCGTACATCACGGCGATGCGCTGCGCCATCTCGCTGACCACACCCATGTTGTGCGTGATGAGCACCAGCGCCATGCCGCGCTCCTTCTGCAGGTCGCGCAGCAGATCGAGGATCTGCGCCTGGATGGTCACGTCGAGCGCGGTGGTCGGCTCGTCGGCGATCAAGAGGCGCGGGTTGCAGGCGATGGCCATGGCGATCATCACGCGCTGGTTCATGCCACCCGAGAGCTGATGCGGATAGCTGCCCAGACGCGACGATGCGGCGGGAATGCCCACCTGCTCGAGCAACTCGGTCGCGCGCCGCTTCGCATCACGCTTGTCGAGCTTCAGGTGCAGCCGCAATGTTTCCATCAGCTGGAAGCCGATGGTGAAACAGGGGTTGAGGCTGGTGGTCGGCTCCTGGAAGATCATCGCGACCTCCTTGCCGACCAGCGCGCGGCGCGCCTTGTCGGAGATGCCGAGCAGCTCCTTGCCCGCGAAGCGCATGTGGTCCGCGCGCACCCGGCCCGGAAAGCCGACGAGGCCCATGAGCGCCATCATCGTGACGCTCTTGCCCGAGCCCGATTCTCCGACGATGCCGAGCACCTCGCCCTCCTCGAGCGTGAGGCTTACGCCGTCGACCGCATGCAGCACGCCGCCTTGCGTGGGAAATTCAACGTGCAGATCTTTTACTTCGAGCAAAGGCATTTCTATTTCTCCTTTGCTTCAGCGCTTGAGCTTCGGGTCGAGTGCATCGCGCAGCCCGTCGCCCAGCAGGTTGAAGGCCAGCACGGCCGCAAGGATCGCCAGGCCCGGGAAGGTCACGACCCACCAGGCGCGCAGCACGAACTCGCGCGCGTCGGCCAGCATGGTCCCCCATTCGGGCGATGGCGGCTGCGCCCCCAGGCCGATGAAGCCGAGCGCGGCCGCATCGAGGATGGCGGTCGAGATGCCGAGCGAGGCCTGCACGATCAGCGGTGCGGCGCAATTGGGCAGCACCTCGCGGAACATCAGCCGCAGCGTGCCGGCGCCGCTCACGCGCGCGGCGGTCACGTAGTCGCGCGAAATTTCGGTGATGACGGCCGCGCGCGTGATGCGCACATAGTGCGGCAGCACGACGATGGCCACGGCGATCATCGCGTTGATCAGCCCCGGCCCGAGGATCGCGACGATCACGATCGCCATCAGCAGGCTCGGCATCGTGAGGACGATGTCCATCAGCCGCATGATCGCGATCTCGAGCACGCCGCGGAAGAAGCCCGCGATCAGCCCGAGCACCACGCCCACGGCCACCGAGATCGCCACCACCGCGACGCCGATCGACAGCGACAGCCGTGCGCCGTGCATCAGGCGCGAAAGAATGTCGCGCCCGATCGCGTCGGTGCCGAGCAGGTAGCTCGCGGAGCCGCCTTGCTGCCACGCCGGCGGCAGCAGAAAGACGGCGCTGTTGGTCTCGTTGGGCGCGTGCGGTGCGATCCACGGCGCGAACAACGCGACCAGCAGCAGCACGACGATGGTGGCGAGCCCGATGACCGCGCCGCGGTTGGCAGAGAAGGCCGCCCAGAACTCGCGCCAGGGCCCAGGGGGCGCCGCGCTTCTTGCGCCGGCCGGTACTGCTTGTTGTGTCGTCGCCATGGCTTCAGTGCCTGATGCGCGGGTTGATGACGCCATAAGCCACATCGACCAGCAGGTTGACCAGCATCACGATTCCTCCAAGCAGTAGCATGCCGCCCTGCAGCACCGGATAGTCGCGCCGGCCGATGGCCTCGATGAGCCACTTGCCCACGCCGGGCCACGAGAAGATGGTCTCGGTAAGGATGGCGCCCGTGAAGAGCACGCCCACCTGCAGCCCGATGACGGTGACGACCGGGATCAGCGCATTGCGCAACGCATGCAGACCCACCACGCGAAAGCGCGACAGCCCCTTTGCGCGCGCGGTGCGGATGTAGTCCTCGCCCAGCACCTCGAGCATGGCCGAGCGCGTCATGCGCGCGATGACCGCAAGCGGCACCGTGCCGAGCACGATGGCCGGCAGGATCAAGTGATGCAATGCCGACCAGAAGGCGCCGATGTCACCGGCGCGCAGGGAGTCGATCAGTAGGAAGCCGGTTTCGGGCTCGATGTAGTACTGCACCGCGATGCGCCCCGACACGGGCGTCCACCCGAGCTGCACCGAGAAGAACAGGATCAGCAGCAGCCCCCACCAGAAGATCGGCATCGAGTAGCCGGTGAGCGAGGTGGCCATCACGCCGTGGTCGAAGATGGAATTGCGCCGCACCGCCGCGAGGATGCCGGCCGGCAGCCCGAGCAGCAGCGCGAAAAGAATGGCGCAGGCCGCGAGCTCGACGGTGGCCGGGAAGAGCGCGAGGAACTCGCTCATCACCGTGTCCTGCGTGATCAGCGACTTGCCGAGGTCGCCGTGCAGCACGCGGCCGATGTAGATACCGTACTGCACGATCACCGGCTTGTCGAAGCCGTAGGCGGTGCGCAGCTGGGCGTGCCGCACGGGATCGATCCCGCGCTCGCCCGCCATCGTTTCGATGGGGTCACCCGGCACCAGCCGGATGAGGAAGAAGGCGAGCAGCGTCATGCCGATGAAGGTCGGCACCAGCAGGCTCACGCGGGTCAGGAGGAATCGAAACATCGACCGCGAATATGCAAGATCGATGCCGCGGCCCTCACCGGGCCGAACCCTTACTTCTTGGCGTCGCGCAACTCGCGGCGAAGGATCTTTCCGACCGGCGTTTTCGGCATGTCGCTACGAAACTCCACGATTCGCGGCTGCTTGTAACCCGTAAGGTTTGCCCGGCAGTATTCGCGCACCTGTGCTTCGGTGAGCGAAGGATCTTTCTTGACGATCACGAGCTTCACCGCTTCGCCGGTCTTCTCGTCGGGCACGCCGACCGCCGCGCATTCGAGCACGCCCGGAACCAGCGCAACCACGTCCTCGACCTCGTTCGGATACACGTTGAAGCCCGACACCAGAATCATGTCCTTCTTGCGGTCGACCACCTTGAAGTAGCCGCGTTCGTCGACCACGCCGATGTCGCCACTCTTGAAGTAGCCGTCGGGCGTCATGACCTTGGCGGTCTCGTCGGGGCGCTGCCAGTAGCCGGCCATCACCTGCGGGCCCTTGATGGCGATCTCGCCGCGCTCGCCGGTCGGCACTTCGTTGCCGTCGTCGTCGAGCAGCTTGAGCCAGGTGCTCGGCAGCGGCAGGCCGATGGTGCCGGTGTAGGCGGTGCTGTTGGTCGGGTTGCAGGTGGTCGACGGCGAGGTCTCCGACAGGCCGTAGCCTTCGCAGATCGGGCAGCCGGTCTTCTCGAGCCAGAGCTTGGCCACCGCGGCCTGCACGGCCATGCCGCCGCCGACCGAGATCTTCAGGTTCTTCCAGTTGACGGTGTTGAAGTCGGGGTGGTTCGCCAGCCCGTTGAACAGCGTGTTGACGGCCGGCAGGCTGTGGATGGTGTGCTTCGACAGCTCCTTGAGCACGCCGGCGATGTCGCGCGGATTCGGGATCAGGATCAGCTTGCCGCCCGTGCGCATGTTCAGCATCATGCCGACCGTGAACGCGAAGATGTGATACAGCGGCAGCGCGCATACGCTGGTGGGCTGCTCGTTGGCGGGCACCTTGTCCATGGCCGGGCCGTTCCAGGCTTCGGACTGCAGCACGTTCGCGATCACGTTGCGATGCAGCAGCACCGCGCCCTTCGACACGCCGGTGGTGCCGCCGGTGTACTGCAGCACGGCCACGTCGTCCGGGCCGATGGCCACGGGCTTCACCGAAGCGCTCGCGCCCTTGTCGAGCGCTTCGTTGAAGCGCACCGCACCCGGCAAGCTGTACGGGGGCACCAGCTTCTTGACGTTGCGCACCATGTAGTTGACGAGCGCGCCTTTCAGGAAGCCGAGGCGGTCGCCCATGGAGGCCAGCACCATGTGCCTGATCGGCGTGGCCGCGATGCATTGCTGCAGCGTGGTGCCGAAGTTCTCCATGATGACGATCGCCTTCGCGCCCGAGTCCTTGAGCTGGTGCTCGAGTTCGCGCGGCGTGTACAGCGGGTTCACGTTGACCAGGATCAGGCCGGCGCGCAGGATGCCCGCCACCGCGATCGGGTACTGCGGGCAGTTGGGCATCATGACCGCCACGCGGTCGCCCTTGGCGAGGCCCAGGCCCTGCAGGTAGCCCGCGAAGGCCTTGCTCTGCCTGTCGGTCTCGCCGTAGCTGATGTCCCTGCCCATGAAGCTGTAGGCCGTGCGGTCGGCGTACTTCGCGAAGCTCTCTTCCATGAGTGCGACCAGCGAGGTGTACTGCGAGGCATCGATATCGGCGGGCACACCCTGCGGATAGCTGCTGAGCCAGGGACGATCGGTCATTGGATTTGTCTCCTCCGGGAGTCGGACTGTTGAAAACGAAAACGGCGCACGAGATGGCGCCGCGAAGAGCTCGCCCGCTGCGCGGGCGTGGACCTTCGGCCTATTCGATGGCCTTGCCCATATCTTCCACTACTTTTTTTGCATCCCCAAAGACCATCATCGTCTTGTCCATGTAGAACAGCTCGTTGTCCAGGCCCGCATAGCCCGCGGCCATGGAGCGCTTGTTCACGATGACGGTCTTGGCCTTGTAGGCTTCCAGGATCGGCATGCCGTAGATCGGCGTGCCCTTGGTGAGCGCGGCCGGGTTCACCACGTCGTTGGCGCCCAGGATGATCGCCACGTCGGCCTGCGCGAACTCGCCGTTGATGTCCTCCATCTCGAACACCTGGTCGTACGGCACCTCGGCCTCGGCCAGCAGCACGTTCATGTGCCCCGGCATGCGCCCGGCCACCGGGTGGATCGCGTACTTCACCGTCACACCCTTGTGCGTGAGCTTCTCCGCCAGCTCGTTGACCGCATGCTGGGCGCGTGCCACCGCCAGGCCGTAGCCCGGCACGATGATCACGGTCTCGGCGTTGGACAGCATGTAGGCCGCGTCGTCGGCGCTGCCGCTCTTGACCGGACGCTGCTCCTTGGCACCGCCGCCCGCGCTGACCGCCTCGCCGCCGAAGCCGCCCAGGATCACGTTGAAGAACGAGCGGTTCATCGCCTTGCACATGATGTAGCTCAGGATCGCACCCGAAGAGCCCACGAGGCTGCCCGCCACGATCAGCATCGCGTTGTTCAGGCTGAAGCCGATGCCCGCGGCCGCCCAGCCCGAGTAGCTGTTGAGCATCGACACCACCACCGGCATGTCGGCCCCGCCGATCGGGATGATGATGAGCACGCCCATCACGAAGGCCAGCGCCAGCATCGCGAAGAAGGCCGGCCAGCTTTCGGTGGCCATGAACACCAGCCCCAGCCCGATCATGGCCAGCCCGAGCACGAGGTTCAGCATGTGCTGGCCCGCGAACTGCACCGGCGCGCCCTGGAACAGGCGGAACTTGTAGGTGCCCGAGAGCTTGCCGAAGGCGATGACCGAGCCGCTGAAGGTGATGGCGCCGATGGCCGCACCCAGGAACAGCTCCAGCCGGTTGCCGGTGGGAATGGGCGCGCCCTTGGCGATGCCTTCGAGCATGGCCGCGGGTTCGACCACGGCCGCGACCGCGATGAACACCGCCGCCAGGCCGATCATGCTGTGGAAGAAGGCCACCAGCTCGGGCATCTTGGTCATCTCGACCGTCTTGGCCCGCCAGGCGCCGTAGCCGCCGCCGACCACCAGCCCCAGCAGCACCCAGGCCAGGCCCATGAGGTGGCCGCCGGCGATGTTGTAGATCAGCGCGCCGGTGGTGAGCACGGCGATGGCCATGCCGGCCATGCCGAAGAGGTTGCCGCGGATCGAGGTGGTGGGATGGCTCAGGCCCTTCAGGGCCTGGATGAAGCAGACGCTGGCAACGAGGTACAGCAGCGTGACGAGGTTCATGCTCATTGGGCGGCTCCCTCTGCCTTGGGCGCGGGCGCCTTCTTTTCCTTCTTCTTGAACATCTCGAGCATGCGCCGCGTGACGAGGAAGCCGCCGAAGATGTTCACTGCCGCCAAGGCGACCGCGAGCACGCCCATGGTCTTGCCGAGCGTGGTTTCGGTGAGCGCGGCCGCCAGCATGGCGCCCACGATCACGATGGCCGAGATGGCGTTGGTCACGGCCATCAGCGGCGTGTGCAGCGCGGGCGTGACGGTCCACACGACGTGGTAGCCCACGTAGATGGCCAGCACGAAGATGATCAGGTTGATGACGGTATGGGAAACGGGATCCATGGGTTCTTCTCCTCGCGTGTTCGCTTACTTCTTCGTGACCTGGCCGTCCTGCGTGACGCGGCAGGCGGCGACGATGTCGTCCTCGAGGTCGATCTTCAGCGCGCCCTCCTTGGTGACGATGAGCTTGAGGAAGTCGAGCACGTTGCGCGCGTAGAGCGCCGAGGCATCGGCCGCCACCAGCGCCGCGAGGTTGGTTTCGCCGACGAGGGTCACGCCATGCTTGACCACGGTCTTGTCGGCCTCCGACAGTGGGCAGTTGCCGCCCACGCCACCATCGGGATTGACAGGGCCCTTGCCGGCGGCGATGTCGACGATCACCGAACCGGGCTTCATGGCCTTGACCATGTCCTCGGTGATGAGCGTGGGCGCGGCACGCCCGGGAATGAGTGCGGTGCTGATGACGATGTCGGCCAGCGCCACGCGCTTGGCGACTTCGACCTGCTGGCGCGCAAGCCAGCTCGCGGGCATGGGCTTGGCGTAGCCGCCGACGCCGACGGCGGCTTCCTTTTCTTCATCGGTGTCGTAGGAGACTTCGATGAACTTGCCGCCCAGCGACTCGATCTGCTCCTTGACGCTGGGACGCACGTCGGAGGCTTCGATGACGGCGCCCAGGCGCTTGGCGGTGGCGATGGCCTGCAGGCCGGCCACGCCGACGCCCAGGATGACGACGCGCGCGGCCTTCACGGTGCCGGCCGCTGTCATGAGCATCGGGAAGAAGCGCTGGTATTTGTCGGCCGCGATCATCACGGCCTTGTAGCCGGCGATGTTGGCCTGCGACGAGAGCACGTCCATGCTCTGGGCGCGGGTGGTGCGCGGCGCGGCTTCGAGCGCGAAGGCGGTGACGCCGGCGCCCGCCAGGCGTTGCAAACCGGGCGCGTCGAAGGGGTTGAGCATGCCGATGACGACGGCGCCGGACTTCAGCAGCGCGGTCTCGGCATCGGTGGGGGTGCGCACCTTGAGCACCATGTCGGCGGCGAACGCGGCGTTCATGTTGACGATCTCGGCGCCTGAGGCCTGGTAGGCGGCATCGGTGACGCTGGCCGCAACGCCAGCCCCCGACTGCACCCGTACGGTATGCCCTGAGGCCACCAGTTTCTTCACCGTCTCGGGTGTAACAGCCACGCGGGTTTCGCCAGCCAGTGTCTCGGCAGGCACGCCTATCAGCATAGAGATCTCCTCAAAGCAAGGGGCACACGGAACGCGGGCAGAGCTTACAGCAAGATTACAAGCGTTCGCTGCCGCAAAAACACTCTGTGGTTTTCGCCCCAAAGTGCCGATGAATGTTGCCGTTGCTGCTATTTATTCAATAGCAAATTCGGGTATTCGATAGCGCCCTGGAAGGAGCGACACGCGCCTTTCCGTCGCCCGACGAACAAACTTCAGATTGCTTGTCCAGAAAAAAATTGTTAACAACCCTTAATGAAATTCACAATCAAATCCGTTATTTGCATCCAATTGTCGCCAAATTTATTAAGAAATTCCTTAGAAAATGCGATTTGCGTGCATTAGTTGCAACTTTTAAACTTTACGTTAGTCGCAGATAGATACACTTCGACTCAAATCATCAGCTCAACGAGACTGGCGAAGGGAGGAAGAAGGGGATGGAATGCGAATTGCAGTACTCGACGACGGTATAGATCAACCCAAGCGGATCAATCAAACCATGACGGCACTCGAGCACGAGTGCCATTCCTACACGGAAGGAAAAGCGCTGCTGCAGGCGATGCGCCGGCAGACCTTCGACCTGCTGATACTCGACTGGAACCTGCCCGACATGAAGGGCCCCGACGTCGTGAAGTCCATCCGTCGCGAGCTCCACAACCGGCTTCCCATTCTTTTCGTGACCGACAGGCATGACGAGGGCGACCTGGTCGAGGGGCTCAATGCGGGCGCGGACGACTTCATGGTCAAACCCGCCCGAGCCGGTGAGCTCGAAGCCCGCGTGAACGCGCTGCTGCGCCGCTCTTACCCGGCCCAGCACGAGGCCGAACTGGTTTTCGGCCCCTACCACTTCTATCCGCCCTCGCGCCTCCTGAAGGTTCGCGGGGTGCAGGTCGAGTTGAAGAACCGGGAGTACGAACTCGCGCTGTTCCTGTTCCAGAACCTTGGGCGGCTGCTCTCGCGCGAGCACCTGCACGAGGCCGTCTGGGGCCTTGGCGCAGAAGCGCTGTCGCGATCGCTCGACACCCACATCTCGCGCCTGCGGACCAAGCTCGACCTGCGCCCCGCAAACGGCTTCCTGCTGCTGGCCATCTACGGCCTGGGGTACAGGCTGGAAACGATCGAGGCCGACGCGCTGCCCGGGATCGGCGTGCGCTGAACCGGGAATCTCCGGCGCGCTACAGTCTCGAACGGTTTCCACCGTTGCGGACCCAGCCTTGCAGGACTGGCTGTGCGCCCCACCCGAAGGATTGAGACGAATGAACCCGATGATCCGATTGCTGCTCGCAGCCACCTTGCTCTGGAGCGGGTTCGGTCCGGCCGCCGCACAGGAGGTCGAAGCCAGCGACATGGTGCGAGGCGGCATGCAGGTGATCCAGATGATCGACCAGGGCAAGGCCGGCGAACTGTGGGACGGCGCCACCCCCGCCGCCCGCAAGCGCGTGACGCGCACCGACTTCACCACCCAGATCGCCAGGAGCCGCGCCCCGATCGGCGCACCGCAGATGCGCATCTGGGTGTCGGTCAACCGCCAGATCGTGGCCGACGCCGACGGTGATACGGCCGGCCAGTACGTCAGCGTCGAATACGAGACCCGCTTCGCGAACAAGCCCGACGGCACCTTGCGCGAACTCGTGAGCTTTCACCTCGACAGCGATCGTGTCTGGCGCTTCAGCGGCTATGCGCTGAAATAAGAAGGCCGAAAACATGGCAGCAGGCCCGCGCTGGAAACCCAACGTCACCGTGGCCGCGGTGATCGAGCGCGACGGGCGCTTCCTGCTGGTCGAGGAGCAGACTGCCGATGGCCTGCGGCTCAACACGCCCGCGGGGCACCTCGACCCCGGCGAATCCCCGGCCGAGGGCTGCGCGCGCGAGACCCTCGAAGAAACCGCCCATCATTTCACGCCGACGGCACTCATCGGCATCTATATGGCGCGCTCCCGGCCGGCAGCCGAGCGCGGCGAAGACACCACCTACATGCGCTTCGCCTTCGCAGGCACCCTGGGCGCGTTCGAAGAAGGCCGCCCGCTCGACGAAGGCATCGTGCGCACCGTCTGGATGACGGCGAACGAAATCCGCGCCAGCGCGGCACGGCACCGCAGCCCGCTGCTGCTGCAGTGCATCGAAGACCATCTGGCGGGCCAGCGCCACCCGCTGGACTTGGTCCACGTCGACGAATCGGTGCGCTCGGCGCCCTGAGTCAGACGATGACGCCGCCGCCAAGGCAGCGTTCGCCGTCGTAGAGCACGGCCGACTGCCCCGGCGTGACGGCCCATTGCGGCTCACCGAAGCGCAAGGCGAACGCGGCGCCGGAATCTTCCCCGGCATCCATCTCGCAGGCCGCATCGGCCTGCCGGTAGCGCGCCTTCGAGCCGTAGCCGCCCGGCGCCGGCGCCTCGCCGGAGACCCAGCTTGCATCGTCCGCCTTCAGCGCCGACGACAGCAGCCACGGATGGTCGTGCCCCTGCACCACCCATAGCGTGTTCTTCTCGACATCCTTGCGCGCCACGAACCACGGCGAATGGTCGCCCGAGCCGCGCTGTGCGCCCCTCTCCTTCACGCCACCGATGCCAAGCCCCTGCCGCTGCCCCAGCGTGTAGAAGCTCAGCCCCTGGTGCTCGCCCAGCTTGCGGCCGCGGTCGTCCTTGATCGGGCCGGGCTCCTTGGAGATGTAGCGGTTGAGGAACTCGCGGAACGGCCGCTCGCCGATGAAGCAGATGCCGGTCGAGTCCTTCTTCTTCGCGTTGGGCAGGCCGATCTCTTCCGCGATGCGGCGCACCTCGGTCTTGTGCAGTTCGCCGACCGGGAACAGCGTCTTCGACAGCTGCGCCTGGTTCAGGCGGTGCAGGAAGTAGCTCTGGTCCTTCGACGGATCGAGCCCCTTGAGCAGTTCGTGCTTGCCGGTGCCCTCGTTCAGGCGCACGCGCGCATAGTGCCCGGTCGCGATCTTCCCGGCGCCGAGCCGCATGGCATGGTCGAGGAAGGCCTTGAACTTGATCTCGGCGTTGCACAGCACGTCGGGGTTCGGCGTGCGGCCGGCCTTGTATTCGCGCAGGAACTCGGCGAACACGCGGTCCTTGTAGTCGGCTGCGAAGTTGACGTGCTCGATCTCGATGCCCAGCACGTCGGCCACGCTGGCGGCGTCCACGAAATCGATGTTCGACGAGCAGTATTCGCTGTCGTCGTCGTCTTCCCAGTTCTTCATGAAGATGCCGACCACCTCGTGCCCCTGCTGCTTGAGCAGGTGCGCCGTCACCGCGGAGTCCACTCCGCCGCTCAGTCCCACAACGATCCGATGCTTTGCCATAAGCTCCCTATTGTCCCAGCCCCGTCGAAGGGGCTTCCGGCGTGTGGGAAATCGGGAAAACCCGTGTCGCCGGTTTGTCAGCCCGCGGGCCATCGACGGGAGGGCCGGCGCTAAAGTGATTCCGGACGAAGGCGGCAGCAAGACCCGCCACGCCATTCACGACAACAGCAAGCGGAGACAAGACGCATGGCCACACCTTCCACCGCCGCGATTTCCGGCGACAACACCCCGTGGACACGCGCCTACCCCGAGGGCATGCGCTGGGACGCCGAACTGCCCGTGAAGCCGGTGCAGCAGATGCTCGACGAGGCCGTCGAGCGCTGGCCCGAGCGCTCCGCCGTCGAGTTCATGGGTCAGGTCATTACCTACCGCGAACTCGGCGCCGCCGTCGAGCGCGCGGCCAAGGGCCTGCAGGACCTGGGCGTGAAGCCCGGCATGCACGTCGGCCTCTACCTGCCGAACACGCCGCACTACCCGATCGCCTTCTTCGCCGTGCTGAAAGCCGGCGGCACGGTGGTGAACTATTCACCGCTCGACGCCGAGCGCGTGCTGGCCCACAAGATCGAGGACAGCCGCACCGACATCCTCGTCACGCTCGACCTCGTCAACCTCTACCCGCAGATGGCGCGCCTGCTCGACAACTCGCGCCTGAAGACGCTGGTGGTCGGGAGCCTCGGCGACTACGGCGCCATGGGCGACAGGGTGCAGGCCCAGCTGCAGGGCGCCGGCCAGATCGCCCCCGTGCCCGCGGACGACCGCCACGTGCGCTTCACCGAGCTGCTGAAAAGCGAGGGCGCGCACAAGACCTATCCGCTGGGCGACCTCGCGGAAGAAATCGTGGTGCTCCAGTACACCGGCGGCACCACCGGCCTGCCCAAAGGGGCGATGCTCACGCACGCCAACCTCACGTCGGCCTCGGCGCAGTACTACGAGTCGACCAAGGGTGATCCGCCCATCCTGGCCGAGGGCACCGAGCGCTTCCTGGTGGTGCTGCCGCTCTTCCATATCTTCGCGCTCAGCGCCGCGATGCTGCTCGGCGTGCGCCTGGGCGCGGCGCTGGTGCTGCACACGCGCTTCGACGTGGACGCGGTGATGAACGAGCTCGCCGCCAGCCGCATCAGCGTGTTCCCCGGCGTGCCGACGATGTACACCGCCATCCTCTCGCACCCCAAGGCGAAGGAGATGGACCTGCGCTCGCTCAAGTTCTGCGGCTCCGGCGGCGCGCCCCTGCCGGTGGAAGTGGAGCAGCGCTTCTTCGAGCTCACCGGCTGCCACCTCAACGAGGGCTGGGGCATGACCGAGACCTCGCCCGTGGGCACCTTCACGCCCGCGCGCGGCCTGCGCAAGGCGGGCTCGTGCGGCATGCCGCTGCCGCGGGTGCGCATCAAGCTCGTGAGCCTGGACGATCCCTCGAAGGACATCAGCGCCTTCGGTGAGGCGGGCGAGCTCTGCATCAAGGGCCCGAACGTGATGAAGGGCTATTGGAACAACCCCAAGGCCACGGCCGAGTCGATGACGGCCGACGGCTACTTCCGCAGCGGCGATGTGGCGAAGATGGACTCCGACGGCTACCTCTACATCGTCGACCGCACCAAGGACATGCTGCTGTGCGGCGGCTACAACGTCTATCCGCGCGTGCTGGAAGAGGCGGTGTACGAGCACCCCTCGGTGGCCGAGGTCTGCGTGATCGGCATCCCCGACGAGTACCGCGGCCAGTCGCCCAAGGCCTTCGTGAAGCTGAAGGAAGGCGCGCCCGAACTGACGCTCGATGCGCTCAAGGCATTCCTGAAGGACCGCCTCGGCAAGCACGAGATGATCGGCGCGCTGGAGATCCGCGCCGAGTTGCCCAAGACGCCCGTGGGCAAGCTCTCGAAGAAGGACCTCGTCGACGAGGAAGCCCGCAAGCGGGCGGTCTAGCAGCCGCGGCCGCTTACCGCTTCTTCTGCCTGAAGGCTTCGGCCAGCAGCTCGTAGGAGCGCAGCCGGGCTGCGTGGTCGAACACCTGCGAGGTGATCATGAGTTCGTCGGCACCGGTGCGCGCCACGAATGCCTCGACGCCCTTCTTCACCGTCTCGACCGAACCCACCGCGGAGCACGACAGCACGGAGTCGAGCAGCGCGTTCTCCGCCGGCCCGACCTTCTGGCGGTAGTTTTCCACCGGCGGCGGCAGGCGCCCCGGCCGGCCGCTGCGCAGGTTCACGAAAGCCTGCTGCCACGAGGTGGCGCGGAACTCGGCTTCGGCATCGGTGTCCGCCGCGAACACGTTGAAGCCCAGCATCACGTACGGCTTCTGCAGCTGCGCCGACGGCTTGAAGGTCTCGCGGTAGATCTGGATGGCCTGCATGATCTGCTGCGGCGCGAAGTGCGAGGCAAAGGCATAGGGCAGGCCCAGGTGCGCCGCGAGCTGCGCGCCGAAGGTGCTCGAACCGAGGATCCACACCGGCACTTCGAGCCCCGCGCCGGGCACCGCACGCACCGGCTGCTGCGGCGCCTTCGACATGAAGTCCATCAGTTCCATCACGTCCTGCGGAAACTGGTCCGCGTCCGATTCGAGGTTGCGGCGCAAGGCCCGCGCGGTGCGCTGGTCGGAGCCCGGTGCGCGCCCGAGGCCGAGGTCGATGCGCCCCGGGTACAGCGACTCCAGCGTGCCGAACTGCTCGGCGATCACGAGCGGCGAATGGTTCGGCAGCATCACGCCGCCGGCGCCGATGCGGATGGTCGACGTGCCCGCCCCCACGTACGACAGCAGCACCGCCGTGGCCGCACTCGCGATGCCCGGCATGCCGTGGTGCTCGGCCAGCCAGTAGCGCGTGTAGCCCAGCTTCTCGCCATGCTGCGCCAGCGAGAGCGAGTTGCGGAACGACTGCGCGGCGTCGCTGCCTTCGGTGATCGGGGAAAGGTCGAGGATCGATAACGGAATCATGGCGCGATCATGGCGCGAACCGCCAAAGCCGTCGCGCGAGGGGCTATTCGGTTGGGTATGGCGTCATCACGCTCACGCGCGGGGGCTCCGCTTGCGCCATTGGCCGAGGTCGGCTTCGATGCGCTCGTCGACGTTGCCGCTCCAATGCGCGCCAAAGCCGGCCGCGCGCAGCAGCTCCACGATGCGGTGGCCCACCACCACGGTGTTGGCTTCGCGCTGTTCGATCTCGGGGATCATGCCGCCGCTGAAGGCCAGGCGCAGGCGGCCGGTGCGCACCGCGGTGTCGAGGTCCTGCGAGTGATAGAAGCAGCAGCCGCGAATGCCCGAGGCCAGCCGCCCCGCGGCGCGCCACTGCTCGCGCACGTCGTCGTGGCCGTCGGCCAGCGTGTTGCCCGCGCGATGCAGCGCAATGATCTTCTCGCCGCGCAGCTGCGCGAAAACCGCTTCGAGCCAGTCGTATTCGGTCTGCGCGGGCCACCCGGATTCGGCCGCGCGCTTGGCGGCGCAGGCGCGTGCGGCCTCGGCCTTCACCCAGGCACGGTCCTCGGCGGAGAGCTCGTCCGGATCGAGGTACTCGTCGGTGATCATCCATTCGACGTCGGCATCGGGATGGAAGCCGCTCCACACGAGATCGTGGATGCGTCCGCGTGTGTCTTCAGGATCGAGAGTGAGGGCCATGCGTGTTGGGTTGCCGCATCGGCGGCGACGAATCGTGCTTTCTTGTTTGTCTGCTGGCGGGAGCCGGTTTATTTTCGCCCACCGCACCAGGACGGCGCAGTAATGCGAAAGCATGAGCCCCTGCGGCCACCCCTTCCGCGCCGCGCCATCATGAAGGATGCGCCAGGACAAGGCAATGCAACGCGGCCCCCTGCGGCTGGCTATGCTCGGCGGCTCTTCATGCCGCAGCGCCATCCTTCCATCGACCCGATCGCCCACCCTCGCGTGGCCGGACTGCCGCCTTTCGACGAGCACGTGCCCACCGAATGGTGCTCCGACGCGCCGCAGGCCACCGAGCGCATGCAGAAGCCGTTCTCCGACTGGATCGCATGGCTGGTCGCGCTGGCGGTGCTGGCCTTCATGGCGGCGTTCGGCTTCCAGGCCATCACGTGGTCCCTGCGCGGCGGCTGGCAATGGCTCTGGCTGCTGGTGGGACTGCCGTTCTTCGGCATCTTCTCGGTGTCGACGGTGATGTTCCTCGTGACCACCCTGCGCGAGCGCCGCCGCGTGCGCGTGGCACTCGAAAACATGTCGCTTGAACGCGGCGAAGGCTTCCGCGCGGACATGCCGCTGGACCAGCGCCTGCGCGCGACGGTGCCGCCCGCGCGGGACGGCGAACGCACCGCGGCGCCGGAGCGCATCGGCGTGCGCCTGATGCAGCGCGCGATCCGCCACGACCCCGACGGCCACGCCGTGCTGGTGGACGAATGCCGCGACGAAACGGTGGCGCATTGCGAAGCCACCGACGATGCGCACGGCAGCCGGCGGGTCTATGCGTGGACGCTGCGCGCGGGCCCGGCGCACGAAGGCGCGACGCAATGGTTCATCACGCTGCACGACGCGGCGCTGCCCGGCGGCCCGCCCTTTCTTGTGGCGGCGCTGCGGGAACTGCCTTCGGGCTGAGCCGGCCAAAAAAAACGGGCCATGCAAACGCATGGCCCGTTTTCTGTCTTTTACCTGGCGGAAGGCTGTCGCGGCGGATTACAGCGGCAGGCTGTCGCCGCGGGCTGCAGCGCGGGCGGCGGCACGCACCGCGGCGCGATCCACCGTGCTGGCCAAGACCGGTGCCGCAACGGCGGAAGCGCCTTCGGCATACGGATCGGCACTGTGCGCAGCGGCCACGGCATCGGCGCGGACGGCGGCGCGGCTGACGGTCGAGACGATCACGCGGGCCGGGCCGGCATCGGCGCCGGTGGCGTAAGGGTTGGCGCTGTGGGCAGCAACCACGGCCTGGCCGGCGACGTCGGCGCGGCTGGCGGCCGAGGTCAGCTGGTGCACGCCTTCGTATGTTTCAGCGTGGGCGGCGCCGGCAGCGGCCAGCAGGGCGATGGAGATAGCGGAGAGGAGCTTCGAGGCGGTCATTTGGATGTCCTTCAATTCGTTTCAGTTCTTTTGCACTTGGATGATTTCGAACCGGTCTTGGGTGGGTCACCGTCCCGTCGGGGGGCGGCCACCTCGCTCGGGGCCCTGTTCACCCAGATCGGCTTGGGGGCCGGTCTGTGAGATGAATTGTGCGCCGTCATCTAAGTAAAAACCCTTAGCAAACGGAACCACGGTGTTCACACGTTGGAAACAATCTCCCGTTTCGGGAGGAGATCGCGGCTTGCCGCAGACGCGCGGTAGGCGTCGTCGAGGCGCTGCAACGGATGCAGCACCGCTTCGAGCACCGCGAGCAGGTCTTCGAAGCGCGTGGTCAGCGCGAGCGTGGCCGCACTGGCAAGGCGCAGCGCGCTGGCCACGCCGAGCGGGGTCGTGCCCATCGCCCAGTGGAAGCCGACGATCAACCCGCCGGCGATCGCCACGCCGAGCAGCATGCGCACGCGGCGCCACGCCGGGGGCCCGAGCGAGGCGAAGATCAGCAGCACCACCGCACAGGCGACGGCCAGGTGCACCGGCTGTTCGACCAGCACCAGCAGCGTGCCGCACACCGACAGCAGCGCGAGCTTGATCGGTGGCGTCGAGCTGCGCGGCCAGCCGCGCCTGGCTCAGCAGGTCGAGGCTGGCGAAGGGCCCGCGCTGCGCGAGAAGGTCGCGCGCCTGCTGCCGCGCGGCCTGCCGCGTTTCACCGCGCGCGGTGAGGCTGAAGGCCAGCTCCTCGGCCACGGTCGGAAAGATGATCTGGTCGTCGGGGTTCTGGAACATCAGCCACATGCTTCGACAGCTGCCTGCGCTCGGCCTGGGTGTCGCAGCCATGCACGACCACGCGGCCCTGCTGCGGCTGGTCGAGCCCGCTGATCAGGCGGAACAGGCTGCTCTTGCCCGCCCCGTTGTCGCCGACCAGGCCGATGCGCGTTTCCTGCAGGTGAAGCGTCAGCCCCTCGAAGACATGCTGGCTGCCGCGCACCAGCGTCACCGCTTCGAGGCGGATGCCGTGCGGGGAATCGGGCTCGGGCGGGGTCGGCTGCGGCAAGGGGCGCCCACGGTACCCGAACGCTCGAGAAAAACTGCCGTTCGCGTCGCGAGCTACATCAGCGCAACCACCGGATAGCGCCGCCACTGCGGCTCGGCATGACGCTGGCCGTGGGCGTAGATGAAGCCGAGCACCGCCTGCGGATCGGACAGCCGTTCGGGGTTGTCCGCCTTCCATTGCTCGAACTGGCGCTTCAACTCGGGTTCGTCCTCCAGCATCCGAAGCGCGGTGTCCTCGAAGACGTAGGCCGAGAACGCCTCCCTCTTCTCCAGCACGCTGTTGAAGAAGCCCCAGCGGAAGAAGCTGTCGTGGGCTTCGGGCTCCAGTGTCTCGACCATGTAGCGGGCATTGGCCTGGTCCAGCGGCACCCACACGTCGCCCGCGCGCGCCTGAAAGGGCTCGGTGTGCACGGCGAGCACCACCTCGTCATGGAACATGTGCCCTTCGTAGGCGTTCGCGCGGGAGGCGACGCTCCGGATGCGATACACGCGCGCCGCATCGAACAGCCGGTCCGCCTCGAGACGCTGCAGTTCGACGCCATTCCACGCCAACCGCTCGATCACTTCGCGCCAAGCCTGGGGCACGAGATAGGCCTTGGGCGCGGCGACGGACGCGGCTTCGACGCAGCGGTCGAAGTGCACGATATCCTTCTCCCAAGGCTGGCCGCGGTCGTAGGCCAGGCGCTCATAAGTACCCAGCCGGCTGGGCGTGCGAACCGCGCGGTAGCCCTTGAAGCGCAGGCTCGCCGGCCGGTTGCGGTCGTTGCGCCATGTCAGCGGCCAGCGTGCCTGCCGCGCGGCAGCGGCCCTGGCTTCGCTGCGCAGTTCCTGGATGCGCGCCGCATGCGCCACGGTGAACTCCAGCACCACCTCGACCAGCGTCCGCATGGCAGCCACGCGGTCGGCAAAGGGCTTGAGCATGTGGGTCTCGGGCATGAAGCCGATGGAGTGGTGCAGCGCGGCATAGCCGGTGGAAAAGCGCGGCAGGTCGAGGAAATCTTCGATGCCCTCGTCCGGCGTCTCGGCCAGCAGGTTCACGTACGGGCAGGTGGGCCAGCCGCGCCGGTCCATGCCGCCGTAGATCGCCGGCAGCATGCTCTCGCGCAGGAACTCTCCCAGCCCACCGCCCAGCTTGTCGGGCTGGGTCGGGATCAGCGTCATGGTGTAGCTGTAGTCCGCGCCGTTGGAAGTGTGGGTGTCGACCATCACGTACGGGTCCCACGCGGTGAAGAACTTGTTGAACACCTGCGCGGCGAGGCTGTCGCACTTGATGAAGTCGCGGTTCAGGTCGAGGTGCCGGCCGTTGCCACGGAAACCGAACGACTCGGGGCCGAGCTGGTTCACGCGCGAGGTGTCCTGGCGGTCGATGCAGCCGTCCACGTTGTAGACCGGGATGAACAGGAACACCGTATCGCCCAGTGCCGCCAGCCGGGCCGGCTGCGTGCAGAAATCGCGCACCAGCGCCATGCAGGCGTCGATGCCCTCGGGCTCGCCGGGGTGGATGCCATTGTTGTTGAAGAACACCGGGCGGCGCTGCTGCTTGAGCGTCTCGCGGTCGAACACGCCGTCCGCAGTGACCACGCCGGCGTGAAGGGGAACGCCGGTGTCCGACACGCCGATCTCGCCCCAGTGCAGAACGCCCGGAAAGTGTTCGGCCAGCCGCTGGTAGAAGGCGGTGCATTCGGCCCAGGTGGTGGTCTGGTTGCCGTTGCCTGACTCGAACGGCGTGGAGTACGGTGTGGCTCGTGGAGCGGTCATGGGAAGAAGGCTACAGTAGTCGCCCCAATCCGGTCGTCCAGCCCTTCTTTCTACGAAAGAGCCAGACAAGGCCGCAACACACATTCGAGGAATCAGACATGGGCGCCCAATGGAAAGCAAAACACAAGGACCTGGCGGCCAATGCCAAGGGCCGGCTGTTCAGCAAGCTCGTCAAGGAAATCTTGGTGGCCGCGCGCAGCGGCGCCGACCCGACCTCCAACGCGCGCCTGCGGCTGGTGGTGGAGCAGGCCCGCAAGGTCTCGATGCCCAAGGAAACGCTCGACCGCGCCATCAAGAAAGGCGCGGGGCTCACGGGCGAGGCGGTGCATTTCGAGCACGTGATCTACGAAGGCTTTGCGCCGCACCGCGTGCCGGTGATGGTCGAGTGCCTGACCGACAACGTGAACCGCACCGCGCCTGAAATGCGCGTGCTGTTCCGCAAGGGCCAGCTGGGCACCTCGGGCTCCGTTTCGTGGGACTTCGACCACGTCGGCATGATCGAAGCCGAACCCGCCAAGCCCGACGCCGACCCCGAAGTGGCCGCCATCGAAGCCGGCGCACAAGACTTCGAGCCGGCCGGCGAAGGCCATGCGGCGGTCTTCCTGACCGACCCCACCGACCTCGACCTCGTGAGCCGCGCATTGCCAGCCCAGGGCTTCACCGTGCTGTCGGCCAAGCTGGGCTACAAGCCGAAGAACCCGGTCGATCCGGCGAGCCTGAGCGCGGAAGACCTGGAAGAAGTCGAAACCTTCCTGGCGGCCATCGATGCGAACGACGACGTGCAGAACGTGTTCGTGGGCTTGGCGGGTTGAGGCAGCTTCTTCAGCTGAATCGCGAGGAGCGCGCCGGCGAGAACCGAGGCGCTCCGCGCAAGAAGATGCCGGCCCGGCGCCGACAACGACATCCTGTGCCGTAGCGCAGCCCCAGTTCGGGCCTGCGCAAGCAGGGAGCGCTCCTATGCTCGATGAACCCCCTTCATCCCCGGAGCTTTTCCATGTCCCTGCAAGATTTCAAGGTCCTCACCTTCGATGTCGTCGGCACGCTGATCGACTTCGAGGGCGGCATGCTCGCCTACCTGCGCAGCGCGGCGCCCGATGCCGACGTGAGCGATGACGACTTCCTCGCCGCCTACCGGCGAGCCCGCGCCGACGGCAACGCGGGCTGGTACCCCGACGACCTCGAGCGCTGCTGGCACGCCGTCGCCCCCGCGCTGGGCCTGCCCGACACGGAGGCCATCGCTCAAGGCCTGCGCGACTCGGTGACGCAATGGCCGGCGTTCCCCGATTCGGTGGAAGCGCTGAAGCGGCTCGGCAAGCACTTCAAGCTGGTGACGATGACCAACGCGCAGGCCTGGGCGCTGGCGCATTTCGACAAGACCCTGGGCTCGCCCTTCGACATGCTGCTGAGCTGCGACGACGCACTGTGCGAGAAGCCCGACGCGCGCTACTTCGCCTACGCCCGCGGCCGCTTCGAAGGCGCGTGGGGGTTCAAGCAGGCCGACAACCTGCACGTGGCGCAAAGCCAGTACCACGACATCGGCATCGCGAAGCAGCTCGGCATCGCCACGTGCTGGATCGAGCGCCGCCATGCGCAGAAGGGCTCCGGCGGCACCATCGAGTCGAAGCACACCGTGCCCGACCATCACTTCCATACGCTGGCCGAACTGGCCGACGCCGTAGAGGCGGGGCGCTGAGCACGGCGGGCATCGCCATCGCAACGCCTTCGTCGCGATGGCCGCCCAGGGGCGCCCTGCCTGCCATCGATCCATTCCCATATCGCGATTCGAATATTCACAAGGAGCTTCCATGACCACTGTCTTCCGGCCCAAGTACATCAGCTTCGATTGCTACGGCACTCTCACCAACTTCCAGATGGCACCGATGGCGCGCAGGCTCTTCGCCGACCGCGTCAGCCCGGAAAACATCGAGCAGTTCTGCCAGGACTTCGCCGCTTACCGGCTCGACGAAGTGCTGGGCGACTGGCAGCCCTACTACGACGTCGTCTACAACTCGGTCCTGCGCACCTGCAACCGCTGGGGCGTGCCGTTCCGCGAGGCCGACGTCTCGGAAATCTACAACGCCGTGCCCACCTGGGGCCCGCACCCCGACGTGACGGCGGGCCTGGCCAAGATCGCCGGCAAGATCCCACTGGTCATCATCTCGAACGCCATGGACGCGCAGCTGGTGCACAACGTGAAGCTGCTCGGCGTGCCCTTCCACCGGGTCTATACGGCGCAGCAGGCCAAGGCCTACAAGCCCCGCCTGCGCGCCTTCGAATACATGATCGATTCCTTGAACGCGAAGCCGGAAGACTTCCTGCATGTGTCCTCGTCGATGCGCTATGACCACATGTCGGCGCGCGACGTGGGCATCAAGGACAAGGCCTTCGTCAATCGCAAGCACGAGCCCGGCGTTCCAGACTACGGCACGACCGAGATCTCCGACATCGGCGGCCTGCCGGCGCTGGTCGGCCTCTGAGTCGGGCGCGATCGCCGGTCATGCCGGCGATCGCTTCTTTCAAGCTGCCCGCTTCTGCGAAGCCGCCGCGAAGCGCCCGATGGAGAAGCTCTCGATCGGCGTCGACGTGCGGCCGGTGGCAATCAGCTCGGCCATGGTCTCGCCCACGCCGGGGCTGATCGCGAAGCCCTCGCCGCAGAAGCCGAAGGCGTAGTGCAGGCCGGGCACACGGGCGCTGGGTCCCATCACCGGCTGCCAGTCGGCGATGTAGCCTTCGATGCCGCTCCACACGCGGATCAGCTGCACGTGTTCGAACGCCGGCACCACGCGGCGCAGCTCGCGCATCTGGCGCAGCACGTTGTCGGGCTTGACGTAGGCGCGGATACGGTCCGCGTGCGCCGGCCCCTTGAAGCCGCCGCCGAAGACGATGTTGCCGCGCGAGATCTGGCGGAAGTACAGCCCCTCCTGCTCGATCGGCGAGGAGACACCGATCGACGGACCTATCGCATAGGGCAGAGGTTCGGTCACGCCCATCTGCGGTCCGCGCGCCTCCATCGGCACGGGCTCGCCGAACTGCTCGGCCATGCGATTCGACCAGGCGCCGCAGGCCACCAGCAGCTGCGGCGCGCGAAAGCGCCGGCCGTCCGCGGTGTGCGCCGCGAAGCCCCCGCCGTCACGCTCCACCTTCATCACCTCGGCATGCTCGACGATGTTCGCGCCCGCGCGCCGCGCCGCCCGTGCGAAGGCTGGTCCGGCCAGGCGCGGGTTGGCATGGCCGTCGTTCGGCGACAGCGAACCGCTCACCACCTCGGGCGCGAAGATGCCCCAGCGCTCGCGCAGCTGCGCGGCGCTGAAGAGCTCCAGGTCGAGGCCGAGCGGCTTCACGTCTCTCGCGTGCTGCTCGAGCACCGCGGCCTGCTGCTCGGTGTAGCAGACGCGCAGGTGGCCATAGGGCACGAACTCCAGGTCTTCGCCGAGCAGTTCGTTCACGCGGCCCCAGACGGCGCGCGCGCGGTTGGCCAGCGGCATCTGCGCGAGCACCCGGCCCTGGCGGCGCACGTTGCCGAAGTTGGTGCCGCTGGCCTGGCGGCCCACCAGTTCGCGCTCGAGCAGCGTGACCGACAGGCCGTGCTGGCGGCGCAGGAAGAAGGCGGCGGTGGTGCCCATCAGGCCCCCGCCGAGCACCAGCACGTCGGTGTCGGTGGTTTCGCTCATGGACTCACCTCACGCGTATTCATCATCAGTGGCTTGACCGGCGCCTGCGAACGCAGGCGCCCCACCAGTTGCACCGGCACGCCGCTGGCCTGCGCCACGATCTCCGCCGACGCATGGCCGCAGAAACGGCCCTGGCAGCGCCCCATGCCGACGCGGCTGAAGGCCTTGGCGCGATTGACTTCGTGGCTGTCCATCTCGTTGACGCAGCGGCGCAGTTCGCCCGCCGTCACGGCTTCGCAGCGGCACACGACCGCCTCGTCGGGCAGTGCCGCGGCCTGTGCATACGGCCACGGAAAGGCGCGCGCGAGGCCTTCGCGGAAGCGGTTCATCTGCGCCAGCGTGCGGCGCAGCGCGGCGGACTCCGCGTCGTAGAGCGCGCGGCCCTGCGCATGGCCGAGGTCGGCCAGCGCCGCGAGCGCGGCCAGCCGGCCGGCGGCCTCGGCGCCGTCGGCACCGAGGATGCGGACGCCATCGCCGGCCAGGTACACGTCGCGCGTGCTGCTGCGGCCGTCGGCATCGATGCGCGGCAGCCACTGTCGGCTCACGGGTTCGAAGTCGAACTCGCAGCGCGCGAGATCGGCCAACTGCGTCTCGGCGCGCAGGTGCCAGCCAAGGCCGACGGCATCGCACGCGAAGCGCTGCTCGCGCCCCTGGGCATCGCGCACGGCGACGGCCTGCACGCCGAGGCTGTCGTCGCCATCGATGGCGAGCGGCACCACGCCTTGCAGCACCGGCACGCCCGCACTGCGCAGCCCGCGGATCAGCGCGAGTCCGCGCAGCGCCAGCCGTGGCCGCGCGAGCAGCCCGCGCACGGCACTCCAGGACTTGGTGGCCGGCGCGGTGTCGAGCACCGCCGCCACCTGCGCGCCGGCCTGCACGTACTGCGAGGCCACGAGATACAGCAGCGGACCGCTGCCCATGAAGACCACGCGCGAACCGATGGCGCAGGCCTGCGCCTTCAGCGCGATCTGCGAGGCGCCCAGGCTGTAGCAGCCGGCGCGGTGCCAGCCCGCCACTGGCATCAGGCGGTCGGTCGCGCCGCTGCAGACCAGCAAGGCATCGAATGGCAGTTCGTGCGGCTCGCCGGCATGCACGACGTGCAGCGCGCCCTCGCTCACATTCCAGGCCAGCGTCTCGCCGCGGTAGTCGATGTGGGCGCGCAGCGCGTCGAAGTCGTGGTGCAGCGCCTGTGCCTTCGCGGCTTCGGTGCCGTAGAGCTTGGCATAGGGCCGCTTGAAGCCTTCGGGCTGGCGGCGGTAGATCTGTCCGCCGTCGCGCCGGCCTTCGTCCACCACCACGGGCCGCACGCCGGCGCGCACCAGCGCCTGCGCGGCGCGCACGCCCGCGGGGCCGGTGCCGACCACGACGATGCGCGGCGAAGGCGAAGTCGGAGGCATCGCGCTCACCGCACGGCCGCCGCGGCGCCGCGCGCCAGCAGCTGCTGCAGGTCGGGCGTGGCGGCCCAATGGGCCGCGGGCGGCCGCGTGAGCACCGACATCCCCGCCTCGACGGGCGTCGAGCAGGCGCGCAGCCGCTCGCCCGCCGGCGTCCACACCCAGCAATCCTGGCAGGCGCCCATCAGGCAGAAGCCGGCGCGCGGCCCGTCGCCGAACTCGCTGTCGCGCACGCGCCGTCCGCTGCTCAGCAGCGCCACCAGCAGGGTGTCGCCGGCCAGCGCGGTGCGGGCTTCGCCGTCGATGTACAGGGTCAACGCGGGCCGGTCGGTCTCCGCGAGCCGCACGAAGCGGGTGGGCAAAGGAGAGGGAGGGCGGGTTTCGGGCATGGACGGATGAAGGCGCCGGTCAGCGCTCGTGAGGAAAAAGCCGTTCGATCGGACAGTGCGTCTTGATGAACGGCGACTTGATGACGATGTAGCTGAAGTACTTCGCGATGCCGATGTTGCGTTCGAGCAGCCCCTCGATCACTTCCTGGTAGTGGTTCACGCCGCGCGTGAGGAAGCGCAGCAGGTAGTCGTAGCCGCCGCTGACGAGGTGGCATTCGAGCACCTCGTCGACCTCGCGGATCGCGGCCTCGAAGCGCACGAAGTCCTCGCGGTGGTGGTCCGACAGCGTGACCTCGGTGAACACGGTCAGCGTGTCGCCGAGCTTTTCGAGCCGCAGGTGCGCGCCATAGCCCGCGATATAGCCGGCCTGCTCCAGCCGCTTCACGCGGATCAGGCAGGGGCTGGGCGACAACCCGACCGCATCCGCCAGGTCGACGTTGGTCATGCGCCCGTTCTTCTGCAGTTGGGCGAGGATGCGCAGGTCGAGTCGGTCGATCTTGAAAGCTTCTGACATCGCGGTGCCTGGAGAGAAGGAAGGTCCGATTCTGCGTCGCCGCCGGGTCTTGCGGAGCTTTTGTGCGCCGGCTTGTTCAGGCCGCCAGCGCGGCGCGAACGTCGGGCGCGTCGAGCACTTCGTCGAGCGTCTTCTTCAGCCGTGCGAACAGCTGCGCGAACTCGTCCTCGGTGAAGGTGAGCGCGGGCGCAAAGCCGAGGACGTGGTCGCCGAAGGCGCGGAATACCAGGCCGTTGCGGTAGGCGGCGGCGAAGATGCGCTCGGGCAGTCCAAGCGATGCGTCGAAGCCGCGCTTGCTCGCCTTGTCGCTCACCAGATCCAGCGCGCCCAGCAGGCCGCGGTGGCGGGCGTCGCCCACCAGCGGATGGGCACGCAGCGCGTCGAGCCCGGCCGCAAAGTGCGCCGCACCGCGCTGGCCGTTGGCGAGCACGCCGCCCTCTTCGTAGAGCCGCAGCACCTCGAGCGCGACCGCCGCACTGACCGGGTGCGCCGAATACGTCGCGCCGTGTCCGACGAGGGCGCCTTCGGGCACGCCGTCGGCGATGCCGGCATAGACCTTCTCCGACATCATCGTGGCGCCCATCGGCACGTAGCCGGCGGTCAGGCCCTTGGCCATGGTCATGAGGTCGGGTTCCACGCCTTCGGCCTCGCAGGCGAACATCGGGCCGGTGCGGCCGAAGCCGGTGATGACCTCGTCCACCACGAAGAGGATGTCGAGCTCGCGCGCAGCCTCGCGCATGGCCTTGAGCCAGCCCTTGGGCGGCACGATGACGCCGCCCGAGCCCTGGATCGGCTCGCAGAAGAATGCGGCCACGTTGTCCGCGCCCAGCTCGGCCACCTTGGCGCGCAGCGACGCGACCGATGCGGCGATCAGTGTTTGCGCGTCGGTCCCGTCCGGCTGGCGGTACGGATTCGGCGAAGGAATGTAGTGCTGCGTTGGCAGCGGCAGGTCGAAGCCGCGGTGGAAGGCCGGCAGCGCGGTCAGGCCCGCGCCGGTGGACGACGAGCCGTGGTAGCCGCGCTCCAGCGCGATGAAGTGCTTCTTCGACGGCCGGCCGGTCGCGTTGTAGTGCTGCACGATGAAGCGCACGGCGGCATCGACCGCCTCCGAGCCACCCAGCGTGAGGTACACGCGGGTCAGCGATGCGGGCGTGATCTGCACCAGCTTTTCGGCAAGGCGGATGGCCGGCTCGCTGCTGAAGTGGAAATAGCCGGTCGCGTAGGGCAGCCGGCGCATCTGTTCGGCCGCGGCCTGCACCACGCTCTCCTGCCCGTAGCCCACGTTCACGCACCACAGGCCGGCGAAGGCGTCGAGCAGCTCGTGGCCGTTGCTGTCGGTCAGCCAGGCGCCGCGGCCCGAGGCCAGCACGGTGGGGCCGCGCTGCTCGTGCACGCGCCAGGGCGAGACGGGGTGGATCAAGTGCGCGCGGTCGATCGCGTCGAGCGCGGCTTGGTGAGGCAATGCGGTGGGATGCGTCATGGGCTGTGTCCGGAGGAAGCTGGTGGCGAAGGAAGCTTTCGATGGCCTCAGCTTAGGATGCGCAACCCTCGGCTTGGTGCTGCTTTGAGGCCTCTGCACGAAGCACGCTGCCGTTGTGGGTGCCGCGACAGCAGATCGTGCGGCGGGTCATGCGGCCTGCCTCCGGCAACTCGCGCTCAGTACCCCTTCAGGCGATCGACGAGGCCGACCATGGGCTCGCCCGCGGCGAAGCGCTGCACGTTGTCGAGCACCGCTTCGGCGGCACTGAGCGGCTGCGTCATGCTCGCGATGTGCGGTGTGAGCTGCACATGCGGATGGCGCCAGAACGCATGCGCCGGCGGCAGCGGTTCGGGGTCGGTCACGTCGAGCACGGCATCGCCGACCTGGCCGCTGGCGAGCGCGGCGAGCAGGTCGGTATCGACGAGCTGCGGGCCGCGGCCCACGTGCACCAGCCCAGCACCCACGGGCAACATCGAGAACAGCCGCGCGTCGAGGAAGCCGCGCGTCGAATCGGTCAGCGGCAGCAGGCACACGAGGATGTCGGTGCGTGCAAGAAAGGCCGGCAGCTCGTCGGCACCGGCATGGCATTGCACGCCGTCGACCGTGTGCCGCGAGCGGCTCCATCCCGCGCAATCGAAACCCATGCCGACGAGTTGCGCCAGCACGGCCTGCCCGAGCGAGCCGAGCCCGAGCACGCCGACGCGCCGTTCACCCGCGGGCCGCACCGGCAGCGGCTTCCACTGTCCCTCCTGCTGCTGGCGCCTGTATTGCGGCATGTCGCGATGCAGGCCGAGCACCGCATGCGTCACGTACTCGACCATGCCGCCCACGATGCCGGGCTCCACCATGCGCACCACGGGCAGCGCGGGCGGCAGCGCGGCGAAGTCGAACTGGTCGACGCCCGCGCCCGAGGAGAACAGCACTTCGAGATTCGGAAAGCGCGCCGCCAGATCGTCCGGCGGCTCCCAGGCGGCGAGAAAGCGTACCTGCGCGGGATCGCCGATGTCGGGCCAGATGCGGAAGTCGATGTCGGGTGCGCGGCGGCGGAACACTTCGGCCCACAGGCGGCCTCGCACGGGGTCGGATTTGTAGAGGAAGGTGGTGGTGGTCATGGGTTTTGTTTGTGGGTGCGTTCTGGGGCGCTGTTGTTCGGGGTGCGTGCACAGGCCGCCGGGTACTCCCCTCCGCGAATGTCCCCCGCTTCGCTCCTCCTTTATTTCGCTGCGGGGAGCACCCGACGCCCTGTGATGGGGTGCCTTGCGCAGCGAAATAAAGGAGGAGGCCGCAGGCCGGGGGACATTCGCGGAGCAAGGTACCCCGTCGGCGTGATCGCCCCGCCAACAAGCAAGCCTTCACCCAACAGCCTGGGTAACAACAGCAAAGAGCGAAGGCCCGCCAGCCGGCGTAACCAGCGGCACACCACGCACCATCGTCGTAGGCGCATCAACGCGCAGCAGCCCGATGCTCTCCAGACATTCGGCCAGCCCACTGTCGAAGTCGATGTCGATGCGCGTGAAGTGCCCCGCGTTGACGCTGGCGAGATGTGCGATCAGCGCCTTCGCGCCGTCGAGGTCGGGCGCAACCACAGGCCCGATGACATGCCCGCGCCCGAAGCGCCGCAGCATCGCGAAGCCGCGCGCTTCGTTGTCGTGGTCGAGCACCACGCAGGCATCGGCGTTGGCCAGCAGATCGGCGATCAGCGCATCGCGCGGCATGCCGCGCGCCGCAGCGTCGAGCGCCTGCAGGGTGGCCGCCTCGTTCTGGCCGGCGGGCCGCAGGCGCCAGCCCGGCTGCAGCGCAACCAGCGGCGCCGGCTGCGCGATGCCCTGGTGCTGCCTCAGTTCGCCCGTGCGCACGAAACCCAGCCGCTCGTACAGGCCGCGCCCTTCGGCGGTGGCCTGGAGCAGCACCGTGTGCTCCTCCAGGCCTTCGAGCATCGCGCTCATCAGCCTGTGCCCGATGCGCCGGCCCTGGCAGGCCGGCGTCACGATCACGAGGCCGATGGTGGCGTGGCGCTCGCCCCAGTGCCAGCGCTGGGCAGTGGCGACGATCTCGCCGTCGCGCTCGGCCACGACGCCCTCGGCATGCGCGAACACCTGCGCCCAGTCGGCCAGCCGGTGCGGCCAGCGCAACTGGGCCGACAGCGCATGCGTGGACGGCAGGTCGGCGGACGTCATCGGTCGGAGCACCACGCCGTCGTCGGGTGCATTCGGGGTCTGATCGGGCATTGGAAAGTCTCTGTGGCGAAGGGGATGTCCCTTGCATCTTGGACGACATCGGCACCCGATGCCAGACCGAAATCGCGTGCCGGCGCAACTCGCAAGCTTCGCCTGCCAGGGGCCCGGGTTTTGCAATTCGCTGCCGCCACGGGTTCGCTTACGCACACAAATGCCGTGCCAACCTGCCTAGCATCGTCCGTCCTTCCTCCGGTGCCATCGCGGCCTCTCTCCATTCCTCGCATGCAAGTCTTCGACCCGCTCAAGATCCAGGTGCCCTCGGGGCAGTTCATCGGCGGACGCCTCGTCCCCGATGCAGGCCTGCGCTTCAAAAGCGTGCCGATCGACTTCGCCGCGACGCACCGAGGTGCATGGCCGCACGCGCCAGGGGCAGACCGCATGGCATGCCGCCACACCCCCTCCAAACCGCAGCTTTCATGCGCCAGATGCCGTATTTCCCAATACCTGCGGCACGGCTGCGTGCTGCAATCACTTCGTCATGAGCTTGTCGCATTTGTCGTCCAAGGAACTTGAAACCATGAGCCCCCGCCCCAGGCAAATCGCCCCCGATCGCCACGGCATGCCGGCTCGCTCCTGCGTGGGCCGGATGCCATGAAGCTCGACTCCTACTGGACCGATTCGGCCCCCGCGTTTCTGGCCGCGCCGCAGGAGCTGCCAGCGCAGGTCGACGTCGCGATCGTGGGCGGCGGCTTCACCGGCCTTTCGGCCGCGCTGACGATGGCCAAACGCGGTGCCCGGGTCGCGGTGCTGGAAGCCGGCCCGCGCGTGGCGGCCGAAGCCTCGGGGCGCAACGGCGGGCACGTCAACAACGGGCTGGCCGTCGACTATGCCGATGTGGCGGCCAAGGTCGGCGTCGAGCGGGCACGCGGCTGGTACAACGCCTACGACGACGCGGTCGACACGGTGGCGCGGCTGGTGCGCGACGAGGCCATCGACTGCGACTTCATGCGCCACGGCAAGCTCAAGCTCGCCACGCGGGCCAACCAGATGGCCGCGCTCGAACGCAGCGCGCAACGCCTGGTCGACGACGGCGTGGACAGCGACGTCGAGATCCTCGATGCATCGCGCGTGCGCGCCGAGGTGCAGAGCGAGCGCTTCCACGGCGGCCTGCTCTACAAGCGCAGCGCCCAGATGCACATGGGCCGCTTCGCGCACGGGCTGGCGGCGGCCGCGCAGCGCAACGGCGCCGCGATCCACACCGGCACGGAAGTGCGGCGCATCGAACGCCTGGGCCAGGGCCATGCGCATCGGCTGCACACCGCGCGCGGCGTGGTCACGGCGCAGCAGGTGCTGCTGGCCACGGGCGCGACGCGCCATGGCGGCTACGGCAGCTTCGGCTGGCTGCGCCGGCGCATCGTGCCGATCGGCAGCTTCATCGTGGTCACCGAACCGCTCGGCGCGGAGCGCGCGCAGGCGCTGCTCGCGGCCCGGCGCACCTATACGACCATCGCGAACATCCATCACTACTTCAGGCTCACGGCCGACCACCGGCTGGTGTTCGGCGGACGCGCGCGCTTCGCGATTTCCAGCCCGCAGTCGGATGCGGCGAGCGGCGACATCCTGCGCGCGGGGCTGGCCGAGACCTTTCCGCAGCTCGGCGCGGTGCGGCTCGACTATTGCTGGGGCGGACTGGTCGACATGACGCAGGACCGACTGCCGCACGCCGGCGAGCGCGACGGCCTCTACTACGCGATGGGCTACAGCGGACACGGCACGCAGATGTCGGTCCACATGGGCGAACGCATGGCCGCCGTGATGAACGGCGACGCGGCCGCCAACCCCTGGCAGGGCCGCGACTGGCCCGCCATTCCCGGCCACTTCGGCCCGCCGTGGTTCTTGCCGGCGGTGGGCTTTTATTACCGGCTCAAGGACAGGCTGGCCTGAGGGCCCGCAGTCCCGCGACACGCGTTCGATTTTTTTCCAACCCACGGCCCCAGGAGCATTTCATCATGAGCGACAGCAGCAACAAGCGTTTCGACAGACTCGTCGGTCCCGGCGAAAGCCTGCGCATGATGGAGTCGCTCAAGCGCGGCGCCACGCGGCGCGACATCCTTTCGATGCTGATGGCCGGCGGCATGCAGGCCACGCTGGCCGGCGGCATCGCGGGCGCGGCGATGTCCGCCCATGCGCAGACGCCCAGGAAGGGCGGCCGCCTCCGGGTGGCCGGCGCCACCGCCGCGGCGACCGACACGCTCGACCCGGCCAAGCAGTCGAACCAGACCGACTACTCGCGCTGCAACATGGTCTACAACGGCCTCACCTCGCTCGACGGCAGCCTCGCGCCGCAGCCCGCGCTGGCCGAATCGTTCACCACCAAGGACGCGAAGACCTGGGTCTTCACGCTGCGCAAGGGCGTGAGCTTCCACGACGGCAAGGCCCTTTCGCCCGCCGACGTCGTGTTCTCGGTCATGCGCCACAAGGACCCCGCCACCGCCTCCAAGGCCAAGGTGCTCGCCGACCAGATCGAGAGCGTCAAGGCCAGCGGCCCGAACGAGGTGACGATGGTGCTCAGCGCGCCGAACGCCGACCTGCCGGTGATCCTGGGCACCTTCCACTTCCAGATCGTCAAGGAAGGCACCACCGACTTCAACGCCGGCATCGGCACCGGCCCGTACAAGCTCAAGGAATTCAAGCCCGGCGTGCGCTCGCTGATGGTGCGCAACGACGCCTACTGGAAGCCCGGCAAGCCCTACCTCGACGAGATCGAGTTCGTGGGCATCGGCGACGAGAGCGCGCGCGTCAACGCGCTGCTGTCCGGCGGCATGGACCTCGTGGGCTCGGTCAACCCCCGCTCGGTGGAGCGCGTGAAGGGCACGCCCGGGTACGGCATCTTCCTCACCCAGTCGGGCCAGTACTCCGACCTCATCATGCGCAAGGACACGGGCCCCGGCGCCAACCCGGATTTCGTGCTCGCGATGAAGCACATGTTCGACCGCGAGCAGATGAAGAAGACCATCGCGCTCGACTACGCGGTGATCGGCAACGACCAGCCGATCGACCCGACCAACCGCTTCCACTTCGCGGGCCTGCCGCAGCGCCCGTTCGACCTCGACAAGGCCAAGTTCCACCTGCAGAAGTCCGGCGTCACCGGCAAGGTGCCGATGGTGGCTTCGCCGGCGGCGCTCTACTCGGTGGAGATGGCGCTGATGCTGCAGCAGACCGCGCAGCGCGCGGGCCTGGAGATCGACATCAAGCGCATGCCGGCCGACGGCTACTGGTCGAACCACTGGCTCAACAGCCCGGTGGGCTTCGGCAACGTCAACCCGCGCCCGAGCGCCGACGTGCTGCTGACGCAGTTCTTCCAGTCGGGTGCGGCGTGGAACGAGTCGCGCTGGAAGAGCGAGAAGTTCGACCAGCTGCTGCTGGCCTCGCGCGCCGAGACCGACCTGGCCAAGCGCAAGCAGATGTACGCCGACATGCAGACCATGATCCACCAGGACGCCGGCATCGGCATCCCGCTGTTCCTTGCCAGCATCGACGGCCACAGCGCCAAGCTCAAGGGCCTGTCGCCGATTCCGCTCGGCGGCCTGATGGGCTACAACTTCGCCGAGAACGTGTGGCTGGAAGCCTGATCCGCGCGCCGGAACATTCTTCATGAACCACGTGATCCTCAAGCTCCTCGTCCAGCGCATCGCGCTGGCGCTGCTGTCGCTGCTGGCGGTGTCGGTGATCGTGTTCTCGATCACCGCCGTGCTGCCGGGCGATGCAGCCCAGGAGCAGCTCGGCCAGGAAGCCACGCCCGAGGCGCTGGCCGCGCTGCGCACGCAGATGGGGCTGGACGTGCCGGCGCCGCGGCGCTACGCGCAATGGCTGCTCGGCATGGCCAAGGGCGACCTCGGCCGCTCGGCCACCACGCAGATGCCGGTGTCGGAACTGGTGGCAAGCCGCCTGCCCAACTCGCTGCTGCTTGCCGCCGTGACGGCCCTGTTCTCGGTGCCGATCGCGCTGGCGCTGGGCATCGCCTCGGCCGTGTGGCGCGGCTCCTGGTTCGACCGCGCGGCGTCCACGTCGGCGGTGGCGGTGGTGTCGGTGCCGGAGTTCCTGGTCGCGACGCTCGCGGTGCTGGTGTTCGCGGTCAAGCTGCGCTGGCTGCCGGCGCTCTCCTTCGTGAACGAGATCGAGTCGGTCGGCCAGCTGCTGCGCGCCTTCGCGATGCCGGTGCTGGTGCTGTGCTGCGTGATCGTCGCGCAGATGATGCGCATGACGCGCGCCGCGGTGATCGACCAGCTCGAGGCGCCCTACATCGAGATGGTGCGGCTCAAGGGTGCATCGCCGATGCGCATGGTGCTGGCGCATGCGCTGCCCAACGCGGTCGGCCCGATCGCGAATGCGGTGGCGCTGAGCCTGTCGTACCTCCTGGGCGGCGTGATCATCGTCGAGACGATCTTCAACTATCCCGGCATCGCCAAGCTGATGGTCGACGGCGTCTCGCAGCGCGACATGCCGCTGGTGCAGACCTGCGCCATGATCTTCTGCGCCGGCTACCTGATCCTCGTGACGGCAGCCGACATCTGCGGCATCGTCGCCAACCCCCGACTGCGCCACCGCTGAGGCGAGCCCTATGGAAACATCCACCTCCTCATCGGCCCTCGGCGCCACGGCCGCTGCCGTCGCAGCGCCGAGCGAGCAACGCGGTCGGCATCCGCTGCGCTGGCTTCGCGGCTTCGGCGTCTCCGGCCTGCTGGGCCTCGCGGTGCTGCTGTTCTGGCTGGTCGCGGCCGCGCTCGGGCCCTGGCTGCTGTCGCACTCCTCGGGCGCCATGGGCGGCAACAGCGTCTTCGCGCCCATGAGCGCGGCGCACTGGCTGGGCACCGACTACCTCGGGCGCGACATGCTGGCGCTGATCGTCGAAGGCGCACGCTACACGGTCGGCGTCGCGCTGCTCGCCACGCTGCTGGCCAGCGGCACCGGCACCACGCTGGCGCTGCTGGCCGCGGCCAGCGGGCGCTGGACCGACACGCTGCTGAGCCGCTGCCTCGACACGCTGACCGCGATACCGAGCAAGATGTTCGCGCTCATCATGGTGGCGGGCTTCGGCTCCTCGGTGCCGATGCTGGTCGTGACGGCGGCCATCATCTACGTGCCGGGCGCCTATCGCATCGCACGCTCGCTGGCCGTCAACATCAACGCGCTCGACTACGTGACCGTGGCGCGCACGCGCGGCGAGGGCACGCTCTACGTCATGCTGCGCGAGATCCTGCCCAACATCCTCGGGCCGATGCTGGCCGACCTCGGCCTGCGCTTCGTCTACACCGTGCTGCTGCTGGCGAGCCTGAGCTTCCTCGGCCTCGGCATCCAGCCGCCGGCGGCCGACTGGGGCTCACTGGTGCGAGAGAACATCGGCGCACTGGCCATGGGCGGCGCCTCGGTGATCGTGCCGGCGCTGGCCATCGCGAGCCTGACCATCTCGGTCAACCTCGTCATCGACAACCTGCCGGGCCGCGCCGCCCGGGAACGAGGAACACGCTGATGGGCGCCCCACTCAAGGTCCAGGACCTCTGCATCACGGCCGGCGCGAGCACGCTGGTCGACAAGCTGAGCTTCTCCGTGCAGCCCGGCGAGGTGCTGGCGCTGATCGGCGAATCGGGCTCCGGCAAGACCACCACCGCGCTCGCGCTGATGGGCTTCGCGCGCCAGGGCTGCCGCATCTCGGCGGGCAGCGTGCATGTCGGCGACATCGACGTGCTGGCGCTCGATGCATCGCGGCAGCGCGCGCTGCGCGGACGCACGGTCACCTACATCGCGCAGAGCGCGGCGGCTTCCTTCAATCCATCGCGCACGATCATGGACCAGGTGGTCGAGCCGTGCCGCATCCACGGTCTGTGCACGCGCGCCGAGGCCGAGGCGAAGGCGATCCAGCTGTTCCGCGAGCTCGCGCTGCCCGAGCCGGAGACCATCGGCGCGCGCTACCCGCACCAGGTGTCGGGCGGCCAGCTGCAGCGGCTGATGGCGGCCATGGCGCTGATCGCCGACCCCGACCTCGTGATCCTCGACGAGCCGACCACCGCGCTCGACGTGACGACGCAGATCGAGGTGCTGCGCGCCTTCCGTCGCGTGGTGCGCGAGCGCCGCGCCACGGCGGTGTACGTGAGCCACGACCTCGCGGTGGTGGCGCAGATGGCCGACCACATCCTGGTGCTGCGCAACGGCCAGATGCAGGAGGTGAATGCGACCGAGCGGATCCTTGCGACGCCGGCCCATGAGTACACGAAGTGCCTGTTGGCGGCTGCCCGCCCGGCGCCGCGCGAATCCGGCACGACAGCGGGCGGTGCCGAACTGCTGCTCGAGGTGCGCGAGCTTTCTGCCGGCTATGGCCCTGTCGACGCGCAGGGCCGGCCGGCCAAGCTGATCCTCGAGAACATCGATCTCAAGCTCTACCGGGGCCAGGCGATCGGCGTGATCGGCGAGTCGGGTTCGGGCAAGACCACGCTGGCACGCGCCGTCGCCGGCCTGCTGAAGCCCTGCCAAGGCAGCGTGCTGTTCAACGGCCGCGCGTTGAAGCCGACGCTGGCGCAGCGCGAGCGGGAAGAGCTGCGCCAGATCCAGATCGTGTTCCAGATGGCCGACACGGCGCTGAACCCGTCGCAGACCATCGAGCGCATCCTGGCGCGGCCGCTGCAGTTCTACAAGGGCCTGCGCGGCGAGCCGCTGCAGCGGCGCATCCGCGAGCTGCTCGACCTGGTGAAGCTGCCGCAGACCGTGGCCGGGCGCCTGCCGGGTGGCCTCTCGGGCGGGCAGAAGCAGCGCGTCAACCTGGCGCGCGCGCTGGCGGCCGACCCGGACCTGATCCTGTGCGACGAAGTCACGTCGGCGCTGGACACCGTGGTCGGCGCGGCGGTGCTCGACCTGATCGCGGAGCTGCGGCGCGAACTGGGCGTGTCGTATCTCTTCATCAGCCACGACCTGCACACGGTGCGCGCCGTGTGCGACGAGATCGTCGTCATGCAGCACGGCCGCAAGCTCGCGCAGGTGGCGCGCGTCGACTACGACCGCGGCCCGCACCACCCCTACTACGAACTGCTGGCGCGCTCGGTGCCCGAGCTGCGCCGCGGCTGGCTCGACGAGATGGACCGCGCGGCCGTCCACGCATCATGAGAAAGACCGAAATGACACCCACCTTCCGCATCGCGCTGATCGCCGGCGACGGCATCGGCAAGGAAGTGATGCCCGAGGGCCTGCGCGTGGTGCAGGCCGCCGCGGCGCGCTTCGGCTTCGAGCTCGACTGCCGCACCATCGACTGGGCCAGCTGCGACTACTACGCGCAGCACGGCCAGATGATGCCGGACGACTGGAAGGAGCAGCTCAAGGGCGTCGACGCGCTGTACTTCGGCGCCGTCGGCTGGCCCGCGACCGTGCCCGACCACGTGTCGCTCTGGGGTTCGCTGCTGAAGTTCCGCCGCGAGTTCGACCAGTACATCAACCTGCGCCCGGTGCGCCTGTTCGAGGGCGTGCCCTGCCCGCTGGCCGGCCGCAAGCCCGGCGACATCGACTACCTCGTGGTGCGCGAGAACACCGAGGGCGAGTACACCTCGCTCGGCGGCGTGATGTACGAGGGCACGGAGCGCGAGATCGTGATCCAGGAATCGGTCTTCTCGCGCCATGGCGCCGACCGCGTGCTGCGCTACGCCTACGAGACCGCGCGTGCACGCAAGCGCAAGCACCTGACGGTGGCCACCAAGAGCAACGGCATCGCGATCAGCATGCCCTGGTGGGACGGCCGCGCCGACGCGGTCGGCCGCGACTTCCCCGAGGTGACGGTCGACAAGCAGCACATCGACATCCTGTCGGCGCGCTTCGTGCTGCAGCCCACGCGCTTCGACGTGGTGGTGGCGAGCAACCTGTTCGGCGACATCCTCTCCGACCTCGGGCCAGCGACCACCGGCACCATCGGCCTCGCGCCGTCGGCCAACCTCAACCCCGAGCGCAAGTTCCCGTCGCTGTTTGAGCCGGTGCACGGCTCGGCGCCCGACATCTACGGCCAGAACATCGCCAACCCCATCGCCATGATCTGGTCCGGCGCGCTGATGCTGGACTTCCTCACGCAGGGCCAGGGCGCGGGCCGTGCAGCGCACGACGCGATCCTGGCCGCCATCGAGGCAGTGCTGCGCGACGGTCCGCGCACGCGCGACCTCGGCGGCTCGGCCAGCACCACCGAAATAGGCATCGCGATCGCCGAGCGCGTGACGGCATCCTGAAGAAAGACTTTTATCCCATGACACTGGAACTCGAAAACAAGAACCTGATGCCGGGCCGGCATCTCATCGGCGGCGAATGGCGCGACGCGAGCGATTCGCGCCGCCTCGACGTGACCGACCCCGCCACCGACGCCGTCTTCGCGAGCGTGCCCGACGGCACGGCCGCCGACGCGCGCACCGCCGTCGATGCCGCGCACGCCGCGTTTCCCGCCTGGCGCGCGGTGCCCGCCAAGCAGCGCGCACAGATCCTCAAGCGTTGGAACGACCTCGTGATCGCGCACCAGGAAGACCTGGGCTGCCTCATCTCGCGCGAACAGGGCAAGCCGCTGGCCGAGGGCCGCGGCGAAGTCGCCTATGCGGCCAGCTACATCGAGTGGTTTGCAGAGGAAGCCACGCGCGCCAATGGCGACGTCATCCCGGCGCCCGTGCCAGGCCGGCGCATGTTCGCACTGAAGGAACCCGTGGGTGTGGTCGCGGCGATCACGCCGTGGAATTTTCCGGCGGCCATGATCGCGCGCAAGATCGCGCCGGCCCTCGCCGCAGGCTGCACGGTGGTGTGCAAGCCCGCCGAGGACACGCCGCTGACCTCGCTGGCCCTGGTGGCGCTGGCCGAGGAAGCCGGCGTGCCGCCGGGCGTGCTCAACATCGTCACGGCCTCGCGCGAGCGCACGCCCGAGGTGGTCGACGCCTGGCTCGACGACGCGCGCGTACGCAAGATCACCTTCACCGGCTCGACGCCCGTGGGCAAGCACCTCGCGCGCCGTTCGGCCGACACGCTGAAGAAGCTGTCGCTGGAGCTCGGCGGCAATGCGCCCTTCATCGTGTTCGACGACGCCGACATCGATGCCGCGGTGGAGGGCCTGATGGCCGCCAAGTTCCGCAATGGCGGCCAGACCTGCGTGTGCCCGAACCGGGTCTTCGTGCAGGCCCGCGTGCACGATGCATTCGTCGACAAGCTGGCTGCGCGGGTCGGTGCACTCGAAGTCGGCCCCGCCACCGAGCCCGGCTCGCAGATCGGCCCGATGATCAACGCACGCGCTGTCGAGAAGATCGAGCGCCACGTGCGCGACGCCGTCACCCGGGGCGCGCGCATCGTCGTCGGCGGCGAACGGCTGCGCTCCGCGCGCTGCGACGGCCCCAACTACTACGCGCCCACCGTGCTGGTGAATGCCGATGCGACCATGGAATGCAGCTGCGAGGAAACCTTCGGGCCCGTGGTGCCGGTCACGCGCTTCGAGAGCGAGGCCGAGGTGATCGCCGCCGCCAACGACACGCCCTTCGGGCTCGCGGCGTACTTCTACTCGAGCGACGTGCGGCGCATCTGGCGCGTGGCCGACGCGCTGGAGTCGGGCATCGTCGGCATCAACGAAGGCGCGCTGGCGGCCGAAGCGGCGCCCTTCGGCGGCGTGAAGGAATCGGGCTATGGCCGCGAAGGCTCGGTGCATGGCCTGGACGACTACATGCACACCAAGTACGTCTGCCAGGGCCAGCTGGCGGGGCCGGTCTAGAAGAAACCCGCTACGCTGCAGCCAGTGCCGCCACCTCCGCGCTGCCCAGCGCGCCGCCGTAGATCCGGAAGTCGTCGATGCGGCCCTTCAGGTACGGGTCGCTGGAATACTGCGAGCGGCCCAGCCAGTTCTGCGTCGTCGTGCCGAGGTCGATGGGCGCAAGGCTCATCTGCGTGTTGGAGCCGGCTTCGATGCCGTCCACATACAGGGCGCCGAGCGCGCCGGACACGGTCACCGCGACGTGCACCCAGCGGCCGGTAGGCAGCGCCACCGAACCGTCGATCACCTGCTCGTTGTAGCCGTGCTCGGTGCTGATAGAGAAGCGCGGCACGCCGCTGCTGTTGCGGGCCGCCAGCATCATGTAGCGGCGCGTGCCGGAACCGAAGTCGAAGACCCGCGACCATGTCGCGAGGGTGTCGATGTACAGCCAGGCGGTGATGCTGAAGTCGGCGAGGGTCTTCGCCACGCCCGCCGGCAGCGCGACATGGCCGTTCGTGCCCGCGAGGGCGACGGCGTTGCCCTCGCGTCCGGCCGTCCAGGTCGCGGCGCCCTGCAGTTCGCTGGCCGCGAACCGGCCGGTGGCGTCGGCGGCCTGGGTGCCGGTGGATTCGTCGAACTTGAGCTGCAGCAGCAGCTCGGCCTCGAGTGCTGCCCTTTCCTCGTTGGAGGCAGCACTCTCGCCCGATGCGCTCACGGCGACGACCACGTAGTACCAGACATCGCCGGCCGCGACGCCGCTGTCGGTGAAGGTGAGCACGTCGGTGATGCCCGAGGCGATGTCGGTGTAGGGCCCGCCCGCGGTGCTCGCGCGCTTGACGGTGTAGCTCTGCGCGTCGGGACAGCCCCACCACGACAGCACCACCTGCGTGGCGCGCACCCGCGCCGTGAGCCCGCTCGGCCTGCCCTGCGCCGCGAGCGGATCGCGCGTGAAGGTCAGCGTGCCGAAGCCCAGCTGGTCGCCGTTGCCGCCGTCGAACTCCGGCCGCATCTGTGTCGCCTGCAGCGAGGTCCAGGGCGTGGCGATGCCGAGGCGATGCGCGTAGTGGTTGTAGACGCTTTCCCAGACGACGCGCCGACTCCCCTGGCTTCCCGACGAAAGCACCGACTGCGTGCCCTGCCTGTTGATGTTGGTGAAGAAGGGCACGGTGTAGAAGGTGCCGGTGCTGCTGTCGATCAGGTTGGACTTGGCGACGTACTCGGCGCCCGCGAGAAAGCGGTTGTTCTCGTAGCTGTACGTGTCGTCGCCCTGGTTCCACGCCATCTCGTGGAACGCGCCCGCCAGGCCGATGCCCAGCGTGCTGTGGCCCTGATCGCGGCCGCTTTCCTGCCACTGGCCGAGGTAGCCGGGATGCACGTGATAGACCGCCTGCAGGCCCGCGCCGTTGCCCTGGCCGGTCTTGTAGTAGCTCATGGCCTCGTCGTAGATGTCCTGCCGGTCGCACAGCACGCCGATGGCCAGCATCGCGGCCAGCGTGCACTGGTCCCAGTTGGCCCAGTAGTTGGTGATCTCGGAGCCGTTGTGGTTGATCAGGAAGCTGTGGTTGAGCGGATAGAACACGGTGAGCATCATGTTCTGGAAACGCGCGAAGTCGCTCGCCGCCCAGCCCTCGTAGGTGCGCATAATCTCGGCCGCGTTGGCGAACTGGTAGCCATAGATGCCTGCCGCCAGGAAGCGGTCGGCGTTGCCGGTGAGCGTGGTCAGCGTGGACGACCATTCATTCAGGAAGACCACTGCCAGATCGGCGTAGCGTTTGTCCTGCGAGACCTTCCAGCGCAGCGCCAGCTGATAGGCGCGTGCGATGTCGATGTACATCTGTGCGAAGTTCTGGCCGTCTCCGCCGCGGATCACCGTGGCCAATGGCCTGGGCGCGGCGCCCAACTGGGCCCGGCCGTTGGAAGTCAACGCGTTCCAGCCGTCGAGCCAGGGCTGCGCCCGGGCCTCGACCTTCTGGCGCATGCGTTCGAAATCGGCCTCGGTGTGCAGCAGGCCGGGGTGGACGAACTTGCGCGCTTGCGACGCGGGCACCGGGTCAGTCGCCCCGGGGACGACCGCGTCGGTGTCGGCAACCACTGCATCGCCCGAAGCGGCAGCAGCCTGTTGCGGCACGGCACCCGAAGCGCCGGCGAGCCACCCCGCGCCACCGCCTCCACCACCCCCCCCGCAGGCCGTCGTTCCCAGCGCGAGAGCGCTTGCCGCGCCGAGAAAGAAGACACGGCGATCCAAGGAAGCGCAGTTCCCGTCATCCAACGAATGCGTCATTGCCAAATATTTTGTAAAAAAATGATTCAGCAACATGCGTGCCACTCGATGCTCCGGGGCGAACCGGCGCCACCGGTAGCACCGATGGGTACATGGGCGCCGCTGCATCGGCGATGTGCGCGTTCCGGATGACATTCGTTGTCACGCGAGGCCGGCGGCGAGGCCAGGAATGTCAGCAAGCCGGGGGCGCGGCGCCAGCACCGCCTCCGCGGTGGCGCCGCTATTCCTTCATTTATTCGCGCAGATTCGAACCCGCACGCGAAGCTGCCGACTCATACGCAGCGGCCGTCACCGAAGCTCCTGCCGTGGCGCCCGCCTCGAGTGAGCACCATGCGGCTGAAGGCTTGCCTGCCTCGAGCGAACACCATGCGGCCGAAGGCTTGCCCGCCTCGAGCGAACACCACGCGGCCGAAGGTTTGCCCGCCTCGAGCGAACACCACGCGGCCGAAGGCTTGCCCGCCTCGAGCGAACACCACGCGGCCGAAGGCTTGCCAGCCTCCAGCGAACACCATGCGGCCGAAGGCTTGCCCGCCTCCAGCGAACACCATGCCGCCGAAGGCTTGCCCGCTTCGAGCGAACACCATGCGGCTGAATCCTTGCCCGGCTCGCGACGAGGCGCCGGCTCGCCGAACTCCTCGGCAGACAAGCGCTGCATCTCCAGGAAGGCTTCCTGCAGCGCCTTGGCGTCATCCTCGCCGCGCAGGCCGAGGTACGGGAAGTGGTGCAGGAAATGGCCGAAGGTGGCGTCGCAATCGGCTGCGTACTTTCTCGTGTCGAGGATGTGCATGTGCCAGAAGCGGTCGACGTCCTGCTCGGGAGCGAGCGTCAGGTCGGGGTGCTTGGCGTGCAGTATCAGGTAGCGCTTGTAGGCCACCTCCATCTGGTCCGCGTAGCCGGCCGACCAGCCGTAGCCGTCCTCTTTGCGGCTGGCCTTGAACTTGATCAGGGTGAGGTCGAGCGCCTGGATGGCGGCGATCGTCTGCTCGAGTGTTTTGCCTTGGGTGGAATCGATCATGAATGCTCCTGTGAGGTTTGCAAGTAGGTCCGAGCAACGTGCCCGGTGACGATTGCCCGAAGGTCCGGCCGTCAGGCCGCTACCGACGGAGCAAACTGGTTGCGCAGGTGACGCGCCATGAAATTGCGTGCCTCGTCGGCGGGCACGGGCTTGCACAGCCAATAGCCTTGAACCTCGTCGCATCCGCGGATGCGCAGGTAGTCGAGTTGTGCCTCGGTCTCCACGCCCTCGGCCACCACCTTCATTCGCAGCCCGTGGGCCAGAGTGATGATGCCGTCGATGAGCGCCCGAGCGTCGGCGTCCTGCGAGAGATCGTTGATGAAGGAACGATCGATCTTGACCGTCGACAGCGGGAAATGCTTCAAATAGGAGAGCGAGGAATAGCCCGTTCCGAAATCGTCGATGGCGAGGCCGACGCCCATGTCTCGAATCGTCCGGAGCAAATTGGCCGCATATTCAGGGTTCTCCATCACCGCACCTTCGGTAATTTCCAGCTCGAGCAGCGCCGGCTCCAGGCCCGAGGCTTCCAGGATGGCCCGTATGTCGGCGACAAGCGTCTGGCTTTCGAACTGGCGCGGCGACAGGTTGACGCTCATCAACACGTCGGGCAGACCGTAGTTCCGCCACGAGCGCGCATCGGCGCAGGCCCTTTCCAGCGCCCACCGGCCCATGGACACGATCAAGCCGATCTCTTCGGCGATCGGAATGAACTGCACGGGCGGGATCATGCCCAGAACCGGGTGGTGCCAGCGCATCAGTGCTTCGACACCGACGATGCGCTGGGTCTTCAGATTCATCTTCGGCTGATAGTGCATCTCCAGTTCGCCGCGTTCCACGGCGTGGCGCAGTGCGCTCTCCAGGATCAGCCGCTCGGTACTCTGTGCATTCATCTTCGCCGCGTAGAACCGGAAGGTGTTGCGGCCTCTTTCCTTGGCCCGGTACATCGCGGTGTCGGCGTTCTTCAGGAGCGCTTCGGCGTCGCCGCCGTTGTCCGGGTACACGCTCACGCCGACGCTGGCGCTGACATGCAGTTCGCGCCCCTCGATGACGAAAGGCTCGGCGCAGCAGGCCAGCACCTTTTCGGCGAGCACCGCGGCATCGTTCGCGCTGGACAGGTTCTCCAGCAGCAGCACGAACTCATCGCCACCGAAACGCGCCACGACGTCATCCTCGCGCAGCAGCGCCGTGAGGCGCTCGCCGCAGATCTTGATCATCTCGTCGCCCACGCCGTGGCCGAGCGTGTCGTTGATGTGCTTGAAGCGATCGAGGTCGACGAACATCACCGCGAACTGCTTCTGATGGCGGTTGCTGCGCTTGATGGCCCGAGCAAGCTCGTGTTGCAGCGCGGCGCGGTTGAACAACCCGGTCAGTTCGTCGTGACTGGCCATGAAACGAAGATTTCGCTCGGCCAGCTTGCGTTGCTCGTACTGGGCAATCTGCAAGGCGATCACTCGCAGCGACTCCAGCGTCTCGGCGTCGTCCACGTACGGATTGCAGGCAAAAAGCTCCAGCGCGGTGGTCACACCGGTGGTGACCATCGGCACGACGAGGCCGCCAGCCAGGCCGGCCCGCCCCGCCATCGCATCGCGCGCAAAGTCGCCCGGGGCTGCCAGCGTGTCGATTTGCACGACGCCACCGGTCCCCCAGGCGCGGCCCAGCGAGCCTTCGCCAGGCCGGTATTCGAGCGAGCGGCTGTCGCTGACGAATTGCCGCACCGCCGGGCCGCTGTCGGCATGCCAGGCGGCGGCGCAGCGAACAAGGCCGTCGTCGCCGACGCGCCACAACATGCCGCAGTCCCAGCGCAACTCGGTGCATACCGCCTCCAGCGCCTGCGTGATCACCGTCTCGGCCGCGCCGTCGCCAGCAAGCAGCCGGGCGATCTCGTACTCGAGCTTCTGGCGCAACGCATCCTTGCGGCGCCGCGTGGCGTCGCGCACGGTGCCACGCACCAGCGTCTTTCCGTCTTCCTCGGCCGACTGCGCGATGACGTGGAGCCAGCGTTCGGTGCCATCGGGCAGGCACAGGCGGTGCTCGAATTCGCTGCGCTCCATGGACCGGGAGGCCTGCGCGATCTGTCGTTCGACCTCGGAGCGTTCTGCGTCCGGAACTCGCGAAAGCAGCGCCGGCAGGTCTGGCTGCAAGGGCCCAGCCTCGAAGCCCAGGATGCGCCGGGCTTCCTCGGAGCACTGCAGGGTTCCGGTTTCGGGATCGAGGATCCAGCTGCCCAGGCTCGCCAGGTGCTGGGCATCTTCCAACTGGCGTTCGCTGGTGCGCAGGTGGCTGGTCATCGCGGTCGCCAGGACCTGGGCTCGGCTGCGTGCGGTGGTCAGCGAAAAGACGATGCCGGCAAGCAGCATGCTGGTGGCCAGGCCGCCGAGGACGATGAACCAGGGAATGGCCTTGTCGAGCGGACCGAAGACCTGGCTCTCGTCCTGGCCGACCTCGACCAGCCAGGAGTGGCCGCCCAGCTCGAAGCCGAGCACGCGCTCGAGGCTGCGCGCCGGTGCGGCGGCCGACTTCGCCAAGGCCGCGCTGTCGAACAGCAGTTGCCGCTCGCCGAAGGGAGTCGGCGCCACGAACCTGGTCTCGACGCGCGTGCCGATCGCACCCTGGCCCGGTCCGGCATCGATCAGGCGCAGCCGGAGCGTCCTCGCGACATCGTCGCCCACCATGTCGCGCAACATGCCTGCGATGCTGAAGCCGGCGCCGACCGACCCCATATAGGCGCTGCGCCGCTGCTCAAGCGTCTCGAGCAGTTGCTGCGGGCGATAGACCGGCAGCCGCATCGCCAATCCGATGTCGGCCTCGCGGCCCGGGATGCGGACCTTGCGCCCGGACGTGACGAGCCCGCCGGTGTCGCGCCCCTGCTCAAGCGCGTTCCCCCTGTCGGGCATCGCGCCCAGGTCGTTGCCGAGCAGCCTCTCGTTGCCGGCCTGCGGCTCGACGAAGATCAGCGGGTAGTAGGTGTCGCGCTCACCGGGCGGCTTGATGGCGAAGCTGGAGGCGACGCCGGCGTCGAGGCTGGCATCGCCGCGGACCTGTGCCTCGAAGAACTGCTTGTCGCCAGCCGCAACGCGGGGCGCATAGGTGACGGCCTGGAAGCCGGGGTACGCGGTCGCCAGGTTCAGCCCCGCGACGTAGTCCCTGAAATCGCTTCGCGTCACGGTCTCGGAGGTGTTGAATCGCGCGCGCAGGCCGATCAGGACGGCAATGTAGTCGTCGAAGCGAGCCTCGACCTTGCGTGCCAGATCGAGCGCGGTTGCGTCGAAGCGCGCCTGAGCGCTGCGCCCGATTTCCTGGCGGGCCGAGATGCTGAGGGCGATCGATAGCGCCGTGCCGAGGATGAAAATTACCAACGGCAGGCGAATCCTGGCCCAGACGGACAAAGACATGGGTTAGATCCTGTCGCTTGTACAAGCCGGGTAGCTCCGTGGACACAAGTGTGGCACGACAGAGAACGCAGCGGTTGCATCTTGGAACAATATATGGGGGATGCGAGAGTGCTACGGATGATTTGTGCTGTGTTTTGAACACTAAAGTATTAATTCCAAAGCACTAATCCCCATAATTAAAAAGAGCCAGGCGTCTCGCAACGCCTGGCTCTTGTTCACAAAGTAAAAAAGTCCGGTCCTAGAACGGAATGTCGTCATCCATGTCGTCGAAGCCCGAAGACGACTTGGCCGGTGCCTGGCGCGGCGCCGGCGCCGGAGCGCGCGGTGCCGCCGCAGGCGCACGCGGGGCGTACCCGCCGCCGCCACCACCGCCCTGCGAATAACCACCGCCGCCTCCGCCTTGCGAGTAGCCGCCGTCGTCATCGCCGGGACCACCCGACGGGCCGCCCTGGCCCTGGCGGCTGCCGAGCATCTGCATCTGGTCAGCGCGGATTTCGGTGGTGTACTTCTCGATGCCGTCCTTGTCGGTCCACTTGCGCGTGCGCAGGCTGCCTTCGACGTACACCTGCGAGCCCTTGCGCAGGTACTGGCCGGCGATTTCGGCCAGGCGTCCGTTGAAGACGATGCGGTGCCACTCGGTGGCTTCGCGCATTTCGCCGCTTTGCTTGTCTTTCCAGCGATCGGTGGTGGCCACGGTGACGTTCGCGACCTGGTCGCCGCTCGGGAAGGTACGCATTTCGGGGTCGCGCCCCAGGTTGCCGACGACGATGACTTTATTGACCGATGCCATATGCACTGCCCCTGATAAGTAGATGGAGGAGGAGGTTGAGAGGAACCCTCGATTGTGCCCCAAGGCTGTCGGCAGCATGCCCGGCGGATGCCAGAATGGGCCTTCCCCATGAACAGAGAACCTGACTTTTTCGAGCATCTGCGCGCCGAATTGCGCGGTGGCCGTATCTGGCTCGACCGGGCGATCGTGCTCGGCTACGCCATTGCGGCCGGTCTCTTCGTGGTGGGCTTCACCATGGCGAGCGACTGGGTCTTCGGCCAATTCCACCGCTTCTACCGCGGCTGGCCCTGGGCGGTGCTGCTGACGACGCCGCTGCTCACGGCCGGCATCGTCTGGTTCACGTTGCGCTTCTTCCCCGGCGCGGGTGGCTCGGGCATTCCGCAGATCAAGGCGGCGCTGCATCCGGCCCTGCCCGAAGAGCGGCGCTTCGCCTTCGCCTCGCTGCGGCTCACGCTCGCCAAGATCGGGCTGGGCGCGGCAGGCTTCGCGGCCGGGCTGTCGATCGGGCGCGAGGGGCCTTCCGTGCAGGTGGCGGCCGGGGTGATGCAGCATGCGCGCCGCTGGCTGTCGCCCAACACGGCCATCGACGGACGCGCGCTGCTGGTGGCAGGGGGCGCGGCCGGCATCGCGGCGGCCTTCAATGCGCCGCTGGCGGGCGTGGTGTTCGCCATCGAGGAGCTGTCGGGCCGGCTCGAGGCGCGCTCCAGCGGCCTGATCATCACGGCCATCGTGCTGGCGGGCCTGGTGGCGGTGTCGGCCTTCGGCAATACCAGTTACTTCGGCGTGATCCGCGTGCCCCGGCTGGGCTGGGACGCACTCGGGCCGGGCCTGCTGGTCACCCTGCTGAGCGGCGCGGCCGGCGGGCTGTTCGCGCGGCTGCTGACCGCCTCGCTCACCGGTGCGCCGGGGCGCCTCAACCGCTGGCGTTCACGTTTTCCGGTGCGTTTCGCGGCCTGCGGTGGACTGGCAGTAGCAGTCATCGGACTGGTGACGGGCGGCGTCACCTTCGGCGCGGGCTCCGAGGCGGTCAAGCAGATGCTGCAGGGGCATGACGAACTGACGCCGATCTTCACCGTGCTCAAGTTCATCGCCACCTGGCTGACGGCCTGGTGCGGCGTACCGGGCGGCATTTTCGCGCCGTCGCTGTCCATCGGCGCGGGCATCGGCAACGCGGTGGCGCGGCTGGCCGGCAGCGACCTCGGCCCCGCGCTCATTGCCATGGGCATGGCCGGCTTCCTGGCCGCGGTGACGCAGGCACCGCTCACCGCCTTCATCATCGTGATGGAGATGGTCGACGGCCACTCGATGGTGCTGAGCCTGATGGCCGCGGCCATGCTGGCCAGCCTGGTCTCGCGAATGATCAGCCGCCCGCTGTACGACACGCTGGCCGAGCACATGGTGGGACGGGCCATCGGCAGCTCGGAGCCGGTGCATCCACCTGCGCCGCAACCCGGCGCCTCGCCATGAAATCCGCGGCGGTCTATCATGTCCGGTTGCCCTCGGACGATCGCCCCCTTTGAATTCAAAAGCCACTGAATACGCCGCCGCCGACGAGGAAAGCGCACGCGACGCGGAACTCGAACGAAACACCTACCTCGGCGCCGTGCTGGCGCAGCAGCGCATCAGCATCCGCGGTGCGCGCACCCACAACCTGAAGAACGTCGATCTCGACATCCCGCGCAACAAGCTGGTGGTCATCACCGGCCTGTCGGGCTCGGGCAAGTCGAGCCTGGCCTTCGACACGCTGTATGCCGAAGGGCAGCGGCGCTACGTCGAGAGCCTGTCGGCCTATGCGCGGCAGTTCCTGCAGCTCATGGACAAGCCCGACGTCGACGTGATCGAAGGGCTCTCGCCCGCGATCAGCATCGAGCAGAAGGCCACCAGCCACAACCCGCGCTCCACCGTGGGCACGGTGACCGAGATCCACGACTACCTGCGCCTGCTGTACGCCCGCGCCGGTACGCCCTACTGCCCCGACCACCACCTGCCGCTGCAGGCGCAGACGGTGTCGCAGATGGTGGACGCGACGCTCGCCATTCCCGACGAACCGCGCCTGATGATCCTGGCGCCCGTGGCGCGCGAGAAGAAAGGCGAGTTCCTCGAGCTCTTCGCCGAAATGCAGGCGGCCGGCTACGTGCGCTTTCGCGTCGACGGCCAGACCTACGAATACAACGACCTGCCCAAGCTCAAGAAGACCGAGAAGCACGACATCGACGTGGTGATCGACCGCCTGCGCGCGCGCCCCGACATGCAGCAGCGCCTGGCCGAGAGTTTCGAGGCGGCGCTGCGGCTGGCCGAGGGCCGCGCGATAGCGCTCGAACTCGGCGCCGAGGGTGCGCCCGACAAGGAACACCTGTTCAACGCCAAGTTCGCCTGCCCGATCTGCCACTACTCGCTGTCGGAGCTGGAGCCGCGCCTGTTCTCGTTCAACTCGCCCGTGGGCGCCTGCCCCAGCTGCGACGGCCTCGGGCACCGCGAGGTGTTCGACCCGGCGCGTGTGGTGGCCTTCCCCTCGCTGTCGCTCGCCAGCGGTGCCATCAAGGGCTGGGACCGCCGCAACGGCTACTACTTCAGCATGATCGAGAGCGTCGCGAAGCACTACAAGTTCGACGTCGACGCGCCCTTCGAATCTCTGCCCGCCTCGGTGCAGCAGGTGCTGCTGCAAGGCTCGGCCGCCGAAGAGATCAAGTTCAACTACACCATGGAGTCGGGCAACTTCGCGGGCAAGAAGCTCACGAAGAAGCACCCCTTCGAGGGGATCATCCCGAACATGACGCGGCGCTACCGCGAGACCGATTCGGTGCTGGTGCGCGAAGACCTCGCGCGCTTTCGCAACCTGCAGCCGTGTCCCGATTGCGGCGGATCGCGGCTGCGGCCTGAAGCGCGCAATGTGTTCCTAGTCGATGAGTCGGCGCGACCGGCGGACGGCAGCGAGCCACCGCGCATGGCGATCTTCGAACTGAGCCACCTCACGCTGCGCGACTCGCTCGCCTGGTTCCAGACGCTCAAGCTGCGCGGCGCCAAGGCCGACATCGCCGACAAGGTGGTGCGCGAGATCGGCCTGCGCCTGAAGTTCCTGAACGACGTGGGCCTCAACTACCTGAGCCTGGACCGCAGCGCCGAAACGCTCTCGGGCGGCGAGGCGCAGCGCATCCGCCTGGCTTCGCAGATCGGCTCGGGCCTCACCGGCGTGATGTACGTGCTCGACGAGCCCAGCATCGGCCTGCACCAGCGCGACAACGACCGCCTGATCGGCACGCTGAAGCATCTGCGCGACATCGGCAACAGCGTGATCGTGGTGGAGCATGACGAGGACATGATCCACGCGGCCGACCACGTGATCGACATGGGCCCCGGTGCGGGCGTGCACGGCGGGCGCGTGATGGCGCAGGGCAGCTATGCCCAGGTGGCGGCCAACCCGGATTCGCTCACCGGCCAGTACCTTTCGGGCACGAAGAAGATCGAAGTGCCCAGGCACCGCACCGCCTGGCTGCCGGTCGTGAAGAAGCCGCCCTTCAACGAGGGCAAGAAGCCTTCGCGCTTTCCGCCGAGCCCCGCGGCCGAACGCCGCGCCGCGCGCGAGGCGGCCCACCTCGCCACGCAGACCGACCTGCAGGAAATTCGCGTGGTCGGAGCCACCGGCAACAACCTGAAGGACGTGAGCGTGGCCTTCCCGGTCGGCCTGCTGACCTGCGTGACTGGCGTCTCGGGCTCGGGCAAGTCGACGCTGGTGAACGACACGCTCTACACCGCCGTGGCGCGCACGCTGTACCGCGCGCACGAAGAACCGGCCGCGCATGAATCGGTGGAAGGCATCGAGTATTTCGACAAGGTCATCAACGTCGACCAGAGCCCCATCGGCCGCACACCGCGCAGCAACCCGGCCACCTACACGGGCCTGTTCACGCCGATCCGCGAGCTGATGGCCGAGACCAACACCGCGCGCGAGCGCGGCTACGGCCCCGGCCGCTTCAGCTTCAACGTGGCCGGCGGTCGCTGCGAGGCCTGCCAGGGCGACGGCGTGGTGAAGGTCGAGATGCACTTCCTGCCCGACGTGTACGTGCCCTGCGAGGTCTGCCACGGCCAGCGCTACAACCGCGAAACGCTCGAGGTGCTCTACAAGGGCAGGAACATCGCGCAGATCCTCGAGATGACGGTCGAAACCGCGCACGAATTCCTGAAGGCCGTACCGACCATCGAGCGCAAGCTGCGCACGCTGCTCGACGTCGGCCTGAGCTACATCAAGCTGGGCCAGTCGGCCACCACGCTCTCGGGCGGCGAGGCGCAGCGCGTGAAGCTCGCGCTCGAACTCAGCAAGCGCGATACCGGCCGCACGCTGTACATCCTCGACGAGCCGACCACCGGCCTGCACTTCGCCGACATCGAGCTGCTGCTGAAGGTGCTGCACCAGTTGCGCGACGCGGGCAACACCATCGTCGTGATCGAGCACAACCTGGACGTCATCAAGACGGCCGACTGGCTGATCGACATGGGGCCCGAAGGCGGCGCGGGCGGTGGCACGGTGGTGGGTGAGGGCACGCCGGAAGAGATCGCGGCGAACGAGGCGAGCCACACGGGGCGGTATCTGAAGCGGCTGCTGGCGAACTGATCGAGAGGCCCCGCCAGGGCCGTGCTTGCTCGCTCAATCGCTCAGGAGGCCTCTTTGACCATTTTCGAACCAAGCCGAGTCAAAGCCCTCAGCCAACAGGATCGGCTTCACGGCGCTGGTGCCAGCTTCGTTCAATCTACGGAGGTACTTCACCAACGTTTGAGCGTCTTCGGTAAGGATGTGCGTCAACGATTCGCAGATTGCCTGCGCTATCAGTTTGATGTCGTCCTTGACTGCACTCCGGTCATCAGTCCCATCTCGCTTGAGATCGCGCATAAGCAATCCGGCGGTCATGGCGTGATCGATGTTGAAAGGGAGCACTTCAAAATTGCGCAAGGGCAAATCAGTCACCGCCTGCTTGACCTGAAACTCCGAAGCAGCAATTGCTGAAAGGTACAAGGGGACACCGCGCTTCAAGGCTTCTCGAAGGTAGCTGACCGCAACCTGATGATGCGCGCGCGCAGGGTCGGCCAGCGAGATCAGGTAGCTCGTGTCGAGCAGAATCGCGCTCACTCCTTGCTTCCCCGAAGTTCATCGATCCATTCACCCGCATCGGGTACATCACGCCAGGCCTTGGCTCCCCGCCGGGTCAAGCGGTCGAGATCTTTTTCATTGAACTGGCTTTCGTGCTCGACGAACTCCAGCAGCCTGGCACCTCGATATTCGCGCGTCACGACGTTGTACTCGGCGACGATCCGAATCATCGCCGGCTTGTAGAGGCGATTGACCTTTTCATCCCGCAGCATTTCGCGCGCCGCATCGACCAGCAAGGTCTTGCCGTCAGGCAGACGAATGTGGGCATTCGGCTTCGAGTGTCCGCCCATGTCTTCAATCTCGCCGCGCACATAGCGTTCGACACGCACCCATTGATCCGCGTCGTCAGCCCTGTAGTCGGATTCGGCACTGATCACAATTGCAGTGGACAGGAAATCCGCACCGATGACCACGCGCCAACGACGGCCGCCGCGCGCGCTTTTCTGCCAACGCTCAATCACCGCACGGCGCTTCAAACCAACACCGTCCATCTCCTGGCTGCTGGCAAGCTTTCTCAGATCGTTCAACAAGACAGGGTTGGCCGTCGGCGCCGTGCGAATGGCCAGTGAACCCTTCTCGACAGAGACATCGAGCGCGCCGGTATCAACGTCGTTGCCGTCTCCGCGCAAGAACTCATCCACGTCCTTGGCAAAGCTGCGAAGCACGGCCAGCGGCACTCGGTCGGGCGATATCTCATATCCGGCCGACTCGTCATGCAAAGCTATCAGCAACTCTTGTGCTTCCATTGGGTCATTCTAGGGTCCGGAGCCGTTTCCTTGTAGAGGCGCCGGCTTACATCCAGGCCGCTGGCGGCACGATTCGGCGGGCCGCGCCACAATCGCGGCCCATGCCTTCCTTCACCCCACGCCAGCTCGTACTGCTCGTTCTCCTGACCCTTGCATGGGGGTTCAACTGGCCCGTGATGAAACTCGGCGTCGCCGACTATCCACCGCTGGCCTTTCGCGCGATCTCGATCTGGCTCGGCGTGCCGGTGCTGGGCCTTGCGCTGGTGTGGATGAAGGTGCCGTTCCGCGTGCCGCGCAGCGCGTGGCCCGAGCTGCTGTGGCTGGGCGCGACCAACATGTTCGTCTGGCACGCCTGCATCATCCTCGCGGTGAAGGCGCTGTCGGGCGGACGCGCGGCGATCCTGGGCTACACGATGCCGGTGTTTTCCGCCGTTATCGGGGCCGTGCTGTTCTCGGCCGTGCTCACGCGGCGCGCGTGGTTGGGCGTGGGCGCCTGCGCGGTCGGCGTGGGGCTGCTGCTGTGGCATGAACTCACCGACTTCGCGGGGCGGCCCGGCTACGTGGCGCTGGCGCTGGTGGCGGCCGCCACATGGGCGCTGGGCACGCAGTTGCTGCGCCACACGCGCATCGGGCTGCCAACGCTCACGCTGTCGTTCTGGATGACGGCGATGGCAGCGGTGGTGATGACGGTGCTCTCGCTGCTGTTCGAGCGCGGCCAGATGTACTGGCCGAACCGCGTGACCTGGGGATCGATCGGCTACAACGCGGTGCTGATCTTCGGCTTTGCGCACGCCGCGTGGTTCTACCTGGCGCGCGGCCTGCCGCCCATCGCCTCGACGCTGAGCGTGATGTTCATTCCGGTGCTCGGCGTCTTCAGCGGCGCGGTGTGGCTCGGTGAGGTCGTGCACTGGCAAGACTGGGTGGCGGTGGCGCTGATGATGGTCGCCATCGCCTCGGTGCTCTGGCCCTCGCGCAACGCAGCGAAGGCCTGAGCGCGCCTTCTTCTTTTTCAGGTCGTCGTCTGCACGTGCAGCCGACTGGTCTTGCAGCGATGCAGCGCCCGATAGTGCTCCAGCGGCCTGCCGTTGGCGCCGTAGGCGATCGATTCGATGCGCAGCAGCGGCTCGGGCTGCGGCAGGTCGAGCAGCTTGCAGGTCTCGGCGTCAGGCAGCACGGCGTCGATCCAGCGTTCGGCGCGCACGAGGCGCAGGCCGTACTGGCGGCGCAGCACGTCGTAGAGCGAGCGGTCGTCCAGGCGGGTTCGATGCAGGCCCGGCGCAAGGTCCGCGGGCACCACGGTTTCCACCAGCAGGCGCAGCTCGCCGTCGACGCTGCGCAGGCGCTTGAGCGCGACCACCTGGGTGTCGTCGGTGAGCCCCAGAGACGCGGCCTCCTGCTCGGTGGGCGCGCGCAACTCCTGTGCAAGGATCTGCGTGCGCACCGAACGGCCCTTGCGCTCCATCTCGTCGGAGAAGCCGAGCACGGTCGAGACGAAATCCTCGTCGCGCTCGCGCGCCGACACGAAGGCGCCGCGGCCCTTGATCTTATAGATGAGGTTGTTGCGCACGAGGTCGGCCAGCGCCTCGCGCACCACGATGCGCGAGATGCCGAACTGCTCGCCGAGTTCGGCCTCGGACGGCAGCTTGGCGCCGATGGGCAGCACGCCCTGCAGGATCTGCAGGCGGATGGCGTCGCGGAACTGGGCCCAAAGAGGAGATTCGGAGCCGCGGTCGAGCACGGTCGAAGTGTCGGTCGGAGAGTTCATGTCAGTGTTTCACCACGCGGTCCGTGGATTTTTCTTGCCGCACCGTTTGGGGTGCTTTTGTTCTTGGCGCTGCTGTTCGGGGTGCGTGCACAGGACACCGGGTACTCCCCTCCGCGAATGTCCCCCGCTTCGCTCCTCCTTTATTTCGCTGCGGGGAGTACCCGGTGCCCTGTGCACGAGGGCACGCTGCTGGTGTGCGGCCGATCGACAAGTGCTCTGAACGATCACGACGGCGGGGTGCCTTGCGCAGCGAAATAAAGGAGGAGCGAAGCGGGGGACATTCGCGGAGCAAGGAAACAGCAAAGCAAGTTTTCATTTCAAGACTGGCCAAGAGCCGAGCTGGTCATCAATGATGCATCGAAAGGGGATGCCGCTTCGGACGCCACCGGAGACAGGCGCACACCATGCCGCTCGCGCAAGGCCGTGGCGCAGGCTTGCAGTTCCCCGTATGCGTGAGCCGCGTCCCAGCCCAGCGCCTCGGCCGCTATGCCCGCCATCTCGGCCAGCGCGGCATCGGTGACGAGGCCCCGAATCGCGAGCAGCGTGCGGCGGATCACCAGATCGTCGAGATGGACCACGCCGGTTTCGAGGCACAGGTACGAGAGCTCGGCGGCCGAATAGTCAGGCGCATGCAACAACGGCACGTCGCCCGATGCGCCCAGTCGCTGCGCCAGCGGCAGCGCCTTCGAGCCATAGCGGCGCAGCAATGCATGGGCACGCGGACGGCTCAAGCCGGAGGCCGTGACCATGCGATCGAGAAAGCGCTCGGTCGCCAACGCATCGGCCGGCAACTCGGCACCGCCGCCAATGGCCAGCGGCTCGGTCGATGCGGTGCGCGGACGGCCCAGTTGCTTCAGCACCTCGTTGGCCGCTTCTTCCGCGAGCGCGCGGAAGGTCGTCCACTTGCCGCCGACGAGGCCGACGATGGGAATGTCGCGCGTGGCGCTGGGTGGGTCGAGCACCACAGAGTGGTCGCGCGAGATCTGACCCGGCTTGTCGGCATCGGAACGCGCGAGCGGCCGCACGCCGACGTAGGTGTAGACCACGTCGCCGCGGCCGAAGCGCAGGTTGGGGAACACCTCGGCCAGCACGTCGAGCAGGTAGTCGACCTCGGCCGGCTCGGTGCCGATCTGGTCGGGATCGTCCACCGGGATGTCGGTGGAGCCCACCAGCACGCGGTCGAGAAAGGGATAGACGATGCACACGCGCCCGTCCACCGCCTCGAAGTACGCCATGCGGCCTTCGAGCGCATCGCGCAGCGTTGGATGGTCGAGCACGAGGTGCGAGCCCTTGGTGCCCATCACGCGCGAGCCCGCGCCGCCGAGCACGGCCGTGCTGCGGTCGAGCCACGCGCCGCTCGCGTTCACCACGGTGTCGGCGGTCACGCGCACCAGCGCACCGGTGATCTCGTCGCGCAGCGTGAGGATGTTGCCCGCGCAGCCCGTCACGCGGCAGTAGTTGGCGGCGGCCGAGCGCGGCTGGTCGCGGCAGGCATCTCCGATCAGTTCGAGGATCAGCCATTCGGGGTGGCTGATCCATGCGTCGAAGAAGGTGGCGGTCCAGCGCACCGCGGCGCGGAACAGGCTGCGGTCGTTCTGCGGCACGCGGCTGATGCGGTGGTTGGGCATCACGCGCTGGCGGCGGCCCAGCAGGTCGTACAGGCGCAGGCCCGCGGCCACGGCAAGCAGTCCGCGCGTGCGCTGCGGCGGCGTGCGGCCGAAGAATTTGAGCGCGCTGCTCATCAGGCCGCCGAAGAAGCTCGACAGCGGCACCACCGTCTTCAGTGGCTGCACGAGGTGCGGCGCATTGCGCAGCAGCAGGTTGCGTTCGCGCGTGGCTTCGGCCACCAGCGAGAAGCTGCCGTTCTCGAGGTAGCGCAGGCCGCCGTGGATCATGCGCGACGGCGCGCTGCTGGCGCCCGCGCTGAAGTCGCCCTTGTCGACGATGAGGCAGTCGACGCGCTGCAGGCACAGGTCGCGGAACACACCGACGCCGTTGATGCCGGCGCCGACGATCACGGTCGAGAAATGGCGGTCGGCCAACGAAGTGGGACGCACGAAAGGCAGTTGCCAGGCGCTCATTTCGCACCTCCCGCCAGATGGGAAAACACAGGTGACATGGTGTCGATCAGTTCGTTGAAGCCGGCGTTGAAATCGGCATGGGCGCGCGCCTGCGCGCCGTCGGGTTCGACCGTGTCGCAGGGCGCGAGCAAGGCGCTGCCTCGTTCGGCGTGATCGATGCCTTGCGACATGGCGGCGTAGATCGCGGCGCCGCGCGCGCCGGTCTCGTCGTCGGCGCAGCGTTCCACCGGATGGCCGAGGAAGGATGCAAGCAGGCGCACGAGGCGCGTATCGCTCGCACCGCCGCCAAGCACGGTCGATGCGGAGACATGCAGGCCGCAGGCCGCGAGCCGCGCGGTGTGCCGCGCATGCAATGCCGCGACCGCATCGACCACCGCGCGTGCCATGTCGCCGCGCGTGTGGTGGCTCTTGAGGCCGACAAAACCCGCCGTCACGCCGCCACCGCCATTGACGAAAGGCAGGAAGCGCAGACCGCCCGCGCCCAGCGGCACCGACATCGCCAGGTCGACGACCGCGCGCGAATCGGGCAGCCCCAGCACGCCGGCCAGCCATGCGATGTTGGCCATCGAAGAAGGGCTGTTCTCCATGTAGAGCCGCTTGTCCTCACGGCCGAAATTGACGACGGCCGCCACGTCGGGCTTGGGCTCGATCACCGGTCCGATCACCGCGTTCACGCACCACGTGCCGAAGACCGACACCGCCCGAACACCGCCTTCGCGGCGTTCCGCGCAGATCGCGGTCATCGAGGCCAGCAGGTCGATGGCGCCCATCGCCACGGGAATGCCGGCAGGCAGGCTGCACAGTGCGGCTTCCGAAGGCCGCAGCCTGCCGATCACCTCGCCGCTCGGTACCAGCGGCCCGAAGGCGTGTGGCCCGAGGTCCGCGATGCCCGAGGCATCGAAGGCCGCCTGCGACCATGTGCCCGTGGCGATCGACACCAGCCCCGCAGTGCTCGCATCGCTCGCGTCGGTCGCGATCTCGCCGGTCAGCAGGAAGCCAAGGTAGTCCTTCGCGAACAGCAGCCGGTGCACCGCGCCGCGCTGCACGGCATCGATGCCGAGCAACTCCGCGGCGATCACGGTGGGCTGCCCCGGCCACGGCCTGCAGCCGACGTCCGCGAACAGCGCCTCGCCATGGCCGAGCGACAGCGAGCGCGCCCGTGCGTCGGCGCGCTGGTCGGTCGAGGCAACCGCCCTTCCGCCCACGAGCTCGTTGCGCACATCGAGCGCATAGAGCCCCGCGCCATGGCCCGTGCAGCCGATGGCGCGAACCTCGGCCACGCGCTCGCCGAGTTGGTGGGCGACGTCGCGCAGCACGCGGGTCAGGGCCGCGCGAATCGCCGTCGCGCTCACTTCGCATCCCCCTCCAGGCAGCCGGTCGTGCGGCAGTGGCATTCGGGACAGTGCGATGGAGCGGCCGCTCCCGGCTTCGAGGGCCAGGGCTTTCAGGCTGCTCGACCCCATGTCGATGCCGATCAGTATGTTTGGCTTCATGTCATAACAGCTTCGGTGGAATAAAAGCGCCTTGCCAGTAGCGTTTCCCCTAGTTATCCCGTCAAACGTCCAGCGCGTACATTCTATCCTGTCATAACAAGTGATGTGACACCGAAGGTCAAGGCGCTGCCCTGAAAAGCAGCATCGCAAGCTGTGCCCCCAACGTGAGGAGACAAAGAATGAGGCGTAATTTCCTGAAGTCCGCCGCGGCAGCCGGTATCGGCCTGGCCGGTGCGAGCGCACTTGCGCAACAGCAAGGTGCAGCCCCCGCAGCCGGTGCCGGCCTGCGCGGCAACGCCAGCGACGTCTACGTGATGAACGTGATGGTGTCGGGCGTGGAGTACTGGTTTCCGGTCTACGAAATGATGAAGCAGCTCGGCCGCACGCTGGGCGTTCGCACCCGCTACACCGGCACGCCGGAGTACGACGTGAACAAGCAGCTCGCGTCGTTCGAGCAGGAGCTGGCGCGCAAGCCCGCGGGCATCCTGCTGCACCCGATGAACCCCGACCCGTTCATCGAGCCGATCAACCGCGCGGCGGCGATGGGCATCCCGGTCGTCACCTTCGCGGCCGACTCGCCGAACTCCAAGCGCACTTCGTTCGTCACGTCCGACAACGACCGCGAAGGCACGCAGGCCGCCGACGCCATCGCGGCATCGCTCAACGGCAAGGGCGAATACGCCGTGCTGGAGAACCCCGGCCAGGACAACCACGACCGCCGCATCGCCGCCTTCGTGAACCGCATGAAGGCCAAGCACCCGGGCATGAAGCTGGTCGGCCGCGCCGCCAGCAACCAAGACCCGAACAAGGCCTACCAGGCGGTGCTGAGTCTCGCGCAGGCCAACCCGAACCTGGGCGCGCTGTTCATGCCCGAGGCCAACTCGGCCCTCGGCGCGGCGCAGGCCAAGGTCGAGACCAAGAAGAACATCAAGGTGATGTGCTGCGACGTGAACGCCAAGATCCTCGACATGATCAAGTCGGGCGACGTGTTCGGCGCCATCAACCCGAACCAGGGCATGCAGGGCTACATGGGCATGATGATGCTGTTCCTCGCCAAGAACCCGACGCTCATCGATCCGATGAACGATGCCAAGCGCAACGGCACCAATCCGATGGCCGTGCCCTTCCTGGACAACGGCCTGGCCGTGGTCAGCAAGGCCAACGCCGACGACTTCTACTGGGACAAGTACCTCGCGCGCCGCGGCACCAAGGGAATCGGCGAATGAGCGAGCAGAACGCAGTGGGCGCCCTGCTCGAGTTGCGCGGCATCAGCAAGCGCTTCGGCGCTTCGCGCGCGCTCTCGGGCGTGGACTTCTCGCTGCATCGCGGCGAGATCCACGCCCTGTGCGGCGAGAACGGCGCGGGCAAGTCCACGCTGATGAACATCATCGATGGCATCCACCAGCCGGACGAGGGCGATATCTCGCTCGACGGCCACAAGGTGGTCATCGACGGCCCGGCGCACGCGATGCGCCTGGGCATCGGCCTGGTGCACCAGGAGATCGCCCTGTGCGGCGACGCCACCGTGGCCGAGAACATCTTCATGCCTGAGATCAACGCCGGCAAGCACGCGTGGATGAACTACGCGAGCCTGAACGAGCGCGCCGCCAGGGTGCTGCAGCGGCTGGGGCAGGACGTCGATCCTTCCGCGCTGGTGAAGGACTTGAGCATTTCCACGCAGCAGCTGATCGAGATCGCCAAGGCGCTCACGCTCGACTGCAAGGTGCTGATCCTCGACGAGCCCACCGCCGCGCTCACCGACAACGAATCGGCCGCGCTCTTCAAGGTGCTGCACGATCTGAAGGCGCAGGGCATCGGCATCATCTACATCAGCCACCGCATGGCCGAAATCTTTGCGCACTGCTCGCGCGTGACGGTGCTGCGCGACGGACGCGACGTGCACTGCGGCCCGCTCGCCGAGCTGGACGCTGACGGCCTGGTGCGCCGGATGGTCGGGCGCGACCTGGGCAACTACTACCCACCCAAGCAGGACGATGCGACGCACGTCGAGCCGGTGCTCGAAGTGAGCGACATCGCCGACGGCGAGCGCGTGCACGGCGTGTCCTTCACGCTGCAGCGCGGCGAGATCCTTGGCATTGCGGGCCTGATGGGCGCCGGCCGCAGCGAACTCGCCGAGACCGTGTGCGGCCTGCGCCCCGCGCGGCGCGGCAGCGTGCGGCTGCGCGGCAAGGCGCTGGCGATCCGCAAGTACAGCGACGCGCTGCGCGAAGGCATCGCCTACCTCAGCGAAGACCGCAAGGCGGCCGGCGTGTACCTCGACCTGCCTATTGCGCAGAACATCGCCTCGATGGCGCTGAAGCGCGTGAGCTCGCGCTTCGGGCTGCTGCAGCGCGCGGCCGAGCACAAGCTGGCGACGGAGCTGGGCGCCAAGCTCAAGCTCAAGTCCGACGGCGTGGCCATCGACGTGGCGAGCCTGTCGGGCGGCAACCAGCAGAAGGTGGCCATCGCCAAGCTGCTGGCCACCAACCCGTCGGTGCTGCTGATGGACGAGCCCACGCGTGGTGTGGACGTCGGCGCCAAGTCGGAGATCCATCACATCCTGCGCGAACTGGCCAACCAGGGCGTGGGCGTGGTCGTGATCTCGTCGGAGCTGCCCGAGATCATCGGGCTGTGCGACCGCGCGCTGGTGATCCGCGACGGCCGGCTCGCGGGCGAATTGGCATCGAACGAAATGACCGAGGAAGCACTCTTGCGGCTCGCTTCTGGACTCTGCGAACAGGAAGCGGCATGAAAGGCCTACAGGGTTCGTGCGGCGCTTCGGTCGGTTCAGGGCGCGATCACGCCGACGGGGTACCTTGCTCCGCGAATGTCCCCCGCTTCGCTCCTCCTTTATTTCGCTGCGCAAGGCACCCCATCGGCGTGATCGTGTTCAGAGCACTGGTTGATCGGCCGCACACCAGCCGCGTGCCCCGTGCACAGGGCACCGGGTGCTCCCCGCAGCGAAATAAAGGAGGAGCCGAAGGCGGGGGACATTCGCGGAGTGGAGTACCCGGTGGCCTGTGCACGCACCCTGAACAAGAGCCCTGAACAAACACATCCCAAACACAACCGCAAGACAACACGCAGCGGAGCAAACATGAACTACCCAGCCCAACTCGACGCAGGCCTTCCACCAAGACAGCAAGGAGGCCCCCCCGCAAAACCCGCCAACAAACTCACCAGCATGCGCGAGATGGGCTTGCTGCTCATCATCGCGGCGCTGTGCGTGGGCATGAGCTTCGCGTCGCCCTACTTCCTCACCTGGGACAACGTGCGCGCCATGCTGCTGTCCTTCTCCATCGAAGGCATCGTCGTCGTCGGCATGACGATCCTGCTGATCGTCGGCGGCATCGACCTGTCGGTGGGCTCGGTCGTGTGCTTCGCCATGGTGGTCACGGGCAAACTCTTCCTCATGGGCTTCGACCCGTGGACCGCCGGCCTCGTGGCCATCGGCGCGAGCGCACTCATCGGCGCCATGATCGGCGGCTGCGTCACGCGCATCGGCCTGAATCACTTCATCGCCTCGCTGGCCTTCATGGTCATCGTGCGCGGCCTGTGCCTCGCGCTCACGCAGGGCACGCCGCAGTCGCTGTTCTCGCTGCCGGCGGAGTTCAAGTTCATCGGCCAGGGCACGCTGTTCGGCATTCCGGCCGTGATCCTCATCTTCCTGGTGATCGTGGTGGTGAGCGACTTCGTGCTGCGCCGCTCCACCCTGCTGCGCCGCGTGTTCTACACCGGCAGCAACGAGAAGGCTGCGCTGTACTCGGGCATTCGCGTGGGCAACGTGAAGTTCTGGGTCACGGTGCTGTGCTCGGCCTCGGCAGGCCTGGCGGGCGTGATCTATACGGCGCGCTTCGGCGCCGCCACGCCGACCTTCGGCATGGGCATGGAACTCAACGTGATCGCCGCCGCAGTGATCGGCGGCGCCAGCCTCAAGGGCGGCTCCGGCACGGTGCTGGGCGCGGTGCTCGGGCTTGCACTGCTGTCGGTGGTGACCAGCTCGCTGATCCTGCTCGACGTGTCGCCTTACTGGCAGGACGTGATCAAGGGCCTGATCCTGCTCGCGGCCGTGACCATCGACCACCTCATGAACACGAGAAAGACCAAGCGATGAACAACCGCAACAACGCACCGATGAAAAAAACCACCCTCGGCCCCTCGGGCATCGAATGCTCGGCCATCGGCCTGGGCACCTGGGCGATGGGCGGCTGGATGTGGGGCGGCGGGGACAACGCGGCCGCCGTGCTGGCCATCCAGGCCTCGCTCGACGCGGGTGTGAACCTGATCGACACCGCGCCGGCGTACGGGCTCGGGCGCTCCGAGAGCATTGTCGGCACCGCGCTGAAGGGCCGCCGCCACGAGGCTGTCATCGCCACCAAATGCGGACTGGTGTGGCACACGCAACAGGGCACGCACTTCTTCGAAGAAGACGGCCACCCGGTGCATCGCTACCTCGGGCGCGAATCGATCGTCCATGAGTGCGAGGAGAGCCTCAAGCGCCTGCAGACCGACTACATCGACCTCTACATCACGCACTGGCAGGACAGCACCACGCGGGTCGAGGAAACGATGGGCACGCTGCTCGAACTCAAGAAGCAGGGAAAGATCCGCGCCATCGGCGTGAGCAACGTGAGCCCCGAGACGCTCGCCGAATACCTGCGCCATGGCCCGGTCGATGCGGCGCAGGAACGCTACAGCCTGATCGACCGCGAGATCGAGCAGACGCTGGTGCCGCTGTGCAGCGAGCACGACGTAGCGGTGCTGGGATATTCGTCGCTGGCGCTGGGCCTGCTGGCCGGCCCGATCGACCCCGGGCGCAACTTCACCGGCGACGACCAGCGTGCGAGCAACCCGCGCTTCAGTGCGCAGAACCGCGCAAAGCTCAAGGCCTTCTTCGACGAGCTGGAGCCGCTGCGCAAGCAGCTCGAATGCTCGTTCGGCCAATTGATGATCGCGTGGACGCTGGCGCGCGGCAGCGTCTCGGTGGCGCTGTGCGGCGCGCGCGTGAGCAAGCAGGCGGTCGAGAACGCAGCGGCCGGTTCGGTGCACCTGCGCGACGACGCACTGCAACTCATCGACGCCGCGGCGGACAAGCATTTGCGCGCATTGGCCTGACCCTCTCCACTTTCAACACAAGGACCTCTTTCGTATGTCGAAGGACAAGACCGCACGCCTGAACCGGCTGCTGAACAACGGGCGCTGCCTGGACATCGCGCTCGACCACGGCGTGTGCAACGAGCCCTCGTTCCTCAACGGGCTGGAAGACATGCCGCAGGTGATCGACAAGCTCGTGGCCGCCGGGCCCGACGCCATCCAGCTCAACCACGGCCAGGCCGATCTCTTGCAGGACCGCCCGGGCCGAGACAAGCCCGCATTGGTGCAGCGCATCGACATGGGCAACCCCTACAACGCCACCGCCCACCGCGTGATGTGGGCCGTGCTGCAGAACGAGCACGACCCGGTACTGCCGGCCGTGCAGCGCGACGCGGCCTGCGTGGTCGTCAACCTGTTCATGCTGCCGGACGAGCCCGACCTGTTCCGCCAGTGCGTGCAGAACATCGCTCGGGTGCGCGCCGACTGCGACCGCTACGGCATGCCGCTGATGATCGAGCCGCTGGTGATGCGCCCGCACAGCGAGCAGGGCGGCTACATGGTCGATGGCGACGCCGAAAAAATCGTCACGCTGGTGCGCCTTGCGCGCGAGATGGGCGCCGACATCGTCAAGGCCGACCCCACCACCGATCCCGCCGAGTTCCACCGCGTGGTGCAGGCCGCGCGCTGCCCCGTGCTCGTGCGCGGCGGCGGGCGCGAAGACCTGCAGCAGGTGTTCGCGCGTTCGCGCGTGCTGCTGGACCAGGGCGCCGTCGGCATGGTGTACGGGCGCAACGTGTACCAGCACGCCAACCCGTCGGCGGTGGTGGATGCGCTGATGGCCATGATCCACCGCGGCGCCAGCGCCAAGGAGGCGTGGGGCATCTACGAATCGGGCGGCGCGAAGAAGTAACGCAGCGCCGTCGAAAAAAAGAGAGGGAGAGGCTGTACGGCAGGCGGCGGGTTCGTCGCCGGCCGGGGTGCGCCCTGCGCGCGCGCTTTTGCAAATGGACCTGTACAACAACCTGGAGGCGACGATGAAGATCCGGTATTACCTCATGGCTTTGATGGTGCCGTTCGTCACACTGCTGACGCACGCGGCAATCACCGGGGTCAGTCCGATGACGACCCTGGGCAACATGGCGGCGGCGGTTTCAGAGGCCGTCGCCGACCCGCTCCCGCTGCAGGGTCCCGGCCTGGGCAACCTCACCTACACCTCGGCGGAACTGTTCAAGCCGGTGTCGATGATCACGAGCGCGGCGCACCCGCTCGATCCGGCGCACAGCAGCGCCTACGAGTCGCGCGAGGTGCCCGCCACCTACCCGGGCCGCAAGGACTACGGCATGAACGCGGGCATCATGATCAACGGCTACTTCCTCACCTCCTTCGCGCCGGACAGCGGCCTGGGCCCGGGCGGCTTCCTGCTGTACGACGTGTCGAACCCGCGCCAGATCCAGCTCGTCAAGAAGATCTACGAACCCGAGGCCCGCACCAAGGAGTTCCGCGAGACCCATTCCTTCGGCACCGCGAAGATCGGCGGCAAGACGTACGTGGTGTTGCCGAGCATCAACGGCGTCGAGTTCTGGGACTTCACCGACATCAACGACATCAAGCAGGTGAAGAAGCTGGCGCTGCCCGGCGTCAACGGCGGCGACTACGAGGACGTGGCCTGGCAGCTCTGGTGGCAGGCACCCTACCTGTACGTGGCGTCGGCGGGCCGTGGCATCTTCATCGTCGATGCCACGGACCCCGCGAACGCCGTGGTCGCCAACCGCGGCGCCGGCAAGCCCAATCCGGTGCCCACGGGCGAACTCGGCGGTTTCCGCATCGGCCCGATCTTCACGATGGGCAACCACATGGTGCTGACCGCAATGGAAAGCAACGGCGGTTTCGCGAGCCTGGACATTTCCGACCCGCTCAACCCCAAGGTGCTCGATTCGATCGTGGGCACCACGCCGTTCTACTACGCGACCTGCTTCGACGGCAAGAACCTGCACGCCTCCGCGCGCAACAGCGGTGCGAAGATGTACAGCTACGACCTGAGTGATCGCTCGCGCTTCGTGGCCGAGGACAACCGGCTCGTCATCGACGAACAGCTGTACTGCGCCACGCAGGACAACTACGTGATCCAGGGCGCGCAAACGCGCATCCACAAGGTGGACGTGAGCAATCCGCTCAATCACGTGGAGGTGGGCCGCGGCAGCATCCTGCGCGAGGACGACCCGAACTTCTCGCATTCGGACAACGGCCAGGTCGCGATGTTCGGCAACCTGGTCTTCGTGGGCAACGACCACGGCTCGGGCAGCGGCTTCATCGTGCATTCGGTGGACCCCGACACCACCAAGCCCGAGGTCAAACAGGTCTCGCCGGCCAACGGCGCGAAGCAGCAGGCGCTGACCTCGCGCATCGGCCTTGGCATGACCGACAACATCCGACCCGAGAGCGTGAATTCCAACACCTTCATCGTGCGGCCGGTGGGCGGCAACACGCTGGCCGGAACCTACAGCGTGCAACTGGGCATCGTCAACTTCCATCCCGACCAACCGTTGCAGCCTGGCACCAGCTATGAAGTGTTCTTGCCGGCCAACGGCGTGAAAGACTATGCGGGCAATGCCATCGGCGCGGACTACAAGTCGACCTTCAACACCGGCAACGCGACCGACATCAACCTGATGCACTACTGGACGCTGGCGGGCAACCTGTCCGACCAGATCGGCAGCAACAACGGCACGCCGGTGTCGGGCGACGCGTTCGAGAGCATCGGCCTGAACTTCGCGAACCGCACGTCCGGCGTGCCGCTGAAGAACGATTCCGTGGCCACCGTGCTCGGCGGCACCGCGTCGCTGAGCTTCTACATGAAGACCACGCAGGCGGGCGGTGCAAGTTCATGGACCGCGCCCGGCATCTTCGGGCGCGACCAGGCGAGCGGCACGGACGACGTGTTCTGGGGCTGGCTCGACAGCGGCGGGCGCATCAAGCTGTCGGCTGGCAACGACGCCGGAACCACCTCCACCGAGGTGGTGAACGACGGCGCTTGGCACCACGTGGTGCTGACGCGCGACGCCGCTTCCGGCGCCCAGGCCGTGTACGTGGACGGCGTGAAGACCAGCTCCACCGGCCCCACGGGCAACAAGGGCCTCGCGAACAAGTTCAGCGTGCTGGGGCAGATCCAGGGCAATGCCGCGCTCTTCAAGGGCACGCTGGCCGAGGTGCGCGTCTACGGCCGCGTGCTGAGCGACACCGAGGTCAACACGCTGCGCGGCCAGGCCATCATCGGCGACCCCGGCATCGGTGGCGGGCCGAAGCTGGTCAACGGCCAGCTGGTGTTCAACCCGGGCACGCTCGGCAGCGGCGGCGCGCAGTTCCGCTGGAACTTCGGCGACGGCACGCAGACGGCGTACTCGAACCAGCCGAACTACACCTACACCTACAACCGCCCCGGCCACTTCACGGTGACGCTGACGGTGAAGGACGTGAACGGCCGCGAGACCTTCTACACCTACAACCTCACCGTGATCGCCCCGGTCACGGCGCGGGCACCGACGCACACCACCAACATCGCGGGCGATGCGAACTCGGTCTACTCGGTGAACCCCGACAGCGGCACGGTCACCGCCATCGACGCGCAGACCCTGGCCAAGCGCTGGGAAACGCGCGTCGGCGACGAGCCGAAGACGCTGGCCGTCGGCCCCGACGGACGCATCTGGGTCACGGTGCAGGGCGAGGACAAGCTGGTCGCGTTGAGTGCGGCCGACGGCAGCCTCTCGACCACCGTGCCACTGGCCTACGGCAGCGGCCCCTACGGCGTGGCCTTCACGCCCGACGGCGCAAAGGGCCTGCTCACGCTGGAAAGCAAGTCGGTGCTGATGAGCTTCGACCCGAGCAACGGCAGCACCACCGGCGCGGTCGCACTCGAAGGCAATCTGCGCGGCATCGCGGTCAACGCCGACTCGCAGGTGGCTTATGTCACGCGCTTCAAGTCGAAGACGACCGGCGGCCAATTGCACAAGGTCAACCTGCAGGGCATGAGCGCCATGGCCACCATCGCGCTGCCGGTGGACACCGCCACGGTGGACACCGAGAGCCGTGCGCGCGGCGTGGCCAACTACCTGAGCCAGGTGGTGATCTCGCCGGACGGCACGCGGGCGGTGCTGCCCTCGAAGAAGGACAACATCGTGCGCGGCAAGTTCAGGGACGGCCTTGCGCTGGAGCACGACAAGACGGTGCGTTCCATCCTCTCGCAGGTCAACCTGCAGACGGCCGCGGAAGTGTTCGCCGAGCAGATCGACTTCGACGACCGCGCACCGGCGCGCGCCGCGCTGTTCTCGCCGTCGGGCGACTACCTCTTCGTGGCGCAGATGGAAGGCAACCGCGTGGCCATCGTCGATTCGTACAGCCGCTCGGTGCGCGGCGAGATCAACGCCAGCAGCGCACCGCACGGCCTGTACCTGGACGCAACGCGCAAGCGCCTGTTCGTCAACAACTTCCTGGCCCGCTCGGTGTCGGTGCATGACGTGGCTTCGGTGCTGTCGTCCGAGACGGCGTCCGCGATCTTCCTGCAGAACGTGGCGACGGTGGCGCAGGAGCCGATGGCGGCCGCGGCGCTGCGCGGCAAGCAGGTGTTCTACAACGCCTCCGACCGGCGCATGAGCAAGGACAACTACATCTCCTGCGCGAGCTGCCACGCGGATGCCGGCGACGACGGCATGGTGTGGGACTTCACCCAGCGCGGCGAAGGCCTGCGCCGCACCATCAGCCTGCAGGGGCGGCGCGGCCTGGGCCACGGCAAGCTGCACTGGACGGCCAACTTCGACGAGGTGCAGGACTTCGAGAACGACATCCGCAACGAGTTCGGCGGCACCGGCTTCCTGACGAATGCGGACTTCGCGGCCACCTCCGACCCGCTCGGTGCGCCCAAGGCCGGCAAGAACGCGCAGCTCGACGACCTCGCGGCCTACCTGAGCTCGCTGAACAAGTACATGCGCAGCCCGGCGCGCAACGCCGACGGCAGCCTGAGCGTCGATGCGGCGCGGGGCCAGGCGTTGTTCACCTCGGCGCAGTGCGTGACCTGCCACGCGGGCGGCACCTTCCGCGACGGCATCCGGCACGACGTGGGCACCATCCAGGCCTCGTCGGGCAAGGGCATGAACCAGCCGCTCGCGGGCGTCGGCTTCGACACGCCGACGCTGTCGGGCAGCTGGAACACCACCGCCTTCTTCCACAACGGCCAGGCGGCCACGCTGCAGAGCGTGCTCGACAGCGGCCACGGCAATGCCAACAGCCTGCCGGCCGCCGACGTGGTGGCGATCCGCGAGTACGTGCGCTCGCAGGACACGGCCCCGGCCGTCGTCTCGCGCATCCGCTCGGACCTCAACCCCACCCTGTGCGTGAACATCAAGGGCGCGGCGACCACCAGCGGCGCGACGGCGGTGCAATGGCCGTGCGGTACGGCGGGCAACGAGAAGTTCACGGTGACGAGCCTCACCGGCGGCTACGTGCAGTTCGTGGCCGAGCACAGCGGGCTGTGCCTGGCGCAGAACGGCACGGCGGCGACGAACGCGCCGGTGGTGCAGCTGGCGTGCACGGCGGGCAACACGGCGCAGTGGAGCATGGTCGGCGGGAGCATCCGCAACCGCGCCTCGGGTTCGTGCCTGGACGTGCCGAACAGCTCGACGGCGCAGGACACGGCGCTCATTACCTGGACTTGCAACGGCGGGAACAACCAGAACTGGACACAGCTTCCATAGCGTCAGCAGCGTTCCACGAAAGGCCGGCCGCTTCTTGCGGCCGGCCTTTTTTCATGCCGCCCATGACCTCCCACGTCATGGACCGTGCGCACCCGCTCTGGGAAAGTACCTCCATCGATCCATCAATCAACCACCAGGAGAAAACACCATGACCGGCTTCAACATCCTTCCCCTCGCAGTCGCACTGCTGATCGGCATCGCCGCGCTCGGCTCGTGCCTCGGCATCGGACTGGTCGGCCAGAAGTTCCTGGAAAGCACCGCGCGCCAGCCCGAGCTGGTCGACACGCTGCAGACCAAGTTCTTCCTGATCGCGGGCGTGACGGACGGCGCGTTCATCATCGCGACGGGCATCGCCCTCTGGTTCGCGACCGCCAATCCCTTCGGCTGAAGGGGCGCTCGCCGCAGCGCTCAGTCCGGTGCCACGTCGAGCTGCAGGATCAGGTCCCGGCTTGCCTGGTTCATGCCGGTGACGTCGACCACGCTGCCGTGCTTGCGCAGCCGTTCGACCACCTTCTTCAGCGCGGCCACGGCGGTCACGTCCCAGAAATGCGCCTGCGACACGTCGATGCGCACCGGGGCGCCGTCGATCTCGCGCACGTCGAAGGCATCGACCAGCATGTCGGCCGAGGCGAAGAACACCTGGCCGGTGACGCGGTAGATGCGCGCACCGTCTTCCCCAGACTCGGCCTGCACGTGCAGCAGCCGCGCCACCTTGAAGGTGAAGAACACGCCGCTCAGCATCACGCCCGTGGCCACGCCCGCGGCGAGGTTGTCGGTGGCGACGGTGACGGCCACCGTGGCGAGCATCACCGCGCTCGACATGCGCGGATGCCGCACCAGCGTGCGCAGCGACCCCCAGTCGAAGGTGGAAGCCGACACCATCACCATGATCGCGACCAGCGCCGCCACCGGCACCTGCGACACCCAGGGCTTGAGCAGCACCATGAGGATCAGCAGGAACGCGCCCGCGAACAGCGTCGACAGCCGCCCTCGTCCGCCGTAGCGCACGTTGCTCACCGTCTGGCCGATCATTCCGCAGCCCGCGATGCCGCCGAAGAAGCTGGCTGCCACGTTGGCCACGCCGAGGCCACTGCACTCGCGGTTCTTCGAGCTCGGTGTGTCGGTCAGCTCGTCGACCACGCTGGCGGTCATCATCGATTCGAGCAGGCCGACCATCGCGATGGCGAAGGCGGGCAGCGCGATGATGCGCAGCGTTTCGAGCGTCAGCGGCACGTCGGGCAGCGCGAAGGCTGGCAGCGCGCTCGGCAGTTGCCCGAGGTCGGCCACCGTCTTCAGCGGCAGGCCGAGCCAGTGGCCCGCCAGTGTCACCACCACGATGCACACCAGCGGCGACGGCACCGCGGTGGTGATGCGCGGCAGCAGGTAGATGATGGCGAGCCCCAGCCCCACCATGGCCCAGGTCGCGGTGTTGGCGCCGATGAAGTGCGGCATCTGCGCCGCGAAGATGAGGATGGCGAGCGCGTTGACGAAGCCGGTGCGCACCGACGACGACACGAAGCGCATCAGCACGCCCAGGCGCAGCAGGCCGAACACGATCTGCATCGCGCCTGCGAGCACGCCGGCCGCCAGCAGGTACGGCAGCCCGTGCGCATGCACCAGCGGTGCGGCCACCAGCGCCACCGAGCCGGCCGCGGCCGACACCATGGCCGGCCGTCCGCCCGTGAAGGCGATGACGATACCGATGATGAAGGAGGCGAACAGCCCGACCGCCGGATCGACGCCAGCCACGAACGAGAAGGCGATGACTTCGGGAATGAGCGCGAAGGTGGCGACGGCGCCGGCCATCAGCTCGCGGGGAATGCTGGGGCACCACTCGGTGCGCAGGCGACTGTGAGGGGAAGACATTACAGATGCGGGACAACAGGAACGGAAAGGCGACGGCTCGCGGCGCCTGTGATGGGGTTGCGGCGTGTCCGGCCGCGCGCCGACCTTACACCGAACGGGTGATGCTGCCGATCGACGCGGCTGGGGGGTGCGTGCACAGGCCACCGGGTACTCCCCTCCGCGAATGTCCCCCGCTTCGCTCCTCCTTTATTTCGCTGCGGGGAGCACCCGATGCCCTGTGCACGAGGCGAAATAAAGGAGGAGCGAAGCGGGGGACATTCGCGAAAAAGGTCACCGCGTCGGCGGGATCGCGCCCCGAAAGAAGCACTGCTGTTGCGAGTCAGTCAGTCGCGCCCCAGTGCGCACTTCGCGGACTGGCCGTTGAGTCCGGGGCCCCGTTTGTTTACTTGCGCCGGATACGCAGCATGCCTTCTTGCGCGGCCGATGCCACCAGCCGGCCGTCGCGCGCGTAGAGGCTGCCGCGGCACAGGCCGCGCGCACCGCCCGCGCTGGGTGAGTCGAGCACGTACAGCAGCCAGTCGTCCATGCGGAAATCGCGATGGAACCACATCGCGTGGTCTAGGCTGGCCGGGCGCACCTGGCCGCTCATGAAACTCAGGCCGTGCGGCAGCATCGCGGCGCGCAGCAAGCCGTGGTCGGAGGCGTAGGCCAGCAGCGCGCGGTGCACCATCGGGTCGTCGGGCAGCGGCGCGATGGCGCGCATCCAGATGGCGCTCTGCGCCGAGGTCGGGCGCACCTGCGGTTCGATCAGGTCCTCGGGGTCGACGCGGCGGTACTCGATGCCGTGCGGCTGCACCGCCTTGGAACGCCATGGCTCGGGCAGGCGGTCGCCGAGGGCGATGCGCAGGTCGAGCTCGCTGACGAGGCCATCGGGGCCATCGACCTCGGGCATGTCGAACTGGTGCTCGACGCCGTCGTCCACCGTCTGGAACGAGGCCGACATTTCAAAAATGATGCGCTCCTGCTGGCGCGCCACCACGTGGCGGGTGGTGAAGCTGCGGCCGTCGCGCACGCGGTCGACGCTGTACTCGATGGGCGCGTGCTCGCCGGGCAGCAGGAAGTAGGCGTGCATCGAATGCACGGGGCGTTCGGCGCCCACGGTGAGGCTGGCGGCCATCAGCGATTGGCCCAGCACCTGGCCGCCGAACACCGCGGGCGTGCCGATGTCCTCGCTCTGCGCCAGGAAGCGGTCGCCGCCCAGTGGCTCGAGCTGCATGAGCGCGACGAGTTCGTTGACGAGGCGGGAGGCGGTGGCGGGATCGGTGGTCATCGGAGGCATTCAGGGCAAGCGGAAACGCAGCCCTCGACCATAGCAAAGGCCGCGCCCGAAAGCTGTCGCGGGCCGGTCAGCCGGCGCTCCCGATGGGCCTATTTGTAGAAGCAGACACCCATGAAGCGGGCGCTGCAACCGGAATCCGTGCCGCCCTGGACCACGCGCACCGGCACGCCGCCCAGCAGCATCGAGCCGTCGTCGGCATACACCAGCGGCGAAGGCGCGGCCTTGGCGAAGGCGCCGCTGAGCGTTTCCTGCTCGACGTACTTGAGGTACTGACGCCGCGAAAAATCGACCTTGTCGGCCGACTTCAACGGCGCTGCCTCGTAGCGCTTGCCGTACACCGTGCCGAAGTAGCGCAGTGCCGGCCCGGTGCGGTCGCCGTACTTCACGTCGGCTTTCGCGAAGCCGGTCTGGACGAGGAAGGTGCGGTCTTCCGGCGTCAGGTCGGCGTCGAAGGCCATCAGCACGTACTGGCCTTCGAAGCTCTGGTTGCGCGCCACCTTGAGTTCGCCGATCAGCGCGGGCGTGACCTTGGTGCGGCCGTCCCAGCGCAGCAGCGCCGCCACGGACGGATCGCCGTCGAACACGTAGTGGTAGTTCTCGCCGGCAATGGCGACCTTGCGGCCGTCCTTGGCCGCCATAAAGCTCACGACCCGGTCCTTGCCGTGGACCGGGTCGCCTTCGGGCGTGCTGGCGCAGCCGATCTGCAGCAGGCCGAGGGCGGCGCAGGACAGCGCCAGAAAGATGCGACGTGCGGAGGTCGGCAACGAAAGGGAATGCACTTTTTGTCCGGGGTTCGAGTTCATCAAGCCCCGGACTTTAGCGATCGAGATCGGCGCCATCCGCGGCCAGCTTCTTCTGCAGCGCGGCCACGTCCACGCCGGCGAACGCGGTGCTGCCCAGCGATGCCGCCGCCGTGCCCGCGGCCTGCCCCATGACGAAGCAGCCGCCGCTCGCACGCGCGGCCGACTGGCCTTCGTGCGTCATCGATGCGCAGCGGCCGGCCACCAGCAGGTTGTCGACCGCCTGCGGCACCAGCATGCGCCAGGGCAGGTGGTTGTAGGCGTTGGCTTCGTCGCGCGGGAAGGCCCACTCGATGCGGCCGTCGGCGTGCATTTCCATCGGCCAGGCGTTCAGGCCGATGTTGTCGTCGAACTTCGCCGAACCCAGGATGTCCTCGCGCCCGAGCGCATACAGCCCCTGGATGCGCCGCGTCTCGCGGATGCCGACCTGCGGCGCGATCTCCACGATGGCCGACTCTGCGAAGCCCGGCACCTCGGCCTTCAAGAACTTGAAGTACTCGGCGATCTGGCGGCGGCCTTCGAGCTCGCCCTCGGTGAGCTCGCGCGCGTCGACGCCGTTCATCGCGCGGCCCTGGGCATTGCGGATCTGCGTGACGTTGGCGCGCCATTCGCGCGGGTCCTTGTTGGGCCGCAGAATGGCGCCTTCGCGCGGAAACCTGTACTTGCCCGGGTGCTGCTGCTCGGCGCGCGCCATGTAGTCGTTGATGGCCTTGAACTCGCCCACCGCTTCCAGCGCTGCCGGCGCGTCGACCTGGCCGATGCGGAACATGGTGGTCGGGAACAGCCCACTGCCGTGGCCGTCGCCCACCTCGAAGGGCACGCCGGCAAAGGCCGCCACGTCGGCGTCGCCGCTGGCGTCGATGAAGGCGTTGGCGCGAATCGCCTGGCGGCCCGACTTGGTCTCGACCACCAGCGCGGCGATGCGGCTGCCGTCGCGAACGACGGATGCGGCCAGCGCGTGGAACAGCAGTTTCACGCCGGCAGCGCCGAGCAGCTGGTCGGCGGCCAGCTTGTAGGCCGAGGTGTCGTACGAACGCACGCAGATGCGCCCGCCCATGCCGTTCTGCGGCGCGTTCATGCCGTTGAACCCGGCGATGCGGTCGATCAGCTCGTCGACCACGCCGCGCACCAGCTGCGTCATCTCGCCGTTGCGCTTGCCGTACAGACCAGCGAAGTTGGTAACGCCGCCGGCCGTGCCCATGCCGCCGAGGAAGCCGTAGCGCTCCACCAGCAGCGTGCTCGCGCCGTGGCGCGCGGCGCTCACGGCGGCGGCGATGCCGGCGGGGCCGCCGCCTACCACCACCACGTCGTATTCGCCGAAGACCGGCAGCTCGCGCGCCGGTTCATGCAATGTGCGAGACGTCGTCATCACTGCAACTTGATGCCGCGGGCCGAGATGATCCTGGTCATGATGGCCGCCTCTTCGTTGACGCGGGTGCGCATGCCGTCCGGCGAGGTGCCCACGGCCTGCCAGCCCTGCTCGAAGAGCTTGCGGCGCACGTCGGGGTTCTTCATGACCACTTCGAGTTCGCGGCTGATGCGGACCTGTGCGGCCTTCGACAGGTTGGCCGGACCGAGCAGCGCCACCCACACCTCGAGCTTGAAGTCCTTCACGCCGGCGTCGGCCAGCGGCGGGATCTCGGGCACCAGGGTGCTGCGGCCGCCCGTGAGGCCGATGGCCTTGAGCTTGCCGGCGCGGATCTGCGGCATGGCCACGCCCGGCGGAATCAGGCCCATCTGCACCTGGTCGCCCAGCATCGCGGTAATGACCTGCGGATTGCCCTGGTAGGGCACGTGCTCGGGGTTGAAGCCGGGCACGCGGGTCTTGAGCAGTTCCATGCCCAGGTGGCCGACCGAGCCGATGCCCACCGAGCCGTAGTTCCATTTGTCGCCGGCCTGGCGACCCGCGTCGAAGAATGCGGCGCCCGAGGGCAGGTTGTTCTGCGCCACCAGCACCAGCGGCGCCGTGGCAATCAGCGAGAGGTACGTGAAGTCCTTGGCCGGGTCATAAGGCAGCTTGGGGTACAGCATCTTCGACGACGTGAGGTTGCCGTTGATGACGAGGCCCAGCGTGTGGTCGTCGGTGGCCTTGGCCACCTGGTCGGCCGCGATGTTGCCCGAGGCGCCGGCCTTGTTGTCGACCACGATCGGCTGGCCCAGCGCCTTGCCCAGCGGCTCGGCGATGGTGCGCGCCGCGATGTCGGGCGTGGAGCCGCCCGGGAAGCCCACGAGCAGGCGGATCGGCTTGGTCGGCCAGGCGGCGTTCTGTGCGCTGGCGGTCAGCGGCAGTGCGGCGGCGGCGGCCAGGCCGCAGGCAATCAGGAGGGCTCTCTTGGTGGCTTGCATGGAGAAAAAGTGTGAAAAAGTTGTCAAAAAACCAGAGCAGGCCAGCTTAACTGCCGAGCGACGCGCCGGGCAAGGCGCGCCCTCGCTATTCGAGGCTGATGTTGCCCCTGCGCACCAGCTCGCCATACACCTTCGACTTGGCCTCGGCATTGCGCTCGATTTCCTCGGGCGACCAGGCCAGCGGCTCGAAGGCGAAGGTGTCGAAGCGGGCGCGGATCTCGGGGTCGGCGATGACCTTGGCCACGTCGGCATTGATTTTCGCCTTGACGGCTGCCGGCACGCCCTTGGGCGCGAGCAGCGACACGAACGAGTTGACCTCCAGCGAGGCCGGCCCGCCGGCCTCGGCCATGGTGGGCACGTCGGGCATCTGCGGAATGCGCCTGGGCGCCGCGATGGCCAGGTAGCGCAGCTTGCCGGCCTTGTAGATGCCCTGGCTCGACGGAATGCTTGCGAAGCTCCATGGCACCTCGCCGGCGCCCACGTTGGAAAACAGCTGCGACACCTCGCGGTAGGGCGCGTGGCGCATGTGGATGCCGGTGAGCGCCTCGAGCTGCTGCGCGCCCAGGTGGCCGGGGCTGCCGACGCCCCACGAGCCGTAGACGATGCCATCGGGGTTGGCCTTGGCCGCGCCGATCAGGTCGCTCATGTTCTTCCACTTCGAATCGGTGGCCACGGCCACGAAGAAGGGCGTGCGAAACAGCGAGGCCACCGGATCGAAGTGCTGCAGCGTCACGAAGTTGCGCGACTTGTACAGGTGCGGCAACGCGGCGATGTGCTCGCTGTCGAGCTGCAGCAGCGTGTAGCCGTCGGGCGCGGCGCGCCGGGCCTGGTCGATGGCGATGAAGCCGCCGCCGCCGGGCTTGTTGTCGATCAGCACGCGCTGGCCCCACAGGCGCGAGAGCTTGTCGGAGACGAGGCGCAGCACCGCGTCGGGGCCGCTGCCGGCCGCAAAGGGCGTGACCAGGGTCACAGGCTTGCTGGGGAAGTCGCCGGCTTGCGCCAGGGCCCCTGAAGCGACTGTCAGGGCAAGCCCGGCGGTCAGCAGTGCGCGCGAAAAGTTCATGGTGTCTTGTCTCCTGGGCCTGTGGCCTCGATGGTTATGGATGATGGAAGAAGCAGGCTTCAATACGGCGGAAGCATGGCGACCGCCCCGGGCCGCAGCGCCTCGGGCGCGTCGTCCAGGCAATGCTCGGGCCGCCAGGCATAGAGCCACTCGACCGCATCGTAGAAGCGCTCGGGCGAGCGTCCTGCCCACAGGCTGTTGCGCACCAGGCGCTCCACGCCCCTGGCGTGATAAAGGCGCCCCATCTCGCGCACCGACAGCACCACGCGCGCCGTGCGGGCGATGCGCGCCGCTTCGTACAGCTTGAACGCAGCAGGCATGTCGAAGCCGCAGGCCTGCACGGCGGCGCCGAGCGTCACCGCATCCTCGAGCGCCATGCATGCACCCTGCGCGAGGTACTGCATCATCGGATGCGCCGCATCGCCCAGCAGCGTGGCCGGGCCCTCGCTCCAGCGCTCGACCGGGTCGCGGTCGGCGGTACTCCAGCGGCGCCACGAAGTCGGGCGGTCGAGCAGCTGGCGCGGGCGCGCATGCACGCCCTCGAAGTACGAGAGCACTTCTTCCTTGCTGCCGTCGGTCACGCCCCACTCTTCCTGCGCGCGGCTATGGAAGGTGACGACGAGGTTGTATTGCTCGCCGTGGCGCAGCGGGTAGTGCACCAGGTGGCAGTCTGGGCCGGCCCAGACCACGGGCGCGTTCCAGCGCAGGTCGGCGGGCATGTCGGCCGCGGGCACGACGGCACGGTAGACCACGTGGCCCGACACGCGCGGCGCATCGCCGATGAGCTTGCTGCGCACCACCGACTTCACGCCATCGCAGCCGACGATGGCATCGGCCTGGAAGCGGCGGCCGTCGCGCGTGACAGCGGTCACACCGTGCGCACCAATGTCGATGGACTCGACCTGCGCCGAGGTATGGAAGCGGATCAGCGGATGCTGCTTCACGGCTTCATGGATCGCGCCGTGCAGGTCGGCGCGGTGGCTCACCGCGTACGGGTTGCCGAAGCGCGCGCGAAAGGCTTCGCCGACCGGCACCGAGGCCACTTCGCCGCAATCGACCGCGTCCATCATCACGAGCCGGTCGGTGAAGACCGAACCGCGGCGCACCGCCTCGCCCACGCCCAGCGCATCGAGCGCGGCGAAGGCATTGGGCCCGAGCTGCAGGCCGGCGCCGATCTCGCCGATGGTCGCGCTCTGCTCGAGCAGGTCGATGGCAACACCCAGGCGCGCCAGTGCCAGTGCGGCAGCCATGCCGCCGATGCCACCGCCGACCAGCAGCACGGTGGGAGGATTCTTCGATGGGGTCATGGCGGGCCTGCGCGGTGGAGGGAATCAGTCGATGTGCACTGTGAGCGAGGGCAGGCGCTCGATGCTCACCTTGATCGTCTGGCCCGGCTTCACCGCGCCCACACCTTCGGGCGTGCCCGTGAAGATCAGGTCGCCGGGCTGCAGTGTGAAGAGCGTCGACAGGTTGGCGATGACTTCGTTCACCGACCAGATCAGGTGCGTGATGTCGCTGTTCTGCCGCACCTGGCCGTCGACTTCGAGCGTGATGGCACCGGCGTTGATCTCGCCCACGTCGGCCAGCGTGCGCAGCGGCGCGATGGGCGCGGAGAAGTCGAAGGCCTTGCCGATTTCCCACGGGCGGCCCTGCTCGCGCATCTTCATCTGCAGGTCGCGGCGGGTCATGTCCAGGCCGACGGCGTAGCCGTGGATGTGGCTCGCGGCCTGCTCGGCCGGGATGTCCTTTCCGCCCTTGCCGATGGCGACCACCAGCTCGGCTTCGTAGTGGTAGTTGCTGGTGAGCGGCGGATAGGGAATCGACGCGCCCTTGCCGTCAGCCACGGGCACGACGGAGGCGTCGTCGTTCGGCTTGCAGAAGAAGAACGGCGGTTCGCGGTCGGGGTCGAAGCCCATCTCGCGCGCATGGGCCGCGTAGTTGCGGCCCACGCAATAGACGCGGCGCACGGGGAACTGCTGGTCGGAGCCCACGATGGGCAGGCCGACGATGGAAGGAGGCGTGAAGACGAAGGACATGAAAGCTCCTGCCGCGTGGACGGCACCGGGTCGAACAAACAAAAAAAGAAAAGCCGGGCGCCCGGGTTTCAGGCGTCTTCGAGGAAGGCTTCGCGCAGGATGCCCATGGCCTGCTGCACGGGGCGGTCGGAAAAGCTGAACAGCACCGTGTCTTCGTCGGGTGACGACAGGCGCAGCGGCGCCCACGAGGGCACCACGAAGGTGTCGCGCGGGCCGAACGCGAAGCGCTGGCCGCCGATCTCGGCCGTGCCGTGCCCTTCGACCACGCTGTACACCGCGCCATCGGTCGCACGGTGCGCCTTGCCCGCGAAGCCCTGGGGCAGCAGCTGCAGGTTGGTCGAGATGGTCGGCATCGGCGAGCCGCCCGTCAGCGGGTTGATGTAGCGCAGCTTGTGGCCCAGCCACGCGTCGGGCGCTTCCTGCTTCTGCAGCTGGGCCAGCGCCTCGCGGCTGCGCATATAGGGGTAGTTGAAGATCGGCGAAGTGGCCGAGGCGTGGTCGTGCCGCACCGGCACCATGTTGTGACCGAAGCGAGCGAGGCTGTTGCCTTCGGGGCGTGCCACGTGCTGCACCTTGGCGTCGTCGTTCTCGGCGAAGCCGGCGTCGAAGAAGCGCAGCATCGGGATGTCGAGGCCGTCGAGCCAAACCACCGGCTCCACGCTGCCGCCGATGCCCTCGTTGCCATGGTCGTGCCAGGCCCACGAGGGCGTGATGATGAAGTCGCCCGGATGCATGGTGGTGCGCTCGCCGCCGACAGTGGTGTAGGCGCCCTTGCCGTCGACGATGAAGCGCAGCGCCGACTGCACGTGGCGGTGCGAAGGCGCCACCTCGCCCGGCATGATGAGCTGCAGGCCGGCGTAGAGCGACTGCGTGATCGACGAATTGCCGGGCAGCGCCGGGTTCTCCAGCACCAGCACGCGGCGCACGGCCTCCTCGGCGGTGATGAGCGCGGCCGACTCCATCAACAGCGGGCGGATCTCGTCGTAGCGCCACAGCGCGGGCACGCAGGGCGTCTGCGGTTCGCGCGGCACCAGCGCGTGCAGCGATTCCCACAGCGGCGTGAGGTGCAGGGGGCCGATGCGGGCGTAGTAGTCGCGGCGTTCGGCCGCATTGGAAGGCGCGGGTTTCATGGGCGTGGGTGTCTCCGTGGCGGCATTGTTGGCCCGCACCACTATTTCCTCAAGACCACCAGCCAATACACAGAATTCGAAATTTCGATAATGGTGCCTTTCGCCGTAGCGCAAATCGCCCATGTCCAAGCTCGATCTCGAATGGCTCGCCGTGTTCGACGAGGTCTACAAGACCGGCAACGTCTCGAAGGCCGCCGAGCGGCTGGGCATGGCGCAGGCGGCGGCCAGCACCGCGCTGAACAAGCTGCGCGCGCACTTCGACGACCGCCTGTTCACCCGCACCGCGCAGGGCATGCAGCCCACGCCGCACGCCGAGCGCATCTACCCGAACCTGCGCGAGGCGCTGGCCCAGCTGGCGCAGGCCCAGGGCAACCGCAGCAGCTTCGAGCCCGCGCAGGCGCAGCGGCGCTTTCGCATCTGCATGACCGACATCAGCGAGGTGGTGCTGCTGCCCGGCCTGCTCGACCACCTGCGGCACGCGGCGCCGGGCGTGCACATCGAGACCGAGATCATCTCCACCCTCAGCGGGCGGCGCCTGCAGGACGGTGAGGTCGACCTCGCCGTGGGCTTCATGCCGCAGCTGGACGCGGGCTTCTACCAGCAGACGCTGTTCATGCAGAACTTCGTCTGCCTGGCGGCGCAGAACCATCCGCGCATCGGCGCGAAGCTCACGCGCAAGCGCTTCGAGGCGGAGGCGCATGCGGTGGTGTCCACCTCGGGCACCGGACATGCCATCGTCGACACGACCCTCGCGCGGCTGGGCCTGAAGCGCAACGTGGTGGTGCGGCTGTCGAGTTTCCTGAGCGTGGCGCGCATCGTGGCGCACACCGAACTGATCGTGATAGTTCCGCGCATCCTCGGCAACGTGCTGGCCACGCAGGAGCCGGTGAAGCTGCTGGAGCCGCCCTTCGCGCTGCCCGACTACGCGGTGAAGCAGCACTGGCACGAGCGTTTCCATGCCGACCCGGGCAATGCCTGGCTGCGGCGCACGCTGGCGCAGCTGTTCAGCGGCAGCTGACCGGGCGTGCATGCCCGGGCGACGGGCGGCGTCCGCAGGCGCGGCCCCGCTCGCATAATCGCGGCTCCTCCCACAGCCATATCCACAAAAGGCGGCCCCATGTCCTCGATCACCCTGCGCTTTCTCGCCGAACCCAGCACCGTCAACTTCGGCGGCAAGGTCCACGGCGGCACGGTCATGAAGTGGATCGACGAGGCCGGCTACGCCTGCGCGACCAGCTGGGCCAAGCGGTATTGCGTCACCGCCTTCATCGGCAGCATCCGCTTTCACCGGCCGATCATGATCGGCGACCTCGTCGAGGTCGAAGCCCGCCTGGCCTACACCGGCAACACCAGCATGAACATCTCGGTCGAGGTGCGCAGCGGCGACATGAAGGGCGGTGTGATGGAAAAGACCACCGAATGCCTGATCGTGTTTGTCTCCGTCGACTCGCACGGCCGGCCGCTGCCCGTTTCGGCCTTCGTGCCCGGCACGCCCGGAGAAATGGCGCTGGCCGAGCGCGCAAAGACGCACCTCGATGCGAGCCGCGCCGCCGGCGCGACGCCATAGACGCTCCCGGCTTCGCATGTAGACGTGAAGCTCTAATGGGGAGCACGTCGAGCGGCTAGAGTCAGGCGATCGTTTGCAAAAAGGAACATTCGCATGGCTACCCAGGACGACGACAGCAACGGCAAGGCCGCCGACCGCATCAAGGATTCCGCCCAGCAGATCTGGCTCGCAGGCCTCGGCGCCTTCGCCAAAATGCAGCAGGAAGGCAGCAAGGCCTTCGAGGCGCTGGTGAAGGACGGCGCCGGCATGCAGAAGAAGACCCAGCAGGCCGCCGAGGAAACCCTGGCCCAGGCCCAGCAGCGCATGTCCGGCTTCGCCAGCGAGTTCGGCACCAAGGCCGCGGGCCAATGGGGCAAGCTGGAGAACATCTTCGAAGACCGCGTGGCGCGCGCGCTCGAAAAACTGGGCGCACCCACCGCGGCCGACATGGCCGCGCTGCAGGCGCGCGTCGAGGCGCTCGAAGCCCAGCTGAAGAAGCAGCCGGGCGCAGCAGCCCCGCGCAAGACCACGGCCCGCAAGGCGGCCGCACCCGCCGCCAAGAAGACCTTGCGCCGCAGCAAGGCCGGCTGAACCGCGCAGGCCGCCATATCGGCCGGCCGCGTATTGCGGCACTGCACAAGAACCCGGCGCCGCAAAACATGTCCCGCACCGTTCATGGTGCGGTGCACATAGGCTAGAGTGTCCCCAAGAACACGAGCAAACGGGGGCACCGACATGGCAAAGAAGGCGCCACGCCGCACGGCGCAACGCATCCTCGAAGCCGCACTGGATCTGTTCAACCGCTTCGGGGAGCCGAACGTCTCGACGACGCTGGTGGCGGGCGAACTCAACATCAGTCCGGGCAACCTGTACTACCACTACCCGGCCAAGGAAGAGCTGATCAACAAGCTCTACGAAGCCTACGAAACCGAGCTCAACGAGCTGCTGCACGCGAGCGAGGGCGTGCACGACGTGGAGGACGCATGGTTCTTCATGCACAGCCTGTTCGAGCTGATCTGGCGCTACCGCTTTCTCTACCGCGACCTGAACGACCTGCTCAGCAAGAACCGGCTGCTGGAAACCCGGTTCCAGCTGGTGCTGAAGAACAAGGCCCGCGCCATCCGCCAGCTGATCGCCGGCCTGAGCCGCGCCGGCCATCTCGAAATCGACGTGCACGAGGTCGACACGCTGGCGCAGAGCATGGTCGTGGTGCTGACCTACTGGCTCAGCTACGAGTACGTGCGCAATCCGCGCGAGGCGCTGGAACCCGCGCATGCCCAGGGCGCGCTGATGCGCGGCGGTCATCACACCCTGCACCTGCTCGCGCCTTATCTCGAGCACGAGCAGCGGCGGCATTTGCTGACACTCAGCAACGCCTACAACGGTGAAGATGCCGCCAGCAGCGGCAGTCTCGGCGCCGGCGCCGGCGCCGCGGCATCCCCTGTCGATATGGCGGCCTAGACAACCATGCCCCACCCCGATTTCAAACCGCTCTCGCTGATGTCCGCCAGCCCGGTTGCCGCCGCCAGCCCAGGTCCCTGGACGCCTCTGCCCTGGGTCGATCTGCCCCGCTTCGACATGCGCAGCGTGCTGTCCCACTGGCCGCGCCTGCATGCCGGCCATGAGCTGCCGCTGCCGGCCGAAGGCTCGCCGCTCGCCGAGGGCTGGGCGCTGTACCACAGCGGCGAGTTCGAACGCGCCGCCGCCATCGGCCTGCAGCTGGGCGGCGAGGGAATGGCGCTGGCCAACCAGGCGACGGCGATCTACGCCAACTACCTCGAACCGCGCGAGGGCATGCGGCTCGCGATGCTGCGCCAGGTCATCGAACGCGCCAGCGCGCAGGCCGCCGCCGAGCCCGAGAACTGCCAGGCGCTCTACTGGCAGTCCTACGCGCTGGGCCGCTACAGCCAAGGCATCAGCGTGGCGCGCGCGCTGGCCCAAGGCCTGGGCAGCAAGCTCAAGGGCGCGCTGGAACGCGTGATCGAACTTCAGCCGCGGCACGCAGACGCGCACTTGGCGCTGGCCTCGTTCCATGCCGAGGTGATCGACAAGGTCGGCGCGCTGGTCGGGCGCATGACCTACGGCGTGCGCTCGGAAACCTCGGTCGCGCTGTTCGAGCGGGGCCTGGAACTGCACCCGCATTCGGCCGCCGGAATGATGGAATACGCCCGCGCGCAACTGATGCTGCACGGCGAGTCGCGCATGGGCGAGGCAACGCGGCTCTATGAAAAGGCGGCGGCGCTGAAGCCGGCCGATGCGCGCGAGCGGCTGGACGTGGAGCTCGCCCGGGCGGGACTGAAAGACTGAACTTGGTACCCAGCGGTACCGCTCAATTTAAGATGCGCGGTTTCCGCTTTTCAATTCGAGCCCCATGTCCGACCTCAACGCCCAATTCGAAGCCGCCCAGGCCAACTCCAAGCTGCTCGCCGAGCGCCCCGACAACCCGACGCTGCTGAAGATCTACGGCCTGTTCAAACAAGCGACCGAGGGCGACAACACTGCCAAGAAGCCCAGCTTCAGCGACGTCGTTGCGCGCGCCAAGTGGGATGCGTGGACGGCCCAGAAGGGTGCGAGCGCGGACGAGGCCAAGCAGAAGTACATCGACCTGATCGAGTCGCTGCGCGGCTGATCTCCTTCAGCCCACGATCCCGCGCGCATGCAGCGCGGCGATCTGCTCGGCGCTCAGGCCGATCTCCTTGAGCACCGCATCGGTGTCCGCACCCAGCGCCGGTGCGTTGTGCCGGTGGCTCGCCGGCGTGAGCGAGAGCTTGGGCACGAAGCCGGGCACCGCGAGCGCGCTGCCATCGGGCATGCGCACCTGCTGCAGCATGCCGCGTGCCGCATAGTGCGGGTCGGCCGCGATGTCGGCGATGGTGTAGATGCGGCCGCCCGGCACATGCGCCGCAGCCAGCGCGGCCAGCACCTCGTCCACGCTGCGCTGCGCGGTCCAGGCGCCGATGGCGGCGTCCAGCATCTCGACCTGCGCCACGCGGCCCGTGTTGCCGGCCAGCGACGGGTCGGCCGCCAGGTCGGGCCGGCCGGTGCACTCCATCAAGCGGCGGAAGATGCTGTCGCCGTTGCCCGCGACGATGGCATAGCCGCCATCCGCGCAGCGGTAGGCGTTGGTCGGCGCGATGCCGGGCAAGGCGCTGCCGGCCGCCTCACGCACCGCGCCGAACGCGCCGTACTCGGGCAGCAGGCTTTCCATGCAGTTGAAGACCGCCTCGTAGAGCGCCACGTCGATCACCTGCCCGCGGCCCTTCGGATATTCGGCGCTCACCGTGGCATGCCGGTGCTGCATGGCCAGCAGCACGCCGATCACGCCGTGCAGCGAGGCCAGCGTGTCGCCGATCGACACGCCCACGCGCACCGGCACGCGGCCCGGCTCGCCCGTGAGGTGGCGCAGCCCGCCCATGGCCTCGGCCACCACGCCGAAGCCGGGGCGGTCGCGGTAGGGCCCGGTCTGGCCGTAGCCGCTGATGCGCAACATGACGAGCGCGGGGTTGGCGGCCAGCAGTTCGTCGGGGCCGAGGCCCCAGCCTTCCATCGCGCCCGGGCGGAAGTTCTCGATCAGCACATCGGCCTCGGCCGCGAGCTGCCGCACGATGGCCTGCGCCTCGGGCTCGCGCAGGTCGAGCGCCAGCGAGCGCTTGTTGCGCGACTGCACCTGCCACCAGACGGAGGTGCCGTCCTTCAGCAGCCGCCAGGTGCGCAGCGGATCGCCCGCGCCGGGCGGCTCGATCTTGATCACCTCGGCACCGAAGTCGCCCAGCGTGCGCGCCGCGAAAGGCCCGGCGATCAGCTGCCCGAGCTCGATGACCTTGAGGCCGGCCAGCGGGCCCGCGGCCGGAGGGGAAGAGGTTGTGGTCGTCGTCATGGCACCAGAGTGTGCCGTGCCACCGCCGTCCGGATCCCGGAGACGGTCAGGCGAGGCGGCTGCGGCCCCGGGGGGACTGGAGCATCGCGTCGAGGCTGCGCGTGATTTTCTGCTCGATCATTTCGCTGAAGCTGCTGAACAGGAAGCCCAGCGTCGCGTCGAGCGTGAAGGTGCTTTCCGTGACTTCGACCGTGCCGTCGATGCCCGCGCGGGTGAAGGTCGCCACGTCGCGGCCGTCGCCCTGGGTGTAGACGCATTCGAGGCCGAACTCCTGCTCGACCTGTGCGATCCATTTGTGCGCGACGGCGCGCGCCCCGGCAATGCCCAGCGTGTGGTTGCGTTCGATATGGATGTCAGGCACCGTGGTCTCCGTTTTTGTGTTCCGGGCTGGAATGGGTCTGCAGGATACCGGTCGCCGATTGAAGCGCGGCGCGGCGTTCCGCGTCGGTCGGCAGCGCGGCAATGCGCCGGACCGCAGTGTAGAAGCGCGGCCAGTCGCTGCCCTCGCGCTCGAAGAGTTTCTCGAAGCCGGGCACGAGGTCGTCGTAGGCGGCCTGCGCACCGAAAGCCGCGTTGTTGGCGCGCGCCACCCAGGCGTCGTAGGCGTTCTGGCGCGGACCGGTCCAGCCCGCCTTCAGCTTCGCATAGCGTTCGTGGAAATCGGCCATGGCGGCCTGCTTCATGGCGTCGACCCTGGACCGGTCCTTGGCCTTGGCTTCGGGCGATTCGTAGATGCGGTTCAGCGCGCGGCGCGTGTCGAGCGCCAGCGCGCGGAATTCCTGGCGCTGCCCGTTGAACTGCGCGTACTCGCGGCGCGCCGGCTCGCCGGCTTCGCGCTGCAGCCACAGCGCCCCGCCGATGCGCTCGACCGCGGTGGCGTACGACTCGTTGAACACCGTGTCGCCGGGCACGTAGAGCACCTGGTGCGCCAGCTCGTGGAACACGATGCGCGCAAGCTCGCCCTCGGGGTAGCCGATGAAGGTGGACAGCAGCGGATCGCCGCCGGCCCAGTTCATCCAGCCCAGCGTGGAGTACGCGGGCACCGGGTACACGGCCGTTTCCAGGTCCTGCTTTTTCTGCGCCTCGGCTTCGGCATTGGCCGCGTCCTCGCTGTAGTAGCCGCGGTAACCCACGCAGCCCGCGACCGGAAAACACCAGTTCTTGAGCGTGAGCGAGTACGGCGGCGCGGCCACCACGTTCCACACGGCGGCGCGGCGGTGCAGGTCGGCGTACGACTTGTAGCTGGCGTTGTCGGGCAGGCCGAGTTCGCTGGAGGCGAAGCGGCGGATGCGCTGGGCGAGTTCGAGCTTGGCTTTCAGCGGCGCGGACACGGCCGGGTCGGCCAGCCACTCGGGCACGGGCCTGGCGGCCCGCATGATGTCGATGTGGCCGCTGGCGGACTGCCAGTAGTAGCCGAGGTCGGCGCAGCCGGCCAGGAACAGCGAGCCGGCCAGCGCGAGCGCGCGCAGGGGCCTCACGCCTTCTCGACCTCGACAAGGCAGTCGTAGAAGGTGGGCCCCCGGCCGATGTCGGTCAGGCGCTGGCTCGTCAGTTCGTTGACGTTGGTGCCGTCCACGCCGAGCTTGCGCCACCAGATGCCCATGCCGTGCACCACGCCCTGCCGCGCGCGGCGCGAGACCTCGGCGCGGCAGCGGTGCTCGCCGCGCTTGTTGAACACGCGCACCATCGCGCCGTCCTCGATGCCGCGCGCGGCGGCATCGGCCTCGTGGATCTCGAGCAGCGGCTCGACCTCGATGGCGCGCAGGCTCGTCACGTTGACGAAGGTCGAATTGAGAAAGTTGCGCGCCGGCGGCGAGATCATGGCCAGCGGGAATTCGGTCGAGCTGCCGGCCGGCTCCCAGTTGGGCACGTGATCGGGCAGGCCATCGATGCCCATGGCCTCGAGTCGCGCGCTGAAGAATTCGCAGCGGCCCGAGGGCGTGGGGAATTTGCCATCGGCAAACGGCGCCTCGGGCAGCTTCAGGCTGGTGAAGCCCTGCGCCAGCAGCTCGGGAAAGTCGATGGTGTTCCCGGCGAAGGCGGTTCGGCACAGGGTCTCGTCGTCGTCGCAGAAGCAGGGCTCGTCGAAACCCATGCGGCGCGCCAGCTCGCGGAACACCCAGGCGTTACTGCGGGCCTCGCCGCGCGGCGCCACGGCCGGGCGGTTCAGCAGCACGTCGGTGTGGCCGTAGCTGCAGTGGATGTCCCAGTGCTCCAGCTGCGTGGTGGCGGGCAGCAGGTAGTCGGCATAGTCGGCGGTGTCGGTGCGGAACTGCTCCAGCACCACGGTGAACAGGTCTTCGCGCGCGAAGCCCGCCGCCACCTTGGCCGACTCGGGCGCCACCGCCACGGGGTTGCTGTTGTAGACCACGATGGCCTTCACCGGGTTGGCGGTGTCGAGCAGCGCGTCGCCGATGGTGCTCATGTTGATGGTGCGCGGCTTGCGGCCGGCCAGCAGGTCGGGGCGCTGCAGCGCGGCGCGGTCGACCGGGTAGTGGCCCGAGCTGCTCAGCAGCAGGCCGCCCGCGCGGTCGCGCCAGGCGCCGACGAGCGCCGGCAGGCAGGCAATGGCGCGCGCCGCGTTGCCGCCGCCGCGCACGCGCTGCATGCCGTAGTTCAGACGGATGGCGGCCGGCTTGGTGGTGCCGTAGGCCCTGGCCAGCGACACGATCTGTTCCTCGGGAATGCCGCAGACTTCGGCCGCGCGCGACGGCGGCCATTGCAGAGCGCGCTCGCGCAGCTGCTTCCAACCCAGCGTGTGGTTGGCGATGTAGTCGTGGTCGAGCCAGTCGTGCACGATCAGCTCGTGCATCAAGGCCAATGCCAGCGCGGCGTCGGTGCCGGGCAACAGCGCGACGTGCTCGTCGCACTTGTCGGCGGTTTCCGTCTTGCGCGGGTCGATGCACACCAGCCGCGCGCCGGCGCGCCTGGCGGTCTGGGCGTGGCGCCAGAAATGCAGGTTGCTGGCGATGGAATTGCTGCCCCAGATCAGGATCAGCTTTGCCTCGGCGAAGAACTCGATGCGCATGCCGACCTTGGCGCCCAGGGTGTGGACCATGGCCTCGCCGCCGGCCATCGAGCAGATGGTGCGGTCCAGCAGCGAGGCGCCCAGTTTGTGGAAAAAACGACGGTCCATCGACTCGCCCTGCACCAGGCCCATGGTGCCCGCATAGCTATAGGGGACAATGACTTCGGGTTTTCCCTGTAATACTCGAAGATGCGCGGCGATGTCGTCCAGTGCGGCATCCCAGCTCACCGGCTCGAACTGGCCGCTTCCCTTGGGGCCGATGCGTTTCAGGGGCTGTACCAGCCGTTCCGCGTGGTCGTTGCGCTCGATGTAGCGCGACACCTTGGTGCACAGCACCCCGCCCGTGTGCGAATGGGCAGAGTTGCCCTGCAGCTTCACGGCCACGCCGTCCCTGACGGTGGTGACGAGTGCGCATGTGTCCGGGCAATCGTGAGGGCATGCGCCCAGCACGGTGGTCGATGCGGGCTGGGAAGGTGCTTTTTCGAGCAAGGTATCCGGTGCGTGGGCCATCGGGCAAGTCTAATTTGTGCGCGAATCAGAGCGCAGGAGGAGGTTTTGATCATGTTGAATCGACGTCGTTTTTCTTTGGCCGCGGGCGCGGCTGCCACCCTGGGTGGCTTCGGCATTGCGCGTGCGCAGGGCGACACGCCGCTGGTGCTGGGCCAGTCGGCTCCATTCACCGGACCGGCGGCGCAGCTGGGCATCCAGTTCCATCAGGGCGCGAAGCTGTTCCTGGACGCCTACAACGCCCAGCCGGGCCACCGCAACGTGGTGATCAAGAACCTCGACGACGGCTACGAACCCGAGCGCTGCGCCGCCAATACGCAGAAGCTGATCGATGAGGACGTGTTCGCCCTCTTCGGCTACGTCGGCACGCCGACCAGCCTGGCTGCGCTGCCGCTGGCGGCGAAGGACAAGATGCCGTTCATCGCCCCGTTCACCGGCGCGATGTCGCTGCGCGAGCCTTTCCAGAAGAACGTGTTCCACGTGCGCGCCTCGTACAACGACGAGACGGCGCTGATGGTGAAGCAGCTCACGCACCTGGGCCTGAAGAAGATCGCGGTCTTCTACCAGAACGATGCCTACGGCAAGGCCGGGCTCGACGGCGTGACGCTGGCGCTGTTGCAGCAGGAGCTGAAGCCGGTGGTGCTGGCGACGGTGGAGCGCAACTCGGTCGAAGTGGCGCCGGCGGTGAAGGCGATCGTGGCGGCCCGGCCCGACGCGGTGGTGCAGGTTGGCACGTACAAGGCCTGCGCGGCCTTCATCCGCGAGGCGCGCAAGGCGGGCTACGGCGGCACCTTCTTCAACATGTCTTTCGTCGGCACGCAGGCGCTGGCGGACGAACTGGGCAAGCAGGCGGCAGGCGTGGTGGTGACGCAGGTGGTTCCCTCGCCCTACAACCCGGCGAATGCGCTGGCGCGCGAGTTCGCTGACGCGGTGCACAAGGCCGGCAACGGTGCGAGCGCCAATTTTTCGAGCATGGAGGGCTACCTGGCCGCGAAGGTGCTGACCGAGGGCCTGCGCAAGGCGCCGGCCAAGCCCACGCGCGAGAGCCTGATCGCGGGGCTGGAAAGCATCGACCGCCAGCAGTTCGGCGGGTTCGATGTGTCGTTCTCGGCCAAGAACCACGTGGCGTCGAAGTTCGTCGAACTGTCGATGCTGACGGGGGACGGGCGGGTCCGGACTTAGGTCTTTGCTTCGGGGCTGCGTTCGCGCATTCGGGGTGCGTGCACAGGCCACCGGGTACTCCCCTGCGCGAATGTCCCCCGCTTCGCTCCTCCTTTATTTCGCTGCGGGGAGCACCCGACGCCCTGTGCACAACGAGCGCTGCCGTTGATTCGCTTGATCAACAAGTGCTCTGAACGATCACGTCGATGCGGGGGCCTTTTTCGCGAAATAAAGGAGGAGCGAAGCGGGGGACATTCGCGAAAAAGGTCACCGCGTCGGCGTGATCGCGCCCCGAACATCAACTACTGAGACCGTCCACCGCCTGGAACATGGCCTGCCGCGCCTGGCTGACGATCTGCCCACGCCAGGCATCGGTGTCCGTATAGAACGCCTCGAGCATCCGCGCGCGGATGCCGTCGGCCAGGTCGGCCGGTGCCTCGGGATGCTTGTGCAGCCAATGGTCGGCGCGCAGGGCCCCGGTCACTTCGAGCATCGGCAGCGTGCCGTACTCGAGCGCGATGCCGGTGTACTCGGCCTGCGGGCACTCTTCGTACATGGCGTCCCACATCATCCCGCGCAGCAGCGCCGATGTCGAAGAGCCGTCGTAGATCGAGGTGACGGGCGCGGCCGGCGTGCCCCACCATGCGTTGGCTCGGGCATAGGCGGTCTTGTCGTCGCGGCAGGCGAAGATGCGCTCGCCCAGGCCGTTGGGGCCGAGCCCCGTGTGCAGGTCGATCCAGGCCACACGTCGGGCATTGCCCGCATGGCGCTTCAGCACGCTGCGGATGGTCTTGTTGCTCCAGGTCGGCGCCTTGCCGCCGAAGAACAAGCCGTCGTCGAACTGGTACTGCCCGCTGGTCACTGCCGCCTGGAAGGCGGTGGCGCCGTGCTTGTCGATCCACTTCGCGACCGCCGCCTGGTTCTCGGGCGTGGGCGGCCAGGTGGCGGGCAGCAGCAGTTCGTGCAGCTTGGCGTAGGGCTCGTTGACCGGCACCGGCTTCGAGAAATCGATGAAGTTGCGGTTCAGGTCGACGTTCTCGTGCGTCACGCGACGGCCGTAGGAAAAACCGTGCGGGTTGAGCGCGTGCACATACAGCACCGCCACGCCCTGCGCCTTCGCCTTCTCGCGCCATTCGGCGTCGTGCAGCGCGAACACCTGCACGCCGCTGCCGCAATGGCCCTCGACGCCATGGCAGGCGCTGGTGACGATCAGCAGGTTCTGCGCGTTCGCATCGCCGTCGAGCGCCACGTCCATCGACAGCTCTTCGCCGTCGCGCCCCTTGAGCGGATGCGCGTGCGGCTCGACCGCGAGGCCGGCGCTCACGCAGCCCTGCAGGAACTTCTGGCGCGCCTGGGCGTAGCGCGGCGAAAAGGCTTCGGCGATTCCGATCATGTGGCGATCAGGCGCTTGCGCCGCCGGGCTTGAGGAACTGCTCGGCGATCTGCACCCAGCAGGTGGCGCCGAGCGGAATGAGGTCGTCGTTGAAGTCGTAGCTGGCGTTGTGCAGCGTGCACGGGCCTTCGCCGTGGTGCACGTCGCGGTGCGTGCCGTCGCCATTGCCGATGAAGGCGTACGCGCCGGGCTTGGCCTGCAGCATGAAGGCGAAGTCTTCCGAGGTCATGGCGGCCTCCTGCTTCAGCACGTTCTCGGGGCCGACGATGCCGCCCATCACGCGGCGCGCGAAGTCTGCCTCGGCCTCGGTGTTGACGGTGGGCGGGTAGTAGCGCTCGAAGCGGAAATCGCAGGTGGCGTCGTGCGCCGCGCAGATGTGGTCGCAGATCTGCTTCATGCGCGCCTCGATCATGTCGAGCACCTCGATCGAGAAGGTGCGCACCGTGCCCGACAGCTCGCAGTTGTCGGGAATCACGTTGTTGGCTTCGCCGGCGTGGATGGTGGTGACGGAGATCACGGCCGAATCGGTCGGCTTCATCTTGCGCGTGAGGATGGTCTGGAAGGCCTGCACGATCTCGCAGGCGATCGGCACCGGGTCGATGCCGGTCTGCGGCAGCGCGGCATGGCCGCCCTTGCCCATCACGTTGATGAAGAACTTGTTGCCCGAGGCCATCACCGGCCCGGGGCTCACGGCGAACTGGCCGGCCTTCATGCCGGGCCAGTTGTGCATGCCGAAGACGGCGTCCATGGGGAACTGCTCGAACAGCCCTTCCTTGATCATTTCGCGGGCACCGCCGCCGCCCTCTTCGGCCGGCTGGAAGATCAGGTAGACGGTGCCGTCGAAATTGCGGTGCTTCGCCAGGTGCTGCGCAGCCGCGAGCAGCATGGCCGTGTGGCCATCGTGCCCGCAGGCGTGCATCTTGCCGTGGTGCTTGCTGGCGTGGGCGAAGGTGTTGAGCTCGGTGACGGGCAGTGCGTCCATGTCGGCGCGCAGGCCCACGGCGCGGCTGCTGGTGCCGTTCTTCACGATGCCCACCACGCCGGTGGTGCCCAGGCCGCGGTGGATGGGAATGCCCCATTCGGTGAGCTTGCCTGCCACCACGTCGGCGGTGCGGACTTCTTCGAAGCAGAGTTCGGGATGGGCGTGGAGGTCACGTCGGACGGCGGCAATGCCGGCTGCCTGCGTGACGAGCGAGTCGATGAGTTTCATGGCGTGGTCGTCTCAAAACGCCAGTCTATCCACTCCGGCGTTTCGAGGCACCCGCAAAGCCTCGCTGTCCGGTGTTGTTCAGTGTCCGGCGGTCCAGAAGCCGATGTGCGGCGCGGAAGCTTCTTCCTCGAGCAGCGGTCCCACCACCTCGACGCGCCGCTGCCCGCGCGCGAAGATCTCGCGGCAGGGCAGCGAGAAGGTCGGGTTCTCGGGATGGTCGCCGGTCAGTCCGAGCAGCGCGTGCTCGGACAGCGCGTAGACCACGCGGCCGATGTTGGTCCAGTAGATGGCGCCCGCGCACATGCAGCAGGGCTCGGCGCTGGTGTACAGCGTGCAGCGCGCAAGCTGCTCGGGCGAGAGCAGCCGCGCGGCCTGCGCCGCTGCTGCGAGCTCGGCGTGCTGCGTGGGGTCGCCCTCGGGCGGCATCGAGTTGTTGCCCGCGGTGACCACGACTTCGCCGTGCTCGTTCGCCACCACCGCGGCAAAGGGATGGCGCCCGCGCGCCTTCGATTCGTCCGACAGCCGGATGGCCATGCGAAGCAATTCGAGGTCGCGCGGGGACAGGTCGGCGCTCATGTCTGGACGCGCCCCGCGTTCAGCGGCCGATGCTCTTCAGGTAGTCGGCGCGCGCGGCCAGCGCGGTGTCGGTGAAGTCGGTGAACACGCCGTCCACGCCGAGCTTGTAGTACACGCCGTATTCGCTCTTGCCGTCCTTGTTGTAGTCGGAGGCCAGGCGGCGCGACTCGTTGCGGAAGGTGAAGGGATGCACGAACAGGCCGGCCTTGTGCGCGTCGGCGATCAGCGAGGTGGGCGCGGTGGAGGTGGCATCGGCGTCGTTGATCTTGCCGTCCTTGTTGACGTCCACCGGCTTGCCGTCGGCGCCGATGGTGCCCTTGATGCTCACGATGTAGCGCTTCCAGGGGCCGATGCCGTCGGCGTACGTCTTGATCTCGGCCAGGCCCGCGGGCGTGACCATGGCGTCGAAGTTGCGCTTGTCGCCGGCCTTGGTCCAGTCGTAGGGGCGGTCGCTGGGCACGGCGAACGTCACCGCGCCGGTCTTCAGGTCGACGCTGTCGCCGTCGATGAGCTGGATGAGCCGGGTGTTCAGGCCCTTGCTCTTCATGTACTTCAGGCTGCTGGGCTCGAAGGACTGCACGTAGATCGGGGCGGTCTTGCTGTTCCAGCCGGCGGCGTTGATGGCGGCGATCATCTTGTCTTCCAGCGGCAGGCCCAGGTCGCGGAAGTAGGTCGGGTTCTTCGACTCGGGGTAGATCGCGATGGTGCGGCCGGTTTCCTTCGACTTGGCCTTGGCGAAATCGATGATCTCCTGGAAGGTCGGGATCTTGTACTTGCCGTTGAATTCCTGCGGGCGCTCGGCGTCGGTGGAGATGCCGCCCAGGGTCTTGATCTCGGCCAGCGTGAAGTCGTTGCTGAACCAGCCGGTCTGGGTCTCGCCGTCGACCTTGATGGTCTTCTTGCGCGAGGCGAAGCGGGGGTGCTTCGCCACGTCGGTGCTGATGGCGAGGTTGGGGTCGTGGCGGGCGATGAGCACGCCGTCCTTGGTGGAGACCAGGTCCATCTCGATCACGTCGGCGCCGAGTTCGATGGCGCGCGAATAGGCTTCGAGCGTTTCCTCCGGCAGGTAGCCCGAGGCGCCGCGGTGTGCGATGACCAGCGGCGGGTTGCCGTCGAGCGTCAGCAGTTTGCTGGAAGGCCCGGTGGTGCTGCAGGCCGCCACGCAAAGGGCGGCGGTGGCGGTCAAGGCGAGCTGAAGGGTGCGCATGGTCCTGGGTTCTCCGTCCAAAAGAGAGGCAGCGTACCCGCTTGGGGTGACAGCTACTGCATCCACGCACGGACCGTGCCGACTTCCGGGAGAATGTGTTGCATGCTCCACACGCTTTCCCCCCAAAGCCTGCTGCTGGCCCAGACCCTGGTGCGCATGAACACCATCAGTGCCAACAGCAACCTCCAACTGATCGACTTCGCGCAAAGCCACCTCGCCGCCCTGGGCGTCAAGAGCCGCATCACTTACAACGCCGAACGCACCAAGGCGAACCTGTTCGCCACGCTGGGCGAAGGCAAGCCAGCCGGCGTGATCGTCTCGGGCCACACCGACACGGTGCCGTGGGACGGGCAGGACTGGAGCGTCGACCCGCTGTCCGCCGTGGTGCGCGACGAGCGGCTGTACGGACGCGGCTCGGCCGACATGAAGAGCTTCATTGCCATCGCGCTGTCGAACGCGAAGCGCTTTTTGGAAAGCGACTCGCCCTTCGCGGTGCATTTCGCCTTCAGCTACGAGGAAGAGATCGGCTGCTTCGGCGTGAAGGAACTCATCGCCGACATGCGCGAAGCCAACATCAAGCCGCTGGCCTGCATCGTGGGCGAACCCACCAGCATGGTGCCCGCCATCGCGCACAAGGGCGTGTACCGCTACAAGTGCTGCGTGCGCGGCAAGGAGGCGCATTCGTCGCTCACGCCGAAGTCGGTCAATGCCATCGAGATGGCGGCGCGCGTGATCGGCAAGGTGCGCGACATGGCGGAAGACTTCGAGCGCAGCGAGACGCGCTACGAGGGCTTCGACGTGCCCTTCAGCACGGCGAGCGTGGGCCAGTTCCACGGCGGCATCGCCGACAACGTGGTGCCGCGCGACGCCGAGTTCCGCTACGAGTTCCGCGACCTTCCGACCGCCGATGCGAAGCGCATGCAGGCCGACGTGGTGGCCTACGCCGGCAGCATCGAGCCGGCGATGAAGAAGGTGGCGCCCGATGCGGGCTTCAGCTTCGAGACCATCTGCGAGATCCCGAGCTTCCTGGGCTCTGCCAACGACCCCGTCACGCTGCTGGCGCAGCGCCTGGCAAGCGAGGATCGCACCACGCTGGTGGCCTTCGGCACCGAAGCGGGCCTGTTCAAGAACGCCGGCATCCCCACGGTGGTGTGCGGTCCGGGCAGCATCGAGCAGGCGCACCAGCCCGACGAGTACGTGAGCCTCGAGCAGTTGGCGCGCTGCGAGCTGTTCATGGAGCGGCTGGCTTCTTCTCCTAGCATCGGCTGAGATGGTGCGTTGCTTTCCGGGGGGCGATCACGCCGACGGGGTACCTTGCTCCGCGAATGTCCCCCGCTTCGCTCCTCCTTTATTTCGCTGCGCAAGGCACCCCGCCGTCGTGATCGTTCAGRGCACCGGGTGCTCCCCGCAGCGAAATAAAGGAGGAGCGAAGCGGGGGACATTCGCGGAGGGGAGTACCCGGTGGCCTGTGCACGCGCCCCGAAAGAAAAGCACCGGGGCTCAATTGACCGAAAGCAGCAACCCACTGCAGCGCATGAAGCGCGTCGCCCTCGGCCTGCTGTGCGGTGCCGCCGTGCTTTATGCGGTAGCGAGCGCACTGCATGCGCAGCATCCGGCGTGGGGCTACATAGCGGCCTTCTCCGAAGCCGCGATGGTCGGCGCCATTGCCGACTGGTTCGCGGTGGTGGCGCTGTTTCGCCATCCGTTGGGCCTGCCGATTCCGCACACCGCCATCATCCCGAGCAACAAGGACCGCATCGGCGCCAAGCTCGCGGGCTTCATCTGCGACAACTTCCTGAGCACCGGACAGGTGCTCGGCAAGCTGCGGGAATTCGATGCGGCCGGCCGCATCGCCGACTGGCTGGCCCGGCCCGCGAGCGGCGACAAGCTCGGCGAATGGGGCGTGGCTGCCACGCGCTACGGGCTCTCGGCCTTCGACGACGAGCGGGTGCGCGACTTCCTGGGGCGCGCCGCCGCGGCGGGCCTCGAGAAGATCGATCTCTCGCGCCTCACCGGCCAGGCGCTCGACGCGCTCACCGCCGGCGGGCGCCACCAGGCCCTGCTCGACGACGTGCTGCAGCAGGTGGCCGGCCTGCTCGAAGGCGACGAGGTGCAGGCGCACATCACCGAGGCCATCGCGCGCGAAATCAAGACGCTGCGCTATGTGGGCCTCGACCAGGTGGCCGCCAAGCTGGCCACGCGCAAGATCGTCGCGGCCGTGGCGCGCACCATCGGCGAGCTGGCTGCCGAGCCCGACCATCCGATGCGCAGGCGCTTCGACCACTTCGTCGACGACTTCGTGGTGCGCCTGAAGCTCGACCCCGAGTTCCAGCTGCGCGGCGAGCAGATCCGCGCCGAGCTCGTCGCGCACCCGGCCCTGGGCGACTACCTGCACGGCCTGTGGGGCGAGCTGCTGGCGTGGCTGCATGACGACCTGGGCCGCGGCGACTCGACCATCCGCCGGCGCATTGCCTCGATGGCCGGCGCGCTGGGCACGCGGCTGCAGGGCGACGAGGCCATCCGCCGCTGGATCAACGAGCAGATCGAGGCGGCCGCGCCGCTGGCCATCGAGCGCTACCGGGAAGACATCCGCCGCTACATCGAGGAGCGCGTGGGCGAGTGGAACGCGCAGGAAATGACGCTCGAGCTGGAGCGCCACATCGGGCGCGACCTGCAGTTCATCCGCATCAACGGCACCCTGGTGGGCGGGCTCGTGGGGCTGCTGATCCACACGGTCACGCAGCTGCTGCGCGGCTGAGCGGGCCCGGGTAATCCACAGCGAACGAAAGTCCGCATCCTGTCTCCGGAGAGACCCCGCGGCCCCTGTCGCCTCCTAGACTGCTTCGCGCATCAATCAACCAGAGGAGACACGCACCATGCCCCGTCGAAGCAGCCTCGGCGCGATCGCGCTGACCGCCACCCTCGCCCTGCTGGGCGCCTGCAGCAGCGTCGCGCCGCCATCGGCCACGCGGCCCGCTTCCTGGGGTCCGCCCGAGGCGCTGGTCGCCCCATCGTCCTTCGCGGGGGTGCATGGGCTGGCCATCGACGCCAAGGGCCGGCTGCTCGCGGGCTCGGTGCTCGGCAACACGCTGTGGGAGGTCGACCGCAGCACCGGCGCGGCCAAGGTGCTGATCGACGCGCCCGAAGGCCAGGCCGACGACATCGCCGTGGGCCCGAAGGGCGAGCTGGCCTGGACCAACTACCTCATGGGCATGCTGCGCTACCGCGAGAGCGACGCCGCGCCGATGCGCGTGCTCGCCAAGGACCTGCCCGGCCTCAACTCGCTCGACTTCGACCGCCGCAACGGCAAGCTCTACGCCTCGCAGGTGTTCCTGGGCGACGCGCTGTGGGAGATCGACCGCGAAGGCCAGAAGCCGCCGCGGCTCATCAAGAAGGACATGGGCGGCTTCAACGGCTTCGAGGTGGGCCCCGACGGCATGCTCTACGGGCCGCTGTGGTTCAAGGGCCAGGTGGTGAAGATCGACCCGGCGAACGGCGCCATGACCGTGATCGCCGATGGCTTCAAGATCCCGGCCGCCGCCAACCTCGACGGCAAGGGCAACCTCTGGGTGGTCGATGCGCGCAGCGGCGAGTTGGTGCAGGTGGACCTCGCCACCGGCCGCAAGACCGTCGCAAAGCAGCTGCGGCCTTCGCTCGACAACCTCGCCATAGCCAAGGACACGCCGGACGGAACGATCTACGTCTCCAACATGGCGAACAACGAGGTGCAGGCCTTCAACCCCGCCACCGGCGACCTGCGCACGCTCACCAGCGGCAAGTTGGCCGTGCCGGCCGGCATGAAGATCGACGGCAACGACCTCTGGGTGGCCGACGTCTTCGGCTTTCGCCAGGTCGACGTGCGCACCGGCGAGGTGCGCGACGTGTTCCGCATGCAGCGCGACCCCGACCTCGACTACCCGTTTGCGGTCGGGCTTTCGCCCAGGCTTTTCGCGCTGACCTCGTGGTTCACGGGCACGGTGCAGCTGGTCGACCGCCAGACGCTGAAGACCGTCGAAACCATCCACGGACTGAAGGCGCCGTTCGACGCCATCCCCATGCCCGACGGCAGCGTGATCTACGCCGAGATCGCCACCGGCAGCATCACCCGCGCCAGTGGGCCGAAGTTTTCCGAAAAGTCAGTGCTTGCTAGTGGCCTGAACGGCCCGGTGCAAATGGTCGTCGGCCAGGACGGGGCGCTCTATGTGACCGAGGCCGCTGGCAAGCTGCTGCGCATTCCGCTGGACGCCAGCGCGCCGCTGCGCACCGTGGCCGACGGGCTGGCACTGCCCGAGGGCGTGGCGCAGACGCCGTGGGGCAGCTTCATCGTGGCCGAGAGCGCGGCGCGCCGGCTGGTGGAAATCGACCCCGCCAACGGCACGCGCCGGACGGTCGCCGAGAACCTGCCGATCGGCCTCGCACCCGGGCCGGGGCTACCTCCGCCCTATGTGGTGACGGGCGTCGCGGTGGGACGCGACGGCACGATCTACATGAGCTCCGATCGCAACAATGCGATATATCGAATCCGTCCCGTAAGGTAGCGTAACGAAAAGTTTAGATTTCAGTTTACTTTGAAAAACAAATATTACAGACTGCGCGGGACGTCTTGCGGCGTCCCGATCGCATCCGGTGGTCGGGGGTTCGCGAGGCGCTCTTTTCTTTGAAAGGCACATCTCATGACTCCGCTCGTCGTAGGCCAACTGCTGTCGCCCGAGTACGCACTGGGCATGGTGGCGCTTTCTTTCGTCATTTCGTTCGCGGGCTCGCTGGTGGCCCTCATCTGCGCCGGCCGCATGGTCGGCGCGGACGGCAAACCCAACCTCGCGGTCGTGGCCTGTGCAGCGGTGGCGCTGGGCGGCATCGGCATCTGGTCGATGCACTTCATCGGCATGCTGGCGTACCGCCTGCCGGTGGCCATCTCGTACAACATGCCGCTCACGGTGGTGTCGCTGGTGGCGGCCATCCTGATTTCCGGCATCGCCCTCTACATGGCCGGCGGCCGGCGCAAGTTCAGCAAATCGGGCTGGCTCGGCGGCAGCCTGCTGGCCGGCATCGGCGTCTGCGTGATGCACTACATGGGCATGTTCGCGATGAACATGCGCGCCTCGATGGACTTCGACCTGACGAGAGTCGGGCTGTCGGTGCTGATCGCCGTCAGCGCCGCCGGGGCGGCCCTGTGGCTGGCGTTCAACCTGCGCAAGTTCGCGCACAAGGTCGCGGCCGCCGCCGTGATGGGCGTGGCGGTCTGCACCATGCACTACGTGGGCATGAGCGCGGCCAACATGGTGTGCATCGCGGCCGCACCGACTGACGCGCTGGCCATCGGCGGCAGCTACATGGGGCTCACGGTGTTCGGCACGGCCGGCACGGTGCTGATCTTCATCTACTGGGTGGTCACCGGCAGCAGCCTCGACGCCCCGGTGGCCGCGCGGCGCGCCCGCACCAGTTGACCAGCCAGTAGGCGCAAGCGGGCGCGGCACCCGCCCCCTAGAGTCTGTGCAGAGCGAAAACACGCGACCTGCACAGACTCCACATGCCCATCATCGAATCCCGGCTGCAAGCGGCCAGCGACACCTTCCAGGCCAACCGCGCCGGCATGCTCGCGCTGCTCGGCCAGGTGCGCGAGCACGAGGCCCGCGCCGTGGCGGCCTCCGGCGCCTCGGCCGAGCGCTTCGCCAAGCGCGGGCAGCTGCTGCCGCGCGAGCGCCTCGCGCTGCTGCTGGACACCGGCGCGCCCTTCCTGCCGCTGGCCTCGCTCGCGGGGCTGGGGCAGGACAACCCCGACCTGTCGAAAAGCGTGCCCGGCGGCGGGCTGATCTCCGGCATCGGCCAGGTGTCGGGTGTGCGCTGCATGGTCAGCGCCTCCGACTCGGGCATCGACGCCGGTGCGCTGCAGCCCATGGGCCTCGACAAGCAGCTGCGCGTGCAGGAGATCGCGCTCGAGAACAAGCTGCCCTACGTGCAGTTGGTGGAAAGCGCCGGCGCCAACCTCATGCAGTACCGCGTGCAGGACTTCGTGCGCGGCGGCAACATCTTCCGCAACCTCGCGCGCCTGTCGGCCGCGGGGCTGCCGGTGGTGACGGTGACGCACGGCTCCTCGACCGCAGGCGGCGCCTACCAGACCGGGCTGTCCGACTACATCGTGATGGTGCGCGACCGCACGCGGGCCTTTCTCGCGGGGCCGCCGCTGCTGAAAGCGGCCACCGGCGAGATCGCGACCGAAGAGGAGCTGGGCGGCGCCGTGATGCACACCCACGTCTCGGGCCTGGGCGACTACCTGGCGGAAGATGACCGCGACGCCATCCGCATCGCACGCTCGATCCTCGGCGGCATCGACTGGACGCACGACGAAGCGCCGCGCAAGTTCACGCCACCGCGCTACGAAACCGAAGACCTGCTCGGCATCATGCCGAGCGACGGGCGGCGGCCGGTGGACATGCGCGAGGTCATCGCGCGCATCGCCGACGGTTCCGAATTCCTGGAGTTCAGCGAGCACTACGGCAGCGCCACCGTCTGCGGCCACATCCGTCTCGAAGGACATGCGGTGGGCATCATCACCAACAACGGCCCCATCGATTCCGACGGCGCCACCAAGGCCACGCATTTCATCCAGGCCTGCTGCCAGTCGCGCACGCCCATCGTCTACCTCCAGAACATCACGGGCTACATGGTGGGCCGCGCGCACGAGGAGGCCGGCATCATCAAGCACGGCGCGAAGATGATTCAGGCCGTGACCAGCGCGACGGTGCCGCAGATCACGCTGCACTGCGGCGTTTCCTACGGCGCGGGCAACTACGGCATGTGCGGGCGGGGCTTCGCGCCGCGCTTCTGCTTCTCATGGCCCAACGCGCGCACCGCGGTGATGGGCGGCGAGCAGGCGGCGAAGACCATGGCCACCGTGATGGAGGCCGGCATGGCACGCAAGGGCGCGGTCGACCACACGAAGATCGAGGCAATGCAGCAGCAGGTCGTCGAACGCTTCGAGCGGCAGATGAGCGTGTTCACCACGAGCGCGCTGCTGCTCGACGACGGCGTGATCGATCCGCGCGACACGCGCGCGGTGCTGGCCGAGGTTCTTTCCGTGTGCCGCGATGCCGATGCGCGCGTGCCGCAGGCCATGCAGTTTTCGGTGGCACGGCCATGAGCAGCGCGTTCCACCAGATCCTGATCGCGAACCGCGGCGAGATCGCGGTGCGCGTGATGCGCACCGCACGCGCCATGGGCTATCGCACGGTGGCCGTGTATTCGAGCGCTGACGCGGATGCCGAGCATGTTCGGCAGGCCGACCAGGCCGTGTGGATCGGCGAGTCGCTGCCCGCGCAGAGCTACCTGAACATCGCCGCGATCATCGAGGCTGCGCATGCGAGCGGCGCCGATGCAGTGCACCCGGGCTACGGCTTCCTCGCGGAGAACGCGGCGTTCGCGCGGGCCTGCCGCGATGCGGGGCTGGTCTTCATCGGGCCATCGCCCGAAGCCATCCGCGCGATGGGCGACAAGGCCGGCGCCAAGCGGCTGATGCAGGCGGCGGGCGTGCCGTACATTCCGGGCTACCAGGGCGAAGACCAGCGCACGGAAAAGCTCGCGGCCGAGGCGGCACGCATCGGCTGGCCCGTGATGATCAAGGCGACCGCGGGCGGCGGCGGGCGCGGCATGCGGCTCGTCACCTCGGCGGCGAACTTCGCCGAGCAGTTGCACAGCGCGCAATCCGAAGCGCTCAACGCCTTCGGCGATGCCACCGTGATCCTGGAGCGCGCCATCGTCGCGCCGCGCCACATCGAGATCCAGGTGTTCGCCGACCGGCATGGCAACGCCATCCACCTCGGCGAACGCGACTGCTCGGTGCAGCGGCGGCACCAGAAGGTGATCGAGGAAGCGCCCTCGCCGGCCGTGTCCGACGCGCTGCGCGAACGCATGGGCGCGACCGCCGTCGCGGCGGCGAAAGCCATCGCCTACGAAGGTGCGGGCACATTGGAATTTCTGCTCGATGCCGAAGGCCAGTACTGGTTCATGGAAATGAACACGCGCCTGCAGGTGGAGCACCCCGTGACCGAAGCAGTGACGGGCCTCGACCTGGTAGAGCTGCAATTTCGCGTCGCGGCCGGCGAGCCTTTGCCTCTGACGCAGCAGGACGTGCGCATCGCCGGCCACGCGATCGAAGTGCGCCTGTGCGCCGAAGACCCGCTGCAGGGCTTCTTGCCGCAAAGCGGTGCGCTCGCGGCATGGCGGCCTTCGCCCGCGCTGCGCACCGAGCACGCCTTGCGCGACGGTGCCGCCGTGCCGCCCTTCTACGACTCGATGATCGCCAAGCTCGTGGCGCACGGCCGCACGCGCGAGGAAGCCCGGCAGCGGCTGGTCGCGGGCCTGCAGGACACGGTGGCGCTCGGCCTCTCGACCAACCAGCAACTGCTGCAGCGTGCACTGTCGCACGATGTGTTCGCGAGTGGCGCGGCGACGACCGCCTTCATCGGCGATCACCTCGAATCGCTGCTTGCCGCGGATGCCGTCAACGAAACCCGCGCTGCATTGCTGGCGGCGCTGTTGCTGCAACTGGGCGAGCGCGGCTGGCCCTCGCCGCTGGCGCACACGCTTCCCAATTCCCTGCGCTTCTCGCTCGATGGCGTGGTGCGTGCGGCCCGCGTGACACCGCGTGGTGCCGGCCGATTCGACATTGCACTGGACGGCGCAGCCCCCGTGCAGCTCGCATTGCTCGCACTGCCCGACGACGGCAGCCTGCGCTTCTCGTGCCGCGGTCTGGCCGAGCAGGCGTTCGTCGCGCGGCAAGCCGAACGCGTGGATTTCCACTTTCGCGGCCAGTCGTTCCGGTTGGAGAACCTCACGCACGTCGCGGTGGCGCGCACCGACGGCACCGGCAGCGACGGCCTGCTGCGCGCCTCCATGAACGGCCGGGTGATCGCGCTGCTCGTGGCCGAAGGCGATGCGGTCGCCGCGGGCCAGCCGCTGGTCACGCTCGAAGCGATGAAGATGGAGCACGTCCATTGCGCGCCGCGCGCCGGCCGCGTCGCCCTGCATGTCGCGGTGGGCGCGCAGGTGGCCGCGCGCCATGTGGTCGCGCAGGTCGCGGATGCATGACGCCTCCAATCCATTCCCGAAGGTCATCCGCATGAACGCTCGCACTTCCCGCTACCGCTCCGTCTTCGCGCCCGGCCTGTTCGGCGGACAGGTCATCGTCGTCACCGGCGGCGGCTCCGGCATCGGCCGCTGCACCGCGCACGAGTTGGCCGCGCTCGGCGCGCAGGTGGTGCTGGTCGGCCGCAAGCCCGAGAAGCTCGAGCAGGTCAAGGCCGAGATCGAAGCCAGCGGCGGCAAGGCCAGCACGCAGGCCTTCGACATCCGGCAGGAAGAAGCGGTGCGCGCGGCCATCGCGGCAATCGTTTCCGCGCACGGCCGGATCGACGGCCTCGTGAACAATGCCGGCGGCCAGTACATCACGCCGCTCGCCGCGATCTCGGCCAAGGGCTGGGAGGCGGTGATCCACACCAACCTCACGGGCGGCTTCCTGGTCGCGCGCGAGTGCTACGTGCAAAGCATGCAGGCCAACGGCGGCGCCATCGTCAACATCGTGGCCGACATCTGGGGCTCGATGCCCAACATGGGCCACAGCGGCGCCGCCCGCGCCGGCATGGTGAGCTTCACCGAGACCGCCGCGCTCGAATGGGCCGCGAGCGGCGTGCGCGTGAACGCGGTGGCGCCGGGCTACATCGCCTCGAGCGGCATGGACCACTACCCGCCGGAGGCCGGCGGCATGCTGCGCGCCATGCGCAACACCGTGCCCGCAGGCCGCTTCGGCAACGAGGCCGAGACCTCCGCCGCCATCGCCTTCCTGCTGAGCCCCGCGGCCAGCTTCATCAGTGGCAGCGTGCTGCGCGTGGACGGCGCGCGGCCGCAGGTGCGCATGGGCTGGCCGATGGAGATTCCCGATGCGCAGACACAGCAGCGCGCGGCGGTGCGGCCTTTCGACGGCTTTCACCTCGCGCAGACGCCGCGCGTGTTCCAGAACGACGAGCCCAACGACTGATTGGAGACAAGCGACATGCAGTACACCCACGAACACCTCGAGATCCAGAAGACCCTGCGGCGCTTCATCGACGAAGAGATCAACCCGCACGTGGACGAATGGGAAGCCGCCGAGATCTTCCCTGCGCACGAGGTCTTCAAGAAGCTCGGCAACCTCGGCATGCTGGGGCTGAACAAGCCCGAGGCCTTCGGCGGCGCGGGGCTCGATTACTCGTATGCGATGGCGATGGCCGAGGCGCTCGGCCACGTGAGCTGCGGCGGCGTGCCGATGGCCATCGGCGTGCAGACCGATATGTGCACGCCCGCGCTCGCACGCTTCGGCAGCGACGAACTGCGCCGCGAGTTCCTCGCGCCCGCCATTGCCGGCGACACGGTCGGCTGCATCGGCGTGAGCGAGCCCGGCGCGGGCAGCGACGTCGCGGGCCTCAAGAGCAACGCGCGCAAGGACGGCGGCGACTACCTCATCAGCGGCCAGAAGATGTGGATCACCAACAGCCTGCAGGCCGACTGGATGTGCATGCTGGTCAACACCAGCGACGGACCGGTGCACCGCAACAAGTCGCTCGTGATGGTGCCGATGAACAGCCCCGGCATCGAGAAGGCGAAGAAGATCCGCAAGATCGGCATGAACTCGAGCGACACCGGGCTCATCTACTTCGACAACGTGCGCGTGCCGCAGCGCTTTCGCATCGGCGAGGAAGGCCAGGGCTTCGTCTACCAGATGCAGCAGTTCCAGGAAGAGCGCCTGTGGGCCGCCGCAAGCTCGCTCGAACCGATGGACGACTGCATCGCGCAGACCATCGAGTGGGCGCAGCAGCGCCACATGTTCGGCGCCACGCTGGCCGACCAGCAGTGGGTGCAGTTCAAGCTGGCCGAGCTGAAGACGGAGGTGGAAGCGCTGCGCGCCCTGACCTACCGCGCCTGCGACCTGCACGTGCAGGGCGAGGACGTGCTCGAACTCGCGTCGATGGCCAAGCTCAAGACCGGCCGCCTCACGCGGCAGGTGGCGGATACCTGCCTGCAGTTCTGGGGCGGGATGGGCTTCACGCTCGAGAACCGCGTCTCGCGCCTGTACCGCGACGGCCGGCTCGGCTCCATCGGCGGCGGCGCGGACGAAGTGATGCTCGGCATCCTCGCAAAGACCATGGGCATCGCCAAGCGGCCGCCGCGCGGCTGAAGCATCCGTGGACGCCGAACTGCAAGCCGACCGCGCGGCGCTCGCCGACACGGTGCGGCGCTTCGCCGAAAGCGAGATCGCGCCGAACGTGCAGGCCTGGGACGACGCGGGCGAGTTTCCGCGCGCGCTCTACGCACGCGCCGCCGAACTGGGATTGCTCGGACTGGGCTACCCCGAAGACCTGGGCGGTACGCCCGCTTCGTATTCGCTCAAGCTGCCCGCATGGATCGCGCTGGCGCGCCACGGCAAGAGCGGCGGCGTGCTCGCAAGCCTGTTCTCGCACAACATCGGATTGCCGCCCGTGGTGCTGCATGCGAGCGACGCGGTGCGCCGCGAGGTCGTGCCGCCGGTGCTGCGCGGCGAGAAGATCGCGGCGCTCGCCATCACCGAGCCCAGCGGCGGCTCCGACGTGGCCGCGCTGCGCACCACCGCACGGCGCGAGGGCGACCACTACGTGATCAATGGTGAGAAGACCTTCATCACCTCGGGCATGCGCGCCGACTGGATCACCGTGGCCGTGCGCACCGGCGAAGGGCGCGGCGCAGGCGGCATCTCGATGCTCCTCGTGCCCGGCGATGCGCCCGGCCTTTCGCGCACGCGCCTCGCGAAGATGGGCTGGCTGTGTTCCGACACCGCGACGCTGCACTTCGACAGTGTGCGCGTGCCGGCGCGCTACCTGCTCGGCGGCGAAGGCGCGGGCTTCCGCATGGTCATGGGCAACTTCAACGGCGAGCGCATCGGGCTCGCGGCGGGCGCACTCGGCTTCTCGCGGGCCTGCCTCGACGAGGCGCTGGCCTGGGCACGCGATCGCAAGACATTCGGCGCCGCGCTCATCGAGCACCAGGCGGTGCGCCACAAGCTGGTCGACATGCAGATGCGCATCGCTTCCACCGAGGCGTGGATCGAGGCGGTGTCGGCCGAGGGCGATGCACACGAAGCGGCCGGGCGCATCAATGCACCCGAATGGGTCGCTCAGGTCTGCATGCTGAAGAACCATGCGACGCAGACCATGCAGTTCTGCGCCGACCAGGCGGTGCAGATCCTCGGCGGCATGGGCTTCATGCGCGGCACGGTGAGCGAGCGCATCTACCGCGAGGTGAAGGTGATGATGATCGGTGGCGGGGCCGAGGAGATCATGAAGGAGCTGGCGGCCAGGCAGATGGGCTGGTAGGCGCCGGGGAACGCCGTCGCGCGCCGGATGTCCAACGAGCCAGCGCTTTCGCTGGGTCGCAGGAGCCCGACATGCTCTCCCTCACCTCCGGCATCGGCACCGTCATTCTTGTCCTGTTGGTGGTGCTGCTCTTTTCCGCGATATGGATCTTCCGGGAATACGAGCGCGGCATCGTTTTCACGCTCGGACGGTTCTCCAAGGTTTCTGGGCCCGGTCTGGTGATCGTGATACCGGCCATCCAGCAGGTGGTGCGCGTCGACCTGCGCACCGTGGTGCTCGAAGTGCCGACGCAGGACGTGATCTCGCGCGACAACGTGTCGGTCAAGGTCAGTGCGGTCGTGTATTTCCGCATCGTCGATGCCGAGAAGGCGATCATCCAGGTCAAGGATTTCTTCAACGCCACCAGCCAGCTGGCGCAGACCACGCTGCGCTCGGTGCTCGGCAAGCACCAGCTCGACGACATGCTGGCCGAGCGCGAGAAGCTCAACCTCGACGTGCGCGAGTCCCTGGACGTGCAGACGGCGTCATGGGGCATCAAGGTGTCGAACGTGGAGATCAAGCAGATCGACCTCACCGAATCGATGGTGCGCGCCATCGCGCGGCAGGCGGAGGCCGAACGCGAACGGCGCGCCAAGGTGATCCATGCCGAGGGCGAACTGCAGGCTTCGGAAAAGCTGTTCCAGGCCGCGCGCGTGCTGGCGCAGGAGCCGCAGGCCATCCAGTTGCGCTACCTGGAGACGCTGACGGTGATCGGCGCGGACAAGAACACGACCATCGTGTTCCCGCTGCCGGTGGATTTGCTGACGAGCTTCCTGGGCAAGCGCTCGTAGCATGCGCGGCACAGGGTCAGCCGTTCTTCTCGGGCGTTTCGCCCCGTGCAGCCGCAAGCGCAGCCGCCGCGCGCAGCTTGTCCTTCTTGCTCGGCCGCTTGCCCTTGACGCCGCCGGTGCCCGACGCATCGACCACGGGCACCGCCACCTCCGTCGGCTCGAAGCCTTCGACACGCTCGCGCGGCAGGCTCAGTCCCTGGCGCTTCTCGATCAGCCGGAAGTGCGCCTCGGTCGACGCGCTCACGAAGCTGATCGCCAGTCCGCTCTCGCCCGCGCGGCCGGTACGGCCGATGCGGTGGATGTAGTCGGTCGGCGAGCGCGGCAGGTCGTAGTTGATGACCACGGGCAGCTGCGCGATGTCGATGCCGCGCGCCGCGAGGTCGGTGGCGATCACCACGTCCCAGCGGCTCTGCTTGAACTGCGAAAGGATGTCGGTGCGCGTGCCCTGGGCGATGTCGCCGTGGAAGGGCACGGCATAGATGCCGTTCTTGTAGAGCTTCTCGGCCACGGTCTGCGCCGCATGCTGCGTGGCGACGAAGACCAGCACGCGGTCCCATTCGCCTTCGTGCTGCTTCAGCAGATGGCGCAGCAGCTGCGTGCGGCGGATGGCGTCGACCTCGATCACGCGCTGCACGATGTTCGGTTCGGTGCCGGGCTCGCCCTGCACGTCGACGACGGCCGGGTCGCGCAGCATGCCGTCGGCCAGCGCCTGGATGGCGCTCGGGAAGGTGGCTGAGAACAGCAGGTTCTGGCGCTGCTTCGGCAGCAGCGCGAGGATGCGGCCGAGCTCTTCGGCAAAACCGAGGTCGAACAGGCGATCGGCCTCGTCAAGCACCAGCGTCGACACGGCATCGAGCTTCAGCGCGTTGTGGTCGCAGAGGTCGAGCAGCCGGCCCGGCGTGGCGACGACGATGTCGGCACCGCCGCGCAGGCCCATCATCTGCGGGTTGATCGACACGCCACCGAAGGCGACGACGATCTTCAGGCGTTCGGGCAGGTGCTGCGCCAGGCTGCGCATGGTTTCGCCGACCTGGGCCGCGAGCTCGCGCGTGGGCACGAGCACCAGCGCCCGCACGCGGCGCGAGCCCTGTGCGCGCTCGGCGCCCAGGCGCTGCAGCAGAGGCAGGGAAAATGCGGCGGTCTTGCCGGAGCCGGTCTGCGCCGAGCCCCGCACGTCGCGGCCTTGCAGAATCGCGGGGATGGCTGCGGCCTGAATAGCGGTCGGCGCGGCATAGCCGCTTTCGGCGGCAGCCTGCACGAGCGCGGGGGCCAGGCCCAGTGAGTCGAATGGCATGTAAGCAGACACAGAAGAGAAGAAAGACGGATCGGATGTCGACGATGAAACAGCAGCGCAATCAGGCCGGCAGCGCCCTGGTGTACTCCACCGAGGCGGGCGGCCGCATGTGCCCCGGCTGTGGCGAGCCCATGGCCCGGTGCCGCTGCAAGGAGTTCCAGGCGCGCCCGCCGGCCACGGACGGCATTGTCCGCGTAACGCACGAGACCAAGGGACGCAAGGGCAAGGGCGTGACCCTCGTCAAGGGCGTGGCGCTCGATGCGGCGGCACTGGCGGCGCTCGGCAAACAGCTGAAAACGGCCTGCGGCTCGGGCGGCACGGTGAAGGACGGCGTGATCGAGATCCAGGGCGACCACCGCGAACTGGTGGTCGCGGCGCTGGCGAAGCAAGGCCACACGGTCAAGCGGGCGGGAGGCTGAGCACCGATGCAACCCGAAGACCTGCAGCGCCTGGTGACGCTCCAAATGCCTTTCGGCAAGCACAAGGGCACGCTGATTGCCGATCTGCCCGGAAATTACCTGACCTGGTTTGCACGCGAGGGTTTTCCCTCAGGAGAAATCGGCCGACTGCTCGCGCTGATGCATGAAATAGACCACAACGGGCTCTCCGGCCTGCTGAAACCGTTGCGAAACCGCCCGTCGGGCCGGGATGTTTCTCAATAACACACGATTTCCCCACGTTTTTTGTAAATGGGGCGGGATAATCCCGCCTACGTGTCTGTGAGCTTGTCTCCCGTGCACGTAATTCGGTGATCGGTCAGTTTCGCGCCACAGCGCATTTTGTTTGTTGTGATTCTGGGACTCCATCGCTTTGTCTTGTTGGTTTGAATTAGGAGTCCCTCAATGGGCAAGAAACTCTACGTAGGCAACCTCGCCTACTCCGTGCGTGACAACGATCTGGAACAAGCCTTCGGCGAGTTCGGCGCCATCGTCAGCGCCAAGGTCATGATGGAACGTGACACCGGCCGTTCGAAGGGCTTCGGCTTTGTCGAAATGGGTTCGGATGCCGAAGCACTGGCAGCCATCGAAGCCATGAACGGCCACTCGCTGCAGGGCCGCGCCCTGACGGTGAATGAAGCCCGTCCGATGGAAGCCCGTCCCCCCCGCAGCGGTGGTGGCGGCGGCGGCTACGGTGGTGGCGGCGGCGGTGGTGGCTACGGCGGTGGTGGCGGCGGCTACGGCGGCGGTGGCGGTGGCCGCAGCGGTGGTGGCGGTGGCTACGGCGGCGGCGGCGGTGGTCGCGGCGGCTACTAAGCCCTTCCCTCCAGAGCCTTCGGGCTTCTGAACGAAAAGCTCCTTCGGGAGCTTTTTTCGTTTCTGCGCCCGGCGCGGAGGCCTTGGTCAGCTCACCCTAATGAAAACCCGGTAAGCAATAGTCCGTACCGCCGCAGTCAGCCAACGGTCAGCCGCGCAGAACGACCCTCACTCCTCCACACAAGAGGGTCGAGAGATGCGTATCAAGAGTCAGGCGGACTTCTTCTCAGGAGTCATGTTCACCAGCGTGGGGGGAGCCTTTGCGATAGGCGCCACCACCTACACCATCGGCGATGGTGCCCGAATGGGGCCGGGTTACTTCCCGTTGATGCTCGGCATCCTGCTGGCCATCCTCGGCGCCATCATCATGTTCCAGGCGCTGGTGGTCGAAACCGCCACCGGCGACCCGATCGGCAAATGGGCCTGGAAGCCGCTGGCCTTCGTGCTCGGCGCCAACCTCGCCTTCGGCGTGCTGCTGGGCGGCCTGCCCAGCATCGGGCTGCCGGCCATGGGAATGATCATCGCGATCTACGCGCTCACGATCATCTCGAGCATGGCGGGCGAGCACTTCAAGCTGCGCGACGTGCTGGTTCTCTCGACCATCCTGGCGGCCGGCAGCTACGTGGCCTTCATCTGGGCGCTGAAGCTCCAGATCCAGGTCTGGCCTACTTTCATTTCGGGTTGAGGAGCGCATCGCCATGGAACTGTTCCACAACCTCGCGACCGGCTTCGGCGTCGCGTTCACCTTCACCAACCTGCTGTACTGCCTGGTCGGCTGCATCCTTGGCACGCTGATCGGCGTGCTCCCCGGCATCGGCCCGGTCGCGACCATCGCGATGCTGCTGCCCGCCACGTACGCGCTGCCGCCCGTGTCGGCGCTGATCATGCTGGCCGGCATCTACTACGGCGCGCAGTACGGCGGCTCGACCACGGCCATCCTGGTGAACCTGCCCGGGGAGTCGTCCTCGGTGGTCACCTGTATCGACGGCTACCAGATGGCAAGGCAGGGCCGCGCAGGCCCGGCGCTCGCCGCGGCGGGCCTCGGCTCCTTCTTCGCGGGCTGCGTGGGTACGCTGATCCTGGCCGCCTTCGCGCCGCCGCTGACCGAACTGGCCTTCAAGTTCGGCCCAGCCGAATACTTCTCGCTGATGGTGCTGGGCCTGATCGGCGCCGTCGTGCTGGCCTCGGGCTCGCTGGTGAAAGCGGTGGCGATGATCGTGCTCGGCCTGCTGCTGGGCATCGTCGGCACCGACGTGAATTCGGGCGTTGCGCGCTACAGCTTCGACATTCCGGAGCTCACCGACGGCATCGGCTTCGTGGTGATCGCCATGGGCGTGTTCGGCTACGGCGAAATCATCGGCAACCTCTCTCAGCCCGACGACGAGCGCGAGGTGTTCACGCACAAGGTGAAAGGCCTGTGGCCCACCAAGGAAGACTTCAAGCGCATGACGCCCGCGGTGCTGCGCGGCACGGCGCTGGGTTCGGCGCTGGGCATCCTGCCCGGCGGCGGCGCGCTGCTGGCGGCCTTCGCGGCCTATGCGCTGGAGAAGAAGATCAAGATGCGCCCCGGCGAAGTGCCCTTCGGCAAGGGCAACATCCGCGGCGTGGCTTCGCCCGAATCGGCCAACAACGCCGGTGCGCAAACCTCCTTCATCCCGCTGCTGACGCTGGGCATTCCGCCCAACGCGGTGATGGCGCTGATGGTGGGTGCGATGACGATCCACAACATCCAGCCCGTGCTGAACCTGCCGCTGATCGGCATGTGGATCAAGCTGCTGACGGTGCCCTACAAGTTCCTGTTCCCGGCGATCGTGCTGTTCTGCGCGATCGGCGTGTACTCGACCAACAACAACACCTTCGACATCTGGATGGTGGCGGCCTTCGGCTTCATCGGCTACCTGTTCCTGAAGCTGCGCACCGAGCCCGCGCCGCTGCTGCTGGGCTTCATCCTGGGCCCGATGATGGAAGAGAACCTGCGGCGCGCACTGCTGCTGTCGCGCGGCGCGTGGAGCGTGTTCGTCACGCGGCCGCTGTCGGCGGGGTTGCTGGTGGCCGCTGCGCTGCTGCTGGGCATCGTGCTACTGCCTGCGATCAAGGCAAAACGCGAAGAAGCGTTTGTAGAGGAATAAGCTCGCCCGGGTCAGCGGTGGAGCAACGGCAGCAGCGCCTGCTGCCAGGCCAGCCCGAGCAGGGCCGCGCCCAGCACTACCGGGATCACCCCGGCCTTGAAGCGGAACAGCGCCACGGCGGCGATCAGCCCGATCGCCGCCGATGCCGCGTCGAAGCCGCCGCCCGCGCCCTTCGGCCACAGCACGTGCCAGGCGAAGAACACCGCGAGGTTGACGATCACGCCCACCACGGCTGCCGTGATGGCCGTCAGCGGTGCGGTGAGCTTCAGGTTGCCGTGCGTCGATTCGATGAACGGGCCGCCCAGCAAAATGAACAGGAACGACGGCAGGAAGGTGAAGAAGCTCACCACCGTCGCGGCCACCGCCCCCGCCAGGAACAGCGACTGCCCGCCGAACAGCGCCTGGTTCCAGCCGCCCACGAAGCCCACGAACGACACCACCATGATCAGCGGCCCCGGCGTGGTCTCGCCCAGCGCGAGCCCGTCGATCATCTGCGTGGCGCTGAGCCAGCCGTAGTGGTCGACCGCACCCTGGAACACGTAGGGCAGCACCGCGTAGGCGCCGCCGAAGGTCAGCAGCGCGGCCTTGGTGAAGAACCAGCCCATCTGCGTGAGCGCGCCGTGCCAGCCGAACAGCGCCGCGAGGGCGCCGATGGCGACGAGCCACAGTGCGAGGAACACGCCCAGCACGCGCAAGAAGCGGCCCCAGCCGAAGCGCGCATGCGCGGGCGTCGGCGTGTCGTCGTCGATCAGCGCGGGGCCGATCGAAGCGGCCGCCGCTGCGTGAGCGCCGCCCGGCGCGAAGCGCTCTGGCGCCAACCGGCTGCCAAGGTAGCCGATGGCGCCCGCCACGAGCACGATCAGCGGAAACGGCACGCGCAACGCAAAGATCGCCACGAAGGCGGCCGCCGCAATCGCCCAGAGCCAGGCGTTCTTCAGCACCCTCGAGCCGATGCGCCAGGCCGCGAACAGCACGATGGCCGTCACCGCGGGCTTCACGCCATAGAGCAGCCCAGCCACCGCGGGCACCTGCCCGTAGGCCATGTAGACCCACGACAACGCGATCAGGATGAACAGCGACGGCGCCACGAACAGCCCTCCCGCCACGATGCCGCCCCAGGTGCGGTGCATGAGCCAGCCGATGTAGGTCGCGAGCTGCTGGGCCTCGGGGCCGGGCAACACCATGCAGTAATTCAGCGCATGGAGGAATCGCTTCTCCGAGATCCAGCGGCGGCGCTCCACCAGTTCCTGGTGCATCAGCGCGATCTGCCCGGCAGGCCCGCCGAAGCTGATGAAGCCCAGCTTGAGCCAGTAGCCGAAGGCCTGCCAGAAACTGACGGGGACGGGCGGCTCGGCAGGCGCTTCGGGGGAGGACATCGGCTGACTTTCGTGTTTCGCTATTTCAGGAATGCGTCGTACGCGGTCTTCAGGATCAGCGCGCTCACCACCACGATGAACACCACCCGCACGAAGCCCGCCCCGTGCTTCAGTGCAACCCGCGTGCCGAGCAGGCTGCCTGCCACGTTGGCCACCGCCATCACCAGCCCGTAGTGCCACCAGACGTGGCCCTTGGCCGCCAGCAGGACCAGCGCCGCGGCGTTGGTCAGCGTGTTGATGATCTTGGCCGAGGCCGAGGCGTTGAGGAAGTCGTAGCCCATCCAGCGCACGAACAGGAACACCAGGAAGCTCCCCGCGCCCGGCCCGAAGAAGCCGTCGTACAGCCCGATCGACAGGCCGATGGTGCAGGCCGCCAGCGTCTCTGCCCGCCCCGAGAAGCGCGGCGCGTGCATCCGGCCCATGTCCTTGCGCGCCAGCGTGTAGAGCAGCACGCCCAGCAGGATGACCGGCAGCGCCCGGCGCAGGAAGTCGCCCGGGATTACCGTGACGCCCCAGGCGCCCAGCATGGAGCCGGCGAAACCGAGCACCGCGGCGGGCCAGAGGGCGCCCCAGCGCATCTGCACCCGCTGGCTGAACTGGGCCGCGGCGGCGGCCGTGCCCCAAATGGACGCACTCTTGTTGGTGCCCAGCAGCGTTGCCGGCGTCGCGCCCGGGAACACGGCAAACAGCGCCGGCACCAGGATCAACCCGCCTCCGCCCACGATCGAATCGACAAATCCCGCGAGCAGCGAGGCGCCCGTCACCACCAGCATTTCCATGGCGGCGATTGTCTCACTCGGGGTGCTATCGAAAATATAGCTTCATGTGCTTGCGTGGCCTTCGCGGGAGGTCAATTTGGCATTGAAGAAAAACCCATCGGGCACGGCGTGCGGGGGCATAAAAAAGGCGCCGACCAGCGGCGCCTTTCAAAGTCAAACACGGCATCTCGTACGGAGCCTTGGAAGCATTTTTATAGTTGCTCGAGTTTGTCTCCTCGGACCCTCGGCAGCACGAGCAAGGCCCGTTCGCGAGTGCGCAGACTTTAGGGGGCGCACCGCCTCAGTGCATTGGGAATTACCCGCTTTGCCGGCCCGGAAAGTCCGATTCGCAAACCAAAGTGTTTCCGATGGTTAACGACGGCACAAATCATGCACGCGCGGTCAGGCCCCGATCTTGCACAGGATCAGGAAGAACCCGGGAGTCGCCCACCCGACGGAGGAAGCATGCCATCCATGTCCGAAAGCGAACGCATCGCCCTCGCCGCGCGCCTTCATGTGGCGCTTCGGCGAAAGCATGGGCGCGTGACCGACACCGAATGGATGGCTACCAACGCCGAGTACGCGGCCGAGATCGTTCGCATGACGCGCGCGCATGCCGCAGACACCCGGGACGAGGAGCTCTACCAGCTCGCGATGCGGCTCGAGCAGGCGATGGAACCTTTGGCTCGGGCCAAGCGGCTGGCGGCGCGGCAGCCCGGCGGCGCTCTGCCCACGCCGGCTCGCCACGCGGACGGACTGGGCTGACGCCTTCCTGCTGCGGCGCTGTTCAGGACGCGGCCAGCGCGGCCTTGCGGATCGACTGCAGCGTGCTGCCCGGCGTGATCGCTTCCGGATCGAGCAGGCAGTGCAGGATCGCGGGCTTGCCGCTTGCACGCGCACGGGCCAGCGCGGGGCCGAACTCCTCGGTACTGGTCACGCGCTCGCCGTGGCCGCCGAACACTTCGGCATAGCCGCGGAAGTCCGGGTTCTTCAGTTGCGTGGCGCTGATGCGGCCGGGATAGTGCTTTTCCTGGTGCATGCGGATCGTGCCGTACATGGCGTTGTCGAGCAGCACGACGAGGATCGGCAGGCCGTACTGAACGGCGGTGGCGAACTCCTGGCCGTGCATCATGAAGTCGCCGTCGCCCGCGAACACGACCACCTCGCGCTGCGGCCACAGCCGCTTGGCGCCGACGCCGGCCGGCAGGCCGTAGCCCATCGAACCGCTGGTGGGCGCCAGCTGGCTCGCGAATGCGCGGAATGGCCAGAAGCGGTGCACCCAGGTGGCGAAGTTGCCCGCGCCGTTGCAGAAGATGGTGTCGGCCGGCAGCACCTCGCGCAGGTGCCGCATCACCTCGCCCATTTGCAGCGGGCCGGGAATGCGGATCGGCGCCGGGTCGCTCCAGCGCAGGAAGTCTTCGCGTGCGGCCTTCGTTTCGGCTTGCCAAGCCGGCGTCTGCGCGGGGCGCAGCGCGGACACCGCTTCGGCGAACGCCTGCGGCGTAGCGTGGATGCCCTGTGCCGGACGGTAGAGCTTGCCGAGCTCGTCGGCATCGGCGTGCACATGCACCAGGGCCTGCTTCGGTTGCGGGATCGCCAGCAGTTCGTAGCCTTGCGACGGCACTTCGGACAGGCGCCCGCCGACCAGCAGCACGAGGTCCGCGTTGCGGATGCGTTCGAGCATGCGCGGGTTGGCGCCCAGGCCCAGGTCGCCCGCATAGCAGGGGTGCTCGGCCGACATCAACATCTGGCGGCGGAACGAGCAGTACACGGGCAGCGAGAACGCGGCCGCGAAATCCGCGAACTGCAGCGCCGCCTTCTCCGACCAGCGGCTGCCGCCGAGGATGACCACCGGGCGCTGCGCCTGCGACAGCCGCTGCTGCAACTCGGTGAGCTGCGCCGCGCCGGGATGGGTTTCGGTCACCGCATACGGCTGCGCGTCGGCCACCGCTGCGGCCTCGGTCAGCATGTCTTCAGGCAGCGCGATCACCACCGGGCCGGGCCGGCCGGAGGTGGCGACATGGAAGGCACGCGACACCAGCTCGGGCACGCGCGCCGGATCGTCGATCTGCACCACCCACTTGGCCATGGTGCCGAACACCGCGCCGTAGTCCAGCTCCTGGAAAGCCTCGCGGCCCATGGCGTCGCGTGCGACCTGGCCCACGAACAGCAGCAGCGGGGTCGAATCCTGGTGCGCGATGTGCACGCCGGCCGCCGCGTTGGTGGCGCCCGGGCCGCGCGTGACGAAGCAGATACCCGGCTTGCCCGTGAGCTTGCCCTGCGCCTCGGCCATCATCGCCGCGCCGCCTTCCTGGCGGCACACGGTCACGTCGATCGATGCATCATGCAGCGCGTCGAGCACGGCCAGAAAACTTTCGCCGGGCACGCAGAACAGCTGCCTGACGCCGTGGGTGATGAGCTGGTCGACCAGGATCTGGCCGCCGGTGCGGGAAGAAGTCATGCTGTGTCCGATGGAATGAAGGTGTTGGGTATTGGTGTTGCTCCTTCCCCTCCCGGGGGAAGGCTGGGATGGGGGCAAGCGGCGTTGGATGCGCCGACGGCAATGGATACGCCGCGAGCCCCCACCCCTGCCCTCCCCCGGAAGGGGAGGGAGAAATGCGGGGTCATTCGAGGGCTTGGCACGCGGCAATGATGCGCTTGCACGCCTCTTCCAGCTGCGCCATCGAAGTCGCATACGAGATGCGGAAATACGGCGCCAGCCCGAACACGCTGCCCGGCACCACCGCCACCTCGAAGTCCTGCAGCAGGTAGCGGCAGAAGTCGCTGTCCGTCTGCAGCAGCATGCCGCCTCGCGTGCGCTTGCCGAGCACGCCGGCGCAGCTCGCGAAGGTATAGAACGCGCCTTCGGGCATGCGGCAATGCAGCCCCGGCGCGCGGTTCAGCGCGGCCACCACAAAGTCGCGCCGCGCCTGGAAGTCGGCGCAGCGCTCGGCCACGATCTCCTGCGGCCCGGTCAGCGCCTCGATGGCCGCGGCCTGGCTGATCGACGAAGGGCATGAGGTCGTCTGGCTCTGCACCACGGCCATCGCCGCAACCAGAGCGCGCGGACCCGCACCGTAGCCCACGCGCCAGCCGGTCATCGCATAGGCCTTCGACACGCCGTTGACGGTCAGCGTGCGTTCGCGCAAGCGCGGTTCCACCGCCACGGGCGTCGCGAATGCCAGCCCGTCGTAGAGGATGTGTTCGTAGATGTCGTCCGCCAGCACCCACACCTGCGGATGCCGTAGCAGCACCTCGCACAGCGGCTTCAGCTGCGCCGCGCTGTAGGCCGCGCCGCTCGGGTTCGAGGGCGAGTTCAGGAACAGCCAGCGCGTGCGCGGCGTGATCGCCGCTTCCAGCTGCGCGGCATCGAGCCTGAAGCCGTTCGCCTCGGTGCAGGCCACCGGCACCGGCACGCCACCGCAGATCTGCACGATGTCGGCGTACGAGGTCCAGTACGGCGCGGGCAGGATGACTTCATCGCCCGGGTCCAGGCTGGCCATCAGCGCGTTGAAGATCACCTGCTTGGCGCCTGCGCTCACGCTGATCTCGTCGAGTGCGAAGTCCAGCGCGTTGTCGCGCTTGAACTTCAGCTGCACTGCCGCCTTCATCGCCGGGCTGCCGTCGAGCACCGTGTAGCGCGTGTCGCTGCGCCCGATGGCGCGCACGGCGGCGTCGCACACGTTCTGCGGCGTGTCGAAATCGGGCTCGCCCGCGCCCAGCACAATCACCGGACGGCCCGCGCGCTTGAGCGCATTGGCATGGTCGGTGATGCGCAGGATCTCCGAGACGCCGATGGCGCGCACGCGCTGCGCCGGCGAGAAGACAACAGTGTCCGTGGTCACTTGGCGTAGGTCTCCAGTGGCTTGTCGTTGGGTTCGAGCATCAGCTGCTTCAGTGCCGTGCTCATCGGCAGATTCAGGCTGGTGTTCTTCGGAGGGATGGCCGCCACGAACCACTTGGCGTAGATCTTTTCGAGGTCGCCGCTCTTCATCATGCGGCGCAGCGAATCGTCCACCGCGGCCTTGAAGGCCGGGTCGTCCTTGCGGAACAGCAGCGCGATCGGCTCCGAGCCCAGCGGCTCGCCCACGATGCGGTAGGCCGAGGGGTTCTTGGAGTTCGCGATGATGCCGGCCAGCAGGTTGTCGTCGAGCACGAAGGCATCGGCGCGGCCCGACTCCAGCAGCAGGAAGCTCTCGAGGTGGTCCTTGCCGAGCATGGTGTTGTACGACACGTTCTGCGCGCGCTCGCGCTTGCGCAGCAGCTGCACGGCGGTGGTGCCGGTGGAAGCCGACACATTGCGGCCCGCGAGCTGGTCGAGGTTGGCGATGCCCGAGTCGACCCTGGTGGCCATGCGCACCTCGCTCACGTACGTGGTGAGCGCGAACGCCACCTGCTGCTGGCGCGCGGTGTTGTTGGTGGTGGGGCCGCAGCCGATGTCGAGCGTGCCGTTCTGCACCAGGGGGATGGTGTTCTGCGCGGTCACGGCCATGTATTCGAGCTTCGCCTGCGGCACGATGTCCTTCAGCACGCGCTCGCACAGCTCGACGTGGTAGCCCACGTACTTCTCGCCCGCGCCCAGCATGTAGGCCATCGGCGGCGAGGCTTCGCGCACGCCGAGCACCACCTTGCCGCTGGTCTTGATCTTGTCGAGCGTGCCGCTGGCGGTGGTCTGCGCGCTGGCGCCGCCGAATGCGAGCGCGAGCAGCGTGGCCGCTGCAACTGTCTTGAAGGGAATGCTCATTTCTTCTGTCTCCTGGTGGTTGTTTTTCTGGGGTGCGCACGGCCGTCCGCCTGCCGACGCAAGGAATTGCGCGGCAGGAACAGACGAGCCGGGGTCGGTCAGTCGCCGATGTCGAAGGTCACGCCTTGAGCCAGGGGCAATGCCGTCGAGTAGTTGATGGTGTTCGTCGCGCGGCGCATGTACGCCTTCCAGCTGTCGGAGCCGGCTTCGCGGCCGCCGCCGGTTTCCTTCTCGCCACCGAAGGCGCCGCCGATCTCCGCGCCGCTCGGGCCGATGTTGACGTTGGCAATGCCACAGTCCGAGCCCGCGCTAGACATGAAGCGCTCGGCCTCGCGCACGTTCAGCGTGAAGATCGACGACGACAGGCCCGCGCCCACCGCGTTGTGCCATTCGATGGCCTCATCGAGCGAGCTGTAGCGCACCACGTAGAGGATGGGTGCGAAGGTCTCGCGCAGCACCGGGCCGTCGTGCGTCTTCAGCTCGACCAGCGCGGGACGCACGTAGTACGCGTCCTTCGTGCCGAGGCCTTCGACGCGCTGGCCGCCGTGCACCGTGGCGCCGGCCTCGCGGCTTTCGCCAAGTGCCTTCTGCATGCCGTCGAAGGCTGCGCGGTCGATCAGCGGGCCGACCAACGTGCCGGCCTCGCGCGGATCGCCGACCTGCACGTTGCCGTAGACCTTGGTCAGCTTGGGCACCAGCGCGTCGTACACGCTGTCGTGCACGAACAGGCGGCGCAGCGTGGTGCAGCGCTGGCCGGCCGTGCCCATGGCAGCGAACGCGATGCCGCGCAGCGTGAGGTCGAGGTCGGCCGAGGGCGTGACGATGGCAGCGTTGTTGCCGCCCAGTTCGAGAATCGCGCGGGCAAAGCGCGCCGCCAGCTTCGGGCCCACCTGGCGGCCCATCGCGGTCGAGCCGGTGGCCGAGAGGATCGACACGCGATGGTCGTCGACCAGCACCTCGCCGATGTCACGCTGGCCCAGCAGCAGGCCGAGCAGGCCTTCGGGCGCATCGCCGAAGCGCGCGACGGCGCGCTGCGCGATGGCGTGCACGGCCAGCGCGGTCAGCGGCGTCTTCTCGGAAGGCTTCCACACCACCGAGTCGCCGCACACCAGCGCCAGCGCGGCGTTCCACGACCACACGGCCACCGGGAAGTTGAAGGCCGAGATCACGCCGCACACGCCCAGCGGATGCCAGGTTTCCATCATGCGGTGCTCGGCGCGCTCGGTGGCCAGCGTGAGGCCGTAGAGCTGGCGCGAGAGGCCGACCGCGAAGTCGCAGATGTCGATCATTTCCTGCACTTCGCCCGCGCCTTCGGACGGGATCTTGCCGGCCTCCAGCGTGACGAGGCGCCCGAGGTCGCCCTTGGCGGCGCGCAGCTCTTCGCCGAGCAGGCGCACCAGCTCGCCGCGGCGCGGGGCCGGCACGCTGCGCCAGGCCTTGAAGGCTTCGTGCGCGCGGCCGATGGCGGCGGTGGCCTCGGCCGGCGAGGTCTGCGGCACCTGTGCGATCACCTCGCCGCTGACGGGCGAGCGCACCGTCAGCGTGCCGCCGGTATGGGCCTCGACGGGCACGCCGAGGCGCTGCAGCAGCTGTTCGACTTCGGTGGGGACGGGAAGGGAAGTGTGGGCTTCGGACATGGTCGCGCTCCAGGGAAGGAGATGAAAGAGAAAGGCGATGGGAGTCGGCGGAATGCGGCCAATATCTGCGAATCCGGGACGATTGGCTAGCGAAAATATGGAAGGACTTGATGCGTTTTGGGAAAGAACTTCACCCTCCGCTCGCCTTCCGGTACAGCGGGTTCATTCCGGCCTGGGCGCCTCGGGCACGCCAATGCGCTGCCCCGCAGGCGACCCCGCCAGGCTCTGCGCCGGCCTTCTCAACGTCGCGTCGAAGGGATTGATCTTCGGCCCGATGGCCGCCGCCTCTCGCTTGAGCAGCTCGACCACGGTCGGCATGCGGTCCGCATTGAGCCGGTCGGCGATCGTGCCCACACTCAATGCCGCCACCGCGCGCCCTTCGCGGTCGAGGATCGGCACCGCAACGCCCGCCATGCCTTCGAGCAGCCCGGTGTTGCGCCCCGCATAGCCCGCCTGCCGCACGCGCTCGATCTCGGTGCGCAGGTAGACCTCGTCGTACACGCCGTACTCGCGCACGCGCGACAGGTTGAAGCGGATCACTTCCTCGCGCTCGGCCTCGGGCAGGAAGGCAAGGATCGCCAGCGCCCCCTGCCCCACACCCAGCGCGATGCGCCCGCCGATGTCGCCGGTGAACGAGCGGATCGGGAACGGTCCTTCGCTGCGGTCCAGGCAGATGGCGTCGAAGCCGCTGCGCGCCAGTAAAAAGATGCTGTCGCCCAGGCTCGCGCACAGGCGCAGCAGCACCGGCCGGCAGATGGAGCGCAGGTCGCCCGGGTTGCCCGCGCTCGCCGCGAGCGCGAAGAAATCGATGCCGAGGCGGTAGAGCTTGCTGCGTTCGTCCTGCTCGACCATGCCTTCGGCCATCAGCGACTGCAGCAAACGGTGCGTGGTGGCCTGGGTGAGGCCCACGGATCGTGCGATCTGGGTCACGCGGCCGCCTTCGGCCTGCACCGCGCCGAGCGCGCGGATCACCGAGAAGACGCGCGGCACGCCGCCGCTGGCCGCCGAGGGGGTTTCCATACCTTGCTCCTGTGGAATTCGCTCTATCAATTGAGGCGATCATATTCCATTGATTGGAATAAATTGAAGAAAGATTCTGATTAATGGAATACCCGAGGCAGCCTGGCGCAATCGTTGCAATAGAGTGAACTGAAATCGGCAGGTCGTCCATGGCGTGCACCAAGGTGTCGCACGCCCTCTCTTGCCCCGACAGAAAGGCCTTTCCATGTCATTCCTCAGGCTCACCGACGTGACCAAGTTCTATGGCGCCACCCGCGCGGTGTCGGCCATGAACCTCACGGTGGAAAAGGGCGAGTTCGTCTCGCTGCTCGGCCCTTCGGGCTGCGGCAAGACCACCACGCTGCAGATGATTGCGGGCTTCGAGGCCGTGAGCAGCGGCCGCATCGAACTCGCAGGCAAGGACATCACGCATGCCAAGGCCAACACGCGCGGCCTGGGCATCGTGTTCCAGACCTACGCCCTGTTCCCGCACATGACGGTGGCCGACAACGTGAGCTTCGGCCTCGAGATGCGCAAGATGCCCAAGGCCGAGCGCGCCGAACGCGTGAAGCAGGCGCTGGCGCTGGTGCACCTCGAAGCGCATGCCACGCGCTATCCGCGCGAACTCTCGGGTGGCCAGCGGCAGCGCGTGGCGCTGTCGCGCGCGCTGGTGATCGAGCCGCCGGTGCTGCTGCTCGACGAACCGCTGTCCAACCTCGATGCCAAGCTGCGCGAGGAGATGCAGTTCGAGCTGCGGCAGATCCAGCGCAAGGTCGGCACCACCACGGTGATGGTCACGCACGACCAGAGCGAGGCCATGTCGATCAGCGACCGCGTGGTGGTGATGGAAGGCGGCTGCGCCACGCAGATCGACCATCCGCAGCGCGTGTACGAACACCCGAGCACGCGCTTCATCTCCACCTTTGTCGGCAAGGCCAACCTGCTCGACTGCCGCGTGTCCGGCAGCGGCGCCACGCGCACCTGCATCGAGGTCGGCGCGCTCTCGCTCGACGTGGACGACACGGGTTTCTGCGTCGATGCGTCGGCGCTGCTGAGTGTGCGGCCCGAAAAGCTGCAACTCGTGCCGCCGGGCCGGGGCCGGCTCGACGGCGAGGTGCAGGAACGCTTCTTCCTCGGCAGCCAGTGGCTCTACCGCGTGGCCACGCCCATCGGCGACCTCACGGTGCTGAGCCCCAACGATGGGCGCGATGCGCTCGAAGAAGGCGCCCGCACCGGCATCGACTGGCCGGCGCACTGCATGCGGCTGCTGCCCGCGGACGCCACCGCGAAGGCCGCGCAGGCTGTGATGGCATGAGCACCTTGCAGAACAAGGCCACGCCCTGGTGGCTCTCCGGCCCCGCGCTGCTGCTGTTCAGCGCGCTGCTGCTGGTGCCGCTCGCGCTCACGGCCGTGCTGTCGTTCAACGTGTACGACCCGGCCACCGGCCCCAAGGCCGGCGAGTTCACGCTGGCGCACTACGCGCTGGTGTTCTCCGACTCGTACTACCTCGGCATCTTCTGGCGCACCTTCTGGGTCTCGGCGCTGGTCACGCTGATCTGCGTGCTCGTCGGCGCGCCCGAGGCCTATGTGCTGAGCCGCATGCGCAACCCGTGGCGCTCGGTGCTGCTGCTGGTGGTGCTCGCGCCGCTCCTGGTGTCGGTGGTGGTGCGCGCCTTCGGCTGGAGCATGCTGCTGGGCCCCGAGGGCGCGGTGAACGCGCTGCTGCAGTTCGTGGGCATCGGCCCGGTGAAGATCCTCTACACCAACGCGGCGGTGGTCATCGCGCTGGTGCACGTGATGCTGCCCTTCATGGTGATCCCGGTGTGGACCTCGCTGCAGAAGCTCGACCCTGGCGTGGAGAACGCTGCCCTCTCGCTCAACGCCACGCCCTTCACCACGCTGCGGCGCATCGTGCTGCCGCAGGTGATGCCGGGCATTCTCTCGGGCAGCCTGATCGTGTTCGGCCTGGCCGCGAGCTCGTTCGCGATTCCCGGCCTGCTCGGCGGACGGCGGCTGAAGATGGTCGCGACCATCGTCTACGACGAATACCTGAGCGAACTCAACTGGCCGCTGGGCGCGGCCGTGGCGCTGGTGCTGCTGGTGGCCAACCTCGTGGTCATGCTCAGCTACAACCGCCTGGTCGAAGGCCGCTACAAGAAGGCATTGGGATGAAAAGAAACGGCCCCATCGCCCTCGCGTTCAACGCGCTGGTCATCACCTTCATGCTGGCGCCGCTGGTGGTCGTGTGCATCGTGGCGTTCACGCCCGAGAACACGCTGACCATTCCGACTACCAGCTTCTCGCTGCGCTGGTTCAAGGCGGTGTTCGCGCACCCCGACTTCATGCAGTCGTTCTGGAACAGCCTGTGGCTCGCACTGAGCTCGGCCACCATCGCCACGCTGCTCGCGGTGCCGGCCGGCATGGCGATCACGCGCTACGCGTTTCCGGGACGCGACTTTCTCAACGGGCTTTTCCTGTCGCCGCTGATCGTGCCGCACCTGGTGCTGGGCGTGGCGCTGCTGCGCTTGTTCGCGCTGGTCGGCGGCACGGGCAGCTTCGGCTGGCTGGTGATGGCGCATGCGCTCATCGTCACGCCCTACACGCTGCGGCTGGTGGTGGCGGCGCTGGTGGGCTTCGACCGCAGCGCCGAGCAGGCCGCACTGTCGCTGGGCGCGAGCCAGGCCACGGTGTTCCGGCGCATCACGCTGCCGATGATCCTGCCGGGCGTCACGGGCAGCTGGATGCTGTCGTTCATCAACAGTTTTGACGAGGTGACGATGTCGATCTTCGTGACCGCACCGAGCACGGTGACGCTGCCGGTGCGCATGTACATGTACGCGACCGAATCGATCGATCCGCTGATGGCGGCGGTGTCGGCGCTGATGGTGGCCATCACGGCCTTCGCGATGGTGCTGCTCGACCGTGTCTACGGACTCGACCGCGTGCTGGTGGGGCGCAGATAGATGACCATGACTAGACACGCCCTGCTTCACCGCGTGGCCGAGAAAAGCGGGCGCGAAGCCGTGCCCTTCACCCTCGACGGCGCACCCGCCAGCGCGCTGGCCGGCGACACCGTGCTGACCGCCGTGCTCACGCAATGCGACCAGCTGCGGCGCAACGAATTCAGCGGGCTGCCGCGTGCGGGCTTCTGCATGATGGGCGCCTGCCAGGACTGCTGGATTGCCACGGACGAGGGCGAGCGGCTGCGCGCCTGCTCTACCTTCATCGCGCCGGGCATGGCGCTGGTCACCGGGAAGAACGGCGCATGACGAAGGCAGCCGCAATCCGCCCCGTGATCGTCGGCGCCGGCCCGGCCGGTGTGCGCGCCGCGCAGACGCTGGTGGCGCATGGCCTGCGGCCCGTGGTGATCGACGAGGCCTCGCGCGCCGGTGGGCAGATCTACCGCCGCCCGCCCGCCGGCCTGGCGCAGCGCACCGCGCGGACGCTCTATGGCTTCGAGTCGAAGCGCGCCGATGCCGTGCACGCGGCCTTCGATGCGCTGCAGGGCCGCATCGAGCATCTGGGCGACAGCCTGGTGTGGAACGCCCAAGACCATCGGCTCGACGTGATGCACAACCCCACGCGCAGCAACCGCTGCGTGCCCTACAGCCACCTGATCGTGGCGACGGGTGCGACCGACCGCGTGCTGCCGGTGCCGGGCTGGACGCTGCCCGGCGTCTACACGCTGGGCGGCGCGCAAGTGGCGCTCAAGTTCCAGGGCTGCGCCATCGGGCAGCGCGTGGTGTTCATGGGCACGGGGCCATTGCTGTACCTGGTGGCTTATCAATATGCGAAGGCCGGCGTGAAGGTGGCCGCGGTGCTCGACACCGCGCGCCTCGCCGACCAGCTCGCGGCCACACCCGCGATGCTGACGCAGCCCGCGGTGTTCGCGAAGGGCGTGTACTACGTCGGCTGGCTGCGCGCGCACGGCGTGGCATTGCACAGCGGCGTGCGTCCGTTGCGCGTACTCGGCGACGAACAGCGAAGCCGCGTGACCGGCGTGGCCTGGCAGGACGGTGCTGAAGAACGCACGCTCGCCTGCGACGCCATCGGCTTCGGCTACGCGCTGCGCTCCGAAACGCAGCTGGCCGACCTGCTCGGCTGCCGCTTCGACTACGCGCCGCTGCACCGCGCGCACCTGCCGGTGCGCGATGCGGCGGGGCGATCCAGCGTCGAGGGCGTGTACCTCGCGGGCGACGGCGCCGGCATCATGGGCGCGGACGCGGCCGAGTGGGCGGGCGAACGGGCGGCGCTGGCGCTGCTGGCGGACAACGGCGTGGCGGTCGATACGGCACGCGCAGCCGAACTCGAACGCAGGCTGCACAAGCTCGCTGGATTTCGCCAGGGCCTCGAACGCGCCTTCCCGGTGCCGCAGGACTGGGCCGCGCATGCGCCCGACGACCTCGTGGTCTGCCGCTGCGAGAACATCACGGCCGGCACCTTGCGCCAGACCGTCGCCACGGCCGGTGCCGACGAGTTGAACCGGCTCAAGGCCTTGTCGCGCGTCGGCATGGGCCGCTGCCAGGGCCGCATGTGCGGCGTGGCCGCGGCCGAGATCCTCGCGCATGCCACGCAGCAGCCGCTGCAGCAGGTCGGCCGCCTGCGCGGGCAAGCGCCGATCAAGCCGATCCCGATCCGGCTCGTGCCCGCCGAGGGGGCCGACGCATGAGCTCGATCAAGAAGTTGAAGGCCGACGTCGCCATCATCGGTGGCGGCATCGTCGGTTCCTCCGCCGCGCTGGCCTTGCGCCGCATGGGCGCCAGCGTGGTGCTTCTCGAGCGCGACCTCTGCGGCTCGCGCTCCAGCGGCGTGAACTTCGGCGGCGTGCGCCGGCAGGGCCGCTCCCTGAGCCAGTTGCCGCTGACACAGCGCGCACACCGCATCTGGGGCCGGCTGCCCGAGCTGCTTGGCACCGACGGCGAGTACGTGCGCTCGGGCCATTTCAAGATCGCGCGCAGCGAAGCCGACATGGCCTCGCTGGAGCGCTACCGCGCGATGAGCAGCGACTTCGACTTGGGCCTGGAACTGATCTCTGCCACGCGACTGCGCACGCAGTGCCCCTGGCTCGGCACGCGCGCCGTGGGCGGCTCGCTGTGCCTGGAAGACGGGCAGGCCAACCCGCGCCTCGTCTCGCCGGCTTTCGCGCTGGCGGCACGGCGAGCGGGCGCGCAAGTCTTCGAACGCCACAAGGTCGACGAGGTCGCGCACGACGGCGCCACGTTCATGGTGCGCAGCGGCAACGCGCTCGAAGTGCGGGCGCCCCTGCTGCTCAACTGCGCGGGCGCCTGGGCCGGCGCCATCGCTAGCCAGTTCGGCGAAACGCCGCCCATGTTTGCGCGCAGCCCCGTGATGGCGGTGACAGAGCCGGTGCCGCATTTCATGCAATGGAGTCTTGGCGTGGAAGGCGGCGGCATCTACTGCCGGCAGGTGGCGCGCGGCAACCTCGTGCTCGGCGGCGGCACGGGCATCACGCTCGACGCCGAACGCGCGCGCGCCGATCGCGACGCCATCGCCGTGCTCGCGCGGCAGGCCGTCGAGCTTCTGCCCGCGCTGCGCCACGCGCACATCATCCGCACCTGGGGCGGCACCGAGGGCTACCTGCCCGACCGCGAACCGGTGCTCGGCCCAAGCCGCACCACGCCCGGCCTGTTCCACGGCTTCGGCTTCGCGGGTGCGGGGTTCCAGATCGGCCCGGCCGCCGGCGAAGTGTTGGCCGAGCTGGCGCGCGACGGCCGCAGCGACACGCCCATCGACGCCTTCGCCATCGAGCGCTTCGACGAAGCACCCGTTTCCCCATCCCTTGCCGCTTCCCCCACCTGAACTGATTGGAGAGCATCATCATGTCCCGCACCGCCAAGTCCACCCTCCTCCTTGCCGCGCTGCTCGCAGCCGCAGGCATCGCCAGCGCGCAGACCAAGACCATCTACATCGGCATGAACGGCGGCACCATGGAGAAGGCGTACACGCAGTACGTGTTCCCCGCCTTCGAGAAGGCCTACGGCGCGAAGGTGGTGGTGGTGCCCGGCACCTCCTCCGACATCCTCGCGAAGGCCCAGGCCAACAAGGACAAGCCGCAGATGCACGTGATGTTCCTCGACGACGGCATCATGGTGCGAGCCATCGGCATGGGTTTGTGCCAGAAGCAGAAGCCCAACCCGTCGCTCAACGAGATCTATCCTGCCGCGCGCTTCAAGGACGACATGGCCAGCGGTGTGAGCCTGGGCATGACGGGTCTCGCCTACAACGCCAAGATGTTCAAGGAAAAGGGCTGGGCGCCGCCCACCTCGTGGATGGACCTGGCCGACCCCAAGTACAAGGGCAAGGTGGTGTTCCAGTCGATGTCGTCCTCGTCGTTCGGGCTGCACGGCTTCCTGATGTTCAACCGCATCCAGGGCGGCAACGACAAGAACGTGGAGCCGGGCTTCAAGGCCTGGCCCACCACGATCGGGCCGAACGTGCTGGAGTACATCCCGAGTTCGGCCAAGCTCTCGGAGATGGTGCAGACCGGTGAGGCGGCAATCTTCCCGCTGACCCCCACGGCCGTGGCCGCATTGAAGACCAAGGGCATTCCGGTCGAGTACGCACCGCCCAAGGAAGGCGCGGTGGTGCTCATGGTGGGCCAGTGCGTGATCGCCAACAACAGCGAGCCCGAGCTGTCGCAGAAGCTCGCCGAGTTCCTGCTGAGCCCCGTGGCTCAGGCCAACGTGCTGCAGTACGGCGCGCAGATCCCGACCAACCCCAAGGCCCCGGCCGTGGGCGAAGGCGCGGCGCAGGTGGCGGACATCAACAAGTGGATGAAGACCGCCGTCACCATCGACTGGGAAAGCATCAACGCGAACCGGCCGGCGTGGAACGCGCGCTGGAACAAGACGATCGAGCGTTGATGCGACACGCCGCGGTGTTCGCACACCGCGGCGCGCACGGCCTCAGCTCTTCACGAACGCCAGCAGGTCGGGGTTGATCACGTCCGCATGCGTGGACAGCATGCCGTGGGGGTAGCCCTCGTAGCTCTTCAGCGTGCCGCGCTTGAGCAGCTTGGCCGCCAGCGGGCCCGAATTCGCATAGGGCACGACCTGGTCGTCGGTGCCGTGCATCACGAGCACCGGCACGTCGATCTTCTTCAGGTCTTCGGTGAAGTCGGTCTCGGAGAAGGCCTTGATGCACTCGTAGTGCGCATTGGCCGCGCCCATCATGCCCTGCAGCCACCAGCGGTCGATGAGGCCCTGCGAAACCTTCGCGCCCGGCCGGTTGAAACCGTAGAACGGGCCGGTGGGCAGGTCGATGAAAAACTGCGTGCGGTTGGCCACGAGCGCGGCCCTGATGCCATCGAACACCTCCATCGGCAGGCCGCCGGGGTTGGCCGCTGTCTTGAGCATGATGGGCGGCACGGCACTCACCAGCACGGCCTTGGCCACGCGGCCCGGTTTGGCGCGCGCCACGTAGCGCGCCACCTCGCCGCCGCCCGTCGAATGGCCGATGTGCACGGCGTCCTTCAGGTCCAGCGCGTCGGTCAGTGCCGCCACGTCCGATGCGTAGGTGTCCATCTCGTGCCCGCCCGCGGTCTGCGAGGAGCGGCCGTGGCCGCGGCGGTCGTGCGCGATCACGCGGTAGCCCTTGCCGATGAAGAACAGCATCTGCGTGTCCCAGTCATCGGCGCTCAGGGGCCAGCCGTGATGAAAGACGATGGGCTGCGCGTTGCGCGGTCCCCAGTCCTTGTAGAAGATGTTCGTGCCGTCCTTCGTGGTGACAAAGCTCATGGGGGATCCTTTCGTGTGGTCAGCGTGCTTTTGCGCGGCAGCCGCGCTCGAAGTACCGAGGGCGGACACGGTCGCGATGCCGGCCGCGCCGGCCAGAATACGCCGCCGCGAGGCACCTGTCGCGGGGGTCGTCTTGATGTCGGACATGCTTCTTTCCAGGGCTGGGTTGTTGGCAGCGAAAGCGGAATTGCTTCGCCGGACAACGCACTGTCGGCTAAATGGCGCGGCAAATCTTGAACAAAATGCCTGCGCCTTTCACGTTGTCACCCTGCGCGCGACCTCAGCGGTTGTCTTCGAGGATCCAGCCCGCCGCCTTCTCGGCCATCATCAATGTCGGGCTGTTGGTGTTGCCGCTGGTGATGGTCGGCATCGCGCCGGCATCGACCACGCGCAGGCCCTGCACGCCGCGCACGCGCAGCCGCGAATCGAGCACGGCCATCGGATCGCCCTTGGCGCCCATCTTCGTGGTGCCGACCGGATGGAAGATGGTGGTGGCGATGTCGCCAGCCAGCCGCGCGAGATCTTCGTCGCTCTGGTACTGCACGCCGGGCTTCCATTCCTGCGGGTTGTACCTGGCCAGTGCGGGCTGCTCGGCGATGCGGCGCGTCACGCGCAGCGAGTCGGCCGCCACCTTGCGGTCTTCGTCGGTGCTCAGGTAGTTGGGCGCGATGGCCGGCGCATCTTCGAAGCGGTTGCTCTTGATGCGCACCGAGCCCCGGCTCGTGGGGTTGAGATTGCACACGCTCGCGGTGAAGGCCGGAAAGCTGTGCAGCGGATCGCCGAAGGCGTCGAGCGACAGCGGCTGCACGTGGTACTGCAGGTTGGGCCATTCGTGCTCGGGCGAGCTGCGCGTGAAGGCGCCCAGCTGCGACGGCGCCATGCTCATCGGGCCGCTGCGCTTGAGCAGATACTCAAGACCGATCTTCGCCTTGCCGACCATCGACGAGGCCATCACGTTGAGCGTGGGCGCGCCATCGATCTTGTAGACCGCGCGGATCTGCAGGTGGTCCTGCAGGTTGGCCCCGACGCCGGGGGCGTCGAGCACCACGTCGATGCCATGCTGGCGCAGCAGCTCGGCCGGGCCGACGCCCGAGAGCTGCAGGATCTGCGGCGAGCCGATGGAACCTGCGCTCAACACGACCTCGCGCGACGCGGTCGCGGTGGTCATCTCGCTGCCATTCCACACTTCCGCACCCGTGCAGCGGTGCGTGCCGTCGGGCAGCGTCTCGAACAGCAGGCGCGACACCTGCGCACCGGTCCACAGTTCGAAGTTGGGCCGGCCGTAGCAGGTCGGGCGCAGGAAGGCCTTGGCGGTGTTCCAGCGCCAGCCGTTCTTCTGGTTGACCTGGAAGTAGCCCACACCCTCGTTGTTGCCGCGGTTGAAGTCGGTGGTGTGCGGCACGCCCGCCTGGGCGGCGGCTTCGGCAAAGGCGTCGAGGATGTCCCAGCGCAGGCGCTGCTTCTCGATGCGCCATTCGCCGCCGGCGCCATGCATCTCGTCGGCGCCGAGGTAGAAGTCCTCGTGCTTCTTGAAGGCCGGCAGCACGTTCTGCCAGCGCCAGCCGTCGTCGCCGGTGAGGTCGGCCCAATGCTCGTAGTCGCGCGACTGGCCGCGCATGTAGATCATGCCGTTGATGCTGGAGCAGCCGCCCAGCGACTTGCCGCGCGGATAGCGCAGCACGCGGCCGTTGAGGCCGGCGTCGGGCTCGGTGCTGTAGAGCCAGTCGGTGCGCGGGTTGCCGATGCAGTACAGGTAGCCGACCGGAATGTGGATCCAGTGGTAGTCGTCCTTGCGGCCCGCCTCGATGAGCAGCACGCGCTTGCTCTTGTCGGCACTGAGCCGGTTCGCCATGAGCGAGCCTGCGGTGCCCGCGCCGATGATGATGTAGTCGAATTGGGTGTCGCTCATGGCGCTTTGCCTGTCTCTCTATTTTTGTTCGACGAAATTGCGGCGCCCCTCGCGCCGCATCGCATGCTACTTCGCCGTCGGCATCACGAACTCGGCCCCCTTGCCGATGCTCTCGGGCCAGCGCTGCATGATCGACTTCTGCTTGGTGTAGAAGCGCACGCCTTCTTCGCCGTAGGCGTGCATGTCGCCGAACAGCGAGCGCTTCCAGCCGCCGAAGCCGTGCCAGGCCATGGGCACGGGAATCGGCACGTTGATGCCGACCATGCCCACCTGGATGCGGCGGCTGAATTCGCGCGCCACGTTGCCGTCGCGGGTGAAGCAGGCCACGCCGTTGCCGAACTCGTGGGCGTTGATCAGGTCGACTGCTTCCTTGAGGTCGTGCACGCGCATGCAGCCCAGCACCGGGCCGAAGATCTCTTCCTTGTAGATGCGCATCTCGGGGGTGACGTGGTCGAACAGGGTGCCGCCCATCCAGAAACCATCGCCGCAGCCCGCGCCCGCCTTGCTGCCGTCGAAGTCTCGGCCGTCGACCAGCAGCTTCGCGCCTTCCTTCTGGCCCAGATCGATGTAGCCGGTGATGCGCTCGTGGGCGGCGCGCGTGACGATCGGGCCCATCTCGGCCGCGAGGTTCTCGCCGTCGAGCACCTTCAGCGTCTTCGTGCGCTCAATGAGCTTGGGCAGCAGCTTGTCGGCCACGTCGCCTACCAGCACCGCCACCGAGATGGCCATGCAGCGCTCGCCGGCCGATCCGTAGCCAGCGCCGATCAGCGCGTCGACGGCCTGGTCGATGTCCGCATCGGGCATGACCACCATGTGGTTCTTCGCGCCGCCCAGGGCCTGCACGCGCTTGCCGTGGCGCGCGCCGGTTTCGTAGATGTAGTTGGCGATGGGCGTGGAGCCGACGAAGCTGATGGCCTTGACGTCGGGGTGCTCGAGCAGCGCGTCGACCGCCGCCTTGTCGCCCTGCACGACGTTGAACACGCCGTCGGGCAGGCCCGCTTCCTTCAGCAGCTCGGCCATGCGCAGCGAGGCGCTCGGGTCGGTCGGGCTGGGCTTGAGCACGAAGGTGTTGCCCGCGGCAATCGCCACCGGGAACATCCACATCGGCACCATCACCGGGAAGTTGAACGGCGTGATACCTGCGACCACGCCCAGCGGCTGGCGCAGCGTCCAGTTGTCGATGCCGGTGGAGACCTGATCGGTGAAGTCGCCCTTGAGCAGTTGCGGAATGCCGCAGGCGAACTCGACGATGTCGATGCCGCGCGAGACCTCGCCCTGCGCATCGGTGAAGACCTTGCCGTGCTCGGCGGTGATCAGGTGGGCCAGCTCGTCCTTGTGCTCGTTGAGCAGCTGCAGGAACTTGAACATGACGCGCGCGCGGCGGATCGGCGGCGTGTCGGCCCAGGCCGGGAAGGCAGCCTGCGCGGCGGCCACGGCGGCCGAGACCTGCGCCGTGTCGGCCAGGCCGACCTTGCCGGTGACGGCGCCGGTGGCGGGGTTGGTCACGTCCTGCGTACGGCCGGAGGTGTTGGCGGCGGGCTTGCCGGCGATGAAATGATCGATGGAGGTGGGCATGGAGAGGGCTCTCGCTGACGGAAGGATGCGGCCAGTTTAGGCAGCCCCCCGCTGCGCGCCTAGCCATGAAGCTTGAACTTATTGTTCATCCTGCTGAACAATGGATGCATGAAACCCCAAAATATCGAAGCACTCTGGACGCACCTGCACTGGCTCACGGTGCTGGCGCAGCAGGGCAGCTTCACGGCTGCCGCCCTGCGCCTGGGCGTGAGCAAGGCGGCCATGAGCCAGCGCATCGCAGAGTTGGAGCGCGCGGCCGGTGCGCCATTGGTGCAGCGCACCACGCGCAGCGTACGACTCACCGAGGCCGGCCAGCGGCTGGTGGAAGACATGCGCGGCCCCTTCGAGCAGATCGCCCACAGCTTCGCGGGCGTGCGCGACCTCGCGGGCGTGCCGCGCGGGCTGGTGCGGGTGACGGCGCCGGTGGCTTTCGCGCGCCAGCAGCTGGTGCCGCGGCTGGCCGACTTCCTGCGCGCGCAGCCGGAGGTGCGCCTGGAGCTCGACCTGTCGGACCGGCTCAGCTCGCTCGCGATGGAAGGCTTCGACCTGGCCATCCGCCACACGGCTGCGCCGCCGGACACGCACGTGGCCTGGACGCTGTGCGAAACCCGCTCGGTGTTGGTGGCCAGCCGCGCCTACCTGCGCCGCCGCGGCACGCCGCGCGAGCCGCAGGCGCTGGCCGGCCACGACTGCCTGCACTACCCACGCGCGCAGGACACGCCGACCTGGCACTTCGAGGCGAAGGCCTCGGCGCCGCGCATCACGGTGCCGGTGTCGGGGCCGCTGGTCGCGAACAACAGCGAGGCGCTGCGCGACGCGGCGTTGAGCGGGCTGGGCATTGCGCTGGTGCCCGATTTCAGCGCCCAGGCGGCGCTGCAGTCGGGCAAGCTGCAGCAGGTGCTGCCGCAGTGGCGCTCGGTCGGCGCGTTCGGCGAGCGGCTGTATGCCATCCGGCCCTACGCCACGCACGTGCCGCAGGCAGTGACGGCCTTTGTCGGCTGGCTGCGCTCGACGCTGGCGGCAGGCTTCGCTGCGTGAATCCGGTGCAGCTCCAAAAGAATCCGGAAAAACGGCGTCGCGCCCTACGCAAACGAGGGTTCAGCGATACATGACGCGCGGATGCACCCGGTTACGATGCCCGCTTCCGGCCCCACTCTTTTGTTAACTTTCTGACTCGCCGCCTATGTCTCCTGCCACTTCGACTGCCGACGCTCCCGCCGCCGACAGCGCGTGGCCCCGGGTCGGGCAGCGGGAGCAGGAGGGCCGCCAATGGACGGTGGCCAGCGGCTGCTGGACCACGCTGGCGATGTCGTCCAAGCCGGCCTGGCAGGCGCTGGCGAAAAACCTGGCAGCCGCCCCGCCCGCGGACGACCGCGCCTGGGACCTGCGACCCATCGAGAAGCTCGACCACATCGGCGCGCAGCTGCTGTGGGAGCACTGGCGCCACCAATGGCCCGCCACGCTCGAGATGTCGCCGCAGCACAAGGCGGTGCTCGACCAGGTGGCGCAATACACCGTGGCAACCCCGGCCGAACCCGGGCCCTCGCTGAACGACCGCATCCGCGCGTTCACGCACCTCGGGCCCCGCGCGATGTTCGTCATGCGCGACCTGGTCGGGCTCATCGGCCAGCTCGCGCTCGACATCGGCAAGCTGATCCGCGCGCCGCACCGCGCGCCATGGCGCGATTTTTCGGGGCACCTCTACCAGTTCGGCGCCTCGGCGCTGCACATCACGGCGCTGGTCGGGCTGCTGATCGGCGTGGTGCTGGCCTACCTGATCTCGCAGCAGCTGCGCCAATACGGCGCGGAGACTTTCGTGGTGAACATCCTCGGGCTGTCGCTGGTGCGCGAGCTCGGGCCGGTGCTGGCGGCCGTGCTGATCGCCGGGCGCTCGGGATCGGCCATCACGGCGCAGATCGGCGTGATGCGCGTGACGGAAGAGCTCGACGCGATGCGCGTGATGGGCATCCCGCACGGCTTTCGCCTCGTGATGCCGCGCGTGCTGGCGCTGGCCATCGCGATGCCGCTGATCAGCCTGTGGACCTCGATGGCCGCGCTGGCAGGCGGCATGCTGGCCGCCGAGGCAGCACTGGACATTTCGCCGGCCTACTTTCTCTCGGCGCTGCCGCGCGCGGTGCCGATCTCGAACCTCTGGCTGGCCACTGCCAAGTCGGCGGTGTTCGGCATTTTGATCGCGCTGATCGGCTGCTACTTCGGCATGAAGGTGAAGCCCAACACCGAAAGCCTCGGGCGCGGCACCACTTCGTCGGTCGTGACCTCGATCACCGCGGTGATCCTGGTCGATGCATTGTTCGCCGTGCTCTTCAAGGGCATCGGCTTCAGGGCATGACGCCATGAGCATGCCCGTGCGCCCCAACACCGACACCACCGTGGTGGACATCCGCGGCCTGTGGACGGTATTCCAGACCGCCGACGGCGAGCAGGTGGTGCACCGCGACCTGCAGCTGCACATCGACCGCGGCGAGGTGCTCTCGCTGGTCGGCGGCTCGGGCACGGGCAAGACGGTGCTGCTGAGGCAGATCCTCGGGCTCGAGAAACCCACGCGCGGCCACGTCGAGGTGCTGGGCCAGGAGCCCGGCGAGCTCAGCGCCTCGGGCGCGGCCAACGTGGGCATGCTGTTCCAGCACGGCGCGCTGTTCTCGGCCTTCAGCGTGCTGGAGAACATCGCCTTTCCGCTGCGCGAGCTGAAGCTGCTGCCCGACGAGCTGATCCGCCACGCGGCGCTGGTGAAGCTGCAGATGGTGGGCCTCGGCCCGCAGCATGCGAACAAGAGCCCGGCGGACCTGTCGGGCGGCATGATCAAGCGCGTGGCGCTGGCGCGCGCGCTCATCATGGACCCGCCGCTGCTGCTGCTCGACGAGCCCACGGCCGGCCTCGACCCCGAGGCCTCGGACAGCTTCTGCGACCTGCTGCGCGGCCTGCACCGCGAGCTGGGCCTCACGGTGGTGATGGTCACGCACGACCTGGACACGTTGTTCGACCTGAGCACCCGCATCGCGGTGCTGGCCGACCAGAAGGTGATCGTCACCGGCGCGGCGCGCGAGGTCATTGCGTATCCGCATCCCTTCATCCACGAATACTTTCTCGGCGGGCGCGGCCAGCGCGCCCTGGAGGCGCTGCACGACAAGCCCGCCGACGCACCATCGCAGCCCGCCAGCGCGGGCGAACGCTGAAAGGCAGACACACCATGGAAAACAAGGCCCACGCCCTCGCCGCCGGCGCCTTCGTGCTCGGCCTGATCGCCGCGCTCGTCGCGCTGGTGATCTGGTTCACGCGCGACAACACCGTGCGCAACATCTACGAGCTCTCCACGCGCGACGCCGTCAGCGGCCTGCAGCCGCAGGCGACGGTGCGCTACCGCGGCATCGCCGTGGGCAAGGTGGCGTCGATCGACTTCGATCCGAAGGTCAAGGGCAATGTGCGCGTGCGCATCACCGTCGACGAGCGCGTGCCGCTCACCACCTCCAGCTTTGCCACGCTGAGCTACCAGGGCGTGACCGGCCTGGCCTTCATCGCGCTGGACGACAAGGGCGAATCGAACGTGGCGCTGAAGCCGGACGACGACAACCCGCCGCGCATTCCGCTCAAGCCTTCGATACTGGCGCAGCTGCAGGACCGGGGCGAAGCCATCATCAACCAGGTCGAGGAAGTGACGAAGCGCGCCAACACGCTGCTGAGCGACCCCAACCAGAAGCGCGCGGCCGACGCGCTGGAGAACATCGCGGCCGCCTCGGCCAGCGCCAACACGCTGCTCAAGACGCTGGACAACACCGTGAAGACCGGCCTGAACCCTGCGCTGACCAAGCTGCCGGACACGATGGCTTCGGTGAAGAAAGCGGCCGGCGACGTCTCGCGCGTGGCCAACAATTTCAACACCACCGTGGGCCGGCTGAACGCACCCGAAGGCCCCGTCGAACGGCTGAGCGAAGGCACCAAGGCGCTGGCGCAGGCGGTCGATTCGTTCAACGCGGCCACGCTGCCGCGCGTGAACCGCGTGGCCGACGACACCTCGCACGCCGTGCGCCGGCTGGGCCGCGCGGCGGACAGCATCAACGACAACCCGCAATCGCTGCTGTTCGGCAGCGGCGGCACGGCCGCGGGTCCGGGCGAACCGGGTTTCAGCGCGCCGGCCGCGACGCGGCCCTGATTGAGGGAGGACCATCGACCATGAACGCCATTCGCTCCTTGATGAATACGTCCACCGCCGCCCTCGGCTGCCTGCTGCTGGCCGCCGGCTGCGGCGCGCTGCCCGACAAGCCCGCGCGCGCCACGCTCTACGACTTCGGCCCCGGTCTGGCGGCGCCCGCCGCGGCCGCGCCTTCCCCAGCCCCTCTTCCCACGCTGGCGCTGGCCGAGTTCGACAGCAACACGCGCCTGGAGGGCACGCAGATCCTCTATCGGCTGGGCTACGCCGACGCCAACGAGCTGCGTCCCTATGGCCAGTCGCGCTGGAGCCTGCCGCCCGCGCAACTGCTGCGCCAGCGGCTGAGCGACACGCTGGCCGAACGCCGCACCGTGCTCGGCCCGGAAGAAAGCGCCACCATCTCGCGCGGCAAGGGCGAGGTGCCCGACACACTGCGCATCTCGCTCGACGAATTCAGCCAGTACTTCGACTCGGCGAGCGCCAGCGTGGGCCTGGTGCGCCTGCGCGCCACGCTGGTCCGCAGCACGGCCGGCGGCGACCGCGTGCTGGGCCAGCGCACGTTCACCGTGCGCCGCCCAGCCCCGAGCGCCAACGCGACCGGCGGCGTGAAGGCGCTGATCTCGGCCAGCGATGCCGCGGTGGCCGAGGTGGTGCAGTGGGTAGGGCAGCTGCAGCAGCAATCGCCGCAGGCGCCCCGGTAGTCACAACCTGATGGACGGAGGATCGATCCCATGAACGCAACACGCATCGTCGGCATTCTGTTGATCGTGGCCGGCATTGCCGCGCTGGGCCTCGGCAGCTTCAGCTTCACCAAGGAAACCCACCAGGCCAAGCTGGGCCCGCTGGAGTTCTCGATGAAGGAGAAGCAGACCGTCAACTTCCCGGCCTGGGCCGGCGTGGCCGCCGTCGTGGTGGGCGGCGCGATGGTGCTGCTGGGCGGCAGGAAGGGCTGAGCCTTCAGCCCTGGGCGGCCGGCGCGGGGGTGGCGCCCAGCCGCTGCGACACCGTGCCGGCGCAAGCCTTGAGCGCCCGGGAAATCTCTCCGTCCCATGCGGTATCGAAGATGCCCGCCGGGCCGATGGCGGTCAGGGCCAGCACGATGGCGCCGGTGTGGTCGAAGACGGGCGCGGCCATGGCGCTCACGCCCTGGATGACCTCACCGTCGGAGCGGCTGATGCCGTGCGTGCGCACTTCCTGCAGCTGGCGCTCGAAATCGCTCCACGAGGGCAGCGGCTGCACCGGCGGCATGCCGGCGGGCGGGTTCGGCTCTGCTCCCTTGCGCTGACCCCGGCGCTGGCGCTCTTCCTCGAGCAGCTGGCGCACCGCGTCGGCATCGAGGTAGGCGGCGAACACGCGGCCCGAAGCCGTGTTGGTCAGCGAGAACACCGTGCCGTGCCGCATGTTCACGTGCACCGGCGACGGCGACTCGGCCGTGCGCACGATGGTCGCGCCGCGCGCGCCCCACACGGCCAGCGCCACGGTATGGCCGGTCTGCTGGGCCAGCTGGCCGATCAGCGGGGTGGCGATGTGCACCGGGTCGGCCTGCTGCAGGCTGATGAGCCCCAGTTGCAAGGCGAGCGGGCCAAGCAGATAGTGGCCGCTGGCGCGGTCCTGCTCGATCAGCCCCAGGCGCCCGAAGCTGACCATGTACGGATGCGCCTTGGCGGCCGTCATGTCGGCCTCGCGCGCCAGGTCCTTCAGCGCCATGGGGCGGCCGTGGTGCACCAGCGCGCGCAGCAGCTGGCCGCCGACTTCGATGCTCTGGATGCCGCGCTGGGCGCGGTCGGTGTCACTGGCTGCCATGGCCGGCCTCGCCTTCTGGTCGTTCGTTCATGAAGAAGGGATTAGACATTAACTGATCCGGGGTTTACACTGCGGAAATTCGTTAACCGCGAACTCATTTGCCTTAAACAAATCAAAGACCCACCCACCGACGGAGACACCCGATGAGCCAAGCCAAGAAATTCGCCAGCCAGGCCGACCTGGAAGAGAAGAAGATCACCTTCAGCCAGATCTCGGAACATGCCTGGGCCTACACCGCCGAGGGCGACCCGAACACCGGCATCGTGATCGGCGACGACTGCGTGCTGGTGGCCGACACGCAGGCCACGCCCGCCATGGCCGCCGACGTGGTACGCCGCATCCGCGAGGTGACCGACAAGCCCATCAAATACGTGGTGCTCACGCACTATCACGCGGTGCGCGTGCTGGGCGCGGCCGGCTACGGTGCCGAGCACATCCTGGCCAGCCAGGACACGCGCGACCTGATCGTGGAGCGCGGCGAGGAAGACAAGGCCAGCGAAATCGGCCGCTTCCCGCGCCTGTTCCAGAACGTCGAGACGGTGCCGCCGGGCCTGACCTGGCCCACCATGACCTTCACCGGCAAGATGACGCTGTGGCTCGGCAAGCTCGAGGTGCAGCTGATCCAGCTGGGCCGCGGCCATACCAAGGGCGATACCGTCGTCTGGCTGCCGCAGGAACGCACGCTGCTGTCGGGCGACCTGGTCGAGTTCGGTGCCACCCCGTACGCGGGCGATGCCTATTTCAAGGACTGGCCGCAGACGCTGGACAACATCGCCGCGCTGAAACCCGCCGCGCTGGTGCCGGGCCGCGGCGCCGCGCTCACCACGCCGGCCGAAGTGGCCGAAGGCCTGACGGGCACGCGCAACTTCATCTCCGACGTGTACGCCAGCGTGCAGGAAGGCGTGAAGGCCGGGCGCGACCTGAACACGGTCTACAAGGACACGTACGCCAAGCTCAAGCCCAAGTACAGCCAGTGGGTGATCTTCGACCACTGCATGCCGTTCGACGTGAGCCGGGCGTACGACGAGGCCTCGGGCCATGCGGACCCGCGCGTGTGGACGGCGCAGCGCGACATCGACATGTGGAAGGCCCTGGAAGGCTGATCGGTCTTGCTCCCTCCCCTTCCGGGGGAGGGCTGGGGTGGGGGCTGACGGCGTTGAACCCCGCGCTGCATTGAAGGCCGCTTGCCCCCATCCCCGCCTTCCCCCGGAAGGGGAAGGAGCAAGACAGAAGACAAGACACGGAGACAACACGTGATCGACTATCAGAGCCTGCACTTCGACTACAAGCGCCACGCCGACCAGGACGCGGTCGCGCCCGCACGCCACCCGGTGGTGATCGTCGGCGCCGGCCCGGTCGGGCTGACGCTCGCCATCGACCTCGCGCTGCGGCAGGTGCCCGTGGTGCTGCTGGACAACGACAACACCCTGTCCAGCGGCTCGCGCGCCATCTGCTTCGCCAAGCGCACGCTGGAAGTCTTCGACCGCCTCGGCTGCGGCGACCGCATGGTCGACAAGGGCGTGTCGTGGAACGTCGGCAAGGTGTTCTTCCACGACGAGCAGGTCTACCGCTTCGACCTGCTGCCCGAGCTCGGCCACGAGCGCCCGGCCTTCATCAACCTGCAGCAGTACTACGTCGAGGGCTACCTCGTCGAGCGCGCGGCCACGCTGCCGCTGATCGACCTGCGCTGGAACAACAAGGTCACCGGCATCGAGCAGCGCGGCGACGGTGCAGTGCTGACTGTTGAAACGCCCGAGGGCGACTACCAACTGCAGGCCGGCTACGTCGCCGCCTGCGACGGCTCGCGCTCCAACCTGCGCCAGTTGCTGGGGCAGGAGACCAAGGGCCGCACCTTCCGCGACCGCTTCCTGATCGCCGACATCACGATGGATGCGCACCTGCCCACCGAGCGCCGCTTCTGGTTCGACCCCTCGTTCCATCCCGGCCAGAGCGTGCTGCTGCACAAGCAGGCCGACGGCATGTGGCGCATCGACTTCCAGCTCGGCTGGGACGCCGACCCGGTGGAAGAACGCAAGCCCGAGAACATCACCCCGCGCGTGCGCGCGCTGCTCGACAGCATCGGCTTTTCGGGCGTGCAGTTCCGCATCGGCTGGGCCAGCGTCTACACCTTCGCCTGCCAGCGCATGGAGCGCTTTCGCCATGGCCGCGTGCTGTTCGCGGGCGACTCGGCGCACGGCGTGTCGCCCTTCGGCGCGCGCGGCGCCAACTCGGGCGTGCAGGATGCGGACAACCTTGGCTGGAAGCTCGCGGCCGTGGTGCAGGGCCAGGCGCCCGATGCGCTGCTCGACAGCTACGCCGGCGAGCGCGAGTTCGCCGCGGACGAAAATATCCGCAACTCCACCCGCGCCACCGACTTCATCACGCCCAAGAGCGAGGTGAGCCGCCTCTTCCGCGACGCGGTGCTGGAGCTGACGAAGCGCCACGCTTTTGCACGCACGCTGGTCAACAGCGGGCGGCTGTCGGTGGCCACGGTGCTGCGCGATTCGCCCTTGAACACGGCCGATGCCGACGCCTTCTCGGGCGCGATGGTGCCGGGCGCCGCAGCGGCCGATGCGCCCGTGGTGCATCCGGGCGGCCGCACCGGCTGGCTGCTGCGCGAATGCCATGTCGCGCAATTCACCGCGCTGGTTTTCGGCGAGGGCGAGGCGGCCGAACGCAGCCTGGGCGAGCTGAAGGCCAGCGACCTGCCGCTGCACATCGTGCGCGTCGAAGGCGGCGGCACCGACACCGAACTCGCCACGCAGCGCTACGACGCGCAACCCGGCACCGTCTACCTGCTGCGGCCGGACCAGCACGTGTGCGCGCGCTGGCGTCAGCCCACGACGGCGAACATCCGTGCGGCCATCGACCGCGCACTGGCAAAGGCATGAGGAACGCCATGACACTGATCACCACGCCCAACCTCGAAGCCCCCGACGACTTCTACGAAGCGCTCATCGAGGCGCACCAGGGGCTGTCGACCGAAGAGAGCCACGCCTTCAACGCGCGCCTCGTGCTCGTGCTGGCCAACCACATCGGCTCGCTGGCCGTGCTTCGCGAGGCCTTCGCGGCGGCGAAATAGGAGCACAGGAATGCGGACAGCCGGTCCGAACTCCTTCTCATTGAACCCTAGGACTACATCATGACCATCTACCAGAGCGGCTTCGGCAACGAATACGCCTCCGAGGCCGTGCCCGGCGCACTGCCGCAAGGCCGCAACAATCCGCAGCGCGGCCCCTTCGACCTGTACACCGAGTTGATTTCCGGCACCGCCTTCACTGCGCCGCGCCACGAGAACCGCCGCAGCTGGCTGTACCGCCGCCAGCCCTCGGTGGTGTCGGGCCGCTACCAACCGTACGCGCAGGCGCACTGGACCACCGGCGCCGACCGAGAGATTTCTCTGCCGCCCGAGCCGCTGCGCTGGCACCCGCAGCCGCTGGACGACGCGGCCGAAGTCGACTTCATCGACGGCATGCACACCATCGCAGCGAATGGCGATGCGCAGGCGCAGGTCGGCATCGGCTCGCTGATGTACCTTGCGGGCCGCTCGATGGTGCGCCGCGCCTTCGTGAACGCCGACGGCGAGATGCTGCTCGTGCCGCAGCAGGGCCGCCTCGTCATCACCACCGAGCTCGGCGTGCTCGACGTGAAGCCCGGCGAGATCGCGCTGCTGCCGCGCGGCATGGCATTCAAGGTGGCGTTGCCCGACGGCCTCTCGCGCGGCTATGTCTGCGAGAACTACGGTGCACATTTCCGCCTGCCGGAGCTTGGGCCTATCGGCTCGAACGGGCTGGCCAACGCACGCGACTTCCAGGCGCCGGTGGCCGCCTTCGAATCGGAAGAAGGCGCTTACGAAATCGTCAAGAAATTCGGCGGCCGCTTCTGGCAGGCGCCCATGAAGCAGACGCCATTCAACGTGGTCGCATGGCACGGCAACCTCGCGCCGGTGAAGTACGACACGGCGCACTTCATGGTGATCGGCTCGATCAGCTTCGACCATCCAGATCCGTCGATCTTCACCGTGCTGACCTCGCCCAGCGACACGCCCGGCACGGCCAACTGCGACTTCGTGATCTTCCCGCCGCGCTGGATGGTGATGGAGAACACCTTCCGTCCGCCGTGGTTCCACCGCAACCTCATGAGCGAGTTCATGGGCCTGGTGCTGGGCGAGTACGACGCCAAGCCGGGCGGCTTCAAGCCCGGCGGCGCGAGCCTGCACAACTGCATGGTGCCGCACGGCCCCGACGAGGAAGCCTTCGACAAGGCCACGCACGCCGACCTGAAGCCGCACAAGCTCGACAACACGCTGGCCTTCATGTTCGAGAGCCGCTACCGCTTCATTCCGACGAACTTCGCGCTGAAGAGCCCCGCGCTGGACGCCGACTACGCGGATTGCTGGGCCGGGCTGGGCGACCAGTTCAAGCCGTGACACAACAAGACAAGACACCCGCTTCGATGAAAGACCATCCATGACCGCACTGAACGCCACCCACGACCCGAAGCTGCGCAGCTGGGTCGCCTCCGCCAATCAAGCTGGCGCCGACTTCCCGATTCAGAACCTGCCGTTCGGACGCTTCCGCACCGCAGGGAGCAGCGAGGGTTTCCGCATCGGCGTCGCCATCGGCGACCAGGTGCTGGACCTGCGCGTCACAGGCCTCGTCGACACCGACGACATGAACGTGCTGATGAACGCCAGCGTGAAGGACCGCCAGGCGCTGCGCCGCGCGATCTCCGCCGGCCTCGCAGAAGGCAGCGACAGGCAGGCCGCGTGGTCGAAGGCGCTGCTCGCGCAAGCCAAGGCAGAGATGACCGTGCCCTGCCGCATCGGCGACTACACCGACTTCTACACCGGCATCCATCACGCGACCACCATCGGCAAGCTGTTCCGCCCCGACCAACCGCTGATGCCCAACTACAAGTGGGTGCCGATCGGCTATCACGGCCGTGCGTCCTCCATCGGCGTGAGCGGCCAATCCTTCAAGCGCCCGCAGGGCCAGACCAAGGCGCCGGATGCCACTGAGCCCAGCTTCGGCCCCTCGAAGCGGCTCGACTACGAACTGGAGTTGGGCTTCTTCGTCGGCCGCGGCAATGCGCTGGGCGAACCGATCGCCATCGACGAGGCGGAAGACCACCTGTTCGGCGTGACGCTGCTCAACGACTGGTCGGCGCGCGACCTGCAAGCCTGGGAATACCAGCCGCTCGGCCCCTTCCTCTCGAAGAATTTCGCGAGCACGCTGTCGCCGTGGATCGTGACGATGGAAGCGCTGGCGCCCTTCCGCGCGAAGTTCGAGCGGCCTGCCGGGGACCCGCAACCGCTGCCCTACCTCGACGCGGCATCGAACCGCGAGAGCGGCGCGCTCGACATCACGCTCGAAGTGCTGCTGCAGACCGCGAAGATGCGCGCCGAGGGCGTGGCGCCCGTGCGCCTCACGCGCGGCAACACCACCGAGGCCGCCTACTGGACGGCCGCGCAGCTCGTCGCGCACCACACGGTGAACGGCTGCAACCTGCAACCGGGCGACCTGCTGGGATCGGGCACGCTGTCGGGCCCCAAGGCCGACGAAGCCGGCTCGCTGATCGAGCTGACGCTGGGCGGCAAGCAGCCGATCACGCTGCCGAACGGCGAGAAGCGCACGTTCCTGGAGGACGGGGATACGCTGGTGATGCGTGGCTGGTGCGAGCGCGACGGTGCGGTCCGCATCGGTCTCGGTGAAGTCACTGGCACGATAGCCTGAGGCTCCCGTGTTGTCCCCTCTCCCTCTGGGAGAGGGCTAGGGTGAGGGCAGCCGGCCTCGCAACATCGCGCGGACTCCATTGCCGCTCACCCTTACCCCAACCCTCTCCCCAAGGGGAGAGGGAGCAAGATATCAGGGCGCGGGTGCCGGAGCCGTCGCAGCGGCAGGCCACGCCACTTCGCTCGCCACGCGCGGCTTGCCCATCGGTGCGGTGGCCTTGCCGATCTTGATCGCGGCCATGTCGGCTTCGCTCGGGTATTGGTCCATCAACCAGTAGTCGAACACGCGGCGTGCAATGGGCGCCGCGGCACCAGCACCCCAGCCTGCGTTTTCCACGATCACCGCGACTGCGATCTTCGGGTCGTTGACCGGCGCGAAGGCCATGAACAGCGCATGGTCGCGCTGATGCTCTTCGAGTGCGCGCGCGTTGTACTTGGTGTTCTGCGCCTGCGTCACCGCCTGCGCCGTGCCTGTCTTGCCGGCCGCCTGGTAGCCCGCGCCCGCGAACACGCCGCGCGCGGTGCCGCTGGTGACCACGCTGGTCAGGCCCTCGCGGACCACCGCGACGTTGGCCGCGGTGTACCCCAGGCTCTCGGCCGGCGGCTGCGGTAGCGGCACCACTTGCCCGCTCACCGTGTTGCGCGTGGCCAGCACGAGGTGCGGCTTGTGCTTCATGCCCCCGTCGGCCACGATGGACGTGGCCTGCGCGAGCTGCAGCATCGTGAAGGCGTTGTAGCCCTGGCCGATGCCCAGCGAGATGGTCTCGCCCGCGTACCATTTTTTCTGCTCGGGGCGCTTGTAGGCGTTGCGCTTCCACTCGGTGCTCGGCAGCACGCCTCGCACTTCGCCGCCCAGGTCGATGCCGGTGATCTGGCCGAAGCCCAGCGGCTTCATGAAGTCGTGGATCAGGTCCACGCCCATCTCGTTGGCCAGCGAGTAATAGTAGATGTTGCTCGACAGCTGGATCGAACGGCGCATGTCGACGCCTCCGATGTTGCCTTCGGGGCTACCGAAGCGGTGACCGCCGAAGTTGAAATAGCCCGGGTCGTTCACCACCACGCTGGGCCCGCGCTTGCCGGTCTGCAGCGCGGCGAGCGCCATGAAGGGCTTGTAGGTCGAGCCGGGCGGGTAGGTGCCGCGCAGCGCGCGGTTCAGCAGCGGCTTGTCGATGGATTCGGTCAGCGCCGCCCAGCTTTCGTTGTCGATGCCTTCGACGAACAGGTTCGGGTCGAAGGTGGGCTTGCTCACGAAGGCCAGCACCTCGCCGGTCTTGGGGTCGATGGCCACCAGTGCGCCGCGGCGATCGCCGAACATGTCTTCCACCAGCTTCTGCAGCTTGATGTCGAGCGACAGCATCACCGTGTTGCCCGGCGTGGCGGGGTGGCTCGCGAGCCGGCGCACGGCGCGGCCTCCGGCCGAGGTTTCCATCTGCTCGACGCCGGTCAGGCCATGCAGCGTCTTCTCGTAGCTCTGCTCGATGCCGAGCTTGCCGATGTAGTCGGTGCCCTTGTAGTTGGCCTGGTCTTCCTCGTCCCAGTCTTCCATCGCGGTCTTCTCGCGCTGGTTGATGCGGCCGATGTAGCCGAGCACGTGCGAGGCCAGCTCGCCCTGCGGGTAGTTGCGGAACAGGCGCGCCTTGATCTCCACGCCCGGAAAGCGATAGCGCTGCGCCGCGAAGCGCGCGACTTCCTCGTCGCTCAGGCGGGTGCGGATCGGAATGGAGTCGAAGCTGCGCGAATCCTCGCGCAGGCGCTTGAAGCGGCGGCGGTCGCGCGGCGAGACTTCGAGCACCTGAGTCAGGCTGTCGATGGTCTCCTCGACGTCGCTCACCTTCGAGGGCGTGATCTCCAGCGTGTAGGCCGAGTAGTTGGAGGCCAGCACGATGCCGTTGCGATCGAGGATCAGGCCCCGGTTGGGCACCACCGGAACGATGGCCGTGCGGTTGCTCTCGGCCTGCTCGGCCAGGTCTTCGTGGCGAACGACCTGCAGGTACACCAGCCGCGCGCACAGCAGGCCGAAGGCAAACAGCACCGCCAGGCCGATGACGATCACGCGGCGCTTGAAGCGCGCAAGGTCGGCGGCTACGTTGCGGATTTCGGTCATGGCGGGGGAGCTTAGGCGCGCGCAGGTGCGATGGCAAATGCGGGGGCGGGACTTAGAGCGGACGGTTCTCGTCGGGTTCGGGCGTGCGGCGCTGGGGAGCGAGCAGCAAGGCGGTGACCAGTGGCCACAGCGCAGCCTCGATGGCCGGCGAGATCAGCACCGCCCAGCCCGGGAACACGCCGCCGCCGACCATCCGTGTGATGACCTCGATCAACTGCGACAGCGCGAACAGCGGCAGCACCTGCAGCGCCTGCGACGCCACCGGGTACCAGAGCAGGCGCCGGTGGATGGTGATCGCAAAGAAGCCCAGCGTCGTATAGGCCAGCGCGTGCTGGCCCAGCATCGAGGCCTGGTGCACATCCATGCACAGCCCGAACACGAAGGCCGCGCCGACGCCCACGCGTGCGGGCTGGTGCACGCCCCAGAACACGATCACCAGCGCCAGCAGGTCGGGCATCCAGACGGCGCGGCCGATGGGAATCATGTTGACGAGCAGCGCCACGATGAGGCTCGACCACATGAAGACGGGGCTGACGGGCAGCAGGAGCTGCTGCTGGCCGGGACGCTTGATCATGGGCGCGCTCCCGGCTTCTTCTCGTTCTTGCCCGCGCCGGGCTTGCCTTCAGGCCGCTTGCGCTGCGTGGCCGCAGGCGCGGGCGGCGGCGCCATCGGGGCACCGGTGGGTTCGAGCACCAGCACGTAGCGCGCGGCCGTCACGTGCGCCAGCGGCACGCAGTAGATACGGGCAAAGGCCGAATCGGCGCGCCGTTCGATGCGCTCGATCTTCGCCACCGGCAGGCCGGCGGGATAGATGCCGTCGACGCCGCTGGTGGAGAGCAGGTCGCCCTCCTGCAGGTCGGCATTGGCGGCCATGAAGCGCAGCTCCAGTCCGCCGCCGTGGGCCGAGGCGTCGCCGAAGGCCACGCTGCGCACGCCGGTGCGGGTGTTCTGCACGGGAATGGAAAGGTCGCGGTCGATCACCAGCGTGACCTCGCTCGTGAAGGGCAGCACCTGCGTGACCTGGCCGAGCACGCCGCGCGCGTCGATCACCGGCGAACCGGGCGCCACGCCCTGGGTCATGCCCTGGTCGATGACGATCTTGCGGGTGTAGGGGTCGGCCGCGTCGTAGAGCACCTCGGCCGCGCGGCCCGGCGTCGTGGTGGTCTGGCGCAGTTCGAGCAACTCGCGCAGACGGGCGTTGTCCTGCGTCAGCGTGTCGGCCTGGGCGGCGCGTTCGGCCTGCATCATCAGCGCCTTGCGCGCGTCTTCCTCGTTGCGCTGGGCGGTCTGCAGGTCTTCGAGGTAGCGCCCGCCGCCGAGCACGGCCTGCACCGGCTTCATCGCCACCCATTGCACCGGGTAGAGCACCGCGCCGATGCCTGCACGGATCGGCTGCACGATGTGGAAGCGTGCGTCGGCCACCATGAGGAACAGGGCAAGCGCGCCGAAGAAGATCAGCTTGCTGAGTGCCGACTGCCCCTGGTTGAACAGGGGTGGCGCTGTGCGATCGAGCGTGCCCAGAGGCATGAATTCAGACCCGGCGGTGGTGCGGAATCAAATAACAAAAAGCCGGCCTGCGCAAGCAGAGGCCGGCCGATGACGGCTTTCGCGTTTTACTCGCTCGTGAAGATGCTGCCCAGGCGGTCCATGCGCTCGAGGGCGATGCCGCAGCCGCGCACCACGCAGGTCAGCGGGTCTTCGGCCACCAGCACCGGCAGGCCGGTTTCCTCGGCCAGCAGGCGGTCGAGGTCGCGCAGCAGCGCGCCGCCGCCGGTCAGCATCATGCCGCGCTCGGCGATGTCGGCGCCCAGTTCGGGCGGCGTCTGTTCCAGCGCGTTCTTCACGGCCGAGACGATGTTGTTGAGCGGATCGGTCAGGGCTTCCAGCACTTCGTTGCTGCTGATGGTGAAGCTGCGCGGCACGCCTTCGGACAGGTTGCGGCCCTTGACTTCCATCTCCTTGACCTCGGAGCCCGGGAAGGCCGAGCCGATGTTCTTCTTGATGACTTCGGCCGTCGGCTCGCCGATCAGCATGCCGTAGTTGCGGCGGATGTAGTTGATGATGGCTTCGTCGAAGCGGTCGCCGCCCACGCGCACGGAGCCCTTGTAGACCATGCCGCCCAGGCTGATGACGCCCACCTCGGTGGTGCCGCCGCCGATGTCCACCACCATCGAGCCCGAGGCTTCGCTGACGGGGAGACCGGCGCCGATGGCCGCGGCCATCGGCTCTTCGATGAGATAGACCGACGTGGCGCCTGCTGCCTCGGCCGCGTCCTTGATGGCGCGGCGCTCGACCTGGGTCGAGCCGCAGGGCACGCAGATGATGATGCGCGGGCTCGGCGTGAGCAGCGTGCGCGGGTGCACCATCTTGATGAACTGCTTGATCATCTGCTCGGTGATCACGAAGTCGGCGATCACGCCGTCCTTCATCGGGCGGATCGCCTCGATGTTGCCGGGCACCTTGCCCAGCATGGCTTTGGCTTCGCGGCCGACGGCCTGGATCACCTTCTTGCCGTGGGGGCCGCCTTCGTGGCGGATCGCGACCACCGACGGTTCGTCCAGCACGATGCCCTTGTTGCGGGCAAATATCAGGGTGTTGGCGGTGCCGAGGTCGATCGCAAGGTCGGTGGAAAAGTACCGACGGAAAGCTCCAAACATGTGCGGAATCCTCTGAGCACGGCCTGCGCATCGGCAGGTCGTCGCTCTATTTTTTGGGTCGTTTGACGGGGTGAATTGATCGTTTTTGGCGCAAAAGCCGGCGCGTTCGCGGGGGTTGCGGCAAAGGCGGGATAATACCCGAATCCCCTCTGATTCCTGTATTAGCACCCGCTTCCGAGTGCGATTACCCCCGCTTTTTTTGGGCCGTTCCGACCTATGTCACTCTCCGCTTCCGATATTGCGCGCATCGCCTCGCTGGCGAGGCTGCAACTTGCTCCTGACGAAAGCGAGCGCATGCTCAGCCAGATCAATGGCTTTTTCGATTTAGTCGAACGTATGCGTTCCGTGGACACCGCGGGCGTCGAGCCACTGGCACATCCCGTGGCCGCGCTCGAAGACATCACGCTGCGCCTGCGCGACGACGTGGTGAGCGAACCCGACAACCGCGAAGCCAACCAGAAGAGCGCCCCGGCCGTCGAAGCCGGCCTGTTCCTCGTGCCGAAGGTGATCGAATAATGAGCGGCGAACAATTGCACCAGATGGGCGTGGTCGCCCTGGCCCGCGCCCTGGCCGAACGCAAGGTCTCGGCCGTCGAAGCCTCGCAGGCGTTCCTCGGCCGCATGAAGGCCCACGAATCGCTCGGCACTTTTGTCGACGTCAACGAAGAAGTCACGCTGGCCCAGGCTCGCAAGGCCGACGCCCTCCTCGCTGCGGGCAACGCCTCCGCGCTGGCCGGCGTGCCCATCGCACACAAGGACATCTTCGCCACCACCGATTTCGCCACCACCGCCGGCTCGAAGATGCTCGCGGGCTACCGCTCGCCCTTCGACGCCACTGTGGTTCGCCGCCTGGCCGATGCCGGCGCGGTCACGCTCGGCAAGCTGAGCTGCGACGAGTTCGCCATGGGCTCGGCCAACGAGAACGTCGCCGTGCCCGCCCTGGGCCACGACAAGGCAGTGCCGGTGCGCAACCCCTGGAACCACGAGCGCATCCCGGGCGGCTCCTCCGGCGCGAGCGCGGCGGCCGTGGCGGCACGTCTGGCCCCCGCGGCCACCGGCACCGACACTGGCGGCTCGATCCGCCAGCCCGCCTCGTTCTGCGGCGTGACCGGCATCAAGCCGACTTACGGCCGCGCCTCGCGCTACGGCATGGTGGCTTTTGCATCGAGCCTCGACCAGGCCGGCCCGATGGCCCGCTCGGCCGAAGACTGCGCGCTGCTGCTGTCGGCCTTCTGCGGCCCCGACCTCGATCGCGACTCGACCTCGCTCGACATGCCCGCCGAGAACTTCGGCCGCTCGCTGAACGACTCGCTCGAGGGTCTGCGCATCGGCGTACCGAAGGAGTTCTTCGGCGAAGGCGTGGCGCCCGGCGTGCGCGCCGCCATCGACGCGGCGCTCTCGCAGTACGAGAAGCTTGGCGCGAAGCGCGTCGAGGTGACGCTGCCGCGCACCGAGCTGTCGATTCCCGTGTACTACATCCTTGCCGCGGCCGAGGCGTCGAGCAACCTGAGCCGCTTCGACGGCGTCAAGTTCGGCCACCGCGCGAAGCAGTACAAGGATCTCACCGACATGTACGAGAAGACGCGCGCCGAAGGCTTCGGCGACGAGGTGAAGCGCCGCATCATGATCGGCACCTACGTGCTCTCGCATGGCTACTACGACGCCTACTACCTGCAGGCGCAGAAGGTGCGCCGCATGATCGCCGACGACTTCCAGCAGGCCTTCAAGCAGTGCGACGTGATCGCCGGCCCCGCCGCACCGACCACCGCCTGGAAGATCGGCGAGCACGGCGGCGACCCGGTGGCCGACTACCTCGCCGACATCTTCACGCTGCCCGCATCGCTCGCCGGCCTGCCCGGCATGAGCGTGCCCGCGGGCTTCGACGGCGGCATGCCCGTGGGCCTGCAGCTGATCGGCAACTACTTCGGCGAAGCGAAGCTGCTGAACGCGGGCCACCGCTTCCAGCAGGCCACGGACTGGCACACACGCACGCCGGAGGGCTTTTGAGATGAACGACCCCGTGAACACCTTCGAAGCACAACAACAGGGCCGCCCGACCGGCCCGCTGGTGCGCGGCTATGAAGTCATCATCGGCTTCGAGACGCACGCCCAGTTGTCGACCGCGAGCAAGATCTTCAGCCGCGCCTCCACCGCCTTCGGCGCCGAGCCCAACACGCAGGCCTGCGCGGTGGACCTGGCGCTGCCCGGCACGCTGCCCGTGATGAACAAGGGTGCGGTCGAACGCGCCATCAAGCTCGGCCTCGCGCTGGGCTCGCACATCGCGCCGCGCAGCGTGTTCGCGCGCAAGAACTACTTCTATCCCGACCTGCCCAAGGGCTACCAGATCAGCCAGTTCGAGATTCCCGTGGTGCAGGGCGGCACGGTGTCGTTCTTCCTCGGCGAAGAACAGAAGACCGTGCGCCTCGTGCGCGCCCACCTCGAGGAAGACGCGGGCAAGTCGCTGCACGAGGACTTCATCGGCCAGAGCGGCATCGACCTGAACCGCGCCGGCACGCCGCTGCTGGAGATCGTGACCGAGCCCGACATGCGCTCCACCGCCGAGGCCGTGGCCTACGCGAAGGAGCTGCACAAGATCGTCACCTGGATCGGCATCTGCGACGGCAACATGCAGGAAGGCAGCTTCCGCTGCGACGCCAACGTGTCGGTGCGCAAGCCCGGCGACAAGCTCGGCACGCGGCGCGAGATCAAGAACCTGAACAGCTTCAAGTTCATGCAGCAGGCGATCGACTACGAGATCCGCTGGCAGATCGACGAGATCGAGGACGGCCGCAAGATCGAGCAGGCCACCGTGCTGTTCGACCCCGACACCGGCGAGACGCGTGCGATGCGCGCCAAGGAAGACTCGGCCGACTACCGCTACTTTCCCGACCCGGACCTGCCGCCGCTGGTCATCGCCGCCGACTGGATCGAGCGCGTGAAGGCCACCATGCCCGAGTTGCCGCGCGCAATGGCCGAGCGCTATGTGCGCGAGCACGGCCTGTCGGCATACGACGCCGCTCAACTCACGCAGAGCGCTGCGCTGGCCGGCTACTTCGACGAAGCCGTGAACGCGGGCGCCACGCCCAAGCTCGCGAGCAACTGGATCACCGGCGAGATGGCGCGCCGCCTGAACGCCGCCGAGATCGGCATCGAGGCCGCGCCGGTGAAGGCGCAGCAGCTGGCCCAACTGATGAAGCGCATCGCCGACGGCACGCTGCCGAACAACGCCGCGCGCCTGGTGTTCGACGCGCTGTGGACCGGCGAAGGCAGCGATGTCGACGCGATCATCGAGGCCAAGGACCTGAAGCCGATGGCCGACACCGGTGCGCTCGACAAGATCCTCGACGAAGTGATCGCGAAGAACGCGAAGAACGTCGAGGAATACCGCGGCGGCAAGGAAAAGGCGCTCAACGCGCTCGTGGGCCAGGTCATGAAGGCCAGCGGCGGCAAGGCCAACCCGGCGCAAGTCACCGAATTGCTCAAGGCCAAGCTCAGCTAAGTCTTTTCGGGAAACAAACACCGCGGAACCGGCTTCGCCGGGCCGCAGGTGTTGCCCCCGGCTGGGGGTTTTGGCGAAGCGACACGAAGTGCGCGAAGCCTGGGGGGTTACCTGGGATTCCCGCCGTTTTGCGGCGACCAGAGCTGCTTGAGCCGCACGCGCTCTTCGTCGAAGCGCGCATTCACCCGCTTCTTCTCCTCTTCCTGCTCCGCGATGAAGCGGTTCTGCACGGCCACGCTCTGCGTGTTGTCCTCGAGCTTGCGCCGCACCGCGCCCGGCGCCTTGCTGGTGTCCTGCTTGTAGAACTCCATCTCCTCGTCGATCTTCCTGCGGTCTTCGGTCAGCTCGGCGATGCGCTTGCGCGCCGCCTGGGTCACCGCATCGATCTGCGCGAGCGCCTCGCTGCGCTCGCGGTCGTGCGTGGCAAGGTTCGGATAGCGCACCAGCAGGGCTCGCTCGCGGCGGCGCTCGTCGGTCAGGCGCGCGGTCTGGATGGCGGCCTCGCGGGCGCGGTCTTCGCGCTCCTGCAGTTCGCGCGCGGTATAGGTCGGCTCGACCTTGCGGCGGGTGGAGCCGCTCGGGTTCAGCTCGCGCTGCTCGCGGTCGCTGCACTCCGCAATCGGCCGGTCGGCGGTCAGCGTGCGGCCGCGGGCGTCGGTGCAGGTATAGATGCCGGGGGACGCACCCTCCACTTTCTGCGGCTGCGCCTGCAATGCGCCGCAGAACGAAGAAACCAACAGGAGGAACGAGGCCGACGCCAACCGGCGGATCGGCAGGCCATGGTCGCGTGCGCCGTGCATCGGGCGGCCTTGCCTCAGCTGGCGCCGTAGCGCGTGCGGTAGGCCAGCACGCGCTCGCGGTGCGCGCCCAGGTCGGCCGCGGCATTGCCCGAGAGGTAGCTCAGCAGGTCGTCCAGCGTGGCGATGGCGATCACCGACAGGCCGAGCTGGTTGCGCACGTACTGCACGGCGCTGTGGTCCACGTCGACGCCGTTCTCGGTCGCCTTCTCCTGCCGGTCGAGCGCGATGGCCACGGCATGCGGCGTGGCGCCGGCCGCCTGGATCGCCGCAATCGACTCGCGCACCGCGGTGCCGGCCGACATCACGTCGTCGACGATCAGCACGCGGCCCTTGAGCGGCGCGCCCACGAGGTTGCCGCCCTCGCCGTGCGCCTTGGCTTCCTTGCGGTTGTAGGCAAAGGGGTAGTTGCGCCCACGCCGCGCGAGTTCCGCGGCCACCGTGGCGCCCAGCGGAATGCCCTTGTAGGCGGGGCCGAAGATCATGTCGAATTCGAGCCCGCTCTCGATAAGCCGGTCTGCATAGAATCCGGCGAGCCGGGCGATCTTGGCGCCGTCGTCGAAGAGCCCCGAATTGAAGAAGTACGGGCTCATCCGGCCGGCCTTGGTCTTGAATTCGCCAAAGCGCAGCACGCCGGCATCCAGGGCGAACTGGACGAAGTCCTGTGCAACCGCGCTGCTTTTCTCACCATCTACAGCCATCGGGAATTCCTTGTGTTCAAACTGACCAGTCTCAATCTCAATGGCCTGCGTTCGGCCGCTACCAAAGGCGTGGCCGACTGGGTGGCCGAACTTGCGCCGGATTGTATTTGCATGCAGGAGATCCGCGTCCAGGCCAGCGACATCGAGGGCCGGTTCGAGGAAATGGCCGGCCTCAAGGGCCATTTCCACTTCGCCGAGAAGAAGGGCTACGCCGGCACCGCCGTGTACACCAAGCACGCTCCGAGCCAGGTCGTGGTGGGCTGGGGCGACGCCGAGTTCGACGCCGAGGGCCGTTACCTCGAACTTCGCTTCGATACACCTAGCGCCAAGTTCTCCGTCATCAGCTGCTACTTCCCGAGCGGCAGTTCGGGCGAGCAGCGGCAGGAGGCCAAGTTCCGCTTCCTCAAGGGCTTCTTCCCGCACCTGGTGGCGCTGAAGAAGGAGCGAGAGTTCGTGCTGTGCGGCGACATCAACATCGCCCACAAGGAGATCGACCTGAAGAACTGGCGCGGCAACCAGAAGAACAGCGGCTTCCTGCCCGAGGAGCGCGCCTGGATGACGAAGCTGCTCGACGCCGGCGCCGAAGGTGCGGGCCTGGTGGACGTGTACCGCATGCTCAAGCCCGACACCACCGCCGAGGCCTACACCTGGTGGAGCAACCGCGGCCAGGCCTACGCGAACAACGTGGGTTGGCGGCTCGACTACCACCTGGCCACGCCGGCCATGGGCGCGCTGGCGCGCACCGAGGCGATCTACAAGACCGTCAAGTTCAGCGACCACGCGCCTATCACGGTGGAGTACGACTTCACGCTCTGATCAGCGCGGCCCCGCGGCCTTCCCCGCATGCCGCGCCAGATGCACCTGGTGCAGCGTGATCTTGCGCACCTCGGCCTGGCTGGTCTCGATGTGCGCGCGCAGCAGCATCGCGGCCTGGTCGCCCCGGTTGGCGCGCACGGCCTTCAGGATCTTCGCGTGCTCGTCGTAGGTAGCGTCGATGCGAGGCTGCTTGGTGAAGTCGAGCCGGCGGATGATGCGGATGCGGTCGGTCACGTCGCGGTGCACGCGCGCCATCTCGGCATTGCCGGCGGCCGTCACGAGCGCGCAGTGAAAGGCTTCGTCCCACTGCGCCACCTGCGCCATGTCGGCGCTGCGCTGCGCCGCGGGCACCAGCCAGATGCTGGCCAGGGAGTCGAGCAGGCTGCGGTCGATGTGGCGGTCGGTCTCGCACAGCCGGTGCACGGCGGCGGTCTCCAGCACCATGCGCAGGTCGTAGAGCTGCTCGAACTGGTCGAAGTCGAAGGGCAGCACGCGCCAGCCGCTGCGGAACAGCACCTCGACGAAACCCTCCTGCTGCAGCCGGAACAGCGCCTGCCGGATCGGCGTGCGCGAGACGCCCAGCCGCTCGCTGATTTCGTTCTCGGTGAAGCGGTCGCCCGGCACGAGGATGAAGTCGGCCACGTCGCGCTTGAGCTGCGCGTAGACCTCGTCGGCCCGCGTGCGGAAAACGGCCGCATCGGCGGCGGGGACGGGCGGTGCGGAGCGGGTTCGGACGGTAGACACGTGTGGGATGGTAGTCGCTGGCGCCGCGTCACGAAGGGCTGCTGTTCAGCGCCGCGAGCAGCGCGGCGCTGGGCGCGGTCCAGCCGACGATCGCGCCCTGGGCGCGCACCATGTCGAGCGTGGCCGCCTTGAACGCCGGGAAATAGCTTTCGGTGCAATCCTCGAGCAGCAGGCTGTCGTAGCCGCGGTCGTTGGCTTCGCGCATGCTGGTCTGCACGCAGACCTCGGTGGTCACACCGCCGAACAGCAGGTGCGTGATGCCGCGCTGCTGCAGCAGTTCGTGCAGGCCGGTGGCATGGAACGCGCCCTTGCCGGGCTTGTCGATGACGAGTTCGCCGTCGATCGGCGCGAGCGCATCGATGATCTGGTTGCCGGGCTCGCCGGCCACGAGGATGCGGCCCATGGGACCTTCGTCGCCGATGCGCAATGTGGGGTTGCCGCGGTTGCGCTTGGCGGGCGGGCAGTCCGAGAGGTCTGCCTTGTGCGCCTCGCGGGTGTGGACCACCAGGCCGCCAGCTTTGCGCCACGCCGCCAGGGCGGCCTTCGTCGCGGGGACGATCGCTTCGAGCAGCGACACGTCGTTGCCCAGCGTTTCGCCGAAACCTCCGGGCTCGATGAAGTCGCGCTGCATATCGATGAGGACGAGCGCTGTGCTTTCCACGTCGAATTCGTAGGGAAAGGGGTTGGCTTCTTCTATTCGCATGTCGGTTCTCGCTTCAAGGGCTGGTGATGCCCGCCACCCATGTGGGCTCCGATTACGTGTCTTTCCGCACCGGCAGCCGAGGTTTCGAACACGATCTGCCCCTCGCTCATCACGACGATGCGATCGGCAAGCTCCAGCAGCTCATCGAGGTCTTCGCTGATCAACAACACTGCTCCGCCCTTCTCCCGCACCTGCACGATGCGCGAATGGATCTCCGCGACGGCCGCGAAGTCCAGGCCGAACACAGGATTGGCCGCGATCAGCACGTTGATGTCGCCGGCCAGCTCGCGCGCCAGCACCGCGCGCTGCACGTTGCCACCGGACAGGCTGCGTATCGGGGCGCCTTCGCCCTGCGTCTTCACGCCGTATTCGGCAATCCACTCGCGTGCCCGGCTGCGCCAATAGGGAAAGCTCAGTACGCCACCGCGCGACAACGGCGGCTGATCGAAATCTCGCAGCGCCATGTTCTCCGCAACGCTGAGGTCGCCGACGCACGCATTGCGCAGCGGCTCTTCGGGAAGGCTCCGGACCTTGAGCTTGCGGTTCTCCGCGCGATGTGCACCATAAGGCTGCCCCATCACCGTGACCTTGCCCGCAAGCCGAGGACGCTGGCCGACCAGCGCCTCGACAAGCTCGCGCTGCCCGTTGCCGGAGACGCCGGCCACGCCAAGGATTTCTCCCGCGCGCACCGACAGGCTCAGGTCATGCAGCGCCAGCGTGCCGCGGTCGCCCTGTGCCTTGAGGCCATCGACCTTCAGCGCGATCGTTGCATTGGCAGGCAAAGGCCTTCTGCTGATTGGCGTCTGCGACGATGACGCCTGCTCCCCACCCATCATGGCCTGCGCGAGTTGCGCCGGGCTGGTGTCCGCCACGCGGCAGTGATGCACCGCCTTGCCCCGCCGCAGCACCGTCACGCTGTCGGCATACGCCATCACCTCGCGGAACTTGTGCGTGATGATGAGCACGGTGCACAGCCCGCTGCGCGCGAATTCGCGCACGTGGCCCAGCACCTCGTCGGCCTCCTGCGGCGTGAGCACCGAAGTCGGTTCGTCGAGGATCAGCAGGCGCGGCTTCAGATACAGCTGCTTGAGCAGTTCGAGCTTCTGTTTCTCGCCAGCCGCAAGTTCGGCCGGACGCACGCCGAGGTCGAGGCTGAAAGGCGTGGTCGCAAGAAACGCCTTCAGCTCCGCGCGCTTGGTCTTCCAGTCGATCAGTGCCGGTGTCTTGCCGCCCGCGAGCAACAGGTTCTCCGCCACCGTCATGCCCGGCGCGAGCGTGAAGTGCTGGTACACCATGCCGATGCCCAGCGCACGCGCCACGATGGGGTTGGCAATGTCCTGCTCGCGCCCGTCGACCAGGATGCTGCCCTCCTCCGCGCGCTGGAAGCCGGCCACGCATTTCACCAGCGTGCTTTTGCCCGCGCCGTTCTCGCCGAGCAACGCATGCACCGTGCCGGGCTCGACGCGCATCGTCACGCTGTCCATCGCGGTGAAAGTGCCGAAGCGCTTGGTGAGCCTGTAGGTGTCGAGCGCAAGCGCGCCGCTGCCTGCTGGGAGTCCGCCTATCGCGTGGGACGGGTTTGCGGTCATGTCGGGTTCCGTTCGGGACGCGTGCACAGGCCACCGGGCCTCCGCGAATGTCCCCCGTCGGCGTGAGCGCGCCCCGAAAGAATCACAACAGACCTCATACCGCCGCCAGCAATGCCTGCGAAGTGGCATGCGCACCGAACACGCCGCCCTGCATCGTGATCATCTTCAACGCGGCCAGGTGGTTGCCACGGTCGGTCGCAGCCGTGCAGTCCGACAGCAGCAGGCACTCGAAGCCCCGATCGTTGGCATCGCGCATCGTCGTGTGCACGCATACGTCGGTGGTGATGCCGGCGAGGATGAGGTTCTCGATGCCGCGCGTGCGCAGTATCAGCTCGAGATCGGTTGCGTAGAACGACCCTTTGCCGGGCTTGTCGATCACCACCTCGCCCGGTAGCGGTGCCAGTTCGGGAATGATTTCCCAGCCCGGCTCGCCGCGCACCAGGATGCGCCCGCAGGGCCCGTCGTCGCCGATGCCCACGCCGTTCGCGCCGATCTGCCGCGAGCGCCAGCGCTTGTTGGCCGGCAGGTCGGCAAGGTCGGGCCGGTGGCCTTCGCGTGTGTGGATGATGTGAAAGCCCAATGGCCGCAGCGCCGCCAGCGTGCGCGCGATCGGCTTGATGGGCGCCTGCACCAGCGACAGGTCGTAGCCCATCACGTCGACATACCCGCCCTTGCCGCAGAAGTCGGTCTGCATGTCGATGACGATGAGCGCGGTGTTGCCCGGGCGCAGGTTTGCGTTGTAGGGCCACGCGTAGGGCTCGGCGTCGATGGTCTTTGTCGTCATGGCATTCAGCTCCTTGTCGATGAAAGCTCGCCGGGGCTGCCGGCGGCCGCGGTGCCCGGCTTGCAGGTGAACACCAGGATCACCAGCGTGAGCACATAGGGCACGGTGTTGAAAAGGTGGTAGCCCCAGCCGATGCCGATGGATTGCAATGCCGGCCCGACAGCACCCGCGCCGCCGAAGAGCAACGCCGCGCCCACGCAGCGCAGGGGGCTCCAGCGCGCGAAGATCACGAGCGCGACGGCGATCAGGCCCTGGCCGCTGGAGATGCCTTCGTTCCAGCTGCCCGGATAGAACAGCGTGAGCGATGCGCCGCCCAGGCCGGCAATGAAGCCGCCCGCCGTGGTCGCGGCGATGCGCAGGCCCGAGACCGAGTAGCCGAGGGCACGCGTGGCCTGCGCCGAATCGCCCGCCATGCGCACCAGCAGGCCGGCGCGCGTGCGTGCGAAGCCCCACCACAGCAGCACCGCCAGCGCCACGCCGATGGGCACCAGCGCATTGAGTTGCAGTGCAGAGCGCACTACGGCGTTGTCGCTCCAGAAGCCCAGCGCAATGGCGGGGAGCTGCGGCGCCTGCGGCTGGATCAGCGGCTTGCCCAGGTAGAAGGCAAGCCCGGTGCCCAGCAGCATCAGCGCGATACCGGTCGCCACGTCGTTCACGCGGTCGAGCGAGCACAGCAGGCCATGCAGCAGCGCGAGCGCCGCACCGGCCGTTGCGCCGATCAGCACGCCCAGCCATGCTGAATCGGTAAGGTACGCGCCGCCGAAGGCCGCCATCGCCGACAGCACCAGAACACCTTCGAGCCCGAGATTGATGCGCCCCGACTTCTCGGTGAGGCACTCGCCCAGGCTCACGAACAGGAATGGCGCGCCCACGCGCAAGGCGCCGCCGACGAGGCCGGCGACCAGTGCGATCCATTGGTCGGCCGTCATGCGTAGCTCCTGGCCTCGGGCAGCATGCGGTCGCCGAACTTCTTCCAGTCGACCATGCGCAGCCCTTCGCTCGCGAGGATCAGCACGAAGGCGATGCCCTGCAGCACCAGCACCGACGCATCGGGCAGGCCGAGCCGGCGCTGCAGCAGGCTGCCTGCCGCGCCGAAGCCACCGAACAGAATGGCCACCGGCACGATGGCCACCGGGTTGTGCCGCGCGATGAAAGAAACCAGGATGCCCGCATAGCCGTAGCCCGCGATCAGCGAGGCATTGGCGCTGGTGTGCACCGCCGCCACCTCGACCGCACCCGCGAGCCCCGCGCAGGCACCGCCGAGTCCACAGGCCGAGAGAATGAGCCGCGTGGCCGGCAGCCCGACGAGCTGCGCGGTGCGCGGGTTGCCGCCCACCACGCGCACCGAGAAGCCCGAGGCCGTGGCGCGCAGCCACCACCCGAGCCCCAGGCAGGCCACGACGCCGATCACCAGGCCCCAGTGCACGTCCGACCCACCGATGCCGCCGATCAGCAGTCCGTCGTTCAATGCATAGGTCGAGGGCTTGTTCAGGCTCGCCGGATCGCGCAGCGGCCCTTCGACCAGGTGCTTGAAAATGCCGATGGCGATGTAGGCCAGCAGCAGGCTGCTGATGGTTTCGTTGATGCCGCGGTACTGGCGCAGCCAGCCCGCGAGCATGATCCAGAGCGCGCCAGCCACGGCGCCCGCGATGCAGACGAACACCGTGCCGATGACGTTGGCGGGCAGCGGCACCGCCTGCGCGAGCGCGGCGCAAGCCAGCCCGCCCAGCACCAGCGCGCCCTCGCCCCCGATGACGATGAGCCCCGCGCGCGCGGGCAGCGCCACGCACAGCGCCGTGAGCATCAATGGCGCGGCGCGCTGCAGCGTGTTCTGCCAGGAGAACCAGTCGCCGAATGCGCCCTTGAACAGCGTGACCCAGACCTCCACCGGCTCGACGCCCGCGAACGCCACCAGCAGGCCGAACAGCAGCAGCGCCGCCGCAATGGCGAACACCGGCAGGGCGAATTCCTTGAGCGCTCTATGCATGGTGGGCATAGCGATGCGGGTGCGGAATCAGGCCGAGCCGAGCACGCCTTCGACCAGGTAGTTCATCTTCTCGAGCTCCAGGTCGGTCTGCTTCAGCACCTTGCCGGCCGGCACCACGACCGCGCCCTTGTTGTCCTTGATGCCGTCCTTGAAGATGTCGAAGCTGCCCGCGATCATCTTCGCCTTGATCTCGTCGGCTTGCTTCTTCGCGGCGTCCGGCACCATGGGGCCGTAGGCGGACATCTTCACGTAGCCCTCCTTCAGGCCGCCGCGCAGGAAGTTGGGATGCGGCTTGCCGGCTTGCGCGGCATCGATGGCGGTCTTGTAGGCAGTGAGCCAGTTCCACTCCGCACCCGTGAGGTACGCATTGGGCGCCAGCTTGGCCTGGCTCGCGTGGTAGCCGCAGACCATCTTGCCCCGCTTGGCCGCGGTCTCGACCACGACCTTGGGGCCGTCGACGTGCATCGTGAACACGTCGCAGCCCTGGTCGGCCAAGCTGTTGGTGGCCTCGGCCTCCTTCACCGCCATCGACCAGTCGCCCGTGAAGATCACGCTGCAGGTAATGTTCGGCTTGACCGAGCGCGCGCCGAGCGTGAAGGCATTGATGTTGCGCAGCACCTGCGGAATGGGCTTGGCGGCAACGAAGGCGATCTTGTTGCTCTTGGTCATGTGCGCGGCGATCACGCCGTTCAGGAACTGGCACTCGTCGATGTAGCCGAAGAAGCTGCCGACGTTCTTCGGATGCTTGCCTTCGGTCCAGAGGCCGCCGCAGTGCGAGAAGCGCACATCGGGGTTCTTGGGCGCCACCGCGAGGATGTGCGGATCGAAGTAGCCGAACGAGGTGGGAAACAGCAGCTTGGCGCCGTCCTGCGAGATCATGCCGGCCATGGTCTTCTGCACGGCGGCGGTCTCGGGCACGTTCTCTTCCTCGACCACCTTGATGCCAGGCAGCTTCCTGATCTCAGCCGCGGCCATGGCGTGCGCCTGGTTGTAGCCGTAGTCGTCGCGCGCGCCGACGTAGATCACGCCGACAGTGAGCGGCTTGGCCTTGGCCTGAGCGCCGGCAAGGGCGCTCCAGCTTCCGAGGCTGCCGGCCGCGCCCAGCGCGGCCAGGGTCTTGAGGGAATCGCGGCGATTGAATTGGCTGGTCATGGCGTTCTTCTCCGTTTCAGGTTGAGGTGCAAAAAATGTGCCCCGGGGCTCAGCCGAGCAGGCTCACGTGGGCGGCGACCACGCGCCAGCCATCGGCCGTGCGCATCCAGGTCTGGCTCTGGCGGCCGGTCTGGCGGCCACCCTCGCGGCGGAACTCGACGTTCGCGGTCGCGAAATCACGGCCGTAGGTGGTGATGACGGTGCGCAGCAGCGCGCGCGGCGGGCTCTGCAGGGGCAGCGACGCACGGAAGGCGGCGATGTCGGCATGGCCGTAGTGGTTCTCGGAGAAGCCGTAGCGCAGCGTGTGCGGGCTGCTCCAGAACAGTTCGTCGAGCACGGCGGGCTGGTTGCCCACGAGCGCTTCTTCGTAGCGAGCGAACACAGCCTGCACTTCGGCGAGCACGTCGGGGATGTTGATTTCCAGGGACATGGCCGGATTCCCTTCAGAGACTCGCGATGTAGGCGCGCCAGCCGCCGTGGCTGCTCACGTCCTGCGCGCCGGCCAACGCGTGGCCCTCGCAGATGAAACCCTTCACCCAGCTGCCATCGGCCAGCTCGACGCTGCCAAGGCCGAGGGGCGGCGGGACGAGGGCAAGAAAGCTGCCGACCTGCGCCAGGGGCACGGCCCACACTTCGAGCGCGATCGCGGCGCCTCCCTCGCCCTCGGCCACGCGTCGCAGCCCGGGCTTGGGTGGCACGGTCCCCGGCAGCGCATGCAGCCTGTAGGCCGGCGAGGTGGCTGTAGTGCGCAGCAGCGTGGCGCCGCGCTCTGCGAGCTGGCCGTTGAGCGGCATGCCCGAAAGATGCGCACCGACCACGGCGATGGCCAGGGTGCCTGCGCCCGGCGCGGCGAGGCCGGGAATGGCGCGCGGCGCAGGCAGCGGCACGCCGAGGGCGCCTTGCGCGAGCCCCGTGGCGTGGTGGTAGCGCTGGCCCAGGTCGGCCAGTGCGAGGTCGCTGCCGCAGGGGCCGATCAGCGTGATGCCGAACGGCAGGCCGTCCGCGCGCAGGCTGCTGGGCACGGAGAGCGCGGCGTAGTCGAGCAGGTTGACGAAGTTGGTGTACGCGCCGAGATTGCGGTTGAGCACCACCGGATCGGCGCGCATCTGCTCGCGGGTGTAGTGCGTGGGCGCGGTGGGCACGAGCAGCACGTCGATGTCGCGCCACATCGGTTCGACCTTCTGCGCAATGGCGCGCAGCCGCGCCTGGGCTTTGAACACGTCGGCGGCGGTGTAGCTGCGGCCGCTCTCGAGGATGCCGCGCACGGGCTCGATCACCACGTCGCCGTGCGCGTCGAAGAACTCGCGCACCGCGGCGTAGCGTTCGGCGACGAGCGCACTTTCATAGAGCAGCGCGGCAGCCTCGGCAAGCGGCGCGTAGGCAATGGTGACGGGCGAGCCGCCCATGGCCCGCAGCCGCGCGGTCGCGTCGTTGAAGGCCAGCTCGGCGGCGGTGTCGCCGAAGAAGCTCAGCCTGTCGGGCACGCCGAAGCGGAAGTGCGCGGGCAGCGGCTCGCGGCGCAAAGCCAGGTCGCGCGAATACGGGTCGCGCGCGTCGTGGCCAGCGCAAGCGAGCAGCACGTCGACCGCGGTGGCCACGGTGCGCGCAAAGATGGAGACGCAGTCCGCGCTCTGCGCCGCGGGCACCACGCCGAAGGTGCTCAGCAGGCCGCGCGAGGGCTTCAGGCCGACGATGTTGTTGAGCCCGGCCGGCACGCGGCCCGAGCCCGCGGTGTCGGTGCCCAGCGCGAAGTCGACCTCGCCGGCCGCCACCACGTAGGCCGAGCCCGAGCTGGAGCCGCCCGAGACATAGCGCGCGTCGAAGGCATTGGGCACTTCGCCGTAGGGCGAGCGCGTGCCGTTCAGGCCGCAGGCGAACTGGTCGAGGTTGGTCTTGCCTGCCAGCGTTGCACCGGCTTCGAGCAGGCGCTGCACCACGGCGGCGTGGACCGGGGGCAGGCGGTCGAAGGCCGGGCAGGCGGCGGTGGTGGGCACGCCGGCCACGTCGATGTTGTCCTTGACCGCAAAGCGCAGACCGGCGAGCGGCAGGGCGAAACCAGGGGCTTCGCCAGTCCGGGCGTGCGCCATGGGCTGCGCGAACCTGGCGATCCAGGCGGCGGCCGGCGATCCGTTTTTTTCATGCACCATCTTCAGGCATCCAAACATGTGTACAAGTTGAGATGCAAGCGGCGTGCCAGCGGCGACGCGGGGTCGCGCGGATCAATTCAAGGGACTGAGGGCTTGCCCCCTCTCCCCTCGGGGAGAGGGTTGGGGTGAGGGCAGGTGCGGGCGGTGAAGCGCGGCCCTTATGAAGGCCGCCCCCTCACCCCCGCCCTCTCCCCAAGGGGAGAGGGAGTCATACCGGTCAGCTCTTTTTTGCCTCGCGGTAGAGCGCCTCCACCTTCGGCAGGTTCGCCTCCAGCTTCGCGATGCGGTTCGGCCCGCTCGGGTGGGTCGAGAGAAAGCTCAGCCCGCGCTGGTTCTTCGACGCCGTGGCCATCTTCTGCCACAACGACACCGATGCCTTCGGGTCATAGCCCGCACGTGCCGCGAGCTCGAGCCCCACGAGGTCGGCCTCCGACTCATCGCTGCGGCTGAACTTGAGCGTAAGGAGTTGGGTGCCGGCTCGCGCCGCCAGGTCGCCCATCTGCCCCAGTCCGAGCAGCTGCGCCCCGATGGAGAGCGCCGCGCCCGTGCCCGCGCTCTTGGCCATCCGGGCGCGCGCATGCTCGCGCAGCGCATGGGCCATCTCATGACCCATGACCATCGCAACCTCGTCGTCGGTGAGCTTGAGCTGTTCGAGGATGCCGGTAAAGAAGGCGATCTTGCCGCCGGGCATGCAGAAGGCGTTGATCTGCTTGCTGCCGATCAGGTTGACCTCCCACTTCCAGTCTCGGGCGCGCGAGTTCCAGGGCGTGGCAAAAGGAATGAGGCGCTTCGCGATGGCGCGCAGGCGCTGCAGCTGCGGGTCGCCATCGCCCGCGAGCGCGTTCTTGGCGCGCGCCTGTTCGAGCAGCTGGCCGTACTGCTGCACACCGGCCGCCTCGATCCTGTCGGCCGGCACGAGGTTGCGCGCCACCGAGGCATTGCCGACATTGACCTGCGCCAGCGCCGTGCCGCTGAGGGCGACGCCGGCCGCGGTCAGCAGGAAGGCCCGCCGGGGATTCCATGCGGAGGCTGAGGAGATGGCGGAAACAGGGAGATCGCATCGTGTGCACATAGGAGCCGGATCATAGGAACAAATGAAGACAAAGACCGGGCCCGACGTCCCCCGGCACTCATGGACAATCCGAGGCTCATGTCCGTACCTTCCGCAGAAACCCCCACCGCCTCTTCCCCGCCCTGGCGCGATGCGCTGAAGGTCTACCTGGAGCCCGCCACCCTGCGCATGCTGGCGCTGGGCTTCTCGGCGGGGCTGCCGCTGCTGCTGGTGCTGGGCACCCTGAGTTTTCGCCTGCGCGAAGCGGGCATCGACCGCACCACCATCGGCTACCTGAGTTGGGTCGGGCTGGCCTACGGCTTCAAGTGGGTCTGGGCGCCGCTGGTCGACCGGCTGCCGCTGCCGCCGCTGACCACGCTGCTCGGACGCCGGCGTGGCTGGCTGCTGCTGGCGCAGTGCGTGGTAATCGCCGGCCTGATCGGCATGGCGCTGAACGACCCGCGCCTGGGGCTCACGCCGCTGATCTGGTGCGCGCTGCTGGTGGCCTTCGGCTCGGCCACGCAGGACATCGCGCTCGACGCCTTCCGCATCGAATCGGCCGAGACGCGCAAGCAGGCCGCGCTGGCCGCCGCCTACCAGACGGGCTACCGGCTCGCGATGATCTGGGCCGGTGCGGGCGTGCTGTGGGTCGCGGCCTGGGCCGAGGTGACGCCGGCGGCCGCGGTCACGGGTGCGGCGGCGTACCAGAACGGGGCGTGGAAGACGGCGTACCTGGTGATGGCCGCTTCGATGGCGGTCGGGGTGCTGACGGTGCTGCTGTCGCCCGAACCGGTGCCGCGCGTGCTGCCCAAGGCAAGGAATGCCGCCGAGTGGCTGCGCAGCGTGCTCGTCGAGCCCTTTGCCGACTTCATCCGCCGCTACAGGTGGCAGGCCGCGCTGATCCTCTCGCTGATCGCCATCTACCGCATCAGCGACGTGGTGATGGGCATCATGGCCAACCCCTTTTACGTGGACATGGGCTTCACCAAGGACCAGGTGGCCACGGTCAGCAAGATCTACGGCGTGATCATGACGCTGGTGGGCGCCTTCGTCGGCGGCGTGCTGTCGATGCGCCTGGGCGTGATGCGGGTGCTGATGCTGGGCGCGGTGCTGAGCGCAGCCAGCAACCTGCTGTTCGCCTGGCTGGCCTCGCGCGGGCACGACCTGAGGGCGCTGATCGCGGTGGTCTCGGCCGACAACCTGGCCGGTGGGATCGCCTCGGCGGCCTTCATCGCCTACCTGTCGAGCCTTACCAACATCAGCTACTCGGCCACGCAGTACGCCCTGTTCAGCTCGCTGATGCTGCTGCTGCCGAAGTTCATCGCCGGCTATTCGGGCGCCTTCGTCGACAGCTATGGCTACAGCACCTTCTTCGTCGCCACCGCGATGCTCGGCCTGCCGGTGCTGGTGCTGGTGGCATTGGCCTCGCGGCTGACGACGACCACAAGGCCCGCGGACCGTCAATAGGGCCTGGGCCTTATAGGAAACAGCCGACATTGCGCGCACCGCGCAACTGGTAGGCTGCGGGCGCTATACATTCGTTTTCTTTTCCCTTCCTGCGCCCCTTTCCGCGCACCCGTCTGCCAGCAAGCCCCTACAAGATCGTGCCGTCCCGAATTTCTCCTCTCCAAATCAGCGCCTACACGGCGACTTCCGCCGTCGGTGTCGGCAAGGAAGTGCTGGCCGACGCGCTCGCGCAGTCGCGCAGCGGGCTGCGCGCCAACGACTTCGGCGATGCGCCGCTGCCCACCTGGATCGGCCGCGTCGATGGACTCGAAGAAGTGCGCCTGCCCGAATCGCTTGCCCACTGGGACTGCCGCAACAACCGGCTCGCGTGGCTGGGCCTGCAGGCCGACGGCTTCATCGAGGCAGTGGCTGCCGCGCGCGAGAAGTACGGCGCATCGCGCATCGCGCTGATCCTGGGCACCTCGACCGCCAGCATCGGCGAAACCGAGTTGGCCTACACGCAGCTCGACGAACAGGGCATGTTCCCGCCCAACCAGCGCCGCGCCGCGGTGCACACGCCGCATTCGCTGGCCATGTTCACGCAGCAGCTGCTGGGCATCAGTGGCCCGAGCGAAACCATTTCCACCGCCTGCTCGTCGAGCGCCAAGGTGTTCGCCTCGGCCGAGCGGCTGATCCGACTGGGCCTGGCCGACGCAGCCGTGGTCGGCGGGGCCGACACGCTGTGCGGCAGCGTGCTGTTCGGCTTCAACTCGCTCGAACTGGTGTCGAGCGAGCCGTGCCGGCCTTTCGACGCCACCCGCAAAGGCATCAGCCTGGGCGAGGCCGCGGGCTTCGCGCTGGTCGAGCGCGTGCAGGCCGGCGCCGATGCCGCGCCGCTGCACCTGCTGGGCTATGGCGAGGCCAGCGACGCGCACCACATGTCGACGCCGCACCCCGAGGGCCTGGGCGCCGAGCGCGCGCTCGACGAAGCACTGGCTCGCGCCGGCCTGCCGCCCGAGGCGATCGACTACATCAACATGCACGGCACCGCGAGCCAGAAGAACGACGAGGTCGAGGGTGCGCTGGTGGCGCGCCGCTTCCCGGCGCGCACGCACGCCAGCTCGACCAAGGGCTTCATGGGCCACACGCTGGGCGCGGCGGGCATCGTCGAGGCCGTCATCAGTTTGCTGGCCATCGAGCGCGGCCTGATGCCGGGCACGGTCAACACCCGCACGCTGGACGAAGGCTTCGGCCCGCAGATCAAGCTCGAACCGGCGCACGGCGAAGTGCGCTATGCGCTGACCAATTCGTTCGGCTTCGGCGGCAACAACTGCTCCCTCGTTTTCGGCAAGGCGGAGGCGGCATGAGCACCTACCACGCGCCCAAGCCCCCGACCCTCTACATCGAAGGCCCCGCCTTCTGGACGCCCACCCTCCCCGGCTGGGACGCCGCGCGCGCCGCCTTCCGCGGCGAAGGCACGCTGGCCGACCCGCCCGCCAAGCGCCCGTCGCCGCAGGTGCTGGCCCCGGCCGAGCGCCGCCGCGCGCCCGACACGGTGGCGCTGGCGCTCGAAGTGGCGGCCGCCGCCATGGCCGCTTCGGGCCGCAACGCGGCCGACGTGCCCTGCGTGTTCACGTCGGCGCACGGCGACCTGTCGATCAACGACTACATGTGCGGCACGCTCGCGAGCGATCCGAAGATGCTGTCGCCCACCAAGTTCCACAACTCGGTGCACAACGCAGCCGTGGGCTACTGGACCATCGGCACCGGCTGCATGGCGGCCAGCAACGCGATTTCGGCCTACGAGCACAGCTTTGCCTCGGGCCTGCTCGAAGCGGCGGTGCAGTGCGCCTGCGACCAGGAGCCGGTGCTGCTGGTGGGCTGCGACACGCCCACGGTGGGCGCCCTGGCTTCGGTCACCGACAGCCGCGGCCTGCTCGCGGTGGCGCTGGTGATCGCCCACGAGCCAACGGAACGCACCGTGGCGGCGCTCGACTGGTCGCTGGCCGGCGAGGGCGGCACGGCGCCCGTGGCCACGCCACCAAGCTCGGAGGCGGCGAAGTCGCTGGCCGAGATCAACCCCATGGCCCAGGCGCTGGCGCTGTTCGAATCGCTGGCGCACCTGGCGCATTCGGGAAACGGCACGGGCACGCCGGTGGACCTGCCGCTGTCCTCATCCCTGTCGCTGCGGCTTCAGTTACGGCCGCTCGAGCGCGGCTGAGCCCACGCCCGCTGGAGTCGGCGCTATGCTTTTCGCAGCATCGCCCGTTGACAGGGGTGTTCGAGGTTTACCCAACTTTACGGAGCGTTCAAGCCCGCTTGCTCCCTTTGGACGACCATGAAGCGCATGAGCACCCCCCAACTCCTGATGATCGAAGACGACGCCCGCCTGGCGCAAATGGTGGGCGAGTACCTGACGCAGTCGGGCTTCGCGTTCACCCATGCCGGCGACGGCGCGAGGGGACTCGAGCAGCTGCAGCAGCACGCGCCCGACCTCGTGATCCTCGACCTGATGCTGCCCGACACCGACGGGCTCGAAGTGTGCCGCCGCATCCGCGCGCTGCCCGCTCCGCTGTCGAAGGTGTCGGTGCTGATGCTGACGGCCAAGGGCGACCCGATGGATCGCATCATCGGCCTGGAGATCGGCGCCGACGACTACCTGCCCAAGCCCTTCGAGCCGCGCGAACTGCTCGCGCGCATCCGCGCCGTGCTGCGCCGCCGCAGCGAGAACGCCACCGAGGCCGAAGCCTCCACCGTGATGCGCTTCGGCACGCTGGAGATCGACCGCAACGCGCGCACCGTGTCGGTGGCCGGCGCGCTGGCCGACCTCACCTCCTACCAGTTCGACCTGCTGGTGGCGATGGCCGAACGCGCGGGCCGCGTGCTCACGCGCGACCAGATCATGGAAGCCGTGCGCGGCCGCGAACTCGAGGCCTTCGACCGCTCCATCGACGTGCACATGGGCCGCATCCGCGCGGCCATCGAGGTCGACGCGAAGAACCCGAAGCGCATCCTCACCGTGCGCGGCGTGGGCTACGTTTTCGCGAAACAACAAGACTAGAAATGTTGGCGCCGCAGCGCACCATGAGGAACCTCTATTCCCGCCACCTCTACGTCCGCATCTGGCTCGCGGTGGTGGGCGGCGTCGTCATCCTCACGCTGATGGCCAACTGGATCGTGCGCGAAGCCGCGGAGGCCGAGCGCGAGCGCCTCGCGCCGGTGCCGCGCCACGTGGTGGTGCTCGACGCGCAGGACAAGCCCATCGGCGCAGGCACCGCGCTGCGCGTGCCGGGCCAGGGCCTGGAGTTCGACGTGACGCTGAGCGACGGCAAGGCGATCACGCTGCGCGTGGCGCCGCGCGAACGGCCCACGGGCTCGGCCGGCTTCGCGCCATGGCGCACGCCGTTCGGGCTGGGCTGGATGATCGCGCTGGTGGGCGTGGCGGTGGCGCTGGGCGTGTATCCGATCGTGCGGCGCATCACGCAGCGGCTGGAATCGCTGCAGCGCGGCGTGCAGCGATGGGGCGAAGGCGATCTCTCGGTGCGCGTGACCGAAGAAGGGCAGGACGAAGTGACCGATCTCTCCAAACGATTCAACGCGTCGGCCGAACGCATCGAGCAGCTGGTGCGTTCGCACAAGTCGCTGCTGGCCAACGCCTCGCACGAGCTGCGTTCGCCGCTCACACGCATCCGCATGGGCCTGGAGCTGATGGGCGAACGCCCGAGCCCGGCCGCACGCGAGGAAATTTCGCGCAACATCGGCGAGCTCGACCAGCTGATCGACGAAATCCTGCTGGCCAGCCGGCTCGACGCCAGCGAGGCCGACATGGGCACCATCGAGGCCGTGGACCTGACCGGCCTCGCTGCCGAGGAATGCTCGCAGGTGAATGCCGAGCTCGACCTGGCCGCAGGCACCGACAACGCCGCGCTGACCGTGCCGGGCGTGTCGCGCCTCTTGCGCCGCGCGATCCGCAACCTGCTGGAAAACGCCCGCCGCTATGGCGCCGGCGAAATCGCGGTGGAGCTGGGCAGCGCCAACGGCTACGCCACCGTGCGCGTCAACGACCGCGGCCCGGGCGTACCCACGGCCCTGCGCGAACGCATCTTCGAACCCTTCTACCGCCTGCCGGGCGCGAGCGAGCGCAACGGCGGCGTCGGCCTCGGGCTGGCGCTGGTCAAGTCGATTGCCGAGCGCCACAGCGGCTCGGTGCGCTGCGAAGATCGACCGGGCGGCGGCGCGAGCTTCGTGATCCGCCTGCCGGTGGCCGCGCGCGGGCACTGAAAACCCCCGGTCTTCTTCGCGGGACGCCGCGGAACCGGCTTCGCCGGGCCGCTGGCGTCGCCCCCGGCGAGGGGAAGGAGAAGCGACACGAAGTGCGCGAAGCCTGGGGGTACCAAGCCTGTCAACCTAAAATCTTGCCCCTATGCAGAGATCGCACATCGTTCGGCCCGCGGCCATGTTCTGGGGGCTGGTGGTGTTCATGCCGGTCGGCGTCACCTATCTTTCGGCCATCCTGCTGCTGCTCACCCTGCTGGTGGCCGGCGGCGCGCGCGAGCGCTTCGCTCGGCTGCGTGCCAACCCGCTGTGGTGGCCAGTGGTGGCGTACCTGGCCTGGACCTTCATTGTGCTGGCCTTCCGGCCGCACTATCCCGAGACCCCGTCCAATCTTTTCCACGGGCTGCGCATCGCCGTCACGATATTGATGGCGATGGCGCTCACGCGCGAGGAAGCGATATGGGCGCTGCGCGGCTTCCTGCTGGTCGCGGCGCTGAACGTGCTGCTCGTCATCGTGTTCTATTCCGTCGGCGGCTTCCCTATCTGGTCGCCGCTGCGCGCGGTGGTCATGGAGGTCGGCAACAAGTCGATCAGCAACGCGCTGCTGTTCAGCGTGGTGGCGTCCACGGCGGCCGTGTGGGGCATTGCGCAGATCGCCGCGCACAGGCCGCTGCGTGCCATCCCGGCCTTCGTGCTGATGCTCGGGCTGGGCCTGGTGGTGGCGCTGCCGCTGACCTCGCGCACCTCGGTGCTCGCGCTGCTGCTGGTGATTCCGGTCGTGTGCATCCACCAGTGGCGCAATCACCTGAAGATGCTGGTGGGCGCGCTGGTGCTGGGGGCCGCGGTGCTCGGGGCCGCGCTCTATCAGGTGCCGCAGCTGCAGCACAAGGTCGAGACCGGCGTGCAGGAACTCGAAGAGGCGCAGGCCGGCGCGGTCTTCAAGGGCAGCTGGGTCATCCGCTACTACATGTACCGCGACACCAGCCGCATGATCGCCGAGCGGCCGTTCACCGGCTGGGGCATCGGAGGCTGGACCGACCAATGGCACAAGCACGGCCCGGTGCTGTTCGCCGATTCGAACATGCCGCACAACGACTTCCTGTGGGTCGGCGCGCAAGGCGGTCTGCCGGCCTTGCTGAGCCTGCTGGCCATCATGGTCGCTGCCGTCTGGCAGGCGTGGAAACGGCCCGACATGGCGGGCCGCTATGCGCTGGCCGCCACGCTGATCGCGTTGATTGCGTCGAGCGTGAACTCGGCACTGCGCGACGCGCAGATCGGCCTGGCGCTGCTGTGGGTTTCGATGATCTACCTGCGGCTGGCGCAGGAGAAGCAAGACCCGGATCCGTGGCGCGACCTGCTGCCGTCGCGCCGCATGAAGGACGCCGCCGCGGTTTAGTGCCGCGACGACACCGTCTCGCCGGCCTTCAACCGGTACACCGTGCCGCAATACGGGCACTTGGCCTCGCCGGTGCGCGCCACGTCGAGGTAGACCTTCGGATGGCTGTTCCAGAGCTTCATGTCGGCCTTGGGGCTGGGGCAGAACACGCCGCCTTGATGATTGAGCTCCTTGGCCAGGAGTTCGACGACTGCATTGGTGGACATGGGTTTTCTCAGACTTTCGTGAGCCAGTGTGCGTACTTGGGATTCTTGCCGTTCACGATGTCGAAGAAGGCAGACTGGATTTTCTCGGTGATCGGGCCACGGGCGCCGCCGTCGCCGCGGTTGCCGATCTCGACGCGGTCGAGTTCGCGGATGGGCGTCACTTCAGCGGCGGTGCCGGTGAAGAAGGCCTCGTCGGCAATGTAGACCTCGTCGCGCGTGATGCGCTTTTGCACCAGCTCCAGCCCCAGGTCCTTGCACACGTGCAGGATGGTGTTGCGCGTGATGCCGTTGAGCGCGCCGGCCGACAGGTCGGGCGTGTAGACCACGCCGCCCTTGACCACGAAGATGTTCTCGCCCGCGCCTTCGGAGACGAAGCCGCTCGCGTCGAGCAGCAGCGCCTCGTCGTAGCCGTCGTCCAGCGCTTCCATGTTGGCGAGGATCGAGTTGGTGTAGTTGCTCACCGTCTTGGCCTGCGTCATCGTGATGTTGACGTGGTGGCGGGTGTAGCTCGAAGTCTTCACGCGGATGCCGCGCTTCATGCCTTCTTCACCGAGGTAGGCGCCCCACGACCAGGCCGCGACCATGGCGTGGATGCGATTGCCCTTGGGGCTCACGCCGAGCTTCTCGGAGCCGATCCAGATCAGCGGGCGCAGGTAGCAGCTTTCGAGCTTGTTCTCGCGCACTACCTGTTTCTGGGCTTCGTTGAGTTGTTCCTGCGTGAACGGGATCTTCATGCGCAGGATCTTGGCGCTGTTGAACAGCCGCTCGGTGTGCTCGGCCAGGCGGAAGATGGCCGTGCCCTCGGGCGTCTTGTAGGCGCGCACGCCCTCGAAGGCGCCGCAGCCGTAGTGCAGCGTGTGGCTCAGCACGTGGATCTTGGCGTCGCGCCAGTCCACGAGTTCGCCGTCCATCCAGATCTTGCCGTCACGGTCGTCCAGCGAGGGGGGGATCGAGCTCATTTCCTGATTCCTTTGGAAGCGGTGTTGGGAGCGAGGTGGGAAGTCGCAAAAGCTTTCGATTTTACGGCGGTGGGATTGGCGGGGTGCCCGACAATGCCCGGTTGTGCAAACCAGTGGAAAAAGGGTTTCCGTGTCCGTATTCAAGAACGTCATCGTCTATCGCATCGAACCTGCCTGGTCCCAAACGCTGGCCGAGGCAGAAGAAGGGCTCGGCAAGCAGCGCTTCGTGCCTTGCGGTCCCTCGCAGGAAAAGTCCGCCGGCTGGGTCGAGCCCCGCGGCGAAGCCAATGGCCCGCTGGTCGAATCCATCGACGGCCAGTGGCTCGTCGAATACATGATCGAGAGCAAGCAGGTCCCCGGCTCGGTGGTGCGCCGCAAGCTCGACGAACGCTGCGCGCAGATCGAAGCCACCACCGGCCGCAAGCCCGGCAAGAAGGAAAAGAAGGAGCTCAAGGAAGACATCACCCTGGAGCTGCTGCCGATGGCCTTCACCCGCAGCGCCCGCGTGACGGTGTGGATCGACAAGGCCGAGAACCGCCTCGTGATCAACAGCGGCAACGCATCGCGCGCCGACGAAGTGGTCACCAGCCTCGTGAAGTCGCTCGATGGTTTCGCGGTGGCCCTCATCAACACGCAGATCGAGCCCGCCGCCGCGATGGCCAACTGGCTGCTGACGCAGGAGCCACCGGCCGGGTTCACCATCGACCGCGAGTGCGAGCTCAAGGCCTCGGACGACTCCAAGGCCGTGGTGCGCTACGCCAAGCATCCGCTCGACATCGAGGAAGTGCAGAAGCACATCACCGACGGCAAGCGCCCGACGCGCCTGGCGCTCACCTGGGACGACCGCGTGTCCTTCGAGCTGACGCATGGCCTGCTGATCCGCAAGATCACCTTCCTCGAAGGCACGGGCGACGGCGCCGCGGGCGGCAAGAAGGAAGACAACTTCGACGCCGACGTGGCCATTGCCACGGGCGAGCTGGGCCAGTTGGTGCCGGCGCTGCTCGATGCGCTCGGCGGCGAAGCGGCGTTCTCGGCGGCTGTGCCGGACGAAGCGGCGAAGCCCGCCGCAGCAGCAGCCGCTCCCACAATGACGACCCCGGCCGACGCGCCCGAGGAAGAAGACGCGCCGTTCTGACGCGTCTTCAACAGGCGTGGCTCAGGCCGCCGGCGGGTCTTCTTCTTCCGGGGTTTCGGGCCGCGTCATCGTCCAGCTCTGCAGCTTGCCGCCATTGAACACGGCGTCGACGTACGAGCCGCCGCCGTCGGTCCAGCGGTAGTGCTCGGGCTGCTCGTCCTTGGGCGAGCGCAGCTCGCCGAGGGCGCGCGTCATCGCGATCACGTGCATCAGCGTGACCCCGGGCTTGAGCTTGGCATTGAGCATCACGGCACTTGCCACATAGCCCACCGGCCGCTCGGCGGCTCGCTTGAGCACCTGCATCGCGCGGTTGAAGTGCAACAGCAGGAACATCACGATCGCGCCGCCGGCCAGGGCGACACCGCCCCATCCGCCGCTGCGCCAGGCCAGTCCCAGAAGGACGACGATGCCCAGGGGCACCAGCAGTTTCTTGAAATTCATGGCTTGCATTGTCGCCGCCCCGCAGTAGCGACCGCGGCTACCGCCGGGCGCGCCGGGCGGTACTCACCCCCAAAAGCGCATCGCATGCGAGCGCCACACGGCACATTCCACCGCGGCTTCAGGGAGAGGCAGCCCAGTTGAAGGCTCGCGGAGCAGCCGCGCGGCAACCTGAGTTGCCACGACACGGCACACATCGGGGGACAGGGAGGGTGAGCCCGGCGCGCCAGTGGTGCGCCGGGCATTTTTTCAAGGAATCAATCCAGGCGGCGGACCACGTCCATCGCCTCTTCGATGCGGTCGACGGCGTGGATGGTCAGGCCTTCGATCTCTTTCGAACCCTTGCGCGGTGCGTTGGCCTTGGGCACCACGGCCACGCTGAAACCCAGCTTGGCAGCCTCGCGCAGGCGCTCCTGCCCACGCGGCGCCGGCCTCACCTCGCCGGCCAGGCCCACCTCACCGAACGCGATGAAGCCCTTGGGCAGCGGCTTGCCGCGCAGGCTGGAGGTGATGGCCAGCATCACGGCCAGGTCGGCCGCCGGCTCGCTGATGCGCACGCCGCCCACCGCGTTGACGAACACGTCCTGGTCCATGCAGGCCACGCCCGCATGGCGGTGCAGCACGGCCAACAGCATCGCGAGGCGGTCGCGGTCCAGGCCCACCGACAGGCGCCGCGGGCTCGGCCCGCCGTTGTCGACCAGCGCCTGGATTTCCACCAGCATCGGCCGCGTGCCTTCGAGCGTCACCAGCACCACGCTGCCGGGCACCGGCTCGGCATGCTGGCTCAGGAAGATGGCGCTCGGATTCGTCACGCCCTTGAGGCCGCGCTCGGTCATGGCGAACACGCCGATCTCGTTGACCGCGCCGAAGCGGTTCTTGATGGCGCGCACAAGGCGAAAGCTCGAGTGCGTGTCGCCCTCGAAATACAGCACCGTGTCGACCATGTGCTCGAGCACGCGCGGTCCGGCCAGCGCGCCTTCCTTGGTGACGTGGCCCACCAGCACCACGGCAGTGCCGCTGGTCTTGGCGAAACGCGTGAGATGTGCCGCGCATTCGCGCACCTGCGCGACGGAACCGGGGGCTGACGTGAGCTGGTCCGAATAAACGGTCTGGATCGAATCGATCACCGCGATGGCCGGACGCGTGGCGTCGAGCGTGGCGATGATCTTCTCGAGCTGGATCTCGGCCAGCACCTGCACCTGCGAGTGATCGAGCCCGAGCCGCTTGGAGCGCAGCGCCACCTGAGCCCCGCTTTCCTCACCGGTGACATACAGTGCGTTCTGCCCCGCGCGCTGCAGCGCATCGACCGCCTGCAGCAGCAGCGTCGACTTGCCGATGCCGGGGTCGCCGCCGATCAGCGTGACGCCGCCCGAGACGATGCCGCCGCCCAGCACGCGGTCGAGTTCGTCGAGGCCTGTGGGCGTGCGCGCGACGTCGGTCGCTTCTATTTCCGACAGCGTGGCGAGTTCCGACGCGCCCGCGAGCGACGCGAACTGCGTGCCGAACCGGTTGTTGGCCGGGCCGCTGCCCGCGCCCGCGACCTGCTCGATCAGTGTGTTCCAGGCGCCGCAGCTCGGGCATTTGCCGAGCCATTTGGGGCTGGTGCCGCCGCATTCACTGCAGACGAAAAGTGTTTTTTCCTTGGCCATGCGGCAAGTTTAGGTGTCCGCACAAACCCTGATGAATGCCATCTAGGAAAGTTCTGGCAAATCATTTAACATGTTAAGTAATTTCAGAAAGAGACGCCTCTTGAGCACCACATTCACGCACCGCAATTTGCCGCGCCTGCTGCTGCAGGCCCGCGAAGCGGTGATGGCCCACACGCGGCCCAGCCTGCGCGAGCATGCGCTGTCCGACCAGCAATGGCGCGTGCTGCGCGTGCTGGGCGAGCACGGCGCGGTCGACACCGGCCGCGTGGCGCGCGAGGCCTTCATCCTCGGCCCCAGCCTCACCGGCGTGCTTGCGCGCATGGAGCGCGACAACCTCATCACCCGCGCGCGCGACCCGGCCGACCAGCGCCGCACCGTGGTCGAGGCCACGCCGCACGGCATGAAGCTGGTGAAGCGGCTGGGCAGCAGCATCGAGGCGCACTACGACTGGATGGAAAAGTCGCTCGGCAAGGCCAAGCTCGCGCAGCTCTACGGACTGCTCGACGAACTCATCGCACTGGAGCAACCTTCATGAGCAGCGCCCCCCATTTCCTGCCCACCGGCACGGTGTACGGCACCCTGCTGAACTTCCGCGCCGAAGTGGCGGCGCTCGCCACGCAGATGACGCAGCCGCCCTACAAGGCACCGCCAAAGGCGCCCGTGCTCTACGTGAAGACGGCCAACACCTGGAGCCCGCACGGCAGCGCCATCGCGGTGCCGGCGGCCGTGCCCGAGGTGGAAATCGGCGCGAGCATCGGCATGGTGATCGGCGCCGAGGGCGACGTCGAAGGCTTCGTGCTGATGAACGACCTGTCGATCCCGCATGCGAGCTTCTTCCGCCCGCCGGTGAAGTTCAAGTGCGTCGATGGCTTTCTCGGCATCGGGCCGGTGCTGCGCGACACCCAGGACGTGGCCGACCCCGCGAACTTCCTCGTCGAGGTGCGCATCGACGGCGAGCTGAAGCAATCCATCGACTTCTCGCAGCTCGTGCGCCCCGCGCAGCAGCTGCTTGCCGATGTCGGCGAGTTCATGACGCTTGCGCACGGCGACGTGCTGATGCTCGGTTGCGATGCCGGCCGGCCAGTGGCCCGCGCGGGCCAGCGCATCGACATCTCCGCGCCGGGGTTCGAGACCCTGAGCAACACGCTGGCGAAGGAGGCCGCATGAAGCACGCACGCGTCATCTTCGAAGGCCGCGAGCATTCCGGCACGAGCCATGAGTTCAATGGGCAGCAAGACGCCGCCGTGCGCCTGGACGACGGCCGCATCGTGCCGCAGGAGCAGCTCGTCTGGCTGCCGCCGCTCGCGCCCACGGCACGGCCGCGCACCATCCTCGCGCTCGGCCTCAACTACGCCGACCACGCCAAGGAGCTCGAGTTCAAGGCGCCCGAGGAACCGCTGGTGTTCGTCAAGGGCCAGAGCACGCTGATCGGCCACCGCCAGCTCACGCACCGTCCGGCCGGCGTGCAGTTCATGCACTACGAATGCGAACTCGCCATAGTGGTCGGCAAGACCGCGAAGAACGTGAAGCGCGATGACGCATATGACTTCATCGGCGGCTACACGGTGGCCAACGATTACGCGATCCGCGACTACCTCGAGAACTGGTATCGCCCCAACCTGCGCGTGAAGAACCGCGACACCTGCACGCCGCTGGGGCCGTGGTTCGTCGATGCGGCCGATGTGCCCGATCCCATGGCGCTCGCGCTGCGCACCACCGTCAACGGCACGGTCACGCAACAAGGCAACACGCGCGACATGATCTTCGACGCGCCTTTCCTCATCGCGTACTTCAGCCGCTTCATGACGCTGTCGCCGGGCGACCTGATCCTCACGGGCACGCCCGACGGCGTGGTCGATTGCAAGCCGGGCGATGTGGTCGTGACCGAGATCGAGCGCATCGGCGCGCTGGTCAACACCATCGACGCGGGCTGAACCCCTTTTTCTGTCACACATCAACAAGCGGAGACAAACGCAATGAACGCTGGAAAGAAAACGCTCGCTCTCGCTGCCGCCCTGGTGGCCGTGAGCGCCTCGATGTTCGCGCTCGACGCGCCCGCGCAGACTGCGGCCTTCCCCACCAAGCCCGTGCGCTGGGTGGTGGGCTACCCGGCGGGCGGCGGCACCGACTTTCTCGCGCGCACGGTCGGCGCGCAGGTATCGCAGCAGGTAGGGCAGCCGGTGCTGGTCGACAACAAGCCCGGCGCGGGCGCGATCATCGCGTCGGAGAACGTGGCGCGCGCGCCGGGCGACGGCTACACCGTGTTCTCGGCCGATAACGGCGTGCTGGTCTACAACCCCGCGCTCTACAAGAAGCTGCCCTACGACGCCGAGAAAGACTTCGCGTTGATCGGCATGATGGGCCGCTCCCCGCTCATCCTCACGGCCGCGCCCAACGCGGGCATCGCCGATGCCAAGGCGCTGCTCGCCGCGCTCAAGGCCTCGCCTGGCAAATACAGCATCGCCACGCCGGGCACCGGCAGCCCGCACCACCTGGCGCTCGAGTTGTTCCAGCGCGAAGCCGGCGTGTCGATGCTGCACGTGCCCTACAAGGGTGGTGCGCCCGCGCTGCAGGACCTGATGGGCGGCCAGGTCGCGCTGATGATGCTCGACCTGCCCAGCGGCGTGAGCGCCGTCAAGGCCGGCAAAGTGGTGCCGCTGCTCGCCATGTCGGCCGAGCGCGTGCCGCAGCTGCCCAACATCCCCACCGCCAAGGAACTCGGCTTCGCCAACGTCGAGGCCTACACCTGGCAGGGCTTCGTCGCGCCCGCGGCCACGCCGAAGGAAGTGCAGGCGAAGCTGGGCGCGGAGCTGCAGAAAGCCATGGCCGATGGCGGCGTGCGCCAGAAGCTCTACGACGCGGGCTGGGAAGCCCGCCCCGCAGACGCCGCCGAAATGGCGCGCTACACCGACGCCGAGCGCAGGAAATGGCATGCCTTGATCAAGGCGCGCGACATCAAACTCGATTGAACCGGACCGGACACTTCTTCATGCAACAGATCGACCATCTCATCGGCGGCAAGTCCGTCACGGGCAAGGACTACTTCGAAACGGTCAACCCGGCCACGCAGGAAGTGCTGGCCGAGGTCGCCTCGGGCGGCGAGGCCGAAGTGAACGCCGCCGTGGCCGCCGCGAAGGAAGCCTTTCCCAAGTGGGCCGGCCTGCCCGCGCCCGAGCGCGCCAAGCTGATCCGCAAGCTCGGCGACCTGATCGCGAAGCACGTGCCCGAGATCGCGCAGACCGAGACCGACGACTGCGGCCAGGTGATCGCCCAGACCGGCAAGCAGCTGATTCCGCGCGCGGCCGACAACTTCTACTACTTCGCCGAGATGTGCACGCGCGTCGACGGCCACACCTACCCCACGCCCACGCACCTGAACTACACGCTGTTCCACCCGGTGGGCGTTTGCGCGCTCATCAGCCCGTGGAACGTGCCCTTCATGACCGCCACCTGGAAGGTCGCGCCCTGCCTGGCCTTCGGCAACACGGCGGTGCTGAAGATGAGCGAGCTGTCGCCGCTGACGGCTGCGCGCCTCGGTGAACTGGCGCTCGAAGCCGGCATTCCGCCCGGCGTGCTGAACCTCGTGCACGGCTACGGCAAGGAGGCCGGCGAGCCGCTGGTGGCGCATCCCGACGTGCGCGCCATTTCGTTCACCGGCTCCACCGCCACCGGCAACCGCATCGTGAAGAGCGCGGGACTGAAGAAGTTCAGCATGGAGCTCGGCGGCAAGAGCCCGTTCGTGATCTTCGAAGACGCCGACCTCGACCGCGCGCTCGACGCGGCCGTGTTCATGATCTTCAGCAACAACGGCGAACGCTGCACGGCCGGCTCGCGCATCCTGGTGCAGCAGTCGATCTATGCGGACTTCTCCGCGAAGTTCGCGGAACGCGCCAAGCGCATCACGGTCGGCGACCCGCTGGACGAGAAGACCATCGTCGGCCCGATGATCTCGCAGGCTCACCTGGCCAAGGTGCGCAGCTACATCGAGCTGGGATCGAAGGAAGGCGCGACGATGCTGTGCGGCGGCCTCGAGACGCCGTCGAACCTGCCGGACCGCGTTCAGCGCGGCAACTACGTGATGCCCACCGTGTTCGCCGATGTCGACAACCGCATGAGGATCGCGCAGGAAGAAATCTTCGGCCCGGTTGCCTGCCTGATTCCGTTCAAGGACGAGGCGCATGCCATCGAACTGGCCAACGACATCCAGTACGGCCTCTCCAGCTACGTCTGGACCGAGAACATCGGCCGCGCCCACCGGGTGGCCGCAGCAGTGGAGGCCGGCATGTGCTTCGTCAACAGCCAGAACGTGCGTGACCTGCGCCAGCCCTTCGGCGGCACCAAGGCCTCGGGCACGGGGCGCGAAGGCGGCACCTGGAGCTACGAGGTGTTCTGCGAGCCGAAGAACGTGGCGGTATCGCTGGGTTCGCACCACATTCCGCACTGGGGGGTCTAGGATGGAAGCTTGCGCTTCGGTTCTTCGTGTTGGGCGTGAAGTGCGCTTGTTGGGGCGCGATCACGCCGACGGGGTACCTTGCTCCGCGAATGTCCCCCGGCCTGCGGCCTCCTCCTTTATTTCGCTGCGCAAGGCACCCCGCCAGCGTGATCGATCAGAGCAGTCGTTGATCGGTGAGCACAACAGCAGCGTCCATCGTGCACAGGGCGCCGGGTGCTCCCCGCAGCGAAATAAAGGAGGAGCGAAGCGGGGGACATTCGCGCAGGGGAGTACCCGGTGGCCTGTGCACGCATCCCGAACATCAGCGCTCAGGCAACCCGCGATACAACGCAACGTGGATCACTGAAATGAGCCTGTACGCAACGCAAAAATTCCTGTTCGCGCTCAACCGCGAAGCCGAAGTGCAGCGCCGCTATACCGAAGGCGGCGACACACGCGCAGTGCTGCTCGCCGACTACGACCTCGACGGCGAAGAGCGCGAGGCAATCGATTCAGGTGACATCGGCAAGCTCTACGTGCTCGGTTGCAACGGCCAGCTGCTGATGCACTTCGCGCCCCTGCTCGGCATTCCGTGGGCCGATTACCTCGAAGCCATGCGCGAGGGCGTGCGCAAGTACGGTCCGGTGCGCGCGGGCATCTACGCGATGACGACGGGCACGGACGAAAAGGTGGCAGGCGTATGAGTCTGGTTTTTGCAGGCGTGTGCAGCCACGCCCCCGGCATCACCGGCCGCGCGCATCTGGCGGATCCGGCCGTGAAGGACGAGTTCCATGCGCAGTTCCACCGCCTCGGCGAGGCCATGCGCGCCACCAGACCCGACGCGGTGATCGTGATCGCGGCCGAGCACTTCGCGAACTTCTTCATGAACAACATGCCGGCCTACGCCATCGGCATGGCCGACAGCTACGAAGGCCCGATCGAGGACCCGAAGTGGCTGGGCATCGAGAAGCACACCATCCCTGGCGACGCAGCGCTCTCGCAGCGACTGATTCGCGAGGTGATGCAGACGGCGGACGTGGCCTATGCGGAAGAATGGAAGTTCGACCACGGCATCATGGTGCCGCTGAACTTCCTCACGCCGAACTTCGACACCAAAGTGATCCCCGTGAACATCAACTGCCAGGGCCCGCCGCTCACGCCGCTGCACCGCGCGTGGGCCTTCGGCGAAGCATTGCGCCGCGCCTGCGACAAGGCGCCCGAGCGCATCGCGCTGGTGGGCACCGGCGGCATCTCGCACTGGCCGGCCACGCCCGACTCGGGCAAGGTCAATGCCGCGTGGGACGCCGAATTCATGAAACGCTGGTGCGCCAACGACCGTGAAGGCATGCTCTCGCTGGACGACTATGGCGACGAGGCCACCTACCGCGAAGCGGGCCAGGGCGGCTTCGAGATCCGCACCTTCATCAGCGTGGCCGCGGCCGCGCGTGGCAAGGGCGAGATCTTCCACATGAAAGCTATTCCGATCTTCGCGGTGACATGCACCGCGGCGACGATGTCGGTGGAATGAACGGAGAACGACGATGCCCCACCTGGTGATCCTCTACACGCCCAACATCGAAGCCGAGACCGACATGTCGGCCCTGTGCCGCACGCTGGCCGACACCATGCTGGAGCAGCGCGACGAAGCCAGCAAGCCGGTGTTCCCCATCGGCGGCACCCGCGTGCTGGCCTACCCTGCTGCGCACTGCGCGGTGGCCGACGGCAAGGCCGACTACGCCTTCGTCTACCTCAACCTCCGCATGGCGGCGGGCCGCTCCGAGGCGGTGAAGAAGAAGGCCGGCGACGATCTGCTGGCCGGCGTGCGTGCGCATTTCGCGCCGGTCTTCGAGCAGCGCCACATCGGCATCACGCTGCAGATCGACGAAAGCCCGGGCCAGGTGTACGACGGCAAGCACAGCAACCTGCATCCCCTGTTCAACAAGAACTGAACGAAGTCACATGCTCTCCAAAGCCACCATCGCCCAACTGGCCGCCGAGCTGCACGAAAGCGAGAAGTCGCGCGTGCAGGTCGAGCACTTCTCCAAGCGCTTTCCAGAGATGACCATCGAGGACGGCTACGCCATCTCGCGCGAATGGGTGAAGACCAAGATTGCCGAAGGCCGCATCGTGAAGGGCCACAAGATCGGACTGACCTCGCGCGCCATGCAGCAGTCCAGCCAGATCGACGAGCCTGACTACGGCACGCTGCTGGACGACATGTTCTTCGAGCAGGGCGGCGACATCCCGTTCAAGCGCTTCATCGCGCCGCGCATCGAGGTCGAACTGGCCTTCGTCCTAGGCAAGAAGCTGCAGGGTCCGAATGTGACCATGTTCGACGTGCTGGCCGCCACCGACTACGTGGTGCCCGCCATCGAGATCATCGATGCGCGCATCGAGCAGTTCGACCGCCACACCAAGGCGCCGCGCAAGGTGTTCGACACCATCTCCGACAACGCGGCCAATGCCGGCATCGTGATGGGCGGCCGGCCGGTGAAGCCCGATGCGGTCGACCTGCGCTGGGTGAGCGCGCTGCTCTACAAGAACGGCGTGATCGAGGAATCGGGCGTGGCCGCGGCCGTGCTCAACCACCCGGCGACCGGTGTGGCGTGGCTTGCGAACAAGCTGGCGCCGTGGGACGAATGCCTCGAAGCCGGCGAAGTGGTGCTCGGCGGTTCGTTCACGCGGCCCACCACCGCAGTTCCCGGTGACACCTTTCACGCGGACTACGGCCCGCTCGGTTCCATCTCCTTTCGATTCGCTTAAACCATGCAAACCCCCATCAACACCTTCAAGCAAGCCCTTCAATCGGGCAAGCCCCAGATCGGCCTGTGGGTCGGGCTGGCCGACGGCTACGCCGCCGAGATCCTGGCCGGCACCGGCTACGACTGGCTGCTGGTCGACGGCGAGCACGCGCCCAACGACGTGCGCTCGGTGCTCGCGCAGCTGCAGGGCATTTCGAGCGCATGGTCGGCGCAGGCCGAGTCGGAGCGCTCGCACCCCGTCGTGCGCATTCCGGTCGGCGACACCACGCTGATCAAGCAGTACCTCGACATCGGCGCGCAGACGCTGCTGGTGCCGATGGTCGACACCGCCGAGCAGGCCGCGCGGCTGGTGCGGGGCATGCGCTACCCGCCCGAAGGCATCCGCGGCATGGGCAGTGCGCTGGCGCGCGCCTCGCGCTGGCAGGCCTACCCCGACTACCTGCACGAAGCCAACGCGCAGACCTGCCTGCTGGTGCAGGCCGAGACGGTGGAGGCGATGAAGAACCTCGACGCCATCGCGGCCACGCCGGGCGTGGACGGCGTGTTCATCGGCCCGGCCGACCTGTCGGCCTCGATGGGCTTCGTGGGCCAGCCGAACCACCCCGAGGTGCAGGCCGTGATTGCCGACGCGATAGCGCGCATCCGCAAGGCAGGCAAGGCGCCGGGCATCCTGTCGACCACCGAGGAACAGGCGCGCAAGTGGCTCGCGGCCGGCGCGCTGTTCGTGGCGGTGGGCGTGGACACCGTCGTGCTGGCGGCGGCGGCGAAGCAGCTGCTGGCCAGGTACAAGGCCGCGCCCGGCACCGCCTCGCCCAACGGCTACTGATTTTCTTCACACCGGAGCACGCTCGATGCAACGCATGACTTTGGCGACCATCGCCACAGCAGCCACCCTCTTCCTCGCCGCCTGCGCGCCCATGGGCGCCGGCAAGCAAGGCGCGACCGCCCAGCAGGAAGCCAATCGCCAGGCGGTGCTCGCCTTCTACGAAAAAGGCCTGAACCAGAAGGACGCCGACGCAGCGCTGCAGTACGTGGGCAGCCGCTACGTGCAGCACAACCCCACGGCGGCCGACGGCCCCGAGGGCTTTCGCAAGTTCATCGCCTTCCTGCGCGAGAAGTTTCCGAAGTCGCGCAGCGACATCAAGCGCAGCTTCGTCGACGGCGACTACGTGATCCTGCACGTCAACGCGGTGCGCGAGCCGGGCACACGCGGCAGCGCCATCGTCGACATCTTCAAGCTGGAGAACGGCAAGATCGTCGAGCACTGGGACGTGGTGCAGCCCGTGCCCGAGACGGCCGCGAACAACAACGGGATGTTCTGACCCCATGACCGCGCCCGTCGACCCGCCCAAGCGCTTTCGCTCCGCCACCATCCGCGAGGGCACGATCCGTGCGACCACGCGCAGCTTCCTGCACGCGCTGGGACAGGACGACGAGGACATCGCGCGTCCGCACATCGGCGTGTTCCACACGGGCGGCGAGATGAGCCCCTGCAACCTCAACCTGCGCGAGCAGGCGCAGCACGCCAAGACCGGTATCTACGCGGGTGGCGGCACGCCGCACGAATGCCCGGTGGTGTCGATCAGCGACGGGCTGACGATGGCGCATTCGGGCATGCGCTTCTCGCTGATCTCGCGCGAGCTGATCGCCGACAGCGTGGAAGCCTCCACGCGCGGCCACCAGTGGGACGGCATCTTCGCCATCGGTGCGTGCGACAAGAACCTGCCCGGCCTGATGATGGGCATGGTCCGCTGCAACGTGCCGAGCGTGTTCGTGCATGGCGGCTCGGCGCTGCCGGGCCAGATGCCCGGCCCCGATGGCCGCGACCTCAACGTGGTCGACACCTACGAGACCATCGGCAAGGTGCTGGCCCGCACCGCCACGCACGACGAGCTCGACGCCATGAGCCGCGCCTGCCTGCCCACGGCCGGCGCCTGCGCGGGGCAGTTCACGGCCAACACGATGGGCATGGTGTCCGAGGCACTGGGCCTCGCGCCCATCGGCTCGAGCATGGTGCCCGCCGTGTTCAGCGAACGCGCACCGCTGATGCGCCGCGCCGCGAAGACGCTGATGAAGGCAGTGATGGGCGACAGCCCGCTGCCGCGCGACATCGTCACGCGCAAGGCGCTGGAAAACGCCTGTGCCGTGGTGTCGGCCACGGGCGGTTCGACCAACGCCGCGCTGCACCTGCCGGCGATCGCGCATGAGGCCGGCATCAAGTTCCACCTCGACGACGTGGCCGAGGTCTTCGCGCGCACGCCGCTCATCGCCGACCTGCGCCCCGGCGGCCAGTACCTTGCGCGCGACGTGTTCTACATCGGCGGCGCCGGCGTGATCCTGCGCACGCTGCTGGAGCAGGGCTTCCTGCACGGCGATGCACTCACCTTCACCGGCCGCACGATGGCCGAGGAGCTGGCCGGCGCCCTTGCGCCCGATGGCCGCGTGGTGCGCGAGGCCGGCAACCCGATCACGCGCGACGGCGGCCTCGCCGTGCTCAAGGGCAACCTCTGCCCGGACGGCGCGCTGCTCAAGACGGCGGGGCTCCAGGGGCTGGTGTTTCGCGGTCCGGCGCGTGTCTTCAACTCGGAGGAAGAAGCGCAGACCGCCGTGCAGAACCGCCTGTACGAACCCGGCGACGTGATCGTGATCCGCAACGAAGGCCCCCGGGGCAGCCCCGGCATGCGCGAGATGCTCGGCATCACCGCCCTGCTCTACGGCCAGGGCATGGGCGACAAGGTGGCGCTGCTGACCGACGGACGCTTCTCGGGTGCGACGCGCGGCCTTTGCATCGGCTACGCGGGGCCCGAGGCGGCCGACGGCGGACCGATTGCGGCGCTGCGCGACGGCGACGTGATCGCCATCGACGCGCGGGCCGAAGCACGCTCGATTTCGGTCGAGCTCACGGCCGAGGAAATCGCCACGCGGCTCGCGCGACGTGAGGTAAACGCGGGGGCCGCCCGCGGTGGCTTGCTGGAAAAATACGCGCTCACCGTGCGCCCTGCCCACCAGGGCGCCGTGACCCACTCGGGCGCGGTCACCTGGCTGCGCGACGAGTCCTGATCCTTCACAACTACCACCGTCCGGAGAGAGACACCATGAGCTTCACGCGCCGCCAGATCCTGCAGACCACCAGCGCCTCGGCCTTGATGGCCAGCCTCGGCCAGAACGTCTTCGCGCAAGCGATGAACATCGAGACCGCCACCATCGTCACCGGCTTCGCGGCCGGCGGCACCTCGGACACCACCTGCCGGCGCCTCGCGCAGAAGCTCAGCCCCGAGTACGCGAAGGTGGCCGTGGTCGAGAACCGCACCGGCGCGGGCGGCCAGATCGCTGTGAGCTACGTGAAGGGCCGCCCGGCCGACGGCAGCACCATCCTGCAGACGCCGACCTCGATCCTCACGATCTACCCGCACATCTACAAGAAGCTGCCGTACGACCCGATGGTCGACATCACGCCCGTGAGCCTCGCCTGCATCTTCGACTTCGGCTTCGCCGTTGGCCCGGCCGTGCCGGCCAGCGTGAAGACGGTGCCCGAGTTCCTGGCCTGGGCCAAGGCCAATCCGGCCGGCGCCAACTTCGGCTCACCCGCTGCCGGTTCCACGCCGCACTTCATCGGCGCGCTGCTGGGCAAGAAGGGCGGCGTCGAGCTCAAGCATGCGGCCTACCGCGGCACGCAGCCCGCCATGCTCGACCTGCTGGGCAGCAACATCTCCGCCGTGTCGGGCCCCATCGGCGACATCACGCAGCACCTGCCCTCGGGCAAGGTGCGCATCCTGGGCGTCTCGGGCGCCAAGCGCAGCCGCTTCGCGCCCGAAGTGCCCACCTTCGGCGAACAGGGCATCAAGGACATGGCGCACAGCGAATGGTTCGCCTTCTTCCTGCCGGCCAAGGCCTCGCCCGAGCTGGTGGCGAAGCTGAACACGGCCATGAAGAACGCGCTGGTGCAGAAAGACGTGATCGACGGCCTCGGCACCTTCGGCCTGGAGGCGATGTCTTCCACGCCGGCCGAGCTGACCGAGTTGCTGAAGAAAGACACCGCCAAGTGGGCGCCGATCGTGAAAGAGGTCGGCTTCACCGCGGAGGGTTGAAACACATGAAGGAACTGCAATGAACACACTCGCCACCACCGCGCCCTCGGCGCGGGTCCATCCCTCGATCCATCCGGACGAGCGCGCCGCGCGCGAAGAACTCGCGGCCTGCTACCGCGTGTTCGCCATGCTCGGCTGGGTCGAGATGATCTACAACCACATCACGGTGCGCTTGCCCGACAGCGTGACCGGTGGCGAGAAACAGTTCCTCATCAACCCTTTCGGCCTGCACTACAGCGAGGTCACGGCCGGCAACCTCGTGAAGATCGACCTGCACGGCAAGGTGCTCGACGGCTCGACCCATCCGGTGAACCCGGCGGGCTTCACGGTGCATGCCGCCATCCACGACGGCCTGCCCGGCGCGCACTGCGTGATGCACACGCACACCACGGCCGGCGTGGCCGTGGCCTGCCTTCAGGGCGGGCTGCAGCAGACCAACTTCTACACCGCACAGCTGCACGGCATGGTGGCGTACCACGACTTCGAGGGCATCACCATCCATGCCGACGAAGGCCCGCGCCTGCTCAGGAGCATCGGCGACCGCAATGCGGTGATCCTGCGCAACCACGGGCTTCTGGCCTGGGGGCAGACGCTGCCGCAGACCTTTGCCATTCTGTGGACGCTGCAGCGCGCCTGCGAAATTCAGATGGCGACCTTCTCGATGGGCGCGGCCATTCCGGTGAGCGAGGAAATCGCGCAGCGCTGCACGCGCGATGCGCTGCAGTTCAGCCCCGAGCACGGCGCGGGGCAGGACGTGTTCGATGCGCTGGTGCGCCAGGTGGACCGCATCGACCCGAGCTACAGATACTGAGGCGAGCTTTTCCATGAAGATCTGTATTTACGGTGCCGGCGCGATCGGCGGATGGATCGGCGCCGGGCTCGCGCAAGCAGGCCAGCGCCTCAACGTGGTGGCGCGCGGCGCCACGCTGGAAGCATTGCAGCAGGGCGGCCTCTCGCTGATGCGCGGCGACGTGCGCACGCGCGTGCCCGTCAATGCGGTGGCCGACCCGGCCGAACTCGGCGTGCAGGACCTGGTGATCATCGCCGTGAAGGCGCCCGCACTGGCCGGCGTGGCCGAGCGCATCGGGCCGCTGATCGGCGCCGACACCATCGTGCTGGTCGCGATGAACGGCGTGCCGTGGTGGTTCCTCGAAGGCGGCTTCGGCGGCGCCATCACCGGCCGCCGGCTCGCGGCCGTGGACCCCGACGGCGCCATTGCCCGCGCCATTCCGTCGCGCAACGTGATCGGCTGCGTGGTGCACGCGAGCTGCTCGCTCGACGCGCCGGGCGTGGTGCGGCACAACTTCGGCAACGGGCTGATCGTGGGCGAGCCTTCGGGCGAGGCCACGCCGCGCGTGCAGAAGCTGGTCGAACTGCTCAAGAGCACCGGCATCGACACCACGCTGTCGCCGCAGATCCAGAAGGACGTGTGGTTCAAGCTGTGGGGCAACATGACGGTAAACCCGATCAGCGCGCTGACCGGCGTAACCACCGACCTGATCATGGACGACGACTACGTGCGCGGCTTCATCTCGGCGGTGATGCTGGAGGCCAAGGAAATCGGCCGGCGCATCGGCATCGAGATCACGCAGAGCCCGGAAGACCGGCACGCGGTGACGAAGAAGCTCGGCGCGTTCAAGACCTCGATGCTGCAGGACGTGGAAGCCGGCCGCTCGGTGGAACTCGACGCGCTTGTGACCGTGGTGCGCGAACTGGGCGAGCTGACCGGCGTGACGACGCCGTTCACCGATGCGTTGCTGGGGCTGGCGCGCTTGAGGACGCGGCAGCTCGGCCTGTACTGACGCGCATCCATCGCAGAATCGCTTGACCCGGCCCCTGCGGCCGCCTTGATAAATAAAGGCGCTGTCCGTTCCAAGCCACGAGGTGATTTTGTGAGTTCTTCTTCCGCCCGATTCCTGAGTGCGTCCGAAGCCGCCCGGCGGCTCGGCGTTTCCGCCAAGGCACTGCGCCTCTACGAGCAGCGCGGCCTGGTGACGCCGACCCGTACCGATGCGGGATGGCGGTCCTACGGGCCCGGCGAGATGGCCCGGGGCACCGAGATCGTCGCGCTGCGCGCGCTCGGCCTGAGCCTCGCGCAGGTGGCGCGCGTGCTGCAAGGCGATGCCGCAGGACTGGCGCCGGCCCTGGCGGCGCATCAGGCGCTGCTCGAGGGGCGCGTTCGCCAACTCGGAGGCACCATCGAGAAGGTGCGCGGCCTGCGTGCCGACCTCGCCCGTGGCCAGGCGCCGGCCGCTGGCGAACTGGCGCGCCTGCTGCAGCCGGCCGAGGGGTTCTGCATCGCCTTCGAACTGCCGTGGCCCTGGGGCGGCGAACGCTTCGAGCTGCGCGGCATCCGGCCGCTGAACTACATCGTCGGTCCGCTGGGCAGCGGGAAGACACAGCTGGCGATACGCCTGGCCGAGGCCATTCCGGGCGCTGCGTTCCTCGGGTTGGACCGCTTCGCAAGCCCCGGCGCGGCGCTCGCACCGGCTGTCGCCGAAGCATTGGCGTGGCTGGTGGAAGACGGCGCCACGGCCTCCGATGCGCTGGTCGCGTTGCTGGCCGGACTGATGGCAGAAGGACCATCGGCGCTGGTGGTCGACCTGGTGGAACAGGGGCTGGACGAGGCCACCCAGCAGGCGCTGATTGCGCACCTGCGCCGTCGCGGACCCGAGGGCCGGCCGCTCTTCCTGCTCACGCGCTCCTGCGTGATCCTGGACTTGGCTGCCGTGGACGATGAAGAATCGATCATCCTCTGCCCCGCCAATCACAGCCCACCGACGCTCGTCGCGCCGTACCCGGGGTCTGCGGGCTACGAGGCCGTGGCGACCTGCCTTGCCACGCCGCAGGTGCGAGCGCGCACGCAAGGCGTCATCGCGTGGCGGCCTGAGGCTGCGTGAGCCGGGGCCGCGCGAAAAATTACCAGCGCTTTTCGGGAACGGCCGCCAGCGCTTCGATGCAGCTGGCCACGGCCTTCGCGCGCTCGTCGCGCACCAGTTGCCAGTTGTCGGCCTTCCACCGCGTCCACGTGACGGGCTCCGACTGGTAGAAGCACGTCGCCGGCGGGCGCATGAAGCCGGGGCGGCCGAGTTCGGCGCCGAACTTCAGGCGGAACAGTTCGTCCGAACCCGCGAGGTTTTCATAGACCAGGTGCCACGGGCCGGGATGCAGCGGCGTGTCGGCTTCCTTGGGGACCCGGCGCGCCTCTTCGATCTCCTCGGGCGTAGAGCCGTCCGTCAGCACGGTCGCGTAGGCGGCTTCGGCGCGCTTGCGATAGATGTCGGTGGCCACCTGGCTCAGCGCATCGTTGAGCTCGCTCATCGCCGGGTTGACGCTCGCGGGATCGTCCTTGAATTCCTCCAGCGTGTCGCCGGCAAGCTCGTCCTTCGAGAAGCCCTGCGCGCCGACACTGACGCGGCCCGTGAACATCGAGACGGCGACGCTCAGCGCAACCTGCCCCGCGACGTTGCCGATGGTGCCTTCGCGCCGGATCACGCGCAGGCGCTCGTAGCCGGGTTTGTAGGAGCCGCGGTTGAAGCGGACCCGGGTTCGCGGCGCGGTCGCGGTGGGCGGGGTTTCGGCGGCGGCCGCAACGGGTGCGGCGGTCACTGCGGGTGCGGGTGCCGGCACGTCCGGCTCGGCGTGCGCGGAAAGGCCGACGACGGCCAGCGCGATGCCGCATGTGCGCCATGCGGTGTTCTGTTTTTTCAGGCTCATGTCACAAATTCCTCCGGCGCGGATTGTCCCGCAACGCAGGCGCTTCTCTCGCGTGCCTTCAGCGACGATCCAGTTGCGGCAGCGTCACCCACCATGCCGCCCCGACGATCAGCAAGCCCCCCGCCCATCCCCAAGACCCGATGCGCTCCCCGAACCCATACACCGCGATCAGCGCCCCGAACACCGGCTCGCTCCCCATCAGCAGCGACACCCGGCTCGGACTCGAACACGAGGCCGCGTGGTTCTGCGCGAAGAATGCGAAGACGGTGCACAGCAGCACGAGGTACGCCATGCCCCACCAGAACGAGGCCGTGGCGGGCGGCATGTGCCACGCCCCGCTGGCCGGCGAGGCGACGAGCGAGATCGTCGCCGCACCGATGGCCATCACGCCCGACTGCACCGCCGTCAGTGTCAGCGCAGGCATCGCATGCCGTCCGGTCAGCCGCCGCGTCATGCACACCATCACGGCGCGCAGGAAGGCGGCGATCACCATCAATCCATCGCCCCAGCCCACCGACAGGTCCGCGGGCGAGGTGGCCGACAGCATCGCGGCCCCCAGCGCCGACAGGCCCGCCGCCCAGAGCATGCGCCGCGCCGGCCGCTGGCCCAGCAGCCACCATTCGACGAACGGCGTGAACGCGACACACAGGCTGATGAGGAACGCGGCATTGCTCGCCGTGGTCAGCGACACGCCGAAGGTCTCGCACACGAAGATCGCCAGCAGGTTTGCGCCGAGCAGCCCGCCCACCGCGAGGCCCTGGCGCCACCGGGCATTGAACAACGGCCTCAGCGCGGGCAGCAGCACGACGAAGGTCAGCCCGAAGCGCAGCGCGATGAACTCCAGCGCGGGCAGCTGCTGCGTCGCCTGCTTGGCCACCGCGTAGCTGCCGCCCCACACTGCCGCCACCAGCAGCAGCATGACTTCGGCGAGGCCGATGCCCGCCCACTTCTTGCCGCCCCATGCGCCGGGGGCGACACTGCGCAACTGCTTTGAATCCATACTGTCGGCCCGCCGTTCATGAACAACCCATCGAGAGGGCATTGTTCTGGGCATCACCCGGGCCACACAGCCGTCGGCCGGAACAGGACTATTGCGTCGTGGGAACGAATTCATTTCTCAAAGTGCTGCCGGAGATGGTGACCTTCGTGCGTGTCGCCGAGCTGGGCAGCTTCTCGGCAGCGGCCGATCTGCTGGGCATGACACCGTCGGCCGCGAGCCGGCAGGTGAAACGGCTCGAAAAGGAAATCGGCGTGCAGTTGCTGCAGCGCACGACGCGCCAGCTGCGACTGACCGAACCCGGCGCCGAGGCCTTCGCGCGCTGCCGCGAGCTGGTGCTGGCGGCGCAGGGCGCGATGGAGATCGGGCAGCAGTTCTCCACCAGGCCGAGCGGACTGGTGCGCATCAGCGCGCCCAAGGCCTTTGCGCGGCGCGTGCTGCATCCGCACATCCTCGGCTTCCTGCGGCGCTATCCGGACGTGGACGTGCAGCTCATCGTGGCCGACCGCGACGTCGATGCGATCCGCGAGGGCGTCGACCTGGTGGTGCGGCTGACGACGGCGCCACCCGAAGGGCTGGTGGCGCGGAAGCTGATGGCGGTGGAACACATCCTGTGCGCAACGCCCGCCTACCTGGCGCGGCACGCAACGGCCATCGCACACCCGAACGACCTGCTCGCGCACAGCTGCCTGTCGCTCGGCGAGCACGAGCGGGACAACCACTGGCGTTTCAGGAAGAGCGGCGAAGAAGACGCAGAGGTCGTCGTGCGCGGCCGCTACATTTCCAACCACAGCGAGGTGCGGCTCGAAGGCGCGCTGGCGGACCTGGGCATCGCCTGCGTGCCGGTGTTCATGGCGCGCGAGGCGCTGGACGCGGGCGGCGTGGTTCGCGTGCTGGCCGAATGGGAGTTCCAGGGCAACTACCACGGGCACGCGTACATCCTGTACCCGCCCAGCCGCTTCACCGCACCCAAGTGCAAGGTGCTGGTCGATCACCTGCTCGGTGCGCTCAGTGCTTCTTCTTCAGCAGGACGCGCACCGCCTCGGGCAGGGAGCTGACCTGCGTTTCCCACAGGCGCACAAAGCGCCAGTCGGAAAGGAACTTCATTGGCCTTCGCTGGAGGCCGGTTCGGCGAACGGCACGCGCTGCGCCACGGCGCACATGAGTTCGTAGCCGATCGTGCCCGCGGCCTTCGCAACCTCGTCGATGGGCAGCACCGCGCCGGTCTTCGCGGATTTGCCCCACAGCGTGACCTCGCTGCCGAACTTCGCGTCGGGCACGTTCGTGAGGTCGACGGTGATCATGTCCATGCTCACGCGGCCGACCATGTGGGTGCGCACGCCGTTCACCAGCACCGGCGTGCCGCTGTCGCAGTGGCGCGGATAGCCGTCGGCATAGCCGACCGCCGCGATGCCGATGGTGAGCGGCCCCTGCGCCGTGAACCTGGAGCCGTAGCCGATTGTGTCGCCGGCCTTCAGCGTCTGCACCGAGATGATCTGGGTCGACAGCGTCATGGTGGGCTGCAGCTGCCAGTGCGCCGCATCGTGCTCGGGAAAATCGGGCGCGCTGCCGTACAGCAGGATGCCGGGGCGCACCCAGTCGCCGCGCGTCTGCTCGGCGTGGCGCAGCGTGGCGGCGCTGTTGGCGACGGAGCGCTCGCCCGGCAGGTCGCGGGTAACGCGCTCGAAGGTCGCCAGCTGGTGAGCGATGCCGCGCGCGCCGTCGGCGTCGCTGAAGTGGGTCATCAGCGAGATCTCGTCGACCTGCGTCAGCGCGTTCAGGCGGGTCCAGGCGGAGCCGAAGCGCTCGGGCGTGAAGCCCAGGCGGTTCATGCCGGAGTTCATCTTCAGGAACACGCGCTGCGGCTTCAGGGTCTTGTGGGCGGCGAGCATGTCGATCTGCTCGTCGCAGTGCACGGTGTGCCAGAGGTCCAGCCGCGAGCACAGCTCCAGGTCGCGGGCGTCGAACACGCCTTCGAGCAGCAGCACCGGGCCGCGCCACCCGAGTGCGCGCACTCGCTCGGCCTCGGCCAGGTCGAGCAGCGCGAAGCCATCGGCGCCGCGCAAGCCTTCATAGACCCGCTCGATGCCATGCCCATAGGCATTGGCCTTGACGACGGCCCAGACGCGGGCCTCGAGGGCCGAGCGGCGCGCCCGCTCGAGGTTGTGACGCAGGGCGCCGGTGTGGACGGTGGCGAGAATGGGACGCGGCATGGAAATTCCGGGGAAGACTCAGGGACAATGCAGACCACGTTTTAGCATCTTCGGGAATGGGGTTGAACACCGTAGGGATCCCTAATTCCGTGTCGCACCCCCATGCTATAACCGCCCATTCGCCCGTAGCGCAACACTTTTTCACTACCGCCAGCAGACACTCTGGCCAGCCAGCCCATCGATGAAGCGCGGTTTCTACACGATCATGTCGGCCCAGTTCTTTTCGTCACTGGCCGACCAAGCGCTTTTCGTTGTTGCGGTCGACCTCATGCGAAGTTCGGGTGCGCCTGAATGGCAGCGCGCAGCCCTGGTGCCTATCTTCGCCGTCTTCTATGTGGTGCTGGCGCCGCTGGTGGGCGCTTTTGCCGATGCCTTGCCCAAGGGCAAGGTGATGTTCATCAGCAATGCCATCAAGGTGGTGGGCTGCCTGATGATGCTGTTCGGCTCGCATCCGCTGCTGTCGTACTCCATCGTGGGGCTGGGCGCCGCGGCGTACTCGCCGGCGAAGTACGGCATCCTCACCGAACTGCTGCCGGCGTCCCAGCTGGTGAAGGCCAACGGCTGGATCGAAGGGCTGACCATCGCGTCGATCCTGCTGGGCATCGTGCTCGGCGGCACGCTGGTGGGGCATGCCATTTCCAGCAAGCTGCTGGCCTTCGACCTCCCGCTCATCGACACCGGCATCGACTCGCCGGCCGAGGCCGCGATATCGGTGCTGATCTTCGTCTACGTGCTGGCGGCATGGTTCAACACGCGCATCCCGCACACCGGCGTCGAGATGCGCCCGCTGCGCTCCAACCCCGAGCACGGCCTGGCGCGCAACATCGCCGCGCTGCTGCCCGACTTCTGGCACTGCAACGCCCGCCTGTGGCGCGACCGCCTCGGCCAGATCTCGCTGGCCACCACCACGCTGTTCTGGGGCGCGGGCGGCAACCTCAAGTACATCGTGCTGGCCTGGGCCTCGCTGGCGCTGGGCTACAACACCACGCAGGCCTCGGCGCTGACGGGCGTGGTGACCATCGGCACGGCCGTGGGCGCGATCGTGGCCTCGATGCGCATGCGGCTGGACATGGCCACGCGCGTGATTCCCATGGGCATCGCGATGGGGCTGATGGTGATCTGCATGAACTTCATCGGCAACGTGTGGCTGGCGGTGCCGTTCCTGATCCTGCTGGGCGGCCTGGGCGGCTTTCTCGTGGTGCCGATGAATGCGCTGCTGCAGCACCGCGGCCACAACCTGATGGGCGCGGGCCGTTCGATTGCCGTGCAGAACTTCAACGAGCAGGCCTGCATTCTCCTGCTCGGCGGCTTCTACAGCGTGTGCACGGGCCTCGGCCTCTCGGCGTACGGCGCGATCAGTGCGTTCGGGCTGGTGGTGGCGGGCTGCATGTGGCTCATCAAGCGCTGGCACGAAAACAACCAGAAGAAATACCCCGAAGAGGTCGCACACCTGCTGGCCATCGCCCGCAGCGACAAACACCACTAGCCTTCCCCAGGCTGCGCGCACTTCGTGTCGCTGCGCCTTCCCCCTCGCCGGGGGCGACACCAGAGGCCCGGCGATGCCGGTTCCTCGGTGTCCCACGAAAATTCCCGCCACCATGCCCGCGCTCGCCCTCATCTTCAACGCCTTCGTCTGGGGCGTTTCGTGGTTCCCGTTTCGCCAGATCGCGAGCCATGGCCTGCATCCGCTGTGGACCACCTGCCTGATCTACCTGGCCATCACGCTCGTGATGGGACTCGTGCGACGGCACGCGTGGAAAGGCTTCGCTGCCTTTCCGTTGCTGGCACTGCTGGGCCTCGCGGCCGGCTTCACCAACGTGGGTTTCAACTGGGCCGTGACGCAGGGCGACGTGGTGCGCGTGGTGCTGCTGTTCTACCTGATGCCGCTGTGGAGCGTGCTGCTGGGCTGGCTGCTGCTGGGCGAGCGGCCGACCGGCGGCGCGCTGGCGCGCGTGGCGCTGGCGCTCACCGGCGTGGTGGTGGTGCTGAAGGCGCCCGGCACCGACTGGCCGGTGCCGTCGAGCCTGCCCGACTGGCTGGGCGTGGCGGCGGGCTTCAGCTTTGCCGTCACCAACATCGCGCTGCGCCATCTGCGGCAGGCGCCGGGCGAGTCGCGCGCACTGTCGATGTTCTGCGGCTGTGCCTTCGTGGCCGGCGCCGCGGCGCTGGGCGGCACAGCGCTCGGCGCGTTCGATTCGCCGCTGCGCGCCTCGCCGGGCTGGCTCGGCTGGGCCGTGCTGCTGGGCACGGGCTTCGTCTTCGCCAACGTGTGCCTGCAGTACGGCGCGGCCCGGCTCCCGGCCGCCGCGACCTCGGTGATCATGCTGTCGGAGGTGCTCTTCGCCAGCGTGTCGTCGGTGGCGCTCGGCGCAGCCACGATGGAGCCGCGCATCCTCGTCGGCGGCGCGCTGATCGTGCTGGGCGCCATCTGGTCGGCGTTTGCACGAACGCCCGGGCGGAGTGATGATCGCGCCTCTTCCCCCACCTGAGGAGAAACAGCATGACCAGCGTTTACGACTTCGAGGCCAACCAGATCAACGGCAAGCCGGTAAAGCTCTCCGCCTTCAAGGGCAAGGTGCTGCTGATCGTCAACACCGCCAGCAAATGCGGCTTCACGCCGCAGTTCGCGGGGCTGGAGGCGCTGCACGAAAAGTACGCCGGCCAGGGGCTTGCGGTGCTGGGCTTTCCGTCGAACCAGTTCGGCGCGCAAGACCCGGGCACCAACGAAGAGATCGGCGCCTTCTGCACCACGAACTACGGCGTGAGCTTCCCGATGATGGAGAAGATCGACGTGAACGGCAGCAACGCCGCGCCGCTGTACCAGTGGCTCACGAAGGAAAAGCCGGGGCTGCTGGGCAGCACGGCCATCAAGTGGAACTTCACCAAGTTCCTCATCGGGCGCGACGGCACCGTGCTCAAGCGCTACGCGCCGCTGGACACGCCGGCTTCGCTGACGCGCGATGTGGAGGCCGCGCTGGCGGCTGCTGGCTGAGGCAGCCAGCAGCCTGGGCTAGAACCTGAAGTCGGCCGTCTTCGAGCCACCGCCCACCGTCACGGTCTGGCTCTTGGCGGCGCCGCCAGGAGCGGCAACGTCGATCACGTAGCGCCCGTTCGGCAGGTCGACCAGGCAGACCGGGCCGTTGGCGCGGAACGCCAGCGCGGCAGCGCTGTTGGCATCGCCGCCCTTGATGGTCACGTCGACATTGGCCATGTAGGCGCCGTCGGTGCGCGCGAACAGCAAGGCCAGCGGATGGTCCTTCATGGCGGCGCGCATGGCCGCCGATTCATCGGAACCGATGCCGCCGCATACGTAGCGTGCCGTGCCTGCGCCCTGCCAGGACGGCATGGCGCCTTGCGCCTGCGCGGCCACCGCACCGGCCGCGCAGAGGCAGGCCAGCAGCATGCGCCGCAGCGCGGAAGAAACGAGGGGTGCGGGAACATGGGACATGGCACGGTCTCCTTGCTAGCGGATTCGATGCAGCCATGATGCCCCGATCGACGTTCGCGCGAGTCGGACCGCGCCCTCCCCCGCTGTGCGATCAGGCCGCGTCCAGCGCCGCGTCGAGCAACTCGACCCAGTGCCGCACCGGCGTGTCGCCGCTGCCGCTTTGCAGGTGCGTGATGCAGCCGATGTTGGCCGACGCGATGGTGACGGGCTGCAGCTGCTTCAAGTGGCCCAGCTTGCGGTCGCGCAGCGGGTAGGCCAGCTCGGGCTGCAGCACCGAGTAGGTGCCGGCCGAGCCGCAGCACAGGTGCGACTCGTTCATTGCCACGCGGATGTCGAAGCCCAGCGCGCGCAGGTGCGTCTCGACGCCGCCGCGCAGCTTCTGGCCGTGCTGCAGCGTGCACGGCGGGTGGTAGGCCACCACGCCCTGCGGCGCGCGCACGCGGGCCTTCAGGGCAGGCACGAGGTCCGGCAGCAATTCGCTCAGGTCGCGCGTGAGCTCGCTGATGCGTGCCGCCTTCAGTGCATAGGCCGCGTCGTGCTGCAGGATGTGGCCGTACTCGCGCACGGTGACGCCGCAGCCCGAGGCGTTCATCACGATGGCCTCCACATCGTTACGTTCCACGAAGGGCCACCACGCGTCGATGTTGGCGCGCATCTGCGCCTTGCCGCCGTCCTGGTCGTTGAGGTGGAACTTCACCGCGCCGCAGCAGCCGGATTCGGGTGCGATCACTGCCTGGATGCCGGCCGCATCGAGCACGCGCGCGGTGGCGCTGTTGATGTTCGGCATCATCGACGGCTGCACGCAGCCTGCGAGCATCAGCACCTTGCGTGCATGCGTGGCGGTGGGCCATTCCCCAGTGTCCTGCTTCGCGGGCACCTTGGCCTTGAGCGCCTCGGGCAAGAGGCCGCGCACCGACTGGCCGAGCTTCATCGCGGGGCCGAAGAGCGGCGACGGCAGGCCTTCTTTCAGCAGCCAGCGCTGCGCCGATTCCATCGCGGGGCGCGGCACCTTCTCGTCGACGATCCTGCGGCCGATGTCGACGAGGTTGCCGTATTGCACGCCGCTCGGGCAGGTGCTCTCGCAGTTGCGGCAGGTCAGGCAGCGGTCGAGATGCAGCTGCGTGCTGCGCGTCGGTGTCTTGCCTTCGAGCACCTGCTTGATGAGGTAGATGCGCCCGCGCGGGCCGTCGAGCTCGTCGCCGAGCAGTTGATACGTGGGGCAGGTGGCCGTGCAGAAGCCGCAGTGCACGCACTTGCGCAGGATGGCTTCGGCTTCGCGGCCTTCGTCGGTGCCACGAAATTCGGGGGCGAGCTCGGTTTGCATGTCGGTTCTTGTTTTACGTGGGGGCGAGCAGGCGGCCGCGGTTGAAGAGGCCGTGCGGATCGAACTCGCGTATCAGGGCGCGATGGATGCGTTCGATGGGCGCGCTCAGTGCATCGAAGCGCGGGACCGTGCTTTGCGTGCCTGAACCGGGCAGACGGAACAGCGTGGCATGGCCGCCCGCAGCGCGCGCGATCTCGCGGATGCGCGCGGCCTGATCAGGCGACGCCTTGTACCAGCGTTGGCCCCCATGCCATTCGATCAAGGGCGCGGCGCCGTCGAGCGAGAGCACCGGCGCGGTCTGCGGCACCGACAGGCGCCAGAGCGCGTCCGTGCCTTCGCCGGTGGCGAACCACGGCAACTGCTGGTCGCGCAGCGATTGCCATTCGGCGGCGGCGCGCGCGTTGTCCTTGCGCTCGCCGCCGAGGTGCGTGCATGCGGCTTCCACGGCGGCAGCGGCGCCGCGCAGGCGCAGGTACAGCGCGCCCGCGCCTTCGTGTTCGAACCAGCAGCTCGCATTCAGCGGCAGCGGCCGCCCGCCCCATTCGTTGAGCAGGCGCAGCGCATCGACTTGGCTGCACGCGAATTCAAGCGTGGCCTCGGCGGGCGCAACAGGCAGTACCTTGAGGCTCACCTCGGCGATCACGCCCAGCGTGCCGAGCGAACCCGCCAGCACGCGCGACACGTCATAGCCCGCGACGTTCTTCATCACCTGCCCGCCGAAGGTCAGCACCTCGCCACGGCCGTTGACCAGCGTGGCGCCGAGCACATAGTCGCGCACCGCGCCGACGCTGGCACGCGCCGGTCCGCTGAGGCCTGCAGCGACCATGCCGCCCACAGTCCCGTCACCAAAACACGGCGGCTCGAACGGCAGGCACTGGCCTTTTTCTGCAAGCGCCGCTTCCAGTTCGGCGAGCGGCGTGCCGGCGCGCACGCTGACGACCAGCTCGCTGGGCTCGTAGCTCGTGATGCCGATGAACGCACGCATGTCGAGCAACTCACCTTGCAGTGTCTCGCCGTAGAAATCCTTGGTGCCACCGCCGCGGATGCACAGCGGCGTGCTGGCAGCAGCTGCGGCACGGATGCGCTCGACGATCTGGTGGAGTGCGGTGTCGGTACTCATCTGGCGGTCCATCGTGAGTGCTGTTGTTCGGGGTGCGTGCACAGGCCACCGGGTACTCCCCTCCGCGAATGTCCCCCGCCTTCGGCTCCTCCTTTATTCCGCTGCGGGGAGCACCCGGTGCCCTGTGCACGAGGGCACGCTGTTGGTTTGCAGCCGATCAACCAGTGCTCTGAACGATCACGCCGATGGGGTGCCTTGCGCAGCGAAATAAAGGAGGAGGCCGCAGGCCGGGGGACATTCGCGGAGCAAGGTACCCCGTCGTCGCCATGTCAGAACCTCGGCAGATCCGGATGCTGCAACTTCCCCCCGCGCACCACCTGCTTGCCGTACTCGGCGCAGCGCTGCAGTGTGGGAATCACCTTGCCGGGATTCAACATGCCCTCGGGATCGAAAGCTCGCTTCACGCCGAACATCTGCTCGTTCTCGGTCGCCGTGAACTGCACGCACATACTGTTGAGCTTCTCCACGCCCACGCCGTGCTCGCCCGACACCGTGCCGCCCATCGCGACGCTGGTCTCGAGGATGTCGGCGCCGAACAGTTCGCAGCGGTGCAGCTCGTCGGGGTCGTTCGCATCGAACAGCACCAGCGGGTGCAGGTTGCCGTCGCCCGCGTGGAACACGTTGCAGCAGCGCAGGTTGTATTTTTTCTCCATCTCCTGGATGGCCAGCAGGATGTCCGCGAGACGCTTGCGCGGGATGGTCGAGTCCAGGCACATGTAGTCGGGGCTGATGCGGCCCGAGGCAGGAAACGCGTTCTTGCGCCCGCTCCAGAACTTCATGCGCTCTTCCTCGCTGTTGCTGCATGCGATGGCGGTGGCGCCGCAGCTGCGAAGCACGGCGGTCATGCGACCGATTTCTTCTTCCACCTCTTCGGGCGTGCCATCGGATTCGCACAGCAGAATGGCCGCCGCGTCGAGGTCGTAGCCCGCGCGCACGAAGTCTTCGACGGCGGCGGTCATGGGCTTGTCCATCATCTCCAGCCCCGCCGGGATGATGCCGGCCGCGATCACCGCGGCCACCGCGTCGCCGGCCTTTCGCACGTCGTCGAAGCTGGCCGTGATGCAGCGCGCGAGCTGCGGTTTTGGTACGAGCTTGACGGTGACCTCGGTGGTCACGGCCAGCATGCCTTCGCTGCCGATGACCAGCGCGAGCAAGTCGAGCCCCGGCGCGTCCAGCGCCTCGCCGCCGAACTCGATGGGCTCGCCTTCGGCCGTGAAGCCGCGCACGCGCAGCACGTTGTGCAAGGTCAGGCCGTACTTCAGGCAGTGCACGCCACCCGAGTTCTCGGCCACGTTGCCGCCGATGGTGCAAGCGATCTGGCTCGACGGATCGGGCGCGTAATAGAGGTTGAAAGGCGCGGCCGCCTCGCTGATGGCGAGGTTGCGCACACCGCACTGCACCGCGGCCGTCCGGCTCACCGGATCGATCTTCAGGATGCGGTTGAACTTGGCGAGCGACAGGGTCACGCCCATGGTGTGCGGCATGGCGCCGCCCGAGAGCCCGGTGCCCGCACCGCGCGCCACCACGGGCACGCCGAGTTGGTGGCAGGTCTTGAGCACGGCGGCCACCTGCGCCTCGGTCTCGGGCAGGGCCACCACCAGCGGGCGGGCGCGGTAGGCGGTGAGGCCGTCGCACTCGTAGGGCGTGGTGTCTTCGGCATGCCAGATCAGCGCGTGGGCGGGCAGATGCGCCTGCAGCGCGCGCACCACTTCGGACTGGCGCTGTGTTTTCTGCAGCGAATCGTGCTGCATGGGGGTGAGCGGCGCATTCATGCGGCGACCTCTTTCTGCTTTCTTCTGCTCGCGGGATGTCTCGGGGTTTACTGCACGCACTCTACGGAATTGCGGCGGCCCTGAGTTGACGGATTTTTGCCGGACGCTTGAGAGAACTTTGCGAACGTGGGGATTGGTTCTTCAGCGCAGGCTCTGTTCCAGCCAATCGGCGAAGGCTGCGCACTCCCAGCGCTCCAGCGTGCCCGGCTGCCAGCAGATGTAGTGCCGGTGCGGCGACGGCACGGCCTGCTCGGACAACGCCACCAGCCGGCCCGATTCGAACCACGCGGCGCCCATCTTCTGCCGCACCAGCGCAATGCCGAAGCCGCTGGCGGCGGCGTCGTACACGAGCCCCAGGTCGTTGAACTGCGCGCCGATGTTCGGCTCGGGCTGGTCGAGCCCGCAGCTCGCGAACCAGGTGCCCCAGGGTTCGAGGGGGCTGCGGATCAGCCGCGCGCTGGCAATCTCGGCCGCGGTGCGAAAACCCGTGAACGGCCCGAACTCGTTGAGGTAGCTGGGGCTGCAGGCGGGCACCACCTGCTCCTCGAGCAACAGCCGGTGCTCGCAGTCGGCGTACCCGCCGGGGCCGTAGCGCACTTCGAGATCGGCCTGCTCGGCCGTCACGTCGAGCAGCGGGATCGATACCTGCAGCACCAGCTCGATGTCCGGATAGATGTTGCGGAACAGCTCCAGCCGGGGCATGAGGAACTGCCGGCTGAAGGTGGGCGTGACGGCAATGCGCAGCCGGGTGGCGCGCTGCGCGGCATTGGCGCCGAGCGGCGTGGCCTGCAGCGCAGCGAGCCCGATGCGCACGTTGGCGAGGTAGACGGCGCCGTCGGCCGTAAGGCTGAAGTCGCTGCGGCCGAAGAGCTTGAAGCCGACGTGCGATTCGAGCTGGCGGATGCGGTGGCTCACCGCGCTGGGCGTGACGCACAGCTCGTCGGCCGCGCGGCCCGCGTGCCGCAGTCTTGCGACGGCCTCGAAGGTCAGCAGGCATTGGATCGGGGGGATGTGCTGCGGGGCCATGGCGTCTTAGCTTCTTTGCGGGGCGATCGCGTTCAGGGCGTGTGCACAGGGCACGCTGCTGGTTCGCGGCCGATCAACCAGTGCTCTGGCCACGATCCCGCCGATGGGGTGCCTTGCGCAGCGAAATAAAGGAGGAGCGAAGCGGGGGACATTCGCGGAGCAAGGCACCCCGTCGGCGGGATCGCGCCCCGAACCACGCATTCCACACCTAGTCCTCAAAGAAGTTCACAGGCAACCCGGGCGTCTCGACGCGCATCGAGATCACCGTGCCCGAAGCGGGCCGCTGCTCGATCTCGGCGGCGGGCCGGCCCTTGCGGCCGCTGGTGACGAACAGGGTCTTCAGGTCGTCGCCGCCGAAGCAGGGCATGGTCGGGCACTGCACGGGCACCGGCACGGCCGCCACTTGCTGGCCCGAAGGCGAGAAACGCAACAGCTGCGCGCCTTCGAACATCGCCACCCAGTAGTGGCCTTCGGCGTCGACGGTGGCGCCGTCGGGGCGGCCGCCGTAGCGCAGCAGCGAGTCTGGCGACCAGCCCTCGGGCTTGGCGTCGAACTGCTGGAACACGCGGGCGTGCGAGAGCGAGTTGCCCTCGGCGTCCCAGTCCCACGCGCGCACCACGTGTGCGGGGGTGTCGGCCCAATAGAGCGTGCGGGCGTCGGGCGAGAACGCGAGGCCGTTGGCGGTGGTGGCCTGGTTGGCCATCTGCGTGATGGTCGGCGAAATGCCGGTGTTGCTGCGTGCGTCGAGGCAATAGAGCGCGGCATTGGCGCGGTCCTTGGCCTCGTTGATCGAGCCGGCCCAGAAGCGGCCCAGCGCATCGCACTTGCCGTCGTTGAAGCGCATGGTGCTCACGTCGTGCTCCACGCGCGCCATCGCGACCAGTTCGCCGCCCCATTTGCGCGCACGGTAGATCCCGTCGCGCAATGCGATCACGAGGCCGCCGCTGCGCGCTGGGGCCATGCAGCCGGGCTCGGTGGACAGCGCCCATCGCTCGACCTTTGCCTCCGGCGAGCCGATGTCGCCGCGCGTGCGCAGCGCGGCGCGGCCGGGAATGTCGAGCCAGTAGAGCGCACGTTCTTCGGGGTGCCAGAACGGCGACTCGCCGAGCTCGCAGAGGCTGTCTTCGATGGAGGTCCACATGGTGTCGCGATTGTGCCCCCGGCCATCGCGGCGGCGAGCAAAAAAAAGCCCGCTGGCGCCGGAGCGCTCGCGGGCTGAACATCCAAAGGAGACTCGCTTGAAAAATCGTTACGAAGATTTGTTCTTGTAAATGTTGGGGATCATTCAGTTGCGAAGCTGCCCGGAAGCAGCCCCGCAAAAGCAGATCAGCGGTTGTAAGCCGTCTCGCCGTGCGAGGAGATGTCGAGGCCTTCGCGCTCTTCTTCTTCCGACACACGCAGGCCGAGGGTCAGGTCGGCGATCTTGTAGGCGATGAAGGCCACCACGCCGGACCACACGACCGTGAGCGCCACGCTCTTGATCTGGATCCAGACCTGTGCACCCATCGCGAAGGTGTCGGGCGTTGCGCCGCCGGTGCCGCCGAGGCCCTTGGCCGCGAACACGCCGGTCAGGATGGCACCCAGGATGCCGCCCACGCCGTGCACGCCGAACACGTCGAACGCGTCGTCCGCGCCGAGCATGCGCTTCAGGCCGCCCACGCCCCACAGGCAGACCAGGCCGGCCAGCAGGCCGAGCACGATCGAACCCATCGGGCCGACGAAGCCAGCTGCCGGCGTGACGGCCACGAGGCCGGCCACGGCACCGGACGCAGCGCCCAGCATCGAGGCCTTGCCCTTGTGCAGGCTTTCACCCAGGATCCACGACAGCGCCGCGGCAGCGGTGGCGAGCACCGTGTTGATGAAGGCCAGGCCGGCGACGGCGTTGGCTGCACCGGCCGAGCCGGCGTTAAAGCCGAACCAGCCGACCCACAGCAGCGAAGCGCCGACCATGGTGAGCGTGAGCGAGTGAGGCGTGAACGCTTCCTTGCCGTAGCCGACGCGCTTGCCGACCATGTAGGCACCGACCAGGCCGGCCACACCGGCGTTGATGTGCACCACGGTGCCGCCGGCGAAGTCCAGCGCGCCGTCCTTGCCCAGCAGGCCGCCGCCCCACACGATGTGGGCGATCGGCACGTAGCTGAAGGTGAACCACAGCACCGAGAACAGCAGCACGGCCGAGAACTTGGCGCGCTCCGCGAAGGCGCCGACGATCAGCGCCACGGTGATGGCCGCGAAGGTGCCCTGGAAGGCGACGAACACGTATTCGGGAATCGTGGTCAGCGCGCCGAAGGTCTCCTGCGTGATGCCCTTCATGAAGATCTTGTCGAATCCTCCGAAGAAGTTGCCGTCACCCGAGAAGGCCAGGCTGTAGCCGTAGATGGCCCACAGGATGCTGATCAGCGAGAAGATCACGAAGACCTGCATCAGCACCGACAGCATGTTCTTCGAGCGGCCCAGGCCGCCGTAGAACAGCGCGAGGCCGGGGATGGTCATCAGGATCACGAGCAGCGTCGAAGTCAGCATCCAGGCGGTGTCGCCGGAGTCGATCTTCGGAGCCGGTGCGGCGGCGGGCGCCGCGGCTGCCGCAGCGGCGGGGGCCGCGTCGGCCGCAGCAGGTGCGGCCGGGGCCGCAGGAGCGGCAGCAGCGGGTGCCGAAGCGGCAGGCGCTTCAGCCGGGGCCGCGGACGTTTGTGCAAGGGCGGTGGTGCCGGCAGCCAGCACACTCAAACCGAACGCAAGAGAGACAAGCAGTTTTTTCATAATCGTTGTTCTTTCGGGCCTGGACTCGATCAGAGGGCTTCGCGGCCCGTTTCGCCGGTGCGGATGCGCACGACCTGTTCGAGGTTGTAGACAAAGATCTTGCCGTCGCCGATCTTGCCGGTGCGTGCCGCGCCTTCGACGGCCTCGATCACGCGGTCGACGAGGTCGTCCGAGACGGCCGCCTCGATCTTGACCTTGGGCAGGAAATCGACCACGTACTCCGCGCCGCGGTAGAGCTCGGTGTGGCCCTTCTGGCGGCCGAAGCCCTTCACCTCGGTGACGGTGATCCCCTGCACGCCGATGGCCGACAGTGCTTCGCGCACCTCGTCGAGCTTGAACGGTTTGATGATGGCTGTGACCAGCTTCATGAGTTTTCTCCTTCGGATGGAAATGAAATGGTGCGGCAGCTTGGGCCGCACCTCGTTGTTTTATTTACAGCGTCTTCGTCAGCGTCAGGATGAAGCGCGCCTTGTTCGGCGAGTAGGTCGTCTGGCCGAAGGGGCCGAAGCCCAGGTCAATGCCCGGGTTCGCGACGGCGACATACGAGCTCTTCTTGTTGGCGCCCTGCACCGAGCCGGTCAGCGACAGGCCGTTGCCGAAGTCGTAGCTCGCGCCGACGTTGTAGTCGACGTAGCTCTTGTAGCCCAGGCTGCGGATGTCGCTGGACATGTTTGTGTAGCCCACCGCCGCCTTCAGCGTGACCTTGGGCACGATCTCCTTGCTGTACGACAGGTTCAGGTAGCCGGTGTTGGTGCCCTTCAGGCCCGAGCCGGCCTTGTTGCCTGCGTAGCCGAAGTAGTCCTTCGAGACGGTGTGCGAGTACTTGGCGGTGAACGAGCCGAGCGTTTCGTCGGCGTAGGTGGCGCCGACGTACAACTCGGTGGTGTTGCCGGCGGAGTTGCCCGGGTAGATGTAGGAGAGCGCACCCACGTCCATGTCCAGCGGGCCGGCCTTGAACTTGTAGCCGCCGTACACGTCCATTTCGATGCTGTTGCCCTGCAGCCAGTTGACGCTGGAGTTCCAGTTGCCGACATAGAAGCCGCTGTCGCCGAAGGCGTAGTCGAGGCCGCCCTGGATCGCGGGCTTGAAGCCCTTGGTCTTGGCGTAGTTGTTCTTGCCGATCATGTCCTGGTCCTGGCCGCGGAACTTGTAGTTCGTGGTGATGGACACGTTGCCCGTGAGATTCGGGGCAGGTGCTGCCGCAGGTGCCGCGGCATCCGTCGTTGCCTGCGCGAGGGCTGCGCCCGACGCGGTCAATGCAGTGGCCAGAACGATCAGCGCCTGGACGGCGGTACGGTGCGTCATCGGGAAACTCCTCGCAAGTGTGTGTGGTGGACCTGGAGGCTCAAAGCAGGGAGCGTGCCAAAGTGCACGAATACCGGTCCTCGCACCCACTGGGGGCCGCCTGGGTTGAGAGCCAAATCGTTACAACGTCTGTTGCGGGGTGGTTGCAGTTATCCGGTGCGCCGCACCATCGCGGGTATCTCAAGAACGGGCGCACCATATTGGGGAGAGGAAGAAGAATGGGACTGTCTTTGGTGCAAAGCCGCGCTTTGCTGGGGCTGGAAGCGGCCAGTGTCACTGTCGAGGTGCATCTGGCGAACGGTTTGCCGAGCTTCACGCTGGTCGGACTGGTGGAAACAGAGGTCAAGGAGGCGCGCGAGCGGGTGCGCTCGGCCATTCAGAACGCGGGGCTGGAGTACCCCAACAACAAGAAGATCGTCGTCAACCTCGCGCCGGCGGACCTGCCGAAGGACTCGGGACGCTTCGATCTGCCGATCGCCCTGGGCATCCTCGCGGCCAGCGGGCAGATCGACAACGCCCGGCTGGCCGGGCACGAGTTCGCGGGCGAGCTGTCCCTGTCGGGCGAACTGCGGCCCGTGCGCGGCGCCCTGGCGATGGCGCTGGCCCTGCACACGCGCGGCGTGGCGACGCGGCTGGTGCTGCCCCTGGACAGTGCGCAGGAGGCCGCGCTGGTGCCTGACGGCGAGGTCTACGGCGCGCGGCACCTGCTGGACGTGGTGCGCCAGTTCGTCGCCGACAGCGAGGCCGCCGCCCAGTGGCCGGACCCGCCGGCCGACGGCTGGGCGCGGGTCCGTGCAGCGCCCGGGGCGGGCGTGCCGCACTATGCCGACCTGGCCGACGTCAAGGGACACGCGAGCGCCAAGCGTGCACTGGAGATCGCGGCGGCCGGTGGCCACAGCCTGCTGATGATGGGCGAGCCCGGCTCGGGCAAGTCCATGCTCGCCCAGCGCTTCGCCGGGCTGCTGCCCGCGATGAGCATCGACGAGGCCTTGGAGAGCGCCGCCGTGGCCAGCCTGGGCGGGCGCTTCGCGACGCAGCGCTGGATGACTCGGCCTACTTCTTCGCCGCATCACACATCCAGTGCGGTGGCGCTGGTGGGCGGCGGCTCTCCGCCGAGGCCCGGCGAGATTTCAAGAGCGCACCACGGCGTTCTCTTCCTCGATGAATTTCCCGAATTCGCGCGCTCCGCGCTGGAGGCGCTGCGCGAACCGCTGGAGACCGGCACGATCACTATCTCGCGGGCCGCGCGCAGCGCCGAATTTCCGGCGCGCTTTCAATTGATCGCCGCGATGAACCCCTGCCCTTGCGGCTACCTGGGCTCCGCGTCGAAGGCCTGCCGCTGCACGCCCGACCAGGTCTCGCGCTACCAGAGCAAGCTCAGCGGCCCGCTGCTGGACCGCATCGACCTGCACATCGAGGTGCCGGCGGTGTCGGCGCAGCTGCTAATCGACGCCCCGGCGGGGGAATCGACGGAAAGCATCCGCGGCCGGGTGATCGGGGCGCGCGAGCGCGCGATGCTGCGGCAGGGGTACGCGAACCAGTCGCTGCAGGGCGCAGCGATCGACCGGCACGCCGGGCTCGACGACGCGGCCCGCCGGTTCATGTTCAACGCGGCGTCCAAGCTCGGATGGTCGGCGCGCAGCACGCACCGCGCGCTGAAGGTGGCGCGGACGATTGCGGACCTGGGCTCGTCGGAGGCCGTGCAGGTCGAGCATCTGGCGGAGGCGGTGCAGTACCGCAGGGCGCTGCACAGCCGCACGTGAATGCGGCTCGGCCGCCCGCGCCGGCGCACTGCTATTTGAACTCGTGCGCCACCACGGGCGCCGACTTGCTGTCCTGCACCGTCACCCGCTGCCGGTAGACCTCAAGGTCGCCGTTGCGCACTTCGATGTTGTAGATGCCCGGGCGCAGCGACAGCGACTTGAGCGGCGGGCTCACGCCGCGGTCCGCGCCGTCGACGAACACCTGGCCCCATGGGCGGACGTTGAACTGCACGCGGCCCAGGCCCGGCGCCGCCGCGGGCGCAGGGGTGGGGGCGGCGCCCGTCGTGCCGGGTGCCGCGCCCGCTACGGCCGTGGTACCCGGCGGCTGCGTGCCCGGTGCGAGGGGCACGGACGGCGGCGAGAGCCGGTTGATCTCGGCGAGGGCGTTGCGCGCCTCGCGCGCATGCAGGCCGCGGCGGTAGCGGCGCAGGTAGGCTTCGTAGCCTTCGCGCGTGTTCTCGGTCTGCGCGAGATTCCAGTCTTCGGCCTCGGCGGTGGCCAATGCAGATTCGGGCGGCGTGGCCGGCGGGACGACCGGCACGGCCTCCAGCGGCGCCAGCGGACCGGTGGCGGCAGCAGGCGCGCTGGCCGGCGCGGCGGGCTGCGGTGCGGCGGGTGCGCCGGCCACGGGCGGCGGCACGCCATCGGTGGCGGGCGGCATCGCCACCGGCGGCGCGGTGCTGCTCGACATCGGCGCGGCTGGCGGTGGCGGCGCCGGCACCATCGCGGTCTTGGCGTCCTGCTGCTGCATGCCCGAGGTCAGGCGCAGGCCGATCCAGCTTCCCACGGCCACGAGCGCGATCACGAGCCCGCTCACCAGGCCCCACCGCGGGAATGTGGTTTTCTTTTTCTGCGCGGGCGCCGCGACCTTGCGGCCAGGCGCCTTCGGCAGCTCGGGCGCTGCCATCGCCACCGGCACCGGTTCCAGTGGCGCCGGCGCCGACTCCGGCGAGAACTGCTGCGGCACCAGCGGCGGAGGCGGCGGCGTTGCCGGCACGGGCGCCGTGGGAATGATCACCGTCGGCGCGCCCATGCCACCCACGTAGATGTCGCCGAGCTTCACCAACCCCAGTTCGGCAGCGAAGGCGGCCACGGTCTGCGTGCGGTCCTTGCTGTGCACGGCCAGCGTGTGGTCGACCGCGGCGCAGAAGGCCGGGCTCAGGTCGGCGCGGCCCATCGACGACAGCGGCACGTAGGCGTCCTGCACGCTGCGCACCACGGCCGAGGGCGGCGGATGGCCCGTGACCGCGCGGTACAGCACCGCGCCCAGCGCATACATGTCGGTCCACGCGCCCTGCAGCAGCGTGTTGTCGTCGGCGTACTGCTCGATGGGCGAGTAGCCCGACTTCACCATCACCGCCACCTCGTCGACGAGGTCGGCGATCGATTTGCGCGCCGCGCCGAAGTCGAGCAGCACCGGCAGGTCGTCCTGCTGGATGAAGATGTTGTCGGGCGCGATGTCGCGGTGGAAGCACTGGCTGCGGTGCAGCGTCTCGAGGGCGCCCAGCAGCGGCCCGAGCATGCCGACCAGCCAGGGCTCGGCGATCTTGCCCGGCTCCTGTTCGGCGAGGCGGCGCAGCGTGCGGCCCTTGTAGAGCTGGATCGCCATGTAGGCGGTGGAATTGGCCTCCCAGAAGCGATGCACGCGCACCAGCGCCGGGTGGCTGAACTGCGCGAGCGTGCGTGCCTCGTTGATGAAGCTGCGCAGGCCTGCCTGGAAGGTGGCCGTGACCCGCTCGGAACGCACGTGCACGCTGTTGTCGCCCACGCGGCGCGCGAGCATCGAGGGCATGTATTCCTTGATCGCGACCTCGCGCTGCAGCGAGTGGTCGTAGGCCCGGTAGACGATGCCGAAGCCGCCTTCGCCGATCACCTCCAGCAGCTCGAATTCGTCAAGCCGGTGGTTCACGCCCAGCGGATGCGGCCGTTCCTCCTGCGTGTCGGCCGGCGGGCTTGCGGTGCCGTGCGTCGTGGTCGTCATGCTTCTTCTCCTGCGGGGCGGTCGCTCTCATGGCTCATCTGGTGCTTCATGCCCATGGCACGTGTCCCTGCGAAAACAACTTGGAAAACAACGGTGTGTTGAGGCCGCCGCCATGGGCGGCGGTGCGCAGCGGCGATCCATCGGCCTGGTTGGTCCACCAGTAGCTGGTGCTGCCGAAGGGGTCGAAACACAGTGGAAGCTCGGGCCAGCCCAGGCGCTGCTGCGCCTTCGCGCCGCCGGCAGCGGGCCCGAGGATCGAGAGGATGTCGTCCGAGCCGCCGCTGGCGGTCTGGAAGCCGGCGCGGCCCGCGGCCAGCACCTGGCTGTCGAACTGGTCGGGTGCCACCCCGTGGCGAATGGCCTGCAGCAGCACGCTGCCGCATTGCCAGTACCACTCGGCCGAGCCTTCGAGCACCGAGGGGCGGTAGCCCTGCGCGGCCACCTGCAGCGTGATGCACACGGGGTAGTAGCGGCCCACGCGGTCGCAGCTCGGCGCGATGCAGCCGAACTGCACGGCGTCGACGCCATGCGTGGCGGGAATGGCGAAGTTCCACACCGGCGCCACCGCGTAGTGCCGCGTCATCGCATCGGGCCAGCGTTTGAAGCTGCCCAGGCCGTTCTGCATCCAGCGATCCCACCAGGCCTGCAGCTCGCGCGGCATGCGGCGGTAGAGAAAGTCGCCGGCGGCCGGCAGTTTGCCGTACCAGCCGATCTGTTCGTCGACGGGTACCCAGGCTTGGGGGGGAACGCTGCTGTTCATTTCTGTTTTTCTACCGCGTCGGCGCGTGACGCCAGAACGGGAGCGTTTGGGGTGCGTGCGAATGACACCGGGTACTCCCCTCCGCGAATGTCCCCCGGCCTGCGGCCTCCTCCTTTATTTCGCTGCGGGGAGCACCCAGTGCCATTCGCACATGGGCGCTGCCGTTGTGTTGGCCGTTCGAGCGCTGCGCCCATCGCTCACGCCGATGGGGTGCCTTGCGCAGCGAAATAAAGGAGGAGCCCGAAGGGCGGAGGACATTCGCGGAGCAAGGTACCCCGTCGGCGTGAGCGCGCCCCGCACAACGCACGCTGCACCGAATAGAAGAGCGGGGTTTCATCCTAGGATTTCCCGGGGCACGAGAAGCTGTTCATCTGCGGCAGGCGCAGCGGGTTGTAGACGCTGTTGGCCGTCACCGCGAGCACCACCTTCCTGCCCTGCAGGTCGAAGCTCGCATTGAACGATTCGGGCGAGTTGCCCGCGGAGATCGAGGCCTTGTCGAACAGCCGGTGCAGAGCCCACGGCCCTTCGGTCACGATGCCGCCGGCCGGCGTGCCGTTGGCGGTGGTCACCTGCAGGCGCACCTGGTTGCTGTTGCGCGGGCCGGGCCACTTGACGGTGCTCGGCGCCTGCGGGCCGTGCGCGTAGCGCACCGTCTGTCCGTCGATGTCGAGCGTGAACTGCGTGAGCGCCGCGTCCATGTCCTCGGGACGGATGTCGATGGTGAACGAGGGCGTGCGGCTGCCCGCCATGCCCGAGAAGAACACGTCGCGGATGGCCTGCGCCTTCTGGAACGAATCGAGGTACGCCGAGCGCCCCGCCGCGCTGCCGTCCACGCCGCGCTTGAAGGCCCACGGATTGACCGAGGTGTCGACCTGCGTGACGAGGTTCTTCTGGAAGAAGTCGTCCATCATCCCGCCCGGCGCGAACAGCTGCGCGAAGTCGCCCGAGGCCACGTCGCGGTTCGAGCCACGCGTGAAGGGGTAGCGCCCCGCGATCGCCTGGTTGCAGAACGAGCCGATGCTGGCCGCCGCGCTCTGCCCGATGTTCTGCCGCGTCACTGCCGCCGCCTTCGACGACGCGGTGGCCGACAGGTCGTTCAGCATGCCCTGGAACGGCACCGGCAGGCGCCCCGCCTCGGCCTGCACCTTGGTGACCGAATCGCTGGTGGGCGGGATGTTGCCGCTGCGCAGCGCAGTGTCGGTGGCGGTGAGGAAGTTGTAGAGCTCGTTGATGAGCGCGGCCGTCGCGTCGATGGGCGCCTGCCCGCCCTGCTTGGGCGCGGTCACCATGCGGCGCAGCGGCTCGAAGTGGTTGTCCACCAGCGACTCGGGGCGGTCCACGCGCGTGTTGCGGCGCTGGCTGCCGTCGGGCTGGCCGATGAGCTGCTCGATGCGCTCGCGCGTGCTGGCCACGCGGTTCTGCGCCTGATCGAGCAGGCTGCGCGCGGCCTCGTCGTGGTTGCGCAGCAGGTCGGTCTCGCGCGCCGCGCCGCGGATGAGCCGCGACATCGGCGACTCCGAGGTCGAGAGCACGCGCGTCATCTGGATGCTCTGCAGCAGCGAGCGGCTGTCGGCCAGGCGGATGTCGATGAGGTAGTCGTCCCACACCTTGATGTAGTCGGTGAGGTAGAGCCGGCGCACCTCGCGCAGCAGCAGCTCGCGCGAGGTGATGTCGGCGATGCCCGGCGCGCGGATCTGCAGCACCCAGCGGTCTTCCTGCTCGAGCGAGAGCGTGGTTTCGGCGATGCGCTTGTCGAAGATGTCCCAGTAGCCGCGGTAGGTGAAGAGCGTGGGAATGCCGTCGGTCAGCGGCTTGCCGCTGGCACGGCGGATGACCAGCGCCGACTCGGCCCCGCCCGCCTCGGCGATGGTGAAGGCATTGGGCGGGCTGGTCTGCAGCAGGATGCGGCGCAGCCGCGCATAAGAGCGCTGCGCCAGCGGCACGCCGGCCAGGCGCTCGCGCGTCTGCGTGATGAGCCTGTCGTCCTTGGCGAAGGGCGATGTCACCACGCGTCCCGAGAACAGCGCCTTCAGGTGCGATTCGAGGTTCGCGCGCTGCTCGCGCGTGAGCGAGGCGCCGATCTTGCGGTCCACGTCGGTGAGCAGCCAGGCCTGCAGGAAGTCGGCGTCGTAGCGCTCGGCGTCGTACAGCATGAGGTACGCCTTGAGCGCTTCATAGCTGTACTCGGCATCAATCTTCGCGGCCTCGCGCAGCGACTGCTCGACGCGCTGCGCGGCCTGCGGCAGCAGCACGGTTTCGAGCGCGCGCTGGTACACGCCATCGGTCGCGGCCTGCAGCTTCTCGCCCTGGTAGAGGCCGAAGCGGTAGGAGGTGGGCGGATCGCCGATGTCGAAATGGTTCGACTTCGGCAGGTCGCGCAGCTTGTCGAGAATGAGCAGCGAGCTCGCGATGTCGCCGCTCGAATCGACCACCGTCGGCAGCTCGCCGCGCGCGGCCGCCTTGTTGAAGGCCTTGGCGTTGGTGTCGACCTCGGCCACGTAGTCCTTGTTGTTGCGCCAGCTGTTCACGCAGGCACCGAGAAACAGCACCAGCAGCACGCCGATGGCGCAGTAGCCCGCGATGTCGATGGCCCGCTTGCGCCGGTACCAGCTCAGGTTGGTGCCGGCCACGCCCGCGTCGCGGAAGATCACCTGCTGCAGCAGCTCCTTCAGGAAGTAGCTCTTGCCCGGACCCGGCGGCGGTGCCGGCGGCGCGTTGACCTGCAGGTAGCGCTTGATGGCGCCCATCACGCGGTCGAAGGCCGTGCCCTCCTGCGTGCCGCTGGTGAAGTACACGCCGCGCAGCATCGACGCGGCCTCGAACTTCGAGGGGTTGAACACGTCGGCCAGGAAGGTGCCGAGGATGTCCTCGAAGCTCGCGAACTGCTGCGGCAGCAGGTAGGCCTGGGCGCGGCGCATCGGGTCGGACTCGGCCGCCAGCAGTTCGGGCAGGCGCTCGTCGAGGCGCTGGTGCAGCAGCTTGTATTCCTGGTGGAAGCGCTCGCGCAGGTCGCCGCTCACCGGGGCCGCGCCCTTGCCCTTGCCGGCCTTCACGTTCGCCGGGTTGCCCTGGATCGGGAAGGTAAAGCCCCACACCTGCTGCCGCTCGGCGCGGCCCAGCGAGCCGAAGTACTCGTTGAACCCGGCCAGCAGGTCGGTCTTGGTGACCAGCACGTACACCGGGAAGTCGATGCCCAGGTCATTGCGCAACTCCAGCAGCCGCTTGCGCAGCGCCATGGCATGGCGCGCGCGCTGCGCATCGTCGGCCAGCGGCAGGTCGGCGATGCTGATGGTGAGGATCGCACCGTTGATCGGCTGGCGCGGGCGGAACTTCTTCAGCAGCTCGATGAAACCCTTCCACTCGCCCTCGTCGGTCTCGCGGTTGCTCTCGTGCGTGGTGTAGCGGCCCGCCGTGTCGATCAGCACCGCCTCGTTGGTGAACCACCAGTCGCAGTTGCGCGTGCCGCCGATGCCGCGCACGGCGGCCTTGCCGAGCTGGTCGGCAAGCGGAAAGTCGAGGTCGGAATTCACCAGCGCCGTGGTCTTGCCCGAGCCCGGCGCGCCGATGAAGATGTACCAGGGCAGCTGGTACAGGTACTGCCGGTCGAACAGCGAGAAGCGGCTCGCGGGCTTGCCATCGGCGTCCGAGCCGAAGCGCATGTTCTTCAGGATGGCCGTGGCGTCGGTGAAGCCGCTCTGCAACTCCTTGATCTCGGGCGCGTCCTCGGGCTTGGCCTCTTTCTCCTTCTTGGAAGGCGTGCGCAGCTGGTTGAGCAGCTGCGCATTGAGCCTGCGCTCGCGCCACTTGCGGTAGATGACGCGCACGAGCCAGATCGCGAACATCAGCACGATGACCGCGATGCGCACGATCTCGTCCTCGAGCGGACGGTAGCGGCCCACGGCGATGGCCGGGCCGATGATCCAGATCAGGAAGGCGAGCGCGAGCAGGCCCAGGAAGACCCACAGATCGCGGCTGATGAGAAAACGGAAGATGGCGCGCAGCATCAGCGGGTGCCTCCGGGCTGCGGCGCGGGAGCGACGGACGGGGATGCGGAAGTCACAGGTACGCCGGCCACGGGCGCCACCAGCAGCGTCACCTCGACACGCCGGTTGCGCGCGCGGTTGGCGGCGGAGTCGTTGGGCACGATCGGGTCGGCATCGCCGCGGCCTTCGGCGCGCAGGCGCTGGGGCCGCGCAAGGCGGGTGGCGATCATCTTCTGCACCGCGTCGGCGCGGGCCTGCGAGAGCTGCCAGTTGGAGGGAAAGCGCACGCTGCGGATCGGCTGGTCGTCGCTGAAGCCGCTGACCAGCACGTTGCCTTCCACGGCATTGAGCGCATCGGCCACGCGCGAGAGCACCGGCACATAGCGGTCGAGCACGCGGTCGGAGCCCGAGGCGAACAGGCCGTCGCCGCGCAGCACCACCACGCTGCGGTCGGCCTCGTCGCGCACGGTCAGCAGTCCGTCGCGGATCTCGGGCTCGAGAAAGCGTTGCAGGCGCGGCGTCGGCGCCGGCATGACGACGGCGCGCTCCGTCTGCGGCAGGCGCACCGCGTTGACGGCCGCGAAGGCGCCGTCGGAATGGCCCGCCAGGTTGAACGTGAGCAGCGCGAACACGAGCACCAGCAGCACCGCCGCCACCGCACCCACCGCCCACACCGGCAGCCAGTTGCGCGTGCGGCGCACGGGCGCGCTCGCGTCCTGCCAGTGCGGCGACAGCGGCACGGCGATTTCACCGCGCGTCTGCCGGATGATCTGCAGCAGCCGCTGCTTGAGCGTCTCGAGCTGCGTGCGGCCGTTGTCGATGACGCGAAAGCGCCCCTCGAAGCCCATCGCCAGGCAGAAGTAGATGAGCTCGATCAGGTGCAGGTGCTGCTGCGGGTTCTGCACCAGACGCGACAGCAGCTGGAAGAACTTCTCGCCGCCCCAGGTCTCGTTGTGGAACATCACCAGCAGGCTCTGCGACGACCAGATGCTGCCGCCCCACGGCGTGAGCGCGGCGGCCTCATCGACCGCCGTGCACAGGCAATAGCGCGCGCCGATGATCACTTCCGGCGAAATGCCCGCCTGCTGTGCACGCGTCTCGAAGCGGCGCACTTCGTCGACGAGGTGCTCGCGCAGTTGCGAGGGCGCGGCATGGTGGCCGGTGGCACGTATCTGCGGGATCAGGTCGAGCAGCGGATTGGCCGCGGCCACCAGCGGGTTGTTGCCCGCGAGCGCCGTGTCGCCCGCATGCGGGCGCCGCGCGTCGTGCCACGCGGTGAAGGACTCGGGCTGCGCGCCGAGGCCACCGATACCGCCGCTGCGCGAGGCGGAAGGCATGCCGCCTGCGTCACTGCTCGCGTTGCCGCCGCCGGGGTTCGGCGGCACGAAACCGCCCGGGCCGACGGCCAAGTCGTTGACACCGTTCATAGACTCCCTCACGGACGGATGGCCCAGAACTCCATGGCCAGCCCGGGAAAGTCACCAGCCAGGTGCATCGCCACGCCGCCGGACTTTTCGAGCTGTCGCCACATGTCGCCGCTCTTGTCGAGTTCGAAGTAGTGGTAGCCCGCGTTGTACGGAATCTGCCGCGGCGCCACCGGCAGCGGCCGCACCACCACGCCCGGCAGCTGCAGCTGCACGAGGTCGCGGATGCGCTCGACCGAACCGATCTTCACCTGCGTGGGGAAGCGCTGCTGGATGGCATCGGCCGGCAGGTCGGCATGCACCGCGAGCACGAAGCCCGCGTTGCGCACCAGCACCGGGTCGGGCATGCGGCCCACGCGCACGCCGTGGCTGCGCTCTTCGAGTTCGATGGCGATCGCGCTCTGTTCGAGCACCGCCGACAGCGAACGCCGCAGCTCTTCCAGCAAGGGGCGGATGCAATCGTTGAGGTTGTCGTGGTCGTACACCGGCCACAGCACAGGACGGCGCGTGGGCGAGGTGTGCGTGGCCAGATGGCAAGCGAGCTTGAGCCAGTCGACGAACAGTTCCTCGGGGTGCACCTGCACGGCCTGCTGTGCGTGCCACGTGAGCGCGAGATAGCGGTTGACCAGTTCAAGCAGCAGGAAGTCGGAGACTTCGCTCACGCCGCCGCGCCCTGGCTGCGACAGCCGCGAGGCCAATGCCTCGGAGCGCTGCGTGAGCAGGCCGTGCAGCTCGGCGACCATGCTGCGCAGCATCGCGTGCGCCGAGGCATCGAGCACCGGCGGAATGTAGTTGGCATCGACCATCAGCTTGTGGTCGGTGCGCCGCTCGATGACGCGCACCGCGCCGATGGCTTGCCACTCCGCGGTGAGCGAAGAAGCCCGCGCCAGGCGCAGGCGCGGCGAAGCGAGCTGCAGCACGGCGGGGCCGAGCGCAACGGCATTGCCGTCGTTCACCTCGCGCTCGATCACGCCAAAGCGCGCGGCCGAGCCTTCGTCTTCCGAGAAGATGACTTCTTCGCTGCCCGGCCTGCGCAGCGGCAGCGCGAGCACGATGAGTTCGTCGGTAAGGTCGTTCGGTACTTCGTAAGGCAGCGGCGCGTCTTCGGCGCCGAACGAAAACGGCGTGCCATCGGGCATCACGCCCGCGCCGCCGAGCAGCGACACGCGGCCCAGCGCATACGCGTCGCGATCGATCTCGAGATGCAGCCAACCCCAATAGGCGCCTTGCAGGCCTGCGGTACGCCGGGTCACGTACTGCTCGACATAGCGTTCCATTTGCTGGAAATGCTGCGGCCGCAGGTACATCCCTTCGGACCACACCACGCGATTCGCCAACGCCTGCGGATGGGCGCCGTTCTTTGCGGCGCCCGGATTGCGAACTGTCACCAAAAGACCTCCTGGGGAGTGCTCACGTCGAAGCGGAAGATGCGCTGAGGAGCGGCCTCCCGGTCCACTTGTTTTGCTCTTGATGCTACACGGCGCGTCTTACGTTTTGCACCGCAATTCGCTAGCTAATTTTTCGCACTTTCGTACTAGCAAATCAAAATTTCGTGAAAAAATTAACGACTTGGTAGCAGCTCGATGCCCGTCTTGCGGATTGCGACACGCACGGCCTGCTCGCTCGGCGAGAACTGCCACACCTTGTACAGGTTGGTTTGCTTTGGCTCCTTCAATGGCAGCACGATGCGCCAGCGCGCGGCCTCCAGCTTGCGGTAGCCCGCGATGATGCCGATGGCGCGCGAGTCGAGTCCCGCCTCGCGCTTGAACACGCGCTCTTCGCCGCTGCGCATGATGGCCTGGTCGGCGTTCACGAGCTCGGTCATGAGCGTCTCGCGGTCACGGTCCTGTAGTGCAAAGTAGTCTGCCGTCTCGAAGTTACCGGAAGATTTCAGTTCGAAGACCTTGACGAGAATCGGCGCGGCCTGGCCGCGTCCGTCGGGGTTGACGCCATCGTCGATCTTCACGGTGATGGCATAGGGCGTGGGCATGGACTTGGCCGTCGATGCACATCCGCTGATGAGGCCCGTAAACAACGGTGTGGTTGCAAGTGCGCCTTGTAGCAAGCTTCGTCGATGCATTGAAATCTTCCCGAGGGTTCGCGGCCTATATTATCGAAGTCATGCGCGCCCTTACGATGGCGCATCGCGTGCATGCCGCAACTGAGCGGCACACTACTCAAGCATTGCCTTTTGCAAGGTAGGAGAGAAGATTGAAGTCATGTCTGCCTGCTCTGGCACTCGCTCTTTTGGTGATCGCGGGTTGCACGACCACACCACCGCCCGATCCCGCACCGCAGCCCGAACGGCTGAGCCAGCAAGTGGCGCGCACCACGCTCGAACGCGCGCAGCAGGCCTATGACGAAGGCGACTATGCCAAGGCCGTCAGCACGCTCAAGAGCGGCGGCGTGTCGGTGTTCGACGCCGCCGAGCCCGCCATGCGGCTCGATGCGATGAAGCTCGAAGCCTTCAGCTACTGCGTGGCCAACCAGGTGGCCGAATGCCGCACGCAGTTCCGCAAGATCCTCGATGCGTTCCCGAACTTCGAACTCAACGTGGCGGAGCGCAAGCATCCGGTGTGGGGGCCTGCGTTCGAGGCCGCCAAGCGAATGAAGCGTTGATGAAAAACACCGCGGCCCTGCAGCCGCTGCTGTTGCCGAAGCGCGGGAAGACGAACACGGAGAAGCCATGCTCTGGACAGTGATCGAACATGCGGGCAGGCCGGTGGCCGCGGGGCCCTCGGCATTGCTCGCGGCGCCCGGCGGAACGATCGGACGCAGCCCCGACAACCATCTCGTGCTGCCCGACGAACAGCGCCAGATCTCGCGCCTGCAGGCCACCGTGCGCTTCGACGACGACGGCGTCGCGGTGCTGCGCAACATGAGCGCCGTGCTGCCGATCAGCGTGAACGGACGCTCGCTCGCGCATGAGCAGGAGGCGCGCGTGGCCGATGGCGACCGCGTGGCAATCGGCAGCTATGTGCTGGAGGCTGCGAGCCCGCTGCGTGCACCGCCCGTGGCGCCGCCCGTGACGGCTGCGGCACCGGTGCAGCCGTTGCAGCCGCTTTCGATCGCAGCACCGATGGCCGCGCCCGTGTCGGCGAGCCCCGTCGATGCGTTGCTGCCGTCCTCCGGCGCATCCGACGTGTTCGCCGATCTGTTCGGCGAAGGCGCGCTGCCCATCGGCGATACGCAGCCCACGGTGGCGATGCCACCGCCGCCGCGGCAGGCGCCTCCTCCGGCTCCAGCACCCGTGGCGGCGCCGGCGCCCAGCGAATCTTTCGCAGCGCCCCTGCAGCCATCGGCACCGCCGCCACCACCGCCCCCGCCAAAAACAAGTCCGGGCCTCGCCTCGCCGCAGATCCCTTCCGCTGCGGACTGGGACGCCATCCTTGCCAACGCACCGCGCCGCGCCGACAGCACGCCCGCGCCGATGCCCGACCCGATGGCGCACGAGCCCTTCGAGCTGCCGTCGCAGGCGCGCCGCAACCCGGTCGATCCGCTTGCGGAACTGAACCCGGATGCGGCCAACGACATGTCGGACATGGCGCTCAAGCGTGGTGTCGATCCGCTCTCTTTCTTCGCGGCCGACGAAAGCGCGCACTCGCCGCTGACCGACCCGCGCCCCACCACGCTGGCGCACACCGATCCGCTGCTGCCGGGCGACGCGCACCCCGCGCTCGACCTGCTGCAGAACAACAGGCCGGCGGTGCAGGGGTACAGCCAGTCGAACCATGCGCACGAAGTGGCGGCGCAGTTTCGTCCGCCGAATCCGATGGCGATGCCGGTGCCGGTATCCGCACCAGCGCCTGTTGCCGAGCCGGTGAAGGTGGAGGCACCGCCACCGCCTGTCGTGGCAACACCGATGGCTGCCGTGGTCGCGGAACCCGCTGTCGCGGCAGCAACGCAGCAACCTGCGGCGCAACAACCCGCAGCCCCGTCTTCCTCGTCGGAAGCCCTCTTCAAGGCTTTCCTCGAAGGCGCCGGCGTGCCCGAGGTCACCGGCCAGCAGCCGCTCGACATCGAGGCCATGCAGCGCCTGGGCCGCATCATGCGGGCCTTCACCGACGGCACCATCGACCTGCTGTCCTCGCGCGCCATGCTCAAGCGCGAGGTGCGCGCCGAGATCACGATGATCGTGGACGAGGAGAACAACCCGTTCAAGATCCTGCCCAACGGCCGTGCCGTGCTGATGCAGATGTTCGGCGCGCGCATGCCCGGCTTCCTGCCGCCTGAAGCGGCCGTGCACGATGCGCTCGGCGACCTGCAGTCGCACCAACTCGGCATGGTGGCCGGCATGCGCGCCGCGCTGCTCACGCTGTTGAAGCGCTTCGATCCCGCGGCACTGAACAGCGCCACGCCACACGACGGAGGCCTGGGCGAGAAGCTGCTGCCCGGTGGCCGCGAGGCGCGCCTGTGGCGCGAACTGCAGCAGCTGCACACCGAGACCACCGCGGCCGTCGAGGACGACTTCCAGGCCGTCTTCGGCCGGGCCTTCCAGCAGGCCTACGACAAGGAAATGGAAAGATTGAAGGAGGCGCGCCGTGCTTGAACTCACCCGCGCTTTCGCGGTGCCGATATCGACCTCGCAGTTCTCCTGCGTCGGCGAGCGCAGCGGCAACCAGGACGCCATCGGCTACCACCTCGACGAATACAGCGCCTGCTTCGTCGTCAGCGACGGCGTGGGCGGCAACGCGGGCGGCGAGCTGGCCGCACGCATTGCGGTCGACACCGCGCTCAACACCTTCGTGCGCAACCCATCGGTGGAGCAAGAGGACATCCAGCACGCCGTGAAGGCAGCCAACGACGCCATCCTTGCCAAGCAGCGGGAGCTCGCCGACCAGAGCAGGATGAGCGCGACCATCGTCTCTCTGTTCGTAGACCGCACCAGCGGCCAGGCCTGCTGGGCCCACGTGGGCGACAGCCGTCTCTACTGGTTCCGCCGCGGCGCGCTGATGCAGCGCACCGAAGACCACAGCCTGTCGGAGCGCTCGGGCGAAGCGGCACTGGGCAACGGTACCAATGGCGGTGAGCGGCTGGTCAAGACCAACCTGCTGTACCGCGCGCTCGGCGCCAGGGCCGCAGTGGAAACCACCGTGTCGACGCCGCAGCGGCTGGCCGACGGCGATGCGTTTTTGCTGTGCACCGACGGCTTGTGGCAGCTCATTTCACAGCAGGTGATGGAGCGTTCATTGCAGCTGGCCGACAGCGCTGAAGAGTGGCTCGCGCTGCTGCGCCGCGCGGCCGAGGCCAAGGCCGACGAGTCGCGCGACAACTACTCGGCGCTGGCGGTGTGGGTGGGGTTTCCGCAGCAGGTGACGCTGACGGGGACGGCGCAGCCGCCTCGCGCTGCTGCCTAGGGTGAATGATCAGGGCGCGAGAATCAGTACCTTGAACTGGCTCGGCACAACCCGCATGCCGACCATGTTGCAGCGGTTTTGCACCGTGATGCTTGTCACGCGTGTCGCGGGCGTCCCCTTGAGGAGCACGGTGAACGCACCGGTGATGTGACGCGACTGCTGCATGAAGGTCTGTGACACCACCCCTCCCAACGCTCCAGGCTGATCGCCCAAGGTGATGGGCGTGGTGGTCGCCATGTTGTGGGCCGGCATTCCCATGAACAGGATGTTCCAGGCGTTGGGTATCGCCATGGGGCCCAGGGCCATGTTCGGAAACGGAATGGGAACGGGTGTCCTGCACACATCCGGAAAGGCCAGGTCCATTCCCATAAGCTGGCAATTGGCAAACATCGCTTGAACTCCCTGTTAGCCCATGTGGATCTGCGCGGCATCGACCTTGACAAGGTCCTTGCCGGTTACCACGGTGTGGTTTCCATGAATCCGTACGGTTTCGGTTGCCTTGCAGTCCAGATGACCTACGCGAACCTGGTCGATCTCGTCCACCAGCCGCAGCGCATTTCGTGCCATCTGGACGATGCGATCGACCACTACTTCGAACACCTTCCCGACGAGACGAAAACGCCCCACCGTCGCATCGACCGCGTGGCTCGTATAACGCATCTCATCGATGTGGCACAGCCCTTGGCCGGCTCGCATGCTCCATTGACGACTCTTCATTTCCAGCGTGGCGTCGCTCTGGATGCGGACGTCCCCCGCGCTCTCGATGGACACGCCAGCTTGCCCACCCAGCTTCAACTCCCCAGCTGAGTCGATGTGGCTTACGGCTCCATCGGCCTGCTCGATCACCGCAATCAAATAGGCTCTGGTGCTGTCCGGCCCCGACACCAGCACAAGGTCTCCCACAGCAGGCCTCAGCAGACAGCTCGCAGCGCGACGGCACAGCCGCACCGAACCCTGTTCGTCTTCGACGGCAATCAACCCGTCCGGCATCAGCATGGAAAGCCGCCCCATGAAATGGACCGGGGTCGGTTCATTCAAGGCTGCACGCAGTGAAACGACGTTCATGATCTATTTCCTTCTCGGTGTGGGTTCGCAAACACAAGGCGGCGCTTCAATGGGTATTGCTCCATGCTTGGGCTTTGAAGAGATCCGGATCGTTCTCGATGATGCCGCCGCGTCCAGAGAATCGAGCCCCCTGCTGTATCGCACGGTGGAAGCGAGTGCGAAGAAAGTGTGCGCCGCGCATGTCGACGTCCACGAGTTCCGCATGGGAAAAGTCGGCGTCCTGCAGCTCGGCGCCATGGAAACTCGCGCCGGTACAGAGTGCGCGATGAAAGACACTCAGCGGCAGCCGAGCTTCACTGAAGTCGACGCGTTCGATTCGTGCGTCGGCCCAGATAGACTGATCGAAGCGCCCGCCGCTGCAGTTCGAATCGCTCATGTCGGCTTCAGGAAAAAGGGTGTGACACGCATCGGCACCAGAGAAGTTCGCCTTGCGGAGTTGTGCGCCCTTGAAATTGCTCTGGGTCAGCACCGCGCCACTGAAGTCAACGCCATCCATGCGGCTGTCGGTGAACTGGCAGAGCACGAACTCCTGCGCCGCGAGACGCTGGCCAGTGAGATCGCACTCCATGAACGTCGTGCTCTCGCACCGCGCACCACTCAACTCCACCTGGCGAAGATCCATCCGGAAGAAGGTCGCGAATGTCAACGAAGCCCCGGTGCAGTCCAGCCGATCCACCTGAGATTCGCCCACCGTGACGCGATCGCACTGGCGGGTGCGCAGATTCATTCGGAACATCCGGCATTTGAAGAAAGCCACCCGCTCCAGGCAAGCACCTTCGAACACGGCATCGTCAAGCACCGACTCCATGAACGAGGCATCCTGCACGAACGCGTGATCGAGATGCGCCGCCTCCAGACGGCTTCGAAAGAAGCGTGCGTCCTTGAGCCGCGCATGGCTCAGATCGCTGCACACGAACACGCAATTGGACAGGGTACTGTCTTCCAGGCTGCAACCTGCGAGCTGTGCGCCGCTGAAATCCACGCGTTCGAACATCGCCCCCGAAAGGTCGAGTCTACGCAGGTCCCAGCCTTTGCAATCCAGATCGGTCACAGCCACACCATGGTGAATGTTGTCCAGCAGTTCGTCACGCGTCATCGAGTCGTCTGGGCGCGGCGGGCAGGCCACACCTTGGCGTTGTGGGTATAGGCACTGTCCAGCCGCGTCGAACCGTCGATGGTGGCTTGCGACACGTCTGCGCGGAACAGATTTGCGTTGTGAAAATCCGTCATCCGCAAATCCGCCTTGGAAAGGTTGGCATCGATGAAGTTCGCGTCGACCAGCGAGGCTCCCGAGAAGTCGGCACGCACAAAGAGGCTTTCACCGCCGTTCAGCCGATCGAGCCGCGCACGACGCAGATCACAACCGGAAAAATCGCACCCCTCGAGCCGCGCGCCACTCAGGTCCGCACCCGTCAGTGCCACGCCGCGCAGGCCGCAGTGCTTGAACGCCGCATCGCGAAACACCGCACCGGCCAACATGCTGTCGCTCGAGAAACTGCAAGCGGCGAACGTGGCGCCCGTGAAATCGATCCCCTCCGAGCCGCTGATTGCAACAAAGCCGCAACTGGTCATGGCAGCATGCGCGAAGGACACGCCTTTCAGCGTGCATTCGATCCACCCCATCTGCCGGAATTGCGCTCCGTCGAAAGAGACATCTTCCAGCGTCATCTTCATCATTGCGACCTGCTGCCACCGAGAGCGCCGCAAGTCGCATTGCTGCCAGACGCTTTCATGGGTGTTCGTTGCCTCGAACTCCACATCGGTCAGCACGCAGACGCGAAAGACCGTCTTGTGGCAGTTCGCATGGCGCAAGCTGGCGCCGCCGAAGTTCGCGCCGTCGCATTGCGCGCCACCGAGATTCGCGTGATCGAGCCGCGCGGAGGTGAGCGTCGCACGCTCCAGCCGGGCGCGCGCGAGCACGGCCCGTGTGAAGTCACATCCATCCAGGCGTGCACCGGCGAGGTTGGCGTCCTCGAGATTCGCACCCGAAAAATCGGCACCGCTCAAATCCATGTTCGATAAATCGGCACCCACGAGATTCGCACCTGCGAACCGGCGCTGCCCCGGCTCGGCGGCACCCAGGCGCCGGCGCAGCTTGGCAGCGCGGAAAGTGGTCATCGCGGGGGCCGGATCGAGCAGATGGGCCGTATAGAGATGCCCCTGGCGAATCTGCGAGACCATGCGCTCGCGTGCCTGCGCCGCCTCCTCGACGCCCTCGAGCCGGCCCTGCCGCCCGAACTCTTCGATCCGGGCCAACTCCTCGATCATCTGGTCGGGATCAAAGCGGCGACGCCCTGTCGCTTCGGTGGGATCGGGGACTTCGACGCCCAATTCCGCCATCGCCTTTTCGCTGCGGGCCTTGAGCTCGTCGCGGGCCTGTGAAATCTTCTGTTCCGCCCGCGCGCTGTATTCCGGCAAATCCTCCAGTTGCAGCGTGCCCTCGAGCAGCACGGGCGTTGGCAGAAACTTCGCAGGATCGAGCCCTTCGCTTTCCAGCCTCGCGCGCCGCATCTCGTAGTCACGGAGCTGACCGGCCCGCTGATTGCGAACCATCGGGCGACTCGACACATCGGGCATCTGGTCTGCCGCCCATGCACCCATGACAGCCTTGGGTACGAGGTCACTGTCGCGCACCGCGTGAATCGCAGTTTCGGGGTCCAGGCGCAGCCGCAGCACCGATTCGTAATGCGAGAGAGGCCGCGACTCCGTCTCCAGTTCGAGAGCCGGCATGAGATGCTTCATGTCCGCCGCGTCGTCTTCAGTGATCGCGAAGCTTCCGTGCCAGATCAGAATGGCGCGTCGCACGTGGGGGAACAACCATGCAGTGGTCAGGCGCAACATCGCTTCCTGAAGCTCGCCGCCATCCTTGTGCCAACTCGCGAAGCATCGTGCCCGCCAGCGCGGCAAGACGCCACGCAGCACGGGCTCGGTCGGATGCATGTTCCAAATCTCGTAGCTGGCCCCCGCCGGCAGTTCGCCTGCATCAGGCCAACGCTGGTCGGATGGCGCGGCATTGAAGAATCGCCAGTCCATGTCGTCGGCGAAGCCAGGGTACTGTTCCTGCAGCCACTGCGGGCCGTATGCGGTGCCCAGCAGCCGCATGCGCTGCGGCCAGTCCGGCGGAATCGCGCCCATACTGGCGGGACGGACGTGCTGCCCGCGAGAGGCCATGCGCGCATCCGGCGCTTCCACGTTGGGCACACGCCGCACGGCCACCCCGTTGACCATCTCGTCCACCCGCCCCATTCCCTGAGGGTTCTCGGCAAGGTCGGGGCCGCCGTACGCATGCGCCCAGTCGATTCGCATGCTGTCGAACGGCTGCGGCGCGGTGGCCCGGCCATCGAGCCAGAAACGGTCGCCGGACACGGTCAGCGCCTTCTCTCTTTCGGCAAGCCGAACCTTGACGGCGCAGATTGTCTTGTCCTGCTGGTGGGCGGTGTAGGCACGGCCGCTCACGAGCATTTCGGGTACCAGCTTCGGAACCCCGAGATCCAGTACATTGCCGGGCCCGATCTCTTCAGCAGCCAACTGCCAGAGCTCCTGCTCGGGCAGCAGCATCGGTTGCGCTTCCAGGCTGACCAACCCGAGCACCGAAACGCCCAGCATGTCGCGCCCCTGCCAGCGGTAGGGGCGCGTCAATGTGCTGAGACGAAAGGGCTTGACCGTTTTCATGAAGCGCTGCGGCTCGTTGGCGAGGGCTCGGCGGCGGGCAGGATATCCGGGATCTTCATAGCCTCGGCTCGTCGATGGCGATTTCTCGCGTGGCCGGGTCTACCTTGATTTGCACCGTGCGGCCCGGTGCGAATTGCGGCATCTTGACGGGCGACAGGGGCACCGTGAGTTCTGTCTCGAAATCCGGTACGCCTCCCGCAGCGTCGACATGCAAGCGCAGGCGGGTGAGTATGTAGATGCGGTCGATGCGTGTCCTGGTATCGGTGCTGGCCAGCACCTTGGCGGTCGTTGGCAATCCGACACGCAACACGTGCGCAGCTCGATCGGCGCCCGCTGCCTTGGCATTCGAAGCCTTTTGCAGCTTCATGACGCCAAACGCGCCCGACACCACCACGACCAACCCGGCCAACGGAATGAGGAGGTACCAGAAATTGCTCGAGGCCATGGCCATCATCCGGCAAGAGGGTAAGCCGCGCGAAACGCCATCAGGCAAGACCCGTCAGCATCTTGAAGTACAACAGCACGCCGCCCATGTTGACGTCATAGCCGGCGTTGCCTGTATGAGCGATCGTTTGCGTGGTCGTGTACAGGCCGAAGGCATAGCCGATACCGAACAGTTCGCCCTTGACGCCATTGGTCGATATCTGGATCCCGTTGTTGAAATTGGCGATAGCCGAGCTGCTGGTGAGCGCGATGTTGGCCCCGACGTTCAGGCCCGAGCTTGTGAACCGCGTCGGCGCCGAGTCCCAGATACTTGCCCGATTGATGCGCTTGACGTGCTCGCCCTCGATGATGACGTCGCCCTTGGCCGTGATTTCCACGTTGCCCGACGTCGATTCGATGTACACGCTCTTCGCCTTGCCCACGTAGTCGCCACCCGTCACGGTCGACGTGTGCGTGCCATCGATGGTTTCGGTAAGTGTCGATGTGATGTGGTCAACCCCTGTGCCGGTGACCTTCCGATCCCAGCCAGACTTGTATCTTTCCGTGCGCAGCGAATCCTCCGCCGTGAGCTTGGACTCGCCCTTGACCTTCTCCTCCATGCCGCCTTCGACCTCGACCAGGAATCCGCTCTTGAAAGTCTCGTGCCGTTGCCCGGCCGTCACGACGACTTCCGACGTTCCGGTTTCGACAGTTTCCTTTGAACCGGACTTGGTCGTGATCTCGATTCTGTTGTTGAAGAAATGCTCGGTCAACCCACCCGACACTTCGAGCTTCGAGCCGGTCTGGTACATCGCATGGTCGAGGCCCGCTTTGACGGTCGTGGTGCGCGCCTTCCCGACGGTCAGCGTCTCGTTTCCGGTGATCGTGGTCGTGCGATCACCGCCGATGGTGTCGCGCTCGTCCGCTTCAACATCGATTTCAAAATCCTTCTCGGCATGAATCCGGACAAGCTCGCTGCCCGGCGCGTCGTCCAGGATGAACTCGTTGGCATTCGCGGGCGTCCCGTCCTGGCTGCGGCTCACGAAGCCGCTCACCGTGACCTTCGCAGGCAGCTCGAGCGGCGGCATCTGGTCCGAGTTGTAGACGCGGCCGATGATGATCGGCCGGTCGGGGTGCCCGCCGATGAAATCGACGATCACTTCCTGCCCCTTGCGCGGATGATTCACCGCGCCGTAGTTCGAGCCGGCCCAGGCGCTGGAAACGCGCACCCAGCAGGAGCTGTTCTCGTCGCTCTTGCCGTAGCGGTCCCAGCGAAACTGCACCTTCACGCGGCCGTATTGGTCGACCCAATACTCCTGGCCGGCCTTGCCCACCACGGTGGCAGTCTGCGGTCCGTTGGTGCGGGTCATCGGCGTCACGCGCGGCGGGCGGAACGGGTACGAAGTCGGCTGCACCGCAAAGCTGAAGCTGTACTGGCTGTCGGCGGCGCCGCTCTCGTAGCCGCCTTCGCGCAGCGCATACGACACGGACACGATCAGGTATTCGCGGTTGTCGTCCTGCCGCGGGCAGTTCTGCATCGTGAAGCGGTAGCCCGGCGCCATTCCGCGCACGCTGCTGTGGCCGATGTCCCGCTCGGCCTGCGACTGTGCCTCTTCGAGCCTGACGCGCGAGTAGTGCTCACCCTGTTCGGCCTCGCTGAAGCCGCCGAGCCATTCGTAGATCTCATAGGTATCGTGGGGATTGCCGCGCGGCTGGCTGCGCATGCCCATCAGGTCGGCCTTCGACTTCTTGAAGTCGTAGTCGTCCACCACGTAGGTGCCGGGGCGGATTTCCTCGGTCACCTGCCATTGGTCGATCACTTCCTGGAAGGGATCGGGGTTGCGGTCGGCCGCAAGATAGCTGATCTTGGGATAGCCCGGCAGGGTGTCGTGCGCGCCGATGTCGTCCGCGAGCACCAGCGTGTGCTGGTTCTTCTCGTGCCTGAAGTAGTAGTAGATGCCCTCATGCTCCATCAGCCGGCTTACAAAGGCGAAGTCGGTCTCCTGGTACTGCACGCAGTACTCCCACTGGCGGTAGGTTCCGCTGAGCTTCTTCTCGACCGCGAAGTTGTAGTCGGCAAACACTTCATCGAGGATGTCGACGACCGACTTGTTCTGGAAGATCTTGCAGTCGCTGGTGCGTGTCAGGTACCAGAGCCAGGGCCGCACGGTGGCGCGGTACACCACGTAGCGCGACGTGCTGCTCTCCCTGCCGATCATGGTGAACCGCACGATCTGCCCGTTGAGAAAACGCGGTTCTCCGGCCGTGAGTATTTCAAGCGAGAGCGGCTTGCCCAGCACCGACTTCATGTCGAGCGACATGCTCGGGCTCAACAGGTCCACCTCGAACTCGAACAGCTGCGACAGCCCCTCGGCGCCATGCATCGAACGGAACATCAGCTGGTCTTCCGCCAGGGGCGTGTGGACTTTGACAATTCGATTGGCCATGGCTTGCTCCCTTTCTTCGCTCAGCGTTCAGAAAATTCGTAGTGAAAGTCGTCGTTCGCCGCGCCAAGCCGCACCTCTGCGAGCTTGCGCGCGCTGACCGTCGCACCAATGACCTCTTCGCTCAGCCGCGGAAGAATGGTGTGGGTCAGGATCGCATCGATCATCCGGCCGCCCGACTCGATGGCCGTGCAACGGCGCGCCACCAGTTCGACGGCGCTGTCGTCGTAATGCAGGGCAATGCCGTGGTTCGCTTCGAGGCGGGCGGCAATGCGATCGAGCTGAAGGCGAATGATGCGATGCAATGCCTCGGCGTGCAACGGGTAATAAGGCACTACAACCAGCCGACCGAGCAGCGCCGGCGCGAACACCTTGAGCAGCGGCTCGCGCAGCGCGGTGGCCAGCGGCTCGGGGTCGGGGCGCAGGGTCGGGTCTTCGCACAGCTGCATGACCAGGTCGGTGCCGACGTTCGAGGTCATGATGATCACGGTGTTGCGGAAGTCGATGTGGCGGCCTTCGCCGTCTTCCATCCAGCCCTTGTCGAAGACCTGGAAGAAGATTTCGTGCACGTCGGTGTGCGCCTTCTCGATCTCGTCGAGCAGCACCACGCTGTAGGGTCGGCGGCGCACGGCCTCGGTGAGCACGCCGCCTTCGCCATAGCCCACGTAGCCCGGCGGCGCGCCCTTGAGCGTGGAGACGGTGTGCGACTCCTGGAACTCGCTCATGTTGATGGTGACGAGGTTCTGCTCGCCGCCGTACAGCGCCTCCGACAGCGCCAGCGCGGTCTCGGTCTTGCCCACGCCCGAGGGGCCGCACAGAAGGAACACGCCGACGGGCTTGTTGGGGTTGTCGAGCCGTGCACGCGCGGTGCGGATACGGCGCGAGATGGTCTCCAGCGCATCGGGCTGCGCGACCACGCGGGCCGAGAGAATCTCGCCGAGCCTGAGCACCGACTGCGCGTCGTCGCGCACCATGCGGCCGATGGGAATGCCGGTCCAGTCGGCCACCACGGTGGCGATGGCCTGCGCATCGACGGCCGCGAGGATCAGCGGCGATTCGCCCTGCAGCTGCACGAGCTTGTCCTGTGCTTCGTTGAGCTCGGCGCGGATTTCCTGCGGGCTCCGCTCGGGCTCGGCGGGTGGCGTATCGACAGGTGATTTGCCGTCTTCTTCCGCTTCGGCCTGCACTTGCGGCACTGCCGCCGGCGACAGCTGCTTGCGCAGCGCCACGATGCGCTCGACCAGCGCGCTTTCTTCCACGCGCCGCTGCTCCAACAGGTCGAGTTCGGCCTGTGCAGCCGCCGCCTGGGCCGCGATGTCTTCCACGCGCTGGTGCTCACCGACACCGATGGCCGCCTCGCGCCCCGCGATGCCCGACTCGATGCCCAGCACCTCGATGCGCCGCTGCAGGTCTTCGATGGCGGCGGGCAGCGCATGCTGGCTCAGCGCCACGCGCGCGCACGCCGTGTCGAGCAGGCTCACGGCTTTGTCGGGCAGCTGCCGCGCGGGGATGTAGCGGTGCGACAGGCTCACGGCCGCTTCGAGCGCCGCGTCGAGAATAAGCACGCCGTGGTGCTTCTCCAATTCGGCCGAGATGCCGCGCAGCATGATCACCGCCTTGGGCTCGGTGGGCTCGTGCACCTGGATGGTCTGGAAGCGCCGCGTGAGCGCCGGGTCTTTCTCGATGTACTTCTTGTACTCCGACCAGGTGGTCGCGCCAATGGTGCGCAGCCGGCCGCGCGCGAGCGCCGGCTTGAGCAGGTTGGCCGCGTCGCCGGTGCCGGCCGTGCCACCGGCGCCGACCAGCGTGTGCACCTCGTCGACGAACAGCACGATGGGCTTGGGACTCTTCTCGACCTCGTCGATCACCTGGCGCAGCCGCTGCTCGAATTCGCCCTTCACGCCCGCGCCGGCCTGCAGCAGCGTCGGGTCGAGCACCCACAGCGACACGTCCTTGAGCGATGGCGGCACGTCGCCCGCGGCGAGGCGCGAGGCCAGGCCTTCGACCACGGCCGTCTTGCCAACGCCGGCCTCGCCGGTGAGCAGCGGATTGTTCTGCCGGCGGCGCATCAGGATGTCGATGATCTGGCGGATCTCGTCGTCGCGGCCGTAGACCGGATCGAGTTCACCCGCGCGTGCCTTGGCGGTGAGGTCGCTCGCGTACTTGGCGAGTGCGGATCCGCCTGCCGCGGGGCCATCGCCCTGGTGGTGCGCCACCGCGGGTGCGCCGCCTGCCGCGCCTGCACTCGGTGCAGCGTCGAAGTCGTCCTCGGGCGATCCCTCGGTCCACGCGGCGAGCTGCGCCACCAGCACGTCAGGCACGATCTTGTCGAATTCGCGCGAGATGCCCGAGAGCACCTGCCGCAGCCCTGGCGTCTTGATGATGCCCGCGAGCAGGTACGCACCGCGGATGGAGGTGGCCTCGAAGCGCAGGCTCGCATAAACCCACGCGCGCTCGACGGCGTTGTCGACGTGCTCGGAGATGTCGCTGATCGACGTAGCGCCATGCGGCAGCCGGTCGAGCGCGCGCACCAGGTCTTGTTCGACCGCATCGAGGTTCAGCCCCGCGCGTTTGACGATGCGCAGCATGTCGCTGTCCTGCAGCTGCAGGATCTGGTGCAGCCAGTGCACCAGCTCGACGTAGGCGTTGCCGCGCAGCTTGGCAAAGGCGGTGGCGGTTTCCAATGCCTTGTAGAGCATCGGGTTGAGCTTGGAGAAAAGAGAGACGCGGCGGATGTCGGTCATAAACCCATGGGAGAAGGAGCGGAACGGGAGAACAATGCTTCGGGCGGGAACACCATGTCGCCCGCGTCGGTGTCCGACATGCGCGTGCCGAGCCAGCTGCCCCAGCCAAGGCGCTGGTTGCTGCTGAGCCGCACGCCGTGCGCGTCCTGCTTCTTCAGGACGAGCCGCAGATCCCACGCGAACTCGATGCCGACGTACTGGCGCACCCAGTCGACCACCTGCTGCAGCCGCTTGCTGCCGGGCAGGAACTCGCGGAACTCTTCCTGCGAGAGCGGCCCGAGTTCGAGGCGGAATTTGCTCTGCGCGTCGCGCACGGCCAGGCCGATGGTGGCGCCGCTGCCGAGCCGCTGGTTGCGGCCGGAAAGGCCGATCCGGCTGACCTGGTGCTCGTCGAGCATCACCCAGTCGCTCACGAATTCTTCGACGCGCACGGGCACGTCGAAGTAGAGCTTGAGGATCTGGATCAGGCCCTCGGGATTGCGCGTCTGGCGCACGAGGTGCCCCGCCATGAAGGTGCGCGCATGGTCGGCGATGCGGTCGCGCTCCTTGAGGCCGGGCTGCCCCATGTTCATGAGGCTGGACACGTAGTCGATGAAGCGGTGGCCGTCGGGGCGGTCCAGGCTGTTGACCGACTGCGCATCGGCCCAGGCCCGGTAGAACAGCAGGATCAGCCGGTGATGGAACAGGTCGGCGAACGCGCTGAGGGTGTCGTCGGCGTGATGCCGCTTGCGCTCGCGCGCGTACTCGGTCAGGTGCAGCGGCAGCGGGCCGTTGGGGCCGAACAGGCCGAAGCCGTAGATCGAGATGCGCGGCGGTCCGTCGCTGTCGACATCGACGCCCGACACGTTCGACGGCGCGAAAGCCATCGAGGGCTCCTGCCCAAGGCGCAGCGGCTCGTCGAGCGGACGCGGCGCGCGGCCCAGCAGCGGATGGTCGCCCTGCGCATCGAGGCGGCGCAGCAGCATGAACAGGTCGTGCTCGAAGGGCTGCTCCAACAGCCTGGCCCAGAGCACCGGGTCGACCTCGGGCACGCCGCGCCGTGGCGCCGTGCCGGGCAAGGGCGGCGCGACGTCGTGTTGTCGAATCTCGTCCGTATCGAGCACCACCTCGCCTTCGCTGGCGGCCGGCGCGTCCTGCTGCATTCCGTCAGTGAGGCCGGTTTCGCTCATACGGCAGGCCGACGTCCCACGCGCGGAGTCCAGCGCGCGATCTCGCCGCGCTGCAGGCTGGACAACGCGAACTCGGTGAACGCATTGAGCGACACGTGCCGGCTGAAGAACTGCTCCAGCACGGCGCCGAAGAGATAAGGGCTCGCGCCGGAGAACGCGACCTCGTCGATCTTGAGTGCCACCTCCACGCCGCGCCCGAACACGATGGGGCCCGGCTCGGGCAGGCGGCGGAACACCGGCGCCAGCGCCATCGAGCGCACGCCCTGGATCTGGCGGCGCACAGAGGGGTCGGCGAGGTTGCCGTACAGGTCGAGCATCTCGCGCAGCGCGGCCGCGCCCTGCGTCGCATCGACGTCGGTGAGGCTCAGGTAGTTGAGCCCCAGGTGGCTGATGAGGCGCCACGTCAGCGCGCCCTCGGCCAATGCGGGGTACGGGCGCGAGGGCCCGCGCAGGATGCGGATGGAGCGCACCGGCGCCGACACGCGCAGCGTGAAGTCCGATTCGAGCCCGGTCGGCAGCAGCAGCGGCAGGTCGCGGTTGGTGCACAGCGCATCGAGCGTGATGTGGCGCAGGCTGTGCGGAAAGGGCGCGTCGTGCTGGTCCACCAGCGAGACATAGACCTCGCTGCCGGTGTAGCTGGTGCGCGTGCCCTGCGCGCGTGCGCGGTCGGACACCAGGCGCGGTTCGCGGCGCAGCGAGAAGTAGGCACCGAAGTCGCCGTCGTCCGCCGCGAACGAGCCGAGGAAGGGGCGGAACTCGCGCTCTTCGGAGCCGTTGGCCATGTGGCCGGTGACGCGCTCGACGGTGAATATCTCGAAGTCGCGCGGGCGCGTGCGGTCGATCACCGCATGGTGCTCGTGCTGCCCCGGCCCCACCGGAATGCGGTCGCTGCGGCGCGGCACGAGGTTGATGATGGGCGTGCAGAACAGCGAGAAGTGCTTGACATCGACCAGCCGTTCGAGGTCGGCGTCGGCGCGGTCGAGCAGGATCACGATCTCCAGCGTGCTGCCGCCCATGGCCGAGGCCGCCGCGCGCAGCTTGTTCACGCTGAAGAACAGGTAGCGGTCGGGAAACGCGAAGTACTCGTGCAGCAGCCGGTAGCCCTGGAACGAGCGCGCGTCGTAGGGCAGCAGCGCCTGGTCGGGATCGAACCCCTCGTGCCTGATGGCCTCGTCGCCGAGCGGCACGATGCGGGCGGTGCTGCCCCGCCCGCTGCGACACACCACGCCGACGCTGTGGTGCGCCACGAGTTCGAGCACGCGCAGCGCATGCAGCTCCGCGCCCGAGAGAAAGAATTCGAGCCGATCGAGCGGCATGTCGGCAAAGCGCGCGCCGCCCACCGCTTCGAGCTTGATGGTGATGGCGCTCTTCGCCTGCCGCGCAACCATCGGCATGGCATGCGCGATCTCCGCCGGCACGGGGCCGATGCCGGCCTCGGCGATCTGGATGGGCCACAGCGTGACGGCATGGCCGGTGCGGAACTCGCACGCCGTCTGTTCGCCCTTGATCATGCGCCCGCGCAGGATGGTGTGGCGCGGCAGCTCGTAGCCGGCCTTCAGCGAACCTTCGTTGAGGTTGCCGTCGATCTGCACCACGGCCATCGCGGGCAGCGGCGCGAGGAAGTTGGGGTACACCACCTCGAGCAGCCGCTGCGAGAAGCGCGGAAATTCCGCGTCCATCTTGAGCTGGATGCGCGCCGTGAGAAAGCTGAAGCCTTCGAGCAGGCGCTCCACGTACGGGTCGCTGACCTCGATGCCGCGCATGCCGAGGCGCCCGGCGATCTTCGGGTAGCGCTGCGCGAACTCGGCACCGAGCTCGTGCATGTAGGTGAGTTCGCGGTTGTAGTAGTCGAGAAGCCGGGCGTCCATTATTGGCTCACCCCCAGGCTTCGCGCACTTCGTGTCGCTTCGCCAACCCCCTTGCAGGGGGCAACACCTGAGGCCCGGCAAAGCCGGTTCCTCGGTGTTTCACGAAAAGAGAACACCAGCATCAAAGCCCCCCCGTTGGCCGCAGCACCATGTGGCCGCTTTCGAGGTCGAGCTCCGAGCGCAGGATGAATTCGATCGGGTACGGCACCGACCACAACGTGCCGCGGATCTCCAGCGCGAGCAGGTTGTGGTGTTCGAGGTCGGTGGCATCGGTCACGCAGCGCACGTCGATGCTGTCCTTCATGATGCGCGGCTCGAAGTCGATGATGGCCGAGCGGATGGCCGCTTCGACGTCGGCGAAGTCGACCTCCGACATGCGGCCGCCGGCCCAGCCGCGCACGCCGAAGTTCAGCACCGAGCGGCGCGCGCGCGGCATGGTGTTGATGTTGTGGTCCGCACCGAAGTTGGTGGTGTTGAGCAGCCACTGCAGGTCGCGCAGCACCGAGTCGCGCAGCAGCCTGCCGCTCATGAGGAAGGCGCCCGCGCGCTCCTGCCGGGTCTGCGGTGTCTTGTCGGTGAGGCGGTCGAGCAGCACCGGCTGCAGGCGGTCGCGTGCAACGCTTTCCTGCTGGTCGCCGTCGGTGTCCATCATGGCGCTCATGCGTCGGTGGCCTCCCGCGCGAACTCGATGAGCCGCAGGTCGAGCAGCGAGTGGTCGCCGGCTTCGCTGATCAGCGTGCGCTGGCCGAGGCCCGCGTACTGTTCTTCGCCGGCCAGCGGCAGCCAGTCGGTGCGGCGGCCCAGCGTGGTCTCGTCGTCGAGCCCTTCGAGCGAGCCCGGGTAGCGCACCGGCACCAGGCCGTTGAGCGCGCGGCCGTCGTGCAGTTCGAGCTCGGCGGGAGCCCACAGCAGGTCGACCAGGTGCTGCGGGCGCGAGAACTTGATGCGGCGCACCTCGGGCAGGGGCAGCCATGCATAGCCCGAAGGCGTGAGCAGCTCCAGCACGGGGCCGATGCGCACGTCGCCGTCGCACAGCCAGGCGAAGTCGCTGCGCTCCACCGGTTCGCCGTCGAGCGCCTGCGCGGCGCGCGAATCGGAACGGTCGACGCTGGTGAGCGCGCCGTGCAAGGCGGGCGCGGCCTGGCGCGCGGTCTCGCGCAGGGCGGCGGCTTCCTCGGCGCGATCGGCCGGCAATGCCGCGGCGGCGATCAGCTGTTCGACCCATTCCGCGTTGCCGCAGACGATGGCCGGTGCGCGCCCGCCGGACCAGAAGTCGCTGCGATGGCGTTCACCCGCGAGCGCCATCGAACATGTGACGCTGGCAAGCGTGAAAGTGGGATCGAGCTTGGTGGCGAGCTTGAGCTGGTCTTCGGCCCGTTGCCATTCGCCGCGCAGCGCGAGAAAGTGGCACAGGGCAAGACGCAGGCTGGCGTTCTGGGGGCTGGCGCGGATCTGCCGCTGTACCCATTCGGTGTGCTCGGCCACGGAGCGTTCGCCCAGCACTGCAAACCCATCGCCCATGAAGCTTCCTTGCTGACTGACTGGCACACGGCGCTGACGTTAAAAAGGCCAGTGTGCAAAAGACGGCCGCGAAGGCCGTCGGGAAAACGTCGCGGCCGGCCCGCCGGGCCGGCCGCGCATCGGGAAAAGGGAGATCAGGATTCCCTGTTTTCCTTGATGTTCCAGCCCAGGACCGTCTCGGCGCCCTTGCCGCCCTTGTCGGTCTGTTCCCAGTACTGCTGCTTCACCTTGGCGGCCTGGAAGGCGTACTGCACGAACACGGCGTCGGAGCCCTGTTCGGCCGTGTACTGCACCGAGGTCACCAGCACTTCCTCGAGCGTGACGCGCGTGTATTCGATCTGCGAGCCCCCCGCCTTGCAGACCGACACCTCGATCTTCGACAGGTGCTTGCCGCTGGCGCAGTTCTTCAGGACGGACGGTGCCGCCTTGTCGATGCGAGCGAGCACCTGCAGGTCATTGAAGCTCGCCTTGCCCACGCCCCCGCCACCACCGCTGACCATGTTTCCAGGCTGCGTCGCTCCCCAGGCAAACGACTTGATATCCGTCCACTCCTTGTGGTTCGCATCCTTCGATTCGCCGTTTGCGCCCTCGACGCGCATGAACATGTCTACTGCCATGATTAACCCCCAAAGTTATATATGCCCGATTCCGGGACACCGTTGAATTAGCTGCTGTCCTTCTTGTTGGATGGCAGCTTCGAAACCAGCCGCAACGACACCGTCAGCCCTTCGAGCTGATAGTGCGGCCGGAGAAAAAACTTGGCGGCGTAGTAGCCCGGGTTGTCCTCGATGGCTTCCACCTGGACTTCCGCCGCCGCCAGCGGCTTCATCGCCTTCGTGTCCTGCGACGAGGTGCCGGGGCTGCCGTCGACGTAGTTCATGATCCAGTCGTTGAGCCAGCGCTCCATGTCCTCGCGCTCGCGGAACGAACCGATCTTGTCCCGCACGATGCACTTCAGGTAGTGCGCGAAGCGGCAGCAGGCGAACAGGTACGGCAGGCGTGCCGCGAGGTTCGCGTTGGCCGTGGCATCGGCGTCGTAGTACTCGGCCGGCAGCTGCAGCGACTGCGCGCCGATGAAGGCCGCGAAGTCGGAGTTCTTGCGGTGCACCAGCGGCATGAAGCCGTTCTTGGCGAGCTCGGCCTCGCGCCGGTCGCTGATGGCGATCTCGGTCGGGCACTTCATGTCCACGCCGCCGTCATCGGTCGGGAAGGTGTGGGTGGGCAGGTTTTCCACCGCGCCACCCGACTCCACGCCGCGAATGGACGTGCACCAGCCGTACTGCTTGAACGAGCGGTTGATGTTCACGCCCATCGCATAGGCCGAGTTGGCCCAGGTGTAGCGGTTGTGCGAGGCCGAGTCGGTCTCTTCCTCGAACTCGAATTCGTCGACCGGGTTGGTGCGTGCGCCGTAAGGCAGGCGTGCCAGGAAGCGCGGCATCGCCAGGCCGATATAGCGCGCGTCTTCCGAGTCGCGCAGGCTGCGCCATGCGGTGTGCTCGGTGTTCTGGAAGATCTTGGTCAGGTCGCGCGGGTTCGACAGCTCCTGCCATGAGTCCATCTGCATCACCGTGGGCGAGGCGCCCGCAATGAAGGGGCAGTGCGCGGCGGCCGCGATCTTGGCCATTTCGCTGAGCATCTCGACGTCGGGCGGGCTGTGGTCGAAGTGAAAGTCGCCGATCAGCGCACCGAAGGGCTCGCCGCCGAACTGGCCGTACTCGGCCTCGTAGATCTTCTTGAACAGCGGGCTCTGGTCCCAACCGATGCCCTTGTGGCGCTTGAGCGAGCGCGCCACTTCGCGCTTGGACGCGCACATCACGCGGATTTTGAGCTGCTCGTCGGTCTCGGTGTTGTTCACGAGGTAGTGCAGCCCGCGCCATGCGCCTTCGAGCTGCTGGAAGTCCTCGTGGTGCAGGATCTGGTTGATCTGCTCGGAGAGCTTGCGATCGATCTCGGTGATGATGGCCTGCACCGTGCGATAGGCATCGTTGGAGACGGTGACGGTGCTTTCCAGCGCCTGCACGGCCAGCGTCTTGACGGCGTTCTCCACCGCCTCGCGGGCCTGGTCGGTCTTGGGCTTGAACTCGCGCTGCAGCAGGTCGGCGAACTCGTTCGGCTCGAGCGCTTCGACGGTGGCGGGTGCGCGCGCGGCGCTCTGTTTGGATGCGGTGCTCATGATGGCGGTCCTTGCTGCTCGCGCTTACTCTGGAGATGTGCCGGGGGCGCCGGACTTTTCGTTCGCGGCTTCCACAGCCTTCGCCACGGCCGGGTTCGGTGCCGATGCGAGCGACTTGAGGAGCCCGGGGTTCTGCAGCGCTTGCGCAATCAGCTGCTCCGCGCCGTTCTTGCCGTCCATGTACGAGAGCAGGTTCGACAGCTCGGTGCGCGCCTCGAGCAGTTGTTGCAGCGCGCCGACCTGGCGGGCGATGCGCGCGGGCGAGAAGTCGTCCATGCTGTCGAAGGTGATGTCGACGTTCATCTGGCCGTCGCCGGTGAGCGTGTTGGGCACCTGGAAGGCGACGCGCGGCTTGATGGACTTCATGCGTTCGTCGAAGTTGTCGATGTCCACCGCCATGAACTCGCGCTCGCCGAGGTCGGGCATCGGGTCGATCTGCTTGCCCGCGAGATCGGCGATGACGCCCATCACGAAGGGCAGCTGGATCTTGCGTTCGCTGCCGTAGATCTCGACGTCGTATTCGATCTGCACACGCGGCGCGCGGTTGCGCGCGATGAACTTCTGACCACTGTTTCTGACACGGTTGTCTGCCATAAGCTTCCTCTTGAATCTGTAATGCGTGTGGGTGCGGTCCCGGTGGCCTGCCGGCCCGCGGAGCGCCCGACGGCTTGCGCCTAGTTATTCCGCGCTGCCCCCAACGTTCAGCGGACGTCCTGCAAGGCTCTCTATCTTTTGCAATCCCTCGGGCACGAGCTCTTCGATGATCTGGAAGAAGTTCAGGTCCATCAGCCGCTGTGCTCTTCGTATCAGCATGGGCGCCGGATGACTGGGCTCCATGCGCTCCAGGTACTGGCAGGCCTTCTCCAACACCAGCTGCACATCATCGCGAGTCGATATTTCAATATCTTTAACGAGCGCCGCGCGCGGGCCCGCGCTGCCGTTGGCTGTGCCCGCGACGGCGCCGCTTGCCTTCGGTGCCGCAACACCCGCTCCCTGCGGATCGGCTCCAGAGTGGGCTTCACCGGCCTCCACCCGCTCACCCTGCGCCTGTTCGGGCAGCAGCTGGACCACGGTGCGCAGCGAACGTTCGAGCCGCGAGAAGTCCGGCGCCCAGCTCTGGCCGAGCGCGCGCTCGCAGGTCTCGCGAATGCGCTGCAGCAGGTCGAGCGCCGCGCGCAACGCCACCACCGGGGGCGCCGCTTTCTCGTGCGCGCGCCTCGCCGCATCCCTCAGCCGACCAATGCCGCCCGGGTAATCGATCTGATGGTCGGTCTTGCTCGAATCGAGCAAGGCTTCGACCTGTCGCAGGCTCATCGATGCGCCGCCGTCTTCGAGCAGCCGGGCATCGCGCACGCTGCGCCCGAGCCCCTCGGCTTCGGCCAGCGCGGCCAGTGCATTCATGCGCGGCAGCGGGTCTTCGAAGTCGCCATCGACGACGCGTGGATGCACGTCGTTCCAGAATTTCTGCAGCACGGCATCGACGAGTTGCAGCCCGTCGACGTAGCCCGGCAATCCACGGTTTTCGGTCCAGGCCAGCGTGAGGGGCACCAGCACGCGCAGGTCGCGCGTACGCGTGCACAGCTGCTTCGCGATGCGCTCCACGCGTGCCCAGTCGGGCGGCTCCGCGGGAATGATCGTCGAGCCGAATTGCTGCTCGCGCTTACCTGTTGTTGCCTGGTGCAACGCCATGAAATCGGGGTCGTATTCCAGGTCTTCCCCACATGAAAGGGGGCCTTCCACAGGCAGCTGCAATAGATCGATCTCGCTCGTCGACAACCTCTTCTCCCTTGTTCGCCGTTTTCAAACAGCAGCGATCTTGAGGGGAACCAGAGGCGCGGTCAACAGCAACAGACTGCAACGCGAACCGTATGAATCACAAAGGAGTACAACTCCTTTTAATATTCAAACAGAACGTCTACATGTTCACACTCAGCAGACCGCGTTCACCCAGATTACGCATCAACGCACTGATGCCAAATGTCCACATCGGCGCCTGATGGGCGTACACCACACGATTGACGAGAGCGCCGAGTTCGGGCGCTGCAATGCGCACGCGGTCGCCCACGACATGGGTGAATCCTTGCCCAGGTCCGTGACGGTCCTGTGTCGGCGCGAACATCGTGCCCAGAAACAACATGAAGCCATCAGGGTAGGCGTGATGCTTGCCCACGGTCTGCGCCACGAGATCGAGCGGGTCGCGGCTGATCTTCGACAGCGAACTCGAGCCCTCGAGCTTGAAGCCCTCGGGGCCGGTCACTTCCAGCGCGACGGTGATGCGGCGCACGTCCTCGATGCCGAAGTGCGCATCGAACAAGCGGATGAAGGGGCCGATCGCGCACGAGGCGTTGTTGTCCTTGGCCTTGCCGAGCAGCAGTGCGCTGCGGCCTTCGAAGTCGCGCAGGTTGACGTCGTTGCCGAGCGCGGCGCCGAGCGTCTCGCCGCGGCTGTTGACGGCGAGCACGACCTCCGGCTCGGGGTTGTTCCACACCGAGCCCGAATGGATGCCGACATCGGCGCCCGTGCCCACGGCAGCGAGCACCGGGGCCTTGGTGAAGATCTCGGCGTCGGGGCCGATGCCGACTTCGAGGTACTGCGACCACACGCCCTGCGCGATCAGCACGTCCTTGACCTTCATGGCCTCGGGCGAGCCCGGCACGATGTCGGCGAGGTTGTCGCCGAGCACGCCGCCGATGGCCGCGCGCGTGGCCTCGGCCTTCGAGGCGTCACCGCGCGCCTGCTCCTCGATCACGCGTTCGAGCAGGCTCGCGACGAAGGTGACGCCGCTGGCCTTGATGGCCTGCAGGTCGCAGGGCGCGAGCAGCCAGGGCTTGCCGGTGTCGCGTGCGCTCTCGTCGCTGTTGGCGATGGCCTCGTCGAGCGAGGCGATGCGCGGGGCGCTGCGCAATGCACGGCGAACGGCTTCGGCAGGCGCCTCCTTGCCTTCGAGCAGGTCGCTCATGGTCGGCGCGAGCCTCGACAGGTCGTACAGGTCGCCTTCGTGCACGGCCACCAGCACGGGGCCCACGCCGGGTTGCCAGAGACGGCCGACGAGGGTGGCGCGTTCGGCGTCGCGGGGCAGGCTGGAAGAAGCTGAAAGATCGAGCGGCATGGCGTGGTGTCTCCGTGAGTTTGTGTGCGCTACGTTGCATCGTAGCGGCGCAGCGGAAAGACGACGCGGCCGGCCGCTCCTTTTGTGTCAGTGCCGCGCGGCACGCACGCGCGCCACTTCGGCGGGCAGGTTGGCCCACGCGGGCTCCTGCGGTGCGAAGCGCGCGCGCATGTAGCCGGCGAGTTCGGCGATCTGCCGGTCGTCGAGCGCCTCGCGGAACGCGGGCATGAAGCCGATGTCGCGGCTCGCGGGGTCGCGCACGCCGTCGAGGATGGTGCGCAGCAGGTTGTCGGGCCGCGCGCTCGTGAGGTTGCTGTTGAGGGCCAGTGGCGTGTTCACGCCGAGCAGCGTGGGGCCGTTGCCGTCGTGGTGGCAGGAGGCGCAAGCGCTGTCGAACATGCGCTGCGCGGGACCGAGAAGCTGGCCTTGGGTGCGCGCCGCGTTGTCGATGGCCTGTTGCGCGAGCACTTGCGGCTCGGCCACCGGAGCGGGATTGAACGAGCCGAGGTACACGGCCATCGCGCGCACATCGTCGTCGGGCACCTGCGCGAGTTCGCGCACCACCTCGGCCATCGGTCCGCCCGCGATACCGTGGCGCGGCGAATGACCGTTTCGCAGGTAGCGGTACAGCGCGTCGGTGTCCCACGGCGCGGCGGCCTTCGACAACTGCGTGAGTGCGGGCGCCTCCCAGCCGTCGACCACCGCGCCCGAGAGGAACGCGCTGCCGCCCTGTTCTGCACCCAGCGCGTTGCGCGGCGTGTGGCATGCGCCGCAATGACCCAGGCCGTTGACGAGGTACGCGCCCCGGTTCCACTCGGCGCTTTGCGTGGGCACGAGTTGCAGCGGCGCGGGATCGTGGAACAGCGCGTTCCAGCCGGCCATGAGCGGGCGCAAGTTGAACGGAAACCTGAGTTCGGACTTCGGCGTTTCCGCGCGTACAGCAGGCATCGACATGAAGTACGCATAGAGCGCCTGCAGGTCATCGTCGCTGGTCTTGGCGAACGCGGTGTAGGGAAACGCGGGATACAGGTAGTGGCCGTCGCGCGAGACGCCTTCGCGCATCGCGCGCTGGAAGGCGCTGAAGGACCAGCGGCCGAGGCCCGTGTCCGCATCGGGCGTGAGGTTGGTGGTGTAGAGCGTGCCGAAGGGCGTCTCCATCGCGCGGCCGCCCGCATTCGGTGCGCCGCCGGGCGCGGTGTGGCACACGGCGCAGTCGCCGGCGGCGGCGAGCACGCGGCCGCGGTCGATGGTGGACTGGCTGTAGACGGGGGCGGTGAGCGATACGGGCGCGATGGCGGAGCGCCAGCCGAGCAGGCCGGCGATGATGCCGAGGCCGCCGATGAAGAGTGCGGCGCCGGTGGCCCATACGCCCTTCTTCTTGGGCCAGATGGCTCCCGCATTGCTCCTTCCCCTCCCGGGGGAAGGCTGGGATGGGGGCACGGCAGCGCCACCATTCGTACGCCGCTCGCCCCCACCCCCGCCCTCCCCCGGAGGGGGAGGGAGAAATTCCCCATTCAATGCGGCCAGCACCGTCTCCGGCGTAAACGGCGGCGATCTGAACCTCACCCCCGTCGCATCGAAGATCGCATTCGCGATCGCCGCCGTCCCCGGCACCGACGACGATTCGCCCGCGCCCAGCGAAGGCTCGCCAGGCCGCGGCATGTGCATCACCTCGATCACCGGCACGTCGCGGAAATTGATGATCGGATAGCTGCCCCACTCGCGGCTCGCGACCACGCCGGAAGGCAACACACCAGGCAATTGCGCACCGCCAGACCCACTCTGCGGCGCGAACTGCACCTGCTCCTTCAGCGCCCGGCTCGTGGTCTGGATCACGTTGCCGTGCACCTGGTGCTCGACACCCGCCGGGTTGACCAGCAAGCCCGCATCGTGCCCCACCACCACGCGGCGCACGTGCACCTCGCCGGTCTTGCGGTTGACCTCGACATCGGCCACCCATGCGGCCCACGCCGCACCGAAGCCCGGCCACTTGCTGTGGACGTAGCGCGCATACGCGAAGCCTTGCCCGAAGAGAACGTCGCCGCCCTCCCCGAGCCCGCCATCGGCGTTTTCCTGCGGTCCGGTGCGCATGCGCCAGCCGGCCTTCTGCGCGGTCGCCTGCACGAGCTCGATCGCGCGCGGATCGTCCAGGTGCCGCAGCCGGAACTGCACCGGATCGACACCCGCCGCCGTGGCGAGCTCATCGATGTACGACTCGTGCGCGAACGAACTCGGCAGCGCCGACACGCCGCGCAGCCACGAGGCGCGCACGATCGGCGCCATGTCGTTGACCTTCACGCGCAGGTTGTCGTAGCTGTAGGGCGGGCGCGCCGTGCGGTCGCCCATCTCGTAGGCCTGCGCCACCGGCTCGATGGTGCACGTGAGCAGTAGCGCGAGCGTCGGTGCGCCGTTCGAGGGGTAGGAGGTTTCGAAGTCGTAGGCGGCAACGCGGCCATCGGCCATCAGGCCGCCGTCGATCTCCATGAGCTGCGCGGCGCCCTTGGGCTCCCAGGCATGCTCCTGCTCGCGCGTGAGCTGCACACGCACCGGCGCGCCGACGGCACGCGCGAGCAAGGCGGCATCGGCGGCCACGTCGTCGGCGCCGTTGCGGCCGTAGCAGCCTGCGGCTTCCATGCGGATGACGTCGACCTGCACGTCCTCCACGTCCATGAGCTTCGCGAGATCGGCGCGCAGCACGTGCGGGTTCTGCGAGCCGGCCCAGCACCGCAGCTGCATGCCGCTGGTGTCATCAGGCTGCCACTCGGCCAGCGCGCACGACGGGCCGATGGACGCGTGCATCTGGTACGGCCACACATACGTGCGGTGCATCGGCTGCGCGGCCGCGGCGATCGCGCCATCCACATCGCCTTCATCGACCAGCAGGCGCTGCGTCGAGGGGTTGTCGCGCAGCGCCTGTGCAAGGTCGCCGAGGTCGGGCATGCCGGGCCACGGCTTCCACGCGACGCGCAGTTCGCGCAGCGCCTGCTCGGCGTGCTCCTCGCGTTCGGCCACGATGCCGATGAAATCGCGGATGACGACCACGGCGCGTATGCCGGGGATGTGTGCAATCGACGATTCGTCCACCGACTCGAGCGTGTTGCCGATGAACTCGCCATGGTCCGCGCCCGCATACGGCGGACGCACCACGCGGCCATGCAGCATGCCGGGCACGCGCATGTCGTGCACGAACACGAGCTCGCCTGCCAGCTTGGCCGGAATGTCGACGCGCGCCTGCCGCGTACCGACCACGCGGTAGTCGGCGGGGTCCTTGGGCTGCGCCTGCGGATCGAGCCGCAGCACGGTGCGCTGGCCGGCCACGAGCTCGGCGTAGCTGACGCGGCGGTCCGGTGCCTCGGTGACGCGCACCATGCCGTTGCGCGTTTGCAGCGCATCGGCGGCCACGCCGATGCGCTCGGCCGCGCGTGCGAGCAGCCACGCGCGCGCCTGCGCGGCGGCAAGGCGCAGCGGCTGCGCATGGATCTGGATCGACGCGCTCGCGATGGTCGCGCCCTGGTTGGGCGCGCACGCTGTGTCGCCGAGCATCACACGCACACAGGGCGTGCCGAGGTCGAGCTCCTCGGCCACGATCTGCCCGAGCGCGGTCTGGATGCCGGTGCCCAGGTCGACGTGGCCGTTGAGTGCACAGGCGCTGCCGTCGTCCCACACGGCGAGCAGGATTTCGTCGCCCTCGATGGGGTTGCCTGCGACGAAGGCTGGCTGCCCATTGGCGGTCGGCGGCGCGGGTGGGGTCTCGCGCACCACCAGCAGAACGCCGTCGGAAGCGAGGAATTCGGCGCGCGTGCGCGGAAGATCGGCGCGGCGCGTCATGGCTGTTGCCCCCTCTCCCTCCGGGAGAGGGTTGGGGTGAGGGCCAGCGGCAGTACCGAAGACTGTGCCTGTGCGAAGGCCCCTGCCCTCACCCTGGCCCTCTCCCGGAGGGAGAGGGAACAAGACCACCGGCTCATGGAGCCACCTTTGCGCGCATGCGGAAGGCCGCGCGCTGCACCGCATCGAGTATTTCGATGTGCGTGCCGCAACGGCACAGATTGCCCGATAGCTCGCTGCGGATGCGCGCCTCGCTCGCGTCCGGATCGCGCGCGAGCAAGGCGGCCGCCTGCATCACCATGCCGTTGAGACAGTAGCCGCACTGCGCAGCCTGCGCGTCTTCGAACGCGGCCTGCACCGGATGCCAGTCGCCGCGCGCGCCCAACCCCTCGAGCGTGGTGACCGCACGCCCCGCCACGCCGTGCGCAGGAATCACGCACGAGCGCGCCGCCACGCCGTCGACATGCACCGTGCACGCGCCGCACTGCCCCAGCCCGCAGCCGTACTTGGGGCCGTTCAGCCCCAGGTCGTTGCGCAGCAGGTGCAGCAGCGTCGCCTCGCGCGGCACGCCCTCGATCGATTGCGCCCGGCCGTTGACCAGCAGGTGCAGCGGCTCAGCGCCGCAACTGTCCGTCACGGGTGTACATCTCCAGGTCCACGAAGGTCGAGCCGTTGTGGTTCTTCGCGCTGTACTCGATGGGGAAGTCGCCGAAGCGCGTGCTGCCGATGCTCTCCAGCCCGGCGATGAAGCTGTCGCGCGTGAGCGTCTTGCCCGCGCGGCGCAAGCCCTCGGCCATCACGCGCGCGACGATGTAGCCCTCCAGCGCGGTGTAGCTGTCGATCTTCTCGCCGAACTCCGCGCGGTCGCGCTGGTAGTCGGCCACGATGGGCACGCGCTGCGCCGTCGGCGGCGGCACGATGCTGGCCGTGACCAGCCCCGCGAGCTTGCCGTCGAGCCGCTTGGCCGAGCCGGCCGCGTCGGTGATGCCGACAGACAGCGTGTACAGCGGCGAGCCCACGCCGTTCGCGCGGTAGTCGCGCATGAACACCTCGACCATGCGGCCGGCCATGATCATCACGACCGCGCCGGGCTTGGCTTCGGCAAGGCTGGTGGCGACCTGCTTCGCGTCTTCCGCAGTGATCGCGAGCGGCAGCGTTTTCACGACCTGCACCTTGTAGTCGGCCGCCAGTTCCTCGCAGGTGGCGAGGTTCGACTTGCCGAAGGGGCTGTCCTGGTACACCACGGCGATCGACGAAATGCCGATGGTCGAGAGGTGGCTGATGATCTTGCGCAGCTCCAGGTCGTAGCCTGCGCGCACGTGGAACAGGTAGCGGTTGACCTTGGCGCGGAACGAGCTGGTGCCCACCAGCGGCGCGAACATCGGCACGCCGGCCTTCTCCGCGAGCGGCATCGCGGCTGCGAGGTTGCCGGTGGCCACGTAGCCGGTGAGCGCGAAGACCTTGTCCTCGTCGATCAGCTTCGCGGTGTTGGCGGCTGTCTTCGCCGGGTCGTAGGCATCGTCGTAAGTGACGAGTTCGATCTTGCGGCCGTTGACGCCGCCCGACTTGTTGACACGGTCGAAGTACAGCTTGATGCCCGCCCGGTAGTCGATGCCGAAGTCTTTCGCCGGCCCGCTGAGCACGGCCGACTGGCCGATGCGGATGGTGGTGTCGGACACGCCGTTTTCAGCGCGTGCCGATCGAAGAAGTCCGGGGCCGAGCGCCAGCGCTGCGCCGCCCGCCACCATGGCGCGCCTTGATATCGAAAGCTTCATGCGTCTTTTTCTCAGGTTGTCGTCGTTAGGGAACGTTCGCTCAGGTAGCCTGTACGTCGGCGGACTGGATGCGCTTGACGCCCTTGGCCGCCATCTGCTTCCAGGCCGCGGCGAGCGAGCCGTTGAGGTCGATGCCACGCGTGGCGTCCTCGATCACATAGGCCTCGAAGCCGGCCTTGCGCGCGTCCATCGCGGTCCATGCCACGCAGAAGTCGGTCGCCAGCCCCGTGACGAACACGGTCTTGATGCCGCGCGCCTTCAGGTAGCCGGCCAGGCCGGTGGCCGTCTTGTGGTCGGCTTCCTCGAAGGCCGAGTAGCTGTCCATGTCCTTGTGGAAGCCCTTGCGGATGACGAGCTGCGCGGTCGGCACCTTGAGTTCCTTGCCGAGCGCGGCGTCGTCCGTGCCCTGCACGCAATGGTCGGGCCACAGCACCTGCGTGCCGTAGCTGAGCTTGGTGGTCTCGAAGGGCTTCTTGCCGCTGTAGGTGCTGGCGAACGACGCATGCCCCGCCGTGTGCCAGTCCTGCGTGACGACGATGTTCTCGAACGCCGGTGCGAGTGCGTTGATGACCGGAATCACCTCGTTGCCGCCCTTGACCGCGAGCGTGCCGCCGTCGAGAAAGCAGTTCTGCACGTCGACCACGATCAGCGCGGCCTTGGCGCCCGGCTTGATCTTGCCGGCCGCGAAGGCGTTGAAGCCGAAACTGCCGAGGCCGCTGGCCAGCCCGAGGGCGGCGGCGGATTTCACGAGGGTTCTGCGATGCATGGCGTGGACTCCGGTGGGTTGAAGAAAAGAACGTTCAGACACTCAGATAGGCGCGGCGCACTTCGTCGTTGGCGGCAAGCTCGGCCATCGTCGCCTGATAGCGGATCTGCCCCTTCTCGAGCACATAGGCGCGGTCGGACACCAGCTCGGCGAAGTGCATGTTCTGCTCCGACAGCAGGATGCTCACGCCCTGCGCCTTCAATTCGAGAATCATGTTGGCCATCTGCTCGACGATTACCGGGGCCACGCCTTCGGACGGCTCGTCGAGCAGCACCAGATAGGGGTTTCCCATGAGCGTGCGCGCGACCGTGAGCATCTGCTGCTCGCCGCCGCTCATGCGCCCGCCCGGACGGTTGGGCATCTCGCCCAGATTGGGGAACAGCTTGAACAGCCGCTCGGGCGTCCACAGCGGCGCGTCGGTGCCGTCGGCCCAGCGGCGCGCGGGCTGCTTGCCGACCTCGAGGTTCTCCATCACCGTGAGGTCGGTGAACACGCGCCGGTCTTCGGGCACGAAGCCCAGGCCAAGGCGCGCGGCATGGTGCGGCTCGCTCTTCGAGATGTCGTGGCCCAGGAAGCGCACCGCGCCACGGCGCTTGGCGAGCATGCCGATCAGCGCCTTCAGCGTGGTCGACTTGCCCGCGCCGTTGCGGCCCATGAGCGCGACGACTTCGCCGCGCCGCACGTCGAGGTCCACGTCGTAGAGGATCTGCGCGGCGCCGTACCAGGCGCACAGGGCCTTGGCCTGCAGAAGAGGTTCTTGCGTGCTCATGCGGTTTCTCCAATGGCCGCGGCCTTCTTCTCGAATGTCTTGCCGCTGCCGAAGTACACCTCCTGCACCTTGGGGTGGTCGCGGATCTCGAGCGGCTTGCCTTGCGCGATGAGGCGCCCGCGTGCGAGCACGATCATGCGGTCGGCATAGGCGAACACCACGTCCATGCTGTGCTCGGTGAAGAGCACGGCCATGCCGCGCTGGATGACGAGGTCCTTGGTCAGTGCCATCAGCGAGTTGCGCTCCTTGGGCGCCATGCCGGCGGTGGGCTCGTCCATCAGCAGCAGCTTGGGCGCGTTGGCCATGGCGATGGCGAGTTCGACGCGCTTCACGTCGCCGTAGGCCAGCACGCTGCAGGGCCGGTCGGCCTGCGACTTCATGCCGACCTGGTCGAGCAGCGCCAGCGCTTCGTCGCGCTTGTGGTCGGCCGCGCGGCGCCACATCGAGAACAGCTTGCCGTCGTGCGACAGCAGCGCCATCTGCACGTTCTCGGCCACGGTGAGCGAGGCGAAGGTCTCGGCGATCTGGAAGGTGCGGCCCACGCCGCGGCGCCAGATGTCGCGCGGCTTGCGGCCCACGAGTTCGTGCCCGTCGAACAGGATCGAGCCCTGGTCGGCCTTCAGCTGGCCGTTCACCATGTTGAAGGTGGTGGACTTGCCGGCGCCGTTCGGGCCGATGAGCGCGAGCAGTTCGCCGGCGTGCAGCTCGAAGCTGATGCCATCGACGGCCTTCACGCCGCCGAAGGACTTGCCGAGGTTCTCGACCTTGAGAAGGGGTGCGTTGGAGGTACTCATGCCTTGGCCTCCTTCACCTCTGTCACTGTCGGTGAATCGGGCTTGGCCCGGCGCAGCACGCGGTCTGTCAGCTGTTTTGCAAAGCCCGCGATGCCTTGCGGGAACAGCAGCACGAGGAGCAGGATGATCGCGCCCAGCGTCGCACGCCAGTAGTCGGTGTTGCGCGCCACGGTGTCGTGCAGCCAGCTGAAGGTGACGGCACCGACCACCGGCCCCGCCAGCGTCTGGATGCCGCCCAGCAGCACCATCACCAGGCCGTCGACCGACTTGTCGACGCTGAGGCTTTCGGGCGAGATGCTGCCCTTGGAGAAGGCATACAAAGACCCGGCCAAGCCAGCTGCTGCACCGGCGATGACGAAGGCCGTCCACTGCATGCGCTTGACGTCGATGCCGATGGCATCTGCGCGCAGCAGCGAGTCGCGGCCCGCGCGCAGCGCGTAGCCGAAGGGCGAGAACAGCACGCGGCGCAGCATCAGGATGCCGGCGGCCACGAGCACCAGCGTGAGCCAGTAGTAGGTGCGCTTGTCCGACAGCCATTCCGAGGGCCACACGCCCGTGAGGCCGTTGCTGCCGCCGGTGAACGAGTCCCACTGGTAGACGATGGCCCAGGTGATCTGCGCGAAGGCCAGCGTGAGCATCGCGAGGTACACCCCCGACAGCCGCACCGCGAACCAGCCGTAGACGAAGGCGCCGATGGCCGCGACCAGCGGCGCCACGACCAGCGCCGCCTCCATCGGCAGGCCGCTCGCGCGCACCAGCAGCGCGGCGCCGTAGGCCCCGAGGCCGAAGTAGGCGGCATGCCCGAACGAGTGCATGCCGGCCGGACCCATGATGAAGTGCAGGCTGGCGGCGAACAGCGCGGCGATCAGCAGGTCGATCAGCAGCACCGTGGTGTAGGGCGAATCGGCGGTGAGCAGCGGCATCGCCATCAGCACCACGCCCAGCGCGGCGACCAGCCAAAGATAGCCCTTGCTCGCGCGGCGCAGCGGCTCCTCGGCCATGCCCACGTAGCGGCTCGGCGCCTGCGGCCGGCCGAACAGGCCCCACGGACGCCACACCAGCACCACGGCCATCACGATGAAGTCGACCACCAGCGTGAGCTTGGAGAACGACACGCTGTAGCCGAAGATTTCCACCACGCCGATCCAGATGCAGACCGCCTTGATCTCCGAGATCAGCAGCGCCGCCGCATAGGCGCCCGGGATGGAGCCCATGCCGCCTACCACCACGACCACGAAGGCCGCGCCGATGGTGTTGAGGTCCAGCGCGAGCGTGGCCGGCTCGCGCGGCAGCTGCAGCGCGCCGCCCAGGCCTGCGAGCATCGCGCCGAGCCCGAACACCGCGGTGAACAGCCAGGCCTGGTTCACGCCCAGCGCGCTGACCATCTCGCGGTCTTGCGTGGCGGCGCGCACCAGCGTGCCCCATCGGGTGCGCGTGAGCAGCAGCCACATGAGCCCGAGCACGACCGGGCCGACGACGATCAGGAACAGGTCATACGTGGGGAACTGCCGGCCCAGGATCTCGACCGAACCCGACAGGCCCGGCGCGCGCGGTCCGAGCAGTTCGTCGGGGCCCCAGACATAGAGCACCGCGTCCTTGATGACCAGCACGAGCGCGAAGGTCGCGAGCAGCTGGAACAGCTCGGGCGACTTGTAGATGCGGCGCAGCAGCACCATCTCGATCAGCGCGCCGAGGATGCCGACCGCGACGGCGGACAGCACCACGGCCGGCCAGAAGGCCATGCCCCCGCCGAGCTTCTCGACCAGCGTGTAGGCCAGGTAGATGCCGACCATGAAGAAGGAGCCATGCGCGAAGTTGACGATGCGCGTGACGCCGAAGATCAGCGAAAGGCCGGCCCCCACGAGGAACAGCGACGACGCCGACGACAGCCCGGTGAGGAACTGAAGCAGCAGGGACGAGAGGCTCATGGGTGCAAGCGTTCCGGAAAAGGGTCAGTCGGCAGCGCGCGACTTTTTCACGTCGGCGGCGGTGGGCTGGAACTTGGCGCCGTCGAAATACGTGTAGTCGACCATCACGCCTTTGCCGTTCTCGTTCTTCGTCTTGCCGACGAAGGCGCCCATGGTGGACTGGTGGTCCTCGGCGCGGTAGCTGATCTTGCCGAACGGCGTGTCGACCTGCAGGCCCTTGAATGCGGCGACGAGCTTCGGTGTCTCGGTGCTCTTGGCCTTCTCGATGCCGGCCGCGACCGACTTGATCATGCTGTAGCCGACCACCGAGCCGAGGCGCGGGTAGTCCTTGTACTTGCCGTGGTACGCGAGGAAGAAGGCCTTGTGCTCGGGCGTCTGGATGCCGTACCAGGGGTAGCCGGTCACGATCCAGCCGTTGGGCGTTTCGTCCTTGAGCGGGTCGAGGTACTCGGGCTCGCCGGTCAGCACGCTGACGACCGCGCGGTCCTTGAACAGGCCGCGCGTGTTGCCTTCGCGCACGAACTTCGACAGGTCGGCGCCGAACAGCACGTTGAAGATCGCGTCGGGCTTGGCATCGGCCAGTGCCTGCGCGACCGCGCCCGCATCGACCTTGCCGAGCGGCGGCGCCTGCTCGGCGACGAACTCGACGTCGGGCTGCGCGGCCTTCAGCAGCGTCTTGAACGCGGCCACGGCCGACTGGCCGTATTCGTAGTTGGGGTACACGACGGCCCAGCGCTTCTTCTTGAGCTTGACGGCCTCGGGCACGAGCATCGCGGCCTGCATGTAGGTGCCGGGGCGCAGGCGGTAGGTGTATTCGTTGCCGCCCTGCCAGGTCATCTTGTCGGTCAGCGGCTCGCCGGCCAGGAAGAAGATCTTCTTCTGCTTGGCGAAGTCGGCCACGGCCAGGCCGGTGTTCGACAGGAAGGTGCCGGTGAGCACGTCGATCTTCTCGCGCGCCACCAGCTCCTCGGCCACGCGCACGGCGTCGCCCGGGTTGGCGTTGTCGTCGCGCGTGATGAGTTCGACCTTGCGGCCGTTGACGCCGCCCTTGGCGTTGATTTCTTCGACGGCCAGCTCCATCCCCTTCTTGTAGGGCTCGAGGAAGGCGGGCTGGGCCTTGTAGCTATTGACCTCGCCGATCTTGATCACGCCCTGCGCATGCGCGGGAACGAGAGCAGTGGTCAGCGCGGCGAGGGCCGCGGCGCTGAAGACGTGACGCAATGGGTTCATGAGGAAACTCCTTGAAGGGACGAGAAACGAGGTCTTTGCGGGGAACACGGCGGAACCGGCTTTGCCGGGCCGCAGGTGTTGCCCCCGGCGAGGGGGTTGGCGAAGCGACACGAAGTGCGCGAAGACTGGGGGTGTACTCATCTCAGACCGTCTTCGCCCTTGATTTCGCTGACCTGCAGGCCGCCAATGCGCGGCAGCGGACGGCCGCTGTCGGTGACTGCGACCGCCACCACGATCTCGTTGGCACGCGGCGCATCGCTCACGCGGGCCTCGATGGCGTCGAAGTGGCTGCGCACGAAGGCCGCGTCTTTGTGGCCGAGCGGCACGTCGATGGCGGTGCCCAGCGTGCCCTGCTTCTTGGCCGAAGGCACGAGTGCCGCGCCCTTCTCGACCGCCGCGCGCAGCGGCGCGCCGAGCTTGGGATGCAGGATGGCCGCGGCGTGTTCGAGTTCGCCGCGCTCGCCGACGATGGCGGCCTTGCCGTAGCTCTGCGCCTGACCAGGCTCGATGCCCAGCGCCTTCACGGCCTTCTGGCCCAACAGCGCGCCGAGTTCTTCGCCGATGGCGATGAGTTCGTCGAGGTTCTCGCTGTAGCGCCCCGCGTAGGGGTTCTCGATCACGGCGATGGCGACGGCGCGGCGCGTGGGCGGCGTGACGTCTTTGCCCATCTCCTTGCGGGTTTCGTCGACCTGAACGACGAGCTTGCGGATGTTGGCGGTCATGTCTTGTGTTCCTTCGTGTCTCTTGTTCAGGTCAGCGCAGGCCGTCCCATTTGCTGATGTCTTTGGCAAGCAGGCCGCCGACGCGGGCGTGCACGCGGTAGCCGGTGCTCATCGCGAGGATGAAGACGATCTCGTCGGCCGCAGGCGCGCCGGGCACGCGCACTTCGATGGCGTCGAACTGGCCGCGCACGTAGCTCGCGTTGATGTTGGTCAGCGGCACGTCGAGTGCGGCACCGGGCGGCCCGACCTTCTTGGTCGAAGGCACGATGGACAGCGCATTGCCTGGCTGGCCGGTTTTCTCTTCGGCCTTGCCCGCGGTGTAGGCCGCGCGGCTGCCCTTCCAGCCGAGCAGTTCGCGCATCGCGTAGCCGCCGGGCACATGCCACAGCGCGCCGTGCTCCAGCTCGCCATCGGCGCCGACGATGGCGCCCTTGCCGTAGGTGGCGATCTGCTCGAGCGGCACGTCCATGGCGGCGTGCAGCCGGTGCGCCATGTCGACGCCCACGGGGTCGAGCAGCGCCATCATCGGCAGGATGTCGGGCTCGTAGCGGCCCGCAAACGGATTGGTCAGCACCGCGCCGATGGCACCGCGCACCAACGGGGTGTCGGCACGCGGTCCGAACTCGTGGTGGATGTGTTCGACATGGGTGAAGACGCGGCGTATATCGATCATGAAAAAGGACCTTGCTTTTCGTTAAGCAAATACTGAACCAACTGTTTTCGGCAGCACTGTCTGCAGCGACTTCGAGCATAAGGGCTCGACAAGTCGAAACTGCCCCTGGCAAACGAGTAGAGCGGCCCAGACGAGCCCTCCTTCCTGCAGGCCCTTGGCGCATATCGCGCCCCTGTCGAGTGCGCTGTGCACCTGTGCCGGAGCCAGCGTGAGCACATCGACGGTGACGAGGATGTCGCCGAGGTCGCTGTCGTCCTTGCATTCGTTCGCGGGGCGGCGCGCGATGGCGTCGTCGTCGACATCGACGGCGTTGGCGATCACTGTCGCGGCGGCGTCGGCCTGTGCTGCGGTTGCGGCCAGGACCGTCACGCTGTCGGCGATGCCGAGCGAAAAGCTGCGGCCTCGCCAGCCGCTGGTGGCGACGCCGCGCACGGGCTGGTCGGCGCGCAGCTCGAACTGGCCGTCGGTGGTGAGGATGCCGCTGTGGTCGCGCCAGTCGAAGCGCGCGATGTCGGCGAACACGCCCACGCGCGCCGACTGGCCGGGCGCGAGGTGCAATGCGATGTCGCCGCCGTTGTTGATCCATGCGCGCTCGATGCCGGGGCGCTCGTAGAACGCGATCAGCTCCTGCGCGACCGAGCCTGCGACCGCCGCCATCGGTGTGATGAACATCGGCGAAAACGCGGCGCAGGCGTCCCACATGCGCCTGGCGACCACGCCTCGCGGACGCATGTCGTCGCTCACAGGCCGGCGCAGCAGCGGGAGCTCGCGCACGAGCTCGTCGAGCACATGGACGAAGCGCGCCCACACAGCGTCGTGCGCGGCCGCGACGGCGTAGGGGTCGCCATGCGCCTCGGCCACGATGTCGATCGGCCCATGGTTGAAGTGCCAGCGCTCGGTATCCAGCGCGCTGCGTTGGGCGCTCATGACTGCGCGCTCCCGTCTTTCTCCCTCCCCTTCCGGGGAAGGGCCGGGGTGGGGGCACGCGGCGTATCCATCGGGCGCTCTGCCCGCCCCCATCCCAACCTTCCCCCAGAGGGGGAAGGAGCAACACGCAAGCCGCACATCGACGCGAGCATGGATCAGCCCAGCATGGGTGCGTGGCCGAGCGGCCACGGGTTGGCTTCGTCCACCGCGAGCCATTGGCGCGCGAGTGGCGCGCCGTCTTCCTGCCACGCACCGCGCGCGAGCGCCTGCTCGAGCGAAAAGATGTGCTCCATGTGGCCGCCGAGCGCCTCGTAGTCCTCGCGCCGCATGCTGAACTCGATCGGCGCCACGATGGCCGGCGTGGGCACGGTGCCGAAGCTGTTGTCGGGCATGCGCATGACGTCGGCCATCACGGTGATGCCGCCGCCGGGCCACACATAGGCCGGCGCGCCGCCGCAGGTGACGTTGACCAGCGCGCGCTTGATGGCCCGCGTGAGAAGCACCGGGTTTTCGGTGACGCCCGCGCGCAGGCTGCCACCGGCACCCCCGAGGAACAGCACGGTGCACAGCGAAGGCTCGCAGTTCTCGCCGATGCGATCGACGATGCGTTTCACCTCGGGCGGCATCGGTTGCTCGACGGGCTTCAGCGCTTCGTCGAGCACGTACCACTGCGCATGCTCGCCGGTGGTCGAGGTCATCAGCAGGCGCAGGCCGGGCCGCGCCACGCCCTCTTCCCAGCCTTCGATGATCGCGAGCGGATCGGCAATGTCAGTGCCGCCCCAGCCGTTGCCCGGGTTCGCCACCTGGAAGTAGCGCCCCGGCGTCGACTTGCGCCCCAGCATCTGGATGCCCGAGGGCGCCATGTCGAGGCAGCGCCCGGCTTGGTGCTCGGTGAGCACGCCGGTGATGTGGTCGTCGACCACCACCACCTCGTCGGCCACGCCGGCAAACTGGCGCGCGAAGATGCCGACCGCCGCAGAGCCGCAGCCCACGCGCATGCGCTGCTCTTCCACGCCGTTGACGATGGGCGCCTTGCCGGCCTGGATGACGAGCGTGGAACCGCCGTCGATGGTGCACTCCACAGCCTTCTTGTTGCCCAGCAGCTGCATCAGCTCGGCCGTCATGCGGCCTTCCTTCTTGCTGCCGCCGGTGAGGTGGTGCACGCCGCCCAGCGACAGCATCTGCGAGCCGTATTCGGCCGTGGTGACGTGGCCCACGACCTCGCCGCGGTAGCGCACGTTGGCCTGCTCGGAGCCGAGGAAGCGGTCGGTGTCGATCTTCACCTTGAAGCTGCAGTAGCTGAAGATGCCTTCGGTGACGACGGTGACCATGTCGACGCCCTGGGCTTTCGAGGCCACGATGAAGGGAGCCGGCTTGTAGTCGGGGTAGGTGGTGGACGATCCCACGCCAGTGACGAAGACTTCGTCGGCGTGCAGCAGGTCGCCGTTCCAGTCGGGCGCCTGCGCCGTGGCGGGTTCGGCGCCCGGGCGATCGAAAGGCACCAGCGCCGGCGCCTCGCTCTCGATCGTTCGGCGCAGCAGCACCACCGGGTCGACACGCACCAGCACGCCGTCGCGATTGGCATAGCGGTCGCAGGCGCCGGTGCGGCCGTCGGAGATCTGGCACAGCACCGGGCAGGCGTTGCACTCGACCTTGGCAGTGCTCATTTTCTCGTTGCGCGGCGGCGCCTTGCCGAAGGCGCCGCTGCCGGCTTCGGCCACCACAGGCATGTCCATGCCGGGGAGGCCATCTGTCTTGGTGTGTTCAGTCATCGGGGCGATCTCGTGGGCGTTTCGGTGGTGTGCGAGGGGCAAATCCTGGCTGCCGGGGTTTGCAACAAACGTGCCGTCAGCCCGCTTGTGCACCGACTTCCGTTTGTGTAGCATTCCCTACACTTTCATGTTGCGTTCACTACATTCGCAGTCAATGTAGCAAACGGGCCCGATGCTTGCAATGGTGTTTTCTCGCGCTGTCCGCCGGGGTTTTTCCGACCAACGACAATGGAGGGTTCGCAGCCGGCCGGCGGCCGCATGCCCCAAGGGCGTGCATCCCGGCCCAGCCACCTTCCACTGTTCCAACCAACTCTTGAGTTCCGTATGAGTGCATTCAGCGAAGAACGCGTCCTGAGCGTCCACCACTGGACCGACCGCCTGTTCACCTTCACCACCACGCGCGACCCGGCGCTGCGCTTCTCGAACGGTCATTTCACGATGATCGGCCTGAAGGTCAACAACAAGCCCCTGCTGCGCGCCTACAGCATCGTGAGCCCGAACTACGAGGAGCATCTCGAGTTCCTGAGCATCAAGGTGGAAGAAGGCCCGCTCACCTCGAAGCTGCAGCACATCCAGGTCGGCGACACCGTCATCGTGGGCCGCAAGCCCACCGGCACGCTGCTGATCGACTACACGCTGCCAGCCAAGCGCCTGTACCTGTTCGGCACCGGCACCGGCCTCGCACCGTTCATGAGCATCATCCGCGACCCGGACACCTACGAGAAGTTCGAGCAGGTCATCCTGGTGCACGGCGTGCGCCAGGTCGACGAACTGGCCTACCACGACCTCGTGACCGATCACCTGCCCAAGCACGAGATCCTGGGCGAGATGATCGAGAAGCAGTTGCTCTACTACCCGACCGTCACGCGCGAGGAGTTCCGCAACCAGGGCCGCATCACCGACCTGATCGAGAGCAACAAGCTCACCGACGACCTCGGCCTGCCCCCGCTCAACGTCGAGGAAGACCGCGTCATGCTGTGCGGCAGCCCCGGCCTGCTGGTCGACCTGAAGCACATCCTCGAAAAGCGCGGCTTCAAGGAAGGCAACACGAGCACGCCGGGCGACTTCGTCGTCGAGCGCGCGTTCGCCGAGAAATAAGCCGGGCGTCGCGCGCAAGATGGCCGACAGCCGCTCCGCCTCCGCCAAGTCCAAGCCGCAACGCCGCACCGGCGTGCGCGAGGCCGCGGCGCAGGCCACGCGCGACAGCATCCTGAAGTCGGCGACCAAGGTGTTCGCCAAATACGGCTACGACGGCGGCAGCGTGGAGAAGATCTCCAAGGCCGCGAAGTCGTACGACCGGATGATCTACTACTACTTCGGCAGCAAGGAAGGCCTGTTCATCGCGGTGCTCGAAGGCATCTACCAGCGCATGGACGACGCCGAGGCCGCCATTGCGCTCGACGCCTCGCGGCCGGTGGAGGCGCTCACCGAAGTGATCCGCTTCGTGCTGGGCTACTACCGCAAGAACCCCGAGTTCGTCACGCTGCTGAACACCGAAAACCTGCACAAGGGCCGGCACATCTCGAAGTCGCTGCGCGCGCGCGAGTATTCGTCGCGGGCGGTGGCGATCATTGCGGAAATCCTGGCCAGCGGCGCTGCGCAGGGCCTGTTCCGCAAGGATCTCGTGGCGCGCGACATCTACCTGCTGATCGCGTCCACGGGTTATTTCTACACCTCCAACCGGCACACGCTCACCGCCTTCCTCGGCGAGCCGATGGAGTCGCCGGAGGCGATCACGCACTGGGAAGATTTCGTGATCGAGACGCTGCTGCGCACGGTGCGCGCGGACGAGGCGCAAGACAACACACCACCCCACGAGGACACATCGAAATGGCAGAAATCGCAGCCGGCGGCAAGTCGGGCAAGGTCGTCATCAAGAACATAGGGCTGCTGCTCTCGGGCGACATCGACAAGCCCATCCTCGACGCCGACACCATCGTGGTGAACGACGGCCTGATCGTGGCGGTCGGCAAGGAGAAAGACTGCGACCTTGAAGGCGCGCAGACCGTCATCGACGCGCGCAAGACCTGCGTGGCACCCGGCCTGATCGACAGCCACGTGCACCCGGTGTTCGGCGACTGGACGCCGCGCCAGGGCCAGATCGGCTGGATCGACTCGACCATGCACGGCGGCGTGACGACGATGATTTCCGCCGGTGAAGTGCACCTGCCGGGCCGCCCCAAGGACATCGTGGGCCTGAAGGCGCTGGCCATCACCGCGCAGCGCGCCTTCGACAACTTCCGCCCCGGCGGCGTGAAGGTGCTCGCGGGTGCGCCGGTCATCGAGAAGGGCATGGTCGAGAGCGACTTCAAGGAACTTGCCGAGGCCGGCGTGGGCCTGCTCGGCGAAGTGGGCCTGGGCTCGGTCAAGGCCGGCTACGAGGCGAAAGAGATGGTGGCCTGGGCGCGCAAGTACGGCATCCAGAGCACGATCCACACGGGCGGCCCGTCGATCCCGGGCTCGGGCCTGATCGACAAGGACGTGGTGCTCGAGGCCGACGCGGACATCATCGGCCACATCAACGGCGGCCACACCTCGCTGCCCGAGGCGCATGTGTGCGAGCTGTGCGAGAAGAGTTCGCGCGCCATCGAGATCGTGCACAACGGCAACGAGAAGGTGGCCATCGCGGCGGCTAAGGCGGCGCTGGAGCTGAAGTGCCCGCACCGCGTGATCCTCGGCACCGACGGGCCCGCGGGCTCGGGCGTGCAGCCGCTGGGCATCCTGCGCATGGTGGCGATGCTGTCGTCCATTGCGAACATCCCGGCCGAGCTGGTGTTCTGCTTCGCCACGGGCAACACGGCGAAGATCCGCAAGCTCAACTGCGGGCTGGTCGAGGTGGGCCGCGACGCCGACTTCGTCTTCATGGACCGCGCGCAGCATTCGCCCGCGCCGGGCCTGCTCGAAAGCGTGCAGCTCGGCGACATCCCGGGCGTGGGCATGGTGATGATCGACGGCATCGTGCGCTGCGGCCGCAGCCGCAACACGCCGCCTGCGACCGAGATTCCGGTCGTCGTTTCCGGCGCGCACTGAGCGCGCCGTGCCGGCGGCTTCAGCCGCCGCGGTGCGAGCGAAAGACCAGGTAGCGCGCCGACAGGAAGTTGGCACTCATGCCGGCGAGGCTGCCCAGCGCCACGCCCAGGGCCGCGGCCCAGCGCCCTTCGACCCAGTGCAGCGTCAGCACGTAGGCGCCATAGTTCAGCACCGCGCCGGCGGCCATGGTTGCCAGGTAGCCCAGGTATTCGCGCCAGAGGGAACGGCCGGCCGCTGCGCTGGCCGCGAAGGTGTAGCGGCGGTTGAAGGCCCAGGTGGTGGTCGCCGCCGCGAGGAACGACACCACGCGCGCCGCATACCAGCCCAGCAGCGGCGCCAGCAGGTACAGCACGACCACGTCGACCACCAGCCCGATCACGCCGACGGCGGCGAACGAGAGGAACTCGCGTCCGATCTTCATCGCGAGGCGCGTGAAGCGCGGGTCGCCTGCTCGCGCACGCCCGGAATCGCGAGATAGCGCAGCCGCTTGGCCTCCCGCCGCCCCAGCGTGATGGCCTGCATGACGACGCCGCACACGAAGGACAGCATGGCCGCCAGCATCGCGCCCGTGGCCAGCACCGCCGTGGGGAGCCGGGGCACCAGGCCGGTGTGCATGTAGGTCATGACGAGCGGCAGGACCAGCGCGATCGACATCAGCACGAGCAGCCCCCCGATGGTCGAGAAGAACTGCAGCGGCCGCTCGCTCACGAACAGCTTGCAGATGGTCTTCAGGATGCGCCAGCCGTCGCGGTAGGTCGAGAGCTTGCTGACCGAGCCTTCGGGGCGCGTGCTGTATGCGGTGCTTTCCTCTGCATAGGGCATGCGCAGTTCGAGCGCGTGCACGGTGAGCTCGGTCTCGGTCTCGAAGCCGCGCGACAGCGCCGGGAACGACTTGGCATAGCGCCGCGAGAACACGCGGTAGCCCGAGAGCATGTCGCCGAGGCCACCTCCGAACAGCTGCGCCACGGCGCCCGTGAGCATGCGGTTGCCGAGGCGGTGGCCGGTGCGGTAGGTGTGCGCGTCCTGGCCGTCGTCCACGCGGCTGCCGACCACCATGTCGAGGTTGTCGTTCACCAGCCGGTCGATGAGCCGGCGCGCGGCGCCGGCGTCGTAGGTGGCGTCGCCATCGACCATCACGTACACGTCGGCCTCGACGTCGGCGAACATGCGCCGCACCACGTTGCCCTTGCCGCGCAGGGCCACGTGCGTGACGATGGCGCCGGCCGCGCGCGCCACGGCGGCCGTGTCGTCGCTGGAGTTGTTGTCGAAGACGTGGATCTCGGCCTCGGGCAGCGCGGCGCGAAAACCCGCGATCACCTGGGCGATGGCCAGCGCCTCGTTGTAGCAGGGGATGACCGCGGCAATGCGCAGGCCGGCGTTGCCTGGAGCGGCGGAATAATCGGTGTCTGTCATGGTGCGGCGGGAAGGATACGGTAGACCCGGCTGCCGTCTTTCTCGTACTCCACGGCGAAGTACTTGTCGAAATCGATGCGCGCGCTGAACACGGGCACCACGGAGTCCGGCAGGACCACCGCGGTGAAGCCCATGCCGCCGAGCTTGCGCGCGAGATCGCCGCCCGACAGCCGACCGAAGTCGGTGTAGCGCCACGGCCCCAGCGTGTCGCCCCAGATGGGGTTGGGGCCGTAGTAGATCGCCTCGTTCAGCGCGATCTGGTAGACGCGGCCGGTGGCATTGCGGCGCAGGTAGTCCATCACGGCGTAGCCCGGCACGTGCCGGCGCAGCACGGCCTCGCGGGCCTCGGGCGTGATCGAAACCATCGCGACCTTGGCGGCGGTCTGGCGCACCGAAACAGCGGCCAACACGGCCAGCAGCAGCACGGCCGCCCAGTCGCCCACGCGGGCCGGCGTGCGCCGCGTGACGGCAGCGGGCGGCACGTCCTGCGCCGTGTTCCTGCTGCCGAACATGCGGCGAACGCCTGAGAAGATCCAGCCGAACAGTACCTGCCAGCCGATCGCCGCAACCGCGGCCAGCAGCGGGAACGACGCCGTCAGGTAGCGCGGATAGCGCGAGGTCACGACCCAGACCACGACCGAGTACAGGCAGAACCAGCCAGCGGCGCGCACCGCCGCCGAGCGCTTCCACAGCACGCTGAACGGCGCGAAGAACACCGACCAGATCAGCGCATTGGGCAACTCGGCGTGCACGCGCACGTCGGCCACCTGCTGCACGTAGTCGGCCGGCGTCCACTCGGTGAAGCCGAACACGCGCGCGCCGATGGGGTTGAATGGATCGCCCGTCATGATGGCGTTGCGCGCGTACCAGTACACGCACGGGACCAGGAAGCAGGCGAACACCAGCGCCCAGGCCCGGGGCCGGCGCTCGTGCCGAATGACGAACACCGCCACCAGCGGCAGGAAGATCAACGCCTGGTACTTCGAGCCCGCGGCCACGCCGAAGGAGAACGCGGCCACGCCGAGCCAGCGCATGCCGCCATGACCTGCGTCGGCGGGCTCCGATTCGCGCCACCACCACAGCGCCACGCAGGCCGACAGCACGAACAGCGCCACGCCCATGTCGATCAGCGCGTTGGAATAATCGCCGAGCCCCAGCCAGATGGCCGCGCCGATGCAGGCGGTGAGCCGGTTGGCGTGCAGGATGCCCAGGCGATAGACCATCACCACCGACAGCGCACCCGCCAGCGCATTGAGGAAGTGCGGCAGCACGTCGTCGCCGAGCTGCAGCGCGGCGGCGTAAAGCAGGTTGTAGTTGTACGGGAACCAGGGGTAGCGCAGCCAGTCGTGGATGCCCAGCGAGCCCTGCTGCGCGACCTGGCGCGCGTACGGCAGGTGGTACATCAGTTCGTCGAAGGCAATCGGCGGCGCGAGCGGCGCCACCAGCGCGGGCAGCGCGACCAAAGCCAGCGCGATCAGCGCGATGCGCTCGACGTAGGTCCACGGCGCGGCGCGTTCGTTCGCGCGCAGGTCACGCCGCTCGCGCAGCCACGACGGAAGCTGGAGCGCAGCGGCCAACACGCCTGCCACAACGAGCGCCACGGTCGCACCGGCCTTGAAAGCGCCGAAGACGGCCAGGGCCTGGAAGGCGCAGATGTACAGGCCAACGCCCAGCGCGACGGCCATGGCCGCTTCGAGCCCCGCGTCGCGACGAGGCGGCGCAGCCAGGCGGCCCAGCAGCGCACGGCCGAAGCCCCAGCAGCCGATCACGAAGATCGACAAGGCCGCGTAGTGCGCGGCTGCAAACATCAGCTTCTGAATAACAACTCCCGGCGCCGGGCGGCCGCGCCGGCCGGCAGGTTCAAAGATTGGGCGCCAGCAGACGCTCGAGATCGGACTCGCTCTCCTTGCGCCGCGCGGCCTGGTCCTGCAGCTGGTCGTGGCCGATCTTGCCGACGTTGAAGTACGTCGAATCGGGGTGACTCAGGTAGAAACCACTCACGCTGGCGGCGGGCATCATAGCGAGGCTTTCCGTCAGGGTCATGCCAATGTCCGCGCAACCCAGAAGGTCGAACATCGGGCCCTTCACGCTGTGGTCCGGGCAGGCCGGGTAGCCGGGCGCGGGACGGATGCCGCGGTATTTCTCCGCGATCATGTCGTCGTTGCTCAGGCTCTCGTCGCTCGCGTAGCCCCAGAGGTCGGTGCGCACGCGGTGGTGCAGCGCCTCGGCGAAGGCCTCGGCCAATCGGTCGGCCAAAGCCTTGAGCATGATGGCGGAGTAGTCGTCGAGGTCGTCGACGAAGTACTTCTCCTTTTTCTCGACGCCCAGGCCGGCGGTGACGGCGAACATGCCGACGTAGTCCTTCACGCCGCTGTCCTTCGGCGCCACGAAGTCGGCGAGGCAGCGGCTCGGGCGCATGACACCGTCGATCACCTGCTTCTCGGTCTGCTGGCGCATGCCGTACCAGGTGAGCGCGACTTCGCTGCGCGTTTCGTCGGTGTAGAGCTCGATGTCGTCGTCGTTCACCGTGTTGGCGGGCCAGAAGCCGAGCACGCCGCTGGCGCTGAGCCAGCGGCCTTCGATCAGGCGCTTGAGCATGCGCTGGCCGTCGGCGTACACGCGCACGGCCTCGGTGCCGACGATCTCGTCCTTCAGGATGGCGGGGAATGGGCCGGCCAGGTCCCAAGTCTGGAAGAACGGACCCCAGTCGATGTACTTGGCGAGCTCGGTCAGGTCGAAGTTCTTGAACAGGCGCCGGCCGATGAACTTGGGCACCGGCGGCAAGTAGTTCGCGAAGGCTATGGGCGTCTTGTTGGCGCGCGCCTTCGCGAGCGGCCACATGGGCACCTGCTTCTTGTTGGCGTGCTGCTGGCGCACCTTGTCGTAGTCGGCGTTGATCTCGTCGATGTACGCGGTGGCCTGGTCGCTCAGCAGACTTTGCGCCACGCTCACGCTGCGCGAGGCGTCGGGCACGTAGACCACCGGGCCTTCGTAGTGCGGCGCAATCTTCACGGCCGTGTGCACGCGGCTGGTGGTGGCGCCGCCGATGAGCAGCGGAATCTTCCTGATGCGGAAGTGGTCGTCCTTCTGCATCTCGCCGGCCACGTACTGCATTTCTTCGAGGCTCGGCGTGATCAGGCCCGACAGGCCCACGATGTCCGCGCCCTCGACCTTCGCCTTGGCGAGGATTTCGTGGCACGGGACCATCACGCCCATGTTCACCACCTCGAAGTTGTTGCACTGGAGCACGACGGTCACGATGTTCTTGCCGATGTCGTGCACGTCGCCCTTCACGGTGGCGATGATGATCTTGCCCTTGGTGCGCACGTCGCGGCCCGCGGCCTCGTCCTGGCGCTTTTCTTCCTCGATGTAGGGAATGAGGTGGGCCACGGCCGACTTCATCACGCGCGCCGACTTCACCACCTGCGGCAGGAACATCTTGCCCTGGCCGAACAGGTCGCCCACGATGTTCATGCCGTCCATCAGCGGCCCTTCGATCACGTGCAGCGGGCGGCCGCCCTTGGCCAGAATGGCCTGATAGGCCTCCTCGGTGTCTTCGACGATGAAGTCGGTGATGCCGTGCACCATCGCGTGCGACAGGCGCTGGTTGACCGACACCGGGTTCTCTGGCGTGCCGCGCCATTCGAGCTTCTTGCTGTCGTCCTTGGCGCCGCTCTTGGCGGTCTCGGCCACTTCGACCAGGCGCTCGCCGGCGTCGGAACGGCGGTTCAGCACCACGTCTTCGACGCGCTCGCGCAGCTCGGGTTCGAGGTCGTCGTACACGCCCACCATGCCGGCGTTGACGATGCCCATGTCCATGCCCGCCTGGATCGCGTGGTACAGGAACACGGTGTGGATCGCCTCGCGCACCGGGTCGTTGCCGCGGAAGCTGAAGCTCACGTTGCTCACGCCGCCCGACACCTTGGCGCCCGGCAGGTTCTGCTTGATCCAGCGCACGGCGTTGATGAAGTCGACCGCGTAGTTGTCGTGCTCCTCGATGCCGGTGGCAATGGCGAAGATGTTCGGGTCGAAGATGATGTCCTCGGGCGGGAACCCGACCTCGTCGACCAGGATGCGGTAGGCGCGCTCGCAGATCTCGATCTTGCGTGCGTAGGTGTCGGCCTGGCCCTTCTCGTCGAAGGCCATGACCACCGCGGCGGCGCCGTAGCGCCGCACCAGCTTGGCCTCGTGCTTGAACTTGTCGACCCCCTCCTTCATGGAGATGGAGTTGACGATGCCCTTGCCCTGGATGCAGCGCAGACCGGCCTCGATGACTTCCCACTTCGAGCTGTCGACCATCACCGGCACGCGCGCAATGTCGGGCTCGCTGGCGATGAGGTTGAGGAAGCGCACCATCGCGGCCTTGCTGTCGAGCATGGCCTCGTCCATGTTGATGTCGATCACCTGCGCGCCGTTCTCGACCTGCTGGCGCGCCACGGCCAGGGCCTCTTCGAACTGGCCGTTGAGGATCATCCGCGCGAAGGCCTTGGAGCCGGTGACGTTGGTGCGCTCGCCGATGTTGACGAACAGCGTGCCCGCGCCGATGGCGACCGGCTCGAGGCCGGACAGCTTCATGGGCGGGGGAACGACGGGGGCGGAATCGGGAGTAGCTGGAGCGGGAATCTGGGACATGGCCTCACCTGCGGAAGAGTCGGACAGGCGAGCGTCGTTGTCGCCCCAAGCCTGACGGCCGGCCTGCGAGGCCCACCGCTGCAACGCTCCTTGGGAAGTGGAGCATTTTAGGTCGATTCAACCGGCCAAGGTAAAAGCCCCCGTTTCCGCTCCCGCCCGCCGGCTCAGGCGGGCTGCGCCTCACCCATGGCCGAAGCCGGCAGGCCGAACACGCGGTCGAAGCCCCAGTTGAAGACGAAGGTGTAGACCAGGAAGAACACCACCAGCCCCAGGTCCATCACCAGCGCCTGCCACAGCGATACGCCCAGGCCCCAGGCGAACATCGGCACCAGGAAAGCGATCAGCCCGCCCTCGAAGCCGATGGCATGGGCGACGCGGCGGCGCACGCTGCGCCCGCGCACGGCCTGGCGCGCTTCCCAGCGCTCGAAGAGCGCGTTGAAGACGAGGTTCCAGATCACCGCGATGACCGAGGCGGACACCGCCAGCATGCCCGAATGGCCCAGGCCGGCGTCCGTCATCAAGGCCAGCCCGGCGCTCGCGGCGACGATGGCGATGCCTTCGTAAAGGGTGATGTAGACGATGCGACGCTGAATGCCCTGCATGACGCTTCTTTCCTGGTTCGTGGCTGCAATGCCTGGACTTTATGTGTCACTCGCTGATATAAAAAGTTAACTTGTTTCAGTTTTATTGATAGATCGGGTGCCGTGGCCTTCTCCAGCGACAACATCGAGGTCTTCCTGGCCGTGATCGACCACGGTTCCTTTTCTGCCGCGGCACGCGCGCTACGCAAGGTGCCGTCGGCGGTCAGCATGGCCGTCGCCAACCTCGAGGCCGAACTCGACCTGCCGCTGTTCGACCGCAGCGGCCGCGAGCCCCAGCCCACGGCAGCGGCACGTTCGCTGGAGCCTCAGGCGCGGCTGCTGGCGGCACAGCTCGGGCAGCTCCAGGTGCAGGCGCTGGCGCTGACCCAGGGGTTGGAAGACCGGCTCACGCTGGCTATCGCGCCCGAACTGCTGGCCGCGCCGTGGAGCGGCCCGCTGGCCGAGCTGGCGCGGGAACACCCGCTGCTGCAGGTGGAGGTGCTGGCGGCGCCGCAAGCCGATGCATTGGCGCTGCTGCACAGCGGCCGCGCGCAGCTGGCGCTGGTGTTCGAACGCCCGAGCCTCGACGGGCGCGAAGGCTTCCAGGAAGTCGGCAGCGACCTGATGGTGGCCGTGATGGCGCCCGACCACCCCGTGCTGCTCGCGGCGCCGGGCGGCCGGCTGCGCGAGGAGCACCTGACCAACACCCGGCAGATCGTCGTGGCCGGCCGCGACCTCGCCACCAGCGACCCGCGCTTCGTGTTTGCGCGCCACGTCTGGCGCACCGACAACGCGCTGGCCGCGCTGAGCCTGATCACCGCCGGGCTGGGCTGGGGCTGGCTGCCGCGCAATTTCGCGCGGCCGCACGTAGCGGCCGGGGCGCTGGTCGAGATTCCATTCGAGAACCTCAGCAACGGGCTGGACCTGTGGGTGGACGTCGTGTGGTCACGTGAGCGCCCACTTGGTCTGGGAGCCCAGCGCTTCGTGGCACTGATAGCGAAAGACCGGGTAGCACCCGGCGAGTGCAGCCCCAAGACCGGCGGAATCTAGCTGCCGGCCTCTTCAGCGGTCGTGGCCGCGGCCGCCGCCATGACCACCCCCGTGCCCGTCGCCATGGCCACCCCCGCCATGACCGCCGCCCCCGTGCGGTCGTCCGCCGCCGCCACCGGGATGCGGATGCGGCATGCCAGGCGCCAGCCCCGGACGGAAGCTCGGCTGCGGCCGCGGCGGCCTGATGCCGGGGTCCGGCGGCGGACGGAATCCAGGGGCCGATGGCCGGAACCCGGGGCCAGGCTGCCAGGGACGCGGCTGCCACGCCGGCCTGACGGGCGGCGGCGGATGCCAGCCCGCCACGGGCGGCGGTGGGCGGCCGCCCCACCAGCGCCGCTCGCCGTACCACGGCCGGTCGCGGTAGTAGCTGGCCCAGTAGCTGCCGATCGCGAAGCTGATGATCGGCACGCCGATCACCGCGCCGTAGGCCGCCAGCGGCACGCGCCGCTCCTGGTAGGCGTAGTCGAGGCTGCGCGACCAGACCCAGCCGCGCCCGCCGTCGGGCAGCACCACGTCGCACCAGCCGTAGCCGCTGGTGCAGCCGACCACGTCGAGCGGCTGGCCAGGCCCGAGCCGCGCCACCAGCGGATAGTCGCCCGAGGGGCCGGCGCGCAGGTTGACGGTGCCGCGCGTGAAGGCCTGCTGCGCCGCGGCCGCAAGCGGCAGGATCAGGGCAAGCGCGCCGATGCCGATCCAGCGGGGGGCGAGTGTGTTCATGGCCATGGCGGGCTCCTGTTCCTGTGCCAGCCAGCCTAGGCCGGGGCACGAGAGCCTGTCAATCGGCCGGAGGCGCGATCAGGCAGCCTCGCGGTAGAAGCCCGCGTTGTGGCTGCCAAGTGCGCGGCCCGCGACCGGCGCAACCGCCTTGCCGATGGCCGCGATGTGGTCCGGCGTGGTGCCGCAGCAGCCGCCCACGATGTTCACCAGCCCTTCGGCCGCGAACTCGTGCAACAGGCGCGAGGTGACGTCGGGCGTTTCGTCGAAGCCGGTTTCGCTCATCGGATTGGGCAGGCCCGCGTTCGGATAGCAGCTGATGAAGGTGTCGCCCGCCACCTTCGACAGTTCCTGGATGTACGGCCGCATCAGCGCCGCGCCCAGCGCGCAGTTCAGGCCGATGGCCAGCGGCTGCGCGTGGCGCACGCTGTGCCAGAAGGCGGTGACGGTCTGCCCGCTGAGGATGCGGCCGGAGGCATCGGTCACCGTGCCGCTGATGATCAGCGGCAGGCGCTGGCCGCTGTTGTCGAAATATTCGTCGACCGCGAACAGCGCGGCCTTGGCGTTGAGCGTGTCGAAGATGGTCTCGACCAGGATCACGTCGGCGCCGCCCTCGACCAGCGCTTCGGTCTGCTCGTAGTAGGCAGCGCGCAGTGCTTCGAAATCGACGTTGCGCGCGCCCGGGTCGTTCACGTCGGGGCTGATGCTCGCCGTCTTGGGCGTCGGGCCGAGGGCGCCGGCCACGAAGCGCGGCTTGTCCGGCGTGCTGAACTTGTCGCAGGCCGCGCGCGCCAGCTTGGCGGATTCGAGGTTCATCTCGCGCGCGAGGTGGGCCATCTTGTAGTCCTCCTGCGCGATGGTGGTCGCACCGAAGGTGTTGGTCTCGATCAGGTCGGCGCCGGCCGCGAGGTAGCCCTCGTGGATGTCGGAGATGACGTCGGGCCGGGTGAGCGAGAGCAGCTCATTGTTGCCCTTCACGTCGCGCTCGAAGTCCTTGAAGCGCTCCCCGCGGTACTGCGCCTCGGTGAGCTTGAAGCGCTGGATCATCGTGCCCATCGCGCCGTCGAGGATCGCGATGCGTTGCGCGAGGATGCCGGGCAGTGCCTGGCCGCGGGTGTAGGTGAGGGGCTTCGTCATTCCCGCGATTGTAAAAACCCCGGCCTGGCCCGGCTTCCGGGCGGGTCTTGGCGCTAGTCCGGCCCGCCCGCAATCTCCGTCAGCGCCTGCACGAAGCGCGCGTTCTCCTCGTCGGTGCCCACCGACACCCGGATGAAGGTCTCGAAGCCCGGCTCCTTCCAGGGCTTGACGATGATCCCGCGCGCCAGCAGCGCCTCGTTGACCGGCCCGTTCGGCCGTGCGAGATCAACGAACAGGAAATTGGCCGCCGAGGGCGCGATGCGCAGGCCCGGAAGGACCGACTGCGCGAGCGCGCGAAGCTGCGTCGCCAGCACCTCGCGCTGCTGCACGGTGCGCTCCACCGCGCGCGCCATATGGGGCTCGTCGCCCCAGGCCGCCAGCGCCGCGGCCTGGGCCGCGAGGTTCACGTTGAAGGGCGTGCGCACACGGTCGAGCAGCTGCACCAGCGCCTCGTCGGAAGCGATGCCGTAGCCCACCCGCAGGCCCGCGAGCGCCCAGGCCTTCGAGAAGGTGCGCAGCACGATCCAGGGACGGCCTGCGGCTGCGTCGGCGCCCTCCCACGCGCGCAGCATCGAAAGCACGTCGGGATAGCCGGGCGCCAGCCGCGCGTACTCGTGGTACGCCTCGTCCACCACCAGCAGCGTGCCCGCCGGCACCGCCGCGAGCAGGCGCGCGAAGTCGCCCGCATCGAACATGCAGCCGACCGGGTTCGAGGGATTGGCCAGCATCACCACCTTGGGTCCGCGCGCGAGCGCCGCGCACCAGGCATCGAGGTCGAAGCCGAGCGCCGGCGTGAGCGCCAGCAGCTCGATCTGCGCGCCCATCATGCGCGGGTAGATCTCGTGCAGCCCGAAGGCCGGGCGCTGCGTGAGCACGCGGTCGCCCGGCGACAGCAGCGCCTGGCACAGCATCTGGAGGATGTCCTCGGAGCCGTTGCCGATCACCACCTGCGCGGGCTGCGCACCCGTTCGCCCGGCGATCGCGGCGCGCAGCGCGGTGCAGTTGGCGTCGGGGTAGGTGCCCGCACGCGCGGCCAGATCGACCAGGGCGCGCCCCACCGCGGGGCTGGCGCCGTAGGGGTTCTCGTTGCTCGCGAGGCGCGCGATCTCGCTCACGCCGTAGCGCGCGCGCACGGCCTCCGACGACAGGCCCGCGTTGTAGGGCGGCAGCGGCGGCACTTCGGGGCGCGCGAGCGCATGGATGGCGGTTGTGTTCACAAGTCTAAAGTCCAGTGCGCTCACCCGCGGCGGCCTTCGACGAACCCGAGCACCGCCTCGAGCATGCGGCGCACATGCGGCTTCACGCCCGCAGCCACCTCGGGCAGGTAGGCGAAGGGCAGCGCTTCCTGCATGTAGCTCGACTGCGTCATCTCGAGCTGCACCGCATGCACGCCGCCGGCGGGGTTGCCGTACTGGCGCGTGATGTAGCCGCCCTTGAAGCGGCCATTGAGCACGCCGGTGTAGCCCTCGGCCGAGGTGGCGATGCCCCGCAGCGTTGCGGCCAGCACCGGATCGCAGCTCTTGCCGTCGGCGGTGCCGAGGTTCAGGTCGGGCAGCTTGCCCTCGAAGAAGCGCGGCAGCACCGAGCGGATCGAGTGCGCGTCCCACAGCGCGATGGTGCCGTGCACCGACCTGAGCCGTTCGAGCTCGGCCGCGAGCTGCCGGTGGTAGGGCTGCCAGATCGCCTCGCGCCGCTCGGCGGTCTCGGCCTCGCCGGGCACGTCGCCGGCCGCGTACAGCGGCGTGTCGTCGAAGGTGTCCACCGGGCACAGGCCGGTGACGCTCTGGCCCGGGTACAGGCTCGCGCCGTCGGGCGGACGGTTCAGGTCGATCACGTAGCGCGAATGCGTAGCCACCAGCACCGACGCGCCGAGCTCGTCGGCAAAGCCGTAGAGCTGTTCGAGGTGCCAGTCGGTGTCGGGCACGTGGCGCGCCTCTTCGGTGAAGCGCGCGGCGAGCGCGGGCGGCACGTGGGTGCCGACGTGCGGCATCGAGATCAGCAGCGGGCGAGTGCCCTGGCGAAAGCGGAAGGCGGGTTCGGTGGTGATGAAGGCCATGGTGGGATCAGTCCTGAAGAAGTTGGGTGCGCGCGGCCACGAAGGCGGCCGCGGCTTCGTCGTGCAATGCGTGGCGGCCGGCCGCCACGCGTTCGCGGCCCGCGACCCAGACGGTGTCGATGGCGCTGGTGCGGTGGCTCGCAAAGACGTGGGCCGAGAGCATGTCGGGCGCCGACAGGCCCTGCAGCGCGAGGTGCGACGCATCGAGCACGATGAAGTCGGCCTGCTGGCCCGCGGCGAGCCCGCCGACGTTGCGGCCCCCGGCCTGCGCCCCGCCCCGCACCGCTTCGAGCGTGAGCGCCGTGGCCACATGCGGTTGCGCCGCGCTCGCGCCGACGTTGCGCTGGCGCGTGGCCAGCCGCTGGCTGTATTCGAGCATCAGCAGTTCTTCGGCCGCGTTGACGCTGGCGTGGCTGTCCGAGCCCACGCCCCATGCGCCGCCATGGCTGCGCCACTCGGCGAAGTCGAAGATGCCGTCGCCGAGGTTGGCTTCGGTCGTGGGACACAGGCCGGCCACCGCGCCGCTCCTGGCCGCGTACTCGTACTCGGCGTCGTTCATGTGCGTGGCATGCACGAGGCACCAGCGAGCATCGACCGGCGCATGGTCGAGCAGCCATTCGACCGGGCGCAGCCCGCTCCATTCGACGCAGTCGTCGACTTCCTTGGTCTGCTCGGCGATGTGGATGTGGATGGGCGCGGTGCGGTCGATGGCTTCGAGCCCCGCGATCGCATCGCGCAGCGCCTCGGGCGGCACGGCGCGCAGCGAGTGCGGCGCGAGGCCCAGCCGCGCACCCTGCGCATCGCACAAGGGCTTGAGCGTGTCGAGCAGGCGCAGCATCGACTCGGTCGAGCGCACGAAGCGGCGCTGCCCGTCGGTGGGCGGCATGTCGCCGAAACCGCTGGTCTGGTAGAGCACGGGCAACAGCGTGAAGCCGATGCCGGTCTTCTGCGCGGCGCGCAGCAGCGCCAGGCTCAGCGTCGCATCGTTGGCATAGGGGCGGCCGTCGGCATCGTGGTGCACGTACTGGAACTCGCAGACGCTGGTATAGCCCGCTTCGAGCATCTCGGCGTAGAGCCAGGTCGCAATCGCCTCCATGTGCTGCGGGCCGAGGCGCGCAGCAAAGCGGTACATCAGCGTGCGCCAGCTCCAGAAGCTGTCGTGCTGGCCGGCGCGGTGCTCGGTCAGGCCCGCGAAGGCGCGCTGGAAGGCGTGCGAATGCAGGTTCGGCATGCCGGGGATCAGTGGGCCTTTCACAGTTCGTGCGTCGGCGGGGCGTTGCGCGCCGGCCTGCACCTGCGTGAACTGGCCGGCGTCGTTCCATGCGAGCAGGACATTCTTCGCCCAGCCTTCGGGCAGCAGCGCGTCGGTTGCGAAAAGCGTGTGTGTCATGCCTGGGCTCCTGCCGCGATGCGGCCTTGTCGCACCACGGTGCGCACGGGTTGCTGGCCGAACCAGTACGCCAACTCGGCCGCCTCGCGCACGTTCCACAACACGAAGTTGGCGGGCCTGCCGGGCGCGATGGCGCCGTGCGTCTGCTGCAGCCCCAGCGCGCGCGCCGCATGCACGGTGACGCCGGCCAGCGCCTCGGGCACGGTGAGGCGGAACAGCGTGCATGCCATGTTCACCATCAGCAGCAGGCTCAAGGCCGGCGAGGTGCCGGGGTTGTGGTCGGTGGACACCGCCATCGGCACGCCGGCGGCGCGCAGCGCCTCGATGGGCGGCAGGTGCGTGTCGCGCAGCGTGTAGTAGGCGCCGGGCAGCAGCACGGCCACGGTGCCCGACCGGCGCATGGCCTCGATGCCTTCGGCCGACAGGTGCTCGATGTGGTCGCACGAGAGCGCGCCGTAGCGCGCGGCCAGCGCGGCACCGCCCATGTCCGACAGTTGCTCGGCATGCAACTTCACCGGCAGGCCGAGCGCCTTCGCCGCCTGGAAGACCTGTTCTGTTTCTTCGAGCGAGAAGGCGATGCGTTCGCAGAACACATCGACCGCATCGACCAGCCCCTCGGCCGCGAGCGCGGGCAGCATCTCGCGGCAGACGAGGTCGATGTAGTCACCACTGCGGCCCGCGTATTCGGGCGGCAGCGCATGCGCGCCGAGGAAAGTGGTGCGCACCGTCACGCCGTAGGCTTCGCCCAGGCGCCGCGCCACACACAACTGCTTGCGCTCATGCTCGAGCGAAAGCCCGTAGCCCGATTTGATCTCGATGGCGCAGACGCCGTCGGCCAGCAGCTGTTCGAGCCGGGCTGCAGCCTGCGCGAAGAGCGTGTCCTCGTCGGCCTCGCGCGTGGCGCGCACCGACGAGACGATGCCGCCGCCGGCCTTCGCCACTTCTTCGTACGTGGCGCCTGCGAGCCGCATCGCGAATTCGTTGGCACGCTGGCCGCCGTAGACGAGGTGCGTGTGGCAATCGACAAGGCCGGGCGTGACCAGCGCCCCGCCGCCGTCGTGCGTGGGCAGTGCCGCAAATTCGACCGGCAGCGCGTCGCGCGCGCCGACCCAGCGGATGGCGCCCTGGGCGACCACGATGGCGGCCTCGACGCCGTCTTCCAGCGCCACGCCGGGTGCGGCATCGGGCGCAAGGCGCAGGCCGGTCCAGAGGCCGTCGGCCGAGGGGTATTCGCTGACAGGTTTCATTGTCGTTATCTTTCTTTTTGCGGGTTACGTCGGCAGGATGCGCACCGCCACCAGCCGGGCGTCGTCGCTCTCGGGTGTCGCGCGCCATGCATGGGCCGCGTCGGTCCAGCACAGGCCTTCGCCCTCACGGCAGGTCTCTTCGTTCAAGCGCCAGGCGCCGCGCAAGGCGAGCAGCACGCCGTGCGGCGCCGCATCGACGGCTGACGCGCGGTCCAGCACCTGCACGTCGGCACGCCACTGGCCGCGCCGCGTCATCACGTTGAAGTCGTTCGATGCGCCGCCGAGCAGCGTGCAGTCGATCGCGTCGTCGCCGCTGAAGGCGAAGGGCCGATGTGTCGCGTCGAGCCAGTGGCTGACGCGCCCGTCGTGCGTGAACAGGCGAACGCCATCGCCCTCCAGCAGCATGATGCTGCGGTCGATGCCCTCGAACACCGAGAACGGTCCGGCCGCGGCGATGGTCGCGATGCTCACGCGCCAGCCGAAGCCGTCGAGCGCCGCGCCCTGCGGCCAGCTGGCGATCTCTTGCGTGGTGCCGCCGCCGTTTTTCCAGGGGGTGACCGGGAGTGTGCTGCGAGAGAAATGCTGTACGCCGCGCATGCTCATCGCATCAACCCACCTTGCCTCAGCTTCTGCTCGAAGTGCCGCAGCACCAGCGTCATCGTGCCGGTCAGCATGAAGTACACGACGGCGATCGCGAGGTACACCTCCAGCGAGCGGTACGACACGCTGATGATCTTCTGCCCCTCGTGCATCACGTCGTGAATCGTCAGCAGCGACACCAGCGCCGAGTTCTTGATGAGCGCGATGAACTCGTTGCCCAGCGGCGGGATCATGCGCACCACCGCCTGCGGCAGCACGATCTCGCGCATCGCCGTGCCGGGCGTCATGCCCAGCGACTGCGCTGCCATGGTCTGGCCCTTGTCGATCGACTGGATCGCGCCGCGCACGATCTCCGACACGTACGCACCCGAATACACACCGAGCCCCAGCACGCCGCACAGGAAGGCCGGCAGCAGGATGCCGAAGTGCGGCAGGCCAAAGAACAGGATGAACAGCTGCACCAGCAGCGGCGTGCCGCGAATGGCCGCCACGTAGGCGGTGCACGCGCCGTAGAGCCAGCGCCGCTTCGGGTTCAGCCGGCCGATGCCGACCAGCAGGCCCAGCACGCAGCCCAGCGTCAGCGCGCACGCGGTGATCTCCACCGTGACGAGGGCGCCGCGCAGCAGGTCGGTCCAGCCCTGCCAGACGGGCGAGAAATCGAAATCCATGGCGCGCTTACTTGGCGCTGGCGTTGAACCACTTGTTCACGATCTTTGCGTAGGTGCCGTCGGCCTTGAGCTTTTCGATCGCGCCGTTCACGGCCTTGGTGAGCTCAGGCGTGTCCTTGCGGATGGCCATGCCGTAGTCCTCGGTGGTGATCTGCTCGGGCAGCACCTTGAGGCCGCCGCGCGTGCGCACGTACTGGTAGGCGGCGGGCTTGCCGGTGACCGCTGCGTCAGCGCGGCCGATGTCGACGAGGTTGAACATCTCCTGGTTCTTCTCGACTTCCATCAGCTGCACCTGCGGGAATTTCTCCTTCGTGAAGGCCACCGACTTGGTGCCCACCTGCACGCTGACCTTCTTGCCGTTGATGTCGGCCGGCGTCTTGATCGCCGTGTTGCCGTCCTTCACCATCACGACGAGGCCGCCGGCGTAGTACGGTGCGGTGAAATCGACGACCTTCTTGCGCTCGTCGGTGATGTAGATGGCCGAAACAGCCATGTCGAAGCGCTTCGAGATCAGGCCCGGCACGAGGCCCTTGAAGTCGATGTCGATCCACTCGATCTTGCGGCCCAGTGTCTGGCCGATAGCCTCGACCAGCTCCACGTCGAAGCCGGTGCGCTTGCCGTTCTCCACGAACTCCATCGGCGGAAAGGTGGCGTCGGTGGCCACGCGCAGCGGCTCGCCCTGGGCCTGGGCCTGGGCAGCGCCGGCGAAACCGAAGAGAGCGGCGGCAGCAATGGTGAAAAGAGTGCGACGGGTGTTCATGGTGAAAGGCTTCCGTGGGTTTGAAAAGGGAGAAAGACGCAGCAGCTACTGCAAGGCACGCGAGATGCGGGCCGCCGTGACGACGGTCATGTGGAGCAATGCAGCTTCCATGCCCTCGACGCGCGTGAGCGGCGCCATGAGCGTGATCGCGCCGCGCAGATGCCGGCCGGTGGCCAGCACCGGCGCGCTCGCGCCCCACACGCCGGCATCGACCTCGCCGTGCGTCACGGCATGGCCGGCCTCGCGGATGGCGTCGAGTTCGGCGGCGCGTTCGGCGCGGCGTTCGGGGCTTTCGCCGAGCCCGTCGAGCAGGGCATCGCGCTGGTCGAGCGGCATGTGGGCCAGCAGGCACTTGGCGCTGGCGCCGTCGCGCGCGGGCACGCTGCGGCCGCGGTCAAAGGAGCAGCGCAGCGACTGTTCGCTGTCGATCATCTCCAGGCACACGACACGCTCATTCACGGCCGTGACCAACGCCACGCTTTCGTGCGTCTGCTGGGCCAGCGCGCGCATGTCGGCGCGCGCGGCCATCACGAGGTCGGAATTGCCGTCGAAGCCGGTGGCAAGTTGCACGCTCACCGGGCCCGGGGAGTAGCGGCCATCGGATTCCATCACGAAGCCCCAGCGGCGCAGCGTGGCGATCTGCCGGTACAGCGTGCTCTGCGACAGGCCGGTGGCCTGCACCAGCTCGGCCGCCGTCATCGCTGCCTTGCTTTGCGCCAGCACCGACAGCACGAACAGCGCGCGGTCGTTGGCGGGGGCGTCGGTCGGGGTCGTCATGCGGTCGATCGGATGAGTGGAACCGGCGTGCAGTATCTTGCCCGCCGTTCCCACTTCCAAGCCCCGATTCCCAAAGAGTGGGAATGGGCGTGTTTTTTCTTTCTACCTCCGTCTTAACCGCCGGCCCGCCGTCACTTCACCATCGGCAGCTTCAGGCCCTGCTTCTTCGCGGTGGCGACCGCGATCTCGTAGCCCGCGTCGGCATGGCGCATCACGCCGGTGGCCGGGTCGTTGAACAGCACGCGCTCGATGCGCTTGGCGGCCGCGTCGGTGCCGTCGCACACGATCACCACGCCCGAGTGCTGCGAGTAGCCCATGCCCACGCCGCCGCCATGGTGCAGGCTGACCCAGGTGGCGCCGCCCGCGGTGTTGAGCAGTGCGTTGAGCAACGGCCAGTCGCTCACCGCATCGGTGCCGTCCTTCATGGCCTCGGTCTCGCGGTTCGGGCTGGCGACCGAGCCGGTGTCCAGGTGGTCACGGCCGATGACGATGGGCGCCTTGAGTTCGCCGTTCTTCACCATCTCGTTGAAGGCCAGGCCCGCGATGTGGCGCTCGCCCAGGCCCAGCCAGCAGATGCGCGCCGGCAGGCCCTGGAAGGCGATGCGCTCGCGCGCCATGTCGAGCCAGCGGTGGGTGTGGGTGTTCTCGGGGAACAGCTCCTTGATCTTGGCGTCGGTCTTGTAGATGTCCTCCGGGTCGCCCGAGAGCGCGACCCAGCGGAACGGGCCCTTGCCTTCGCAGAACAGCGGGCGGATGTAGGCCGGCACGAAGCCGGGGAAGTCGAAGGCGTTCTTCACGCCCTCGTCGAACGCGACCTGGCGGATGTTGTTGCCGTAGTCGACCGTGGGGATGCCCATGGCCTGGAAGTCGAGCATGGCCTGCACGTGCACGGCGCACGACTTCGCGGCCGCCTTCTTGAGCGCGTCGTGCTGCGAAACGTCCTTCATCGCTGCCTGCCACTGCGGCACGCTCCAGCCTGAGGGCAGGTAGCCGTTGATGAGGTCGTGCGCCGAAGTCTGGTCGGTCACCAGATCAGGCTTGAGGCCGCCGGCCTTCGCGCGCTTCACCAGCTCGGGGAGGATGTCAGCCGCATTGCCGAGCAGCGCGATCGACACCGCTTCCTTCGCGTCGCAGTGCTGCTTGATGAGCTCGAAGGCATGGTCGATATCGCGCGCCTGCTTGTCGACGTAGCGCGTGCGCAGGCGGAAGTCGATGCTCGACTGCTGGCACTCGATGTTGAGCGACACCGCACCGGCCAGCGTGGCGGCCAGCGGCTGCGCGCCGCCCATGCCACCCAGGCCGGCCGTCAAGATCCACTTGCCCGCGAGGCTGTTGTTGTAGTGCTGGCGGCCGGCTTCGACAAAAGTCTCGAAGGTGCCCTGCACGATGCCCTGGCTGCCGATGTAGATCCAGCTGCCCGCCGTCATCTGGCCGTACATGAAGAGGCCTTGGCGGTCGAGCTCGTTGAAGTGCTCCCAATTGGCCCACTTGGGCACGAGGTTCGAATTGGCGAGCAGCACGCGCGGCGCGTTCTCGTGCGTCTTGAAAACGCCGACCGGCTTGCCCGATTGAATCAGCAGCGTCTCGTCGTCGTTCAGTTCCTTCAGCGACGCGAGGATCTGGTCGTAGCAGGCCCAGTTGCGCGCGGCGCGGCCGATGCCGCCGTACACCACGAGGTCTTGCGGGCGCTCGGCCACCTCGGCGTCGAGGTTGTTCTGCAGCATGCGGAACGGCGCTTCGGTGAGCCAGCTCTTGCAGTTGAGCTCGCTGCCGCGCGGCGCGCGGATCACACGGGTCGGGTCATGGCGCGGGTCGGCGGCATCGGGGTTGTTCATGGCGAATTTGTCGGGAGCGTTCATGGCGTGGTTCTCCTTGTCTGTCGGGTGAGGTTTTACGAGTGACTGGGCAGGATGTCGAGCAGCGCGGCCGGCAGCGCGGCCTCCAGCGCCCACTGGCGCATGGCTTCGATGTCGGGGGCGAGGTAGCGATCGCGTTCGAGGAAGGCGACCTTCTGGCGAATGGCGGCGAATTCGGCTTCGACCAGCGGCGAGCTCTTGAGCTTGCGTTTGAGTTCGATCCCTTGCGCGGCGGCCATGGCTTCGATGCCGACCACCACTGCGGTGTTGTTGACCATGTCGCCGAGCCGGCGGCCCGCGAAGGTGGCCATCGACACATGGTCTTCCTGGTTGGCCGAGGTCGGCAGGCTGTCGACGCTGGCGGGGTGCGCGAGCGACTTGTTCTCCGACGCCAGCGCCGCGGCCGTGACCTGCGCGATCATGAAGCCCGAGTTGAGGCCACCATCGCGCACCAGGAACGGCGGCAGGCCCGACAGGCCGGTGTCGAGCAGCAGCGCGATGCGGCGCTCGGCGATGGCGCCGACTTCGCTGATGGCCAGCGCGATGATGTCGGCCGCGAAGGCGACGGGCTCGGCGTGGAAGTTGCCGCCGGAGATCACCTCGCCGGTGTCGCAGAACACCAGCGGGTTGTCCGACGCGGCATTGGCCTCGATGACCAGCACGCGCGCGGCATGCGCGAGGTTGTCGAGGCAGGCACCCATCACCTGCGGGATGCAGCGCACCGAGTACGGGTCTTGCACGCGGCCGCAGTCGGCGTGCGAAGGCACGATCTCGCTGCCTTCGAGCAAGGTGCGCACCGCGCCTGCCACGGCGATCTGGCCCAGCTGGCCGCGCGCTGCATGAATGCGTGCGTCGAATGGCTTGATCGAGCCCTGGATCGCTTCGAGCGACAGCGCCCCCGACATCAGCGAAGAAGCGAAGACGTCTTCCGCGCCGAACAGGCCGAACAGCGCGAGCGCGGTCGACACCTGCGTGCCGTTGAGCAGCGCGAGGCCTTCCTTGGGGCCGAGCACGAAGGGCGCGAGGCCGATGCTCTTCATCGCTTCAGCGCCGCTCACTACAGTGCCGTCGGCCAGCGTCGCTTCGCCTTCGCCGATCAGCACGCAGGCCAGGTGCGCGAGCGGCGCGAGGTCGCCCGACGCGCCGACCGAGCCCTTGGCCGGGATGCGCGGCATCACGCCCGTATTGAACAGCGCCAGCAGCGCATCGGCCAATGCGGGGCGCACACCCGAATGCCCGCGCGCCAGGCTCACCGCCTTGGTCGCGAGGACCATCCGCACCACCGGCGCGGCCAGCGGCTCGCCCGTGCCCACGCTGTGCGACAGCACGAGGTTGCGCTGCAGTTCCGCCAGGTGGTCGTTGCCGATGCGCGTGCTCGCGAGCTTGCCGAAGCCGGTGTTGATGCCGTAGACGACCTGGTCGTTCTCGACGATGTGGCGCACAGCGGCTTCGGCGCGAAGCATGCCGTCGCGCACCGACGGGTCGAGCGAGAGCTGCACGCCGCCGGCCTGGATGCGTCGCAGCATCGCCAGATCGACCTGGCCGGGCGTGAGGGTCAAAGCGGCATCTGGAGTGGTGGTGTGCTTGTTTGGCATGTGAACCTGTCTATACAAGTAGTTGCGAGAGAAAACGTCGGTCTTCGTGGACAAAAAAAATCAGCCGAAGCTCGGGTTGCCGTCGGCTCGGAAGCGGCTGCCCAGGCTGTAGCGCGAAGCGGGATGCAGGCAGCGCACCCAGGTCACGGGGATGTTGCGTGTCCAGGTGCGGCGCGTGAGCAAGAGGCAAGGGTCGGTGGGTGCCATGGCGAGCCGGTCGGCCTGCTCCTGGTTGGGCAGCACGGCATCGACCACGTGTTCGATCTGGTCGAAGGGCACGTTGCGCACGAGGTATTCGCTGGGCGGCAGGGCGGTGAAGTCCTGCTCGAGGTAGTTGGGCACGACCTGCGGATTGACGTAGCGCTCTTCGAGCTGCACGGGCGTGCCGTTCTCAAGGTGCAGGCACACGCTGTGGAACACCGAGGTGCCGGCGCGCATGTCGAGCCACGCGGCCACGTCGGGCGAGGCGGCGATGCGCTCGACCGCGATCATGTCGCAGCGGTAGTCGTGTCCGCGCTGGCGGATTTCGCTGGCGATGTTGGCGATCTGCAGCAGCGTGGACTGCGGCTTGTTCTCGGCGACGAAGCTGCCGACGCCGGCCACGCGCACGATGCGGCCCTGTTCCACCAGTTCGCGCAGGGCGCGGTTCACGGTCATGCGCGCCATGCCGAACTGCGCGACCAGCTCATGCTCCGAGGGCAGGCGGTGGCCGGGCGGCCACGTGCCGTCCTGGATCTTGCGGGAGATGTGATCCTTGACTTGCGCGTAGAGCGCGAGGGTGGGGAGGTCGCGTTTCATTGTTGCTTTTGCTTTTTGGGCCTTTGTTCGGGGCGCGTGCACAGGCCGCCGGGTACTCCCCTGCGCGAATGTCCCCCGCTTCGCTCCTCCTTTATTTCGCTGCGGGGAGCACCCGACGCCCTGTCTCTGAACGATTCCGCCGATGCGGGGGCCTTTTTCGCGAAATAAAGGAGGAGCGAAGCGGGGGACATTCGCGAAAAAGGTCACCGCGTCGGCGGGATCGCACCCCGAACGAACGCATCGAAGAGAAAAGCAAGCGCTCATCAATGCTCCGCAGCCGCCATCGACTCCGCGCGGATCTCTTCGGTCAGCCGCGCCTTGATGTCCATGAACTCCGGCGAGGTCTTGATGGTGTAGCTGCGCGGATGCGGAAAATCGACCGCGATCTCGGTCTTGATGCGCCCCGGCCGTGCGCTGAACACCGCCACGCGGTTGGCCATGAAGATCGCCTCGTCGATGTCGTGCGTAACGAACAGCACCGTCTTGCGCGCCGACTCCCAGATGCCGAGCAGCAGTTCCTGCATCAGCACGCGGGTCTGGTTGTCGAGCGCGCCGAAGGGCTCGTCGAGCAGCAGCATCTTGGGGTCGTTGGCCAGCGCGCGTGCAATCGCGGTGCGCTGCTGCATGCCGCCCGAGAGCTGCTTCGGAAAATGGTTCTCGAAGCCGCGCAGCCCCACCTTGGCGATGAAGAACTCGCTGCGCTCCTTCTGGTCGGCCTCGCTCATGCCGCGCTCGCGCAGGCCGAAGCGGATGTTCTGCGCCACCGTAAGCCAGGGGAACAGCGTGTAGCTCTGGAACACCACGCCGCGGTCGGCGCCCGGGCCTTCGATGCGCTCGCCGTCGAGCATCACCTGGCCGGTGGTCGGGAAGTCGAGCCCCGCTACGATGCGCAGCAGCGTCGACTTGCCGCAGCCCGAGGGGCCGAGGATGGTGACGAAGTCGTTCTCCTTCACTTCGAAGTCGATCGGCTGCAGCGCTTGCGTGCGCTGGCCCTTGGTGCCGGTGAAGACGCGCGAGACGCCCTGGATGGAAAGTTGGTTCTTCACAGTGCGGCCCATGCGAACAGACGGCGGTTCAGCGCCTTGAAAGCGAAGTCGGACAAGAGGCCGATGACGCCGATCACGATGATCCCGAAGATGATCTGCCCGGTGTTCAAGAGCGCTTGGCTGTCGGTGATCATGTGGCCGATGCCCGACGAGGAGCCGATCAGCTCCGCCACGATCACGTAGGTCCACGCCCAGCCGAGCACGAGGCGCAGCGTTTCGGCAATGCCCGGCGCGGCGCCCGGAATGAGCACGCGCGCCACGATGCCTCGGCTGTTCGCGCCCAGCGTGTAGGCGGCCTCGACCAGGTCGCGCCGCGCGCCACCCACGGTGACGGCCACCATCAGCACGACCTGGAAGAAGGAGCCGATGAAGATCACCAGCAGCTTCTGCATCTCGCCCAGGCCCGCCCACAGGATCAGCAGCGGGATGAAGGCCGAGGCCGGCAGGTAGCGGCAGAAGGACACGAAGGGCTCGAAGAAGGCCTCGACGGTCTTCCAGGTGCCCATCGCGATGCCCAGCGGCACCGCGAACACGGCCGCCAGCAGGAAGCCGCCGAACACGCGCCACACGGTCATGCCGATGTCGCCGATGAAGCCGTACTCGGTGAAGAGCAGCCAGCCTTCCTTGACCATGGTCGGCGGACTGGCGAGGAAGGTCGGCGACACGAAGCCGCCGAGCGTGGCCAGCGACCACACCAGCACGAACACGACGAAGAAGCCGAGCCCGAGCAGCACGCGTGCCCGCGCACCAATGGGTTCGAGCGGCGCGAATGCGCGGCGCCGCACGGGCGCCACGGGCAGAGAGGAAGCCGCGGTGGAGGCCGATGCCGCGCGCGGCGGCACCTGCGGCAGCGCCTTACTTGACGTAGCTTGCATCGAAGGTCACTGCGTAGTCTTCAGGTGCCTTGCGGATCACGCCGGCTTCCAGCAGGATGGCCGCGGCTTCCTTCATGAAGGTCGTGAGTTCGCTCGAGAAGAACTTCTGGTTGGCCGCCTTGTCCTGCCAGCGCAGGTAGGCCGACGACTTGGCGAACTGCTCGCCGCTCTGCTTGACGGCCGAGCCCATGAGCTCGTTGGCTTTTTCGGGCTCGGCCTTGATCATGTCGAGCGCGTCGAAGTACGACTTGGTGAGCGCGGCGGCGGCCTTGGGGTTGGCCTTGAGCCAGGTGGGCGCGCAGCCGACGGTGTCCATCACCATCGGGTAGTCGAGCGTGGTGGCCAGGATCTTGCCAGCGGCGGGGTTGGCGCGCACGGTCGACAGGTACGGCTCGTAGGTCATGGCGGCGTCGTTCTGGCCGGCCACGAAGGCTTGCGCAGCGGGCTGCGGCTCGAGCGAGACCACCTTCACGTCCTTCAGCGTCATGCCGTTCTTGCTGAGCATCCAAGCCAGGCCGAAGTACGGCGCGGTGCCGGGGGCGCTCACGCCGATGGTCTTGCCCTTGAGGTCGGCGAAGCTCTTCACGTCGTTGCGCACCGCGATGCCGTCGGCGCCGTAGGACTTGTCCATCTGGAAGATCTGGACGATGGGCACGCCGTTGGCGTTCCAGGCCACATGCGTCTCGACCGTGGTGGCCGCGCACTGGATGGCGCCGGAGGCCAGGGCAAGGTGGCGGTCCTTCTGGGGAATCATCTTGAGTTCGACGTCCAGGCCGTTCTTCTTGAAGATGCCCGCCTTGTCGGCCAGCGAGAGCGGCGCGAAGCCGGTCCAGCCGGACATGCCGAGCGCGATCTTGGTTTCCTGGGCGGCGGCCGTTCCGGCCATGCCCGCTGCACATGCACCTGCTGCCAGCAGCGAAGCGACTTTCACAACTACCGTCGTCTTGACCATGGGTACTCCTGGTTCCGTTCTTGAAAGATGGCTCGGCGGCGCGCCTCGGTGGCCGGGCTGCGCACGCCTCGCATTGTTGCCAAGCGCCCCAACTTGTATATACAGGATAACCCGAGAGGTCATTTTTGGTGCAATTTCTTGGGAAATGCACCGGTTTGCTGTCTAGACAAGAAAGGTCGCAGGACGGGGGCCACCATTGCAAACCTTGTGCCACAGTCATATCCGCGCGGCTGGGGGACAATCGGCGGCCCCTCCCTTCGCCCCCCTTCCGACCTCCCCTCCGCTGCCTGTGTCCTCTCTCGCTCCCCGCCCCATCGACGCCTCCGGCAGCAGCGCACCCGCCGACATCCTTCACGAAGTCTTCGGCTACGCGCAGTTCCGCGGGGCCCAGCAGGACATCGTCGACCACGTGGTCGGCGGCGGCGACGCGCTGGTGCTGATGCCCACGGGCGGCGGCAAGTCGCTGTGCTATCAGATCCCTGCCATCGCACGGCAGCGCGCGGGGCACGGCGTGGCGGTGGTGGTGTCGCCGCTGATCGCGCTGATGCACGACCAGGTGGGCGCGCTGCATGAGGCCGGCGTGAGCGCGGCCTTTCTCAACTCCACGCTCGACTGGGAGCAGACGCAGGACGTCGAGCGCCGCATGCTGCGCGGCGAGATCACGCTGCTGTACGCGGCGCCCGAACGCGTGAACACGCCGCGCTTCCTGTCGCAGCTCGATTCGCTGAAGGAGCGCGGCAAGCTCTCGCTGTTCGCGATCGACGAGGCGCATTGCGTGAGCCAGTGGGGCCACGACTTCCGCCCCGAGTACCGCGCGCTCACCGTGCTGCACGAACGCTATGCGGGCGTGCCGCGCATCGCGCTCACGGCCACGGCCGACGACCTGACGCGCGCCGACATCGTCGAGCGGCTGCAGCTCGAGGAGGCGCGCCAGTTCGTCTCCAGCTTCGACCGGCCGAACATCCGCTACACCATCGTCGAGAAGAAGGACGCGACCACGCAGCTGCTGCGCTTCATCGAGCGCGAGCATGAAGGCGATGCGGGCGTGGTCTATTGCCAGTCGCGCAAGCGGGTGGAAGACGTGGCGGTGATGCTGCGCGACGCCGGCATCAATGCGCTGCCCTATCACGCGGGACTCGATGCCGCGGTGCGACAGAAGCACCAGGACCGCTTCCTGCGCGAGGAAGGCATCGTGATGGTCGCGACCATCGCCTTCGGCATGGGCATCGACAAGCCCGACGTGCGCTTCGTCGGCCACCTGGACATGCCCAAGAACATCGAAGGCTACTACCAGGAAACCGGCCGCGCGGGCCGCGACGGCGGCCCCGCCGACGCCTGGATGACCTACGGCCTGCAGGACGTGGTGAACCAGCGCCGCATGATCGACGAGAGCCCCGCCGGCGAGGAATTCAAGCAGGTGATGCGCGGCAAGCTCGACGCGCTGCTCTCCCTGGCCGAGGCGAGCGACTGCCGGCGCGTGCGACTGCTGGGCTATTTCGGCGAGAAGAGCACACCCTGCGGCAACTGCGACAACTGCCTGAATCCACCACAGGTGTGGGACGGCACCGACGCCGCGCGCAAGCTGCTGAGCACCATCTACCGCGTGCAGCAGCTCAGCGGCATCAGCTTCGGCGCAGGGCACATCATGGACATCCTGCGCGGCAAGCCGACCGAGAAGGTCAAGCAGTTCGGCCACGAGCGCATCAGCACCTTCGGCATCGGCGCGGAGTTCAGCGAGGTGGCGCTGCGCGGCGTGCTGCGCCAGCTGATCGCCACGGGCGCGCTCGCGGTGGACGCGGAGGCGTTCAACACACTGAAGCTCACCGAGGGCTCGCGCGCGGTGCTCAAGGGCGAGGCGAGCGTGACGCTGCGCGAGTCGGTGTCGTCACCGGCGGAGCGCAAGACCCGGCGCGAGAAGACCGTCAAAGGCGCGCCCTCGCCGGCCGCCGCCAAGCTCGACGACACCGGCAAGAAGCGCTTCGAGGCGCTCAAGGCATGGCGCGCCGAGGTGGCGAAGGAGCACAACCTGCCGGCCTACGTGATCTTCCACGACGCCACGCTGGCGGCCATCGCCGAGCGCGCACCCGCCACGCTTGAAGACCTGCAGGGCATCAGCGGCATCGGCACCAAAAAGCTCGAGGCCTATGGCAGCGAAGTGCTGCGGGTGTGCGAGGCCTTCTAGCCTTCAGTTCGTCACGGGCAGCACGACCGGCACCGGCCGCGTGAGCAGGTCGACGTACAGCTCGAAGAAGCGCGCGTTGTCGAACTTCTTCACCACCGTCATCTTCTGCAGCGTGGGGCCCGCAGGCTGCGAGGCATAGCCGATGGAGCGGCCGTTGTCTGCCGCGCCAGGCTTGGCGATCACGTCGACGTAGCGGTCCACCGTCTGCGTGGCGTAGCCCGGGTCGATCAGGTAGGCCAGCGTGAGGGTGTCCCAGATGTTCTGGGTGTAGTTCGGGTTGTTCTCGAAGCCGTTCTTGCCGTCGAAGCCGTAGCCGTTGAGCTTCTGGAACACGTCGGTCACGGCCGTGGGCTTGGCCGGGTGCGCGATGCGGTCGTAAATGGTCTTGGTGAGGAACACGGTGTCGGTCACGTCCAGCGGCACCACCACCTGCGAGATCGGCAGCCGCACCACGAACTGCGCGGCGTCGGGGTCGAACCACCAGTTGAACTCGGCGGCCTTGGTGGTGTTGCCCGGCACATCGATGGCGCCGCCCATGTAGACGATCTTCTTGATGAGCGGGACGATCTCGGGGTTCTGCTTCGCCGCGAGTGCGATGTTGGTGAGCGGGCCGATGGCAAGGATGGTGATCTCGCCGGGATTGGCCTTCACGGTATCGACGATGAAGTCGACCGCGCTCTTGCGCTGCACGACGGTGTGCTGCGCAAAGCCGTCGGGCGAGGGCTTGAGGTCGGCATCGGTCTTGGGCTCGGGGCCGCCCCAGGCGCCGAGATAGCCGTCGCCGCCCGCACCCGCGGCCATCTCGGCTTGCACGTCGGCGAAGCTGTGGTTGAGCGCGTAGTTCGCGCCCACGTAGACGCCGATGCGGTTGCCCACGCCGAGCCGCTCCATCGACATCAGCGCGTCGGCCACGCCCTGCTTGAGCCATTGGTTGCCCGAGACCACGCTGATGCCCATGACCTGCACCTTGCCGCTGGCCTGCAATTGGACTGCCATGACGCCGAGCTGGCCGTCGTCGCTCATGGTGTTGTAGTCGCTGTCGATGATGATCTTCTGCGCCGTGGTGCCGCCCGATCCGACGCCGAAGCCCGGGCCCAGGCCGATGCCGCCGCCTCCGTCGCCACCGCCGCCGCAGCCCGCCAACACCGTGATGACGGCGATGAACATCGCCCCGATCCATTTGCGCATCTGCATCTTCCGCTCCTGAGACTAAGAGGTTGGTTTTCAGTCGAAGGCACTGAAATACAAACGTTTGCGCAAAGCTTTGCGCAAACGTTTGCTAACTCTACGGCGCAAGCCGCAGCCATGGCAAGCGCCACAGCCTAGGGGTTTGCGCGGGCCGGTCGGATCAGGCCGGATCGGGGGAGGGATCGACCAGCCGGTTCTCGCGCAGCGGCGAGCGGCCAGGCATGTAGGGCTGCTCCACAGCGGGCGCAGCCTGGCTCTTGTCCAGGCCCGACGCCGAGGCCTTGGACGACGCGGCCGGGCAGGCGCCGGTGCTGCGCAGCGTGAGCGCCGCGGAGAGCCGCGCCTCGCTCTGGTCCCCGAGCTGGTGGGTGAAGTCGTCGGCCACGGTGCAACCGGCGGTGGGCGCGAAGCCGTCGCCGTAGTCGCCGTAGCCCTGCTGGTTCACGCCCTTGAACTGGATCGCGAAGTAGGTGGTGCCGCAGTTGTCCTGCGGGTAGAAGCCGTAGGGCTTGCCGCAGGTGGTGCCGCCGACGAGGTTGACGGTGACCCCCACGCCGCGCAGGCTGTTGATGACCGACTCGCTGGCCGAGCAGGTGTCCGGGCCGGTGAGCACCGTGACGCGCGAGAGGCCCAGCGTGGGCAGGGCCTGGCCGCTGCGGCTGGTACCGGTGAAGGGCGTCAGGGTCTGCGCCGCCGTCAGGTGGAACGGGTTCTTGTCGTTGAAGGTGAGTTGCTCGAAGGTCTTGCCCGCGGTCACCGCCGGCGACGAGATCATGTAGGCCAGCCGGCTGGCGATGAGCAGCTGGCCGCCGCCGTTGTAGCGCATGTCGAGCACGAGATCCTGGATGCCCGCGCCCTGCTTGAAGGTGTTCACCGCGGCAATGAACTGCGCCTCGGAGGTCGTGATGTGGTCGTTGAACAGCAGGTAGCCGACGCGGCCGCTGCCGGTGTCGATGACCTGGACGTTCTGCACCGGCGTGCTGGTGACCTTCGCGGCCGTCAGCTGCACGGGAGACTGCGCGACGCCGTTCACTTCGAAGGTGAAGGTGTGCGATTCGCCGACGGCCTTGGGCGAGAGGGCGGCGTTGATCGCATTGACGTTGGCGGCGCCGGTGCTGCTGACGACGTTGATACCGTCGATGGTGAGGATCTTCGCGCCGCGCTGCAGGCTCGCATTGGTAGCAGGCGAGTTCGGCTCGACGAAGGCGATGCGGATGTCGCGCGGCGGCGAGCTGCGTATCGCCGCCGTCTCCATGCCGTAGCCGGCCGACACGCCGCCCTGCGACAGCTGGCGGTACACCTCGGTGTCGTAGGTGAAGTGGAAGCGGTCCTTGGCGCGGCCCGAAGCCGTGGTGAGCGGCGTCTTGAGCACGTTGAACCAGGCGACCGGCGTGGCGTAGTCGGCGGCCTTGAGCGTGGTCGGCACCTCGCCGTACCAGAGGTAGGTTTCGTCGATCCAGCCGCGCACCCAGCTCTTCTCGTTGTCGAGGGAGCCGGTGCGGTCGGGATAGGCGCCACCCGTGTCGGGGTTGACGCCCGCGCGCGGCGCCGCGCACAGGCCGGCAACCGTGGCCGAGGCGACGATGCCGCCATCGCCGCCACCGCCGCCGCTGGCGGGCGGTGTCGTGGTCACGGGCAGCAGGCCGATCGGCAGGACTGCGCCACCGCCTCCGCCGCCGCCACCTCCGCAACCCGCCAGCAGGCAGGCCACCGCAAGCGCGGCGCCCGCAACCGATGCGCCCGGGCGCGGCAGCAGCCACGCGTCGACCTTGCGAAAGTCCATACGTTCCTCCTCGTGGCACGGACGCGCGGATGTTTCGCGCGCCCGGTTTTCTTCTGTTCCCGCTATTGCACGAAACCCATGCCGCGCGATTCGCGCACTTCGGGCTTGATACGGTGCTCGGCTTCGAGCTGGTCAAGGAATTCGGTCGCGGAGAACTCGGCCGCGAGGATGTCGGTCTGCCGTTTCACCGCCGCGAAATCGCCCGGGCACAGCTGTGTCAGCGGAGCCAGCCGCGAACGCATGGCAGCTGTCATGAGCGCGGCGTCGCCCGCGAGCGCCTCGGTCACGAACATGCGCTCGCGCTGCGCGGCGGTGAGCGGCATGAACTTGATCTTGAAGGTGAAGCGCCGCAGCGCGGCCTGGTCGAGCCGGTCGAGCAGGTTGGTGGTGCAGATGAAGACGCCATTGAAGCGCTCCATGCCCTGCAGCATCTCGTTGACTTCGGTCACCTCGTAGGTGCGCTGCGCGCCGCGCCGGTCCTGCAGGAAGCTGTCGGCCTCGTCGAGCAGCAGCACGGCCTTTTCGTTTTCGGCCTCGCGGAACATGGCGGCCATGTTCTGCTCGGTTTCGCCGACGTACTTGCTCATGAGGTCGCTGGCCTGCTTGACGATGAGCGGGCGGCCCACGGCCTTGGCGATGTGCTCGGCCAGCGCGGTCTTGCCGGTGCCGGGCGCGCCGTAGAAGCACAGCGTGCCGTGGCCGCGCGCCTTCAGTGCCTCGACGATGCGCGGGATCTCGAAGCGGGTTTCGACATGGAGCATGTCGAGGTCGTAGGTGGTGACGCTGCGGCGCTCGCCGCGGCCGGCATCGAGCGTGCCGAGGGCGAGATCGGCGTTGCGCAACTGGCGTTCGATGAGCGCTTCCACCGAGGCGTCGTCGGTTCGCGCGAGACCCGCAAAGCGCACTGCCGTGCGGATCTGCGCGGGCGTGAGGCCTTTGCGCTCGGCCAGCTTGGCGGTGAAGGCCTCGGACACGACCACGCCTTCGAGCGTCTTCTTCACGAGCTGCTCGCGCGCGCCGGGCGGCGGCGACTTCAGCTCAAGGTGGTAGGCGAAGCGGCGGCGGAAGGCCGGGTCGATCTGCTCGATGCGGTTGGTGACCCACAGCGTGGGCACGGGGTTGGCCTCGAGGATCTGGTTGACCCAGGCCTTGCCGCTCACGCTGCCGCTGGTGGGCGCCGGAATCTGCTCGGCGCGCGCCATGAACTGCGCGGCCTCGGTGCTGATGGGCGGGAAGACGTCTTCGACCTCGTCGAACAACAGTGCGGCCTGCGCGCTGCCCTTGAGGAACACCTGGGCGATCTGCAGCGAGCGGTAGCGGTCGCGGCCGCTCAATGAATTGCCGTCGCGGTCGGCGTACTCGACTTCGAAGAGTTCGAGTCCTGCAGCCTGCGCGACGACCTTCGCGAGTTCGGTCTTGCCGGTGCCGGGCGGCCCGTAGAGCAGCACGTTGACGCCGGGCTCCTTGCGCGCAACCGCCGCGCGCAGCAGCGTGACGAGCATCTGCGCGTCTTCCTGCACGAACGAGAAGTCGTGCGGCGTGAGTGCGCTCTTGGCCGAGGGCCGCGTGAACACGGCCATCAGTTCGTTGTGGTCGCGGTACTCGCGCATGAGCACCGGCGGCAGCTTCTCACTGACCTTCATGAGGTCGGCCAGGTCGGTGATGTTGTGTTCGGAGATGAGGTTCTCGACCAGCCCGATGCGCTCGAGCCGCGATCCCGCGCGCAGCGCCTCGCCCACCTCGCTCGCGTTCACGCCCGCAATGTCGGCAATGGCCGCATAGGCCTCGGGGGCGTTGTTGACCTTGAACTCGACCAGCAGCGAGCGCAGGTCGCGCTGGTAGCGCGCGAGGGTGCCGTAGAGCAGCAGCGCGCGCTCGGCCTTGTTGAGCTGCAGCAGGCCCGCGAGCGCATCGATGTTCTTTTCGACCAGCGTCGATTGCTTGCGCAGCGCGTGTGTGAGCCAGTCTCGCGTGACGGCCAGCACCGAGAGCAGGTCCTTCGGCTGGTCTTTCGCATATTCGTCGAGATAGAAGAAGAGCGTGCCCTCTTCGTAGGGGCCGCGCCACACGCCGTGGCGCTCCAGCAGCGTGCGGCCGTCGAAGTCCTCGACGCCCTTCCAGGCCTCGTTGCCCGCGCAGCGGCGCCCGAGGAATTCGCGCAGCCGCTGCAGCACAGCCGCGGGCCACACCAGGTGCCGCCCCGTGAGCGAGAGCAGGCCATTGATGTCGCGCCGTACATTGAAACGCGGCCCCTGCTTGGCCGCCAGCGTGAGCACGAAGTGCGAGCACATGAGCTCGAGCACCGGCGCCTCCTTGAGGCCGGGCGACGGCAGTGCCTGCCCGCGTACCGCAGCAGCCACGACATCGACACCCGCACGCTTGACCATCAGGCAACCTCCAACGAGGACAATCTCGGAGCGACCATAACGCAGACTTTTGGCTTCGGGAAGACCGGCGAACTGTAAAAACCCTCGTGGGTGAGATTCCAGCCACAATGCGCGCCATGGTCGGAATCGATGAAATCCTGCGCGCCGCGTCGCGCTTGCAAGGTCAGGTACTCAATACACCCTGCGTCGAGTCGCGCACGCTGTCCGAGATCGTCGGCGCACAGGTGTCCCTGAAATTCGAGAACCTGCAGTTCACATCCTCGTTCAAGGAGCGGGGGGCGTGCAACAAGCTGGTCGATCTCTCGGAGAACGGTATACGCGGAGTGATCGCCATGTCTGCCGGCAACCATGCGCAGGGTGTGGCCTATCACGCGCAGCGGCTGGGGCTGCGCGCATTGATCGTGATGCCGCGCTTTACGCCTGGCGTGAAGATCGAGCGCACGCGCGGTTTCGGTGCCGAGGTGGTGCTGCACGGCGACACGCTGGATGCGGCCCGCGCCCACGCGCTGGAGCTGGCCCAGCGCGAGGGGCTGACCTTCGTGCATCCCTACGACGACGAGGCGATCATCGCGGGCCAGGGGACGGTGGCGCTCGAAATGCTCGACGTGGTGCCCGACCTCGACACGCTGGTGGTTGCGGTGGGCGGCGGCGGGCTGATCGCCGGCATGGCGGTTGCGGCGCGCGAGCGCAAGCCGGGCATCGAGATCGTCGGCGTGCAGACCACGCGCTTTCCGGCCATGGTCAACGCGGTGAAGGGTACGCACCACGCGCAGGGCAAGAGCACCATCGCCGAGGGCATCGCGGTCGGCACGCCGGGCGTGCTGACGCGGGAGATCATCGCCAGCAAGGTCGACGACCTGCTGCTGGTGGACGAAGGCGACATCGAGCAAGGCGTGCTGATGCTGCTCGAAATCGAGAAAACCCTGGTCGAAGGCGCGGGCGCTGCCGGCCTGGCGGCGCTGATCCGGCACCCCGAACGCTTCAAGGGCAAGCGCGTGGGACTGGTTCTGTCGGGCGGCAACATCGATCCGCTGCTGCTCGCGGCCATCATCGAGCGTGGCATGGTGCGGGCTGGCCGGCTGGCTCGCGTGCGCGTCAGCGCGCGCGATGTTCCAGGCTCGTTGGCCCAGATCACGGCTACTGTGGCCGAAGCGGGCGCTAACGTCGACGAAGTCCATCACCAGCGCGCCTTCACGATGCTGGCGGCGCAGAACGTCGACATCGAGCTGGTGCTCCAGACCCGCGGACGGGCTCACCTGGCCAGCGTGCTGGCCGCGCTGAAAGACGCCGGCTTCGAAGCCGAAGAGCAGCATTGAGCCGCAAGATCAACCCCGGACCGTTCCCTTCAGGGGCTCGCAACCCCCTAGACCGCTCCCAGGCTGCCCGTCGGTAAAATGCCGGGAGTTTGTCAATTGCGTATTCGAGGTACTTCCCGATGTCCAACCCCACCCCCATTGAGCCGAGCCACGGCGCCGCTGTCGAAAAAGACGCCGTCGAGTCGGTCGTTCACCTGATGCCACTGGTGCTGCCGCTGGCCGGCGGCGTGCTGATGCTGCTGCTGGCCTCCATCGCGGTCTACATGGCCTGACGCTGACAGTCCTTCGCGCCTTTGTCCGCGGGCGGTGCGGCCCGCGCTGACGCACTCTCCCAAAGCGAAACGTTTTCTCAAACGGACCTCCTTGCCTGAGCAGGTACGGCGCCCCGTTCGGAAAGACGATTTTTCAACTTAGGAGATTTTCCGATGAACGCACCCACGATGAAGGGCATCATTCAGGCGCCCTCATACGTCAAGAACGCGAAACTGATTGCCTGGGTGGCCGACATGGCCGCGCTGTGCAAACCCGAAGCCATTCACTGGTGCGACGGGAGCAAGGAAGAATACGACCGCCTCTGCCAGCAACTGGTCGACGCCGGCACCTTCAAGAAGCTCAATCCCGCCAAGCGCCCCAACTCGTTCCTCGCGGTGTCCGACCCGAGCGACGTTGCGCGCGTCGAAGACCGCACTTTCATCTGCTCGCAAGAGAAGGAAAACGCCGGCCCCACCAACAACTGGATGGCCCCGGCCGAAATGCGCGCGACCCTGCAGCCTCTGTTCGACGGCTGCATGAAGGGCCGCATGATGTACGTCGTGCCGTTCAGCATGGGCCCGCTGGGCTCGCCGATTGCCCACATCGGCATCGAACTCTCCGACTCGCCCTATGTGGCCGTCAACATGCGCATCATGACCCGCATGGGCAAGGCCGTGTACGAGGTGCTGGGCGCCGATGGCGAATTCGTGCCCTGCATGCACACCGTGGGCGCACCGCTCGAGGCCGGCCAGAAGGACGTGTCCTGGCCCTGCAACAAGACCAAGTACATCGTTCACTATCCCGAGACGCGCGAGATCTGGAGCTATGGCTCGGGCTACGGCGGCAACGCGCTGCTGGGCAAGAAGTGCTTCGCGCTGCGCATCGCCTCGAACATGGGCCGCGACGAAGGCTGGCTGGCCGAGCACATGCTCATCCTCGGCGTGACGAATCCCGAAGGCAAGAAATACCACGTGGCAGCGGCGTTCCCCAGCGCCTGCGGCAAGACGAACTTCTCGATGCTGGTGCCGCCCGCAGGCTTCGAAGGCTGGGAGGTCACGACCATCGGTGACGATATCGCCTGGATCAAGCCGCAGGCCGATGGTTCGCTGCGTGCCATCAACCCCGAGGCAGGCTACTTCGGCGTGGCCCCCGGCACCAACATGCTGACGAATCCGAACTGCATGCGCAGCCTGGACGACGGTGTGATCTTCACCAACGTCGCGCTCACGGACGACGGCGACGTGTGGTGGGAAGGCATGGAACAGGATGCACCGGGCAAGGCGCTGCCAGCCCACCTGATCGACTGGCAGGGCAAGGACTGGACGCCGCAGATCGCCAAGGAAAGCGGCGCCAAGGCCGCGCACCCGAACGCCCGCTTCACCGTGGCCGCCACCAACAACCCGGCGCTCGACGACGCCTGGGACGATCCGAAGGGCGTGACGATCGATGCCTTCATTTTCGGTGGCCGCCGTTCGACCACTGTGCCGCTCGTCACCGAGGCCCGCAACTGGGTCGAAGGCGTGTACATGGCCGCGACGATGGGTTCGGAAACCACTGCTGCCGCTGCTGGCCAGCAAGGCGTGGTGCGCCGAGACCCATTCGCGATGCTGCCGTTCATGGGCTACAACATGAGCGACTATTTCCAGCACTGGCTCGACCTCGGCAAGAAGCTCGAAGCCTCGGGCGCGAAGCTGCCGAAGATCTACACGACGAACTGGTTCCGCAAGGGCGCGGACGGCAAGTTCGTCTGGCCTGGCTATGGCGAGAACATGCGCGTGCTGAAGTGGATGATTGATCGGGTCGAAGGCAGCAAGACCAATGGTGTGGAACACATCACTGGCGTGAGCCCGCGCTACGAGGATCTGAACTGGACAGGCCTGGATTTCAGCGCCGAACAGTTCGCTACCGTGACCAGCATCGACAAGGCTGCGTGGGAGGCTGAATTGAAACTGCACGCCGAGCTGTTCAAGCAGCTCGAGCACCATCTGCCGAAGGAATTGCCGGAAACCAAGGCCGCGATCGAGCAGCGCCTGGCAGCCTGATCAATCACTGATTGCTCCAACTAAAAAGCCCGGTGGATGTCCATCGGGCTTTTTTCTTGTCTGTGACCCGTCCTGAACTGGGTTGACACCTTTTCCCTCAAGAAAAGGCAAGTCAATGGAATCAAGCATCAAACGCACCCAACGGGACTACACGCTGGCTTTTAAGCTGTCGGTGGTGGACCAGGTAGAAAGGGCGAACTCACTTACAAGCAGGCGCAGGAGCGCTACGGCATCCAGGGACGTTCGACCGTTCTGGTGTGGCTGCGCAAGCATGGCCGTCAGAACTGGGGTTCGGCATCATCGGGGCCTGCTATGCCAGTACNTTTTTCTTGTCTGTGACCCGTCCTGAACTGGGTTGACACCTTTTCCCTCAAGAAAAGGCAAGTCAATGGAATCAAGCATCAAACGCACCCAACGGGACTACACGCTGGCTTTTAAGCTGTCGGTGGTGGACCAGGTAGAAAAGGGCGAACTCACTTACAAGCAGGCGCAGGAGCGCTACGGCATCCAGGGACGTTCGACCGTTCTGGTGTGGCTGCGCAAGCATGGCCGTCAGAACTGGGGTTCGGCATCATCGGGGCCTGCTATGCCAGTACCGATCAAGAAACCCTCATCTGCACCCGCTGCACCGCTGACTCCCGAACAGAAGATCAAGGCCCTGGAAGTCCAGCTTCGCGAAGCCAACGAGAAGGCCCAGTTGTTCGAGGCCGTGCTCGATGTCCTGAAGAAGGACTACGGGGTACGTATCGTAAAAAAGCCTTCGGGCAAGTTCCCTCGCAAAAGCTCCTCCCGGGGTTGAGCGTGGCGAGGGCTTGCCGTTATTGGGGCATCAGCCGCCAAGGCTACTACCAGCAGTTGCAGCACCAGCAGCAGCGCCGAACCCGCTGCGAGACGGTGATCGAACTCGTGCGCGATGTGCGCCTGCGCCAGCCCCGGCTGGGCGCACGCAAGCTGCACCATCTGCTCAAGGAGTCGCTGCAGCAGGCGCACGCCAGCCTCGGGCGCGATGCGCTGCTGGACGTGCTGCGCGAGGCCCGCATGCTGGTGGTGCCGCGGCGGGCGTACCACAAGACCACCGACAGCCACCACCGCTTCCGGCGCCACCCCAACCTGCTCAAGGAGGGGCCGAGCCAGGTGCGCCCTACGGGCAGCGAGCAGGTGTGGGTAGCGGACATCACGTACTTGCCCACCGACAAGGGGTTCGTCTATCTCAGCCTGGTGACGGATGCGTGGTCGCGCAAGATCGTGGGTCATCACGTGCACGACAGCCTGCGCACCGAGCAAGTCGGCCGGGCGCTGAAAGAGGCGCTCAAGAGCCGGCAAACGCAGCAGATGCTGGTGCATCACTCCGACAGAGGCATCCAGTACTGTTCCAACGACTATCAGGAAATCCACCGGCGTCATGGCATCGCTTGCTCGATGACCGACGGCTATGACTGCTACCAGAACGCGCTGGCCGAGCGCGTCAACGGAATCCTGAAAATGGAGTTCCTGCTGCATCGGCCGGTGGACCTGAGCCAGGCAGCCCGGATGGTTCGCCAGTCCGTGCAGATCTACAACCAGGAGAGACCGCATCTGTCCCTAGAGTTGAAAACGCCCGATGAAGTCCATCGGGCGTCCGTGGCCGGCTTGAACAAGCCCGCTCTGTGTCCCTTATAGGTGTCAACCTATGGCAGGACGGGTCACTGCATGGAGAGGCGGGCTCGTTCACCTGCAGAGGAGGGGCGCTCGGTGACCTCCGGGGGGCTTCTTCGAGGGCCGAGCGAAAAAGTCTTCGACGGTTGACGATGTGGAGAAAAACGATGCATAATCGAAGGCTGCGCTGACATCGCCTTCGGGTGTTTTGGCAGGCGGTCCTCCCAGGGGGTGCTGCTTGCAGTTCAGCAAAGAAGTCTTCAAAAAGTTTGACTGGCATTAAAAAACCGGTGCATAATCGAAGGCTTCGCTGAAACGGCTTCAGCGGCTTGCGACGGAAGTTNTCAGCAAAGAAGTCTTCAAAAAGTTTGACTGGCATTAAAAAACCGGTGCATAATCGAAGGCTTCGCTGAAACGGCTTCAGCGGCTTGCGACGGAAGTTGTGGGCTGTGACGAAAAGCTGGCGGAGGCGAAAAAGGGCTGAGAAAGTTTGGTGAGACTGCAAAAGTCGTGCTAGACTGCAAGGCTCCGCTGAAACGGCTTCAGCAGCTTGCAACGAAGGTTGCGGGGTGCGAATAAAGAAGAAGTTGAAAGCGAAAAAAGTTTGACGGTTCTTTAAAAATCGTGATAGACTACAAGGCTTCGCTGATCGCAGCAAGCAAGACGAAGCAAACGAAAGTTGCTTCGGGGTTCGTTAAAAATTTACAGCCGATAAGCGTGGGCGTTTGAAGGTAATTGCGTAAGTTCTTCGGAACAAGTCGCAAGACTTAAAAACGCTCATGAAGATAGAAGTGAAAGTTCACTTTAATTTCTTTATTTATGAGTTTTGCCTGGCCGCGAGGTCAGGCGCAAAAATCAAGATCGAACTATAGAGTTTGATCCTGGCTCAGATTGAACGCTGGCGGCATGCCTTACACATGCAAGTCGAACGGCAGCGCGGGAGCAATCCTGGCGGCGAGTGGCGAACGGGTGAGTAATACATCGGAACGTGCCCAATCGTGGGGGATAACGCAGCGAAAGCTGTGCTAATACCGCATACGATCTACGGATGAAAGCAGGGGATCGCAAGACCTTGCGCGAATGGAGCGGCCGATGGCAGATTAGGTAGTTGGTGAGGTAAAGGCTCACCAAGCCTTCGATCTGTAGCTGGTCTGAGAGGACGACCAGCCACACTGGGACTGAGACACGGCCCAGACTCCTACGGGAGGCAGCAGTGGGGAATTTTGGACAATGGGCGCAAGCCTGATCCAGCCATGCCGCGTGCAGGATGAAG
>NZ_LMDW01000012.1:480000-683397 GCF_001425205.1 Variovorax sp. Root411
AAAGGCTAAACAAACTTGGAAATAGCTGGTTCTCTCCGAAAACTATTTAGGTAGTGCCTCAAGTATTACCATCGGGGGTAGAGCACTGTTTTGGCTAGGGGGTCATGGCGACTTACCAAACCAAGGCAAACTCCGAATACCGATGAGTACAGCTTGGGAGACAGAGCACCGGGTGCTAACGTCCGGACTCAAGAGGGAAACAACCCAGACCGCCAGCTAAGGTCCCTAAAATTGGCTAAGTGGGAAACGAAGTGGGAAGGCTAAAACAGTCAGGATGTTGGCTTAGAAGCAGCCATCATTTAAAGAAAGCGTAATAGCTCACTGATCGAGTCGTCCTGCGCGGAAGATGTAACGGGGCTAAGCCAGTTACCGAAGCTGCGGATTTGCAATTTATTGCAAGTGGTAGGAGAGCGTTCTGTAAGCCTGTGAAGGTGCGTTGTAAAGCGTGCTGGAGGTATCAGAAGTGCGAATGCTGACATGAGTAGCGTTAAAGGGGGTGAAAAGCCCCCTCGCCGTAAGCGCAAGGTTTTCTACGCAACGTTCATCGGCGTAGAGTGAGTCGGCCCCTAAGGCGAGGCAGAGATGCGTAGCTGATGGGAAACAGGTCAATATTCCTGTACCGATTGTTAGTGCGATGTGGGGACGGATCTTAATAGGTCATCCAGTTATTGGATTATTCTGGTTTAGTTGGATGTAGGCGTGCATTAGGCAAATCCGGTGCACATATACCGAGGCCAACGATCGAGCGGACTTGTCCGTGAAGTGACTGAACGAGGTTCCAGGAAAAGCCACTAAGCTTCAGCTAACAACGACCGTACCGCAAACCGACACTGGTGCGCGAGATGAGTATTCTAAGGCGCTTGAGAGAACTCAGGAGAAGGAACTCGGCAAATTGACACCGTAACTTCGGAAGAAGGTGTGCCCTATTAGTGTGTAGTGAACAACGAAGCATGAATGGGTTGCAAAAAATCGGTGGCTGCGACTGTTTATTAAAAACACAGCACTCTGCAAACACGAAAGTGGACGTATAGGGTGTGACGCCTGCCCGGTGCTGGAAGATTAAATGATGGGGTGCAAGCTCTTGATTGAAGTCCCAGTAAACGGCGGCCGTAACTATAACGGTCCTAAGGTAGCGAAATTCCTTGTCGGGTAAGTTCCGACCTGCACGAATGGCGTAACGATGGCCACACTGTCTCCTCCTGAGACTCAGCGAAGTTGAAATGTTTGTGATGATGCAATCTCCCCGCGGAAAGACGGAAAGACCCCATGAACCTTTACTGTAGCTTTGTATTGGACTTTGAACAGATCTGTGTAGGATAGGTGGGAGGCTTTGAAGCAGGGTCGCTAGATCTTGTGGAGCCAACGTTGAAATACCACCCTGGTGTGTTTGAGGTTCTAACCTAGGTCCATTATCTGGATCGGGGACAGTGCATGGTAGGCAGTTTGACTGGGGCGGTCTCCTCCCAAAGCGTAACGGAGGAGTTCGAAGGTACGCTAGTTACGGTCGGACATCGTGACGATAGTGCAATGGCATAAGCGTGCTTAACTGCGAGACTGACAAGTCGAGCAGATGCGAAAGCAGGACATAGTGATCCGGTGGTTCTGTATGGAAGGGCCATCGCTCAACGGATAAAAGGTACTCTGGGGATAACAGGCTGATACCGCCCAAGAGTTCATATCGACGGCGGTGTTTGGCACCTCGATGTCGGCTCATCTCATCCTGGGGCTGTAGCCGGTCCCAAGGGTATGGCTGTTCGCCATTTAAAGAGGTACGTGAGCTGGGTTTAAAACGTCGTGAGACAGTTTGGTCCCTATCTTCCGTGGGCGCTGCAGATTTGAGGAAGCCTGCTCCTAGTACGAGAGGACCGGAGTGGACACACCTCTGGTGTATCGGTTGTCACGCCAGTGGCATTGCCGAGTAGCTAAGTGTGGAAGAGATAACCGCTGAAAGCATCTAAGCGGGAAACTCGTTTCAAGATGAGATCTGCCGGGGCCTTGAGCCCCCTGAAGAGTCGTTCAAGACCAGGACGTTGATAGGTCAGGTGTGGAAGCGCAGTAATGCGTTAAGCTAACTGATACTAATTGCTCGTGCGGCTTGACCCTATAACTTTGATCAATCCGATCAAGGTGTTATGCCAAGTTGACGCATTCAAAATAATTCGCCAAAAGCTGATTCCAAACTCTATGAATTCGTTTGCTTGATCACATGATCAATCAGACAACCCTTTATGCCTGATGACCATAGCGAGTTGGTCCCACTCCTTCCCATCCCGAACAGGACAGTGAAACGACTCAGCGCCGATGATAGTGCGGGTTCCCGTGTGAAAGTAGGTCATCGTCAGGCTCTTACAGCCCAAAAAACCCCAGTCAGCAATGACTGGGGTTTTTTGCTTTGCGGAATTCGGAAATGCAAACGCAAAGACGAATAAAGAGCGTGCTAGATATTGCGAACGCCAGATGTGCTCATCTCTGCCGCGCCAGCGGCAACCAGTTCCGCCAGGATGTCCCCCGTCAATTGATCCAATTCAATTGCGCTGAAAAAGCGTGATCGGATCACGTCGATGTATGCAGCGCCTCGCAGCCACGCATGCCAATCCGCAAAAGAGATCGACTGCACCTCCAGCAGCTTGAATTTCATCAGCACCTTGATGGCGTGACGCGCATGCTTCACCGGATCGCGCTGCAGACCGTCGAGCCGGCGGCGCGCTACAGACAAGGCCTTGCCGACATCGTCGAATACAGCGCCATGCCCCGGGATCACTTGCCGCGGCGCAAGCGTTTCGATCAGATCCAACGTAGCACCCACATCTTCGAACGACGGCTCACCGGCCAACTCGGGAAACGCGATGCCAAACCCGTTCTCCCACAGGGCATCCGCCGAAATCAGCGTCCGTGACTCGGCGTCGAACAGAATGATCGAATGGGGATCGTGGCCGGGTGCCGCATGCACTTGCCACGGCCGATCCCCGAGCATGCATTCCGTCCCGGGCTGCAGCAGCCCCGTAAAACGGAACCTGCGGCACGTCTGCCCCGTCGCCAGGAAACTCAGGCCGCTTTGATCCCAGCGTTCCACCAAGCTGGCTTCGCCAGGCGGGATCTCCGTACGAGCCAACGGATAGCGCTCCTGCAGTGCGGCATTCCCACCGCAATGGTCGCTGTGGAGATGCGTATTCAGGATGAGATCGAGCGGCCGCTCCCCCAGCACCGACTCGACCAGCGCCAGCGTCTGGTCGGCATGCGTTGCATACCCCGTATCGACCACCGCGGTTTCTTCGCTGCCGACGAGCAGAACGTTGTTCGAAGACAGCCAACCCCGCTCGAACACCACGACATTCACTGGCAGCCCGGCGCTCGCCGACGAATGGCTCATTCAGGCGCTCGCGCTGGTGCGCAGTTCGCGGCGAAGGATCTTCCCCACATTGGTCTTCGGCAGCGATTCTCTGAACTCGATGTGCTTCGGTCGCTTATAGCCCGTAAGTTGTGAATGGCAGTACTGAAGCACAGCATCTTCGGTCAACGCCGGATCCCTGCGAACGACGAAAACCTTGATGGACTCGCCTTGCTTCTCGTCCGGCACGCCCACCGCCGCGCATTCCACGACCCCCGGGCACAGGGAAATCACGTTCTCGAGTTCGTTCGGGAACACGTTGAAGCCGCTCACCAGAATCATGTCTTTCTTGCGGTCGACGATGCGGCTGTAGCCGTCTTCCTGCATCACGGCGATGTCGCCGGTGCGCATGAAGCCGTCGGCAGTGAACGCCGCCGCCGTCTCGGCGGGCTGGTTGTAGTAGCCCGCCATCACGTTCGGCCCCTTGATGCAAAGCTCGCCCGCCTGGCCTGTGGGCAGCGAATTGCCGTCATCGTCCTTGATCGCGATCTCGATGCTGGGCAAAGGCAAGCCGATCGTCCCGGTGAACTCGGTATTCGACACCGGGTTGTTGGTGCCGATGGCGCAGGTCTCGCTCATGCCCCAGCCTTCGATCATCGGGCAGCCGGTGGCCTCGAACCACTTGCGTGCCGTACCTTCCGACGCTGCCATACCTCCCGCCTGCGAGACGACCAGCGTGGAGAAATCGATCGACTTGAATTCCGGGTGCATCAGCAGTGCATTGAACAGCGTGTTCACTGCCGGCAGCATGTGGAACGGGCGCTTCTTCAGTACGGCGATGAATTTGTTGAAGTCGCGCGGATTCGGGATCAGCGTCATGTGCGAACCCTGGCGGATCGCCAGCAGGCACAGCGTCAGCGCGAAGATGTGATAAAGCGGCAGCGCCGCGATGCTGTTGACTTTCGCCAGATCCCCTGCGCGCGACAGCGCAGGTGTGAACCAGGCCTCTGCCTGCAGGGTGGCCGCAACGATATTGCGATGGGTCAGCACCGCGCCCTTCGACAGGCCGGTCGTCCCACCTGTGTACTGCAGGAACGCGATCGAATCGAGCGTGCTCCGGTCGGGCCCGAGCGTGCGGCCTCGGCCCTCCGAGATCGCCTGAGCGAACGGCGTGACCGTGCGTCCATCGCTCAACGGCAGCTTGTATGCTGGCACGATCTTCGCCAGATGGCGCACTGCCATCGTGATCCACGCACCATACAGCCCGCCCAGCAGATCGCCCATCGCCGTCACGACCACGTGCTTCACGGGCGTGCGCTCGATCACCTTTTCAAGCGTTGCCCCGAAGTTCTCGAGGATGACGATCGCCGTTGCGCCGGAGTCCTTCAGCTGGTGTTCCAGCTCCCGCGCGGTGTACAGCGGGTTGACGTTGACACAGGTGTAGCCCGCGCGCAGCACGCCGCACATCGTGACCGCGAACTGCGGAATATTGGGCAACATGATGGCCACGCGCGCGCCGGGTTCGAGCCCGCACGACTGCAGCCAGGCGCCCAGCGCCTTCGACAGCGTGTCGAGCTCGCCATAGGACATCCAGCGTTCCATGCAGACCGAGAACGGCCTGTGGGCATAGCGGCCAAAGGCCTCGTCGAACATGTGAGGCAAGGAGCGGTACTGCTCGGGATGAATTTCGTGCGGTACGCCGGCCGGATAGTTGTGTCGCGCGGATGTCTGCATGCAAGCTCCTTTGGCGCGGATTGTGCGAGGCAGTGCGCCTGCGCCGCCAGCGGGCTTGTCCTAGGGAGCGGGCGAGCGCTGTCGCGCGCGCGATAGCTGCGCGGCGCGGCCCCAGAAATTCAGGCCTTGCCCGATTCGCCCGGCAGCAGCACCCCGGCCTCGATGTCGGTCGCAACCTCCAGCGACTCGTACAGCGCCGTGAAGTCGGGCGCCGTAAGGTCGAACAGATGCTCGAAGCTGTCGATCACGAAGTAGTTGGCCTGGTAGGTATCGATCTTGTAGCGCGTGCGCATGGTGCGCAGCAGGTCCAATGGCAGCCGGCGTGGTTCGTCGCTGAGCACCGCGTGCTTCAGTTCGCCGACCGAGCTCAGGATGCCGGCGCCGTAGGCGCGCAGGCCGTCCGGCTGGCGGATCAGCCCGAACTCCACCGTGTACCAATAAAGCCGCGCGAGCTTTTCGCCGGCGCCCAGTTCGTGCGCCTTGATGCCGCCCGCGCCGTAGCGCTGCACGTAGTCGGCGAAGGTCGGGTCGAACAGCATCGGCACGTGGCCGAACAGGTCGTGGAACACGTCGGGCTCGACGATGTAGTCGAACTCCTCGGGCTTGCGGATCCAGTCGGTCACCGGGAACTTGCGGTTCGCGAGCAGCGTGAAGAACGGCAACTCCGGAATCAGCCCCGGCACCGCCACGATCTCCCAGCCGGTCGCGCGATGCAGCCGCTCGTTGAGCTCCTCGAAGCGCGGAATGCGGTCCTTCACGCCGAGCGACGGCAGCGACTTGATGAAGGCGTCGCACGCCAGCCCCGGCAGCTGCGCGGCCTGGCGCTCGTAGAGCCGGCGATAGGTGTCGTGGTCGGCCGGCGTGTAGCTGGCCCAGTCCTGCGGGCAGGTGTAGTCGGCCATGACCTTGCCGCCGCGCGAGTAGTCGCCACGGGGCGGGCGGTCGGAAGCGCCGTAGACGGCGGGGGTGACAACGGCGGCGGCAGGAGTGTCCATGAGAAACGATTCTTGAGAGTTACTTGAGCCAGCGGTCCATCGTGCGCTGGAAGTCGCCGCCGGCCTGCTGCAGGTGCAGCCACTGGTCGACGTACGACTTGAAGGCAACGTCGTCGCGCGGCAGCATCCAGGCCATTTCGCCGTACTGCAGCGGTTTGTCGGGGTTGACCGCGCACAGGCCCGGCTTGAGCTTCTGCTGCGTGATGGCCTCGGCCGCTTCGGTCACGAACACGTCCGCGCGGTTGGCGAGGATCTCGTCGAAGATCGTCACGTTTTCGCCGTGCAGCGTGAGCTTGGCTTGCTTGAAATTGGCCCGGGCGAAGCGCTCGTTGCTGCCGCCCGGGTTGAAGATGACGCGCACCGACGGTTTGTCGATGGCGGCCACGCTCTGGTACTTGGCCACGTCGGCGCAGCGCGCGATCGGTGTCTTGCCGTTGACCATGTAGGGCGCGCTGAAGAAGGCCCGCTTCTGCCGGTCGGTGGTGACCGACACGCCGCCCACGGCGATGTCGCACTTGCTGGCGTTCAGGTCGGGCAGCAGGTTGGCCCAGGTGGTCTTGACCCACTCGGGCTTCGCGCCGAGGCTGGCGCTGAAGCCCGTCATCAGGTCGACGTCGATGCCCTCGAAGGCGCCGTCCGCCTTCTGGAAGCTGAAGGGCTTGTAGTCGCCCGGCGTGCAGATGCGCAGCACCGCCGCCTTCTGCACGGCATCGAGGTGCGAGCCGGCCACCGGCGCGCTAGTCGGCGCCATGGCGCAGCCCGAAAGAATTGCGGCTGCCGCCGCGATGAAGGTCAAACCGATCGAAGACGTGCAACTGCGCATACCGGGCTCCTGGGCAATAAGAAAGAAGAAGCCCTTATTTTGCGGCGCTCAGCACGCCGCGGCGCATCTGGTCGAGCTCGATGCTCTCGAACAGCGCCTTGAAGTTGCCGTTGCCGAAGCCGTCGTCGCCCTTGCGCTGGATGAACTCGAAGAAGATCGGGCCCAGCTGGTTCTCGCTGAAGATCTGCAGCAGCAGCGCGTCCTTCTTGCCGTCGATCAGGATCTTGCGCTTCTTCAGTTCGGCAACGCTCTCGCCGTGCTCCGGAATGCGCTTGTCCACCAGTTCGTAATACGTGTCGATTGTGTCGAGCAGCGTGACGCCGTTGGCGCGCAGCGCGTCGACGGTCTGGTACAGATCGTCCGATCCCATGGCGATGTGCTGAATGCCTTCGCCACGGTACATGTCCAGATACTCCTGGATCTGGCCGGCCTGTTCCTTGCCCTCTTCGTTGATCGGGATGCGGATCTTGCCGCAGGGGCTGGTCATGGCCTTGCTCTTCACGCCCGTCACCTGGCCTTCGATGTCGAAGTACTTGATCTCGCGGAAGTTGAAGAGCTTTTCGTAGAAGCCGGCCCAGACGTTCATCCGGCCGCGGTACACGTTGTGCGTCAGATGGTCGATGTAGGTCAGGCCGTTGCCGAACGGCGAGAGCGCCTGCTCCGGCGCAACGCCGGGCAATGCCTCGAAGTCGACATCGTAGAAGCCGATGTTGCCGATGTCGCCGGGCTTCGCTCCATTCTTGCCGGGCCAGCGGTCCACCAGGTAGATCAGGCTGTCGCCGATGCCCTTGATGGCGGGGATGTTCAGTTCTCCGGGGCCGGCCTTGTCGGCGAAGCCCCATGCGCCGAGTGATGTGGCGCGTTCGTAGGCTTGCTTGGCATCCTGCACTCGGAAGGCGATGGCGCAGACGCTCGGGCCATGTTCGCGCGCGAACTTCTGCGCGAAGGAATCGGGCTCCGCGTTCAGAATGAAGTTGATGGTGCCCTGGCGGTACAGCAGCACGTTCTTGTGGCGGTGCTTCGCCACTGCCTTGAAGCCCATGCGCTCGAACACCTTGCCCATGGCGGCCGGATCGGGTGCCGCGTATTCGATGAATTCGAAGCCGTCCGTGCCCATGGGGTTCTCCCAAGGCGTGAAGGGGGGGGCGTCGGCATGGCTCATGTGCGGTCTCCGGTAGGTGGGGCTGGATGAAAAAGGGTGAATAAGGGCGCGTAATCGGCCGGTCATGCAATGTAGGGCGGATACCTCTCAGGTTTTCTGCGTTTCCGGGCGCTCGGTGTGGCTCTTGCGCAGTAAAACTGCAAGAATGGCGACATGGAAGCACTGGACAAGATCGACAGGCTAATTTTGCGCACGCTGCAAGCAGACGGACGTGCCACCTATGACCAGATCGCGGAGCAGGTCAGCCTGTCGCCCAGCGCCGTGCTGCGGCGGGTCAAACGGCTCGAAGAGCACAAGGTGATCGACCGCTACGTCGCGCTGGTCCAGCCCGAAGCCATCGGCCTGGGGCTGACCGCCTATCTCAACGTGCGGCTCGAAAAGCACACCGAGAGCCACAAGCGCAATCCGATGGACCTGTTCCGCGCCAGCGTGCAGACCTGGCCTGAGGTGGTGGAGTGCGCGGCATTGACGGGCGACATGGACTACCTGCTGCGCGTGGTCGTGGCCGACATGGCCCACTACAGCCGCTTCATCATGGATACGCTGCTCAAGCACCCCAGCGTGGAAGACTGCAAGACCAGCTTCGTGCTCGACCGTGTCAAGGCCACTACAGCTGTGCCGGTTTAGCCACGTCGCGGTTGCGTGCGCGCCACGCGCTTTGGGTACAGGGTCACGAATGTGGCCCGGATTGGCCCTGTAGACTTGTTGTTTAAGGGAAAACCCTTAAATTAGAGCCATGCTTACCGCCAAGACCCTTCTCAAAGCGTCTCTCGGCCTCGGCTCTTTCCTGAAAGCGCCGATGGTTGAGGCGCAACCACGCGCAGTCAGCGCGCCTCAACCCGTCATGGTGCCGATCCGCTCGATCGGCCCGCGCGAACGCGAGCGCATCGCCCGCCACCTGCTCGAACTCTCCCCGCACGACCGCTATTTGCGTTTCGGCTATGCGGCGGGCGACGAGCAGGTCCAGAGCTACGTCGACGGGCTCGACTTCGAGCGCGACGAACTCTTCGGCATCTACAACCGCCGCCTCGACCTGATCGCGATGGCGCACCTGGCCTTCGCACCCGGCGACCAGCACAGCGACTGCGCCGAATTCGGCGTGTCGGTCTCGGCGCATGCCCGCGGCCGGGGCTACGGTGCCCGCCTGTTCGAGCGCGCCGTGGTCGTGGCCCGCAACGAAGGCGTGGGCATGCTCTTCATTCATGCGCTCAGCGAAAACGCCGCCATGCTGAAGATCGCCCGCAACGCTGGCGCGACGGTGGTGCGCAGCGGCTCGGAAGCCGAGGCCCACCTCGAACTGCCCAGCGCCACCTTCGACAGCCGCATGAGCGAGATCGCCCTGGAGCACTACGCCGCGGTCGACTTCGCGCTCAAGAGCCGCGCCAAGCAGTTCTGGGCCTTCCTGGCGAGCGTGCAGGAAGTACGCAGCGGCATGCGCGACGCCCGGAAGAAGTCGGCGCCCTGAGCTCGCCGCCTTCGTTCTTGCCCTTTGGGGACCGCCCGGTGGGGCGTGTCACACGCAATCCGGTATCCTTGTCCTTCCTCAACTAAGCCCTCCCGCAGTGGCCGACCCTCACCCTGAACGCGCTCCCGTCGAACGGGAAGACAAGCGCGGCTTTCTCCAGAAGCTCGCCGAATTCATCCACCCCGGTCCCGACTCGCGCGACGAGCTGATCGAAACCCTGGCAGATGCCGAGGACAACGAGGTGATCGGCGCCGAATCGCGCGTGATGCTCGAAGGCGTGCTGCGCATGGCCGACATGACCGCGGGCGATGTGATGGTTGCGGCGCCGCGCATGGACCTGGTGAACATCGACGCGCCGTTCGACGCGCTGCTGCACCTCATCATCGACACCGCGCACTCGCGTTTCCCGGTGTACGAGGGCGAGAAGGAAAACATCATCGGCATCCTGCTCGCGAAAGACCTGCTCAAGCTGCAGCGCGCGCCGGGCCTCAACATCCGCGCCCTGCTGCGCCCGGCCACCTTCGTGCCCGAGAGCAAGGGCCTGAACGACCTGCTGCGCGAGTTCCGCGGCAACCGCAATCACCTGGCCATCGTCATCGACGAGTTCGGCCGCGTGGCCGGCCTCATCACCATCGAGGACGTGCTCGAGCAGATCGTCGGCGAGATCGAGGACGAGTTCGACATCGCCGAGGACGAAGGCGACATCTTCGGCCTGGCCGACCACACCTACCGCGTCTCGGGCGACACGCCGATCGAGCGCGTGGCCGAGGCCTTCGGCATCGTGTTCGACGAAGAACAGCTCAGCGAAGACTTCGACACCATCGGCGGCCTGATCGCGCACGAGATGGGCCACGTGCCCAAGCGCGGCGAGCACCATGCCATCGGCGGTTTCGACTTCGTGGTGCTGCACACCAAGGGCGGCGCGGTGCGCTGGTTCAAGGTGTCCCCGGCCCGCGGCGGCGACGCGGCCGACTGATGCGCGGCGCGCCGGCTTCTCCCTTCGCCAACCTGTTCCGCCTGCTCGGCTTCGGTGCCGCCGGGCTCGCGCAGGCACTTTCGATGGCTTCACCCGTGGGCGGCAAGCCGCTATGGTGGCTGCAACTGCTGTCGCTCGGCGCGTTCGTGTGGCTGCTCGACGGGCTGCGCGCGCAGGGCGCGGGCTGGCGTCGCGCCGGCCTGCATGGCTGGCTGTTCTCGACCGCCTGGCTCACCGGCAGCTTCTGGTGGCTCTTCATTTCGATGCACACCTACGGCGGGCTGCCGGCGCCGCTCGCGGCCATCGCCGTGCTGGCACTGGCCGCGGCGCTGGGGCTGTACTACGCGGTTGCGGCTGCGTGGTTCGTGGTTCGCGGACCGCAGGGGCGGGTGACGGGCGCGCTCGTCTTCGCGGCGCTGTGGACGCTGGCCGAGCTCGTGCGCGGCAGCTGGTTCACGGGTTTCCCGTGGGGCGCCGGCGGCTATGCGCATGTCGAAGGTCCGCTGGCCGCGCTGGCGCCGTGGGTCGGCGTCTACGGCATCGGTGCCGCAGCGGCGCTGGTCGTTGCGCTGGTCGCGCTGCACCGACCGCCGCGCGCCGCCGAGCTTGTGCAAGGCCTGGTGCTGATTGCGCTCGTGTTCGCAGCGCCGCAACTGATTGCGCCGCTGCGCAGTGACGTGCAAGGCGCCAAGGGTTCGGCCGGCAACCTTCAATTGGCACTCCTGCAAGGCAACATCCCGCAGGACGAGAAATTCATTCCCGGCGGCGGCATCGAAACCGCATTGCGCTGGTACGGCGAGCAATTGCGCGACGCCAAGGCCTCGCTCGTCGTGACGCCCGAAACCGCCTTGCCGCTCCTGCCGCAGCAACTGCCGGCCGGCTACCTCGAAGCGATCGAGGCGCGCTACAGCCAGGGCACGCAGGCCGCCATCGTCGGCCTGCCGATGGGTGGACAGGGCACGTACAGCAACGCGGTGCTCGGCTTCCAGCCCGGCACCGCGCGGCCCTACGTCTACAGCAAGCACCACCTGGTGCCCTTCGGCGAGTTCATTCCCCCGGGCTTCCGCTGGTTCATTCAAATGATGAACATCCCGCTCGGCGACTTCGCACGCGGCGGGCTCGCGCAGGCACCGTTCGTCTGGCAGGGCCAGCGCATCGCGCCGAACATCTGCTATGAGGACTTGTTCGGCGACGAGATCGGCGCGAACTTCCGCGACGAGGCCACGGCCCCCACGATCCTGCTCAACGTGAGCAACATCGCATGGTTCGGCGACACGGTCGCCATCGACGAGCACCTGTCGATCTCGCGCATGCGTGCGCTCGAATTCGCGCGGCCCATGGTGCGCGCCACCAACACGGGCGCGACGGCCGTGATCGATGCCGAAGGCCGCGTGGCGCACGAGCTGCCGCGCCTCACGCGCGGCGTGCTCGAAGCCAGCGTCGAGGGCCGGCGCGGGCTTACGCCCTATGCCCGCTGGGTGGCGCCCTTCGGCCTCTGGCCGCTGTGGCTGCTGGCCATCGCCATCGTGGCCGCAGCCTTCGTGTTGCGCCGCCGCCGGGGCTGAGCGTCAGGCGGCCTGGGTCGCCTTCACGGGCCAGTCGCGCAGCTTGCCGGGGTTCAGCAAGCCCATCGGATCGAAGCGCTTCTTCACTGCGATGACCTCGGGCGGCAACGGCCCGCCGGCCTTGCCGTCTTCCACGATGTTCACGTGCGGGTTGTTGATGTGCACGCTGTGCTCGCGGTGGATGCGCATGATCTCCTGCAGCCGCTCCTCGGTGCTGAAGCGCACCAGCTGCAGGCCGCTGCAGGTCATGAGGCCGGCCACGTTGCGCAGGAACTCAACGTGCATCATCACCTCGCCCTGCTCACCGCCCAGCAGCTTCTCCATCTCGATGACCTGCTCGACATGCCTGCCGGGGATGAAGCCGCTCTGCAGGTAGGTCAGGTTCGGGTCGATCTTCAGTGCGTGCAGCGTCGTGTGGTTCCAGGTGAATTCCATCAGCGTGCGGTTGCTCTTCTGCACCTCAGCGGCCGTCTTGCGGTAGCTCACCGTGCCGCCGTGCGCCTCCGTCAGCTGGAGCATCGCGGGCTCGCACGATTCGGCCACCAGCGACAGCACCGTGTGGCAGCCCTTGGGCAGGTGCGCGGCCAGCTGCGCGAGATGATCGGAGATGGGCGCCGCGAAGAAGGTCACGCCGCGCTTCACGATGCCCGGCGCATGCGCCAGCTTGTCGGCGAAGTTCAGCGCGCTTTCGAAGTCGTCGAAGGTCACCAGCGTTTCCAGCCACGGATGCGCCGGTGCCAGCGCGATCTCCAGCTCCAGCACCAGGCCGTTGGTGCCCCACAGGTGGTGCATGCGCATCGCCTCGGCGCCGCGCAGCTCCACGACTTGCGGCTCGGCCTCGATGGTCATCGCGCGGATGCCGATCACGTTGCCCGGCGCGCCCAGCGGCCCATAGTTGATGGAGCCCACGCCGCCGAAGCCGCCGCCGAAGAGGCCGCCCAGTGTGGCGCTGCGGTAGGTCGATGGCACGCAGCGCATCTCCTGCCCCGTGGGTTTTGTCTGCTTCTCCAGCTCGCCCAGGCGGATGCCGGCCTGCGCGCGCGCCACGCCGGGGCGCACCCACAGGCAGGTGTTGTAGCCCGTCATGTCGAGCACCACCCCGCCGGCCAGCGGCGTGGTCTGCCCGTAGTTGCCGGTGCCGCTGCCGCGGATGGTGATGGGCACGCAGCGGCGCGCGCAGGCGCCGACCACCGCGCGGATCTCTTCTTCGGTGCGCGGGCGCACGACCACGTCGGCGCGCTTGTCCTTCAGTTGGCGCACGAGCACCGGGCTGAACCACGAGAAGTCGGAGGACAGCCGCGTGACACGGCTTTCGTCGGTGATCCAGTCGAGGTCGGGCAGTTCGAGCAGCAGTTGCTCGATGGCGGAAGCAGGGGCATTCATGGTCAAGGTTCAATCCTGGGAAAGTTCGCTCGCGTGCCAGGAGCCCAGCGCCACCTTGGTGAGCCAGGCCATCAGCACGAAGAGCGCGACACCGGTGAGGGAAATAAGCAGAAGGGCCGCGAACATGCGCGGGATGTTCAGCTGGAAGCCCGCCTGCAGGATCTGGTAGGCCAGCCCCGCGCCCGAGCCGCCCGTGCCGGCCACGAACTCGGCCACCACGGCGCCGATCAGCGCGAGGCCGCTGGAGATGCGCAGCCCGCCGAAGAAGTACGGCAGCGCGCTCGGAATGCGCAGCCGCACCAGCTGCTGCCAGCGCGTGGCGCGGTTCAGCTTGAAATAGCTCTGCAGGTCGGGGTCGATGCTGCGCAGGCCGAGCGTGGTGTTGCTGATGATCGGGAACAGGGCCACCAGTGCCGCGCACACCGTCATCGCCGCCACCGGGTTCTTCACCCAGATGATGATCAGCGGCGCGACCGCCACGATAGGCGTCACCTGCAGCAGCACCGCGTACGGAAAGAGCGCGGTCTCGATGCGCTTGCTCTGCACGAACAGGAACGAGATCAGCACGCCCGCCACCGTCGCCAGCAGGAACGACAGCACCGTGATCTTCAGCGTGACCAGCAGTGCACTGCCCAGCGGCGCCCAGTCGGTCACCAGCGTCTGCATCATCAGGTAGGGCGAGGGCACGAGGTAGGGCGGCAGCTCCATCGCCACCACCATCCATTGCCACAGCGCGACCAGCACCACGCCGATCAGCACCGGGTAGAGCACGCGCTGCACGCGCGGCTGGCTCAGCAGAGGTTGGGCTTTCTTCTTCATCGCGCGGACTCCTCGTCGGCACTGCTGGCGCGCAGCAGGCTGTCCTGCAACTGCTTCGCGTAGCGTGCGAATTCGGGCGTCACCATGAAATCGGCGCTGCGCGGATAGGGCTCGTCGATGCGGAACTCTTCCACCACCCGACCCGGCCGCGCGGCCATCATCACCACGCGGCTCGACAGGAACACCGCCTCGTGGATCGAGTGCGTCACGAAGATCACCGTGAGTTTCTTTTTGCGCCACAGCTCCAGCAGGTCGGCATCGAGCTTGTGGCGAGTGATCTCGTCGAGCGCGCCGAAGGGCTCGTCCATCAGCAGCAGGTCGGGCTGCGTGACGAGGCCGCGCGCGATCGACACGCGCATCTGCATGCCGCCCGAGAGCGCGCGCGGCAGCGCATCGGCAAACTTTTCGAGCCCCACCAGCGCGAGCGATTCCGTCACCCGCGCGTCGGCTTCCTTGCGCGGCACGCCGGCCAGGTCCAGCGGCAGGCGCACGTTGGTCTGCACGCTGGCCCACGGCATCAGCGTGGGCGACTGGAACACGAACGACAGCTTGTGCGGGCAGCTGTGGATCTGCGCCACCGGCTTGCGCCACACCAGCAGCCGGCCGTCGCTGGGTTCGAGCATGCCTGCCACCATCTTCAACAGCGTGCTCTTGCCGCAGCCCGAGGGGCCGAGCAGCGTGACGAATTCGCCTTCGGCGATGGACAGGTCCACCGGCAGCAGCGCCTGCGTGCCGTTGGGGTAGGTCTTTTCGGCTGAAAGTATTTCGACGGCGGGCATTGTGGGCGCGAGTTCCGGCGGCGGTGCCAGCGTGTGGGGTTCGATGCGGTTCATGCGGCGGGCCTCGGAAGGGGTCAGGGCAAGACCTTCGCGTCTTTCACGAACTCGGTGCTGTAGGTCCTGGCCAGTTCGACCTTTGCGGGATCGAGCAGCTTCGCCGTCACGAGGAAGTCGTAGCTCGCCTTGGAGCGCGCATCGGTGATCACGCCGATGCCCAGCTTGCCTGCGTCGCCACCGGCGACCATGCCCATTTCCTTGAGCTTGGCCACGCTGTACGCCAACTGGTCGTCGGTCATGTTGGGGTTGTCCTTCTTGATCAGTGCGTTGGCGGGCGCCGGGTCGGCCAGGTAGCTCTTCCAGCCTTCGGCCGAGGCCTTCACGAACGCGGCAACCTGCTTGTTGCGCTCCTTCAGCGTCTTCTCCATGCACGACACCGTGTTCGCGTAGGCCGGGAAGCCGTGGTCGCTGAACATCAGCACCGTGCTCTTCACGCCAGCCTTCTGGATGGCGTAGGGCTCGGAGGTCAGGTAGCCCTGCTGCGCGGCGTTCTTGTCCGCCACGAAGGGCTGGATGTTGAAGGTGTATGGGCGCGTTTGTTCATCGGTGAAGCCGAACTTCGCCTTCAGCCACGGCCAGTAGCCACGGTTGGCCTGCGCGCCGATCAGCAGCGTCTTGCCCTTCAGGTCCTCGAACTTCTTGACGTCGTCGTGTGCGATCAGCACCTGCGGGTCCTTCTGGAAGAAGGCCGCTACGTTGACTACCGGCACGCCGCCTTCGCGCACCTGCATCATCTGGATGTCGCTCGAACCCATGATGCAGTCGGCCTGGCCGGCGGCCATCATCTGCGTGATGTTGACCTGCGGGCCGCCCATCTTGATGGTCACGTCGAGGCCGTACTTCTTGTAGATGCCGAGCGCCTGCGCCTGGTAGAAGCCGCCGTGCTCGGCCTGCGCGTACCAGTTGGTCATGTAGGTGAACTTGTCCTCGGCCTGCGCGGGCGCGGTGGCGAGGAAGGCGATGGCGGCGGCGCCGGCCAGGGACAGTGCGAAGGAGCGCATGGTGGGAACCTCTCGAAGGCTGGGGAGTTGAAGAAGCGAGAAAAGCGAAGGGGCAGTTGCAAGAAACAGGCTCAGGCGGGGTCGAAGCTCTGCTGGATGAAGCCCTGCTGGTGCCCACGTTCCCAGGTGGCTTCTTCGCGCACCACCCAGCGCAGCGCATGCAGTTCGGTCAGCGCCTGTGCCCAGCTGTCGGAGAGCGTGTCGAGGATTTCTTCGCCCTGTTCGCGCGTGGCGGTGGTGGGGTCGCCGATCACGCCGCTCGGGCCGAAGTCGCGCGAGGTCCATGCGCAGGCCGGGCGGCCGTCGGCCGACAGCAGCTTGATCGGGAAGGGCGGCGGAAAGTTGGCGACCGCGTGCTCCATGTGCACCGTCTCGGGCGCGAGCGCGAGCATCAGCGCGGTCTCGGAATGGCCCGCGTGCATCGCGAGTTTTTTCTCCTGCTCGCTCACCTGCTTGCTTGCCGCGCTCGGCAGGCGTGACACGCCGTGCGGCACCACCACGAAGTCGCCATGGCGCAGGCGCAGCTCGCGTGCCGCCATTTCCAGCACCTGCGGCTGGCCGCCGTGGCCATTGGCGAACAACAGCTTGCGAAAGCCCGAGCGATAGACCGACTCGCCGATCTCGATCACGGTAGAAAGCAGCGTGGTGCCGGTCAGCGTCATCGTGCCGGGGAAATGCAGGTGCTCCTCCGACTTGCCGTAGGTGATGGTCGGCAGCGCGAAGGCGCGCACCTCGGCGGGGAGCTTTTCGAGCGCCTTGCCCATCACGCCCGAGCAGATCACGCTGTCGACCGAGCAAGGCAGGTGCGGCCCGTGCTGCTCGATGGCGCCGCAGGGCAGCACGATGACGGTGTTCTCGCGGTCGGGCAGCGCGGCGATTTCGGTCCAGCTCAGGTAGGGCAGGAAGCGGTGGGGCGGGATGTAGCCGTGGAGCATGGGAGTCCTTGTGTGCGTTACCGGGGAAGGAAGGGCGTCGCGTCGCCGCGCGTCACGCGGCCATCGCGCAGTACCACGCGGGTGGCGGTGCGCGATGGCCAGCCATGGCGATCGGCCTGCGTGAACAGCACTAGGTCGGCGGGGCGGCCGACCAGCGTGGGCGTGGCTGGTGTGGGCGCGCGCTGCAGCCAGTCGCTGCGGCACAGCGCCTGCGACCAGGTGTCGAAGGGCTCGTCGAGCTGCGCCACGAGTGCGGCCGTGCCCAGCGCCTCTACGGGGTCGAAGCTGCCGAGCCGGCAGAAGGGGTCCTGCACGTTGTCGCTGGCGAACAGCAGCGGAATGCCGCGCTCGCGCGCTTCCTTCACCAGCGTGATGCCGCGCTGGCGCGGCGTGCGGCCGGTGACGGCGTCCTGCAGCAGAAGGTTGGTCGCGGGCAGCGAAACGACCGTGATCGGTGCGCGTGCTACCGCATCGAGTGTGGTGAAGGCCTGCGCCTCGGGCTGTGCCGCGAGCGCGCAGATGTGGCCGCAGACCACGCGGCCTTCGTAGCCGATCTCGCGCAGGATGCGGGCCGTGGTCTGCAGGCCCACGGCCGACGCGTTGAGTTCCTCGTCCACGTGCAGGTCGATGTCGAGCTCGCAGGCCTGCGCCGACACCAGCAGGTTGCGCAGCGCGTTCTCGCTCCAGTTGGTGGAGTGCACGAAGCCGCCGAGCAGCGCATGCGGCCCGGTGGCCTTGACCTGCTTCGCGAGCCGCATCGCCTGCGCCGCGTCTTCGAACAGCGGCAGCTTGATGAGGCTCACCTGTTCCAGCCGCAGCTTGCCGGCCCATTCCTGCGCCAACTCGGCCATCACCGGCCAGGCCATCGGCACCGTATCGGGCTCCCACCAGTCGACGTGCGTACGCACATGCGTGGTGCCGCATTCCCAAGCCCACTGCAGGCCGCGCGCGGCGCGCTCGCGCACATCGGCGGGCGTCCAGTGCACGCGGTCGCTCAGCATCGCGTCGATGGCGCCGAGCAGGCCGGGCCGCACCTGCTTCATGCGCGGCAGGGTGAAGGCCTTGTCGAGGTGCGTGTGGGCGTCAACGAAGCCGGGCAGCGCCAGCGTGCCGGCGAGATCCCAGTCCGTTGCCGGGGCGTCGATCCCCATCGCAGGGCGCACCGACTGCACGCGCCCGGCCTCGATCGCGATGCGCGCCAGCACGGGCACGCCGTCGCCTTGTGGCCAGTTCACCGGCAGCAGCCAGCGCGGCAGGCGCACGTTGTCGAGCAGGGCGGGAGCGTTCATGCCACCTCGTGCGCGGCGGCGCGCAGATTCAGCACCTCTTGGTGCGGCGCAGCATGGAAGCTGGTTTCGACGGGGTGACCGTTGGCGACGTGCACGTGCATGTTGTGTTTGACCGTTTAATCAGAGCAATCGGTCAAGTTACGCAAGCGACGTGCCAGGGCAGGTGCACCGGTTTGGTTCTATAGGGATTCGAGTTGCGCGATGGCCTCAAAACCTATGGCGCTTCAGTTGTGTTTCGTAACAGAAGTCACATAAATCCGCAAAAACGCAACGGATTTGCAGGAGGCCGCGAGTCTTTACGTAACATCGGCGCACTGTTTTTATCAGTTGTTAACTAAAATCCACATTTCCAAAAATGTGAACTTTGGACCTCAGTTAACCTTCTTCATTGATCTGTAGGTACTCCTCATGAAAAAACCTTCTTACCTCCTTGCAGCCATTCTTGCCCTCACGGCCACCAGCGCAGTTCTGGCAGCCACGAGCCCGGCCACTGCCACGTTCCAGGTCCTCATCACCGTGGCCAAGGCCTGTTCGGTCACCGCGGGTTCGACTTCGAACATCAACTTCGGCACGGTGGATTCCACCGCCACAGCCCTGTCCGCTACCAACAACATCAGCGTGACCTGCTCCAAGTCCACGCCCTACAACATCGGCCTGCTGCCCTCGAACAACAACACCGCCGGCGCCGGTGTGATGAGCCCCCTCGTGGCCGGCCCGGACACCGTTGCCTATCAGCTCCGCTCTGTGAGCGCGACGGGTTCCGTCTGGGGCAGCACCGCCACGGACATCGCGGTTGGCAACGGCGTAGCCGGCACCGGCACCGGCGCGGCTCAAACGATCCCGGTGTTTGCCACGGTCGCGAGTGCCAACGTAACGCCCGGCGCCTACGCCGACACCGTGACCGTCCAGGTCAACTACTGATCGATTGCCCATGCGACACCTGCTGCGTTGCACCGTTGTCCTCGCGCTTGCCTTCGTGCATGCGGTCGCTTCGGCGAGCGGACTGCAGGTTTCTCCGGTCACGCTGACGCTGCTGGCCACGCAGAACGCCGATGGTCTTTGGCTCAGCAACACCGGCGACGACGTGGTGCACGCCCAGGTGCGGGTCTATCAGTGGTCGCAGGAAAACGGTGCCGAAAAGCTGACGCCCTCGCGCGAACTCCTCGTGAGCCCGCCGGTGGTGCAGTTGGCCCCGTCCGAGCGACAGCTGATCCGTGTCATCCGCGCCGCAGCGCCTGCCGGTGCGGTCGAAAACTCGTATCGGGTCATCATCGACGAGCTGCCAGTCGAGGTGAAGGAAAAGAAGGGCCTGCAGCTCGTGCTGCGCTATTCGGTGCCCATCTTCATCGCAGCCGCGGGCGCACAGTCGACCGCGCCCCAGCTCAAATGGTCGCTGCGTGGCGAGGGCGGCCAGGCGGTGCTCGAAGTCGCCAACAGCGGCGGCATGCACGCCCAGCTTGCCGATCTGGATTTTGTCGACTCCGCCGGCCGCCGCACCGCGGTGCATGCCGGCCTGATGGGCTATGTCTTGCCAGGCGCGAGCATGCGTTGGCCCCTGAAGACGTCCGCAGAGGCTTTTGCCCCCGGCGGCGTTCTGGAAACGAAGATCAATGGCAACGCGACGCAGGAAAAAATTCCGCCGCTTCAACGCGTCCGCTGAGCGCCTGCTGCCACTGCTGCTTCTTTCCGGCCTGATGCCATTCGCAGCTCAGGCGGAGAACGCCGCAACCGGCTGGAGCTCGCTGGTGGTTGCATCCGCAGAAGCGAACCTCACCGGCCCGAGCGGCAACGACCTCTATCTGGAACTGAGCCTCAACGGGAATCCCCAGGGGCTGGTGCATTTTGGCCTGCGCGGCCGGGATCTCTGGGCCAGCGCCGCCACGCTGCGGCAGCTGGGCTTCGTGCTGCCGGCGGGCGTGTCCGATCCGGTGAGGCTCAAGAGCCTTCCCGGGGTCCAGGTGAAGTACGACACCGCAAACCAGAGCGTCGCGATCAATGCCTCCGCCGATGTGCTGCGTCTGCCGACGACGGTGGTCGACACGTCGGCGGTCATCGCGCCGAAGGCCAGCGCTTCGCCCGGTTTGCTGCTCAACTACGACCTCTATGGCACGCAGGGCCGCAACAACACGTCCAGCTTCAACGCCCTGACCGAACTGCGCGCATTCAGCGGAAGCTCGGTGTTCAGCAGCACGCAAATGACGCGTGCGACCCGCCTCGAGGGCGAGGCCTGGCAGCATGATTCCGTCCGGCTCGACACCACCTGGAGCCAATCATTCCCCGATGACATGCTGACTCTCCGCGTGGGCGACACCACCACGGCTTCGCTGCCATGGTCGCGCTCCACCCGGATCGGCGGCATCCAGCTGTCGCGCAATTTTGCGCTGCAGCCCTATCGCACCACCACGCCGCTGCCGGCTTTCCTGGGGGCGGCCGCGCTGCCTTCGCAGGTGGAGCTCTATATCAATGGCCTGCGCCAGTACACGGGCCAGGTACCGGCGGGGCCGTTCCAGCTCAACACGGTTCCGAGCATCAACGGCGCCGGCAATGCCCAGGTGGTTCTGACCGACGCCTTCGGCCGCGCGACGACGCTCGATTTCTCGCTGTACGACACGCAACGGCTGCTGGAGAAGGGCCTGTCCGACTGGTCCGTCGACCTGGGCATGGTGCGCAAGAACTACGGCCTGCGCTCGTCCGACTATGGCAGCGATCCCGCCGCCACCGGCACCTGGCGCTACGGTGTGAGCAACAGCTTCACGCTGGAGACGCACGGCGAGGCCACCAAGGGACTGGTCAAGGGCGGTGTCGGCGGCGCATGGCTGCTCGGCCAAAGCGGCGTGCTGGCAGGCGCCGTGGCGCACAGCAGCTACCAAGGCCAGACGGGCTCGCTGCTGAACCTGGGCTACAGCTGGCGCGACAACCATTTCAACTTTGCGGTCGAAGGCACCCGCACGCGCGGCGAATACCGCGATGTCGCATCGCTGTACGGCAGTGCGCCGGCACGTGGCTCGGGCCGCGCATCCGTCGGCTACACCACCAACGGCTTCGGCAGTTTCGGCCTCAGCTACCTTTACCTGCGCTATCCCACGCAGCAGCCGACGCGCCTGGCCAGCGTCTACTGGTTCACTGCGCTGGGACGCAGCGCCTCGGTGAATGTGAGCCTCAACCAGAATCTCGACGACCGGCGAGAGCGCAGCCTCTTCGTCGGCTTCACCTGGGCGCTGGACGGCAAGGTCACGGCCAGCACCGGGATGCAGCGCGACCGCGACAGCACCATCTACACCGCCGACGCGCAAAGCTCGATGCAGGGCGACGGCGGCATCGGCTGGCGTGCCGGCCTGCGCCAGGGCGGCGGCCAGAACGGCGGGCAGGCCCAGGTCGACTACCTGGGCCGCTACGGCCGAGCCATGGCGGGCATCAGCGTGCTCGGCGACAGCCGCTACGCCTATGCCGGTGCCACCGGTTCGATCGCATTCATGGGCGGCCAGCCCTTCGCGGCCCGGCGCATCGACGATGCCTTCGCGGTGGTCTCCACCGACGGCATCGCCGGCGTGCCGGTGAGGCTGGAGAACCGGGACATCGGCACCACGGACGGCCAGGGCATGCTGCTGGTGGCGCCGCTGCGCGCCTACCAGAAAAACCAGCTGTCCATCGATCCGATGCAATTGCCCGCCGACGTGAGGATCGAACGCGTGAAAACCGTTGCCACTCCGAGCGACCGCGCTGGCACGCTGGTGCGATTCGGCATCACGCCGGTGAGTGCGGCCGCGCTCCTGCTGGTGGACGAGGCGGGCAAGCCCCTGCCGCTGGGCAGCCGCGTGCGCGCCAACGCACAGGACGGCGAGCCAGCGCTGGTGGGCTTCGACGGCGCGGTGTACCTCGAGTCGCTCGAGGCGCGCAACACGCTCGATGTGCAGACACCCGGCGGCCACTGCAGGGCCAGTTTCGATTATCGCAAGGACGGCGCCGGAATTCCGCAGATCGGGCCGCTGCGCTGCGCCAGGGAGGCCAAGACGCCATGAGCCATTTTCTGACCCGCACTTTGCAGGCTCTGCGCCTGCCCTTGTTCTGCGCGCTGCTGTGGTGGCTGTCGGCGGGCAGCGCGCAGGCGCAGGTCAGTTGCACGGCGACGATGACGAACATGGCTTTCGGCACGGTCGATCTGGTCGACGGGAGCGCGCCGTCCACCACCGCCACGCTAAGCTACACCTGCACCAACACCGGCAGCAGCGCCACGTTCGCCAGGGTCTGCTTCAACATTGGCGACGGCGACCAAGGCCTCACCAACTTCAATCCGCGTGTCATGAAAGACAGCGCCGGAGATTCCTTGAAGTTCCAGCTCTATCAGGGGACGACGGGCGGCACGATCTGGGGTTCGACTGGCAACCCGACGGTGACAAGCCCCTTCGCGGTCGACATAAGCATTCCTCGCCGGAGTGGTAGCGTTTCGGGAACCAAGTCGGGAAGCGCCACCATGGCCGGGCAAATACTCGGCCTCCAGGGCACGGCGCCTCCAGGCGCGTACCAGGACAACTTCGGCACGGTTCACACCTCGATCACGCTCACGTCGAACACGAGCTCCGCGCCGACGAGCTGCGGAACGGGGGGGGCGGGCACCTTCGCCTTCGTGGTCAGCGCAACCATCGCCAAGAGCTGCCTGGTCACGGCCGATCCGCTGAACTTCGGCACCGTCGCAGGCCTGCCGGGGGCCGCCAATTCCGATCAGACCAGCACGATCAGCGTCACCTGCACGACACCCACCGCCTACACGGTCGCGCTGTTGCCATCCAACGGCGCGACGACCGGCGCCGGGGTGATGTCGCCGACGGGGGGCGTGCCCGGCAACACGGACGCGGTGGCCTACCGCCTCTACCGCGATGCCGCGCGCTCGAGCCCCTGGGGCGGCGTCACGGGCACCAACACCGTCGCGGGCACCGGCACCGGGGCGGCCCAACTGCTGACCGTGTACGGCCGCGTTCTCGGCACCAGCGCCAACGTACGGCCGGACAGCTACCGTGACGTCGTGACGGTCAACGTGACCTACTGAGCTGAACTCAGCTGCGCCGGCGGCTGCCGGCACGGAAAAGCCTGCTGGCAAATTGCGGGCAATGCGCGAAGAATAGCGCCCGGGTTACCCTCATTTTCCCGCGACTCTGCCGATAGACCAGGCTGGGCATCGATGCGATGCCTTCCACCCAGGCTGCGACGAGAGGAGTTCTCATGTCCGGAAACATGCGTCCTGCAGGGGCGACTGCGTTGCGGTCGCCGCGAACGGCTCCATCACTGGCCGCCGTGGGCATGCTGCTGCTCGCGCTTTCGTTGCAACCGGGGGTCGGTTCCGCGGAGCCGATGCGCGGCATGAACGGGGCTAGCGGCCGCTTCAGCCTGACGATGGTCGTTCTTCCGACCTTCAAGGTGCTCGAGGTCACGCCCGCGAAGGGCGGGTACGAGTACCGCGTCTGGACCAACATGACATCGGTGCTCATCAAGGGTCGCGAGTACCGGTTCGACAAGATCGGAGAAACGAGGTTCACGGTGGCCGGCAACGATGCCGATGGCCGCGACAGCCTCGGCCCCGCCTGGCGAGGCGCGATCGGTGCAATGGCTGCGGCCGCCAGTGGTGCTCAGCCGGACGCCGCAACGTCTGCGACCGGCGACGGCAGCAACGCGATGCGGGTGATGGTGACTTACTAGGCAGCAAGCAAAGCGAAAGCGCCGATTCGGTGATCGGCATCGAGCGCCCAGCCAACCTTGACCTGTGCGCGGCGCTTTCAGCCCTCGATGCCGCAACCGTTCAACACGAAAGCCACGAGTTCCCGCGCGATCGGCTCGCGATCGATCGGTGCGTCGGGCGGCAGGCCGAGCATCACGCGCGTCTGGATCGCGTAGTCGGCATAGCTCTGGGTCATGGCCCAGATGTGCATCAGCAGGATGCGCGCGTCGAGCGGGCGCATCTGCCCGCGCGCGATCCAGCCGTTGATCACGTCGATCTTCTTCTGCGTCCAGGCCCGCGCGTTGGGCCAGTAGCGGTCGAGGTTGCGGCCGCCGTCGAGGATCTCGCGCGTGAAGATGCGCGACATCTCGGGGCTGTCGAAGGCGTGGTCGAGCTTCTTGCGGATGTAGCCGCCGAGTACCGTGGCCGGGTCGCTCGCGTCCTCGAAGGAGAACACCACCTTCCACGCATGCAGCACCTGCATCAGCAGCTCTTCGTAGAGTTCTTCCTTGCCGGCGATGTAGTAGTGCAACTGGGGCTTGGTGAGACCGGCGCGCGCCGCGATGGCCTGGGTCGAGGTGCCTTTCAGCCCGTGCAGGCTGAACTCGGTGACCGCCGCGGCGCGGATCGCCGCCATGATGCGTTCGCGCCCTGGCCGTGCGCGCGACAGCGGGCCGTCGGGGGCGGGCATTTCCTGGGCGGTCGAAACGGGGAGGGCGGCTGGATCGGCGGTCATGGTGGCGAGAAGGCGCGGTGCGCGCGGCCGATGGTAATCCCTCGCGCATGACCACATGCCATGCCGGCATGAACGCGCAGGGCATGCGGGCACGGTTCATGTATCTTCCTCGCCGCCTCGAAAAATTCCACCTCAACACAGGAGTTCTCCATGTACCTTTCTCCCCGTTTCCGGGCCTTCGCGGCCGGCGCCGCAATGCTGGCGGCCAGCGCGCTCGCGCAGGCACAGCAGGCACTGCCCAACGTGGTGATCCTCGCCACCGGCGGCACCATCGCCGGAGCCGGCGCCTCGGCCGTCAACAGCGCCACGTACGCGGCCGCCAAGGTCGGCGTCGAGAAGCTGATCGCCGGCCTGCCGGAGCTCTCCAAGGTGGCCAACGTACGCGGCGAACAGGTGTTCCAGGTCGCATCGGAAAGCCTCACCAACGACAACCTGCTGACGCTGGCCAAGCGCGTGTCGGCGCTGTCGAAGCAAGCCGACGTCGACGGCATCGTCATCACGCACGGCACCGACACGCTGGAAGAAACCGCCTACTTCCTGACGCTGACGGTACACACCAACAAGCCGATCATCGTGGTCGGCTCGATGCGTCCGGGCACGGCGCTGTCGGCCGACGGCGCGCTCAACCTGTACAACGCGGTGAACGTGGCGGGCAGCAAGGACGCGATGGGCAAGGGGGTGCTGGTGACGATGAACGACAACATCGACAGCGGCCGCGACGTGAGCAAGAACGTCAACATCAAGACCAACGCCTTCTCCAGCCAGTGGGGGCCGCTGGGCATGATCGTCGAGGGCCGGAACTACTGGTTCCGCGCACCGGTCAAGCGCCACACCATGAACTCGGAGTTCGACATCGACAGCATCACCGCGCTGCCACCGGTCGAGATCGCAATGGGCTATGAAGGCGTGTCGTCGGTGGCCATCGACGCGATCGCCAAGAGCGGTGCCAAGGCGCTGATCCACGGCGGTACGGGCAATGGCTCGGTGGCTGACCGCATCGTGCCGAACCTGCAGAAGGCGCGCGCCGACGGCGTGATCGTGATCCGCAGCGCCCGCGTGCCCGATGGCTTCGTGATTCGCAATGCCGAGCAGCCCGACGACAAGTACGACTGGGTGGTGGCACATGATCTGCGTCCGCAGAAGGCGCGCATCCTGGCGATGGTCGCGCTCACCAAGACGAACAACACCAAGGAACTGCAGCGGATCTTCTGGGAATATTGAGCCCCCGGCTTTTCACGCCGCTTCGCGGCGTGTAATTCGCCACCCCCCCGAGGGGGAGGCGCGGCTCGCCTTGGGGCGGCCCGGCGGCGGCCGCCTCCGCTAGTTCCGCTCTTGCTTGCCGCGATGGTGCCGCGCGTACTCGATGCTGGCGATGCAGATCGCCAGCCACGCGCCGCCCGAGCACAGCCCCGCGAGCACGTCGCTCGGGAAGTGCGCCCGCACGAAGATGCGGCTGCAGGCCACGGTGATGACCACCGCCGTCGCCGCCATCACCGAAGGCATCCGCCAGCGCGGTGGCAGCATGCGCAGCCCCAGGTAGCCCAGCATGCCGTAGAGCACCATCGAGCCCGAGCTGTGGCCGCTCGGAAAGGAATAGCCCGATACCTGCGCGACGCCGAAGTCGTGCACCGGCCGTGTCCGCTCGAAGATGAGCTTGAGCGTGTGATTCAGCCCTGCGTTGCCCGCGACGGCCGCGACCCAGCCGATCGCGAACCCGCGATGCCCGCGCAGCCACAGCGCCGCCGCCACGACGGCGCACAGCAGCACCGCGACGATCGGGTCGCCCACGTGGGTGAGCCACGAGAACATCTCCCGCACGCCCGCCGGTGTGTGCGTGCCCACGGCGCGGCTGATCGTCTCGTCCAGCAGGCCCATCGGCCGGCCATCGCCGAGGCCTTCCGCCACTTCGGCGAACACCCAGGCCAGCGCGACCACCGACGCCGCGCCGATGGCCAGCCCGCCGAACAGCAGGCCCGTGCCCGGTTCGGGCTGTGCCGCATGCCTGCGCCGCAGGTGCTCGAAGCCCCACGCCGCGAGCCCGGCGGCCACGGTCAGCACCATCAGAAGAACCAGGAATCCGGGCCAGGCCTGGGCGCCGAGGCGCTCTCCCAGGGCGATCAATGCGGCATCTTCAACGGACATGGGCAGGGCGGGCGGATGGCAGGCGCAGGCGAGTCACGGCGTGTCGGCAGGGGTTTCAAAGGGGAGGTCGAGCATAGCGGGCCGTTCCTGACCGCCCACTGCCTCGTAAAATAGCCGGTTCGTTGCGCCGCGGGTCCTTCTCCCGCCGGGCGGCCGCCTTCACGCAGAGCCATGCTGACCTTCCAACAAATCATTCTCAAACTGCAGTCGTACTGGGCCGACAAGGGCTGCGCGCTGCTGCAACCGTACGACATGGAAGTGGGCGCGGGCACCTCGCACACCGCCACCTTCCTGCGCGCGCTCGGCCCCGAGCCCTGGAAGGCCGCGTACGTGCAGCCCAGCCGCCGCCCCAAGGACGGCCGCTACGGCGAGAACCCCAACCGCTTGCAGCACTACTACCAGTACCAGGTGGTGCTCAAGCCGGCGCCCAGCAACATCCTCGAGCTCTATCTCGGCAGCCTCGAAGCGCTGGGCTTCGACCTGAAGAAGAACGACATCCGTTTCGTGGAAGACGACTGGGAGAACCCCACGCTCGGTGCCTGGGGCCTGGGCTGGGAGGTGTGGCTCAACGGCATGGAGGTGACGCAATTCACCTACTTCCAGCAGGTCGGCGGCATCGACTGCAAGCCCATCACGGGCGAAATCACCTACGGCCTGGAGCGCCTGGCGATGTACCTGCAGCAGAAAGAAAGCATCTACGAACTGGAGTGGGCGCCGGGCGTAACCTATGGTGACGTTTACCACCAGAACGAGGTCGAGCAGTCGACCTACAACTTCGAGCACAGCGACGCCGAGTTTTTGTTCACCGCCTTCAACGCGCACGAGAAGCAGGCCAAGAACCTCATGACCGAGCAGCTCGCGCTGCCGGCCTACGAACAGGTGCTGAAGGCCGCGCACAGCTTCAACCTGCTGGACGCGCGCGGCGCGATCAGCGTGACGGAGCGTGCCGCCTACATCGGCCGCATCCGCAACCTCGCGCGCAGCGTGGCGCAGAGCTACTACGACAGCCGCGAGCGCCTTGGTTTCCCGATGGCGCCGCGCGAATGGGTCGCGCAGATGCCACCGAAGAAAGCGGCCTGATACACCACAGTACGCCCGATGCCCACCGTCTTCACCCACGTTGCCGTTCCCGTCTGTGCAGCCATTGCGCTGGGCACCCGGCGCGTGCCGGTGTCGGCGCTGCTCGCGGGCATGCTCGCGTCCATCGCGCCGGACTTCGACGGCCTGGCGTTCAAGCTCGGCATCGCCTACGGCGGCATGGCGGGCCACCGCGGCTTTACGCACACGCTGGTGTTCGCGCTGCTGCTAGGCCTCGCGGGCTGGTGGCTCGCGCCGCGCTGGGGCATGCGCCGGGCGGCGGGCTGGGCGTGGATTGCGCTGTGCACCATGTCGCATCCGCTGCTGGACATGCTCACCAACGGCGGCATCGGCATCGCCTTCTTCTGGCCGTTCAGCGACGTGCGCTATTTCAGCCCGTGGCGGCCCATCGAGGTGTCGCCGATCGCCTTGAAGAAGTTCTTCTCGCCTCGCGGCGCGCAGGTGCTGTTCAACGAGATGGCCACCGTGTGGGCGCCGCTGCTGGCGGCCGCGGTGCTCGCGCTGGTTGCGCGTCGTTCCGTGGAGCGGCGCCACGGCGCCGCTGCCGCATGAATTCGGTCTTTTCTTCTTTCCCCTCCACGGTGCCGCTTCGCTGCGTGCCCGTGACCGGTGCCGCTCGCGGCCCATTTCCAACAACGCTCTGAGCCATGTCGTCTGCCAGCCTTCTTGTCGAACTGTTTGTCGAGGAATTGCCGCCCAAGGCGCTGAAGAAGCTCGGTGATGCCTTTGCCGGCGTGCTGCGCGACCAGCTCGTGGCGCAAGGGCTCGCCGCATCCGGCGCCGTGCTCACCGCCTATGCCTCGCCGCGCCGCCTGGCTGCGCACCTCACGCACGTTGCCGAGCGCGCCGCCGACAAGGCCGTGTCGCAAAAGCTCATGCCTGTGGCCGTCGGCCTCGACGCCTCCGGCCAACCCACGCCCGCGCTGCTCAAGCGCCTGGGCGCGCTCGGCGCTGATGCGTCGGCCGTGCCCGGCCTGAAGCGTGCGATGGATGGCAAGGCCGAAGCCCTGTTCTACGAAAGCACCGCCAAGGGCGCCACGCTGGCCGAGGGCCTGCAGAAGGCCTTTGCCGAAGCGATTGCCAAGCTGCCGATCCCGAAGGTCATGAGCTACCAGCTGGAAGAGGGCAGCGAGCTGCCGGGCTGGACCAGCGTGAGCTTCGTGCGCCCCGCGCACGGCCTCGTCGCGCTGCACGGCGACACCGTGGTGCCCATCGAGGCGCTGGGCCTGAAGGCCGGCCGCGAGACGCACGGGCATCGCTTCGAGGCGGCGGTCGATCCGGTCGTGCTGCGTGATGCCAACAGCTATGCGCTGCAGATGCAGGACGAAGGCGCCGTCATCGCGAGTTTCGAGGCGCGCCGCGCCGAAATCGCGCGCCAGCTCGCCGCAGCGGCGGTGAAGGTCGGGGGCGGCTCGGTGCCGATCCACGACGACGCGCTGCTCGACGAAGTGACCGCATTGGTCGAACGCCCCAACGTGCTGGTCTGCAGCTTCGAGCGCGAGTTCCTCGAAGTGCCGCAGGAATGCCTGATCCTCACGATGAAGGCCAACCAGAAATACTTTCCGCTGCTCGACGCGTCGAGCAAGCTCACCAACAAGTTCCTGGTGGTCAGCAACATCAGCCCCGACGATGCGAGCGCAGTCGTCGAAGGCAACGAGCGCGTCGTGCGCCCGCGCCTGGCCGACGCCAAGTTCTTCTTCGACCAGGACCGCAAGAAGTCGCTGGCCTCGCGCGTCGAATCGCTGGGCAAGGTGGTCTATCACAACAAGCTTGGCACGCAGGGCGAGCGCGTGCAGCGCGTGATGCACATCGCGCGCGGCATTGCAGAGAAGCTCGGCGATGCATCGCTGGCCGCGCACGCCACGCAGGCCGCTCAACTCGCCAAGGCCGATCTCGTGACCGACATGGTCGGCGAGTTCCCCGAGCTGCAGGGCACCATGGGCCGCTACTACGCGCTGCACGACGGCCTCGATGCCTCGGTGGCCGACGCCATCGAAGACCACTACAAGCCGCGCTTCGCCGGTGATGAATTGCCGCGCAACAGCGTGGGCCTCGTGGTCGCGCTGGCCGACAAGCTCGAGACGCTGGTCGGCATGTTCGGCATCGGCAACCTGCCCACCGGCGACCGCGACCCGTTCGCGTTGCGCCGCCATGCGCTGGGGGTGCTGCGCATGCTGATCGAGAAAGACCTCGCGCTGGGGCTCGACGCCCTGCTGCAGGACGCCGCCGCGCAGTTCAAGGCCATTGACGGTTTCGACGGCGGCAAGGCCACGGTCGAACTGCAGGACTTCATCCTCGAGCGCCTCGCCGGCAGCCTGCGCGAGCAGGGCGCCAGCGCGCAAGAGGTCGACGCCGTGCTGGCCCCGCGTCCGCAGCGCCTGGGCGCGGTACCCAAGCTGCTGGCTGCGGTGCGCGCCTTTGCCGCATTGCCCGCCGCCGCCGCGCTGGCCGCCGCGAACAAGCGCATCGGCAACATCCTCAAGAAGGCGCCCGAGGCCGATGCGCACGTCAGCGAACTGCTGCTGCAGGAGCCGGCCGAGAAGGCGCTGCACGCGGCCATGGCGCAGGTCGTGCCCGCCGCCAACGCGCAGTTCGATGCCGGCGACTACACCGCCTCGCTGCAAACACTGGCCGCGCTGCGCGAGCCGGTCGACGCCTTCTTCGACGGCGTGATGGTCAACGCCGAGCAGGCCGACCTGCGGCTCAACCGGCTGGGGCTCTTGATGTCGCTGCACGCCGCGATGAACCGCGTGGCGCAGCTCGAACGGCTGGCTGTCTGACCAGATCCACGACGTCTCCCAAAGGAGCGGCACTGCCATGAAACTCGTCATCCTCGACCGCAACGGCACGATCAACGTGCACCGCGAAGACTTCGTGAAGAGCGACATCGAGTGGACGCCGCTGCCTGGTGCGCTCGAGGCCGTGGCGCGGCTCAATCACGCCGGTTGGCACGTGGTGGTGGCTTCCAACCAGTCGGGCCTGGGCCGCGGCCTGTTCGACATGGCCTCGCTCAATGCGATGCACGCCAAGATGCACAAGATGCTCGCGGCGGTGGGCGGCAAGGTCGACGCGGTGTTCTATTGCCCGCACAGTCCCGACGAGGACTGCGACTGCCGCAAGCCCAAGCCGGGCCTGTTCCTGCAGATCGGCGACCGCTACGGCATCGACCTCAAGGGCATTCCGACCTGCGGCGACAGCCTGCGCGACCTGCAGGCGGGCGCGGCCGCCGGTTGCGAGCCGCACCTGCTGCTCACGGGCATGGGGGCGGCCTGCCGCGGCGTCGATCCGCTGCCTTCCGAATACCCGGCGAACACGTTGGTCCACGACGATCTCGCCGCCTTTGTCGATTTCTTGCTTGCGCGCGAAGCGCGGGCTGTACTGCAGGTGGCTGTCTGATGGCGTTCTTTCGTTCCGTTCTCCACGCGCTGTGGATGCTGGTCACCGTGATCCCCTGGGGCATCATCATGTGCGTCAGTTCGCTCTGGAAGCGCGGCATTCCGCTCTATTGGATGGCGCAACGCTGGCTCGGCTGGGCCATCGGCGGCGCGCGCGTGCTGCTGGGCATCAAGACCCGCGTGAGCGGCATGGAAAACCTGCCGACCGACAAGCTCGCGGGCGCGGTGCTGCTGGTGAAGCACCAGTCCACGCTCGAGACCTTCCTGATGCCCACGCTGATGCCGCACCCGCTGGCCTACGTGTTCAAGAAGGAGCTGATCTACGTCCCCTTCTTCGGCTGGGCGATGGCGCGGCTGGACATGATCCACATCGACCGCAGCCAGCGCGCGCAGGCCTTCAACAAGGTGGTGAACCAGGGCCGCAAGCTGCTCGCGCAGGGCATCTGGATCATCATGTTCCCCGAGGGCACACGCATCCCGCGCGGACAGAAGGGCACCTACAAGAGCGGCGGCACGCGACTCGCCTGCGAGACCGGCGTACCGGTGATTCCCGTCGCGGTCACTTCGGCCAAGGTGTGGCCGCGCAAGGCCTTCATCAAGCGCCCGGGCGTGGTCGATGTGTCCATTGGCCCGGCCATTCCGAGCGTGGGCCGCAAGCCCGACGAGCTGATGCGCGAGGTCGAGGCCTGGATAGAGGCCGAGATGCGCCGCCTCGATCCCGAGGCCTATGCCGGCAGCCCGCAGTCTGCGCAAGAAGCGGTGAGCTGAGGAACAGAGAGCCCGGCATGGGAGGACTGCTTCAGTTCACGATGGACCTGTTCGAGGGGCTGGGCAGCGAGTTCGCGTCGCCGGCACCCGCCCCGGCGCGGCCGCGCAGGGCGAAGAAGCCAAAGCCTGCGGCACCGCCGGCGACTCTTCTTGCTCCTCCTGCCGTGGCGCCTTCGGCGCTGGACGATGAACACGCCGTGCCCGCGCCGCCGGCGGTTCCGCTTGCCGAGACGCTGGCGCTCGCGAACTTCGCGCATCCTCAAGCCACCCGCGAGGTGGTGCTCGGCTCCGCACGCGTGGCCTATGAATTCAAGCGCGGCAAGCGCAAGACCATCGGCTTTCTCGTCGGTGCCGAAGGCCTCTCGGTGCGCGCGCCACGCTGGGTGGCGCTGCGCGATGTCGATGTGGCCATCCGCGAGAAGTCCGACTGGATCCTTCGCAAGCTCGCTGAAACGCAGCAGCGCCATGCGCGCGTCGAGGCCACGCGCATCGAATGGCGGGACGGCGCTGAGTTTCCGTTCCTCGGCGAGGCGGTGGTGATCCAGCTCGACCCGAAGCACGGCTTCGCCAGCGTCGGCGGCACGCTCGATGCCGGTGACGGCACGGGGCCGCGCATCCTGCGGCTGGCGGTGGCGCAGAACGCGGCGCCTTCGCAGATCCGCGATGCGGCACAGGCCTGGCTCATGCGGCAGGCGCGGCGCCTGTTCATCGAGCGGCTCGATCATTTCGCGCCACTGCTTGGCGTGCGCTGGCAGAAGCTGTCGCTGTCGAACGCGGCCACGCGCTGGGGCAGCGCAAGCGCGGACGGGTCGATCCGGCTCAACTGGCGGCTCATTCATTTCCGCATGCCCGTGATCGACTACGTCGTTGCGCACGAACTGGCGCATCTGCGGGTGATGGACCATTCGCACCGCTTCTGGGAAACGGTCGAGAGCGTGGTGCCGGACTACGACCTGCTGCGCCGGCAATTGAAGGATGAGGCTGTGCCTCGGTGGGGGTGAGTTTTGTGTTCCGGGGCCGAGACCCGGCCCCGGAACACAAAAAATCAGCGCGCGTGCGTAACGCCCCCATCCACCACCAACGTCGACCCCATCACATAGTCCCCAGCCCGAGAGGCAAGGTAGATGGCCGCGCCCGCCATGTCTTCCGGCGTGCCGATGCGCCCCGCAGGGATGCGGCCTTTGACCTCGTCCCCGTGGTCGCGAGCGTCCTTGTTCATGTCAGAGGCGAATGCGCCGGGTGCAATCGCACTCACCGCGATGCGGTCCTGCGCCAGCCGCAACGCCATGCGGCGCGTCAGCTGGATCAGCCCGGCCTTGCTCGCCGCATACGAGTACGTCTCCTGCGGATTCACAGAAATCCCGTCGATCGACGCAATGTTGATCACCTTCGCCAGGTGATCCGTGGCGGCCTTCTTCAGCATCGGCGTCAACGCCTTCGTCAGGAAGAACGGTGTCTTCAGGTTGAGGTCCACCACCTTGTCCCAGCCGCTCTCGGGAAACTCTTCATACGGCGCGCCCCAGGCGGCCCCGGCGTTGTTCACCAGGATGTCCAGCGAGCCTTCGTGCTTCGCATAGGCATCGACCAGGGCCTGCGCGCCCTCGAGCGTCGACACGTCCGCCGGCAGCGACACGCAATGCCCGAAAGCCGACAGCTCCTTCGCCGTCTGGTCGCAGGCCGCGGCCTTGCGCGCCGAGATGTACACGCGCGCGCCCTGGGCCAGGTAGCCCTCGGCGATCATGCGGCCGATGCCGCGCGAGCCGCCGGTGATCAGCGCCGTGCGGCCCTTCAGCGAGAAGAGTTGGGTGGTGTCCATGGTGCGGGTGTCTCCTGAATGAATGAGCGATCGGGTCCAGGAAACGAGCTTAGTGCGCGCCGCCCTGCGCGAGCGTCACCTCAGTGTCAGCGACAGGCTCCGGGGGCTCGTGAAGCTGCGCAGGTCGCCGGTCACCGGGTCGAGGAACGCGACCGACCTGGCCAGCAGCTGCAAGGGCTTGCCGAAGTCGTCCGCGCCTTCGGGCAGCAGCACGGGATAGATCGGATCGTTCACGATCGGCATGCCCAGTGCCATGCAGTGCACGCGCAACTGGTGCTTGCGGCCCGTGACCGGCGAGAGCTTCAGCAGCGCATGGCCGTCGCGTACCTCCTGCACCTCGATGCGGGTTTCGGAGTTGGGCTCGCCGGGCTCTTCGCGCACGCGCATGAAGTGGTCGTCGTCGGCCAGCCGGCTGCGGTAGGTGGCGGGCACCGACGACACGCCTTCGCGCCATGGCACCACGGCCTCGTAGTGCTTGGCGATGCGGCGCTCCGGAAACATCTGCTGGTAGGCGCCGCGCGTGGCGGGCCGCACCGAGAACAGCACCAGCCCCGAGGTGCTGCGGTCGATGCGGTGCAGCGGCACGAGGTCGTCGAGCGCCAGCTTGCGCTTGAGCCGCACCAGCAGGCTCTCCTGCAGGTACTTGCCGGTGGGCGTGACGGGCACGAAGGGGGGCTTGTCGACCACCAGCAGTTCGTCGTCCCGGAACACGACCTGCTCTTCGAACGGGATGCGCGCTTCGTTGTCGAGCGTGCGGTAGTAGTACACGCGCAGCGGCGATTGATAACGGCGCGCCACCGTCACGGACACGCCGTGCTCGTCGATGACGTCGTTCGCCTCGATGCGTTCGAGCCAGGCCTCGCGCGTGATCGCGGGAAAGCGCTCGATCAGGAATTCGGCAATGGTTGGCCAGGGGCCGTGGACGAGGCCCACACAGCTCGGTCCGACGCCGTCGCGCGTGGGCAGCGGCAATTGGGGCGGTCGGCGCCGGGTCATTGCGGCAGTGCTCGCCACAGCACGGACAGGGCTTCGGCAAACGAAGGCCGCGACGCCGCGTCGGGCTGCAGGCAGCGGTCCTTCAACGCGCCCACGGCCTGCGGTGGTGCGTCGGTGCAGCGTTCGAGCAGCTCTTCCAGCAGGCAGCCGAAGGCGCGCATCTCCAGGCCTTGGAACGCACGCGTCTGCGCCGCATCGAGTGCGCCCGTCATCCACGCCGCGCCGAAGTCGCCGAGTCGGCCGCCGTCTTCCGGATGCCAGAGGATGTTGTGTGCGTAGAGGTCGCCATGAAGAATTCCTTGCGCATGCAGGTGCTGCATGGCCGAGGCGATGTCGCGGGCAATGCGCAGCGCCACATCGGACGTCCACCGCGCTTCTTCTGCATAGACGTCGCGCGTGCACGACGCAAGGCTCGGCGGCCCCGCGAGCGTGGCGAACGACCGATCGACCAGCGCCATCACCAAGCCTTCGACGCCTTCGGGATGGCCGTCGATGCGGCTCTGCGCGGCGATCAGCGTGGGGTGCGCACCAGCGGCGATGCAAGCCGCCATCTCGCTGTGCGGCCAGCCGTCGCTGGTGACCGTGCCTTTGAAGAGCTTGACCGCCACCGGCTGCGATGCGGCGCCGAGCGTCGCCTGGTGGATCACGCCCGATGCGCCTTCGCCGAGCTTCCTGCCCAGCGCCAGTTCGCGCCAGTCGATGTGCGGGACCGACTGCGCGGTGATCGCCGCGTCCTCGGCCTGTGTATCGAAAGGGTTGCCCGCGCAGGCGAGCCACGACAGGCGCGGCAACGAAGGCAGCCATGCGGGCAGCGTCTCGAAGCGGTTGGCCGAGATGCGCAGCAGTTCGAGATGCCCGAGGCCGGCCATCGACGGCGGCAGCGCGCGCAGGCGGTTGCCCGCGAGCATCAGCTTCTGCATCCGCGTGCAATTGCCGAGCGAGTCGGGCAGTTCTTCGATCTGGTTGTCCGTGAGGATCAGCCACCGCAGCGAGGGCGGCAGCGAGGCCGCCGGCACGGTGCGGATCCGGTTGGCCTTGAAGCCGACGATGTCGAGGCTGCGGCACTGGCCGATGGCTTCGGGCAGCGTGGTGAACCGGTTGTCCGAGCAGAACAGCACGCGCAGCCTGTGCAGGCGGTGGAGGTCGTCGGGCAGCGTGTCGAGCGCATTGCCCGACAGGTTCAGTACCTCGAGCGAATCGGCGAGTTCGAAGACCTCTCGCGGGAACTCGATGAGTCCGCACGAGAGATCGATTCTTCTTGCGCCTGCCAGCCGGCCCGCGCGCAGCTGAGCCAGCGTGTCCATCCGGCGAGTCTAAGCCGTCGCGGCCTTGGGCCCGAAGCGGTAGATGCCGTCTTTGCCGAGTTCGCGCTTCACCTGGCCGGCGAACCACAGCAGGTGCAGGTGCGCCACCGTTTCGCCCATGGCGAAGGTCATCTGGTGCAGGTCGAGCTCGCGCTTGAACAGGATCGGCAGGCCTTCGGCCGCGGTCAGGGCGCGCGCCGTGCAGGCTTCGAGCAATTCGGCCAGCCGGTCGCGGTGGTGCTCCTGCAGCTGGTCGACGCGGCGGTGGATGCCGCGGAACGGCTTGCCGTGCGAGGGCAGGCCCAGCGTGTCGGCCGGCAGCGCCTTGAACTTGTCGATGCTGTCGAGAAACAGGCGCAGCGAGTTCGCCTCGGGCTCGCCCGCGTGCACGCTCACGTTGGTGGAGATGCGCGGCAGCATCATGTCGCCGCCCAGCAGCAGCTTGAGTTCGTCGCAATACATCGCGATGTGCTCGGGCGCATGGCCGTAGCCGCTGATGCAACGCCAGGCGTGGCCGCCGATCATGACGTCGTCGCCGTCGAGCATGCGCACGAAGCGGTCGGGCACCGAGGGCACCATGTTCGCGTAGTAGCCGGTGCGTGCGCGGATCTTGGCGAGCGACTCGGCGTCGGTCAGCCCGTGCGAGCCGAAGAAGGCCGCGGCCGCATCGCCGCCCGCCAGGGTGTCGCCGTTGGTGCTGAGCACGCGGGCCACGTGGTAGTCGGTCGAGCTGATCCACAGCGGCGCGTTCCAGCGCGAGCAGAGCCACTCGGCCAAGCCGATGTGGTCGGGGTGCATGTGGGTGACGATGACGCGCAGGATCGGCATGCCCTGCAGCTGCGTCTCGAAAATCTGCTTCCACTGCGCGCGCGCTTCGTCGTGCGCAATGCAGCAGTCGACCACCGTCCAGCCTTCGACGCCATCGAGGGTGTCGCGCAGCAGCCAGAGGTTGATGTGGTCGAGCGCAAAGGGCAGCCGCATGCGGATCCAGCGCACGCCGGGCGCCACTTCCAGGGCTTCGCCGGGCTCGGGGAGCGTGTCGCCGAGGGGGTAGTGGAGTTCGCGTTCGAGGAGGTTCATGTAAGATTGACGTTTACGTAAACGTCATGGGTTGATGGCACCATTGTAGGGATCGCCGCGCAAACCTGCTGTCGCCCCCGTAACGACCTTTCGCCACCACCGCCGCCATGCCTGCGCAAACCTTCACCATCAGCCAGCTCGCGAAGGAGTTCGACCTCACGACGCGGGCCATCCGCTTCTACGAGGACATGGGCCTGCTCACGCCCGAGCGCGCCGGCCTGCAGCGCGTGTACAGCGCGCGCGACCGCGCGCGGCTCACGCTCACGCTGCGCGCCAAGCGCCTCGGCCTGAGCCTGACGGAGGCGAAGGACATTCTCGACATGTACGACAGCCCGCGCGACACCGTACCGCAGCTGGAAAAATTCCTCGGCGTGCTGGGCACCCACCGGGCCCAGCTCGAAGCGCAGTTGACCGAATTGCAGGCCAACCTCGCCGAAGTGCGGGAACACGAGAAAAAGGGACGGGCCACCCTGGCCAAGGCACAAAAGGCGAACAAGACAGCCAAGCCCGCGGAAGCCAAGGCCTGAAACACGACTCATCGACAACAATAGCCGACTATGTCCGACAACACCGATAACCTCGACGACCTCTTTGCCCACAACCGTGCATGGTCCGCGCAGATGGAGCGCGACCGGCCCGGTTTCTTCACCAGCCTGGTCAAGCAGCAGACGCCGCGCTACATGTGGATCGGCTGTTCCGACAGCCGCGTGCCCGCCAACCAGATCACCGGCCTGGAGCCGGGCGAGGTGTTCGTGCACCGCAACGTCGCCAACATCGTGGTGCATTCCGACCTCAACGCGCTCTCGGCGATCCAGTTCGCGGTCGAGCACCTGAAGGTCGAGCACATCATGGTCGTGGGCCACTACGGCTGCGCCGGCGTGAAAGCCGCACTCAGCGGTGCGCGCATCGGCCTGGCCGACAACTGGATCCGCCATATCCAGGACGTGCGCGACCGCCACGCCGTGATGCTCGAGAGCCTGCCCGAAGATGCACGCGTCGATGCGCTGTGCGAACTGAACGTGGCCGAGCAGGTGGTCAACGTGGCCGTCAGCACAGTCATGGTCGATGCCTGGGCGCGCGGCCAGAAGGTCCGCATCCACGGCTGGACCTTCGGCGTGCACGACGGCCTGCTGCAGGACCTCGGCCTGAGCGTCGACGGGGCCAAGCCGCTCGATGCGGTCTACAAGGCCGCGGTGCAGCGCATCCGCTACAAGTGGAGCAAGCCCGGCGAAGTGATCCAGTCGCTGACGGTGCAAGGCACGCAGGTGAACCAGGCGGTGCAGGAGGCGCAGGCCATGACGCCGCAGCCCGAGGCCAACGGCACGGCCGACCCTGCCGCGGCCTGAACGGCCGTCCTCCATCGGCTCGCGTCGCCATGTTTCCGCAGCGCCTCGATTCGCCGCTGGCCTATGACATCGCGAAGGCGATGATGGACGGCTTCAACCGGCACTACCGGTTGTTCCGCGCCGAATCGGCGCGCGCCAAGCACCGTTTCGAAACCGCCGACTGGCACGGCCAGCAGCGCGCGCAGCGCGAGCGCATCGAGTTCTACGACCTGCGCGTGAGCGAAGCCGTGGCCCGGCTCGAAAAGGAGTTCAAGGCCGGCGAACAACCCATGGACGTTTGGCACCAGGTCAAGCTGCACTACATCGGCCTGCTGGTGGACCACCACCAGCCCGAGCTGGCCGAGACCTTCTTCAACTCGGTGACCACGAAGATCCTGCACCGCGCGTACTTCCAGAACGACTTCATCTTCGTGCGCCCGGCCATCAGCACCGAGTACATCGAGCCGCGCGGCGCCCCCACCTACCGCCCGTACTACCCCAAGCCCGACACGCTGGCCGACACCATCGAGCAGATGCTCGACGACTTCGCGCTGCTCGGCAGCTATGCCGACAAGCGGCGCGATGCGCAGCGCGTGGCGCACGTCATCCTCAACCGCTTCCACCAGGTCAAGCTGCGCGCCAACTTCCAGCTGCAGGTGCTGTCGGGCCTGTTCTTTCGCAACAAGGGCGCGTACGTGGTCGGAAAGATCATGAACGGCTTCACCGAGATTGCGTTCTCGCTGCCGATCCTGCACGACAGCCACGGCAAGTTCTACATCGACGCAGCGCTGTTCGGCGAGGACGACCTGCAGATGCTGTTCAGCTTTGCGCGCGCTTACTTCATGGTCGACATGGAAGTGCCCTCGGCCTGGGTGCAGTTCTTGCGCTCGCTCATGCCGCGCAAGCCGCGCGCCGAAATCTACAACGCACTGGGCCTCGCCAAGCAGGGCAAGACGCTGTTCTACCGCGACTTCCTCTCGCACCTGAACTATTCGAGCGACCGCTTCCGCATCGCGCCCGGCATCAAGGGCATGGTCATGCTGGTGTTCGACCTGCCGTCGTTCCCGTTCGTGTTCAAGGTCATCAAGGACTTCTATCCGCCGCAGAAGGACACCACGCGCGAGCAGATCAAGGGCAAGTACCTGCTCGTGAAGCAGCACGACCGCGTGGGCCGCATGGCCGACACGCTGGAGTACAGCGACGTGGGTTTTCCGCTCGACCGCTTCGAGCCCGAGCTGATCGAGGAGATCCGGAAGTTCGCGCCCAGCCAGCTTGAGCTCGGCGACCGCGACGGCAACGGGGAAATGGAAGTCGTGCTCAAGCACGTCTACATCGAGCGGCGCATGATCCCGCTGAACATCTACCTGCAGGAAGCCTTCGACACGCTGGCCCAGCCCGAGAGCCCCGCGCATGCCAAGCGCGCGAAAGACCAGCTGGAGCACGCGGTGGTCGAATACGGCAACGCCATCAAGGACATGGTCGCCGCCAACATCTTCCCGGGCGACATGCTGTGGAAGAACTTCGGCATCACGCGCGGCGGCAAGGTCGTGTTCTACGACTACGACGAGATCGAATACATCACCGACTGCAAGTTCCGCAAGGTGCCCACACCGCGCAACGAAGAGGACGAGATGAGCGGCGAGGTCTGGTACTCGGTGGGCCCGAAGGACGTGTTCCCCGAAACCTTCGAGCCCTTTCTGCTCGGCAACGACGACGTGCGCGCCGCGTTCATGGCGCACCACGCCGACCTGCTCGACGCCGCCTTCTGGCAGCACCACAAGGAACGCATCCAGGCCGGGCAGATGCTCGACGTGTTTCCGTACGAAGAGTCGCAGCGCTTCCAGCACGAGGGGCACGCGACGCATTTTTGAGATACCGACAGTCCGAATTTTTCCCTCACTTCCAAGGAGACCTGAAATGTCCGAATCCATCGTCATCGTCGGCGCCGCCCGCACCCCCATGGGCAGCTTCCAGGGCGACTTCTCTTCCCTTGCCGCGCACGACCTCGGCGGCGCCGCCATCAAGGCCGCCGTCGAGCGCGCCGGCATTGCCCCGGACAGCGTGGGCGAAGTGCTGTTCGGCAACTGCCTGATGGCCGGCCAGGGCCAGGCGCCGGCGCGCCAGGCGGCCTACAAGGGCGGCCTGCCCGACAGCGCCGGCGCCGTCACGCTCAGCAAGATGTGCGGCTCGGCCATGAAGGCCGCGATGCTCGCGCACGACCTGCTGCTGGCCGGTACGCACGAGGTGATCGTCGCGGGCGGCATGGAAAGCATGACCAACGCGCCCTACCTCATGCTCAAGGGCCGCGGCGGCTACCGCATGGGCCACGACCGCATCTTCGACCACATGATGCTCGACGGCCTGGAAGACGCCTACCAGCCCGGCCGCTCCATGGGCACCTTCGGTGAAGACTGCGCGGCCAAGTACAAGTTCACGCGCGAGCAGCAGGATGCGTTCGCCATCGCGAGCGTGCAACGCGCCAAGGCTGCCACTGAATCCGGCGCGTTCAAGGAAGAGATCACGCCGGTCACCGTGAAGGGCCGCGGCGGCGACACCGTGATCTCCATCGACGAAGGTCCGGGCAAGGTCAAGCTCGACAAGATCCCCACGCTCAAGCCCGCGTTCAAGAAGGAGAACGGCACCATCACCGCCGCATCGAGTTCGTCGATCAACGATGGCGCCGCCGCATTGGTGATGATGACCGAATCGCATGCGAAGAAAATCGGCGCGAAGCCGCTCGCGCGCATCGTCGGCCACGCCACGCATGCGCAGCAGCCCGAGTGGTTCTCGACCGCACCCGTCGGCGCGGTCGCCAAGCTCTTCAAGAAGACCGGCTGGACCGCGAAGGACGTGGACCTCTGGGAAGTGAACGAAGCCTTTGCCGTGGTGCCGATGGCGCTGATGCACGAGCTCGACGTCTCGCACGACATCGTCAACGTGAACGGCGGCGCCTGCGCGCTGGGCCATCCGATCGGCGCGAGCGGCGCGCGCATCATGGTCACGCTGATCCACGCGCTGAAGGCGCGCGGCAAGAAGCGCGGCGTGGCCACGCTGTGCATCGGTGGCGGCGAAGGCACCGCCGTGGCACTCGAGTTGCTATAAGAGCAACGGCCGGCAAGCGCCCGGGGGACGGGCGCTTGCCGGCTTTCTCGTTCGGATACTTCAAACAATGCGTAGAGCAGGAGATTTCATGCGCCCATCCATCCACCGTACTGCCATTGCCGCCGTGCTGGCCACCGCTTTCGTGGCGAGTGCCGCCTGGGCGCAGAAGCGCGACAACGTACTGTTCCAGGCCGCCACCGACGAGCAGCCCGCGGTGATCAGGACGCTGGAGAAGCTCGTCAACATCGAGACCGGCACCGGTGACGCCGAAGGCATCGCCGCCGCCGGCAACTACCTCGAGGGCGAACTCAAGACCCTGGGCTTCACCGTCACGCGCAGCAAGTCGGCTGGCCTCGTGGTGGGCGACAACATCGTCGGCAAGATCAAGGGCCGCGGCGGCAAGAACCTGCTGCTGATGTCGCACATGGACACCGTGTACCTGAAGGGCACGCTCGCGAAGGCGCCGTTCAAGATCGAAGGCGACAAGGCCTACGGCCCCGGCATCGCCGACGACAAGGGCGGCAACGCCGTCATCCTGCACACGCTCAAGCTGCTGAAGGACTACGGCGTGCGGGACTACGGCACCATCACCGTGCTGTTCAACACCGACGAAGAGAAGGGCTCCTTCGGCTCGCGCGACCTGATCCAGGAAGAAGCCAGGCTGGCCGACTACGTGCTGTCCTTCGAACCCACCAGCGCCGGCGACGAGAAGCTCTCGCTCGGCACCTCGGGCATCGCCTACGTGCAGGTCAACATCACCGGCAAGGCCTCGCACGCGGGTGCCGCACCCGAGCTCGGCGTGAACGCGCTGGTCGAGGCCTCCGACCTCGTGCTGCGCACGATGAGCATCGACGACAAGTCGAAGAACCTGCGCTTCAACTGGACCATCGCCAAGGCCGGCAACGTCTCGAACATCATCCCCGCCAGCGCCACGCTGAACGCCGACGTGCGCTACGCGCGCAACGAAGACTTCGACGCGGCGATGAAGGCGCTGGAAGAACGCGCGCAGCAGAAGAAGCTGCCCGATGCCGACGTCAAGGTGCTCATCACGCGCGGCCGCCCGGCCTTCAATGCGGGCGAAGGCGGCAGGAAGCTGGTCGACAAGGCCGTGGGCTACTACAAGGAAGCCGGCGGCAACCTCGGCGTGGAAGAGCGCAGCGGCGGCGGCACCGATGCGGCCTATGCCGCGCTCTCGGGCAAGCCCGTGATCGAAAGCCTGGGCCTGCCCGGCTTCGGCTACCACAGCGACAAGGCCGAGTACGTGGAAATCAGCGCCATTCCGCGCCGCCTGTACATGGCCGCGCGTTTGATCATGGATCTGGGCGCCGGCAAGTAACAGCGCATCGAAAAAGACAGGAGACAACGCCATGCTGCTCAGCCCCGACCAGGAAGCCATCCGTGACGCGGTGCGCGACTTTGCACAAGCCGAACTCTGGCCCCACGCCCCGAAGTGGGATCGCGAGCACAGCTTTCCGAAAGAGGCTCACCAGGGCCTCGCCGCGCTGGGCGCCTACGGCATCTGCGTGCCCGAGGAGCATGGCGGCGCGGGCCTCGACTACCTGACGCTCGCGCTGGTGCTCGAAGAGATCGCAGCCGGCGACGGCGGCACCAGCACCGCGATCAGCGTGACCAACTGCCCCGTCAACGCCATCCTCATGCGCTACGGCAACGCGCAGCAAAAAAAGCAGTGGCTCGAACCGCTCGCGCAAGGGCAGATGCTCGGCGCCTTCTGCCTCACCGAGCCGCAGGCCGGCAGCGATGCATCGAGCCTGCGCACCACGGCGCGCAAGGACGGCGACGCGTACGTGATCGATGGCGTGAAGCAGTTCATCACCAGCGGCAAGAATGGCCAGGTCGCCATCGTCATCGCGGTGACCGACAAGGGCGCGGGCAAGCGTGGCATGAGCGCTTTCATCGTGGCGACCGACGCACCGGGCTACAACGTCGCGCGGCTGGAAGACAAGCTGGGCCAGCACAGCAGCGACACCGCGCAGATCAACTTCGACGGCTGCCGCATTCCGCGCGAGAACCTGATCGGCGCCGAGGGCGAGGGCTACAAGATCGCGCTCGGCGCGCTCGAAGGCGGGCGCATCGGCATCGCCGCGCAGAGCGTGGGCATGGCGCGCAGCGCCTTCGACGTGGCGCTGGCCTATGCCAAGGAGCGCCAGGCCTTCGGCGGCTCGATCTTCGACCAGCAGGCCGTGGGCTTTCGCCTGGCCGAATGCGCGACGCAGATCGAAGCCGCGCGCCAGCTGATCTGGCATGCCGCGAGCCTGCGCGATGCGGGTCGGCCGTGCCTGAAGGAAGCGGCCATGGCCAAGCTGTTCGCGAGCGAGATGGCCGAGCGCGTGTGCAGCGCCGCCATCCAGACGCTGGGCGGCTACGGCTACGTGAACGACTTTCCGCTGGAGCGCATCTACCGCGACGTGCGCGTGTGCCAGATCTACGAAGGCACCTCGGACATCCAGAAGCTGTTGATCCAACGCGCGCTCGCGTGAGCGAAGGCGGCAAGCGTCCCTGGGGTCGGGTGGTTGCGGCATTCGTGCTCGCGGCGCTGGCGGCCTGGGGTTTTGTCATCGAGCCGCGCTGGGTGGCGGCGCGCGTCGAGCCCTTGGGCTCAGCGCAGTGGCCCGCACCCGCGGGCCTGAAGGTGGCGGTCGCGGGCGACTGGCACCTCAGCACACGCTCGGCGTGGCGCATCACCAGCGTCGAGCGGGCCGCGCGGATCGTCGACGAGATCAACGCCGCGCAACCCGACGTGGTGCTGCTGCCCGGCGACTTCCTCGCGGGCTCGGGCGATGACGAAGAGTTGTCCATCGAGGAGATGGCCGCCGTGCTCGGCCGCCTCAAGGCGCCGCAGGGCGTGTACGCGGTGCTCGGCAACCACGACTGGTGGCATGACGGAACGCGCACTGCCAAGGCCATGACCGCGCAGGGCATCCGCGTGCTGGAGAACGCCTCGGTGCGCTTGCCCGGCCACGATATCTGGGTGGTCGGCATCGGCGACCATTCCACGGGCCACTCGGAGCCGATGCGCGCGCTGGCCGGTGTGCCGCCCGGCGCCGCGACACTGGTGATGATGCACGACCCCTTCAGCTTCGCGACGATGCCGCGCACGCAGGGGCTCGTGGTCGCATCGCACACGCACGGCGGGCAGGTGCGCATTCCCGGCTATGGCGCGCTGATCGTGCCCGGCGCCGCCCCGCGCGAATGGGCCTACGGCTGGATTGCGCACAAGGACAGGCGCATGTACGTGACCAGCGGGCTCGGCGTGAGCATCCTGCCGGTTCGCTTCAACATGCGGCCCGAGTGGGTGATGTTCCAGTAGCGACGCCGCCCGGCTGTCATCGGTTTGGATGACAGACAGGCGCCGCACGCCGGCGCACCATGGCGGCCTCTTTCACGGAGTGCCCCGCCATGACTTCTGCCACCCCCGTCTCCCGCGCCGCATGGCTTGCGGCATTGCCGCTCGCCGCTGCGCTCGGCCCTTGCGCCAACGCCCAGCCCGCCGTTCCCGATATCGCCACGCTGACCGCGACCGAAGCCGTTCGGCAACTGTGCGCCGGCACCGTCACCAGCGAGCAATTGGTGGCGGCCTACCTCGCGCAGGCCAAGGCCAAGGCGAACCTCAACGCCTTCATCACGCTCGACGAAGCCGGCGCCCTGGCAGCCGCGCGCGCCGCCGATGCACTGCGCAAGCGCGGCGGCGCCTGCACGCCGCTGGCCGGGCTGCCGGTGGCCATCAAGGACAACATCCAGGTGCGGGGCCTGCCCGCGACAGCCGGCACGCCCGCGCTCAAGGGCTTCGTGCCGACCGCCGACGCGCCGGTGGTCGCCAGGCTGCGCGCGGCCGGCGCCGTCGTGCTCGGCAAGACGAACATGCACGAGCTGGCCTTCGGCGTCACCGGCTACAACCCCGCGTTCCGGACCGGCCCCGAGGTCGGCGTGCGCAATGCCTACGACCCGAGCCGCATCGCGGGCGGCTCGTCGTCGGGAAATGGCGCCGCGCTGGGCGCGCGCATGGCACCGGCGGCGCTGGGTACCGACACGGGCGGGTCGGTGCGCATTCCGTGCGCGTTCAACGGCTGCGCGTCGCTGCGCCCCACGGTGGGGCGCTATCCGCAGCAAGGCATAGCGCCGATCTCGCACACGCGCGACACCGCGGGGCCGATGGCGCAGTCGATGGCCGACGTGGCGCTGCTCGACGGTGTCATTGCCGGCGGCGCTCCGCTGAAGCCCGCTGATCTGAAGCGCGTGCGGCTCGGCGTGGTGCCCGCCTTCCAGGCCGGCCTCGACACCGACACGCGCGCCGCCACCGACGCCGCTTTCGCGAAACTGCGCGCGGCCGGCGCCACGCTGGTGGACGTGGACATGCCCGGGCTGATGGAGCTCAACGGCGCGGTCGGCTTCCCGCTCGCGCTCTACGAGGCGTACGACGACATGGTGGCCTACCTCGCAAAGTACCGTACGGGCATCGACATCGCGCAGCTCACGGCCGGCATTGCGAGCCCCGACGTCAAGGGCACCTTCGAGGCCTTCGTTGTCCCGCGCAATCTGCCCGCCGCCAACGGCGTGGTCGACGCCAAGCCGGCCTACGAGCACGCGATGCGCGTCGCTCGCCCCGCGCTGCGCAAGCTCTACCGCGACACCTTCGCGAAGCACAGGCTCGATGCGCTGGTGTTCCCGACGGTGCCCGGCGTGGCGCTGGCCGCGGCGCCCGAAGCCAGCAGCCCGGAGAATTTCGGCGCGCTGATCCGGAACACCGACCCCGGCAGCAACGCCGGCATTCCGGGCGTGCAGCTGCCCTCCGGCCTTGGCGCTACCAGCGGCCTGCCCGTGGGCCTGGAGCTGGACGGGCCGGCCGGCAGCGACCGCAGGCTGCTGGCCGTGGGCCTCGCCGCGGAAAAGGTGCTGGGCCGCCTGCCGGCGCCAAAGTAAGCGCGCCGGGTCAGCGCGCGGGCGGCACTGCCCAACCTGCCAGCGCCGAACGGCGCTCGATGCCTAGCTTGTCGAAGATGCGCCGCAGGTAGGTCCGCACGGTGGGCACGCCCACTGCGAGGCGACGCGCGATCTCCTTGTCGGTGAGCCCTTCGCGCACGCAGCGGGCCACCTCCTGCTCGCGCACGCTCAGCAAGGTCCACGCGGCGGGCGCGGGCACCGCCGCGGCCGAAGCCGCCGCGCGCTGTGCCCGCTGCAGGGCGCCTGCGAACGCCGGCTCGATGAGGTTCAGCAGCGCCTTCTCGTGATCGCCAAAATCGCCGCGGCCCTTGCGGCGCCAGATGCGCAGGTCGCCCAGCGCGCGCCCGCCCTCGAAGGCGTGCAGGTTCATGCCCCAGTGCAGCCCGTCGCGCGCGAGAAACTCGTTGAAGAACGCGGTGCGCATCAGTTCGCGCTGCGGCATCACCTCCGTCACGCGCGTGGCGCGGCGGCGCGACTGCAGCACGAAGGTGATCGGGTCGTGGTGCTGGTGCCACTGCGCATAGCGGTCGAGATTGGCGGGGTCCATGTGCAGCGCCACGCGCGCACCGAAGCTGCCGCTCTCGGCATCCCACACGAAGGAGGCGAACTGGTCCGCCCGCAGCAGGTCGAGCAGGGCCCGGCCCAGGCGCTCGCGGATCTCCTGCTCGCCGTGGTCGTCTTCCGCCAGCAGCGCAAAAACGCCGCGCAGGGCGTGCTGTTCAGTGCCTGTGAGGTACATCGCCGGCTTTCTCGATGGGGTCGTTGCGACGCTAGCGTCCAGCAAGCGCCGCGCCAAGGGTGGATGCCCGCAGGAGCGCCGTGCGGTGGAGCAAACGCGCCCGATCGGCCCGTTTCGGGGCTTGCCCTGTCGGCACCCGGGCCGCGAGGTGTTCCAATAGCGGTCTCCATGAGCGCCATCGACCCCACCACCGGACCTTGCCCCTGCGGCCGCACCGACCGCCGCGACAAGCCCATCGGCTACGCCCTGTGCTGCGGCCGCTACCTCGACGATTTCCAGGATACGCCCGCGCCCGACGCCGAATCGCTGATGCGCTCGCGCTATTCGGCTTTCGTGCTGGAGCGCGGCGACTACCTGCTCGCTACCTGGCACGCGTCGAAACGGCCGGCCTCGATCGAGTTCGAGCCGGGCGTCAAATGGCTGGGGCTGGACATCCGCTCGCGCTCGGTGCTCGACGCGGACCATGCCGAGATCGAGTTCGTCGCGCGCCAGCGCAGTGCGGCCACTGGCACCGCCACGCGCCTGCACGAGCGCAGCCGCTTCGTGCGCGAGGACGGGCGCTGGTACTACCTGGACGGCGACCTGCAACAGCCCCTGGGTTGACGCGCAGGGCGCAGGCCCGCACAATCGGCCCCGCTCCGGGGTGTACGCATGTGGCGTGCTGAGATGGCAAAGCAGCCGACCCGCGAACTTGATCCGGGTCATACCGGCGTAAGAAGAGCTGCACTCCCTGGCTTCGGTCCGTCACTCCCCCTTCCGTGACGGGTTTCTCCAAAGCCCACCGAGCGATTGCGGAGCACCCTTTCCTCAACAAGGAGTGCCCCGATGAATGCCCCCGACAAGTTCACCTCCCTGCTTTCGCTCACGCGCGAACCCTTTCCCGCGTCGCACAAGTGCCTGATCCCGGGCAGCCGGCCCGACCTGAACGTGCCCGTGCGCGACGTGCTGCTGACCAACGGCGAGACCGTGTCGCTCTACGACACCTCGGGCCCGTACACCGATGCCAAGGTCGAGATCGACGTGCGCCGCGGCCTGCCTGGCGTGCGCGATGCGTGGATCGCCGAGCGCAACGACACCGAGATCTACGAAGGCCGTTCGCACCAGGCGCTCGACGAAGGCCTGAAGCATGCGCACGATCATGATGCCCAGCGCCTGGCCGAACTGCGCGCCGGAGCTTCCGCATTGCAGCGCACGCCGCGCCGCGCCAAGTCGGGTGCCAACGTCACGCAGATGCACTACGCGCGCCGCGGCATCGTCACGCCCGAGATGGAGTACGTGGCACTGCGCGAGAACGGCAAGCGCGAGTGGATGGCCGAATACCTCGCCAACGAGGCGCGCGCGAAGCGCGTCGCCGGCAACCCGATGGGCGCGCAGATTCCGCGCATCATCACGCCCGAGTTCGTGCGCGACGAGGTGGCGCGCGGCCGTGCCATCATTCCCGCGAACATCAACCACCCCGAAGTCGAGCCGATGGCCATCGGCCGCAACTTCAAGGTGAAGATCAACGCCAACATCGGCAACTCGGCCGTCACGTCGAGCATCGAGGAAGAGGTCGAGAAGCTGGTGTGGGCGATCCGCTGGGGCGCCGACAACGTGATGGACCTTTCGACCGGCAAGAACATCCACACCACGCGCGACTGGATCGTGCGCAACTCGCCGGTGCCCATCGGCACCGTGCCGATCTACCAGGCGCTCGAGAAGGTGGGCGGCGTGGCCGAGGACCTGACCTGGGAGATCTTCCGCGACACGCTGATCGAGCAGGCGGAGCAGGGCATCGACTACTTCACCATCCACGCGGGTGTGCGGCTGCCGTTCATCCACCTGACGGCCGACCGCATGACCGGCATCGTCTCGCGCGGCGGATCGATCATGGCCAAGTGGTGCATCGCGCACCACCGGGAGAGCTTCCTGTACGAGCGCTTCGAGGACATCTGCGACATCATGAAGGCGTACGACGTGAGCTTCTCGCTGGGCGACGGCCTGCGGCCGGGCTCGGGCGCGGACGCCAACGACGAAGCGCAGTTCGCCGAACTGCGCACGCTGGGCGAGCTCACGCAGGTTGCGTGGAAGCACGACGTGCAGACCATGATCGAAGGCCCGGGCCATGTGCCGATGCACATGATCCAGGCCAACATGGACGAGCAGATCAAGCACTGCCACGAGGCGCCGTTCTACACGCTCGGCCCGTTGACCATCGACATCGCGCCGGGCTACGACCACATCTCGAGCGCCATCGGCGCCGCGATGATCGGCTGGGCCGGCACTGCCATGCTTTGCTACGTGACGCCCAAGGAGCACCTGGGCCTGCCCGATCGCGACGACGTGAAGCAGGGGATCATTGCGTACAAGATCGCCGCGCATGCGGCCGACGTGGCAAAGGGCCATCCGGGCGCACGTTCGCGCGACGATGCGCTGAGCAAGGCGCGCTTCGAGTTCCGCTGGCAGGACCAGTTCAACCTGGGGCTCGATCCAGACACGGCGCGCGAATTCCATGACGAGACGCTGCCGAAGGACTCCAGCAAGGTCGCTCACTTCTGCTCGATGTGCGGACCGAAGTTCTGCTCGATGAAGATCACGCAGGAGGTGCGCGAGTACGCCGCGAAGAAGGGCGTGGCCGAGGCCGAGGCCCTGGCCGACGGGATGGAGCAGAAGTCCAGGGAATTCATGGCGGGCGGGGGCGAGATCTACATCCCGATCAAGCCGGCGGCCTGAGCGCGCCCCGGGGTCGTTGCTACCATGGGGAACTCCCCGAACCCTGCAGCGCAATGACCCCATTCCCCTTCTCCGCAGTTCTCTTCGACTGCGACGGCGTTCTCGTCGATTCCGAACCCATCACCAACCGCGTGCTCGCCGAGATGCTCGGCGAACTCGGTTGGCACATCACGACCGAAGAGTCGATGAACACCTTCACCGGCAAGGCCGTGAAGGACGAAGCCGCCCTCATCGAATCGAAGACGGGCTTCGCCATCACCGCCGAGTGGCTGAAGACGTTCCGGGCGCGCCGCAACGAAGCCCTCGAACGCACTCTCAAGGCGATCCCCAACGCCCCTGCGGCGATCCGGGACATCCATGCAAGGCTCAAGGGCCGCATTGCCTGCGCCTCGGGTGCCGACCGCCACAAGGTCGAGCTGCAGCTGGCCAAGGTCGGCTTGCTCGACTGCTTCGAGGGCCGCATCTTCAGTGGCCACGAGATGCCGCGCTCCAAGCCGCATCCCGACGTCTACCTCGCCGCCGCCGAAGCCCTCGGCGTCGATCCGAGGCGCTGCGCCATCGTCGAAGACACCGTCACTGGCGCAATGGCGGGCGTGGCCGCCGGCGCCACGGTGTTCGGCTACAGCACGGGCGAATCGGGCCACAGCGGCCCGGGCCCGTTGCTGAGCGTGGGCGCGGTCAAGGTGTTCAGCGACATGGCCGAACTGCCGGCGCTGCTTTCGGGCTACGGCCTGCAGGCGGCCTGAGTTTCTGGTGGAATGAAGGGCATGACTTCCGAATACAAGACCGAGCAGCCCGACCGCAGCGAAATCGATGCACTCACCGGCCCCGCCGTGGTCGAGTTCGGTACCAACTGGTGCGGCATCTGCAAGGCCGCGCAGCCGAACATCGTCGAGGCCTTTGCCAGGTACCCGAACGTGCGCCGCATCAAGGTGGAAGACGGAAGCGGCCGCCCGCTGGGCCGCTCGTTCAACGTGCGGCTCTGGCCCACGCTGGTGTTCATGCGCGATGGCAAGCAGGTCGCGAAGCTGGTGCGCCCGGAAGACAGCCAGTCGATTGCCGACGCGCTCGCGCTGATCGACGCTCCGCCCGCCTGAGCACGGCGCGGGCTGCCTACAGCCCCTGCTGCCGGAAGTCGCGCGGCGCGTGCCCGGTCCATTGCAGGAACGCGCGCGAAAAGCTCTTCTCGTTGCGAAACCCCACCGCCAGCGCCACCTGCTTGATGGGGCGCGTCGTGCGCCGCAGCTGTTCCACGGCCACCTCGTGGCGCACCTCGTTCTTCAGCACCTGCAGCGAGGTGCCTTCCTCGTGCAGCTGACGATGCAGCGTGCGGCTCGACACGTTGAGCCGCACAGCCAGCGCCTCGGCCGTGGTGGCCTCGCTGGCGCGTGAACGCAGCAGCTCGCGCACGCGCTGGCCCAGCAGGCGGTCGCGCCGGTACTGCAGGATGGTCAGCGGCAGCGCCCGCTTGAGCATGGTGCGCAGTGCGCGCTCGTCGCGCTGCAGGGGCAGGGCGAGGTAGCGTTCGTCGAAGCTGATGCTGGCCTTGGGCGCGTCGAAGCGAACCTCGGACGTGAACATCGGCGCGTAGGCGTCGCGGTGCGGCGGCGCGGCGAACGGAAAGGTCGCGTTGCGCAGCGAGATGCGCGAATCGATCGCCCAGCACATGTAGCCGTGCATGAAGCGCAGGCTGGTCACGAGGCAGAACTCGCGGAAGGCATCGTCGAGCGGGCGGTTCTCGGTGATGCGCAGCGTGGCCACGCCGCCGGCCACCTCGAGCGCCAGGCCGATGTCCTCGGTCAGCAGCCGGTGGTGGCGGCACCAGCGCTTGATGGCCACGCCCAGGTCGGGCGAGGTCAGCGATGCGCGGCACAGCATGCCGTAGCTGCCCCAGGGCAGGCGCCGCGAGAACCAGCCGAGCGCCTCGTCGTCGAGCTCCTGCATGGCGTGCTCCGACAGCGCCTCGAACTGCACGGCCGTTACCCGTGCGCCAGGCCGGGCCAGATCGTGCGGCGTGATCTGTGCCGCTTTCAGGGCCTCGGCCGGGTCCTTGCCATAGCGCTCGTAGCCCTGCACGATGGCTCGTACGAAAGCCATCGGCGTGACGGCGCGGGCGGGTCTCAGAAAGGACGGGGACGACATGGCGATGCGGACCTGGCGTGGCGTAATTTGCAACCATTGTGGCGCCAATTGCGGAACAGCGAGGCGTAAGCTGCGATCTTTCGCAAGCGCCATCCAGCGCGGATAGCACTGCGCAGACCCTTCAGAGGAGACAAGACACATGCACGATCCCGGCCTGAACTTCGACCTGGGCGAGGACATCGACTCGCTGCGCAGCGCGATCCAGGACTTCGCCGCGAACGAAATCGCACCCCGCGCCGCCGACATCGACCGCGACAACCTGTTCCCGCACGACCTGTGGCAGAAGCTCGGCGAGCTTGGCCTGCACGGCATGACGGTGAAGGAAGAGTTCGGCGGCACCGAGCTGGGCTACCTGGCGCACATCGTGGCCATGGAAGAAGTCTCGCGCGCCTCGGCCTCGGTGGGCCTGTCGTACGGCGCGCACTCCAACCTGTGCGTGAACCAGATCCACCGCAACGGCAGCGACGCGCAGAAGAAGAAGTACCTGCCCAGGCTGGTGAGCGGCGAGCACGTCGGTGCGCTGGCCATGAGCGAGCCCAATGCCGGCTCCGACGTGGTGAGCATGAAGCTCAAGGCCGAGAAGAAGGACGGCTATTACGTGCTCAACGGTGGCAAGATGTGGATCACCAACGGCGGCGACGCCGACACGCTGGTCATCTACGCCAAGACCGAACCCGAGATGGGCGCGCGCGGCATGACGGCCTTCATCGTCGAAAAGAACTTCAAAGGTTTTTCGGCCGGCACCAAGCTCGACAAGCTCGGCATGCGCGGCTCCAACACCTTCCCGCTGTTCTTCGACAACTGCGAAGTGCCCGAAGAGAACGTGCTCGGCGGCGAAGGCATGGGCGCGAAGGTGCTGATGAGTGGGCTCGACTACGAGCGCGCGGTGCTGTCGGGCGGCCCGCTGGGCATCATGGCGGCGTGCATGGACGCGGTGCTGCCCTTCGTGCACGAGCGCAAGCAGTTCGGCCAGAGCATCGGCGAGTTCCAGCTGATGCAGGGCAAGCTGGCGGACATGTATTCGACCTGGCAGGCGACGCGCGCCTACGTGTATGCCGTGGGCAAGGCCTGCGACCGCAACGACCATGCGCGCACCTTCCGCAAGGATGCGGCCGGCGCCATCCTGTACTCGGCCGAGAAGGCGACATGGATGGCCGGCGAGGCGATCCAGGCGCTGGGCGGCGTGGGGTACACGAAGGACTTTCCGGTGGAGCGGCTGTGGCGCGATGCGAAGCTGTATGAGATTGGGGCGGGGACGAGCGAGATCAGGCGGATGCTGATCGGGCGCGAGTTGTTCGCGGAGACTGCATAGGCTGTTTTCTCCCTCCCCTTCCGGGGGAGGGCAGGGATGGGGGCTCGCGGCGTTTGATGAGGCACTGCGCCGAACAGGCGCCGCTTGCCCCCATCCCAACCTTCCCCCAGAGGGGGAAGGAGCAAGACAAACGGAGACAAGGAAGGAAATGGAAATGACTGCTTCGTTGACCGAGAGCTACAACAAGGGCGCCACCGACGTCCCCCTCATCGAACAACCCATCGGCGACTTCTTCGACGACATGGTCGGCAAGCAGCCCGACCGCGAGGCGCTCATCAGCCGCCACGAAGGCCAGCGCTTCACCTACCGCGAGCTGCAGACCGAATCGAACCGCCTCGCCAGCGCCTTGCTGAACCTCGGCCTCGCCCCCGGCGACCGCGTCGGCATCTGGTCGCACAACAACGTTGCGTGGGTCCTGATGCAGATTGCCACCGCCAAGGTCGGCCTGATCCTCGTCAACATCAACCCCGCCTACCGGACCTCCGAGCTCGAATACGCGCTCAACAAGGTCGGCTGCAAGGCGCTGGTGACGATGGCGCAGTTCAAGACCAGCGACTACCTCGGCATGCTGCGCGAACTCGGCCCCAAGCACCTGCCGCAATTGCTGCACACCTTCTGGATCGACAAGCCCGGCCAGGGTGACGAGCAGCCCGGCATGCAGCGCTTCTCGCAGCTGCTCGCGAGCGGCGATGCCGCCGACCCGCGCGTGGCGCAGGTGCAGAAGACGCTCAAGGCCACCGACCCCATCAACATCCAGTTCACCAGCGGCACCACGGGCTTTCCCAAGGGCGCAACGCTCACGCACCGCAACATCCTGAACAACGGCTTCTTCATCGGCGAGTGCATGAAGCTCACGCCCGTCGACAGGCTCTGCATTCCCGTGCCTCTCTATCACTGCTTCGGCATGGTGCTCGGCAACCTGGCTTGCCTCACGCACGGCTCGGCGATCGTGTACCCGAACGACGGTTTCGATCCGCTCACCGTGCTGGAGACGGTGCAGGCCGAGAAGTGCACCGGCCTGCATGGCGTGCCCACCATGTTCATCGCCGAGCTCGACCATCCGCGCTTCAAGGAGTTCGACCTTTCCACGCTGCGCACCGGCATCATGGCCGGCTCGCCGTGCCCCATCGAGGTGATGAAGCGCGTGGTGAATGAAATGCACCTGAGCGAAATCACCATCGCCTACGGCATGACAGAGACCAGCCCCGTGAGCTGCCAGAGCAGCACCGACACGCCGCTGGACCGCCGCGTGTCGACCGTGGGCACCGTGCAGCCGCACCTCGAAGTGAAGATCGTCGACGCCGAGACCGGCGCGATCATGCCGGTCGGAAAATCGGGCGAGCTCTGTACGCGTGGCTACTCGGTGATGCACGGCTACTGGGAAGACGAGCCGAAGACGCGCGAAGCCATCGACGCCGAACACTGGATGCACACCGGCGACCTCGCCACCATGGACGCCGAGGGCTACGTCAACATCGTCGGCCGCATCAAGGACCTGGTGATCCGCGGCGGCGAGAACATCTACCCGCGCGAGATCGAAGAATTCCTGTATCGGCACCCGAAGGTGCAGGACGTGCAGGTGGTCGGCCTGCCCGACAAGAAGTACGGCGAGGAGCTGTGCGCCTGGATCATCGTCAAGCCCGGCCAGACCGCAACCGACACCGAGATCCGCGATTTCTGCAAGGGACAGATCGCGCACTACAAGGTGCCGAAGTACATCCAGTTCGTCACCGAGTTCCCGATGACGGTGACCGGCAAGATCCAGAAATTCAAGATCCGCGATGCCATGACCGAACAGCTCGGTCTCAGCCAAGAAAAGACAGCATGAGCCAACTCGAAACCAAACTGAATGCCCGTTCGGCCGACTTCCAGGCCAACGCCACCGCCATGCGCGCGCTGGTCGACGACCTGCGCCAGAAGTTCGCCAAAGTGGAGCAAGGCGGCGGCGAGGCCGCGCGCGCCAAGCACACGTCGCGTGGCAAGCTGCTGCCGCGCGACCGCGTCGCCGAGCTGCTCGACCCGGGCACGCCCTTCCTCGAGATCGCTCCGCTGGCCGCGCATGCGATGTACCTCGACGCCAAGGGCGCCGAATCGGCGCCGGGCGCCGGCCTCATCGCGGGCATCGGCCGCGTGAACGGGGTCGACTGCATGATCGTGTGCAACGACGCGACGGTGAAAGGCGGCACCTACTACCCGCTGACCGTCAAGAAGCACCTGCGCGCACAGGAGATCGCCGAGCAGAATCGCCTGCCCTGCATCTACCTCGTCGACTCGGGCGGTGCCAACCTGCCGAACCAGGACGAGGTGTTCCCCGACCGCGACCACTTCGGCCGCATCTTCTTCAACCAGGCCAACATGAGCGCGCAGGGCATCCCGCAGATCGCGGTGGTCATGGGCTCGTGCACGGCGGGTGGCGCCTACGTGCCGGCGATGAGCGACGAATCGATCATCGTGAAGAACCAGGGCACCATCTTCCTGGGCGGCCCGCCGCTCGTGAAGGCGGCTACCGGCGAAGTCGTGACGGCCGAAGACCTCGGTGGCGGCGACGTGCACACGCGGCTGTCGGGCGTGGTCGATCACCTCGCGCAGAACGATCTGCATGCGCTGGCGCTCGCGCGCTCGGCGGTGGCGAACCTCAATGCGAAGGCCGCGGCGGCAACGCCCACGAACACCCCGGTGCGCGCACCCGCATTCCCGCGCGAAGAACTCTATGGCGTGATCCCCACAGACACGCGCAAGCCCTTCGACGTGCGCGAGATCATCGCGCGCATCGTCGACGGCAGCGAGTTCCACGAGTTCAAGGCCCGCTTCGGCGCCACGCTGGTCTGCGGCTTCGCCGAGATCGAGGGCATGCCGGTGGGCATCGTCGCCAACAACGGCATCCTGTTCAGCGAGTCGGCGCAGAAGGGCGCGCACTTCATCGAACTGTGCTGCCAGCGCAAGATCCCGCTGGTGTTCCTGCAGAACATCACCGGCTTCATGGTGGGCCGCAAGTACGAGAACGAAGGCATCGCGCGCCACGGCGCCAAGATGGTGACGGCCGTGGCCACGGCCAACGTGCCCAAGTTCACCATCATCATCGGCGGCAGCTTCGGTGCCGGCAACTACGGCATGTGCGGCCGCGCGTACAGCCCGCGCTTCCTGTGGATGTGGCCCAACGCGCGCATCAGCGTGATGGGCGGCGAGCAGGCCGCGAGCGTGCTGGCGACGGTGAAGCGCGACGGCATCGAGCTCAAGGGCGGCAGCTGGAGCAAGGACGAGGAAGAAGCCTTCAAGGCGCCGATCCGCCAGCAGTACGAAGACCAGGGCCATCCGTACTACGCGACCGCGCGACTGTGGGACGACGGGATCATCGATCCGGCGGATACGCGGCGCGTGCTGGCGCTCGGTCTTGCCGCCGCCCGCAACGCACCCATTCCAGAGCCGAAGTTCGGTATCTTCCGCATGTAAGTCGGCCTCCGCCGGCTTCGAACAGGAAGTAATCGCATGATCTCGAAATCCCTTGGTACAAGTCAGCCGGGAGTCGGCTTTCTCGTGCTTGCTGCTTGCCTGGCGACATTGGCCATGCCCGCGCTCGCCCGCGACACGCGGCTGGTGCTGCCCATCTATCCGGTGATGCAGCAGCCCGCCACGCGCGAGGCCATCGGCAACGACGTGCAGCTTCGCTTCGCGACCACGCCGCAGCCACTCGTGTCTCAGTCGCAGATGCTCAAGGCCGAAAGCTATGCCCGGCCGTACTCCCCCACGCAGCGCTACGGCGACGGCCGGCCGGTGATCCGCAGCGACGAAGAGACCTGCCGCGAGGCCATGCGCAATACGCTGGTGGCGCTGTCCCAGGCAGCACGGGCGCGCGGCGTGCACACGGTGACACAGGTCGAGAGTTTTTACGAAGGCGCCGTGTTGTCGACGCCCGGTGCCTATGAATGCCATGCGGGCACCGGCAGCGCTGAAGTGCATCTGCGAGGCGTGGCGGGGGGCGATGGCGGCGCAGCAGCGACAGCAGGTGTCAACGTCGACGACGTCGATGCCGTTCCGGGCCTGAACGCGGAAGGTCGTGCGGCGTATCAGAAATTCTTGCAAATGAAGGCGCCTCGGGCCCTCGTCATCCGGCGGGCTGGCGACAGTTCGTGGGTCCACTGGGCCGATGGCCTGGTGCCGCGCGACATCAACCGGCCCTCGGACCCGACTCAGCGGGCGCTGGAATATTGCACCGAGCGCCACCAGGGCGAGTGCAGTGTCTACGCGGTCGATTACGCCGTGGTTTACCAGAAGCCTCAGCCTGCTGCAGCCGAACGCAAAGCGGCAACCGAAGGCCCCGTCGCCAGCCTCTACAAGTTGCCGACCGACAGCCACTTTGCCGACGTCAACGATCCCTCCGTGGTGCCCGTGCGTGAGCAGAGCAGGGAGCGCTACCTTGGATTCCTTGCCTTGCCCATGCCGCGCGCCTTTGCCATCGCGGCCGATGGCAGCGCGGCTTTCGCTTCCGGCGGCGCGGCGATGGCCGATGTCCTGAACACCTGCGAACGCGAAGGAAAGACCTGCTGGCTCTATGCCGTGGACGATCGCGTGGTGTGGAAGTCCGACCCGCACCAACGCATCGGCCGCGTCAACCAACTCTCCAGGATTCAACAGGATGCACGCACGCCATGAGTGATTACGAAAAACTCGATCTCCAGATAGAAGGCCCCATCGCGCGCATCTGGCTCGACCAGCCCGACGCCCGTAACGCCTTCGACGACATCGTCATCGCCGAGCTGACGCAGGCCTTCACCGAAGCCGGCGCCGCACCGCAGGTGAAAGCCATCGTGCTCGGCGCCAACGGCCCGGCCTTCTGCGCGGGCGCCAACCTCAACTGGATGCGCCGCATGGCCGACTACTCGCGCGACGAGAACATCGCCGACGCGGGCAAGCTGGCCGAGATGCTGCGCGTCATCGCCGAGTGCCCCAAGCCGACCATCGCGCGCGTGCAGGGCGACGTGTACGCCGGTGGCATGGGCCTCGTGGCCGCGTGCGACATGGCCGTGAGCGTCGACACCGCCTGGTACTGCCTCAGCGAAGTCAAGATCGGCCTCGTACCCGCGACCATCAGTCCCTACGTGCTGCGCGCCATGGGCACGCGCGCCTCGCAGCGCTACTTCCTCACCGCCGAGCGCTTCACGGCGGCCGAGGCCCACCGCATCGGCTTCGTGCATGAAGTGGTGGCGGCCGATGCGCTCGATGCCAAGGTCGACGAACTCGTGAAAGCGCTGACCGGTGCGAGCCCCGCCGCGGTGCGCGCGTGCAAGCAGCTGATCGCCGACGTGGCCGGCCGCGAGATCGACGACGCGCTGATCGCGAAGACGGTCGAAGGCATCGCCGACATCCGCGCGAGCGAGGAAGGCCGTGAAGGCGTGCAGGCTTTCCTGCAGAAGCGCAAGCCGTCCTGGCTGGGCCGCTGAGCACACGCGATGAACGCACTCGACATGCCCCAGCTGCTCGCACTGGCCGCCGCCATCGGCTGGGCCAGCGGCGTGCGGCTCTACCTCGTCGTGCTGCTGACCGGACTTGTCGGTTACTTCGGCTGGGTGCCATTGCCGAGCGGGCTGCAGTTGCTGGCGCACCCGGTGGTCATCGCTGCCAGTGGCTTCATGGTGTTCGTCGAATTCTTCGCCGACAAGATCCCCGGCCTCGATTCGCTGTGGGACGTGGTGCACACGGCCATCCGCATTCCCGCGGGTGCCGCGCTTGCAGCCAGCGTGTTCGGCGCCGACCATGGCGTGATGGCCATCGTCGCCGCACTGCTCGGCGGCAGCTTCGCGGCCACGGCGCACGCGGCCAAGGCCACGACGCGCGCGGCCATCAACACCTCGCCCGAGCCGTTCTCGAACGTGGGTGCTTCGCTGGTCGAAGACACGATGGTGCCGGCGGGGCTGTGGCTCGCGGTGGCGCATCCGCTGGTCTTCCTGGTGATGTTCGTCTTCGTGCTGGTGCTCAGCGTGTGGCTGATCCGCAAGAGCTGGCGCTTTCTCAAGGCGCTGTTCAGCCGCGTGGCCCGCATCTTCAGCGGCCGACCCGATCCGGGCGTCGTGCCCGCGTTTCAACTGAAAAAGAATCCTCCGGGAGACACTCCGAATGTTTAAGAAAATCCTCATCGCCAACCGTGGCGAGATCGCTTGCCGCGTGGCTGCAACGGCCCGCCGCATGGCCATCCGCACCGTCGCCGTGTATTCCGATGCCGACGCGCATGCCAACCACGTGCGCGCCTGCGACGAGTCGGTGCACCTCGGCGGCAGCGCCCCGAAGGACAGCTACCTGCGCTGGGAAAAGATCCTCGAAGCCGCCAAGGCCACGGGCGCCGAAGCCGTGCACCCCGGCTACGGCTTCCTCAGCGAGAACGAAGAATTCGCGCAGGCCTGCGCCGACGCCGGCCTGGTCTTCATCGGCCCGCCGCCCTCGGCCATCAAGGCGATGGGGCTGAAGGCCGAGTCGAAGCAGCTGATGGAAAAGGCCGGTGTGCCGCTGGTGCCCGGCTACCACGGCCACGACCAGAACCCGCAGCTGCTGCAGCGCGAGGCCGACCGCATCGGCTACCCGGTGCTCATCAAGGCCAGTGCGGGCGGCGGCGGCAAGGGCATGCGCGCGGTCGACAAGGCGGAAGACTTCGCCGCCGCGCTCGCCTCATGCCAGCGCGAGGCCATCAACAGCTTCGGCGACGACGCGGTGCTGATCGAGAAGTACGTGCAGCGCCCGCGCCACATCGAGATCCAGGTGTTCGGCGACACGCACGGCAACTACGTCTACCTGTTCGAGCGCGATTGCTCGGTGCAGCGGCGCCATCAGAAGGTGCTGGAAGAAGCACCCGCGCCCGGCATGACCGAGGCGATGCGCAAGCAGATGGGCGAGGCCGCGGTGGCCGCCGCGCGGGCGGTGAACTACGTCGGTGCTGGCACCGTGGAGTTCATCGTCGAACAGCGCGAAGGCGGCGAGATGAACTTCTTCTTCATGGAGATGAACACGCGGCTGCAGGTCGAACACCCGGTGACCGAAGCCATCACGGGGCAGGATCTCGTCGAATGGCAACTGCGCGTGGCCTCGGGCGAGGCGCTGCCCGCGAAGCAGGCCGACCTGCAGATCCACGGCCATGCCATCGAGGCGCGCATCTGCGCGGAGAACCCCGACAACAACTTCCTGCCCGCCACCGGCACGCTGCGCGTGTACCGCAAGCCGCAGGCGACCGCCTTCCAGCGCAGCCGCGTGCGCATCGACGACGGCGTGCGCGAGGGCGGCGAGATCTCGCCCTTCTACGACTCGATGATCGCCAAGCTCATCGTGCATGGCAGCACGCGCGACGAGGCGCTGGCCCGGCTCGACGCCGCGCTGGCGCAGGTGCAGATCGTGGGCGTGGCGACCAACGTGCAGTTCCTGCGCGGCATCCTGGCGACCGAATCGTTCTCGAAGGCGAACCTCGACACCGCGCTGATCGAGCGCGAACGCGCCGTGCTGTTCGACCGCGAGCCGCTGGGACTGCCGCTGGCTGCTGCCGCCGCGATCACGCGCACGCTGATCACCGAGTGGCCCGCGAAGATGCCCGATCCTTTTGCGCGGCGCGACGGCTGGCGCTCGCTGGGCGAATACCGGCGCCACTTCGACTTCGAGTTCCGCGGTGCCGAGCAGACCGCCCTGCTGACCTACAAGCGCGACGGCGGCCTGTGGCTCGAAGCCGGTGGCGCCGAAGGTCCGCTGGTCATCGGCCAGTTCCCGAGCGGTGAATTCGAGGTCGAGTTCGCCGGCACGCGCCAGACGCTCGACGTGCACGTCGATGGCGCCACGGCGCACGTCTTTGCCTCGAAGGGCGCGACGAAGATCACCGCCATCGATCGCCTCGCCCATGCGGGCGACACCCACGCCGAAGGCGGCCGGCTCACGGCGCCGATGCCCGGCAAGGTCGTGTCCTTCGCCGTCAAGGCCGGCGACAAGGTCAGCCGCGGCCAGCCGCTCGCGGTGATGGAGGCCATGAAGATGGAGCACACCATCGCAGCACCGGCCGACGGCACGGTGGAGGAGCTGATGTTCGCGCCGGGCGAGCAGGTGGCCGAAGGCGACGAGCTGTTGCGGATGGCCGCCGCGGCGGCTTAGCCCACCACCACTTCGCTGATCTGCATGACGGGCGCGATGTCGGTGTAGTTCCTGATGTCGCCCTGGATCTCCTTGGCGTGCGGGCCGAACGCCGCCTGGAAGGCCTCGGCCGAGTCGCAGAACACGTGGCACATGCCGACATAGGCCGGCGGGGTGCCGGGCGCGCCGCCGGCCAGGCCTTTGTCGATGGTGTACGCCTTGCAGGCATCGCCCATGCGCGCCTTCAGCAGCGGCATGTGCTTGTCGCGGTAGTAGGCGTGGTCGAACCGTGCGCCTTCGGTGTAGGGGTACATCACGCTGACTTTGATCATGCTTCGGTCTCCGGGTGTGTCGAGGTTCTGGTAGGTCGCGCGCGAGCATAGAAGAAGGCTTCGGGCGGTACAAGCCGCCGAGCCGGCGCGCGGACCGGGGCCCCTAAGATCCGGTGCATGAAAATCATCGTCTCCCTGACCGACAACCGCCCCGAACCCTGGATCGAAGGCCTGAAGGCCGAGCTGCCCGATGCGCAGATCGAGGTCTGGAAGCCCGGCGCCGCCCAGGCCGACCATGCGGTGGTGTGGGCGCCGCCCCAGCAGCTGCTCGACGAGCAACCCGGGCTGCGCGGCTTGTTCAACATCGGCGCGGGCGTCGATGCGCTGCTCAAGCTGAAGGTGCCGGCGCACACGCGCATCGTGCGGCTCGACGACGCGGGCATGTCGGTGCAGATGGCCGAGTACGTCTGCCACACGCTGATTCGCCACTTCCGCGAGTTCGACGCCTACGAGGCCGATGCGCGCGAGGGCAAGTGGAGCTACCGCAAGCCGAAGCTGCGGCGCGACTTCCCGGTCGGGATCATGGGTCTGGGCGTGCTTGGCGAGCGCGTGGCAAAGGCGGTCGCGCAGTTCGAGTTTCCGGTGCTGGGCTGGAGCCGTTCGCCGAAGGAGATCGACGGCGTGCGCGTGTTCAGCGGCGAGGCGCAGTTCGACGAGTTCCTGTCGTCCACGCGCGTGCTCGTGAACCTGCTGCCGCTGACGGAGGCGACGCGCGGCATCCTCAACCGCGGCACGTTGGGCAAACTGAAACCCGAGGGTTACCTGATCAGCATCGCGCGCGGCGCGCACCTCGTGGAAGACGACCTGATCCCGATGCTCGACGCCGGCCAGCTCGCGGGCGCGACGCTCGACGTGTTCCAGGTCGAGCCGCTGCCGGCGGACCATGCGTTCTGGCGGCACCCGAAGATCACCGTGACGCCGCACGGCTCGGCGCGCACGCTGCGCGAGGAGTCCATCGCCCAGATCGCCGGGAAGATCCGGGCGATGGAGCAGGGCCTGCCGATCGCCGGCGTGGTCGATCCGGCGCGCGGGTACTGACACGCGCCACCTTCGTTCCCGTGGAAACGCGGCGCGGGCAGGGGAAACCCCGAAGCGCCGATTTTTCATAAGCATGAAAATATTTTCATGACTGTGAAAACTGCATTCCGCGTGATCGAGATCGTCGAGCTCTTCGCTCGCGAGAAGCAGCCGCTGGCGCTGTCCGAGATGGCTCGCCTGCTCGACATGCCGGTGTCGAGTTGCCTGGGCCTGATCCGCACGCTCGAAGAGCAGGGCTACATGTACGAAACCGGCCGCCGCCAGGGCTACTACCCGACGGGCCGGCTGCTCGCGATGGCGCAGGTCATCGCCGCCCACGACCCGGTGCTCGACCGGGTGAAGGCCACGCTCGAGGAGTTGCGCGATGCGGCGCGCGAGACGGTGGTGTTCGCCAAATTCCGCGATGCGGGCCTGGTGGTGTACCTGGAGGTGCTGAGCGCGCCGCAGAGCATCCGCTACACGGCCGAGTCGGGCGAGACGCGCCCGGCGTACGCCAATTCGCTGGGCCGTGCGTTGCTTTCCACGCTCGCGCCCGATGTGCGCCGCAAGCTGCTCGACGGCATGGCGCTCACGCCGCTGACCGACGCCACGCTCACCACCGCCGATGCCATCGAAGCCGAACTGCAGCGCTCTGCCGCGCGCGGCTGGTACGGCAACCTCGGCGAAAGCATTCCCGACCTGATTGGCCTCGCTTGGCCGCTGCGCATCGGCGGCGAGGCCTACGCGATCTCGGTCGCCGGTCCGCGCTACCGCATGGAGGCGCGCATCGAGGAGATCGCGGCGATGCTGCGCTCGGCCTGCCTCGCCATCGAACCCAAGACCGAAAGCACCCGATGACCGCAAGCACTCCCCGCTACTTCGTCCGCGAAGCCGACATCGCCGGCTACCACCCGGCCAACCACACCGGCACGCTCAACAAGCGCCTGATCGGCCCCGAGACCGTGGGCGCGAAGCAGCTCGAAGTGCTGGTCGGCCACATCCAGAAGGGCAAGGGCGCGCTGCCGCACGCGCACCCGGGCATCGAGCAGGTCTGCTACATGCTCGAAGGCCGTGCAGTCGCCGAGGTGGGCGGCCAGCGGCAGGAGCTGCACCCTGGTGACAGCTGCTTTTTTCCGGCCGACGCGATGCACACCTTCACGGTGGTGAGCGACGAGCCGGTGCGCGTGCTGGTGATCTACAGCCCGCCATACGAGGAACTGCCGGAGCGCGTGATCCGGCCCTGAAGCGACAACAACCCGGAGACAAACCACATGCAGACGACGAAGAACGCGACTGAAGAGAAATCGGTCGTGGTGGCCGGCCGCCGCCGTTTCATTTCCATCGGCGCCGCCGCGGGCCTGGCCGGCGCTGCGCCGTGGGCCTTTGCACAGGAGGGCTACCCGAAGCAGCCGATCCGCATCGTCGTGCCCTTCGCGGCCGGCAGCGGCACCGACGCGGTGGCGCGCATCACCGCGCAGATGCTCGGCGAGGCGCTCAAGGGCTCGGTCATCGTCGACAACAAGGCCGGTGCCAATGGTGTGATCGGCGCCGAAGCCGTGGCCAAGGCGCCGCCCGACGGCTACACGCTCTTTATGACGACCAACACCACGCACTCGGCCAACCCGAGCCTGATGAAGTCGCTGCCCTACGACCCGGTGAAAGACTTCGCGCCCGTGAGCCGCATGGGCAACTTGCCGTTCATGCTGGTGGTGAACAACGACCTGCCCGTGAAGAGCGTGGCCGAGCTGCTGGCCTGGGGCCGCGCGCACCCCGGCAAGCTGACCTATGCGAGTGGCAACAGCACGGGCATCGTGAGCGGCGCCACGCTGTCGCGCATGAGCGGCGTGCCTATGCTGCACGTGCCGTACAAGAGCACGCCGCCGGCCATTGCCGACCTGATCGGCGGGCAGGTGTCGATGATGGTGGTCGATCTGGCCGCGGGCCTTGCCACGGTGAAGGCCGGCAAGATGCGCGCGATTGCCGTCACCACGCAGGAGCGCACCAAGCTCTTCCCCGAGCTGCCGCCGCTGGCCGATACGCCCGAGCTGAAAGGCTTCGACATCACGTCGTGGAACGGCGTGTTCGCGCCGGCCGGTACGCCGCGCGACATCGTGCTGAAGCTCAACAAGGCGCTGTCGGAGATGGCGAACGGCGCGGCCTTCCGCGAGCGTGTGAGCAAGCTGGGCTTCGATGCGTTCGGCAGCACGCCCGAGGAGCTGGGAGCGTTCACGGTGTCGGAGCTGGCGAAGTGGAAGAAGCTGATCCAAGCTGCGGGGATTCAGCCCGAATGAAGCTGCGCGCCGCGGACCTCACCCTCGCCCCAACCCTCTCCCGCCAGCGGGAGAGGGGGCAAGACAAGGGCTGCATGACTCCCTCTCCCCTTGGGGAGAGGGCGGGGGTGAGGGCAAGCGGCGCATCCGTCGGGCGCTCTGCCTGCCCCCATCCCAGCCTTCCCACGGAAGGGGAAGGAGCGAAGACCAAGACATGAATTCCACAGGACCTCTCCAAGGCATCCGCATCCTCGACCTCACGGCCGTGGTGATGGGCCCCTACGCCACGCAGACGCTTGGCGACCTCGGCGCCGACGTCATCAAGGTCGAACCGCCAGGCGGCGACAACCTGCGCGCCGTCGGCCCGATGCGCCACCCCGGCATGGGCGCGATGGCGATGCACCTCAACCGCAACAAGCGCTCCATCGTGCTCGACCTCAAGCAGCCCGAGGGCCGCGAGGCCTGCCTGAAGCTCGCGGCAAGTTGCGATGCGCTGATCTACAACACCCGTCCGCAGGCGATGGCGCGGCTCGGGCTCGGCTACGACGCGGTGGCCGCGGTGAGCCCGAAGATCGTCTACCTCGGCGCTTTCGGCTATGGCGAGCAGGGGCCCTACGCCGGCAGGCCCGCGTACGACGATCTGATCCAGGGCGCGGCAGGCGTGGCCTCGCTGTTCGCGCAGCAAAGCGGTGGCGAACCGCGCTATGCACCCGTCACGCTGGCCGACCGCGCCGTCGGCCTGCAGGCCGCCATCGCGCTGCTTGCTGCCGTGCTGCACGCGCAACGCACGGGCAAGGGCCAGGCGGTCGAGGTGCCGATGTTCGAGGCGCTCTCGCAGTTCGTCATGGGCGACCACCTCGGCGGCCACAGCTTCGAGCCGCCGCTCGGCCCCACCGGCTACGCGCGCCTGCTCGCGCCGCATCGCAAGCCCTATGCAACATCGGACGGCCACCTCAGCGTGCTGATCTACAACGACAAGCACTGGCAGGCCTTCTTCGACCTGATCGGCCGGCCCGAGCTGCGCAGCTCACCGATGTTCGGCACGCACACCGCGCGCGCCGCGAACATCGGCGCGGTGTACGCCTTCGTCGCCGAGGCGATGGCCACGCGCACCAGCGACGAATGGTTCGCCGCACTGGCTGCCGCCGACATCCCCGTCGCACGCCTGCACAGCACCGAGAGCCTGCTCGACGACCCGCACCTGCGCGCCGTCGATTTCTATCCCGAGCTCGACCACCCGACCGAGGGCCGCATCCGCACCCTCGCGCCGGTCGGCCGCTACAGCGCCACGCCCACCGCCATCCGCCGGCCCACGCCGCGCATCGGCGAGCAGAGCGTGGAACTGCTGCGCGAAGCGGGCTATGGCGATGAGGCCATCGCCCGCATGCTCGAGCGCGGCGTCACGCTACAACCGGCCCCACACAAGGACGACAACGAATGAATTTCTCCCTCGACGAAGACCATCGCTCGCTGGTCGCGGCCATCGAACGCCTCTGCGAAGACTTCCCCGCCGACTACTGGCGCGACCACGACGACCGCGCCGTGTTTCCGCACGCGTTCCACCGCGCCGTGGCAGAGAGTGGCTGGCTCGGCATCGCCATGCCCGAGGCGCAGGGCGGCGCGGGGCTCGGCATCACCGAGGCCGCGCTGATGATGCGTGCCATCAGCGCCTCGGGCGCAGGCATGTCGGGCGCGTCCTCGGTGCACATGAACATCTTCGGCCTCAACCCGGTGGTGGTGTTCGGCACCGAGGCGCAACGCCAGCGCTTCCTGCCGCCGCTGATCGCGGGCACCGAGAAAGCCTGCTTCGCCGTGACCGAGCCCGACGCGGGGCTGGACACCACCAGCCTCAAGACGCAGGCGGTGCGCCAGCCCGGAGGCAGCTACCTGCTGCACGGCCGCAAGCTCTGGATCTCGACCGCGCAGGTCGCCGACCGCATGCTCATCCTCACGCGCACCACGCCGATCGACCAGGTGAAGAAGCCCACGCAAGGCCTCACGCTGTTCTACACGGCACTGGACCGCAGCAAGGTCGAGGTGCGCGAGATCCACAAGCTGGGCCGCGCGGCGGTCGACTCGAACATGCTCTTCATCGACGGGCTCGAAGTGCCGGAGGAAGACCGCATCGGCGAGGAAGGGCGCGGCTTCGAATACATCCTGCACGGCCTCAACCCCGAGCGCATATTGATCGCCGCGGAAGCCATCGGCATCGGCCGCGCGGCGCTGCGCATCGCCTCGCAGTACGCGCAGGAGCGCATCGTGTTCGGCCGGCCCATCGGGCAGAACCAGGGCGTGGCGCATCCGCTCGCGCGGGCCTGGGCCAATCTCGAGGCGGCCGACCTGATGGTGTTCAAGGCCGCCACGCTGTACGACGCGGGCGAGCCCTGCGGCATCGAGGCCAATGCCGCCAAGTACCTCGCGGCCGAGGCGGCGCACGATGCCTGCCAGAACGCGATCCTCACGCTGGGCGGCATGGGCTATGCGAAGGAATACCATGTCGAGCGCCTGCTGCGCGAGAGCTACATTCCGCGCATCGCGCCGGTCAGCCCGCAGATGATCCTGAACTTCATCGCGGAGAAGGCGCTCGGGCTGCCCAAGTCGTATTGATCGCCATGCCATGAACAACGACATCACCGTCACCCGCCACCTCGTCATCCGCGGCCTCGTGCAGGGCGTGGGCTACCGCTGGTCGATGGTGCAGGTCGCGCAGCGGCTCGGCGTGCACGGCTGGGTGCGCAACCGCCGCGACGGCAGCGTGGAAGCGCTGGCGATCGGCGAGGCTGGCGCGGTCGAGGCGCTGGTCCGTTGGGCGCAGCAGGGGCCGGACAGCGCGCGCGTGGATGCGGTCGATGCGGTGGTGGCGGACGACATGCGCGACGGGTGGGTCGACAGCTTCGCGCAGCGCGAGACGGTCTAGCGCCAGCGCCCGTTCACGTATCCACCCGCTCAGTCGACGCGGATGTTCTTTGCCTTCACGATGCGGCTGTAGATCTCCGCATCGCGCCGCACCGCTGCGGCCATCTCGGCCTGCGTCAGCCCCAGCGGCTCGCTGTTCAGCTCGCGGATGCGCCGGGACAGGTCGGGGTTCTTGCTGGCCTCGACCATCACGGCGTTGAAGCGCTGCTGCACCGCGGCCGGCGTCGCGGCCGGTGCCCAGATGCCGTGCCACGACGTCATCGTGAGGCCGGGCACCACCTCGGAGAGCGTGGGCACGTCGGGCATGGCGGGATGGCGGTTCGGGCCCGAATAGGCCAGTGCTTGCACGCGGCCGCTGCTGATGAGCGGGTAGCCGGTGGCGATCGGCTCCATCAGCGTGTCAACCTGGCCGCCCATCACGTCGGTCACCGGGCTCGCCCGATAAGGCACGTGCAGCATGTCGGTGCCGGTCTCTTCCTTTAGCCATTCCACGATCAGATGAGAGGGGCTGCCCGCGCCGTACGAGGCGTGCGAGATCGCGCCCGGCTTCGCCTTCGCAGCGGCCACCAGTTCCTTGACCGACTTCGCCGGGAACTTCGGGTTCGCGATCAGCACCAGCCCCTGCCGCATCGTGGTGGCGACCGGCACCAGGTCCTTCTGCGGATCGAAGGGCAGCTTGCCGTAGATGTAGGGATTGATGGTGAACGCCGTCGACAGGTTGTAGAGGAATGTGTAGCCGTCGGGCGCGGCCTTCGCTACCGTGTCGGAGGCCAGGTTGCCGGCCGTGCCCGGCTTGTTGTCGATCACCACGGGAACGCCGAGTTGTCGCGCCGCGTACTCGCCGTACAGGCGCGCGAAGATGTCCGGCGGCGTGCCGGGCGCGAAGCCCACCACGATGCGGATGGGCTTGCTGGGCCAGGCCGCGTTCTGCGCGAACGCGACGCTGCACGCGAGGCCCATGAGAAGAAGGCCGGTCAACCATTGGATTCTCGAACGCATGAATGTCTCCTGTCGCAGGCCGTGCCCGCTTGTTTGTGTGAATCGGCTCCCTGGCCCGGTCTCTTTTTCCGCCACTCAGTCGATCTGCGCACCCGAGCGCTGCACGGCCTCGCCCCACTTGGCGATCTCCGCGCGGGCGAAGGCGTCGAGCTGGTCGGCGTTCATCTCGGTGCGCTCCACGCCCTGCAGCGCGAGCTTCTCGCGGACCTCGGGCTGGGCCAGCACCTGGCGCGTGGCCTCGCGCAGGCGGTCGCGCTGCGCGGCGGGCATGCTGCCCGGCGCGTAGAGCATGAACCACGCGACGAGGTCGAAGTCCTTCACGCCCTGTTCCATCAGCGTGGGCACGTCGGGTGCGGCGGCGCTGCGCTTCGCGCTCGACACGCCGAGCGCGCGCAGCTTGCCCGCGCGCACCTGCGGCAGCACCGCGGCCGGGTGATAGAACATGAACTGCACGTTGCCGGCCATCAGCTCGGTCATGGCCTGCGCGCCGTCGCGGTAGGGCACGTGCATGAAGCTCTTCGACAGGCGCACGTTGAGCAGTTCGCCCGCCAGGTGGCCCGAGGTGCCGTTGCCGGCCGAGGCGAAGTTCACGTTGCCGGTGGCGCGGCCCAGGTCGGCCACGTTCTTCCAGGGCGAACCGGCGGGCACCACCAGGAGCGTGGGTGTGGCGCCCACGAAGCCCAGCGGCACGAAGTCGCGCAGCGGCTGGTAGCTCAGCCGCTTGTAGAGCGAGGGATTGATGGCGTGCGTGCCGACCGTGCCCAGCAGCAGGGTCTGGCCATCGGTGCCGGCGCGCGCGACCTGCTCGCTGCCGATGGACCCGCCCGCACCGGGCTTGTTCTCCACGATCGCGGCCACGCCCAGCTGGCGCCCCAGCGCGTCGGCCAGGATGCGGCCGACGATGTCGGTGGTGGTGCCGGCGCCGAAGGGCACCACGATCTTCAGCGGCCGCGACGACCCCTGCGAGGGCATCTGTGCCAGCGCGGCACCGGTGGCCAGCAGCGTGCTGGCGAGCAGCAGGCGGCGCCTCATGCCGCGCTCCCGAAGCCGGCGGGCACATCGCCTTCATACTGCAGCTCGCGCGTGGCCTGGTAGGACAGCGCGAAGCCGCTCGGCGTCTCGGCCTCCTCGGCCAGGTGCGCGATCAGTCCCGCGGTGCGCGCAAGGATGGGCACGCCGCGCAGCGATGCCACCGGAAAGCCCACGCCGAGCAGCACGGCCGGGATGGCGGCCGAGACGTTCATGCGCAGTTCGCGGCCCACGATGTCGGGAATCACGCGCTCCAGCGCCTGCGCGATGCGCACGTAGCGCAGGTCGGCGCCGGCCTGGGCAGCCACTTCGATCAGGCGGTCCACGCGCGGGTCGTTCGCCTTGTGCAGCGGATGGCCGTAGCCGGGGATGGCCTGACGGCCTTCCTTCAGTGCGCGGATCGTGGCGGCGGCCACATCGTTGAGTGCTTCGCCCGCATCGACGCGCGCCGCCACCTCGGCGAACAACCGGCCCGCGGTTTCCGACGCACCGAGGATCACCGAGCCGCAACCCAGGATGCCGGCGGCCACCGCGCCCTGCAGCGCGTCGGGCGCGGCGGCGAAGGTCATGCGGCTGGCCTGCACGCTGGGCACCAGCCCGTGCTCGGCGATCGCCACCAGCGTGGCGTTGAGCACGGCGCTGCAGGCCGCGTCGGGTCGCTTGCCGGTGAGCAGGAGGAAGAAGTAGTCCGCGAAAGACAGCTGGCCGATCAGGTCGCGGCACAGGTCGTGCCCGCGCACGACGATGGTGTGTTCGTCCGACGTGCAGATGGCGGTGCGCGGGACGGTGGATTTGCCGATTTTCATGGGGTGTACAGGCTCAGGCAAGGCTCAGGCGGCCTCGGGTTGGAGATGGAAGTCGTAGTGCGCGGACCACCAGGACTGCGCAAGCGCGCGGCCGTCGGGCGCCTTGCCCGGCGCGTGCGCCTCGAACTCGACGACGAGGCTGGGCCGCACGCCGAACACCGCGTCCGATTCGATGTACGGGCTGCCCGCCACGAAGAGGTGCGTGGTCACGGGCACGTGCCCGTCGGCGGCGACCTTCATGTGGATGTGGCCGGGCCGGTTGGGGTGGCGGCCCATGCCGATCAGCATGCGGCCCACCGGGCCGTCGACCGGCACCGGGTAGTACGAGGGCTTGATCGACCAGAACCAGTAGCGGCCTTCGGCGTCGGTGCGGATGCGCGCGCGCGCCGCCATGCCCGCGCCCTCGACCTGCATGTCGTACACGCCCTCGCCGTCGCCCGACCAGATGTCGAGCAGCGCATTCGCGAGCGGCTGGCCGCGGGTGTTGGTGATGCGGCCGCTGTAGAAGGCAGGCTCGCCGCGTACGCCCGGCGCGATGTCGGCGCCGCACGGCAGCTCGGGCGCGCCGTCCCAGTAGTAGGGCCCCTGCACCGTGGCCTCGGTGGTCTCGGTCGCGTGCAGCGCGTCTTGCTCCTGTCCGGCGCGTGCGGCGGCGCGCAGTTGGTCGAGCATCACCACCATCATCGACGCACCCAGCGTGTCCGACAGCAGGATGAACTCCTGGCGCTTGTCGTCGCAGGTCCGGCCCACGGCGGTGAGGAACTCGATGCCGGTCATCCATTCGGCGGGCTGCAGGTCGACCTCGCGGATGAAGGCGTGCAGGTGCGTGATGAGCGACTGCATGATCCGCGCGAAGCGCGGGTCGGCCGCGCCTTCCAGGCGCTGCAGCGCGGCCTGTGTCAGTTCGTCCTCGTTCGATGGGGCCATGGGGCTGTCTCCGTTTTCTTGTGGGAATGAGGTGGCGCGTCAGGCGGCCGGGCGCAGCCTGCGCCGTATCGGCTCGACGATGCTGTCGTTGTCCGCGCCCAGCACGGGCGGCGCGGTGACCGCCAGCGCGCGCTCGCCGTCGAAGCTCACGGGCGAGCGGATGGTGCGCCACTCGCCGCCCTCGGGGTGCGGCGCGCTCACCTCGAGTTGCAGGTGGCGGGCCTGCGGGTCTTCCATCGCTTCGCGGGTGTCGTACATGGGCGCGTGGGGCACGTCCTCGGCCTCCAGCCGCGCACACCAGTCAGCGCGATCGCGCGCTCGGAACAGGCCGTCGAGCAGGGCGATCATGTCGTTCTGGTGGGCGATGCGGCCCTCGCGCGTCGCGAAGCGCGGGTCCTGGAACAGGTCGGGCCGTTCGATCGCGCTGGCCAGGCCCTGCCAGAACTTCTCGGGCGAGGACATGTGCAGCGCGATCCACAGGCCGTCGGCGCACTCCAGCACGTACGACTGCGAGACGCTTGGACGGCTGAAGGGGCCCATGATCTCGTTCTCGGAGAAGTAGTGCGTGAAGGCGTCCAGGTTGAAGTGGCACATGGCCTCGAGCATCGACACCTCCACCTTGCGGCCCTGGCCGGTGCGCCCGCGCTCCACCAGCGCCCCCATCACGCCGTAGGCCGCGTAGAAGCCGGTCATCGCGTCCGCCACGGCCGGGCCCACCACGCGCGGGTTGGCCGGGTTCACCAGCAGCTTGAGGAAGGCGCTGGCCGCCTGCGCCACCGTGTCGTAGGCGGGGCGGTTGGCGGCGGGGCCGGTCTGGCCGAAGCCGCTGATGGCGCAGTACACCAGCCGCGGGTTGAGCGCGCGCAGCCGCGCCTCGCCCGCGCCCAACCGCTCGGCCGCGCCGGGACGGAAGTTCTGGATGTAGACGTCCGACTCCTTCACCAGCTCGTCGAACACCGCCGCGTCGTCGGGCAGCTTCGGATTGAGCGTGATGCTGCGCTTGTTGCGGTTGTAGGTCTGGAAGTGCGGGCTGTAGAGGCCGCCGCGGAACGAGCGGAACGGATCGCCGCTGCCAGGCTGCTCGACCTTGACCACCTCGGCGCCCAGGTCGGCCAGGAACATGCCGGCCGCCGGCCCGGTGATGAAGGTGCCCTGTTCGAGGACCTTGATGCCGCTGAGGACTTTGTGCACCTCGTTATCTCCTGTTGTTCGTGTCCATGCCTGTGTGCCGGGATGGGTGCGAACTCTATGCAGGCACGACGATTTTTAACAATGATGGTTTTTCATGGATACCATCGATGACATCGATTGTTCGACGGACCCGAGGTCTCCATGGAATTGCGTCACCTGCGCTACTTCAGCGCGCTGGCCGGCTCGCTCAACTTCACCCGCGCGGCCGAGCGGCTGCACGTGACGCAGTCGACGCTGTCGCACCAGATCAAGCAGCTGGAGGACGAGCTGGGCAAGTTGCTGTTCGACCGCATTGGCAAGCGCGTGGCGCTGACCGAGGCCGGCGAGGTCTTCCTGCACCACGCGACCCGCGCGCTGCAGGAGATCGACCGCGGCCTGGGCGCGTTGCGCGAAGACCCGCAGGAAGCAGCGGGCGAGCTGCGCATCGGCTCCACCCACACCTTCAACCTCGGCTTCATTCCCGACTGCATCGCGAGCTTCCAGCAGCGCTATCCGCGGGTGCGCGTGATGGTGGAGGAGCTGGCCGCCGACCTGATCGCCGAGCGGCTGCAGCAGGGCACGCTCGACCTCGGCATTGCCTACCGGCCCGGCGTGCCCGGGCCGCTGCAGTTCGAGCCGCTCTACAACGAGGAGATGGTGCTTGTAGTGGCGCAGGACCATCCGCTCGCGCGGCGTAAGCGGGTGCGCATGGTGGAGTTGCACCGCCTGCCGATGGTGCTCTTGCCCGCGAGCTTCGCGACCAGGCAGATGCTCGACGAGTGCTTCCGCTCCTGCGGCGCCGAACCCCAGGTGGTGGCCGAGATCAACACGTTGGCGCCGATCATGGGGCTGGTGGCCAAGACGCAGCTCGCCGCCATCGTCTCGGCCAACGCGGTGCTCCCGCATTCGGGCCTTGCCATCGTGCGGCTGGAAAGCCCGACGCCGGTGCGCACGCCCGGCATGCTGTGGTCTCCGGGCGCGCGCGAGTCGGCGCCCACGCGTGCCTTTTCCGCCATCGTGCGGAAGATGGCGTTCCGCACGAGCATGCTGGAGCGGACGGACGCGAAGGCCTAGCGGCGGGCAGATGGCACCCCCGGGGCACTCCTGGCACCATTTGCAACGCGACTGGCGCGCATTGCTACCTTCCGCGCCCCTGTATACCAAGCAGGGCATTCCCATGTGTTCGACAATCGAGGACGGTTTTTTCATCCTCCCGCGACACAAGAGACATCCCATGAAACTCCCCACCCGCGTCAAGCTCGTCGACGTCGGCCCGCGCGACGGCCTGCAGAACGAAAAGCAGCCCGTCTCGGCCGAAGTCAAGATCGGCCTCGTGCACCGCCTGCAGGACGCGGGCCTGAAGGAGATCGAGGTCACCAGCTTCGTCTCGCCCAAGTGGGTGCCGCAGATGGCCGACGCTGCCTCCGTGATGCACGGCATCGTGCGCAAGCCCGGTGTTCTCTACTCGGTGCTCACGCCCAACATGAAGGGCTTCGAGGCGGCCATCGCCGCGCCGCGCGAGGAGTGGCCGGACGAGATCGTGGTGTTCGGCGCCGCGAGCGAGGCCTTCAGCCAGAAGAACATCAACTGCTCCATTGCCGAGAGCATCGAGCGCTTCGCACCCGTGGTGGCCGCGGCGCTAGAGAAGGGCATCCATGTGCGCGGCGCCATGTCGTGCACCGTGGGCTGCCCGTACGAAGGCGAGATCGCGCCGGCCAAGGTCGGCTACCTCGCGCAGCTGATGAAGGGCATTGGCGTGCAGCGCGTGGACGTGGCCGACACCATCGGCGTGGGCACGCCGCGCAAGGTGCAAGGGGCGATGGAGGCCACGCTGGCGCACTTCGATGTCGACGCCATTTCCGGCCACTTTCACGACACTTACGGGCAGGCGCTGGTCAACACGCTGGCGGCGCTCGAACTGGGCGTGTGGAACTTCCAGTCGTCCTCGGCCGGCCTCGGCGGCTGCCCCTACGCGAAGGGCGCGACGGGCAACGTGGCGACCGAAGACGTGGTCTACATGCTGCACGGCATGGGCATCGAGACCGGCATCGATCTCGACAAGCTGATCGATGCGGGCGTGTACATCAGCGAGGCACTGGGCCGCGAACCGAACTCGCGCGCGTCGAAGGCGATCCGCACCAAGCGGGCCGGCTGAACAGTTTCGTCTTCTTCAGTGCCCGAAGGCGCGCAGCCCGAGCAGCACGATCACCGCCGCGGCCAGCAGCACCGTCGTGCATTGCCAGAACAGTACCGGGCGGCGCTCGATCAGCGCGGGTGACCGCGCGCGAAGAAACTCCGGCCCCGGCGCCCTGAGGTCGTGCGCGAACTCGGACACCGCCTCCTGCCGCTTCGCGGCCTGCGGGTGCAGTGCCTTCTGCAGCACGGCGTCGACCCACGCGGGCAGGTCGGGCCGGAAGTGCCGCACCGGCACATAGCGCAGCCGTCCGACATCGGCGGGTGAGCGGATGCGCGACGCCTGCAGCCCGTAAGGCAACTGGCCGGCGAGCATCTGGTAGGCGATCACCGCCAGCGAGAACAGGTCGGAGCGGGCCGTGCCGCCATGGCCGGTGAAGTATTCCGGCGCGGTGTACTGCAGCGTGCCTTCGATGGCGAGCGCGCGGTGCTCGCCGCCGCCGTCGGACAGGCCCGCGACGTGGGTGGCGGCCAGGTCGATGATCTTGACGGTGCCCGTGCGGTCGATCATCACGTTCTCGGGGCGGATGTCCTGGTGCAGCATTTCCTTGCCGTGCAGCGCCTGCAGGCCTCGCGCCAACTGCTCGACGATGCCGCGCACGCTGTCCAGCGTGGGCCGGGGGTGGTCGACCATCCATTGCGCCAGCGTGTGGCCGTCCACGTATTCCATGGCCACGTACAGGTGGCTGCGCGCACGCTCCACGGCGCTCGCCTTGAGCACGTGCGGGCTGTCGATGCGCCGCGCCACCCATTCCTCGAGCACGAAGCGGTCGAGGTAGTCCGGGTCGTCGCGCAGGTCGATCGACGGTAGCTTCAGCACCGCCGGCTGGCCGGTGGCGTCGTCGGTGGCCAGGTACACGTGGCTGCGCGCGCTCATGTGGATCTCGCGCACGAGCGTGAAGCCCTCGAAGCGGTCCCTCGGCGCGAGGGCCGGCGGCAGCGCCAGGCCTTCGCGCTGCAGCTGCGCATGCGGCGCGTCGGCCACGGGAAGTTCGTCGATGCGCAGCAACTGGACCGTGCTGTCGTCGTCGCTGCCCTTGGCCTGCGCGGCTTCTGCCAGCAGGCGGGCCGCCGCATCGAAATCGTCCGCGCTCCGGGTCAGCGCGTCATTCACCGTGCCGATGTCGAGGTGCGCGTAAGCGCCATCGGTGGCCAGCAGGTAGACCTCGCCCACCTCCGCCTGCCAGCAGCGGTAGTCGATCTCCACGCTGGCGCCCGCGCCCAGCGCGCGGCCCAGGTACGACTCGGCCGACGACACGTTGACGCGGTGGTCTTCGGTGAGCTGTTCGAGCGCGCCGGCGTGCAGCCGGTAGATGCGCGCATCGCCGACGTGCAGCAGGTGCACGTCGCGGCCCTTGAGGATCAGCGCGCTGAAGGTGCAGACGTAGCCACTGTCCTTGTCGAAGCGCGCGTCGCTGCGCATCGTCTGCGCATGCAGCCACGAGTTGGTGGCGTCCAGCACCCGCTGCGCGGAGCGGCGCACCGACCACGCGTCGGAGGTTGCGTAGTAGTCGTCGAGAAAGCCCCGCACGGCCGCCGCGCTCGCCACCTGGCTCACGCGGCTGGAGCCGATGCCGTCGGCGAGCGCCACCGCGATGCCCTTGGAGGCGCGCAGCGCTCCCTCGGGCAGCATGGCGCCGTGGAAGTCCTGGTTGACCGGCGATTTGGCGCCGGCCAGCGAATGCTGGCCGAGCGTCACGCGCAATGCCTTGCGCGGCATCCAGGCCGGCTCAGCTGGCGGCGCGCTTGGGCGCCGTCTTGTAGTGCGTGGAGTACAGCGTCAGCCCGACGAAGGTCAGGCCGCCGACGAGGTTGCCCAGCACAGTGGGCAGCTCGTTCCAGATCAGGTAGTCCATGATCGTGAACTTGCCGCCCAGCATCAGGCCGGTGGGGAACAGGAACATGTTGACGATCGAGTGTTCGAAGCCCATGTAGAAGAAGACCATGACCGGCATCCACATGCCGATGGCCTTGCCCGACACGGTGGTCGACATCATGGCCGCCACCACGCCGGTCGACACCATCCAGTTGCACATCACGGCGCGAATGAACAGCGTGAGCATGCCGGCGGCGCCGTGCGCCGAGTAGCCGAGCGTGCGGCCTTCGCCGATGTGGCCGAGCTTCTCGCCGATGGCGTTGGGCGCCTCGCTGAAGCCGAAGGTGAAGATGACGGCCATGAACACCGCGACCGTCAGCGCGCCCGCGAAGTTGCCGGTGAACACCAGGCCCCAGTTGCGCACGACGCCGCCCCAGGTGGCGCCGGGGCGCTTGTCGAACACGGCCAGCGGCGCCAGCGTGAACACGCCGGTCAGCAGGTCGAAGCCCAGCAGGTACAGCATGATGAAGCCCACCGGGAACAGCATCGCGCCGACCAGCGCATTGCCGGTGTTGACGGTGATGCTCACGGCAAAGGCCGCCGACAGCGCCAGGATCGCGCCCGCCATGTACGAGCGGATAAGCGTGTCGCGCGTGGACATCAGCAGCTTGGATTCACCGGCGTCCACCATCTTGGTGACGAACTCGGCGGGGGCTAGATAGGCCATTCTGGTTCCTTGGAAGCGAAAAAGACGAAACTGAAAAAAGGGACTCGGGCCTCAAGCCAGCGCGACGAGCACGCGGCCTTCCTGCACGCGCACGGCATGCGCGCGCACCGAGTGCTCGGGCGCTTCCAGGCATTCGCCGCTGCGCAGGTCGAAGTGGTTCTTGTAGAGCGGCGAAGCCACCACGATCCGCTCGCCGAGGCTGCCGACCAGCCCGCGCGACAGCACGCTGGCCCCCGCCTTCGGGTCGACGTTGTCGATGGCGAACAGCGCCTGCTCATGGCCGACGCTGAAGATCGCGACATGCACGCCGTCGACCAGCGCGCACACGCCGGTGTCGGGCAGGATGTCGGTGGCTGCGCACACCGGGGTCCACTGGAGGTTGTCTTGGGTCATGAGGTTTCCTTGGATGTTCTTCAAGCCATCGAGACGTCGGAGGCGGCTTCGCCTCGCTCTTCCACGCGGGCGGGGCGGATCTGGCCACGCTCCTGCACGAACACGATGTGCTCGTCGGGCTTCTCGCTGTTGACGAAGGAGCGGAAGCGCTGGCGCGTGACGGGGTCGTTCACCGCGGTCTTCCACTCGCACTGGTAGGTGTCGACCACGCGCTGCATCTGCGTTTCCAGCTCGTCGCCCAGGCCCAGCGTGTCCTGCAGCAGCACGCCCTTCAGGTAATCGAGCCCGCCTTCGAGGTTCTCGCGCCAGGTGCTGGTGCGCTGCAGGCGGTCGGCCGTGCGCACGTAGAACATCAGGAAGCGATCGATCAGCCGGATCAGCTCGGCCTTGGTGAGGTCGCTCGCGAGCAGTTCGGCATGGCGCGGCTTCATGCCGCCGTTGCCGCACACATAGAGGTTCCAGCCCTTGTCGGTGGCGATGATGCCGACGTCCTTGCCCTGCGCCTCGGCGCATTCGCGGGTGCAGCCCGACACGCCGAACTTGATCTTGTGCGGCGCGCGCAGGCCCTTGTAGCGGTTCTCCAGTTCCACGGCCAGGCCCACGCTGTCGTCCACGCCGTAGCGGCACCAGGTGGAGCCGACGCAGCTCTTCACCGTGCGCAGCGACTTGCCGTAGGCATGGCCCGACTCGAAGCCGGCCGCGATCAGTTCTTCCCAGATGGCGGGCAGCTGCTCGACGCGCGCGCCGAACATGTCCACGCGCGCGCCGCCGGTGATCTTGGTGTACAGGCCGTACTTCTTCGCCACCTGCCCCACGGCGATCAGCCCGTCGGGCGTGACCTCGCCGCCGGGCATGCGCGGCACCACCGAGTAGGTGCCGTCCTTCTGGATGTTGCCGAGGAAGTAGTCGTTGCTGTCCTGCAGGCTGGCCAGGTCCTTCTTCAGCACGAACTCGTTCCAGCACGACGCGAAGATGCTCGCGGCCGTCGGCTTGCAGATGTCGCAGCCCAGGCCCTTGCCGTGCTTTGCCAGCAGGTCGGCGAAGCTGCGGATCTCGCCCACGCGGATCAGGTGGTACAGCTCCTGGCGCGAATAGGGGAAGTGCTCGCACAGGTGGTTGTTGACCGCCATGCCGCGCTTGGACATCTCCATCTTCATCACCTGCGTGACCAGCGGCACGCAGCCGCCGCAGGTGGCGCCGGCCTTGGTGCAGGCCTTCAGCTCGGCGACGGTGCACACGCCCTGGCCCACGGCCTCGCAGATCTGGCCCTTGGTGACGCTGTTGCACGAGCAGATCTGCGCGCTGTCGGGCAGCGCATCCACGCCCAGGCCCGGCTTGGCCTTGCCGTCACTCGACGGCAGGATCAGGAACTCAGGGTCGGCGGGCAGCGTGATGCCGTTGAGCGCCATCTGCAGCAGCGTGCCGTACTCGGCGGCGTCGCCGACCAGCACCGCGCCCAGCAGCTGCTTGCCGTCCTCACTGACGACGATCTTCTTGTAGACCTGCTTGCGCTCGTCGACGTACTGGTAGGCGCGCGACTTCGGCGTCTTGCCGTGCGCGTCGCCGATGCTCGCCACGTCCACGCCCATCAGCTTGAGCTTGGTGCTCATGTCGGCGCCGGTGAAGGCTGCGTCGTCCTGGCCGGCGATGTGCCTGGCGGCCACGCGGGCCATGTCGTAGCCCGGCGCGACGAGGCCGAAGGTCTGCTCGTTCCACGACGCGCATTCGCCGATCGCGTAGATGCTGCGGTCGCTGGTGCGGCAGTGGCTGTCGACCGCCACGCCGCCGCGCGGGCCGACGGCCAGCACGCTCTGGCGCGCCAGTTCGTCGCGCGGGCGGATGCCGGCGGAGAACACGATCATGTCGGTCTCCAGGTGCGTGCCGTCGGCGAACACCATGCGGTGCCGGGCGGTCGCGCCGTCGGTGATCTCCACCGTGTTGCGGCCGGTGTGCACATGCAGGCCCATGGCTTCGATGCTGCTGCGCAGGGCGCGGCCGCCGCCTTCGTCGACCTGCACGGCCATCAGGCGCGGCGCGAACTCCACGACGTGGGTTTCGAGGCCCATGTCGCGCAGGGCCTTGGCGCATTCAAGGCCCAGCAGCCCGCCGCCGACCACCACGCCGCTCTTCGAGCGGGCGCCGCAGGCCTTCATGGCCTCGAGGTCCTCGATGGTGCGGTAGACGAAGCAGTTCGGGCGGTCGCGGCCCGGCACGGCGGGCACGAAGGGGAAGGAGCCCGTCGCAAGCACCAGCTTGTCGTAGTGCACCACTTCGCCGTCGGCCGTGGTGACGGTGTTGTTGCGCCGCTCGATGGCAACTGCCCGCGCCGCCAGGCGCAGCGTGAAGCCGCTGCGCTCGAAGAAGCCCGGCTCGACCAGCGACAGGTCTTCCGCCGTCTTGCCGGCGAAGAACTCGGAGAGGTGGACCCGGTCGTACGCCGGCCGGGGCTCTTCGCAAAGCACGGTGACTTGTGCGTTCGCGACGCCGAGCTCGTGGAGCTGCTCGAGGAACTTGTGGCCGACCATGCCGTGGCCGATGACTGCGATCTTCATTGGGGGTCCTGCGGGCAACCGGTCCTGGAAGCTGCGGCCCGCCGGTCACTGTCTGGGCAGACAGCGGCAGAGGGCCCCCGCGACGGAACGGATGCGAAATTGGGTTGGAGCAGACGAACCCTCGGCTTGTCGGCCGCCGGCTCGCTTGAACCCCGCCGTCGTTAGCGGAGGCACTGTGAACCCAGGGATAAGCAATATCCGTGCCGAGTAAAAAAAGCGCTGCAGCCACCCTGGCCGGCCGGTTGCGCACCGAAACCGGCCCGGCGCCGGCCGGACGCACGGGCGTCGTGCGCCGTGGCGCCGCGAGGCTCTCCGCATTGGTGCGCCCGGGCGGCGGCGCAGGCTTTTCCGTATGCTCTGGGGCCTCGATGAACCCAGAACCTGCTGAACTTGCCATGTGCGGCTCCGAACTCCATTCCCTTCCCGACGGTGTCCAGCGCGTCTCGCGCGTGCTCCAGGATGCCGGTCATCCCCATTCGCCACGCATGCTCGACGACGCCTGCCGCACCGCGCAGCAGGCGGCCGACGCGCTCGGCATCTCGGTCGGCCAGATCGCCAAGAGCATCATCTTTCGCCGCAAGAGCGACGAGGCGGCGGTGCTGGTCATCACCTCGGGCGACAAGCGCGTCGACGAGAAGAAGGTCGACGCACTGGTCGGCAAGACCGGCCGTGCCGATGCCGACTTCGTGAAGGCGCGCACCGGCTTCACCATCGGCGGCGTGTCGCCGGTCGGGCATGTGACGAAGCCCGTGGTGCTGATCGACCGCGAGCTGTTCCGCTTCGAGGAGATCTGGGCGGCCGCGGGCCATCCGCATGCGGTGTTCCAGCTGCGCCCGCACGATCTCGAGAAGCTCACCGGCGCGCCGGTGGCGGACGTGGTGTGAACTTCGACGAGGCCGAGACCTTGGCCGAGCGCGCCGTGGCCGTGCAGGCCATGGCCGACGACGTGCCCTCGCCGTGCTCCTCCGTGTGCCGCATGGACCGCCTGAGTGGTTTCTGCGAAGGGTGTTTGCGCACCATCCCCGAGATCGCGGGCTGGAGCCGGATGGAAGACGAAACGCGGCGCCACGTCTGGCGCGCGATAGAGTTGCGTGCGCGGGCCGGCATCTGGCGCGCTCCCGGACATGCAGAGGAAAGCGTCGCATGAAGCACATCGACTTCTATCTCGACTTCATCTCGCCCTACGCGCACCTCGCGTTCGAGCACTTGCCCGAGGCGCTCGAAGGCTTGAGCTGCAGCGTGGCCTACAAGCCGGTGCTGCTGGGTGCGCTGCTCAAGCAACACGGCCAGCTCGGACCGGCGGAGATTCCGTCGAAGCGCAGTTGGACCTACCGCCACGTGCTCTGGCTGGGCCACGCGAACGGCATCGAGATCGAGATGCCGGCATCGCACCCTTACAACCCGCTGCCGCACCTGCGGCTGGCAGTGTCGACGAGCGACGACGGTAGCATCAGCCGCCTCGTGGCCGAAACCATCCTGCGCCACGTGTGGCGCGGCGGCGAAGAGGCGGGCGACGCCGCGCGCCTCGCCGCGCTCACCGCGCAGCTGTCGCCGAAGCGCGACGCGAACAGCGACGAGAGCAAGGCCCTGCTCACGCGCAACACCGACGAGGCCCTGCAGCTCGGCGTGTTCGGCACGCCGGCGTACGTGGTCGACGGCCGCCTGTTCTGGGGCTTCGACGGCCTGCAGATGCTGCGCGCCTATCTGTCGGGCGACGCATGGTTCGACGGCCCGCAATGGACCTCGGCGGACCAGCGCCCGTCCCTGCTGCGCAGCAGCAAAAACTGAGCGAACGCCGGATTTCTTACAACCTGAAACGCGCCCCGCGGGTTTCACCTTAGACCGTAAGCGCCGGTTCAGTTTCGCGCAAGGCTCGGGTCAGTCGCGCCTCCAAGAATGCTTCACGGTCCCGAAACAGTCGGGCGCCGCATGAACGCATACACACAGGAGACGACGCAATGGCAGCCACACTAGATTCACGGGGAGTGCCGCATCCGGCCCCCCGGCCCATGTCCTCGGAGGAGAAGAAAGTCATCTTCGCCTCCTCGCTCGGCACCGTGTTCGAGTGGTACGACTTCTATCTCTACGGTTCGCTCGCCGCGATCATCGCGAAGCAGTTCTTCAGCGGCCTCGATGCGGGTGCCGCCTTCATCTTCGCGCTGCTGGCATTCGCCGCGGGCTTCCTGGTGCGTCCGTTCGGCGCCATCGTGTTCGGCCGCCTGGGCGACATGATCGGGCGCAAGTACACCTTCCTGGTGACCATCCTGATCATGGGCCTGTCGACCTTCATCGTCGGCCTGCTGCCCAGCTACGCGACCATCGGCGTCGCGGCGCCGGTGATCCTGATTGCGCTGCGCATGCTGCAGGGCCTCGCGCTCGGCGGCGAGTACGGCGGTGCCGCCACCTACGTGGCCGAGCACTCGCCGCACGGCAAGCGCGGCGCCTACACCTCGTGGATCCAGACCACCGCCACGCTCGGCCTGTTCCTGAGCCTGCTGGTGATCCTGGGCGTTCGCGAAGGCATGGGCGAAGCGGTGTTCAACGACTGGGGCTGGCGCATTCCGTTCCTGGTGTCGATCCTGCTGCTCGGCGTGTCGGTGTGGATCCGGCTGTCGCTGTCCGAATCGCCGGCCTTCCAGAAGATGAAGGCCGAGGGCAAGACTTCGAAGGCGCCGCTGTCGGAGTCCTTCGGCGAGTGGAAGAACCTGAAGATCGTGATCCTGGCGCTGGTCGGCCTCACGGCAGGCCAGGCGGTGGTCTGGTATTCGGGCCAGTTCTATGCGCTGTTCTTCCTGACGGCACAGCTCAAGGTCGATGCGACCACGGCCAACCTGATGATCGCCGCCGCGCTGCTGCTGGGCACGCCGTTCTTCGTGATCTTCGGCACGCTGTCCGACAAGATCGGCCGCAAGCCGATCATCATGGCCGGCTGCCTGCTGGCCGTGGTCACCTACTTCCCGGTCTTCAAGATGCTGACCGAAGCCGCCAACCCCGACCTCGCCCGCGCGCAGGCCACGGCCGGCGTCACGGTGACGGCCGATCCGGCGACCTGCTCGTTCCAGGGCAACCCGGTGGCCCGCGAGATCGACTTCAAGAGCTCGTGCGACATCGCCAAGCGCTACCTCGTGCAGAACTCGGTGAGCTATGAGAACGTGGCCGGCGCGCCGGGCTCCAAGGCCGTCGTGAAGATCGGCGACAAGACGGTCGAGGCGCCCATCGGCAACGTCGTGAACCTCAAGTTCGACGAGGGCTCCGCCAAGGAAATCGCCGCCTTCAAGAAGGGCGTGGCCGAAGACCTGAAGGTCGCGGGCTACCCGGCCAAGGCCGACCCCGCGAAGATGAACAAGGTGCTGACGGTGCTGCTGCTGTTCTGGCTGGTGCTGCTGGTGACCATGGTCTACGGCCCGATCGCCGCGATGCTGGTCGAGATGTTCCCCACGCGCATCCGCTACACCTCGATGAGCCTGCCGTACCACATCGGCAACGGCTGGTTCGGCGGCCTGCTGCCGACCACCGCCTTCGCCATCGTGGCCTCCACCGGCAACATGTACAACGGCCTCTGGTATCCGATCATCATCGCCGGCGTCACGCTGGTGGTGGGCACGCTGTTCATCCGCGAAACCAAGAACGTGGACATCTACGCCAACGACTGAGCGCCGCCCGCGCAGAGGAGGGCGCCACCCGCCCTCCGTTCAACAAAGAGGCTTCATGCCAACCGCATGAGGCCTTTTTCTTGAGCCCCTTGAATCAACCTCGTCAGGAGACAACACCCATGTGGAAAATCGCCGTCGGCTTCATCGTCTTTGCCGCCATCGCTCTGTTCGTCATCTCCAAGGCCGGCGACAAGGTCGACATGTCGGGCGAGAAGCACGGCGCCGACGCGGCGCACGAAACGGCGCCCGCCGCCGCGCCGAAGTAGGAAGGCGCCGCGCAGCGGTCAGCGCTTGAATTTGCCGTCGCTGATGATCGACAGGTCCGCAAAGTCGATGCCGCTGTGGTCCTGCGGCGAGTAGCTCACCTCGAGCCCGCCGCCCAGGTCGTAGCCCCGCAGGCTGTCGAGCGCGGCCACAATCTTTGCGCGCGTGGGCTTGGGGCCTGCACGGCGCAGCGCCTCCACCAGCACCTTGGCCGAGGCGAAGCCTTCGAGCGTGGCCGGCGACAGTTCGGCCTGGCCCTTGGCCTGCGCGAGGGCCAGGGCTTCCTTCACCATCGGCTGGCCGAGCGAGCGCTCGTTCGGGAACACCTGCGTCACGATCACGCCGCGGCTCGCGTCGCCCAGCTGCTTGATGAAGCCCGACGAAGCGTTGTTCGACAGCGTGACCACCTGCGCCGCCGAGCCCGCGGCGCGCAGCGCCTTGATGCCGTCCACCACGGCGACGCCCGAGCCGATCCACACCACGGCCTGCGCATCGGCGTTCTTGATGGCCGGCACGATGGTCTTGTAGTCGGGCTTCTCGCGGTCGGCCGGAATGGTCACGATCGGCTTGGCCTTGCCCTTGGTGAAGCCGGTCATCGCGCCTTCGAGCGCGTCCGTGCCGAACGAGTCGGTCACGTGCACCACCGCGATGCGCGTGAGGCCGATGGTCAGCAGGTGCTGCACTGCCTTCTCGGCCTCGCGCTGGTAGGTGGCGCGCACGTTGAACACGTGCTTCTGCAGCGGCTTGTGCAGCGCCATCGCGCCCGTCGAGGGGCCGATGAGCGCCACGTCGTACTTGTCGAGCCAGGGGATGATGGCCTGCGAGTGCGGCGTGCCGCGGCTCATGAACAGCGCCAGCACTTTCTTGTCCTCGATCAGCACGCGGGCGTTCTCGCTGGCGCGCTTCACGTCGAAGCCGTCGTCCATGCGCAGCAACTCGATCTTCTCGCCGTGGATGCCGCCCTGGGCGTTGACCGCGTCGATCAGCAGTTGGGCGCCGCCGATGGTCTCGTTCACGCCCGCGGCCACCGAGCCGGTCATTCCGGCCGTCTGGCCGATCAGGATCTGCGCCTGAGCGCCGGCCGCCGACAGTGCCAGCAGCGCGGCGGCACACAGCGTGCGCGTCATCTTCTTCATGGAAACCTCTCCTCTCGATGCTTGGGAGCAATCGAAAACAAATGTGCTATTTGTTTCTAAAAGTGTCTTCGACTCCATCCGGACAAACCCCTGCGAAGCCACCGACCTTGTGAAGTACTGCACGAACCCGTCATGGGCCACTCCCTAGAATGTTTGCCCCACCCCCCAAGGCACTCATGACACAGGGCTCCATCCGGATTCGCGGCGCGCGCCAGCACAATCTCCAGAACCTCGACCTCGACATCCGCACAGGCGAGATGACCGTGGTCACCGGGCCCAGCGGCTCGGGCAAGTCGAGCCTCGTTTTCGACACCCTCTATGCCGAAGGCCAGCGGCGCTACGTGGAGACTTTCTCCGCCTATGCGCGCCAGTTCCTGGACCGCATGGACAAGCCGGCCGTCGACAAGGTGGAGGGCGTGCCGCCCGCCATCGCCATCGACCAGACCAACCCGGTGCGCTCCTCGCGCTCCACGGTCGGCACCATGACCGAGCTGAACGACCACCTGAAGCTGCTCTTCGCGCGCGCGGCCGACCTGTTCGACCGCGAGACCGCGCTGCCGGTGCGCCACGATTCGCCCGACAGCATCTACGCGCAGATCGCCGAGCGGGCGGCCGCAGCGGGCGATCCGCGGTTGGTCGTCACCTTCCCGGTGGAGCTGCCCGCGAGCACCACGGCCGAGGAAGTCACGCAGTGGCTGTCGGCCAGCGGCTTCACGCGCGTGCAGGCCGAGCGCGAGGTGGCCACGCCCACCGGTCCGCGCAAGGTGCTCGACGTGGTGGCCGACCGTTTCCGCGCATCGAGTGCAGAGCGGGCGCGCGTGGTCGAGGCGATCGAGGTGGCGCTCAAGCGCGGCAGCGGGCGCGTCACCGTGCATGCGACCGGCGCCGAGGAAAACGCGCCGACGGACGTGTGGAAGTTCTCCACCGGCCTGCATTGCCCCGAGAGCGACATCCGTTACGCCGACCCGATCCCGTCGATGTTCTCGTTCAACTCGGCCGTCGGCGCCTGCGACACCTGCCGCGGCTTCGGCCGCGTGATCGGCGTCGACCTGGGGCTCGTCATCCCGAACGACAAGCTCACGCTGCGCGCCGGTGCGATCAAGACCATCCAGACGCCCGCGTGGAAGGAAGCGCAGGACGACCTCATGCGCCACGCCGAGGCGGCCGGCATCCCGCGCGACACGCCCTGGAACAAGCTCACCGACGAGCAGAAGCACTGGGTGATCGAAGGCACGCCCAACTACAAGGAAGGCAACTGGAACAAGCAGTGGTACGGCGTGCGGCGCTTCTTCGGCTACCTGGAGAGCAAGGCCTACAAGATGCACATCCGCGTGCTCTTGTCGAAGTACCGCAGCTATACGCAATGCCCGACCTGCAGCGGTGCGCGCCTGAAGCTCGACAGCCTGATCTGGCGCATCGGCAGCAAGGAAGATGCGGATGCGGTGCTGCCGCCGGGGAAGCGCTTCATGCCGACGGGGGCGAAGTGGACGCGGGCGCAGCTCGAAGCCTTGCCTGGGCTTTGCCTGCATGACCTGATGCTGTTGCCTATCGAACGGCTGCGGCGGTTCTTTGACAGGCAGCAGCCCTCACCCCAACCCTCTCCCGCAAGCGGGAGAGGGGGCAAGACCGAACGGCCGGTCGAGGAGGGCGATTTGCTCCCTCTCCCGCTTGCGGGAGAGGGCAGGGGTGAGGGCGAAACCCAGGCCCTCAAACTCCTCTTCGAAGAAATCACCACCCGCCTGCGCTACCTGCACGACGTCGGCATCGGCTACCTCACGCTCGACCGCCAGAGCCGCACACTCTCCGGCGGCGAGGTGCAGCGCATCAACCTCACGACCGCGCTCGGCACCTCGCTGGTCAACACGCTGTTCGTGCTCGACGAGCCCAGCATCGGCCTGCATCCGCGCGACATGAACCGCATCACCGAGGCCATGCTGCGCCTGCGCGATGCGGGCAACACGCTGGTCGTGGTCGAGCACGACCCGGCCGTGATGCTCGCGGCCGACCGCGTGATCGACATGGGCCCCGGCCCCGGTGCGCGCGGCGGGCAGATCGTGTTCGACGGCACCACCGACCAGCTGCGCGATGCCGACACGCTCACCGGCCAGTACCTGGGCGGGCGCAAGAAGATCGGCATGGGCTTCAAGCGGCTCGTGAGCGAGAACACGCACCGGCTCATCCTGGAAGGCGTGCGCGAGCACAACCTGAAGAACGTCACGGTCGAGTTCCCGCTCGCGCGGCTGGTGTGCATCACCGGCGTCAGCGGCTCGGGCAAGTCGACGCTGATCCAGGACGTGCTGGCGCCTGCACTGATGCGCCACTTCGGCAAGGCCACGGAAACGCCCGGAGCGCACGACCGCATGCTCGGCGCCGATCACCTCGGCGACGTGGTGTTCGTCGACCAGTCACCGATCGGCAAGACCGCGCGTTCCAACCCCGCGAGCTACGTGGGCGCCTGGGACGCGATCCGCGAGATCTTCGCGACGGCCACGCTGTCGCGCCAGCGCGGCTATACCGCGAGCAAGTTCAGCTTCAACTCCGGCGACGGGCGCTGCCCGACCTGCGGCGGCTCGGGCTTCGAGCACGTCGAGATGCAGTTCCTGTCCGACGTCTACCTGCGCTGCCCCGACTGCGACGGCAAGCGCTACCGCCCCGAGATCCTCGAAGTGCGCGTGGAGCGCAAGGGCAAGAGCTACAACGTGGCCGACGTGCTCGACCTCACCGTGGCCGAAGCGGCGGCCGTGTTCGAGGCCGACCGCGACGTGCTGCGCGTGCTGCAGCCGATCTCCGACGTGGGCCTCGACTACGTGAAGCTCGGCCAGCCCGTGCCCACGCTGAGCGGCGGCGAGGCGCAGCGCCTGAAGCTCGCGGGCTTCCTGGCCGAAGCAGCGAAGAACGCCACGTCGAGCAAGCAGTCGGTGGCGCGAAAGGGCACGCTCTTTTTGTTCGATGAGCCGACCACCGGCCTGCACTTCGACGACATCGCGCGGCTGATGCGCGCGCTGCGCAAGCTGCTCGACGCCGGCCATTCGCTGATCGTGATCGAGCACAACCTCGACGTGATCCGCGCCAGCGACTGGCTCATCGACCTCGGCCCCGAAGGCGGCGAGGGCGGCGGCATGGTGGTGGCGGAGGGCACGCCCGAGCAGTTGCGAGAGAACCGCGCCTCGTTCACCGGCGCCGCGCTGGCCGACTACGAGCTGGCCATCGGCCCCGATGCCTACAAGGTGGCCGAGCGCGCAGCGCGCCGTTACATCGCCAACGCGAAGAAGGCGCCGGGCGCCGATGCGGTGCAGATCGTCAATGCGCGCGAGCACAACCTGAAGAACCTCAGCGTCGATATTCCGCGCGGCAAGTTCAGCGTGGTGACGGGCGTCAGCGGCTCGGGCAAGTCGACGCTTGCGTTCGACATATTGTTCAACGAAGGGCAGCGCCGGTATCTCGAATCGCTCAATGCCTATGCGCGCAGCATCGTGCAGCCCGCGGGCCGGCCCGAGGTGGATGCGGTGTACGGCATTCCGCCGACCGTGGCCATCGAGCAGCGCCTGTCGCGCGGCGGCCGCAAGAGCACGGTAGGCACGACCACCGAGGTCTGGCACTTCCTGCGCCTGCTGTACGTGAAGCTCGGCATCCAGCACTGCACCCACGACGGCGCGGCCGTGCAGCCGCAGACGCCCGACAGCATTGCCGCGCAGCTGATGCGCAACTTCAAGGGCCAGCACATCGGCCTGCTCGCGCCGCTGGTGAGCAACCGCAAGGGCGTGTACACCGAGCTGGCCGACTGGGCGCGGCCGCGCGGCTTCACGCACCTGCGCGTGGACGGCGACTTTCTGCCGACGACAGGATTCCCGCGCATCGACCGCTTCAAGGAGCACAGCATCGAACTGCCGGTGGCCAGCCTCGACGTGTCGCCTTTGAAGGAGACCGAGCTGCGCGAGGCGTTGGCCAAGGCGCTCGAGCACGGCAAGGGCGTGGTGCATGTGCTGAGCGATCTCGACGGGCTCAAGGCCGCGATGATGGCCGGCGTGTCCGCACTCGGCATCGGCCGCGTGAACGTGTTCTCCACGTTGCGCGCCTGCCCCGTGTGCAGCACCAGCTACGCAGAACTCGACCCGCGCCTGTTCAGCTACAACAGCAAGCATGGCTGGTGCCCCGACTGCGTGGGAACCGGCGTGAAGCTCAGCAAGGACCAGCGCAAGGTCTTCGACGATTCCATCCGCGACGACGACAGCAAGGGCCGCGAGCAGACTTTCGCCGAGCCCGAGGTGGAAGACCTGGCCGACACCGCCTGCCCCACCTGCGAGGGCACGCGCCTGAACGCCACGGCGCGCGCCGTGAGCTTCGGCGCCTCGCCGGCGGATGGCCTGAGCGGCATCGGCATCACCGAGCTCGCGCGCATGAGCGTGACCGAGGTGCGGCAGTGGTTCGAAGGACTGGCGCTCACGGGCCGCGAAGCCGAGATCGCACGCGACCTCGTGCCGGAGATCAGGAGCCGGCTCGAATTCCTCGAAGAGGTGGGCCTTGGCTATCTCACGCTCGACCGCGGCGCGCCCACGCTGAGCGGCGGTGAGGCGCAGCGCATCCGCCTCGCGGCGCAGCTCGGCAGCAACCTGCAGGGCGTGTGCTACGTGCTCGACGAGCCGACCATCGGCCTGCACGCGCGCGACAACCAGATCCTGCTCGATGCGCTGCACAAGCTCGGCGACAAGGGCAACACGCTGGTGGTGGTGGAGCACGACGAGGACACCATCCGCCGCGCCGACCACATCATCGACATCGGCCCGAGCGCGGGCAAGCGCGGTGGGCGGCTGGTGGCGGAGGGGACGGTGGCCGACATTCAGGCAGCGGGCGATTCGCAGACGGGGCGCTACCTGCGCGATGCCATCAAGCATCCGCTGCACGAGCGGCGCCTGGTTCCTCTCCCTCCCCTTCCGGGGGAGGGCCGGGGAGGGGGCGCGACGGTCTCTAACAAGGCCACTGGCCGTGCAAGCGCCGCGAGCCCCCACCCCAACCCTCCCCCGGGAGGGGAGGGAGCAAGTCCGTGGCTCACCGTGCATGGCGCCGACCTGCACAACCTGCAGGACGTGACCGCCACGCTGCCGCTGCACCGCCTCGTGGTGGTCACCGGCGTCAGCGGCTCGGGCAAGTCGACGCTTGCGCGCGACGTGCTGCTCGCCAACGTGCAGGGCATCGTGGTGCAGCGCATGACCAAGGCGGGCCGCGACGCCGATGCGGCGGGCAAGCGCCCGGCATGGGCCGGCTGCAAGAGCATCGAAGGCTACGAGACCATCGACCGCGTGCTCGAGGTCGACCAGACGCCCATCGGCAAGACGCCGCGCAGCTGCCCGGCCACCTACATCGGCTTCTGGGACACCATCCGCAAGCTGTTCGCCGACACGCTCGAAGCCAAGGCGCGCGGCTACGGCCCGGCGCGCTTCAGCTTCAACACCGGCGAAGGCCGGTGCCCCGGCTGCGAAGGCGCGGGCGTGCGCACCATCGAGATGAGCTTCCTGCCCGACGTGAAGGTGCCCTGCGAGGTGTGCCACGGCGCGCGTTTCAACCCCGAGACGCTGGCCGTGAGCTGGCGCGGCAAGAGCATCGGCGACGTGCTGAAGATGGAAGTCGACGAGGCCGTCGCGTTCTTCGCGAGCATGCCCAACATCGCGCATCCGCTGCAGCTGCTGAAGGATGTGGGGCTCGGCTACCTCACGCTGGGCCAGCCCTCGCCCACGCTGTCGGGCGGCGAGGCGCAGCGCATCAAGCTGGTGACCGAACTCAGCAAGGTGCGCGACGACATCACGCGCCGCGGCCAGAAGGCGCCGCACACGCTGTACGTGCTCGACGAGCCGACCGTGGGCCTGCACATGGCCGACGTCGAGAAGCTGATCCACGTGCTGCACCGGCTGGTGAACGGCGGCCACAGCGTGGTGGTGATCGAGCACGACCTCGACCTGATCGCCGAGGCCGACTGGATCCTCGACCTCGGGCCCGAGGGCGGCAACGCGGGCGGGCGCATCGTCGCGGCGGCGCCGCCCGAAGAGGTGGTGCGGCTGGGCACGCACACCGGGGTGGCCCTGGCGCCGGTGCTGGCGCGATAGGGCAAGGCGGGGCTCGCCCCGCCCTCCTTCTCTTCCTACTTCTGGATGTCGCCCAGGCAGAGGTACTTGATCTCCACGTAGTCGTCCATGCCGTGGTGCGAGCCTTCGCGCCCAAGGCCCGACTGCTTCACACCGCCGAACGGCACATGCTCGGTGGCGATCACGCCGGCGTTGATGCCGACCATGCCGTATTCCAGCGCTTCCGCCACGCGGAAGATCCGGCCCACGTCGCGGGTGTAGAAGTAGCTCGCGAGGCCGAACTCGGTGTTGTTCGCCGCGTCGATGCCGTCCTGCTCGGTCTTGAAGCGGAACACGGGTGCGAAGGGACCGAAGGTTTCTTCGCGCGCGCACAGCATGTCGGAGGTGGCTTCGGCCACCACGGTCGGCTCGAAGAACTGGCCCTGCATCCGGTGGCCGCCCGCCAGCACCTTGCCGCCCTTGGCGACGGCGTCGTCGACGTGGCGCTGCACCTTGTCGAGGGCCGCATCCTCGATCAGCGGACCCTGCGCCACGCCGTCCTCGAAGCCGTTGCCGACCTTGAGCGCCTTGACCTTGGCCGCGAACTTCTGAACGAAGGCGTCGTAGATGCCGTCCTGCACATACAGCCGGTTCGCGCACACGCAGGTCTGGCCGGCATTGCGGTACTTGCTGGCCATGGCGCCCTCGACGGCCGAATCCACGTCCGCATCGTCGAACACCAGGAAGGGCGCGTTGCCGCCCAGTTCGAGCGACAGCTTCTTGACCGTCGGCGCGCACTGGCTCATCAGGATGCGGCCCACTTCGGTGGAACCGGTGAAGCTCAGGTGGCGCACGACGTCGCTCTCGCACAGCGCCTTGCCGATCGCGATGCTGTTCTGGCTGTCGGCCGTGAGCACGTTGAGCACACCCGGCGGAATGCCCGCGCGTATCGCCAGCTCGGCCGCAGCCAGCGCGGTGAGCGGCGTAAGTTCGGCCGGCTTGATGACCACCGTGCAGCCCGCGGCCAGCGCCGGTGCCACCTTGCGGGTGATCATCGCGAGCGGAAAATTCCACGGCGTGATCGCCGCACACACGCCGATGGCCTGCTTCATCACCAGCAGGCGGCGGTTGTTGTCGAACTGCGGCAGCACCTCGCCGTTCACACGCTTGGCCTCTTCGGCAAACCACTCGACGAAGCTCGCGCCGTAGGCGACCTCGCCCTTGGCTTCGGCGAAGGGCTTGCCCTGCTCGGCGGTCATGAGGCGGCCGATGTCCTCGGTGTTGGCGATCAGCAGGTCGAACCATTTGCGCAGCACGATGCTGCGCTCCTTGCCGGTCTTGCCGCGCCAGGCGGCGAGCGCCTTGTCAGCAGCGGCAATGGCGAGCTCGGCATCCGCGCGCGTGAGGTTGGCCACGTCGACCAGCTTCAGGCCGGTGGCGGGGTCGTTCACGTCGAAGCGGGCCGCGCCCGTTGTCCATTCGCCCGCGATCAGGGCGTCGGTCTTGAGCAGGGTCGGGTCGTTCAGCAGTGCGAGGGGGGAGGTTTTCATGTTCATGGTTGTCTACGTTCTATTTGGGTTGGAGTGAAGTTGGGGGGTGCGATCACGCCGACGGGGTACCTTGCTCCGCGAATGTCCTCCGGCCTGCGGCCTCCCCCTTTATTTCGCTGCGCAAGGCACCCCATCGGCGTGATCGTGTTCAGAGCGGTCGTTGATCGGCTGTACACCAGCAGCGCGTCCAGTGCACAGGGCACCGGGTGCTCCCCGCAGCGAAATAAAGGAGGAGCGAAGCGGGGGACATTCGCGGAGGGGAGTACCCGGTGGCCTGTGCACGCACCCCGACGCACAGCATCTCGTAAAGAAGGTTGGCCCCGAGCAGCGCAGTGTTCCCACTGATGTCATAGGGCGGGCTGACCTCCACCAGATCGGCGCCCACCACGTTCAGCCCGCGGCAGCCGCGCACGATCTCCAATGCCTGCGGCACGGTGAGCCCACCGATCTCCGGCGTGCCGGTGCCGCCAGCGAACGAAGGATCGATGCCGTCGATGTCGAAACTGATGTAGGCCGGCTGCGTCGGCCCGATGCGCTCGCGCACCTGCGCCATCAGCGGCGCGAGCGACTGATACCAGACTTCGTGCGCCTGCACCACCGTGAAACCCTGTTCGCGCGGCCAGTCGAAATCGTCCGCCGCATAGCCGGTGCCGCGCAGACCGATCTGCCAGACCTTGTCGCAGGCCAGCAGGCCCTCTTCGACGGCGCGGCGGAACGGTGTGCCGTGTGCGATGCGCTCGCCGAACATGTCGTCGTTCACGTCCGCATGCGCATCGACGTGCACCAGCGCAACCGGGCCATGTTTGCGCGCCACCGCGCGCAGGATCGGCAGCGCGATGGTGTGGTCGCCGCCCAGCGTCAGCGGCGCGCAGCCGGCGGCCAGCACCGAGTCGTAGAACGCCGAGATGATGTCGATCGACTTTTCGAGCGAGTAGGTGTTGATGGGCACGTCGCCCAGGTCGGCCACGTTCAGCCGGTCGAAAGGCGCCGCACCGGTGGCCATGTTGTAGGGCCGCAGCAGTGCCGATTCGGCGCGGATCTGGCGCGGCCCGAAGCGTGCACCCGGGCGGTTGGAAGTGCCGATGTCCAGCGGCACGCCGATGAACGCCGCGTCCAGCCCCTCCGGCGAGGTTGCGGCCGGCAGCCGCGTCATCGTGCCGGGGCCGGCGAAGCGCGGCATCGTGTTGCCGCCGAGCGGCTGGTTCGGTGTCGTGGTGATCGGCATGGCGTGCGGGTTCAGCGCCGCCGGCCGCGCAGCCATTCGAGCGCGAGCAGCAGCGTGGTGGTGAAGATGATCAGCAGCGTCGCCACGGCGGCGATGGTGGGCGAGATGTTCTCGCGGATGCCCGTGAACATCTGGCGCGGCAGCGTGACCTGGTCCGGTCCCGCGAGGAACAGCGTGACCACCACCTCGTCGAACGAAGTGGCGAAGGCGAACAGCGCGCCCGAGATCACGCCCGGCGCAATCACCGGCAGCGTGACGCGCATGAAGGTCCTGAATGGCGTCTCGCCCAGGCCCAGCGATGCGCGCACCAGGTTCTGGTTGAAGCCGGCCAGCGTGGCGAGCACGGTGGTCAGCACGAAAGGCGCGCCCAGCGCCGCATGCACCACGATCAGCCCGAAGTAGGTGTCGGCCAGCCCGATGGGAGCGAAGTAGAGGTACGTGGCGACGCCCACCACCACGATCGGCACCACCATCGGCGAGATCAGCACGCTCATGAGCAGGCCCTTGAAGGCGAAGCTCGTGCGCGACAGGCCTACCGCCGCCAGCGTGCCCAGCACGGTGGCCAACACCGTGGCGGCCGGCGCGACGATGAAGCTGTTGCGCGCCGCGCGCGCCCACTCGGCCGACTCGAAGAGGTTGCGATACCACCTCAGCGACCAGCCCGGAATCGGGTAGGCCAGGAACGAGCTGTCGGAGAACGACAGCGGAATCACCACCAGGATCGGCGCCAGCAGGAAGGCCAGCACCGCGACGCAGCCGGCGCGCACCAGCCACCAGCCGAGCTTGTCGGCGAAGGTGGCGTAGGCCGGGAATTGGGGAAGCTTGAACATGCTTGTCTGTCTTTCGTGCCGCTCAGCCGAGGCTCAGCTCGGCCTTGCCGATGCGGCGGTAGACGGCGTACAGCAGCAGGGTGGCGACCAGCAGCACGGCGCCCAGCGCACAGGCCATGCCCCAGTTGATTTCCACATTGGTGTAGCGCGCGATGTAGTAGCTCAGCATCTGGTCGTCCGCGCCACCGAGCAGCGCCGGCGTCACGTAGTAGCCGATCGCCAGGATGAAGACCAGCAGCGCGCCCGCGCCGATGCCCGGATAGGTCTGCGGCACGTACACGCGGAAGAAGGCCGCCAGCGGCGAACTGCCCAGCGAGACGGCTGCGCGCAGGTAAGTGGGCGGCACGCTCTTCATCACGCTGTAGAGCGGCAGGATCATGAAGGGCAGCAGGATGTGCACCATCGCGATGATCACGCCGGTGCGGTTGAACAGTAGCGCCAGCGGATGGTCGGTCAGGCCGATGCCCATGAGGCCGCGGTTGACCAGCCCTTCGGATTGCAGCAGCACGATCCACGCGGCCACGCGCACCAGGATGGAGGTCCAGAACGGCACCAGCACCAGGATCATCAGCACGTTGGCCTTGCGCGCCGGCAGCGTCGACAGCCACCAGGCCAGCGGATAGGCCAGCAGCAGGCAGAAGAAGGTGACCACGGCGCTGATCTGGAAGGTGCGCAGCAGGATGCCGGCAAAGGCGCGCTGGTCGGCGGGCATGCGCTCCACTTCGCCGGCCGCGTCGCGCCGCAGGTCGACCGAGGCGAGCAGGTAGTCGGGCGTCCAGCGAGAGCCGTTCTTGGCGATCGCCTGCCAGTACGGCGCTTCGCCCCAGCGCGGGTCGAGCTCCAGCATGCGCGCCTTGATTTCTTCGGGCGTGCCGGCGATTGGCAGCGCACGGAAGGTGCCCATCACCAGCGAGCGGGCGCCTGCGATCTCGGTGTTGAGGCGGCGCGCCAGGGCGCCCGCATCGGAGCTGTCGGGCAACTGGCCGAGATCGGCCGCGATGGCCGCATAGGCCGCAGGCGCGGGCGCCTCTTTTCGGTTCCAGCCGTCGAGCGCACGCACGGTGCGCGGCAGCGCGTTGGCCACCTCGGGGTTCTCGACCGCGCGCTGCAGCAGCGCCACGATGGGCACCAGCAAGGTCAGCAGCAGAAACACCAGCAGCGGCACCGTGAGCGCAAAGGCGCGCCACTTGCGGCGGGCCTCGGCGCGCGCCAGCGCACGCCGGAGCTCGCCGGGCGGGGCCTGCGTGGAAACCAGGGGGACAGACGTTGCCGCGTGCATGGCTTTTTTCGCGCCCGCTCGTTTACTGCGTGGCCCAGGAGGCGAAGCGCTTCTCGAGCGCCTCGCCCTGGTCGGCCCAGAAGCCGACGCTGAACTGCAGCGCATCCTTGGCGTTGGTCGCCGAGGTCGGCAGGTCGGCCAGCACCTTGGGGCTGAGCGAGGCCAGCGCCTTGGTGTTGGTGGGGCCGTAGGCGATGCTCTGGGCATAGACCGCCTGGTTGGCCGGCTGCATCGCGAACTGGATGTACTTCAGCGAGGCTTCCTTGTTCGGCGCGCCCTTCGGAATCACGAGGTAGTCGAGGTCGTAGATGCCGCCCGGCCAGTAGATCTTGAGGTCGCGGCCTTCGCGGTTGGCGGCGTCGATGCGGCCGTTGTACACGGTGGTCAGCACCACGTCGCCGGCCACCAGGAACTGCGGCGGCTGCGCACCGGCTTCCCACCACTGGATGTTCGGCTTGAGCTCGGTGAGCTTCTTGAACGCGCGGTCGGCGCCTTCCTTGGTGCCGAGCACCTTGTAGACGTCAGCCGGCTTCACGCCGTCGGCCATGAGCGCGAACTCGAGGTTGTAGCGCGCGCCCTTGCGCATGCCGCGCTTGCCGGGAATCTTCTTCACGTCCCAGAAGTCGGCCCAGCTGGTGGGCGCGGTCTTGAGCTTCTCGCCGTTGTAGGCCATCACGGTCGACCACACGAACAGGCCCACGCCGCAGTCGGTAACGGCGGCCGGCAGGAAGTCGGCCTTGCTGCCGATCTTGGAATAGTCGAGCTTCTCGAACAGGCCCTCGTCGCAGCCGCGCGCCGCGTCGGGCGATTCGACCTCGACCACGTCCCAGGTGACCTTCTTGGTCTCGACCATGGCCTTGATCTTGGCCTGTTCGCCGTTGTATTCGACCGGAATGATCTTGGTGCCGGTCTTCTCGTAGGGCTCGTAGTAGGCCTTCTTCTGGGCATTGGCGTTGGCGCCGCCGAAGTTGACCACGGTGAGCTGCTGTTGGGCGATGGCCGGCAGCGCGAAGCTGGCGGCGACGATGCAGGCGAGGAATGTCTTTTTCATGATGGAAATCTTCCTGGGTGATGAAAGGAAACGAGGGAACAACAACAACGGACCGGGATCAGGGGGCGTAGATGCGCGCATGCGCGGTCGGAAATTCGAGCACCACCGCTTCACCGGCCCGCGGCGCAGCGGCGCCATCGAGGCCGTCCAGCGGCAGCTTCACGGTGGCCTCGGTCTGGCCGCCGCCGACGCTGCACAGCAGCCGCAGGTGGTCGCCGTAGTAGATGACGCGCGCCACTTCGGCGGCGAGCATGTTGGCGCCCTGCGCCTCCGGCCGGCGGTGCAGCACCACGCGCTCGGGGCGGATGCAGGCTTCCACGGCCGCACCCGCGGCCGCGCCGCCGACGTTGAGCCCGCGCAGCACGCGGCCGTCGGGCAGCTTCATCTCGGCATGCTCGCCGCCGCGGTCCAGCTGGCCCTTGAGCACGGTGCTGTCGCCGACGAAGCCGGCCACGAAGCGGTTGGATGGCGTCTCGTAGAGCCTGTCGACCGTGTCCAGCTGCTGGATCACGCCTTCGTTGAACACCGCCACGCGGTCGCTCATGGTGAGCGCCTCGCCCTGGTCGTGCGTCACGTAGACGAAGGTCACGCCGAGCTGGCGGTGCAGGTCCTTGAGCTCCAGCTGCATGTGCTCGCGCAGCTGTTTGTCGAGCGCGCCGAGCGGCTCGTCCATCAGCACCAGCTGCGGCTCGAACACCAGCGCGCGCGCCAGCGCCACGCGCTGCTGCTGGCCGCCCGAAAGCTGGCCGGGCAGGCGGTCGGTCATGCCGCGCAGCTGCACCATGTCGAGCGCGCGCTGCACGCGGCGATGCTGCTCGTCTTTCGAAACCTTGCGCACGGTGAGCGGGTAGGCCACGTTCTGGCCCACGCTCAGGTGCGGAAACAGCGCGTAGTTCTGGAAGACCATGCCGAAGTTCCGCTTGTGCGGCGGCGTGCGAGTGATCGGCTTGCCGTCGAGCAGGATCTCGCCCGAGGTCGGCGACTCGAAGCCCGCCAGCATCATCAGCGTGGTGGTCTTGCCCGACCCCGAAGGCCCGAGCAGGCTCAGGAACTCGCCGCGGTGGATGTCCAGGTCGAGCTGGCGCACCACCAGGTGTTCGCCGTCGTAGGTCTTCTGGACGCGCTGGAAGCGCACCAAGGGTTCTGCTGTCATGGAGGATTCCGGGAAAGGATCGATCGATCAGCGCAGCGCGGCGAAGCTGTCCGCGAGAAGCGCCAGGCCTTCGTCCACAAGCAAGTCGGATGCCGTGAGCGGCACCAGTACACGAATTACATTGCCGTAGGTGCCGCATGACAGCAGGATTAACCCGCGCCGCGCCGCCTCCGCGACCACCTGGCGGGTCAGTGCGGCATCGGGCCGCGCGGTGTCGCCCTGCTCGAACAGCTCGATGGCCACCATGGCGCCGAGCCCGCGCACGTCGCCGATGGCCGGCACATCGGCCGCGATGCGGCGCAGCCCGGCCGTCAGCCGTTCGCCCAGCGCCCGGCTGCGCGCGAGCAGTTGCTCGTCGTCGAACACTTTCAGCACCGCGAGCGCCGCGGCACAGCCGATGGGGCTGCCGGCATAGGTGCCGCCCAGGCCGCCGGGCGCGGGCGCGTCCATCACCTCGGCGCGGCCCACCACGCCGGAGATCGGGAAGCCGCCCGCCATCGACTTGGCAGTGGTGATCAGGTCGGGCGCCACGGGCCACTGCTCGCTGGCAAACCAGGTGCCGGTGCGGCCGGCGCCGGTCTGCACCTCGTCGGCAATGATCAGGATGCCGTGGCGGTCCGCCAGCGCGCGCAGGCCTTCGACGAAGTCGTTGGGCGCCACGTAGAAGCCGCCCTCGCCCTGCACCGGCTCCAGGATGAAGGCGGCCACGCGCTCGGGCTCGATGTCGTTCTTGAACAGCAGCTCGACCGAGTGCAGCGCATCGTCCACGCTCACGCCGTGCAGCGCGTTCGGGTACAGCGCATGGAACACCTCGCCCGGGAAGGGGCCGAAGCCGATCTTGTAGGGAGCGACCTTGCCGGTCAGGCCGAGCGTCATCATCGTGCGGCCGTGGTAGCCGCCGGTGAAGGCGATGACGCCGGGGCGCCGGGTGTGGGCGCGGGCGATCTTGACCGCGTTCTCCACCGCCTCCGCACCGGTGCTCAGGAAGATCGACTTCTTCGCGAACGCGCCCGGTGCCAGTGCATTCAGGCGCTCGGCCAGCTCCACGTAGGGCTCGTAGGCCACCACCTGGAAGCAGGTGTGCGAATAGAGATCGACCTGCGCCTTCACGGCGGCGCTGATCTCCGGGTGGCAGTGGCCGGTGTTGAGCACCGCGATGCCGCCGGCGAAGTCGATGTAGCGGCGGCCCTCGACGTCCCACAGTTCGGCGTTGGCGGCGCGGCTGACGAAGATTTCATGGGCCTGGCCCACACCGCGGGCGACGGCCGCGCTGCGGCGGGCCATGAGGGCGGCATTGCTGAGATGGGGTTCGCGTTGCATGGTACGACCTGTGCTTTGAAGGAGGAATGCCGGCACTCTAGGTCGCGCGAATCGATCCAGCCATGTACACCGGAAGTGATCGCCGGGGAGACTGTACTGGTCTTGTATCCTGTACATACTTTCCTCAATATGGTGCAGGCCGGACTGCCGGAGACGCCCCCCGATGCTCATTCTTCGCCCCGAACAGCCGACGCCGCTGGTAAGCCAGATCGTTGAAGGGCTGCGCGGCCTGATCGGCACCCAGAAGCTCAAGGCCGACAGCAAGCTGCCGTCGATCCGCGCCTTTGCCGCGGCGCACGGCGTCAGTGTCTTCACGGTGGTCGAAGCCTACGATCGGCTGGTGGCCCAGGGCCTGCTGGTCTCGCGCGCCAACGCGGGTTTCTTCGTCAAGCGGCGCAGCGACGAGAGCGCCGCCGGCGCGGCAAGCACGCCCCGCCCGGACCCCCGCTTCGACGCCCGCTGGTACCTGCAGCAGATCTTCGAGAACCGCAACCTGCCGCTCAAGCCCGGCTGCGGCTGGCTGCCGCACGACTGGCTGTTCGAGGACGGCATGCGCCGCAGCCTGCGCCACCTGGCCTCCGAAGGCACCGACATCGGCGGCTACGGCCTGCCCTTCGGCCACATGGCGCTGCGCATGGCCACGGCCGAGGCGCTGTCGGAGCAGCAGATCGTGGTCGAGGCCGCGCAGGTGCTGTTGACCCAGGGCTCCAGCCAGGCGCTGGACCTGGTCGCGCGCCGGCTGCTCAAGCCGGGCGATGCGGTGCTGGTGGACGACCCCGGTTATCCGAACCTGATGTTCATGCTGCGCTTCCTGGGCGTGGAGCTCATCGGCGTGCCGCGCATCCCTTCGGGCTACGACATGCCCGCACTCGAGGCGCTGCTCGCGGTGCACCGGCCCAAGGCCTTCTTCACCCAGCCGCGGCTGCAGAGCCCGACCTGCTCGATGGCCTCGCTGCCGCAGCTGGTGCAACTGCTGCAGCTGGCGCAGGCGCACGACTTCACGCTGGTCGAGAACGACATCTACGCCGAGATGGATGCGTCGATGCGTCCCTCGCTCGCCAGCCTGGGGCAGCTGCGCCGCGTGGTCTACGTGGGCAGCTATTCGAAGACCATCTCGCCGAACATCCGGGTGGGCTACGTGGTCGCGCAGCCGGAGCTGCTCGAAGAGCTGGCGCAGCTCAAGATGATCTCGGGCCTGACCTCGTCCGACATCACCGAGCGCCTGGCCTTCGGCACCGTGACGGACGGGCGCTGGCGCAAGCATCTCAAGGCCCTGCGCGACCGCCTCGCGCAGGCACGGGGCAGCGTCGCGAGGCGGCTGGACGGGCTGGGCTTCGAGCTGTTCCACGAAGCCGCGGCCGGCATGTACCTGTGGGCCCGGCATCCGGACATTGCCGACAGCGCCGAGCTCTCGCGCCGCGCTGCGGCCGAGGGAATCATGCTCGGCCCGGGCCAGCTGTTCCTGGTCAATCCGCATCCCACCGGCTGGCTGCGCTTCAACGTGGCCTTCAGCGAGGACGAGCGGCTCTGGCGCTTCCTGGAGCGCAGCATCGAAGAGCAGCGCAGGTACGACTGACGTTGCTCGCAATGGCGCGCAAGCAGGCGCACAATGGCTTCAACCCTTGGCGCAGGCGCATCCTGAATCAGCCATGGTGGAGTGAACATGCGATGGGATGAAGCGCCGAGCCGGGCTACGCAAGGAGCCATGTCATGACCCGCTTCATCGATGTTCACAGCCTGGTCCGCCTGGTGGACGAGACCGGCGTTCCGCAGTTCCTCATGGCCCTGGCCGACGCGCTGCGCGACGACTTCCTGCGGTGGCGCGAGTTCGACAAGAAGGCGCGCGTGGCCAGCCATTCGCATCTTGGCGTGATCGAACTCATGCCGGTGGCCGACGACGGCGCCTATGCCTTCAAGTACGTCAACGGGCATCCGAACAACACCCAGCTCGGGCTGCCGACCGTCATGGCTTTCGGCGTGCTGGCGGAAGTCGATACGGGCTACCCGGTGCTGCTTTCCGAGCTCACGCTCACCACCGCATTGCGCACGGCCGCCACCTCGGCCATGGCGGCGCAGGCCCTGGCGCGGCCCGGTTCGCGCAGCCTCGCGCTGATCGGCAACGGTTCGCAGAGCGAATTCCAGGCGCTGGCCTTCCATGCGCTGCTGGGCATCGAGCAAGTGCGCGTGTATGACTCCGACCCGCACGCCACCGACAAGCTGGTGCGCCATCTGTCGGCGTGCACGCCGCTGGACATCGTGCGTGCGCGCTCCGTGGCGGAGGCCGTGCGCGGTGCCGACATCGTCACCACCGTCACCGCCTGCCAGGGGCGCGCGACCGTGCTCACGCCCGAGATGATCGAGCCGGGCATGCACATCAATGCCGTGGGCGGCGATTCGCCCGGCAAGACCGAACTGCACCCCGACGTGCTGCGCAAGGCGCGGGTGTTCGTCGAGTACGAGCCGCAGACGCGCGTGGAGGGCGAGATCCAGCAGGTGGGGGCCGACTTTCCGGTGCACGAGCTGTGGCGCGTGCTGCTCGGCGAAGTGCCCGGCCGCGAAACCCCCACACAGGTCACGCTGTTCGATTCGGTCGGCTTCGCGCTGGAAGACTACACGGCGCTGCGCTACATACAGCGCATTGCGACCGAACGCGGCGTCGGCCAGCAGATCGCGCTGGTGCCCGAGCTGGAGGACCCGAAGGACTTGTTCGGCCTCACGGCCTCGGGGCGGCGCCGAGCGGTGCTGCGGCGTGCGGCATGATGGCGGCATGCTCACCATCTACAACGACCAGCACGTTCTTCACCAGGGCAAAGTCGAAATGTTCCGCGGCGAGCTCGTGCCGTGCTTCGAGTTGCCCGCCCGCGTCGACCATGTGAAGCATGAGCTGGAGCGCCGCCGCTTCGGCGCGCTGCAGGGGCCCGATGCCTTCGACGAGGCGCTGCTGGCCAAGGTGCATGCGCCGCGCTACCTGGACTTCATCGCACATGCATGGGACGAGTGGATCGCGCTCGACCCGTCCAACGTGTCGCGCGATGCGCTGCCGTCGTACTGGCCCACGCGCGGCATGCGCACCGACGTGCTGCCGAAGAGTTTTCCGGCGCGCATGGGGCTGTTCTCGTTCGATGCCGGCACGCCGCTGATGGCGGGCAGTTGGGCCGCGGCGCGGCACGGCGCGGCCTGCGCGTGGACCGCGGCGCAGCGCGTCATCGGCGGCGAGCGCGCCGCCTTCGCGCTCACGCGGCCGCCGGGCCACCATGCGGGCGCCGATTTCTTCGGTGGCTACTGCTTCATCAACAATGCCGCGGTCGCGGCGCAGGCGCTGCGCGATGCGGGCGTCGACCGCGTGGCCGTGCTCGACGTGGACTACCACCACGGCAACGGCACCCAGGCCATCTTCTACGAGCGCGGCGACGTGCATTTCGCCAGCCTGCACGGCGATCCGCTGACCGACTACCCGTACTACCTGGGCCATGCCGACGAGCGCGGCGCGGGCCAGGGCGAGGGCTTCAACCACAACCTGCCGCTGCCGCGCGGCACGAACTTCGCAGCGTGGCGCGCGGCGCTGAAGACCGCGCTCGACCGCATCGCAGCGGTGAAGGCCGGCGCGCTCGTGGTCTCGCTCGGCCTCGACACCTTCGAGGGCGATCCGATCTCGGGCTTCAGGCTGAAAAGCGACGACTACCTGCGCATGGGCGAAGACCTCGCGCGCGCGAGCCTGCCCACGGTGTTCGTCTTCGAGGGCGGCTATGCGGTGGCCGAGGTGGGCATCAACGCCGTCAACGTGCTCGAAGGCTTCGAGCAGGCGTAGCTGACGCGCAGGCGACTCCGGTGTGACGATGGACCGGGTTTCCCCGGGGAAATCAGGGGAGCCCCGATTGCCTTCGCCAACGGGGCAAGGCCCAATTGGCGGTTTCAAAGTCAGGACCCCCGTCAGCCATGCTCCGCCGCTCCACCTTCCTCCGTACCGCCGCCACGCTCGCCGCCTGCGGCCTCGCCTTTCCGATGGCGGCCTTCGCGCAGGGCTTTCCCGCCAAGCCCATCAAGCTGATCGTCGCGTTTCCGGCCGGCGGCCCGACCGACATCACCATGCGCCAGCTCGCCGACAACGCGAGCAAGATCCTCGGCCAGCCGGTCATCGTCGACAACAAGCCCGGCGCCGCCGGCACGCTGCCCGCGCAGGCGCTGCAGACCTCCCAGCCCGATGGCTACACCGTCGCGCAGATCCCGCTGGGCGTGTTTCGCATGGGCTACACCACCAAGATCAACTGGGACCCGCTGAAGGACATCACGTACGTCATCAACGTCACGGGCTATGCCTTCGGCATCGTGGTGCCCGCCAACAGCCCCTTCAAGACCTGGGCCGACTTCGTTGCCTACGCCAAGGCCAACCCCGGCAAGCTGACTTACGGCTCCACCGGCAACCTCACCAGCCCGCACCTGACCACCGAGATCGTCGCGCAGAAGGCCGGCATCGAGCTGCAGCATGTTCCCTACAAGGGCAGTGCCGACCTGATGCTCGCAGTGGTCAGCGGCCAGCTCATGGCCGCCGCCGACAGCACCGGCTTCGCGCCGCAGGTCGAGGCCGGCAAGCTGCGTGTGCTGAACACCTGGGGCGAGAAGCGCCTGGCCAAATTCCCCGATGCGCCCACGCTGAAGGAACTGGGCTACGACGTGGTGCAGAACTCGCCCTTCGGCATCGGCGCCCCCAAGGGCACGCCGCCCGAGGTGGTGAAGAAGCTGCACGACGCGTTCAAGCAGGCGATGGAAGAGCCGAGCTACGTCACGGCGCTGGGGCGCTACGACATGCTGCCTAACTACATGAGCTCGGCGCAGTACACCAAGTTTGCGCAGGACACGGTGGTGCGGGAGAAGGTGGTGATCGAGAAGCTGGGGTTGGCGAAGGAGAAGTAAGCCTGCGGCTTTAGTCCAGATCGCCCGTCAGCCGGGTCAGCCAGCAGTGTCGAGGCCCGGGCGCACCAGGATGATCGCGCGCGCCGCCTCGGCAAACCCTGCACCGCGCTCGCCCTGCGTCACATAGCGCGGCAGGTGCTCCAGCTGCGGCACGAAGCGCGCGACGTTCGCCACGCCGATGCTGTGCGCGAAGGTGCGGAACATCAGCTGGTCGTTGGTGGAGTCGCCCACGTAGGCCCAGCGGTCCATCTCGTCGTCGAGGGCGCGGCCCCACAGCTCACGCGTGATCCAGCGCGCGCCTTCGAGCTTGTCGTTGTCGCCATACCAGCCGTTGATGTGGATGCTGCTCACGGTGGCGTGCATGCCCTCGCGGCGCATCAGCGCCACCACGCGCGCAATGGTGGCGTCGCTCAGCTGCACGAACTCGCTGTGGTCGATGGCGATGTCGGTCTCGCGCCCCGGCGAGTCGGTAGCGCGCCCAACGCCCGGGATCTCGCGTTCGATGCGTGCCAGCACGGCCTGCATGCGCGCGAAGTTGGCGGCGCGCGTGGCGGCATCCTGCTGGTAGCGCTTCTCGATCCGGCCGTCGGCGGTGGGCAGCAGTGCCACTGCGCCGTTCTCCGCCACGATGGCGTCGATGGGCCAGGTGTTGACGAAGGGCAGGCTCCAGCCCACCGGCCGGCCGGTGATCGCCACGACGCAAAGGCCCGCGGCCTTGAGGTCGCGCAGCGCCTGCAACGCATCGGGCGTGATCGCGCCTTCGTGGGTCAGTGTGTCGTCGATGTCGGTGAAGACGCCCACGAGTGCGTTGCGCGCGGCCGCCGGCCACTGGGCCAGCGGCTGCAGGTGATGGGGCGAGGAGGGCAAGGGAGGCGACTGCGAAGGCATGGCTGGCGTGCATCTTTGGGGAGTCGGTGATCGTACCGGCGCTTTCGTGTAGCATCCCGCCCCCGCCGCGCCATCGAGGCCGGAGCGGCGCCTCCCATGCCTCACATCCTCGTCGACCACCTCCGCAAGACCTATCGAATCTCCGAGCGCGATCCCGGCGTGATGGGCGCGCTGCGCGGGCTCGTGCAGCGCCGGCACCGCACGGTGGAGGCGCTGTCGGGCGTGTCATTCGCGCTGGAGAGAGGCGAGCTGCTGGGCTTCATCGGGCCGAACGGCGCGGGCAAGTCGACCACCATCAAGATCCTCGCGGGCATCCTGCGGCCCGACGGCGGGCGCGTGGAGATCGACGGCCGCGATCCCTTCGCCGACCGCGAGCGCCACGTGGCGCGCATCGGCGTGGTCTTCGGCCAGCGCACGCAGCTGTGGTGGGACCTGCCCGTGGGCGACGGCTTCGACCTGCTGCGCGACATCTACCGTGTCGATCCGCAGCGCTACCGCCGCACGCGCGACGAACTGGTCGCGCTGCTGCACCTGGAGCGCGTGCTCGACCAGCCGGTGCGGCAGCTCTCGCTGGGCCAGCGCATGCGCGCGGAGATCGCGGCGGCGCTGCTGCACGAGCCCGACATCCTCTTTCTCGATGAGCCGACCATCGGGCTCGATGCACCTTCGAAGCTGGCCGTGCGTGACTTCGTGCGCCGCGCCAACCGCGAGCGCGGCACTACCGTGCTGCTGACCACGCACGACATGCACGACATCGAGGCGCTGGCGCGGCGCGTGATCATCATCGGCCACGGCCGCGTGCTGGCCGACAGCCCGGTCGAGGCGCTGCGCGCGCAGGTGATGGCCGAGCGCCGGCTGGTGGTCGACTTTGCACAGGAGGCCGAGCTGCCCGCACAGTTGGCCGGCGCCAAGGTGCATTCGCGCGACGGGCAGACGCTGGTGCTCGATTTCGATCCCGCGGTGACGACGGCCCCTGCGCTGATCGCACGCATCGCGGCCGAACACGCGGTGGAGGACATCCGCCTCGAAGGCCTGCCGATCGAGGCCGTCATCGCGCGCTTCTACGCGATGCACGGAGCGGCCGAAGCGTGACGGCCTCGCGCGAACTGGCGCGCCCCTACATCGCCGCCTTCGCGTCTCGCTTCCTGCAGATGCTGCAGTACCGCACCGCCGCGCTCGCGGGCTTCGCGACGCAGTGCTGGTGGGGTGGGATCAAGGTGATGGTGCTCGCCGCGTTCTACGGCGGTGCGTCGATGGGCGGCGCGCCGATGTCGCTCGCGCAGGCCGTCACCTACACCTGGCTTGCGCAGGGGTTGCTCGCGCTGCTGCCGTGGCTGGGCGACCCGGAAGTGGCGCAGGCCGTGCGCACCGGCGCGGTGGCCTACGACCGATTGCGGCCGGTCGATGCCTATGCGCTGTGGTTCGTACGCAGCGCGGGCTGGCTCGCGGCGCGCGTGCTGCCGCGCCTGGCGCTGATGGCCGCCTTTGCGGCCATCGCCTTGCCGCTGGCCGGGTTGGGCGATTGGGCCTGGCAACCGCCGGCGAGCGTTGCCGCCGCGGTCGCATTCCTGGCGTCGACCGTGCTCGCACTGCTGCTGTCGACTTCGATGGTGATGCTGCTCAACATCGCGACGGCGGCGGCACTTAACGAGCGCGGCATCAACGCGCTGGCGGGGCCGGTCGTGATCGTGTTCTCCGGCAACCTGCTTCCGCTGGTACTGCTGCCCGATGCATGGCAGACCGCGCTGCTGCTGCAGCCGTTCGCAGGCGTGGTCGACATTCCCGCACGGCTGTACTTCGGGTTGATGAACGGGCCGCAGGCGCTGGTCGGCCTGGGCCTGCAATGCTTCTGGATCGTGGCGCTGGTCGGGCTGGGCCATGTGGCCATGGGGCGCACGATGCGCAAGCTGGAAGTGCAGGGCGGTTAGATGAAGCCTCGCTTTTCTTTTCGTCGCGTTGCGTGTGGGGCGTGGGGCGCTCACGCCGACGGGTATCTTGCTCCGCGAATGTCCCCCGCTTCGCTCCTCCTTTATTTCGCTGCGCAAGGCACCCGCCGTCGTGATCGTTCAGAGCACTTGTCGATCGGCCGCGAACCAGCAGCGTGCCCTCGTGCACAGGGCACCAGGTGCTCCCCGCAGCGAAATAAAGGAGGAGCGAAGCGGGGGACATTCGCGGAGGGGAGTACCCGGTGGCCTGTGCACGCGTCCCGAACGAACGCACCCCGAACGCGTCGAGCGAAGGATGAGCTGAGATGAACTCTCCAAGCCTCTTCCTCCGCCTCGTCGCGGCCTCGCTAAGCGGCCAGGCGCGCTACCCCGCCTCTGCGCTGATGCGAACGCTGGGCCAATTCCTCGCGACCGGCATCGAGGTGGTCGCCGTGTGGGCACTGTTCCGCCGCTTCGGTGAAGTGCAGGGCTGGACCCTCGGCGAGGTGGCGGTGTTCTACGGACTGGTGAACTGCATGTTCGCCATCGCCGACGCACTGGGCCGCGGCTTCGATGTGCTGGGCACCGAGTTCCTGCGCACTGGCGCGTTCGACCGGCTGCTGCTGCGCCCGCGTCCGCTGGCGCTGCAGCTCATGGGGCACGACTTCCGCATCAGCCGTCTCGGGCGCCTGCTGCAAGGCGTGCTGGTGCTGACCTTCGGCGCGGCGCAGACCGGCCTGGTCTGGACGCCCGACGCGGTCGCCGCAGCGCTGTTCGCGCTCGCCGGCGGCGTGGCGCTGTTCCTCGGCATCCTCGTGCTGCAGGGCACGCTGTCGTTCTGGACCGTGGAAAGCCTGGAGATCGCCAACGTGCTCACCTACGGCGGCGTGCAGGCCGCGCAGTTTCCGCTGGCGCTGTACGCGCAGTGGTTTCGCCGGGTGTTGACCTTCATTGTGCCGCTGGCCTGCGTGGCTTATTACCCGGTGCTGGCGATCCTCGGCAAGCCCGATCCGCTGGGCGCGCCGGGGTGGGTGGGCTGGGTGTCACCCCTCGCGGGGTTCGCGTTCCTCGCGGCGGCTTTCGGCGCATGGCGCATCGGGCTGCGCCACTATGCGTCGACGGGCAGCTAGCGGCGTCAACCTGCGCTCTGCAGCGCCAGCCCCGCATGCTCCCGCAGCGGATGGAAGTGGATCTTCGGAAATCGCTCCTGCGCCAGCCGCACGTCATACGGCGAGGTGCACAAAAAGGCCAGTGTGTCCGCCGCATCCTTGGCCATGCGCACCGGGTAGGCATTGACGAATTCGCGCAGCTCTGCCGGCGTGTCGGCCGTGATCCAGCGCGCGCCCGTGTACTGGCAGCCTTCGAGCCGCACGTCGGCGTCGTACTCGGCCTTCAGGCGGTGCTGCACCACTTCGAACTGCAGCTGACCGACCGCGCCCAGCAGCATCGGGCCACCGACTTCAGGGCGGAACACCTGGATCGCGCCTTCTTCGCCGAGCTGGGCCAGGCCCTGCTGCAACTGCTTGGTGCGCAGCGGGTTCTTGAGGATCACGGTCATGAACAGCTCGGGCGCGAAGAAGGGCAGGCCGGTGAACTGGAGGCTCGCGCCATCGGTGATGGTGTCGCCCAGCTGCACGCCGCCGTGGGTGGTGAAGCCCACGATGTCGCCCGCGTAGGCCTCTTCGACCGCCTCGCGGCGCTGGCTCATGAAGGTCACGACGCTGGTGGGCCGCAGCTCCTTCGAGGTGCGCTGCACCTTGAGCTTCATGCCCGGCGTGTACTTGCCCGAGGCCATGCGCACGAAGGCGATGCGGTCGCGGTGGTTGGCGTCCATGTTGGCCTGTACCTTGAAGACCACGCCCGCGAAGTCCTTGTCCTCGGGCTGGATCTCATTCACCACCGGCTGTCGGTTGACCAACGTGGTGCTGGTGCGCGACTGTGGCGAGGGCGCGAGGTCGACCAGCGCGTCGAGCACTTCCATCACGCCGAAGTTGTTCACGCCGGAGCCGAAGAACACCGGCGTCTGCTTGCCGGCCAGGAAGGCTTCGCGGTCCCAGGTGGGGGAGGCGCCGGTGGCCAGTTCCATGCTGTCCATCGCGGATTCGAAATCGGCGCCGAAGCGCTTCGTGAGCGTTTCGCGCTCCGACAGCGCAATGGTCTCGAAGTCGTGCGGCAGCCGTTCGCTGCCCGACTCGAACACCGTCATCGTCTGCGTGCGCAGGTTCATGATCCCGCGGAAAGACTTGCCCTGGCCGACCGGCCAAGTCATCGGCACGCAGGGCATGCCGAGTTCGCGTTCCACCTCGTCGAGGATGTCGAGCGGCTCGCGCACTTCCCGGTCCATCTTGTTGACGAAGGTGATGATGGGCGTGTCGCGTTGGCGGCAGACCTCGATCAGCCGGCGCGTCTGCGCTTCCACGCCGTTGGCCGCGTCGATCACCATCAGCGCCGAGTCGACGGCGGTGAGCACGCGGTAGGTGTCTTCCGAGAAATCCTTGTGGCCGGGCGTGTCGAGCAGGTTGATGACGTGGTCGCGGTACAGCATCTGCATGACCGACGAGGCCACCGAGATGCCGCGCTGCTTTTCGATTTCCATCCAGTCGGAGGTCGCATGGCGCGAGGCCTTGCGCGCCTTCACCGAGCCGGCGATCTGGATCGCGCCGGAGAAAAGCAGCAGCTTTTCGGTCAGCGTGGTCTTGCCGGCGTCAGGGTGGGAAATGATCGCGAAGGTGCGGCGGCGGCGGGTTTCGGCGAGGAAGGGGGATGACACGGGAACTCCAGGGAACCCGCGATTTTCGCAGATGTGGGTTTGCCGGCGTCGAGCCCGTGCTGGAAATTCCCCGCTCAACCTCATCCGTGGCGGTGAATTCCATGATCGAACACCCGATCTGGTGGCGCCGCGTAGCTGCGGCGCCACGTGGATCAGAGGTTCGTCCAACTGAAATACGCAATCCCCTCGTAGGTGTATATCGGAAGATTTTGTTGGATGCTGTCCCGCTCGCTTGCGTTGATTGTGTAGAAGTGAGTTTGGACCTTCGTTTGGTAGAACCGGAACATCGGGGTGGCACCGCCGGTCTGCGAGGTGTTGGCATACCAGGCCACGCCCTCGTACGAATACCAGGGCAAGGTGGCCTGCACATTGGCGCGCTCCTGCTCGCTGATCGTATAGAAGTGCGCGCCGGTGCGCGTGTTATAAAACCTATAAACCGGGCTGGTGCCTGCTGCTGCAGCACCAAACGCGAAAAAGGCAGGGCCTTCGTAGTTGTACTCGCGCAGCGTCGTGATGACGAGGTCACGCTCCGGCATGCTGGAGGTATAGAAATGCGCACCTGTTCTGGTGTTGTAGAAGCGGTAGATGGTCGTACGCACCGTCGTGGAAGGCGCATTGAGCCACCGCTGCAGCGCGGTGTTGAAGGGGAGATCGAAGCGCCCGTAGAAGTCGTACCCGGTGGGTTGGATGCACGAGGACGCTCCGCCCCACAATTGTCCGACAAGATAGTCTTTGCCATTGAGTCTCCGGAACAGCCCCGAGCCGCTGCTGCCGCCCTCGGTCACGCCCCGATTCCATCTCACTGCCAGAAACTTGGCGTTGCTTCCTGTTGAAGAAGAGCAGCTTGAATTTGCACAAGCCGCGGTTCCGAGATAGTCGCCTTCACTGTACTTCTGCAAATCACCTTTAGGGTGGTGCACGCCATAGACGCCCTGAATGCTGTCAAAGGAACTGGGGTCGAAGGGACTGGAACCGGCAAACAGTGCGCCGGCCGGCGGTTGTGAATTCAGCCGCATGAAGGACGTGTCGGTCGTCGACTCCGCATAGAGCAGCGTGGCGCCGGAGGTCATGGCGACCGCCGCCGGACTGACCTGCGTGCTGTTGCAGCTGGCGGACTTGTAGGACCAGTAGGTGTAGAGAGTCGATGCGACCGTCTGATTGGAAATGCAATGGTTCGCGCTCAGGAAATACGGCGTGCCCGTCGACATGCGGTCGTAGCAAGGTGCCGGTGCATACATAGTTGCTCCCGCTATCGATGAAGTGCATCAACGCCACCGACTTGCTGAGGGTGTCGTATTGGGAGGCGCAGGTAACGTCCAGATTGCATGAGCCGGCTTCACCCACTTTCTCCAGCGAGGCCTGCTTGGTGATGTCGATGGACACATGCGACAGCATGGGCACCGCCACCTTGACCGCTTCGAGCACGGCGTTGGGCGGCACCTCGATCTCGACCGTGAGGGCTTCTCCGCCCATGTTGGGTGACCAATAGGTGCGCGCGTTGTCGCTCGAATCGCCTGCGTCGAGATTGCGCTGAATGACCGTGAGGATTTCCTGCGCGGACACCTCGTAGATCTTTGGGCTCGCGTCGCCGTAGAAGCGCACCATGGTGCCTGGGGGAAGACTATCGACACGCAGGCCGGTGCGAACACCCTTCGCATTCGGTGATGCGAATCGCAAAGCGGCCACTTTGCCTCCACGTTCCGAAGGCGTCCAGCTCATCATGCTGGACACCGCCTGGACGGTCGCAGTTTCAGCGATCTGGCGTGCAACACCGATCTTGGTGGGAGTGCCGAAGATCGCAGGTGCCGACTTCAGGGGAACGGCGCTCTCTGGGGGAAGCGCCGGCAGGACCACATGCCGTGGCGTCGGGGCGCGCCCCACGGGACGATCCTTGAAAGGGCTGACGTCTGTTGCCGCGAGTTCCGGCGTCTGCACCCTCGACTCGATCAGTGCGGGGGCGGCGCTGGCGGAAGGGCTCGGCTCCGTGTTCTTGGCTGCCGTTTCGGTGCCCGACACCGCGGCGGGTTGGGCGGATCCACCGCCGCTGCCTGATCCTCCACATGCGGTCAGCAAAACTGACAACATGACCGTGCTCAAACTTATTCCGACGCTTGCGCGCATACCTTGCCTCCCTGGACGTTACGTATTGACACGTAATTGTCCGGTAAGGCAGGCCTTTATTTAAATTTCGCCGTGTGTCTGCCGTGCAAATGGCACGGAAATTCGAAATTTCGCCACAAATCAGCGCGTGGATTGCCGATCAGGTGGCGTTATCTAAAAAGAACCAAAACTAAATAATTACTACGCCGAGGTTCTATTTGCGCTGAAGCATCTTGGTTACTTCGTCCACATTGGCCTGGATGCGCTGGCGCACCAGTTCGAACGCGTCCGCCTGCGACTTGGCGGCAAGGTTGGACAACTCCTTGATGTCGTCGATGGCGCGCTGGAACGATTGGCGGCCGAGCTCGTCGAGCTTGGCGAGGTTGGCCTTGGCATCCTTGCCGGGCATTTCCTTGGCAGCCGTTTGCCACTCGGCGATGGCGCTCTTGATCATTTCCGTCTGCCGCTGAACCACGGTCTGCAGGCCCTGGTAGGACTTCTCATTCGCCTGCATCAGCGCCTGGAGGTCCTTTTGTCCGCTTTCGAGCAGCTTGCTCGCGCCACCGGTCAGATTGAGTTCCTGCAGGCGGTCGGTCATGGCCTTGAGGTTCTTCAGCGGGTTGAGCATCTCGGCGGCATTGGGAGCCACCTTGGTGTTGCTGCTGCTGGCAGTGGTCTTCGCGGCGGCTTTCTTGGCAGTGGCCATGGGCGCTATCTCCTGGTGTCGTGTGAACTGTGAGGGGTGACAAGGACCGGTGCCACGATACGCCGGGCGGACATCGCAGAGGGTGCCCGCCCGGAAATTTCGCCTGCGGGATTTCCCTTGGTCGTGGCGAAACGCGCCTGCCGGCGGGTGGGGTGTCATGGCGATTGGCTCGCCCTGCCGCCCCGTCTACAATCCACGGTTCCGAGGAGCGTTGCAGCGCCATCAGGCGTGAGGCTCGGACCACATCGCAACCACGCTCACCCGCTGTTCTTCGCGGTGAGTCTTTCCCCGTAGGCAGTGGCATCTTTCAAACCAGTTTTGTTGGAGTTCCCATGAGCGCCGTTCTCAAGCCCACCCCCGTTTCGACCGCCGACCAGGCGATTGCCGACCTGTCCCTCGCCGCCTGGGGCCGCAAGGAAATCAAGATCGCGGAAACCGAAATGCCCGGCCTGATGGCCATCCGCGAAGAGTTCTCCAAGGGCCAGGCGCTCAAGGGCGCGCGCATCACGGGCTCGCTGCACATGACCATCCAGACGGCCGTGCTGATCGAAACCCTGCAAGCCTTGGGCGCCACCGTTCGCTGGGCCTCGTGCAACATCTTCTCGACGCAGGACCACGCCGCCGCGGCCATCGCCGCCGCCGGCACGCCGGTGTTCGCGATCAAGGGCGAGTCGCTGAAGGACTACTGGGACTACACCCACGCCATCTTCGATTTCGGCCCCAAGGGCTCGAAGGGCGAAGGCCCCAACATGATCCTGGACGACGGCGGCGACGCCACGCTGCTCATGCATCTGGGCCAGCGCGCCGAGAAGGACCTGGGCGTACTGGCCAACCCGACCAGCGAAGAAGAGCGCATCCTGTTCGCTGCCATCAAGGCCAAGCTGGCTGTCGATTCGACCTGGTACACCCGCAAGTCGGCCGAGATCATTGGCGTGACCGAAGAGACGACCACCGGCGTGCACCGCCTGAATGAAATGTCGGCCAAGGGCACGCTGCTGTTCCGCGCCATCAACGTGAACGACTCGGTCACCAAGAGCAAGTTCGACAACCTGTACGGCTGCCGCGAATCGCTGGTCGACGGCATCAAGCGCGCGACCGACGTGATGATCGCCGGCAAGGTGGCCTGCGTGGCCGGCTACGGCGACGTGGGCAAGGGCTCGGCCCAGGCACTGCGCGCATTGAGCGCCCAGGTGTGGGTGACCGAGATCGATCCCATCAACGCCCTGCAGGCCGCCATGGAAGGCTACAAGGTCGTCACCATGGAATACGCCGCCGACAAGGCCGACATTTTCGTGACGACCACCGGCAACAAGGACGTGATCACGCACGACACCATGGTCAGGATGAAGGACCAGGCCATCGTCTGCAACATCGGCCACTTCGACAACGAGATCGACGTCGCGTCGATCGAGAAGTACGAGTGGGAAGAAATCAAGCCGCAGGTCGACCACATCACCTTCCCGGACGGCAAGAAGATCATCCTGCTGGCCAAGGGCCGCCTCGTGAACCTGGGCTGCGGCACGGGCCACCCGAGCTTCGTGATGTCGTCGTCGTTCGCCAACCAGACCATCGCCCAGATCGAGCTGTTCACCAAGCCCGATGCCTACCAGGCCGGCAAGGTCTACGTGCTGCCCAAGCACCTCGACGAGAAGGTTGCGCGCCTGCACCTGAAGAAGGTCGGCGCGATGCTCACCGAGCTGACGGACGCGCAAGCCGCCTACATCGGCGTGAGCAAGAGCGGTCCGTACAAGCCGGACACGTACCGCTACTGATCGACAGCGCATGCGCGCCGATCAACTGTTGGTAGAGCGCGGCCTGGCCGCGTCGCGTTCGCAGGCTGTGCGGCTGATTGCCGGCGGCTTGCGCTGGCGCGACGCGGGCACCAGCGACGCGTGGCGCTCGGTCGCCAAGAACAAGGACGACGTGCCCGAATCGGCCGAGCTCGAGCTGGTCGATGCGGCCGAGGCCCGGTACGTGTCGCGCGGCGGGCTCAAGCTGGAAGGTGCGCTCGCCGTGAGCGGGGTCGATCCCTCCGGCAAACTGTGCCTCGACGTGGGCCAGTCGACCGGCGGTTTCACCGACTGCCTGCTGCAGCGCGGCGCCGTGAAAGTGGTCGGCGTGGATGTCGGCCACGGGCAGCTGCATGCGAAGCTGCGCGAGGACGAACGCGTGGTCGCCATCGAAGGCGTCAATGCGCGTGCGCTGTCGGCCGACGACCTGCAGGAAGAGGGCGAGGAACCATCCGACCTGCGCTTCGACCTGATCGTCGGCGACCTGTCGTTCATCTCGCTCACGCTGGTGCTGCCGGCTGTCGTCGAGTTCCTGGCCGACGACGGCCGCCTGCTGATGCTCGTCAAGCCGCAGTTCGAGCTGCAGCCCGGCCAGGTCGGCAAGGGCGGCATCGTGCGCGACGAGTCGATGTACGCGGTGGTCGAGAAGCGCCTGCACGATGCCTGCGAGGCGCTGGGCCTGCGGGTGCTGCAATGGTTCGACAGCCCGATCGCCGGGGGCGACGGCAATCGCGAGTTTTTCATTCACGCCGTTCGTGCTGTTCAAGACGCGAACGACGGTTCCTAAGGAGACGCAGGTGCGCCTTCCGCTGAGTTTCGAATTCTTCCCGACCAAGACGCCCGAAGGCGCGGTCAAGCTGCGCGCCGCGCGCCAGCAGCTGTATGCGCGCAAGCCGCAGTTCTGCTCGGTCACATACGGCGCGGGCGGCTCCACGCACCAGGGCACCTTTGGTGCGGTGCAGGAGATCCTGTCCGAAGGCGTGGACGCCGCGAGCCACTTCTCGTGCATTGGCGCCACGCGCGCCACGGTGCGCGAGCAGCTCGCCGAACTGAAGGACATGGGCGTAAAGCGCCTCGTGGCCCTGCGCGGCGATCTGCCCAGCGGCTACGGCATCGGCGGCGAGTTCCTGTATGCGAGCGACCTCGTTGCCTTCATCCGCGAAGAGACGGGCAGCGACTTCCACATCGAGGTGGCCTGTTACCCCGAGATCCATCCGCAGGCCCGCTCGCCCGAAGCCGATCTGCAGGCCTTTGCCGCCAAGGTGAAGGCAGGCGCCGACTCGGCGATCACGCAGTACTTCTTCAGCCCCGAAGCCTACTTCCGCTTCGTCGACGACGTGCGCAAGCTGGGGCTCGACACGCCGATCGTGCCGGGCATCATGCCGATCACGAGCTCGACGCAGCTCATGCGCTTTTCCGACGCCTGCGGCGCCGAGATTCCGCGCTGGGTCCGCCTGCGGCTGCAGGGCTTCGGCGACGACACGGCGTCGATCAAGGCCTTCGGCCTCGACGTGGTCACCGACCTGTGCGCGCGTCTGCAGGAAGGTGGCGCGCCAGCGCTGCACTTCTACACGATGAACCAGTCGGCGGCCACGCTGGCTGTGCTGGAGCGCCTCGATTGAGAGGGGGCGCGGGACTTCGCGCAGCCCTCGCTGCTGCGACCTGCGTTCTCGCGGGTTGTGCCGTGCCGCCGGCGACGGACGCCGAAGGCGGGGCGACGGCGAAGCTGAGGCCCTTGCCTCGCGCCATCGCGGTGCCGCCGGGCGCGGCAGCGCGTTCGAGCGTGCCGTCGGTGCGCTATGACCTTGCGGTGTCCGGCACGGGCGAACTGCCGCCGGACGACGGCATCCCGGGCGATGAGGGGGCGCGGGAAGTCTTCGAGCGCGGCGGTGCTTCCTGGTACGGCATTCAATTCCACCAGCGCAAGACCGCCAACGGCGAGCGCTTCGACATGGCAGCCATGACGGCGGCCCACAAGACCCTGCCCTTCAACACGCGCGTGTGCGTGCGCAGCCTCGTCAACGGCAGCGAGGTGCTGGTGCGCATCAACGACCGCGGGCCGTACGCGGCGGGTCGCGTGATCGACCTGAGCCGCGCGGCGGCTGACCGCATCGGCCTGACGAGCATGGGCATCAAGCAGGTGGCGTTGACGGTCGTCGATCGCGAGGGGATGCGTTGCGGTGGATTGCCGGTGGAGGCGGGCGATGCGCTGGCGTCCGCAACAGTACCGGCTGCGCCGCAACGGACCCGGTCGCCGGCGCCCGCCCGCCGCAAGGCGGTCGTGCCGCCCCGCCGCAAGAAATAAGGGCCGGAAGGCTCAGCCGCCCGAATCGAGCGAGAAGGCGGCGTGCCGGTCTTGCGCCAGGCGCTCCGCCAACTGCGGCAGCGCGGCCGCCAGCAGCGGCTTCAGCGTGTACGGCGGATTGATCAGGAACATGCCGCTGGCCGGCAGGCCCGGCCGGTGCGTTTCGCCCGATGCGTCAGTGGTGATCTTGCTGGACTTGACCGTCAGCGTGGCGTGCAGCCAGGACTTGCCGGCTTTCGTCGCCATGGTCTTGAGCCGGCGCGGCAGGTCGTGCGCCTCGGGGCGCGGAATGATCGGGTACCAGACCGCGTAGGTGCCGGTGGCGAAACGCTTGAGCGCCTCGGCCGCGAAGTCGAGCACGCGGCCGTAGTCTGTCTTCATCTCGTAGCTCGGGTCCATCAGCACCAGCGCGCGGCGTGAGGGCGGCGGCAGGAACTTGGTGGCGCTGCCGAAGCCGTCTTCGTTCAACACGGCGATCTGGCGACCGGCCTCGAGCTGGGCGATGTTGGCGCTGAGCGCGCGGCCGTCGGTCGGGTGCAGCTCGAACAGCTTGAGCTTGTCGTGGTCGCGCAGCAGGTGCTGCACGATGAATGGAGAGCCGGGATAGACGCGCGCGCCGCCGTTGGGGTTGAAGTCGTGAATCACTTCCAGGTAGCGCGCAATGGCGTCGGCGACTGGAATTTCGGCTTCTGGCGCTACTTTTTTGGTAGCGGACTTCGCGGCAGGGGCTGGCGCATTGGGCGTTTTCTTGCCCGAAAGAAGCCGCAAGATGCCATCGGCCGCTTCGCCGCTGGTGCCGGCGTAGTCGCCGTCGAGCCGGTACAGGCCCGCGCCGGCGTGGGTGTCGACGACCGTCAGGGCGGCCTCTTTTTCAAGCAGATGGTCGAGCGTGGCAATCAGCACCGTGTGCTTGAGCACGTCGGCGTGGTTGCCGGCATGGAAGGCGTGGCGGTAACTGAACATAGGGGGAGGATGGTAACGGTGTTGGGCCCCGCATATGCGAATTTGCCAGCACAGGGCCATTCTTTATATAATCGCGGGCTTCGCAGCGTTTTTGTGGCCCCGCGGCGAGGACGTTAACCCCACCTAAGAGATTCCCACCAGAGGAACGCCGACCGTGGAAAAGGGCCCGCCAAACCCTCTTTTCAAGAGAAAACTCATGACCAAAACGTTCAGCGCCAAGCCCGCTGACGTGACGCACGAGTGGTTTGTGATTGACGCGACCGACAAGGTCCTCGGACGAGTAGCCAGCGAAGTTGCTCTCCGTTTGCGCGGCAAACACAAGGCCATTTACACGCCTCACGTCGATACCGGTGACTTCATCGTCATCATCAACGCCGCGCAACTGCGCGTCACCGGCGCCAAGTCGATCGACAAGGTGTACTACCGTCACTCGGGTTACCCGGGCGGTATTACCGCGACGAACTTCCGCGACATGCAGAACAAGCACCCGGGCCGCGCCCTGGAAAAGGCTGTCAAGGGCATGCTGCCCAAGGGCCCGCTCGGTTACGCGATGATCAAGAAACTCAAGGTGTACGGTGGCGCTGAGCACCCGCATACCGCCCAACAGCCCAAAGTGCTGGAACTGTAAGGAGCCTTGAGAATGATTGGTGAATGGAACAATGGCACCGGCCGTCGCAAATCGAGCGTCGCCCGCGTGTTTCTGAAAAAAGGCACCGGCAAGATCACGGTCAACGGCAAGGACATCCAAGAGTTCTTCGGCCGCGAAACCTCGATCATGATCGCCAAGCAGCCCCTGGCGCTGACCAACAACCTCGAAGCTTTCGACGTGATGGTCAACGTGAATGGTGGCGGCGAATCGGGTCAAGCCGGCGCCACGCGCCACGGCATCACCCGTGCCCTGATCGACTACGACGCGACGCTCAAGCCCGTGCTGAGCCAAGCCGGCTTCGTGACGCGCGATGCGCGTGAAGTCGAGCGTAAGAAGGTCGGTCTGCACTCCGCCCGTCGCCGCAAGCAGTTCAGCAAGCGCTGATCTGTTCACTGCGAACAAAAAGCCGCCTTCGGGCGGCTTTTTCATTGGAGGCCCTCTTGGTGCAAGGGGCTCCAACCCCACTTGCATTGGGGTGCACGCCGTACCCCGCCTGCCGGAAATGCGGCATTGCAGTAGCATTCGTTTCATTGGCCGCATGTCCGGCCCCCTAGGAGTTATCACCCCATGAGCGCCGTTGCCGAAAACATCCAGACCCAGATGCCCGAGCCGATCGTCTTCACCGACAGCGCGGCCGCCAAGGTCGCCGACCTGATCGCCGAGGAAGGCAATCCCGACCTGAAGCTGCGCGTGTTCGTGCAGGGTGGCGGCTGCTCCGGCTTCCAGTACGGTTTCACCTTCGATGAAATCACCAACGAAGACGACACCACCATGACCAAGAACGGTGTGTCACTGCTGATCGACGCCATGAGCTACCAGTACCTGGTCGGCGCCGAGATCGACTACAAGGAAGACCTGCAGGGCGCCCAGTTCGTGATCAAGAACCCGAACGCCACCAGCACCTGCGGCTGCGGATCGAGCTTCTCGGCCTGATGCCTGGATGCTGCTGACCCGGCCCCTCTGAAAGCCGCCTCCGGGCGGCTTTTTGCTGCCCGTTCGTTTTTCCGATTGCCATTCCTCCCATGACACCCGAGGCAGAAACCGCCGCCGATCCCGTTCGCAAGAGCCTGCTGTGGCTCGTCGCCGTCGGCTTCTTCATGCAGACGCTCGACGCCACCATCATCAACACGGCGCTGCCGTCGATGGCCGCGAGCCTCGGCGAGAGTCCGTTGCGCATGCAGTCGGTGGTGGTGGCCTATGCGCTCACCATGGCGATGCTGATTCCCGCCTCGGGCTGGATCGCCGACCGCTTCGGCACCCGGCGTGTCTTCTTCTCGGCCATCGTGCTGTTTGCCGCCGGATCGGTGCTGTGCGCGCTCTCGCACGGGCTGGGCCAGCTGGTGGCCGCGCGGGTGGTGCAGGGCCTGGGCGGCGCGCTGCTGCTGCCTGTGGGGCGCCTGGCGCTGCTGCGCACCGTGCCGCGCGGGGAGTTCCTGCAGGCGATGAGCTTTGTCGCCATCCCGGGGCTCATAGGGCCTTTGCTGGGCCCCACGCTGGGCGGATGGCTGGTGCAGTACGCCTCGTGGCACTGGATCTTCCTGATCAACGTGCCCGTGGGGCTGCTGGGCTGCATTGCCACGCTCAAGTACATGCCCGACCTGCGCGGTGCCGTGCAGAAGCGCTTCGACAGCATTGGCTACGCGATGCTGGCCTTCGGCATGGTGGCGATTTCGCTCTCGCTCGACGGCGCGGGCCTGCACCAGGGCGGCGTGCTGGTCGTGCTGATCTTCGGTTTCGCCAGCATCGTCGCCTATTGGCTGCGCGCCGCGCGCACGCCCGAGCCGCTGTTCGCGCCATCGCTTTTCCATGTGCCGACGCTCAGCATCGGCCTGATCGGCAACCTGTTCTCGCGGCTGGGCAGCAGTTGCATGCCCTTCCTGGTGCCGCTGCTGCTGCAGGTGTCGATGGGCTATTCGCCGGTGCGCGCCGGTCTGATGATGCTGCCGATCGCGCTGGCGGGCATGGCCATGAAGCGCTTCGCCACGCCGCTGATCACGCGCCACGGCTACCGCAAGGTGCTGGTTGCCAACACCATCCTCGTGGGCTGCACGATGGCCAGCTTCGGGCTGACGGCGCCGGGCCAGCCGATGGCGTTGCATGTGCTGCAGCTGCTGGCTTTCGGAGCGGTCAATTCGCTGCAGTTCACCGCGATGAACACGATCACGCTGAAGGACCTGGATGGCAGCATGGCCAGCAGCGGCAACAGCCTGCTGTCGATGGTGCAGATGCTCGCGATGAGCCTGGGCGTTGCCGCCGCGGGCGCCGTGCTAACGGGCTATAACGGCATTTTCGGCACCGAGACGCCGGCGCACACGCTGGATGCTTTTCACGCCACTTTCGCGAGCATGGGGCTGATCACGGTGGCTTCTGCGCTGATCTTCTGGCATCTGCCCTCGGAAGTGCGCGCGACACGCCCCGCGCAGCCGGAGGTTTCCGGCCAGGGCTGATCCGTTTCAGGCGGGGTAGATCGCGCCGAGCACCCGCGGCCCGCGGGCGCCGGTGACGCTGGCCAGGTTGCCCGCCTCTCGCCGGATGGTGGCGCGGGCCAGCCATGCAAATGCCGCCGCCTCGACCTGCTGGGGCGGCAGGCCGTGTTCGGTCGAGGCCGCCACGTCGACGCGGGGCAGCAACGCGCGCAGGCGGTCCAGCAGGTGGTCGTTGAGGGCGCCGCCTCCGCAGACGATCAGCAGCTCGCTATCTTTTCCATAGCTGCTTACATCTGCTGCGCAGGCACGAGCGGTCAGTTCGGCCAATGTCGCCTGCACATCGGCAGGCGCCATCGCCACCGTGCCCAGCTGCGCGGCCAGCCAGGTCGGATTGAACAGGTCGCGCCCGGTGCTTTTCGGGGGGGGCTTGGCGAAGTACGGGTCCGCCAGCATTTGCGCCAATAGATCAGGCAGCACCTGTCCGCTGGCAGCCCATTGGCCGCCACGATCGAAGGGCTGGCCCTGGTGGGTCTGGCACCAATGGTCCATCAGCGCATTGCCCGGACCACAGTCGAAGCCGAGCACGCTGACGCCGCTGGCCGCATTGGTGGCCGGCAGCAGGCTCAGGTTGGAGATGCCGCCGATGTTCAGCACCGCGACCGTCTCGTCAGCCCGTGCGAACAGCGCATGGTGGAAGGCCGGCACCAGCGGCGCGCCCTGGCCGCCGGCCGCGAGGTCGCGGCTGCGGAAATCGCCGACCACGTCGATGCCGGCCAACTCGGCCAGCAGCGAGGGGTTGTTGATCTGCAGGGTGTAGCCGACCTCGTCGAACTCGAGCGGCCGGTGGCGCACTGTCTGGCCGTGCGCGCCGATGGCGGCGACGGCGCTGGCATCGGTGCCGCTGTCCGCCAGCAACTGGGCGACGACGCCGGCGTACGCCCGGGCCAGCCCGTTGCCCGCCAGTGCCGCACGGTGCAGTTCGTTGTCGCCGGGCGTGTTCAGCGCGAGCAGTTCGGCGCGCAGGGCCACGGGAAATTGCGCCGTGGCATAGGCCCGCACCGCGATGCGGCCGCCGGAAAAGTCGGCCAGCACACCGTCGACGCCATCGAGCGAGGTGCCCGACATCAGGCCGATGAAGAGTTCGGCGGCCATCCCTGGATCAGGTCTTGAGAGAGGCTGCCTGCCGCGGCGGAATCAGTCGGCGCTGGCCTGGATGACCGAGAAGGCAGCTGCCAGCTCGGTGCGCGCGCCCACGGCGATGCGTTCGAAGGCCGGACGCAGCGCCGCAGTGATCGGCGCACCGCCTTCCTGTGCGATGGATGCCGGGTCTTGGTAGACGCCGCCCACGCGGAATTCGAAGTGCAGGTGCGGGCCGGTGGCCCAGCCGGTTGAGCCCACCGCGCCAACCGTCTGGCCCTGGCTCACTGCCTGGCCGGCCTTGACGTCGATGCGGCTCAGGTGCGCGTAGGCCGTCTGCTGGTTGTTGCGGTGATTGATGATGACGATGTTGCCGTAGCCGTTCTGCGTGCCCGCGAAATCAACCGTGCCGTCGCCGACCGAGCGCACCGAGGTGCCCGTGGGCGCCGCATAGTCGACGCCGTTGTGCTGGCGCCAGCTGTTCAGGATCGGATGCATGCGCATCGCGAAACCGCTGGACACGCGCGAAAACTCGACCGGCGTCGCCAAGTAGGCCTTGCGCAGGCTGTCGCCGTTCGGGCGGTAGTAGCTGCCCTTCTGGCCTGCGCCCGGAGGCTGGAACCAGACGGCCTGGTGGATTTTGCCGTTGTTCTCGAATTCGGCCGACAGCACGCGGCCGCTGCGCATCGCCTGCCCGTCGGCTTCGAAGGTTTCGTACACCACGGCGAAGCGGTCGCCCTTGCGCAGGGCGCGCACGTCGACGTCGCCCGCGAAGATGTCGGCCAGCTGGCTCGCCACCGCGTCGGGAATGCGCGAGTCGTCGGTGGCTGCGAACAGCGAAGTGCGGATGGTGCCGCTCGCCAGGCGGGTGCCCGGCGTGAGCGTGTCGCGCTCGGTCACGCCGGCAAAGCCGGTGGGCGTGCGTTCGATGACGAAGCGCTTGAAGCCGCCGTCGCCGTCGGGGATCCAGCGGGCGCTGAGCTTCTTGAGCTGGTTTTCCTGCGTGGCCTCTGCCGTCACGCTGCGGCCGGCGCGCGAGAACAGCGCGTTGCGGGCTTCGACGCTGCCGCGCACGAAGGCGGTGGCGGCCGGGTCGGAGATGCCCAGGCGCTTCATCAGCGCTTCGGCCGTGTCGCTCGAACGCGTGACGTCGGTGCGGAACAGGGTGAAGCTGAAGTTTTCCAGCGATTCGCTCTGGTCGGCGAACGACATCGGCGCCGTTGCTTCGAGAATCTGGTGGACCGGGAGGTCGGAGGCGTCAGGGCCCAGCGATGCGACCGCAAGCGTGCCGGCGCTCAGCAGCGCCGCCGCAATGACCGCGGTGATCTGCTTGGGATACGTTCGGAATGTATAGGCCACGCGAGAAGCGAGAAGCTCCTCGGCGGCAAGGATGCCGTTGATCAAACTTTGAATTCCAGCTCAGGTTCTGCAAATCCGCCCTGCAAGGCCCAGTACGTTCAGGGCGGCAGCAGACGGTGCGGAAAAAAGCGCCGCTTAGAATTCGGCGCTTGACAAGTCGGGCTGAGTATAGCTTCGGCACCCCCAAAGTCAGCTAAAAAAGCCCATGAACGCCGAATCTGTTACATCCACAGCCCTCTCAAATAGTGTAGGACGCGCGCTCGAAATATCCCTCCGGGGCGCTGACGAGCTGCTCCCGCAGGACGAATGGGTACGCAAGCTGCAGCGTTCGGAGGCCACCGGGACGCCGCTGCGCATCAAGCTGGGCCTGGACCCGACCGCGCCGGACATTCACATCGGCCATACCGTGGTGCTCAACAAGATGCGCCAGTTGCAGGACCTGGGGCACCGGGTGATCTTCCTGATCGGCGACTTCACCACCACCATCGGCGACCCTTCCGGGCGCAACAGCACCCGCCCGCCGCTCACCCGCGAGCAGATCGAGGCCAACGCCCAGACCTATTACAAGCAGGCCAGCCTGGTGCTGGACCCCGAAAAGACCGAGATCCGCTACAACTCCGAATGGAGCGACCCCCTGGGCGCCCGCGGCATGATCCAGCTCGCCGCCAAGTACACGGTCGCCCGGATGATGGAGCGTGACGATTTCAGCAAGCGCTTCAAGAGCGGCCAGTCGATCTCGGTGCACGAATTTCTCTATCCGCTGATGCAGGGCTACGACTCGGTCGCGTTGAAGAGCGACCTCGAGCTGGGCGGCACCGATCAGAAGTTCAACCTGCTCGTCGGCCGGCATCTCCAGCAGGAATACGGGCAAGAACCGCAGTGCATACTCACTATGCCTCTGCTCGAGGGGCTCGATGGCGTCGAAAAGATGTCCAAGAGCAAGAACAACTACATCGGTATCAGCGAGGACGCCAACACCATGTTCGCCAAGGTGCTGTCGATCTCCGACGACCTGATGTGGCGCTGGTACACGCTGCTGAGCTTTCAGTCGCTGGAGCAGATCGCAGCGCTCAAGGCCGAGATCGAGGGCGGCCGCAACCCGAAGGACGCCAAGGTCGCCCTGGCCAAGGAAATCACCGCGCGCTTCCACAGCACGGCGGCGGCGGACGCGGCCGAGCAGGACTTCATCAACCGCAGCAAGGGCGGCGTGCCGGACGAGATTCCCGATGTGGCGCTGTCGGGTGCTCCGCTGGGCATTGCCCAGTTGCTCAAGCAGGCGAACCTCGCTTCTTCGGCTTCGGAAGGCAGCCGCCTGATCGACGGCGGCGGCGTGCGGATCGATTCGGCCGTGGTCAGCGACAAGGCCCTGAAGCTGCCCGCGGGCAGCTACGTGGTTCAGGTCGGCAAGCGCAAGTTCGCCCGCGTGACCTTGAGCTGAGCGCCGCTCAGCGCACCTCGATGGTGACGCGCCGGTTGCGCGGCTCGTCCACCTCGTCGGCGGTGGGAATGGCCAAGTCGCGCTCGCCGCGGCCCACGGCCTCGATGCGATTGGCCGGGAACTGGCGCTCCACGAAGAGCTGGACCACTTCCTGCGCGCGGCGGTGCGACAGCTGGTCGTTCTGCTCGCCGCTGCCCTTGGTGTCGGTGTGGCCCGTGACCACGATGTCGCCGCCGCTGCGTGCCAGGGCCGCGGCCAATGCCTCGGTCATGATCTGCTGCGACGCCGGGGTCAGTGTGGTGCCGCCGATATCGAAATACACCGTATAGCGCTGCGGCGGGGGCGGGCGCATGTCGAACAGCGGCTTGTTTTCGGCCTGCACCTTGGCCGGATCGACCTGGTCGACCGCCGGGGCGCCGCTCGCGCCCACTGCGGCCGTGGCGCGCTGGTAGGGCTTGGAGAGCACTTCTTCGCCATCCTTGGCGCGCACCACCACCGCCGATGGCTTGCCGTCGGCCTGCGGCAGCAGCACCACCCGCGTGCCCGGCGTCGAGCAGCCTGCCAGCAGCGCGGCTGCCAGCGTGGCGATGAAGAGGGAGGGGGAAAGAGACTTGGACGAGATGCTCATGGCTTGCCGTCGGCTTGCACGATGAAGTCGGTGCCGCGAATGCCGATGGTGGCCGTCTGCGTTTCGACCCGGACCGCGTCGGGGTTGGTCTTGCCGATCAGGCCCGTGATCATGCGCATGGAGCCGCGCAGCAGCGAGACCAGCATGCCGCCCTCGTACGTCGTGCCGTCGAAGTGGAATTCCTTCAGGTCGAGCCGCGACGAGGGGCCGACCACCAGCGTCGTGTCGTCGCGCAGCACCACGGAGGCCGACGAATCGGGGCCGGTCACGATGCGGTCCACGGCGCCCAGCGCATCGCCGGGGCTGGCGGGGCGCGTGGCGCCGGCGCCATTGAGCAGTTGCACGTTGCCGCGCACGGATTTCACAAAGCCCGCCGGGGGATCGGCCTTGGCCGGCGCGGCTGCTGCGGGCGGGGCGGCAGGCGCCACCGCGGGCAAGGCGGGGGGCGCCGCCACCGGGGCGGTCGAAGGAGTCTGGGCTTGGGCCAGAGCGGCCGAGCCCACAATGGCCAGGCCGCTCAAGGCGGTCACGAATTTTTTCATCATCAGGGGCTCTCTGCGAAACGGTGTTCCGCAACGGTCACAAATGTTAATGCGAAGGGGTTACACGAAGACACGAGGCCGATAATTCAGGCGGCTCTTGCGGCCTTTTACCGCTTTTCATGTGGCCTATTGCCCAATTTCCCATGGTTTTTGCATGACGTTTACCCCAAAGGCGCTGCTGCGCGTGTCTGTTGCCGTGGCCTTGATCACGATCGTGCTCAAGGGCCTGGCGGGTTACGTGACGAACTCGATGGGCCTGATCTCCGACGCGATGGAGTCCTTCGTGAACCTGGCGAGCGCCATGTTCGCGCTCGCCATGGTGACCATCGCCGAGCGGCCGGCCGACGACGACCATCCCTACGGCCATCACAAGGCCGAGTACTTCTCCTCGGGCTTCGAGGGCATCCTGATCGTGGGCGCGGCCATCGCGATCCTCTGGGTCTCGGTGCAGCGCCTGCTGTCGCCGCAACCGCTCGAGCAACTGGGCTGGGGCCTGGCGCTGTCGGTGGTCAGTTCGGGCTTCAACGCCGGCCTGGCCTTCCTGCTGTTCCGCGCGGCCCGCACGCATCGCTCGATCGCGCTGGAGGCCGACGGCCGCCACCTGATGACCGACGTGTGGACTTCCGCCGCGGTGGTCGTCGGCATCGTCTGCGTGCAGTTCAGCGGCTGGCTCTGGCTCGACCCGGTGCTGGCCATCGGCGTGGCGCTCAACATCGTGCGCGAGGGCGTCAAGCTGGTGTGGCGCTCGTCGCAGGGCCTGATGGATGAAGCTCTCGATGCCGAGACCCTCGCCACCGTGCGCGCCACGCTCGACGCCTTTGCCGCCCGCATGCCCGAAGGCACGCGGCTGCGCTTCGACGACATGGTGACGCGCAGCGCCGGCCAGCGCCGCTTCGCTGACCTGCACATGCACGTGCCGGGCCACTGGACCCTGCAGCACGCCGCCAGCATGCGCGACGAACTGGAGCAGGCCCTGATGGACGCGGTGCCCGGCCTGCGCGTCACGATCCAGCTCCTGCCCCTGACCATGGAAGCCCGCGCCACCCAGGCAGGCGAACATCACCCCCTATGAAAGCTGTTCTTCAACGCGTGGCGAATGCGCGCGTCGACATTGCCGGCAGCACTGTCGGCGCCATCGGCGCGGGCCTGCTCGTGCTGCTCTGCGCCGAGCGCGGCGACACCGATGCGCTGGCCGACCGCATGCTCGCCAAGATCCTCAAGCTGCGCATCTTTTCCGACGAGGCCGGCAAGATGAACCTCAGCGTGCAGGACATCGGCGGCGGCCTGCTGGTGGTGAGCCAGTTCACGCTGGCGGCCGACGCCAGCGGCGGCAACCGCCCCAGCTTCACGCAGGCCGCGCCGCCCGACGAGGGCCGCCGGCTCTACGAGTACTTCGTGGCGCAGGCGCGCGCCGTGCATCCGGTGGTGGCCACCGGCGAGTTTGGCGCCGACATGCAGGTGCACCTGCTGAACGACGGGCCCGTCACCATCCCGCTGCAGATGGCGGCGTAGCGGGCGCTATTTGCCGTAAGGGCTGCGGATGCCCAGCCCCGCGAGGATCTCGATCTCGTAGGCTTCCATCTCGTCGGCGTCGGCCTCGCTGGTTTCGTGGTCCCAGCCCTGCGCATGCAGCGTGCCGTGCACCAGCAGGTGCGCGTAGTGGTCGGCGAGCGTCTTGCGGTTTTCCTTCGCCTCGCGCGCCACCACCGGCGCGCACAGCACGAGGTCGGCCATCACCAGCGGGCTTTGCGCGTAGTCGAAGGTCAGCACGTTGGTCGCGTAGTCCTTGCCGCGGAACTCGCGGTTCAGGCGCTGGCCCTCGTCGGCATCGACGATGCGCACGGTGATCTCGCCGTCGATGTCGAGCGCGTGGCGGATCCAGCGCGTCACGCTGTGGCGCGGCAGCGCGGCGCGGTGGCGCTCCACGCCCTTGAAGCGCCCGAACTGCAGCGAGAGAGAAAGCGCGGGGAGCCTGGAGGCGGCCATCTCAGTGGCCTCCCGCGCGCTTGCGCTGGCCGTCGTAGGCGTCGACGATCTTCGCCACCAGCGGATGCCGCACCACGTCGGCACTCGTGAAATGCGTGATCGCGATGCCGTTCACGCGCCGCAGCACGCGCTCGGCGTCGATCAGGCCGCTCAGCTGCTGCTTGGGCAGATCGATCTGGCTCACGTCGCCCGTCACCACCGCCTTCGCACCGAAGCCGATGCGCGTGAGGAACATCTTCATCTGCTCGACCGTGGTGTTCTGCGCCTCGTCGAGGATCACGAAGGCGTTGTTCAGCGTGCGCCCCCGCATGAAGGCCAGCGGGGCGATTTCGAGGGCGTTGCGCTCGAAGGCCTTCTGCACCTTCTCGTAGCCCATGAGGTCGTAGAGCGCGTCGTACAGCGGGCGCAGGTAGGGGTCGACCTTCTGCGTCAAGTCGCCCGGCAGGAAGCCGAGCCGCTCGCCCGCTTCCACCGCGGGCCGCGTCAGCACGATGCGCTGCACGGCGGCGCGCTCCAGCGCATCGACCGCACAGGCCACCGCGAGATACGTCTTGCCCGTGCCCGCAGGGCCGATGCCAAAGGTGATGTCGTGCTTCGCGATGTTGTCGAGGTACTGCGCCTGCGTGGGCGTGCGCGCGCGCAGGTCGGTGCGGCGGGTGACGAGCATCGCGAGGTCGTCGTCGCCGTCGAGCATCGAGCCGTCGCCGGCCAGCGTGAGCTGCACCACGGCCGGATCGATGACGCGCTGGGCGATTTCGTACAGCGCCTGCAGCACGTCCATTGCGCGCTGCGCGGAGGCCTTGGGGCCGTCGACCTTGAACTGTTCGTGGCGGTGCGCGATCTTCACGCCCAGCGCTTCCTCGATGCGGCGCAGGTGCGCGTCCAGAGGTCCGCACAGGTGGCCGAGGCGCGAGTTGTTCAGTGGGGTAAAGGTGTGTCGCAGAATCACGCCGGACATTTCAAGGAAAAAGGGCACCCATGATAGGCAAACTGACCGGCACGCTCGCTGAGCGCAATCCGCCGCAGGTGGTGGTGGACTGCAACGGCGTCGGCTACGAGGTCGACGTGCCGATGAGCACGTTCTACAACCTCCCTGGCACCGGCGAGCGCGTGTCGCTGCTCACGCACTTCGTCGTGCGCGAGGACGCGCAGATTCTCTACGGCTTCGGCACGGCCGAGGAGCGCGCGGCTTTTCGCCAGCTCATCAAGATCACCGGCGTGGGACCGCGCACGGCCCTGGGCCTGCTTTCGGGCATGAGCGTGGGCGAGCTGTCGCAAGCGATCACGACGCAGGAGCTGGGCCGGCTCGTGAAGATACCGGGCATCGGCAAGAAGACCGCCGAGCGGCTGCTGCTGGAACTCAAGGGCAAGCTCGGCGCCGACATCGGCCTGCCGGCGCATGCGGCATCGGACGCGCAGGCCGATATCCTCCAGGCGCTGGTCGCGCTCGGGTACAGCGACAAGGAGGCTGCGCTCGCGCTCAAGGCGCTGCCGAAGGATGCGACTGTGAGCGAAGGGATCAAGCTGGCGCTGAAGTCGCTGGCTAAGTGAGCGTGATTCAGGGCGCGCTCACGCCGACGGGGTACCTTGCTCCGCGAATGTCCCCCGGCCTGCGGCCTCCTCCTTTATTTCGCTGCGCAAGGCACCCCATCGGCGTGAGCGATGGACGCTGCGGTCGAACCGCCCCGGCACAAGCAGAGCGCTCGTGTGCGAATGACATTCGCGGAGGGGAGTACCCGGTGTCATTCGCACGCCCCCTGAATCAAGCACGCGCCAAAACACTCAGGGATGGATCTTCTCGCCCTTCGCCAGCATCTCCACGAACTGCGCAATGCGCCGCGCCCGCGTCTCGGGCTTCTTCGCGCCCTGCGTGCGGAACAGCACCGCGAAGCGGTTTCGCGAATCGAGCGTGGCGAAGAACTTCGCGGCCTTCTTGTTCGCATCGAGCGCAGCCTGCAGGTCGGGTGGCACCGTCGCCGCGCTGACGCCCTCATAGGCCGCGTCCCAGCGGCCGTCGGCCTTCGCGCGCTCGATCTCGGCATGGCCGGCCGGCTGCATGCGGCCTTCCTCGATGAGCTTCAGCACCTTGGCGCGGTTGATCTGCGACCAGATGCTGCGCCTGGTGCGCGGCGTGAAGCGCTGCAGGAAGTACTGCGCGTCCTCGCTCTTGCGCTGGCCGTCGATCCAGCCCCAGCACAGCGCTTCTTCCAGTGCGGTGGGGTGGTCGATGGAAGCGAGGCCGCTGTCTTTCTTCGCGATGCGCAGCCACACGCCGGCGGCGGTGGCATGGTGCCGCTTGAGCCAGCGCGCCCACGAGGCGGCATTGGTGCACTCCACGGGCGTGTCGTGCGCAACGCGCTCTTCCGCCTTGCTCACGGCACCCACCAGTAGCGCAGCGCGTGAAAGTAGATCGGCGCCGCGAAGACCACCGAGTCGAGCCGGTCGAGCATGCCGCCGTGGCCCTCGATCATCGAACCCCAGTCCTTCACGCCGCGGTCGCGCTTGATGGCCGACATCACGAGGCCACCGAAGAAGCCCATCAAACAGATGATGAGCGCCATCAGCGCCGCCTGCCACGGGTTGAACGGCGTGGCCCAGTACAGCGCCGCGCCCAGCGCGGTGGCGCTCGCCACACCGCCGACCAGGCCTTCCCAGGTCTTGGAGGGCGACAGCTCGGGCGCCACCTTGCGCTTGCCGAAGAGCTTGCCCCACACGTACTGCAGCACGTCGCTGCCCTGCACCACGATCACGAGGAACGCGATCAGCAGCAGGTTGCGGCCCTCGAAGCCCGGTATCTGCAGCGTGAGCAGCGCGGGCACGTGGCTGATGCAGAACACGCACACCATCAGCCCCCACTGGATCTTCGATGTGCGCTCCAGGAAGCGCTGCGTGTCGCCGCCCATCGCCGCAAGAATGGGCAGCAGCAGGAAGGCATAAACCGGAATGTAGATGGCGTACAGCCCGTACCAGTCGATCCAGATCAGGAAGTACTGCCCCGGCAGCGCAACGAAGAAGGCCAGCGCGATCGCTCCGTGGTCGCCGCGCCGCGTGTAGGCCAGGCTGATGAACTCGCGCAGCGCGTAGAACGAGATCAGGTAGAACAGCACGATCACGCCGCCCTTGCCGAAGGCGAAGGCAATGCCGATCACCGCCACCATCACCCACCACGCGTTGACGCGCGAGTTGAGGTTGTCGATCACCGAATGCGGCTGGCCGCTCGCCACCCGCCACTTGAGCAGCGCGCCGATGGACGAGGCCAGCACCAGCACGCCGAAGACGCCGCCGAAGAGCTTGAAGGTGGTCCAGGCGAAAGGGGATAGCTCGATCATGCGGCGGTCCCTGCGTTCTGGTTGTTCTGGCCGTTGGATTCAATGCGGTCGTATTCGGGTCGCAGGTCGAGCATCGCCGTGCGCGCGCGGGCCAGGAACGACACCTTGTCCTCCCCTTCCGCCAGCGTGATCGGCGTGCCGTAGCGCACCGTGCAGGCCAGCGGAATCGGCACCAGAACGCCTTTGGGCAGCACGCGCTTCAGGTTCTCGATCCACACCGGCACCAGCCGCACGTGGGGGCAGGCGCGCGCCAGGTGGAACAGCCCGCTTTTCAGCGGCAGCAGGATGTCTTCGCCCGTGTTGCGCGTGCCTTCGGGGAACATGATGAGCGAGTCGCCGCCCTCCAGCGCCTCCTTCATCTGCTCGACCGGGTTGCCGCCCTGGCCCGAGCCGTCGCGCCGAATCATCAGCGCGTTGAACACGTCCTTGCCGATGAAGTTGCGCAGCTTCGAGGCTTCCCAATAGTCCTGCCCCGCCACCGGCCGCGTGAGCCCGCGCAGGTCGGGCGGCAGTGTGGCCCACAGCAGCACGAAGTCGCCGTGGCTCGTGTGGTTGGCGAAGTACAGCGTCTGCTCGGCCTTCGGCGTGGTGCCCGACCAGATGGCGCGCACGCCGGTCAGCAGGCCGGCCGCGCCGATGATCAGCTTGCCGGCGACGACGGCGAGGCCGCGCCGCAGCACGGTGCTGTCGGCAGTGTTGTCGTTGTTCTTGTTTTCTTCTGTGGTCAAGACAGATCCTGTGTCATCAAGGCAAGTAGGAACAGGGCGCTCTGGCAGGCCACCACGATGGCGTGGCGCTGCATGAGCTGGCGGGTGCCCTGCACGCGGTCGTCGAGCGGGCGGGGGGCGTGCTGCGACGGCGGCGGCTCGCGCAGCCCGAGGGCCGAGAGCGCGCGGTCGAGCGCATCAAGCGAGGCGACGGTGCCGCGCGCGAGGCCGTCGAACAGCGCCCCGTCGAAGCGCAGCCGGAATGCGAAGTAGCGTTCCAGCGCGCCGAGGATCACGACCGCGCCGAAGCTCATGGCGGCCGTGGCCGAGAGCGAGCGCAGCGTCAGCGCGAGCACCAGCGCCGAGATGCAGGTGAGCGCGAAGCCCCAGAGGGCCAGCAGCGCGATGGCGCGCAGCAGGCCCGCCAGCGCGGCGCAGGTGGTTCGTTCGTTGTCATCGGTCATGGGGCGGCACCTCCGGCAAGGGCTTGAAGGGCTCCAGCGACAGGCGCCACGCACCCCGCAGCACGATCTGCGGACGTGCGCGGCGCACCGCGTCCTCGGCCTGGGCGACGCCGCCGGCCGCGCCATAGCGGCCCAGCCAGGCGATCGCCGCAGCCGCGCTGCGCGAGAAGCCGAGCGCGCAGCAGACCCACACTGTCGCACCATCCGCACTGCGGCGCTGGCTTTCGATGACGGCCGCCGCGCGCTGCAGGCGCACGGTCGGCGGCACCGTGAGGTCGAGCAGCGGCACGCAGCGCGCATGCGGCACACCGGCCGGCGTCTGCAACTCGGCGCACAGGCTCACCAGCCGGGGCTGCCCGGCCGCCAGCCATTCGGCGCGCGTCGGTCGGCGGCCGAGCCGCAGGCCAGGCACCACCTCGACCGAGGCCGGCAGCCTGCACGTCCAGAGCCAGGCGTTGACGGCGGCGCCGAGGCGGTAGGGCGCCAGCATCCAGCGCGCCGCCCAGCCCATGCTGCCACGGCCGTCCATTTGAAAGCCGCGTGCGCCGAAGCCGACGTAGTTCAGCGCCACCAGCGCGAGCGATGCGGCCGGCCATGCGAGCCACAGCGCGACGCCGCCACTACACAGCGCGGCAGCCAGGAACAGCGCCGCACCGGCCGCATAGAACACCGCCAGCTTCCAGCGCTGGGCGTCGCGCGTGCAGCACCATGCGCGCGGCATCGACACCACGCGCTCCAGCGGCCACAGCCACACGCAGAACAGGCCGAGTAGCGCGCCGGTCGGAATGTCGATGAAGTGGTGCTGCCACGTCGTGAGCACCGAAGCGCAGATGGCGAACGCCCACACATGCAGCACCAGCCGCGCCCACGGCGCGCGCAGGAACTGCCGATACCAGTCCCACAGGATCACGGCCAGCGCGATGTGCAGCGAGGGCGCCTGGTTGAACGGCTGGTCGAAGCCGCGCAGCGCATTGAACAAAAAGGCCGGCGCCCCCTCGACCGGCGGCTGCCCGAAGCTGAAGTGCAGCGGCCAGACGATGAAGCAGGTGCAGGCGACGAGCGTGGCAGTCACCAGCCGCAGCGCATGCCGGTCCAGCGTGTGCCGGCTGCGCGCAAGGAACAGCGACAGCGCGTAGAACACGTTGATCGTCCAGTAAGGGAAGATCGTCCACGGCCAGAAGGGCACCTGCCGCTCCCACGCGAAAGCCATCGACGGCACGTTGGCACGTGTGGTCGCCCACCAGTTGGCGAGGCCGTAGGTCGCATAGAACAGCGGCCCCAAGAACACCAGCCATGCGGCCGCGCGCTTCCAGGGTCGTCGTGCCGCAGCGGCGGTCATTGCGTGACGCGAACCGCCAGAGACACCGTGAAGATGCCCCACTCGTCGACCCGCTGGTCGATCTTGCGGAAGCCCGCTTCCTCCACCAGCTGGTCCATCTCGTGCTGCGTGCGGCGGCGCATCACCCAGGCTTCGCCCTGGCGGTGGCTGGTGAGGGCGCGCGCGATCATCTCGAGCTGCGGGTGCCAGGGTTGCCCGGTGTAGACGAGATAGCCGCGGTCTTCCACCGCATCGCCCACGCCCGCGAGCGAGCGCCGCACCATCTCGTTGTCGGGGAACAGCTCGTACAGGCCCGACACCACGGCCAGCGTGGGCCGCGGCGTGACGCTCGCGAGGCTCATGCGGTGGAAGGCGTCGGCCTGCACGAACTGCGCGACGTCTTCCAGGCCCTTCTCGGCGATGAGTGCGCGGCCGTCGCGCACGTTGATGTCACTGTAGTCGCGCAGCAGGATCGAGCTGGCCTTGACCGGGCTGGCCAGCACCGCGTCGAGCACGTAGCGGCCGTGGCCGGCGGCGATGTCCATCACGCGCACCTCGCGGTGCATTTCGGCCAGGTGCTCCATCGCGATGCGCAACAGCTCCTCGACGTGGATCTTGCGCTGGCGGATGCCGCGCCAGCCGATGGAGTTCAGGTACGTGTTGTCGATGGACCGGCCGAACGGGCCCTTGCCTTGCGGATGGTTGCGGTAGACATAGTCGAGCGTGCTGCCCGAGTCGAAGCCGGTCGCGTGGCCCAGCTTGATGCCTTCCGACATCGTGCCGCCCAGCTTCAGGCCCGCGCGCGTCATGGCCCAGTAGGCGCCGCGCGGCGACAGGGGTGACAGCGGCTCGCCCAGCGCGCGCGACTCGTCGGCCGTGTCGCCGCTCAGGTGCGCCTCGCGGCGGTCGACCGGCACGGCCGGCTCGTCGAAGCGCTGCAGGATGAATTCGCGGATCGATGCCACCGCCGGCGCCCGGTCTTTCTCGCCCAGCGTGTCGTGGAAGAAGCCCGGCAGCTCGGTCTTCGTTTTCACCGCGCTGCCCAGCCGCTCGAAGAACTGGTGCTGCGGCTTGTGGTGCACCACCCAGTCGGCGCCCGAAATGAGCAACTGCACCGGCAGCGTGATCGCATTGGCGTCGGCCACCACGCGGTCGGCGGCTTCGTACAGGCCCAGCAGGATGTTGACCGCGATGGGGCGGGAGATCAGCGGGTCGCTCTCGTAGCTCGCGATGCGTTCCGGGTCGTGCGTGAGGAACTTCGCCTTCACGTAGCTGTTGACGAAGAACAGGCCGCGCAGCTTGTGCATCAGCCCGAGCCCGGCGCGCGCGAAGGGCACGTACAGCTTCACCTTGAAGGCCGGCGAGGCGAGCGTGAGGCCGCGCACCTTGGGTGCGTAGTCGTGCGCCCAGGTGGCGATCAGCACCGCGCCCACGCTCTGCGCGACGACGTGGATGTCTTGCTCGGGCACGCCGTGCGCGCTGCCGATGTGCTGCACGAAGGTCTGCACGTCGCGCACCGAGGTGCCGAAGCTGGGGCTGTAGCCGCGTTGCCCGGGCGATCGGCCGTGGCCGCGGGCGTCCCAGGCGAAGAAGTCGAAGTCGGGCAGGTCCAGCTCGTCGACCAGGTGCGCCATGCGCGCGCCGTGCTCGTGGCCCCGGTGGAACAGCACGATGGCGCCGCGCCGCGTGGCGCCGGTGGCCGGCCAGTGGCGGTAGAAAAGCGATTCACCGTCGTGCGTCTGGAAGTGATGCTCGGCGGCAAGGCGTGGAGTGGTGTCGTTCATTGAATCCCTGTGATCCTTGGTTCTTGTCTTGTTCAGTAGCGGCCGGCCGCGTCGGCCTCGGCCAGCGCGCGGCGGATGCGGTTGACGGTGGTCCAGGCCACCAGCGCGGCCAGCAGCGGCATCAGCCAGGCCGTCCAGCCCGGCAGCGGCCCGCCCAACGCCACGTACAGGCCGAGCGCGCCGAATACGAAGGCCCGGTCGCTCTTGCCCAGCGGGCCGTCGTAGCGGCGCGAGGCGCCCACCGTGGGGCCCAGCGCGCCGGCGAATTCGCTCAGCCCGGCCAGCACGATCACCGTGCCGACCCAGAACGGACTGAACGGCGCCACCAGCGCAAAGGGCAGGTAGAGCGCGGCGTCCGAGACCACGTCGGTCAGTTCATTGAGAAAGGCGCCCAGCCTGCTCTGCTGGTTGTGCTCGCGCGCCAGCATGCCGTCGATGGCGTTGAAGGCCATGCGCAGGAACATCCACAACGGGATGAGCGCAAAGGCGCGCAGAGAAGGCGCCGCGAAGAACAGCCAGAGCCCGAGCGCGACCGACACCACGCATGCCGCCAGCGTGACCTGGTTGGCGGTGACGCCCATCGCATGCAGGCGGACCACCAGCGGCCGCAGCAGGGCCTGGAAACGCGGCTTCAGTTCGTAGATCGACACGTGCTGGCTTCTCCTCGTTTGTTATATGGCCGGATACACGGCCGGAGCATTCTGCCAGTGTGGCAGGCACTAAACTCGCCGTCGAAGAACCCCCTCGCAATGACCATCCAGACCGACGACTTCGCGCCCGCCCCCCAACGCGTGGTGTCCGCTGCCCCCGCTTCGCCCAACGAAGAGGCGATCGAACGGGCCCTGCGCCCGAAGCTGCTCGACGAGTACGTCGGCCAGGCCAAGGTGCGCGAGCAGCTCGAGATCTTCATCGGCGCCGCGCGCAAACGCCAGGAGGCGCTCGATCACGTGCTGCTGTTCGGCCCGCCCGGCCTGGGCAAGACCACGCTGTCGCACATCATCGCGGCCGAGCTCGGCGTGAACCTGCGCCAGACCTCGGGCCCCGTGCTCGAGAAGCCCAAGGACCTGGCGGCGCTGCTGACCAACCTCGAACCGAACGACGTGCTCTTCATCGACGAGATCCACCGGCTGAGCCCGGTCGTCGAAGAAATTCTCTACCCCGCGCTGGAGGACTACCAGATCGACATCATGATCGGCGAGGGCCCCGCGGCGCGCAGCATCAAGCTCGACCTGCAGCCCTTCACGCTGGTGGGCGCCACCACCCGCGCCGGCATGCTGACCAATCCGCTGCGCGATCGCTTCGGCATCGTCGCCCGGCTGGAGTTCTACACGCCCGAAGAGCTGGCGCTGATCGTGCGCCGCAGCGCCGGCCTGCTCAAGGTCGAGACCGATGCGGCCGGCGGCTTCGAGATCGCACGCCGTTCGCGCGGCACGCCCCGCATCGCCAACCGCCTGCTGCGCCGCGTGCGCGACTATGCAGAGGTGAAGGGCGACGGCCGTATCACCGAAGACATCGCGCACAGGGCGCTCGCCATGCTCGACGTCGACCCGCAGGGCTTCGACCTGATGGACCGCAAGCTGCTCGAAGCCGTGATCCATCGCTTCGACGGCGGCCCGGTGGGGCTCGACAACGTCGCGGCCAGCATCGGCGAGGAGCGCGACACGATCGAGGACGTGATCGAGCCTTACCTCATCCAGCAGGGCTACCTGCAGCGCACACCGCGCGGGCGCATCGCCACCCTGGCGGCGTACCGGCACCTGGGCGTTACGCCGCCTTCGAGCCGTTCCGACGGACAAGACCTGTTTGGAGTCTGAAGACGCATGCACACCCATGACCTGAGCGCCTGGCGGCACGACCACCATTTCGGTTCCGACACCGCCTCCGCCGAGCGCAGCACGCGCCTCGTGATGTGGATCACCGCGGCGATGATGGTGATCGAGATCGGTGCCGGCTGGTGGTTCAACTCGATGGCGCTGCTGGCCGACGGCTGGCACATGAGTTCGCATGCACTGGCCATCGGGCTGAGCGCGTTTGCGTATGCCGCCGCGCGGCGCTATGCGCGCGACCCGCGCTTCGCCTTCGGCACTTGGAAGATCGAGGTGCTCGGGGGCTTCGCCAGCGCGCTGGTGCTGCTGGGCATCGCGGTGCTGATGGTCGCGGGCTCGCTGGAGCGGCTGTGGTCGCCTTCGGCGATCCACTACCCCGAAGCCATTTCGGTGGCGGTGCTGGGGCTGGTGGTCAACCTGGCCTGCGCGCGGCTGCTGGGCGGGGCGCATCACCACCATCATCACGGGCATGACCACGGGCATGGGCATGGTCACGACCTGAACCTGCGCTCCGCCTACATGCACGTCGTGGCCGACGCCGCCACCTCGGTGCTGGCCATCGCGGCGCTGCTCGGCGGCTGGTTCTACGGCTGGGCCTGGCTCGACCCGGCGATGGGCATCGTCGGCGCGGTGCTGGTGGCGGTCTGGGCCAAGGGGCTGCTGAAGGAAACCGGCAAGGTGCTGCTCGACCGCGAGATGGACCACCCCGTCACAGAGGAAATCCGCGAAGGCGTCGAGACGATGCTGGCCGAGTCGGAAACGCGCGTGGCCGACCTGCATGTGTGGCGCGTGGGGCGCGATGCGTATGCCTGCGCGCTGACGGTGGTGACGCATTCGATGACGCTGACAGCCGACGAGGTGCGCGCCTGCTTCTCGATGCACGAGGAAATCCGCCACTCGACGGTGGAAATCCAGCGCTGCGTGGATTGAGTGGTTCTTGCTCCTTCCCCCGGAAGGGGAGGGAGAAATGCCTGGTCTGCGTCACGAGGATGTCACGGGTTCGCCATCGCGCCGTCACGCCGCGGTGGGAGCCTACCCGTCCATGCAACGCGACGACGCTTTCCTTCGCGCATGGCGCGACACCGCGACCCGGGCCCTCGACCCGGAGGACGACGATCGCGCTCGTCCACCCCTGCAATTCCGCACCCTGTGGATCTCCGACCTGCACCTGGGCACGCCCGGCTGCCAGGCGCGTGCGCTGCTCGACTTCCTGAAGCACACCGAGTGCGAGACCCTGTTCCTGGTCGGCGACATCATCGACGGCTGGCAGCTCAAGCGGCACTGGTACTGGCCGCAGGCGCACAACGACGTGATCCAGAAGCTGCTGCGCAAGGCGCGCAAGGGCACGCGCGTGATCTTCATTCCGGGCAACCACGACGAGTTCGCCCGCAAGTACCTGCACCACAACTTCGGCGGCATCGACGTGGCCGAGGAATGGATTCATGAAACCGCCGATGGCCGCAAGCTCTGGATCATTCACGGCGACCTTTTCGACGGCGTGATCCAGTGCGCCAAATGGCTCGCCTACGTCGGCGATTCGCTCTACGAATTCACGCTCAAGCTCAACCGCCACCTCAACTCGCTGCGCGCGCGCATGGGGCTGCCGTACTGGTCGCTCTCGAAGTACCTCAAGGGCAAGGTCAAGCGGGCGGTGAGCTACGTGGGCGACTTCGAGAACGCCGTGGCCCGCGAGGCCCGCAAGCGCGGCGCGCAGGGCGTGGTCTGCGGCCACATCCACCATGCCGAGATGCGCGACATCGACGGCATCTTGTATTGCAACGACGGCGATTGGGTCGAGAGCCTGACGGCGCTGGCCGAGCATGCCGATGGCACGCTGGAAATCATCGACTGGGCCCAGCACATGCCCGTGCCGGCAAAGGCGGCGCCGCAGCGCGAAGCGGTCGCGGCCTGAACGCGGCGCTCAGCGCTTGCGGACAGGTCCGTTCGCCGGGTGGCCGAGCTGATCGCGCCAGGCGTCGTAGTGCCTGAACATGCTCTTGCTCACCTCGTCCATCCACAGCCACCAAGCCAGCGCGAGGTTCTCGGGCCCCGGGATGTCCGCCGCCTCCTGAAGAGAAGGGGCCGGTGGTTCGGGCAGTTCGTAGTCGCACAGCCGTTCGACGCTGGCGTGCGAGAAGCCGGGAATGACAGAGCTCAAGGTTGCTTCCTTCGAAGGTGGCGCACTTTCTGTGACGCCCGGAACGACTCCCGTACGAATTGAAACATCGGCCTGCGCGGCGGGCCATCGGACTATCCCGAATAAATGAAAACAAAAGTCTTCGTCGACGATTGGCGCGCGAAGCGCGGCTCATCGCACATGCGCATTCGTCGCTTCCGACGATGCCTGCGGGGCGCCTGCGCGCCAAGATGGCGCTACACGGCAGGCGCTCCGCGCGGAGCCGAAGGAGACGAGGCATGGCAGGTCCACTGCAGGGGTTGCGGGTCATCGAGATGGCGGGCATCGGCCCCGGCCCGTTCTGCGCGATGCTGTTCGCCGACATGGGCGCGGAGGTGATCCGCATCGCCCGGCCCGGCACGCAGGCCGATGCGCACGACATCCTCGCGCGCGGCCGCAGCACGCTGCAGGTCGACCTGCGTGCGGAAGGCGCGGCGCAATCCGTGCTCGATGCCGTCGAGAAGGCCGACGTGCTCATCGAAGGCTTCCGCCCCAGCGTCATGGAGCGCCTGGGCCTTGGCCCCGCGCCCTGCCACGCGCGCAACCCGCGCCTGGTCTACGGCCGCATGACCGGCTGGGGCCAGCACGGGCCGCTGGCGCATGCCGCGGGGCACGACATCAACTACATCGCCATCAGCGGCGCACTGCATGCCATCGGCCGCGCGGGCGAGCCGCCCGTGCCGCCGCTCAACTACGTGGGCGACTTCGGCGGCGGTGCGATGCTGTTGGCCTTCGGCATTCTCGCCGCGCTGCACGAGGCGAAGCAGTCGGGGCAAGGGCAGGTGGTCGATGCCGCCATGACCGATGGCGCTGTGCTGCTGTCGGCCATGATGTATGGCTTCAGGTCGGCCGGCCGCTGGAGCAACCAGCGCGGCGAGAACATGCTCGACGGCGGCGCGCATTTCTATGACACCTACGCCTGCGCCGACGGCCGGTACGTGGCGGTGGGCGCCATCGAGCCCCAGTTCTACGCGCTCCTGCGCGAGCGCTGCGGCATCGCCGACGACCCCGCTTTCGACGCGCAGATGGACGCCGACCGCTGGCCACTGCTCAAGCTGCGCATGGCCGACGTGTTCCGCACCCGCACGCGCGACGAGTGGTGCGTGCTGCTCGAAGGCAGCGACGCCTGCTTCGCGCCCGTACTCGACTGGGACGAGGCCCCCGAGCACCCGCACAACGTGGCGCGCGGCACCTTCGCCACCGTGGGCGGCGTGGTGCAGCCCGCGCCCGCGCCGCGCTTCAGCCGCACCGCGCCGGTCGTGCCCCCGGCCGCCGCGCGCGACGACGGCGAGACCGTGCTGCGCCGCTGGGGCGTGGCGGCCCACGCCATCGCACCGCCGTGCGCTTCCTGACGAAGCAAGCCGACGACAACGAAGGAAGACAACATGCCCATCGATTTCCGCCGCTCCTGGAGCGACGAAGACCTCGAGCTGTACCGCGACAACGTGGTGCGCTTCATCGAGACCGAGATGCTCCCGCACGACGAGGAAGCTCGCAGGCGCGGCCACGTCGGCCACGAGATCTGGCGCAAGGCCGGCGCGCTCGGCCTGCTGTGCGCGGACATCCCCGAAGAGTTCGGCGGCGGCGGCGGCGACTTCCGCCACGAGGCCGTGTTCTACGAGGAGTGCGCGCGGCGCGGCCTGAGCGGCATGAGCACGTCGGTGCACGCCATCGTGGCGCATTACTTCCTGAACCACGGCACTGAAGAACAGAAGCGGAACTACCTGCCGCGCATGGCGCGCGGCGAACTGGTGGGCGCCATCGCCATGACCGAGCCCGGCGCAGGCTCCGACCTGCAGGGCGTGCGCACCCGCGCCGAGAAGAAGGATGGCGGCTACCTCATCAACGGCTCCAAGACCTTCATCACCAATGGCTTTCTCGCCGGCGTGGTGCTGGTGGTGGCCAAGACCGATCCGTCGCAGGGCGCAAAGGGCACGTCGATCCTCATCGTCGAGACCGGGGGCTGCCCGGGCTTTCGCGTGGGCCGCGTGCTCGACAAGATCGGCATGAAGGCGCAGGACACCTCGGAGCTCTTCTTCGACGACGTGCGCGTGGGCGCCGACGCCCTGCTGGGCGGCGTGGAAGGGCAGGGCTTCTTCCAGCTCATGGGCGACCTGCCGTACGAGCGCACCATCATCGGCCTGAGCGCGCAGGCCACCATGGAAGGCGCCTACCAGGCCACGCTCGACTACGTACGCGACCGCAAGGCCTTCGGCAAGCCGATTGCCGAGTTCCAGAACACCCGGTTCAAGCTGGCCGAGATCGCCACGCAGATCAAGGTGGGCCGCGCCTTCATCGACCGCTGCGTGGAAGACCTCGTGGCCGGCAGGCTCGACACCGCCACCGCTTCGATGGCCAAGCTCTGGGGCTCGGAGACGCAGGGCCGCGTGGTCGACGAGTGCCTGCAGCTGTTCGGCGGCTACGGCTTCATGAGCGAATACATGGTGGCGCGCATGTACGCCGACGCCCGGGTGCAGCGCATCTACGGCGGCACCAACGAGATCATGAAGGAGGTGATCTCGAGGGCGCTGTGAGCAGCAGCGCGTTCAGGACAGCCGCCGGATCTCCGCCCGCGCAATTTCGCGGTGGTGGTACGACGGCGAGAGGCCGATGAACTGCGTGTACTTGTCGCGCGCCGCATCGGGGTGGCCCGCGTCTTCCAGCTCCAGCGCTTCCAGCGTGAACTGGGTGAAGAGCCGATTGGCATCGTTCTCGCGCGGCGACGCGGCCAGCGACCTGGGCTGCAGCTCGGGCTGCGCGGTGTAGATCTTGCGCTGTACCTCGATCACCTCGATCAGCGCGCGGCCGATGCGCTGGATGTTCTCGTCCACAGGGCCGAGATCGGTCGCCCGCACATCCGTCGCGGCCTGGTCCAGCAAGTGCGAGGCCACGCGCAGCAGTCGGTGAAGCTGCTTGTATTTCATGGGCAGGTCGCTCCGTGCACGTGGCTGGTCCCGGGCTTCGCCGCTTCAGCGAAGCCGTTTTCTTGCAAGACTCTCATTCGCCGGCTTTCTCGGTGCGCTGCTTGTCGGCGAGCTGGCGCTCCCGTTCGGCGATGGCCAGGTTCTTGGCCTCGTCGGCGCCGTGCGTCTTCACCGAGAACGCCTTGCTCACGCTGCCCTTGCCCGTGGTGTAGGTGATGGCCAGCCAGTAGCCGGGATGGCTCGGCTTGGGCGTCTTGAAGTGAACACCGCTCACGCCGCTGGTGTTGTTGCGCCGGGTGATCTCCGACTTCGAGCGCTTGGCCGTGCGCGGCCCGGGCGCATGAGCCGACAGCCCCATGCGGATCGCCTCCTCGGCCGGGTGTATGCGCGCCAGCCCCGTCATGCGCTTGAGCTGCTGCGCGCGCTCCTGGACCGCCAGCGCCTGCGCGGAGTCGCCCAGCTCCGCAACCGGGAAGTCGGTGCGAAGAATTTCGTCCGGCGCGATGTAGGTCTTGGCCATCCACGCCCGCACCCGGCCGCCCGGCGCCACGTGGTGGAACACGCCTGGCACGCCGGTGCTGTTGTTGACGCGGCGCTTCTCGGCCCGCACGCGGCGCGCCTGTGGCGGCACGTTGCGCACGATGAAGTCGCGCCAGTCCTGCGCATGGAGCAGCGCCTGCTCCGCGCCGCCATAGCTGGCCTTGCCGAACAGCCTGTGGTGGCGAACACCGTTGCGTACGATGGAAACTTCGAAACCCCAGGACCTGGAGTAAATGCCGTACATGGCTGCCGGATTGGGGATTCCTTTGGGCATTCTCGACGTGATGCTGCTGCTCTCAGCGGTGCTGATTTCGATGGACTCCCCGAGTTGCCTGCCGCTCGTTGGCGCACGCATTTCGCAGCTATTTTGGCCGAAGCGCAATGACAACTCCGCGGAGGCAGTCATGCACGGGACAACGCAGTGAAAGGGCCTCACTGCTGCGGCCTCGCCTCGACGGCGGCCTGGCCGTGCCGGCTGGCCTCCCGTTGGAGGGAAAGGGCGAGCGTGCAGGTGGCGGCGGTGTCCGGCATCAGCTTCTGCTCGAGCTGACGCTCGCGCTCCTCGATGGCCATCAGCTTGGCCTTCTCGGGGCCGTGCTCCTTGATGGAGAAAGCCTTGCTCACGCTGCCCTTGCCCGTGGTGTAGGTGATGGCGAGCCAGTAGCCCGGGTGGCCCGGGTTGGGCGCCTTGAAATGCACGCCGCTCACACCGCTGGAATTGGTGCTGCGCCTGATCTCAGACTTCGAGCGCTTGGGCGACAGCAGCCCGGCGGGAAGGGCCGGCGGGCCCTTGCGGATCGTTTCCTCGGCCGGATGCAGCCTGGCCAGCCCGGCCATGCGCTCCAGCTGCCGCGTCCGCTCCTCGACGGCCAACTCCTGCGCGGCCTCGCCCACCGCGTTCACCGCAAAGTCGGTGCGCAGGATCTCGTCGTGCCCGATGTAGGTCTTGGCGACCCAGGCCCGCACCCTGCCGTCCGAGGCGACCTGGCAGAAGACGCCGGACACGCCGGTGGTGTTGTTGATTCGCAGCTTCTCGGCCCGGGTGCGCCGCGGCACCGGTGGCACGCTGCGCACGATGCCGTCGCGCCAGTCCTGCGCCTGAAGCAGCGCCTGTTCCTCGCTGCCGTAGCTGGCGCGGCCGAACTGCTTGTAGTAGCGCGTGCCGTTGCGCACGATCGACACCTCGAAGCCCCAGGGGCGAGAGTAGATGCCGTACATGGCGGCAGGATTCGGGGTTCCTTTGGGCATGATGGCTCCGGCTTTCGCCGCTCCCTTACTCGCTATCTGTTGCCTGCTGTCGCGGCAGTTGGAAGACTCTGACCTCTGGAGGAATGCTAGGGATTGGCCAGTGGTCGGGGAATCACCGGAATCAGTAGTAATCGGGAGCACCGGCCCGACAGGGCAGCGCCGACGGTGTCCGCCTAACGGATCACGCCGAGCTTGCGCGCAATCGCCACCGCCTGCGTCCGGCTCTTCGCATCGAGCTTCATGTTGATGTTGCGCAGGTGCGTGCGCACCGTGCTGTCCGACACGAACAGCTTTTCAGCCATCGCGTTGTTCGAGTACCCCTCGGCCAGCAGCTGCAGCACGCGGATTTCCTTGCGGGTCAGCGGCTCCTTCATCGCATCGGCCGCGGGTGCCTCCGCCTCGCCACTGCTGGCCGGCCCGGCCGCCTGCAGCAGTCGCTGCAGGTGATCGGCGAGTATCGGATCGCTGCTGCCGCGCGTGCCCTCGTGCATGGCCGCCGCATACCGGTGCAACAGCGTGCTCACCGTCGGGCCTTCGTCGAGGATCAGCCGCATGAATCCTTCCTGGCTCGCCGTCCGCAGCACCTCGCCGATCTGCTCGATCGCGGCGGCCGCGTCGCCGATGCGCTGCAGTGCCAGCGCGCGCAGCACCCTGAGCTTGAGTGCGCGCCGGTTGCGGGCTGAGGCCAGCGCCGCATGCAGCTCGGCGTCGAGCGCGCCCAGTGCCGTGCGCGCATCGCCGAAGGCGATTTCCCAGCGGGCCTTTGCCAGCGCGAGGTAGTCGAGGTCGTGCGCAGGCAGGCGCTGCCGCCGCTCGCTGTCCCACAGCGCGGGGTCGTCGGCGCGCAGCAGTTCGTCGTGCGATGCGGGGCCGTTGCCCTGCAGAAGCAGCATGCGCGAGCGCTCCAGTTTTGCGCCCGCCACCACGCGCGGCAGCTGCCCGTGGTGGCCCAGGTATTCGAGCTCGGTCAGCGCCTGGAACGCGGCGTCGATGTCGCCCGCATGGAACGCGAGCCGCGAGCGCATCACGTGGCTCAGGATCATGTGGTCCGGCAGGCCCACGTCGCGCGCCAGCGGCAGGTACACGTTCAACAGGTGCTCGGCCTGCACCAGCTGGTTGGTCTCATACACGGCGCCCGCGTACAGCACGCCGGCCCATGCATTGCCATGGCTGTGGTTGTACGACACCGCATGCGTCGAATCGACCGCCATGCGCAGCCGCGCGGTGGCCTGCCGCAAGCGGCCTTCCTGCAGGTCGAACAGGCCGGCCAGCGACTCGGTGTACATGCGGTTGAAGGTGCTGTTGCCCTGCTCGCGCCGCGCGGCGTCGAGCAGGCGCCGCGCCTCGTGCGGGTCGCCGCGCACGGCCAGGATGTGGGCCATGGCGTTGAGCAGCACGCTGTCGGCAAAGGCCAGGCCGGTGGGCAGGCGCGCCAGGCTCTGGCGGCCGGCCTCGTAGGCTTCGTCGTGGCGGTCCTGCATGGCCAGCAGCAGGGGCACCAGCGTGTGGGCGCTTGCACGCACCTCGGCGATGGGACTGTCGAGGCAGCCCGACTTTTCGAGCTGCCGCATGGCGTCCCACGGGCCGTGCGTGAAGCAGGTGGCCCACAGCGAGATGGGCTGCAGGAACGGATGCTCGCGCAGCTGGTGTTCGGGAATGGCAGAGAACCAGCGTGCCAGCATGCGCATGCGGCCCTGCTCCAGGAACTGCGTCGCGTAGCTGTCCAGCAGGGTCAGCGCATATGGATGGTCGCCGCCTTCGATCGCGTGGTCGATGGCGGGCACGGGGCGGTCGTGCGACTCGTACCAGCCCGAAGCCGCGAGGTGCAGGCGCTCCAGCTCGCCAGGCAGTTCGCGCGCCAGTTGCGCGCGCAGGAAGTCGGCAAACAGGCTGTGATAGCGCCACGCATCGCCGTCGCCGCTCACGGGCGTGAGGAACAGGTTCGACGCGGCCAGCCGTTCGAGGATGGCTGCGCAGTCCACGCGCGGGCACAGCGCCTGGCACACCGATGCATCGAGCTGCCGCAGGATGCTGGTGCGCAGCAAGAAGTCGCGGATGTCCTTCGGCTGGTGCGCGAGCACGTCTTCGGCCAGGTAGTCGGCCACGGCGCGGTCCGAGCCCGAGAAGCGTTCGATAAAACCGGTCCCGGTGCCATGCCGCTCCAGCGCCATCGACGCGAGCCAGATCGCGGCCACCCAGCCTTCGGTCTTGCGGTGCAGCTGCGACACCATGTCGGCCGGCAGCACCCGGGCCGCATGCAATTGGCGCAGGCCGAAGAAGGCGCTGGTCTCCTCGAGGCTGAAGCGCAGGCGGTCGGTGTCGATCTCCAACAGCTGGCCGCGCGCGCGCAGCCGCCCCAGGCCCAGGTCGGGCAGGCTGCGCGAGCCGATCACGATCTGTCCGCCGCGCGGCAGGTGCTCGACGATCTCGCGCACCACGCCCAGCACCGCCGGCTCCTGCACCCTTTCGAAGTCGTCGAGGAACAGCGTGAAAGGCGAGTCGTGCGCGGCCAGCGCCGCCACTGCGTCGAAAGGTGCGTTGGCGCGCGGCTCTTCCACGCCCAGGCGCTGCACGGCTTCGGCCAGGCAGTTGAGAAAACGCGAGACGTCGTTGTCGGCGCGGTCCAGCGTGAGCCATGCCGTGGCCACGCCATGCGCCTCCCTGCGCTCGCGGATCTGCGCCATGGCCGTCGTCTTGCCGAAACCGGCCGGCGCCCGCACGAGTACCAGCTTCACGGTCGCCGCGGCGACCTCCTCGCCGATGGCCGTGCGCGGCACTTGCGTGGCGACGAAGGCCGGCGGATTGAGCTTGGTTTCGAGAATCCGGGGTGTAGGGGGCTGCATGCGGCGCCGAAATCCCGTCGTTTCCGACGATGTGTGCAATCGATTCTGCTTCCTAAACTGGCGCGGGACAAACCCGCAAAGACACCTCAAGGACACCCAGAGATGCAACTCGATTCCAGCATTGCCGCCGTCGTCACCGGCGGTGCCTCGGGCCTCGGCGCCGCCACCGCACGCCGCCTTGCCGGCCATGGCGTGAAGGTCGCGCTGTTCGACCTCAACGCCGAACAGGGCGAGGCCCTGGCGAAGGAACTGGGCGGCGTGTTCTGCAAGGTCGACGTGACTTCCGAAGAGCAGGTCGATGCAGCGTTCGCCAGGGCGCGCGCCGCACACGGCCAGGAGCGCGTGCTGGTCAACTGCGCCGGCACCGGCAATGCGGTGAAGACCGCGAGCCGCGACAAGACGACGGGCGAGATCAAGCACTTTCCGCTCGCGAACTTCGACCGCATCATCCAGATCAACCTCGTCGGCACCTTCCGCTGCATCGCCAAGTCGGCGGCCGGCATGCTCACGCTCGGCATGCTGGAAGACGGCGAGCGCGGTGCCATCGTCAACACCGCCTCGGTGGCCGCGCAGGACGGGCAGATGGGGCAGGCGGCCTACACCGCATCGAAGGCCGGCATCGTCGGCATGACGCTGCCCATCGCGCGCGACCTCATGGGCGAGGGCATCCGCGTGAACACCATCCTGCCGGGCATCTTCGACACGCCGCTGCTGCAGGGCGCACCCGACAACGTGAAGGCCGCGCTGGCGGCGTCGGTGCCGTTTCCCAAGCGGCTGGGCAAGCCGGCGGAATACGCGACGCTGGCCGAGCTGATGATCACCAACGGCTATTTCAACGGCGAGAGCGTGCGGCTCGATGGGGCCATTCGCATGGCGCCGCGCTGACCCGAACCACCTTGCGAACACAGGAGAACCCCATGCCCGAAGCATTCATCGTCGCCGCCGCCCGCACCGCCGGAGGCCGCCGCAACGGCCGCCTTGCCGGCTGGCACCCGGCCGACCTCGCCGCGCAGGTGCTCGATGCCCTGGTGGCGCGCACCGGCGCCGACCCCGCGCTGGTCGAGGACGTCATCATGGGCTGCGTCGGCCAGGCCGGCGAGCAGGCATCGAACATCGCACGCAACGCGGTGCTGGCCTCGCGCCTGCCCGAATCGGTGCCGGCCACCTCGGTCGACCGGCAGTGCGGCTCGTCGCAGCAGGCGCTGCATTTCGCGGCGCAGGCCGTGATGTCGGGCAGCATGGACATCGTCATCGCCGCCGGCGTGGAAAGCATGACGCGCGTGCCGATGGGCCTGCCCTCCACGCTGCCGCTGAAGAACGGACTGGGCTTCTACATGAGCCCGCTCATGCACGAGCGCTACCCCGGCATTCAGTTCAGCCAGTTCACCGGCGCCGAGATAATCGCCAGGAACTACCGCATCGAGAAAGACGAGCTCGACCGCTATGCGCTCGAAAGCCACCGGCGCGCCATTGCGGCCACCGGGGCCGGCCACTTCGAGCGCGAGATCGTGCCCGTGGCGGTGCGCATGGCCGACGGCACCGAACCCGGCGAACTGCATACCACCGACGAAGGCATCCGCTACGACGCCACGCTGGAGAGCATCGCGGCCGTCAAGCTCATCGCCGAAGGCGGGCGCTGCACGGCGGCCACCGCGAGCCAGATCTGCGACGGCGCGAGCGGCCTGATGGTGGTGAACGAGCGCGGCCTGAAGACGCTGGGCGTGAAGCCGCTGGCGCGCGTACACCACATGAGCGTGATGGGCCACGACCCGGTCATCATGCTGGAGGCGCCGCTGCCCGCCACGCAGCGCGCGCTGAAGAAGGCGGGGATGAAGATCGACGACATCGATCTCTACGAGGTGAACGAGGCCTTCGCGCCGGTGCCTCTGGCTTGGCTGCAGGTGCTGGACGCCGACCCGGCCCGGCTGAACGTGAACGGCGGCGCGATCGCGCTGGGCCATCCGCTCGGCGCGTCGGGCACCAAGCTGATGACCACGCTGGTCCACGCGCTCGGCCAGCGCGGCAAGCGCTATGGCCTGCAGACGATGTGCGAGGGCGGTGGGATGGCCAACGTGACCATTGTCGAGCGGCTGTGAATGTGCGAAGGCGAGGCGTCAGTGGAAAGCTGGCTCAGGTCTTCACGCCTCCTTCGCGCGCCATCGAACCGCACCACTCGCCAGCACGATCCCCGGCACCACCAACGCCAAGGCCAGCAGCACCGCACCGGTGACCGGCTCGTTCATGCAGGCCGCCGCGCCCAGCGTGGTCAGCACCGGCACCAGCGCCGCCGATAGCGAGGCGCGCGGTGCACCCAGCCGCACGACGGCCACCATGTAAACAACCAGCCCGAGCAGTCCCGCGACCACGCCTTGCGTCGCGGCTTGCAGCGCGACATCGGGCCATGGCGCACTGAGCAGCCGCGGCGCGCCGACGGTCGACAGCACAGGCAACAGCAGCAGCGCCGACCATCCGTTCACGAACGCCGCGCCCTGCAACGGGGTGAGCCCGCAGTGCGCGAACGCGAGCGAGTGCACCGCCCACAGCATGGCCGCGGTCAGAAAGAGCAGGTCACCGCGCCAGTCGAGCGAGCCGCCGCGAAAACTCCCCGCGGCAAACAGCGCCATGCCGATGGCAATGCACGCCAGCCCGGCCAGCCTGATGCCTTCGACTTTCTGCCCCTTGTGCAGCCGCGCGCCAATGGCCGTGAAGAGCGGCAGGCTGCCCGCCATGAAGATGCCCATGTGGCTCGCGGGCGCCCATTGCGCACCGGCCAGCACCAGCAGACCGAAGGGCAGACCGCCGCCGACGACGAGCAGCACGAGCGCAACGCGCGAGGCCTTCGGTGCGATGCGCCTCTTCTTGCCGAACCACAGCGGCGCGAGCAACAGGGCAGGAATGCCATAGCGCATCAGCGCCAACTCCATTGGCCCGAGCGTGGTGGTCACGCCGTGGCGCGAGACGAGTTGCCAGGCGCTGCCGATGACGGCTGCGGCCAGTGCGGCGAGCAGGCCGGCGAAAAGATTGCGATCCATCGCGGCGAGTCTCGCGATCGCGCCGCGCGGCGGCTATCAAATTCGTGCGCTGGCCAGCATGCGGCGGGCCTCGCCCATCGTGACGCCCACATCGCGCCGGAACACCGCGCCCAGGTGGCTCTGGCTGCAATAGCCGAGGTCGTGCGCGATGCCCGCGAGGTCGCGGTCGCCATCGGCCAGCCGCTCCATGGCGGCTGCGAGCCGTAGATGCTGCCGGTACTGATGAAGGCTCAAGCCAGTTTGCTGCCGGAAGCTGCGCGCCAGGTGAAACGGCGAGCGCGAGACCGCATCGGCCACGTCGCGCAGCGAAAGCTTCGCCTCGCAGTCGGCGGTTTCCGCGAGCAGCCGCTTGACGCGTGCGACCGCACCCGTCAACGGCGCCTGCCGGCGCGACGCGCCGAGTTCATCGACCAGCGAAGCGACGGCATCTGCACCTGCATCGCCCGCGCGAAGCTGCCGCTGCGCCGCATGAACGCGGTACAGCGAGCGGGGCGACAGCAGGCAGAACGCCGGCGCTGCATCCGCGCGAGGCAAGCGGTGCCGGCTGACCACCATGCTGTGCCTGGCCGCGCGTGCCGCCAGCCGCAGCTGATAGACCATCGCATCGCCGAAGTGCATGGCGGTGAGTCCGTCGACCAGCCATGTGCTGTCGCCCGAGCGTACGTCGAGCACGGTGCGGCCTGTCGGAAAAATGATGCGTCGCGATTCGAGGGTGTAAGGCGCGCTCCAGTTGGGCCCCTGCTGCGCATGGGAACGCACGTGCTCGACCGTGAATTCGTGTCCGGCGTAGAGGAGGGTGCGGTCCTGGGGCATGGCGGGATTTTGCGCGCCGAGCCATCACGCAAACGGAAACGGTCCTTCCATCGTCCCGATGTGGCTCACATGGCTCACCATGCCGTGCGCTTCGCTCCACAGATGCAGCATGCAGCCCGGTCGGCCCATGTACGAGGCCGACGCCGCGCTGGCGTCCAGCTGCAGCGCGATCTCCGTCGTGCTGCTCGGGCACGAACACACGACCGTACCCGCCCAGCGCCGCAGCATGGTGCGGTGCACGTGGCCGCACAGCACCAGCTCGATGTTGTCGACGCTGTGCACGATGGCTTCGAGCGGCGCCGTGTCCATGTAGCGGTACGCGTCCATGTAGGGAATGCCGCTCGCGAAGGGTGGGTGATGGAGCATCAGCAGCGTCGGCTTGATGCGGTCGGCTTCGAGCGTGCGGCGCAGCCACGCCAGGCCCTGCGCATCGACATCGCCATGGTGAAGCCCGGGAATGCACGAATCCAGCGCCACAATGCGCACGGGATGGTCGTCAATGCAGTAGTGCAGCGCGCCTTCGACCGGCAGGTAGGCATGGTCCGCGAAGGCCGCACGAAAGTTCTCGTGGTGGTCGTGGTTGCCGGGGATCACGAGATACGGAAGCGACAGCTTCGCGAGCAGGCGCCGCACCTGCGCGTATTCCTCGGACCGGCCTTCGTCGACGAGATCGCCTGTCAGCAGCACCAGGTCCGGCCGGCGATCGAGCGCGTTCAGGTGGTCGATGGCTTCCTCGAACATGCGGTTCGAATCGGCCACGCCCTGGTAGAGCTGGCCGGCGGGGCGGACGTGGGGGTCGGAGATCTGTGCGATGAGCATGCGGCGCCTTGCTTGCGGATGCCACATCATCAAGCACGACCCGTTCCCCCCCGCGGATTCAGATGCCGACGAACTCCGCCACGTCGGCCAGCGGCGCGCGTTCGGTCACCAGCGCATCGAGCGGCCGGCTGCGGTTCGCATAGCCGATGGCCATGCCCGTGAACAGCATGCGTTCGGGCGGCAGCGCGATGAAGCGGCCGACGGTCTGCGGGTAGATCGCCCAGCATTCCTGCGGGCAGCTGTCGAGCCCTTCGCCGCGCAGCATCACGTTCTGCAGCATCAAAATGACATTGCCGGGCACCGGCGTATCGAGAAAATCGCGCACCGAGCGGCGGGTGGCGATGGCGTCCTGAACGTTCATGCAAAGGTCCTCTTGAGGGCGATGCTAGGGGCAACCCTCGAACGCCCTCAATCGTCCGTTTCGACGATGCGTCGCGGCATGGCGCCTGCCTAGCATCGCCCCAGCGTACAGGAGACAAGACCCATGTTCGGATTGATGCAAGACCGCCCGCTGCTGATTTCGTCGCTCATCGACTACGCAGCCACCTTCCATCCGAAAGCCGAGGTCGTCGGCCGCGCCGTGGAGGGCCCGGTGCACCGCACCAACTACGCGGAGATACAGCGCCGTGCCAAGCAGGTGGCCAATGCGATGAAGGTGCTGGGCATCGAACCTGGCGACCGCGTCGGCACGCTCGCGTGGAACACCTGGCGCCACCTCGCGCTGTACTTCGGCGTGTCGGGCACGGGTGCGGTGCTGCACACGGTGAACCCGCGGCTCTTTCCAGAGCAGATCGACTACATCGTCAATCACGCCGAAGACAAGGTGATGTTCTTCGACACCACCTTCGCGCCGCTGGTCGAGAAGCTGGCGCCGCAACTCAAGTCGGTGCGCGCCTTCATCGCGATGACCGATCGCGCGCACATGCCTGCCATCGACGTGCCCAACCTGCTGTGCTACGACGAGCTCGTCGGCGCACAGAGCGAGACCTGCGCATGGCCCGAGTTCGACGAGCGCACCGCCTCGTCGCTCTGCTACACCTCCGGCACCACCGGCAATCCGAAGGGCGTGCTGTACTCGCATCGCTCGACGGTGCTGCACTCGCTGATGGAATGCGCGCCCGACACCTTCGGCGTCAACTCGCAGATGACGCTGCTGCTCGCGGTGCCCATGTTCCACGCCAACGCATGGGGCATGCCCTATGCGGCAGCCATGACCGGCATGAAGCTCGTGATGCCCGGTCCGCACATGGACGGCCAGAGCCTGTACGAGCTCATGCGCGACGAGAAGGTCGGCTTCTCGCAGGCCGTGCCCACCATCTGGCTCATGCTGTTCCAGTACTTCGATGCGCACCCCGAGATCGACACCCGCGCCATCGGCCTGAAGCGCATCGGCGTGGGCGGCGCTGCCACGCCGCGCAGCATGATTGAGCGCTTCGAGCGCGACTTCGGCGCCGACTTCGTGCAGGGCTGGGGCATGACCGAGACCAGCCCCATCGGCGTGATCGGCAACCTGCTGCCCAAGCACTTGTCGATGCCGAAGGAAGAGCAGACGCGCGTGAAGATGCGCCAGGGCCGCGGGGTGTGGGGCGTGGAACTGAAGATCGTCGGCGAAGACGGCCAGCGCCTGCCGCACGACGGCAAGGCCTTCGGCCACCTGCACGTGCGCGGCCCGTGGATCGCGAGTGGTTACTTCAAGAGCGAGGGCGGCCCGGTGCTCGATGCCGAAGGCTTCTTTCCGACTGGCGACGTCGCCAACATCGACGAGGACGGCTACGTGCAACTGGTCGACCGCGCGAAGGACGTCATCAAGTCGGGCGGTGAATGGATTTCTTCCATCGAGCTCGAGAACGCCGCGAACATGCACCCCGCCGTGGCCGAAGCGGCCGTGATCGGCATCGCGCACCCGAAGTGGCAGGAGCGCCCGTTGCTCATCGTGGTGAAGCGTGCGGGCGCGGAAGTGACGCGGGAGGAACTGCTCACATTCCTTGCGGAGCGCGTCGTGAAATGGTGGCTGCCGGAAGACGTGGCTTTCGTCGACAGCCTGCCGCATACAGCCACCGGCAAGCTGCTGAAGACCAGGCTGCGCGAACAGTTCAAGGGTTACGTCGCTGCGACATCCGTTTGACGTCTTGATGACTTGTTCGATTTTTCTGTGGACAACTCTGTGAGTTTTGGGTGGAGGCGAGGAGGCGGAGCGAGAGCTGGCGTGGCTTCCCGCTACGTTGCCCGTTGAATAGGCAGCGCCGCCGGCGATGAATGCCGGCATCGACCCCGTGCATTCACGACACTGCGAAACTACTTGGTGCGCCGCGCCAGATGCGCCCGCCCGAACGGCGTGATGCGCCGGATCACCGCCAGCTCCTGCGGCTCGCTGCTGTCCTTCCATGCCAGCGCGGGGCTGATCGCCGCATCGACGAACCCGGCCTGCTTCAGCGTCTCGACGCAACCGATCTCCCGCGGGTCTTGCACGCGAAGCGGGAATGTCGAACGCTCGATCGTGCGCAGGTAGTCGAGTGGTTCAGGGCCTGCCCTTGCCGTCTTCGGCACCGGCAGGTCGGTGCTGCTGCGGCCGCGCAGGTTGTGGATTTCGGCGTGTCCCTCATCGGTGATGCAGATCACCAGCGCCGCCTGTGCCAGCCTGTAGCAGCCCCCCGTGTCGAAAGCCGGGTCGATGGTGGCCTCGATGAGGCCGGTCGCTTTCAGAACGGAAACGCGCCGCACGTCCTGCGCGTCGGTCACGTGCATCGGCAGGCGAGCATGTTCCAGCTGGAGAAGGTAACTGAGTGGCACCGAAGATCCCCTGTCTACGTCTCCCCCCGGCTATCGATGCCGCGTCACGCCGCCCAGCCGAACAAGGACTGCAAGAACGCCCTACTCCCTGGACAACTCATGCGCACCCCGGACAAACCAGCCCTCCGGAAGGGCGGTGGCCGAGGAGAGTGTGATTGTGAATATTTGTTATACCGGCGATTCTTGTGGACCACCCGGGCGGGCGCCATCACCGAAACTGGGTATGCCCTTTGGCCAGATGGCGGGCGTATCCGGGGGGCGCCCGCGCCGGCACTCCCGGGCTGAGGAATCAGGCGTGCCCCATAAGGAAAAAAGCCTTGCAAGTCGTTGACTTGCAAGGCTTATTCGTTTTGTTGGTGGCTCTTCACGGACTCGAACCGCGGACCTGTGGATTATGATTCCATCGCTCTAACCGACTGAGCTAAAGAGCCGTCAGTGCAGTTTTGCACCGAGCCCAAAATTATAGCCCAGGCTGAGGGCTCAGTTCAACCACCCGCGGGCAACTTGCCCAATTCTTCGGAAACGAGCCGCACGATCAGCTTGTCCAGCGTCTGCACCGAGTAGTTGCCGACGTCGTGCACGGTCTGCGTTCCGGGGCCGCTCGCAGGGTTCGCTGCCTCCTTGTAGGTGAGGAACACGAAGCGCCCGCCGGTGTACTGCGCGATCTGGCGCTGGATGTATTCGCCCTGCTTGTCGAGTCCCGAGGCGCCCACGCTGAACACCTTGATGCCCTTGCCCAGCGCGGCGACCATGTCGTCGTCGTACTGCGGGCCGCCGTAGTCGAGGTGGGGCGGTGCGTCGGCCAGCAGCACCACGAGGCGGGTGGCGCCGTTGCCGCGCCAGCTCAGCTTGTGGACGGTTTCGTTCAGGGCCTCGTTCATCGCCTCTGGGTAGTCACCGCCGCCCGCGGCGCGCAGGGCGTCGAGCACACCCTGGAAGGCGTTCAGGTCGTTGGTGAAGTCGTGGCGGCGCACGAGGAAGTCGTCGGTGCGGTCGCGGTAGGCCACCAGGCCAAAGCAGGTGTCGGGGCGGCTCGGCAGCCTGGCGACCTGGTCGGCGATGGTGCGCAGTGTGGCCTTGAGCTTGGCGATCTCGTCATCCATCGAGCCGGTGGCGTCGATCAGGAAAACGAGGTCGAGCCGGGCCCGTGCGGACGCGGCGCCGGGCTTGCCGTCGAGCACCACGTCGACCGCGTTCTTCTGGCCGCGCTGCAGGAAGGTGGTGCTCTGGCGGCCGTTCTTGCGCACGGTCACTTCGTACACCTGGCTCTGCGCGCTGTCGAAGGCGTTCGGATGCAGCCATGCACGCCCGCCCGCGTCGGTGCGGGCCCACATGGCGGCGCCGTTCGCCGCCTGCACGGCCACTTCGGCATCGGGCACGACGGCGCCGCGCGCATCGCGCACCTGGAGCAGGTAGCGCGCGCTGATGTCGCGCTCGCGATGGACGACCTGGGTGCGGCCGCGGAAGGCCAGGTATTCGCTGAAGTCGGCGTTGTCGTCGACCATGCCGGCGGTGACGGGCTCGTTGGCAGGGCGTGGGGCTTGCGCCGGCGGCTGGAGTCCACCGCTCAGGCGTGCTGCGGGTGCGGCTGGTGTGGCGGGCGCAGGTGGGGCTTCCGGGACGGCGCCGGCAACGGGTGCCGGCATGGATCTGGCGGCCGCGACCGAAGGCGGGACCGGCCGGGCCAGCTTGTAGTCTCTGGCCGCCTCGGTGTCCGCGAGCTCGCGCCGGGCCTGGGCGACGCGCGGCGTGCCCGGTGTCTCGTAGGTCTGGACCGGCCTTGCGCAGTGCGTGGCGGAAGGCGCCTCGAAGTTCGGCATCGTCCGTGTCATCTGCAAGCGGCTGTCGGGTGCCGGCATGGGCCAGCGTGTGGCGCTTGCAACGGCCTGCGGCTCAGTGGCGCCGCAGGCGGTCAGGAGCAGTGGGGTGCACAGCAGGGCGACGAGCGGACGGCGAAACCGGGAAACTGAAGGCTGGGTCATGGAAGGGCTCCGAGTGGTTGGTGCAGGCTGATACGGCCGGCCGCCGCCGCCGGGGTTAGGCCCGCGTGAGTTTTTTGCCGTGCCGAACCCCGCAGCGCTTCGCCGCCCGTACAAGCTCGGGTGAAAATCCGCCGATGTCCGCGCTTCCCCGCGCCCCTTCCGCCAAGAACGCCCCCGAGCGCCAGGCCATGCCCGACGACCAGTTGATGCTGGCCTACGCGCAGGGCGACGCCGCCGCGTTCGACGTGCTCTACGCGCGCCACGAGGGCGGGCTGTTCCGCTTCGTCAAGCGGCTGCTGGGTGCGCGGCTGGCGGCGCAGGCCGACGAGGTGTTCCAGGACACCTGGGTGCGGATCATCTCGGCGCGCGAGAGCTTCTCGCCGCAGGGCGCGGCGTGGCGCACCTGGGCCTTCACCATCGCGCACAACCTCGCGATGGACCGGCTGCGCGTGAGCGGGCGCGAAGTGGCGCTCGATGCGCACGCGGACGACGACAGCGATCCCGTCCCCACGCTCGACCGCGGCGTGCGCGGCGCTGTCGATGCGGCCGCGCATCCGTCGGCCGAAGAGCTTGCGTTCTGGCGCGCCGCGGGCCGCCGCCTGCTGGCCTGCCTCGACGAGCTGCCGGCCGAGCAGCGCGCCGCGTTCCTGCTGCACCACGAAGACGGCCTGACCGTCGAGGCGCTGGCCGCGAGCCTGGAGATTGGATTCGAGACCGTGCGCAGCCGCCTGCGCTACGGCCTGCAGAAGCTGCGCGCCTGCATGGAACGCTACCTGTCGGTGCTGGAGCAACGGGCATGAGCGGCAACCACAACGAGTTCGACGACGACGGCGACCTGCGCGACCCGGCGCTGCGCCGCGCGCTGGACCATGCGCCCGACAGCGAGGCAACGCCCGATCCGCGCACGCGCGACGCGATCCTGAAGATGGCGCACAACCTGGCTCCTGCGCCGGTGTCGACTGCGGGCACGGCCGCCAACACCGCGAGCGCTCGGCCGTGGTGGCGCCGCCTGTTCGGCAGTGGCGCAGAGCCGCATCCGCGCATGCCGTGGAACGCGGCCTTCGCGACGGTGCTGGTGGCCGCGTTCGTCACCCTGCTGTGGCGCAGCGAACCGGTGCCCGATGCGCGGCTCGACGGGGAGGCGCGTGTCGGCGGGGCCGCCGCGCCCGCGGCCGAAGCACCCGCGGCTCCTGCAGCGCCTGCACCCGCGACGGCTGCCGCACCTGAACCCGCGCCGCCGCCTGCCGCGGCGAAGCAAGCCCCGCCGGCACCGGCCGCGCCTGCTGCCGAACAGCGCGCCAAGGTGTCGCGCGACGCGGCGCCTGCCAAGGAAGCGGTACGCGCCCAGCCATCGCGCAGGGAGGCGGCGCCCGCGCCCACGCCCGTTTCGCCGGCGCCTCCCGCCGTCGTCGCCGAGCAGGCCGCACAGGTCCCCGCGCAGGACGAGCGTCGCGAAGAGCGCATGGAAAGCGAACGCCGGCGCGCCTACGCCCCCGCACCGGCCGCGCCCGCGCCATCCGTTGCATCGCCGCCGGCCGCCGCCCCGCTCTCCCGCCAGTCGCAGGACGCCTCGGCGCTTGCCAGCCAGAGCGGTGCCAGCGGGCAAGCCTCCGGCGCGTTGCAGGACGCGTCGCCGCGCGCGGCCAAGGCAGCGGCGTCTCGAGTCGACGCGCCGCCGTCTTTCTCCGCGCTGGAGCGCTGGACTTCGTTCAGCTCGGGCGCCGGCACGCGGCGCGCGCGGGGCGACGTCGAAGGCTTGCCTGCCCTGGTGGGCACGGTGGCGCGGTCGGCCACCACACCCGATGCACCGTTCGACGCCCCGGTGGAGGCGCGACTGTCGCTCTATCGCGGCGACACGCTCATCGCCGTGCTCGAGATCGCGGGCGACCAGGTGCGCTGGACGCCGCACCCCGGCGGCACCGCGCTAGTCGGCACGCCGCCGACGCAGGCGCTCGATGCGCTGCGCGCGCTGCTGGCGCGCTGAGCCGGAGGCCCGGTCGGGCGATCAGGCGTTCTTGTAGTCCGGTGCGCGCTTGTTGAGGAAGGCGTCCATGCCTTCCTTCTGGTCGGCCGTGGCGAACAGCGCGTGGAACAGCCGGCGCTCGAACATCACGCCGTCGCTCAGCCCGCTCTCGAAGGCGCGGTTGACCGATTCCTTGGCCGCCATCACCGAGACCTGCGGGTAGCCGCAGATGATCAGCGCCGCGCCCAGCGCCTCGTCGGCGAGCTTCTCGAACGGCACCACGCGGCTCACGAGACCGGCGCGCTCGGCTTCCGCGGNAGTCCGGTGCGCGCTTGTTGAGGAAGGCGTCCATGCCTTCCTTCTGGTCGGCCGTGGCGAACAGCGCGTGGAACAGCCGGCGCTCGAACATCACGCCGTCGCTCAGCCCGCTCTCGAAGGCGCGGTTGACCGATTCCTTGGCCGCCATCACCGAGACCTGCGAGTAGCCGCAGATGATCAGCGCCGCGCCCAGCGCCTCGTCGGCGAGCTTCTCGAACGGCACCACGCGGCTCACGAGACCGGCGCGCTCGGCTTCCGCGGCGTCCATCATGCGGGCGGTGAGCACCATGTCCATGGCCTTGCTCTTGCCCACCGCGCGCGGCAGGCGCTGCGTGCCGCCGGCGCCGGGGATCACGCCGATCTTGATTTCGGGCTGGCCGAACTTCGCGTTGTCGGCCGCGATGATGAAGTCGCACATCATCGCCAGCTCGCAGCCGCCGCCCAGCGCAAAGCCGGCCACCGCGCCGATCACCGGCTTGCGGATCGAGCGGATGGTTTCCCAGTTGCGCGTGATGTAGTCGCCCTTGTAGTGTCGATGAAGCTGTACTTTGCCANAGCTCGCAGCCGCCGCCCAGCGCAAAGCCGGCCACCGCGCCGATCACCGGCTTGCGGATCGAGCGGATGGTTTCCCAGTTGCGCGTGATGTAGTCGCCTTTGTAGGTGTCGATGAAGCTGTACTTGGCCATCGCCGCGATGTCGGCGCCGGCCGCGAAGGCGCGCTCGCTGCCCGTGAGGATGATGCAGCCGATGGCGTCGTCCGCATCGAAGGCCTTGAGGGCCTGGCCCAGCTCGGTCATGAGCGCGTCGTTCAGCGCATTCAGGGCCTTCGGGCGGTTGAGGGTGATGATGCCGACCTTGCCTGCTTCGGTCCGCACTTCGATGTTTTCGTAGCTCATGGTGTCTCCGGGGGAAGGGGAAAAAACGCGCTTCACTATACCCAGCATGGCCCGAAGGGGCCCAGTTTCACGAAGGGGCAGTCAGCCGGCCAACCAGCCTGCCACCTTGGCGGCGTCGTGCGAGAACAGGCGCCAGGTCGTCACGCCGGCCGGCAGCACCAGCGGCAGCTTGATCAGCTTGCGGTCGCGCGCCACGATGGCCGTGCACTTCGTTGCGTCGCCCAGGTAGAGCGCGAGGTCGTCGAGCTTGGCGATGCGCCAGGCCTGCGCCGGCCGCTGCTGGCTCTTCTTGCCGACGGCGGGCAGCTCGATGCCGATCCACTCGTCGTTCGCGGAAAAGCCGGCCTTCTCGGCCGCACCGCCGCGCAGCACCACCTTCACCTGCACGCTGCCGTTGGCCTCGGCCACGCGCAGGCCCAGCGCCTGCGCCTGCTGCGACGGGTCTTCGAGCGTGGCCACGCCGTGCGCGCGCAGCAATTGCGCGAGCGGCAGTTCCTCGGTCGAATGCACCCAGCGCCCCAACTCCGCCGCATACGAACGGCCGCTCACGGCCTCGAGCGCGGCGGCAACGTCGGCCTCGCTGATCGGCCCGCCGCCGCTGTGCGTCCACAGGTGGCGCATCACGTCGTCGAGCGTGCCCTTGCCTTCATGGCGCAAGGTGAGGTCGAAGCACAGCGCCACCAGCGCGCCCTTGGTGTAGTAGCTCACCGTGCTGTTGGGCGTCTGCTCGTCCTGTCGGTAGTACTTGACCCAGGCGTCGAAGCTCGCGTCGGCCACCGGCTGCACCAGCCGGCCGGGCGTCTGCATGACCTGGTTGATGGTCTTGTTGAGCAGGCGCAGGTAGGCCGCATCGTCGATGCGCCCGGCGCGGCGCAGCAGCAGGTCGTCGTAGTAGCTGGTGAAGCCCTCGAAAAACCACAGCAGCTGCGTGTAGTTCTCCTGGCTGTAGTCGTAGCGCGCGAACTCGGCCGGCCGCATGCGCTTGACGTTCCAGGTGTGGAAGTACTCGTGGCTGATGAGCCCCATCAGCGTGGTGTAGCCGTCGGGCTGCTTCTTCTTCTCGCCGCGCTGCGGCAGGTCGCGGCGGTTGCAGATCAGCGCGGTCGAATGGCGGTGTTCGAGCCCGCCGTAGCCGTCGTCGACCGCGTTGAGCATGAACACGTAGCGGTCGATCGGCGGCTTCGGCCCGCCGCGCTTGCCGACCTTGTCACCGTGCCAGAAGCGCATCTCGGCTTCGCAGATGGCCTTGGTGTCGGCGATGAGCTTCTCGCCATCGAACGAGGCCGCGGCACCGGCAATCACGAAGCGATGCGGCACGCCGCAGGCTTCGAATCCCGCGCTCCAGAAGGCGCCCATCTCGACCGGGCTGTCGGCCAGCTCGTCGTAGCCGGAGGCCTGGTAGCTGCCGAAGCCGTGCTTGTCGGCCTTCAGCGGCACGAGGGCAGTCGCGCACGACCAGCGTGCGGCATCGCCGGCCAGCGTGGGCGCGACGATCTCCAGCGCATGCGGCGCCTCGGTCTGGCCTTCGACCCGCAGGCACACGCTGGTGCCGTTGAAGAAGCCGCGCTCGGCATCGAGCCAGGCGGTGCGCACCGAGTTGTCGTAGGCGCAGACCCGGTAGTGCAGCACCAGTGGCTGCCCGGGCGTGCATTCGACCAGCCAGCTGCATTTGTCGAGCTGCGTGAGCACCGGCTTGCGGCGGCCCTGAGTGGCGCGCAGGCCCTGCAGGTTCTTGGCGAACTCGCGCACCAGGTAGCTGCCCGGAATCCACACCGGCAGCGACACGCGCTGCTGCGCCGCGGGAGCGTCGATGGTGAGCGCGATGTCGAAGAGGTGTGCGTGAAGATCCGCACATTCGACGCGATAGCGCACGCCTGCGGCGCGCCGCGCGGGAGCCTTCGCCGCCATCAGCTGGACGAAGCGGCGAGTTGCTTCTCGACCTGCTCTGCGGGAATGGCGCCGGGCGTGCGGGTGCCGTCGCTGAAGATCAGCGTGGGCGTGCCGGTGATGTTGTACTTGCGGCCGAACTCGACGTTGCGCTGCAGCGCGGTCACGTCGCAGTTGCCTGGTGCGGTGGTGGGCTTGGCGCTGGCTTCCATCCAGTCGCCCCAGGCCTTGCCCTTGTCCTTGCTGCACCAGATGTCGCGCGACTTGACGTTCGAGTCAGGCCCGAGCACCGGGTACAGGAACAGGTACACGGTGACGTTGTCGACCGTCTTCATGTCTTTTTCGAAGCGCTTGCAGTAGCCGCAGTTCGGGTCTTCGAACACCGCGAGCTTGCGCTTGCCGTTGCCGCGCACGATCTTGATCGAGTCCTTCAGCGGCAGCTGGTCGAAGGCGACGGCGCTGAGTTTTTCCACGCGCTCTTCGGTCAGGTTCTTGCGCGACTTCACGTCGATCAGGTTGCCCTGGATCAGGTAGTTGCCCTGCTCGTCGGTGTAGAAGATCTGCGCGCCGTTCACGCGCACTTCGTAGACGCCCGGAATCGGCGACTTCGACACCTCGTCGATGGCTGGGAACTGCGGAATGCGCGCCGGCAGGTTCTTGCGGATCTCGGCTTCGCCGGCGGTGGCGGCCACGACCGCGCCCAGCGTGCAGGCGGCGAGAAGGAGGTTGCGTACGAGTGTCATCGGGAGATCCGTTGGTCGGTTCGAAAAGGGGGCGGGGCGTCAGGCCTTCAGGCCCATGGCCTGTGCCGTGATCCAGTGCTTGACGAGGCGCGTGCGGTCGAAACCGCGCATGCCCCAGTTGCGCAATGCAGGAAGCGGGCCGAGGTTGTGCGAGAAAAGTTGCTGCAATCCATCGGTCGCGAGACTCATCTGCAGCACGTCGGCACGGCGGGCGCGCTCGTAGCGGCGCAGCAGCCGGGCATCGCCCACGCTGCGCCAGTAGTCGCGGTTCTTGATCACGTCGGCCAGCTCGGCCGCGTCGGCCAGGCCCAGGTTCAGGCCCTGGCCGGCCAGCGGGTGCACCGTGTGGGCGGCGTCGCCCGCCAGCGCCCACGAACGGTTCGGCTGCCCCGGCATCGCGCCGGTCCAGCGGTCGGCGATGGCGCGGGCCAGCGGCCAGGCGCCGCGCTCGCTCGTGAGCTTGAGCGCACCGAGCGAGTTGTGGCTGGCTTCGGTGACGGCGGCGTTGAATTCGTCGTTGCCCTGTGCGAGCAGGTCGGGCGCGCGCAGCTGGTCGACCGACCACACCAGCGCGACCGTTTTGCCGTGCGTGCCGCCGAGCGGCAGCAGTGCGAGCACCTCGCCCCGGTCGTTGAACCACTGGCGCGCGATGCCGTCGTGCGACTGCTCGGCCTCCATGCGCGCCGCGATCGCATGCTGTGGGTAGCGCGTGACCTCGTAGCTCACGCCGAGGGCTTCGCGCGTGGTGCTGGCCTTGCCTTCGCACACCACGGTTAGCGGCGCGGTCACGGGCTCGGCCACGACCTCGATCAGGGGCTGGAAGCGCACCGCGTCGGCCAGTTGCTGTTCGAGCGCGGGCACGTCGACGATCCAGGCCAGCGCATCGACCTTCTGGCGCGCGGCGCTGAACTGAACCCGGCCGCCTTCGTCGCCATGCACCAGCATTTCGCGCACGGCCGTGGCGTGGGCCGGATCGGGCCAGGCGCGCAGCGATTCGAGCAGCGTGCGCGAGGCGGTGTTGAGCGCATACGCACGGATGTCGCGGATGTCTTCCTTGCCCGGCGTGGCCGGCGGCACCACCAGTGCGACGCGCACCCGCTCGCGCGCGAGCAGCAGGGCCAGCGTACGGCCGACGATGCCGGCGCCGCGAATGCAAACTTCTGGAGGGAGGGCCATCGAACGATTGTAAGAACTATGCACGCCCCCAGGCTGCGCGCACTTCGTGTCGCTTCGCCTTCCCCCCCGCCGGGGCGATACCTGCGGCCCGGCGGAGCCGGTTCCGCGGTATCCCTGGCAGGGGCTGCGACGGTTCCGAAAGCTGCGGGACAATTGCCGCCGCATTCCAAGGAACCCCACCGTGTCCCAGCCTTTCGACCTCGAAGCCACCATCGCGCGCCTGTTCATCTATCCGGTCAAGTCCTGCGCCGGGGTCGAGTTGCCCGAAGTGCTGCTGACCGAGACCGGGCTGGAGTTCGACCGGGCCTGGATGGTGGTCGATGCCCAGGGCGAATTCGTCACCCAGCGGCAGCTGCCGCGCATGGCTCTGATCAAGCCGCAGATGAAGCAGATGGAAGTGGTGCTGCGCGCCCCCGGCATGCTGGCGCTGCACCTGGCCTTCGACCGGGTCGAGAAGCCGGTGCGGGTGCGCGTGTGGAAAGACGAGGTGGCCGCCTACGACATGGGCGACATCGCGGCGCAGTGGTTCAGCGACTTCCTCTCGGAGCCCGGCAAGCCGCTGGCCCTGCGGCTCGTGCGCTTCGACCCCGAGCACAAGCGCCTGTCGAGCATGAAGTGGACCGAGGGCGTCGAGGCGGAGAACCAGTTCGCCGACGGCTACCCGCTGCTGGTAGCGAGCGAGGGCTCGCTGGCCGAGCTCAACGAACGCCTCGCGGCACAGGGCCACGGCGCCGTGGGCATCGAGCGCTTCCGCCCCAACATCGTGCTCGCGGGCATCGAATCGCACGACGAGGACCGCGTCGACGCGCTGCACGTCACGACCGGCGAAGGCGAGGCCGAACTGCGCCCCGTCAAGCCCTGCACGCGCTGCCCGATTCCGGACATCGACCCGGCCACGGCCGTCAGCAGCCCCGAGGTCGGCGACACGCTGCGCACCTACCGCGCCGATGCGCGCGTGGATGGCGGCATCACCTTCGGCATGAACTGCATCGTGATCCAGGGCGTGGAGCACATGCTCAAGGTGGGGCAGCCGGTGGGCGCGAACTATCGGTTCGAGTGAGCGCGAGCGCTCAGAACTTCACTCCGGCGATCAGGATGATGTTGGCGTAAGGGGTGCATTCGCCCGTGCGCACGATGGCGCGGGCTTTTGCGCTGCGGCGCTTGAATTCCTCGTGCGACACGGTCTGCGGCGCGATGCCCAGCGACTGGGGATACCAGCCCGGCAGCTTCTTCGCATCGCCCAGCGCTTCGTCGGCCACCACGATGCTCTCTACCTGCATCTCCGACAGCACGGCGTTCAGCACGTCGGTGAGCAGCGGCACGCCGCGCGCCACGGCCAGGTCGATGCGGCGCGGGCCGTCGGGAATCGGCAGGCCGGCGTCGCCGAGCACGAGCATGTCGCCATGGCCCAGCGAGGCGATCACCTGGGACAGTTCGGCGTGCAGCAGGGCAGTTCGTTTCACAGCGTGATCCAGTGGGGCGGCAATGGGCTGCGCAGCACGGCGTCGCGCTGCGGGATGGAGGGCTGGGCGCCGGGCTGCTGGATGCACAGCGCCGCGGCGCGGATGCCCAGGCGCACGGCCTCGTCGAAGGACTGGCCTTCACTCAGTGCGACCGCGAGCGCACCCAGGAAGGTGTCGCCGGCGGCCGTGGTGTCGACCGCCTGCACCTTCGGCGCAGGATGGTGGCGCGCGCCGTCGGCATCGACGGCCACAGCGCCGCGCGAACCCAGCGTGACGACCACGCGCGCGATGCCCTTGGCACGCAGCGCCTGGCCAGCCTGCGCCGCTTCCTGCGGGCTGTCGGCGGACTGGCCGCACAGCGTCTGCGCCTCGATCTCGTTGACCACCAGCGTGTCGATCAGCGGCCACAGCGGCTCGGCGATCGCCCGCACCGGCGACGGGTTCAGCAGCACCTTGCAGCCCGCGCCGTGCGCCACCGCGATGGCGCGCGCGACCTGGTCCATCGGCGTCTCGAACTGCGTGACGAGAAAGGCCGCGCCCTGCACCTGCTGTTTCAGCGCGGCTTCGTCCACCTCTACCCGGGCGTTGGCGCCGGGAATCATCACGATGCGATTCTGCCCGCTGTCTTCCACGAGGATCAGCGCCGTGCCGGTAGGCTCGCCGGCCACGGTGCGCAGCGCGGCGGTGTCGATGCCGTCGTTCTGCAGCGCGTTGCGCAGCGCCGTGCCGTGCGCGTCGTCGCCGATGCAGCCGATCATCTGCACCTGCCCGCCTTCGCGCGCGCAGCTCACCGCCTGGTTGGCGCCCTTGCCGCCGGGAATGGTGGCGATCGAATGGCCGAGCAGGGTTTCGCCTGCGGCTGGCGCATGCGGTACGCGCAGCACCAGGTCCATGTTGAGGCTGCCGAGCACCACGATGCGCGGTGCCCGGGAGGGGCTGCTGGAAGAAGGCTTCGGGCTCACGGGGTGCGGGACTTTCGGGTTTGCGTTGCAGGCGTTTCGGTCGCAAGGGGCGCGGCGGGCTCGCGGAAGCTCGCATGCCGCGCGGTCGAGGCGCGCACGCGCAGTTCGGGCTGCAGCACCACCTTGCGCGCGTCGCGCCGCTTGCCGCCGACGCGTTCGAGCAGCATGTCGACCGCCAGTGCGCCGATGCGCTCCTTGGGCTGCGCCACGGTGGTGAGCGGGGGGCTCGTGTAGGCGGAGAGTTCGATGTCGTCGAAGCCGACGATGGAGAGTTCGTCGGGCACGCGCACGCCGCTTTCATGCGCCGCGCGCAGCGCGCCGATGGCCATCAGGTCGTTGCAGACGAACACGGCCGAGGGCTTCTGCTCGGTGCGCAGGATGGCGTGCATGGCCTCGTAGCCGCCCTGGCTGGTGAAGCCGCCGCGCCACAGCAGTGCGTTGGCGTTCGCGATGTCGGGCGTCGCGCCGGTCTCGGCCAGCGCCATGCGCCAGCCTTCAATGCGCTGCTCGCTGGGCATCACGCCCGCGGGCCCGCCGATGCAGGCGATGCGCTTGTGGCCCAGCGACAGCAGGTGCCGCACCGCGAGCAGGCCGCCCTGCATGTGGGCGGTTTCCACCAGGTCGCAGGCCGGGTCGTCGATCTCGCGGTCGACCAGCACGGTCGGCACGCGCAGGCCGTGCAGCTGCTTGGCCAGCGCATCGTCGTCGGCGGTGCCTGCGCCGGTCGACACCACGATCAGCCCGTCGATGCGGCGCTCGGCCAGCACCTTCAGGTAGACGCTCTGGCGATGCGGTTCGTCGTCGGTGTTGCACAGCACCAGCGTGTAGCCGGCGCCGAAGCAGCGGTCTTCCACGATGCGCACGATCTCGGCGAAGTAGGGGTTCGAGCTGTTCGGAATCAGCATGCCCAGCGTCGAGGTGGTGTTGCTCTTCAGGCTGCGCGCCATCGCGTTGGGCACGTAGCCGAGTTCGCGGATGGCGAGCTCCACGCGCTCGCGCACCTTGGCGCTCACGTGGCGCGTGTCGTTGACCACGTGCGACACGGTGGTGACGGAAACGTCCGCCTTCAGTGCGACGTCCTTGATGGTGGCCATGGCTTTTTGTGTTCCTCGTGGGGGGATGCCGTCAGGCCAGGCGTCGTTCCGCGCGGCGCTGGCGCAGCGTGTCGATGATGACGGCCACCACGATCACGGCGCCGGTGATGATGCGTTTGCTCGGCTCGCTGGCGCCCACCTGCGCAAGGCCGGCTTCGAGCACGGCGATGATCAGCACGCCGAAGAAGGTGTTGATCACCGAGCCGCGCCCGCCCATGAGGCTGGTGCCGCCGATGACCACGGCCGCGATCACCTGCAGCTCGATGCCGACGCCGGCGTTCGGGTCGGCAGCTTCGAGCCGCGCCGACTGCATCAGGCCCGCGAGCCCGGCCAGCAGGCCAGTGGCGGCGAACACGATGATGCGGATGGGGCGCGGGTCCACGCCCGCCAGGCGCATCGCTTCTTCGTTGGTGCCGATGCCCACCACGTGGCGTCCGAACACCGTGCGCGTGAGCACCATCTGCGCGACCACCACCAGCACCACCGCGAGCACGAAGGCGGCCGAGATGCCGCCAATCCACGGCGCGGCCAGGCCCGAGATGGCGTCGCCCACGTACTGCGTGCGCGAATCGGTCACGAGGTAGGCACCGCCGCGCACCGCTTCGAGCATGCCCAGCGAGACGATGAAGCTCGGCAGCCGCCAGGCGACCGACACCGCGCCGGTGACCGTGCCGCAGACGAGCCCGGTCGCGAGGCCGAGCACGGCGGCCAGCGGCACCGAGAGCTTCCATTCGAGGATGGCGGCCGCCGTGACCGCGGCGCTCAGCGCCAGCACGGAGCCGACGGACAGGTCGATGCCCGCGATGATCAGCACGAAGGTCATGCCGACGGCCATCACGGCCAGGGCGGGGATTTCGTTGGCGATCGAGACGAAGGTCTCGCGCGTCAGGAAGTATTCGCTGAGAGAGCCGAACAGCGCGATCATGCCCACGAGCACGACCGTCAGGCCCAGGTAGGTGCCGAGCTGGCCCTTGAGCGCGGACGGTGAGGACTGCGGGTTGGTTTTCGGGGTGGCTGCAGCGTTCATGGTGTGTCGGCGGTGACCGGAGTCGAATCGGAAACGGGGGGAACCGTCGGCGGGGTGGCGGCGCGTCCGGTTGCGTCGCTGAATGCGGCGGCCAGCAGCGATTGTTCGCTCCATTCGCCGCGCTCGAACACCGCGACCAGCCGGCCCGCGCTCATCACGCCGATGCGGTCGCACATGGCCATCAGTTCGCGCAGGTCGCTCGACACCATCAGCAGTGCCTTGCCGGCGTCGGTCATGCGGTCGAGTTCGGCGTACAGGTCGGCACGCGCGCCCACGTCCACGCCGCGCGTGGGTTCGTCGAGCAGCAGCACCTTGCATTCGCGGTGCAGCCAGCGCGCGAACACCACCTTCTGCTGGTTGCCGCCGCTCAGCGTGGCCACCGGTTGTTCGATGCTGCGCGAGCGGATGCGCAGCAGCTCCACCAGCCGCTGCGCAATGCCGCGCTCCTTGGCGCGCTGCAGCCACCCGGCATGGGAGATGGCGCCGAGGTCGCTCAGCGTGGCGTTGACGCGGATCGACTGCGGCAGCAGCAGTCCTTGCGACTTGCGGTCTTCTGTGACCAGCCCGATGCCGGCGCGGATGGCCTGCATCGGCGAGCGCCAGCCCTTGCGCGCGTGCTGCGTGGGCTGGCCGTGTTCATAGAGGGAGATGTCGCCGCGGTCCGCGCGGTCGGCGCCGAACAGCAGGCGCACCAGTTCGGTCCGGCCGGAGCCGACCAGGCCGGCCAGGCCCATGACTTCGCCCGCGCGCAGGTCGATGTCGACGTCGCGCACGGCCTGCGCCCGGCCGATGCCGCGCGCGCTCAGCAGCACCGGGCCTGCCACGCGGCGGTCGCGGCCTTCATGCTCGTGCACCGCGCGGCCGACCATGCGCTGCACCAGTTCGGATTCGCGCACGCCGGCCATGGCGCGCACGTCCACCAGCCGGCCGTCGCGCAGCACCGCCACGCGGTCGGCGATGCGTTGCAATTCTTCAAGACGGTGCGACACGTAGACGATGGCCACGCCGCGCGCCTTCAGCAGGTCGATCTGCTCGAACAGGTGCGCGGTTTCGCGCGGCGTGAGCATGGCGGTAGGCTCGTCGAGCACCAGCACGCGCGTGTCGTCCTGCAGGTTGCGCGCAATCTCGACCATCTGTTGCTGGCCGATGCCCAGCCGCGCGACGGGCGTGGCCGGGTCGATGTTCTGCATGCCGATCTTGGCCAACTGCTGCGCCGCCAGCTCATGCAGCTTGCCGCGGCGAATCCAGCCGGTCTTGTTGGGCAGCCGGTCGAGCAGCAGGTTCTCGGCCACCGACAGCGTGGTGACGAGTCCGAGCTCCTGCATGACCATGCGCACGCCCAGCCGCTCGGCGTCGCGCCGCGAGCCGGGCGCAAAGGGCTGGCCATCGAGCAGCATCCGGCCGCGCGTGGGCTGCACCAGGCCGCAGACGATCTTGGAAAGCGTGCTCTTGCCGGCGCCGTTCTCGCCCGTGAGGGCCAGCACTTCGCCGGCGTTGAGCACGAGCGAGACGTCGTCCAGCACCGGCGCCGCATAGTCCTTGCCGAGCGCGCTCAGCGAGAGCACTGGCGTACTGCGATCGTTGTCAGCCATCGATGGGCAACCTCATTCATTCATTCCAGAAACACCACGGAACCGGCTTCGCCGGGCCGTTGGTGTTGCCCCCGGTAGGGGGTTGGCGCGCGCGACACGAAGTGCGCGAAGCCTGGGGGCGAGCATTATTTCGTGACCAGCACCACGTCGGTCTTCACTTCGGCAGGCATGGCCGATTGCGCCTTCTTGTCGGCGATGGCCTTCAGCGCGGTCTCGATGCCGAACACGGCCTGCTTGGCAGCGAACTGGTCGGCGGTGGCGAGCACGCGGCCGTCCTTGAGCATCGGCTTGATGGCGCCGATGTTGTCGTAGCCCACCACCAGCACCTTGCCGGTCTTGCCCGCGGCCTTGACCGCGGCCACGGCGCCCAGCGCCATGCTGTCGTTGCCCGCGAGCAGCGCCTTCAGGTCGGGGTGCTCGCGCATCATGCCGGCGGCCACCGTGTTGCCCTTGTCGATTTCCCACTGGCCCGACTGCACGCCCACCACCGTTGCGCCGGCGGCCTTCATGGCATCTTGATAGCCCAGCGTGCGCTGCTGTGCATTGAAGGTGGTCGACACGCCTTCGATGATGCCGACCTTGTCGCCGGCCTTCAGCTCCTTGGCGAGCGCATCGCCCACCAGCTTGGCGCCGGCGCGGTTGTCGGGGCCGACGAACGGCACCTGGATGCCCTTTTCCTTGAGCGCGGCCGCGTCGAGTTGGTTGTCGATGTTGACCACCAGGATGCCCTTGTCGATGGCCGCCTTGATCACCGGCACCAGCGCCTTCGAATCGGCCGGCGCGATGACCAGTGCGTTGATCTTCTGCGCCACCATCTGCTCGACCATCTTGATCTGGGCGGCGGTGTCGGTCTCGTCCTTGATGCCGTTGGCCACCAGCGTGTATTGGGCGGCATGGGCCTTCTGGTGTGCCTTGGCGCCGTCTTCCATGGTGCGGAAGAATTCGTTGGCCAGCGACTTCATGACCAGCGCGACCTTGGGCTTGTCCTGTGCGAGGGCGGGCGTTCCGGCAATGGCGCCCAGCAGCGTGAGGGCGGCAGCGCTTTGCAGGGTACGGCGGGTGAACTTCATGGTGAATGTCTCCTGGGATGGTTGATCAGAGCGGTACGCCGGTCTTTGCCGGGGGCTCCGATGTTAGCCGAGGGAAACGTTTGCGCAAACGTTTGCTAATCGGGGCTAACCCTGATGTTTTGGGGCGGGGAACGAGGGCTCGAAGCCCTGCCGGACCGGCCCGCAGTCACGCTCGCCTAAAATCCGCGGTTACCCAAGAGGACCCCCCATGAGTTTGCAATGCGGCATCGTCGGCCTGCCCAACGTCGGTAAATCCACCCTTTTCAATGCGCTGACCAAGGCCGGCATCGCGGCCGAGAACTATCCGTTCTGCACCATCGAGCCCAACGTGGGCGTGGTGGAAGTGCCCGATCCGCGGCTTGCGCAACTGAGCGAGATCGTCAAGCCCGAGCGCATCGTGCCCGCCATCGTCGAGTTCGTCGACATCGCCGGCCTGGTGGCCGGTGCGAGCACGGGCGAAGGCCTGGGCAACAAGTTTTTGGCGCACATCCGAGAGACCGACGCCACCGTCAACGTGGTGCGCTGCTTCGACGACGAGAACGTGATCCACGTGGCCGGCAAGGTCGACCCGATCTCCGACATCGAAGTGATCCAGACCGAACTCTGCCTGGCCGACCTCGCCACGGTCGAGAAGGCGCTGCATCGCCACACCAAGGTGGCCCGTTCGGGCGACAAGGACGCGCAGAAGCTCGTCGGCCTGCTCGAGCGCTGCCAGGCCGCGCTGAACGAGAACACGCCCGTGCGCGCGCTCGAGTTCACGAAGGAAGAGCAGCCACTGGTGAAGAGCTTCACGCTGATCACAGCCAAGCCCGCGATGTTCGTGGGCAACGTGGCGGAAGACGGCTTCGAGAACAACCCCTACCTCGACCGCCTGCGCGAGTACGCCGCCAAGCAGGGCGCGCCCGTGGTCGCCATCTGCGCCAAGATCGAAGCCGACCTGGCCGAGATGGACGACGAGGACAAGAAGATGTTCCTCGCCGAGATCGGCCAGGATGAGCCGGGCCTGAATCGCCTGATCCGCGCCGCCTTCAAGCTGCTGGGCCTGCAGACGTATTTCACCGCCGGCGTGAAGGAAGTGCGCGCCTGGACCATCCACATCGGCGACACCGGCCCGCAGGCGGCCGGCGTGATCCACGGCGATTTCGAAAAGGGCTACATCCGCGCCCAGACCATCGCGTTCGATGACTACATCGCCTTCAAGGGCGAGCAGGGCGCGAAGGACGCGGGGAAGATGCGTTCGGAAGGCAAGGAGTACGTCGTGAAGGATGGCGACGTGATGAACTTCCTGTTCAGCTCGTAATAGGACTCGCCCCCAGGCTGCGCGCACTTCGTGTCGCTTCGCCTTCCCCCTGCCGGGGGCGACACCTGAGGCCCGGCGGAGCCGGTTCCTCGGTGTCTCGCGAAAGGGCTCGCTGGGCTTTCGAGGATGTTGTTGGATAGACTCCGCGCGCCCTCTCTTTCCTCCACAAGGCCCGCCCCCATGGTCACCGTCCATCACCTCAACAACTCCCGCTCGCAGCGCGTGCTCTGGCTGCTCGAAGAGCTCGAGCTGCCCTACGAGATCGTCCACTACCAGCGCGATCCGCAAACCAGTCTGGCGCCCGCTTTGCTGCGGGCCATCCATCCGCTGGGCAAATCCCCGGTCGTCACGACGCAGGACGGACTCACGCTCGCGGAGTCGGGCGCGATCATCGAGACGCTCATCGAGCGCTACGGCAATGGCCGCCTCGCGCCCGCGGCGGGTTCGCCCGAAGCGCTGCGCTATCGCTACTGGCTGCATTTCGCCGAAGGCACGGCGATGTCGCCGCTGCTTCTGAAGCTGGTGTTCGACCGTATCGAGACGAGCAAGATGCCCTTCTTCGCGAAGCCCATCGCCAAGGCCATCGCGGCAAAGGCGAAGTCGGCGTTCATCAACCCGAACATCGCGAACCACCTGAACTACATGGAAGCCGAACTCGGCAAGAGCGAGTGGTTCGCGGGCGATGCCTTTACGGGCGCCGACATCCAGATGAGCTTCGTGGTCGAAGCCTCGCAGGCGCGCGGCGGGCTCGATGCGAAGCGGCCGAAGCTGATGTCGTACCTGGAGCGCATCCACGCGCGTCCCGCGTACAAGCGCGCGCTCGAGCGCGGCGGGCCCTACGCGCTGTTGAGCTGATCAGAAGACCTGCAGCAGCGCCACCGTCATGGTGATGTAGCGCAGGAATTTCCCGATGGCCATGTAGACGACGCATGGCCAGAACGGCAGCTTGAGCCAGCCCGCCACCGCGCACAGCGGATCTCCCACCAGCGGCAGCCAGCTGAGCAGGCAGGCCTTCGGGCCGAGCCGCTCCAGCCAGCCCAGAACCCGCACATGGTGTTTCGAGTGCGAGTATTTGTCCGCCACCTTGTGCGCGCCGTAGCCCATCCACCAGTCGACTGCACCCCCCAGCGTGTTGCCGATGGTCGCCACCGCGATGGCCGGCCAGAACATGTCGGGGTTGAGCTTGAGCAGCCCGAAGAGAAAAGGCTCGGAGCCCACCGGCAGCAGCGTGGCCGAGACGAAGGCTGCGACGAACAGGGTCGACAGACCGTACTGCGGCAGCGCCAGCAGCGCCATGAGGGAGTCGAGCCACGCTTGCATAAGTTCGGCGCAGTATAGGCAGCGCCTGTCTCGCAATCTCGTGGGAGAAAGCCCCGGAATGCACCGGTGTTTACACGGGGACCCAGGCCGCAAATCGTTTCAGTCGCTGAAATGCGGCGTGGCTACAATCGTGCCTCATTTTTCAGCAGCCGAACGCGCACCGCTCCTCTTCCAAATGACCTTGCAGATCGGCACCCACACGCTGGAAAACCGCCTGTTCGTCGCGCCCATGGCCGGCGTGACGGACCGGCCCTTCCGCATGCTGTGCCGCGAACTGGGCGCCGGCTACGCGGTCAGCGAGATGGTCACGTCGCGCAAGGAACTCTGGGGCACGCTCAAGACGTCGCGCCGCGCGAACCACGACGGCGAGCCCGGCCCCATCGCGGTGCAGATCGCCGGCACCGACGCGGCCATGATGGCCGAGGCCACGGTCTACAACATCGAGCGCGGCGCGCAGATCATCGACATCAACATGGGCTGCCCGGCCAAGAAGGTCTGCAACAAGTGGGCCGGGTCGGCGCTGATGCGCGACGAGCCGCTGGCGCTTGAAATCGTTCAGGCCGTGGTCGACGCCGCGCAGCCCTTCAACGTGCCGGTCACGCTCAAGATGCGCACCGGCTGGAGCGAAGAGCACCGCAACGCGGTGAAGCTCGCGCGCGATTTCGAAGCGGCCGGCGTGCAGATGCTCACGGTGCACGGCCGCACGCGCGAGCAGGGCTACAAGGGTTCCGCCGAGTACGACACCATCGCGGCCGTGAAGGCCGCGGTGCGCGTGCCGGTGGTGGCCAACGGCGACATTCGTTCGCCGGAGAAGGCACGCGACGTGCTTGCGGCGACCGGCGCCGACGCGGTGATGATCGGCCGCGCCGCACAGGGCCGGCCGTGGATCTTCCGCGAGATCGCGCATTTCCTGGAGACCGGCACGCATCGCGCGCCGCCGCTGGTGGCCGAAGTGCGCCGCCTGCTGCTCGACCATCTGGTGGAGCACTATGCGCTGTACGGCGACTACAGTGGTGTGCGCACGGCGCGCAAGCACATCGGCTGGTACGTGCGCACGCTGCCCGACGGCGAAGCGTTCCGCGCACGAATGAACACCATCGAGGACTGTGCCGAGCAGCTGCGCGCGGTCGGCGGCTATTTCGACGGGCTGGCGGATCGCATGGACCGCATGCCCGTGCAGCACCTGGCGGACGAAGAGGCGTCGTCGGGTGAAGAGGAGGCGGCTTGCGCCGTCGATTGAGAAAAAGAGAAGAAGCAATGAGCAAGAAACATATCGAGGACTGCGTGCGCACCAGTCTGGACAGCTACTTTCGCGATCTGCGCGGCACCGAACCCGACGGCATGTACGAGATGCTCGTGCGCGTGGTCGAGAAACCCCTGCTCGACGTCGTCATGACGCGCGCGGAAGGCAACCAATCCAAAGCCGCGCAATGGCTGGGCCTGAATCGCAACACGCTTCGCAAGAAGCTGGTCGAACACAAACTTTTGAAATAACTCCACGGCATATCCCCATGGCCCAGACCGCACTCATCTCCGTTTCCGACAAGACCGGCATTCTCGAATTCGCCCAGGCGCTGCATGCGCTGGGCATCAAGCTGCTGTCCACCGGCGGCACCGCCAAGCTGCTGGCCGATGCCGGCCTGCCCGTGACCGAAGTGGCCGACCACACCGGCTTTCCTGAAATGCTCGACGGCCGCGTGAAGACGCTGCACCCGAAGATCCACGGCGGCCTGCTTGCGCGCCGCGACCTGCCCGCGCACGTGGCGGCCATCAAGGAACACGGTATCGACACCATCGACCTGCTGGTGGTCAACCTGTACCCGTTCGAAGCCACCGTGGCCAAGCCCGGCTGCACGCTCGAAGACGCGATCGAGAACATCGACATCGGCGGCCCGGCCATGGTGCGCAGCGCGGCCAAGAACTGGAAGGACGTGGGCGTGCTGACCGACGCATCGCAGTACGCCGTGGCGCTGGCCGAACTGAAGGCCGGCGGCAAACTCAGCGACAAGACCAAGTTCGCGTTCTCGGTCGCCGCGTTCAACCGCATCGCCGACTACGACGGCGCCATCAGCGACTATCTCTCCGCTATCGACTTCGACGCCAGCATTGGTCAGCCTGCGCCCAAGCGCTCGCTGTTCCCGGCGCAAAGCAACGGCCGCTTCGTGAAGGTGCAGGACCTGCGTTACGGCGAGAACCCGCACCAGCAGGCCGCGTTCTACCGCGACCTGTACCCGGCGCCCGGTTCGCTCGTGTCGGCCAAGCAGCTGCAGGGCAAGGAACTCAGCTACAACAACATCGCCGACGCCGATGCGGCGTGGGAGTGCGTGAAGAGCTTCGACGTGCCCGCTTGCGTGATCGTGAAGCACGCCAACCCCTGCGGCGTGGCCATCGGCAAGGACGCGGCCGAGGCTTACTCGAAGGCCTTCAAGACCGATCCGACTTCGGCCTTCGGCGGGATCATCGCCTTCAACCGCCCGGTCGACGGCGCAACGGCGCAAGAGATCAGCAAGCAGTTCGTCGAAGTGCTGATGGCGCCCGACTACACGCCCGAGGCGCTGGAACTGTTCCAGGCGACCAAGAACCGGCAGAACGTGCGCATCCTCAAGATCTCGCTGCCGCCGGGCGGCGCGAGTGATTGGGACAACGGCCGCAACGCAATGGACGTGAAGCGCATCGGCTCAGGCCTGTTGATGCAGACTGCCGACAACCACGAACTGTCGATCGATGGCCTGAAGGTGGTCAGCAAGAAGCAGCCGACGCCGCAGCAGCTGCAAGACCTGCTGTTCGCATGGAAGGTCGCGAAGTACGTCAAGAGCAACGCGATCGTGTTCTGCGCCAACGGCATGACCATGGGCGTGGGCGCGGGCCAGATGAGCCGCCTCGATTCGGCGCGCATCGCCAGCATCAAGGCCGAGCACGCCGGCCTGTCGTTGAAGGACACGGCCGTGGCCAGCGACGCCTTCTTCCCGTTCCGCGACGGCCTCGACGTGGTGGTCGATGCCGGTGCGAGCTGCGTCATCCAGCCGGGCGGCTCGATGCGCGACCAGGAGGTGATCGATGCCGCCGACGAGCGCGGCGTGGTGATGGTGTTGTCGGGCGTTCGCCACTTCCGCCACTGAAATTCCGCCGCTGCTGAAGCGGTGCGGAGCCGGGCCGTTCGTTAGCGTTTTGCTGGCATACGCGGCCCGGCTTTTTTCTTGGCCGGTGCTTCTTCTTCGTTGCCGGCCTGCGCTGCGCCTGCGCCCATTCGATGTAGGCATGGCCGATGGCGCCGAAGCGCACCAGCGGCGATGCGTCGGCCGCTGCCGCCACGGCTTCTTGCACATGCGCACGCAGCCGCTGCGTCGCCTGTACGGCCACCGCCGTCAGCAACGCAGTCTTGGTGGCGAAGTGGCGAAAGGGCGCGCCCGGCGACACGCCCGCGCGCTTGGCCGCTTCGCGCACGCTGAGCTTGTCGAGCCCGTCGCGTTCGATCAGCTCCACGGCCGCCTCGATCAGCGCTTCGCGCAGGTTGCCGTGGTGATAGCGCGTGGCAATCCGACTTTTTCATCCATCGTTCCGGCTGGAGTTTTTCATGCGCATCCGTCTTGCTTTTCTGTTCGCCGCAGCCTTCTGGACAGGTGCGGCGCTCGCCCAGGAGTCCGCTGCGACCCTGCAGATCGTCTGGCCGCCCGAAGGGGCCACGGTGCAATTGGGTGCCGATGTCGAGCGCGCCATCGGCGTGGTCGTTCAGAGCAACTACAAGCTGCTGGCAACTCGCGCAGGGAGTTCATGGCAAGGGTGTCCGGAAGATTTGTCGCGCGGCTTCGATGGTGGCGGCGATGTCGTCGTCGCTGTGGGCTGCGCTCACGAAGCCGGCCTCGTAGAGTGCCGGGGCAATATACACGCCGCGGTCCAGCAAACCATGGAACAGCGCGTTGAACTTCGCGTTGTCGGTCGTCATCACGGTGGCATAGTTTTGCGGCAGGTCATTCATGAGGAAGAAGCCGAACATGCCGCCTTCGCTGTCGGCATTGAAGGGCTGGCCCTCGGCCGCGGCTGCGGCCTTCAGGCCGTCGACCAGCGAGCGCGTCTTCTTGCCGAGCGCTTCATAGAAGCCGGGCCTCGCGATCTCCTTCAGCGTGGCGAGGCCGCAGGCCGTGGCCACCGGATTGCCCGACAGCGTGCCTGCCTGGTAGACCGGACCCAGCGGCGCCAGCTGCTCCATGATCGCGCGCGGACCACCGAAGGCCGCAAGCGGCATGCCGCCGCCGATGACCTTGCCGAGCACCGTGAGGTCGGGCTTGATGCCGAGCACGCCCTGTGCGCCGTGCAGGCCCACGCGGAAGCCGGTCATCACTTCATCGAATATCAATAGCGCGCCGTGCTTGGTGCACAACTCGCGGCAGCGCTGGGCGAACTCGGGCGTGGCGCGCACGAAGTTCATGTTGCCGGCGATGGCCTCGATCATCAGGCAGGCGATGTCGTTGCCGTGCAGCGAGAAGGCTTCTTCGAGCTGCTGCAGGTTGTTGTACTCGAGCACGATGGTGTGCTGCACCACCTCGGGCGGCACGCCGGCCGAGGTCGGGTTGCCGAAGGTGGCGAGGCCGGAGCCGGCCTTCACCAGCAGCGCATCGGCATGGCCGTGGTAGCAGCCCTCGAACTTGACGATGCTCTTGCGGCCGGTGGCGCCGCGCGCCAGGCGCAGCGCGCTCATGGCGGCCTCGGTGCCCGAACTCACGAGCCGCACCATTTCCATCGACGGCACCAGCGCGAGGATGGCCTCCGCCAGTTCGATCTCGCGCTCGGTCGGTGCGCCGTAGGAGAAGCCTTCGAGCACGGCTTTCTGCACTGCTTCGACCACGGCGGGGTGCCCGTGGCCCAGGATCATCGGGCCCCAGGAGCCGATGTAGTCGATGTAGCGCTTGTCGTTGGCGTCCCAGAAGTAGGCGCCCTGGGCGCGCTGGATGAAGCGGGGCGTGCCGCCTACGGCCTTGAAGGCGCGCACGGGCGAGTTGACGCCCCCGGGGATCACGGCGCGGGCGCGCTCGAAAAGAATGTCGTTGCGGTCAGTCATCAGTGTCGAGTGTCGTGGGGTGGGAGGGCGAAGTCCGGCTCGGCGTCCGGGTTGTCGTCGTCATCATCGTCCTCGGGCTCGGCCCAGAACAGGCGGTCGGGCAGCACGTGGCCCATGCCGGGGCGGAAGCCCGCGTCGAGGCATCGGTCCATATAGGCCAGCGCCTCGCTGGTCGCGGCCACGAGGTCGGTGCCGCTGGCCAGCAGGGCGGCCAGCGCGGCCGACAGGGTGTCGCCCGCACCGGCGAAGACGGCTTCGAGCCGCTCGTACTTCTCGCTGGCGAGCACCGACTGCGGCGAGGCCAGCACGTTGTCGATGAACTGCTCGGGCAGCATCAGGCCGGTCACGAGGGTGTAGGGCACGCCGAACTCGCCGGCAGCCTTGGCAATGTCGCGCGCAGTGGGCGGTCGCTCCCCGTTCCAGTCCGGAAGCAGCCAGCGCCACAGCGTACTGTGGTTTCCTACCAACACTGTCGTTTGAGGCAAAACAAGTTCCCGAAAAGCGTCCAGATAGGGCTCGATCAGGTTCTCGTCCCACCACGAAAGGTTGGGCATGTAGGCCACCACGGGCACCTCGGGATAGTCGGCGGCGGTCTCGGCGATGGTGCTCAGGGCCTCGGTGGTGCCGGCAAAACCCACCTTGATCAACTGGACTTCCACATCTTCCAGGATGGCGCGCGCCTGCTCGGCGATGGCCTCTTCATCGAAGGGAAAGTGGTCGAAAATCTCGGCCGTGTCCCTGGCGTAGGCCCCTGTGACAACGGGCAGGATGTGTGCGCCCACCGACGCCATGGCGAGGGCGTCGGCGCCCAGTCCGCCCGCCCCGCTTGGGTCGCTGGCATTGAACACCAGCACGCAGGGGGGATTCAGGTCGCGTTCGGCGATCGATTCGTCGTCCTGCGAGGGGTCGTTAAGATCGCCCGGTTTGCGGGTGTTGTCTGCGGAATGTAAGTAGATGGTCATAAGCCGGGCGGAATCCCCTGGATGGTGGCATAGGCGCGACGTTTACCGTCCGCCAGTGAGATACGCATAGATACACTCGTTGCATTTAATGAACAAGGACTTTAAGCTCCGATGAATACGAAAACTTGGATGTGCCTGATTTGTGGGTGGATCTATGACGAAGCGGTTGGTGTACCGGAAGACGGCATCGCGGCAGGCACGGCCTGGGCCGATGTGCCGATGAACTGGACCTGTCCTGAGTGCGGTGCGCGCAAGGAAGACTTCGAAATGGTTGAAATCTGAAAGCATGGCATAGATAGAGCTACGCGGTCTGCGTCGGTGTTCGGCGCGGCGGGCTTCCGAGTCTCATGAGCAGGAGCGTTTGCAATGGGCCCGAATGGATCAGGTTACAAGGTGCTTGTCATCGACGACAGCAACACCATCCGGCGCAGTGCCGAGATTTTTTTGAAGCAGGGTGGGCACGAGGTTCTTCTCGCGGAGGACGGTTTCGACGCGCTCTCCAAGGTCAATGACCACAAGCCGCATCTGATTTTCTGCGACATCCTGATGCCGCGGCTCGACGGCTACCAGACCTGCGCCATCATCAAGCGCAACGCCAATTTTTCCAACGTTCCGGTCGTCATGCTGTCCTCGAAAGACGGTGTATTCGACAAGGCCCGCGGCCGCATGGTCGGTTCGCAAGACTACCTGACCAAGCCTTTCACCAAAGACCAGCTGCTGCAGGCCGTGCAGCAGTTTGGCATCGTTCAACAGGAAGCGCAGTAATGCCCATTCGAAAAATCCTCGTCGTCGACGACTCCAAGACGGAACTGATGTTCCTGACCGACCTCCTCCATAAGAACGGTTTTGCCGTCAAGACGGCCGAAAACGCCGACGACGCCATGCGCCGCCTGGAGGAAGAGCAGCCCGACCTGATCCTCATGGACGTCGTGATGCCCGGCCAGAACGGCTTCCAGCTCACGCGCGCCATCGCCCGCGACCCGAAGTACGCAGCCATCCCGATCATCCTGTGCACCAGCAAGAACCAGGAAACCGATCGCGTCTGGGGCATGCGCCAGGGCGCACGCGACTACATCGTGAAGCCGGTCGATGCGGCCGACCTGATGTCCAAGATCAGCGCGCTGGCCTGAGCGGAAGTCTGCTGAACCCATGGCGAATCGCGACGCTCTGAGAGCCTTCCAGTCCCGGCTGGCGAGCCGCCTGCAGGCGGCTCGCACGACGGGCGTGGCCGCCACGTGGCTGGCGGTCGAGGCGGGCGAGGGCAAATACCTCTTCCCGCTGGGACACGCCGGCGAAATCTTTCCCTGGACGCCGCCACAGCCCGTGCCCTACACGGAGCCGTGGTTCCTCGGTGTTGCCAACCTGCGCGGCGGCCTCTATGGCGTCGTGCAGCTGTCGGCATTCGCCACCGGCGTTCCGGGCGCGCTGGCCGCTACCGAGGCGGCCCGCGTCCAGTCGCGGCTCGTTGCTTTCAACGAGCTGCTCGAAGTCAACTGCGCTTTGCTGGTCGATCGACTGGCGGGGTTGCGGGGTGCGGAGGCCTTCACGGCCTCCGAGCCTCCTGGCGCAGAAGCACCTGCCTGGCATGGGCATCTGTTTACCGACGCGGCGGGAGAACGCTGGCAGGAAGTCAACCTGCAGGCGCTTTCCCAGCAACCCCAGTTTTTGAGCATTGGTGCGTAGTGCCCCCGCACACCGCACCGGAAACCATCTGAAGGACCGACCGTGAGCTCGATCGCCGACAAGTTCAAGAAATTACTGCCCGTGACCAACGGGAACGACAATGCCCGCGTCGATGGCTCCGGTTCCACGTTGTCTATCGACGACGTAGACACCGTCCAGGTCCCGGACGAGAAAACCGTGCGCCTCGCCAAGAAGGGGGCCGCGCCCGCGGACACCGGCTTCAGCGACCTCGACCTGCCGGGCGGTGGCGGCGACGCCGCCAACGAGCCGGGCGCTGCGGTTGCCGAAGCGGAGCTCGACACCACTGGCGGCCGCGCGGGCTCCAATCCGGCGCGGCAGCAGCGTATCCTGGCCATCATGCTGGCGGTCGCGGTGCTGTTGCTGTTGCTGGTGGCCGGCTCCGCCATCCTTCGCGCGGAACGCCTGGCGCAGCAGGTGGCTGCCACCGGCCAGTCGCTGATGCAGTCGCAGCGCCTTGCCAAGTCGATCTCGCAGGCCCTCGTCGGCAGCGCCTCGGCGTTCGTCGAAGTGAAGGACAGCGCCGACGACCTCTCGCGCCGCGTCGCGGGTCTGACCAACGGCGACGACTCGTTGCACTTGGAGCGAGTCGGCAACCAGTACGACGAGGAGATGAACAAGATCAATCCCCTCGTCACCCGCGCCGATGCCAGCGCCAAGGCCGTGCTGGCCCAGCGCCAGATCCTGACGCAGGTGGGAACCGCCTTGCGCGACATCAACCAGCAGTCGTCCACGCTGCTCGAAATGACGGAAACCGTCGCGTCGCTGAAGATGCAGCAGAACGCCACGCTGCCCGAGATCTCGGCCGCCGGCCAGCTCGTGATGCTGACGCAGCGCATCGGCAAGTCGACCAACGAGTTCTTCACGGTCGAGGGTGTGAACCCCGACGCCGTGTTCCTGCTGGGCAAGGACTTGAACACCTTCCAGGAAACCACCCGCGGCCTGCTCGACGGCAATGCGCAGCAGCGCTTCCCCGGCTCGAAAGACCCGCAGACGCGCCAGCAGCTCGAAGCCATCCTGAAGACCTACGAGCAGATGCGCACGCAGGCTTCCGCCATTCTGGGCAACCTGCAAGGCCTGGTGGCGGCACGCGAAGCGCAGGCTTCCATCCTGACCGACAGCGAGCCGCTGCGTAAGTCGCTCGGCGACCTGCAGGACAAGCTCTCCGCACGCACCGGCCTCGGCGCCGGAACGATCGTGCTGCTGTTCGTGCTGTCGCTGGCCGCCCTGGCCCTCGCCGGCGCCATCGGTTTCGTGCAGGTGCGCGAAGGCCGCGAACGCGCCGCCAACGCCGAGCGCGAACGCCTGGCCGCCGAGCAGTCTTCCGAAGAGGTGGGCCGCATCAACAACGCCAACCAGGCCGCCATTCTTCGCCTGATGAACGAACTGCAGACAGTGGCCGAAGGCGACCTGACGCAGGAAGCCACCGTGACCGAGGACATCACCGGCGCCATCGCCGACTCGGTGAACTACACGGTGGAAGAACTGCGCCTGCTGGTGGGCAACGTGCAGAACACGGCGACCCGCGTGGCGCAGACGACGTCGCAGGTGGAAAGCACCTCGACCGAGCTGCTCGCCGCCTCGACCGAGCAGCTGCGCGAGATTCGCGAAACCGGCCAGTCGGTGCTGACCATGGCCGAGCGAATCAACGGCGTGTCCACGCAGGCGCAAGAGTCCGCGACGGTGGCGCGCCAGTCGCTGCAGGCCGCATCCTCGGGCCTGCAGGCCGTGCAGAACGCCATCGGCGGTATGAACTCCATCCGCGACCAGATCCAGGAAACCTCCAAGCGGATCAAGCGCCTGGGCGAGTCGTCGCAGGAGATCGGTGAAATCACCGAGCTGATCTCGGACATTACCGAACAGACGAACGTGCTGGCGCTGAACGCCGCCATCCAGGCCGCATCCGCCGGTGAAGCCGGCCGAGGATTCTCGGTGGTGGCGGAAGAAGTTCAGCGACTGGCCGAACGCTCCGCAGACGCCACGCGCCAGATTTCGGCGCTGGTGAAGGCGATTCAGACCGACACCCAGGATGCGGTAGGCGCCATGGAGCGCTCCACGCAGGGTGTGGTCGAAGGGGCCAAGCTGTCCGACAACGCCGGTACCGCGCTGACCGAGATCGACCGCGTGTCGCGCCGCCTTGCCGAGCTGATCGAGCAGATTTCGCAATCCGCCTCCCGCGAAGCCGATTCGGCCAACGTGGTGGCCGCGAACATCCAGCACATTTTTGCCGTGACGGAACAGACCGGCGAAGGCACGCGTACCACCGCCCAGCAGGTGCGCGAGCTGTCACAGATGGCCGAAGAACTGCGTCGTTCGGTGGCCCGTTTCAAGATTGCCTGACCCCCGATAGATAAGAACGGCGAGCACCCAACGTGTCGATTCAAACCCCTGCCACGGCCCCCCTCGCCGGCAACATGCCGGCCACCGAAGACCTCGGGCCGCTGGCCTGGGTGCTGGGAGAAATCCAGAAATCCCTTGACGGTGTAGGCAAGTCGCTGCGGCGCTTCGTGCGCGACGTGGACGCTGCTGCGGCCGAGCCCGAGAGCGGCCCGCTGCAGATGGCCCGCCAGCAATTGCACCAGGCCGTCGGCGCCCTCCAGATGGTGGGGCATGCCTCGCCCGCGCTGGTGCTTGGCGCCATCGAGTTCGCGGTGCAGGGCTTCATTGCCGAACCGCAGCGCTGCACCGACGCCGCAGTGCTCAAGATCGAGCGTGCCGGCTTCGCTGTCGTCGACTTCCTGAACGCCCTGCTGGCCGGCAAGCCCGTGTCGTCGGTGGGGCTGTTCCCCCAGTACCGCGACGTGCTGGAACTGGTCGGCAACGAGCGCGTGCACCCGGCCGACCTGTGGAGCACCGCGTGGCGCTGGGTCGAGATCAAGCCCGCGCTCACGCAGGCCGCCGTGGCCTACGACCCGGCCGTGCGCTCGCGGCTCGACCGCGAAGTGCTGCAGCTGGTCAAGACCGGCGACGTGCACGCCGCGCGCCGGCTGCATGCGCTGTGCCTGGGGCTCGGACGCGGCGCGCTGCTGCCCCGCGTCGCCAGCTTCTGGACCCTGGCCGCCGGCTTCTTCGAAGCCCTGGCCACCGGCCTGGTCGCGCCCGACGCCTACGTCAAACGCGCCGCCTCGCGCGTGCTGCTGCAATACGCCACGCTCGCGCGCGGCGACAGCCTGGTGTCCGACCGTCTCGGCCAGGACCTGCTGTTCTTCTGCGCTCAGGCCGTGCCCGCCGGCAGCGACGACGCCGCCACGCTGCGCACTGTGCGCAGTGCCTGGGGCATCGCCAGCGAGCCGCGCGTCGACTACACCGTCGAGCAGTTCGGCCGCTTCGATCCGCTGGTGCTGCAGCAAGCCCGCAAGCGCATCGAGACCGCCAAGGAAATGTGGTCGGCGCTCTCGGGCGGCGACATCACCCGCACGCGCCAGGTGGCCGATACCTTCGCGCAGCTCGGCGAATCGCTGCAGAAGCTGCATCCGCCGAGCCTGCCGATGGTGCAGGCCCTGACCCACGCGGTCGAAGCCTCCGTGCGCACAGGCCAGGCGCCCGGTACCGAACTCGCGATGGAAGTCGCCACGTCGGTGCTGTACCTGGAAGCCGCGCTCGAAGACCTCGACCCGAGCGATCCGCAGCTCACGGCCCGTACGCTGCAGCTGGCGGGGCGCATCGAACGCGTGCGCGCGGGCGGCCATTCCGAGCCGCTCGAGCCGTGGATGGAAGACCTCTACCGCCGCGTGAGCGACCGCCAGACCATGGGCACCGTGGTCGACGAGCTGCGCAGCCACCTGAGCGAGCTCGAGAAATCGCTCGACCAGTATTTCCGCCGCCCGGCCGAAAAAGGCCTGCTGCGCACCGTGCCGACGCAGCTGCTGCAGATGCGCGGCGTGTTCTCCGTGCTCGGCCTCGACCAGGCCGCGCTCACCGTGCAGCGCATGCGCGACGACGTCGAGGCGATGCTCGTCAGCACCTCGCCGGCCGAGGAAATGGCCGGCTTCGACGCGCTGGGCAACAACCTTGGCGCGCTCGGCTTCCTGATCGACATGCTGGGCTACCAGCCCGCGCTGGCCAAGCGCCTGTTCGTGTTCGACGCCGAAGCCGGCGAACTCAAGCCGCTGATGGGCCGCCAGGCCACCGACAGCACGGCCGACGCTGCCGCCCCGAGCCAGGCTCCGGCCGCCGAAGCCGTGCTCAGCATCGAGGAAGTCGACGCCCAGATTGCCTCGAAGCTCGCCGCACTGGCCACGCCCAACCGCAAGGCCAAGGTCTCGCCGATCGAGGAATTCAGCAACAAGGCCGACAGCTGGACGAACAAGATCACCGGCCCGAGCGCGCTGCCCGACACCGAAGTCACCGAGCTCGAAGAAGACGACCTGCAGAACATCTTCCTTGACGAAGCCCGCGAAGTGGTGGAAAACGGCCTGGCCGCCATCGCCGAACTCGCCGGCTACCCGGACGACACCGAAGAACTCACGATCCTGCGGCGTGCCTTCCACACGCTCAAGGGCAGCTCGCGCATGGTCGGCCTCACCGATTTCGGCGATGCCGCCTGGTCGCTCGAACAGGTGCTCAACACCTGGCTGGCCGACCAGCGTCCCGCCACGCCGGAACTGCTGTCGGGCACCGAGCGCACGCTGAAGGAATTCGGCCAATGGGTCGAGGCCATCGCCTCGGGTTCCGCGCACGGCTGGCAGTCCACACAGTTCAGCCGCGTGGCCAACGCGCTGCTGGCCGGCGAGCCCGTGCCCCCGCCGGTGCGCATGGCCGACGCCGAGGCCCTGGCGGTCGCCGCGCGCCACATCGCAGCCGAAGAGCCTGTGACCGCGCCCGCACCTCTTCTCGAGGTTCCGGCGCCGGTGGCGGCGGAACTGCCGCCGCTGCAGCTGCCGGATCTGCCCGACCTGTCGCTGGCCCCGGAAGTACCTGCGCCCGCACCCGCTGCGGCACCCGAAGCGCCGCTCGAAACCGTGGCGTGGCAAGAGCCCGCCGCGCCCGCTGCACCCGAGACCGACGACGATTTCGCGTCGACCGATTTCATCGACTTCGAGTCGAAGCAGACCACCGAGCCCGCGGCGCTGACAGCCCTGCCGAGCGGCGAGGAGTTCGATTTCCTCTCGCCCGCGAAGACGCCGGTGGCCGCCGAGCCGAAGCTGGCGGAAGCCGAGCCCGTGATCGAAGTCGTCGAAGCGATCGAAGCCACCGTGCCGACCACCGTCGGTCTGCCGGACCTCGATTGGGAGCCCGCGCCGCTGCCCGTGCAGCAGGCTGCCGCCGAGCCGGAAGTCATCGAAGCCGCGGCGCTGCCGCCGCTCGAGGAAGAACCGGCCGCCGAGCCCGAACTGCAATCGGTCGCCGAACCGGAACCCGAACCCGAACTGCCCGCCCCGGCGGTTGCCGAGGTGATCGCGCCCATCTTCGAGGCGCCAGTGGCGCCTGCCGAAGCCCAGATCCTGGTCGCCGACGAAGCGCCCGAGCCCGTCGCCGCGGCTGCCACGCTTGTCGTGTCCGCCGAACCGCAGGAAGAAGCCGCGGAAGACGTCGCAGCCGCGGCCGCGAGCGCCGAAGACCAGGTCAAGGTCATCGGCCCGCTGCGCATCGGCATCCAGCTCTACAACGTCTACCTCAACGAGGCCGACGAATGGTCGCGCCAGCTCGCCACCGACGTCGGTGAATGGGCGCTCGAATCGCACGAACGCCTGCCCGACTCGACCGTCGCGCTGGCCCACTCGCTGGCCGGCAGCTCGGCCACGGTCGGCTTCCACAGCCTGTCGGGCATGGCCCGCCTGCTCGAAGCCGCGCTGCAGCACCTGCAGATGCTCGGCAGTGGCACGCGGGAGCAGGGCATGGTGCTGGTGGCTGCGGCCGACGAGCTGCGCCGCCTGCTGCACCAGTTCGCCGTCGGCTTCCTGCGCGATCCGGCCGAAGGCACGCTGCAGGCGCTGCGCGACATCGCCAATTCGCCGATGCCGACCGAACTCGCCATGCGCGCCGAGGCCCGGCCGCTGCACCAGGTGGTGGTTGCCGATCCCGTCGCCGACGTAGCGCTGGACGATTCCGAAGACGCCATCGACCTGGCCGACGCGGTCGACGTCGACCTGTTCCCGATCTTCGAGGAAGAGGCGGCCGAACTGCTGCCGCAGCTCGGCGAGGCGCTGCGCCAATGGGCGCACCACCCCGACGACGGTGCCCCGCGTGCCTCGGTGCTGCGCACGCTGCACACGCTCAAGGGCAGCGCACGGTTGGCCGGCGCCATGCGCCTGGGCGAGCGCGCGCACCGCATGGAGTCCGAGATCGAAATCCTGGGTTCTCAGGGAGCGGTACGCGCCGACATCGAAAAACTGCTGGCGCGCCTCGACACTCTGCAGGCCACCTTCGACGCATTGCGCGCGGCCGACGACGCCACGCAGGTCGAGCTGGCCCAGATCGTGGCCGCGGCAACCGCCACCGCGCCTGCCGCCCAGCCGCTGCAGGTGGCGACCGAAGTCGGCGTGCCTGCGAACGACGAAATCGCCGCTCCCGTGGCGAGCCTGGAAGACCAGCCTGGCGTTCCCGCGACGCTGCAGCCGCGCCCCGCGCCCGCGCTGCTCACGCCGCTGCGCGCCGCAACGGGCCAGGCCGTGCGCATCCGTACCCAGCTGCTCGACCGCCTGGTCGCGCAGACCGGCGAGGTCATCATCACGCGCTCGCGCCTGGAGGCCGAGCTGGGCCAGCTGCGCGGTTCGCTGTCCGACCTCACGGGCAACCTGGACCGCCTGCGCCAGCAGCTGCGCGACATTGAAGTGCAGGCCGAAAGCCAGATGCAGTCGCGCCTGGCGCAAGCCAAGGACTCGCAGCAGAGCTTCGACCCGCTCGAGTTCGACCGCTTCACCCGCGTGCAGGAACTCACGCGCATGATGGCCGAGTCGGTGAACGACGTGGCCACCGTGCAGCGCACCTTGCAGAAGACCGTGCAGGCCACGGAAGACGACCTGAGCGTGCAGGCACGCCAGACGCGCGAACTGCAGCGCGGCCTGCTGCGCACGCGCATGGTGGAGTTCGAGGGCATTTCCGATCGCCTCTACCGCGTGGTGCGCCAAGCCTCGAAGGACACCGGCAAGCAGGTGCGCCTGGACATCGTCGGCGGCTCCATCGAAATGGACCGCGGCGTGCTCGACCGCATGACGCCGGCCTTCGAGCACCTGTTGCGCAACTGCGTGGCGCACGGCATCGAGAGCGCAGCGGTGCGCGAGAAGGCCGGCAAGGACGCCAGCGGCCTGATCGTCATCGACCTGCACCACGAAGGCAACGACGTCTCGGTGAGCTTCCGCGACGACGGCGCCGGCCTCGACAACAAGCGCATCGCAGAGCGCGCCCGCGCCCTCGGCCTGCTCGACCACGACAAGGAGCTGTCGGCCGAGGAAGCCACCGAGCTGATATTCAAGCCCGGCTTCTCGACGGCAGGGCAGGTCTCCGAACTGGCCGGCCGCGGCATCGGCATGGACGTGGTGCGCGCGCAGATCGCGGCGCTCGGCGGCCGTATCGAAACGCACAGCAACCCCGGCCAGGGCACCACCTTCAAGCTGGTGCTGCCGCTGACCACCGCCGTGACGCACGTGGTGATGCTGCGTGCGGGCGAAGTGTCGATCGGCGTGCCGTCGAATCTGGTGGAACTGGTGCAGCGCGTGGGCGGAACCGACCTCGAGGCGGCCTACCTGCACAACAGCCATCCGTTCGGCAGCGAGCAGGTGCCGTTCTACTGGGCCGGCGCGCTGCTGCAGGCCTCGACCCGCAGCGAACACGCGGCGGCCAGGAACAACACGATCGTGGTCGTGCGAAGCGCCGCGCAGCGCGTGGCCCTGCACGTGGACGAAGTGCTGGGCAACCAGGAAGTCGTGGTCAAGAATCTCGGCCCGCAGCTCGCGCGGCTGCCCGGCCTGGCCGGCATCTCGGTGCTGGCGTCGGGTGCGGTGGCGCTGATCTACAACCCGGTGGCGCTGGCCTCGGTGCATGGCGAACAAGCGCGCGAGCGCCAGGCCGCCGCGCTGGCAGCGCCGGCGCACGGTGCCGCGGCCGAACACGGCGCGCCGCAGCAGCCGCTGCCGACGCTGGCCCCGGTGGCGCCGCAGGTTCCGCTGGTGCTGGTGGTGGACGACTCCATCACCGTGCGCCGCGTCACGCAGCGCCTGCTGCAGCGCGAAGGCTATCGCGTGTCGCTCGCGGCCGATGGCCTGCAGGCGCTCGAACGGCTGCAGCAGGAGCGCCCGGCGGTGGTGCTGTCGGACATCGAGATGCCGCGCATGGACGGCTTCGACCTGGCCCGCAACATCCGCGCCGACGATTCGATGGCCGGCCTGCCGATCATCATGATCACTTCGCGCATCGCCGAGAAGCACCGCGAGTACGCGCGCACGCTGGGCGTGAACCACTACCTCGGCAAGCCGTACTCGGAAGAGGAACTGCTGCGCCTGGTGCGTGCGTACACGAGCGAGCCCGCCGCATTGGCGGCGGCCTGAGTCCGGCATCGGCCGGTCTTCCGAAGCCTAGGGCGCGAGCAGCGCCTTGCGCACCAGGTCGACCTGCCGCGTGCAGTCCATCTTCGCCATCAGCGAAGTGACCTGGCTGCGCACGGTGTGCACCGACACGCCCTGTGCGCCGGCATGCTGCTTGGGTGATTGGCCCGCCACGAGTGCGGCCAGCACGCGCGCCTCGGCGGGCGTGATGTCGAAGGTGCTGCAGAGACTGTTCATCGAGGGTGCTTCCTGCGAACGGCCGAAGCGGATGCGCGCCAGCACCAGCACCTCTTCGCCCAGGCTCAGCTGCGGCGCGGCGCGTGCCAACTGCAGGTGTTCCCGGCCGGCCGGTCCGCCGGGAATGGAGAGGCAGATCAACTGGCGCGATTGCGCGGCCTGCGCAAGGCCGGCTGCCAGCGCCCGCCCTGCCTGTGCGGACGGATGCCAAAGCCGCTGGCCGCGCAGACGCAGCGAGCGGTTCGTGCCGAAGAACTCCTGCGCGCCGGCCGAAGCGCGCAGCACCGTGCCCGTGGGTGTCGCAAGAAAGATCGCTTCGCCGAAGGCCGCGAATGCAGATTCGGCGTCGCCGAGCCACTGCCGGGCCCTTTCGTCGCGCCGCACCAGACCTTGCCAAAGCGCGTGGGTGACGCGTCGGATCCGCGTGCTGTCCAGCAGTTGGCGCGCGGGGGCGGCCGTGTTTCGTTGCACCGTCAGGCCGCCGCGGCGCTGGGGGCCCTGGTCGACGATGCAGGCCAGCATCTGGCGCGCGTCGTGGCGGCACATGAAGTCGGCGTAGTAGGCATTCCTCGAGAGAAAAGTCGACGAAAACAGCTCGTGCGTGTCGAACCAGCTTCCCGGAGGTGCGCCGAGGGTCGGAGGAATCAGGATGTCGTGTGCGCAGAAATGCTGCGCATAGTCGCGCTGGGCGGCGGCCGAGACGTTGACCTGCTGAAAGCTCAGCAGTTCGTTGCCGTTTTCCAGCAGGATGAAGGTGGCGCTGTCGCCGCCAACCACCTGCTGCACGCCTTGCAGCAGATCGGTCCATGGCGGATGAGGATCGTCCAGGTGCGCGATTGCATCGAGCGTGCGCTGCAGTGCGAGATTCCGATTCATGCGATCCCCCCGGCGGAAACGAGCGTTATCTTTTGTTTGCATGATGCGCGCCCCCGCCGCCGGGTGTCAACGCGCAAGGGGTACCTCCGTAGGGCTTCGCCGGTTGCCGCGCATCGTGCATTTGCACGATGCGCCGTGCAGAACGTCCTCCCACACTGCAGAGAACAAAGGTTTGCTTTTTTCAGGCGGACCTTGGCAGTCGACACAACCTGGAGGAAAAAACCATGACTATTCGTTGGACCGGAGCGGCCGTTCTGTCGGCCTGTGCGGGCTTTCTGTTGGCGCTGTCCGCCTGCGGCGGGGGCGGCGGCGGAGGAGGGGGTGGCGGTCTTCCGCCGTTTGGCCTGGGTGGCGCCGCACCCGGTGCCAATCCGCCGTCGCCGGTCACCGTGTCCGGCAAGGTGATGGTGCAGGGCCCGGTCAGCGGGGCGCTGGTCTGCGTGGACCGCAACCGCAGCGGAACCTGCGACGACGGCGAGCCCGCGGCCGCCAAGACCGGCGACGACGGCGCCTACAGCATCGGCTACACGCCGGCCGACGAGGCCGCAGCCGCCGAACTCGCCGCCGCGCCGCTGCTGGCGCAGGTGGACGGCAGCAATCCCTCGCTGCCGGCCTTCTCCAAGGCCTTCACCATGAGCGCGCCCGCCGGACACCGCGCGCAGGTCAATCCGCTGACCTCGCTGCTGCAGGCGGGCGTGGCGGCCGGCCTGGCGCCCGAGCGGGCCGAGGCGCTGGTGCTGCAGCAACTGAGGCTGCCGGAAGCCGCCCAGCTGTACGACTACCAGGGCGTGGCCGTGACCGACCCGGCCCGCTTTGAAGACAACGCCTTCACCGCCGCGCTGATCACCGCCGATGCGCTGCACAGCGGGGTGGCATTGCGCGTGGTCGATACGGCCACCGTCACGCCGGTGGCCTCGGACCAGCTGGCTCGGCTGGATTTCACGAGTGCCGATGCGTACACCGCCCGGACCTATCCGACCGACGGCGTGCCCGACGCCACCGGCAAGCTCAAGCTCACCGACCGGCGCGAAGGCAAGACCGCCGGCGCACCGACCGCGCACGACACGCTCTACGGCGTCTACCTGCAGCTGGGGCCCAACGGCTGGGTGCGCTGCGACGAGAACGCGGCCTTCACCAGCACGCTGGGCACGCCGAGCCGCAGCGACTATTGCGGCGGCACCACGCGCAGCCTCGGCCACACCGCAGTCACCGACATCTCCGGCCGCAAGATGGCCGAGGTGGTGGCCGAGATTCAGGCGGCCGATGGCAACAGCATCTTCGGCGTCGTGCCGTCGGCGGCTTTCGCCAACCCTGACGCCACTTTCCCGGCCGGATCGCAGCTGCGTTACCGCCGCGGAGTGGACTTGGCGCAGCCCTATTCGATCAATCTCGCCATTCCCGCGGAAAAGACCGGCTTCGCCACGCTGGAGGCGTTGATGACGGCCTTCCCGACCTCGGGCGCGAGCCTGCCCGCCGGCACGGGCACCACCAGCCTGGGGGTGCTGGACGAACAGCAGACGCGCATCTTGCGCGTGGCGTTCACCGGTGCGGGCGCGGTGCAGTACTACGCCTGCAACTTCTATCTCGCCACCAGCACTTACGACACCTGCGCGGCCACCGAGGCCGGCACGGTGGAGATTCGCACCGAGGGCGGCGCGCGTGTGCTGGTCTTCAACGGCGGCCATCCGCCGACAGGCGTGTGGCCGCTGCTGCGCACATACGGCGAGTACGGGGGCGCGGTCTACGTGGTGCGCGGAACCAAGTCCGATGCCCGATACAACGTCAACACCGCCCGCCGCCTCAATGGCGTGGCGTGGGAGGCGATGAAGCCCCAGCTGGGCATCGGGAGCGCCGTATGACGCGCAGCTTGTGGCGTGCCGCAGCCTGCGCCGGCGCACTGGCGACCGCAATGGCCACCGGGCCGGCCGCCGCGCAGGCGGGCGAGGGCCTGGAGGGCGAATGGAAGGCGCGCCTCACGGTCAAGAGCGGCAGGCAGTTCGACGGGCAGCTGCAGCTCCAGGCCACCGGCGGGACCTGGCGGGTGCAGCTGCAGAACCCTGGCGACCCCTGCATCGGCATTCCGACGCCGGTGCAATGGCAGCGCCTCGACAGCGGTGCCTACGAGCTGCACTTCCAGGGCAGCAAGGCGCTCACCGGGTGCCGCGACAACATCATCACCTTCCAGCAGCTCGAAGCCGGCACGCTCAGGGGGCGCTCCGACGCCGGCGTGGAGATCGTGCTGACGCGCCGCTGAGCGGCGGCTGGTCCGTGCCGCGCGCCGCCGCGTAGCGCTGCAGCGTCTTCTCGCGCGCCTCGGCGTGATCCACCACCGGCTTGGGATAGGTCTCGCCGAGCGTGATGCCCGCCGCCTCCAGCTCCACCGGCGATGCCAACCACGGCGCATGGATCGCCGCGTTCGACAGCCCCGCGAGTTGCGGCAGGTAGCGGCGGATGAACTTGCCTTCGGGGTCGAAGCGCTCGCTCTGCGTCACCGGATTGAAGATGCGAAAGTAGGGTTGCGCATCGCACCCGCTCGAACTGGCCCACTGCCAGCCCCCGTTGTTCGAGGCCAGCTCGAAGTCGTTCAGGTGCAGCGCGAAGTAGGCTTCGCCGCGCCGCCAGTCCAGCCCCAGGTCCTTGCACAGGAAGCTTGCCACCACCATGCGCAGGCGGTTGTGCATGTAGCCGCTCTGGTTGATCTGCAGCATGGCCGCGTCCACCAGCGGATAGCCGGTGCGGCCTTCGCACCAGGCGTCGAACAGCTGGTCGGCGTGCTTGCCGTGGTGCCACTGGATCCTGTTGTACTCGGGCCGGAAGCTCTTCGACTCGCCGCCTTTGTGCACATGCGGAAAGTGCGCGAGCACCTGAAAGTAGAACTCGCGCCAGATCAGCTCGCTCAGCCAGGTCGCCGCCCCTGCATTGCCCTGCAGCGAAAGCTGGTGCGCCAGGCTCGCCATTTGCCGGATCGACACCGTGCCGAAGCGCAGGTGCACGCCCATGTAGCTGGGCCCCCGCACGGCCGGGAAGTTGCGCGCCTCGCCGTAGCGGTCGATGCGCTCGAAGAAGTCCTCGAACAGCAGGCCCGCGCCGCGCGTGCCGGTGGGAATCTCCAGCGCCGAGAGGTTGCTCTTCTCGAAGCCGATCTCCCGCAGCGCGGGCACCGGCTCTCCATAGGCCTGGGGCGAGGGCGCCAGCGCGTCGGCGTGGCTGCGCACCGGATACGACTTCAGGAAGAACGAATCGACCTTCGCCAGCCAGGCCCGCTTGTAGGGCGTGAACACCGTGTAGGGCTGGCCGGTCTTGGTCATGACCTCGTCGCGGTCGAAGACGGTCGAGTCTTTGTAGGTGTGGAAGGCCACGCCCGCGTTGGCCAGCGCGCCGAACACCCTGGCGTCGCGCTCCAGCGCGTCGGGCTCGTCGTCGCGGTTGGCGAACACCGCCTGCACACCGAGTTCGCGGGCCAGCGCCGGAATCTCCTGCACCGCCGCCGCATGCCGCACGACCAGCCCGCCGCCCAGTGCGCGCAGCTCGGCTTCGAGCTCCACCAGCGATTCCCGGATGAATTCCACCCGGCGGTCGACCGCGGGCAGGGCGTCCAGGATGGCCTTGTCGAACACAAAAGCGCAGACCACCTGGCGGCAGGCCCGCAGCGCCCGATACAGGGCCGCGTTGTCGTCCACCCGGAGGTCGCGGCGGAACCACATGAGCCCTTTGGGATAGGTCTTGTCGACGGCCAGTAAAATCGGGGGCATATGGCCGCCGATTCTGCCCCGATGAACCTCACGCATCACTTTCTGATAGCGATGCCCGGGATGGAAGACAAAACTTTCAACCGCAGCGTCGTGTACCTCTGCGAACACAGCGAGCGCGGTGCGCTCGGCCTCGTGATCAACAAACCCAGCGACATCAACCTCAAGGTGCTGTTCGAGAAAATCGAACTCCACCTGACCCGCCCCGAACTGGGCGAGGCCCCCGTCTTCCAGGGCGGCCCGGTGCAGACCGAACGCGGCTTCGTGCTGCACGAGCCGGTCTTCACGCAGGCCGAGAAGCCCGAGGAATCGGTCTATGCCTCGACCATGACTATCCCGGGCGGGCTCGAAATGACCACCTCCAAGGACGTGCTCGAAGCCTTGGCCACCGGCGCGGGCCCGCGCAAGGTGCTGGTTTCGCTGGGCTATGCGGCCTGGGGCGAGGGCCAGCTTGAATCGGAATTGGCCGAGAACAGTTGGCTCACCGTGGGCGCCGACCCGGCCGTGATCTTCGATACGCCAGTCGAGCAACGCTACGACAAGGCGCTGATGCTGCTGGGGCTCGAAGCGTGGAAGCTGTCCCCCGATGCCGGACACGCATGAACGACGTCATGTCCGACGCGCCCGCATCCGTCCCCGTTTCCGTTCCTGCCCCTGTTCCCGCCCATTTTCAGAGCTTCCTGGCCTTCGACTACGGCACCAAGCGCACGGGTGTGGCCAGCGGCAACCGGCTGCTGAACACCGCCACCCCGCAGCCCACCATCAAGGCCGAGGGCGCCGACGCCCGCTTCGCGCAGGTCGAGGCGCGCATCAAGGAATGGCAGCCCGACGCGCTGGTAGTAGGCGTGCCCTACCACCCCGACGGCGCGCCGCACGAGAACACCCGCCGCGCGCAGAAGTTCGCGCGCCAGCTGCGCGGCCGTTTCAATCTCCAGGTGTTCGAGGTCGACGAGCGCTACAGCACCACCGAGGCGCTGTCGTCGGGTGCGCGCGACGCCGATGCCGCTTCGGCCTGCATCATCCTGGAACAATTTTTGAGGAGTCTCCAGCAATGAAGCTCTCCCCCAGGCTTCGCGCACTTCGTGTCGCTTCTCCTTCCCCCTCACCGGGGGCAACACCAGTGGCCCGGCAAAGCCGGTTCCACGGTGTTCCCCGAGTTTTCCTTTCCCCCTGCCTTGTCCTGGAGCAATCATCGTGAGCCCTGTCGTGCCTGACGCGGAGTTGTTGTATCTCGATCTGCTCGCCGGCGTGAAGGCGCTGATGCGCCCCGAAACCAAACTGGTGGGCATCACCTCCGGCGGCGCCTGGCTGGTCGAGCGGCTGCAGAAGGACCTGGGCCTGGGCGGCGCTCCCGGCATCATCTCGTCGGCCATGCACCGCGACGACTTCGCGCGCCGCGGCCTCTCGGCCAGTGCGCAGACCGCGCTGCCCTTCGACGTGAACGGTGCCGACGTGCTGCTGCTCGACGACGTGCTCTACACCGGCCGCACCATCCGCGCCGTGCTCAACGAGCTGTTCGACTTCGGCCGGCCGGCCTGCGTGCGCCTCGCGGTGCTGGTGGACCGTGGGGGCCGTGAACTGCCCGTGGCAGCCGACTTCGCCGCAACGACGCTCACCCTGCCGAACACGCAACTGCTCGCCCTCGCACGCGCCGAAGATGGCGCCTTCAGCCTCAAGGTGGAGGAAAACCGCTGATGCTCTACAAGCGAAACCCCCAGCTCAACAAGAACGGCGAGCTGATCCACCTGCTGTCGATCGAGGGCCTGCCCAAGGACATCGTCACGCACATCCTCGACACCGCCGCCAACTTCACCAGCGTGAGCGACCGCGAGGTGAAGAAGGTGCCGCTCTTGCGCGGCAAGAGCGTGTTCAACCTGTTCTTCGAGAACTCCACGCGCACGCGCACCACCTTCGAGATCGCGGCCAAGCGCCTGAGCGCCGACGTCATCAACCTCGACATCGCACGCTCCTCAGCCACCAAGGGCGAGTCGCTGCTCGACACCATCGCCAACCTGAGCGCGATGGCCGCCGACCTGTTCGTGGTGCGCCACAGCGAGTCGGGCGCGCCGTACCTGATCGCTCAGCACGTCGCGCCGCATGTGCACGTGGTGAATGCCGGCGACGGCCGCCACGCGCACCCGACGCAGGGGCTGCTCGACATGTACACGATCAGACATTACAAGAAGGACTTCGCGAATCTCACGGTCGCGATCGTCGGCGACGTGCTGCATTCGCGCGTGGCGCGCTCCGACATCCACGCGCTCACCACGCTCGGCTGCGCCGAAGTGCGCGTGGTCGGCCCCAAGACGCTGGTCCCCGGCGACATGGCCGGCATGGGCGTGCGCGTGTGCCACACGCTCGAGGAAGGCATCAAGGACTGCGACGTCGTCATCATGCTGCGCCTGCAGAACGAGCGCATGAGCGGCGCGCTGCTGCCTTCGTCGCAGGAGTTCTTCAAGACCTTCGGCCTCACGCCCGAGAAGCTGCAGCTGGCCAAGCCCGACGCCATCGTGATGCACCCCGGCCCGATCAACCGCGGCGTCGAGATCGACTCCGCCGTGGTCGATGGCAAGCAGAGCGTGATCCTTCCGCAGGTCACCTTCGGCATCGCCGTGCGAATGGCGGTGATGAGCATCGTCGCAGGGAACGAAGCATAGACATGTTGCTCGCCCCCAGTCTTCGCGCACTTCGTGTCGCTTCGCCAACCCCCTACCGGGGGCAACACCGGTGGCCCGGCAAAGCCGGTTCCACGGTGTTTCCCAAAAAGGCCATGACTGTCACCGGAAGTACAGACGCATGAACATCCACATCACCAACGGCCGTGTCATCGACCCCGCATCGGGCACCGACAAGAAGGCCGACATCGCCATCGCCGACGGCAAGATCGCCGGCATCGGCAGCAGCATTCCGGCCGGCTTCAAGGCCGACCGCACCATCGACGCCACGGGCTGCATCGTCGCCCCCGGCCTCGTTGACCTCGCCGCGCGCCTGCGCGAGCCTGGCTACGAACACGAGGGCATGCTCGAAAGCGAAATGGCCGCGGCCATTGCCGGCGGCGTGACCAGCCTCGTTTGCCCGCCCGACACCGACCCCGTGCTCGACGAGCCCGGCCTGGTCGAGATGCTCAAGTTCCGCGCCGAGAAGCTGCAGCGAGCACGCCTGTTCCCGCTCGGTGCGCTCACGCGCGGCCTGGCCGGCGGCGTGCTGACCGAAATGGCCGAACTCACCGAAGCCGGCTGCATCGGCTTCAGCCAGGCCGACGTGCCGCTGGCCGACACGCAGGTGCTGCAGCGCGCGCTGTCGTACGCCAGCACCTTCGGCTACACCGTGTGGCTGCGTCCGCAGGACCGCGACCTCGGCAAGGGCGTCGCGGCCAGTGGCCCGCTGGCCACGCGCCTGGGCCTCGCGGGCGTGCCCGTGTCGGCCGAGACCATCGCCATCTTCACCATCGTCGAGCTCATGAAGGCCACCGGCGCGCGCGTGCACCTGTGCCGCATCTCCAGCGCGCGCGGCGTGGCCCTGGTGCGCGAAGCCAAGGCGCAGGGCCTGCCGCTCACCTGCGACGTCAGCATCAATTCGCTGCACCTTGCTGACACCGACATCGGCTACTTCGACAGCCGCGCGCGCCTGAACCCGCCGCTGCGCCAGCAAGGCGACCGCGAGGCGCTCTCGGCCGGGCTGGCCGACGGCACCATCGACGCGCTGGTGTCAGACCACACGCCGGTCGAGGCCGACGCCAAGACGCTGCCTTTTGCCGAAGCCGAACCCGGCGCGACCGGCCTCGAACTGCTGCTGCCGCTCGCGCTGCAGTGGGGCGAACGCAGCGGCGCGGGCGTGGCGCGCGCGGTCGAGGTCATCACCTCGGCGCCGGCGCGCCTGCTGACCGCCGCCGATGCGGGCACCGGCATCGGCTGCCTCGTGGAAGGCGGCGTGGCCGACGTGTGCGTGTTCGACCCGGCGCTCGAATGGCAGGTGCAGCCCGATGCGCTCAAGAGCCAGGGCAAGCACACGCCGTTCGCCAGCTACCCCATGCAGGGCCGCGCGCGCCACACGCTGGTGGCCGGCCGCGTCGTCCACGGCTAGAAATGAAGCTCGCCCCCAGTCTTCGCGCACTTCGTGTTGCTACGCCAACCCCCTTGCAGGGGGCAACACCAGCGGCCCGGCAGAGCCGGTTCCGCGGTGTTCCGCGACCATGCATCGACATTGAAGCAAGTAGCTGAGAGGGCGCACGTCCGATGTTTCATTCGCTGAAGGCCTGCTGGCGCCTCCTGCATGCGATTGCGCATGCGCTGGCCGGCTGGTGGACGATCCGCTTCACCTTCCCCGGCCTCTCGCAGCCCGAGCGCAATGCACGCGTGCAGGCATGGTCCAGGCGCATGCTCGAGATCATGGGCATCACGCTCAAGGTGCAGGGCACCCCGCCGCCCGAGGGGCCGGTGCTGCTGATCTGCAACCACCTCTCGTGGCTCGACATCACCTGCATCCATGCGGCGCGCCATGTGCGCTTCGTGTCGAAATCGGACGTCAAGAACTGGCCACTGATCGGCACGCTGTCGAACGGCTCCGGCACGCTCTACATCGAACGCGAACGCCGCCGCGATGCGCTGCGCGTGGTGCACCACATGACCGAGGCGCTGCGCGAGGGCGATCTTATCGGGGTGTTCCCCGAAGGCACGACCAGCGACGGCCGCGGCCTGCTGCCGTTCCATGCCAACCTGCTGCAGGCCGCCATTTCGTCGGGCGCGCCCGTGCTGCCCGCCGCGCTGCGTTTTGCCGATGCAGCCACCGGCGAGACCAGCCAAGCCCCGCGCTACATCGACGACGACAGCCTCGCCGCATCGCTGTGGAACACGCTGCGCGCGCCGCCGCTGCTGGCCATCGTGCGCTTCGGCGAGCCGCAGCATCCGCACGGCCGCGACCGCCGCGCCTGGGCCCGCTCGCTGCATGAAGACGTGCAGCAGTTGCGCCGCGAGACGCACTGACGAGAGGCGGCAAAAAAAGCGCCCCGCGAGAGGGCGCTTAACGGCGCACGGATGCGCCGTGAGGAGGAACCGGTCCCGTCAAAAAACGCCGAAGATCTTGAGGCCGATGATCACGATCAGGGGCACGCCGCACAGCCAGAGGATGATGCTTTTCATGATCAGGTCTCCTTGAAACAGGTAGGCCTGCAGATTGGCCGCACTACAGCCTCCCCGGTGCGGGAGAAAGCAAACCATGCACGTGGGCGGGTGCCTACACGACGGACGACCGGTCAGTTAGCGTTCCTCGTAGTAGCGGCGGTGCTGCTCGCGCTCCCACTGCCGGCGGCGCCACTCACGGCGTTCCGCGCGACGTTCTTCCCAGCGCGGGTCGGACTCGTAGTAGACCGGTGCCGGAGCAGAGTACACGGGCGCCTGCTGGTAGCGCACCGGCGGTGGCGGCTGGTAGTAGGTCGGCGCTGGCTGCGTGTAGACGGGCGCCGGCTCGTAATAGACCGGCGCCGGCTCGCTGACGACCACACCCGGCACGCCGATGCCGATGGACCAACTCGTTCCTGCATTGGCCGATGCGGCCATGCCCAAGGTGCCTGCGGCGACGACGCCGGCAGCGGCCAGCTTGAGAACAGTTCTGCGAAAAGTCATTGGGGACTCCTGGAGGGCGGAAAAAATGAGCCCTCATGGGTGTCCAACGCGCCGCCCCCCGCAACCGCGCACGTCGCTGCTGTGAAGAACGTTCCCAGATGTGACGGGCCTGGTCTCGATCGGCCGCACTCGCATCCACCCGAGCCAGTATCGCCATCACGCCATTGAAGGCGGCCGTCAGCCTGTAGCCGCTGCGTGCAGGCAGATCGCGCTGCGGCGGGCCGCTAATCGCGCATTTGCCACCGATTCCGGTATCGACTTCGGCATCCACGCGGGAGCGCACGACCCTAGCATGAGAGGTCCCGTGTTCCACTTCACCAGACCTTTCATGTCAAACAAATTGCTCGTCAACTTCAACCTCGACCAACTTGGCGAACCGCGCGAATACCGGCCACCGGCGGAGCGCGTCATCGAAGGCGACATCGTGTGCCGCAACTGGGACGTCGACAGCGCCAAGGACGGCAAGGTGCGCGCTGGCGTGTGGGAGTCGACACCCGGTATGAACCACTCCATCAAGGGTGAGACCTGGGAGTTCTGCCTGATCCTGTCCGGCCTGGTCGAAATCACCGAGGAAGGCCAGAGCCCGGTGACTTACAGGGCCGGCGACTGCTTCATCATGAAGCCGGGATACGTCGGCACCTGGCGCACCATCGAAACGGTGCGCAAGGTGTGGGTCATGGCTTGAGGGGGAGGGGACCGGGCTCGATCGCCGGAAGACGTGACGACTGTATGGTTCCACCCAGCGTAGAGATCGCGCGCAATCACGAGCAGCGAAGGTAGCCCGGCCACCACGACAAACGGACCTCTCGAGGTCCGTTTGTCGTGGAACTTCAGGCCTCCAGCGCGAAGCGTTCGTTGTTGTGGGTGGCTACAAGATCCTCACGCGGTTTCACTTCTTTCGCGATGGCTTTGCCCACGACCTTCGCCGCGATCTTGAAGTCATAGGTCGACTGCATGTGGATCCAGCCTTGTGCATCCGCTTCTTCGCCGCCGAAGTAGCGGACCAGGCGCAGTGCCGTGTCGGGCGTGATGCCGCGACGCTCGAGCACGATGTCGTTGACGCGCGAAGCAGGCACATGCAGGGCCTTCGCCAGTGCATTCGCCGTCATGCCGAGCGGCTTCAGATAGTCCTCTCGGAGCACTTCCCCCGGGTGTACCGGCTTCATCCCATCCTTAAACATAAATAGCCCTCTCTAGGTGCTGGTTCCGGCAGACTGGCCGGATCAGTGCGGGTCTTCGATCCCCACTTCGTAGGGGCCCGCATCGCCCCATTTGAAGGTCAGGCGCCACTGCAAGGCCGTACTGGCCGCGTTCGCGAAGGTTTTCGCGGACCCACTACCCAGCCCCCCCGATGCGATGCAGCTCGCGAACTGGCGGCGTGTTGTTGGCCCCGACGGCTTCACGCCTGAGCGGTCGCCAGCACGCTGACCGCTGNTACCCAGCCCCCCCGATGCGATGCAGCTCGCGAACTGGCGGCGTGTTGTTGGCCCCGACGGCTTCACGCCTGAGCGGTCGCCAGCACGCTGACCGCTGAGCTACCCAGTGCCGTGCCCGAGCAAGGATCACGCATGCGAGGGCGTGATGAGGATCTTGCCCTGCCGTTCGCCTGCAGCCGCGGCGGCGACTGCCTCCTTGATCTGCGCCACGTCGTACGTTGCCTGGATCGGAGCGCTGAGCTTGCCCGCGGCGATCAGGCCCGCCAGCTCGGTGAGCAGCGCAAGCTGCTTTTGCTGCGCAGTGGTGCGGAACCAGCGTGCCAGCCAGAAGCCCTTGAGGCATACGTCGCGGAACACCAGTTCGCGGGGCGACACGACGCACGGCTCGCCGCTGAGTGCCCCGTAGTTCACCATGGAGGCTCCTTCKCCCAAGCAGGCGGCGAGCCGCATCGTGGCCTTGCCGCCCACGGCATCGATGCCGAGCTTGATCGCAGCACCTCCAGTCGCGGCCTTCACCCGCTCGGCCAGATCGTCGCCGTCGACCAGCACCACATCGGCGCCCAGGCCTTCCACACCGGCGACGGCCGACTCGCGCCGCACGATGTTGACGGTCTTGAAGCCGCGCAGCTTGGCCAGTTGAACGACATAACTTCCGACACCCGAGTTGGCGCCGTTCTGGATGACCCAGTCGCCCGGCTGCAGGCTGGCGAAATCACTGAGCAACAACGAAGCGGTCGGCGGGTTCACCGTCAGCATGGCGAGCTGCTTCGGATCCGCCGCGTTCGGCAGCGGGACCAGCCGGGCTGCGGCGGCGACAACGTGCGTGGCCCAAGTGCCGCCGCCGGGCGGCAGCAGCACGGTCTGGCCCACCGCCGGGCCTTGGGTGTCAGGGCCCAACTCGACAACACGCCCGACGCCCTCGCTGCCACCGACCGCTGGCAA
>NZ_LMDW01000013.1 GCF_001425205.1 Variovorax sp. Root411
TCGCCGTGCAGGGGGACCTGAGGATCGGCTTCGGACTCCGAAGAGGTATCGAGCGTGTCGAGTTCGAGCACCTGGAGGGCTTCGGTGCCGGGGACCAACGAACGCAGATGGCGCTGAGTGAGCAGCAGCGAGATGCCACTGTCCTCGACCATGTAGGCGAGGCGGTCTGCCGGGTACTCGGGGTCCAGGGGCACGTAGGCGCCACCGGCCTTGAGCACGGCGAGGATGCCCACCAGCATCTCGGTGGAGCGCTCCGCGCAGATGCCGACCAGCACATCCTGCCGGACGCCCAAGGCGATCAGGCGATGGGCCAGCCGGTTCGCACGCACATTGAGTTCCGCATAGCTCAGCGCCTCGTCGCCGAAGACCAGTGCAGGCGCCGAGGGCTTCGACTTCGCATGCGCCTCGATCTGCCGATGCATGGGCTGTGCGCCTTCGTGGCGGTGCGGGTTCTCGCTCCACGCCGACAGCTGCGCGCGCTCCGCAGCACTCACCAGTGCCACGTCACCCACCGCCAACCTAGGCTGCCCCGCCAGCGCCTGCAGTACCGCAAGGTAATGCCCCGCCATCCGCTCGACCGTCTCCCCGTCGAACAGCTCCGCCGCATACAGGAAGCTCGCCTCGACTCGCCCGTCCTCGAACTCCAGCGTCTGCAGCGTCAATTCGAACTGCGCGTCTTCTTCCTCGAAGTCCAGCCGCTCGACCGACACGCCCGGCCACTCGGCCAGCGAACGGTGGTCGCGCCGCACGTGGTTGAACATCACCTGGAACAGCGGGTTCGCGCTCAGGCTGCGTTCGGGCCGCAGCGCGCCGACCAGCTGTTCGAACGGCAGGTCCTGGTGGGTCTGCGCGCCGATGGCCGTGTCGCGTGTCTGCGCCAGCAGCTGCGTCAGCGTCGTCCTCGCATCGATCTGCGAACGCAGCACCTGCGTGTTGACGAAAAAGCCCACCACGCCGGCCGTATCGACGCGATTGCGGTTGGCGATGGGCACGCCCACGCGCACGTCCGTCTGCCCGGTGTGCCGGAACAGCAATGCATCGAAGCCCGCGAGCAGGGCCATGAACAGCGTCGCGCCTTCGGACGCCGCGGATTGGCGCAGGCGGGCGAGCGTGTCTGCGGGCAAGGCGACGGTGACGCGCGCCGAGCCGTAGCGGCCGTCGGCGTTGCGCGGTCGGTCGGTGTGCAGCGAGATCACCGGGTGTTCGGTGCCGAGGTGGTCGCGCCACCAGGCGAGTTGCCGTTCGCCCTCGCCGCCATCGAGCCACCGGTTCTGCCATACGGTGTAGTCGGCGTACTGCACCGGCAGCGAAGGCAGCGCCGCGGCCTGGCCTTGCACGCGGGCGGCGTACAGCGCGGCCAGCTCGTCGAGCGTGAGCTGCACCGACCACCCGTCCGACACGATGTGGTGCATCACCACCAGCAGCCGGTGCGTTCGCGCATCGGCCTTCAGCAGCACGGCGCGCATCAGCGGGCCGCGCGTGAGGTCGAAGGGCTCGGCGCGAATGCGGTGCTCCTCGCGCCGGATCGCGGCGTCGCGCGCGTCGGCGTCGAGCGTGCTCAGGTCGATGCAGGGCAACGCGACCTCCACCGCTTCCTGGATGATCTGCTCGGCCTCGCCGTCGCCCGCCTCGCGGAACACGGTGCGCAGCGACTCGTGGCGGTCGACCAGCGCCTGCACGCTCGCGCGCAGGGCATCGATGTCGAGCTGCCCGCCGAGCACGAGGCCGCCGCTCAGGTGATACGCCGTGCGGGCCGGGTCCAGCTTCCACAGGAACCACTGCCGGCGCTGGGCGAAGGACAGCGGCGCGCGGTCGCGGTGCGGGCGCGGGGGAATGGCGCTCGTGCCGGTCTGCTGCTGCATGCCGGCGCTTGCGCCGCGCAATCGTTCCTTCAGCCTGGCGCGCTGTTCCGCGCTCAGGCTGGCGCGACGCTTGGAGATGTCGTGGATTTCGGGCATGGCGGGTTCTTCAGGCGGTGGCGGGCAGGCGATCCGTGGCAATGGCAGCACCAGCCAAGCCGGCGTTCTCGATCTCTTCGATCAGGCGGGTTTCGACCAGCAAGGCCAGGTCGGCGATGGTGGGCGCCTTGAAGAAGGCGGCCGGATGCAGTTCGATGTCGTAGGCCTTGCGCACGCGCGCCAGGATCTGGATGGCCAGCAGCGAGTCGCCGCCCAGTTCGAACAGGTTGTCGTTCACGCCGGTGGCGGTGATGCCCAGCATGTCCTGCCACACGGCGGCCAGGCCGGCTTCGAGCTCGCCGTCGGGCGCAACGTACGGCGTATCGAGCGCGGGGCGCGGATGGTTGCGGCGCGTGGCGCGCGCGGCGTGGGCCAGGGGGCCGTTCTCGATCAGCGCCAGCATGCCGCTGTCGAGTTCGCCGAGCCGCTGCGCCAGGTCGGTCGTCGAGATCACGATCTGCGCATGCGCCGGGCCGTTGACGATGCGCTCCAGCACCAGCGCGCCTTCGAGGCCGTCCATGCCCACGCCCTCCGGCAGCACCATGCCCGCGGCCATGCCCAGGTCGCGCCATGCATCCCAGTTGACCGAGAAGACCGCGTGGCCGGCGCTGCGCCGCGCCTGCGCGGCCAGCGCGTCGAGGTAGGCATTGGCGGCGGCGTAGTCGCTCATGCCCAGGCCACCGGCCACGCTGGAGATCGACGAACAGAAGAGCACGAAATCGAGCGGCTCGCCGCGCACGGCCTCCAGCAGGACCTGCGTGCCGCGCAGCTTGGGCGCGAACACGGCCTCGACCATGGCGCGCGTGCGCTGGCCGATCATGCCGCTGCTGGCATGGCCCGCCGCGTGGATCACGCCGTGGATGGCGCCGAAGCGCTGCCGAGCCTGCGCGGCCGCGGCCTGCATCTGCGCGGCGTCGGCCACATCAGCCGACAGCGCGAGCACTTCACCGCCCAGGGCTTCGAGTTCGAGCAGCTGCAGCAGCTTCTGGCGAAGGGCCGCGGGCTGCTCGGGCGAGGCCGCCAGCGATTCCCACGCGCCGCGCTCCGGCAGCGGCGAGCGACCGAGCAGCACCAGCCTGGCCTGCCACGACCTGGCGAGATGCCGCGCCACCGACAGGCCCACGCCGCCCAGGCCACCGGTGATCAGGTAGACGCCCTGCTTGCGCAGGCGCTGCTGCGGCCCGGCCCCCTGCGCCGGCAGCGCCAGCGGCTCGTAGCCCTTGACCCAGCGGTGCGGCCCGCGATAGGCCACCAGCGGCTCGTCGCGCGCCGCAGGCGCATCCGCCGCAAGCTGCCCCACCAGCCATGCCTCGGCCGGGCTGGCGGCTGCGGGCAGCACCACGTCGACGACGCGGCAGTCGATGTGCGGGTACTCCTGCCCGATCACTTTGGCAAGGCTGAACAGCGTGGCCTTCTCTGGGCACAGCGGCTCCAGGCCCGAGACATCTTCCATCTGGTTGCTGACGACCTGCAGCGACAGCTTGCGCTCGCGTCCGCCCGCCGTGCTGTCCAGCGCCTGCGCCAGGGCCAACAGACTGAAGAAGCCGCGCTCCAGCAGTTCGCTCGACGAGGATGGCGCGGCGAACTCGCCATCCACGCCCCACAGGTGATGGATGTTCGACACCGGGCCGATCCCGCCCTGCACCTTGCGCAGCAGCTGCTCGTGGTCGGCGCGCTCGCCAGGGCGCACGGCGTAGTGGCGCGGGCCGATCTCGACGAAGCCCGGGCCCTGCTCCACCCACACGACGGGGTGCGCGTCATTCAGGTGGCGGATCAGGTGATCGGCGAGGCTGCCCGCTTCGCCGAAGACCAGCGTGCAGGTGCCGGCCGGTGCGGGGCTGCGCACGGCGTGCAGCGGTTCGGTGCGCTTCCAGGTCGGCACGTAGAACGCGCCGGCCGCCGGATTCGAAAGCTTCGAGTTGGCGCCGCCCTCGAAGGTGCCCGCCTCCACCCAGTACGACTGGCGCTGGAACGGATAGCTCGGCAGCGGCACCTGGCGGCGCGGCTGGCCCGCGCGGCAGGCGGCCCAGTCGATCTCGACGCCGGCGCACCAGAGCGCACCGGTCACACTGGCCAGTTGCCGCTCGTTGCGAGCCTGTTGCTGCGGATGCGCCTGGCTCGACCAGATGCCCACGGCCGAATCGGCTTGCGGATGCTGCCGCGCCAGGCCGGCCAGCGTTTCGCCGGGCCCCACCTCGAGCACGACGCGCCCCTGCACGCGCAGCAGCGCGACCAGCCCGTCGGCGAAGCGCACCGTGCCGCGCAGATGGCGCCCCCAGTAGGCCGGGTCGGTGGCCTGCGCGGCGGTGATCAACTCGCCCGTGACGTTGGAGATGAACGGAATGCGCGGCGCATGGCGCGGCACCGAGGCAATCACCTTCTGCAGCTCGGCCACGATCGACTCGGTCATGGCCGAATGCGACGCGATGGCGACATGCAGGCGGCGCGGCAGGAGGCCGCTTGCGAGCAGCTGCTTCTCGGCCGCCTCGATGGCCTGCAGCGGCCCCGAAAGCACGCAGAGCTGCTCGCCGTTGACCGCGGCGATCTCGCAGCCGGCGCCGAGGAACGGCTTCAGCCCGGCTTCGCTCAGCGCGATGGCCGTCATCGCCCCGGCGGGCATCGACCGCATGAGACGACCGCGCGCGGCGACGATGCGCAGCGCGTCTTCGAGGCTGAACACGCCGGCCAGGCAGGCGGCCACGTATTCGCCGAGGCTGTGGCCCAGCATGACGGCGGGCTGCACGCCGCGCGCCATCCATGCGCGGGCCATCGCGTACTCGACGATGAACAGCGCCGGTTGCGTGTACTCGATGCACGAGAGCTTCGCGTCGGCGGCGGCCTCCGCACCGGCCGCGGGGTACAGCAGCTGGCGCAGGTCCATCCCCATGGCGTCGTCCAGCAGGGCGCAGCAGCGATCGACCTCGCCGCGGAACACCGGGTCGTCGCGGTACAGCGCCGCGCCCATGTTCGCGTGCTGCGTGCCGCCGCCAGGGAACAGGAAGGCGGCCTCGGGCGCCGTGGCCGGCGCGCGCATCACCTGCTCGAAACCGCCTTCGGGCGAGAGCAGCGCCCGCGCGCCCATCGCGTGGCCATTGGCGACGATGGCGGCGCGCAGCGGCATCGCGCGGCGGCCGCTCTGCAGCGTGTGCGCGATGTCCGCGAGCGATTGATCGGCGAATGCTTCGAGATGAGCGCCCAGCCGCTGGCCGGCCTCCTGCAGCGCGGCGGCGTTCTGCGCCGACAGCGGCAGCACCTGCCAGCCGGAAGGGCTTTCAGCAGGCTTCGCGGCCGGTGCCTCTTCGAGCACCACGTGCACGTTGGTGCCACCGATGCCGAACGAGCTCACGCCGGCACGGCGTGGCGTGGGGCCGGCGGGCCAGGGCTTCGTCGCGGCGTTGACATAGAACGGGCTGGCCGCGAAATCGATCTGCGGATTCGGCCGCTCGAAGTGCAGGCTGGCCGGCAGCGTGCGGTGCTTCAGCGCCATCACCGCCTTGATGAGGCCGGTGACGCCGGCGGCCGCATCGAGGTGGCCGATGTTGGTTTTCACGGAGCCGACGGCGCAGTAGTTCGTGCGGTCGGAGCCGGCCCGGAAGGCCTGCGTCAGCGCGGCCATCTCGATCGGGTCGCCGAGCACCGTGCCCGTGCCGTGCGCCTCGACGTAGCCCACCGATGCGGCGCTCACGCCCGCGATCAACTGCGCCGCGCGGATGACCTCGGCCTGGCCGTTCACGCTGGGCGCGGTGAAGCCGACCTTGTCGGCGCCGTCGTTGTTGGCGGCACTCCCCTTGATGACGGCGTGGATGGTGTCGCCGTCGCGCAGCGCGTCGTCCAGGCGCTTGAGCACCACGAGGCCGGCGCCGCTGCCGATCACCGTGCCCGCGGCCTTCTCGTCGAAGGCGCGGCAGTGGCCGTCGGGCGAGAGGATGGCGCCCTCCTGGTAGAGGTAGCCGCCGTCCTGCAGCAGGTTGAGCCACACGCCGCCGGCCAGCGCCATGTCGCAGTCGTAGCCCAGCAGCGCCTGGCAGGCGGTGTGCACCGCGGCCAGCGATGTGGAGCAGGCGGTCTGCACCGTCACGGCGGGGCCGCGCAGGTCGAGCTTGTAGGCCACGCGGGTGCACAGCGAGCCGCCGGAGTTGCCACTCATGAGGCCCAGCAGGTCGGCAATGCCGCGTCCGTCGCCCAGGCCGAACGCGGGCAGCAGGTGCCGCATCAGGTACAGGTTGGGGCCTTCGCCCGCATACACGCCGATCTTGCCCGGCCACCGCCGCGCGTCGCAGCCTGCGTGCTCGAGCGCGGCCCATGCGCATTCCAGGAAGATGCGCTGCTGCGGGTCGAGATACTCGGCCTCGCGCGGCGAGTAGCCGAAGAAGCCGGCGTCGAATTGGTCGAAGCCCTTGAACCGGGTGCCGGACTTCACGTAGGCCGGGTCGTCGAGCAGTTCCTGCGAGATGCCTTGCGCGCGCAGCTGCTCGTCGGTGAAGCTGTCCATGGACTCCACGCCGTCGCGGATGTTGCGCCAGAGCGCATCGACATCATCGGCACCGGGGAAGCGGCCCGCCATGCCGACGATGGCGATCTCGATGCCGGTCGCACCGGGCTGTTCGGGTTGGTCCGGCTGTTCGTCGAGGGTATGCATCAGTTGACTCTTTCCGCGGATTGGCGGCGTTGAAGCAAGGCGGCGCGCTGGCGCAATGCGCGGTCGTCTCCGGCCGTGGGCGAGGACGCGGGCGCAGCGGCGCCGCGTGCCATCCACCGGGCCAGCGAACCGACCGTGGGGTACTTGAAAAGATGAACCAGCGGGACCGCGGCACGCAGCCTGTCTTCGAGCAGGCGGTGCACACGGACCAGCAGCAGCGAGTGCCCGCCGAGGTCGAAGAAGTTGTCGTGGATGCCGACTTTGTCGACCTGCAGGACTTCGGCCCAGATGGCGGCGAGGGTTTCGGCGATGGGGCCTTGAGGGGCTTCGTAGGACTTGTCGCTGGTGAACTTGGGCGCAGGCAGCGCCTTGCGGTCGACCTTGCCGTTGGCGTTCAGCGGCAGTGCATCGAGCACCATCAGCACGCTGGGCACCATGTAGTCCGGCAACGCTTCGCCCAGGCGCTCGCGCAATGCCGCCGTGTCGATGCCTTGGCCGGATACGTAGGCGACCAGCCTTGCACCCGAGGGGCCTTCGTTGGCGACAACGACGGCTTCGCGGACTTCAGGCTGCGCCTGCAGCTGCGCCTCGATCTCCCCCAGCTCGATGCGCAAGCCCCGCAC
>NZ_LMDW01000014.1 GCF_001425205.1 Variovorax sp. Root411
GGTGCGGGGCTTGCGCATCGAGCTGGGGGAGATCGAGGCGCAGCTGCAGGCGCAGCCTGAAGTCCGCGAAGCCGTCGTTGTCGCCAACGAAGGCCCCTCCGGTGCAAGGTTGGTCGCCTACGTATCCGGCCAAGGCATCGACACAGCGGCGCTGCGCGAGCGCCTGGGTGAAGCGTTGCCCGACTACATGGTGCCCGGCGTGCTGATGGTGCTCGATGCACTGCCGCTGAACGCCAACGGCAAGGTCGACCGCAAGGCGCTGCCTGCGCCGGAGTTCAACAGCGACAGGGCGTATGAAGCGCCCGAAGGCGAAGTCGAACAGGCCCTCGCTGCCATCTGGACCGACGTGTTGGGCGTGGCCCGCGTCGGCCGTCATGACAACTTCTTCGAGCTCGGCGGCGACTCCATCCTCAGCCTCAAGGTAACCGCCCGCGCGGCCAGGGCCGGCGTGCAGCTGAACCCCCGTCAGATGTTCGAGCACCAGAGCCTGTCGCGCATCGCCCGCGCCATCCGGGCCGACCAGCCTTCGGAAGCGCAAGCGATCCCCGTGCTGACGGCGGCGCAGCGTGCCGGCACGCTGGCGCTGTCTCATGCGCAGATGCGCCAATGGTTCCTGTGGCAGCTCGACCCCCAGAGCACGGCGTACCACATCAGCGGCGCGTTGAAGCTGGCGGGCCCGCTCGACGTGAGCGCCATGCGTGCGAGCTTCGATGCACTGGTGCAGCGCCACGAGTCGCTGCGCACCGTGTTCCGCACCGACGCACAAGGTCTGGCCGAACAGATGATCCGCGAAGCCGCTCCGCTCGACATCGCGGTGGTCGATCTCTCGGCGCTGCGCAACGAGCAAGAGCGCGAAGCGCGCAGCAACGAAGAGGCCCTGCGCCTGAGCCACATGCCCTTCAACCTGGCCGAAGGACCGCTGCTGCGTATCGGCCTGATCCGCCTGACGCCCGAGGAACACATGCTCGTCGTGGTGATGCACCACATCGTGTCCGACGGCTGGTCGATGCAGATCGTGGTCGACGAGTTCGTCGCCCAGTACGGCGCGCACGTGCAAGGCGCGACCGCAGCACTGCCGCCACTGCCGATCCAGTACGCCGACTACGCCGCCTGGCAGCGCGACTGGCTGGAGGCCGGCGAGCGCGAGCGCCAGCTGGCGTACTGGACGCAGCACCTCGGCACCGGTCAGCCCGTGCTGCAACCGCCCACCGACCGCGCACGCAACGCGGATGGCCGCTACACCGCGGTACGGCACGGCTTCGAACTGCCGAACGATCTGGTTCGCAAGCTGCACAAGCGCTTGCAGGCCCAGGGCGCAACGCTGTTCATGGGCCTGCTCGCAGGCTTCCAGGTGCTGCTGAACCGCTACACCGGCGAGCCGGACGTTCGCGTGGGCGTGCCCATTGCCAACCGGCACCGGGCGGAGACCGAGAACGTCATTGGCTTCTTCGTCAACACGCAGGTGCTGCGCAACGTGCTGAACAGCCGCGAAAGCCTGTCGCAGGTGCTGGCCCGCGCGAAAGACGCGGCCCTCGGCGCGCAGGCGCATCAGGACCTGCCTTTCGAGCAACTGGTGGAAGCGCTGCAGCCGGAACGCGTTCCTGGCGCGAGCCCGCTGTTCCAGGTGCTGTTCAACCATCAGCGGGGTGACGCTGCCGCGCTGCAGGGCCTGCCCGGCCTGACGCTGACCGAGTGCGACCTGGGGGCGCAGGCGGCGCAGTTCGAACTGACGCTGGAAACCATCGAGGACGCCGATGGCCGCGTACGAGCGAGCCTGCGCTACGCGGCAGAGCTGTTCGATGCCTCGACCATCGAGCGCATGGCGGACCATTACCTCGCGGTGCTGAACGCCCTGGCCGACCACCCCGAACAGACTGTGGGTGCCGTGGCATTGCTCGGTGAATCCGAGCGCGCGCAACTGGCGTCGTGGGGTGCGTGCAGGCAGGCAGCCGAAGCGGGCGAGCCGATCCACCGGCTGATCGAACGGCAAGTGCGCGCGCGCCCCGAAGCGCCCGCGCTGTGCTTCGGTGAGCAGACCCTGAGCTACGGCGAACTCAATG
>NZ_LMDW01000015.1 GCF_001425205.1 Variovorax sp. Root411
GTGCACAGGGCGTCGGGTGCTCCCCGCAGCGAAATAAAGGAGGAGCGAAGCGGGGGACATTCGCGGAGGGGAGTACCCGGCGGCCTGTGCACGCGCCCCGAACAAGAGGCGCCCAAGCCCCCCCCCCCAAGAACAGCGTCAGGCCTTGCGAGGCTTCACGCGCGAGGCGGCTTCCTTGGCCAGCACGCGGGCCGTGTCGGTGTCGGCCGCGTGCACCAGCGCCACGCCCATGCGGCGCTTGGCGAAGCTCTCGGGCTTGCCGAACAGGCGCACGTCGCTGCCGGGCACCTGCAGGGCCTCGGCCACGCCGTCGAAGGCGATGCCGGTGGCGTCCACGCCGCCGTAGATCACGGCGCTGGCGCCCGGGCTCTTGAGCGAAGTGTCGACCGGCAGGCCGAGGATGGCGCGCGCATGCAGCTCGAACTCGTTCTGCCACTGGGTGGCCATGGTGACCATTCCGGTGTCGTGCGGACGGGGGCTGACCTCGCTGAACCAGACTTCGTCGCCTTTCACGAACAGCTCCACGCCGAACAGGCCCTGCCCGCCGAGGTCGGCCGTGACGGCCTGCGCGATCTGCTGCGCCTTCTGCAGCGCGGCGGGCGCCATGGGGTGCGGCTGCCAGCTTTCCACGTAGTCACCACTCACCTGCACGTGGCCGATGGGGTCGCAGAACTTGGTTTCCACGGCGCCTGCGGCATCTCTGGCGCGCACGGTCAGCAGCGTGATCTCGTAGTCGAAGTCGATGAAGCCCTCGACGATCACGCGGCCGTGGCTCACGCGGCCGCCGGCCATGGCGTAGTCCCAGGCCTTCTGCACGCCGGCGGGGCCGTCGATCTTGCTCTGGCCCTTGCCGGAGCTGCTCATCACGGGCTTGACGATGCACGGATACCCGATGCCCCCGTCGATGGCCGCCTGCAGCTCGGCCAGCGAGTCGCAGAACTTGTAGGGGCTGGTGGGCACGCCCAGCGTCTCGGCGGCCAGGCGGCGGATGCCTTCGCGGTCCATGGTCAGGCGGGCGGCGCGCGCGGTGGGAATCACGCGCACCACGCCCGCGTCTTCGAGCTGCTGGAGCATCGGCGTGGCGATGGCCTCGATCTCGGGCACCACCAGCGTGGGCTTCTCGGCCTCGATCAGCGCCTTGAGCTGCGCGGGGTCGCTCATGGTGATGGTGCGCGCGTGGTGGGCCACCTGCTGGCCGGGCGCGTTCTCATAGCGGTCGACCGCGATGGTCTCGACGCCGAGGCGCTGCAGGGCGATCAGCACCTCCTTGCCGAGTTCGCCGGAGCCGAGAAGCATCACGCGGGTTGCCGAGGGGGAAAGGGGAGTGCCGAGGGTGGTCATGGTCGGAGGTCGAAAGAGCGGGGGAAGAGCGAAAAAAGCAACCGCCGCACTGTAAGCCACCCACGAAGCCCGGGTGTCACACGCGGCAACGGCCCGGCCTGGGGGCTGATTCACAATCGATGGTTTCGCCGTGGCGCCCGCCCCGTGCATCCCCTTTTTTTGTTTCCTCAAGGAGTTCTCTCATGGCTATCCAGACTGTCGGCATCATCGGCGCCGGAACGATGGGCAACGGCATCGCGCAGGCCTGCGCGGTGGCCGGCGTGAACGTGGTGATGGTCGATATCGCCCAGGCGGCGGTCGACAAGGGCCTGGCCACGGTGTCGGGCAGCCTCGACCGCCTGATCAAGAAAGAGAAGCTCACCGCCGAGCAAAAGACCGCCGCGCTGGCGCTCATCAAGGGCTCGACCAACTACGACGACCTGAAGAGCGCGCAGCTGGTCATCGAGGCGGCCACCGAGAACCACGCGCTCAAGCTCAAGATCCTCAAGCAGGTCGACGACATGCTGGCACCCGAGGTGATCATCGCCTCGAACACCTCGTCGATCTCGATCACCCAGCTCGCGGCCGCCACCTCGCGCCCCGACCGCTTCATCGGCATGCACTTCTTCAACCCGGTGCCGATGATGGCGCTGGTGGAGCTGATCCGCGGCTACCTCACGAGCGACGCCACGCACGACGCGGTGAAGGCACTGGCCGAGCGCCTGGGCAAGTCGCCCATCACCGTGAAAAACGCGCCGGGCTTCGTGGTCAACCGCATCCTGGTGCCGATGATCAACGAGGCCTTCTTCGTGCTGGCCGAAGGCATCGCCACGGCGGAAGACATCGACGCCGGCATGAAGCTGGGGTGCAATCAGCCGATCGGGCCGCTGGCGCTGGCCGACATGATCGGCCTGGACGTGTGCCTGGCGGTGATGGAGGTGTACCTCGAGCAGTTCGGCGACTCCAAGTACCGCCCCTGCCCGCTGCTGAAGGAAATGGTCGCCGCGGGCCAGCTCGGCCGCAAGACCGGTCGCGGCGTGTACACCTACTGAGCTGCAGAGCCATAACAACAACACGGAGACAAGACCGATGACTGCGACCCCCACCACCCCGCCAGCCGAGGGCTGCATCGACACCGAGGTGCTCGGCCACGTGCTGCTGATCGGCATCAACCGCCCTGCCAAGCGCAACGGCTGGACGCCGCCGATGTTCAGGCAGCTCGCCGAGGCCTACACCCGGCTCGGCGACGACCCCAACCTGCGCGTGGGCGTGCTGCATGCCTTCGGCGACCACTTCACGGCAGGCCTCGACCTGCCGGCGGTGGCCGAGTACATGAAGCGTGGCGAGAAGGCGGTCCCGCAGGGCCTGGTCGAGCCGCACGACTTCGGGCTCGAAGGCTACCGCCGCCGCACCAAGCCGATGGTGGCTGCCGTGAAGGGCATCTGCTTCACGGTCGGCATCGAGCTGATGCTGGGCGCCGACATCGTGGTGGCGGCCGACGACTGCCGCTTCTCGCAGATGGAAGTGCAGCGCGGCATCATGGCCACGGGCGGCGCCACGCTGCGTATGGCCGAGCGCGCCGGCCTGGGCAACGCGATGCTGCACCTGCTCACGGCCGACGAGTTCGACAGCGCCGAGGCCTATCGCCTCAACTTCGTGCAGAAGGTGGTGCCGGCCGGCCAGGAGCTCGACGCGGCGCTAGCCATTGCGCAGCGCATCGCCGCCCAGGCGCCGCTGGCGGTGGTGGCCACGCGGCTCAACGTGCTGAAGGCCATCGAGCACGGGCCGCTGGCCGCGGTGTCGGAGTTCATCGAGACGCAGAAGCGCCTGTCGAACAGCGAGGACGCCGCCGAGGGCGTGCGCTCTTTCGTCGAACGCCGGCCGGCGCGCTTCAGCGGCCGTTGATCACCTTCACCGACCTCACCATGTCCCTTTTCATTCGCACGACGCTTGCCGCCGCCCTGCTCGCAGTGAACACCACCTCCGCCCAGACACCCGCGCCCGCCGCGCTGCCCGACCCCGCGGCCACCTCGGTCGACGCGCTGGGCTGGATGAAAGGCTTCCCGCCCGCGCCCGACAAGCTCATCACCTTCGACAACCCGGCCGGTGGCGTGTTTCCGCGCACGCGCTGGAGCTTCTCGCACGTGCGCGAGACCGTGCCCACGGCCAACGTGTGGCGCGGCAGCGGCGCGGCGAGCCCGCTGCCGGCGGCCACGCCGCGCTTCGACATCGAGGCGGTCACTTTCAAGCCCCTGGGCAGCGACCAGACGCTCAACTTCGCCCAGATGATCGCCGGCACCTACACCGACGGCATCCTCGTGATGCACCGCGGCAAGGTGGTCTACGAGAAGTACTTCGGCGCGCTCGCGCCCGAGCGCCCGCACATCGCGATGTCGGTCACCAAGTCCTTCGTGGGCACGCTGGCGGCCATCCTCGCGGACGAAGGCAAGCTCGACCCGGCCGCGCCCGTCACCAAGTACCTCCCCGAACTCAAGGACACGGCGTACGGCGACGCCACCGTGCGCCAGGTGATGGACATGACCGTCGGCGTGCACTACTCCGAGAACTACGCCGACCCGAAGGCCGAGATCTGGGACTACGCCCGTGCCGGCGGCATGCTCACGCAGGGCCAGAACTACGCCGGCCCCAAGTCGTTCTACGAATTCCTCGTCACGCTGAAGAAGGAAAGCGAGCACGGCGATGCCTTCGCCTACAAGACGGTCAACGCCGAGGTGCTCGCCTGGATCCTTCGCCGCGCCAGCAACCAGTCACTGGCCGACCTGCTGAGCGAGAAGATCTGGCGGCGCATCGGCGCCGAGCAGGACGCGTACTTCATGGTCGACCGCATCGGCACCGAGTCGGGCGGCGGCGGCCTCAACACCGTGCTGCGCGACCTGGCCCGCTTCGGCGAGACCATGCGCAACGGCGGGCGCGCCTCCAACGGGCAGCAGGCCATTCCGAAGGCGGTGGTGGAAGACATCCAGCGCGGCGGCGACCCGGCGAAGTTCGTGAAGGCCGGCTATCCGCTGCTCAAGGGCTGGTCGTACCGCGACATGTGGTGGGTGTCGCACAACCCGCACGGCGCGTACATGGCGCGCGGCATCCACGGCCAGAGCATCTACGTGGACCCGAAGGCCGAGATGGTGATCGTGCGCTACGCGGCGCACCCGGTGGCCGCCAACGGCGGGAACGATCCGCTGACCCTGCCCGCGTTCCAGGCGATGAGCGAAGCGCTGATGCGCCCCTGAGCCGGCTTCTTTCTTCCTATGCGGCGGCCCGCTCGCGGGCAATCACGAGCAGCCCGTCCATGATCAGGCTCTCGACCAGCTCGAAGTGCCCGTTCATCACGGGCGCCATCTTCCAGCCCGCGCCGCCGGTCATGTAGCAGGCCGGGTCGGCGCCGCAATGCGAGCGCACGTGCTGCACCATGCGCTCGACCGCGCCGGCGATGGCGTAGGTGCCGCCGCTGGTCAGCGCATCGCTGGTGTTGGTGGGGAATTCGCGCACCTCGCCGGTCGGCACGTGCAGCCCGGCCGTGCCCGACTCCAGCGCGCGCAGCATGATGCCGTGGCCCGGCAGGATCAGGCCGCCGAGGAACCTGCCGTCCGCGTCGATCGCCTCGACGGTCACTGCCGTGCCGATCATCACCACCACCATCGGCCGCGGCGGCTGCCCCGGCCTTGCGGCCAGCATGCGGTGGCGCGCGCCGATCATCGCCACGAAGCGGTCGGCGCCCAGGCGCGTCGGATGGTCGTAGCCGTTCACGATGCCGGCCTCGCCCGCGCTGGACATCACCCAGCGCGGCGCGCAGTCGAAACGCTCGACGATCTGTTCCTCGGCACGCCGGCGCACCGCGTCCCCGGCCACCACGCAGCCCAGCATGGAACCGGGCGCCGGCAGGTCGGCCCAGGGGCCGTCGGCCAGCCGTTCGATGTGGTCGAGGAATTCGGCGCCGTGCGCCTGCAACTCGGCGCCGGGGCGGGCCGAGTCGTAGAGCGCCCATTTGAGGCGGGTGTTGCCGATGTCGATGGCGAGGAAGGGGGATGGCATGCGCGGGATTATTGCGACTTTGCTGTTATTCCTGCTCGCGGGCCTCGCACACGCGGCATGGGACTACGCGGGCGAACCCCGCCGCGCCGCTAAATTGACGGGTCCATCCACCAACCACGGCACAAGGAGAACACCATGGGTTTGCTCAGTTTCATCAAGGAGGCGGGTGAAAAACTGTTCGGCGGCTCGTCGGCCAACGCCGCCACGCCCGACGCCAACCAGGCCGCCGCTGCGGCCATCAAGACCTACATCGAAACGCAGAACCTGGGCCTTACCGGGCTCGAGGTGACCTACGCGGCGAGCAGCGGCGTGGTCACCCTCGCGGGCCAGGCGCCTTCGCAGGAGGCCAGCGAAAAAGCCTCGCTGGCCGCGGGCAACGTGGCGAACGTGACGAGCGTCGAGAACAACCTCGTCGCCCCGGCCGCGCCACCCGCGCAGTACCACGACGTGGTCAGAGGCGACACGCTCTCGGCCATCTCGAAGAAATACTACGGCGATGCGAACAAGTACAACGCGATCTTCGAGGCGAACAAGCCGATGCTGAGCAATCCGGACAAGATTTATCCGGGGCAGAAGCTGCGCATTCCACCGCTCTGAAGCGACGCTCGAAGCGGACAGTCTCTAGGGGCCCGCCGAGAAATCGGTGGGCCTTTTTGCTTCTTTCGGGGGGCGTGCGAATGACACCGGGTACTCCCCTCCGCGAATGTCCCCCGCCTTCGGCTCCTCCTTTATTTCGCTGCGGGGAGCACCCGGTGCCATTCGCCTCACGCCGATGGGGTGCCTTGCGCAGCGAAATAAAGGAGGAGCCCGAAGGGCGGGGGACATTCGCGGAGCAAGGTACCCCGTCGGCGTGATCGTGCCCGGAACGACTCAGTTCTGCTTCCAAGGCAGCCCGTGCTTGCGCCAGCCGCCGATGAGCCCACGATGCCCCTGCTCGTCCGGATTCCCCTCGAAGCCTTCGAGGATGTTGTAAGCCTCCGCGCCCAGTTCGGTCGCGCGCTTGGCGGCCGCGATGGAGCGCACGCCGCTGCGGCATAGCAGCACCAGCTTCTTCCTGCCTTCGACGGCGGCGCGGATGCCGTCGTCGAAGGCGGGGTTCATCGCCATGCCCGGCCACTGCTTCCAGGCCAGCGGCACGGCGCCGGGCACGTAGCCGACCCATTCACGCTCGGCGTCGGTGCGCACGTCGACCAGCACGGCCTCGCCGCTGGCCATCCATTGCGCGGCCTGCTCGGGCGTCACGTCGCCGGCATAGCCCTTTTTCTCTATGGACTCGGTCATTTCCTTGCTTCCTTTTTTGCGATGCGGTTTTCAATCACCGGAATTCTTCACCAGTTCGTGAAAACCCTGTTTGTCGCGCTTTCTTGCGCGCCAAAGATGCGGCTTGGGCCTGCCGAACATAGCGACAAGACTGCGGGCAGGGTTTCTTCGTCATCAGAACTTGTTTGGAGAGAGACAACATGACAGACAGCAAATCACCCCGCCGCCGCAGCCTTCTCAAGGGTGCGGCCGTGGCCGCAGGCGCCATGTCGGCGCCGATGGTCAGCATGGCCCAGACCACTTCCCTGCGCTTCCAGAGCACCTGGCCGGCCAAGGACATCTTCCACGAGTACGCCAACGACTTCGCCAAGAAGGTCAATGACATGGCCGGCGGGCGCCTCAAGATCGAGGTGCTGCCCTCGGGCGCCGTGGTGCCCGCGTTCCAGCTGCTCGAAGCGGTGAACAAGGGCACGCTCGACGGCGGCCACGGCGTGGTGGCCTACCACTACGGCAAGAATTCGGCGCTCGCGCTGTGGGGATCGGGCCCGGGCTTCGGCATGGACGCCAACACCGTGCTGGCCTGGCACAACTACGGCGGCGGCAAGGCCCTGCTCGACGAGATCTACAAGAGCCTGAACATGGAAGTGGTGTCGTACCTCTACGGCCCGATGCCCACGCAGCCGCTGGGCTGGTTCAAGAAGCCGGTGGCCAAGGTGGAAGACATGAAGGGCCTGAAGTTCCGCACCGTCGGGCTGGCGGTCGACATGTTCACCGAGATGGGCACGGCGGTGAACCCGTTGCCCGGCAGCGAGATCGTGCCCGCGCTGGACCGCGGGCTGATCGATGCGGCCGAGTTCAACAACGCGTCGAGCGACCGCGTGCTCGGCTTCCCGGATGTGGTGAAGAACTGCATGCTGCAGAGCTTCCACCAGTCGGGCGAGCAGTTCGAGGTGCTGTTCAACAAGGGCAAGTACAGCGCACTGTCGCAGGAGCTGCGCTCGATCATCGACTACGCGGTGCAGGCCGCGAGCGCCGACATGAGCTGGAAGGCCGTGCAGCGCAACTCGCAGGACTATGCCGACATGAAGAAGGCCGGCATCAAGTTCTACAAGACGCCCGACGCGGTGCTGCGCGCGCAGCTTGCTGCGTGGGACAAGACGGTGGAGAAGAAGTCCGGAGAAAACCCGCTGTTCAAGAAGGTGCTGGAGTCGCAGCGCACATTCGCCGAGCGCGCGCTGCAGTGGCAGAACGACTACAGCGTCGATTTCAAGATGGCCTACAACCACTACTTCGGCAAGAAGAAGAGCTGACCCCCAGGCTTCGCGCACTTCGTGTCGCTTCTCCTTCCCCCTTCCAGGGGGCAACACCGGTGGCCCGGCAAAGCCGGTTCCACGGTGTTCCACGAATGGGCCTCTTTCATGCTCTTGCTGTCATGACCATCCAACGCTTCCTCCACGCCGTCGACCGGTTCAGCATGGTCGTGGGCAAGACCTTCTCGTGGCTCATCGTGGCGCTGATGCTGCTGGTGTGCGGCGAAGTGTTCAAGCGCTATGCGCTCAACGCGCCCACCGCCTGGATCTTCGACGCCAACAACATGCTCTACGGCACGCTCTTCATGATGGGCGGCGCCTACACGCTCTCGCAGGCGGGCCACGTGCGCGGCGACTTCCTCTACGGCAGCATGAAGCCGCGCACGCAGGCCGCGCTCGACCTCGTGCTGTTCGTGCTGTTCTTCCTGCCCGGCGTGGTGGCGCTCACCTGGTCGGGCTGGACCTATTTCGGCGAATCGCTGGCGATGCGCGAGCAGACTTTCAACGCCGACCCGATTCCGGTCTATCCGTTCAAGTTCGTGATCCCCGTGGCCGGCGCGGTGCTGCTGCTGCAGGGCATCGCGGAAATGGTGCGCTGCGTGCTGTGCCTGAAGACCGGCGCATGGACGCCGCGCCTGAAAGACGCGGAAGAGATGGACGTGGTCGGCCAGCAGCTCGCGGGCAGCACCTATGTCGACGAGGCCGCCAAGCGCGAGGTGATCGACAAGGCCAAGGCCATCGAACAGGCCGCGCAGCAGCGCAAGAGCGATTCGACGGGAGGCAGCGTATGAGCCCCCGCCCGGCCGCTCCAAAGAGGGCTCTCACCGCAGCGCGTCGCGCGGAGGTTACGGAATGAGCGAACCCGCACTCGGCCTTTCGATGCTCGGCCTGATCGTGGTCGTGATCATGCTGGGCTTCCCCACGGCATTCACGCTGATGGGGCTGGGCATGTTCTTCGGCTTCATCGCTTTCTACGATCCCGCCTCGCACTGGCTGGACAACAAGGTCTTCGACCTGATGGTGCAGCGCGCCTTCGGCGCCATGACCAACGAGACGCTGCTGTCTATTCCGCTGTTCGTGCTGATGGGCTACGTGATGGAGCGCGGCGCGCTGGTCGACAAGATGTTCCACAGCGTGCAGCTCGCGTTCCGCCGCGTGCCGGGCTCGCTGGCCGTGACCACGCTGATCGTCTGCACCTTCTGGGGCATCGCGAGCGGGCTGGTCGGCGCGGTGGTGGTGCTGATGGGCGTGATCGCGATGCGGCCGATGCTCAATGCGGGCTACGACACGCGGCTGGCGGCCGGCGTGATCACCGCGGGCGGCACGCTCGGCATTCTCATTCCGCCCTCGGTGATGATCATCGTGTACGCGGCTGTGGCCGGGCAGTCGGTGGTGAAGCTCTATGCGGCCGCGATGTTCCCGGGTTTCTTCCTCGCGTTTCTCTACCTGCTCTACGTGATCGGCTGGGCCATGCTGCAGCCGAAGGTAGCGCCGAAGCTGCCGCCCGACCGGCAGCGCGCACCGGTCACGCCGTGGGTCGCGCACATCGCGGCCAGTTATTCGCCGCGCATGCTGCCGGCGCTGTTCGCGGCCGTGGTATCGCCCGCGCGTGCCATGCACGGCGCGGCGCAGGGCGTGCGCATCACGTGGTGGCTGCTGCTGCGCAGCCTGCTGAATGCGCTGGTGCCGCTGGCGCTCGCGGCCGCAACGCTGGGCGCGGTCTGGTGGTACGTGACGATCTACTCGCAGAAGGACGACAACACGCCGGTCGCGCAGCAGCAGGCGACGCAGAAGACCGCGGCGGCGCACCCCGAGGCTGCGTCAGCGTCTTCCTCCGGCACCGGGCTCGCCGAGCCGCCGACGTCCGATGAACCGAAGGAGTCCGCATCGGAAGGCGGCCTGCAGGAGCCCCCTGGCGGTGTCGAGGAACCACCCGGCAGCGAAGCCGCTTCGGCCCCACCGGCTGCGGAGGGCGGCCTGCAGCAGCTCGGCGAGGCCGTCGATGCGCCAAAGATCGCCGCGGTGCCCGAGGCCTTCTACACAGGCTTCCTGCTCGCCAGCCTCTTCACGATCGCGCTGCTCGCGTGGTACTACTGGCGCATGGACGCGGAGCAGTTCGAGATCCTGCGCATGCTGGTGTCGTCGGTGATGCCGCTGGCCACGCTCACGCTGGTGGTGCTGGGCGTGATTTTGTTCGGCATCACGACCGCCACCGAGTCCGCGGCGGTCGGTGCGGCCGGCGCCTTCCTGATGGCGTGGCAAGCCGGCACGCTGGACTTCAAGAAGACCAAGGAGGCGGTGTTCCTCACGCTCAAGACCACGTCGATGGTCTGCTGGCTGTTCGTGGGCTCGGCGCTGTTCTCGGCGGTGTTCGCGCTGCTGGGCGGCCAGCGCATCATCGAGGAATGGGTGCTGGGCATGAACCTCAGCCCGCTGCAGTTCCTGCTGCTGTCGCAGGCGATCATCTTCGTGCTGGGCTGGCCGCTGGAATGGACCGAGATCATCGTGATCTTCGTGCCCATCTTCCTGCCGCTGCTCGCGCACTTCCAGATCGATCCGCTGCTGTTCGGCGTGCTGGTGTTCGTGAACCTGCAGGCGGCTTTCCTTTCGCCGCCGGTGGCGATGTCGGCCTTCTACCTGAAGGGAGTTTCGCCCTCGCACGTGACGCTCAACCAGATCTTCGCGGGGATGATGCCGTACATGCTGATCGTCATCCTGTGCATGGTGTTCATGTACATCTGGCCGGGGCTGACGCTGTGGCTGCCGCAGTATCTGTACGGCTGATGGCGCTCAGGCTGCGCCTGAAGCCGGGCGCAGCGCGCGGCGGAGCTCGATCAGTTCGAACAGGTCCATGCCCAGCAGCATGGCGCCCACGAAGACCACGGCCTTGAACTCGCCCGTGCCGAGCGAGACCAGCGCGGGGCCGGGACAGAAGCCCGCCACGCCCCAGCCAACGCCGAACAGCAGGCTGCCGCCGACGAGGCGGCGATCGATACGTCGCGCGGTGGGCAGCATGATCGGCGCGCCGAGCAGCGACAGCTTGCGCCGGCGCGCGAACAGGAAGGCGACGGCGCTCACCGCCACCGCCCCGCCCATCACGAATGCGAGCGAGGGGTCCCAGGCGCCGGCAAGGTCGAGAAAACCGAGCACCTTGGCCGGATTGGCCATGCCGGAGACGATGAGGCCGAGCCCGAAGACCAGGCCGACGAGCAGGGAGGCGATGACGGTCGGCATGAGGGCGAATCGCTCCTTCGTCACAGGTTCAACAGATGATGCGCCACGAACACCGTGGCGAATCCGGCGGCCATGAAAACCCCGGTGGCGGCCAGCGAACGCGGCGACAGCCGCGCCACGCCGCACACGCCGTGGCCGCTGGTGCAACCCGCGCCGTAGCGCGTGCCCACGCCCACCAGCAGGCCGGCCAGCACGAGCGCGCCGTGGCCGGCATCGATCCGCGCAGCAGGCAGCACGGCGAACAGCCCGTAGGCGGCGGGCGCAGCGACCAGCCCGAGCACGAAGGCCGCGCGCCAGGCCGCATCGCCTTTCACGGGTCGCAGCAAGCCGCCCAGCACGCCGCTGATGCCCGCGATGCGCCCGTTGAGCAGCACGAACATCGCCGCGGCGATGCCGATGAGAACGCCGCCGGCCAGCGCGGTCCATGGCGTGAAATGGAGCCAGTCGATGGCGGGCATCTTCAGCTTTCCTTCGGGCAGTAGAGGCGGTAGAGCACCGCGAGGATGTCGAGCAGGGCGGCGTCGGCCACGCTGTAGTGGATGTTCTTTCCCTCGCGGCGGGTGCTGACCACGCCTTCCGCGCGCAGCACCGAGAGTTGCTGTGACAAGGTGGGCTGGCGGATGCCCAGCGCGCTTTCGAGGTCGCTCACGCACATCTCGCCCTGCGAGAGCTGGCACAGCAGCAGCAGCCGGTCTTCGTTGGCCAGCAGCTTGAGCACCCCGACCGCCTGGCGGGCACCGCCGCGCAGCACTTCGGGATCGATGACGAGGGTGGAAGCCTTCATGGAGGGCAATTTCAGTTAGTTCGCCAATATTATATCAATTCATATAATATCAGCAGCTTGACTGAAGGAGTGCCCATGACGACGACCGCAGCGCCCCGCCGCACCACCACCCAGGCATTCTTCGATCCCGTGACGGGCACGGTGTCCTACGTGATCTGGGATCACGCCACGAAGCACGCCGCGATCATCGATCCGGTGCTGGCGTACGACTTCAAGTCCGGCCACACCAGCACCGCCCCCGCCGACCGCCTGCTGACCTATGTGCGCGCGCAGGCGCTGCAGGTCGACTGGATCCTTGAGACCCACGCGCATGCCGACCACCTCTCGGGCGCGCGCCATGTGCAGTCGCAGGCCGGCGGGCGCATCGCCATCGGCGAGCACATCCGCACGGTGCAGGCCACCTTTCGCACGCTCTACAACCTGGAGCGCGACTTCCTGCCCGACGGCAGCCAGTTCGACCATCTCTTCAAGGACGGCGAGTCCTTCCGCATCGGCGACGCCGAGGCGGTCGCGCTCCTGGTGCCCGGCCACACGCCAGCCGACATGGCGTACCTCGTGGACGGCACGGTCTTCGTCGGCGACACGCTCTTCATGCCCGACCTGGGCAGCGCGCGCGCCGATTTTCCGGGCGGCGATGCGCGCCAGCTCTACCGCTCGATGCACCGGCTGCTCGCCCTGCCGCCCGAGACGACCATCTATGTCTGCCACGACTATCCGCCCGCCACGCGCGAGCCCCGCTGGCAGAGCAGCGTCGCGGAACAGCGCGCCCACAACATCCACGTGCGCGACGGCATCGGCGAAGAAGAATTCGTGCGCATGCGCACCGCGCGCGACGCCACGCTCGACGTGCCGACGCTGATCCTGCCGTCGATGCAGGTCAACGTGCGCGCCGGGCGATTTCCGCCGCCCGACGACAACGGGGTGGCCTACCTGCGCATTCCGCTGAACGCCCTTCCGGTCCGTCGAGGCGCCGCCGCCCCGGAGTGAAGGCTCAGCGCCGCCGCTCCACGTACGGCCGCGCCTGCAGCAGCACGATGCGGTCGCCCATGGTGGCCCACTCGATGTCCTGGTCCGCCGCATTGAAGGTGCGCTTCACGGCTGCGCCCACGTTCGCCAGCCGCACCACCAGTTCATCGGTCAGCACGCTGCGCCCGGCTTCCACCGGCACTTCCTTCACCCCGCCGTCCTTGTCGAGCTGCAGCGACGTTTCTTCGGCCGAACGGCTCAACACCTGGATGGCCTTCGACCAGCTCGAATACATCACCTGCTCCGCCACCCGCTGCCCCTCGACCACGCGAATGCCGATGCCGCGCTTGGCCGAGATGTAGGTGACGTGCGGATGCCCCGCGTCGAACGGGTCGCGCGTGATCATCACGCCGGCGTTGGTCGAGTCGATGGCGGTCTGCACGAACACCCCCATCAGCACCGATTCGGCGCCGAAGCCTGCGGCGCTGCGTGCCTCCCAGGCCTCGGGGTTGAAGACCGAGGCCCAGACCTTCTTCACCGCGACCTCGAGCGCATCGCCGGTCTTGACGTTGGGCACCGTGGTGTAGAGCCCCGCGCCGCTGAAGCCGGGCAGGTCTTCGGAGTTGGACGAGCTGCGCACGAACACGCCGCCGCCGCCCAGTTGCGACTGCCACGCGGCGCGCCATGCGGCGGCGGTGGCGGCATCGACAGGCCATTGCACGATCTCTTCGCGCAGCTGCGCCAGCGCCTTCTGCCGGGCCTTCGGATCGCTCGCGAAGCCCGGCTGCTGCTGCATGCGCGCGATGCGTTCGGCCAGGCCGTTGGCGCGCATGAAGCGGTCGTAGTGCGCAAACGGAATGCAGAAGCCGTCGGGCACCGACGTGCCCGGAATGTGCGCGGCCAGCATGGCGCCGAGGTTCGCGGCCTTGGTGCCGCATTGCGCGTTGTTGCGCGCGCGCAGCGAGGCCAACGGCAACAGACGGGTTTCGTGCAGGTCGGGCCTGATGGCGCGCGCGCTACCGGGCGTCGCGCCGGTGGCGGCGGTGCGCACGGTGCGCGGCGGCAGGGCGGCGATCTCTTCGGGCGCGAGGCGGCGCACCTGGTAGCCCGAGGCCGCCACCTTCAGCGCCACCCACTGGCCCGCGTGCGCCTTCAGCACCGTGGCGGCATCGCGCACGTAGGCGTTCGGAATTCCCCAGCCCTTGGCCAGCAGGTTGACGTGCGACAGCGCGGTCGACGGCCGCTCGGTCAGCACGCCGGCCACCGGCGGCAGGCTGATCGGCACCTGCCGCAGCACGGCGATATCGTCGGGCAACAGCGCGTTGATGCCCGATTCGTCGTCCACGATGCGCACGCGGCCGGTGGCGGTGCCGAGGTTCATCGGCAGAAAAGGCTGCTCGCGGATCAGCGCCTCCTGGCTCACGAAGTCGATGCCGACTTCCTTCGCCACGCGCTCGTGCAGCGTGGAGTTGGTCTTGAACTTCACGGGCGCGAAGAAGCTGGCCTTGACCTGCGCATCGGCCTGCCGCAGCAGCGGCACAGTGAGCCGGTCGCCCTCCCAGAACTCGTAGGTGAAGGTGCCGATGTTCTGTTGCCAGCTCAGCGTGCCGAACAGGAAGCGGCGGTCGGGCACGAGGTAGTTGCGGTCGATCTCGCGCTTGATCGTGTTCGGCACGAGCCGGGTGTCGCGCAGGAAGCGCACGTGCAGCTGGTAGCGCGGCGTGTCGATGTAGTACGTGCGCGCCGGCTTCGCCTGCCGGTCGATGGCGAACAGCACGTGCGCGAGCTGCATCGGCGTGCCGGCGTCGTAGACGCGCGCCAGCTGGTCGAAGTCGCCCTGGCTGCGCAGCGCAGGCAAAGACGAGGGTACCGCCGGGCGTGGCGCGAGCTGCGCGGCCGGGCCTTCGGGCAGCGGCTGGTTCTGCTGCTGGTAGTAGGAGGGCTTGCGCGCCAGCTGGGCCGCGGCGGGCATGGCCGCCAGAACCATGGCGAGCGCTGCGCACAGCGCGATCAAGCTATCGGTTTCGGAGCGCATGGCGCCCGTGGGGCGTGCGCGATCCTGGTTTTTCATGGAGATTTCTTCCTTACAGCCGGTTTCCGAATGCACGCGCGCTTCACCAAGCAGCGGGTTGGCGATGACAGCGGCAGCGGATTCTCGCGCGTTACAAATTCAGCGCTTTCGCATCGTCCCAACGACTGGGGAGAACACGCCATGAACCCATCCGCCATTTCCATGCATTCCGCCACGCTGCGCCGCTGGCTGCTCGGCCTGGCCATGCTGTGCGTCGGCCTCGCGGCCAGCGCCCAGCAGGACCCGCCGGGCCGCGTGGCCCGTCTCAACTTCCACCAAGGCACCATCAGCTTCGCGCCGGCCGGCGACGACAGCTGGTACGACGCGCAGCCCAACCGCCCCATCACCACCGGCGACCGCCTCTGGACCGACCGCAACGCCCGCGCCGAGGTGTACATCGGCTCGGCAGCCCTGCGGCTCGACGGGCAGACGCACGTGGAGTTCTCCGAACTCGACGACGACACGGCGCGCATCACCTCGAACCAGGGCAACCTGCAGCTGCGCGTGCGCGACGAGCTGGCAGGCCAGCGCGTCGAGATCGACACCGGCAACCTCGCCGTGGTGATCGACGCGCCGGGCGAATACCGCATCGCCTCCGATCCGGCCGCCGGCACCACCTGGGTGGCCGTGGCCTCGGGCCGCGCCACGCTCTACGGCGAGAACGGCCAATCGCAGTCGCTGGGCGCGCGCCAGCAGCTCACCGTGTCGGGCCGCGACCTCTCCGCCGTGGGCGGTGCGCCGTCGCAGGCTGGCGGCTTCGACGCCTGGGTGGCCGAGCGCAACCGCCTCGAGGACCAGTCGGTCTCGGCGCGCTATGTGTCGCGCGAGGTGGTCGGCTACCAGCAACTCGACAACTACGGCGACTGGCAGAACGACGCCACGTACGGCGACGTCTGGTTCCCGCGCAACGTCGATGCCGACTGGGCGCCGTACCGCGACGGCCAGTGGGTCAACGTCGCGCCGTGGGGCCTGACCTGGGTCGATGCCGCGCCGTGGGGCTTCGCGCCCTTCCACTACGGCCGCTGGGCGCGCGTGGGTCCGCGCTGGGGCTGGGTGCCGGGGCGCACGAGCGGCCGGCCGGTGTATTCGCCGGCACTGGTCGGCTTCGTGGGCGGCGGCGGCGCAAACGCGGGCGTCCAGATCGGCAACGGCCGCAGCGGCGTGGGCTGGTTCCCGCTGGCCCCGGGCGAGCAATGGCGCCCCGGCTACCACGCGAGCCAGCGCTATGTGGACCAGGTGAACCGCATGGCCATCTACAACCGGACAGGCGGGCCGCGCAACGACTTCTATGCCAACCAGCAGATGCCGGGCGCCGTGACCGTGCTGCCCGCCGACCGCTTCGGCCGCGGCCCCTTCGGCCGGCGCGACCTCGTGCGGCTGCCGGACGACCGCTTTGCGCGCGTGCCGGTGGCCCCCACGCCGGGCGTCGCGATCAACGGCTTCGGCGGCGGCTTCGGCCGGCCCGCCGCAGTGGTCCCGCCGGCTGCGGCGCTGATGGCGCGGCAGCAGCAGATCCAGCTCCAGCAGGCGCAGCAACAGCAATTGATGCAGCAGCGCGCGGCACAGGCCACGCAGCAGCAACAACATCAGCAGCAGTCGGAATGGCAGCGCCAGCAGGACTGGCGTCAACAACAGGATGGGCGAGCGCAACAGGATTGGCGCCAGCGCGGCGAGCAGGAGCGTTGGCAACAACAACAGCAACAACAACAGGCGCTGCGCCAGCAGCAGGAAATGCAGCAGCGCGCGGCGCAGGCGCAAGCCCAGCAGCAGCAACAGCAACAGCAGCTTCAACAACAGCAGTTGCAGCAACAGCGCGCGGCCCAGCAACAGCAGCAGCAGCTTCGCCAGCAACAGGAAATGCAATTGCGTGCCGCGCAGGCGCAGCAGCAGGCGCAAGCCCAGCTGCAGGCCCAGCAGAACGCGATGCGCCAGGCACAGGAGGCCCAGTTGCGCGCGATCCAGCAGCAGCGCGGCATCGCGCCAGCACCGCAGCAGCCGCAGCCGCCAGGCCAGCAGCGCAGCGACGATCCGCGCAGGCTCTGGACCTCGCCCGACTCGCGCTGAACGCCAGCCGCCGCGCAAGTCCCGCCGGAAGCGCTTCCTTCGGCCCGCCGCTACAGTCGGCGGCCAAGGAGCCTTTCATGCCCACATTCGACTTCGATCTCTTCGTCATCGGCGGCGGCAGCGGCGGCGTTCGCGCCGCGCGCATGGCGGCGCAGACGGGCGCCCGCGTCGGGCTGGCCGAGGCCGCCGAACTCGGCGGCACCTGCGTCAACGTGGGCTGCATCCCGAAAAAGCTCTACAGCTATGCGGCCGGCTACGCCGAATCGTTCGAAGAAGCCGCGGGCTACGGATGGAAGCTGCCCCAGGCGCCGCAGTTCGACTGGGCGCACCTGAAGTCGCAACGCGCCAGGGAGATCACGCGGCTCAACGGCATCTATGCCTCGCTGCTGAAGAACTCGGGCGTCACGCTCATCGCCGGCTGGGCGCAGCTGGCCGACGCCCATACGGTGGAAGTCGACGGCAAGCGCCACACCGCGCGGCACCTGCTGGTGGCCACCGGCGGCACGCCCTACGTGCCCGACATTCCGGGCCGCGAACACGTCGTGAGCTCCGACGCGATGTTCGACCTCGACCCCTTCCCCAAGCGCCTGCTGGTGGTGGGCGGCGGCTACATCGCGTGCGAGTTCGCATCGATCTTCAACGGCCTCGGCGCTCAGGTCACGCAGTTGCACCGCCGCGCGCACCTGCTCACCGGCTTCGACGACGACGTGCGGCAGTTTCTTGCGAACGAGATGGGCAAGGCCGGCGTCGACGTGCGGCTGAACTGCGAAGCCGCATCGGTCACGCGCGGGCCGCACGGGCTTGCCGTCACGCTGGCGCGCGGCCAGCAGATCGAGGCCGACACGGTGCTCTTCGCCACCGGTCGCGTGCCCAACACGCAGGGGCTCGGTCTCGAGGCGGCGGGCGTGAAGCTCGACGAGCGCGGCGCCATCGCGGTCGATGCGCACTACCGCAGCTCGGTGCCGTCGATCCATGCGGTGGGCGATGTATCGACGCGCGTGCAACTCACGCCGGTGGCGCTGGCCGAGGCGATGGTGGTGGTCGACGAACTCTTCGGCAAGGGCAAGCGCCGGCTCGACTACGAGTTCATTCCCACGGCCGTGTTCACGCACCCGAACATCGGCACCTGCGGCTACACCGAACTCGAAGCGCGCGCGAAGTTCGGCGAGGTCGCGGTGTTCTCGAGCGAGTTCAAATCGCTGCGCCACACGCTGTCGGGCCGCAGCGAGCGCACGTTCATGAAGCTGGTGGTCGAGAAGGCCACCGACCGCGTCGTCGGCCTGCACATGGTGGGCGCGGACGCGGGCGAAGTCGTGCAGGGCTTCGCGGTGGCGATGCGCGCCGGCGCGACGAAGGCGCTGTTCGACAGCACCATCGGCATACACCCGACCGCGGCCGAAGAGTTCGTGACGATGCGCGAGCCCATGCCAGGCTAGCGCTGCTTGCCTTCGAGCAGCTTCACCATCACGAACAGCACGCGGTTCGCCGGCGTGGGCACGCCGAGCGCCTCGCCGCGACGCACGACCAGGCCGTTGAGGTGGTCGATCTCGCTGAGCTTGCCGCGCGCGAGATCCTGCGCGGTGGACGAGTACTGCGAGGGCATGGTCTGCGCGATGCCGCGCACGGCGGCGTCGGTGTCGCCGGGCACCACGACGCCCTCGGCTTTTGCGACAGCGAGGCATTCGGCCACCACGTCGCGGATCACCTCGGCCACGCCCGTGCCTTTCACGAGCACGCCGTACGGCAGCTGCGTGACGGCCGACAGCGCGTTGTAGGCACAGTTGAGGATCAGCTTGGCCCACAGCGAGCCGCGCACGTTGTCGGAGATCTGCGTGGGCACGCCTGCGGCGGCCAGATGCCGAGCAACCTGTTCGCTCATGCGCGAGGGCGCAATCACCAGCTCGCCGCGCCCGTGGTGCTTCACGTGGCCCGGCCCCGCCATCTCTGTCGCCACGTAGACCACGGCCGCCGCCACCTCGTTCGACGGCAGCACCGGGCGCACGCGCTCGTCGTTGTCGACGCCGTTCTGCAATGTGAGCACCAGCGCGCCGGGAGAGAGGTGCGGCTTGATCTGCGCGGCGGCCGATTCGCTGTCGGTGGACTTCACGCAGAACAGAACGAGGTCGGCGCCGTGCACCGCGCTGGCTTCGGTGCTGGCTGCCACCTTCACGAATTCGTCGAAGGCCTTGGTCTCCAGCCGAAGCCCGCTGGCGTTGACGGCCTCCACATGCGAAGGCCGCCCGATCAGCACCACCTCGTGTCCGGCGCGCGCCAGCATGGCGCCGTAGTAGCACCCGACTGCGCCGGCGCCCATGATTGCGACTTTCATTGCATCACCCTTCGCGGTTGTTCCTGTGAGCCGCCGAGGTTAATGGTTCGGTGCCGGGCGCGGCCGACCGGCCGGCCATGCCCGCGCTGAAGGCCGTACCTTGGACAGGAACGCCGCGGCACGTGTGCTGTCATCATCGGACAGATGCATGTCGACACATCTTTCCCCCGCTCCCCCTCGGCCGCCAGCGGCACCGCACAGGCCACGCCAGTGGAGAGCCTGCGCGTGTGCGTGGTGGGCACGGGCTACGTGGGCCTGGTGTCGGGCGCCTGCCTCGCGACCTTCGGCCACACGGTGTGCTGCGTCGACACCGACGCCGCGCGCCTCGCGCAACTCGCGGCCGGCCAGGCGCCGTTCCACGAACCCGGACTGCAGGCATTGCTCGCCCAGGGGCTGGAGCGCCTGCGCTTTTCGCCACACGCCGCCGAAGCCGCCGCCGACGCCGAGGTGGTGATCGTGGCGGTCGGCACGCCGCTCGCGCACGACGGCGTGGGCACCGACCTGTCGCAATTGCTCGCGGCCGTGCAGGCGGTGGCCCCCGCCCTGCCGGCCTCGGCGGTGCTGGTGCTCAAATCGACCTCCCCCGTGGGCACGGGCGATGCCGTGGCCACCCTGCTGCGCGAGCTGCGCCCGGAGGCGGACATCGCGGTCGCCTGCAACCCCGAGTTTCTGCGCGAGGGCCATGCCATCTCGGACTTCTGCCACCCCGACCGCATCGTCTTCGGCACCGACAGCGCGCATGCCGAGGCGGTGCTGCGCCGGCTTCACGCGGCGCAGTTGCAAGCCGGCGTGCCGGTGGTGGCCACCACGCGGCGCACAGCCGAACTCGTCAAGTACGCGGCGAATGCCTTCCTGGCGACCAAGCTGGCATTCATCAACGAGATCGCCGACCTCTGCGAGTGCCTGGACACCCAGGTGGAAGACGTGGCGCTCGGCATCGGGCTCGACCCGCGCATCGGCGCGCAGTACCTGCGGCCCGGCCCGGGCTACGGCGGCTCCTGCCTGCCCAAGGACCTCGTCGCGCTGGCGGGCACCGCACGCGCGCACGGCATGCCGCTGGCCATCGTGGAAGCCGTGGCCCAGCTCAACGAGGACCGCAAGGTGCGCATGCAGCGCAAAATCACCGAGGCCTGCGGCGGCGACGTGCGGAGCCGTGCGATCGCGTTGCTGGGCGCGGCCTTCAAGCCCGACACCGACGACGTTCGTGCCTCGCCGGCGCTCTCGCTGGCCGCCGCGCTGCTGGCCGCGGGCGCGACGGTGCGGCTGTCGGACCCGAAGGCGCTCGAACGCGCGCGCACCGTGCTGCCCGGCGCGGCGTTCTTCGCCGACCCCGTCGAATGCGCCGCGGGCTGCGACGCCGTGGTGATCGCGACCGAGTGGCCCGTCTACGCCCAGCTCGACCTGCACCGGCTGCGCGCCGGCATGCGCGGGGCGGTGCTGATCGACCTGCGCAACCTCCATGCGCCCGCCGCCGCCCGCGCCGCGGGCTTCACCTATGTCGGACTGGGCCGCGGCAAGGGCGGCCTCGGCGAAACGGCCACCTTGACGCGTACCCCATGAACCCCGCTGCCGAACAACCCCGCACCTGCGTCTACACCATCCTCGTGGGCGACTACGAACCCCTGAACGAGCAGCCGGTGGCGGCGCGCTCGTCGCTGCCCTTCCTGTGCCTGACGGACGACCCGGCACTGACCAGCGACACCTGGCAGGTGGTGCAGGTGCCCACCGTGTTCGGCATGGACCCGGTGCGCAGCCAGCGCATGCTGAAGATCTGCCCGCACGAGGTGGAGGCGCTGCGCGGCTTCGACCGTTCGCTCTACGTGGACAACTCGGTGATCCTGCGCGAGACGCCCGAAGAGGTGATCGCGCGCCACCCGCACGGCTCGGGCATGGGGTTGCCGCTGCACAGCTACCGCGACAGCGTGCTGGACGAGTTCATCGAGGTGGCGCGACTGGGCCTGGACGATTCCGGGCGCATCTTCGAGCAGCTCAACCACTACCTGGGCGAAGACGATCCCGCGCTGGCCGAGCCGCCGCACTGGACGGCCATTCTGCTGCGCGACCACCGCCATCCGAAGGTGCGCGACGCGATGTCGCGCTGGCTGGCGCACGTGCTGCGCTATTCGCGGCGCGACCAGCTCTCGTTCAATACGGCGGTGCGCGCGGCGGGGTTCGCGCCCGACGCCTGGCCGCTCGACAACCGGCAGTCGTGGTTTCACACCTGGCCGCACACTGCACAGCGCCGGCATCTGGGCGGCATGCGCCATCCGGTCAATTCGGCCATGCCCTGGCAGGCAAGGCTGCGCGAACTGCAGGGCCAGCTCGAGACGGCGCGCACGGAAACCGACAGGCTGCGTGCCGACCTGCAGGGCGCGGGCGCGCACGCGGCCGACCTGGCGCACCGCCTCCAGTCGGCCGAGGCGGCAGCCGTCGCCCGCGACACGCAGGAACGGCAGCAGGCCGAGGTACATGCCGCCGTGGCAGCCCGATGGCAGGAAGAGAGCAGCGCCCTGAAGGCCGAATTGGCCGGTGCGCGGCACCGCGCCGAGCAGTTGCAGCGCGAGGCCGAAACGGCGCACGGCGGCACCGCTGCCGTATTGGCCGCCGTACGCGCGAGCACCAGCTGGCGCGTGACGGCGCCACTGCGCCGCCTGAAGCGTTGGCTGAGGTGAAACCGGCGCGGCCGCATTGCACAATGCCGCCATGCCCTACATGCCCACCTTCGTCGCTCCCGCCCGCTTCACCGACGCCGCCGCCGCACTCGAACAGGTCAAGACCATCTACCAGGGCGGCCTGGCCCACCTGCGCGAATCGATGCTGCGCTTCGTTGCCGGCGAGGCGCTGCCGGGCCGGGCGCGGGCCTGCTATCCCTTCGTGCGGGTGCATACGCACACCGTCTCGCGCCACACGCCGCCAGCCAACGCCGGCCTGAGCTACGGCTTCGTCGCCGGGCCCGGCCGCTACGAGACGACGCTGACGCGGCCCGACCTGTTCTCGCGCTACTACCTCGACCAGTTCCGCCTGCTGCTGGAGAACCACCAGGTCGAGCTCGAGGTGGGCACCAGCACGCAGCCCATTCCGATCCACTTCTCCTTTGCCGAGAACGATCACATCGAAGGCACCATGAGCGCCGAGCGCCGCGCCCTGATGCGCGACGTGTTCGACCTGCCCGACCTGGGTGTGATGGACGACGGCATCGCCAACGGCACCTACGAGGCGCGCGACGGCGAGGCCCAGCCGCTGTCGTTGTTCACGGCCGCGCGCGTGGACTACTCGCTGCACCGGCTGCGCCACTACACGGGCACCGCGCCCGAGTGGTTCCAGAACTTCGTCCTGTTCACCAACTATCAGTTCTACATCGACGAGTTCGTGCGCCTGGGCCACGAGGCGATGGCCGACGAGAACAGCGAGTACGTCGCCTTCATCGAGCCCGGCAACGTGGTCACGCGCCGGCGCGGGCTGCCGGCCGGTTCGAGCACCACCTACGGCCACCTGCTCGACGGCAGCCAGGGCACCGCGCCGCCGCGGCTGCCGCAGATGCCGGCCTACCACCTGGTGCGCGAGGACTGCAGCGGCACCACCATGGTCAACATCGGCGTCGGCCCGGCCAATGCCAAGACCATTACCGACCACATCGCGGTGCTGCGCCCGCATGCCTGGATGATGCTGGGCCACTGCGCCGGCCTGCGCAACACACAGCAGCTCGGCGACTACGTGCTGGCCCACGCCTACGTGCGCGAAGACCACGTGCTCGACGAGGAGCTGCCGCAGTGGGTGCCGATTCCGGCGCTGTCGGAAATCCAGCTCGCGCTGGAAAAAGCCGTGGCCGACGTCACGCGCTACGAAGGCCCCGACCTCAAGAAGATCATGCGCACCGGCACCGTGGCCAGTACCGACAACCGCAACTGGGAGCTGCTGCCCGGCAACCAGCCGCAGCGCCGCTTCAGCCAGAGCCGCGCGGTGGCGCTCGACATGGAAAGCGCGACCATCGCGGCCAATGGCTTCCGCTTTCGCGTGCCCTACGGCACCCTGCTGTGCGTGAGCGACAAGCCGCTGCACGGCGAGATCAAGCTGCCCGGCATGGCCAACCACTTCTATCGCGAACGCGTGGAGCAGCACTTGCGCATCGGCATGCGGGCCATCGACATCCTGCGCGCGGAGGGATCGACACGGCTGCACAGCCGCAAGCTGCGCAGCTTCGACGAGGTGGCGTTCCAGTAAGCAAGTAAGAAGAACGGCTCCAGGAGGGCTGCCCCGAGCCTCGGGGCCTCAGGGTTTGTCCTGCCCGCTGCCGTACGGGATTGCCGAGTTTCGCGGACATCATCCGGTGTACCCCACAGACAACCGGAAAAAAGATGCCCCAGTCGCCTTCCGTTCCCCTCTCCCGCCGCAGCTTCTCGGCATGGATCGCGGCCTCGGCCGCAGCAGTCGGCGGGGGGCAGGCCGCCCTCTGGCCGCGCGCCGCGCACGCCGCCGACGCGCCCGTGAGCAGCAGGCTGCGCATCGTGATTCCCGCCAATGAAGGCGGTGGCTGGGACCAGACCGGCCGCGCGCTCGGCGCCGCGATGCTGGCGTCCGGCGCGGTCGGCAGCGTGGTGTACGAGAACATCGGCGGCAAGGGCGGCACCATCGGCCTGGCGAAGTACGCCGAGAAATACGATGCGGACCCCGACACGATCCTGATGAGCGGCATGGTCATGGTCGGTGCGGTGGCGCTGCAGAAGCCCGCCGTCACCATGGCCCACGTGGCGCCCATCGCCCGCCTCACCAGCGACTACGAGGTGGTGGCGGTGAAGGCCGATTCGCCCATCAAGACACCCAAGGACCTGATCGCGCAGCTGCGCGCCGATGCGGCCAACACCGTCATCGCAGGCGGCTCGGCCGGCGGCGTGGACCACATGTACGCCGGCATGCTGGCGCGCGTGGCCGACGCCTCGCAGACGCTGGTCTACCAGCCGCACCCCGGCGGCGCGGAGGTGGTCGAGGCGCTGGCCAGCGGCAAGGCCGCGGCGGGCATCTCGGGCTACAGCGAATTCAGCGAAGGGCTGGCCAGCGGCAAGCTGCGCGCCATCGGCGTGTCGTCGAAGCGGCCGTTCCAGGGCATCGCGTCGGTGCGCGAGCAAGGCGTGGACGCCGATCTCGCCAACTGGCGCGGCGTGCTCACCGGCCGCAAGGTGCCGCCCTATCGCAAGGCGGCTCTGCTCGCCGTGGTACGGCGCGCCACCGCCACCGATCTGTGGCAAAAAACCATCAAGCAGAACAACTGGGACCCCTTCTGGCTGGAGGGCAAGGATTTCGAGAATTTCCTCGAAACCGACACGGCGATGGCCGGCCCGCTGATCTATCTGCTCAAGCTGAAAGCCTGAAGGGCAACGGTTGCCGCTCAATTCCAAGGGTTTTCCCTAGATGTAAAACCTCAGAAGGCTGCTCGTTTTTCGGACATCATCCAGTTACTTCTACAGACAACTGGAAACAAAATGCCGCAACCCGTGCCAGCCGGCCTTTCTCGCCGCAGCCTCGCTGCATGGATGGCATCAGCCGCCGTTGCGGGCGTGGTGCCCGAAGCGTTCTGGCCCCGGTTGGCTGGCGCGGCCGAACCGCAGCTGATCCCCAAGCTGCGCATCGTCATTCCCGCCAACGAAGGCGGCGGCTGGGACCAGACCGGCCGTGCGCTCGGTGCCGCGATGCTGGCGTCCGGCGCGGTGGGCGACGTCATTTACGAGAACATCGGCGGCAAGGGCGGCACCATCGGCCTGGCGAAGTACGTCGAAAAATACGACGCCGATCCCGACACCCTGCTGGTGAGCGGCATGGTCATGGTCGGTGCGGTCGCACTGCAGAAGCCTGCCGTCACGATGGCGCAGGTCGCCCCCGTGGCACGGCTCACCAGCGACTACGAGGTGGTGGCGGTGAAGGCCGACTCGCCCATCAAGACACCCAAGGACCTGATCGCGCAACTGCGCGCCGATGCCGCCAAGACGGTCATCGCCGGCGGCTCGGCCGGCGGCGTGGACCACATGTACGCCGGCATGCTGGCGCGCGTGGCCGGCAACGCAGCCGCACTGGTCTACCAGCCTTACCCCGGCGGGGCACAGGTGGTCGAAGCGCTCGAATCGGGCAAGGCGGCCGCCGGCATCTCGGGCTACAGCGAGTTCAGCGACGGCTTGGCCAGCGGCAAGCTGCGCGCCATCGGCGTATCGGCCAAGCGTTCGTTCCTGGGCATTCCGGCGGTGCGCGAACAGGGCGTGGACGCCGACCTCGCCAACTGGCGCGGCGTGCTCACCGGCAAGAAGGTCCCGGCCGAACGCCGCGCCGTGCTGCTCGAAGCCGCGCGCCGCGCCACCCAGGCCGACCTCTGGCAAAAGACCATCAAGCGCAACAACTGGGACGCGTACTGGATGGCGGGCAAGGACTTCGAGAGCTTCCTCGACCTCGATACGGCGATGGCCGGCCCGCTGATCTATCTGCTCAAGCTCAAAGCCTGATCGCCCGGCGCTTCAAGAAAAAAGCTCCGGCATCTCCCGCTGCGCCTTCGGCGTCAGCGTGAGCGCCCGCCCGTCCAGCTCCTGCCGTACCCATCCCCGGCGCAGCGAGAGCTGCAGCCACGCGGCACCCAACGCGCCGCCCAGGTGCGGCCGGCGCTCGCTCCAGTCCAGGCAGGCGCAGGCAAAGCGCCGGCGCGAGCGGCGCACCACATCGACCTCGACGCCCAGGCTCTCCAGCGCGATCGCGCCTTCGGAGGTGAGCTCGTACGAGCCGCTCTGCAGGCCGCTGAGCCAGCCCTGGGCATGCAGCCGGTCGTGCAGCGCGACGCCCGCCGTGCCCGCCATGTGGTCGTAGCAGGTGCGCGCGCTGCGCAGACGGCTCGGCGTGCTCGGCTCGAACCCGGGCGTGCGCGGCGTGCCGGCCACCACCATCAGGCTTTCGAGCGCGGCGGCGACGTCGTCGCTGGCGAGGCGGAAGTAGCGGTGCTTGCCCTGCACCAGCAGATCGACGAGGCGTTCGTCCTTCAGGCGCGCGAGGTGCGCGCTGGCGGTCGACGCGGCCACCTCGGCGACGGTGGCGAGCTCGGTGGCGGTGCGCGCGTGGCCGTCCATCAGGCAGCTGAGCATGCGGGCGCGCGCCGGTTCGGCGATGGCGCCGGCCAGGCGGGCCAGCTGGAAGTCGGCGGAGGAGGAAAGGGTGTCCATGCGCGCATCGTAGAACGGCGCTGCATCCGACACTTCGTTCGTGGGCGAAGTGTGATGGCGGCTTCGATCGCACACTGCGGCCATGAACGAAAACAACCGCCCCGTCGATATCGACATGCCCGCCGATCCGGTCTCGGCCGCCACGCATGCCGATCCGTATCCCTGCTACGCCGCCCTGCGCGACGGCCCGCCGCTCGCGTGGAACGAGAAGCTGCGCCTCTGGGTCGCGAGCCGCGCGGATGTCGTCGAGCAGGTGCTGCTCGCGCATGGCGCGCTGCGCGTGCGGCCAGCCGCCGAGCCGGTGCCGCGTGCCATCGTGGGCAGCCCGGCCGGCGAAGTGTTCGGACATCTGGTGCGCATGAACGACGGCGTGGCGCACCAGGCGCACCGGCCTGCGCTGCAACGAGCGCTGGCCGGTCTCGACCTGAACGCCGTGCATGTGGCCGCCTTGCGGGTGGCACAGCGCGTGCCCGGGCAGCAGCCGCTGTCCGACACGCTGTTCTCGATGCCCGTGCAGGCCGTCGCGCACCTGCTGGGTTTTGCCGACGATGCACTGGCGCAGGTGGACCGGTGGATGCGCGACTTCGTGGCCTGCCTGTCGCCGCTGTCCACGCCCGAGCAGTTGGAGCGTGCTAGCGCCGCAGCGGGCGAATTGATGGCGCGCTTTGAAATGCTGGCAGCGGTCGCACCGCCGCGGCACGGCACGCTGCTCGCGGCCGTGCTCGCCGAGAGCGCGGGCGATGCGCGCGTGTCGCGCTCGCTGCTTGCGAACCTCGCCGGCCTGCTAACGCAGACCTGCGACGCCACGGCGGGCCTGGTCGGCAACAGCCTGATCGCGCTGATGCGCGAGCCTTCGCTGCTGCGCCCGCTGTCCGGCACGCGCAACGGCCTGCAGGCCATCGTCGAGGAGACCGCGCGCCACGACCCGTCGGTGCACAACACGCGGCGCTTTGCCGCCGAAGCCGTCACCATCGCCGGCACCCCGCTGGCAGCCGGCGATGCGGTGCTGGTGCTGCTGGCCTCGGCCAACCGCGACCCGGCGCTTAACCCCGACCCCGATCGCTTCATGCCCGTGCGCGCCCGCCGCCGCATGCTCGGCTTCGGCCACGGCATGCACGCGTGTCCGGGGCAGGCGCTGGCCTGCACGCTGGCGGCAGCCAGCCTCGAAGCCTTGTTGCCGCGCCATGCAGCCGACTTCGACGCGCAGCGCCTGCGCGGCTGGAGCTACCGGCCGTCGGTCAACGGGCGCATCCCCGTGTTCCACTGACCCGTGCCCGCCAGGTGGGGCGACAGTTGCGCATCGCCCCAGCGCAGCGGCAACGCCGCCGGGCGCCGCAGGGCGTGCGTGACCCGAAAGCGCATCAGCCGCTCCGCACCTTCGAACGCGGCCACCTCGGGCCCTTCCGACACGATCTCTGCCGTGGCTGCCACGTGCAGCAGGTCGCCGCTGTCGAAGTCGACGAACAACAGCCCCGCGCGCGGATGCGCCGCCAGGTTGCCGAGCGTGTTGAAGAAGCGGTTGCCGTTGAAGTCCGGCACGGTGAGCACGCTGTCGCCGTCGATGCGCACGAAGCCCGGACGGCCACCGCGGTGCGACACGTCGACGCCGTGCGAACTTGCATCGGCCTCGTCGCCCGCCGCCACCTCGTTCGGATAGGCGGTGGCAATGAACAGCGTATCGGCGCTGCCGATCAGGCGATGCGCCGCCAGATCGAGCTTGTCGAGCCACTGCCCCTGCGGCGCCGCATTGCCGCGCGGCGATGCGAACACCGGCTCGCGCGCCTGAATGTAGCGCGGGCAGTTGCCGAAGCTCTGCTGCACCGCGACCATGAAGCCCGCGCCATCGAGCGCCTCGACAGTGCCGTTCAGGCGGTTGCGCCGCCGCGTGTGCGGCTGGATGCCGAGCAGGCCCAGCGTGGCGCCCTGCTTCAGCTGCCCGGCGAGCGGATCGCCCGCCGCCGGCAGCGCATCGACGCGCAGGTGAGTGGCATCGGGCGAATGCACAAAACCGGCGGGCGCCGCGAGCACGCTGGCCCACGGCTGCAGTTCCGCGTCGAGACTGCCGACCACGAGGAACGGCAGCAGCCCGAAGAATTCGCGGTGCTGATCGGGCATGTGGTCGCGAATGACGCGCGGGCCCGCGGCCTCCATCTGCTCGCGCGAGCCTGCCAGGGCCTGCATCGCGCGCTCGCCCGCATGGAACGGCGCGGCGATCATGCAACCGCCCCGAGCCCGATGGGCGTGCGCACCATCGGCACGAAACCCGGCAAAGCTTCCACCCGTTCGAGCCAGCCGCGCACGTTCGGATAGGCGTCGAGCGACACGCTGCCTTCGGGCGCATGCGCCACGTAGGCGTAGTTCGCGATATCGGCGAGCGTCGCATCGGGGCCGGCGAGGAAGGGTTGCTGCTGCAAATGAATTTCCATCACCGAGAGCAGCGTATGCGAACGCGCGACGGTCTCCGCCGGGTCGGTGTCACGGCCGAACAGCGCAATGACCCGCGCCGCCGCCGGGCCGTAGGCCAGCGGGCCGGCCGCCACCGAGAACCAGCGCTGCACGCGCGCCGCACCGACGGGGTCGCGCGGCATCCAGCGCGCGGGGTCCGGCGCATAGCGTTCGTTGAGGTAGACGAGGATGGCGTTGGAATCGGCCAGCGCGAGTTCGCCGTCCTCGATCACCGGCACCTGGCCGAAAGGGTTGCGCGCCAGGAATTCGGGCGCGCGGTTCTCGCGCTTGCGCATGTCGAGCTCGATGTTCTCGAATGGAAGGCCGAGCATCGCGAGGAACAGGCGCACGCGGTGCACGTGGCCCGAGATGGCGGAACCGTAGAGCTTGATGGGCTGGGCGGGGCGGACGGCGGTCATGGGGGGACTCCTTGTTTGAGGATGGCGGGGCGTTGCCTGGATTGTTCTCTCTTGCATCAGACGAATGAATAGCCAATTCGGTATTTGACTGCTGCGTTTTCCGGTTTAATCGCGCCATGGATCGTTTCAAGGCCATGCAGACCTTCGTTCAGATTGCCGACCAGGGCAGCCTGACCCGCGCCGCCGAGGCGCTCGGCAGCTCACTGCCCGCGGTGGTGCGTTCGCTCGCCGCGCTGGAGGCTCACCTGGGCGTGCGCCTGTTCCACCGCACCACGCGCCGGCTGTCGCTCACCGAGGAGGGCCGCCACTACCTGTCGAGTACACGCGAAGTGCTGCTCGCGGCCGACGCCGCCGACCTCGCGCTGAAGGCCGAGGCGCGCGAGCCGGCTGGCCAGCTCACCATCACCGCGCCGGTGCTCTTCGGCCACATGTACGTGGCGCCCGCCATCGTGCGCTTCATGCAGCGCCACGAAAAGGTGCGCTGCAGCGTGCGCCTGTATGACCGCACCGTGAACCTGCTCGAGGAGGGTATCGACGTGGGCATCCGCATCAGCCCGCTGGAAGACTCGTCGCTGGTAGCGCAGACGCTCGGCACCATCCGCCGCGTGGTGGCCGCGAGCCCCGAGTACCTCGCGCAGCACGGCACGCCGCGGCATCCGCGCGACCTGAACGGTGCGCCCTGCGTGCGCGGCCGCGTCGACGCGCCGGCGCAGTGGCTGTTTCGCGACGGCGGCAAGACGATCAGCGTGACGCCGAACAATCGCCTGGAGTTCAACCACCTGGCACCGGCGATCGAGTCGTGCGCGGCGGGCATGGGCTTCGGCACCTTCTTCTCGTACCAGGTGATGCCGCATGTGGCGCAGGGCCGGCTGAAGCTGGTGCTCGAAGACTTCGAGCCGCCGCCGCGGCCGGTGAGCGTGATCTATCCGAACGCGCGGCTGCTGCCCACGCGCACGCGGGCATTCATCGAGTGGATGAAGATGGAGTTCAGCGGCCTCAGGCTCTGAGCCCGGGCGGTGTCAAGCGGCACGCCCCAGCCAGCCGTCGTCGAGCGACTCGCGGCTGTCGTGCAGGCAGAGCTCGCTGTCCTGCTTCAGCAGCGGCCAGCTTTCGCGTTCCAGCTGGCTTGCCAGTGCCGTCACCCGGGCCTTGAACCCGGCCAGCGGCTCGCGGCTGCGCAGCGTCACGAAGCGCATGCCGGTCTCGCCCATGAGGCTGTTGCGCGACAGCCGCGCGCCATGCGTCTCGCACAGATGCTGCAGCGCGGATGCGTCGTGCAGCTGCAGCTTGCCGCGCCACTCGAAATACTGGTCGGGCTGGCTCAGGCGCTCCCAGCCCTGGACCGGCGCCTCGATCTTCACGCGCCGCACCGCCATGCCCGCGCGCGCAAGCCACTGCCCCAGGGCCATGGCCTCGGCCTTCGCTTCTTCGAGCGTGCCGCGAAGCCAGCCGGTGGCGATGGGCTGCTGCTTCTGCTCCCCGCGGGCGAGGTCGATCAGCATCGGCTTGAGCCCGACCTGCTCGCACACCACGACGAAGGCCGCCATTTGCGCTTCTTGCAATGCGCCGCACGTCAGGTGCAGCTTCAGCATGCGCTTCATGGCACGGCCACCGGCTCGGGCAGCGGCCGGCCGTCGCAGAGCGCGGCGGCGTCGCTCGCCATGCCGCGCACCGCCTCTTCGAGGCCGAGGTTCAGCACCGACATGAACTCGCCGTTGGCGCTGGTCCAGTTGGTGCGCGTGCCCATGCCGTGGTACTGGCGCGCGACGGTCTCGCCGCCGGGCAGGCGGTAGCTCACCTTGAGCACGACGTGCGAAACCAGGTTCAGGCCCGCGGACCACGCATGGGCGAGGCGCAGCGCGACGTCGGCCGCGACCTGCCTGGCACCACCGCCGCTTGCGGGCGGCGCACCCGGCACCGCCTGGAATCCGTAGCGGCCCAGCGACTGCAGCGCGCCGCGCGTCCATGCCGTGGCGTCGCCGCTGCGCAGCGACTGCACGGACCGGGGCGTGGCGTGCACCGTCGGCATCATCACCGTGAGGTTGCCGGCGTTGGCCTTGTTGCTGCGCGCGTCCTCGATCGCGGGCAGGTACAGCGTGCAGTTGCGCGCGAGCCGCAGCGACGCGGCCGGCACGCCGTTGGGCCGCTCGGCCGGCTCAAGCGCCGGCTCGAAGACCATGGAGAGCGGCTCGCTCTCGGTGAGGGCGTGCGAGAGGGTGGGCAGGGCGCAGAGCGCGGCGAATGCAGCAGCGGCGAGTTGTTCGTGGCACAGCCTCATGGTGCGGCGCTCCTGACCGAATACATGGCGCCGCCCTGGTCGCGGAAGAGCACGCGCCCCGGCTGCTCGTCGAAGCCCTGGCCGGCCAGCGTCACCCATGAGCCGTTGACGTTGAAGCGCGCGGTCTTCACGCCGCCGGAGCGGGCGCCGGCAATGTCCAGCGCCACCGCATGCAGGGTCTGCGCCATCGACTCGCGCATCACGCCGCGCAGCAGCTGTCCGTCGTTCGCCGTGAGCCGGCGCAGCACGGCGGCGCGCGCCGTGCCGCCGATGGGCGTCTGGAAGATGGCCGCGGCGCGGTAGCTGGGCTCGCTGCGGCCGTCCTGCCACAGCAGGGCCGAGGTTCGCGTGGTGAAGGCGCCCAGGCCGGGCTCCAGCGCGTACTGCAGCAGAAGCACCATGTAGGCGGGACCGGTCTTCGTGGCGGCGATGCGAGCCTCCTGCTCGGCCTTGGGCGGCATGGCCGCGAGCACCTGCGACGAGCGGATCTTCAGCGGAAACGAACCCGGCTCGGCCAGCATCGTTCCGAGCGCCTTGCCGGCCTCCACGCGGTAGTCGTAGTCGAGCAGCGGGCCGACGATGGCCTGCACCTCGGCGCTCATGTCCTTCTGGCGGGATTGCTGCACCGACGAATCGATCAGCGCGCCGATCAGCCCGCCGCCCGTGGCCGCGCTCACGCCGGGGGCCTGCGCGGAGAACATGAAGCTCTCCTGCGCAACGACGACGCGCACGTCGACTTCCTGGACCTTGTGGCGGTCCGCGGCCGCCAGCGGCCGATGAAAAGGTGCGCAGGCGCTGAACAGCATCAGCATCGGCAACACCAGCCAGAAACGCAGCATCTTTGGGCCTCCCCCCCGCACAAACGCCATTCTTGCCGTCGATTGTGCCGCCACCGGCGCGCGGTCCGACCCGGGTTATCGAGGGTCCGCCGGAGGCCCCCGCCATGTACATGTAGTGGCCCCGAACACGGGCGGGTTGTCCATCGATCGAAGCGATGGGGCGGCCGCGGCACGGCTGCGTCAGAATGGCCGCGTGCCACCGACCACTTCCTCCGCCACCCCGCCCCTCTTTCGCGCCAGTCACCTGCACAAGCGCTATGGCGGCACCACCGTTGTCGACGACCTCTCGTTCGAGATCGCGCCCGGCGAATGCCTCGGCGTGATCGGCCCGAACGGCGCCGGCAAGACCACCACCATCCGCATGTGCCTGGGCCTCACCGCGCCGGATGGCGGCGACATCTCCGCGCTCGGGCTGCAGATGCCGCGCGACGCGCTGGCCATCAAGGCGCAGCTCGGCGTGGTCACGCAGTTCGACACGCTCGACCCCGACTTCAGCTGCGCCGAGAACCTCGTCGTGTACGGCCGCTACTTCGGCTTCGGCAAGGCGCAGGTGCGCGCACGCGTGCCGCAGCTGCTGGAGTTCGCGGCGCTGTCGCACAAGGCCGATGCGAAGCCGGGCGAACTGTCGGGCGGCATGCGGCGGCGGCTGTCGCTGGCGCGCGCGCTGGTCAACGACCCCCGGCTGCTGCTGCTCGACGAGCCGACCACCGGGCTCGATCCGCAGGCGCGGCACCTGATGTGGGAGCGGCTGCAGGTCTTGCTGCAGCAGGGCAAGTCGATCCTGCTGACCACGCACTTCATGGACGAGGCCGAGCGTTTGTGCTCGCGCCTGCTGGTGCTCGACCACGGCCGCAAGATCGCCGAAGGCCGGCCGCGCGACCTGATCGCCGAGCACCTGGAACCCGACGTGGTCGAGGTGTACGGCAACGGCGCGCTGTCGCTGGCCGACGCACCCGAGCTGAAGGCGATGGCTGCGCGCGTGGAGGTCAGCGGGGAGACGGTTTTCTTCTACACGCAGGACGCGCGGCGGCTGCTCGATGCGCTGACGCGGCACAGCGGGCTGCGCACTTTTCATCGGCCCGCGAACCTGGAGGACCTGTTCCTCAAACTCACCGGCCGGCAGATTCGAGAGGACGGCTGAGAATGCGGCACACCCCCAGGCTTGCCCACTTCGTGTGGCCTCCTACCCCCTCGCCGGGGGCAATACCAGCGGCCCGGCAAAGCCGGTTCCGCGGTATTCCTGAAATGGAGAGGAAATCATGAACAACACTACGACCGCTGCGCCGCCGCCTGCGCCTTCGGTGTGGCGCGCGCCCGAACTCTCGCTGCGCTGGTGGCCCGTGTTCCTGCGCAACCTGCTGGTGTGGCGCAAACTCGCCATTCCGAGCCTGATCGGCAACATCGCCGAGCCGCTGATCTGGCTCGTGGCCTTCGGCTACGGCATGGGCGCGCTGGTGGGGCAGGTGTCGGTCGACGGCGTGAAGGTGCCGTACATCCTGTTCCTGGCGAGCGGCTCGATCTGCATGAGCGCGATGAACGCGGCGAGCTTCGAGGCCCTGTACTCGGCGTTCTCGCGCATGCATGTGCAGAAGACCTGGGACGGCATCATGAACGCGCCGGTCGGTCTCGACGACATCGTGCTGGCGGAGATGCTGTGGGCGGCATTCAAGTCGATCTTCACGGTCACGGCGATCCTGTTCGTGATGCTCGGGCTGGGCATCAGCCACAGCCCGAAGCTCGTCGTCGCGTGGATGGTGCTGGTCGGCGCCGGCATCACCTTCTCGTCGATCGCGCTGATCTTCAATGCGCTGGCGAAGGGCTACGACTTCTTCACGTACTACTTCACGTTGTTCATGACGCCGATGATGTTCCTGAGCGGCGTGTTCTTTCCGCTGGAGCAGCTGCCTTCCGCCGTGAGGGCCGTGGCGGCGTGGCTGCCATTGACCAATGCGGTGGCGCTGGTACGGCCCCTCTTCATGGACCAGTGGCCGACCGGCTGGTGGGTACACGCGGCGGTGCTGGCCGTCTATGCGGTGGTGGCGTTCTGGATTGCGCTGGCGTTGACGCGCAAGCGGTTCAGGGGCTGAGCAGCCCTGTTGCAGCCAGGAACAGGTACCAACACTTCCGAATTACATTGCACACAATTCAATTGCTCGCTACAATTCGACCCATGCGCTCCACCCCGGCCTCCACCGACGAAATGCTCAAGCTGGACAACCAGCTGTGTTTTGCCGTGTATTCCGCTTCGCTGGCCATGACCCGGCTCTACAAGCCGGTGCTGGAAAAGCTGCAGCTCACCTACCCCCAGTACCTCGTGATGCTCGCCCTGTGGGAGCAGGACGGCCCCACGGTCTCCGCGCTCGGGGATCGCCTGTCTCTCGACTCCGGCACGCTCACGCCGCTGCTCAAACGCCTCGAGGCCAACGGCTACGTGGCCCGCGTGCGCGACGCGGCCGATGAGCGCCGCGTGCACATCACGCTGACATCCGCCGGCCGCAAGCTCAAGGGCCGCGCGGCCGGCGTGCCCGAGTGCCTGATGGCGGCGGCCCAGTGCTCGGTGCCCGAACTGGTTTCCCTCACCCAGCAGATCCAGACGCTGCGCGACCGCATCAAGAAGGCAGCCTGACGCAGCGCAACATTTCTCCCCGCTTCGATCGGTCTTCGGAAACGGACGAAGCTTTCTCGCCACTCTCCTCCACTCCATCATCAAAGGAATCACCATGACCACCAAGCTCGACAAAGTGCTCTACACCGCAGAAGCCCACACGGTCGGCGGCCGCGACGGCGCAGGCAAATCCAGCGACGGCGCCATCGACGTCAAGCTGAGCTCGCCCGGTTCCGGCAAGCCCGGCACCAACCCCGAGCAGCTGTTCGCGGTCGGCTACGCCGCCTGCTTCATCGGCGCGATGAAGGCCGTGGGCCCGAAGATCGGCGTGAAGGTGCCCGAGGACGTCGCCATCGACTCCAGCGTTTCGCTTGGCCCGACGAACGGCGGCGCCGCCTACGGCATCGCCGTGAAGCTCGCGATCACGCTGCCCGGCCTGGATGCAGACGCCAAGCAGAAGCTGGTTGACGCCGCTCACCAGGTGTGCCCGTATTCGAACGCCACGCGCGGCAACATCGACGTCGAATTGACGATCGCCTGACCGCTTGTTGCACACGCGAAAAAGCGACCTCGCCACGAGCCGGGTCGCTTTTTTCATGCCCGCCGATGTCTCACGGGTGACGCCGAAACGTGCCGCGCGGTAGCGCCTTTCATCGAGCTTGGCTAACGTCGGGAGCACCAACCAATTGCCGGAGCTTCGCCCATGAGCACCACCAGCCTTCTCATCCGCAAAGACCAGCTCGCCACCACGCGCCTGCACACCGCCAGCGACGAGCCGCTCGCCGACGGCCAGGTGCGCGTGCGCATCGACAGCTTTGCGCTCACTTCCAACAACATCACCTACGCCGCCTTCGGCGAAGCGATGAGCTACTGGCAGTTCTTTCCGTCCGAGGACGAAGGCTGGGGCAGTATTCCGGTGTGGGGCTTTGCGAGCGTGGTGCAGTCGCTGCACCCCGGCGTGGCGGTGGGCGAGCGGCTCTACGGCTACTGGCCGATGGCCTCGAGCGCGGTGCTGAGCCCCGACCGGCTGTCGGTCGCGCGCTTCACCGACGCCGCCCCGCACCGCGCCGAGCTGCCCGCGGTCTACAACCAGTATTTCCGCTGCAACGCCGACCCGCTCTACACCACCGACACCGAAGACCTGCAGGCGCTGCTGCGCCCGCTGTTCATCACCTCGTGGCTGATCGACGACTTCATGGCCGACAACGACTTCTTCGGCGCCAGCACCATGCTGCTGTCGAGCGCATCGAGCAAGACGGCCTACGGCACGGCCTTTCAGCTGCACCAGCGCAAAGGCATCGAGGTGATCGGCCTGACCTCGCCAGCCAACGTCGCTTTCTGCGAAAGCCTGGGCTGCTACCACCGCGTGGTGACCTACGACGCGCTCGACGGCATCGCGGCGGACACGCCTTGCGTGTACGTCGACTTCGCCGGCAACGGCGGGTTGCGCAACGCCATCCACGAGCGCTTCACGAATCTGAAGTACAGCTGCTCGATCGGCGGCACGCACGTGGAGCAACTCGCTTCCAAGGGCACGGGCAAGGACCTGCCGGGCCCGCGTGCCACGCTGTTCTTCGCGCCGGCGCAGATCAAGAAGCGCACCACCGAATGGGGCGCGGACGAATTCGGCCGGCGCATGGTGGCGGCCTGGCACAACTTCCTCGCCACGGTGACCGACGTCAACAACCCCTGGCTGCACGCCGAGCACCACCACGGCGGCGAGGCCGTGCAGGCCGCCTACGCGCAGGTGCTGACCGGCAAGGGCGACCCGCGCACCGGGCATATCCTTTCGCTTTACAAGCAACCGGGCGGGCTGTAACAGCCTCGGGGGTCCGTGTGGCGACAATCGCTGCATGACCCCTTCCCCCGCAGCGCCCGCCAACACCCATCCCTACGAGAGCCTCACGCCCGACGTGGTGCTCGACGCGCTCGCGACGCTCGGCCTGCACGGCGACGGCCGGCTCACCGGCCTGAACTCCTATGAAAACCGGGTCTACCAGGTCTACCTGGAAGATCGCTCGGCGGTCGTGGTCAAGTTCTACCGACCCGGTCGCTGGAGCGAGGCGGAGATCCTCGAAGAGCACGGCTTCTCGCTCGAACTGGCCGCGGCAGAAGTGCCCGCGGTGGCGCCGCTGGAATTCGACGGCCGCACCCTGCACCACCACGCCGGCTTCGCGTTCAGCGTGAGCCCCTACCGCGGCGGCCGCGCGCCCGAGCTCGACGACTTCGAAGTGCTCGAATGGGTCGGCCGCTTCCTCGCGCGCATCCACACGGTGGGCAGCGCCAAGCCTTTCGAGGCCCGCCCCGCGCTGGACCTGCAGACCTTTGGTCTCGATTCGCGCGACTGGCTGCTCGAGAACGACAAGATCCCGCTCGACGTGCAGCGCGACTGGGAAACGGCCTGCAACGCGGCGCTGGACATGGTCCGCGCAACCGCTCTCGCACTGCAGCCGCCGGCCTCCGATTTCACGCCCCGCAAGCTGCGCCTGCACGGCGACGTGCACCCCGGCAACATCCTTTGGACGCCCACCGACCGCCCCGGCGGCGGCCCGCACTTCGTCGACCTCGACGACGCGCGCACGGGCTTCGCGGTGCAGGACCTGTGGATGCTGCTGTCGGGCGACCGCGCACAGCGCACCTCGCAGCTGTCGGGCCTGCTCGACGGCTACGAGCAGTTCCGCGAATTCGACCGGCGCGAGCTGGCGCTGATCGAGCCGCTGCGCACGCTGCGGCTCATTCACTACAGCGCATGGCTGGCACGGCGCTGGGAAGACCCGATCTTTCCGATCAACTTCCCGTGGTTCGGCTCCAGCGACTACTGGAAGGGGCAGATCCTCGTGCTCGAAGACCAGTGCGAGCAGATGGCGGAAGAGCCGCTCTACGCCTGACTTTCCACGGCGGCGGCCGAAAGGCTGTCCGCCACGCCCTGCAGCAGCCGCTCGACCAGCACGTTGTTCGGCCCGGCGCGCCAGATGCCATAAGCCTCCGACTGCGCCACCACCCGGTCGAGCGGCCTGAACACCGCGCCGCGCAGGGCCGAATGCCGCATCGCCTGCGGTACCAGCGCCACGCCCATCCCTTGCGACACCAGCGAGACCACGGCCAGCCAGTGGCGCACCTCGTGCCGCACCTCGGGCAGGAAGCCCGCATCGGCACAGATCGACAGGATGCGCTCGTGGTAGTCGGGCGAGGCCTCGCGCGAGAACAGCACGAAGGGCTGCTCGCGCAGGTCCTCCGGCGCCAGCACGCGCTTGCGGGCCAGCGCATGCCCGGCCGGCAGGCAGGCCACGAAGGGCTCGGACAGCAGCAGCCGGTGCTGCAATTCGGGCGGCACGCGCCGCGTGTGGGCAAAGCCGAGGTCGAGCCGGTCGTTCAGTAGCTCGGTGATCTGCACGCCGGAGTTGAGTTCGCTCAGCGTGATGCGCACCGCCGGGTGCTTCGCCTGGAAGGCACGCAGCGCCTGCGGCAAGCCCCGGTACAGCATCGCGCCGACAAAGCCGATGCGCAGCCGACCCGCCGAGCCCAGCGCCACATCGCGCGCTTCGATGGCGGCCTCTTCCGCCTGCAGCAGCACGCGCCGCGCCGAGAGGCGCAGCGCTTCCCCCGCGGGCGTGAGCCGCACTTCCTTGCTGTTGCGCTCGAACAGCCGCGCGCCCACGTTGTCCTCCAGCTGCCGGATCGCCACCGACAGCGGCGGCTGCGAGATCGACAGGCGCCGCGCCGCGCGCCCGAAGTGCAGCTCTTCGGCGAGCACGGAGAAGTAGCGCAGGTGCCGCAGTTCCATGGATAGTCAGATCGAATCGAACAAGACCAAATCGATATTAGACACGGATCGTCGCGGCTTCAACAATGCGGCAAAACCAAGGAGACAAAGCGCATGTCCGCAGAGCACGCCCATCCGATTCCCGATCGCCACGGCCAGAACCTGTTCACCACCGACGCCGAGCTGCACGCCCTGCTCGCGCTCTACCTGCCCGACGACCTGCGGCGCCACATGCAGCCGCACTTCGAGCGCCTGGGCGGCCTCGCGGGCGGCCTGCTCGACGAGCTGGCCGGCACCGCCGACCGCAACCCGCCCACGCTGAAGCAGCGCACGCGCACCGGTCTCGACGAGCAGAAGGTCGTCAAGCACCCTGCCTACGTTGAGATGGAACGCCTCGCACTCGCCGAATTCGGCCTGGCCGCCATCTCGCACCGCGACGACACGCTGGGCTGGAAGGGCAAGATGCCGCCGCTCGTGAAATACGTCCTGACCTACCTGTTCGTGCAGGCCGAGTTCGGCCTGTGCTGCCCGGTGTCGATGACCGATTCGCTCACGCGCACGCTGAAGAAGTTCGGCAAGCCGGAGCTGGTCGCCAAGTACCTGCCGCGCCTGACCTCGCTCGACTTCGACGAACTGGCCCAGGGCGCGATGTTCATGACCGAACAGGCCGCCGGCTCCGACATCGCCGCCACCGCCACCATGGCGCACGCCGAGGCCGATGGCAGCTGGCGCCTTACCGGCGACAAGTGGTTCTGCTCCAACCCCGACGCCGGCTTCGCGATGGTGCTCGCACGCGCCGACGATGGCGCGGCGGGCATGAAGGGCGTGTCGCTGTTCCTGCTGCCGCGCCGGCTCGACGACGGCAGCCTCAACCACTACCGCATCATCCGCTTGAAGGACAAGCTGGGCACGCGCTCGATGGCCAGCGGCGAGATCCGCCTCGAAGGCGCGGTCGCGTACCTCGTGGGCGAAGCGGGCCGCGGCTTCGTGCAGATGGCCGACATGGTCAACAACTCGCGCCTGTCGAACGGCGTGCGGGCCGCCGGCCTGATGCGCCGCGCCGTGGCCGAAGCCGAGTTCATCGCCTCGGAGCGCCGCGCCTTCGGCCGCACGCTCGACCAGATGCCGCTGATGCAGCGCCAGCTCGACAAGCTGCGCCTGCCCGCCGAGCAGGCGCGCACGATGGTGTGCCAGACCGCGCTGGCGCTGGCCCGCTCCGATGCCGGCGAACCCGATGCCTATGCGCTGCTGCGCATCCTCACGCCGCTCATCAAGTTCCGCGCCTGCCGCGATGCGCGGAAGGTCACGGGCGACGCGATGGAAGTGCGCGGCGGCTGCGGCTACATCGAGGAGTGGAGCGACGCGCGCCTCGTGCGCGACGCGCACCTGGGCTCGATCTGGGAAGGCACGAGCAACATCGTGGCGCTCGACGTGATCCGCGCGGTGAAGCGCGAAGGCTCGCTGCCGGTGCTGCGCGCGCATTGCGAAATGCTGCTCGACGATGCGGCGCTGCCCCCCGCTTTCGCGAAGGCGCTGGGCGATGCGCTGGAGCGCGCCGCCGCGCTGTCCGAAACCGCCGCGCGCGAAGGCGGCGACGTGCTCGCGCGCCAGGCCGCCTCGGCGCTCTACCACTGCACCAGCGCCATCGCGATGGCCTGGGAGGCCTCGCGCAGCGGCTCCGCGCCGCGCCTGCGCTGGTCGCAGCTGGTGCTGCTGCACCGCGTGTTGCCGCGCGATCCGCTCTCGCCCGATGCCATGCCTGCGGACTGGAACGGCGCCGCGGTGCGCCCTGCGAAAGCGCTCGCTTGAGCCTCTTTGTCAATTTACAAAAAAATCGGAGACATCCCTTGAAACGCCTCACCTTCCTGCTGGTCGCCTGCGCCACGTTCATGACGGCAATGCCGGCCGTTCACGCGGCCGACGCCTTTCCCGCCAAGCCGCTGATGCTGGTCGTCCCCTTCCCGCCCGGCGGCCCTACCGACGCCATGGCGCGCACGCTCGCCGCCGAGATGAAGGACCGTCTCGGCCAGCCCATGATCGTGGAGAACCGTGCGGGCGCCGGCGGCAACATCGGCGCCGAGTACGTGGCGCGCGCCGAGGCCGACGGCCACACGCTGCTGTTCGGCACTTCGGGCCCGCTGGCCATCAACGCGAGCCTGTACCGCAAGATCAACTACGACCCGGTGAAGAGCTTTGCGCCGGTGATCCAGATCGGCTACCTGCCCAACATCCTCGTGGTGAACCCCGCGCTGCCGGTGAAGAACGTGCCCGAGCTCGTGGCCTACGCCAAGGCCAACCCCGGCAAGCTCAGCTATGCCTCGTCGGGCAACGGCGCGTCGTCGCACCTTGCGGGCGTGCTGTTCAACTCGGTGGCCGGCACCGACCTGCAGCACATTCCCTACAAGGGCACGGGCCCGGCGCTCAACGACCTGCTGGGCAACCAGGTCAGCATGACCTTCACCGACATCCTCACGGCGCTGCCCTACGTCAAGGCCGGCAAGCTGCGCGCGCTGGGCGTGGCCACCGTCGCACGGTCGCAGGCGCTGCCCGACGTGCCGACGATTTCGGAGCAGGGTTACAAGGGCTACGACGTGAGCGTGTTCTTCGGCATCGTCGCGCCGGCCGGTACGCCCGCCGATCGCGTGACCAAGCTCAACCACGCCTTCGCCGAGGTGCTGAACTCGCCCAAGGTGAAGCAGATGTTCGCTGCCCAGGGCCTCGAGGTGCCTGCCGATACCTCGCCGCAGAAGCTCGGGCAGTTCATCGGTGCCGAGTCGGTGAAGTGGAAGGACGTGGTGAAGAAGTCGGGGGCGCAGTTGGACTGAATTGATGGTTGTTGTTCAGGGGGGCGATCCCGCCGACGCGGTGACCTTTTTCGCGAATGCCCCCCGCTTCGCTCCTCCTTTATTTCGCGAAAAAGCCCCCCGCATCGGCGTGATCGTTCAGAGCACCGGTTGATCAGCGATACCACCAGCAGCGTGCCCCGTGCACAGGGCGTCGGGTGCTCCCCGCAGCGAAATAAAGGAGGAGCGAAGCGGGGGACATTCGCGCAGGGGAGTACCCGGCGGCCTGTGCCAAATGACGCAACCTCAAGGCGCCCTCGCAGGCATCCGAGTCCTCGACATCTCCCGCATCCTCGGCGGCCCCTATTGCGGCCAGATCCTCGGCGACCACGGCGCCGACGTGCTCAAGGTCGAGCCACCGCAGGGCGACGACACGCGCACCTGGGGCCCGCCGTTCAAGGAAGGCGTGGCTTCGTACTACCACGGCCTGAACCGCAACAAGCGCGTGCAGCACCTCGACTTCTCGACCGAGGAAGGCCGCGACGCACTGATCGCTTTGGTGGCCGAGGCCGACGTGCTGATCGAGAACTTCAAGACCGGCACCATGGAGCGCTGGGGCATCGGCTACGAAGAACTGTCGAAACGCTTCCCGCGCCTCGTGTGGTGCCGCGTGTCCGGCTTCGGCGCCGACGGCCCGCTCGGCGCGCTGCCCGGCTACGACGCCGCCGTGCAGGCCATGACCGGCATCATGAGCATCAACGGCGAGGCCGACGGCGGTCCGCTGCGCGTGGGCCTGCCCGTGGTCGACATGGTGACAGGACTCAACGCCGTCATCGGCGTGCTGCTCGCGCTGCAGGAGCGCAACCGCAGCGGACGCGGACAGTTCGTGGAGGCGGCGCTTTACGACAGCGGCCTCTCGCTGCTGCACCCGCATGCGGCCAACTGGTTCATGGACGGCACCGCGCCGCGCCGCACGGGCAACGCGCATCCCAACATCTATCCGTACGACGCACTGGCCACGGGCACCGACCCCGTGTTCGTCGCGGTCGGCAACGACCGGCAGTTCGCGATCCTGTGCCGCTGCATCGGCCTGCCCGGCCTGGCGGACGATCCGCTCTACCGCACGGCCGGCGCGCGCTCGGTGCATCGCGATGGGCTCAAGCAGCAGCTCGAAGCGGCGATGGCGGCGTTCGACGGCCGCGCGCTCGTCGAGCAGCTGATGGCCGCCGGCGTGCCCGCCGCGCCGGTGCTGCCGGTCGATGCCGCGCTCCAGCACCCGCACACGCTGCACCGCGAGATGGTGGTCGAGATGCCCGGCGGCTACCGCGGCATCGGCGCGCCGGTCAAGCTGAGCCGCACGCCGGCAAGCTACCGGCATGCGCCGCTCACGCCGGGCAATGCCTTCCTGCCCCTGGACGAATCAGCGCAACAGTGAAGATCGCCCGCGGCCCATGCCGCAGTACGCAATGCCCGCAACCTGGGCAGGCCCGCGGCACCCGGCACTGGTGGCGGGAGCAGTTGTGCGATAAAAGCGGGATGCAAGTCTTCAAGTCAATGTCCGGACAGGAAAATTCGATGATGCCCGATGAAGTTGCCGCGCGATGCGCGCTGGTCCTGGAGACCAACAACCTGCGCGGCGGACCCGATGCCGAAGCCAGGGCGGGCACCAGCCTGCAGCGCCTGGTCGCCCTGCTGGCGAAGCAGAAGCTGCCGCTCGGCGCGCTCGCTCAGGTGGTCATCACGCACGACGGGCTGAGCCCCGCCACCTGCGAGGCCGTGAGCGCGCTCGCGGGCCGCCGGGTCGACTTCGTGCGCATCGACGCGAGCACCGGTTACTACGACGCCAAGAACGCCGGCTTCGCGGCCACCGATGCGCAGCGCTGCACGCACGTGGTGTTCGCCGATGCCGACTGCCTGCCCGACGACGACTGGCTGCTGCAGGTGCTGCTGCCGTTCACCAAGGCCGATGCCCCCGCCGTGGTGGCCGGCCGCACCAGCTACGCCGCGAACGTGGTGGGCACCGCCCTCACGACCATCGACTTCATGTACTTTCCCAATGCCGGCCACGCAGGCGCCACGAGCAACTTCTACGCGAACAACGTGGCCTTCCGCCGCGACGTGTTCGAAGAGCACAGCTACCAGGCGCTCGACGGCGTATACCGCGCGCACTGCCAGGTGCTGGGCATGCGGCTGAAGGCGGCGGGCGTGCCCATCCACTACGCCGCGCAGGCCCATACCGAACACCGCCTGCCCGACACGCGCGCCGAGGCGCTCAAGCTGCGCTGGATGCGCGGGCAGGACACGTACTCGCTCACGCCGCACCTGCTGCGCAGCTATGTGTCGCCGCGCTGGCAGTGGCTCGCGAAGAGCGGGCCGATCGGTCCGCTGTGCGTGCTGTTCACGCGGCTGGGTTTCAGCATGAAGGCGTTGAACCATCAAGACCTGCCGCCGCTGCGCGGACTGCGCTGGCTGGCGGGCGTGGCACTCATCCTGGGCTTCTCGGCCGTCGACATGCTGGGCGCGTTCGCGCGCGGCATCGGCTGGCACACCACCGGCCGCACCAACGCCGACGCGCAGGCACTTTCGTATCACCGGCCCTGATCGCCGCTGCCCAGAAGAACAACAACCAAAGACCATGCACATCCTCTCTTCGCTTTCCGTTCGCCGCGCGACGCTGGGCCTCGCGCTCGCGGGCGCCTTCACCCTGGCCAGCGCCGCCGACTTCACCGGCCGCGGCGTCTTCAACTTCGGGTCCGAAGCCGGCTGCCCCTTCGCCGCGCTCGCGGGCGCCGGCAACGACTGCAACCGCCTCGCCCTCGACGACGCCGACACCCACGCCGCGCTCGACCTCGCGGCGCACACCATCCGCTTCGCCAGCACCCGCAGCTACCCCGAGAAGACCATCGTGGGCGACGTGCTGCTGCAGGGCTCGGGCCGCGCGCGCGACGGCCAGCGCGTGCCGCTGACCTTCCACGCGCTGCTGAGCCGATCGGGCAGCGAATGGTCGGTGAGCAGCCATGCCCACTCGCCGGTGAGTGGCGAGTTCGACGACATCCGCATCGACCCGTACAAGGTGACGGTGAACGAGCCCGGCACCGAGCGCGTGATGCTCACCGCCGAGCAGATCGTCGAGGCGCTCGCCAAGCCCTCGCTGACCGCGCGCCTGGCCAACGTGCTGGTGCAGGTCGATGACAACCGTGCCGATGGCGCAAAGGATGCCGACATCACCATCGGCCTCGGTCTGGGCAAGGCCTCGAAGTCGGTGGCGCGCGCACGCTTTCGCGCACCGGGCGCCAAGGGGCGCGAGCTGGCCGAGGCCATACAGCAGGGCAACTGGACACTGGAACTGCAGGCCCTGAGCGGCCAGATTCCGCGCCAGGTGGTGCAGCGCGACCTGTTCCTGTATGGGCTCGAATCGCAGTCGCTGCTGCAGCCGCTGCTGCAGCGCGGCTTCCACAAGAACGAGAAGCTGGTGCTCGGCGCCACCAACGGCAAGGGCTACGTGCGCTACGACGGCCAGCAGCGCGAGTTCGCGGGCGCCGACGCCGCCGCGCGCGCCTTCCTGCAGGACAGCTTCATCGGGCTGGTGCTGGGCTGGCAGCAACAGCAGCAGCCCGCGAAGGCCAGGGCCAATGGCCGCTGACCCGGTCGGCACCGCAGCCGGCTTCGACTGCCTCGCCCCGCCTTCGTTGCGCGGCTGGCCCGCCCTGCAGGCGCGCCTCGTGCACCACGTCAAGCGCGCCGCGCTGCGCCAGCTGCACGCGAGCAACGCGGGCGAGATGCTGCTGCTGCGCTTCTACCTCGTGGGCGAGGAATCGTCCGAGCAGGCGCTGCAGCGCGAACTGCGCATCGCCCCGCCCGACTGGCTGGTGCGCCAGCTCGACCAGCACCTGGCCGACGAGCAATTGCACGCGCGGCTGTTCGCCGAAGCCATCGTCGAGCGCGGCGGCAGCGCGCAGGCCGCCGCATCGCCCGAAGAGGCGCCGCAGCCCGACTGGTTCAGCCGCCGCAAGCTCGCGCGCTGGCAGGCGCTCATTCGCCGCCACGCGCCGCACTTCGCGCACGGCGGGCTGGTGCCGGCCTATGCCATCGGCCTCGCGGCCGAGCAGATGGCCTCGCGCATCCTGCAGCGCCATTGCGCGCTGATCGGCAAGCAGCATGCGCTGCACCCGCTGCTGTCGCGCGTGCTGGCCGATGAGGACCGCCACATCCGCCTGTGCAGCCACACGCTGCAGCGCTGCGTGGCGCCGCATGAGCAGGCGCGGCTCGTGCAGCTGATGCGCGAGGTGCGCGACACCGAGCGCGGCTTCGGCATCACCGGCGCGGCCGGCATGTGGCTCGCCGGCGTGGCGCTGCGGCTGCGCCCCGGCGCGCCGCGGCCCGTCCAGCACCACGCCTGAGCGATGCCGCCGCGCATCCTCTACCTCGCGACCGCGGACGCGCGCGGCCACCTGATGCGCGCGCAGCTGCTCACGCACGCGCTGCGCGCAGCCGGCGCGCAGGTGCAGGTGCTCACCACGTCCGACGAAGGCGTGCGCTTCCTCGCCGGCTTCGGCATCGACGCGATCGTGCTCTCGTACCACTACGCGGTGCAGTTCGACGCGCAGCAGAACATGCTGCGCCACGAGACCGACCGCAACGTGGCGCACTACATGTTCCGGCCCGAACGCATGCTGCGCGACGTGTGGCGGCTGCGCGCGCATTTCCGCGATGCCGACCTGGTGGTGAACGACTCGTTCCACCCCGCGCTGCTGCTGATGGGCTGGCTGCCGTTCTGGCGGCGCAAGGTGGTGCACGTGTACGGCGCCAGCCTGCGGCGCGCGCTCGAAACCAATTTCAAGGGCCGCATGCCGGGCGCCATCGCGAAGCTGTTCGGCGGCATCGTGGCGTGGCAGATCGACCGCAGCCTCGCGCGCATCGAGCACGACTTCGCGTACGGCGAGCCGCAGCACGACGGGCGTGGCCGCCACCGGCTGGCCACGCCGGTCGCGGTGGTGGACGCCGTGGACCGGAGCGATGCCGCGCAGCATGCCGCCGCCGTGTACCTCAACCCGCATTTCAGGGAGCCGGCATTGGCCGACGGCCTCGAACAGGGCCTCGCCGACGCGGGCCTGCCCGCGCACTTCGTCGGCGAAGGCTACGCCCATCGGCCGCACTGGCATGCGCGCGACGAGCGCTGGATCGAGGCGGCCGCGCACAGCGCCTTCATCGTCTCCGCACCGGGCATGGCGGCGCTGTCCATCGCGGCGGTCTACTGCAGGCCGATCCTGCTGCTGCTGACCGACCAACCCGAGCAGGCGATCAACGCGGGCCGCGCGGCGCAACTCGGCCTGGCGCACCGCGTGGTGGTGTGGCGCGGCGATGCGCCGAAGTTCGCGCGGGCCGTGGCTGCTGCGGCCGGCGAGCTGCGCGCCGCGTCGGAGGACGCCTCGCACGCGACCGCGGGCCGCCAGGCCGCCATCGACCGGCTGCAGCATTGGGTCGCGCTGCTGTCGCGCCTGTCGGCCGCGCCGGCTAGCCGGTGACCCCGCGCGCCGAATCGACCAGCGCGCGGAACGCACGCGTCATCGCGCGCACCGGGGACATCTCGGACCATCGTGCCGGCCTGGCCTGCGGCGGTGCCGAGATCACGCCCCGGCCCATGCGCAGCGACACCTGCAGCTTCCTGAGCGTGAAGGCCGGTCGCACTGTGCCCCGGCGCACGCTGCCGCCGGGCCCGGTGCCGGCGACGACGAATTGCAGCACCAGGCACTTGCGCCCCGCTGCCGCTTCGACCTCGAACACCAGGCTGCGCCGCCGTGCGCCCGTGACGCGCTGGCCGGGCAGCACCACGCCGTCGAGCATCGCGTGGACGCCGGTGGCCTTGGCGTTGCTGCGGTAGTCGATGCGCACCTCGACGCGGTGCGGCTGCGGGTGCGACAGCGCGGGCAGCGGCACGACGAGGCAGGCCAGTTCGCCCTCGCTGCGCGCGCCCTCGCCATCGAAGCCCGACCAGCCGTGGCTCAGCCAGCTCATCGCCGGGCTGCCGGGGTGGAACAGATAGGGGCGGCCCGGCTGCAGCTCGGCCACTTCGGGCAGGCCGTGGGCCTGGTCGTCGAGACCCCAGCGCAGCAGGAAGGCGCGGTCGATCGCCGCCGCCGGCCAGGCCGGGAAGAGCTTCGGCGCGGCGTCGCCGTTGACGCCGCTCACGCCGCAGGCCGCGGCCATGAAGTCCATCGACCCCAGCGCGGCGCCCACCGGCATCCAGTCCGAGCAGGCTGCGGGCAGCAATGCGGCCGCGTTGCGGTCGGCACAGATCAGTGCGTGGGCGGGCTTGCGGAAGTAGCGCGCCTCGGTCAGCACACTCGACGACAGGCTGGCGGCGAAGTGCACGTTGGCCGCCGACAGCAGCGCGTAGGTGTTCCCCTGCGTCCACGCCACGTTGGGAATGGCGCGCGCGATGGGCGCCAGGTCGTGCAGCGCAGGTTCGTAAGGGTGCGGCTTGATGACCAGCAGGTCCACGCCGTTCGCCAGCTCGCGCAGCGGCGCGATCACGCTGGCCGGATGCATGGTGCGCCCGCCGCTGACCAATGACAGGTCGACCAGGCTCTGGCCGAAGAACAGCCCCACGCGCAGGCATGGATCGAACAGCGAATCCGCGCCGTGGCGCGCGAAGCGGCCCTTGAGCGCGCTCGCGTGGTTCCAGAACAGCTCTTCGTCCACGCGGCGTGCCAGCAGCGCGGCTTCGATGGCCGGGTCGTTGGTGCGCGTGCAGAAGTGCAGGTGCTCGGTGAAGCGGCGCGGATCGATCTCGATGTCGAGGTAGCTGGCACCGCTGCCGTCGATGCAGTGCTGCAGCGCGGGCGTGAGGCCCCAGCCGATCACGAGGCAGCCGGGCTCGAGCATCGGCAGGCCTCCGCGCCCGGCCAGCGGCAGCAGGTCGGCGATGCAGGCGCGCGCCCAGCCGGACGGGGTGCAGGGCAGTTCCAGCCCCTCCATGAGGCGCGCGACGTCGATGCCGCCGCCCTCGGACAGCGGTGCGATCTCCCGCACCGGCAGGCCCAGCCGGCCCAGTGCGGTGTCGAAAAAGCCCCGCAGGAAGCGCCGGTTGGCCGCGTGGTGCTGAAGCCCATTGGCGGGAGAGCGGAAGAAGTCGTCCGCAAGAATGACTTGATGGAACCGGCGAGTGGTCATGGGCCTCGGGAGGAGCGGCCTGCCCTTTTGCAAGCCGTCTCGCCGACCTTTTCTGTGCGATGCGCCAATCTAGGCAGCGACTCTTAGCGCGGCGTGAGAAAGGCGCCGCGCCTGCGCAAAGCTGGCGTAAAGGGCAGGCCCTGCGGGCTTCAGTCCAGCGACAGGTTGAGATCGCGGATCAACGGATGCCAGCGCGCCGACTCTCCCTGCAGCAGCGCCGCGAACTGCGCGGGTGCGTCGCCCACGGGCTCGGCGCCGAACTCGGCGAGCTTGCGCTGCACGGCGGGGTTGTGAATGGCGCTGGCCACCGATCGCTGCAGCCGCGCCACGATCTCCTCCGGCGTGTTGGCGGGCACCACCAGCCCCATGAGCGCGGCCGCCTCCACCTGCGGCATGCCAAGCTCGGCGAAGGTCGGCACGCCGGGCAGCTGTGCGAGGCGCGCGGGGTGCGCCACCGCGAGCGCGCGCAGCCTGCCGCTCTGGATGAAGCGGCGTGACGCGGCCAGGTCGCACATCATCACCGGCAGCTGGCCGCCGGCCACGTCGGCCAGCGCAGGCGCGGCGCCGCGGTAGGGCACGTGCACCATCTGCAGCCCGGCCTGCCGCTCGAGCAGCGCCATCGCGAGGTGCTGCGGGCTGCCGGTGCCGGCCGAGGCGAAGCTGACCTTGCCGGGAAATGCCCGCGCATCGTCGATGAAGGCCCGTGCGTCCTTCACGCCGCTGGACGGGCCGACCAGCAGCACCATCGGCAGCCGCCCCAGCAGGGTGACGGGCGCGAAGTCGCGCGAGGGGTTGTAGCTGAGGTTGCGGTACAGCGCCGGGTTGAACACCAGCGTGCCGTTGTCGGCCGACAGCAGCGTGTAGCCGTCGGCCGGTGCGCGCGCAGCCTCGATGGCACCGAGCGCGGTGTTGCCGCCCGCGCGGTTCTCGATGGTCACCGGCTGGCCCGCGTCGATGGCGAGCTGGGTGCCGATGGTGCGCGCGACGATGTCGGCGCCGGCCCCGGCGGGGTAGGGAACGATCCAGCGGATGGGCCTGGCGGGGTAGGCGAACTGCGAGGACTGCGATCCGGCCGCGCGGGGCAGCGCCGCCGCCGCAAGGGCGGCCATGGCCAGGAGGTGCAGCAGCAGCGGTCGGCGGGTCATGGGCGGGCGTCTCCGCCCCGATGTTAGGCCGGGTTCGGGCGGCCCTGCTGGTCTCGAGGCCTTGCCGCGCCGCTCCTCAGGGCGCGACAGGATTGCCGGGCGTACCGGCTTCGCGCAGCGAGGCCGGGGCGGCGGCCGGCGTGCGGTAGGTGACGTTCATGGCAGGCGCCGCGGCGGGCGCCACGGCGCCCGTCGGCGCCGCCTTGGGGTCGTAGAGCACCGCGCCCTTGCCGACCCCTGCGCCCACCGGCCCCACCCCGACGCCCACGCCGGCCGAGCCTGACACCTGCCCGCCGTTGTTCACGGCCACGCCGGCACCGAGCGGGCCGAAGCCGGTGTTGAGCCCCACCGAGAAATTGCCGTCCTTGGTGGCGCCCAGCCCGAGCGAGAGCCCGGGCACCAGCGGAATGCCGATGTGATAGTGCGAACAGCCGCCCGTCAGAAGCAACAGCAGCGCGGCCGGAACGACCGCCGCTGCGCAAAGGACGCGCGGCCGGGCGTTCACACCAGCAGCGCGTTGACGCGCCTCACGTACGCGGCGGGATCGGCCGGCAGCCCGCCTTCGGCGAGCAGCGCCTGGTCGAACAGGATGTTCGCGAGGTCGTCGAAGTGCGCGGAGCCTTCGAGCTTCTTCACCAGCGGATGCTCGGCGTTCACCTCGAGCACCGGCTTCAGCTCGGGCGCGGGCTGGCCGGCCTGCTTGAGCATGCGCGCGAGCTGCGTGCTCATGCCGCCGTCCTGCACCACGAGGCAGGCGGGCGAGTCGACCAGGCGCGTGGTCACGCGCACGTCCTCGGCCTTGTCCTTGAGGGCTTCCTTGAGCTTCTCGAGCAGGGGCTTGAACGACTCGGCGGCTTCCTCGGCGGCCTTCTTCTCGGACTCGTCCTGCAGCTTGCCGAGGTCGACCGCGCCCTTGGCCACGCTCTGCATCGGCGTGCCGTCGAACTCGTTGAGGTAGTTCAGCGCCCACTCGTCGACGCGGTCGGTCATGAGCAGCACCTCGATGCCCTTCTTCTTGAAGACCTCGAGCTGCGGGCTGTTCTTCGCGGCGGCGAGCGTGTCGGCCGTGATGTAGTAGATCGCGTCCTGGCCTTCCTTCATGCGCGCCTTGTAGTCGGCGAAACTCACGCTCACCGCATCGGTAGTGGTGGAGGCGTAGCGCAGCAGCTTGGCGATGCGGTCGCGGTTGCCGAAGTCTTCGCCCAGGCCTTCCTTCAGCACGGCGCCGAACTCGGCGTAGAACTTGGCGTACTTGCCCGATTCGTCGGCGGCCGCAACGGCGGCTTCGGCGGCGGTCGGCGCATTCTTGTCGACCACGTCGGTCACTGCCTCGGTCGGTTCGGGCGCGGGCACCGATTCGCCCGAGCCCACGTCGATCTTGCCCTCGCCGCTCTCGGGCGCGGTCTTCTGCTTCTTCGCCAGGTCTTCCAGCATGCCGAGCACGCGCTTGGTGCTGCCTTCGCGGATCGCCTTCACGTCGCGGCTTTCCTGCAGCAGCTCGCGGCTCACGTTGAGCGGCAGGTCGGCCGAGTCGATCACGCCCTTCACGAAGCGCAGGTAGCTGGGCATCAGCGCCTCGGCGTCGTCCATGATGAAGACGCGCTTCACGTAGAGCTTCACGCCCGCGCTCTTCTCGCGGTTCCAGAGGTCGAACGGCGCCTTGGCCGGGATGTAGAGCAGCTGCGTGTACTCGGTGCTGCCTTCCACGCGGTTGTGGCTCCAGGCGAGCGGCGCCTCGAAGTCGTGGCTGATGCTCTTGTAGAACTCCTCGTACTGCTCGGTGGTGATGTCCTTCTTGGGGCGGCTCCACAGGGCGTTGGCCTTGTTGACGGTTTCCCATTCGCCGGTCTTCACCATGTCGCCGGGCTGGTCGTTCTCGCCCTCTTTCCACTCTTCCTTTTCCATCAGGATGGGCAGGGAGATGTGGTCGGAGTACTTGCCGACGATCTGCTTGATCTTCCAGGCGTTGAGGTATTCGTCGGCGTCATCGCGCAGGTGCAGCGTGATGCTCGTGCCGCGCGCGGCGCGCGTGATGTCGGCCACCTCGAAGTCGCCGGCGCCGCCGCTGGCCCAGCGCACGCCCTGCTCGGCCGGCAGGCCCGCGCGGCGCGATTCGACGGTGATCTTGTCGGCCACGATGAAGCCCGAGTAGAAGCCCACGCCGAACTGGCCGATCAACTGCGCGTCGGCCTTCTGGTCGCCGCTCAGGCGGCTCATGAAGTCCTTGGTGCCGCTCTTGGCGATCGTGCCGAGGTTGTCGATGGCCTCCTGGCGCGACAGGCCGATGCCCTTGTCGGTGATCGTGAGGGTGCGCGCGGCCTTGTCGAACGACAGGCGCACGTCGAGTTCGGGCTGGTCTTCGTACAGCTCGGGATGGTCGAGCGCCTCGAAGCGCAGCTTGTCGCATGCGTCCGACGCGTTCGAGATCAGCTCGCGCAGGAAGATTTCCTTGTTCGAGTAGAGCGCATGCGTGACGAGGTGCAGCAGTTGCGCGACTTCGGCCTGGAACGGGAGTTTGGTGTTGGAGGAGTCAGCCATGGGAAAAAAAGATATCGAACAAAAAATTCTAAGTCCAGCCGCCAGGATCGGGCCGGGCTCGCCAAATTCGTGATCTGGGGCCTGTGTCCGGGAAATCAACAGGCTCCTGCGAACGGCCTACCGCGGCTGCGACTCGACTTCGCGCGTCCAGCGGTCGATCAGCCGCTTGCGCTCGGCCGCCTTCCCGTACTTCTCGAAGTCGTACTTGATGAGCTTCACGTCGGCCATCGAGGGGATGCGGGGGTCCGGCTTGAAGGTCTTGTTGGCCGGCGACTGCAGGCTGCCGACGGTTCCACCGATGGCCTGGCCCGCCGGGCTCATGAGCCAGTCGTAGTAGCGCTTTGCGTTCTCCTTGTTGCGCGCGCCCTTCACGAGCGCGATGCCGCCGACCTCGTAGCCCGTGCCTTCGCAGGGCGCGGCGGTCTTCACGGGAAATTTGTCATAACGCCAGCGCTCGAAGCCGAAGATGAAGCTCACGCCGATGGCCACTTCTCCCTTGGCCACGTTGGGCGCCTGCGCCTGCCCGCTGCGGGTGTAGCTGGTGACGTTGCGGTGCAGCTTCTTCAGGTACTCGAAGGCCGCGTCCTCGCCCATCTGCTGCACCAGGCCCGCGATGATGGTGTAGGCCGTGCCGCTGGAGGCCGGGTGCGAGATCTCGATCTCGCCCTTGTACTCGGGCCTGACCAGATCGGCCCAGCACTTCGGCTCGCGCAGCTTCTTTTTCTTGAGCAAATCGGTGTTGAAGCCGAAGCCGATGGCGCTCGTGTAGAAGCCGCCCACCATGTTCTGTGACAGCGCGTATTGCCGCACCGCCCAGTCGTGCAGGTCGTTGATGTAGGCCGGGCGGTAGGGTTCGAGCAGGCCCTGCTCGGCGGCCTGCAGGAACGGGTCGCCGGTGCCGCCCCACCAGATGTCGGTCTTGGGATTGGCGGCTTCCGCGCGCAGCTGCGCGCCGATCTCGCCAGTGCCCTTGTGCGCCTGCTGCACCTTGATGCCGGTCTCCCGCGTGAACGCCGCGGCCGCCGCTTCGCACCAACCCGCGTCGGTGCTGCACAGCGCGTTGACGGTGCCCTGCGCGGCGGCGTTCGGTGCGCCCAGGAGGGCCGTTGCCGCAACGCATGCGGCAGCGGCAAGGTGTCGGATGGGGTGCATGCGCGGGTCTCCTCGTGGTTCTTCGAAGGCGCAGGATAGCGCCCGCACGCAGTTTCAGGGGCCCTGGCCGTTCTGGCAGGTCGTCGAGACACCCTGAAGACAAGACCTTCAAAGACGCAACGCGGTTGCGAAATTGCACAAAACCGACCCATCCGTGAATAGATTCCGTTAGTGCGAAAGACGTGCTCGACGCCCCCTTCGGCCGTTCCTAGAATCCGCCCGCGCACGGGCTCGTGCCCTGCGCGTTTTCGCAACTTAATGATGGGATTTTATGGAACACAGTACCTACAAAAAATGGTCCGCGGAGTTCATTGGTACTTTCTGGCTCACGCTCGGAGGCTGCGGAAGCGCAGTTCTGGCCGCGGCCTTCCCGGGTGTCGGCATCGGCCTGCTCGGAGTCTCGCTTGCCTTCGGCCTCACGGTGGTAACGGGGGCCTATGCACTGGGCCCGATCTCGGGCGGGCACTTCAACCCGGCAGTGTCGATCGGCCTCGCGGCTGCGGGCCGCTTCAAGGCTTCGCAGCTCGCGGGCTACATCATGGCGCAGGTGCTCGGCGCCATCGCGGCGGCCGGCGTGCTCTATCTCATCGCCACGGGCAAGCCGGGCGCGGACATCGGCGGCTTCGCCACCAACGGTTTTGGCGAACACTCGCCGGGCAAGTACGGCATGACGGCCGCGCTGCTGTGCGAAGTGGTGATGACGGCCGTGTTCCTGATCGTGATCCTCGGGTCCACCGCCCGGCGCGCGGCCGGCGGCTTCGCGGGCCTTGCCATCGGCCTGTGCCTCACACTGATCCACCTGATCTCGATCCCGGTGACCAACACCTCGGTCAATCCGGCGCGCAGCACGGGCCCGGCCCTGTTCGGTCCGTCTTATGCCGTGTCGGAACTGTGGCTGTTCTGGGCGGCGCCCATCGCAGGCGCCATCATCGGCGCAGTGATCTACCGCGCACTGCTCAGCAGCGGCAACGACGACTGATCGTTGTCAGTGGCGGCGGTGCAGCTTCTTCTTCAGCTGCCGCTGCCCGACTTCACCATCGGCAGTGAGGTCGATTGCCCGATCGGCTCGGTGCCGGTCGGATGCGACGCCGCATAGGCGCCGGCCTGGACGTCGGCCACCGGCAGCGTCGAGTTCATGGCGGGTGCGCTGGTCGACTGGCCCACCGGCTCCGTGCCGCTCGGACGGGCCGCGGCCATCGCGCCGGACTGGACTTCGGGATTCTCTGGCGAGTTCATCTGCAGCGGATGGAAGTCCGAGCCATCGGTGGTCTCGGCCGATGCGGTAACTGCGCCCATCGCTGCCAGCGCAGCGAACGAACCGACGGCGAGAAGCTTGAAAGAAATGCGCATGACGTGCTCTCCTGAGGACAGGTTGTCTCCGGTCACCCGGCACGCGCGAACTGCGCGTGGCAGGACCTGAGTGCACTCTAGGCAGCCAGACTGAGGCGAAGGTGAGCGATGTGTTAGCAGCGCGTGAGCGGCGCGCTGCCCGCTACGCCGCCGCCGAGGGCAGATGCACGCGCGCCATCAGCCCCGGCCCGTCGACACGGTTGCACAGCTCGATGCGCAGGCCGTGCCGCTCGGCCGCCGTGCGCGCGATCGCAAGCCCGAGCCCGCTGCCGCCGGCCGCCGCACCCGGCACGCGAAAGAAGCGGTCGAACACGCGGCCGATCGCGGCCTGCGGAATGCCGGGGCCGTTGTCCAGCACATCCACCACTGCGACGCCTTCGACCCGGTGCAGCTTCACGTCGACCACGCCGCCTTCGGGCGCATAGCGCAGCGCGTTGTCGATGAGGTTGTCGAACACGCTGCGCAGCTCGGCGGCTGGAGCAAACACCACCGCGGCGATACTGCCCTCGAAACCGACGTCCACGCGCCGTGCATCGGCCAGCACCATCAGCTGGCTCACGCTCTCGCGCAGCAGCACCTCGATGTCGACGCGCTCGCGCGCATCGGCGCCCTGCGGCGGCGCATCCTGCCGCGACAGGTGCAGCAGCTGTTCGATCAGGTGCTGCGCGCGCGTGACGCCCGCTTCGAGCTGGTTGAAGCGCTCGGTGGCTTCGCCGGCCGGCACGTGCGCGCGCAGGTTCTCGATCTGCAGGCCGATGGCGGCCATCGGCGTGCGCAGTTCGTGGGCCGCGTCCTGCACGAAGCGCCGCTGCGTGGCGAAGGCGCTGCGCACGCGCGACAGCAGGTTGTTGAAGGCTCCCACCAGCGGCGCGATCTCGTCCGGCACGCGCGCGAGCGACAGCTCGGTGGGACTGCGTTCGTCCTGCGAGGCCACGTCGCGCGCCACCACGCGCAGCGTGCGCGAGGCGGCCGACACGATGATCCACAGGATCAACAGCGCCAGCGGCAGCAGCAGCGTGATCGGCAGGCCTTCGAGCAGAGCGCGGCGCAGGGCGCGGCGGCGGCGATAGTCCTCGTTCTGCAGCACCTGCACGCGCGGCTGGTCGGCGCGCGTGCCGGGTGGCGCGGTGAACACGCGCCAGGCGGAACCCGCGTGCGTACCGGTGTTCACGTCGCCGAAGCCGGGCTCGGCCTGCAGGGGCACCGTGAGCACGGGCCACGAGGTGGCGCGCAGCGTACGGCCATCGGCGCTCCAGATCTGCACGATGAAGGCGCCGCGCGAGAAGGCCGCCTCGCCGTCCATCGGGCGCGGCAGCTTCGCCGGATCGCTGCCCGCGTACGACTCGGCCACGAGGCGCATCTGTTCGTCCAGCGCGTTGTGCACGAGGTTGCCGTAGGCGACGAACGAGAACCACGCCGTGAGCATCGCCGCGCCCAGGTGCAGCGTGACGAGCCACAGCAGCAGCTGCGTGCGCAGCGAACGCGGCCGCCACCAGCGGCCGGTGCCGCGCACGCCGGGGTTCATGCGGCGACGCGCCAGCCCAGGCCGCGTACGTTGCGGATGGAATCGGCGCCGAGCTTGCGGCGCATGCCGTGAATGAGCACGTCGATCGCGTTGCTCGTGACTTCCTCGCCCCAGCCGTAGATGCGGTTCTCGAGCTGCTCGCGCGAAAGGATGGCGCCGGGCCGCTCCAGCAGCGCATGCAGCAGCGCGAACTCGCGCGCGGTGAGCGCCTCGCGCTCGCCGTTGGCCACCACTTCGCGCGTGGTGAGGTCGAGCTGCAATGCACCGCTGCCGACCAGCGAATGCGCCGCGCCGTCGCGGCGGCGCACGACGGCGCGCATGCGCGCAAGCAGCTCGCGAAACTCGAAGGGCTTGAGCAGGTAGTCGTCGGCGCCGAGGTCGAGGCTGTGGATGCGGTCGTCGAGGCCGTCGCGCGCGGTGAGCACCAGCACCGGAGTGGCGTCGCCGCGTTCGCGGGCGCGGCGCAGCACCTCGGTGCCGTCCTGCTTCGGCAGGCCGAGGTCGAGCAGCACGCAGGTGTAGCCGCCATCACCGAGCGCGCTCTGCGCCAGTTCGCCGTCGCGCACCCAATCCGCGGACCAGCCCGCGCCCTCGAGCGCCTGCTTGAGGCTGCGCCCGATCATTTCATCGTCTTCCACCAACAGCACGCGCATCGCGGCAACTCCTTCGGCCGCAAGGTAGCACGCGATCGGAATGATCGGAAGTGCCTGCGCCGCGGCGCAGCGTAGTGGCGCAGAGTTACGCGGGACTTAAAGGCCCTGTCTTGCTCCCTCAGAACTTCTCGTGCGGCCCGAGGTAGCGCCATTGCCCCACCGGCAGGTTGCCGAGCATCACCTTGCCGATGCGCACGCGCTTCAGCCCCACCACCTTCAGGCCGACCAGCTCGCACATGCGGCGGATCTGCCGCTTCTTGCCTTCGGTGAGCACGAAGCGCAGCTGCTCGGGGTTCTGCCATTCGACCCGCGCCGGCTTCAGCGCCTGCCCGTCGAGGCTCAGGCCGTGGCGCAGCTTCGCCAGCATGGCCGGTGGAAAGACCGCCTGCACGTTGGTGGTAACGGGATCGTCGTCGTCCATGCGCACCAGCTGGCCCGTGGGCGCGGGCTGGCCCAGGCCGTGGTAGGCCACGCGCACGAGGTATTCCTTCTCCATCACCGAGTCTTCGCCGATCAACTGGCGCGCGACGCGGCCGTCCTGCGTCATGACGAGCAGGCCGATGGAGTCGATGTCGAGCCGGCCGCACGGCGCGAGGCCGCGCAGCTGCTGGGGGCTGAAGAAGAAGCGCGCGTTGTCGTCGGCCCAGCGGTTCTGCGGCGTGAACAGCGTGACCGCGGGCTCGTGGCCGTCCTCGGCCTGCCCGCTCACGTAGCCGATGGGCTTGTTGATGAGGATGGTGACCTGGTTGGCCTGCTGGCCCTTGGCCGCCTTGTCGATCTCGATGCGGTCGGACGGCACGACCTTCACGCCCATCTCGGCCGGCTTGCCGTTCACCTTCACCCAGCCGTTGGCGATCCACTCGTCGGCCTCGCGGCGCGAGCACATTTTCAGTTCGGCCATGCGCTTGTTGAGGCGTACGGCACCAGCGGGGGAAGTGGAGGGCTCGGTCATCGGAAGGCTTGATCAATGTGCGGCACCGATGCTATCCTGAACGCAAGCGCGAGTTGATCGCGCCCTTTTTGGGGGATTCCCAAGTGAGCACACGCAAGTACCAGTACGCCATCGTCATCGGGCGCTTCCAGCCCGTCCATTTCGGACACCAAAGACTCATCGAAGAAGGCCTGCGCGCCGCCGATCGGGTCATCGTGGTGGTCGGCTCCGACCGCAAGCCACGCAGCGTCAAGAACCCCTTCACCTTCGACGAACGCGAACGCATGGTGCGCGCCTGCCTGCGCGGCACCGAGCAGATGCGCGTGAGCGTGGTGGGCGTGGGCGATTCGCCCTACAACGACCAGCTCTGGATCGCATCGATCCAGTCGGCGGTCGAGCGGCTCATCGTGCAGGACGGCCATGCGCCCGCCAAGACCAGGGTCGCGCTGGTGGGCCACCTGAAGGACGCGTCGAGCTACTACCTCAAGCTCTTCCCGCACTGGGAATTCGCCGGCCAGAACAGCGTGGAGAGCCTCAACGCCACCGACGTGCGCGGCCTCTACTTCGACCCCGAGAACCGCGGCCAACTGGCAAGGGCCGACCTGCCCGACGGCACCGCCGCCTTTCTCGAGCAATTCACGAACACCGCCGACTACGCCGAACTCTGCGAAGAGCGCGCCTTCCTCGTCGACTACCGCGACAAGTACCGTTATGCGGGCAGCGACTTTCCGCCGATCTACACCACGGTCGACGCCATCGTGGTCGAGGCGGGGCACATCCTGCTCGTGCAGCGAAAGTTCCATCCCGGCAAGGGCACCTGGGCGCTGCCCGGCGGCTTCGTCGGCCAGCACGAGCGCCTGCAGGACGCGGCCATCCGCGAGCTGAAGGAAGAAACCCGGCTCAAGGTGCCCGTGCCCGTGCTCAACGGCAGCATGAAGGCCAGCCACGTGTTCGACGCGCCCGACCGCTCGCAGCGCGGGCGCACCATCACGCACGGCTTCTTCTTCGAGCTGGCGCACAACCAGTGGACGGGCCTGTCGGAGGTGCGCGCCGACGACGATGCGGCCGAAGTGCGCTGGGTGCCGATCGCAGAATTCCTCGACATGCAGGACCGCATCTACGAAGACCACTTCTTCATCGCGAATCATTTTTTGGGTGGCCTGGGCAAGAACTGAAGTACAGACCAGGCTTTGTCAGCAAGAACGGCCCCGGTTGACGGGCGCCACAGTGAAAGGAGCTTTCACACATGAACCGCAATCTCACCTCCACGCCCCTGGGCAACAACCTGCTGCTTCGCACCGACTCCTACAAGGTGTCGCACTGGATGCAGTACCCGCCCGGCACGCAGACGGTGTACAGCTACATCGAATCGCGCGGCGGCATCTTCAGCCACTCTCTCTTCTTCGGCCTGCAGGCCTACCTGCGCGAATACCTGCAGACGCCGGTGACGCTGGCCGACGTGGAGGAAGCCGCCGCACTCATGGCCGTGCACGGCGAGCCTTTCAACCGCGAAGGCTGGCTGCGCCTGATCGAGAAGCATGGCGGGCTGATGCCGGTGCGCATCCGCGCGGTGCCCGAGGGCAGCGTGCTGCCGGTGCACAACGTGCTCGCGACCATCGAGAACACCGACCCCGAGTTCTTCTGGGTCACGAGTTTTCTCGAGACCGAGTTGCTGCGCGCCATCTGGTATCCAACCACGGTGGCCACGCTCTCGGCCGCCGCGCGCACCACGCTGCTGCGGTACCTCGAAGCGACCTGCGACGACCCGCAAGGGCAGATCGCCTTCAGGCTGCACGACTTCGGCGCGCGCGGCGTGTCGAGCCTCGAATCGGCCGCGCTCGGCGGCATGGCCCACCTGGTGAACTTCATGGGCACCGACACGCTGGCCGCACTGGTGGCCGCGCGCCGGTATTACGACTGCGACGTGGCGGGCTTCTCGATTCCCGCGGCCGAGCACAGCACCATCACGGGCTGGGGCCGCGACCATGAAGCCGACGCCTACAGCAACATGGTCGACCAGTTCGGCAAGCCCGGCGCGACCTTCGCGGTGGTGAGCGACAGCTACGACATCTTCAACGCCTGCGCGCGCATCTGGGGCGGCGAGCTGAAGGCGAAGGTGATGGCCTCGGGCGCGACGCTGGTGGTGCGGCCCGATTCGGGCGACCCGGCCGAAACCACGCTGAAGGTGGCGCAGATCCTGGCCGAGCGCTTCGGCACGACGACCAATGCCAAGGGATTTCGCGTGCTGAACAATGTGCGCATCATCCAGGGCGACGGCGTGAACCTCGACTCGCTGCGGTTGTGCCTGTCGAACTTCTTCCACAACGGCTTCTCGACCGAGAACATCTCCTTCGGCATGGGTGGCGGGCTGTTGCAGCAGGTCAACCGCGACACGATGCAGTGGGCGATGAAGTGTTCGGCCATGCAGGTGAACGGCGAGTGGCGCGACGTGTACAAGTCTCCCGTGGGCGATGTGGGCAAGGCCTCGAAGAAGGGGCGGCTCGCGCTGGTGAAGAACCTGCGCGGCGAGGTGCAAACATTGCGTGAAGAGGCGCTCTCGGCGGGGCAGAGCGATCTGCTGCAGACGGTGTTCGAGAACGGGCGCATCGTCGAGAGCACTGCGTTCGAGGCTGTTCGGGAGCGGGCGGCTATCGGGGTGAATCAGTTCATTACTTCTCGGGCGCCGCTCTGAGGCTTCAGGGGCGCGTGCACAGGACACCGGGTACTCCCCTCCGCGAATGTCCCCCGCTGCGCTCCTCCTTTATTTCGCTGCGGGGAGCACCCGGTGTCCTGTGCACGAGGGCGCGCTGCTGGTGTACCGCTGATCAACCAGTGCTCTGGACGATCACGCCGAAGCGGGGGACATTCGCGAAAAAGGTCACCGCGTCGGCGTGATCGCGCCCCAGACCCAAGCCCCCTGCAGCAGCAAGCAGAAGTGCCACACGCCATAGCCATAATCCGCGCAACTTCCGGAATTCATGACCAAACTCCTGATCCTCAGCGTGAGCGCCGGCAACGGCCACGTGCGTGCAGCACAGGCGCTTGCCGCCACCGCCCAGTCCCTCGCCCCGCCCTGCACAGCGGTCCACATCGACGCGATGGCCCACGTGGCCGGCGGCTTCCGCAAGGTTTACACCGACTGGTACATCCAACTGGTGAACCGCGCACCCGAGCTGTGGTCGTACCTGCACCAGCGCACCGACAGCACGCCGCACCACGCGCCCTCGCAGCGCCTGCGCCGCGGCATCGAACGGCTGAGCACCGGCGCCCTCGTGAAGGAGATTCGCCGCGAGAAGCCCGATGCCGTGGTCTGCACGCACTTCCTGCCGGCCGAGCTGCTGATGCGCGAACGCAACCGCGGCCGCATCGACTACCCGGTGTGGCTGCAGATCACCGACTACGACCTGCACAACATGTGGCTGGTGCCCGGCATGGCCGGCTACCTGGCCGCGACGGAAGAGGTGGCGTTCCGCCTGCGCGCGCGCGGCATTCCTGCGGACCGCATCCACGTCACCGGCATTCCGGTGATGCCGGCGTTTTCCGAACCCGATGTGCCGGCGCTCGCTCGCAACGCCTGCGTGGCGGAACTCGGCCTCGATCCTTCGCGGCCCGTGCTGCTGATGGCATCTGGCGGCGCGGGGGTCGGCGACCTGGCGAGCATGGTCGAACGCGTGCTCGGTCTCGGCGGTGAGGGCAACTTCCAGGTCATCGCCGTGGCGGGCCGCAACGTGGAAGCGCACGGCAAGCTCGAAGCGCTGGCCCAACGCTACCCGGGCCGCGTGGTGGCCATCGGCTTCACCAACGAGATGCACAAGATGATGGCCGCGGCCGACCTCGTCGTGACCAAGCCCGGCGGCCTCACGGTGTCCGAATGCCTGGCACTCGGCAAGCCGATGCTGCTGATCTCGCCCATTCCGGGGCAGGAGGAGCACAACGCCGGCTTCCTGATGGAGGAAGGCGCGGCCTGGCTTGCCTACGACGCCATCGGGCTCGACTACAAGGTGGCGCGCCTGATGGCCGACCCCGCCAAGCTCGCGCACATGGCCTCGCGCAGCCGGGCGCTGGGCAAGCCGCAGGCCGCGCGCGCGGTGCTGCAGCACGTGCTGGCTGCGCCGGCGGGAACGGCGGCGTGAGCGGCGCCGCCGAAAAGACGGGCGTGGCCCGCACGCTCGGCTACCTTGCATGGGTGGTCGTCATGGGCTTCTTCTTCGCCAACGCCGAGATCCAGATCGAAGGCGGCGCGGGCTGGGCCACGTCGCTGCCGACCTGGCGCATCGAGAACAGCATCTGGCTCGACCTGTTCTGGGGCGGCCGCGCGATGACCGGCTACCACGCATGGGTGTTCACCTTCATGGCGCTGGTGTTCTTCTCGCCGCTGGCCTTCAACGGGCGCTGGACGTGGCGCGACGTCGGATTGGCGGTGGCGGGGCTCATCGTGTTCTGGGTCTGCGAAGACTTCCTGTGGTTCATCATCAACCCGGCCTTCGGCTGGGCGCGCTTCAACGCGGTGGATGCGTTCTGGCACAAGCACTGGGTTTGGGGCGCGCCGGTGGACTATTGGGGCGGGCTCGCGGTGGCGGCGCTGATCCTGGGGACGCGGCACTGGCGGCGCGAGAAGAAGAAGCAATGACGAAGAAGCACAAGACGGCAGCAGCAACAGCCGAAGAAGGCATCGCCGACCCGCGCCCCGGCCACTGGGCCGACCCGCTGGACGAACTGCAGGTCGAGAACCTGCACCGCATCACGCCCACGCTCTACCGCAGCGCGCAGCCGCGGCGCGCCAACATGGCGGCGCTGCAATCGCTGGGCATCCGCACCGTGGTGAGCCTGCGCTCCTTCAACGACGACAGGAAGGTGTTCGCGGGCACCGGCATCCGGCTGGTGCGCGTGCCGATCAACACCTGGTCCATCGACGACGCCAAGGTGCTGCGCGCGCTGGTGGCGATCCGCGAGGCCGGGAAGCACGGCCCGGTGCTCATCCACTGCATGCACGGCGCCGACCGCACCGGCGTGATCGCGGCGGTCTACCGCATGGCGGTGCAGGACTGGGACAAGGACAGCGCGCGCCACGAGATGCTGCGCGGCGGCTACGGCTATCACACGCTATGGCGCAACATTCCGCGCTACATCGAGCGGCTCGACCCGGTGAAGATGCGCCACGCGCTGGCCCATGCGCCGGTGGTTCCCGTGGTGTCCTGAAGGCGCCAGCAGCTTTCGCACCCCGCTCCTATACTGGCCGCCCCGTGGCCACAGGCCATCTGCGAACCGTCTGAAAAGGGGTCTTCCATGGCACTGCAAATCCGCTCCCTCGTTCGCGCGAACGGCGAACTCGAACTCTCGCTGCACGACGACCCGATCCCCGAACCGCAGGCCCACGAAGTGGTGATCCGCGTCGAGGCGTCGCCATTGAACCCGTCGGACCTCGGCCTGCTGTTCGGTGCGGCCGACATGAGCACCGCCAAGACCTCGGGCACGGCCGAGCGCCCCGTCGTCACCGCCACCGTGCCAGCGCGTGTGCTTTCCGCCATGGCGGCGCGGCTCGACGAATCGATGCCGGTCGGCAACGAAGGCGCGGGCGTGGTGGTCAAGGCCGGTTCGTCGCCGGCCGCGCAGGCGCTGCTCGGCAAGACCGTGGCGGCCATCGGCGGCGCGATGTATTCGCAGTACCGCTGCCTCGCCGCTGCCCAGTGCATGGAACTGCCCGAAGGCACCACGCCGGCCGAAGGCGCTTCTTGCTTCGTGAACCCGCTCACCTCGCTGAGCATGGTCGAGACCATGCGCATGGAAGGCCACAAGGCGCTGGTGCACACGGCCGCCGCTTCGAACCTGGGCCAGATGCTCAACAAGATCTGCCAGAAGGACGGCATCGCGCTCGTCAACATCGTGCGCAAGCAGGAGCAGGAAGACCTGCTGCGCGGCCTGGGCGCGAAGTACGTGTGCAACGCGACCTCGCCCACCTTCCTCGAAGACCTGACGCAGGCATTGGTCGAGACCGGCGCCACGCTGGCCTTCGACGCCACCGGCGGCGGCAAGCTCGCCGGGCAGATCCTCGGCTGCATGGAAGCCGCCATCAACCGCACTGCCAAGGAATACAGCCGCTACGGTTCGACCACGCACAAGCAGGTGTACATCTACGGCGGCCTCGACCGCAGCCCGACCGAGTTCGTGCGCAACTTCGGCATGGCGTGGGGCATGGGCGGGTGGCTGCTGTTCCCGTTCCTCGGGAAGCTCGGCGACGAAGGCACGAAGCGTTTGAAGGCGCGCGTCGTCGCGGAGCTGAAGACCACGTTCGCGAGCAAGTACACGCGCGAGGTGTCGCTGGTCGAGGCGCTGCAGCTCGATGCGATCGGGGTTTATGGAAAGCAGGCTACGGGGGAGAAGTTCTTGCTGAATCCGAACAAGGGGGTTGCTGTTTGAACGTTGCGTTCTTTGGCCCGTTGGCGCGCTCACGCCGACGGGGGACATTCGCGCAGGGGAGTACCCGGTGCCCTGTGCACGCGCCCTGAACGCAAGCACCCGAGAGCTAAGCAACCAGCCGATACCCCACAGCCGTCTCGGTCAGCAGATGCCGAGGCTGCGCTGGATCGACTTCGAGCTTCTGCCGCAGATGCCCCATGTAGATCCGCAGGTAATGGCTCTGGTCGGTATGCGACGGCCCCCACACCTCGCGCAATAGCTGGCGTTGCGTCAACACGCGGCCCGCATTGGCGACCAGCACCGACAGCAGCCTGTATTCGGTCGGCGTCAGATGCACCTCGGTGCCTGCACGGCGAACGAGGCGCGCGGCACGGTCCAGCTCGATCTCGCCGAAGCGGAACAGCGCCTCGGGCACCTCGTCCGCGCTACCGCCCGCCGCACGCGGACGACGCAGGTTGGCTCGCACGCGCGCCAGCAGTTCACCGGTGCCGAAGGGCTTGGTGAGGTAGTCGTCCGCGCCCGCGTCGAGCGCGGCGATCTTGTCGGCCTCGTCGCTGCGCGCGGACAGCACGATGATCGGCACGGCCGACCAGCCGCGCACGTCGCGGATCAGCGAAACGCCGTCGCCATCGGGCAGCCCCAGGTCGAGCACGAGCAGGTCGGGCTGGCGCGTGCCCGCCGCGGCGAGCCCGTCGCGCAAACTGCCGGCTTCATGCACCACCCAGCCCTCGGCCTCGAGCGCACCGCGCACGAAGCGGCGTATCTGCGGCTCGTCTTCGATCACGATGGCGGTGGGCGATGGCATGGGTTCAGAGTTGTGCTTCGGCCGTTTCCGGTGGCTCCCGGCGCGGCAAGGTGACCGTGAATTCTGCACCGCCGCCCTGCACATTGGCTGCGGCAATGTCGCCGCCATGCGCGCTCACCACGGCCCGGCAGATGGCCAGGCCCAAGCCCACACCCGGCGTCGCCGACTCGGTTTCGCCGCGGGTGAACTTGTCGAACAGCTTCTGCTCGCGGCCCAGCAGCGCGACGGGCAGGCCCGGGCCGTGGTCGCGCACCTTGAGCACCAGCGTGCCCGGCTCGGCCCGCGCGCCGACGACGATGGGCGGCGCGCCGTACTTGGTGGCGTTCTCCAGCAAGTTGACCAGCACGCGCTCGATCAGCACCGCGTCGAACTCGACCAGCGGCAGCTCCGGGTCGAGCGCCGTGTGCACGACGGTGTTGCCCAACGCCGTGCGCGCCGCGCGGATGGCCGAGCCGACCACCTCCTCCACCGATTGCCAGTCGCGCCGCAGATTGACCGCACCGCCCGCGATGCCGCTTTCGAGCCGCGCCATGTCGAGCAGGTTGTTGACCAGCGCGTGCAGCTCGTGCGCCTGCGCGACGATGGCGCGCGCCGCTTCGGCTTGCGCTTCGGGCGGCAGCGTCTGCAACGATTCGGCCAGCGCGATCAACGCGGTGAGCGGCGTGCGCACGTCGTGCGAAATTGCGCCGAGCAAGGCGTTGCGCAGGCGCTCCGACTCCATCTCGACCACGGCCTGCTGCGCCACCTCGACGTAGTGCACGCGCTCCAGCGCAATCGCGATCTGCCGGGCCAGCGTGTCGAGCTGCTGCGCCTGCTCGGGAATGAGCAGCCAGCGCGGCTGCGCGGGCGACAGCGCGAGCACGCCGCGCACGCGCATCGGTGCCTGCAACGGCACGTAATGCCATGTCTGCGCGGCGAGCGTGGCGGTCGCGAGGCCGGCCGGCTGGCCGTGGCGGAAGGCCCAATCGGCGACCTGCGGATCGAAGCCTTCGGGTGCGTCTGCGGGTGGCACGAGCTGGTCGGTGGCGCCGGTCACGAGCACCAGCGCATCGCCGCCGAAGTGGCCCCGCACCGCAGCGGCGCCGAGCGCGACCACCTGCGAGCTTTCCAGCGCGGCGGACAGTTCGCGCGTCAGCTCGAACAGCGAACGCGCGCGCCGCTCGCGGCTGGTCGATACGCCGGCTGCGAAACGCAGGCCCGCCGTGAGCTGGCCCACCAGCAGGCCGACGCCGAGCATGATCGCGAAGGTCAGCACGTACTGCACGTCGCTCACCGCGAACGACAGCCGCGGCGGCACGAAGAAATAGTCGAAGGCCGCGACGTTGAGCGAGGCCGCCAGCGCCGAAGGGCCGCGCCCGAAGCGCATCGCCACACCCACCACGCCGAGCAGGAACAGCATGACGATGTTCGACAGTTCCAGCACGCTGGCCAGCGGCATGCAGACCAGCGTGAGCGCGATGCTGGTGCCCGCCGCCCATGCGTAGGCAGCCCAGTGGATGGGCGCCTTCTCGTGGTCGCCGCTGTCGATGTGCGAACTCTCCAGCGGGGCGCGAGAGAGGCGGCGCGAACTTTCCGCGCGGGCCACTTCCACGATGTCGAGCGTGGGTGCATGCGTTGCGAGCGCGCTCGACAACGGCGGCGCCATGCCGGGCCACCAGCGGCGCCATCCAGCGGCCGGCCCCGAACGCCCCAGCACCAGCGTTGCGCAATTGAGCCGGCGCGCCTGTTCGGCCAGTTGCTCAGCCACATCGGCGCCGGTGAGCACGGCCGTGGCCGCGCCCAGTTCTTCCGCCAGCTTGAGCACCGCGAGGATGCGGTCGCGCTCGGCCGCGGCCAGCCGCTGCAGCCGGGGCGTCTCGACGTACACCGCATGCCAGCGCACGTTGAGCTGGCCTGCGAGCCGTGCCGCGGTGCGCACGGTCTGCGCCGCGCCTTCATGCGGGCCGACGCACGCGAGGATCGCGCCCGAGGTGTTCCAGGCTTGCAGGCTGCGCCCATTGCCTCCGTTACCCGACTGCTCGATGCGCCAGCCGCGCACGTCGTCTTCCACATGCTCGGCCGTGCGGCGCAATGCGATCTCGCGCAGCGCGATCAGGTTGCCCTTGCGGAAGAAATTCTGCGCGGCGCGTTCGGCCTGCTGGGGCAGGTAGACCTTGCCGGCCGCCAGCCGCGCCGTGAGCTCGTCGGGCGTGACGTCGACCAGCACCACCTCGTCGGCCTCGTCCAGCACGGTGTCGGGCACGGTCTCGTGCACGCGCACGCCGGTGATGGCGCCGACCGTGCCGTTGAGGCTTTCGAGGTGCTGCACGTTGAGCGCGGACCACACGTCGACGCCTGCGGCCAGCAGCTCCTGCACGTCCTGCCAGCGCTTGGCGTGGCGCGAGCCGGGCGCGTTGGTGTGGGCCAACTCGTCGACCAACAGCACGGCGGGCTTGCGGGCGAGCGCGGCATCGAGGTCGAATTCGGCGAGGGTGCGGCCGCGGTAGGCCAGCTCGCGCAGCGGCAGCGCCTCGAGCCCCGAGAGCAGCGCGGCGGTTTCGCTGCGGCCGTGGGTCTCGGCCACGCCGATCAGCACGTCGCGCCCGATGGCGCGCTCGCGCTGCGCGGCACTCAGCATGGCCCAGGTCTTGCCGACACCCGCGCTGGCGCCAAAGTAGATGCGCAGCTTGCCGCGCTGCGCGCGCGCCTCGTCGCTGCGCAGCTGCGCGAGCAGGGCATCGGGGTCGGGGCGGTCGTCGGGCATCGGTGGCGGCAGATTAGCGCATCAAACGAGGTCAGCGGCCATCGAGCGCGAGGTTCAACGCCAGCACATTGACGCGCGGCTCACCCAGAAAGCCCCACAAGGACCCCTGTGTGTTCTTCGCGATCAGTGCGTTGACCTGCTCGAGCGGCAGGCCGCGCACGCGCGCGACGCGCGCTGCCTGGTAGCGCGCCGCGGCCGGGCTGATGTCGGGATCGAGCCCGCTGGCCGAGGCCGTGACGAGGTCGACCGGCACCGCTGTCGCGTTGCCCGGGTCGGCCGCGCGCAGCGCCTCGACGCGTGCCTTCACCGCATCGGCCAGCGCCGGGTTGAGCGGGCCCAGGTTCGAGCCACCCGAGGCGCTCGCGTTGTACGGCTGCGGCGCGGTGGCCGACGGGCGGCCCCAGAAGTGCTTCGGATCGCCGAAGTTCTGGCCGATGAGCTTCGAGCCCACTGTCTTGCCGTCGAGCTCGACCAGGCCGCCGCCCGCTTGCGCGGGGAACACCGCTTTGGCCGCACCGGTAACGGCCATCGGATAGATCAAGCCGGTGAGCGCGCTCAGCAGCACGAAGAGCACGAGCGCGGGGCGGACGATGCCGCCGTTGTTGTTTTCCATGATGAAGAACTCCTCAGACCAGGTGGACTGCAACCAGCAGCCAGTCGATCAGCTTGATGCCGATGAAGGGAATCAGCAGGCCGCCCAGCCCGTAGATGGCAAGGTTGCGGCGCAGCAGCGCGGCGGCGCCCACGGGCCGGTAGCGCACGCCCTTCAGCGCCAGCGGAATCAGGAACACGATGACCAGCGCGTTGAAGACCACCGCCGACAGGATCGCCGACGACGGGCTCGCGAGCCGCATCACGTTGAGCGCACCGAGCTGTGGATACGTCGAGACGAAGATCGCCGGAATGATCGCGAAGTACTTCGCCACGTCGTTCGCGATCGAGAAGGTGGTGAGCGAGCCGCGCGTCATCAGCAGCGCCTTGCCGGTCTCCACCACTTCGAGCAGCTTGGTCGGATTGGAGTCGAGGTCGACCATGTTGCCGGCCTCCTTCGCGGCCTGCGTGCCGCTGCCCATGGCCACGGCCACGTCGGCCTGCGCGAGTGCGGGCGCATCGTTGGTGCCGTCGCCGGTCATCGCGACCAGGCGGCCTTCGGACTGGTACTTGCGGATGAGCGCGAGCTTGTCCTCGGGCGTGGCTTCGGCGAGGAAGTCGTCGACGCCCGCTTCGGCGGCGATGGCCGCCGCCGTGAGCTTGTTGTCGCCCGTGATCATCACGGTCTTGATGCCCATGCGACGCAGCTCCGCGAAGCGCTCCTTGATGCCGGTCTTGACGATGTCCTTGAGTTCGACCACGCCGAGCACGCGGCTGCCCTCGGCCACGGCCAGCGGCGTGCTGCCGCGGCGCGCCGCTTCCTCGGCCGCACGCAGCACCTCGGGTGCCATGCTGCCGCCAAGCGCTTCGACGTGGCGGCGCACCGCATCGACTGCGCCCTTGCGCAGCAGGATGGCTTCGGTGTCCAGGCTGTTGGGCGCGGCCGGCAGGTCGACGCCGCTCATGCGGGTCTGCGCAGTAAAGGGAACGAAGTGCGTGCCTTCGACTGCGGTGGCATCCAGCCCGTCGCGGCGGGCCAGCTCGACGATGCTGCGGCCTTCGGGCGTTTCGTCGGCGAGCGAGGCGAACATCGCAGCGCGCGCCAGGCGTGCCTTCGGAATGCCCGGCGCCGGCAGGAACGACGTGGCCTGGCGGTTGCCGTGCGTGATGGTGCCGGTCTTGTCGAGCAGCAGCACGTCGACGTCGCCGGCCGCTTCCACCGCGCGGCCCGAGGTGGCGATCACGTTGGCCTGCATCATGCGGCTCATGCCGGCCACGCCCACGGCCGACAGCAGGCCGCCGATGGTGGTCGGGATCAGGCACACCAGCAGCGCGACCAGCGCGGTGAGCGACACCACGGTGCCCGCACCGGTGGCCTCCACGCTGAACACCGAGAACGGCAGCAGCGTGACGGTGACCATCAGGAACACGAGGGTGAGCGCCACCAGCAGGATGGTCAGCGCGATCTCGTTGGGCGTCTTCTGGCGCTTGGCCGCTTCGACCATGCCGATCATGCGGTCGAGGAAGGACTCGCCCGGGTTCACCGACACGCGCACCACCAGCCAGTCGGACAGCACGCGGGTGCCGCCGGTCACGGCCGAGAAGTCGCCGCCCGACTCGCGCACCACCGGCGCCGATTCGCCGGTGATGGCGCTCTCGTCGACCGAGGCCACGCCTTCGATCACCTCGCCGTCCAGCGGGATCACGTCGCCGGTCTCGACCAGCACCACGTCGCCCTTGCGCAGGTTGGGCGCCTGCTCCGGTAGCCACTGTGCGCCGTGGTGCGGCTCATGCAGCTTCTTGGCCCAGGTGTCCTTGCGCAAGCCGCGCAACGAGGCGGCCTGCGCCTTGCTGCGGCCTTCGGCCAGTGCTTCGGCGAAGTTCGCAAACAGCACGGTGAACCACAGCCACACGGTGATGGCCAACACGAAGGCGGGCTTCATGCCGGTGTCGCCGGGGAAGCTCAGCGCATGGAGCCAGAGCAGCGTGGTCAGGATGCTCCCGATGTAGACGATGAACATCACCGGGTTGCGCCACTGGGTGCGCGGGTTGAGCTTGGCGAAGGCGCCCCACAAGGCGGGCTTGACCAGCGCTGCATCGAACAGCGAGAGAGAGTTTTTTGTGTTGGCAATCATGGTGCGCACCTTCTTATTTCCAGAGCACGAGGTGTTCGACGATCGGACCTAGAGCCAACGCCGGCACGTAGTTGAGCAGGCCGACCAGCAGCACGGTGCCGATCAGCAGCGAGACGAACAGCGGGCCGTGCGTGGGCAGCGTGCCGCTGGTGACGGGCAGGCGCTTCTTGGCCGCGAGCGCGCCGGCCACGGCGAGCACCGGCACGATCATCGCGAAGCGGCCGAGCCACATGGCGAGCGCGAGCAGGCCGTTGTAGAAGGGCGTGTTGGCCGACAGGCCCGCAAAGGCGCTGCCGTTGTTGTTGGCGGCCGAGCTCAGCGCGTACAGGATTTCCGAGAAGCCGTGCGCGCCCGGATTCGCGATGCCGGCCTTGCCGGCGGTCGCGATCACCGCTACCGCCGTACCGGCCAGCACCAGGATCGGCGTGACCAGGATGGCGATGGAGATCAGCTTCATCTCGCGCACCTCGATCTTCTTGCCGAGGTACTCGGGCGTGCGGCCGATCATCAGCCCGGCGATGAACACCGCGAGCATCGCGAAGATCAGCATGCCGTAAAGGCCGCTGCCAACGCCGCCGAACACCACCTCGCCGAGTTGCATGAGCACCATGGGCACCATGCCGCCGAGCGGGGTGAGCGAGTCGTGCATGCCATTGACCGCGCCGCATGAGGCGGCCGTGGTGATGGCTGCGAAGAGCGAGGAGGCATCGATGCCGAAGCGGACTTCCTTGCCTTCCATGTTGCCGCCGGCCTGCAGGGCGCCCGGCACCTGATCGACGCCGAGCGAAGCCAGCAGCGGATTGCCGGCCTGCTCGGCGTGCGTGATGGCCACCACGGCAATGACGAACATGACCGTCATCGCGGCGAGCACGGCCCAGCCCTGGCGCATGTCGCCGACCACATGGCCGAGGGTGAAGCACAGCGCGGCCGGGATCAGGAAGATCGCGATCATCTGCAGCAGGTTCGCCAGCGCGGTCGGGTTCTCGTACGGATGCGCCGAGTTCGCGTTGAAGAAGCCGCCGCCGTTGGTGCCGAGCATCTTGATGGCCTCCTGCGAAGCGACCGGGCCCATCGCGAGCGTCTGGGTGCTGGTGGTGGCGCCTTCCATCACCGGCTGGCCCTTGTCGTCCTTCAGCGGCTGGCCGTCGGCGCCGTTCTTCGGCTGCTGGAAGGCGGTGGCCTCGACCGTGTTCACGGTCTTGTAGACGTCGAAGTTCTGGATCACGCCCTGGCCCGCGAAGACCATGGCGATGACGAACGAGATCGGCACCAGCACCCACAGCGTGATGCGCGTGATGTCGGCCCAGAAGTTGCCCACGAGCCCCTTGCCATCCCCACGGCGCGCAAAGCCGCGCACCAGCGCGAAGGCCACCGCGATGCCGGTGGCGGCCGAGAAGAAGTTCTGCACCGTGAGCCCGAGCATCTGCGTCAGGTAGCTCATGGTCGACTCGCCCGCATAGCCCTGCCAGTTGGTGTTGGAGACGAAGCTCACCGCGGTGTTGAAGGCCGAGTCGGGCGACACGGCCGCCATGCCCGCGGGGTTGAGCGGCAGCCAGCCCTGCAGGCGCTGCAGCGCATAGAGAAAGATCGCGCCGATTGCATTGAAGGCCAGCAGCGCGAGCGCGTAGCGCAGCCAGTGCATCGACTGAGCGGGCTTGGTGCCCGCGAGCTTGTAGAGCGGCGCCTCGACGCGCAGCATCCAGCGCGGCAGGCGCTCGTTGCACAGCGCGGCGAGGAACTTGCCGACGGGCCAGGACAGCACGCCCACCAAGACAAGGAAAAGGGCCAGCAGGCCCCAGGCGGAGGAAGTCATTTCAGAATTCCTCCGCGCAGATCAGCGCGAACACGAGGTAGGCGAAGAGAACCACGGCGATCAACGCGCCGAAGCCATAGAGAACTTCGAGGCCGATCACGATGACGCTCCGTCGGTCTTGTTCGATGGCTTCGGTGCGTCGAGCCTGTCCAGCCCGACCACCATGGCCCCCACCACGGCCCACAGCGCCAGCAAGGCGCCCATCCAGACGATGTCCATTCAATTGCTCCTGGAACGAAACACAAGGCCTTCAGTCTCGGCAGCAGTGCGTAAAAACGGGGAACAGAGTCAGCGGCGGCGCATAAAGAAAGCGTAAAAGCACACTGCCCTGCGTGGCTTGGGGTCATTTGCTTCCAGCCTCGACAGCGGCGCCGTGCCACTTAATAATCAAAATGACCACTTTGATTAATCTCATGCCAGCCTCCGTCGCCGGGCCCGCACCCATGCCGCACCAGCCGGCAGACCGCATCCTCTCCACGCTCAAGACGCGTGGTGCGCTCGGCATTCCCGACATTGCCAAGGTCCTGAACGTCACGGTGGAGGCGGTGCGCCAGCAGATGGCCAAGCTGCAGGCCGAGGGATGGGTCGACGCCGAGAGCCGCTCCAGCGGCCGCGGCCGGCCCACGCAGATCTGGCGGCTCACGGGCGAGGGCCACAAGCGCTTTCCCGATACGCATGCCGAGATGACGGTGCAGATGATCAGCGCCGTCATCAGCGTGTTCGGTGAGAAAGGCATGGACCAGCTCATCGCAGCGCGCGAGGCAACCATGCGCGCCAACTACGCCGAAGCCATGCGCGGCGCGCGCAGCCTCGAGTCGCGGCTGGCGCGGCTCGCCGAAATTCGCAACCGCGAAGGCTACATGGCCGAGTTCCGGCCCGACGAACAGAGCCCGAGCGACGGCTTTCTGTTCATCGAGAACCACTGTCCCATCTGCACCGCGGCGCGGGCCTGCACGGGCTTTTGCCGCAGTGAACTGCAGTTGTTCAACGAAGTGCTGGGGCCCCATGTGGCCGTCAGCCGCGTCGAACATGTGCTGGCAGGCGCCAGAAGATGCGCCTACCGGGTCGAACCCAGGGCGAATGCCTGAATCTTTTTTCAACAGCCACAAGGAAACCACGATGGAACACAAGCTCCCACCCCTGCCCTACGCCCTCGACGCGCTGGCGCCCGAGTACTCGCAGGAAACCCTCGAGTACCACTACGGCAAGCACCACAACGCCTACGTGGTGAACCTCAACAACCTGCAGAAGGGCACCGAGTTCGAATCGATGACGCTCGAGGAGATCGTCAAGAAATCCAGCGGCGGCATCTACAACAACGCCGCCCAGATCTGGAACCACACCTTCTTCTGGAACTGCAGACGCTCGAGGAGATCGTCAAGAAATCCAGCGGCGGCATCTACAACAACGCCGCCCAGATCTGGAACCACACCTTCTTCTGGAACTGCATGAAGCCCCAGGGCGGCGGCGCTCCGACCGGCGCCCTGGCCAAGGCCATCGACGCCAAGTGGGGCAACTACGACGCGTTCAAGGAAGCCTTCGTGAAGTCGGCCGTGGGCAACTTCGGCTCGGGCTGGACCTGGCTGGTGAAGAAGGCCGACGGCTCGGTGGACATCGTGAACATGGGCGCGGCCGGCACGCCGTTGACGACCGCAGACACCCCGGTGCTGACCGTGGACGTCTGGGAACATGCCTACTACATCGACTATCGCAACCTGCGCCCGAAGTTCGTCGAGACCTTCCTGGCCAAGCTGGCGAACTGGGACTTCGCGGCGAAGAACTTCGGCTGAAAGTTCAGCCGTTGATGAGGTTCAGGATGTTCCCGTCCGGGTCCTTGAACCACGCGACCTTCATGCCGCCCATGACGTGAAGGTCGCCCTCGAGCGTCGTGCCGGGCATGTCGTAGTGCTCGAAGCGCACGCCCCGGTCCTTCAGCGCGGCGGCGATGCGCCCGATGTCGTCGCCGACCTGCCAGGTCACGGCCGTGGCCTGGTTGGTGCCCGCGAACTGGGAGCGGTACACGTTGATGCGCGTGCTGCCGCTGCGATAGACGATCACTTCGTCGCCCTCCGCATCGACCTGCGACAGGCCCAGCGTGTCTTCGTAGAAGCGGCGGGCCACGGCGAGGTCCTTGACCGCGAGGTTGGCCACGGCGTTGATGTGTCCGAGCATGCGAGTCTCCTTCGAAGCCAGGCGAACTGTCGAAGCGCGCCAGGCGAGCCAAAAATACTCAACCATGCGGTGCAGTATTCGCATCGGGCGAGGCCCTGTCAAGGCATCGGAAAATAGCTCACCGCAAGCCGATACGAGCCCCATCGCGAATGAAGAATTCCTTCTTATGCGGCTTCCGGCACACTGCACCCCCGGTGCAGTGACGACGACAAAGCCTGCAACCCCGAAACGACCTCGACAAAGAGACAACCCATGATCCGCAGACACTTCGGCACGCTGGCCATTGCGCTGGCCCTCCCGCTGGCTTTCACGGCCGCCGCACAAGCACAAAGCTATCCCGCCAAGCCCGTGCGCATGGTCGTGCCCTTCCCGCCCGGCGGCGGCACCGACATCCTGGCGCGCCTCGTCGCCCAGAAGCTCACCGAGGCGAACCACTGGACCGTGGTGCCCGACAACCGTGCGGGTGCCGGCGGCACCATCGGCATTGCCGAGGCCGCGCGCGCCGCGCCCACGGGCTACGACATCGTGATGGGCCAGAAGGACAACATGGTCGTCGCGCCCTGGCTCTACAAGAACCTGAGCTACAACCCGGTGAAGGACCTGACCGCGGTCGCCCACGTGGCCTACACGCCGGTGGTGATCGTCACGCAGGCCAACTCGAAGTTCAAGACGCTGAACGACGTGGTGACTGCCGCGCGCGCCGCGCCCGACACCATCACCTACGGCTCGCCCGGCAACGGCACCACCATCCACCTGGCCGGCGAGATCTTCAACGGCGCCGCCAAGATCAAGATGCGCCACGTGCCCTACAAGGGCTCCAACGCGGCCATGATGGACGTGCTCGCGGGCAACGTCGACCTGATGGTGTCGTCGGTGCCTTCTGCGCTGGCGCAGATCAAGGCGGGCAAGCTGCGCCCGCTGGCCGTGACCTCGGCCAGGCGCAGCACCTCGCTGCCCGACACGCCCACCGTGGCCGAGCTCGGCTACAAGGGCTTCGACGTGAGCACCTGGTATGGCCTGTTCGTGCCGGCGGGCACGCCGAAGGACATCGTCGCCACGCTCAACGCCCAGGTCAACAAGCTGCTGGCCACGCCTGAAATGAAGGCCGCCATCATCGCCCAGGGCGCTGAGCCCGAGAGCATGACGCCCGAGCAGTTCGGCGCGCTGCTGAAGACCGACTACGAGAAGTGGAAGGGCATCGTGCAAGCCTCGGGCGCGACAATCGAATAAGCCCACGAGTCGCAGAATGGTGTCTCCAGAACAAGCCGCATCGACGGCATGGAGACACCGATGGTTCCTTCGCTTCCCCTGAAGACGGCCGCCCTGGCAGCGGTCGCCGCCCTCGTCCAGGGCTGCGCACAGACACCCGCGCAGCAACCCTCCGACGCCACAGTCGCCGCCCACGTCGCGGCGGCCACCAGATCCGCGGGCAGCGACCTCGGCGCCCTGCTCATGCTGTGCAAGCCAGCTCCTGCCACGCGGCCGCAGCAGGCCGAACTGGACAGCGGCCTCAACGCACTCATCAACAAGCCGGCACCACCGCCGGGCAAAGCCTTCGACAACCTCTACTTCGTGGGCGCCGACTGGGTCAGCGCGTGGGCCATCAAGACCTCCGACGGCATCATCCTGATCGATGCGCTGAACAACCAGGTGGAGGCCTCCGCGCTGATCGAGGGCGGCATGCGCAAGCTCGGCCTCGACCCGACGCAGATCAAGTACGTGCTGGTCACGCACGGGCACGGCGACCACTACGGCGGCGCGCCGTATCTCGCGCAGAAATACCGCGCGCGCGTGGTCATGAGCGACACCGACTGGACGATGACCGAGACGAAGCTGGAGTTCGCCACGCCGATCTGGGGCGCGCCGCCCAAGCGGGACATTTCGGTGAAGGATGGCGACCGCCTCACCCTGGGCGACACCACCCTCACCTTGTACGTCACGCCCGGCCACACCATGGGCACCATCTCGCCGGTTTTCGACGTGGGCTCCGGTGGCCAGAAACATCGCGCCATGCTCTGGGGAGGCACGAGCTTCAACTTCGGCAAGGACGTGCCGCGCCTGGACAGCTATATCGACTCCACGCGGCGCATGGGCACGGTGGTGTCGGCCCAGAAGATCGACGTGATGCTGTCGAACCACTCGAACGTCGACGGCTCGCAAGCCAAGCTGGCGGCGCTGCGCCAGCAGCCGGCGGCGCAGGCCAATCCGTTCGTGATGGGGACGCCTGCGGTGGAACGGGCGTTGAGCGTGATGGGTGAATGCGCGCAGGCGCAGCGTGATCGGTTCGCGATGCAGTGAGTCTGTCTTGCTCCTTCCCCCGCTGGGGGAAGGTTGGGATGGGGGCGGCTCCCGCATTCGAGGCGGCGTGGACTTGACGGCCGCTTGCCCCCACCCCGGCCCTCCCCCGGAAGGGGAGGGAGAAATTCAAATACCCGCGCTCAGTCCGGCACGAACTTCGTGTTGAAGATGTCGACGTCCGTTTCCAGCTCGAACGTCGCCACCTGCCCCATCTTCCCGTCGCTCATCCTGCAGGCCGAGAACAGGCTGTAGCGGCCCTTGAAGTAGAACTCGTCCATCACGATCAGCGCGTACGGGTACGGCACGAAGACCTGGTGTTCGAAGATGATGCGGTGTACGTTCCGCGGCGACGGAAAGAGCTTGTAGTCGTTGGTGTCGATCGACTTGGCGGTGGCCATGGTGTGTTCGTCCTGTGGTTTCAGGCCGGGTCGCGCACGTCGGCCACGGGGTTCGTACCGAAGTCCGCTCGGGCCAGGTACTTCAGCACCTTGGCGGCCGCCGTGGCGGGGCTGTCGAGCATGCCTTCGTTCTTCATCTTCTCGAAGCGCGTGCGGTCGGGGAACTTCTCGGCCGAAGCGCCGCGCAGCTGCACCTGCATGTCGGTGTCGATCACGCCGGGCGCGAGCGAGACGATGCGCGCACCGTTCGGCGCATTCGCTTCTTCGAGCGCCACGGCGCGCGAGAAATGGTCCATGCCGGCCTTGGACGCGCAATAAGGCGCCTGGCTGCCCATGGCGTTGCGGCCCAGGCCCGACGAGATGTTCAGCACCTTGCGCGCGCCGCGCCACTCGCGGGTGGCGCCGAGGAAAGCGGCCGTGAGCAGCATCGGCGCTTCGAGGCCGATGCGCAGGGCCAGCGACAACTCGGACTCCACCGCACGCGACAGCGGCGCGGGGTTGCCGACGGTGCCGGCGTTGTTGATGAGCGTGACGCTGTCGAAGCGTTGGGCATCGACGGTCTTGAGCCAGGCCGATACGCGGGCTGCCGCGGCGACCGGGTCGGACAGGTCCTGCTCCCATTGCACAAGTTCGGCGCCGGCAGCCTTGGCGGCCTCGGCCAGTTGCGCGTCCTGCTTGCGCGAAATGCCGAGCACCACGTGGCCGGCCTGCAGCAGCTGTTCGGCCATGGCACGGCCCAGGCCGCGCGAAGCGCCGGTGATGAGGGTGAGGTGAGAAGCGGTCATCGGGAAACGTCTTTCTGAAGCGAAGGCAAGAAGATTAAAGGGACTTGGGTTTACCTGTTCACTTGAATTGCTTGCGCAGGAAGTTGCGGTGGCGGGCGATGTGCTGCAGCTGCGCGGGGGCGACGCTGCCACCGAGATCGACTTCGTCCGCGCCATTGAGCACCGCGTTGGCGTTGGTCATCGCCCGCGCGACGACTTCCTCCTCGCTCACGCCGAGCTGCGCAGCGAGGTCGAGCGCCACGCGCCGCATGGCGCGCTGCGAGAGCATCCACATCGCGCCGAAGCGGTCCCATGCAAGCGCGGCTTCGTCGGCTTTCTCGCGGTCGGCCAGGATCTCGTTGAGCGGCTTGGCCAGCACCGCGTTGAGCGCGTCGATCTTCTCGGTCAACTGCTCGTTGCGTTCGATGGCTTCTTCCAGCGTCGGGCCGGCCTCTGCGGACTTGGCCTTCGGCGCCTCGGGCGGTGGAACGAAGCCGGCCTGCGCGTTCGCGGGCACGATCTGGAGCTTGTCGGTCAGGGTCATGGGGTTTCCGTTGGCGTTGGCAGGTTCTTCTTGTTCGACATCGCGGTCGCGCGCAACCCGGGCAGGTCGAGCACGCGCAGGCCACCGTACTCCACGCGGATCAACCCCTGCGCCGACAGGCCGTTCAGCGCCTCGTTCACACGCTGGCGCGACAGGCCGACGAGGTAGGCCAACTCCTGCTGCGTGATGCGCAGGACTTCGCCCACGCCCGGGTACAGCACCGGGTTGAACAGCGAAACGAGGTTGCGCGCCACACGCGCGTCGGGGTTGTTGAGGCGGTCGATCTCCAGCGCCGCGATGAACTGGCCGAGCCGCTCGTTGAGCTGGTTCATCACGAAGCGGTTGAAGCCGATGGAGTGGTCGAGCAGCCAGTGGAAGCTCTCGATCGGCAGCCCCGCCACCAGGCTGCGCCGCAGCGCCTGGATGTTGTAGCGGTAGGGCTCGCGCTTCATCACCGTGCCTTCGCCGAACCAGCCGCCGGGCGGCACGCCGGTGTAGGTGACCGAGCCGCCATCGGCGTTGTCGTTGCTCATCTTGAGCAGGCCCTCGAGCACGCCGAACCAGTAGGTGGGCGAGCGCCCGACGCGGCACACGAGGTCGCCTGGCTCGGCCTCGCCGACCACCAGCGTGGTCTCGGCGCGGCGGCGCTCGGCGGGCGTGAGCGTGGGCAGCCACGGGATGCCGCCGAGTTCGGCGCCGCTGGGGGGGCGCACGCGGTCCTTGATCGAACCGACGAGCACGTTGTTGTGGTTGAGGTCGCCGCGAGGCATCGGGAAACTCCGGGGAGTAGTGTCCCTAGGATTGTCGTTGGAATGACAACCGGGCGTCAAAGTGAGACCTACGATCCGCCCACTGTGCAAACAACCGCCCCCACCTTCCCCCGTCTGCTGCTCGCGCATGCCGAGGCCCAACCCGAGGCGCCCGCCGTGCGCGAGAAGGACCTCGGCATCTGGCAAACCTGGACCTGGAACGCCGTGGCGCAGGAGGTGCGCGAAATGGCCTGCGGCCTCGCGAGCCTGGGCTTCAAGGCTTTCGACAACCTCGCCATCGTTGGCGCCAACCGGCCACACCTGTACATGGCGGTGATCGCCGCGCAAAGCCTGCGCGGCGTGCCGGTGCCGCTGTACCAGGACGCGGTGGCGAGCGAGATGGTCTTCATGCTGCAGGACGCGGCCGTGGAGTTCGTGATCGTCGAAGACCAGGAACAGGTCGACAAGCTGCTCGAGTGCCGCGAGCTGCAAAAAGACCAGCAGCACGGCATCCGCCACATCATCTACGACGACCCCAAGGGCCTGCGCCATTACGACCAGCCCGGGCTGATGAGCTACGAGCAGCTGCGCGCGCTGGGCCGCGAGTTCGACAAGGCCAACCTGGGCTACTACGACCGTGCGGTGGCCAGCGGCGAAGCCACCGACGTCGGCGTCATCCTCTACACCTCGGGCACCACCGGCCGTCCCAAGGGCGTGTGCCAGACGCATGCGAGCTTCATCGCGGCGGGGCGCGGCGGCGTGGAGACCGACAAGCTCGGCCCCGGCGACAACATCATGAGCTACCTGCCGATGGCGTGGGTGGGCGACCACCTGTTCTCCGTCGCGCAATGGCTGGTGGGCGGCTTCACGCTCAACTGCCCCGAGTCGGCCGAGACGGTGATGAACGACATGCGCGAGATCGGCCCGAGCTACTACTTCGGCCCGCCGCGCACCTTCGAAGGCCTGCTCACGGCCGTGTCGATCCGCATGGAAGACGCGGCGGCGCCCAAGCGCTGGCTGTATGCGAAGTTCATGGCACTGGCGCAGCGCGTGGGTGCCGACATCCTGAACGGCGCGCCCGTGGGCTCCGGCGACCGGCTGATGTACGGCCTGGGCAACCTGCTGATCTATGGCCCGCTGCGCAACGTGCTGGGCATGAGCCGCATCCGCGTGGCCTACACGGCCGGCGCGGCCATCGGGCCCGACCTGTTCCGTTTCTACCGCTCCATCGGCGTCAACCTCAAGCAGTTCTACGGCCAGACCGAGACCTGCGCCTACGTGTGCCTGCAGCAGGACGGCAAGGTCAAGCTGCAGACGGTGGGCACCGCCGCGCCGGGTATCGAGCTGAAGATCGCCGACGACGGCGAGGTACTGGTGCGCGGCGTGTCGGTGCTCAAGGAGTACTACAAGCGCCCCGACGCCACCGCCGAGGTGCTCGATGCCAACGGCTACTTCCACACCGGCGACGCGGGCGTGCTCGACAGCGAAGGCCACCTGCGTATCATCGACCGCGCAAAGGACGTGGGCCGGCTCGTGAGCGGCGCCATCTTTGCGCCCAACTACATCGAGAACAAGCTCAAGTTCTTCCCGCAGATCAAGGAAGCCGTGTGCTTCGGCAACGGCCGCGACGAGGTCTGCGCCTTCATCAACATCGACTTCGAGGCCGTGGGCAACTGGGCCGAACGCCGCGGCCTGGCCTATGGCGGCTATGTCGACCTGGCCGGCAAGCCCGAGGTGCTGACGCTGATTGCCGAATGCATCGCCAAGGTCAACGCCGACCTCGCGGCCGAGGACGGCATGGGCGAGACGCAGATCGCGCGCTTCCTCGTGCTGCACAAGGAACTCGACCCCGACGACGACGAACTGACCCGCACGCGCAAGGTGCGCCGCGGCTTCATCGCCGAGAAATACGCGGTGCTGGTCAGTGCGCTCTACGGCGGCAGAACCGAGCAGTTCATCGAGACGCAGGTCAAGTTCGAGGACGGGCGCACGGGCGCGGTGAGTGCCACGCTGAAGATCGTCGAGGCGAAGACGTTTCCCATCGTGAAGGCCGCCGCATGAGCCGCCGGACCGTCCCCAAGGCGAATACCGCAGCGCGCAGCGCGGAGGTCATCGAATGAGCAACCGGAAAACCGGCGACGTCATCCTCGACGTCCAGAACATCAGCTTGAGCTTCGGCGGCGTGAAGGCACTGACGGACATCAGCTTCAACGTGCGCGAGCATGAAGTGCGGGCCATCATCGGGCCGAACGGCGCGGGCAAGAGTTCGATGCTGAACTGCATCAACGGCGTGTACTGGCCGCAGCAGGGCTCCATCACCTTCCGCGGCCAGACCTTCAAGCACATGAACTCGCGCCAGGTGGCCGAGATGGGCGTGGCGCGCACCTTCCAGAACCTGGCGCTGTTCAAGGGCATGAGCGTGCTCGACAACATCATGACGGGGCGCAACCTCAAGATGAAGAGCGGCCTGCTCGCGCAGGCGCTGCGCTGGGGCCCGGCCGAACGCGAGGAGCTGCGGCATCGCGAGTTCGTCGAACACATCATCGACTTCCTCGAGATCCAGGCGCACCGCAAGACGCCCGTGGGCCGCCTGCCCTACGGCCTGCAGAAGCGCGTCGACCTGGGCCGCGCGCTCGCGATGGAACCGCAGGTGCTGCTGCTCGACGAGCCGATGGCCGGCATGAATGTGGAAGAGAAGCAGGACATGAGCCGCTTCATCCTCGACGTGAACGACGAGTTCGGCGCGACCATCGTGCTGATCGAGCACGACATGGGCGTGGTGATGGACATCTCCGACCGCGTCGTGGTGCTGGACTACGGCAAGAAGATCGGCGACGGGACGCCGGATGAAGTGCGGAACAACGAGGACGTTATTCGGGCGTATCTGGGTGTGGAGCACTGAGATGACGCCGCACAACTGCCTCCCGTCTTGCCCCCTCTCCCGCTTGCGGGAGAGGACTGGGGTGAGGGCCGACGGCCTCATTACCTCCAGCGGATTTTCCAACGCCGCTTGCCCTCACCCCAACCCTCTCCCGCAAGCGGGAGAGGAAGAAAGAAACTGACCATGGGCTTTTTCCTCGAAACCCTCTTCGGCGGCCTCATGGTCGGCATGCTCTATTCGCTGATCGCCATCGGCTTCGTGCTGATCTACAAGGCCTCGGGCGTCTTCAACTTTGCACAAGGCGCGATGGTGCTGTTCGCGGCGCTGGCCATGGCGCGCTTCTCGGAGTGGTTCCCGCAGTGGTTCGGCTTCGAGAACCAGATCCTCGCGAACATCCTGGCCTTTGTCGCCGCCATGGCGGTGATGGTGGTGGTGGCGTGGCTCATCGAGCGGCTCGCGCTCAGCAAGCTGGTGAACCAGGAAGGCATCACGCTGCTGATGGCCACGCTGGGCATCGCCTACTTTCTCGACGGCGTGGGCCAGACGATCTTCGGCAACGACATCTACAAGATCGACGTGGGCATGCCCAAGGAGCCGCTGATGGTGCTCGAAGGCACCTTCCAGGGCGGGCTGCTGCTGAGCCAGGAAGACCTGATCGCCGCGCTGGTGGCGGCCGGCCTCGTGGTGGTGCTCGCGATCTTTTTCCAGAAGACGGCCACGGGCCGCGCCCTGCGCGCGGTGGCCGACGATCACCAGGCGGCGCAGTCGATCGGCATTCCGCTCAAGCGCATCTGGGTGATCGTGTGGTCGGTGGCCGGATTCTCGGCACTGGTGGCTGGGATCATCTGGGGCTCCAAGCTGGGCGTGCAGTTCTCGCTGTCGCTGGTGGCGCTGAAGGCGCTGCCGGTGGTGATCCTCGGCGGGCTCACCTCAATCCCGGGCGCCATCATCGGCGGCCTGCTGATTGGCGTGGGCGAGAAGCTGTCCGAAATCTATCTCGGCCCGATGCTCGGCGGCGGTATCGAGATCTGGTTTGCCTACGTGCTGGCATTGGTTTTCTTGCTGGTTCGCCCGCAAGGCCTGTTCGGCGAAAAGATCATCGATCGGGTCTGAAAAAATGTTCTACAGAGAAAACGGCCAGTTCAAGTCGAGCTACCGCGCCGACCAGCAGATCTTTCCGATCGCGCAGGACCGCCTCGCGATCCTCGTTCTGCTCCTCGTGGCTTTCGTCGTGGTGCCGCTCGGCGTGTCCGACTACTGGATGCGCGCGATCCTCACGCCCTTCCTGATCCTGTCGCTCGCGGCGCTGGGCCTCAACATCCTCGTGGGCTACTGCGGCCAGATCTCGCTGGGCACCGGCGCCTTCATGGCGGTGGGCGCGTACGCGGCCTACAACTTCCAGGTGCGCATCGACGGCATGCCGCTCATTGCCTCGCTGCTGCTGGGCGGCCTGTGCGCGACGGTGATCGGCGTGCTGTTCGGCATTCCCAGCCTGCGCATCAAGGGCCTGTACCTTGCAGTGGCCACGCTGGCCGCGCAGTTCTTCACCGACTGGGCGTTCCTGCGCATCCAGTGGTTCACCAACAATTCTTCTTCGGGCTCGGTGAGCGTGGCGGGGCTCAACGTGTTCGGCGTGCCCATCGAGTCGCCGGTGCAGAAGTACCTGTTCTGCCTGATCTTCGTGGCGGTGTTCGCGCTGCTCGCAAAGAACCTGGTGCGCAGTGCCATCGGCCGCGAATGGATGGCGATGCGCGACATGGACGTGGCGGCCGCGGTGATCGGCATCCGCCCGGTGTACGCCAAGCTCACGGCCTTTGCGGTGAGCAGCTTCATCGTCGGCGTGGCCGGCGCACTGTGGGGCTTCGTGCACCTGGGCGCGTGGGAGCCGGCGGCGTTCAGCATCGACCGCTCGTTCCAGCTGCTGTTCATGGTGATCATCGGCGGGCTCGGCTCGATCATGGGCAGCTTCTTCGGCGCCGCCTTCATCGTGCTGCTGCCGCTCTTCCTGAACCAGTTGCCGGGGTGGCTGGGCTTCTCGATTTCCACCGCGCTGGCCTCGCACCTGGAGACCATGATCTTCGGCGCGCTGATCGTGTTCTTCCTGATCGTGGAGCCACACGGCCTCGCGCGGCTGTGGTCCACGGCCAAGGAGAAATTGCGGCTCTGGCCCTTCCCTCACTGAATTCCCGTTCGCACGTAAAAACCCGGCACCGAGGTGCCCACATAAGGAGACAGGCATGAAACTGAAATCGCTCGCTCTGACCGCCGCCCTGGTGGCCAGCACCCTCGGCGCCTTGCTCGCGCCATCGATCGCGCAGGCGCAGGCCAAGGAGCAGTTCTTCCCGCTGCTGGTGTACCGCACCGGCCCCTACGCGCCCAACGGCACGCCCTGGGCCAACGGCAAGCAGGACTACATCAAGTACATCAATGCCACCGGCGGCATCAACGGCGTGAAGATCGCGTACGAAGAGTGCGAGACCGGCTACGCCACCGACAAGGGCGTGGAGTGCTACGAGCGCCTGAAGAGCCACCCCGGCGTGGCGCTGTTCGACCCGCAGGCCACCGGAATCACCTTCGCGCTGACCGACAAGGTGCCGACCGACAAGATCCCGCTCATCACGCTGGGCTACGGCCTCTCGGCCTCGCAGGACGGCAGCGTGTTCAAGTGGAACTTCCCGCTGATGGGCTCCTACTGGACCGCGGCCGACATCCTGATCCAGCACATCGGGAAGAAGGAAGGCGGCATGGACAAGCTCAAGGGCAAGAAGATCACCCTCGTGTACCACGACTCGCCGTTCGGCAAGGAGCCTATTCCGCTGCTGCAGGAGCGCGCCAAGCAGAACGGCTTCGAGCTCTCGCTGATCCCGGTGACGGCGCCCGGCGTGGAGCAGAAGTCGGCCTGGCTGCAGGTGCGCCAGCAGCGGCCCGACTACGTGCTGCTGTGGGGCTGGGGCGTGATGAACTCCACCGCGCTGAAGGAAGCCGTGGCCACCGGCTACCCGCGCGAGAAGATGTACGGCGTGTGGTGGGCCGGCGCCGAGCCCGACGTGAAGGACGTGGGCGCCAACGCCAAGGGCTACAACGCGCTGGCGCTCAACACCTCGGGCACGCAACCCAAGGTGATCCAGGACATCCTGAAGCAGGTGCACGACAAGGGTCAGGGCACAGGGCCGAAGGAAGAAGTGGGCTCGGTGCTCTACACGCGCGGCGTGATCATCCAGATGCTCGGCGTCGAGGCCGTGAGGCGCGCGCAGGAGCGCTTCGGCAAAGGCAAGGTCATGACCGGCGAGCAGGTGCGCTGGGGCATGGAAAACCTCGCGCTCGACCAGAAGAAGCTCGACGCGCTGGGCTTCTCGGGCGTGATGCGCCCGGTGAGCACCTCGTGCCAGGACCACATGGGCTCGACCTGGGCGCGCGTCCATACCTGGGACGGTGCCAAGTGGGGCGGCATGTCCGACTGGTACCAGGCCGACGAGCAGATCATCAAGCCGATGGTGAAGGCTTCGGCCGAGAAGTACGCCGGAGAAAAGAAGCTGACGCGCCGCGATGCGGCGGACTGCAGCTCTTGATGCGCTGAGCCGTGGCGGCTCGCGAGAGCCGCCATTCGAAAGAACAGCGCTGTCGTTGTTCTTTCGAATGCTTCGGACCACACCATGAGCGAATCCAACATCCTTCTCAACGTCAACGGCATCGAGGTCATCTACAACCACGTGATCCTCGTGCTCAAGGGCGTGTCGCTGACCGTGCCCGACGGCGGCATCGTGGCGCTGCTCGGCGGCAACGGCGCGGGCAAGACGACCACGCTGCGCGCAGTCAGCAACCTGCTCGCGGGCGAACGCGGCGCCGTCACCAAGGGCACCATCGAGTTGCGCGGCGAGCGCATCGAGGCGCTGTCGCCGGCCGAGCTTGTGAGGCGAGGGCTGATCCAGGTGATGGAAGGCCGCCACTGCTTCGCGCACCTGACCATCGAAGAAAACCTGATGACCGGCGCCTACACGCGCACCGACGGCAAGGCCGCGGTGCAGCAGACGCTGGACAAGGTCTACGCGTATTTCCCGCGCCTGAAGACGCGGCGCACTTCGCAGGCGGCCTACACCTCCGGCGGCGAGCAGCAGATGTGCGCCATCGGCCGCGCGCTGATGGCCAATCCGAGCATGGTGCTGTTGGACGAACCCTCGATGGGCCTTGCGCCGCAGATCGTCGAGGAGGTGTTCGAGATCGTGAAGGACCTCAACGCCAAGGAGCGCGTGACCTTCCTGCTGGCCGAGCAGAACACCAACATGGCGCTGCGCTATGCCGACTACGGCTACATCCTGGAGAACGGCCGCATCGTGATGGACGGCGCGGCGCAGAGCCTGCGCGAGAACGAGGACGTGAAGGAGTTCTACCTTGGCGTCGGCGGTGCGGACCGCAAGAGCTTCCGCGACGTGAAGAGCTACAAGCGGCGCAAGAGGTGGCTGGCTTGAAGCTGCGATGTTTTGCGCGCCGCTGTTCGGGGGGCGATCACGCCGGCGGGGTGCCTTGCTCCGCGAATGTCCCCCGCTTCGCTCCTCCTTTATTTCGCTGCGCAAGGCACCCCGCCAGCGTGATCGTTCAGAGCACTTGTCGATCGCAGCGAAATAAAGGAGGAGCGAAGCGGGGGACATTCGCGCAGGGGAGTACCCGATGGCCTGAGCACGTACCCCGAACCCCGAACGCGCCCAATCCCAAGCCCCAGCGCAGTAAGAAGCCGAACTGAAAGAAGAAGGGGACGAACATGACCGACCACTACGACAAGCTTGAAATCCGCGACCCCGCCGAACGCGAGCGCGACCTGCTGGCCGCATTGCCGAAGCAGATCGCGCAAGCGCAGACCGCCGCACCGGCCTTCGCGAAGATCCTCGACGGCGTCAAGCCCGCCGACATCACCACGCGCGAGGCGCTTGCCAAACTGCCGGTCACGCGCAAATCCGAACTGCTCGACCTGCAGAAGGCACGCCGCGCGGACGACCCGTTCGGTGGCTTTGCGACCATCGTGCGCGGCCCGCGGATGCCGCGCATATTCGCGAGCCCTGGCACCATCTACGAACCCGAGGGCGAGGCGCGCGACTACTGGCGCACCGCACGGGCACTGCATGCGGCGGGCTTTCGCAGCGGCGAGTTGATCCACAACAGCTTCAGCTACCACATGACCCCGGCCGGCGCCATCATGGAGAACGGCGCGCATGCCATCGGCTGCACCGTGTTCGCGGGCGGCACCGGGCAGACCGAACAGCAGCTCGAAGCCATCGCCGACCTGAAGCCCGAAGGCTATGCAGGCACACCGAGCTTCCTGAAGATCCTGCTCGAGAAGGCCGAAGAAAAAGGCCAGAAGCTGCCCTCGCTTACCAAGGCGCTGGTGTCGGGCGAAGCCTTTCCGCCGAGCCTGCACGACTGGATTGCCGCGCATGGCGTGAAGGGCACGCAGTGCTATGCCACGGCCGACCTCGGGCTCATCGCCTACGAAACCAGCGCGCGCGAAGGCCTGGTGATCGACGAAGGCGTGCTGGTCGAGATCGTGCGCCCTGGCACCGGCGACCCGGTGCCCGACGGCGAGGTCGGCGAGATCGTCGTCACCACCTTCAACCCCGATTACCCGCTCGTGCGCTTCGGCACTGGCGACCTCTCGGCCGTGCTCGCGGGCACCTGCCCCACCGGCCGCACCAACAAGCGCATCAAGGGCTGGCTCGGCCGCGCCGACCAGACCACCAAGGTGCGCGGCATGTTCGTGCACCCCTCGCAGGTGGCCGACATCGTGCGGCGCTTTCCCGAGGCGCGGCGCGCGCGGCTCGTGGTATCGGGCGAGATGGGCGACGACAAAATGACGCTGACGCTCGAATGCGCGGGCGCCGTCCCCATAGGGTTTCAGGCCCGCGTGGGCGATGCGATCCGCGAAGTGACCAAGCTGCGCGGCGAAGTGGTCGTCGTCGGCGCAGGCGAATTGCCCAACGACGGCAAGGTGATCGACGACATGCGCAGCTACAAGTAGCGGCGGTACGGCCCGCGCACGGTGGGGGTGCGGATCACGATGCGAACCTAAGGGCTATTCGGTATAGGTCAGGTAACAGTCAGCCTTTAAGATCGCGGCGTTTTTATCCCCCTTCTCGGAGACGACATGAAAAAACTGTTCGCCCTCGCGGCGATTGCCGCCGCAGCCGTCGGTGCCCACGCCCAGGATTTCCCCGCGGGCAAGACCGTCACTCTGGTGGTGCCTTTCGCGGCCGGCGGTCCGACCGACCGTGTCGCGCGCGACCTTGCGGAAGCCATGCAGAAGACGCTCGGCACCACCATCGTCGTGGACAACACCGCGGGCGCGGGCAGTTCCATCGGCACCGCCAAGGTGGCGCGCGCCGCGCCCGATGGCTACACGCTGCTGCTGAACCACATCGGCATGTCCACCATGCCAGCGCTGTATCGCAAGCTGCCCTTCAACGTCGAGAACGATTTCGAGTACCTCGGCATGGTCAACGAAGTGCCGATGACGCTGATCGGCAAGCCCGGCCTGCCCGCCAACAACTACAAGGAACTGACGACCTGGATCGCCGCCAACAAGGGCAAGATCAACCTGGGCAACGCGGGCCTGGGCGCTGCCTCGCACCTCTGCGGCCTGCTGCTCCAGAGCGCACTGAAGGTCGAGATGACGCCCGTGCCATACAAGGGCACGGCTCCGGCCATCGCCGACCTGCTCGGCGGCCAGATCGACCTGCTGTGCGACCAGACGACCAACACCACCTCGCAGATCGAGGCCAAGAAGGTCAAGGCCTATGCCGTCACCACGAGCAAGCGCCTGACCACGCCGGCGCTGAAAGACCTGCCGACGCTCGACGAGTCGGGCCTGAAGGGCTTCGAGGTGTCGATCTGGCACGGCGTGTACGCCCCCAAGGGCACGCCGGCACCGGTGCTGAAGAAGCTCAACGAAGCCATCAAGGCCGCCTTGAAGGACCCCGGTTTCATCAAGCGCGAAGAAGCACTGGGCGCGGTGATCACCATCGACAAGCGCACCGAGCCGGCCGAGCACAAGAAGTTCGTCTCGGCCGAGATCGCCAAGTGGGGTCCGATCATCAAGGCCGCTGGGGTCTACGCAGACTAGCTGTTGCTCGCCCCCAGGCCGCACGGCAAAGCCGGTGCAGCGGTGTTTCTGGATTTGAATTCGCAGAAGCCGCCGTACTTTCGAGGACGGCGGCTTTTTGTCGCGGCTACTTCGGCCGGATCGCGTCCGCCGTCCCCTGGATGAAGGCCTTGATGCTTTCGATCTCCTCGCCCGAGAGCTTGCCCGTGAAGTCGGGCATGCCGCGCGCCATGGCCGGGCCCTTGAGGATGAACTTGTCGAGGTTCTCGATGTAGGCCGCGTCCATGTAGCCGAGGTTGGGAATGTTGCCGCCGCGGTCCACGCCGGGCACGCCGTGGCAGAACACGCAGTTGCTCACGTACAGCATGGTGCCGGCCTGGACCTTGGCGGGGTCGTACTTCACGCCCTGCACCAGCTTGTCCATGCGGTACTGAACGAAGTCCGGCATCTTCGCCGTGCCGCCCACCGCGAAGGTGTAGACCGTGCCGGGGCCCTGACGCTCGGTGGCACGCTGCGCGAGGCCGTACACGCCGCCCCAGCCCACCGCGACCGACACGTACTGCTTGCCGTCGACCATGTAGGTCGAGGGCGCCGCCACCACGCCTGTGCCGGTGGGCGTTTCCCACAGCTTCTCGCCCGTCTTCGCGTCGTAGGCCAGCAGGCGCCCGTCGGCCGTGCCCTGGAACACGAGGTTGCCCGCGGTGGTGAGGGTGCCGCCGTTCCATGGCGAGGCGTAGTCGACGCCCCATGCTTCCTTCTGCGCGACCGGGTCCCAGGCCACGAGGCGGCCGAAGGGCTTGCTCTTGGGCGGCTCGGCATTGGCGAACTTGGCGAGGTTCCAGCCCAGGCCGGAGTGCGGGCGGCCCGGCACGTCCTCGTTGAACTTCCAGTCCTTGTCGTCCATGAGGTTGATCGGCACGTTCTGCGCGGGCAGGTAGGCGAAGCCGGTCTGCGGGTTGAACGACATCGGGTGCCAGTTGTGCGCGCCGAACGGCCCCGGAACGGAGTCCCCGGGCTTGGTGGTGTCGCGCGCCGCGGCGATCTCGATGGGACGGCCGTTCTTGTCGTAGCCCGTGGCCCAGTTCACTTCGACGAAGTTCTTCGCCGAGATAAACCTTCCGTTGGTGCGGTCGATGACGAAGAAGAAGCCGTTCTTCGGCGCATGCAGCAGCACCTTGCGCGGCTTGCCGTCGAGCTTCATGTCGGCCAGGATCATCGACTGGGTGGAGGTGTAGTCCCAGTTGTCGCCTGGGGTCTCCTGGTAGTGCCACACATACTTGCCGGTGTCGGGGTTGAGCGCCACTACCGAGCCCAGGTAGAGGTTGTCGCCGCCCTTGGGACTGCGCGCCTTGTGCGACCAGGGCGAGCCGTTGCCGGTGCCCACGTACATCAGGTTGAGTTCGGGGTCGAAGGCGAAGCTGTCCCACGCGGTGCCGCCACCGCCGGCTTCCCAGTACTTGCCGCTCGGGTCCCAGGTCTTGGCGGCGCGCGCCATCGATTCGTCCTCGAAGGGCTTGCTGGGGTCGCCGGGCACCACGAACCAGCGCCACTTCTGGTCGCCGGTCTTCGCGTCGTAGGCGGTGACGTAGCCGCGCACGCCGTACTCGGCGCCGCCGTTGCCGATGATGACCTTGCCCTTGAACACGCGCGGCGCACCGGTGATGGTGTAGCTGCCCTTCTGGCCCTCGATGGTGTTCTTCTCCCAGACCTTCTGGCCGGTGGCCGCGTCGAGCGCGATCAGCCGGCCGTCGTAGGCCGCCACGTAGACCTTGCCTTCATAGATCGCCACGCCGCGGTTCACCACGTCGCAGCAGCCCCTGAAACCCTTGGACTTGTCGACCTGCGGATCGAAGGTCCACAGCTTCTGCCCGGTGCGCGTGTCGATGGCGTGCACCACGCTCCACGAGGCGGTGATGTACATGGTGCCGTCCACCACCAGCGGCGTGGCTTCCACGCCGCGCGTCGATTCGAGGTTGTACGACCAGACCAGCCCCAGCTGCTTGACGTTGCCGGCGTTCACCTGGTCGAGCCTGCTGAAGCGCGACTCCGAATAGTCGAGGCCGACGCTGGGCCAGTCGGGCGTCTTCTTCTGCGCTGCGTTGGCGCGGATGAAGCTGCCGTCGACGCGCTTCGTGGCGGCGGCCGCGCGGTCCTGTGCGTTCTGGGCCGTTGCCGCGGTCGGTGCGCCCAGGCACAGCAAGGCGCCGGCCAGCACGAGCAGCCCGGAGTGTGTTTTTTTCATCGCAGGTCTCCTTTGTCCCTCAAGGATCGTGCGCGCGGGCTCCTGATTCACCCCCGGGATTTCCCCAGTCCGGCGCTGTTCCATTGCGGAACACATTCAGCGTGGTCCCGATCCCCGACCCCACCCAGGGAGGCAGCGAACCCATGGCCCTCGACAGAATCGGCACGCCGGACGCGCCGCGCCAGATCTTTGCCAGCACGCCCGCGCAGCGCGTGGCGCTCGCGCGGCAGCAGTTTTTCGAGGAAGGCGTGCGCCCCTCGGGCCTCGTCGGCGAGGCCGTGCTCCAGTCGTGGATGCGCTGCAGCCGCACGCACACCGACCGCCAGCGCATCGTGACCTTCGACGCGGTCACGCCGAGCCGCCTGCACGCCACGCTCGCGCGCAGCCGCGAGCTGCTCGACGTGGCGCGCCAGGAACTGGCGCAGATGGAACACGCGCTCGCGGGCACCGACTGCCGCGTGATCCTCACCGATCGCGAGGGCGTGGTGGTGCACGTCACGCAGCAGCCCGCCGCCGCGCACCAGCCAGTGCTGCGCAAGACATCGCGCGTGGGCGTGAACATCTCCGAGCGCGTCGTCGGCACCACGGCGCCGGGCATCGTGGCGAGCACCGGGCAGGCCTGCGCGGTCGATGGCGCGGAGCACTACTTCGACGTGCTGGGCCACATGCAGTGTGCGGCGGCGCCGATTCGCGACGTGGCGGGGCAGCTCGCCGGCGTGCTCGACCTCACGGTGGAGGCGCGCCGCTTCGGCTTCGACGCGGCGTCGATGGTGGCGCTCCATGCCACGACCATCGAGAACCGGCTGCTGCAGGCGCAATCGCGCGACCACCTGATCCTGCGCTTCCAGGCCAGCCCCACGCTGCTGGGCACGCCGCTCGAAGCGCTGGCGGGCGTCTCACCCGACGGCACGATCGCCTGGCTCAACAACGCGGGCGCGCGGCTCTTGGGGCGGCTGCCCGAGGCGGCGGACGAGCGCGACGTCGAATGCCTGCTCGGGCACGACCTCGCGAGCCTGCTGCGGCTGAGGCGGCGCGAGGCGGCGCAGCCGCTGCGGCTGGCGAGCGGGCTGGGCGTGTGGGTGCAGGCGCGGCTGAAGGGCGCGGACGGTGCGGACTTCAGGCATGCGGTGGCGATGCCGGGCGAGGCGGCGTCGCTCGCAATCGAACAGCAGGACGACGCGCGGATGCACGCGCCCGAAGCCTGCGAGCGCACGGAGCCTGGCGAATCCGCGTCCCCTGCGCAGGCGACGCTGCGCGAGCACAGCCGCAAGCTGATCGAGGAAACGCTCGCCGCACATGGCGGCAATGTGTCCCAGGCGGCGCGGCAGCTGCGCGTGTCGCGCGGCACGCTCTATCGGCGGCTGCACGGCTGGCGCGACAACAACGGCGCGGAAGAAGGCGCGTCGCCGGCCTGATCGATCAGGCCGCGGCGCGCGCCAGCGCGCGCGCGCGGCGCGCCTTCGCATCGGGCTGCAGCGGCCGCAGGTATTCGTGCAGCGCCAGCGCGGCCGCGCCCACCGCGGGTGCCAGCGCGCCGTAGCGTGCGGTGCGCAGGTCGGGCGCGGGCATGCCGGCGCCATCGGCGTGGCGCTTCACGCTTTCGAACGCAGCCTGCGCAAAGCCAGGATGGTCGGCACAGGCCTTGCCGCCAAGCACGATCGCGCGCGGATTGAAGGTGACCCACAGGTTCTGCAGCAGCACGCCGAAGAAGGCCGCGGCGCGCTGCATGTCGGTGCCCTCGCGCTCCAGCACGCGCGAGCCGAAGAAGGCCTCGGCGCAGCCGCGGCGGCCGCACGAGCACAAGGGTCCGTCGAGTTCGAGGATGGTGTGGCCGATCTCGCCGGCCATGCCCTGCGCGCCGGTGAAAAGCCGGTCGTTCAGCACCACGCCGGCGCCCACGCCCACGTCGCAGTTGACAAAAATCAGCGGGTCTTCGCCGTCCTGGCCTTCACTCGCCGCGAACTCGTACTCGCCGAGCGCGGCCGCATCGGCATCGTTCTGCAGTTGCACGGTGACGCCGGGCAGGCCGACGGCGGCAAAGGCTTTCTCGAGCGCGGGCAGCAGGCTCACGTTGCGCCAGCCGAAATTGGGCGCGAAGCGGACCACGCCGGTGCAGTCGTCCACCGCGCCCGGCACGCAGACGCCAATGCTCGACAGGCGCAGGCCGAGCCGCTCGAGCACCACGTGCGCGGCGGCGGCCATGCGCGCGACCTGCGCGCACGCGCCGGCCGGCGAGCCGTCGGTCAGGGCCTGGGTGTCCGCGTACAGCACCTCGCCCTGCAGCGAGACGCACACGAGGCGCACGGTCTCGACCGCGATCTCCACGCCCATCAGCGCGCGCACGCCCACGTTGATCTGCAGCGGCGTCGAGGGCCGGCCCATGCCGTCGGCCACCGTCGCGCCGGCCTCGCTGAGCCAGCCTTCGTCGAGCAGCTCGCGCACCAGCAGGCTGACGGTCGACTTGGTGAGCCCGCTCTCGCTCGCCAGCCGCGCACGCGACAAGCCGGGCTGCGCGCGCAGCAGCCGCAGCAGCACGCTGCGGTTCATGCGCTTCAACAGTTGCTGGTCGCCGATGGTGGTCACATCAGGAGAGCGCTGCAGTCTCGGCGTGATGGGCCTGCTCTTTGCCCTCGGGCCGCTTGCCGGCAATGATCATCCCGAGCACCTCGTCCTCGGTCACGTCGGTGGTGCGGTAGGTGCCGACCAGCTTGCCGTTCTTCATCACCGCGAGGCGGTCGCTCAGCGAGAATACGTCGGGCATGTCGTGCGTGATCAGGAAGATGCCGACGCCGTCGGCCTTGAGCTGCTTCACGAGCCCGCCGACCATCGCGGTTTCTTCCGGGCCGAGCGCGGCACAGGGCTCGTCCATGATGAGGATGCGCGCGTTGAAATACAGCGCCCGCGAGATCGCCACCACCTGCCGCTGCCCGCCCGAGAGGCGGCGCACCGGCACGCGGATGTTGGTGAAGTTCCTGTTGAGGCGGTGGAACACCTTGCGCGCCTGCACTTCCATGAAGTGGTCGTCGAGCGTGCGCCACGGCGTCATCTTCTCGCGGCCGAGGAAGAGGTTCGACACGGAGTCGAGGTTGTCGGCGAGCGCGAGGGTCTGGTAGATGGTCTCGATGCCCTGGGCCTGCGCTTCGGCGGGCGTGCGGATGTGGACCTTCTCGCCGGCGATCAGCGTGTCGCCCGAGTCGATAGGGTAGGCGCCCGCGAGCATCTTCATCAGCGTGGACTTGCCGGCGCCGTTGTGGCCGAGCAGCGCGACCACTTCGCCGGGATAGAGGTTCACGCTCACGCCGTCCACGGCCTTGACGCCGCCGAAGGCCTTGCGGATTTCGCGCAGTTCTACTAGCGGCTTGGAGGGTTCTATGCCGACCATTGTTCAGTGCTCCAACTTGTTTTGATGCTCTTGTTCGGGGTGCGTGCACAGGCCACCGGGTGCTCCCCTCCGCGAATGTCCCCCGCTTCGCTCCTCCTTTATTTCGCTGCGGGGAGCACCCGATGCCCTGTGCACGTGGACACGTTGCTGGTTCGCGGCCGATCGACAAGTGCTCTGAACGATCACGCCGATGGGGTGCCTTGCGCAGCGAAATAAAGGAGGAGCGAAGCGGGGGACATTCGCGGAGCAAGGTACCCCGTCGGCGTGAGCGCACCCCGAACAACAGTGCTTCATCTCAGTTCTCCCCGAACTTGCGGCGGTACAGAACGTCGAACACGACAGCCACGATCAGCACCTGCCCGATGATGACCATGCGCTTGCCGATCGGCACGTCGAGCAGCAGCATGCCGCTGTCGAGCGACTGCATGATCAGCGCACCCAGCACCGAGCCGAAGATCGAGCCGCTGCCGCCCGCCAGCGCCGTGCCCCCGATCACGGCCGCCGCGATCACGTACAGCTCCATGCCCGTGCCCAGCGAATTGGTGCCCGCGTTGAGCCGCGCGATCGACACGATGGCCGCGACGGTGACGAGCACCGCCAGCAGCGCGAACAGCATCAGCGTGACGCGCTTGACCGGAATGCCCACCAGCGCCGCCGCATCCGGGTTGCCGCCCATCGCGAACACATAGCGCCCGAAGCGCGTGCGGTGCACGATGAACGACAGCACGATCGCCACCACCGCCCAGATCAGCACCGGGATCGGAATGCCCTGCGGCTCGCTCTTCGACGAGATCTGGTAGTTGTTCATGACCCATGCGAAGCCGAACACCACCGCCACCGGCACCGCGGTGATCAGCACGTCGAGCCACAGTGCCTCGGTCGGCATCTCGTAGCGCTGGCGCGCGCGGCGCTTCTGCAGCATGCGCCCGAACAGCACCAGCGCGACCAGCCCCGCGAGCACCCAGCTCGCCGTGACGCCGATGCCGCCGTCGTAGCCGCCGCCCAGCCGCTGGAAGAATTCGTCGTTCACCGGTTGCGTCTTGCCGTCGGCCACGAGGAAGGCCGCGCCGCGGAACGACATCAGCCCGCCGAGCGTGACCACGAACGAGGGCACGCCGAGCACCGCCGTGAGCCAGCCTTGATAGATCGACACGAGCAGTGCCACGGCAAGACCCGCGAGGCAGGCCGTGGGCCACGACCAGCCCGAGGTGTATTGGAGGTACGCGATCAGCACGCCGACGAAGCCCATCACCGAGCCGACCGACAGGTCGATGTGGCGCGCCACGATGACCAGCACCATCACGGTCGAGACGATGCCGACCACGGCCGTCTGCTGCGCGACGTTGTAGAGGTTTTCGGGCGACAGGAACACGCCGCCCGACATGACGCTGAACACCACCGCCATCACGGCCAGCAGCACGCACATCAGGATCAGCCGCAGGTCGATGCCCGTGCGGCGCCACCAGCCCGGAGTTTCATTGCTCATTTTTGAAGGTGCCCCTTGGAACGGCAGGTGCGCGACCGCGTACCGGCCAGCCCCAGGGGCCGGCCGGACGCCGCGTGGCGCGGATTGACAGCAGACTCGTTACTTGCAGGCGGCGGGCGCGCTAGCACCCGTGGCGCCCTTGCAGAGCTCGTCCTTCTTGATCCAGCCGGCCTTGACGACCACGTCGAGGTTGTCGCGCGTGATCGCCACCGGCGTCAGCAGGCGCGAGGACAGCGAGATCTTCTTGGCGCCGCCGGCCCAGGGTGCGGCCTTGTCGACCGGCTTGCCGGCGGCCAGCGCCATGGCGGCGGAGGCGGCTTCGCGGCCGAGTTCGCGCGAATCCTTCCAGACGGTGGCGGTCTGCGTGCCCAGCGCAATGCGGTTGAGCGCCGCGAAGTCGGCGTCCTGGCCCGACACCGGGATGCCGCGCAGGCCCTTGGCGGTGAGCGCCGCCACCGCGCCGCCGGCCGTGCCGTCGTTGGCCGCGACCACCGCGTCGACCTTGTTGCCGTTCTTGGTGAGCATCTGCTCCATGTTCTTCTGCGCGACCTCGGGCTTCCAGCCGTCGGTGTATTCGTCGCCGACGATCTTGATGTCGCCCTTCTTGATCGCGGCATCCAGCACTTCCTGCTGACCGGCGCGCAGGAAGTCGGCGTTCGGGTCGCTCGGCGATCCCTTGATGATCACGTAATTGCCCTTGGGCTTGACCTTGAAGACCTCGCGCGCCTCCATGCGGCCGACCTCGACGTTGTCGAAGGTGATGTAGAACACGCCCGGCGCCTCGATCAGGCGGTCATAGGCCACCACGGGCACCTTCTGGCGCGTGGCCTTGGTGATGGCGGGCAGGATGGCGTCCTTGTCCATCGCCAGCACGATGAGCGCCTTGGCGCCCTTCGACATCAGGCCCTCGATGTCGCCCAACTGCTTCTCGGGCGAACCGCCCGCATCGGCACTGATGTACTTGGCGCCGAGCTTCTCCAACTGGGCCTTGATGGCGGCCTCGTCGGTCTTCCAGCGTTCTTCCTGGAAGTTGGACCAGCTCACGCCGACCACGGTTTGCGCCAGGGCGCCCACGGCCGTGAAACCGAAGGCCATGGCGGCCAGGGTGTGTTTCAGTTGCATCGATGTCTCTCCAGTGTTGGTGCGCCCCGCAGGAACCGGCGGTAGGAAATTAGTTAGTTTGAAGGGCGAACTAACTATCCCATCGCAGCGGAACTCTGGGCATCCGGGAATTCCCGGAGCGCTATCCGGGCGAAGGCGCACGCGAAAAAGGCCGGGAGGTCCCGGCCTTCTCGTGAACTCGGGCCGCTTCAGGCGGCGAAACCACCATCGATGTTCAGGCTGGCGCCGGTCACGAACGCGGCTTCCGGGCTGGCCAGGTAGCCGACCATGCCGGCGATCTCTTCGGGGCGGGCATGGCGGGCGAGCGCCATCAGGCCGTGCATGGCGGCGGCGTTGGGGCCGTCGACCGGGTTCATGTCGGTGTTGACCGGGCCCGGCTGCACGTTGTTGACCGTGATGCCGCGCGGACCGAGGTCGCGCGACAGGCCCTGCACCAGACCGACCAGCGCCGACTTGCTCATGGCATAGGCGCTGCCGCCGGGCCAGGGCATGCGCTCGGCGTTGGTGCTGCCGATGTTGATGATGCGCCCGCCCTCCCCCATGTGGCGCGAGGCCGCCTTGGCCGCGACGAACACGGCGCGCACGTTGACGTCGAGCGTCTTGTCGAAGTCCTCGAGCGAGAAGTCGTCGAGGGTGCCGCCGAGGAACACGCCGGCGTTGTTCACAAGGATGTCGATCTTGCCGAGCGCGCGGGCCGCTTCGTCGATGCCGGCGGTGAGCGCGGCGGCATCGGCGCTGTCGATCTTCAGCGCAAGGGCGCGGCCGCCTTCGGACTGGATGCTGCGCACCAATTCATCGGCCGGGGCGCTGGAACTCGCGTAGCTGAAGGCCACGGCGGCGCCGTCGCGCACCAGCCGGCGCACGATGGCGGCGCCAATGCCGCGCGAACCGCCGGTGACGAAAGCGACCTTGCCGGCCAGGACGGGAGAAGAAGAAGCAGTGTTGGAGGCCATGATTTTTCCGATCAGGTGGAGGAGGAAGGCCTTCAGTGTCGGCAATTCATTCCTGGGGCGGTAGCCGTCAATCGGCGCAATCAAATTCAACCCGGAGTTGAAGATGGGAATGACAATGCGGCAATGGAACCGCTCAGTCACCTCGAATCCTTCGTGCAGAGCGCCGAGGGCGGCAGCTTCTCGGCGGCGGCCCGGCGCCTGGGGCTGACGCCGGCGGCCGTGAGCAAGAACGTCGCGCGGCTCGAAGCGCGGCTGGGCGTGCGGCTGTTCCAGCGCAGCACGCGCCGCCTGACGCTGACCGAGGGCGGCGAGCGCTTCCTGGCGCAGATCGGCGGCGCGCTCGCCACGCTGCAGGAGGCGGTGGCCGGCATCGACAAGGACGACGGCCAGCCCGCCGGCACGCTGAAGGTGAGCATGGGCCAGGCCTTCGGGCGTGAGCACGTGCTGCCGATGATGGGCGACTTTCTCGCGCGCTACCCGGCCATCCTGCCGGACTGGCATTTCGACAACCAGCAGGTCGACCTGGTGGGCGAGGGCTTCGACGCGGCCATCGGCGGCGGCATCGAACTCTCGGCCGGGCTGATAGCGCGGGAGCTGGCGCGCATCCACGTGGTGGCCGTGGCATCGCCGCGCTACATGGAGGGGCGCGGGCGGCCCCGGCATCCCTCGGAGCTGGCGGCGCTCGACACGCTGCTGCGCCGCTCCTCGCCCACGGGCCGGCTGCGCAGCTGGACGCTTCGGCATGCGCGCGGCGAAGAGGCCACGGTGGATCTGCCTCGGCCGCGCGCGATCTTCAACGACCCCGAGGCCATCGCGCATGCGGCGCTGATGGGTCTGGGCGTGGCGATGCTGCCGATGCCCTTCGTGGAGCGCGGCCTGCGCAGCGGCGAGCTGCTGCGGCTGCTGCCCGAATGGCACCAGGACGCGGGCGCCGTGTGGCTCTACTACCCAAGCAAGAAGCTGCTGCCGCCGAAGACGCGCGTGTTCATCGACTTCGTGCTCGAACGTTTTCGCGACGAACGGTTTGCGCAACGGATGCAGGTGGCCTGAGCGGCCTGCCGGCTCACGGGGTTTTCACCCGCGACGCCTGCGGCGCACCCCTGTACAAACGCGCGCATGATTTCTTTCTTCTGCTCCTCCTTCCGGACCCATCGCCGCACCGCGCTGGCCGCTTCCGTTGCCACCGCCCTCACCCTGATGGCCGCTCCTTCGTGGGCCCAAGGCACCTGGCCGACCAAGCCCGTGCGCATCGTCGTGCCCTTCGCGGCCGGCGGCACCACCGACATCCTGGCGCGCGCCGTCGCGCCCGAGCTGTCGAAGGCCTTCGGCCAGCAGTTCATCGTGGACAACCGCGCGGGCGCGGGCGGCAACGTGGGCGCCGAGCTTGTGGCGCGCGCCCCGAACGACGGCTACACGCTGCTGATGGGCACGGTGGGCACGCACGGCATCAACCGCGCGCTGTACCCCAAGCTGCCCTTCGACCCGATCAAGGACTTCGCGCCGATCACGCTGGTGGCCGCCGTGCCGAACGTGATGGAGATGAACGCCGACAAGGCGAAGACGCTGAACATCCACAACGTGCAGGACTTCATCAAGTACGCCAAGGCCAACCCCGGCAAGCTGAACATGGCGTCGAGCGGCAGCGGAACGTCGATCCACCTCGCCGGTGAATTGTTCAAGAGCATGACGGGCACGTTCATGGCGCACATCCCGTACAAGGGCTCGGGCCCGGCGCTGCTGGACATGGTGGGCGGCAACGCCGACGTCATGTTCGACAACCTGCCTTCGTCGATGGCGCAGATCAAGGCCGGCAAGCTCACCGCGCTGGCCGTGACGAGCGCGCAGCGTTCTCCCGCGCTGCCGGACATTCCCACGGTGGCTGAAGTGGGAGGCCCGTCGCTCAAGGGCTACGAGGCAAGCTCGTGGTTTGGGCTGCTGGCCCCGGCCGGCACCTCACCGGAGATCGTGAACCGCATCCAGCAGGAAGTTGCCAAGTCGCTGAGCACGCCGGCCATCAAGGAAAAGATGCTCGCGCAGGGCGCGATCCCGAGCGGGAATTCATCGGCCGACTTCGCGAAGCTCATTGCGAGCGAGCACGTGAAATGGGCGAAGGTAGTGAAGGACTCTGGCGCTAAAGTTGACTAACCCCCAGGCTTCGCGCACTTCGTGTCGCTAACGCCTACCCCCTTGCAGAGGGCAACGCCTGCGGCTCGGCAAAGCCGGTTCCGCGGCGTTTTCGCGACTGGAACCGTTCGATCTAATCGATCAGGTCTTCCAGGTCACGTCTTTCTTCTCCACCAGCGAATCCTTGAGCATGTGCAGCAACGGGATCGCACGCTGGTGCAGCCCGACATGCTGCTTCTCGGCCTCGCTGGCGTGGCCTTCGACGGCGTAGTCGTCGTTGTTGTGCGTGTTGGCGGCCTCGCGCGCCAGCGCGGCTTCGAGGGCCGCAATGGCGCCCGGAATCTGCTCGACCGTGATGATGCCTTGCGGCGCAACCGACTTGCCGACGATGTCGAACAACTGCCGGGCATGCACTTCGAGCATCACGAAGTCGGGAGAGGCTCGGGACTGGAATCGATAGAGCATGGTGTTCTCACTCACTTGTAGATGTAGTCACGGGCAAAAGGGTACACCGATTGCGCGCCGCGCAGAACGCCGTGTTCGACCTTGCCGTCGGGCCTGGTGGACAGCATCTGGTGCAGCGAGATCCAGCCCTGTTCGAAGCTCATGGCCGAGCCCGCGAGGTACAGGCGATAGGCGCGCAGCACGCGCTCGGCGTTCTCGCCCTGTCGGCCGCCGCCACGCTGCAGCACCTCGCGCGCCGCATCGAGCTGCGCCTCGAGCGCATCCGACCAGGCCCAGAGCGTGCGCGCATAGTGCGGGCGCAGGCTCTCGGTGTCGACCATCTCCAGGCCGGCCGCGGCCGTCTCGCGCAGCACGTGCGTCACGTGCAGCAGTTCGCCGCCGGGGAAGATGTATTTCTCGATGAAGTCGCCCATGCCGGCGCCGAGCTGGCGGTAGTTGAGTTCACCCGAGGTGATGCCGTGGTTCATCACCAGGCCGCCCGGCTTCAGCAGCGAATGGATCTTGCGGAAGTAGGTCGGCATGTTGGCCGCGCCCACGTGCTCGAACATGCCGACCGAGGAAATCTTGTCGAAAGGCTGGTCGACCGACAGTTCGCGGTAGTCGCGCAACTCGACGCGCACGCGGCCCTGCAGGCCCTTTTCCTCGATCAGCCGCTGCACGTAGGCGTGCTGGTTTTTCGACAGCGTGATGCCGGTGGCGTCCACGCCGTAATGCTCGGCCGCCCACAGCAGCAACGCGCCCCAGCCTGAGCCGACGTCGAGATAGCGCTCGCCCGGCCGGAGCATGAGCTTGCGGCAGATGTGGTCGAGCTTGGCTTCCTGCGCCTGCGCCAGCGTGAGATCGGGCGTACGGAAGTACGCACAGGAATAAACCCGGCGCGGGTCGAGCCACAGCGCGTAGAAGTCGTCGGACACGTCGTAGTGGAACTCGATCTGGGCCGCGTCCTTGCGCAGCGAATGCGAGCCGTGCGACTTGGCCATGTGCTGCAGGCGGCTCCACCAGCCGGTGTCGGTTTCGGCCGGGTTGCCGGGCAGCATGCCGACCGTGGCGTCGATCAGGTCGCGCATGGCCCCCTCGATCTGCACCTTGCCCTCGACATACGCCTCGCCGATGGCGCCCACCTGCCGCGCTGCCAGCTTGGCGAGCACCGCCCACTCCTTGAAGGCCAGCGTGACGCGGGCTCCCGCCTGGGCAACGCGCCGGCCATCGGGCAGTTCCAGCGCGATGGGGACAGGCAGCGAAGCCAGCTGCGACTCGATCTTGGGTATCAAGTTTTGCATGGAGCCCATGGTATTGATTTTTCAAAGTTTTTGCATGACTGCCCGTGTCGGCCGAAGCCGCGACCCGCGTGCCGGATGGTCGTTACGAATCGGCATTGACAGCAGATCGTTTATGTCTAAACTATTGAACCATGAACAGCCTCAGCCCGGTCAAACCCGCTCCCGCCTCGGACCTCCAACGCATCCTGTGCATCGGCGGCGGGCCGGCAGGCCTGTACTTCGCCCTGTTGATGAAGGCGCGCAACCCCGCGCTGCAGATCACGGTGGTGGAACGCAACCGCCCCTTCGACACCTTCGGCTGGGGCGTGGTGCTCAGCGACCAGACGCTGGGCAACCTGCGCGCGGCCGATGCGCCGACCGCGGCGCTGATCGGCAACGAGTTCCATCACTGGGACGACATTCAGGTGTTCTTCAAGGGCCGCCAGGTGCGCTCGGGCGGCCACGGCTTCTGCGGCATCGGCCGCAAGCGGCTGCTGAACATCCTGCAGGAGCGCTGCCTCGAACTCGGTGTGGAACTGGTCTTCGAGACCGATGCCACCGACGACCAGGCGATCGCCGCGCAGCACAACGCCGACCTCGTGATTGCCAGCGACGGCCTCAACAGCCGCATCCGCCAGCGCTACGCCGACGTGTTCAAGCCCGACGTCGACCTGCGCAACTGCCGCTTCGTGTGGCTGGGCACGCACCAGACCTTCGACGCCTTCACCTTCGCCTTCGAACAGACCGAGCACGGCTGGTTCCAGGCCCATGCCTACCAGTTCGATGACAAGACCTCGACCTTCATCGTGGAGACGCCCGAGGCCGTGTGGAAGGCCCACGGCCTCGACCAGATGGAACAGCCCGAGGCCGTCGCCTTCTGCGAGAAGCTCTTCGCCAAGTACCTGGGCGGCCACCCACTCATCAGCAACGCCACGCACCTGCGCGGCTCGGCCAACTGGATCCGCTTTCCGCGCGTGGTGTGCGAGCGCTGGACGCATCGCATCGACGTCGAGGGCCGCTCGGTGCCCGTGGTGCTGATGGGCGACGCCGCGCACACGGCGCACTTCTCGATCGGCTCGGGCACCAAGCTCGCACTGGAAGACGCGATCGACCTGGCCAACGAGTTCGCGCAGGGCGGCACGGTCGACCATGTGCTCGAGGGCTACGAGGCGCGCCGCAGCGTCGAGGTGCTGAAGATCCAGAACGCCGCGCGCAACTCCACCGAATGGTTCGAGAACGTGCCGCGCTACACGGGCATGCAGATCGAGCAGTTCGCCTACTCGCTGCTCACGCGTTCGCAGCGCATCAGCCACGAGAACCTGCGCGTGCGCGACACGCAATGGCTCGGCGGCTACGAGCAGTGGCTCGCGGGCGGCAAGGCGATGGCGCCGATGCTCATGCCGTACAAGGTGCGCGGGCTCACGCTGAAGAACCGCATCCTCGTGTCGCCGATGGCCACCTACAGCGCGGTCGACGGTGTGCCGCAAGACTTCCTGCTGGTGCACCTGGGCGCACGTGCGCTCGGCGGCGCGGCGATGGTGTTCGTCGAGATGACGAGCCCGACGCCCGAAGGCCGCATCACGCCGGCGTGCACCGGCCTGTACAACGACGCGCAGCAGGCAGCCTTCAAGCGCATCGTCGATTTCGTGCACACGCAGTCGAGTGCGAAGATCGCGATGCAGCTCGGCCACAGCGGTCCCAAGGGCTCGACCCGCGTGGGCTGGGAAGGCTCCGATGAACCGCTCGAAAGCGGCAACTGGCCGGTGCTCGGCGCGAGCGCGCTGCCCTACGGCGAACAGAACCAGTTGCCCGCGGCGATCACCCGCGCCGAGATGGACACGCTGCGCGACCAGTTCGTCGACTCGACGCGCCGCGCTGTCGAATGCGGCTTCGACTGGCTCGAGCTGCACTGCGCGCACGGCTACCTGCTGTCGGCCTTCATCAGCCCGCTCACCAACCTGCGCACCGACGAATACGGCGGCGACATCGAGGCGCGCTGCCGCTACCCGCTAGAAGTGTTCCGTGCCATGCGCGCCGTGTGGCCCGCCGACAAGCCGATGAGCGTGCGCATCTCCGCGCACGACTGGGCGCCCGGAGGCAACACCGATGCCGATGCGATCGTGGTCGCACGCCTCTTCAAGGAAGCCGGCGCCGACTTCATCGATGTGTCGTCGGGCCAGACCACGCGCGCCGCGAAGCCGGTGTACGGGCGCATGTACCAGACGCCGTTCTCCGATCGAATCCGCAACGAGGTCGGCATCTCGACCATCGCCGTGGGCGCCATCACAGACGCCGACCAGGCCAACAGCATCATTGCCGCCGGCCGCGCCGACCTCTGCGCCGTGGCCCGCCCGCACCTCGCCGACCCGGCGTGGACGCTGCACGAGGCCGCCAAGCTGCAGAGCCGCGACGTCGACTGGCCCAAGCAGTACCTGAGCGGGCGCGACCAGATGTACCGCGAGATCGCGAAGCAGCAGCAGATGGCCGCGGCTGCGATCGCCACGCAGAGCAGCGAGGAGACACACTGACATGGACCTCGAAGCACGCGCGCACAGCGAGCACCCCGAAGCGCTGCGGCTCTGGCTGCGGCTCCTGACCTGCACCCAGCTCATCGAGAAGCAGGTGCGCAACGAACTGCGCTCGCAGTTCGCCACCACGCTGCCACGCTTCGACCTGATGTCGCAACTCGAACGCTCGCCCGATGGGCTGAAGATGAACGAACTCTCGCGCCGCATGATGGTGACGGGCGGCAACGTGACCGGCATCACCGACCAGCTCGTGGCCGAAGGACTGGTCGAGCGAATCAACGTCGAGGGCGACCGGCGCGCGTGGCGCGTGCGGCTCACCGCGCGCGGGCGCAAGCTCTTCAACGAGATGGCGCAGCAGCATGAAGACTGGATCGTCGAGGCCTTCGCGGGCCTCAGCGGCAAGGAGATCGCGCAGCTTCACAAGCTGCTCGGCAAGGTCAAGCAACACTCACACAACCAACTATTGATGGCGGAGACCGAATGAAGCACTACATCGGCGCAGGCAACCCCATGCGCGCGCAATTCAAGGCGAAGGCGGCCTACAAGGCCGAGCACTTCGCGTGGAGTTTTGAAGCCGGTGTCGGCACCATCACGCTGAATCGGCCCGAGCGCAAGAACCCGCTGACCTTCGACTCGTACGCCGAACTGCGCGACCTGTTCCGCTCGCTGGCCTACGCCACCGACGTGAAGGTCATCGTCGTGACCGGCGCGGGCGGCAACTTCTGCTCAGGCGGCGACGTGCACGAGATCATCGGTCCGCTGACCGGCATGCGCATGCCCGAGCTGCTGGAGTTCACGCGCATGACAGGCGACCTGGTGAAGGCGATCCGCGCCTGCCCGCAACCGATCGTCGGCGCCATCGACGGCGTGTGCGCCGGTGCCGGCGCGATGATCGCGCTGGCCTGCGACCTGCGTTATGGCTCGCCGGCCACGCGCACCGCATTCCTCTTCACGCGAGTTGGACTTGCCGGTGCAGACATGGGTGCCTGTGCGCTACTGCCGCGTGTGATCGGCCAGGGCCGTGCCTCGGAGCTGCTGTTCACCGGCCGCGCAATGACCGCGCAGGAAGGCCATGCCTGGGGCTTCTTCAACGCGCTGCACGAAAGCGATGCGCTGCTCAAGGCCGCCACCAAGGTGGCGCGTGACCTGGCGGAAGGTCCTACCTTCGCGCACGGCATGACCAAGACCATGCTGGCGCAGGAATGGTCCATGACCATCGATCAGGCCATCGAGGCCGAAGCGCAGGCGCAAGCGATCTGCATGCAGACTGAAGACTTCAAGCGGGCGTACGAGGCCTTTGCGGCCAAGCGCAAGCCCGTATTTGGCGGGGACTGAAGCCATGATGACGAAGATTCCTGCACCGCCTTCGACGGCGCATCTGGCGCTGCCATTCTTCGATGACCCACATCGCGCACTGGCCGATGGCCTGCTGCCCTGGGCCGCCGCACAGGAAGTGGACGAGCGCGACGACCGCGCGGCGTGCCGGGACTGGGTGAAGCGGCTCGGCGACGGCGGCTGGCTGCGCTATGCCGTGCCCGGCAGCGCTGGCGGTGCGCTCGAGCGCCTCGATTCGCGTGCACTCGTGCTGCTGCGCGAGACGCTGGCCTTCCATTCGCCGCTCGCCGACTTTGCCTTCGCCATGCAGGGTCTCGGCAGCGGTGCGATCACGCTCGCTGGCACGCCGGAACAGCATGCAAGCTACCTGACGGCCGTGGCGAGGGGCAGCAAGATCGCGGCCTTCGCGCTCAGCGAACCCGAGGCAGGCTCCGACGTGGGTGCAATGGCCATGCGCGCCGAAGCGACCTCCGACGGCTGGCGCCTGAATGGCGAGAAGACCTGGATCAGCAACGGCGGCATCGCCGATTTCTACTGCGTGTTCGCGAAGACCGATCCCACGGGCGGCACGCGCGGCATCACGGCATTCATCGTCGACGCGACGACGCCCGGCCTCGACACCTCCGCGCACATCGACGTGATGGCACCGCATCCGCTCGCCACGCTGCGCTTCGAGAACTGCATCGTGCCGCGCACGGCGCAGCTCGGCGAACTCAACGGCGGCTTCAAGCTCGCGATGCGCACGCTCGACATCTTCCGCGCCTCGGTGGCGGCGGCAGCGCTCGGCATGGGTCGTCGCGCACTGGCCGAAGCCATCTCGCATTCGAAGAACCGGCGCATGTTCGGCCAGACGCTCGCCGACTTCCAGCTCACGCAGGCCAAGCTCGGCGAGATGGCCGCGCTGATCGACAGCGCGGCGCTGCTCACCTACCGCGCCGCATGGATGCGCGATGACGCCGAGCAGCGCGGCGCGCCTGCGGTCGGCGATGTGTCGGCCGCTGCCGCGATGGCCAAGATGTGCGCCACCGAGAACGCCAGCCGCGTGATCGACATGGCACTGCAGATGCACGGCGGCCTCGGCGTGAAGGTTGGCACGAAGATCGAGAGCCTCTACCGCGACATCCGCTCGCTGCGCATCTACGAAGGCGCGACGGAGGTTCAACAACTGATCATTGGCAAATCCGTTCTGCGGGGATAAATACCGTGTCTGCCCAAGTCGACCGCTTCGTTCACGACCGCCTGCCGCCCGCCGAGCAGTTGCCCGTCTTTCGCTACGACCTGCCCGAGCTGCAGCTGCCCGACCAGCTGAATCTGGTCGAGGAACTGCTCGACAAGGCCGCGTCGAAGGGCTTCGGCGACAAGCCGATGCTGCGTTCGCCGCAGGGCACGCTGACATATGCGCAGGCCGCCGTCGAGGTCAACCGCATCGCGCAAGTGCTGACCGAGGACCTCTGGCTCGTGCCGGGCAATCGCGTGCTGCTGCGCGGCGGCAACTCGGTGGCCATGGCGTTGTCGTGGCTCGCGGTGGTGAAGGCCGGACTGATCGCGGTGGCGACGATGCCGCTGCTGCGCGCAAAGGAGCTGGGCGACATCATCGAGAAGGCGCAGCCCGTTGCTGCGCTGTGCGATGGCCGCCTGCTCGACGAACTCGCGATCGCGCAGCGCGAGCACCCCGTGCTGGCCACGGTGATCGCATTCAACAAGCCCGATGCGCCGGACTCGCTCTCCGCGCGCGCGGCGAAGAAGAGCGGCGTGTTCACGGCCTGCCCCACGGCTTCCGACGACATCGCGCTGCTGGCCTTCACATCGGGCACCACGGGCAAGCCCAAGGCACCTGTCACCACGCACCGCGACGTGCTCGCGATGTGCGAGACCTGGCCGCGCCATGTGCTGCGCGCGCGCAGCGACGACATCGTGATCGGCTCGCCGCCGCTGGCTTTCACCTTCGGGCTCGGCGGGCTGCTCGTGTTCCCGATGTGGGCCGGCGCTTCGGTGTACTTTGCCGACGCGCCGTTCACGCCCGAAGGGCTGGTGAAGCTCATCAACGAGGTGGGCGCGACGATCTGCTACACGGCGCCGACCTTCTATCGCCAGATGGCGCCCTTCGTGAAGCAGCACGGCATGCCCAGCCTGCGCATCAGCGTGAGTGCCGGCGAGGCGCTGCCCGACGCCACACGCCAGCTGTGGAAGGAAGCCACCAGCATCGAGATGCTCGACGGCATCGGCGGCACCGAGGTGTTTCACATCTACATCTCCGCCGCGGGCGGCGACGTACGCCGCGGCGCGGTGGGCAAGGTGGTTCCCGGCTTCACCGCCAAGGTGGTGGACGACGAGGGCAACGAAGTGCCGCGCGGCACGGTCGGCAAGCTCGCTCTGCAAGGCCCGGTGGGCTGCCGCTATCTCGACGATCCGCGCCAGGCCGGCTACGTGAAGAACGGCTGGAACTACCCGGGCGATTCTTTCGTGCAGGACGACGACGGCTATTTCTTCTACCAGGCACGCGCCGACGACATGATCATCACAGCCGGCTACAACGTCGGCGGGCCGGAGGTCGAAGACGCGCTGCTCAAGCACCCGGCGGTCGCCGAGTGCGGCGTGATCGGCAAGCCCGACGCCGACCGCGGCATGATCGTGAAGGCATTCTGCGTGCTCAAGCCCGGGCATGAAGGCGACGCGGCCCTCGTGAAGGCGCTGCAGGACCATGTGAAAGCGACGATCGCACCGTTCAAATACCCGCGGGAGATCGAGTTCGTCGCGGTGCTGCCGCGCACCGAAACCGGCAAGCTCCAGCGATTCAAACTGAGACAACTCAACACCACACCATGATCAACAAACTCCTGCAGCCTGAAGGCTGGCTGCCTCCCAAGGGCTATGCAAACGGTGTCGCTGCGCGCGGCACGATGCTGTTCGTCGGCGGCCAGATCGGCTGGAATGCACAACAGCAGTTCGAGTCGGACGACTTCATCGAGCAATGCGGCCAGGCGCTACGCAACATCGCCGAGGTGCTGCGCGCAGGCGGCGCGGGCCCCGAGCACATGGTGCGCATGACCTGGTACGTGACGGACCGCGACGAATACAGCCGCCGGCTCTCCGAACTCGGCCCCGTCTATCGCGACGCAATGGGCCGCAACTTCCCGGCCATGACCTGCGTGCAAGTGGCGGCGCTGGTCGAGCACCGCGCGAAGGTGGAAATCGAAGTCACGGCGGTCGTTCCCGACTGATCGGGCGGCAGCGGCAGCGGCAGCGCCGCACGCACCGGCAAAGGCCGGCGGAAATAAAAATGCCCTCTTCGAGAGGGCATTTTTTCTTCAATTCACCGACAAAAGAAAAAGGCCCTTTGAATTTCAAAGGGCCTTTTAAATTGGTTGCGCGAGCAAGATTTGAACTTGCGACCTTTGGGTTATGAGCCCAACGAGCTACCAGGCTGCTCCATCGCGCGGCAAGATGGAATTATAACTTATTCTGCAGCGCTTTGCTCGGCTGCTTCTTCTTTAATTTCAGCACGGTCGACCAGTTCGACGAGCGCCATCGGGGCATTGTCGCCCACGCGGAAACCCATCTTCAGGATGCGGGTGTAGCCGCCCGGACGCGCTGCGAAACGCGGGCCGAGTTCGCCGAAGAGCTTGACGACGCTGTCGCGGCTGCGCAGGCGGTCGAAGGCCAGGCGCTTGTTGGCGAGCGTGGGCTTCTTGGCGAGCGTGATCATCGGTTCGATGACGCGGCGCAGTTCCTTGGCCTTGGGGACCGTGGTCTTGATGACTTCGTGCTCGATGAGCGAATTCATCATGTTCTGCAGCATCGCAAGGCGGTGCGAGCTGGTGCGGTTGAGTTTGCGGAGTCCGTGTCCGTGACGCATGGTGCTTTCCTTTACTTTATAAAAACAGGCAGCCGTATCAGGTACTGCCCGGTGCACTGGCCCTTTCAGGGGCCAAATTCAAAAATTCAAATCAACGCTTGTCGAGGCCGGCCGGCGGCCAGCTTTCGAGCTTCATGCCCAAGGTCAGGCCGCGCGAGGCGAGCACTTCCTTGATTTCGTTGAGCGACTTGCGACCCAGGTTCGGGGTCTTGAGCAGCTCGTTCTCGGTGCGCTGGATCAGGTCACCGATGTAGTAGATGTTTTCGGCCTTCAGGCAGTTGGCCGAACGCACCGTCAGTTCGAGTTCGTCGACAGGGCGCAGCAGGATCGGATCGAATTGCTGTGCGCTGCGCGGTGCGGGTGCATCGAATGCAGCGAGTTCGCCGCCTTCGAGCTGCGCAAACACGGCGAGCTGTTCAACCAGGATTTTAGCCGAAGCGCGCACGGCGTCTTCAGCAGTGATCGCACCGTTGGTTTCGATCTCGACCAGCAACTTGTCCAGGTCGGTACGCTGTTCGACACGGGCGCTTTCGACCGTGTAGCTCACGCGCTTGACGGGCGAGAACGAGGCGTCGAGGACGATGCGGCCGATCGACTTGGTCGGCTCGTCGGCGTAGCGGCGCATCGTGCCGGGCACGTAGCCGCGACCCTTTTCAACCTTGATCTGCATGTCGAGCTTGCCGCCTTGCGACAGGTGCGCGATCACGTGGTCGGGGTTGATGATCTCGACGTCGTGCGGGGTCTGGATGTCCGATGCGAGGACCGGGCCTTCGCCGTCCTTGCGCAGGCTCAGCGTGACTTCGTCGCGGTTGTGGAGCTTGAACACCACGCCCTTGAGGTTCAGCAGGATGTTGACGACATCTTCCTGCACGCCGTCGATCGACGAGTACTCATGCAGAACGCCGGCGATCGTGACTTCGGTGGCCGAGTAGCCCACCATGGACGACAGCAGAACGCGACGCAGCGCGTTGCCGAGCGTGTGGCCGTAGCCGCGCTCGAAAGGCTCGAGCGTCACCTTGGCCTTGTTGGCGGCAAGTTGCTCGACCTGGATGGTCTTGGGTTTCAGCAGGGTGGTTTGCATGCAGACTTCCTCTCAATACCCCCGGCTCGTTACACCGGTAAGGCTGGTGAAGCACCCGTCGGGATCGACTCCCGAGGGGAACAAAAATACAAGTTCGGGCCGCGAAAGCGGCACGTTATCGTCTGTTTAGCGCGAATACAGTTCGACGATCAGCGATTCGTTGATGTCGGCTGCGAATTCGTCGCGATCGGGCACCTTCTTGAACGTGCCTTCGGCCTTGTCGGCATTCACGTCGACCCAAGCCGGAATACCGACTTGCTGGGCGAGTTGCAGCGCTTCGACAATGCGGTTCTGCTTCTTCGACTTGTCGCGCACGGCGATCACGTCACCGGTCTTGACCAGGTACGACGGGATGTTGACCGACTGACCGTTCACCGTGATCGCCTTGTGCGACACGAGCTGGCGCGCTTCGGCGCGGGTCGAGCCGAAGCCCATGCGGTAGACGACGTTGTCCAGGCGCGATTCGAGGATGAACAGCAGGTTGGCGCCGGTGTTGCCACGGCGACGATCAGCTTCTTCGAAGTAGCGGCGGAATTGCTTTTCGAGCACGCCGTACATGCGCTTGACCTTCTGCTTTTCACGCAGTTGCAGGCCGTAGTCGGAAGTGCGCTGACCCGAGGTGCGACCGTGCTGGCCGGGCTTGGAGTCGAACTTGGCCTTGTCCTGGATCGAACGGCGGGCGCTCTTCAGGAACAGGTCGGTGCCTTCACGGCGGGAAAGTTTGGCCTTGGGGCCGAGGTAACGTGCCACGATTCTTCCTTTGTGTATCTGCCGCAGTTGCCTGCGGGAGCCACTTGCGAAACGCGAGTGGCGGTGGGCTTAGATAAAAAACAAATGCGCAGCCGCTATTCAAAGCCGGCTGCGCCTTGCGGACTGACGATCAGATGCGGCGACGCTTCTGGGGACGGCAGCCGTTGTGCGGAACGGGCGTCACGTCGGCAATGGAATTGATCCGGATGCCGAGCGCAGCCAGTGCGCGCACCGACGATTCGCGACCGGGGCCCGGGCCCTTGATCTCGACGTCGAGGTTCTTGATACCTTGTTCGACAGCAGCACGGCCGGCCACTTCGGAAGCGACCTGCGCAGCGAACGGGGTCGACTTGCGCGAGCCCTTGAAGCCCTGGCCACCCGACGAAGCCCACGACAGGGCGTTGCCCTGGCGATCGGTGATCGTGATGATGGTGTTGTTGAACGAGGCATGCACGTGGGCGATGCCGTCCGCAACGTTCTTGCGAACCTTCTTGCGAACGCGCTGTGCGGCGTTGTTTGCAGGTGCTTTAGCCATGCTTGTCTATCCTTATTTCTTCAGGGACTGCGCTGCCTTGCGCGGACCCTTGCGGGTGCGGGCATTGGTGCGCGTGCGCTGGCCGCGCATCGGCAGGCCGCGACGGTGACGGAAGCCGCGATAGCAGCCGATGTCCATCAAACGCTTGATGTTCATCGTCGTCTCGCGACGCAGATCGCCTTCGATGGTGAACAGAGCGATCTGGTCGCGGATCTTCTCGAGATCGGCGTCGGTCAGATCCTTGATCTTCTTCGAATATTCGATGCCGCTCGCTTCGCAGATCTGACGGGCGCGGGTGCGACCGATGCCGAAGATGGCGGTCAGGCCGATTTCAGCGTGCTTGTGCGGCGGAATGTTGATGCCAGCAATACGTGCCATGTGCGTCCTCTAATACTCTTCAATCAACCCTGGCGCTGCTTGTGGCGCGGGTCGGTGCAAATCACACGCACCACACCTTTACGGCGGATGACCTTGCAATTACGGCAGATGGTTTTGACCGAAGCCGAAACTCTCATTTCATTCTCCTAAAACTGTTTAACGTGGCGGTCTACCGCCCGGACTCAATACTGCAACACAGCCCTACGATGTCTTGAAGTTCGCCTTCTTCAGCAGCGATTCGTACTGCTGGGACATCATGTAGTTTTGCACCTGGGCCATGAAGTCCATCGTGACGACCACGATGATCAGCAGGGAGGTACCACCGAAGTAGAACGGCACGTTGTACTTCAGGATCAGGAACTCGGGCAGCAGGCAGACGAAGGTGATGTACACCGCGCCGGCCAACGTCAGGCGAACCAGAATCTTGTCGATATAGCGAGCGGTCTGGTCACCCGGGCGAATGCCAGGAATGAATGCACCACTCTTCTTCAGGTTGTCGGCCGTTTCCTTGCTGTTGAACACGAGTGCCGTGTAGAAGAAGCAGAAGAAAACGATCGCGGCAGCGTACAGCAGCACGTAGATCGGCTCGCCCGGACGCAGTGCGCCGGCAACGTCCTTGATCCAGCGGAAACCGCCTTCACCGGTGCTGAACCAGCCAACCACCGTTGCGGGCAGCAGGATGATCGACGAGGCGAAGATCGGCGGAATCACACCGGCCATGTTCAGCTTCAAGGGCAGGTGCGACGATTGGCCGCCATAGACCTTGTTGCCGACCTGGCGCCGCGCATAGTTCACTAGGATCTTGCGTTGGCCGCGTTCCACGAACACCACGAAGTAGGTGACCAGCACCACGACCGCGATGATGAAGAGCGCAATGATCGGGTTCATCGCACCGGTCGTCACCAGCGAAGCAAGGCCGCCGATGGCGTTGGGCAGGCCAGCCGCGATACCTGCAAAGATCAGGATCGAGATACCGTTGCCCAGACCGCGTTCGGTGATCTGCTCGCCGAGCCACATCAGGAACATCGAGCCTGCCGTCAGGCTCACCATGGCGGTCAGGCGGAAGCCGAAACCGGGAGCGATGACCAGACCGGCCGACGATTCGAGAGCCACTGCGATGCTGAACGACTGGAACAGAGCCAGACCCAGCGCGCCATAGCGCGTGTACTGCGTGATCTTGCGGCGGCCGGCCTCGCCTTCCTTCTTCAATTGCTCGAAGGTCGGAAGCACGTAGGTCATCAGCTGCATGATGATCGACGCCGAGATGTACGGCATGATCCCCAACGCGAACACGGTGAAGCGCGACAGCGCACCGCCCGAGAACATGTTGAACAGGCTCAGAATGCCGCCCTGCTGGCCCTGGAACAACGCTGCCAGCTGGTCCGGGTTGATACCCGGCACAGGAATGTGCGCGCCAATCCGATAGACCACGAGCGCGAGCAGCAAAAAGACGAGCCGACGACGGAGGTCGCCGAACTTGCCTGTTTTTGCGATCGTTGCCGCGTTAGTTGCCACGAAGAACTTCTTTCAGTCCGATGTTGATCAGGCGATGCTGCCGCCGGCTGCTTCGATAGCAGCCTTGGCGCCAGCCGTTGCGCCCACGCCCGTCAGCTTGACGGCCTTGGTGAGTTCACCGGTCTTGACGACCTTGACGACCTTGGCGAGCTGGCCCACGAGGCCGGCTTGCTTCAGCGCCAGGACATCCACTTCAGCCAGGCCGAGCTGCTCGAGGGCAGTCAGCGTGACTTCGGCGTTGAACTTCAGCAGGTGCGACTTGAAGCCACGCTTCGGCAGGCGACGCTGCAGCGGCATTTGACCGCCTTCGAAGCCGACCTTGTGGAAACCGCCTGCGCGCGACTTCTGACCCTTGTGACCGCGGCCTGCGGTCTTGCCGATGCCGGAGCCGATACCGCGGCCGACGCGACGCTTCGCGTGCTTGGCGCCGGCTGCCGGCTTGATGCCATTGAGTTCCATATCAGTCTCTCTTACAGAACCTTGACCAGATAACTGATCTTGTTGATCATGCCGCGCACCGCCGGGGTGTCTTGCAGCTCGCTCACGCTGTTGAGCTTGCGCAGGCCGAGGCCACGCACGGTCGCGCGATGCGATTCCTTGGTGCCAATCGGGCTCTTGACCAGTTGCACCTTGAGGGTTTGTTGTTGCGTCGTCATTTGAATGCTTCCTTCAGCCTTGCGAGAGCTTGCGCTCAGGCGAAGATTTCTTCGACGGTCAGGCCGCGCTTGGCAGCCACATCGGACGCGGTCGTCGAGTTCTTCAACCCGTCGAGCGTGGCGCGAACCATGTTGTAGGGGTTCGACGAACCATGGCTCTTGGCCACGATGTCGGTGATGCCCATGACTTCGAACACGGCGCGCATCGGGCCGCCGGCGATGATGCCGGTACCCTTCGGGGCGGGGATCATGACGACCGAAGCGGCGCCATGGTGACCCGTCACGCGGTGATGCAGCGTGCCGTTCTTGATCGGAGCCTTGAACAGGTTGCGACGGGCTTCTTCCATCGCCTTCTGCACTGCGGCAGGCACTTCCTTCGACTTGCCCTTGCCCATGCCAACGCGGCCGTCGCCGTCGCCCACGACGGTGAGTGCTGCGAAACCGAGGATACGACCACCCTTCACCACCTTGGTGACGCGGTTGATCGCGATCATCTTCTCGCGCAAACCGTCTTCAGGGCCTTCGTTCTGCGTTCTTGCTTGAATCTTTGCCATTTTGAATCTCGTGTCCGGTTAGAACTGCAGACCGGCTTCGCGAGCCGCCTCGGCCAGCGCCTTGACGCGGCCGTGGTACGCAAAACCTGCGCGGTCGAAGGCGACCTTCTCGACGCCGGCAGCCTTCGCCTTTTCAGCGATGCGCTTGCCGACGGCGGTGGCAGCAGCGGCATTGCCGCCCTTGCCCGAACCGCCGAGCGAGGTACGCACTTCGGCTTCGGCCGTCGATGCGGTTGCAATCACCTTGGTGCCGTCGTCGGAGATGACGGTGGCGTAGATGTGCAGGTTGGTGCGGTTCACCGTCAGACGGGCCACGCCCTGCGTCGCGATGCGGATGCGGGTCTGGCGCGAGCGGCGAAGACGCTGTGCTTTTTTGGTCAACATCATTTTGCTGCCCCTTACTTCTTCTTGGTCTCTTTGATCACGATCTTCTCGTCCGAATAACGGATGCCCTTGCCCTTGTAAGGCTCAGGCGGACGAACAGCGCGGATCTCAGCGGCGATTTGACCAACGCGCTGACGGTCAGCACCCTTGATCACGATTTCGGTCGGGGTCGCGGTGGCCACCGTGATGCCTTGCGGCATGTCGATGTTGACCGGGTGCGAATAACCGACTTGCAGGTTCAACTTGTTGTTGGACGCTGCAGCCTTGTAGCCGACGCCGACCAGGTTGAGCTTCTTCTCGAAGCCCTTGGTCACGCCAACCACCATGTTGTTCACCAGCTGGCGAATCGTGCCGCTCATCGCATTCGCTTCGCGCGATTCGTTGGCGGGTTCGAAATTCAGCTTGCCGTCATTGCTGACGATCTTGACCAGTGCATTGCGTGCGAGGTTGAGCGTGCCGCCCGTGCCCTTGACGCTGATCTGGTCTTCCTTGATCGACACATCCACGCCAGCGGGGATGGTGATCGGCATTTTTCCTACTCGGGACATTTCAGTGACTCCTCGATGTCTCGGTTAGGCGACGTAGCACAGAACTTCGCCGCCGACACCGGTGGCGCGTGCCTTGCGGTCGGTCATCACGCCCTGGGGGGTCGTGACGATCGCAACGCCGAGGCCGTTCTGGACTTGCGGAATGGCTGCGCTGGCCTTGTAGACGCGCAGGCCGGGGCGGCTCACGCGCTCGATGCGCTCGATGACCGGACGGCCAGCGTAGTACTTCAGCGTGATGACGAGTTCGGACTTGCCTGCATCGGTCTTCACTTCGAAGCCGTCGATGTAGCCTTCGTCTTTCAGGACTTGTGCAATCGCGGCCTTCACCTTGGAAGACGGGATCGACACAGTGGGCTTCGCCACCATCTGCGCGTTACGGATACGCGTCAGCAGGTCGGCAATGGGATCACTCATGCTCATGTTGTTTGCTCCTGCCTGGCTTACCAGCTGGCCTTGGTGACACCGGGGATGTCGCCAGCGAAGGCCAGTTCACGGATCTTGGCGCGAGCCAGACCGAATTGACGGAAGGTGCCGCGGGGGCGACCAGTGATTTCGCAACGGTTGCGCTGACGCGTGGGGTTCGCGTTGCGCGGGAGCTTCTGCAGGCCCAGGCGGGCAGCAGCGCGCTCTTCGTCGGTCTTCTTCACGTCGTTGGAAATTGCCTTCAGTTCCGCGTGCTTTGCAGCGAACTTGGCAACCAGCTTGTCGCGCTTGAGTTCGCGCTGGATCAGGGATTGTTTTGCCATGATTCGCCTCAGTTCTTGAACGGGAAACGGAAACCAGCGAGAAGCGCCTTGGCTTCTTCGTCGGTCTTGGCCGTCGTCGTGATGCTGATGTTGAGACCGCGCAGGGCGTCGACCTTGTCGTACTCGATCTCAGGGAAAATGATCTGTTCCTTGACGCCGATGTTGTAGTTGCCACGACCGTCGAAGGCACGACCCGAAATACCGCGGAAGTCACGAACGCGCGGCAGCGCGATGGTCACGAAACGGTCCAGGAATTCATACATCTGAACGCCGCGCAGCGTGACCATGCAGCCGATCGGTTGCATTTCGCGAATCTTGAAGCCGGCGATGGCCTTCTTCGACTTGGTCACCACAGGCTTCTGGCCAGCGATCTTGGTCAGGTCGGCGACAGCGTTGTCGAGAACCTTCTTGTCGGCGACTGCTTCACCCACACCCATGTTGAGCGTGATCTTGGTGAGGCGCGGAACCTGCATCGGCGACTTGTAGCCGAACTTTTCCGTCAGGTCTTTCGCGATCTTTTCGCGATAGTGTTGTTGGAGACGTGCCATGTGAGTACCTCTTAGGCGAACTTGATTTCGTCGCCGCTCGACTTGAAGACGCGAACAGCCACGCGCTTGCCGTCGGCACCCTGGGTGACCTTGATGCCCACGCGATCGGCCTTGCCGGTCGCGGCATTGAAGATCGCCACGTTGGATTGGTGAATGGGCATGGACTTCTCGACGATGCCACCGGTCGTACCCTTGAGGGGGTTCGGCTTGGTGTGCTTCTTGACGAGGTTCAGGCCTTCGATGACGACGTGCGAGTCGTCCTTGCGCAGCGAGATGACGCCTCGCTTGCCCTTGTCACGACCGGCCAACACGATGACCTGGTCGCCTTTGCGAATCTTGTTCATGGCGTTGTGTCCTTAGAGAACTTCGGGTGCCAGCGACACGATCTTCATGAACTTCTCGGTGCGCAGTTCGCGCGTGACCGGTCCGAAGATGCGGGTGCCGATGGGCTCCAGCTTGGCGTTGAGCAGCACGGCGGCGTTGCCGTCGAACTTGACGAGCGAACCGTCGGCGCGACGGATGCCCTTGGCGGTGCGGACCACCACTGCACTGTAGATCTCGCCCTTCTTGACGCGACCACGTGGAGCGGCTTCCTTGATGCTGACCTTGATGACGTCGCCCACGCTGGCGTAACGCCGCTTGGAGCCACCGAGCACCTTGATACACAGGACGGATTTCGCGCCCGTGTTGTCGGCCACTTCGAGCCGGGATTCAGTTTGGATCATTGCTAGTAGTTCCCAACTTGTACCGATGCGCCTCCAGGAGGGAAACGCCGCGGTCAGTCTTGGGCCCGTCGTCCATGCCTCGAACCACTCGAGGCACTTCCGCTTTGGGCTGAAAGCTTCGCCTTTTGAAAGCGAAGCCTGCGATTGTGGCACGCACTACTGCCGATGTCAACAACCCTATTGCACCACTGCGCTGGCACTAGACTCCGAGCGGTGCGCGACACCCTGAATTCCTACCTTCCGCAGCCGAGGCGTCGGCGCGTGCTGGCGGGCGCAGCCGGCCTGCTGGCGCTGGGCTTGGCCGGCTGCAGGAGTGCCGCGCCGAACCCGGACCCCGGCCGGCTGCGGCGCATCGCGGAGGCCCGCTGGCCGCACCGCTTCAATATAGAGGGCACCGCGGCCGGAGGCCTCTCGGGCATCGACTACGATCCGATCCGAGGTGAGTACCTGCTTATCAGCGATGACCGGTCGGACCTCGCGCCTGTGCGCTACTACATCGCCCGATGGCCCCAGCCACAGGCCGCGCGCCCCGAGCCCCTCGGCGTGGTGCAGCTGCAACGCCCCGGCGGCGGCCCCTGGCCCAACCGGCGCCGGGCGTTCGAGGGACTTCCAGTTCCCGACCCCGAGGCATTGCGGCTGCGGCCCGCAACCAACACCCTGTTGTGGACCAGCGAGGGCGACATCGCCCGCGGCTTCGGCCCGGCGCTGTACGAATCGGCCCGCGACGGCCGCTTCTTGCGCGAATTCTCCCTGCCGGCCATGTTCAAGCCGGACCCAGCCCAGCGCCGCGGCCCGCGGGACAACCTCACGCTCGAAGGACTGGCCCTCACGCCCGACGGCCGCTTCGCCTGGCTCGGCATGGAAAACGCCCTGATCCAGGACGGCCCCGAGCCCACCACCGGCGCCTCCGGCGGGCCTTGCCGCTTCACCCGGATCGACCTGGAAACCGGCCAGGCCGACCGCCAGATCGCCTACGTTCCCGACGCCATCCCCCTGCGCCCGCTGATTCCCGGCAGCTTCGCCGACAACGGCGTGAGCGAGATCCTGATGCTCGATGGGGACCGCATGCTGGTGCTGGAGCGCGCCTACGCCACCGGCGCCGGCAATTCGCTGCGCCTGTATGAAATCGACACCCGCGCCGCCAGCGACGTGCTCGCCATCGACGCACTGGCGCCAGGCAACCACCGGCCGGCGGCCAAGACCCTGGTGGCCGACTTCGCCGCGCTCGGCCTGTCCCGCCTCGACAACACCGAGGGCATGTGCTGGGGACCACCCCTGCCGGACGGCAAGCGCGTGCTGGTGGTCGTGAGCGACGACAATTTCAATCCGCTTCAAATCACCCAGTTCGCCGCCTTCGAATACGCCGACCGACCATGACCATCGCCGTGACCTTCCTGCCCCGCACCGGCCCCGCGCCGCTGCCCCCCGTCGCCTTCATCGGAGGCGGCAACATGGCCAGCGCCATCATCGGCGGCCTGATCCAGCAAGGCACCCCCGCGGATGCGTTCGAGGTGGTCGAGCCCTTCGAGGAGGCCCGCACGAAGCTGGCCCAGTCCTTCGGCATCGCCGCGAAGGCCGAAGCGGGCGAGGCGTTGTCGCGCTGCGGGGTGGTGGTGTGGGCGGTCAAGCCCCAGGCCTTTGCCGAAGCCGCCCGACCGGTGCGCGCCTTCACCGCAGACGCGCTTCACCTGAGCGTGGCCGCGGGCATCCCGTCCGACAGCATCGCCCGCTGGCTCGGCACGGAGCGCGTGGTGCGCGCCATGCCCAACACACCGGCACTCGTGGGCAAGGGCATGACGGGCCTGTACGCCCGGCCGGGCGTCGAGGGCGCCGACCGGTCGATGGTCGGGCAACTGCTGGCGCCGACCGGCGAGCTGATCTGGGTCGATGCCGAACCGGCGCTCGACGCCGTGACCGCCATGTCCGGCTCGGGCCCGGCGTACGTCTTCTATTTCATCGAGGCAATGACCGAAGCCGGCGTCGAGATGGGCCTGACGCCCGACCAGGCCCAGCGGCTGGCCATCGGCACCTTCACCGGCGCCTCGGCGCTGGCGCACAGCGCGACCGAACCGCCGTCGGTGCTGCGCGAGCGCGTGACCTCCAAGGGCGGCACGACCTACGCGGCCATCACCTCGCTGCAGCAGGCCGACGTGAAGGCGCAGTTCAAGACCGCGATCCGCGCGGCGCAGAAGCGCGCCGCCGAATTGGGCGAGGAATTCGGCCGCGGCTGATTTCAGGCCGGCGGCAGCGCGCCCGGCCCGAGGAAAAACAGCCACTCGGCGGCCAGCGTGACGGTGCCGTCTTCCAGCTCGAGCAGGACTTCCTCCTTCACCATGAAGCTGTCGCCAGGCTTAGGCGTCACGTCCATGATGCGTACGCGCGCCCGGAAGCGCGCGCCCACCGGCATCGGCCGCACGAAGCGCAGGCGGTCGAAGCCGTAGTTCAGCGCGTGGTTCGAATCGAAGGGCAGCAGCGTGCGCATGGCCTCGCCGGTCAGCCGGATCAGGTGCGAGACCTGGAAGAAGCCCTGCACGATGGTGCCGCCGTAGTGCGCCTCGCGCGCCGCGCGCTCGGGATCGAGATGGATCCACTCGCCTTCGCCGTCGCCCGACAGATCCGAATAGCGCTGGACCATTTCCTGCGTGATGCAGTGCCATCCGGAGAAGCCCTCCTGGCCGATCTTCTGCTTGAGCCGGTCCAGCATGCGGCGCGCCTTCAGCGAACGGCGTAGCCGGCCACGACGCCGGCGAACACCGTGAAGCCCAGCCAATGGTTCAGGCGGAAGGCCCTGAAGCAACCTTCGCGCGTGCGATCGCGAATCAGCCGCCAGTGCCACAGCGCCTGCGCCGCCGCTGCGGCGACACCCAGGTAGAACAGCACACCCAGCGAATGGCTTGCGCCAGCCCAGGTCCAGATCGCCAGGAAGACCGCGTAACTCGCCATCACCGCCGCCACGTCGAAGCGGCCGAAGGTGATGGCCGAGGTCTTCATGCCGATCTTGAGGTCGTCGTCGCGGTCGACCATCGCGTACTCGGTGTCGTAGGCCAGCACCCAGAACAGGTTGCCCGCCAGCAGCCACGCGGCGAAGACCGGCACGGTGGACTGCACCGCCGCGAAGGCCATCGGAATGCCAAAACTGAAGGCAATGCCCAGCACCGCCTGCGGGACCGAGACGAAGCGCTTGGCAAACGGGTAGATCAGCGTGATGGCCAATGCCGCGAACGACCACAGCACCGTCGTGCGGTTGGTCGTGAGCACCAGCCCGAAGGCCGCCAGCGCCAGCACCACGCCCAGCCCCAGCGCCTCCTTGACCGACATCGCGCCGCTGGTGACGGGCCGCTGCGCCGTGCGCTTCACATGGCGGTCGAAGTCGCGGTCGGCCACGTCGTTGACGCAGCAGCCCGCGCTGCGCATGAGGAAGGTGCCGAGCGTGAATACCACCAGCAGGTGCCAGCCGGGCCAGCCGCCGGCTGCAAACCAGAGCGCGCCCAGCGTGGGCCACAGCAGCAGCAGCCAACCCGCCGGACGGTTCCAGCGGATCAGATCGAGGTACAACGCAAAACGCCCGCGAGGAGGCGCGGGCGCGGTGGTTGGAGGAGCGGACTCAGTCTTCAAGGAGCGAACGCAGCATCCAGGCCGTCTGATCGTGCACCGTGCAGCGCGCGGTCAGCATGTCGGCCGTCGGGTCGTCGCCTGCTTCTTCGGCGACCGGAATGAATTCGCGCGCAATGCGCGACACGGTTTCGTGGCCCTTCACCAGGATGCGCACCATCTCCATCGCCTTGGGCGGGGTCTGCGGCACGTCGGGCACGGTGGCGATCTTGCTGAACTCGGCGTACGAGCCCGGCGCGTAGTGGCCCAGCGCGCGGATGCGCTCGGCCAGCACGTCGGTCGCGCCCCACAGCTCGGTGTACTGGCCCATGAACATCGCATGCAGCGAGTTGAAGTGCGGGCCGGTCACGTTCCAGTGGAAGTTGTGCGTGGTGAGGTAGAGCGTGTAGGTGTCGGCCAGCACGCGGCTCAGGCCTTCGGCGATGGCGGCGCGGTCCTGGCGCTCGATGCCGATGTTGATGATCGGCGCATTGCGGCTGCCCGACTCCTGCGCGACCACCGTGCCGCCCTTCTTGGGCACCTTGCCGGCGGAGGACGCGGACGACGATTTCTTCGAGGCTTTGGCCATGGCGGGAAGTCTTTCTTCAAATTGGGAGGGTGGACACCCGATTCTGAAAGCCGGCATGCGGCTTCGCAACAGCGCCACTCTATCTCAGCGATCAACGATTCAGAACGGCCGGCGCGTAGGCCGACCCCGCAAATGCTGCTACGAAAGGCGCCTCACGCCCGGCAGCTCGCAGGCATAGATCGCGTTGCGCAGCGCCGCGATCGCCTCGTAGCGCGTGAAGGTGCGCCGCCATGCGAGCACCACGCGGCGCGTGGGCGGGTCGCGGTCCTGCGCATCGCGCACCGGCAGGTAGCGCACCATCTGCTCAGGCTCCTTGCGGCCCTTGAGCTTGGGCTTGAGCGCATCGGCCGGCACCGACAGGCGCGGCACCAGCGTCACGCCCATGCCCGAGGCCACCATGTGCTTGATGGTCTCCAGCGATGAGCCTTCGAAGCTCTTGCGGATGCCCTCGGCGTTGCTGGAAAAGCGCGCGAACTCCGGGCACACCTCCAGCACGTGGTCGCGAAAGCAGTGGCCGGTGCCTAGCAGCAGCATGGTCTCGCTCTGCAGTTCTTCCGACGTGATCGATTCGCGGTCGGCCAACTTGTGCTTGTTGGGCAGCGCCGCCATGAAGGGCTCGTCATACAGCGGCGCCATCGCGAGGCCGGTGTCGGGAAAGGGCTCGGCCATGATGGCGCAGTCGATCTCGCCGGCGCGCAGCATCTCGAGCAGCTTGACGGTGAAGTTCTCCTGCAGCACCAGCGGCATCTGCGGCGTGCGCGCGATCACCTGACGCACGAGGTCGGGCAGCAGGTACGGCCCGATGGTGTAGATCACGCCCAAGTTCAGCGGGCCGGCCAGCGGGTCCTTGCCGCGCTTGGCGATCTCCTTGATGCTGGCCGCCTGGTCGAGCACGCTCTGCGCCTGCTGCACGATCTGCTCGCCCAGCGGAGTGACGGTCACTTCGCCGGCGCTGCGCTCGAAGAGCTTGACTTCAAGCTCGTCCTCGAGCTTCTTGATCGCGACCGACAGGGTCGGCTGGGAAACGTAGCAGGCCTCGGCCGCCTTGCCGAAGTGCCGTTCGCGGGCCACTGCGACGATGTATTTGAGTTCGGTGAGAGTCATAGCTTGCGTCAATTATGCGCAAGGGTTTGTGACCCGGCCGAGCGTGGGTGAGGACCTGCTAACAGAAAGTGGGATTTGCGAACAGAAAGTTGGCTTTGAAGCACTTTCGATTTGCCCTCTTTAACAGAAAGTTGGCGCGCAAAGGTGCAAGAGGAAGCAGTCGAGCGCCAAGCTCAATGGGCAAGACCCGTACACCTACCTCAAGGACGTCCTGACTCGCCTGCCCACCCACCAGGCCCGCGACATCTCGGAGCTACTGCACCACCGCTGGCTCCCAACAGCATCACTACTGGCGCAAGCGGCCGTTGCGGCGGCCTGAACGGGTGCCCGAGTTCGGCCACTTGTTGACGTTCACGGGGAGCCGTTTGCGGGCACCCCGCGGCTCGATGCCTCGGAGTTGCAAGTGAACTCCACGAGAGCTACCTCAAATCGTCGAGCGCTGGATCAACGTCCTCGGTGGGAAACGGAGCAGGGTTTGCCAAGTAGGCCTGGGACAGGCGCGCGAACTGCCCGCCATCTGTCGTGATGTCCGCCGACACACTGCTTCCCGGGCTGAACTCGATGGCGAAAACGCCGATCGCCGTGTACTGCGTCGGATGCGTGAGCATGTAGTGAACATGATTGTCCCGGTAGTGTCCCGGCGTGCCGCCGGGGGTGGCCGAGGGCACCCCCATCGGCGTTTGCCAAAACAGGATCGGCAGATTGCCGAGGATGCTGCGCACGGTGCTCCACTTGGCCAGCTCCTGGCTGTAGTTGGGCGTGGTGACGTTGTTCTCGTCCAAGTAGAAGGGCCCGTTACCGCGCCCCGCGCACTGGGCCACCGGCGATGCCATTTCGAAGCAGCCGGCGTCACGGTCGCTCGTCTGCGCCACGATGAAGTCGGCCTTGTCCGCACCGACCTTCGCCATGAAATTGGCCACGGTGGTGGCATCGCCTCCCCAGAAGGACGGCGGGAAGCCCAGCTTCGCCTTGGGCGCATACGTGCGGCCGAGGGTCAGCAGGCACCCAGCGATGCCTACGGCCGTATCCGGCTGGCCGGCGCACTCCGTGACCATGCTGACGCGCGCCGGCACCGTCGTCGGATCGCCGCCTGACTTGCCCTGCAGGAAGCCCCAGAAGTCAGGCTCGAGGTTGACCAGGGCGGGCTGGCCGGTGGCGCCGATCTTCTGGTACATCAGCTTTGTTTGCGCCCAGTAGGTCGTCATGAACGCCACGTCGTTGACCTCGATCATGTCGGCTTCGCCAGGCTGGGCCATCTGAAACAGCGTGAACATCGGCACGGCCCCCATCGCCTTGGCGGTGGCCGAGAAGTAAGTCACGTTGGCACCGTCCGGACTGTTCCAGGAGGGCCATGCGCCCGGGCCGACGCCTACGAGGTAGGTCTGGTAGATGTCTGGACGGATCTGCTGGCTCGTGATGTCCGAGACCTTGTTGGCGGCGCCGAGGCCAACGAGAAGCCGACTGGGCATGCCAAGAGCTGCGGTGATAGACGGAGACGGAGACGGAGACGGAGACGGCGCAGGCGCAGGCTCAGGTGCGGGCGCAGGTGCGGTTGTGCCTGCAACGAGCGCTGCTGTCGAAGTGCCTGACGACCCACCGCCACAAGCCGCGACCCATGTGCTCAGCAGGCTCATCGCGATGAGCCGCGCGCACTTCCAGTTGCGGGGGATCGTCGATGGAGCCGGCGACGATCGGTCGATGGACATCTCACTCATTATTTTTGTTATTTGTGACATTTTTGGTTAATTGCTTGTAATTGTGTAAATACAGCAAGAACCAAACCACTTAGATCGTCGCCGCACGACCGTGAAAAAGCGACAAGTTGCGTCGCCCTGATCGATGCGCCGGCAAGTTGAAACGCCGAGCGCCGACCGACGTGGTTCAACCAAGGGTTGCACGTCCAGGGGCCGAGGAGCTGGAAGGGCGGTGCCATGGCCGCGCCCGTCCATCGCGCATCGGGTTCACTACGGCTTGGAAACGAACAGCCCCAGTTCGGAAACAGCCGTGTAGGTGGGATCGCCGTTGTTGGCTGTGATGTTCAGCCGGTAGTAGCGATAGGAGCCCGGACTCGCGACCGCGTAGGTCTTCAGCTCGGCGCGCTTCTGGTCGCTTTGCGTGTCGAGCGTGGTCCAGGTGGCGCCGTCGTTGGAGGCCTGCAACTGCCAGTCCTTCGGATCGCGCGGGACCGGATTGGTGGTGCTGGTGACCGCATAACGCTGGACGCGCTCCGTATGGCCGAGGTCGTACTGCAGCCAGCCGGTCGTGCCGGAGTAGAACTATTGCGTCGCCGAGTTCTGGTCGAAGGCGCTTTCAGCGTTGCCGGAGTTGCTCGCGCTGTCGTTGGCGGTGCCACCGGTGGTGACATTCACCACCGAACGAGCCGGTGTGGCGCTGTCCGCAGGAGAACTACCGCTCGTTCCGGCGGAGTTGGTCGCCGTGATGGTGTAGTAGTAGGTCGTGCCATTGGTCACGGACGTGTCCGTGTAGCTGCTGCCGGTGACGCCTGATGCAATGGTCTCGTAGGGCCCGCCACTGAACTCGGAGCGGTTGACCGTGTAGCCGGTTGCCCCGAAGGACGCCTGCCATCGCAACGGGACGGCACCATCGCCCGGCGAGGCCAGCAGCATGGCGGGCGCCTCGGGGATGACGCTCAGCGCACCACCGTCGCCGCCGGTGATCTGCACGTTGCTGAAGGTGGAGCTGTTCAGGGTGCTGGCGACTGACGAGACCACCAGTCCGACATAGATCGTGTCGGGAACGGGAGCTACGATGCGGCCGACATTGGTGGCTGCCCAATTGGTGCCATCGGGAGAAACGTAGCCGGTGATGATGTTCCCGATGCGCTCGAGCTTCACCCAGTACGAGGGCGTGGAACTGGCGATGCCCATGGCTTTGTTTGCATAGTTCGAGCCACCATACACCGCGAGTCCCTGCATGTTCTGTTTGGCCTGGCCACTGCTGGCGATGGCCATCGAGGCGTGGGGAGCGTATGGCTCCAGGCTTGTTCGCATCATCACGCCCGCCACTGCGGCCGGACTGGTGTTCTGGACGGAATCGACTTTCGCGACGATGGCGCTGTTGCCGGTCAGGGCCTTGTAGACGAAGTGGGAAGCGTCTTGCGTGCCCCGGAAGATATCGTTGCCCGCTCCCTGAACCGTCCATTTGCCGTTGGCGTAGGTGGCCACGCCCGCCGGGGAGGCGCTCCCGATGTCCGCACTGCTGAACCCCGAGGTGATCGAGGCAGTGGAAGGAATGGGCAGCGCCGGCGGCGGCGTCGCCTTCGAGGTGTCGGTGTCCTTGAGGAACATGAAGCTGGTGCCATCCACCGGCATCCGGAGGCGCCTCTGCGCGATGAAGGGTGCCTGGAGACCCTTGCGGAGGACGTAGGCGCCGTAGATCTGCGTCAGCGCCACGCTTCCGCCATTGGCGCCGTCCCAGCCGCGATTGGTGACGTCGGTGAGGTAGTAGCGATCGGTGGTGCCGAAAGGAAGGGCTGTTGTTGGGACGAGCTCGTTCACCCTCGCGAAATACTCACCCGCGGCCAGCAGGCGATTGTCGAAATCGGAATAGATATCGATGCCCTGGCTCCAGAGCGCTTCGGCGAGCATGGTCAGTGACTTGAGCTGCCCATAGCCATGCCCTTGATCGCGCAGGTAGTCGCCAAGCATGCCGATGTCGTTGGAATTTCGCAGTCCGATGTGGGCGAGTGTGCGGGTCTGATAAACGACCCTGTCCAATGTCTCGATATCGTCGTTGTAGATCGCCATCAGTCCCAATGCGGTGAGGGCCAGGGCGCCCTTGTTGGCGGCGCCGAACTGGCTTTCGCCATAGGGGTTCGCCGCCGGCATCAGCACGTCCTTGAAGTACTTCTTGACGGTCGCGGTGTCGTCCTCCTTCCAGCCCGGCCATGTGGCGCGCAGGATTTCCGCGCCGCCCACGAACTGGAGCGCGTAGTCGCCCAGGTCGAGCATCGACTCGCGACCCGAGAACTCAGTCTGGGTGGTGGCCCACCCAAGCAGCAACTTGCTCGCATTCACCGCATATTGCTCGTTCCGGGTGAAGTACCACATCCGCGAGAGATTCGAGATCGCGACCATATCGGAGCGCCAAGCATTGAGATTCTCGTCGGGGGCGCGGCTCACCTTCGCGAATGGGCCACCACGCCCTGCGTAGCTGAGCCTGGACTCGGGACTGCCCGCCAGCTGGTTGTAGCCGGACTTCCATGGCTCCTTGCCCTGGTCGACGTAGGCCTTGAGCGTCGCGAGATCCGAGAGGGTGACCCCAACGCCTGGGTGCTTGATGACGCGGACCCCGGGGGTGTCTCCCGGCGCTGCGGGGATCTCGGGGGTGCCCCCCGTGGCGGCGGGAGTCTCCGGTGTGCCTCCCGCGACAGCGGGGACCTCTGGGGTGTCTCCCGTGGCAACGGGGGTCTCCGCAGCGCCTCCCGTCTGGGCACTTCCCGCATTGCCGCCACCGCAACCCGGGAGCGCGACCGAGTTCAAGACAAGCAACGCAACAGCAATAAGAGTTTTATCAAACATAGAAACTTTCTTAGTCAATGCGCGAAAAAGCCGCAGAACCCGGCGCGGGCCACCAGCTTTCCTCCAGGCGTTGATTTCATCGATAAGCCCGCAATCCGCCTTGAAGGCTTTTCGGCTCGCGAGGCAGGCAGATCCGGACATTCGTCCTAGAAGAGGAAGCGAGCACCGGAGTGTTGATTTCCCTCGATATGAATCCGCCTCTTTGCGAGCCAGATAGCTCAAGATATCGAAGGCTTTCGGCTTCTTTTGACGTTGGACTACCTGAACGAGGTTCGCCCTGTTGTGTTGGACCGGACGGTGTCGTTCAGGACCGGCCTTGAAGTTGAGGCGAAGAGGCTGGAGCAATCCTCTATTAAATTAACATTTTGACACAATGTTGAGGAAATAGCCGGCATCCGAATGCCTTTAAAAGTGATCGACTGAATCTCATTTTTGGAACAAAAGCCGCCCCCTCGGCGCTGGGGTGGTCCATATCAAATGAACTCGCCCTACGAGCAACTCAACGCCCAGCAGAAGGCGCTCTTCGAGGAGTCGGTGTACGCCGACATTTCTTTGCCCACTGTTTAGCGATGGTGGGATTCAAAATCTGGGAGGAAGGGGCGCTCGAACTCGGGCAGTTTCGAAAGCAGATGCGCAGCGCTCCTACGTACCAAGCTGATCGGCGCCCGCGTCAGCACCACTCAAAAATGCCAAGCCCTCTCCGGATTGACAAAGAAACTGCTTGGGTCCCGTTGCGATTCGGCATCTCCTGAAAAGGGGCAACCCTAGACTTATTCCCTCTCAACGCAGCGGGTGAACCCATGATATTCAAACCAAAATTTATCAGCTTCGATTGCTATGGAACGCTCATCAATTTCGAGATGGGCCCGACGGCAAAAGTCCTGTTCAAGGACCGCGTGCCGGTCGACCGGATGCCGGCGTTCCTGGACAGTTTTCGCGCCTATCGCCTTGACGAGGTACTGGGCGACTGGAAGCCGTTTTACGACGTGGTGGCGAATTCCATCCAGCGTGCCTGCAAAGCGCACGGTATCGAATATCTGGCATCGGATGCGGTCTCTCTGTACGACGCGGTGCCGACCTGGCAGCCTCATCCAAACGTGGTCGAGGTGCTGGAGGCGATCGCGCCGCACGTGCCGCTGGTGATCCTGTCGAACTCGATGGTCGACCTCATCCCTCGCAGCGTCGCGCACCTCAAGGCCCCTTTCCATGCGGTCTACACCGCCGAGGAAGCCCGCGCGTACAAGCCGCGCATGCAAGCCTTCGAATACATGTTCGACGAACTCGGCTGCGGGCCCGATCAGATGATGCATGTCTCGTCGAGCTTCCGGTATGACCTGATGACGGCGTCAGACCTGGGCTTCATGGCCAAGGCCTTCATCGACCGTGGTCACGAGCCCACGTCAAGCGAATATGGCGTGAGCCGCTTGACCGACGTTCGTCAGCTTCCTGCGCTGCTCGGACTCTGATGGCCAGCCTGCACCTCCACCCGGGGACCCGGGGGGTGCCCGAGGGGCGCCCGACCGAGGCCGCCGCGCTGAGCACCCCGGCGCCCGACCTGGCGCCGGCCGAGGTGCAGGCGCTGGTGGAACGCCTCTACGGCATCCATGGCGTGGTGAAGTCGCTGGCCGGCGAGCGCGACCAGAATTGCGCTGTGGAGTCCGCCGACGGCACGCGCTACGTGTTCAAGATCAGCAACCCCTCCGAGCCGGTATCGCTGGTCGACTTCCAGATCGCCGCCATCGAGCACGTCGCCCGCACATCGCCCGGCCAGCCTGTCCCCCGCGTCGTTCGGACTGTAGACGGCCGCGCACGTGAAACCGTGACGCTCGCCGACGGCGCCCGGACCACCGTGCGCATGCTCACTTACCTGGAGGGCATCCAGGTCCGGGAGACACAGCGCACCGCCGCACAGCGCGTGGCGATGGGCAAGGGTCTGGCCGAACTGAACCTTGCCCTGCAGGGCTTCACGCACCCTGCGGCCACGCACGACCTGCTGTGGAACGTGTCGGCCGCGCACCGACTGACCGTCCAACTCGACAGCCTGGTCGAAGGACCGCAACGTGCGCTGGCCCGATCGTTCATGACGCGCTTCATCAAGCATGTGCTGCCCCGCCTTGCGTCGGTGAGGGCGCAGGTGATCCACAACGACTATCACCTCTACAACGTGCTGGTCGCGCCGGACGATCAGGCGCGCATCACCGGCATCATCGATTTCGGCGACATGCTCCATGCGCCACTGGTCGGCGAGGTGGCGACGGCCGCCGCCTTCCACATGACCGGCAGCGCCGACCCGTTCGAAGGACCGGCGCAGTTCGTCGGCGCCTACCAGGCCGTCCTGCCATTGACCGAGCCGGAGCAGGACATCGTCGCCGACCTCATGGCGACACGCCACCTCATCACGGCATTGATCTCGGAGTGGCGCGCCCTGCGCTATCCCGAAAACCGCAGCTACATCATGCGCCACAACCCCGCGGCGTGGGAGGCACTGTCACAGATGGCAGACCTCTCGCGCCATGAAGCGCGCGACCGCTTATTGACGCCATCACGACGAAACGGAAGCTCCCCATGAAAGCCACTGCTGACCTCAACATGGTCAACGCCTACATCCCCGGCCGCGCCAACGTCGGCCCCGTCACCGAGGCAATGATCGAGCGGCGCAATGCGCTGCTTGGCCCGGCCTACCGGCTGATGTACGAACACCCGCTGCACATCGTGCGCGGTGACGGTGTGTGGTTGATGGACCCGGAAGGCCGCCGATACCTCGACGTCTACAACAATGTCACCTCGCTCGGTCACTGCCACCCCGCAGTGACCGAGGCGATCTGCCGCCAGGTGCAGACGCTTGCGACCAATACGCGATACCTCCACGACACCATCCTCGAGCTGGCGGAGCGCCTGCTCGCCAGCGTGCCCGGCACGGACCTCGCCCACCTGATGCTGACCTGCACCGGCAGCGAGGCCAACGACCTGGCCTATCGCATCGCCAAGGTACGCACCGGCGGCACGGGTGTGATCGTCACCGACACGGCCTACCACGGCATCACCGACGCGGTGTCGCAGTTCTCGCCATCGCTCGGCGTGAGCGTCGCCCTTGGTCCGCACGTTCGCCTGGTGTCGGCGCCGCGCCTGTACCACGCCGAAGGCACCGACCTTGGCGAGCGCTTCACGCGCGACGTCGAGGCGGCTATCGCCGATCTGCAGCGCCACGGCATCAAGCCGGCGGCCTTGATCGTCGATTCGCTTTTCACCAGCGACGGCATCCTGCCCGGGCCTGCGGGCTTCCTGAAGGGAGCGGTCGAGGCGATCAAGCGCGCTGGCGGCCTGTTCATCGCCGACGAAGTGCAGCCCGGCTTCGGCCGCACGGGCGAGCACATGTGGGGCTTCCAGCGCCACAGCCTCGTTCCTGACATCGTCACCATGGGCAAGCCGATGGGCAACGGCCAGCCGATCGCGGGCCTCCTCGCGACAGCCGATGCCCTGGCGGAATTCGGCAAGAACTCCCGCTACTTCAACACCTTCGCCGGCAACACGGTCTCATGCGCGGCTGCCTTGGCAGTGCTGGAGACCATCGAGCGGAGCCAGCTGGTGCCGCACGCAGCCAAGGTCGGCAAGGTGCTGCTCGACGGCATCGTCGGGCTCGGCGCGAAGCACGAGGCCATCGGCGACGTTCGGGGGGCAGGGCTTTTCGTCGGCGTCGAGCTCGTATCGGATCGGACGACGCGGGCGCCGGACCGCGGCCTTGCCAGCCAGGTGGTCAACCTGATGCGCGACAAGGGCGTGCTGCTCAGCGCCTGCGCCCAGGGGCACAACGTGCTGAAGATCCGCCCGCCGCTGGTGCTCTCGGCTGAGCAGGCCGGTATGGTTGTCGAGGCGCTCGACGAATCGCTCACCCAGGCGAAGCGCGGGTCGCCTGGCTCGAGTTGACGGTACGATCACTTCATGAGATCAGCAGTTTCGTTCGACCGGTTCGACCTCAAGATCCTGGTGCATCTCCAGCGCGAGGGGCGCTGCTCGAACGTCGATCTGGCCGAGTCCATAGGCCTCAGCCCCAGCCCGTGTCTCATGCGCACCAGGCGGCTGGAGGAGACTGGGCTGATCCGCGGCTACAGCGCCGACATCGCGCTGGAAAAGCTGGGGGACCACGTCATCGTGTTCTCGGAGGTCACCCTCGGCAGCCACCGACCGGATGATTTCCGCAGATTCGAGGAAGCCGCCGCGAAGTACGAGGAGATCGTCGAGTGCTACAACGTCAGCGGCGGCTATGACTACCTGCTGAAGATCGTGGCGCCCGGCGTCGGCTATTTTCAGGCTCTGATGGAAAAGATGCTGGAAGACGATATCGGCATCGAGCGCTTCGCCAGCCGCATCGTCCTGCGTCAGTCGCTGGGCCGGCGCGGGTATCCGCTGCGCATCATTGCGACCCAGAAACGGTGGGATTGACGGTTGCGGGCCAACCTATTCAGCGCGCCGATAGATCTCGGCGAGGTCGCACAGGTCCCAGTTTCCGCCGGTCAGAACCACACAGACTTTTTCGTCTGGCCGGACCTTCACTCCGCCGGCCAGCAGGGCGCCGATGCCGATGGAGGCCGCAGGTTCCGCGATCAGCTTCGCATCCTTGGCCAGCGCGCGCATGCCCGCAATGATGTGTTCGTCATCCACGAGAACGATCTCGTCCACATACTTCTCGATGATGGGGTAGGGGTTCTGCCCCGGAACACTGATTCGCAAACCATCCGCAATGGTGTTCTTCAGCGGGAGCGATGTGCGTTCCTGGTTGATCCGGCTGTGAGAGTACTTGGGTGTCAGGGCAGGTTCGGCGCCGACCACGCGCACCGAGGGCCTGGTTTCCTTGATGGCGGTGGCGATCCCGGAAATGAGGCCGCCGCCACCCATGGGAATGATGACCGTGTCGACATCGTCCAGGTCTTCCAGGATTTCGCAGCCAATGGTTCCCTGGCCGGCCATGACCAAAGGATCCTCAAAGGCGTGCACAACCGCGTAGTGGTTTTCTTCGGCGATTTCATACACCTTTTTCCATCGAGCGGCGGTATCGCCATCAAACAGAACCACTTCTGCACCGAGTGCCTTCGTATTCTCGATCTTGATTTTGGGCGTGGTCACCGGCACGACCAGGATCGCCTTCACACCCAGCATCCGGGCGGCATAGGCAAGCCCTTGCGCATGGTTGCCCGAAGAGGTGGCGATGATGCCCTTGGCGATCTCGTTCCTTGGAAGCGACAGCGATTTGTTCAGGGCGCCCCGAATCTTGAAGGCGCCGGTGATTTGCAGCATTTCCGGCTTCAGGTAGACATGGCATCCCAGGGCGCTCTCCATCTTTTCCGCGCGCAACAACGGCGTGTGCCTGATGTGCGGTTTCAGCCGTGCCCGGGCTTCGTGAATGTCCTCCAGGGTGGGATGTTCGAGCATGGCCGTCATTGAAAAAACCCAAAGGTAGTGCCAGTGTTGCTCGCGATGGCGTTCCGATAGATCCTGCTCGACGTGGTGTTGTCCTGTATGGCCATGCCCGTAGAGTCGAAGATGGTGATCTCTTCGTCGTTTTCTCTGCCTGGCTTATGGCCCAGCAGGATCTCACCAATTTCTGCGTGGATGTCTGCCTGGGTGATGATGTTGTGATGAAGCGGGTGCCAGGTTTCACCCTTTTCGATGCACTGCGCCATGGAGTCGTTGACGATCCTGGCATTCCTGAAAATCTCCGGCTCCAGCTCCTGCTTGCCTTGCGTGTCCGTGCCGATGGCGACGATGTGCGTGCCGGGTTTGACCCAATCGGCCTCCACCAGCGAGCCCTTTCCTCGAGTCGTGGTTACGAGGATGTCCGCCTGTTCGACCGCCTCCCTTTTGGAGTGGGCCATGATCACTGGAATGCCGAACTCGCTTTCGATGTCCGCCTTGTATCGGGACAGTGTCTCGGGGTGGTTGTCCCACGCGTGAATCTCCTCGATCTTCATCACCTCATGGATCGCACGGATCTGCATGCGGGCCTGATTGCCGGTGCCGATCGAGGTGACTTTTCTTGCGTTCTTTCTGGCCAGCACTTTCACTGAAACGGCTCCTGCCGCCCCGGTTCGCAGGCCGGTGATCAGGCTTCCGTCCATGACGCACACCAGGGCGCAGCTTCTGGCGTCGAACAGAAGAATGGTGCCCATGCCGCTGGGCACGCCGTGCTCCGTCGGGTTGTTCGGGAACCCACCGGATGAGGCTTTCATGGAGATCACCTCGTTGGTTTTGTAGTAACCCAGCTTGAAGTCGATTTCGCCGCGTGGCGCCGGAAGATGGATATCGATATAGCCAGGCTGCACCACCTGCTGGCTGCTGAAGGCTTTGTATGCCTCTTCCACCGTCTCTATGACTTCCTTCATGGAAATCAGTTGGCTGACTTCCTGTTTGTTCAACAGCAGTGTTTTCATGGCAAAAAGGTCGCCCGGAGGGGGGTGAGAAAGGATGACTGATGCTAGGCATTAAGGTCCAGCATTTGTGCCCATAAGCCCCCCCCAGACCGCAGCAAATTGCAAAACCAAGAGGCTCCGCAGACGATGCCTGCATGCCCACGCGGATGCCGCGTGCGAGAAGCTCCACACGCGCGGCCAGCCGTAGCCCCGCGTGTCCTCGGCATGGATCCTTGATGTGCACCGGCAGCGCCGCCCGCGTGTCGATCGCTTCGGGACGACTACCGAGCTCTGCAACCCACTTTCTGTTAGCAGCTCCTACCAGATCTATTGCGGCAGTGCGCCCGCCGGGCGCTCCAGCCATTTCATCGACAACCTGTCCAGTTCGCCGTTCTTCTTCGCCTCGTCGATGATGCCGTTCACCTTTAGCCGCAACGAATCTTCGCCCTTGGCCACGCCAATGTAGTTCGGGCTCTCTTTCAGCAGCAGCTTGTAGGTGATGCCAAGCGATGGATTGCTGGTCACGACGGAGTTCGCGACGGATGCCCCCGTGGCGATCAATTGGGCCTGTCCGGAAACGAAGGCCGCGACGGTTCTGGTGTTGTCGTCGAAGCGCCTGATGTCGGCACCCGCTGGCGCAACCTTGTTGAGTTCCTGGTCTTCGACCGAGCCGCGTGTGACAGCGATCGACTTCCCCGACAGGTCGGCGAAGCTCTTGATGTTCAAGGCCTTCGCTCCGAAGATGGCTTGATAGAAAGGCGAATACGCTGCGGCAAAGTCGATCTGCTTCTCGCGGTCCGGGTTCTTGCCCAAGGTGGCGATGACCAATGCAGCTTTTCTTTTCTGCAGATACGGAATGCGATTGGCACTGGTCACGGGTATCAGGTCGACCTCCACGCCGAGCTTGGCCCCGATGTAGTTGGCCATGTCGATGTCCAGGCCATGCATCTTGAAGTCCCGGTCCATGGATCCATAAGGCGGGAAATCAGGAGGTACCCCGATTGCGATCTTCTTGTTCTTCAGGATGGTGTCCAACGCGCTTTGCGCATGGACTGCGCCGGTTGCCATGAGACCGCTGAGCGCGAGTCCCAGAACGATTTGCAATCTGCTGAATTTCATGATTCCTGAACAAAGAAGAGTAGTTGTGGGTTTGATCTCGAGCGCACGCTTGGCCGCCAAAAGGCCGTGCCAGCCCCGAGCCGCATGAATCATGCCAGTGGTATACAAGGCTCATGCACCCATCTCGAAAACAAATGTGGTGCGCAAGATGCAAGTCGCCCCGATTCGGGGATGAGCGCCCCATATTGGGGGCATCCGAAGAGACTGCTTCGCGACGCTGGTGCGCAACAGCGTCCTGGTGCTTATTTGCCAGAAGCGGGTCGAGCATTCCAGCTTGTAGCCTGCGCAAGGCTCGAGGCCATCCGCCGCCCATCTCGCGCCGCTGGCTCGGCGTGTTCCTTGTTCTGCGCCAAGCCCTCGGCCGCTTCACCACCATCTGCAGCCGGCACCCGGAAACGCGACGCATACGCCCACGCAGCGCCGCGCCGATGCAGGGCGAACGCCCTCACGCCTTGATGGCGTCGCGGTCCTTGGCCGCGAGGGACCGCGGCCGCATGTCGGTCCAGTTCGCCTCGATGAAAGCGCTGCAGGCCGCCCGGTCGGTCGCGGCCAGCGCGATCTCCCAGCCGGCAGGCACTGCAATGAAGCTCGGCCACAGCGAGTGCTGTCCTTCTTCATTGACCAGCACGAGGAAGGTGGCGTTCTTGTCGTCAAACGGATTGCTCATCGTCGATTTCCTTGCGGGGGTTCAAGCCATTTCCACGGACGCGGGCGCAGCCTTGTGCAGCGCCGCGAGGGCCGCGGTGATTTCACCCAGCGCGTGGTGGCGCGCGAAGTCTTCGCGCAGCGCGCCGGCACGCTGGCGGTACGCCGGTTCGCTCAACAGCCTGCGCACCGCGTCGCCGATCTGGCGCGCAGCCGGCTGGCCGTTGCCGAGGTTGATGCCGGCGCCCGACCAGGCCACGCGCGCCGCGATCTCGGGCTTTTCCTCGGTGGCGCCGGCCACCGCCAGCGGCACGCCGAGGCTCAGCGCATGGTTGACCGAGCCGTAGCCGCCGTTGGTCACCATCGCATGCACCTTGGGCAGCAGGCGGTCGTAAGGCAGGAACGGCAGCACGCGGGCATTGGCCGGTATGGCCATGCCCAGCGCGGCCGGGAGCGGGCCGCCGGTGGTGGCGATGACCTGGATGCCCTTCGCGCCGGCCAGCGCTTGCAGCGTAGGGCCGATCAGCTGCGCCGGATTCTGGTTGGCCAGCGTGCCCTGCGTGACCAGCACGACCGAGCGGCCATCGTCCAGCTCATGCCACCAGTCGGGCGGCGTGAAGTCGCGGCTGGCGGGCGCGAGCAGCGGGCCGACGAAACGCACCGAGGCGGGCAGGTCGCTGCGCGGGTATTCGAAGGACGCGGCCGTCAGCTGCAGGTAGAGATCCGGCAGCCTGACCATGGCGTCGATGAAGAAATCCGGCAGCGCCGGCAAGCCCGCGCATGTCAGCAGCGCATCGAAGTAGCGCTGCACCTCGCCGAACATCGCCTGCTTGAGGTTGGCGTTCATCGTCCGGTTGCGCACGCGCCCTTCCGGCGTGGACGACGGCGGCAGCGCGGTGCCGAAAAAGGCCGTGTCGCAGCTGGACAGCGGCAGCGCCGAGATGCCGATGGCCACGACCGCCGGGCGCTGCTCGCGCGGCCCGAGCAGCATCGGGAAGGTGCCGCAGAACATCGTGTCGACCACGATGGCGTCGGCCTCGAAGTTCTCCAAAATCGCGCGCAGGCCGGCGCATTGCGCGGCCATGGCGTCGGCGAAGAAGTGCTTGAGGCCGAAGCACATTTGCGCATGAGCCGACGGCAGGCGCTGGCGCTGCGGGAAACGCTGGTCGAGCTCGCGATGATCGAAATCGATCGCGGCTTCGAAGGCCGTGAACGTCGCGCCGGTGGCCTCGGCCTGCGCCCTGAACCGGCTCGCGGTGTGCACCCGCACCTCGTGCCCGAGGCCCACCAAGTGCTGGGCGATGGCCAGCATCGGCAGCACGTGCCCCGGCAAGGCGGTTGCGGCGATGAGATAGCGTGCCATGTCGCTCCTCCTAGGACGTGCTGGTTTCCAGGGCCCGGCGCGCCTTCGTGTCGATGCCGAGGTCGACGAAGTAGCGCTGCAGCAGCTCGCGGTCGACCGGCCGGATTGCGGCGCCGATGGCTTCGAGCTGCGCATGCGTGGCCGCGCCGCTGACCTGCGGCGGCGTGGCCGAGGTGTCGTAGCGGTCGAGGATGGCCAGCACCGCCGCAAGGTCGCGGTCCTGCCCGATGGCGAGCCGAGCGTGCGCGCGTTCCAGCCAGGGCTCGAGCCCCACCGGTTCGAGCCGCATGCCGAGCCGCTCGAACACCGGCGGAATGTCGCGCACCCGCAGCGGCGCCTGGCTCATCAGGTGGAACACCTGGCCCCACGAAGCCTGCTGGGCCGCGAGGCCGAGGATGGCGCGCGCCACGTCGTCGACCGGCGTCAGGTTGAGCGGCAGGTCCATGTCGGGAATCGCTTCCAGGTCGGCATAGAGATGCGCCACGCGCCAGATCAGGTCGTCGGCGTTGCAGATCGCATGCGTGTGGTCGCCGGTGACGGCGCCCAGCCGGTAGATGGCCACCGGCATGCCGCGCGCCTGCGCCTCGCGGGCCAGCGCGTCGCCCACCCACTTGCTCTGGCTGTAGCCGTCGACGAGCCCGCGCCACGAGGCCAGCGCCGACTGTTCGGTGACGGTGCCGTCCTTGCCGTTGTCCTGGTCGATCACCGCCAGCGTCGAGACGTAGTGCAGGCTCTTGGAGCGGCCCTGCGAGGTCCATTCGAGCAGCGTGACCAAGCTGTCGACGTTGGCGGGCTTCAGGCTCGCGTAGGGATGCAGGAAGTCGACCTGCGCGGCGCAGTGGTAGATGGCGTCGCAGCCGTCGCGCACGAGTTGCACGGCGCTGTCATCGAGGCCGAGCCGCGGTTGGCCGAGGTCGCCGGTCACGACCTTGATGCGCGCGTCGTCCCAGATCGCGCCGAGCTGGCGCTGGGCCAGCGTGAGCTGCAGGCGGCGCCTGCCCGCCTCCTCGTCGGCGGCGCGCACGTGGCAGACCACGCAGGCCGATGTGTCGCGCAGCAGCGCGGCCAGCAGGTGGCCGCCGACGAAGCCGCTGGCGCCGGTCAGGAACACCCGCTTCGCATCCAGCGGCGGCGCAGCATCCTGCCTGCGGATGTGCGCGGGCAGGTCGAGCTCGCGCGACAGGTCGAGCGCCTCGGCCGCGCCGGCGGTGTTGTCGAGCCATGCGGCAAGTTCGGCGATCGACGGACGGTTGTAGACCTCGGCGTGCGGAAAATCCGCGCGCACCTGCTGGCGGATGCGCATGCCGAGCTGGATGGCCATCAGCGAATGCCCGCCGAGTTCGAAGAAGTTGTCGTGGATGCCGACGCGCTCCAGCTGCAGCGTTTCGGCCCAGAGCGCGGCCAGCTGCCGTTCGGTGGGCGTGCGGGGTTCGGCATACGGCGCGGACGCCTGCTGCTCGGGCACCGGCAGCGCCTTGCGGTCGAGCTTGCCGCTCTGCGTCAGCGGCAGGAATGGCAGGTGAACGAAGGCCGAGGGCACCATGTAGTCGGGCAGGGCCTGCGCCACGTGGGCGCGCAGCTCGGCCGGCTGCGGATCGGCCGCGGCGACCACGTAGGCCACGAGGCGCTTCTCGCCCACCACGTCCTCGCGGGCGACCACGGCCGCCTGCGTCACCTGCGGATGACGCAGCAGCACCGACTCGATCTCGCCCGGCTCGATGCGGAAGCCGCGGATCTTCACCTGCTGGTCGGCACGGCCCAGGAAATCGAGGCTGCCGTCATTGCGCCAGCGCACCAGGTCGCCGCTGCGGTACATGCGGCTGCCGGGTTCGCCGAAGGGGTTGGCGATGAAACGCTCGGCGCTGAGCAGCGGACGGTTCAGGTAGCCGCGCGCCAGCCCGCTGCCGGCGATGTAGAGCTCGCCCGCGACACCAGGCGGCACCGGCTGCAGGCTGTCGTCGAGCACGTACAGGCGCGTGTTCCAGACCGGCCGGCCGATGGACGGCGGCTCTTCGGCATTCATCGGCGCGCTCATGCTCGCGCAGATGGTGATCTCCGTCGGGCCATACGCGTTGATCATGCGGCGGCCTTGCGACCAGCGCGCCGCCAGCGCGGCGGGGCAGGCATCGCCGCCCACCACCAGCGTTTGCAGGTGCGGGAATTCGCCGTGCGGCAAGGTGGCCAGCGCGGCGGGCGGAATCAGCGCATGGCTCACGGCCTGCCTGTGGAGCAGGTCGGCCAGCTCCGGGCCCAGCAGCTGCTGCGCCCCCGGCAGCACCAGCGCGGCGCCAGCGTGGAACGCCATCAGCAGGTCCATCACCGAAGCGTCGAAGCCGCTGGAGGAGAACTGCAGCACGCGCGAGTCGGGGCCGATGGCGAAGCGCTGCGCCATCGACGCGCCGAGGCTGCCCAGGCCCGCATGCGGCACCACCACGCCCTTGGGCAGCCCGGTGGAGCCGGAGGTGTAGATGATGTACGCGGCATCCTGCGGATCGACCGCTCGCGCCTGCACCGGCGCGGCGTCTGGCTGGATCGCCAGCGCAGCGACCGTCCCGTCGCTGTCGAGCGCCAGGCCATACGGAATGCCGGCGAGTTCCGGCAGCAGCGCAGCGTGGGTCAGCACGCAGGCGGGTGCCGCCTCCTCGAACACGAAGGCGCTGCGCCCGGTCATGTGGTTCGGGTCGATGGGCAGGTAGGCCGCGCCGACCTTGACGATGGCCAGGTGCGCCACGACGAGGTCGAGCGAGCGCGGCAGCACCGTCGCGACGATGGCGCCGGCACCGATGCCCCGCCCGCGCAGCAGGTGCGCGAGCCGGTTGGCCCGTGCATCGAGCACGGCATAGCTGATCGTCGCGTCGTCGAGCATCACCGCCGCCGCATGCGGACGCTCGGCCGCGTGCGACGCCACCATGGCGGCCAGCGAAAGCGGCGCGATGTCTCGCGTGCTGCCGCTCCAGTCGGACAGCAGGCGCCGGTGTTCTTCGGCGCTCAGGATGTCCAGGCTGCCCAGCGCTGTGTCGGGCGCATCGCAGGCCTGCTCCAGCAGGCGCACCAGCCGCTGCGCGATGGCTTCGACGGTGCTGCGCTCGAACAGGTCGGTGCTGTACTGGATGCCGCCGGCAATGCCGCCCGGCAAGCCGTCGGCGCCGCGCTGCTCGTCGAGGATGAAGGACAGGTCGAACTTCGCCGTGTCGACCGCTACCGGCTGCGGCGTGATCGACAGGCCGGGCAGGCTGAAGGACAGCCGGTTGCTGCCCTGCTGGAATCCCAGCATGACCTGGAACAGCGGCAGGGTGGCGCCCGAGCGCTGCGGGCGCAGCAGCTCCACGATGCGGTCGTACGGGAACTCCTGGTTCGCGTACGCGGCGAGGTTGGTGGCGCGCACCCGCGCGATCAGCTCGCGCAGCCCCGGCTGCCCCGAGGCATCGGTGCGCAGCACCAGCGCATTGACGAAGCAGCCGATCAGGTCGTCCAGCGCGTGGTCGCTGCGGCCGGCGACCGGCGTGCCGATGACGATGTCGTCTCCCGCGCCCAGCCGGTTCAGCAGGCCCGCGAGCCCCGCCTGCAGCACCATGAAGACGCTGGCCTGGCCGTCGCGCGCCAGCTGCAGCATGCGCTCGTGCACATGCGGCGGGATCTGCATCGGCACCACATCGCCGTGGTAGCTGGGAACGGCCGGGTGCGGGCGGTCGACGGGCAGGCTCAGCCGCTCGGGCAGATCGCGCAAGGTCTCGCGCCAGAACTCGCGCTGGCGGCCGGCCATGCTGTCGGCGTCGTCCTCGCTGCCGAGCAGTTCCTGCTGCCACAGCGCGTAGTCGGCGTACTGCAGCGGCAGCGGCGTCCAGTCCGGCGCCTTGCCTTCGCTGCGCGCGGCGTAGGCAATGCTCAGGTCGCGCGCCAGCGGCAGCAGCGACGCGCCATCGCCAACGATGTGGTGCGTGAGCAGCAGCAGCACATGCTCGTCGGCGGCGAGCCTGAACAGGTGGGGGCGCAGGGGAGCGGTGCTGCCGAGGTCGAAGCCGCAATGGGCCGCGGCGTGCAGCTGGGCGGCGATCTCTTCTTCGCTGCTGTCGGCTTCGAACAGCACGGCGCGTGCCTGCGCTGCGTCGAGGATGTGCTGGTACGGCAGCCCGTCCTCGTTCGGATAGATGGTGCGCAGGCTTTCATGGCGCTGCACCAGGTCGTCGAGCGCCGCCTGCAGCGCGGCGCGGTCGAGCACGCCCGACAGCCGCAGGGCCAGCGGCATGTTGTAGGCCGGGTTCGCGTTCTCGAGCTGGTTCATCAGCCACAGGCGGCGCTGCGCGAAAGACAGCGGAATGCGCGCCGGGCGCGGCATCGGCACGAGGCTGGGCCGCGCGCCAGAGGCCTGGTCCAGCATCTCCGCGAGGCCGGCGATGGTGGAGACCTGGAACAGCGTGTCCAGCGGCAGGTCGATCATGAACTGCTGCCGGATCATCGAGACCAGCTGCACGATCATCAGCGAGTGCCCGCCGAGCTCGAAGAAGTTGTCGTGAATGCCGACGCGCGGCAGATGCAGGGTCTCGGCCCAGAGCCCCGCCAGGATTCTTTCGGTGGGCGTGCGCGGCGCGGCGTAGGGCGTGGCCGCCTGCAGCTCGGGCGCCGGCAGCGCCTTGCGGTCGAGCTTGCCGCTCGGGCCGAGCGGCAGGGCCGGCAGGCTGACGAAGGCCGAGGGCACCATGTACTCAGGCAGGGCCTGTGCGAGGTGGGTGCGCAGCTCCACTGCCTGCAGATCGGCCGCATCCGCCGCCACGACGTAGGCCACGAGGCGCTTCTCGCCCGGCACGTCCTCGCGCGCCACCACGGCCGCCTGCGCGACCTGCGGATGCTGCAGCAGCACCGATTCGATCTCGCCCGGCTCGATGCGCAGGCCGCGGATCTTCACCTGCTGGTCGGCGCGGCCGAGGAAATCGAGACTGCCGTCGCTGCGCCAGCGCGCGAGGTCGCCGCTGCGGTACATGCGGCTGCCGGGTTCGCCATAGGGGTTGGCAACGAAGCGCTCGGCGCTCAACAGCGGGCGGTTCAGGTAGCCGCGCGCCAGGCCAATGCCCGCGATGTACAGCTCGCCGGTGGTGCCGGGCGGCACCGGCTGCAGGCCGCTATCGAGCACGTGCATCTGCGTGTTCCAGATCGGCCGCCCGATGGGCACGCTCTTCGACGACGGCTCATCTTCGGGCCTGCGCGGGCATTCCCATGAAGTGACGTCGACGGCAGCCTCGGTCGGTCCGTAGAGGTTGTGCAGTTCGCACGACAGGCGCTGCTGGAACTGCGACTGGAGCGCGGGCGACAAGGCCTCGCCGCTGCAGATCACGCGTCGCAGCGTAGTGCAGGCCGAAGCGGCCGGCTCGAGCAGGAAGACCTCCAGCATCGACGGCACGAAGTGGATGGTGGTGATGGCCTCATCCGCGATCAGCGCCGCGAGATACGCCGCGTCCTTGTGGCCGCCCGGCTTCGCCAGCACCAGCGCGGCACCGTCGATCAGCGGCCAGAAGAATTCCCACACCGACACGTCGAAGCTCGACGGCGTCTTCTGCAGCACGCGGTCGTCGGCCTGCAGGCCGTAGCGGTCCTGCATCCAGCGCAGGCGGTTGACGATGGCGCGGTGCGACACGACCGCGCCCTTCGGCTTGCCGGTGGAGCCGGAGGTGTAGATCACATAGGCGGGATGCGAGGGATCGATGGCGATGCCGGGATCGGTGTCGGCACAAGTCCCCAGTTCCGCAAACGTTTGCGCTACATCGAGCAGCAATTTCGGGGCGTCGGCCGGCAGCGACTCCGCAAGTGCCGCGGTCGTCACCAGGCACACCGGCCGTGCGTCGCCGAGCATGAAGGCGATGCGGTCCTGCGGAAAGTCCGGGTCCACCGGCAGGTAGGCGGCGCCGGTCTTCAGCGTGGCCAGCAAGGCCACCATCAGCTCCATCGAACGCGCAATGGCCAGCGCCACGGTGCGCTCCGGGCCCGCGCCACGCACGCGCAGCAGATGCGCGAGCCGGTTGGCGCGTCGGTTCAGCTCGTCGTTGCGCATCGCCTCGCCCTCGAAGCGCAGCGCGATGCCTTGCGGGTTGGCGGCGAGCTGCGCCTCGATCAGCGCGGCGAGATTCGTGTCGGGCACCGCGCGGGCCGTGTCGTTCCACGTCACCAGCAGCTGCTCGCGCTCGCCGGCCTGCAGCAGGTCGATCTGGCCGATGGCCTGGTCGGGCTGATGGATCACGGCCGCCATGAAGGCCAGCAGCCGGCGCTGGTGATCGGCCAGCGCCTGCGCTGTGTGCACCGCCGGGTTGGCGTCGAAGTCGATCTGAAGGTCCTGCCCGTTGCCGCGCTCGTACAGGAAGATGCCCAGGTCCTCGGCCGTGCCGTTGGACAGGTTGCGCGGCTTGGCAGCATGCCCCGCAAAACGGAAGTCGTAGTCGAAGGGCTCGACGTTGACCACCGTGGTGAACAGCTGCCGGTTGTTCACGAGCATGTTCAGGTCGCTGCGCAGATGCTCGTAGCGGTAGGACTGGTGCCGCAGGATCTGCCGCATCTGCCGCCCGACCTCGTGGATCAGTTCCGGCACCGGCAGGTCCGGGCGCATCGCGAGCCGCAGCGGCAATGCGTTCGCCACCATCGCCGGCACGCGCCGCATGCGGTCGTTGTGGCGCGCCGTGACCGGAATGCCGATCACCATGTCCTCGATGCCGGTGGCGCGGTACAGATAGGCCGCGGTGGTGGCGATCAGGATCTGCGGCAGCGTGGTGCCCAGTTGCTGCGCGATGCCCTGCAAGGCCCGCACGCTCGCGGCCGGCAGGTACGCGGTCTGCCGCAGCAGGCCGCCGACGTTGACCGAGCGCTGCGAGGCGAGGCTCAGCGGATCGGGCGCATCGCCGAAGCGTTCCGTCCAGTACTGGCGGTCGCGCGGAAAGCGGCCGGACTCGCGATAGGCCTTTTCTTCCTCGGCCAGCTGCGAAATGGGCGCGAGGCGCGAAGCCTCGGGCACGTCGGTGCCGGCGATGCGTGCGCTGTAGATATCCGCGAAACGGCGCGCGATCAGCCCGCCGCCGAAACCGTCCAGCACGATGTGATGGCTGCGGTGGTACCAGATGTGGCGTTCGGGCGCGATGCGGATCAGCGCGGACAGCCACAGCGGCCCTTCCGCCAGGTCGATGTTGCGGCTGAAGTCGGACTGCATCCAGGCCTGCGCCGAAGCGGCCGGTTCTTCATCGCCGCTGAAGTCCAGGTAAGGAATCTCGTGCGTGAATACCGGCGCGACGACTTGGCGCGCTCCCTGCGCGGTGTCGATGAAGCGCAGGCGCGTGACCTCGGCTTCCTGCGTCACCTGCTGCATGGCCGCCATGAAGACGGCGGGGTCGATCCAGCCTTCGATGTCGATGGCTTCGGCGAGGTTGAAGTTGGTGTCGGGCGAGGCGAACTTCGCGCCGAGCCACATGGCCATCTGGCCGGAAGTGAGGGGAGATGCATCGCCCAGGGGATCGACCGTGCTCATGAACTTCTCCACGTCTTGAATGAATCGGCAGCGTTAACTCCGAATCAATGTACAAGCCGTTTCAACAATTTCTGAGACGGTTTTCCGGGTAAAAACATGTCGCACGAGGCATTGAGCGCGAAAGATTTCATCGGGAAGTAATCACCCGATTCGCGCTTTCTGGAATCCGAACCCTTTCGTCGTAGAGCAAGAAAAAAGCGCCACGAAAGCATGTTGCGATGCAACAACTGCGTCAGCGGCGAGTAGGGTTTTCATCTCTGCCCAAGCCGGCTCGCGGTGTCAGTCGATGGTTGCAATGGCGGCGCCAGCGGCCACGTAGCCGCCCGCAGCGACCGAGAAAGCGATGCGCCCCGCCCGGTGCGCAAGCACCTGCATTTCCATCTTCATCGCCTCCATCACGGCGATGACGCTGCCCGCCGCAACCTCGTCGCCATCGGCCACCTTCCAGCCCTGCACCGTGCCCGATACCGGCGCAGCCACGGCGGCGGCGTCTGCCACTGCTGGTTCTGCCATGGCGATGCCCGGGCCGCCGGCAACGGCTGACGACAGACCACTCAACAGCACGGCCGGCAGGCCCAGCGACAACCGGCGCCCATCCACTTCGATCGTCGTGCGCAGCAGCGCCGTGTCGGGCATCGGGTCGGGCCGCATCGCCGCAGCCTCGCCGTTCGCGAAGTCGGTCTCGATCCATCGCGTGTGCACCTTGAAGGCATCGCCCGACACGAAGTCGGGGTGCGCCATCACGGCGCGGTGGAACGGCAGCACCGTGGGCAGGCCCTCGATGCGGAACTCCTTCAGCGCGCGCCGCGCCCGCGCGATGGCCTGCTCGCGCGTGGCTCCGGTAACGATCAGCTTGGCCATCAGCGAATCGAAGGTGCCCGGCACCTGCGAGCCGGCATCGACGCCGGCATCCACGCGCACGCCCGGGCCCGAGGGCGCGTCGAAGACCTTGACCGGCCCCGGCGACGGCAGGAAGCCACGCCCCACGTCTTCGGCATTGATGCGGAACTCGAAGGCATGGCCGCGCGGCGCGGGCGTCTGCGTGATCGACAAGGGCAGCCCCTCGGCAATGCGCAACTGCTCGATCACAAGGTCGATGCCCGTGGTTTCCTCGGTCACCGGATGCTCGACCTGCAGCCGCGTGTTCACTTCGAGGAAAGAGATCGCACCGCTCGCGCTCAGCATGAACTCGACCGTGCCGGCGCCCGTGTAGCCGGCCTCCGCGCAGATGTCGCGCGCCGACTGGTGGATGCGTTCGCGCTGCGCGTCGCTGAGGAAAGGCGCGGGTGCCTCTTCCACCAGCTTCTGGTTGCGCCGCTGCAGCGAGCAGTCGCGCGTGCCGAGCACCACCACGTTGCCGTGCGTGTCGGCCAGCACCTGCGCCTCGACGTGGCGCGGCCGGTCGAGGAACTGCTCGACATAGCACTCGCCGCGGCCGAAGGCCGTCACCGCCTCGCGCACCGCCGATTCGTAGAGGCCTTCCACCTCGTCGAGCCGCCACGCCACCTTGATGCCGCGGCCGCCGCCGCCGAACGCGGCCTTGATCGCGACCGGCAGGCCGTGCTTTTCCGCGAACGCGAGCACCTCGCCCGCGTTGCCCACCGGATCGGCCGTGCCCGCGACCAGCGGCGCGCCGACCTTCATCGCAAGCTTGCGGGCCTGCACCTTGTCGCCCAGCATCGCGATGGCGGCCGGCGACGGGCCGATCCAGGTGAGGCCGGCGTCGATGACGGCCTGCGCGAACGCCGCGCTCTCGGAGAGAAAGCCGTAGCCCGGGTGCACCGCGTCGGCGCCGCTGCGCGCGGCCACCGCAAGCAGCTTGGCGATGTTCAGGTAGGTGTCGGCCGGGCGGTCGCCGCTCAGGCCGTAGGCCTCGTCGGCCATGCGCACGTGCAGCGCATTCAGGTCGGCATCGGCGTACACCGCGACCGACTGCACGCCGTGGTCGGCACAGGCGCGCGCGATGCGCACGGCGATTTCGCCGCGGTTGGCGATCAGGAGTTTTTTCATCGGAGAGCTTTCACGAGACGATGGGCGCGGCCATCGGGTTGAAGCGGACGCGGGCGTTGATGGGGATCTGCCCCGCGCGGTCCAGGTGATGGGTGGCGACGGAGGCGATCACGGGATAGCCGCCGGTCAGCGGATGGTCGGCCATGAACAGCACGGGCTGGCCGCTGGGCGGCACCTGGATCGCGCCGCGCGCCGTGCCCTCGCTGGGCAGCTCGGCGTGGTTGATGCGTGCCAGCGGCTCTTCGCCGGCGAGGCGGATGCCCACTCGGTTGGACTGCGGCGTGACAGCCCACGACTGGCTGCACAGAAGCGCGAGCGCATCGGCCGTGAACCAGTCGGCGCGCGGGCCAGGCACGATGTCGAGCACGACTTCTTCCTGCACGGTGGGCAAATCTGTCGGCGGTGTTTCAGGTGCGCCGACCACGGCACCCGCGGCCACCGCGCGCACGGGCAGCAGGTCGCCCGCGGCGATGGTGGCCGGGCCGATACGGGCCAGCGTGTCGGTCGAGAGGCTGCCGAGCACCGGCGCGATGTCGAAGCCGCCGCGCACGGCCAGGTAGCTGCGGATGCCGGCGCACGGCTCGCCCAGCGCCAGCATGTCGCCGTCGACCAGCGCGATGGGTTGGTAGCGCGGCAGCGGCCATTTCGCGCCGTCGGCACGGGTCAGCGTGACGGGCCCGTCGGCGCCCGTGATGGCCACCACCGCTTCGCCACGGCAGGCGAACCGGAAGCCGCCATGGGCGATCTCCACGCAGGCCGTGTCCGATGCGTTGCCGACCAGCCGGTTGGCGGCCTGCAATGCACGCTGGTCCATCGCACCGGAAGCGGACACGCCCTGCCGGGCCTGGCCAGGGCGGCCGCCGTCCTGCAGCAGCGCCTGGAGGCCCGCCGCGCGAATCTCCAAGGCGCAGCCGCCTTCCACTGCGGCAGGCTGCGAAGGCGCGGGCGCCGCGGCCACAGGCTCGTCCCTCGGTTGCGCCGCGGCATCCACGAAGCGCACCGTGTCGCCCGGCTGCAGCAGCGCGGGCGTCTCGCGCGACAGGTCCCACATCGGCGCATCGGTGACGCCGATGATCTGCCAGCCGCCGGGACTGGCCTGCGGATAGACGCCGCTGAAGCTGCCCGCAAGGCCGACCGCGCCCGCAGGAATGCGCGTGCGCGGCACCGGGCGACGCGGCACGTTCAGGCTCGGGTGGCCGCCCGACAGGTAGGCGAAGCCCGGCGCGAAACCGGTGAAGGCGACCGTGTAGTCGCTGCCCGTGTGGCGGCGCACGACTTCCTCGGGCGAGATGCCGAGCAGGCCGGCCACTTCGGCCAGGTCTTCGCCCTCGTAGCGCACGGGAATCTCGATGCGCTTGTCGATGCGTGTCTCGCGCGCGTCGAGACTGCGCTGCCCGACCCGCCGCACGAGTTCGTCAGCCGCAATCGCGGCCGGACGGAAAGTGATCAGCAGCGTGCGTGCGGCGGGCACCAGTTCTTCGACCCCGGCGACAGGCTCGGCGCGCAGCGAGGCCAGCAGCGCGAGGGTTTGCGGCAGGTCGTCGAGCTCGACCAGCACCGCATTCAGGTTGACGGGCAGGAAGCGCATCGTCATGCAGCGTCCACGAACGGGCGGATGGCCACGCCCGCCTGCTCCAGCCGCGCGCGCACCTGGCGCGCCATCTCGACCGCGCCCGGACTGTCGCCGTGCACGCAGACCGACTCGGCCTCGACGCGCACCGTGCTGCCGTCGATGGCCGTGACCACGCCCTCGGTGGCCAGCCGCAGCATGCGCTCGGCCACTTCATCCGCGTCGTGCAGCACCGCGCCGGGTTCGCGGCGCGACACCAGCGTGCCCTGCGGCGTGTAGGCGCGGTCGGCAAAGGCCTCCGCCACGGCACGCAGGCCTTCGCCGCGCGCCCAGCCCAGCAGCGGCGAACCCGCGAGCGCGACCAGGCACAGGCCGGAGTCGATCTCGCGGATGGCGGCGATCACGTCGCGCGCCTGGCGCTCATCGTGGGCGATGGTGTTGTAGAGCGCGCCGTGCGGCTTCACGTAGCGCACCGTGGTGCCGGCCGCGGCGGCCAGGCCTTTCAGCGCGCCGATCTGGTAGATGACGTCGGCGCGCAGGTCGGCGCTGTCCACGTCCATGTTGCGGCGCCCGAACCCCACGAGGTCGCGGTAGGCCACGTGGGCGCCAATCGCAACACTGCATTCCTTTGCCTGGCGCAGCGTGCGCAGGATGCCGGCCGGGTCGCCCGCATGGAAGCCGCAGGCCACGTTGGCGCTGCTCACGAGGCAAAGCATGGCGGCGTCGTCGCCCATGCGCCATGCGCCCAGGCTCTCGCCGAGGTCGCTGTTCAAGTCGATGTTCATGTTCGTCCCGGCGCGCGGTGATGCGCGCTCTCGGTTCAATGCAGGCGGCCGGCCTGCCGGGGGCAGGCGGTCACGCAAACGAAGAGGGAATGCGCCGGATCAGTTCTGGCGCAGATCGCGCCCGCGCGTCTCGGGCAGGCACAGGGCCACCACGACCACCATGGCGTAGGCGACCGCCGCGCACACACCGATGGCGGTGCCCAGCGGAAGATGCATGCGGTCGCTCAGCACGCCGACCAGCGCCGGAAAGGTGGCGCCGATGCCGCGCCCGAAGTTGTAGCAAAAGCCCTGCCCCGAACCGCGCAGCTCGTTGGGAAACAGCTCGGCCAGGAAGGCTCCGGCGCCGCTGAAGATGCCCGACATGAAGAAGCCCAGCGGAAAGCCCAGCAGCAGCATCAGGCCGTCCGTGATGGGCAGCAGCGTGTAGGCATAGACCAGCGAACCGGCGCCGATGGCGAACAGGATGAAGGCGCGGCGCCGGCCGAGGCGGTCCGACAGGTAGGCACCGCACAGGTAGCCGATGAAGGCCCCGACGATGAACATGAACTGGTAGCCGCCCGAGCCCAGCACGGTGAGATGGCGCTCGTTCTTCAGGAAGGTCGGCAGCCAGACGCCGATGGCGTAGTAGCCGCCCTGCATGCCGGTGAACAGCAGGCTCGCAAGCACCGTGGTGCCAAGCATGCCGGGCTTGAAGATCGCGAGGAAATTGCCGCTGCGTTCACCGCGCGCCACGGCGGCTCGGCTTTGCACGTAGATTTCCGGATCGCGGATCGAGCGGCGGATGAAGACGATCAGCAGCGCCGGCAGCAGGCCCAGCAGGAACATCGCGCGCCACGAGATCTCCGGCGGCAGGAACGAGAACAGCGCCATCGACACCAGCACCGCTGCTCCCCAGCCGATGGCCCAGCTGCTCTGCACCAGCCCCACGGCCTTGCCGCGGTAGGCCGGCCGGATCATCTCGGCGATGAGCACCGAGCCCACCGCCCATTCGCCGCCGAATCCCAGGCCCTGCAGCGTGCGGGCGATCAGCAGTTCCTCGGGCGTGCGCGACAGGCCGCAGGCGAAGGTAAAGATCGCGAACACCAGGATCGTCAGCTGCAGGATGCGCACGCGGCCATAGATGTCGGCCAGGATGCCCGCCGCCCAGCCGCCGATGGCCGAGGCAACGAGCGTGGCGGTGCCGATCAGCCCGACCTCGGTCTTGCTCATGCCCCACAGCGACAGCAGGATCGGCGTGACCAGCGGCAGCGTGTAGTAGTCGAACGCGTCGACCGCGTAGCCGCTGAAAGACGCGGCGAGCGTGCGCTTCTCGTTGGGATTGAGCGTGCGCAGCCAGTTCTCGCCGGCGGGCGCATCGCCGGCCGCGGGGGCGGCATCGAGAGTGCTCTTCATGGTTTTTGTCTCCTGGGTCTCGGATGAAAAAAAGGGCAGCCTAGAAGGCCGCAAGGCGGTGGTGCAGCAGGTCGGTGACGAGCATCGCGCCCGGTGCATGGGTGATCGCGAACGGCAGCCGCGCGGCCGCCAGCACGGCCTGGGGTGTCACGCCGCAGGCCCAGAACACGGGGAGCTCGTCGGGCATCACCTCCACGGCATCGCCGTAGTCCGGCACGCCGATGGCGCGGATGCCGATCAGCGCCGGATCGCCGATGTGCACCGGCGCGCCGTGCACCGCCGGAAAGCGCGAGGTGATCTGCACCGCGCGGATGGCGTCGGCCGCACGCAGCGGCCGCATCGACACCACCATCGGCCCGTGGAACGGGCCGGCCGGCACGGTCTCGATCGAGGTGCGGTACATCGCGACGTTGCGGCCCTGCGCAACGTGGCGCAGCGCGATGCCCTCGGCCATCAGCGCATGCTCGAAGGTGAAGGAACAGCCGATCACGAAGCTCACCAGGTCGTCGCGCCAGAGCGCCCGCACGTCGGTGGGCTCGTCGACCAGTTCGCCTTCGCGCCAGACGCGGTAGCGCGGCAGATCGGTGCGGATGTCGATGTCCTCGCCGAGCACCGGCAGCGCTGGGTCGCCCGCCTCGGACACGCCGAGCAGTGGACAGGGCTTGGGGTTGGCCTGGCAGAAGCGCAGGAAGTCGCCGGCATGCGACTTCGGCAGGATCACCAGGTTGCCCTGCACGTGGGCGCTGGCGAGTCCGCTGGTGTGCGTGTTCAGCGCGCCGCTGCGGGCGGCTTCGCGCACGGCCAGCGCGCTGCTCGACGGACCGGGCTGTTGTTCGAAGGAATGGCGGCTCGACATGGGGCGTTGCCGATGCGCAATGCATCGCTGTGTTGTGATGCGACGGATTGTGGGAATCCGCGCTCACGAACGCCAACGCAAATTTTCTTGCTCAAGCCATCGATTTTTTCGATGACCCCAAGCGGTGCGACGCGTGCACCACGGCGGAGCCCAGCGCGGCCTCCGGCAGCGGCGACGACGGATCGTCGCGGTAGCTCGCATAGATGGGAAGCGGCTCCAGCGTGTGGTCGCACGGCAGCACGCGCAGCGGCAGGCGCCGCGCCAGCGGCTCGACCACCGCGCGCGGCAGCGTGGCGACGCCGAAGCCCGCTTCGACCAGCTGGGCCATCGCCGAGATCGAAGAGATCGCATGCACGCGCGGCGGCGGACTGCCGGCCTCGCGGAACAGCTCGAGCAGCGCCACGTGCGGCTGCGAGCCGCGCTGGAAGGTCAGCAAGTCGAGCGACAGCAGGTCGGCCAGGCGGTAGCGCCGTTTCAGGTGCAGCTCGCGGTGGCCGACGAAGCACATGGGCATCGGCGGCACGGCGCGCGTGCGCACGCCGTCGCCGGCGGCGGGCAGCGCGGCGAACACCAGGTCCTGCTTGCCGCGCTGCAGCTGGTCGACCAGCACCGGCGTGGTTTCGACCGTGAGCTCGAGTTCGAAGTCCGGATGGGTGGCCTGCATGTGCTTGAGCCAGCCGGTGAGCCAGCTGTGCACCACCGACTCGATGGCGCCGACGCGCAGCACCGTCTCGCGCGCCGCGCCCGAGCCCATCTCGGCCTTGATGTGCATCTGCATCTCGAGCAGCTTCTGCGCGAAGGCATGGAAGCGCTGCCCCGCCACGGTCAGGCGAAACTGCTTGTCGCGCCGGTCGAGCAGCAGCACACCGAGTTCGCGCTCGAGCGCGGCGATGCGGCTGGACAGGGCCGACTGGGTCAGGTGCAGCTTCTCGGAGGCGCGCGTGATGCTCTTGAGCGCCACCGCCCAGTGGAAGGCTTCCACGAATCGAAGGTTCATTTGCTTTGCGGTCCCGGCGGGTCAGGCTTTCAGGTACTCGGCCTTGGTGCCGAGCCAGCGGTCGATGTGGCGCTGGGCCAGTTCGGGATGCTTCTGCAGCATCACCGGGGCCAGTTCGCGCGCCCAGTCGAGCAGCAGCGTATCGGTCGTCAGGTCGGCGAAGCGCAGCAACGGGGCGCCCGACTGGCGTGCGCCCAGAAATTCGCCGGGCCCACGAATCTCGAGGTCGCGCCGCGCAATCTCGAAGCCGTCGCCGGTCTCGGCCATCGCCTTGAGCCGCGCGCGCGCCGCTTCGCCGACACGGCCGCTGTCGCCCGGCGCATAGAGCAGCACGCAGGCCGAGGCCGCCGCGCCGCGCCCCACGCGGCCGCGCAGTTGGTGCAGCTGCGAGAGGCCGAAGCGCTCGGCATGCTCGATCACCATCAGCGAGGCGTTGGGCACGTCGACGCCCACCTCGATCACGGTCGTGCTCACCAGCACCTGGATCTCGTTGGCGGTGAACGCGGCCATCACCGCCTGCTTCTCGGCCGTGGGCATGCGCGAATGCAACAGGCCGACCTGGATCGGTTCGCCGAGCGTGCCGGCCAGCTCGTCGCGTGTTTCGGTCGCGTTGCGCAAGTCGACCGCCTCGCTCTCTTCGATCAGCGGGCAGACCCAGTACACCTGTCGGCCCTGGGCGATCTGCGCATGGATGCGGTCGATGACTTCGTCGCGCCGATGGTCGGCCACCAGCTTGGTGACGATGGGCGTGCGGCCCGGCGGCAGCTCGTCGAGCGTGGAGACGTCGAGGTCAGCGTAGTAGCTCATCGCCAGCGTGCGCGGGATGGGGGTAGCGCTCATCATCAGCAGATGCGGCTCCAGGTGTCCGACGGCCTTGCCGCGCAACGCAAGGCGCTGGGCCACGCCGAAGCGGTGCTGCTCGTCGATGATGGCCAGCGCGAGATTCTTGAAGCGCACCTTCTCGGAAATGACCGCGTGCGTTCCGATGACCAGAGCGGCCTGGCCGCTCTCCACCGCCGCCGACATCTCATCGCGCTCCTTCTTCTTCTGGCTGCCCGTGAGCCAGGCCACGCGCAGGCCACGCGCAGCGAGCAGCGGATCGAGCCAGCCGACCAGCTTGCCGAAATGCTGGGCCGCGAGGATCTCGGTGGGCGCCATCAGCGCGCATTGAAAGCCCGCATCGATACAGCGCGCAGCCGCGAGCGCGGCCACCACGGTCTTGCCCGATCCCACGTCGCCCTGCAGCAGCCGGTGCATCGGAATCTCGCGGCCCAGATCGCGCGTGATCTCTTCGCCGACACGCCGCTGCGCGCCGGTCAGGCCGAAGGGCAGCACCGCGAGCAACTGCGCGTGCAGCGAAGTGGCGACCGGCTCGGCCGGCGCCGGCAACATCGGCGCACGCTGCGCCGCGCGCTCCAGCCGGGCCTGCAATTGCGACAGCTGCTGCGCGAGCAGTTCCTCGGCTTTGATGCGCTGCCAGGCCGGATGGCTGTGGTCTTCGAGCGTGGCCATCGCCACGTCGGGCGTCGGGTAGTGCAGGAAGCTCAGCGCGGCACGCAGGTCCCACGCGCCGCGCAGGCCGATCTGCACCGGGATCGTCTCGTCGAGCACCGCGCGCGCCAGGCCCGAGCGCACCTCGCGCCGCAGCACTGGTTGCGCGAGCCCGGCCACGGTCGAGTAGACCGGCGTGAGCGCATTCGGCAAAGCGGTGCCGGCCGCCTTCACGGTCGGATGCATCATCTGCCGCCCCACGAAGCCGCCGCGCATCTCGCCGCGCACACGCACTCGCGCGCCGACCGCCAACTGCTTCTGCTGCGAGGGGTAGAAGTTGAAGAAGCGCAGCTGGCAGGTGTCGCTGCCGTCGTCGATGGTCGCCAGCAGCTGGCGGCGCGGTCGGTACACCACCTCGCATTCGGTGACCACGCCTTCGACCTGCGCCATGTCGCCGTCGCGCGTGTCGGCGAGCCGCACGATGCGCGTCTCGTCCTCGTAGCGCATCGGCAGGTAGAGCGCGAAGTCGATGTCGCGCACGAGGCCGAGCTTGCGCAGGGCGCGCTGCACCTGGCTCAGGCCCGAACCCGGCGCAGCGGGAGCGGCTGCGGTCTTTTCGGACGGTTCGGGCTGGGGCTTTGCGGGCATGGGACAATTCTGCCCGGCTCCCGCCGAGTTTTTTTCTTTCCCACGCCTCCTTGGCACGGGCCCGTCCGGCCCTCAAGCACCATGCGCGCCTTCACGCTTTCCGATTTCGATTTCGCCTTGCCACCCGAGCTGGTGGCGCAACACCCGGCCACCGAACGCACCGCCTCCCGCCTGCTCGACGGCACGGGGGCCGCGCCAGTCGACCGCATCTTCAAACACCTGCCTTCGCTGCTGCGCACGGGCGACCTGCTCGTCTTCAACGACACGCGCGTGGTCAAGGCGCGCCTGTTCGGCGAGAAGCCGACCGGCGGCAAGCTCGAACTGCTGGTCGAGCGCGTGCTGCAGGGCCACGAGGTGGTCGCCCACATGAAGGTCAGCAAGAAGCCGCCCGTGGGCACCACGCTCGAGATGGTCGGCGGCTTTCGCGCCACCCTGCTGGGTCGCTGGCCCGACGAAGACGGTGCACTGTTCCGCTTCGGCTTCGAGAGCGATGCGGGCGAAGACCCGTATGCGCTGATGGCCCGCTGCGGCCACGTGCCGCTGCCGCCCTACATCACACACACCGATTCGGCCGACGACGAGAGCCGCTACCAGACCGTGTTCGCACGCGTGCCCGGTGCGGTGGCCGCACCCACGGCCGCACTGCATTTCGACGAAGGCCTGCTGGCCGAGCTCGAAGCGCGCGGCGTGCAGCGCGCCAACGTCACTCTGCACGTGGGCGCCGGCACCTTCCAGCCGGTGAAGACAGAGAACATCGCCGAGCACACCATGCATGCCGAGCGCTATGAGGTGCCCGAGGCCACGCAGCGCGCGATTTCCGAATGCAAGGCACGCGGCGGCCGTGTCGTTGCGGTTGGCACGACCACGGTGCGCACGCTCGAATCGTGGGCCAAGAGCGGCGAGGCCACGGGCGACACGCGCATCTTCATCACGCCGGGCTTCGTGTTCGAACACGTCGATGTGTTGGTGACCAACTTCCACCTGCCCAAGAGCACGCTGATGATGCTGGTCTCGGCCTTCGCGGGCTACGAGCGCGTGATGGCGCTGTATGCCCATGCCATCGCCAACGGCTACCGCTTCTTCAGCTATGGCGACGCCATGCTGCTCGCGCGACAAACGGACTGAACGACATGCTGAACTTCGAACTCCTCAAGACCGACCCCGACAGCCACGCGCGCCGCGCCACGCTCACGCTCAACCACGGCAAGGTGCAGACGCCGATCTTCATGCCCGTGGGCACCTACGGCACCGTCAAGGGCGTGATGCCGCGCAGCCTCGAGGAGATGGGCGCGCAGATCATCCTGGGCAACACCTTCCACCTGTGGATGCGCCCGGGCCTGGACGTGATGGCGAACTTCGGCGGGCTGCACCAGTTCGAGAAATGGGACAAGCCCATCCTCACCGACTCGGGCGGCTTCCAGGTGTGGTCGCTGGGCGCGATGCGCAAGATCAGCGAGGAAGGCGTGAAGTTCGCCTCGCCCGTCAACGGCGACAAGCTGTTCCTCACGCCCGAGGTCTCGATGCAGATCCAGACCATCCTGAACAGCGACATCGTGATGCAGTTCGACGAGTGCACGCCTTACGACACCAAGGGCCACATCACGACCGAGGCCGAGGCGCGCATCTCGATGGAGCTGAGCCTGCGCTGGGCGAAGCGCTGCCAGAGCGAATTCGCGCGGCTTGAGAACCCGAATGCGCTGTTCGGCATCGTGCAGGGCGGCATGTTCGAGAACCTGCGCGAAGAGTCGCTCGCAGCGCTGGTCGACATGGACTTCCCGGGTTACGCCATCGGCGGCGTGAGCGTGGGCGAGCCCAAGGAAGAGATGCTGCACATCATGGGCCACACGCCGCACCGGCTGCCCGCGAACAAGCCGCGCTACCTGATGGGCGTGGGCACGCCCGAAGACCTCGTGCAGGGCGTGGCCGACGGCGTTGACATGTTCGACTGCGTGATGCCCACGCGCAACGCGCGCAACGGCACGCTGTTCACGCGCTTCGGCGACCTGAAGATGCGTAACGCGCGTCACAAGAGCGATCCGCAGCCGATCGACCCCAGCTGCACCTGCCATGCGTGCGCCGGCACCTCGGGCGTTTCGTGGAACGACGGCGGACGCGAGGGCTTCAGCCGCGCCTACCTGCATCACCTCGACCGTTGCGGCGAAATGCTCGGGCCGATGCTCACGACCATCCACAACCTGCATTACTACCTGAATCTGATGACCGAGATTCGCGCGTCGCTCGACGCGGGCTCGTTCACCGAGTTCCGCGCGCGCTTCAAGTCGGAGCGGGCGCGAGGCGTCTGAGGCTTCTTCTTACTTCGGGGCCTGGATGGGCAACGGCGTGGCGTAGGGTTCGATACGCAGCGCCTCGTTCTTGAAAACCACGATCTGCCTGAGCGGCGCCTGCACCAGCGCGCCGCCCGAGTCCTTGTGCGAAGCGTACTGCCACAGCGTGAGCTGGCCCTTGGCGGCCAGCTGCGCGGCCAGTCGCTCCACGGCGGGGCCGGAACCCGCGCCGAGCATCGCCGCGTCGGCGCCCACGATCACCTCGTCGCGCGACGAGACCACCTTGAAGAGCTGCACGGGCGCCGGCGCCTGTGCGCGCACGGAACGCACCGCCAGGGCAGCGGGAAGAAGCGCGAGCGCCAGGACGGCGCGGCGGGGAAAGGTGTTCGTCATGGGGCAGGAGCGTAGCCACGCCGGCCGGCGCTGCCCATTCGCCGGAAGCCATACGCCGACCGGCAACCCCGGGCTCGCCGGGGGCCCGCTCATCCGCTACGCTTGCCTTCCGTTTCCACTGCTGTTGCCGCATTCCATGACCAACGCATCTTCCCCCTACACCGCCCGCTATCCGTCGCTGGCCGGGCGCACCGTGTTCATTTCCGGCGGCGCCAGTGGCATCGGCGAATCGCTGGTGCGGGCCTTCCACGCGCAGGGCGCGAAGGTCGGCTTCTGCGACCTCGACACCGCCGCCGGCAACGCGCTCGCGGCGCAGCTGCAGGGCGAGCACCCGGCGCTGTTCCAGGCCTGCGACGTGACCGACACGGCCGCGCTCAGCGCCACCATCGACGCGGTGCGCCAACGCTTCGGCCCGATCGCCGTGCTGCTGAACAACGCAGCCAACGACCGCCGCCACGAGATGGCCGACGTGACCAGCGAAGACTTCGACCGCCTCGTGGCCGTCAACTTCAAGCACCAGTTCTTTGCCGCGCAGGCAGTGGCGGACGACATGCGCGCGCTGGGCGGCGGCTCGATCGTCAACTTCGGCTCGATCAGCTGGATGATCAAGGGCAAGGGCTACCCGGTGTACCAGGCCTGCAAGGCGGCCGCACGCGGCCTCACGCGTTCGCTGGCGCGCGACCTGGGCAAGCAGAACATCCGCGTGAATTCGATCGTGCCGGGCTGGGTGATGACCGAGCGGCAGATCAAGCTGTGGGTGAAGCCTGAATCGGGCGCGGAGATCGATGCGGCCCAGTGCCTGCCGGGCCGCGTGATGGCCGAGGACATCGCGGCGATGGCGCTCTTCCTGGCGGCCGACGATTCGCGCATGTGCACCGCGCAGGACTACGTGGTGGACGCGGGCTGGACCTGAAATAGGCTCGCCCCCAGGCTACGCGCACTTCGTGTCGCGTGCGCCTTCCCCCTACCGGGGGCAACACCTGCGGCCCGGCGAAGCCGGTCCGCGGTGTTTCTGGAAAAAGAAAATTCCCGGGTCCCGATCTTCTTAGTCGCGCAGTTCGGCTGGCAGCGTGCCGCCATTGGCGGCGATGCGGGTCATCACCTGCTTGTGCAGGCCGATGTTCCATTCGGCCGAACCCGGCTCGCCATTGCTGTAGAGAATTTCGCTGGCCAGTTCCTTGCGCGCGGCGAGGCTGCTGTCCAGGCCCAGCAACTTGAGCAGGTCGACGATCGAGGTGCGCCAGTTCAAGCCGGCGGCACCAGGCATCGCGTCCAGGACGGCGGGCACGTCGCCCAGCGGGATCGCAGGCGGCGGTGCGGCAGCGGCCGGCGCGCCCGGTGCAGCCGCCGGCGGTGCGGCGACGACTTCAGCGGCGTTGGCCGACGGAAAAATCTTGGAAAAAATCTTGCCGAAAATGCTCATGGGTGTACTCCGTCAATGTGAATGGGAAAACCCGCGGCACGGCGTTGCGTGCCGCAGCCTCGGGTTGTAGCACGCCCGTGCTGCGGTTCCGCTACGTGGCCGGCAGAACCGGGGCACCCGGCGTGACCGATTGCGCAGTGCCGGTCACAGGTGTGTGCGACGACTGCGCCTGCGCGCCCGCCGAGGTGCCGCAGGCATGGCAGAACTTGGAGAACGCGCTCTTGCGTGTGCTGCAGTGGCCGCAGTGGTCGAACAGGCCGATGCCGCAGTGCGGACAGAAGTCGATCTCGTTGTTCTTCAGGTCGACCGGCCGTTCGCAGCCGGGGCATACGCTCTTGCCCAGGCGCGCCAGGGCGACGTCGTAGCTCAGCTCCTCGCGGCGCACCTGATCGGGCTGCTGCTCGGCAAGTTTCTGGCGCGCCAGGTAGCGGTTGAGCGCGATGATCGCGTAGCGACCCACCAGCACGGTGAGCAGGATGCCCACCACATAGCGCACGTAGCCGCCGTAGCTCGGCAGGTAGGGCACCAGCTCGACGAAGAAGGCAAAGAGCGCAAAGAAGATGAAGCCCCACACGAACGGCCACCAGGTGCTCTTGCGCTTCTTCACGAAGAGCCAGCCGGCCACGACCAGCAGCGGCAGCGTGAGCGCCAGCCGGTAGGCGAATACGCGCAGTTCGATGCGGCGGTACTCGGCGTCGAGCTTGATCTGCGCGTCGCGCTCCAGCACCGACAGCGCTGCGGAGGCGCGCTGCTCGGCCTGGCGTGCGTCGAGCGCGATCTTCTGCTGCGCGTTGACCTTGCGCTGCAGTTCGTCTTCCTTCTGCTTGAAGGCGTCGAGCGCCTTGGTGCGCGCAATGAGCTCGGTGTCCTGATCGGGCTGCGCGGTGGCGCGCCGCGTGGAGATCCAGTTGCCGAAGGTCTCGCGCGCATTGGCGCTGGCCTGCTGCGCGGCATTGAGCTGCAGCCGGATCTGCTCGAGGTCGCGCGCGGCCTGCTGCTCCGCGGTTTCCGAGGCCTTGATGGTGGCGCGCAGCGGCTCGGCCGCGGGCATGTCGATGAAGTCATCGATCCCGCGCACGCGCTCGACCTGCGGCAGGTCGCTCACGACGGTGCTGCCGAGCCCGATGAGGAAGCTCGCGAACACCAGTGCCACCAGCCAGAGGCCGCGGCGGAACCATTTTTCGGAAAGGCGCAAGGATTTGCTCATGTTGTTTTCTCCACGTTTTTTTATTGAAGCTTCAGTGTCACCGGCGCCGCGCCGAGGCCGGCACGCGGCAACCATGCGAACACGGAATCGACCGTCACCGTCTCGATGCGGTCCGAGAACCGCTTGTCGTTCGGATGATCGTCGAAAGCCACGTTGGCCGAGCCCACGCGCCCGCCCAGCCGGGTGAGCGGGCCGAGCTTCAGCGTGGTCGGCTCGTAGCCCTTGAACTGCATCCATGCCTGCGCCTGCGCGCGGTTGCCGATGGTGGCGGGCTCCATGGCGGCGGCCAGCGTCTCGACCGCCCACTGGTTCGACTGCTGGTACTTCCGGCCCCAGGCATAGCTCACGATGCTGTAGGGCGCGGTGTGCAGCCGCACGATGCGCGCGGGCGGCGCGTTCAGCGCGGCGATCAGCTGCGCCTGCACGGCCGGCGTGGGCACGGCCCAGGCCGCCTCGTAGCGCCACAAGTCGTCGAGGAAGAACTCGCCGAGCCCCTGGCGGTAGACGGCGGCCACCGCGGTGCCGCACTGGTTGAGCTTGTGCACCACGCGCCACGGGCCGGCGTCGGTCTTGTAGGCGAAGCCCAGGTGCGAGTAGCGCAGGCCGTACTTGCTCAGGTCCTGCCCCGCGCGCGCCAGGATCACGACGCGTGCGCCGCTGGCGTCGAGCGCCTGCGAGGTGCGCTCTGCCAGCTGCATGCCCTTGACGATCACTTCAGGCGTTGGCTTGGCCTGCTCGCATGAGCGGCCGGCCTGCGCCTGCATCGGCAGCAAGACCGCAAGCCCGAGCAGCAGCGGCAGTGCCCGGTTCACGACAACCTCTCGTTGTGGAGCAACGCGCGGCCGATGGCATTGGGCACGAAGGCCAGAACCTCGCCGGCAGCCGACAGCACGACGCCGGTGCCGATCACGCTGACAAGGACGCTGGTGCCCACGGCTTTCGACACGCCTTCGGCCGCGCGCCCCGCGACCTTGATGCTGGCGCGCGCGCCGTCCGAGGCGCGTTCGAGCAGGTACACCGTGCCGTCGGCCGAGGCTTCGACCGCGATCACGGTGAGCGTCGAGCCGCCCACAGACAGCGCGGCGGGCAGCGCGACCGCGGTGGTGGCCGAGGCCCCCACCGCAGAGGCGGCGACCACCACCGACGCCACGGGCATCAGCGAGAGGGCGACCGAGGCTTCGCTCTGCGCCTGGGCATGCAGGGGAACCGAGATGCCCGCGAAGGCGGTGCAGGCAGCGACGAGAACGGCGGCAATCGACTTTTTCATGATGGGCTTTCGTTGATCGGACGCGGGTTATTCGGCAGCAGAAGCAGCAGCTTCGGCACGGGCCATGCGGCGGCCCTGCAGGCGGGCTTCGGCCATGTCGGCTTCGTGGCGGTCGCGCAGCGTCTTGGCCAGCGTGAAGGCCGAGCTGATCAGGAACAGCCAGCTCACGCCCAGGAAGGCCTTGTAGGCCTCGTTGATCTCCATGCGCACGAGGCCCCAGCCGGTCAGGCCCATCGCGGTGAAGAAGCTGCCCCAGACGACCAGCTTCCACATCGGCACGTCGCGCGCCGCACTCGCGCCGCGTTCGGCGGCCTGTTGGCTGTCGCGCACGAACTTGGCCAGCATGAAGGCGGTGCTCAGGCAGAACACGTAGCCCATCACCATGAACGCCCGGTCCAGCGCCTCGCCCGGCAGCCAGCTCAGGCCGGTGGCGCACAGGAAGACAGCGATCGCGAACGAAGCCCAGGCCTGGAACTGCCAGGCCCGCGTGTCGCGCTGGATGGAAACGGTCTTGGTGGATGAGAGGGGTTGCATGTGTGCCTCGCGGCGTAGTGAAGGTGAGCGAATGATGGTTCGCTCCCGCACCGAAAGGCTTGAATGCTTGCACCAGTCGCGGTTTTCAGCGCCGCCGGTATTCGCAATCGATACTTTCCGGCGCCTTGCGCGCCGGAAAGAGAGCCGCGCCTCAGGCGCCCAGCAGGGCGCTCACGCGCTGGCGCAGCGACTCGGGCTGCACGTCCACCGGCGGCACGGGGCCGCCGACGTTCAGGCCCACGCGGCTGAAGAAGCCGCGGCGGAAAGGCTTGGCCATGGCTACGCGCTCGCCGCCGCGCAGCTCGATGCGGCTGAAGTACGAGCCCCAGAGATTGGTCAGCGCCATCGGGATCACCGGCGGCTCGATGCCTTCGGCGCGCGCGCTTTCCAGGATCTTCATCACGCCGCCCTTGAACGGCTGCAGCTCGCCGTCGCGGGTGATCGCGCCCTCGGGGAAGATCGCGAGCAGGTCGCCCTCGCGCAGCACGCCGAGCGCCTTGGCAAAGGCCGCTTCGTAGGCCGCGGGGTCTTCCTTCTGCGGCGCGATCGGGATGGCCTTGGCCAGCTTGAACAGCCAGCCCAGCACCGGCACCTTGAAGATGCGGTGGTCCATGATGAAGCGGATCGGCCGCGGGCTCGCCGCCATCAGCAGCACCGCGTCGATGAAGCTCACGTGGTTGCACACCAGCACCGCCGCGCCCTCGGTGGGAATGTGCGACTCGCCCTTGATGTCGAAGCGGTAGACGAAGCGCGACAGCACCCAGGCCACGAAGCGCAGCAGATACTCGGGCACCAGCATGAAGATGTAGAACGCCACCACCGCGTTGGCGATGCCGGTGAACAGGAAGATCTGCGGAATGGTGAAGCCCGCGCCCAGCAGCGCACCCGCGATGACCGAGCTGCCGATCATGAACAGCGCATTGAGGATGTTGTTCGCCGCGATGATCCGCGCGCGGTGCGTGGGCTGGCTGCGCAGCTGGATCAGCGCGTACATCGGCACGCTGTAGAGGCCCGCGAACAGCGACAGCAGCGCCAGGTCGGCCATCACGCGCCAGTGGGCGCCCTGGTGAACGAAGGCGCCGATGCCCATCTCCGGCACGGCCGGCAGCCCGCGCGACGCAAAGTACAGGTCGATGGCGAACACGCTCATGCCGATCGCGCCCAGCGGCACCAGGCCGATTTCCACCTGCCGCCGGCTCAGGGTCTCGCACAGCAGCGAGCCCACGCCAATGCCCACCGAGAACACCACCAGCAGCAGCGAGGCCACCTGCTCGTCGCCATGCAGCACTTCCTTCGCGAAGCTCGGGAATTGGCTCAGGAACACCGCGCCGAAGAACCACATCCACGAGATGCCCAGCAGCGAACGGAACACCACCACGTTCTGGTTCGCCAGCTTGAGGTTGCGCCAGGTTTCGCTGATCGGGTTCCAGTTGATGACCAGCCCCGGGTCGGTGGCCGGTGCACGCGGAATGGCCTGCGCCACGCCCCGGCCGACCAGCGCCAGCAGCACGCAGCCCACGGCCACGCTCATGTGGCCGATTTGCGGCACCGCCACCAGCAGCCCGCCCGCCACCTGCCCGAGCAGGATGGCGACGAAGGTGCCCATCTCGACCATGCCGTTGCCGCCCGTGAGCTCGCGCGCATCGAGCACCTGCGGCAGGTAGGCGAACTTGACCGGCCCGAACAGCGTGGAGTGCAGGCCCATGAGGAACACGCAGCCCAGCAGCACCACCGCGTCGGCCCGCACGAAACCCCAGGCCGCGAGCACCATGATCGCGATCTCGAGGTTCTTGACGAAGCGGATCATCTTCGTCTTGTCGAACTTGTCGGTGAGCTGGCCGGCCGTGGCCGAGAACAGCAGGAATGGCAGGATGAACAGCGCCCCGATCACCAGGCCCGCCATGGCCGGCGGCATCCAGCTCAGCTGCAGCTGGTAGGTCACCATGACGGTGAAGGCGAACTTGAAGAGGTTGTCGTTCGCCGCGCCCGCGAACTGGGTCCAGAAGAAAGGCGCGAAGCGCCGCTGCTTGAGGAGGGCGAACTGGTTGGCGTGGGCGTTCGCTTCGTGGGCCACGGGAATAGCGGCAGCAGCGGCGGGGGTTGTCATTCGAAGAATTCTCCTCATGCCGCTACGGCGGCTGCGCCCGGATTGTGCCGCAGCGCTGCCTGCCAGCGCATCTCCAGCCTTTGGAGTGCGAACACCACCGGCAGGCCGGCCAGCGCGGCCATCAGGTGCTTCAGCGTGTGGCCCGAAACCACGCGCTGCGTGAACTCGTAGACCTGGTGGTCGGCCAGCTCGAACGCCTTGGCCAGCACGTAGAAGAAGATGACCCAGCCGAGCTTCAGGCCGAGCGACTTGCGCATCGGCGTGGCCAGCGCCAGCGTCACCACCAGCGCCATGCCGCCGAACTGCACCAGCGCCCAGGGCATGACGTTGCCGGTTTCCTGGAACACCTCGGCCGAGAGCAGGCCGGCGGTCAGCACGAACCAGGCGGCGGGCCAACCGGCGCGCTGGCTCACCCGTTCGCACACCGCCACGCCGATCAGGCCGGCAAAAGCCACCGCCATGCCGGCGCGGTCCGCGGCGAGCCGGGGGGCGTCGGGCACGAGGTGGAAGAAGGCCGAGCCCGCGGCGGTGGCGATCAAACCGGCGAAGAAGAGCCAGGCGCAGTCGAGCGTGTTGTCCGGCGGATCGCTGGCGGGCGGGGCCAGCGGGAACTGCGACAGCGCCTCCTGGTGCGAGCGGTCGATGCGGTTGAGCCGGTACAGGCCCCACAGGCCGATCACGACGAAGGGGATGTTGCTCAGCACGTCCATGGCGTTGGGCAGGCCGTGCCAGGCGCGGTCGTCGGCGAACACCGAGGCGATGGCGACCTCGGCGGCCGGCAGCCCGGGACCGAAGAAGGCGATCAGCGTGAGCAGCGCGAAGGTGAAAAGCAATCCGCGTTCGCGGCGGCTGAGTCGACTGGCAAGAGGCAGATGCATGGCGGTCCTCGGTGGGGGGGTCGGTACGAGTCGCGGAATTTAGTGGTGGGCCGTCCCACAGGCATCGAGAATCGATACGAGGCATTAATTCACACCTGGCGGTATCTCCAATTGATACTTACCGGCGCCCGTGTACGCTCCCGGGCCATGAGCACCACCGTCGATCTCGTCCAAGCCCTCAAGAACGAACTCAAGAGCGCCCGCATGACCTACGCCGACCTGGCGCGGTCGCTCGACATGGCCGAATCCAGCGTCAAGCGGATGCTGGCCAAGAGCGACATGCCGCTGTCGCGCGTGGACGCCATCTGCCGCGCGCTGAAGATCGATTTCGCCGAGCTGGCGCGCCGCGTGGCCGACGCCCAGCCGCTGCTGAAGGAGCTCACCCACGAGCAGGAAAAGGCCGTGGTCAAGGACAAGAAGCTGCTGCTGGTGGCCATCAGCGTGCTGAGCCAGTGGACGCTGGAGCAGATCGTGGCCGCCTACCGGATCAGCGAGGCCGAGTGCATCGGCTGCCTGGCGCAGCTGGACCGCATCGGCATCATCGAGCTGCGGCCACTCAACCGGTACCGCCTGAAGCTCGCCAAGACCTTCCGCTGGCGGCCGCACGGCCCGGTGATGGAGTTCTTCCGCGAGAACGTGGTGCTGGACTACTATCGCGGCGGCTTCGACGGCCCGGCCGAGGGGCTGCTGCTGGTGCACGGCTCGATCAGCCGCTCGCTGGCGCCGGCCTTCCTCGAGCGGCTGCAGCGCGTGGCGCAGGACTTCGCGCAGCAGCACCAGACCGACCAGAAGCTGTCGGCGAAGGACCGCGAGGGCTACACGCTGCTGCTGGGGATGCGCAACTGGGAATTCGAAGCCTTCACAAGACTCCGCAGGGCCTGAGGCTCAATCCAGGAACACCGAGGAACCGGCTTTGCCGGGCCTCAGGTGTTGCCCCCGGCAGGGGGTTGGCGAAGCGACACGAAGTGCGCGAAGCCTGGGGGCGAGCCTTATTTGGCGGCTTCGAGCGTGTCGCGCATCGTGCGCGCGGCGCTCTTCGCCGCATCGGCGAAGTCATCGCCCGACGACGCGTAGATGATGGCGCGCGACGAGTTCACGATGATCGGCGCATCGGCGCGCCAGCCCGCGCGCACCGTGGCGACCGCGTCGCCGCCCTGGGCGCCGACACCCGGAATCAGCAGCGGCACGGTCGGGGCGAGTTCGCGCACGCGCTCGATTTCCGCCGGGTAGGTCGCGCCCACCACCAGTCCGAGCTGGCCGTTGAGGTTCCACGGCCCCTGCGCCAGCCTGGCGACGTGCTCGTAGAGGAAGGGCTGCCCCTCGACACCCGCCAGCCGCTGGCCCTGCAGGTCGGAACCGCCGGGGTTGCTGGTGCGGCACAGCAGGAAGGCGCCCTTGCCCTCGTGCTTGAGGTACGGCGCGACCGAGTCGAAGCCCATGAAGGGCGACAGCGTCACCGCATCGGCGCCGTAGCGCTCGAAAGCCTCGAGGGCGTACTGCTCGGCGGTGGAGCCGATGTCGCCGCGCTTGGCGTCGAGGATCACGGGCACGTGCGGCGCGTTGCGGCGCATGTGCTCCATCAGCTGTTCGAGCTGGGCTTCGGCGCGGTGGGCCGCGAAGTAGGCGATCTGCGGCTTGAAGGCGATGACCAGGTCGGCCGTCGCGTCGACGATGCGCGCGCAGAAGTCATAGATGCGGCTGGCGTCGCCCTTGAGCTGCCCCGGGAATTTGGCCGGCTCCGGATCGAGCCCCACGCAGAGCAAGGAACCGTTTTTTTGCTGTGCGGCGGCCAGCTTGTCGAGGAAAGTCATGGGCCGAGATTTTAGGCGGCCCGCTCCGGACCCTCAGCTCGACGCGGGCGTGTGCTGTTCAGCGGCCAGGCAGAGGTCGGCCCAGGCGCGTGCCTTGTCGGCGGGGTTGCGCAGCAGATACGCGGGGTGATAGGTCGCCACCACCGATGCGCCACCGGCGGAAGCCAGCGGCACGGCGCGGCCGCGCAGCTTGCCCAGCGGGTCGCCGCTGCGCATCAGGCTTTGCGCGGCCAGCGGGCCCATCGCCAGCACGATGCGCGGTGCGAGCGCCGCGGCATGCTCGTCGAAGGCCTCGTGCATGGCGCGCGGGCTGCCCGGCTGGCCGGCGGCCACGCCGCGGTGGGTGCGCATGAGGTGCACGGGGGTCTTGCCGTCGTGCAGCTTCAGGGCGCGCAGCATGTTGTCGAGCAGGCGGCCGGCATCGCCTGCGAAGGGCTCGCCGTGGCGGCCGTCGGCCTCGGGCGGCATGTCGGCCACGACCAGCCAGCCGCCCTGCGTGGATTCGGTGCCGGCGTCGGCATAGAGACGGCAGGGCGCCTCGACCAGCACGGCGGCGCCTCCGGACAGTGGCGCAGCGGCCGGACGGACAGCCGGTGCGGGGGGCGGCACGGGCGCCGCGACGGGCCGGGCCACGGGCGGCGGCGGTGAGGCCACCGGCATTTCAGTCTCCACGCGCTCGCGGACGACCGCCATCTCTTCGGTGGCCGCAGCGGAAGCCGTTCCAGGCGCCGCCTCGGCGGCCTCGGGCACCGGCCACCAGACCTTCACCCCCATCTCGTCGAGCATCGCGCGCCGGCGGGCGTCTAGCTTCAATGTCTGCACCGCGCTCATCGCAAGGCTCCCCAGGCGCTGCCTGTTTCATTCAAGCGCAGGCTCATGACGACCGCGTCCTCGCGCTTGCCGTCGTGCGCCGGGTAGTAGCCCTTGCGTACGCCGACGCTGCGAAAGCCGTTGCGCAGGTAAACGTCGAGCGCGCGCTGGTTGCTCTGGCGCACTTCGAGCCAGAGCCACTGCGCGCCCTCGGCGCGCGACCAGCCGCCCAATGCCTCGAGCATGAGCGGCGCCCAGCCCTGGCGCTGGAAGGCCGGCGCCACGGTGATGTTCAGCAGGTGCACCTCGTCGACGCCCTTCATGGCGACGTAGTAGCCGATCAGCGTCTCGCCCAGTTGGGTGAGCGGCGAGCTCACCCCGGGCGCCATGCCGGGCGCCAGCAGGCACTGGCAGTGGTAGCCCACGGCCATGGAGTCGGTGAAGTTGGCGCGCGTCCACGGATGGCTGTAGGCCGTCTGCTCGACCGCGCAGACGGCATCGATCCGCTCGACGGTGAGCGGTTCGAGGCGGGCTTCGACGGGCTGGAGGACGGCGCTCATGCGGAGGGTCAGTTGGCGGCGGCTGCGGCGGCCGCCTTGATGGCGGCGCGCTCTTCGGTGGTTTGCGCCACTTTATCGCGAACGTAGAGCGGCCAGGCCTGTGCCGCGGGAACGGTGCGCTCGGCCGCGAGCAGCGCGGGGGCGAGCCGCAGCATCGCGGTGGCAGTCGGCAGCGCGTCGTGGCGGGCGGCGGCCGGGGCCAGGCGCGGACCGTAGGCGGCGAAGGCATTGCCGGCAAGCGCCCAGCCGGCGGGCACTTCGAGCGCCTCGGGCGACAGCAGCAGGGGCTCGTCGTTCCCGCCGAGTGGGCCGTTGGCCTCGAAGTCGTAGCGCGCGGCGTAGAGCTGGTCCATGCGCGCATCGAGCACGGCGACCACCTGCTTCGCGCCGAAGGCGTCGCGCGCTTCTTCGGCCACGGCGAGCAGCGTGTCGACCGGCAGCAGCGGCACGTTGGCGCCGAAGGCCAGCCCCTGCGCCACCGAGCAGGCGGTGCGCAGGCCGGTGAACGAACCGGGGCCGCGGCCGAAGACGATGGCATCGAGTTCGCCCAGCGCGAGCCCGGCTTCGCCCAGCAACTGCTGGATCAGCGGCAGCAGGGTGGTCGAGGCTTGTGCGCCGCCCACGCCGCTGTGCGCGTGCAGCGTGTCGCCGTGCAGCACGGCCACGGACAGGTGCTCGGTGCTGGTGTCGAAGGCGAGCAGCTTGGGCAAGGCGAGGGGCATCCGCCGATTATCGAGCGGCGGCCAATTCCCGGGGTCACGCGCCGTTATCGCTGCGCAGAATCGCCAGCCCCGCCTTGCGCAGCGGCGCCAGCGCCCGGGCCGGCACGTCCGGCGATACCAGCAGGCTGGTGGCGGACGCCACCGGGTTGACCACCCACGCCGAAGCCGCCCCGATCTTTTCGGACGAGGCCAGCACCACCGTCTCGGCCGCCGACGCCATCAGCGCGCGCTTGATCTCGGCCTCTTCCAGGTCGCCCGTCGTCAACCCCGCCTCGGCGTGCACACCGGTGACGCCCATGAAGTACGTGTCGGCATGGATGCGCGCAATGGCCGCCATCGCCGCCGAGCCGACCGCCACCACCGAGTGCTTGAAGAGGCGCCCGCCGATCAGCACCACCTCGATGCCGGCATGCGCCACCAGCTCGACCGCCACCGACGGGCTGTGCGTGACCACCGTGGCCTGCAGGTTCGCCGGCAGATGGCGCGCGAGCTGCACGGCGGTGGTGCCACCGTCGATGAACACCACCTGCCCCGGCTTCACGAGGCGCGCTGCAGCGCGGCCGATGGCCACCTTTTCGTCGGGCGCGAGCTGCTGGCGCCGCGCGAAGTCGGCTTCGGCCGCCGCGACCGGCAGCGCACCGCCGTGCACGCGCTGCAGCAAACCTTCGGCCGCCAGCTCGCGCAGGTCGCGGCGGATGGTGTCTTCCGACAGGCCGAGTTCGTCGCTGAGCGCCTTCGCGACGACGTTGCCGTCGCGCTTCAGGACCGAAAGGATGTGTTGCTTGCGCTGGCTGGTGAGCATTGCCCGATGGTACCGGCGCGGTCGGTGTATTGCACGTTTTTCATTGTTTTTGCACGAATATGCACATATGCTCGCAGCCATGACCATCCAAGACCGCGTCCGGGTGCACGAAGTCACCCTCCTTTCCGACAACTGGTACACGCTGCGCACCACCGCCTTCGACTGGCGGCGCAACGACGGCCAGTGGCAGCGCATGCACCGCGAGACCTACGACCGCGGCAACGGCGCCACGCTGCTGCCCTACAACCTCGCGCAGCGCACCGTGCTGCTGACGCGGCAGTTCCGCTACCCGGCCTTCGTCAACGGCCACGACGGCCTGCTGATCGAAGCCGCGGCCGGCCTGCTGGACAACGCCGCGCCCGAGGAGCGCATCCGCGCCGAGGTCGAGGAAGAGCTCGGCTACCGCCTCGGCGCCGTGCAGAAGGTCTTCGAGAGTTTCATGAGCCCGGGCTCGGTCACCGAGAAGCTGCATTTCTTCGTCGCGCCCTACGAGCCCGCGATGCGCATCGGCGCGGGCGGCGGGCTGGCGGAAGAGGGCGAGGACATCGAGGTGCTGGAGCTCGGCATCGACGAGGCGCTGGCGATGGTGGCGGACGGCCGCATCGCCGACGCCAAGACGGTGATGCTGCTGTATCACGCAAAGCTGCACGTGTTCCCGCCGGGATAATCGGCGCATGCCTTTTGCCTTTCGCCGCGCCGCCCTCGCACTGACCCTCGCAACGCTGGCCCCGGCCAGCGCATTCGCCCAGCAGGCCCTCCCGACCCAGGTCGATGCCGCCCTCGCCCGCGCGAAGGTGCCGCGCGAATCCGTGACCATGCTGGTGGCCGAAGCCGACGGCACGCGCCAGCCGCGGCTGGCCTGGCGCACTCAGGCGCCGGTGAACCCGGCGTCGATCATGAAGCTGGTCACGACCTACGCCGCGCTCGACCTGCTCGGCGCGGCCTACAGCTGGACCACGCCGGTCTACGTCGACGGCACGGTGAACAACGGCGTGCTCAACGGCAACCTGTACATCAAGGGCCAGGGCGACCCCAAGCTGGTGCTGGAACGCGTGTGGCTGCTGCTGCGCCGCGTGCAGGGGCTGGGCATCACCACGGTGAGCGGCGACATCGTGATCGACCGAAGCGCCTTCGAAACCACGGTCGAAGGCGACCCGTCGGCCTTCGACGGCGAGCCGCTGCGGCCTTACAACGCCTCGCCCGACGCGCTGCTCGTGAATTTCAAGTCGGTCAACATGAGCTTCGCACCCGACCGTGCCGGCCAGATCGCGCGGGTGAGCTACGAGCCCCCGCTCGCGAGCGTGGCGATGCCGCCGACCGTGGCGCTCGTGCCCGGCGAATGCGGCGACTGGCGCGCCGCATTGCGGCCCGACTTCAGCGATGTGAACCGCATCCGCTTCAACGGCGGCTTCCCGGCCGCCTGCGGCGAGAAGAGTTGGGCCGTGGCCTACGGCGACCCGCGCACCTACGCCATGCGCGCCATCGGCGGCATGTGGGCCGAAATGGGCGGGCGCGTAGGCGGGCAGATGCGAGAAGGGCGCGTGCCGGCGGGGCTGAAGCCGGCCTTCGAGTTCGAGTCGCCGCCGCTGGCCGAGGTGATCCGCGATATCAACAAGTACAGCAACAACGTGATGGCGCAGCAGCTGTTCCTCACGATCGGGCTTACGCAGAAGAACCGCGGCACCTTCGAGGCCTCGCGCGCGGCGCTGGGCCAGTGGTGGCGCGAGCGCATCGGCACGGGCGAGGCGCAGCCCGTGTTCGAGAACGGCTCGGGCCTGTCGCGCGACGAGCGCATCAGCGCGGCTGCGCTCGGCAAGATGCTGCAGGTGGCATGGCGCTCGCCGGTGATGCCGGAGCTGATGTCCTCGCTGCCGGCCATGGGCGTGGACGGCACGCTGAAGAAACGCACGCTGCGCTCGGGCGGCTCGGCCCACCTGAAGACGGGCACGCTGCGCGATGCCTCCGGCGTGGCCGGCTACGTGGACGGTGCGAGCGGCCGGCGCTACGTGCTGGTGGCCATCGCCAACGGCGAGAACGCGGGGGCCGCGCGCGCCGCGTTCGACGCGCTGGTCGACTGGGCCTCGCAGGACAACTGACGGCGGGTGCCGGCAGGCCGGCGCAGGCCAGCGAGGTACTGAAATCTTCTGATGGCAAATGCCGCTTGCGCGCGGCCATGCCACTGCACAGAATCGGACGGTCGTTCTATTCAGTACAAATCAACGCAGGAGACATGCCTTGACGAAGCCACGCCCCCACTCGTTCGTCCTGATGCGCAAGACAGCCGCCTTGACGGCGCTCGCAGGCGCAACCCTGTTGCTGCTCTCCGCCTGCGGCGGCGGGGATGGTGGCGGAGGAGGCATCGGAGTTGGCTTTCCGCCGCCCGCAGCCGACAACGGCCGGGGCTCGGTGGTCACCAACCCGCCCGAGCAGACGGCCAAGCTGACCGCCGAGCAGTTCAACGCCAACCTCCAGGCCAGCGACCAGGGCAAGGCGGTGCTGCAGGTGGCCGGCACGCCCAAGTGCGGCATCGACGTGCGCTACCTCGAATACCGCACCATCGGCGCGAAGAACGAGGCGACCAACGCCACCGCCGCGATCATGGTGCCCACGGGCGCCGACGCGGCCTGCGGCGGCCAGCGGCCCGTGGTGCTCTACGCCCACGGCACCACCGCCGCCAAGGCCTACAACCTCGCCAAGTGGACCGACAGCACGCAGCCGGCCGCAGGCGAGGGCCTGATGATCGCCGCCATGTTCGCGGCGCAGGGCTACATCGTGGTGGCGCCCAACTACGCGGGCTACGACAAGTCGACGCTGCCCTACCACCCGTACCTCGACGGAGACCAGCAGGGCAAGGACATGGTCGACGCGCTCACCGCCGCGCGCAAGACCTTCTCGGGCATCGATGCGAACGACGCCGGCTCGCTGTTCATCACCGGCTACTCGCAGGGCGGCTATGTCGCGATGGCGGCGCACCGCGAGATGCAGGCCACGGGCAAGACGGTGACGGCGTCGGCGCCGCTGTCGGCGCCCTCGGCCATCAGCCTGCTGTCTGACTACACCTACCTGGGCTGGCCGGCGCTGGGCTCCACGCTGTTCGTGCCGCTGCTGTCGACCAGCTGGCAGCAGCAGTTCGGCAACGTCTACAACGCCACCAGCGACATCTACGAAGCGCAGTACGCCACCGGCATCGATACCCTGCTGCCGAGCCTCACGCCCAACACGCTGTTCTCCAGCGGCAAGCTGCCGCAGCTGGCGCTGTTCCCGGCAAATGCCACGCCGGGGCCGGTGAGCCCCTCGCTGTCGATCTTCTACGGCGCCAACAACCTGATCAAGCAGAGCTTCCTGACGCAAGCGGCCGGCGACATCCTGGCCGCGCCCTGCCCCGGCAACGCACTGCCGGCCACGGCGGCGTCGCTGAGCACGACATCGCCGCTGGACTGCAAGCCGGCCACGGGTTTCCGCAAGGCGGCCGTCGCCAACGACCTGCGCAACTGGGTGCCGACCCGGCCGATGCTGATGTGCGGCGGCGCCAACGACCCGACGGTGAATTTCGTCAGCACCCGCGCCACCTCGGGCTACTTCCGCGCCAAGGGCGTGCCGGCCGCCGCGCTGGCGGTGGTGGACCTGGAGGATTCGGCCGCGATCGACGCCTACTCGACCGCGCGCGCCGGCTTCGCGCAGGCCAAGGACCTGCTGGCGCAGAACACGGCGGGCAGCGCGTCTGACAAGGCTCAGGCGGTCACGCTCGCGTACCACGGCACGCTGGCGCCGCCGTTCTGCCTGGCATCGGCGCGGGGCTTCTTCCAGGGCGTGCTGGCCGCGGGAGGCTGATCAGGCCGCAGATGCTCGCTGCAAACGATCTCGCACGCCTTCCCACTCGTGCGTATCGGGCGGCGTCTCGACCCAGATCAGCTTGACGCCCTGCGCATCGAACTCGCGCAGCACCGCGAACAGGAGCTGGGCGCTCGCCGCCGCGTCGTCGGGCATGCGCCGCAGCAGCACGCGCTGCGAACGGCTGCGCACCACGGCGCGCGACCAGACGGCGATGTGCGCAGCATTGGCGCCCAGCACGTCGAGGCCGGTCTGGATGGCCTTGGCGTCCATCAGCCGCACCTTGGCGTTCGGGGCGTAGTGCGCCTCCAGCGTGCCCGAGGCGCGCGGATCGGGCGTTTCGAGCACTTCGCGGTCGGCGAGCTTCTCGCCGCAGGCGGCCTCGATCTGCGCGCGCGTGATCAGGCCGGGCCGCAGCAGCACGGGGGCGCCACGGCTGCAATCGACGATGGTCGACTCGATGCCGACCTCGCACGCCCCGCCGTCGACAACCAGCAGCGCATCGCCGAACTCGTCGAACACATGCTGCGCGGTGGTCGGGCTGACGCGGCCGAAGCGGTTGGCGCTGGGCCCTGCGAGGCCGGGCACGCCCTGCTCCGCACAGGCTTCGAGCAGTGCCTGCGCCACGGGATGCGAAGGGCAGCGCAGGCCGATGGTGTCCTGCCCGCCGGCCGCCGCCGCGCCCACGCCGGGCTGGCGCGTGACGATCAGCGTGAGCGGGCCGGGCCAGAAGACCTGCACGAGCTTCTGCGCGAAAAGCGGCAGTGGCTGGGCGAAGCGCGACAGCGACTCGGTGCCCTTGATGCCGGCCGCCACGTGCACGATCAGCGGGTGGTCGGAGGGCCGCCCCTTGGCCTTGAAGATGCCGGCCACGGCCATGTCGCTGCTCGCGTCTGCGCCCAGGCCGTAGACGGTCTCGGTCGGGAACGCGACCAGCCCGCCCGCGCGCAGCACGCGCGTGGCTTCGGCGATGGCCTCGGGGGCGTGGCCGTCGAGGATCATGCGAGGTCGGCGGTGGTCACCGCCGGCAGGCCCAGCAGCTGCGCAGCCTGCGAGGCCGCGGTGCGCACGCCTTCGAGCGTGGCGCCGGTCAGCGTGAGGTGGCCCATCTTGCGGCCGCGCCGCGGGTCGATCTTTCCGTAGAGATGCAGGTGCACGCCCGGCAGCGCGAGCACTTCGCTCCAGCGCGGCGACACGGGCTTGCCGGCCTTGTCATCGCCCGCGGGGAACCACAGGTCGCCCAGCAGGTTCAGCATGATCGCGGGGCTGTGCTGGCGCGGCGCGACCAGCGGCAGGCCGGCCAGCGTGCGCACCTGCAGCTCGAACTGCGACACGTCGCAGGCTTCCATCGTGTAGTGGCCGCTGTTGTGCGGGCGCGGCGCCATTTCGTTGACGACCAGCGAGCCATCGGCCAGTGCGAAGAACTCGACGCAGAGCACGCCGACGTAGTCCAGGCCATTGGCGATGCTCTTGGCCGAATTGACCGCGCCCTGCGCCACCGTCTTCGGCATGTTCTGCGGATGCACCTCGGTGACGGCCAGGATGCCGTCGCGGTGCAGGTTGCGCTGCGGCGGGAAGTGCACGACCTGGCCGTCGCGGCTGCGCGCCAGGATGACCGAGCATTCGAATTCGAGCGGCAGCATCTTTTCGAGCACACAGGGCACGCAGCCTGTGGCCTGCCAGGCGTCGGCCAGCTCGGCGCGCGTCTTCACGCGCTGCTGGCCCTTGCCGTCGTAGCCCAGCCGAGCGGTCTTCAGGATGCCGGGCAGCAGGCCGTCGTCGGCCGCGGCGAGCTGCGCCGCCGTCTCGATGACGGCGTAGGGCGCGCAGGGCACGCCGCAGCGGGTGAAATGGGCCTTCTCGGCGATGCGGTCCTGCGCGATGGCGATGGCCGAGGCGCCGGGCGACACCGGCCGCGCGACGGCCAGGTGCTCCAGCGAGGGCGCCGGCACGTTCTCGAACTCGGTCGTCACCGCGTCGGCCAGGCCCGCGAGCCGGGCGAGGCCGTCGATGTCGTCGTAGTCGGTGTGGATGTGGTGGTGGCTCACGCGGCCGGCGGGGCTGTCGGTGTCGGGGTCGAGCACCGCCGTGAAGTAGCCCATGCGCTGGGCCGTGTGGGCGAACATGCGCCCCAACTGGCCGCCGCCGAGCACGCCGAGCGTGGCGCCCGGAAGAATGGGCAGGTCGCCGTGCTGGGTCACAGGGCACCTCCGCCTTGCGGCGAGAAAGGAGAAACGGGGGGCGCCTCCGCGGCGGGGGCCGGCGGCAGCGTCATGGCTTCGGCGGCGGCGGTCTGCGCGGTGCGGAAGGCGTCGAGCTTCGCGCGCAGCACGGGGTCGTTCACCGCCAGCATCGCCACCGCGAACAGCGCCGCGTTGGCCGCGCCGGCATTGCCGATGGCGAAGGTGGCCACCGGCACGCCCTTGGGCATCTGCACGATGCTGTAGAGCGAATCGACGCCCTGCAGGTGGCGGCTGGCCACCGGCACGCCGAGCACCGGCACCGTGGTTTTCGACGCCAGCATGCCCGGCAGGTGCGCCGCGCCGCCCGCGCCCGCGATGATCGCCGTGAGCCCGCGCCCGGCGGCGCTTTCGGCGTATGCGAAGAGCGCATCGGGCATCCGGTGGGCCGAGACCACCTTCGCCTCGTGCCCGATTCCGAATTGCTGGAGAATCTCGACCGCGTTGCGCATCGTCTCCCAATCGGAGTTCGAGCCCATCACTACACCGACCTGAATGGTTTCGTTCATGGTTTCAATTTTACGTTTCACCCCCAGCTGTTCCCGATGATCGACATCACTCTCGAAAATTTCCAGTCCGAGCTGATCGAAGGCTCCGTGGCCACGCCGGTGCTGCTGGACATCTGGGCCGAATGGTGCGGCCCCTGCAAACAGCTCGGCCCGGTGCTTGAAAAGCTCGAAACCGAATACGCCGGCCGCTTCACGCTGGCCAAGCTCGACGCCGACAAGGTGCCGCAGATCTCGTCGCAGCTCTCGGAGATGTTCGGCGTGCGCAGCATTCCGTTCTGCGTGATGTTCAAGGACGGCCAGCCGGTGGACGGCTTCGTCGGCGCCATCCCGGCCGACAAGATCCGCGAGTTCCTCGACAAGCACGTGCCGGGCGCCGACGAGGCCGAGGCCGTCTCGGAGGAAGCCGCCGCGCAGGAAGCGCTGGCCGAAGGCGACACCGAGGGCGCGCTCGAAAGACTGCAGCACGCCGTGGCCACCGACCCCGCCAACGACGACGCCCGCTTCGACTACATCAAGCTGCTGCTGCAGCAAGGCCGCCACGACGACGCCAAGGTGGCCTTTGCGCCGGTGATCGCCAAGACCACGCTGGTGCGCCGCTTCGATGCGCTGCAGCGCTGGATGGACGCTATCGATTTCGCAGCGCCACCTACAGGCACGGCGCCCGCGATGGCCGATTTCGAGGCGAAGATCGCCGCCAACAAGCGCGACTTCGACGCCCGCTTCGGCCGCGCCCGCCTGCTGATGGCGGCGCAGCGCTGGACCGACGCCATGGACGAGCTGCTTGACATCCTGATGCGCGACAAGGCCTGGAGCGAAGACCTCGCCCGCAAGACCTACATCGCTATCCTCGATGTGATCGAGCCGCCGAAGGTGAAGGTGGCCGACGGGCAGATTCCGCCGGACGATCCGGTGGTGGCAACCTACCGGCGCCGCCTCAGCAGCGTGGTGCTGAGCTGATCCGAAAGCGGCCTGCGGGCCGCTTTTTTCATGGCCCCGTCCCCAGCAAACGGCGCGGCATTGGCGCGCCGGGCGCCGTCGCATACGATCACGCCCGATTCAACTTGTTGCAAATCTGAAAAGGAAAGTTGGCCATGCGCTCCTTCGCCCGCCTCGCCCGCCGCATCGCGCTCCCCGTTCTCGCCGCGACGGCGCTGCTGGCCGTCCTGACCGGTTGCGGGAGCGGCATCAGCCTCGACGAGCCAATCGAAGGGCCGGCCTGGCAGCTGGTTCAGCTGGGCGACGAGCCCGTTGCGCCCGGCAACGGTGCGCAAGTGCAGTTCGACCGCAGCAGCGGACGGCTCAGCGGCTCGGGCGGCTGCAACCGCCTTTCGGGCACGTTCACGCGCAGCGGCATCTCCCTGAAGATCGGCCAACTGGCCTCGACCCGCATGGCCTGCGCAGACCCGGCACGCGGTGCCAACGAGGCGCAGTTCATTTCGGCCCTGCAGAGCACGGCGAGCTACAGCCTTGCAGGCCCCGAACGCCTTGCGCTGCTCAACTCCGGCGGGCGGACCGTGGCGACCCTGAGCACCAGCGGGCGCTGAAAGAAGAAAAAGACCGGAATCAGCCCGTCAGGCGCTCGAGCGCCTCGCGGTACTTGGCCGCCGTCTTCTCGATGACTTCGGCCGGCAGGCGCGGCGCGGGCGGCGTCTTGTCCCAGGGCTTGCCGTTGATCTTGGTGGCTTCGAGCCAGTCGCGCACGAACTGCTTGTCGTAGCTCGGCGGGTTGGCACCGGCGGCCAGCGCGGCCTGGTAGCCCTCGACCGGCCAGTAGCGCGAGCTGTCGGGCGTGAGCACTTCGTCCATCAGCACCAGCGTGCCGGCCTCGTCCAGGCCGAACTCGAACTTGGTGTCGGCAATGATCATTCCCTTGGTCAGGGCGATCTGCGCGGCGGCTTCGTAGATGGCAATGCTGGTCTCGCGGATCTGCTGCGCCAGCTTGGGGCCGACGATCTCGACCACGCGCTCGTAGCTGATGTTCTCGTCGTGCTCGCCGGCCGCGGCCTTGGCGGCGGGCGTGAAGATCGGGCGCGGCAGCTTGCTGGCGTTGGTCAGGCCCTCGGGCAGCGGCACGCCGCAGACCGAGCGCGATTCCTGGTATTCCTTCCAGCCGCTGCCGGCCAGGTAGCCGCGCACCACGGCCTCGACCGGGATCGGCTTCAGCCGCTTGACCAGCATCGAGCGGCCCGTGACCTGCGGCACCTCGTCGGGCGTGACCGCGCTTTCGGGTGCATCACCGGTCAGGTGGTTGGGGCACAGCTGGCCGAGCCGGTCGAACCACCACAGCGCCATCTGCGTGAGGATCTCGCCCTTGCCGGGAATGGGCTCGCCCATGATCACGTCGAAGGCGCTGAGCCGGTCGCTCGCGACCATCAGGATGCGGTCTTCGCCGACGGCGTAGTTGTCGCGCACCTTGCCGCGCGCAAGCAGGGGCAGGCTCTGGATGGAGGAGGTGTGGACGGTGGTCATGGAAGCAACAGCAAATACGGTGGGAAACGTGGGACGGTGAAAGCGGATTGTGCGCGCAGAAAAAAGCCACCGCGAACGGTGGCCTTCGAATCGCGGGGAAGTTTTTAAACGACTTCCTGGGCCAGTTCGCCCTTGGCGTACTTGGCGGCTACCACTTGCAGCGTGTCGCCCTTGATCTTCGCGCCCTGGCCTTCGCAGCCGAACTCGATGTAGCGCTGCTTGCAAATGAGCCTGGCGGCTTCGCGCGCCGGCTTGAGCCATTCGCGGGCGTCGAACTTCTCGGGGTTCTCGAACAGGAACTTGCGCACGGCGCCGGTCATGGCCAGGCGGATGTCGGTGTCGATGTTGATCTTGCGCACGCCGTACTTGATGGCTTCCTGGATTTCCTCAACCGGCACGCCGTAGGTTTCCTTCATGTTGCCGCCATGCTTGCGGATGATTTCCAGCAGGTCCTGCGGCACCGACGACGAGCCGTGCATCACCAGGTGGGTGTTGGGCAGGCGGGCGTGGATTTCCTTCACGCGGGAAATCGACAGGATGTCGCCCGTGGGCTTGCGCGTGAACTTGTAGGCGCCGTGGCTGGTGCCGATGGCGATGGCCAGCGCGTCGAGCTGCGTGGCCTTGACGAACTGGGCGGCTTCTTCCGGGTCGGTCAGCAGGGCCGAGTGGTCGAGCACGCCTTCGGCGCCAATACCGTCTTCTTCACCGGCCAGGCCGGTTTCGAGCGAGCCCAGGCAGCCCAGTTCGCCTTCGACGGTCACGCCGACCTTGTGCGCCAGCTGGACCACCTTGCGGGTCACGTCGACGTTGTAGTCGAACGAGGCCGGCGTCTTGCCGTCTTCGTGCAGCGAGCCGTCCATCATGACGGAGGAGAAGCCGAGGTCGATGGCACCCTGGCAGATGGCCGGGCTCTGGCCGTGGTCCTGGTGCATCACCAGCGGGATGTTCGGGTACTGCTCGATGGCCGCCTGGATCAGGTGCTTGATGAAGGCTTCACCGGCGTACTTGCGCGCGCCTGCGCTGGCTTGCAGGATGACGGGCGCGCCCGTTTCCTTGGCGGCCTCCATCACGGCCTGGACCTGTTCGAGGTTGTTGACGTTGAAGGCCGGAATGCCGTAGCCATTGGCTGCGGCATGGTCGAGCAGTTCGCGCATCGAGACGAGTGCCATGGGGAAATACCTCGCTGGAATTTGGGGGAAGAAGAAGGCGGAAAGACGAGAGAAAACTACCGCAATTCTACCGAGCCCCCTTGTGGGACGGCACTGACGCCGATTTGGCGCCCCTGTCCTCAGATCGGCAGCTGCGTGGTCGACAGCACCTGCTTGAGCACCACGAAGGTCCGGATCTGCCGCACGCCCGGCAAGTACAGCAGCTGCTCGGCATGCAGGCGGTTGAAGCTGTCGCTGTCGCGCGTGCGCACGAGTATGAAGTAGTCGAACTCGCCCGTGACCACGTGGCATTCGAGGCAGCCCGGCACCTTCTGCGCGGCCTTCTCGAAGTCGGCGAAGGAATCGGGCGTGGAGCGGTCGAGCACCACGCCGATCATCACGAGCATGCCGAGGTCGAGCGCGTCGGGATCGAGCAGCGCGACGATGCCCTTGATGAGCCCCGCTGCCTTGAGCCGCTCGACGCGGCGCAGGCAGGCGGCGGCGCTGAGGTTGACCTTGGCGGCCAGCGCCACGTTCGACAGCGAGGCGTCGCGCTGCAGGGCGCGAAGGATGGCGCGGTCGGTGCGATCCAGCTCCGGCGGAATACGCAATTTTGTTGTGCTCATGGCTTCTTCTGCGAATTGAAAACATTCAATCTGTTCATCGTGCATTCTTTTGTCGATGGAATCCAGGAAATTTCGCAAGCACGTTGCGAGCCGTTCTTCCTACGATCGAAGGCCTCAACGCACTGGAGCCTCCGCCATGAACCTCAAGAAGTTTCCCCGCCACGCCCTGACATTCGGCCCCTCGCCGATCCACCCGCTGAAGCGGCTGAGTGCCCATCTCGGCGGCAAGGTCGACCTTTATGCCAAGCGCGAGGACTGCAACAGCGGCCTGGCCTTCGGCGGCAACAAGACGCGCAAGCTCGAATACCTGATTCCCGAGGCACTCGAAGGCGGCTACGACACGCTGGTGTCCATCGGCGGCATCCAGTCGAACCAGACGCGGCAGGTCGCCGCCGTGGCCGCGCACCTCGGGATGAAATGCGTGCTGGTGCAGGAGAACTGGGTCAACTACTCCGACGCCGTGTACGACCGGGTAGGCAACATCGAGATGTCGCGCATCCTCGGTGCCGACGTGCGGCTCGATGCGGCGGGCTTCGACATCGGCATCCGCAAGAGCTGGGAAGAAGCCATGGCCGACGTGCGCAAGGCCGGCGGCAAGCCGTTCCCGATTCCCGCGGGCTGCTCGGAACACCCTCGCGGTGGCCTCGGCTTCGTGGCCTTCGCCGAGGAAGTACGCCAGCAGGAAGCCGAGCTGGGCTTCAAGTTCGACTACGTCGTGGTCTGCTCGGTCACCGGCAGCACGCAGGCCGGCATGGTGGTGGGCTTCGCGGCCGACGGGCGGGCCGACCGCGTGATCGGCATCGACGCCTCGGCCAAGCCGCAGCAGACCTTCGACCAGATCGTGCGCATTGCGAAGAACACGGCCGAGCTGGTCGAGCTGGGCCGCGACATCACCGAAAAGGACGTGGTGCTCGACCGCCGCTTCGGCGGCCCCGAGTACGGGCTGCCGAACGACGGCACGCTGGAAGCGATTCGCCTGTGCGCGCGCTTCGAAGGCATGCTGACCGACCCCGTGTACGAGGGCAAGTCGATGCACGGGATGATCGAGAAGGTGCGGCTGGGCGAATTCCCCGCCGGCTCGAAGGTGCTGTACGCGCACCTGGGCGGCGTGCCCGCCCTGAACGCCTACAGCTTCTTATTCCGTAACGGTTGATTCCAGGAACACCGCGGAACCGGCTTTGCCGGGCCGCTGGTGTTGCCCCCGGCGAGGGGGTTGGCGCAGCGACACGAAGTGCGCGAAGCCTGGGGGAGTGCCTAACTTACGCGGCAGATTTTCAGCATGTTGGTGCCGCCGGGGGCGCCCATCGGTTCGCCGCAGGTGATCGCGTAGACGTCGCCGCTCTGCACGATGCCGCGCTTCTTCAGATGGGCCTCGGCCTGTTCGAGCGCGGTGTCGCGGTCGGTCTGCGAGTCCATCAGCAGCGGGCGCACGTTGCGGTACAGCGCCAGCTTGCGCTGCGTGGCCAGCCGCGAGGTCAGCGCGTACATGGGAATGTGCGCGCGGTGGCGGCTCATCCACAGCAGGGTGGCGCCCGACTCGGTCAGCGCCACGATGGCCTTGGCGCCCAGGTGGTGGGCCGTGAACAGCGCACCCATGGCGATCGACTGGTCGATGCGGCTGTAGGTCTTGCCGCTGAAGTCGGCGTCGAGCGTCTTGTCCTCGGCCCCTTCGGCGGCTTCGCAGATGCGGCTCATCTCCTGCACGGTTTCGAGCGGATAGCGGCCCGAGGCGGTCTCGGCCGAGAGCATCACGGCGTCGGTGCCGTCGAGCACGGCGTTGGCCACGTCGCTCACCTCGGCGCGCGTGGGCACGGGGTTGGTGATCATCGACTCCATCATCTGGGTCGCGGTGATCACCACCTTGTCCATGTCGCGCGCCATGCGGATCATCTTTTTCTGCAGCGCCGGCACGGCGGCGTTGCCCACCTCGACCGCGAGATCGCCGCGCGCGACCATGATGCCGTCGCTGGCGCGCAGGATCTCTTCGAGCTTCGGAATGGCCTCGGCGCGCTCGATCTTGGCGATCATGCCGGGCTTGTGGCCGAACTCGGCCGCCGCCACGTTGCACAGCTGGCGCGCCATTTCCATGTCGGTGGCGTTCTTGGGAAAGCTCACGGCCACGTAGTCGGCCTGGAAGCTCATCGCGGTCTTGATGTCTTCCATGTCCTTGGCGGTCAGCGCGGGCGCCGTGAGGCCGCCACCCTGCTTGTTGATGCCCTTGTTGTTCGACAGCTCGCCGCCCAGCTTGACGGTGGTGTGCACGGCCTCGCCCTTGACGCCGTCGACCGTGAGCACGATCAGGCCGTCGTTCAGCAGCAGCTTGTCGCCGGGCTTCACGTCGCGCGGCAGGTCCTTGTAGTCGAGGCCCACGGCATCGGCGTCGCCGGGTTCGGTGCGCGAGGCATCGAGCACGAACTTGGCACCCGCCTCGAGCCAGACCTTGCCCTGCGCGAACTTGCCGACGCGGATCTTGGGGCCCTGCAGGTCGGCCATGATGGCCACTTCGCGGCCCGTCTTGCGGGCGGCTTCGCGCACCATGGCGGCGCGGTCGATGTGGTCCTGCGCCGTGCCGTGGCTGAAGTTCAGCCGCACCACGCTGACCTTGGCCAGAATCATCTTTTCCAGCAGTTCCGGCGTGTTGGACGCCGGACCGAGCGTGGCAACGATCTTGGTGGCGTGGCGGGGGATACGGTCCGTGCTCATGAGGATAGTCTCCGTTTTGTATTCGCTACTGTATACACTTTGTGTGTCTGACGGAAGTCACCCTCACGAGATTCCCCGCCGACGAGATCAACCCGCCGCGCGCCGGGCCAGGATTTCGAAGGCCGGCAGGGTCTTGCCTTCCAGCACTTCGAGGAAGGCGCCGCCGCCGGTCGAGATGTAGCCAACCTGCTTCTCGATGCCGTACTTGGCGATGGCCGCCAGCGTGTCGCCGCCGCCGGCGATCGAGAAAGCGCTGCTCTCGGCAATGGCCTGCGCGATGGCCTTGGTGCCGCCCTCGAACGCGTCGAACTCGAACACGCCCACCGGGCCGTTCCAGACGATGGTGCCGGCTTTGCGCAGTTGCGCGGCGAGGATCGCGGAGGTCTTGGGGCCGATGTCCAGGATCAGGTCGTCGTCGGCCACGTCGCTCGCGTCCTTGACGGTGGCCGCCGCATCGGCCGCGAAGGTCTTGGCCGTTACCACGTCCACCGGAATCGGCACGTCGGCGCCGCGCGCGCGCATGGCCTCGATCACCGCCTTGGCCTTGTCGACCAGGTCGGGCTCGGCCAGCGACTTGCCGATCTTCAGGCCGGCCGCCAGCATGAAGGTGTTGGCGATGCCGCCGCCCACGATCAGCTGGTCGACGTTGGCCGACAGACTCTCGAGGATGGTGAGCTTGGTGCTGACCTTGGAGCCCGCCACGATCGCAACCAGCGGGCGCTTGGGTTGCGCCAGCGCCTTGGTGATGGCGTCGATCTCGGCCGCCAGCAACGGGCCGGCCGCGGCGATCCTCGCGAACTGCGCGATGCCGTAGGTGGTGGCCTCGGCGCGGTGGGCGGTGCCGAAGGCGTCGTTCACGTAGATGTCGGTCAGTGCCGCGAGCTTACGCGCCAGCGCCTCGTCGTTCTTCTTCTCGCCCTTGTTGACGCGGCAGTTCTCGAGCAGCACGACCTGGCCGGGCTTGACGTCGACGCCGTCGACCCAGTTGGCCACCAGCGGCACTTCACGGCCCAGTAGCTCGCCGAGGCGCTTGGCCACGGGCGCCAGCGAGTCCTCGGGCTTGAACTCGCCTTCGGTCGGACGGCCCAGGTGCGAGGTGACCATCACGGCCGCGCCGGCGTCGAGCGCCAGCTTGATGCAGGGCACGGAAGCGCGCACGCGCGTGTCTTCGGTAATGTTGCCTGCGTCGTCCTGCGGAACGTTGAGGTCGGCACGGATGAAGACGCGCTGGCCGGCGGCCTTGCCCTGCGCGCAGAGGTCGGTGAATCGAATGACGTTCATGGAGGATCTGGATGAGGTGGAAGACGGTCGGCCTGCATTGTAGGTTTGGCCCCGCCGCCGCTCTATGCGCCTCTTGCCGCGCTCCGATGCTTTTCAGCCCTTTTGCTGCGCTCTGGCAAAGCTTTCGAGAATGCCGACGAAGCTCGCTGCCGCCGGCGACAGCGAGCGCCGCGCCGCGCTGTAGACGCACACCTCGCGGTGGAAGTCGGGCGATTCGAGCCGCACCATCTGCAGGCCGTGGGCGCGCACCAGCGGCGCGGAATAGGTCGGGCACACGGTGAGCCCGAGCCCCGATGCCACCATGCCCAGGGCCGTGGTCATGTACGACACCTCCTGCGTGCCAGGGCGCAGCATGTAGTCGCGCTCAGCCGGCGCCAGCTCGGGCAGCACACGCTGGCGGAAGTCGCGCGTGGGGGCGATGAAGGTGTAGGGCTCCAGCTCGTGCCAGCGCACCTTGCGGCGCTTGGCGAAGGCATGGCCCGGCGGGCAGATCAGCCAGTGGCGGTCGCGGAACAGGGTGCGGCGCTCGATGGCGCCGTCCACGGCCACGTCCTGCCCCACGGCCAGTTCCACGTCGCCGGCGGCCACCCCGTCGAGCAAGTGCTCTGGCAGCGTGTCGGACAGGCGCACATCGACATCAGGGTATTTCTCGCGGTAGAGCGCGATCACGCGCGGCATCAGCGTGCAGGCCATGAGCTGCGGCGCTGCAAGCCGCAACAAACCCTTCTTCTTGTCACGCAGATCGGTAACGCCGGCCACCGCGCTCGTCAGGTCGCCGAGCAGGCGGTGCACCGACGGCAGGAACTCGCGCCCGGCTTCGGACAACTGCACGCTGCGGGTGTTGCGGTGGAGCAGCTGCACGCCCATCTCGCGTTCGAGTTCGCGCACCAGCACGCTGAGCGCCGACTGCGTGAGGTGCAGCTGCTGCGCCGCGGCGGTGAAGCTGCCGCTTTCGGCGACGGCGGCGAAGGCGCGCAGCTGGCGCAGGGTGAGATTCATATATATGGTTATTTCATCAATCGATGAATTAATTTCGATTGCATCATAAGACGCGGCATCGCCCAATACCGGCTCACCGGAGACAAGCCATGCCGACCCCACCACCCGTGCGCGGGCTGCACCACTTCGCCTGGCGCTGTCGCGACAGCGAAGAAACCCGCCATTTCTACGAAGACCTGCTGGGCCTGCCGCTGGCCCACGTCATCAAGAGCGACCACGTGCCGAGCACGGGCGAGTACTGCCCCTACGTGCACATCTTTTTCCAGATGCGCGACGGCTCGTACATCGCCTTCTTCGATCTCGGCGACGACATTGCCGCGCTGCCCTCGCCCAATACGCCTTCGTGGGTGAACCACATCGCGCTGCGCGTGGACTCGGTGGCCGCCCTGCTGGCGGCCAAGGCACGGCTCGAAGGCGCGGGCGTCGAGGTGCTGGGCGTGACCGACCACCACATCATCGAGTCGATCTATTTCTTCGACCCCAACGGCATCCGCGTGGAGCTGACCACGCCGACCGTGCCGCAGGCCGAGATGGACGCGCATGCGCTGCGCGCCCATGCGGACCTCGATGCGTGGACCGCGCGCAAGGCCGAGCTGCGTGCCGCAAGGGGGGTATCGAGTGTCTGACCTGCAACTCGCCGTCATCGACGTCAAGCCCGGCGCATCGATGGAAAGCCAGTCGGGCCTGCAGATGCTGCGCCCGCGCATCTATGGCGCCTACCGCGCGCCGGCGGGGCCGAAAAAAATCGCGGCCATCGTGATGCACCCGACCAGCAACTTCATGGGCCACTACCTGATCGCCCCGCTGGCCGAGCGCGGCATCTGCTGCATGGGGCTGAACTCGCGCTACGTGGGCAACGACACGGTGCTGCTGATGGAGCGCGCCATTCAAGACCTGGGCGCCGGCGTGCAGTACCTGCGCGCAGCGGGCTACGAGAAGGTGTTCCTCGTCGGCAACTCAGGCGGCGCGGCGCTCGCGAGCTTCTACCAGGCGCAGGCCGAGAAGCTCACGGCCACTCATTTGCCCGACGGCGACCCCACGCACCTGCACCCGAGCGACCTGCCGCCCGTGGACGGCATCGCGCTGTGCGCCGCGCACCTGGGCCGCACGCGGCTGATGCGCGACTGGATCGACCCCTCGGTCACCGACGAGCACGACCCGCTTTCGGTGGACCCCGAACTCGACATGTACGACGCGCGCCACCGCACGCCCTACGACAGCGACTTTCTCGCGCGCTTCGGCGCAGCGCAGAAGGCGCGGCTGGACCGCATCGAGCACTGGGCCATCGAGCGCCTCGCGATGCTGCGCAGCACGCCGGGCGCACCGCGCGACCAGGCCTTCGTCGTCTACCGCACGCATGCCGACCCGCGTTGCGTGGACCTGTCGCTCGACGCGAACGACCGCTTGCCCGGCAGCGTGTGGGGCGATGCGCGGCAGGTGAACTACTCGGCCAATGCGATGGGGCGCACCACCTCCCTCACGGCGTTTCTCTCGCAATGGTCGTCGCGCTCGCAGGCCGACGGGCCGACCAACCTCGCGCGCACCACGGTGCCGAAGCTGCTGCTGACCTATACGGGCGACCAGTCGACCTTTCCGAGCACGCGCGATGCGTGGATGGCGGCGGGCGGATCGCGCATCCGCAACGTCGACATCGTGGGCGGCAACCACTATCTCGCCGGTCAACCCGAGCTGATTCCCAAGTCGGCGGACGCCATCGCCGAGTTCGCGCACGCGCTCTAGAACATCATGGAAACCTTTGCATTCGCGCCGGCCTACGAGTTGCCGAGCTGGCCTTTCACGCCTCCGCCCGAACTGAACGGCACGACGGTCGCGCGGCATCCCATCGTCATCGTCGGCGCGGGCCCCTCGGGGCTGACGCTGGCCTGCGATCTCGCGCAACGCGGCGTGCACGCCGTGTTGCTCGATGAAGACGACACCGTCGGCGTGCGCGGCGCTTCGTCGCGCGGCATCTGCTACGCGCAAAAGAGCCTGGAGATCTTCGAACGCCTGGGCATCTACGAGCGCATCGCGGCCAAGGGCATCACCTGGTCGTTCGGGCGCACCTTCTCAGGCGAGCAGGAGGTCTACAACTTCAACCTGCAGGTGAACAGCGTCTCGAAGCAGCCGCCGTTCATCAACCTGCAGCAGTTCTACATCGAGTGGTTCCTGGTCGAGCGCATCCTCGAGCTCGGGCTCACCGACGTGCGCTGGAAGAGCCGCATGACGCGCGTCGAGCAGCTGGCCGATGGCGTGCGCCTGGACATCGAGACGCCCGCCGGCAGCTACACGATCGAGGCGGACCGGCTGATCGATGCCACCGGCGCCAACAGCCCGATCCGCACGCAGCTCGGCATCGAGGCGCACGCCTCGCGCAGCACCGACCGCTGGTGCATCAGCGACGTGCGCTTCAGGAAGCCGCTGCCGACCGAGCGCTGGACCTGGGTCGATGCACCGTTCAACGAAGGCCGCGGCGTGTGGCAGCACCTGATGGCCGATGGCGTGTGGCGCATCGACTACCAGATGCCCGAAGACTGCGACACGGCCCACATCAGCCAGCCCGAGGTGGCGGGCGCGCGGCTGCGCGAGCAACTGGGGCCGGACGTGGAGTTCGAATTCGTGTGGATCGGGCCGTATGGCTACCGCGACCACCTGCTCGACAGTTTCCGGCACGGCAACGTGTTCTTCATCGGCGATGCGGCACATGTGGTGAGCCCGTTCGGTGCGCGCGGCGGGAACAGCGGGATTCAGGATGCGGCCAACCTCGGGTGGAAGCTCGCGCTGGTGGCCCAGGGCAAGGCAGGCGATGCGCTGCTCGACAGCTACGACGCCGAACGGCAGCCCGCAGCGAAGCAGAACCTGCAGGTCACGAGCCGCTCGGCGCGCTTTCTCGCGCCGCGCTCGCCGGCCGAGCACACGCTGCGCCGGGCCGTGGTGGCGCTGGCCGCGCGGCATTCGTTTGCGCGCGCGCTGGTGAACACCGGGCGCATGTCGGTCGCGAACGAGTACCCCGCCGCGCCGCAGTTGCCCGAGGGCGGACGATCCGTGCAGAACCTGCCGCTGCGCTGGGCCGATGGGCGCGAGACGACGCTGATGCAACTGCTGGCCGAGGACACGCAATGCATCGGCCTGTGGTTCGCGCCGACGCGCGACCAGGCCAGTGCGGCGCTCGAGGCCGCCGCGTCGCTGCCGCTGCACTTGCTGGCCGTGGGCGGCAACAGCGGCCTGCCCACGCTGCAGGCCGACGAGCAGCTCGCCAGCCATCTCGGCATCGGCGACGCGGGCGGCTTCGTCCTCGTGCGACCCGACGCCTACCGCGCGGCCGTACTGGCGAAACCGACCCCGGAAACCATCGCCACCGCCTTGCACATCGCGCTTGCCCACGACAACAGCAACCCATGATCACCGAGCCCCGCATCCCCGATCCCGACGGCTTCTACGCCGCATTGCTCGCGGCACACGAAGGCCTCAGCGAAGCGCAGAGCGCCAACCTCAATGCCCGCCTCGTGCTGCTGCTGGCCAACCAGTGCGCCGACCAGCGCGTGCTGCTTGCCTGCATCCAGGCGGCGGCCGAAGAAGACCTCACGACAACGAACACCCCATGACCATGACCGTTTCCTTCGCATCCGCCTCCGACACCCGCGAGCAGAAGCCCCGGCTGCAGGAGCTCGGGCCCGGCGCCTACGGCTACATCAGCGACTTCGATCCCAACTGCGGCTTCGTCGTCGGCGACGAGCACGTGGTGCTGATCGACACGCGCCCCACGCCGCGCATGGCGCGCGATTTCCTGGCCGCCATCCGCACGGTGACCGACAAGCCCATCCGCACCATCGTGCTCACCCACTACCACGCGGTGCGCGTGATGGGCGCGAGCGCCTTCGACGAGGTGCGCGAGATCGTCGCCAGCAGCGGCACGCTCTACTGGATCCACACGCGCGGCCAGGCCGACTTCGACTCGGAGGTCGGCCGCTTTCCGCGCCTGTTCGCGGGCGTCGAGGAAATACCTGGGCTGACCATCCCCACCACGGTCTTCGATCGCGAGACCACGCTGCCGCTGGGCGGCGGCCGCGAGTTGCGGCTGATGTCGCTGGGCCGCGGCCATTCGGGCGGCGACGCGGTCGCGTGGCTGCCCGACTGCGGCGTGCTCTTTTCGGGCGACGTGGTCGAGAACCGCTGCGGCGTGTATGCGGGCGACGCCTACATCGGCGACTGGGCCGGCACGCTCGACGCTGTGGCCGCTCTGAAGCCGCGCGTGCTGGTGCCCGGCCGTGGCGCAGTGCTGCAGGACGAGGCCGCGTGCGCCGAGGCCATCGGGCTCACCAAGGCATTCCTCTCGACGCTGCTCGAGAGCGTGAAGGCCGGCATCGCGGCGGGCGAGACGCTCAAGGGCTGCTTCGCCCGCGCCGAGGCGGCGATGACGCCGCGCTTCGGCGACTGGCCCGTGTTCCAGCACGTGCTGCCCTTCGACGTCTCGCGCGCCTACGACGAGCTGCGAGGCATCGAGCACCCGGTGGTGTGGACCGCCGAGCGCGACCGCGAGCTGTGGCAGGTCCTGCGCGGCGAATGATCTGAACCGACTTCCAAAACAAGCAACGGAGACAAGAGACGATGAAGCGATTTTTTCTTCCCCTGCTGGCCTCGGCCTTCGCGCTGGCCACCGGCCTCGCATCGGCGCAGCCGGCCGCCTATCCCAGCCAGCCGATCAAATGGATCGTGCCCTACGTGGCCGGCGGAGGCACCGACAACCTCGCGCGCACGCTGGCCGAGGCGATGCAGCCATCGCTGGGGCAGCCGCTCATCATCGACAACCGGCCGGGCGCCTCCACCAACATCGGCGTGGGCGTGATGATGCAGGCCAAGCCCGACGGCTACACCATCATGCAGGCCGAGAACGCGGCGCTGCTCTTCAACGAGCACATGTTCGCCAAGCTGCCCTACAAGCCCGCGAGCGACTTCACCTACATCGGCGCCATCGGGCGCTTTCCGGTGGCGCTGGTGGTGCATCCCGACTTCCCCGCGAAGAACGTGGCGGAGTTCGTGCGCTACGTGAAGGCCAACCCCGACAAGGTGAGCTACGCCTCGCCCGGCAACGGCTCGCCGCACCACATGGCGATGGAGCTCTTCAAGCAGAAGGCAGGCCTGACGATCACGCACGTGCCGTACAAGGGCGCGGCGCCGGCCATGACGGACGTGATGGGCGGCCAGGTGCCGACGATGATGCTGGACCTGGCCTCGGGCTTGCCGATCATCAAGGCGGGCAAGGTGCGCGTGCTGGCCATCGCGCTGCCGCAGCGCGCGGGCGCCATGCCCGAGGTGCCGACCTTCGTCGAGGCCGGCTTCCCCGACGTCAATGCCTATGCCTTCCACGGCCTGATCGGCCCGGCCGGCATGCCGCCAGAGGCCGTGGCGCGGCTCAACAGCGAGTTGCACAAGGCGATGAAGGCACCGAAAGTGGTGAAGCTGTTCGCGGACTTCGGCTTCGAGGCTCTGCCCGGAACGCCGCAGGATTTCTACAAGCTCTCGCGGACAGAGAGCGAGCGCTGGGGCAACATCATCAGGACGGCGGGCGTCAAGCTCGACTGACTGGTCACCAGCCCAGCCAAAGGTGCAGCGGCAGGTACACCGCCATGCCCGCGAGCATCGTGCCAAGCACGCCGCGCCGCCAGTAGAAGTACACCGCGCCGACCACCGCCGCATACAGGCGGGCGTCGTGCAGCGTGGTGATCAGGTGGCCCTGCGTCATGACGATCTCGGGCGCGATCACGCCCGCGAGCGCGGCGGCCGGCGCGTAGTGCAGCGCGCGGTGCGCCCAATCGGGCAGGCCCCAGGGCCGGTCGAGGATGAAGAAGAAGCAGCGCGTGAGCACGGTGACGAGCGCCAGCCCGACGATCACGCCCATGGTCCACCAGTCGGTGGTCGCGCTCACTTGTCGTCCTCCGCCGTGGGGTCGAGGCCGAATTGTTTTTCGAGCCAGAAGCACAGCAGCACCGCAACGCCGATGGCGGCCACGATGTTGAGTTTCAGCGGCAGCGCATAAGCCGCCACGGCCGTGGCACCGGCAATCAGCGCGGCCAGCACGCGCAACCGTGTCGTCGCCATCGAACAGACGATGGCCACCAGGCTCAGCACGCCCGCGAAGCCCAGCCCCCAGGTCTGCGGAATGAAGTTGGCCAGCGCGACGCCCAGCAGGCTCATGCCCATCCAGGCGCACCAGGTCACGAAGTAGTTGCCGGTGAGGTAGGCCTCCTGGGCTTCCTGCTCGGCGATGGTCAGCGGCGGCTGGGGGTACTTTTTGGTGAAGAACGCGTAGCTCAGGTCGGCCGTGAGGTAGCCGTGCAGCATGCGGCGCCAGCGCGGCATGTGCATGAGGTAAGGCCGCAGGTGCAGGCTGAACACCACGAAGCGCAGGTTCACGCAGAAGCCCGTGGCCAGGATCACCCAGGCCGGCGCGCCCGCGAACAGCAACGGAATGGCCGCGAGCTGCGAACTGCCCGCGTAGACCAGCAGGGTCATCGCCACGGCCTCGAGCACGCTCATGTTCGACTTGACCATGGCCACGCCGGTCATCAGCCCCCAGGCGCCGATGCCGAGCGCCACCGGGGACATGTCGCGGATGCCGATGCGGAATTCCGGGCGGCTGCGAATGCTTTGCGAGAGAAACATCAGCCGAACACTTGCCCGGGCTTCAGGTCGAAGCCGCGCAGGAAATCGGCCGCGGCGAGGCGCTTGCCGCCCGGCCGCTGGAGTTCAGTGACGGTGACAACCGAATCGGCAGCCGCCGCCACGGCCACGCCGGTATCGGTGACGGCGAGGATCGTGCCCGGCGCGGCCGATGCCGTGGGGGACGGCATCGCGTGGGCCGCCCACAGCTTGATGGTCTCGCCGTCGAGCGGGCTGTTGGCGCCCGGAAAAGGGTCGAAAGCACGGATGCGGCGCACGATGGCGTCGGCCGGATGGGCCCAGTCGATCAGCGCCTCGTGCTTCTCGACCTTGCTGGCGTAGGTGACGCCTTCGGCCGGCTGCGGCGTGCGGACGAGCGCGCCGATATCCGCAAGCGCCTCGACGATCATCTTTCCGCCCAGTTCGGCCAGCCGGTCGTGCAGGCGGGCGGTGTTGTCGTCGCCGATGTCGACGGCCTCGCGCAGCAGCATGTCGCCGGTGTCGAGCCCGGCGTCCATCTGCATGATGGTGATGCCGGTCTGCGCGTCGCCGGCCTCGATGGCGCGGTGGATCGGCGCAGCGCCGCGCCAGCGCGGCAGCAGGCTCGCATGGATGTTGAGGCAGCCGTGCACCGGCAGGTCGAGCACCCACTGAGGCAGGATCAGACCATAAGCCGCGACCACCATCACGTCGGGCTTCGCGGCCAGCAGGGCGTCGCGCGCGGCCGAGGCTTCGTCGGGGTACTTGCCATCGAGCCGCAGGCTGCGCGGCTGGGCCACGGGCCAGTTGTTGGCAACGGCGCATTGCTTGACGGGCGACGCCTGCAGCTTCATGCCGCGGCCGGCGGGCCGGTCGGGCTGGCTCATCACCAGCACCACGTCATGGCCGGCGGCGGCAATGGCCTCCAGCGCGACGCGCGCGAACTCGGGCGTGCCCGCAAAAACGACTCTGAGGCGGCTCAATCGCGGATCCGATCGAGCTCGAGATCGTCCCCCGTGTGGTAGCGCCGGACCACGCCGGTCGGATCGATGTAGATGTACAGCATGCGGCGCTCGTTCACGGCCTTGTAGCGCCAGGTCCAGACGGCACCGTCGAAGGAGCTGACGCGGGTGATTTCATAGGGACGGCCGTAGAAGGCCATCACGTCGTTCTGGCGCCACTGGTTGACCTTGATGTCCTGGCCGAAGCGCGCCTCGCTGAGCACCTGCGTCACCGAGACCACCTTGCCCGAGGCGTCGACATCGATGTCGGTCACCTCGAAGCCGGCCGGCATGCGCGAGTACTGCAGCCGCTCGCCGCCGCCCGTCAGCGGGTAGCGGCCAGTGGGCGCACCCAGGCGCTGCAGGGTGTCGGCGGCCGTGGCACCGGGCTGGATGCGCGTGGGTTCGTTGGCGCAGCCGGCAAGCCCCAGGGCGGCGACGGCGGCGACCGCCAGCGCTGCAAGGGAACCGAAACCACGTGCGCGCATGGGATCAGGCCCGTTCGCGCAGGTCTTCGCGCTGCTGCTTGAGCAGCTTGCTCTTGATGCGGTTGCGCTTCAGGGGGGAAAGGTACTCAACGAACACCTTGCCCAGCAGGTGGTCGAGTTCGTGCTGGATGCACACGGCCAGCAGGCCGTCGGCCTCGATGGTGCGCGACTCGCCGTTCTCGTCGAGCGCCTGCACCTTCACAGAGGTGGAACGCATCACGCCGTCGTAGATGCCGGGCACCGAGAGGCAGCCCTCTTCGTTCAGCACCTTCTCGTCGCTGGCCCAGGTGATCTCGGGGTTAATCAGCACGATCGGCTGGTTGCGCTCCTCGGAAATGTCGATGACGACGAGGCGCTCGTGCACGTCGACCTGGGTCGCCGCCAAGCCGATGCCGCTGGCGTCGTACATGGTTTCCAGCATGTCGGCAACCAGGGCCTTGACGCGCGCGTCGACGCCCTGCACCGGCTTGGCCACCGTGTGCAGGCGTTTGTCCGGGTAACTCAGAATGATTCGTTTGGCCATGAAATCGGGGAAAAGTTGTGGCTATTTTCGCCATTTCCGCGACTCAAGGCGCCGCAGGGGCCCGAAATCGTTGCCCTCGCAAGGGCTTCAGCGCAGAATTCGTAGCAAATTGTGAGATTCGTATGCGCCGCGCTACTGCGGGCGCTCACCCATCCAGAAATGAAAAAGCTCAGACTCACCGAACGCCAGCGCCCCTCCCTCCTTGCCACGCTGACTGCCCTGGCAGTCATCGGCAGCTGCGGCGCCACGACAGCCTGGGCCCAGAACTACCCCGTCACCCCGCAGCAGCGCGCCACGGCGCAGCAGACCGCCCAGGCCGGCGTGCCGCTGAGCGAACTGTCGCCCAAGGCGCCGGACGAATACACCGTCAAGCCCGGCGACACGCTCTGGGCCATCTCGCGCCTCTACCTGCTGCGCCCCTGGCGCTGGCCGGAGCTGTGGGGCATGAACATCAATGAAATCGCCAACCCGCACCGGATCTATCCGGGCCAGGTGCTCTACCTGGACAAGAGCGGCGGCCGCGCCCGCCTGACCACCCGCCGCGGCGGCTTCAGCGGCGACGGCGGAACCATCAAGCTGTCACCCCGCACCCGTTTCGACTCGCTGGCCGGCATGGCATTGCCCACGCTCAACCCGAGCATCATCGAGCCCTTCCTCAGCGAGCCCATCGTGGTGGACGCCGGCACGCTGGAAAGCGCGCCGCGCATCGTCGCGGGCAACGACAGCCGCGTGCTGTTGTCGCGCGGCGACCGGGCCTATGCCCGCGGCAGCGCCGAAGCGCCGCTGGTCGAGGTGCCGGGACCGGTGCAGAACTTTCGCATTTTCCGCAATGCCACGCCGCTGAAGGACCCGGGCACGGGCGAAATCCTCGGCTACGAGGCGCAGTACCTGGGCAAGGCCCGGCTGCAGCGCGGCGAGTCGACCACGGTCGAGACGGTGGAAGACAAGGACGTCATCACGGTGGTGCCCGCCAGCATCGACATCGTCGCGTCGCGCGAGGAAATGCGCGCCGGCGACCGCCTGCTGCCCGAGCCGCCGCGCCAGCTGCTGAGCTACGCGCCGCGCGCGCCCTCCACCCAGGTGGACGGCCGCATCGTGTCGGTCTATGGCAACGCGGTGCAGTTCGCGGCGCAGAACCAGGTGGTGGCCATCAACAAGGGCACGCGCGACGGTATCGACAGCGGCCACGTGCTGGCCATCCTGAAGAACGGCGAAACCATCCTCGACCGCACTGGCGCCCGCAAGGAAACCATCAAGCTGCCGAACGAACGCATCGGCCTGCTGATGGTGTTCCGCACCTTCGAGAAGGTTTCGTACGCACTGGTGCTCGAAATCAACGACACTCCGCGCGCCGGCGACTTCCTCGTCAACCCCTGACCAGCGACCCCGGCTTCATTCCTCGCACACTCGTTTGGAACGCGCAGAACTCGCAGGCTGGCTGCGGCTTTCATTGACGCCCGGCATCGGTGACGGTGCCGCACGCCGTTTGCTCGCGGCCTTCGGGCTGCCCGACGGCATCTTTGCGCAGCCCCATGCCGCGCTGCGCGAGGTCGTCTCCTCGGCGCAGGCCGAAGCGCTGCAGCAGCCGCCCCCCGGCCTGCAGGCGCAGATCGACCAGACCTGGCAATGGCTGCAGGCGGCCGATGGCGGCGTCTCGCGCCGCATCGTGACGCTGGGCGACAGCGGCTATCCGGCCTCGCTGCTCGAAATGGCCGACCCGCCGCTGATGCTCTACGTGCTGGGCGCCGCAGATTTCGACCTGACGCAACTGGGCAACAGCATCGCCGTCGTGGGCAGCCGCAATCCGACGCCGCAGGGCGCCACCAACGCGCGCAGCTTCGCGCGGGCGCTGGGCGAGGCGGGGCTGCCGGTCGTCTCGGGCCTCGCGCTGGGCGTCGATGGCGCGGCGCACCAGGGCGCGCTCGATGCGGCCGGCGATGCACCCCGGCTCGCAACGGTGGCCGTGGTGGGCACCGGGCTCGACCGCGTCTATCCCGCACGGCATCGCGACCTGGCGCACCGCATCACGCTGCAGGGGCTGATCGTGAGCGAGCTGCCGCTGGGCACACCGCCGCTCACGCAGAATTTTCCGAAGCGCAACCGGCTCATCGCCGGGCTGGCACGCGGCACGCTGGTGGTCGAGGCGGCGCTGCAGTCGGGCTCGCTGATCACAGCGCGGCTCACGTCGGAGCAGGGCAAGGAAGTGTTCGCGATTCCGGGCTCCATCCATTCCCCGCAATCGCGCGGCTGCCATGCGCTGATCCGCCAGGGCGCGAAGCTCGTGGAATCGGTCAACGACATTCTCGAAGAGCTGCCGCCCCTGCAGCCGCGCGCGGCGGCGGCGCCCGCGTCCGGCAACGGAAGCACGGCCGCTGTCGCCACCGACGAAGACCCGCTTCTGGAAGCCCTCGGCCACGACCCCGTGAGCCTCGATGCCCTCAGCGCGCGCACCGGCTGGAGCGCCGCGGCACTGCAGGCGAAGATGCTCGAGCTCGAGCTGGACGGCCATATCGCACGCCTGCCCGGCGGCCTCTTCCAGAGAACGGCCATCGGCTGATTCACGGGCCACGCCCTTTTGCAGGGGCCGCCGCGCACGGCCGCCCGAAGCGGCCGGCCCGCCCCCGGCAGGGGGAAGGAGAAGTGACACGAAGTGCACGAAGCCTGGGGGTGAGCCACGTTCCTCGGCTATATTGGGCTCATGTTCGAAGTGCTTGTTTTTGTGTACGAAAACTATTGGCGCGGCGATGCCTGTCCCGAACCCGATCAGCTGGGCCGCAAGCTCAGCGCGCACGGCTTCGAGGCAGAGGAAATCCGCGAGGCCCTTCACTGGCTCGACGGCCTGAGCCTTGCCACGCAAGGCATGCAGATCGAGCGCAGCGCCAACGACGAGGCCAGCGCCACGGTCGTTCTTCGGGGCACTCCCGAAGCGGCCATTCCGCAGTCCGCCGATGCGATGCGCATCTACTCGCAGGCCGAGCAGGAGCACCTCGGCGCCGAGTGCCTCGGCTTCATCCGCTTTCTCGAATCGTCGAACGTGCTGCCCTGCGGCCTGCGCGAGATCGTCGTCGAGCGCGCCATGGCGGCCCCCGGCGACCCGGTCGCGCTCGACGAGCTGAAGATCATCGTATTGATGGTGCACTGGAGCACGGGCATCGAACCCGATGCGCTGGTGCTCGATGAGCTCTGCGAAACCCGCGAAGGCCGCACGGCACACTAGCGCCGTCCTGGGGACTGGCTGCTAGTTCAGCAGCCGCTCGGGGTTGGCATCCAGCTTGGCCAGCGCTTCGCGCGTGGCGCGCACCGTGAGCGTTTCCTCTTCCGCCGGCACCAGCAAGCCGGCCTGCAGGTAGGTCGCCAGCCGCCCCGCCTGGATCAGGAAGCTGCGCCCATCCGACGAAGCGAACAGGTGCAGCTGCTTGCGCTCGCTGCGCCAGACGAACTGCACCTGGCTCACGCGGTCGTTGTGGTCCAGCATGAACCAGTTGCCCACCTGCAGCTCATGCGCCCAGGCGAGCATGTCCTCGGGCACCTTGGTGCCGGCGGCGTCGGGAATGACCTCGATCGAGGCGGCATCCACGCCCAGCAGCAGTTCGATGCTGTGGGCATCGAGCGGCAGGTCGGCGGTGCCGCCCACGTCGGTCACGAAATCTTCCAGGTGCGCCAGCCGCTCGGCCATCGCTTCGATCTTGGCCTGCGGGATCGCCTCGGTCTTCGACAGGAAGGCGTCGGACAGCGTGGCGCCGATGATCTTGATGTGCGCCTCCTGCGGCTCGTCCACGATGCCGAGCAGGGCCATGCCCTGGCGCAGTCGCTGCAGCAACTGCGGCAGGTCCTGGATCACGCGGGCGCGGTCGGTTCGGTTGGGCTTGGCGCTCGCAGCCCACACCAGCTCCGAAGCCACGCGCTTGAGCATCACGGTCTGTTCGCCCTGCGCGCCGTAGCGCAGCGCGGCGATGGCGAGCACCTCGGCCCAGACCTTGAAGAGGAACTCGCGGATCTCGTCGCGCACCGGCATGTCGTTGAGCATCTTGCGCAACTCGATGGTGTACTGGATCGCCATCGTCTCCTTCTGCTCGACCTGCTGCGCCACGCTCATCACGCGCTGCGTGGTGTCGCTCTGGGTCAGGTAGCGGTTGAGGAAGGCGACGAATTCGTCGAACACCAGCTTGAACACGCGCTGGCCGGTTTCGGGATACTGCTCGATCACCTGCACGACGCGGCGGATCTCGCCTTCGAGCGCGCTGCCGGTGATGGCGGCCGCGTCGAAGCCCATCACGCAGGAGCCCATGCGGTCGATCAGCATGCGCGCGGGGTGCTGCAGCGTGCCGAAGAACTCGGGCTCGGCGATGGCCACGCGCAGCACCGGCATCTGCAGGCGCGCGAACCACACGCGCGCCGAGAACGGAATGCGCTCTTCGGCCAGGATGGCCTGGAACATCAGCGCCACGATCTCGACCGTGGCCTTGTCGGCCGTGGTGGGCGCGCGCTTCTTGAGTTCGGTGGAGCGCCGGCGCAGGTCGACGGCGGTCTGCTGGATCAGCGTGGCCTGTTCGCCCGCACCGTCCATGTACTGCGTGGCAGCCATCCGGTAGGCGACCTCGGCGTCGGCGATGGCGCCGGCGAAGGTCCTGGAGAACACACGGGGCGCCGCGCCGCCGCCCTGGCCCGGTTGGCTGACTTGGCTGCCGCCACCCGTGGCGCGCCCTTCCGCGCCCCCGGCCTGGAACTGTGCGGCGGCACCGCCCGCGTCGCCGCCGATGCGTGCGGTCACGAAGCGCTTGAGGCTCAGCAGCGCGGTCTGCGCACGTTGCCGCGCCATCATCAGCGGCGAGCCGCCGGTGGTCGACGTGGGCGCCATGGTCGACGGCATGGACGCCTGCTGCTGTCCTTCGAATCCGTACCCAGGGCGCTGCGCAATGGGAGAACTGCCGGACATGCCGCTGTCGACCGGCGCGACGCCCGATCCGCCGCTGCCTGCATTGCCCGTGCGCCGGACAAAGCTCTTGAGATCGATCTCCTGCATCACGCCATTGGCGATCAGGTAGGCGTTGGCGCTCTCGTAGGCCTTGACGACCACCTCGACCAGCCCTTGCTGCACCGTGTCCTGCACGCGGGCCCACAACCCGCGGCTCAGGCCTGCCGCCAGCCACTGGTCGACCAGCAGCTTGGCCAGTGTCTCGGGCTTGAGCACGTCCCTGGCGTCGAGCTCGGTCGTGCCTTCGAGGTATTGGATGCGCAGGCGCAGGTCGCTGAGTTCGAAGCTGGCCTTGTCGTGGATCATCTGCGCGAGGCGCGAGGAGAGGATGTTGCTCTCCACCACTTCATTGCCGATCAGTTCGAGCCGCAGAGCCGCAGGCGCGGTCATGGCGCCGGACGTGGTACCCAGCGCCTTGCGCCAGCCCGCCTGCGCAAGCGTCACCCATTGCGTGGCCTGCCCCTGGAACGCGACGAAGTCGTCGCGGTTTTCCTGCATGGCGCGGGCGTTGCCGGCCTCGGAGGCCAGCGCCGTCAGCCGGTCCCGGATCGCGCCGGCCAGCGGCGCAATGGCGCCTTCCGTGGCCATGACGAAACGCTCACGCGTCTCGCGTGCGAGCTGCAGGGAAGAGGCGGACCGCGCAATGCTCATTGAAAAATCGGGAAGGCCAGGGTGGTTTGAACCCCGGAGTATCCGTCAGACCACGGCGCCGGCGTTCGGGTCGTCCTCGGATTCGCCGTCGCGCTTGGTCGGGCCGCCCTTGATGAGGTCTTCGCGCTTCACGCCGAGCCACATGGCGATCGCCGCCGCAACGAAGGCCGACGAGTAGATGCCGAAGCAGATGCCGATGGTCAGCGCCAGCGCGAAGTAGTGCAGGGTCGGGCCGCCGAAAAAGAACATCGACAGCACCACCAGCTGGGTGGAACCGTGGGTGATGATGGTCCGGCTGATGGTCGAGGTGATCGCGTTGTCGATGATCTCGGTGGTCGACATCTTCCGGTAACGGCGGAAGTTCTCGCGGATCCGGTCGAAGATCACGACCGACTCGTTCACCGAGTACCCGAGCACCGCCAGCACCGCCGCCAGCACCGCCAGCGAGAACTCCCACTGGAAGAAGGCGAAGAAGCCCAGGATGATCACCACGTCGTGCAGGTTCGCCAGCACGGTGGCCAGCGCAAACTTCCACTCGAAGCGGAACGCCAAGTAGATCATGATGCCCACGACCACCATGCCCAGGGCCTTCAGGCCGTTGGTCGTGAGTTCGTCGCCGACCTGCGGGCCGACGAATTCATTGCTGCGCAGCTCCACCGTCGGCTCGGCCACCTTCAGCGCGTCCATCACCTGGGCGCTCTGCTGGGCGGAGGTCACGCCCTTCTTGACCGGCAGGCGGATCTGCACCGACTTGCCGAAGCTCTGCACCTGCACTTCGGTGTAGCCCAGCTTGCCGACGATGTCGCGCACCTTGCCGACGTCGGCCGACTGCGTGTAGGCGACTTCCATCACCGTGCCGCCGGTGAACTCCACCGACAGGTGCAGCCCGCGGTGGAGCAGGAAGAACACCGCAAGCGCGAAGGTGACGAAGGAGATGATGTTCAGCACCAGCGCGTGGCGCATGAACGGGATGGTCTTGTGGATGCGGAAGAATTCCATGGCTGTCTCTTCTGCCTCTTACTTGGTTTCGGCCACGGCCGCGCCGTCGGTCTTCGGCCGCCAGACCGTGCCGATGGACACCGTCTTGAGCTTCTTCTTCTGGCCGTACCAGAAGTTCACGAGGCCGCGCGAGAAGAACACGGCCGAGAACATCGAGGTGACGATGCCGATGCAGTGCACCACCGCGAAGCCGCGCACCGGACCCGAGCCGAAGGCCAGCAGCGCGATGCCCGCGATCAGCGTGGTCACGTTGGAGTCGAGGATGGTGCCCCAGGCACGTTCGTAGCCCGCATGGATCGCCGCCTGCGGCGACGCCCCGTTGCGCAGCTCCTCGCGCACGCGCTCGTTGATCAGCACGTTGGAGTCGATGGCCACGCCGATAGCCAGCGCCATGGCCGCGATGCCCGGCAGCGTGAGCGTGGCCTGCAGGATCGAGAGGATGGCCACCAGCAGCATCAGGTTGACGGCCAGCGCGATCGACGAGAACAGGCCGAACAGCGCGTAGTAGATGCACATGAACACCATGATCGCGGCGAAGCCGTACATCACGCTGTCGAAGCCCTTCTTGATGTTCTCCGCGCCCTGCGTCGGGCCGATGGTGCGTTCCTGGATGATTTCCATCGGCGCGGCCAGCGAGCCGGCGCGCAGCAGCAGCGCGAGGTCGTTGGCTTCGGACACGGTCATCGAGCCCGACACCTGGAAGCGGTTGCCGAGTTCGCCGTTGATCGACGGGGCCGTGAGCACTTCGCCCTTGCCCTTCTCGAAGATCAGCATGGCCATGCGCTTCTTGTAGTTCTCGCGGCTCACGTCACGCATGATGTTGCCGCCCTTCGAGTCCATGGTCAGGTCGACCTTGGGCTGGTTGCTCTGCTGGTCGAAGCCGGGCTGCGCGTCGGTGAGGTTCTCGCCGGTGACGAGCACCTGCTTCTTCACGATCACCGGGCGGCCCTGGCGGTCGAGGAATTTCTCGGAGCCGAAAGGCACGGGGCCGCCGCTCAGTTCGGCCGAACGGCCTTCGGCGCTTTCGTCCACCATGCGCATTTCGAGCGTGGCGGTGCGTCCGATGATGGTCTTGGCCTGGGCCGGGTCCTGCATGCCGGGCAGCTGCACGACGATGCGGTCGATGCCCTGCTGCTGGATCACCGGCTCGGCCACGCCGAGTTCATTGATCCGGTTGTGCAGCGTCGTGACGTTCTGCTTGAGCGCCGCGTCCTGGATGCGACGCGCAGCCTCGGGCTTGATGCTGGCCACGATGCGCCATTCGGTGCCCTGCTGGCTCTCGACGGTGCTGAGGTCGGGCATCGTGTCCTGGATCAGGCGCCGGGCGGTTTCCACGCTGTCGGCGTCGCGCAGCGTGATCTCGACGGTCTGGCCGTTGCGGTTCACGGCACTGCCGCGCACCTTCTTTTCGCGCAGCCCCATGCGGATGTCGCCGGCGAAGGACTCGGCCTTCTTGTCGAGCACGCCACGCATGTCGACCTGCAGCAGGAAGTCGACGCCGCCGCGCAGGTCGAGGCCCAGGTACATCGGGAAGGCGTGCAGCGCGGTCAGCCACGCGGGCGAGCGCGACACGAGGTTCAGCGCCACCACGTAGGAGGCTTCGTCCGCATTCGGCACCAGGGCCTGCTGCAGCGTATCGCGCGCCTTGATCTGGTCGTCGGTGGTGGCGAACCGCGCCCGCACCGCGGTGGGTTCGAGGCTCAGCAGCTCGGGCGTGAGGCCGGCCGTCTTGAGCAGCTCCTGCACCCTGGCCTGGGTCGACGCGTCGATCTTGACGGTCGACTTCGCGGCCGACACCTGCACCGCAGGCGCCTCACCAAAGAAATTGGGCAGGGCGTAGACGAGCCCCACGAGCAACACGACCACGATGATCGCGTACTTCCAGACCGGGTAACGGTTCATGAGAAAGCGCTTTTCTGAAACGGAACACGGCGTGAATTGGGGCCCTGCGCCGCAAGGCGCAAGGTTCAGCTCACGCTTTTATTGCTTGACGGCGCCCTTGGGCAGGACCTGCACCACGGCGCTGCGCTGGATCTTGATCTCGATGCCATTGGCGATTTCGAGGCCGAGGTACTGGTCGCCGACCGAGGTGATCTTGCCGAGCACGCCGCCGGCGGTGGCGACTTCGTCGCCCTTGGCCAGGGCTTCGACCATCGCGCGGGCTTCCTTCTGGCGCTTCATCTGGGGCCGGATCATGACGAAATACAGCACCACGAACATCAGCACCAGCGGCAGCATGCTGCCGAGGGAGGACAACATGTCACCGCCGCCGGCTGCAGCGGGCGCGGTCTGGGCGAAAGCAGAGGAAATGAACAAGAGAGTCTCCAGCAGAGAGGGAAGAGAAAACGATGGGAGCGCAGGACGCGCCCGCGGTTCCTTGGGCTTCGCGGCCGCGAAGGAGGCGGACCGCAAGTCAAAGCGCGGCGGGGCTTGGCCGCGCACGGCACCGGGCATTGTATTCGGGGCGGATGACCGCTTCGAGCGCTTATCCGGCGCGGTGGGGAGGGCTTTCCACGCATCGGGATTGCGCGCCGTTTGCTACGTTTTAAATAGCAACGGGCGCCCATCGGGCGCCCGTTGCGTGGCCAACCGGTCCTGAAAATCAGGCCGCCGCGCGCTGCCCCTGCGGGTCGCGCCATTTGGCCATCAGTTCGCTCCAGCGCGTGCGGGCTGCCACCAGGTTGCGATCCTTCACATGGCCGTAGCCGCGGATCTGCTCGGGCAGGGCCGCGATTTCCAGCGCCAGCGCGTGGTTGTCCGCACGCAGGCCGCCGATCACTTCCTCGATGCTGGCGCGGTACTCGCCGATCAGCGCGCGCTCGGTCTTGCGCTCCTCGGTGCGGCCGAAGATGTCGAGCGCCGTGCCGCGCAGGCCCTTCAGCTTCGCGAGGAAACGGAAGCCCGTGAGCATCCAGGGACCGAACTTCTGCTTCTGGAGCTGCCCCTTGGCGTTCTTCTTCGCGATGAGCGGCGGCGCCAGGTGGTAGTTGAGCTTGTAGTCGCCCTCGAACATGCCTTCGACGCGGTCGAGGAAAGTGCGGTCGGTATGCAGGCGGGCGACTTCGTACTCGTCCTTGTATGCCATCAGCTTGAACAGGTAGCGCGCGACCGCTTCGGTCAGCGCCGTGCTCTTGCCGGCGGCCGACTCGGCCTGCTGCACCTTGCCGACGAACTGCTTGTATTCGTCGGCGTAGGCGGCGTTCTGGTAGCCGGTCAGGAACTCCACGCGGCGCGCCACGATGCGTTCGACCGTCTCGCGCTTCTTGAACTCGATGACCTGGCCGGGACGCACGCGCTTTTGCAGCTCTTCCGGACGCACCGCCGCCTGGCGGCCCCATTCGAACGCCGTCTTGTTGTTCTCGACGGCCACGGCGTTCAGCTCGATGGCGCGCATCAGCGACTCGTGCGCGAGCGGCACCCAGCCCTTTTGCCAGGCGTAGCCCAGGATCATCGGGTTGACATAGATGCTGTCGCCCATCAGCGTGGTGGCGGCGGCATCGGCGTCGAAGGTGCCCATGCCGTCGATGCCCACGGCGCGCGCGATCTCGGCGGCGCAGGCGTCTTCGGGGTTCTGCCAGTTGGCGTTGCGCACGAAGGCAGCGGTCGGCGCGCTGTGGCTGTTGAGCGCCACGTGCGTGCGCCCTTCACGCATGCGCGCCATGGTTTCGCCGTTGACCGTGACCAGCGGATCGCAGGCCAGGATCAGGTCGGCCGCCGCGGTGCCGACGCGCGTGGTGCGGATGTCGTCCTGCGTGTCGCCGATGAGCACGTGGCTCCAGGTGGCGCCGCCCTTTTGCGCCAGGCCCGCCGCGTCCTGCGTGACGATGCCCTTGGCCTCGATGTGCGCGGCCATGCCGAGCAGCTGGCCGATGGTGATCACGCCGGTGCCGCCGACGCCCGCCACCACCACGCCCCAGACCTTGCCGCCGACCAGCGACGGGATCGCGGGCTCGGGCAGCAGGCCGAATTCGGCCGGCGTGGCGCCCTTGCTCTTGCTCTTCTTCTTGAGCTGGCCGCCTTCGACAGTGACGAAGCTCGGGCAGAAGCCCTTCAGGCAGCTCATGTCCTTGTTGCAGCTGCTCTGGTTGATGGTGCGCTTGCGGCCGAACTCGGTCTCCAGCGGTTCGACCGACAGGCAGTTGCTCTGCACGCTGCAGTCGCCGCAGCCTTCGCAGACCAGCTCGTTGATGACCACGCGCTTGGCCGGATCGACGGCCGTGCCCCGCTTGCGGCGGCGGCGCTTCTCGGTCGCGCAGGTCTGGTCATAGATGATGGCCGTGGTGCCGGGGATCTTGCGGAACTCGCGCTGCACCTCGTCGAGCAGGTCGCGGTGCTTCACCTGCACGTGGTCGCCAGGGATGTTCACGCCCTCGTACTTCTCGGGCTCGTCGGTCACGATCACGACCTTCGCGGCGCCCTCGGCATGCAGGCTCTCGGCAATCTGCAGCACCGAGTGGCCTTCCGGACGCTCGCCGACCTGCTGGCCGCCCGTCATGGCGACAGCGTCGTTGTAGAGGATCTTGTAGGTGATGTTCACGCCCGCCGCGATGCTCTGGCGGATGGCGAGCAGTCCGCTGTGGAAGTAGGTGCCGTCGCCCAGGTTCGCGAATATGTGCTGGTCGGTCGTGAAGGGCTGCTGGCCCACCCACGGCACACCCTCGCCGCCCATCTGCGTGAAGCCGATGGTGGAGCGGTCCATCCAGGTCGCCATGAAGTGGCAGCCGATGCCGCCCATTGCGCGCGAGCCTTCGGGTACCACGGTGCTGGTGTTGTGCGGGCAGCCCGAGCAGAACCAGGGCTGGCGCGTGGCGTCGGCCACGCTGGTGGAGGCCTGCTGCACCACCATCGAGCGTTCCTTGGCTTCGAGGATGGCGAGTTGGGCATCGATGCGCGCGGCCATGTCGGCGCCCGCGGCGGCCAGCAGGCCGGTCTTCTTCAGGCGCGCGGCGATCGCCTTGGCGATCAGCGCCGGGTTCAGGTCGGCGTTGGCGCGCAGCAGCGTGTGGGCGGTCGGGTTGGGCATCGACCATTCGCCGCCGGAGTAGCCCTCGGCCGCGTGCACCTCGCCCTCGTCGAACTTGCCGACCACGTTGGGGCGCACGTCGGAGCGCCAGTTGTAGAGCTCTTCCTTGAGCTGGTATTCGATGACCTGGCGCTTCTCCTCGACCACCAGGATCTCCTGCAGGCCGGTGGCGAATTCGCGCGTGAGCTGCGCCTCGAGCGGCCACACCACGCCCACCTTGTGCAGGCGGATGCCCAGCTGGCGGCAGGCCGCGTCGTCCAGGCCCAGGTCGATCAGCGCCTGGCGCGTGTCGTTGAAGGCCTTGCCGCTGGCCATGATGCCGAAGCGGTCGTTCGGGCCCTCGATCACGTTGTGGTTAAGGCGGTTGGCGCGGATGTAGGCCAGCGCGGCGTACCACTTGTAGTGCATGAGCCGGGCTTCCTGCTCCAGCGCATGGTCGGGCCAGCGGATGTGCAGGCCGCCGGGCGGCATCTCGAAGTCGGTGGGGATGACGATGTCGACGCGCTCGGGGTCGATCATGGCCGTGGCGCTCGACTCGACGATCTCCTGGATCGTCTTCATGCCCGACCACACGCCCGAGAAGCGGCTCAGCGCGAAGGCGTGGATGCCCAGGTCCAGGATTTCCTGCACGCTCGTGGGGAAGAACACCGGCGTGCCGCAGGCCTTGAAGATGTGGTCGCTCTGGTGTGCGGCCGTGCTGCTCTTGGAGATGTGGTCGTCGCCCGCCACTGCGATCACGCCGCCGAATTCGGTGGTGCCGGCCATGTTGGCGTGCTTGAAGACGTCGGAGCAGCGGTCCACGCCCGGGCCCTTGCCGTACCAGATGCCGAAGACGCCGTCGAACTTGTTGGTGCCCTGCGGCGAGAAGCCCAGCTGCTGGGTGCCCCAGAGCGCGGTGGCCGCGAGTTCTTCGTTCACGCCCGGCTGGAAGACGATGTTCTGTTCCTTCAGGAACTTGCTGGCCTTCCACAGCGCCTGGTCGTAGCCGCCGAGCGGGGAGCCGCGGTAGCCGCTGATGAAGCCGGCGGTGTTCTTGCCGGCCTGCTTGTCGCGCAATTGCTGCAGCATGGGCAGCTTCACGAGGGCCTGGACACCGCTCATGAAGGCGCGGCCGTAGTCGAGGGAGTATTTGTCGTCGAGCGTGACGGTTTCTAGCGCCTTGCGGATGTGCTCGGGCAGCGGGGCGTTCATGGTGTCTGTCTCCGTATGGCAGGGCCTTGTGGGCCTGGCTGATTGCTTGGGTCTGTGCCCGGTAGGGCGCGAGCCCATGGTCACGCAAAGTGTATGCCGGGGTCGGCGACAGGTGTTTGCGTTCTTTGCCTCGAAAAAGCGGCTTCCAGAAAGAATCTTGCTTAAAATCTGCGCCAATGGAAAGCATCGACAAGTTCGACCTCGCAATCCTGCAAGAACTGCAGGCCAACGGTCGCCTCACCAACGCCGAGCTTGCGCAACGCGTAGGGCTCTCGGCCGCGCCCTGCTGGCGCCGGGTGCGGGCACTCGAGGAGGCAGGCGTCATCAAGGGCTACCACGCCGAGATCGACCGCCACAAGATCGGGCTCGGCGTGCTTGCCTTCGTGCGCGTGGACACCGAGCGCGTCACCCACGAGGCCACCCGCAAGCTGGAGGACGCGATCCGCAGGATGCCCGAGGTGGTGGCCTGCCACTACATCAGCGGCACCGGCACTTTCGAACTCCAGGTGGTGGCGCAGGACCTCGACAGCTTCTCGTCCTTTGCGCGCCAGCAATTGATGAACCTGCCGAACGTGAAGGACCTGCACACCAGTTTCTCGCTGGGCGAGGTGAAGGCGAGCAGCGCGCTGCCGCTGGGGCATCTGGCACGCTGAGTGCATGCGGCGATGCGGTCGCCGCGATAGCGGCAGCCTAAAATCCCCGCCCACCACCTCCCGCCGGACGGCGAAAAACAAGGACTCCGAATGAATACCCTCCGCCGCGCCCTGGCCCTCGGCCTCGCTGCCGCCACGCTCGCCTTCGGTGCCCAGGCACAGAACCGCGAACTCGTCGTGGCCTCCAGCGCCACCTACGCGCCCTTCGCCTTCGAGAACAAGGACAAGCAGATCGTCGGCTTCGACATCGACATCATCAACGCCATCGCCAAGCAGCAGGGCCTGAAGATCAAGATCGTCAACACGCCGTTCACCGGCATCTTCGGCGCGCTGAACAACGGCGACGTCGACCTCGTCATCTCGGGCGTCACCATCAACGAGAAGCGCAAGCAGAGCTACGACTTCACGCCGCCCTACTTCGCGGCCCGCCAGCTGATCGCGCTGCCGAAGAACAGCAAGGTCGCCTCGCTGAAGGACCTCGCGGGCAAGAAGATCGCCGTGGTCAGCGCCTCCACGGCCGACGACATTGCCTCGCGCGAGTTCGGCAAGACCAACCCCGACATCCGCCGCTTCGAGAGCACGCCGCTCATCATTTCCGAACTGGCCGGCGGCGGCGTCGATGCCGCCATGGGCGACAACGGCGTCATTGCCTACCGCGTGGCGCAGAACCCCGAGCTCAAGACGCTGGACGACAAGTCCTTCCCCGAAGAGGGCTTCGGCATCGTCGTGAAGAAGGGCGACAAGGCGCTGCTCGACAAGCTCACCGCCGGTCTCGCCGCGGTCCGCGCCGACGGCAGCTACGCGACGATCTACAAGAAGTGGTTCAACAAGGACCCGAACGTCCGATGAGCACGCGGCCTGGGGGCGAGCAATAGATGGAACAACCCATTCTTCTATTCGGATGGTTCCGCTGGGACATCCTCGTCGAATACAAGGACCTGTTCTGGCAAGGCGCGTGGATGACGCTGCGCATGACCGTGGTCTGCGTGCTGCTGGGTTCCAGCTGGGGCCTGTGCCTCGCGCTCGCGCGCCTTGCGCATCCGCGCCATGCGCCGTGGACCTGGGTCGCGCGCTTCTTCCTGCGCTGGCCGGCCACGGTGTACGTGAGCTTCTTCCGCGGCACGCCGCTGTTCGTGCAGATCCTCTTGATCCACTTCGCGGTGATGCCGGTGTTCATCCACCCGGCGACGGGCATCCTGATCGACGGCGAGCTCGCGCGCACGTTGAAGCAGGAGCACGGCGCGCTCATCTCGGGCGTGGTGGCGCTCACGCTCAACTCGGCGGCCTACATTTCCGAGGTGTTCCGCGCCGGCATCCAGTCGATCTCGCGCGGGCAGTTCGATGCGGGCCGCTCGATCGGCTTCTCGCCCGCGCAGGTGATGCGCTACGTGGTGCTGCCGCAGGCCTTTCGCCGCATGCTGCCCCCGCTGGGCAACAACGCGATCGCGCTGCTGAAGGACACCTCGCTGGTCTCGGCCATCGGACTGGCCGAGCTGGCCTACGCGGCGCGCACCGTGGCCGGCGCCTATGCGCGCTACTGGGAGCCGTACCTCGCGATTTCGGTGATGTACTGGGTGATGACGCTCGTGCTCACCACGATGCTGCGGCGGCTCGAACACCGTCTGGCGCGCAGCGACAGGGGGTAGGCACGAGCTCAGCGACCTGGTGCGCCACCGTCGCCGGACTTCGGGGCGCGCAGGGTTTCCCGGATGCCCCACACGCACGCCACCGCGGCGCCGGCCAAGATGATGATGCTCAATGCGTCAATTTTCAGAGCGCCGTTTAACTTTGTCTGGACAGCGAGACTGGCGCAACCGAACGCCAGAACATAAAACGCCTCGCCTGCAAGCAAGGCTGACCACCCGCGCCTTTTGGTTGTTGGACGTTTGATATGAAGCCACAAGACGGCGCCGAACGCCATGAGGCTTGCGATGATCCAAAGCCCAACAGACACTGCGGTAAATAGCGCGATTGGGCCTGTATAGACCGTCCCCTTGTTGATGGGATAGTGAACAACAGACCATACGATGGGAAACGCCGTTGCACTGACGCAGACCCCAGCGATTTGCGCAAGTCGCAAGGGGTTATCAACGGATACCGGCATTGAAGATCCTCTGCGCCAAGTCTTCCCATCGGGCTGGTGAATCCTGGACAACATGGGCGTAATAGAAGTGGCCTTCGCCCTTGCCCGCAAGAAACTGCTTTCCGAGCGCAGGGGAGGCGTTGATCATGTCGAGCTGGGTCATGCCAGCATGCAGCGGATCGCCTTTGTCCGTGAGGTCGATCACGACGACCTGTTTGATGTTTGGGTTGCCGCGCAAACTTTTTAGGAAGTCGGCGTCAATCGGCGAACCGATCAGGACCAAATTGTGGACGATGTGTCCCCGCTTCGCATAAAAGTTCGCCGTCTGGGCTGCGAGCAACGAACCATAGGAATAGCCGATGAGGTTGAACTGCCCTTGCGCTGCATCCATTCCCGTCGTGAGCACCCATTCGCCGCCGTCATCCTCGTAGCGAATGGCGATGCCAGCCCTGATCGCATCCACGAGGGTGCCGCCCAGCTTTAGAGCTTCTGGAAGGTCCGCGCCACCCGTATTGGTCAGCCCGACATACATGTTCTTGATGCCTACGTGCTGAAACGCTGCCACCTGCGGTTTGAGATAGTCGCCATCAAGCCCGGCGCCACCCCAATAGATCGTCCCCCGTGGCGTCTTGACGTAGACCTTGACCGGCTGGGTGTCACTCTTCAATGTCAGCGTTGCAGTGACAGCCACCACGGGCACAAGCAAAGGAAACGGCATGCTATGCGCCCTCCGGCAAGACTTCCAGTCTTGCGCCGATGGCGCTTTGAGCGCCGACCACCTTGGTCTTCCCGTCCCCGTCCGACACGCCCTCGAAGGTCTTGCTGTCGATGGTGATCCGATAGCGCCGATTCGCGAGGGGCTCACCGGACGCTTCGTCGAGCAGGTGGAAGCGCTGGTCGTAAGTTTCTGGCGCTGCGATCGGCATGGCAGCTACGGCAGCCAGAGAATCCATCGCCGATCGGAAGGCAATGCCTGAATCAGCGCGAGTGTCCACGGTAGCGGTCTGCTGCGTGGCAATCAGCGACGCGCCGCACGAAGTCAGCGCACCGTCGTAGGAGATGGGAACGCCATCGACCACACACAGCTCCGAACCTTCGATGATCGAGTGAATGCCGGGCAGGCAGATCGGGCACGTCACCTTGTGTCCTACGCCAGCCACCCGACGGTCGTGGATCGAGAAGTAGTTGGTGAATCCCTCGACGACGAAGCCGCCGTGCGAGGTCGGATCGCCAACGCGAATGATTGGGCGCTCGGCCATTGAAAGTCCTCCTGACGCCGTTTTCCGGCTTGTTCAGAAATCGTAACAGAGGGCAACGCGCGAGCGCACTCGGCTCCGGAACAGTTCGCCCGGCAGCATCGGCACAATCGGGCCACATGCCGCCCATATCCCCCGAAGAGACACCCATCCCGCCCGCGCGGCCGCAGACAGCGAAGCTCGCGGCCCTCGTGCCCCTCCAGCTCCCCGTGTTCCGCATGCTGTGGAGCACCTGGCTCGTCGCCAACATCTGCATGTGGATGAACGACGTGGCCGCCGCTTGGATGATGACCTCGCTGACCACCTCGCCGATCTGGGTGGCGCTGGTGCAGTCGGCCTCCACGCTGCCGGTGTTCCTGCTGGGCCTGCCCAGCGGCGCGCTGGCCGACATCCTGGACCGCCGGCGCTGGCTGGTGGCCACGCAGTTCTGGCTGGCCGGCACCGCCATCGTGCTGTGCGCCGCGCTGGCGCTCGACCTCATGACCGCGCCGCTGCTGCTGGCGCTGACCTTCGCCAACGGCATCGGCCTGGCGCTGCGCTGGCCGGTGTTCGCGGCCATCGTGCCGGAGCTCGTGCCGCGCCCGCAGCTGCCGGCCGCGCTGGGCCTGAACGGCATCGCGATGAACGCCTCGCGCATCGTCGGCCCGCTCACGGCCGGCATGCTGATCGCGAGCGCCGGCACCGTGTGGGTGTTCGCGCTCAACGCGGTGCTGTCGGTGGCTTCGGGCTTCGTGGTGCTGCGCTGGCGGCGCGAGCACACGCCCAACCCGCTGGGCCGCGAGAAGCTCATCAGCGCGATGCGCGTGGGCGTGCAGTTCGTGCGGCAGTCGCAGCGCATGCGCGCGGTGCTCACGCGCATCTCGATCTTCTTCTTCCACTCGACCGCGCTGCTGGCGCTGCTGCCGCTGCTGGCGCGCAATCTCGAGGGCGGCGGCGCCGGCACCTTCACACTGCTGTTGGCGGCCATGGGCGCGGGCGCGATCATCGCGGTGCTGTTCCTGCCGCGGCTGCGCCAGGCGCTGGGGCGCGACCAGCTGGTGCTGCGCGGCACGCTGCTGCAGTCGGGCGCCACCGCCGTCATGGCCTTCGCGCCGAATGCATGGGTCGCGGTGCCGGCGATGTTCTTCGGCGGCATGGCGTGGATCACGGTGGCCAATTCGCTCTCGGTGTCGGCCCAGCTCGCGCTGCCCGACTGGGTGCGCGCGCGCGGCATGTCGATGTACCAGATGGCGATCATGGGCGCGAGCGCGATCGGCGCAGCCATCTGGGGGCAGGTGGCCACGGTCACCTCGCTCGTCGCCAGCCTGTCCGTGGCCGCCGTCAGCGGCACGCTGCTGATGCTCGTGGCGCTGCGCTGGGTGACCGACGTGAGCGGCGAGGACGACACCAGCCCCGCGCAGGCCGGCTGGGCCGCCGGCCCGCCCGCCGAGGCGCCGCAGGAAGACGGCCGCGTGGTCATCACCGTCGAGTACCTCATCGAGCCGGCCCGCGCCCCCGCCTTCCACCTCGTGATGCAGCAAACCCGCCGCGCGCGCCTGAGCCAGGGCGCCATCGGCTGGGAGCTGCTGCACGACATCGCGCAACCGGAACGCTACGTGGAGCAGATCGTCGACGAATCGTGGACCGACCACCTGCGCCGCTTCAACCGCGCCACCGCGAGCGACATGGCGCTGCGCGAGCGCCGGCTGGCGTTCCACCTGGGCGAGTCGGCGCCGATGGTGACGCGCTACGTGGTGCGGCGCTGAGCGGAGCCGGGCTGCGCCCGCGCCGCCGTCAGTGGAAGAACGTCATCCGCGTCAGGAAGGTATGGCCGGCCTCCGCCGCCATCAACCAGACCAGCACCAGCAGGCACAACGGTGGCACCAGGATGGCATAGACCAGCGACAGCCGCTCCCAGGCCATGTGCATGAAGACCGAGACGATCAGCCCCGCCTTCAGCAGCATGAAGACGACGATCAGGGTCCAGCGCAGGTACCCGTGGAAATGGAAGTAGTCGACCAGGTACGACATCGTGCTGAGCACGAACAGCAGACCCCAGATCTTGAGATAGAGGCCGATCGGATGTTGTTGGCCGGTGTCGGGGTTCATGGTCGTCCTCACCAGAGATAGAACAGCGCAAAGATGAAGACCCACACCAGGTCCACGAAGTGCCAGTACAGGCCGGCGATCTCGACGATCTGGTAGTTGCCCTTCTTGTCGTAGTCGCCGCGCATCAGCTTGAAGGCCACGGTGAACAGGAAGATCACGCCGGCCGACACGTGCAGCCCGTGAAAGCCCGTGATCATGAAGAAGGCCGAGCCGAACTGCGCCGCGCCCATCGGGTTGCCCCAGGGCCGCACGCCCTCTTCGAGGATCAGCTTGGACCACTCGAAGGCCTGCATGCCGACGAAGAGTTCGCCGAAGGTCGCGGTCACGATCATCAGCGTGGCGGCATTCACGCGGTCGCGGCGGTAGGCGAAATTGACGGCCATCGCCATCGTGCCGCTGCTGCTGATGAGCACGAAGGTCATGATCGCGATCAGCAGCAGCGGAACGTCGGCGCCCGCCACGTGGAGCGCGAACACCTCGCTCGGGTTGGGCCACGGCACGGTGGTCGAGACGCGCACCGTCATGTAGCCGGTCAGGAAGCAGCTGAAGATGAAGGTGTCGCTGAGCAGGAAGATCCACATCATCGCCTTGCCCCACGAGACGTGGAACGCCTGGCGATCGGAAGACCAGTCGGCAATCAGCCCGCGCCAGCCGCTTGCGGCCATGGTCGGATTCAACGGCGCTGCTGCGATGGTTGCGGTGTTGTTCATGGATGCCTCCTCAGGATGTGCCGCAGACGAAGCGCGCCACTTCCGGCGTCACCCACCCCAGCAGCGCGAACAGCACCAGCCACACCGCCAGCATGAAGTGCCAGTAGCGCGCGCACAGCGCGATGCGCCATGCGGCCCTGGCCGGATCGGGCCATGCGGCGTGCGCCGTCCAGGCCCACCCGACCAGCCCACCCGCCAGGTGGAGCCCGTGCATCGCGGTCAGCAGATAGAAGAAGCTGCCCGCCGGATTGCCGGCCGGCATCACCTGCGCGCTCAGCAGCGCCTGCCAGGCCCACAGCTGCACGCCCAGGAAGCCCACCGCGCAGAGGCCGCCCGCCAGCAGCAGGCGACGCGTCCGCATCGGGTCAAGGCCGCGCGATGCGCCACTGGCCCCTTGCAGCGCCACGCTGCCCGCCACCAGCAGCGCCGAGCTGAGCCAGAGCTGCCACGGCAGCGCGATCGTCATCGAGTCGTCGCCGCTCATGCGCATCACGTAGGCCACGATGAAGAGCGAGAACAGCGCGGTGGCCACGCCCATGAAGACCCACAGGCCGATGCTGGCCGCGCTCGCGCGCGCATCGCGGGGCCGGCCGCGGTCGCTCCAGGCAGCAGCAACTGCGGTCGTCAAGAGACCTCCGTGCTGCGCACTGCGGTGCGAGCTTACTTGGGAACGGCCCGGCGCTGCGCTCATGCCGGCGCTCCCCGCACCTCGCTCTGGCCTTCCGGCTCGGGCTCCCCGGCCCCGGCTTGCGGCGGCGCGTTCTGCGCGATGAAATCCTCCGCCGCGCCCGGCTCCCCGTAGGCATAGGCCCACCGGTAGACCACCGGCAGCCGCGGGCCCCAGTTGCCGTGGCCCGGCGGCGTGGCAGGCGTCTGCCATTCGAGCGAGGCGGCGCGCCATGGGTTGGCGTCGGCCCGCCGGCCACGCCAAGCGCTCCAGGCGAGATTGACGATGAAAAGCAGCTGGCCCACACCGACGATCAGCGCAATCACGGTGATGAACGTGTTCAGGCCGAACGCCGACTGCGGGATGAACTTGTAGCCGTCGAAGTTGTAGTAGCGCCGCGGCATGCCCAGAACGCCGAGGTAGTGCATCGGGAAATAGATCGCGTAGGTGCCGAGGAAGGTGATCCAGAAATGCAGCCGGCCGAGCCGGTCGTCCAGCATGCGGCCCGTGACCTTGGGGAACCAGTGGTAGATGCCGCCGAACACCACCAGCAGCGGCGCCACGCCCATCACCATGTGGAAGTGCGCCACCACGAAGTAGGTGCCCGAGAGCGGGATGTCCACGCTCACGTTGCCGAGGAACAGGCCGGTCAGCCCGCCGATGAGGAAGGTGCACAGGAAGGCCAGCGCGAACAGCATCGGCACCGACATGTGGATGTCGCCGCGCCACAGCGTCAGGACCCAGTTGTAGACCTTGATCGCGGTAGGCACCGCGATGATCAGCGTGGTGGTCGCGAAGAAGAAACCGAAGTACGGGTTCATGCCGCTCACGAACATGTGGTGCGCCCAGACCACCACGCTGAGCCCGCCGATGGCCACGATGGCCCAAACCATCATGCGGTAGCCGAAGATGCTCTTGCGCGCGTGCACGCTGATCAGGTCGGAGACGATGCCGAAGGCCGGCAGCGCCACGATGTAGACCTCGGGATGGCCGAAGAACCAGAACAGGTGCTGGAACAGCAGCGGGCTGCCGCCCTTGTAGCCCGTCACCTGGCCCATCGACACCAGCGCCGGCATGAAGAAGCTGGTGCCCAGCGTCCGGTCGAGCAGCAGCATCACGCCGCTGACGAACAGCGCCGGAAAGCCGAGCAGCGCAAGGATGGTGGCGACGAAGATGCCCCACACCGTGAGCGGCATGCGCAGCAGCGTCATGCCTTCGCAGCGCGCCTGCAGCACGGTGGTCACATAGTTGAGGCCGCCCATCGTGGTCGCCACGATGAAGATGAGCAGCGACACCAGCATCAGCACGATGCCGCCCGCATGGCCCGGCGTGCCGGGCAGGATCGACTGCGGTGGATACAGCGTCCAGCCCGCGCCGGTGGGTCCGCCCGCAACGAAGAAGCTCGCCATCAGGACCACCACCGACAGCAGGTAGACCCAGAAGCTCAGCATGTTGAGGTAGGGAAAGACCATGTCCCGCGCCCCCACCATCAGCGGGATCAGGTAGTTGCCGAAGCCGCCGAGGAACAGCGCCGTGAGCAGGTAGATCACCATGATCATCCCGTGCATGGTCACGAACTGGTAGTAGCGCTCGGCGTTGATGAAGTCGAACTGGCCCGGAAAGCCGAGCTGCAGCCGCATCAGGTTGGACAGCACCACGCCCACCACGCCCACCGCGATGGCGGTGCAAGCGTACTGGACGGCGATCACCTTGTGGTCCTGGCTCCAGACGTAGCGGGTCAGGAAACTCTGCGGCGCGGGATGCCCGGCGTCGTCGGCGTGGGACATGGCGTGCCCCGTGGGCGAGGGGGAGTTCATCGTGGCGCCTTCTGTTCGGCGGCAGCCTGCGCCGGCGGGCTGCCCAGACTCTGGATATAGGCCACCAGCGCGGCCAGTTCTTCATCGGTCAATTCGATCTTGGGCATGACCGGCGGGAAGCCCTTCACCTGCCGGGCCTGCGGATCGCGGATGAAGCTGCGCAGATAGGCTTCGTCGACGAGCGCGGTGGAGCCGTCCGCCATGGTCTCGGTCTTGCCGTGCAGGCCCTTCCAGGTCGGCCCCACGCGCGGGCTGCCGTCGATCGTGTGGCAGGCCACGCAGCCCTTGGCGTCCGCCAGCGCGCGGCCCTGCTCGACGCGTGCGCCGCCCGCGGCCGGGGCCCCCGCGGCGGCAGGGGTCGCGGGCGCCTTGACCTGCGACTTGGCGAAGCTCGGCAGCGCCGCGTACCAGGCCTTGTAGGCCACCGGGTCCTCCACCACCACGTAGCCGCGCATGTTGGGATGGCCCACGCCGCACAGCTGCGCGCAAAGCGCCTCGTAGCGGCCCGCGACGGTCGGCGTGAACCAGAAGCGGCTGACCTGCCCCGGCACCATGTTCATGCGGGCGCGGAATGGCGGCACGAAGAAGTCGTGCAGCACGTCGTTCGAGCGCATCAGCACCAGCACCGGCTTGCCGAGCGGCAGGTGCACCTCGTCGCCGGGGATCAGGAGGTCGTCCTGCCCGGCGGGGTCGGCCGGGTCGATCCCGAACGGATTGGTGGCGCTGACGAAGCGCGCGTCGCTCGCGCCCAACTTGCCGTCCTGCCCCGGGAAGCGGAAGCGCCATTGCCATTGCTGGCCCAGCACCTCCAGCACGAGCGCGTCGTGGGGCTCCCTGACGTAGTTCGCGTACACCACGAGGCCGGGCGCCAGCAGCGCCATGATGCCGACGGTGGTGCCGCCGATCAGCCAGCGCTCGAGCTTCTTGTTCTCGGGCTCATGCGCCGCACGGTGCCCCTCGCGATGGCGAAAGCGCACCAGCATGTAGGCGACGAACACGTTGATGACGACGAAGAAGATCCCCGTGATCACCAGCGTGATGGTCAGGGTGTCGTCCATCGGCTGCCAGTTCGAAGCCAGGGGCGTCGTCCACCATGGATTGAAGACGTGGAACAGCACCGAGCCGAGCACGATGAGCAGCAGGGCGACGGCCATGATCATGTGCGGTCCCTCGGCTCGGCATCATGGGTTCAGGGCTCATTCGCGCTTCAGAGAAACGCCGGAATTCGCGGCTCTTCGCCCTCGAACCGGGCCTCGGGATGCGCGGACTGCAGCAGCGCCTCGATGTCCCGCACGCGCGAACGCGGCAAGTCCACCATCAGCAGGATCTGGCCCTGCGCGATGGCGCCCTCGAAACGCTGCAGCCTGGGACTCGGGATGGAAATGCCGATCATGCTGGCCGACCAGGTCCCGACCACGCCACCCACGACGGCCACCAGCACGGCCACTTCCCATTCGGGGTCGTCGCCGAAGATCGGAAACATCAGGGCGGCCATGAGGCCGACGACGATGCCGCAGGCACTGCCGACCGCCCACCCGGTCTTGGCTGCGTGGACCACGTCCGAGGTCTGCCACACGTTGGCCGCATGGAGCCCGGCCATGTCCATGCCTTCCGGTCCGGCGAAATGAATGCGCGCAACGTCGACGCGCGCCCGCACCAGATCGTCCATCACCCGCCCGGCGCTCGCCAGGTCCGGCATCAGCCAGTAGATGCGTCTCTTCATAGCGTCCCCTTTCCGTCTTGCGACAAGTCGAGGAAACATGAACGACTTATATGCCCAAGGAGAGCCGCCATCAAGGGGTGCCGATTCGGCGGCCGCGGCGTGGGTAACCCGCCAATCCAACTTTTTTTGACCGAATGGATGATTTAGATCATCATCTCCACTCCTACTGCCCGTCACCACGAGGTACGCCACGATGAACCCGGTCCCCTTGCGCAGCCGTTTCTGGTCCGACCTGACCAGCGAAGAGTTCTCCCGCCTCGACCGTGAACGGCTCATTGCCGTGCTGCCCGTGGGCGCGACCGAGCAGCACGGCCCGCACCTGCCGATGTCGACCGACACCGCCACCATCGACGGCATGGTGCGCGCCACCTTGCCGCACCTGCCCGACGACCTGCCGGTGCTGTTCTTGCCGACCGTTCCCTACGGCAAGAGCAACGAGCACTCGCGCTATCCGGGCACGCTCACCGTGTCCGCCAACACGCTGATCTCGCTGTGGAAAGACATCGGCGCCTGCGTCGCAAAGGCCGGCGTGCGCAAGCTGGTGCTCTACAACAGCCATGGCGGCCAGATGAGCGTGATGGACATCGTGGCGCGCGACCTGCGCGAGGAACACGACATGATGGTCGTGGCCTCCAACTGGTACACGCTGGGCCTGCCCGAAGGTTTGTTCACCGCGCACGAGGGCAGGCACGGCATCCATGCCGGCGACCTCGAAAGCTCGGTGATGCTGCACCTCGCCCCCGACCATGTGCGCCGCGACCAGTTCCAGAACTTCAGCTCCATGACGGAGCAACTGGCAGCAGAAAACAAGTTCCTCTCGATCACCCCCAGCGGCAAGCTCGGCTGGCAGATGCACGACATCAACCCCGCGGGCGCCGCCGGCGATGCCACGCGCGCCACGGCCGAAAAAGGCGCCGCCGTGCTCGACCACGTGGGCCGCCGCTTCGTCGAGCTGCTGCACGAGATCGACCGCTTCCCGCTCTCGCGCCTCGCCAACGAACCGGCCTGGAAATGAAGCACACCCCCAGTCTTCGCGCACTTCGTGTCGCTTCGCCAACCCCCTTGCAGGGGGCAACACCTGCGGCCCGGCAAAGCCGGTTCCGCGGTGTTTCTGGCTTTGCCTCGCGGCCCGCATGCAGCACAGTGAGTCACTGACGTTCGGACTCGAACTCCCATGGAAATTCACACGCCATCCACCCCGCCACTGGTCACCCTGCGCAACGTCAGCAAGCGTTTTGCGAACGGCACGCTCGCGCTGCAGGGCATGTCGCTCGACATCGGCGAGCACGACTTCATCAGCTTCCTCGGCCCCTCGGGCTGCGGCAAGAGCACCGCGCTGCGCCTCATCGCGGGGCTCACGCGGCTCAGCTCGGGCGACATGCACTGGTCGGGCGCCAACACCGGCAAGACACAAAGCGACCGCGACCTGGGCTTCGTGTTTCAGGAGCCCACGCTCATGCCCTGGGCCAAGGTGTTCGACAACGTGTGGCTGCCGCTCAAGCTCGCCGGCATGAGCCGCGACGCTGCGGCACCGGTGGTGCAGCAGGTGCTGGAGATGGTCGGCCTCTCGCGCTTTGCCGATGTGTACCCTCGCGAGCTCTCGGGCGGCATGAAGATGCGCGTGTCGATCGCGCGTGCGCTGGTCACGCACCCGCGCCTGCTGCTGATGGACGAGCCCTTTGCCGCGCTCGACGAGATGACGCGCATCAAGCTCAACAACGACCTGCTCGCCATCTGGCGCGAGCACCGCTTCTCGGTGGTGTTCGTCACGCACAGCGTGTACGAGTCGGTGTACCTGTCGAACCGCATCGTCGTGATGGCGGCGCGTCCGGGCCGGGTGATCGACGAGATCCGCATCGACGAGCCCTACCCGCGCGGCGAAGAGTTCCGCACATCGAGCCGCTACAACGCGCATTGCACGGCGGTGTCCCAATCCCTGCATGGAGCGCTGCATGGCCTCGACATCGATCATTGAAACTGCCTCCTTGCGTGACGTGCCTTGTTCAGGGCGCGCTCACGGCGACGGGGTACCTTGCTCCGCGAATGTCCCCCGCTTCGCTCCTCCTTTATTTCGCTGCGCAAGGTACCCCGCCGTCGTGATCGTTCAGAGCACTTGTGGATCAGCCGCGAACCAGCAGCGTGCCCTCGTGCACAGGGCGTCGGGTGCTCCCCGCAGCGAAATAAAGGAGGAGCGAAGCGGGGGACATTCGCGGAGGGGAGTGACAAGAGCACAGCAAACAACAAACCGCGGAAAACTGAAATGGCCACGCTGATCGCCAACGCCGACCCCGCAGCAGACGCCGCCCCCTCAGAGGCCACGCTCCGCGCACACGAAGACAAGCTACGCCGCCGCGAGTCGATGCTGCGCATCGTGGTGCCAGTGGTCATCATCGCGGCGCTGCTGCTGCTCTGGGAATGGACCGTGCGCGCCAACAACATCCCGCACTACATCCTGCCCGCGCCTTCGCTCATCCTGCGCACACTGTTCGACAACTGGGGCTCGCTCTCCAGCGCCCTGTGGTTCACGGTCAAGCTCACGCTGCTCGCGCTCGGCGCGGCCATCGTCGGTGGCGTGCTTCTGGCGATCGCGTTCGCGCTCTTCAAGTGGGTGGAAATCGGCCTGTTTCCCATCGCCGTGATCCTGCAGGTGACGCCGATCATCGCGATCGCGCCACTCATCCTCATCTACGTGTCGAACACCACCGCGGCACTGCTGCTGTGCGCGTGGATCGTGGCCTTCTTTCCGATCTTGTCGAACACCGTCATCGGCCTGAAAAGCGCCGATAGCAATCTTCGCGACCTGTTCCAGCTCTACAAGGCCTCGCCGTGGCAGACCTTCCGCTACCTGCTCGCGCCCAGCGCGCTGCCGTACTTCATGGCGGGCCTGAAGATCGCGGGCGGGCTGAGCCTGATCGGCGCGGTGGTGGCCGAGTTCACGGCCGGCACGGCGGGCAAGGAAACGGGGCTGGCCTCGCGCATCCTCGAGTCGAGCTTCCGCACCGAAATACCGATGATGTTCGCGGCGCTGCTCCTGGTGTCCCTGCTCGGCATCGTGATCTTCATCGTGTTCGCCGCCCTGTCGCGGTTGGTTCTCGGGCATTGGCACGAAAGCGAGATGCGCCGTGAACGCTAGAGCGATGCACGCCGTCATCGACTGGGAAGCCGTGCGCAATGACCTGCGCGGCCTCAACCTGATCACCGCGCCGGCGCAACGCAAGCAGCTGTCGAAAGACTTCTACTGGTACAGCCCCATCCTCACCGCGCAGCTCGCGGGCTGCGTGGCCGACCTCGTCGTCAAGGTCAGCACCGAGGACGACGTGCGCCAAGCCGCGGCGGTTGCCGCCAAGTGGAAGCTGCCGCTCACCGTGCGCGCCGGCGGCACCGGCAACTACGGCCAGTGCGTACCGCTCGAAGGCGGCATCGTGCTCGACGTGACGCAGCTGTGCCGCGTGCTCGACATCCAGCCCGGCCGCATCCGCGTGGAGGCCGGCGCGCGCATGCACGACATCGACCTCGCTGCGCGCGAGACCGGACAGGCGCTGCGCATGTGGCCCTCGACCTGGCACGTGGCCTCCATCGGCGGCTTCATCGCGGGCGGCTTCGGCGGCATCGGCTCGTTCCGCCACGGCATCCTGCGCGACCCCGGCAACCTGCTGCGCGCGCGCGTGATGACGGTGGAGCGCGAGCCGCACGTGATCGAGCTCGTCGGCGACGAGATCCAGCAGGTGCACCACGCCTACGGAACCAACGGCGTGATCCTCGACGTCGAGGTCGCGCTGAGCCCGGCCGTCGAATGGGTGCACTGCACGGTGCTGTTCGAGACGTATCGCGGCGCGCTAGCCTTCGCCGTCGCGGCACAGGCGCCCACGCTCGACATCTTCCTGCTGTCCACGGTCGAGGCGCGCTTCTCGCCCTACTACACGGCAATGCGCGACCGCTTTCCGCGCGACCGACATGCGGTGTTCGCCATGGTCTCGCCCGAATCGATCGCGGACTTCCGCGCACTCGCCGATGCACGGGGCGGCACGATCTCCGTTGCCGGCACCGAGGCCGAGCTGCTTGCCGACGGCCTGCCCCCGGCCTACGAGTGCGCGTTCAACCACACGACGTTGCAGGCACTGAAGGCCGACCGCGGCTGGACCTACCTGCAAGTCGCCTACGCCCAGCCCTTCGACCCGTCGGTGGTCGAGCGGCATCTGCAAATCTTCGGCGACGACGTGCTGCAGCACCAGGATTTCGCGCGCGCCAACGGCGAGTGCGGCACCTTCGGCATCCTGCTCGTGCGCTGGAAGGGCGAGGCCCACCAGTACGAGTTGATCCGCGAGATCGAGTCGCAGGGCGGCTGCAAGATCTTCAACCCGCACGTTGTCACCATCGAGGACGGCGGCATGAAGACCATTGACACGCAGCAGATCGAGTTCAAGAAGCGCAGCGATCCGATGGGGTTGATGAACCCCGGCAAGACACGCGGCTGGTCGCCAAACATGGCCGTCGAGCGCTGAAATGAAGGCTTGCTTCGATTCGTCGCGTTGTGCGTTGTTCAGGGCGCGATCCCGCCGATGCGGTGACCTTTTTCGCGAATGTCCCCCGCTTCGCTCCTCCTTTATTTCGCGAAAAAGGCCCCCGCATCGACGTGATCGTTCAGAGCACTGGTTGATCGGCCGCACACCAACGGCGTGCCCCGTGCACAGGGCGTCGGGTGCTCCCCGCAGCGAAATAAAGGAGGAGCGAAGCGGGGGACATTCGCGGAGGGGAGTACCCGGTGGCCTGTGCACGCGCCCCGAAAAAACAAAAGCGACAAGAACAAAACCCCTTGCGCAACAAACAACTGACATGAGAATCCCAAGTCGCATTCAACCCCAGGAGTCCACTGCCATGCGCGTCCCCGCCCTGACAATTCGTCCGCTTGCTCTCGGCCTCGCCCTCGCGGCCGCCGCTTTCGCCGCGCAAGCGCAAGAGAAAGTGGTATTCGCCACCAACTGGAAGGCACAGGCCGGCCACGGCGGCTTCTACCAGGCGCTGGTGGATGGCACCTACAAGAAGTACGGCCTCGACGTCGACATCCAGCAGGGCGGTCCGATGGTCAACAACCGGCCGATGCTGCCGGCCGGCAAGGTCGACTTCCTGATGACCGGCAACCTGCTGCAGTCCTTCGACAACGTGAAGAACGGCGTGCCCACCGTGGTCGTCGCGGCCTTCTTCCAGAAGGACCCGCAGGCCATGTTCGCGCACCCGGGCCAGGGCTTCGACACCTTCAAGGACATGGCCAAGGCGCCCGTGGCCTTCATCGGCAAGGACGGCCAGTTCAGCTTCTGGCAGTGGATGAAATCGGAGCACGGCTTCAAGGATTCGCAGCTCAAGCCCTACACCTTCAACGTCGGCCCCTTCCTGGCCGACAAGAAGTCGATCCAGCAGGGCTACGCGATTTCGGAGCCGCTGTCGATCAAGGCGCAGGCCGGCTTCGACCCGGTGGTGCAGCTGCTGGCCGACAACGGCTTCTCGACCTACTCGACCACCGTCGAGACGCGCGCCGACCTCATCAAGAACAAGCCCGAGACGGTGCGCAAGTTCGTCGAGGCCTCGATCATCGGCTGGAACAACTACCTCTACGGCGACAACAAGGCCGCCAACGAGATGATCGCCAAGATCAACCCCGACTCGCCCGTGGCCGCATCGCAGGGCTCCATCGAACTGATGAAGAAGATGGGCATCGTCGACAGCGGCGAATCGATCGCCAAGGGCATCGGCGCGATGGATGAAGCCCGCGTGAAAGACTTCTACGACAAGATGGTCAAGGCCGGCCTGTACAAGCCGGGCGAGGTCGATCTGTCGAAGGTGGTCACCACGCAGTTCGTGAACAAGGGCGTCGGTGTCGACGTCCGCAAGAAGCTGACGGGCAAGTAGACAGCTTCGTTTTTTCCCGTGGGTCGCGCGGGGCTTGCGCCGGGGTCAGATGCCGGCGCCTGGGTTGCCATAAGGCACTGCGCGGCCTTTCATCCCCTGGGCTCTGACCCCGTCTCGCCAGCGACAAAAAGCGCTGAGCGAACCGGCCCTCAACCATGAAAACGCTAGTCATCCACTGCCATCCGAACCCTGACAGCTTCAACCACGCGCTCTACCGCACCGCGCTCGAAGCGCTCCAGCCGCGGCACGCCGTCAAGGCCATCGACCTGTACGCCGAGGGCTTCGATCCGACGCTGACCCGCGAAGAGCGCGTCGCCTACCTCGACAACCCCGACCTGATCCGCGAACGCGTGAAACCCCACGTCGAGGCGCTGCTGTGGGCCGAGCACCTAGTGTTCGTTTTTCCGACCTGGTTCCACGGACCACCGTCGATGCTCAAGGGCTGGCTCGAACGGGTGTGGCTGCCGGGCGTAGCCTTCCTGCCGGCGCAGCGCAAGGGGCAGATCGCGAAGTCGGGGCTGCGGCACATCCAGCGGCTCACGGTGGTGACCACCGGCGGCTCGCCGCGCTGGTTCGTGATGGCGATCGGCGACCCGGGCCGGCGGCTGTTCACGCGCGCTTTGCGCGCGCTGTTCGCATGGCGCTGCAAGGTGACGTGGCTGCAGTTGCACGACATGAACGCCGTGACTGCAAGCGACCGCAGCCACTTCATCGAACGCGTGTCGCGCAAGCTGGGCAGCATCTAGAAGAGAACGAAGAAAGCAGGGAGACAGACACACCATGAGCCTCGAACGCACGCTCACCGTCCGCGTCGAACGCATCTCGCGGCAGACGCCTGAAATACTGGCCTTCGAGCTGGCCCATCCGTGGGGCCGGCCGCTGCCTGCCTACGAGGCGGGCGCGCACATCGACGTGCACATGCCTGGCGGGTTCTCGCGGCAGTATTCGCTGGCACGCGCGCCTTCCAGCGCCAACTCGTACGTGATCGGCGTGAAGCGCGAACCCGACAGCCGCGGCGGTTCGGCTTCGATGCATGAGCGTGTGCGCGAAGGCGACCTGCTCGCAATCAGCGCACCTCGCAACACCTTTCCGTTGCGCGAAGAGGCAAGACACCATCTGCTGCTGGCCGGTGGCATCGGCATGACGCCGCTGCTGGCAATGGCGCAGGCGCTTGCCGCGCGCGGCGCCGGGTTCACGCTGTGCGTGTTCGCGCGCAGCGAAGAGCATCTGGCGTTCGCCGAGGCGCTGCGCGCGCCCGCGCTGGCACCGCACCTGCGGCTGCATCTCGACCAGGGCGATGCCTCGCAGCGCATCGACCTGCGAGCGCTGCTGGCCCGACCCGCACCTGGCACGCACCTGTACGTGTGCGGACCCGGCGGCTTCATGCAGGCGGTGCGCGACGCGGCCTCGCACTGGCCCGAAGACGCGCTGCACGCCGAATATTTCGCCGCGCCGGCCGATGCCAGCACCACGGCCGGCCTTCCCTTCACGCTGAAGCTCGCCCGGCGCGGCATCAGCGTGCCGGTCGCCGCGGACCAGACCGCCGTCGATGCGCTGCATGAAGTCGGCATCGACATCCCCGTGTCGTGCCAGCAGGGCCTGTGCGGCACCTGCGTGGTCGACGGCGACGGCGAAGGCGCCGAGCACCGCGACTTCTGCCTCACAGGGACCGAGCGACGCACGAGGGTGGCCCTGTGCTGCTCGCGCGCCAAGGGCCTGGAACTGGTGCTTCAGCTGTGAGCGTCGAAGAAAGCGACGGCGAGGCGCCCGCCACGCGTGGCCGCTCGCGCAAGTACACGCAGGTGCTCGGCCTCATCAACCAGGCCGCCATCGAGGTGTTCGCGAGCGAGGGGCTGGCCGGCGCATCGACGCAGGCCATCGCCGACAAGGCTGGCCTGTCGAAGGCGCAGCTGCACTACTACATCGAGAGCAAGGAAGCGCTGTACCGCCAGGTGCTGCAGGACATCCTCACCGAGTGGATCGTGGTGTTCGGCTTCAGCGACGAGGCCTTCGGCCCGCGCAAGGTGCTGGGTGACCTGATCCACCGCAAGATGATGTTCTCGTTCGAACATCCGCTGCGCTCGCGCATCTTCACCGCCGAGATGATGCGCGGCGCGCCGGTACTCAACACCATGATGGACACGAGCAAGCAGCGCACCGACCAGGCCGCCGCCGTGATCCAGAACTGGATGAACCAGGGCCTGATGGACAAGGCCGACCCGATGCTGGTGCTGTTCCACATCTGGGCCGTGACGCAGTTCTATGCCGACCACGCCACCCAGGCCGCGTACTTCCGCAACGTGGCCCAGCAGGGCGACGACAAGGACCGGCGCTACCTGATCGAGCAAGTGACGGAGTTTTTGCTGAAGGGGGCGGGGGTCAGGTAGCGCGTTGCTGCGGCAGGTACATGGTCGCCTCGACCTCGACCAGCACCTCGTCCCCTGGCAGAAAACGCGACACCTCGACCACCGTGCTCACCGGCGGCTCACTCGGATAGAACAGCCCGCGCACGCGGTTGTAGAACGCGTAGTGCGGCAGGTGTCGGAAGTACTGCACCAGCTTCACCACGTCTTCCATCGTGCCGCCATGCTCGGCCGCGATCTGGCGGATGCGCTCGAGCACGAACCAGCTCTGCGCGACGATGGGCGCCTCGAACACGTCGACCGACATCTGGCCCGTGGCGTAGCCCACGCCCTGCAGTGCGGTGCGGGCTGCTTCGGGAATGTCGTCGTAGCCGGCGACGGCGCGGCGCGTGGCCGGATCGACCGCGACCACGCCGCTCATGAAGACGAAATCGCCGACACGCCTGGCGGCGGCGTAGTTGGCCATTGGCTTGCCCATGCTCATTGTGTTTTCTCCAGTACCCGGCCGCCGCGGATGACGGTGCGTTGCCGCCCGCGCGGGCCGATGAGTTCGTGTTCGTCGGTGGCCGCCAACACCAGCAGGTCCGCCGGGCAGCCCGGCGCGATGCGCCCGTTCCAAGCGAGCCCCAGGGTTTTCGCGGGGCTCACGGTGACGGCGTCGAGCCAGTCGGAGGCCGGTGCCAGGTGCGCCATCTGCACACCGAGGCCGAAGGTCTCCAGAAGGTCGTAGCTGCCGTAGGGATAGAAGGCGTCCTGCACGTTGTCGGTTGCCAGGCTCGCACGCAAGCCCCATGCCGCCGCCTCGCGGATGCGCGTGATGCCGCGCTGCACGGGCGTGCGGTCCCACGCGCCTTGCAGGTAGAGGTTGGTGGTGGGCAGCGCGACGAGGTGAATGCCCGCGCCGGCGCACAGCGCCAGCGTTTCGTTGGCAATTCCATCGCCCTGCACCGACAGCGAGCAGGCATGGCCGCAGGCCACGCCGTTCCTGAAATTGCGCGCACGCACCAGTTGCGCAATGCTGCGCAGGCCGCTGGCTTCGGCGTCGAGGCCTTCGTCGACATGGAAGTCGAGCCCCAGCCCATGCAGCTGCGCGAGATCGAACACGCGCCCGAGCTTGTGGACGATGCCTTCGTTGCGGTAGACGAACGCGCCAAGCACGCCGCCCGCACGCTTCACCTCGCGTGCGATGCGTTCGCCGGTGGCGAGGTCGGCGAACAGGTCGAGCGGCGTGAGCGAGACGAACTGCAGTTCGACGCGGCCGCGCCATTCTTCGCGCAGTGCCTCGAACACGGGCAAGGCGGCGGGCGGCTCGGGCTGCACCCAGTCGAGGTGCGTGCGCAGCGCGCGCGTGCCCGATTGCCATGCGTCGTGCAGCGCGCGCTCCATGCGCAGGCGCAGCGACTCGCCGGTCCAGCTGTCGCGGTGCTTGTTCATGCGGTCGATGGCGGCGAACAGGTTGCCCTGCGCCGCACCCACGTCCTGCACGGTGTAGTTCTTGTCGATGTGCGCATGCGCCTCGACCAGTGCGCTCAGCAGCGTGCCGCGCGCGTGCTGCTGTTGAGCGCTGGCCACGATGGAGCCGACCTTGTCGTCGGCCAGCGTGACGTCGAACAGCTGCGCATCACCCGCCGCGAAACCTCGCAGCCGCACCGGGATGCGCAGCGCCTCGAGCCTCATGTGCGCTGCTGCAAGGCGCGCAACCAGCCGAGCCCGGCCGAGGTGCCGCCCAGCTCCGAACCGCGGCGCGGCCGGTATTCGCAGCCGACCCAGCCCTGCCAGCCGCACTGCGCCGACACCTCGTCGATCACGTCGAACAGATACGGATAGTTCTGCTCGCCGATGTCGGGCTCGTGGCGCTCGGGCACGCCGGCGATCTGGATGTGGCCGACGCGGCCGGTGGGCAGGTACTTGCGGATCTTCATGGCCACGTCGCCTTCGACGATCTGGCAGTGGTACAGGTCCATCTGCACCTTGAGGTTCGGTGCGCCGACGGCCTCGACGATCTCGTGCGCCTGGTCCTGGCGGTTGAGGAAGAAGCCCGGAATGTCGCGCGTGTTGATCGGCTCGATCAGCACGTCGCGGTTTGCCTTGGCAGCTTCGGCCGCGGCCCAGCGCAGGTTGTCCAGGTACACGGGCCGCAGCGCATCGCGCTCCAGGCCTTCGGGCACGAGGCCGGCCATGACGTGGATGCGCGGGCAGTCGAGCGCCACGGCGTAGTCGATGGCCCTGGCGATGCCTTCGCGGAACTCGGCGTCGCGTCCGGGCAGGCAAGCCAGGCCGCGTTCGCCGTCGTTCCAGTCGCCGGGAGGGCCGTTGAACAGCACCTGCTGGAGGCCGTTGTGCTTCAGCCTTGCAAGGATTTCGTCCTTCGAAAAGTCGTACGGAAAGAGGTACTCCACGGCCTTGAAGCCGTCTTTCGCGGCGGCGTCGAAGCGGTCGAGAAAGGCGAGCTCCGGATAGAGCATCGAGAGGTTGGCGGCGAATTGGGGCATGGGGTGTTTCTACTACCAGCGCGCCCCGAAGGTGCGGCGCAGTTCATCGATCTGTTCGGCGTTCAGCGGTGCAGGCCTTGCGGCGCTCGCAAGCATTTGAAGCCGGGCGGTTTCCTCGAGTTCCTCGAGCACGGCCATGGCAGCGGCCGGCGTGTCGTGCCAGACATTGGGGCCCAGGCGCGTGAGCATCACGGCGCGGATCGGCGTGCCGGCAGCGCCGAGGCGCTCGATGGCCTGCGCCACCTGCTCGGCCGCTTCGGGTGCGCCGGGCCGGTGGTACGGAATGACCGGCACATGGCCGACCTTCATCACGAAATACGGCGTGAGCGCGGGCAGCAGCTCGTCACCCGGATTGTTCAACGTGAGCGCCACGCAGTGCGTGCTGTGCGTGTGGATCACGCAGGCCGTGTTCGCATCGAACTTGCGTGCGGCTGCGTAGATGCGTGTGTGCAGCGCGATGGTCTTGCTGGCGCGGTCGCCGCCGGTCTGCTGGCCATTTGCATCGAGCCTTGCAAGCCGCGCCGGGTCGAGAAAACCGAGGCAGGCGTCGGTTGGCGTGATGAGGAAGCCATCGTCGTCCAGCCGCACGCTGATGTTGCCGGCCGTGGCATGCACGTAGCCGCGTTCGAACAGGCTGCGGCCTACGCGGCAGATTTCTTCTCTTGCTTCGGGTTCTTTCATGTCTGGTTTCGTCGCTTATGTTTCTTGGCGCTGTTGTTCAGGGCGCGTGCACAGGGCACGCTGCTGGTGTGCGGCCGATCGACAAGTGCTCTGAGCGATCACGCCGATGCGGGGGCCTTTTTCGCGAAATAAAGGAAGAGCGAAGCGGGGGACATTCGCGAAAAAGGCCCCCGCATCGGCGTGATCGCGCCCCGAACAGTCCCGGTATGCACGAACACGGAACATGGGCGTCATGCGAGCACTGTAAAGGCCTTGGTGAAGAAATCGTCCCCACCGAAGTTGCCGGACTTGAGCGCGATGTGCAGGCCCGCCCCGGGTGCGGCATCGGAACGCGCGTGGCACCACGGCACGCCCGGGTCGATCTGCGGCCCGATCTGCATCTGCGCGATGCCCAGCGCCTGCACGCAGGCACCCGAGGTCTCGCCGCCCGCCACCACCAGCTGGCGCACACCGCGTTCGACCAGGCCGCGCGCAATGGCGGCGATGGTGCGTTCGACCATCGCGCCGGCTTCCTCGACGCCGAGCCTGCCCTGCACCGACTTCACCGCGCCGGCTTCGGCGGTGGAATACACCAGCACCGACTGCTTCTCGACGAGCGGTGCGGCCCATGCCAGGGCTTCGGCCGCGACATCCACGCCCGCCGCGATGCGCAGCGGATCCACGGCCAGCGCCGCGCCGCCGCGCTGGATGAAGTCGAGCACCTGCCGGTTGGTGGCGAGCGAACAGCTGCCCGAGACCACGGCGCGCAATCCGCCGGCCGCCGGCAACGCACTGGCCTGCGACGAGGGCGCGAGGCCGAAGTTGGACGGCAGGCCGATGGCCACGCCCGAACCCGCGGTGAGCAGCGGCATCTTCGCAAGCGCGGGGCCCATGCGCAGCAGGTCGTCGTTCGACACTGCATCGACCACGGCGATCGACACGCCCTCGCCCTTCAGCTGGCCGATGCGCTCGCCGATGGCCTCTGCACCGCGCGCCACCACGGCGTAGTCGATCAGCCCCACCTTGCGCGTGCACTGCGCCTGCAGCACGCGCACGAGGTTCGGGTCGGTCATCGGCGTGAGCGGATGGTTCTGCATGCCGCTCTCGTTGAGCAGCACGTCGCCCGCGAACAGGTAGCCCTTGAACACGGTGCGCTTGTTGTCCGGGAAGGCGGGCGTGGCAATGGTGAAGTCGCATTGCAGCGCGTCCATCAGCGCCTCGGTCACCGGGCCGATGTTGCCCTGCGGCGTGCTGTCGAAGGTGGAGCAGTACTTGAAGTAGATCTGCCGCGCGCCCTGCGCCTGCAGCCAGCGCAGCGCGTCGAGCGACAGCGCGATGGCTTCGGCCGGCGCGACGGTGCGCGACTTGAGGGCGACGACGACGGCGTCGACATCAGCGTCGAGCGGACCTGCCGGCACGCCGATGGTCTGCACCACGCGCATGCCCGCACGCACGAGGTTGTTGGCAAGGTCGGTGGCGCCGGTGAAATCGTCGGCGATGCAGCCGAGGAGCAGCTTGGCCATGGCTCAGTCCTTCACCGGCAGCTTCACCGCCTGCGGGTTCTCGCGCACGTAGTCGCGCAGGATCGCGTCGAAGCTCGCGTCGGCCTGGAGGCCCAGTGCCTCGGCGCGCGCCGCATGGATGCGGCTGGGCCAGCTGGTGACGATCTTCGCGATGTTTGCATCGGGTTCCCAGTCGATCAGACCGGTGGCGTCGGTGCCGGCGATGCGTTCGAGCGCATCGGCCATCTCGCGCACGGTGGTCGTCAGCGCGGGCAGGTTGACGGCGGTGCGCGCCCCCCATTCGGCGGCGCTGGCGGTGGCCGCGCGCACGATGCCGGCGACGGTGTTGCCGGGCGAGGCCAGCGCCACCGCCGTCTCGGGCGCCACCGGGCAGCGCGCACGCTCACCCGCCAGCGGCTCGCGCAGCATGCCGCTCAAGAAGCTGGAGGCCGCGCCGTTGGGCCGGCCCGGCCGCACCGAGACCGTCATGAGCCGCACGTTGCGGCCCTGCACGAAGCCCTTGCGCGTGAAGTCGGCCACCAGCTGCTCCCCGATGAACTTCTGGATGCCGTAGCTGTTCTGCGGCGTGGGCAGCGTGGTGTCCTCGATCACCGCGGGCAGGCGCTGCTCGGGCGAATCGCCGAACACCGCGACCGAGCTGGAGAACACGAACACCGGCGCATGGCCCGCGCGGCGGCAGGCGTCGAGCAGGGCGCGCGTGGTGTCGAGGTTGCTGCGCATGCCCAGGTCGAAGTCGGCCTCGCATTCGCCGCTCACGGCCGCGGCCAGGTGGAACACGGCGTGGGTGTCCGCCAGCGGCAGCGCGCCGTTGGCGGCCTGCTCGTACAGGTCGCCCTGCACGAACCGCACGCGCGCATCGCCGGCCAGGTCGACGGGCGGCGGCACGCGGTCGGCCAGGGTGATGCGCGAGATCGGCTGTGCCGCGGCGCCGGCCAATGCCAGCGGACCGCCCGCGAGCAGCGTGCGGGCGAGCCGCGCGCCGAGAAAGCCGCAGCCGCCGGTGATGAGGATGTTCATGGTGTCGTCTTCTCTTTCTGGATTCTTCAGGGAATGGCGGGCAGGAAGCGCAGCAGCGCGGCCGCCACCGCCGCGGGCGCTTCGCGCTGCGGGAAGTGGCCGACGCCGTCGAGCAGTTCGCGGCGGTAGGGGCCGCTGAAGAATCGCTCCTTGCCTGCCGAAGTATCGGGATGATTGCAGCTGTCGGCCGCGCCATGCAGCACGAGCGTGGGCACCGGCAGCACCGGCGCCGGATCGAGCGCGGCGTCGTCCGCCGCATAGCGCGGATCGCCGGACGCGTAGCCCCAGCGGTGGCGGTAGGAATGCAGCACCACCCGCGCCCAGTCGTCGCCTGCGAAGGCGGCGGCTGTGGCCTCGAATTCGGCTTTCTCGTACCAGCCCGTGGGCGCCCAGGTGTCCCACATCATCCGGGTGAAGGCGATGCGGTCGTCGTGCACCGTGCGTTCGCCGCGCGGCGTGGCCATGTACCAGTGATACCAGTAGTTGCGCGCCTGCTCGAGCGCCATCGGCTGGTCTGGCGCATTGGTGCCGTAGCCGACCGACATCAGCACCAGCGCGCGCGCCACCTCGGGCCTCAGCCCGCAGGCGTTGGCCGCCGCGCGGGCGCCCCAGTCGTGGCCGACCAGCGCGGGCTTGTCGAGGCCGAGCGCGTCGATGAAATCGAGCAGGTCGCGCCCGAGCGCGGAGAGCTGGCCGCTGCGCGGCGTGCCGTCATGCAGGAAGCGCGTGGGTGCGAAGCCGCGCAGGGCGGGTGCGAGCACGCGCCAGCCGGCCTCGGCCAGGCTCGGCGCCACGCCATGCCAGCTGCGCGGGCTGTCGGGCCAGCCATGCATCAGCACCACGGTGGCGGTGCCGCCGGGGTTCCACTCTTCGTAGCCGATGCGAAGCAGCGGCGTGTCGATGGTCTTGAGATCGCTCACGAAGCCTTTCCGTTTGCGGCCGGCAATTCGATGCCGGGAAAAATCTTGATGACCGCACTGTCGTCCTCGCGCGCGTAGCCCGAGGTCGAGGCCTGCATGAACATCTGGTGCGCGGTGGATGACAGCGGCAGCGGGAACTTGCTGGCCCGCGCCACGTCGAGCACCAGCCCCAGGTCCTTCACGAAGATGTCGACGGCCGAGAGCGGCGTGTAGTCGCCCGCGAGCACGTGCGCCATGCGGTTCTCGAACATCCAGCTGTTGCCCGCGCTGTGCGTGATGACCTCGTAGAGCGCATCAGGGTCCACGCCCTCGCGCAGGCCCAGTGCCATCGCTTCGGCCGCGGCCGCGATGTGCACGCCGGCCAGTAGCTGGTTGATGACCTTCACTTTGCTGCCCGCGCCTGCCGAGTCGCCCAGGCGGTAGACCTTGGCGGCCATGGCGTCGAGCACGGCGCCGGCCCTCTCGTAGGCGGCGGGCGTGCCGGCGGTCATCATCGTCATCTGGCCGCTTGCGGCCTTGGCGGCGCCGCCGGAGATCGGCGCGTCGAGGTACAGGATGCCCAGCCTTGCAAGGCGCGCCTCGAGCGCCACCGACCAGTTCGGGTCCACCGTGGAGCACATCACGAACAGGCTGCCGGGCTTCATCGACGCGGCGCATCCGGGCGTGGTGCCGTCGCCGAACAGCACCGACTCGGTCTGAGCGGCATTCACGACCACGCTGACCACGATGTCGCACTGCGCGCCGATCGCGGCCAGCGTGTCGCAGGCCGCGCCGCCGTCGCGCGCGAAGGCTTCGGCCACTTCGCGGCGCACGTCGAACACGTGCGGCGCATGGCCCGCGCGGCGCAGCGATTGCGCCATGCCGGCGCCCATGGCGCCCAGGCCCACGAGGCCGACGACTGGAGAGTTGGAGGAAGAGGTCATCAGGGTGTTCTTTCGATCAGCGATTCACGAGTTGCTTGGGCGTGAGCCACACGCCGACGGCACCGAGCACCAGCGCGGCGGCCAGCACGTACATGCCGATCTGCGTGCTGCCCGTCAGGTCTTTCAGGTAGCCGATGAGGTACGGGCTCACGAAGCCCGCGAGGTTGCCCACCGAGTTGATGGCCGCGATGCCCGCAGCCGCCGCCGTGCCCGAGAGGAAGGCGGTAGGCAGCGACCAGAACAGCGGCGCGCAGGTCAGCACGCCGGCCGCGGCGAGCGACAGGAAGGCGAGCGACACGGCGGTGTTCTGCGTGTACGAAGCCGCGACCGTGAAGCCGATGGCGCCCATCAGCGCGGGCACGATCAGATGCCAGCGGCGCTCCTGGCGACGATCGGCGCTGCGGCCGAAGAGGTTCATCGCGACGATGGCGCAGACGAACGGGATCGCGCTGAGCAGCCCGATATGGAGGTTGCCCTGCACGCCCGTGGCCTTGACCAGCGTGGGCAGCCAGAAGGTCAGCGCGTATTGGCCCATGACGAAAGCGAAGTAGATCAACGCCATCCACCATATGCGCACATCGCGGAACACGCCAGCCACCGAGTGCGGGCCCTTGGCGCCGTGCTCGGCATCGCGCGCCACCTCGCGCTGCAGCAACGCCTTTTCCGCGCCGTTGAGCCAGCGCGCCTGCGCAATGCCGTTGTCGAGGTACACCAGCACCATCACGCCCACGATCACGGCCGGGACGGCCTCGATGATGAACATCCATTGCCAACCGCTCAGCGACGAGGCGCCGTGGAAGCTGTCCATGATCCAGCCCGACAGCGGGTTGCCGAAGATGCCCGCCACGGGAATCGCCGACATGAACACCGCGACGATCCGCGCGCGCCGGTGCGCTGGGTACCAGTGCGTGAGGTACAGGATCACGCCGGGGTAGAAGCCCGCCTCGGCCACGCCGAGCAGGAAGCGCAGGATGTAGAAGCTGGTCGGCGTCTTCACGAACATGAAGCAGGCCGACAGCAGGCCCCAGGTGATCATGATCCGCGCGATCCAGATGCGAGCGCCGACACGGTTGAGCAGCAGGTTGCTCGGCACCTCGAACAGGAAGTAGCCGAGGAAGAAGATGCCCGCGCCCAGGCCGAACACGGTTTCGCTGAAACCCAGGTCCTGCCCCATCTGCAGCTTGGCGAAGCCGACGTTGACGCGGTCGAGGTAGGCGACCACGTAACAGAGCATGAGGAAGGGCACGAGGCGCCAGAACACCTTGGCGTAAGTGCGCTTTTCGAGCGCGGCATCGGCTGTGGCGGACGGCGTGGCGCGCGTGGCGCCGGCCGGGAGGGTGGAAGAAGTCATGAAAAGGTTTGTCCCGCTTGATTTGTCAGGTCATCATACAAATTTGAGTTTTGTTGATTGACCCGGGGAAACCCGGAGGCAACGCCTCTTGCGGCGACTTTCTGGTGTCTTTGTGTGTCGGCGGACTCAGCTGCCGACAGGCCAGCCTTCAACCAGGGGCCGCGCGAGTTGCGCGCCTTCCTGCTGCCAGAACGCGGGATCGGCCAGCTCGATACGGCGGATCGCGTTGTCCATGTGGTTCTTGGCCGCCTCGCGCGCGCGCAGCGGGTCGCCAGCCTCGATGGCCTCGACGATGCGGGCGTGCTCCTGCGCCACCTCGCGCGCGAAGTCGGCGCGGCGCGCCTCGTTGGCGCGCGTGACGCGGGTGGCGCCGTGCAGGAACTGCCGCAGGTATTGCAGCGTACCGATCAGGAACGGGTTGCGCGCGGCCTCGGCGATGGCGCGGTGGAAGCGCACGTCCTCGTCGGCGCCGTTGCCGCCCGCCTCGACCGCCGCATGCAGCCCGGCTATGGCCTCGCGGATGCGCTGCACGTCGTCGGCCGTACGGCGCTCGGCGGCCAGCGCGGCCACTTCGGCCTCGAGCGCACGGCGCACCTCGACCATCTGGATCACGGCTTCGCGCGAGGCCACGTGCGGCATCTCGAAGCGCAGCGGCTCGACGCCGGCGGGGCGCACGTACACGCCGCTGCCCTGACGCGAATCGAGCAAGCCCAGCGACTTGAGCCGCGACACCGCCTCGCGCACCACCGTGCGGCTCACGCCGAACTGCTCGGCCAATGCGGTCTCGGTCGGCAGGCGGTCGCCTTCGGAGAGACGCCCGCTGCGCACCTCGGCCGCGAGCGCATCGGCCACCTGGTCGGCGAGGCGGACGGTGGGAGCGAGGGACTGGAAGCGGGCGGTCATGGGTGGGAAGAGGTGGGCCTGCGACTCTAACGCAGGCCCTGCGCGACCGCCGACGCTCAACTCAGCGCGTGGCGAGCGGCGTTTGCAATGCTCGCGGCATCCACCCCGAAGAACCCGCGCAGCGCCGCGCGCGTATCGCTGCGCCCGAAGCCGTCGGTGCCGAGCGTGAGGTAGCGGCGGCCTTCGGGCAGGAAGGCGCGCACGCTCTCGGGTACGGCGCGCACGTAGTCGGTGGCGGCAATGACCGGTGCCTTGCCCTTGCCGAGCTGCTGCGCGATGAAAGGCGAGCCGGCTTCTCCGCCAGCGAGTGCGCGCTGCTCGCAGGCCAGCCCGTCGCGCGCAAGCTCGCTCCAACTCGTGACGCTGAACACCTCGGCCTCGATGCCTTCGTCGGCCAGCAGCTGTGCAGCTTTCACGACCTCGGTGAGGATCGCGCCCGAGCCCATCAAGGTGACCTTCTTCTTCGCCTTGCCCGAAGTGGACGCGTAGGTACCGAAGCGATAGCACCCACGCAGGATGTCCGCCTCAGCGCCCGCGGGCACATCGGGCTGCGCGTAGTTCTCGTTCATGAGCGTGACGTAATAGAAAACGTCCTTCTGCTCGACCATCATTTCGCGGATGCCCGCATCGACGATCACCGCCATCTCGCCCGCATAGGCCGGGTCGTAGGCCTTGCAGTTGGGAATGGTCGCGGCCACGAGGTGGCTGCTGCCGTCCTGGTGCTGCAGGCCTTCGCCGCCGAGCGTGGTGCGGCCCGACGTGGCGCCCAGCAAAAAGCCGCGTGCGCGCTGGTCGGCCGCGGCCCAGATCGCATCGCCCACGCGCTGGAAGCCGAACATCGAGTAGTAGATGTAGAACGGCAGCATTGCCAGGCCATGCACGCTGTAGCTAGTGGCGGCCGCGGTCCAGCTCGCGATGGCGCCGGCTTCGCTGATGCCTTCTTCAAGAATCTGTCCGTCGGTGGCTTCGCGGTAGCTCAGCACCGAGCCGATGTCTTCCGGCGCATAGCGCTGGCCCACGCTCGAATAGATGCCGACCTGCTTGAACAGGTTAGCCATGCCGAAGGTGCGCGCCTCGTCGGCCACGATGGGCACGATGCGCGGGCCGAGCGCCGTGTCCTTCATGAGGTTGCCCAGCATGCGCACGAAGGCCATGGTGGTGCTCATCTCCTTGCCGGCCGCAGCGGTCGCGAACTGCGCGTAGCTTGCGATGTCGGGCTTGGGCACGATGTCGCAGGCGGTCTCGCGGCGCGGCATGGCGCCGCCGAGGGCTTCGCGGTGCTGGCGCAGGTAGCGCATCTCGGCGCTGTCCTCGGCCGGGCGGTAGAAATCCATCGCGATGGCCTGCGCATCAGTGAGCGGCAGGTTGAAGCGGTCGCGGAATTCGATCAGGTCGACGTCGCCCATCTTCTTGTGCGAGTGCGTGGTCATCTTGCCCTGCGCGGCGCTGCCCATGCCGTAGCCCTTCTTGGTGTGGGCGAGGATTACTGTGGGCTGGCCCTTGTGCCTGGCCGCCGCGGCGTAGGCGGCGTGGATCTTCACGAGGTCGTGGCCGCCGCGCTTCAAGCGGTCGATCTGCTCGTCGGTCATGCCTTCGGCCAGGCGCGCGAGTTCGGGGTTCTGGCCGAAGAAGTTGTCGCGGTTGAAGCGACCGTCCTTGGCCGCGAAGGTCTGCATCTGGCCGTCGACGGTGTTGGCGAACACGCGGGCCAGCGCACCGCTCACGTCCTGCGCGAAGAGACCGTCCCAGTCGCTGCCCCACACGAGCTTGACGACGTTCCAGCCCGCGCCGGCGAAGAGCTTTTCGAGCTCGTCGATGATGCGGCCGTTGCCGCGCACCGGGCCGTCCAGCCGCTGCAGGTTGCAGTTGACGACCCACACGAGGTTGTCGAGCCTCTCGCGCGCGGCGAGCGTCAGCGCGCTCATCGATTCGGGCTCGTCCATCTCGCCGTCGCCGAACACGCCCCACACTTTTCGGCCTTCGCAGTTCAGCAGGTTGCGATGCGTGAGATAGCGCATGAAGCGCGCGTGGTAAATCGAGCTGATGGGGCCGATGCCCATCGAGCCGGTCGGGAACTGCCAGAAGTCCGGCATCAGGTACGGATGCGGATAGCTGCTGAGGCCGCGTGCGCCGCTGCCTTGCGTGAAGGCCGGTGCCGTCAGCTCCTGGCGGTAGTGCTTCAGGTCTTCTTCGCCGAGACGGCCTTCGAGGAACGCGCGCGCATAGACACCAGGGGCGCTGTGCGGCTGGAAGAACACGAGGTCGCCGCGGTGCTGCTTGCTGCGCGCATGGAAGAAATGGTTGAAGCCGGTCTCGAACAGGTCGGCCGCGCTCGCGTAGCTGGCGATGTGGCCGCCGAGTTCGCCATACGCCTGGTTGGCCTTGGCCACCATCGCGAGCGCGTTCCAGCGCATCAGCGAGGCGAGCTTTTCCTCGATGGCGAGGTCGCCGGGGAACGGCGGCTGGTCTTCCACCGCGATGGTGTTGACGTAGGGCGTCGCGAGTTCGGGCTGCCAGCCGATGCGCTGCTGCCGCGCGAGGCGCGCCAGTTCGACCAGCATCTGCTTCGCGCGCTGCGGCCCCTGCGTTTGCGCCAGCGCCAGGAAGGCGTCGCGCCATTCGGCGGTCTCGGCGGGGTCGGGGTCATGCGAGAGCGGCGTGTCGAGCAGCAGGGCACGCATCTGGTCGGGCGAAATCGGGGCGTTCATATCGGCACTTTAGGCCGCCACGCGAAAAATTAGCTACTGGCGAAGCCAAGTCCCTGCGCGCGCCGCAGCATAAAATTCCGTCAATCTTCCACTTGCCGGCACTTCATGCAACTCGACGCCATCGACCTGCGCATTCTCGACGAGCTGCAGCGCGACGGCGCGCTCTCGAACGTGGAGCTGGCGCGGCGCGTGCACCTGTCGCCATCGCCCTGCCTCGCGCGCGTGAAGGTGCTCGAAGCGAACGGTGTGATCGGCCGCTATGTGGCGCTCCTCAGCGCCAAGGCGCTGGGCCTCGGGCTCAACGTGTTCATCTCGATCAGCCTCACGACGCAGAGCAAGCAGTCGCTCGCCGACTTCGAGCAGCGCATCGCCGAGCACGACGAGGTGATGGAGTGCTACCTGATGACGGGCGACAGCGACTACCTGATCCGCATCGCGGTCGCGGACATGGCGGCGCTGGAGAAATTCATCCTGGAACAGCTCACGCCGATTCCAGGGATCGAGAAGATCCGCTCCAGCTTTGCGTTGAAGCAGGTCAGGTACAAGACGGCGCTGCCGTTGCCGAGAGAGTAGGTACTCCCCCAGGCTTCGCGCACTTCGTGTCATCCCCCTCGCCGGGGTCAACACCGGAGGCCCGGCAAAGCCGGTTCCTCGGTGTTTCCCGAAGGGGGTCGAGGACGCTTGGACGCTTACAGGCCGATCAGGCCGCCGTCGTCCTTGGTGATCACCAGCGTCGCCGAGCGCGGGCGCGCGGTGCCGCCCTGGGGCCAGTGGCTGAGGTACTTCGACGGATCGGCGATGTCGGCCTTGGCCGTGTTCTCGCCCGGATGCTGGATGTTCACGAACAGCGCACGGCCGTCGCCCGATTCGGCGATGCCGGTGATTTCGCAATCCACCGGCCCGACGAGGAAGCGGCGCAGGCCGTCGGTGCCCGGCGCCTTGCCGACGAACGTGGCTTGCGTGGCGGTGGTCGCGCCGTCGACGTTGGTGATGGTCTTCGCCGCACCGTCGCCCACCTGGCCCGGCAGAGCGCCGAGCAGCATGCAGTTGGTCACGTCGGTGTACTTACCGTCATCGGTCTCGAGCCACAGCAGGCCGGGAGCGGCCTGGCTGAACCACATGCCGTCGGGGCTGGAGAAGTCGTTGTCGGCCACGAGGTTGGACAGGTTGATGTCGGCCGATGCCGTGGAGCGGGCGCCGAACAGGTAGACGTCCCAGGTGAAGGTCGTGGCCGCCGGGTTGCCGCCGGCATCGGCGAAGCGGATGACGTGGCCGTTCGGGTTGCCCTTCTGCGCCGTCTGGGCCGCGCCCTTGGGGTCGTTGTAGTAGCGCGGATTGGCGGCATCGGTGTTGGCGATGGTGCGCGCGGCGTTGTTGGTAAGCGTGAGGTACACCTCGCCGTTCTTCGGGTTGACGGCCGTCCACTCGGGGCGGTCCATCTTCGTCGCGCCGGCCACGTCGGCCGCCAGGCGGGCATTGACCACCACGTCGGCGGCGTCGGCGAACGCGTAGGCCGCGTTGCCGGAAGTGATGCCGTTCACGCCGAGCGAAAGCTCCAGCCAGTTGCCGGTGCCGTCGGCATTGAACCTGGCGACGTAGAGCTTGCCGTCGTCCATGTACTTGTCGCCGGCAGCCATGCCGCCCCCGACGTCGGCCGCGTCCCAGGCCTTGGTGGAGACGAACTTGTAGAGATATTCGTTCTGCGAGTCGTCGCCCATGTACCAGACCAGCGGCTTGCCGGCCAGGACCGGGCCGAGGCAGGCGCCTTCGTGGCCGAAGCGGCCGAGAGCGGTGCGCTTCTTCGGGGTGCTGGACGGGTTGAACGGATCGATCTCGACGACCCAGCCGTAGGTGTTGGAGCCGTTGCGGAAGTCGTCGCTGGCGGTGGCGCCGACCACCTGGGTGTTCCAGCGGCCGTAGATGCTGTCGGCCGTGTCGGGCGTGACGGTGGCCCAGAGTTCGCGGCCGGTGCTGGCAACGCCGTAGCGGGTGAACGAGGCGATTTCCTTGGCGCTGCGGCTGGGGTTATCGGTCGCGGCGATGCGCCGGAAGTAGCCGGCCCAGTTCTCTTCGCAAGTGAGGTACGTGCCCCAGGGCGTGGTGCCGTTGGCGCAGTTGTTGAGCGTGCCGCGGGTCTTGCTGCCGTCGGTCGAGTACTTGGTCTTCAGGTAGTCGGTTTTCGCGGCCGGGCCCGAGAACTGCATTTCCGTCAGCGTGTGCACGCGGCGGTTGAAGCTCGAATCCTGCTTGTAGCTCCAGGCACTGCCGTTCTTGCTGACCTCGACCACGCTCACGCCGTGCAGGTAGAACTCGCGCAGCACTTCGTCGGCGACGGTACGGACGGCCGCGTTGCCGCTGCCGGTGATGGTCTGCCCCGTGGGGTGCAGGAACAGCGGCGTGATGGCTTCGTGGTTCATCGCGAGCAGGCCGCGCGAGGCGCTGGCAGCGTCCCACTTGTTCGACGCGCTCATGCCGAAGAAGGTCATGCCGTCGTGGTGGTCGCCGGCACGGCGGTCGTAGGTGGTCGCGTCGTCGGTGCCGTCGTTCTTGTAGGCAGCGACGCCCGCGGCGATCGGGTCGCCCAGGCGGTACAGCACGCTCGCGGTGTAGCCGGCGGGCACGGTCACCACGTCGGCGAGGCTCTTGGCGACGGCATTGAAGCCGAGCTTCATCGGGGTGGCCGGCGAAGGCGCAGGCGCGGGTGCAGGCGGTGCGGGGGCTGGTGCCGGCGCCGGGGGCAGCACCGGGAAGCCGGCACTTCCGCCGCCACCGCCGCCGCACGCCTGCAGCAGTGCCGTGCCGGCGGTGCCGACACCCAGGCCGAACAGGCGGCGGCGGCTCAGGCGCGAGGCGATCAGGTCGGTGAACGAGGGGTTCGACGTGGGGTTGGTGCCGATGTCGTCGAGATCGACCGAGGGATCGTCGGTGCGGGTGTTTGCGGTCATGCGCAATGTCTTTCTTCGTGGATTGGGGGGAAACCAACCCGCGAAGTTAGGCAGTTCGTATGACGGCTTAGTGAAACACTCAGCCTCCCGTCAGGTTGAGTTGGTCCCCCCCCCAGGCTTCGCGCACTTCGTGTCGCTTCGCCTTCCCCCTCGCCGGGGGCAACACCAGAGGCCCGGCAAAGCCGGTTCCTCGGTCTTCCTGGAAAGTGCCGCGCCCTGCTCAGGGAGCAGGCGACTGCCTCGGCCACAGCGCCCACAGGCGCAGCGGCTGGTTCATGCTCGCCGCGAGGCGGCCCGCGTCGGCGCCGGTGCCCGCGAAGTAGTCGGCGCGCACCGCGCCGAGGATGGCGCTGCCGGTGTCCTGCGCCACCACCAGTTTCTGCAGCTGCGCCGCCGGCCCGCTGGATGCCAACCACACCGGCGTGCCGTACGGGATGCTCTCGCGGTCGACCGCGATGGAGCGGCCGGCCGTGAGCGGCACGCCTTGCGCGCCGCGCGGGCCGAAGGCGGCGTCGACCTCGCTCATCGTCTCTTCACGGAAGAACACGTAGCGCGGGTTGCTCCACATCAGTTGCGACACGCGCTGCGGGTTCTGCGCGGCCCAGGCCTTGGTGTCGTCGGGCCACTTGCCGACCTTGGTCACGCCCTGGCTCATCAGCCACTGCTGCACGCTGCGGTAGGGCTGCTCGTTGGTGGCCGAGAAGGCCACGCGCACGGTGTGCTGCCAGCCGTTGGCCTCGGTGATGCGCAGGCGCCCCGATCCCTGGATGTGCAGCATCAGCGCGTCGATGGGGTCGGCCATCCATGCGATCTCGCGGCCGCGCAGCGCGGCCTGGGCCTCGGGCAGGGTCTCGATCTCCTGGCGCGTGTACCAGGGGCGGCGCGGCACCAGCCCTTCCGGGGCCTGGTAGATCGGCACGTTGAAGGTGGCGGTGGGCACGCGCGAGGCTTCGTACACCGGCTCGTAGTAGCTGGTGAGCTTGCCCTCGGTCTGGCCGTTCAGCGCCTCGACGCGGTAGGGCTGCAGCCGCTCGGTCATCCACTGGCGCTGCTCTTCGGGCGTGGCGATGGTCAGCTGGCGCACATCGCGGCACAGCGGCGCGAAGGCGGCGTTGGGTCGCACGCAGTTCGCCAGCAGCGCTATCCACGCTTCGTGCAGCGGGTCTTCGCCGAAGCCCGGAAGCTCGGCCCAGCCGACCGGCACCCAGCGGCTCTTGGGGTGCGCGAGCGAGCCGGTGAGCGGACCGAGGTCGCGCGGCGGAGTGGCGGAGGGGCGGGCGGGGGCCTCGGGCGTGCGCGGGCCGGTGGAACAGGCGGCGAGCGTTGCTACGATCACAAGCCCGACCAGCCACTGGAGTCCATTTCTCATGGGTTTGATTCTGCTTGAAGCCCTCGCCGCAGGACTTGTGTTCATCTTGATCATCTGGTGGACCATGTTTTCCGGCCGCAACAAGGGTGAATTGCATGACGACGACGAGCCCGAAGCCGGCCGCGACGCCAACGATCGGAATCCGCCGCCGGAAACGTGAAATGCTTGCGCAGTCCCGCGCCGCGCAGCCGTGTCGGACAAGCACCCCATTGCTATTACTTTAGTAGCAATCATCGCAGCATTCATGCGCGATGGCGAAACTTTTCTTATTTTCCGTAGGGCTTTGAGCCCGTACCATCGCGTACTTCCGGCAGCTAAGCTGTGGCCCGCCTGAATCATCCTTGAAAGGGATTGCCATGAAAAAGTTCGTACTCGCAACCACCGCCACGGCGCTCATCCTGTCCGGCTGTGCCGGCGGCATGACAGACACGCAGCGCAATACCGGCATCGGCGCCGGCATCGGCGCACTGGGCGGCGCCGCCATCGGTTCGGCCACCGGCGGCAACCGCGGTGCCATCGGCACGGGCGCCGTGGTCGGCGCGGCAGCCGGCGCGCTCGGCGGCTACCTGTGGTCGCAGCGCATGGAAAACCAGAAGCGCCAGATGGAAGCCGCCACGCAAGGCACCGGCGTCGCCGTGACCCAGACGCCCAACAACGAGCTGAAGCTGCAGATCCCGAGCGACGTGTCCTTCGACGTGGGCCGCGCCAACATCAAGCCGAACTTCGCGCCGGTGCTCGACCAGTTCGCGAATGGCCTGCGCAACAACCCGAACGCCGAGGTGCGCATCATCGGCCACACCGACAGCACCGGCTCGGACGCCATCAACAACCCGCTGTCGGTCGAGCGCGCGGCCAGCACGCGCGACTACCTCGTGGCGCACGGCGTGAACGCCGCGATCTTCCGCATCGAGGGCCGCGGTTCGCGCGAGCCCATTGCCGACAACAACAACGACGGGGGCCGGGCGCAGAACCGCCGCGTCGAAATCTACATGGGTGAACGCGGGCCGCGAGGCTGAGCGTTCACCGCACAGGGAAACCGGCCGCGTTGAAAGGCCGGTTCCCGCCACTCCCGTTCCATTGGTCCATTAAGAGGGAATCTCATGAGGAAGTTTGTCGTTTCGAGTGCGGCCGCGGCCGCGTTGCTTTTCATCGCGGGCTGCGCTTCGCAGTCGCCGCCGCCGGCCGCACCGGCCGCCGCAACGGCCGCGCCAGCCAACAGCTGGACGGCGCGCCTGGCCGCGCTGAAGACCGATCTCGAAACCTCCACCAAGGGAACGGGCGTGGTGATCGAGCAAACCGCCGACAACCAGCTGCACGTGGTGATCCCGAACGAGCTGTCGTTCGACACCGGCCGCGCCAACGTCAAGCGCAACCTCGCGCAAGTGCTCGACAAGGTCGCCGAAGGCTTGAAGAGCGCCACCGCCGCCAGCGTGCGCGTGGTGGGCCATACCGACAACACCGGCAGCGAGGAAGGCAACGAGCGCCTCTCGGTGAGCCGCGCGGACAGCGTGCGCAACCACCTGGTGGGCCGCGGCGTGTCGACCACGGCCATCACGACCGATGGCCGCGGCTCGCGCGAACCCCTGGCCGACAACGGCACCGTCGCCGGCCGCGCACAAAACCGCCGCGTCGAAATCTTCGTCGCGGAAAAGGCCTGACCCCCAGGCTTCGCGCACTTCGTGTCGCTTCGCCAACCCCCTTTCAGGGGGCAACACCTGCGGCCCGGCAAAGCCGGTTCCGCGGTGTTCGCCTGGAGGAGGCCGGGCGCCGCCGTTAAAGATCTCTGAGGCGGTTGGCGAGTTCTACGGCCGACTTCACTTCCATTTTTTCGAACACGCGCGCGCGATGGACTTCCACCGTGCGCACGCTGATCGCGAGCTGGTCGGCGATCAGCTTGTTCGGCAGCCCCTCGACCACCAGCCGCATCACGTCGCGCTCGCGGTCGGTCAGCTCGGCGATGCGCTCGCTCAGCCCGCGGCGCAGGCGTTGCACTTCCAGCGCCTGCAGCGACGCATTCAACGCATGTTCGATGCGGTCGACGAGCGCGTTGTCCGAGAACGGCTTCTCGCAGAAATCGAACGCGCCACGCTTCACCGCATCGACGGCCGTCGGCACGTCGGCATGGCCGGTCAGGAAGATCACCGGCATCGCCGGCAGCAGGCCGCGCTCGGCCAGCCGGTCGAACAGCACCAGCCCGCTGGTGCCGGGCATGCGCACGTCCAGCAGCAGACACAGCGGCTGCGCGGGCAGCGGGCCCTGGTCGAGAAACTGCTCGAACGCCTCGGCACTGCCGAAGTGCTCGCTGGCCAGGCGGCGCGAGCGCAGCAGCCAGGCCAGTGCCTCGCGCACGCTGGCGTCGTCGTCCACGATGAAGATCAAGCCGTCGATCAGTGGTTGCATGTCATGGGATCCAGCAGAAGATTGATTGTCTGAAGGCCGCCGTCAAGCGGCCGGCAGCGTGAAACGGAACACGGTGCCGCGCGGCTTGTTGGGCTCGAACACCAGCGCCCCGCCATGCTGCTCCACCACCGTGCGGCACAGGCTCAGGCCGAGCCCCATGCCGTCGGCGCGCGTGGTGAAGAAGGGCGTGAAGAGCCGCTCGGCCACGTCCTCGCCGATGCCGCTGCCCAGGTCGGCCACCGAGAACTCGAGCCAGCGCCGCGCGTCTTCCTGCCCCGTGCCACCCACCGCGACGGCACGCGCCACGCGCAGCCGCAGCACGCGGCTGCCGACGTTGTCGGGCCCGTCCATGGCCTGCATCGCATTGCGTGCCAGGTTCAGCAGCACCTGCTCGACCAGCGTGCGGTCGCACATGGCCGCCGGCAGGCGGTCTTCCAGCACCACCTCGATGATCACGCCGAGCTTGCGCGCCTGCAGCCGCACCAGGGGCAGCACCGCGTCGATCAGTGCCTGCGGCGCGACGGCCTCGCGCGTGCGGTCGCGCCGGCGCACGAAGTCGTGCACGCTGCGAATGACCTGGCCCGCACGGTCGGCCTGCTCGGCGATGCGCTTCACCGCCATCGCCACTTCGCCCTGGTCGCCCTTCGCATGCGGGCCGAGCAGGTTGAGCGAGCCGCTCGCATAGCTGGCGATGGCGGCCAGCGGCTGCGTGAGTTCGTGGCTCAGCAATGACGCCATCTCGCCGACGGTCGCCAGCCGTGCGCTGGCCTGCAGCCGCTCCTGGCTGGCGCGCGAGAGCTCCTCGATGCGGCGCTGCTCGCTCACGTCGATGAACGCACTCATCCAGCCGGTCTGCACCTTGTGCGCGTTGATGAGCGGCGCCTCGAAGATCAGCACCGGAAAGCGCGTGCCGTCCTTGCGCATGAAGACCGACTCGAAGCCTTCGCGCGGCGGCATGCCGCCGGCAAGGCGCCGTGCCTGCCGCTGCTGGTACTCGTGCGCCAGTTCGGTCGGCCAATAGGGTGCATCGGGCGCCTCGGCGTTGCCGGCCATGAGCTCCTCGGGGCTGAAGCCGACCATCTCGCAGAAGGCCGGGTTCACGTAGGTGATGCGGCCCTGCAGGTCGCGCGCGCGCAGGCCGGTGATGACCGAGTCTTCCATCGCCTTGCGGAAGGCCAGCGCGTCGGCCAGGTCGCGCTCGGCGCGCAGGCGCCGGCGCGTGTCGCGCGCAAGCAGCACCAACACCGACACCAGCGCGATCGAGATCGCCGTGACCAGCGCGGTGAGCATGTTCGGGAACAGGTCGGGCGCGGCGCGCCAGCCGTCTACGCGCAGCATCAGCGCGGCGCCCGGCAGGTCGATCAGCTGCTGCGCGGTGAACACCCGCGTACCGACGCGCCGCGAGCTGCCGAGTGCCACCAGCCGCGTGCCGTCGGCCTCGGTGAAGGCCACTTCCTGGCCGCGCGTGAGCGTGGGGCCGACCAGCTCGATCAGCGCGTCGCGCAGCGAGTAGCTGGCCACGAGGTAGCCGCCGCCATCGATCGGCAGGCACAGCTCCATCACCTCGATGCCGCCGCCGCCGGCGATCGGCACATAGTGGCTCGGCGAATAGGCCGGCGCGCCGAGCTTGCGTGCGGCGGCGCAGGCCAGCATCACGTCGGACTGGTCAGGGCCGCGGCTCTCCTCGTCGAGGATGCGCATGCGGTAGGGCGTGTTGACGGCCTGCTGCGTGCGCATGGCGGCATCGCGCCATTCGAGCCGCAGCCATTCGCGGTGCTCGCGCAGCAGCGCGGCCGCGGCCGTGGACCATTGTGTGCGGTCGGCGCCCGGGGCCTGCGTGGCGCGCAGGCTCTGCGCATTGCGCTGGAAGCCGCTGCGCAGGTCGGAGACGGCATCGGCGGTGTCGCGGTCGAGCGCGGCCTGCACCTGCTCGACCTCGTGCCGGCCGGCGAGCCACACCACCGTCACCAGCAATACCGACACCAGCACCGCCATCAGCAGCCACAGGAACCAGCGCTGCCACAGCGAGCGCAGCCGCGCGAACGCCAGCAGCGCCCACCGCTGCGGTGCGACGGTCAGCAGCGCATCAGACATCGCTAGATCACGCAGTGCGAGAGCACGGGTAGCTGCGCGCGCGTGCTCTCGACCCTTGCGGCATCGATGTCGAACAGCACCACGCCTTCTTCGCTGTCCTGCTGCGCCACCACCGTGCCCCAAGGGTCGACGATCAGCGACTGGCCCCAGGTCCGGCGGCCGTTCTCGTGTGTGCCGCCCTGCGCGGGTGCGACCACCCAGGCCAGGTTCTCGATGGCACGGGCGCGCAGCAGCACCTCCCAGTGGGCGGCGCCGGTAGTGCGCGTGAAGGCGCTGGGCACCAGCAGCAGGTCGGCGCCCTGCTTCGCGAGCGCGCGGTAGAGCTCGGGAAAGCGCAGGTCGTAGCAGACGCTCATGCCCACGCGCCAGCTGTGGCCGTCGCGCGATGGCAGGTCGAACACCACGGGCTGCGTACCGGGCGCGATGACGCGACGCTCGTCGTAGCGCTCGGTGCCGTTGTCGAAGAAGAACAGATGGATCTTGTCGTAACGCGCCACGCACTGCCCCTCGGGCGAGAAGGCCAGCGAGCTGTTGAACACGTGCTCGGCATCGTTGCTCTCGATGGGCAGCGTGCCGCCGACGATCCACAGGCCGAACTCGCGCGCCGCATCGGCCAGGAAGCCCTGCACCGCGCCCGCGCCGGCGGTCTCGCGCAGGCCCAGCTTGTCGGTGTCGCGTGCGCCCATCATGCAGAAATACTCGGGCAGCACCGCGAGCTCGGCGCCGGCTGCGGCCGCCTGCGCGAGCAGGCCGTGGGCACGGGCGAGGTTGGCTTCGCGGGCGATGGCCGACACCATCTGGATGGCTGCGACTTTCATTGCGTGGTCTCCGTTTTCTTGCCTTCGTTCGCGGCCGGCGAACCCGGCAGGCCGGGGATGGCCGGAATGCTGTGGGGCAGCAGTTGCAGCGTGCGTGGCACCTTCGCTATTTTGGGGTCGGCCCAGGTGCCTTCGATATGGAACTCCTGCGTGGCGGCCGCCGCCAGCGGCTTGCTCAATACCCATTGGGCCAGGAAGGTGCCCAGGCCGATGGCCGGGTTGATGGCGGTGGCCACGAGCGCGGCCGTGCCCGCATTGATCTCGGGCACCACCACCACGCGCAGGTTCTGCGTCTCGCGCACGATGTCGGCCGAGCCGTCCATCAGCGCGGCGGCGTTGACGCCCTTCATCTGCAGGTTGTTGGTGCTGGCGATGCCCTTGTTGATCTTCGCGTCGCCGCGGATGAAGTCGAAGGCGAAGCCCTGGCTGAAGACGTCGCGGAAGTCGAGCGTGAGCCGGCGCGGCAGCGCCTGCAGGCTCAGCACGCCGAGCAGCTTGGCCAGGCCCGGGTCGGCCTTGAGGAACTGGCCCTGCTCCACGTCGACCTGCAGCTGCCCGCCCAGGCTCGGGTAGTCGAGCGAGAACGGCGAACCGCGCCAGTTGACGTCGCCCTCGAGCCGCCCGCGGCCGCGCGACAGCACACCCGGCATGCCGAAGCGCGTGAGCAGGTCGCCGGCATCGGTGATGTCGAGCTTGAACGTCATGGCGGTGCGGCGCTGGCCGGCCGCGGCACCGGGCACCGCCGCCCAGGTGCCCTTGGCCGCGAAGCTGGCCTCGGGCATGGTGAAGGTCAGCTTGTTGAGCGCCCATTCGCGGCTCGCGCCCCCGCGGTTGACCGCATCGATCTCGGCGCGGCCGAGGCGCTTGCCGAGCAGTTCGAAATCGTCGATCACGATGTCGAGGGCCGGCAGGGTGCCGGGCTGCTCGTCGAGCAGGGTCTCGACCTGCGTGGCCTCGGCCGGTGCGATCTTCAGCCGCGCGAGCCGCGCATGGAGGCGCCCGGCCTGCGCGTGGCGGTATTCCGCATAGCCGCTGAGTTCGGTGGCGTCGATGTTGGCGCGCCAGACGGCGCCGTCGCGCGTACCGCCGAGCACCACGTTGTGCAGTGTGCGGCCCGCGATGCCGAGCTGCTGCGCGCGCACCGCGATGCGCGTGGGCAGGTAGGCCTGCGAGGGGTCGTCGGCGCGCTCCGCGGTCTCGGTGCCGGTGCCGGTCGCCTCGCCGAGCAGCGCCTGCCATGCCGCCATGTCGAGCTTGGCGACGTTGACGTTCGCGAACACGCCCTTGTCGGGCAGGCTGGCCGTCTCGCCCGCCGCGAGGCCGACGCCGATGCTACCGCGCAGCACGCGTGCCTCGTTGCCGACGAGATCGCGCACGTACTGGACGGCGCCGACGCGGCCAAGGTCGAGCGAGAGCTGGTCCTGCGTGGCCACGATGGCGCCCTGTTTCGTGGTTTCGCGTGCGAGCACCTTCTTCTCGATGCGCAGCGGCATCTGCTCTTCGGCCGTCTTCACGAGCGGCGGCGGCAGCTGCAGCGCCAGGCCCTGCAGGCTGCTGGTGAGCGAGAACTCGGGCGTGCCGTCGCGCATCGAGAAAGTGGCCGCATAGGGTGTGCTGCCGGTCGCCTTCTTCGCGAGGCGGGCGAGCCAGTCGACCTCGCGCGCGCCGCGCAGGCCCTCGGCCGTGGCCGTGCCCTGCGCCTTCAAGGCCACTTCGCGATTCGGGCCGGTGAAGCGGCCGCGGCCTTCGACGCGGATGTCGCCGCCGAGCAGCCTGGCCTGCACGCCGGCCAGCGAAAAGCCGGTTTCGGTGAAGCTGAGCGTGCCCTTGGCCTGCGTGAATGAAGGCGCCTCGGGCACGACCTGCAGCTCGTTGTCGGCCAGCGCCACGGTGGCCTGTACCTTGGCGTTTTCCATGGCCGCGAGGGGCAGTTCGAGGTGCAGCTTGTAGTCGGCCGAACCGGTGGCGCGCGCGGTTCGCATGATCTCTCCGGTTTCTCCGGCCAGCGGCGCGCCCGCGCGCAGCACCTCGCCGAGCGGCCCCTTGGCCTGCGCATCGACGCGCAGCATCGAGGCGTGGTGCGACATGTCGGGGATCTGCGCCTCGGCCTTCGTGATCTCGACACCGGGCGCACCGACGATGCGGCCGCGCGCGTTGCGCACCAGCATGCCGGCGCGCTCGAACACGAGCTCGCCCGACAGGCCGGTGAGCGGCGGCCACACCGGGGCGGGCGTGCCGTTGCGCAGCGGCGCGGAGGACGGCGGCACGTAGGCGTAGTTGACGTCGGCCACCTTGGCGGCGATGCGGAAGTCACCCTGTTTCGGGTCCATGAAGGGCATGTCGTGCAGGTCGCCGCGCACGCGGAAGTCGACGCTGCTGGCGATGCCCTTGGTGACGGCGTTGCGCACGTAGTCGCGCGTGTGCTGGGGAATGTCGAGCGGCAGGTAGCGGAACACGCGCGTGCCGTCGGCGCGGGTCAGCTTGCCCTGCAGGTCGAGCACGCCGGGAAAGCGCCCGTGGCCGCTGGAGACAGCCGGGTCGCTGGTGCGCCAGGTGGCTTCGGCATCGCCCTCGGCATCGGTGTTGGCAAAACGCAGCTTCGACAGCTGCAGCTGCGCGTTGCCGTTGTCGAGCTTCCATTGCAGCTGCGCCGAGAGCCGGTCGATGGGAATGACCGGCTCTTCGAACACGCCCGGGAACTCGAGCGTGCCCTGTGCGATGGCGAGCGTGGCAGTGCCGCCGGTGTGGGTGGCGTCGAAATCGACCGCGGCGCCGCTCAGGCCGGGAGTGCCGGGATGCGCCCTGGGCGGGGTGGTTGCCGCATCCGTCTTGCCGGGCTGCGAAGCGATGCGCAGGCCGCTGACGCGGCCCTTGGCCTGGTAGCGGCTGGGCGCCCCCAGCGGGCCCTGCCAGTTCAGGTCGACGTGCTCGACGAGGCCGCGTGGCGCGTAGGCGTCGAGCACGCGGTGCGTGGCATCGCCCAGCGGCAGCCGGTCGGCGATGAGGGCCAGCGCAGCCAGGTCGAGGCGGTCGGCGCGCAGCGCGCCGTGCTCGGGCGTGCGGCCCCGGTTCGGCGTGTGCTGCAGCCACAGGTTGCCGCCGGGCCAGCGCAGGCCGTCGCTGGTGTCGAACTGCAGCGCGGTGGTCGAGAACTCCAGCGTCTCCTCGGTGAACTGCCCCGCGAGGCGGCCGGTGACGGCGCGCAGCACCAGCGGCTGCAGGCCCTTGTCGAGCGACACGTCGACCTTGTCGAGCCCCAGGTCGGCCGCGCCGCCGACGACCTGGCCGTCGTCCACGTCGGCCCACACGCGCAGCGCGCCGTTGCCTTCGCGGATGCGGGCGTCGAGCGACACGTACTGGCCCAGCCGGGTCACGTCGATGTAGGGCAGGTCGGCATAGAGCTGGCCGTCCCAGGTCTGCCAGTGGCCGCTGCGGATGGACAGCAGCGGCTGGCGGAACTGGCCGCGCAGGGTGAAGCGCTCGCCCCAGCCGGCCGGCGGCGTGGCGTCCAGCCGCAGCCCGTGGCGCCGGGCGCTGTTGCGCGCGACGAAGCGCACGTCGGTCAGCAGCAGCGGTTCGGCCTGGCGCTGCTCGTCGGTCCAGCGCACGGTGCCGCCTTCGATGACCAGTTCGCGCTGGGCAAAAAACCAGTCGGCGCCGCGGGTTTCCCCGCTCGTGTCTGTCGCCATGTGCAAGCCGGCCACATGGAGTTTTCCCTGGGTGTCGCGGCGCACGTCGAGCTGCGGACCCTCGATGTAGAGCTGCTCGAAGTTGAGCCTCCAGAGCGAGCGCGGCGACACGCTGGCCACCACGCGCACGAGGCGCAGGGCCTCGCGGTTGCCGGCGTCGTGCAGCACCACGTCGCGCAATTCGAAGGCCGGGAAAAGCCCTTCGGAGCGGGCGGTGATCGATCCGATGCGGACCGGCACGCCGATCGCCTTGCTAGCCTGTGCCTCCAGTGCGCCGCGAAAATCGCCGATTCGCGGCACAATCCACGCGTGTAGGACAACGACTGACAGTGCCAGCAGAAGCCATGCAGCGATCAACAGACTCAGCAGCCAGCGCGCTGTCACAGCGGTTAATTTGAGCAGACGTGAAGGGGAAGACGCCGTGTCGTTCATTGAGGATCGCGCTGTGTCGGGAATTATGACCGCCAGCATTCAGAGGGGTTCCACGGAAACCAGCATCAGTGTGAACCACTTGCCAGACACTTCGACGCAGGCCGCGTCATCTTCTTACTCACGCTTCGTGCAGCGCCTGCGTCGCAGGTATGCGGCCGAGCTTTCATTGCTTCCCCCTGGTGCGCCGCGGCGCGAGTCGATGATGGTGGCTTACGAGGCATTGCGCCGGCGTGGGGACAGCGTCGGCGATGCACTTCGGATTGTGCGGCAGCTCGTGATGGAGCGGCTCGTGACGCTCGACTGCGACGAGCAGGCGCCGCTGGCCGTGGTGACCACCGCCGTCACCGAACTGGCCGAGCTGGCACTCGATATTGCGTGCCAGGACGCCTGCCACGAACTCGACGCGGTGCACGGCGCGCCGCTCGGCCCCGAGGGCCAGCGCTCGCAGCTGTGGATCGTCGGCATGGGCAAGCTCGGCGCGCGCGAGCTCAACGTGTCGAGCGACATCGACCTGATCTACCTCTACGACGTCGACGGCGAAACGAAGGGCGACGCCGACGGCCGCGGCCGGCTGGCCAACCAGGAGTACTTCTCGCGCGCCGTGAAGCGCATCTATGCGCTGGTGGGCGACACCACCGAGCACGGTTTCGTGTTCCGCGTCGACCTGGCGCTGCGGCCCAACGGCAATTCGGGCCCGAGCGTGGTTTCGCTCGATGCGCTCGAAGAATATTTCCAGGTGCAGGGCCGCGAATGGGAGCGCTTCGCCTGGATGAAGAGCCGGGTGGTGGCGCCGCGCGACATCGTGCTCGCGGGCCAGGCCCAGGGGCTGCGCGGTGCGGTGCTGCCCTTCGTGTTCCGGCGCTACCTCGACTACAGCGTGTTCGATTCGCTGCGCGTGCTGCACCGGCAGATCCGCGAGCAGTCGGCGCGCCGCAGCGCCGGGCGGCCGGAGCGAGCCAACGATGTGAAGCTGTCGCGCGGCGGCATCCGCGAGATCGAGTTCACCGTGCAGCTGCTGCAGGTGGTACGCGGCGGCCAGTTCCCCGAACTGCGCACGCGGCCCACGCTCGATGCGCTGCAGCGCCTCGCGCGCGCCAACCTCATGCCGCAGGAAACCGCCGATGCGCTGGCCGCGGCTTATGAGTTCCTGCGCCGCGTGGAGCACCGCATCCAGTACCTCGACGACCAGCAGACCCACGCGCTGCCGGTGTCCGATGACGACCTGCGCTGGATTGCCCAGACCATGGGCTACGACTGCTGCGCCTTCCTCGAGCAGCTCGACACGCACCGCGAGTTCGTCGCGCAGGAGTTCGACAAGCTGCTCGGCGGCGAGAAGCCCTGCAACGGCAAGTGCAATGGCAAGAAGGCCTCCGCCGCGCCGGCCGATCTCGCCGATCTGCTCGACGATCTGCCGGCCGCTTTCGCCGACCGCATCCGCGACTGGTGCGAAACGCCGCGCGTGCTCGCCCTGCGCGAGGAGACGCGCGGGCGGCTGCGCCAGCTGGTGCAGCGCACCGGCCAATGGCTCAAGGAGCCCGATGGCGACGGCCCGGGACAAACGCCGCGCCACGTCGACGCGGCCTTGCGCTGGGCCGACTGGATCGAGCCGCTGCTGCGCCGCGAGAGCTACCTCGCGCTGCTGGTCGAGCGCCCGGCCGTGCAGGAACGCCTGCTGCGCCTGCTCGGCGCCGCGAAGTGGCCCGCGCGCTACCTGATGCAGCACCCGGGCGTGATCGACGAACTGGCGAGCGACGAAATGCTGTCGGGCCGCTTCGTGGCCGCCGAGTTCGAGCGCGAGCTCGAGGCGCGCCACACCTCGCTCACCCGCACCGGCGAAGCCGACGAAGAGCGCCTGCTGAACCTGCTGCGCCACGCCCACCACGCCGAGGTGTTCCGCACGCTGGCGCGCGACGTCGACGGCCGCATCACCGTCGAGCAGGTGGCCGACGACCTGAGCGCGCTGGCCGACACCACCTTGCGCGTGACCGCCCACTGGTGCTGGCCGCACGTGCGCAACCGGCACCGCGAGGTGCCGCAGTTCGCGATCATCGGCTACGGCAAGCTGGGCGGGAAGGAACTGGGCTACGGCAGCGACCTCGACATCGTGTTCGTCTATGACGACGACGACGAGCGCGCTGGCGAGGTCTACGCGGCCTACGTGCGCAAGCTCATCAACTGGCTCACGGTGAAGACGCGCGAAGGCGACCTGTTCGAGATCGACACCGCCTTGCGGCCCAACGGCAACTCCGGCCTGCTGACCACCAGCTTCGAGGCCTACGAAAAGTACCAGCTCGGCCGCGGCAGCAACACCGCGTGGACCTGGGAACACCAGGCCATGACGCGCGCGCGCTTCGTGCTCGGCAGCGAGGACCACGGCGCCGAGCTGGGCGCGCGTTTCGACCAGGTGCGCGAGGCCGTGCTGGTATCGCCGCGCGACCGCGAGGCGCTGAAGGCCGAGATCATCGCCATGCGCGACAAGCTGCGTGGCGCGCGGCCGGTGAAGGCCGACCGCTTCGACGTGAAGCACAGCCCCGGCGGGATGGTCGACGCCGAATTCGCAGTGCAGTTCCTGGTGCTGTCGTCGTCGGGCGAGCACCCCGAGCTGATCCCGAACGTGGGCAACATCGCACTGCTGCTGCGCGCCGAACTCGCGGGACTGCTGCCTGAAGGCGTGGGCCGCAATGCGGCACGGGCCTATCGCGAGCTGCGCCGCGTGCAGCATCGCGCGCGCCTGAACGAAGAACCGACGCAGGTCACCCCGCCCGCACTGGCCGCCGAGCGCGACGCCATGCTGGCACTATGGAAGGCCGTATTTGGCTGACTTGGCTCACCCCCAGGCTTCGCGCACTTCGTGTCGCTTCGCCTCCCCCCTTGCAGGGGGCAACACCGGCGGCCCGGCAAAGCCGGTTCCGCGGTGTTTCTGGCGCGAACCGTATCGAGAAGCTGCGGCAGTGTGTGCTGCAGTCGCAATCGCCATCCTTCTTGCGGGCTGCGCCAGCGGTCCGCGCAGCGGGGGCGGCGTTGCCAGCGGCCGCGACGGGCCGGGCACGAACATTCCGCCGGACCTCGCCAGCGTGCCCGACGCCGAGCCCCGCATCGAATCCGTCCGTGCCAGCGGCGGCACCAGCAAGCCGTACACCGTGCTGGGCCGCGGCTACCAGCCGATCACCGACGACCGGCCTTTCCGCGAATCGGGGCTGGCCTCGTGGTACGGCCGCAAGTTCCATGCGGCATCCACCTCGAGCGGCGAACCCTACGACATGTACGCCATGACGGCCGCGCACAAGACGCTGCCGCTGCCGAGCTACGTGCGCGTGCGCAACCCCGCCAACGGGCGCGAGGTGATCGTGCGCGTGAACGACCGCGGGCCGTTCGTGGACGGCCGCGTCATCGACCTGAGCTACACGGCCGCGCTGAAGCTCGACCTGCTGCGCGGCGTGGCGCCGGTGGAGATCGAGCGGATCACCAACGAGGAGATCCGCACCGGCGCATGGCGGCGCGACGCCGGCACGGCCTACGCCGCGGCGCCCGCGTCCGCCCCTGTGGCCGTACCCGTCTCCGCACGAGTACCGCCAGCGCGCGTGGCGAGCGCGCAGCAGGTGCGGGTGCCGGCCGAATGGGTGGCGCCGATCACCGCGGCGGACAACGACATCCCTCCGCCCGCATCGACGATGCCGGTCGCGCCGCAGACACCGATGGCGACAACCAATCCGCCCGGCGCCGAAACCGAATCGGCACAGTGGCCGCCTTCCACGCCGCCGCGCCAGGCCATCGTGGTGAACGACCTCGCGCCGCTGCAGGCCGCACCTTCGCCGCCGCCCCCGTTGCGGGCAGGAGCGCCCGCACCGTCCATCGCCCTACCGGGCTTCTGGGTGCAGCTCGGCGCGTTCCGCGAACGCGAAGGCGCGGAGAGCCTGCAAAACCAGGCGTCCCGCGGCGTGCCTTCGCTGGCATCGCAGCTGCGGGTTTTCAGCGAGGCTGGCACGCACCGGCTGCAGGCCGGTCCCTTCGCCTCGCGCAATGCGGCCGGCGAGGCGGTCACGCAGTTGCGCGAGAGCCTGCGCATCTCGCCGATGGTGGTGGAGCGCCGCTGAGCGCTGCCCTGAGGCGGTTCAGGGCATGGCCTTGGCGGCCACCGGCATGCGCATGCCGACGCCCATGCGGTTCCAGGCATTGATCTGCGCGATGGCGACGGAAAGCTCGGCAATCTCGACTTCGCTGAAATGCGCCTGCAGCGCCTCGAACTCGGCGTCGCGGCCGCCATGGTGCTCGGACAGGCGCGTCAGCGTTTCGGCCCAGGCGAAGGCGGCGCGCTCGCGCTCGCTGAAGAAGCTTACTTCGCGCCAGGTCGCGAGGCTGTTGATGCGCTGCCAGTCTTCGCCCTGCTGGCGCAGGTCGCGCACGTGCATGTCGAGGCAATAGGCGCAGCCGTTGATCTGCGAGACGCGGGCGTAGACCAGGTCGAGCAGTGTCTTGCCGAGCGTGCTGGCCTCGAAGGCGCCGTTCACGCCGAGCATGGCCTGGAAGGCCTTGGGGACGGTCTTGTACCAGTTGAGACGGGGGGTGCTGTTCATGGTGCTCTGACTCCAATGAGTGGGTTGAAACGAATCTGCCTACCCCCTGAAGACGTGGCGGCCGAACGCCTTGTGACACGTCGCGCGAAATTATTTTTTCGGCGAAGAAAAATACAGGCGTGCGATGTGCGCCAGCTTGTCCGGGTTGCGCTGCGCGCGGATGCGCACGATGCGGTCGTTCTCGATCTCGAAGGTCTGGGCCGATTCGAGTTCGCCGTCGAAAAACCGCAGCATGCCGGGCTCGCCATTGATCTCGACCAGTTCCATGCGTACCGCCGGCCCCATGCGGCGCCAGAGCGCGAAGTACAGCTGGGCCAGGCGCTGGCTGCCGCGCAGGATCTTGCTGAAGCTCTGCACCTTGCCGCCGCCGTCGCCGATGAGTTCGGCGTCCTCGGCCATCAGCGACTTCAGGTCCTGCAGGCTGCCGCGCGCGGCGGCGTCGGCGAAGGCGCGCAGCAGGCGCTGGTGAGTTTCGCGCGGCACGCTGAAGCGCGGGCGCCCTTCCTGCACCTGCGCCTTGGCGCGGTGCACGAGCTGGCGGCAGGCGGCCTCGGTCTTTTCGAGCGTGCGGGCGATCTCGTCATAGTCGGCGTCGAAGACTTCGCGCAGCAGGAAGGCGGCGCGGGCCTCGGGCGCGAGGCGCTCCAGCACGGCGAGGAAGGCGACGGAGATGTTGTCGGCGCGCTCGAGCAGCTGTTCGGGGCTTTCCGACGCATCGGTCAGCACGGGCTCGGGCATCCAGGCGCCGATGTAGTGCTCGCGCTGGACCTTGGCGGCGCGCAGCCGGTCGATCGACAGGCGGGTGACCACCGTCACGAGCCAGGCTTCGGCGCTGTCGAAGCTGGCCTTGTCGGCTTCGTGCCAGCGCAGCCAGGCGTCCTGCACGACCTCCTCGGCCTCGGCCATGGAGCCGAGCATGCGGTAGGCAATGCCCTGAAGGCGGCGGCGGTGGCTGTCGAAGGCGAGGGTCGGGTCGTCCATGCCCGATTAGACGGTTGGCACCCGCAGGTTGTGAACCCCGAAACTCCAAAAAAATCGCCCCGGGGTGCGGGGCGAGGTTTTGTTTACGCGCCTTGGTATTCAGGCTTGGGGCCGAGGGTGGCCGCGACTTCCTTGCGGTAGCGGTTCAGCTCCTGCACCGTCTTGAAGCTGCGGTTCATCAGCAGGCTCAGGTTGTGCAGGATGCGCTCGCCGACCTTGGTTTCCCAGACGGCATCGAACTTGATCTGCTTGTCGAGCCAGTGCTCCAGCCAATCGGGGTCGGGCATGCGGCTCTGGATGGTGTCGTTCGGGAACAGCGCCTTGTTGACGTGCAGGTTCGTCGGATGCAGCGCCTGCGCGGTGCGGCGGGCACTGGCCATCAGGACGCCGACCTTGGTGAACGCGGCACGGGCCTCGTCGCCGAACTTTTCCATCGCGCGCTTCATGTAGCGCAGGTACGCGCCGCCGTGGCGGGCTTCGTCCTGGCTCAGCGTGGTGTAGATGTGCTTGATGACCGGCTCGGTATGCCACTGGGCGGCGCGGCGGTACCAGTGGTTCAGGCGGATCTCGCCGCAGAAGTGCAGCATGAGGGTTTCGAGCGGCGGGGCCGGGTCGAAGTCGAAGCGCACTTCGTGCAGTTCCTGCTCGGTGGGCGCGTGCTTGGGGCTGAAGCGCTTCAGGTATTCCATGAGCACCAGCGAATGCTTCTGCTCCTCGAAGAACCAGATCGACATGAAAGCGGAAAAGTCGCTATCGTGGCGGTTGTCGCGCAGGAACATCTCGGTGGCCGGCAACGCCGCCCACTCGGTGATCGCATTCATCTTGATGGTCTGTGCCTGCTCTTCCGACAGCAAGGAAGCGTCGAACGACTGCCAGGGAATGTCCTTGTCCATGTCCCAACGGACGGATTCGAGTTGTCTGAAGAGTTCCGGATAGAGCATCAATGTCTTTCTTTGGCCGCCGATTTTAGTCGGCCCGTTTGGCGCGACCATGACAGACGCGCGATGATGCGAATACGCGCGCCGTTGCGGCACGGATGCACACCTCCCTTTTGAACCAGGATCCCGCGATGCGAACCCTTTTCTTATTGTCGACGCTCTGGCGATGCGCCCCTGCGGTTTCCCTCGTGGCGGGCCTCGTTTCGATCGTGCCGGCACAAGCCCAGACGGCCTCCGCGGCACCCGCTCCGGCAGAGGCCTCGGGATGCCCTGCAATCCTGCAACACACCTTCCCAAGGCTGCAGGATGAAAAACCCCAATCTTTGTGCCAGTATTCCGGCAAGGTGGTTCTGGTGGTCAATACGGCCAGCTTCTGCGGTTTCACCCCGCAATACAAGGGGCTGGAGTCGCTGGACATGAAATACCGCTCGCGCGGGCTGGTGGTGCTGGGCTTTCCGTCGAATGACTTTGCCCAGGAATCGGGTTCCAACAAGGAAATTGCCGACTTCTGCGAAAGCACTTTCGGGGTGAAATTCCCGATGTTCGCCAAATCATCGGTGCGCGGCACCGACGCGAATCCGCTGTTCAAGCAGCTCGCGCAGGCCTCGGGCACCACGCCCAAGTGGAATTTCTACAAATACCTGATCGGGCGCGACGGCAAGGTCGTGCAGGCGTGGTCGAGCATGACGGCGCCGGATGAAAACGGCTTCGTGAACGTCATCGAGAAGCAGCTCGGACCCAATTGACACCGATGCGCCCGGTGAGGAATTTGAAGACACAAACGTTTACCAAACCAGCGGGAACCGTCCGGCGGATGCCGCGCTCCTAACTCGCGTGGGCAGTGATTGCCCACCCGTTTTCATGTTGCGAGGTCTTCCGGGCGCTTGCCGTCCGGTCGAAATCCCGAGGCGATTCTTCTCCTCCTCCCTCCCTCCCTCCTTCGCGTCGGGGCGCCTCGCAGCATTTTTGTCTTCCAGCCGCAGACGTTGAAAAGGCGCCTCGCGGCGCCTTTTTCAGGGTTTGGTGTCGATGAAGCTGGGCCTCAGCATCAGCTTGTCGTACAGCTTGGCCAGGTTGCCGTGCTCCCCGCGCCAGTCGATATCGGGAAAGCGCAGGTCCAGCCAGCCCAGCGTGCAGCCCACCGCGATGTCCGACAGGCTCAGGTGGATGCCGCTGCAAAAGGGCTTGTCGCCCAGGCCCTTGGCCATCGCGGCAATTCCGCCCTCTACCTTGTTGCGCTGGCGCTCGATCCAGGCTGCGCTGCGCTCGCCGTCGCTGCGCCCGGTCCAGGTGGCTTCCAGGCGCCAGAGCACGCCGGCGTCCATGACGCCATCGGCCAGCGCCTCCCAGGTCTTGACCTCGGCGCGCTCCCGACCCTGCTGGGGAATCAGCTTGCCGACCGGCGAGAGGGTGTCCAGGTATTCGACGATCACGCGGGAGTCGAACATCGCCTCGCCGCCTTCCATGATCAGGCAGGGAACCTTGCCGAGCGGGTTGGAATGGGAGATCGTGGTGTCGGCGGCCCAGACGTCCTCGAGCACGAACTGGTAATCGAGCCGCTTCTCCGCCAGCACCACGCGCACCTTGCGCACATAAGGGCTGGCGGCGGATCCGATCAGTTTCATGAAGACTCTCTCCCTGCTTGATTGACGTTTGTTGAAAGTCATTTTAGGTGAACGAGGAAACCGGAGCCCCGAATCAGCCGCAATCTGTCGGGACCACCCCACGGACCGGCGGCCGCCTAAAATTCGGGCATGAGCTTTTCCACCGTCTCCGCCCTCTCCCCCCTTGACGGCCGCTATGCGGCCAAACTCGCGGCGTTGCGTCCGCTGATGAGCGAACAGGGCTATATGCACCGCCGCGTGCAAGTCGAGGTGGCGTGGTTCATTGCGCTGTCCGACTGCGGCTTCGCCGAATTCAAGCCCCTTACTGGCGGCGCCCGCAAGTACCTGCTGGGCCTGGTGTCCCACTTTTCCGAGGCCGACGCGCTGGCCATCAAGGAAATCGAGAAAACCACCAACCACGACGTGAAGGCGGTCGAATACTGGATCAAGTCCAAGTTCGAAGCCCGGCCCGAGCTGCTCGCAGCCGCCGAGTTCGTGCACTTCGCCTGCACCAGCGAAGACATCAACAACACCAGCCACGCCCTGCAGATCCAGGCCGCGCGCGACAAGGTGGTGCTGCCGGCCATCGACGGCCTGATCACCAAGCTGCGCGAAATGGCGCACCAGTTCGCCGACGTGTCGATGCTCTCGCGCACGCACGGCCAGACCGCCAGCCCGACCACGGTCGGCAAGGAAATCGCCAACGTGACGGTGCGCCTGTCGAAGGCCCGCGCGCAGATTGCCTCGGTGCAGCTGCTGGGCAAGATGAACGGCGCGGTCGGCAACTACAACGCCCACCTGGCCGCCTGGCCCGAGTTCGACTGGGAAGCCTTCAGCCGCAAGGTCATCGAAACGCCCGCGCCGCTCGGCCTGGGCCTGAACTTCCAGCCGTACAGCATCCAGATCGAGCCGCACGACTACATGGCCGAGCTGTTCGACGCGGTGGCGCGCGCCAACACGATCCTGGTCGACTTCTCGCGCGACATCTGGGGCTACGTGAGCCTGGGCTATTTCAAGCAGCGCCTCAAGAAGGGCGAGATCGGCTCCTCGACCATGCCGCACAAGGTCAACCCGATCGACTTCGAGAACGCCGAAGGCAACCTGGGCCTGGCCAACGCAGTGCTGCGCCACCTGAGCGAGAAGCTGCCCATCAGCCGCTGGCAGCGCGACCTGACCGACAGCACGGTGCTGCGCAACATCGGCGTGGCCTTCGGCTATGCCACGCTGGCCTACGCGAGCCTGGCCACGGGCCTGGGCAAGCTCGAACTCAACGAGGAAGCGCTGGCCGAAGACCTCAATGCTTCGTGGGAAGTGCTGGCCGAGCCGATCCAGACTGTGATGCGCCGCTTCGGCGTGCAGGGCGCCTACGAGCAGCTCAAGGAAGTGACGCGCGGCAAGACCGTGACGGCCGAGGCGCTACACGGGCTGATCCGGTCGCTGGAGATTCCCCAGGCCGAAAAGGACCTGCTGCTGGCCATGACCCCCGCGAGCTACGTCGGCAAGGCCGCCGAGCTGGCGAAGCGCGTCTGATGGCGCTCAAGTCCACCATCTTCAAGGCCAACCTCGCGGTCGCCGACATCGACCACGGCTACTACGCCGACCATGCGCTGACGCTGGCGCGCCACCCGAGCGAGACCGACGAGCGGATGATGATCCGGCTCGTCGCGCTCGCGCTCAACGCGCACCAGCTGCAGGACGTGTGCAACGGCGACGGTACGCTGGCCTTTGGCGCCGGCCTGTCGAACGTCGACGAGCCCGACGTCTGGCTGCGCGACTTCACGGGCGAAGTGAAGATCTGGATCGAGGTCGGCCAGCCGGAAGACAAGCCCGTCATCAAGGCCTGCGGCAAGGCGGACGAGGTGATCGTCTACTGCTTCAACCACGCGGCCGAGATCTGGTGGCGCGGCATCGAGAACAAGCTCACGCGGCCGCAGAACCTGAAGGTCTATCGCGTGCCGACGAATGCCTCGCAGGCACTGGCCGCGCTGGCGCAGCGCAGCATGCAGCTGCAGGCGACGATCCAGGAAAACACGCTGACGCTGGGCGACGGCGTGAACAGCATCGACGTCGAGTTGCTCAAGTGGAAGTAGCCCCGCGCGGTTAAACCGCCGGCATCATCGCGCCGCACTGCCAGCACTGCTCGAAGCCGCCTTCGACCTGCTCGCCGCACACGCACCGCCAGCTGCGCTGCGGGCGATGCTGCAGTTCATGCAGCAGGCGCCTGGCGAGGTCGAACTGGGCCTCGTCGTCGATCCAGATCTCGGGCAGGCATTGGTCGGGCGGCAGCTGGCCCATCACCGCGCCGAGGAATTCGCGCTGCACGGTGGCGGCCACGCCTTCTTCGCGCAAGGCGTGCGCCCACACGGCCGCGATCGCAAGGTTGGGGGCTTGCGCGAGGCGGCGCATGGTCAGGGGGCCCAGTTTTTCTCGTCGTCGGGGTCGAACTCGGGCTCGGCCGCGGATGGCGGCGAGGGCTCGGCTTCGCGTGCGCGCTCGGCATAGCGGTTGAAGCGCCAGGCCGAGTCTTCCATCGTGATGCGGCGCCAGGTGGCGCGCTTCTCGACGGGCGTCATGGCGGGCCAGTGCTGCACCTCGTCGAAGCTGCGGCCGCAGCCCTTGCATTCGTCGTCGCCCTGGCTGGTGGAGCAGATCGCGATGCAGGGGGTGTCGGGCGTGCTTTCGTACCAGGCCATCCAGGCGGCCCAGGCCTTGGGCGGAAAACCGAGCTCGTCGACCTCGTCCTCGTGATGGAAGACCATGAGCGCGTAGACCTCGGCCAGCGCGCGCAATTCGGGGCCGAGCGTGACGCCGTCGGGCGACGGCGTCTTCTCGCGCCAGTGGTTGATGGCGGCCTCGATGTCGGTGATGTGTATGGCGGCCATGAACGTGAAAATGCAGCGGACGGCGATCATAGTCCGGCAATGTCCCGAAACGGCGAAGGGACAAGATTGCTATTAATAAAAGAGCATCCAGCGCACTGTTCATGCGCTTCTCGAGGCGGTTCTCTTTAAACCCCTGAAAACTTTCGATTGCGCCGCCGCGAGCTTCGATGCTCTAATTCCCCCACGAAGGGGAGTAGCTCCCGACCGCTGTCCACCGCAGCGCGAATCGTCAGGTCGTCAATACGAAGCAAAACACTTCCGGCCTGCCGGACAACGTACGTGCACTCGCACGCAGCGCTGTCGAGCGAGACCTTCGATTTGAACCTGTGCAGGTTTGGTCGAAGCGTCGCCAGTCTCTGGAGTCCCCGGTGTCACCCGGCCTTCATTCCTCGCTTTCGACCTTCCCCGCATGGGATGAATCGAAACGCATCTGCATGCGCCTCCGTCGCCGCCCCTGAAGGGAGAGACAGGGGCGCGAAGACAAAAGAGGAATCTATGGAAATGTTCATGACCCCGGAGTTCTGGGTCGCGGTCGGTCAGATCATCATGATCGACATCCTGCTCGGCGGCGACAACGCCGTCGTCATCGCGCTGGCCTGCCGCAAGCTGCCGCCGGCCCAACGCACCAAGGGCATCCTGTGGGGTACCGCCGGCGCCATCGTGCTGCGCGTGATCCTGATCTTCTTCGCGCTGACCCTGCTGGCCATTCCGTTCCTGAAGCTGGTGGGCGCGATCCTGCTGCTGTGGATCGGCGTCAAGCTGCTGGCCCCCGAGCATGACGACGCACACGGCAACATCACCGGCAGCGACAAGCTGTGGGGCGCGGTCAAGACCGTGATCGTGGCCGACCTCGTGATGAGCGTGGACAACGTCATCGCCATTGCCGGCGCCGCCCAAGGCGCGGGCGAAAGCCACCAGATGCCGCTCGTGATCTTCGGCCTGCTCGTGAGCATCCCGATCATCGTCTGGGGCAGCCAGCTGGTCATCAAGCTGATGGACCGCTTCCCGATGATCATCACGCTGGGCGGCATGCTGCTCGGCTGGATCGCCGGCACGATGGCGGTGTCCGACCCCGCGCTGGCGAACACCGCCGCCTGGACCTGGGTGCCGAAGGTGCCGCAGACCGACGTGATCAAGTACGCCGCCGGCGTGGCCGGTGCGCTGCTGGTGCTGGCAATCGGCAAGTGGGCGGCCGCGCGGCATGCCCGCAACAAGAATGAAGAACAGGCGGCGACGGCCAGCTGAACGCCGGTGGTCGCTCCCCTGCCCCGAACTTCCTGTCCGAACCAGTCCCAGTCACTCTAACTACCTGAAGGAGCACCCCATGGAAAAGGTCATTCTTTATGTCGACGACGTCACTTACGCCTGTGGGCAGTTCGCCGAACTTGCGCCGGACGCGAACAGCGTCGTGGCACGCCATTGGGTGCTCGTGGCCTGCGCGCCGCGCATGACGCATCGCATCAGCAAGTGGGTGAGCCACAGCGCGCGCGAGAACTGGCGCGCCAAGTGGTTCAGCAAGGTGCAGGCGCAGATGCTGCCGCTGCTGGAGCGCAATGGCGGCCAGGTGACCCCGGTGCTGGCCAAGGGCCCGCTGGCCGAACTGACGGCACAGCTCAAGCGCGAGCACTCGGCCGTTCACGTGGTCGATGCGCGCCGCCCGAAGATCGGCGTCGACCTGGAACCGGTCACGCCGGAGCAGACACCGGCCCATCAATCGGGCTGGGCTTTTCCCGGCGCCGTGATGGGCATGGGTGCGCTGCTGGTGCTGGCGAACGAGCTGGCCGAGTAAGACGGCACGAAACTCCCCGACGAGCCCCGGTGCGGCAACGCCCCGGGGCTCGTTGTTTTACAGGCCCTGGGGTATCCTGCCCGCCATATGCGCATCATCATCAAATGGCTGCTCAGCGCCGTCGCGCTGCTGGCGGTGGCTTATCTCTACAGCGGTGTCCAGGTTGCCAGCTTCGGCTCCGCGCTGATCGCGGCCGCGGTGATCGGCCTGCTCAACATGGTCGTGCGGCCGGTGCTGGTGGTGCTGACGCTGCCGGTCACCGTCATCACGCTCGGGCTGTTCCTGTTCGTGATCAACGCGCTGCTTTTCTGGGCCGCGTCGGGGCTGCTCGGCGGCTTTCACGTCAACGGCTTCGTGGCCGCGCTGATCGGCTCGCTGCTGTATTCGCTGCTGGGGCTGCTGATCGAGGCCGCGCTGGGCGGGCTGGTGCCCAGCAGGCGCTGAGCGCAGCGGCTACTTCAGCGGCGGCTCGGCCGCCTGCTCCTTCACCAGCACTTCCACGGCCCGTGCGCGGGTGTCGACGATCGACGCCTCGTAGTGATCGACCACCTTGGACTGGCGAATGAGTTCCTGCGCCGCCTTGAAACGGTCGCGCGCGGCCGGGTAGTCGAGGATCGCCACGTTCGCCTCGGCATCGGCGCGCACCGCGCGCAGCGTGTCGTTCTGCGCGCCGTAGAGGTTGGCGAGCGCGTGCCACGCCCCCGCATCGCGCGGGTTCGCGGCGACCCAGTCGCGCAGCACGGGAACCATCGGTGCGGGCTGTCGCATTGCCGCCGCGGCTTCGGCCGCGAGCAGCATCTCGGGCCGCTCCTTCGACCTGGCATCGAGCAGCGCGGCCGCCTTCGGCGCTGCGCCCGCGGCCAGTTCGATCTCCGCGCCAAGCCAGCGCGCCTGCTTCGCCGCGGCCGGGTCGTCCGCCGTGCGCGCGGCCAATCGCTCCGCCAGTGCGCGGGCCGTCTTGTAGTCACGCATCTCCCTGGCCGACAGCGCAGCCGCGTACAGCGTGCCGGCCTGCTGGGCCGGCGAACTCTTCGCGAACTCGCCGCTGGAGGCGGATTCGACCCAGAGCCGGAGCACGTCGACGCCCGGGCGCGTGAGCACGCGGGCGCGCGAGGCGATCATGGCGTGGTCCATCGCCAGCGGGACCGGCGGCGCCGCGTCCATGCGGAACTGGAAGCGGCCCTGCATGTCGGAAATGCGCTCGGTGGTCAGCGGATGGCTGCGCAGGTAGGGGTACGAGCCGTTGTCGTTGAGGCGCGAGGCGTACTGCAGCTTCTCGAACATCGCGGCCGCGCCCTGCGGCGCGAAGCCGGCCTGCGTCATCACGCCGAAGCCGATGCGGTCGGCCTCGCGCTCCATGTCGCGCGAAAAGCTCAGTTGGTTCTGCGCAAAGAGCGCCTGGCTGCCCATCATCACGGCCTGGCCTGCATCGCCGTTGCGGCTCTTGCCGGCCGCGATCATCCCGAGGATCAGGCCGGCGAGCATCAACGGCATCTGCTTGCCCTGCCGGGTCATGATGCGCGAGATGTGGCGCTGCGTGACGTGCGAAAGCTCGTGCCCCAGCACCGTGGCCAGCTCGTCGCGGCTGCCGACCGCGGCAACGAGGCCGAGGTTGAGCCCCAGGTAGCCGCCCGGCAGCGCGAAGGCATTGATGTTGCGGTCGCGGCCCAGCAGGATCGTCCAGGCGAAGCGCTCGTCGAGCTCGGGCGTGAGCTCGCCGCGCGCGCGGGCGGCCGCCAGCAGGCGCTGCCAGATGTCCTGCACGTAGGCGGCGATCACCGGGTCGTCGATGTAGTCGGTGTCGCGGTACAGCTCGCGGGCGATCTGGTCGCCCAGGTGGCGCTCGGCGCTGGCCGTCATCTCGCCGCCGTCGCCGAGGCCGGGCAGCACCTGCATCTGCGCCAGGGCCGATGTGGGCAACAGCACCTGCGAAGCTATCAGGAACGTAGCGCACAGCGACCGCAGGGCGGGCTTCAGCTGGCTTTTTCTGGGGTGTCGTGGAGTCAAGCGCGGCATTCCTCGTCTGTGGCTCGGGCTCGTATGATGCACCTCCAACCCGATCGTTCACACATGAGCTCTCTCACCCATTTTGACGCCCAGGGACAGGCACACATGGTCGACGTGGCCGCCAAGTCCGCCACCCACCGCGTGGCCGTGGCCACCGGCCGCATCGAGATGCAGCCGGCGACGCTGGCGCTGATCGAGTCCGGAACGGCCAAGAAAGGCGACGTGCTTGGCGTCGCGCGAATCGCGGGCATCCAGGCGGCAAAGAAGACGAGCGACCTGATTCCGCTGTGCCACCCGCTGGCGTTGACGCGCGTGGCGGTGGCGTTTGCGATTGCCGATGCGGGGGCGGTGCCTCAGGTGACCTGCACGGCGACCGTCGAGACGGTCGGGCCGACCGGGGTGGAGATGGAAGCGCTGACGGCGGTGCAGGTGGCGCTATTGACGATCTACGACATGTGCAAGGCGGTGGACCGGGGAATGCGGATTACCGATGTGCATGTGCTGGAGAAGCATGGGGGGAAGTCGGGGAGCTGGGTGGCGGGCTAAGTCACCGGGCACGCCCCGATGCTCACGGCGCGGGCGCATCGCCCGCAGGCTCCTCGAGCCAGCGATTGAACGCCGCGGGAAAGGCGATGCGGAAACGCTCGGCCTGGGCCCGCGCTTCGTCTTCGCGCCCAAGCAACTCGGCGCTTTCGATCAGCTTGATGATGACGCGTGGCTCCGGTGAAAAGTGCAGCGTGCGTTCGGCGAGCGCGTACATGCCGGCCGCGTTGGCAGGGGTCACCGTCGTGAGCGTCAGTTCGGCAAAACCCACCTGGCGCCCGAAGAGCCACGAGCCTCGCAGCTTGGCGAGCGTGTCGTCCTCGTACGCCGGCAGGCGCTCGCTGCGAGGCATGTAGATCTGGCTGATGCGGATGTAGTCCCAGCCTGCGTACACGACGATCGCCATGAGCGCTGCCGCAGCGAAGGCAGACACCCGCGGCGCCTTTGAAAATCGCACGGACGTCCGACCCGGCCACAGCATGCCGAGGCACAGGCCGAACACCAACTGGAACGGCCCGTACCAGAGCGGGTACTCGAGCAGGCTGTGCAGCACGATCATGGCCAGCACGCCCCATGCCATCAGGCGCGCCGGATCGCGCTCGCGCCACGGCTTGGCGGCAAGCACCATCCAGACGAAGCCGCCGCAGATCAGCACCGCCGCGGGAATGCCGAGCTCCACGGCCAGGTGCAGCGGCAGGTTGTGGGCGTTGTCCAGGATTTCGGAGAATCGCGGGCCTGGGTACAGCGTGCTGTAGTGGGCAAAGCTCAGCTCGCCCCAGCCCCAGCCCGTCCACGGACGCTCGGCAATCAGCGAAAGCACGTTGTGCCAGAGGATCAGGCGGCTGTGGTCGTCGGGCGCGCCCTTCTCGAGGCGCTGCAACATTCCTTCCACCCCGCCGCCAGCCACCAGGTGCGGCAGCACCCAGCAGATGGCGAAATAGAGCGGGATCGCGGCCAACAACGCCATCGGGGGCGGCAAGCTGAAAACACGCGGGCCGGCCGACCCAGGAACACTCCGGCGCTCCCTCCAGGCGATGACACTCGCCACGCCGACGATCGACAGCAGTTGCAGCAAACCCGTCCGCGAGGTGGATGCCGCCTGGGCCACCAGCAACAGCAAGGCGGCAACCACCAGCCCGCGCCGTGTGCGCGGCGAGGCCTGCGTGGCGTAGAGCCACAGCGCCGCGACGAGCGCCATGCTGATCAACGTGGCGAACTGATTGCGCTGCCTCAGATTGCCGTAGGCCTGGCCCAGCGGGGGCGAGGTGGTCCAGGGGGCCAAGGGTTCGGCGAGGCCGTAGTACTGGAGCAGGCCGAGGACGGCGCTGACGAGACCGGCGGCCAGAATCCCCCACGCCAGGGCGCCAGAAGCGGCGGCGGCACTCGACATGCGCGCACCCACCAGCGCCGCCATTGCGATAACCGCCATCGCGGCGCAGGCGGGGACCCAATAGCCCGGCACTTCGCCTCGAAAAAGCACGATGCATACAGCGCAGAGCATCAGCCAGCACAGCACGCCGCCGCTCGGCGTCTTTTCCCTCGCGTCTCCCAAGAGCAACAAGAAGGCAACGCAGGCCCACGCGCAAAGCAGCTGCCAGACATTGACGGACGGACCGGCCACCCACGGAAACAAGAAAGGAAGGGCGATCAGCGCCGCGCTGAGGGAGGGCATCGGCGGAATTGTGCAATGTCGAGGCGCACGCACCTTTAACGGTCTCGCAACAAATATTTCCGAGCGGTTGCCCGGGGCCGACGAGCGGCACGCGCGCCTCCGGAGGCCTGCGGCATCATCGCAGGTCACATTTAGCCACATTCCGGCACGTTTACTCACATTTAGCCGCGTCCGCGCCCTGCCCCGATGAACTCCTTGTCTCGCCACGTCCGAAACGTTCGCCGCGTTGCCGGCTTCACGCTGGTCGAAGTGCTGGTGTCCATCGTCGTCCTCTCGTTCGGCCTGCTCGGCATGGTCGGTCTTCAGGCTGGATCGCTGCAGGCCAACCGCGACGCGCGGCTGCAATCGACGGCCGTGGTGCTCGCTCGCGAACTCGCGGAAATGATGCGTGGCAACAAGGATCAGGCGCTGCTCGCCACCAGCCCCTATCTGATCGGCGAGATCTCGTCCAACCCGTTGGTGCCTCCCACCGCGTCCTACTGCCTGGCGATCGGCCAGAACTGCGGCACCGACAAGGCTGCCGTCGCACAGGCCGAACTCACCGACTGGCTGGCGCGTGTGAGCGATGCGCTGCCGGGTGCTCGAGTAAGCATTTGCCGCGACACAGCCCCCTTCGCCTCGGACGGCACAGCGCAATGGACCTGCACCTCGACCGACAACACCGACCCGATCCTCGTCAAGATCGGCTGGAGCCGTCCGTCATTGAAGACGGGGGATACGACAGTCCAGCAGGCGTCGGATCGACCTTCCGTCGTTCTTCCGGTCACGCCTGGGAGCACGCTGTGAGCGCCACTCCACACCGCCGCGCCATTCGCGGCCTGACATTGATCGAACTGCTTGTCGCGATGGCGGTGGGCCTGGTAGTAGTGCTGGCGGCCGTGTCCGCCCTGACCGTGGCCCGCCGCGGCTTCACCACGGTCGATGCCGCTTCGCAACTGCGCGACAACGGCCGGTTCGCGGCGGACATGATCCAGCGCATCGGCGTGCAGACCGGCTACCGGGACGTGTTCTTTGCGGCGACCCCCCGCCAGCCCACAACGACCGATCCGGCGCCGAGCATCATGGGCTTCAACAACGCCAAGGTGAACCTGACCAGCCCGCTGACCTCGTCCACCGCGCGACCCGCGACGGAGGCGGGCACGGGCAGCGACGTACTCATCATGCGTTACCAGCCGGCCCAGATCCACACCATGACAGTCAGCTCGACAGACGCTGACAAGACCATGATCGATTGCGCCGGCAACGCCCCGGCGACGGTGGCGGACATCAACACCACCGCGGCACGCGACGCGCTGATGGCCAGCGTCTTCTCTATCGGCGTCAACCAAGGCGAGCCCACGCTCATGTGCACGTACTACGACTCGGCCACGAGCGCATGGTTGTCGAGCCCCATTGTGCAGGGCGTCGAGAATTTCCAGGTGCTGTACGGGGTCGATGGCGTGACGGCGGGAACAGCGACGGCGGCGGGCGCGGCGTCGCCCAACGTGCCGAACGCCTATCTGCGTGCGGACCAGATCGGTGTGAGCGGCAACAGCACCGCAACCAACGCGAACTGGCGCCGGGTGCGCAGCGTGCGCATCGGCATGGTGCTGCGTAGCGCGAAGGGCGCCGCCCAGGATTCGCAAACGCAGACTTTCTATCCGTTCGGCCCTACCAAGGGCAGCGCAACCGGTACGACCGGCAGCGCCTTCGCAGACGCCACGAACGATCCGGGCACGGTCTTCCAGCCCACGCCGGACGGGCGGCTGCGCCAGACATTGACCTTCACGATCCACCTGCGCAACGACCAGGGGCTCTGACATGAAACACACACTTCCCCCTCGTCCCATCGACCAGCGCGGCGTATCGCTGATCATTGTTCTGTTGCTACTGGTGATCGTGTCGATCCTTGGCGTGGGCGCAGCGCAGATCGCGACCATGGGCGAGCGCAGTTCCCGGAATGACCGAGACATGCAGGTGGCCTGGCAGTCGGCCGAAGCCGCCCTGATGGATGCCGAGTTCGACATCCACGGCCCGAATACCTCCTCCGCCAACCGCCGGGCTGTGTTCACCAACATGGCCAACACCAACGCTTTCGTCAGCGGCTGTGGCAGCTCTGGCACCAGCAAGGGCCTGTGCACGCTCGAAACGACCGCGCAGCCCGCCTGGCTGTCCGTCGATTTCACCGCGACGAACAGCGCCAAGACAGCCGCTTACGGCGATTTCACGGGACGCAGCTTTCCGGCCGGCACCACCGGCATCCAGCCCGTCAAGGCGCCGCGCTACGTGATCGAGCCGATCGAAGACCCAGCCAACCGCGACATCACGGGCTCGACAACCAGCTACATCTACCGCGTGACGGCCATGGGCTTCGGCCCCCGGGCCGACATCCAGGGTGTCGTCCAGATCATCTATCGCGACTGAAGCGAACCGCCTTCCATGAAATCGTCCAACTCCAAATCCCGACCCTGGTTCGCGCGTCCGCGCACGCTGGCATGGCTCGCCTTTCCGGTAGTGGCCGCGACGCTTGCGCTGTCCTTTGCGGCCATCTCCAGCACGGCGCCCAACATCAAGGCCATTGCGCTGGCCAGCGACCCGCTGTATGCCACCACGTCCGGCGACAAGCCGGTGCTGGCGCTCGCGCTGTCGGTGGAGTATCCGACCGTGGGCGCGCAGTACACGCCCGGCGGCGACTCCGACAACACGTACAGCAATCTCACCGAATACATCGGCTACTACGACGCAAACGCCTGCTATTCGTACAACAACGCGCCCACCGAGACGCCAGCCACCGGCCTCTCGGCCGCCGACTACAAGCGCTTCGACCGCATCCTGACGAACACGCGCACCGACCGCAAATGCGATGACGGCTTCAGCGGCAACTTCCTGAACTGGGCCAGCAGTTCGGCCATCGACATGCTGCGGCTGGCCCTGTCGGGTGGCGATCGCTATATCGACAATACCGACCTGACCATCCTGCAGCGTGCCGTGCTCCCTAACGGCGATCCGATCTGCATGTGGAACTCCACCAATTTCCCCGCCAAGCAGTTGACGCGAAATGGCGGCGGCGCCGGAAGCTACTGGGGAGCAGTGCCGCAAAGCATGGTGAGTGCGGCAGGCACCAATGACATCTGGGTGGCCAACACCTTGAACCGGATCTACTTCGGAACCGCCAAGGCCGGAAGTTGCACCGACACGAGCGGCTATCGCCTCAGCACAACCTCGGCAGGCTCGGCCGTCGGCCCGGTGACTGACTACACGCGAAAGAAGCCAAACGACGTATCGAACACCAGTTGTGCTGCTGAAGGAGGCACGTGCGCATTTACGGGCGTCCAGGAAGTCTGGTACGGCAGCGACAAGTCCTGGAAGGTGGCGCCAGTTTCCAACGGCGTGGCTTGCACCAATGCGGTTTTCGGCGACCCCATCTCCGGCACAGTCAAGGCTTGCTACACGCGGCCCTATACCGGAAGCTGGACCCCCCCTGGTTCGACCAATGGCCTCAACAGCGATGGATTCTTCTATTCGCGCGTCAAGGTCTGCGAGAAGAACGCTGCGGGCAACCTGATCGACAGTCGCGACTACACCTTCTGCACCAAGTACCCCAGCGGCAACTTCAAGCCGACCGGCACGGTTCAGAAGTACAGCGACCAATTGCGCCTCTCTGCATTCGGCTACCTGCTCGACCAGACCAACAGTGCCGCCACCCCGGCGGGACGCTACGGCGGCGTGCTGCGCGCACCTATGAAATACGTTGGTGCCAAGACCTACGACACCAACGGCATCGAGAACACGCCGACCGGCGGCAATGCCGCGGCCGAGTGGGACGCGACGACCGGCGTCTTTGCCGCCAACCCCGACAGCAGCACGCTGACGGGTACCAACGCCGGCTTCGGAGTGAGCGGCGTCATCAACTACCTGAACAAATTCGGACGCACCGGGGTGGCCGGCCGATACAAGATTTACGACCCGGTCAGCGAGCTCTACTACGAGTCGTTGCGCTACCTGCAGGGCTTGCAGCCGAGCGATATCGCTGTGAGCAACCTGACAGCGGCCATGTACGACGGGTACCCGGTGTTCACCACCTGGAACGACCCCTATGGCGATGGCCGCACGAGTTCGGGCAACTATTCGTGCCTGAAGAGCAACATCGTGGTCATCGGCGACATCAACACGCACGATGGCAGCCGCTACCCAGCTGCCGATGTGGCGGCCAACATTCCAAACCTGGCCACCTGGACGACCGCGGCCCAGAACTTCGAGAAAGGCGTGGACACCACCTATCTCGACGGGCAGAAAGTCCAGCAGCACACCACCGGCAACCCCAGCACCAACACCAATCCACGCGGCGAAGCGATCATCGGTTACTCGTACTGGGCACATACGCACGACATCCGCGGCACTGACTGGACTGCCCAGACCAGCATGCAGCGCCCCGGCCTGCGCGTGAAGAGCTTCTTCTTCGACGTGAACGAATACGGCGACCAGAACAACGACGCCACCCGCCGCAACCGCAACCAGTTCTTCACATCGGCAAAGTACGGCGGCTTCGAATCGGATCCAGCGAACAGCGGTAGCAAGCCCTTCAACACCTTCGGCAACCCCTTCAAGCGGCAAGACGGCACGGTCGATGCCAACGTCTGGCAAGACAGCGTGCGTACGGGCGAGGCCAGCACCTATTACCTGCAGAGCAGTGCGCGCAGCGTGCTGAGCGCGTTCGACAGCATCTTCAGCCGGGCCTCCACTTCCGCGCGCAGCATTGCCGGCAGTGCGGTGCAGTCCAAGTCGCTGCAGACGAGCAACTCGGTCTACCAAGGTGCCTTCGACACCAGCGACTGGAGCGGCGACCTGCTGGCCCAGCCGATCACGATCACCAGTGGCAGCGTTAGCATTTCACCTACGGCCACCTGGTCTGCCTCGTCGCGCCTGTCCCAGCTTTCCGCGCCGGCAACCTCGCGGAACATCGTCGTCGGGCGTCCAGGCAACGCGGTGCCCAAAGCCAGTACGTTCCTGTGGGGCTCGCTGACCACCGCCCAGCAAACCGACCTGAACAAGATCACGCCCTCGGCCACCGCCGATGCGCTGGGCTCCGACCGCGTGAGCTACCTGCGCGGCAGCAACGCCCTGGAAGGATCGCCGTTCCGGCGCCGCAACAACAAGCTGCTGGGCGACATCATCAATTCGGGCGTCGTGTACTCGGGGGCACCGGCCAACAACATCAACTCCAGCACGTACGCGGCGTTCAGGACGGCCAACCTCAGCCGCACCGCGGCCGTGTTCGTGGGCGCCAACGACGGCATGCTGCACGCCTTCAACGCCGGCACGGGCGACGAACTGTTCGGCTACATCCCGAGCTGGATGACGCCCAAGCTGGCAGCGCTCACCGACGCGAACTACGTGTCGAACCACCAGAGCTATGTCGATGGGCCCCCAGTGGTTGCAGAAGCGCAAGTGGGCTCCGCCGGCACCGCCGCCGACTGGAAGACGGTGCTGGTGTCGGGCACCGGCGCAGGCGGGCGCGGCGTGTTCGCGCTCGACGTGACCGACCCGACTTCTTTCAGCGCAAGCAACGTGATGTGGGAGTTCACGCAGGACGACGACGTGGACATGGGCTTCGTGGTTGGCCAGCCGCAGATTCTCAAGATGCGCACCAGCGCACCGACGGCCACCACGGCGACCTACAAGTGGTTTGCAGTGGTGGCGAGCGGCGTCAACAACTACACGAAGGTCAACTCGGCCAACAACTACAGCACCGGGAATCCCGCGTTGTTCCTGCTCGACCTGTCGAAGGCGCCCGAGGCTGCCTGGACCCTTGGCAGCAACTACTACAAGGTGGCGCTGCCCTTCAACGCCACGCTGGCCGTTACCAAACCCACCGGCGTGCTGAACTTCAAGGCGGCCATCGCGACCGGCGGCAACCGTGAAGTGGCGCAGATCTATGCGGGCGACCTGCACGGCAACATGTGGAAGCTCGACTTCCGCAGCCACGGCACCTCCGAGTGGAACATGGCGAACCTGTCGGCCTTCAAGAATGCCAGCAGCAGCAACGCGCCCTATCCGCTCTTCGTTGCCAAGGACAGCGCGGGCAACGTGCAGCCGATCAGCATGGCCCCCGCGCTGGTGGCTGCGACGAACAACGTCAACGCGATCCAGGTGGCGTTCGGCACCGGCAAATATCTGGAAACGGACGACCGGTCATCGACGGCACAGAACTCGTTCTACGTGGTGTACGACGACGGCACCACCGTTGCCGATGCCACGCCCATTGGCAGCGGGGCCATCAGCGGGCGCGCGCGCCTCAAGGCGGCCAGCATCGACTCTTCTTCGGGCGCAATCACCATGCCCAGCTTCACCTGGGGCCGAGCCACAAGCGACCTCACGACGTCGTCGACCGTGAGTTCGGGTTGGTACATGGACTACGCCCTCAGCACCGAACGCCAGGTCAGCGGGGCATTGTTGACGGGCAGCACGCTGGTCTTCGGCAGCCTGATTCCCGGCACCTCGGGCGGCGCGGCCGCTTGCGGCGTGAGCGGCGGCAGCGGCAATTCGTACATCGTCGACGTGGACACCGGTAGTGGAACCCGGAGTGCATCGACCGTGGGCATCATGGGACAGCCATTGGTGATCGAAGTGGCCTCCTCGATCGAGAGCATCAGCGACAGCACGGGCCGGCGCAAGAAGAAGATCACCAGCCAGACCATTGCTCAAGGCTCCGGCGGTGTCGGCAACGCCGCGGGTGGACCGGGGAACACCGGGCAGACGAGCGTCATCATCACTGCCGGACGACTGAGCTGGCGGCAGATCAACAACTACCTGGACCTGAAGCGCGGATCGTGAATATGACCAACATCAAGAGACGCGCGTCGGTGCGTGGCTTCACGCTGATCGAGTTGATGATCGTCGTGGCTGTCATCGGAATCCTGGCGGCCATTGCATATCCGGCATACACCGATTCAGTGCTGAAAGGAAGACGGACACAGGCACGCACCGCGCTGCTGGAACTCATGCAGCAGCAGGAGCGATACATGACGCAGCGCAATACCTATTTGAAATTTGACAATATCTCGGGAACCACGACCCCTGCTACGGCGGCAGGTACCTTCAAGGTTTTTTCAGGAGATACCACTGCAAATACGGCGTACTGGCTTTCTGCAGATGTGTGTTCGAGCACCCAACCGATCACCGAGTGCGTCAAGCTCACAGCAACGCCAACACGCACTGATGCCACCGTGGGACCACTCAGCCTGACCAGTACCGGCGTAAAGACATGCAGCCTTGCCTCGACGGATGCCAAGTTCAGGCTGTGCTGGCCATGAGGACACTTGGCCAACGCCGGACTGCCGGCTTCACGCTCATTGAATTGATGGTGACGATCGCCATTGCTGCAACATTGCTCGTTATTGGCATACCAAGCTTTGTTGCCTTTCAGCGAAATTCAGAGCTCACGTCGGCGACCAATTCTTTCGTTGCTGCGCTGGGGGCCGCACGGGGAGAGGCAATGAAGCGCGGCCGACAGGCAGTCGTGGTCCCCCGCACGGGCAACGACTGGGCGACGGGCTGGACTGTTTTTGTCGACACCGACAACGACCAGCAGTTCGACGGATCGGACGTCCTTATCGTCCAGCAAGGCGCGTTGGCCAGCTACTTCTCGACAACGGGGCAAGGAACCGCACAGAACAGCCCAGCTTACATCATGTTCAACCCGTCGGGCTACACCCAGACCAGCGGGTCGGTTTTTCAGTCGGCCACATTGAAGATCGAACGCAACGACATTTCGGGCACTGCGAAGACACAGCAAACACGGATCGTCGTGATTGCAAAAACGGGGCGAGCACGAGCTTGCCAGCCCGCGACAGATACGACTTGTACAACGTCCGCGACTGAGTAGTGACGAGATTGGCGGAATTTCGCGAACGAGAACTAAACCACGCCTTTCGCGAAATCTCGCACCAACGATGCATAGTCCGAAAAGGCGTTGGCTTGGCATACAAGAGCCCCGCTGCGCCCGATCCGCACGATGCCCATGAAGCTCTGCTCAAGATGGACGGCCTGTTCGCCGGCATGTATGAGGCCAACGTCAAGGGCGAGCGTCCCAGCATCGCGCCGGAGAAGCTGCTGCGCGCAATGCTCTTGCAGATCTTCTTCAGCGTTCGCTCGGAGCGCCAACTCATGGAGCAGACCCAATACAACCTCCTGTATCGCTGGTTCATTGGCCTGGCCATGGACGATGCGGTCTGGGTTCCCAGCGTCTTCACCAAGAACCGCGAGCGACTGATTGCGCACGACGCCGTCATCGAACTGTTCAACCACATCGTGGAGACCGCGGATCGCAAGGGCTGGCTGTCGGGTGAGCACTTCAGTGTCGACGGCACCCTCATCCAGGCATGGGCTAGTCATCGCAGCTTCGTATGCAAGGATGGCGGCAGTGACGATGACAAGGGTGGAGATGGCACCACCACCGACACGAGTAGCCCAACCAGCTTCAAGGGCCAGAGCCGGAGCAATGACACCCACGCCTCGTGCACCGACGCCGATGCGCGGCTGTATCGCAAGGGCAAGACCGCCAGTGAATTGCGCTACATGGGCCATACCCTCTCGGACAACCGCCATGGCCTGATTGCCAATGCCATGGTCACCACGCCGATGGCTATGCCGAGCGGGAAGCGGCCAAGGTCATGATCAACGCGGCTTGCGAGGCGGCGCGCGATGACACGATCAGCATCACGCTGGGCGCGGACAAGGGCTATGACGCGCAGGAGTTCGTCGATGCATGCCGGGACATGGGAGTGATCCCGCACGTGGCCCGGAACACGTCTGGGCGGCGCTCGGCAGTGCCCGATGTCATTGCTGCCAGCGAGGGCTACGCCCTGTCGCAGCAAAAGCGCAAGCTCATCGAGCAGGGCTTCGGCTGGGCCAAGACGGTGGGAGGAATTCGTCAGGTGATGGTGCGCGGCCTCACGCGCGTGGACCACTTGTTCGTGCTGACGATGACGGCCTACAACTTGACGCGCATGCGCTCCCTGGGACAAATCCGTCCGCAAGCGCTCTGAGGCACACCTCCCCAAAAGCGCTTCACCAATCAGCGAAAGTGGATCCGGAATTCGCCGCCCGACGCGCCTGTGAAAGCCCTCCTCGCCGCCGACGAGGAGGGCTCGCTTCGGCGGGGAGTATTTCATCAGCCTGCTCTAGGTCAGTCTGCCAAATAGCGATGAGTCGGCAGTGAAGGACATACAAAATCCGTTGACTTGGCTTTCTCCAAAATTTCGTTCAGTTGCCCCAAGTAGGTGGGAAAGAGCACTCTATACCCAGTCATATAAAGAGCTCCATGGTCTGTGTATAAACCGGACGCCGTATTGAAATAGGAGCGAACATATTCATCATTATGGTGAATTGTGACCACTCTTTTTGGAGCAAATACCTCAGGGCATTTGTCTTCGATCAAATCGAATATCCCATCATTCGCACGGCTCTTCTTTACTGCTTCATCCTTTTCAATCGATGATGTTTTTGCGAGCTTACAGAAAGCAAATACGTAGTCCTCATTGATGCTCGGCTCAGGCGACCAGCTATGGATTTTCCTATTGAAAGGTAACCCCCCGTACTCGCAGGCGGTCGAAGCCGGCTCCCGCTCGGTCTTCAACCCATAAGGCGCCAATTTTTCATTCAGGATTTTCAGGCGCGCAACGGAAATTTGCGTCTTCTCTGAAGCATTAAATTGCCCTATAGCATAGAGAACGTACAAGTTGCTGTTGTACCTTTGAATCAAGGAATTTAAGCGCGCTGGCATTTCAGCGCCGTTGGCCACCGTGTGCATGCCGTTGATCGTTGCCATACCCGATTCAGGATGCAATGACGGAACGATGGCCGAGAACGATAACGTGTCTGTCGAAATTATCCCGGCGGGTTGATCCGTAACTGCGCGGGGCAATTGAAAGTTGAGCCACGATGATTCCCATGCGACCGGTGTCCATCGATAAGCTCCGTGAACGAGATGCATATACACCTGCAGAGAGAGCACTACTCCAAGTGTGATGCGCGCAAACCTCATACCGCCCAAGTGAACCGCAGCGAGCCCAAGCAGCGGTCCCACTAGAAGCCACAGCGAAAACGCATACCGCCCAATACGGGACGTCGTGCCCCAAAGCAGGAAAGACACTAGCGCGAAGGCGACTATGGTTAATGCAGGCGTCCAAATTGCGCCTTGGCGCGCCGACAAAGTGTTGTGTGCCGAAACTTGCGAACTGCCCTTGAGCAATCTGCGCGAGCGCCATAGGCCTAGGCATGTACCGGCTACGGCAAGTAGCACAAGCGCTGACGGGCGGACGTCCGGAGACACAGCTTCACTGTAGATCCAACTTTGCACGCGCAGCATGTCGAATGGCAGGAAAAAGAGTCCCGACAAACCGCTCCCGAGAAAGCGAAAGTCGCGATTGTTGACAAAGGAAAATTCAGGAGCCCTGAATATTGCATTGAAAAATGGAAAGACCGGACTTCCAAATTCTTGCCAAAGGCGAACAGACCAAAATCCATGAACGATCAAAAAAGCTGTCGCTGCGGCCACCGCGTAAAAGCCAAATTGCCTTACGAGAGAAACAAACGAAACACGACGCTCAAAAACAGCACGGGCCACAAAGAGAACCGCAAATGCAATTGCAAAAATAGCATTTGTCAATTTTATTCCAGTTGCAATCCCTGAACAAAACCCAACGAGGACAGCCTGTCGTTCGATGCGAGAATCGCCATGCACTAAAACACGGAGGCCCAACAAGATGAAGATGGAACCAAACGGATCATTAAACGACGAACCGTTCGCCTGCAAATATGGCGGGGCAACCATTGCCAGCAAGCATATTACGTAAATTAGCGCTCGACTGTCTTCGGCTTGTTTAGATAATAGCTTTTCTGCAATGCCTCCAACAATAACCACATTCAGAAAATGAAAGGCAGAAAGTATCAACCCAATGAGTAGCGCAGGCCAACCCCATTTAACCATCAAGTAAAATGGGACGTAGGCAATCGGATTCAAATAGGATTGAATGCTGCCCGCAAAGTAATCTTGATTCCAACGATTACCCAATAGCAAAGCGGGGCCATAGAAGTGATAATTTAGTAGATCCCAATTGTAATCTTTACCAGCAAGATAACAAAAAACCAGATTCAGTGCGCACAACGAAATCCAGTGCCCGATCGAAAGTCGATTGCGCATAGTTTTATTTAAAGGATAAATTAAAAAAGGCCCCAAGAGGGGCCTTTTATCATTTTCGACGCAATTTCAAACTTGCTCCACGAAGCGGAGCTCAGCATTTTTAGAATTGGCCGCGGCAGGATCCAGGAAGATACTTCGCCGGAACATCGGTGCCGTCGCCAGTGTTTCCGCAACGCCAGCCGTAAATGGTCTTTTGAACGTCGGTATTGGCCAGCGCAGTTGTGGCGTTTGCCATGGGGCGCATAGTGACCTTTTTGCCAGAGGCATCCTTCAGATCGGCGGCAGTGGCCGCAGTGATCGTAATCAAACCCGTATTGTCAGTCACGATCGATGCGACGTATTTGCTGGCAGCAGTAGATGCTTCGCAACCCCACTCGCCTGCTGCGGGGAGAGTGCTGCCCACCGTGCTCTGCACGGTTTCCGTAATACTCGTGCGGCAAGAAGATGCCGACAAGATCAGTTCCGAAAGTTTCGCACGAATGGTGTAGTCCTGATAGGCAGGTAGAGCCACGGCGGCCAGAATACCGATGATCGCCACAACGATCATCAATTCGATAAGGGTGAAACCCTTTTGCACGTTACGTGCGATGGAACGACGGTTCATTCACTAACTCCAGGTTGGTTGGTTGTTACGCCCGGGAACCTGCCCGGAGCGAGGTATCTTCCGCAGCATCCATGCCACCCGTTCGCGGGGCTCCCAGCTGACCGAACCCGTCACCTTCGCGCACTTCAGCGTTACACCATGTGACACAACTTGCTTCAAGATGCTACACATGATGACAATTTTGTCATGTCCGTGCGCCACCAAAGTCAGAAGGTCAGCACCCCACCCGCCTTCAACCACCGTATATCCCGCTGCGCCAACCCCGCCACCTGCTCGACCGCCAGCGTCTCGATCTGGCTCATGATCTCGTCCGTTTCGGCAGGCTTGGTATGCGTGATGTAAATGGGGTACTGCTTCCCCGGCTCGATATGCGCCAGCTCATCGGCCAGCACCGCAGGCGACAGATGCAGGCTGCGCTCGGCCAGCGCCTGTTCCCGGCTGCTGAAGGCCGTTTCAATCACCAGCATCGCCACGTCGATAGCGTTCACGCGCTCCCAGAACGGCGCGTTGCGCTCGGTGTCGCCGCTGAAAACCCAGTGGGCGCCGCCGTCGGCCCGCCGCACGGCGAAGCCGCAGGCCGGCACCGTATGGACCGCGGGCAGCACCTCGACGAGCTTGGGCTCGCGGCTCCCCAGCTGCAGCTTCTGCCCCACCGCGATGTCGTGAAAGCTCACGAAGGGCGCCTCGGCGCTGGGAATGCTCTCGAAATTCGGCCAGATGACGTTGTTGAACACATGTGTGCGCAGCGCGTCGATGGTGGCGCGCAACGCATGCACGCGCAGGGGTCGGGCGCGGCGGCCGCCGACGGCGTCGAGCATCAGAGGCAGGGCGGCGATGTGATCGAGGTGGCTGTGGGTGAGCACGACGTCGTCGATGCGGGCCATCTCTTCGAGCGTGAGGTCGCCGACGCCGGTGCCCGCATCGACGAGCAGGTCCGTGTCGACCAGAAACGAGGTGGTGCGGCAGTCTTTGGCGATGGCGCCCGAGCAACCCAGCACACGAACCTGCATTGTGAGAGACCCCTCGTATGTGTCTGCCGTCATTTGGTTTCGAACCGGGTTGCGCCGTCCCAATCCGGGTCTTGCGGGCGCAACGCCATCGAGGCTAAACGCTGGGCGTAGAGCTGGTAAAGGACTTTTTTTGCGTCCGCGGCGAGCAGGGGAGCCAGCAAGTTTCGGCCCACCGCCCAGTCCTGCCGGCGGTAGGCGGCGAGCACTTCGCTCCAGCGGCCGAGCAACGGCTGCGTCTCTTTCGCCGCTTCAGGCGTGTGCGCGGCCAGGGGCGTAAAAACGGCAACGGCTTGTGCCTTGCCCTTGACGAGCACGCTGTCGAGCTCCTGCCAGATGTAGCCGGGCGCCAGCTCGCGTGTTGCGCCGCTGGCGACGATCTCCATTCCGTAGTATCCGCTCAGGCCCTCGAGGCGGGATGCGAGATTGACCGCATCGCCGACCACGGTATAGCTGCGGCGCGCGGTGGAGCCCATGTCGCCCACGCTCATCACGCCGCTGTTGATGCCGATGCCCACGCTGATCTCGGGCCGGCCGCTGGCGCGGTGGATGCGGTTGATGTCGTGCACGGCTTCAGCCATGTCGAGCGCGGCGCGCACGGCGAGGGTGGCGTGGTCGGGCGTGTCGATGGGGGCGCCCCAGAAGGCCATGACGCAGTCGCCCATGTATTTGTCGACGGTGCCGCGGTGGGCGCTGATGACGTTGGTGAGCCGGCTGAAAACGGTGTTGAGAAAGGCCTGCAGCTCGGCCGGCGCCATCTGTTCCGACAGGCGGGTGAAGTCGCGCATGTCGCAGAACATCACGGTCATGGGCTTGCTCTCGGCGCGCATGCTGTAGCGGTCGGGCTGCGCCATCATTTCGTTGACGAGCTGGGGCGGCACGTAGGTGCCGAAGATCCGCACCAGGCCGCGCCGAGCGCGCGATTCGACGAAGTAGCCCCAGCTCATGTTGAGCGCGAAGGCAAGCGCCGTCATCGTCAGCGCCGATGCAAGTGGCAGCACGAGGCCCTGGCTCGCGTACAGCCAGGTGTTGAGGCCGATGAGCACGGCGATCGCTCCGGCGGCCAGCAGCACTGCACGCGGCGCCGACAGCAGCGACAGCCCGAAGGCCAGCACGAGCCCCGTTGCGGCGACCAGCAGCGCCTCGTAGCCCGAGGCGTAGTCGGGCACGCTGAGCAGCCGATGGTCGAGCAGGCCGGAGACGATGTTGGCATGCACTTCCACGCCAGGAAACGCGGCCTCGACGGGTGTGGCGCGCAGGTCTTGCAGGCCCGGGGCGGTGGCGCCCACGAGCACGATCTTGTCCTTCAGTTCGCCCGGCCCGAGCCGGCCTTCGAGCACGTCGGCGGCGGGCACATAGCGGAACGATCCCCCGTCCGCACCGCCGTGGCCCCGAAACGGCACTTGCATGCTGCCCGTTGCGTCGACTGGAATGCGCAGGCGGCCCACTCTCAGCGATTCGAGCTGTGGCTTGGTGCCGCCGGGCGCGAAGGCGGGCTGCACGGGCGGCAATCCGTTCGCGAGGCGGTAGACCGCGAGCCCGAGCGACTCGTAGTAGCCCGGCTGCGCCTGGTTGCCCTCGTAGCGGGCGATGAGCGGCACGCTGCGAATGACGCCATCGCCGGTGGCGCCGACCAGCGTATTCAGGAAACCCGCAATGGGCGCGGCCTGCGCCAGCGTCGGCAGGCTGGCTCCGAAGCCGTTCCAGTTGGTGGCGTAAACGCCGCCCGGGGGGAAGGCTCCCTCCGGCAGCGAGGGGGCAGGAGGCAGCTGTCCCTTGGCGCTCAGCGTGTCGGTCCGCGTGAAGTAGTAGCCCAGCGCCACGCGCTGGCCCTCGAGCGCCGCGGCGAGCGTGGCATCGTGATCGAGCGAGGGTGCAAGCCGTTCGACCTCGGCGGCCAGACCCGGCATCTTGCCCAGCGGCCCGCCGGCGATTTCCCGCAGCCTGTCGAGGCCGGAGCTGCGGTCGGGTTCGAGGAACATGACGTCGAAACCGAGCACGGCGGCCTGCTGGCGGGCCATCAGTTCGGTGGTGAGGCGGGCAATCTTGTCGCGTGCCCAGGGCCATTGCCCCTGGCGTGCGAGGCTGGCGTCGTCGACGTCGACGATCACGATCCGCGCATCGAAGGTGCCCGGCATGGTGGCGCGCAGGCGGATGTCGTAGATCAGCCGGTCAAGGCGTTCGAGCGCGCTCAGCTGCCAGATGCCGGTGGCATGCGCCAGCGCCAGCAGGACCGGCAGCAATGTGATGCCGATTCGCGGCCAGTGACGCCGCAGTTCTCTCACGGTGCGGCACCGGTGCCGGCTTTGCCGCCGCAGGCCGGAAGAAAAAGCGGCTCAGATGCGCACGAACTGCATGCGCGTGGCGCCGCCCAGCTCGAGCACATCTTGCTCTTGCAGCGCGACCGCCTCGGCCCCCAGCTGCTGGCCGTTGAGCATGACGCGTCCTTCGACACCCGCGGCCACGTAGCCCATGCGCCGGCGCGTGACCACCGCCACCGCGACACCGGGCTTGCCGATGGTGGTGACGACCTTCTGCAGCGCGACGTCCTGCCCCTCGTTGGCGCCGGACAGCACGCGCAGCACCGGAACGCCGAGTTCGACGAGGGCGCCCGATTCCGTGGGGGCCGACGACAGAGGCATGGTCCCCGAAGGGAGCTCGGCCGATGCGGTGCGGACCGAGCCGGCGCTGACGGCCAGGTTGCTGCGCGCGCGGAAATGGATGCGGCAGCCGCCGACCTCGACGACATCGTTGTCCTTGAGCGCCTGCTTCTGGATGGCGAGCGCATTGACGTAGGTGCCGTTGGTGCTGTTGAGATCTTCAATTTCGACATCGCCACCGCTCATGTGCAGCACGGCGTGTTCGCCGCTGACCGCCAGATTGTCGATCACGATGTCGTTGTAGGCACGGCGTCCCAGTGTCGTGCGCTCCTTGGCAAGCGCCACTTGCCCGATGACAACGCCATCGACCGAAATGATCATCCTCGGCATTGCCGACCCCCGGTGTCCAAAGCTTGAAAGACGGCAAGCGTATCGGCGCGATGCCGCCTGTGCCTGCTACCTGGCCGTGCGAGGCGCTTGTGCAACGCTCGCGCTGGCCAAGACAACCGAGATGTTGTCCCGTCCGCCATTGTCGTTGGCATTTGAAACCAAAAGTGATACTTTTTTCTGAAGCCCGACATCGTGTCCTAGAAGCGTGAAAAGCTGCTCGTCCGAAACCATCTCGCTGAGCCCGTCGGAGCAAAGCATATAGAGATCGCCCGGTCTTGCGCTGTGTTCGTGCATCTCCAGCAAGACTTGGGCCTCCACGCCCACGGCGCGGGTCACCAGGTTGCGCGTGGGCGAATTCAGGGCTTCCTCGGCGGTGATGGCGCCGGCGTCGAGCTGCTGCTGACGCAGCGAGTGGTCGCGCGTGAGCAGTTCCAGCTTGTTGTTGCGCACGCGGTAGCACCGCGAATCGCCGATGTGGCCGACCACCACGCGCTGCGGGCGGAACGCCGCGAGCACCAGGGTCGTTCCCATGCCCTGCAGTTCGGGGTTGGTCGTGCCGGCATGCAGGATCGAGCCGTTGGCCTCGTCCGTGGCCGCCTGCAGCGCCCGCCGGACCACGCGGGCCGGCGCCTGCATCCCGGCCTGGGCGAACCAGCGGCTGAAGCTGGCGTGCATCAGGGAGACAGCCATGGCGCTCGCCACCTCGCCGCCCTTGTAGCCGCCCATGCCGTCGGCCAAGAGGGCCAGACCGAGGGCGGGGTCCACGTGCACGGCGTCCTCGTTATGGGCACGCGTTCGGCCGACGTCGGTCAGGGAGGCGAACTCCCAGGTCAGCGCAGGGCGAGTGGAGAACAGGGAAACGCCGACACTCGCCATGGTTTGTCAGTACTGACTTTTTGAAAACTCAGTGAGCAGCGGCACGTGCGCGCCGTTGCAGCAAGCGGCCACCGGCCACGACGAACACCGCACCGGCGGCAGCCGCCGCGTAGTGCAGCCAGGGGTTGGCCGCCAGTGTGTCGCGCAGGATCGCGTCCTGCACGATGGTTTCGCCGCCGACCCAGCCGATCAGCGCCGCACCCAGCATGACGATGATCGGGAAGCGTTCCATCAACTTGATCATGAGCGTGCTGCCGAAAATCACCAAGGGAATGCTGATCGCCAGGCCGAGGACCAGCAGGACCATGCTGCCCTGCGCGGCGGCCGCGACGGCAATCACGTTGTCCAGGCTCATCACCAGGTCGGCCAGCAGGATGGTGCGCACGGCGGCCATCATGCTGCCGTATTCCTTGCTTTCTCCTTCGCCATCATCGTCTTCGCTCAGCAGCTGCAGGCCGATCCACAGCAGCAGCAGGCCGCCGATGATCTGCAGGTAAGGCAGCGCGAGCAGCTTGGCCGCCACCACCGTGAGCACGATACGCAGCACCACGGCCGCGCCCGAGCCGAAGAGCACGGCCTTTTTCTGCTGTGCGGGCGGTAACGACCGCGCCGCCATGGCAATCACCACCGCGTTGTCTCCCGACAGGATGATGTTGATCCAGACGATCTTGAGCAGACCGAGCCAGAAGTCTGTGCTTTGAAGAATTTCCATGTCTCTGATCCCACTGTGTTTTATTTGAAAAAAGCGCCCGCAATCGAGTGCGGGCGCTTTTCTGTTTCTGCGTGGTCCTCTCATGACCCGGCTCTGCGGCCGGTGTCGCGGGGCCGTCTCTTAGAGCTGTGCCTTGAGCAGCTTGGCCAGTTCCGAGAAGTTGCGCGTCACGGTGAAGCCGCATTCTTCCATGATGGCGAGCTTGGCATCGGCCGTGTCGGCACCGCCCGAGATCAGCGCACCGGCGTGGCCCATGCGCTTGCCGGGAGGGGCGGTGACACCGGCGATGAAGCCGACGACCGGCTTCTTCATGTGTTCCTTGCACCAACGAGCCGCATCGGCTTCGTCGGGGCCGCCGATTTCGCCGATCATGATGACCGCGTCGGTGTCCGGATCGTCGTTGAAGGCCTTCATCACGTCGATGTGCTTGAGGCCATTGATCGGGTCACCGCCGATGCCGACTGCCGACGATTGGCCCAGGCCGATTTCGGTCAATTGAGCCACGGCTTCGTACGTCAGCGTGCCCGAGCGCGAGACCACGCCGATGCGGCCCTTGCGGTGGATGTGGCCGGGCATGATGCCGATCTTGATTTCGTCGGGCGTGATCAGGCCGGGGCAGTTCGGGCCCAGCAGCAAGGTCTTCTTGCCGCCGGCCGCTTCCTTGGCCTTCATCTTGTTGCGCACTTCGAGCATGTCGCGAACCGGAATGCCTTCGGTGATGCAGATCGCCAGGTCCAGGTCGGCCTCGACGGCTTCCCAGATGGCGGCCGCGGCGCCTGCCGGCGGCACGTAGATCACCGACACGGTGGCGCCGGTTTGCGAAGCGGCTTCCTTCACCGAACCGAAGATCGGGATGTTGAAGATCGACTCGCCGGCCTTCTTCGGGTTCACGCCCGCCACGAAGGCGTTCTTGCCGTTCGCGTATTCCTGGCACTTTTCCGTGTGGAACTGGCCGGTCTTGCCGGTAATGCCTTGCGTGATGACTTTGGTGTCTTTGTTGATGTAGATCGACATGACTTGTTCCTTAGGCCTTCTTGACTGCTGCGACGACCTTCTGGGCCGCGTCCGCCATGGTGTCGGCGCTGATGATCGGCAGGCCCGAATCGGCCAGCAGTTTCTTGCCTTCGACTTCGTTGGTGCCCTTCATGCGCACGACCAGCGGCACTTGCAGGTTCACGGCCTTGCAGGCTGCGATCACGCCGGTGGCGATGGTGTCGCACTTCATGATGCCGCCGAAGATGTTCACGAGGATGGCTTCCACGTTCTTGTTCTTCAGCATGATCTTGAAGGCTTCGGTGACCTTCTCGGGGGTGGCGCCGCCGCCCACGTCCAGGAAGTTGGCCGGCTCGCCGCCGAACAGCTTGATGGTGTCCATGGTGGCCATGGCCAGGCCGGCACCGTTCACCAGGCAGCCGATGTTGCCGTCGAGGCTGATGTAGGCGAGGTCGAACTTCGAGGCTTCGACTTCGGCCGCGTCTTCTTCGTCGAGGTCGCGCAGGGCCACGATTTCGGGGTGGCGGAACAGCGCGTTGCTGTCGAAGTTGAACTTGGCGTCCAGCGCCATGACCTTGCCCTTGCTGTCACGGTTGAGCGGGTTGATCTCGACCAGCGAGGCGTCCGTCTCCATGTAGCAGGTGTAGAGCTTCTTGAGGATGTCGACCGTTTGCGCGGTCGAATCGGCCGGCATGCCGATGCCGTCGGCGATCTGCTTGGCCTGTTCGTCGGTGAGGCCCTTTTCGGGGTCTGCGAACACGGTGATGATCTTCTCGGGCGAGGAGTGGGCCACTTCCTCGATGTCCATGCCGCCTTCGCTCGAAGCGATGAACGCCACCTTCTGGGTGGCGCGGTCGGTCACGGCCGAAATGTAGTATTCCTTGTTGATGTCGGCGCCGTCTTCGATGTACAGGCGGCGGACCTTCTGGCCTTCGGGGCCGGTCTGGTGCGTCTTGAGCTGCATGCCGAGGATTTCGCCGGCGATCCGCTTGACGTCTTCGATGGTCTTGGCGACCTTGACGCCGCCGCCCTTGCCGCGGCCACCCGCGTGGATCTGGGCCTTGACGACCCAGACCGGGCCTCCAAGTTTCTGGGCGGCTTCCACCGCCTCCTGGACCGTGTAGGCCGGGATGCCGCGCGGCACCGGCACGCCGAACTTGGCAAGGATTTCCTTGCCTTGGTACTCGTGAATCTTCATGAGGGATGTCTCTCGGAAGGAGGAGGTTGAGAACAGGAGATCTGGGGTCTGAGGCTTCGTTGGCTCTGTTGCTCGCGGGCGACGGCAGCCTGACGGCTGGGGGCGGCGAACAACCGCGGACTGTATCATGGTGCGCCGCACCAATACCGTACGCGGGTTTGCGGTCAATACGTACTTTCTTCTAGCCACCCGAGCACACTCCATCATGGCCAAGGTTTTCATCGACGGCGAAGCCGGTACCACCGGCCTGCAGATTCGCGAACGGCTCCAGGCGATGCCGCAGATCGAACTCGTGAGCATCGCACCCGAGCTGCGAAAAGACGCCAACGCCAAGCGCGACCTGATGGCCGGTGTCGACCTGGTCGTGCTGTGCCTGCACGACGACGCGGCGCGCGAATCGGTCGCGCTGATCGACCAGCTGCCCGGCAAGAAGCCCAAGATCATCGACGCCTCCACGGCGCACCGCATCGCCCCGGGCTGGGTGTTCGGCTTTCCAGAACTGGTGGAAGGCCACTGGCAGGCCGTGGCCAAGGCCGATCGCGTCGGCAACCCTGGCTGCTACGCCACCGGCGCCATCGCCATGGTGCGTCCGCTAGTCGACGCAGGCATCCTGCCAGCCGATTTCCCGATCTCGCTGCCCTCGGTGAGCGGTTACTCGGGCGGCGGCCGGACCATGATCGAGGCCTACGAAAAGGGCGAGGCCCCGCCGTTCGAGACCTACGCGCTGGGCCTGAAGCACAAGCACATCCCTGAAATCATGATCTACACCGGCCTCACCCGCCGGCCGGTCTTCATTCCGTCGGTGGGCAACTTCAAGCAGGGCATGCTGGTGCAACTGCCGCTGCACCTCGACCTGCTGCCAGGCAAGCCGAAGGCCGGCGACCTGCAGGACGCACTGGCCGCGCACTACGCGCGCAGCAACACGCCCGAGAAATTCGTGAAGGTGCTGCCGCCGACCGAGGACGGCAAGCTCGAGGCCTTGGCGCTCAACGACACCAACGAGCTCGAGATCCGCGTGTTCCCGAACGAAGACCACCGCCATGCCGTGGTGATCGCCCGCCTCGACAACCTCGGCAAGGGCGCCAGCGGCGCCGCAGTGCAGAACCTGAAGCTGATGCTGGCGCTCTGAGCGCCGCGCCTCCTCGTCAGTTCACCAGCCAGAGTCCGACGCCCAGCAGCGCCGCGTGCGCGCCCAGCGCGATGTACAGCGGCTTGCGCGAGGGCGTCGCCATGTCCTGCAGCGTCTCGTGGATGCGGCGCGCGAGCAAGGCACGCAGGGCCGGGTCCTGCGCAGCGCCCTCGCCCACCGGCGGCTCGCCATGCTCGGCGCGGCTTTGCTGCCACTCGGCCAGCATCTCGCTCAGCGGCAGCCGGTCGAGCACGAAGGCCACCACCGAACGCACCGCCCTGCCCTCGCCCAGCAGGGGCGCGAGCTGCTTGGCCAAGGCATCGACCGACAGCCATTCGGCCGCGCGCTGCAGGGTGCCGTGGGCACGCGGCATCGCCTCGATGCGCCCGGCAATCGCGCCACCGAGCAGCTGCGACACGGCCTCCCCTCGCGCCGCGACCAGGTGCTGCATTGCACGCGCGCGGCCCTGCTGCACGCCGAGCATCGCGTAGACCGCCACGAACAGCAGCAACAGAACCGCGACCAGCAGCGGCGGCGAAGTGACGAGCGCGAGGATGGCGCCAGCCCCGCCCGCACGCGCCGCCGTGTTGCCCGGCCCGTGCAGTTGGCCCAGATAGAAGAAGAAAACGCCTCCGCCCAGGATCAGGCCGAGAAGACTGCCCTTGATCACGGAGCCGGCGAAGGAAAGGCCGGCCTTGGCGCCGGTGCGAACGAGAGACGGCTGGCCGATGGGCTCAGATGACACGGAAAAGCTCCTCCGAAAGTTGACGGCCGGTCCTTGTTGTTGGTTGCTGCGCGAGCTGCCGGCGCGCGGCGGATCATGCCATTGGCACTCCACACCATAATCGCGCACCCAATTACACGAGGAGGATTCCATGGCCATCAAATTCCAGAAGCCGACTGCGGCATTCGTTGCCGCTTCCTGGGCCGCACTGCTCATCGGCGCCATCGTCTACCTGATCGGGCTGTGGAACGCCTCCATGCAGCTCAACGAGAAGGGCTACTACTTCACCATCCTGATGTACGGCCTGTTCTCCGCCGTGTCGCTGCAGAAGACCGTGCGCGACCGCCTCGAAGGCATGACCGTGACCGGCATCTACTACGGCCTTTGCTGGATCTCGCTGCTGCTGTCGGTCGCCCTGCTTGCGGTCGGCCTTTTCAATGCCACGCTGGCTGCCAGCGAGAAGGGCTTCTACGCCATGGCATTCCTGCTGAGCCTGTTCGGTGCCGTCGCGGTACAGAAGAACGTGCGCGACATCGCCGCGCACAAGAACGAGATGCCCTCGCTCGACGACGCGCCCGAAGCGAACTGATTCAGCCCTCGGGAAGATTGCGCAGCGTCATTCGCCGGTTTCATCGAAATCGCTCCTGAGCACCTTCGACACGACGGCACCTGAAAAGCCCCGCGCCATCAGGAATCGCATCTGCTTCGCCCGCTCCTTCGCATCGGCGGGTGGGGCGTCGAAGCGGCGGCGCCACAGGGCGGTGGCGCGCTCGACTTCCGTGTCTTGCAAGCCGGCCACCGCTTCTGCAATGGCCTCGGGCGTGATGCCCTTGGCCTGCAGTTCCTGCTTGACCCGCAGTGCGCCCGAGCGGGCCGCGCGCTGGTTCAGCACCGAGGCCACCACGCGCGGTTCGCTGATGAAGTCCTTCGCGGCCAGTTCGTCGAGCGCCTTCGCCAGCGTGCCGGGCTCTTCTTCATGCCTGGCCAGCTTGCGCTCCAACTCTGCGCGCGAATGCTCGCGCTGGCTCAGCAGGCGCAGTGCGCGGCCTTTGAGGGAGGGGGCGCCGAATGCCATTCGAGGGGTCGCTCGCGCGGCCCGCGAAAGGCCGCTTTCGAGAACTTACTCCGCTGCCGCCTTGTCGGCCTTGGGCGCCTTGGCGGGCTTCTCGGCCTTTTCGGGTTCTGCGCCGGCATCGGCGGCCAGCAGCGGGATGCCCAGCGACTCGCGCACCTTGTTCTCGATCTCGCGCGACAGCTCGGGGTTCTCGCGCAGGAACTCGCGGGCGTTGTCTCGGCCCTGGCCGATCTTCTCGCCGTTGTAGGCGTACCAGGCGCCCGACTTGTCGACGATCTTGGCGGTCACGCCCATGTCGATGATTTCGCCTTCGCGGCTGATGCCCTCGCCGAACAGGATGTCGAACTCGGCTGTCTTGAACGGCGGCGACACCTTGTTCTTCACCACCTTCACCTTGGTTTCGTTGCCGATGGCCTCGTCGCCCTTCTTGATGGTGCCGATGCGGCGGATGTCCAGGCGCACCGAGGCGTAGAACTTCAGCGCGTTGCCGCCGGTGGTGGTTTCGGGCGAGCCGAACATCACGCCGATCTTCATGCGGATCTGGTTGATGAAGATGACCATGCAGTTGGTCTTCTTGATGGTGGCGGTGAGCTTGCGCAGTGCCTGGCTCATGAGGCGGGCCTGCAGGCCGGGCAGCGAGTCGCCCATTTCGCCTTCGATTTCGGCCTTGGGCGTGAGCGCGGCGACGGAGTCGATGACGATCAGGTCGACGGCGCCCGAGCGCACCAGCGAATCGACGATTTCGAGCGCCTGCTCGCCGGTGTCGGGCTGGCTGATGAGCAGGTCGGACAGGTTCACGCCGAGCTTCTGGGCGTACTGCACGTCAAGCGCGTGCTCGGCATCGACGAAGGCGCAGGTGCCGGCCTGCTTCTGCATGGCGGCGATGACCTGCAGCGTGAGCGTGGTCTTGCCCGACGATTCAGGGCCGTAGATCTCGATGACGCGGCCGCGCGGCAGGCCGCCGACGCCCAGCGCGATGTCCAGGCCCAGCGAGCCGGTGGAGACCACCTGGATGTCTTCCAGCGCCTCGCCTTCGCCGAGCCGCATGATCGTGCCCTTGCCGAACTGCTTTTCGATCTGGGCCAGTGCGGCCTGGAGGGCCTTGGCCTTTTCACTGTTGGCGACCGAGATGCTTGCGCCTTTGACGACTGCGTCCATGTGGAAACTCCTTGAATATCAACGGTTTGTGTTGGGTTTCAATCCATCTGCTTTTAATTACAGGCTGGATGCTTGAACAGTAGTGTAGGGGTTCATGGATTTGAGTAAACCCATTTTTTGGTCAGTTTGCCTTACCATTTGCGGGCATGTCCGACTCTGTTTTTCCCGCCGCCGACGCTTGGCGCCAGACCCACCTGGGCCGCCTGCTGGGCCACGCGATGCGCCGCTTCGACGAGCGTGTGCTGGAGCTGATGGCACATGACGTCGGCGTGCCGCTGGCCCTGTCGAACCTCGCCGCGCGTGCGCAGGTGAGTGCGGCGCACATCCACATCACGCGCCATCTGGCGCGCGAAGGCTCGCGCCTGACCGAGCTGGCAGAGCGCGCCGGCATGACCAAGCAGGCGATGGGCGCGCTGGTCGACCAGTGCGAGGCCTGGGGGCTGGTGACGCGCGGCCCCGATCCGCTCGACGCGCGGGCACGGCGCGTGCTGTTCACCGCCGATGGCCTGGCCTGGCTCGACGCCTTCCGCAGTGCGGTGACGCAGGCCGAAGGCGAGTTCCGCGGCAGCGTGGGAAACGACATTGCCACCGTGGTAACCATCGGACTCGAAGCCTATACGGCGGGCTAGACTCGGCGAAGAGACATATGTGAACGCGGCGCCGGCGCGGCGCCCGAACCGGCCGGAGGTGGCTCATGCGGATTCTGATTGCCGAAGACGACCAGGTGCTGGCCGATGCCCTGCTGCGCAGCCTGCGCACCTCGGGCGCGGCGGTCGACCACGTGGCGAACGGCTCGCAGGCCGACACCGCCCTCATGACCCACGACGAGTTCGACCTGCTGATCCTCGATCTCGGGTTGCCCAGCCTGCACGGCATCGAGATCCTCAAGCGCCTGCGCGCGCGCGGCTCGCAGCTGCCGGTGCTGGTGCTCACGGCGGCCGACAGCGTGGAAGAACGCGTCAAGGGCCTGGACCACGGCGCCGACGACTACATGGCCAAGCCCTTCAGCCTGCAGGAGCTCGAGGCGCGCGTGCGCGCCCTCACCCGGCGCGGCATGGGCACCACCAGCAACACGATCCGCCACGGCCCGCTGGTCTACGACCAGGCCGGCCGCGTGGCGACCATCGACGGCAAGATGATCGAGCTGTCGGCGCGCGAACTCGGCCTGCTCGAAGTGCTGCTGCAGCGCGCCGGCCGGCTGGTGAGCAAGGACCAGTTGGTCGACCGCCTGTGCGAATGGGGCGAGGAGGTGAGCCTCAACGCCATCGAGGTCTACATCCACCGCCTGCGCAAGAAGATCGAAAAGGGCCCCGTGCGCATCGCGACGGTGCGCGGGCTGGGCTACTGCCTCGAGAAGATCCAGCCCTGATGCCCCTTGCCAAGCGCGAAGCCTGGGGGCGAGCCCGGTGAAGCTTTTCCAGCGCGCGCAGCGCTCCCTGTTCGGCGAGATCCTCGACTGGATGCTCACGCCGCTGCTGTTGCTGGTGCCGGTGAGCATCGGCGTTACGTGGCTGGTGGCGCAGGGCATTGCCAACGCGCCCTTCGACCGTGCGCTCGAACACAACGTGAAGGCCCTGGCCGAGCTGGTGACGGTGAAAGAGGGACACACGCAGTTCGTGCTGTCGCAGTCGGCGCGCGAGATCCTGCGGGCCGACGACACCGGCCACGTGTACTACCAGCTGTTCGACGGGCACGACACGCTGCTGAGCGGCGAGCGCGACATTCCGCTGCCCGGGCTCGACGAGCCGCTGCCGCCCGGCCAGGTGTTCCTGCACAACAGCGACGTGCACGGCAAGCCGGTGCGCGTGGCCTCCCTGTGGATCGCCAGCGGCGACGAGGATGTACCGCCCTCGCTGCTGCAGCTGGCCGAGACGCGCGAGAAGCAGTCGGTGCTTGCGGCCGAGATCATCAAGGGCGTGCTGCTGCCGCAGTTCGCGATCCTGCCACTGGCGGTGCTGCTGATCTGGCTGGCGCTGGTGCGCGGCATCAAGCCGCTGTCGGTGGTGGAGGCGCGCATCCGCGAGCGGCGCCCGGGCGACCTGAGCCCGCTCGACGAATCGTCGGTGCCGCAGGAAGTGGTGCCGCTGGTGTCCTCGGTGAACGAGTTGCTGGACAAGCTCAACGATTCGATCGGCACGCAGAAGCGCTTCCTGGCCGACGCGGCGCACCAGCTGAAGACACCGCTGGCGGGCCTGCGCATGCAGGCCGACCTGGCGCAGCGCGAAGGTGCCAATGCCGACGAGCTGAAGCAGTCGCTCAAGCAGATCGGCCGTGCGAGCAAGCGCGCCACGCACACCGTGAACCAACTGCTCTCGCTGGCCCGCGCCGAGGGCAACAGCGCCAACGCGCACCACCAGCCCTGCGACCTGGCGCGGCTCACCATCGAGGTGGTGCGCGAGGCCGTCCCGCGCGCTATCGAGAAGCGCATCGACCTGGGCTACGACGGCGCCGAGGCCGGGGCGCCCGGTGTGGTGTTCGACGGCAACGCGACGCTGCTGAAGGAACTGGTGCGCAACCTCGTCGACAACGCGATCAACTACACGCCCTCGACGCCGCAGCGCCCGGGCCTGATCACCGTGCGCGTGCTGGCCGACCCCTTCGGCCACGTGCTGCTGCTGCAGGTGGAAGACAACGGCCCCGGCATCGCCGAGAGCGACCGCGAGCTGGTGTTCGAGCCCTTCTACCGCGTGCTCGGCAACGAAGCCGACGGCTCGGGGCTGGGACTTCCGATCGTGCTGGAGATCGCGAACCAGCACCGCGCGCAGGTGAAGCTGGAGGATGCGCATCCCGGCAAGCAGCCGCCGGGCGCGCTGTTCACGGTGCGCTTCGAGAGCGAGACGCCCTCCTGACCCGCTGGATCAGGGCGTCGGCGCCCCGGTTCTCGCTTCCTTGCGGATCTGCAGCCACTCGGGGTGGATCTGTCGCGCCACGCGCTGCGGCTCGCGCTCACTGAGCGCAGCGGGAGCCAGGCCGAAGCCGGCGAGATCGCCGCGCGCCCAAAGGAAATAGCCGGCGTTGGCAATCAGCAGAACGACGAGCAGCAGGCGCAGCTTCATGCGGATCAGAACCCCATGCCGCGAGGGCGAACGCTAACTTCGTCGCTGGAGACCAGCTGCAGGCCGGCGTCGGTGCGCACCTGCAGCTCGCCGCCCCAGGCCACGCCTTCGCACAGCCCGGCGGTGCCGTCGCTGAGCGCCACTTCGCGGCCGCGCAGCACGTCGCGTGCGGCAAAGCGCTCGGCGAACGGCGCGAAGCCCCGGGCTTCGAAGTCGAGCACGCTGCGCACCAGCGGCTCGGCCAGTTCGTGCAGCACCTCGGGCGCAGTGGCCTCGGGGCGCCACTGGCGCAGCCAGGCCGGCGGCGTGCGCATGCCGCCGGCTTCGCGCGCGCCGATGTTGATGCCGATGCCGATCACGAGGTAGCGCGACGCATCCGGCCGGCCGGTGGACGGCAGCGCGGTCTCGATGAGGATGCCGGCCAGCTTGCAGTCGCCGACCCACACGTCGTTGGGCCACTTGAGGCCGATCTTGTGCGCGCCCAAGGGGTCGAGGCTTTCGGCCACGGCAACGCCGACGGCCAGCGACAGGCCCGACCAGTCGGCCGGCGCGAGCGGCAGGCCGAGAGAGAAGGTCAGCGACGCGGGCTCTTCGTTCTGCTGCGCGCTCTGCCAGGGCCGCCCGAGGCGGCCGCGCCCCGCAGTCTGGCGCTCGGCCACGAGCAGCACGGGCTCGACGCGGCCGGCGCGCGCGCGGCGCATCAGCTCGGTGTTGGTGGAATCGATTTCGGCCACGGCCTCGACCGTGAAGCCGGGCAGCAGCGGCGTGACCGCCGCGGCGATCCGGTCTTCGAACCAGTCGGCCGTTGTGCTGCTGCTCATGGTCAGTCCTTGTCGGACTTGTCTTTCTTCGCGGACTTCTTTTCCGCCTTCTTGTCGGCTTTCTTTTCCGCTTTCTTGGCTTCTTTCTTCTCGGCTTTTTTCTTTTCAGCCTTCTTCTTGGCCTTCTTCTTCTTTTTCTTCTGTTCGTCCTCATCCTTGGGCGTCAGCAGCGTGCCGCGGCACTCCTCCGAGCCGCACCAGCAGGGAAATTCGGACAGGAGTTTCGGCGTGTACGGCTCGTCGATGATCAGGCCGTAGTCGTAGTTGAGTTCTTCGCCTGCAGAGATGTTTCGCAGCGCCTTGATATAAACGCGCCCATCGACTTCGTCCGCTTCGCAATTCGGTTCGCACGAGTGATTGATCCAGCGCGCGTCGTTGCCCTTGACGTTGCCGTCGATCACACGCCCGTCGTCGATGTGGAAGTAGAAGGTGTGGTTCGGCTGGGCCGGGTCGTGCGGATGGCGGCGCAGCGCCTCTTTCCAGCTGATGACCTCGCCCTTGTATTCGATCAGCGTCTCGCCTTCGGCCAGGTCCTGCACGGCGAAGACACCGTTGCCGTGGACATCCGAGCGCCGCATCTGGATGCGGCGGCCGGCGGAAAGTGGGGATTTGGAAGGCATCGCCGGAAGTCTGTTAGTTTGAATATGCACACATGCGCGTGTGCGCGTGTGCACACGCGGGAAGCCGCAGAGTATAGAGAGCCCTTAGATGACAAAGACTTTGGTAATCGCAGAAAAGCCGTCGGTGGCACAGGACATCGTCCGCGCCCTCACGCCGGTGGCAGGGAAATTCGACAAGCACGACGAGCATTTCGAGAACGACAGCTACGTCGTGACCAGCGCCGTGGGCCATCTGGTCGAGATCCAGGCGCCCGAGGAATTCGACGTGAAGCGCGGCAAGTGGAGCTTTGCCAATCTGCCTGTGATTCCGCCGCACTTCGACCTGAAGCCGGTCGACAAGACGAAGACGCGCCTGAACGCCGTGGTCAAGCAGGCCAAGCGCAAGGACGTGACGCAACTGATCAACGCCTGCGACGCGGGGCGCGAGGGCGAGCTGATCTTCCGGCTGATCGAGCAATACGCCGGCGGCAAGAGCCCGCTGGGCAAGCCGGTCAAGCGCCTGTGGCTGCAGTCGATGACGCCGCAGGCCATTCGCGACGGCTTCGACGCGCTGCGCACCGAGAAGCAGATGCAGGGCCTGGCCGACGCCGCGCGCTCGCGCTCGGAGGCCGACTGGCTGGTGGGCATCAATGGCACGCGCGCCATGACCGCATTCAATTCGCGCGACGGCGGCTTCTTCCTCACGACCGTGGGCCGCGTGCAGACGCCGACGCTGTCGGTGGTGGTGGAGCGCGAGGAGCAGATCCGCAAGTTCGTCTCGCGCGAGTATTGGGAAATCCACGGCAGCTTCGCGGCCGAGGCCGGCGACTACCCGGGCAAGTGGTTCAACCCCGACTGGAAGAAGGCGAATGCGCCGCTTCTCCCGAATGGAGAACCGGACCCTGAACAACGGGCGGACCGCGTCTGGCACGAGCAGGAAGCCCGCGCCATCGCCGACGCCTCGCGCGGCAAGCCCGCCACGGTGACGGAAGAAAGCAAGCCCACCACGCAGGCCTCGCCGATGCTGTTCGACCTGACCTCGCTGCAGCGCGAGGCCAACGGCCGCTTCGGCTTCAGCGCCAAGACCACGCTGGCGCTGGCGCAGAGTCTGTACGAACGCCACAAGGCGCTGACCTACCCGCGTACCGATTCGCGCGCGCTGCCGGAAGACTATCTGCCCGTCGTCAAGCAGACCATGGGCATGCTCGCCAACAGCGGCATGAAGCACCTGGCGCCGTTCGCCCAGCAGGCGGTCGACGGCAACTACGTGAAGCCGAACAAGCGCATCTTCGACAACGCCAAGGTGTCGGATCACTTCGCGATCATCCCGACCCTGCAGGCGCCCAGCGGCCTGAGCGATGCCGAGCAGAAGCTCTACGACTTCGTGGTGCGCCGCTTCATGTCGGTGTTCTTCCCGAGCGCCGAATACCAGGTGACCACGCGCATCAGCACGGTGGAGCAGGGCGGCAAGAAGTATCCCTTCCGCACCGACGGCAAGGTGCTGGTGAAGCCGGGCTGGCTCGCCATCTACGGCAAGGAAGCGCAGGACGACGAGAAGGAAGACGACAAGGATGGCAAGCGCCTCGTGCCGGTGAAGCCGGGCGAGATCGTGAAGGCCGAGTCGGTCGACACCAAGGGCCTGAAGACGCGCCCGCCGGCGCGCTACTCCGAAGCCACGCTGCTCGGCGCGATGGAAGGCGCAGGCAAGACCATCGACGACGACGAACTTCGCGAGGCCATGCAGGAGAAGGGCCTCGGCACGCCAGCCACGCGCGCGGCCACCATCGAAGGCCTGATCACCGAGAAGTACATGCTGCGCGAAGGCCGCGAGCTGATCCCGACGGCCAAGGCCTTCCAGCTCATGACGCTGCTGCGCGGCCTGGGCGTGGAAGAACTCTCCAAGGCCGAACTCACGGGCGAATGGGAATACAAGCTCGCGCAGATGGAAAAGGGCGCGCTGAGCCGCGATGCCTTCATGCGCGAGATCGCCGAGATGACGGAGCACATCGTCAAGAAGGCGAAGGAATACGACCGCGACACCGTGCCGGGCGACTACGCGACCCTGCAGACGCCGTGCCCCAACTGCGGCGGCGTGGTGAAGGAAAACTACCGCCGCTACGGCTGCGTCGGCAAGAGCGGCACGGGCGAAGACGCCTGCGGCTTCTCGTTCGGCAAGTCGCCGGCCGGGCGCACCTTCGAGGTGGCCGAGGCCGAGGCGCTGCTGCACGACAAGCACATCGGCCCGCTGGAAGGCTTCCGCTCCAAGGCCGGCTGGCCCTTCACCTCCGAGATCGTCATCAAGTACGACGAGGAAGCGAAGAACTGGAAGCTGGAGTTCGACTTCGGCGACGACAAGAACGGCGACACCGGCGAGATCGTCGACTTCAGCGAGCAGGACACCGTGGGCCCATGCCCGGTCTGCGGCGCGCCGGTGTTCGAGCACGGCAGCAACTACGTCTGCGAGAAGTCGGTGCCGACCAACGCGCAACCCACGCCGAGCTGCACCTTCAAGACCGGCAAGATCATCCTGCAACAGCCGGTGGAGCGCGCGCAGATGGAAAAGCTGCTCGCCACCGGCAAGACCGACCTGCTCGACAAGTTCGTGAGCATGCGCACGCGCCGCGCCTTCAAGGCCTTCCTGACCTGGAACGCCGAAGAGGGCAAGGTGACCTTCGAGTTCGCGCCGCGCGAGGGCGGCAGCAAGTTCCCGCCGCGCAAGACCTTCGGCAAGGCCGCGCCCGCGGCCAAGAAGGTGGCGGCGAAGAAGACGCCCGCCGCGAAGAAGGCCCCGGCAGCGAAGAAGGTAGCCGCGCCGCGCAAGCCCGGCGCGGGCCTGAAGCCCAGCGACTCGCTGGCCGCGGTGATCGGCGCCGAACCGGTGGCGCGCACCGAGGTCATCAAGAAGCTGTGGGACTACATCAAGGCCAACGGCCTGCAGGACGCGGCCAACAAGCGCGCGATCAATGCCGACGCCAAGCTCAAGCCGGTGTTCGGCAAGGACCAGGTGACGATGTTCGAGCTCGCGGGCATCGTGGGCAAGCACCTTTCGGCGCCCTGAGCCATGCGGCGCCGACATCTCGTCGCCGACTTGGCTGCAGCGATGCTGCTGGGCACGGCCTGCCTCGCACAAGCCGCGAACTGGCCCGAGAAGCCCGTCAAGCTGGTCGTGCCCTTCCCGCCGGGACAGGCCACCGACATCTTCGCCCGCGCCCTCGCCGAACAGCTCGGCAAGCGGCTGGGCCAGCCGGTGATCGTCGACAACAAGGCCGGTGCCGGCAGCAACATCGGCACCGAGTTCGTGGTGCGCTCGCAGCCCGACGGCTACACGCTGGTGGTGGCCGGCAGCGCCATGGCGGTGAACCAGACGCTCTATGCCAAGCCGGGCTTCGACCCGCGCAAGGACCTGGTCGGCATCTCGCTGATCGCCAAGGTGCCGCTGGTGTTCCTGGCCACGCCCGAGAGCAGCATCCGCACGCTGGCCGACCTCACCACGCGCGCCAAGGCCGAGCCGGGACGTCTGAGCTACGCGAGCGCCGGCATCGGCGGCACGCAGCATCTTTCGGGCGAGATGTACAAGTCGGCGGCGCACGTGTTCATCACGCACATTCCGTACCGCGGCAGCGGGCCCGCGCAGTCGGACTTCCTGGGCAACCAGATTCCGCTGATGGTCGACTCGGTGACGGCCGCGCTGCCGCACATCAAGTCGGGCAGGGCGGTGGCGCTGGCCGTGACCTCGGCCACGCGCTCCTCGCAACTGCCCGACGTGCCCACGGTGCGCGAAAGCGGCGTGGCGGGCACCGCGAATTTCGAGGCCGTGGGCTGGCTCGGCCTGATGGCGCCGCGCGGCACGCCGCCCGACATCGTCGAGCGGCTCAGCCGCGAAGTGACGGACATCCTGAAGAGCGAGCAGATGGCGCGCTTCATCCGCGAGCGCGGCTCGGAGCCCGCGCCCACCAGCGGGCCCGAGTTCGACCGCTTCGTGGCGAGCGAGATCGGCGTCTGGGGCGCGGCGGTGAAGGCCTCCGGCGCGAAGCCGGAGTAGCAACGCAGCAAGGGCCGGGGCTGTTACAAGGCCGGCTGGGGCTGCGGCCTATAGTGGTCTGCAGTCCCTCCCTTTCCTGGAGTTTTCCGTGAAGTCATTCATTGCTGCTGTGTTCGCCCTTGCGATGGGGGCCTTCCTGGCGGGCTGCGCCGGAACGGGCTCGGCCGGATCGTCCAGCTCCGCCCGTGCATCGCCGGGCAGCGGTGTCACGGTGTTCGGCACCATCGATGCCGGCGTCAGCGGCAGCACGAACCGCTCCGACCGGCGCTAGGCCCGGCCGGCGGCCATTCTCCCGATCGCGTCAGCGCCGCAGCAGCGCCTGTCGCAGCACTCGCGCCGCGCGGTCGCGGATCTTGGCGGGGCCGGACCCCGGCGACGTCTTGGGCGCGACCCTGGCAGTCGCGCAGGCCCACAAAAAGTCATGCAGGATCGGCGTGTCGTCGACCGTCTCGGTGCTGCCGTACTTGTGGAACTCGGGGTGCCACTGGGTCGCGGCGATGTAGCTGCGGCCCTTGTCGGACCGGCGGCGGATGGCCTCAGGCACGCGGTCGGGCAGGCTCCAGGCCTCGATCTCGAAGCCCGGCGCGAGCCCCTTGATGCCTTGGTGGTGGATGCTGTTGACGCGCGCCTTCTGCACCTGCGGAAAGAGCTTGGACAGCCGCGTGCCCTGCACCAGCTCGATCTCGTGGAAGTTCTGGTCGTAGGTCACCGGGTCGCGGTGGCGCAGGCCGTCGGGATGCTGCGCCTCGATGTCCTGGTAGAGCGTGCCGCCGAAGGCCACGTTGATGAGCTGCAGCCCGCGGCACACGCCGAAGATCGGCTTGCCGGCCTGCTCGAAGGCTTCGACCAGCGCGAGGTCGTAGAGGTCGCGGATCTGGTCGCCGATCCACGCATCCTTGAGCGGCACCTCGCCGTAGCTGCCGGGCCAGACGTCGGCACCGCCGTGCATCACGACGCCGTCGAGCCACTCTGCGTAGTGTGAAAGCTTGGTGTCGCCGCGCGCGGTTTCGCCGGTGGGGCAGGGCACCATCACCACCATCGCGCCGGCGGACATGAGCCAGTGCGCAATCGACTGCTCGACGTACTGCAGCGTCTTGTTGGTGAAGAGCGAGCGGGCCGGGTCGGCATGCGAGAAGCAGGCGGACAGGCCGATCTTGAGTCGGGCGGAAACAGGTTGTGTCATCGCGGGACTGTCGTCAGTGGGAACCGGACGAGGGATGCGGAAAGGAAAGTCCATTTTGGCTCGTTGGCCTCTCGCACGGGGTCGGACGACACGCCAAGTATGCTTTCAACGCCGCCCCAACGAAGAAGGAAGACAAGCCGATGAAAACCATCAAGGGCCCCGCCATTTTTCTGGCCCAGTTCGCGGGAAACACCGCCCCGTTCGACACGCTCGACGGCATCGCCGGCTGGGCCGCCGGCCTGGGCTACAAGGGCGTGCAGATCCCGAGCTGGGACGCGCGCCTGTTCGACCTCCGGCGCGCCGCCGAGAGCAAGACCTACTGCGACGAGGTGAAGGGCGCGCTGGCGAAGCACGGCCTGGAGATCACCGAACTCTCGACGCACCTGCAGGGCCAGCTGGTGGCGGTGCACCCGGCCTACGACGCGGGCTTCGACGGCTTTGCGGCGCCCGAGGTGCGCGGCGACCCGGTGCGGCGGCAGCAGTGGGCGGTCGAGCAGCTGCACTTCGCGGCGAAGGCCTCGGCCAATCTGGGCCTCACGGCGCACGCGACCTTCTCGGGTGCGCTGGCATGGCCGTATCTCTATTCGTGGCCGCCGCGCCCGCCGGGGCTCATCGAGGAAGCCTTCGACGAGCTGGCGCGCCGCTGGCGGCCGATCCTCGACGCCTTCGACGCCGTGGGCGTGGACGTGGGCTATGAGATCCACCCCGGCGAAGACCTGCACGACGGCGTGAGCTACGAGATGTTTTTGGAGCGCGTGAACAACCACCCGCGCGCCTGCCTGCTGTACGACCCGAGCCACTTCATGCTGCAGCAGCTCGACTACCTGGCGTACATCGACCACTACCACGAGCGCATCAAGATCTTCCACGTGAAGGACGCCGAGTTCAATCCGACCGGCAAGCAGGGCGTGTATGGCGGTTTCCAGAGCTGGATTAACCGGGCCGGGCGCTTTCGCTCGCTGGGCGATGGGCAGGTGAACTTCAAGGCCATCTTCTCGAAGATGGCGCAGTACGACTTTCCGGGCTGGGCGGTGCTGGAGTGGGAGTGCTGCATCAAGCACCCGGAAGACGGCGCGCGCGAAGGCGCGAAGTTCATCGCCGACCACATCATCCACGTGGCGGACCGGGCGTTCGACGACTTCGCGGCGGGCGGGGTGGACGTGGCGGCCAACAGGCGGATGCTCGGGATCGGCTGACCTGACCGTCAGAGCAACGCGACCAGCCGACGGATCGCGCCGTCGATCTGCTGCTCGGCGATCAGCCCGTAGCCGAAGGCGAGGCCGTTGGCCACGCCGGGCGCGTGCGGATCGAGCGCAAAACGCGAGAGCGGCGGCAGCGTAATGCCGGCCGCGGCGGCGCGCTCCACCACCGCATCGGCGCGCGTACCGCCGTGCAGCCGGGCCGACAGGTGCAGGCCGGCGTCCGAACGAATCACTTCGAGCCGGCCCGCACCGTGGCGTGCCAGCGCCTCGAGCAATGCGGTGCGCCGTGCGCCGTAGAGCTTGCGCATCTTGCGGATGTGGCGCGCCAGGTGCCCTTCGGCGATGAAGGCGGCCAGGGCCTCCTGGCCCAGCACCGGGCCGTGCCAGTCGGCCAGTTCGCGCGCGCGCACCAGCGCCGCGCGGGCCCAGGGCGGCGCCACCACGAAGCCCAGCCGCAACGCGGGGAACAGGCTCTTGGAAAAGGTGCCGATGTAGAAGACCGACTCGGCGCGGTCGAGGGTCTGCAGCGCATCGAGCGGGCGGCCGGCGAAGCGGAATTCGCCGTCGTAGTCGTCCTCGATGACGACCGCGTTGCGCGCCCGCGCGAAAGCCAATAGGGCGGCACGGCGCGGCGGCGACATCGCCACGCCAGTGGGGAATTGGTGCGAGGGGGTCACGCAGACCACGCGGGCCTCGGTCGGAATGCGGTCCACGCACATTCCTTCGTCGTCGGTCGGCACAGTCACCACTTTCGCGCCAGCGGCCAGCATGGCTTCGCGCAGCGAGGGATAGAACAGCTGCTCGACCGCGACCACCGTGCGCCCCGGTACGACGAGGATGCGCGCGAGCAGCCCGAAGGCCTGCTGCGCGCCGGCCGTGACCACGATGTCGCCGGCGGTGCAGCCGACGGCGCGGGTGAACGACACGTGCTTCGCGATGGCCTCGCGCAGCGCGCCCTGGCCCTGCGGGTCGGCGTAGTCGGCGGTCTGGCGTGCGACGCGGCGCAGCGTGCGGTCGCTCAGGCGGCGCCAGATGTCGAAGGGAAAGGCGCTCACGTCGGGCAGTCCGACGCGGAAGTCGTCGCGCGCTGGCAATGGCTGCAGCGTGGGTGCGAGGTCGGCGCCCGGAAGGGTGAGCGGCACCAGACGGGGGTCGCGCCGGGCTGTCGAGGCTTTGGTGGCGCGGCCGCGCCGGGAGGCCGGCAGCGTGTCGGCCACGTATGTGCCTGCGCCGGGGCGCGCCAGCAGGTAGCCCTCGCTCAGCAGCAGATCGTAGGCCGCGAGCATGGTGTTGCGCGACACGCCCAGCCGCTGCGCCAGCGCGCGCGTGGCGGGCAGGCGCGCGCCGGGCTGCAGCCGGCCGTCGAGGATGGCGCCGCGCAGCTAGCGGTGTACCTCGCGCAGCAGTTCGCGCGAGCCGGCGCCCGGCAGGCGGATGGCGAGTTCGAAAAGTGGCTCCATGAACTTCGTCAATTGTGGTTCTTTTGAAGAGCCAATTGCAAACGTACTCTGGAGGCCTCGAACACAGCTTCAACGGAGTTCCTCATGAACGGCACCGATCTCCCGACCTCGCAACCGCCTGAACGCCTGCCCCTGAGCCTGGGCTGGCTCGCGCTGGGCGCCTTCGCCATCGGCACCGAAAGCTTCATGGTCGCGGGGCTGCTGCCGGTGCTGGCGGCCGACCTGCAGGTCAGCGCCGCGCGGGCCGGGCAGTTGGTGCTGCTGTTCGCGCTGAGCTATGCGATCGGCTCGCCGGTGATGGCGGCTCTGCTGGCGCGCTTCGGTCGCCGGCCGCTGCTGATCGCCAGCCTCGCGGCTTTCTCGGCGCTGACGCTGGCGGCATCGATGGCGCATGGCTTTGCGCAGCTGGCATTCGCGAGGGTCGCGCTGGGGCTGGTGGCTGGCGTGTTCCTGCCGACCGCGAGCGCGGTGGCGGCCGCGATGGTGTCGCCCGCGCTGCGCGGCCGGGCGCTGGCCATCGTGACCGGCGGCGGCACGGTGGCGGTGGCGCTGGGCGTGCCGCTGGGTGCGTGGATCGCCGGCTGGGGCGGCTGGCGCACGGCCTACCTGCTGATCGCGGCGGCTGCGGCGCTTGCCACCTTGGGCCTCGCCCTCGGGCTGCCGCGCCAGCTAGCGCAGGCCCCGGTGGCTGCAAGGCGCGCGCCGGCCTTTGCCGTGGCCCGCGAGCCGGGCGTGCTGCCGGCACTGCTGATCAGCATGCTGTGGGCCACGGGCGGCTTCAGCTTCTACACCTACATTGCACTGTTCCTCTCGGAAACGCTGGGCTTTGGCGCCGAAGGCGCGAGCGCGGTGTTCTTCGCCATCGGCGTGGCGGCAGCCATCGGCACCGCGGCCGGGGGCTGGGCCACCGACCGCTTCGGCGCCGATCGCATGGCGCAGGGCTTCGCGCTGATGCTGGTGCTGATCCTGGGTGGGCTCTCGTTCTCGGCGCAGATGCTGCCGCGCGGTTTGGCGCTCCCGCTGATCGTGGGGCTGTCGGCGCTGTGGGGCTTCGCGGGCTGGGGGTTTGGCCCGGCGCAGGCGGTGCGGCTGATCCGGCTGGCGCCGGAGCGCGCGCCGATGACGCTGTCGCTCAACGCGTCAGCGATCTACCTAGGCATTGCGGCCGGCTCGGCACTGGGCGGCATGGCGATCGAACTGGCCGGCGTCGGCGCGGTGGGCTGGGTGGGGGCGGCCTGCCAGTTCACGGGGCTGATGCTGCTGTTGCGCGGTCCAAGCGTGGCCCGCAGCGCCTCGTCAAACTACGGTTTTGATAGCAAATAGTGCTAGAACAACGGCCCTTCGGGGCCTTTTTCATGAGACCGTTGTTTTAAAGACAAGCAACTGTCATGCCCTGCAAGCTATAATGGCGGGTTCGTTTCGATACCACGACGAAGCACTTCGTCATATTGCCGGCTGACCTGCACTGTCCCTTGGATTTTTCAGGCCCCCCTCACTTTCAGTCGGCTTCACAGTGTGTTGGAGCGCCAGACCGGGCGCCCATGATTGCCACCACTGCCTTCGTTCCTGTTGAAGCGAATAGCGCGTCCGCCGCGCCATTCCGGCCGGCCCACGCCCGTTTTCAATTATTTTTCAGGCATTTCGCGCTTTGCATCTGCGCGCTGTGCCAAGGCTTCATGGACATCATTCAACACAGTATCGCGGTGGGCAAGTACCTTGTTTCCCCGCTCATCCGACATCAGGACGACGGCAAGTACGCCGCTTCGGTCTCGATCCGCTCCGGCCACGGCAGCGGCATGCACGACCGCGTGATGCGCTTCACGCCGCGCTTTGCCAGCCATGCCGCCGCCGTCGGCTACGCCATCGACCAAGGCCTCGGCTGGGTGCGCGAACGCGCCCCCCAGGTTTCGAAGAAGGCCCCTCTCGCGCTTCCGTGCGCGGGCTGAAACAATTACGCCCAATTCCATCTCCAACAAACATCGAACGAGTCAGAGGTAACCACATATGCCCAAGGAAGAACTGATCGAAATGAACGGCGCAGTGACCGAAGTCCTGCCCGACTCGCGCTACCGCGTCACGCTGGACAACGGCCATCAGCTGATCGCCTACAGCGGCGGCAAGATGCGCAAGCACCACATCCGCATCCTGGCGGGTGACAAGGTGTCGCTCGAACTCTCGCCCTACGACCTGACCAAGGGCCGTATCACCTTCCGTCACCTGGAACGTCGCGGCCCGCCGCCGACCACCGGCGGCAACAACTCCCCCCGCCGCTGATCCGCGAGGGACGAAAGGCCTTGCGGCGCCCGCAAAGGGCGCCGGCAAGGCTTTTGTTTTTTGCACTTCCCGGCTGCTGCACGATGACCACACCCAACCCCACAGCCGGCGGCACTCCAGCCGACAACGGCTTTGCCTCGCTGGCGCTCTCGCCCCAGATGCTGGCCAACCTCACCCAGCTCGGCTACACGCAGATGACGGCCATCCAGGCCGCCGCGCTGCCGCCGGCGCTGCTCGGCAAGGACCTGATCGCGCAGGCCAAGACCGGCAGCGGCAAGACCGCCGCCTTTGCGCTGGCGCTGCTTTCCAACCTGAACCCGCGCCGCTTCGCCATCCAGGCGATGGTGCTGTGCCCGACGCGCGAGCTGGCCGACCAGGTCACGACCGAAATCCGCCGCCTGGCGCGTGCCGAAGAAAACATCAAGGTGGTCACGCTCTGCGGCGGCGTTGCGCTGCGGGGGCAGATCGCCAGCCTGGAGCACGGTGCGCACATCGTCGTGGGCACGCCGGGCCGCATCATGGACCACCTCGAGCGCCAGAACCTCGACCTCGAGGCGCTCAACACACTGGTGCTCGACGAAGCCGACCGCATGCTCGACATGGGCTTCTTCGACGACATCGTGACGGTGGCGCGCCAGTGCCCTTCGGCCCGCCAGACGCTGCTGTTCTCGGCCACGTACCCCGAAGGCATCGCCAGGCTCGCGCAGCAGTTCATGAAGAACCCCGAGCAGATCACAGTGCAGGCGCAGCATGAAGGCAGCAAGATCCGCCAGCGCTGGTACCAGGTGAAGGACAGCGAGCGGCTGCACACCGTGAGCCTGCTGCTCGACCATTTCCGCCCCGTCAGCACGCTGGCCTTCTGCAACACCAAGCAGCAGTGCCGCGACCTCGTCGAGGTGTTGCAGGCGCAGGGCTTCAGCGCGCTGGCGCTGTTCGGCGAGCTGGAGCAGCGCGAGCGCGATCAGGTGCTGGTGCAGTTCGCCAACCGCAGCTGCTCGGTGCTCGTCGCCACCGACGTGGCGGCGCGCGGTCTTGACATCTCGCACCTCGAAGCCGTGATCAACGTCGACGTGACGCCCGATTCCGAAATCCACATCCACCGCGTCGGCCGCACCGGCCGCGTGGGCCAGCAGGGCGGTTCGGAAGGCCTGGCGCTGAACCTGGCCAGCATGAACGAAATGGGCAGCGTCGGAAAAATCGAGCAGTTGCAGGGCCGCGAATCCGAATGGCACGAACTGGCCGAGCTCACGCCGGGCAAGGGCGAGCCGCTGAAGCCGCCGATGGCCACGCTGCAGATCGTGGGCGGCCGCAAGGAAAAAATCCGCGCCGGCGACGTGCTGGGCGCGCTGACCGGCGACTGCGGCTATGCCAAGGACCAGGTCGGCAAGATCAACGTCAACGAGTTCTCGACGTACGTGGCGGTGGACCGCGCCATTGCAGAAGAAGCGGCGCGCAAACTCTCGAGCGGCCGCGTCAAGGGCAAGTCGGTCAAGGTGCGGCTTATCTAAGGCTGCCCAGGCTTCGCGCACCTCGTATCGCTTCGCCAATGGCCGTTTCGGTTATTGGCATGTGAAATTTCCGCTGTGGCCTAATTGCAGGTCGAACATTCATCACTTTTACCCGAGCTTTTCATGCCCAAGACATTCCGTACCGAAGCCGAACGCGTTGCCACCCCCAAGCCGACGCCGATGCCCGGCTACACCGTGCCCCGCTCCGGTGGCGGCCAGAAGGTCAGCCTCGAACGCGGCACCGCAACGCGCAGCAAGAAGAACCCTGGCAAGCGCCCCACGAAGGGCGGCTGACCCAGCCCCGCTGGCTCCCCGGAGCCACGACGAACGCGCCCACGGGCGCGTTTTGTCGTTGGGGCAGCTATAAGCAAGCGATGTCCGACGACAACCAGATCCTCATCCCGCCCTCGTTCTTCGCGGTCTACACCGACGCGCGCCAGCGCCTGAGCGAGCCGATCGGCATGGTGCGCGAGCGCTACGAGATGTGCGAAGACCTCGCCTGCCATCTCGTGGGCCACGCGCAGATCCAGCACCACACCGAGGTGCCGGTCGAAAGCGAGATCCTGCGGCGCATCCACGCCGGACTGGCGACGCCCGAATCGGGCGTGTCGACGGCCGAGGCCATGTGGATCGTGCAGCGGCTGGCCGAGCTGCTGGGCTGGGGCGCACCCGAGCCCGAGCCGGCCGACGACTGATGTAGCGCAAGCATGACCAGCCGCACCGCCGACATCCTCCTCACCGCGACAGCGCCCGCCATCTGGGGCAGCACCTACATCGTCACCACCGAACTGCTGCCCGCGAACTACCCGCTGACGGTCGCGTTGCTGCGCGCGCTGCCCGCGGGCCTGCTGCTGCTCCTGATCGTGCGGCAGTTGCCTGGGCGGGCGTGGTGGGGCCGCATCTTCTTGCTCGGCGCGCTGAACTTCTCGATCCTCTGGGCCATGCTGTTCCTTGCGGCGTACCGGCTGCCGGGCGGCGTGGCCGCGACGATCACTTCGGTGCAGCCACTGCTGGTGGTGTTTCTCGCGAGCGCCTTCCTGGGCTCGCCGGTGCGCGCGCTGTCGGTGGGGGCGGCAATCGTCGGCATCGGCGGGGTGGCGCTGCTGGTGCTCACGCCGAACGCGGCGCTCGACGCCATCGGCATTGCCGCGGCCATTGCCGCCGCGGTGTCGATGGCCTTCGGCACGGTGCTGAGCCGGCGCTGGCAGCCACCGGTGTCGGCGCTCACCTTCACGGCGTGGCAGCTCACCGCTGGCGGCCTGCTGCTGTTGCCGGTGGCGCTGCTGCTGGAGCCGCCGCTGCCCGCGCTGACGGCGCAGAACTGGATCGGCTTCGGCTGGCTCGGCCTCGTGGGCGCCGCGCTGACCTACATCGTGTGGTTCCGCGGCGTGGCGCGGCTGGAGCCCTCGGCGATCGCGCCGCTGGCTTTCCTGAGTCCCGTGACGGCGGTGATCCTGGGCTGGGCGCTGCTGGGGCAGACGCTGTCGGCGTGGCAGGTGACGGGGATCGTCATCGTCATTGCGAGCATCTGGCTCAGCCAGCGCAGGGCGCAGCCTGTGGTGCGGGCCGTGCCGCCTGCGCGTCAGGCCGGCTGAGCCGAGGGCGAGGTCGCGCGCTTCAGCAGGCTCAGGTAGCCGGGCTGCACTTCCATCCGCGCGATCGCTCCCCGCCGCTGCAGCAGGCGATGCGCCTTCGGCAAGGCCCAGCAAGGCAGATTGGTGAACATGTGATGCTCGCAGTGGTAGTTGACCCAGTAGGGCGCCACCAGGATGCGTTCGAGCCAGCCGGCGTGCGTAGTGCGGGCCTGGCGCAGCGGGTCGGCCTCGTTCTGCGCCACGAGCGCATGCTCGGCGATGTTGCGCACGCGGCTCACGAGCGGCAGCCAGGTGGCCATGGGCAGCAGCCACATCAGCAGCCATGCCCACCAGAAGCCGGCGAGCGCAAATGCGAGGAAGCCGAGGGCGTTGGCGATGAGGAAGCGCTTGTCTTTCGCAATCTCCCGGCCGAGCACCCTCAAAGCCGACTCGCCCGGCGCACGCTTGCGAATGCCTTCGGCGACATGCCCGAAGCGCTGCTTGTAGAAGGTCTGTCCGCTCAGGTCGCGCACCACCTTGCGCCACATCGAAGCCCGCGTGACCGGGAAGGGCGCCGACAGCACGAGGTCCGGGTCTTCGGTCTGCTGCACGAAGCGGTGGTGCTGCAGGTGGTACGGCCGGTAGTCGCGCAGCGTCGACGAGCACAGCCAATAGCCCACCCAGTCGTTGATCTTGCGGTTGCTGTGCAGCCCCGCGTGCGCTGCGTCATGCATGAGAATGAACAGCCCCAACTGCCGCGCACCCACGACCGGCACCACGAGCGGAAGGGTCCACGGCCACACGATGCCCACCAGCATGGCGGCGCCGATCACGGCCCAGCAATGCAGCACCAGCCACAGGCCCTTCCACGAAGAACGCGCAGTGAGCGACTGCCATTCTTCGGCGGTGAAGAATTCTTCGGGTTGGGCGCGGGGAGCGGCGGCCATGCGGGCCAGTATGCGCCGCTGCCCGCGGCGGGGCACGCGGAATTCCCCGGAGGCCCTTCGGCCTACTTGTCGATGATCTTGCGCGCGAAGACTTCGAGGTAGTCCATCAGCCGCTCGGCGCCCGCGATGGCGGCGGCTTCGTCGCCGGTCGCGATGCCCTGCGCCAGTTCGAGGTGCGCGTTGGCGCCTTCGACGATCTCGCCTTCGTGCTGATAGGCGTACCAGAAGCGGCGGCACTGCACGATCGGCGGGATCACCGCCCTCACTGCCGAGTCGTTGTGGCTCGCCTGGTGGTTGACGAGGTCCAGCGCATGGTCGGCGCGCATGTAGCCGGTGAGGTCGCCGCGTGCCGCGGCGTCGACCATGGTCCGGGCACAGCGGACGATGTCGGTGCGCTGCTGCGCGGTGGCCCGGCGCGCCGAGCAGGCGGCGATCAGCCGTTCGAGCACGCGCCGGGTCTGAATCACGTCGAGGTGGTCGGCCAGGTCGATGGCCGACACGAGCAGCCCGCGGCGCGGTTGCTGCACGATGAGGCCGATGGACACCATGCGCATCAGCGCCTCGCGCACCGGTGTGCGGCCGAGCCCCGTGCGCTCGGCGAGTTCGGCCTCGACGACCTGACTTCCGGGCTGCAGCTGCATGGTCGACAGCAGCGTCTCGATGGCATCGTAGGCCAGGTCGGCGGCGCGACGCTTGGGCGGGGGGCGGGAGGCGGTCGTCGGGGCGGGCATGGTCTTGTTCTGCGGAGGCGGCGTCATTGTCGGGGATCGCCGTCGTTCGCCAGGCCTGCGAGCGTCGAGATGCGGGCCGGCGACAGCGGCGGGCGCGGCGCGGGCGGCGTCCATCCGAAGAGGAAATGCGCCGCGTCGCCGCAGACGCGGCCCTGGCAGGCGCCCATGCCGCAGCGGCGGTGCAGCTTGGCGTCGGTCCAGCCGCTGCAGCCTGCCAGCGCGGAGAAGGGAACGTCTTCGCAGCGGCACACGAGCGTGTCGGGCTGCGGCATCGTCTTGATAGCTGGCGCCAGCGCGAAGCTGCGGTGCAGCTGCGCGGCGAAGGCGTTCCAGCGGGCGCGTTCGCCTTCGTGCGCCTTGGCTGCGCGTTCGTTGCCGACGGCCGCATGGCCTGCGATCGTGCCCTGCGCCAATGCGCGTTCGCTGCCGCCGAAGCCGGTGCATTCGCCGGCTGCATGGATGCCGGGGACGCTGGTGGCTTGCAGGGCATCGACCCACAGGGCTTGGGCCTTCAGCGCGCAGCCGAGCAGCTGGCCGAGCTGCGTATTGGGTGTGAGGCCGAAGCCGCAGGCGATGCGGTCGCAGGCAATCTCGGTCTCCTTGCCGCCTTGCCGCAGCTGAACCGACTCGACGCGCTCCATGCCCTGCGCCGCAATGATGCGCGACGAAGTGCGGTACTGCGGATCGGCCAGCGTCACTGCCTGCGCGGCCTTGCCGGGCCAGCGCGCGAGGCTGGCGCCGAAGCGCGCGACCGAGGCGAACGACGCCTGCTCCGCGATGCGCAGCACCTTCGCGCCGGCTGCGCGCGCAGTGGCTGCAGCGGCAAGCAGCAGAGGCCCGCTGCCCGCGATGACGATGCGTTCGCCCTCGACCGGCATGCCCGCCTTGACGAGCGCCTGCAGGCCGCCCGCGCCGGTCACGCCGGGCAGCGTCCATCCGGGGAAGGGCAGCAGAAGTTCGCGTGCACCGGTGCAGAGAATGAGCTTGCGCCACCGCATGCGCGTGGCGCGCTCGGCGTCTTCGAGCAGCAGTTCCCTGGGCGAGGGCGCGGCGACGACGCGCGTGCCGCTGCGCACGCGGATGTTGGCATGGCGCTCGAGCGCATCGCGCCACTTGCGCGCCGCAGGCGGCAATGCCGCGCCGGGGCCGTCGCGCCAGATCTGTCCGCCGGGCGCGGGGTTGTCGTCGATCACGACGATCGATGCGCCGCTGGGCGCAGCCGCCACCGCGGCGGCCATGCCGGCCGGGCCTGCACCGACGACGAGCACGTCGCAATCTTCCTGTGCCATGCCGGTCGTCATTCCGTCGTCTCCACGCGCATGCCTTCGATGCAGACCGTCTGGCACGCGAGCCTGCGCCGGCCATCGACCAGCACGCGGCATTCCTGGCAGACGCCCATGCCGCAGAACGGCGCGCGCGGCTGGCCCGAGACCGAGGTGCGCGCCACGCCCATGCCGCCGGCAACGCGCAGCGCGGCAGCGACCGAGCTGCCCGCCTTCACGCGCACCAGATGGCCGTCGATGTTCAACAGGGTGTGGCCGCTCATGCGATATCCCGGAGGCTGCGCGGCGCGTAGGGCGCCGCATCGAAGTCGGGGGTCGCACCGGTCATCAAGGCAGCAAGCAGATGCGCGCTGCCCGGCGCAGTGGTCACACCGAGCCCTTCATGTCCGACAGCGAGCCAGAGCTTCTCGCGCCACGGGTGCTTGCCCAGCAGCGGAAGCCCGTCGGGCGATGCCGCGCGCATGCCGGTCCACGAGCGCACCGCGTTGAGGTTCGCGAGCCCGGGCAGGTAGTCCAGCGTGCGCTGGAGCATGCGCGCGAGCATCGGCGCCTCGACCGCCGGGTCGGTCGTGTCGAACTGGCGCGACGAGCCGACCAGCAGCTGCCCCGTGGGCCGTGGCTGCACGTTGAAGGCGACCGAATCGCCGTCACTGTGGTGCGCGCTGGTCACGTAGCCGAGTTCGACCAGTTGGTGATGCACGGTGCCCGGATAGCGGTCGGTGATCAGCAAATGGCCCTTCTTCGGGCGAATCGGGAGTTCGGGGCACAGCGCCGTCGCCTGGATGCCGTTGGCCAGCACGATCTGCGGCGCTGTGCGGCGGCTGCCGTCGGCGAGCCGCAACGTGCCGTCGTCTTCGATGGCCTCGACCTTCGCGTGCTCGACGCGGATCGATTCCGTGTTCTGGGTGAGCAGCCAGCGCGCGGCATTCGGCGCATAGAGGATGCCGTCGCCCGGCACTTCGAGCGCGCCCGACAGCCCCTTGCGCAAGGCGGGCTCGGCGGTCGCCAGTTCGCGCGCACCGAGCAGCCGGCTGTCGATGCCATGCGCGCGCAGCCGCTGCTGCTTGCGCTCGGCCTCCGCCATCTCTTCGTCGTTCGCGGCGATCCAGAGCGTGCCGCAGGCGCTGTACGCGCAGTCGTCGCTCATGCGCGGCGCCAGCTCGCGCCACTGCGCGACTGAATGGCGGCTCAGTTCGAGCTCTGCCGCGTTGTCGTCCATCACCACGAGGTGGCCCATGCCCGCGCCGGTGGCACCGCCGATGCTCGCATCGAGCACCAACACCCTGCGCCCCGCCTGTGCGAGCGCCTGCGCGCATGCCGCGCCGACGATGCCGGCGCCGATGACGATGACATCCGCGTCCATGCCGCCCGATGTCAGAGCCGGATGCCCCAGCCGAAGGGATCGTCTTCTTCGATCAGGAGCGTGGCTTCGGCGCTGATGTATGCGCGGCCGCGCAGCGTGGGAATGACCTTGCCATCCGCTATCTCGTAGCTGGCCTCGAAGCGGCTGCCGATCACGCTGGCCTGCGTCCACACTTCGCCCGGTGCGAGCTTGCCGTCGGCGGCGAGGCAGGCGATCTTGGCGCTGGTGCCGGTGCCGCAAGGCGAGCGGTCGTAGGCATTGCCGGGGCACAGCACGAAGTTGCGGCTGTCCGCGCCTTCGCTGTCGTTGGCAAAGAGTTCGACGTGATCGATCTCCGCACCATCCGCGCCGGTGATGCCTTGCGCCGCCAGTGCACGACGCAAGGCAGAGGTGTAGCCGGTCAGCGCCGCGAGGTTGTCGCTCGCCACGCGCTGGCCGTGCTCGCTCACCAGGAAGAACCAGTTGCCGCCCCAGGCCACGTCGCCGCGCACGGTGCCATGGCTCGGCAGCTCGACCGCCACCTGGTGCAGATGCCGGTAGGCCGGCACGTTGCGCACGCTCACCGAGCCGTCTTCGTGCAGCGTGGTCGTGACCGTGCCGACGGGCGTCTCGATCCGGTGCTCGCCCACGCCGATGCGTCCCATGTGCGCAAGGCTCGCGACCAGCCCGATGGTGCCGTGGCCGCACATGCCGATGTAGCCGGCGTTGTTGAAGAAGACCACGCCGGCAGCCGCATCCGGAGACACGGGCTCGCAAAGCAGCGCCCCCACCACCACGTCGCTGCCGCGCGGCTCCAGCACGGCCGCCGCGCGCCACTTGTCGTGCCGCTCGGCCAGCAGCGCACGGCGCTCGGCCATGCTGCCGCCGCCCAGATCGGGAAACCCGCCGATCACAAGGCGCGTGGGCTCGCCGCCCGTGTGCGAATCGATGACCTGGATGCGTTGCATGTGGCTGGGTCCGATCAGTAGCTGGCGAGGGGAACGGGCGCCGCGTTCTTGAAAGTGAAGACGGTGATGGGCGCCTGCTTCATGTTGCCCTTGTCGTCGTACGAATAGGTTGCGGCCACGCCCTTGTAGGTGGTCTTGTAGAGCTCGGCGCCCACCTTGTCGGGGTCGATGGAGTTGGCCTTCTTCATCGACTCGCCGATGAGCAGCACCTGGTCGTAGTACGAAGCAGCGTACGCGTCGGGATCGACGTTGAAGCGCTTCTTGAACTTCTCCTTGAAAGCCGGGCCGCTCTGCGCCTTCTCGAGGATGGAGCCGCCCTGCGCGCAGAACACGAGGTCGTTGACCGCGTCGCCGCCGAGCTTGCCGGTGGCCGGGCTGCACACGGTGTCGCCGCCCAGCAGCTTGCCGGGTACGGCCAGCTGCTTCATCTGGCGCGCCATGGGCGCGGCCTGCGGTGCATAGCCGCCAAAGAAGATGGCCTCGGGCGCCTTGGCCTTCATGTTGGTCAGGATGGCGGTGAAGTCCACGGCCTTGTCGGTGGTGAACTCCTGGCCGACCACGGTCAGGCCCTGCTTCTTCGCTTCCTTGGTGAACTCTTCGGCGAGGCCCTGGCCGAAGGCGGTGCGGTCGTCGATCACGCCGACCTTGGTCACCTTCAGCACCTTGGCCGCGTAGACCGCCATGGCGCCGCCGATCTGGTTGTCGCTCGCGATGATGCGGTAGAGGTTCTTGTAGCCACCCTGCGTGACCTTCGGGTTGGTGCCCACCGTGGAGACCATGGTGCCGCCGTCGCTGTAGATGCGCGACGCCGGAATGGCCACGCCCGAGCAGTACGGGCCCATGACGAACTTGACGCCGTCGTCGACGAACTTCTGCGCCACGCTCACGCCGGTCTTGGCGTCGCACTGGTCGTCTTCCGACACCATCTCGAACTTCAGCGTCTTGCCGCCGACGCTGAGCTTCTTAGCGTTGAGTTCCTCGACGGCGAGGCGCACGCCGTTTTCATTGTCCTTGCCCGCGAAGGCATTGGGGCCCGAGAGCGGACCGCTGTGACCGATCTTGACCACCTGCTCCTGTGCCTGTGCCTGGCCCGCGATGGCGATGGCCACGAGGCCGAGAAACGAAACCATGTTTGCTTTTGACTTCATGCTTCTTCCTAGGTTGGGACAATGAAAAGAGGGGCTTATTACATAACCGATTGATACTGCGCAGGCCGCGTGGCGAGCGCCTTCTTCACGACGGCCTCGACGAAAGCGCGCTCCTCGCCGATGAGCGGCAGGCGCGGCCGGCGCATGTGCTCGGTGCCCACGCCCACCAGCAGGTCGATGAGCTTGAGGTTCTGCACCAGCTTGGTCGACACGTCGAGGTGCAGCATCGGCGTCATCCACTGGTAGAGCTTGAGCGCCTCGGCGAACTGGCCGGCCTTCATCAGGTCGTACAGCGCGACGGTCTCGCGCGGGAAGGCACAACCCACGCCGGCCAGCAGGCCGTCGCAGCCCAAGGCCAGGCCTTCGTAGGCCAGGTCGTCCACGCCAAGGAACAGCTGGTAGCGGTCGCCCACCGTGTTGCGCAGGTCGGTGATGCGGCGGATGTTGTCGGTGCTCTCCTTGATCGCCGCGATCCAATCGCAGTCAGCCAGCTCGACCATGTGCTCGGGCTTGAGGTCGACGCGGTAGGCCACCGGGTTGTTGTAGACCATGATCGGCTTTTGTGCCGCGTTGGCGATGGTGCGCACGTTGAGCATCGCCTCGCGCGCGTCGGCCACGTAGATCACCGAAGGCATCACCATGAAGCCGGCCACGCCGAGCTTGTTGGCGCCCTCCACGTAGCGCAGCGCCTCTCGCGTGCTGGTTTCCGACACGTTGGCCAGCACCGGAATGCGGCCGTCGGCGGCGTCCAGCGCGATCTTCGCGACCTGGAGCTTTTCTTCCAGCGTCAGCGTGCTGGCTTCGCCGAGCGAGCCGCAGGTGACGAGGCCATGGATGCCGTTGCGGATCTGGAAGTCGATGTGCCGGGCGGTGCCCTCGGCATCGATGCTCTCGTCGGCGTGGAACTTGGTGGTGATGGCGGGGAAGATGCCTTGCCAGCGGGGATTGGTCACGGATGGTGCTCCTGATGGTGTGCGGTGGAAATCAGGCGCACTTTAAATATATTAAGGATATATCGTCAAGATTTTTCTATCCCCCCGAGGAAGCGCTCGGCTTCGCTTCGCATGCCCTGCGAAATGGCTTCCCAGGTCCGCGCGGGAAAGTCGCCCGGCAAAAGGGCTTCGACTTCGCCCAATGCTTGGCCGAGCGACGCCACCATCTCCAGCATGGCGTTCCACACGTCGATGCCACCGTTCTTCATTGCCAGCTGGTGCCAATGTCGCGCCTGGATGGTGTGAAAAACGTAGTGCTTGCTCTTGGAGCGAACCGCCATGGCCAAGCCTGCCTGGCGCGGCTGGAAATGGTTGGGCCCATTGCCGAAATAGGGCCACATCGAAATGATGTCGTAGAGCGGCGTCATGTCGTAGACATCGCCCTGATACAGGCGGACCGAAAAGTTCTTGGCGTGGCCGTCCGTTGCGGCGAGAAGAAAGAAGGCCAGTTGGGTCAGCAGGAACCGGGTGCTGTCGTCGGTGCTCCGGCTTCCCTGCAGGAGCTGCAGGCACCTGGGCATGCCGGGGCCTCCATGCTGCTCGTATTTTTCGTTCGACGGCAGTCCCATGGCCTGGCAAAAATCTTCTTGCGGCAGGCGCGCGATCCATGTGCCACCGTCCATCCACTCGCGATCGAAGCGCTCCACCACCAGGACCGTCTGGCCACCGAAGCTCGCCATGGATGTGGGCGCCACAGGCAGCCCGAGCGCCTCGACGATCTGCGCGCAAACCCATTCGTTCTGCACCGAGTCGGATGCGTCCACGCGCCTGGAGCCGCCAATGAGCCCGAGCGGCAGCTTGATGATGTGCGTGGTGGGCGTGGCGCCGTGCGGGCGGCACCACGCGCCGTTCCAGCGGGTCAGGGCGGTCTTCTCCTGGGCTCCGGCAAGGGAGATGCGGAACAGGTCTTCGTCGCGCATGCTTTCGGGGGTGGCGTCGGACGGAACGGCCCGCAGCAGCTCGGCGATTTCCTCTTCGTCGAGAGGCTCGCAGTTCATGGTCTTCCAGCCTTCGGGCGCGGCGCCTTCGGGCAGCAGCTGCACGGCGCCGACACAGTCGCGCCCGATGGCTTCGAGCAGGTCGAAGGTGTTGATGTCCTTGAGCTTGAAACGATGGCCCAGGCGCGCGCGGATCCCGATGTTGTCGGGCAGCAGGTTGTCGAAGTAGTTCCTGACCACCTCGCCCTGGACTTCGAGCGTGCTGTTGATCGGAATCGACAGCGACAGCGACCGCTGTCGCGGCGATTCCAGCCACCCGGGGTGATACCTGAAAGCGTGGGAGTCGCGATCGACAGACCAGGTGCCGACCAGCTCCCCGTTCATCCACGCGTTCAGCGACTGCATCACCAGGAACCTGTCTTTGGCCGGATGACGAAGCTGCGGCGCGATGTCGGCTTGACGTCCATGCCTGGGTTCAGCGCTTGAAGCAGCCGGAGCAATGCACCCGGTGCGGTCGATGGAACCTGAGCCGGCGCGTCCTCGAACGATGGCGGCGCCGGAGCGTCCGGCTCCCCGGGGGCCAGCGTCGCCAGCACGGAGCCGCCACTCATCTTCCGGGTTTCCCACCCTGGCGGGACTTTCACGGCCGTGTCCTGTGGAGGCTCGTACTTCACGCGCTCCTCCATCGCGTACAGGGGGCCGCCGCTCGAAGGTGTTTCTTCCCGCAGGTAGAAGGACGCCCCCAGCACCGACAGCAGCTTCATCAACTGCTCGAAACCCACGGCACCGGGATTCGCCTCGATCTCTGCGATCCGGGCCTGGCTGACGCCGACGAGCGCACCCGCTTGTGCCTGTGTCAGGCCGCGTTTTTTCCGCAGCGCCTTCAGGTGTGGCCGTAGCTGGTCGACGAAGCGAAGGGGAAAGTCCATCTTGCGAGCAAGATATCGGTCCTGGCTTATTTTGTCAACATACAAGCTTTGGCATATGTTTACAACTTACAAGCCTAAGCTTGTAATGACCAAAAACAAGAACTGGCTTGTAATTCGCGACTAGTCGATCTTCGCGCCCGAGGCCTTCACCACCGCTCCCATCGCATCCCAATCCGCGCGCAACAGCTTCTGGAACTCCTCGGCGCTCTGGCTGCGCGGCTCCACGCCCAGGCGCTTGAAGCGCTCCTGGATCGCCGGCTCGGCCAGCACCTTGTTGGCCGCGGCGTTAATGCGTTCCACCTCCGCCTTCGACGTGCCGGCCGGCGCAAGCAAACCGATCCACGAATCGAAGGCATAGCCCGGCAGGCCGCTCTCGGCCACGGTCGGCAGCTTGGGCAGGAAGGGGCTGCGCGACTGGCCGGTGGAGGCCAGCAGCTTGATGCGCGCATCGTCCTGGAAGCCGATCACGCCGATGCTCGACGAGATCACCGCCTGCACGCGACCTGCCAGCACCTCGTTGACGGCCTCGCCGGTCGACTTGGTCGGGATGTGCGTCATCTGCAGCCCGGCCTTCGCGAGGAACGATGCCATCGCAAGGTGCGTCGCGCTGCCGTTGCCGGCCGAGGCGTAGTTGTACTTGCCAGGGTTGGCCTTGACCACCTTGATGAAGTCGGCCGTGGTCGACACGTTCATGCCGCTCGCCACCGCCAGCACATAGCCCGCGTTGCCGACGTTGGCCACGCCGACGAAATCCTTCAGCGGGTCGTAGCTCAGCTTGTTGTAGAGGAAGCCCGCGATGTTGTGGCTCGCGGCCGCGAGGATCAGCATGTTGCCGTCGGCCGGCGCGCGCGCCACCAGGGCCGCGCCCACGGTGCCGCCCGCACCCGCGCGGTTCTCGACGATGGCGCTGGCGCCGAGCGCCGCGCCCAGCTCGTTGTTGAAGGCGCGGGCCACCGTGTCCTGCACCGCGCCGGTGGCGAAGGGCACGATGATGTGGATCACGCGCTGCTGCGCATGAGCCGGTGCGATGGCACCAAGCACCGCCGCGGCAGCAAGCGCGGTCAATGAACGTCGGGTGAGCGGGGTGGAGGTCATCTGTGTGGCCACTTTCTTGGTCATCGTCAACAGGAAGGGAACAACTTCAAGCGCCCGGCGGCAGCCAGCGCTGCACCAGCTTCACGAAGTAGCTGGCGCCGATCGGAATGATCTCGTCGTTGAAGTCGAACGAGGTGTTGTGGATGATGCAAGGGCCGGGCCCGTGGCCGTCGAGCCGGTGGTCGCCGTCGCCGTTGCCCAGGAAGGCGTAGCAGCCGGGGCGTGCGAGCAGCATGTGCGCGAAGTCTTCTGCGCCCATCACGGCGGGGAAGTTGTCGGTGACCATGTCGTCGCCCACCACCTCGCGCATCACGCCGGCGGCAAAGCGCGCTTCGGCCGGATGGTTCACGGTCGGTGGCGACGAGCGGTTGAAATACACCTCGGCCGTGCAACCGTGCGCCGCCGCAACGCCCGCGGCCACTTCGCGCAGGCGGGCCTCGAGCTTGTCGATGGCCTCGATGGAGAAGGTGCGGATGGTGCCGCCCACCGTGGCCACGTCGGGAATCACGTTGGGCGCATCGGAGCCTTGCAGCTGCGTGACCGCCAGCAGCGCACGCTCGGTGCTCGGGATGGTGCGCGCCACGATGGTCTGCAGCTGCTGCGCGAGCGTGACCACCGCCGCCACCGGGTCGATGCCCGTGTGCGGCATCGAGGCATGCGTGCCGCGCCCACGCAGCGTGATCTTGTACGTGTTGCTCGACGCCATCAGCGCGCCTTCGTTGAGCGCAAAGCGGCCCACGTCGCCGACGGGGAAGTTGTGCAGCCCGAAAACCGCGTCGCAAGGAAAGCGCGCGAACAGGCCCTCGTCGATCATCTTCTTCGCGCCAGCCTTGCCCATCTCCTCGGCGGGCTGGAAGATGAAATGCACCGTGCCGTCGAAGTCGTCGGGCCCCTGCTGCGACAGGTGCCACGCGGCGGCCAGCAGCATGGTGGTGTGGCCGTCGTGGCCGCAGGCGTGCATGCGGCCGGGGTTCGTCGACTTGTGGGCGAACTCGTTGGCCTCGTGCAGCGGCAGCGCGTCCATGTCCGCGCGCAGGCCGATGGTGCGACTGCCCGTGCCCTTGCGCAGCACGCCGACGAGGCCGGTGCCGGCAATGCCGCGGTGCACCTCGATGCCCCACCCGGTCAGCAGGTTCGCGACCTTCTCCGAGGTGCGGTGTTCCTCGAAACCGAGTTCGGGATGGGCGTGGATGTCGCGTCGGATCTCGACGAAACGCGCGGCATTGGCGAGAAAGGAGTCGGCGATGTTCATGGGGCGGCAGCGTGGACAGTTCGTTCGAAGCGAACGATTCTGGCCCAAGGCCGCCTCGCTCGCCAATGGCAAGAAGGCAAGCCGACTGGTCAGAGCCCTGCCAGCACCTCGTCCAGCGTCGAGACCAGCAGGTCGGCATTGGCTTCGGAGAACACCAGCGGCGGACGGATCTTCAGCGTGTTGGCGTGTTCTCCGGTGGCGCTCAGCAGCACCTGTCGCTCGCGCAGGCCATTGACGACGCGCACGGTATCCGCGGTCGCGGGAGTGCGCGTGCGGCGGTCCGTCACGAGTTCCACGCCCACGAACAGCCCCGCGCCGCGCACGTCGCCGATCAGCGCATGGCGCTCAGCCAGCCCAGCCAGCCCGGCGCGCAGATGGCGGCCCACGCGCTGCGCATTGGCCATCAACCCTTCGCGCTCGATCACGTCGAGCACGGCCATGCCTGCGGCCATCGACACCGGGTTGCCGCCGAAGGTGTTGAAGTAGCGGCACTCGCGGCCGAACGCGGCCAGCACCTCGGGCCGTATGGCCAGCCCGGCCAGCGGATGGCCGTTGCCCAGCGGCTTGCCCATGGTCACGATGTCGGGCACCAGGCCTTCGTGGCGCATGAAGCCCCAGAAGGCATCGCCGGTGCGGCCCAGCCCCGGCTGCACTTCGTCGGCGATGAAGATCCCGCCGGCCTCGCGGATCGCGGCGACCGCTTCGTTCAGGAAGCCCGCCGGGTCGGTGAAGATGCCGTCGCTCGAGAACACGGTGTCGACCATCAGCGCGGCCGGCCGAATGCCATGGGCGTGCAGATCGGCGATGGCGGCGCGCACGCCGGCAGCGAAGGCCCTGCCTTGGTCTTCGGGCGGCACGCGGTAGCTGTCGGGCGGCGGCACGGTGCGCACCGTCTTGCCGAGCTGCACGAAGCGACCGAGCGAGGGCGAGGCCTGCGCGATCGACTCCGTCACGCCGTGGTACGCGAAGCGCGTGACAATCAGCCCTTCGGCCCTGGTGTGGGCCTTGGCGATGCGCATCGCGAGGTCGTTAGCCTCGCTGCCGGTGCAGGTGAACATCGCATGGCCGAGCGCGGGCGGCATGGTGGCCAGCAGGCGCTCGGCGTAGTCGAGCACGCCTTCGTGAAGGTAGCGCGTGTGCGTGTTGAGCACACCGGCTTGCCGTGCAATTTCGGCCACCACATGCGGATGGCAATGCCCCACCGACGCGACGTTGTTGTACGCATCGAGGTAGCGTTTGCCGTCGGCATCGTCGAGCCACACGCCATCGCCACGCACCGGATGCAGCGGTGCTTCGTAGAACAGGCGATAGGCCGGGCCGAGCAGGCGTGCACGGCGTTCCAGGAGCGATTCTTCTTCAGGCATGTTCGTGACTCTCGTTCATGCCACAGGCGCGCCGGAACGCGGCACTGGCGACATCGTTGCCGATGCGGTCGCAGGCTTGCAGGCGGGCCCACGACAGCGGGTTGTTGCGCAGCAGGTAGGCCGCGTTGTCGGGATGGCGCGCGGCGCGCCAGCCGCTGATCGCGACCACCATCACGAGCCGCGCGGTGATGAGCGTGAACAGCACGTCGACTTCCTCGCGCGTCAACGGCAGCACGGCGTGGTACGCGGCGATGAACGGCACGATGCCGGCCAGCGCATCGCCCGCCGGATCGAGCTGGTAGGCCGCAGCCACCGCGAGGTCGTCGATCAGCGGTGCACGCACCATGTCGCCGAAGTCGAGGATGCCGGCAATGCGGTCGGTGTCACCGGGGTCGACCAGCACGTTGTAGATGTTGAAGTCGTTGTGGATGGGCTGCGTGCGCAGGCCCGCCAGCACCGGCTTTGCATCACGCTCGAAGCGGTCGAGCGAGCGTTCGGCCAGCGCGCGCCGCGCCGGGTCGGCGATGTGCGCGAGCAGGCCGCGCACACTGTCGGCGCGCTGGATGTCCCAGGGCAGGGCGAGCGCACCGGCTGGATGGTCGAAGCCGCGCAGCGCGAGGTCGAGCCGGGCCAGCGTGCGCGCGAGGTTCAGTTGCTGCACGGAACTGCGCGGCGCTTCGGGCAGGGGCACGCCCGGCAGGTAGCTGAAGAGCCGTGCCACACGCGGCAGGCCGTCGCCCGGATCGCAGAGCAACGAAGGCTGACCGTCGCATGTGGGCACGATGCGCTGCACGGGCAGCCCCGGATCGGCTCTTGCAATGTGCAGCAGCGCCTGCGTCTGGAAATCCGCCACCAGCGGCGTTTCCGACGGGTGCGAGATCTTCAGCATGAAGCGCTCGCCGCTGCGCGCCGATTCAAGGCGGTAATTGCGGTCGCGCTCGCCGGTCAGCGGCCGCATCTCGCCTTCGATGCCGTAGTGGCGCAGCGCGAACGCGCGCACCCAGTCGGGGTCGAGCTCGGGCGAGCCTTCGCTCAGGACTTCCGCGTCGTCGAACCCGACCGTTGCCGTCATGCGGCGCTCGCGAAGCCGCGCAACGCGCTGGCGAGATTCGGGCCCAGGTCGTCCGACAGGTAGCCGCCTTCCTGCACCAGCACCGTGGGCAAGCCGAGGCGCGCGATCTCGGCCAGCAGTTGCGCAAAGCCGGGCGTCGTGATCTTCATGCCCTTGTAGGGATCGCGCTCGTGCGTATCGAGGCCCAGCGCCACCACCAGCGCGCCGGGCGCGAAGGCGCGGATGCTCTCGCAGGCATCGCGCAGCGCGGGCAGGTAGCCGTCGATGTCGGCGCCCAGTGCAAGCGGCTTGTTGATGTTGTAGCCCAGGCCTGCGCCCTCGCCGCGCTCGTGTGCATAGCCGGTGAAGAAGGGCGTGAAGTTGCGCGGGTCGCCGTGCAGCGAGATCGTCAGCACGTCGGCGCGGCGGTAGAAGATGCCCTGCGTGCCGTTGCCGTGGTGCACGTCGATGTCGAGGATCGCCACGCGGTCGTGCGCCGCGCGCAAGTGCTGCGCCGCGATGGCCGTGTTGTTCAGGTAGCAGAAGCCGTTGGCCCGGTCGGCATAAGCGTGGTGGCCCGGCGGACGGCACAGCGCATAGGCCGCGCGCTCGCCCTGCAGCACGAGTTGCGCTGCATGGGTGGCCACGTGGGCCGAGCCCACGGCCGCGGCCCAGGTGTGCGGGCCGATGGAACACGCGTTGTCGCCCATGTGGAAGCCAGCCTGCCCGACCACGCTCTCCGGATACGTGCAGGGCTCGCCTGGAAAGGGATGGATATTGGGCATGACCTCGTCGGACGGGTCGTCCAGCAGCCGCCAGCGCGCGTAGGCTGTCTCCAGGAATCGCAGGTACTCCGGCGTGTGGATCGCGGCGCGCGGGCCTGCGCCGAAGTCTTCGCCCGCGACGACCTCATGACCATCGTGCTCGACCGCCGACAGCAGGCGGAAGGCCCGCTCGGGCTGCTCGTTGCTGCGCTTCAGGCGGCCGCGCACCATGAAGAGCTGCGGGTCGTGGTCCTTGTGGGCGTCGCTGTAGATGATCTTCATCTCGCGGGTCCTTGCGTGGAAGTGGTGAGGGAGACGTCGCCGTGCTGCTTCACAAACAGCGCGCGCACCTGCTGCCAGGCGTCGTCGAGATGCTCGCGCATGGCCAGGCGTGACGCCTCGACGTCGCGGCTCATCAGCGCATCGACGATGGGGTAGTGCGTGTTGGCCATGGTCTCGGGGTCGTGGTAGACCGCGTCGATCAGCGCGATGATCATCTGCATCTCGGTCTGGGTGTTCGAGAAGATGCGGTGCAGGTGCGCGTTGCCCGAGAGCTCGCTGATCAGCGTGTGAAAGGCCAGGTCGGTCGCGATGCGCACGTGCTGCGGCTGCGTGGGCGCCTCGCGCACCATGTCGTCCACCAGCGTGCGCAGGCGCCGCAGCCCTGCGTCGTCGGCCTTGCGGCAGGCCAGCTCGACCGAGGTCATCTCCAGGCTCAGGCGCACTTCGAACAGGTCGTCGATTTCCTGGACGCTGATGGTGCGCACCGCGAAACCATGGCGCGGGCGCGCCACCAGCACGCCCTGGCGTTCGAGCCGGCGCGCGGCCTCGCGAACGGGGGCGCGGCTCACGCCCATGCGGCGCGCGATCTCGGCCTCGACGATGCGGCTGCCGGGCGCGAGGCGCCCTTCGACGATGGCGCGCGTCAGCTGCGCTTCGACCAGCCCGACCAGGTCGGGCGCCTCGACGGACTCGAAGCCGGTGCTGTCGGCGGTGGAAGAAGAAAAAGCCATGGTGTTTGTCTCGTCATGTGAGGGGTAGCGGGGCCTTATTCTTGATCGGCCGTCGCGCCAGGTAGACCCCCGCGGCCACGATCAGCGCAATGCCCGCCATCGCCAGCCCATCGGGCGGCCTGTGGAACCAGAAAGTGCTGAAGACCACCGCGAGCAGCAGCTGGAAATAGTTGAGCGGTGCCAGCGTCGCGGCCTCGACGCGCTCGAAGGCGGCCAGCAGCAGCCACTGCGCCAGCCCGCTGCAGGCACCGCCCGCGAGCAGCAACAGCACCGCGCCGGCAGCGGGCCGCTCGGCCGGCAGAAAGAAGGGCGCGGGCAGGGCGGTGACGACCAGGCACACCAGCGCCGTGTACGCGTACTGCACCGGGCTCGCGACCAGCCCCGCGAGGCGGCGCGTGAGCAATTGGAAGATCGCATAGCAGACGGCCGACACCGCCATCAGCACCGTGCCCACCCAGGGCAGGTTGCCGCCGGGCCGCACGATCAGCAGCATGCCTGCGAAGCCCACGCTCACCGCCACCCAGCGGCTGCGTTGCACCTGTTCGCCGACCAGCCAGGGCGACAGCGCCACCATGAGCAGCGGCGCGGTGAAGTAGATGGCGGTGGCCTCGGCCAGCGGCATCCAGATCAGGGCCGTCATGAAGCAGGTGGCGACAGTCGCGAGCATCACGCCGCGCAACAGCAACAGCTTCTTCTGCGGCGCGCGCCAGATGCGCAAGTCGCCGTGGCGCAGCAGCATCGCGAAGGCAATGCAGATCACCGACAGGTAGCGCATCAGGTTGACGAAAGGCGCCGGGTAGAACTGCAGCATGTGCTTGCAGAAGGCGTCGTAGCTCGCGAAGGCCACCAGCGCGCAGAAGAACAACGCAACGCCGGTGCTCCTGGAGCCCGGCGGGCGCAGCAGCACTGCGGCGCTCGCGGCGGTGTTCACGCCAGCGAAGCCTCGAAGCGGCCCATCGCGCGATCGAAGCGTTCGAACATCTCGTCGATCTGCGCGGGCGTGATGATGAGCGGCGGGCAGAAGGCGACGGCATCGCCCATGGCGCGCACGATCAGGCCCTCCTGCAGCGCGAGTTCGGCCAGCCGTGCGCCGGCCTTCATCGCCGCATCGAAGGGCATGCGCTTCGCCGGATCGGCCGCAAGTTCGAGCGCGCCGATCAGCCCCACGCCGCGCACCTCGCCCACATGCGGATGGCCGGCGTAGCGGCGCAGGCCGGCCTGGAACTGCGGCGCCACCGCCTGCACGTGCGCGAGCACCTGCTCGTCCTCGTAGATGCGCAGCGTCTCGAGCGCGACCGCTGCAGTCACCGGATGGCCCGAGTAGGTGAAGCCGTGGCCGAAGGTGCCGATCTTTCCGCTGTTGGCGGCCACGGCCGCATGCACCTGCTCGGACACCATGACGGCCGAGATCGGCACATAGCCCGACGACAGGGCCTTGGCTGCGGTAAGGATGTCGGGCCGCAGGCCGAAGGTGGTGGAGCCGAACATCTCGCCGGTGCGGCAGAAGCCGCAGATCACCTCGTCGGCGATCAGCAGCACCTCGTACTTGCGCAGCACCGCCTGGACCTTTTCGAAATAGGTGGCCGGTGGCACCAGCACGCCGCCGGCGCCCATCACCGGTTCCGCGATGAAGGCACCCACGGTGTCGGGCCCTTCGGCCAGGATGCGCTGCTCGAGCGCGTCGGCCAGCCGCGTGGCGAAGGCCTCTTCGCTTTCGCCGGGCTCGGCGTAGCGGTAGTGATGCGGGCAGTCGACGTGCAGCACGCGGTCGATCGGCAGGTCGAAGTCGCGGTGGTTGGGCACCAGCCCGCTCAAGCTGGCCGCCGCCACGGTGACGCCGTGGTACGCATTGCGGCGCGCGATGATCTTCTTCTTGCCGGGCTTGCCGATGGCGTTGTGGTAGTACCAGACCAGCTTGACGGCCGTGTCGTTGGCCTCCGAGCCCGAGTTGGCGAAGAACACCTTGGACATCGGCACCGGCGCCATCGACAGCAGCTTCTCGGCCAGCGCGATGGCCGCCGCATTCGAGCGGTGGTTGAAGGTGTGATAGCAGGGCAGCGTGTGCAGCGCCTCGCTGCCGGCTTTCGCGAGGCGCGCGTTGCTGAAGCCCAGCGAGACGCACCACAGGCCCGACATGGCTTCGAGGTAGCGGCGGCCCTGGTCGTCTTCCACGTAGATGCCGTCGCCGCGCTCGATCACGAGCGGATCGACCTGCGGATGCGCCGCGAGGTTGGTGAAGGGGTGCAGGTGGGCCGCGATGTCGTTGGCGGCGCGCTCTGCATGTGCCGCTTGCAACGCGGCGGTGGAGATGGATGCGTTCATGTGGCCTGCTCCGTTGTCTTGAAATGCGAGGGCAGCTCAGTAGCCCCGGTCGAGGTCGACGGCCGTGCCCGGCCGCTCGCCGCGCCGTACGAGCGCGAGGTTGTGCAGTGTCTGCTGCGCGATCACCGACGTGTCGGTGCGTGTGGCGATGTGCGGCGTGACCAGGATGCGCGGGTCGCCCCAGAAAGGGTGGTCGGCCGGCAGCGGCTCCTGCGTGAAGGCATCGAGCGTGGCGGCGGACAACTGGCCGTTGTCGAGCGCGCGCAGCAAGTCGGCCTCGACAAGGTGTGCACCGCGTCCGACGTTGACCAGGTGCGCGCCGCGCGGCAGCCGCGCGAACAGGTCTGCGCTCAGGAAGCCCTGCGTCTGCGGCGTCAGCGGCAGCAGGCACACCAGCGTGTCGCAGCCCGCGAGGAATTCATCGAGCTGCGTATCGCCATGGAAGCCCGCGACACCGGCCGGCAGGTCGGTCTTCGCGCTGCGGCTCCAGCCGCGCACCGCATAGCCGATGGCGGCCAATGCCTCGGCACAGGCCAACCCCAGGGTGCCGAGCCCCGCAATGCCGACACGGTGGCGCCCCGGCGGGCTCATCGGCTGCTCCTGCCATGCCCCCATGGCCGCGCTCGCAAGGTACGCAGGCATTTGCCGCTGATGCTGGATCACCGCCCAGCACACATACGCCTTCATGCCCGTGGCCATCTCCGGATCGACGATGCGGCACAACGGCAACGCGCGCGGCAGTTGCGGGTCGGCCGTGATGTGGTCGACACCCGCGGCCAGCGACTGCACCAGCTGCAGCTGCGGCAAGCTCGCCAGCAAGCCGTGCGGCGGATACCAGCAGACGGCCGCATCGATCTGTTCGAGCGGGCCGAGGTCGGTGCCCAGCCGCAGGTCGATGCCGGGGCAGTGCGCGCGAAAGGCGGGCGCAAGGTAGTGCATGTCGAGCACATCGCTCAGCAGCGCAACGCAAGGCATCAGGCCACCTTCGCAGACACATCGGCCTGCCCCGCCAGACGCGGCACCGCGTCGATCAGCTTGCGCGTGTAGGCGTGCTGCGGATCATTGAGCACCTTGTGCGTCTCGCCGTACTCCACGACTTCGCCGCGCTGCATCACCGCGATGCGGTCGCACATCTGGCCGGCCACGCGCAGGTCGTGCGTGATGAAGACCATCGCGAGCTGGAACTGCGCGCGCACCTGCGCGAAGAGCTCCAGCACCTGCGCCTGCACCGACACGTCGAGCGCCGACACCGGCTCGTCGGCCACCAGCAGTTCGGGCTGCATCGCGAGTGCGCGGGCGATGCCGATGCGCTGGCGCTGCCCGCCCGAGAACTCGTGCGGATAGCGCTGTGCCGCATCGGCGCCCAGGCCCACAAGCTGCAGCAGCTCCATGGCGCGCGCCATCGCCTCGGCCTTGCCCACGCCTTGTGCAATTGGCCCGCCCGCGATGGCCGCGCCGACGCGGTGGCGCGGGTTGAGCGAGGCGTACGGGTCCTGGAACACCATCTGGATCTTGCCGGCCGCCGCACGCCGGAAGCTCTTGCCCTGCGCGAGGTTGCGGCCCTTGAAGAGAATGCGACCGCTGTCGAAGGGCGCGAGCCCCACGAGGCAGCGCCCCACGCTCGACTTGCCCGAGCCCGACTCGCCCACGAGCCCCAGGGTCTCGCCGCGGTGCAGCTCGAAGCTGATGTCCTTCGCCGCCTGCACCGCGCGGCCGCGCTTGAACAGGCTGCCGCTCGAACGGTAGGTCTTGCACAGGTCCTGCACCTGCAGCACGCGCGTCAGGTCGTCGTGCGGCACGGTCTGCGCCTGGCCGTCTGGAATGGCGGCGATGAGCTTGCGCGTGTAGGGATGCTGCGGCGCACCGAGCACCTGCGCGGCCGTGCCGCTCTCGACCACGTGGCCGGTCTGCATGACCACCACGTGGTCGGCAATTTCGGAGACCACGCCGAAGTCGTGCGTGATGAAGAGCACGGCCGTACCGCGGCGCTGCTGCAGCTCGCGCACCAGCGCGAGGATCTGCGCCTGGGTGGTGACGTCGAGCGCGGTGGTAGGCTCGTCGGCGATCAGCAGCACGGGCTCCAGCACCAGCGCACAGGCGATCATCACGCGCTGGCGCTGGCCGCCCGAGAGGCGGAAGGGATAAGCGTCGATCAGCAGCTCGGGGTCGGGCAGGCCCACGTCGGCCAGCGCCGCGAGGATGCGGCGACGCTTCTCTGCAGCAGGCACGTTGCCGTGCGCATCGAACACTTCGCCGATCTGCTCGCCGATGCGCATCACCGGGTTCAGCGCGGTCATCGGCTCCTGGAACACCATGCCGATGCGCCGCCCGCGCAGCTCGCGCATCTGCGGCTCGGTGAGCTGCAGCAGGTCATGGCCGTCGAACAGGATGCGGCCCGCGACCGGCGCCACGTGCGGGCGCGGCAACAGGCCCATGACCGCGTTGGCGATCATCGACTTGCCCGAACCCGACTCGCCGACCACGCACAGCGTCTGGCCCGGCATTACCGAGAGCGTGGCGCCTTCGACGGCCAGCGCGCGGTCGGCGCCCGAGGGCAGCGAGATGCTCAGGTCGACGATGTCGAGCACGGGATGCAGGGGTTTCATTGGCGTGACGGTGGCGTTCATTCTTCACTTGCCCTTTCCGTGCAGCCGCGTGTTGAGCCCGTCGCTCAGGCCTTCGCCCACGAGGTTGAGCGCGAGCACGGTCAGCACGATGGCCAGCCCCGGGAACAGCGCCATCCACCAGGCCTGGCGCAGCACGGTGCGCGCCGCACCGACCATGTAGCCCCAGCTCATCTGGTTCGGGTCGCCAAGGCCGAGAAAGCTCAGGCTGCTTTCGAGCAGGATGGCCGTGGCCACCATCAGCGAGGCCATCACGATGATGGGCGACATGGCGTTGGGCAGGATCTGCGTGAGGATGATGCGCGGCGTCGACTGTCCCGCGAGCAGCGCGGCCTGCACGAAGTCGCGCTGGCGCAGCGTGAGGAACTCGCTGCGCACGAGGCGCGCCACAGGCGGCCACGAGACGATGGCGATGGCCACGACGATGGACTTGATCGAAGGCTCGAAGATCGCCACCAGCACGATGGCCAGCGCGAAGCTCGGCACGGCCTGGAACAGCTCGGTGAAGCGCATCAGCGCCGCATCGATCCAGCCACCGAAGTAGCCGGCCACCGCGCCGAAGCTGACGCCGATCAGCAGCGCCACGAAGGTGGACACCACGCCTATCAGCAAGGAGATGCGCGCGCCGTAGACGAGGCCGGAGAGGATGTCGCGGCCCAGCGTGTCGGTGCCCAGCAAGAAGCCGGGTTCGGTCCACGGCCGCAAGAAGGGCTGCTCGACCATGGCCCACGGATCGTTGGTGGCGAGCCACGGGCCGAGCAGCGCGACGGCTGCCACGATCAGCAGCACGACCATGCCCGCCACGGCGCCCTTGTTGCGGCGAAAGCGCCGCCAGAAATCGCTTTGCATCATGTCAACTCGATCCGCGGATCGACCAGCGTGTACACGAGGTCGGTGATGAGGTTGAAGAGCACGGCCATCGCGGCCGTCACCAGGAAGGCGCCGAGCAGCAGGCTGTAGTCGCGCTGCAGCAGCGCGTCGAACATCAGGCGGCCGATGCCGGGCCAGGCGAAGACGGTTTCGGTCAGCACCGCGCCGCCGATCATGCCGCCGGCCTGGATGCCTGCGAGCGTGACCACCGGCAGCAGCGCATTGCGCAGCACGTGCGCGCGCAGGATGCGGCCGGGCCGCACGCCCTTGGCGCGCGCGGTCTTCACGAAGTCCATCTGCGCCACCTCGAGCATCGCGGCGCGCGTCATGCGCGCATAGACGGCCATGTAGAAAAGCGCGAGCGTGAGCGCGGGCAGCACCAGGTGCTTCGCCACGTCCAGCACCAGCGCGAAGCCGGTGTGGCCCGAGCCCACGGTCATGAGGCCGAAGCCCGGCAGCCATTCGAGCTGCACCGTGAACACCAGCACCGCCATCAGCGCGAGCCAGTACAGCGGCGTGGCATAGAACAGCAGCGCCACCACCGTGATGGCGCTGTCGACCCAGGTGCCCGCGCGCCGCGCCGACAGCGCACCGAGCGTGATGCCGAACAGCAGCGAGAGCGCGAAGGCACTGCCGGTGAGCAGCAGCGTGGCAGGCAGCCGGTCCAAGATGAGCTTGAGCACCGGCTGCTGCTGGCGGTACGAGTAGCCGAGGTCGAGCCGCACCACCTTGCCGACGTAGGTGGCGAGCTGCGTCGACAGCGGCTGGTCGAGCCCGAACTGCGCGCGCAGCTGCGCGACGAACTGCGGGTCGGACGCGCCGGCCTCGCCCGCCAGCACCGACACCGGATCGCCCGGCGCGGCGCGCACCAGCATGAAGTTGACCGTGGCGATCAGCAGGATCGCCACCAACCCCTGCAGCACGCGGGTCAACATGAACTGCGTACGTTTCATTCGCTGCTCCGCGCGGTCAGCCGATGCTTGCGGTGCCGAGGCTGTCGTTCAGCCCGATGCCCGAGCTGATGATGTTGTTGAGCTTGGTGCGGTAGAGCGTCGGGAAGTTGAGCTCCAGCAGCCAGGCCACGGGCACTTCGTCGAGCAGGATCTTCTGCGCCTGCAGGTAGGTGGCCTTGCGCTTCTCGGGATCGGTCTCGCGTGCGCCGGCATCGAACAGCTCGTCGATCTTCGGGTTCGAGTAGCCCTCGACGTTGTTGAACGGCGAGCCCTTGGCGATGTTGGCGGTGGTGTAGTTGCGCGCCACGCCCAGCGCCGGGTCCCCATACTGGTAGACATAGGTGAAGGCGAGGTCGTAGTCCCAGTCGTTCAGGCGCTGGTTCCAGCCGGCCACGTCGGTGGCGGTCATCTCGACCTTGATGCCGGCCTGGGCCAGGTTCTGCTTCAGGATCTCGGCCTGGCGCGACCAGGTCTCGCCATAGGGCAGCGGCAGCAGCCGCAGGGTTTCGCCCTTGTAGCCCGATTCGGCCAGCAGCTTCTTGGCCGTCTCGACGTTGCGCGGGTACTTGGCGACGTCGGTGCTGTGGAACTTGATGTTGCTGTTGAACGGTCCCGTCGCCGGCTTGGCAAAGCCCTGCCACGCAATCTTGGCCATGGCCTCGCGGTCGATGGCGAACATCACGGCCTGGCGGAACTTGACGTTGTCCATCGGCGCCTTGCGGTTGTTCAGCCACAGCCACGAATGCGGCGCGAAGAACTCCCAGCCCTTGGTGGTGACGGCAACGCCCGACAGCTTGGACAGCCGCTGCACGTCGAAGTACTCGACCGCGCCGCCGGGCACCAGGTCGACCTTGCCCGACTCGAAGGCCGCCGCGCGCGAAGCCGCGTCGGGAATGACGTGGAAGTAGACGCTGTCGACCAGCGGCACGTCCTTGACGTGGTACTTGTCGTTGGCCACGAGCTGGATGTACGAGCCCTTGACCCACTCCTTGAACTTGAACGGCCCGGTGCCGATGGGCGTAGCGTTGGCGGGGTTGGTCGCGAAGTCGGTGCCTTCGTAGATGTGCTTCGGGATCATCGGCATGCTGCCGACCTCGAAGATGCCGATGAAGGGCCCGAAGGGGTACTTGAGCTTGAACTCGACCGTGAGCGGATCGACCGCGCGGATGCTTTCCACCGCGGCCAGGTTGGCGCGCAGGCGTGCATGCGTCTTGCGCAGGAATACGTCGGCGGAGAACACCACGTCGGCCGAGGTGAAGGGCTTGCCGTCGTGCCAGGTGACACCGGGCTTGAGCTTGAAGGTGTAGAGCGTGCCTTCCTTGTTGACGGTCCACGCGGTGGCCAGCGAAGGCAGCGGCGTGATCTTCTCGTCGTAGCGCAGCAGGCCTTCGTAGATGTTGCCGGAGATCATCTGCGTCGGGCCGTTCTGCGTGATCCCCAGCATCAGCCCCGGCGGTTCGGGCTGGACGACGGCGTTGATCGTGCCGCCCTTCCTGCCCGCGGCCAGAAGGTGCAGGGGAACGCCAGCCAGCGTCAGGCCGGCGGTGGCGGCGGCACCCATCTGGATGAGGTTGCGACGTTTCATGGGGCGAACTCCTTCTGGCTCTTTCGAGGTGGTGGACAGGGTCAGGGAACGGGAGGGGAAAGCGGGGCGATCAGTCGCGAAACGAGGTGGCCGGCGCGGACTCGATGCGCTGCAGCAACGCGCGCCATTCGCGCGCGTTCGGGTCGGCCTGGCCGGGCAGGTGGCTGCCGCCGCCAGCTTCGTATTGCTGCGCGGTCTTCTCGCTGACCTCGGCCGACACAGGGTAGACCGGCTGGCCGCTCGATTCGATGGCCACCTGCACGCGGCAGGCGCGCTCCAGGTTCAGCATCAGGATGAAGGCCTCCGACACCGTGCGGCCCAACGTCACCAGGCCGTGGTTACGCAGGATGAGCGCGCGCGCCGTCGGGCCGAGGTCAGCCACGAGACGCTCGCGCTCCTCGGGGTCGAGCGCGATGCCCTCGAAGTCGTGATAGACCACGCGCTGATAGAACTGCAGCGCCCACTGGTTGCAGGGCTGCAGCCCGCCGGCCAGCGACGACACCGCCACGCCGGCCACCGTGTGCGTGTGCAGCACGCAGGCCGCGTCGTGGCGCGCCGCGTGCACCGCGCTGTGGATGGTGAAGCCGGCTGGGTTCACGTCGTACGGCGAGTCGTCGAGGATGCGGCCCGCAAGGTCGATCTTGACCAGCGACGAGGCCGTGATGTCGCGAAACAGCATCCCGAAGGGGTTGATCAGGAACTGGTCTTCGGTGCCCGGCACACGCGCGGAGATGTGCGTGTAGATGCTGTCGTCCATGCCGTAGTGCGCCACCAGCCGATAGGCCGCGGCCAGGTCCTGTCGGACCTGGCGCTCGGCGTCGGAGACCGGCGGGGCCTTGCGGTCCACTGCGTGCAGTTGCATATCGCGTTCCTTTTCACCGGCCCGGCTGGCAGGCCAAGCCCTTGTTTGGGTTCATCGGGGTGACTGCAAACTGTCGACAGTCAACCGACGACAGTCTTAAGCAATATGCGGGCCCGAGTTATGGGGTAAGCCCTCGGTCCTCGTCTTTGGAGGCGGGAAAAGCGGCGCCACCAGGGAAGCGGAGCGCCAAAACGCCGGCCGCGCGCACCCGAAGATGCGCGCGGCCGGCGTGGCTGGATGGGTCAGTGGTGCGCCCAGGCGCACCGATGAAGTGCTAGGGCAGGCGGCCTTCTGCGCGCAGCCGCGCACCGATGCCCCGGATCTCGGCCTCGCCCTGGTCGAGCGCCGCCTGGCTGGTGTGCACCGAGTAGTGGCCCATCGCCAACTCGTGCGGATGCTTCACCGCCGAACCCAGCACGAAGGCCGTATCGCCACGGGCCACGAAATCGATGGCCTCTTCGGACTCTTCGAAGACCGCGAGTTCGCCGGCGACGATCGGACCGCCCGTGCCGTCGTCCGCTTCGAGCCCGCCGGCGTTGACCGCGACCCAGCCCACCGTGTGGCCCGCGGGCGGCGTGTAGCGCCAACGCTCGCCGTCCTTCAGCTCCACGGCCAGGTAGTTCATCGACGCCGGCGCGGCAATCGCGCTCTGCGCCGCACCGTAGCGCCCGAGCAGCACGCGCGCCGGGCCTTCCTTCGGCACCTGCGAGGGCGCGAGGTACATGCTCTGCGCCGGTGCGTTCTCTTCCGAGGCCGGCAGCGCCACCCACAGCTGGAAGCCGCGCACGCGCTCCACGCCCGGCGCGGGTGCGCCGGTGTGCCATACGCCGTTGCCGGCGCGCATCCACTCGACGCCGCCGCCGAGCAGCGTGCCTTGCTCGCCGGTCGTGTCTTCATACAGCGTGTCGCCCTCCATCAGCCAGGTCAACGTGGCGATGCCCGAGTGCGGGTGCAGCCCGAAGCCCTTGTGGCCGCCCGTGACGTCGAAGCCGAAGAGGTCGAGGAACACGAAGGGCTTGAGGAATTCGCCCAGGTCGCCGGGGCTCATCAGCCGTGTGATGCCGCCATGGCGCGAGCCGCGCGTGCGGTAGACGATGGCGCGGGCCGGTGTTTCGACAGCGGTGGTCATCATGCGGCCTCCCTCGCGTTCTTCAGTGCCTTGGTCCACCAGGCGATGTCGTCGAGCATGGCGGTGGCGGCCTGCGCAAGGTGGGGGAAGTCGCCGAAGCTCTTGCCCTGCTGCCAGATGCCCAGGAACTCGACCATGCCGATGTGCACGGCGTTGCGCACGGGCGCCATCTGCATCTCGACGGCCACCAGCCGCAGCTGCTCGATCGCGCGCGCCGCGCCCACCCCGCCGTAGCCCACGAAGCCGATCGGCTTGCGGATGAATTCCTTGTAGGCCCAGTCGATCGCGTTCTTCAGCACCGCGCTCGGGCCGTGGTTGTATTCGGGCGTCACGACGACAAGACCGTCGAAGGTGGCCAGCTTCGCCTGCCAGCGCTGCGCGGCCTCGTTCTTTACCGGCCCCCAGGCCGGCGCGCCCGCCTCGTTGAAGAAGGGCAGCGGATGGTCGCGCAGGTCGACCAGCTCGAAGGCGAGGTCGATGCGCTGCTTTGCGATCTCATGAATCCATTGCGCGGGCTTCTCGCCGAAGCGGCCTTCGCGGGTGGAGCCGAGGATGACGCCGATACGGGGTTGCTGCTGTGTCATGGGGTACTCCGGGAACGTTGAAGAAAAGGGGTCAGGCGGCCATGACAGCCCGCCTGGACGCGGGACGCAGCCGCCAGGCTACGAAGCCCGACAGCAGCCCCAACACCACCGCCGGCGCGGGGTTGCCGCCGATCAGCACGAGGTGCATGGCCACGGCGCAGACCATGGTCGCGGCCAGCAGCAGGCCGCCGAGGAAGCCGGTCGCGGGCACCAGCAGCAGCAACGCCCCGCCGACCTCGACCAGTCCGGTCAGGTAGCGGAACCACTGGCCGAAGCCGATCGCGTCGAACACCTGGACCATCTGCTGCGCGCCGGCCAGCTTGGCGGCGCCCGCGGCGCCGAAAGCCAGCGCCAGAAGGATGCGGACGCCCCAGACGATGCGGCGCTGCACCGGGGTGGAGGAGGGAGAAGGAAGTGATGTGGAAGTCATGGGCACAAGGTTAGGCACGCACCCATTGATCGACTAGACGGTAGAGTCGGATTGCACTCGTCCACAGCTCGAAGGAATCAACCCCTCATGTTCGATCTCAACGACATCGCCTTGTTCGTGCAGGTAGTGCGCCACGGCAGCTTCGCCGAAGCGGCCCGGCGGCAGGGCCTGCCGCCGAACACGGTCAGCCGGCGCATCCAGCAGCTCGAGTCGCAGCTCGGCACGCGGCTGATGCAGCGCTCGACCCGCAAGCTGACGCTGACCAGCGCCGGGCGGGAGTTTCATGACCAGTGCGCGGGGTCGATCGACGGGCTGGTAGCGGCCGGGCAGGCGCTGGTCGCCGGAGGGCAGGAGCCCAGCGGCCTCGTGCGCGTGGCCGCGCCGGCGGATTTCTTCGATTTCTTCCCGATGGAATGGGTGTCGGACTTTCTGGCCGCGCATCCGCTGGTCAAGCTCGACTTCGTGCTCAGCGACGCGAGCGCAGACCTCATCGCGGAACAGATCGACGTGGCCTTCCGGGGCGGCGTGCTGCGCGATTCGGGCTACATCGGCCGGCGGCTGGCAACGCGCAACGGCGGCCTGCTGGCAAGTCCCGACTACATCGCGCGGCGCGGCGAGCCCCGGAACCTGCAGGACCTCGCGAACCATGACTGCGTGACACCGCCACACGCAACCGGCACCACCACCTGGCGCCTTGCAGGCCCCGATGGGGTCGAAGAAGAAGTGCAGGTCACCGGGCGATTCACCGGCAATACGGCGCAGGCACTGCGCAAGGCGGCGCTGGCCGGGCTGGGCATCGCGCAGCTGCCGCCGGCGATGGCGACGCGCGACGAACAGGAAGGACGGCTGGTGCGTGTGCTGCCGCAGTACCGGTACACCGGCCGAGGGCTCAGTGTGGTGTACCCGAGCCGCAAGCACCTGCCGCTGGCGGTGTCGGCGTTCATCGACCTGGTGATCGGCAAGCTCGACCAGATCGACGTGCTGCAGGAGCCTCCGCCTCCGCCGAAGGCCTGAGCGCCGGCGCCTTTTTCGTTTCCACTGAAAATGCCACCCCATGAAAATCGAAAAAGACACCGTCGTCACCATCAAGTACAAGGTCTCCGACGCCCAGGGCAAGCTCATCGAAGCCAGCCCCGAGCCCATGGCCTACCTGCATGGCGGGTACGAGAACACGCTGCCGAAGATCGAGGAAGCGCTCGATGGCAAGGAAATGGGCTACCAGACCGTGCTGAACCTCTCGCCCGAAGACGCCTTCGGCCAGCGCGACGAAACGCTGGTGCGCAGCATTCCCAAGACCGACTTTCCGCCGGGCGTGAAAGTGGGCGGGCAACTGCAGGGCCGGCTCGACGATGGGCGCGAGCATGTCTTCACGGTCACCAAGATCAAGGGCCCGGTCGTGCTGCTCGACGGCAACCATCCGTGGGCCGGCAAAGCGCTTAAGTTCAGCCTGCAGGTGACGGAGGTGCGCGCGGCGCTGCCGGTGGAAATCGAGCACCGGCATGTGCATGGGGCGCACGGGCACCATCACTGAACGACAGGCCCCCGGCCGTTCAGTTCAGCTCTTCTTCCAGAACCGCTGCGCATCCCCGATCTTCTCCAGCGCCTTGCGGCAGGCCCTTGCGCCGTCCGCATGGCGCGCGGAGAACCAACCCACCGCAAACCACGCACGCGCATCGCGCGCGGCGGCTTCGCGATACAGCGCGAGCGCGACGGCCTCGTCGTTGAATTCGCCCAGCGCGTCCTGTGCGGGGCGCAGGGCTTTCAGGTAGCGGCTGGCGGTGCCGCCGTCTTCCTTTTCATCGAACAGCGGCGCCACGAACTCGGCGAGGTAGCGCAAGCGCTTGAGGCGCTTGCGTACGCGGTGCTGGCTTTCGGTGTCGAGCGACTCGAAGCGCTTGCCGTCGCGCCGCACCTGTTTGTGCAGGTGCTGCAGGTGTGCACGCAGCAGGCGGAGGGCTGCATCGGCGTCGATCGGTGCGGATTCCGATGATGCTTCCGCGGGCTTCGCGGCAGTAAAGCCGATCAGCGAAACGAGCACGTTCTGGAATGCCGGGGCGCGCACGACGTCGCCGGGCGAGGGGGTGTGGGCTGCCGTGTCGTCGCCGGCCAGCGGGTCGAGATCCGGCGCGCCGGCCTCGCTCAATCGGGGCTGCGCGAGCTTCACGACCTGTTCGCGGTCGCGCAATGCCCCGAGCGCGCGGAAGGCGTCGACCAGCGGCGGCTCCCAATTGGCCGCGTCGAACAGGTCCGAAGCCGTGTCGAGCCCAGCCAGTTCGCGCAGCGCCGTGCGCAGCCGGCGGATGCCGATGCGCAACTGGTGGATCTGCTCTTCGTCCGCGCTGCCCGCTGCGATCTCGCTGGCATTGGGCAGCATCTGCGCCAGGCACGATGCCACCACGGCCTGTTGAATGCCCCGCCCGTCGGGGTGCTGCGCGCTGAATCGCGGGGCTTCGGCCTTCACCGCCTCCACGGTCTCCTGCGCCGCCAGCAAGCGCGCCCCGCGCTCCGCCTTGGACACCGTGCTGAACCACAGTCCATGCTGCTGCGACCAGCGCCGCGCGAGCGACACGAGGCCCTGCACGTCGCCGCGCTTCAGTTCGAGCTCCAACTCGCACACCGGCGATTCGCGCTGCCCGGGCGTGCCGGCGTGCGCGACGACCTTGCCGACGTCGAGTGCCATTTCCACCACCGCGCCATCGGGCCCCGCAACGCGCACGTCGCGCGTGAGCCGCACGATGTCGGTCGATTGCCGCTCGACCAGCGGCGCGCCACCGCCGTCGGCCAGCAGCTTCGCGAGCCGGTCACCCACGGGCGTGCCCTGGTGGCGCTGCGGATCGATCTGCGGCGCCGCGCCCGCCGCGCCCAGGTCGACGTTGTGCTCCAGGCGGTGCAGGGCGTTGTCGCCGGCGGCCTTCACCGTCTGCACCCAGCGCGGTCCCTCCTTGCGCAGCCGCAGCACCATGCCGTGGGCGGCCAGCCGCTGGTCGGCGGTGTCGAAATAGCGGGCCTGCAGGCGGGTGCGCACGACGGCGCCGCGCTTCAGGGCGGCTTCGACGGCTTTCAGGCGGCCGGGGGGAATGCAGAACTTGAACTCGATTTCCATGAAGCCATGATGCTCCGCCTTTTTCGCTCCCCGCAGTGGCTCGCAGTGCGCCCGATCCGCTCGATCGAAAGAAGATGTGGACACCGTCCATTTTCTTTGATATCTTTTGTGGACGGCGTACACAAATATGCCGGCAAGCAGCCAATCCAACCCTTCATCGACACAGGAAAACACCATGGCCAACAAGCAGATCTTCGTGAACCTCCCCGTCAAGAACCTGGAGAAGTCCAAGGCTTTCTTCGCCGCGCTGGGCTACACCTTCAACGAACAGTTCACCGATGCGAATGCGGCGTGCATGGTGATCCAGAAAGACAGCATCCACGCCATGCTGCTGGTCGAGGACTTCTTCAAGACCTTCACGACCAAGAGCCTCACCGACACCAGCAAGAGCACCGAGGTGCTGCTGTGCCTGTCGTGCGAGAGCCGCGCCGAGGTCGACGCCATGGTCGCCAAGGCGGTGGCCGCCGGCGGCACGGTGCCGCGCGAGCCGCAGGACTACGGCTTCATGTACGGCCACGGCTTCCAGGACATCGACGGCCACCTCTGGGAGCTGATGTACATGGACCCGAACGCCGCCGTGACGCATCAGAACCCCTGATGCCGATCGTTCCATACGCGCTCTTCACTGTTGCAGGGAAGGCGTCTACCGGAAGGCGGCGGCGGCCCGATATTCCAGGCACCGGCACGGCATCATCGGCCGAGCCTCACCTGGAAAGGAACAACCGCATGTCCGACAACAACAACGAGCGCAACAGCCCCATCGTGAAGGTCGCACCCCTCGGTTTCCCGTGGCAGACGATCGACCCGTTCCTGTTCTGCGTGTACCACGACGACGCCTACCCGAAGGCCAACGGCCGCATGGGCCCCGAGGCCTCGCTGGCCGGCCGCCAGATCGGCCAGGACTTCAGCCGCAAGGACGGCTGGAGCATGTACCACGGCGACACGGTGCCGGGCTTTCCCTCGCACCCGCACCGCGGCTTCGAGACCGTGACCATCGTGCGCAAGGGGCTGGTCGACCATTCCGATTCGCTGGGCGCCACCGCGCGCTTCGGCGGCGGCGACGTGCAGTGGCTCACGGCCGGCAAGGGCATCGTGCATTCGGAGATGTTCCCGCTGCTCGACAACGGCGCGGCCAATCCGCTCGAGCTGTTCCAGATCTGGCTCAACCTGCCCGCGAAGAACAAGATGGCCGAGCCGCACTTCACGATGTTCTGGTCGGAGGCCATTCCGCGCTTCGCATCCGATGACGCGAAGGGCGGGCGCACCGAGGTCGCGGTGATCGCAGGCCGCCTCGGCGATGCAGCGGACGGCCAGGAGCCGATCCACCCGCTTTCGCCGCCACCCGATTCATGGGCCGCGCAGGCCGGTGCCGACGTGGCGATCTGGACGCTGAAGATGACGCCCGGCGCGCAATGGACGCTGCCGGCCGCCACGGGCGAGGGCACGCGACGGATGCTCTATTTCTTCAAGGGCGCGATGGCGTACATCGCCGGCCAGCGCATCGAAGGCCCGGCCGCCGTCGAGCTGCGCGCGGATGCCGCGGTCGAGCTGGTCAACGGCGACGACGAAGCCAGCGAATTCCTCGTGCTGCAGGGCCGCCCGATCGCAGAGCCGGTGGCGCAGTACGGCCCCTTCGTGATGAACACGCAGGCCGAGATCAGCCAGACCATGGCCGACTACCGGCGCACGCAGTTCGGCGGCTGGCCGTGGAACGACCCGGCGCCGGTGCACGGCCGCGAGGCTGCGCGCTTTGCGCTCCATCCGGACGGCCGCAAGGAAACGCCCGCAGGCTGACCGGAGAGGATGAGGCGGGCGATCAGAATTTTTTCAGGGCTTCCATGCCGGGAGCAGTCATGCTCGGCACGAACTCGGTCACGTCCACCCGCGCGACGCCGCCCTGCACGAACGGGTCGCGCGCCAGCACCGATTCGAGCCCCTCGCGGTCGCCCGAACGCGCGAGGATCACGCCGCCCGTACGCGGCACCTGCCGCCCCGACGCCACGAACAATCCGCTTTCGTAGTGCTTCTTGAGCCAGGTCATGTGCGGGTCCATCAGCGCATCGACCTCTTCGAGGGGGCGGGTGTAGGTGAGGGTGACGATGAACATGGGCAGGACGGCGGCGATGAATTCGAAGGCCCCGATCCTATGGCCTGCGCACGGTGCCGGCGCCGCCGGTGTGTGTCTTGCAGGTAACGAACCGCTTCTTGCGGCCGCCCGCCCCGCGGCCTACTCGATCGTCACGCCGCCTTCTTTCACCAGCTTCCCGAATTTGGCGGTTTCTTCGCGGATCTGCCGCGCCATCTCTTCCTGCGTGCCGCCCAGCGGCTCGGCGCCGATGGCCTGCATGCGCTGAGCGAAGTCGGGCGATTTGATGATCTTCACCATCTCGGTGTTGAGCCGCGCAACGATCTCCTTCGGCGTGGCTGCCGGCGCGAGCACGCCGAACCAGGTGCCGATGTCGAAGCCCTTGAGCCCCGCCTCTTCCAGCGTCGGCACGTCGGGCAGCACCGACGAGCGGCGCGCGGTGGTCACGGCCAGCGCGCGCAGCTTGCCGCCCTTGATGTGCTGCAGCACCGGCGTGATGGTGTCGAAGGACATGGCCACCTGCCCGCCGAGCAGGTCGGTGGTGAGCGGGCCGCTGCCCTTGTACGGCACGTGCAGCAGCGAGGTGCCCGTGCTGGCCTGAAACTGCGTGCCGATCAGGTGCTGCGCCGTGCCGTTGCCGTTGGAGCCGTAGGCCAGCTTGCCGGGCGCGGCCTTGGCGAGCGCAACCAGCTCGGCCACGTTCTTCGCGGGCGTATTGGCCGCGTTGATGACCAGCACGTTGGGCACCATGGCCACCACGGTGATCGGCGCCAGGTCTTTCTGGAAATCGTAGGGCAGCTTCTTGTAGACGCTGGTGGCGATGGTGTGGTGCACCGCGCCCATCAGCAGGGTGTAGCCATCGGGCTTGGCCTTGGCGACGTAATCGGCGCCGAGTGTGGCGCCCGCGCCGGGCCTGCTCTCGACCACGACAGGCTGGCCGAACGACTGCGACAGCTTTTCGGCCAGCGCACGGGCCAGCACATCGGTGGTGCCGCCGGCCGGGAAGGGCACGACGAGGCTGATGGGCCGCGTGGGCCAGGCGGCCGGCTGCGCGAAGGCCAGTGCGGCAGCGCCGAGGCCGAGCGCCATGGCGCCGGCCTGCAGCACGGTGCGCCGGCCCTGGATGAAAGGAAAAGAAGAAGCGGTCATGGTCTTGTCTCTGGCTCGTTGTTGTCGTGCCTGCGTGCATCGAGGCACGCTGCGGCGCGGCCTGGGTTCAGGCCGAGTGGCTTTGCCGCGCACTGGCGATGTGCTCGCACACGGCGCGTGTCACCTGCGCGGTGGTGGCGTTGCCGCCGAGGTCGCGCGTGTGCAGCGACCGGTTCGCGGTGACGTGCTCCACGGCCTCCATCACGCGGCGCGCGGCCTGGGCTTCGCCCAGGTGCTCGAGCAGCATCACGACGGACCAGAAGGTGCCGACCGGATTGGCCAGCCCCTTGCCCATGATGTCGAAGGCCGAGCCGTGGATCGGCTCGAACATGGAGGGGTAGCGCCGCTCCGGGTCGATGTTGCCGGTGGGCGCAATGCCCAGGCTGCCCGCCAGCGCGGCCGCAAGGTCGCTGAGGATGTCGGCGTGCAGGTTGGTCGCGACGATGGTGTCCATCGATGCCGGCCGGTTGATCATGCGTGCAGTCGAAGCGTCGACCAGTTCCTTGTCCCAGGTGACGTCCGGGAACTCCCTGGAGATCTGCAGCGCGATCTCGTCCCACATCACCATCGCGTGGCGCTGGGCGTTGCTCTTGGTGATGACGGTCAGCAGCTTGCGGGGGCGCGACTGGGCCAGCTTGAAGGCGAAGCGCATGATCCGCTCGACGCCCGCGCGGGTCATCATGCTCACGTCGGTGGCGGCTTCGATCGGGTGGCCCTGGTGCACGCGGCCGCCGACGCCGGCGTACTCGCCTTCGGAGTTCTCGCGCACGATGACCCAGTTCAGGTCGTCCGGGCCGCAGCGCTTGAGCGGGCCGTCGATGCCCGGCAGGATGCGCGTGGGGCGCACGTTGGCGTACTGGTCGAAGCCCTGGCAGATCTTCAGGCGCAGGCCCCAGAGGGTGATGTGGTCGGGAATGTGCGGGTCGCCGGCGGAGCCGAAGAGGATGGCGTCCTTGTCACGCAGTGCGTCAAGGCCATCGGCCGGCATCATCACGCCGTGCTCGCGGAAGTAGTCTCCGCCCCAGCCGAAATCCTCGAAGGTGAAGTTCAGCGCGCCGTTGGAGGCGGCGGCCAGCGCCTCCATCACTTCACGTCCGGCCGGGATCACTTCCTTGCCGATGCCGTCGCCGGGAATGGTGGCAATGCTGTAGCTGCTCATCGATGTCCTTCATGGAATGCTGCTGGGGAGCCGGCACTTTAGGATCAGGTGCACCGAACGATTCGCACTCGAAGTCAATCCATCGTTAACCTGAGTTCAACAATCGGACAGGCACATGGGGAGACTGCGCGGCCTGGTGTTGTCGCCGACCGGACCTGCATGGCGGCGCCGTTTCTCTTAGATTCGACCGTCGCATCTTTTACCCACTGGAGACTCTTTCAATGATTCACGTCGTCGCCGTCATCACCGCCAAGCCCGGCCAGCGCGCCAGACTGCTCGAAGCCTTCGCCGAGAACCGCGCGGCCGTCCTGGCCGAAGCGGGCTGCATCGAATACGGCGCCGCGGTCGATGCGCAAGGCGTCCCGACGTCCAAGGCCAGCTTCGGGCCCGACACTTTCGTCGTCGTCGAGAAGTGGGAAACGCTGGCGCACCTGCAGGCGCATGCCGTGGCCCCGCACATGAAAGCCCACGGAGAGAAGACCAAGGAATTCGTCGAGAGCAAGCTGATCCACGTGCTCGAACCTGCCTGAGGCCGCAGGCGCAAGCCCGGCTTCGCGCGCGCCGCGATGCGTGCTACCGTCGCGGCGGGAGAGCAGGCGTCACCGATGCCCACGGAGAGAGGGACCGAAGACATGGCGATCTTTCATTCGCATGGTTTCCGCTTGCGCGCTGTCATCGCACCCGGTGGGCTGCTGGCAGCCTTTCTTCTGACGACCGGCTGCGCGCCGCTTCTCGCGCCGCCCTATGCGGCCGACTACGAGACGCTCGACCGGCTCGAGGCCACGCGCCCCGGCATGGTGGCCGTCGCGAAGGCGCAGCCCATCGACACGGAAGACAAGATCAACACGGTGCGCCTGCGCGGCGCGAAGCTGGTGTCGCCCAGCGGCAGCTTCGCGCGGTACCTGCAGGACGCGCTGATGCGCGACCTCGGCGAAATCTCGGCCTACGACCCGAAGGCGCCGACGCGCATCGCGGCGCGCATCCTGGCCAACGAGATCGACCTGGGCATCATCAACGGCACGGGCCGCATGGACGTGGAGGTGACCGTCATGCGCGACGCCACGCAGCGCCTGCGCAAGACCTACCGTGCGGAGACCGCCTTCGATTCGAGCTACGCGAACATCGTCGCCGTGCCGGCGGGGCAGGCCGCGTATCCGCGCCTCGTGCGCGCCCTGCTGCGGGAGGTGTATGCCGATCCGCAGTTCGTGGCCGCCATCGGCCGTTGACGACATCCCCAAGGTCCGGAGGCGCTTCGATGATGCCGTTCTTCTTTCTTCCAATGACCGCGATTCGACATGCCGCAACCGCGGCGTTCGCGGCCCTGCTGCTCGCGGGATGCGTGCACCCGATCACCATGATCACCGAGACCGCGCCGCCGCGCTCGCAGGCGCACCTGGTCCCGAAGAAGGTCGCCTATGTGATGACCGACGCCGACCGCGACGTGGAAGTGATCACGCCCGGTGGCAGCGGCGACCGCGTGAGCTACTACCCGTATCGCGACCTCGAGAAGTCGATACGCGACGCATTGCGCGCGGTGTACCGCGACGTGGTGGTGCTGCGCACCGCGGCCGACGCGAAGGCGAACGAGGCGACGGGCGTGTCGCTGGTGTTCGCACCGCGCATCACCACCGCTTCCAGTTCGTCGTCGTGGATCAGCTGGCCGCCGACGTCGTTCACCGCCGAGGTGGCATGCGTGGTGACCGATGCGGCAGGCGCCGAAGTCACGCGCGTGCGCGCGGCGGGCAATGGCACGGCGGAGTTCGGCGAATTCAAGGGCGACTTCGGGCTGGCGGCGCGAAGGGCTGCGACGCGGCTGACGTCGCAATTGAGCAGCGAGGTTCGCAGGAACGAGAAGCTGCTGCATTGAACGCACCATGAAAAAACGCGCCCTCGGGCGCGTTCTTCATTGAAGCCGCAAAGCCTTACTTCGACACGACCTTCACCATCTCCAGGCACTTGTTCGAGTAGCCCCATTCGTTGTCGTACCAGCTCACGAGCTTCACGAAGGTGCTGTCCAGCGCAATGCCGGCTTCGGCGTCGAAGATCGAGGTGCGCGGGTCGCCGCGGAAGTCGGTGGCCACCACCTTGTCTTCGGTGTAGCCCAGCACGCCCTTGAGCGCGCCTTCGCTCTGTGCCTTCATTTCGGCGCAGATTTCCTTGTACGTGGCTTCCTTCACCAGCTCGACCGTCAAGTCGACCACCGACACGTCGGAGGTCGGCACGCGGAAGCTCATGCCCGTGAGCTTCTTGTTGAGCTCGGGGATCACCACGCCCACGGCCTTGGCAGCGCCGGTGCTCGAGGGAATGATGTTTTCCAGGATGCCACGGCCGCCGCGCCAGTCCTTGTTGCTCGGGCCGTCCACGGTCTTCTGCGTGGCGGTGGCAGCGTGCACGGTGGTCATCAGGCCGCGCTTGATGCCCCACTTGTCGTTCAGCACCTTGGCCAGCGGCGCCAGGCAGTTGGTGGTGCAGCTGGCGTTGCTGATGATGGCTTCGCCGGCGTACTTCTTGTCGTTCACGCCGTAGACGAACATGGGGGTGTCGTCCTTCGACGGTGCCGACAGGATGACCTTCTTGGCGCCCGCGTCGATGTGCTTCTGCGCCGTTTCCTTCGTGAGGAACAGGCCGGTCGATTCGAGCACGATGTCGGCGCCGACTTCGTTCCACTTGAGCTGCGACGGGTCGCGCTCCTGCGTCAGGCGGATCTTCTTGCCGTTGACGATCAGCGTGTTGCCTTCAACCGTCACTTCGCCCTTGAAGCGGCCATGCACCGAGTCGTACTGGAGCATGTAGGCAAGGTAGTCGGGCTCGAGCAGGTCGTTGATGGCAACGATCTCGATGTCGTTCTTGAAGTTCTGCACGGCTGCGCGCAGCACGTTGCGACCGATGCGGCCGAAGCCGTTGATACCGAGTTTGATAGCCATCTGACTTGCTCCTAAGGTTGAAAAACTTTTGATCGAACGGGAAGAAACGCTTGGCGGGATCAGTCCCGCAGTGCCGCTTCCACCGTGGCGGCAACGTTCTCCGCCGTGAACCCGAAATGCTTGAACAGCGCCGGTGCCGGTGCCGATTCGCCGTATGTGTCGATACCGACGACGGCCGCGCAGCCGTACTTCCACCAGCCGCCCGTGCAGCCCATTTCCACGGCGATGCGCGGGATCTTCTTCGGCAGCACGCTCTTCTTGTAGGCCACGTCCTGGCGATCGAAGGTGGTGGTCGAGGGCATCGACACCACGCGCACGGCGATCTTCTTCTCGGCCAGCAGCTTCTGCGCTGCCAGTGCGAGCGGCACCTCGGAGCCGGTGGCGATGATGACGGCGGCCGTCTTCTTGCTCTTCAGGCCGACGACTTCGGGCTCGGACAGCACGTAGGCGCCGCGGCTGATGTCGCCGAGCTCGCTCTTCGGTGCATAGGCGATGTTCTGGCGGCTCAGCAGCAGCGCGGTCGGGCGCGACTGGTTCTGCAGCGCCACGGCCCAGGCCACGGCCGTTTCGGCCGTATCGCCCGGACGCCAGACGTCGAGGTTCGGAATCAGGCGCAGCGACGCGGCGTGCTCGATCGACTGGTGCGTCGGGCCGTCTTCGCCGAGGCCGATGGAGTCGTGCGTGAACACGTGGATCACGCGGCGCTTCATCAGCGCGGCCATGCGGATGGCGTTGCGGCTGTAGTCGCTGAAGGTGAGGAAGGTGCCGCCGTAGGGGATGTAGCCGCCGTGCAGCGCCACGCCGTTCATGATGGCGGCCATGCCGAATTCGCGCACGCCGTAGTTGATGTGGCGGCCGATCCCGCCATGCGGCGGCTCGACGGCAGCGCCTTGTGCGGCTTCGTCTTCGGCGCCCTGGAGCACCAGCGGCGCGGCGGGCGCGTTCAGCACGACGGCGCCGGTCTTGGCGTCGAAGCGCAGCGCGGCGGTGCTCTTGGTGTTGGTGAGGTTCGAGCCGGTCAGGTCGGCACTGCCGCCGAGCATTTCGGGCAGCGCGGCGGTGAAGGCTTCCAGCGCGAGCTGGCTGGCCTTGCGGCTGGCGACGGTCTCGCCCCTGGTGTGGGCGGCCACCACGGTGTCGAACGCCACCTGGTGGAAGTCCCTGGGCAGCTCGCCCTTCATGCGGCGGGTGAACTCGGCGGCCAGTTCGGGGTACGCGGCGGCATAGGCGGCGAACTTGTCGTTCCAGGCGGCTTCGGTCTTCGCGCCTTCGGCCTTGTGGTCCCAGTCGGCGTACACCTCGGCCGGGACTTCGAAGGGCGGGTAGTGCCAGTCGATCGCGTCGCGGGTGAGCTTGATTTCTTCGGCGCCCAGCGCCTCGCCGTGCGCCTTGGCGGTGCCGGCGCGGTTCGGGCTGCCCTTGCCGATGGTCGTCTTGCAGATGATCAGCGTGGGCTTCGATTCTTCCTTCTTGGCCTTGGCGATGGCCTTGGACACGTCCTTGGCGTCGTTGCCGTCGATCGGACCGATGACGTTCCAGCCATAGGCCTTGAAGCGCTCTTCCGTGTTGTCGATGAACCAGGGCTTGACCTGGCCGTCGATGCTGATGCCGTTGTCGTCGTACAGCGCGATCAGCTTGTTCAGGTGCCAGGCGCCAGCGAGGGCGCAGGCTTCGTGGCTGATGCCTTCCATCATGCAACCGTCGCCCAGGAAAGCGTAGGTGTGGTGGTCGACGACGTTGTGGCTATTGCGGTTGAACTCGGCGGCGAGCAGCTTCTCGGCCAGCGCGAAGCCCACGGCGTTGGTGATGCCCTGGCCCAGCGGGCCGGTGGTGGTTTCGACGCCCGGCGTCACGTCGACTTCGGGGTGGCCGGCGGTCTTGCTGTGCAGCTGGCGGAAGTGCTTGATTTCCTCCATCGGCAGGTCGTAGCCCGTGAGGTGCAGCACCGAGTACAGCAGCATCGAGGCATGGCCGTTCGACAGCACGAAGCGGTCGCGGTCGAACCAATGCGGGTTGGCGGGGTTGTAGCGCAGGTGTTCGCCCCAGAGTGCGACGGCCATGTCGGCCATGCCCATCGGTGCGCCCGGATGTCCGGAATTTGCTTGTTGGACGGCATCCATGGCCAGAGCGCGGATTGCGTTGGCCATCAGGGCGTGGTTTGCCATTTGCGGTGGACTTTCGGGGGAAAAGGGTGGGAGAGGATAGGGGGGAACCCGCGATTTTACCGGGCGAGCCCGGACACCCGCCGATACAGGGCAAACACCCCGCCGATGCTCCTTTGTGCAGCGGCCGGACTGCTAGAGTTGCGCCCCATGCACGGGCTGCACCTCACCGCCGACCTTCACGACTGCCAATGCGGCCTTCAATGGCTGACCGACCGGGAGGCCCTGGGCGCCGTTTGCCTCAAGGCGGTGGACGCCGCCGGGCTGCAGGCGGTGGGCAGGCTGGTCCACGGTTTCCCGGCCACGCCGCAGGGCCCGGGCGGGGTCACGGCCACGGTGCTGCTGGCCGAATCCCACCTGTGCATCCACACCTGGCCCGAGCAGCGCGGCGTGACGCTCGACGTGTACGTGTGCAATTTCAGCGGCGACCACTCGGCCAAGGCGCATGCGCTGATGGAATGCCTGGTGGCGCTGTTCCAGCCCCGCCACAGCGAACGCAACGAACTGCAGCGCGGACGGGTCCCGGCGTGAGCGCGGCGACCCGGGTCCGCGCCATGATCCTTGCCGCTGGTCGCGGTGAGCGCATGCGGCCGCTGACCGACACCACCCCCAAGCCCCTGCTCGAAGTGCGCGGCAAGCCACTGATGCAGTGGCCGATGGAGGCGCTGGCCGTGGGCGGGTTCACCGAGCTGGTGATCAACACGGACTGGCTGGGCACGCAGATCTCCGGGCGCTTCGGCGCCGAGCCCTTGTTGCAGGGGCCATCGGCACTGTCGATTTCATACTCCGACGAGGGCCGCGACTTCGGCGGCGCGCTCGAAACGGCCGGCGGCATCGTGCGTGCGCTGCCCTTGCTCGGCGATGTGTTCTGGGTCGCGGCCGGCGACGTGTTCGCGCCTGGCTTCGCCTTCACGCAAGACTCGGTCGACCGCTTCATCGCCAGCGGCAAGCTCGCGCACCTGTGGCTGGTGCCGAACCCCGCGCACAACCTCAAGGGCGATTTCGGCTTGTCTGCCGAGGGCCTCGCGCTCAACACGGCCGACCGGAAGTTCACCTTCTCGACCATCGGCCTGTACCGCGCCGAGCTCTTCGCGCCGCCGTACTGCGACATCCCGAGCGGCAACCCGGCCGGCCGCAAAGCCCCATTGGCGCCGATCCTGCGCGCCGCGATGGACAATGAACTCGTGAGCGCCGAGCTCTACACCGGCCCCTGGACCGATGTGGGCACCCCCGAACGACTCGCCCAACTGAACACGCCAAGCAGATGACTTCAGCAGCAGCCACCACCACGATCTACGCCGAGCGCCGCGCGCGCCTCGCCTCGCAGCTGGGCAAGGACGGCATCGCGATCATCCCGACCGCGCCCGAACGCCCGCGCAACCGCGACACCGATTTCCTCTACCGCCACGACAGCTACTTTTATTACCTGACCGGCTTCACCGAGCCCAACGCCTGGCTGGTGCTGGCGGGCGACGGCCGCGCCACGCTGTTCTGCGCGCCGAAGGACCTGGAGCGCGAGATCTGGGACGGCTACCGCCTCGGCCCCGACGCGGCGCCCGCGGCACTCGGTGTCGACGAAGCCTTCTCGGTCGCCGACCTCGATGCCAGGCTTCCGAAGCTGCTCGAGAACCGCTCGACCGTGTGGTTTCCGTTCGCGATCCACAAGGGCCTCGAGACCCGCATCGACGGTTGGCTGCAGTCCGTGCGCGCCCGCGTGCGCTACGGCGCGCTGTGCCCCGAGGAGCAGCGCGACCTGTGCGGCCCGCTCGACGAGATGCGCCTGATCAAGGACGCGCACGAGCAAGACATCATGCGCCGCGCCGCGCAGATCAGCGCCCGCGGCCACGTGCGCGCGATGCAGCTCTCGGCCCGCATGCTGCGCGAGGGCAAGGACGCGCGCGAGTACCACCTCGACGCCGAGCTGCTGCACGAATTCCGCCTTGGCGGCTCGCAGTACCCGGCCTACTACTCCATCGTCGCGGCCGGCGCCAACGCCTGCGTGCTGCACTACCGCGCCGATGCGGCGCCGCTGCGCAAGGGCGAGCTGGTGCTGATCGACGCCGGCTGCGAACTCGACGGCTACGCGAGCGACATCACCCGTACCTTCCCGGCCGACGGCAAGTTCAGCGGTCCGCAGCGCGCGCTGTACGACCTTGTGCTGGCCAGCCAGGACGCCGCGGCCGCCGTCACCAAGGCCGGCAACCGCTTCACGGACCCGCACGACGCCGCGGTGAAGGTGCTGGCGCAGGGCATGCTCGACTTCGGCCTGCTCGACGCCAACAAGGTCGGCAACGTGCAGGACGTGATCGACTCGCGCGCCTACTTCCAGTTCTACATGCACCGCACGGGCCACTGGCTCGGCATGGACGTGCACGATTGCGGCAGCTACGTCGAGCCCACGCAGGTCGGCGAGGTGAGCGAGCGCAAGGATCCGCTGTCGAACGAGGTCATCAAGAACCGCCCGAGCCGCATCCTGCATCCGGGCATGGTGCTGACGCTGGAGCCCGGCATCTACGTGCGGCCCGCCGACGGCGTGCCGGAGCAGTTCCACGGCATCGGCATTCGCATCGAGGACGACGCGATCGTCACGGCCACCGGCTGCGAACTCATCTCGCGCGGCGTGCCCGTGAAGGCGGACGAGATCGAGGCGCTGATGCGGGCTTGACGGCTCGCCCGGCCTCGGGTTGCGGCATCGAAGCAACCCGGGTCTGCCGGCATGACGCCGCCGTGACGCCCCTCAGGGTGCGATGTCCACCGTCACTTCGCGCGACTCCGCGCGGCCCTGGTCGTCGACCGCGCGCAGCACATAGCGCCGGCCCGACGCCGCGAGATCGGGCATCCAGGTGATGCCTTCGCCGGGCGCGGTGCGGCCGATGAGCGCATCGTCGGCAAACCAGTAGATGGCCTGCATGCCCGCTGCAGCCTCGGCGCGCAGCACCAGCGGCTCGGGCTTCTTCACGCGCAGCGTGTGGCGCACGCCGCGCAAGGGCGAGGTGATGAGCGGTGCGCTTTCGGGCGCATCGCCATCCTTCTCGCAGCCGTCCGCCGGTGCGCTCGCGCGCGGCAGGCCGGCCTGGCGGAACAGGCGGCGCATGTCGCTGCCCCATTGCTCCACCACCTGCTGGCGCGCATTGGGCTGCGGGCCGCAGACCACCTTGCCGGTCGTTTCGTCGACCCACACTGCGCGGTGCAGGTTGCTGACCTGGATCGGCGACTTGCCGGCGATGAACCACGTCGTGGTGCGCACCGGGCACAGTGCGTCGGGCAGGCCTCCCGTCGCGGCGCAGACCTCGACCTGGCGCAGGTCGGGCGGCTGACGCGACGCCACCTCGCCGGGGTCGAGCCGCTCGGCGCGCAGCGCATCGACCATGCGCAGGAACAGCGGTGCGGCCGCGTCGACGCCGACCAGCGCGGGGTTGCTGGTGCCGTCGAAATTGCCGACCCACACCACGAGCACATGCCGCCCGAACACGCCGGCCGTCCACGCATCGCGAAAGCCCCAGGACGTGCCCGTCTTCCATGCAATGGCGGGGCGCGCGGGCAGCGTGGTGTCGGGGCGCGGCGTGTGGCGCAGCATGTCGAGCGTGATGAACGATGCTTCCTCGCTCAGCAGACGCAGCGGCTGCACGGGCCGCTCGCCAGGCGCGGGCTGCGTGTAGCGGATGGGCTGCGAGATGCCGCCATTGGCCAGCGTCGCGTACATGCCGGCCAGCTCCTCGGGCGTGACCTCGCCACCGCCCAGCACCAGCGCGAGGCCGTAGTGCGATTCGCCCTGCAGCTTCTGCACGCCGGCCAGGCGCATGAAGTCGTAGAGCCCCGGTTTCGAGAGCTTGGCCGCCACGGCCACGGCCGGAATGTTGCGGCTGCGGATCAGCGCGTCCTGCGCCGGCAGCGGACCGGCGAAGCGATGGTCGAAGTTCTCAGGCGTGTACGGGCCGAAGGAAGTCGGCGCGTCCTTCAGCATCGTCTTCGGATGCAGCAGCCCCTGGTCGAGCGCGAGCGCGTAGATGAAGGGCTTGAGCGTGGAGCCCGGCGAGCGCTTGGCCAGCACGCCGTTGACCTGGCCCGAGATGGCGTCGTTGCGGAAGTCGGCCGAGCCGATCATCGCGCGCACCTGCATCGTCGATGCGTCGAGCAGCAGCGCGCTCGCGTTGGTCATGCCCACGTCGGCATGCGCGCGCAGGTACTGGCCCATCACGCGTTCGAGCGTGGCCTGCATGCGCAGGTCGATGGTGGTCCGGATCTCTTGCACGCCGCGCTCTTGCGCGAGCAGCATGTCGGTGGCGTGCGGCGCGAGAAACGGCAGGCTGCCGCGCGACTGCGCCGACAGCGCCAGTTGCGCATCGGGCGCATGCTGCTTCGCCGTCGGATCGCGCTCGGCCCACAGTGCCCACAGGCGTTCGCGCGCCGACTGCAGCTCGGCGTTGCGGCCGCGCTCGGCGATGCGCTTGACGGGGTTCTGCGGAATCACCGCAAGCGTCAGCGCCTCGGGCAGGCTGAGCTTGGCCGCGTCCTTGCGGAAGTAGATGAGGCTGGCGGCCTGCACGCCCTCGATGTTGCCGCCGTAGGGCGCGGTGTTGAGGTACGCCTCGAGGATGTCGTGCTTGCCGAAGCGCGCCTCCAGCCACAGCGCCGCGAAGATCTGCGCGACCTTGCCGGTGGGCGTGCGGCTGTCGATGCCGTAGACGCGGCGCGCGAGCTGCATGGTGAGCGTGGAGCCGCCCTGGCGGCGCTCGCCGCTGGCGATGCGCCAGGCGCTGCGCGCCAGCGCGGCGGGGTTGACGCCGGGGTGTGCATAGAAGCGGCGGTCTTCGTACAGCAGCACCGCATCGACCAGCGTGGGCGAGATGCGTTCGAGCGGCACCCAGAGACGGTATTGCTCGTCGCCTGCGAGCGTGAGGCGCAACAGCTGGCCGCCTTGTGCGTAGACGGCGCGGGAGCTGCCGACGGTTTCGCTGAGCGGGGCGTGGGGCCACAGGCGAAGCAGTGCGAGCACGAAGACGACGAACGCGAAAGCGATGCCCATCTTTCTCCCTCTTCCTCCGGGAGAGGGTTGGGGTGAGGGCATCGGCGACGGATCGAGCACGGTGGTCATGTCGGTGCCGCACCCTCACCCTAACCCTCTCCCGCAAGCGGGAGAGGGAACCAGGCGCGAGCGCGTCATGATCAATTCGCCACCACCTGGAAGCGCGCGCCGGCCGAGCGCGAGAACACGCGCCGGTCGTACATCGCCTCGCCGTACGCCGCGGGCACCACGTAGTCGCCCACGTTGGTGGCGCGCGCCTTGTAGGTCACTTCGAGCAGGTCCTTGTTCACGGCCCCGTAGAACACGACGCGGTCTTCGCGGATGTCGGCGTACTGCACCTTCCACGAACCGCTGCCGCCCAGGCGCTTCTTCCAGATCGGCGCGTCGGCGTTCGCATCGTCGTCGCCCACGGCCTGCAGCACCGGCTCCAGCCCACCGGGCAGCACGTCGACAAGCGCCACGTCGTTGATGTTCGCGCGCTCCAGGCTGCGCACGCGCACCCGCACCGTGACCTCTTCACCGAGCTTTGCCTTGGCGATCGGGTTGCCCTTGGCATCGAGCACCTCATGGAAGATCTCCAGGCCCTTGTTCACCGGCGTGGCCGGCACATTGCGCTCGAAGCCCTGTTCGGCCCAGCTGTAGTACAGGTTGAAGTCGCTGTCATTCGACAGCTTCAGCTTCGCGGTGCCGGCCGGCACCGCGGCGCGCGTGATCGGGTTGACCGCGCCCAGCGCGAGCGCGGCGGCCTGGCCCTGCGCATTGACTGTCTGCGCCGTGAGCTTGCCTTCCACGTTCTGCCCCACGGCCTCGAAGTACGAGTCGACCGCGAGCAGCATCGAGGCCGACGACAGGCTGTTGTACCAGCCATCGCGCACCATCGCGCTCATGCCTTCCCACACCGCGGGCTTCAGCGTCTTCAGGCGCGACGGGAAGTGGCGGCCCACGAGGTGCAGCGTCATGCTGTCGTGAACCAGCGGGTCGTAGTACGCGCCCCAGACGTTGCGGCGCTGCTTCTTCTCGGTACGCGCGAGCAGGTCGGCCCACACCGGGTTGAGCAGCTCGTTGGCCACCTGCTCCTGCTTCACGAGCTGGTAGCTCGCGGCGAGGTACACGGCGCCGAGGTCGTCGCTCCAGCCTTGCGTCTGCTTGCTGCGCCATGCTTCGCGCAGGTTGGCCAGCGCGGCCGGCGCGATGATGCCCTGGCGCGTCAGCAGGTAGGCGGCCTGCGTGCGCTGGCGCCAGCCGTCGAGCGAGCTGTCGCCGCTGCCGAGCCAGCCCTGCAGGTAGGTGTTGGCCTTCTGCAGCAGGTCTTGCGGCACGGGCAGCTTGTGGTCCTTGGCCTCGACCAGCAGGTGCACCGCGTAGAGCGTCGCGAAGGCATCGGTGCCGGCGCCGGGCCACAGCGAGAAGCCGCCGTCGGCCGTCTGCCTTGCGCGCAGCTGCACGAGGTAGCGCTCGAAGGTCTTGCGCGCTTCGGGCAGCGGCCCTTGCTCGGCGGTGCGGCCGCGCGCCATTTCCTTCACCAGCTCGGGGCGGCCCGAGAGCAGCACGGCCGGGAAGGTCTGGCTCGTGATCTGCTCGGTGCAGCCGTGTGGGTAGGCCTCCAGGTACTGCATGAGGCCGGTCGCGAAGGCCCACGGCGCGGCCGACACGGCCACGTCGCTCTGGCGGAAGTTCGGGTACAGGTCGGCTTGGCTCGAGATTTCTCCCGCACGCTGGAAGCTGCCGGCCTGCACCAGCGTGACGAAGGGCGATGCGGGCCGCACGCTCACTTCGGTCGACAGGCGTGCGCTGAAGGTCTTGTGCGTCGAGGTGAACACCAGCGCCGAGGAACCCAACACCGCCTGCTCGCCCGGCTTGGCGCGTACGTTGAACTTCGTGCTGGCTTCGCCGCGCTCGTTGACCTTGAGCGTCTGTGTGGCGTCGCCCACCACTTCGAGCCCGCCGGAGGCAGTGAGCGTGAGCGCGATGGGCGCTTCCTTGCCCGAGCCCGCGATGTTGTTCGCGAGGCCCACACCCACCTCGACGGTGTCGCCAGGCGCCATCGCGAGCGGCGCGTTCGGCAATATCACCATGTCGCCGCGCACCACGGTGCGGGTGCTCTTGGCGGCGGTGGTCTCATCGTTCACCGCGACGGCCATCACGCGCAGGCTGCCGTTGAAGCTCTCGGGCACGGTGTAGCTGAACTCGCGGCTGCCGTTCACATCCACCAGCCCCGACCAGTAGGCCACCGGCTTGTCGCGCTTGCGCTTGAACGGGTTCAGGTGCTTGCCGAGTTCGCCTTCGCCGTCGCCGCCGGGTGCGGCGCCCTGCATGAGCTTCTTGAACTCCGGCAGGATCAGGTCGAGCGTCTGCAGCGTGCCGACCTCGAGCGCGCGCTTCTGGAAGAAGTGCTTCAGCGGATCGGGCGTCTTGTAGCGCGCCACCTGCAGGATGCCCTCGTCCACCGCGAACAGCACGGCGCGCGTGGGCTTGTCGCTGGTGAGCTTCATCTTCACGGTCTGGCCGGGCTTCACCAGCTCGCTGCTGGTGAGCTGCAGGTTGGCGGTGCGCTTGGTCAGCGCGGTGGCGAAGGGCACGACACCGTACGACAGCGGGCTCATGTAGACCTCGTCCGAGGCCGGGTCGCGCACGAAGTGCACGTTGACGTAGCCGGTGCCCTCGAAGTCCTTGGGCAGCACGATCTTCTGCACCGAGGCGGTCTTGTCGGTCTTGAACCATGCATGGGCGTAGACCTTGTCGCGCTCGATGGTGATAAGGCCGGCGCCGACGTAGGGCGCGCGGATGCTCACCGCAATCTCCTGCCCCGGCTCGTAGTCCTTGCGGTCGAGCGTGAGCTGCAGCTCGGCATTGCGGTCGAGCGAGCGCGACACGTTGGCGTTGCCCGCCACGCTGTATTCCACGCGGTTGAGCTCCAGCCCGTCGGCATTGCGCACCACGTAGGCGAAGTTGCCGGGCGCGGCGGTGTCCAGCGCCACGGTGTTGCCGGCGGCAGCGATGGCGAAGGGCTTCTCGTCGAGCACGATCTCCTTGCGGCGCGACTCGTAGCGGTACAGGCCGCTGTCCTGCTTGATGAGCACCGACAGCACCTTGCGTTCGACGCGCTCGATCTTCAGGCCGGGCACGGCCGTCTTCCTGGCCTGCGGATCGATGGCGATCACGGTGGCGTTGCGCGCGGCGCCCTTGCTCACGTAGCTGGTGTCGCCGTCGACCTTCATGCCGACGAGATAGGGCATGTCGCTCACCAGCGTCTGCGCCTCGGCCGACACGCTGCGCCCACCCTCGGGCTCGAAGGCCTTGGCGAGCACGTGCACCTGGTAGGTGGCGGCGTCGAAGCGTGACAGGCGCAGGTCGAACTCGGCCTTGCCGTCGGCGCTGGTCTGTACGCTGCCCAGGTCGTCGACCTGCTTGTCGGCGGCGCGCTGCGGATCGAAGAAGGCGTAGTCGGTGAACGCGCGGAACACCGGGAAGCCGGGGCTCAGCGTGAGCGTGCCTTCGACCTTGCGGTCGGGCGCGGGTGTGCCGAACAGGTTCTGCACGTCGATCAGCGCCTTCAGGTCCTTCGGCTTGACCCAGCCTTCGGCAACTTCGCTGCTGAGCTTGACCGTGACCTTGGTGCGGTCGGGCAGGAACTCCTGCACCTTGACGGTCGTGCTGCCGATCAGCAGGCCTTCGACCTCGGGCGTGCCGGGCGACGATTCGCGCGGCAGGTAGAGGTTGACCGTGTAGTTGCCGGTGGGCGAGCTGTCCTGCGTGGTGTGGGCGATTTCCGCGGCGCCGCCGGGGCCGAGCTTGAGTTTTTCGCGGCGCACGCTGAGGCCGCGCGCATCGATGATCTCGGCTTCGAGCGGCAGGTCGCGCAGCGAGGTGCCCCAGTTGCCGGCCTTGACCATCATCGCGATGTGCATGGTGTCGCCGGGGCGGTAGATGCCGCGGTCGCTGAAGACGTAGGCCGTCATCTGGTTCGGCACGCCGGCCGCGCGCAGGCCGCCGACGTCGAAGCGCGAGATGTCGAGCGTGCGGTCGCTGCGGTTGAAGGGCAGGAAGCTCAGGTCACCGTCCTTGCGCACGACCAGCACCACCGGCGCCTTCTCGCGCTGGTAGCCGGCGAGATTGGGCAGCCTGGCAGCGCCCGTGGCATCGGTGGCCTGCGACGCGACGATCATGCCGTTGCGGCCCCACACCTCGACCAGCGCGCCGGCCACGGGCTGGCCGTTGGCAATGCTCTGCACGAACACGTCGCGCGTGCCGTCGAGCGACTTCTTGGCGACGATGCCGAGGTCGGTGACGAGCACGAGGCGCTGGTCGAGTTGCTGCTCGGGGTTGCCGCCTTCGCCGTTGTTGCCTTCTTCCTCGGACGATTGCTCCTGCTGCTGTTCGTCTTCGGGCTGGGCCTGCGCATCGCCTTCGGGCTTCTTCTTGGCCTTGGGCTCGTAGCCCTGCACCTTGAGCAGGAACACGCCGCGCCGGTCGGCCACGTCATTGCGCAGGTATTCGGCGAAGTCGACCGTTTCGTAGTGCGCCTTGCCGGCGGGAATGCTGAGAGGAATCTCCTTCTGGAAGCGGTCGACGAGGTTGTCCGACTGCAGGCCGCCGTAGAACTGCGGATGCGCGAAGTCGCCGTTGGTCTGCGTCACCAGGTGCTGCAGCTGCTGCGGCAACAGGCGGCCGATTTCGAGTCGGATGCCGGGCAGGTCGCGCACCAGGATCGGCAGCTTGCGTTCGCCCGACAGTGCGAGCAGCGAGCCCTGGCTCATGATGGTGAGCTCGGGCGCGAAGGTCTTGAGCAGCAGCACGTCTTGCCGCGCAGCGCCGAGCTGGTAGCCGCCCGGCGTCTTCAGGCCCTTGGCCACGCGCACCAGCAGGTAGCGGCCGCCTTCTGCCTGCGGCATGCGAAAGCTGACCATCTCGGTCACTTCACGCTCGCTGGCGATGGGCTGCAGGTTGATCTTCTTCGCGCGGCGCAGCACGGCGTCGGTGATCTTCGCGGGCTCGGCCGACCAGTCGAACTTGTCGTCGGGGTCGCCCTTGGCTTCTTCCGTGGCGGGCAGCAACCAGGCCTGCACCACGCGCGCCATTTCGCGCTCGTGCACCGGCATCGAGGCGGTGACGTGCATCACGTGCTCGGGCTCGCCGTTCTCGCCGGTGACGATGGTGGGCTCGATGCCGGCGATGGCCAGGCTGAAGAGGCCGGGAATGTCGACCGCGCGCGACTGGTCGTTGCGCAGCGCCGGGCCGCCCTTCTGCGCGACCGTGCCAGCCGTGAGGCTGAGAATCGCTGGACGCGTCTTCTCGGGAATCGGCAGCGGCTCCGACTGCAGGGTGGCGTTGAGGCGCAGCTTGTCGTAGCTGACCGTGAACTTCTCGCTCGCGCACTTGCCGACGCTGAAGAACGAGGTGCTGCAGGGCTGGTCGTAGGTCAGCACCAGGCGCTTCTCGAACTCGGCGGTATTGACGGGGTGCGAGAAGCGCACCTGGAAGAGGGCGCGGCGTACGTTGGCCTGCACCGGGTCCTGATAGAACTCGGCGCTGGCGATCTGGGCGGTGAATTCGGGCGAGGTGAACTCGTACTTGCGCTGCGCCATCTCGATGTGCGGCGCGAGCGCGTTGCCGGCGATCTGTACCTTGTAGGGCTGGCCGATGGGCCAGTCCTGCGCGGGCAGGAATTCGAGTCGGTTCTGTTTGGTCCAGCTCCAGCGGCCGGCAATGGCAGGCTCGATGGTGACGCCGGTGGCCTCCTGGCCGATGCGCGCAATGGGCGCGACCGACGCGGAGAAGTTCATGACGAAGGGGTTCGGCCCCTTGTCGAGCTCGATCTGCGTGCGCTGCGGCAGCTCGGTCTTCGCGGTGGCGACGACGGGCTCGACGCGATCAGGCGTGAGGCCGTGCCACCACTTCAGCACATGGGGGCTCGCCATCCAACCGGCCAGCACGAGCAGGAGGAGCAGCACCAGCCACGCCAACCGCTGCTGCAGCCACTGCAATCCGAGCAGCAGGAAGGCGCCGGCAATGCGCAGCCAGCCCGGGGGTCGCCAGGAACCGATGAGCCCGCGGGCCAGCGGACGCAGGAAGCCGAGCACGCGGCCCAGTCCGGTGAAGAGCACGTCGCTGAGCGACGCGAGTTTTCTGTTGGCGACTTGAAGCATGGAAGCTCCCCCGATGTTTTTGTTGGCGTTCGCGAGTTTGCCGACCGTCTGTGAAGCAATGGCGCCGTGTGTGAAGTCCGCGTGAAAACTGCACAGGGCGGCCGGGGCCGTTTCAAGGGTTCATGGTGCGTTTGCTTTGCTGGGTGTTTTTTTCGGGGCGAGTGCGAAGGACACCGGGTGTCCCCCTCCGCGAATGTCCCCCGCTTCGCTCCTCCTTTATTTCGCTGCGGGGGACACCCGGTGCCCTTCGCACAGGACACGCTGCTTTTCTTCCGCTCGATCAATCAGTGCTCCGAACGATCACGTCGATGGGGTGCTCTGCGCAGCGAAATATAGGAGGAGGCCGCAGGCCGGGGGACGTTCGCGGAGCAGAGCACCCCGTCGGCGTGATTGCACCTCGGACGTGTGTCCTCATACCGCCGCTGCGCTCATCCCCGCGAGGTGCCCACGCGTGAACGCCTCTTCGAAGATCGAGTAGCCCGACCAGTCGGCATGCGCGAACGACAGGCGGCCGGCCACGACGCTGCCGCGGTGTGCGCCGTCCGGCGCGTTGCGCTGCGAGCCGATTTGCGAGAGCAGTCCCGGTCTGGGAATGGACATGGCATGCCCATAGCGCGTGATGTCGATGCGCGTGGCGAGCGACGGCAGGTCGGAGTGCGGCACCGACAGCTCGGCAAGCAGATCGTCGCGCCAGCCGCTCCATGGCCGGTCGAGCAGCAGCTTGCGGCCGTCTGCCGTGTCGTAGCTGCTCGGCCCCAGCGGGCGGTACCAACTGAGCACCGTGCCGCGCGGCGTCGGGTCGAGCGACTGGTGCCGCGCGTCGACGTAGCCGAGGCCGCGCGTGCCGTGGATCACGTTGTCCCAGCTCGGCGCGGCGCCGTGGCGGTCGGCCAGCGGGCCGCGCAGGTGGATGTTTGCCACGAGCCAGGGCGCGTAGCGCACGTGGGCCGCGGCGTTCTTCAGCACGGCCGGCGGGTTCTCGACCACGCGCGCGGCGATGAACACGGGCAGCGCGACGATGCAGCGTTCGGCCTGCCAGCGCACGAGCGATTTCGTGGCCGCATCCCACGCATCGACCTCTACACCGTCGCGCACTTCGGCAATGCGCGTGACGACCTGGCCGGTGCGCAACCGGTCGCCGAGCGGTGTTGCCAGTTGCTTCGTGAGCCAGCCGTTGCCTTCGGGCCAGGTGAGGATGCCGTCGCGCTCGGGGCTCGAATCGTTGACGCTGCCGGTGGGATCGCCGGGCGCATGAAAGCCGTGGCGGCTCGCGAAGTAGTGGATGCCGGCCCAGGCCGAGACGTGTTCGATGCCGGCCCCGTAGTCGTCGCGGCAGCAGTAGTCGAGGTACCAGCGCAGCTGTGCATCGCTGAAACCTTCGCTGTCGAGCCAGCTGGCGAAGGTGATGGCGTCGAGCGCGAGCAGCTCGGGCGTGACGGCGACCTTGAGCGTGGGAATGGCGAAGTGCGCCGCGTGCTGCATCGCGTCGATGCGCTGTGCGAACTTGCGGTATTGCACGAGCGTGCCTTCGCCCACGCCGTGCATGGGCAGCAGGCCGTCCTGCCACTCGCCGCGGAAGAACAGGCGCTCCTGCGGGCTGTGGCAGAGCGTGGCCTCGTCGTATTCCCAGCGGCCCGCCACGCGGCGGCGCAGGCCGAGTTCTTCGAGCAGGTCCTGCACTTCGCGCGCGTCGTCGCCGGGCACGGGCAGGTAATGCGCACCGAGCGGGCAGGCGATGCCGTTGACCATGCCGCCGCGCGCGTTGCCGCCGGCGGTGTCTTCGAGTTCGAGCAGCGCGAAGTCGTCGATGCCCGAAAGCCGCAGGGCGCGTGCAGCCGCAAGGCCCGCGACGCCACCGCCGGCGATCACCACGCGTGTGCGTTTCACGATGGTCGGCGGCGAGTTCTTGAGTGCGCCATCGCGCATGGCGTGGCCGCGCGTGACGTCGATGCCGGTGAAGCCGCCTTCGATGGGCGGTGGCGGCGCCTTGCAACCAGCGAGCGCCAGCACGCCCGCCGCGCCGGCCGCCACCCCGAGGAATTCGCGCCGTTGCATGACTCGGCTAATGCGCCATGACCTTGCCCCATTCCTGTTCGTAGGTGGTGACAAGGGTCTGGTTCGACAGCCGGTTCACTTCGGCCGGCACACGCGCCATGTCGAGCGGGAAGTCGAACATCAGCGGCAGCGTGGAGGGCGAGAGAAAACGCAGGCCCGGCGGCAGCGCATCGGGCATGCGGTACGGCCGCCGGCTCGCGATGATGTAGCCCCACTCGCCGAAGCTCGGCACGTGCGCGTGGTACGGCGTGGCCGTGAGACCCACGGACTCGATGGTGGACGCCACGGTCCAGTAGCTCTTGCGCGCCACCAGCGGCGAGGTGGTCTGGATCACCGCGTAGCCACTGGCCGACAAGCGCTTTTCGAGGAGTGCGTAGAAGCTGTTGGTGTAGAGCTTGCCGATGGCAAAGTTGGTCGGATCGGGAAAGTCCACCACGATGACATCGAAAGTGTCCCCGGGCTGCTGCAGCCACTGGAAGGCATCGGTGTTGACGATCTTCACCTTCGGCGACGAGAGCGAATGGCCGTTGAGCGCGGCCAGCGTCTCGTGCTCGGTGAACAGCTTCGTCATGTTCGGATCGAGCTCCACGAGCGTGACCGACTCGACCGAGGGGTACTTGAGAATCTCGCGCACCGCCATGCCATCGCCGCCGCCCAGCACGGCGACCTTCTTCGGCGCCCCTTGCGCGGCCATCACCGGGTGCACGAGTGCCTCGTGATAGCGGTATTCGTCGCGCTCGGCGAACTGCAGGTTGCCGTTCAGGAACAGGCGATGCCCGAGCAGCCCGCGCGTAACGACGATGCGCTGGTAGGGCGAGGTGGCACTGAAGACGATGCGGTCCTGGTAGAACTTGTCCTCGGCCAGCGTGGTGATGTGGTCAGCCCAGGCGAAGGCCGCGACCAGCGCGGCCAACGCCAGAAAGCACGCGACCGCATGCGCGCCGACGCGGCGCAGCTCATGGCGGAACAACCACAGCGCCCACACCGCCACGGCCGCGTTCATGAAGCCGAACAGCAGGCCGGTGCGGATCATGCCGAGCTGCGGCACGAGGACGAGCGGAAACGCCACCGACACCGCGAGCGCGCCGAGGTAGTCGAAGGTGAGCACTTGCGACACGAGGTTCTTGAGCACGATGTTGCGCTTCAGGATGCGCATCACCAGCGGAATCTCGAGCCCCACCAGCGTGCCCACGACCATCACGAGGCCGTACAGCAGCAACCGGAAGGCGCTCGGCACGTAGGCGTTTGCCAGGAACAGGATCGCCGGCAACGCACCGCCGACGAGCGCCACCATCAGTTCGATGCGAAGGAAGTGCGCCGGCAGCTGTCGCTCGAAATAGCGCGAGAGCCATGAGCCCACGCCCATCGCGAACAGGTAGGTGCCGATGATGGTGCTGAACTGCAGCACCGAGTCGCCGAGCAGGTAGCTGCTCAGCGCGGCCGCGCTCAGTTCGTAGACAAGCCCGCAGGCGGCGACCACGAACACGCTGGCGAGCAGCGCGATTTCCACGGGTTGCGGCCCCCGCGCATCCGGGGTGCGCGCGGGCAGGGCCGCGCCGCTCAATGGATTGCAGCAGCCACGATGATGCTGATGCCCAGACTCATTGCCGCCACGACGAGGCCCAGCGCCACGTTCTGCTTCTCGACGATCTCGCCCCACAGGTCATAGGGTGTGATCTTGTCGATGATCAGGAAGCAGAGCCAGAAGACCAGGACGCCGATCAGCGCATACACGAGCGATCCGAGGACCACGCCCGGTTTCAGCCATTCAAATCCCATGGGGACCTCCAGTCGTAGTAGTGAGAAACAACATCGCGTGCATCTTCGCCGTCATTTGTGGCCGCCGCCACTCGAATAGCCGCCGTACGAGCCGCCCGAGCTGCGGTAGCCGCCCGACGAGCCGCTGGAACTGCTGCAGGTGCTCATGATGATCAACACGATGATGATCACGACGACGATGAGGACGATGGTGCCGCAGCCCATGCCGGATGCGGCACTCACCGGCAGCGCGTCGGCGCGCTTGAACATGTCCTTCCTGGCGTCGAGCTTGAAGGCGGTGGCCACCAGGCCGCTGTCGAGCTTGCTGCCCGACGACCACGTGAGCTCGTTGGCCGAGCGCTCCATCGACAGCAGTGCGCCGCCGCTGGCGAAGTCGCGGTTGAAGGTTTTCTGCCCGCGTTCGACCTGCCAGTAGAACTCGCCCGCCACGTAGGTGGTCTCGGCGTTGTAGGCGTACTGCTGCTGGTAACGCTTGTTGAGGTAGGTGGCGGTGTTGCCGCTCTCGGCCATCACGGGCGCGCCGGTGGTCGGCTTGACCATGCTCCAGCCGTCCTCGGCGTCCACCAGGAAGCTGAAGCCGCGCTTCTTGTTGTAGAGCAGGTACTCGTCCCAGCCGAACAACTCGTCGTCGCCGGGCTCGCTGCCCATGCGGTGCTGGAAGCCGACCACCTGCCACTGCGCGCCCTGCAGCTGGCCCATGCTGCCGAGCGCGATGAGCGGGCGCACGGGCTCGTCCTGCGCGGCGTGCTTGAGCTCGCCGCCGATGCCTTGCGACAGGTCGATGATGCTGTTGCACGAGCGGCAGGTGATGCTCTTGCTGTCGGCGAAGTTGACGGTGACGGGCGAGCCGCAGTTGGGGCAGTTGAAGCTGCGACCCTTTTCGTCCTTGGCGGATTCCTCGCGCAGGCCGGTGAGCTGCAGGTCTTCGAGCTGCACCGAGCGGCCGAGGTAACCCGCGGGCGGCTCCGTGCCGTAGTCGATGCTGAGGACCAGGCCCTTGTCGTTGCGCAGCTCGACCATCGCGAAGGAACGGCCGAGCTCGGGCAGGTGCGGCAGTTCGCCCTGCGCGGAGGTCAGCGCCACTTGCTCGTTGGAGGTGACGGTGTAGCTCTGGCCGGCGAAGGCGGTGGTGGCGCCCACGCGCAGTTCGTTCCAGGGCGGCGCGGTGCGCTGCAGGTCGAAGGGCAGCGCGAAGACGTAGGCGCCGTTGTCCTCGCTGAGCACACCCGTGCGGTCACCGTCGAGCGCGGCGATCCACTCGGTCCAGCGGCCGCCGGGGTACGTGTACTGCAGCCGACCGATCAGCGTGAAGGGCTTGTCCTGGATGCGGCCGGCGGCGAACAGCTGCAGTGGGCTGAAGTCGTCGAACAGCTCGGCCATCTTGCCGGTGCGCGCGAGCGTGTCGCCCTGGCGCACGACGGTGCTCTGGCAGTAGGGGCAGACCGCATGCGTCGATTGCGCCGAGCGGAATTCGACCGGTGCGCCGCAGCCGGGGCAGGGCGCGCGGTAGTAGCGTTGGTTGCCGTTTTCCTCAGCCATGGCGGCTCAGGAGATCGACGGCTGTAACCACGGATGCAGTTGCGGGAAACACCACGGAACCGGCTTTGCCGGGCCGTCGGTGTTGCCCCCTGCAAGGGGGGAGGAGAAGCGACACGAAGTGCGCGAAGCCTGGGGGTTAGACCAATACTGGGGGTCAGACCAGTTTTTTAAGGAGTTCCACCTTCTTGGCGTCGAACTCTTCCTGGGTGAGGATGCCCTTGGCCTTGAGTTCGCCGAGCTTCTCGAGCGTGGTCATCACGTCGGTGGGGCTCACCACGGCCACCGCGGGTTGTTGCTGCGTCGCGGCAGCGGCCGCCGCCGCGTTGGGGCTCAGGCCCTGCGCGAGGTTCTGCGCCAGCACCTGGCCCAGCGCCACGCCGGCGCCCAGGCCCATGGCATCGCCCGCAATGCCGCCGCCACCGGCCGCGCCTTCTGCGAACTTCGGAATGGCCTGCGCCGTCTGGTACTGCATGAACTTGCCCATGTCCTGGCCGACCATGCCCATGCCGATCTTCTGGTCGAGGATCTTCTGCAGCTCTTCGGGCAGCGAGACGTTCTGCACCGTGATGTTCTCGAGCTTGATGCCGATCTTCTCGAACTCGGGCACGAGCTGCGCGGCGAGCGCCTGCGCGAACTGGATCTGGTTCGCCGCAAGGTCGAGGAAGGGCACGCCGCTCGAAGCGATGGCGTTGCTGATGTTCTGCAGCACCAGCCCGCGCAGCTGGCCGTCGAGGTCGGCCACGGAATAGATGTCGCGCGTGCCGGAGATCTCGGTGTGGAAGGCCTTGGCGTCGCCGATGCGGAAGCTGTAGTTGCCGAAGGCCCGCAGGCGCACCGCGCCGAAGTCCTTGTCGCGGATGGTGATCGGCTGGGGCGTGCCCCACTTCTGGTCGACCTGCTGGCGCGTGCTGAAGAAGTAGACGTCGCTCTTGAAGGGGGACTCGAAGAGCTTGTCCCAGTTCTTCAGGTACGTGAGCACGGGCAGCGTCTGCGTCGTGAGCTTGTACATCCCGGGGCCGAATACGTCGGCCACCTTGCCTTCGTTGATGAAGACGGCAACCTGCGATTCGCGAACGGTGAGCGAGGCGCCGTTCTGGATTTCCATCTCGGCCATCGGGAAGCGCCAGGCCAGCGTGCCATCGCCGGTCTCGGTCCACTGGATGATGTCGATGAACTGCTTCTTGATGAAATCCATCAGGGCCATGGTCGCTCCTCGTTTTTTCAGGTTTTGTCCGAACCGTGCATATTGCCACATCGATTTGACGGCGCACCAGGGCTTTTGGCCATGGCTTGCACCAGCCATGCGGCTTATGGCCGGTGCGCAGCGAGGTCTACAATCGGCGCCCCCAGAAGAAGCGCCACCAGGAGCTACGGCACATGTCAGATTCGACCCCCTCGACCTCATCGACTCCCACGCCCGAAGACAAACGCGCCGAGTTGCGACGTGCCGCCCTCGAGTACCACGAGTTTCCCGTGCCCGGCAAGATCGCCATCGCGGCGACCAAGCAGATGATCAACCAGCGCGACTTGTCGCTGGCCTACTCGCCCGGCGTGGCCGCGCCCTGCGAGGAAATCGTCAAGGACCCGGCCAATGCGTTCAAGTACACCTCGCGCGGCAACCTCGTGGCCGTCATCACCAACGGCACCGCCGTGCTGGGCCTGGGCGACATCGGCCCGCTGGCGTCCAAGCCGGTGATGGAAGGCAAGGGCGTTCTCTTCAAGAAATTCGCCGGCGTCGACGTGTTCGACATCGAGATCGACGAGAAGGACCCGGCCAAGCTGGTCGACATCATCGCGTCGCTGGAGCCGACCTTCGGCGCCATCAACCTCGAAGACATCAAGGCCCCGGACTGTTTCTACGTCGAGCGCGAGCTGCGCAAGCGCATGAAGATCCCGGTGTTCCACGACGACCAGCACGGCACGGCCATTACCGTGGCGGCGGCCATGGTCAACGGCCTGAAGGTGGCGGGCAAGGACATCGCCGAGGTCAAGCTGGTGGCGTCGGGCGCGGGTGCCGCGGCGCTGGCCTGCCTGAACCTGCTGCTGAAGGTCGGCCTGAAGCGCGAGAACGTGTTCGTCACCGACCTCGCCGGCGTGGTCTACGAAGGCCGCACCGAGCTGATGGACGACGACAAGCGCCAGTACATGCAGAAGACCGACGCGCGCACGCTCGCCGAGGTGATCGAGGGCGCCGACGTGTTCCTGGGCCTGTCGGCCGGCGGCGTGCTGAAGCCCGCGATGGTCGCCAGGATGGCCAAGCGCCCGGTGATCTTCGCGCTGGCGAACCCGAACCCCGAGATCGCGCCCGAAGACGCCCATGCGGTGCGCGACGACGTCATCATGGCCACCGGCCGCACCGACTACCCGAACCAGGTCAACAACGTCCTGTGTTTCCCGTATATCTTCCGCGGCGCGCTCGACTGCGGCGCGACCACGATCACCGACGAGATGGAGATCGCCGCGGTGCACGCCATTGCCGACCTGGCGCAGGCCGAGCAGAGCGAGCGCGTGGCTGCGGCCTACGTCGGTGAAAAGCTGTCCTTCGGTCCCGAATACCTGATTCCGAAGCCCTTCGATCCGCGCCTGATGATGAAGATCGCGCCCGCCGTGGCCAAGGCGGCGGAGGAAAGCGGCGTGGCGTCGCGTCCGATCAAGGACATGGACGCCTACCGCGACAGGCTGCAGAACTTCGTCTATGCCTCGGGCACCACGATGAAGCCGATCTTCGAAGCGGCCCGCCGCGCGGCGAAAAAGCGCGTGGCGTATTGCGAGGGCGAGGAAGAGCGCGTGCTGCGCGCCGCGCAGATCGTGGTCGACGAGGGCATTGCGCGTCCGACGCTGATCGGCCGCCCGGCCGTCATCGCCCAGCGCATCGAGAAGTTCGGCCTGCGCCTGAAGGAAGAGCTCGACTACGACATCGTCAACGTCGAGCAGGACCATCGCTACCGCGACTTCTGGCAGACCTACCACCGCATGACCGAGCGCAAGGGCCAGACGGTGCAGACCGCCAAGATCGAGATGCGCCGCCGCCTCACGCTGATCGGCGCGATGCTGCTGCACAAGGACGAGGTCGACGGCATGATCTGCGGCACCTGGGGCACCACGCTGATCCATCTGCACTACATCGACCAGGTGATCGGCAAGCGCCCCGGCGGCTGCGAAAGCACGCCGCAGGACGTGCCGGTGTACGCCTGCATGAACGGCCTGCTCCTGCCGGACCGCCAGGTGTTCCTGGTCGACACGCACGTCAACTACGACCCCTCGCCCGAGGAACTGGCCGAGATCACGACGATGGCGGCCGAGGAAATGATGCGCTTCGGCCTGAAGCCGAAGGCGGCGCTGCTGTCGCATTCGAACTTCGGCACCAGCAACGAGCCCAGCGCCATCAAGATGCGCAAGACGCTCGAACTGCTGCGCGTGCAGGCGCCCTGGCTCGAAGTGGATGGCGAAATGCACGGCGACGTGGCGCTCGACAGCAAGCAGCGCGCGGTCGTCATGCCGCACAGCGCGCTGGCCGGCGACGCCAATCTGTTGGTTTTTCCGAACATCGATGCCGCCAATATTTCGTACAACCTGCTCAAGACGGCGGCTGGCGGCAATATCGCGATCGGCCCGGTTCTGCTCGGAGCGGCCAAACCTGTGCACATTCTCACGGCCAGCGCGACTGTTCGGCGCATCGTGAACATGACGGCCTTGACAGTGGCTGACGCAAACGCCGAAAGATAGGCCCTTTGGCGAGAGTGGTCGCCAACTTAAAGTACCACTCACTCCCCTTGCGACTGCTCAAACTTTGAGCAGTCGCTTGCTATTTTCGCCAGCGTGGTGCACACTCGCGGGCTTGAATTTGCGGGTTAACCCCGACGTTGATCGCCGATTCGAACCCCCCGCTCTTTTCTTGTGGTGCCCCATGGCGGCTTACGCCTCGATCACGTCCTCGTTCACAAAGTTTGCGCTCACCAGCCTGATGCTGGCGGCGTTGGCGACGGGGGCCGAGGCCCGCGGATGGTTCAGCGCCGGAAAAACGTCCGCCGAGGAAACAATTGCACTGTCCGACTTGCCGGTGCAAGGCCAGCGAACCTACCAGGCCATCCTCAGTGGCGGCCCCTTTCGGCATGACAAGGACGGCACGGTGTTCGGCAATCGCGAGCGTCTTTTGCCGCCGGCGCGGCGTGGCCATTACCGCGAGTACACGGTGCAGACGCCCGGTTCGCGCAATCGTGGTGCACAGCGGATCGTCTGCGGCGGCGAACAGCGCACGACACCCGAGGCCTGCTGGTACACGGCAGATCACTATGCGAGTTTCAGACGGATTGCGCCATGAGCGATGAAAACGACCTGAGCGGCGCCCTGAAGCGCCCCGACGAAATGATGATGACTATGGAAAGACCAGCGGAGATGACCTTATCCCTTCGTGCCGTACGCCCGAACATCGTGCAATCGATCCGCGCGTTCCGCGTGAACGACCTGCAGGACGCGGCCAACGCGGCCGGCCAGCACTTCCTGTACGCCAACCTGGGCAACGCCCAGACCAAGCAGGACGTGCTCGACCTGATCGCGCAGCAGTTCACGTTCCCGGCCCACTTCGGGAAGAACTTCGACGCGCTGTACGACTGCATGACCGATCCGTTGCATAAATCGGGCCCACAGCCGGGCTTCGTCATCGTGCTCGAGCAGATCCCGGCCAACGCCAAGTTCGACAAGGAAGCGCGCGAGCAGCTGCTCGACATCTTCCGCGACGCCTCGGACTACTGGGGCGACCGCAAGGTCCCGTTCCGGTGCTTCTATTCTTTTCTGTAGCCCGTTCTGCATCTACCAGCCAAGCAGAACGGGCGAACGAGGCTCAGCCGAACGCTGAAACCCTCGATGGCATCGAAGTGAACCCCAACGCCGCCGCAACGGCCGCCGCCAGCACCGAGCCGGCCGGCGAAAAAATGCCGACCGACAAACTGGTCGACGTGTCGCCCCTGGCGCTGCGCATGAGCAGCCCCTTCAACGCTGGCTACTGGCTCGCCGCCGCGTAATCGGCTCACCCCCAGGCTGCGCGCACTTCGTGTCGCTTCGCCTACCCCCTTCCGGGGGCGACGCTGGCCGACCGGCAGAGCCGGATCGGCGGCACCCTGGAATTGAAAGCCCCGCTTCTGCGGGGCTTTTTCATGGGGGAACGGCTTGGGCCAGGGCGACGTATTCGGCGACTGGCACCTCCTCGGCGCGGCGCTGCGCATCGAATTCGCCTGTGTAGCCATGCGTTTCGAGCCATTTACCAAGCGTATGCCGCAGGATCTTGCGGCGCTGGCTGAAGGCGGTCTGCACGATCTCGCCGAGCCGCGCCGCATCCACGGCCGGCGGTTCGGCCAGTGGCACCATCCGCACCACGGCGCTGTCCACGCGCGGCGGCGGGTCGAAGCTCTCGGGCGGCACGAACAGCACGTTTTCCATGTCGTAGCGCCACTGCAGCATCACGCTCAGGCGGCTGTAGTCCGAGGTGGCGGGTTTCGCCACCATGCGGTCGATCACTTCCTTTTGCAGCATGAAGTGCTGGTCGGCGACCAGGTGGGCATAGCCCAGCAGGTGGAACAGGATCGGCGTGGAGATGTTGTAGGGCAGGTTGCCCACCACGCGCAGGGGCTTCGACGCCTTGGCCGCGAGTTCGGCGAAATCCACCTTCAGCACGTCGGATTCGATGACGTCGAGCTGCGGATGCTCGCGCAGGCGCTTGGCCAGGTCGCGATCGAGCTCGATGACCGTCAGGCGGCCGAGCCGCTCGACCAGCGGCTGCGTCAGCGCCGCGAGCCCCGGGCCGATCTCGACCATGGGATCGCCGGGCTGCGGTGCAATCTCTTGCACGATCGCGTCGATGATCCCGCCGTCGGACAGGAAGTGCTGTCCGAACCGCTTCCTGGCGATGTGTGCCATCAGGACGACTGGGGCGGGTCGCGGTATTCGACGTAGGCGCGCGCACGCACTTCCTGCACCCAGGTGGTGAAGGCTTCGTCCACGCGCTGTTCGCGCAGCGCGGCGCGCGCGGCTTCGCGCTGCTCCGACTGGCTGAGCTTGGCATCGCGGCGTCCGACCACCTGGATCAGGTGCACGCCGAAGCGCGACACCACGGGGTCGCTGATCTGGCCCGGCGCGAGCCGGTCCATGGCTTCCTCGAATTCGGGCACGAACTGGCCCGGGCGCGACCAACCGAGGTCGCCGCCTGCCTTGGCGCTGGCGTCCTGCGAGTTGTCGCGCGCCAGGCCGGCGAAGTCGGCGGTGCCGGCCTGCACGCGGCGCTTGAATTCGGCCAGCTGCGCCACCGCCTGCGCCGTGGTGCGCTTGGGATCGTTGAGCAGCAGGATGTGGCGCACCTGCGTCTGCGTGACCGTCGCGTCGCCCGAACCGATCTGGGCCTTGGCCAGCACCTTGAGCACGTGGAAGCCGGCGCTGGAGCGCACCGGCCCGGCGATGCCGTTCACCGCCGTCGATTGCGTGGCCTCGACGAACAGCGACGGATAGCGGTCGGCACTGCGCATGCCGATGGCGCCACCATTGGCGCGGTCGGGCGAATCGGAGTTCTCGCGCACCAGCTTGGCAAAGTCTTCGCCGGAGCGGGCGCGCTGGGCGAGGTCCTGCGCCTTCTTCTGCGCAGCGGCCACCTGCGCGTCGGTGGCGTTCTCGGGAACGGCCACCAGCACCTGCGCGAGGTTGAGGTTTTCCAGCGCCGCATTCTTGACGGCGAGGTTGCGCTGGTCGCGCAGGTATTCGTCAGCCTCGGCGTCGCTGATCTTGACCTTCGACTCGACTTCGCGGTCGCGCAGGCGCGTGAGCAGCAGCTGGTCGCGCAGGTCGTTGCGGAAATCCTGCAGCGCGATGCCTTCGGCAGCCACGCGGCGGCGCAGCTCGACGAGGCTGATCTCGTTCTGGCGCGCCACGGTCTGCTCGGCCTGGTCGATGGCCACTTCGTCCACCTTGAGTCCGGCTTCCTTCGCGAGCTGAAGCTGTGCACGTTCCGTGATCAGCCGCTCGAGCACGAGCCGCGTGAGCTCGCTGCGGGGGACGCGTTCGGCGTCGGGGTTCTCCTTGATCAGCCGCGACACGCGCGTCTGCACGTCGGTGTTGGTGATCGGCTCCGAGTTGACCAGCGCAACGATGAATTCAGCCGAGCGCTGCACGGGGGCCGCAGCGGGCGCCGCCGCCGGCGCACGCGCTGCGGGCGGGCCCAGGCGCGGCCCGGCGCGCATGATGTCCGTGATGCCGCTGCCGGCGCGGTAGCCCTGTGCGCCCGAGCTTGCAGCGATTGCCGCGAGGCAGCCCAGGGTGATGATGGAACGGATGTATTTCATGGCGTCGCTCAGTCAGTCGTCTCAGTCGTAATTGGTGAAGCGGCTCGGCGCCTCGCCCGGTTGGCGCAAGGGTTCGTAGCGCTGGATGTTCTGCCGCAGGGCCTGCATGGGGCTGGAGCCGATGCTCGAGAAACCGACGAATTCGAGCTGGAACATGATGCGGGTGTTCGCCGTCACCTGGCCCGTGGTGATGCGTTGCAGCACTACGCGTCCGATCCAGCAGCAACCGTCGTACTCGAAACCGAGCACGCCGTCCGTGAGTTTCTTGTCCTGCAGGCTGTAGTTGAGCCGGCCGACCGCATACCAGCGGCCGCCGCCCTGGCCCTTGCCAGGGCCGAGGTTCTTGCCTTTGTCGCCCCACAGGTCGTTGATGGGCCATTGCCAGCCCACGTCGAGCGACTTGTTGCCGTCGGTCGCGGTCGGGGTGCTGGGCGCCTGGTAGCGGAAGGCCGCGCTCAGGTTGTGGTACGGCTCGGGGTTGTAGCGTGCGCTGATGGCCGATCGCTCCGACTTGCGCGTGTCGGGGTTGTACTGCACGACCGTGTCCAGGCTCCACTTGGGCGTCCAGTTGATCTGGGCGCCCACGAGCAGGTCGCTCTTGCGGTCGGTCACCGGCGTGCCGCCGGGCAGCGTGACCTTCTGGTCGCTGAAGCGCAGCCGCTGCGCGATGCCGAAGCGCGCGGCCTCGACGCCGGTTGCCGGATCGATCAGGCGCGAGGTCACGCCCAGCGTGAGGGCGTTGGTGTCCGAGATGCGGTCGCCGCCCGAGAACGCGTTCTCGGTGTAGATGGTCGCGAAGCTGAAGTCGTTGGCCGCCGAGTCGTAGTTCGGCAGCATGCTCTGGTTGCGGTACGGCGTGTAGACGTAGTACGCACGCGGCTCCAGCGTCTGGCGGAAGGCGCGCCCGAAGTAGCTGGCGTCGCGCTCGAAGATCAGGCCGCTGTCGAGGCTGAAGGTCGGCACCGTCCGGTTGCTGGAGGTCGGGAAGAAATACAGCGAGTTGGCGTTGTAGGGCACGCCATTGACGTACTGGACTCCGTTGAGCGTCAGCTTCGGAATGTCCGACTGCGGCAGGTAGTAGTTGTACGAGGCCGCGTTCAGCATCAGCTTGGGAATGACGAACGAACTCGGCGTGATGAACGGCCGGCTGATCGAGGCGACGGCCGAGGCGCGGTCGCCGTCGGGCTGCGACTGCTGGGTGGCGTCGTAGCCGGGCTGCCCCGCCAGGATCGTGTTCACGCGGAAGCGCGTGTAGTCCAGGTTGAGCGCCACGTCGAAGCCGTGCCAGTCGTACTTGTTGTAGTTGGCCGTGATCTGCGGCATCCGGTCGTACGCGGGCACGATCGGCGACAGGTTGTACTGCAGGTTCTGGTACTTCAGCGTGCGGACCATGCCGCTCCAGTCGCCCTTGCTCCAGCTGAGCGATGCGTCGTTGGGCAATTGGCGCTGCGTGAGCGACGGCGTGCGCGTGAAGTCGCGCCAGTAGTCGTTGTCGCTCACCCTGTTGATGATGATGCTGGCCGACAGCGAATCCAGGCCCAGCGCCTTGGCATCGAAGTCCTGGTGATGCGTGGCCCACAGCCCCCAGCGCTTGGTGCTGCCGGGCGCCGGGGTCAGGTCCTTGGCCTGGATCTCCCCGTTGGCCAGCTGCTGGAGCTGGCTGGCGCGCAGTTCGTTGTAGCGCTGGCCCACGAGCCGGTCGCTACCCATCAGGTCGAGGCGCATCGTTCCGTTGTAGCCTTTCTCGAGGTAGCGGAACTCGTTGCTGAAATCGACGCCGCGCTTGCTCATGACCGTCGGCGTGAACGTGGCGTCGCGGTTGGGGGCGATGTTCCAGTAGTACGGCTGCGCGATCTCGATGCCGTTGATGTTGTCGATGCCGATGGTGGGCGGCAGCAGGCCGCTCTTGCGCTCGTTCGACAGCGGGAAGCTCACGCTCGGAATCGGCGGCGTGGTGATGCCCATGAAGCTCAGCCGCGCATTCTTGGCCACGCCCTCGTTTTCCTCGGTGTCCGTGGTCATCGTGGTCGCGGTGAGCAGCCAGGCCGGCATCCAGCCCGGGAAGTCCTCGCGGCGGCAGGTGGTGTAGGTGGCTTCGCGCGCCACCGACACGTTGGCGTCGACGAAGTCGATGCGCTTGGCCTCGCCGTGCGCTTCGTTCGCGAGGAACTTGTAGCGCACGTTGTTGAAGAAGCCCTCGAAGGTCTCGAGCTTGAGCTCCAGCTCTGGGCCTTCGTACACGTTGCCGGCCTGGTTGACCCGCACGTTGCCGGTGGCCTTGGCGCGGTCGTCGGGCTGGTAGTACTCGAGCCGGTCGGCAGTGATGGACACCGCGCCGCGCCGCAGCGTGGCGTTGCCCTCGACCACGGTCTCGAGATCGGGCCGGCCGGAGATGCGGTCGCCGGTGACGATGCTGGGCATCTGGCTGCGGTCCGCGGGCGTCAGGGTTTCGGTCAGCAGCGGCGTGCGCTTCAGCGTGAGCGGCCCGTCGAGGTTGCCGACCTGCTGCGCGGACACGCCGTGCGCGTGCATCAGGGCCAGCGACAGAACGGCCAGCGGCAGCGGCGGGGTGGAGCGCCGCAGGGCGACACGCCGGCGCATCAAGCCACCCGCCCCGCTGTTCCGAGAGAAGCCGCCGACTCCCCGAGGGAGAGCGGCAGCGAGCGCACAAGGTGCCAAGCGTGGGGGCTTTGGGTCGTAGGCATCGGTTCGGAACGAAGGATCGTCGGGAGACGGCGCGGCAGGCCGGCGGGTTGCAGGGGCCGGCAGCAACCCGCATCGGCCGGAAGCCGGCCAAGGGGGATTGCCGCGCCAGGCGGATTTGTAGAATCGATTATCCATGACAGCACCCCCGCCCCCGGCCTCATTGGCCCCAAGCCCCGCCGAGACCATCCCCTGGACCGATCCGCAGCGGGCCGAAGCATTCCGGGCCTGGGTGGCCGCCATCGCGCCTGCCCACCGGCTGCTGCCCGACACGGTGCGGCTCGCCTCGGCCGACGCGAGCTTCCGCCGCTATTTCCGCCTCGACACCACCGACCCGGCCGCGCCCACGCGCATCGTGATGGACGCCCCGCCGGACAAAGAAAACAGCGCCCCCTTCGTCCAGGTGGCGCAGCTGATGGCCGGCGCCGGCGTGCTCGCCCCCACGGTGCTCGAATGGGACCAGCCCCACGGCTTCCTGCTGCTCGACGACCTGGGCCGCCAGACCATGCTGGACGTGATCGATCCGGCCCGGCCCGACGCGAGCCGCCCGCTCTACGACCAGGCCATCGACGCATTGATCCGCTGGCAGTTGGCCTCCAAACCCGGCGTGCTGCCACCCTACGACCGGGCGCTGCTCGAACGCGAGCTGGCGCTGTTCCCCGAGTGGCACATCGGCCGCCACCGCGGCATCGCGGTCGAGGGCAAGCTGAAGGAGCGGCTGGAGCGCAGCTTCAAGCTGATCGTCGAGAGCAACCTCGCATCGCCCAGCGTCTACGTGCACCGCGACTTCATGCCGCGCAACCTCATGGCCGGCAACGGTCCCGCGCTGGGTGTGCTCGACTTCCAGGATGCGGTCTACGGCCCGATCACCTACGACGTCGCCAGCCTGATGCGCGACGCCTTCCTGAGCTGGGACGAGGAATTCGTGCTCGACGTCACCATCCGCTACTGGACGGCGGCGCGCAAGGCCGGCCTGCCGGTCGACGAGGACTTCGGCGCCTTCTACCGCGCGGTCGAGTGGATGGGGCTGCAGCGCCACCTGAAGGTGGCCGGCATCTTCGCGCGCCTCACGCTGCGCGACGGCAAGCCCAAGTACCTGGCCGACACGCCGCGCTTCATCGCCTACATCCGCGCCACCGCCAGCCGCTACATGGAGCTGACGCCGCTGCTGCGCGTGATCGACGAAGTCGAGGGCACCTCGGCCCTCACCGGCTTCGCCTACGGCCGCGTCTGAAGGAAAACGGCTCCCCACCGCCATCGATTTCACAGCATGCCGCGTTTTCACTGTTCCGTGCCGCTGACCACCGGCGCCAGCCTGGCGCTGCCGGCCGGCGCCGCGCGCCATGTGCAGGTGCTGCGGATGCAGCCCGGCGATGCGCTCACGCTGTTCGACGGCACAGGCGGCGAATACGCGGCGACGGTCGAGCGCATGGGCCGCAGCGAGGTCGCGGTGACGGTCGGCGCGCACCAGCCGGCGGAACGTGAAGCCCCGCGCGCCGTGCATCTGGCGATCGGCATGCCGGCGAACGAACGCATGGACTGGCTGGTGGAAAAAGCCACCGAGCTCGGCGTGGCGAGCATCCAGCCGCTGGCCACGGCCCACGGCGTGCTGCGCCTGTCGGGCGAGCGCGCCGAGAAGAAGCGGGCGCACTGGGAGGCGATCGCGGTCGCGGCCTGCGAACAGTGCGGGCGCAACCGCGTGCCAGTGATCCATCCGGTGCAGTCCTTTTCGGGCTGGCTCGATGCGCAGCACGACACGGGATCGACCGCCGTGCGCCTCGTGCTGAGCCTCGCGGAGGGCACGCGCGCCCTTCCTGCGGTGCAACAGATCCCCGATGGCCACGGCGCGGTCGTGCTGAGCGGCCCCGAAGGCGGCCTGAGCAGCCCGGAAGAACAGCAGGCCATCGCCCGCGGCTTCGCCCCCGTCACCCTCGGCACGCGCGTGCTGCGCGCCGAAACCGCGGCGCTGGCCGCGCTGGTGTGCCTCGCCGGGCTCTAGGCAGGCCGCGCAAGGTGGTGTTTTCCGCAACGCGCGCGCGGAAAGCCTGAGAAACAATCGTTACTCTACTGAGACAAAAGAAGGACTTTCGATGTCCCGCTCGCCAGGTCCACTGCGCCTCGCCCCTCTCGTTCTTGCCGCGCTGGTGTGCACCGCGCACGGCGCGCTCGCCCAGAGCCCAGCTGTCGCCCCCACGCCCGCGCAGGTCAGCCCCGATGTCGACAAGGCCTACACGCAGTTGATGGCATCGCCCGCCATCAAGAAACTGCTCGACGCCGTCAAGGCCGACCACGAGCGCTCGGTCGAAGACCTGATGATGCTCACCGAGATCGAGGCGCCGCCCTTCAAGGAACAGCAGCGCGCCGAAGCCTTTCTCGCGCGCATGAAGGCCCTCGGCCTGACGCACGCGAAGATCGACGCCGAAGGCAACGTGGTCGGCCTGCGCAAGGGCACGGGCAACGGGCCGAAGCTGCTGATCTCGGCCCACCTCGACACCGTGTTTTTGCGGACGACACCCGCGGGCTCGCCGTGCTGCTGTCGTGGCTGAAGGTGCTGAACGACAACAAGGTCCAGACGGTGGGCGACCTGCTGTTCGTGGGCAACGTGGGCGAGGAAGAGCTCGGCAACCTGCGTGGCATCAAGGCCGTCTTCAACGACCACCTCGACATCGACGGCATGGTGGGGCTGGAGCCGTCGCCGCCGGGCGCGGTGCTGGTGCTCGGCACCGCGAGCCACCGATACGAGGTCACGTTCAAGGGCCCGGGCGGCCACAGCTTCGGCGCCTTCGGCCAAGTGCCGAGCGCCATCCACGGCATGGGCCGCGCCATCGCGAAGATCGCCGACGTGCACACGCCGAGCTTCCCGAAGACGACCTTCACCGTCGGCACCGTGGGCGGCGGGACCTCGGTCAACACCATCGCGCCGGATGCGCGCATGGCCATCGACATCCGCTCGGACGACATGGGCTCGCTGCTGGAGACCGAAAAGAAGATCCTCGCGGCCGTCGACGAAGCCGTGGCCGAGGAAAACAGGCGCTGGAACGTCAACACGCTGAGCGTGAGCACCAGGCTCATCGGCAACCGCCCCGGCGGCCGCACGCCGCCCGACTCGGTGATCGTGGAGGCCGCCGTCCGCTCGAACAGCGCCTTCGGCCACAAGACCCTGCTGCGCGGCGGCAGCACCGACGCCAACGTGCCGATCTCGCTGGGCATTCCGGCCATCATCGTCGGCGGCGGCGGCAAGGCCTCCGGATTCCATTCGCTGAGCGAGTCCATCGACGTGACAGACGCATGGAAAGGCGCGCAGAATTCGCTGCTCACCGTGCTGGGCCTGGTGGGAGTGCAAGGGGTCAGTCCCGCGTTGCTCCCCAAACGGACGGCCCGTACCAAGTAATTTGTCACGTTGCCAGTTTGAAAGTGATGTTCCACTTTCAGCTTATGGTCCGCCGCGCCTAACAATGCTGTCGGTCTGTCACACACCAAAAGGAAAAGCCATGGGATTGCTCGATTCAGTACTCGGTCAGGTGCTCGGGGGCGCTGCCCAACAGCAGCAACCGCAAAGCGGTGGACTGGGCGATCTGGGAGGCCTGGCCGGTGCGCTGGGCGGCCTGCTCGCCAACAACGGCGGGCAGGGAGGCCTGGGCGGCCTTGTCTCGAAGTTCGAGCAGGCGGGCATGGGCGACGTCATCGGCTCGTGGATCGGCAAGGGAGAAAACCAGCCGGTTTCGGGCGATCAGCTGCAAAGCGCGCTGGGTGGCGACACCATCGCCGCCATCGCGTCCAAGCTCGGCATCAATGCGCAAACGCTGCTGCCGATGCTGGCCACCATGCTGCCGGCGCTGATCGACCAGCTCACGCCGCACGGCAAAGTCCCGGACCAGGGTCTGGGCAACCACGACGACCTGCTGGGTTCGCTCAGCGGCCTGCTGCAAGGCAGGCAGTCCTGATTCGAAGGACTGTCTTCTTCCTGAATTCATGCGCCCGCGAGGGCGCTTTTTTTTGGCCGCACGTGTTGGCCGACAATCCCGCTGGCATCAATCGAGGGAAATGGCATGGCGGGCAGTCGCAAGTCGAAGGAAGAAGGGCTGGAGGCGCAGCCCGACGGCACCGTGCGGTGGTCCAAGGGCATGCGCGAGGCGCTCGCGCAGTTCAACGACCGGCCCTGCGGCCACTGCGGCGGCCTGCTCTGCGATGAACGCAGCCTCTGCGACAGCCTCGACTTCTTTCGCCGCCACCGCTCCAGCTTCTACCCCCCGCGCGCCGCACGGCTGCGCATGCTCGACATGCATGGCTCCGCCGCGGCGGAACTGTTCTTCGAACCGTCCCCGCACAAGGAAGCCGTCACCGACCTGCTGGCCATCCACGATGCGGCGGTCGTCGGCTTCTTCGTGGCTCAGGTCAAGCAGATCGACTGCAAGAACGCCCTCGTCAAGCAGGCTGGCCGCTGGCCGCTGTTCGTGCTGCGCGAGTTGCTGTCGGCGAACCCGGCGCGGCACCAGGCCGGCGCCGCTCTGGTCCTGGAGCTGCTGGCCGCGAATCCCGACTGGCAGAAACCGCTGGAAGCCTCCTGCGATGACGCTCAGCGCAAAACACTCGCGCGCCTGCAGGAAGACAGCTCCGGCGGCGTGACCGATGCCGCTCCCGATGCCTGGCCCGCGCTGCTGCGGCGCCCGCCGTGGAAGAACCGGCAGGCGCTGCCCGTCATCCCGACGCTGGCCTTGCAGCCCCTGCCGCCGACGGCGCTGCTGCACTGGAGCGATCTGCCGCCACCGCAGTACCTGCAGGCCACGGGCGAATCGTCGGACTGGCTGGCCCGCGAACTCCGGGTCTCGCGCGAAAGCGCCGACCGGTGGATGAAGGGGTTCGCGCGCAACCAACCCGACGCGCCTGCAGAGGTGCGCGAGGGCGGCACGGTTCACAAGGCCCTGTGGATGCTGGGCCTGCGCCCCGAGCTCATCGAGGCCGTCGCAGCGAACGGCCGCGAGATCGGCCCGGAAGACTTCGGCACGCTGCCGGGCAACCACTGGGGCGTCGCCGAATGCATCTGGCACCTGCCCCTGCCGCTGGCCATCGCGGTATTCATGCATGGGCCACCCCCCATCCTCTACTCGGGCGATGTCTCGCGCGTGCGGCCCATCCTCCATGCGTTCGGCGCTGCCGCGCTGCCGGGGCTGCCGCGCTTCCTCAAGCAGGGCTCTCGCGCAATGTTCGAGCTGGCCTCGGTCATCGAATGGGATCCGCTCGCCGGCTGGATCGCCAGGGGCTTTCACACCAACCGCTGGGTCCGGCGCGAAGCCGGCGACTGGCTGGCGCGCTATCCCGACACGGCCGCGCGCGGCCTTGTTCCCGTCGCGCTGGGCGAACCCGGCCCCGCGCGCGAGGCGGCGCAGGCCGCGCTGCGCTGGCTGCACGGCGCCGGCCACGCCGAAGCGGTGCGCAACCAGGCCCACGCCTACGGCGCCGAAGCCGCCAATGCGGTGGCGCAGCTGCTGGCCATCGCGCCTGAAGAACTCCTGCCCGACAACCTGCCCATGGTGCCGAAGGCCTTGCCGCTGGCTGCGTTGCCCCGCCTGATCCTCAAGGCAGGCGGCCACGCGCTACCGCAGGCGGTGGTGCCCGACGTGTTGATGGCGATGATGCTCGGCAAGCCCGACGCCCCCTATCCGGGGCTGGCCGGGCTGCTGGATGCACTCACGCCCGATTCCCTCGCGCGCTTCGGCCGCGCGCTGCTGGCCTGGTGGATCGGCAACGGCCGCCCGGCCAAGGAGCGCTGGATGTTCACGCTGCAGGGGCGCCTCGGCGACGGTGAGACCGCGCGCCAGCTCTACGGCCTGCTGCGCCAGTGGCGCGTCGCGCTCGACCGCGTGCGCGCCTACGACGCGATGGCGATGCTCGGCGAGATCGGCAGCGATGCCGCGCTGATGCACCTGGCCGAACTCGCGCGCCAGACCCGCCACGACGACCTGCGCACACGCGCCGACCGCATGCTCGGCGAAGTGGCCGAACAGCGCGGCCTCAGCCTCGACCAGCTGGCCGACCGCACCGTGCCCGACCTCGGCCTCGACACGCGCACCCGGCTGACGCTCGACTTCGGCCCGCGCAGCTTCGAAGTGCGCATGGACGACAACTTCCAGCCCGTGGTGCACGACGCCAGGGGCAAGGCACTCAAGGCGCTGCCCAAGCCGGGCGCCAACGACGACGCCGGCAAGGCCACCGCTGCAACCACGCAGCTGAAGGAGCTGCGCAAGCTCGCGAAGACCGTGGCCACCACGCAGGTCAAGCGCCTGGAGGCCGCGATGTGTGCGCAGCGCCGCTGGGGCCCCGACGAGTTCATGCCCTTCTTCGCCAACCATCCGGTGCTGCGGGTCTTCAGCCGGCCGCTGGTCTGGGGCCTGTTCGACGCATCGGGAAGACAGCTCGAAGGCAGCTTCCGCATCAGCGCCGAGGGCGAACTGACGGATCTGCAAGACAACGCCATCAAATTGCCCGAGACCGCGCGCATCGGCCTGCCGCATCCGCTCGAAATCGCGGCCCTCGACCCGTCGCTGGCGACCGCCTGGGCGGCCGTGCTGGCCGACTACGAGATCGTGCAGCCCTTCGAACAGCTGATGCGACCGGTCTTCGTGCTCGACGAAGCGCTGCGCCCGCGCCGCGAGCTGCCGCACTGGGCCGGCCGCGCCGTGTCGAACGCCGCCCTCATGGGCCTGGAAACGCGCGGCTGGCAGCGCGCGGTGGGCGACGGCGGCATGGTCGACAGCTTCAACAAGGCCGTGCCCGGCGGACGCCGCATCTGCCTGCAACTCGAAGAAGGCTGGTTCGTGCAGGACAGCCCCGACGGCAAGGAACTGCAGGCCGTGCGCGCGGTGGCGCTCGACGGCACCGAAGGCACGTTGGACGACCTGCCGCCCATCCTTTTCAGTGAAATCGAACGCGACCTGCAACGCGTGATACGGGACACACCATGAACCGCAACCTCTGGCTGCTCGCCATCTGCCAGGGCCTGCTCCTGACCAACAACGTCACCTTCATCGCCATCAACGGGCTGGTGGGCCTGAGCATCGCGCCGCGCGGCTGGATGGCGACGCTGCCGGTGATGAGCTACGTGATCGGCGGTGCGCTCAGCACCGGGCTGGTGGCCCGCACGCAGCAGCGCCTCGGCCGGCGCGGTTCGTTCCAGACCGGGTTGGCGGTGGCGCTGGTGTCTGCCCTGCTGTGCTGCTATGCGGCCGCCACGAAGAATTTCTGGCTGCTGTGCTTCGCCACGGTGGTCGCGGGCTACTACAACGCCAATGCGGGGCTCTACCGCTTTGCCGCAGCCGAACTCGCGGCGCCGGCGTGGCGCGAGAAGGCGGTGTCGGTGGTGATGGCGGGTGGGCTGATCGGCGCGGTCGCGGGGCCTAACCTCGCGACGGCCACGCGCCAGGTCTTCGCCGTGCCGTTCGCGGGCGCCTACATCGCGCTGGCCGCGGTGGCGCTGCTGTCGATGGCGGTGATGCACTTCATCGAATTCCCCGCCGCGCCCACGCGCACGGGGGCCGCCGGGGGCCGGCCATTGGGCGAGATCATGCGGCAGCCGGTGTTCATCGTGGCCGCCGCCGCGGGCGCGCTGGGCTACGGCGTGATGAACCTGCTGATGGCCGCGACGCCCATCGCGATGCAGATCTGCAGCCTGCCGTTCTCCGATGCCGCACTGGTGCTCGAATGGCATGTGATCGGCATGTTCGCGCCGGGCTTCTTCACCGGCCATTTGATCCGCCGCTTCGGCGCGCTGCCGGTGATGGGCGTGGGGCTGGTGCTCAACCTCGGGTGCATCGCGATCGCGCTTTCGGGCGTCGAGCTGCACCACTTCGTCGTGGCGCTGTGCTTGCTCGGCGTGGGCTGGAATTTCCTGTTCACCGGCAGCACCACGCTCTCGCTCACGACCTACACCGCCGAGGAGCGCGACCGCGCACAAGGTGCGCTGAACTTCTGCGTGTTCGCCACGCTGGCGGTGACTTCGTTCGCCTCGGGCGTGCTGGTCACCACGCAGGGCTGGCAGCTGCTGAACCTCGGTTCGCTGGTGCCGGTGGTGCTGACCGGCGCGGCGTTGCTCTGGCTCGCGCGCAGGCGCGCCGTCAGGCCGGCGGCGGAAAGCGCCGGTTGAGCCAACGCTGCAGCGCTTCGAAGACGGGGTCGGCCTCGAGCTCGTTGAAGATCTCGTGGTACAGCGTGTCGAAGCAGTGCGCCTCGACCTTGCCGCCGGGCGCGGCGGCCGCGGCAAAAGCGCGGCTGGCGGCGGGCATCACGAGGCGGTCGTCTCCCGCATAGAGCAGCAGCGTCGGCACGGGCCAGCTGGCGGCCCGCTGCTGCACCGTCGCGCCTTCGTACGCCAGGAAGCGAGCGAGCCGGCCGCCGATGCGGTCGTGCGTGAGCGGGTCGTCGCGGTAGGCCTGCACCACGGCCGGGTCGTGCGAAAGGTAGTTGTCGTCGAGCCCATTGCCCACGCGCAGGTTCGGCGCTATGCGCGGCAGCACCGCGAGCAGCGCCTTCTGGAAACCGCTCAGCCCCGGATCAAGCCCCGGCGAAGAAAGCACCAGCCCGTCGACCGGCCGCACCCCGCGCGCCACCAGGCTCGCCGCGGCCAGCCCGCCCAGGCTGTGCCCCAGCAGCACGAGCGGCAGGCCGGGGTTCTCGCGGCGCGTGTCGTCGATCACGAGGGCGAGGTCGTCGACCAGCCGCAGCTCGCCGGGCAAGCCGCCGCGCGCACCGGTGGATTCGCCGTGTCCGCGGTGGTCGTGCGCCCATACCGCGAAGCCCCATTCGTGCAGGCATTCCGCGAGCGCGTGGTAGCGGCCCGCGTGCTCGCCGAGCCCATGGACCAGCATGATCACGGCGCGCGCCGGGCCGGGCGCCGGCAGCCGGCGCAGGGCGAGCGTCTCGCCATCCGGCGTGGACAGCGACACGCGCTGCGGCAATGGCGGCGCCTCGCTCAAGCGGCCACTGGCTCCGATGCGGCAGCGCGGTGCGCAGCCGGCAGCGCAGCGATCACCTCGGCCACGGCGGCCGTGAGTTTCTTGGCATAGGGCACATGCAGGAACTCGTTCGGGCCGTGCGCATTGCTCTTCGGGCCGAGCACGCCGCAGACCATCATCTGCGCCTTCGGGAAGCCGGCGCTGAGCATGTTCATCAGCGGGATCGTGCCGCCCTGGCCGATGTAGCCGCATGAGGCGCCGAAGTGCGCCTGCGAAGCCTTGTTGAGCGCGTCCTCGAACCACGGCGTGATCGTCGGCGCGTTCCAGCCGGTGGCTCCGCCGCCGCTTTCGAAAGTCACGCGGGCCTGGTAGGGCGCGTTGTCCTCGAGCAGCGCCTTGAGCTTCTGCACCGCTTCGGCCGCATCGACCAGCGGCGGCAGGCGCAGCGAGAGCTTGAACGCGGTGTACGGGCGCAGCACGTTGCCCGCGTCCTTCAGCGCCGGGAAGCCTTCGGCGCCGGTCACCGACAGCGTGGGTTTCCATGTGCGGTTGAGCAGGGCCTCGACCGGATCGGTGGTGGTCGGCAGCGCGAACGTGGTCGAACCGCCGCAGTCGTAGTGCGCCCACGGAAAGCGCTTGTAGACCTCGTCGCCGAGGATCGCGGCGGTGGCCTTGGCCTGCGCCAGGCGGTCGGCCGGCACTTCGCAGTGGAAGCTCGCGGGCAGCAGGCGGCCGGTGGCGCTGTCCTCGAGGCGGTCGAGCACCTGCCGCATGATGCGGAAGCTCGAAGGCACGAGGCCCGAGGCGTCGCCCGAATGGATGCCTTCGGTCAGCACCTCGACCTTGAGCGTGCCGCTGGCCATGCCGCGCAGCGAGGTGGTGAGCCACAGCTGGTCGTAGTTGCCGGCGCCGGAATCGAGACAGATCACCAGCTCGACGTTGCCCAGGCGCGGGCGCAGTGCGTCGACATACGGCAGCAGGTCGTAGGAGCCGCTCTCCTCGCAGGTCTCGATCAGGCCGACGATGCGCGGATGCGCCGCGCCCTGGTTCTTGAGCGCCTGCAGCGCGGCGATGCTGGCGTACACCGCATAGCCGTCGTCGGCGCCGCCGCGGCCGTAGAGCAGGCCGTTCTCGTACTTGGGCGTCCACGGGCCGAGGTCGTTGCGCCAGCCGGTGAATTCGGGCTGCTTGTCGAGGTGGCCGTACATCAGCACGGTCTCGCCCATGTCGGTGCCGGTGGCAGCCACTTCGAAGAACAAGACGGGGGTGCGGCCTTCGAGGCGCACGATCTCGAGCTTCAGGCCTTCGACCTTCTGCGCCTCGACCCAGGCCGCGGCGTTGCGCAGCACGGTCTCGAGGTAGCCATTGGCCGACCAGTCCTTGTCGAAGCCGGGCGACTTGGCGGGAATGGCGATGTAGTCGGTGAGCTGCTTGAGGATGTCGCCGTCCCACTGGGCGGTGACGTCGGACAGGGCACGCTCGGCGTCGAGCGTGCCGGCGGGCATTTCGCGGTGCAGGGGGGCGTTCATCGAGGGGTTCTCCGCGGGTGACGAGAAAAACGCATTTTGCGCCCGGAGGCGAGCCCGCGTAGAGTGCGGGCGATCTCAACCCGGAGCGCAATGTGAGCAAGGCAGCATCGACTCGGATCAAGGTGGGCATCGGCGGCTGGACCTACGAGCCGTGGCGCGACAACTTCTACCCGAAGGGCCTCGCCCATGCGAAGGAACTGAACTACGCAAGCCGGCAGGTGAGCGCCATCGAGGTCAATGGCACCTACTACAGCACCTTCAAGCCCGAGACCTTCCGCAAGTGGCACGACGAAGCGCCCGAAGACTTCGTGTTCTCGATGAAGGCCTCGCGCTTCGCGACCAACCGCAAGCTGCTGTCCACGGCCGGCGATTCGATCAAGCGCTTCATCGACAGCGGCGTGGCCGAGCTCGGCGACAAGCTCGGGCCGATCGTTTGGCAGTTCATGCCGACCAAGCAGTTCGATGCGGAAGACTTCGAGGCTTTTCTGGAGCTGCTGCCGAAGAAGGAGGGCAGCCGCGTGCTGCGCCACGTGATGGACGTGCGGCACGAAAGCTTCATCGTGCCCGCCTACAAGGCGCTCGCGAAGAAGCACAAGGTCTCGACCGTGTTCACGGACGCTGACAAGTTTCCGTCGTTCGAGGAGCCCGAGGGCGATGTCGCCTACGCGCGGCTCATGATGGCCGACGCCAAGCTCAAGACCGGCTACGCACCCAAGGCGCTCGACACCTGGGCCGAGCGCGCGCAGGGTTGGGCCGAATCGCCCAAGAAGCGCGACGTGTTCGTCTATTTCATCAACGGCGCCAAGGAAAAGGCACCGGCCGCGGCCGATGCCTTGCTGGAGCGCCTGGGTTGGACTCCGCCTGCTGAATGACGGGCGCCTGCGGGCGCCGCCGGGCCGCTCCCAAGGCGGCCCGCGCCACCCCCTCGGGGGGTGGAGTTACACGCAGCGAAGCGAAGTGAAAAGCCGGGGGGCCAATGTCAGGCCGCCGCGTGCAGCGACGGCTTGGCGCCGAAGCTGATCTCGCCCGAGAGCTGGCCGCCTTCCTCGATCACGATCTTGCCGTAGCGGATCTTGCCGGTGACCTTGCCGGTCGAGTGGATCACGAGCTTTTCGCGCACCGTGAGGCTGCCGTCGAACACGCCGCGGATTTCGGCGATGTCGATCTCTGCCGAGCCCTTGAACTCGCCCTGCTCGGCGATCTGCATCAGGCGCGAGTCCATGGTGGCCTCGACGAGGCCTTCGACCACGAGCGTGTCGCAATCGGTGATCTCGACGCCCTTGAGCTTGATGTTCGGTCCGACGGTGAGCTTGCTGCCGCCTTCCTTGGCCGCGGGTGCGGCGGCTGCGTTCAGGCCGCCTTGCTGTGCGGTCAGCGACGAGGGATTGACGGGGGTTCCGGAGAGATTGGTGCCCGAACCGACGAGCGGCGCGGGGCGCGATGTCAACGAGTCGGTGTCACGATCGCGCTTGCCGAAGAAGGGGGACTGTGTAGCCAATGGGGAGCTCCTCAAGAAAGCGACTATCGTAAGAACGCGCTCACGGCCTGCGGCACTTCATTGCGCAATAAGCGTAACTGAATAAATCGCGGGCGGCCCCGACAATGTCGCGGCATGACCCGTCCGAACACCGAAGCCATTCCCGCCGTCCGCGCGATCTCGTCCACCATCGACGCACGCTTCGACAAGCCCGCGAGCGGATGGCGGCGCCGGCTGTTCACCGTGATCTTCGAGGCCGACACGCGCGCGGGGCTGATGTTCGACCTGGCGCTGATCGCGGTGATCGTGACCAGCGTGCTGGTGGTGATCCTGGACAGCGTGCAGCCCATCCGCGAGCAGTGGCGACCGCTGTTCAATGTGCTCGAATGGGTGTTCACCATTCTCTTCACGCTGGAGTACATCGCGCGGCTCTCCTGCGTGAACAAGCCGCTGCGCTATGCAACGAGCTTCTACGGCGTGATCGACCTGCTCGCGCTGCTGCCGACTTTTCTCGTGGCCTTCGCGCCCGAGATGGCCTACCTGATCGACGTGCGCATCCTGCGGCTGCTGCGCGTGTTCCGCATCTTCAAGCTGTCGCGCTACTCGGTGGAGTACCGCGCGCTGGTGTCGGCGGTGGCATCGAGCCGGCGCAAGATCACCGTGTTCGTCGGCTTCGTGATGCTGGTGGTGCTGGTGATGGGCACGCTGATGTACGTGGTCGAAGGGCCGGTGCATGGCTTCACCAGCATTCCCGTGGCGATCTACTGGGCCATCTCGACGATGGCCACGGTGGGCTTCGGCGACCTCGTGCCCAAGACCGACCTGGGCCGCGCGATCGCCTCCGTCATGATGCTGCTGGGCTGGGGCGTGCTCGCGGTGCCGACCGGCATCGTGACCGCGGAGATGGCGCGGCGCGGGCCCGATGACGAAGCAATGCCATTGGCACCGCGCGGCATCCTCGCGATGACGGCGCCGCTCAGCGTGCCGCCGAAGCGCGTTACGCCTGCGGCCAGACGACGCGCCCTTGCGCAGCATCGCCGAGGCGGGCGATGAAGGCATCGGCATCGGGCTCGGGGAGCGAGAAGGCGAAGGCGACGTCGTCGCCATGCTGCACGCCGTCGAGCACCGCGCCGGCCGCGGCGAGTTCGCGCCGCACGAGTCCTTCGAGCGCATAGGGCACGGCGCAACGCAGGCTGCGCTGGCGCAGTAGCGGCACGAGCGTGGCGCCGAGCAGGGCCTGCGCGACCGCATCGGTGTAGGCCCGCACGAGGCCGCCCGCGCCGAGCTTCACGCCGCCAAAGTAGCGCACCACGGTCGCGAGTGCGCCTTCGACCTGCTGGTGGCGCAACACCTCCAGCATCGGACGGCCGGCCGTGCCGCCGGGCTCGCCGTCGTCGTTCGCGGCCGACTGGCCGCCGGCCATCAGGGCCCAGCACACGTGCGCGGCCGCGGGGTGCTCGGCGCGCAGCGACGCGACCACGGCCAGCGCAGCGGCGCGGTCGGCCACCGGCTGCACGCAGCCGATGAAGCGGCTTTTCTTGATGAGCAGCTCGCTGTGGACCGGCTGTGCAAGCGTGAAACTCATGCGCTGTTCGCAGTGGCGTTCAGCCGCCGCCGCGCTCGAACTTGAAGACCGCCGTGCTGGCGCGCGCGTTGGGCAGCCAGCGCACGTCGCGCCCGTTCTGCAGGCCGAAGGCGTCGAGCACGCGCAGGTTGTTCTTGCCGGCCAGCACCTCGAAGTCCTTGAAGGTGCCCACGCGGATGTTGGGCGTGTCGTACCACTGGTAGGGCAGGCGGCGCGTCACCGGCATGCGGCCGCGCGCCACGCTCAGACGGTTGGGCCAGTGCGCGAAGTTGGGAAAGGCGACGACGCCGATGCGACCCACGCGCGCGGTCTCGCGCAACATCACCTCGGCATTGCGCAGGTGCTGCAGCGTGTCGATCTGCAGCACCACGTCGAAGGAGGCGTCGTCGAACATCGCGAGGCCTTCGTCGAGGTTGAGCTGGATCACGTCGACGCCGCGGCGGATGCACTGCAGCACGTTGCCGTCGGCGATCTCCACGCCATAGCCGGTGCAGCCGCGCTCGCGCTGCAGCAGGTCGAGCAGGGCGCCGTCGCCGCAGCCCAGGTCGAGCACACGCGCGCCTCGCGGCACCAGCTCTGCGATCAATCGTTGATGCTCGAGGTCACTCATTGCAGGAACTCCTTGGCGACGCGCTCGAAGTAGGAGCGCACCACGCCCATGTAGCGCACGTCGTCGAGCAGGAAGGCGTCGTGGCCGTGCGGCGCGTCGATCTCGGCGTAGCTCACGTTGCGGCGGTTGTCGAGCAGCGCCTTCACGAGTTCGCGGCTGCGCGCGGGCGAGAAGCGCCAATCGGTCTTGAAGCTCACAAGCAGGAACTGGGCGGTGGCCTGGGCCAGCGCGGTGCTGAGCTTGCCGCCATGGCTGCGCGCGGGGTCGAAGTAGTCGAGCGCGCGGGTGATCAGCAGGTAGGTATTGGCGTCGAAGTACTCGCTGAACTTGTCGCCCTGGTAGCGCAGGTAGCTTTCGATCTGGAACTCGACGTCCTGCGTGGAGTATCGGTAGTCGAGCCCCGCCGCTTCGCCCTCGACGGCGCTGCGCAGGATGCGGCCGAACTTGGCGTTCATCACGTCGTCGCTGAGGTAGGTGATGTGGCCGATCATCCGCGCGATGCGCAGGCCGCGCTTGGGGATCACGCCGTGCTCGTAGAAGTGGCCGCCGTGGAAGTCGGGGTCGGTGACGATGGCGCGGCGCGCAACCTCGTTGAAGGCGATGTTCTCGGCCGTGAGGTTGGGCGCGCTCGCCACGACGACGGCGTGGCGCACGCGGTCGGGGTACTGCAGCGTCCACGAGAGCGCCTGCATGCCGCCGAGGCTGCCGCCCATCACCGCCGCGAGCGTGCGGATGCCGAGCGCGTCGAGCAACACGGCCTGGGCGTCCACCCAGTCCTCGACCGTGAACACCGGGAAGTCGGCGCCGTAGACGCGGCCCGTGGCGGAGTTGACGTGCATCGGCCCGGTCGAGCCGAAGCAGGAGCCGAGGTTGTTCACGCCGATGACGAAGAAGCGGTCGGTATCGACCGGCTTGCCGGGGCCGACCATGTTGTCCCACCAGCCTTCGGAACGGGCCTGGCCTTCGTAGACGCCCGCGACGTGGTGCGACGCATTGAGCGCATGGCACACCAGTACCGCATTGCTGCGATCGGCGTTCAGGGTGCCGTAGGTTTCGTAGGCGAGCGTGTAGTCGCTGATCGACGCGCCGCTGCGCAGGGCCAGCGGGCCCGCGAACTGCATCGACTGCGAGGTGACGACCAAAGATGGTGACGACGACATGAATGAAAAAACCCGGCCTCGCCAAAAACGAGCCGGGTCTGCCGCGCCTGTCTTTAGCTGAATTTATAAAGCGCCCGCAAGCTGTAGCAAATCGGCGCAAGAGGCAGTATATCGCCCGATCTGATTACCAGCCGATGATCATGATGATGCCCAGCACCAGGAAGATCGCGGCCGAGATGCCGTGCACGAGCTTGATCGGCACGCGCCGCACGATCTTCTCGCCCAGCCACACCACCGGCGCATTGGCCAGCATCATCCCGAGCGTGGTGCCGGCGACGACCCAGAAGTAGTCGTGCGTGAAGCGCGCGGCGAGCATGACGGTGGCGATCTGGGTCTTGTCACCCATCTCGGCGAGGAAGAACGCGATCAAGGTGGTGCCGAAGACCCCGAACTTCGACGCGCCCGGGGCATCGTCGTCATCGAGCTTGTCTGGAATCAGCATCCAGGCGGCCATCGCGATGAACGAGCCGCCCAGGATCCAGCGCAGCACCTCAGGCCCAAGCCAGCGCGTGATGTAGTTGCCGACCGCGCCGGCCAGCGCGTGGTTGACGAGGGTGGCGGCGAAGATGCCGAGGACGATCGGCCAGGGTTTCCTGAAACGGGCTGCGAGCAAGAGGGCCAGGAGTTGGGTCTTGTCGCCCATTTCGGCGAGCGCAACCACGCCGGTGGCAACCAGAAAAGCTTCCATGATGATGAGGGGTTCCTTGGGCCGAAGGACGCAATTGACCGTGCAACACCTTCGGCCATATTCCCGAAGTTGCACGGTCAAAGGTCTCGCCAGGTGTGTTCACTGCACGCGCCATGTCCCGTGGGGCAGGACAAGTCTGTTGACGCGGGCCCTTCTCGCAAATCGGAAGGCGGCTACTCCCCAATGACGGGGCGAATTCTACATGTAGCACCAAGGACCTCGCTTAATTCCGCAAGTAGGCGCTAGCTTCCAGGAGTTTGGACAAGTGCTACCTCAAGACGCAAATTCCCGCTTGCATTTCGGCCATTTCACCCATAATGCACGAGCCTCCCTCTTCATTTTGGTCGGGGGGCAAGTTCGGTGATCGGTCAGTTTCGCGCGGCTCGACGGCTCTCGTTTGAGTGATGCTTTCGGGACTCCATCGCTTTTCTTGATGTGTTTATAGGAGTCCCTTGATGGGCAACAAACTGTACGTCGGCAACCTGCCTTACTCGGTGCGCGACGGAGATCTCGAACAGGCCTTCGGGCAGTTCGGCGCAGTGACCAGCGCCAAGGTCATGATGGAACGCGACACGGGCCGCTCGAAGGGCTTCGGCTTCGTCGAGATGGGCAGTGACGCGGAAGCACAGGCCGCCATCAACGGCATGAATGGCCAGCCCCTGGGCGGTCGCAGCGTCGTCGTCAATGAAGCACGTCCGATGGAAGCACGTCCCCCACGCAGCGGTGGCGGCGGCGGCTACGGCGGCGGCGGTGGTGGTTATGGCGGCGGTGGTGGCGGTGGCTACGGCGGCGGTGGTGGTGGCGGCTACGGTGGTGGCGGCGGTGGCCGCTCCGGCGGTGGCGGCGGCTACGGCGGCGGCGGTGGTGGCCGCAGTGGCGGCGGCGGTGGTGGCGGCGATGGCGGTTTCCGCAGCCCCTACGGCGCCGGTCCCCGTGGCGGTGGCGGCGGTGGCCGTTCCGGCGGTGGTGGCGGCGGCTACGGCGGCGGCGGCAACAGCGGCTACTGAGCCCTGCACTGCAAGGCACGGACAGACAAAGGGCTCCCTCGGGAGCCTTTTTCAATGGCCGATCGCTCGGCGCGTGCGGTTCGTCAGGCTTCGCCGCTGCGCTTCTTGCGTGCGCGTCCCTGCACCGCCCGGTCGAGCACGGCGTTGGGCAGCACGCGCATGATCTTGGCAACCACGCCCATCTGCCACGGGATCACGCGATAGCTTGTGCCGGCCTCGATGGCGCGCAGCGCCTGGGCGGCGAAATCCTCTGCCTTCATGAGGAAGGGCATGCCGTAGCGGTTGCCCTGCGTGAGTGGCGTGTCGATGTAGCCGGGACAGAGGGTGACGACCTTGACGCCGCTGCCGTGCAGCTCGCCGCGCAGGCTCTCGCAGTACGCCACCACGCCGGCCTTGCTGGCGCAGTACGCGCCGTGCCCCGGCAACCCGCGGATGGACGCCACGCTGCCGATGCCCACCAGCCGCCCGCTGCCGCGCTGCACCATCGCCCGCACGAATGGATGGAAGGTGGCGGCCAGGCCGACGTTGTTGGTGGCGAAGGTCTGCGCCAGCACGTCGATGTCGGAACGCTCGGCCGTGTCGATGCCGACACTGATGCCGGCATTGGCGATCACCACGTCGGGCAGCCCCTGTTGCGCGATGCAGGCATTGCCGGCAGCGACGATGCTGTCGGTCTGCGCCACGTCGGCACTGTAGATCCGGTAGCGGTCTGCGCTCAGCTGGCGCGCCGCCGCCCACGATTCGATCTCGCCCGTGCGCCGGGCGACCAGCGCCAGGCGGTAGCCCGCATCGTAGAAGCTCGCAGCCAGCGCCTGGCCGATGCCGCTCGAGGCGCCGGTGATGAAGACAAGCGGAGACGAAGTCATTCAGCGCTTCCCTGAAGGAGTGGCCGCCGAAGGAATCAGCACGCCGCGCACCCGGCCGTTCAGATTCGCCACGCCGCTCAGGTTGTCATAGTCGAGCGTGTCGCCGGTGAACTGGTCGGTGCCGCGGATCAGCGTGACCGGCTTGTTCGACGTGACGCGCTCGGTGTCGACGTAGGCGTGCAGGAAGTCGCCACGGAACTCGAGGCGCGGCGCGGGCTTGCCATTGGGGCCCACAGACGGATCGCGGATGACGACCGCGTTGCCGAACAGCTGGATCTCGCTGCCGTCGGAGTTCGACACGCCCCGGTCGGCCGTTGCGCGCGTCACGAGCCCTTCGGGCGACACCGTTCGCATGCGCACCTTGTCGACCTCCATGGTGTCCGAGTCCGGGTAGTGCCGGCCTTCGGTGCCGTGCAGTTCGCTGCGCAGGTCGCCGTTGGGCAGGAAGTTCTTGATGACGAAATCGCGCATGAAGTAGTCGGGCTCGTGCGTGGGCGCGGCCTTGGCCGTGGGCTCCAGCAGCTTGGGCGCGTTGCGCACCAGCCAGTAGGTGCCGAGCGCGACGGCCGCCGTCAGGATGATCGGCAGGTAGATAGTGGCGCGGTCGAGGACGTCGCGCACCGCGCTCCATGCGCGTTTCACGTTGTTCATGGATTCGGGCCCCGGGCAGCGTCGAGCATCGCGCGGTACTGGCCACAGGCCGTGAGCAGCAGGTCGCAGAACTCGCGCGCCGCGCCTTCGCCGCCGCGCGCCCGGGTGACGTAGCGCGCAATGCCGCGCACTTCCACATGGGCATTGGCCGGCGCCGCCGCGAAGCCGACGCGGGCCAGCACCGGCAGGTCGGGCCAGTCGTCGCCGATGGCCGCGGCCTGCGGCCAGCCGAAGCCGAGCTGGTCGAGCATGGCCTGGGCGGCGGGCAGCTTGTCTTCGGTGCCGTAGCGCACGTGCTCGATGCCCAGCGCCTCGAGCCGCACGCGCAGCGGCTTGGAGTCGCGCCCCGTGATCACGGCCGGCACGATGCCCGCCTTGCGCAGCAGCTTCAGGCCGTAGCCGTCGAGGATGCTGAAGCGCTTGAGCGTTTCGCCGTGCTCGGTGAAGTACACGCCGCCGTCGGTCAGCACGCCGTCGATGTCGAAGAAGACGATGCGCACGTCCTGCGCGGCGAGCAAGGTCTCGGCCTGGAACTCGAGCGGCATCAGATGACCTTCGCGCGCATCAGGTCGTTGGTGTTGATCGCGCCGACGATCACCCCAGCGCCGTCGATCACGAACAGGCGGGTGATGCCGCATTGCTCCATCAGCTCGGCGGCTTCCACCGCCAGCGCGTCGACGCGGATGGTGCGCGGATCGCGGTGCATGACGTCGACCGCCTTGGGCGTGCGCAGGTCCGCACCCACCTCGATCAGGCGGCGCAGGTCGCCGTCGGTGAAGATGCCCGAGGCGCGGCCGCCAGGCTCGACCACCGCGGCGGCGCCGAAGCCCTTGATGCTCATCGCGCGCATCAGCTCGCTGATGGTGGCCGAGGGCGGCACGCGCGGCACCTCGTCCCCCGAGCGCATCACGTCGCTCACGTGGGTGAGCAACTTGCGCCCGAGCGCACCGCCCGGGTGCGAGCGCGCGAAATCTTCCGAGCCGAAGCCGCGCGCGTCGAGCAGCGCCACGGCCAGCGCGTCGCCCATTGCCATCTGGGCGGTGGTGCTCGCGGTGGGGGCGAGGTTGAGCGGGCAGGCCTCCTTGGACACACCCGCGTCGATCACGATGTCGGCATGGCGCGCGAGGGTGGATTCGGGGCGACCGGTCATGGCGATCAGGGGCACGCCCTGGCGCTTGACGACCGGCAGGATGACGGTGAGTTCGTCGACCTCGCCGCTGTTGGAAATGGCGAGCACCAGGTCGACCGTCTTGATCATGCCGAGGTCGCCGTGGCTGGCCTCGGCTGGGTGCACGAACATCGCGGGCGTGCCGGTGGAGGCGAGCGTGGCGGCGATCTTGCGGCCGACGTGGCCGCTCTTGCCCATGCCCATCACGACCACGCGGCCGCGCACTTCGAGGATCTTGCGCACGGCATCGACGAAGCTCGGGCCGACGCGGGTCTTCAGACCGGTGACGGCTTCGGCTTCGATGTCGAAGGTGAGGCGTGCCCGAGCGAGGATGGCTTCGGGGTCGACCACGGGGGCCGGGACGGGACGGGAGCTCATTGCCGGATTTTACGGGCCGGAGGGTTGCCCCCACGCTCGGCACTGCGTGTCCTCGCTGCCCCCCAAGGGGGCGCTCGCGCCTTGGGGCGGCCCGGCGGCGCTCGATGCCCCCACGCTCGGCACTCCGTGTCCTCCCCGACGCGCTGCGCACGGGTCTTGCTCTAGCATCGCCGCCTATGTCTTCGTTCGATCTCACGCTGTTGTATCTCCTCGCCGCGGTGATCGGCGTGGTGGCGTGCCGCTCCCTCAAGCTGCCGCCGATGCTGGGCTATCTCTCGGCTGGCGTGCTGATCGGGCCGCATGCCTTCGCGCTGGCGCAGAACACCGAAGGCATCCAGCACCTGGGCGAATTCGGCGTGGTGTTCCTCATGTTCGTGATCGGACTGGAATTCAGCCTGCCCAAGCTGCGCGCGATGCGAAAGCACGTGTTCGGGCTCGGCCTGCTGCAGGTGCTGCTGACGATGACCTTCGCCACGATCGGCGCGCTGCTGATCGCCCACTGGCTGCCGCCGTCGTGGCGGCTCGGCTGGCAGACCGCGCTGGCGCTGTCGGGCGCGCTCACCATGAGCAGCACGGCCATCGTGGTCAAGCTAATGGCCGAGCGGCTCGAACTCGAGAGCGAACACGGCAAGCGCGTGATGGGCGTGCTGCTGTTCCAGGACCTGGCCGTGGTGCCGCTGCTGGTGCTGATTCCTGCACTGGGCGCGCCGCCCGAGGCGCTGGCCAAGGCGCTGGGCTTCGCGCTGCTGAAGGCGAGCTTCCTGATCGGCGTGCTGCTGTACGGCGGCCCGCGCATCATGCGCTGGTGGCTCACGCTGGTGGCCCGGCGGCGCAGCGAAGAGCTCTTCATCCTGAACGTGCTGCTGATCACGCTCGGCCTGGCCTGGCTCACCGAACTGGCCGGCCTGAGCCTGGCGCTGGGCGCCTTCATCGCGGGCATGCTGGTGTCGGAGACCGAATACAAGCACCAGGTCGAGACCGACATCCGTCCCTTCCACGACGTGCTGCTGGGGCTGTTCTTCATCACTGTGGGCATGTCGCTCGACTGGCACATCGTGGTCCAGCGCTGGCTGCTGGTGGGCGTGCTGCTGCTGGTGCCGCTGGCGTTCAAGCTGGGGCTGGTGACGGTGCTGGCGCGGGTGCTCGGGGCCACTTCGGGCGTATCGCTGCGTACCGGCCTCTACCTGGCGCAGGCCGGCGAGTTCGGCTTCGTGCTGCTGACGCTGGCGCAGGAGCGCAGCCTGCTGCCGCCGTGGCTGGCCAACCCGGTGCTGGCGTCGATGGTGCTGTCGATGCTCACGACGCCGTTCATCATCATGTACAGCAACGCCATCGTGCGAAAGCTCGTGGCCAGCGACTGGCTGCAGCAGTCATTGCAGATGACGACCATCGCGCGCAAGACCATCAACACCGCGCAGCACGTGATCATCTGCGGCTACGGGCGCTGCGGCCAGAACCTGGCGCGCATCCTCGAGCGCGAGGGCATCCCGTACATGGCGCTCGACCTCGACCCCGACCGCGTGCGGCAGGCCGCCGCCGCCGGCGACTCGGTGGTGTTCGGCGACGCGGCGCGACTGCAAGCCTTGATGGCGGCCGGCTTGGCGCGTGCGAGTGCCGTGGTCGTCACCTACCTCGACGTGCCCGGCGCGATGAAGGTGCTGGCCAACACGCGCGCCCATGCGCCGCACGTGCCGGTGATCGTGCGCACGCAGGACGATCACGACCTGGAAAAACTGCAGGCGGCCGGCGCGACGGAAGTGGTGCCCGAGGCCATCGAAGGCTCGCTCATGCTCGCGAGCCATGCACTGGCGCTGGTCGGCGTGCCGATGCGCCGCGTGATCCGCGTGGTGCAGGACCAGCGCGACGCCCGCTACAACCTGCTGCGCGGCTACTTCCACGGCGCCGACGACGACAACGCCGACGAACTCGACCACGAGCGCCTCAACAGCTTCACGCTCGACGCCGGAGCGCGCGCAGTCGGCCAGACGCTGGAACGGCTGGCGCTGCCCACGCTGGGCGTGCGCGTGGCCAGCCTGCGAAGGCACGACGGCCAGCCGCGCGCACTGGCCGACGGCACGGTGCTGTCGGAGGGCGATACGCTGGTGCTGTCCGGCAAGCCGGCCGCGCTGGCGATCGCCATCGACCGCCTGCAAAAAGGCTAGTTTTTCGTTCGGGGAAGGCGAAGCGGCACCCAGTGCGCGCAGCCTGGGGCGAGTTCAGTTGAGCAGGCCCGGGTTGCGCTTTTCTTCTTCGATGCGCTGCTGGCGGCGCACCGCTTCGCACTGCGCATGGGCCTTGAATTCAGGCTTCAGGCACTGAGCCGCCATGCATTGCGCCTTGGCGATGAAGTTGCGGTCGCCGCACATGGCCTGGGGCTCGGCCGCAACGGCAGGTGCCGGCGCCGGGGCAGGAGCTGCGACCACTGCAGCGGGTTCGGGCGCGTTCGATGGTAATGCGGCGGTGGTCGCCTGCTTGTTGCGCGGCTTGGCAGCGGGCTTGGGCGTCGCGGCGGCAGCTGGTCCAGCTTCCTCGGCAGGCGGCGTCACGGCCGGCTCGGCGGGCTGGGGTTCAGGCGCCGCCGGCGATGGTTCGGCGGGCGGCTGCGACGGGGTCACGGGCACTGGAGTTTCGGCGGCTGGGGCGGTGGCCTCTTCGGCAGCCGCAGGCGCCTTTCGCGTCCCGTTGCCAGACCAGCCGGCGACGATCATCGCCACCGCGACCACCAGCAGACCGAGCCACAGCAGGATCACGCGCTTGCGCGGCGGCCGTTCGGCCGGCACGGATTGCCGGACCTTGGCCCGGCTTCTCTTCTTCGTTCCGGGCTGCGAGGCCCAGGTCGACTCCAGGCCCGGCGACGAAGCGGGCGGCGTGGGCGACCGCGGCAGTTCGTCGTCGTGCACCATGAGCACGGTCTGTTCATGCTCGTCGCTTTGCCGCGCGGCCGACCTGCCAAAAAAAGACGCGCGCGCAGGCAGCGGCTCGTCCGGATCGAACAGGGGCGCCGGAATGGTCGGCGCGCGCAACTGGGCGGGCGCGGTGGTGGCCCATTCGCGTTCGGGGCTCGGCGGCGGTGGAATCCGGTCTCCTGCGGCAGGCAGCTTGACGCCGCAGCTTCTGCAGAAATTCGCGCCGCCGCGGTTTTCCGTGCTGCAGACCGGACAGATCAAGGCCATGGATTGCTTACTGACTACTCTCGGGGGTCAAAACGAAAAGCTGGCTGGCCTGCCCGCATGTGGCAGATCGATCCGCCGGCGGACAGCGCAGCCTCAGGTCACCGCGACGCGTTTGGAGCGGTGCGCCATGCGCTTGGCGATCACGGCGCCGAGCGCCATCGCGATCTCCAGCGCCATGTTGGGCTGGCGGTTCGACATTTCCGCAAAGCGGATCGCCGTGAGCCGCCACACGCGGCCTGCGCCGGTGACCACCACGTTGGCCGAATGCGGCTGGCGCGAGAAGAACGAGCCTTCGCCGACCACCGAGCCGGGCGTGAGCACGGCCAGCCGCATCTGCTCCTTGCTGCTGACGCGGTGCACGCTGATGGCACCGCTCTCGATGAAGAACACCGAGCGGTCCGGCGTGCCCTGTTCGATCAGCACGTCGCCAACGCCGGTCTCGATGGGCTGCAGATAGCCCGCCAGTGTTTCCCACTGCTGGACGTTGAACGTCAACGCGAACGCGTCGGTGCTCATGTTCTCCGCGATGGCGCGGCTCAGGTTCTGGATGGACATGTTTTCTTCGGCCCCCGCATGTGAGCCGAAGTATCCGCGATGCTCAGGAGATTCGGCTACAACTGTTTACGTTTTTCAAACCAGCTGTCGCTATTTACCAATGCAGAAGCGCGAAAAGATGACGCCGAGCAGGTCGTCCGCGCCGAACTCGCCGGTGATCTCGTTCAGGGCGTTCTGCGCCAGCCGCAGTTCTTCGGCCAGCAGGTCGAGCAACTGGGCCTGCGCCGCCAGATGGCCGGCCGCCAGCGCCAGGTGCGTTTCGACCCGGGCCAGCGCCTGCACGTGGCGCGCCCGCGCGAGGTAAACGCCCTCGGGCACGGCCTGCCAGCCGGCCATGGCCAGCAGCTGTTCACGCAGGGCCTCGATGCCCAGGCCGGTCTTGGCGGACAAGGCGATGCCATGCCCGGCGTGGGTGACGGGCGCGGCGTCCTGCTTGTTCCAGACGTCGAGCACCGGCACGCTCGCAGGCAGCTTCTGGCGCAGGCCGGCCAGGATGTCGGCATCGGCGGCGGCGTAGTCGGCCAGATGGGCGCGCGTCAGGTCGTGCAGGAACAGCACGGCATCGGCGCTTTCGATCTGGCCCCAGGCGCGCGCCACGCCGATCTGCTCGACCTCGTCGCTGCTCTCGCGCAGGCCGGCGGTGTCGGCCACGTGCAGCGGCACGCCGTGGATCTGGATGGTCTGCGAGACCACGTCGCGCGTGGTGCCCGGCACGGAACTCACGATGGCCAGTTCGGCGCCGGCCAGCGCGTTGAGCAGCGAGCTCTTGCCCGCGTTGGGCTGGCCCGCGATCACCACCTTGATGCCTTCGCGCAGCAGGGCGCCCTGGCGCGCGCGCTGCTGCACGGCGGCGAGTTGCGACTGCAGCCTCACCAGCTGCCCGGCCGCGTCGGCCTTCTGCAGGAAGTCGATTTCTTCCTCCGGAAAGTCGAGCGTGGCCTCCACCAGCATGCGCAGGTGGATCAACGCATCGCGCAGCGTGTGGATCTCGCGCGAGAACTCGCCCGACAGCGAGCGCCCGGCGCTGCGTGCGGCCGCCTCGGTGCTGGCGTCGATCAGGTCGGCAATCGCCTCGGCCTGCGCCAGGTCGATCTTGCCGTTGAGAAAGGCGCGCTGACTGAACTCGCCGGGCTCGGCCACGCGCAGGCCGGGCAGGCGAGGGCGGCCGGTGACGGGGTCAGGCTCGGCCGCGGCTTCGAGGCAGCGCGCCAGCAGCAGCTGCAGCACGACCGCGCCGCCGTGGGCCTGCAGTTCGAGCACGTCCTCGCCGGTGAAGGAATTCGGCGAGGGAAAGTGAATGGCCAGGCCATGGTCGACCGGCTCGCCGTACGCATCGCGAAACGGCAGGTAGGTGGCTTCGCGTGGCTTGAGTGCGCGGCCGCAGATGGCGTCGATCAACGGCGCCAGCTTGGTGCCTGACACCCGCACGATGCCGACAGCGCCGCGGCCCGAGGCGGTGGCGATGGCGACGATGGGATCTTTGGTGCGGGCAAGCATGGGCTCTCCTGCGATATCAGGAGTACCGCGGAACTGGCTTTGCCAGACCGCTGGTACTGCCCCCGGAAGGGGGTTGGCGTAGCGACACGAAGTGCGCGCAGCTTGGGGGCGAGCCTATGACTTGCCGAGCACGCCCAGGCGCTTGTTGATGAACCACTGCTGCGCGATCGACAGCGTGTTGTTCGTGATCCAGTACAGCACCAGGCCGGCCGGGAAGAAGATGAACATCACGCTGAACGCGAGCGGCATGATCCACATCAGCTTGGCCTGCATCGGATCGGGTGGCGTCGGGTTGAGCCAGGTCTGGAACAGCGAGGTGGCCGTCATGACGACCGGCAGGATGTACCAGGGGTCCGGTGCCGACAGGTCAGTAATCCAGCCGATCCACGGGGCGTGGCGCATTTCGACCGACGACAGCAGCACCCAGTAGAGCGCGATGAACACCGGGATCTGGATCACGATGGGGAAGCAGCCACCCATCGGATTGACCTTCTCGGTCTTGTAGATCCGCATCATCTCCTGCTGCATTTCCTGCGGCTTGTCCTTCAGCCGCTCGCGCATTTCCATGATCTTCGGGTTGATGGCCTTCATCTTGGCCATGCTGGCGTAAGCCTTGGCGTTGAGCCAGTAGAAGGCCGCCTTCAGCAGCACCACCAGCGCGACGATCGACCAGCCCCAGTTGCCCAGGATGCCGTGCAGCTGGTTCAGCAGCCAATACAGCGGCTTGGAGATGATCGCGAAGATGCCGTAGTCCTTCACCAGGTCCAGGCCGGGGGCGATGGCTTCGAGCTTCTTCTCTTCCTCGGGGCCGGCGAACAGCGTGCTGTTCACGACCTGCGTGGCGCCCGGGGCGATCTTGGGCAGCGTGGCCACCATGGCCACGGTGAACAGGTTGTCGCCCAGGTCCTTCACGCGGAACTCCCGGCGCAGCTGTTCGCTCGCCGGGTCGCCCTTGAGCAGCCAGGCCGACACGAAATAGTGCTGCACCATCGCGATCCAGCCGTCGTTGGCCGGCGGGGGCGGTTCGATCTTGCCCTTGGCGATGTCCTTGAAGTCGAGCTTGTGGAACTTCTTCTCGTTGGTGTACGCGGCGGGACCGGTGAAGGTGTTGGTGCCGAACATCGTGCCGGCGGCCACGGTGCCATGGCGCAGCAGCTGCATGTAGAGCTGCGCGTCGCGCGGCTGGTCGCTCACGTTGACCACCTCGTGGCGCACGCCGACCGCATAGTCGCCGCGGTGGAACACGTAGGTCTTGACGTACTTCAGGCCACCGACGGGGGCGCTTTCGAAGCCCACTTCCAGCGTGTTCTGGCCATCGGCCATTTCGCGTGGGCCAGCCTTCGCCGTCATCGGCGTCAGGTGGTTGGGAAAGCGCTCACCCGAATCGACGGGGTTCAGCAGGCCGGTCTGCGCCACATAACGCGTGGCCGGCGAGCCGTTTTCGAACAGCACGACGCGCTTGGTGCGGTCGGCCTCGTCGTACTTCAGCAACTCGAGGTGGTTGACCGTGCCGCCTTCGCTGTCGATCGTGGCCTTGAACAGGTCGGTGGTCACGTTGACCTGCTCGCGCGGTGCGGCGGCTGCGGCCTGCGTGGGCACGGCACCGGCGCTGCCGCCGCTCGCGCCCGACGAAGATGCGGTCGGCACGCCGTTGCTGGCGGCGGGTGCGCTGCCAGCGGCCGGGGCGGAGGCCACGGCAGCCGGCTTGCTCGACGGCAGGAAGGTCGGCTTGTTGCCGTTGAAGACCTGCCATTGGTCCCACAGCAGCACCAGCGAGAACCCAAAAATCACCCACAGGATCGTGCGGCGGATATCGTTCATGACGAAGACTTCTTGTCGGAGGAGAGAAGAGACGAAAACAGCGAGCCTGACTTGTCAGTGCGACGCTGTGATTTCGGTGGAACCGGATCGTGCCCGCCATCGCACCATGGCTGGCAGCGTGCGATGCGATGCAGGGTGAGGTAGCTGCCCTTGAGCGCACCATGCACTTCCAGCGCCTCGATCGAATACACGGAGCAGGTCGGCGTGAAGCGGCACGACTGGCCGAGCCAGGGGCTCAGCAGCAGGCGGTAGCCCTTCACAAGGCCGATCAGCAGGCGTTTCATGACGAGGAGGAAGCGGGCGGAGAAGCCGAAGCGGGCGCGGAAGAGCGCGCCGCCCGCGCCAGCAGCTGCTGGAGCTCGGCGCGCACGGCGGCCTTGAGCTTGTCCGAGGTGGCGCTCACGAATTCCTTGCGGTCGAAACCGGCGCGCAGCCGCACCACGTGCGCAGCACGTGGCAAGCCGACACCGGGTGCGGCACTCACCGTATAGATCTGGCGCTTGATGGCGTTGCGCGTGACCGCGCGACGCGCCCAGCGCTTGGGCACCATGGCACCCAGCCAGACATCGTCGGACGCGAACAACGGCGGTGCGCCCAACGCGAGATCGAGCGCACAGCGGTGCAATGCGAAATGAGCAGTGCGCGCCACGGTGGCACCTGCGAGGACGGCCTGGAACTGCGCGCGGGTCTTGAGCCGCTGCATGGAAGCCGGACCGGACACGCCAGAAGCGCTGGCTGTGGAGGCCTGCGCTGGCGTGTCGGCTGCTGGCAACGGCAGGTGGGCTGCCGTCAGACGGCCAGGCGCTTGCGGCCCTTGGCGCGGCGTGCGTTGATCACGGCGCGGCCGCCGCGGGTCTTCATGCGGACCAGGAAGCCGTGGGTACGGGCGCGGCGGACTTTGGATGCTTGATAAGTGCGTTTCATGGTGATTTCCTATTTCCCTGTTCGCGCCGGTTCTTCGCACAAAAAGCATGAAGTACCTGCGGGCCGCCGGGGGAGCGTGTTTCGGATGGTCCCCGAAAGACGCAAGAGGTTTTCAGGGAAACCCGCAATTATCGCAAACATTGGCCGCCGGAACAATCTTCGAGTGGATTTGCGGGCCTTTCGATCGGCCCGACGGCGTGTGGATAAGGTTTTGACAAGTTAGAATGCCGGGCGCCTTCCAGCAGAGAATATCCACAATACCTATACCAAAAAATGCCCGAGGGTTTCATCACTTTTTCAAGCGCCCATGTCGACTGACGGCATCGGCGAAAGCCTCTGGCAGGCCTGCGTCGACCAACTCGCGCAGGAGCTGTCCGAGCAGCAGTTCAACACCTGGATCAAGCCGCTGACAGCGCAGGTCGCCGACGACCTCTCGCGCATGACGGTGTTCGTCGCCAACCGCTTCAAGCTCGACTGGATCCGGGCCCAGTACGCCGGCAAGATCGCCGCCATGGCCGAGAAGATGTACGGCCAGCCGGTCGCCATTGAGTTAGCGCTTGCTCCTCGTGAAGCGCCCGTGCGCCCTGCGCCTGTGACCGTCATGGCCGAAACCGACGTGCCGCGCGACGTGGCCGGCCCGGGCGAGGAGCCGGCCGCCGCCGGCTTCAAGAACAGGCTGAATTCGGGACTCACTTTCGACACCCTGGTCGAGGGCACGGCCAACCGCATGGCGCGCGCCGCGGCCATGCACGTGGCCGGCATGCCGGGCCATCTTTACAACCCGCTTTTCATCTACGGCGGCGTCGGCCTGGGCAAGACCCACCTGATGCATGCTGTGGGCAACCGGCTGCTGGCCGACAAGGCGGATTCCAAAGTTCTCTACATCCACGCCGAGCAGTTCGTCTCGGATGTGGTCAAAGCCTATCAGCGCAAGACTTTCGATGAGTTCAAGGAGCGCTATCACTCGCTCGATCTGTTGCTGATCGACGATGTGCAGTTCTTCGCCAACAAGGACCGGACGCAGGAAGAATTCTTCAATGCGTTCGAGGCCCTGCTCGCCAAGAAATCGCACATCGTGATGACCAGCGACACCTATCCGAAGGGCCTGGCCGACATCCACGAGCGGCTGGTGTCGCGCTTCGATTCGGGCCTCACGGTGGCCATCGAGCCGCCCGAGCTTGAGATGCGGGTGGCCATCCTGATCAACAAGGCGCGCGCCGAATCGGCCGAAATGCCGGAAGAAGTGGCCTTCTTCGTCGCCAAGAACGTGCGCTCCAACGTGCGCGAACTCGAGGGCGCGCTGCGCAAGATCCTGGCTTACTCGCGCTTCAACCAGAAGGAGATCTCGATCGCCCTGGCGCGCGAGGCGCTGCGCGACCTGCTGTCGATCCAGAACCGTCAGATCTCGGTCGAGAATATCCAGAAGACGGTGGCCGACTACTACAAGATCAAGGTTGCCGACATGTACAGCAAGAAGCGCCCGGCCAGCATTGCGCGGCCGCGGCAGATCGCGATGTACCTGGCCAAGGAGCTCACGCAGAAAAGCCTGCCCGAAATCGGCGAGCTGTTCGGCGGGCGCGATCACACGACGGTGCTGCACGCGGTGCGCAAGATCTCGGGCGAGCGCCAGCAACTCACCGAACTCAACCAGCAGCTTCACGTGCTCGAACAGACGCTCAAGGGCTGACCGCCGAATGTCATCAGGAAAGCCCCTCGCGACAGCGGAGAATGGCGCCCTTACAAGCTGATTCAAAGAGATAGAGAAGAGGAAGAAGACATGATCGTTTTGAAGGCAAACCAAGACAAAGTCCTCGCCGCGCTGCAGTCGGTGGCGGGCATCGTGGAGCGGCGTCACACCTTGCCGATCCTGGCGAACGTGCTGATCCGCAAGACCGGCGGCCAGCTGCAGCTGACCACCAGCGACCTCGAAATCCAGATCCGCACCACCGCCGAGCTCGGCGGTGACGAAGGCAGCTTCACCACCACGATCGGCGCGCGCAAGCTGATCGACATTTTGCGCACCATGCCGGCCGACCAGACCGTGAGCCTCGAATCGAGCGCGAGCAAGCTGGTGCTCAAGGGCGGCAAGAGCCGCTTCACGCTGCAGTCGCTGCCCGCCGAAGACTTCCCGCTGGTGCAGGAAGCCGCCAACTTCGGCCCTGTGTTCAGCGTGCCGCAGAAGACGCTGAAGGACCTGCTCTCGCAGGTGTCCTTCGCGATGGCCGTGCACGACATCCGCTACTACCTGAACGGCATCCTGTTCGTGGCCGAAGGCAAGCAGTTGAGCCTGGTCGCCACCGACGGCCACCGCCTGGCGTTTTCTTCCGCCATGCTCGACGTCGAAGTGCCGCGCCAGGAAGTCATTCTTCCGCGCAAGACCGTGATCGAAATGCAGCGCCTGCTGTCGGACGCCGAAGGCGCCATCGAGATGCAGTTCGCGAACAACCAGGCCAAGTTCAGCTTTGGCGGCATGGAGTTCGTCACCAAGCTGGTCGAGGGCAAGTTCCCCGACTACAACCGCGTGATTCCGAAGAACCACAAGAACAGCGTCACGCTCGGCCGCGCGCCGCTGCTGGCCAGCCTGCAGCGCACCGCCATCCTGACGAGCGAGAAGTTCAAGGGCGTGCGGCTGAACATCGAGCCGGGCACGCTGCGCATCGCGTCGAACAACGCCGAGCAGGAAGAAGCGCAGGACGAACTCGACATCGACTACGGCGGCGACGCCATCGAGATCGGCTTCAACGTGACCTACCTGATCGACGCGCTGTCGAACATGGACCAGGACATGGTCAAGCTGGACCTTGCCGACTCCAACAGCTCGGCGTTACTGACCATCCCCGAGAACGCATCCTTCAAGTACGTCGTCATGCCCATGCGGATTTGAGTCGTTATCGATTGAACGTGTCGTCGCGCCGGAATACCGCGGAACCGGCTTCGCCGGGCCGCTGGTATTGCCCCCGGTAGGGGGTTGGCGGCCACACGAAGTGGGCAAGCCTGGGGGCGAGCCAAAGCTATAGAGGAATATCCGAATGAGTGCTGAAGAAAACAAGCCCGACGTGCCGCACACCGAGCCGGTCTACACCCCTGAAGTGCAGGTCGTGCCGCCCGAGGCCGTAGCCGCCGACACCAGCTACGGTGAAGGCTCGATCACGATCCTCGAAGGTCTCGAGGCCGTGCGCAAGCGCCCCGGCATGTACATCGGCGACACCTCCGACGGCACCGGGCTGCACCACCTGGTGTTCGAAGTCGTCGACAACTCGATCGACGAAGCACTCGCGGGCCACTGCGACGACATCGTCGTCACCATCCACTCCGACAACTCGATCTCCGTCACCGACAACGGCCGCGGCATCCCGACCGGCGTGAAGATGGACGACAAGCACGAGCCCAAGCGCTCGGCGGCCGAGATTGCGCTGACCGAGTTGCACGCCGGCGGCAAGTTCAACCAGAACAGCTACAAGGTGTCGGGCGGTCTGCACGGCGTGGGCGTGTCCTGCGTGAACGCGCTGAGCGTGATGCTGCGCCTCGTGGTGCGCCGCGAAGGCAAGATCCACGAGCTCGAATTCAGCCGCGGCTTCGTGCAGGACCGCCTGCTCGAAACGGTGAACGGCGTCGAAGTCTCGCCCATGAAGATCATCGGCGACACCGACAAGCGCGGCACCGAGGTGCACTTCCTGCCGGACACCCAGATCTTCAAGGAGAACTCGGACTTCCACTACGAGATTCTCAGCAAACGCCTGCGCGAACTGAGCTTCCTGAACAACGGCGTGCGCATCCGCCTGAAGGACGAGCGCACCGGCAAGGAAGACGATTTTTCGGGCGCTGGCGGCGTGCGCGGCTTCGTGGAGTTCATCAACAAGGGCAAGACCGTCCTGCACCCGAATTCGTTCTATGCCGAGGGCGAGCGCCCGGCCGACACCTACGGCGGCATTCCCGGCACGCACATCGGCGTGGAAGTGGCGATGCAGTGGAACAGCGGCTACAACGAGCAAGTCCTCTGTTTCACCAACAACATCCCGCAGCGTGACGGCGGCACCCACCTCACGGGCCTGCGCGCCGCGATGACCCGCGTCATCAACAAGTACATCGAAGAGAACGAGTTCGCGAAGAAGGCGAAGGTCGAAGTCACCGGCGACGACATGCGCGAAGGCCTGTGCTGCGTGCTGAGCGTGAAGGTGCCCGAGCCCAAGTTCTCGAGCCAGACCAAGGACAAGCTGGTGTCCAGCGAAGTGCGCGCGCCGGTGGAAGACATCGTCGGCAAGCTGCTGACCGACTACCTGCAGGAACGCCCGAACGACGCCAAGATCATCTGCGGCAAGATCGTCGAAGCCGCCCGCGCCCGCGAGGCCGCCCGCAAGGCCCGCGAAATGACGCGCCGCAAGGGCGTGCTCGACGGCATGGGCCTGCCCGGCAAGCTGGCCGACTGCCAAGAAAAAGATCCCGCCCTGTGCGAGGTCTACCTGGTGGAGGGTGACTCCGCCGGTGGCTCCGCCAAGCAGGGCCGCGACCGGAAGTTCCAGGCCATCCTGCCGCTGCGCGGCAAGATCCTGAACGTCGAGAAAGCGCGCTACGAGAAGCTGCTCACCAGCAACGAAATTCTCACGATGATCACCGCGCTGGGCACCGGTATCGGCCGCGCCGGCGCGACCACGGCGGGCGGCGGCGCGGACGACTTCAACGTCGCCAAGCTGCGCTACCACCGCATCATCATCATGACCGACGCCGACGTCGACGGCGCCCACATCCGCACGCTGCTACTGACCTTCTTCTACCGGCAGATGCCGGAGCTGGTCGAGCGCGGCCACATCTACATCGCGCAGCCGCCGCTGTACAAGGTGAAGGTCGGCAAGGAAGAGCAGTACCTGAAGGACGGCCCCGCGCTCGACGCCTTCCTGCTCAAGGTGGCCTTGAAGGACGCGAGCCTGCAGACCGGCGGCGCGAACTCCACCACGCTGAGCGGCGACACGCTGGGGGAGCTGGCGCGCAAGCACCAGGTGGCCGAGGCCGTCATTGCGCGCCTGCGCAACTTCATGGACGCCGAGGCGCTGCGCGCGATTGCCGACGGTGTGGCGCTCGATCTCGACACCACGCCCGCCGCAGAGGCCTCGGCCATCGCGCTGCAGGCCAAGCTGCGCGAACTCAACACGACCGGCGTGCCGGCCGAGGTGAGCAGCGAGTTCGACGCCCGCACCGACAAGCCGCTGCTGCGCATCAGCCGCCGCCATCACGGCAACATCAAGAGCAGCGTGCTCACGCAGGATTTCGTGCACGGCGCCGACTACGCAGCGCTCGCCGAAGCCGCCAACACCTTCCGCGGCCTGCTGAGTACCGAAGGTGCGCTGGTCAAGCGCGGCGAAGGCGAACGCGCCAAAGAAGAAAAGGTCGACGACTTCCGCCAGGCCATGAAGTGGCTGATCAGCGAAGCCGAGCGCGCCACCTCGCGCCAGCGCTACAAGGGCCTGGGCGAGATGAACCCCGAACAACTGTGGGAAACCACCATGGACCCGACCGTGCGGCGCCTGCTGCGCGTGCAGATCGACGATGCGATCGAAGCGGATCGCGTGTTCACGATGCTGATGGGGGATGAAGTCGAACCGCGTCGGGAGTTCATCGAGCAGAACGCCCTGCGGGCTGCGAACATCGACGTGTGACCGTCATCAACATCCGCGGCCATTCGCCGCGTCGCTGAAATCCAAACGCCCGGTCTCCCCGGGCGTTTGTCATTGGAGGTGCAAGGTCGTGGCGCGGGTGCCTTCCGAGCACGGGCCGTCGGAGTATTCGGCTTCGCCTGACGGCCCGACGCACTTGGTCACCTCGAGGGCAACGGGCGTTGCCGCGCGAGGAGCCTCGGCGGGCGCGCGCGCCAAGGGAACAAGGGGCGCAACATGGGGCGCGACCGGCAGGGCGGCCAGCCTCGCGACAGGCCACACAGCTTCCTCGCGATCGCGCGCCAGGGGCCGCTGGACCGACGCAGGTGTCACCCTCGCCTGGACCGGCGCGCGTGCCGCGCTCTCCTGCACCAGCCCTTGGAGCGTTACATAGAACAGGAACATCGCCACCAGTGCCACCCCGAGGCACGGCGCCCAATACTTCGGCGAACCCCACGGCCCGAAGGCCGGGGCGGGCCGGCCTCTCAGCGCCGCAGCCATGTCCAGCCCCCGCCCTGCAAAGCAGCCGCCAGCCTGGCGATTCCACCGGTGCCGCTCGCTGCACGCCCAATCAGCGCGCCGCCCGCCGCACCGATCGCGAGGCGCGCCAACAACGAACGGCTGCGGCCCGCAGCGAGCAGCAACAACACGCCGGCGCCCAGCACGGCGAGGTGCTCGCCGGGATAGTCGGCGCGTGCCGCGTCCACCTTCCTGAACTGGTGGATAGTCGATTCGAGGTCCATGGCTGAAGCTCCTTTTCTGCCGGTTCAACCATTCGTATCTCGCTCCAACCTGCACCGCTGTAGGCGCGCACCATCCCCGAGTGCGGATTCCGACGCCAAAACGCTGCAGGCATCGCGAAAAGACGAGGGATCAGGGTTTCCGTGAGGTTTGTTAGCAAAAGTACCGGGGAGGCATGTCACGCGGCCGTCACCAGCTATGAAAACAATAGCATTCACCTTCAACCCGAAGATCGTTCCTCGTAAACGCTATATCTAGCCCGACTCTTGCTAAGCAAAATCCTCGACGGATTTCACGTCACGCAAGATCGAGGACAAACAGCAATGAACCCTACGCGTCTCCGCCGGCCCCTGGCCGCGCTGGTATTGGGCGGTACAGCAGCATTCCTCGGGGCCGTGACTTCAGCCCACGCGTTCTCGAACCCGCCCATCCAGGTGGCACAGGGCATCGAGTACATGTGCGGCGGCGCCGCCAAGGACGAAGCCGCGTTCATGGAAATGGTGTCGCCGCGCTGGGCCGCGACCATCGATTTCGGCGTGAGCGACGGCAAGGGGGCGGAGGTGCGCGGCTTTCCCGCCAAGGCCCTGATCGAAGTACGCCAGAAATACACCGGCCAGGTCGTGATGGACGTGCAGTCGCAAGGCCCCTACATGCTCGCACGCCTCAATCCGGGCGCCTATGACGTGAACGTGACGCTCGGCGGCCTCACGCTGACGCAGACGCTGGTGGTGATTGCCGGCCTGCCGGCGCGTGCGTCGTTCGTGTGGCCGTCGAATTTCGACATGGCCTCGGTCGCGCCGTCGTTGCCGCAGGCGCTGGCGCAGACCTCCGCCGCCCGCTGAGCGTTTTTTCAGGTCAGCCTTTCCTAAGCCGCGCGCCGCACAGTGGCACCGTGGCTTCTCGCTACGCCGACAAGGAAAGGATTCAGACCATGGGCACCCGTTTTCCATCATCGCGCACGCCGCGGCCGCTGGCGGCCGCGGCGTTCTGCACCGCCGTTGTGCTCGGCGCGTTTTCGCCGGCCCAGGCAGCGGTGAACCCGCCGATCTACATGGCGCACGGTATCGAATACATGAGCGGCGGCATCGGCAGCGACGAGGCCCGGCTGATGGAGACGGTGTCGCCGCGCTGGCCCGCCACCTTCGAGTTCGCGGTCAAGGACAGCAAGGGCGCTGATTTCGCGGCCAGCGTGCACGTGACGGTACGCGACAGCAGCGGAACCGCGCTGCTGGACAACGTGGTGTCGGGCGGCCCTTTCATGGTGGCGCGCCTCGATCCGGGCACCTACGAAGTCGAGGCACGCATCGGCAGCCAGGTGCTGAAGCAGCAGTTGCACGTGCTGCAGGGCGCGCCGGCCAAGGTGAGCTTCGTCTGGCCGGCAGGCACCGACATGGCTTCGGCCGGCACGCGCACGGTGCAGTAGCGCGGCAAAGTGGGCGCCGGCACCGGAGGCCGGCCGACGCCCATCCTTGCGGGTTTGGTCGAGGCACAAGTCCGCTATCCGGGCATCTTGCGCTATAGAAAAAATAGCTATTTCGGCGCCTTCCGGCGTCTTGAATGCGCGGCATGCGCCTTGCAGATGGGGTATCCCGGGCAGTGCCCGACCCTATTGCCCCGATGCCGATCCGTCCCCTGAGCGCCCTGACCGCGCTGTTGCACGTCTATCTCGCGATGCGCCTGCTGCCCGCGCTGGCCGTGCTCACGCCCGCGTGGCCGCTGGCGCTGCTCGCGCTGGCGGTGTCGGCGGTCACGATTCCGCTGCCATTCGTGTCGCGCCGCGCCGGTCGCAACGCCTCCACGGGCGATGTGCTCAAGTGGATCGGCCTGATCAGCATGGGCTGGTTCTCGTCGATGTTCGTGCTCACGCTGCTGCGCGACTTCGGCCTGCTGCTCGCCTGGCTCGCGGGCGCGCTGGGCGGCGTGCCGGTGCAGTGGAATGTGCTGCAGCCATGGAGCGCGCTGGCGGTGTTGGCGATGGCCACGTCCACGTCGGCGATCGGTTTCCTCAATGCGCGCCGCACGGCCGGCGTGAAACGGGTCGACGTGCCCATCCGCGGCCTGCCGCAGGCGCTCGAAGGCTTCACGATCGCGCAGCTCAGCGACATCCACGTGGGGCCGACGATCCGCAGCGCCTACATCCAGCGCATCGTCGATGCGGTGAACCGCCTCGACGCCGACGCCGTCGCGATCACCGGCGACCTGGTCGACGGCACCGTGCCCGAACTGCGCGAGCACATCGCGCCGCTGGCCGGTCTGCGTGCGCGCCACGGCACCTTCGTGGTCACGGGCAACCACGAGTACTACGCGGGCGCGCATGCCTGGATCGACGAGCTGCGCCGGCTCGGCCTGAAGGTGCTGCTCAATGAACACGTGGTGCTCCAGACGCGCAACGTGCGCGGCGCGCAGACCGACGAAGAGCTGTTCGAAAGCGCGCTGGTGCTAGCCGGCGTGACCGATTTCACCGCCGGCCATTTCGACGCGGCGCACGCCAGCGATCCGCACCTGGCGCTGCACGACGCACCGCCGCTGGTGCACACGCGCGTGCTGCTCGCGCACCAGCCGCGCAGCGCGCCGCTGGCTGCGGCAGCCGGCTACCAGCTGCAGCTGTCGGGCCACACGCACGGCGGCCAGTTCTTTCCGTGGAACCTGTTCGTGCCGATGCAGCAGCCTTTCACGGCCGGGCTGCATCGCCTGCACGACATGTGGGTGTACGTGAGCCGGGGCACCGGCTACTGGGGTCCGCCGAAGCGCTTTGGCGCGCCCTCCGAAATCACGCTGCTGACGCTGGTGCCGGCGAAGCCCTGAGGGGCTTGCTCAGGATTCTTCCAGCTCGGCCAGCCGGCGCGCGTTCGAGGTAGCCGCCGCGTGGATCGGCTTGAGGCCCTCGCGCGCGATGCGCGCCGCAATGCCAGGCAGCTGGCTCGCGGCGTTGACCGTGCCCGCGGCCGACTGCACGAAGGCATCGCCATGCGCAGCCGCCTGGGCCGGCGTGATGCTGCCCGCCAGCATGAAGAACGCCGTCGTGCCCTGGAGCCATTGCTGCAGCAGCCGGCTGGCGAGCGAGAAATGGCTGCTGTGCCACTGCTTCGCCATCGCGATGCCCGCTTCGCTTGCAGCCGCCAGCTTTTCATGCCCCATGAGCTGGAATTCCGCGAGGTCGTCCGCGCTGGGCGTGAGCCCCGCCTTGGCGATGCGCTCGGTGCGCATGCGGATCACGGAGCCGGACGACAGCAGCATCTCGTGGGTCTTGAACGCCAAGTCGAACCACTGCATGAGCGGATTGGCCAGACGGGCGGCAGAGGTGAGAGATGACATGTGGGGCAGTGCGCTTGGAGGAGGTGGGAGCACTATAGGCTTCGCCGGCCGAAAATGTTGCAGTGCAACAAAAAACACTCTGCATTTTTGTTGATCAGGTCCTTTTTTCCGACGTGGAAATCGTGTGCCGGGCGATTGCAGTGGTTCTAGCGCCCCGCCACACGCAGCCGCCTCGCTCTCGCCTCCGTGACCAAGTAGCCCAGCACGGCCACCACCAGCGGCAACAGGTAATACAGGCCGCGATAGGCCAGCAGCGCGCCGAGCAGTTGGGTTTCCGGCACCTCGTGCGACAGCAGCGCCACGAACACCGCCTCGAGCACGCCGAGCCCCGCCGGCACGTGCGTGACGACGCCGGCCACCGCTGCCACCAGCAGCACGGCGAGCACCTGCGGGTAACCGACCTGACCCTGCAGCAGGAACCAGATCACGCCGCCGATCAGCGACCAGTTGGTGCACGACATGGCGAGCTGCAGCAGCGCCATCGCCAGCCCCGGCGTCCTGAACGCATGGCCGCGCACGCGCCAGACGCGCCCCTTCGACACGGCACATAGCACTAGATACGCCAGCGCCACCATCAGCAGCATCGCGCCGAGCATGCGCAGGCCCTCGTTGTCGATCTTCCAGCCGGGCGGCAGCGTCATCGGCCAGAAAAGGAATGCCGCGCCGGCCACCACGAGGTAGCCGAGCCAGTTTGTCAGCATGCTGAAGCCGAGCACGCGCGCGATGGTCTCGTTCGCAAGGCCGAGCCGCGAATAGAGCCGGTAGCGGAACGCCACGCCGCCCACCAGCGACCCGAGGTTGAGGTTGAAGGCGTAGCTGATGAATGTCACGCCCATCACCGTGCCCGTGGCGAGCCGGTGCCGCGTCAGGTACCGGCCCAGCAGGTCGTAGGTGCTGTACAGCGCGAAGCTGCAGGCCGCCAGCGCGCCGGCCGCAAGCAGTGCGACGGCAGGCAGCGCGCGGATCGCGTCGAACACCTCGCCCCAGTCGATGGTGCGCGCCTGCCGCACGAGCAGCCACGCGATCAGCGCGAAGAAGCCCCACGTCGCCGCGCGGCGAACCCAGGGCCACCAGCCGCGGCGGGAAAGGGCCATCGTGCTCATCGATTCGATGCGGCGCTTCCGCTCAAGCGGCTTCCGTCTGGGTCGCGCCGCCGGCCGGGTCGCCGCGGCCGCTGTCGCGCTGGCTCGCGAGGTCGGTGGCCTCGGCCAGCGTCAGGCGCGGCGCGTGTCGCGGCAGGCGGCCCAGCAGGGCCGGGTACCAGCGCAGGATGTGGAAGACGAAGAAGCTGCGCACCAGCCGCCAGCCGCTCCATTCGCTGGCGAGGTCGGCCGCCTCCACCTGTTTGCAGCTGTGCTGCATCAGCCGGTCCATGCGCTCCCACAGCACCTGGTTGAAGGCCGCGTCGCGCACGATCACGTTGGCCTCGAGATTGAGCGACAGGCTCAGCGGGTCGAGGTTGCTCGAGCCTACGGTGCTCCACCTGTCGTCCATGAGCGCGATCTTGCCGTGCAGCGGACGGTCGCAGTATTCGTAGATGCGCACGCCGGCGTGCATCAGGTGGTGGTAGAGCATGCTCGCGGCGGTCTTGACGATCGGCATGTCAGGCTCGCCCTGCAGGATGAGGCGCACGTCCACGCCGCGCCGCGCCGCGCGCCGCAGTTCCTTGATGAGCAGGTAGCCTGGAAAGAAATACGCGTTGGCGATCACGATGCGCTTGCGCGCCGCGCGGATGGCCGCACGGTACTGCCACTCGATGTCGTTGGTGTGGCGCCGGTTGTCGCGCGTGACGAACATCGCGTCGGCCTCGCCGGCGCGGGCCTGGCTCGAGGGCGGCGCCAGCTTCAGCCGGCGGCGGAGCCAGCCCGCGCCCTTGCCGCCGAGCGCGATGGCGCGCAGCACGAACTGGTGGATCTCTCCCACGATCGGGCCCGCGAGTTCCACCGCATAGTCCTGCTTGGCCTTGGGTCCGAAGTCGAGCAGGTGGTCCGCCGAATAGTTGATGCCGCCGACGAAGGCGCGCTCGCCGTCGACCACCACGATCTTGCGGTGCATGCGGCGGAACACGTTCAACCGCTGGCCCATGAAGCGCTGGCCCGGATCGAACACCCGCACCTTCACGCCGGCCGAGGTCAGGCCCTCGATGAACTCGTGCGAGAGTTCCGGCGAACCGAAGCCGTCGATCATCAGGTCGATCTTCACGCCGCGCTGCGCCGCCTCGCGCATGGCGGCGTGCAGCTGCAGGCCGACCTTGTCCTCGAACAGGATGAAGGTTTCGACGATCACTTCGCGCCGTGCCTTGCGGATGGCGTCGAACACGCGCGGGAAGAACTGCTCGCCGTTCTCCAGCAGCTCGATGCGGTTGCCGCCGGTCCAGTGATTGTTGTTCCTGCTGCTCATGGCTTGCGCGCTCACTGCGCTCACAGGTCGATGTCCGCCACCAGCGGGGCGTGGTCCGACAGGTGCGACCACGGCCGGCGCGGCAGCACCACGGGCGCATGCACGCCGGCATTGCGCACGTAGATTCGGTCCAGCGGCAGCACGGGGAAGCGCGCCGGAAAGGTCCTGGCCGCGCGGCCGTTGGCATGCACGAACACTTCGCGCAGCGCGGCGCCTTTTTCCAGGATCTCGTGCGCGCGGCCGCGCCAGTCGTTGAAGTCGCCCGCCACGATCAGCGGCGCGTCGGGCGGCACCTCGTCGCGCACGATGTGGCAGAGCAACTCGAGCTGCTGCTGCCGGTGCGCCTCGGCCAGCCCGAGGTGGGCGCAGACCGCGTGCACGTCGACGACGCGGCCCGGCAGCCGCAGCACGCAATGCAGCAGCCCTCGCTTCTCGGGGCCGCTCACGGACACGTCGTGGTTGCGGAAATGCACGATCGGGAATTTCGAGAGAACCGCATTGCCGTGGTGGCCTTTCGGGTACACCGCGTTGCGCCCGTAGGCGAACTGCGGCCACATGGTGTCGGCCAGGAACTCGTAGTGCGGCGCCTCGGGCCAGTTGCTCACCCTTCGCGAATGGCGCGAATGAGTGCCGAGCACCTCCTGCAGGAACACCACGTCGGCGCCCACGGTGCGCACGGCGTCGCGCAGCTCCGGCAGGATGAACTTGCGGTTGAGCGCGGTGAAACCCTTGTGGGTGTTCACCGTCATGACCTTGAGCGAGGTCGGCGAGGCCTGCGTGGACGCCGCGGCGTCTGGAATGGGAGAGGAGGACATCGTTGTGCAAGTTGTACGTTGCCGCGCCCCTCCTGACTGTAGGAACTCGCCACCTCCTTCCGCCCCCTTTCACGCGTGGGCGGCCGGCTCCTACAGGCAGGCCTGCCGCACCCCCACACGATGGGAATTTCGCCGCTCCTACGGTGATTTTCGAGGGTTCGGGAAGCAGCCCCCCTTTTTCATCCTCGACACCGGCACCAAGCCACAAGGAGCAGCTCCATGAAGCAAATTACTTTTCACGCCACGGTTCTCGCCGCCCTGCTGGGCATGGCCGGCATCGCGTCGGCACAGGCCACATCCATTCCCGCCCAGCCCAACCCGTCGGTGGGCGGCGAAGCCAGCACCATGACGCCTGCCGGCGTCGCAAATCCGCCGCAGCGCCCCGACGCCTCGATGCCGGTATCGCGTGAGGCGGTGAAGGCCGAGGCCCGTGCGCAAAACCGCAACAATGCCAACAGCGTGGTGCCCAAGGGCGAGGCGTCCACCACAGTCAACCACCAGCCCAACGCCATGCCGCGGCCGACCGGCGAGATGTCCCGCGCGGAGGTCAGCCAGACGGGGCGCAAGATCAAGCCGCAGTTCGGCCAGAAGGGCGAACGCCCCGAAGTGGTGACCAATCCGACGGACAAGACGGGCACGCCGCAGTAAAACCCGCCCGTCGATGAAAAAAGCCCGCAGCGCTTTCGCGTTGCGGGCTTTCATTCGATGGCACCGTCACCGGCGCATCCGGGTGCGGATCAGCCCTTGGCAGGGGCCGCCGCACCGCGATGGCCTTCATGGCCATGATGGCCATCACGGTCACCCCGGTGGCCGCCGAAATGCACGGTCTCGGCATCGAAGGTCTTCTGCTGCTCGGGCGTCAGCGCGGCGTAGAAGGTCTTCGTGGCGTCGGCGCGCTTGGCGAACATCGCGCTGCGTTCGGCACGGCGAGCCTCCATGCGCTCCAGGCGCTGCGGCGTGGTCAGCTTGGCGAACTCGGCACGGTCCATGTGCGGACGCGGGCCGCCGGGCGGCTGCGTCGCGGCGGTGAAGCTGCTCCACGCGCCTTCCTGGGCAGCGGTGATCTTGAGCTTGTCCTTCAGGGCGGCAAGACGCTTGGTGCGGCGCTCCTGCATGCGCTCCATGCGCTGGGCGGGGTCCATGCGCTTGTGCTGCGCCTTGGGCGCCGCGGCGTTGTCGGCCTGGGCCACCGCGGCGGTGGGTGCGGCTGGGGTGGAGGCGGCCGGCGCTTGAGCGAACGCGCCCGAAGAGGCGAGGGCGGCCGAACCCAGCAGGCTGGCCCAGACGATGCGTTGGCGAAGAGAAATCATGAGAAGTGCTTCCTTTCGAAGAAGCCCGCCGCCGATGGGCAGCAGGTGAGACGAAGTGTGGAAGCGCTCTGTATCGCCTCCGTTAGGCCAGCGTGAGCTTGCGTAAAGAATGATGAACAGCGAGCGCGAACGCGGCCTGTGGCGTGACTTTTTACTTGGGCCGCGGCCGCTTCAGCCCGCGGTCGGGCACCTGCAGCCTCCCGGCGCGCAGGTCGCCGACCGCCCGGGCGACGGCGCGGGCCACGTTGCGCACTTCTTCCTGCACGTCGGCATCGGCATCGAGCGCGTCATGGCTGGTGGCGTAGGGTTCGTAGTAGCCGATGTAGCGATCGAGCACCGCCTGCGTGCCGGCGTCGACCAGCCCCATCCAGTCGAGCCAGTCGGCGAGGCTGCGGCGCACGCTCTCCACGCCTGCCACGTCGCCGTGCACCACCACGCCGTAGACGCGGCCGTCGAGGTGCTTGGGATAGCCCCAGCCTTCGAGCTCGAGCGCCTTGGCTTCCTCGGGTTTCTTGCCGTGCGTGCTGGTCGGGTCCGGGTTGCCGCCGTCGGCGCAGACGAGCCGGTCGATCATGAGCTTCAGCGGACTCGCCGCCTGGTACCAGTGCGTGGGCGTGAGCAGGATCACGCCATGCGCGGACACCCAGCGTTCGTAGATCTCATTCATCCAGTCGCCGGTCTGGCGCAGCGAATGGTTGGGGTAGCAGCTGCAAGGCCAATGGCACAGCGGCATCGCAGTGGACACGCAGCCCTTGCAGGGGTGGATCTGCCGGCCGTACTCGGAGGTGAGCAGGCTCAGGTCGAGCAGGTCGGTCTCGATGCCGCTGCCGTCGAGCACCTCGCGCGCGAGTTCGGCCAGCCGCCATGTCTTGGAGACTTCGCCGGGGCAGGTGCCGTCGTTGCGCGGCGAACCGTTCACCAACAGCACGCGCGAAGGCGTCTGCGGCAGACCCCAGGCGAGCTGTGCCGCGTCGATGCGGGCCTTGGCTTCGAGCCAGTCGACGGACAGTTCGTAGTCCGGGTCTGCATAGCCGGGCCCCGCCTTGCGGGTGACGGGCGCCTTGCGGCCTTGCTCATAGGCTTCCCACGCGATGATCTCGATGCGCCGCAGCGAGTCGGCCTCGGCCTGGAAGGCCGGGTCCTGGAAGGGCTGCATGAAGCGTTCGTGGAACTGGGCGCGTTGCAGCGTGGCGGGCGCCTGTCCTTTTCGGATCGTGGTGGGCATGAGCGCAATCTAGGGGGCCCATGCGATGGCCGGAACCCTGCCCGATGCCGACTTTCGGTAGGTGGGCGACTACAGGCTCAGCCCAGCTTGCCGTTCTGGAAGTCGTGCACCGCCTGCTGGACCTGCTCCTGCGTGTTCATCACGAAGGGGCCGTACTGCGCGATGGGCTCGTGCAGCGGCTTGCCGGCAATGAGCAGCGCACGCGCGGGGCTGTGGTTGGTCGCGCCGGCGCGCAGCACCACGCCGTCGCTGCCCGCGTCGTTGGCCAGGATCGCCATGCGCCGCGTCGGGACTTCGCTGCCCGCGATCCACAGCGATTCGCGGAACACGTAGACCAGTGCGTTGTGGTCGTCCGGCAGCGGCTGCGCGAACTCCGCGCCCGGGGGCAGCGTGACGTCGAGGTACAGCGGCTCGGTGTGCTCGCGCCGCACCGCACCCTCGATGCCGTGGCTCGCGCCCGCGATCACGCGCACGTGCGCGCCGCCGGTGGTGGTGAACTCCGGGATCTCCTCGCTCTGGACGTCGCGGTACCAGGGCTCGCGCATCTTGTCCCTGGCGGGCAGGTTGAGCCACAGCTGAAAGCCCTCCATCAGGCCTTCTTCCTGCTCGGGCAGTTCGCTGTGCACGAGGCCGCGGCCGGCGGTCATCCACTGCACGCCGCCGTTCTCCAGCAGGCCTTCGTGGCCGGCGCTGTCGCGGTGGCGCATGCGGCCGGCGATCATGTAGGTGACGGTCTCGAAGCCGCGGTGCGGATGGTTGGGAAAGCCGCCGATGTAGTCGCCCGGGTTGTCGCTGCCGAAGGCATCGAGCATCAGGTAGGGATCGAGCCGCTTCTGCAGCGGCTGCTGAAGCACGCGGGTGAGCTTGACGCCGTCGCCGTCGCTGGTGGAAACACCGGCCACGATGTGGTCGATACCGCGCGGCGTGGCGACGGGATCGGTGGGATGGTTGGCGTGGTGGTTGGCATTCGTCATCCGTCCATGGTGGCACTAACGCGCCCACCGCGCCACCCGCGGCCCTGTCAGCCGGCGGCTTGAAATTTCATGGCCACTGCTGGCGCTGCCAGTAGCAGTATTTCCACTGCGTTTCGAAGCCGGCGCGGCGGTACAGCGACAGCGCCGCGTGGTTCTGCGCATCGACCTGCAGGAACACCCGCTCGAAGCCGCGCGCCGACGCGGCCTGCGCCAGCCCGGCCAGCACGCGCGCCGCCAGGCCCCGCCCCCGCTGCGCCTGGTCGGTGCGCATGCCGTGCACGCTGGCCCAGCCGTGCCCGAACGCCATCGCGCCGGCCGCCACCGTGCGGCCGCCTTCGCGCACGCTGGCGTAGAGCGAGCCCTTGGCGCGCGACAGCATCCGCACGCGATGGGCACCGTCCACCGGATCGAAGCCCTCGCCGAGGAACAGCGCCGACCAGGCCTCGTCGGGCGCGTGATCGACGTCGGCCAGCGCGCCACGCGGTGCGACCACCTGCCGCATGCGCTGCGCCGAGCCGGCCTGCACGCAGGTCGGACTGTCGTCGATGTAGTGGCGCCGCTCCAGTTCGGCGCGCAGGCCCTCGAAGCAGGGTGCGTCGGCCAGCCGCAGCGCGGGCGCGACCTGGCGGCTGTCGTAGCGGTCCTCGATGCGGTCGAGCGTGCCGTTCTCGACCTCGCTGCGGTGCAGCGGCACGGCCGACCTGGCGCGTTTCACGGTGCCGCTGGCAAAGGGCAACAGCCAGCCGTCGAGTTCCTCGGTCAGGTCGGGCGACACCGCCGCGATGGTGGCGCGCTCGATGGCTTCGATGTCCGGGACGCCCAGGGGTTTGGTGTTCATTGTTTCGTGGCCTCCGGCGCCGTGAATTTCGCCGCGGCCACGCCCTTGAGCAGCGCTTCGCGCTGGTTCCGGCTGATCCCGCGGATACCCTCGGCAATCCACTTGATGCGGTCGGCGTCGACATGGCCATCCTGCCGCCATTGTTCGAGCACGGCCTGCGGCTTGTGCAGCATGGCGGCGAGCCACACCGCCTGTGCCGGCTCGAGCGTGCGCGCGCTGCGCTTGAAGTAGCGGCGCGCCGCGGCCTCGGCGCCGCAGGTGCTGCCGCCCCACGGCGCGTTGTCCAGGTACAGCTGCAGGATGCGGGCCTTGCCCAGCGTCTGCTCCATCTCGACCGCGTAGAGCAGTTCGCGCAGCTTGCGCTCGGCGGTGCGGTCGCTGCCCGTCACCAGCAGCTTGGCCAGTTGCTGCGTGATCGTGCTGCCGCCGCGCCGGGTCTGGCCGGGCTTCTGGTTGTTGTCGATCGACGCGAGAATCTCGGTCAGGTCGTAGCCGCTGTGGGTGAAGAAGCGCTGGTCTTCGGCGGCGATGACGGCGCGCGCCAGCCAGCTGTCGTTGGCGAGCCTGGCCGACGGTCCGCAGCTGGTGCGCGCGCCGAGCATGGCCTCGGTGCCCAGCCCCTCGACGGTGAACTGGCTGATGACGGGCTGCACGGCGAAGGTGGCTTCGGGCAGCACGAGCTGGCCGCGCAGCGCGAGCGTGCCGCCGATGCGTGCGCGCTGCAGCTCGGGCAGGGTGGGCACCAGCACCGCGTACCAGCGCTCGATGGGCGCATCCTGCACGCTGGCGTTGAGCTGCAGGTTCTTCAGCGTGACCTTGCCGTCCCAATGACCCTGCAGCCGGGTGGTGTCGGTGCTCTGGGGCGTGGCCTCGAAGGTGCCGTTCAGCGTGTTGCCGTCGCGTTTCACTGTGGCGAGCAGGCGCTCGACGCGGATCGGCTGCGTGCCGAGCGCCGGTACTTCGGCGCTGCAGGGCGCGCACTGCATTTCGAGCAACTCTCCCGCCGGCTTCCAGGCGAAGCGCACGGTGCCGAAGCGGGTGTCCAGCGAACGCCCGTCGAGGTAGGGCGCGAACCACGACGAGGTGGCCACGCGCACGGCCGTCGGAACGCCGATCTCGAAATTCAGCGGCCCCGCCTTCACCGTGGTGCTCCATTCGCCGGTGGCTGGCGCGAGCGCCAGCTTGACTATCAGGAAGATAGCCACGCAGGCCGTCACGACCAGGGCCAGAAGGCCGAAAAGCACGAATCGCAGGGTCTTCTTCACAGGCACGTTTCTCAGATCGGTCTCGCCACGGTGACAGCTTGCCACGGCCCATGGGATTGGCCGCTGGCCGCCGCCCAGTACCAGCTTGAAGTGTCTGTGAAAGCGGTGCCCCGGGCATCGACGATGCGCTCGCAGACGCGGATTTTTTGCGCTCCGTGCCGTTGCGCAACAAAACAGCGCCACAAGCGTTCCTGCGCATCGCGTTCCAGCCGCGCCTGTTCGATGCGATAGCCCAGCGCGCGGTAGCAGTCCGCCGCCGGATGCAGCATGCGTGTGGGCTGCGTCACCTCGCGCATCACCAGCGTCTGCGCGCCGTCGGTCATGCGGCCGATGGCGCCGGGGAAGCGCTCGGCAAAACGCTGTTCCACATCGCTCAGGGCCAGCGGGCGCAACGGAACGCCATCCCATTCACTCGGCCATTCGTGCGGCACCACGGCGGCGACCGGTTCGGCCGGCGCACGCACGGCCGCACCGGCCGACCACAGCATGCACAGCAGCATCGCCAGCGCGAAAGCGGTCTTGTGGCCGATGCGATTGATGAAATGGTTTGCAAACCAGCGCTCAAAGAACGGTGTCGACATGGCGGCCTCCGTGGGTGGTGATCAGGCCCTGAATCGGTTGCTCGACGGGTTCGGGCACGGCTCGTGCCGGCGCCATGAGGCGGGCGATGGCGCCGCACACGACGGCCAGCACCAGCAGGCCCAGCGCGTTGTGCGCCCAGGGCGCGAGCGGATGGCCTGCGCCTTCGAAGGCGATCAGCACGCTGTTGCGCACGATGTTCCCGGCCAGCACGAAGAGCCCGATCATCGGCAGCCGCCCCATGAAAGCCCGGTCGCTGCGCGACGCCCACAGCGCCACCGCGCAGGCCGTGAAGTAACCGAGCCACACCATCTGCACGCCGGAGCAGGGCGCATCGACGATCACCAGGCGGCCGTCGATCACCAGGCTCGATCCTTCACGCGCCACCTCGAAGGCGGGCGCGAGCAGCCAGCGGCTGGCCTCGGCCGTCACCACGCGCAGCGGATAGCCGGCATAGAACTGCAGCGACGACAGCAGCGGCAGCGCGAGCACCGACAGGCCCGCCACCGGCAGCGCGGCCACGCGGCGCGGCAGGAAAGCGAGCAGCCCGCACGCCAGCGACAGCACGGCCACCAGCCCCGCCGCGAGCGGCGGCATCGCGGGTACGACGCCGAGCCCCGTGCGCAGCAGCGTCGCGAGCACGGTGCCTGTGCCCGCCAGCGCGAGCCAGCCCAGGCGCGGCGAGGCGCGCAGTTCGCGCCGGCGGCTCCAGGCCAGCGCGGCGAGCGCGACCAGCGCCAGCAGGCCCATCGGATCGTCGGAGCCGTCGCGCATGCGCTGCACCATCCAGGCCCAGGTCGGCATCAGCGCAATGAACTGCAGCCCGAGCCAGCCCGCGGCCGGCGTGCGGTCGATGTGGATGCCCCAGTCCACGATGCGCGGGTGGCGATGGGCGAGCGTTGCCAGAGACATTCTTTTCTTTCTCGATGGATCAGGCGGTAAAGCGGCGGGCGTCGTTGCGGCGCGCGCGGCGGCGCAGCATGGCCAGCATCGACAGCACGACGGCGATGGCGCCCAGCGATTCGGGTTCGGGCGTGCTCGGCACCTCGGCGCCCAACGCGAGGTCGCTCACGCCTTGCGGCATCGGCAGCGGCAGGTTCACGTCCACACTGTTCTGCGGCGCCACGTTGCGCACCACCTTGTCGACGGCGATGAAGCTCGTGTACTGCGTGAGCAGGCTGTACTTCAGGCCGAGTTCGGTGATGCGCTCCTTGAAGGCCGTGCCGCCTTCCAGCGTTTCCTGGTCGCTCAGGCTCTGGATGCGGTGGCGGGCCCACAGCGTGCGCAGCGCGGCCGAGTCCTGGCGCGTGCGCTCGTCGATGCGCACTTCCTGGCGGTAGGGCCCATTGGCGCTGCGGCCTTCGATGATCACGCGGCCCTTGGCTTCACCTCTCCACTTGCCGAACACGATCACCGGGCGCTCGCCGAGCACGTCGGGCAGCGCCTGCGGCTCCACGTCGTACACGTCGAGCCCGCCGAAGGTGGCCTTCACGCTGGTGAGCACCGGCGACTCGACCATGCGGCGGAAACGCGCGGCCTGCTCGGGCGCCTGCACCGGGTCGGTGATGATGAAGGGCTCGCCCATGCCGGCGCGCGCAATGCCTTCCATCAGGCTGCGGTTGACCGACGAGCCGATGCCGAAGGCGAACACATTGGCCTTCGAGAGGTTGTTGCGCACCAGCTCGAAGGCTTCGCGCTCGACCGTCACGTAGCCGTCGGTCACCACCACCACCGTGCGCGACACGTTCTCTTCCTTCGGTTCGGCGTACACGCGCTTGAGTGCCGGAATGAGTTCGGTGCTTCCGCTGCCGCTGTAGTTCTGGATGGTGGCCAGGGCCTGCTCGATGTTGGCGCGCGTGGCCGGCACCGACTTGGGCGAGAGCATCCTGTTGCTGCCCGAGAACAGCAGCACGTTGAAGGTGTCGCTCGGGCGCAGGCCGCCGATCAGGCGTTCGAGCACCGTCTTCGCGGTATCCAGCGGAAAGCCGTGCATCGAGCCCGAGATGTCGACCACGAAGATGTAGTCGCGCGGCGAAATCGCGCTGGCGGCCACGGCCTTGGGTGGCTCGACCATGGCGAGGAAGAAGTTCTCCGCGTTCTCTCCCTGGCCCTTGTAGAGCATCAGGCCCGATTCGATTTTTTCACCCGCCAGGCGGTAGTCGAGCACGAAGTCGCGGTTGTCGGCGGGGCGGCCGTCGGCGGTGAGCACGACGTCGGCGTGCTGGTCTTCGTCGCTTTTCTTCACGTCAATGGCGTGCGTGGCCGAGCGGATTTCCTTCAGGCCCATCGGCGTGTCGATACTGGCCTTGAGCTTGAAGTTGGTGTTTGGCGCCACGCCCGCGGCCAGTGTCGGTTGCGCGACCCATTTGGCTTGCGCGTTCTCCGACTGCGGGCTGTTGTAGCGCGGCCCGACCACGGCCGGAAACACGAACTGGTAGTTGCCGGACTGCGGCACCAGCAGTTCGGTGTAGCGCAGCTCCACCTTCACATCGTCGCCCGGCAGGATGTTGGCGACGTTCATCTGGAACACATTGGGCAGGTGCTGCTCGAGCAGCGCGGCGGTCTTGCCTTCTTTCTTCGCCGTGTCGTATTCGATCCGCGCCTGCTGCTTCTCGCGGATCTGCGCGGTGATGAGGCGGTCGGCCAGGCGCACGTTGAGGCCGCTCACGGCGGCCTTGGTCGAGCCGGGAAACACGTACTTCGCCTCGATGGCGCGCTGGCCCTCGTTGCGGTAGGTCTGCGTGACCGTCACGTCGGCGATCACGCCCGAGATCTTCACCGAGACCTCCGTGCCCTTCAGGGGCAGGCGGTCGACCGAGGGGTCGTCGCTCTTCACGAAGAAATAAGGGCTCTCGGTCTTCTGGCGCGCTCCAGCGGGCGCCTCCTGCGCATGCGCCGGGCGCACGCCCATGGCGATGAAGCCCGCGGTCGCCAGGCTCACGGTGGCGAGCCAGAGCCAGCGGCCGGGACGTGGGGTGGTGTGGGCATCCATGGCGGGGGTCCTTGTCCGTGCGAACTTGCACAACCGCAACTGTGGTCACCGCACGAGAAGGCAGTTGGAAGGCGCGTTGAAGTCGAACGGCGCCGTCGGCCGCTGTGTGAAGCCTGTGTGAAGCGAGGCGGCGCGCACGCTTCACACGGCCTTCGGGTTGCGCGGCGAGCATCGCGGCTTCGCTACAGACGAGGAGAGAAAAAATGCTTCAGTTGTTCAAGGCCATGCTGAATTCCATGCTGGCCAAGGTCGCCGGCCTGTTGTTTCTGCTGCTGCTGCTGTGCATTCCGCTGGGGGAGATCCACTCGATCAACCGCGCCCGCGGCGAGAGCCAGCGCGAAGCGGCCGACGAGCTCTCCGCCACCTATGCCGGCCGTCAGACGATGGTCGGCCCGCTGTTGCTGGTGCCGTATGTCGAGCGCTGGATGGAACCGCTGCGCAACGCACAAGGCAAGGTGATCGGCCAGGAGCCGCGCAGCAAGGAAATGGCCCACGTGGTGTTCCCGGACAAGCTGCACATCGAAGGTTCGATGGCACCGCAGGAACGCTACCGCGGCATCTTCAGGATTCCGTTCTACACGCTCAGCGCCGCGCTCACCGGTGGCTTCGCGGCCTTCGACCCGAAGGCCGTGGCACACAGCGAGACCGATTCGAAGATCGAATTCAAGGCGCCCTTCATCGCCTTCAACGTGAGCGACCTGCGCGGCCTCGACGGCTCGCCAGCGATGACGATGGGCGGCGAGGCCCTGCGTTTCAAGCAGCGCGTGCCGGGCCTGGCCGATGGCGCATGGTTTGCAGATGGCATCCACGCACCGGTCACCGGCGCAGCGCTCACCGCATGGCAGGCCGGTACGCCGGTTTCGTTCGACATGAAGCTCGGCCTGGTCGGACAGGACACGCTCGCCATCGCGCCCATCGCCGAGGAAACGACCGCGCACCTGAGTTCGCCCTGGGCGCACCCCAGCTTCAGCGGCCGCTTTCTCGCGGCCGAGCGCAGCGTGACGCCGCAGGGCTTCGACGCGCATTGGCGCGTGTCCTCGCTCGTGACTTCGGCGCGCGAACAGGTGCGCGCGGGTCTCTCGGCCCGCGGCAGTTCCACGGACAACGCCGCCGCCGAAGCCGTCGCCTCCCCGTCGCGCTACGCCGGGGAGACTGCTGTCGCTGTGGCACACCGCAACGCCGGCCCGCTGCAGACCTTCGACGTGTCGCTCGCGCAGCCGATCAACGTCTATTCGATGAGCACGCGCGCCGGCAAGTACGGCGTGCTGTTCATCGGGCTGGTGCTGATGGCTGCCTTCATGTTCGAGCTGTTCCGCAAGCTGCGCCTGCATCCGATCCAGTACGGGTTGGTCGGTTTATCGATTGCGCTGTTCTTCCTGCTGCTGCTCGCGCTCTCGGAGAAATTCGCGTTCTGGATGGCGTATGCGGGCGCCGCCGCAGCGAGCGTGGTGCTGCTGGCCGTGTACTTCAGCGCGGTGCTCGCAGGCTGGCGGCGCGGCCTGTCGTTCGGTGCCTTCGTTGCGCTGCTCTATGGCGCGCTCTACGGCCTGTTGGCTTCCGAAAGCAACGCGCTGCTGCTGGGCGCGCTGCTGATCTTCGGCATGCTGGCCGTGCTGATGCTGGTCACGCGCAAGGTCGACTGGTATGCGCTCTCCCGCCGCGTGGAGCCGGCTTCGGTCGAAGCGCAGGCGCCATGAAGCTGCTGCGGGCGCACGACCGGAAACCGTTTCAAGACGTGTCGAAACATTCGGATGCCGCGATCATGCCGAGCCATGTCATCCTTGCGGAACTCGACGCCGAATATCCGGTCTCTTTCTCGCGCAAAATCGTGCAACAGGTGGCTCGAGGCGAACGGGGCTCCCAGGGCCTGCTCGTCACCGACGGTCTCACGATGGGCGCGGCCTGCAACCGCGGTCTTTGCGATGCCACCGTCCGCGCCCTCGGCGCCGGCGTGGACCTGTTGCCGATCGCCTTCGACCAAGACAAGTATTTCGATGCCATGCATTGCGCGCAGCAGGCGGCGCAGTGCGGCGCGCTCGACCGCCCGGTGCTGGAACGCAGCAGCGCGCGGCGGCTCCAATCCTTTCGCTAGCCAGTTAGCCAATTCCTATGTTCAAACGCTCAAGCCCCAAACCTTCCGACGACGACAGCGCGGCGCCGGACGATCCCCGCCGCCGCTGGAAACGCGTTGCCGGCTGGGGCGCCATCGGGGTGGGCTCCGGCGCGCTGGTGGTGCTGGTAGCGGCCATCGTCGCGGTGGTTGCCATCTACCCGAAGCTGCCCGACGTCTCGGAGCTTTCCGACTACCGCCCCAAGCTGCCGTTGCGTGTGTACTCGACCGAGGGGCAGCTGATCGGCGAGTTCGGTGAAGAGCGCCGCAACCTCACGCCCTTCGCCAGCATTCCGAAGGTCATGAAAGACGCCGTGCTGGCCGTTGAAGACGCGCGCTTCTACGACCACGGCGGGGTGGACTACAAGGGCTTCCTGCGTGCTGCGGTCGCCAGCCTGAAGGGTGGCCGCAAGCAGGGTGCATCGACCATCACGATGCAGGTGGCGCGCAACGTGTACCTGAGCTCCGAGCGGACGATGAGCCGCAAGACCTACGAGATCCTGCTGGCACTGCGGCTCGAACGGCAGCTCACCAAGGACCAGATCCTCGAGATCTACCTGAACCAGATCTACCTCGGCAACCGCGCCTACGGCTTTGCTGCTGCCGCCGAAACCTACTTCGGCAAGCCGCTGCAGAACGTCACCGTCGCCGAAGCCGCGATGCTGGCCGGCCTGCCGAAGGCGCCCGGCGCCAACAACCCGGTGGCCAATCCGCGCCGCGCACGTGCACGCCAGCTGTATGTGATCGACCGCATGCATGAAACCGGCTTCATCACCGCCGAACAGGCCGCCGAAGCCAAGAAGGAAGAACTGCACCTGCGCGACGCCGCCGACCCGAACCGCCTGCATGCCGAATACGTGGCCGAGACGGTGCGCCAGATGATGTACGCGCAGTACGGCGACAGCATTTACACCAGCGGCATGAAGGTCTACACCTCGCTCGTGGCGGCCGACCAGGCCGCGGCCTACCGGTCGCTGCGCAAGGGCATCATGGACTACGAACGGCGCCAGCCCTACCGAGGCCCGGAGAAGTTCGTCGACCTGCCGACCGAGCAGAAGGAAGTCGACGAGGCCGTGGACGAGGCCGTGGACGACGCGCTCGCCGAGCATCCCGACAACGGCGACGTGGTCGCGGCCGTGGTGCTCGACGCGAACGCCAAGGAAATCAGCGCCGTGCGCGCCAATGGCGAAACCATCCAGATCACGGGCGATGGCCTCAAGCCCGCGCAGTCCGGCCTTGCCGCGAAGGCGCCGCCCAACATCAAGATCCGCCGCGGCGCAGTGATCCGCGTGGCGAAGACGCCGAAGAACACCTGGGAAATCACGCAGCTGCCGGAAGTCGAAGGCGCCTTCATTGGCATGGACCCGCGCAGCGGCGCCATCAAGGCGCTGGTGGGCGGCTTCGATTTCGGCAAGAACAAGTTCAACCACGTCACGCAGGCCTGGCGCCAGCCGGGCTCGAGCTTCAAGCCCTTCATCTATTCGGCCGCGCTCGAAAAGGGCTTCACGCCCGCGACCGTGGTGAACGATGCGCCGTTGTACTTCGATGCTGCCGTCAACGGCGGCCAGCCGTGGGAGCCGAAGAACTTCGAAGGCACCTACGAAGGCCCGATGCCGCTGCGCACCGCGCTGATGAAATCGAAGAACCTCGTCACGCTGCGCGTGCTGCAGTCGATCGGCGCGCCCTATGCGCAGGACTGGGTCACCAAGTTCGGCTTCGACAAGGACAAGCATCCCGCCAACCTGCCGATGGGATTGGGCGCCGGCTCGGTCACGCCGATGCAGATGGCGGTGGGCTACTCGGTGTTCGCCAATGGCGGCTATCGCGTCAATCCGTACCTCGTCACGCGCGTCACCGACCTGAGGGACAAGGTCATCATGGAAACCGAAGCGCCGGTGCTCGACGAAACACGCCGCGCCATTCCGCAGCGCAACGCTTTCATCATGGATTCGCTGCTGCAGAGCGTGGTGAAAAGCGGCACCGGCTTCAAGGCCCACCAGGCGCTGAAGCGCGACGACCTCTACGGCAAGACCGGCACTACCAATGACTCCTTCGACACCTGGTTCGCGGGATTCCAGCCGACCATGGTCGGCATCGCGTGGATCGGCTACGACACGCCGCGCCAGCTCGGCGTGCGCGGCGAAACCGGCGGTAGCCTGAGCCTGCCGATCTGGATCGGCTACATGCAGACAGCACTTCAGGGCGTGCCCGTGACGCAGCCGGCCGAACCGGCGGGTGTGGTGAATGTCGACGGCGAGTGGTACTTCGACGATTTCACGCCGGGCCACAGCGTGGCGAGCCTGGGCCTGGAGAACAGCGAGACGCCGCCACCGCCGGCCGAAGAACTCACGGGTGCGCCCATCGGGGCACCGCCACCGCCTGAAGAGCGCAACAAGATCCTCGATTTCTTCCGCTAGAAGGCGAAACGGAAAAAGAGAAGGCGGGTCGCGGTGCCTACACTCGGTGCTGCTTCCCGCCTTCTCTTTTTTTCTCCACGCATACATGGAAATTCTTACTCTGGTGGCGCTTTTTGCTGCCGGCTTCTACATCCTCAAGTCCAGGGAACAGCGCCTGCGCATCGCGCTGCTGGCCAACCACCTCGGCCGCCATCAGATCGAGAAGCTGATGGAAAGCCTCACCTCCGGCTACATGCGCTGCCTCGGCGAAGACGACGCCGAGCGCCGCCAGCAGATCTGGCACTTGCTGGACGCCACCGAGGAAAAGCTCTCCGTCCAGCTCGACAGCTTCGCCACCGAGTTCTCGCGCATGCCCGAGGCCGTCACGCGCGTGAGCAAGCTGCCGGTGGCTATTCCGATGTTCACCCAGCTCTTTCCGGCCGCGACCTTCGACATGCGGCAGGCCCTGCTGATCCACGCGAGCGGCATCGCTGGCGTGATGCGCAACGAAGCCGGCCGCACACCCAAGGCCAAGGCCTTCACCATGTCGGCCGAGCTGTTCCTGATGCAGCACACCTGCCACTGGTACTGCCGCTCGAAGACGGTGGCGTCGGCGCGCATGATCGCGCAGCACCAGACGCAGTACCTGCAGGCGCTCGGGGCGGTGAGCCCGGAGACGCGCAGTGCCTACAGCGCATTGATCGGCCGTCCCGCGGCTCAGTGATTTGACAGCAGCGGCAGCGTGAGCGTCGCCACGGCGCCGCCGCGCGACGCGTTGCCGAGCTCGATGCGACCGCGGTGCAGGGCCGCGATCTCTTTCACGAACGCCAGCCCCAGCCCCGTGCTCTTCTTCTTGCTGTGCGGCCTGGCGAGCGAATAGAACTTCTCGAAGACCTTTTCCTGCGCGTACTCCGGAATGCCCGGGCCATGGTCGCGCACGCTCACGCGGGCCAGCTTCGACGTGGTTTCCAGCGTGAGCAGCACTTCGCTGTCGCGCGGTGAAAAATCGATGGCGTTGTCCAGCAGGTTGCTGATCGCGCGTCGCAGCAGGAACGGGTCGCCTTCCGTGCGGGCTTGGTCGCGGATGTTCACGAGCAACTTGATGTTGCGCATGGCCGCCGCGGGCTGCGCGCTGATGGCGATGTCGTCGATCAGCGAAGCCAGCGCCACCGGCTCGGTGCGGTCCAGCGTGCGCCGCGTTTCGAGCGCGGTGAGCTCCATCATGCGGTCGACGATTTCCTGGATGCGTTGCGTCTCGCCTTCGATGTTCTTCAGGAAGCGTTCGCGCTCTGCATGCGGCATCGACGGTTCCTGCAGCAGCTCGGCCGCGCCGCGGATGGCGGACAGCGGACTCTTCACCTCGTGCGTGAAGGTCTGCACGTAGTCGGCCACGTAGTTGCGACCGGTCAGCGCATCGCGCATTTCGCTGAAGCCGGTGCGCACGCCGTCGACCGCGCGCCGCGCCATGCGCGCCAGGCTCAGGCTGCCCACGCGGTTTTGGGCGCGCACCCACGTCCAGTAGTCGCGAATCAGGCCGAAGGGGCGCACCAGCCACACGGAGACGATGAGCGTGAGCAGCAGCAGTGCGAGCGCCGAACCGACGCCGACCCAGATGGTGCGCACGCGCGCGTCTTCCACGAACTGGCCGAAGCTCTGCACCGGCTTGCCGACGCTGACCATGCCGACGATCTCGTTGTTCCAGCGAATGGGCGCGCCCACGTACATGACCGAAGTGCGCGGATCGCCATCGACATCGCGCGAAGTGCGTGCGCCGTACAGGCCGGCGAGCGTGCGGCTCACGTCGCTCCACTGCGAATAGTCGGCGCCGAGGTGCCTGCCGAGCGAATCGAACATCACGCGGCCGCTGCGGTCGGTGACATACACGCGCAGCTCGACGCGGCTCTTGTGCAGGTTGTAGATCTGCGCCGAGAACTCGCGCGCATAGACGGTACGGAACAGCGGCTCGAGCCGCGCGGTGTTGATGGCACCGGCAATCACGTCCTGCTCGACCAGGCTGGCCACGAGCTGCGAGGTCTCGACCAGCGATTCCTCGGCCGACTCGCGGTAGCGCGGGTCGATGTCGGAAACGACGCGATAGAGGAGAAAGGCGATGCCCGCCGTGTAGATCAGCAGGATGCCGATGAAGATGCGCGTGCGTCTTGTCACGACGCCTTGGTCGGCAGTTCTTCGTTCAGTGCGTAGCCGGTGCCGCGCAGCGTGCGGATCGGCTCGACTTCGGGCGCGATCGCCTTGAGCTTGGCGCGCAGGGTCTTGATGTGCGCGTCGACCGTCCGGTCGAAGCTGTCGCTGGAATCGTCCCAGACCAGTTCGAGCAATTCGTCGCGCGTGAAGACGCGTCCCGGGCGTTGCACCAGCAGCCTCAGCAGGCCATATTCGTAGCGCGAGAGCTCGAGCACGCGGCCGTAATAGCGGATCTGCATGCGCTCATGGTCGAGCGAGAAGGGCAGTGCGGGTGCCTGAGGACTCTCAGGAGGCATCTGGGCCGGGATTTGATGGGGCACCCCATGGTTTGCAACCGCGGCTGTTGCCGGGGCTCCTGCGCCGTTTCTCGCGCTGCGCCGCAGGATGGTCCGCACGCGGGCGACCAGTTCGCGCGGCGAGAACGGCTTGGCGATGTAGTCGTCCGCGCCCAGTTCGAGGCCCACCACGCGGTCTATTTCGTCGCTGCGGGCCGTCAGGAACACCATCGGCACCTCCGGGCCACCCATGGCCTGGTTCAGTGCCTGGAGGCGCTTGAAGAGCTCGAAACCGTTGAGGTCGGGCAATCCGATGTCCAGGATGGCCAGCGCCGGCGGCTCCTGCGCGAACTGGACAATGGCTTCCTCGGCCGTGGCGCACCAGACAGGGGTGAATCCGTCGCTCTTCAGAACGTACTGCAGCGTGTCGGCAATGCCCGATTCGTCTTCGGCGATCAGGATCCGGGGTTTGAAGCTCATCCGCGGATGTTAGCGAGGGGAACGCGCCGGGAGGACCGGTTGGGATCGAAGGCGCCGTGGACCGGCGCGGCCGTTCGCGGCTTTTTTTTCGGGCGCAGCTTTCCCTTTCCCCATCTTCTTATTCTTCTTATTCAAATTAGTAGTAGTAGATAAGGGTCGCCCACTTCTGTGGACAGGACGCTTTTTTCGTTATGCGACAAGCACTTGTCATACCTCTGTCACTGTGCGCACCCGTGCTTCGGGTTTGTACCCGGCATATGAACAAGATGGGGTACCCGGTCCGGCCTGTGGATAACCGATGCCTTGTTCAAGAAGTGTCCCCAGAGTTGTCCTTTGACGCACTCCGGAAAATCTGCGAAAGGCGATTTCCGGCCGGAGAAATTCATTGCTGAAAATTTGGGCAAAGTGTTAAATTTCCTTGTAAATCAACGACTTGCCGAACCCCTACACCGAAGTGCGGACGTTATCCACAGAGTTGCCCAAGGTTTGTGGGGAGAACCGGCGGCGGAACCTTCACTCGCCACAGCGACCGAACTGGATCCTTCATATTGCGAAATTTCGTACAAATGACACCTTCAGAAACAAAGTCGATAGTTACCCTGTCGCTGCTGGCTGCCTTTGTCGATGGCGAGAAGCACGAACGCGAGCGCGCCGAGATCAAGCGGATTGCCGAGGGCCTGTCGCAGGCCGACGGCCTGAACCTGCCGACGCTCTACCAGGACGTGCTGATGAAGCGCGTGTCGCTGCCCTCGGTGGCCGGGGAACTGAAAAGCACCGAGTCGAGGCAGCTGGCCTACGAGATGGCGGTGTGCGTGTGCGATGCGGACGGCATGCAGTCGGAGGCCGAGCGGATGTTCCTGGCGGACGTGCGAACTTCGCTGGGGCTGGATGCCTCGGCGGCCGCGTTCTCGCAGCAGGCGGAAGACATCGCGGCGGTGCCGGTGGCTACCGCCGCTGGGGGCAGCGCCGTGGCGGCGCCCGGCACCCCGGACAGCGCCGAACTCGACAAATCGATCCTCAATGCAGCCATCCTCAACGGCGCGCTGGAACTGCTGCCCGAGACGCTTTCGACCATGGCGATCATTCCGCTGCAGATGAAGCTGGTCTACCGCATCGGCCAGTCCTACGGCTACCAGCTCGACAGCGGCCACGTGAAGGATTTCCTGGCGACCGTCGGCGTGGGCCTGACCTCGCAGTACCTGGAGCAGGCCGGTCGCAAGCTGCTCGGCGGATTGCTCGGAAAAGTCGGCGGTGGCTTGCTGCGCGGGCTGGGCAACCAGGCCGTGAGCTCGGGCATGAGCTTCGCCTCGACCTATGCGCTGGGCCACGTGGCCAAGCGCTACTACGCCGGCGGCCGGACCCTCTCGACGCAGATGCTGAAGGATGCGTTCTCGGGCGTGGTGAAGGAAGGGCAGAGCCTGCAGACGCAGTACCTGCCGGCGATCCAGGAAAAGGCCCGTACGCTGGATGCCGGCAAAGTCTTGTCCCTGGTACGAGGCGCCTGATCTAGACCTTGCTCAAGTCGTCGAGGATGGGGCAGTCGGGGCGTGCATCGCCATGGCAGCAGTGCACAAGGTGGGCCAGCGTGTTGCGCATGGATTGCATGTCCGCAATGCGCTGCTCCAGTTCGCCGAGGTGCTTCTCGGCGATGCGCTTCACGCTCGAGCTCGCGCGTCGGCGGTTGTGCCACAGCCCGACGAGTTCGGCGATTTCTTCCATCGAAAACCCGAGGTCGCGCGAGCGCTTGATGAAGCGCAGCGTGTGGATGTCGGCATCGCCGTATTGGCGATAGCCGCTTTCGGTGCGCGGCACCGCCGGCAGCAGGCCCAGCCCTTCGTAGTGGCGGACCATGCGGGCCGACACGCCGGAGCGCTGCGCCGCTTCGCCGATGGCGACGTGGCCCGCGCTCATTGAACGGCGTAGCCCGCGTTCTCGATCGCGGCGACGATGTCCTTGCGCGGCTGTTCGCTCAGCACGTCGACATGGCCGGTCTCGAGGTCGACCGTGACCTGTGCTTCGGGGTCCACCGTCTGCACCGCGTTCTGCACCGCGCTCACGCAATGGCCGCAGCTCATGCCCGTGACCTGGAATTTCTGGCTCATCGTGATGGCTCCTTTGGAAATGATTGAAGTGATGGAAGCAAGTGAGACGCAAGTTTGAACCCTCTCACGATGTCAATGTCCAGCAAAGGGGCACTGGATCTGCCGCTTGACCTTGCCATCGTGTGAGGCTTTAGCCTCGGCACATGGAAAATCTGCAATCTGCTCCGACCACGCTGGACCTCTCGGTCGGCGGCATGACCTGCGCCTCGTGCGTGATGCGCGTCGAGCGCGCGCTGAAGAACGTGCCCGGCGTGCAGGACGTGAGCGTGAATCTCGCAACCGAATCGGCTCGCGTGGTGACGAGCGGCAACGAAGGCATGGACGTTCGCCTGCGCCGCGCCGTGCGTGCCGCCGGCTACGAGCCGCGTGCGGCAAGCACAGCGGCCGACGAAGCCGCTGCGCTGTCGCCCTGGCATGGTTTCGGCCCGGTCGCCGTGGGGTTGGCACTGTCGATCCCGTTGCTGGCGCCGATGCTCGGCGATCCTTTTGGGCAGGACTGGATGCTGCCGCCATGGTTGCAGCTGCTGCTCGCGACGCCAGTGCAGTTCTGGCTGGGCGCGCGCTTCTATCGCGCGGGCTGGCATGCAGCGAAGGCACGCACCGGCAACATGGACCTGCTGGTGGCACTCGGTACCAGCGCGGCGTTCGGCCTTTCGCTCTGGCTCTGGTGGCGCGCGGCGACCGGTGAGCATGCGGGCCATGGCGAGATGCCGCACCTGTACTTCGAGACCTCGGCGGTGGTGATCACGCTGGTGCTGCTCGGCAAGTGGCTGGAGGCGCGCGCCAAGCGCCAGGCCACGTCGGCGATCCGTGCGTTGCAGCAGCTTCGGCCCGAAGTGGCGCACCTCGTCGGCGTGCGCGGCAAGGAAAGCGACGTGCCGCTGGCCGAGGTGATGGTGGGCGACCGCCTCGCGGTGCGGCCCGGCGAGCGCGTGCCGGCCGACGCACGGGTGATCGAAGGGCAGTCCGAGGTCGACGAATCGATGCTCACCGGCGAGCCGCTGCCGGTGGCCAAGGGGCCGGGCGATTCGTTGACCGGCGGCGCTGTGAATGGCGACGGGCGCATGGTCATCGAAGTGAGCGCGGTCGGCGCCGAGAGCGTGCTCGCGCGCATCATCCGGCTGGTCGAAGATGCACAGGCGGCGAAGGCGCCGATCCAGCGGTTGGTGGACAAGGTCGCGGCCGTGTTCGTGCCGGTGGTGCTGGTGATTGCACTCGTCACGTTCGCTGGCTGGATGATGGCGGGCGCGGGCATCGAGACCGCATTGATCCACGCCGTGGCGGTGCTCGTCATTGCCTGTCCATGTGCGCTGGGCCTTGCGACGCCGGTTGCGGTGATGGCGGGCACGGGCGTGGCGGCGCGGCACGGCATTCTGATCAAGGACGCGCGTGCGCTTGAAATTGCGCACCGCGTCGATACCGTCGCGTTCGACAAGACAGGCACGTTGACGGTGGGCCGGCCGGTGTTGACCGCGCTGGTACCGGCGGCAGGTATTCAGGCAACCGAAGACCAACTGCTGGCAACTGCCGCCAGCCTGCAAAGCGGCAGCGAGCATCCGCTGGCCAAGGCGGTGTTGGCTGCCGCGGCGCAGCGCAACCTGCAGTCGCCCGCATTGAGCGCAATGCAGGCGATGCCGGGCCGTGGTGTGCGCGGCGATGTCGATGGCATCACCTGGGCCATCGCCAGCCTGCGCTGGTGCCGCGAACTCGACGCGATGCCCGAAGCCGCCGAAGTCGATGGCCTGCAGGCGCAAGGCGCCACCGTGTCGGCATTGCTGCGCTTCGGCGAGGCGGGCGCTGCGCACGTGCAGGCGTTGCTCGCCTTCGCCGACGAGCCCAAGCCGCAAGCCGCCGAAGCCATCCGCACGCTGCACGCGCGTGGCCTGCGCGTGGTGATGATCTCGGGCGACAACCTGCGCGCGGCCCTGGCCATGGCGGCACGGCTCGGCATCGCGGCCGAAGACGTGCGTGCCGACGTGCTGCCCGCCGACAAGGCGGCGCAGGTCGCAGCGCTCAGGAAGAACGGACATGTCGTCGCAATGGTCGGCGACGGCGCCAACGATGCGCCTGCGCTGGCCGCGGCCGATGTGGGCATCGCGATGGCGCCTTCGGGCGGCGGCACCGACGTGGCGATGGAAGCGGCCGGCATCACGCTGATGCGCGGCGACCTCGCGCTGGTGGCGCAGGCCTTCGAGCTTTCGGCGCGCACGGTCGCGAAGATCCGGCAGAACCTGTTCTGGGCCTTCGCCTACAACGTGGCCGGCATTCCGCTCGCGGCCTTCGGCCTGCTGAGCCCGGTGGTGGCCGGTGCGGCCATGGCGTTGTCGAGCGTGAGCGTGATGGCGAATGCGCTGCTGCTGCGGCGCTGGAAGCCCTGAAGTCTTTCAGTCGAGCAGCAGTGCCATGAGGTGATCGTCGATGGCCTCGGGCTCGCCGGCGCGCTGGTAGAACTTGCGCAAGGTGCCTTCGCGTTCGAAGCCGAGCTTTTCGTAGAAGCGCATCGCCGGCGCGTTGTCGCTCTCGACGAAGAGCTCGACGCGCCTGATGCCGACGGCCTTCAGCGCGTCGATGGCTTCGCTCACCATGGCGAGCGCGATGCCCTGACCGTGAAACGCGGGATCTACCGCGAGCGTGCCCAGGCAGGCCACGTGCCGCACGCGGCCCGGATAACGCGTGGCCCGGTAGAACCCGGCGATGCGCCCTTCGCGCTCGTAGACGTAGAAGTTGCGGCCGTCGAGCAGCTCCTGGTAGATGGCGCGGAATTCATCGAGCGGCATCGGGTCGTAGCCCAGGAAGGGAACGATCTTCTCGTGCATGTAGAGGACGAAGACGGTGTCGATGTCCTCGGGTGTGGCCAGCCTGCGCATGATGGGTGCCTTGCAACGATGAAGGCGCCGAGCATAGCGGGGGGCGAGCGGATGTCGATCAGGCGAAGAGCAGCACCGCAGACATCGCCAGCAGCGCCGCCTGCGCGCACCAGGCCCATCGCAGCCGAAGCTGCGAATCGAGCACCGCGCCGATGGACCAGAAGCCGCCGACCGCCAGCAGGAGCAGCGTCAGCCCGGTGTGGAACGCGAGGTCGTCGGCGCGCCAGAGAAAGGCCAGCGTCACGCCGACCCAGCATGCGAAGTGGAGGGCGGCTGACGCGACCTGCGGGCGCGTCAGCACGGGGACGTGGATGTGCATGGCTTCTTCCAGCGAAAAGGGCGGTTCCGGAAACCGCGCCGCGACGTCGGCCGGCCGCCAGCCCGGGGGCTTGAACCACACGGCGATCTTGTCCTGCCAGCGCTTCGCATGCCATGCATCGCGCAGCAGCGGCACATAGGGGCCGAGGATCGCGCGCATCGGGTCGAAGCTCGCGAGCGCCTTGCGCGTGCCGTAGACGCAGCGTTCGGTTTCTTCGGCGAAGGTGCCGAACATCCGGTCCCACACCACGAGCATGCCGCCGTAGTTGCGGTCTACATAGCCGTCGTTCACCGCGTGGTGCACGCGATGGTTCGAGGGCGACGAGAACACACGATCGAACCAGCCGAGCTTGCCGATGTGCTCGGTGTGGATCCAGAACTGGTAGACCAGCACGATGAGTCCCGCCAGCCCGAACTGCTCGGGCGGCACGCCCACCACGGCCATCGGCAGGTAGAAGGCCCAGCCCAGGAAGGCCACGGTGCTTTCCTGGCGCAGCGCGGTGGAGAAGTTGAAGTGCTGGCTCTGGTGATGCACCGAGTGCGCGGCCCAGAACACGGCCGACTCGTGGCCCGCGCGATGCAGCCAGTAGTCGAAGAAGTCGAACAGAAGCACGGCAACGATCCAGCCCGCGGCGCTGTCCCAGAAGCCGGGCCGCGTCCAGATCGCGACCAGCGGATAGACCATGGCGTAGAGCCCGATCTGGAACAGCTGCGTGCACACCGCGAGCGCCTGGCTCAGCAGCCCCTGGCTCAGGCTGCCGAGCGTGTCGCTGAAGCGGTAGGTGTTGCGCCGCTGGAGCCAGCCCCAGGCGAACTCGCAGGCCATGAGCAGCGCGAACACAGGCACGACGAAAACGACCAGCCGGTGCACCGCGTTCGTTTTTTCAGAGAGTGTTCAGCGAATCTTCAGCGTTCGCACGCGCGGCCGGCCACGATGACGGCGTTGGTGCCCCCGAAGGCGAAGGAGTTGGACAGCGCATAACGGATGCCCCTGGCCTCGCGCGCCTCGCCCTGCACGAAATCGAGGTCGAATGCGGCGTCGGGCGTCTGCAGGTTGGCGATGGGCGGCAGCGCCTCGCGCGCCAGTGCGCGCAGCGCGGCGATGAGTTCGATGGCACCGCCACCGCCGAGCACGTGGCCGTGGATCGCCTTGGTCGCGCTGACCGGCGTGGCCTTGCCGAATACCTCGCGGATCGATGCGGCCTCGGCCGCATCGCCGGCCGAGGTGGCCGTGCCGTGTGCGTTGATGTGGCCGATGTCCGAGGCCTCGATGCCCGCGTCGCGCAGCGCGGCGCGCATCACGCGCACCTGGCTCGCGGCGTCGGGGTTGGTGATGTGTGTGCCGTCGCAGTTGGTAGCGTAGCCTGCGAGCACGAAGGGCGCTGCTTCGGCGCCGCGTGCGGCCGCATGCGCTTCGGATTCGAGCACCAGCGCGGCCGCGCCTTCGCCGATGGCGAAGCCCGTGCGGTCGCCCGAGAACGGACGGCAGGCCGAGAAGGGCGCATCGGCCGGCGGCGGCGCCATCACGCGCATCGCGTGCCAGCTGGCCATCACGCCGGGCGTGAGCATGGCGTCGTGGCCGCCGACGATGGCCACGTCGATCCAGCCGCCGCGGATGGCGCGCATCGCCTCGCCGACGGCCACGGCCGAGGAGGCGCAGGCACAGGCGTAGGCAATGGCCGAACCGCGCGCGCCGAAGTGCAGCGCGAGTTCGGCCACGGCGGCGTTGGGCATCACAGTGAGCACGGTGGTCGGGCGCATGCGGCGCTGTTCGCCATACAGCGCGCTGGTGGTGTTGTCGAAGGTGCCGGCGCCGGCGAGGCCACTGCCCCAGAAGATGCCGAGGCGGTCGCGGTCGATGGTGTCGAGATCGATGTTCGCTTCGCGAGCCGCGTCCTGTGCCGCAGCCAGGGCCATGGCGGTGCCGCGGTCCAGCGGCAGGCGGGAGGTGCTGCGCATGCCATTCGAATCGAAGTCGCAGGCGGCGACCGCGAGCGCCATCGGGTCCATGCCCTCTATCTCCAGTGTTTGCGCACGCACGGCCGAGCGGCCCGCGAACAGCGCTTCGTCGAAGGCCTCGACGGTGCGGCCGATGGGCGTGACGAAACCGATGCCGCTCACGCGCACCGGCGCCGAGGCGGCGCGTGTGGCCGAAGCGGCGAGCACGGCGTGGGCGGCGCCGCTGCTCATGCGGCCGCTTCGGCGGGCTGGACGGCGGCCACGGGGGCGTTCTCGGCGTCGATCACATCGCACAGGCGTTCCAGCGTGATGCCGGCTTCGCGCGGGTCGAGGCGGTCTTCGGGAATGCGCAGGTGGAAGGCGTCCTCGACGGCGAAGACGAACTCCATCAGCGCGAGCGAGTCGAGGCCGAGGTCCGACAGCGCGGTGGATGGCGAGATGGCCGAGCGCTCGACGCGGAAGTCGGTCTCGAGGATCGCCGCGATGCTGTTGAAGGTGGGGGAAGCGGAAGAAGACATGGAGATGCTTTCCTTTCAGGCGTGGCGAACGAGGTCAGGCGTACAGCGGATGTTCCGGCGTCGCGCCATGTGCCACGGCTTCGGCGAACGACACCGTTTCGCGCACCACCTGCTGTCGGTCGTTGTCGATCGTGATCATGTGGTAGCTGTTGGCGACCACCACGGTGCGGAAGTCGCGGCAGCGCAGGCCGCGCGCGAGGATGTCGAGGTTGGCCACGCTGGCCACCTCGTCCTGCTGGGCATGCAGCGCGAGCACGTTGCCGCATTGCACGCCGCTGAGGTTGCGCCGCACGTGGCGGATGAGCCGGTCGTGCTCGCGCAGATGTCCCACGCCGATGACGGAACTGCCCGCGCGCGAAACCTTGCGATGGCGCAGCTCGCGCTCGATCCAGGCGCGCACGCGCTCGTTCTTCACGCCGTAGGGCGGGCGCTCGCGGTATTGCCAGAACCGGCCGAGCGGCGTGTAGAAGGCCAGCGGCAGCAGGAATTGCGTGCGCGGGATGGCCCAGCCATCGAAGCGCAGCGTGGTCGACATGAGCACCAGCGCATCGACGTCGCTGCCGCAGCGGATGGCCGCGCCGAGCGCGAGCGAAGCGCCGGCGGAAATGCCGACCAGCATCACGCGGTCGTGCTGCGCGCGCAGCGCCTTCACATGGGCCTGGATGGCGTCGAGCCAGCGTTCGTACGGCGCGGCGCGCTGCATCGGCGCAGCGGCATCGAACGAATAACCCTCGATCGACAGCGGGTGCACCGGGTAGCCGCGGCTGCGCAGTGCGGACTGCACGGTCAGCAGCTCGTCAGGCGTGCTGCATAAACCGTGCAGCAGGACCACGGCGGTGCGCTGCACTTGCGGAGGCACAAGGCTCAACAGATCGGAAGGTTCACGCGCACTCATCGTGTGGTGCCAGCCATGAAAATGGCCCGTGTTTCATCGTGCTGTCGTATGCTCATGCAGCGTTTATCGCTTGGAGCGACTGACCGGCCGCTGACCCGTCGTTCGCAAGGCAGATTACCCCCCAACCATTCAAACACCATGCGAATTCTGCTTGTCGAAGACGACGCCGTTTTGCGCGACGTGATGGTGCGCAGCCTCGCGGATGCCGGCCATCGCGTCGACGTCTCGACCAACGTCGAGGATGCCGATCACCTGTGGCGCGTGCAGCCCTTCGATGCCGTGCTGCTCGACCTCAACCTGCCGGCCACCGCAAGCCCGACCAGCGGCCTCGCGAGCGGCCTCAACGCGCTGCGGCAGGCGCGCGCGCGCGGCGACCGCACGCCGGTGCTGGTGCTCACGGCGCGCGGGCGCACCGAAGAACGCATCGCGGGCCTCGACGCGGGTGCCGACGACTACCTCGGCAAGCCCTTCGACCTGGCCGAGGTCGAGGCGCGCCTGCGTGCGCTGGTGCGCCGCGCGAAGGGCACCGAAGACCTCGTGCTGCTGGGCCAGCTGAAGCTCGACCGCAAGGCGCGCCGCTTCTCGACCGCGGGCGGTCCGCTCGACCTGCCGGCGCGCGAGTTCGAGGTGCTGTGGGAACTCATGAGTCCGCCGGGCCGCACCGTGAGCAAGCGGGCGCTGTCCGACAAGCTCTCGAGCTTCGACGAATCGCTGGGCGACAACGCGCTCGAGGCCTTCATCTCGCGCCTGCGCAAGAAGCTGCAGGGCTCGGGCGCGAGCATCCGCACGCTGCGCGGCATCGGCTACCTGCTCGAAGCCGAGGTGTGATCCGAGCGTGACCGAGCAGACGACAGAACCGCAGCCCGCGGCCGTTCGTGCGCCATCGCTCACGCGGCGCGTGCTGCGCAACGTGCTGGTGCCGCTGGCGCTCACGTGGATGGTCGGCGCGGTCATCGCGCTGGTCATCGCCAACTACTTTTCCGAGCAGGCCTTCGACCGCGGCATGCTCGACGACGCCTATGCGCTGTCGGCCAACGTGCAGGCGGGCGAACGCGGCATCGAGCTGCTGCTGACGCCGCGCGAAGTGGCCACCGTGCTCTTCGACCAGGTCGACAAGGTGTACTTCGCGGTGCAGCGGCTCGACGGCACGCTGATCTCCGGGCAGTCGGGCCTGCAGGCGCCGCTGCCGGCGGACGGAGCGCGCTACCGCTTCGCCGACATCGACTACGAGGGCAGCGTGCTGCGCGCGGTGGTGCTCGAGCACGACGCCGAGCCCGACATCAGCATGCCGTACCGCGTGGTGATCGCGCAGACCACGCTGAGCCGGACCGCACTGGTGCGGCAGTTGCTGGGCTACGCGCTGGCGCCGCAGATCGTGCTGCTCATCCTCCTGGCCATCTGGCTCTGGTACGGCATCCGCAGCGACCTGCGGCCGCTCGGCGACCTGCAGCGCGCGCTCGACCGGCGCGACGTGCGCGACCTGTCGCCGGTGGCGGTGGCGCAGACCTCGCGCGAGATCCAGCGCCTGGGCAACGCGGTCAACTCGCTGTTCGAGCGGCTCGGCCACAGCGTGCAGGCGCAGCGCGAGTTCGTGGGCAACGTGGCACACGAACTGCGCACGCCGCTGGCGGGCATCCGCGCGCTGGCCGAGTACGGGCTGGCGCAGCACGATACCAATGTGTGGCGCGAGCAGCTGGAGCGCGTGTCGGAACGGCAGGCGCGCGCCAGCCACCTGATCGACCAGCTGCTGGCGCTGGCACTGGCCGAAGAGGCGCGCACCGAGCTCAAGCGCGTGCCGGTGCGGCTCGACGTGCTGGCCGAGCAGACGGTGCTGCGGCACCTTGCGCGCGCCGACGCGCGCGGTGTAGACCTGGGCGCGCGCGGCCTCGACGACGGCGTGGTCGTGCAAGCCAACGAGGCGCTGGTCGAAGGCATCCTCGACAACCTGATCGACAACGCGTTGCGCTATGGCGGGCGCACGATCACGGTCGAGCTCGCGGGCCGCACGCTGAGCGTGATCGACGACGGGCCCGGCATTCCGCTGGAGGCGCAGCGCGACCTGATGCAGCGCTGGGCGCAGGGTCCGGCCGGCGAGAAGCTGGGGCAGGGCTCGGGACTGGGCCTGTCGATCGTGGCGCGCTATGCCGAGCTGCTGGGCGCCGAGCTGCGGCTCGAAGCGGCGGAGCCCACTGGCTTGCGCGTCAGCGTGGCATTCGGTGAAGCGAGCTGAAGCACCTGCGAGCTAGAGCGGCGTGCCCTGGTGGAACGCCATGCGCCAGCGGCCATGCCGGCGCTTCCACAGCGAGCTGCGCAGCGAGTCCGCTGCAGGGCGCTGCGCAATGGCCTGGCGGTGTGCGCGGTAGGTGACCAGCGCCACGTCGGGCGCCATGCGCAGCACGCGGAAGTCCGACATCGTTCGTTCCGAGAAAGCCTCGCCGCGCAGCGCTTCGACGATGGCGGCGCGTGTCCACACCGTGCCCGAGATGCCGAGTTCATGGAAGTCGTCGTCGAGCAGTTCTTCGAGTTTCGCGGCACTCGCGCGCACCTCGCGAAGATGCAGTGCGCCTTCGAGTTCGAACAGCAGCGCTTCGAGGTTCTCGGCCGGCGCGGCCTCGTAGAGTTCGAGCGGAAGGCCGTCGGGATCGGCGAAGAAGATGAAGCGGCGGCCCGTATATTCGTCGATGCGCAGTGGCTCGACCGCGATGCCCTGCGATGCGAGTTCATCGGCCGCGGCCTGCACGTCGTGCACTTCGAACGACAGGTGGCGCAGCCCTTGGGCTTCGGGGCGCGTGGGGCGCGCGGGGGCACCGGGAAAGGAAAAGAGTTCGATCTGCGAGCCGTCGGGCAGGGCGAGGTCGAGCTTGTACGAGTCGCGCGCGGCGCGATGGTTTTCGGCGACCACGCGCAGCCCGAGCACCTCGGTGTAGAAGCGCTTCGACACCGCGTAGTCGGCGCAGATGATGGCGGCGTGGTGGATGCGGTCGAGTTGCATCGGAAGGATCAATTCAAAGGCTTGCGCAGGAACACGCGGGCTGCGCGGCGATCACGTCGATCAGGAAGCCTTCGTCGGCGGTACTCATGCGCCGATTTCCACCTCGCCCTCGATCTCGACCGGGATGTTGAACGGCAGCTCCGCCATGCCCACCGCACTGCGGGCATGCGCGCCGATGTCGGGGCCGAACAATTCGAGGATGAGGTCGGAGAAGCCGTTGATGACGGCGGGCTGCCTGTCGAAGCCGGGTGCGCTCGCGACCATGCCGAACACGCGCGTCCACGCGGTGATGCGGTCGAGGTCGCCGAGGGCGCGTTGCAGGCTGCCGAGCATCGCGAGTGCCGTGAGGCGTGCAGCTGCGTAGCCCTGCTCGATGCTCACTTCGCGGCCCAGCTTGCCGAGCGGTGCAGCGATGGTGCCGTCGGCGTTGAGCGGGCCGTGGCCGGAGATCAACGCGCGCCGGCCGACGACGCGCACGAACTGGAAGGGGAGGATGACGCCGGCCGGCGGGATCGCGGGCGGCGGCAGCACGAGGCCGAGCGAGGCCAGTCGTTGCGCAATGAGGGCCATGGCATTTCTCTCCTGTCGGCGGATGACGGCGGATGGATGGGTCCGCCGCATCTTGCCATGGCCCCCGTACGCGGCGTGGCTCAGGTCAGTGCCGGATAGTCCGTGTATCCCTTCGCGCCGCCGCCGTACATGGTGGCCTTGTCGAGCTCGTTGAGCGGCGCGTTTTCGCGCAGGCGGCGCACGAGGTCGGGGTTCGAGATGAAGGGCTTGCCGAAGGCCACGAGGTCGTCGCCTTCCTTCAGCGCCTCCTCGGCCAGCGGCCGGTCGTAGCCGTTGTTGACCATCCATGCGCCCTTGCCGCCGGCTTCGCGGTACGCGGCCTTGAGCGCTTCGTAGTCGAAGGGGCGGTCTTCCATTTCGCGCGGGCCGCCGGTGGCGCCTTCGATGATGTGGATGTAGGCCAGGCCGAGCGCGGCGAGCTGCTTCACCACGTAGGTGAACAGCGGCTGCGGGTTGCTGTCGTGCGCGTCGTTGGCGGGCGTCACGGGCGACAGCCGGATGCCGGTCTTGCCGCCGCCGACCGCGTCGACCACGGCGCGTGCGGATTCGAGCAGCAGGCGGGCGCGGTTTTCGATGCTGCCGCCGTAGTCGTCGGTGCGCTTGTTGCTGCCGTCCTTCAGGAACTGGTCGAGCAGGTAGCCGTTGGCACCGTGAAGTTCCACGCCGTCGAAGCCGGCGGTCTCGACCGCGCTGCGTGCGGCCACCGCGTACGCGTGCACGATGCCGGGCAGCTCGCCCGCATCCAGTGCGCGCGGTTCGGAGGTCTCGACGAAGGTCGGCACGCCGTCCTTGATGAGCACGGTCTTGGTCCTGGCGGTGATGGCCGAGGGGGCGACGGGCTTGCCGCCACCGGGTTGCAGTTCGCTGTGCGAGACGCGGCCCACGTGCCACAGCTGCACCACGATCTTGCCGCCCTTGGCGTGCACGGCATCGGTCACGCGCTTCCAGCCATCGAGCTGCTCGGTGCCGTAGAGGCCGGGCACGTCGGCGTAGCCCTGGCCCTGGTGGCTGATGGCGGTGGCTTCGGTGATGAGCAGGCCGGCGCTGGCACGCTGGGCGTAATAGGTGGCGGCGAGCTCGGGCGGGATCGCATTCGGCGAGCGGTTGCGCGTGAGCGGCGCCATGACGATGCGGTTGGCGAGCTTCAGGTCGCCGGCCTGGACGGGGTCGAAGAGGTTGGACATCGTGCGATCAATGGCAGAGTTGGAACAGGCGCAAGGCTAAGCGCCCGGCCTCAACCCTGCTGTCGCACGGTTGTCCGGATTGATGCTAGGCAAGCAGCACCAGCAACGCGGGGCTCACACGCAGCGGCACGGCGAGCAGGATCTGCCCCATGCCCTTGCCGAGCGCGTCGTTGCGCAGCGAGGCCATGCCGCCGCCGCCCAGTGCCTGTTCGCAGACGAAGTTGAAGGCATCGATGCCCGGCACCTCGTAGCGCGTGACGTGGCCCTTGACGAGGTGTGCGAGCCATTCGGCCACGCGCGCCTCGGTGAGCTGTTCGCGCAGCAGCGGCAGCAGGGCGGGGTGGCGTGCGATGACGCCGACGTTCGAGGTGTCGCCCTTGTCGCCGCTTCGCGCCCATGCGAGGCGCAGGAGCGGCACTTCGACGGCGTCCGCGGCAACGGGTGCTTCATGCGTTTCCCTGGCTCTGGCAGGCTGTGAAACGGACCCGGCGTGCGGCGCAGGCGCTGTGGTGCGGGGCACGTCGATGCACACGCCGTTGATGCCGACGCGGGCCTCGACCTGCGACTTGTCGAGCAGGAACGCGTACTGCCGGATCGATGGCGACACCGAGGCGCGCCCGCCGCCCGCGCCCGTGGTGCCGGGCGCCCACGAGGTGCCGGCCGGCGCGACCTCGCGCGCGAACAGTTCCAGGGCTTCCTTGCGCGGGTGCGTCACCGCGAGCCGCAGCACTGCTTCGCGCGTCTGCAGGGCTTGCGCATGCGGGCCGTAGCACGACTCCGCGCCGAGCACTTCGAGCTGCGTGCCGCTATAGGGGCCGAAGCCCAATTGCGAGAACAGCGTGCCCGTGCGCGCGAGGATCGCCTCGCCCGTGCGCCTGGCCTTGGCCACCGCATCGAAGCCGACGATGGTGAGTTGCGCCGCGGTCTTGAAGCCGTCGACATACGTGGCGCAGACCTTGTAGTTCGCGGTCGGCGCATGGCCGCGCGCACCGTGCACGCGCACGCGGTGTTCACCGGCCTGCTCGATGCGCACCTGCGTGAAGTCGGCCACCACGTCAGGCAGCAGGTAAGCCGCTGGATCGCCGATCTCGTAGAGCATCTGCTCGCCCACCACCGCGGGCACGAGCTTGCCGCCGGTGCCCGCGGGCTTGGTGACGACGAAGCTGCCGTCGGCGCTGCATTCGACGATGGGGTAGCCGATGTTGGGCCAATCGGGCACGGTGTCCCAGTCGGTGTGCAGGCCGCCGGTGGCCTGGCAGCCGCATTCGATGAGGTGGCCCGCGAGGCTGCCGGCCGCGAGCAGGTCGAAGTCGCCCGGCTGCCAATTGAATTCGTGCATGAGCACGCCGAGCGTGACGGCCGAGTCGACGCAGCGCCCGGTGATGACGACCTGCGCGCCCGCGTCGAGCGCGGCCTGGATCGGCCGTGCGCCGAGGTACGCGTTGGCGGTGAGCACGCGTTCGGGCAATGCGGCGCCGCTTTGCAGCTCGCGCACGGGCGGCTGCGACTGGCGCAGCTGCGGCAGAAGTGCGGACACATCGTCGCCGCTCACCACGGCGATCTTCAGCACGATGCCCTGTTCGGCGGCCAGCGCCGCGAGCGCATCGGCGCAGCCTTGCGGGTTCACGCCGCCGGCGTTGCTCACCACGCGGATGCCTTGTTTCACGACGTCCTTCAGCACGGCCTTCATCGCGACGGAGACGAAGTCGGTGGCATAGCCTAGCTCGGGCTTCTTGAGCCGCGCGCCCGCGAGGATCGACATGGTGAGTTCGGCGAGGTAGTCGAACACGAGGTAGTCGACCTGCCCGCTGGCCACGAGCTGCGGCGCGCCCACGCTGCTGTCGCCCCAGAAGCCGGAGGCCCCGCCGATGCGCACGATGCGTTCGTTGTTGCCGCTGTTCATCGGCCGCTCCATTGCGGCTTGCGCTTCTCGCGGAAGGCGAGTTGTCCTTCGGCTGCATCTTCGGTGAGTGCGAACAGGCCAATCTGGCTTTCGGTGAAGGCCATCGATTCCTCGAAGGCCATCGCCTCGATCTTCTTCATCGTGTAGAGGCCGCGCCGGATGGCGGCGGGCGATTTGTCGAGCATGCGGCCGAGCAGCCAGTCGACGCTTTCGTCGACGTCGTCGCTCACGCGGTTCACGAGCTTCAGTTCGAGCGCCTGCGCGGCGGTGATGGGTTCGCCGGTGATGCACATCTCGGCCAGCACCCGGCGCGGCAGCAGGCCGCCGAGCACGCTGAGCACCTGCGCGGGAAAGAGGCCGACCTTCACCTCCGGCAGGCCGAACACGGCATGGCTGCTGGCCACCGCCATGTCGCACATCGCCATGATCCCCATGCCGCCCGCCATGCAGGCGCCGTTGACGCGCGCTATCAGCGGCACGGTCGACTGGCGTGCCTGGCGGAACAGGTTGGCGATGTTCTGGTAGGGCGCGGCGTAGTCGAACTTGAAGGAGGTGCCGCTTTGCAGGTCGGCGCCTGCGCAGAAGGCGCGCGTGCCGGCGCCGGTGATGACCACGGCGCGCACGGCGTTGTCGCTGTTGGCGCGGGCAAGAGCGTCCGACAGCCGGGCGACCACCGCGCCGTTGATCGCATTTCGGCGCTCTTCCCGGTCGATGGTGAGCCACATGACGGGCCCTCGCATTTCTTCGCGCAGTTCGGGAGGGGTCTTCTCGGGCATGGTGGGGAGTCCTTCTTCGGTCTTCTGAAGCCTTCCCGTAGCGTGCGCCATAAAAAAAGCCGCATCGTGCGGCTTGTGGCTGAAGCGATGCGGGTTTTCCCTAGGAGGGGCTCCGCTCGCTTCGCTGCTTCTGCACGCTTTCGCGTGCTTCGGCTTACTTCAGGAGGCCTTCGGCCTTCATCGCTTTCTGTACGGCGGGCCGAGCACCAACGCGTGCGTGCCAGGCCAGCAGGTTGGGAAAGTCGGAGATGTCGACGCCGGTCGGCTTGGTCCAGTTGGTGACGGTGAACAGGTAGCCGTCGGCCACGCTGAAATGATCGCCCATCAGGAACTGCTTGCTGGCCAGTTCGCCGTTGAGCCACTGGAAGCGCGACTTGAGCTTGTCCTTGAAGATGCCCTTGGCTTCTTCGGGCATGCCCGGGTTGAACAGCGGGCTGAAGCCCTTGTGCACCTCGGTGCCGATGAAGGTCAGCCACTCCTGCAGGCGGTAGCGCTGCATGGTGCCGGCGGCCGGCGCGAGGTTCTTGGTGGGGGCGAGGTCGGCGATGTACTGGAGGATGGCCGGGCCTTCGCGCAGGCGGACGCCGTCGTCGAGTTCGAGCATCGGTACGTAGCCCAGCGGATTGATGCCGTAGTAGTCGGTGCCGTCCTGCAGCTTGTGGCTCTTGGTGCTGGCCAGCACGGGCTCGAAGGCGAGGCCTGCCTCATGCAGCGCGATGTGAGGGGATAGCGAACAGGCGCCGGGCGAGTAATACAGCTTCATTCGAAAAAAACTCCAATGGATGACGGAGGTTGATTTTGTGGGAGACCGCAGCGGATGCTAGCGGGTTTGGCAGCCTCGCGTTTTTGTCCTACGGCGGCTCGCGCGCGGTGACTATCAAGCGTGTCGACGGCTCTTCTAAGCTCCGCGGCACGGCGGCAAGAGCTCTGCCGAAGGAGTTTCCGAATGCTGAAGTACGCGATCATCTTTGCGGTCATCTCCCTCGTGGCCGCCTTGCTGGGCTTTGGTGGCATCGCGGCGGGTGCCGCTGGCATTGCGAAGCTGTTGTTCGGCTTGTTCCTGGTGTTGGCGGTGCTGTTCGTCGTGCTGGCCGCCCTTGGCATTGGTGCGGTGAAGAAGACGCTCGATTGATGCCGCCAGGTTGCTACAAAATACATAGCAACCTGTCCAATGACAACGGGCGTTGGGGCGCAACTGGGCGCGCCCCCCCTAGCTTGTCCACACAGCGGGCGCAAACGAGCCTGGACGATTAAAATTAGCGCCCCCTTTTGCGCCGCGCACGCGTTTGTTGTGCGCTCCCAATTCAAATGCTGTATCCCGAAGAATTCGACGTGATCGTCGTTGGCGGCGGCCATGCCGGCACCGAAGCCGCACTCGCCGCCGCGCGCATGGGCGCCAAGACACTGCTACTCTCCCACAACATCGAGACGCTGGGGCAGATGAGCTGCAATCCGTCGATAGGCGGCATCGGCAAGGGTCACCTCGTGAAGGAGGTCGACGCACTCGGCGGTGCGATGGCGATCGCGACCGACGAGGCTGGCATCCAGTTCCGTATCCTCAACTCGAGCAAGGGCCCTGCTGTGCGCGCCACCCGTGCGCAGGCCGACCGGATTCTGTACAAAGCGGCGATCCGCCATCGCCTGGAAAACCAGCCGAACCTGAGCCTGTTCCAGCAAGCCGTCGACGACCTGATGGTGGAGGGCGATCGCGTGGTCGGTGCCGTCACGCAAGTGGGCATTGCCTTTCGTGCGCGCACGGTGGTGCTCACTGCGGGCACTTTTCTCGATGGCCGCATCCACGTCGGCCTCGACAACTACCAGGCCGGACGTGCGGGCGATCCGCCGGCGATCAGCCTGTCGGCGCGGCTCAAGGAGCTGAAGTTGCCACAAGGCCGCCTGAAGACCGGCACGCCGCCGCGGCTCGACGGCCGCAGCATCGATTTTTCGAAGTGCACCGAACAGCCGGGCGACGGCATGCCCGGCGGGGCGGGGCCGATGCCGGTGTTCAGCTTCATGGGCCGCACCGACATGCACCCGCAGCAAATGCCCTGCTGGATCACCCACACCAACGAGCGCACGCACGACATCATCCGCTCCGGTTTCGACCGCAGCCCGATGTTCACCGGCAAGATCGACGGCGTGGGGCCGCGCTATTGCCCCAGTGTGGAAGACAAGATCAACCGCTTTGCGGACAAGGAAAGCCACCAGATCTTCCTGGAGCCCGAGGGCCTGAGGACCAACGAGTACTACCCGAACGGGATCTCGACCAGCCTGCCGTTCGACATCCAGTACCAGCTGGTGCGCTCGATGCCGGGTCTGGAGAACGCGCACATCCTGCGGCCGGGCTACGCCATCGAGTACGACTACTTCGATCCGCGCGAACTCAAGAGCAGCTTCGAGACCCGCTCCGTCAAAGGCCTGTTCTTTGCCGGGCAGATCAACGGTACGACCGGCTATGAAGAAGCCGCGGCGCAGGGCCTGTTCGCCGGCATCAACGCTGCGCTGAAGTGCCGCGGCGAAGACGCCTGGCTGCCGCGTCGTGACGAGGCCTACCTGGGCGTGCTGGTCGACGACCTGATCACCAAGGGCGTGACCGAGCCCTACCGCATGTTCACGAGCCGCGCCGAGTTCCGATTGCAGCTGCGCGAGGACAACGCCGATATGCGCTTGACGGAAGCAGGGCGCAAGCTCGGCTTGGTCGACGACGCACGATGGGACGCTTTCAGCCGCAAGCGCGATGCTGTTTCACGTGAAACACAACGCCTCAAGTCGATCTGGGTGAACCCGCGCAACCTGCCGGCGGCCGAGTCGGAGCGGGTGCTGGGGAAGGCCATCGACCACGAATACAACCTGGCCGACCTCCTTCGCCGACCCGACGTGAACTACGAGACGCTGATGTCACTGGACGGCGGCAAGTACAGCGCGCAGGTGGCGCTGAGCGAAACCGAGATCGAGCAGATCGAGATTTCGGCCAAATACTCAGGCTACATCGAACGCCAGCACGATGAGGTGGAGCGCGCGGCGCACTTCGAGAACCTCAAACTTCCCGCAGACTTCGATTACGGCCAGGTCAAGGCGCTGAGTTTCGAGGTGCGGCAGAAGCTAGATAAGCATCGTCCGGAAACCTTGGGTTTGGCCTCGCGCATCTCCGGTGTGACGCCGGCTGCCATTTCTTTGCTGATGATTCATCTGCGCAAGGGTGGCCACAAAGCCTTTGCCAGCGACACCACCACCATGGAAGCAGCCACCGAGCCGCAGTCCGCGGAATGACGGCGCCGATCGATACGCTGCGCGCAGGCGCGGCTGCGATGGGAGTCGCCCTGTCCGACAGCCAGGGCGAACGCCTCTTGGCCTACGGCACGCTGATGCTCAAGTGGAACAAGGTCTATAACCTCACGGCCCTGCGCGATCCGGCCAGCGTACTCACACACCATCTGCTCGACAGTCTCGCGGCCATCGCACCGCTGCAACGCGAGTGGGCAGGGAAGGGCAAGTTGCTCGATGTCGGCTCCGGCGGCGGCTTGCCCGGCGTGGTGGTCGCCATCATGCGGCCCGATCTCGAGGTGAGCTGCCTCGATGCGGTCGCCAAGAAGGCGGCCTTTGTCCAGCAAGTGGCAGCCGAACTGGAACTGCCGAACCTTCGCGGACTGCATGCCCGAGTCGAATCCTTGGCTGGCAGCTACGAGGTCATCAGCTCGCGCGCCTTCGCATCGTTGCCAGACTTCTTCAACGGCTCGATGAATCTCCTCGCACCCGGCGGCGTTTGGCTGGCCATGAAGGGCAAGCTTCCTACCGATGAACTTGCAGTCCTGCCCCAGGGCGTCAAAGTGTTTCACGTGGAACAACTGACGGTTCCGGGTCTGGATGCCGAGCGCTGCATCGTTTGGGCGCGCAAGGACCTCGCCCAAATCAGCGACTGAATACGCAAAAGATGCGGCGGCACCGGTAAAAGCCGGTGTCGGAACAGTCTCTGTGACGGTGCGCTCGCTTAGACTCGATGCCTCCCTTCGGTCTCCCTCCCGACTCGCTTTTTCGAGGCAAAACCATGTTCGGCATTGCTGACTACGGCGCATTCGTCGCCGCCATCGTCCTCTTTCTCCTGATTCCCGGCCCGGGCAATCTGGCGCTGATCACCTCGACCAGCAAGGGCGGAATCCGTGGCGGACTGGCCGCGACAGCCGGCTTGATCTTCGGCGATCAATGCTTGATGTGGGCGGCGGTGGCCGGCGTGTCTGCCGTGCTCGCCGCTTATCCCGCTGCATTCAAGGCGGTGCAGTGGTTGGGTGCCGCCTATCTGGCATGGCTGGGCTCCAAGATGCTGCTGGCCAAGCCTGGCTCGACACCCATCCTCAATATCAAGCCGACCCATTTCCTGCGCCAGGCTTTCACCATCACCTTGCTGAACCCCAAGGCGATCGTGTTCTACATGGCCTTCTTCCCGCTGTTCGTCGATCCGGCGCGTCACCAAGGCGTGGTCACTTTCGCAGCAATGGCCGTGACGATCGCGGCGCTGACCTTCCTGTACGGCCTGAGTTCGACACTGCTCACACACTTCCTGGCTGAGCGCATCCGTGCCAATCCCCGCATCTCCGCCACACTCGAAAAGCTTGCCGGCACCTTTTTGATCGCCTTCGGCGTCAAGCTCGCAATCTCGCGCTGATCGATCGATCCCCGGTACTTACATGGCCAAGATTTTCTGCATCGCCAATCAAAAGGGCGGCGTCGGCAAGACCACCACCACCGTCAATCTGGCCGCCGGCCTCGCCAAGGTCGGCCAGCGCGTGCTGATGATCGACCTCGACCCGCAGGGCAACGCCACCATGGGTTCGGGCATCGACAAGCGCCAGCTGGAGCTGACGGTGTACGACGTGCTGCTCGAATCGGCCTCGGTGTCCGAGGCCCGCGTCAAGGCAGACAAGCTGGTGGAGGGCGGTTGCGGCTACGACGTGCTGGGCGCAAACCGCGAGCTGGCCGGCGCCGAAGTCGAGATGGTTGCACTCGATCGCCGAGAGAAGCGCCTGCGCACCGCACTTGCCGCTGTGGGTGCCGAGTACGACTTCGTGCTGATCGACTGCCCGCCGAGCCTGAGCCTGTTGACGCTGAATGGCCTGTGCGCTGCCCACGGCGTGATCGTGCCGATGCAGTGCGAATACTTCGCGCTCGAAGGGCTGACCGACCTGGTCAACACCATCAAGCAGGTGCACGCCAACCTCAACAAGAACCTGCAGATCATCGGCTTGCTGCGCGTGATGTTCGATCCGCGCATCACGCTGCAGCAGCAAGTGAGCGAGCAGCTCAAGTCCCACTTCGGCGACAAGGTGTTCGATACCGTGATTCCGCGCAATGTGCGGCTGGCCGAGGCACCCAGCTACGGACTGCCGGGCGTGGTGTTCGACCCCGCCGCCAGGGGCAGCCAAGCTTTCATTGCCTTTGCCCAGGAACTGGTCGAGAAGTTGCCGCCTGCGAGCGCTTTTGCCTCGGGCGCGGTGGCACCGCCGATCGCACCGGTCACGCGCATTGCGCCGGACCTGCCCATTCCCGACGACGTGATGGCCCCTGCTGTTGCGCCTGCATCCGATTCCACCAGTGAAAACAACGCCTGACGCTTGCCACCCGTCGGCAGTGCGCTATCAAGTTAGTAGCAAATGACAGATCCTCGCATCCTGCTGTTGCCAGGTTGGCAGAACAGCGGCTCCGGCCATTGGCAAACCCTTTGGGAGTCGGTCCACGGCGACCGCCGTGTCGAGCAGCACGACTGGATGCGACCGCTGCGCGGCGACTGGTCTGCGCGACTCGAAGAAGAAGTGCTGGCTTCGCCCGGCCCGGTGGTTCTTGCGGCGCACAGCCTCGGTTGCATCCTGGTCGCGGCCTGGGCCGCGCATTCGCGCAACACGCACAAGGTGCGCGGTGCGCTGCTGGTGGCGCCTGGCGATGTGGAGCGCGACGACCTGCGCCAGCTGATTCCCGGTTGGGTGCCTATCGTGCGCAAGCCGCTGCCGTTTCCGGCTGTGATGATCGCCGCCAACGACGACCCGTATTGCGAAGCCTCGCGGTCGCAGCAACTCGCCAGGGATTGGGGCGCGCGCTTCATCGATGCCGGCCCGGGCGGTCACCTGAATGCCGAATCCGGCCTCGGCGACTGGCCCGAAGGCCGAAAGCTCCTGAACGAAATCTCGAAAGAAAAGAACTGATGGCGACCAAGAAACCCAAGGGCCTGGGCCGCGGCCTCGAGGCGCTGCTCGGCCCGACGGCCGCGCCTTCCGCCGACAACGGATTGAATGGCAACGCGGGCCCGGAAGAGGGCGGCGTGCCAAGGAACCCGAGCACGCTGATGCTCGAGCAGATGGTTGCCGGCGTCTACCAGCCGCGCACGCGCATGGACGAAGGCGCGCTCTACGAGCTGGCCGAGAGCATCAAGGTGCAGGGCATCATGCAGCCGATCCTGGTGCGCCGGCTCGATGCCGAATCGGCCGCCACCAAGAACGCAGAATACGAAATCATCGCGGGCGAGCGCCGTTTTCGCGCCGCCAGGCTCGCCGGTCTCGACAGCGTGCCGGTGCTGGTGCGCGACGTGCCCAACGAGGCCGCCGCGGCGATGTCGCTCATCGAGAACATCCAGCGCGAAGACCTCAACCCGCTCGAAGAAGCCCAAGGCCTGCAACGCCTGGTGAGCGAGTTTGGGCTCACTCACGAGCAAGCAGCGCAAGCCGTGGGCCGCTCGCGCAGCGCGGCCAGCAACCTGTTGCGCCTGCTGAACCTGGCCGAACCCGCACAGCAGATGCTGATGGCCGGCGACATCGACATGGGCCATGCCCGCGCGCTGCTGTCGCTGGACCGCGGCACGCAGATCACGGCGGCCAACCAGATCGCCGCCAAGAAGATGTCGGTGCGCGAGGCCGAGTCGCTGGTGAAGAAGCTCGCAGCCGAGTTCACGCTCACGCCTTCGCGGCGCAGCAACGACGGCGAGAAGTCGCGCGACCTGCAGCGCGTGGAAGAAGAACTGGCCGACCTGCTCACCGCCGAGGTCGAGGTGCGCATCAAGAAACGCAGCAAGCGCGGCGGCCGGGTCGAGGAAAGCGGCGAGCTTGCCATCCACTTCGGCTCCATCGAGGCACTCAACGGATTGATCGAGCGCATCCGCCGAACGGCCTAGTGTTGTGAACCGAGGGGCTGGCGTTCGTTTGATTGATTCCTGCAATCCTTTGCGCGTATCCTCGACCGCTGTTTTTCCAACCCCAGATTTCTTGAATAAACGGAGGGAGTCCACCATGCAGTTCACCAAGTTCCCGCTCGCGGCCGTCGCCGTCGGCGCGCTTCTCCTCACCGGTTGCGCGGCGACTGACATGCAAATGGGCAGCCAGTCGGCCAAGACCATGGCCACCGGCAGCGCCGCAGGCAGCGCCACCGCTGGCGAAAGCAGCCAGCTCGAGCGCTGCGAATCGCCGCTCGGCACGGTCTCGCTGATCGAAAACCAGAGCGCGGGCTGGTACACCATCCTTACCGGCGAATACCGCCTGCCGCCCACCGCCAACCTGCTGCGCCTGCTGGTACAGCAATCGAACTGCTTCATCGTGGTCGAGCGCGGGGCGGCCGGTATGAACGCGATGACGCGCGAGCGCGCGCTGCAGCAGTCCGGTGAAATGCGCGGTGGCAGCAACTTCGGCCGCGGCCAGATGGTGGCCTCCGACTACGGCCTGTCGCCCGAGATCGTGTTCAGCAACAGCGATGCCGGCGGCATCGGCGGGGCGCTGGGCGGCCTGGTGGGTGGCGGCCGTGGCCGCGCACTCGCTGCCATCGGCGGCAACATGCAGACCAAGGAAGCCAGCGCACTGCTGACGCTGATCGACAACCGTTCGGGCGTGCAGGTCGCGGCCTCCGAAGGCAGCGCCTCCAAGACCGATTTCGGCGCTTTCGGTGCGCTGGCTGGCCGCAGCGCGGGCGGTGGCCTCGGTGGCTACACCAACACGGCGCAGGGCAAGGTGATCGCCGCGGCGTTCATGGACGCCTTCAACCAGATGGTCCGTTCGCTGCGCAACTACAAGGCACAGACGGTGCGCGGCCAGGGCCTCGGCGGCGGCGGCCGGCTGGGCGTGGACGGCGGTGCTGCGCCGTCGCAGACCTATGTGCCGGCGGAGCAGGCTCCGGCACGCCGCCGCAAGTAAGCGCGCTCGTCGGTCGCACCGTCGACAAAAAAGCCCGGGGCTCTCGCGAGCCGCCGGGCTTTTTCATGGGCGCCGCCCGAACGGATCAGAGGCTGAAGATCTTCCCGGGATTCATGATGTTCTTCGGGTCCAGCGCGCGCTTGATCGTGCGCATCATGTCGATCGCGCCGACACCGGCTTCGGTCACCAGGAAGTCCATCTTGTGCAGCCCCACGCCGTGCTCGCCGGTGCAGGTGCCTTCGAGCGCCAGCGCGCGGCTCACCAGCGCATGGTTCAGCGCCTCGGCCTTCACGCGCTCTTCGGGAATGTTCGGGTCGAGCAGGTAGCCGAAGTGGAAATTGCCGTCGCCCACGTGGCCGACGAGGAAGTAGGGGATACCGCTCGCATCGGCTTCGGCCACCGAGTCGAGCAGGCAATCTGCCAGGCGCGAGATCGGCACGCAGGTGTCGGTCGAGATCACGCGGCAGCCCGGGCGCGACTGCACGGCTGCGAAGTAGCTGTTGTGCCGCGCCGTCCACAGCCGCGTGCGTTCTTCCGGCGTGCTGGCCCATTCGAAGGCGTTGCCGCCATGCCCGCTGGCCAGTTCCTGCACTGTTTCGGCCTGCTCCTTCACGCCGGCCGGCGAGCCGTGGAATTCCATCAGCAGCATTGGCTCTTCGCGCAGGTTCAGCTTGGCGTAGGCGTTCACCATGCGCACCGTGTTCACGTCGATCAGCTCCACGCGCGCGATCGGCACGCCCAGCTGGATGGTTTCGATGGTCGTGCGCACCGCCGCCTCGATGCTCGGGAACGAGCAGATCGCGGCCGACACGGCCTCGGGCAGCGGGTAGATGCGCAGCGTGACCTCGGTGACCACGCCCAGCGTGCCCTCGCTGCCCACCATGAGGCGCGTGAGGTCATAGCCGGCCGACGACTTTTTCGCGCGCGTGCCGGTGCGGATGACGTCGCCCGCGGCCGTCACCACTTCGAGCGCCAGCACGTTCTCGCGCATCGTGCCGTAGCGCACCGCGTTCGTGCCACTGGCGCGCGTGGCCGTCATGCCGCCGATGGAGGCGTCGGCACCCGGGTCGATGGGGAAGAACAGGCCCGTGCTCTTGATCTCTTCATTGAGCTGCTTGCGCGTGACGCCGGGCTGCACCGTCACCGTGAGGTCGTCGGCGTTGATCGACAGCACTTTGTTCATGCGCGACACGTCGATGCTGATGCCGCCCTGCACCGCCAGCAGGTGGCCTTCGAGCGAAGAGCCCACGCCGAAGGGAATGACCGGCACGCTGTGCTCGCTGGCGAGCTTCACCGCGTCGGCCACGTCCTGCGTGTTCTCCGCGAACACCACGGCGGCGGGCGGCGGTGCATCGAAGGAAGACTCGTCGCGCCCGTGCTGCGTGCGCACCGCCATCGCCGTGGAACAGTTGGCGCCGAAGCGCGCCTTCAGTCCGTCGATCAGGGCCGCGGGCACGTCGCGCAGATGAAGCTCCGGCATCAGGTGCGAGGTGGAGGTCGGGGCGTTCATCGTGTGTCTCCTGGCGGCGTGAGGGTGATCGGCCATTCTACGGAGCGAGCACCATAATGCGCTTCGGAAAAAACATGAACCCCACGACCCTCAGCGCTCTCGCCGCCTTCCCGTCGCAGCTGGAAGCCCATTATGCGGCCATTCCCACGGCCTTCCGGCATTGGGCGCCGCCCTCGTGGGAGGGTGTGCCCAGCGAGGCCTTCACTGCCATCGAGCAGCTCTGCCACGTGCGCGACATCGAGATCGAGGGCTACCACGTGCGCTTTCGCCGCACGCTGCAGGAGACGCATCCGACGCTGGCGTCGATCGACAGCGAGCCGCTGGCCATCGCGCGTGCATACGGCACGGCCGACGCGGCGAAGGTGCTGGCCGACTTCCGCATGGCGCGCGTGCAGACGATGGAAATCATCTCCAGCCTGAGCGATGCACAGCTCGCGCGCACGGCCGTGTTCGAAGGCTACGGCCCGCTCACGATGCGCAGCCTCATCCACTACCTCTGCAGCCACGACCAGCAGCATCTTGCGGGCCTGCAATGGCTCGCGGGCAAGATAGACGCTTCGACCGTCGAGCTGTAAAAACAGGAGCCACCATGGGCAACCGACTTTCCCAGATCGCCACCCGCACCGGCGACGATGGCACCACCGGCCTCGGCGACAACACGCGCGTGCCCAAAGACCACCTGCGCGTGCACGCGATGGGCGACGTGGACGAACTCAACTCGCAGATCGGCGTGCTGCTGTGCGAGCCCCTGCCAGAGCCCGTGCGCGAGCTGCTGGTCGACGTGCAGCACCAGCTCTTCAATCTTGGTGGCGAGTTGTCGATGCCGGGTTTCACGCTGCTGAAGGCCGATGCGCTGCTGCAGCTCGACAACGCGCTGGCCGAGCACAACGCCGCGTTGCCGCGCCTTGCCGAATTCATCCTGCCCGCGGGCACGCGCGCGGCCTCGCTCGCGCATGTGTGCCGCACGGTGGCACGGCGCGCGGAACGCGCGGTGGTCGCACTCGGAGCGGCGGCCGAACTCAACGACGCGCCGCGCCAATATCTCAACCGGCTCAGCGACCTGCTCTTCGTGCTCGCGCGCGTGCTCAACCGGATGGACGGTGGCGACGACGTGTACTGGAAAAGCGAACGCATGGCACGCGCAGCAGCAGCAGCGCAAGCAGACGACACCAAGGAGACCCCATGAAACTCTCGAACACCTTTCGCACATCGCTCGTCGTGGCGATGGCCGCAGCACTGTGGCTGCCGATGGGCGCGCAAGCCCAGAGCGCAGACAACCCGCCGCAGGCCCAACGCACTCACACCATCAAGTCACCCTCGCGCAGCGGCAAGGTCGTGGGCAGCGTGCAGCGCGGCACCAACGCCGCGGGACGCAGCGTCAACCGCGCGGATGCGGCCACGCGGCGCGGCGTCAACAACGTGTCGGAGAAAGCCAGCCGGCCGGTGCGCAACGTGGGTGAGGCCTTTGGCCGCAAGCTTTCGCGAGGCTCCAGCGGGCGCGCTGCGCCACCACCGGTGGGTCCGCAAGGCAACGCGCCCTGAGCTAGGGACGCGTCGGTTCAGGGGGGCGCTCACGCCGACGGGGTACCTTGCTCCGCGAATGTCCCCCGGCCTGCGGCCTCCTCCTTTATTTCGCTGCGCAAGGCACCCCGCCGGCGTGAGCGTTCAGAGCACTGGTTGATTGGCTGCAAACCAGCAGCGTGCCCTGTGCACAGGGCACCGGGTGCTCCCCGCAGCGAAATAAAGGAGGAGGCCGCAGGCCGGGGGACATTCGCGGAGGGGAGTACCCGGTGGCCTGCGCACACACCCCGAAAAAAGCCAACCCACACACCGCCCATGGCAAGAAACATCGAAATCAAGGCCCGCATCGACAGCGTGGAACGCGTGGCGCGCATCGCCGAGACGCTGGCCGACCAAGGCCCCGTCGAGATCGCGCAGGACGACACGTTCTTCCGCTGCTGCGCGAATCGCTCGCGCTCGCGTGGGGGCTGGCGGGCCGCGTGCGCAAGCAGCGCCGGCTGTTCCTGGTCGGCCGCACGCGCGTGCACCTCGACCGTGTGGAAGGCCTTGGTGAATTCCTCGAGCTCGAGGTGGTGCTGGAAGAAGGCGAATCGTCCGAGGCCGGCGTCGCAGAAGCGCACGCGCTCATGGCGCAGCTGGGCGTGGGCGCCGACCAGCTGGTGCAGGGTGCCTACGTCGACTTGCTGAATGCCTGATCAGCGCCAGCCCGCGGCCTTGAGCTGGTCCGCCAGCAGCTGCGCGACCTTTTCATAGCCTCGTGCATTGGCATGGATGCGATCGGAGCGCAGCGACGCATCCGACAGCACGCTCGAATACACGTTCGCCACGAGCAGCGCCTGCCCCGACTTCGAGATCTCTTCGTAGAACGGCGCGTCGCTGAGCGAGCCGACTGCCGCGCGCATGGCGTCGGGCGCCGGCGTGGCCAGCAGCGCGACGTATGGCGTGTGCGTACGCGCCTCGCTGACCAGGGCCGCGATGTTGTCGCGCGTGGCCGCGGCAGACATGCCGCGCAGCATGTCGTTGCCGCCGATGCCGATCAGGATCGCGTCATAGCTGCCCGCGCCCAGCAGCCCTGGCAGGCGTTGCAGCGCGCCGTCCGAGGTGTCGCCGTTGATGCCCGCGTTCTCGACCTGCCAGCCCGTGAACTCGCCCAGCTTCACGGGCCACGCCGCATCGGGCGGTGCACCGTAGCCGTAGGTCAGGCTGTCGCCCAAGGCCAGCACGCGGGCACCGGATTTCAGTGCGGTGGCCGAGCCCTTGCGCTTGCCGCAGCCCGCCAGAACGGCCAGGGCAGGCGCGCTGGCCAGCAGGTGGAGGAGGTGTCTTCGCTTCATTGGCGCGCAGCTTAAACGCAGCTCGCAGGGCACGGGCGCTTGTCCCTTGGCAATGAATGGAGGAGGGCGGCGGCACGCGCGAGAAAGGCCCGATGCGGCGCCTTGAAGGACAAGGCGCCGTGCGGATACCGGCGCTTACCGGATTTCACCTGTCCGCGACCCGAAGCGCCCGAAGCGGACACATGCGCGGCCCACAATGGACTCGTCATCAACGCATGAAGGATTTCAGATGATCACCAATTCAAAGACCATGGCCGTAGCCGCTGCCGCGCTCGCGATGTGCATGGCCGCGGGAAGCGCCTTTGCGCAGGACCGCCACGGCGATGGCCGCCCGGGCGACGGCCGCTACGAACAGCGAGACCAGCGCGACCGCAACTTCGATCGGCACGGTCCGCAAGGCGGCTACTACCGCGGCAACCAGGACTTCCGCGACGGCCGCCAGTTCGATCGCCGTGGCTTCCCGCAGCCGCACGCCGAATGGCGCCGTGGTGGCCGCGTGCCGGCCGAGTACCGGGGCCGCAACTACGTGGTGCAGGACTGGCGCGCCTACCGCCTGCAGCAGCCGCCGCGTGGCTACCAGTGGGTGGGGGTGGGCGGCGACTTCGTGCTCGCGGCGATTGCCACCGGAGTGATCGCGAACATCATCGCTGGCCAGTAAACAGACGCCGTTCTTCGCAACGGACGAGCGCCGCAGGCCGCGAGGCCTGCGGCGTTTTTTTCAGACCAGCGCGGTGGGCACCGACTGGGCGCAGACGTTGCGCCCGGTGATGGTCAGCCGCAGGCCGCCACCATGCCATTCGAGCCAGTTGAGGCTCACGTACGCGTCGATGTCGGCGTCGTCGATGCGGTCTGCCTGGCGGCTTTGCAGCAGTTCGACCGTTGCAGGCAATGCCCGTCTCAACCGCTCGCGCCGTTCGGCTGCATCGGCCGCCTTGAGGGCGGCCCTTGTTTGCTGTTGCTGCTGCGGGGTCGATGCCATTGCTGATCCGTTTCCAGGAAGCCAGGGAATTAATCAGAATGTACGCTCCCTGTGTGAAGCTGCATGCTTCTTTTTAAACCCCACCCTGCCGTCTGTAGTACACGCCGCGCAACACAGTCGCTGGACAAGGCCTAGATTTCGTAGTGCGAAGCCCCGGCATCGCCGCCCAGTGCCTTCTCCACCACGGCGCGCGTCAGCGTCGGCGCGAACGACTCGATGAAGGCATGGACGTACCTGCGCAGGTAGGTGCCGCGCCGCACCGCGAGCTTGGTGAGGTTGATGCCGAACAGCCGCCCCGCATCGAGCGCGCGCAGTTGCGTGTCGCGCTCGGCCTCGTAGGCCACGCCGGCCACGATGCCCACGCCAAGGCCCAGCTGCACATAGGTCTTGATCACGTCGGCGTCCATCGCGGCGAGCACGATGTTGGGCTGCAGCCCGCGTTGCCCGAAAGCCTCGTCGATGCGCGAGCGGCCCGTGAAGCCCGTGTCGTAGGTGATCAGCGGATAGCGCGTGAGCGCATCGAGCGTCAGTGGCGCATCGAGCAGCGGGTGCCCCGGCGGCACGACCACCGAATGCGTCCAGCGGTAGCAGGGCAGGGCAACAAGCTGCGGGTAGTCGCCCAGCGCTTCCGTGGCAATGCCCACGTCGGCCTCGCCGTCGAGCAGCATCTGCGCGATCTGCTTGGGCGAGCCCTGGTGCAGGTGCAACTTCACGTTCGGAAACTGCGTGCGGAATTCCTGTACCGCCACCGGCATCGCATAGCGCGCCTGCGAGTGCGTGGCCGCCACCGAGAGCAGGCCGCTCTGCTGCGCGACGAACTCCTGGCCCGCCTGCTTGAGGTTGCTGCTCTCCATCAGCATGCGCTCGATGATCGGCAGCACGTGCCCGCCCGGCTCGGTGAGCCCCGTGAGCCGCTTTCCGGCGCGCACGAAGAGTTCGATGCCGAGCTCTTCCTCGAGCTCGCGGATCTGCCGGCTCACGCCGGGCTGTGAAGTGTGAAGGGTGTGGGCGACTTCGGTCAGGTTGAAGCCGCAACGAACGGCCTCGCGTACCGAGCGCAGTTGCTGGAAGTTCATCTGGCGCGAGAAGAGTCATGGGGCCCCGGCTGGGGCCGACCGCGGATTCTCGGCACAAGGGCTCGTTCGGGGAACGATGCGTTTGTTGGTTTCACATGAGCAAAACATCTTTAAGGCACTCCGGCAGGGCTGGTTTGCAATTTCGCACGACTGTGCTAAAGTTTGCCGCATGGACGCGAAGACCCAGAAAAGCGAACTCACCCGCACCGCCATCGTCGGCGCGGCGATGAACCTTGCGCTGGCCGAAGGCCTGGAGGCGATCACGCTGCAAGCCGTCGCGAGCCGGCTGGGCCTGTCCAAGAGCGGCGTGTTCTCCCGCGTGGGTTCGCGCGAGGCGCTGCAGAAGGCCGTTATCGAGGAGTACGGCCGCGGCTTCCTGGCCGAGGTGTTCGTGCCCGCCATGCAGAAGCCGAAGGGCCTGGCCCGGCTCAACGAGATCGTTGCGCGCTGGATCGCCCGCATGCGCGACGTCGAGATGCACACCGGCTGCCTCTACATGGCCGGCGCCTTCGAGTTCGACGACCGCGAGGGCGAGCTGCGCGACATGCTGTTCGACGAAATCACGCGCTGGCGCGCCGCGCTGCGCCGCACCGTGCTGCAGGCCATCGAAACCGGCGAACTCAAGGTCGACACCGACCCCGCGCAGCTCGTGAGCGAGCTCAACGGCGTGACCATGACGCAGCTGCACGACGCGCGCTTCCTGCGCGATCCGCAGGCCGCCGAGCGCGCCGCGCAGACCTGGCAGCGGCTTCTTTCCAGTTACCTCGCCTGAGCCGGCCACGAAGCAGTCGGATTTCTCACGTTTCCATTTGCCAGAATTTCGCACGACTGTGCGATAAAAAGGAGAAGCACCATGCTGATCATCGCCCTCTTTCTCGCCGCCTATGCGGCCGTCCTCGGCGCGAAGGGCCTGCGCGACACCCTGCGCAGCCTGCCTCGCAGCAACCGCGACTGGGTCTGGTACTGAACGCCCGGAAAGAACGCCACGCCATGACGACCACTTCCACGCCGGCCGCCGGCCAGGCCGCGCAGTCGAACTACTACCGGCCCAGCCGTACGATGCGCGCGCTGCGCTTCGGCCTGACCACCTCGCAGCGCCTCTGGCCCGCACTCGGCGTGCGCGCCGCGTATCGCCTGTTCGGTACGCCGCTGCCGCCCAAGTGGCTCTATCGCGGTCAGGGCCCCGGCGCGGAATGGCGGCGCGAGGGCTGGGCCTTCGAGGATGCGAACGTCGGCATCTACCACCTGGCCGCGCAGGACTCGGGTGCGGAGTCGGCGCCCGTGGTGCTGCTGGTGCACGGCTGGGGCGGGCACGCGGGGCAGATGCTGCCGCTCGCGCAGGCCGTGGCTGCGGCAGGGCTGCGGCCCGTGCTGCTCGAACTGCCGGCGCATGGCCGCAGCGCGGGCACGATGAGCAACTCGCCGCAGTTCGCGCGCGCCATCGCCTACGTGGCAGCCCGGCTCGCGGCCGATGGCCACGCCTTGCGCGCCGCCGTCGCGCATTCGCTGGGTGCCAACGGGCTCGCTCTTGCGGCGGCGCGCGGCCTTCCGGCGGAGCGCCTCGTGCTGCTCGCGCCGCCTGCTTCGCCGCGCGAATACACGCGCTACTTCGCGCACACCTTCGGCCTCAGCGAGGCCACGCGCGGGGCGATGCAGCGGCTGTTCGAATCGCGTGAAGGCGTCCTGATGGCGCAGCTGGAGCCGGCCGCCGTAGGCCCGCGCATCGTGCAGCCGACGCTGATCGTGCACGACCGAGACGACCGCGTGAACCGCTTCGCCGATGCCGAGGCCTACCGCGATGCGATTCGCGGCGCGCAGCTGGCGGCCACGCAGGGGCTCGGGCACCGCCGCATCCTCCAGGCGCCGGAGGTGCTCGAGCAGGTGCTGCGCTTTCTTGCGGACCCCGTGCGCTGAGGCCCGCGAACCCCGTCAGCGCGCCGGCGCCGGGTCGGGCAGCTCGATCTTGATGTCGAGCACTTCGAGGTTGTCCTGGGTTTCCAGGTGCACCTTGATGTCGTCGGCGTTGATCGACACGTACTTGGAAATCACCGCCACCAGCTCGCGCTGGAGTTCGGGCAGATAGTCGGGGCGCTTCTTGCCGCTGAGGCTGGAGCGCTCGTGCGCGAGAATGATCTGCAGGCGCTCTTTCGCGACGCTTGCAGTCTTCTTCTTCTCGCCAAGCAGGAACGAGAGAAACGACATGCCTACTTGCCTCCGAAGATCCGCTTGAAGAAGCTGGGCTTCTCGGCGTCGACGAAGCGCATCGGCTTGTCCTCTCCGAGGAAGCGCGCCACCACGTCGCTGTAGGCCTGTGCCACATCGGTTTCCTTGTCGTGGATCGCGGGCACGCCCTGGTTCGAGGCATGCAGCACGCTTTCCGACTCGGGGATCACGCCGATGAGCTTGATGCGCAGGATGTCCTGGATGTCTTCCAGCGAGAGCATCTGTCCGCCCGCCACCCGGTTCGGGTTGTAGCGGGTGATCAGCAGGTGCTCCTTGATCGGATCGCCGCCTTCCTTGGCGCGCTTGGTCTTGCTGCTGAGCATGCCCAGGATGCGATCCGAGTCGCGCACCGAAGAGACTTCGGGGTTGGTGACGATCAGCGCCTCGTCGGCGAAGTGCATGGCCATCATGGCGCCGGTCTCGATGCCCGCGGGCGAGTCGCAGACGATGTAGTCGAACTCCATCGCGGCGAGGTCGTTCAGGATCTTCTCGACGCCCTCTTGCGTGAGCGCTTCCTTGTCGCGGGTCTGCGAGGCGGCCAGCACGAACAGGTTGTCGCACTGCTTGTCCTTGATGAGCGCCTGGCTCAGGTTGGCTTCGCCCTGGATGACGTTGATCAGGTCGTACACCACGCGGCGTTCGCAGCCCATGATCAGGTCGAGGTTGCGCAGGCCCACGTCGAAGTCGATCACCGCCGTCTTCTTGCCCGCGAGCGCGAGCCCCGACGCGAAGCTGGCGCTCGTCGTCGTCTTGCCGACGCCGCCCTTGCCCGAAGTCACCACCACAATTTTGGCCATGGCCATTCCTTCTTGTTTCGATTCAGTTGTTGGTTGTATGAGATGCGGTCGCCGCCGGGCCGCCCCTCCCCCTCGGGGGGTGGCGAATGACACGCAGCGAAGCGGAGTGCAAAGCCGGGGGGCGCATATCAGATCGAGTCGATTGCAATCTTCTTGCCATCCAGGCGCACCTGGGCCGACCTGCCCAGCACCGTGTCGGGCAGCGGCACCTCGTTGGTGCGGTAGATGCCCGCAATGGCCACCAGCTGCGCTTCCATGCAGGTCGAGAAGATCCGCGCCTCGGTGTTGCCGCGTGCGCCGGCAATGGCCTTGCCTCGCAGCGGCGCGTAAACATGCACGTTGCCGTCGGCGATGACTTCGGCGCCGAAGCTCACCACCGCGGTCACCACCACGTCGCCGCCGCGGGCGTAGACCTGCTGGCCCGAACGCAGCGGCTTGTCGATCAGCAGCGTGCCGTTGGCCGGCACCGGCACTTCGCGCACGATCTGCGGGGCTTCCGATGCGGGCGCCTCGGCTGGCGGCGCCGGTGCACGGGGGGCGGGTGCCGCGGGCATGGCCGCCACCGAGAGGCCGGCGGCGCGCGCTGCGGCGTTCTGCGCGGCATTGCCGCCGCGCACCGCGATGGGCTGGGTCTGGTGGCGCGCCAGCAGGCTGCGCAGGGCGGCGAAGTCGATGTCGCCATCGCCCTGTGCCTCCTGCAGCAGCGAGAGATCGATCACCACCGGCTCCTGCTCGAAGAAGTCGGGCGAATCGGCCAGCTGGGCGTCGAGCGCCTCGGCCAGCACGTCCAGGTCGGACGTCTTCAGGATCACTGCGATCAGCGGCAGCGTGGCGCTCTTGAATTCGAAAACCGCCTTGGTGCGCGCGGCGGAGACATCGGCCATTGGGAAAACGTCGGTGCGAAAAGCGTTGGAGTCTAACGGGCGCGGGCCAAACCCCAATGAACAGGCCCTGCTTCAGGCCCCCGGGAGAACACTTCTTTCACGAGGTTGCACTTTTCCCGGGTGCCTTGCGTCAGTTCTTCGAGCGCCCCAGCAGCGCGTAAAGGAGGATCGCGCCGAAGGTCGCGGTGCCGATGCCACCGAGCGCGAAGTCACCGAACTTCAGCGTGAAGTCGCCGGTGCCGATGATCAGCGTGATGGCCGCGACGATGAGGTTCCTGTTCTGCGAGAAGTCGACCTTGTTGTCGACCCAGATCTTGGCGCCCGCGATCGCGATCAGGCCGAACACCACGATGCTCACGCCGCCCATCACCGGCAGCGGAATCGCCTGGATCAGCGCACCGAACTTGGGGCTGAAGCCCAGCACCAGCGCGATGAGTGCCGCCACCACGAACACCGCGGTCGAGTAGATGCGCGTGGCCGCCATCACGCCGATGTTCTCGGCGTAGGTGGTCACGCCCGTGCCGCCGGCCGCGCCGCTCACCACCGTGGCGATACCGTCGCCGATGAAGGCGCGGCCGATGTACGGGTCGAGGTTGCGGCCCGTCATGGCCGTCACTGCCTTCAGGTGGCCGAGGTTCTCCGCCACCAGGATGATCGCCACGGGCGCGATCAGCAGCATCGCGTTGGCCGTGAACACCGGCGCCGTGAAGGTCGGCAGGCCAAACCAGGCCGCATTGGCGATGCCGCTCAGGTCGACCGGCTTGCCCATGCCCAGGACGTTGGTCAGCACCGCATAGACGATGGTGGCCAGGACCAGCCCGACCAGGATCAGCAGGCGCTGCAGCATGCCGCGCGTGAACACCGCCACCAGCCCCACGCAGAGGAAGGTCACGGCCTGCATCCACGAGTCGAAGTTGCTGGCCGCCATGTTCTTGATCGGCACGCTCGCGAGGTTGAGCCCGATCACAGCCACCACCGCGCCCGTGACCACCGGCGGCATGACGCGCTCGATCCAGCCGGTGCCGATGGCCTGCACCAGCGCCCCGATCAGGATGTACACCACCCCGCAGGCCACGATGCCGCCCAGCGCCACCGCGATGTTGGCGTTGGGCCCCTTGCCCGCATAGCCGCTGGCCGCGATCACCACGCCGATGAAGGCGAAGCTCGAGCCCAGGTAGCTCGGCACCTTGCCGCCGGTCACGAAGTAGAAGATCAGCGTGCCGATGCCGCTCATCAGGATCGCGATGTTGGGGTTGAAGCCCATCAGGATCGGCGCCAGCACCGTGGCGCCGAACATCGCGATGACGTGTTGCACGCCCATGGCGCCGGTCTGCAGCCATGGCAGCCGCTCGTCGGGCGCGATGACCGCGCCGTTGGCCAGCGTGGATGCCGGCCTTTCAGTCCACTTGAACATTGCTTTCGTCTCCTCTTGTTGGTGGGGCGTGATTGTGGTCGATGAACCCCGGCCCGAACACCGCCGCTCAGCGCGCCTGCAGCACCGCCATCGTGATGCGCGACACGCAGGTCAGCTCGCCCGCCTCGTTCGTCAGGTCGATCTGCCAGACCTGCGTGCTGCGGCCGCGGTGCACCGGCCGTGCCGTCCCGATGACCCAGCCGCTGGTGACGGAGCGGATGTGGTTCGCGTTGATGTCCAGGCCCACCGCGCGGTCGCCCTCGGGCGCCGAGTAGTGGGCGCCGCAGGAGCCCAGCGTTTCGGCCAGCACCACCGACACGCCGCCGTGCAGGATGCCGTAGGGCTGGCGCGTGCGCTCGTCCACCGGGCAGCGGGCGCGGATGAAGTCGTCGCCCACCTCCAGGAATTCCATGCCCAGCGCGGAGACGACGGTGCCGACGTGGTTGCGGGTCAGCTCCTCAACGGAGACTTCTTTTTTCCAGATACGCATGCGGTACTTCCTTCTTGCCTGTAAAGGGACTCAAAACTATAGCGATGGCGACTGACAAACCGAGTCGCCTTTGCGTGCTAGCTTGAATCGATGAAGCACCCTGTCCGCCGCTGGCTCATGGGCATCGCCGCAGCGCTGCTGCTGGGCGTGGGCGCGCTGGTGTGGGTGGTGAGCATGCGCCTTCCCTCAGATGACGAGGTGGCCGCGAAGATCGCCCAAGGCTTCGAGAAGCGCTTCGGCGTTGCCCTGAAGGTCGGCGGGGCCCATTGGTCGCTGCTGCCCGTGCCCGTGCTGGCGCTGTCCGACCTCGCCACCGACCAGCCGCGCCCCATCACCCTGCGCCGCCTGACCCTGCGGCTGCAGCTCGCGCCGCTGCTGCGGCGCATCGTTGCCGTGGACGACCTCGAGATCGAAAGCCTGGTGCTGCCGCGCGCCTCGGTGCGGGCATTCCGGGGCAGGGGCCCCAAGCCCCAGGAGGACAGCGGCAAGCTGGTGGCGCTGCCCGCGCCATGGACGCTGGCCCCCGTGCCGCTGGAACAGCTGCGCTGGCGCGACGTGGTCTGGATCGACCGGCGCGATATTGCGCTGGCCTACGACGGCGAAATCCGCTTCGACCCCGGCTGGCGCCCGCGCCAGGCCCGGCTCGAGCGCGCCGGCGCCACGCCGCTCACGCGCCTGCGGCTGGACCGCTTGGACGGGCAGGACCGCTGGCGCACCCGCATCGAGGCGGGCGGCGGCACGTGGAACGGTGTCGCCCGCCTCGAGACACCGCCCGGCGGCAAGTTGCAGGTGTCGGCCGAGTTGGAGCCGCGCCAGGTCGACATCGAAAGCCTGGTCCACGCCTTCGGCCGCCGCACCTCGGTGGCAGGCAAGGTCTCGGGCCACACCACGCTCAGGGCCGAGGCCGAAGGCGCCGAGGAACTGGGCGCGCTGATCCGCAGCCTGCACACCCGCACCACCTTCTCGGTGCAGCCCGCCACCCTCACCGGGCTGGACGTGGCCAAGGCCGTCACCACGGCCGGCATCAGCCGCGGCGGCCGCACCGCGCTGGACGAACTCACCGGCACGCTCGACACCCAGGGCACCGGAAACGGCGTGGTGATGCAGTACGGCAACCTCAAGGCCCGCTCGGGCGTGCTCACTGCGAGCGGTAACCTGAAGCTGTTCAATCGCAAGCTCGACGGCGAGATCGCGGTGGACCTCGTCGATGGCGTGGTCGGCGTGCCGCTCAAGGTGAGCGGCACCGTGAGCGACCCCGAGCTGTCGCTGACCGGCGCCGCCCTCACCGGCGCGGCCATCGGCAGCGCGGTGCTGCCGGGCGTGGGCACGGCCATCGGGGCGCGTGTGGGGCAGCAGGTGGAGAAGCTTTTCGGCGGGAGCGAGCCGAAGAAGAAGGCCGCGCCCAGACGCTGAAGCCAGGCGCTTCAGTGCCCGGACCCGCCGTGGCGGCCGGCGCCTCCAGCGAAGCGCGCGGCGCCGGCTTCGCCCTCGGCGACGACCATCGGCACGCCCAGCGCGCCTTCGCGGCGCAGCGCTTCGGCCAGCGGGATGTTCCATTGTTCGTAGGCGCTGCGGCGATCGGCCAGCATGCATTGCTGCGGGAACGCTGCGAGCTGGCGGGCCAGTTCCTGCGCGGCGGCCAGCGCGCCGCCCGGTGGCGTGACGCGGTTGACGAGGCCCATCGCCAGCGCCTCGGCCGCGCCCACCGCACGGCCCGAAAGAATCATGTCGAGCGCGCGGCCCATGCCCACGATGCGCGGCAGCCGCACCGTGCCGCCGTCGATCAGCGGCACGCCCCAGCGGCGGCAGAACACCCCGAACACCGCGTCTTCGTCGGCCACGCGGAGGTCGGCCAGCAGCGCGAGTTCGAGGCCGCCCGCCACCGCGTAGCCGTTCACCGCCGCGATCAGCGGCTTCGACAGCGCCATGCGCGTCGGCCCCATCGGGCCGCTGCCGCCGCCTTGGGGATCGAGCTCGTTGCGGCGGGCCGGGTCACCCACGGCCGCGAGGTCGGCACCCGCGCAGAAATTGCCGCCCGCGCCGGTCAGCACCGCGACGCGCAGTGCGTCGTTGGCCTCGAAACGCTCGAAGGCTTCGCGCAGCTCGGCGGCCATGGGACCGTCGACGGCGTTGCGCTTGTTCGCGCGGTTCATCGTGATCGTGCAGACCGTGTCTTCGATGCCGTATGTGACGTGCTGCATGGCCATGTCTCCAAGGGTCGGGATTCGGGGTTCAGCCCGGGCGCACCACCTGCTTGCCGCCGGGCGCATGCAGCCGCGCCACGTCGGCCGCGCGCCGCATCAGCACGGCGCGCTGGTTGATGTAGCCCTTGTCGGTGATCTCGCCCGCGTCGAGGCTCGGGGGCTCGGCCAGCACCAATGCGCAGGCCGGGCATTGCGAGGAGCCCGCGCCTTCGTCGCGCAGCGTGCGCAGCACGCCGGCGATGCGTTCATCCAAGGCCTCGGGCGCGAGCGTGGCGCCTTGCGGGCTGGGGAACACCAGCATGCCGATCTCGTCGCGGTCGTGGCCGGTGAGCACCACGTCCTGCGCATGCGGCGCAAGCAGCGACACCAGCTTCACACGCAGCGTGCCCACCGACACCCAGGTGCCGCTCGAGAGCTTGAAGTCTTCCGCCACGCGGCCGTTGAAGATCACGCCCTGCGCGGGCTCGGCCGGGTTCGCGAGGAAGCCGGCGTCGCCGATGCGGTAGTAGCCTTCCTCGTCGAAGGCCTGCGCCGTTTCGCGCGGTGCATCGCGGTAGCCGGGGAACACCGAAACGCCCTTGACGCGCATCTCCAGCTTTTCGCCGTTGGGCACGAACTTCAGCTCCAACCCCGGCAGCGGCGCGCCGATGCAGCCGGCGCCGTCGAGCTTCCAGTGCGCGGAGGTGATGGCGGGCGAGGTTTCGGTCGCGCCCCACGAGGTGGTGAGCCACAGCGGCCGCGTGGGCCGGACGCGCGCAGCCACCGCTTCGAGCCGCTGCCAGGTGGAAGGCGCGAGCGCCGCCGCCGCGTAGAAGGCCAGCCGCAAACGCGAGAACACCTCGGTGGCCAGCGCGTCGTCGGCTTCGAGAAAGGGCAGCAGCATGTCGAAGCCGCGCGGCACGTTGAACAGCAGCGTGGGCTTCACCTCGCGCAGGTTGCGCACGGTCTTCTCGATCAGGCCCGGCGCGGGCCGGCCCTCGTCGATGTAGAGCGCGCCGCCGTGGCACAGCACCATGTTCAGGTTGTGGTTTGCGCCGAAGGTGTGGCTCCAGGGCAGCCAGTCGACCAGCACCGGCGCTTCTCGCATGAGGAAGCGCCAGGTCTGCGCCATCATCTGCTGGTTGGCGCAGAGCATGCGGTGCGTGTTGATGACCACCTTGGGCTTGCCGGTGGAGCCGGAGGTCAGCAGGTACTTGGCGTGCGTGTCGGGCAGCACGTCGGCGAAGGCCTGCATGACGGCGGGCGTTTCCTTCACCGCGAGCAGCTGCCCGAACGCCATCGCGCCGGGATGCGCCTCGGCGTTGCGGCTGAACACCGTGACGGCCTCGACGCCGCAGCCCGCGAGCGAGCCGCCGTACACCTTGGCGTCGGATGCGTAGATCAGCCCCGGCTTCAGCGCCTGCAGCATGCCGTGCAGCCGCGACGGGTCTTTCGCCATGCGCGAGTAGGCACTCGACAACGAGCATGCGGTGCGGCCGATGTGCATGGCGGCCAGCATCAGCACCGCGTGGTCGATGGCGTTGTCCGACAGGATCACGACCGGCTGGCCCGGCGGCAGGTTCATGTCGAGCAGCGCCTGGGCGACGGCGCCCACGGCGTGACGCAGCGCGCGGTAGTCGAGCTTGCGCCAGCCTTCGCCTGTTTCGTTGCGCTCGGCGAAGGCCAGTGCGTCGGGTGTCTCATGCGCCCAGCGCTCGATCCATTCGCCGATGCAGCGCGCATAGGGCTTCAGCGCCATTGGCGATCGCAAGGCGAAGGAGCCGTCGTCGAAGTCGATGCGCACGGTGCGGGGCGGGGCGATCAGGTTTTCATCGAGTAGGAAGTCAGTCATTTTTTTGTTCCATGGCACTTTGTTCGGGGCGCGTGCCCAGGGCGCCGGGTACTCCCCGGAGCAAGGTACCCCGTCGGCGTGGTCGCACCCCGAACAAGACGCCCCATGCACAGCAAAGCCTCATCTAGTCGAGCTTGCCGCTGTCAGCCTTGGCGCGAATCAGGTCTAACAGCAGGGTGTCGCGGGCGGCTTCGAGGTCGGCCGTGCGTCGAGTGCCCAACTCCTCGGACACGCCTTGCGCCACCTTCTGCTTGAGCTCGGCCGTCATCGACGGCGCGCCCAGGTCCTTCCACCAGTCCTCGATCGGCCCGCCCAAATGCGCGAGCACATGCTCGATGCCGCCTGCGCCGCCCGAGAGATGCAGGTTCATGAACGGCCCCATCACCGCCCAGCGCAGGCCGGGGCCGTGCGCGATGGCCGTGTCGATGTCGGCCACGCTCGCCACGCCTTCGTTCACCAGGTGAAAGGCCTCGCGCCACAGTGCCGCCTGCAGACGGTTCGCGATGTGGCCTTTCACCTCGCGCTTCACATGGATTGGCCGCTTGCCGATGGTGGCATAGAACGCCATGGTGCGTTCGATGGCCTCTGCCGACGTCTTCTCGCCGCCGATGACCTCGACGAGGGGAATCAGGTGCGGCGGATTGAACGGATGCCCCAGCACCACGCGCTGCGGATGCGCGCAGCCCGACTGCACGCCGCTGATCGCCAGGCCCGACGAGCTCGATGCGAGGATCGTCTCCGGCGGCGCGGCCGCGTCCATGCGGCGGAACAGGTCGATCTTGAAGTCCATGCGCTCGGGGCCGTTCTCCTGCACGAAGTCGGCCACGGACACTGCGTCTTCCAGGCTGTCGTGGAAGCGCAGGCGATCGATCGAAGCGCCCTCGGCCAGGCCGAAGCGCTCCAGCGTCGGCCAGTGCTGCGCCACCGCTTCGCGCAGCCGTTCTTCCGCGCCGGGCGACGGATCGGTTGCGTTCACGTCGAGCCCGCGCGCCAGGAAGTACGCGGCCCAGCTCGCACCGATCACGCCGGTGCCGACCACCGCCACGCGCTTCATGTTCATCAAGGATGTGCTCATGCCGATTTCCACCGCGTGCAGCGGCTCTCCGCCTTCGTCGTCCATGCGGCCTCGCCGCGGATCGGCTCGACCACCTTGTAGTAGTCCCACGGCTCCTTCGATTCGGCCGGGGCCTTCACCTGCATCAGGTGCATGTCGTGCACCATCAGCCCGTCTTCGCGCAGCCAGCCGCCCTTGACGAACATGTCATTGAACTTCGTCTTGCGCAATTGCGCCATCACCTTGTCGGCATCGTCGCTGCCTGCTGCCTTCACCGCCTGCAGGTACTGCAGCGCGGCCGAGTAGTCGCCGGCATGGAAGGAGGAGGGCATGCGCTTGTGCTTGTCGAAGAAGCGGCGCGCCCATTCGCGCGCCTCGGGACTCTGGTTCCAGTACCAGCTGTCGGTGAGGTACATGCCCTGCGAACTCTTCAGGCCCAGCGCGTGCACGTCGTTGATGGTGATGATCATGCCGGCGAGCTTCATGTTCCTGGCCAGGCCGAACTCCGCCGCCGACTTGATCGCGTTGACCGTGTCGCCACCCGCATTGGCGAGTGCCAGCACCTGTGCCTTCGAGTTCTGCGCCTGCAGCATGAACGACGAGAAATCGCTCGCGCCCAGCGGGTGCTTGACCGAGCCGGCCACCGTGCCGCCGCTGGCCTGCACGGTCTTGGTGGCGTCGGCCTGCAGCGCCGCGCCGAAGGCATAGTCTGCCGCCACGAAATACCAACTCTTGCCGCCGGCCTTGACCACGGCGCTCGCGGTGCCGCGTGCCATGGCCACCGTGTCGTAGGCGTAGTGCACCGTGTAGGGCGAGCAGTACTCGTTGGTGAGGCTCGACGCGCCCGAGCCAACCACGAAGTACGGCTTTTTCTTGTCGGCCGCCACGCCCGCCATGGCAATGGCCGCGCCGGAGTTGACGCCGCCGATCAACATGTCGACCTTCTGCACGTCGAACCATTCGCGCGCCTTGGCGGCGGCGATGTCGGGCTTGTTCTGGTGGTCGGCCGTGACCAGCTCGATCTTCCTGCCGCCGATGGCGCCGCCCACGTCGGCGATGGCCATGCGGATCGCCTCGGCGCCGGCCGGGCCGTCGTAGTCGCGGTAGATGCCGGACATGTCGCTGATGAAGCCGATGCGGACGGTGTCGTCGGACACCTGGGCCGACGCGGCCGTTGCGAAGGCGGTGCCGAGCGCGACGGCCAGTGCGGTGCGGAAAATGTTCATGTGCGTGTCTCCGTTCATTGTTGTCGTGCCGTTCAGCCCAGCGCGAACTCGGGCCGCGGCGTGCCCGCGCGCGGCAGCCCCATGATTTGCCTTGCCTCGGCCGGCGTCGCCACTTCCATGTCGAGCTCGCGGATCACGCGCACGATGCGCTCGGTGAGCTGAACGTTGGTGGCCAGCTCGCCTTGGCGGAAGTACAGGTTGTCCTCCAGCCCCACGCGCGCATGGCCGCCCAGCAGCAGCGCCGCCACGTTGGCCTCGAGCTGCGACATGCCGATGCCGCTCACGCCGAAGATGCTGCCCTTGGGCAGCGTGTCGACCATCATCTGCAGGTTGCGCGGCGAATACGGCATCGCGTTCTGGAAGTTGCGGTGCACGTTCATCACCAGGTTGATGAAGTAGGGCTCGTCGTCATGGCCTTCCTCGATCAGCGTGGTCGTGTCCTGCAGGATGTGCGTGGGGCTGAACACCTCCCACTCGGGCTTGATGCCGCGCGCCTTCATGCCGGCGGCCAGTTCGCGCCCGCGCGTGATGGGCGTGTCCATCAGGATCTGCTTGCCCTCGAAGCTCAGGTTGAGCGTGGTGGCGTCGAGCGTGCACATCTCGGCGCCCGCGTCCATGCCCTTGATGCGTTCTTCCCAGGCGATTTCCCAGCGGTCGCCGGCCAGCGGCTTCACCATGTCGCCGTGCACGCCACCGCCGGTGGAGTTGTTGATGACGATGTCGCTGCCGAGCGCGCGGATGCGGCTGTTGATGTCGCGGTACACGTCGGCGTTGCAGGTGGCGCCGTCGTCCGGGCGGCGCGCGTGGATGGCCACCACGCTGGCGCCGGCGTTCCAGCAGCGCAGCACGTCGGCGGCGATCTCGGCGGGCTGCGTGGGCAGGTGGGGGTTCTGCGACTTGTGCGCCATGCCGCCGGTGGGGGCGATGGTCACGATCACTTTGCGCTTCGACGACATGCTCGGGGGCTCCTGGAGTCTTTCATGGGGGGCGCGCTATTATTTTTGGCTGCGCGGGCACACTCAGTCATCGCGACGACATTTGGGCTCAGGGTTTACGCACCCGCGCCTTCAGGAGCTTTCATTTCATGCCCACCACGAAGCCGGCCCCCCAGGCGGCATCGCTGACGATTGCGCAATTGCTGCAAGGCTCGGCCTGGTTCCCGCTGCTCGACGTGGCGGCGGGCGAGCGCGTGCTCGACGAGATGCGCGAGGTCGAAGTGGCAGCCGGCGCCGCGCTGTGCCGGCGCGGCGACACGCCGGCCCACTGGTACGGCACGCTCGAAGGGCTGCTCAAGTGGTCGATGACCTCGAGCGACGGGCGCTCGGTGACCTTTGGCGGCCTGTCGGTCGGCAGCTGGTTCGGCGAAGGCACGCTGCTGCGCGCCATGCCGCGCTCGGCCGACATCATCGCGCTGCGGCCGAGCCGCGTGGCGCAGCTGCCGGTAGAGACTTTCGAGTGGCTGCACCGCACGCAGCGCGGCTTCGACCACTTCCTGCTGCAGCAGATCAACGAGCGGCTGCACTGGTTCATGGGCAACTACGCGGCGCACCGGCTGCTCGACACCGACAGCCAGGTGGCGCGCGCGCTCGCGGGGCTGTTCCACCCGTGGCTGCATCCGGGGAGCGAACCGCACCTGCAGGCTTCGCAGGAGGAGATCGCCAACCTCTCGGGCGTGTCGCGTCAGCGGTGCAATGCGGCGTTGAACCGGTTGAAGGAGGCGGGGTTCCTGCGGATCGAGTACGGCGGGGTCACCGTGATCAATCTCGAAGGGCTGCGGCGCTTCATCGAGTAGCGCCAGCCCCTGTGCCTTACACGCCCAGCAATTCCTCCAGCGCCTGCGGCTCGGCGAGCAGATCCGCCGAGGCCCCATGCCGCACGATCTGTCCCTTCTCCATCACCACCGCGAGGTCGGTGTGCGCGAGCACCTTGCGGTAGTCACGGTCGACGATCAGCGTCGCGATGCCGGTCGCGCGGATCTCGCCGATCACGCGCCAGATCTCGGCCACGATCAGCGGCGCCAAGCCTTCGGTGGCCTCGTCGAGGATCAGCAGGCGCGGGTTGGTCATCAGCGCGCGGCCGATGGAGAGCATCTGCTGCTCGCCGCCCGACAGCTGCTGGCCGCCGTGCGACAGCCGCTCCGACAGGCGCGGAAAGGTGGCCATCACGCGGTCGAAGGTCCAGTTGCGCCGACCGTCGATGCCGGCGCGCTCGCTCATCACGAGGTTCTCGCGCACCGACAGGTTGGGGAAGATGCCGCGCCCTTCGGGCACGTAGCCGATGCCCAGGCGTGCCATCTTCTCGGGCGGCAGGCCGGTGACGGTGCGGCCGTCGACCTGCACTTCGCCCGAGGCGGGGCGCACGTAGCCCATCATCGTGCGGATCAGCGTGGTCTTGCCCATGCCGTTGCGCCCGAGCAGGCCGACCGAAGTGGCCGTGGGAATGCCGGCGTGCACGCCGCGCAGGATGTGGCTGTTGCCGTAGTAGGTGTTGAGGTCGCGAACGATCAGCATCAGTGGTGTTCCTCGCCGAGGTAGGCCGTGCGCACTTCGGGGTTCTCGCGGATCTCCTGCGGATTGCCGGTCGCGATGACCGTGCCGTTCACCATCACGGTGATACGGTCGGCAATGCGGAACACCGCGTCCATGTCGTGCTCCACCAGCAGGATGGCGTGCGTGGCCTTCAGCCGCGCGAGCAGCGTGAGCATGCGGTCGGTTTCTTCCGCGCCCATGCCGGCGAGCGGCTCGTCGAGCAGCAGCACGCGCGGGTTGGTGGCCAGGCACATCGCCACCTCGAGCTGGCGCTGCGCGCCGTGGCTCATGGTGCCGGCGACGCGGTGCGCTTCGTGGGCGAGGCCGGCGGCTTCGAGTGCCGCGTCGGCCGAGGCGTTGCTGGTGGCGCAGTCCTGCGACGGCTGCCAGAAGGCCCAGGGCCTGGGCGTGGCGGCCTGCGCGGCGAGCCGGCAGTTCTCGTGCACGCTGAACTCCGGGAAGATGGTGGTGCGCTGGTAGCTGCGGCCCACGCCGTCGCGTGCGCGCTTCGACTGGGCGCGGCCGGTGATGTCCACGCCATCGAGCGAGATGCGGCCTTCGGAGGCGTCGAGCTCGCCGGAAAGCATATTGATCAGCGTCGACTTGCCGGCGCCGTTGGTGCCGATCACCGCATGGACTTCGCCGACGTGCAGGTCGAGCGTGACAGCGTTGACGGCGGTGAGGCCGCCGAAGCGGCGGGTGAGCTTTTCGACGGAGAGCAGTGCTGCGTTCATGGTGTTGCTCCTTCCCCTTCCGGGGGAAGGTCGGGATGGGGGCACGCGGCCCTTGCTGCCGCGCGGCGTTGGAGGCCGCTGGCCCCCACCCCGGCCCTCCCCCGGGAGGGGAGGGAGAAATGCGGGGTCATGCAGCCTCCTTCGGCGACAGGCGCTTCACAAGCCCGATCAAACCTTTTGGCAGCAGCGCCACGAACACGATGATCGTCAGGCCCAGTGTCAGCTGCCAGTGGTCCGCCATCGGGCCCATCACCGCATGCGTCGAGAAGATTTCCTTCAGCAGCGTGAACGCGATCGCGCCGATCACCGCGCCGCGCAGATGGCCGAGGCCGCCGAGGATCACCATCAACAGCACCTCGCCCGAGTTGTGCCAGGCCATCAGCTCGGGGTTGACCACGCCGTCGCGCGAGGCCAGCAGGAAGCCGGCGAGCCCGGCCAATGCACCCGCCAGCACGAAGGCCGCGAGCTTGTAGGCATACACCGAGAACCCCGCGGCGCGCATGCGCTGCTCGTTCACCCGGATACCTGCCAGCGCCGCGCCGAAGCGCGAGCGGCGGATGAGCGCCAGCAGCCCGTAGGTGAACACCAGCGACCCCAGCACCACGTAGAACAGCACCGTGCGGTTCTCCAGGTCGAGTGCGCCGAGGGCTGGCCGCACGTACATGTAGATGCCGTCGCTGCCGCCGCCGACCTTGGTGTCGTGGAACACGAAGAAGGCCATTTGCGCAAACGCCAGCGTCACCATGATGAAGTACACGCCGCGCGTGCGCAGGCTCAATGCACCGACGAACAGCGCATACAGCGCCGCCGCAGCCATGGCCAGCGGCAGCAGCAGCGCGAAGTTGCCGCCTTCGCTGCCTGAAGCGAGCACGGTGACGTACGCGCCGATGCCGTAGAACGCCGCATGGCCCAGGCTCACGAGGCCGGTCATGCCGACCAGCAGTTCGAGGCTCAGCGCGAAGATCGACAGGATCATGATCTTCACGACGAAGTCGGAAACGTAGTTGCCCATGAACGGGCCCGCCACGCCGATGAGCACGGCGCACAGCACCGGCACGAGGAAAGCGGTCTTCTTCATGGCCGCCTCCCCATCAGCCCCTCGGGCTTCCATATCAGCACGATGGCCATCAGCAGGTAGATGCCGATGCCGCTCAGGTCCGCGAAGAACACCTTGCCGAAGGTGTCGACGAAGCCCACCAGCAGCGAAGCCACCAGCGCGCCCGTGATCGAGCCGATGCCGCCGATCACCACCAGCACGAAGCAGATGATGAGCACGCTCGCACCCATGTTCGGGTACACCGAGGACATCGGCGCCGCGATCATGCCGGCCAGCGCCGCCAGCGCCACGCCGGCCGCGAACACGATGCGGTAGAGACGCTTCACGTCGATGCCCAGGCCGCGCACCATGTCGCGGTTGCTCGCACCGGCACGGATCATCATGCCCAGCCGCGTACGGTTGACCACCCAGTACAGCGCCACGGCCAGCACGATGCAGGCGGCCGAGGCGAAGAGGCGATACCACGGGTAGCTCATGACGTTGCCCAGCGCGAAGCTGCCGTCGAGCCATGCCGGCACCTTCACGCCGTGCACGTCGTTGCCCACAAGGATGGAGCGCAGCTCCTCGAACACCAGGATCAGTCCGTAGGTCATCAGCACCTGCTGCAGGTGGTCGCGCTGGTAGAGATAACTGAAGAAGGCCCATTCGAGCAGGTAGCCGAACACGGCCGCCAGCACCACGCCGGCCACCAGCATCAGCAGGAACTGGTCGCCGAACAGCGGCGCGAGCGCGAACGCCATGTACGCGCCGATCATGTAGAAGCTGCCATGGGCGAGGTTGATGACGCCCATGATCCCGAAGATCAGCGTCAGCCCCGAGGCCACCAGGAAGAGCAGAAGTCCGTACTGAACCGAGTTCAGGCACTGGACCAAGAAGGTTCCGAAATCCACGTTGAAATCATCCCGGTAAGACCGTGAAGGGAGCGTGGCGCAAAGCGCCCGCGATGTTCGTGAGACACCGCGGAACCGGCTTTGCCGGGCCGCAGGTGTCGCCCCCTTGAGGGGGGAGTCGAGCTACACGAAGTGAGCGAGGGACGGGGGTGGGTCACATCCTGCAGCCGCGGGCGGGATCGGCGAGGCCCTTGATCGCGGTGCTCACCAGCTTGTTCTCCTTGCCCTCCACCTTGCGCAGGTAGATGTCCTGCACCGGGTTGTGCGACTTGCTCACGGTGAAGGTGCCGCGCGGGCTGTCGATCTTCGCCTTCTCGATGGCGGCCGTGAACTCGGCCTTCTTCGAGATGTCGCCCTTGGTGGCGTTCAGGCCCACGCCCAGCATCTGCGCCGCGTCGTAGCCCTGCACCGCATACACGTCGGGCTGCAGCTTGAAGGCCTTGGCATAGCCGACGCGGAAAGCGTTGTCGCGCGCCGTGTTCAGGCCGTCAGCGTAGTGCAGCGTGGTCAGCATGCCCTGCGCGGAGTCGCCCTGTGCGTCGAGCGTGCCGTCGGTCAGGAAGCCCGGGCCGTACAGCGGAATGGTCTTGTTCAGGCCCGCGGCCTGGTAGTCCTTGACGAACTTCACCGCGCCGCCGCCCGCGAAGAAGGCGTACACCGCATCGGGCTTGGCCGCCGCGATCTCGGTCAGCAGCGCCTGGAATTCCACGTTGGGGAAGGGCAGCGTGAGCTGCTTGTCGACTTTGCCGCCGTTCTTCTCGAAGCCTTCCTTGAAGCCTGCCACCGACTCGTCGCCGGCCGCGTATTTCCAGGTGATGGTCATCGCCTTCTTCTTGCCCTGCTGCTTGGCCGCCACTTCGCCCATGGCGTAGGCCGGCTGCCAGTTGCTGAACGAGCTGCGGAAGATGTTGGGCGCGCACATCGGGCCGGTCACCGCGTCGGCACCGGCGTTGGGCACGATCAGCACGGTGCCGCTTTCCTTCGCGGCCTTGGCCATGGCCATGGCGACACCCGAGTGCACGGTGCCCACGATCACGTCGACGTTGTCGCGCTTGATGAGCTTGTTGACGTTGTCGGTGGCCTTGGCGGGGTCGGACTCGTCGTCGACCTTGAAGTATTCGATCTCGCGGCCGGCGAGCTTGCCGCCGTGCTCGTCCACGTAGAGCTTGAAGCCGTTCTCGATGGCCACGCCCAGGGCGGTGTAGGTGCCGCTGTAGGGCAGCATCAGGCCGACCTTGAGCTTGCCTTGCTGGGCGTGGCCCAGCGTGGCGATGCAGGCCAGTGCGAGGGCCGTCAGGGTGGTGCGGGCGATGCGGGTGCTCATGGTGATCTCCTGGCGCGGTATTGAAATGAAAGGGGAAAGGCTTGAAGACGGGGACGACGGGTTGGGGCGCGTGTCTTCACGACGCGCTGCCGCTGGCGCAGATACTTTAAGGGTAAATCATTTATCTCTCAAACACGAGTTTTCCCTGACCGGGAGTTCCGGTCCTCCACGAATGAAACGGTCGCCACTATCGCTTTTTCGGGCTGGTCGCGATGCGGGGAATGCCCGCAGTCAGGCAGCTCCAGCAGCTCGGTGCCCGGCACGCGCCTGGCGATGCCGCGAATCTGCGCGAGTGTGCCGTACTCGTCGTCGATGCCCTGGATAGCAAGAACCGGGCAATGGATGCCATCGAGTTCGGCCTCGATGTTCCATTGCCTGAAAGGCGGATGGAGCCAGACGCGGTTCCAGCCCCAGAAGGCCGAATCGGCGTCGTCGTGATAGCGGCCCAGCTTCTTCGGCAGGTCGGTCTCCAGGTAGGCCAGCCGGGCCTGCTCGATGTTGGCCAGGGTCACGTCCTCGACGAAGATGTGCGGCGCCAGCACCACCAGGCCGGCCACGCGCTCGGGGAAGCGCGCCGCATACAGCAGCGAGATCGAGGCGCCGTCGCTGTGGCCGAAGAGCCAGGGTTTCTCGTCGTCGAGGTTCAGGGCGGCGAAGAGGGCGGGCAGCACTTCATGTGCCTGGCGATGCATGAAGTCGACGTCCCAGATCTCGTCGTTGGCGCGCGGGGTGGAGCGGCCATAACCGGGGCGCGAGAAGACGAGGCCGCGGGCACTGGCGGCTTCGCAGACTCGCGCGGGGAAGTCCTTCCACATGGCGATGGAGCCGAGGCCTTCGTGGAGGAAGACGATGAGCGGGCCGTCGGTGCGCTCGGGGGCGATCCATTGGCACTCGATCTGCACGGGGCGGCCGCGCCAGTCGATGGTGGCGAAGTCGGGGCTCATCGCATTGCTCCTTCCCCCTCTGGGGGAAGGCTGGGATGGGGGCTCGCGGCGTTGGCAAAGGCCGTGCTTGTCCGAAAGCCGCTTGCCCCCACCCCTCCCCTCCCCCGGGAGGGGAGGGAGAAAGAAAAAGACCGGGCGCGCGTCATGCCTGCTTTTCTTTCTCGCGCAGCCTGAACCGCTGAATCTTCCCCGTCGCCGTCTTCGGCAACTCCTGCACGAACTCCAGAAACCGCGGGTACTTGTACGGCGCGAGGCGCTCCTTCACGAAGGCCTTCAGCTCTTCCTCGGTCACCGCGGCGCCGTCCTTCAGAACGACGAAGGCCTTGGTCTTCGTCAGCCCTTCGGCGTCCTCCTTGCCGATCACTGCGGCTTCCAGCACCGCCGGGTGCTGCATCAGCGTGGCCTCGACCTCGAACGGTGACACGTAGATGCCGCTGACCTTCAGCATGTCGTCGCTGCGCCCGGCGTAGGTGTAGTAGCCGTCGGCGTCGCGCGTGTACTTGTCGCCGCTCTTGGTCCAGCCGCCTTGGAAGGTCTCGCGCGACTTCTCGCGGTTGTTCCAGTACATCAGCGCCGAACTCGGGCCGCGGATGTAGAGGTCGCCCACCTCGCCGTCGGGCACGGGGCGGCCGTCCTCGCCGCGCAGCTCGACCTCGTAGCCCTCCACCGGCCGGCCGGTGGTGCCGTAGCGCACGTCACCGGGGCGGTTGGAGATGAAGATGTGCAGCATCTCTGTCGAGCCGATGCCGTCGATGATCTCGCAGCCGAAGTGCGCCTTGAAGCGCTGCGCGATCTCTCCGGGCAAGGCCTCGCCGGCCGAAGAGCACATGCGCAGCGCGACGGCCTCGCGCGCCGGCAGCTTGGGCGAAGCGAGCATGCCCGCGAAGCCGGTGGGCGCGCCGAAGAACACGGTCGGTTTGTGCTCGGTCCAGCGGCGGAAGGTGGCGTCTGGCGTGGGCCGTTCGGCCATCAGCACCACAGTCGCTCCGACCGACAACGGGAAGGTCAGCGCATTGCCGAGGCCGTATGCGAAGTACATCTTGGCGGCCGAGAAGCACACGTCGTTCTCGGTGAGGCCGAGCACGGGCTTGCCGTAGAGCTCGGCCGTCCACCACAGGTTGGCGTGCGTGTGGACCGTGCCCTTGGGCTTGCCGGTGGAGCCGGAGGAGTAGAGCCAGAAGCCGGGGTCGTCGGAGGCGGTCGCCGCGGGCGATGCCAGGGGCGGGGCGGCGGCGAGGGCGGCATCGAATTCCGTGGCGCTGTCGGGCAGTGCGCCCGTGCGCTGCGACACGATCAGCGTCTGCACTTCATGGCCGCCGCGCGCCATCGCCTGCTGCAGCGTCGGCAGCAGCGCGCCGGACACCAGCACGGCCTGCGCGCGGCTGTGATCGAGCATGTAGGCGTAGTCGTCGGGCGTGAGCAGCGTGTTGACGGCGACCGGCACCACGCCGGCATAGAGGCAGCCGAGAAAGCTCACCGGCCAGTCGTTGCCGTCGAGCATCAGCAGCAGCACGCGCTCTTCGCGGCGGATGCCTGCCGCCTTCAACGCGGCGGCGAGGCGGCGCGCGCGGTCTTCGAGCTGGCCGTAGCTCAGCGTGCCGCGGTCGTCGATGTAGGCGGTGCGATCGGCGCGGCCGCGGTTGAGGGCGAACAGATGCTCGGCGAAGTTGAATCGTGTGGGCAGGGTCATGGTCTTGTCTCCTTCGGCCGTGTTTCTCGTTCTAGAGGCCGAGCGCGGCGAGCACGCCGGGGCTTGCCTGCACCGCGCTGCGGCGGTGATAGAAATCGAGCGCGCGCAGGCCGCCGAGCTCGGCGCCGCCACCCGCGCGGCCGGGGCCGCCGTGCAGCGACATCGGCATCACGTTGCCGTGGCCCGTGTGTGCCTGCGCCACTTCGGGGGTGACGACGTGCACGCGGCCATGGCTCGGCGCGACGGACAGCGCGGCTTGCGCCAGCGCGGCGTCGTCGCTGCCATACAGGGAGGTCACGAGCGAGCCCTGGCCGCGGTGCGCAAGTGCGATGCCGTGCGCGAGATCTCGGTACGGCAGCAGCGTGGCCACCGGCCCGAACACTTCCACATCGTGCACGCGCTGCGCCGCATCGGCGTCGCGCGCGCCCAGCAGCACGGGCCCGATGCAGGCGGCGACCTTCGGGTCGGCATCGATCAGCGGCTTGTTGCGGCTGTCGTGCAGCACGGTGGTCTGCGTGGCCAGCGCGTCGAGGCCGTCGCGCACCGCATTCAGCTGTGCGCGGCTCACGAGCGAGCCCATGCGCACGCTCTCGTTGCGCGGATTGCCCACCGTGATGCTCGCGAGCTTGGCGCCGATGGCTTCGGCCGCGGCGTCGTACACCTCGGCCGGCACCAGGATGCGGCGGATGGCGGTGCACTTCTGGCCCGACTTGACCGTCATCTCGCGCACCACTTCGCGCACGAGCAGGTTGAAGGCCTCGCTGCCGGGCGCGCTGCCGGGCAGCAGCAGGGCGCTGTTGAGGCTGTCGGCCTCGATGTTCACGCGCACCGATCGTTCGGCCACTGCGGGGTGCGAGCGGATCACCGCGGCCGTCTCTGCCGAGCCGGTGAACGAAGCCACGTCGAAAGGTTGCAGCGCATCCATCAATCCGGCCGAGCTGCCGCAGACGATGGAGAGTGCGCCCGCGGGCAGCACGCCCGCATCGACCACGTCTTTCACCATGCGCTGCGTGAGCCAGGCGGTGGCCGTGGCGGGCTTCACGATCACGGGCACGCCCGACAGCAGTGCGGGCGCGGCCTTTTCCCACAAGCCCCACGACGGGAAGTTGAAGGCGTTGATGAACAGCGCCACGCCATGCGTCGGCACCTGCAGGTGCTGCGACTGGAATACCGGCTCCTTGCCGAGCTTGACCGCGTCGCCATCGCGCAGCGCACGCACGTCGCCGAGGCCGTCGCCCCACTTGGCGTACTGGCCGATGGTGAAGATCGCGCCATCGATGTCGACGGCCGAGTCGTTCTTCACGGTGCCGGAGTTGGCGGTTGCGATGTCGTAATAGGCATCGCGGTTGGCCTGCAGCACTTTCACGATGGCTGCGAGCAGCCCGGCACGCTGGCGGTAGGTGAGGGCGCGCAATGCATTGCCGCCCTGTTCGCGTGCGAACGCGAAGGCTTCGGGCAGGTCGAGGCCGGTGGCGTCGACGCGTGCGAGCTCGGTGCCCAGCACCGGGTCGACCAGGGGCGTGCCGGCGCCCGATCCGCTTTGCCAGCGGCCGGCGATGTGGTTTTGGAGGAGTTCGGTCATCAGGAGAACTTGATCTGCCCTTCGGGCAGCAGGTAGAGGACGAGCGCGCGGCCCTGGGCCACGGTCGGGCGATGTGCGGTGCCCGGGCCGTAGACGCACCAGCCGGCAGGCCGTCCGTCGAAGGTGGCGGGGTGGTCGTCCAGCGGCATGATCAGGTCGATCTCGCCGTTCGGATGCGTGTGGTGCGGCCCGGCGATGTCCTGCATGTCGACCACGTCGACCGAGAAGCGGTGCAGCGCGTCCTCGGCCTTGAAGACGCGGCCGTATCGGATGCCGCCGCCCTCGCGCTCGCACAGCCAGCCTTCGGCGACGCCGCCGATGCAGGCCTGGCGCAACTGCTCGAAGCGGGCGCTGCCTGCACCGTGGGTGGCGTTGAGCCACTGGTCGAGCGCGCTGTCGAGCGGCCTGCCGGCGATCTCGGCGGTCAAGCCTGCAATCAGCTGGTGAAATGCTTCCTTGCCTGTGGCGGCGGTGCTTCGGTCGGACATCGTGGGGCCTCGAACTTTTGAACTACCTTGCAGGATTGCTTTGTGTGCAGTATCTTGCGTGTGGCCGAACAATAAGCATCGACTCAATGAGTGTCAAGCAATATAGTGCATCTATGGTGTTTACCCTGAGCGCGCACAATTCCGGCGAAGTACGAGGAATTGCATGAATGAGCATGTAGACGCGGTGCTGGCCACCGCGCCGGAAAGTGGCGGCCCCGGCAACGGCGCTGCGCCTGCAGGAGAGGCTGCGAAGAACCCGCTGCTGGCGGCATTGGGCGATCGGGTGCGCAACCTGCGCGCGCAGCGCGGCCTCACGCGCAAGGCCGTGGCCGTCGCAGCCGAGGTGTCGGAGCGCCACCTCGCCAATCTCGAATACGGCATCGGCAACGCGTCGATCCTCGTGCTGCAGCAGGTCGCCGGCGCACTGCACTGCTCGCTGGCCGAGCTGGTGGGCGACGTCACGACCAGCTCGCCCGAGTGGCTGCTGATCCGCGAGCTGCTCGAGAACCGCAGCGAGGCCGACCTGCGCCGTGTGCGCGTGGCGCTGGGGGAATTGCTGGGCACGGCCTCGGTCGATCCGGCCCGGCACCGCCGCATCGCGCTCGTGGGCCTGCGCGGCGCGGGCAAATCGACGCTGGGGCAGATGCTGGCCGAAGACCTCGATATCCCGTTCATCGAGTTGAGCCGCGAGATCGAGAAGCTCGCAGGCTGCAGCGTGCGCGAGATCCACGACCTGTACGGCACCAACGCCTACCGCCGTTACGAGCGCCGCGCGCTGGAAGAGGCGGTGCAGATCTACAGCGAGGTGGTGATCGCCACGCCGGGTGGCATCGTCTCCGACCCGGCCACCTTCAACGAACTGCTCGCGCACTGCACCACCGTGTGGCTGCAGGCCGCGCCCGAGGAGCACATGGGCCGCGTGGCCGCGCAGGGCGACACCCGCCCGATGGCCGCGAGCAAGGAAGCGATGGAAGATTTGCGCCGCATCCTGAACGGCCGTGCCGCCTTCTATTCGAAGGCCGACCTGTCGGTGGACACCAGCGGCAAGACGCTGGCGCAAAGCTTCCAGGCGCTGCGGGCCGCGACCCGCCAATCGATGGGGCTGGGCGCTTGAGCTGAGTCTTCGGGGCGCGCTCACGTCGACGGTGTTCAGGGCGTGATCACGCCGACGCGGTGACCTTTTTCGCGAATGTCCCCCGCTTCGCTCCTCCTTTATTTCGCGAAAAAGGCCCCCGCATCGGCGTGATCGTTCAGTGCTCCCCGCAGCGAAATAAAGGAGGAGCGAAGCGGGGGACATTCGCGCAGGGGAGTACCCGGCGGCCTGTGCACGCGCCCCGAATCTGAAAAAAAGCACAACAGGGATTGACTTGGCCATATGCATGCAGCATGATGCATGTCATCGGAGCAAGAAAGTGCATTATCTTTCCTGTTCACGGTTTCCGAACACAGCCCCACAGGAGACTTCCGCATGACCGACACCACCACGCTCCAGGCGCCCCCGCGCGTCGACTACCGCACGGCACCCGGCGAATACCGCCACTGGTCCCTGAGCTTCGACGGCGCCATCGCGCGCCTCGTGCTCGACATCGCGGAAGACGGCGGCATCCGCCCCGGCTACAAGCTCAAGCTCAACAGCTACGACCTCGGCGTGGACATCGAGCTGAACGACGCGCTCAACCGCGTGCGCTTCGAACACCCCGAAGTGCGCAGCGTGATCGTCACCAGCGGCAAGGACCGCATCTTCTGTTCGGGCGCCAACATCTTCATGCTCGGCGTTTCGGGCCATGCCTGGAAGGTCAACTTCTGCAAGTTCACCAACGAAACGCGCAACGGCATCGAAGACACGTCGAAGCACTCGGGCCTCAAGTTCCTCGCGGCCGTGAACGGCGCCTGCGCCGGCGGCGGCTACGAACTGGCGCTGGCCTGCGACGAGATCCTGCTGGTGGACGACCGCTCCTCCGCTGTCTCGCTGCCCGAAGTGCCGCTGCTCGGCGTGCTGCCCGGCACCGGCGGCCTGACCCGCGTCACCGACAAGCGCCACGTGCGCCATGACCTGGCCGACATCTTCTGCACCAGCGTCGAAGGCGTGCGCGGCCAGCGCGCGGTCGACTGGCGCCTGGTCGACGCGGTGGCCAAGCCCGCGCAGTTCGCCGCCGCGGTGCAGGAGCGCGCCTCGCAACTCGCGGCCGGCAGCGATCGCCCCGCCAACGCCAAGGGCGTGGCCCTGACCCGCCTGGAACGTACCGACAGCGCCGACGGCATCGCGTATTCGAACGTCAACGTGCAGATCGACCGCAGCAAGCGCACCGCCACGATCACCATCAAGGCGCCCACCGGCGCGCAGCCGGCCGACATCGCCGCCATCGAGGCTGCGGGTGCCGCCTGGTGGCCGCTCGCGATGTGCCGCGAACTCGACGACGCCATCCTCAACCTGCGCACCAACGAGCTCGACATCGGCACCTGGCTGCTCAAGACCGAGGGCGACGCGCAGGCCGTGCTCGCATCCGACGCCGTGATGCTCGCCAACAAGGACCACTGGCTGGTGCGCGAAACCATCGGCGCGCTGCGCCGCACGCTGGCGCGCCTCGATGTGTCGTCGCGCAGCCTGTTCGCGCTGGTCGAGGCCGGCTCGTGCTTCGCCGGTACGCTGGCCGAGTTGGCCTTCGCAGCCGACCGCACCTACATGCTCGCGCTGCCCGACGACGCCGAGCGCGCACCGAAGCTCGTGCTGAACGAATTCAACTTCGGCTTCTTCCCGATGGTGAACGACCAGAGCCGTCTGCAGCGCCGCTTCTACGAAGAGGCCGCGCCGCTCGAGGCCGCGCGCACCGCCGCCGGCAAGCCGCTCGACGCCGACGAGGCGCTGAAGCTCGGCCTCGTCACCGCCGCGCCCGACGACATCGACTGGGACGACGAGATCCGCATCGCCATCGAGGAGCGCGCCGCCATGTCGCCCGACGCGCTCACCGGCCTCGAAGCCAATCTGCGCTTCGCGAGCAAGGAGAACATGGCCACCCGCATCTTCGGCCGGCTCACCGCCTGGCAGAACTGGATCTTCAACCGCCCCAACGCCGTTGGCGAAAAGGGCGCACTGAAGGTCTATGGCACCGGCGAGAAGGCCGGTTTCGACATGAACCGCGTTTGAACTGGCAGCCTGAACAACCCAAGGAACAGCGATGAGCACGATCAACTACAGCGAGAAGATCCCCAACAACGTCAACCTCGGCGAAGACCGCACGCTGCAGCGCGCGCTCGAAGGCTGGCAGCCCAACTTCATCAACTGGTGGGACGACGTGGGCCCCGAGGGCTCGACCAACCACGAGGTGTACCTGCGCACGGCCGTGAGCGTCGACCCGCAGGGCTGGGCCCAGTTCGGCCACGTGAAGATGCGCGACTACCGCTGGGGCATCTTCCTGAACCCGGGCGACGCCAACCGCGAGATCCACTTCGGCGACCACAAGGGCGAGAAAGCCTGGCAGGACGTGCCCGGCGAGCACCGCGCCAACCTGCGCCGCATCATCGTGACGCAAGGCGACACCGAGCCCGCATCGGTCGAGCAGCAGCGCCACCTGGGCCTCACGGCGCCGTCGATGTACGACCTGCGCAACCTGTTCCAGATCAACGTCGAAGAAGGCCGCCACCTCTGGGCGATGGTCTACCTGCTGCAGAAGCACTTCGGCCGCGACGGCCGCGAGGAGGCCGACGCGCTGCTGCAGCGCACCTCGGGCGACGCCAACAACCCGCGCATCCTGGGCGCATTCAACGAGAAGACGCCCGACTGGCTCGCGTTCTTCATGTTCACCTACTTCACCGACCGCGACGGCAAGTTCCAGCTGGCCGCGCTGGCCGAGAGTGCGTTCGACCCGCTGGCGCGCACCACGAAGTTCATGCTGACCGAAGAAGCGCACCACATGTTCGTGGGCGAGAGCGGCGTGTCGCGCGTCATTGCGCGCACCGCGCAGGTGATGAACGAGCTGAAGACCGACGACGCGCAGAAGATCCGCGCTGCCGGATGCATCGACCTGGGCACCATCCAGCGCTACCTGAACTTCCACTACAGCGTGACCATCGACCTGTTCGGCGCCGACCAGTCGAGCAACGCCGCCATCTTCTACAGCTCGGGCCTGAAGGGCCGCTACGAAGAAGGCAAGCGCGACGACGACCACATCCTCAAGGGCCAGACCTACAAGGTGCTCGAGGTGAAGGAAGGCCAGCTCGTCGAGAAGGACGTGCCGATGCTCAACGCGCTGAACGAAGTGCTGCGCGACGACTTCATCAAGGACTCGGTGGCCGGCGTCGGCCGCTGGAACAAGGTGCTTGAGAAGGCCGGCATCCCGACGCGCCTGACTGTGCCGCACAAGGCGTTCAACCGCCAGATCGGCGCGCTTGCCGGCATCAAGATGTCGCCCGAAGGCCGCGTGGTGAACGACATCGAATGGGCCGCCAAGCGCGACGAATGGCTGCCGAGTTCCGAAGACTTCGCTTTCGTGGCATCGTTGATGGGCCGCGTGGTCGAGCCGGGCAAGTTCGCCGGCTGGATCTCGCCGCCGGTGATGGGTATCAACCGCCAGCCGGTGGATTTCGAGTACGTGCGGTTCGGCTGATTGGGGTATTACTCCCTCTCCCCTTGGGGGGGAGAGGGCTGGGGTGAGGGTAGGCGGCGTCCCCACGACAAGCAGCCGCCCCCTCACCCTGACCCTCTCCCCAAGGGGCGAGGGAAAGGAGAAAAAGACATGGACATGGCCGTTGAAGCCGGGATCATCAAGCAGCACCTGATCGACCCCGAGATCTGTATCCGCTGCAACACCTGCGAGGCCATCTGCCCCGTCAACGCGATCACGCACGACGACAACAACTACGTCGTGCGGGCCGACGTCTGCAATGGCTGCATGGCCTGCATCTCGCCGTGCCCGACGGGCTCGATCGATAACTGGCGCACGATGCCGGTGGTGCGCGCGTACTCGATCGAAGAGCAGCTCACCTGGGAATCGCTGCCCGCCGAACTCTCGCCGGAAGAGCTCGAAGCCGCCGGCGTGTCCGCGGAAGTGGCCGGCGACCCCGCGGCCGCCTTGCCCGCCCAGACGCAAGCCCAGGCGGCCGCCGAATCGATCGAGCCGGCCTTCAATTCGGCGCAATACGGCGCCACCGTGCCGCCCTGGTCGGCCGCGCACGCGTACACCAATCTCTTCCCGCCGAAGACGCCGACGACCGCTACGGTGGTCGGCAACTTCAACTGCACTGAGGCGGGCTTCGACAGCGAGACCCACCACATCGTGCTCGACTTCGGCGCGGTGCCGTTCCCGGTGCTGGAGGGCCAGTCGATCGGCATCGTGCCGCCGGGTGTCGATGCCATCGGCAAGCGCCACCATGCGCGCCAGTACTCGGTGGCCAGCCCGCGCAACGGCGAGCGGCCCGGCTACAACAACGTCTCGCTCACCGTGAAGCGCGTGACCGAAGACCACCAGGGCGACGCCGTGCGCGGCGTGTGCTCCAACTACGTGTGCGACCTGAAAGTGGGCGACACGGTGCAGGTGGTCGGGCCTTTCGGCTCGTCGTTCCTGATGCCGAACCACCCCAAGTCACACATCGTGATGATCTGCACCGGCACCGGCAGCGCCCCGATGCGCGCCATGACCGAATGGCGCCGCCGCCTGCGCAAGAGCGGCAAGTTCGAGGGCGGCAAGCTGATGCTGTTCTTCGGCGCGCGCACGCAGCAGGAGCTGCCTTACTTCGGTCCGCTGCAGTCGCTGCCCAAGGACTTCATCGACATCAACCTCGCGTTCTCGCGCACGCCGGGAAGCCCCAAGCGCTACGTGCAGGACCTGATGCGCGAGCGTGCCGCCGACCTGGCCGCGCTGCTGAAAGATGGCGCGAGCCACTTTTATGTGTGCGGCCTGAAGAGCATGGAAGAAGGCGTGGTGCTCGCACTGCGCGACGTGGCGAAGGAAGCGGGGCTCGATTGGGACACGGTCGGCGCCGCCTTGAAGCGCGAAGGCCGCCTGCACCTCGAGACGTACTAGGCTGCGGCGGATGAAGTTCGCCGACTTCCACGCGGGCCAGGTCATCGAGGCCGGGCCCTATGTGCTCACCGAAGCGGAACTGCTGCAGTTCGCACGGGCCTACGACCCGCAGTGGTTCCACACGGATGCCGAGGCGGCGGCCGACAGCTCCTTCGGCGGGCTGATCGCCAGCGGCTGGCACACGTGCTCGATCGCGATGCGGCTGGCCGTCGACGCAGCACTTGCCGGTTCCGAATCGTTCGCCTCGCCCGGGCTTGACCACGTGCGTTGGCCGAATCCCGTGCGGCCAGGCGATGCGCTGCGGCTGGTGGCCGACGTGACCGAGGTGCGCCGCTCCGAAAAGCGCCCGACGCTCGGCATCCTGCGCTGGCACTGGCGGCTCTTCAACCAGCGCGAGCTGATGGTGCTCGACGTGGCGGTCACGAGCCTGTTCAAGCTCAAGCCGGCCGGCTGAGGCGTTCGCCCAAAAAAAAGCCCGCAACGCGCGAGCGCTGCGGGCTTTTGTCCGGCCTGGGCCGGCGGATTACTTCTTGATGTCGACGGCGCCCGAGCCCTGGGCCTTGCCGCTCGCCTTTGCGCCAACGCCCGCAGGTTTCACGGCATTGGTGGCCGAGCCCACGGCGCCGGTCGCGCCATTCAGCGTGCCGCCGACGGTGTTCGTTACGCCGCCCGCCGCATTCGTGGCACCGCCGACGGCGCCCGTGGCACCGCCCAGCACGCCACCGACGGCGTTGCCCACGCCGCCTGTCGCGCTGCCGGCCGTGTCGGACGTGGCAGCACCGGCATTCGTGTTCGCGCCTGCGGCTGCACCTGTGCGTGCCGCGGCACCGCCATGTGTGGACCCTGCGCCTGCGGAGCCCGAGGTGTTCACGTCTGCATTGACTCCCACGCCGACCCCGACGCCTTGCGCCTGGGCTGCGCCGCCGATGGCCAGGAGGCCTGCGAGCAGGGCGCCGAGGAAGATGCGGTTGTGTTGCTGTTGCTTCATGGGTGACTGTTCCTTTCGTAGCATGGTCACGGTTTCAAGAACCGACCGGGGTTCGGTCGGCTCGGGTGCAACCATCGCCGGGCCGGTCTTTGTCGCCATGTGCGCGACAGTCGCCCACGCGTGTGGGAACTGGCTGTCGGCGAAACAGGAGGCTCGAACGTTGCCCCCGCGGTGCTAATCATGGCAGCAGATGGGTGCTGAAGAAGACCGCTGTCTTCTGGTTAACTTCCTGTAACGCGCTGGCCCGGTCGAAACCCGGCGGGTCATTGAGCATGTCGCCGACCAGTCCCGTGAGGTCCGGCGGTAGCGGAGACAGCAGCGAACCGTGCCCGCCGGTCGGCATGTCCGCGATCAGCTCGCAGCGCGGCAGGCAGGCCGCAAGCACCCGGTCGCTGTGGAAGCGCGGGATCAGCCAGCGGTCCTGCCTGGCGGTGATCAGGCCGAGTGGGACACGCGGCGCCGCGAGCGAGGTCATGTCGAAATCGGCGGAAGAGGGCACGCCCGCCACGATGGCCGCGATGCGCGGGTCGGCGTATTCGCGCGGCGTGGCGTCGTCGAAGCGATGGCGGATCACCAGCAGCGCGCCCCATTTCCGGACGCCGTCGAGCCAGCTCCCGGTCAGCCGCGTGATCAGGCCCACGCAGGACTGGAAATCGCCTTCGAGGTCGGCCTCGCAATGCTGCTTGAACGCGGCTGGCGACCAGCGCCCGCCCCCCAGGCTGAGCGCGGTGTGGCCACCGGCCGACATGCCGTACATGCCGACCCTGTCGAGCCGCAGCAGCGGCGCGAAGCGCACGTCGCGCCCGACCGCATCGATGGCGCGCGACACCTCGGCCGGGCGCATCGCCCAGCTGTCGGGGCCGGGGTTGCTGTCGTCCTTGTAGTTGTCGGCTTTGTGCTCCGGCATGGCGACGATGAACCCTGCGCCGACGAGGCTGCGCGCCAGGTCCGCATGCACCCACGGCGCGCCGCCCGAGCCGTGCGAGACGACGACCAGCCGGCCATTGCCGCGCACCGGCGCGCCCTGCGGCGCCACGTCGAGCGTGAAGCGCCCGCGCCGCGCTGGCCGGGCCGGATCGGCGGACGGGTAGAACACTGTCACCGGGCCATCCCCATCGGCCGTGGCGGGGAGTTCCGCCAGGCCCATCGAGGCTTGCGCCCAGCCGGACCACAGCGCCAACAGGAAGATGAAATACAAACGTCGCATCGAAAACTCCTTGTCATCGGAGGCCCATGCCCCCGCCGACCCGGACGATGCCGCGGCGTGCCGGGCGCGTCTTGCCGAAATCCGCAAGTGCGGTTTTCGGCCAGGGATTTCAGGATCCGGCCAGCTTCTGCCTGCGGAATTCGGTGGGCGTGAGGCCGGTGGCCGCCTTGAAAGCGCGGTTGAACGGGCCGATGGACTGGAAGCCTGCGGTCAAGGCGATGGTCAGCACCGGCAGCTCGCGTTTGGAAGAATCGGCCAGCGCCGCCATCGCCTCGGCCAGCCGGAGGCCGTTGACGAAGGCGTTGAAGTTGCGGTGGCCAAGCCGCCGGTTGATGAGGCGGCGCAGGCGGTATTCCGGCACCGACAGCCGGGCGGCCAGGCTGGCGATGCTCAGGTCTTCGCTGCGGTAGGCATGTTCCACCGCCATGGCGTGCCGCAAGGATTCCGCGAGGCGGTCCTCGGCGGGGTCGGGGTCTTGTTCGGGCTCGGGTTCCGCAGGCGCGACGGGGGCTGGTGCGACATCTTCTTGCGCCGGAATCGCCGGAATCGCAACCGGCGCCCATGAAGCCGGAAACAGCTCCGACCCCGCCAGCCGCACCATCCGCCACGCCACCACGGCCACGATCAGCAGCAGCATCGCCACGTCGGCCGTCGCCGACAGGCTCGACAGCCGGCCCTGCGGCGAGACCAGCCGCACGGCCAGCATGCCGATGCTGTAGCCGACGCCCGCCACCACGATGAACACGCGCAGCCGGCGCCGTCCCTCCACCAGGTCCGCCCGCCATTGCGAAGCCGCCGCCATCGCGGCCAGCACCGCGAACACCAGCGGCACCGCGCGCTGCAGGCCCATCGTCACCGGCGCGAGCACCGAGGCGCTGTCTGCCACGACCGCGCAATTGAGCGCCGCCAGCACGGCCACCGCGAACCACGCGGCGGCGTGCAGCGGCTGCAGCCGGAAGTCGTCGTCGAACAGCGCTTGCACGAACACCCAGAACAGCACGGCATTGCCGACGGAGACCGCGACAAAGGGCGCCTGCCACCCGCGCGGCACGAGCGCTTCGAACAGCGGCGCGGAGCCGATGGCCTGCACGCACAGGCCGAGCGCGAGCAGCGCGCCCGCACGCGCGACCGGCAGGCGAGGGCGGTCGCGCCCGAGGACCAGCGCGAGCACGAGCAGCAAGGCCAGCAGCACGCCGCGCAGGGCGGCGTCGAGCAGGGTGGTCGGTGTGGGCGTCATGGCGGGGTCGATTCTCGTGCCTGAGCCGCGGCAAGCGACGCGGCATGCCGAACTCCCGAAGACCTTTCGGCATGCCATGGAAAACTTATGCAACTAATAATGTTGCATGAAACGAGACAGCAGGCTTTCAGGCGTTCTCCATGTGCTGCTGCACATGGCCGAGATGAACGGCCCCGTCACGTCCGAGTCGCTGGCGGCCGCGATGCACACCAACCCGGTCGTCGTGCGCCGTGTCATGGCCGGCCTGCGGCAGGCGGGCTTCGTCAGTTCGGCCAAGGGCCACGGCGGCGGCTGGGTGCTGTCGTGCTCGCTGGCGGCGGTGACGCTGGGCGACGTGCACAACGCCGTCGGCGCGCCCGCGCTGCTGGCCATGGGCAACCGCACCGAGAGCCCAGGCTGCATCGTCGAGCAGGCCGTGAACGCGGCGCTCGACGGCGCCTTCCAGGACGCCGAGGCGCTGCTGCTGAAGCGCTTCAACAGCATCACGCTGGCCGATCTTTCCAGGGACTTCCACCGCCGCATGACAGGCGGCGGCTTCACGCAGAAGGACATTGAACATGCGCCATGACGCTCTGATCGTGGGCGGCAGTTTTGCCGGCCTTTCCGCTGCAATGCAACTGGCTCGCGCGCGCAGGAACGTGTGCGTCGTCGACGCGGGCACGCCGCGCAACCGCTTCGCCGCCGCGTCGCACGGCTTCTTCGGGCAGGACGGCACGCCGCCGCTGGAGATGATTGCCGGCGCGCGCGACAAGCTGCTCGCCTATCCGTCCGTCGAGTTCATCAAGGGCAGCGTGGTGGCCGCGAGCGCCGACGGCGCCGGAGGCTTCACGGTGTCGCTGCACGGCGGGGAAAAAATCTCGACACACAAGCTGCTGCTCTCATTCGGCGTGCAGGACGGCCTGCCCGACATCGCCGGCATCGGCGAGCGTTGGGGCAAGAGCGTGTTGCACTGCCCCTACTGTCATGGCTACGAGTTCGGCGACCGCTCGCTGGGCTTGCTTTTTCACAGCGGCGCGCCGGCGGACCATGCGCTGCTGATCGCAGAGTGGGGCCCGACCACGCTCTTCCTCAATGGCGGCGAGGGGCCCGACGCCGAGGTGCGCGCGAGGCTGCAGGCGCGCGGCGTGGCCATCGAGCCGGGGCGCATCGCCGGCCTGGAAGGACAGGGGACGGACCTTGCTGGCGTGCGCATCGACGACGGCAGGCTCGTGCCGATCGAGGCGATGTTCGTGGCGCCGCACACAGGCCCGGCGAGCCCGCTGGCCGAGCAACTCGGCTGCGCCTTCGATGACGGCCCGATGGGCCGCGTGCTGCGCGTCGATGCGACGAAGATGACGACGGTGCCCGGCGTCTACGCGGCAGGCGATCTCGCAATGACGTTCAGCAATGCCACGCTCGCCTCGGCCGATGGGTTGATGGCCGGTGTGTCGATGCATCGGTCGCTGGTGCTCGGCGCTTGAACGAACTTTTTTCCCGGGTTCGGGAAAACCGGTCTTGATTCACCCTATAATCGAGGGCTCCACGCGGGAGTAGCTCAGTTGGTAGAGCGCAACCTTGCCAAGGTTGAGGTCGAGAGTTCGAGACTCTTCTCCCGCTCCAAATTAAAGAAATGGCCACCTCATCGGGTGGCCTTTTTCTTTGGTGCTCCTGTTCAGCCCCTGGCTGGCAGCACCGTTCCGCGGCTCTCCCCGAACCCGATGCGCGCATGCCCCGGCTTCTCGCACCAGCCGCGCAGCAGCACCGCATCGCCGTCTTCAAGAAAACCACGTTGCTCGCCATTGGCCAGCGTCACCGGGCTTTGCGCCGCGCGCGTCAGCTCGATGATCGCGCCGGCCTCGCCCGCGCCGGGCCCCGAGATCGTGCCGCTGCCGAACAGGTCGCCGGGGTTCAGGCTGCAGCCGCCCATCGTGTGGTGCGCCACCATCTGCGCGACGCTCCAATACTGGTGCCTGAAGCTCGTGGACGACAGGCGCGACGGCCCGGCCTTGTCCTTGCGCGCCTTCTCGCTTTCGAGCCAGACCTCCAGGCGGATGTCGAGCGCGCCGCTCTCGCGGTTCGCCGCACTTTCCAGATACGCGAGCGGCTGGGGCTCGTGGGCCGCCCGCGTCCAGGCCTGGCGGTAGGGCGCGAGCGCTTCCATCGTCACGATCCACGGCGAGATCGTGGTCGCGAAGTTCTTCGCCAGGAACGGCCCGAGCGGCGCCATCTCCCAGAACTGGATGTCGCGCGCCGACCAGTCGTTCAGCAGGCAGATGCCGAAGATGTGTTCTTCCGCGCGTTCGAGCGAAATGGGTTCGCCCTGCGGATTGCCGGTGCCGATCCACACGCCGAGCTCCAGCTCGTAGTCGAGGCGCGCGCAGGCCTGGTACGTGGGTGCCTTCGCACCCGGCGCCATCGCCTGCCCCATCGGCCGGTGAAAGCGCTGGCCGCTCACGCCGATGGTCGACACGCGCCCGTGGTACGCGGTCGGAATCCAGCGGAAGTTGGGCGTCACGTCGCCGTCGGGGTTCATCAGGCGGCTGATGTTCAGCGCATGGTCGATCGATGTGTAGAAGTCGGTGTAGTCGCCGATGCGTGCGGGCACCCTGTATTCGGACTCGGCCTGCGGCACCAGGCATTCGCGCACGGCCTGCACCGTGGCCACGGGCGCGTCGTTCTTCAGCAGGTCGAACAGCGCGTGGCGCAGCGCCTTCCATGCGGCGTGGCCGAGCGCGAAGAAGTCGTTCAATGCCGGCAACGCGGCGGCGCGCGCCGCGTCGAGCGGGAGGCCGTCGAGCTGCTGGCGCGTGACCAGCGCAGCGAGGTCGAGCACTTCGCCGCCGATGGCGACACCGCCGCGAAAGGGCTCGGCGCTGCCCGCGCGGCGGAACACCGCGTGCGGCAGGTTCTGGATCGGGAAGTCGCTGCCCGCCGCATTGGCCGATTCGACCCAGCTGCGCGCGTCGGCGTCATGCGTGTGGTTGAGCACGTTCATGAACCGGTCCTCACACCGACGCCATCAACGCATCGTCGAAGATCGCCACCGCGCGCGTCCATCCCGCCGAAGCGCCGCGGATCTTGTGCGGAAAGCAGCTGATGAAGAAGCCCGTCGGTGGCAGCACCTCGAGGTTGTGCAGCTTCTCGATGTGGCAGTAGCCGATGTCGCGGCCGGCCTTGTGGCCTTCCCAGATCAGCGAGGCGTCTTGCGTCTGCCCGTACTTCTTCGCGGTGTGCACGAAGGGCGCGTCCCAGCTCCATGCGTCGGTGCCCGTGAGGCGCACGCCGCGCTCCAGCAGGTACATCGTCGCCTCGTAGCCCATGCCCGCGCCGGCCGACACGTAGTCGGGGCTGCCGTAGCGCGACCCGGCGCGCGTGTTGACCACCACGATCTCCAGCGGGCTCAGCACGTGGCCGATGCGCTTGAGCTCAGCCTCGACGTCATCGGCCGTGACCACGTAGCCATCGGCGAAGTGCCGGAAGTCGAGCTTCACGCCCGGCTGGAAGCACCATTCGAGCGGCACGTCGTGGATGGCGATGGCGGGCTTCTTCTCGCCCAGCGCCTTGTCCATGGTCGAGTGGAAGTGATAGGGCGCATCGAGGTGCGTGCCGTTGTGCGTCGACAGCTGCACCAGCTCCACGGCCCAGCCTTCGCCGTCGGGCAGGTCTTCCTTTTTCAAGCCGGGAAAGAAGGGCTCGATCTGCTCGTAGGTCTGCTCGTGCGTGAAGTACTGGATCTTCGGCGCGAAGGCCGGTGGGTCGGAGAGCACATCGTTCTCGAGAAAGATCGAGAGGTCGACGAATTTGCGTGGCATGAAAGAGGCTCCTTGTGGGGTGTTCGTGTTTGGGGAGAGAAGCGATCGGGGGTGTCAGGGGCGCTGCCAGCGCAGCAGCCGTTGCTCGGCAAGGGCCAGCAGCGCGTTGCTCACGAAGCCGATCAGCCCGAGCAGCACGATGCCGGCGAACAGGTCGCTCGCGCGGAAGGCGCGCGCAGCCAGCAGGATGGCCTGGCCCAGGCCGCTTTGCGAGGCGATCATTTCGCCCACCACCGCGACGATCAGCGCAATGGTCAGCGCGAGCCGCATGCCGGCCAGGATGTCGGGCATCGCATTGGGCAGGCCCATCTTCCAGATGTACGCCGCGCGCGACATCTGCAGGCAGCGCGCAACTTCCGCGAGGCGCGGCTCCACGGCCGCGAAGCCGTGCACCGTGGCCAGCAGCACCGGCCACATCGCGCCGAAGGCGACCACGAAGAGCACCATGCCGGGGTTCAGCCCGAAGATCGAAATGGCCAGCGGCAGCAGCGCCGAGGCGGGCAGGGGGCGGATGAATTCGAGCGTCGGCTGCACCCACGCGCGCACCGAGGGCGACACGCCGATGGCCGCGCCCAGCAGCACGCCGAAGAGCGACGCGAGAAGCCAGCCTTCGACCATGCGGCCCAGCGTGGCTCGCGTGAACGCGATCAGTTCGCCGTTGCCGCTGTCGCCGGAAAGATTGAGCCCTTCGAGCAGGCTCGCGAACGTGGCTTGCGGCGTCGGCAGGAACACGCGGCTGACCCAGCCCGCGTTGCTCGCGATCCACCACAGCGCGATGAGCGCGAGAAGCACGCCCAGCGAGCCGAGCCAGTTGAGTCCGCTGCGGTCGTTGCGGTTCATGGCTGCACCCCCATGCGCCGCGCCACCACGCGCTGCAACAGCAGCATGCCCGCGTTGACCGCGAAGCCCACCACGCCGATCCAGCCCAGCCACGCGAGCATCAGCGCGGGGTCGAAGCTCTGCTGCGCGATCATCATCGCGTAGCCCATGCCGTTCGGGTTGGCCGCGATTTCCACCGTCACGGCCACCACCAGCGCGACCGCCACGCCCAGCCGCAGCGCGACGAACAGGCGCGGCACGATGGCCGGCAGCACGATCTTGCAAGCCCGCTCGCGCGCAGAGAGGCCCAGCACGCGGCTCACTTCGAGCAGCCGGGGCTCGACCTGCTGCACCGCCGACTGCACCAGCACCAGCAGCGGCCAGAAGGTGGCGAAGGCGACGATGGCCAGCTCCATGCGCACACCGAAACCGAAGCCCAGCATCGCGAGCGGAATCAGCGCGACCGAAGGCACGGGGCGCAGCACTTCGATGGAGACCGATCCGAGCTGCGCCGCACGGCGCGAAAGCCCGAGCACCAGCCCCAATGCGATGCCGAGCACCGCGCCCAGCAGCAGGCCGAGTGCAGCGGTGCCGAGCGTGAAGCCGGTGGCTTGCCAGAGCGAGCCGTCCATGGCCGCACCGGCAAACGCCTTGACGGCAGCGCTCGGTGGCGCGAGCGCATCGCTGCCCAGTGCGGCCGCGCGCCGCGCGTACCACTCGAAGGAGCCGACCAGCACCACAGGAAACACCCACGGCCGCAGCCAGCGAAAGAGCGGGTTCTCAGTCATGGCCCTGCTCGATGAAGGCGAACAGTTCACGCCGCAACTGCAGGTATTCCGGATGCTCCTTGGTCGTGAGCTGGTCGCGCGGGCGCGGAATCTTCACATCGATCATTCGCGCGAGGCTCGGCCGTCCCGGCCCGGGGTTGGCCTGCAGCGCGATCACGCGATCGCCGAGATAGATGGCCTCCTCGAGGTCGTGCGTGACAAACAGCACCGTGAGCCCGTCGTCGCGCACCAGCCGCGCGAGCTCGTCCTGCAGGCTCTGGCGCGTGAGGGCGTCGAGCGCGCCGAAGGGCTCGTCCATCATCATCAGCTCGGGCTTCTGCGCGAGGCAGCGTGCAATCTGCGCGCGCTGCTGCATGCCGCCCGAGAGCTGCACCGGAAACTTGTGCGCGTGCTTCGCGAGGCCGACCTTGGCAAGCACATCGGCGATGCGCGACGCGCGTTCGCCGGCAGGCACGCCGGCCGCTTCGAGCGCGAGGCTCACGTTGCCTTCCACCGTGCGCCAGGGCAGCAGCGCACGGCCGTAGTCCTGGAACACGAACGCGACTTCGCGCGAAGGCTCGGTCATCTTCACGCCGTTGCGCCGCACCTCGCCCGCGCTCGCGGTGACGAGCCCGCTGGCCGCGCGCAGCAACGTGGTCTTGCCGCAGCCGCTGGGGCCGACGATGCAGACGAACTCGCCGCGCGCCACGTCGAACGAAGTGGGTGACAGGATCTCGCGTCCGCCGAGGCGGATGGTCACGCCGTCGAAGCGCAGGAACGGCGTGGCGTGCTTCGCAGGGCCGGCCTGCGAAGGGAAGGCGCCGGCCGGCAACGCCGCGCGCGCGGTGACGGGAGCAGGGGCTGCGATCACTTGGCCACCAGCTTCGCCACGTCGATGTTCGACTTGAGCATCTCCTGCTCCTTCATCAGCCCGGTCCAGTAGGCGAGCTGCCTTTCCGTCACCACGGGGCCGGGCGGCGAGATCTGCACCTTGGCCAGCACCTCGGGCGGCAGCTTGATGTACTTGCCGATGGCCGCGCGCACCTTGGAGTCGTTCTTCGGCTGCTGCATGAACGCACCCGACTCGACCAGCGCTTCGCGAAACGCGCGCGCCGCCGCCGGGTTCTTCGCCACCCATTCGCGTTTGGCCGCATGCACGATGGTCTGGTTGTTCTCGGGCAGGAAGGTCGAGTAATACGAGGCCACGTAGCCCGCGCCGCTCTCGGTGATGCGGCTCATGAACGGGTCGGCCGACACGACGGCATCGACCGAGCCACCGCGCAGCAGGTCGGCATGCTGCGGGAATGCGGCCTCGACGAAGTTGACCTTGCGGTAGTCCACGCCGCTGTCCTTCAGCCACGCGCGGAAGGTCACGTGCAGGAAGGCGCCGAGGCCCGGCACGCCGATCTTCTTGCCCACGCAGTCCTGCGGGCCCTTGATGCCCGAGCCCGCGCGCGCCACCAGGCCGAAGCCGGTGATCGTCTTCGACGTGAGCCCGCCGCCGGCCACCAGCACGAGGTCGAGCCCGCCATCGACCGCCTGCAGGAACACCGAGGGCGTGGGCCCGCCGATCTGCAGCGAGTCGGACTGCAGCGCCGCAGGGATGGTCGAGTTGAGCGGAATGAACTTGAGCTCGACGTCGAGGTTGCGCTTCTTGAAGTAGCCCTCCTCGGCCGCCACGAACACCGAGGCGAAGTCGGTCACGGCCGTGTAGCCGAACACGATCTTCGTGCTCGACTGTGCGCGCGAAGGCAGCGCCGCGGCGGCCGATGCCGCGGCAAGCGCCGACAGCAGGGTGCGTCGTTTCATCATGTCTTTTGTCTCCTGGGGATGGTTCTCGTGCGTGGGGTCTTGGGTGCCTTGGGCCTGGGCAGCGCGGCGCGCAGGCCGCCGACGATGAAGCTCACCAGCATCGGCGCCACGGCCGGGTCGGCGCGCGTGTTCTCGCCGCGCGAGAGCCGCTCGATGCGGCTGTCGTTCAGGTGATGCAGCAGCGAACCCAGCGCAAACTGGTAGCCCCACGCGGCCTGGCTGCGCGTGGCGTGCGGCAGTGCGAGGTGCAGCGCATCGATGTAGGCCTCGGCCAGCGGATCGAAGTAGCTGCGCAGCACGCGGTCGGCTTCCTCCGTGGCGTGGTACAGCTCGCGCGCCACCAGCAGCGCGTAGTACTCGCCCTCGGCGCTCGCGCGCAGTGCCAGCACGGGCGCGGTGAAGGCTTCGATGATGCGCGGCAGCGTGCGCGTGTCGTCGGGGTCGACGTTCACCGCGGCAAGCCCCGCTAGCCGCGCTTCGATGGAGTGGCCCCAGTGCTCGAAGATCGCGTGGAACAGCTCGTGCTTCTGGCCGTAGTAGTAGCCCACCAGCGCCAGCGGCACGCCGGCCTCCTCCGCGATCTGGCGGATCGTCACCACGTGGTAGCCGTGCTGCGCAAAGAGCTTTTCGGCCGCCAGCAGGATCGCCTGCTTGCGGTCGGGCCGCGCAGTCTCGGTGGCGACTGTGGCGGAGGCGGGTGCCGCGGCGCGCGAGACGCTGCGCCGGGCAGTGGGTGTGTGGGTGCTCATCGGAGCGTATTGAACGCTTGTACAAAAACATTGAACACGCGTACAAACCCTGAGGTCAACCCCCATTGAGCACGCTCGTTCGCGGCGCTACGCTCGTGCCATGCCCGCCCCCAACATCCCCCAGATCCGCCTCTACCAAGACTGGCTGCGCGAGACGCGCGGCCTCGCATTCGACGGCTACGACGCCCTGTGGCGCTGGTCCGTCACAGAGCTCGACGCCTTCTGGCAGAGCATCTGGGACTACGCCCGCATCGAGTCGCCCACGCCGCACACGGCCGTGCTCGCCGAGCCGCGCATGCCGGGGGCGCGCTGGTTTCCCGGCGCGCAGGTCAACTACGCTCGCGAAGTGCTGCGCCATGTCGACGCGGCCCATGCCACCGGCATGCCGGCCATCGTGAGCGACAACGAACTCGGCCAGGTGCGTGAGATGTCGTGGCTCGAGATGCGCCGTCAGGTCGCGTCGGTCGCGCTCATGCTCAAGTCGCTCGGCGTCCAGCGCGGCGACCGCGTCGCGGCCTACATGCCCAACGTGCCCGAGACCATGGTCGCGTTCCTCGCGTGCTCCAGCATCGGCGCGATCTGGAGCGTGTGCGCGCCCGACATGGGCACGGCCGCCGTGGCCGACCGCTTTCGCCAGATCGAACCCAAGGTGCTGATCGCCGTCGACGGCGTGCACTACGGCGGCAAGCCGCTCGACCGCAGCGCCGTGCTGCAGGAGCTGCGCGGCCAGCTGCCGAGCGTGCAGAAGCTGCTGCTCGTGAAGTCGCCGCATGGCGCCAGCGCCGTGTCGCACGACGTCGAATGGACACAGGCCATCGCGCGCAACGACGCCGAGGTCGCCGCCTTCGAGCCCGAATGGCTGCCCTTCGACCATCCGATCTGGATCGTCTATTCGAGCGGCACCACCGGCCTGCCCAAGCCCATCGTGCACGGGCAGGGCGGCATCATCCTCACCATGCACGCCTGCGGCCTGCACAACGACGTGGGCGCGAGCTACGGCGCCAACAACTTCGGCGAGCGCTACCACTGGTACAGCTCCACGGGCTGGGTCATGTGGAACTCGCAGCTCGCGGGCATGGCCTTCGGCGCCACCATCTGCATCTACGACGGCAACCCGGCGGGCAGCAAGGAGAAGCCCGACTGGGGCGTGCTGTGGCGCTTCGTTGCGAAGCACCGCGTCACTTTCTTCGGCGCGGGCGCGGCCTACTTCACCAACTGCATGAAGGCCGGCCTCGTCGCGAAGGAATGCGGCGATCTCTCGCGCGTGCGTGCGCTCGGCAGCACCGGCTCGCCGCTGCCCGAAGAGGTGCAGCGCTGGGGCTCGCAGCAGATCCTCGATGCGGGCTCGAAGGAGGTGTGGTGGTGCAACATCTCCGGCGGCACCGATTTCTGCGGCGCTTTTGTCGGCGGCAACCGCGACCTGCCCGAAGTGCCGGGCCAGATGCAGTGCCGCGAGCTGGGCCATTCGGTCGAGGCCTGGAACGAGAACGGCCAGCCCGTCATCGGCGAGGTCGGCGAGCTGGTGTGCACCAAGCCGATTCCGTCGATGCCGCTCTACTTCTGGGGCGACGAGGGCAACGCGCGCTACCTGTCGAGCTACTTCGACACCTATCCCGGCGTCTGGCGCCACGGCGACTGGATCAAGATCGGCACCGACGGTGGCTGCATCATCTACGGCCGCAGCGACGCCACCATCAACCGCCAGGGCCTGCGCATGGGCACCAGCGAGATCTACAGCGCCGTCGAGGGCCTGCCCGAGGTGCTCGACTCGATGGTGGTCGATCTCGAATACCTGGGCCGCGACAGCTACATGCCGCTGTTCGTGGTGCTGCGCCCCGGCGTGGCGCTCGACGAGGCCATGCGCGCGAAGATCAACAACGCCATCAAGACCTCGCTGTCGCCGCGCTTCGTGCCCAACGACATCTTCCAGGTGGCCGAGATCCCGCGCACGCTCTCGGGCAAGAAGCAGGAGCTGCCGATCAAGAAGCTGCTGCTGGGCCAGCCGATCGAGAAGGTGGTCAACCGCGAGGCGATGGCCAACCCCGGCAGCCTCGACTGGTTCGTGGCCTTTGCCGCGCAGCGTGCCTCCGCATGATCGGCGCGTGAGCTTCGCGCCCACGAGCAAGCTCAGGCCGTGAGCTCATAGAGCACCATGCGCGTCTGCCGGCCGCGCAGCTCCACCAATTCCTCGATGCGGCGCGCATGAAGCCGGCCGCCGAGCCCCGCGAAGGTGGCCTCGGAAATCAGCGTCTGCGTGCCGAGCAGCTTGTTGATGCCTTCGATGCGGCTCGCCACGTTGATCGCGTCGCCGAACGCGGTGTAGGACAGCCGGTCGTTCGAGCCCAGCACCCCCGCGATCACCATGCCGGTGTGGATGCCGATGCGGGTGCGGAACCTCGGCAGCCCCTGTTCATGCCACTTGCGGTTGAGTTCGTTCATCTCCACGTGCATCTCCAGCGCGGCCACGCACGCCCGGTATTCCGCGTCCTTCAGGTCGGAGGGCGCGCCCCACAGCACCATGATGCCGTCGCCGATGAACTTGTCGACCACGCCACCGTGCCGCGCGAACACGCCCGTCGCCAGATTGAAGTACTCCGTCAGCATGCCCACCAGCACGTCGGTGTCCAGCGATTCCGAGATCGAGGTGAAGCCCTCCACGTCGGTGAACATCACCGTCACGCGCCGCGACGAGCCGGAGGGCGCGAGCGCATGGCCTGCGTCGATCAGCTGGTTGATCACGTCCACCGGCACGAACTTGCTGAACGCCTTCAGGCTGCGCGCCGAGTCGTCCAGGGCCTGGTCCAGGTGCTGGATTTCGAGCACGCGGCTCGGTTCGCGCGGCAGGTTGTCGAGTTCCAGCAGGCCGATGCTGCGCGCGATGTGCGAGAGGTTCTCGACCGGCGATGTCACCAGCTTCGACAGCTTCAGCGAGATGAACAGCGCAATCGCCAGGAAGGCCAAAGCCAGCACCAGGCCCCACAGCACCGCGCGGCGCAACTCGCCCAGCAGCATGTCTTCAGGCACCCAGCTCACCAGCTGCCATCCGGTATTGGGAATGCGCGAGGCCTGCACCAGGTAGCGGCGCCCTTCATAGGCGAACGAGAACTCCGCGCCTGAGCCGCTGCCCGCGACGCCATCGGCCGCCATCTCCGCGTGCAACGCGCCGAGGACGCCGGTCGGCGGCACCAATTCGTGCAGCACGCCTGGCATGTCGCTGCGCGCGAGCACGCGGGAGTCGGCGCTCAGCAGCGCGCTGTCGCCGTAGCCGTCGCTGCTGAACTGGCGCACGAACTCGGACAGCCGACCCAGCGACACGTCCCCCGCCACCACGAGCAACTGCACGCTGCTGTCCGCATAGCGGCGCTGGCTCGGCAGCGCGTAGGTAACGCCCAATTCCTGCGCGGCGGCGAACACATACGGCTGCGTCCAGACCGGCCCCTGTGCCTCGCGGGCCTGTACGTACCAGCCGCGCTGCGTCGGGTCGTAGCTGCTGCGGAAGGACTCGAGGCGCTGCGTGGTGTAGCGCTGCTGCACGTCGGCCTCGGCGTCCATCGGCAGCTTGTACTGCCACGTCTCGGTGGTGAACCCCGCGCCGCGCTCGATGTGGCGCATGGCCGGCACCGGGTAGCGCAGCGCCATCAGCATCTGGCCTTTCTCGTTGCTGACGTAGATGCTGTCGAGCTGGGGCGATTGCTGCAGCAGCGTCCAGAGCAACTCGGTCGTTCGTTCGGAGCGCTCGCCCGCGGGCCGCAGGCTGGGCGCAGTGCCCACCGCGTCGACGACCGACTCCGCCTTCTGCAGGAAGGCCAGCACCTTCTCTTCGGTGCGATGGTGGTTCGCCTTGTGCGCGGACACGCCGATGCGCGACACCAGCCGCTGCGACCCCCAGTAGCCCAGCGAGACCAGCAACAGCGACTGTGTCAGCGCCACGGCACTGACGATGGTGCCCACGTCCACCCTGAAGCGGCGCGAGCGCCCGGGCGGTGCGGCCGCGGATTTGATCGACGGCTTTCCCGCCGCTTCCGGATTCCCGGACGACTTCTTGTTCATACAGCTCCCTGACGACCACTCGAGCGCGCCCGCTGCATCGAGGCCGCGGGCCGGCTTCCGGCGGGCTCACGGCCCCGATCGTTGGTGTCGGGGATCCTGGTGGGCGCCGGAGGCTGGCGTGATTTTCGCTCGACTTCGGCTTTCCGAGCGGTTTTGCACGGCGCCGCAATGGTCGGGGAGCCGTCTCAGCGGGCGTCGTGGAAGATGATGCCCAGCGTATGCCGCCGCCCGGAGCGCAGGCGGCTCACGCCGTGGCGCATCGTCACGCGGTAGCTGCCGCGCGTGCCCGCCACCGGCCGCTGGTTGACCGCGAAGATCACCGCCTCGCCCTGCGCGAGCGACACCACCTCGGCGCGCGACTGCATGCGCGGGCGCTGCTCGGTCAGCACGAACTCGCCGCCGGTGAAGTCCTCGCCCGGCCGGTTCAGCAGCACGGTGAGCTGCAGCGGGAACTGCAGGTCGCCGTACAGGTCCTGGTGCAGGCAGTTGTAGTCGCCCTCGTCGTAGCGCAGCAGCAGCGGGGTCGGGCGCAGCTGGCCCGCCGCATGGCAGCGCGCGAGGTAGGCCGTGTGGTCCGGCGGGTAGTCGGCTGGCAGGCCCATCGCCGCGGCCCATGCATTGGCCAGCGGTGCGAGGCGCTCGTACAGCGCGCTGCGCCATGCCGCGAGCTTTGGCGGCAGCGGGTTGGCGAAGTACTGGTACTCGCCCTGGCCGAAGCCGTGGCGCTGCATGACGACGCGGCTGCGGAAGTGGCGGGGCTGGTCGTACATGGCCGCGAGGGCGGCGCATTCCTTCGGCGTGAAGATCGCGGCGCCGGTGGTGGCGCAGCCGCGGGTGGCGAGCTCGTCTTCGATGCGGGGCCAGTCGAGGGCGCTGACCTGGGAGGCTGGGGCTGTCGTCATGTGCGCAGTGTCTCGCCTGCGGACCTGCAGGGCTCGCCGTTTCCGGACGCGGGTATGCGGCGGTGCGGGCTTTGGCGCAGCAAGTGGCAGGCGGCTCCCGATTTGAGCGATCATCCCGCCATGGCAAGAGTAAAACCCATCGCACGCGAAGGCTCGGCGGGGCAAATGGTCCAGGGCCGATCGGTTGCGACCCTGGGGCGCGGCATGGCGCTGGTCAAGGTCGGCAAGGCGCCGCGCGCTGTGGTCCGCCCCGAGGACAACACGACGGAACTGCTGAAGAAGGCGGCCCGCGCACTCGACAAGCCCGGCATCGACAGGTCGGTCGTCTTCCGCGGACCCAACGCGGCCCGGATATTCGCCTATTCCGCCTACCCGCAGGACCCGACCCAGGTCATTCGCGAAGCAGCCGACGGCACCAAGGTCATTGGCCGCCTGGTCGACGGCAGGTTCCGCGCGAGCAAGGCGTGAGCCGCCGCCCACCGAAGCTCGGGAAGCTCCTCGAGCAGACGCGCGGCCCGCGTCCGGTGGCCTTCGTCCTGGCGGGCCACAACGGCTCCGGAAAATCCACGCTCTGGTATTCGCGCCTCGCGGCATCGCTGCAGATGCCGCTGATCAACGCCGACCGGATGATGATGTCCATCCTGCCGGACGCCGACTCCGCAACGGGGCACATCCCCGCCTGGGCCCAGCGCCTGCGCGACGACGACGAGAAATGGCAGGTCCTGTCGCAGGAAGGCGTGCGCGCTTTCAAGAGCCTGGTAATGGACCAGCGCATGCCGTTTGCGTTCGAGACCGTGTTCTCCCACTGGAAGCCGCTGCCCGGCGGCGGCCATGAATCGAAGGCGGACGACATCCGCGCGATGCAGGAGGCGGGCTATTTCGTCGTCCTGCTTTTCGTCGGCCTGGTCTCGGTGGACATGTCCATCTTCCGCGTGAGCACCCGCAAGCAGCAGGGCGGCCACGACGTGGACCGCAGGAAGCTGGTCGAGCGCTTTCCCCGCACGCAGGCAGCGGTCGGCCATGCGGCGCAGATCGCGAACATGACGCTGATGTTCGACAACAGCCGTTCCGGGAAGAGCGCTTTCGCACTGGTGCGGGCACAGGCGAAGAAGTCGGTCCTGTTCGATGCGCGCGATCCCAAGTTCGACATGGACCCTGAACTGCGGGCCGTCTGCGATCCGTGGCTCGAGAAGGTCGCCGGCCCCTTCAAGCCGTCCCGCGCCCGGGCTCCTGCCGTGCCTGCGCCAGCAGCCAGTCGCTGAAGAATTTCAGCAGCGGGCGCTGGTCTGCGCGCTCCGGCGTCACGAGGTAGTAGTTGCGCTCGCCCGACAGCGGCCGTGCGCAGGCCACCACCAGTTCGCCGCGCGCCAGTTCGTCGGCCACCAGCATCGTCGGCATCAGCGCTACGCCGAGCCCGTGCGACGCGGCCGCGGCCAATATCGAGAACAGTTCGTAGCGCGGCCCGCCGCGCGCATTGGGCGCGTCGATCTGCTGCGCATCGAACCACTGGCGCCAGCCGTCGGGCCGGGTGCTCTGCTGCAGCAGCGGCATCTTCGCGATGGCTGCCGGTGCCACGGCCTTGCCGCGCGGCAGCAGCGAGGGGCTGCACACCGGCACCACGTCTTCATGCATCAGCAGCAGCGCGTGCGTGCCCGCCCAGTTCTCGACCTGCGCAGGCGTGCCGGCATACAGCGCCGCATCGAACTCCGCATCGGCGAACAGGAACGGGCGGGTGCGCGTCTCGATGTGCACCACCACGTCGGGCTGCAGCGCGGCGAAGCCCTTCAGCCGCGGCATCAGCCAGCGGGTGGCGAAAGTGGGCACGGCCGCCAGCGACAGCGAGCCGCCTTCGCCCTGGTGCGCCATCGCGTCGAGCGTGTCGCGCTCCATCGCCTCGAGCCGCTTGGTGATCTGCCGCGCATAGGCCGCGCCGCTCGCCGTGAGCGCCACGCCGTGCCGCGTGCGGCGGAACAGCGCCACGCCCAGGAAGGCCTCGAGCGTGCCGATCTGGCGCGACACCGCGCTCTGGGTGAGGGCCAGTTCCTGCGCGGCGCGCGTGTAGCTCTCGTGGCGCGCGGCGGCGTCGAAGCACACGAGGGTTTGCAGGGGTGGGATCTTGCGGCGCATGTATGCCGGGAGTGTATGACTGGAATAAGGCCCTCTTCAATGAAGGTGCCTCGCCAATATCTTGCAAGACATTCTTGTACCGCATATCTGGGTGCGGATTCCTCGTTTGCGTCATGGCCCCTGCGTGGCTAGCATCGGCCCATTCCCCCCTCTTTTCCCTTTTCCCCTCATTTCCGGAGACAGCACATGGCCGCCAAAGCGCAATTCCACTGGGACGATCCCCTTCTTCTCGACCAGCAACTGACCGACGAAGAACGCATGATCCGCGACGCGGCCAACGCCTATTGCCAGGAGCGCCTCGCGCCCCGCGTCATCGAGGGCTTCCGCAACGGCGAGACCGACCCCGCCATCTTTCGCGAAATGGGCGCGCTCGGCCTGCTCGGCCCGACCATCCCCGAGCAGTACGGCGGCCCCGGCCTCAACTACGTGGCCTACGGCCTGATCGCCCGCGAAGTCGAGCGCGTCGACTCCGGCTACCGCTCGATGGCCAGCGTGCAGAGTTCGCTGGTGATGGTGCCGATCTTCGAATTCGGCACCGAAGGCCAGAAGCAGAAGTACCTACCCAAGCTCGCCACCGGTGAATGGATCGGCTGCTTCGGCCTGACCGAACCCGACCACGGCTCCGACCCCGGCAGCATGGCCACGCGCGCCAAGAAGGTGCCGGGCGGCTACTCGCTCAGCGGCTCCAAGATGTGGATCAGCAACTCGCCCATCGCCGACGTGTTCGTCGTGTGGGCCAAGGAAGTCAGCGAAAGCGGCACGGTCGGCCCGATCCGCGGCTTCGTGCTCGAGAAGGGCATGAAGGGCCTGAGCGCCCCCGCGATCCACGGCAAGGTCGGCCTGCGCGCCAGCATCACGGGTGAGATCGTCATGGACGGCGTGTTCTGCCCCGAAGAAAACGCCTTCCCCGAAGTGCAGGGCCTCAAGGGCCCGTTCACCTGCCTCAACAGCGCCCGCTACGGCATCTCGTGGGGCGCGCTCGGCGCCGCCGAAGACTGCTGGCACCGCGCCCGCCAGTACACGCTGGACCGCAAGCAGTTCGGCCGCCCGCTCGCCGCCAACCAGCTCATCCAGAAGAAGCTGGCCGACATGCAGACCGAGATCACGCTGGGCCTGCAAGGCAGCCTGCGCCTGGGCCGCATGAAGGACGAAGGCATCGCTGCCGTCGAGATCACCTCGATCATGAAGCGCAACAACTGCGGCAAGTCGCTGGACATCGCCCGCATGGCGCGCGACATGATGGGCGGCAACGGCATCAGCGACGAGTTTGGCGTGGCACGCCACCTCGTGAACCTCGAAGTGGTCAACACCTACGAAGGCACGCACGACATCCACGCGCTGATCCTGGGCCGCGCGATCACCGGCATCGCGGCTTTCGCGAACTAAGAACGAATGACCAAGCCCGCAGCACTCGACGGCATCAAGGTCCTCGATCTGTCCCGCGTGCTCGCGGGCCCGTGGTGCACGCAGATCCTCGCGGACCTGGGTGCCGACGTCGTCAAGATCGAACGCCCCGGCGTCGGCGACGACACGCGCACCTGGGGCCCGCCCTTCATCAAGGACGCGGACGGCAACGACACCGACCAGGCCAGCTACTTCACCGCCTGCAACCGCAACAAGCGCTCGGTCACCATCGACATGGCCACGCCCGACGGGCAGGCGCTGCTCAAGCAGATGGCGGCGCAGGCCGACATCGTGGTGGAGAACTTCAAGACCGGCGGCCTCAAGCAATACGGCCTCGACCACGAGAGCCTGCGTGCGGCCAACCCGCGCCTCATCTACTGCAGCGTGACCGGTTTCGGCCACGACGGCCCGTACGCCGAGCGCGCGGGCTACGACCTGATGATCCAGGCCATGACCGGCATGATGAGCATCACCGGCCGCCCCGACGACGTGCCCGGCGGCGGCCCGCTGCGCGTGGGCGTGGCGCTGACCGACCTGTTCACCGGCGTTTACGCCAGCACCGCCATCCTCGCCGCGCTGCAGGTGCGCGACCGCACTGGCGAAGGCCAGCACATCGACATGGCGCTGCTCGACGTGGGCATGGCCATCCTCGCCAACCAGGCCAGCGCCTTCCTCAACACCGGCAAGGCGCCCGGGCGCCAGGGCAACACGCACCCGAGCCTCGCGCCTTATCAAGACTTTCCGACGCAAGACGGCTCGGTGCTGCTGGCCATCGGCAACAACGGCCAGTTCGCACGCTTCTGCGAAGCGGCCGGCCACCCCGAGTGGGCGACCGACGCGCGCTTCGCGACCAACACGCTGCGCGTGAAGCACCGCCTGGTGCTGATCCCCATTATGGAAGAACTCACGCGCACCCGCACGACGGCCGCGTGGGTCGCGCTGCTCGAAGACAAGGCCGTGCCCTGCGGCCCGATCAACGACATCGCGCAGGCCTTCGACGATGCGCAGGTCAAGGCGCGCGGCCTCGCCGTCACGCTGCCCCGCGAAGCGGGCGACGGCATCGCCAGCATCACCGGCGTGGCGAGCCCGCTGCGGCTCACGGCCACGCCGCCGGTGCTGCGCCACGCGCCGCCGGCGCTGGGCCAGCACACGCAGGAAGTGCTGGCGGAAATGGGCATCGACGCCGCCCGCTTCGACGCCCTGCGTTCAGCCGGCGTCGTCTGAAGAAGAGGCCGGCATGGCGAACCCGATGCGCCCGCCACCGTTCTCGGTGTTGCGCATCGACCACGTCGTGCTGCGCGTGAAGGACGTGGAACGCGCCGTCGCGTTCTATTGCGGCGTGCTGGGCTGCGCCATCGAGAAGCGGCGCGACGACCTGGGGCTCGTGCACCTGCGCGCCGGCGCGAGCCTGATCGACCTCGTCACGCCCGACGGCCCGCTGGGCAGGCAGGGCGGGGCGCTGGCCGGTGTGGAAGGCCGCAACGTCGATCACCTCTGCCTGCGCATCGAGCCCTTCGACGAAGCGGCCATCCGCGCACAGATGGCGTTGCATGGCGTCGCGGTGCACGGCGGGGTGCAGAACAACTTCGGCGCCGAGGGCAACGGCCCGTCGATCTACGTCGCCGACCCCGACGGCAACAGCGTCGAGCTCAAGGGCGCGGCTGCCTGACCGGCGGATCAAGCAGCCGGCCGACCTCGCGGTCGATGCCGAAGTGGAGGCTGTGGGCGAGGCCTCAACCGGCCCGACCGATGGTCGCCACGCCGAACACCACGACGCCCAGCGCCAGGTTCACCGCGACCAGCTTGCGCACGGTGTCCAGCCGCGCGGCCGCCACCGGCCATGCGCTTTCGTCCACCGCGCGCCGCAGCGCCTTGAACACCGAGGCGCGGATGTAGACGTAGATGGCCGCCATCACGATCGCGATGCTCATCATCGCCTCGACGCGCCAATGCACGGCGCGGAAGCCGCCGGCCGCGAGGATCATCGTCACGCCAGTCACGAACAGCAGCGTGACGGCCGCGTCCACGCCGACGAAGAAGCGCCGCAGTGTCGCGGCCATCATGCGCAGGCGCAACGGCGGCTCCAGCGTGGCGACCGCCGAAGGGCGCACCGCGAAGTGCATGGTTGCCATGCCGCCGACCCAGAAGGCGGCGCAGAGCAGGTGGATGAAAAGCGCAATGACGTAGGACATGGGGCGCGATCAGACACCGAAATGCCGGACTGCGCAACGTCGTGACGTGCGGACAGGGCCGCGTCAGAATGCGGAGCTCGCCGTCGCGCATACCGAAAGAAAGCCAGGCTCCCATGACCCGCACCATCGCCCAGAAACGCGCCGACTTCCGTGCGCTCCACGCACAAGGCTGTTTCGTCATTCCGAACCCGTGGGACACGGGCAGCGCGCGCTTCCTCGCGGGCATGGGCTTCAAGGCGCTCGCCACCACCAGCTCGGGCTTCGCGTGGTCGCACGGCCAGGCCGACGGGGCGATGTCGCGCGAATCGATCCTTGCCCATCTGCGTGAGCTGGTGGACGCCACCGACCTGCCCGTGAACGCCGACTTCGAGAACGGCTTTGCCGCCGACGCCAAAGGCGTGGCCGAGAGCGTGCGCCTCGCGGTCGAGACCGGCGTTGCAGGCCTGTCGATCGAGGATTCGACGGGCAACGCCGCCGATCCGCTCTTTGCCATCGACATCGCGGTCGAGCGCATGCGTGCCGCGCGCAAGGCCATCGACGCGTCGGGCGCCGACGTGCTGCTCGTCGGCCGCGCCGAGAACTTCTTCGCCGGCCGCCCGGACCTCGGCGATGCCATCGCGCGGCTCAAGGCGTACGCGGATGCAGGCGCCGACTGCCTCTATGCGCCCGGCATCAAGACCCGCGAGCAGATCGCCGCGGTGGTCGCCGCCGTCGCGCCCAAGCCGGTCAACCTGCTGGTGGGCGCGGCCAGCGAACTCACGATGCAGGACATCGCCGAACTCGGCGTGCGCCGCGTGAGCGTGGGCGGCGGTATGGCGCGCGCGGCCTGGGGCGGCTTCATGCGTGCCGCGCGCACGCTGGCCGAGCAGGGCCGCTTCGACGGTTTCGCGGATGCGGCGCCGGGCAGCGAACTCAACACCTTCTTCCGCCCGTTCGCCGGCTGAGGCGCCGTGGATGCGCTGCTCGCCGAGATCCGCGCCTGCCGCGCGTGCGAGGCGCATCTGCCGCTGGGCCCGCGACCGGTGGTGCAAGCGAGCGCAAGCGCCCGGCTGCTGATCGTCGGGCAGGCGCCCAGCCTCACGGTGCACCAGACGGGCGTGCCGTGGAATGACAGGAGCGGCGACCAGCTTCGCCGCTGGCTCGGCATCGACCGCACGGTGTTCTACGACGCGGCGCGCGTGGCGATCGTGCCGATGGGCTACTGCTACCCCGGTCGCGGCAAGAGCGGTGACCTGCCGCCGCGCAGGGAATGCGCCGAGCTGTGGCACGAGAAGCTGTTCGCGCGGATGAAGCAGGTGGAGCTGACGCTGCTCATCGGCCAGTACGCGCAGCGCCACTTCCTCGGCAGGAAGGCGAGCGCCGGCGTCACCGAAACCGTGCAGGCCTTCGCGGATTTCGCACCGCGCTTCATTCCGCTGCCGCATCCGTCGCCGCGCAACACGGGTTGGCTCAAGCACCACCCTTGGTTCGAGAGCGACGTGCTGCTGGTACTGCGCGAGCGGGTGCAGCGCGTGCTGGCGCTCTGAGAAGCCTCAGGGCGCCGACGTCACCGAAGTGCCCGCCGTGCCGAAGGGCCGCGCCGCATGCACCACGCGCCCGCCCACCACGGTCATCAGCGAGGTGGTCTTGCCGATGCGCTCCAGCGGCACGGTGAAGAAGTCCTGGTCGAGCACCGCGAAGTCCGCGAGCTTGCCGACCTCCAGCGTGCCGCGCTTGCCTTCGTCGAAGCTGAACCACGCGCTGCCCGCCGTATAGAGCCGCAGCGCCTGCTCGCGCGTGGGCGTTTCGTCGGGCCCGCGCATGGCCTTGCCGCTCACGGTCTTGCCGTCGAGCATCCACTGCAGCGCGACGAAGGGGTTGTACGAGGCCACGCGATGCGCATCCGTGCCCGCGCCCACGTTCACGCCGGCGCGCAGGGCCGTGCCGATGGGTGGCATGCGGCGCGCTGCGTCGCCGCGCACGGCGAGCGCGCGGTCCCCCTGGAAGTACATCGCATCCTGCATCGTCCAGCCGATGCCCAGCGCCTTCATGCGCGCGAGCGTCTCGGGCGAGGCGTCGTCCAGGTGCGCGATGGACCAGCGCAGGCCGTTGATAGGCACCTCGGCGTTCAGCTTTTCGTACAGCCCGAGCAGGTGATCGACCGAACCGTTCTCCTGCCAATGGATGGTGACCGCGAGCTTCTTCGTGGCCGCCCACCTGATGAGTTCGTAGAATTTCGCCTTCACCGCTTCGTCGGGGAAGTTGTTGTTGTACATCGCGAGCGTCACGCGTTCGCCCAGGCCGTTGAACTTCAGCATGTCGTCGCCGAAGCCCATCGGCAGCATCTGCGCGAGGTCGCGGAACTCCTGCAGCTCGGCGCCGGGCTTTTGCGCGAACACGCTGTAGGCCACGCGCAGCGTCAGCGCCTTCTCGCGCCACAGCTCGAACAGCGCCGCGTACTGCGAGGGCGCAATGCTGAAGCCGCCCGGATCCACCAGGCCGGTGATGCCGAGCCGGTTCAGCTCGCTGAAGAACGCACGCGTGCCCGCCACGTTGTCGTCGTAGGTCGGCTTGGGCAACTTGTCGAACAGGGCCGAGATGCCGACGATGTCGCCGGTCATCCAACCCGGCGCGCCGTCGGGCGAGGGCTTCATTCCGGCGGGCAGCGTGCCGGGCGGAACGGCCAGTGCTTCGAGGGCCCTGGGCGTCATCACCACCGCTTCGTAGAACAGTTGCACGTACACCGGGTTGGCGGGCGCGGCCTCCTGCAGTTCGGCCATCGTCGGACGCCGGCGTTCGGCGAACTGCTGTTCGGTCCAGCCGCCTGCAACGATCAGCCAGCCGCCGGGGCGGGCATTTGCAGCGGCGGTGCGGATGCGTGCCATGGCTTCGGCGATGGTGCTCGCGCCGATCCAGTTGACTTCGGTCGAATAGCTCAACGCCGCGCGCACCGCGTGCATGTGCGAATCGATGAGCCCGGGAACGACGGTGCGTCCGCCCGCATCGACGGTGCGTGTCGCGGAGCCCGAGAGCGTGCGCATCTGCGCGGCATTGCCGACGGCCACGATGCGGCCGTCGCGCACGGCGAGCGCCTGCGCGGTGGTGCCGGCGGCATCGAGCGTGGCGATCTTCGCGTTGATGACGACGAGGTCGGCCGGCTGCGCCTGCGCGGCGCCGGGCATGAGAAAGCCGGCGACGAGGGCCGCCGCCGTGAAGAGCGTGCGTGCCATGGTCAGTCGACCTTGATGCTCGCGGCCTTGACCACCTGCTGCGCCTTGCCGGTCTCGTCCACGAGGAACTTGTTGAACTGTGCCGACGACATCGTGAAGGGCTCGGCGCCGAGCTTCTCCAGCCGTTCCTTCAGCTCGGGCGACACCATGATCTTCGCGACCTCGGCCTGCAGCCGGTCGATCACCGGCTGCGGCGTTTTCGCGGGCGCGAACAGGCCGACCCAGAACAGGTACTCAGACCCCGGCACGCCGGCTTCCGCGGTGGTCGGCGCATCGGGCAGCGCCGGTGAGCGCTTGCCCGTGCCCACGGCCAGCGCCTGCAGCCTGCCGGTCTTGATGAGCGGCAGGGCCGACACCATCGGCGCGAAGAACCAGTCGACGCGCCCGGCCATCACCTCGGTCATGGCCTCGGGCGTGCCGCGGAACGGTACGTGCTGCGCGTCGATGCCAGCCGCGAGGCGGAACACCTCGGCGTTCATGTGCGTGGCCGAGCCGTTGCCCGCCGAGCCGTAGTTGAAGCCGCCTGGTTTTGCCTTGGCCTTCGCGACGAGGTCCTGCACGTTCGCGAAATGCGAGGGCGCGGTGACCAGCACGTTGGGCAGGCTCGCCATCGGCGTGATGCCGGTGAAGTCCTTGATCGTGTCGTACGACAGGCCCTTGTAGATCCACGGGTTCACGAGGTGGCCGGCCGAATGCACCAGCAGCGTGTAGCCATCGGCCGGCGACTTGGCCGCGATGGCCGCGCCCAGCGTGCCGCCCGCGCCGGGCTTGTTGTCGACGATCACGCTGGTGCCCAGCGCGGGCCCGAGCTTTTCGGCCACGAGGCGCGCGACGATGTCGGTGCCGCTGCCTGCGGTGAAGGGCACGACCAGCTTGATCGGCTGCGTGCCCGGCCACGGGCCCTGTGCGTGGGCGCCGGTCAGCGCGCAGGCCGCCAAAGCTGCTGCCGCCGCCAGTGTCTGCCTGCGGCTCCATGGGGATGTCTTCTTCATGCGTCTTGTCTCCGTTGATTTGTTCGATGAGCGATGAATGACTGAAAGAGGGGAGGCCGCTACGCCGGCGGCGCGTTCGGCATCGCCAGCGCGACCAGCACCGGCCGGTTGCTCCGGTTCTCCAGCTGCCGCTTCTCGCCGGGCGCGAAGCGGCAACTGTCGTATTGCTTGAGCACGTCTTCCTGGTGCGCACCGTCGATCTCGCCGACCACGTGCAGTTGGCCTTCGAGCACGAGATACAGCTTTTCCATCGGCGAGCCGTCGAGACCGGTGTGGCCGCCGGGAAGGATCTGGCTCACGCCCATCCACATCTGCGTGGACGGCCCGGCCTCCTTGCCTTGCAGGCGCAGGCAGCGCATGTCGAAGTGGTTGGGCGCCTCGTAGTGCGGCGCTTCGTTGAAACGGGTCACGTGCATGGTCGGGTGCTCCAGGATTCAGGGCCGCAGCACGACGCGGTCGGTGCTGCCCGAAAGCACCAGCCGATAGGCGTCGATCGCTTCGTCGAGCGTGAAGCCGCGCGCAACGGGAAAGGGCTTCAGCGTGCCGCGCTCGAAGCCCTCGCGCATGGCGTCGAGCTGCGCAGTGCTTGCGATGCAGTCCATCGCAAGCGAGTCGATGCCCACGTAGGTGTGCATGCCTCGGTAGAACGCGAAGATGTCGAAGGGCACCGCGCGCTCATGCGTGGCGATGAAGACCTGCGTCGCGCCCTTGGCCATCGCCTTGTTGGCGGCCTCGAAGTAGGCGCTGCCGACGGTGTTGTAGACGATGTGCGCACCGCGCCCGTCGGTGAGTTCGCGCACCTGCGCGCCCACGTCGGCGTGGTGGCGCGCATCGATCACGTCCACCGGTCCGCTGGCAAAGCCCTCGAAGGGACCGGCATGCCGCTGTACCGCGATCACGCGCGCACCGGCCTGCGAAGCCAGCTGCACCGCGGCCTGCCCAACCTTGCCGTTGGCGCCGAGCACCAGCACTGTCTGGCCCGCCTGCGGCATGCCGCTGCGGCGAAAGCCTTCGTAAGCGGTGACGAAGGGCACGCCCACCGCGCCGGCCTCGTCCATCGAGATGCCGCGCGGCTTGGCGCGCAGTGCGCCTTCAGGCAGCACGAGATAGCGCGCATGCGAGCCGTCACGCGTGATGCCGACGTCGCCGCCCGAGCCGTAGACCTCGCGGCCGATCCATTCGGAAGGCCCGCTCACGACGGTGCCTGCGAAGTCGCGGCCGGGGGTGCGCGGCCACACGGCCTGCGGCATGAGGCCCAGCGTCGCCTTGACGTCGCTTGGGTTCACTGCCGCGGCGGCGATGCGGACGACGGCATGGCCTGGAGGCGGCGTGGGTTCGGCCTGCGGCGAGGCATGCAGTTGCAGCGCGTCGAGGTTGGCGGCTTTCTCGTTCACGCGCAATGCGCGGGAGGTGTGGGTCGTGTGCATGGCTGCGACGTTCATTTCGGTTTTCCTGCGTGCTGTGTTGCGGATGGCTTGTGTTCCTGGTGCACTTGTTCAGGGCGTGTGCACAGGCCACCGGGTACTCCCCTCCGCGAATGTCCCCCGGCTTCGCCTCCTCCTTTATTTCGCTGCGGGGAGCACCCGATGCTCTGTGCACAACGAGCGCTGCTCTTGTGCTGGCCGATCAACAAGTGCTCTGATCGATCACGCTGGCGGGGTGCCTTGCGCAGCGAAATAAAGGAGGAGGCCGCAGGCCGGGGACATTCGCGGAGCAAGGTACCCCGTCGGCGTGATCGCGCCCCGAACGACGCCGCGCACAACAAGGAGAGATGCGGGAGTCCACGCTAGCCCCTCGCATCCGGCAACCCCAGCATCGCGCGTGCCTCACGCGGATTCGCAACTTCACCGCCCAGGCTCACGAGAATGTCGCGCGCCTTCGCCACCAGCTGCGCATTGCTCTCGGCGAGCACGCCCTTCTCGAGGTAGATGTTGTCTTCCATGCCCACGCGCACATGCCCGCCCAGCAGCCACGACTGCGCCACGATCGGGAACTCCATGCGGCCGATGCCGAAGGCGCTCCAGAAGGCGCCGCGCGGCAGCATGTTGCGCGCATAGAGCAGCGTCTCGGGCGTGGGTGCGAAGCCGTACTTCACGCCGAGCACGAAGGTCCACATGGCCGGGCCGTCGAGCGTGCCGTCGGCGATCAGGTCGAGCGCGAGGTTGATGTCGCCGGAGTCGAAGATCTCCAGCTCGGGCTTCACGCCGGCCTCGCGCATCACCTTCGCCATGCGCCGTACGTTCTTCGGCGTGTTGATGACCACATCGGGCCCCGAGTTCATCGTGTTGAGATCGAGCGAGCACACGTCGGGCCTGATGAGTGCGATGTGTTCCACGCGCTTTTCGGGTGGCAGCAGCGTGGTGCCCGGTGCGGCGATCTTCGGGTCGTCCTCGCTCGGAATGAAGCGCCCGCCCGGCCCGCTCGTGAGGTTGACGATCAGCTCGCGGTTCTCGCGGCGGATGCGCTCGACCACCTCGCGGTACAGATCCACCTCCATCGAAGGCTTGCCGGTTTCGGGATGGCGCACGTGGATGTGCACCTGCGCCGCGCCGGCCTCGGCCGCGGCCAGGCATTCGTCGGCGATCTGCACCGGCGTGATCGGCAGGTGCGGCGTCTGCTCCGGCTTCACGAGGTTGCCCGTGACCGCGCAGGTGATGAGTGTCTTGGCAGTGCTCACAGGTGGCGCCCTCCATCGACCACGATGCGCGTGCCGGTCACGAAGCGCAGCGTGGTGGCCAGCGCTTCGACCGTGGCCGCCACGTCGTCGGGCAAGCCGATGCGGCCCAGTGGCGTGGTGCTGGCCATCTTGTTCGCGAACTCCGCGCCACGGCCCGGCACGAAACCCGATTCGACCGCGCCCGGCGACACCGACACCACGCGCACCGACGGCGCGAGCGCCTTGGCCAGCGCGTCGCCCACCACGTCGAGGCCGGCCTTGGCGGCCACGTAGGCAAGGTTGCTGCCCACGCCCGTGAAGCCCGCGATGGAAGAGATGTTGGCCACCAGCCCGTCGCCGCTGGCCTTCAGCATCGGCGCGAAGGCGCGGATGGTGGCGAACACACCGCGGAAGTTGGCGCGCACGATGTCGTCGATGAGTTCGTCGGTCAGCGCGTCGAGGTCGGCGGCCGGCACCGGTTGCGTGTGGCCCGCGCTGTTGACGAGGATGTCGCAGCGGCCGTGCGTGGCCTTCACTTCTGCAGCGGCGGCATTCAGGCTCGCCGAGTCGACGATGTCGGCGCGGATCACCGTGTGGCGCTGGCCGTTGGCAGAAGGCAGTGCGGCCGCGCGGGCTGCAGCATCGTCGCCCTTGCGGTGCAGCAGCACGCACGTGGCGCCGAGCGCGGCAAGCCGCGTGGCCGTGGCGTAGCCGATGGCGCCGAGGCCACCGGTGATAACGGCGACCTTGCCGTCGAGTCTGGAGACCGGATCGAAGCTCATGGATGTGGAGAGGAGTTGATTCAGGGGATCGGAGGACGGGGGAATTTCATTTCGCCGGGTTCAAGCTCGAAGTCGTGGTGCATCGATGCGCTCTTGCCGTCGGGTGCCAATGCAAAGCGCCCGATCAGCCGCCGCGTCACGCCGAAGGTCGGGTCGCTCTCGAGGTTCTCGTCGTCGTCCGCGAACACCTGCGTGATCAGCACCTTGTGCCCCGGCTTGCTGACCATGAAGTGCAGGTGCGCGGGCCGGTTCGGGTGGCGTTGCTGCGCGCGCAGCAGCACGCCGCAGGGCCCGTCGGTCGGTACGGGGTAGCCAGCCGGGCGCACGCTGCGAAAGTGGAAGCGGCCCTCCGCGTCGGTGCTGAAGCGCCCGCGCAGGTTCATGTCTTCCTGCGACGGGTCCTGGTTTTCGTAGAGGCCGATGGGCGAGGCCTGCCACACGTCGACCGTGGCGCCGGCCACCGGCCGGCCCTTGCCGTCGCGCACCGTGCCCGTCACTTCGAGCGGAATGCCCGGCGTGCCCGAGCGCGCGATGCTCTCGCCCAGTGCGCAGTCCGGCGCGTTCGCGCGCCAGAACGGCCCGAGCAGCGCGGCCGGCGATTCGCCATGCGGGTCCTGGTTGTTCTGCAGCGCGACCACGGTGGATACGCCCAGGATGTCCGCCGCCAGCACCACCTCGTTCTTTGTCTCGCCCGTGGCGTGGCCGATGGCGACGATGAATTCGAGTGCTTGCTCGAACTCTTCTTCCGTCAGCTTCACTTCCTGGACCAGCGCGTGCAGGTGGCGCGTGACCGCCTCCATCACGGTGCGCAACCGCGGGTCGGGCGTGTGCTTCATGGCGTCGAGCGTGAAGCCCAGCACCGAATCGGGGGACGTGGCGATGTTCATGACAGGTCTTTGCAATCGTTTGCACGATGTTAGTCCAAATCGCCGAAAAGTAAAATGACCCCATTCAGCAAGTCAGGAATAGCAGAAAGCCCCCTGCAGATCCTGGCCAGCTCGACAATCGTTTGCATCAATCCATGAGTACCAGCCCAACTTCCACGCCCGTGACCATCCGCGACGTCGCCCGCGCCGCCGGGGTGCACGTGTCGACCGTCTCGCGCGCGCTCAGCCCCGAGAAGCGCTCGCTGATCAGCGACGAGGTGCTGCGCGTGGTGGAAGAGGCGGCGCAGCGCCTGGGCTACCGGCCCAACCGCGCGGCCTCGGCGCTGCGCACGGGCCGCACCCACACCATCGGCGTGCTGGTGCCGGACATCACCAACGCGGTGTTCCCGCCCATCCTGCAGGGCATCGAGGCCAGCGCGGCGGCGCGCGGGTACTTCGTGTTCGTCACCAACGTGGTGGACCCGGCGCTCGCACGGCCCGTGCTGGAGCGCATGCTCGCGCAGCGGGTCGACGGCGTGGTCATGGCCACCGCCACGCGCGACGACCCGCTGATCGACTTCGTCACCCAGGCCGGCATGACCGCGGTGCTGGTCAATCGGGCCGACGAGACCGGCCGGCTGCCGGCCGTGGTCAGTGACGACCGGCTGGCGATGAAGCTCGCGGTCGATCACCTCGTGGGCCTCGGCCACAAGCGCATCGCGCATCTCGCGGGCCCGCAGAACATTCCCACTGGCGTGGGCCGGCGCCTGGGCGTGGAGCAGGCGCTGCGCGACCATCGCATGAAGCCCTTCCGCGTGGTCGAGTGCGCGAGCTACAGCCGCGAGGCCGGCGCAGTGGCGATGAAGCAGATGCTCGAAGCCGGCGCAGCCCCGCAGGCCGTGGTGTGCTGCAACGACCTCGTGGCGCTGGGCGCCTACGACGCGCTGCGCGAAGCCGGCCTGCGCGTGCCGAAGGACATTTCCATCACTGGCCACAACGACATGCCGCTGGTCGACATGGTCGACCCGCCACTCACCACCATCCGGCTGCCGCACCGCGAGCTGGGCTGGCGCGCGGCCGAGATGCTGTTCGACGAGATCGATGGCCGCTCGATGTCGGCCTCGACCGTGGTGCTGCGGCCGGAGCTGGTGGTGCGCAAGTCGACCGCCAAGCCGGCCGCCGCGCGCTGAGCGCGGCAGGACTCACTTCATCCGCCACCACAGGGCCGCGATGTCGTCGCTCAGGCCTGCGAGCAGAAGCGCCACGGCGACCAGCGCGACGAGCGCCTTCGCGCGCCGCGACAGACCCTCCCTGGGGGCAAAGTCTTCGGCGCGGCCGCTGAAATGCACGCCGCAATGGGGACAGCGCAGCGCGTAGCCGAAGACGGGTTCGTTGCAGCGGATGCAGGGCACCTCGTCCGGCCCCGGCTCCGTGGGTGCATCGGCGCTGCGAGATGCCTGCGCCGCTGCGCGCAGCTTCTGCTCCCGGGCGCGGCGTTCGCGATGGGCGGCCAGATCGATGGGGTCGTTGGAGTCGTCGTGCATGCTGCTGAAAACCAGTCTAGCTCGCGCGCGGCGCAGCCTTTCTTCGCGCAGCCGGTCGCCGCGGCGGCTTCGCTTCGAGCACCAGTTCGGCTGGCAGCGCGTCGTTCCACGATTCGGTGAAGTAGGCGCGGTCGCTGGGTACCAGCTGCGGCAGCGCTTCGCGCAGCGAGGCCAGCGACTGTTCCGCCGCCTGCAGGTCGCCCGCATGGGCCGCATACCAGGCGTGCTCGAACAGCAGGCTGCAATGCTGCAGGCCCGGATAGCGGCGCCGCCCGGCCTGGTGGTCGGCCAGCCGCGCCTGCGCCACCTGCACCCAGCGCGCCGGCCAGTTCGTGGTGTCGAAGGCGTCGGCCAGCGGACCGGCCAGCTCCGAGATCGCGACCGGGTCCAGCGGCCTCTGCGCGCGGAACTGCGCGAGCGTGGGCGGAGTCTCCGGCCGGCAGTGGCCGCGCGCGATGCGCATCAGGTAGATCGCGTTCCACGCCGAGCGGCCCTGCCCGTCGGTGTGGCTGCAGAGCCATTCGCTGAAGGCGATCCACTGCACGGCGCGGCGCGTGGTGTCGGCGTTGCCGTCGTGCGCGAGCGCGGGCAGGTCGGACAGTCCCACGCGGTCGAACAGCCATGCGGCCATGCCCATGTTGGCGGCCACGTGCTGCGCCGCGTCGAAGGAGTGCGACTCGAAGGCGGCCGCCAGCGCCTCGCCGAAGCGGCGCAGCGACTCCTCGGCGAGCGCGGCGGCGGCCGGCATGTCGTCGGCCGACAGCGCCAGCGCGCGCGAGCGGCACACCAGCGCCCAGAGGTTGCACCACTCGAAGCGCACGTCGGGGTGGTGGCGCAGCACCAGCGCGCGCGCTGCGTCATCGGCCATGCCGCCCAGCAGCGACTGCGCCAGCGGCAGGTCGCGCGCGGTGTAGGCGCACCACGCGGAGACGATGCATTCCATCGCGCCGAGGTAGTCGTTGCCCGCCACATGGTGCGCAAGCCGCTGCTTCTTGAGCGCCTGCAGCCGCCGCCGCGCCTGCTCGTTGTCGCCGAGGCGCCGCCACAACATGGCTTCGTTGAGCGTGACCAGGGCGCGCTGGAAGTCGGTGGCGGCCAGCGTGCCGGCGAGGCGGATCGATTCGAGGGCGCTGCCGCCCGTGTTCTCGCCCGCCACGGGCGCCATCAACCGCCCCTGCCGCGCCGCCTGCTGCGACGCGACCAGCTGCTTCCAGAACGCGGCGTCCTGGAGGTGCACGGCATCGGGCGGCGGCGAGCCGGCGGTCCGGCCGGCCTGTGATGCACGCGAACGCAGCCCGAGGAACGACGCAATCTCGGCGGTCGTGGCCGCGCGCCCTTCGACCAGCACGCGCACGCGCTTCGCCTCGGCGGCCGGCAGCCAGAACGGGCCCTGGCTGCGCCGCTCGGCGTTGAGGAAGCGGGGCTCGCGCTGCGTGTCTTCGCCCCAGCCGACCTCGACGTGCCAGGCCTTGAAGTCGCGGAACGCGCGGCTCACTACCATGCGCAGCGTGCTCGCGTCCGACACTTCGCCGCGCAGGTCCGCCAGCCGCACGACACCGGCGCCGGCATCGTGGGCATGGCGCATGCGCACCAGCAGCCAGAGCGACTGGAAAGCCGCGCGCCGGCCATTGACCGACTGCGGCGATGTGAGTTCGATGGAAAGAAGGGCGGGAAGGAGCGGCTTGGGCACGCCCCCGATTTGAACCCTAAATCCGGCGGTGTCAGTACCGGTGTCGTTCCAGCAGCTGCGGCACTTCGCTGCGCCCGATGCCCAGGTCGCGCAGCTCGTGATCGCTCATGTACGAAAGCTGCGACGCATCGGCGCGCATGCGGCGGCGGTCCATCACGCGGCGGCGCCAGCCGCGCAGGGCATGGATCAGGCGTTGATGGAAAGACGATGGCTTCGGCGCGGTCACGATGGGCTCCTTGGTTGGGAGCGCTCATCTTCAGGCGACGCATGCTATTGTGGAAGTTGAGATTTCTGACACTTGCCATCACCTTTTCTGATGTGAACCGATGCGACAACTCAACCTCGACCAGCTGCGCACCCTCATCGCCATCGTCGACCTCGGCACGTTCTCGGCGGCGGCCCGGGCGCTGCACCTCGCGCAGCCCACGGTGAGCCTGCACATCAGCGAACTCGAATCGCGCCTCGGCGCGCCGCTGGTGGTGCGCGGCAACCGGCGCATCACGCCGACGGCGGCGGGCGCCGCGCTGGTGGAGCGCGGGCGCAAGCTGCTGCGCGACACCGACGACGCCATCGAAACCGTCAAGCGCCAGGCCGAAGGGCGCGTGGGCCGCGTGCGGCTGGGCACCTCGACCGGCGTGCTGGTCGACCTGCTGCCGCAGGTGCTGGAGGCGCTGGGCGCGGAGCATTCGGGCATCGACGTGGAGGTGAGCATCCGCGGCTCCTACGAGGCCATGGAGCGGCTGGCGGCGGGCACGCTCGACATCGGCCTGGTGGCCATCCCGCAGCCACCGCTGCGCGGCATCGTCGTCACGCCATGGTGCGAGCAGCCCATGATGGCCTTCGTGCCGCGGCGCTGGAAGGCGCCGAAGCGCGTCACCCCGGCATGGCTGGCGGCGCAGCCGCTGATCTTCAACGAGGCCACCACGCACATGTACCGCCTCACGATGGAATGGTTCGCCGCCGCCGGCTTCGCGCCGCGCGCGCGTATCGAACTCAACTACGACGCGGCCATGCGCAGCCTGGTGGCGGCCGGTTATGGCGCGGCGCTGCTGCCGCTGCAACAAAGCACCGACACCGCACGCAACGACCGCATGCAGATCCTGCCGGTGAGCCCGAAGCTCACGCGGCGCGTGGGCATCGCGCACCGCCAGCCCGCGATGCTCGACGGCGCCACGCTGAGCGTGCTGAAGGTGCTGACGACGTTCCGCCAGACTTGAGCGGCGGTGGCCGCGTGCTTCAGCGCGGCCGCGCGTAGCCGGATTCGATCCAGGCGGTGGCGCTGGCCGCGGTGAGCCTGAAGGCGGGCGACACGTTCACGCTGGCGAGTTCCGAGTCGTCGGCGTTGTCATGGGCCGTGAGCGTGGCCGAAGGGTTGTCCTCGTCGGGCACGATGCTCAGGGCCACGCGGATGCGCTGGTCGTTGCGCGCCGTGACCGTCACGCTCCTGTTGAGCGTGGCGTGAAGCTGCTGCTCGTGGCGGCGGATGACTTCGGCGGCGGTCTTCACCAGCGTGGAGAAGGCGGGGCCGTCGAGCGGCTTGGGGTTCTTCTTGTCGCGGCCCATGGTCCAGGGGCCGACCAGTGCCGGCTCGGGGTCGCCGTGGCGCGTCATCTCGACGGCCCAGCCGTCGTCTTCCTCGTTCTTGATGACGCGGGCGGTCCAGGCGTCGTCGCGCCAGAGGCGGGCTTCTTGCAAAGGGAGGGTGTCGGAGTCGGTCGGTTCGGTCATTCGGGGGCTTGTGTTCTTGCGCGGGGTATTTTCGCCTCTGCGGCCTGATCAGAACACCGACAGCCCCGTGCGCGCGACGAACATCTCGAGCGCTTTCATGCCCAGCAGCGAATTGCCGGTGGCATCGAGCGCGGGCGACCACACGCACAGCGTGAGCCGGTCGGGCACGACGGCCACGATGCCGCCGCCCACGCCGCTCTTGCACGGCAGGCCGATGGAAAAGGCCACGTCGCCCGCCGCGTCGTAGGTGCCGCAGGTGAGCATCAGCGCGTTGATGCGGCGCGTCTGACGCTCGCCGGTGATCTCGGGTTGGCCATCGATCGGGTGCGCGCCGTCGCGGCACAGGAAGGCTGCGGCACGCGCCAACTGACGGCAGCTCATGCGCAGCGCACACTGGTGGAAGTAGGTGTCGAGCACAGTGGCAACGTCGTTGTCGATTTTGCCGAAGCTCTTCATGAAATTGGCCAGCGCGATGTTGCGAAAGCCCGTGTCGGCCTCCGACTTCGCCACCTCGTCGTCGAAGACGATGGGCTCGCCGCACAGGCTACCCATCAGCGCTAGGATGTCGGCCTTGGCGCTGCTGTCGTTGGCCTTCGCCTGGCTCACGAGCCGGTCGGCCATCGCGATGGCGCCGGCATTGATGAACGGGTTGCGCGGCTTGCCCTGTTCGTTCTCCAGCTGCACCAGCGAGTTGAACGGGTTGCCCGAGGGCTCGCGGCCGATGCGCTCCCACAGCGCGTCGCCCATGCGCTGCATGGCGAGCGTGAGCGTGAAGAGCTTCGACACGCTCTGGATGGAGAAGGGCGTCTCGCAGTCGCCCGCGCCGGCCTCTTCGCCTTCGCAGGTGCGCAGCGCAATGCCGAACTGCCGCGCGTCGACGCGAGCCAGCGCCGGGATGTAGCTGGCGACGGTGCCGCCCTGGCCGAGTTGCGGGCGCAGGGTGGCGACGATCTCGTCGAGTACCGGTTGGAAATTCGTGGTTGTCTTGGTCATGCGCTGCGTTGTACCGCAGGCCGCCGGTTCACCAGCACGATGCCCAGCGCCACGCCGACCAGCGCCATCATCAACTGCGCCGTGAGCGGCTCCTTCAGCAGCACCACGCCGAACACCAGCGCGAACAGCGGCGTGAGAAAGGTGAAGGACGACATCTGCGTGGCCGGGTAGTGCCGCAGCAGCCACATCCAGGTGAGGTAGCTGGCGAAGGCGCCGATCACGGTCTGCAGGCCGATGGACGCCCAGGCCCAGGTGGAGTACGAAAAACTCCAGTGCTCGCCAAGCGCCAGCGACACCACCGGGCACACCGCCGCCGTCACCGCCACCTGGTAGAACAGCGTCTTCTCCGCACTGGCCGTGGCCAGCCGCGTGGTGCGCAGCGTCAGCGTGGTCAAGCCCCAGAGCATGCCGGCGGCCAGCGCCATCCCGTCGCCGACGAGCTGCGACGAACTCATGTGGCCGAAGCCCTCGCTGAAAGCCAGCACCACGCCCGAAAACGCGATGAACAGCCCCAGCCACTGGAAGCCGCGCAGCCGTTCGGCGGGCACCCAGCGCGGCAGCAGCAGCGACACCCAGAAGGGCGCGGTGTAGAGAAACACCGTGAGCCGCGAGGCGCTGGTGTGCTGCAGCCCCAGGTAGATGCCGGCGAATTCGCCCGAGAACAGCAGGCCGGCCAGCAGCCCGGGCCACAGCGTGCCGTCGCGCTCGAACAGCGGCACGCGCCGCCACACGCACCACAGCCACAGCAGCACCGTCGCGCCGACCATGCGGATCGTGGCCTGCCACAGAGGCGGCACCTCGGCCACGGTGGTCTTGATGAGGATCTGCTGCAGCCCCCAGAAGGCGCAGCAGGCAATGAGCAGGCCGATGGCGAGGCTGTCGAGATGGGTCTTGCGCTGGATCATTGGCGGTCGGTCGGTCACGGCGGATGGCCCGCCAGATTCATCCGATGATCGTACCGCGCCCGCATGATCTGCGCGCAAGGCGCCTTCAGTTCGCGGCCAGCGGGTAGGGCGGCTTGCCGCGCGTGCCGACCATCAGGTCGGGCACCACGGTCTCGACGTCGGGCAGGGCGCGCGCGGCGCGTTCGAGCTTCTTCGCCAGCGCCGCGTTGGGCACGCAGCCCTGCAGGTAGACCCAGCGGCGCTGGATCACTACCCATACGCTGCCCTTGTTCACGCCCGGCACGGCCAGCAGCGCGGCGCGCACCTTGGGCGCGAGCGGCTTGTCGTAGCGGTAGGCGTTGCTGTCGGTGCATTTGCCGGCCAGCCAGCAGCTGGTGCCGCGCTCCAGCCGCGAATGGGTCTGCAGGCGGCGTTCCTCGGCGGTATAGAACGGGCCTTCGGGCATCGCACAGGCCGGCAGGCCCGCGGACACCTGGAAGAACGGATCGTCGAACCAGTTCTGTTTGAGCGGCCCCGCCGTTTCCTGCGCCATGCCGGTCTGCGCGGCGAGCAACAGGACGGACAACAGCGCAGGGCGTTTCATCACAAGGGATGCTCGGTATAGAAGCGCCCGCCGTGGAACAGCAGCGGCGAGGCGCCTGCATCGTGCGTGCAGCGCTCCACCTCGCCCACGAAGATCACGTGGTCGCCTTCGTCGTAGCGGCTGCGGTTGAAGCACTCGAAGCTGGCGGCCGCGCCCACCAGCACCGGTGCGCCGCCGAGGCCCTCGGTGAAGGCCACGTCGGCCCAGCGGTCGATGTTCTTGGCGGCGAAGCGTTCGGCCAGCGCCTTCTGGTTGGCCGCCAGGATGTTCACCGCGTAGTGCGAACCGGCGCTCAGCGCGGGCATCGAGCCGGCCGCGCGCGCCAGGCTCCACAGCACCAGCGGCGGCGCCAGCGACACCGAGTTGAAGGAGTTGGCCGTGAGGCCGACCAGCGTGCCGTCGGCCGCGCGCGCGGTGACGATGGTGACGCCGGTGGCGAACATGCCGAGCGCTTCACGAAACTCGTCGGGCGAAAAGGAGGGCGGCTGGGCCCGGCGGGAAGTGGTCACTGAAAAAGGCGGCAAGGCTTGGAGGGCGGAGGACCATTTTGGCTCAGCGCCTGTCGGGTTGCTGGGCCGGGCTCATCAGCTCTGCCACGAGGCTGGTTTAGACGGTGGCGGCAGGTAAGTCATTCAGGGCGCGCGCACAGGCCGCCGGGTACTCCCCTGCGCGAATGTCCCCCGCTTCGCTCCTCCTTTATTTCGCTGCGGGGAGCACCCGACGCCCTGTGCACGAGGGCACGTTGCTGGTGTCCCGCTGATCAACCAGTGCTCTGAACGATCGCGCCGATGCGGGGGCCTTTTTCGCGAAATAAAGGAGGAGCGAAGCGGGGGACATTCGCGAAAAAGGTCACCGCGTCGGCGTGAGCGCGCCCTGAACCGAACTGAACCGAACTCGACCTACCCGAAGAACCAGTAGCAAACAGCGACAGCGGCCACGACCCCCGCCAGCTCCGCCAGCAGCGCACACGCCACCGAGTGCCGCGCACGCTGGATGCCGACCGCACCGAAGTACACCGCCAGCACGTAGAAGGTGGTCTCGGTGCTGCCCTGGATGGTGGCGGCCACCAGCGCGGGAAAGCTGTCGACGCCCTGGCTCTTCATGGTCTCGATCAGCATCGCGCGCGCCGCGCTGCCCGAGAAAGGCTTGACCAGCGCGGTGGGCATGGCGTCGACGAAGCGGGCGTCGAAGCCGCCTGCGTGCACCAGCCAGCGCAGGCCGCCGAGCACGAAGTCGAGCGCGCCCGAGGCCCGCAGCACGCCGACCGCACACAGCATCGCAACGAGGTACGGCAGCAGGTTCTTCGCGATGTCGAAGCCTTCCTTCGCGCCTTCGATGAAGCATTCGTACACCTTCACGCGGCGGATCGCCCCGGCCAGCAGGAACACCATGATCACGCCGAACAGCGTGAGGTTGCCCAGCAGCGACGACAGCGACGCGATGGCCGCCGCCGACAGCGTGCCCAGCAGCGCCATGAAGCCGCCCAGCAGCAGCGCGCCGGGCACGAGGTAGGCCAGCACCACCGGGTCCCACAGCCGCAGGCGCTGCGCCACCGCCACCGACAGCAGCCCGACCAGCGTCGAGGCGCTGGTGGCCAGCAGGATCGGCAGGAACACCAGCGTCGGGTCGCCCGCGCCCTGCTGCGCGCGGTACATGAAGATGGTGACCGGCAGCAAGGTCAGCGACGAAGCGTTGAGCACCAGAAACAGAATCTGCGCGTTGGTGGCGGTCACCGGGTCGGGGTTCAGCCGCTGCAGCTCGCGCATCGCCTTCAGGCCGATGGGCGTGGCGGCGTTGTCCAGCCCCAGCGCATTGGCCGCGAAGTTCATCGTGATGAGCCCGAGGGCGGGGTGCCCCGCCGGCACGCCCGGCATGAGGCGCCGGAACAGCGGCCCCAGCAGCCGCGCGAGCCAGCCGACCAGCCCCGCGGCCTCGGCGATGCGCAGGAAGCCCAGCCACAGCGTGAGCGTGCCGAACAGCAGCACCATCACCTCGACCGCCAGCCGCGCCATCGCGAACAGGCTTTCGACCAGGGCCGCGAACACGGTCGGGTCGCCCCCCACGAGCCACCGTCCCAGCGCCGCCAGCGCCGCCATCCCGAAGAAACCCAGCCACAAGCCGTTGAGCACGCTTCTCTTTCCTTTTTTGCGGGTCGATCATAGGCCGCCGCTGCGGCCCGTCGCGAGCTACAGTTCGGGCCATGCGCGCTTTCATCGTCCGTCGCTTTGCCGCCTTCCTGGGGTTCGTGGCAGCCACATGGCTGGCAGGCTGCGTCAGCCTGCCGCCGCCCGTGCCGCGCGCGAGCGTCACGGCGATCACCGACGTGGCGCAGACCGAACTCGGGCAGCTGGCGGCCAAGGGCATGCCGGGCGGCTCCGCCACGCTCTCGGGCTTCCGGCTGCTGCCCGAGGCGGCGTTCGCCTTCGACGCCCGCATTTCGCTCGCGCGGCATGCCGAGAAGTCGCTCGACGTGCAGTACTACCTGATCCAGAAGGACGACGTCGGCCTGCTGCTGCTCAAGGAGCTGCGCGAAGCCGCCGCGCGCGGCGTGCGCGTGCGCCTGCTGGTGGACGACCTCTACACGGCCGGCGAGGACGAGGTCTTCAGCACGCTGTCGGCCTTCCCGAACATCGAGGTGCGGCTGTTCAACCCGCTGCCCTCGCGCGCCAATTCGCTGTCGGCGCGGCTGTTGTTTTCATTGACCGACTTCGGCCGCATCAACCATCGCATGCACAACAAGCTGCTGGTGGCCGACAACAGCTTCGCGGTGTCGGGCGGCAGAAATATCGCCAACGAGTACTTCATGCGCAGCACGGCGGCGAACTTCATCGACATGGACGTGCTGTCCAGCGGCCCCGTGGTGCGCCAGATGTCCGAGGGCTTCGACCGCTACTGGAACAGCGAGCACGTGCGTCCCATCGAGCAGATCGCGCCGCTGCGCATGCCGGTGGAAGAGGCGCAGAAGCGCTTCGACGCTATCGCGCGCACCGCGGTGCCCGACGTGCCGATGCGCCCGCGCGACGTCCTCGACAAGCCCCCGGTGGGACAGGAGCTGATCACCGGCGATGTCGAGCGCTACTGGGCGCCATTCACGCTGTTCGTGGACGACCCCGAGAAGATCACGCGCAAGCCCGAAGCGGCCTTCGAGGGCAGCGTAACCGAGGGCGCCCTCGGCGTCATCAATTCGGCGAAGCGCGAAGTCAAGATCGGCTCGCCGTATTTCATTCCTGGCGCGCGCGGCATGGCGATGATGAAGAAGGCCATCGAGCGGGGCGGACGCATCACCGTGGTCACCAACTCGCTCGGCGCGACCGACGAGCCGCTCGCCTACGCGGGCTACGAGCGCTACCGCGCCGACATGCTGAAGATCGGCGTCACCATCTACGAGATCGCGCCCACGCTCACGGGGCGCTCGGGCCGGTTCGGGGATTTCGGCAAGTCGATCAGCCGGCTGCACGCCAAGCTCGCAATCGTCGACGACGACCGCTTTTTCGTCGGCTCGATGAACCTCGACCACCGCTCGGCCGCCGTCAACACCGAAATGGGCCTGGTCATCGACAGCCCCGAGCTGGTGAAGGACTATGACAAGCTTCTCAGCGGCGAGCGCCTCAACCTGGGCTACAGGCTTCGGCTCGGGCCCGACGGCCGGCGTGTGCAGTGGCTCGAGTACGACGACGCCGGCGGCGACATCGTCCACGAGGACGAGCCCGGCGAATTCCTCTGGCTGCGCTTCAAGAACTGGCTGCTGCTGCCCATCGTAGGCGAAGAGTTGCTGTAGCCGCCGGCCTCGGCATCGCTTGCTTCGCGGGTGGGCTCGTTCAGAACATGTCGAAGTACTCGCGGTGTTCCCAATCGCTGACTTCGAGGTTGAAGCGGGCGATTTCCGCTTCCTTGATGTGGCAGAGGTAGTCGACGAAGACCTTGCCCATCTGCGTGTTGAGCATCTCGTCGCGGCGCAGGCAGGCCAGCGCTTCGCCCAGGGAACGGGGCAGCTGTTCGGCCGGCGTCTCGTACGGCGCGTCGGCCGAAGGACCGGGGTCGATCCTGCTGCGGATGCCGTCGAGCCCCGAGAACAGCTGCGACGCGAGGTAGAGGTACGGATTGGCCGTCGGCTCGCCCACGCGGTTCTCGATGCGCGAGGCGCTTTGCCCCGCGCCGCCGAGCACGCGCAGCATCGCACCGCGGTTGTCCCTGGCCCAGATCGCGCGGTCGGGCGCGAGCGAAAACGGGCGATAGCGGCGGTAGCCGTTGATGGTGGGGCTCGCGAGCGCCGCCGCGCCGCAGGCGTGTGCCTTGAGGCCGCCGAGGTAGTGCATGCCGATTTCGCTCAGGGGCTGCTCTGCAGCCTCTGGCATGAACGCATTGGTGCCGTCGCTCTTGCGGCGCAGCGACTGGTGCAGGTGCCAGCCGCTCGACATCACGTTCGGGATCTTCGGGCGGCACATGAAGGTGGCGTGCAGCCCGTTGCGCTGGCAGATCTGCTTGATGGCGCTGCGCAGCAGCACCATGGTGTCGGCGGGCATCACGCCGGCCGTGGGGCCGAAGGTGAGCTCGAACTGGCTCGGGCCGAATTCGATTTCGAGCGAGCGCAGCGGCAGGCCGAGCGCGATGAGCTGCGAGCGCAGCAGTTCCATCAGCGTATCGACGCGGTCGTAGCGCAGCTCGGTCAGGTACTGATGGCCGTGCGACAGCAGCGACACGCGCGGCGGTTCGCCGGGTTGGCCCGAATCGGCCAGGCCCATGCGCGCATCTTCGAGCTTGAAGACGTGGAACTCCACTTCGAGGCCGGCGATGAAGTCCAACCCCTGCTCGTCGAGATGGCGCACCGCGCGCTGCAGGATCTGCCGCGTCGCGAAGGGGCAGGGCTTGCCGTCGGCCATGTGCGCGTCGCACAGCACCCAGCCGGTGCGCGGCGACCACGGCAGGATCTTGAAGGTGGCGGGGTCGGCCACGATGGTGAAGTCGGCGCCGCCTTGCAGGCCTTCGATGGCGAAGCCGCCGCCTTGTGAGAATACCGGGAACACGGTTTTGTGCGAGGTGTCCTTGGCCAGCAGCGTGGAGGTGAGGTTCACGCCCTCCCACAGCGCCGAGCGGGCCTCGGTGGCCACCAGCGTCTTGCCGCGCAGGATGCCGTGCTGGTCGGGCCAGGCGAAGCGCACGAGGTCCACCTCGCCGCTGTCGATGCGGCGCACCAGTTCCCTGGCCTGCGCGTGCTGGTCGTCGGACCAGAGACCGAAGCGGTCGACGAGTGTGTGGCTGCTCATGGCGTGCGTGCTGTGAGCGGGTGTCAGGCGACGAGCCGTGCCGAGGCCCAGTCGGACTTCAGTCGGCGAGCGCGGTCGGCGTCCTGCCAGTAGGCCTCGGTGGCCGCTTCGTCGCTGACGCGGCCGATGCCGTCGATGGACGGAGGGCCGGTCATTGCGCGGGCCTGCGCGGCCTCGATGAGCATCGGCGCGCTCTCGCCGGCCAGCGTGGCGTCGATGGCTTTCACGAGCATGCGGCGGTAGGTGATGATGCCCTTGTCGGTGCTGCCCAGGTGCTCGCGCGTGCGGTCCTGGATGGCGCCCTGCGACTCCACTGCCCACTGGTCGTGCACGTTGATGTCGTCGCCCATGCCGGTGTAGGTTTCGGTCAGTTGCTCGTCGACGCTGTAGCCGTAGTTGTTGCGCTTGTTCTTGCGCGAGGTGTAGCCGGGCAGTTCGTAGAGCTTCAGGCGCTGGTCGCGCATCTGCTGCTTGTCGACCGGGCCGGTGAAGCTGGTGAAGATGGCGTACCAGTAGCAGTGCGTGTCGTCCACCGGCACATGCCATTGCGAGATGGTCATCTCCGCGCTCATCGGGATCACGAAGGCCTGCGGGAACACCAGGTTGGTCACGCGCACGTGCGTGGTGTCTTCCGACAGCTTGCGCAGCGCCTTCAGGCGGAAGCCGTAGTCGGTGGGCTCCACGCTGATGTCGGGGCGGTCGTACTCGCGCAGCACCCGGGTGATGGGCATGTCGGAGTCGGCCGAGGCGCCGCGGAACTGCTTGCCGTAGCTCCCGGAGGTGTCTTCGTCCTCGAAGAAGCGGTGCAGGTAAGAGGCGTGCGCGGGGTCGATGCCCACTTCGAGCGCCTGCAGCCAGTTGCACTCGAACAGGCCCTTGAACGCGAAGGTGTGGCTGTCGGGCGCGACGAAGCAGTCGAACTCGGGAAAGGCGGGGGGCTCGCCCTCGCCGATGTACGCGAAGACCACGCCGTTCTTTTCGACCACAGCGTAGGCCGACTGCTTGATGCGGCTGCACAGCTTGCTGGGGGCGGGCTCGGCCGGGATTTCGAGGCAGTTGCCCTTGGCGTCGAACAGCCAGCCGTGGAAGGCGCAGCGCAGGCCGCCGTTTTCCAGCCGGCCGAAGGCGAGGTCGGCGCCGCGGTGCGGGCAGTCGCGGTCGAGCATGCCGAGCTGGCCGCTCTCGTCGCGGAACAGCACGAAGTCCTGGCCCATGAGCTTCACGGGCTTGACCGGGCGCGGGCCGGCCAGCTCATCGGCCAGGGCCACCGGCTGCCAGTAGCGGCGCAGCAGTTGGCCGGCGGGCGCGCCGGGTCCGACGCGGGTGATGAAATCGTTTTGCTCGGCGCTGATCATCGTGCGGGCTCCATCGGGTGCTGCAATGAGGCTTGCGGTCATTGCATGCAACTGTACAAGCCCGGCATGGAGCTCGACGAATAAGCGGCCCACGTCGAGATGGACTGCCGCTTCTCCTTCGCCGTGCGAGCGCGATATGCCGTCTCAGCTGCTGAGCGCGCGCCGCGGCGTCACCACGGCTTCCACCGCCGCGCCGACCGCGAGCAGCCGGTGGTCGGTGTTGCCGATGCCGGCCACCATCAGCCCGACCGGCGCCGTGCCTACGTCGTGGCAGGGCACCGAGAGCGCGCAGCCGTCGAACAGGTTCACCACGGAGGGGTTGCGCAGCATGCGGGCGTTGATGCGGTAGTAGCTGTCGTCGTCCTTCAGCACCTCGGCGATCGGCGGTGCGATGTCGGGCGTGGTGGGCATCAGCATGGCGTCGTAGCCGGCGGCGGCCGTGTTGATCGAGCGGATGAACTGGCGGCGCAGCGCCTGCAGTTGCAGGTAGTCGGGCGCTGTGATGGTTTCGCCGGTCTTGATGCGGGCGAGCACGCGCGGGTCGTATTTGGCGGCGCTCGTCTTGATGAATTCGCGGTGCCAGGCGAAGGCCTCGGCGGCGGTGATCGTGCCGCGCGGGTTGATGGTCGGCGCCTTCGCGAACTCGGCCATCGGCAGTTCGGTGACCGTGGCGCCGGCGGCCGAGAGCTTGGACAGCGCCGATGCGAAGGCCGCGGCCACGGGCGGCGACAGGTCGTCCTGGAAGAAGGTCTTGGGCACCGCGAAACGCAGGCCGCGCAGCGGCAGCACGCGCAGCGGGCGCGGCAGCTCGGCGGCCAGCACGGAGTCGAGCAGGGCGCAGTCTTCCACCGTCCATGCCATCGGCCCGGCCGAATCGAAGGAGGTCGACAACGGAATCACGCCATCCAGCGGAATGCGTCGCTGCGTCGGCTTGAAGCCCACCAGCCCATTGAGCGCGGCCGGAATGCGCAGCGAGCCGCCCGTGTCGGTGCCGATGGCGCCGGCTGCCATGCCGTCGGCCACCGAGATCGCGCCGCCCGAAGTCGAGCCGCCCGGGATGCGGCCGGTCGTGCGGTCGTAGACGTTCTTCGGCGTGCCGTAGTTCGGGTTGATGCCCAGGCCGGTGTAGGCGAACTCGACCGTGTTGGTGCGCCCGATGATGATCGCGCCGGCGCGCCGCAGCCGCTCGACCGCGAGGGCATCGCGCGCCGCCGGCGGCTGGCCGGCCAGCACTGTCGAGCCGCCGAGCGTGGTGATGCCGGCTTCGTCGAACAGGTCCTTGAGCGAGATCGGGATGCCCGCGATCGGCGAAGCGGCCGGTCGGCCGTCCTTGCGCTCTGCGTCGAGCCGCGCCGCGGTGGCGCGGGCCGAGTCGGCGTGCACGCGGATGAAGGTTCGAGCGCCTTCGCCGGCCGGGTTCTGGATGGCGGCCAGCGCTTCTTCCACCAGTTGACTGCTGCTGAGGGAGCCGGCGACAAGGCGGCGCGACATCTCGGCCATCGACAGCTGGCCCATGGCCTTGCCCGCGCCTTCGCCCGGACCCTGGGCGAAAGCCCTTGACCAGACGCCCAGCAAGCCGGTGGCAGCTGCGGCGCCCGCGGTCTGTTTCAGGAAAGTGCGTCGTTGTTCTTGCTGTTGCGTCATGGCGCTCTCCTCCATCGGTGAGATGGGCTCGGGTCAGTCTACACAGCGGCAGTGGCGCGTACGTTGCCGGCCGTTACCGTGTTACGGCGCGTGACGCCGTTCTTTCAGCGCACGTCGATCAGCAGATGGGGCTTGAAGCCCTCCTGCTCGCCATTTCGCGCGTAACCCAGCGGGTTGGCCACCACGCGGCAACCGCTCTTCATATAGTCGGAAGGGCAGTGCAGATGGCCGTGCAGCCACAGCTTGGCGCGGGGCAGCAGCTCGTCGAGCGCATTGCAGAAACCGGCCGTGCCGGGCGTCAGTCCGTAGCGCGGGTCGCGGCTCTCGAGGCTGGGTGCGAAGTGGGTGATGGCCACCGTGGTGCCGTCGAAAGGCTCGGCCAGCGCCTCGGTGAGCCAGGCCTGGCAGGCCAGCGCCTGTTCGCGCAGCTGTGGGGCGAGGAAGAGTTCGCCGTTACGCATGGTGGCTGCTTTTTCAAGGTAGAAATCGGCTGCGCGCATTGCCTTGCCGCGTTTCTTGAGCGCCTCGGCCAAGCTGTCGGCGGGTTCGGCCAGCGCGTCGAAGTCAGCCCACAGCGTGGTGCCGACGAAGCGGATGCCGTCGATGACGTGGGTTTCGCGCTCGAGCCAGAGGATGTTGAGTTCCTCGCAGAGTGCGCGCAGGCGGCCGTGGGTCTCGTCGAAATCGAGGTTGTCGTATTCGTGGTTGCCTGGCACATAGACCACTGGCACCGGCCAGCCGTTGCGGGGCGAAAAGCGGCCCAGGCCGAAGTCGGCATCGGTCAGGCGGGAGCCCTGCTGGTAGGAGCCGATGTCGCCCGCCAGGACCAGCATGTCGGCACCCGGCACGGGCTCGGCACGGAAGCGGGGATGGGACTCCAGGTGCAGGTCGGAGAGCAGTTGCAGCTTCATCGTCGGGGCAGTCTAGGTGAATTGCCTCATGCATGAAGTGCATAAGGCTTGGCTTGAATTACTAGGGATAACCCTTATTCTTGATCTATCAACCACTCCAGCGCAGCCACGGGCCGCGCACTGTCATGTTCAGCCTCATTGCCCAAGTGGCCCGCTTCTTCCGTTCCTCCGCCACCAACGCCCCGGCCAGCCACGCCGCCACGCTGATGGAAAGCGCCGACATGCGCGCCGGTCGTGGAGCCCACCACGCGCAGGAACTGCGCGCCGCCGCCTCGGCCTGGCTCAGCGTCGTTCGCTGATCCCTCCGGTCAGCCGGGCACCTTCTGCCCGAGGACCGACCCGGCGAAAGCCGCCGCTGCCGAGCGCAACAGCGCCGCTCGCAGCCACTCGTGCGCATGTCCGTGCTGGGCGCGCCGGTGCCAGATGGCATCCACATGCACCGGCGGCTGGTCGAAAGGCAGGTCGCGCAGTACCAACTGGTCGTCGATGCCGGTCACGGTCACGAAGTGGCGCGGCAGCACCGTCAGCAGGTCTGAGTTGGCGACCACCCGTCCCGCCGTGAAGAACTGGTTCACCGTCACCGCAATGCGCCGTTCGCGGCCCAGGGCGCCCAGCGTCTGGTCGATGAAGCCGTATGGCCGTCCCGAAAAACTCACCAGCAGGTGCCGCGCCGCGCAATAGTCGTCGAGCGTAAGGGGCGCGTTGGCCAGTGGGTGCCCACGCCGCATCACGCATACGTACTGGCCCAGGTAGAGCCGCTGGGTTTCGAATGCGACCCCCACGCCGGATTGCCCGCGCGCCGCGAGGCTCGCGATCACTGCCGGGAAATAGCCGACGGCCACATCCACCTCTTCGAGTTCCAGCATGCGGCGCGGGTCGCGCGTGGTCAGCGGCAGCACGCGCAGCGAGATGGCGGGTGCCTCCTTTTCGGCGATCTTTACCAGTCCGGGGATCAGTTCGGCCGCGGTGGCATCGGCCATCGCTAATAAAAAGGTGGTGTCGGCGACCCCCGCATCGAACTCACCGGGAGCCAGCGTGTGCTGCAGCTGGCGCAGGGCGTCGCGTACGGTCGGCCACAGGGCCAGCGCGCGCGGCGTGGGTTCGACGCCAGCGCCGGAACGGCGCACCAGCTCGTCTCCCAGCACTTCGCGCAGGCGCCTCAGCGCGTTGCTCACCGCCGGTTGCGTGATCGAGAGGTTGCGGGCGGCACGCGTGAGGTTGCGCTCCGCCATCACCTCATCGAAGACGCGAAGCAGGTTGAGATCGAGCGTGCGAAAGTTGACGTCCATCAGTTTTGTGAATGATAAACATCAGAAAGATAAAGTGGATGCGCACTAGGGTAAGCCCTAATATCACTGCATCGGCCCTGTTCGCCACCACTGATTTCCACACTGTCCCAGGAGGGATGCATCATGACCAGCTTCGTTCACGTTGACCAACCTACTGTCCACCCCGGCGTGCATCGCGCCGAAGTCCTGTTCGGCCAGATCCAGGCCGCGCGCGCCGGCATCAATGGCGCTCGCCCGCTCGCCGCGCTGTTGATCGTCGCCATCGCGGCGGCGGTGCTGGTGGTGACCGACTCCCTCGTTTCCAACTGGAACGAAGGCGGCCTGCTCGCTGCTTGGACCGTGTTCTGCATCACTGCCATCGCCTTGTTCGCGCTGTTCGCAGGCTCGATGCGCCAAAGCAGCATCGCCGGTGCGTGGCGCACTGCCGCCGAGCGCCGCGCCGCTGCCCGTGCCGACGCCCGTTTCCTGGAAACCGCCCAGAACGACCCGCGCGTCATGCAAGAGCTGCAGGCCGCGATGTGGCGTCAGCAATCGGAAGGCACTGTGCCTGCCACCGAAGCTGCCAAGATCGACGCACTGGCCCGCATGAGCACCCGCACGCAGCAAGTGCGCATGCCTACGCTGTATGAAGCGATGCGTCGCATGAACAGCTCGCGCTACTACTAAGCAGCAACCTGCTGAATGCGAAAGCCGCTCTTGAGCGGCTTTTTCTTGTCTGTGACCCGTCCTGAACTGGGTTGACACCTTTTCCCTCAAGAAAAGGCAAGTCAATGGAATCAAGCATCAAACGCACCCAACGGGAC
>NZ_LMDW01000016.1 GCF_001425205.1 Variovorax sp. Root411
TGTCAGGCGACACGACAAACTGCCCCCCTGACGACATGAGGAATTGACCCCCCTCATGGCAGGAGGCCAAGATGGAAGGCAACGTGTTCGAGCAAGCTCCACGATCCGAACGGATCTATTGGAGGCAGGCGATGCAGGCACCGGAGTGTCAGGCGACACGACAAACTGCCCCCCTGACGACATGAGGAATTGACCCCCCTCATGGCAGGAGGCCAAGATGGAAGGCAACGTGTTCGAGCAAGCTCCACGATCCGAACGGATCTATTGGAGGCAGGCGATGCAGGCACCGGAGGACGTGGAGGCGATGCTCAAGCTGGCGTCGCTCGGCTGGGGCGCCAAGCGCATCGCCAACGAGTTGGGTTGCAGTCGCAACACCGTGCGGCGATACCTGCGCCAGGGTGGCTGGCAGCCCTATGAGTCGCCACCGCGGACCGGCCGCTTGACCGAGCATGCCCAGTGGCTTGCCGGGCAATTCCGCCAGCACCGAGGCAACTGCGATGTCGTGCGCCAGGAGCTATTGCGAGTGCACGGCGTCGCAGTCAGCCTGCGCACGGTCGAGCGTGCGGTGGCGCATCTGCGCCGAGAGGTCTTGGCGCAGAGCGTGGCGACGGTGCGCTACGAGACGCCGCCCGGGCGGCAGTTGCAGATCGACTTCGGCACCGTGCGCGTGCCGGTGGCCGACGAACCGCTGAAGGTGCATCTGTTCGTCGCGACGCTGGGCTACTCCCGACGCACCTTCGTCGCCATGTTCCTGCACGAGCGCCAGTCGGCGTGGCTGCAGGGCCTGGAAGGCGCGTTCCGGCACTTCGGCGGCACTACACAGGAGGTGCTTGTGGACAACGCGCGGGCCCTCGTCAGCGAGCACGACTTGCAGACCCGCGAGGTCCGCTTCAACGACCGTTTCCACGCCTTCTGCCGGTACTGGAAGGTGACCCCGCGGGCTTGTGCACCGTACCGCGCCCAGACCAAGGGGAAGGACGAACGCGGCGTCGGCTACGTCAAGCGCAACGCCATCGCCGGGCATCGCTTCGCTTCGACAGAACACCTGCAGGCCCATCTCGCGCGCTGGATGCGGGAGGTCGCCGACCTGCGCGTGCATGGCACGACTGCGGAGCCGCCGGCGCAACGCTTCGAGCGTGACGAGCGCCAGGCGCTTGCGCCGCTTGCCTCCCGGGCTCCATTCCTGCAGGTGCGTGAGCTCACTCGCCGCGTGCACAGCGACGCTTGCATTGAACTGGATACCAACCGCTACAGCGTGCCGTGGAAGCTCATCGCAGAGAGCGTGACCGTCGTCGTCGCCGAACGGCAGGTTCGGGTGCTCTATGCCGGCCAGGAGGTCGCCTGCCACGCACAGAACCCCGGCCGGCGCATCACCGTGATCGAGCGCACACATCTGGCTGGCATCGTCGGCGCGAACCTCGTAGGTGTGAGCTGGATGACCAGGCCACCGGCCGACGGCTCGCCCGCGACCTTGCCGCCGGCAATGCCCGCCGAACTGCTGCGTCCGCTGGCCGAGTACGAGAGCGCGCTCGGAGGCCGCTGGTGACGGCCGCCGGCAAGAGGGCCAAGGCCCCGGCGCTGGAAGTATCGGGCGACCTGGAACCGATGCTGACGCGGTTAAAGCTGACCGCCATCCGCGACCAGCTCGATACGCTGCTCGACCAAGCCGGTCGTGCCGAACTGAACTTGCGCGAGGCGCTGTCGATGCTGTGCGCTGCCGAGGTCGCGCGCAAGGATGAACGACGCATCCAGATGGGCATGTCGATCGCCAAGTTCCCGTGCGTGCGCACCCTGGAGGGCTTCGAGTACGAAGCGCAGCCCTCGGTGGACCCCAAGCAGATCCGCGAACTCGCCACCTCGCGCTGGATCGGCAACGGCGACAGCGTGTTGCTCCTCGGGCCGCCGGGCGTGGGCAAGACCCATCTGGCTGTGGCGCTCGGTCGTGAAGCCATCGTACGCGGCTACTCCACGTTGTTCGTGCCGGCCACCGGACTGGTGACGCAACTGGCCCGTGCGCATGCTGAAGGCAGGCTCGAGGAGAAGCTCGTGCACTTCACCAAGCCCAAGCTGCTGGTCGTCGACGAGTTGGGTTACCTGCCGTTCGAGGCTAACGCCGCGCATCTGTTCTTCCAATTGGTGAGCAGGCGCTATGAACGCGGCTCGATGCTGGTCACCAGCAACCGCTCGGTTGCCGAGTGGGGAGCCGTGTTCGGCGACGCCGTGGTGGCCACCGCGATCCTGCGGCGCTATGAACGCGGCTCGATGCTGGTCACCAGCAACCGCTCGGTTGCCGAGTGGGGAGCCGTGTTCGGCGACGCCGTGGTGGCCACCGCGATCCTGGACCGGCTGCTGCACCACAGTCACGTCATCACGATACGTGGCGACAGCTACCGGCTCAGATCGAAGCGCCGCGCTGGCCTGGTTAACCAGGCCAGCGCGAAAGACGCAGTCACGACAGATTGATCAACAACCCGGGGGTCAGTTCTTCATGTCGCCAGGGGGACCAGGCCAGCGCGAAAGACGCAGTCACGACAGATTGATCAACAACCCGGGGGTCAGTTCTTCATGTCGCCAGGGGGGCAGCTCCTGATGTCGCTTGACAAGCTCGATAAACCCTTTGTTTCACGCGAAGCCGCCCGGATTCTCGCAGTCACGCAGGCCTGGCTGCAAACGTGCATGCCGCACCCGCTGAGTGCCGGCTATCAGCCGGCATAAATCTCACTCACTTGTGCCATTTGCTGCGGACTTCCGATCCGAAGATCCGAGTTTCATCGTTGCGGCAATCGCCGCGCACCTTCATTCAGAAAGGCTCTTTCCATGAGCGTCAAAATTTACGTGGGCAACCTTCCCTTTTCCGTGACCGATTCCATCCTCGAAAGCAACTTTGCCGAGTTCGGCCGAGTTTCTACGGCGAAGGTCATGATGGACCGCGAAAGCGGCCGCTCGAAGGGCTTCGCATTTGTAGAAATGGCCTCTGCCGAGGTTGCTCAAGCCGCCATCACCGCTCTGAACGGGATGTCCGTCGATGGACGCTCGATTGTGGTGAACCTGGCCCGTCCCCGCGAAGAGGGTGGCGGCTCTGGTGGCTATAGCGCAGCTGGTTACGCCACAGCAAAACGTTCGGACGTTGGCTACGGCAATGGCGGCTTCGGTGGTGGTCGTTACTGACCTGGGTCACGTCTTCTGAAAGACCGGCTCCCATGAGCCGGTTTTTTTTCGTCCGCTCGCCAAGCGCTGACTCCATACTTTCCCGGCTCATCATGCCGTTTCGCCATGGGTGCCGTGGAAGCGCGCGTTGGGCTTTTACGCGCGGCAGAGCAGGGATTGAAGGCGCGCAGGCCTGGCAAGAGCAGTGCGCGTCTGCGTCGTATTTACAGCGTTGGCACAAGCCGCACCTCTTGTGCGGGATCCTGATGAAGGATCAGCGCCCAAGTCAGCTCGAAACTCGTCAACGCTTTGTCTGGGAGTGGGCTCGCTTCCAGATGCGCCTGAGAAAACTGCCGCTGCTGCGCCAATTCCTGTGCCAGCAGGGTGGGTTCGGGGTGCGCCTTGATGAGTGCTCTTAACGCTGCGGTCAGCGCCATTTCTGTTCCAAGAAAGTTTGCAGCCGAAGCCATTGTCGTTGCCTCTTCCGGTGTGATCATTTCGTCTTCCCTTTCGGGCTCCGTGTTGAGGACATAGCACTTTACTGTACGAGCGGACGGACACGGTGGAGGCAAGGCTGGTCGCAGGGCACACAGCGCTGCAGCGTGCTGCATGCGGTTGTCTTGCCAGTTGAGGCGCATCGTGAGAGCGCATCCCCGTCGCCTCCTGCGCCGCGGGGCCGCCGGAGATCATCACAAACAGGACTTCCGCGTCGGCCAGCGAGTGAGCTTCTCCGACCCAAGCCTCAGGCGGCCCGGCGGCCCGTCGGAGAAATCGTTCGGCTCAACCAGCGCACGGCAACGGGTCACTGCGACGACCGTGCATGGCGCAGCCGCGCGACGTGCTGCTCGACTTGCTGGCGTATTGCACCGCGCGCAGCATCGATGCGGTCGTTGCGGGCGAACGCACGGCCGACCAGAGCGACGCCATCGCTGAGGCGCTGGGCCTAGACATGGCGGACTGGTGGGCGCCGACCGCCGCGAACTACTTCGGACATGTCAGCAAGGCGAAGGCGCTCGAAGCAGTGCAGGAGGCGACTGGGGAGCACGCCACGCCGGCCTTGGCGACGATGAAGAAGCCCGAGGCCGCAGCGCATTGCGCCCGGAGGCTGGAGGGTACGCGTTGGCTCCCCTCTCCGCTGCGCCCGCTCGCGGCGGCACCACGCCATGGAGAGGGCGAGGCGTAGCCGGCAGGTAGGCGTCTCGATCTCGTCTCTGGTGCCCCTCGGTGCTGGTTTGTCTGTTTTCTTGTTCGGCATGCCGAACATCGAGGGGTTGCCGCGGGGCCCGCCATCGACGATGGCGGGTCTTTTTGTTCCTGTCCGCAGGTTCCCGGTTTTTCTTCGATGCGACGGAGTGACCGGAGGGTTGCGCCGGACCGGCCCGGCAGGGGATCGGATGCGCACGCGGTAAGGGAGGAGGCGGTGAGAGGGCGAACTTGGGATGTCGAAATTGGGACGCAGAACGCAAAGTCCTTGTGCGGCTATGAGGGCAGGATAGACTGCCGTCGGACATTGTTTACTGCAACAGCATTGCGATGACCAGCACTACTCGATCAAGCGTGGTTGGGACCCGGGTGTCGTTCGATACAAGGGCGCGATTTGCCGCGTTGGCTGCGCGTCATCAACTCAGCGAGTCGAGCCTTCTCGCCAAAATGATCGAAGAAGTGCTCAAGGCGAACGGGCCGGTCACACGCGGACCGAGCCTACAACGGGTCTTACCTTCTTCATTTGCCTGCGCTGCAACAGACGATCGCATCACACTGAGACTTCGTCCCGGCGACCGAACATTGGCGGCGGAGCGAGCCAGTGCCCGAGGAATGAAGCCTGGCGGCTACCTGGCCATGTTGGTCCACAACCATGTGCGTTCGGCAGCGGTGCTGCCACCGGGCGAACTGTCTCAGATCAAGGCGGTGGGTGCCCAATTGGCGGCGCTCGGTCGCCAGCTTCGTGTGTTCGGCATGCCGAACAGTCCAACAGGGGGCGCCGCATCCGACGAGTTGGTAAAGGTGATCATGTCGGTTCGTCGCGAGGTCGAGTCGGCACGTGAAGCCACGGCTGTCCTCGTACGCCACAACATCCTCAGCTGGGAGACCAGCGGCGAGCGCGGTCATGGCTAAGCAGATGGTGCGCTTGAGCCGAAGTGGCCGTAGTCCGGCAGGCGCTTCGCGCGATCTGGCGCTGGACATCGTGAGCTATGGCCGACGAGGCCCCGGCGGCAGGCTGCAACTTGGAGCCGATCAGATTGCTCAGATCCAGCGCACTGTGAGCCGTACACCCGAAGTGATGGTGAAAGTATCCGGCGGAGGGCGAGACGTCGGTGGTGTCGAGGCCCATCTACGCTACATCGGCCGGCACGGCAAGCTGCCGCTCGAGACCGACGAGGGGCTGGTACAACAGGGCCGAGGGGCGGCAAGGGAAACCGTGACCGACTGGCAGCTCGAGCTCTGCAGAAGCCAGTACAAGCCGAAACCCGCTCAGGGGGAGAAAGACACACGCGCGAAGCTGGTCCACAACATCGTCCTGTCCATGCCCGCCGGCACGCCGCCGGAAAAGGTGCTGGCTGCGGCGCGCGTGTTCGCACGCGAGAACTTCGCGCTGCAGTATCGCTATGCCATGGTGCTGCACACGGACCAGCCGCATCCGCATGTGCATCTGGTGGTCAAGTGCGAGCACGAGTTCGAGCCCGGCAAGCGCCTCTACATCCGCAAGGAAACGCTGCGGCAGTGGCGCGAACAGTTCGCCGCGCTGATGCGAGAGCAGGGCGTCGCCGCCAATGCGACCCCGCGCCAGCTGCGAGGGCAGGTGCGCAAGCCCTACCGGGACCCGATCCATCATCGGATGCGTGCACTCCGAGCTTTTGCGCAGTTGCCGATCGCCGAGCGCCATGGCCGTCGGGCGCCCAAGCCTTCCACGGTGATGCGCAAGAAGTTGGCAGGCGTGCTTCGGCAACTCAAAGGTGAACGAGATGCTTCCGATGCGGGCGAGGTAAAGATGCGCAGCACCCGGCAAAAGGTGCTGGCGGCCTGGGACGCCACGGCGGAGATGCTGAGGAGACAGGGCGAAGCGGGGTTGGCCGCGCGGGTGGATCGCTTCACTGCGCGCATGCCGGAGGTGCAGACCGATGCACAGCGAATAGCCGGCCGCTGGAGAGAGCAGGCGAGACACCAACCGCTAGGACGCAGCGATATCAAGCGATCGGCGCCAAAGTCCCGTTGAGGTACCGCAAGGCTGCGACTGTGATACTCGCGGCCCTATGTCTGCTTCAGACTGATTGTGTTGAAAAACCCTTCTCGGATCCCGCTCGCGCCATCGATCACAGAGAATTTTTAGCCGCGTTGGCGAAGCGAGAAGACGCGGCGAGCCTTGCGATTCACTTCACGCACTCTTCATTGCCGCAACCGCCAACCCGACGGGCTTTCACCGCACGCCTGGGCAGGCGCATGACTTGGAAGGCGCCGATGTGCTGCTGCGCAACACGCCCGGCGAGGCGGTCATCGCCGACAAGGCCTACGACGCCCAGGCCCGGGTGATCCAGCCTCTGAGCGATGCTGGCAAGACGGTGGTGATTCCGCCCACGCGCTCGCGCAAGGAGCAGCGCGGCTACGACAGGCACCTCTACAAGACGCGCCATCTGATCGAGAACTTCCTCGCACGCCTGAAGCAGTACCGCGTCATCGCCACGCGATACGACAAGACTGCCATCAGCTTCCTGGGCGCCGTTCATCTCGCTGCTGCCGTCGTTTGGCTCAATTGATGACGGGCCCTAGGAAGCGCGCGCGGGCGCACCCGCGCGCAGTCCATCCATGACGAGATCCATAAGTCGCTTCAGGCGTGGTTGCCAGTCGCCTTTGCAGTCGATTTGCCAAATGCCTGCAATCGCCAGAAAAAAGTCATCCGTGGTTACGCCTGAGCGGATGGTTCCGGCTTCCTCGTTGGCCCGAAGAAGGCGTTGAGCAGCGGCAATCACCGGCGCATATCTGGATTCCTCCGAGCACTCTGGCGTCGTGGAAGCCTGGCGCAAGGCATCGGCCAGGCCAGCCTTGGTCATGGCGTACTGGGCAAGACGGTCCATCCACTCCCGCAGCGCCTGTTGCGGCGGGCTGGTCTGGAGCAGTTGGTCGGCGAGATCCGTGACCTGCGTCATCTCGTAGCGATAAACCTCCCAAACCAGTGCGTCTCGACTGGGGAAGTTTCGATAGAAGGTCGCTTGCCCAACGCCGGCTTTCTTCGCGATTGCGCTCAGCGGAACGTCCACTGATCGGGTCAATTCGGCAATCGCCACTTGCAGGATCCGTTCGCGGTTCTGCAGTGCGTCCGAACGCAATTGCGGGTCCATCTTCTGCGGCACTCGTGCTCCCTCTCAAGACTCACTTGCAAAACGGACAGTTGTCCGGTATGGTTCGGTAAGTGGACATGTGTCCGCTTAAGCTCATTTTATCTATTTATCCACATAGGAAATCCATGAAGTTCACAGGCAACACTATCTTGATCACCGGGGGCACCTCGGGAATCGGACTTGGCTTGGCGCTGCGCTTTCATCAGGCGGGCAACAAGGTGATTGTCGCGGGTCGACGCAAAGACCTGCTCGACCAGATCACCACTGAACACCCGGGCATTGAAGCGCTCGAGCTCGACGTCGCAGACGCCGTATCCATCACCCGCGCAAGCAAAACGGTGGCGAGCAAGTACCCCGAACTGAACGTGTTGGTCAACAACGCTGGCATCATGAAGTGGGAAAACCTCATGGAACCGACCTCGCTCCAGATCGCCGAAGACACCGTCACGGTTAACCTCCTTGGCACGATTCGGATGGTCTACGCTTTCTTGCCGCAACTGGTGGGCAAAGACGATGCGGTGATCATGAACGTAACCTCTTCGTTGGCATTCGTCCCGCTACCGGCCACGCCCACCTACAACGCAACCAAAGCCGCCCTTCACTCCTTCACCGAGAGCCTGCGCATCCAGGGAGCCGACGCCTCTCTCCAAGTGATCGAAATAGCGCCACCGGGCGTGCGAACAACATTGCTGGGCCAGCAAAACGACGAGCAGTCCATGCCGCTGGAAGATTTCCTTTCAGAAACCATGACGCTCCTGCGCAACGATCCGGAGGCGCAGGAAATTGTCGTGGAACGCGCCAAGTTCATCCGGTTCGCAGAAGCCAATGGCACGTACGGCAGTGTCCTGGGAATGCTCTCTGCTGTGAGCGCTTCACGCAGCTGAACCACCGGAATCGCGCCGACTCTGGCGACTGCTCGGAGAACGAAAGCACCTATGCCGTAACACTGCGGTTTCGGGCGACGATTTGTTCGTGCGTCAGGGCGGTGCCTGCTGATGCAAACTCCTTCATCAGGGCGTCCCGGTTGCGAGCCGCGCGGTCCCTTTTCGCTGCTTCGACCGCCAGTTCCAAGTCACCAATCGTCAACTCAGTGCAGTACGCAGGCGTCCCTGGCTGTTGGCGCCAGGAGTCCTCGATGCTTCCGGTGTCCAGCGCGTCAAACCCTGTTTGATCGACCAGCTGCCGGGCTGTCTGCGTTGCCTTCGCACCGTCCCCAGCCACGGGGATCGCGAGGCGACCGGGCGCACCTGCTGGCTTCCCTCCCGCTTCAAGGGTCTCGGCCAGAACGGCGTTCCAAGCTTTCACCACGGGACGTCCGATCTGTTCCTGGCTCCATACGCTTTCGGGCTTTCCGCCGTCCACCTCGGCCATCGCGCCATCGCGAAATGGGTAGTAGTTGGACGTATCGATGACCACGACCTCGGGCGCTACGTGCTCGAACAAGTTCGCGAGGCCCCGGTAACTCGCAAAAGGAATCGCAAGGATGATGACCTCGGCGTCGGCGACCGCGTCTTCCTTTGTCACTGGTGTGGCACCGACTTCGTCGGCGAGGTGCCGGATGGTTTGCGGCCCCTTCGAGTTGGCAAGCTTGACCTGATGGCCGCCGGCTGCGAGTTTGCGCGCGAGACGCGCGCCGATATTGCCGGCGCCGATGATTCCGATCTTCATGTGTATTTCCTGTTGCGTGGTTGCGTGGTTGCGTGCCTCGCGCTCAGTCGGCGTATTCGCCGGCGTCCTTGATGACCTTCGACCAGCGGACCTTCTCCGATTCCACGAACTTCCTGTGGCCGGCCGCGGTCAAGCGGTCGTCGTTCACCACGGTGAGGCCCAGCGCCTCTTGACGCCTGATGAGTTCAGGATCCTTCAGGGCGGTGCGAAGCGCCGCGTTCAGCTTTTCCAGCACCGCAGGCGGCGTCCCCTTGGGCGCATACAAGCCGTGCCAGACCTGCACGTCGAAGCCATTGAGCCCGGACTCCGACAGCGTGGGGGTGTCCTTGAGCGACGGCAGCGGCAGCCGCTTCAGACTCGTGATGCCGTAGACCTTGACCTTCTTGCCCTCGATCTGCGGAACGGCGTTGGTGGCCTGCTCGCACATGAGATCGACCTGCCCGCCGATGAGGTCCATCATGGCTGGCGCGGTTCCCTTGTATGGCACCGGGGTCATGGTGGTCTTCAACGCGCTCTGGAACATCAAGCCGCACAGGTGCGACGCGGAGCCCAGTCCTGCATGGGCCAGGTTGACCTTTCCGCCATTCGCGGCGATCCACTTGCGCAAGTCCGCGAAGTTGTTGGCCTCCAGGCTCGGCTTGCCGATCACCACCGATGGGGCTTCATTAATCACGCCCAGCATTTCGAAGTCATCGGGCACCTTGTAAGGGAGCTTGCGATACAACGCGGGCGCGGTCGCCATGCCGATGTGATGCACCAGCAGCGTGTAACCGTCCGGCGCGGCGCGCGCCACCTTGGCCGAGCCGATCGTGCCGCCCGCGCCGGCCGCGTTGTCGACGATCACGGTCTGGCCGAGTGGCTTGCGCAGTGCCTCGGCCAGGTCGCGGGCGATCTTGTCGCTCGGGCCGCCGGTCGCGAATGGGACCACCAGCGTGATGGGCTTGTCAGGAAAGGCTGCGCAGGCCACCGTGGCCGAAGCGAACAGGCCGATGCCAGCGGCGTAGCGCCAGATGTTCTTCATGGTGTTGTCTCCTTGGGCGCCATCTGCTTCAGGCCGAAAGCGCCTGCATCTCGCGGTACAGATCGCCCTTGCCCTCGAAGCCGATCCCGGGCAGGTCGGGCAGGGTCACGAAGCTGTTCTCGACCTTCACGCCATCCGGGAACCCGCCGAATGGCTGAAACAGGTCGGGGTACGACTCGTTGCCGCCGAGGCCAAGGCCGGCCGCGATGTTCAGCGACATCTGGTGCCCGCCGTGCGGGATGCAGCGGCTGGCCGACCAGCCATGTTCCTTTAACATCTCCAGCGTACGCAGGTACTCGACCAGGCCGTAGCTGAGTGCGCAGTCGAACTGCAGCCAGTCGCGGTCCGGGCGCATGCCGCCGTAGCGGATCAGGTTGCGCGCATCCTGCATCGAGAAAAGGTCCTCGCCCGTGGCCATCGGGTTCTTGTAGAAATTGCGCAGGGCCGCTTGCAATTCGAAGTCCAACGGATCGCCCGGCTCCTCATACCAGAAGAGGTCGTACTGCGACAGGGCCTTGGCATAGGCAATCGCGGTTTCCAGATCGAAGCGGCCGTTGGCGTCGACGCAGAGCTTCTGGCCGTCCTGCAGCACTTCCATGATCGAGTCGATGCGGCGCAGGTCCTCGTCGAGCGAGGCGCCGCCGATCTTCTTCTTGACCACCGTGTAGCCGCGATCGATGTAGCTGCGCATCTCGTCCTTCAGCTTCCCATGGTCCTGCCCCGGGTAGTAGTAGCCGCCCGCCGCGTAGACGAAGATCCTGCGGTTGGGCTTGCCGTCGCCATAGCGGTCGGCCAGCAATTGAAACAGCGGCTTGCCTTCGATCTTGGCCACCGCGTCCCACACCGCCATGTCGATGGTGCCGATGGCCACCGAGCGCTCGCCATGTCCACCCGGCTTCTCATTGGTGAACATCGTGTTCCAGATCTTGTGCGGATCGAGGTTCTCGCCGCTGTCGTCGACCAGGGACGACGGGTTCGCCTCCATGATGCGCGGGATGAAGCGCTCGCGCATCAGCTTGCCCTGGCCGTAGCGGCCGTTCGAGTTGAAGCCATAGCCAACGACCGGCTTGCCGTTGCGGATCACGTCGGTGATCACTGCGACGAGGCTCAGCGTCATCTTGCTAAAGTCGATGTAGGCGTTGCGAATGGGCGAGCTGATGGGGATGGTCTTCTCGCGAATTTCGACGATCTTCACGGTTGTCTCCAGATGGGTAAGTGGGAGACCGAATGGTCGGCCGTGCCGTCCTTTTGGGCCAATGTTCAATTTCTCAACTTCTATGCGCTGGACGAACCGGACATGAACCTGATCTGGCTTGACGACTTCCTTGCGTTGGCAGCAACGGGGAACTTCTCGCGCGCGGCGGATGAGCGCCATAGCTCCCAACCCGCATTCAGCCGCCGGATTCGCGCGCTGGAGGAGTGGATCGGCGCCGACTTGTTCGACCGCAGCACGCAGCCCGCCACACTCACCGAAGTCGGCGAATGGTTTGCCGGCGTGGCGCAGGAATTGATCGCAAGGGTGGCACGCGTGCCGGGTGACGCCAGGAAAGTCGCGGAGGCCAGTTCGGTCACCCTGCGCATCGCGTGCACGCATGCGCTTTCCATGACTTTCCTGCCGCGATGGATTCGCAGCCTCGAGTCGAGCATCACGCTGGGGCCGGTGCAGCTCATGTCCGACGTCCTTCAGCGTTGCGAATCGCTGATGCTGCAAAGCAAGGTTCAGTTCGTTCTGAGCCACGCACATCCTGACGCGCATGGTGCGCTCGATGCAGACACGTACGAATCGGCCCGGATCGGCGGAGACATGCTGATCGCGGTGTGCGCACCCAATGACGCCGGCAGGCCGCGGCATCAGCTCTCGCGCAAGGGCGCATCCGCCGTGCCGGTTCTCCTGTACAGCGAGGAATCGGGGCTGGGACGCATCATGCGGGCCCTGGTCAGCCGACGGCTGGAGTCGCTCGATGTCCAAGTCGTCTTCACGGCCCATCTCGCCTCGGTCCTCAGGACGATGGCGCTGGACGGCAGAGGCATTGCATGGCTGCCGCAGACCCTCGTGGAAGAAGACATCAGCCAAGGGCGCCTTGTTGCCGCAGCGAGCAGCGAGTGGGCGGTTCCGCTGGAAATCAGGCTCTATCGGGACAGCGCGCTCTTGGGGAAGGCGGCGAATGAATTCTGGAGTGCTGCGATCAGGGCGTGAGCGGCCTCGTTCTTGTTCCTGATTCGTCGCGACGGAGATAACCGAGCCAGCGGCGATGGCTCGCTCTGCCCCACATTGCGGTCACTCAGCGTCCAGATGCAGAGGACTGAAGAGCCATCGCCGCGGGCGCGCGGATCACGGCGTGCGCCAGCCAACCCGATGCCCGGACGCCGTCGCATCGTGACGCGCATCGTCTTCGGTGTGCAAATAGATGCTGGTCGTGCTGATGTTGGCGTGCCCCAAGTTGTCGCGAACCACTTTCAGGTCGACTTTTTCGCTCAGATGGCTTCCGGCGGTGTGGCGGATCCAGTGCGTCGACGCCTGCTCGAGATGGGCTGCCGCAGCTTCGAAGTCGGAGCCGCGCTGCATCACCCCCTTGACGAGTTCGTTAGATGGGGAACTTTGAGAACCGGCCCACAACGTACCTCGCGAAGGACTTCGAGCCCTTCACGTCGTTCACGAGCCAGCAACCTTTGTACTTCTGCCATTCGGATGGCAATACTTGCGGCGCTCGGCGAGGATGGCTAGAGCGTCTTGGCCGGCGGCGAGAACACAAGTCGGATAACGGACGGGACAACGCGTGCAATGCCTGAATCGGGCCGTTTTGCGCCAGATGTCGGCGCTGGGGCTAGGGAGGCAGGGGGTCTGTGGGCTGCGCGGCCTTGCATTCAATCATTGGTTGTTTCGGTATTCCGGAACAAACGTCTTTAGGCAGTGCGAAAGCGGCATTGTTTCGTGATGCCGAAATTAATTGCGGATTCTCAACCCTTGTCTTATAGTTTCGGAAATACGAAACTATATGGCCCGCACGCTTCCTGAATTCCAGCACAACCTGAGTCCAGCCGTGGCGTCCCTCGAGCAACTCGGCAAGCTCGTGCGAAATCGACGCGCCCAGTCGCGCATGCGCATCGATGACGCGGCGTCCCTCAGCGGAGTCTCCAGCGACTTGCTTTCGCGTTTGGAGAACGGCAAGTCCGTGACCTCGGACAAGCTCATGCTGGTGCTGGAGAGCCTGGGCCTTCGCATGCTCGTCGTGCCCAAGAGTGCCATTCCTGCCGTCGATGCAACGCTTGACCCGTCTGGGGGCGAGGGGCGGTGATGGAAGGGTACATCCTGGACGTCTACGCGGGAGCCGTGCGGGTAGGCACGCTGCGCTATGAGCAGGCCCAGGATGCCTTCCACTTTGACTACGACGCTGCCTGGCGGGCGTTGCCAGGCCGGTACCCGCTCTCGCCCCATCTGCCGTTGCAGGGTGTCGCGGCGCCGCAGGCCATCCGCCGTTTCCTGGAGAACCTGCTCCCTGAAGGCGAGGCGCTTGCTGTGGCGGCCTCCGATGCGCGCGTGGCGCGCAACAACGTCTTCGGGCTGCTTCGCCACCTCGGACATGAGACTGCTGGCGCGCTGAGCTTTGTCGCTGCCGGTCAATTGCCGGCCGAGCAAGAGCCACTGCGCCGGCACCTGCCGCTCGAAGAGCTGCAGGCACGGATCGAGAACCGCGCGAACGAGCCGTTCAACCGGTGGGACGGCAAAGTGCGCATGTCCATCGCAGGGCATCAGGACAAGCTTCTGGTGGCTATCGAAGAAGACCAACTACTCCTGGTCGACGGCGCGTTGTCGTCCACGCACATCCTCAAACCAGAGCCTGTGCGCGAGGGCGCAAGGTGCATGGTGGCCAACGAGCATTTCTGCATGCAGTTGACCAACCGCATCAGCATGCGGCGCTGGAAGGCGCCTGGTGCCGCGCACGTGAGCATCCTGCGGGTGCCGTCGCCGGTCTTGAGCATCCAGCGATTCGACCGCCGCAGGACGCCGGACGGTGTCGAGCGGTTGCACATCATTGATGGGTGCCAGGCGCTGGATCTGTCGGTGAGTGCAAAGTACGAGCGCAACGTGGGGGATCGAGCGGAGGTGCGGCACATTCGCGACGGCGCCAGTTTCGAAAAGCTCGGCACGCTCAGGTCCGGGTTCGTCGAACCCGCGCTGGGCATGCAGCGCCTGGTCCTTTGGGCGGTCACGACGCTGCTTTTCGGCAACAGCGATTCGCACGGCAAGAACATCTCGTTCTTCGTCGACCGCACAGGGCTCACACCGACGCCGCTGTATGACCTGGTGAGCGTCGTGCAGTACGCGGCGTTTCATCACGACCTGGCGATGGCATTCGGGGATGAGTTCGAGCTGGAAGCAGTGCGCTCGTTCGCGCTTGCAGACTTCTGCATGCGCATCGGCATTGATCGCAGGTACTTCGCACGTGAACTGACGCGACTATGTGAGCTCGCACTTCAAGAGGCGCCCGCGCAGGCGGTGGACACTGCGTACACGGGAGAGGAGGTCACCTTCGTGCGAGTCCTTGCTCAGTTCGTGGCCGCCCGAGCGCAGGCTCTGTTGGCCGTGGCGCGCGATATCCCGAAATTCACTGCGGACAATTTCTAGTTGTCGACGTCGCAAGACCAGAGCCGTCGCTCTTTAAGGCACTGCCATGGGGCAGGGGCAGACCCCGGCTTCGGATGAGAATGACCGCTGATTCATCAGCGCACTATTTCAATGAACGACGATTTAGAAGCACGAATTCGCTCCGGCCAGGCGTTGTCCGAATCGATGGGCAACTTCCACGTGACGGGCTGGTCACCCGAGCGCAAGACGGTCCAGGCCGCCTTCACGGTAAGGCGTGAGTATTGCCATACCAACGGCACCATCGCCCAGGGCGGATTCATCACCGCCTGGCTCGATGCCGCCATGGCCCATGCCGTGATGCATGATTCGGAGCACCTGCAGACTGTCTTCAGCCTCGAAATCAAGGTGAGCTTTTATGAAAAGGTCGGCCCGGGTGAGGGGCGGGTCGAAGGACGGGTGATCAAGCGTGGCAAGCGCATTGCGTTCCTGGAAGCTGCGCTCTACAACCCGGAAGGCAAGCTGGCGGCCGAGGCATCCTCGACCGGCATACTGGCAAGCCTCTAGTGCATTGACGCCGATCGCAAGTTGCGTGGGACGGATGGGCCTGCATGGGCGTCGCTCGCTCAGTTGCAAGGTTCGATCACGGCGGCGGAAGCGCGCCTGACCTGCCGCGCCGACATGCAACATTGCTCGAAAGTTCAGCAGTCGCTTGCGAACGGTTGCCGCCAGATTCTTCTCGGTCATGCGGGTCTCAGCACCACAGCAATCAGTGACAGATGCGCAGGGTAGTAGGCGTAGAACACCCATCGACAGCGGCGCAACGGAATATCGACATGCCGCGCGCCCAGGATCAAGGGCAGGACGGCCAGCGCGGAAAAATTGCCGTTGACGACTGAGAGCGAGGCTGCCGCCAGCGCCCACAAGAGCATCCTGACCGCATCGGGACGGCGCGCGAACCCCCAGGCGCCGAGGCAGCAGAGCAGTGCGGGCCACCAGAACTCCACCAGCGCACCTCCTATGAGGAAGGCGATCAATGCCGCGACGCGCGCCACCGCGCCACCGCATTCGAGGAGCCACACGATCAAGGTCGCCAGCCCGAGGGTCACGAGTATGTTCAACGGCCACCAGCCGACAAGGCGAACGAAGGCGGGCGTCGCCAGCAGCGCGAAGACCGCCAGCCGCCTCATGACGCGCAGATGTATGCCGGCTTCAAACGCGCCGGGCCGCGCCAGGTTGGCCATGAGGGCGAAGCCAAAGAGCGGCATCACCATGCGGCCCAGTGCGTAGAGCGTGGGGCTCGCGTCCTGCAGCAGGTACTTGTTGACGTGATCGCCGGTCATGAGCACCAGACCGACCCATTTGAGCGCCTCGAGGGAGCCGCCCGAGATTGACCAGGCCGTCGCGGGCGCCGTGGGGTTCGCCAGGCAGGGCATCGGCACGTCCTCGCACACCAGGGCGGTTCTTTCCGAACTTCTTCGTGCCTTCACTTGTCGGCCGTCGTTCGATGGTGTGGTCCCGCGCCGCCTAGACGCGCTCATGGTTGGGCGCTCCTCGGTCTCTGGCCGAGCGCTTGCGCACAGGCCCCGGTGCGGGATGCGGGCGGCGATCCGGGAGATGGATCGAATGGCCTTGCGCCAGCGCGTCGGCGATGCGTTCGCGGAACAGTTGCACCAGGCGCTGCTGGGAGTCCTGGTCGCTGGTCACACGTGTCGCGTACTGCTCGGCCAACGCCAGGCCGGCAGCCGCGGCGGCCAGTTGTGGATGCTGACGACGGATCTCGGGGGACACCGTTTCGCCGCTTCGTATGCGCATCGCGCGCTCCTCCATGGCGCGAAGGTAGTCCGGTGTCTCGATGCGCCAGACGGCACGTTGCGCGACGATTCTTTTCTCTCCAGTCAGCTCGCCCTGCGCATTGCGCTGCGCCACCAGGACTTTCATCGGACGCGCGCCGTGCCTTGTGAGGACCACCTGTTCTCCGAGGCGAGGTTGCGAAGCGGATTCCGCGAGCGCGCGTTCGAGGTCCGAACCCCAAACCGTGCGATTGCCAGTCTCGGTGCGGACCCTCACGTAGAAGGACATGCGCTGCGCCGGATCGAACTGGTAGGGTGCGGCGGCCGCTGCAACCAGCATCCCTTGAACGGTCGACCTAGGGGCCGTGCGCGGCGATCGATGGTCTTGCGGCATCTCCGCCGGATCATGCGCGGCATCGTGAGCCGCGCCGGGCCCGCGCGCATCATCGCGCGTCATCGCCGCCCTGCGTTCCTCCGTTGCTGTCCGGGTTGCCGGCGACTGGGCGGCGCCCTTTTCACGCGATGGTGGAGACGGCTTCGAGGCGCGCTGCATCTGAAGGATTTCCACCTCCGTAGGTTCGTAGCCTTGGACCTCGATGCCGCGCAACGCGGCTTCGCGCCACACACCCTGCCGGAAGCTCTGGGTGCCCTTGACGGTGAGGGCCCGCCAGCCGCGCGCCTCGGCAATCGCCACCACGCCGTGCAGCACCTCGCGGTTCTCGGTCTGCACGCGGATGCGGGCGCCGTCGTCGATGAAGGCGAGGATGCGGTCCGGAAAGAAGTACCGGTTGTCGACGCGCAGGTAACGGCGTTCGATGGCATCCGGCACGCGGAAATGGCCGCGTCCCGCCCGAGGCGATTCGCCCTGGACGGAGCCGGACTCGTCCTGCGAGGCGGCGCTCGCGATGCCGGACAGCGGCGGGCTTTCGGACGGTTGGTCTGTGGACATCGCGGCTCCTTTCGCATGCGTGCTGTTCGGGGCGAGCTGATTTCAGCCTGGAGCTGAGGGAATCAGTCCAGGATGTGCGCCATGAACTCGTCGGCATGGCGCTTGAGGTCCTCCTCACTGAGCTTCTCGGTGGGAATCTCCACGTCATCGAAGTCGAACGAGAAATCGTCCAGCTTCAGCTCATCGTCGATTGCGCCGCCCGCCACGGTCGCGGCCGTGGGGTTCGCCGGTGACGGCCCACCGTCTTTCGGCGCGGCACCGGTGATGAATCCGGAGCTCATGCCAGCGATGTCTTGCTCGTCATCGGACACGGCGGGCCGAATGGGCGCGGGGATGTCACCGCGCCTGGCCACGTCGAGCTTGGGCACCGGCGGCGGCGGCCGCTCGCGCGGAGCGAAGAACCGGTCGCGAAAGTAGAGGACGCGATGCGCTAGCACGGGCCGCAGCCCTTCGTAGAACAGGAGCATCCGGTCGGAACCGAGCTCCTTGACCTCCTGGGGCAGCAGCAGGCGGCGCGGTTGCTCGCTGATGCTCACCGTCGGTGCCTTGCCCGCCCCGCCCCACATCGGGCGGCTGACGTTCTTCTGCCGGACGGTGTAGGTCCCGAGCTCGCGGGAGATAGCCTCGGCGTCCTCGTACTCCTTGGGCGGGAACACGATGCGTGCGGCCAGCATCTTGCGGATCGACTTGGCGCCCTCAATGCCGTACTTCTCGATCAACTGCGAGTGGGATTGCACGATGACGACGGTGCGCACGTTGTAGCCCGGCAGGAAGGCCGTGGAGTCGGCGATGACCGGGATGCGTCCGAGCGCCGCGAACTCGTCAAGCATCAGGAGCAGCTGGTGGTGAAGCTGCGGGTCGCTTTCGGGGAGCACGCGCGTCTGAAGCCCGATCGCCTGCTGGAAGAACAGGTTCAGCAGCGGCTGCAGCCGGGCGATGTTGTCGGGGTTGATCTGCACGTAGATCGAGATCGGACGCTTGCGCAGATCCCGCAGGTCGAAATCGTTGGCCGAGGTGGCCGCATCGATCATCGGGTTGAGCCACAGGTCCAGGCGGCTGGTGAAGGTCTTGCGGATGCTCGAGGCGGTGGTCGGCGCCAGGTCGATCACGTCGTAGAGACTCTGTACCGCTTCCTGCGACAGCGGATAGCCGGCGCGCTCGCAGGCGTCGATCACGCGCTTCCAGTGCTTCTGGAAGCCCTCCGCATCGCTGGCCATGCCCTGGCGCAGCACCTCGCCCAGCGTGCGCGTGGCGCCCGGGGTCTCGAAGAGGTAGAGGGCGATGCCGAGGAACAGCGACCGGGCCGACGAGCTCCAGAAGGGGTCGCCCGCCTGCGGATCGGGAAAAAGCATCGTGCCGATGCGCTGCAGGTCGTCGATGCAGCGGTAGGGCTGCTCGGACACGTAACCCAGCGGATTCCAGCGTGCCGAGCACTCGCGCTCGGACAACGGATCGAACAGGCGCACCTCCTGTCCATGGGCCGCACGAAAGCCCGCCGTGCGTGTGAAGTTCTCGCCCTTGATGTCGCTGACGATGGCCGAGCCGGGCCAGTTCAGCAGATTGGGGATGACCACGCCGACGCCCTTGCCGCTGCGCGGCGGCGCCTCGAGCTCCACACCCTGCTGGCCGGGCAGCACCAGATAGCGGTTGCCCAAGCGCCCGAGGATGATGCCGTGCTCCTGCAGAAGCCCGGCCCGCGCGATCTCGCGCCGACTCGCGAACCGGGCCTCGCCGTGCAGTGGCCGGCGACGCGGCAGCATGGCGACGCCCACCAGGCCCAGCACCAGGCCTTGGGAGCCCGCCAGCGATGCCACGAGGACGCGGCGCACCTCCGGCCGATCGCCGTAGGCCTGCCAGTAGTCGCGGAGCGTGAGCAGCGTGACTTGCTGCGGTGGCAGTTTCATCGCCATCCGGAACGCGTGGCCTGCGACGTAGACGCCGACGATCACGGCCATCAGCAATGCGACCGCAATCCTGAAGGGACTAGGCGAGCCGTCGGTTCTTGGTGCCAGGGTCATACCAGATCTCCCGCACGATGCGCCGCGGCCGGCCGTCCCGGCGTTCGCGCGCGCACTGCACGACGATGTCCACGCTCATTTGCGCCAATTCCACGCCGTCGCGCGTGCTCATGCCCTGGCCCGCCTGGCTGCGCTTCATCAACTGCGCCAGCGCCACGAAGGCCATCGCCGCGCTGTCCGCATGCACGCTGGTGATCGAGCCGGGGTGGCCGGTGTTCACAGACACCAGGTAGTCGTAGACCTCTTCGCCGGTCCGCAACTCGGACACGAAAACGCGGTCGGGGCGCTGCCGCTTGGCACCGGCGAGCAGTTGGCCGGGCGTGACGTCGGCTCGCCCCTGGGCGCCTTGCGAGTAGAAAAGCCGCACGTGGTTGGGCTGATTGCGCAGCGACAGTTCCTTCACGTCCTCGATCGTGATCAGACGGTCCTCAGGTGGCACCTCGAGGATCAACGCCTTGCCGACCGTGGTCTTGCCCGAGCCAGTGGCACCGGACAACAGGATGTTCTTGCGCCACTGCACCGCACGGCGCAGGAATGGCACGAACTCGCGACATGCGAGAAGCCCCGCCAGTTCCCGGTCCTCCGGTGCCAGGGTGTCCAGATCGGTTGGCCGCAGCTGGCAGGCGGGGACGCTGCATGTCGGCTCGAAGACGTCCAGACCCGCCAGCTCTTCGAGGCTCCAGAGCGTGTCGGACGGACGCCGGATCGTGATCGAGACGTTCCGCTCCAGCGTCGCCGGCGGCAGCACGATCTGGATTCTTTCGCCGCCCGGGAGGGTGGCGGACAGGAGCGGCTCGTTGGCCGAGATGCGCTGGTGCGTGAAGTTGGCCACGAGCTTGGCGATGGCCATGCACCAGTCGAAGCTCGCGAACGGCAACTCCTCGCGCAGCCAGCCCGACTGCCGTTCCACGAAAGCCACGCCGGGCTCGTTGATGCAGATCTCGGTGACCTCGGGATCGTCCAAGAGACGGCCGAGCGGACCGAGGAAAAGAACAAGGGACGAGGGCGGCTCCGCGGGTGCCGCGGCGGTGACGGAGCTGGTCGCCAATGGCAGGTCGCCGGTGGCGGCGCAGCGCTCGCGTTCAGGGATCGGTTGGGTCGTTTCGAAGCGCATAGACGCTCCTGAAATCCACATCGCGTGCGACCAGGATCTGGATTCGCTCGCCCTGGTTCTTGATGACGGTCGGCGGAATCGACACGGTGCTGCGCAGCACCTCCGTCATGACGTCGCGGCTGCCCTGCGGACCGAGCACCAGGCCGCCGCCGCTGCCGACCCTGGTGCCGCTTTGCTGTTGGGCGGCGATCGCCTGCGTCGTGCCGTCGATCATCGAGATCAGGACCGCGGCACCGAAGCGATCCCAGAAGTGCGTGTCGACGAAACCGGGCAACCCGCTGCGTCCCAGTTCGTCGGTTCCGGGGGAGGCAAGCTGGACCACGACGCCCGTCGGGGTGCGCGCTTCGTTCCACACGATGAAGACGCGGCCCTGTCCCTGCCGCGGCGTTCCGCGCTGCTCGCCCACGTACTTGGTGCCACGCTCCAGCAGCACGACCTTGCCGTCAGCCCCGTAGATGTCGCTGGCGCCGATGCAGGTGGTCATGCCCTCGTAGGTGGAGTCGATGGCGGTCTCCAGCGTGCAGTCGATGAATGCACCCTTGGGCAGAAGCATGCGCCGTGTGGGCAGGGTCTGGGCAAGGACCGCCGGGGTCGGCGTCGGCCGTAGGCTCGCGGCAAGTTGACCGCTGCCGGATGCGGCCGAGCCGGCGCCAGGCGGCTGCAGCGCGCCGAACAGCTGGGACATGCCTGGCACGCCGCCGGCGGGCAGCACTGCTGGATTTGCGAACGCGTGCGGTGTCGAAATGCCCGAGGGCTGGGCGGACTGCGCGCGCCGAAGCACCGGGGTGCCCAACTGCCGTTCCAGCGCGATCTGCTCGGGCGTCTTGTGCGGGGTGCCCGCGTTGACGGCCGCGGTCGACGGGGCGGGGGGCGTGCCGGCGATGGGCGGCGCCTCCGGCGGTGTTTTCGGCGGATCGATGCGGCCGAGCGGTGGCACCTTCATCTCGCCGCCGGCGCGCGCCGAGGCCGCCTTTCTCGCGGCCTCTTCGGCCTCGCGGGTCTTGGCGTACTGCGTGTTGTAGTACCAGAACAGGAAGCCGCCGCCGAGGAGAATGATCACAGCCAGCGCCAGGAACCCGCTGATGCGCGACTGGACAGAGCGCTCGCGATTGACTGACGGCATGGCGCGTTCGCCTCGGACCGTGGCGCGCTCGTCGGCGATGCGGGATGCGGCGCTTCCGGTGGCCGCCTCGGTTTGTCCAGACAGGATCTCCCCGGTGCCGGGGTCGATCTCGGATGCCTCGGAATGCGTCGGCGGATCCATTCGGGCGCCGCGGCGAGGCTGGTCGATCCAGGTCACGGCCGCTCTCCCGTCGTGGTGCGCCGCACATCTTCTGCGCTCGTGTGGGTCAGGGTGCGCGCGCCGCCGCCGACGAACGACCGGTTGACCACGCATCCGACCAATCCACCGCGCCGCAGCACGAAGCGACGCGCCACGCGGTGGATCACGACCTCATCCGCGTCGACGTTGAAGTTCAGCAGCGATTCGGAACCATCGTCGTTTTGCACGAACATGGCGGGAAAGTCTGATTGCGCCTGGAAGCGTAGTCGCGTTTGCACGCCGTCGTCGTGGGCGCTTTCGGGCCTGAGCGATTCGCTGCCGCAGAACCAGTAGTCGGCATTGCGCGGGCGCTTAAAGGCCTCTTCGTTCATGCGCGCTTCGGTCCGGCGTCTTTCCTGATCCGCTGCCGCGGCGCGGGCATCGTCCTCCGGGTAGGTGAAACGAATCGAGTACACCATGCGCTTGGTCGCTGCGCCCGCGGGCGCGACGGAAGACACGATGAAGTCGAAGTGGTAGGCCCGCCGGTTCGTGAGGAGGGTGAAGTTGGTCGAAGCGCGCGCTTCCTTAGGCTTGATAAAGAAGTGGTTGCGTTCGGCGCCGACATCGAAGGCACCGTTGTCGCCAGCGCCGAGGTTCACGAACTCCTCGCCTTCGGCAAACTGCAGATGGATCTGGTAGCCCACATAGCCTTGCAGCGTGACGACGTCCTCGGGATCGTAGGCAACCACACGCACTCGGGCATCGACTTTGCCGATGGGCGGCAAGGTCGCAGTTCGGCCGTGCGGCGCGGCAAACGCAAGGCTAGCCGCCAATCCGATCGCGAAGGCGAACCTGCGGTGCGTGCGCCAGGGCGTCATCGCGCCTCCTTCGTACTCGGTGCAGCGCTGGCCGGAGCGACCTCGGGCTCGCGGCGATATTCGACGACGCGAAAGCCCAGTGGATTGAGCGATCGCATCTTGTTGTCCGTCGACGGCGCGACATAGGCGAACTCGATCGTGGCGACCCAGTGGCTGGTCTGCTCCTCGCCGGTGCCGCCTGCGCGCGTCGAGCGGGCGAAGCGGACCTGTGCCAGCTTGTCCTTCCCGCTCTCCAGCTTGAGGAAGGTGACCGATCGCACCTGCGCGCGGATGGACGTGCCATCCTTGTAGGCGTTCAGAGGTGAGGCCGGGTTGTCGGCGGCCCACGAAACGGCCCACTCCTGGTTCAACCGAGGCGAGTTCTGCGAGGCGACCAGTTCGTAGTCCGCCTCCGCGGTGCCATAGAAGTAACGCTCGCGCGCGATTACGTAGTTTTGCAGCAGGTTGCGAGTCACCACCTGCTCGATGTCGGTCGTGCCCTCGTAAGTGGGAACGATGTCAACGATCCCGCTGCTGTTGTCGACACGGATGAGAACGGGAACGGGCTGCTTCAGCGGCGTGAGCCCGCTGACGGCCGCGACCGAGAGCACCGCGACCAGTGTTGCCGCTGCGGCCACGGTCCAGGCGATCTTGTTTGATCGCTCCGCGCGGCGCGCGCGGTCGAGTTCCCAGCTCTGGGCCTCGCTCAGGTAGTTTTCAAGGGCGGCGGTCCGGCGCATGGATCGCTCCTGATTCGGAAACACCATTCGGGATGTTGATCGGTGTGAGCGGCCCTTCGCAATCCGGCGGCGTCGGCGGGCGAGTGCCACATCCCGCAAGAAGAAGGGCAAGCAGAGAAAGGATGATCGAAGGCTTCATCTGCACGCTCCTCGCTAGCGATTGCGCGAGAGGCCCGGTATGACCTGCTCTCTCGGAAGCACAGTGCCGCCGCGACGCGCGGCCCCGACACTTGCCATCGAGGCCACGCCAGCACCAACGCGATTGCCTGCCAAGCGGCGGAACGAATCCCAGCGGCTGTGCGGTTCCCGCCGTAGGCCGTCCAGCACGCCGCGACCGAACTCGTAACTCGTACGCTTGGCCCCGCCAAGCCCCCAGCGAAGCGCGCCGCTGACGACCCCATGGGTGCTCAGCGCGACCCCGCTCGCCAACCCGGCAGCGATAGACATAACTTGACGCATTATCAGAAAGACCAACGCCGAGGCAATGCACACTCTGGCGCCCTCTGCAATCGTGATCGCGCCGCCAAGAGATGCCGTGTTCTGCGTATAAGAGCGGAGAACACTTAACAAAAGTGCTGCCGCGAACGTCGCAAGAATGCTAACAAGCGCGTAGTTGGCAAGTTGAGCTACCCAGGCCTCGAAGAAGCGCTTGGTAGCGTCAAAGAACAGAAGCACGATAAAAATCGGGCCCAATGCGAGGATCAAGGCAAGAGCGATCTTAGAAAGAGCTAACAGAAATGCGGTCGCGACAACGGTTAAACCAACGAGAAGGTAGACGAGGAAGCCTGCGAGATAGTAAGCAAAGTTTGCATTTAGCACGCTTCCTTTGCTAAGCAATTGCTCTGCTGTTAGGTTACCGTCAATCCATATCTGGTCTACGACAGACACAGTTGAAGCGGCCCCGAGGATTGCAGCAGCAAGCTGGTCGGGACTTCGGGTGAAGGTATCGACAGCGACATCGTTGTAGGCCCAAAGGCGCAGGCCAACGCCGAGCACGATGGCGATGACAAGGATGCGTTTGACGCCTTCCCAGAGCGGTTCTTGGATCCGTCCAGTAAATGAGAGATATCCCCAACTCATCACGTAGATGGTCGCGAGCGTTATTGCTGCGGGCTCGATTGCGGATGCAACCCGAGTGGCATTCGCACTCACGTAGGTGGCCAATTGCCCGTTGAGCCAAGTGAAAAACTGCTCAAAAAATCCCATACGACCTCCACTACCGTCTACCGCCTAGATCCGGCTGGAGGGGAACGGGCTTCAGATCCTTGATGCTGCCAATGCCATGCAAGGTCTTGCGCTCTACATCCTCTTCCCGAGGTGCTGACGGCGTTGCAACCGGAGGAACCGCCTCGTTCGAAGGCGTTGATTGTTCGATCGTGGCATGGTTGATGTAGTGGTACATCCCGATGCCAGCGACGGCGGCGATGGCGCAGAGCGCCACATAGGTCTTTGTGCTCTTTAACATCTCGCCCCTTCTGCAGATCTAATAGCTCACCCGCGACATGGCCCGCACGCTGCCGACGTCTGTGGCCGCACGCTCTCGCAGGCGCTGCTGCTGGGCCGCTTCCTCGGCTCTTGCAATCTGGTAGAGACTCTGCAGCTTCGTCTGCTCATTGGTGAGCATGTTCTGCTCAGCCTGGATCCTTGCCTGCAAGTCCTGGATCGCCTTGGGATCCTGTGCAGAAGCGATGCGACTGATGAGCAGTTGCAGCGCCGAGAAACGCTGGCTGGTGTTCTGGTACGCGTTCTGGGTCATGCCGTTGAGCAGCGCTGCCGATTGCCGCCCTTGCTCGACGATTTGACGCAACTCCGGACTGAGCGTCTCCATCTGCGTTCCTGAGAGGATGCTGTTGGCCTTCATGATCGATTGCACTTGGCTGGCCAGCCCCGCATAGCCGGCCGACGTGCCGTTGAGCGTGTTCATCAGCTCGCCATAGCTGGGAGGCAAGTAGTTGCGCGCGAGCTCCGAGGTGGGTAGTAACTGCTCCATGCCGCGACTTCCCGTCATCGCGTTGTGGGTCTGGGTCAGCTGGTCCTTGGATTCCTTCAGTTGGTCGTATTGCTTCTGCATCCCGGAGATCTGCTGCTGCCAGTACATGACCTGCTGAATCAGGTTGGCGACGGCCGTGACGTCGATCACCGGGATACCGGCTTTGGCGTGCAGCGGTGCCAGCGAAGCCGCCGCAAGGAGGAAGGCAACAAGGAATCTATGCACGGGAGTTCTCCTGGTGTGAGAGCGAACGGGAGGGGCGTTCGGCCAGCGCCTTGCGGAAGCGCGCGAGCCATTGGTCGGGGTCCGGTCCGAAGGTCGCGATGCACTCGCGCATGAGGCGGACATTGCTCGTGCGCCCGGAAATGACGTGCAGCGCGTCATCGAAGCCTTGCAGATCGAGCTGCGCGACCACGCTGACATGGTTCTGCTTGATGAGAAATTGCCGAGAGCCAGGCTCGAGTTCCTGCTTGATGAGCACGAACTCCCTGTCAGTCAGGTTGAAGCCCTGGGTGTACTCGTCGTAGTCCGCCTCCGGATTGGGGAACACGATCTTCGTGGGCGTCTGCTCGACGATCGCACGCGCAATGCTGGAATCGAGCACATGGCTGATGCTCTGGGTGAAGGTGGCGATGTTCGCGTTCTTCTTGCGCCAGGTCTCCAGGCCGTTCTTGGCAAACTTCGCGAAGGCCGGGTCGCTCAGGAGCTTGGCGAATTCGTCCATCCAGCACACCAGCGGGCGCCCATCCACCATCCGGTTGACCAGATGAAAGAGGTACATGGTCAGCGGCGCGCGCACGACTTCGTTGTCGAGGAAGTCGGTCACGTCGAAGCCGACCAGGGCGTGCCGGGCCAGCAGCGGGGCCACGTCGTCGCGATCGTTGTCGAAGACCCAGGCATAGTCGCCGCGCTCCGAGGCACACCATCTGCGAAGGCGCGCGTGCATCCCCTCGGGGTCCGTGATGTCGAGGAAGGCGACCAGACGGGACAGGCGCCTGAAGGGTGGATCGAGCCTCAGGGTGCCGTGCAGCGCCTGGTCGAGGTCGTCCTCCTGACGGACGCTCAAGGTATCGGTCGGCGTGCGCATGACGAGGCGCCTGAGCCAGTGCCGCATGAACTCGACGTTGTCGGTGACCGCATCGTCGAGCTGCAGCGGATTGCAGCCGGTCGGCACGCCGTTCTTGAGCGAGAGGTACTGGCCGCCCAGCGCTCGCACGAGGATGTGCAGGCCTTCGTCCTTGTCGAAGATGACCTGCGTGGCATCGAGTCGATTGCAGATCGCCACCATGCAGAAACCCAGCAGCGTGGTCTTGCCGGTACCGACCGGCCCGACTCCGGTGATGTGCCCCACGTCCCGGCGGCTGCCGCCGTCTGGGCTGCGCGGGTCGCTTGCATGCAGCGAGAAGTAGTAGGGCGAGCCGGCACGCGTCATGAACATGGCCAGCGCGTCGCCCCAGTAGTTGCCTGTGGCGCGGCCGGTCGGGAAATTGTGGAAGGGCGACATCGCGGCGAAGTTGCGGCTGGTCACGGGTGCCTTGCGGCTGCGGTAGCCGAAGTTTCCCGGGAGTTGCGCCCAGAACGCAGCCTCCAGCGCGAGGTCCTCGCGCGCCACCACCATTCCCGTGTCGCCCAGCAGGTAGCGGGCACGAGCCACGTTGTCGTTGAGCTGCTTGAGGCGGGGCCGGCCTTCGGCCTCGCCGACGCCGTCGTAAGTGTCGGCCAGCACGTGCAAGCTGAAGTGGTGGTCGCCCATCACGAAGCGGTTGCTCATCAGGTCGTCCAGCGCGTCCTTGAGCTCCTCGGCCTGCGAGACCGCCAGGTCGCCGGCGGCCGCCATCCGGTGATGCTGGCGGCTCATCATGTCGGTCGCCGTGCTCTTGGCCAAGAAGGTGAAGCTTTGCGTGAGCACGAAGGGGAAGGGGGCGGTCAGCAGCGCGCTGAACATGCCCGGGGCCGTGGGCGTGGGGTACTCCTTGATGCCGAGGAAGGCGCCGATCCGCGTCTGGGTGCCCGTGCGGTATTCCATGGCTTCGTTGCCGAAGAATGGCCGGGTGGTGGCCAGAACCTCGTTGAGGGGTGAGCGCGGCAGCGGCATGCGCTGCCATTCCCCGTTGACCAGCAGGCCGTGGAATTCCATCAGGGAAGAGAACAGCACATCCTCTTCGTGCAGCCGATAGATGCCCAATGTTTCGGGGTCGTAGCGCTCCAGAGCCGCGAGCAGCTCCTGGCGCAGCTTGCTGCAGGCATCGAGGGCATCGCGCAGTTCCGCCTGGGCACCCTCCGGGTCCGCGCGCCTGAACAGCCGCAATGCGGCATTGCCGATGCGGGTCGGCTGCGGCCGGAAGACGATCGACAGGTACAGCTCGTTGACCATCAGCCGCTCACCGGCCATCTTGCGGCGGTACCGCTGCTCGATTTCGTCGGCGAAGCCGGGAACCGTCCGCCCGCCCGGATAGCCTGTCTCGCGACGCCGGATCACGTGGGTCCACAGGGCCAGGTTGGGCGAGGCGATGTTGCGCAGCAGGACATTGAGGCGCTCGTGCCAGCTGTTGATGTCATCGTCGTCCGCGCTTTCGAAGCTCGTGCCGCCCAGGCGCAGCGTCTGCACATAGTCGCCCGCGCGCGTCCGGGCCACATGCTCGTCCACATGCGAAGACAGTGGGATCATGGTTGCGGCGCCGGCTTCGCGGCGCAGCGTGTGCTCGGAGCGTGACAGCAGCTTCATGGCGATGCCCTGTCAGACCACCGCCACGGGCCAAGTCCGCATGCGGCGGCGCCCGTGCCAATCAGGCATGTCCAGCGCCAGGGGGCTGTACGAATTCGCACGCCAGAACCGCAGGTTGCCGCCGAGCATGGCGGGCAGGCGCGTGCGGCCCCACAGCTGCAGCAGGTCGAAGAAGCGCGGCTCGTACAGGCAGACCAGGTAGAGCACCCCGTGGATCGGCACGAAGGCCAGCAGCCACGCGAGGCTCTTGGTCACGATGAACGACTCGGTCGTGACCACGATGTTGAACATCATGGCTGAGTAGGTGACGCCCCAGACCATCGACGGCCGTGTCATGCCGACGAACAGAGGATCCGCGGCGATGCCTTGGTTGCGACTCACGGTTCGCTCTCCCTTACACCCCGAACAGGCCCCGAATCCAGGAGACGATCTGTGGGCCACCGAAGACCAGCACGGTGCCGATCACGACGGCGACCATCCACCACCAGCTCAGGCGGCCAAACCAGGCCATGGCGCCGGAGACCATCACGGCGACCGCCGCCAGCGGCGTCAGGATGGCGACGAGTTGCTGCTGGGTCGCGTTGGCGCCGGTGGCAAACGGGCTGCCGGCCCAGGCGGCTCCCGCGGGGGCGACGGCGAGCAGGGCGATGAGCAGGCATCCGATCCATCTGGTTCGGACGCCAAATCGCGCTGCGGGCCGGATGTGGTGGATCGAGCATGCGGTCATGGCGAGACTCCAGTGGCCGAGGAAGATCCCGCGGGCACTTGCCCGGACGGGGGCGCGAGAGAAACTGAAGCCGACGGGTCAATGCGCCGGCTGCCGCCGTAGACGTCCCACCAGGGCGTCGGTGCCGCTCGCTTGCCGGCGGCGGCAGGGCCCTTGGTGGCCTGAGCGGCCAAGGCCTCGACCGCCGCGGTCCGGGTGGAGGTACGCGAGGCGGACGCGATCTCTCGCTGGATGGCTGCGATGTCGCCGAACGTGCGAACGCGCTGCGCCTCGGCTTCGGTCGCCGCCTGCATATCGGACGCAGCGAGCCGCTCAGCCTTACGGCGCGCGAGATCTTCCAATTGCGCTTGCGACTTCCGGAGCTCTTCGCGAAGGATCGCGATGCGGTCGTGGTCGCGCGCTGCCTGCTGCTGTGGACTGACGACTTGGGATGTGTCGAGCTCGGCCTGTGCCCACAGGGCGCAGGCGTGCGTCATCAAGCCAGCGACAACAAGCACGGGAGGCCAGGCCGCGTGTCGGCCTTTGTCGGTCGCGTTCCTGCGTTGAACATCGAGTGCTTGCATGTGGCGCAATGTCCGCCTCCGCGCATGCTTGTGTCGACTATTGTTTTTGACAGTGGCATCGCAAAGCGTGGGGCGGCGATATTCGTGAGCGACGCGGCATGGCGATCCATCATGGCCAACGCGGCAGGGTCGGCCTGCGCCGGAATGGCCCTGTCGCAGGTTTCGGCGGCAGCCGCGCAGCGTGCCATGTGGTGTAGAGGACCCGCATGGTTCGCGTCGAGGCCTGAGGAGCAAGTCATGGGCAACGTGGTCATCTTCGGCAACCAGAAAGGTGGCGTCGGCAAGTCGACCCTGGCGGTGCTGTACGCATGCTGGCTGGCCGAGATGCGACGCCAGTCGGTGTGCCTGATCGATCTTGACGCGCAGGCCAACAGCTCGAAATCGCTGCGCAGCTCCTCGGCGATCGCCGAGGCGGTGGAACTCTTCGGAGGGGACATGGGCCCGATCATCCCGGCCCGCGCGCAGACCGTTGCCCTGGTGCCGGGCAGCAAAAAGCTGGCCGACGTCGAACTCGCGAAGGCGGAGGTCGTGATTCCCACATTTCGCAGGAACGTGATTCGCCTGGCGCAGGAATTCGACGCAGTCGTGATCGACACGCCGCCGGTGCTGGGCTTGCGCATGAGCGCGGCGCTGATTGCTGGCCATGCCGTGGCCTGCCCGATCGAGCTGGAGGAGTACAGCATCGACGGCGTCGCCGACATGCTCAGAACCATCTTTGGCGTCAGACAGCGCTACAACCCGCAACTGCGGCTGGCGGCCATCGTTTTGAACCGGTTCAACCCGCATTCGTTGCGGCAGAAGGCTGCGATGCAGGATCTGGCCTTGAACTTCCGGGAGTTCGTAGTACCGGCACGGATCTCGACCCGCTCTGCCATTCCCGAGGCGCTGGCTGCGGGCGTGCCGGTGTGGCGACTGCCCAAGAGCGCGGCCCGCGAGGCTAGTCTCGAGGTGATGCGGGTGTTCGAGTTGCTGCAGCAACGCATCGACGCCTCGAGCATGCCGGTGCGTGCGGACGAGCAGCCATGAATGCGCCTGACGGGCTGGACCTGAGTGTGCTGTCGCAGTTCAGGGCGGCCGATCTGCTCACGGGCGAAGCGGCCTGTGCGGGCATGGGCACACCGATGCAGGTGGCGCTCGACCGCATCGACTTCGACCCTCGCCAGCCACGCCGTCGCATCCCGAGCGAACGCATCGAGGAACTTGCCGCATCGATCCGAGAGCATGGCGTGCTGGAGCCGGTATCGTTGCGTTGCCATCCCGAACATGCGGACCGGTACATCGTCAACCGCGGCGAACGCAGGGTGCGCGCCGCGCGCCGGGCAGGGCTCGCCACAGTCCCGGCATTCGTGGACGAGCGGGTAGACCCGTTCGCCCAGGTCGCGGAGAACCTGCACCGCGAGGACATGTCGCCATTCGATCTGGCCTCCTTCATCGCCGAACGGGAAGGGGAAGGCCATTCGCGCGCCGAGATCGCGCGCCGGTTGGGCAAACCGCGTTCCTTCATCACCGAGGCCGCTCGGCTCAGCGACGCACCGCCGCAATTGCGGCAGGCGGTGGAGGACGGGCGGGTCGGGGGGGACGTGCGATTGCTCTACGAGTTGGTGGCCATCGCCAGCGATCGTCCGCACGAACTTGAGGAACTGCTGGCGCGGGGCGAGCCGATCGGACGTGCGCAGGCAAGACATCGCCCGCCGTCGTCCCAGTCCCTCGGGGGCTCGACGCCAGCGGGCCCCGGGAGCGAGCGCGCCAGGGTCAACAGTGCCGGCCGCACGGTGCTTGTGGTGGAGCACGGCGGACGGCGCGGATCGCTGCGCATCAAGGCGAAGGATGGCGACGTCGGCGAGGTCCGCTTCGGCGACGGCACGCGTGCCTTGCTGCCGCTGACAGACTTGCGGCTGGTGTGCTGGGCCACAGAAGACTAGCGATGCGGCGGTCGGTCGACGAGCCATTGGCGCCCGACGCGCGGGCGCGCCGCGGCGGGCCGTCCGGCAATGGGTAGGCGCATTTGCGCGTGGTAGGACATGGGCCTGCTAGGCCGCGCCCGCACCTTTCATCGTGGCGTGCCGCCGTCGGTATTCGCGCGGCGTCATCTGCAGGTCGCGAACGAACGCCCTGCGCATCACCTCCTGGGACCCGTAACCGCATTGCCCTGCGATGGTCTTGAGGGGAAGTGGGCTTGTCTCAAGAAGGCGGCGGGCGGTGTCGAGGCGCATCTGCTGTACGCCCCGTCCAGGCGACAGACCGGTCGCGCGTTCGTAGAAGCGTGCGAAAGAGCGTGCGGACATGTGGACCTCCTGCGCCAATCGGGCGACGCTGAGGTTCTCCTGCAGATGCGCCGCGATCCACTGATGCAGCGTGCCGATCCGCGCGTCGATCGCAGGCGGCTCGGTTGACACCCGGCGACGGCGCGGCATGCCGTAGCGACGGCTGCGTGGCCCGGCAAGGCGCGCGGCGAGCATGTCCGCGAACGCGGCACCTCGGTCCTCTGCGATCCACGACAGCGCCAGGTCTTCTCCCTGGTCCGGTTCGATGACGCGCCAGCCATGCGCTTTGGTGCAGGCCGCGGGCGGGTCTGCACGCTGCCCACGGTGCGGTGCCGGCGGCGCGGCGCGGCCTCGTCGCCGCACGGCGTGGATGTCTGGCGCACGCGGCAGCAAAGCTCGAGCGCCCAGGACGGCGCAGCGGCTCAGACGCCTCCGGTTCCGGGATAGCCATTCGCGCAGGCGCCGCACGCCTGCCGGCCCCGCCGAGCCCGGATCGGGTTCTCCACTGATGAAGAGCGTGCTCGCCCGACCCACGAGCCAGCGCGGCAATGCACGCGTCGAGAGTGCCACGCCACTTGAACTCAGGGCCTGGCCGTCCGTTGCCGAGGCCAATCGAACGTCGTAGCCGACGAGCTTGCCGCGTGTCCTGCGCAAGGCGGCATTGGCGGCCTCGAATACCGCGAGCACGCGGATGATGTCGAGAAGAAGGAATCCGGGAAGCAGCAGGAACCAGACCTTGTGCATCATGAGGAGCCACCGTAAGGAGGATCAATCAGGAATCTCACGACGCTGCGCCGCAACGCGCCAGTGCGCGAAGCGGGGGGCTCGCGAGATTGGCAGAAATGGTGGTGAATTTTGCCTCCGGGCTCGGCCAGGCGCTTCTAGACTGTCGCACCCTTGCCTCCATCACATGCTGAGTGGCCGCCGGGTGCTAGCAGCCGGCCGACCCCGCGCGGGTCGGTTCAAAGGCTGGAGCCGCTGGCCTTCTCGCCTGGCGGGCTCCACACCGGGAGCCTCGACTGTGCTCGAGAAAAAGGTGGGGGTGCCGACGACGCAGGAAGCGCACCTATGAACGAGTGGACCCAGGATGTTCTCGGTCGGTTGAGCCAGGCAAGCGAGCCTTCTGAGGTGCTCGCGCAGATCAGTGTGGCAACCAGGCACCTCGGCTTCGAGCACTGCGCCTACGGGCTGCGCACGCTCGTGCCCTTCACCCGGCGGAAGACCTTGATGTTCAGCACGTACGACGAACGGTGGAGTCACCGTTACATCAACGCCGGATACCTGCAGCTCGATCCCACGGTCGCTCACGGCGTGCACAGCGGCACGCCCGTGGTCTGGAGCAACGAAGTCTTTCGGGACGCACCGCAGATGTGGGATGAGGCGCGCTCGTTTGGCCTGCGCGTCGGATGGGCGCAATCGGTCTTCGAGCCCGACGCGCGGATCGGCATGCTGACGCTTGCCAGGTCGGGCGAACCGCTGACGGCAGCGGAGATGCTCGCCAAGGATCCGTGCCTGCAGTGGCTGGTGCATACCGCCCACCGCGCGTTCTGCGGCCTCCTGGGAGGTAGCCCGCTGGAGGGGCTCGAATCCCTCACGAAACGGCAGGTGGAGGTGCTGCGCTGGACTGGCGATGGCAAGACGAGCGACGAGATTGCATCCATCCTTTGCATCTCGAAACCCACGGTCGAATTTCATCTGCAAAACGCAATGGCCAGATTGGGCGTGCCCACCAAGAGCTCGGCCGCAGCATTCGCTTCTCGGCTCGGGCTCCTGAACTGAGTGGAGGGTCGCAGGGGGCGCGCCAGCCCGGCTGCGGGGGACTCAACCGACCGCGTCGGCGTGCCGGTCTTGGCGCGGACACCAGCCCGTGTCCACGTCGATGAAACAGGCAAAGAGATGCTGGCCCTCGATCAGCACCGGCGGCGCCGCGCGGTGCACGGACAGGCCCGCGCGACGCAGGATGCGCTCTATGCCCAGTGGCGAGGCGCTGATGAGCCGCCGTCCTCCATGCTTGGCGACGGTCCGCATCGCGACGCGCAGCATGCCCAGCGCGAGCGACCAGCCATGTAGACTCTCGCCCGCGCCGAGCCGCATCCAATCGGCAGCGGCAAATCGCGACAGTTCCCAGACGTCAGGCGAGCACGGCGCGGGCGTGTCGCCGAGCAGTTGAGGAAAGACACTGGCGAGCAGATAGGGCCTGTGCGTGGGCAAGAGGCGGCTCGTGCCGACAATCTCCCCGTCCGTATTGCGCGCGATCAGATAGATGGTGTCCTTCCGGTCAAATTCGTCCAGCTCCAGCCGACCGCGCGTATCGAGCTTCCAGCCCAGCTTCTCGACGAAAACCTCGTGCCGGTAGCGCGCCATGTCGAAAAGCACGTCCGCCGCAAAGGAGTCGATCGTTCCCGTAATGATCTCCATGAGGTCACCTCGTTGAATGAGGCCCGCATTACAGCGTGATGACAGGCGCCGGGAAACTGTCAGAGTTGATAGGGCGGTGAACGTCGCGACGAACGCTCTATCCAGCGCCTGCGAACCATGGCGGTCGGAAAGTTCGGTCTTTTTACCTACGGCCGCCGGGCGGTCCAGACGGTGAAGGCACCGGCCGCGACGATCAGCAGCACGCCGACGGCGGCCTGGGGCCGAGGCAGGTCGCCCCAGACCGCGTATCCCAACAGCAAGGCCCAGACGATCAGGCTGTAGCGAAAAGGTGTGACGACCGAGAGATCGACGCCGCGGCAGGCGACGATGAGCGCATAGTTGCCCAGCGCCGCGCAACCCGCAGCCGCCGCGAGCATGCCGAGCTCGTAGCGCGTGAGCGCCGTCCAGCGTTCCACGAGACCCAGCAGCAGGCCCGCCAGGCACACGGCGAGCGTGGTCGCGACCGCGATGGTCGACGAAGGGATCGTGGCGGGAATGCGCCGTGTCACCAGGTCGCGCGCAGCCAGCGAGGCGGCACATAACAGCGCGCAGGCAAGACCGGCTGCGGGGACATCCGGCCGCGCGGCCGGCTGGATGACCAGCAGGACGCCGCCAAATCCCGCGGTAGCAGCCAACAGACGCCCGCCACGCCAGGGCTCCCACCGCAGCGCCATCGCCGTGGCGGCGATCATCAGTGGCGCGGTCATCATGAGCGTGCTCACAGTGGCAAGCGGCGCCAGCGACAGGGCGACCACGGAGGCGAGGGCCGTCGTGACCTCGAGTCCGCAGCGCGCCCCCACGAGCGGACGCAGTGCCGTTCGCCAGCTACCGCGCGTGCCCCGCGCGATGGCCAGGATGAAGAGGGTCGCGAACGCACCGCGCACGGCAAGAATTTGCCCGGCCGGCAAGCTTTGCGCGGCCAGCTTCACGAAGACATCGTTGAGGACGTAGCAGCCCATGGCCAGCAGCATGAGCAGAATCCCCCGGCGATTGGCCTGTGCGCTAGCCATTGGTGGACGGTGGCAGCGTCGGAGTCGCGTGCGGAGCCACAGGGTCGAATGGCGGCTCCGGGGACACCGAAGCGCCTGCGATACTTGCATCCGCGGCCGTGCCTGGCCGCGTGCCGAGCGGCGCGCCGCAGCGCCTGAGAACATCCCACAGCGCCTGTGCCTTCAGAACGATCTCGTCGACTTCGGCATCGGGATCGGACATCGCGACGATGGCACCGCCGGCACCGATGGAGATCCGGCCGTTGGCCGATACCAGCGTGCGGATCACGATGTTGAGCTGGGCCGCCCCGTCGAGCGACAGATAGCCGATGCTGCCCGAGTAGATCCCGCGAGCTGCCTCCTCGAATTCGTCCAGGATTTTCATCGTGCGCACCTTAGGCGCACCTGTCATGGAGCCGCCGGGGAACGCGGCGCGCACACAGTCAATAGTCCCCAGGTCCGCTCGCAGCCTCCCGCGGATGGTACTGACCAGTTGGTGCACGGTGGCGTAGGTCTCGAGCGCGAACAGGCTCGGCACGTGAACGCTGTCGATCTCGCACACGCGGTTGAGGTCGTTGCGCAGCAGGTCGACAATCATCAGGTTCTCCGCGCGGGTCTTCTCGTCCGCGACCATGGCGTCTGCGATCGCTTCGTCTTCGGCCGGTGTCGCGCCGCGCGCTGCGGTCCCCTTGATGGGCTTCGATTCCACCTCCCGGTCGCCGGAGATGCGAAGGAAGAGTTCAGGCGAGGCGCACAGCACAGCATAGCCGCCGATGCGCAGGTAGGCCGCATAGGGCGCCGGATTGTGCTTGCGCAGGACCCGATAAACCTCCAGCGGTCGGATGCGTCCTTCGCCGACCAGTTGGTTCGTGAGGCAGACCTCGTAGGTCTCGCCCTGCAGGATCTCGTGCTGGCAGCGCAGGATGAGTTCGCGGTAGGTCGCCAGGTCCACCCGCCAAGCCAATGAATGCAGCTCCCGGGCCGCATCTGCGCCGTCCTCCGGCGCCGCCACCTGTGCGGCTTCGAGCCGCTCGCGCATGGCCTGCATCCAGCGGCGATTTTCATTGCATGGCTCATCCTCATCGAGGCAAACGATCCACACTTGCTGCTCGAGATGGTCGAAGGCAAGAAAGCGGTCGGCGAGGATCCACATCGCGTCCGGAGTGTCCGCGTCGTGAGCGCGTGCACCGTCGAGTTCGCGTTTGAGTTCATAGCCGAAGTAGCCCACGAAGCCACAGGCGAAGTCGAAGGGAAGTTTCGGGCCCGCTGGCGACTGGCCCGGAAGGTGGTCGCGCAGGTAGTCGAAGATGCTCTCGTCCCGCACCTGGACGACGTCGCCCCGGCGCACCATCAGCTCGCGCGGTGCGGTGCGGTAGATCAGTACCTGGGTGCGCGGACCGTTCGCATCGCCCATGAACGAGAAGCGCGCCCGCCCGGCTTCGGCGAGGCTGCTGTCCAGCCAGAAAGCGCAATCGCTGTGCGCGAACGTGCTCATGAACACGGCCTCGGCATCGGACGCGGTGTCGATGCACTCCGCGTGCAGCGACAGCGCCTGCGGGCCTTCAAGGTGCAAGGCGGGGCCGAAGCGATCCCGTGCCTCGCGCCGCGGCGCCTGCGCCAGCCATTCCAGCGTCAGGTCCCTGAAATTGCGCAGCAGCCGCGCGCCGAATTCGGTGCAGATCGACTCCGGATGGAACTGCACCCCCCACCAGGACAGCGAGATGTGGCGCAATCCCATCAACGTGCCGTCGGACGTCCATGCGAGCGGCTCCAGTGAGCAGGGCAGCTGCGTGACCGCGAGGGAGTGGTAGCGCACCGCCTCGAAGCGGTCTGGAATGCCGGCGAAGAGATCGCGCTGCGCGTGCGACACCCGATCGAGACGTCCGTGCATCGGCCGCACCGCCAAGTCGACCCGAGCGCCGCAATGATGGGCGATGGCCTGGTGCCCGAGGCAGACGCCGAGCACGGGTTTGCGGGAACGCTGCAGCGCGTCCGCCGAGATGCCGAGGTCGGCGCGTCGCTGCGGACGCCCGGGCCCCGGCGAGATCACGATGTTGTCGAAGTGCATGCGCTCGACCTCATCCCAGTGCATCTCGTTGTTGCGCAGCACGATCGGCGGTTCACCATTGCAGGCCGCCAGGTACTGGTAGAGGTTGTAGGTGAACGAGTCGTAGTTGTCGATCAGCAGCGTGCGCATGGGATGCTCCTTGGCGGTAGGCAGAGCGGTGCATCGTTGAAGATCCGGACCGGCGTCGCAACTGCGCAATGTGCTAGTTGCTCGGCGTGGACAGCTTGCTGAAGCGGCGCTGCAGATCCCTGGTAGATCAGGGTTCACCCGTCCTTTGCCCTGGACCGATCGTGGTGGGCAGGGCCGTCGCCCACGCGGTCTCGCTGCGCGATGCTTCTCGTCTCATGGCCGGCGCACGAACCCGATACTGCTGTCTGCTCCGGCTGCCGTCAGCCGAGGCCAAGATTGGTTCGATCGACAAGGCGGCAGCCGATATGCGGGTGCTTCGACAATGCGCGGGTGACGGCTGCGGTCCGGGTGAGCAGAAAAGTTGCGGATCGATCTGTTGAAGGTGTGTCGCAGGCGGAATGAGCCGCCTTCGCGAGTCCACTCCGGCTTCCTCGAACAGACGTCGCGTGGACTCGTACTGGATTGCTTCTGTCGCTGCTTGTCGGTGCGTCTGGAGGAAAGCAGAGACGGTCCTTCCACGCCCGCTAAGGGGCGCTCAGTCCAAGCTGGGTTGCGGGCCAGCACAGGTCAGATGCAGCGATGAGAATTTTTGGAAGCGAGACGCCGCGCGCCATCGGGCCATCCCGTCAGTTTTCAGAGGCCTCTCAAAAATCATAGTTGTCTTAGGTTTCATCTCGTCGCACGCTAGAAGCAGATCCATGCGGAAGACGATTTTGGAAAGAAGACTGCCGCTGGATTGAACAGCGATTGTCGAACCCTGCGCAGTGCTCGTTTCACTCTGGCCTGGGCACCAGTTCTGCTTCTATTCGGCTCTTCAAGCGAGGCACTTCATCTCAAACAACGCACGGCTTGAAAGCACGGCACCCATAAAGGATCTGTCATGCAACTCGAACACCACGTTAACGCTCGCGAGCTTGTTCCGCAGACTTTCGGCGCACCCGCGTTCTTTCGCATGGCTGACGTGATTCGCATCACGGCATTGAGTCGCGCCACTGTGTATCGAAGAATCGCCGAAGGCAAGTTCCCCCCACCGGTACATTTAGGGTGCGCCTGTCGGTGGCCGCGCGCAGCGCTTCAGCGGTGGATTGACGATCCGGAAAGTTATTCGAGTACACCCGAATCGCCGATGGCTTGAGCCAGATGCGTGCGCCGATCCGGTCGATCCAATAGTAGCCACACGACGTTGATGCGGACCGCCACGGATGGCCCTCGTCTCGGATGGCCGGAGATACGCAGGCTTCGCTGCTGTGGGTGAGCGGCGAGCTTCTTGCCGCTCTAGGCTGCCTTGAGCGCCAGGAGCTGCGCGCCAGCCGCAAGGTGGTCCAAATAGTCCGCCCAGCGCTGCATCATGTCTTTGCGCTTGTCCATGAATTCCGCCCTGTCGTACGCGGCCCCGAGGGGCCCGCTTTTGCCATGCGCAAGTTGCGCCTCGATCACATCTGGCTGGATGCCATGGAGTTGTTCTGCCATGACGGTGCGGGCCATAGCGCGAAAACCGTGCGCGGTCATTTCGTCATTCGTGTACCCGAGCCTGCGCAATGCGGCATTGACGGTGTTCTCGCTCATGGGGCGCTCACCGGTCCGGATGCTGGGAAAGACATACCTGCCATGTCCGGTCAATGGTTGTACCTCGTTGAAAGCATCTAACGCCTGCGTCGCCAACGGGACGAGATGAGGCCGGCCGTTGATCTTTTCGTGGAGCCTGCGCTTCATGTCCTGGGCTGGGATGGTGAGCATCGCCTTTTCCAGATCGATCCAGGCCCATTCCATCGCCCGGATGTTGCCAGGCCGCTGGAAGAGGAGGGCGGACAGCAGGAGGGCGGCGCGGGTGATGGGTTGGCCGCCATAGCCCTGGATCGCGCGCATCAACTCGCCGACTTTCTCCGGCTCCAATACGGCGGCCATGCTCTTGGTGATCACTGGCCGGAGGGCGCCGTGCAGGTCGGGCGCAGGATTGCTTTCGCATCGACCGGTCTGGACGCCGTAACGAAACACCTGGCCGGCACACTGACGCAAGGTGTGAGCCGTCTCTATGACACCTCGACCTTCGATGCGCTTGAGCGCGTGCAGAAGATCCTTGGCACGGATCGACGCGATGGGTTGTCCGCCGAGATAAGGAAAAAGGTCTTTCTCCATGATGCGCAGCCAACGCTCGGAATAGGAATCGCTCCAGCTGCTGGCCTTGGTGGCGTGGAATTCCCGTGCGAGCGCCTCAAAGGTGTTGGCTGCCTCGGTCGCACGACACTGTTTTTCCGCGCGCTTGGCGGCACTGGGATCCACGCCTTCGGCCAGCAGTTCGCGCGCCTTGTCGCGTCGCTGCCGGGCCTTGGCGAGCGACACGGCGGGGTAGACGCCGAGCGCCAGGGTCTTGGCCTTGCTATGGAAACGATAGTCCATGCGCCAGTACTTGCCCGCTGCCTTAACCCGAAGGTACATGCCGCCGCCATCGGGGTAGCGCTCGCCGATTGCAGTGCCTTTGTGCTTTACGTGCCTCACGAATGTGTCGGTCAGTGGCATGGTGATCCCCGTGCTGTCGGTACCTGGCTTTCGGCCACGTGCGAGTACCTGAAGAAGTACCGACAAATTACGAAGATTCGATGCTACGGCCCGACATCGCGAGAGGCAAAGAAAAACCCGCCGCCCCTGTGAGAAGTGCGAGTTTTGAGGCAGCGTGAAGCTGCATGAAATGCGGGATTGGCCTGCCCGGAGGGGATCGAACCCCCGACAACCTGCTTAGAAGGCAGGTGCTCTATCCAACTGAGCTACGGGCAGATTCCAGGCTGGAGGGATGCCCGGAAAATCAACGACTTAGATGCTTTACCTACAGTCGGCAGCGGCGGATTCTACCGAGTTCCGCGCCTTGACTCGCAGGGCGGGACGGTAGTTCGACGCCACGCGGGAGCCGAATCGGGTTTGATTCGGGAGAGGTCGAATTTCGTAGTCTGGTCGAATCCGCGTGGCGCCAAAGCCGCGCGAGTGGGTTGAACAGACTGTTCAGCTCGTTTCTTGAGCGTTACATTCCATGGAACTATCAAGGGCGATATGAACGAAGATGGTCAAAAAGCACTGCCACTGCTTTACCTGTCGGTTTCAGGGAAATTCCTTATCGCGTTAATTGGTGCCATCGCGTGGATGGGATTTTCAATATGGGCTGCGGAGGCATGGCTGGCCGATTTGAAGCATTACGTTGGTACCGTGCTGGCCATTTTCCTGGTATATGGAATCGCCATTATTCCGGGCTTCATGAATGCCTTCATGGCCATAAGCCTGCTTCTCGACAAGAGGCCGACGCATTCACCGCTGTCCGTCTATCCCCCGATTTCCATTCTGGTTGCCGCTTACAATGAGGAAGCCTCCATTGAGGAGACGCTTGCCAGCATCGGGCGCCAGAATTATCCTGGCGAACTGCAGGTTCTCGTGATCAATGACGGATCCACGGACAACACTTCTCTTATTGTTCAGCGAGCCAAGGATCAGTACCCCTGGCTCACCTTCGTCGATCTGAAAAAAAACGGAGGCAAAGCCCGGGCCCTGAATATCGGATTCAAAGAAGTCTTGCACGACCTGGTCGTTACCGTGGATGCCGACTCTTTTCTGTACCGAGGAGCCCTCGCCAGTATTGTCGAGCGTTACCGAGCCGATCCACCCAATACCCGGGCCGTTGCAGGAAAAATCCTGGTCCGGAACTCGAGGCAAAATTGGATTACCCGCTGCCAGGAGTGGGACTATTTCCACGGTATTGCAGCAATCAAGCGAGTGCAATCGCTGTTTCAAGGCACCTTGGTTGCGCAGGGCGCATTTTCCATCTATGACCGGGCCGCGCTGATCGAGGTTGGAGGGTGGCCTGAGTGCGTGGGAGAGGACATCGTGCTCACGTGGGCCCTGCTGAAAGCCGGGTATCGGGTGGGCCACTGCGAGGATGCGTGCCTGTTTACCAATGTGCCCAGCACCATCAGGCAACTGGTCAAGCAGCGCCAGCGATGGGCGCGCGGTATGACGGAGGCCTTTGTCAAGCACCCGGGAATCCTCTTCAAACCCAGGTTGTCGACATTTTTCATTTATTGGAACCTGTTGTTTCCGTGGCTGGATCTGGCATACACCATCGGATTCATTCCAGGAATAATATTTGCGCTTTTCGGCTATTACTGGATTGTAGGAGTAATGACGCTCGCGCTGATACCGGCAGCATTCGCGTTGAGTTTTTTGATGTTTTCAATCGAACGCAGAATGTTCAAGAAAACGGGCTTGGTCGTGCGAAAGAATATCCAAGGCTTTTTCGTCTATGTGCTCCTGTACAGCCTGCTGCTGCAGCCCGCCAGCATTCTCGGGTATCTGGACGAACTGTTCAGAAAACCCAAGGCCTGGGGGACAAAATGATTGGAGCATTGAGATATTTCATTGCCGTTCTATCCGGGGCCATGGTGCTGGCCGGTCCCTGTAAAGCCGAAGAAGAAAAAAGCAAGGAAAAAACAAGCGACATGGCTTTTGGCACGGAATTTTTCCTGACCAGCGACAGCGATAATTTTCAATCGAGAAGGGTATCGGCCGAATTTTTTCCTGCTTTCGAGAATGCCGATCATTACTTGGGTTTTCGTCTCTCCGACTACCAATACAAGCAAGATAGCTGGCAAAGGGCCGGAAAGAAGATTTCATTTCTAGCCCGTTCGATCGAATCCCGGACTGGCGATGGAGGGGCCCTGGAGGCCGGCCTGTTTCAGCAGGGAGGGCACACGCTGCTGACACTGGACGGCAGTTACCGCCTGTCACCCACGAAGAGTACCGCCGTGGAGTTTCTCGTAACGCGCGACTGGGTGGAAACTCAGAAGTCCCTGGACCGCGGGATCGATTTTTCGTTTGTCGGGGTGGCGGTGGATCAAGGGCTGGGAAGCCATTTGACTCTGGTCGGGCTGCTGGGACAGCAATATTTTTCGGACGGCAACCGAAGGGACCATGCCCGCCTGCGGCTGATCTATCAGCCGTCACTCGACCTGGGGCTGACCTTGCAGGCGCGCTATCGAACGTATCGAAGCACCCATGAGGACGTGGACAGAGCCTATTTCAATCCGAAGAACTACAGCGAGTCGATGCTGGCGATCGGTTGGCGGCACCGCTTCCAGGGATGGATGGCCTCCCTGACGGCGGGATTAGGCAATGAGACGATCAATCACGATTTGAATCAACCAACGAGATTGTTCGACCTGAGCCTTCAAAGTCCGGTCAGGGGCTCGCAGGTATTTCGTTTTGGCGCGGGCTACAGCCGCAGCACTACCTTTTCGGGGCCCAACTACCACTATCGATACCTGCGCGGCGAATGGGTGATCCTTTTTTGAGTGCAAGGCCCGCACCTGAAGCGAACACTGCCGACGGCATACAGGGACACCATCACCCAGAAACGAAAATGCGGACAGCCACTCGAGTGACTGTCCGCATTACGTTTTCTATGGTCGGGGCGAAAGGATTCGAACCTTCGACCCTCTGGTCCCAAACCAGATGCGCTACCAGGCTGCGCTACACCCCGACAAGCCTTCTATTCTAGCCCGGATATTGGCTCTTCTCGGACTTCTCAGCGTTTCTCGTACTGCGTCTTGCCAAAAAGAATCTCGCGCTCCTTGTCGCCGGTGATCGGCTGGCGCAGTTCGGCCAGCACTTTCACGCCGCGCTGCACGGCGGGGCGTGCGGCGATGCCGTCGAACCAAGCCTTCAGGTGCGGGAAGTCGGTGAGGGTGATGCCCTGGTTCTCCCAACTGCGCAGCCACGGAAAGATGGCAATGTCGGCAATCGAATAGCTCTTGCCGGCGATGAATCTGTTCTTAGACAACTGCTTGTCGATCACGCCGTACAGGCGCTTGGCTTCGTTGCTGTACCGGTCGATGGCATAGGCGATCTTCTCGGGTGCGTACAGGCGGAAGTGGTGCGCCTGGCCGAGCATGGGGCCGACGCCGCCCATCTGGAACATGAGCCACTGCAGCACGTCGTAGCGTTCGCGATCGCCGGTGGGCAGAAACTTGCCGGTCTTGCCCGCAAGGTAGACGAGGATGGCGCCCGATTCGAAGAGCGAGATGGGCTTGCCGTCCGGACCGTTGGGGTCGGTGATGGCGGGGATCTTGTTGTTCGGGCTGATCTGCAGGAACTCGGGCGCGAACTGGTCTCCCTTGCCGATGTTCACGGGGTGCGCGTGGTACGGCAGGCCGCACTCCTCCAGCATGACGTGAACCTTGTGGCCGTTCGGCGTGGGCCAGGAATAGACCTCGATGGGCGATGCGGGCATGTCGACTTGCACTCCGTGATGTGATGCGAGTCCGGCAGCATATACGCGGCCTTTCGAACGCGTGCGGGGCGCAAGTGTTTGGCCCGGCTTGGCGGATGGATGCGCGGCTCAGGCCACGGCCGAGGCCTGCGACAGGTGCTGATGGATCAGCGCGACCGCTGCCGCGCCTTCGCCGATGGCGCCACCCACGCGCTTGACCGAACCCGATCGCACGTCGCCCACGGCGAACACGCCCGGCACGCTCGATTCGAGCGCCGCGGCCGGCCGCGCCGGAAAGCCGCTGCTCGCGGCGGTGCCGGTGAGCACGAAGCCGTGCTTGTCGACGGCCACGCCGCAGCCGTCGAGCCATGAAGTCTCCGGCTCCGCACCAACGAACAGGAAGATGTTGCGCGCCGGGCAGTCATGTTCGGCGCCGGTGCTGTGACAGCGCCATGTCGCTCCGGTGAGGCCTTCGTCGGAGCCGCCGTGCAGGCGCACGAGTTCGGTGTGGGGCTGCAGCGAGATGTTGGGCGTGGCCTCGATGCGGTCGATGAGGTAGCGCGACATGCTGGCGGCCAGCGACGGGCCGCGCACGAGCACGTTGACCTTGGCCGCGTGGCGCGAGAGGAAGACCGCGGCCTGTCCTGCCGAGTTGCCGCCGCCGACCAGCGCCACCTCTTGCTGTGAGCAGATCTTCGCCTCGATGGCCGAGGCCCAGTACCAGATGCCGCGGCCTTCGAATTCGGCGAGACGCGGTACTTCCGGCCGCCGGTAGCGCGCGCCGCTCGCAATGACGACGGTGCGCGCGTTGATGGTGCGGCCGTCGGCCAGCACAACGGCCAGGCTGTCGAGGGCGTTGTCGCGCGAACAGTCGAGCGACACCACCTTGGCCGGAATCAGCATCTCGACACCGAACTTCTGCGCCTGCACGAAAGCCCGGCCCGCGAGCGCCTGCCCCGAGATGCCGGTCGGGAAGCCCAGGTAGTTCTCGATGCGCGCGCTGGCGCCGGCCTGGCCGCCGAATGCGCGGCAGTCGAGCACGATGACGCGCAGGCCTTCGGAGGCCGCATAGACGGCGGTGGCGAGCCCTGCCGGCCCGGCACCGACGACGGCCACGTCGAACAGCTCGTTGCGCTCGGCGGTGTCGACCATGCCCAGGCAGCGCGCGAGCGCGTCGTCGGCCGGGTTGACCAGCACCGAGCCGTCTGGGCACACGGCCAGCAGCTTGCTGGCGCCGTATTGCGCAAGCAGCGCGGCGGCGTCGGGGTCTTCGGCGGCATCGACCAGGTGATAGGGGTAGCCGTTGCGGCGAAGAAAGTTCTCCAGCCGTGCCATGTCGGGCGACTGCGGCTGGCCGATCAGCACCGGGCCGCTGGCGCCGGATTCGATCAGCGCCACGCGCCGCAGGATCAGCGCGCGGGTGATGCGCTCGCCCAGGTCGGCTTCGGCCACCAGCAGCGCGCGCAACTGTGCGGGGGATACGAGCAGCGCCTCGACGTCTTCGTCGGCATGACCATCGACCAGGGCAGGGCGGCCGCTCAACTGGCCGACTTCGGCCAGGAATTCGCCCGGCCCCTGCCGCACGATGGGCACGATGTGGCCAAGGCCGTCGCGCTGCGTGACGGCCACCACGCCCTTGAGCAGCACGAACATGCCGGGACCGGTTTCCCCGGCGGTGAAAAGCCGGCTGCCGCGCGCAAACTGCTGCACGGTGCCGAAGCGCGCAATGCGCGCAATCTCGGTGTCGCTGAGGACAGGGAAAGTCTGGTGAAGCCGGCTGCTGTCGGTGCCGTTTGCGTCGAGGGCCATGTGGGGAAACTCCATGTCGCGAATCCACCGCATTAAACGACGAAGCGGCACGGCGCAACACCGTCATGCGCTTGCAATCTTCCTGACATGCCCGCTTCATGGCAGGTGCGGAGACTCCTTCGGCAGAAAGGGTTCCCCATGAAAGAACTGCCCAACCCGACGTTTCCGCTTTCACAGATCGGGCTGCGCGCGGCCTTGTGGCCCGCTCCGGCAACTGGTGTGCCTGCCGTTGCCCGTACGTTGGTGCCCCAGGCGCCTGCTGCCATCCTGCCGCCGGTGGCCGAGTCCAGGCAAGGCATTGCCGTGGGCTGGGCCCGCCACCTGGACGACGTGCGCGCCGCCCAGCGCCTGCGCTACGACGTGTTCGTCGGCGAGATGGGCGCCCGGGTTTCTTCGCCGCTGGCTGGCCACGACATCGACCTGTTCGACGATTTCTGCGAACACCTGCTGGTGCGCGACGAGCTGACGCAGCAGGTCATCGGCACCTACCGCGTGCTCACGCCGGCCCAGGCCCGCCGCATCGGCAGCACCTACAGCGACACCGAGTTCGACCTCACCCGCCTGCGCGACCTGCGCGAGCGCATGGTCGAGCTGGGCCGCAGCTGCGTGCATCCCGACCACCGCCAGGGCGGCGTGATCCTCGCGCTGTGGGGCGCGCTGGCCGGCTTCATGCATCGCAACAAGCTCGACACGATGATCGGCTGCGCGAGCATTCCGATGTCACACAACGGTGTCACGAACGGCGACGCGGCGGCCAGCATCTGGCGCCAGGTGTCGGCCAAGCACATGGCGCCGATCCAGTACCAGGTGCAGCCCCGCCTGCCGCTGCCGGTCGAGCGGCTCGACAGCACGCTCGACGTGGAGCCGCCGGCGCTCATCAAGGGCTACCTGCGCCTGGGTGCCAAGGTGCTCGGCGCGCCGGCCTGGGACCCGGACTTCAACGCAGCCGACCTGCCGATGCTGATGCGCATCGACGATCTGCCGGCGCGCTACCGCAAGCATTTCCTGGGCGCATGAAGCCGGCGGCTGCCCCGTCCCACGACGGGTTGCCCGCCCTGTCTCCGGGCATGATGGAGCCCCACAAGACGGCGGCGGTGGCGTCACGGGAGTGTCATGAGAGCGTCACAAACGATGTCGACACTGTCATATTTCCGCCTACGTGTGCTCCCGTGCCGCTTGCTCCAGAATCAGTTCCCATGCCACTCGCTCCCGCAGACCGGTCGCCAGCCGTCGCGGCGCCCACGTTCACGCTGCTCGACCGCGACCACAGCATCCTGTCATTCAATGAACGGGTGCTCGACTGGGCCCATCGGCCCGAGGTGCCGCTGATCGAACGGCTGCGCTACCTGTGCATCGTCTCATCGAATCTCGACGAGTTCTTCGAGGTTCGTGCCGCCCCACACCTGATCGCGGGCAGCGCCGGCGACCGCAAGGGCACCTACACCGTCGAGTCGTTCGAGAGGCTGGCCGAGGCGGCGCACAAGCTCGTGGCGCGCCAGTACGCGCTGTACAACGACGAGCTGATGCCGACATTCGCCAAGCACGGCATCCACATCATTTCGCATGGAGAGCGCAATCCGGCGCAGCGCAAGTGGGTTGGCGAGTATTTCGAGCGCGAGGTGCGCCCGCTGCTGATCCCGGTCGGACTCGACCCGGCGCATCCGTTTCCGCAGGTGGCCAACAAGTCGCTCAACTTCATCGTGCGGCTGGGTGGCAAGGACGCATTCGGGCGCGAGAACCCGATCCAGATCGTGAAGGTGCCGCGCGTGCTGCCGCGCCTGATCAAGATGCCGGCCAAGGTGTCGGACGGCAAGACGCTGTTCGTGGCACTGTCGAGCGTGGTGCGTGCGCACCTTGCCAGCATGTTCCCGGGGCGCGAGGTAGGCGATTTTTCGCAGTTCCGCGTCACTCGGCATTCCGACTTGGCAGTGGACGAGGAAGACGTGAAGAACCTGCGCACCGCCTTGCGCCAGGGGCTGCAGCATCGCCACTACGGGCAGGCTGTGCGGCTGGAGGTGTCGGCGAGCTGCGCCGAGTCGCTCGCGAGCTTTCTGCTGGCCCAGTTCAACCTGCCGCCGCAGTCGCTGTACCGCGTACACGGGCCGGTCAACCTGGCCCGGTTCACGCAATTGGCCGACTTGCTCGAGGAGCCGCAGTTGCGGTTTCCGCCGTACCCGGCGTCATACCCGGTCACGCTGTCGCCTGCGCAGTCGTTCTTCGAGCGTCTGCAGCGCGGCGACGTGCTGATCCACCAGCCCTTCGAGAGCTTCGAGGGCGTGCTCGCGTTCCTTCGCGAAGCAGTGCTCGACCCGCAGGTGCTGGCGATCAAGCAGACCATCTACCGCACAGGTGCCGATTCCGAGCTGATGGACCTGCTGCGCGAAGCGGTGCGCCGTGGCAAGGAAGTGACGGTGGTGGTGGAGCTGAAGGCGCGCTTCGATGAAGAGGCCAACATCAACTGGGCCGAAATGCTCGAGTCGATCGGTGCACAGGTGGTGTACGGCGTGGTCGGCCTGAAGACGCACGCCAAGATGCTGCTGGTGACGCGGCGCGAAGGCAAGCAGATGCGCCGCTACGGCCATCTGTCCACGGGCAACTACAACCCGCGCACGGCCAGGCTCTACACCGACATCAGCCACCTCACGGCCGACCCGCTGCTGACGGCCGACATGGAAGCGGTGTTCGTGCACATGGCCAGCCAGAGCCGGCTGCCCAAGCTCAACCGCATGTGGCTGGCGCCGTTCGACCTGCACAAGAACATCACGGCGCAGATCGATGCGCTGGGCATGGCTGCCGCGGCGGGCCACCCGACGCGCATCGTCGCCAAGATGAATGCGCTGACCGACGAGGAGATCATCGCCTCGCTGATCCGCGCGGGGCAGAAGGGCGTGAAGATCGACCTGATCGTGCGCGGCGCGTGCACGCTGCCCGCACAGATGCCGGGGCTGACGGACAACATCCGCGTGCGCTCGGTGATCGGGCGTTTCCTGGAGCATTCGCGGGTCTTCTATTTCCGCAACGGCGAGGACGAGTCGCTGTACCTGTCGAGCGCTGACTGGATGAACCGCAACATGATGCGGCGCATCGAGCTCGCATGGCCCGTGACGGACCCCGTGCTGCGCCAGCGGCTGATCGACGAATGCCTGGTGGCTTACCTGCACGACGGGCGCGATGCCTGGGACCTGGGTGCGGACGGCATCTACACGCGCATCGACCACGACACGCATCCGGGCGAGGACGGCGCGTCGCGCGCCATCGAGGCCCACGGTGCGCAGGCGGCGCTCATGAACCGCTATGCATCACGAGGGCATCTGCGCGATGCATCCAGCAACTGACGCACGAAAGGCCATGACCATGGACTTGATCTTCTGGCGCCACGCCGAAGCCGAGGACTGGACTGAGGGTTGCGACGACATGCAGCGCTCGCTCACGCCGCGCGGTGAAAAGCAGGCCAAGCGGATGGCCGGCTGGCTGGACCGCCAGTTGCCGGACGGCACGCGCATCATCTGCAGCCCCGCGCGGCGCTGCGAGCAGACGGCCATGGCGCTGGGCCGCAAGTACAAGCTGCGTTCGGAACTCGCGCCCGACACCACGCCCGAGGCCTTGCTCGGCGCGGCCGGCTGGCCCAACGGCAAATCGGTGGTGCTGATGATCGGCCACCAGCCCTCGGTGGGGCAGGCCATCTCGCTCCTGCTCGGCCTGAAGCAGGACAGCTGCCCGGTGCGCAAGGGTGCGCTGTGGTGGATCCGCACGCGCGAGCGCGACGGCGACGTGCAGACCGTCGTCGTCACGGTGCAGTCGCCCGAACTGCTCTAGGTACCCCGGCCTGCCGCTTTCGGGCAGGCGCTTTGTCATGGTTGCAGGCCGGGCAGGGCGGGGCGCTTGTCTCCCTGGAAAAGGGGCGCACCGCTCATGTGCGCATGCGGCGCAATTTCTACAGTGACTCCACGGCAGCACGCTTGGCCCCGATGAGGGGAACAAAGCATTCCTGCCGGCCACATCACTGGGGAACGTGCATGAAACCGCTCAACCTGACGCCAAGAAGCTTCACGAACCTGCTGCGGGAAAGCGCGGGCATGTCGTTGAAAACGCTGACTCCCCTGCTTGTTGCCGCAGCCCTTCTGTCGGGGTGCGCGACGGACACGCCCCCGCCTGCGCTGCAGGCCCGCCACGATGCCGCCCGGTCGGTGGCGAAGGTCGAGATCATCTACAACCAGGAAGACGAGCTGATCGTCGTGGACGGCGGCGGTTCGGGGCTGACAAGCTTTGCCGGGTTCCTGGGACCCATCGGCGCGCTGCTGGCACTTGGCATCGACACCAACAGCCGGATGACGACAGCCGACCGCACGGACCGGCGCAGCAAGGAGTTCACGGCCGCGGTGAGGAACAGCGGTGTGCCCATGGGGCTCAACAAGTATTTTGCAGAGCGGCTGGCGGCGCGCTTGCGGGACGGTGGCCGCGAGGTGAAGCTGACGCCTTTCATGCGCGCGACCGGAAAGCTCGCCGAGATGCAGGTGCCGGAACTCCAGCCCACCCCCGGCTATAGCACATTGATCCTGCGGATCACGACTGCCTATGGAGCGTCCGATGCGACTTCGAGCTTCAAACCCGTCGTGGCGGTCGAGCAGTTGCTGAGAGACGAGCATCAGGCCGTCATCTACCAGGCAAGCCAGACCTCCGACTTGAGCCAGCCGACCTACTTCCGGTATGACGGCCTGCTCAACGACCCCGCGGTTGCCCAGGAAGGGCTGAGGCAAGGGCTTGCCAAGGTCGTTCAGCCTGCCTATGCCGGCATGTTCGGGGACGACGAACCCCGCGTGGCCCATGTGGCAGCCGGTCGGACGGTCGGCACCGACCCCAAGTAAAGCGGCTCAGGCCCCGCTGAGTTCCACGCGCCAGTTGCTGGTCTTCTGCCAGGCCTGCACTTCCTCGCGCAGGAGGTGTGCGGACTGCGGGTAGGCCTCGGCCCACTCGGGCGCGCAGGCGATCGTGAAAGCCCTGGCGCCCAATGCTGCGAGATGCAGCGCCTGCGGGTCGGGGTCGCGGCGCGCATGGCACAGGATGATCGCGAGCCGAAGCGACAACAGCTGCATGACGAAGGTCTCGTCGTCCAGCACGGTTTCGAGCTTGCGCAGCTTGCCGCGCTGGCCCAGCACCAGCTGGCCGAGCGCGTGCATCTCGTTCACCGCGAAACCGGGCGCGTCGGTGTTGTCGAGGATGTAGGCGCCGTGCTTGTGATAGTCGCTGTGCGAGACCAGTGTGCCGATCTCGTGCAGCTGGGCCGCCCAGCCCAGTTTGCGCAATGCGCGGCCGGCGCGGCTCGACGTGCTGCCGCCGCGTGCGGCGGGGGCGAGCTGCACGAACAGCGACGCGGCCGTATCGCTCACGCGCTTGGCCTGGGCCGCATCGACCGAAAACCGGCTGGCCAGACGGGCCACGGTGGCCGTGCGCATGTCGGCCACGCTCTCGTCGCGTTCCAGCAATTCGTAGAGCACGCCGTGGCGCAATGCACCCTGCGCCACCTTCATCTCCTCGATGCCGAGCAGGTCGAACACCGCGCGCAGCACGCTCACGCCGCCGCCGATCACGGCCTTGCGGTCCTCGCGCATGCCGTCGATGCGAAGCTTGTCGGCGCTGCCGGCCTTGAGCAATCGGTCGAGCAGCCAATCGAGGCCTTCGCGGGTGACGAGGCCCGGTTCGGCGCCCGCGGCAGCGAGCACGTCGCCGACTGCGCCGATGGTGCCCGAGGCGCCGTAGGCCACGTCCCACTGGTCGCGGGTGTAGCTGCCGAGCGCGTCGTCGAGCACGGCCTTGGCGGCCACTTCGGCGGCGCGGAAGGCTGCGGGCGTGAACTGGCCCTCGGCGAAGTGCTTCATCGACCAGGCGACGCTGCCGACGCGGTACGACTCGACCAGTTCGGCCTCGAGCGCGTGGCCGATGATCATTTCAGTGGAACGCCCGCCGATGTCGACCACCAGCCGGCGCTCGCGCTCGGATGCGTCGGTGTGCGGGAGCATGTGCGCCACGCCCTGGTAGATGAGTCGGGCTTCTTCCCGGCCCGGGATCACGTCGATGCCGAAGCCCAGGATGGTGCGTGCGCGCAGCAGGAACTCTTCGCGGTTGCGTGCTTCGCGCAGCGTTTGCGTGGCCACGGCCCGCACCTGCGAGCGCTTGAAGCCGGCCAGCCGCTCGCCGAAGCGGGCGAGGGCGTCCCAGCCGCGCTGCATGGCTTCGGTCGTGAGGTTGCGCGCGCTGTCCAGGCCGTTGCCCTGGCGCACGGTCTCCTTGAGGTATTCGGTGCGGTGGATCTGGCCGTGATCGACCTGTCCGATTTCGAGCCTGAAGCTGTTCGAGCCCAGGTCGACTGCTGCGAGGCGGGTGCCGTTTTGCATGTGGTTCCGAGAAGAAGGCGGGTGTCTTGTTGTGTTTGATCGTAGCGCCGTGACAGCGCGCGCAGCCTTCAGATTCGCGCGACCGCGAGGTTCGCAAGGCTAGGCGCGGCGCATGACGGTTGCGTGACAGCGTCACATGGATCAGGGGGAAGCGTAGGCATTTTCCCTCGACAGAGGGGTGTCACACCGATGTCACACAAGCTTTCTAGAGTCCGTCCAAGCCCAAAAAAGGGACTACTTCTTACTTCTAAAGGAAGCTTCATGAAAACGACGTTCAAATTTGCAACAGCCGGCCTCGTGGCCGCGGTGTTCTCCATTCCTGCCTTCGCCCAGGACGTGACCGGCGCCGGCGCCAGCTTTCCGGCACCGCTGTACGCCAAATGGGCCTCAGACTTCAACAAGGCCACCGGCGTCAAGATCAACTATCAGTCGGTCGGTTCGGGCGCCGGCATCAAGCAGATCGAGGCCAAGACCGTCGACTTCGGCGCCTCGGACGCTCCCCTGAAGGACGACGAACTGCAGGCCAAGGGCCTGATGCAGTTCCCCACCGTCATCGGCGGCGTGATCCCCGTGGTCAACATTCCCGGCATCAAGCCCGGCGAGCTGAAGCTCAACGGCCAGGTCCTGGGCGACATCTACCTGGGCAAGGTCACCAAGTGGAACGACCCCGCCATAAAGGCGCTGAACGGTTCGCTGAACCTGCCTGACGCCGCCATCGCCCCGGTTCGCCGCGCCGACGGTTCTGGCACCAGCTTCCTGTTCACCAACTACCTGAGCAAGGTCAACGCCGAGTGGAAGACCAAGGTCGGCGAAGGCACGGCCGTGAACTGGCCCACCGGCGCGGGCGGCAAGGGCAATGAAGGCGTCGCAGCCTTCGTGAACCGCCTGCCCAACTCGATCGGCTACGTCGAGTACGCCTACGTCAAGCAGAACAAGATGACGTACGCTCAGCTGCAGAACGCAGCCGGCACCTTCGTGTCCCCCGACGACTCGGCATTCAAGGCTGCAGCCGCCGGCGCCGACTGGAACAAGAGCTTCTACCAGGTGCTGACCAACCAGGCCGGCAAGGATGCATGGCCCATCACCGGCGCCACCTTCATCCTGATGCACAAGGTGCAGGACAAGCCGGCCAACGCCACCACCGTGCTCAAGTTCTTCGACTGGGCCTACAAGAGCGGCGACAAGACGGCCGACGACCTCGACTACGTGCCGATGCCCGACGCCGTGAAGGCGACCATCGCCAAGGCATGGGGTGAAGTGAAGGACGCGTCGGGCAAGGCCGTCGCGCTCAAGTAATCCACCCATCAGTCCAGAAGAACGGCGCGCCCATGAGCAACTCCCCGCTCCAGGACGCGCCGCTTTCGTCTTTGCCGGAGCGACCTGTGTCATCCACCTTTCCCGCCGCTGCCACCTCCCTCGACCTCGCGGCCGAGCGCGGTCGTGCCACCGCCCCTCCACCGCCCATGAAGGCGCCGCGCTCCGGCCCGATGGCCGACCGGCTGTTCGGCTGGGCCGCCAAGGGCGCCGCGCTGCTGACGCTCGCGATGCTCATCGGCATCCTGCTGTCGCTGATCGTCGGCGCCTGGCCCGCCATTTCTAAGTACGGCCTCGGCTTCCTCACGAGCAGCGTGTGGGACCCGGTGAAGGAGGAGTACGGCGGTCTGGTCATGATCTACGGCACGCTGGCCACCTCGATCATCGCGCTGGTGATCGCGGTGCCCGTGAGCTTCGGCATTGCGCTCTTCCTCACCGAACTTTCGCCCAACTGGCTCAAGCGCCCGCTGGGCACAGCCATCGAACTGCTGGCCGCGGTGCCTTCCATCGTGTACGGCATGTGGGGCCTGCTGGTGTTCGGCCCGATCCTTTCCACCTGGGTGCAGCAGCCGCTGCAGAAGCTGCTCGGCGGCGTGCCGTACCTCGGCGCGCTGGTGTCCGGCCCGCCGGTGGGCATCGGCATTCTGTCGGCCGGCATCATCCTGGCGATCATGATCATTCCGTTCATCGCCTCGGTGATGCGCGACGTGTTCGAGGTCACGCCGCCGCTGCTGAAAGAGTCGGCCTACGGGCTCGGCTCGACCACCTGGGAGGTTGTCTCCAAGGTGGTGCTGCCCTACACCAAGGCCGGCGTCATCGGCGGCATCATGCTCGGCCTGGGCCGGGCGCTGGGTGAAACGATGGCGGTCACGTTCGTGATCGGCAACATGAACCAGCTCAACTCGCTGTCGGTGTTCGAGGCTGCGAACAGCATCACCTCGGCACTCGCCAACGAATTCGCCGAAGCCGGCGCGGGCCTGCACCAGGCCGCGCTGATGTACCTCGGCCTCGTGCTGTTCTTCATCACCTTCGTCGTGCTGTCGCTCTCCAAGATGCTGCTGGCCCAGATGAAGAAGAGCGAAGGGACCAAGTCGTGAGTACTGCTCAAAACCTCCTGAGCGCCAAAGCGCTCGCCGAAACGCGCCAGGCCAGGTTCGCCGCGCGCAACCGTGTCAACAAGATCGCGCTCACGCTGTCGCTCGCCGCAATGGCCTTCGGTGTGTTCTGGCTGGTGTGGATCCTCTGGGAAACGCTGCGGCAGGGCGTCGGCGGCCTGGCCATCGCCACCTTCACCGAGATGACGCCGCCGCCGAACGAGGCGGGCGGTATCGCGAACGCGATCTTCGGCTCGTTCGTGATGGTGGCGCTGGCCACTTTCGTGGGCACGCCCATCGGCATCATGGCCGGCATCTACCTGGCCGAGTACAACCCCAAGGGCTGGCTCGCCTCGGTCACGCGCTTCGTCAACGACATCCTGCTGTCGGCGCCGTCGATCGTGATCGGCCTGTTCGTCTATGCCGTGGTGGTGGCCTATTTCAAGACCTTCTCGGGCCTGGCGGGTGCGCTGGCGCTCGCGCTGATCGTGATCCCGGTGGTCATCCGCACGACCGAGAACATGCTGCAGTTGGTGCCGCCGGGCCTGCGCGAAGCAGCCTATGCGCTGGGCGCGCCGAAGTGGAAGGTCATCCTGAGCATCACGCTGCGCGCCGCACGCGCCGGTGTGGTCACGGGCGTGCTGCTCGCCGTGGCGCGCATTGCGGGTGAAACCGCACCGCTTCTCTTCACCGCGCTGAACAACCAGTTCTGGACCGCCGACGTGAGCCAGCCGATGGCCAGCCTGCCGGTCACGATCTTCAAGTTCGCGATGAGCCCGTACGAGAACTGGCAACAGCTGGCATGGGCCGGCGTGTTCCTGATCACCGTCGCCGTGCTTGCTCTCAACATCCTGGCGCGGGTCCTGACGCGCACCAAACACTGAATCCAGAAGAAGACAACATGCCAAACACCGTCGCACAACAACCGTCGCGCTCGAAGATCTCGGTCAAGGACCTGAACTTCTACTACGGCAAGTTCCACGCGCTCAAGGGCATCAACCTCGAGATTCCCGAGAACAAGGTCACCGCTTTCATCGGCCCCTCGGGCTGCGGCAAGTCGACCTTGCTGCGCACCTTCAACCGCATGTTCGAGCTCTACCCTGAGCAGCGCGCCGAAGGCACCATTGCCCTCGATGGCGAGAACCTGCTCACATCCAAGCAGGACGTGGCGCTGATCCGCGCCAAGGTCGGCATGGTGTTCCAGAAGCCCACGCCGTTCCCGATGTCGATCTACGACAACATCGCCTTCGGCGTGAAGCTGTTCGAGAATCTCTCGGCCAGCGAAATGGACGACCGCGTCGAGTGGGCCCTGAAGAAGGCAGCCCTGTGGACCGAAGTGCGCGACAAGCTGCAGCAAAGCGGCTCGGGCCTCTCGGGCGGCCAGCAGCAGCGCTTGTGCATTGCGCGCGGCATTGCGATCAAGCCCGAAGTGCTGCTGCTCGACGAACCCTGCTCCGCGCTCGACCCGATCTCCACCGCGAAGATCGAGGAACTGATCGCCGAGCTGAAGAACGAATACACGGTGGTCATCGTGACGCATAACATGCAGCAGGCCGCCCGCTGCAGCGACTACACCGCCTACATGTACCTCGGCGACCTGATCGAATTCGGCGCCACCGAGCAGATGTTCTTCAAGCCGCAGCGCAAGGAGACCGAGGACTACATCACCGGCCGTTTCGGCTAAGGAGACACCATGACCGAGAAACACCTTTCCAGCCAGTTCGACAGCGAACTCAACGCCGTCTCGTCGCGCGTGATGGAGCTCGGCGGCATGGTCGAGTCGCAGATCCACACAGCCGTGTATGCGCTGCTGCAGTTCGACGTAGACGCGGCCGACCGCGTGATGGAGACCGAGCACCGCGTCAACGCGATGGAAATCGACATCGACCGCGAGCTGTCGTCCATCATCGCGCGCCGCCAGCCGACCGCCCGCGACCTGCGCCTGCTGATCGCCATCAGCAAGACCACAGCCAACCTCGAGCGCGTGGGCGATGAGGCCAACAAGATCGCGCGCATGGTCAAGTCGATCATCGAGAGCGGATCGGCCCGGCAATTGCCCACGACCGAGCTGCGCATTGCGGCCGACCTGGCCTCGGGCCTGCTGCGCACCGCGCTGGACGCCTTCGCGCGCCTGGACACGGCCGCGGCGCTGTCGATCCTGAAGGACGACGACCTGATCGACAAGGAGTTCGACGGTTTCGTGCGCAAGCTGGTCACTTACATGATGGAAGACCCGCGCACCATCTCCGCCAGCCTCGATCTGCTGTTCCTGGCGAAGGCGATCGAACGCATCGGCGACCACGCCAAGAACATTGCCGAGTTCATCATCTACATCGTCAAGGGCGCCGACGTGCGGCACACTTCGATGCAAGAGATCGAATCTGCACTTCAATGACAAACCCCCAGGCTTGCCCACTTCGTGTGGCCGCCAACCCCCTTGCAGGGGGCAACGCCCGCGGCCCGGCAAAGCCGGTTCCGCGGCGTTCGCTGGAAGGAATCGGGGTGACCCCCAAGTGAGCAAATAACATGAAAAAACCCCGAGTCCTGATCGTCGAAGACGAGTCCTCGATCGCCGAGCTGATCGCCGTCAACCTGCGCCACAACGGCTTCGAGCCGATCTGGTCGGAAGATGGCGCCGCGGCCCAGCGCGAGATCGACGCCTTCCTGCCGGACCTGATCCTGCTCGACTGGATGCTGCCGGGCCAGAGCGGCCTGCAGCTCGCGCGCCAGTGGCGCAAGGACCCGCGCACCAAGGCCATCCCGATCCTGATGCTGACCGCGCGCGGCGACGAGCCCGACAAGGTGGCCGGCCTCGACGCCGGTGCCGACGACTACATCACCAAGCCGTTCTCCACGCAGGAGATGCTGGCCCGCATCCGTGCGGTGCTGCGCCGCCGCGCGCCCGAAGTGGTCACGGAGCGCGTCGAGATCGGCGAACTGGCGCTCGACACGTCTACCCACCGCGTGACCTGGCAGGGCGGCGCGCTGAAGGTCGGGCCGACCGAGTTCAAGCTGCTCGCCTATCTGATGCAGCATGCCGAGCGCGTGCACAGCCGCGCGCAGCTGCTCGACAAGGTGTGGGGCGACCACGTCTACATCGAGGAGCGCACGGTCGACGTGCACGTCAAGCGCCTGCGCGAGTCGCTGGGCGCGGCCGCGCCGATGGTCGAAACCGTCCGCGGAGCGGGCTACCGGCTGACCGCCCAAGTCACGGTTTGAGCGCCGTGGCGTCCCTTGGCCGCGGGCGCGGATAATCGCCCGCCATGCCTTTTCGAATTGCTACTTTTTTAATAGCGTCTCTCGCAATAGGAGCGGGCGCTGTCGCCATTTTTGGCTGGAAGTTCGGATGGCTGGGCGCATGGCTGGGCGCGGTGCTCTGGCTGGCGCTCGATGCCTGGCGCGCCGAGCGGCTGATGCGGGTGCTGCGCAATGACGCGGCGGGCCTGCCGACGCGGGGAGCGGGCGTGTGGGGCGAGCTGTCGGAGCGCATCCGCAAGCTGCTGCGCGACCGCGAGCAGCAGACGCGGCAAGCCGAAGAGCGGCTGCAGGAGTTCCTGGCGGCTATCCAGGCCTCGCCCAACGGCGTGGTGCTGCTCGACGAGCAGGGCCGCATCGAATGGTGCAACCAGACGGCGGCCAGCCAGTTCGGCATCGACGCCGAGCGCGACCTTGCGCAGCACCTCGCGAACCTCGTGCGCGATCCGGCCTTCGTGGCCTACCTTGCATCGTGGAACTACAGCCGCGACGTGGTCATCGATGCCTCCGGACCCGGCCACTCGCATCAGCGCCCCCACCTGGTGCGGCTGTCGGTGCAGGTGCATCCCTATGCCGGCAACCGCCGCATGCTTCTGACGCGCGACATCACGGCGCTGGAGCAGGCCGAGGCGATGCGGCGTGATTTCGTGGCGAACGTGTCGCATGAAATCCGCACGCCGCTGACGGTGCTGGCGGGCTTCGTCGAGACGCTGCAGAACCTGCCGCTCGATGCAGACGAACGCATGCGCTACCTGTCGCTGATGGGGCAGCAGTCGCACCGCATGGAAACGCTGGTGAACGACCTGCTGACGCTGTCGCGGCTGGAAGGCAGCGCAGCGCCTTCGGGCAACCAGTGGATCCGCATCCGTGCGCTGCTCGCACAGTGCGAAGACGAGGGCCGCGGGCTGTCGGGCCGTGTGGCACCGCAGGGACATCGGCTGTCGTTCACCATCGACGCCGAGTCCGAAGTGTCGGGCGCACCGACCGAGCTGCAGAGCGCGATGTCGAACCTGCTGAGCAACGCCATCCGCTACACGCCCGGCGGCGGCGAGGTGGCGGTGAGCTGGCGGGTGCTGCCTGACGGGCGTGGCGAATACGCAGTGAAAGACACGGGCCCCGGCATTGCCGCCGAGCACATTCCCCGGCTGACCGAGCGCTTCTACCGCATCGACCGCAGCCGTTCGCGCGAGACGGGCGGCACGGGGTTGGGGCTGGCCATCGTCAAGCACATCGCGCAGCGGCACGGCACCGAGCTGCGCATCGAAAGCACGGTGGGCAAGGGTTCGCGCTTTGCGCTGGTGTTTCCCGCAGCGCGCGTGCGGGAAGCGCGCGTGCTGGCCAGGTAGCAAGCGGCTCTTGTCAAGCGCGCTGGCGCATCGTCCAGCGCAGCAGCGCGCCGAACAGCAGGGCCGTCAGCGCCAGCGCCACCGCGCTCATGATCCAGAACGCCAGCGGCGATTGCATGGCCGCCCAGGGGCCAAGGCCGCGGTACGCCAGCAGGTAGCTTCCGCCAAGGCCCAGTCCCCACAGCATCGCGCAATAGATCACCAGCGGCGCCAGCGTGACCCGGTAGCACCGCAGCACGAATATGCAGAAGGTCTGCACCGCATCGGCGAAGTGATACATGGCCACCGCCAGCAGCAGTGCGCCGGCCATCGCGATCACAGCGGGGTTGTCTGAATAGACGTTGGCGAGCTTGTAGCGCAGTGCAGCCATGGCGGCGGCGTAGAACAGGGCGCACAGCGCCGTCAGCTCGAAGCCCAGGCGACAGGCGTGCCGGGCCCTGGCCGCATCCCCGGCACCGAGCCAGAAGCTCACGCGCGCGCTGGTCGCGATGGCCAGCGACAGCGGGGTCATGTAGGTCACGGCCAGCAGGTTCGACGCGATCTGGTGCGCCGCCGCGGCCGCCGTGCCAAGGCGGGCGATGAACAAGGCCATCAGCGTGAACGAGGTCACTTCGACCAGCACCGCCAAGCCGCCTGGCACGCCGAGCCGCGCGAACTTGCGGATCTGCTGCCAGTCGGGCGCCTCGATGCGCTTCCAGAGCCCGTAGTCGCGATAGAACGCGCGGTTGCGCAGCAGCCAGATGGCGCAGCCCAGCATCGCCCAGTTCACGCACAGCGTGGCCCAGCCGCAGCCCACGAGGCCCATGGCCGGCAAGCCCGCGCCGCCGAAGGTGAACCAGATCGACAGCGGCAGCTTCACCACCAGCGAACCGAGCTGCAGCCATGTCACGAGCTGGGGCTTGCCCAGGCTCTGGTTGAGTGTGCTGAACAGGCGAAAGAGCAGCGCCGGCGCCAGTGCAAAGGCCAGCACCGCCAGATAGGCCTCGACCTCGCCGCGCATGGCAGCCGGCACCTGGGTCCACCGCAGGGCCGCGTCCGGCAGCAGCAGGATCGCCATGCCGGCCACGATGGCAATGGCGGCCAGGTAGAGCGATTGCCGCACCGAGCGGCCCACCTCGCCGGCGCGGTCGCCGCCGTGCAGTTCGGCCCAGACCGGCAGCAGCGCCTGCAGCACGCCCATCAGCGAGACGTACACGCTGACGAAGATGGCGGCGCCGACCGACAGGGCGGCCAGTGCTTGTTCGGAGTAGCGCCCGGCGATGATGGTGTCGGCCACGCCGAAGGCCATCACGGCCAGCTGCCCGGCGAGCACGGTTCCCGCGTGCCGCGCGATCAGGGCCCGTTCGCCGCCCCTCACTGCGGCGTGATCTTCTGGTAGAGCAGGAGGTCGTCGGCCGCGCTGCTGGGTCGGCGCAGCGTGCCGGCAAAGCGCCACTGGTCAAAGGGAATGATGGTGTGCAGGCGCTCGATGGTCTCGGGGCTTGCCAGCAGCCACGGGCAATCGGTGCCCAACAGCAGCGGTTGCACGTTGAAGTTGCCGTGATGGCGCAGGGCCGCGATGTGCGGGCGGCTGAGCGCGAGTTCCGCGATGCAGCGCGGCTGGCCGACGCGTTCGGCCACGGCCCGCACCTGCGGCACGTAGCTGCGCGCGTAGTCGATGGGCGGCAGCCACAGCGTCATCAGCAGCATCCAGCACAGCGCCGTACCGCCGGCCGGCAGTACCAGCGTCTTCCAGAGCGCGGCGCGATGCCGTCCCGTACGCCAGCGCACCAGCCAGCACCAGGCGATGGTCGCGGCCGCCGCGAGAGCCACGGCGATGGGAGAGAACTCGGGCACGAAGCCGGGCACCAGCCGCGCCACGCTGGCGGCAGGCTTGGGCGGCACACCGGTCTGCATGGCGATCCAGTAGATCCAGCCGAGCACGGCCAGGCCGCTGAAGAACAGCACGTTGAACCAGTCGATCAGCGCCGCTGCGCTGCGTCTGAAGGTGGGCAGGGCGAAGGCGGCCAGCGTGGCGAACGGGGGCAACGCCAGCAGCAGCGAGCGGTCGGAGTAGTCGGTGGTCCAGGTGGCAGCCAGCGGCACCAGCGCAAACCAGAAGGGCAGCGCGACGTGGCGCGCCGTGAGCTGTCGCCGCCAGCGCCAGAGCGTCCAGATGGCAAGCGGCCAGACCGGCCAGGTGAACCACAGCAGCAGCTTGGCCTGGCTGCGCACGTCGCCCAGCAGCGAACCGCCGAGCACGGTGATCTTCCATGTCGGCAGCTTCAGCCCGAACACGAGCACTGCTGCCAGCACGGTAATGCCGACCATCGCGAGGAGGGCGCCTCGCGTGTAGCCGGGGCCGTTGTCTTCGTCGTTGGGGTTCTCGCGCTCCGACTGCGCGGCGAGCCGGCGCTCGTAGGCGATGTACAGCGCGCTGCCAACGGCCAGCGCAAGCCCCACGGTGGGCGCACCGCTCAGCGTGATGCCGATGGTGCCCACCGTCAGTGCGATCAACGGGCCCGCGCGGCGATAGGGCAGTGCGGCCACGCCGTAGAACAGGTGCGAGGCAAAGAACAGCTGCGCCAGCGCGGGCGTGGTCTCGTGGCCAAGCTGGGCGAGGCCGAGGCAGGCGATCAGCGCCAGCAGGCCGCCGTCGGCAATCGCGCGTGCGTAGTCGGTCGGCCGGGCCTCGCCGCCGAAGGCGAAGGCCACAGGCTGGGCGCGCGCCGTGCGGGCCAGGTAGTACACCGCATACCAGCTGGCCGTGAAGGTACCCCAGAGCAGGAACGCGAACGCGATGCGCACGGCCAGGTCAGGGTTCAGCCACGACGGGGCGATCTTGATGGCCAGGGCGCCGATCCAGTATGGGATCAGCGCGGGCGTTTCGGGGCGCAGGCCCAGCAGCAGGGGGTCGAACCAGCGCGCGATGCCTTCGGTGCTGTGGGCCAGTTCGGCCATGTAGCCGAAGGCCGTGATGTCCGCGCTCTTCCAGGGGCCCCGTCCGACCAGGCCCGGCAGCAGGTAGGCCGCGCACAGCAGAAGCAGTGCAATGCGCGGCAGCCGGCGCACGGCACTCTGGGCAACGATCGCGGGGGTGGGCTGGTTCAAGTGGCGGAAGAAAGCTGAAGTCGGAAAGAAAAAGGGCAGCGCGGTAAACCGGGCTGCCCTCGACGCAAAAGCGCGTGCCTTACTTCGAAGCAGCGCCGGTGGTCTTGCCGAAACGGTTGCGGAACTTCTCGACGCGGCCGCCCATGTTGTCGACCGACTTCTGCGTGCCGGTGTAGAACGGGTGCGATTCGCTGGTGGTGTCGAGCTTGAACAGGGGGAGCTCGCGACCGTCGTCGGTCTTGCCCATTTCCTTGGTGTTCGCGCACGAACGGGTCACGAACTTGAAGCCGTTCGACATGTCGACGAACAGGATTTCGCGGTAATTCGGGTGGATGCCTTCTTTTGCCATGGTCTTTCCTTTTGCGCTGTTGGAATCAATGCGCGGTCGATGCGAGAGCCACCAGCGTGCCAATGATCTGGCGCGCTGCCCTGGGAAATCCAGGAAGCTGGGCGAAGCTGCCCAGCCGCACTTTTCGCGGAGCCCATGATTATCGCATACTGCCCCATTTTCGAGCAAACGGAGCCCTTCCATGACCTCTGCACCTCTGCGCGCCGGCCTCGTCGGCTATGGTTTTGCTGGCCAGACCTTCCACGCGCCCGTGCTTTCGGCCGTTCCGGGGCTCGAACTGGCCGCGGTGGCGAGCTCGCAGCCGCACAAGGTGCATGCCGACTGGCCCGGTGTGGCCGTGGTGCCCGACGTGGCGGCGCTGGTGGCGCGCGCCGACATCGACCTGGTCGTGGTCGCGACGCCCAACGCGCAGCACCATCCGGTCGCCAAGGCAGCGCTGGAGGCCGGCAAGCACGTGGTGGTGGACAAGCCTTTCACGCTCGATGTGGCTGAGGCGAGGGAGCTCGATGCGTTGTCCAAGCGCAACGAGCTTGTCTTGGCGGTGTATCAGAACCGGCGTTTCGATGCCGATTTCCTGACCATCAAGGATGTCCTGGCGTCCGGTGTACTGGGTCGGCCGGTGTACCTGGAGTCGCATTTCGACCGCTTCCGGCCCGAGGTGAAGGCGCGCTGGCGCGAGCAGGCCGTGCCGGGTTCGGGTCTGTGGGTGGACCTGGGCGCCCATCTGGTCGATCAGGCCGTCCAGCTGTTCGGCCGGCCCGACACGCTCCAGCTCGATACGGCCGCCCTGCGTGATGGCGCACTGGTCGAAGACTACTTTCATGCCGTGCTGCGTTACGAGCAGGGTCCGCATGCGCCTCTGCGTGTGGTGCTGCATGCCACGACGCTCGCGGCCCATGCGGCGCCGCGCTACATCGTGCACGGCACGCGCGGCAGCTACGTCAAGCATGGCGTCGATCCGCAGGAGGATGCGCTGCGTGCAGGGCAGCGGCCGCCAGCTGAAGGGTGGGGCGCCGATCCGCTCGACGGCGAACTCACGCTGATCGGCAGCGACGGGGCGCCGCACTTTCGCGCCGTGCCAACGCGGGCCGGCAACTACGTCGATTACTACGCCGCGGTCCGCGACGCGATCCTCGGCCGCGGCCCGAATCCCGTGCCGCCCGAGCAGGCCGTCGCGCTGATGGAGTTGCTCGATATCGGCCGCCAGAGCGCCGCCGAAGGCCGCGCCATCCGCATCGAGCGCCCATGAAAAAAGCGCGTTGACCCGTGGGGGCCAACGCGCTTTTGCGGGAGAGCGTGGTGCTCAGCCGCCGCGACGCATCATGTCGAAGAACTCGACATTCGTCTTCGTCGCCTTCATGTTCTTGAGCATCAGCTCCATCGACTCGATCTCGTCCATGTTGTACATGAGCTGGCGCAGGATGCGGGTCTTCTGCAGGATCTCAGGCGCCAGCAGCAGCTCTTCGCGGCGCGTGCCGCTGCGGTTAAGCTGGATCGAGGGGAACACGCGCTTTTCGTACAAGCGACGGTCGAGGTGGATTTCGGAGTTGCCGGTGCCCTTGAACTCTTCGAAGATCACTTCGTCCATGCGGCTGCCGGTGTCGATCAGCGCGGTGCCGATGATGGTCAGCGAGCCGCCTTCTTCCACGTTGCGCGCGGCGCCCAGGAAGCGCTTGGGACGCTGCAGCGCATTCGAATCCACACCGCCGGTCAGCACCTTGCCCGACGAGGGCACGACGTTGTTGTAGGCGCGGGCGAGGCGGGTGATCGAGTCGAGCAGGATCACCACGTCCTTCTTCAGTTCGACCAGGCGCTTGGCGCGCTCGATCACCATTTCGGCGACGTGCACGTGGCGCGCTGCGGGCTCGTCGAAGGTCGAAGCAATGACTTCGCCCTTCACCGTGCGCTGCATTTCGGTCACTTCTTCAGGGCGCTCGTCCACGAGCAGCACCATCATGTGGACGTCGGGGTAGTTGGCGCTGATCGCGTGGGCGATGTGCTGCATCATCACCGTCTTGCCGCTCTTGGGCGGCGCCACGAGCAGGGCGCGCTGGCCCTTGCCGATGGGGGCGATGATGTCGATGATGCGGCCCGTGATGTTCTCATCGCCCTTGATGCCGTCGCGCTCGAGCTTCATCTGCTCCTTGGGGAACAGCGGCGTCAGGTTTTCGAACATCACCTTGTGCTTGTTCTGCTCGGGCGGACCGTCGTTGACCTTGTCGAGCTTGGTCAGCGCGAAGTAGCGCTCGCCGTCCTTGGGCGTGCGCACCTCGCCTTCGATCATGTCGCCGGTGTGCAGGTTGAAGCGGCGCACCTGGCTCGGCGAGATGTAGATGTCGTCCGTGCTGGCCGTGAAGCTGGTGTCGGGGCTGCGCAGGAAGCCGAAGCCGTCGGGCAGTATTTCGAGCACGCCGTCGGCGAAGACCTGCTCGCCGGCCTTGGCGCGCTTCTTGATAATCGCGAACATCAACTCCTGCTTGCGCATGCGGCCGACGTTTTCGATCTCAAGCGCTTCGGCTTGCTTGAGGACTTCAGACACGTGGAGTGCCTTGAGTTCGTTTAAGTGCATGGAATGACCCCTCGCGGGGTAATCGAACGGAAAACGGGGGGAGGTTGGGTGTGAAGCGAGAGGTGCCTCACCAACCGGGGAACTCGAACCGGTTGCCTGGATAAAGGGCCGGTGATCTGGGGGAGATTATGACAGGAAAAACGCGCCGGCCAACGCATTGCGCGCTGGCCGGTGGAAATCGCTCAGGCGAGCTGCTGGTCGATGAAGGCCGTGAGTTGCGCCTTGCTCATGGCGCCGACCTTGGTGGCGGCCAGTTGGCCGTCCTTGAACAGCATCAGCGTTGGAATGCCGCGGATGCCGAACTTGGCGGGGATGTCGCGGTTCTCGTCCACGTTCAGCTTGGTGATCTTCAGCTTGCCTTCGTAGGTGGCCGACACTTCGTCGAGGATCGGCGCGATCATCTTGCAAGGACCGCACCATTCGGCCCAGTAATCGACCAGCACAGGCTGGCTGGACTTGAGCACGTCGGCCTCGAAGGAGGAATCGGAGATGTGTTTGATGAGTTCGCTGGCCATGTGGGTCCTTGTGCGCAGAGAGTTTCGGTGCAGCTAAAGTGCTGGTCATTGTGACAGAAACCAAGGGGTGGCGTGCCGAGCGGGACGCTATGGCAGCGATAGCCAAAAGCCCTTGCGCGTCACGTCCACGCGCTCTCCAACCCCTCGATAGAACATGAACGAAGGCCACCCCGTCCAGGCCCTGTGGTGCGATCCCGCCGGTGGCATCGTTGCGCGGATCGTCCGCGCGCTGGCCGATCGCCAGCTGCATGCCGCCCGCACCGTGGTACTGGTGCCCTATGCGCAGCTGATGGGCGTGGCGCGCGCCATGTGGGCCCGCTGCGGCAGCCCTGGCTTCGTGCCGCGTTTCGAGACCACCCACAACTGGGCCCGCAGCGCCGGCGGCTTCGTGCCGACCGGCTACGACATCGCGCATGACATGGCGCGCGACCTGGTCACGGCGCAGGCGCTGCTGTCGCAAGCCGGTTTCAGCGCCGAGCGCTTTGCCCTGGCCGGTCGCGTCGTCGAACTGGCGTATCAACTGGCCCCTCTTGCAGCTGCCGTGAGTCCCGAAGAGCGGGGCGGCGAATGGGCGCAACGTGCAGCGGGCGTGGCCGAGGCGGGCAGCGAGTCGGAATGGTTCCGCATCGAGAGCGCGCTGATCCGCATCGCCGTCGCGTGGGCCTCGACCTCGGGCTATGCCACCGATGTGCTTCAACGCGACAGCACGCGCGCGCAGGTCGACGCACTCATCGTGCTCGAAGGCTTCCTGGCCGATCCGCTCACGCAGTCGCTCTGCAAGCTGTGGGGCGACCGCGCTCTTCATCTCTCGCTCGTGCCTTCGGGCGCGCCCACGCAGGCTGCGGTTTCGCACGTCGCCCTCGACCCCGAAGACGAAGCCGAGCTCGCCGCCGCCTGCGTGCTGCGCCACCTCGCCGAAGACCGCGCACCGGTCGCCTTGATCGCAACCGACCGCGCCCTCACGCGCCGCATCAGCGCCCAGCTGAGCGCGCAAGGCATCGTCACGCACGACGAAACGGGCTGGAAGCTGTCGACCACGCGCGCCGCCGCCACGCTGATGAGCGCGCTGCGCGCCTGCGCCCATGACGCCGACAGCGACCAGGTGCTCGAATGGCTCAAGAGCGGCGCCGATGGCGATGCGCCGATCGTGCAACTGCTCGAAGCCCGCTTGCGCCGCGAGGGCCTGCGTGACTGGTTGCCCTGGTGTGCCTTGGTGGCGCGCAGCGAGAAAGCGCAGGACGCCACGTTGCTGTCCTTCACCGAGGCCATCGAGGCGCGCCGCGCGCCCATGGCCCGATCCCGCCCCCTGGCCGATTGGCTGCGCGCGCTGCGCGAGCTGCTGGAAGCCAGCGGCCAATGGGCGCTGCTCGACGAAGACCTTGCCGGCGGCAAAGTGATCGGCGCCCTGTGGCTCGATGCCGGCGCGCACGGCGACGACGACGATTTCCCCGGCGGCCGCCACACGCTGGCCGAATTCACTGCCTGGGTCCGCGATGTGCTGGAAGACGCGAGCTTCGTGCCTCCCGCAGGCGACCAGGCGCCGAAGGTCATCGTGCTGCCGCTGTACCAATTGCTGGGCCGTGCGTTCGGTGCGGTGGTCATCCCCGGCTGCGACGACCGGCGCCTGCCCGCATCGCCCGAGCCGCCCGGCAACTGGAGCGCCGCCCAGCGACTCGAGCTGGGCTTGGCGTCGCGCGAGACGCTCGAAGCCGCACAGCGCGCAGCCTGGGCCGCGGCCCTGCATAACCCGTCGTGCGAGTTGATCTGGCGCCAGTCCGACGCCAGCGGCGAGCCGGTACGGCCCAGCCCGCTGGTGCAGGCGCTGCAGCTCGATCACGCGCTGCAGCCGTCGGCCGATCCGCGCACGCCGCGCGAAGTGGCCGTGCAGCCAACCGGATATCCGACTCCTTCCGGCGCGCTCCTGCCACTGGAGAACATCTCGACCAGCGTGTACGAAGACCTGCGCCGCTGCCCCTACCGCTTCTTCGCGTTGCGGCAGTTGGGCCTGCGCAGCGCCGACGAGCTCGATGCCGAGGTCGACAAGCGCGACTTCGGCAACTGGCTGCATGCCGTGCTTGGCCACTTTCACGAGGCGCTGGTCGAAACCCCGACTCAGGATGCGCAGGAACGCGTCGCGCTCATCGAAGAGGCCGCCCGGCGCGCAACACAGGAGCTCAGCCTGTCCGCGGCCGAGTTCCTGCCTTTCGCCGCAGCCTGGCCCGCGGTGCGCGACGGCTACCTCAACTGGTTGACGGGGCACGAAGCGGGCGGCGCGGTCTTCGTCGAAGCCGAGCCCTGGAAGGAACAGCCCCTGGGCACGCTGCGGCTGATCGGCCGGCTCGACCGCATCGACCGCATGCCCGACGGCCAGGCTTTCGTGATCGACTACAAGACCGAATCGGCAACGGTCAGCAAGGAGCGCGTGAAGGACCCGACCGAAGACACGCAACTGGCCTTCTACGCTGCGCTGGTGGCCGACGACACCTTGCGCGCGGCCTATGTGAACGTCGGGGAAAAGTCCTCCGGCACGCAGACCGTCGAGCAGCCCGCCGTGGTCGAGGCGCGGGATGCGCTGGTGGCCGGCATCATCGACGACTTCACGCGCATCGCGCAGGGGGCTGCACTGCCGCCGCTCGGGGAGGGAGCCGTCTGCGACTACTGCGCCGCGCGCGGCCTCTGCCGCAAGGACTTCTGGGGCAACGAGGCCCCCCGGCTCGGGGGCATTGCGAAATGAACGGCGCTGCCTACGAACACAACGGCCGGCACGTCACGCGCGAGGCCTTCTACACCGTCGCCTGCGACCCGCGCCGTTCGGTCGCCGTCGAGGCCTGCGCAGGCGCGGGCAAGACCTGGATGCTGGTGTCGCGCATCCTGCGCGCGCTGCTCGAAGAGGGCGAGTCTGCCTGCGAGCCGCATGAGATCCTGGCCATCACCTTCACGAAGAAGGCGGCCGGCGAGATGCGCGAGCGGCTCGACCAGTGGCTCGAGGATTTTGCCGAACGGACGCCGGAAGAACTGGTCGGCCAGCTCGTGATGCGCGGCGTCGAGCCAGCGGCCGCATTGGCCGCCGTGCCGCGCCTGAAGGGCCTTTACAGGCGCCTGCTCGAAGGCGGCAGGCCGGTGCAGTTCCGCACCTTTCACGCCTGGTTCGCGGGCCTGCTGCGCAACGCGCCGCTCGCGGTGCTGCGCGAGCTGGGCCTGCCGTCGAACTACGAATTGCTCGAAGACGACGCCGAGGCGCGCGGCCACACGTGGCGGCCCTTCTTCGAGGCCGTCACCGCCGACAAGAACGCGCTGGCCGACTACTACGCTGTCGTCGCTACGCACGGCCGCTCGCAAACGGCCAAGGCCTTGAGCGAGGCTCTGTCCAAGCGTGGCGAGTTCTTGCTCGCCGATGCCAACGAGGTCGTCGACAGCGGGGTGCAGCCCGCCGGTGTGCTGTTCCCCGCGTATGCCGATGCGGCCGATCCGGCCCAGGTGCTGTTCGACACGCCGGCCATCTGCGAGGCGCTCTGGGCTGCCGCGCTGGCACTGGGCCGTGCCAGCGCGCCCACTTTCTCGGCCAAGGGCAGCGAGCTGGAGCAGGCCATCGGTGCACGGCATGCGCAGGGCGTGCTCGATGCGCTGCTGACGCAAAAGGGCGAGGCGCGCAAGTTCAGCGAAAAGCTCGTCGGCCTGGAGCAGGTGCGCATCGCGCAGGGCCATGCCATCGAGCACAGTGCCGCGCAGGCCCAGCACGCGTCGTGGCTTTTTCAGCAGCGCATGGCGCGGCTCACGCGCATCCTGATCGCTACCTTCGCCGAAGTGAAGCGCGCGCACGGCTGGGTCGACATGAACGACGTCGAGCAGGCCGCGCAGCTGCTGCTCGGCCAATCGGCGCTCTCGGGCTGGGTGCAGGAGCGGCTCGACGCGCGCATCGCGCACCTGCTGATCGACGAATTCCAGGACACCAACCCGCTGCAGTGGCAAGCACTCTACGGCTGGCTCAGCGCGTACACCGGGGCGCAGGGCCGCGCGCCGCGCGTGTTCATCGTGGGCGACCCGAAACAGAGCATTTATCGCTTCCGCCGCGCCGAGCCGCAGGTGTTCGTCGCTGCGAAGAAGTTCGTGCGCGAAGGGCTCGACGGCGAACTGCTGAACTGCGACCACACCCACCGCAACGCACAGGCCGTGGTCGGGCTGGTCAACACCGCGATGCTGGCGGCGCAGGAAGCCGGCGAGTTCGATGGCTACCGCGCCCACACCACCGAGCGCGGCGACGAAGGCGAACTGCTCAAGCTGCCGGCCATCGACCGCGACGCACTCGGCGATGCGGCCGATGCGGCACCGGCCGACGACGGCATGCTGCACTGGCGCGACAGCCTCGTCACGCCGCGCGTGCTGCCCGAAGAACAGCTGCTGCAGAAGGAATGCGAACAGGCCGCGCAATGGGTGGCGCAGCGTATCGCCGACGGCACGCCGCCGCGCCAGATCATGGTGCTGGCGCGCCGCCGCAGCAGGCTCTCGGCCATGCAGGACGAATTGCGCCAGCGCCACATTCCCGTGCAGCAGCCCGAGAAGAACGATCTGCACGACGCACCCGAAGTGCAGGACGTGGTCGCGCTGATCGACGCGCTGGTGTCGCCCGCGCACGATCTTTCGCTGGCGCGGGCACTGAAGTCGCCGGTGTTCGGCATCGGTGACGAGGCGCTGGTGCAGCTCGCGCTGCGCCAGCGCGAGCGCGGCCCGGTGAGCTGGTTCGCGTTGATCCTGAAGGACGAGAGTCTGCCGCCGGCGCTGATCGAGGTGGGTGTGAAGCTCAAGAAGTGGCAGCGTTGGCTGATGACGCTGCCGCCCCACGACGCGCTCGACGCGATCTTTCACGATGGCGATCTGCTCGCGAAATTCGGTGCCGCGGTGCCTGCCGCGATGCGCCAGAGCGCGCTGGCCAATCTGCGCGGCCTGCTGTCCGCATCGCTCGACATCGATGGCGCACGCTTCGCGACGCCGTATGCACTGGTGCGTGCGCTGCGCGCGGGCGGCGTGCGGGCACCGACCGTGGCCGCGCCCGATGCGGTGCAATTGCTGACCGTGCATGGCGCGAAGGGACTGGAGGCCGATACCGTCCTCATGCTCGACTGCGACGCGGCACCACCGCGCGCCCAGACCATGGGCGTGCTGGTCGAATGGAAGGGCGGCGACAGCGCGCCGACGCGCTTCGTGTTCCTCGCGAGCGAGAAGACGCCGCCGGCCTGCGCGGCGGCATTGCTCGAAGAGGAGCAGCGCGCACGCCATCGTGAAGAGCTCAATGGCCTTTACGTTGCGACCACGCGGGCACGCGAACGGCTGGTGCTGTCGTCGGTGCGCCCGGCGCGCGCCAACGAAGGCAGCTGGTGGGCGCGATTGGAACCGCTGTGCGAGCCTACTGAAGCCGACGAGCCACTGGTCGCCTTGCCGACCGACTCCGGCGCGGGCAGCTTCTCGATGAAGCGCATGCCTGCGGCGCCCGTGCTGGTCGAACAACCTGCCACCAAGAAAGCGCCAGGTGCCACCGTTGACGCGCGCGCCGCCGCCTTCGGCCAGGCCGTGCACCGTCTGCTCGAATGGGCTGTCCCTGGCGAGCCGCTGCCTGCGGCCCACGTGCGCGCTGCGGCACGCGAATTCATGCTCGATGCGCAGCAGGCGCGCGGTGCTGCCGCGCTGGCTCAGCGCATCCGCGCGGGCGAGGGGGCGTGGGTGTGGGACGATCGCAGGGTCGACTGGCATGGCAACGAAGTCACGCTGGTGCATGAAGGCGAGACCTTGCGCATCGACCGTCTGGTGCGTGAGCGCGACAGCGGCGCCTGGTGGATCCTCGACTACAAATCCGCGGCGCGCCCCGAACGGGACGCCGCGCTGATCGCACAGATGCAGCGCTATCGCGCCGCAGTGCAACATGCCTATCCCGGTGCCACGGTGCGCGTCGCGTTCCTCACCGGGCAGGGCGAACTGGTAAATCTCGAATGACTGTTTCCCCTACCGTCGCCGTGATCGGCGGCGGACCTGCCGGCCTGATGGCGGCTGAAGTCCTGAGCGCGTCCGGCGCGCAGGTGCATGTGTATGACGCGATGCCTTCGGTGGGACGCAAGTTCCTGCTGGCCGGCCGTGGCGGGCTGAACCTCACGCACTCGGAGCCCTTCGACGTGTTCATGACCCGCTTCGGCGAACGCCGCGCGCAGCTCGAGCCGATGCTGGCGCAGTTCGGACCGCAGCAGGTGCGCGAATGGGCGAGCGGCCTGGGCATCGAGACCTTCGTCGGCACGTCGGGGCGCGTGTTTCCGACCGACATGAAGGCCGCGCCGCTGCTGCGCGCGTGGTTGCATCGCCTGCGTGCGGCGGGTGTGCAGTTTCATATGCGGCATCGTTGGATGGGCGATGGGGTTTTCAACATGGCGTCGCTGCGGTTCGCGACGCCGACCGGAGTCGTTACGGCAAAGGCCGATGCGGTAGTGCTGGCGCTGGGCGGCGCAAGCTGGGCTCGCCTCGGCTCCGACGGCGCGTGGGTGCCATGGCTGCAGGCGCAGGGTGTGGAGGTGGCGCCGCTGCTGGCCGCCAATTCCGGTTTCGACGGCACCGGCTGGAGCGAGCATTTCTCCAGCCGCTTTGCCGGGCAGCCCTTCAAGTCGGTCGCGATCTCGTTCACCGACAGCCAGGGGAGGCACTTTGCGCGCAAGGGCGAGTTCGTCGCGACGGCCAAGGGGATCGAAGGCAGCCTGATCTATGCGGCGTCGGCGCTGCTGCGCGACGAGATTGCCGCGAAGGGCAGCGCGACGCTGATGCTGGATCTGCTGCCCGACCGCAGTGCCGAACAGGTATTGGCCGCGGTGACGCACCCTCGCGGCGCGCGTTCGCTCAGCAGTCATCTCAAGAGCCGGCTGGGGCTCGAGGGCATCAAGGCGGGTGTGCTGCACGAGGCCTTGAGCCGCGAAGCAATGCAGGACGCGGCGCAGCTGGCCGCGACGATCAAGGCGGTACCCTTGAAGCTCATCGCGACGCGGCCGGTCGACGAGGCGATCAGCACGGCAGGCGGCGTGCGCTTCGACGCGCTGGATGCGCAGCTGATGTCGAACGCGCTGCCCGGCGTGTTTGCGGCAGGAGAGATGCTCGACTGGGAAGCGCCGACTGGCGGCTACCTGCTGACAGCGTCGATGGCCAGCGGCGCGGCCGCGGCGCGCGGCGTGATCCAGCGGCTCGGCCTGTGAAGGCCCCGTGCCGTTGGATGTTTTTTCGCTGAGGGTTTTGTTGCAGGCCCCGTTTCATTTCGCACGGAATGAAACGAAGCCGCTGAAGAGGTTGACGAGCCTTACCCCTGGCACTGACTACGCAGTTAGGGCTGCTTGGTTCCCCACCTGACCCGGTTGGCCACTTCACCATGCAGGGAGGCCCGTCAAGGATTATTGTAACCCCCCAGGCTGCGCGCACTTCGTGTCGCTTCGCCCACCCCCCTGCTGGGGGCGACACCAGAGGCCCGGCGGGGCCGGTTCCTCGGTGTCTCACGAAAGTGGGGTCTTTTTTGATTGCGGGGTGGGGCCGAGGACCCGCCTCACGCCTTTTAGAATGCCCGCAATGTCTTATCTCGTGCTCGCTCGCAAGTTCCGTCCGAAAACCTTCGGTGAGATGGTCGGCCAGGGGCATGTGGTGCAGGCGCTCGAGAATGCACTGACGACGCAGCGCCTGCATCACGCCTATCTCTTCACCGGCACGCGGGGCGTAGGCAAGACCACCGTTTCGCGGATTCTGGCGAAGTCGCTCAACTGCCAGGGCCCGGACGGGCAGGGCGGCATCACGGCCACGCCGTGCGGTGTGTGCCAGGCCTGCCGCGACATCGACTCGGGCCGCTTCGTGGACTACACCGAACTCGACGCGGCCTCGAACCGCGGCGTGGACGAAGTGCAGTCGCTGCTCGAACAGGCCGTCTACAAGCCGGTGCAGGGGCGCTTCAAGGTCTTCATGATCGACGAAGTGCACATGCTCACGAACACCGCGTTCAACGCGATGCTGAAGACGCTCGAGGAGCCGCCCGAGTACCTCAAGTTCGTGCTGGCCACGACCGATCCGCAGAAGGTGCCGGTCACGGTGCTGTCGCGTTGCCTGCAGTTCAACCTGCGGCCGATGGCGCCCGAGACGGTGCTCGAACATCTCACCGGCGTGCTGCAAACCGAGAATGTTCCGGCCGAGCCTCAGGCGCTGCGCCTGCTGGCGCGCGCGGCGCGCGGCTCGATGCGCGACGCGCTGTCGCTCACCGACCAGGCCATTGCCTTCGGCAACGGCGAACTGCTCGAGACCGGCGTGCGCCAGATGCTCGGCAGTGTCGACCGCGGCCATGTGTTCCGCCTGATCGAGGCGCTCGCGCAGGGCGACGGCAAGACGGTGGTCGAAACCTCCGAGGCGCTGCGCGTCGACGGCATGTCCGCCGCCTCCACGCTCGAGGAAATGACGGCGGTGCTGCAGGCCATGGCCGTGCTGCAGGCCGTGCCCTCGCGGGCGGGGTCGGCCGATGCCGCCACCGACCCGGACGCGGCCGACACTGCGCGCCTCGCCGCGCTGATGCCGGCCGACGAGACGCAACTGCTTTACAGCCTCTGCCTGCACGGCCGCGGCGAGCTGGGCCTGGCCCCCGACGAGTACGCCGCGTTGACCATGGTGCTGTTGCGGCTGCTGGCCTTCAAACCCTCCGACGCGGCTGCTTCGACGGCCTCCACGGAAAAAAAAACTCTGAATGAAGCTGCGGCCGCGGCGCCGCAGGTTCCGGTGCGTGCTGCGGCACCCGCTCCAGTGCCCATGCCGGTGGCTCCGCCCCCGGTCGAAGCCGAAGCGCCTGCTGCGGCACCCGTCCATGCCGCCCCGGTCCCTGCGGGCCATCGCCTCGCGGTGGTCGATGAACCCCGACAGGCCGAATCCCGCCCCGAGGCCAGCGATGCGACCGCCAGGGTCGTCGGCGTGCCCATTCGCGTGCAGCCTCCACCGAGTGTCCGGGACACGCCGCGCCCCGACGAGCCGCGCAGCACATTCACCCCCATTCCGGCCAGCGAAGACGGCGATTTCTGGTACGCCACGGTCTCCGAACTGGTGGCGGCCGAGGCCATCACGGCCCTGGCACGCGAATTGGCGCTGCAGTCGCAGCTGGTGGGCCGCGACACGGACCAGTGGCTGCTGCGCATCGAGCGCGAGACGCTCAACCAGCCGTCGAGCCGCGAAAAGCTGACAGCTGCGCTGAACAACCTCGGCCACAACATCAAGCTCGCCATCGAGATCGGCGGCGTGGTCGACAGCCCCGCGCGCCGCAACAAGCAGGCTGCCGACGAGCGCCAGCGCGTGGCCGAAGAGGCCATCATGAGCGACCCTGAAGTGCAGGCGCTGATGCGCGACTTCGACGCGAAGATCGTTCCCGGAACGCTGAAACCGGCCTGAGCCTCCAACTCTCTTATCCTTCACCCACTTTTCAACCCAACAACCAGGACCAACGATGTTCAACAAAGGACAACTGGCCGGCCTCATGAAGCAGGCGCAGGCAATGCAGGACAACCTCAAGAAGGCCCAGGAAGAACTCGCCCACATCGAGGTCGAAGGCGAATCCGGCGCCGGCCTCGTCAAGGTCGTCATGACCTGCAAGCACGACGTCAAGCGCATCACCATCGACCCCAGCCTGCTGGCGGACGACAAGGACATGCTCGAAGACCTCGTGGCTGCCGCCTTCAACGCCGCCGTGCGCAAGGCCGAGGAAACCAGCGAGCAGAAGATGGGCAAGCTGACGGCCGGCATGCCCGGCCTGCCCCCCGGCATGAAACTGCCGTTCTAAGCGGCCGACATGGCCGACGCCAGTTCGCTCGACGCATTGGTCGATGCGTTGCGCCGCCTGCCCGGTGTCGGCGTCAAGTCGGCCTCGCGCATGGCGTTCCACCTGCTGCAGCACGACCGCGAGGGCGCGCAGCTGCTCGCGCGCGCACTGCAGCAGGCCGCGGGCCATGTGCGGCATTGCGAGCTTTGCAACACCTTCACCGAGGCGCCGATCTGCAACGTCTGCATGGACTCGCGGCGCGACGGGACCAAGCTCTGCGTGGTCGAGACGCCGGCCGACCAGGCCGCGCTCGAGCGCACCGGCGCGTTCCGCGGCTACTACTTCGTGCTGATGGGCAAGCTCAGTCCGCTCGACGGCATCGGGCCGAAGGACATCGGCCTGCAGAAGCTCTTCGACCGCGCGCGCGACGGCACGGTGAGCGAGGTCATCCTGGCTACGAACTTCACGGCCGAGGGAGAAGCCACGGCGCACGTGATCGGCGAAGCGCTGAAGCAGCATGGCCTTACCGTGACGCGCCTTGCGCGCGGCGTGCCGGCCGGCAGCGAACTCGAATACGTGGATCTCGGCACCATTGCGCATGCCCTGGTGGACCGCAGGTAGAGCAGGCATACCGGCATGACGTTCACATTGCTCACTATCGCCTACTGGTGCGTGTTCGTTGCCTGCGGCCTGCCGTACCTTGCGGCGTGGATCGCCAAGGCCGGCAGCTTCGGCCCGCGCGACAACCAGTATCCGCGCGACTGGGCGGCGAAGCAGAGCGGCTGGCGCGCGCGCGCCAACAGCGCGCAGGCGAACAGCTTCGAAGGGCTGCCGTTCTTCATCGGCGCGGTGATCATCGCGCACCAGCTCGGCGCATCGCAGCCGCGTCTCGACATGCTCGCCGCAGCCTACGTGGTGCTGCGCGCGATCTATATCGCGCTCTACATCAAGGGCATGTGCAGTGCGCGCAGCGCTGTCTGGGCACTCGCGTTCCTGGTCAACGTCGCGATACTTTTTCTGGCGCGATGACGCTTCGGCAAAGGCTTCCCCGCGAGGCCTTCGTGCTTACGTAAAAACCCGCACGGGATCACCCCGATGCAGCCGTGTGGTGCGGCCCCTAAGCTCGATTCCGTTCACAAGAATCACCGAGCCCACAGGCACCGTTTCATGCTTTATCGCCGCACCCTCGTTTCAGCTTCCGCCATTGCCGCCGCAACCATCGGGTTGCCGCGTGTCTTTGCGCAGCAGGCGAAGCTGGAGAAGACCAAGGTCTCCATCGCGGTCGGGGGCAAGGCGGCGTTCTACTACCTGCCGCTCACCATCTCCGAACAACTCGGCTACTTCAAGGCCGAGGGGCTCGATGTGGAGATTTCCGATTTCGCCGGCGGTGCGCGCGCGCTGCAGGCGGTGGTCGGCGGTTCGGCCGATGTCTGCTCGGGTGCCTACGAACACACCATCAACCTGCAAGCCAAGAACCAGTTCTTCCAGGCCTTCGTGCTGCAGGGCCGCGCACCGCAGATCGCGGTGGGCGTGTCGACGAAGAACATGGCGGGCTACACCGGCATTCCCGATCTCAAGGGCAAGAAGATCGGCGTCTCGGCGCCAGGCTCGTCGACCAACATGGTCGCCAACCTCGTGCTGTCGCGCGGCGGCCTCAAGGCCAGCGACGTGAGCTACATCGGGGTGGGCGTGGCCGCCGGTGCGCTCACTGCGCTGCGCTCGGGCCAGATCGACGCCATCAGCAACACCGACCCGGTGATGACGATGCTCGAACAGAAGGGCGACGTGAAGATCATCAGCGACACGCGCACGCTCAAGGGCACGCAGCAGGTGTTCGGCGGCACGATGCCGGCGGCCTGCCTGTATGCATCGAGCGAGTTCATCCAGAAGAATCCCAACACCTGCCAGGCGCTGGCGAATGCCATCGTGCACGGGCTCAAGTGGCTGCAGACGGCGGGGCCCGGCGACATCATCAAGACGGTGCCCGAGACCTATCTGCTCGGCGACCGCGCGTTGTACCTCGCATCCTTCGACAAGGTGCGCGAATCGATTGCCATCGACGGCCTCGTGCCGGTCGACGGCCCCAAGACCGCGCTGACCGCGATCGCGAGCTTCGACACTACCGTGAAGGCCGACAAGATCGACCTCGCGAAGACCTACACCAACGATTTTGCTCGGCGCGCGAAAGACAGGTTCAAAGCCTGATTCCGAACGTCCCCGCGACCCGGCCCAGGCCGGGTTTTTTACGCCATGTCCGACCACGCACTCGAACTTCTCTCCATCAGCTGCACCTTCCATTCGAAGGACGATCCAGGCCAGCGCTATACGGCAGTGGCCGACACCACGCTGCGCATCAAGGCGGGGGAGTTCGTCTCGGTGGTCGGTCCCACGGGCTGCGGCAAATCGACGCTGTTGAACGTTGGCGCGGGTTTGCTCGAACCTTCGTCGGGCACCGTGAAGGTCTTCGGGCAGACGCTCGCCGGCATCAACACGCGCGCCGGCTACATGTTCCAGACCGAGGCGCTGATGCCCTGGCGCAGCGCCCTCGACAACGTGATGGTGGGCCTGCAGTACCGCGGGGTGCCGGATGTCGAAGCGCGCCAGCAGGCTGAGGCATGGCTCTCGCGCGTGGGCCTCTCGGGCTTCGGCGACCGCTACCCGCACCAGCTCTCCGGCGGCATGCGCAAGCGCGTGGCGCTGGCACAGACGCTGGTGCTCGACCCCGACATCATCCTCATGGACGAACCCTTCAGCGCGCTCGACATCCAGACGCGCCAGCTGATGGAGAACGAAGTGCTCGACCTCTGGAGCGCGAAGAAGAAGGCGGTGCTGTTCATCACGCACGACCTCGACGAGGCGATTGCCATGAGCGACCGGGTGGTGGTGCTGTCGGCCGGCCCGGCCACGCACCCCATCGGCGAGTTCGCCATTGACCTGGCGCGCCCGCGCGACGTTGCCGAAGTGCGCACGCAACCGCGCTTCGTCGAACTGCACACGCAGATCTGGGAGGTGCTGCGCGACGAGGTGCTCAAGGGCTATGCGCAGCAACTGAGGAAGGCCGCGTGATGCCCCGCCTCGGACTCAACGAGCGCAATGCGCGCTTCTGGCAGCTGGCGTTGCTGGTGGTGATTCTGGTGGCGTGGCACATTGCCTCGCGCAACCAGCAGTTCGCCTTCTTCGTCGGCGAGCCGATCCAGGTGGCGGGCCGCATCTGGAGCTGGTTCCTGCCGTTCGAGGTGCCGCCCAATGCGCTGTTCCCTGACGGGCTCAAGGGCAACGCCGATATCTACCTGCACCTGGGCACCACGCTGCTGGAGACGGTGCTGGCCTTCGGCATCGGCACGGTGCTCGGACTGGCCTGCGGGCTGTGGCTGGCGCTCGCGCCCACGGCGAGCCTGATTCTCGATCCCTATATCAAGGCCGCCAATTCGATGCCGCGGGTGATCCTCGCGCCCATCTTCGCGCTGTGGTTCGGCCTGGGTATCTGGAGCAAGGTGGCGCTGGCCGTGACGCTGGTGTTCTTCATCGTCTTCTTCAATGTCTACCAGGGTGTGCGGGAGGTGAGCCCGGTGGTGCTGGCCAACGCGAGGATGCTGGGCGCCAACCAGCGGCAGTTGCTGCGCACGGTGTACCTGCCGAGCGCGACGAGCTGGGTGTTCTCCAGCCTGCACACCTCGGTCGGGCTGGCCTTCGTGGGCGCGGTGGTGGGCGAGTACCTGGGCTCGGCGCGCGGCGTGGGCTACCTGATCCTGCAGGCCGAGGGCACCTTCGACGTCAACACCGTGTTCGCCGGCATCGTGGTGCTCACGGCCTTTGCGCTGGTGCTCGACGGCATCGTGGGGTTGATCGAGAAGCGGCTCATGAAGTGGCAGCCCAAGACCGGCGAAACCGAGAAGCTGTAGCGCCCTCATGCGATGATCCTGCGCGGCGCCGGAGAGCGCGGCAATGATGTCACAGGGGTAGTAAGCAATGAGCCACGACAACAGGCGGGCCACGACCTTGCGCTCGCGCAACGAGGCTGCCAGGGTCTCGAACGAAGAGCTGTTCTTCGACCTGGTCTATGCGTTTTCCGTCACGCAACTCTCCCACTATCTGCTGGACCACCTCACGCTGCTGGGCGCGTTCCAGACGCTGGTGATGTGGTTCGCGGTATGGCTGGGCTGGCAGTACACGGCCTGGACCACCAACTGGTTCAACCCTGGCGCGCTGCGCATTCGCGGCGTGCTGTTCGCCATCATGCTGCTGGCCATGGTGATGGCCTCGGCGCTGCCGGGCGCCTTCGCGGAGCGGGGGCTGGTGTTCGCGCTGTGCTTCGTCGGCATCCAGGCGGGGCGCACGCTCTGCATGCTGATTGCCATCGGCTCGAACGATCCGCTCACGCCCAATTTTCGCCGGCTGCTGGCCTGGAATTGCCTGGCCGGCGCGTTCTGGATCGCGGGCGGCCTTGCCGAAGGGCAGGCGCGCCTCGCGCTGTGGTTCGTCGGCGTGCTGTGCGAATACATCGCGCCGATGATCGGGCTGCGCTTTCCGGGACTGGGCCGCTCCACGACCGCCGACTGGACCATCGACGGCGGGCACCTCGCCGAACGCTGCCAGTTGTTCGTGATCGTCGCGCTGGGCGAGTCGGTGCTGGCCACCGGCATCGCCTTCGGCCACCATGCCGAATGGCACGGCATCGACCTGTTCGCGCTGCTCGTGGGTTTCTCGGGCAGCCTCGCGATGTGGTGGATGTACTTCGACACCAGCGCGAAGGAGGCGACCCATGCCATCGAGCATTCGCCCGACCCCGGCGGCATCGGCGCCAAGTTCCACTACACGCACGTGATCCTGGTGGCGGGCATCATCGTGTGCGCGGTGGCGGATGAGCTCACGATCAACGAGGGCTCGCACCATGCCGAGCTCAAGTACCTCGGCGCGCTCATCGGCGGGCCGGCGCTGTACCTGTTCGGCAATGCGCTGTTCAAGCGTGTGGTGCGCGGTTTCCTGCCGCAGTCGCACCTTTACGGCTTGGGCCTGCTGGCCGTGCTCGCAGTCTTTGCTCCGCACCTCTCGGTGATGGTGGTAGGCACGCTCACGACGCTCGTCATGATCGCCGTGGCCGCACTCGAAGCCGCGGTGCGCCGCAGGGCATGGGCTGCGGCGGCGGCTCGCTGAACCCGCCCAGCGGGAAAAGCCGTTTCAGCGCTTCTTCTTGGCCGGCGTGCCGCCGCGCTTTTCGCGCACCACCTGCTGCTTGCTGCTGGCAGGCACCTTGACGACATTGGCGCCTCGCGCCGAAGCCTTCACCGGTGCGCCGCGCTTCGCAGATGCCGCCACCGCGTGGCCACGCCCGACCGCCACGCCGGTGCCGGCGCGCGCCGCCACCGTGGCGCGGATCGGCAGGTACACCACCACGCTGAAGCCGCGCTTGAAGGCGTGATTGGGCTTCACGTCGTTCCACTCGGCCACGTTGGCGGGCTTGAGGTTGTAGCGGCGCGCAATGCTGGCTACGCTGTCCGAGCGGCCGGCCTTCACCGTCGTGCGGTGCGTGATGATTTCGGGCTGGAAGCTCAGGTGGCCGCCGTCGGCCACCACGGCCGCCACATCTTCCTTCACGCGGGCGCCGCGCGGCACGATCAGCGTCGAGCCGGCCTTGATGAGCATGCGCGGCGGCACGTTGTTGAGGGCGCGCAGGTCGCTTTCGCTCATGCCGGAGCGCTGGGCCGCGTCAGCCACCGTCATGGTGCTGGGCACGACCCAGGCGGTCCAGCTGGCGTACTGGCCCTGCGAATAGGCATCGAAGTTGCGCTGGAACACGGCCGCGTTGTCCCACGGCAGCAGGATCTGCGGCGTGCCGGCTGCGATCAGCACCGGTTTGTGCGCGGCGGGGTTGAGCGCGCGGAAGTCTTCGAGCCGCACGTCGGCAAGCTTGGCGGCGAGTTCCACGTCGAGGTCGCGCGTGAGCGTGACGGTCTGGAAGTACGGGTGGTTGGCGATCAGCGGCAGCTCGGTGTTGAAGGCCTGCGGATTCGCCACGATGTTCTTCACAGCCTGCAGCTTGGGCACGTACATGCGCGTCTCGGCGGGCATGGTGAGGTCGCTGTAGGTGGTGGGCAGGCCCAGGCGCTGGTTCTTGGCGATGGCGCGGCTCACGCTGCCTTCACCCCAGTTGTAGGCGGCAAGGGCCAGTTGCCAGTCGCCGAACATGCCGTAGAGCTTCTGCAGGTAGTCGAGCGCGGCGCGGGTGGAGGCCAGCACGTCGCGGCGGTCGTCGCGGAAGATGTTCTGCTTCAGGTCGAAGTCGGTGCCGGTGGCCGGCATGAACTGCCACATGCCGGCAGCGCGCGCGCTGGAGATGGCCTGCGGGTTGAACGCGCTCTCGATGTAGGGCAGCAGCGCGAGTTCGGTCGGCATGTTGCGCCGTTCGAGCTCCTCGACGATGTGGAAGATGTACTTGTTCGAGCGCTCCGTCATGCGCTGGATGTAGTCGGGCCGGCTGGAATACCACTGCTCACGATCGCGCACCAGGTCGCTGTCGAGGTTGGGCATCTTGAAGCCACGGCGGATGCGGTCCCACATGTCGGCCGGCGGTGCGAGCGTGACCACGCTCTGCGAATGGGCCTGGCCGGTGGCGAGGGGCGAGAGAGAGTCGCGTGGGTAGATGGGTGCCGCACTGCCCGCGGCGCCGGTGCCGCCGGCCGAGGAAGAAGTGGAGGAGGAACTGTTGTTGTTGCTCGTGCCCGCGCAGCCCGCGAGCACCAGTGAACCTGCAAGGCAGGTGGCAGCGATCAGTTTCATCGGAAGTCGTTTTTCCATTGGCGCAGTGCGGCGAACACGTCGGCCTCGGCTGCATCGGCAGCCAGCTCGGCGTGGGCACGCACCGCTCGAAGGACAGTGGCTTCGCGGCTGCGAAGAAAGGGGTTGACCTGGCGTTCGATTGCCAGTTGCGACGGCAGCGTGGGCTGCCCCTGCGCGCGCAGGCTTTCGCAGCGCGCGTTGTAGTGATCCAGTTCGGCGTTGCCCGGTTCCACCGCCTGGGCAAAACGCAGGTTAGAAAGTGTGTATTCGTGCGCACAGCAGACACGCGTGTCGCCCGGCAATGCGGCAAGCGCATCGAGCGAAGCCAGCATCTGCGCGGGCGTACCTTCGAACAGGCGCCCGCAGCCGCCGGAGAACAGCGTGTCGCCGCAGAACAGCAGCGGCGCATCGCCCCGCGCCGTTTGCGCCGCGGGCAGGAAGTACGCGATGTGGCCGGCCGTATGGCCCGGCACGTCGATGACCTCGAAGCGCAGGCCGAGCACCTCGGCAACGTCGCCTTGCGCCAGCGGCGTGAATGGCTCGGGAATGCGCTCGCGTGCCGGCCCCCACACGGGTGTGCCGGTGGCCTCGTGCAGCGCGGCCACGCCCCCCGTGTGATCGGGATGGTGGTGCGTGACTAGAATCGCGGCCAGCTGCAGCTTGTGGCGCGCCAGCGCATCGAACACCGGTTGGGCATCGCCCGGATCCACCACGATGGCGTGGGATCCGTCGTGCAGCATCCAGATGTAGTTGTCAGCGAAGGCGGGCAGCGGAACAAGGGTCATGAGCGGTCAAATTATAGGTTTGCAGGATTGGTTCGCGACCCCCCCGGGGCGCTACCTTCTGGCTTGGGAGCAGGCCCAGTTCGATCAGGCGGTGGCCGACGTGTTCGGCTATCACGCGCTGCAGCTGGGTGCGGCCGAGGTCGACGGCTTGCGCGCCAACCGCATGCCGCACCGCTGGCTGGCGCTGGACGACCCCGCCCGCGGCGGCAGGGCGACGCTCCTGACCGACTTCGCGGCACTGCCGTTTGCAGCCAACAGCCTCGATCTGGTGGTGATGCCGCACGCGCTCGAACTGAGCCCCGATCCGCACGCCACCCTGCGCGAGGTGGAGCGGGTGCTGGTGCCCGAGGGCCGCGTGGTGATCTGCGGGCTCAACCCGGCCAGCCTCTGGGGCATGCGGCAGCGCCGCGCACACCTCTATCGCCGGCTCGGCATCGGCGACCTGTACTTGCCCGAAGGCGGGGAGTTCATCGGCTACTGGCGCATGCGCGACTGGCTGCGGCTCCTGAGCTTCGAGGTGGAGTCGGGTCGCTTCGGTATCTACCGGCCTGCGGTGCGCAGCGAGGCCTGGCTGGAGCGCTCGCGCTGGATGGATGCCGCCGGCGAGCGCTGGTGGCCGATCTTCGGCGCAGCCTACTTTTTAGTCGCCGTGAAGCGGGTGCGCGGCATGCGCCTGCTGAGCGCCGAGTGGCGCCGCTCGGGCGCCCGCGCCACGGCGCCGGTGCCCATCGCGGGCAAGGTGCACCGCAACGAGGTCGGCAAGAATTGAGAATGGACGAAAACGAATGATGATGAAGAAGGAAAAGCCGGTTTGAACGAAGTCGTGATCTACACCGATGGCGCATGCAAGGGAAACCCCGGCCCTGGCGGCTGGGGCGCGTGGCTCAAGTCGGGCTCCACCGAGAAAGACCTGTTCGGCGGTGAACTCGACACCACCAACAATCGCATGGAGCTGACCGCCGTCATCGAAGGCCTGGCTGCGCTCAAGCGGCCCTGCAAGGTGCTGCTTTACCTCGACAGCCAGTACGTGCGCAAGGGCATCACCGAGTGGATCCGCGGCTGGAAGGCCAAGGGCTGGATGACCGCGAGCAAGCAGCCGGTGAAGAACGTCGAACTCTGGCAGCGGCTCGACAAGCTGGTGAGCGAGGGCGGCCACCAGATCGAGTGGCGCTGGGTCAAGGGCCACTCGGGCGACCCGGGCAACGAGCGCGCCGACATGCTGGCCAACAAGGGCGTGGACAAGGCGCTCGGACGGATCTGAGCGCAGCGGCGGGCTAGATCGCGCCGTCGAACATCATCACGTCTACCTCTTCGCCCGCGGCGATGCTGCCCTGGCCGTGATGCAGCACCACGAGCCCGTTGGCTTCGACCATCGAGCTGAGCACCCCTGAGCCCTGGTGGCTCGCGACGCACACCTCAGGCAACGCGCCCGGCACGGTCTTCACGAAGCCGCGCTGGTACTCGGTGCGGCCCGGTTTCTTGCGGATCGGGCCCGTGCTGCGCGCGCGCAGAAGCGGCGGCGGCGCGGCTGCCGCGTCATGGCAACCCATCATGCGCAGCAGCGCCGGCCGCACGAAGGCCAGGAAGGTCACCATCACGGCCACCGGATTGCCCGGCAGGCCGAACAGCACCGCCGGCTGCGGCGACGCCTCGCGCGGGATCAGCCCCACCGCCAGCGGCCGGCCCGGGCGCATGGCCACGCGCCAGAACGCCATGTCGCCCAGCTGCTGCATCACGTCGCGCGTGTGGTCGGCCGCACCGGCGCTGACGCCGCCGCTGGTGACGATGGCATCGGCCTCGCGCGCGGCGCGCCGCAGCGCGGCGGCGAGCGTGGCCGGATCGTCGCGCACCAGGCCGAGGTCGATCACCTCGCAACCGAGCCGCGCGAGCAGGCCGAACACGGTGTAGCGGTTGCTGTCGTACACGGCGCCTTCGCGTGGCGCGTCGCCGAGGCTCAGGATCTCGTCGCCGGTCGAGAAGTAGGCCACCCGCAGCCGCCGCAGCGCAGGCACGCCCTGCAGGCCGAGGCTCGCGACCATGCCGAGCGCGGCGGGCGACAGGCGTTCGCCCTTGCGCAGCGCGGGCTGGCCCTGCATCAGGTCTTCGCCCGCAAGGCGGCGGTTGTCGCCACGGCGCAGCACCCTGGCCGGAAAGCACACGCGGTCGCCGTCGACCTTGCAGAACTCCTGCGGCACGACGGTGTCGAGGCCCGCCGGCATCATGGCGCCGGTCATGATGCGCACCGCATCGTCCGGGCCCAGCGCGCCGCGCCAGGCGGCCCCGGCCAGCGCCGTTCCCGCCACGCGCAGCGTGACCGAGACGTCGATGGGCGCGTCCTGGGGCAGCACCGCGCCGTCGAAGGCGTAGCCGTCCATGGCGGAGTTGTCGTGCGGCGGCACGCTGATAGGCGAGACGATGTCTTCGGCCAGCACGCGGCCGAGGGCTTCGAGCAAGGAGACGCTCTCGCGTTGCGTGACGACGGCCGAGGCCGTCAGTTGCGCGAGAAAGGCGTGGACGGCCTCGACGCTCAGGTCGATGGCGGCGTCGTAGCCCGAAAGGGCGGAGGCAATGTCTGCGATGCGGCTCATCGGTTTTCGAGGGCGTGCAGTTCGGCCAGGGTGTTCGCGTTGAAGAAAGCGTCGGGCGCGTCGCCGGGGCGGTTGAAGGGCACGTGCACTGTGCGGTGCTGCGCGGTCCACGCGTGGACCTTGCGGCCGCCGGCTTCGGTGTAGCGCTGCAGGCTCTCGCGCAGGTCGGCGCGCAGCAGGCAGAAGACGGGTTGGAGGCGCAGCACCGCCTCGCCTTCGGAGATTTCGGGGGCGTTGACCATCGCGATCTCTGCATCATCGGCGGCCACCGCTTCGGCGAGCCGGGCGGCGAGGTCTGGCGGAAACAGCGGTGTGTCGCAAGGCACGGTCAACAGCCAGGGTGTCGTGCAGTGCTCCAACCCGGTGAGAAAGCCCGCGAGCGGCCCCGGATAGTCCGCGAGGCTGTCGGGCCACACCGGCACGCCGAAGGCTTCGTAGTCGGCGAGGTTGCGGTTGGCATTGACGATGAGCTGGCCGACCTGCGACCCCAGCCGCCGTATCGCATGCAGAGCCAGCGGCTCGCCGTTGAAAAGCTGCAGCCCCTTGTCGACCCCGCCCATGCGAGAGCCGCGTCCGCCGGCCAGCAGAAGCCCCGTGATGTCGACGGGCGCGATGAAGGCGTGCGCGGGCATGGCGACCGCCTGCGTCATCCGCCGATGTAGCTCATCTCGACGCGGCGCGGGGCTTTGCCGCCGGCATCGCCGCTGTCGTTGTCGGGCCCGCGCAGGGCGCGCAGCTCGGAATACCGATCGGCGCGGCCCTGCCAGATGTGGCCGATGGCCGAGGCGATGTCGTCGTCGCTCGCGGTGCCGCGCAGCAGCGGGCGCAGGTCATGGCCGGCGCTGGCGAAGAGGCAGAGGTACAGCTTGCCTTCGGTCGACAAGCGTGCGCGGCTGCAGTCGTGGCAGAAGGCCTGCGTCACGCTGCTGATCACGCCGACCTCGCCCCCGCCGTCGGCATAGGCCCAGCGCTGGGCGGTCTCGCCGGGCGTGGCGGCTTCCAGCGGTACCAGCGGGAATTCGGCATGGATGCGAGCGATGACGTCGGCCGAGGGCAGCACCTCGTCCATGCGCCAGCCGTTGGTGGCGCCCACGTCCATGTATTCGATGAAGCGCAGCACCACCTTGCCGCCGAGGTGCGTGCGGAAGTAGCGAGCCATCGGCAGTATTTCCTGCTCGTTGGTACCGCGCTTGACGACCATGTTGACCTTGATGGGACCGAGGCCGGCGGCCAGCGCCGCGTCGATGCCGGCCAGCACGTCGGCCACCGGAAAGTCGACGTCGTTCATGTGGCGGAACACGGCGTCGTCGAGGCTGTCCAGGCTCACGGTCACGCGCTGCAGGCCTGCGGCCCGGAGCCCGGAGGCCTTGCGCGCGAGCAACGAGCCGTTGGTGGTGAGCGTCAGCGCCAGCGGCTCGCCGGCGGGCGAGCGGATCGCGGCGAGTTGTTCGATGAGGCCTTCGATGTTCTTGCGCAGCAGCGGCTCGCCGCCGGTCAGGCGGATCTTGCGCACGCCGTGCGCGGCGAACAGGCGGGCCAGCCGCGTCATCTCTTCAAAGCTCAGCAGCGCGCTGTGCGGCAGGTACTTGTAGTCCTTGTCGAACACGTCCTTCGGCATGCAGTAGCTGCAGCGGAAGTTGCAGCGGTCGGTCACGCTGATGCGCAGGTCGGTCATGGGCCGGCCCAGGCGGTCGAGCAGCACCCCCGTGGCGGGCACGGCGACGTCCGGCACGGCCACGGCGGGGCGTGCGCGGCCGATCGTGGAGATCGGAATGACGGTATTGCTGCTGTTTTTCATGAAGCGGGTCCGATTTTGCGCCACGGCCCAAGGGCCTGTGAACCTCAGGCTACTTGATCGCCGCCGCACAAACCATGTCCCAGGTCAATGTTCTGCAAAGCGTTTTGTACTTGGGCGGCTGCTGGCCGGCCTTGGCCTCAGCCGTGCTTGACGGCGACAGTCTTGAGCGTGGTGAATCCGTAGAGGGCCTCGAAACCCTTCTCGCGGCCGTAGCCCGAGGATTTCACGCCACCGAACGGCAGCTCGACCCCGCCGCCCGCGCCATAGTTGTTGATGAACACCTGGCCGCTCCTCACGCGCCTGGCCATGCGGAACTGGCGCGATCCGTCGGTGGTCCACACGCCGGCGACCAGGCCGAACTGCGTGGCGTTGGCAAGCGCCACGGCTTCGTCTTCGTCGGCGAAGGCCATGGCTGCCAGCACCGGGCCGAACACCTCTTCCTGTGCGAGCCGGTGATTCACCGGCACGTCGCGCAGCAGGGTGGGCGCCTGGTAGAAGCCGGTCTCGGGCGCTTCGTCGACCACGATGCCTTGCGCCACCATCGGGATGCCGGCATGCTGCGCATCGCTCAAGAAGTCCCATACGCGCTGCTGCTGCGTCTGGCGGATCAGCGGGCCCACGTCGAGGTCCATGGCCGCGGGACCGACGCGCAGCGCCTCGAAGGCATGGCCCAGGCGCTCCAGCAGCGGTTCGTAGATGTCGCGCTGGATCAGCACCCGCGAGCCGGCCGAGCAGGTCTGCCCGGCGTTCTGCACGATGGCATTGATGACCACGGGAATGGCCGCGTCCAGGTCGGCGTCCGCAAAGATGATCTGCGGACTCTTGCCGCCCAGCTCCAGCGTGACCGGGCAGTGCCGCTCGGCCGCCACCTGCTGGATCAGCGTGCCGATCTTCGGGCTGCCGGTGAAGCTGATGTGGTCGATGCCCTCGTGACGAGCGAGCGCGTCCCCCACTTCATGGCCGTAGCCCGCCACGATATTGAGCGCGCCGGCCGGAAAGCCGACTTCGGCCGCGAGTTGCGCCACGCGGATCAGCGAGAGGCAGGCGTCTTCGGCCGGCTTCACCACGCACACGTTGCCGGCCGCCAGGGCGCCGCCCACGCTTCGCCCGAAGATCTGCATCGGGTAGTTCCACGGAATGATGTGGCCGGTGACGCCATGCGGCTCGCGCCAGGTGAAGACGCTGTAGCCGTCCTGGTAGGGGATGGTCTCGCCGTGCAGCTTGTCGCAGGCGCCGGCATAGAACTCGAAATAGCGCACCAGCGCCACGGCGTCGGCGCGCGCCTGCTTCACGGGCTTGCCGCAGTCGCGCTGCTCGATCAGCGCGAGCTCGTCGACGTGCTCGGCGATCTTCTGCGAGAGCTTGTAGAGCAGGCGGCTACGGTCGGCCGCGCTGACCTTATGCCAGACGCCCTCGAAGCAGTCGCGTGCGGCGCGCACGGCGGAGTCGATATCGGCCGCGTTGCTGCGCTGGATTTCGTCGAAAACCTGGCCGTCGGAAGGGTCGATGACGGGCAGGGTGCGGCCGGAAGAGGACGGGACGTGCGCGTTGGCGATGTAGTTGAGCTGCATGGGCGGATTTTGCGCGAAGCGCGCGAATCCCATGGCCCTGCGGCCCGCAATCCTTACTTGGCCGCGCCGGCCTTCGGCAGCGCCTTCACCGCATTCAGCGTGCGCTCCACATGCTTGTCCGGATTCAGATTCTGGTAGTAGTAGGCGACCTTGCCGTCCGGCGAGATCACGTACGACAGGCGGTTGGCGAAGTCGGGCCGCGTCTGCATCAGCGCGTCGAAACCCTGGATCACGGTCTTGCCCTCGTCCGACGCCACCGGAAAGCGGCTCTGGCAGGACTTGACCGAGAACTTCGACAAGGTGCCGATGTCGTCCGCCGAAACGCCGATCACGCTGGCGCCCAGTGCGGCGAACTGGTCCACGGCTTCGGCGAAGGCGTGGGCCTCGATCGAGCAGTCGTTGGAATCGGCCGCCGGAAAGAAGTACAACACCACCGGCCCCTTGGCGAGCGCGTCGGCCAGCGAATAGCGGAAGGTCTTGCCGCCCAGGGCGGCGTTGGCGGTGAACTTCGGCACGGGGTCGCCGATGTCCAGGGCGGCCCAGGCGGGATGCGCCAGGGCTGAAAAAACCGTCATCCAGGCGATGCGATGGAGGTGCGAACGGGCCATGATGTAACTCCGCAGCGATGTGGATCGAATTCTAGGCCGGGCATCGCCAAAAGGGGCCCTTGAAACCGGTGCAGGCCGGCCCGCGTATTGAGCAGAACAATTGAAGAAACGACGGGGAAGAAACACGCCATGGAAGCACCATCATGAACGCCTGCCTCTCGCTCCTGCGCCTCGCGCTCGCCGGCGCCCTGATCGCGGCGCTCGGCGCCTGCGGTTCGCTTCCGCCGGCGCGGGAACGGCCCGCGGAATTTGCCACCTCTGCCGACTCGTCGACCATGCTCGCGAAGATCGCCGCCGCGTCCACGCCGCCCGGCGAGCACTCGGGCTTCAGGCTGATGCCGCTGGGCGTGTACTCGCTCGACGCACGCATCCAGCTGGCCCAGCGGGCCCAGCGTTCGCTGGTGGTGCAGTATTACCAGCTCGAGAACGACGCCGTCGGCCGACTGCTGCTGCGCACGCTGCGCGAGGCGGCGATGCGCGGCGTGAAGGTGCGGGTGCTGGTGGACGACCTGTACACCGTCAAGAGCCAGCAGTTGCTGCTGGCACTGTCCGAGACGCCCAATGTCGACGTGCGCCTGTTCAACCCGTTCTGCTGCGGGCGCAACGGCTTCCTGTCGCGCTTCGCGGCGTCGCCGTGGGAGATTTCGCGGCTCAACCACCGCATGCACAACAAGCTCTTCATTGCCGATGGCGTGATGGCGGTGGTGGGCGGGCGCAACATCGCCGAAGAGTATTTCGTGCTCAGCGAGGCGCAGAACTTCATCGACATGGACGCGCTGGTGATCGGCAAGGTGGTGCCGCAGCTCGAATCGATCTTCGACGCCTACTGGAACAGCGTGCAGGTCTGGCCGATTGCCGACATCGTCACGGGCGAGGGTGGCCGCAAGCCGAACGGCGCCGATTTCGACAGCTGGGTGGGCATGGCCGCACCGCCGCCGAAGATCGTGCTGCCGCCGTCCGACGTCCTCGGCTACGGGCCCATTGCCGAGGAGCTCGACGGCGGCCGCATGGGCCTGCTGTGGGGCGAGGCCCGCGCCATCGCCGACCCGCCCACCAAGCCCGCGACCATGTCCGCCGACCAGGCCATCGCCACCAGTGTGACGATGAAGGTCTGGGCGCTGCTGCTCGACGCCAAGACCGAGGTTGACCTGACCTCGCCGTACCTGGTGCCGGGCGAGCGCGGCATGGAGGCTTTCGAGGACCTGGCCAGGCGCAAGGTCAAGCTCACGCTGCTGACCAATTCTCTGGCCGCCAACGACGAGCCGCTGGTGCACACCGGCTATGCGCGCTATCGCCAGCGGCTGCTCGAAAGCGGCGCCGACCTCTACGAACTGAGCCCGCAGCGCACCAGCGCGGGTGAGCGCTTCGGCATGTTCGGCAAGTCGCTCGGCCGGCTGCATGCCAAGACCGCTGCGATCGACAAGACACGCATCTTCATCGGCTCGATGAACCTGGACCCGCGCTCGGCCAGCCAGAATACCGAGATGGGCGTGGTGGTCGACAGCCCGCAATTGGCGCGCGAGATGCTGCGCGTCATCAACATCAGCAAGCTGCAGAACTCCTACCGGCTGCGGCTGGCCAAGGGCACCGGCACGCTGGAGTGGCTGACGAGCGATGGCGAGAAGGAAATGATCCTGACCTCGGAGCCCGAGTCGGGCTTCTTCCAGCGCTTCTACAACATGCTCATCGCGCCGATCGTTCCCGAGATGCTGTTGTAGCCTCGGGGGATGGCGCAGACCTTCACCTCGTTGTCCGCCCCGCAGGTCATGCTGTGGGGCGTACTTTTTTTCGGCGGCATCTATCTCGGCTTCGGCGGCATCACCTGGCTGTTGACGAACTGCGTGCTGCCGGCGCTGGGCCTCGGGCGCGAACTCGATCCGCGGCCGTTGCAGCCGGGGCAACTGCAGCGCGAGCTGGGGCAGTCGGGCGTGTCGGTGCTGATCTTCGGGCTGGGCATGGTGTTTCCATGGGGGCTGCTGCAGCTGGGCTGGGCGCGGCTCGACGGCGATGCGGGGTGGCGGCAGATCGCGGTCGAGATCGTCGCGCTGGCTTTCTGGAACGACGTGCATTTCTGGATCAACCACCGGCTGCTGCATACGCGCTGGCTGCGGCGCTTTCACGGACCGCACCACCGCTCGTTCGTGACCACGCCTTGGGCCACCTACAGCTTTCATCCCGTCGAGGCGCTGATGCTCGGCAACGTGATCCTGCTGCCGATGGTGGTGCACGACTTCAGTTTCTGGTCGCTGGCGGCGGTGCCGGTGTTCAGCCTGTTCTTCAACTGCATCGGGCATTCGAACTACGACTTCTTCACGGGCGTGTCGTACAGCAACTGGTTCGCGGCGAGCCGCCGGCACCATCTGCACCACGCCGTGCACAACGGCAACTACGGATTTCAATTCACGTTCATGGACCGGCTGTTCGGAACGCGTGTCGCGGCCGATGCAGCCGAGCCGATTCTCCGGGCCTACCGCAAGAAGCATGGCGCAACCACGGCCTGACGCGAGTCGCCACCTGCCGCGGCTGCGTCACTGGCGCGACTGGCAGAGCCTTGCCTATCTCGTCGCGTTGCCTGTGCTGGCTGCGTGGCAGTGGTTCCACGGCTTCGATGTCCTGTTGTATGGGCTGACGCTGCTCCTGACGCTCGGCGTCGGCGTGATCCATCACAACCATGTGCATCTGCGCATGTGGCGCGGGCGCCGCATGAACCGGCTGACGGACTTCTGGATCACGCTGCTGCAGGGGCACCCCACCTTCGTGTTCTGGCCTGCGCACGTGGCCAACCATCACCGGCATCGGCACGGGCCGAAGGACGTGGCGCGCACCTACCGCTTCGGCGGCGACACCAACCACCTGCGGGGTTACCTGCTGCATCCGTTCCAGGCGGTGTGGGTGCTGATGCCGGTGTTCTTCGCGTGGCTTGCTCGGCTGCGGCTGCATAGGCGCGGCGCGTGGCGCTACTGCATGGCGCAGTACGTGCTGTGGCTGGCCAGTTGGGCAGTACTGCTGGCGCTCGATTGGCGCAAGGCACTGGTCTTCGTCATTGCGCCCCAGCTGCATGGCCTGCACTGGCTGCTGGCGACCAACTACCTCCAGCACGCACATGCCGACGGCCGGAAGGCGCCTCGCAAGGAGGCGCAGGGCGATACCCCGGGTAGCCGGCTGAACTACGCCCGCAATTTCGAGGGGCTGGTGAACCCCTTGCTGTTCAACATCGGCCTGCACACCGCACACCACGAGAACCCGCATGCCCATTGGTCCGAGCTCACCCGCCTGCATCGCACGCGCTACCGCGCGCAGGTGGACCCCGTGCTCAACGAGGGCGGGCTGGTGCCGTACATGGTGCGGGTGTTCCTGCTGGGGGCCGTGTGGCCGCGTTTTCGCAGCCGCCCGCTGATGCCTCCCGATTCATCCATCAACTGAACCATGCCCGTCTCATTTCAACGCGTCTACCTCGAAAGCGCCGGCTACTTTATGCCGGGCGAGCCCATTCCCAACGACCGTATGGACGTCTACATCGCGCCGCTCAACCGCATGTCGGAGCGCATCAAGCGGCGCATCCTGGCGGAGAACGGCATCCTCACGCGGCACTACGCCATCGACGAGGAAGGCGTGACCCGCCACACCAATGCGCAACTGGCGGCCGGTGCCATCCGCGACTGCCTGCGGCGGGGTGGGGCGGAGCTGTCGCGCGTGTCGCTGCTGGCCAGCGGCTCGTCGGGCGGCGACACGCTGATGCCGGGCTTCGCCAACATGATCCAGGGCGAACTGGCCGCGCAGCCGATGGAGACGCACTCGGTGCACGGCATCTGCGCGGCCGGCGTGTCGGCGATCCAGACTGCCGCGCAGGGCATCGAACTGGGCGCTCATCGTTCGGCGATGGCGGTGGCGAGCGAGATGCCGTCACGCCTGTTCAAGCGTTCGCGCTTCGCGGCGCGTGGCTACGAGACCGACTTCGACTCGCACTTCCTGCGCTGGATGCTGTCCGATGGCGCGGGCGCCTTGCTGCTGTCCGACGGTACGCCCGCACTGGCCGGCGCACCGGGGCTGCGGCTGAAGCTGAAGTGGGTGCACCAGCGCGCCTTCTCGGGCGACTATCCGGTGTGCATGCAGCTCGGGCTGACCGAAGACCGGGCACGCGGCCACCTCGATTTCGGTTCCTGGGCCGAGGCCGAAGCTGCGGGTGCGCTATCGCTGCGCCAGGACATCCGCCTGCTGCCGCACCTGTTCGACATCGGCATCCACGAGTACGCGGGGCTGGTGCGCGACGGGTGGGTCGATCCGAAGCGGGTCGATCACTTCCTGTGCCACTACTCGTCCGAAAAATTCATTCCGGTGGTCGAGGACCTGATGGCCAAGGCCGACCTGTCGATCCCGCGCGAACGCTGGTGGAGCAACCTCGCATGGCGTGGCAACACCGGCGCAGCGTCGATCCTCGTGATGCTGGCCGAATTCCTGCACACCAAGGCGCTGAAGCCCGGCGAGCAGATCTTCTGCTACGTGCCGGAGTCGGGGCGCTTCATGGCAGCGTACATGCTGCTCGAAGTGGAGGCGGTCGATGCCGTGCCGGTGGTCGTCGCGCCGCGCGCGGCGGCGGCGCCCGACGACGACCTCGTGATCGCGCCCCCGCACGACCCGGCCGCCGCACCCGACGGCCTCGGCGCCTTGTTGACCGAATTGGCCGCCATCTGGCACGACTACCGCTCCCGCGTCTGGCGCACGCCGCTGGTCCGCCAGATCCGCGAGCGCCGCTTTGCCGTGCCCGACTACCTGAACTGGATGGGGCAATGGGTGCCCCAGGTGCGCGAAGGCAGCCTGTGGATGCGCGAAGGCGCCGCCTCGTTGAGCGAGCCGTACCAGGTGCTGGCCTCGCTGATCGGCGTGCACGCGGGGGAGGAGCAGAACGACTTCAACATCCTCTTCAGCGACTACCGCAACGCCGGTGGCACGGTCGAGAAAATCGAGGACCTGCGCCGCAACCCCGGCGGCGAGGCGCTCAATGCCTACCTGCATGGCCTGGCCGCCACGCGCGACCCGATCGGGCTGCTGGGCGCGATCTACATCATCGAGGGCACGGGCCAGCGCATCGTGCCGGCGCTGCTGCCGCTGCTCAAGGCCAGCCTGAAGCTGCCGCCCGATGCCTTCCGCTTCCTCGAGTACCACGGCCATAACGACGAGCATCACCTGAGCCGCTGGCTCACGGCGGTCGAAATGGTCATGGCCGTGGAAGGGCAGGCCCGCGCCGCCCGACAGATTGCCGACACCGCGCGCCACACGGCCGCGCTGTACCTGATGCAGTTCCAGCACATCACCGAACGCAGCCCCCATGGACCGAACACCTGATTTCCTGACCCAGGCGCACGACGAGCGCGACCCCAGCCCCTGGCTGGCGCTGTACCTCGACCAGAGCACGCCGCTGCCCGATGACGTCAAGGCCGCGTGGCTGGCCGATTCGAGTTCGGCCTCGCGCCAGTACCTGCTGCCGTTCCTGCGGCCGATCGCGCGGCTGACGATCATCCTGATCCAGATCGTGAAGGTGTTCGTGCCGCGCAACTGGTCGCATTCGATGTTGCTGCACCGACTTCTCGCCTGGGGGCTGAAGCGCTTTGTTTCGCCGGAGGCCAATTGGCTGATCCTGCGGCACTTTCACCTGGGCTCGCAGGTGCTGGCCTTCATCGGGCGAAACTCGCCGGCCCCGGTGGCGACGAGCCCGCTGGAGCCGGCCGACATCGACGCGCTGAAGGACGAGATGTTCCTGAAGCACGACCTGAACCTGTTCAACTTCGTGATCCGGCTAAACAAGGCGCTGCGCGACAAGGGCGTGGCGCTGTGCAAGGCGGAACAGGCCGATTTCTCGATGATCAGGGAGCCCGGTCCGCGGCTGGAAGACATGCCCCGGGGAAAGCTCAATTTTCTCGACCTGCAAAGCGCGATCGAGCTTTTTACGCCGCTTTACCAGCTGATGCTGACGGACAACGATTTTTGGCGTGCCGCCAACTCCCTGCAGCTGGACGAAACCATCGGCATCTACGCGGCCACGATCCTGGCCGCGCCCGAACACCTCATTCTGGTCAACAACAAGCACCCGCTCGTGCCCCTGTCGACCTTGCGGGCGGGGCATCGGCTGGTGATCCACGGGTTGTCCACCGAAATGCTGCACAGCCTGCTCCAGCGGATGCAGGCGGCCCAGGAAACCGGGGCGCCAGAGACCTCCCCGTGCGAGCAGCCACTTGCATAGGCGTATGCTGCCCCCAGATGCGAACCATGAACACGACCGATAATCCGTCTCCCAAGACCGATCTGGCAGTGACCCACGTGTTGGCACAACTGCTGGAAAAGCTTGAACACAGCGCTGTGCCCGTTGGCGCAGAGCAGTACCGTTCCGTGGTCGAACACCTCGTGCATGAGTTCGAGGATGTCGAGCAGGGCGCCGAACTCGGCCGTCTGCTCGATGCTTATCCGGCCGCGGCCGAGGTGTACGAGAACCTCAATTACCAGCACGCCGGGCTTTGCCGCTCGGCGTTGGACGCTTCCCTGGCTGCTGAAGCCAGTGCCCGGGAAGCCATTGCACGCGCGATACGCCGTGCCGAACCGAACAGCAAGGACAAGACGCATGGCGAAGGGTGAAGTGAAGACGGCGGTGGTGGCGGACGGCCTGCGTTACAAATCGAAAACGCCCGGTTCGCCGTTCCGCGCCTCGGCGTCGTTCAGTGGCGCGACCATGTCGTGCTTCATGTGCGGCAAGCACCGCGTGCGCTCGCAGCTGCGCACCCGTCAGGTGCTGGGCAAGTCCCAGACCGTTTGCGCCCCTTCCTGCAAGGCGCTCGACGAATCCCTCGAATAGGGGGTTGACCGAATCCGGTGGAATGACTCCTGCTAGCACATCGGGGAGGCATTTTGGAGACATTTCCGCGTGCATAAGTCACGGATTGGCCTTCCACATTGTTGCCAATCGCTATACAGTTAGACACAAATGATGCAAGTAATTGCATGAATTCAAAAGTTCTAATTTGTAGCCGATTTCCAATGAATTGCAGCCACGCCGTCGACGCCCCTCGCGGGACATGGAATTCAACGCTTGCAAAGGGGTTCTGCCATGGCTAAGTCGCGCCACGTGGTCATCCAGGTGGTCAAGCGCTCCTCCGGCAGCGCCACCCACCACGTCGAATTCCTGATGGACGACAACTTCGCCGAGCGGCTGCGGCAGTTGCGTTCGCTGGTGCCCCCTCTGGGCAGCCTCAACAAGCAGCGCGACCTCGTGATCGACAAGGTGCGCGTGCGACTGCCCAACGCCATCTGGCGCTCGGGCAACGAGATCGAGATGGACGGGGGCGTGGACGGCTCCTGCATCGTCATTGCCGCGGAAGGCTCGTTCAATTGCGGCGGCAAGGACCGCAAGACGCGCGAGAAGCTCGTGACGTACAACTTCTCGATCGCACGCCTGATCGAACTGCATGCCGAGCGCCCCGAGGGCGAGACCCTCTATATTCGCGACGGCGTGTTCGCCAACGACGAGCCTGCCGAATCGCCGGCCGGCCGCTGGGTCACCTCGATGCACGAACTGGAAATGGTGATGCGCGTGCCGGACGCTCCGTCCGATTTCGACACCCTGCACGACCTGGCGCTGCGCCCCGAACACCAGCAGGTCGGCGGCGGTGCGCCGCAACGCGCCAACTTCTATTGAGCCTTCTTGCCGGTCAACCCGCGGCCGCTGCTTCGGGTGCCGTGCCTATGGGCGTGTACTGCGCGCGGTTGTCCTCCAGCCAGCGCACCGAGAGGCTGCTGTCCTGCTGTATCGGATGGAAGTCCGGGCGCAGGTAGCTACGCCAGCCGGCCAGGTTGCCGCGCAGCAGGCCGTCGCGGCTCAGCAGGATGCGTGCGGCGCTCTTCCAGGTCGACCATTTCCACAGTTGCTTTTCGCGGCGCAGGTTGTCGATGGTCTGGTGCATCAGGTCGCCCAGGAACATTGCCGTAACGCGGCGGAACCAGCGCGTGCGCCATTCGTCGGAGCCGCCCGTGGCCTTGTAGATGTCGAAGGCCACGCTCTTGTGTTCCAGTTCTTCGGCGCTGTGCCACAGCCACATCGTGCGCAGCCGGGGCTCGGCGCCGTCGAGGATCTCGGGGTGGGCCAGCAGCCATTCGGCGAACAGCGCCGTGAAGTGCTCGGTGGCCGCCGTCACCGCCAGCGCGTGGCGCGGATCGGCGTCTTCCATCAGCGCCAGGCGCTTGCCCGCGCGCGCCGTCCAGCCATCCACCAGGCCCTGGCTTTCCAAGTGGTTGTTGAAGAGCGAATGAATGCGCCGGTGCGTGGCTTCCTGGCCGATGAAACCGCGCAAGTCGGCGCGGTGCTTTTCCTGCACTTCCGTCGGCAGCGTGGCAACGGCATCGCGAACCGCGTCGATGAAGAATTGCTCGCCGAAGGGGAAGCTCATCGACAGGGCGTTGAAGAAAGCGGTCGAGAATGCGTCGCCGCCGCACCAGTCGCGGGCAAAGGGCGATTGCAGATCGATCAGAAGGCGGCGGACCACGAGATCAGTCATGAAAAACAAGCCTCGGAAAAAGCGCGGGATGGAAATAGTTGGTACATCTTCGTACCGGCATGCTTCCATGGTGCAATCGAAGATTGGTACTGTCAAGTACCGTGACGTAGGAAAATGTGCCGTTCATGAGTGAAACCATCGAAACAGCCGTCCCTGCCAGGTCAGCCGACGGCATCGGAAGCGAGCACTACACGCGCCTGCTGCAAGGCATGGCGCATGCCGTGGCAGCCAAGGGCTACGCCGAAACCACCATCGCCGACATCGTGCGCGAGGCCGCCGTGTCGCGCCGCACCTTCTACGAACACTTCAGCACCAAGACCGAGTGCCTGATCGCGCTCTACGAGACCGCCAGCCGGCGCGCGCTGCAGGCGGTGAGCGAGGCCTTCGATCCGGTGCAGCCCTGGCATGCGCAGGTGGAGCAGGCCATGACCGCGTACTTCGATTACCTCGCGCAAGACCCTGTGCTGCTGCGCACGCTGTTCGTCGAGATCCTGGGGCTCGGCATGCCCGGCCTCGTGGTGCGGCGCAGGGTGAACGACGAGATCGCCAACTTCATCCAGGTGGCGATCAACAGCGGCAGTGCCGGCGCGGAAGACCCCGGTGTGCACCTGTCGGGACAGATGGCGATGACGGTGGTCGGCGGCATCAACGAACTGGTGCTGCAGGCCATCGAGCAGGATCGAGCAGGCGACCTGCGCGAACTGGTGGCGCCCGCCACGCGGCTGGTGCGGGCCGTGGCGGCCGAGAGCGGGCGCTAGAGCTCGAGGCTCAGGTCGGCGTTGCGCGGAAGCGTTCAGCCCGGCTTTTTCTGCGCGGGGTCGTAGAAGAATTGCTCTTCCGCGATGCAATTGCCTTCCCAGCGCTGCCAGGCGATCTCCTCCATGCGCATCCTGCTGCCGCCCTTGAACGTGAACTCGAAGATCCAATGGATGGCCACATGGTCGCCATTCACCAGCACCGGCCGCACGCAGGTGGAGACCACCATCTCGGTGCGGGCGAGCACGGCGGTTTCCTGCGCCACCAGCGTGCCGCGGCCGCGCCGCGGCTCGGCCTGGTTCTCGCGCATGGTGGCATCTTCGGTGTAGTAATCCTCGATGGCCTTGGCGTGCGCGCCGCCCTCGACGGCGGCGATGAATGATTCGAGTCGTTCGGGCGTGGGCATTTCAGGACTTTACTTTCACTTCGACGCGGCGAGCTTCGGTGGGAGACCCGTCGGCTTGCGATTGCTCGGGCTTGGCGAGTTCGATCTTGTCCGCAGGCGCGCCGGCGGCCTTGAGCGCATCGCTCACCGCCATTGCGCGCTGCTTGGCGAGTTCGGCGTTTTTCGCGAGGTCGCCGCTGGCATCGTGGTAGCCGCTCACGAGCACGGTGCTGCCGCTCTGCACGGCCTTGATGACGTCGGCCAGTGCCTCCTTGGCGTTGGGCGCGATTTCGGCGCTGGCGCTTGCGAAATAGAACTTCACGACGCCGTTCTCGACCTTTACTGCGGCAGCTTCGGCGGCCGATACGGCGCCTGAGGCGACCGCCGCGGCAGGCGTGGATGGGGTCGACGGCGCCATTGCGGCAGGTGCCGTCGCGGCCGGCGGCATCTCGACCTTCGCTGGCACGGCCGCTGCCGCATCGCCGGCATGGAACTTCACCACCAGCGGCACGATGAGCAGCGCCACGATGTTGATGATCTTGATCAGCGGGTTCACGGCCGGGCCGGCGGTGTCCTTGTAGGGGTCGCCCACGGTGTCGCCGGTGACGGCGGCCTTGTGCGTCTCGCTGCCCTTGCCGCCGAAGTGGCCGTCCTCGATGTACTTCTTGGCGTTGTCCCAGGCGCCGCCGCCGGTGCACATGCTGATGGCGACGAACAGGCCCGTGACGATGGTGCCCATCAGCAGCCCGCCCAGCGCCTTCGGCCCGAGCACCAGGCCGACCACGATCGGCACCAGCACCGGCAGCAGCGACGGAATCATCATTTCCTTGATGGCCGCGCCGGTCAGCATGCCCACGGCCTTGCCGTATTCGGGCTTGCCGGTGCCTTCCATGATGCCGGGGATGTCGCGGAACTGCCGGCGCACTTCTTCCACCACCGCACCGGCCGCGCGGCCCACGGCTTCCATCGCCATCGCGCCGAAGAGGTAGGGGATCAGGCCGCCGATGAAGAGGCCGACGATCACCATCGGATCGCTCAGGTTGAAGCTGATGGCCTGGCCGAAGCTCTCCAGCTTGTGGGTGTAGTCGGCAAAGAGCACCAGCGAGGCGAGGCCGGCAGAGCCGATGGCGTAGCCCTTGGTCACTGCCTTGGTGGTGTTGCCGACCGCGTCGAGCGGGTCGGTTACGGCACGCACGCTGTCGGGCAGTTCGCTCATCTCGGCGATGCCGCCGGCGTTGTCCGTGATGGGGCCGTAGGCGTCGAGCGCCACCACGATGCCGGCCATGCTCAGCATCGAGGTCGCGGCCACCGCAATGCCGAACAGGCCGGCGAGCGAGTAGGAAGCCAGGATCGCGATGCACACGAAGATCACCGGCCACGCTGTCGAGCGCATCGACACGCCCAGGCCCGCGATGATGTTGGTGCCGTGGCCCGTGGTCGAGGCCTGCGCGATGTGCTGCACGGGCTTGTACTGCGTGCCGGTGTAGTACTCGGTGATCCACACCAGGGCGGCCGTCAGCGCAAGGCCGACGAAGCAGGCGCCGAACAGCTTGAGCTGGCTGCCGCTCGCAGCGATCGCGTTGTCGGGAATGAGCCAACTGGTGACGAACCAGAACGCGATCAGCGACAGCACGCCCGCCACCGCCAGGCCCTTGTAGAGCGCCGGCATCACATTGACCATGCCCGGCGACGCCTTCACGAAGAAGCAGCCGATGATCGACGCGATGATCGACACGCCGCCCAGTGCCAGCGGATACAGCACCGCGTTGGTGGGGGCCGCGGTAACCATCAGCGCGCCCAGCACCATGGTGGCGATGAGCGTCACGGCGTAGGTCTCGAACAGGTCGGCCGCCATGCCGGCGCAGTCGCCGACGTTGTCGCCCACGTTGTCCGCGATCACCGCCGGGTTGCGCGGATCGTCTTCGGGAATGCCGGCTTCGACCTTGCCCACCAGGTCGGCACCGACGTCGGCGCCCTTGGTGAAGATGCCGCCGCCCAGCCGCGCGAAGATCGAGATCAGCGAGGAGCCGAAGGCAAAGCCGATCAGCGGATTGAGGAGGGCCGAGAGGCCGTGGGCCCCGGCCGGAATGCCGCCGGCGGCCAGCACCCAGTAGAAGACCGACACGCCCAGCAGGCCCAGGCCCACCACCAGCATGCCGGTGATGGCGCCGCCGCGAAACGCGACGTCGAGCGCCGGGCCGATCCCGTGCGTGGCCGCCTGCGCCGTGCGCACGTTGGCGCGCACCGACACGTTCATGCCGATGAAGCCGCAGGCACCCGAGAGCACCGCACCCACGATGAAGCCGACCGCCGTGGTCAGGTCGAGGAAGATGGCGATGAGGATGGCGAGCACCACGCCCACGATGGCGATGGTGCTGTACTGCTTGGCGAGGTAGGCCGAGGCGCCGGCCTGGATGGCCGCCGCGATCTCCTGCATGCGGGCGTTGCCCGGGTCCTTCGCGAGAATCCAACTTCGAGCCCAGAAACCGTAGGCCACGGCCACGAGGCCGCAGACGATCGCCAGTATCAGGGGGGTGTTGCCGATCATGCTTTGCTTCTCCATTCGTTCGTTGTGACTTGTGGAGACGGACAGCATGAGCCCTGCGCGCAACGCGTACGGGACCATGTTCTCCGCCGCGTTGCTTCCTCGAAGCTCGCTGCACCTGGGTGCGGAGCCGATTGGCCAACGCTTGCAATTTACAGGCAAAAACGAGTGCGTGTGCGACGGGCTGGTGACACGGAAAGTAAACTCCGGGTTTGTCCCCATCCCTCTCATACTTTTCAACTACTCGAAAAACGTCATGTCCTTCGACAAAGTTTCCCCCGGCAAGAACGTCCCCGATGCCTTCAACGTCGTGATCGAAATCCCGATGAACGCCGATCCGATCAAGTACGAAGTCGACAAGGAATCCGGTGCGATTTTTGTCGACCGCTTCATGACGACGGCCATGTACTACCCGGCCAACTACGGCTACGTGCCGCAGACGCTGTCGGGCGACGGCGACCCGGTCGACGTGCTGGTGATTGCCCCGTACCCGCTGCTGCCGGGCGTGGTGGTGCCGTGCCGCCCCCTGGGCATCCTGATGATGGAAGACGAAGCCGGCGTCGACGGCAAGGTGCTTGCCGTGCCCACCGACAAGGTGCTGCCGATCTACAGCCACTGGAAGTCGGTCGACGACGTGAACCCGATGCGCCTGAAGGCCATCAGCCACTTTTTCGAGCACTACAAGGACCTGGAAGCCGGCAAGTGGGTCAAGGTGCTGGGCTGGGAAGGCATCGACGCGGCCAAGAAGGAAATCCTGGACGGCATCGCCGCCTACAAGAAGTAGGCCGCTCCAGTTCGAACTGGCGCGTGCGGGTGCAAGGCCCGCAGTCCGGCCTCATTGCAGCCCGGAATGGCAACTCAGGCGGACCTGAAGGGGCTGCGCTCGCCCAGGTGGTCCATGTAGTTCTCGATGCCCGCGCCCTCGCGCTCCAGGAAGCGCTCGACCGCATCGGCGAACGAGGGATGCGCCAGCCAGTGGGCGCTGGTGGTCTTCACCGGCATCAGCGCGCGCGCCATCTTGTGCTCGCCCTGGGCGCCGCCCTCGAAGCGCTGGGCACCATGTTCGATGCACCAGGCCAGCGGCTGGTAGTAGCAGGCCTCGAAATGCAGGCAGTCGACGCGCTCCAGCGCACCCCAGTAGCGGCCATAGGCAACCAGCGGCTTGTCGGGTTGCGTCGAAAGGGCGATCAGGCTGGCGGCCATCGGCTTGCCGTTGCGCTCGGCGACGAACAGCAGCCAGGCCTCGGGCATGGTGCTGGCCATGCGCCGGAAGAAGTCGCGCGTGAGGTAGGGCGGGTTGCCATGCTCGCGGTAGGTGCGTTCGTAGCAGCGGTAGAAGAAATCCCAATCGGCCTTCGAGATGTCGGCGCCGCGCGACCAGCGGAAGCTCACGCCCGCGTCGGCCACTTTGCGGCGCTCCTGGCGGATCTTCTTGCGCTTGTCGTGGGCCAAGCTGGCGAGGAAGGCGTCGAAGTCGGCGTATCCGGTGCCGGCCGTGGATGCCGTGTTCGTCCAGTGGAATTGCACGGTGTTGCGCAGCATCAGGCCGGCTTCGGCGCAGGCGGCGATGTCCGCCTCGGCGCCGAACAGCAGGTGCAGCGACGACAGTTCTTCCTGTTTACACAGCGCGACGAGCCCTTGCACCAGCAATGTGCGGCTCTGCGCGTCGTGCGCCAGCAGCCGCGTGCCGGGCACGGGCGTGAACGGCACGGCGACCACGGCCTTCGGGTAGTAGGCCAGCCCGTGCTGTTCGTAGGCGTTGGCCCAGGCCCAGTCGAACACGTACTCGCCGTAGGAGTGGTCCTTGATGTAGAACGGGCACGCCGCCTGCAACTGCTCACCTTGCCACAGCGTGACGAACTGCGGCACCCATCCGCTGTCCGGCGAGGCGCTGCGGCTGTCGTTCAGCGCCGCAAGGTATTCGTGGCGCATGAAGGGCGAGGGCTCGGCCTCGGCGGCCAGCAGCGCGTTCCATGCTTCCGGGCTCACGTCCGACGGCGACGACAGAACCCGAATGACATAATCGTTCAAGCCTTTTTCTTCCTTCTGTATGACGCTCAAGCTCGCCATCGCGCAACTCAATTTTGTGGTGGGCGACCTCGCCGGCAACGCGAAAAAGATCGTCGACGCCGCGCGTCGTGCCCATGCACAGGGCGCGCGTCTCTTGTTGACGCCCGAACTCTCGATTGCCGGCTACGCAGCGGAAGACCTGTTCCTCCGTCCCGCCTTCACCGAAGCCTGTGATGATGCCGTGAAAGGCATTGCCGCTGCTCTGGCCGACCTCAAAGACATGGTCGTGGTGGTGGGGCATCCGACCGGCGGCAGCCTGCGCAGCCGCTCGGTGGCGGTGCAGATGCGCCACAACGCGGCCAGCGTCATCAAGGAGGGACGCATCCTCGAGACCTACGCCAAGCGCGAACTGCCGAACTACCAGGTGTTCGACGAGCGCCGCTATTTCACGCCGGGGCAGGGTACCTGCGTGTTCGAGGCGGGCGGGGTCTCGGTCGGTCTGCTGATCTGCGAGGACGCCTGGTTCGACCAGCCGGCCGAGCTGGCCCGCGAAGGCGGTGCCGAGATGCTGGCGGTGATCAATGCCTCGCCCTACCACGTGGGCAAGGAAGGCGAGCGCATCGCGCGCATGGCCGACCGGGCGCGTGCCGTGGGGCTGCCGCTGGTGTATGCGCACCTGGTCGGCGGGCAGGACGAGGTGGTGTTCGACGGCGCTTCGTTCGCGCTGCAGGCCGACGGCACCACCGCCATGCAGGCGGAGAGCTTCCGGGAGAAGCTGGTCTTCGCGCAGCTGGAGCGCACCCCACAGGGCAGCGTTGGCTTCGTGGCCGAGCCCGCCGCCATCACACCCCCGCGCGATCCCGAGGCACAGCTCTGGGACGCACTGGTGCTGGGCGTGCGCGACTACGTCGGCAAGAACGGTTTTCCGGGCGCCATCCTGGGGCTTTCGGGCGGCATCGATTCCGCATTGGTGCTCGCCGTCGCGGTCGATGCACTAGGGAAGGACAAGGTGCGCGCGGTGATGATGCCTTCGCCTTACACCGCCGACATCAGCTGGATCGATGCGCGCGACATGGCCGGCCGCCTGGGCGTGCGCTACGACGAGATTTCGATCAAGCACACCTTCGAATCCTTCAAGGATGCGCTGGCAGAGGAATTCAAGGGCCGGCCCGAAGACACTGCGGAGGAAAACATCCAGGCCCGCATCCGCGGCACGCTGCTGATGGGGCTGTCGAACAAGTTTGGCGCCATCGTGCTCACCACGGGCAACAAGAGCGAGATGGCCACCGGCTACTGCACGCTCTACGGCGACATGGCGGGCGGTTTCGCAGTCATCAAGGACCTGCTCAAGACCACCGTGTTTGCGCTGGCGCGATGGCGCAACGCCCACGACCCGTACGGCACGGGGATGGCGCCGATCCCCGAGCGGATCATCACGCGGCCTCCCAGCGCCGAGCTGCGGCCCGATCAGACCGACCAGGACAGCCTGCCGCCCTACGACATCCTCGACGGCATCCTGGCACGCTACATGCAGGACGACGAGGGCATCGACGAGATCATTGCCGCGGGCTACGACCGCGCGGTGGTCGAGCGGGTTGCGCGGCTCATCAGGATCAACGAATACAAGCGGCGCCAGGCGCCAGTAGGCATCCGGGTCACCCACCGAAGCTTCGGCAAGGATTGGCGTTACCCTATCACCAGCAAATTCAACGAAACCGCCGGAGCGCAAAAACCATGAAGCAGATCACCGCCATCGTCAAACCCTTCAAGCTCGAGGACGTGCGCGAGGCCTTGGCCGAAGTGGGCGTTACCGGCCTGACCGTCACCGAGGTCAAGGGCTTCGGCCGCCAGAAGGGGCACACCGAGCTCTACCGCGGCGCCGAATACGTGGTCGACTTCCTGCCCAAGATGAAGGTCGAAGTGGTCGTCAACGAGGCCGATGTGGAACGCTGCATCGAGGCCATCGTCAACTCGGCGCGCACCGGCAAGATAGGCGACGGGAAAATTTTCGTGACGGGCGTGGAGCGCATCGTGCGCATCCGCACCGGCGAAGAAAACGAAAACGCGGTCTAAAAAAGCTCGCCCCCAGGCTGCGCGCACTTCGTGTCGCTTCGCCTACCCCCTACCGGGGGCACTACCTGAGGCCCGGCAACGCCGGTTCCTCGGTGTTTCTGGAAGGGCCCCGGGGCCTGCTTGGATCAGAGGTTTTCGGAGAGTCGGTCTTCGCGCGGGTGGAGCGGCACTTCGGCGCGCAGCGCCGTGAGCAGTTCGGGCACGTCGGTGCCGGTGCGGATCAGTTCCATCTGCCATTCGCCCATGAAGCCCTCGCGCACGCTGTGCGCCAGGAAGCCCAGCAGGCCGTCGTAGTAGCCGGCGGTGTTGAGGATGCCGGTCGGCTTGTCGTGATAGCCGAGTTGGCGCCAGGTCCAGATCTCGAACAGTTCCTCGAAGGTGCCGATGCCGCCCGGCAGGGCGACGAAGGCGTCGGCGCGCTCGCCCATCATGGCCTTGCGCTCGTGCATGGTGTCGACCACATGCAGCTCGTCGCACAGCGGATTGGCCAGTTCCTTATCGACCAGCGCCTTGGGAATGATGCCGACCACGCGGCCGCCGGCGAGGCGGGTGGCCTCGGCCACCGTGCCCATCAGGCCGGTGCGGCCGCCGCCGTAGACCAGTTGGCCGCCATGTTGGCCGATCCATTGGCCGACCGCTTGCGCGGCCTGGGAAAACTCGGGACGCTCGCCGGGGCGCGAGCCGCAATACACGCAGATCGAAAATTCAGGATTCATCCTGCCATCATGCCGCAGCCCGCAGGCCTGCTCATGACATGAAGCGTTGCCACAACGCCGCCGCCCAGATACCCCCGCAGAGCATGAGCGACAGCAGCACCGCGGCGCTGCCCATGTCCTTGGCGCGCTTGGAAAGGTCGTGCCACTCGGGGCCGATGCGATCAATGGCCGCCTCGACGGCGGTGTTGAGCAACTCGACGATCATCACAAGGACCGCACTTCCCGCGAGCAGCGCCACCTCGGTCCAGCCGCGTCCGAGCCAGAAGGCGGCCGGGATCATCACGATCGACATGATGGCTTCCTGGCGGAAGGCGGGCTCGCTCCAGCCGGCGCGCAGGCCGTGCAGAGAGATCAGCGCGGCATGCCAGACCCGCTCGAGGCCCTTGCGGGCTTTCTGTGGATTGACGGCGGGATCGGGGAGCTTGCGCAAGGCACTCATCGGCGACTCATCGGTTTGGAGGTGATGAGCCGTGTACCGGCCCAGGCGTCGTGCCAGAACTGGCGCTCGGGGTGAAAACGCGCCAGCAGCGCCCAGACGGCGACCCAGCCGAAAATCAGGACGGTCGATTCGGCGCCTGACAGCTTGAACGGCGCAATGGCGGCCAGCGGCGGCAGAAACCAGACCCAGCTCAGCAGGTAGCGCCCCAATGCCCGGCGCTGGCTGACGGGCCGTCCGTGTGCGTCGACGATGCGGATGTTCCAGGTCTTCATGGCGAGGGTCTGGCCCTTGGTCCAGAACCAGACGAAGTACACGCCGAACACCACGAAAAGAAAAGCCTGGAAAAGATGGCGCCGCGAATCCATGGCATCGCGCATCTGGCCCAGCGTGCTGAAGAGCCAGCCTGAAACGAACACCACGGCAAACAGCAGCATGCCCTCATAGAGCCAGCAGGCCATGCGGCGCCAGAGGCCCGGCACTATCGATACAGGAGCGTTGGTCGCTGGAGGAGTCTGCGAGGCGGCCTGATCGGAGCCCGACGCCTCGGGAGAGCTGGAAACCATCGGAGCCTCGGGATCAGGGAGCAGAGGGAGGTGCCTCGGCCGCAGAAGACGGCGCCGGTACCTGGGCTTCCGCCGGAACCGGCGCGGGCGTGGCGCTGGTTGTCGCGGGTGCCGCAGGCGTGACGGAAACCGCCGGTGTCGTTGCCGCGGGGGCGCGCTCCAGCGGTGAGGCCACAAGGATCGTTGCGGGCCCGGCTGCGGGCGTCGGTGCCAGCAGGATTCTGGGCGTGTGCTGCCCTGCAGGCGTGACGGCCGGCACTGGCACGAGCTTCTGGGACGAAACCGGCCGCACGGGAATGGCTGCCCCACGTGGCTTGGGCGGGGCGCGTTCTGCAAGCTTGCGCTTTTCTTCCTCGCTCAAGGCTTGGTACTGCTCCCATTTGACCTTGCGCTCGTCGGGTGAAATGCGCTTGACCTCGGCGAAGTTCAGGCGAGCCTGCGCACGTTGCTGGTTGCTCAGGGCGGCCCATTCGATCATGCGGCTGTGCAGGGTGGACTGATCTTCGGTCGACATGCTCGCGTAGTTGCGAGACAGCGCCAGCCATTTCCTTTTCTGGCCGACATTCAGCGTGTTCCAGTGAACGCTTAGCGGCTTGAGGGCCTGCTGCTGCTCGGCCGTGAGTTCGTTCCAGAGTGGCTTTGTGGTCGAGACGGCCTTCGGGCTGGTGGCCGACGCGGAACTTCCCGGGGCCGGGCCCTTGATCGCCGCCTCGGTGTGGGGCTGGGCGTTGGCGAGCGTCAGGCCGAAGGCTGCGACCGCAAGCGCACCCGCCCAAACGACTGCGCCCGCCTGGAGCGGGCGCAACGGACGGGGAGTGTTCACGCTGGAGATGGAATGGCGTCGCATTCGGTCGGTGAAGGTTCAGTCGGAGGCGCTGTCGGCCTTCAGGAATTGAGCGAAACCCGGGTCGGTATAGGCGGCTGGCGGCAGGTCGCCCGTCAGCAGCGCGGAATCCACCTCGGCCAGTTCGCTGGCGCGATCGTCGTCCTGCATCGCGCTGATGGCGATCAGGCCGGCCACGAGCGCGATCAGCGGCACCACGGAGCCGATGCGGGTCCACCAGCTGCCACCCATCGTGAGCGTGTGACCCGACTGCACCGCCACAGGCGCGGTTCGCAGCTGCGGAGGCAGCTTGCGCGCGGCTACGGCCTGCGCGCGCGCCACGCGAAGCCGTTCGCCGATGTCGTGCGGCAACTCCTGATTGCCGGCCGAAAGGCGGGCAACCAGACGCTGGCCGAACTGGTCTTCGGCGATGCTGGAAATTGAGGTTGGAACCTTAGTGTTCATAGCGATATTCCCTTGGCCTTGAGCGCCTTGCTCAGAGCGTGAACGGCTCGCGAACAATGGGTTTTGACGCTGCCCTCGGAGCAGCCCATCGCAGCGGCCGTCTCTGCGACGTCCATTTCCTCCCAGTAACGCATCAGGAAAGCCTCGCGTTGACGGCCCGGCAGTGCTGCGATCTGTTCCTCGATTTCGTGGAAGACCTGGGCGCGGCGGGTCGTGTCTTCGGCGCTCTCCGATTCCCTAGAGTCGGTCGGCGAGACGAAGTTCTCCAGCAGGTCGAAATCTCCGTCGTCGTCGATCGACTCGAAATCGCTGAGGTTGGAGAACAGGGCGCGCCGGGTCTTCTGGCGGCGGAACCAGTCGAGCGTGCAGTTCGACAGGATGCGCTGGAACAGCATCGGCAGCTCGGCCGGGGGCTTGTCGCCGTAGTGCTGCGCCAGCTTCATCATGCTGTCCTGCACGATATCGAGCGCCGCTTCTTCATCCCGCACGTGGTAGACCGAGCGCTTGAAAGCGCGCCGTTCGACGCTTTTCAGGAAGTCGGAGAGTTCTTGTTCAGTGGCCAAGCGAGAGGGGGCGCGAAAGGCGCGCCGCGTGGGAAAGGGGGTCTGGCGATTGCGTACGTCGCGTGTGTGTTTATCGCCGCGGATTATGCCTTTGTAGCTTTACAAGGCAGCTGAAGCGAATCTGAACGCCCGGAAATGCCATAATCCGCCTTGCAAGTCAAAAGGCAAACGGGTCACGGTCCGGCGGAACATCAGTCCGCTCATGGCTTTGGCCTCAAGTCCTGGCGCGGCCCCACAAGGGTTGGCAAGGGGCACCCAAGGTATTTCGTTCCCGAAATAACACAAAGGTTGATCATGGAAATCTCCAAGGCGGAAATCGCTTCCGCAGCAGCCGCGTCCTCAGGCGCAGGCAATACGACGCAAGAACTCATGGGCGCTGAAGTGCTGGTCAAGGCACTGCAGGCCGAAGGCGTCCAGTACGTCTGGGGCTACCCGGGCGGCGCCGTTCTCTACATCTACGACGCGTTCTACAAGCAGGACACCATCCAGCACGTGCTGGTGCGTCACGAGCAGGCAGCCGTCCACGCGGCCGACGGCTATGCGCGCGCCACCGGCGACGTCGGCGTGGCGCTGGTCACCTCCGGTCCCGGCCTGACCAATGCGGTCACCGGCATCGCCACGGCGTACATGGACTCGATCCCGATGGTGATCATCTCGGGTCAGGTGCCAACGGCCGCCATCGGCCTCGACGCCTTCCAGGAATGCGACACGGTCGGCATCACCCGTCCCATCGTCAAGCACAACTTCCTCGTCAAGGATCCGAAGGATCTGGCCATGACGATGAAGAAGGCCTTCCACATCGCACGCAGCGGCCGCCCAGGCCCGGTGGTGGTGGACGTGCCCAAGGACGTTTCCTTCAAGAAGACGCCTTACGCCGGCTATCCCGACAAGGTCGAGATGCGCTCGTATAACCCGGTTCGCAAGGGCCATGGCGGGCAGATCCGCAAGGCGCTGCAACTGCTGCTGGCCGCCAAGCGTCCCTACATCTATACCGGCGGCGGCGTGCTGCTGGGCAATGCCACCAACGAGTTGCGCACGCTCGTCGACATGCTCGGCTACCCGGTCACGAACACGCTGATGGGCCTGGGCGCCTATCCGGCGAGCGACCGCAAGTTCCTGGGCATGCTGGGCATGCACGGCACCATCGAAGCCAACAACGCGATGCAGAACTGCGACGTGCTGCTGGCCGTGGGCGCGCGCTTCGACGACCGTGTCATCGGCAACCCCAAGCACTTCGCGCAGAACGAACGCAAGATCATCCACGTCGACATCGACCCGTCGAGCATCTCCAAGCGCGTGAAGGTCGACATCCCGATTGTCGGCGACGTGAAGGACGTGCTCACCGAACTCATCTCGATGATCCGCGAGAGCACCACCAAGCCCGACGCCGGCGCGCTGGCCGACTGGTGGAAGACCATCGAAGCCTGGCGCTCGCGCGACTGCCTCAAGTACGACCGCGGCAACAAGGACGTGATCAAGCCGCAGTACGTGGTCGAGACGCTCTGGAACATGACCAAGGATGCCGACGCGTACATCACGTCGGACGTGGGCCAGCACCAGATGTGGGCTGCCCAGTACTACCGCTTCGACGAGCCGCGCCGCTGGATCAACTCGGGCGGCCTGGGCACCATGGGCGTTGGCATTCCCTACGCCATGGGCATCAAGCTCGCGAAGCCCGATTCGGAAGTGTTCACCATCACCGGCGAAGGCTCGGTGCAGATGTGCATCCAGGAACTTTCCACCTGCCTGCAATACAACACGCCGATCAAGATCTGCTCGCTCAACAACCGCTACCTGGGCATGGTGCGCCAGTGGCAGGAGATCGAATACTCCGGCCGCTACAGCCACAGCTACATGGACGCACTGCCCAACTTCGTCAAGCTCGCCGAGGCCTATGGCCACGTCGGCATGCTGATCGAGCGTCCACAAGACGTGGAGCCCGCGCTGCGCGAAGCACGCAAGCTCAAGGACCGTACGGTGTTCATGGACTTCCGCACCGACCCCACCGAGAACGTGTTCCCGATGGTGAAGGCCGGCATGGGCATCACCGAGATGCTGATGGGTTCCGAGGATCTCTGATCCGCGGAGCATTTTTCTCTCGCTCAACTTTTACTGACGAATCTATTGCCCGCCAAGCCCACGCATTACCGTGCGCGGGGGAGGGCGGCGAAAAGAGGAGTCATGCAAACATGAAACACATCATTGCAGTGCTGCTGGAAAACGAGCCGGGTGCTCTTTCCCGCGTGGTGGGCCTGTTCTCGGCCCGCGGCTACAACATCGAATCGCTGACGGTCGCGCCCACGGAGGACCCGAGCCTCTCGCGCATGACCATCGTCACGACCGGTTCCGACGACGTGATCGAGCAGATCACCAAGCACCTGAACCGCCTGATCGAAGTCGTGAAGGTCGTCGACCTGACCGAAGGCGCCTACACCGAGCGCGAGCTCATGATGGTGAAGGTGCGCGCGGTCGGCAAGGAGCGCGAGGAAATGATGCGCATGGCCGAAATTTTTCGCGGCCGCATCATCGACGTGACCGACAAGAGCTACACCATCGAACTCACCGGCGACCATGGCAAGAACGACGCTTTTCTGGAAGCGATCGAACGTAGCGCTATCCTCGAAACTGTCCGTACCGGTGCCAGCGGCATCGGCCGCGGCGAGCGCATTCTGCGCGTGTAGGAGGGTGAAGGCGCCCTCAGTTCATCCGTTCATCCACACATGAGGCAAAAGTGATGCGAGGTCTGCTCGGTTTCGACAGGATGGTGACTCCCGCGATCGTCCGGGTGCTCTACTTTCTCGGCCTGCTGGGCGTGATCGTCCTTGCGGGGGCGGCGCTCTACCAGCGCCAGTACCTGCCGGCCTTCACGTTCCTGATCTTCGGTGCCATCGGTGTTCGCATCTACAGCGAACTGCTCATCGTGCTGTTCCGCATCCACGACAGCCTCGTGTCCATCAACCAGCAAATGAAGGACCGGAATTCCTCCGGCCTTTGAGTGAAATTCACCCGCTCTGCGGGTGCTTGAGATTTTTTAGGAGAAATACATGAAGGTTTACTACGACAAAGACGCGGACCTGAGCCTCATCAAGGGCAAGACGGTGGCAATCATCGGTTATGGCTCGCAAGGCCATGCGCACGCGCAGAACCTGAACGACAGCGGCGTCAAGGTCGTGGTCGGCCTGCGCAAGGGCGGTGCTTCTTGGGACAAGGTCGGCAAGGCCGGCCTGCAGGTCGCCGAAGTCGCCGACGCCGTGAAGTCGGCCGACGTGGTCATGATCCTGCTGCCCGACGAGCAGATCGCCAACGTCTACAAGAATGACGTGGCCCCGCACATCAAGGAAGGCGCTTCGCTGGTCTTCGCGCACGGCTTCAACGTGCACTACGGTTTCGTGCAGCCGCGCGCCGACCTCGACGTGTGGATGGTGGCTCCCAAGGCCCCCGGCCACACCGTGCGCAGCACCTACACCCAAGGCGGCGGCGTGCCCCACCTCGTGGCCGTGCATCAGGACAAGACCGGCAAGGCGCGTGACCTCGCGCTGAGCTATGCCACCGCCAACGGCGGCGGCAAGGCCGGCATCATCGAGACCAACTTCCGCGAAGAAACCGAGACCGACCTGTTCGGCGAACAAGCGGTTCTGTGCGGCGGCACGGTCGAATTGATCAAGGCCGGTTTCGAAACGCTGGTGGAAGCCGGCTACGCGCCCGAAATGGCGTACTTCGAATGCCTGCACGAGCTCAAGCTGATCGTCGACCTGATCTATGAAGGCGGCATCGCCAACATGAACTACTCGATCTCGAACAACGCCGAATACGGCGAGTACGTCACGGGCCCGCGCATCGTGACCGACGAGACCAAGAAGGTCATGAAGCAAGTGCTGCGCGACATCCAGACCGGCGAATACGCCAAGAGCTTCGTGCTCGAAGCCGCTGCCGGCCAGCCTGCGCTGATCAGCCGCCGCCGCCTGAATGCGGAGCACCAGATCGAAGTCGTCGGCGAAAAGCTGCGCGCGATGATGCCCTGGATCAAGAAGAACAAGCTGGTCGATCAAACCCGCAACTGATCTTGCCGGCGAGAGGGTGCTTTCGGCACCCATTTCCCAAGGGCCACCCGTCGCGGTGGCCCTTTTGTTTGCAGGGGCCGAAGAGCTCCCCTGAACTACACTGCAAGCCATGCGACTCACAGACATAGATGCTATCGAATGGATAGCGGACCGCGTAGCGCCCACAGGGGACGGAGGCCATTCCAATGCATGACGATACCGTTCCCGACGACGTGCAGCCGCGCAAGCGCCGCAAGGGCATCTACATCCTGCCGAACCTGTTCACGCTCGCGGCGTTGTTCGGCGGTTTCTACTCGGTCGTGATGGCCATGAACGCGCGCTTCGATCTCGCGGCGCTCGGCGTATTTGCCGCGATGATTCTCGACAGCCTGGACGGGCGCGTGGCCCGCATGACCAACACGCAGAGCGCGTTCGGCGAGCAGATGGATTCGCTGTCCGACATGGTGTCGTTCGGCGCCGCGCCGGCGCTCATCGCCTACGAGTGGTCGCTCAAGGGCCTGGGCCGCTGGGGCTGGATCGCGGCCTTCGTGTATTGCGCCTGCGCGGCGCTGCGGCTCGCGCGCTTCAACGTGAACACCGGCGTGGTCGACAAGCGCTGGTTCCAGGGGCTGCCGTCGCCCGCGGCTGCTGCACTGGTAGCAGGCTTCATCTGGCTCGTGGACGAATGGGGCAAGCGTGGCGGGGAGGTGCTGTATCTCTCGTGGACGCAGATCACCTGGGTCACCTTTGCCTTCACGCTGTATGCGGGCCTCACGATGGTCACCAATGCGCCGTTCTACAGCTTCAAGGACATCCAGATGAAGAAGAGCGTGCCCTTCGCAGCAATCGTGCTCATCGCGCTCGGCATCGCGGTCATCAACATCCATCCGCCCACCGTGCTGTTCGGCCTTTTCGTCATGTACGGCCTGAGCGGCTACGTGGTGTACGCGTGGCGCAAGGCCAAGGGCCAGCCGGTGAGCGTGATCAGCACCTCGACCGAAGAGCCCGACGAACGGGGCTTGCATAACTGACGGTGGCTTGTGCTACATTCGCAATCCTCATGACCAAGATTTCGCTGCTGGCCCTACTAGCCCTCCCTCACGGGCGGAGACGGTAGCGCACGCGCAAATCCCTCACCACGGCCCGTTCGCACCAGCAACGGGCCGTTTGTTTTTGGGGTTGCTGGTTGATTACCAACCATCTCAGAGAAATCGACATGCTCAAGCAACCTCAAAGCAAATACCGCGCATTCGCCCCGATCGGCCTCAAGGACCGCACCTGGCCCGATGCCGTGCTGACCAAGGCGCCGATCTGGCTGTCGACCGATCTGCGCGATGGCAACCAGGCGCTGGTCGAGCCGATGGACATCGCGCGCAAGATGCGCATGTTCGAGACGCTCGTGGCCATCGGCTTCAAGGAAATCGAAGTCGGCTTTCCCTCGGCCTCGCAGGTGGAATTCGACTTCGTGCGCAAGCTCATCGAGGAAGACCGCATTCCCGACGACGTAACGATCCAGGTGCTGACGCAGGCGCGCGACCACCTCATCGAACGCACCTTCGAATCGCTGCAGGGCGCACCGCGTGCCATCGTGCACCTCTACAACGCGGTGGCGCCGGTGATGCGCCGCGTGGTGCTCGGCATGGACGAAGACCAGATCGTCGAGCTCGCCAGCAGCCATGCGCGCATGTTCAACGAATTCGCCGCCAGGCAGCCGAAAACGCAGTGGACCTTCCAGTACTCGCCCGAGATGTTCTCCGGCACCGACGTCGTGTTCTCGAAGCGCGTGGTCGATGCGGTAACCGAGGTCTGGGCGCCGACGCCGCAGCGCAAATGCATCGTGAACCTGCCCACGACGGTCGAGCATTCAACGCCGAACATCTTCGCCGACATGATCGAGTGGATGCACCGCAACCTCGCGCGCCGCGACTCGATCGTGCTGTGCGTGCACCCGCACAACGACCGCGGCACTGGCACCGCGGCCGGCGAACTGGCCTTGATGGCCGGCGCCGAGCGCATCGAGGGCTGCCTGTTCGGCAATGGCGAGCGCACCGGCAACCTCGACCTTGTGAACGTCGCGCTCAACCTCTACACGCAAGGCGTTTCGCCCGAGCTCGACTTCTCGAACATCGACGAGATCCGCGCCACCGTCGAGCATTGCAACCAGATTCCCGTGCACCCGCGCCATCCGTATGTGGGCGACCTCGTCTACACCTCGTTCTCGGGCTCGCACCAGGACGCGATCAAGAAGGCCTTCGCCGCGCGCAAGGACGGCGACATCTGGGACATGCCTTATCTCCCCATCGACCCGAAGGACGTGGGCCGCAGCTATGAAGCCGTGATCCGCGTCAACAGCCAGTCCGGCAAGGGCGGCATGGCCTACCTGCTCGAGAGCGAGTACGGCATCGAGATGCCGCGCCGCCTGCAGATGGAATTCATGCAGACCGTGCAACGCGTGATGGACATTGCCGGCAAGGAACTCACCGCCGCCGACCTCTGGCAGCTGTTCGTGCGCGAGTACGGCATCGAGACTGCGCAGGCACTGCAGCACCGCGTGATCGAGGAAGAAGGCGAGGGCGCCAACGCCTCCGTGGTCCTGCGCGGCGACCTGCCGTGGGACGGCGAAACCTATGCCATCGAAGGCCGCGGCAATGGCCCCATCGACGCCTTCACGCAGGCACTGAGCCAGGCCACCGGCCACACGGTGCGTGTGATGGACTATCACCAGCACGCCATCGGCGCCGGCGCCGATGCGAAGTCCGTGGCCTACCTCGAACTGCGCGTGGACGAAAGCCGCACGCTGTTCGGCGTGGGCATCGACGCGAACGTGATCACGGCGTCGCTGAAGGCAATTGTCTCGGGCGTGCAGCGTGCTCGTGCCGTGGGCGCACACGGCGCACAATCGGTGGTTGAAGCCGCCTGACGCTGCCGATGCGCAAGGTGGGAACGAACACAGGAGATCCACGATGACCGACCAACTCATTATTTTCGACACCACCCTGCGCGATGGAGAACAGTCGCCCGGCGCCTCGATGACGCGCGATGAAAAGATGCGCATTGCCAAGCAACTGGAGCGGCTGAAGGTCGACGTCATCGAAGCCGGCTTTCCCGCCAGCTCGAACGGCGACTTCGAGGCCGTGAAGGCGATTGCCAATGCGATCAAGGACTCGACGGTGTGCGGCCTTTCGCGTGCCAACGACCGCGACATCGCGCGCGCAGCCGAGGCCCTCAAGGGCGCGGCCCGCGGGCGCATCCACACCTTCATCGCGACCTCGCCGCTTCACATGGAAAAGAAGCTGCGCATGTCGCCCGACGAAGTGCACGAGCAGGCCAAGCTGGCCGTGCGTTTCGCGCGCAACCAGCTGGCGGACGTGGAGTTCAGCCCCGAAGACGGCTACCGCAGCGACCCGGACTTCCTGTGCCGCGTGCTCGAATCCGTGATCAACGAAGGGGCCACCACCATCAACGTGCCGGACACTGTCGGTTACGCCGTTCCCGAGCTCTACGGCAACTTCATCAAGATGCTGCGCGAGCGCATTCCCAACAGCGACAAGGCGATCTGGTCGGTGCACTGCCACAACGACCTCGGCATGGCCGTGGCGAACTCGTTGGCGGGCGTGAAGATCGGCGGCGCGCGCCAGGTGGAATGCACCATCAACGGCCTGGGCGAGCGCGCGGGCAACTGTTCGCTCGAGGAAGTGGTCATGGCGGTGAAGACCCGCAAGGATTATTTCGGGCTCGACCTGCGCATCGACACGCAGCACATCGTGGCCGCGAGCCGCATGGTCAGCCAGACCACCGGCTTCGTGGTACAGCCCAACAAGGCGGTTGTGGGCGCCAACGCCTTCGCGCACGCCTCGGGCATTCACCAGGACGGCGTGCTGAAGGCGCGCGACACCTACGAGATCATGCGCGCCGAGGACGTGGGCTGGGCGGCCAACAAGATCGTGCTCGGCAAGCTCAGCGGCCGCAATGCCTTCAAGCAGCGATTGCAGGAGCTGGGCGTGGCCATGGAAAGCGAAGGCGACATCAATGCCGCGTTCCTCCGGTTCAAGGAACTGGCCGACCGCAAGTCGGAAATTTTCGACGAGGACATCCTCGCGCTCGTCAGCGCGGAAGAGGTGTCGAACGTTGGTGAGCAGTTTGCTTTCGTTTCTCTCTCCCAGCACAGCGAAACCGGCGAGCGCCCCCAGGCGAAAGTCGTGTTCACGGTCCAAGGCAAGGAAGTCACCGGCGAATCCGACGGGAATGGCCCGGTTGATGCTTCCCTGAAAGCCATCGAGTCGCACGTCAAGAGCGGCGCCGAGATGGTTCTTTACTCTGTCAATGCCATCAGTGGCTCGACGGAAAGCCAAGGAGAGGTTACAGTTCGGTTACAAAACGCAGGGCGGGTGGTCAACGGTGTGGGTGCAGACCCGGACATCGTGGTCGCTTCGGCAAAGGCTTATTTGAGCGCGCTCAACAAGTTACAGAGCCAAGCTGAGAGAGTTGCGGCACAGGGTTAGGTTTTAAGCGATCCTTGATATTCGATTGAAGAAGAGGACGCAAGTAACTGATATTGCGTGCCTTTTTTGATTTCGATACACTGCGGTCCTCGTTTGTCGCCGCTGGAGATTTATAAATGCCTGAAGCCCGTCTCCGCCGAGTTTCCAGCCAGCGGTTTCTACCCGCACTCAAAATGCTCGCCGTTGCGCTGTGCGCCGCGGCGTTTTTGCTGCCTGGCGCCCAGGCCGCGAAGAAAGAAAAACCCGTTGCCAAAGCCACCGTCGCCAAGAAGGCGAAGGGGCCGGTGCCGGTCGAGGTCAAGCGCAACGCATCGTCCAAGACGGCGCGCGCCGGCCGGGCCGAGAAGAATGAAAAGGCGGACAAGGTGGTTCGTGGCGGCCGCAATGTCGTGGCCACCATCCGCAAGAAGAACGGCAAGACCGTGGTGGCTGTGCAGCGCCGCTCGGTGGTTCGTGTCACCGAGGCACCGCGCCAATCTTTCGGCCAGATGGCCGGGCTTCATGGCACCGAGGACGTGCTCGACCTGAAGTCGAGCGTCGCGCTGGTCATCGACCAGGACACGCACGAAGTGCTGTTCAGCAAGAACGACCATGCCGTGCTGCCGATTGCATCGCTCACCAAGCTCATGACCGGCCTGCTCATCAGCGAGGCCCATCTGCCGAACGACGAACTCATCACCATCACGCAGGACGACGTCGACACCGAAAAGCGCAGCAGTTCGCGCCTGACGGTCGGCACCACGCTCTCGCGCGGCGAACTGCTGCATCTGGCGCTGATGTCGAGCGAAAACCGCGCCGCACACGCGCTTGGCCGCACCTATCCAGGTGGCCTGACGACCTTCGTGAGCATCATGAACGCCAAGGCCAAGATGCTCGGCATGAAGGACACGCGCTACGTGGAGCCCACCGGGCTGTCGAGCAGCAACCAGTCGAGCGCGCAAGACCTGGCGCTGCTGGTCAATGCCGCCTACTCCGATGCCACGGTGCGTTCGCTGTCCACCTCGCCTGAATATCAGGTCGAAGTCGGCAACCGTGTGCTGCAGTTCAACACCACCAACCGCCTCGTGAAGAGCCCCGATTGGGAAATCGGCGTACAGAAGACCGGCTACATCTCCGAAGCCGGCCAGTGCCTCGTGATGCAGGCCCGGGTGGCCGGGCGCAAGCTGATCATGGTGTTCCTGGATTCGGCCGGCAAGTTCAGCCGCATCGCCGACGCCGAGCGGGTTCGCCGCTGGGTGGAAGCCACCCATGCCAACGGTTCGCCAGCCGCTTCTTCGCGCAATACCAGCTACCAGGTGGCCGGCTGATCGACTCGCACAGTACGCCAGCCCGCAATGAAAACAGGCCCTTCGCAGGGCCTGTTTGCTTTTGAGGCAGACCTTCTTCTTCTTCTTCGGGTCAACCTGCCGGCGGGGTGCTGCTGCTCGTGGTCGGCGGCGTGATGGCCATCCCGTCCTTGAAGCCCAGCGCGCCCGAGATTTCATTGGCCGTGGCCTGCAGCTTGGGCAGCCAGCCTTCGTCCAGCCGGTCGGCCGGCGCCGAGATCGACAGGCCCGCCACCAGCTTGCCTTGGTCGTCGTAGATGCCGGCAGCCATGCAGCGCACGCCCAGTTCCAGTTCTTCGTTGTCGCGGGCGATGCCGTATTGGCGCGCCTTCGACAGTTCGCGCTCGAGCGCCGGCAACTGGGTGATGCTGTTGCGCGTGTGGCCCGCCAGGCCCGTTCGCGTGGCGTAGCTGCGTACCCGCTGCGGGTCGTCCGCCGCCAGGAACAGCTTGCCCGTCGAGGTCAGGTGCAGGGCGGCACGCCCGCCGATGGCTCGCACCACCTGCATGCCCGAGCGCTCGCTGTAGGAGCGCTCGATGTAAACGATTTCGTCGCCCTGGCGCATGCTCAGGTTGACGGGCTGCTGCGTCAGCTTGTGCAGCTCGCGCATCGGGCCGAGTGCTGCATCGCGCACGTTGAGCCTACCCTTGACCAAGTTGCCCAGTTCCAGCAGGCGCATGCCCAGCCGATAGCTTCCAGCTTCGGGCCGGTCGACGAAGCGGCCGACTGCCAGGTCGTTGAGGATGCGATGCGTGGTCGAAGGGTGAAGCCCGGTTTTTTCGCTGATTTCCTTCAGCGAAATTGCCTCCTCGCGGGATGCCAGGACATCGATCAGCGCGAACATGCGCTCGATCACCTGGATCACGGGAACGGCGGGAATGTCGGATTGGTTTTTTCTCATGGCGCTCTGCGGTGATGACCGGGCGCCATTTTACTTTGTGAAATCGCCCGGTGCCTGCCAGTGTCCGTCAATCAACACTTCATGGGGGGAGAAGCGCGCCTTGTAATTCATTTTCGGGCTGTGTTCGATCCAGTATCCGAGGTAGACGTGCGGCAGCCCCAGCTTGCGGGCTTGCTCGATCTGCCAGAGCACGCTGTAGGTCCCATAACCGGTGGATGTTGTCCCTACGCTCGACACTTCGTGTTCTCGCTGCCCCCCATGGGGGCCGTCCGCTTGCTTGGGGCGGCCCGGCGCGGCGCGGGTATCGGGCTCATAGAAGGTATAGACGGCCGAGATGCCGTCGTTCAGCACGTCGAGGATCGACACCATCCTGAGCGCGCCCGCGCTGCCGTCGGGCAGCGTTTCGCGGAACTCCACCAGCCGGGAGTTCACCCTGCTCTGCAGCAGGAACTGGGTGTACTGGTCGATGCTGTCGTGGTCCATGCCGCCGCCCGCGTGGCGGCCATTCTGGTAGCGCAGGTAGAGCTGATAGTGCTCGGGCATGAAGCACAGCTTGAGCACGCGCGCCTGCAGGCCAGCATGCTGTTTGAGCGCGCGGCGCTGGCTGCGAGTGGGCTGGAAACTGTTGGCCAGCACCCGCAGCGGGATGCATGCGCGGCAGCCGTCGCAATAGGGCCGGTAGGTGAACATGCCGCTGCGCCGGAAGCCGCTGAGCACCAGGTCGGAGTAGGCGTCGTTGTGGATCAGGTGGCTGGGCGTGGCCACCTGCGAGCGGGCCTGCCGGTCCGGCAGATAGCTGCAGGGGTAGGGCGCCGTCGCGTAGAACTGCAGCGTGTGAAGCGGAAGGTCCTTGAGGTGCGTCACGTCGGTGAGAGAGGTCGCGCGGAAAGGAGTTCGGACCAGTATACGGGGTCGAATCGCCAGCGTGGGCCCTCCTGTTGCCGTACCCGCGCCACGTGTGCGACGAAGCGTTTGCGCGCCATCTCGCCGGCGCCGAGGCTCGCGAGATGGGCGGTGTTCTGCTGGCAGTCGATCATTTGGACGCCGGAATGCCGGCACAGCGACACCAGCGCGGCAAGCGCAATCTTCGAGGCGTCCGGCCGGCGCGTGAACATCGACTCGCCGAACACTGCACGGCCCAGCGCGACGCAGTAGAGTCCGCCCGCGAGCTTGCCGTCGATCCAGGTCTCGACGCTGTGGGCGTGGCCGGCCTCGTGCAGATCCGTATAGGCCCTGACCATGTCCGGCACGATCCAGGTGCCCGACTGGCCCAGCCGCGGCGAGCCCGAACAGGCCGCGATGACGGCCGCGAAATCATGGTCGATGCGCACCTCGCACCCAGGAGCCTCCACGAAACGCGTCAGGGTCTTGCGCAGCGACCGGTGCAGCTTGAACTCCGCCACCTGCAGCACCATACGGGGGTCCGGGCTCCACCAGAGAATCGGCTGTTCCTCGCTGAACCAGGGAAAGACGCAGTTGCCATAGGCCTGCATCAAAGTATCGACATCGAGCGCGCCGCCGGCCGCCAGCAGGCCGGGGACGGGGTCGGCCGTGCCCCAGGCCGAGGCAGGGTCGGGCAAGGCGTCTCCGGGTTCGAGCCAAGGCAGTTGTCGCATGGGCATAGGTATACACGGCTTCGCGAAACCGAATCCAGCTGAGTGAGAATCGCCCACCGCCGACGCGCCACAAGGTTCGGCCCGCACGCAGCGGCACCACAAAACCCGCCGGAAACCCTATAGTCCACAGCTTGCAATCGCAGCTTCCACAAGCAGATCAGGCAGCCCGTGCATGCGCCGGGGATGAGCATAAGAGGACCATGTTGACCACTGAACCCAATCCCACACGCTTCGGCAGCGGCCAGGCGGTACGCCGCCTCGAGGACGAGAGCCTTCTGTCAGGCGCCGGACGCTACACCGACGACGTCACGCTTCCCGAGCAGGCGCATCTCGTTTTCCTGCGATCCTCCTATCCGCACGCTCGCATCCTCTCCATCGACACCAGCGCCGCCGCCGCCATGCCCGGCGTGCTGCGCGTGATCACCGGCGCGGAAATGGCCGAGGCCGGCGTCAAGCCCTTGCCGGGCGCCGCTGGCTTCAAGCGTGCCGACGGCAGCGAGAGCGCCAGCCCGCCGCGCTACGCCATCGCGCACGAGCGCGCGCGCTTCGTCGGCGAAGTCGTGGCCGCCGTGGTGGCAGACACCGTGCAGCAGGCGCGCGATGCCGCCGAGTCCATCATGGTCGACTACGAAGACCTGCCCTTGGTGGTCGACCTCGCAAGCGCCACCGCCAGCGATGCACCACTGTTGTGCGAAGAAGCGTCGGGCAACATTGCCGCCGAAATGCGCCACGGCAGCAGCGAGGCCGCGACCGCGGCCTTCGCCAAGGCAGCCCATGTGGTGGCGCTCGACGTGCACAACCAGCGCGTGGTCGCCCTGACGATCGAGCCGCGTTCCGTGCTGGCGGCGCGCGACCCCGAAACCGGCCGCCTCACGATCCGCATGAGCACGCAGATGCCCTCCGGCGTACGCGATTCCGTCTGTGCCGCCATCGGTCTTGCGAAGGAAAAAGTGCGCGTGGTGGTTGGCGATGTCGGTGGCGGTTTCGGCATGAAGACCGGCGCCTACCCAGAAGACATCGCCGTCGCCTTCGCCGCGCTGCAGGTGGACCGCCCCGTGAAGTGGGTGGCCGAGCGCAGCGAGGAGTTCCTGTCGAGCGCGCACGGGCGCGACATCGAGGCGCGCGCCGAAATGGCGCTCGACGCCGACGGCAAGATCCTGGCCCTGCGCATCAAGACGCTGGCCAACGTGGGCGCCTACGCCACCGGCACTGGCGTCGCGATCCAGTTGCTGATCGGCCCCTGGGTGCAGACCAGCGTCTACGACATCCAGACCATCGACTTCCATTTCAAGGCGGTGCTCACCAATACCGCGCCCACCGGCGCCTATCGCGGAGCAGGGCGCCCCGAGGCCATCTTCACCATCGAACGGCTGATGGACGAGGCCGCGCGCCAGACCGGCATCGACCGGATCGCGCTGCGCCGCCGCAATTTCATCCGCCCCGAGCAGATGCCCTACCAGAACCCGATGGCGCAGACCTACGACACCGGCAACTTCGAGTCGGTGATGGACCAGGCGTTGACGCTCGCCGATTGGGAGGGCTTCGAGGCCCGCGCGGCCAACTCGGCCAGCAAGGGCAGGCACCGCGGCCTGGGCATCGCCACCTTCCTCGAATGGACCGGCGGCAATGTGTTCGAGGAGCGTGTCACGGTCTCGGTGCAGGCCGATGGCGTGATCGAGGTGTTTTCCGCCGTCAATGCCATGGGGCAGGGCATTGCCACTTCGCTCGCGCAGCTCGCGGTGGATGCCTTTGGCGTGCCCATCGAGAAGGTGCGCGTGGTGCTCGGCGATACCGACCGCGGCGACGGCTTCGGCAGCGCCGGTTCTCGCTCGCTGTTCACCGGCGGCTCGGCCGTGCGCGTCGGTGCCGAGCGCACCATCGACAAGGCGCGCGAGCTCGCCGCGCAGGAGTTCGAGGCTTCCATCGACGACATCGTCTACAGCCGCGGCGTCTTCAACGTGGCCGGCACCGACCTCGAACTTGACCTCTTTGCGCTTGCCGCCAAGCAGCCCGAGCGAGAAATCTTCGTCGACTCCACCAGCACCGTGGCCGGCCCGACCTGGCCCAACGGCTGCCACATCTGCGAGATCGAGATCGATCCGCCCACCGGCGAAATCAGCGTGGTGGCCTACAGCTCGGTCAACGACGTGGGCCGGGTCATCAACCCGATGATCGTGCGCGGCCAACTCGAGGGCGGCGCGGTGCAGGGTATCGGGCAGGCGCTGTACGAGCAGGTGGTGTACGACAACGAAACCGGCCAGCCCGTCACGGGCAGCCTGATGGACTACGCGGCCCCGCGTGCCGACATCGTCGACACCATGTTCCAGATGGAGATGGACGAATCGACGCCGTGCAAGAACAACCCGCTGGGTGTGAAGGGCGTGGGCGAGCTCGGCACCATCGGCGCCACGCCGGCCATCGTCAATGCGGTGGCCGATGCCTTTGCACGCAATGGCCTCGCCACGCGCGCGCCGCGCCTGCACATGCCGCTGAGCCCGGCGCGCGTCTGGCAGGCCATGCAGACCATCGACTGACCGGGGGGCGACCGCAAGATTTTCCAAGATCGCATCGCCGCGCTCTTCGATGATGACCGCCTGATCCAACTCTGAAAGCGAGGTTTGCCATGGCCACGGTCTACAAGGAATTCATCGTCGAGGCCGATGCGGCCCGGGTGTGGGATGCACTGCGCGACTTCAAGGCGGTGCACACGCGGCTGGCACCGGGTTTTCTCACCGGCTGCACGATCGACGCCGAGGGCGCCCGCATCCTCACTTTCGCCAACGGCCTTGTCGCACGCGAAATGCTGGTCGGCATCGACGACGCCCATCGGCGGCTGGCCTACACCGTCACCGGCGGGCAGGCCGTCCATCACCACGCTTCGGCGCAGGTGTTCGCGGAGGGAGAAGGCCGTTCCCGCTTCGTCTGGATCACCGACGTGCTGCCCGACGCCATGGCGGCCTACATCGAGCCGATGATGGCGCAGGGTGGGGTGGCCATGAAGGCCGCGCTCGAGGGCCGCTCCGCTTCGGCGCCCGCCTAGAAGTCTTCGAGCGGCAGGCCGACGTAGTTCTCCGCCAGCGAGGTAGAGGCGGCGGTCGAGTGCACGAGGTAGTCGAGCTCGGCCTCCTGGATCTTCTGGCCGAAGGCCCCCGTCTCCGGAAAGCGGTGCATCAGCGAAGTGAACCACCACGAGAAGCGCTCGGCCTTCCAGACGCGGCGCAGGCACAGGTCCGAGTAGCGATCCAGTGCCGAGGCCGACTTCTCTGCGTAGAAGATCTCGAAGGCGCGCGACAGGTAGCCCACGTCCGCAGTCGCCAGGTTCAGCCCCTTGGCACCGGTAGGCGGCACGATGTGCGCCGCATCGCCCGCGAGGAACAGCGAACCGAAGCGCATCGGCTCGGCGACGAAGCTGCGCAAAGGCGCAATGCTTTTCTCGAGCGAAGGCCCCGTCACCAAATGCGCGCGAGCCTCGGGGTCGAGTCGTGCGCGCAGTTCGTTCCAGAAGGCCTCGTCGCTCCAGTTTTCCACTCGCTCTTCGGTCGGCACCTGCACGTAGTAGCGGCTGCGCGTGGCGCTGCGCATGCTGCACAGCGCGAAGCCGCGTTCGGTGTTGGCATAGATCAGCTCGTGCGACACCGGCGGCACGTCGGCCAGCACGCCGAGCCAGCCGAAGGGATAGATCTTCTCGTAGGTCTGGATCGCATCCACCGGCACGCTCGCGCGGCTCACGCCGTGGTAGCCGTCGCAGCCGGCGATGAAGTCGCATTCGATCTCGTGCGTCCGGCCGTCCTTCTCGTAGCGCACGCGCGGCTTGCCCGAATCGAAGTCGTGCAGGCTCACGTTCGCGGCGCTGTAGATCGTCGTGAGGCCTTCCGCGGTGCGAGCCTCCATCAGGTCGCGTGTCACCTCGGTCTGGCCGTACACCGTCACCTGCTTGCCGCCCGTGAGGCCGTGCATGTCGATGCGGTGGCGCGCGCCCTTGAACAGCAGTTCGATGCCTTCGTGCGGGAGCCCCTCGGCCTTGGCGCGGCTGTCGACGCCCGCTCGGGCCAGCAGATCCATCGTGACCTGCTCCAGCACGCCGGCGCGGATGCGGCCCAGCACGTAGTCGCCGCTCTGGCGCTCGACGATGATGTTGTCGATGCCTGCCTTGTACAGGAGCTGCCCGAGCAGTAGGCCGGCCGGGCCGGCGCCGATGATCGCGACTTGTGTGCGCATGTTCGTGTCTCCGAGAGGGTTTCGGGAAGCGTAGGGCGCACGCGGCGGTCTGTGGGGGCGCTGCGCGAGGCTCTGTGCGATCATGCGAATGCGTGCGCGATGATCGCGCAACAACTCGACCACAGACGACGAATGACCATCGCCAGAGCCGATTTCATCGAGGGCATCGCCAAGGGAATGGCGGTGCTCGAAAGCTTCGACACCGAACGCCAGCGCCTCAATGCCACGCTGGCCGCCGAGCGCGCCGGCCTCACGCGTGCCGCGGCCCGCCGGCATTTGCTGACGCTGGCGCACCTGGGCTACCTGGAAACCGACGGCAGCTATTTCTGGATGGCGCCGAAGGTGCTGCGCTTCTCGGGCAGCTACCTCGCTTCGTCGCGGCTGCCGCGGGCGCTGCAGCCCACGCTGAACCGGCTTGCGGCGCAGACCGGCGAGTCGTTCTCGGCCGTGGTGCTCGACGGCGAAGAAGCGGTCATCGTTGCGCGCAGCGGCAGCTACGGCACGCCGACGCGCGTGCTGGCCTATGGCCTGCACCTCGGTGCGCGGCTGCCCGCGCATGCCACCTCCACCGGCCGCGTCCTGCTGGCGGCGATGGCGCCGACCCAGTTCACGCAGTGGCTCAAGGGCCGCCACCTGGCACGGCTCACGCCCCACACCGTGACACAGGCGCGGGGCCTGCGGCAGCTGGTGGCGCGGGTGCGCAAGAACGACTATTGCTTTGCCAGCGAGGAACACGAACTCGGCGTGCAGGCGCTGGCGGTGCCGCTGCGTGACATGCAGGGCCACACCGTGGCCGCGCTCAACGTGGTGCTGTCCGGCACCCGCTATCAGGAAGAGACGCTGCAGCGCGAGATGCTGCCGCTGCTGTTCGAGGCGGCGCGCGAAGTCCGCTCGCTCCTCTGATCTGAACTTTCGGCGCCGCCGCGGCCTCGAATCCCGAGAACGGACACACCCATGCGACTCCTCCTCCTCGAAGACGACGTGATGATCGGCGAAGCCGTGCTCGACCTGCTGCGCGCAGAACAATACGCGGTGGACTGGGTGAAAGACGGCGAGGCCGCCGAGTCGGCCCTGCGCACCCAGCAATACGACCTCGTGATGCTCGACCTCGGCGTGCCGCGCCGCGACGGCCTCGAGGTGCTGCGCAACCTGCGCGCGCGCAAGCAGCGCATGCCCGTGCTGATCGCCACCGCGCGCGACTCGGTACAGCAACGCATCGAAGGCCTCGATGCCGGCGCCGACGACTACGTGCTCAAGCCCTACGACCTCGACGAGCTGCTGGCCCGCATCCGCGCCTTGCTGCGCCGCGCGGCCGGGCGCGCCGAGCCGGTGTACGAGCACATGGGCGTGAGCATCAACCCCGCGACGCGGGAGGTGACGGTGGCGGGCCAGCCGGTGGTGCTGTCGGCGCGCGAATGGGCCGTGCTGGAGCCCTTGCTGGCGCGGCCCGGCATGGTCCTGTCGCGCGCCCAGCTCGAAGAGAAGCTCTACAGCTGGAAGGACGAGATCAGCAGCAATGCGGTCGAGGTCTACGTGCACGGGCTGCGCAAGAAGCTCGGCGCCGAACTCATCCGCAACGTGCGCGGCGTCGGCTACATGGTGCCGAAACTGTGACTCGCCCCCAGGCTTCGCGCACTTCGTGTCGCTTCGCCTACCCCCTACCGGGGGCGACGCCTACGGCCCGGCGGAGCCGGTTCCGTGTCGTCCCACGAACGGAGTGCGCATGAAAAAGGTTTGGAGCTCATTGACCGGCTCGCTGCGCGCACGGCTGCTTTGGTTCCTGCTGGTGGCGATCGTGCTCGCCGCGGGGGCGCAGGCGCTCGTCGCCTACCGCACGGTGCTTGCGGAGGCCGACGACATCTTCGATTACCACATGCAGCAGATGGCGCTGTCGCTGCGCGCCGGACTGCCGCCGAGCGCGGCGGTGGGCGGCATCGGCACCGGCGAACAGAACTTCGATTTTGTCGTGCAGGTGTGGACCGCCGATGGTGTGCGCATCTTCGAATCCGCCGAGCAGGCCGCGCTGCCGCAGCTCGCGGTGCTGGGCTTCGCCGACGTGCATGCGCGCGGCACCACCTACCGCGTGTTCTCGATGCAGACGCGCGGGCTGGTGATCCAGGTGGCGCAGGACATGGCGGCGCGGCGCCACATGGCCGGCACGCTGGCCCTGCGCACCATCGCACCCGTCGCGCTGATGGCGCCGCTGCTGATGCTGGTCGTGTGGTGGGTCGTGAGCCGTTCGCTCGCACCGGTGGCGCGCGTGCGCAAGCAGGTGGCGTCGCGGCAGGCCGACGACCTGTCGCCGGTGAGCGAGGAAGGGCTGCCCGAGGAGGTGCGCCCGCTGGTGCAGGAACTGAACCTGCTGTTCGACCGCGTGCGCCACGCCTTCGATGCGCAGAAGCACTTCGTCGCCGATGCCGCGCACGAGCTGCGCTCGCCCCTGGCCGCGCTGAAGCTGCAGGTGCAGGGCCTGCAGCGCGCGCCCGACGGTGCGTCGCGCGACCTGGCCGTGAGCCGCCTGGTGGCGGGCATCGATCGCGCGACGCGGCTGGTCGAGCAGATGCTCGCGCTGGCGCGGCACGAGGCCAGCATGGCGGCCGGCGCGAAGCCGGAGCCGGTCGACCTGTCCGAGGTGGTGCGCCTCGCGGTGTCCGACGCGGTGGCGGCGGCCCAGGCGCGCGGCATCGACATCGGCATCGCGCATGCTGATGCGGCCGTGGTCCACGGCCAGCCCGAGGCCTTGCGCATGCTGCTGCGCAACCTGCTCGAGAACGCGATCAAGTACACGCCGCTGGAGGGCCGCGTCGACATCGGCATCGCCCGGCAAGGCGACTCGGTCGAGCTCACCGTGGATGACAGCGGCCCGGGTCTGCCTCCGGCCGAGCGCGAGCGCGTGCTCGACCGTTTCTACCGCTCCGGTGAAACGCAGGCACCCGGCAGCGGTCTCGGGCTGGCCATCGTCAAGTCGATTGCCGACCTGCATGGCGCGACGGTGGCGCTCGACCAATCGCCGAGCCTCGGCGGCTTGCAGGTTCGTGTCGTCTTCGCTCCCTCTCCCAGAGGGAGCAGGAACGAAGCAGGACTTGGTTTAAGCGGCGCTTAAGTCAGGGGGACGACATTCCTTTCATCGCATTGGCGTCCATACGCCCTGAAAGGAACCGACAAATGAACTCCCGTCTGACTTCGCCCCGCGCCCTGGCGATTGCCCTGGCGAGCGCGGGCGTGATCGGTGCTGTCGGTGCCGGTGCCTACACCAGCGCCCGTGCCGTGGGCACGCCGACCACCAACGCCACCGCCGTGGCGCCCGCGGCCATGGTCACGCTGCCCGACTTCTCGACCATCACCTCGCGCGACGGCCCGGCCGTAGTCAACATCAGCGTGACGGGCACCATGAAGGCGTCCGACGACGAGGCAGCCGAGATGCAGGGCATCGACCCCGAAGACCCGATGTTCCAGTTCTTCCGCCGCTTCCAGGGCCAGATCAACCCGCGCGGCCAGCAGCAACAGCAGCGCGACGTGCCGGTGCGCGCCCAAGGCTCGGGCTTCATCGTCGACCCCAGCGGCATCATCATCACCAACGCCCACGTCGTGAAGGACGCGAAGGAGGTCACCGTCAAGCTGACCGACCGCCGCGAGTTCCGCGCCAAGGTACTCGGTGCCGACGCCAAGACCGACATCGCGGTGCTCAAGATCGATGCGAAGAGCCTGCCCGTGCTCGCGCTCGGCAACACCAAGGACCTGAAGGTCGGCGAATGGGTGCTGGCCATCGGCTCGCCCTTCGGTTTCGAGAACACCGTGACGGCCGGCGTGGTGAGCGCCAAGGGCCGCTCGCTGCCCGATGACAGCTACGTGCCTTTCATCCAGACCGACGTGGCCGTGAACCCCGGCAATTCCGGCGGTCCGCTGCTCAACACGCGCGGCGAGGTGGTGGGCATCAACTCGCAGATCTACAGCCGCAGCGGCGGCTACCAGGGCGTGTCGTTCGCGATCCCGATCGACGTGGCGATCCAGGTGAAGGACCAGATCGTCGCGACCGGAAAGGCTACGCATGGGCGCCTTGGCGTGGCGGTGCAGGAGGTGAACCAGGCCTTTGCCGATTCGTTCAAGCTCGACAAGCCCGAAGGCGCGCTGGTCTCGAACATCGAGAAGGGCGGCCCTGGCGACAAGGCGGGCCTGAAGGCTGGCGACGTGATCCGCAAGGTCGATGGCCAGGCCATCGTCTCTTCGGGCGACCTGCCCGCGGTGATCGGCCAACAGGCGCCGGGCAAGAAGGTCACGCTCGAAGTGTGGCGCCAGGGCGAACGCAAGGAGCTGCAGGCCAAGCTGGGCGATGCGAGCGACAAGCCCGCCAAGGTCGCGAAGGCCGATGCCGACGTGGGGCAGGGCAAGCTGGGGCTGGCGCTGCGTCAATTGCAGCCGCAGGAAAAGCGCGAAGCCTCGGTCGAGAACGGTCTTCTGATCGAGGATGTCGGCGGTCCTTCGGCGCAGGCCGGGGTGCAGGCGGGTGATGTGCTGCTGGCCATCAACGGCACGCCGGCGCAGAGCGTGGAGCAGGTGCGCGACGTGGTGGCGAAGGCGGCCAACAAGTCGGTGGCACTGCTGATACAGCGCGGTGAAGACAAGATCTTCGTGCCCGTGCGGATCGGGTGAGGCTCAAGGAAGTCAACCGAGATTGCAGCAGGAGGGCGGCCCTGGCGCCGCCCGTCCTATATACGAGGGAGGCGGACTACCGCTTTCAATGGCTTGCGCGCCGCCTTGCGGAGCCGCGCTGCCACCAGCCCCAGGTGATCGATCAGTTCCTTCGGCGATTCGATCTCGAAATCGTGAGGCAGGCAGCCGAGCCAGACCGCCAGCGCGTCGAGTGAGTTGGCGCCGGTGGCGATGCGCGTCGAGCCCTCGTCGATGGCCTGCGGCGTGCCGTTGACCCAGCCGAGGTAGGGCTCGAGCGCCTTGGCGGGCGCATGCACCACGACCTGCGCGTGGTGCAGGTAGGGCGAGACCTGCAGCGCGTGCTCCATGTAGGCCGCGACGTCGCCGTGGGGCAGCCGGCGCGGCGTGAAGCGCGCGCCGGTGGGTGCGGGCTCGACGATGCGGTCGAGGCGGAAAGTGCGCCAGTCCTGGCGCACCGTGTCCCAGGCCAGCAGGTACCAGCGCTGCCCCATCTGCACCACGCGGTGCGGCTCCGCCGTGCGTTCGGTGGTGGTGTCGTGATGGTCGCTGTAGCCGAAGCGCAGCTGGAGCCGTTCGGTGCAGGCTTCTGCAAGAAAGGACACGGCCTTCAGGCGCACGGGCGACTTGCTGCGCATCACCGGCACTACCGACACGCGTACGCTGTCGAGCCGGCGGCGCAGGCCCGGCGGCATCAGCTGCTCGAGCTTGGCCAAGGCGCGCATCGAGGCGTCCTCGATGTCGTCCGAGGCGCCGGCCGGGTTGCCCAGGCCGAGCGCGACGGCGATGGCCTCCTCGTCCTCCAGCAGCAGCGGGGGCAGGGCGGTTCCCGCGCCAAGCCGGTAGCCGCCCGCAACGCCTGAGGTGGAGTCGACCGTATAGCCGAGGCTGCGCAGGCGATCCACGTCGCGGCGCAAGGTGCGCTCGGTGACGTCGAGCCGGGCGGCGAGGTTGGCACCCGTCCAGGAGCGTTGCGCCTGGAACAGCGAAAGAAGCCGGATCAGGCGTGCGGAGGCGGAAAGCATGAGCGCATGATGCCTGCGATCGAGGACAGGAAATGTCCGCAATGGGGCGTAGCCTTGGCTTTCCTCTTACCACCGGGACACAGACCCATGAAGAAGACGTACAACGGCAGCTGCCATTGCGGCAAGGTTCGCTTCCAGGCCCTGATCGACCTCGCCGAGGGCACGGGCAGGTGCAATTGCTCGATCTGCACCAAGGCCCGCGAATGGGGTGCGATCGTGAAGCCGGAGGCCTTCACGCTGCTGTCGGGGGAAGAAGACCTGTCGCTCTACCAGTTCAACACGCACAGCACCGAGCACCTGTTCTGCAGGCATTGCGGCATCCGGCCGTTCGGGCGCGGCAACGTGCCCGAGATCGGTGGCGCCTACGTCAGCGTGAGCGTGAACTGCCTGGACGACGCCACGCTGGAAGAGCTGTCGACGGCGCCCGTGCGCTACATGGATGGGCGCAACAACAACTGGTTCGAGCCGCCGGCCGAGACGCGCTACCTTTGAGCGTGGCGAGCGGGGCAACAGGGCGGGGCTTCATCAGCGCGTGTAGTCGCCGCTGGCCTCCGGCTGGAACAGCACCGCGACCACGTGCGCGGTGCTTTCCGTGCCATTGGGCATGTGCCAGCGGGCGAGCGCGCCCGTCTTCATGCCCAGCAGGCCGATGCCGACGGGCGACAGCACTGAGACGAAGCCCGCGCCCGGCTGCGCGTCACCGGGGTAGCAGAGGGTGATTTTCTGGCGCTGCCGCGTGACGGGGTCTTCGACCTCCACCTGGGAGTTCATCGTCACGATGTCCTCCGGGACCTCGCGCGAGGGCAGCACGTCCGCCGCATCGAGGAGTTCGGCGAGCACGGGCGGAAGCTGGTGGCCCGTCAGTTTGCCGAGGCGGACGAAGTCGAGTTCGGTGAGCGTGCGCTCCCCGTGAATGGTTGCAAGCATGAAGCACTCCAGTTGATTGCGGCGCCGTTCTGGATGGAAGAACGAACGGCGTCGCTGCCGCGCGGCGGGTGCCCGGCGGTCAATGGTTCGCGCATCAGGAAGAAGGGTAGCGGACCGCCGGGCTCAGGAAAGTGCGCGGGTGCGTCGCAAGACCGCCGTGGTCGCCGCAAGGGCAGCACCCGCGCGGCGGCCAGCCACTGCCTGGGGCAGGGCTGCGCGGGCAGGGTGTTTGCGGAACACGGACGAGAGGACCATGCGCCCGAGTGTAGGACGTGCCGTGAGGCCATCAAGCAATGGCCTCACGTGCCTTGTCGTTAAGCGCGTGCCGGGCAAAGAAAAAGCCCGCTGTCCAAAAAGACAGCGGGCTTTCCAGAGGCCTTGCGGCTTGTGGTGGCTCCTCGACCTGGGCTCGAACCAGGGACCTACGGATTAACAGACCGGCCAAGGACTCCGCGAGGCACCATCGTACACACAATTGCGCGTTCGACGATCACAAAAGGCGCCGGACTTTGGAGAGACACACCTGTCACCTTTCGACGCAGAAACGTCTATCAGGCGAGGTCCAAATCCAGGTGCACGTTAAGCATCGGAAACTGCACTGCTTTCGCAAGGAGATCTAGTCGAGCCACTTGAGCTTGTGGGCTCGCGGCTGATCGAAGAGCGGCTCCCGCAGCACGTCCTGATAGCCCGTCTTCGTCATTACGGTCACACGGATTCTGGGGTCGTCCTCAACGCCCGACCCAACAATGATGGAGTCGTCGGACTGCAATCCCCGCACCAAAAGGTTGATCTCGGTCCACTCAACCTTGAAGGTCGGCACTCGGCGGTTCAGCAGAAGCCTCGTAGGAAATATGACCTGCACGTCGCCGGGGTTGCCTTCCAGTAGCACGTCCGTCGCCCCGTTGGCGGGTGCCGTTTGAATGCTGTGGATGACCATCTGCCATCTCCACGAGTCGTCACCCTCTTTGCCGGCAGGGCTGAACTGCATGAACAGCTGACAGCAGTTCTTGAGAACGATTTTGACTTCGCGCCAAGTCACTGCTTGGTCTTCGGCATCTTGCATTTCTCTCTCCTCATTTATAGTCCAACGGCCATCGGAGTATCACCCCTGAACTTCGCTTGCACACTCCAGGCATTTCCCAAGGACAACCCATGAAGCTCTCCCGCAACACTCACACCCGTGACCGCTAGGAGAGGCAATTTTCGTCGGCCAGCGGACTGTGCTACGACGGCCGCATGACTGACTCCGCTCAACCCTGGGGATTGCTGGGCCCCGATGGATTGGTTTCGGTCCGGCGCGTCCGCACGCTCAACGTGGGCACCGCGATCCGACAATTCAACGAACTGGCAGTGCCCGGCATGGGCAGCGTCTGGACCGGCCGGCAACTGCTGTGGCCCTTGCTCGGCGTGGCGGCAGCAGCCATCGCGCGAACCTCGATGCACGTGTCGAACATCGAAGCTGCCAATGCGATCGAGGCGCTCGCCTGCAGGATGGGCTTGGCATCGAACGGCTGGCAGCGCGATGCTCGCATCCGCGGAGCGCAGAAACTACGCGGCACCGAGAATCTCACTTTCCAGACGATGCGTCGACCGGGCTTCTACGTCACCCAACCGATGCGCATGTCCGCGGTGCAGCCGCTACTGGCGTTGGGGCTGGTCGAGTCGGAGAGCGAGCGCTTTAACGCTTACCAGCTATCGGAGGCGGGGCGGGCCTTCCTGGACACTTCGTGCGATCCCTATCCCGAGTGCTGGTACAGCCACGGCGTGGTCTCGGCGCTCGCGAAATGGATAACGGGCAGCCCGCCCGCGGTCGCCAACTCCCAGTGCCTGTGCGAAGCGATCACGCCACTCGCCCCCTTGCCAGACCTAGCGGCGCAAACGCTGCGCGAGCAGCTTGCCGGCCGCAGTGACCCGACCTCGCTGCGCCGGCGGGCGGCGCTCGCTTGGGTGCGACGCTGCCAGGATGTACGCCGGCCCGTCGACGACTGGGAAGGGCCGGCGCCCGCGGAGCTCTCGACTGCGCACTGGGCGGACCTGCGGGCCGGCGCGTGCTTCTTTCGTGCTCGCGATGCGGCCATCGGAGTGCTCGATGCCTGCGAGCGCGTCATGGGGCCGGCAGGTGCGCCGCTGTCGCCAGTCGAGCCGTTGCCCGAGACCGTGCGTGATGCGCTCGACGCCGCGCGGGCCGCCGCAGCCGCCTTCCTGGAACTGGTGGAAGGCAGTAACTACCACGCGAGTGGCCTGCAGTTCTGCCGCGAGCTATCAGGTGACGAGCACCCTACAGTGCTGAAGCAGCTCGTCGCCCGTGACGGCCGCGTGCTGCGCCTGAGCGGCAACGAGATCGTGCCCGGCATGGCCTTCGACGGTGGGCCGCAAGAGGCAGAGGCCGAGGCGCAGGACGGCGACGAGGCAACTGCGGACTTCGCGCGCCGCGTTCGACTTCCGGCCGGTACCTCTTTCCGCATACGTAACCTGTTGCTGCTTGACTTGGACCTGCAGGCGAAGATGGGTGGCTGGCTCGTGACGGAGAGCCCTGCATGAGCCGCTACCTTCCTCCTTCGCTGCTGCAGCACTTCGCGTCCCCCGACGATTACGTCGGAACTTTCGGCTGGCTGTGCGGCTATTCCGCCGACGCCAGCTTCCTCGACGCGGCGGCGGAACGCTTCACCCAGCAGGCGGGTGGCCAACGCGGCTACGCAGGCAAGCTGGCGCTGGTGGTTCTGCTTGACCGAGGGCAGCCGCAGATCCTGCCGCATGAAGCAGCCGGCGTGCTGCACGCGCCGCTGCGCGACGCAACGCGCTTCGCGCTGCTGCATGCCAAGGTTGCGCTGCTCGGGTTCCGGCACGTGCAGGCGCCCGAGCGGTGGCGCATGCGGCTGCTCGTCTGCACCGGCAATTGGACGCGCCAGACCCTGGAGCGCAGCCTCGACCTCGCGTGGTCCGTCGAGGTCGGCGCAGAGGACCTCGAGTCGCGCGAGCCGCAAAGCTTGCAGGCTCGCGCCGACGTTGCCGCGGCCTGGGACCTGCTGCAGTGGCTGATGCCCTTGTTTGACCTGCGCGCGCTGGCGGCGGAGCCGCACAGCCTGACCGGCCTCGCGCGTGGCCAGTTCGCGAGCTGGTGCGAAGCTCTGCCCCGACGCAACCTCCCGCGGCCGCGCTTCTTCGATTCGCGCAACCGATCGCTGCTGCGGCAACTGCCGGACCTGGCCCGCCGCCAAGCCGGCGAGGCCGACCGCAACACGCTGGTGCTCGGCTCGGGCTTCTACGAAGGCGGCGAGGGTGGGCAGGCGCCGGTCGCGCTGGTCCGTATCGTCGACGCGCTGAAGGAAGCGGGCATGGTCACCGCCAGCTGCGACGTGAGTGTCATCGTCGAGCCGACCGATTGCCAAGCGGTGGCGACCGCGCTCCCTGCGATGCACCAATTGGGCTGGCGCGTTTGGCCGGCGGGACAGCCCGAATTCCTGGGGCGGCCCGCGCGCAGCCTGCACGCCAAGTTCGTGTTCGCGAGCAGCTACCGGAAGAATTCCAACACCTGCCTGAATGGCTGGTTGTATCTCGGCTCGGGCAATCTTACGGCGCCGGGCTTTCTAAACCCTTGTCCCCGGGGCAACCTAGAGGTGGGCGTAGTGGTCGGGGAGGACTCTCTTTACTGGCACAAGAGCCGCGGCCTGCCCTCAGAGCTATGGGCGGGCAACCGGCTCCCCTTGCAGTGGGAGCGCGAGGTGCTGGATGCGCAGGAACTGCAGGGGGGGCCAGGGATGCCGGATCGGCCGCCCGTTTTCGAGGCGCCTCCGGTGGCTTGGTGTCGTTACTTGTCTGCGCAGGATGGGCTGCCAGCGCGACTGCTGCTCCCCGTGCACGATGTGCCGTTGGAGGTGCTCGACACCGAGTCGAGTGTGTGCACGCCCGTCGGGTCGCTGGAGGTCGCTTGGCCCGGCGCGCCGCAACCGTCAGTGGTCGTGCGATGGCATGAAGGCGGCCTCAGACTGCAATGTAGCATTCCCGTTATCGATGCGGCGGGCCGGATCGCGGCGCTGGAACTGCCGAAGCTGGACCTCGAATCCGCGTGGTGGCAGCTGCAGCAGTTCCCGCAACCGCCCGCCGAGGAGGACACCGGCACGGACGAACGGGAGTTCGAGCCTGGCATGGCGCTGGTTGCGACCGCCAGCCCCGCGGCAATGGACAGCGTGGTGCGCACGATGATGCGCCTCGTCGAAAACATTGCCGACAAGCAGGCCGGCTTGATGCAGGCCGACTGGGATGCGTGGTGCATCAGCCTGGAGCAGGCGCTGCGCCAGGCTGCGGACTGCGTGGCCGTGAAGGCTTTCGCGGCGCAGCTCAGGCTCGATCCGCTGGACGTGCTTCGGCAGGAAGGCAGCTTACCCGCCTTCGCCCGCGATGCGCAGTCGCCGCAGCGCGAGCGCTACCTCGCGGTGTTGGATGCGCTCGCGGCCTGCTGGGGCGTCCAGGGCCTGCCGTCTGTGGGACGACATGGGGGGAAGTGCATTGAACTGGTCTGAAGTCGCATCGCACCTGGAGCAACGGGTTGCTCAGTTGGAGGCACAGGAGCGCGCCGGCGATCCGGTGCGCCTGAACGCAGGACAGCGCGCCAGCCTGCGCGTATTCGGTCAGCGGCTCCCGGAGAACGGCATCGTGCTGGCCGACGAAGTGGGCATGGGCAAGACGCGCATCGCCGTACAGGTGATTGAATCGGTCCTGCGCTGCGGCGGGCGCGTGGCCGTGCTCATCCCCAGCGGCCTGGGCTACCAGTGGCAGCGCGAGCTGGTCGGCGGCGGCTTGGTCACCGAGCACGTACTGCGCGGCATCCTCGGCTACATGGGTGCCTGGAGTGGGGAAGGCGCCGAGCCGTGGAACTCGCGCCAAGTCGTGGTGCTGTCGCACGCCTTCAGCAACTGGCAGATCCGTGGGAACGCCGATGCGCGCCGCTGGATCCTCCTCCCGGCGCTTGTCGCGACGCTGCGCGAGCGCACGGGCCACGTTTCCGGAGCGCGGTGGGTGGCGGATGTACGCAAATTGCCGGCCGGGGAGGGGGCCTTGCGCGCCGCGGCGGCGACCGCGGAGGTGCTGCAGGGGAAGCTGCCACCGGGCGCGCATTCGCTACTGGAGTTCGCGCAGACGACGCAGTGGGCACCGCTGATGCGGCCTTCCGAGTACGCCGCCGGCACCGAGTGCCGGCACATGCTGATGAAGGCCGTGGGGCTTGGTTTCGGCCGCTTCGACCTGGTGATCGTCGACGAGGCGCACAAGAGCCGAGGCAAGGATGCCCGCCTCTCGGTGCTGCTGGGCAAGATGCTGCACATCGACGCCAAGACTCGCTTCGTCGCGATGAGCGCCACGCCGGTAGAGCTGGACGCCGCGCAGTGGCTGCAGACGTTGGGCCGCATCGGTATCCCGGCGACACGCTTGCAGCCCATCATGGTGGCGGTCGATCACTACACCGAAGCGCTGCAGCGGGTGCGCCGCTCCTGGCGCACTAGCGCGGAGGCTCGTAGCGTCTATGCCATGGCGGCCGGCGAATTCCAGCGCAAGCTGGGTGACTTCGTGCTGCGCCGGGACAAGCGCGAGGATGCCGATGTGCAGCTTTACGAGAGGCACGGCGGCCACAACTACCGCGATACCAGTGGCGAGATTCTGGTTGATACGCACACCCTCGATACGCCCTGGAAGCAGGCCGTGTGCGCGGCAGAAGCGCTGTCAGTGATCCGCCGGCGCGGAGATGCGAGCGACAAGCGCCTGCGCCTCACGCTTGCGAGCGGCCATGGCACATGCAAGTTCCTGGACGAGGATGACGCCGAAGAGGCAATCATTGAGGAAGCGATTGAGGCCGAGCGCGCCAGCGGCCTGCAGCCAGAAGAAGCTTCCGAGCCTGCCCTCGCTGCGCATGCGCAGCAGCGGGCCGCTTGGTGGCGCGCATCGCTGCAGGCAAGCTTGCGAGCGGTCGACGAACCCGTGTATGGCCACCCGGCGCTCCTCGCCGCCGTGGGCGCCATCGAGCAACGCACGGGCGAAGGCGACAAGGTTTTGGTGTTCGGCCGCTACTCCCGGCCCATGCAAGCCTTGGAGCAGTTGCTCAACGCGCGGGAGATGTTGCGCCGGCTGGCTGAAGGCCGCTATTGGCCGCAAAGCCGTTTGCGCGAGGGCGGCGATGGCGTCGACCAGTGGCCCGCCGTTCGCGCCGCCCACAAGCAGTGGGCGCAAGAGCGCAGAGCGCCGCACCCCGTTGCTCTGGACCGGATCAATGCGGAATTGGCCGAACAGTTCCGGACCGAACGCAACTTGCGCGAGCGCTTCCGCAATGCTCTGTTGCGCCGCCTGGGCGAAGCGGTCGCCAGCCTGCCGTTCCACGGAAAACTGTGGGTCGGCCTGCAGGCTGCGGCGCAGCGCTCGCAGCTGGGCGAAGACGACGGCCACCCGGTCGCACTGCTGGCCCGCGCGCTGTTGGAGATGACCGCGAATGCCGCAGTTGACATGGGCGCGCAGGAGCTGGGGCGGGAGTTCGTCGCGCTGGTGGATGCGGTGCTGGACAACGATCCGGGCGGCCGCGATGCGGACACCGAGGGCGATTTGGTCGGAAGCTGGGCCGAGTTCCAGAAGCGGCTGGAAGCCGAATACGGCACGCGCACTGGCGAGTTTGCGCGCTTCATGCATGGTCAGACCAAGATCGAGTCGCGCCGCATCATCCAGCAGGCGTTCAATCGCGCGGTGGCCGCGCCCATGGTGCTGATCGCGCAGTCGCTCGTCGGCCGCGAGGGCCTCAACCTGCACGAGGCCTGCCGCGTCGTCGTGCTGCTGCATCCGGAATGGAACCCTGCGGTGGTGGAACAGCAGATCGGCCGCGTCGATCGCGTCGGTAGTCATTGGGCGCGGCAGTTGCGGACGGCCGTGGCGGAAGGGCATCGCGGGGTCAAGCTACCCCGCATCGATGTGCTACCAGTCGTCTTTCGCGGCACCTATGACGAACACAACTGGCGCGTGCTGCGCGAGCGCTGGGATGACCTGCGGGCGCAACTACATGGCGAAGTTATCCCGCCGCACCTCGGCGGCGCGGAGTGCACCGAGGAGGAACGCGCACTTCTGCAAGAACTGGAATGTGCGGCGCCGAACTTCTCTCCGACGGCGCCGTGGCGCACCATCTGAGCACTCCGAGTCGCAGATGAACATCGCCCCGACCCCGCGGCACGTGCAGGCCTTCGGTCGCGCGATCGCCGCCTACCTGTGTACCCGCTGCCACAAACTGAAAAGCTTCCAGTGGCCCATCGCGGAGAAATGTGTGCAGGTGGCCATACGACGCGATCTGCTGCCCGGCATGCCCTTCGGTGGCGGCTTTGCCGAAACTATGCAATTGCGCCAAGCCGTCGCCGTGCGCGCCCGCGAGATTCAGGCGCAGGTGCAACTCCCGCAGCGCCTCGAGCCTCTCGTCGAGCTCGCGAGCTTTGTAATCGCGGACTGGGGCAATCTGAATGGCAACGATCCCAAGACCATCCAGGGCTATGCCGAGCGGTTCACCGGTATCGACGTTCCGTTCGACGAGATTCGTGCCCCTGCGGACCTCCAGGCTGCTGTGTCGTCCCGAAGCCAGCACGGATTGTTCCGCTTCGCGGGCATTGCTAGCTGGTCTAAGTGGCTCAACTTTGTCTGGAACGATTGGGCTCTGATCTACGACTCGCGCATCGCCTTCGCGCTCGATGCGGTTCACTTCATCTGCAGGGTCAATGCGCCGGTCTTCCCGGTGCCAGTGGGCCGCAATCCGCTGTTGGCACATCTCAATGCCCAGAGCTGTGCTGCTTTCGCTTGGCTCGCCAGTTACGCGGGCGCGAAGCCTTCCCGCGACCAGATGAGTGCCTGGATGGCCAACGCAGTGGCACCGGAGAAGGAAGCTTATATCTACTACCTTGCGGTGATGGCGGAAGCGCACCGTCTGCTCTGGCCCGCCAATGAGAGCCGTCCCTTGGTGCATACAGAGATGCTGCTGTTCATGCTTTCGATCGAGGATATCGCGCACGATTTTGCTCGTGAGTTGCTGGTGCGGCTGGGGCCTTCGGCGGCTGAGCCTTGAGCGGGATAGAGCGACGAAGGAGGGGCCGGTCACGTCGGGCCTGTGGGCGACCGAACAGCTCATCAAGGTCAACGCCGCCAGCATACTCTTCAGCTGGCTGCCGCAGGCCCGCCAGGAGCAGATCCGGTTTCTTCAGGTCCGCCCAGGGCTGCGATAGATCGGTCATCTGCCGGCCGGCTGCCGCCGAGCGCAGGTGAGTCACTACGGATCGTGACGCGTCACCAGCCGGAGATGGCGAAGGGCACGATCTTGAGACGGGCGTAGTTCAGGCATCGTGTGGAAGAGCCTGCGAGAGGAGCAGCGCCAAGGACTGCAACGTGCGCGGCTTCTGACAGCGGGAGAGGGCAGTGAAGAACCTGGTCGCGGCGTGGCTGGAGGATCTGACGCCTTGCTGGAGCGGTTGGCTGCTGCGACGGTGAACTATCCTGACGTCAGGCGGCCTGTTTCGCTTCGTGCGCAGCGGTCAACGGCACGACATTACCAGCCGTGTTGAAGGTGACTTCGACACCCTTCGCTCCCATGCCGTACGCCATGGCAGAAAGTGTTGAAATTGCGGAAGCTTGGACCCTCTCTCGCAAGTCTTCTTTCAAGATTCCGGCCTGAGCGACAGCAGTCCTCTTGGCGGCCTCTGTCAGTTCATTTCGCAATTCCAAGCTGAAATCGACGCCTACAACTCCAAAGTATGAGGACTTCTTCTCATCATAGATTCGATGTTCTTTAGGAATTATCTTGGCGTAATGTTCGGGCAAATGAATTTGCACAACGCCGTTCTGATTTGATATCTTTGATTTTCGCAGATCAAATCTGAACTCAACGTCGAACTCACAAATCATCAGTATCTTGCCCGTCGTACTAAAGAAACTCTTCTCGTTAGTTGTCTGAGTGACAACCTCTTTAACGAATGCATTGAGCGCCACCAGCTCGCCCATCTCGCGAATACGTTCAAGAGAAAATGAGACGGTGAGTGAACTGTCCGAGCCTCGACGCCGATCAAGGAGCAGAAAAATCAGCAAAATGCCCATCGCTATGACGACAACGGTTAGCGAGATTGCCAGGAGTTCAGTCATGCTCATGTAGGTCCGTCGTAGAAATGAGGTTTCCGTTTGTATCGCAGATATTTCGGTCGATTATGGCCTGCGCAGCGGCGAGAAGCTCTCCATCGTTGCCCGGCTACCTTTCGAAGCAAGATCACGCGAGCGAAATTCGACTGAATTTTCTGCCGTAAGCGTCTGACAGACCCTTGGCCCAGGGAAGGACCCGCGGGCGCTATTCGCGAATGGGCGGAGATTGATTCCCATCCTCATATTTTCGACGGTGTCCGAAGGCGAGCGGTCAAAGTCATCTATGCTGGGATTCCAGAATTGGCACCTTTCATCAGCAGCAGGTGCACTATCTTTACCTTCGTCTTCACTTGGCCGGCGGCATGGTGACGCCCAAGGTGACGCTCGCTAAAACACTGAAGATCTCGGGCTGCGCCCTGCGCATGATGAATTGGCCAGCCTGACGCAGATCAACGCGGTCGCGATGCCTTAAACACCCCTGAAACGCCCCCGAAACCCCTGGAAGCCCTGTCCAAATAACCCCTCGGAGCCCCGCGAGGCGGTGACGACGCACACGTTGTAGTTTTGCTCACTTCTCCACGCACAGTGACCAGCGCCCTTGAAAATCCTTTGGGGAGCGGGGCCGCCGAACTTCAGCGCATGTGGTTTGGGCGAGGGCGCTGGTGCCAGGTCGTGCAGGTGCGTGGGGTCGCGCGAGGACTGGCCCTGCGCGATGAACTCCGGCGTGCGGTGGTGGGCCGCTATCATCGCTGGCGCCCACTACGCCGTGGTCGCCCCCACGCGGGGAAGAACACATATCTCTGTCCCAATGCCCCTGACCCTCTCCCAACTCGAACGCCACCTTTTCAAAGCCGCCGACATCCTGCGCGGCAAGATGGATGCCTCGGAGTTCAAGGAATACATCTTCGGGATGCTGTTTCTCAAACGCTGCTCCGACGTCTTCGACCAGCGCCGCGAAGAGGTGGTGCAGCGCGAGCTGGACGCCTGCAAGGCCGAGACCGAGGCCCGCAAGAGCGCTGAGCTCAAGCGCTGGTACGGCGATTCCTTTTTTGTCCCGCCCAATTCGCGCTGGGAGTACCTCGTCAATGAAGCCCACCACGACGTGGGCGGGTTCCTCAACCGCGCGCTGGGAGGGCTTGAATCGAACAACTCCAGCTTGGCCGAGGTGCTCGAGCACATCGACTTCACCCGCAAGGTCGGCCAGAGCAAGATCCCCGATAACAAGCTGCGCCAGCTCATCGGCCACTTCAGCCAGTACCGCCTACGCAACGAGGACTTCGAGTTTCCCGACCTGCTGGGCGCGGCCTACGAATACCTGATCAGCGAGTTTGCCGACTCGGCCGGCAAGAAGGGGGGCGAGTTCTACACCCCCCGCTCCGTCGTGCGCATGATGGTGCGGCTCGTGAAACCTGAGCAGCAGCACAGCATCTACGACCCCTGCGTGGGCTCCGGCGGCATGCTGATTTTGGCCAAGGAGTACATCGACGAACATGGCGGGGACGGCCGGCGCGCAGAGCTGTGCGGCCAGGAGGCCAACGGCACGGTGTGGTCGATCGCCAAGATGAACATGCTGCTGCACGGCATCAGCACCGCCGACCTGCGCAATGACGACACCTTGGCCGAGCCGCAGCACGTCGAGGGTGGTGAACTCATGCGCTTCGACCGCGTGCTCTCCAATCCCCCGTTTTCCATCAACTGGGGGACCTCCGACATCGACCGCGCTGGCCAAGCCGTCTGGGCGCCCAAGTTCCGCGCCGAACGCTTCCGCTACGGCGAAGTGCCGCTCGGAGCCAAGAAGGCCGACCTGATGTTCCTGCAGCACATGGTGGCCGTGCTCAAGGATGGCGGCCAGCTTGCCACCGTGATGCCGCACGGCGTGCTGTTCCGCGGTGGCGAAGAGCGCGTCATTCGCGCCGCCATGATCGAGGCTGATCTACTCGAGGCCGTAATCGGCCTGCCTGCGAATCTGTTCTATGGCACCGGCATTCCCGCTTGCGTGCTGGTGATGCGTCAACGTCTGGGCAATCACAGCGGCAAGCCGGCCGATCGACAAGGCAAGGTGCTCTTCATCAACGCCGACCGCGAATACTTCGAGGGCCGGGCACAGAACCACCTGCTGCCCGAGCACATCGAGAAGATCGTCAACACCTTCGAGAGCTTTGCCGAGGTACCGGGCTTTTCGGCCATGGTCACCAACGCCACTTTGCGCGAGAACGACTGCAATCTCAACATCCGCCGCTACGCCGACAACACGCCGCCGCCGGAACCGCACGACGTACGTGCACACCTGTTAGGTGGCGTGCCAAAGGCCGAGGTCGAGGCCAAGACGGCGCTCTTCAATGCGCACGGCCTGGACCCGTTGGCATTGTTCGTCGATCGCAATGCCCGCTACTTCGACTTCCGTCCCGAGCTGTCAGCGCGGCAGGCGGTCAAGGGCGCGGTCGAGACCAATCCCGACCTCTTGGCCCGAGAACAGGCTGTGCAAGACGCATTTGAGGCCTGGTGGCAGGCGCAAGGTGCACGCATCACTGCGTTGGCTGGCGCCACCAGCTTCGTCGGCCTGCGCAACGATCTGCTGCACAGCTTCAGCGCTGCGCTGGAGCCCGTGGGCGTGCTGGGGCGCTTTCAGGTTCGCGGCATCGTGGCCGGCTTCTGGGACGACGCCAAGTACGAGTTCATGACCTTGATGGCGCGTGGCGCCAAGGGCGTGGTGGACGCTTGGCGTACCAGCATCCTCACCGCGATGGACGACGACCAGATCAAGGACAACCCGCTGGAGCACAAGCTGGTCAAGTTTCTGATGGGTAATTTCGTTGAGGCGCTGGCAGAGTTGGAGGCACGCAAGGCAGTGCTCGACAGTCAGATCAAGGCAGCGTCGCCCGACAAAAGCGCGGGCGACGACGGCGAAGAAGCCGAACCCGGTGACGACGAGTTGGTGATCGACGAGGCGCAGATCAAGGAGTGGAAGCGCCAACTCGCGGCGCTGAAGAAGGAGATCAAGGCCGAGGAGCAAGGCTTCGCGCAACGGCTCAATGCGGCGGTCGACGCTTTGGCCGATGCTGAAGCTGCAGCACTGCTATTGGCCATACTGCGCAACGACATGCAAGTGATCCTGGCGCACTATGTTAGCGCGCAGCGGCAGCTGGTTGTTACGACGTTTGAGAACTGGTGGGACAGGTACCGAGTGACGCTCGCTGCGATCGAATCCGAGCGAGACGAAGCAGCCGATTCACTGCGTTCATTCATCAATGGTCTCGGCTATGTTTGAGTTCCGGCCACTCGGTAACGCGGTCGCAAAACAGTTCGGCGGCGGCACACCTTCCCGACAGGTTGCTTCGTATTGGAATGGGCCAATTCCTTGGGCGTCAGTGAAAGATTTCGCGGACGATCGCGACAGAATTCTGGGGACGCAGGAGAGCATTAGCGAGGCGGGGCTTTACGCGAGTGCGAGCAATCTGGTCCCCGCTGGAACGCCGCTAGTTTGCACGCGGATGGCAGTAGGTCGCTCGGCGATCGCGCCTATGGCAATTGCTATCAACCAAGACGTTAAGGCGTTGGCCCCAGCCCGCGAAATCAATTCAGCGTACTTGCTGAGGCTCTTGCAGTATGCGCAGCCAAGGGCGGAGGCTGCGGCGGTGGGGTCGACAGTGAAGGGGATTCGCATACAGGACTATCTGTCGATTCCAGTCCCGATGGCTCCTGCGGGGGATCAGCCACGTATTGCTGAGATACTCCACACGCTCGACACCACCATCCGCCAGACCGAGGCCATCATCGAAAAGCTCAAGCAGATCAAGCAGGGGCTGCTGCACGATCTGTTGACTCGCGGCATCGATGCCAACGGTGAACTGCGCCCGCCGCAGAGCGAAGCGCCGCACTTCTACAAGGAGTCAGTGCTGGGGTGGATTCCGAAAGAATGGGAAGTGCGACACCTTGCGGAGTTGCTTTCAAGTGACGATCCTGCGATGCGCTCAGGCCCCTTCGGCAGCGCACTTCTGAAATCTGAACTCGTCAAGAATGGATTGCCGTTGCTCGGCATCGACAATGTTCATGTGGAGCGATTCGTCACCAACTTCACTAGATTCGTCACTGAGAAGAAGTTCAATGAACTGTCTCGCTATGCGGTTAGGCCGCATGACCTGATGATCACGATCATGGGCACAGTCGGGCGTTGCTGCGTTGTCCCTGAAGACGTTGGTCGCGCGCTCTCATCCAAGCACACATGGACTGTTACTCTCGACAAGGCGAAGTATTCGCCGCTGCTGGCGATGCTTCAGATCAACTACTCCCCATGGATATTGCGCCAAATTGCGAAGGATGAGCAGGGCGGGATCATGGGGGCCATCCGATCGGAGACGCTGAGGACCTTGAGTCTTCCCACCCCCCCCGTCGACGAGCAGCTCGAAATAGAAGCCCGAATGCAGGCCGCCTCAAATCGAATCGACATTGAATCGACAGCATTGCGGAAGTTGCGATTGGAGAAGGTCGGTCTCATGGACGATCTGCTCACCGGCCGCGTTCGTGCGGCACCGCTGCTGATCTGACAAAGGACCGCACATGGGCTGGGAACTGGACACCGTAGAAAAGCCCTTCGTCGAACAGCTCGAGACGATGGGCTGGCGTTATGTCGAAGGCGACCTCGACCATCCCGCCGCCACCGGCCGCACCAGCTTCACCGAGATCATCCAGGAAGCGGCGCTGCGCCGCCAGCTCCACGCCCTGAACCTGCACGAGATCGAGGGTCAGGCTGCCCCTTGGCTCGATGTGGAACGCATCGCCCAGGCCGTCGGCGCCATCACCCGGATCGGCGCCCACCGATTGATGGAAGCGAACGTCGCCGCCACCGAGTTGCTGCTCGGCGGCATCACCGTCGAGGGCCTGCCCGGCTGGGACGGTGGCCGCGGCCAGACCATCCACTTCATCGACTGGCAGCATCCCGAGCGCAACGAGTTCACGGTGGTGAACCAGTACCGCGTGGACTGCCCCCCCGGCTTCGACCGCGGAAAGGCCTTTATCGTCCCGGACCTTGTCCTGCTTGTGAACGGCATCCCCCTCGTGGTCGTCGAGTGCAAGAGCCCCTCGTGCCCCGAGCCCCTGGCCGAGGCGGTGGACCAACTGCGCCGCTACACCAACCAGCGCAGAGCCGACCTTGAGCTGGACGACAACGAAGGCAACGAAAGGCTGTTCCACACCAACCAGTTGCTGATCGTCACCAGCTTCGACGAGGCCCGCGTGGGCAGCATCGGCGCCAGCTTCCGCCATTACGCAGCCTGGAAGACCGTGGTGCCCAGCACCGAGGCCGACGTGGCCACCGCACTGGGCAAGGACGCGCTGTCGGAGCAGGAGCGCCTGGTGGCCGGCCTGCTGGCCCCAGCCAACCTGCTGGACGTGGTGCGCCACTTCACGCTCTTCATGCAGGCGGACGGTCAGTCCGTCAAGGCCGTGTGCCGCTATCAGCAGTACCGCGCCGTGGCCCACGCCGTGGAGCGCCTGCGCACCGGCAAGACCCGCGCGCAGGACGGCGAACACGACCGGCGCGGCGGCATCGTCTGGCACACCCAGGGCTCGGGCAAGAGCCTGACCATGGTGTTCCTGATCCGCAAGCTCCGCACCGATCCCCAGCTGCGCCGCTTCAAGGTGGTCGTGATCACCGACCGCACCGACCTCGAGGTGCAGCTCTCGGGCACTGCGGCCCTGACCGGCGAAACCGTGGATCTCGCCACGTCGGCCGAGGCGCTGCGCGGTCTGCTTCGCCGCAAAGGCCCCGGCCTGGTGTTCGGCATGATCCAGAAGCAGCGCGGCGGCGATGCCTTCGGCGAGCCGGCCCTGACCCGTGAAGACCTGCCGAAGCACAGCGTGCGCGAACCGACCTCGTCCTATCTCAGCGAGGTCCTGAACGACGATGACAGCATCCTGGTGCTGGTCGACGAGGCCCACCGCAGCCAGGCTGGGGACCTGCAGGCAGCCTTGCAGGCGGGCCTGCCCAACTGTGCGCGCATCGGCTTCACCGGCACCCCCATCCTGATGGGGGACAAGAAGCGCACCCACGAGATCTTCGGTGACTTCATCGACCGCTACACCATCCGCGAGGCCGAGGTCGACGGCGCCATCGTGCCGATCCTCTACGAGGGGCGGACTGCGCATGGCGCTGTGAAGGACGGCGCCAACCTCGATGAGCTGTTCGAGGACCTGTTTCGCGAGCACACGCCCGCGGAACTGGAGGCGATCCGCCAGAAGTACGCCACCAAGGGGCAGATTTTCGAGGCCCCGGCCCTGATCGCCGACAAGGCGCGCGACATGCTCGGCCACTACGTGACCAACATCCTGCCCAACGGTTTCAAGGCGCAGGTGGTGGCCTACAGCCGCTTGGCGGTGGTGCGCTATCTCGATGCCTTGAGCACCGCACGCGACGAGCTGCTGGCCCAGGCCGAGCAGCTGAGCGCCGAGGACAAGACCCTCGACGACGAGGCCTTGTGCCGGCGCCCGCCCAGGGTGCAGGCCCAGGTGCAGGCCTGGCGCTACCGGCACACCCTCCGGCACCTGGAGTTCGCGCCGGTGATCTCGGGCAGCAACAACGACGACCCGACATGGAGGCCCTGGACCGACAGCGCGGCCCAGGAGCAGCGCATCACGCGCTTCAAGCAGCCCCTGACCCATGCCGACTCCGCCAAGGGGGACCCCTTGGCCTTCCTGATCGTCAAGTCGATGCTCCTGACCGGCTTCGACGCGCCGATCGAGGGGGTCTTGTACCTGGACCGACCGATCCGCGAGGCCGAGCTGCTGCAGACCATCGCCCGGGTGAACCGCACCGGCCACGGCAAGAAGTTCGGGATCGTGGTCGACTACTACGGCCTGGCGCACCACCTGAAGCAGGCGCTGAACGTCTATGCCGACGAGGACATCGACGGGGCCCTGCAGAGCCTGAAGGACGAGATCCCGGTGCTGCGCGATCGCCACCTGCGGGTGGTGGACCTGTTCCGCCTCCGCGGTGTCGAGAACCTGTCGGACCACGAGGCCTGTGTCGAGGTGTTGAGCGATGAGCGGCTGCGCGCCGAGTTCGCGGTCAAGCTGAAGCAGTTCCTCGACACCCTGGACGTGGTGCTGCCACGCCCCGAGGGGTTGCCCTTTGCCCCCGATGCCAAGCTGCTCGCCTTCATCTACGCCCGCGCCCGCAATCGTTACCGCGATACCCCCGTCCTCGGCAAGGACGTGGGCGCCAAGGTGCGCAAGCTGATCGACGACCATGTGGTGTCGATGGGAGTGGACCCCAAGATCCCCCCGGTGTCGCTGACCGACGCGGACTTCGGCGAAAAGGTCGCGCGCGAGCCGAATGATCGTGCCAAGGCCTCCGAGATGGAGCATGCCATTCGGGCCCACATCCGCGAGAACCTCGACCAGGACCCCGTCGCCTACCGCAAATTGAGCGAACGCCTGCGCGAACTGCTGGACAAGCTGGGCGAGCAGTGGGACGACCTGACCGCCGCCCTGCGGGGGCTCGTCGACGAGATCAGAGCCGGGACGATGGCGGTCGACGATCGCCTGCCCGACCTGCCGGCGCACTATGGGCCGTTTCTTCGCCTGATCATCGATGCCGCGGTCGGCGACCGCGCGGTCGCCGACGACGAACGCAAGAAGCTGGTGGACCTGACGGTGGAGCTCGTCGACATGATCGTGGCCGAGCTCACTCCTACCTTCTGGCGGCCCAACCGCAAGCCGGCGCAGGACGGCCTCGGGGCCCGGATTTTCGAGGTCCTAATGCGATCGCGTTTGATGCCGACTCCGCAGCTTGAGGCGCTGACCGACAAGCTGATGGAGCTGGCGCGCGCCAACCACGACCGACTGAGCAAGGCATGAGCGCCCTGGTGGTCAACGACCTGCGCTTCGAGCTGCGGCGCAGCAGCGCGCGACGGTCGATGGAAATCATCGTAGATCGCAGGGGCGAGCTGGTGCTGTCGGCGCCGCCCGCGGTCGAAGAAACTAAGCTGCGGGACTTCGTGCAGCGCAAGCGCATGTGGATCTACCGGCAGCTCGCCCGCCAGGCTGCCCTGGGACTGCAGGCGCGCCGGAAGGTGTTCGTGGATGGGGAAGGGTTTCCCTACCTGGGCCGCAGCTACCGCCTGCGGTTGGTGGCCGAGTCGGATGCAGCGGTCAAGCTGGTGGGGGGGCGCTTCGTGATGCCGCAGGCGCTGGCCAAGGACGGTCGGGAGCACCTGATCCGTTGGTACTGCAGCCGGGCACGACCGTGGCTCGAGGACAAGGCCAGCGAGTACGCGGCGCGGATGGAAGTCGCGCCGGCGGGGGTGCGGGTGCAGGACCTGGGCTACCGATGGGGCTCATGCGGCAAGGGGGAGTGGCTCTACTTTCACTGGAAGACGATCCTGCTGCCTGCGCGCATCGCGGAGTACGTGGTGGTGCACGAGATGGCGCACCTGCACGAGCCGCACCACACACCGGAGTACTGGCGGCGCGTGGAGCGCGCGATGCCGGATTTCGAGCAGCGCAGGACCTGGCTTGCCATGCACGGTGGCGAGCTGGAAGGGCTGTAGCGATTCGACAGGTGGTCAGGAGCGAACCATGACGGGCGTCGGTTTCCTGGCAGTGGGAACGCCCGGAGTTCAAGGCCCAACCATCCGGAACGCGCGACTTGGACGTGCACACGTCTGTAGGCCGCACCCATTTCCCAGGTATCCCAACGTTCTCTTTTTCGCATAGGGGATAGCCGCACAGTGTTAATTTTAGATACAGTCGTAAAAAGCCAGATCGAAAAGGGCTGGCGAGGTCGCAGCAGGGTGCAGGCCAGCAGATCTGCCAACCGGCGATGCTCTGACGGCCAGAATCCGAACGAAACAAGAAGGACAAAACGCAGTGGGAGGAGCATCAGCGGTCCCGATAATCGATGTCTTCGCTGGCCCGGGCGGTCTTGGCGAGGGTTTTTCCGCACTCACGGATCAAGATGGAGCGCGCGCATTCCGGATTGCACTCTCGGTCGAGAAGGAGCCGGTCGCGTGCGCAACCTTGCAGCTGCGCGCGCTTCGACGACATCTGGCTGGTGCGGGCAAGCTGGATGCGTACTACGCGATGCTCCGTGGCGAGATTGACCGAAGCGAGTTCGATGCATTGCCCATTGTCCAAGAGGCTTTGGCTGAGGTTCGTTCCGAGATCATGAACGCGGAGCTGGGCAAGTGCGACGCCGCACTTGTCGACGCCCGGATTCGGAACGCGCTCGCCGGAGCGACCAACTGGGTGTTGATCGGCGGGCCCCCATGTCAGGCGTACTCGCTTGCCGGGCGGGCTAGGCGCGCCAATGACCTGGCGTTCGAGGCTGACGAGAAACACTTCCTCTACCGAGAATACCTGCGCATCATCAGGGCGCACGCGCCGCCCGTGTTCGTGATGGAGAACGTCAAGGGAATGCTGTCTTCCCATCATGGCGGCCTTCCAATCTTCTCGCGCATCTGCAAGGACCTGGCAGCGCCGGCCCGAGGTCTCTCGTACGAGATCAGGTCGCTCGTAAAGCCGTACGACGTGTCCGGCATGATGCCGGACGACTACATCATCGAAGCAGAGCGATACGGTATCCCGCAGACGCGCCACCGGGTGATCCTGCTCGGTGTTCGTTCCGACCTCTCCAACCGTCATTCCGACTTGCTCGTCGCGAGCGATCGTCCTGTCACGGTGAAGCAGACACTGGCCGGGCTTCCTCGCATAAGGAGCAAGCTGTCACGGGGCACGGACTCGGCGGCGGCCTGGCATGCCGCGGTCCGGAAGGCCTCATCGACTGTGCGTGGTTGGGGCGTGGATGGTGAAAGGCAGGTCGTCGCAGCCATGAGCGCGGCGGCGCAGTTGTCCGCAGACCTCGATGACTCCGGCGCGATGTTCAAGGGCAAACGGTCACCGCTCTCGGGTGCGCCAAGGGATCTGGCCCGCTGGCTCGAGGCGCCAGGTCTTGGCGGCGTCATCCAGCACGAGGCCCGCCAACATATGGCAAGCGACCTGGCACGCTATCTCTTCGCGGCGACTTTCGCACAGGAATTCGGCTATCCGCCCAAGCTTGATGCCTTCCCTGGTGCGTTGCTGCCGGACCACGAGAACGCCCGGGAATCGGTCGAGCGCCGCACGCCGTTTCCGGACCGCTTCCGGGTGCAGTGCGCCGGAGTTCCATCCAGCACGATCGTGTCGCACATCGCCAAGGACGGTCACTACTACATCCACTATGACCCGACCCAGTGCAGGAGCCTCACAGTGCGCGAGGCGGCCAGGCTTCAGACGTTTCCCGAGGACTACTTTTTCGAGGGAACTCGAACGCAGCAGTATGTCCAGGTAGGGAATGCTGTTCCGCCGCTGCTTGCCCGACGCATCGCGGAGGTGGTACACGGGCTCGTCCGCGAGCGACCGAGAAGATCACGGGAACAGCGCAGGAGCCTGGCGGAGAGCAGCGCAGCATGACCAACGCCGCCGAGTCAGTCGCCGACAGCGAATTCGAGCCCAATCCCGAACAGCGGGCGGTTATCGAGGCTGCCGTCGGTGAATGGCTTCTGGTGGTCGCGGGGCCTGGAACCGGCAAGACCGAGGTGGCCGCGATGCGCCTTGTGCACCTGATTCGGGACGGCCTGCAGCCCGCGCAGATCCTGGTGCTCAGCTTCTCACGGAGCGCTGTTGCGACATTGACCCGCCGACTCGCCGCGCTCCGCCTCGCCGACGCCGGGGTTGTCGAGGATCTCCGGCATCTCGCCATACGGACATTCGATTCCTGGGCATTCCGCATTCTGAGGCAGGGGGGCGCAGCAGTTTCCGAACTCCTCGCCCGTCAGCACGACGAAAACATCGTCGCGGCAACGGCGGCCTTCACCGATGGGACGAACGCCGCAATCCGCGAGCGCCTGGCCGGCATCCGGCACGTCATCGTCGACGAGTTCCAGGACTTGCCCGGCGTGCGCGCTGGCATGGTGATCGAACTTCTGTCGAGGTTGAACTCAGGGGAGCATCCCGTCGGGTTCACGGTCCTCGGCGATCCGGTTCAATCCATCTATCGGTGGGCGGCTCGCTCGAGGGGGCAGCAAGAGCCGTCCGATCCCTGGGACGACCTGAAGAGGCGGATGGGCATCGGCCTGCGCGAGGTGCAGCTGACCCGCAATCATCGATCCACCGAGAAGCTGGCAAGCATGGCCACCAGCCTTCGAAAGATCCTGCAAAGCGACCTTCTCACTGCGGAGAAGAAGCTGACCGCGATGCAGCGGTTTCTGGAGCGGCTACCGGCCTCGTCCCACGAAGTGAAGCTGGGTCCCGACTGGCTGGCGAACTTGCCGGAGGGCACCGTCGCGGTTCTCACGCGGAGCAACGGGGAAGCGGTCCGGGTGACGAAGATGCTCTTGGGCGACAGCGTGGAAGGACCGGCAGTTTCAGTCCGGCTTCGAGTCGCTGGTTCGCAACCCATTGCGCCGGCGTGGATCGCCGTGCTCCTTTCGCGGTTCAAGCCGCAGGTCATTTCGCGATCCACATTTGAGATCGTCTATCAGCGGGCAGAGGAGGGCTTGGACCCGCCAGATCGTGCCCTTCTCGGCATGCCACCACGCGAGAGTGCGTGGCGGCGGCTCGCACGGGCCAGCGGCGCGCCGGAACGGACCACATCGATAGATCTTGGCGACCTGCGCGAGCGGCTCGCTTGGCCGGACTCCTTTCCGGATGACCAGCTTTCGGAAAGCGCTGTGGTCTATGTCACGACGATCCATCAGGCCAAGGGGATGGAATTCGACAATGTCGCCTTGCTCGACTCGCGGCCTCGCGATGATGCGCAGCTGGCCGAGGACCCACTCGAGATGGCGAACGTCGGATTCGTTGCCGTCACGAGAGCGGGGAAGGCGCTTGGCCGGATTCCCTCGGAATGCATCTACAAGGCCCCGTACGAATGCGTCCTCCCAAGTGGGAGGAGCCGCTTCCTCTCGTGGGGAAAGCTGACGAACCTGCAGTTCGGCCTTCCTGGCGACATCGATCCTGTCAGCTTTGTGGACCATGAATTCCACGACGGTGTCGAACAGGTCGTTGCCGTGCAGCACGAGCTTGCCGCACGGGTCGCTGCACTCCGGGGGCACAAGGTCATCCTCACGCGGATCGACGCCCCCCACGAGAAGACGCGCGCACGCGATACCCGATACGAGATCTGCCTTCAGGAGGGAGACCGGCAGGGTCTCAGGCTGGCATGCACGTCGCAGCAGGTCACCACGGACTTGCTGGATCTCCTGTGGGACCGGAGGCTGTCCCTGCCGAACAAGATATTCAATCTGCGGATCGGCGAAGTCATCTCGCTGGCTGCCCGCGGCGACGTGGCCCCGACCGTTCCCCAGCCGTGGCAGTCGAGCCGCCTGTGGCTCGGGATCACGCTCTTCGGAACTGGCGACTTCAAGACTTGGAAACGCAATGGCAAATGATCCTTCACGGCAGGAAGAGGTCAGGGCGGCCCTGGCAGATGCGGCCAGCGGCTTGCTCATGGGGCCGCTCCGTTCCGATGAGGTCATCGAGTCTGCACCGATCGACACCTACCTGACGGGCATTCTCTGGCCGCGCGGGGCGCCGGTCGACGGCATCGACGATGACGCCGGGCTGGACTCCGGCAGTGATCCGACATCCGGAGTGGAAACAGCAGTTCCTGGCTACCGGGCGATTCGTCCCTGCTCCATCGGCATCACATTCGCAGTCGGGACGGGCGCGACCGTGATCATCAGCCTGGGTGAAACTTCGAGATACGTTCCCGTGGACATCGGGCAATCCGATCGGGTGCAGGGTGCCGAAGCTGGGCCGGAGCCCGCAGGTGGGCGGAGGCCGACCAATGCATCGGAGGGCGGTTCACCGTCAGTGTCGGGAGAGGGGGCGCCGCAATCCGGCAAGGCCTGGGCTCGACAGCGCCTGGGGTATTCCGTGCGGCTGGGGCCGGAGTCGGCACCCCCCCCACCCAAGCATGAATTCATGGACGCCCAGGGACGCTCTGTCGTCGATCGGCGTCTCTCGGTGCACGTGCGACGGCGGGTGGGACCCGACCAGCACGTCTTGACCGTGACGCTGATCAACGAGGAACTGGACGACGAGAACAACTCCGGGCCCAGGGACGCCCGGTGCCTGTTCCAGGCAGGCCTCGTCGTCGAGGCCGTGGTGGGCGACGCACCCGGCATACAGCCACGAAAGACACCGCCGATCACGAGCAGCGATGAAGACACGCTCACGAATGCGTTGTTGTACCGGGATGTCCGGGAATTTGCTGTCGGTCATGGCATCGCCGCGACTTGGGCGTCCGACCCGGCGGACGTGGTTCGGGAAGTCCGTACCGCCTGGTTGCCCGAGACCCGTGTCTTCGGCACGAGTCCGGATGGTCACGATCTCCTGGCGGCCTTCAGGCGGTCCCACCCCGACGCGCTGAAGGCCGAATTCCTCGGACGCGAATCCGCCCGGGACGCAGTCACCGCATCACTCGGTGCATTCGCAGAGTGCTACGCGCTGTGGATCCAGCAGACGCTCAGGGCACGGCGGGATCAGTTCCATGGCGAACTGCGCCGGGCGGCAGACGCCAACCTCGATCGATGTGCTTCGACCCTGGGTCGGATCCGCGCCGGTGTGGATGTGCTCTGCAAGGACGAGGCTGTATGGGTTGCCTTCGCTCTGGCCAATGCCGCGATGGACCGCCAGTCGCGCTTCCGCGCAAAGGGGCAGGGCGCGAGGCCGCTGGTTTGGCGCCCCTTCCAGCTGGCCTTCATGTTGCTGGTCATTCCCGGACTCGCCGATCCCGCGCTGGACGATCGACAGTGCATGGACCTGCTGTGGTTTCCCACTGGTGGTGGCAAGACGGAGGCATATCTCGCGCTGACCGCGTTCCAGATCTTCCACCGCCGCCTGGCCGACGAGCACCGGAGAGTGGACGGCGGCGTGGATGTGCTCATGCGCTACACGCTGCGACTCCTGACCGTGCAGCAGTTCCAGCGTGCGGCGTCGCTGATCGCTGCATGCGATGCGATGCGCGAGACGGACGGACGTCTTGGACAGGCGCGCATCACCCTCGGGCTCTACGTTGGCAGCGACGCGACGCCCAACAACATGAGCGATGCCCGGGAGGCCCTGGATCAGGAACATGCGGATCAGAAGCCGAAATCCTCACCGCGCCAACTGCTCCGGTGTCCGGTGTGCGGGTCAGAGCTACCGGCCGCGGCCTATCGGGCCGACCCTTTGCAGCCGCGCATCGAGATCTTCTGCAGCCAAGCGGACTGCGAAACCGGCGGGCTGCCCTTGCCTGTGCTGACCGTCGATGCGACGATCTATGCGAACCCGCCTTCGTTGCTCATCGGGACCATCGACAAGTTCGCACAGATTCCCAAACGAACTGACATCCGGAGGATCTTCGGTCTCGACGGCGGACTGCCCCCGGGACTGATCATCCAGGATGAACTCCATCTGATCTCGGGGCCGCTGGGTTCCATGGCAGGCCTCTACGAGGCGAGTGTCGACCTCCTGTGCACCCGAGACGGTGTTCGCCCCAAGGTGATCGGTTCGACCGCAACCATCGGGTATGCGGCGGCCCAGGTGCGTGCACTCTTCGACCGGAGCGTGCTCCAGTTTCCGCCACCGGGCTTCGATGCGTCCGACTCCTTCTTCGCGGTGCGCGATGCGGACGGGCCCGACCGGCTGTACATCGGCATCCCGACGGCCGGCCGCAGTCCGAAGTTCGCCCTGCAGGCGGTGATCGCCGCCCTGTTGCAATCTGCGGCATCGCTGGTCGCGACCGGCAAGGCCGACGACGCCTCGATCGATGCCTACTGGACCTGCGTTGCCTATTTCAACAGCCTGCGCGAGCTGGGTGGCGCCTACGTCCTGATGCAGGACGACGTTCCGCGGCAGATGCAGTTCCTTTCCGGGCGGCTCGGCACGCCGAGGCGTGAGCTCGAGCTCGAACCCGAGGAGCTGAGCAGCCGCCAGTCCTCACGTGAGTTGCCGGGGCTCCTGCATGCGTTGTCCACGACGCTGGCGCAGTTCAGGTCCGACCCATTCGAATACGCGGCACCGAAGGACGCAGTGCTGGCGTCGAACATGATCTCGGTCGGTGTGGATGTCCCCAGGCTCGGGCTGATGGTGGTCAACGGGCAACCCAAGTCGACCGCGGAGTACATACAGGCGAGCAGCCGGGTGGGCCGTGGCATACCCGGTCTCGTGGTCACGCTCTACAACTTCGGCCGGCCACGCGACCTGTCCCACTTCGAGCATTTTCGTACGTATCACAGTGCTCTATATCGCAATGTCGAGGCGACCAGCGTCACCCCCTGGGCACCGCGCGCGCGAGACAAGGCGCTTCATGCCGTCGTTGCCTCGGTGGTACGGCATCTGGTGCCAGGCCTTGAGGGCGACGAGGATGCGGCACAGTTCGATCCGTCCAGTCCTGCGGTCAAGGCGCTTGTCGCGTCGATACTCGCCCGCGTGTCTGCTGCATCGGACAGCATGGAAGCATCGGATACGAAGGACGAGATCGCCGCCGTGCTCGAGGAGTGGGCGCGCCGCAGCCAGGACGCCCGATCATCGTCCGGGCGTCTGCGCTACTGGGAGAAGAAGGCTCCGTTCGGCAGGACGGCGCCTCACCTGATGTGCTCTGCAGAGGAAGGCGCATCAAGGGGAAGTCTCGCGTGGCCGACTCCGAACACGATGCGCGAGGTCGAGCCGTCGACGGCGTTCGTCCTCAAGGTGATTCCACGAAAGACGGGGGGCGCATAGTGGCCACGACCAGAAAACCGTTCCGTGCAGGTTCGCCTTCGAAGAGCGTGACCGCTGCGATCGCGGGGGTCCAGCCTCTGGGCAAGGTGAGGCGATCCCAGACGATCGCGACCTACGGCATCGGGGCGATCATCGATCTCGAGAAGGGTTCCTTCATGCCGATGGGCCTGGAGGACTGGGAAGGCGCAACCCGCCTTCCGTCCCTCACCATCGGGGAGGCACGCCTCCAGGTCCAGCTCGGCGTCAGCCACTTCAGGCTGCCACCCGTGACGGAGGATCTCGGGCACTCGGGTCGCGTCGATCCGGCGCATTCGGCGCCGGCCATACGCTTTCCGGCGTGGCACGAGTGTCCGATGTGCCATCGCATCGGCATAGAGGGCGATCCGTTCCAGCTGGCCGCCGATGGCAGCCGGCTCGAATGCGCAGGGCACTCGGGGCATGTATTCACGACCCCCGTCCGTTTCGTGCTTGCCTGCCGCAAGGGTCATATGGACGAGTTCCCTTGGGCATGGTGGGCGCACAGAAGGCGCAGCGAGGGGATCTGCGATCGGCCGTCGCTGGAGCTCAGGTCGCGCGGGAAGTCGGCCGCTCTTGCCGATCTCCATGTGCATTGCCGGAACTGCAACGCCTCGGAGTCGATGGGCGACGCATTCCGGCCGGAGAGTCTCAAGGGCATGAACTGCCGTGGTGTCCGGCCGTGGCTTCACGACCGGCAGCCGGATTGCGACGCTCCACCCCGGGTGATCCAGCGCGGTGCCTCGAACGCGCATTTCCCTGTCGTCGCTTCGGCGCTTTCGATCCCGCCGGTCTCCGAGGCCACCTTCCAGATTATCGAGGGTAACTGGATGACGCTTGGTGCGCTTCCCGGGGAAGCGGTCGGGCCCGTCCTGACGAGCCTTGCAAATGCATACGGCATTCCGCTGGACGCGCTCATGGCTGCGTACCGCGAGAAGCAGAAGATCGAGGGGATGCAGGGCGAGTTCACCGATGCCGGATCGCGAGCGGAGGAGTACGCGGCCCTGTCGAACGACCGCGACGATCCCGTCGTCGGGGGCATCGTCCCGCAATTCAGCAATGAAGTGTCGGCGCCTCCCGACGCGATCGCCCCGTGGTTCGACCTCGTCGGCGCGGTTTCCCGCCTGCGCGAGGTGAGAGCGCTCGCCGGATTCAGCCGGATCGAACCCTACCCGGTCAGCGGTGAGCGGATCGCGAAGGCCATCCAGGACGGCTTGGTCTCGCCCCTCTCGAAGGCGCCCCGTAACTGGCTTCCTGCCGCAGAGATCCGTGGCGAGGGTCTGTTTCTCCGGTTCAGGAGCGACGCCATCGAAGCGTGGGTCGCAGCGAATCCGGCGCTTGGCAAGCGCGTCCGGGTGCTGGAGGGGCGTTCCGCTGCCGTCGCGCAAGAGCGCGGACATCCCCGCGACTACCGCATCACTGCCAGGCTGCTGCTCGTCCACTCGTTCGCTCATGCACTGATCCGGACGATCTCGATCGACTGCGGATACTCATCCTCGGCGCTGCGCGAGCGGCTCTATGTGGGTGAAGCAGACGAGCTGCGCCCGGCCATGAATGGCGTCCTCATCTACACGGGGTCGCCGGATTCGGAAGGCAGTCTCGGTGGATTGGTCCGTCTGGCAGAACCGGGACAGCTGGAGCGGATCGTGCTCCAGACCATCCGCAACGCGCGCTGGTGCGGGAGCGACCCGGTCTGCCTGGAGGCCGACCCGGCCCAGTCCGGTGATCGCATCAGCGGCGCCGCGTGCCATTGCTGCCTGTTGGTGCCCGAGACGGCGTGCGAGAAGTTCAACCGCGAGCTGGATCGCACGATGCTCGTCGGCTCCCCCGAGTCTTCCGAATTCGGCGACTGGCAAGGCTATTTCGGAAACCAGGCGGACTGACGCGATGGCGACACTGATTCCAGACCAGCCCAAGGACTGCAAGTACGGCGAGCGGATCGTCTATGAGAAGCTTGGCCGGGACCTGGATGCCGACTGGATCTGCATGCACTCTCTCGGTCTGCACGGGCACGAGACAAAGATCTGGGGCGAGGCCGATATCGTCGTGCTCTCGACCAGGGGCTTCTTCTCGCTGGAAGTGAAGGGCGGAAAGGTCGCCTGTCGCAACGGCGTATGGGTATTCGGCGAGCCTGGCGGACTGACGTACGAGAAGCGCGAAGACCCTTGGACGCAGGCCAAGGGGACGATGTTCGCGGTCCGCAAGAGGCTTGTCGAGGCCGACGCGGGATTCAGGGACTTGCTTGACGGCTTCGGCGTCGTCATGCCCATGGAGACCTTCACGACGACGGGCGCGGAGATCGAGCCCGCGGTGCTTCTCGACAAGCGCGAATTCAGGAGGAACCTGGGCTACTACATCGGGCAGCTCCACCGTCATTGGATGGCCACCTACCAGGCCAAGCACGGTCGCACGCCGAGGCTGCCCACGCGGGCAGACATACAGCGGGCCCGGCAGATCCTTCGACCCGATGTTGACTCCGCCTTCAGCCTGGGAAGCTACCTGACGGGTGTCGAGTCCAGACTGGTGCAGCTCTCCCGCGACCAGATTCGCGCATCGCGACGCATGTCAGCCAACCCGCGCACGATCGTGAGGGGCAAGGCCGGCACGGGCAAGACCGTCATTGCTGTCGAGCGGGCGAGGCAGCTTGCCGCCGAAGGGTGCAGGGTTCTCTTCCTCTGCTTCAACCAGCTCCTCGCCGAGCACATCCGCACCGGGATGTCCGCTGATCCTCTGGCGCAGAACATCGACGTGCGACACGTGCACGCGCTATACCGCGATGTCATCGCCAAGGCAGGCATGCTCGATCGGCTTGAGGCCGCACCGAACACGCAGCAACTGTTCGCGGAGGTGTTCCCGCGCACCTTCGTCGAAGCCGCGCTGGAGTGCGGCCTTCCTTCATGGGATGTGCTCGTGATCGACGAGGCCCAGGATCTGCTCACGCCCGACAACATCGACGCCTTCGACCTGATGCTCGGAGACGCAGGAATCAATCGTGGACGCTGGCACATCTTCTTCGATCGCAACCAGAACATCTACGGCGTCGACGTGCAGGATCAGGTAAACAGGCGTCTCGCCGAGGCGCAGCCTGCCTTCGACGACCTGTTCGAGAACTGCCGCAACACCCGCCAGGTCGCCGTGCAGTCATCGATCATTTCCGGCATCGATCTGGCGATCGAAGGTGCACCCGAAGGGCCGGAGTGCGACAACATCTACAGCCGCGATCGGAAGGCGCTGAAGGCCATGCTCGAGGCCACGGTGGCCAGACTCCTCAAACAGGATGTCCGTCCGCAGGACATCGCCATCCTCTCCACCCGGACTCGCGAGAATTCGCTGGTGGCCGATGTCCGTGATTTGGCGAGGGTGCCGCTTGTGGATGCTGCCTCGGCTAAGGATGGCGACATGGTCTTCTCCACCATGCACGCCTTCAAGGGGCTGGAGCGGCTCGTCGTGCTGGCTATCGACCTGGACGGCATGGGCGAACCCGAAAGGTCGATGCTCCACTACGCCGGCCTGTCGCGGGCCCGGGGACTGCTGCATGTCCTGCTGCCCGAAGCGTCCCGCGCCCCGTACGGGAAACAGGCCGGGGCCTTCGCCGCGAGAATGCCCGATCACATGTCCAGCACTCGGGCGTCCTGACAGTCCTGCTCCATGGAAGCGATCCGATCCTTCGAACGGCCGATCCTCGCCCCGCCCCGCGAATTTCGAGTGCGGCACGAAGAGCCGGAAGGGGCAAGCGGGGGGCAACCCGGGAACCATCGGGGGACGTGGTGATGAACGTGGTTCTTCACGGGCAGGCTCGGGCGGCCGGTCAGCAGCCAGAAGTTCAGATGAAAGCTTGAGGAAATCATGCAGAACCAGATCTTCGATTCGCTCGTCGCCAGGCTGGGGGAGCATTTCGGGACGGGTCGTCCGCTCGACAGTGGCACAGGGGTTCAGTTCCGGTCGGCTCGGCGTGGCAAGCTCACCGTCTATCACGCGAATCTCGCCACCGGGAACCAGGCCGAAGTGGCGTTCGAGCCAGTGTCCATGGCCAGGCGGCTCTCGATGTCAGAGGGGGAGATCCGTGCGCTGGTTGCCGAATTCCGGGCTCGGACGGGCCGCGACGTGTGGCCAGACCCGCAGTTCAATTGGCCGCGGGTCGGCTTTGTCGACGCTGCACATGTCGAAGCGATCGTGACCGTCATCGAGAACAATCTCGGGGCCGCTTGATAGGACAAGGGCCACGAATCATGTCCGGGCTCACTCGGTCGCGCTGGTGGCGCAATGCATACCCCTCCGCCGGGCGGTGGGCCGGTTCGCTGTCCTTTGCAAAGTGGAGGGGCTCACGTGATCAGGCTCGCGTTCGCAATCACGACCCGATGACAACGGTGCAGGTGCCATGACGATCGAATTTCACGCCGGGCTGCGTGTTCGCCTGAAGTCGAATCCGGTGCGCGCCGGCGTGCTCTCGGGCGAGAAGACCGGGAACCCGATCTCACCGAGATGGCAGGTGATCTTTCCTGACCGGACCGATTTCGTGCCGGGCCTGGCTTTGGAGCCGGCACCTGAGGAAGGTTCGAACCCCTACGACGACATGCGCAAGCTGCGGTTCGGCAAGCCGCGGGACCTGCGTTCGGCACTTACGCACGCCAGGCTGGGCGGGAAGCTCGCCGACCTGATCTACAGCCTGTACACGACCAACACCGATTTCTACGCCTACCAGTTCAAGCCCGTGCTGTCGTTTCTGGATTCGCCCTCGCGCGGCATCCTGATCGCCGACGAGGTTGGGCTGGGCAAGACCATCGAGGCCGGGCTGATCTGGACCGAGCTGCGCAGCCGTGAGGATGCGCGCCGGTTGCTGGTCGTGTGCCCCGCGATGCTGCAGGACAAGTGGAAGCAGGAGCTGGCGGACCGATTCGGCGTGGACGCGCGCAAATGCGGCGCGCAGGAGGCCGTGGAGGTCCTCGAGCATGCGGCCGGCAATTCGCGGGCTTCCTTTGCGATCATCGCCAGCATGCAGGGGCTGCGTGGCCTTTCCGACTTGCCTGAAGACGATGACGAGGAACAGTCGCTGGCTGCCCGGCTGCGACGGGTCGCCGACGACAGTACCGGCGACGATGCCGCGCTCGACCTGGTGATCGTCGACGAGGCGCACTACATGCGGAACCCGGAGACGCAGACGGCGCGGCTCGGGCAGATCCTGCGGCGCATGACGAACAACCTTGTCCTGCTGTCCGCGACTCCGGTGCATCTCCGCAACTCCGACCTGTTCCACTTGCTGAACCTGGTCGACAGCGACTCGTTCCCGCACGAGTGGTCGTTCGATCATGCGTTGCAGGAGAACGCACCGCTGATCAGGCTGCGTGACCTGCTGCTGCAGGGCAAACCGGACGTCGAGGCGATCGGGGCGACTCTCGATGACGTGAGGGGCTCCGCGGTGGCCGTTCGCAGCGAAGCGCTGCAGTTCCTCCTGGCGTCGCCGCCCAGTGCGGAGACCCTCTCGTCCGTGAGTCATCGCCTGGCACTGGCCGAGCAGATCGACCGGATCAACCCCATCACCAAGGTCGTCACCCGGACACGCAAGCGGGATGTCCACGAGCGCCGTGTGGTGCGTCAGCCTATCGCGTTGCGCGTGGCCATGACGCCGATCGAAGCCGACTTCTACGACCAGGTGACGGCCGCCGTGCGGAAGTATTGCCGGGATCTCGACATGGCCGAGGGCTTCCTGTTGACGATTCCCCAGCGGCAGATGTGCAGTTCCATGGCCGCAGCGTGTCGATCGTGGTCGCGACGCAGCAGCGAACTGGACGATGAGATCGACCAGATCCTCTGGGATGCCTTCGGCGAGGATGCGTCCCTCGATGCCAGGGCCCGAAAGCGTCCGAATGCCGACAGCCTGATCGCCCAGCTTGCGCGCATCGCGCGCGACGTGGGCAACTTCGAGGCCTTGCGCCGACACGATTCGAAGTTCGAAAATCTGCGCGACCAGCTGCTCGCGTACTGGAAGACGAACAGCGGCGCCAAGGTCGTGTTGTTCGCGTACTTCCGTGACACGCTGACTTACCTTGCCGAACGATTCGCGGAAATTGGCATTGACTCGGTCGTGCTGATGGGCGGTATGGACAAGCCGGCCGCTCTCGCACGCTTCCGGGCCACTGACGGGCCGCGCCTGCTGCTGGCATCGGAGGTCGCGAGCGAGGGCATCGACCTGCAGTTCTCCTCGCTGCTGGTCAATTACGACCTGCCATGGAACCCCATGCGGATCGAGCAGCGCATCGGCCGCATCGACCGTATCGGGCAGAAGGCAGCGCGCATCGTCATCCTCAATCTCTTTCTCGGCGGATCACTTGACGAGCGCGTGTACGTCCGCCTTTTCGAGCGCCTCCGGATCTTCGAGCGTGCGCTCGGCAGCCTCGAAGGAATCCTGGGCGAGATGATCCGGGTGATGAGTTTCGACCTGCTGCAACACGACCTGACGGAGGAGGAGGAAGCGGGCGTGATCGAACAGACATGCGTGGCAGTCGAGCAGCGGTCACGGATCGAGGAGAACCTGGAGCAGGAGGCGGGACGTCTGGTGGCGCATGGTGACTACCTCCAGCATCGGATCGCCGCGGCCAGGGAGCTCAATCGGTATGTGACTTCGGAAGACCTGCAGTCGTACGTCGGTGATTTCATCGGCGAGTACTGCCAGGGCGCCCAGCTGGTTCGTGTCGGCGAGGGGGACCCGGCCCTGTGGGAGATCGATCTCGGCCCCCCGGCAAGGGCTGCGTTTGCCGACTTTCTGGAGAAAGAGCGCTTGCAGGGCAAGACGAGGCTTGCGATAGCTGCCAGTGGTCGCCAGCCCTGCGTATTCGAGAACGTCCTCAAGCGGGGCCGGATCGACGCGGAATCGATTTCTCAGTATCACCCGCTTGTCGCGTTCGTGCGTCGGCGACTGGAGGCCGAGGAGCGGCATCGACATGCAGTGGTGTCGGCGGTTCGCCTCCCTGGGGATGCAGTCCGTGGAGTTGGAGCTGGAGTCGGGGTGCATGTGTTCGCGGTCACACGATGGAGCATCAGCGGCGAACAGGACTCGGAGCGCCTCGCGTTCGAGGTCTTCAGGTCGGGAGCGCCCGGCAGCCTCTCCGCCGACGACGCCGAGCGCCTGGTAACGATGGCTGTGATGCAGGGTCTGCCATGGCCGGCAGCTCACGGACAGCTGGATGGCGACACCATTGGTGACTGCTTCGAAACGGTCATGGATGCGCTCGACGGCAGGTACCAGGAATACACGGCCGGCGCAGGGCGGGAGAACCGGGACAGGGTGAGTTTCCAGCTGGACCAGGTCGACAGGCAGGAGGCACGCGAGATCCAGCGTCTGCAGGAAATGATCGGTCGTCTGCGGCAGCAGGGAAAGTTGCGGACGATCAAGGCGAACCAGGGGCGTCTCGCCAAGATCCGCGAAAGGGCAGCCGAGCGTCGGGCGAGGCTGCAGAACCGGAGGGAAGTGCGGCACGAGTCGATGCTCGTCTGTGCGGGGGTTGTACTGATCGATTGAGGACGGGTCAACAAGTCAAGGAGAAGAGGATGAAGAGGTTGGGAACGCAGCTGAGGGATGCGTTGGAGGCCCTCGGACTCGGCGTCCGCAAGGCCGATTCGAGCGAGCCGGGGACCGGCTCCGGTCAACCGCCCGGCAGGCTGGCGCAAAAACCCGACGCGGTGGGGAGGGCGGCGCCGGCAGTGCCACCTCGAGGCGCGACGGGACCCGTGCGTCAGGCCTCCCCCGCGCCGACCACCGGCGGATCACCCGGCGGACGAAATCGCCTGACCACGAAAACGCGGCAACCGGCACTGTCGCCAGTACCAGGGCGAGCGGAGGTCCGGCCGGAACAGGCGGTCGTTGCGAAGCCGCCGCGGCCGAGATCGCGGCTGCTTCGTAGCGGTGACTTTCATCCACATCCGCTTTTCGCCGATGATCCCGCCGACGGCGGTTCTCTACCCGCACTGGGGTACCGTGGAACGGAACGACAGTTGACCATGCAGCCGGAGAACGAGACGGACCTCATCATCGGTCTCGATTTCGGCACTTCCGCAACCAAGGCAGTCATCCGGGATTCATTTGCGGCCACGGGAGTCTTTCCTGTCCCTCTGAATGGCGCGCATCCCGGCATCAATGGCTACCTGCTTCCGACGCGCGTTTTCCGGACCGGCGAAACCTATTCGCTGGAGCAGGGCACGCATCGCGTCGCGAACCTCAAGCTCGGGCTGCTTGCCTGCAGGGCGAAGAGCCCGGTGACGGAATTCAACGACTGCTGTGCTTTCCTTGCATTCGTCATCCGCCGGGCCCGGAGCTGGCTGTTCACAGAGCATGGCGACATCTACCGGCGGCATGCGCTGAACTGGCGCCTGAACCTGGGTCTGGCGGCGCGCTCCTATCAGGACAAGGACACCGTGACCTTGTTCCGGCGGCTGGCCTGGGCTGCAGCGAATCTGGCGGCTGATCCTGGTGCAGACACCATTACCCTCGAGAAGGTCGACCACTACCGTCTCCGCTCGCTCTCGGCAGCCTCGGACGAGCCGGCCGGAGTGGCGGACTTCGACTGGTCGGGCGTGGACGCCGTACCCGAGGTAAGTGCCCAATTGCAGGGCTTCATGTCGTCCGCCCGATGGGACTGGAACTCCAGGCCGGTGATGATGCTGGTCGATGTGGGCGCAGGCACCGTGGATTCCGCGATGTTCCACGTTCGTGCATCGGCCGACGGCGGTGGCGTGCTGACCTTCTACTCGAGCCGGGTTGAGCCCAACGGCGCGATGAATCTGCATCGTGCACGTGTCGACTGGCTGCTATCACTTCTTCCAGATGCCGGCAACGATGAGGCGACAGGCGCACACCTTGCCGCAATCTCGATGCCCACCGACAGGTTGCGCCCCATTCCGGAATCGGTGCGAGAGTACCTGCCTGCCTATCAGCTCGAGGTCATTGGACAGGATGTCGACGAAGACTTCTTCGTCAAACGCTATCGGGCGGAGGTCGCCGGGAGCATCAACGACGCGAAGGTGGGGAAGGGCCTGCCGAGCACGCAACTCCAGCGCGTCCCCTTGCTGCTCTGCGGTGGCGGATCGCGCATGCGCTTCTATGGCCGCATCGGGGAGGCCATCAACACGACGCCAGGTTGGCGGGTCGGCGTCGAGATCGTGCGCCTGCCCGTGCCGCGAGACCTCGTCGACACAGGGTGGCACGCCGACGATTTTGATCGGCTGTCGGTAGCGTATGGCTTGAGCCTCGCGGGTCACGGCGGGACCACGCTCGGCACGATCGTTCGGGCAATTGACGTGCCTGAAATACGACCCTATCTTCCGGCCGAACGGGAAGACAGGTTCGTCTCGAAGGACCAGATGTGAGGGTGCGATTGACCGAAACGGTGTCGAGGGCGGGGCCGGGGTGAGTGATGGTTGACATCGTCGACCGAGCCACGCGCTCGAGAATGATGGCCGCTATCGGCCCCGCCAACACAGCGCCCGAGCTTTCCGTTCGGAGGTACCTGCACGGCACGGGTCTTCGGTTTCGCCTTCATGACGGTCGGCTCCCGGGCAAGCCCGATATCGTCCTTCCTCGCCATCGCGTCGCGATCTTCGTGCATGGCTGTTTCTGGCACCGTCACAGCGGGTGCAGACTGGCCACCACGCCTGCGTCGAATCCCGATTTCTGGGAAAAGAAATTCTGCGGCAATGTGGAAAGGGACGCGGCGAAATCGGCTCTCCTGGAACGCCTTGGATGGACTGTCCTCACCATCTGGGAGTGCGAAGCCCGGGACCCTGTCAGGCTTGACGGGCTGTATTGGTCTATCAGGGCCCAGAGCGCGGAACTTGAATGACAGGATGCGGAAGGGCAGGATGCGCTACTGAAGGCGCTCGCGGATCGGCGATGTCGCGCATCCATTGGAATCCCGCGCCTCGCGGTGCCTGCGGCCGCCATGCAGCGAACGCACGCAGCCCGGCGCCTGCGCCTGGTGGTCGAGACCGCCACGCGGCGCTGTCAGGTGGACCGCCGAGCTGCTAGACGTCGGACGCGGCCTGCGGACTGCGAGCCCAGTTGCGCAGCTGGGCCTCCTGCGCATCGTCGAGGAGCAACTGTTCCCGCCGGCACAGGTCCAGGACGCTGTCCACGAACTTCTGACCCATGGTGTCCTGGGCTACAGGGTTGCTTCCGAATGAGTGCCCTCCGAGCACGATGCCCTTGAGCACGAAGCTCACATCGCTGCGGCTGATTGGGTGGCCCGTGTCTCGGCATCGATCCCGGACCCGCTTACCCGTGTCGGTCAGCAGGAACGGGTGCTCTGAGAGGTCGGCTGCCAGGCAACCGAGCAGGAAGCGAAACTCTGTTGGCGATAGCAGCGGCATGCCTGTCGCAGCATGCACTTGAGTCAAGAGCGGCAACAGGTGGTTGTCAGGCCCCCAATCTTCGGTGGCACCAGTGCGGGACTCGGCCGCTGTCGGCGCGGTAAGACGAGGATCAATCACCCGCCCACTCCCCGCGGACCAATCCACCTTCAACGGCGAGAGGTTCAACGCCTCCATGAATTTGCGAAACGTCCCCTTGCCGCCCCAGTCGGCTGCAATAGGGCCGAACTGGTCGGTGATCAATTGCGCCAGACGCCCGCAGGGCACCGGCCTCCGGGCCTTCGATACCTCGTCCCGAACCAGTTGCGCCACGCCATCGAGCCCGCTTTCTGCGATCTGGGCGGACTTCTGAGTGGACATGACCGTCCGATCCGGCAGCGCGTGGCGTTCTGGATCTGCGACGAGGCCCAGTTCCCAGTTCACCAGGAGCGGTTCGAGCTTCAGCGAGTTCAGCAACCCACGGAAGCTGTTGAAGCCAGCCCAGTTGGCTGCATCGAGCCCCTGCACTTCAACTGGGGCCTTGCTCGCCAGCCAGGCCAGTGCCACCGGCCTGGCCGAATCACTCACGGTCCTGGCGATGAACCTCGCCACGCCACTGGCGACGTCTGCCTGCGACCGCACAGGTGCGACCGGCGCTGGCAGCTCTTCCGCCTCTGACTCGTAAAAGCCAAGTCCGGCACGGACGAACTCATCCTGGTCGATCAAAAGGTCGGCCGACGCCTGGTAGGCGGCCGAGGGGAATCCGATGGCCAGGACGGTTGTGCGCCGATCCCAGCGCCTGAGCTTGCGCAGCACGGGTGTGAAGTCCGCATCGGCCGAGAAGACGATGAATTCGTCATAGTGGACGTCGTGCTGCAGCAGATCGACGATGTCCAACACCATGTGGATGTCAGTGCTGGTCTTGCCCTCGCTGGTCATGGCCGGGCAATCGATGATCTCGAAACCGGCACGGTTGAACGCGGGACGGAAACGCTGGTAGACCTGTGGATTGAGATAGCAACGCCGCACGAGCAGTCGGCGATTGGACCCGGACGGTGCATGAGGCGGCGCGGGCAGCGATTCGGTCAACCACCGAATCCAGGTCAGGGGTTGTGACGCAAACCGATCGGCGACAGCGGGATCAAGCCGGCGCAGGCCCGAAAAGACGTTGTCAAAGTCTACAAACAGGGCGCTCTTCATTGTTCGAATTCTTGGTTTCTCGACGAAGCCGACATCATCGCCGCTTGCTTCGATGGGTGCTACGGTGAAACGTGTGCCGCCCTTTGGTGAGGTCTCGGCGTTGCCCCAATCAACCTGTCGTCATGCTCAGCCTATGAGCGCCACGTGGTCGCCGGTCTAGGCGTGCCAGGACTTCGGCCTCACAATGCCCTCCCATGAAACGCGACTGGGACACCATCCGCTCCGTCCTCGAAGAGATTGAGGGCTTGGGCGAACAGCAGTTCCAGGGAGCCCAGTACTCCTACGGCCAAGACACGCCGCCCGATGAGACCGAGAGGGTGCGACACCTGCTCCTGCTGCGCGATGCTGGGTTCATCCAGGGCGTCCGCTTCGACTCCCTCGGTGGGCCGGGCATTGCATCTCCCGAGTTGACCTGGGAGGGGCACGAGCTTCTGGACATCATCCGATCCAAGACGGTCTGGACCAAGGTCAAGTCGATGGCCAAGGACAAGGGGCTGGAGCTGTCGCTGGATGCAGTGAAGGCCCTGGGCAAGGTGGCGCTTGACCAGGTGATCGGCGGGATCGCGTAGCAGATGCCGGTCTCCTTGCCCGACAATCCCGCCATCGTCGCCGCCATCAAGGCCGCCATCCCGAATCCGCCCGAGTGGTGCTTGTTCTGGCAGTGGTCCTGGGAGTTGACCTGCATGCCTCGCAACGAGTGGGCCGCTTGGGTCCAGGCTGTCGGCGCCATCGTTGCCCTCTACGTCGCCATCAAGGCGCCCCAGTGGCTGGCCGCTCGTGAGCGCAAGCGCATTCGACGTGGGTACTTCGCCGTGATAGGCCTCGACCTACGCACCGGCCGCGTGCTGGCTCAGACCTACCTCAGGGGGCGTGTGCAGTCTCCGGCCTATCGGGTGCCCTTGCACGGCCTCGCGACCGCGCTCCCGGCCCTGGTGGCTGACGAGACCCTGGACACGACGCAGACGGCCGCGCTCTCCGACTGGTACTTGGACGCCACCAGCTTCAACGATTGCCTGGACCTCACGGCGGAGCTGCGACGCGACAAGGGCGCTTGGCGGGGCGAGGTCAGCCGCAACATGCTCAAGGCCGAGCACCTGATCGCAGGCACCGACCCACGCCGGCCAACCCGGTACGACGACGCCATGCTCGTCCTTCGTCAGCACATGACCAAGGCGCTCCGGTATCGCATCGACCGGCATTGGTGGAGGCTCGTGGGTCCAGTGGTCTTCAAGCGGATGCCGAAGGACCAGGTGACGGGCCAGAACCGCTCGAAGGACCTTGAAAACGCATGAACGCGGCATCGGCTTCGCTCAGCCTGGATCAGTGGATTCAGATCGCCAACGCGGTCGGCACATGGGTGGCCGGCCTCGGCACGCTGGCAGCGGTCATCGTCTCGCTGTGGCTTGCGCTCGACTCTCGCCGTGTGCGCCTCAAGACCCGCGTCGGCATCTACTGGCTCATACCCGGAGACGGCACGCAGCGCACCGAGTTCGTCAACTTTGACGTGACCAACGTGGCCGAGAGGCCCGTGACCATTTCATCGGTGGGCTGGGTGATCGGCAGGGGGAAGGCGAGGAGGTTTGCGCTGCAGGACGTCTCGCAGATGCTGGACGACGTGCCCAGGCGATTGGATCACGGGCAGAAGGCGAACTTCGCCACCGAGTTGTCGCGCAGCGCATGGTTGGGCTACATCGCGGACTTTGTACAGGAAAGCCCAATCAAGACCATGCGCGGCACCGTCACCACTTCGGTGGGCACTATTGTCGAAGCAGAGCTGGCACCGGAGTTGGTGCAGCGCATTCAGGTCGTGCTTGACGCGCGTGCTGCCGCTAAGCCGTAGCCGCTGCTGCCTCCGTCGTCCAGCACACGGTTCTTGCCTCCGGCGTGCCGTGTCGCCCACACGGGGCGCATGCGCTCTTGGAGGACGGCGGGGACTCGGCCAGCGTCACCCCTTCGAGTCAGGTCGCATTCGAGCGAGAAACGCGAACACGGCCTGCTCACGGCGCTCTTCACAGTCCACGACGGTGGACACCAGGTGATCGAAGGTTGCCCGATGTATCCCCTTCCTGCGCAGCCTCGCTTCGGCCTTCTCCTGTTTGCGCCACGAGCGACCAATTTCGCCTTCCGATTGGCTCGCATAGGCCACGCTGGCACAGAGCCGGCAGCGAAATGCGCCTCTGCACAGGTAGAGCACCGCCGCGCGCCGACCACAACACGGACAAGCGAACCAGGGACGACATCCTCCGTATGTGCATGCGGTGCGCTCGAGCCTGACCCGATGGTCGCCTGGCCGGCCCTCGGTCGCATAGCGCAGCCACAGGACATCGGACTCGGCGCGCGTGCCGATGATCCCCACTCTTTGGCCAGCGCGGCTCCATCCCGAAGAGCCGGATACACCTGGCGCCAGGAGCCCGGCGCGCTGCAGCATGCGCACGTCTACGCGCAGGCACTGTTCGGCTTTCACCTTCCAGCCAGGCCGGCCGGCTCCGTATCTGATCCCGCCACGTCCCATGTTCGGCGCTCCACAGAATACGAAATCATCAGGCAACTCATCGGCAGCCCTGAAGCATCGCTGGAATTGACCCTAGAAAAATTTCGAGGTCCTGCCCCGCGCCTGTCGAGCAATCTGCGATAGGGCAGAGCAGCGGAGATTCGGCCACTAGTCGCCCTCCTGCAACTCATGACAATCGTCCCATTGCGATCTAAAAGCTGCCTCGGTAGGCTGTCAAAAAGCAAAGCGATAGGCGGGGCAGATGACGACTGAACTCGGATCCGGCGGGCGCTGCGCGGTGATGCCACCCGATTCAGCCATGCTGCCACCTTGGCTGGAGGAGCGAGCCAACATCGTGGAGAGGCTTTTATGGTGAATCATTTTCGCCGCTCCCCACCCTTCTACGACATCCTGCAGATATCGCGCGGCGCAAGCGCTGCCGTCGTTCGTGCGTCCTATCGCGCGCTTGCTCAGAACTGCCATCCCGACAAGAACACCGCCGATCCACAGCGTGCGCATCGAGACATGCAGGCGCTCAACGAAGCATACAAGGTGCTGTCGAATCCCGAACTCCGTTCGAAATACGATTCGGAACTGCGCGAGTTGGATGCCGAGGTAGAGGACGCAGTGCGCCGGACTGGGGACAGGGAGCGACAAGAAGCGTGGAGAGACGGGCAAGCCGCTGGCGCCGCGTCTGCGGCCGCAGCGCGTCCGCCACCGCCACCACCTCCTCCTTCACCTCCTCCTCCACCACGACCGCCGCCGCCGCCGCCACCGCCACCTGCGCCTGCGCAACCGAGGCAACAGGCCGGCCATCGCTACGAGGGGACAGCTGCATCGGCATCGGTCCACCGGGTCAATGCGGACATGGATGGGACCTGGAAACCACGCCGCGTCGTGCCTACGCCATGGCGCGGATGGGTCCTTGGCGGGCTAATCTGGGTGATGGTCTCTTGGGCAGTTATCGAGGTTTTGCCCATCGGCCCCGACGCCCCGCGCGTTTCCACTGGGGCGTCGGGTGCTGCGCCCGCTGCCAAGGGACCGCGCCTCGTGCCGGTGGACCATGACCCGTTCGCCAATGCTGCGCCCAAGGCACCCGCGCCTTCTGCTCCCCCGCCGGCGCTGGCGCCGCGTGAATCGGAGTCAGAGCTGCAGGCCAGAGCGCAATACAACCAGGAACTCGCGCGCCTGGAGCAGCTGGTTCCTCTGATCGACCCTGAACACTCCTTTGCCTTTGATCAGCAATTCGTCCAGGACGTCATAGACCGCAAGAAAGCGGCTTGGAGCATGGGGACCAGTCAGATCGAAGCGCTCGGCGTGGCCTTGCAAGAGGCCTGCCGAGCCGAAATCGAAATCAATGCCGATTGCGCTCGGACCCAAGACGCGAATGCGCAATGCGCCTTGGCGCGTGTGCGAGCCTTTTATTGTTCGAGAGGAAGAAACTAGCAGGGCTGGTTCGCGCCGAGCGATTGATCACCATCCTCCGTCCGCGCGGATGTCGTCGTTTCGGTGCTGAGGAACGCTGGACACCGCTGCGACATCGTCGCTAGCTCTGACGCCAGCCCGGGCCCGAACCCGGAAGCCGTGTGCTCCTGGCATTCCCATCCTGTAGACGCCTTTCCCGCAAGGTGCCTGCACTCGACGCAACGCCGGCGGTCGTCGCCTTCCACATCGCGCAGGTGCAATTGCTCGGCGAGGTCGTCCGCATCGACCTCTCCGAGCCCGCGCCCGAGTAGCGCGGCGCGGCGGCGCACGAAGGTGCTGGCCTCTTCGTCGGTCCACGGCCGCGCGTGACAGGTGTCGGCCTGCTCTCGGGGCAGTCGAAATGGACGCGCAGTTGCGCCCGCGTTGTGCGGCGGTGCGTCATCTCGCGCAGCGATGCAACGCCGCAGTTGCGCACCTGTTGCGTCGGCGGGTGCACGCGGAACCCAGCAACCATGCGGGTTTGCAGCCCGGAGTTGCGCGGGCGTTGCATCGGCGGTTGCATGCTCGGGGGCAGTAGTTGCGTGTTGCGTTTCCTGGGGTACGCAACGTGCAACTTGCCGCTCGACGGCCGCCTTCAGGGCGTCACGCAGCTTCATGACCTCGCCGCCTTGTCGGCCTTGATCAGACCGTTCGCGCGCGCCTTGTTGAGATGCCGGCTCACGCTCGACTTGTTGATGTCCAGCTCGAGCGCAATGTCGTTGGGCCTCAAACCCTCGTTGGCTAGATCCACGACACGCTCGAAGGTCGACGCTTCCACCGTTCTGCAACGCCAGGTGGCGCGATCGTCGGCGACGACCAGTTCGAGCTCGATGCTCTCGGCCTGGTCGCCGACGAGGTTGCGGGCCTTCGAGAACTCCACGACGAACACGGCGCCCTGCTGCGGGTCATAGTCCTTGGGGCGCGAGAGGCCGATCACGACATCCAGCAGGTCTTCGCGCTTGGAGGTGCCGCGCTGCTGTCCGCCCTTGCCAGCGTGATGCACCAGCAGGACCGCGATGCCGCGGCGGCGCAGAGACAGCAGCCAGTCGGCGATGGGGTGCCATGATTCCGCCTCGTTCTCGCGTCCGGAGCGGGCCCAGGCGCTGAGGTTGTCCACTACCACCAAGGCGGTGTCGGTCTCGATCATGGCATCGATGACGGCCTGGCCTTCGTACGTGGACAAGTCAGGCAGCGTGCGCCCCTCGGTCACGAGGTCAGGCGTGAAGATGCGCAGGTAGCCCGGTGCCGGGTCGACATCCGGGCAGTGCATCCACAGGCGCTGCTGTATCACTGCGCCGGGAAGTTCCCCGTCCAGATAGAGCACCTTGCGCGCAGCGGGAGCTTGCCAGCGGGCAAAGGGGCCGCCTGTGGCCACGGCAAAGGCCACGGCCAGGCCGAAATGCGTCTTGCCGACGCCGCGTGGTGCGAAGACCATGGCGAGGTCCTGACTGCACAGCCAGGGCGACAGCAGCGGCTGGCGCGGTTTGAAATCCATCGCGGCCAGCTCGGCCACGTCCACGGCCTGGAGCGGTGGCAGGTCGTCTGCAAGCACGGGATGCGCGGCTTGGATGGCCGTCAGCACCGGGTTGTTTTCACGTACCGCGCTCATTCGGCCACCTCGATCCGGCCAGCCAGCCGGTGCAGGTCATTGAAATCGCTGTCGTGGTCCCCTCGCGGCAGGCCGGTGAAATCGGGCACGGCCAGGAGGCCGCCCACCGCCGCGGCGGCTTGCCTCGCCGCGGTTATGCCGGGATTGCCGGGGGTCTTCCAGTCGTCATCCGCGGCGATGACGAGCGTCAATCCCGGGTACTTGACGCGCAGGGCCAGCGCCACGGGCGTCAGGTTGCCCGAGTTGAAGGCCACGGCCACGGCGCAATTGGTGTCCTCGTGGATGGTGGCCCCGGTGGCGTAGCCCTCGCAGATCACCACCTTGCCGTTCGGGCAACCGAACGCGTGGTAGCCGCCCTTGACCCGCCCGCGCGGATGAAAGCGCTTGACGCCGAAGGGGCTGATGCTCTGCAAACTCAGGAGGCAGCGGTTGTTGTCCCGGATGGGCACGAGCAGCAGGTCGCCGTCGACCCGAATACCGTGAGCGCCAACCCCCTTGACGGTCAGATAGCGGTGCTCCCGAGTCGCCCAGCCAGCCGCTGCCCAGCGCACCAGGGCGCCAGCAGCCGCTTCGGCCTCGCGTTCTCTTTGTTCGGCGAAGTGCAGGCCGGTAATGACGTTGACCTCCCGCGCGAGGGCATGCCGTTTCAGCATCGACGGATCGTGTTCACGATGGCGGATTTCGACATACCCACATCGGAAGCAATGCGCGACGCCACGCCCGTCCTCGTTGATTCGGATGCCCATGGTCTTGTCGCTGGGCTTGCGACCGCAGGACGGGCAGGAAATGCGGTGGTCGCCCGCGGCGAAGTCCGACCAAGAGATCAGTTGCCGGGAACTCGGTAGGGTGAGGATGTTTCGCTTCATGCGGGACCACCCTCCGCTTCATCGGAGACGGCGTTCGATGTTGCCGAGCACGAACAGCCAGCGACCTTTGCCTGCGGGCTGGCACGAGGTGTCAGCCGGGCAGACGCCAGGACCCATTTGCCGGCACCGGCCGGCCGTAGTACAGTCTCGTGAGGGGAGAGCGCAGACATCACTCCTCCTTTGCAGAAAGGAGCCGCTTCACTTCGCCCACGACCTGGTTGGCCGAGCCGACGTTCAGGAGTTGCTGCAACTCGGCGAACATCTCGGCGTGGTCCTTGCCGCGGCTCGTCTCATCCGCGAGCTTTTTCGTGAGCGATGCGAGCAAGCCTTCGAGTTCGCGGATGCGCTGCTGCACTGCCTCCGTTTCGCCGACCGGGTTTTCCTTGCGTTGATCGGAGGACTGCTGTTGCGGATGCGTCGTCCCCGTTGTTTCCGCCAGGCGCGATGCCGGTTTCTCGAGGACCGTCGCCGCATCGCGAGGTTGCCCCGGGTCGGAGAGTGCTGCCGGGCTGGAAATCGGGCGAACAGAAGTTTTCACCTTGTCTGCGGCCCGCTTCAGGGAAAGCTTTCCGGCCCTGACCTCATCCGCCACCTCGGGCATGTCTGCGGCCTCCACCAGCTTTGCCTGCTTGATGGTGCTCTTGGAGAGCCCGGTAATTTTCGCCAGTTCGGCCGTGGACTTCGGAGGATGGTCACCCGGTGACCATCCTCCGTGTTGATTCGATCCCCGTGCGCACCACTCGAAGACCGAGACAATTGCGAACGCACGCTGGCTCGCGGTGAGGTTCCGCCGGGCTGCGTTGGCCGCGATCACGAACTGCTGCGGATCCTGCCCGGCAAACTCGATGCAAGGGCATTCCATGTGGAGTTCCATGGCGGCGCGGTAGCGATGCCGGCCATCGAGAATCTGGCCGTTCAGCAGAACAATCGCATGCAGTACGCCATTGACTGCAACGTTTTCCTTGAGGCACTCGTAGTCTTCCGTGCCCATGTCCGGGAAAACCGCGCACAGCGCGTGAGGCTCGAGACCCGGTTGTGCCAGCGCAGGGGAGGTGGGTACGGCGACACGGTCTGGCGCGCCATCGCTGCCTTCCCGTTGGGCGCTGCTCTTGTCGATCTTGAGGTATTCGGCGCCGGAGCCGGGCAGGGGTGTCGTCGGCGCATTCATGCGGCCTCCGGCGCCGCCACGGGCTGACGGGCGGCAGAGGCCAGTTCAAGAACGCAGGCGTCGAACTTGTCGGGGTTCACCCACAGGCGACCGGCGATGTACAGCAGGGCGCCCGCCGCCACCAGCTGTTCCTTGCGCGGGCGGATGTACCAGCGCAAGGAGTGGATGCCGGAAAAGATAGGTGCCGTGCGCTGCTGGTATCCCTCCAGCGTGAGCAGGCACGCCAGACGCGAATCGGATTCGTCATTCATCGAGAAACTCCTGAATTGACGGGCCTGACAGGACCCGCATCAACACAAATGCGTGTTGAATTCGTGGAGGTTCGCGACTGTGTGCGTTTTACAAAAATTGGCGAAGGCGCGGTTTAGCCAATATTGCGCCGCAGCTGCCGCTTGAAGTCCTTGGGATCGGGCGTCCCGTAGCGCTCGACCCCCTCCCGGTAGAGCTCCTGGCACTTGCTGGCGCCGATTCCCAGGGTCATCCCCACCTCCTCGAACAATGCCTGACCGATCTCCCAGCTCGGATCGGCCTTCAGCGTCGCCATGATCGCGTCGGAAACCTGCCAGATCAGGCGCTTGCGATCGACGATGGCCGCACGGGTTTTCTCGGTGATGCGCGGGACATCGAAGGCCTGGTCCAGCGTTGCCGTCTCGAACTGGAGGAAGGCCTCGAGGCGGTTCAGGACGAGTTGTGCCAGCCACTCCGGCGGGTCAACCCGGCTGACAAGACACAGGTTGAGGGCTTGCAGCACGCCCACCCCGCTGTTCTCGATCCTTTCGCGGTTGTGCTCGAGGACTGCAGCGACGCTCCACTTGTCGAACTCGGGGGAGTCCAGGGGCGGGACCGCGTCGCGCTCGCGCGGCGTCATGTCGGCAAGGGGGTCCACGTCGTGCAGGACCCGCCGGCTTTCCACGGACGGCGGTGCCGCGCGCCGCCTGGGTTTCTTTTCTTCGTTCATGCGTCCCTTCATTGAATGCCTCCGAGAACTCGATTGACGAGCGCGGCCTTGTGGCCGGTCGCCAGATGGCTGTAGCGCTTCGTCACCTGCAGCTGCCGGTGACCGAGCAGGTCGCCGATCTCCAGCAGGGTGGCTCCGTTCTGCGCCAGCATGGACGCGCAAGTGTGGCGCAGGTCGTGGAACCTGAAGTTGCGCACCCTGGCGGCGCGCAGCGCCTCCTTCCAGCGCTCCTCGAATGCGTACGGCTGGGAAGGGTTGCGTGACGAGGCGAACACCCGCGAGGAGGGGGCGGCCCCGGCGCCGAACGACCTGAACAGGTCCGCCACCGCCGGCACCAGCGGCAGGGTCTTGGGGTCGCCGTTCTTACTGCGGCCGACGTAGGCAACGCCGTGCCCGTGGTCGATGTCCTGCCAGCGCAGCCCCAGCAGTTCGCCCTTGCGCGCCCCCGTGGTGAGTGCGGTCAGCACCAGCAGGTAGAGGCGGGGGTAGGGGGAGGCCTTGCAGGCCTCGAGCACGCGGACCCGCTCCTCCTCGGACAGGAAGCGGGTCTGCTCGTTGTGCTCTGCGCGGCGCTCGATGCTGCGGCACGGGTGAACCCAGCCCTTGGGCGCGACGCGGCGCTTGATCGCCCAGGTGAAGACCGCGGCGATGCTGGCGCTGTAACGGTTGATGGTGGCGGGCGCGATCGCCTTGCGCTTGGCCTTGTAGATGGGCTTGCCGGCCGCATCCAGCCCGGCGTAGTAGGTGGCGCGGCACTGGGAAAGCTCCTCGAGCGCGGCATGCACGTGATCGTCGGTCACATCCTGCAGCGCGAGGTGGCCGATGTGGCCCGCCCACCACGACAGGCGCTGCGGGCGCGTCGTGTCGCGGCCGGCGTAGTGCGCCATGTACTGGTTGATCAGCGTTTCGACCGTGATGCCGCCGGCCCGCATCGGGATTGCGGGCAGCGCGCCGGAACGAAAGCCGGAAAAAGAAAGGCCTCCCTCGGGGAGAGGGAAGCCTGTAGAGCCGGTTTGCAGCGCGCTGTCAGACGCACTGCCGTCACCGGCGGACTTGTTCACTGTTGCCATTTCGGGACTCCTTGCGATCTAGGACCCGCCGTTACCGGCGGACTATTCGCGGAGACCTGAAAGGCCCGTCAACTCAAGAGTTTTGGCTCCTCGACCTGGGCTCGAACCAGGGACCTACGGATTAACAGTCCGGCGCTCTACCGACTGAGCTATCGAGGAACAAGCCCTAAATTATATGCAATGGATTTGCCGATCCCGTCGGCTACCCCGATTTTTTGCGTGACGCCGAGCATCCAACGAGACAGCGCAAATGAAAATGCCCCGCTACCTTGTGAGTAGCGGGGCATCCAGAGGCCTTGCGGCTTTGTAGTGGCTCCTCGACCTGGGCTCGAACCAGGGACCTACGGATTAACAGTCCGGCGCTCTACCAACTGAGCTATCGAGGAACAAGCCTTAGATTATAGCGTGCTTTTTGACGGTGCTTCCTCGACCGCGTTCAAAGCGCAACACTCACCCCGAGACGCAGCGTGCGCGGCGCACCCGGGAACAGATAGACGTGGCTGAACTGGTAGGGCGATTCCTTCCAATAGCGGCGGTCGAACAGATTGTCGACGGCCAGTGTCCAGCTCGTGTTCACGCCCCGTACCTTGGCGTCGTAGCGCAGCACCGCATCGACGCGCGTCCACGAAGGCAGCGTGACCGAGCCGTCGGGCAGCACGTTGCGCCGGCCTTCGTACGAAAGCTGCCCCGCGACTTCAAGGCCCGGCACCGATGCGACGCGGTACGCGGCCTGCGCCCGCAGCACCTCCTTGGGCACGTTGGTCGGCGACTCTCCATTGAGCGCCGGGTTCGCGGTGCTCCCGCGCCGCCTGGCATCGATCACCGCGATGCTGCCGCCGATGCGCCATGGCCCCTGGCTCCATTGCGCGCCGGCCTCCAGGCCGCGATGCACCGCGCGCCCGTCGTTGCGCACTTCGCAGTAGGCGCCGCACAGGTCGAGGTTGGTCATCGGCCGCGAGATGTCGAACCACGCGACCTGCCAGCTGAATGCTTCGCTGCCGCCCTTCAGGCCCAGCTCCCATTGGCGCGAGGTCAACGCGGGCAGCGCCTGCCCTGCATTGCTGTACTGCGAGATCCTGTTCGGCACGACCTGCGATTCGACGCCCTTGCCCCAACTCGCATAGGCCAACAGCCCCGGCTGGATGGCGTAGCTCGCCGCGATCCACGGCGTGGTCACGTCCTGCTTGTAGCCGGTCGGGCTCGAGCCATCGTTGCCGATGCTGCTGCGATCGAGCCGCGTGTGGCGCACGCCCAGCCAGGTGGTGAAGCGGTCGTTCCAGCGGATCGCATCCTGCACCGACAATTCGGTCGAGCGTTCGTCGCGGTTGGTCTGCGGCGTGGTGGCGTCGGGGCTCGCCGGCACGATGGCCGTGGCCCAGACGTTGCCGGTGCCGGCGTAGTTGTAGGCCTGGTTGTCGAAGCGATTGCGCACACGGCTTTGCAGCAGCCCGAAGCCGAGTTCGTGCCGCACGCTGCCCGTCATCACGTTGCCCTTGAGGTTGAGGCTGCCCGCGGTTTGCGTGCGGCGCTCGTTGTCGCTGCGGAAGTCGTAGAAGTCGAAGGTGCCGTCGGAGCAATAGCGGTCGTAGTTGCCCTCGGCGCCGCAGCCGAAGGCGTAGGCCAGCCGGTCGTCGCTCTTCAGGCGCTGCTGGCCGATCTGCGCGCTCCAGCGCCAGTCGGCGTTCAACGCCTGGCTGAAGCGCACGGTGCCCGTCAGTGCCTTGAACACCGAGGGCTGCGACCACGGTTGGTTGTTGAGGTTGATGCGCGGATCGACCGGCGCAGGCAGCACGCTGCCCAGCAGGCTGTAGCCGTTCTGGCTCGGCTGCGTCTTGCGGCTTTGCTCGATCTCGAACTCCAGCACCGAGTCGCGCGTGATGCGCCAGTCGGCCGCGAGCGAGAACAGGTTGCGGTTGCCGTCGAGGTTGTGCGTGAGCGGCTTGAGGTTTTCGCTCGCCACGTTGATCCGGTAGCCGAACTGGCGGTCTGGGCCGAAGCGCCCGCCCAGGTCGACAGCGCCGAGCATGCTGCCGCGGCTCGTGGTCTCGATGCGCACCGTGCGCAGGTCCTGTTCGGTCGGCCGCTTCACGACGTAGTTGACCAGCCCGCCCGGCGCGCTGGTGCCGGCCTGGATGCCGCTGGCGCCGCGCAGGATCTCGACGCGCTCCTTGTTGTCGAGCGGGATCGATGTCTCGGCGCTGATCGGCAGGCCCTCGCGCCGGTAGTTGAAGCGGTTGTCGAGCACGAAGCCGCGCACCGTCAGGTAGTCCCAGTAGCCCGCGGAGTTGTAGGCGTCGGTGACCGAGGCGTCGAACTGCGTGAGGTCGGCGAGCCGGCGCGCGCCGCTGTCGCGCAACTGCTTGCCGTCGATCACCGTGGCCGAGAGCGGCAACTCGCGCAGCGGCACGTCGCCGAAGCCGCTGATGTCGGCTTGTGGCGCGGCGGCGCCTTCGGTGATTGTGACCTCGCGCAACGTGCTTTGTTGCGCATGCGCACCGCAGGCAGTGGTGATGAGAACGACAGCCAGTGCGCGTGAAACGGGCGAGAGCGGCCAGGTGGATGAAGGAGAGAGCTTGGAGTTGTTCATTCTGTTCAGTTGCCCGTGGCGGCACTCATGGTCGCCATCCATTGCGCGGCCGTGGCCTCGGGGTCTTCGGCCGCGACCAGCGCGCGCACCACGGCGACGGAGCCGACGCCGGTGGCGAGCACTTCGGGCAGCCGCACGGCGTCGATGCCGCCGATGCCGACCTGCGGATAGCCGCGCAGCAGCTGTGCATAGGCGCCGAGCCGGGCCACACCCTGCGGTGCAGTCGCCATCTTCTTGAGCGTGGTCGGGTACACCGCGCCCATGGCGATGTAGCTCGGGCTCACCTTGTCGGCGCGGGCCATCTCGGCGTAGCCATGCGTGCTGACGCCCAGGCGAAGACCCGAGGCGCGCAGTTGCGCCAGCTCGTCTGGCGAGAGCGCGTCGAGGTCTTCCTGGCCGAGGTGAATGCCATAGGCGCCGGCCGCGATGGCGATCTGCCAGTGGTCGTTGATGAAGAGCAGGGCGCCGGTGCCTTGCACCGCTTCGACGGCCGCCTGCACTTCGCGCTCGATGGCCGCTGCGTCGTCGGACTTGAAGCGCAGTTGCACCGTTGGCACGCCGGCGCGCGCCATGCGGCTGACCCATTGCGCGTCGGGCAGCACGGCGTACAGGCCGAGCCGTTCGGGGCAGGACGGAAATGCATCGCCACGCCCGTCCGGTGGAAACGGCCGCATGCCGAAGTCTTCGGGCGCGTCGGGCCACAGCGCGGCGTCGAAGCTGCCCAGGCGCTGTGTCTGTGCGCGCCATGCATGGGCCAGGCATTCGGCATCGATCTCGATGAAGCCGAGAGCGGTGCTGGCCTGCTTGGCGCCGCGGTAGACGGGGTCGTCCGAAGAGAAGCTGGGCGCGGCCACGGGTGCGGAGGTGATGGCGCCGAAGCGCAACCCGTGGGCCGCGACGATGGCGTGCGCAATGGCGCGGGCGTCGGTCGCGGCGGTCATGGTGCGTGATGCCAGAAGGGCGTGCCGAGCACAGGCGTGCTGGGCTGCGCAGCGTCTTGCGCGGCCATGGCGCCGGCACGGTATGCGGTGCGGCCGGCCTGCACCGCGTCGGCGAAAGCCCCGGCCATCGCGACCGGGTCCTGCGCCAGCGCAACGGCGGTGTTGAGCAGCACGCCGTCGTACCCCCACTCCATCACCTGGCAGGCATGCGAGGGCAGCCCCAGGCCCGCGTCGACCAGCATCGGTACCTTCAGGCGGTCGCGCAGCACCTGCAGCGCGTAGGGGTTGATCGGTCCGCGGCCGGTGCCGATGGGCGCGGCCCAGGGCATCACGGCCTGGCAACCGACGTCGACCAACCGCTGGCACAGCACGAGGTCTTCGGTGCAGTAGGGCAGCACCTTGAAGCCGTCGCGGATCAGCTGCGAAGCGGCATCGACGAGGTTCAGCGTGTCGGGCTGCAGCGTGTAGTCGTCGCCGATCAGTTCGAGCTTGATCCAGGGCGTGTCGAAAAGCTCGCGCGCCATCTGCGCGGTGGCGATCACCTCCTGCACGCTGTGGCAGCCGGCGGTGTTGGGCAGCACCGGCACGGCGAGCTTGCGCAGCAACTCCCAGAAGCCGTTGCCGAGCTCGCTGTTGCCCGAGCCCTGGCTGGCCGTCTGACGGCGCAGCGAAGCGGTCAGCATCGCGGGCTTTGCACGCTTCACCGCGGCTTCGAGCAGGTCGGGCGACGGATAGCGCGCGGTGCCCAGCAGCAGGCGGCTCTGGAAGGTCTCGCCGTAGAGCACCAAGGGATCGTTCGGGGTCATGTTCTTTGTCTCCATCATTCAGCCGCCGGTCACGGGGCGGATCACTTCGATGCGGTCGCCGGGTTGCAGCGCGCGCGCGGCGTATGCCGAGCGCGGCACGAAATCGCGGTTCACGGCCACCGCGAAAGGCGGCGTGGCGTTCAATGCCGCAAGAGCGTCGGTCAGGCTGGCGTGGTCTGGCAGCGCGAAGGGCTTGTCGTTGATCAGGATGTTCATCGTCATGTGTCGGTGGCCTCCATGTCGAAGCTCTTTGCGAGGGCCGAGTGGCCGTGCGCAAGCAGTTCCATCGCGGCGTCGAGCAGTGCGGGCGCGATCATGAAACCGTGGCGGTACAGGCCGTTGATCTGCAGCACGCGCGGCCGTGGCCGGCGGATGGCGGGCAGGTTGTCGGGCAGCGTGGGGCGGCACTGCGTGGCGATCTCGACGATGCGTGCCTCGGCGAAGCCGCTGTGCACGGCATAGGCAGCGCTCAGCAGTTCGAGCGTGGAGCGCACGCTGGCGGGCGACATGTCCTCCGACTCGATCTCGGTCGCGCCGATCACGAACAGCTTGCCGGGCTTGGGCGCGATGTAGAGCGGATAGCGAGGATGCACGAGGCGGGTGGGGCGCTTCAGGTTCACCTCGGGCGCGTGCACGCGGATCACCTCGCCACGCACGCCTCGCAGTGCGTGCCATTGGGGCTTGGCGCCGAGGCCGCGGCAGTCGATCACCCAGTCGGGCTGGCCCGTTGTGCCGGGTGAAAAGTCCGAGGGTGCGCGTGGCGATTGCCAGTGCAGCGTGACGCGCGGGCTGGCCTGCAGCGTGGTGAGCAGCGAAGCCAGCAGGGCGCGGTTGTCGAGCTGGCCTTCGCCCGGCAGGAACAGGCCCTGCGCGAAACGCTGGCCCAGCGAAGGCTCGAGCGCGGCAATCGCTTGCGCGTCGAGCGTCTGCATCGGCGCCAGTTCAGGTACCTGCGTGCCGGTGTTCGCAAGCACGCGCGCCAGCCGTGTGGCTTCGGCGGTGTCCTGCCGGTGCCAGAGCACCAGGGTGCCTTCGCGTTGGAAGAACACGGGTTGCGCAAGCGGGGCAAGCAGCTCGGGCCAGCGCGACAGCGCATGCTGCCCCATGCGCACGACCGACACCGGCGCCACGGCCGATTCGGCCAAGGGGGCGAGCATCGCCGCAGCCACGCGTGCGGCGGCGCCTTCGGCATCGGGACTGCCGGCTTCGAACAGATCGACCTTGCAGCCGGCCTGCGCGAGCGTCACCGCCAGCAGGCGGCCCATGAGGCCTGCGCCGAGGATGGCCGCCGATTGAAAAGGAAGGCTCATGGTCTTGCTCCTTCCCCCTCTGGGGGAAGGCCGGGATGGGGGCAGGCAGAGCGCCAAGTGGATACGCCGCGTGCCCCCACCCCGACCCTCCCCCGGAAGGGGAGGGAGAAAGGCAAGCCCGGTCGCCGATAATTTTCGGCATGACCCCAGCACCCACCCAGCGCTACGCACGCGTGCTTTCCATCGCCGGCTCCGACAGCGGCGGCGGCGCCGGCATCCAGGCCGACCTCAAGACCTTCGCGGCGCTCGGCTGCTACGGCATGACGGCCATCACCGCGCTCACCGCGCAGAACACGCTCGGCGTCTCGGGCATTCACGGCGTGCCGCCCGATTTCCTCAAGGCGCAGATCCAGGCGGTGGTGGAAGACATTGGCGTCGATGCCGTCAAGCTCGGCATGCTGCACGCGCCCGAGGTGGTCGAGGTGGTGGCCTGGGCCATCGACCGCTACCAGTTGAAGAACGTAGTGCTCGACCCCGTGATGGTGGCCACCAGCGGCGACCGCCTGATCGCGGCCGAGACGGTGCAAGTGCTGGTGCGCGAACTGTTTCCGCGCGCCGTGGTCGTCACGCCTAACCTTGATGAAGCCGCCTTGCTGATCGGCCATGCCATCGATGGCGTCGATGCGCTCGACGGCGCCGCCGACGAACTGCTCGCGCTCGGTGCAAAGGCCGTGCTGCTCAAGGGCGGCCACCTGCCGGGCGACGACGTGGTCGATGTGCTGCTGCAATCCGGTGGCGAGCGCAAGCGGCTGGCCTCCAGGCGCATTGCCAGCCGCAACCTGCACGGCACGGGATGCACGCTGTCTTCCGCCATCGCCGCGCATCTTGCGTTGGGCGCGGCGCTGCCCGAGGCGGTCGAACGGGCGCGCGCCTACATCCTCGGCGCCATGGCCGCTGGTGCGAACGTGCAGGTCGGTGCGGGTCATGGTCCCCTCAACCACGGCTTTGCGCCAGTGCCGACGCACCGTTTGCCGGTGAAGGCCGGCTGAGCCACGCGAGAACAAAAGTCACCGCCAGCGTGGGCAGCGCAGAGCCGAACTGCGGCGCCCACCTGGCCAGCGCGTGGTACGCCGCAATGCCCGCGATCCAGATCAGCGCCGCTCCGAAATCGATCTGCCGCGTGCCGGCCAACGACGCCGACTGGCCGCCGCCCAGCCGCCCGATGATCACGCCGTAGAGCGGCACGAACACCGAGCTCAACAGCAGCAGGAAGGGCTCCAGCGTATGCATCGGCAGCACCAGCGCCAATGCGATGCACAGCGCGGCCAGCAGCAGGCCCCAGCGCTTTACGCTCCAGCGCGGCAGCAGGCTGTGCGTGGAGACCGAGCCCGAATAGACATCGCCGTACGCGTTGTCGAGCTCGTCGATCAGGATCAGCCCCAGCGCCACCAGCCCGCCCTGTGCCAGCAGCAGCGCAGTGACCAGACCCGTGCCGGGCTCGGCCACGCTCACCACCATCACGCCCAGTGCGTAGCACCAGATGTTGGCGAGCGCATAGCCGATCCAGGTGCCGCTGAAGGCACTGCCCAGGCCGCCCTTGCCGGTCGTGTTGCGCTTGCCGTGCCGCGCGTAATCGGCCACCAGCGGCAGCCACGAGACCGGCATCGCAATCACGAGATCGAGCGCGCCGAACATGCCCATCGTGCCGTCACCCGGGCGTGCCCAGAAGGCGTCCAGGCCCTTGGCCTGCAGCCGCGCCGCGAATTGCCATGTGAGCCACAGCAGCGACAGCATCACCAGCGGCAGGCCGAAGCGGCTCACGAAGCGCCGCACCAGCTTGACCATTGACCCCGCGAGCAGCGCCAGCAGCACCGCGCCCCACAGCAGTGTGGTCAGCACGCCGCCCCAGGCGGTGCCCAGCGAAGGGCCGATCACCGACTGGCCGATGGCCTGCGTGCCTTCCCGCATGATGACCAGTTCGAAAGTGGTCCAACCCACCAGTTGCACGATGTTGAGCAGCACCGGCAACCGTGCGAAGGCGCTGCCGTAGGTGGCGTGCATCAGGCCGGCGCTGGCGAGGCCGCTCTCGCAGCCCAGCCGCGCGGTCCAGGCCAGCAGGCCGGCGCCGACGCAGGAGCCGAGCACGATGGCAATGGCCGCGTCGCGCGTGCCCACGGCCGGCACCAGGTAGGCGCCGATCTGCATCACCAGCAGGCCCACGCCGAGGCTGAACCAGAGCGAGGCGTGGTCGTGCCAGCCGAACACGCGCCGGGATGCGGGCAGCGGCGTCAGCGCCTCGTTGGCGCCAGGAGCAGTGTCGTCGTCATCGTTTGCCATCCATTTGCTCCAGTGCAAAAGGTTTGGCAGGTGGGCGGGGCCCGAGCGGCGCAGCCGTCACGCGAGAGAACGTGAGAGGCCACCGGACCAGCTTCCCTGCGCGAGGATTGCCTCGAGCCCGCGCCGTTGGAAACGACGCGGGCCCCCGGTGAAACCACCGGACAGGTTCAAAGGGACTTTCTCAGCCGGACGGCAAGCCGCCCAGCACCCCTAGCAATTGCGCCGTGGCGAACCGCGGCGCAGCGCGGAGTTTATCCGCTGCCGGGAAGCCCTCGACGACGGGCGTGCCATTCCAGGGGGTAAACCCGAGGAGCGCACCTTCATCGGCGAGTACCAGGCGCTTATGCCGGGCGCGAAGCAGCCACGCCGAGCAGCTCGTGCAGCCGCGTGCTGGTGGTCGTGTACTGCAGCGGCACGGCCTTGCCCGGGAAGACGATGGCGGTGGCGCCCCAGGCCGCCAGCGTGGCTTCGTGGAAGCCGCAGACGATGAGCTTCTTCTTGCCCGGGTAGGTGTTGATGTCGCCCACCGCGAAAACGCCGCGTTCGCGGGTTTCGTACTTCTCGGTGTTGACGGGCACCTGCTTGCGTTCGAGCTCCAGTCCCCAGTCGGCGATGGGGCCGAGACGCGGGGAAATGCCGAGGCAGGCGACCAGCGCGTCAAGCGGCAGGTCGACGGTCGTTGCGTCGGGCGTGGTGATCTGCAATTGCTTGCCGTCGAAGGCGGTCGGCTGGCCGACCTGGAAGGCGAGCTTGCCCGCGGCCACGAGGGCGCGCATCGAGGCGATGGTGGCTTCGTCGGCCTGGAAGCCGTCGCGGCGATGGACCAGCGTGGCGTGCTTCGCGATGGCCGTGAGCGCAATGGCAGTTTCCAGCGCGATGTCATCGCCGCCATTGACCACCACGGTCTGTCCCGCAAAGCGGTCCAGCGATTCGGGGTGATAGAAGAGAGACGTGCCTTCGAACTGCGCAATGCCTTCGAGCGCGATGTGCTTGGGCACGAAAGCGCCGACACCGGCCGCAATGAACACCGTCTTTGCCAGGAAGGCCTTGCCGGCCGAGGTCGTCAGCAGCAGGCGCCCGTCATCCTGGCGCGCGAGCGTGGCGACCTGCTCGCCGAAATGAAACTGCGGCTTGAATGGCGCCACCTGCTGCAGCAGCGATTGCGCCAGATCGCGCCCGCTGGTCGCGGGCGTGCCGGGAATGTCGTAGATCGGCTTGTCGCCATAGAGCGCCACGCACTGGCCGCCCGCGGCGGACAGCGCATCGACGATCTGGCAGGAGATCTCGAGCAGGCCGAGCTGGAAGGCCTGGAACAGCCCGACCGGACCGGCGCCGATGATGAGCGCGTCGGTTTCGATCGGAGCGGCTTGCATGCTCAGCGCACCAGCTCCCCGACCTTGTCGGTCTTGTCTTTCCAGTCGTCGGCATCAGGCAGCGCCGGCTTGCGCTTGGTGATGCTCTTCCAGCCGTCGGCCAGGGCCAGCTCGGCGTTGATCTTGATGAAGGCGATCTGGTTGGCCGGCAGGTCTTCCTCGGCGTAGATCGCGTTGACCGGGCACTCGGGGATGCAGACCGCGCAGTCGATGCATTCGTCCGGGTCGATCACCAGCATGTTGGGACCTTCGCGGAAGCAGTCGACGGGGCAAACGTCCACGCAGTCGGTGTATTTGCAGCGGATGCAGGCTTCGGAGACGACGTGGGTCATTTGTCTTTTAACGTCAGTTTGATCGGGGAAAACCCCTGATTTTAGGCCCTTGCGGCGGCAGGCTGCACGAGCACGGCGGCAGCGGTCTTGTGGGAGGCCGTATCGACCAGCACCAGCGAGCCCAGGGCGCGCGATTGAGTGAAGGGCAGCACGGCCAGCGGCTGCTGCAGCGCGAGCACCACGTCACCGATGGCGTTGGCCTCCAGCTGCGTTGCCGGCTCCGATTCGAGCGTCGTGATGTTCACGCGGTCGACGATGCGCGCCACTTTGGCCTTGACCCAGCGGTGGCCCTGCAGCGCCCAGTACACGCGGCCCGCGACCAGCGGCTCGTCGTCGAGCCAGGCCACGGTGGCGGTGATCTCGCGCACCGGCTCGAAGGCCTCGGGCGCCAGCAGCCAGTCGCCGCGCGACACGTCGACCTCGCGGTCGAGCACGATGCCGGCGCTGTGGCCCGCATGCACCGACTTCGGCTGGCGCGTATGGCTCAGCACCTGTGCGACCGTGGCGGTCTGGTTGCTCGGCAGCACGGTCACGCGCTGGCCGGGTTCCACATGGCCCGAGGCGACGCGGCCCCAGAACACGCGGCGGCCTTGCGAGGTGTCGGCGGAGGCTGAGAACTTCTCGACCCACTGCACCGGAAAGGCGAAAGGCACGGCCTCGTCCTGCGCCGTCACGGGCAGTTCCTCGAGCAGCTCCAGCAGGCTCGGACCTTCGTAGCCGACCCAGTCGGCATGGCGCGTGGCCACGTTCCAGCCCTTGAGCGCGGAGATCGGCACGATGGCTGCGACCTGCACGCCGGCTGCCTCGGCAAAGGCGTTCAGCGCGGCCGAGATGCGCTCGAAGGCGAGGCCGGCGTCGTCGATGGCGTCGAGCTTGTTGACCGCGAACACGATCGACTGAACGCGCAGCAGGTGGCACAGCAGGGAGTGGCGGCGCGTCTGCGGCAGCAGCTCGCGCTTGACGACGGTGCCGTCTTCCACTTCGGCGGCCCAGGCCAGCTTGGTCGCATCGACCAGCACCACGGCGGCATCGGCGGCCGAGGCGGCCGTGACCATGTTGCGCGTGTACTGCTCATGGCCCGGCGCGTCGCCGATGATGAACTTGCGCTTGGCGGTCGAGAAGTAGCGGTAGGCCACGTCGATCGTGATGCCCTGTTCGCGCTCGGCCGAGAGGCCGTCGGTCAGCAGGGCGAGGTCGGTTTCGCCGCCGCGCTGCACGCCGGCGAGCTGGTCCTGCAGCACGGTCTTGCTGTCGACCAGCAGGCGGCCGATGAGTGTGCTCTTGCCGTCATCGACCGAGCCGCAGGTGATGAAGCGCAGGGCGGTACCGGTGTCGCCGTGAGCGGCAAGTTCTTGGGGGGAGGCTGTCGTCGTCGCGCTCATCAGAAGTAACCGTCTTTCTTGCGTTTTTCCATCGAAGCTTCGGATGTCATGTCGTCCATCCGGGTCGCGCCGCGTTCGCTCACGTCGACCGACAGGGTTTCGAGCACCACGTCGCCCGCATCGGCCGCGAGGCTCTCGACCGGGCAGGTGGTCGTGATGTCGCCCACGGTGCGGAAGCGCACGTCGCGCACCTGCACGGTTTCGCCGTCGCGCGCAGGGGTCAGCCCGGTCACCGGCACCAGCAGGCCGCGGCGCTCGACCACTTCGCGCTTGTGCGTGTAGTAGATCGACGGCAGGCCGACGTGTTCGCGCTCGATGTATTGCCACACGTCGAGCTCGGTCCAGTTCGAGATCGGGAACACGCGGAAGTGCTCGCCGGGAGCGAGGCGCGTGTTGAACAGCGTCCACAGCTCGGGGCGCTGGTCCTTGGGCTGCCATTGGCCGAAGGAATCGCGGTGCGAAAAGATGCGCTCCTTGGCGCGGGCCTTTTCCTCGTCGCGACGGGCGCCGCCGATCAGCGCGTCGAAGCGGAATTCCTCGATGGCTTCGAGCAGCGTCACCGACTGGTGCGCATTGCGCGATTCACCGGGGTGCGCGAGGCGCACGGTGCCGCGCTTCATCGAGTCTTCGACGCTGCGCACGATGAGTTCGGCGCCCAGCTCCTTCGCACGCTGGTCGCGGTAGTCGGTCACTTCGGGGAAGTTGTGGCCGGTGTCGATCATCAGCAGCGGGTAGGGAATGCGGCCGGCGCCGAAGGCCTTTTCCGCGCACTTCAGCAGCACCAGCGAATCCTTGCCGCCCGAGAACAGCAGGGTTGGACGCTCGAAGGCGGCCGCGACCTCGCGCAGGATGAAGACGGTTTCTTCCTCGAGTGCATCGAGGTGCGTGTTGGACAGGCGCGCGGGAGAGTGCATGGGCGGCTGCAGCAGTTCGGTTTCGGTACGGGCGTTCATCGGAGAGGGTGCTGGATGCGGTGAATCGGAGAGACCTTGGCGCTCAGTGCGCAAGATGCAATCCGCACTCGCGGTTGTCTTCGCCCTTGGTGGGGTCCACGTAGTCGAAGTTGTTCGGCAGGCCATGTGCCTCGCAGTATTCGTACAGCTCCTTGGACGACCAGTGCAGCAGCGGCGCGACCTTGATCAGGCCGTCCGGATTGACGCTGACCGGGTCCATCTGCGCGCGAACGGCCGTGTCGGTGGCCCGCAGCGCGGTGAACCAGACCTTGGGCGCCGTCTCGCGCAGCGCGCGGGCAAAGGGCTCCAGCTTCACCTCTTCGGTGAAGGCGGCATGGCGCGGATCGTCGAGCGCCGGGGTCGGGCCCTCCACCGCTTCGCGGTGGGCACGCGAGCGGCGCGGCAGGTAGATGTGCAGATCCAGGCCCAGTTGCTTCGTCACTTCGTCGGCAAAGCGGTAGGTGGCCTCGGTGTTGTAGCCGTTGTCCATCCAGACCACGGGAACGTCGCGCTTGGCGCGCGTGACCATGTGCAGGATCACGGCCTCGAAAGGGCGGAAGTTGGTAGTGATGATCGCGCTCTGGCCCAGGCCGATGGCCCAGTCCACCAGGCCCTCGGCGTTGCGGCCGAGTTCGGCGTTGATTTTGGTGAGGTCCATGCTCATGGCTGAAGGTCCCTTGGGGCTCAGGTGCCGGCCACGAAGTGCGGCGCGGTCTTCACCGCATCGCCTTGGTAGAACGCGGCGAAACGGTCGAACTGGCGCTGCGCGTCGGAGGCGTCCACGCCTTCCTTCAGCACAGCGCTGGAGAAGCCGGTGCGTTCCATCTGTACCAACTGGTCGATCAGCACGTCGCCGGTGGCGCGGATGTCGCCCTTGAAACCCAGGCGGCGGCGCAACAAGAAGGCCTGGCTGTAGGCGCGGCCGTCGGTGAACTTCGGAAAGTTCAGGTCGATGCGCTCGATGTCTTCCAGGCACACCTCGATGGCGAGCGGGTCTGCGTCGTTCGGCAACTGCAGCACTTTCGGGTCGCCGTCGTCCACATGTTCTTCGGCGGCCAGGATGTTCAGGTTCTTTTTCATTCGGAAACCTCCGCGCTACGCGCTACGGTATTCGCCTTGGGAGCGGCCCGGCGGCTCATGCTGCTTCCTCCACCTTGAAACGCGCACCGTTGGCCGCGGCCTTGAACGGGTCATGGCCCACGCGGCGCAGCGTATCGATGAAGTTCTCGCCGCTCTCGCGGGTGTCGCGGTACGCGGTGAGCACGGCCTCGATCACGCCCGGCACTTCGGCCGCCGAGAACGAGGGGCCGACCGCCTTGCCGGCCTGCGGCGTTCCGCTGAGCGCGGAGCCGTCGGAGCCACCGAGGGTGACCTGGTACCACTCCTTGCCGTCCTTGTCGACGCCGAGGATGCCGATGTGGCCGCTGTGGTGGTGGCCGCACGAGTTGATGCAGCCGCTGATGTGCAGGTCGATCTCGCCCAGGTCGTCGAGCTCGTCGAGGTCTTGATAACGCTCGGTGATCGCTTCGGCGATGGGGATGGAGCGCGCATTGGCCAGCGCGCAGAAGTCGCCGCCGGGGCAGGCGATCATGTCGGTCAGCAGGTGCACGTTGGCGCTGGCGAAGCCGGCGGCGCGGGCGGCGAGCCACAGCGCGTGCAGGTCTTCTGCATGCACCCAGGGCAGGACCACGTTCTGGTCGTGCGTCACGCGGGCTTCGCCGGCCGAGAATCGGTCGGCCAATTGCGCGAGCGTGTCGAGCTGGTCGGCCGACGCATCGCCGGGCGCCTGCTTCAGGCGCTTGAACGACAGCGTGACGGCGCGCAGCGCGGGGTTCTTGTGCGGCGCCACGTTGCGCGCCAGCCAGCGGGCGAACATGACGTCGTCGGCGGCCTGGGCGCGCAGCTCGGCGTCGGTCTTCTCGGCGCTTTGCACCACGCGGGTGGCGAGCGTCGGCGGCACGAAAGAGGCGGCCACGCGGTCGAACTCTTCCTGCGTGATGGTGTGCGGCGCGCCGTCGTGCTCGAGGATCTGCTTGTACTCGGCGTCGACGTCGTCGATGTAGCGCTGGCCTTCGGCCTTCACCAGGATCTTGATGCGCGCCTTGTAGATGTTGTCGCGGCGGCCATAGCGGTTGTACACACGAATCACCGCTTCGAGGTAATTCATGATCTGCTGCCACGGCAGGAACTCGCGCAGCACGGTGCCGACGATGGGCGTGCGGCCCATGCCGCCGCCCACCTGCACGCGGAAGCCCACATCGCCAGGGGCGATGTTCTGTGATGCATCGCCGGCTTCGTGTTTCACGAGGTGCAGGCCCACGTCGTGCCAGCCGGTGGCGGCGCGGTCTTCGGTGGCGCCGGTGATGGCAATCTTGAACTTGCGCGGCAGGAACGCGAACTCGGGGTGCAGCGTGCTCCACTGGCGCATGATTTCCGCGTAGGGGCGCGGATCGGCGATTTCGTCGATGGCGATGCCGGCGCGCTCGTCGCTCGTGATGTTGCGGATGCAGTTGCCGCTGGTCTGGATGCCGTGCATGTCGACCGAGGCCAGCAGGTCCATCACGTCGGCCGACTTGGCGAGCGGAATCCAGTTGTACTGGACGTTTTGGCGCGTCGAGAAGTGGGCGTAGTGGGTCGGGAGCTTGTGGCTGCCGAGCAGGCCCTGCGTCTCGATGGCCTTCTTGTAGACCTCGGCTTCGGGCTCGTCGTATTCGCGGGCGATTTTTGCCAACACGCGCAGCTGGCGGCTCGACAGCTCGCCGTAGGGCACGGCCACGCGCAGCATGGGGGCGTAGCGCTGGACGTACCAGCCGTTTTGCAGCCGCAGGGGGCGGAACTCGTCCTCGTGAAGGCGGCCCTTTTGCCAGCGCTCGAGCTGGTCTCGGAATTGGGCGGCTCGTTGATGAACGAACTGTCGGTCGAATTCTGTGTATTGGTACATCGTGCGTGTGTCTTGAAGTGCAGTGCGTCCATCGCCCCAGCAAGAAGCCGAGATTCTGAAAGCCAGCCTTATGGAAACAAACTATTTTTTGGTGCGCGCCTTATGCGGATAAGCTTATTCACCAGCATCCATGCGGGTTGCGGGGCGGTTGGATGCTTATTCCGGATAAGGGCGCCGGTGTCCTGCACGGGCAAGGATAAGCCCCGCGGCGAGGCCGGGATATCCGTGGGCCTGTTTTCCTCTTCGTTTTGGAAGAGGGTGTAGTGCTTTAGCGCAGCATCGACGACATGGCCGAGCAGCAGTTCAGCATGCGCACGGCCGCTTCGACCGTTTCGGCGGTGAAGCGCAGCGTGACGCCATCCAGGCGTTCGAAAGCCGGCCACTGGCAGAACAGGTCGGCCAGCGCGGGCGACTGGGTGCGCAGCGTTACGGTCTGCGGGCCCTCGAAGACGAGCGGCTTCGACCGGGAGCGTGCGGCCAATGCTTCTTCCACACCCGCGCGGATCGCCCGACGCGACTGCTCGGGCGACAGCGATACACCGCTGTTGCACCCCGTGGCCTTCTTGGTTTCCACGAAGGTCGCGTGCGGAAAGAGCGGTCGGTTCTCGGCAATGAACACGTCGTCTCCACTGCTCATCACCACGGGCACGCCGTATTCGCCGGCCAGCGCGCCGTAGAGCCCGGCTTCGCCCAGCTCCTGCCCGCCCAGCGAGATGCTTGCAAAGGCAAAGCTGTTGATCGTGTGCGCCAGGATGCCGCGCCCCTGCGCGCGCGAGTGGTAGCCGACCATGCAGACCGCGTCCACGCCTTCTTCCACGCCTGCCACCATGCTCAGGTAGCGCGGCTTGCCCTGTACCACGCGGGCGCGCGCATCGAGCACGTCGGGCGGCATGTTGCGAAAGCCGCCGTGCGAGTCATTCACCAGCACTTCGGTGGCGCCCGCATCGAAGGCGCCGGCAATCGCCGCATTGGCTTCGTGCGCCATCAGCAGGCGCGCGCGCTCGTACTCGGGGTTACCCGCGCGCACCTGCTCGGGGTGGTAGACGCCGGCGACGCCTTCGATGTCGGTGGAGATCAGGACTTTCATGGGCGTTGCAATCAGGTCAGGCCTGGGAAGAAAAGATGGAGACGGGCAGCAGGTCGCTCAGCGCGGCGCGGTGGTTGCCTTCGCGCCCCGTCACGGCTTCGGCGCGCCACAGCGCATGGATGATCGCCTGTTCGGTGCTGTCGGCCGCGGCCTGGAAGAGGCCGTCGAGCAGCCCGTCGTGCAGCATCGCCACGGCGGGCATCGGCCGCTCGACGCGGTCGGGCACGGTGTAGGCGGTGGAGAAGGCGAGCACGATGTCGCCGCTGCCGTGCCCGAAGACCGAGCCCGTGCGGGCCAGCCCGGCGCCCGCGCGCAGCGCCAGGCGGCGCAGCTGGCGCGCATCGAGCGGCGCGTCGGTGGCGACAACGATGATGATCGAGCCCTTTTCGGGCTCCTTGCATTCGGCCGTGCCATGCGCGGCCAAGCGCTCGCCGACCGCGTGCCCGGCCAGCACCAGCTGCGGCAGGCGCCCGTAGTTCGCCAGCACCAGCGCGCCGACGGTGTGCACCTCGCTGTCGGGGGCCGAGACGCGGCGCGACGCGCTCCCGATGCCGCCCTTGAGCTGGAAGCTCGACATGCCGCGCCCCGCGCCGACCGAGCCTTGTGCGAAGTCGGCGCCGGCGTTGTCGAGCGCACGCAGGTAGTCCGCCTCGCTCACAGCCAGTCGCTGGATGTCGTTGAGGAAGCCGTCGTTGCACTCGAAGACCAGCGGGTTCACCGTCGGCAGCGACCGGCCGCTCTCGGGGTTGTCGGCTACGCAGCGGCGGATCTGCGCCGTGCCCACCGTGCCGACCGAGAAGGTGTTGGTCAGCGCGATCGGCGTCTCCAGCACGCCGAGTTCGGCGAGCTGCACCAGCCCCACGCTCTTGCCGAAGCCATTGAGCACCACCGCGGCCGCCGGCACCTTGTCGCGGAACGGGTCGCCGGCATGGGGCCGGATCACCGTCACGCCCGTCTGCACGCCGTTCTCGCTGAGCGTCTGGTGGCCCACCGTGACGCCCGCGACGTCGGTGATGGCATTGCGCGCGCCCTGGAGCAAGTTGCCGATGAAGGGCAGGGAGGTCGTCGATGGCATGAAGAAGAAGCGAGCTACTGGCGATCGATCTTCGGATCGAGCGCGTCGCGCAATGCGTCGCCCAGCAGGTTGAAGGCGAGCACGGTGAAGAAGATAGCCAGGCTGGGGAACAGCGCCACGTGCGGCGAAGTCACCATGTCGGCGCGGGCCTCGCTGAGCATCGCGCCCCATTCGGGCGTTGGCGGCTGCGCGCCCATGCCCAGGAACGAGAGGCTGGCCGCAGTGATGATCGAGGTGCCCACGCGCATCGAGAAGTACACGACGATCGACGAGATGGTGCCCGGCAGGATGTGCCGCACGATGATGGTCCAGTCCGAAGCGCCGATGCTGCGCTCGGCCTCGATGTAGGTCTGCTGCTTCAGCACCAGCGTGTTGCCGCGCACGAGGCGCGCGAAGGCCGGCACGCTGAACACCGACACCGCCACCACCACGTTGGTCATGCTGCTGCCCAGGATGGCGACCACGCCCAGTGCGAGAAGAATGCCGGGGAAGGCGAACAGCACGTCGGAGATGCGCATCACGATGCGGTCCCACCAGCCTTCGTAGTAGCCCGCGAGCAGGCCGAAGGCCGTACCGACGAAGCCGCCCACCAGCACCGACAGGAAGCCGGCCATCAGCGAGATGCGCGCACCCGCCAAGATGCGGCTGAAGATGTCGCGCCCGAGTGGATCGACGCCGAACCAGTGCGTGGCCGAGGGGCCGGTGTTGAGCATGTCGTAGTCGAAGAAGTTCTCCGGATCGAAGGGCACGATCCACGGTGCGAACACCGCGACGAACACCAGCAGCGCAACGAACACCGCGGCGACGATGCCCACGGGTTGCTTCTTGAAGCGGCGCCAGCATTCGCCCCAGGGCGTGCGGACCTTGCCGGCGGTTTGAACCGCCACGACGGGCGGAGTGATCGAATCGGCAGTCGCGCGGGTAGCTTGCGTCATGGCTTGCTGCTCACTTGTAGCGAATGGTGGGATTGATGTAGCCATACAGCACATCCACCACGAGATTGATCAGGATGAATTCGAGCGAGAACAGCAGCACCAGCGTCTGGATGACGGGGTAGTCGCGCATCTGCACTGCGTCCACCAGCAGGCGACCGAGGCCGGGCCAGTTGAACACTGCCTCCACGAGGATCGAGCCGCCCAGCAGAAAGCCGAACTGCAGGCCCATCATCGTGACCACCGGAATCAGCGCATTGCGCAGCGTGTGCTTGAACACCACGCTGGATTCGCGCACGCCTTTGGCGCGCGCGGTGCGCACGAAGTCTTCCTGGATCACCTCGACGAAGGAGGCCCGCGTGAAGCGCGCCATCACGGCCGCCACGGCCGCGCCCAGGGTGATCGAGGGCAGGATGTAGTGCTTCCAGCTGCTGGCCCCCACCGTGGGCAGCCAGCCGAGCTGTACCGAGAAGATCTGCATCAGCAGCATGCCGAGTGCAAATGCGGGGAAAGAGATGCCCGACACGGCGAGCGTCATGCCCAGCCGGTCCGGCCATTGGTTGCGGAACACGGCCGACACGATGCCAATGCCCATGCCGAAGAACACGGCCCACACCATGCTGGTGATGGTCAGCATCACCGTCGGGAAGAAGCGCTCGCCAATCTCCATCGACACCGGCCGCCGCGTGCGGATCGATGTGCCGAAGTCGCCTTGCAGCATGTGGGTGAAGAAGCTCACGAACTGCTGCGGCAGCGGCTTGTCGAGCCCGAGCTCCTGGCGAACCATGGCCACGGTCTGCTCGTCGGCATCCTGGCCGGCGGCAAGGCGCGCGGGGTCGCCGGGCAGCATGTGGACGAACAGGAACACCAGCACGGCCACGATGAGCAGCGTGGGGATCAGGCCCAGCAGGCGTTTGAGGAAGTAATTCAGCATGGGGTGCGGGAGTCGCGAACGGGCGATGGCGGCGTGCCATCGCCCGGTGCGAACTCAATCAGTTCGAAACAGCGATGGCGTCGATGTTGATGTTGCCGTCAGGCATCACGAATACACCGGAGAGGCGCTTTGCGTGGGCAGACAGGTTCTGCTCGGTGATCATCGGCACGCGCGGCAGGTCCTTGCGGATTTCTTCCTGTGCGGTCTTGTAGAGCGCCGTCCTTTCCTTTTCGTCGACAGTCACCAGCGCCTTGGCCAGCGCGTTGTCCACCACATCGCTCTTGTAGAACGACATGTTGTTCAGCTTGGGCGCCCAGGCCTCCGAGGCGAACAGCGGGCGCAGGCCCCAGTCGGCTTCACCCGTCGACGACGACCAGCCCGTGTAGTACATGCGGACCTTGGCCGTCTTCGGATCGGGCCAGGCGTCGACCTGCTCGGTGCGCTGGCCCACTTCGAGCGCCTGCACCTGCAGCTTGATGCCGATCTGCGCGAGCTGCTGCTGCACGAACTGGATGGTCTTCTGGCTGGTCGTGTTGTTGTAGGCACTCCACAGCACCGACTCGAAGCCGTCGGGATAGCCGGCTTCCTTCATCAGCTCCTTGGCCTTCTTCAGGTCGTAGGGAATGGGCGCCATCTTCTCGGCGTACTTCACGCCCTGCGGCACCACGCCCTGCGCGGGGAAGGCGTAGCCGCCAAACGCGACCTTGGCCAATGCTTCCTTGTTGATGGCGTAGCCGATGGCTTCGCGCACCTTCGGGTTGTCGTAGGGCTTCTGCAGCATGTTGAACGCCAGGAAGCGCGTAATGATCGACGGCGTGGCCACCACTTCGAGCTTCTCGCTCTTCTTCAGCAGGTCGGCCTGTTCATAGGGAATCGGGTAGGCGAAGTCGGCTTCGCCGGTCTGCAGCATCGCGGCGCGCGTGTTGTTCTCGAGCACCGGCTTCCACGAGACGTTGTCGACCTTCGGGTAGCCCTTCTTCCAGTAGCCGTCGAACTTCTTGGCCTTGACGGCTTCGGTCTGCTTCCACTCGACGAACTCGAACGGGCCCGTGCCCACCGGGTGGAAGGCGATGTCCTTGTTGCCCCATTTCTTCAGCGCGGTCGGCGAGATCATGGCGGCCGATGCGTGGGCCAGCGAGTTGATGAAGGGGCCGAAGGGCTCCTTCAGTGTGATGCGCACAGTGGTCGGGTTCACCGCCTCGACCTTGCCGACGCGGTTGAACTGGTTGTAGCGCAACAGCTTGTTGTCCTGATTCAGCACGCGGTCGAGCGTGAACTTCACGGCTTCGGCGTTGAAGTCGGTGCCGTCGTGGAATTTCACGCCGCTGCGCAGCTTGATCGTGTAGACCAGACCGTCCTTCGACACGTCGTAGCTCTCGGCGAGAACGTTCTGCACCTTCAGGTCCTTGTCGAACTGGAACAGGCCTTCATAAAAGGTCTTGGTCACTGCCGTGGTGATGGTCGTGTTGGTGTTGTACGGGTCCAGCGTTTCCGGCTGGTAGCCGATCGACAGCACCACGTCTTTCGCGGCCAGTGCCGTGCCCGATGCGGCCAACGCGGCCAGGCCCAGCAATGCCGATGCCCATCGCAGAGAGGAAGAAGATTGCTTCATGGAAAGAACTCCAGTCGGTTCGAGGAAAAAAGCAGGAGGGCCTGCGGGTTGAAAAAAACGAATTGGCCGCTCAGAAAGCACCGCCAATGGCGTGGCGTGCAACGAAGTGCCCCGGCGCGACCTGCACCAGCGGCGGCACGTCGGGCTCGTCGCCCACCGCGCGGATGGGGCTGGGGATCTCGCCTTCGAGCAGCGCGCGTGGCTTGTGGCGGCGCGACGGGTCGGCCACCGGTACGGCCGCCATCAGCTTGCGCGTGTAGGCATGCTGCGGCGCCTCGAAGACGGCGCGGCGCGGGCCGATCTCGACGATCTGGCCCAGGTACATCACGGCCACGCGGTGGCTGATGCGCTCGACCACGGCCATGTCGTGCGAGATGAAGAGAAAGGCCACGCCCAGCTCGCGCTGCAGGTCAAGCATGAGGTTGACGATCTGCGCCTGGATGGACACGTCCAGCGCCGACACCGATTCGTCGGCCACCACCACCTTGGGGTTCAGCGCGAGTGCACGCGCGATGGCGATGCGCTGCCGCTGCCCGCCCGAGAACTCGTGCGGATAACGCTGCGCCACCTCGGGCGGCAGGCCGACCTTCTGCAGCAGCCAGTCGACGCGCTGCTGCGCCTCGGCACCCTTGGCGATGTTGTGGATCAGCAGCGGCTCCATGATCGAGAAGCCCACCGTCACGCGCGGATCGAGCGAAGCGAACGGGTCCTGGAAGATGAACTGGATATTGCGGCGCAGCGCCTGCAGTTCGCGCGTGGGCAGTTCGCGGATGTTCTTGCCGCCGAATTCGATCGCACCGCTCTGGCTCTCGACCAGTCGCAGCAGCGAGCGGCCTGTGGTCGACTTGCCGCAACCCGATTCGCCGACCAGCGCGAGCGTCTCGCCGGGGTAGAGGTCGAAGCTGATCTTCTCCACCGCATGCACGCGGCGCTTCACGCGGCCGAAGATGCCGCTGCGCACGTCGAAGCGCGTGACGAGGTCGCGCACGCGCAGGATGGGGCCGGCGTCTTCGCGCACGGTGGTTTGCGGCGTGGTGTTGGTGCAGGGCACGGTGTCGGTGCTGCCTTCGGTGCGCAGCAATTCGAACTTGGCCGGCAGATCGGTGCCCTGCATCGCGCCGAGCTTGGGCACGGCCGACAGCAGCGCCTTGGTGTAGGGGTGCTGCGGCGAGGCGAACACAGTATCGGAGTTGCCGGCTTCCACCTTGTCGCCGCGGTACATCACGAGCACGCGGTCGGCAATCTCGGCCACCACGCCCATGTCGTGCGTGATGAAGAGCACGCCCATGCGCATCTCCTTCTGCAGCTCGCGGATGAGCTGCAGGATCTGCGCCTGGATCGTCACGTCCAGCGCGGTGGTGGGCTCGTCGGCAATCAACAGCTGCGGCTTGCACGACAGCGCCATCGCGATCATCACGCGCTGGCGCATGCCGCCCGACAGCTGGTGCGGAAAGCGGTCGAGCACGTTGCGCGCTTCGGGAATGCGCACCAGCTCCAGCATGCGCAGGGCTTCCGCGCGCGCGGCAGAGTCGCTCTTGCCCTGGTGGATGCGGATGGCCTCGGCAATCTGCTCGCCGGCCGTGAACACCGGGTTCAGCGATGTCATCGGCTCCTGGAAGATCATCGCGATGTCCGCGCCGCGGATGTTGCGCATCGTGGTGTCGCGCGCCTGCGCCAGATCGAGCACTTCGCCGTTGCGTCGGCGGAAGGTCATGCGTCCATCGAGGATGCGCCCACCGCCATGCTCCACGAGCCGCATCAGCGCGAGCGAGGTGACCGACTTGCCCGACCCCGATTCGCCCACCACCGCGAGCGTTTCGCCGTGGTCGACGTGGAAGGACAGCTTCTTGACGGCATCGACCGTGCGCTCGGAGGTCGAGAAGCGAACGGTGAGGTCGTCGACGGCGAGAACGCGGCCGTCCGGCAGGGCGAGGGCAGGGGTGGACATGGGAGTGCGAAGAAAAATGGGGCCTGCGGCGTCAGGCGAAGATGGCCGTCTTCGGCGCTTCGTCGCCGCGCGCGTGGGCTCGGTACATGCCTTCGGTGTTGAAGGCCAGGCTCAGGTTGCCGTGGCGATCGACGGCGATCAGCCCGCCGGTGCCGCCGATGGCGGGCAGCGACTGGTGCACCACGGCGTGCGTGGCCGCTTCGAGCGTGGCGCCGCCGTAGGCCATGCGGGCGCATACGTCGTAGGCAGCCGCGACGCGGATGAACATCTCGCCGCTGCCGGTGCATGACACGGCGGCCGTGCGGTCGTCGGCATAGGTGCCGGCGCCGATCAAAGGCGAATCGCCGATGCGGCCGACGCGCTTGTTGGTCATGCCGCCGGTGGAAGTGGCGGCGGCCAGGTGGCCGTGCATGTCGAGCGCGACCGCGCCGACGGTGCCGAGCTTCTTGTCTTCGTCCAGCGGCGGTTTGGTCATGGCGGCGCCCTCGTGGTCGGTGACCACGCGGCCGGTGTCGCGCACGCGGTACAGCTGCTGGCGGCGCGCGTCGGTCGAGAAGAAGAAGGGCTCGACCATCTCCAGGCCGCGGTCGCGCGCGAAGGCCTCGGCACCCGCGCCGGCCAGCAGCACGTGGGCGCCGTCCTCGAGCACGGCGCGCGCGGCGCGCACCGGTCGGCGCACGTGGCTCACGCCGGCGATGGCGCCGGCCGCGAGCGTGGCGCCGTCCATCACGGCCGCGTCGAGCTCGTGCGTTTCGTCGTGCGTGAACACCGCGCCGTAGCCGGCATTGAAGAGCGGGCAGTCTTCGAGCATCTCGACCGCGAGGCAGGTGGCGTCGAGTGCGGACATGCCCTTGAGCAGCGCTGCCTGCGCGGCACGCACGATGGTCTGCAGCGCGTCGTGATACGCCTGCGCCTGCTCAGGGTTGGTCGTCGAGGCGCTGATGGTGCCGGCGCCGCCGTGGATGGCGATGACGGGCGTGACGTTCTTCATCGGGAAGCTTTCTTCTTTTTCTTGCCGGCGCCGGAAGCGACGGCGGCAGGGAGGGAGGGGGTGGAGACTTCGCCGCGCGCATGGCCCTGGCCCAGCCCGCCATGCAGCCACGGGCGCACCGCCTGCAGGATGCGGCCGGCCGACTGCGCCGCGCCGGGCGCGCGCAGGGCGACCGCGCTGGTCAGCGCCTCGATCAGTGCGAGCACGCTGGTCTCGCAGTTGGGGCGGTAGCTGGTTTCGGTCTGGCAATAGAGCACCACGTCGGCCAGCGGCGCGATCGGCGAGCTGGGACGGTCGGTCAGCGCGAGCACCGCGCAGCTTTGGCCGCGCGCGATCTGCGCCAGCGCCACCGTGTCGGTGAGATAGCGCGGAAAGGTCAGGCCGATGAACAAGTCCTGCGGCCCCGAGTGCATCAGCGTGCGCGCCGCGTGGGTGATGCCGCTCACACTGGAGAGCATGCGCACGTCGCTGCACGAACCGTCGAGGCCGTGCTGCAGCAGCCCCGCGAGCCAGGCGCTGGCGCCGAAGCCGCCGATGTAGATCGAGCGCGCCTTCAGGATGCGCTGCACCGCGGCCTCGCAAGCTGCGTAGTCCAGCGACTGGCGCGTGGCCTCGATGTTGCGGCGGCTCTCGTCGAGCGCCGTGGCGAACACCTCGGCCACCGTTGTCGGGCGCTCCAGGTTGCCGCGCAGCCGTTCGACCGGCGCCACCAGCGACTCGAAGCCGCGCACGAGTTCGGCGCGGAAGGTCGCGTAGCCGTCGAAGTCCAGCGCCCGCGCGAAGCGGTTGGCCGTGGCGACCGACACGCCCGCCGCGGCTGCCAACTCGTCGATGGGCAGCGTCGCGACTTGCAGCGGGTGCTCGAGCACGAAGTCGGCCACCTGCCGGTGCGAACGCGTCAGCCGCGGCAGCGCCTGCGCAATGCGCTGGGCCACGGTGGTGCCTGGGGTGTCGACGTTGGTGCTCATGGGGCGGGCGGTGCACCTCGAAGGGTGCGGACGATGAAAATGAATTTACAAATATATGACAGATAAGAAAATTTTCTGTCATTTCTGATCGTAGACGCAAATACCGGGCCAGAAGAGCGGGAGCTTTTGGGGTTTACCCAGGGGTAGAAAAGCCAAGCTCAGGCGGGCTCAGCAGACCCCTTGCACGCCAAGGTCATGCTGCGGCTTGACCCTGCCATGGTGTGAAGGCTGAGACTTTGCGTTTTGGCTCGAAGGAGAACTACATGGAACATTCCACGGCACCGATGGTTGCGGCGCGCTTGTCCCTTGCTGACACGGTTGCGCGCTCCGGTGCGTCCGCGCAATTGCTGCACGACTGCGAATCGCTCGGGCTGCTCGGCGGCACCGGCGCGGACGGCCGCTTCTACGACGAGCGAACCGTGTCGACGCTGCGCTTCGTACGACGGGCGCACACGCTGGGTTTCGACACACCGGAGATCGTCGAGCTGCATGCACTGTGGCAAGACGGGCGCCGCGCGAGCTTTGATGTGAAGCGCGTCGCGCTCGAACGGGCCGACGACCTGGCCCAGCGGATCGAGGAACTCGCGCACATGAAACGCCTGCTGGAGCGCCTGGCCTACTGCTGCGAAGGTAACGAGCGTTCGGAGTGCCCCATCCTGGACGAGCTGGCCGGGCTCGAGGGGTTTGCCGGCTGCGAGGCGCGGCATGGGTGACGCCGGCGCGGGCTCGCCGCGCCGGCCTTCAAACGCTTCCGAAGCGCAAGCCTCTCAACCCGGAATGTTCGGCTCGACCAGTTGGGCCAGCGCAACCAGCGATTCCTGCCAGCCCAGGTAGCACATCTCGGCGGGAATCACGTCGGGGATGCCTTCCTGCACGACGGACATGTCCGTGCCGCAGGACACCGCGGTCAGGGTCACGGTGGTTTTCATCGTGCCTGGAAGGTGGGGGTCGTCGAAGCTGGCGTCGTACGCAATGCGTTGGCCGGGAACGAGTTCCAGGTACTTGCCGCCGAACGAGTGGCTGTGGCCGGTGCCGAAGTTGGTGAAGGACATGCGCCAAGCGCCGCCCACCACGGGCTCCATGGTGTGGACCTTGCCGGTGAATCCGAAGGGCGGCAGCCAGCGCTCGAACGCGCTGGCCTCCACGAAGGCACGATAGAGCCGGTCGGGGGAGGTGCGCAGGACGCGGTGCAGACGAACAGTGTTGGTAGCCATGGTTGCTTTCTCCTGAAGAACAGAGGACGACCCTCTATGTTGACGTCGGATGAGCCCGCTGCGATTCGACATGCCCCAGGGCTAGGAAAAACCCGGGGTCGAAGCGGGTTGCGGGCGAGAGCGCTATTGCGGCGAACTCGTCAGGGTTGGTCGCGATCGGCGCGCAGCATTTTCAGCCGGCGCTCCGCTTCGCCAGCAGGAATCGCCCCTTCCGCCTCCAGCCTCTTGAGCCGTCGTTCGTCCGCACGATTCAGCGCGTCCTTCAGGAGAGCCATCTTGCGCTTCCTGCAAGGATCGCATTCATAGAAGCCCGCGGGACTCGCTGAGAGTTTCATCTTCGCGTCGTACTCTGCGGTGCTGATCCGCCCCGTAGGCTCTATGCCCATGGCGAGGATTCTTCCGTTCTTGAACGTAACGAGCGCGCCCCCTTCGCACCCAGTGGTGTCCGTGTTTTCGGGGTCGTAGGCCCTCCACGAAACCCTGCGCATATGCCGCAGCGCATAGCGGACGTCCTCTTCTGTCAGCACGACGTCGTCGCAGTTCAGGAATTCCTTGTTCTCCCAGGCAGATCGGCGTGAGGGTTCCGTGACTTCCACCTTCTGCACATAGGCGATGGGGTATCGCCTGTCGGCGGCCTTTGCCGGAAGTATCGCGGCCGCAACGACCAGTGCCGCTGCGGTCATGAGAATGTTGGTCTTGTTCATGGTGCTGGTATGGGCAGCTTCCAGTTCGCGCCCTGTGCTTCCGTTGGATTCTTCCTGCTGACCACGGGATGACGAAACACTTCATCCGAAGCAATTTGCATCGAATCCTCGAGCACGCGGACAAGCCACAAGAGGGATTGATTTTGAGCCGCAGTCGGTGTGTCGAAAATGCCGTACTTGCCTCGTATTTTTTCGAGTGGCCATTTCTCCTCGTTGGGAAGTAGCTTCACGCTCGCCGGTAACCTGGCCCTGCCGACCATCTCGATTCCTATGGCCTCCATGTTGCTCGGATAGCGATCGCCAGGTGCCTTGCGCATCTCGATGCGATGCATCCCGTCCACTCCCACCTTCGTGAAATCGCGTGGGTGGCACTTCCCCGCCACCAGGCATCGCGCCTGCAACGGCCCCACATGATTCGTGCGCTGATAGATCGCGCCGTCTGGTAGACGGTCCCATCCTTGTCGATGAGAAAGTGCGCGCCATTCTCCTTCGGCCGCTTGTAGCTGTTCAATGAAGATGCCGAAGTATCGGCATCGGTTTGATGCACGACGATGCCAGTGATCGCACCGGTCCGCCTGCCTCTTTCGATTTCGGGGCTGCGAGCACTTCTGACTCGCGCGTGATTGATCATTCCGTTCGCATCAATTTCGACAAGCATGCGGTTCCTCCTGAAAATAGTTATTTAGTTGTCGATTCCCAAGAAGGCGTGTCTTCCCATCAATTCACGGCCCAGATCACGGCTTCGCGGCGCATGCTACAGCAGGGAATTCAGTGACGGTTGTCAACTGCTCCCAGCCGATTTCCACAAAGCCCACCCGCCTGCAGGGTTCACTGCTTCGTCCAAGAATGGCGCGACGACAAGCCGGTTGCTTGTCGGTTTTCTTCCCGAATCCGCAAGCACTAAGGAGCAGTACTTTGGAATATCGTCATTTGGGCAAATCGGGCCTCAAGGTCCCCGTGTTGAGTTTCGGTACCGGCACTTTCGGTGGCAAGGGGGAGCTGTTCAAGGCCTGGGGCAGCACCGACGTGGCCGAGGCGCGCAGGCTCATCGACATCTGCATCGACGCCGGCGTCAACATGTTCGACAGCGCCGACGTCTATTCGGGCGGCACCGCTGAATCGGTGCTCGGCGAGGCGATCAAGGGCCGGCCGCGCGACCGGTTGCTGATTTCGACCAAGGCCACCTTCCGCAGCGGCGAGGGACCGAACGACGTGGGCTCGTCGCGCCACCATCTCGTGCAGGCCGTCGATGGCGCGCTCCAGCGCCTCGGCACGGACTACATCGACCTGTTCCAGCTGCACGGCTTCGACGCGAGCACGCCGGTGGAAGAAACGCTTTCGACGCTCGACGACCTCGTGCGTGCGGGCAAGCTGCGCTACATCGGCGTGTCGAACTTCTCGGGCTGGCACTTGATGAAATCGCTGGCCATTTCAGAGCGCTACGGCTTCGCGCGCTACGTCGCGAACCAAGCCTACTACTCGCTGGTCGGCCGCGACTACGAATGGGAGCTGATGCCGCTTGCGCAAGACCAGGGCGTGGGCGCCGTGGTGTGGAGCCCGCTCGGATGGGGCCGCCTCACGGGCAAGATCCGCCGCGGCCAGCCGTTGCCCGCCAACAGCCGCCTGCACGCGACGGCCGACATGGGCCCGCCGGTGCCCGACGAACTGCTGTACCGCGTCGTCGAGGCGCTGGAAAAGGTCGGCGCCGAAGTCGACAAGACGGTGCCGCAGGTCGCGCTGAACTGGCTGCTGCAGCGCCCGACGGTGTCGAGCGTGGTGGTGGGCGCGCGCGACGAGGCGCAGCTGCGCCAGAACCTCGGCGCCGTAGGCTGGAACCTCACACCCGCGCAGGTCGCGGAACTCGACGCGGCCAGCGCGACGACGCGGGCTTATCCGTACTGGCATCAGCAGGGCTTTCTTGAGCGCAATCCGAATCCGGTCTAGGCCGGTATGAGGCCCCGTATGCGTCGTGTGGTGATCATCGGAGGCGGGGCGATCGGCTCAGCCATCGCTTATTTCCTGACCCGAAGCCCCGAGGACGAGCCCTTCGAGGTCACGGTGGTCGAGCGCGATTTCTCGTACAGGCAGGCCTCTTCGGCGTTGTCGGCCAGCTCGATCCGTCAGCAGTTTTCCACCGCCATCAACATCGAGATGTCGCTCTACGGCATCGACTTTTTCCGCTCGCTCGGCGAGACCCTGCGCGTGGGTGATGACGTGCCCGACATCGGCCTGGTCGAGCCCGGCTATCTGTACCTGGCCTCGCCGGCCGGGGTCGACGTGCTGCGCGAGAACCATGCGATGCAGAAAGCGCACGCGGTGGACGTGGCGCTGATGACGCCCGGCGAACTGAAGGAGCGCTTTCCGTGGATTTGCACCGAGGGCGTTGCGCTCGCGTCGCTGGGCCTCTCGGGCGAGGGCTGGTACGACGGCTACAGCCTGCTGCAGGCCTTTCGCAAGAAGGCCGCCTCTCAAGGCGTGCGCTATGTGCAGGCCCATGCAACGGGTTTGCGCCGCAACGGCCGCGCCGTGACGGGCGTGCAGCTGGACAGTGGCGTGACCCTGGAAGCCGACGTTGTCGTCAACGCCGCGGGCGCATGGGCCGCCCAGGTTGCCGGGTGGGCCGGCATCGATCTTCCGGTGCGCGGCCGCCGCCGCAGCGTGTTCAGCTTCTCGTGCCCCGAGGCATTGCCGGGTTGCCCGCTGGTGATCGACACCTCCGGCATCTGGCTTCGCCCGGAAGGCCGCCAGTTCATCTGCGGCTTCGCGCCGCGCGAAGACCAGGACCACGACGACATGCCGCTCGACGTCGAGTACGAAGCCTTCGACAGTTTCATCTGGCCGTCATTGGCCGAGCGCGTGCCGGCCTTCGAGGCTATTCGCATGACCGGAGCATGGGCCGGTTACTACGAGATGAACGTGTTCGACCACAACGCCATCCTCGGCCTGCACCCGGACTGCGACAACCTGTACTTCGCCAATGGCTTCTCGGGCCATGGGCTGCAGCAGTGCCCGGCCGCGGGGCGAGGCGTGGCAGAACTGATCCGCTTCGGCGAGTACCGCAGCCTCGATCTCTCGCCGGTGTCTTTCGCGCGCATCCTGGAAAACCGGCCGCTGCTGGAGAAGAACGTCATCTAGGCGGAGCCTGGGGGAGGGCGTACGATCTTCCGCAAAGAGGTGCCCCATGACCGCACAGACGCTGATCGATACCGCCCGCGCGCTCGTCGCCGGAGACAAGGGCCTGCTCGCAATGGACGAGAGCAATGCCACCTGCAACAAGCGCTTTGCCACGCTCGGCATCCCGCAGACCGAAGCGGAGCGGCGCGAATGGCGCGAGTTGATCGTCACCGCGCCGGGCCTGGCCGACAGCATCAGCGGCGCGATCCTGTTCGACGAGACGATCCGCCAGCAGACAAATTCGGGCAAGCCGTTTGCGAAGGCGCTGTCCGACGTTGGCATCGTCCCCGGCATCAAGGTCGACACCGGCGCGAAGCCGCTGGCCGGCCATCCCGGCGAAACCGTGACCGAAGGGCTCGACGGCCTGCGCGAGCGCCTCGCCGAATACGCTGGCATGGGCGCGCGCTTTGCCAAGTGGCGCGGCGTGATCGCCATCGGCGAGGGCTTGCCGACGCGCGCATGCATCGACGTCAACGCGCATGCCTTGGCGCGCTATGCAGCGCTGTGCCAGGAGGCCGGGCTGGTGCCCATCGTCGAACCGGAGGTGCTGATGGACGGTGGCCATTCTTTGGCGCAATGTGCCGAGGTGACCGAAGAGGTGCTGCACCGGACCTTCGCCGCGTTGCGCGCGCAGGGCGTACTGCTCGAAGGCATGCTGCTGAAGCCGAACATGGTGCTGCCGGGGCTGAAGGCGCCCACGCAGGATTCCGTCGAAGCGGTGGCCGAGGCCACGGTCGCCTGCCTGCTGCGCACAGTGCCCGCCGCGGTGCCCGGCGTGGCGTTTCTCTCGGGCGGCCAGCCGGCGCAGTTGGCTTCCGCCCGCCTCAATGAAATGAACGCCCGGTTCAGGCCGCGCGTGCCGTGGGCGCTGGCCTTCTCTTTCTCCCGTGCGGTGCAGCAGCCCGCGCTCGATGCATGGAAGGGCGATGCCGCCAACGCGTCCGCTGCACAGCAGGCGCTGGTGCTTCGCACCCGATCCAACCAGGCCGCGCGCCGCGGGGCACTGGCCACAACGCCCTAGTCGGCCTTAGCCGGCCTTGGCCGCCTTCACCAGCGAAGGCGTAGCCTTGTAGCTCTCCGGGAACAGCTTCTTCAGCTCGTCGATCTTCGGCATGTCGTTGATCGCGATGTAGGGCTGGCTCGGGTGCAGCGTCAGGTAGTCCTGGTGATAGTCCTCAGCCGCGTAGAAGGGCTTGGCCATCTCGACGGTGGTGGCCAGCGGCTTGCCGAAGGTCTTGGCCTGGTTGAGCTGCGCGATGTAGGCCGTGGCGATGCGGGCCTGCTCGGCGTTCTCGGCGAACACGGTGGAGCGGTATTGCGTGCCGGTGTCGGGACCCTGCCGGTTGAGTTCAGTTGGGTCGTGCGCCACCGAAAAGTAGATCTGCAGCAGCTTGCCGTAGCTGACCTGCTGCGGGTCGTAGGTGATGCGCACCGATTCGGCATGGCCGGTGCGCCCCGAGCCGACCTCGTCGTAGCGCGCCGTCTTCGCATCGCCGCCGGCATAGCCTGACACCGCATTGCTCACGCCCTTGACGCGCTGGAACACGCCCTGCACGCCCCAGAAGCAGCCACCGGCGAACACGGCGGTTTCGGTCTTGGCGGCCGGCGGCGCCACGATGTCGGCCGTGGGCGCGGGCACGCGGCGGGCGGTTTCGGCGAACGAGGGCACCGCGTGCCAGACCAGGGCGGCTGCCGCCAGCGTGCCGGCGGTGAGTGCAAGGGATTTCATGAGGGTTCCTTGAGAGAGATTTCAGTGGCTGGGAAACCGGCCGACGCGACATTGACGCCGAATCTGCCGGGCGTCAATGGCGGGTGCGAAGGCGCTTACTTCTTCATTTCGTCCTTGTCCATGCTGTCCTTTTTCATGGCGTCCTTCTTCATCGAGTCCTTCGACATCGAATCCTTGGCCATCGAGTCCTTCTTCATACCGTCCTTCGACATGGAGTCCTTCGTCATCGCGTCTTTCTTCATGCCGTCCTTGGCCATGCCGTCTTTCACCATTTCGTCCGCGGCGAATGCCGAGGCGCCGGCGAAGGCCATGCAGGTTGCGAGCAGGGTTGCAGTGAGCTTGTTCATTTGGAGTTTTCCTAGTGGTTGATGAAGTTTCGTTTTCAGGATCGGCTCGGTTCAGTGAACACGGCCTCGCGCTTTCTTCGGCAGTCGAGCGGCTTCTGCAGCCCCTCAGCTCCCTCCGAACCAGTTGTAGCCCTGGTCTTCCCAGTAGCCACCGGAATAGGTGTTGGTGACGAACATCGCCTTGATGTGCTTCGGGTTCTTGTAGCCAAGCTTGGTCGGCATGCGCAGCTTCATCGGAAAGCCGTACTTGGGCGGCAGGGGCTGTCCGTCGTAGGTCAGCGTCAGCAAGGTCTGCGGATGCAGCGCGGTAGGCATGTCGATGCTGGTGTAGTAGTCGTCGGCGCACTTGAAGCCGACGTACTTGGCGGTGGTGTCGGCGCCGATGTGGCGCAGGAAGTCGGCAAAGCGCACGCCGCCCCATTTGCCGATGGCGCTCCAGCCTTCCACGCAGATGTGGCGGGTGATCTGGTCGTGCTGCGGCATGGCGCGCAGCTCCGCGAGCGTCCAGGCGTGCCTGTCGGCGACCATGCCGGTCACTTCGAGCTTGTAGCTGGCCTCGTCCACCTCGCGCACCTCGTCCTCGCCGTAGTAGGCGTTGAAGGGGAAGGGGCGCGTGATCTCTGCCTCCGAGTAGGTCGGTGCGAGCTGCGTCGGGCTGAAGATCAGGCCCTGCACCTTGTCGTTGAAGCGCGAGATCCTGGTGAGCGCGGCTTCCACCTGCGCGTTGTCGCTGATGCTGCAACCGGTGAGCAGCGAGAGGCCGCCGAGCGTCAGCGAGCGCTGCAGGAAGGCGCGGCGCGAGGGCTGGTCGAGTTGCTTCGCGATCAGCGTGCGGGCTTCGCGCAGCACGGCGTCGCCGTCGATGCCATTCAGGCTGGGGGCTTTGAAGATTTTCATCGGGCTTTGGGCGCGCGGCCGCGGATCATGGTGAGCAGGGTTCGGGGCACCAGGGCGACCATCACGAGGTGCACGGCGACGAAGGCGACGATGGCCGTCATCGCGAAGAAATGGATGCGGCGCGCAAACTCGTAGCCACCCATCAGTTCCCGCAGCACGGGGAACTGCACCGACTTCCACAGCACCAGGCCCGACAGCACGATCACGATCAGGTCGAGCATCACGAACAGGTAAGCCAGCTTCTGCACGCTGTTGTAGTGGCGCGGGTCGGCATGCGAGAGTTGGCCTTTCAGTGCAGCCAGCGCGTCGTGCCAGACGCCGCGGGGCGTCACGGGAAAGAACTTGCGCGCCAGCCGTCCGCTGGCGATGTTGATGGCGAGGTACACGAGGCCGTTGAACACCAGCAGCCACATCGCCGCGAAGTGCCACTGCAGCGCACCGCCGAGCCAGCCGCCGAGCGTGATGACGGTCGGAATGGTGAACGGGAAGAACGGCGACGCGTCGTAGATGCGCCAGCCGCTCGTCGCCAGGATCACCACGGCCAGCGCGTTGAGCCAGTGCGTGATGCGCATCCACAGCGGATGGATGGGGCGGCGATCGGACGCCGCGGCCGGGTCGGCAGGAGGGGCGATGGCTGAGCTGTTCATGGGGTGGATTGTTGGGCGCACCCCGTGGCCGATTCATCACGCAAAGTTCAATTAATCGTGATAACTCCAGAACCCGGATGGCGGGACAATCGAGGCCATGGACACCCCCAAACGCGTGCTGATCGTCGAGGACGACGCCCACATTGCCGAACTCCTGCGCATGCACCTGCGCGACGAAGGCTATGCGGTCGAGCACGCCGCCGACGGCCATGCCGGCCTGCGCGAGCTGGAGCGCGGCAGCTGGGACGCGCTGGTGCTCGACCTGATGCTGCCCGGTATCGACGGCCTTGAAATCTGCCGCCGCGCCCGCGCCATGACACGCTACACACCGATCATCATCATCAGCGCGCGGTCGAGCGAAGTGCACCGCATCCTCGGGCTGGAACTGGGCGCCGACGACTACTTGGCCAAGCCTTTCTCGGTGCTGGAGCTGGTGGCCCGCGTGAAGGCGCTGCTGCGGCGAACCGATGCGCTGGCGCGCAACGCACGCATGGAGTCGGGCAGCCTCACGCTCGGCAACCTCGGCATCGAGCCGCTGGCACGAGAGGTGCGCGTGGACGGCAAGCTCATCGAGCTCACGCCGCGCGAGTTCGACCTGCTGTACTTCTTCGCGCGCAACCCCGGCAAGGTGTTCTCGCGGCTCGACCTGCTCAACCAGGTCTGGGGCTATCAGCACGATGGCTACGAGCACACGGTGAACACGCACATCAACCGGCTGCGCACCAAGGTGGAGGCCGACCCGGCAGAGCCACGGCGCATCCTCACGGTGTGGGGGCGCGGCTACAAGCTGTCGGCCACCGGGAGCGGGGAGGACGTGGCGTGATCGCCTGGGCCACCCTGTCGCGGCGGCTGTCGGCCGTGTTCGCGGTGCTGCTGCTGGTGTGCTGCGGCGCCTCGGTGTGGCTGCAGGTGCGCTCCAACGGCATGCACGAGCAGGAGGTCGTCCAGCGCCTGTCGACCGGGCTGGCGGCGCACATCGCCGAAAACTCCGAGCTGATGAAGCCGGGCGGCCTCGACCAGGAAGCGGTAAAGGACCTGTTCGACAAGCTGATGGCCGTCAACCCGAGCGTGGAGGTCTACCTGCTGGGGCTCGACGGCCGCATCGAGGCGCAGGCCGCGCCGCCCGGACATCTGAAGCGCGACAGGGTCGAACTGGGCCCGATCCGCAAGCTGCTGTCAGGCGCGCCGCTGCCCATTGCAGGCGACGACCCGCGCAGCCTCACAACCTCCAAGGTATTCAGCGCCGCGCCGCTGCGCATGGGCGGGCGCGATGCGGGTTACGTCTACGTGGTGCTGCAGGGCGAGGACCACGACGCGCTGGTCGCCAACGTGGGCGCCGACAACGTGCTGCGCACCACGCTTTGGTCGATGGGGCTGGTGGCGCTGCTCGGGCTGCTCGCGGGCCTCGCGGCCTTTCGCCTCATCACGCGGCCGTTGCGCGAGCTGACGGCAGCGGTGAAGCGCTTCGAGACCGAAGGCATCGCTTCACTCGAAAGCGAAGCGCCCACGCTGGAGCGCCTCTCCAACGGCACTGACGAAATCGCCCAGCTGGGCCAGGCCTTCACGCAGATGACGCGCCGCATCGCCGAGCAATGGCGCGAGCTCACGCTGCAGGACCAGCAGCGCCGCGAGCTGTTCGCCAACATCTCGCACGACCTGCGCACGCCGCTCACGTCGCTGCATGGCTACCTCGAAACGCTGCTGCTCAAGGCCGGCACGCTCAGTGAAGAAGAGCGCCGACGCTACCTGGAGATCGCGCTCGGCCAGAGCCGCAAGGTCGGCCGGCTCGCGCAGGAGGTGTTCGAGCTGGCGCGGCTCGAGTACGGCGTGGTCAAGCCCGAGAAAGAGAACTTCGCGCTGGCCGACCTCGTGCAGGACGTGTTCCAGAAGTTCGAGCTGGCGGCCGAAGCGCGTCATCAACGCCTCGAGCCCGACATCGCACCCGGCCTGCCGGTGGTGTCGGCCGACCTCGGCATGATCGAGCGCGTGCTGACCAACCTGCTCGACAACGCCATCCGCCACACGCCCGAGGGCGGCGAGATCGTGGTTCAGCTGCGGGCGGAGAACGCGGGCGTGGCGGTGCAGGTGAGCGATACAGGCCCGGGCATTCCGGGCGAACTGCAGAAGGCCCTGTTCATGCGCCCGGTTTTCATGAGCGGTTCGCGCACCGACAGCGCCAGCAGCGGTGGGCTGGGCCTCGTGATCGTCAAGCGCATCCTGCAGCTGCATGGCAGCGACATCCGGCTGGTGCAGCAGCCCGACAAGGGCGCGGTGTTCCGGTTTCAGCTGGGCGGTGCGGCGGGGGGCTGAGGCCCAAGCGCCGGCGGCCCCAGCGATGCCCGCTCAGTTCTTGCGGCGCGTGACGACCACCGTCGCTTCGAGGCCCTCATAGGCCTCGGCATCGCCATACCAACTGCCCGAGATCGGCGCCGCCTGCGCCGGGTCGCGCGTGACGCCCACGCGGATCAGTTGGCCGCTGCCCATCAGGTTGTTGGTCGGGTCGAAGGCCAGCCACCCGATGCCCGGCAGGTAGGCCTGCAGCCAGGCGTGCGTGGTGCCGGCGCCGGTCATCGATTCGCCCTGGGCCTGCGCGGTGTTGTCGAGCGCGGCGTCATAGATGTAGCCCGAGACGAAACGCGTCGCGATGCCCAGGCGCCGCGCGGCTTCCATCATCAGCAGTGCGTAGTCGCGGCAACTGCCGCTGCCGAGCGCCAGCGTGACGAGCGGCGTTTGCGTGCCTTCCTCGTCGCGCGCCTTGTATTCGAGGCTCTGGCCGATGTGCGCGTTCATGCGTGCGAGCACCTCGCGCGTGCTGTTGGGCTTGTCGGTGTGCAGGAACTGGTGGGCCCAGCGGATCAGCGTGCCCTGGGCGTCGTCGTCGTGGTGCGGGCGCAGGTAGTGCTCGAGGTCGAGGCGCTCCTGCACCGAGTAGGCAAAGGGCAGGAATTCGGCGGCCGGGTCGAGCGCCAGCTGGTCCTGCTGCGCCGGCACCTGCTCGATGGTGAACGAGCAGACGATGCGCAGCTCGGTCGCTTCGCCCATCGGCTGCACCAGCGCCACGGAGTTGGAGTGCGGGTCTTGAATGAGCCGGGTGAAGGCCTGCGGGCTCACCTGCAGGTCGGTGGCCAGCACGCGCAGGTCATGGCTGTCGCGCGGGCGGAACATCACACGGTGCTGGCCGAAGGTGACCGGCTTCTTGTAGCGGTAGACGGTGGTGTGCTTGATGTCGTACTGGATGGCCATGCGCCGCATTCTCACGCGTTCGCATGACGGGTGGTGGTTTTGCTGCAGGCGTATGCCGCAGAATCGGCGCCCGAAGTGCTGCGCACCTACGGGGACAGCCGGATCGACCACATGCTGGCGGCTCCGGCGCAGAGCGCGGGCTAGTAAATCCGCTGCGTTCCCAGCGCCTTGGCCAGCGTGGCCGGCAAGGGCAGCGGCTCGACATGCCACTGCGCAGCCAGCAGTTCGGCGCACAGCGCAGCGAAGCTCAGGCCGCGCGAACCCAATGCGGTGCAGGCCCAGAGGCCCGGCGTATCCGCGTCGATCGGGCCGACCAGCGGCCGCCGGTCGCCCGAAGCGCAGCGGATGCCGACCCAGGTGTGGACCTTGCCGTGCGCGAATGAATGGGCGAGCGCAGCGGCCGACGCCGGGTGCAGCCGCGCAAGGCGCCCGCGGTTGGCGTCGCTGTCGATCGCGGTCGGGGCGAGGTCCGTGCTGTCGCGGTCGAAGGTCGCGCCGGCCAGCCAGATCGGGGTGCCTTCGGCATCGGGCACGTGTGCGACCAGATGTCCGTCGCCATTGAGGGGCGTGGCGGGCAATTCGATGCCGTCGGCCATATGGCCCCAGGCGACCTGGCCGCGCACCGGCTGCAGGGGCAGTTTGGGGGCGAAGCGGCCCGATTCGAAGCCTGCGCAGATGACCACGCGGTCGGCGTCTGTCAGCAACTCACCGGCCGGGTCGAACAACTGCCAGCCGTTCGCATGGCGCTCCAGCCTCGTCACCTGGCATCCGCTACGAAACTCGACGCCCGGCTGGCGCAGCCAGGCGGCGATCAGCCGGTGCGGCCGCACCCACGCGGCGCGTGCGTGCCAGAGGGCGGGCACATCGACCGGCAGGCCAACCGCCGCCAACCGCCCCGCATTCGCGGGCCACGATTCGTTGGGCCCGTCGTCGCTCCAACCGGCCGGGACGCGCACATCGCCATCGGGCCGGCGCTCCAGCACGCCGCTGGCGCGCCAGTCGCGGCCTTCTTCGAGCAGCCGCGTCATTTCGGTCCACGTAGCGCGGATGCCGGCGCGCGTGAGCCGCGACAGCAGGGCGTCGTCGGGCGACACGTGCGGCGCCAGCATGCCCACGGGCAGCCCCGAAGCCCCTGATGCGGGCCGCTCGGCGGCATCCAGCACCGTGGCTTGCCATCCGCGCCGCGCGAGGCTGGCCGCCACGGCCGCGCCAGCAAGTCCGGCACCAATGACGGCGCAATGGCCCGGCGTGCCGATTCGCTCGGGCATGGGGCCGCGCCGGCGCACTGTCCATGCGGGCGCGAATACGCCGCACAGGCAATCGCGCTTGGGCGGCAGGCCCTGGCGCTTCTCGACCGCGAACCCGAACTGCACGAGCGCATCGCGTACCGCCCGCGCAATGGTCCAGGTGGCGAGGCGCGTGCCCTGCCGCGCAAAGCGTGACACGGCCTTGAGCGTGTCGTCCGACCACATCGCAGGGTTCTGCTGCGGGCTGAAGCCGTCGAGAAAGATGCTGTCGGCCTCGAAGCGCTGGGCGCGCAGCATCGGCTGCACGTCGCCGATGCAGAGGGTGAGCAGCACGCGGCCCTCGTCGAACGCCAGCCGGTGGAAGCCCGGCAGCAGCCCATGCCACTGCGCAGCCAGTTCGCCGGCGAGGGACGCCAGTTCGGGATACGCACCGGCCGCGCGCAGCAGATCGTTAGCCGAGACCGGGTGCGCCTCGACCGAGACGAAGTGCAGCATGCGCGGCCGCGTCGAATCCGAGCGCCACGCCTGCCAGGTTGTCAGGAAATTGAGGCTCAGGCCGAAACCAGTTTCGAGAATCAGCCATTTCGGCTGTCCGGACCACGCTTCGGGCAGGCCGCAGCCGCCCAGGAACACATGGCGCGATTGCGCCAGTGCTCCGGTTTCGGTGTGATAGATGTCGTCGAAGCGTTCGCTTCGCGGAACGCCGTCGGAACGCCAGGCCACTGGCTCAGCGGTCACGGTGCGGCGGGTGCTCAGGCGGCGGGAGGGGGTACGTAGCCTTGCGCCACGTCGGCGCCTTCGCCGAAGAAGTGCTTTTCCATCTGCCGCGCCAGGTACTGGCGGGCGCGCAGATCGGCCAGGTTCAGCCGGTTTTCATTGACCAGCATGGTCTGCTGCTTGAGCCAGGCGGCCCAGGCTTCCTTGCTGACGTTTTCCCACAGGCGCTTGCCCAGATCGCCTGGGTAGGGCGGGAAGTCGAGCCCTTCGGCCTCTTTGCCGAGCTTGATGCACTGAACCATGCGTGCCATTTCGATTGCCTTTGAACGGGAAAAGTGGGGAAAGCGGTTGCTTAGTTGATTTAGCTATTTAGAACTGAGAACTTGGTTGTTCCAGTTTCTATATGTCGTATTGAGAATACGCAGCTTCATTGATATGCCTTTTTAGAGCAAGACACCATGAGCCTTCGCCGCGACTTTATCAAGCTTTCCCTGGGTGCCGGTGCGGCCGGTGCCATGGCCCTGTCGGCGTTGCCGGCGTTCACGCAGCAGGCCCCCACCGCGGCCAAGGGCCCGGTGACGCTGCTGAACGTGTCTTACGACCCGACGCGCGAGCTCTACGTGGACTACAACCAGGCCTTCGCCAAGTACTGGAAGGCCAAGACCGGCCAGGACGTGTCGGTCAAGCAGTCGCACGGTGGCTCGGGCAAGCAGGCCCGCTCGATCATCGACGGCATCGACGCCGACGTGGCCACGCTGGCGCTGGGCGGCGACATCGACGCCATCGTCAAGCATGGCGGCCTCGTCAACGCGGACTGGCAGAAGCGCCTGCCGCACAACTCGGCCCCCTACACCTCGACCATCGTGTTCCTGGTGAAGAAGGGCAACCCCAAGGGCCTGAAGGACTGGGACGACCTGGTCAAGCCCGGCGTGCAGGTGATCACCCCCAACCCCAAGACCTCGGGCGGCGCCCGCTGGAACTACCTGGCCGCGTGGGAGTTCGCCAAGCGCAAGTACGGCAGCGACGCCAAGGCCAAGGAATACATCGGCAGCCTGTTCAAGAACGTGCCCGTGCTCGACACCGGCGCGCGCGGCTCGACCATCACCTTCGTGCAGCGCGGCGTGGGCGACGTGCTGCTGGCCTGGGAGAACGAAGCCTTCCTGGCGCTGAAGGAATTCGGCCCCGAGAAGTTCGAGATCGTCGTGCCTTCCATCTCCATCCTGGCCGAGCCCAGCGTGTCGGTGGTCGACAAGGTCGTCGACAAGAAGGGCACGCGTGCCGTGGCCGAGGAATACCTGAAGTACCTTTACTCCGACGAAGGCCAGGACATCGCCGGCCGCAACTTCTACCGCCCGACGTCGGACAAGGCGAAGGCCAAGTACGACAAGCAGTTCCCCAAGCTCACGCTGGTGACCATCGACCAGGCCTTCGGTGGCTGGGCCAAGGCCGACAAGGAGCATTTCGCTGACGGCGGCTCCTTCGACCAGATCTACACGACCAGGCAGAAGTAAGAAGCCAACCCGCTGCCAAGCCGGCAGTGCAGGGCGCCGTTCGACGAGCGCCGTGGCCCGGCTCGCCCTGAATTTCCGAAGATCAAAAACGAAAGCTTCCCGTGTCCGTTCTCCTGATTGCCGGCAGCCCCTCGACCCCGTCCCGTTCCACCGCCTTGCTCGATGCGGTGGGTGAGCGCCTGGCCCGGCGCCATGCGCGGATCGAGCGGCTCGCCATCCGCGAGCTGCCCGCGCAGGCGCTGCTGCTGGCCGACTGGAACCATCCGGCCATCGTGAACGCGATTGCCAAGGTGGCCGAGGCCCGCGTGGTCGTGGTGGCCACGCCGGTCTACAAGGCAGCCTACAGCGGCGTGCTCAAGGTCTTCCTCGACCTGCTCTCGCAGAACGCGCTCAAGGGCAAGACGGTGCTGCCGATGGCTACAGGCGGCAGCCCGCACCACATGCTAGCGCTCGACTACGCATTGCGGCCCGTGCTGCAGTCGCTGGCGGCGCGTCACATCCTGCCGGGCGTCTACGCCAGCGAATCGCAGATTGCGCTGACGCCCGAGAACGCCTACCAGGTGCACCCCGACCTCGCCGAACGGCTCAACGAGGCCGTCGAGGTGCTGGCCACCGAAGGCCTGAAGCTGCCGGCGACCCACGGCTTCGAGCCGGTACCGTTTTCTCGCGTGCGATGTAGCGTCTGAAAGCACGGGCTCGTCGCGAGCCCGGCTAGTCGACCTCATCCCTCATTCCCGCCGATTTGAAAACCGCCTGCGCGCGGTGCGGGGCAGCCTTTGCCCGACGTTTTGCAACACCAAGGAATCTCTGCATGAACCCCGTTGCCACCGAAGACTCCGTGCTCGACACGACGCCGCGCTCCCTCTGGCACGCACTCGGCGATCTCGCCGTGAGCGCCGTCGTCGTCAGCGCCATTGCGCTGATCGTGAGCTTCATTGCCGCCGCCTGAGCGCGGCGCATTCCACACACAAGCCTTGCCATGACATTGATTTCCGCACCCCGCCGCCGCCTGATCCAGGGCGCCGCCGCAGCCATCGCGCTGCCTTCCTCGTTCGCTGCATTGGCGCAGTCCCCCGCACGCCAGTTCCGAATCGGCCACCAGAAGGGCTATCTCACGCTGCTCAAGGGCCGCGGCACGCTCGAGAAGCGCCTGGCACCGCTCGGCGTGAGCGTGAAGTGGACCGAGTTCACCGCCGGCCCCGTGCAGCTCGAAGCACTGAACGTCGGCTCGATCGACTTCGGCGACGTGGGCGAGGCGCCGCCCATCTTCGCGCAGGCCGCGGGTGCGCCGCTGGCCTACGTGGGCGCGACGGTGCCGCGTCCGCGGGCCGAGGCGGTGCTGGTGCCCAAGGGTTCCGCCATCAAGACAGCGGCAGATCTGAAGGGCAAGAAGATCGTGCTCAACAAGGGCTCGAACGTTCACTACTTCATCGCCAAGCTGGCCGAGAAGCACGGCCTCGCATACGCAGACCTGAACCTGGTCTACCTGCCGCCGGCCGATGCGCGCGCGGCGTTCGAGAAGGGCTCGGTCGACGCGTGGGTCATCTGGGACCCGTTCCTGGCCGCGGCCGAGAAGTCGCTCGACGCGCGCATCCTGGCCGACGCCACCGGCGTGGTCGGCAACCGCGGCTACTACTTCTCGTCGCTCGACTACGTCGCGAAGAACGCCGACGTGCTCGCGATCGCGATCGAGGAAGTCAACAAGGTCGACACCTGGGGCGCCGCCCACAAGGACGAACTGGCCACCGAGCTGGCCGCGCTCTGGGGCCTGCCCAAGGCGGTGGCCGACCTGGCGCAGGGCCGCACGGCCTATGGCACCGGTCCGATCACCAAGGCCATCCTCGCCGAGCAGCAACAGATTGCCGACACCTTCTTTGCGCTGAAGCTGATCCCCAAAAAGATCAACGTACTCGAAGCCGCCGGCGCGGGGGTCGCGTGATGCAGATCTTCTGGTTCCTCCCCACGCACGGCGACAGCCGCTACCTCGGCACGAGCGAAGGCGCACGCCCCATCGACCTGGCCTACCTGCAGCAGATTGCCGGCGCGGCCGACAACCTCGGCTACGAAGGCGTGCTGATCCCGACGGGCCGTTCGTGCGAAGACCCGTGGGTCATCGCGTCCAGCCTGATCGGCTCGACGAAGACGCTCAAGTTCCTGGTCGCGGTGCGGCCCGGCCTGCACCAGCCCAGCCTTGCCGCGCGCATGGCGGCGACCTTCGACCGGCTCTCGGGCGGACGCCTGCTCGTGAACCTGGTGACGGGCGGCGACCAGGCCGAGCTCGAAGGCGACGGTGTCTACCTCGACCATGCGTCGCGCTACGAGCAGTCGGCCGAGTTCATCCGCATCTGGCGCGAGATTCTTGCGCGCAGCCATGGCGGGCAAGGCTTCGACTACGAAGGCCGGCACCTGAGCGTGAAGGGCGCGAAGCTGCTCTATCCGCCGGTGCAGAACCCTCATCCGCCGGTGTGGTTCGGCGGCTCGTCGGCCGCCGCGCACGAGCTTGCGGCCGAGCAGGTCGATGCCTATCTCACATGGGGCGAACCGCCTGCGGAGGTGGCCAGGAAGATCGCCGACGTGCGCAACCGCGCCGCACGCAAGGGCCGCACAGTGGAGTTCGGCATCCGCCTGCACGTGATCGTGCGGGAGACCGAAGACGCCGCATGGAAGGCGGCCGAAGAACTGATCAGCCGCGTGGACGACGAGACCGTGATCCGCGCCCAGGCCGCCTTTGCGCGCATGGACTCCGAAGGCCAGCGCCGCATGGCCGCGCTGCATGCGGGCGGCGCCAGGCGCTCGCGCGCCGAACTGGAGATTTCTCCCAACCTCTGGGCCGGCGTGGGCCTCGTGCGCGGCGGCGCCGGCACCGCGCTGGTGGGCGACCCGAAGACCGTCGCAGCGCGCATCGAGGAGTACGCGACGCTGGGCCTCGACAAGTTCATCCTCTCCGGCTATCCGCACCTCGAAGAGGCTTATCGCTTCGCCGAACTGGTGTTTCCGCTGCTTTCGCGCAAGGCGAAGTCGCGGCTCGCGGGCGGCTCGCTGAGCGGGCCGTTCGGTGAAGTGGTCGCCAATCTCGATGCGCCTTCGCGCCTCGCCTCCCAAAGCTAAGGACCTCCCATGACGGAACAAGTTCAGGAACTGCCGGCAATCGCACCCACCGGAAACACGGCCAACGAAGGCAATGCATTCAAGGCCTTCGGCATCAACGTCGCGAAGCGGCTGGTGCCGTGGCTCGTGCCCGTCGGGCTCGTCGTGTTCTGGCAGATCGCGTCGTCGCTGGGCTGGCTCAGCACCCGCGTGCTGCCGGCGCCGGTCGACGTGGTCAAGGCCGCATGGACGCTCACGGCCTCGGGCGAGTTGTGGACGCACGTGAAGGTCAGCGCGGGCCGCGCGCTCGCGGGGCTCGCCATCGGCGGTGGGGCAGGGCTTGCGCTGGGCCTGCTGACGGGCTCGGTGAAATTCGCCGAGACGCTGCTCGACTCCACCATCCAGATGGTGCGCAACATTCCGGCACTGGCGCTGATCCCGCTGGTGATCCTGTGGTTCGGCATCGACGAGTCGGCCAAGCTGTTCCTGATCTCGGTGTCGGTGTTCTTCCCGATTTATCTGAACACCTTCCACGGCATCCGCAACGTTGACCCGCAGCTGATCGAGATGGGGCGCACCTATGGCCTGTCGCGCTGGCAGCTGTACCGCGAGGTGATCCTGCCGGGCGCGCTGTCGTCGATCCTGGTGGGGCTGCGCTTCTCGCTGGGTCTGATGTGGGTGATCCTGATCGTGGCCGAGACCATCTCGGCGCAGGCCGGCATCGGCTACCTCACGATGAACGCCCGCGAGTTTTTGCAGACCGACATCGTGCTGGTAGGCATCCTGCTGTACGCGCTGCTCGGCAAGCTGGCCGACCTGTTCGCACGCGGGCTGGAGCAATGGTGGCTGCGCTGGCACCCTGGCTATCAGAAGAAGGCGAAGTGAGGGCCGGGAAAACGACGAGGTTCTCGATCGTTCGCATATCCCTCGTCCCGCAGTTTTTCAGAAATTCGAGAAGGAACTTGAGATGACCGCAGTCAAAGACCATCCCGCCATCGCCGGCGGCGTGCGCCTCGAAGCGCGCGGCCTGCACAAGCGCTACGGCGCGCGCGAAGTGCTGCGCAATACCCGGCTGACCATCGAGCCGGGCCAGTTCATCGCCATCGTCGGGCGCAGCGGCTGCGGCAAGAGCACGCTGCTGCGGCTCGTCGCGGGGCTCGAGGCGCCAAGTGCCGGTGGCCTCTACACCGACGGCAAGGCCGTGCACGGCCTGCATGACGACACCCGCATCATGTTCCAGGAGGCGCGCCTGCTGCCATGGCGCCGCGTGCTCGACAACGTGACGCTAGGCCTGCCGAACGATGCGAAGGCGCGCGGCAAGGAAGTGCTCGCGCAAGTCGGCCTGGCCGACCGCGAGAACGAATGGCCGGCGCGCCTGTCGGGCGGGCAACGGCAGCGCGTGGCCCTGGCGCGCGCACTGGTGCATCACCCGCGCCTGCTGTTGCTCGACGAGCCGCTCGGCGCGCTGGACGCGCTGACCCGCATCGAGATGCACCGTCTCATCGAGAACCTGTGGCGGCGCCACCGCTTCACCGCGCTGCTGGTGACGCACGACGTGCAGGAGGCCGTTGCGCTGGCCGATCGCGTGATCCTGATCGAAGACGGCCGCATCGCCCTCGACGAGAACATCGCACTGGCCCGTCCGCGCTCGCAGGGCGACCCTGCCTTCGCGGCCATCGAGAAACGCATCCTCGACAGGGTGCTGCAAAAGCCCGGAGCTCCCGAGGAGGCAGAAAGCAGCACCGACGCCAGCTGGCTCGGTACCCCGGCGCATGCCCTGCGCTGGGCCATCTGAGCCTTCTTTTCCCCGCCTCCGCCTCACCATCCCAAACCCCGTCTTCATTCAACCCGAAAGAGAAACCATCATGTCCATTCAAGCCATCAACGTGCGCAACCAGTTCAAGGGCAAGGTCCGCGAAATCATCCGCGGCGACGTCGTCTCCGAGGTCGATGTCGAAACCGCCTGGGGCATCGTGACCTCGGTCATCACCACGCGCTCGGTCGACGAACTGCAACTGAAGGTCGGCTCCGACGTGGTCGCGCTCGTGAAGTCCACGGAAGTTTCGATCGCGAAACTCTGACGCCCACCCGAACGAAGCACCGGAATCGGCCCGCGCCTGAAGCGCCGGCTGGTGCTTCCGCCGCTCCCGCGGGTGCAGAATTGATTCCCGAATACATCCCGGGAAGAAAAAAATGGCCCATTTCGAAGTGAGCGACATCGTCCGTGCGCTGCACGGCGTGCGCAATGAATGGCGCGATTCGCAGCGGCGCTCCCGCGAGCCCGTCGCGCGCGAGTTGCCATCGCGCGACGCACTCGCGCAGACCGTCGAGTCGCTGAAGGGCGCGCTCTTTCCGATGCGGCTCGGCCCGCCCGACCTGCGCCACGAGAGCGAGGACTTCTACGTCGGCCACACGCTCGATTCCGCGCTGCAGGCCTTGCTGGCGCAGGCGCGGCTGGAGTTGAACTTCAACGCACGCCACGCGCCGCGCCCCGCCAGCGAAATCGACGACACGGCCACCGACGCCATTCGCAAGTTCGCGAACGCGCTGCCCGACCTGCGCCGCGTGCTCGACAGCGACGTGCTCGCGGCCTATCAGGGCGACCCCGCCGCGCGCAGCGTGGACGAGGTGCTGCTGTGCTACCCGGGCGTGCTCGCGATGATTCATCACCGCCTTGCGCACGAGCTCTACAAGCTCGGGCTGCCGCTGCTGGCGCGCATCGTGGCCGAACTGGCGCATGGGCAGACGGGCATCGACATCCACCCGGGCGCACAGATCGACGCAGGTTTCTTCATCGACCATGGCACGGGTGTCGTGATCGGCGAGACGGCCGTCATCGGCAAGCGCGTGCGGCTGTATCAGGCCGTGACGCTCGGCGCCAAGCGCTTCCCGACCGACACCGAGGGCAACCTGCAGAAGGGGCTGCCGCGGCATCCGGTGGTGGAGGACGACGTCGTCATCTATGCGGGCGCGACCATCCTCGGGCGCGTCACGCTCGGCAAGGGCGCCGTCATCGGCGGCAACGTGTGGATCACCGACAACGTGCCTGCGGGCGCGAACGTCACGCAGGCCAGCCTGCAGAATGCGCCGAAGGGCGGTGCCTGAAGGCGTTCGTCCAAGACTTTGCGACGGCCGGCAGGACAGCGGCGCCCGCGTCGATCAGGGCTTCGGCCCGAGGTGCTGCCTGAAGAAGGCCAGCACCTCGGCGTTGAAGGCCGCATGAAAGGCCACGCGGTCGAAGCCGGGCCCGTCGCGGCAGATCTCGGGCATCGCTTCGAGCAGTGCGGGCGTGCAGGGCGCGAGAAAAGCGAAGTGCGCGGCCTTTTCCACCACCCGCCAGTCCGGCGCCACGGGCAGATTGCGGCGAACTGCCGCCACGCTTTCGGGCGTGACGCCATCGCCGCCGTAGGTGGACGCCCAGAGCTGGATCGGAATCGTCACGTTCTTCAGGCCGTTGGCATCGAAGACCATGCTCAGCGGATCGGCGATCACGGCTGCCTTGATGCGGGTGTCGTGAACCAGCGGCGAGGCGAGCAGTTCCTGGAATCTCTGGCGCATCAGCGCGCATGCCGGGCTTTCCGGTGCCGTCGTGCAGGGGGACGAAGGCAAGGGTGGCAGCCGCTCGAAATCCGGGCGCGCGCCAGCGAGCACAAGGCCGGTGTAGCCGCCCCTCGAAAAGCCGTAGAAGCCGATCCGGTCTGCCGCGAGCCTGTCGTGTGCGGGCCATTGCTGGAGCATGTGGTCGATCAGCCGCTTGATGTCGGTCGTCCGCGTGGCGAGCGCGGAGATCTTGTCGCCGGGGCGGCCGCGAACCTGGGCGTTGTCGTCCGAATGGCTGATGGCCGCGACCACGAAGCCTGCGTCGGCCAGTGCTTGCGCCGTGTCGTGATGGCCGAGGTAGGAGCCTCCGTATCCGTGCGACAAGACGATCAATGGCAGCCGGGAGCCTGCGACGGGGCAATCCCGCACACCCTGGATCGCGTACGGGCCGACCTTGATCTCGCCCGCCACCGCGGCGCATGGCGTCCACACGCCGCCGCGCAACGCCGGGCCTTCCTGGTCGGCAGGTATCTCGATGGTGCTGAAGCCCGCGGCCTGGGCGAGCGTCGCCGAGACGCAGAAGACGGCGAGGAAGAGGAAGCGAAGAAGGGGCATGGTGAGTGGGTCCTGCATGAAGATCGGATGTCAGCCTGCCTTGCGGATCGGAATCAGCAGGTCGGTGCGCAGTGCGGCCGGGGCGACCTGGCGCGGCGAGTTCAGATAGTGCTCCAGCGTGGGGCGGTCGTCCGGCTCGTACCCGCTGCCGGGCAGCCATTGCGCGTAGAGCGCGTGCACGGCGGCATTGATACGGGTGTAGGGCCCCGCGAGGCCATGCACGGCGTAGAGGCCGCCAGGAATGTCGAGCAACTCGATCTCCGTTTCGTCGACCAGCCAGGGGTCAGGCGATGCCGCCGCGGCGTAGTACCTGAAGTCGGACGGTGCATCCGGGGCGCCGCAGGAAATGCCAAGCCAGTCCGATACGGCCCGGCCGGCGGCATGCGCGCGCAGCCGCCGGTGGGTATGGGGAATGGTGGAGAACGGCCCGCGATGGCGCAGCGCATGCACTGGCTGCGCGCGGCGTTCGACGATGCGCACGGACGGCGAGGTGCCGGTGCCCCTGTCCTGGAGAGCTGGAGCCGCATCGAGGATCGCCTCGCGCATCTGCCGCTGGAACTCGCGCGGAGCTTGCCCGGCAAACTGGCCAAAGGCGCGCGTGAAAGCCTGCGGGCTCTCGTAGCCCACCGCCAGCGCCACCTGCGTGATGCTCTCGTCGCTGCGCGTCAGCAAGTGCGTGGCGAGCGCCAGCCGCACGCGCCGCACCGTGGCGGCCACCGTTTCGCCTGCGATGCCGTGGTAGACGCGGTGGAAATGAAAGGGCGAGAAATTCGCGAGGCGCGCCAGGTCTTCGAGACGGTGCTCGGCCATCGGGTCGGCCACGATGGCCGCGACGACACGCGAGACACGTTCCCGGTAGTTCTGTTCGACTGGGCGCAGGGGCATGCCCGGAGTGTGCCGCTCTTGGGCGCGCGCCGCTTAGCCGACTTTGCTTTCTTCGGGTGGCCGGCGCGCTATGCTTATCCGTCGTTAACAATGTCGCCCGCCCTCGCATGTCCTTGCCCGAAGCTACTTTTTCTTCCGCGCCCGGAACCCCCGACGAATCCTGCGACGTGATGGTCGTCGGCGGCGGTCCCGCCGGTTCGACCGTCGCGGCGCTGCTGGCCCAACAGGGCCGCAAGGTGGTGCTGCTCGAGAAGGCGCACCATCCGCGCTTTCACATCGGCGAATCACTGCTGCCCGCGAACGTCGAACTGTTCGACAAGCTCGGCGTGCGCGATCAGGTCGAGAAGATCGGCATGCCCAAGTTCGGGATCGAATTCGTCTCGCCCGAGCACGAGCATCGCAGCTACGTGGACTTTGCCGAGGGCCTGGACAAGGCGCTCGACTCCGCCTGGCAGGTGCGCCGTTCCGAACTCGACGAACTGCTGTTCCGCAACGCAGCCACGCGCGGCGCGCAGACAATCGAAGGCTGCAAGGTGCGCGACGTGGCCTTCGACGCCGATGGCGCCACGGTGCAAGCCGAGATGGACGACGGCGCGCGCCGCAACTGGCGCGCCCGCTTCGTGGTCGATGCCACCGGCCGCGACACGCTGCTGGCCAACAAATTCCGCTGCAAGCAAAAGAACCCCGACCACAACAGCACCGCGCTGTTCGGCCACTTCACGAACGCCGAGCGGCTCGAGGGCAAGAAGGAAGGCAACATCAGCATCTGCTGGTTTCCGCACGGCTGGTTCTGGTTCATTCCGCTGGCCGACGGTACCACCAGCGTGGGCGCGGTCTGCTGGCCGTACTACCTGAAGACGCGCGACAAGCCGCTGAAGGAGTTCTTCTACGACACCATCGCGACCTGCCCGGTGCTGGTGGAGCGGCTGAAAAATGCCACGCTGGTCGACGATGCGGTGCACGCCACCGGCAACTTCTCGTACGCGAGCACGCACGCCACGGGCGACCGCTACCTGATGCTGGGCGACGCCTTCACCTTCATCGACCCGATGTTCTCCTCGGGCGTGTATCTCGCGATGCACAGCGCCTTCGACGGCGCCGAACTGGTGGCGACCGCGCTCGACCAGCCGGGCGAACTGGCGGTGGCGCGCAAGGGTTTCGAGACCATGATGCGCAAGGGTCCGCGCGAGTACTCGTGGTTCATCTACCGCGTGACCAACCCGACCATCCGCGACATGTTCATGCATCCGGGCAACCCCTTCCGCGTGAAGGAGGGGCTGATGTCGCTGCTGGCCGGAGACATCTATCGCGGCACGCCCATGCGGGGTCCGCTGGGCATGTTCAAGGTTCTGTACTACTTCATCTCGGTCACGCACATGCGGCGGACCTGGGAGGGCTGGAAGCGGCATCGCTTCAACATCCGGGACATGGGGGTGTTGAAGGGGGAGACGATTCTCAAGTCGGATTGACCTTGCGCCGATTCAGCCGGCCGTCGCTTCATCGGTGAACCGGGCGTTCTTTCGGGCGAGGGCGCGGAACGGCGGCGTGATGCGCGCGTCTGCCGCGACGGTTTGCCAGAACACGATGGCCAGTTGTCGCGCTTGCGGCCATTCCTCCAATGTCTCCACGGTCGGCGCCAGGCCGCTGGTTGCCAGGTCGCGCGGCGGCAACTCGCCGTTGATGGGGGCGTAGAGCGTGGGCAGCACGTCGTACGCAGGAGCCAGGCGCCAGTTGCCGTCTTCGATGAGCAGCGAAATGTTGCCGTAATGCCGGTCGGTGTTGCCGATGAGCCGGCCGAAGGCCTCGAGGAAGCGCAGCCGCTGGGCATCGTTTGCGCGTAGCAGCCCGCGCGATGCCATGCGGTTGGCGGTGGCTGCCCAGTTATCGATCTTGCCGATGTGCTGCGCGTCATAGGCCATCAGCGACACCATGCCGATGCGGCCGTCGGCGGTGCGATCGAAGCGCTCGACCTCCAGAAAGACGCGACCTGCTTCGATGAACAGGCGGGTGATGGCCGCTGCAACGCCAGCCTCCTGCAGTGTGCGCAGCGCCAGATGCTCGCACACGAGCAAATCGCGCAAGCGCCTGTCCGCGGGCGAGGCGCCGGATGGCGAGAACTTGACGATCACTTGTCGCCCTTCGCGCACCGTGCAGAACTTCGGCTGCTCGCCACCGGCCGACGAACCCGGCAAGGTGCCTTGCATGGCGCTTTCCGCCATCGCGGGATAGTTGCCGGTGCTCACCTGCGGAACTGGTTGCGCGGTGATCGACTGGAAGCGACGGAACGACTCTGCGCCGACGATCAGGTTGCCGGGCAGATCTTCGCCGCAGAGTGCCAACGCTTGAAGAACATCGTCGTCGGTCCAGTGTTCCGGGTTGGCTGGCAGGCCGAGTTGGGGGTGGCCGTGGGCAAAGGCGCGGCCGATGAATCCCTGTGGCCGCATGTCGGAAAGAAACCAGGGCAGCCCATCGTGCAGGGCGCTGCGGCCTTCCAGTTCGTCCATCCAGCAGCGACCTCCCTGCAGCGGCACGACGCGGCCGAACGGTGTGGCATTGCCGTTTGCATCGACCTTGACGACGGGCACTTCGGTGCCGACCCGCTCCACGTGGCGTGGTCCCACATACATCTGTGAGCGCGCTGCGCCGACCTTGAGGATGTCCGCGCCGCGCAGCAGCGGTGCCAGCGTGCGGGAGACAGTGGGCTGACTGACGCCGAGCCGTGCCTGGAGCTCGGCGCTCGTGACGGTGCCTTGCGATCGGATGAGCGCGAGGGCAGTTTCGGCCAAGGCGGCGGAAGAGGCAGGCATTGAATATCAATGTGAATAGATAATTATTCTATTTCTCAATGGGAGATTCAGAAAATTGAATGATTGTTTGAATAGATAATGGAACCGATCTGTGATCATTCGCGGATCAGTTGAACGGCAAGCTGCACGCCCGGAGCGGGGCTGCTGAGGATGTCGACATCGAGATCTGCAAGCGCGCTTGTCACGGGGGCCATCGAGGCTTGTGCAAGCACGACGACGTCGGCCTTGCTTGCCGCGGCGCGGATCGAACGGGCCAGGGCCTCGACATAGCGCACGCTGTCGCCGGCTTCGAAGTGAGACCAGGCTTGCTCGACGAACAGCGTGTCCGGCTGCACGACAATGCCAGCGTTCTGCGCAGCGGAAAGAATCAGGGCCGTTGTCGGCGCAAGCGTGCTTTCGAGCGCCGCCACGATCAGCACGCGCGGCCCGGTGCGCACTGCGCGGTCGGCCATGGCGCGATCGATGCGCATGGCCTTGAACGAGCCGCCCGGAGCGGTTCGTTCCGCGATGGCGCCAATGGTCGAACAGGTGCAGACGACGACCGCAGCACCGCCGGATGCGGCCTCGCGCATGGCGTCGTGAACGCGTGTCACGAGCCCCGAGTCATCGATGCCCACCACGCGCGCATCGGCCAGCAGGTCCTCCCGCACCGAATGCCGAACGCGCAGGCCGGGCGCGACCTCGCTCACCAGCCGCTCGAAGGTCGGCACATGCACCTGCGCCGTGTGAAGGAACGCCAGCGCGTCGCGCACGGCCTCAGGCGCTCGCCGTGCGGGCGCGCTGTGCCTCGTAGGCCTTGAGGTGGACGTACGCGATGCGCAACACCGTCGGCACCGGCGAGTTGCTTGGGGCCGCGCGGCCCAGCAGGTCGCCGACGATGTGATCGGCCTCGACCGCCGCGCCGCGGACAATGTCCTTGTACATCGACCCCGTCATCGGCGAGCCGGCGGCCGTCATGATGGCCCGGCCGCGCTGCACGGCGGCGGGGCGGGGCGCAAAGCCGTTGTGCGCGGCGATGGCGCAGCACTCGTCGAAGATCGACAGCGCCACGTCCTGCCCGCCAGCGGCCACGATGTCGCCGATGGACGCGCGCATCAGGCTCGTGAGGCCCGCCGCCGAAGCAATGAAGACCCACTTTTCCCACATGTCCTGCGAGATGCTGTCGCTGGCCGTGGCCTCGAATTTCGCGCCCGCGAACTGCGCCGCGATGGCATCGACGCGGGCCGAGCGGCCGCCCGCGCGTTCGCCATAGCTCAGGCCGTGCATGTCGTTGAGGTGCAGCACGTGGCCTTCGTCGTCGAGCGTGGCCGAGATCATGCAGAGGCCGCCCAGCACGCGCTCGCTGCCGAAGCGTTCGGCCAGGCGGTCGATGTGGCTCATGCCGTTGAGCAGCGGAAGGATCACGGTGTCGGGGCCGACCGCCGGCGCGAACGAGTCCATCGTCGAGTCGAGGTCATAGGCCTTGCTGCCGACCACGACCACGTCGTAGGGGCCGTCGATGCCATCGGCCAGCACATGCCTGGGTGCGGGCAACTGCAGGTCGCCGAAGGGGCTCTGCACCACCAGCCCGGTCTTCGCGAGCTGTGCCGCGCGGCGCGGGCGCAGCAGGAAGGTGATGTCGCGCCCCGCCTCCAACAGACGGCCGCCGAAATAACCACCGAGTGCACCGGCACCCACCACCAGAAATCTCATCGCGTGTTGCTCCTGAATCGTTAGAAGACCGAGCGCGATGATGCCCGGGATCGCGCGATGCCGCTCTTGGCAGTTTTCCTCCGGCAGCCGCTGTCGGGTCAAGAACTTTTGCGGAAAAGGCCTTTGGGGCTTCGCATAATGGGTTTCGTCGACCCCCGTTCCCCTTCACTTCAAGGAGTTCCATCCATGGCCCAGACCCGGATCGCCGTCATTGTCGGCAGCCTTCGCAAGGATTCGTACAACCACAAGCTGGCCCTCGCGCTGGCGCACCTCGCGCCCTCGGACTTCACTTTCGAGCACCTGCGCATCGACGACCTGCCGCTGTACAACCAGGATGACGACGGCAACCAGGCGCCGGCGGTGAAGCGCATCAAGACCGAGATCGCGGCGGCGCAGGGCCTGCTGTTCGTCACGCCCGAATACAACCGCTCGGTGCCCGGCGTGCTGAAGAATGCCATCGACCATGCGTCGCGCCCCTATGGCCAGAGCGCCTGGGCGGGCAAGCCGGCGGGCGTGCTCGGCATTTCGGTGGGCGCCATCGGCACCGCGCTCGCGCAGCAGCATCTGCGCAACATCCTGGCCTACCTCGATGTGCCCACGATGGGCACGCCCGAAGTGTTCCTGCAGGCCAAGGACGACCTGTTCGACGACAAGGGCCACATCGGCAACGAAGGCTCGAAGAAGTTCCTGCAGGGCTGGATGGACAAGTACGTGGCCTGGGTCAAGAACCACGCAGCCTGATCTGCTCTGCGCAAAGCAAAAAAAGCCGCCCGTGCCGGGCGGCTTTTTTATGGTGCGGGAGCGAACTCAGGCTGCGATGGCTGCATCGCGCTGGTTCGCGGCTTCGGCCGTCGCCACCAGGATGTCGGCGCGGGCCGCGGCCAAGGCCTTGCCCTTGGCTTCGTCGCCCATCGCCACGCCTTCGGCGCGCACGAAGCGAACGTCGGTGATGCCGAAGAAACCGAAGACCGCCTGGAGGTAGCTCTCCTGGTGTTCCATGGCCTGGCCGCCTTCGCTGGTCGAGTAGATGCCGCCGCGGCTCGAGGCCACGATGATGGTCTTTCCGCCGGCCAGGCCCACGGGGCCCTTGTCGGTGTACTTGAAGGTGCGGCCGATCTGCGCGAGGCGGTCGATCCAGGCCTTCAACTGCGTCGGGATCGAGAAGTTGTAGAAGGGCGTGCCGATGACGATCACGTCCGAGGCCAGGAACTGGCTCACGAGCTTTTCGGACAGCGCGTTTTCACGCTGCTGGGCTTCGGTCGGCTGTGCTTGCACGCCGGTCTTGATGCCCAGCGCATCGGCGCTGAAGTGCGAGGGGGTGTCGACGGCCAGGTCGAGGTATTCGACGGCGGTGTCGGGGTGGGCGGCGCGCCAGGCGGTCACGACTTCGGCCGAGAGCAGGCGCGAGGTGGAGTTGGTGCCGAGGATGCTGGAGTCGATGTGGAGCAGCTTCATGTCAATCAATCACTTTCTGTGTTGGCTGTCGGCGCTCAGGTGGCCGGCGGATGGGAGAATTCTATTTTTGAATCGAGTGATCGATAAGTAGCCAAAAATTGCCTAGATCGTCCTGTTTGCAGGACAATCGATGCCATGCAAGACCTCAACGACATGGTTTTCTTCGCCGAAGTGGCCGAGCGCGGCGGCTTCGCGGCGGCCAGCCGGGCGCTCGGCATTCCCAAATCGCGCCTGTCTCGCCGCGTGGCGGAACTCGAGGAGCGGCTGGGCGTGCAGCTGATGCAGCGCAGCACCCGGCGGTTGTCGCTCACGCCTGCGGGCGAGACCTTCCTGCGGCATTCGGCCGCCGTGCGGGATGCGGCGCAAGCCGCGACGGACGCGGTGGCACAGGTGCACACCGAGCCCTGCGGCATGGTCCGCCTGAGTTGCCCGGTCACCATCGCCCACAGTGGACTGGGGCAGTTGCTGCCGCGTTTCATGGAACGCTACCCGGCCGTGCGGGTCGACATGCGGGTCATGAACCGGCCCGTGGACCTGATCGAGGAGGGCATCGACATCGCCTTGCGCGTGCGTCCCGCCATCGAGGACAGTGCGACGCTCGTCGCCAAGGTCCTCGGCACCAGCCGCGCCGTGCTGGTGGCCAAGCCGGAACTGCTGCAGCGCCTGGGGCCGGTGAACACGCCGGCCGACCTCGAGCGGCTCCAGACCGTCGCCATGTCGGCCAGCGGCGAGGGGCGCAGCGAATGGCGGCTCGAAGGCCCCAACGGCGAGATCCACGTGCATGTCCACACACCGCGCTATGTGGCGGACGACCTTGCCATGCTGCAGCTGGCCGCGCTCGAGGGGGTGGGTGCAGCCTTGCTGCCCGACTACATGTGCCGGGCCGACCTGGAGGCCGGCCGGCTCGCGAAGCTGCTGCCCGGATGGGGACCGGCACCGGTCATCGCGCACATGGTTTTTCCGGCGCGGCGCGCGATGGTGCCTGCGATTCGCCGGTTGATCGATTTCCTGGCCGAACATCTGCATGGCGACGAATCCGGCATGTATTAGGCTGCTGAAGCCGCTTCTTATGCGGAAAACGCCATATCCAAACAAGCAGATATTCGTTTGGCATTGAAGCAATGGTTCGCACAATCCGAAGCTCCCATCCATCCCAGGAGCGACCATGGCGACTCTGCGACTCGGCGATACAGCCCCCAATTTCACCCAGGATTCCAGCGAAGGCCCCATCGACTTCTACCAATGGGCCGGCGATTCGTGGGTCGTGTTCTTCTCGCACCCGGCCGACTTCACGCCCGTGTGCACCACCGAACTCGGCAAGACCGCGGCGCTGTCGGGCGAGTTCGCCAAGCGCGGCGTGAAGCCCATCGCGCTGAGCGTCGACCCGGCCGACAAGCACAAGGAATGGATCGGCGACATCAACGAGACGCAGAACACCACGGTCAACTTCCCGATCATCGCGGACGCAGACCGCAAGGTGGCCGACCTGTACGACCTGATCCACCCGAACGCCTCGGCCACGGCCACGGTGCGCAGCGTCTACATCATCGACCCGAAGAAGGTCATCCGCACGACCATCACCTATCCGGCCTCGACCGGCCGCAACTTCGACGAGATCCTGCGCGTGATCGACTCGCTGCAACTCACCGACAGCCACAAGGTGGCCACGCCCGTGAACTGGAAGGACGGCGACGACGTGGTCATCATCCCGAGCATCCAGGACCCGGCCGAACTGGCCCAGCGCTTCCCCAAGGGCTTCAAGGCCGTGAAGCCTTACCTGCGCATCACGCCGCAGCCGAACAAGTAAGAGCGGAACAGCAGGCGGTGAAAGCATCGACGCTCCTTCGTGGAACACCGCGGAACCGGCTTTGCCGGGCCGCTGGTGTTGCCCCCGGCGAGGGGGGAGGCGAAGCGACACGAAGTGCGCGAAGCCTGGGGGAGTGCTCATGAACACTCGCGTCATCATCGTGCCCGGCTGGCGCGACTCCGGGCCCGGCCACTGGCAGAGCCTGTGGGAGGAGCGCGTTCCGGGCGCGGCACGGGTGGTGCAGGACGATTGGGCCTCGCCCAAGCGCGATGCGTGGGTGGCTACGCTGGCGAAGCTGGTGCTCGACAGCCCCGGCCCGGTGGTGATCGCAGCGCACAGCCTGGGCTGCATCGCGACGGCGCACCTGCCGGCCGAGGCCGCTGCCCGCATCCAGGGCGCGCTGCTGGTGGCGCCTGCGGACCCCGAACGCCGCGCCGTGCTGTCCGACTTCGCGCCCGTGCCGTACGCCGCGCTGCCGTACCGCAGCATCGTGGTGGCCAGCAGCAACGACCCCTTTTGCCCCGTTCGCCTGGCGGGTGCATATTCGCGCGCCTGGGGCAGCGAGTTCGTGCGCATGCAGAATGCGGGCCACATCAACGTCGACTCGGGGCATGGGGACTGGCCGCTGGGCCTTGCCTTGCTCCAGTCCTTGACCGACGAGCCCGCCGCCTGGCCGGCGGGCCGTGAATTTTCAGAAACCTTGGCAACCACATGACTTCCAGAATCAAGACCTTCGCCGCCGTGCTCGCGCTGGCGTCCTCCGCACTCGCTGGCAGCAGCGCCTTTGCGCAAGGCACATCGCTGCTGAACGCCTCGTACGACGTGGCCCGCGAGTTCTACAAGGACTACAACGCGGCCTTCGTGGCGCACTACAAGAAGGCCACCGGCAAGGACGTGAAGATCGACCAGTCGCACGGCGGCTCCAGCGCGCAGGCCCGTGCGGTGGCCGACGGCCTCGATGCCGACGTGGTGACGATGAACACCACCACCGACATCGACTTCCTCGCCAACACCGGCGTGGTCGCGAAGGACTGGTCCAAGAAATTCCCCGACAACGCATCGCCGACCACCTCGACCATGCTGTTCCTCGTACGCAACGGCAACCCCAAGGGCATCAAGGACTGGGACGACCTGGTCAAGCCCGGCGTACAGGTCGTGATCGTCAACCCCAAGACCGGCGGCAACGGCCGCTACGCCTACCTGGCCGCCTGGGGCTACATCAAGAAGAAGGGCGGCACTGACGCGCAGGCGGCGGAGTTCGTCGGCAAGCTGTTCAAGAACGTGCCCGTGCTGGCACGCGGCGGCCGCGATGCGACCACCGCCTTCCTGCAACGCAACATCGGCGATGCGCTGATCACCTTCGAATCGGAAGTGGTTTCGATCGACCGCGAGTTCGGCACCGGCAAGGTCGACTCGGTGTACCCGTCGATCAGCATCGTGGCCGAAAACCCGGTGGCCGTGGTCGAGCGCACCGTCAACAAGAAGGGCACGGGCGAACTGGCCAAGGCCTACCTCGACTGGCTTTACTCCGAGGAAGCGCAGGAAATCGCGGCCAAGCATGCGCTGCGTCCGCGCTCGCAGGCCGTGCTGAAGAAGTACGCCGCCACCTTCAAGCCGCTGCAGCTCTTCACGGTGCAGGAACTGTTCGGCAGCCTGGGTGAAGCGCAGAAGGTGCACTTCAACGACGGTGGCCAGTTCGACAAGCTGTATACGCCCGGCGGCAAGTAATGAGCGGCGCTGTTTCTTCGGCGCTCCCGTCAGCGGGAGCGCCTTTTTCTCGTGCCAACCGGGCAGGGGGCGCCAAGCGCGTGCTGCCCGGTTTCCACATCACGCTCGGCTTCTCGATTCTTTACCTCAGCCTGATCGTGCTGATCCCGCTGTCGGCACTGGTCTTCAAGACCTTCACGCTGACCTGGGAGCAGTTCTGGGTTGCCGTGACCGCGCCGCGCGTGATGGCCTCGTACCGGCTGACCTTCGGCGCCTCGCTGATCGCGGCCATCGTGAACGCGGTGTTCGGCCTGCTGGTGGCCTGGGTGCTGGTGCGCTACAAGTTTCCGGGCAAGCGCATCGTCGATGCGCTGGTCGACCTGCCGTTCGCGCTACCGACGGCCGTGGCCGGCATCTCGCTGACCGCGCTGCTTGCAGGCAATGGCTGGGTCGGGCAACTGCTCGAGCCGCACGGCATCAAGCTGGCGTTCACGCCGGCGGGCATCGTGATTGCGCTGATCTTCATCGGGCTGCCGTTCGTGGTGCGCACGGTGCAGCCGGTACTCGAAGACACCGAGAAGGAGCTGGAAGAAGCCGCCACCTCGCTGGGCGCGACGCGGCTGCAGACCTTCACCAAGGTGATTTTTCCGTCCATCGCGCCCGCATTGCTGACCGGCTTTGCGATGGCTTTTGCACGCGCCATCGGCGAGTACGGCTCGGTGATCTTCATCGCCGGCAACATGCCGATGATTTCGGAGATCACGCCACTCATCATCATCGGGAAGCTGGAGCAGTACGACTACGCGGGCGCAACGGCTGTCGCGCTGGTGATGCTGGTCATTTCGTTCGTGCTGCTGCTGGTTATCAACGGCTTGCAAGCCTGGCAGCGCCGCCGCGCTGGAGCATGAGATGAGCGCCCCTTCCAAAGTCATTCGCCGCGCACAGGCCGGCACCACCGAATCGGCCTGGGTGCGCTGGACGCTGATCGGCCTCGCGCTGGCGTTCATGTTCCTGTTCCTCGTGCTGCCGCTGGCCGCCGTGGCGACCGAGGCGCTGCGCAAGGGCGTCGGCGCTTATCTCGAAGCACTGAAGGAGCCCGATGCCTGGAGCGCCATCCGCCTCACGCTGATCACGGCCGCCATCGCGGTGCCGATGAACCTCGTATTCGGCGTGGCGGCGGCCTGGGCCATCGCCAAGTTCGAGTTCCGCGGCAAGGCCTTCCTCACCACGCTGGTCGATCTGCCGTTCGCGGTGTCGCCGGTGGTGGCGGGCCTGATCTACGTGCTGGTGTTCGGCGCGCAGGGCTGGTTCGGCCCCTGGCTTGCGGAGCACGACATCAAGATCATCTTTGCCGTGCCAGGCATCGTGCTGGCGACCGTGTTCGTGACCTTCCCGTTCATCGCGCGCGAGCTCGTGCCGCTGATGCAGGCGCAGGGCACCGACGAAGAGCAGGCAGCCATCGTGCTCGGCGCGACCGGCTGGCAGACCTTCTGGCGCGTGACGCTGCCCAACATCAAGTGGGGCCTGCTGTACGGCGTGATCCTGTGCAACGCGCGCGCCATGGGCGAGTTCGGCGCGGTGTCGGTGGTGTCGGGCCACATCCGCGGGCAGACCAACACCATGCCGCTTCATGTGGAAGTGCTCTACAACGAATACCAGTCGGTGGCCGCGTTCGCCGTGGCCTCGCTGCTGGCGATCCTCGCGCTGGTCACCCTGGTGATCAAGTCGGTCATCGAATGGCGCCACGAGCGCGAAATGAGAGCCATTGCCGAGCTGCCCCCGGAACGCCCCCCTGAAGCCACTGCGGCCTGAGAGAGTGAGAGAGAAGAAATCATGAGTATCGAAATCCGCAACATCAGCAAGCAGTTCGGCGACTTCCGCGCGCTGCGCGACGTGAGCCTCGACGTCGAGTCGGGCGAACTCGTCGCGCTGCTCGGCCCCTCGGGCTGCGGCAAGACCACGCTGCTGCGCATCATCGCGGGCCTGGAAACGGCCGACACAGGCAGCATCCTGTTTTCGGGCGAGGACACCACCGACGTGCACGTGCGCGAGCGGCAGGTGGGCTTCGTGTTTCAGCACTACGCGCTGTTCCGCCACATGACGGTGTTCGAGAACGTCGCCTTCGGCCTGCGCGTGAAGCCGCGCAAGGAACGCCCGAGCGACGCGCAGATCAAGGCCAAGGTGACCGAGCTGCTCAAGCTGGTGCAGCTCGACTGGCTGGCCGACCGCTATCCGTCGCAACTCTCCGGCGGCCAGCGCCAGCGCATCGCGCTGGCGCGCGCGCTGGCGGTGGAGCCCAAGGTGCTGCTGCTCGACGAGCCCTTCGGCGCGCTCGACGCCAAGGTCCGCAAGGAACTGCGCCGCTGGCTGCGCCGGCTGCACGACGAGCTGCACGTCACTTCGATCTTCGTCACGCACGACCAGGAAGAAGCCCTCGAGGTAGCCGACCGGGTGGTCGTCATCAACAAGGGACAGATCGAACAGGTCGGCTCACCGCAAGACGTGTGGGACAAGCCGGCGAGCCCGTTCGTCTATGGCTTCCTGGGCGACGTGAACCTGTTCCATGGACGGGCCGACAACGGTGAGGTGCAGCTCGACGGCATGCGCCTGAACTCGCCCGAGCACAGCGGCGCGCGCGACGCCAAGGCGCGCGCCTATGTGCGCCCGCATGACATCGACGTGACACGCTACGTGGCCGGCGCCTCCGGCATCGTCGCCACGCTGGCGCGCGCCATCGTGGTCGGGCCCATCGCGCGGCTGGAACTTGAGCCCACAGAAACGAATCCAGATAATCCGGGCTCCGGAACCATCATCGAGGCGCAACTCCCTGCGCAACAGTTCCGGGAACTGGGCTTGAAGGAAGGCGACACCGTCGTCGCCAATCCGCGCAAGGCCAGGGTGTTCGTAGAAGAAGATTGGGTGTCTCCTTGATCGATTGGTACTTCGGCGCGCCGCGCCGCGCGTTCGCGCTGATCTGCCTGGCCTGCGTTCTCATGCTGGCCTTCGGGCTCTACCTGCAGCACGTGGTCGGGCTCGAGCCTTGTCCCATGTGCATCGTGCAGCGCTATGCGCTGGTGCTGGTGGCGCTGTTCACCGGGTTGGCCGCGGTGTTCCGCAACGTCGGCTTGAGGCTCGTGGGCGGAGTGCTGGCGCTGCTCGCAGCGGTCGGCGGCGCTTACACGGCGGCCTCGCAAAGCTGGCTGCAGTGGTATCCGCCCGAAGTCGTGTCCTGCGGGCGCGACCTCTACGGGATGATCGAGACCTTCCCGCTGAAGCGCGCACTGCCGATGATCTTCCGCGGCGGCGGTGACTGTTCCAAGGTCGATTGGACGCTGTTCGGCCTGACGCTGGCGAACTGGTCGTTCATTGCTTTCGTCGTTCTCTCGCTGCTGCTGGTCACGCTGCTGCTGCGTTCGCGCCGCGCGCGCTGAAGCCCTCACCCCAACCCTCCCCCGGAGGGGGGAGGGGACAAGACATCAGTCCTGAAACGGCGGCTTCTTCGCCAGCCTGCGGAACACCAGCGCGGGCAGCCGCAACACGAACTCGACCATCAGCCGTGCATGCATCCACGTCAGCAGCACGTTGTCGCGCCCATAGCGGAAGTGCGAGACCCCGCCTTCCTCGGCCGTCAGGTATTTCACGGGCGCATCGATGTTCACGGGCTTGACGCCGCGCCATGCCAGCCGCACGACGGCTTCGGTGTCAAAGTCGAAGCGCCGCATCCACGGCTGGCGAGCCATCACGGCGATCAGGTCGGCCACCGGGTACACGCGGAATCCGTAGAGCGAATCGCCCACGCCGGCGAACAGCGTTTCCAGCTGCGTCCATCCGTTCGACACGCGCCGCCCGCGCACGCGCAGCAGCGGCGCGCTGGCGTCGAACACCGGGCGCCCGAGCACCATCGTCTCGGGGCGCGTGAGCGAAGCCTTCATGAATTCAGGGATCAGGTCCGCCGGGTGCTGCCCGTCGGAGTCCATCGTCAGCGCATGCGTGAAGCCCGCGTCCTTCGCGGCGCGCAGTCCGTGCAGCACGGCAGAACCCTTGCCCTGGTTCTGCGGCAGCACCCACACGCGCAGGCCAGGATCGCTGGCGGCCATCTGCTGCAGCCGCTCGTCCGTGCCGTCGTCGCTGCCGTCGACCACCACCCACACGGGGTTCCATTGCGCGCGCGCCGCGGCGACTGTCGAGAACAGGCGTTCGCCGGTGTTGTAGCTGGGAATCAGGACAAGGTGGGTGCGCGAGGCGTCTGGCATTCGGGGGGCGCGTCGATGGCGCTCTGTTCCATGTTTTGGCGGAAGTATTGTTCCAGCTCGGCCTGCAGCACGTCGCTGTTCTGCGTGGGCGCAAAGCGCTGGCCGAGCCGCAGGGTGAAGACGATGGGCAGTGGCGGCACGCGCCACAGCGGCCAGCCTTTGCTGAGGTAGGGCGAATCGGTGTCGATGAACACTGTTTGAATGGGCGCCTGCGCGAGCTTGGCGATCAGCGTGGTGCCGGGGCGGAACGGGTTGAGTGGCGGCGTCACCGTGCGCGTGCCTTCTGGAAAGATCACCAACTGGCCGCCGTTGCGCAGGTCGTTCACGGCCAGTCGCACCATCGTGCGGGCCGACCTGTTGCTGATGTAGCGCGCCAGCCGGGCGCCCGCGCCCAGGAAGATGTTGCCCATCAGGTCGGCCTTCATGATGCAGGCGCTGCGCGGCAGGCGCGCCACCAGCAGCAGCGCATCGAGCATGGTCGGGTGGTTGGCCACGAAGATCACGCCAGGCTCCTTGCGCATCGGGTCGAGGCAGGTGGCGTCGATGCGCATCATGCCGGTCACCGATGCCAGCCACCAGAACATGCGGTACGCAAAGGCGATGGTCATGCGGCCCACGGTGCGCGCGGGCGCGGCCGGCATCACCGGGTGGATCAGCATGGCAACGAAGTTCCAGACCAGCGAGATCAGGCCCAGGAACAGCAGCAGCGCGTAGAGCATCAACGCGAGCGGAATCGACGTGAGAAATCGCAGCACGCGAGTCATTGAATCAGTCAATCGGGGCCGGGCAACGACCGGTCAGGCCCGCAGCTGGCCGGCCGCGACCGTGTGGGCCTCGATCTCGACCAGGAGGTCGCTGCGGCAGATGTCGGCTTCGAGGTACACCGCGTGGCGCGCCATTGGGGCGTCGGCGCCGAGCGTGTCCTCGATGATGCCGCGCACCGTCTCGGTGTCCGACGGATGCCGCACGTAGACCACGCAGTCGAGTTCGGCCAGCGAGAACTTCGCCGTGCCGCGCTCGTTGGCGGCCGCGATCACGGCCTGCAGGTTGCGCAGCGTTTCGCGCGTCTGCTCCGGCAGGTTGCCGTGGTGCACGGTCTCGTGGCCGACGATGCTCGCGGTGCCCGAGATGAAGAGGGCGATGTTGCCGTCGCCGATGTCCGCCAGCGCGGCGCGCGAGAAGGTCGGCGAGCGTGGGCCGTAGGTTTCGGGATAGCGGTAGGCCGAGACCTGCCGCGGGTTTTCGACCGGCAGCGGCGCCTGCTGGCCGGCCAGGAAGCGGATCGACAGGGCGCCCTGGTGGATGCCCAGCGCGCAGGCCGCCGGCGCTCCTTCGAAGGCAGCGCGGCCAGCTTCGAGGAAGGCTTCCTGCCGGCCGAGGTTGAACTGGCGGTAGCGTTCCAGCCCGCCGCCGTCAGCGTTGATCTGCGGCAGGTAGTTCCAGATGCGCTGCAGGTGTGGCGTGCCGGCCTGGTCGAGCGTCTTGAACAGGTCGCGGTAGGCACGGTGCGCGAGTTCGGCGAGACCCTGTTTTTCCTTGGCCTCGTCGAGGTCGATGGCGCCGAGCAGCCAGTGCCCGTCGGTGCGCCAGCGCGCGATGCCGGTGGTGCCCGACTTGATGTTCGGGCCGCTCGCGTGCCATACGTCGGCCATGGCGCCGTTGGCAGACAGCACGCGCGCGTTGACCGTCGGCATCCAGGCCACGCCGTGCGGTGTGCCGTAGCCGAGCGCCGCGAAAGGCGCCTTGCCGTCGGTGGCCAGCGCCAGGCTGGCCGGCAGAGACAAGCGCTCGACGCGCAGATGGGAAGAAGAGGTGTCGTCCTGAACTCGCACTGTCAGCTGGCCTCGACGGGGTGTTCGGGTTTGATGGCGGTATAGGAAGAGAAGACGCCGAGGCTCGCATGCCGGCGCACGTCGCAAAAGCCCGCGGCGGCCAGCGCCTGCATCACCCGCTCGGGGGGAATGCAAGCCTCGATCGTGTCCCAGTAGTAGCGCCACAGTTCGGAGGTGTTGCGCTGGCGACCGACCACGCGGGCGATCAGCGGCACCACGGCGCGCATGTAGCCCTTGAGCAGAGCCGTGGCGATGCGGCCCTCTGGCTTGGTGATCTCGAGCACCGCCACGCGCCCGCCGGGACGCAGAACGCGGTGGAATTCGCCGAAGGCCGCGGCCACGTCGCTGATGTGGCGCATGGCGTAGCCCATGCTTACGAAGTCGCAGCTGGCATCGGGCCGGGGCAGGGCTTCGGCCACGCCGCGCACCAACTCGACGCCGGGCAGCTTGACCTGGCCCATCATGCCGGGGCTGGGGTCGACGCCCACGAGGTGGCCCATGGAGCCGATGAGCTTGAGCGCCTCCCGGGCCACAAGACCGGTGCCGATGCCCACGTCGAGCACCTGCATGCCCGCCGAGAGGCCGGCCTGCTGCAGCGCCGCACGGCGGTACGAGGGGCCGGTGCCGAAGGCCAGCACGCTCTCGATGCGGTCGTAGTCCGCGGCCGTGCTGTCGAAGATGCGCAGCAGGAACGCCTGGTGCTCGGCCTCGGTCTTGTAGTACAGCGGCAAGGGGGCGTGCGGCGGCAGGGTGTCGGGAGTCCCGGGCCCGACGGAAGGCGATGGCGTCATCGAACGATTATCACCAAAAGCCCTGGCCCGAATTCCCGGCCCGCGGCGGGCGTTGTGTGCGCCGGACAGTAAACTCGGAGCTTGCTTTGAAAACACAAGACAGCGAGATAGAAAGCCATGGCCGGACATAGCAAGTGGGCGAATATTCAGCACCGGAAGGGCCGCCAGGACGAGAAGCGGGGCAAGCTCTGGACCCGCGCCATTCGCGAAATCACGGTGGCCGCCCGCGCTGGCGGCGCCGACCTGGGCTCCAACCCTCGGCTGCGGCTGGCGGTCGAAAAGGCCAAGGCAGTGAACCTGCCGATCGACACCATCAAGCGCAACATCGACAAGGCGACGGGCAATCTCGAAGGCGTCAATTACGAAGAAATTCGTTACGAAGGGTACGGCATCGGCGGCGCGGCGATCATCGTCGACACCATGACCGACAACCGCGTACGCACCGTGGCCGAAGTGCGCCACGCCTTCTCCAAGCACGGCGGCAACATGGGCACCGAAGGCTCGGTGGCCTTCCAGTTCAAGCACTGCGGCCAGTTCATCTTTGCGCCGGGCACCAATGAAGACAAGGTGATGGAAGTGGCGCTCGAGGCGGGCGCCGAAGACGTCGTTACCGACGACGACGGCGCCATCGAGGTGATCACCGCCGTGGCCGACTTCGAAGCCGTGAAGAACGCGCTCGAAGCCGCGGGCCTGAAGCCCGACGCCGCCGAAGTCACCATGCGCGCCGAGAACACCGTGGACGTGACCGGCGAGGACGCCGCAAGAATGCAGAAGTTGCTCGACGTGCTCGAGGACCTCGACGACGTGCAGGACGTTTATCACAACGCCTCGCTGTCGGAATGAGTGAATGTTTGTTTGTTGAACCACAGCGAGAAATGAAGGCCCGCGAATGAAGGTACTGGTAATTGGGGGCGGGGGCCGTGAACACGCTCTGGCATGGCGCCTGGCGCAAGCTGCCCGGGTGAGCCGCGTGTACGTGGCGCCGGGCAACGGCGGCACCGCCGGCGACGAGCGCTACGACTGCATCGACATCACCGAGCCGGCCGCGCTGCGCGAGTGGGCCATCAAGGAAAAGATCGCGCTGACCGTGGTCGGCCCCGAAGGCCCGTTGGCGGCAGGCGTAGTGGACGAGTTCCGCGCGCACGGCCTGCGCATCTTCGGCCCGACGCAGGCGGCCGCCCAGCTCGAGAGCTCCAAGGCGTTCTCCAAGGCGTTCATGAAGCGCCACAAGATTCCCACAGCCGAGTACGAGGCCTTCACGGACGCCGCAGCGGCGCATGCGTATATCGACGCCAAGGGCGCGCCCATCGTCGTCAAGGCCGACGGCCTGGCGGCGGGCAAGGGCGTGGTCGTTGCCATGACGGCTCAGGAAGCGCACGAGGCCGTCGACTTCATGCTGGTCGACAACAAGTTCGGCGTGTCGCACAACGAAGGCGGCGCGCGCGTCGTGATCGAAGAATTCCTGCAGGGCGAAGAAGCCAGCTTCATCGTGCTGTGCGACGGCAAGAACGTCACCGCGCTGGCCACCAGCCAGGACCACAAGCGCCTGCTCGACAACGACGAAGGACCCAACACCGGCGGCATGGGTGCGTATTCGCCCGCGCCGGTGGTCACGGCCGAGGTGCATGCGCGTGCCATGCGCGAGATCATCCTGCCGACCATCCGCGGCATGGAAAAAGACGGCATTCCGTTCACCGGCTTTCTCTACGCCGGCCTGATGATCGACGCCACCGGCCATCCGAAGACGCTCGAATTCAACTGCCGCATGGGCGACCCCGAGACGCAGCCGATCATGATGCGCCTGAAGTCCGACCTCTTCGAAGTGTTCTGGCATGCCACCGACGGCACGCTCGACCAGGTCGAACTGCAGTGGGACCGGCGCGTGGCACTGGGCGTGGTGATGGCCGCGCACGGCTACCCGCTGTCGCCGCGCAAGGGCGACCGCATCACCGGCATTCCGGCAGAGCTACCTGATGCCGTGGTGTTCCACGCCGGCACGACGCTGCAGGACGGCGAGCTCAAGACCAGCGGCGGCCGCGTGCTCTGCGTGACCGTGCTGGCCGACAGCGTGAAGCAGGCGCAGCAACGGGCCTACGAGGTTGCGGCGCGCGTCAGCTTCGACGGCGTGCAGTACCGCAAGGACATCGGATTCCGCGCGGTTCACGCGCGCAACCCTCACGGCGCTTGATGCAGCAAACCAACCCGGCAGCGGTCGGCGAATACCTTCGTGGGCTGCAGCAGTCGATCATCGCGGCGGTCGAGAAGGCCGACGGCGGTGCGTGCGTGCGCGACGCCTGGCAGAAGGCCCCGGGCGAGCCGCTGCAGGGCCACGGGCTGACCTGCATCCTCGAGGGCGGCGAACTCTTCGAGCGCGCGGGCTGTGGCTTCTCGCAGGTGCGCGGAGCGAAGCTGCCGCCCTCGGCCACGCAGAATCGGCCCGAATTGGCAGGCGCACCTTTCGAGGCAATGGGTGTGTCGCTGGTGTTCCATCCGCGCAATCCATACGTGCCCATCGTCCACATGAATGTGCGCATGCTGGCTGCCCTGCCCGAGGGTGGCGAGCCGGTCTGCTGGTTCGGCGGCGGCATGGACCTCACGCCTTGCTACGGTTTCGAGGAGGACGCGGTTCACTTCCACACCGCGTGCCGCGATGCGCTCGCGCCCTTCGGCGACGACAAGTACCCGCGCTTCAAGGCGTGGTGCGACGAGTATTTCTTCCTGAGGCACCGCAACGAGCAGCGCGGCATCGGCGGCATCTTCTTCGACGATTTTTCCGAGGGCGGTTTCGAGAACGGCTTCGCGATGATCCGCTCGGTAGGCAAAGGTTTCTTGCCGGCCTATCTGCCGATCGTCGAGCGCCGCCGCGCCACGCCCTACACCGAGCGCGAACGCAGCTTCCAGCTCTACCGGCGCGGCCGGTACGTGGAGTTCAACCTCGTGTGGGACCGCGGCACGCACTTCGGCCTCCAGTCGGGCGGGCGCACCGAATCGATCCTGCTGTCGATGCCGCCGCTGGCAAGCTGGGCCTACCAGCAGCAGCCAGAACCGGGCAGCCCCGAAGCCGCGCTGTACAGCGACTTCATCGTGCGGCGCGACTGGTTGTGAATCCTTCCGGCAAGGCTCCCCGCATCGGCGTTTTCGGCGGCGCGTTCGACCCGCCGCACAACGCCCATGTGGCGCTTGCCGAAGCCGCGCTTACGCAACTCGGCCTTGCCGAGCTGCACGTCATTCCCACCGGGCAGGCCTGGCACAAGAGCAGGGCGCTGACGCCGAAGGAAGACCGCCTCGCGATGACGCGCCTAGCTTTCTCCGGCCTGAAGGGCACCGTCGTCGTCGACAGCCGCGAAGTGCTGCGCGACGGCCCGACCTACACCCTCGATACGCTGCACGAGCTGCAGAAAGAGCAGCCGGGCGCGCAGTTCGTGTTGATCATGGGCGCCGACCAGGCGAGCGCGTTGCCGACCTGGCATGGCTGGCAGGATATACTCGGCATTGCTATTGTTTCTGTAGCGTATCGCGCATTATCGACGGGCGACACTGCTCGTTTTGATCCGAAAATGCTGCCCGGCCTTCCGGCTGGCGCTCGTTTCGAGGCGCTCGAACTGCCACCCATGGATACCAGTGCCACCGAGATCCGGCGGCGCGCAGCGCTTGGCGTGGACATTTCCTCGCTGGTTCCGCCCACGGTTGCACGCTATATTGACCAACACCACCTCTACCGCTCTGCCTGATGACCACTGAAGCCGCCGCCAAGAAAGACACCCAGAAACTCCAGCGAGCCATCATCGATGGTCTCGAAGACGTCAAGGCGCAGGACATCCAGGTATTCGACACAGAACATCTTTCGCCGCTGTTCGAGCGTGTGATCGTCGCGTCGGGCACCTCCAACCGCCAGACCAAGGCGCTGGCCGCCAGCGTGCGCGATGCGGTGCGCGAAGCCGGTTTCGGCAAGCCTCGCATCGAGGGCGAGGAAAACGGCGAGTGGATCATCGTGGACTGCGGCGCGGCCGTGGCGCACATCATGCAGCCCGCCATCCGCCAGTACTACCACCTCGAAGAGATCTGGGGCGACAAGCCGGTGCGCGCCAAGCTCGGCGGTGCCAAGCCTGCCATGGCGACCAGCTCGTCGGTCAAGGACGAACCCGAAGGCAAGAAGAAGGCCGCCGGCAAGGAGCCCACGCTGCGCCGCTCGAGCGCCTCCAAGACCGCGATCCGCGCAGCCGAGCAGGAAGCCAAGGCGGCGAAGGCGCCGGCTCGCAAGCCGGTATCCAAGACGGCTGCAAAGACCGCCGCAAAGAAGGCACCGGCCCGCAAGACGGGAACCACCGCGCGCGTGCCGGTCAAGGTGGTGGGCAAGCCCGCTGCCAAGAAAACCGCCACGAAGACCGTGGCCGCCAAGAAGGCGCCTGCCAAGAAGGCACCCGCCCGTCGCGCATGAAGCTGCTGGTGGTCGCCGTCGGGCAACGCATGCCCGACTGGGCTCAGACCGCCTGGGACGACTACGCCAAGCGCTTCCCGCCCGAGCTCAAGCTCGAACTGCGCGCCGTCAAGACCGAGCCGCGTGGCTCCAAGTCGCTGGAAACGCTCTATGCCGCTGAGCGCGAGCGCATCGAAGGTGCGATTGCGCGCGGCATGCGCATCGTCGCGCTCGACGAGCGTGGCACCGCGCTGACCACCAAGGCGCTGGCCGCACGGCTGCAAACCTGGCAAGGCGAGGGCGATGACGTCGCCCTGGTCATCGGCGGGCCCGACGGGCTCGACCCGGCCTTCAAGGCCGCGGCCAATGAACGCATCCGCCTGTCCGACCTGACGCTGCCGCACGCCATGGCGCGCGTGCTGCTGGTCGAGCAGCTGTACCGGGCGTGGTCGGTGAATGCAGGTCACCCTTACCACCGCGAATGACGAGCGTCGACGGGCAGCCGGCGCCCAGGAGAACTGAACCTTGCCGGATTTCATCTACCTTGCTTCACAAAGCCCCCGCCGCGCGCAGCTGCTCGGCCAGCTCGGCGTTCGCCATGCACTGCTGCTGGCCGATGCCGGCGAAGACGCCGAATCGCTCGAAGCCGTGCTGCCCAACGAGGCCCCGTCAACCTATGTGCAACGCGTTACTGCACTGAAGCTCGATGCAGCAGTGGCCCGGCTTCAACGCCGCGGACTGGCCGATGCGCCGGTGCTCTGCGCCGACACCACGGTTGCGCTCGGCCGCGCCATCCTCGGCAAGCCCGAAGACGAGAAGGATGCCGCGCGCATGTTGCGGATGCTGTCAGGCAGCACGCATCGCGTGCTGACGGCCGTGGCGCTGCAGCACGGCACGCAGCGCCACGCGGCGCTCAGCGTGTCGCGCGTGCGCTTCGCCGACATCACCGATGCGCAGATCGCCCGCTACGCCGACAGCGGCGAGCCGCTCGGCAAGGCCGGCGCCTACGCGATACAAGGTGCGGCGGCCGCGTTCATCGAGCACATCAGCGGGTCCTATTCGGGCATCATGGGCCTCCCCATGTTCGAGACAGCCGAGCTGCTTCGAAGCGCCGGTTTCAATACCTGAGAATTCCATGCAAGACATCCTGATCAACTGGTCCCCGCAGGAGACCCGTGTGGCGCTGGTCGAGCACGGCGCGGTGCAAGAGCTGCACGTCGAGCGCACGCTCGAGCGCGGGCTGGTCGGCAACATCTACCTCGGCAAGGTGTCGCGCGTGCTGCCGGGCATGCAGTCGGCCTTCATCGACATCGGCCTGGAGCGCACCGCCTTCCTGCACGTGGCCGACATCGTCGCGCCGTTCACGCCGGGCTCGCGGCCCAGCGCACCTGCGCCCGAGCGCGACCATCGCAACGGCGGCCCGATGGTGCCGATCGAGAAGCAGGTGTTCGAAGGCCAGTCGCTGCTGGTGCAGGTCATCAAGGACCCCATCGGCACCAAGGGCGCTCGCCTGTCGACGCAGATCAGCATCGCCGGGCGGCTGCTGGTGTTCCTGCCGCAGGACAACCACATCGGCGTTTCGCAGAAGATTCCTTCGGACCAGCGCGAGTCGCTGCGCAACCGCATGCTCGCGCTGATCGAGGCAGCCGCGGCTGCCGACAGCGGCGGCGTGGTGCCGGCCAACACGGGCGGCTTCATTCTGCGCACCAACGGCGAAGATTCCAGCGATCCCGAACTGGCCGAAGACATCGCCTACCTGCGCAAGACCTGGTCGCGCATCCGCGAAGCTTCGATGCGCATGCCATCGATGTCGCTGCTGCACCAGGACCTGAGCCTGCTGCAGCGCGTGCTGCGCGACATGACCAGCGAGGACACGCAGACCATCCGCATCGACTCGCGCGAGCAGTTCGAGGTGCTGCTGAAGTTCGGCCTCGAGTTCATGCCCAAGGCAGCCGGCAAGCTGCAGCATTACAGGGGCGAGCGGCCGATCTTCGACCTGAACTCGGTCGACGAGGAAATCGCCAAGGCGCTGGGCCGGCGCGTCGAGCTCAAGTCGGGTGGCTATCTGGTCGTCGACCAGACCGAGGCGCTGACCACGGTGGACGTGAACACCGGCGGCTTCGTCGGTGCGCGCAATTTCGACGACACCATCTTCAAGACGAACCTCGAAGCGGCGCAGGCCATTGCGCGGCAACTGCGGCTGCGCAACCTGGGCGGGATCATCATCGTCGACTTCATCGACATGGGCCGCGACGACCACCGCGAGCAGGTGCTGGCGGAATTCCGCAAGCAGCTTGCGCGCGATCGCGTCAAGACCACGGCCGGCGGTTTCTCGCAGCTCGGACTGGTCGAGATGACACGCAAGCGCACCCGCGAATCGCTGGCGCACATGCTGTGCGAGCCCTGCGTGGCCTGTGGCGGTCAGGGCATCGTGAAGACCGCACGCAGCGTGGCCTACGACGTGATGCGCGAAATCCTGCGCGAGGCGCGGCAGTTCACGCCGCGCGAGTTCCGCATCGTGTCGTCGCCGCAGGTGATCGAGCTGTTCCTCGATGAGGAAAGCCAGCACCTGGCGGGGCTGAGCGACTTCATCGGCAAGCCGATTTCGCTGCAGTCCGAGCCCGCGATCGGGCAGGGACAGTACGACATCGTGCTGCTCTGAGAGAGGCTCAGAGCGTCGGGTCCTGCCCCGGCGTGGCACTGCGAACGGCCAGCGTCTGCAGCCGCGCATAGAGCCCGTCCAGCGCCATGAGCTGTGCGTGACTGCCTTGCTCTGCGATGCGGCCTTGCTCCATCACGATGATCCGGTCTGCGTGCTGGATTGTCGAGAGGCGGTGGGCCACGATCAGCGTCGTGCGGTTCTGCATCAGGCGCTGCAGGGCGTCCTGCACAAGCCGCTCGGACTCGGTGTCGAGGGCCGAGGTGGCCTCGTCGAGTAACAGCACGGGGGCGTTCTTGTACAGCGCGCGGGCAATGGCGAGGCGCTGGCGCTGGCCGCCCGACAGCTGCGTGGCGTTGTGGCCGAGCACTGTGTCCATGCCCTGGGGCAGGCTTTCGACATGCGCACTGAGATTGGCCGCTGCGATGCACTGCAGCACGCGCTCGCGGTCGATCTCTGCGCCCAGCGCCACGTTCGCCGCCAGCGTCTCGTTGAGCATCACGACGTCCTGGCTCACCATGGCGAACTGCGCGCGCAGGCTTTTCAGCTGCCATTCGCTGGTGTCGTGCCCATCGAGCAGCACCTGGCCGCCGCTGGGCTGCACGAAGCGGGGCAGAAGGTTGACCAGCGTGGTCTTGCCCGAACCCGAGGGGCCGACGAATGCGACCACCTGGCCGGGCTCGATGGTCAGGCTCACGCCGTCGAGCGCGCGTTGTTCGTCCTCGCCTCGGTAGCTGACCTGCACGTTGCGCAGCTCGATGCGTCCTTCTGCATGTTCGACTTGGAACGTGCCCTGCGACTCGGGTGCCACGTCGTCGATCAGGAGCAGCCCGCGCTCCAGTGCGGCGAGGCCGCGCGTGATCGGGCCGGCCACTTCGGCGAGGCGCCGGATCGGCGCAATCAGCATCAGCATGGCCGTGATGTAGGCAACGAAGCCACCCACCGTGAAGCCCTGCTTGCCGCTTTGCCAGAGCGCGATCATCACTACCACCGACAGCGCGAGCGACGCCATCATCTGCGTGAGCGGCGTGGTGGCTGCCTGCGCGATGGTCGACTTCACGGCCAGGCGGTTCAGGCGCTGGCTCAGCTGTTCGAAGCGGTGGCCTTGCGCGCCTTCCGCGCCGTGCAGGCGCACCACGCGGTGGGCGAGCACGTTCTCCTCGACCACGTATGCCAGTTCGTCGGTGGCCTGCTGGCCTTGCTGGGTGAGACGGTACAGCCGCTTGGAGAACACCTTCATGATCCAGGAGATGCTGGGCACGAGGAATGCGACGATCAGGGTGAGCTTCCAGTTCAGGTAGACCAGATAGCCCAGTAGCGCGATCAGCGTGAAGCCGTCACGCGAGAGCCCGAGCAGCGCTTGCACCAGCAGCATTGCGCCGGTCTGCACTTCGTAGACCACCGTGTTCGACAGGGTGCTGGCCGATTGGCGCGCGAACAGCGCGAGTTCGGCGCCGAGCAGGTGCTCGAACAGCACCCGCCGCAGCTTCTGCATGCCTTCATTGGCGATGCGCGACAGCGCGTATTGGGAGATGAACTGGGCGATGCCGCGCACCGCGAACAGCAGCAGCACGGCGGCAGGCACGAACCACAGCGGCATCTCGCCGCGCGTGAAGCCGCGATCGAGCAACGGCTTTAGCAGGGCGGCCATCAGTGGTTCGGTGATTGCAGCCAGCATCGCCCCACTCAGTCCGAGGGCCCACCATTGGCGAGAGCCGCCAAACCAGGTCATGAGTCGCGCCAGACGGCGCATCAGGGGAGGGCGGGCGTTCTCGCCGCCGGGGGATGCTTGCATGGCGGCGGATTCTACGGGGGCCCTCGTTCGGGGCCTGCCGCGGGTGCTTCTGTAGGACCGCGCCGCTCGATAAACGTTTTGTGACGGCGCTCCCAGGCCAGTGTGTAACATGTGGCCCGATAAAGCCGGGGAGAACTTTTTACCCGGAAACCTCTCCGAATCGCATGAACAAGCCGTTGCCAGCTCCAATTCCAACTCCTTCTTCATCACTTTTTGCACGCCGCAGTCTCATTGCGGCCCTCGCTGCCACTCCCATGATTCCTGCACTGGCCCAGTTCCGGGTCGAGGTGTCGGGCGTCGGGCTCACGCAGCTGCCGATCGCGCTCGTTCCTTTCAAGGGCCAGGAAGGCTCGCCCCAGAAGATCTCGGACATCGTCCAGGCCGACCTCGAACGCAGCGGCCAGTTCCGCGGCGTCGATGCCTCGGGCCAGGCGCTGGACGAAGCCTCCCGTCCCGACCTGTCGCTGTGGCGCCAGCGCACCGCCGACTCGCTCGTGGTGGGCAGCGTCAGCCGGCTGGGCGACGGCCGCTTCGACGTGAAGTTCCGCCTGTGGGACGTGGTGAAGGGGCAGGACCTCGGCGGCCAGAGCTACACCGTGCCGCAAGGCGACCTGCGCCTTGCCTCGCACCGCATCGCCGACTACGTCTATGAGAAGCTGACGGGCGAGAAAGGCATTTTCTCGACCCGCATCGCCTATGTCACAAAGGGCGGCAGCCGCTACTCGCTGTGGGTGGCCGATGCCGACGGCGAGAACGCACAGGCCGCGCTCGCCAGCCCCGAACCCATCATCTCGCCCTGCTGGTCATCCAATGGCCAACAGCTGGCTTACGTGTCATTCGAATCGCGCAAGCCGGTCGTGTACGTGCACAACGTGGCCAGCGGCCAGCGTCGGCTGCTCGCGAACTTCAAGGGCTCCAACAGCGCGCCGGCCTGGGCGCCCGACGGCAATTCGCTCGCCGTGACGCTCAGCCGCGACGGCGGCTCGCAGCTGTTTTCCATCCCGGCCGGCGGCGGCGAACCGCGTCGCCTGACGCAAAGCGCCAGCATCGACACCGAGCCTGCGTACTCGGCCGACGGCGGCACCATCTATTTCGTGAGCGACCGCGGCGGTGCGCCCCAGATCTACAAGATGAGCGCCAGCGGCGGCAACCCGACGCGGGTGACCTTCAGCGGCACCTACAACATCTCTCCGTCTGTCAGCGGCGATGGCCGGTGGTTGGCCTACATCTCTCGCGTGGGCGGTGCCTTCAAACTCCATGTGATGGAGTTGGCAACCGGCAACGTCAGCGCGATCACCGACACCTCCGCGGACGAAAGTCCAAGCTTTGCCCCGAACAGCAAGCTGATCGTCTACGCAACGCACCTGCAAGGCCGCGAAGCGCTCATGACGACCACGCTCGATGGAAAAATAAAGGCACGGCTTGCGGGACAGGCGGGAGACATCAGGGAACCGGACTGGGGTCCGTTTCAAAAGCAATGACCAAGGTTTATTTGAGGAGTTTGAAAAAATGTTGAAACGTACGATTTATTCGCTGGCCATCGTGGCTCTCATCGCCGGTTGCTCGTCGGGCACCAAGCTCACCGACACGCCCGTGACCGACGGGCGCGGCACCGCGGGCCAGCAGGGCGGCGGTGCCAGCACCGTGACGCCAGTCAATGCCGATCCGAATGCCGGCACCACGCAGGGCCCGGTTGGCGTGGCGCGCATCGTCTATTTCGACTATGACAGCTACACCGTCAAGCCCGAATTCCAGTCGCTGATCGACGGCCACGCCAGGTTCCTCAAGGCCAATCCGCAGCGCCGCGTCTCGATCGAAGGCCACACCGACGAGCGCGGTGGCCGCGAGTACAACCTGGCGCTCGGCCAGAAGCGTTCCGAAGCCGTCCGCCGCGCGCTGACCCTGCTGGGCGTCAGCGACGGCCAGATCGAGGCCGTCAGCTTCGGCAAGGAAAAGCCTGCAGTCCCGGGCTCGGGTGAGGAAGCATGGGCACAGAACCGCCGCGCCGAACTCCGCTACACCCGGTGATGCCACGCGCTCTCATGCGAGGCGCGGCGATGGCCGCCGCCTTGCTTTGCATCTCGGTGGGGTCGCAGGCCGCATTGTTCGAGGATGACGAGGCTCGCCGCGCCATCCTCGATCTGCGCCAGCGCGTCGAGGCCATGCGCCAGCAGACCGACCAGCGGCTGACCGACGAAAACGGCCAGTTGCGCCGCAGCCTGCTCGACCTGCAGAACCAGATCGAGCAGATGCGTGGCGACCTCGCCCGCATGACCGGCCAGAACGAGCAGCTCACGCGCACGCTGAGCGAGATGCAGTCGCGCCAGACCACCATCGACGACAAGCTCAAGCAGAGCGAGCCCTCGAAGGTATCGGTGGACGGCCGCGAGTTCACCGCCGATCCCAAGGAAAAGGCCGACTTCGACGCCGCCCTCGGCGTGTTCCGCTCGGGCCAGTTCGCGCAGGCGCAGACCGCGTTCGCCGAATTCGTCAAGCGCTACCCGCAAAGCGGCTACAACGCTTCTGCGCTGTTCTGGCTCGGCAATGCGCAGTACGCCACGCGCAATTACAACGAGGCCATCGCGAACTTCCGCTCCATGCTCTCGCTCGCGCCCGACCATGCCAAGGCCCCCGAGGCCGTGCTGTCGATCGCGAACTGCCAGATCGAGCTGAAGGACACGCGCGCCGCGCGCCGCACGCTGGAAGACCTGACCAAGGCCTATCCGCAGTCCGAAGCCGCACAGGCCGGCCGCGAGCGCCTCTCGCGCCTGCGTTGATGCCGGCGGAGCCTTGCGCTTGAGCGCCATCGTCATCGACGCGTTCACCACTCCTCCCGCCGCCGTGGATGTCCTCACCGACACCGCGGCGCCCGATCTTGCGCGCCGCTTTGGCGGGCTCGAGCGGCTGTACGGCGTTGCCGGTGCCGCGCGCATCCGCAACGCGCATGTGCTGGTCGTCGGCATTGGCGGCGTGGGTTCGTGGGCGGTCGAGGCGCTGGCGCGCAGCGGGGTGGGGCGGCTGACGATGATCGACCTCGACCACGTGTCGGAGTCGAACATCAACCGCCAGATCCATGCGCTCGATGCCACCGTGGGACAAGCCAAGGTCGAAGCCATGCGCGACCGCATCGCGCAGATCAACCCCGGATGCAAGGTGCAGGCGATCGACGATTTCGTCGAGCCCGGCAATTGGACCTCGCTGCTCGATGCGGCGCAGCAAGCAAACGGGCCGGCTGCGGCCGTCATCGATGCCTGCGACCAGGTGAAGGCCAAGGTGGCCATGGCGGCGTGGGCGCGTGCATCTTCTTCTTCATCGCGCGCTGCGTTCGTCACGGTGGGCGCGGCGGGTGGCAAGCGGCAGGCGCACAAGGTCGACATCGACGACCTGTCGCTCGTCACGCACGACCCGTTGCTGGCGCAATTGCGCCAGCGCCTGCGCAAGGAACACGGCGCGCCGCGCGAAGGCCGCAAGATCGGCATCGCCTGCGTCTTCAGCCGCGAAAGCGTGGCGCCGCCCGATGCGTCATGCGCCATCGAAGGCGACGGCTCGCTCAACTGCCATGGCTACGGATCGGTGGTCAGCGTCACCGCGACCTTCGGTCAATGTGCAGCAGGTTGGGTTCTCGACCAAATTGCCTCAAACGTCACGCTATAATCTTAGGCTTTGCCGGATTCGACGCCGGCTAGAAGAAAAAAATGGTTCCGGGACGTTAGCTCAGTTGGTAGAGCAGCGGACTTTTAATCCGTTGGTCACTGGTTCGAATCCAGTACGTCCTACCAGAACCCTTCTCCTCTGAAAACACGTTGATCAAGGCCGCCTTCCAGCGGCCTTTTTTATTTGCGGCGTTCAAAGTTGCCCGGCGAGGTAACACGAAGCGCGCGCACCTGGAACAAACAAAAAAAACAGCCCGCACGAAGGCGGGCTGGAAGGTGACCTGCTGGAGGAGGGAGGATCAGAGAATGCAGGCCACAGGGAGAGCCATGACTATCGCCTGTGAACCTGCATGGAAGCTGACCTTGATGGAATCCCGTTTCAACGGCCTCAGTCTTCGTCCTCCCATTTGCCGATGACGGTGCCGAGCACGGTGAAGGCTTGGCGCACCGGCTCGTGCGTCGGGTTCAACGGCAGCAGCCAGCGGCGCCCGTCGTCTTCCTTGAACACCTTGAAGGTGATCTCGCCGCTGTCGTCGAGCTTCGCGATGATGCGTTCGCCGTCATCGGGTGTCTTCAACTGTGTGTCGATAAACACGATCGACTCCGCCGGATAGCTCTTCAGATGGCCGCTGGGCGCGGTCATGCTGTCGCCGCGCACGCGCAGCGCATAGGTATGAAGGCTGTGATGGGCGATGCAGGGAATCCAGCGCTCGGCACTGGGCTGCTGCGAAACTTCCAGGCTGTCCCAGTTGGCGGCGTCCGCCCATGCGATGAGCGGGACGGTACCGGGAGTGCGGGGATTGAACGACGGGATCGACGGGGGAGTGCGCGCCACGCGATAGGGGCCGGACGGTTCGTTGGCCTTGTCGCGGGCCTGGCGGGTCTGGTCTTCGTCCCATGGAGCCGGCCCGTCGCCGGTGTCCAGCCAGTTGGGGTCGGCACGGTAGGCGCGCGCCAGCGCTAGCACGCTCATCGATCGGCTGGTGTCTCCCCGCTCGATCTTGGAAATGCTGGACTGCTTGACGCCGGAAGCTGCCTCTGCCTGCTTCTGCGTCATCTTGGCGAATTTGCGCGCGGCCAAGGCGCGTGTGGCAATGGTCTCCATCGAGCGGGATTTAAGCTCAAATGAATATTCTTTCTGGACTCTAAAATATGAGAAAAAGGGAGAAAAATCATGAAGCCACGCGAGTTGGTGCTGGCGCTGAGGGCCATGGGGCTCACGCAGAAGCAGATCGAACAGAGAACCGGCATTCCGCAGCCGACGGTCAGCAAGATCGGCCTGGGGCGGGTGAGCGACGTGATGTCGCGCCACTACGTTGCACTGCTGGCTGCCTACGAACAGCAGGTGCGGGAAGAGGCGCTCAAATCTGCGCCACGGGCCTTGCGCCAACCGTCGGCCGATGAGTAAGCCGTGCTCAGACGATTCCTGTCGGGCCTTTGGCTGGATCGGGCGCTGTGCGCGCTGCTGGCGCTGCTGTCCCTTGCGGGGCTGATCGTCGGGCTGGTGGCGGCGCGCCCCGCCATCGCGGGGGGCGGTTGCTTCGGGCTGGTGTGTGCAGGCTGGGCGGCGCAGGTGCTGTTCGACTGCGAGGCGCTCAGGCGTTCGCGTGCGGTTCGGGCGGCGCGAGAGCGAGGGTCGTGCTGACGCGCACGCAGTCCTTGATGTGCTGCTCGCCGAGCGCGCGCAGGGCCGCATAGCCGAGCGCGGCCGACACGATCTGCCCGGCGATGGGCACGTACTTGGTTGCCTGCTTGGCGGTAAGGCGCACGCCCGCGTGCCTGGCCAGCCGGATCAGCAGGTCGCGCGTGACGAGCCGGCCGACCAGCAGGGCGCCGACGGTGGTCGCTGCCTTCTGGATGCGCTCGCGCTGATGCGGCGCGAGCTTTTCGACCTCGGTGACCGAGAGGCCGAACTCGGCGCTGATCTGCGGTACCAGCCGCGAGAGCAGCGCGGCATCGGCCATCCAGTCGATGCCGGGCAGGGGCACGGCGCTGGCGGCAGCCGCCATCAGAGCCTTGCGGGTGATGAGCCGGCGGCTGCGCCGCACGGCGGCGATGAGTTTCTCGTCACCCCGGGCCAGGTCTATGGCGGACGGCATCCGGTGATTCCCCTTGCCTGGCTCTGGGTCAGGCCGCCAGGGCTTCGAGCTGGTCCGACAGGGCCAGCCAGCGCTCTTCGAGGCGGCCGATTTCATCGTTGAGGGCCTTCAGCCGCTTGCCCGCTTCGGCGATCTCGGCAGGAGGCAGCGGCTGTGCCAGGCGCGCTTCGAGCGCTGTGCGCTCGGTGCCGGCGGTGGCCATGCGTTCGTCGATCTGCGCGATCTCGCGCTTGATCGGCTTGGCCTGGTCGCTGCGCTGCTGGCGCTCCTGGGCGTCCTGCTTGCGCTGCTGCGCAGCGGCGGGCGCCGCCACCGGTGCGGCAGCTACAGCAGCCGCGGCGATACTGACGGCTTCGCGCGTCGCCATCTTGGCTTCTTCGCGCAGGCGCTTGGCCTCGTCGAGCAGGTAGCGCTGGTAGTCGTCGAGGTCGCCGTCGAAGTCGCCGACCACGCCGCGGCCCACCAGCCAGAACTCGTCGCACACCGAACGCAGCAACGCACGGTCGTGGCTCACGAGCATCAGCGTGCCTTCGAACTCGTTGAGCGCCACGGCCAGGGCCTCGCGGGTGGCCAGGTCCAGGTGGTTGGTGGGCTCGTCGAGCAGCAGCAGGTTGGGGCGCTGCCACACCATCATCGCGAGCACGAGGCGGGCCTTTTCGCCGCCGCTCATGGTGCCCACGGGCTGCTTGACCATGTCGCCGCTGAAATTGAAGCTGCCGAGGAAGCCGCGAAGGGCCTGTTCGCCGGTGGCTTCCTTGACGCTGCTGCCGAGCTCGCGCGCCATGCGCACCATGTGCTCGAGCGGGGTGTCCTGCGGGCGCAGCACGTCGAGTTCCTGCTGCGCGAAGTAGCCGATGTTCAGGCCCTTGCCCTCGGTGACCTGGCCGGCCAGCGCGCCCATCTCGCGCGCGATGGTCTTCACCAGCGTCGACTTGCCCTGGCCGTTGGCGCCCAGGATGCCGATGCGCTGGCCCGCCAGCACCGATCGGCTCACGCCGCGCAGGATGGTCTTGGGCGCTTCGTTCTCGATTTCATATCCGAAGCTCGCGTTGCTGATCGACAGCATCGGATTGGGGATGTTGCCAGGCTCCTTGAACTCGAAGGTGAAGTCGGCCTCGGCCAGGAGCGGCGCCACCCGCTCCATGCGCTCCAGCGCCTTGACGCGGCTTTGCGCCTGCTTGGCCTTGCTGGCCTTGGCCTTGAAGCGGTCGATGAACTTCTGCAGGTGGGCGATCTTGTCCTGCTGCTTGCTGAAGGCCACCTGCTGCTGCTCCATCTGCAGCGCGCGCATGTCCTCGAACTTGCTGTAGTTGCCGCCGTAGCGCGTGAGCTGGGCGTTGGCGATGTGCAGGGTGACGTCGGTCACGGCGTCGAGAAACTCGCGGTCGTGGCTGATGACGATCATGGTGCCCGGGTACTTCTGCAGCCAGGCTTCGAGCCAAACGAGGGCGTCCAGGTCCAGGTGGTTGGTCGGTTCGTCGAGCAGCAGCAGGTCGCTCGGGCACATCAGCGCGCGGGCCAGCTGCAGGCGCATGCGCCAGCCGCCCGAGAAGCTGTTGACGGGCTCGTCGAGCTCGTGCGACTTGAAGCCCAGGCCCAGGATGAGCGCCTGCGCGCGCGGCACGGCGTCATGCTCGCCGGCGTCGGCCAGGTCGGTGTAGGCGTGGGCCAGTTCCATGCCGATGTCGGCGTCGTCGGGGTTCTCGGTGTAGGCGGCCTCGATGGCGGCCAGCGACTCGCGCAGCTCGGTCAGGCGGGTGTCGCCGCCCACCACGAAGTCGGTGGCCGACTCCTCGGTTTCAGGCATGTTCTGCGCCACCTGGGCCATGCGCCAGTGTTTGGGCACCGAGAAGTCGCCGCCGTCTTCGTGCAGCGTGCCGTTGAGCAAGGCGAACAGGGTCGACTTGCCGGCGCCGTTGCGCCCCACCAGTCCGACCTTCTCGCCGGGGTTGAGGGTGACGGTGGCGCCGTCGAGCAGAACCTTGGCGCTGCGGCGAAGAATGACGTTTTTGAGAGTGATCATGAAAATGGGCCTAGGCCGGGATTATCCCGGGTGGGCAGAAGGGGGCCGCGAATGCGGGTTACCGGACGCAGAGGACGCGAAGGTTTCGCAGAGGGCGCAAAAGGAAAACCAAAAATGGTTTTGTATTACTTCTGCGTCCGGAAGTCCGATTTCAGCAGCGCATCCCGTGTGACCAGCAAGACCTGGTCCTCGCCTGCGGAGGTTTCGAGCCAGACGACCTCGAGCTGCGGAAAGGCGGCCTCGAAATAATCGCGCTCGTTGCCGATTTCCAGCACCAGCACGGCGCGCTCGCTCATGCGGGAAGGCGCGTCGGCGAACAGCTGGCGCACGAAATCCATGCCGTCGGTGCCGCCGGCCAGTGCGAGCTCGGGCTCGGCACGGTATTCGGCGGGCAGGGCGGCCATGCTGGCACTGTTCACGTAGGGTGGATTGCACAGCACGAGGTCGTACGGGCCGGGCGCGTTCGCCAGGCCGTCCGATTCGATGAGCGTGACGCGCGCGTCCAGCTCGTGGCGCGTGACGTTGATGGCCGCCACTTCGAGCGCCTCGGCCGACAGGTCGGCCGCATCCACCGTCACTTCCGGGTACGTCAGCGCCGCGAGCACCGCGAGGCTGCCATTGCCGGTGCACAGGTCGAGCACGCGCCGCGTGTGCTCGCCGAGCCAGTAGTCGATGGAACCGTCGGCGATCAGCTCGGCGATGAAGCTGCGCGGCACGATGGCGCGCTCGTCCACGTAGAAGGGCACGCCCTGCAGCCACGCCTCTTTCGTGAGGTAGGCGGCGGGCTTGCGCGTGGCGATACGTTCTTCGATCAGCGCGGCGGCCTTGCCGGCTTCTGCGGGTGACACGGGCGTGTCAGCGACGTTGTCGAGATCGTCCAGCGGCAGCTTCAGGCGCCACAGCACGAGCCAGGCGGCTTCGTCGAAGGCGTTGGCGGTGCCGTGGCCAAAAGCCACGCCGGCTTCCTCGAGCCGCTTGGCGCCCGACTCGATCAGCTCGATGACGGTGCTCATGCCGCGAGTGCAGCATTGAGCTGCTTCAGCGTGCGCAGGTAGATGTTCTTCAGCGTCTCGATCTCGGCCACGTCGATGTGCTCGTCGATCTTGTGGATGCTGGCGTTCACAGGGCCGAGCTCGACCACCTGCCTGCAGATCTTGGCGATGAAGCGCGCGTCGCTGGTGCCGCCGCTGGTCGACAGCTCGGTTTCGATGCCGGTCTCTGCGCGGATCGCGCCCTGCACGGCCGCGACCAGTTCGCCGGGCGTCGTCAGGAAGGGCAGTCCGCCGATGGTCCAGGCCAGCGTGTAGTCGACGCCGTGCGCATCGAGCACGGCGTGCACGCGCTGCTGCAGCGATTCGGGCGTCGATTCGGTCGAGAAGCGGAAGTTGAAGTCGATCACCGCACTGCCCGGAATCACGTTGCTTGCGCCGGTGCCCGAATGGAAATTGCTGATCTGCCAGCTGGTGGGCTGGAAGTAGGGGTTGCTCGCGGTGTCCCAGCCACCGGCGGTGTTGATGGCCACCAGTTCGGCCAGCGCGGGCGCCACCGAATGCACGGGGTTCTTCGCCAGGTGCGGATAGGCGATGTGTCCCTGCACGCCCTTGACGGTGAGCTTGCCGCTCATGGTGCCGCGGCGGCCGTTCTTGATCATGTCGCCGCAGCGCTCCACCGCCGTGGGCTCGCCGACGATGCAGTAGTCGATGACTTCGCCGCGCGCGGCCAGCGCGTTGCAGACGATGACGGTGCCGTCGACGCCGGGGCCTTCCTCATCGCTGGTGAGCAGCAACGCGAGCGTGAGCTGCGGGTCGGGCACGGCCTGCAGGAATTCCTCGATCGAGGTCACGAAGGCGGCCACCGAGGTCTTCATGTCGCAGGCGCCACGGCCGTAGAGCTTGCCGTCGCGATGCGTGGGAGTAAAAGGGTGGCTGGTCCATTGCTCGACAGGGCCGGTGGGCACCACGTCGGTGTGGCCGGCGAATACCAGCGTCTTGGTCGCAGCCGCGTTGGTGGGACGGCGCACCGCCCAGAGGTTGGTCACCCGAAAGTCGGCCGGGCCGCTCTCGATGGTTTCCAGGGTGAAGCCCAGTGGCGCCAGCCGCTCGCCGAGGATCTGTTGGCAGCCCGCGTCTTCAGGGGTGACGGAGGGGCGCGAGATGAGTTGTTCGGCGAGCTGGAGCGTACGGGACATGGCACAGGAATGGAGGGTGACTCTTCCAGGAACACCGCGGAACCGGTTTTGCCGGGCCGCAGGTGTTGCCCCCGGCGAGGGGGTTGGCGAAGCGACACGAAGTGCGCGAAGCCTGGGGGAGAGTCAGAATTTGACGTCGAGCGTGATGTCGGTGAAGGTGGGTTCGTCGACTTGGTCGGTCAGGTGGCGATCGTCCACCTGCTGCTTGGGTGCGGCGCGGTTCTGCAGGCGCCACATCAGGTTGGTGGGCGAATCGGCGTGCGACAGGCCTTCCTCGCGCGTGACGCGCTCTTCGGTGATGAGGCGGGCGATGTCTTCCTCGAAGGTCTGCGAGCCTTCGGCCATCGACTTTTCCATGGCTTCCTTGACGCCCGAGAAGTCGCCCTTTTCGATCAGCTCGGCCACCAGCGCGGTGTTGAGCATGACTTCGAGCGCCGGCACGCGGCCGCCGGCCGGCGTGCGCAGCAGGCGCTGCGACACGATGGCGCGCAGCGCGCCGCCCAGGTCGCCCAGGAGCGTGGGCCGAACCTCGACCGGGAAGAAGCTCAGGATGCGGTTCAGCGCGCGGTAGCTGTTGTTGGCGTGCAGCGTGGCCACGCACAGGTGGCCCGACTGCGCGTAGGCGATGGCGGCGGTCATGGTGTCGCGGTCGCGGATTTCGCCGATCTGGATCACGTCGGGCGCCTGGCGCAGCGCGTTCTTCAGCGCCATCTGCAGCGAGGTGGTGTCGCTGCCCACGTCGCGCTGGTTCACCACCGATTTCTTGTTGGTGTAGGTGAACTCGATGGGTTCCTCCACCGTCAGGATGTGGCCGCTGGCGTGCTCGTTGCGGTAGTCGAGCATCGAGGCCAGCGTGGTGGTCTTGCCGGCGCCGGTGGCGCCCACCATCAGGATCAGCCCGCGCTTGTCCATGATGAGCGTCTTGAGGATGTCGGGCAGGTTCAGGTCGGCAAAGCTCGGAATCGTCGAGGCGATGTGCCGTACCACCACCGCGTAGGTGCCACGCTGGCGCATGGCGCTGATGCGGTAGTTGCCGGCGCCTTCGAGGGCGACGGCCATGTTGAGTTCGCCCGTGCTTTCCAGCTCCTGGATGCGGGCGGGGGGCACCACCTCGGACAGCAGCGCAAGCGGCGCGGTGGCCGGCAGCACTTGCGCGTTGATCGGCACGCAGATGCCGTTGATGCGGATCAGCACCGGGGAGTGGGCCGAGAGGTAGATGTCGGAGGCCTTGCGCTCGGCCATCAAACGAAGAATCCGCTCCATCATGTTCATCGGTCTCTCTCCTCGGGTCTGTTGTTTTCTAACGTGACAAAAGCAGGGGGCGGATCAGTCGCGCAGCAGGTCGTTCAAGCTGGTCTTGGAGCGCGTTTGCGCATCGACCGTCTTGACGATGATCGCGGCGTAGGTGCTGTAGTCCTGGCCCGACTTGGTCTTCTTGGGCAGGTTGCCGCTGATGACGACGCTGCCGGACGGCACGCGGCCGTAGAAGGTCTCTCCGGTGTCCCGGTTGAAGATCGGGGTGCTCTGGCCGATGTACACGCCCATGCCGAGCACCGAGTTCTCCTCGATCACCACGCCTTCGACCACTTCGGAGCGCGCGCCGATGAAGCAGTTGTCTTCGATGATGGTGGGGCCGGCCTGCAGCGGCTCGAGCACGCCGCCGATGCCGACGCCGCCCGACAGGTGCACGTTGGCGCCGATCTGCGCGCACGAACCCACGGTGGCCCAGGTGTCGACCATGGTGCCTTCGCCCACGTAGGCGCCGATGTTCACGTAAGAGGGCATCAGGATCGCGCCCTTGGCGATGTAGCTGCCGCGGCGGGCTACGGCCGGCGGCACGATGCGAACGCCCGATTCCTTCAGCTCGTTGGCCGACAGGTGCGAGAACTTGGTCGGCACCTTGTCGTAGAAGCCGAGCGAGCCGGCCTGCATCTGCTCGTTGTCCTTCAGGCGGAACGACAGCAGCACGGCCTTCTTGATCCACTGGTGCACGGTCCACTTGCCCACGCTTTCACGGGTGGCCACGCGCAGCTTGCCGTTGTTGAGTTCGGTGATGACGTGCTCGACGGCATCGCGCACTTCGGCCGACGAGGCGGAGGGCGAGATGTTGGCGCGGTCTTCCCACGCGGCGTCGATGATTTGTTGCAGTTGCTGGGTCATGAAGAAAGTCTCGGGTGAAAAATGGGGGCGGGAAAGCGGTTCAGCGGCGGCCGTCCGCGGTCTCGTTGCAGAAGCGGACGATGCGCCCGGCGGCCTCGACGCACTCGGCCGTTCCGGCCACCAGCGCCATGCGGATGCGGCCCCGGCCGGGGTTGGCGCTGTGCGCCCCGTATGTCGTATGGCGCGCCAGATAGCTGCCCGGCAAAACCGTCACATTGTATTGAGCGTAGAGCGCGCGGGCGAAGGCTTCGTCGTCGCCAGCCCACACTTCGGGCACGCCGGCCCAGAGGTAGAAACTGGCGTCGGGCAGGCGCACGTCGAGCACGGGTTCGAGCAGCGGCGTGACGGCTGCGAACTTGGCGCGGTACTGGGCGCGGTTGTCGACCACATGGGATTCGTCGCCCCAGGCCGCGATGCTGGCCGCGGCCACGGTGCCGCTCATGGCGCTGCCGTGGTAGGTGCGGTAGAGCAAGAACTTCTTGATGATGGACGCGTCGCCCGCCACGAAGCCGCTGCGCAGGCCGGGCACATTGCTGCGCTTGGACAGCGAGGTCAGCGCGATCAGGTTCCTGAAGTCGGGCCGCCCGAGCTTCACCGAGGCTTCGAGGCCGCTGAGCGGGGGCTCGTCGCGGAAGTAGATTTCGCTGTAGCACTCGTCGGCGGCGATCACGAAGCCGTGGTGGTCCGACAGCGCGAAGAGCTTCTTCCACTCGTCCAGCGACATCACGGCACCCGTCGGGTTGCCCGGCGAGCAGACGAACACCAGTTGGGTACGGGCCCAGACGTCCTCGGGCACGCTGTCCCAATCGACCGCGAAATTGCGCGCGGGCACGCTGGCCACGTAGTACGGCTCGGCGCCCGAGAGCAGGGCCGCACCCTCGTAGATTTGATAGAAAGGGTTGGGCGACATCACCACCGGCTGCGGCGAGGCGGTCGGGTCGACGACGGTCTGGGCCAGCGAGAACAGCGCCTCGCGCGAGCCGTTGACGGGCAGCACCTGCGTGGCCGGGTCGAGGGCGAGGCTGTAGCGGGTTTTCAGCCAGTCGGTGAAGGCGGTGCGCAGCGCCACGTCGCCGGCGGTCGCGGGGTAGGCGGCCAGAGCGCCGAGGCTCGCGCTCAAGGCGTCCTTGATGAAGCCCGGCGTGGCGTGCTTGGGTTCGCCGATGCCCAGGCTGATGGCGGAAAACTCGGGATTGGGCGTGACGCCCGCGAACAGTTGCTTCAGCCGCTCGAAGGGATAGGGTTGCAACCGGGAAAGCAGGGGATTCATGCCCGGGATTATCGGTGACACCTGTTACCGCTCCTGGCGAAGCGGCTACTGGCCGGCGACAGGTGTCGTCGTCAGGCCGCGCTGCGCCGGTAGAAGGCCAGCGAGCCGGCCAGCGCCAGCAGCATGCCGCCGCAGGCGCGGTCAATCCAGCGCGTGGCCGACACGGTCAGCAGCCGGATCGCGCGGGCGCCGACGAAGGCGTAGGCCAGCATCACCGCCATGTCCAGGCCCGCGAAGATCAGGGCAATGGCCAGGTACTGCGGCGCCTGCGCGGCCGAGGGGTCGATGAACTGCGGCAACAGCGCCGAGCAGAAGATGTAGCCCTTGGGGTTGGTCACTGCCACGAGGAAGGACTTGAAGAAGATGCGCTTGCTCTCGCCCGCCGTGGTCGACGGCGCGCCGTCGACGGCAGGCAGATGAAAGCCGCCGCCCTTGGAGCGCAGCATGCGCAGGCCGAGCCATGCCAGGTAGGCCGCGCCCACCCACTTCAGCATCGAGAACCAGAACTCCGACGCGGCCAGCAGCGCGCCAAGGCCGAGCGCCACGGCGCCGACCAGCACGAAGTCCGACAGCACCGCGCCGAGCATGCCCGGCAAGGCTCGCCGTACGCCGTGGCGCGAGCCGTTGCTCAGCGCCAGCAACACCGTGGGGCCGGGCGTGGCGATGGCCGCGAAGGCCACGATGGCGAAGAGCAGGGCGGTGGCGAGCGTCATCTGGTTCTCCTTCGTCAGATTTTCTTGACCAATACCTGGCTCTTGCGGTCCCAGTTGTACTTGCGCTTGCGCGCCTCGGGCAGCCAGTCGGGGTTGACCTGCTGGAAGCCGCGCTTGAGGAACCAGTGCATGGTGCGCGTGGTGAGCACGAAGATGCTGTCCAGGCCCATGGCCTTGGCGCGGTGTTCGACACGCTTGAGGATGCGTTCGCCGTCGCCCTGCGACTGCGATTGCGGCGACACCGTGAGCGCGGCCATCTCGGCGGTGCGCGCCTCGGGGTATGGATAGAGCGCCGCGCAGCCGAAGATCACGCCGTCGTGCTCGATCACCGTGTAGTGGCCCACGTCGCGCTCGATCTCGGTGCGGTCGCGCTTCACGAGCGTGCCGTCGCGCTCGAAGGGTTCGATCAGCTGAAGGATGCCGCCAATGTCGTCCACCGAGGCTTCGCGCAGGCTCTCGAGCTTTTCGTCGATCACCATCGTGCCGACGCCGTCGTGCACGTACACCTCGAGCAGCAGCGAGCCGTCGAGCGCGAAGGGCAGGATGTGGTTGCGCTCCACGCCGGCCTTGCAGGCCTTCACGCAGTGCTGCAGGTAGAAAGCCGTGTCCGTCGGCTTCTGCGGCGGTGGCAGCGAGGCGAGCAGTTTTTCTGCGGCGTCCAGCGGCAGCTCGGTGTCGATCGGGTTGTCCTCGCTCTCGGGCAACTCGCTGTCGATGCGGATGCCCGGGATCTCGGTCAGGAAGATCAGCTTGTCGGCCTGGATCGAGATGGCGACGCTGGTGGCCACCTCTTCCATCGTCAGGTTGAAAGCCTCGCCGGTGGGCGAGAAGCCGAAGGGCGACATCAGCACCATCGCACCGAAATCGAGCGTGCGGCGGATGCCGGCCGAGTCGACCTTGCGCACCAGGCCCGAATGCTTGAAGTCCACCCCGTCGACTACGCCCACGGGCCGCGCGGTGATGAAGTTGCCCGAGATCACCCGCACCGTCGAGCCCGCCATCGGCGTGTTCGGCAGGCCCTGGCTGAAGGCGGCCTCGATCTCGTAGCGCAGTTGTCCCGCGGCTTCCTGCGCGGAGTCGAGCGCCACTTCGTCGGTGATGCGGATGCCGTGCGAGTACTTCGCTTCGTGCCCCTTGGCCGCGAGCTGCTCATTGACCTGCGGCCGGAAGCCGTGCACCAGCACGATCTTCACGCCCATGCTTTGGATCAGCGCCAGGTCTTGCGCGATGTTCTGCAGCTTGCCCGCCGCGATCGCCTCGCCCGCCAGGGCGACCACGAAGGTCTTGCCGCGGTGCGTGTGGATGTAGGGCGCGACCGAGCGGAACCAGGGCACGAAGGTGAAGTTGAAAACGGTGGACATGGGGCGTGATTGTGCATTCATGAAGCGTCGTTTGCCTGACTCGGGCGATTCAGGCGATCGCCCGCAGCACGCGGGCCGCGAGCGTGCCTTGCGGTACTTGTCCGTGATGGACGAGGCGCCCTGCAACAACCGCCGTGCGCACCGATAATCGACGGTTTGCCCGCCGCGCCAGCCCGACGACTGCCTTCCCTTGACGACCACGACACCTCTTCGCATCGAATTTCCCGAATCGCTCCCTGTCTCGAGCAGGCGCGACGAAATCATGGCCGCCATCTCGGCGCACCAGGTCGTTATCGTCTGCGGCGAAACGGGCTCGGGCAAGACCACGCAGCTGCCGAAGATTGCACTCGCGCTGGGTCGGGGCAAGCTCAACGCCGAGTCAGGCAAGGGCCGGCTCATCGGCCACACGCAGCCACGCCGCATTGCCGCGAGCTCGGTGGCCAAGCGCATCGCCGAGGAGCTGAAGACGCCGCTGGGCGACGTGGTCGGCTTCAAGGTGCGCTTCCAGGACCGGCTGAGCCGCGACGCCTCGGTCAAGCTGATGACCGACGGCATCTTGCTGGCCGAAACGCAGACCGATCCGCTGCTGAAGGCCTACGACACGCTGATCATCGACGAGGCCCACGAGCGCTCGCTGAACATCGACTTCCTGCTGGGCTACCTGCGCGAGATTCTTCCGCGCCGTCCCGACCTGAAGGTGATCGTCACCTCGGCCACCATCGATGCCGACCGCTTCGCACAGCACTTCGCGTCCAGGAACGGGCCGGCGCCGATCATCTATGTCTCCGGCCGCACCTTCCCGGTGGAGCAGCGCTACCGCCCGTTCGAGGAATCGCGCGAACACGACCTGAACGATGCGATCGCCGATGGTGTCGACGAACTCTGGCGCGACCCGCACAACGCGGGCGACATCCTCGTCTTCCTGCCCGGCGAGCGCGAGATCCGCGAAGCGGCCGACCACCTGCGCCGCCACCTGAGCCATCAGCCGCTATTGCGCAACGCCGAGGTGCTGCCGCTGTTCGCGCGCCTCTCGGGTCCCGAGCAGGACCGCATCTTCGACGGCCACACAGGCCGGCGCATCGTGCTCGCCACCAATGTGGCCGAGACCTCGCTCACCGTGCCGGGCATCCGCTACGTGATCGACACCGGCACGGCGCGCGTCAAGCGCTACAGCTTCCGCAGCAAGGTCGAGCAGTTGCTGGTCGAGCCGATCAGCCAGGCCGCGGCCAACCAGCGCGCGGGCCGATGCGGGCGGGTCGCGAACGGCATCTGCATCCGGCTGTACGACGAAAAGGATTTCGAAGGCAGGCCGCGCTTCACCGATCCGGAAATCCTGCGTTCCTCGCTCGCGGGCGTGATCCTGCGGATGAAGTCGCTGCGCCTGGGCGACGTGGCGCGCTTTCCATTCCTCGAAGCGCCGTCGCCGCGTGCGATTGCCGATGGCTACCAACTGCTCAATGAGTTGGGCGCAGTCGACGACGCCAATGAACTCACGCACACCGGCGCCGAGCTGTCGCGGCTGCCGCTCGACCCGCGCGTGGGCCGGATGATCCTCGAAGCCCGCTCGCGCGGCGCGCTCGAAGAAGTGCTTGTCATCGCATCCGCCCTCAGCGTGCAGGACGTGCGCGACCGCCCGATGGAGGCGCAGCAGCAGGCCGACCAGGCGCATTCGAAGTTCGATGACGAGAAGAGCGAGTTCAGCGGCTACCTGCGGCTGTGGAAGTGGATTGCCGATGCGCGCGGCGGCCATGGCGACACGCACAAGCTCAGCAACCGTCAGTACGAGCAGTTGCTGCGGCAGAACTTCATCAACATCCGCCGCGTGCGCGAGTGGCGCGACATCCACTCGCAGCTGCTCACGGTGGTCACCGAGCACAAGTGGCGCCTCAACGCCGAGCCCGCTGGCTACGAGCCGCTGCACCTGTCGATGCTCGCCGGCCTGCTCGGCAACGTCGGCTGGAAGCTCGAAGACGACGAGGCATATCTCGGCGCGCGCGGCATCAAGTTCTACAAGCATCCGGGCGCGCACCTGAAGAAGAAGCCCGGCCGCTGGATCGTCGCAGCCGAACTGGTCGAGACCACACGGCTCTTCGGGCGCGGCATCGCCAACATCGAGCCGCAGTGGCTCGAACAGGTGGCGGGGCATCTGCTGAAGAAGCAATTGCTCGACCCGCACTGGGAGAAGAAGGGCGCGCAGGTGTCGGCTCTGGAGCGCGCAACGTTGTACGGGCTGGTCGTGTACAGCGGGCGGCGCGTCGACTTCACCAAGGTCGATCCGGTCGCGGCGCGCGAGATCTTCATCCGCGAGGCGCTGGTCGCCGGGCAGTGGGAAACGAAGTTCGCGTTCCTTCAGGCCAACCGCAAGCTGGTGCGCGAGGTCGAAGGGCTGGAGCACAAGTCGCGCCGGCAGGACGTACTGGTCGACGACGAGCTGATTTTCTCCTTCTACGACGCGCAGTTGCCCGCCGACGTGGCCAGCGGCATCACCTTCGAGAACTGGCACCGCCATGCCTCGAAGGAGCAGCCGCGCCTGCTGTTCCTGACGCGCGACGAGCTGATGCGCCACCAGGCGGCCGGCATCACGACGCAGTCTTTCCCGGCCACGCTGCGGCTGGGCGGCGTGGACTGTGCTGCGACCTACCTGCACGAGCCCGGCGACGCGAAGGACGGCCTCACCGTCAGCGTGCCGCTGTTCGTACTCAACCAGGTGAGCGAAGAACGTTGCGAATGGCTCGTGACGGGCATGCTCAAGGACAAGATCCAGGCGCTGCTCAAGAGCCTGCCGCAGCGCCCGCGCTCGCGGCTGGTGCCGCTCCCCGAGTCGGCTTCGAAGCTGGCGGAAGAACTGTCGGCACCCGAGCTGTTCGGCTCTGGCTCGTTGACCGACGTGCTGCTCAAGCGCGTGCGCGACATGACCAGCATCGACGTCAAGCGCGCCGACTTCAAGCTCGACATGCTGCCGCCGCACCTGTTCATGAACCTGCGCGTGATCGACGAGCATGGGCGGCAGCTGGGCATGGGGCGCAACCTGGGTGCGCTGAAGGCCGAGCTCGGTGCGCAGGCGCGTGGCGCGTTCCAGGCGCTGGCGGGGCTGAATGTGAAGGCGTCGCCGGAGAAGAAGACGGCGACGGACGAAGGCTCGAAGGCGCCCGCGAAAGCCGCCAACGCTCCTGCGGCCGCCGCACTACCCGCCGGCCAGCGCTACACGGCCTGGACTTTCGGCGAGTTGCCCGAACTGATGGAAGTGCGCCGCGGCTCGCAATCGCTGATCGGTTTTCCGGCGCTGCGCGACGAGGGCGACGCCGTGACCATCGAGGTATTCGACGAGCCCGCCGTGGCCGCCGCCAAGCACCGCGCCGGCCTGCGCCGCCTGTTCGCGCTGCAGCTGAAGGATGCGCTCAAGTACCTCGAGAAGAACATCCCCGATTTGCAGAAGATGTCGGTCGCGTTCATGCCGCTTGGCACTTCCGAGGAACTGCGCACGCAGATCATCGACGTGGCGATCGACCGTGCCTTCCTGCAGGAGCCGCTGCCGACCGACGAGTTTGCGTTCAAGCGCCGGCTGGACGAGGGCCGCGGCCGGCTCACGCTGATCGCCAACGAGGTGGCCCGGCTCGCGTCGGCCATCCTCGTCGAATACGCGGCGGCCGCGCGCAAGATCAAGGACACGAAGATCCAGCCCGATGCCGTGCAGGACGCCGCGCAGCAGCTGCAGCGCCTCGTCGGCAAGCGCTTCATCGCCGACGCACCGTGGACGCAGTTGCAGCATTTCGCGCGCTACCTCAAGGCCATCGTGCTGCGGCTCGACAAGCTGCGCGCGGACCCGGCGCGTGACGCCGCGAAGCTCGCCGAACTGAAGCCGCAGGAGCAACGCTACTGGCGCCTGGTGGCCGAGCGCAAGGGCGTGGTGGATGAGCGCATGCTCGAATTCCGCTGGCTGCTCGAAGAGCTGCGCGTAAGCTTCTTCGCACAGGAACTGCGCACGCCGCAACCAGTGAGCGTGAAGCGGCTCGACAAGGCCTGGGCTCAGTTGCAGGCATAAAAAAGCCCGCCGAAAAGGGGCGGGCTCTTCGCTAAAGGCGGCACAGAGTGCCGCCGCCCGGTCATATGCGCCCCATGAGCACGAGGACGACAACGATCACGAGCACGAGGCCGAGGCCACCGCTGGGCCCGTAGCCCCAGGACCGGCTGTAGCCCCAGCTTGGCAGCGCGCCGATCAGCAGCAGGATCAGGACGATCAGCAGAATGAACGAGAGGGACATGGTTTGCTCCTGGGACGTTGTGGTAACGAACCCCGATGCTGGTCATCCCCGCGGCGCCGCGGCGCCGGAGAGCCGCCCCTTCGGTGGTCAGGACAGTCCTACCGCGCGCGTCGGCGTTTTGCCCGGTGTATCTGCAAGCGATGGAGGAGGCGTCCTCAGAGCCTGGCGAGCCGCTCCAGCGCGGCGAGCAGCGTCTCGTCCTTCTTGGCGAAGCAGAAGCGCACCACGCGCTGGTCGAAGCCGTTGCCGTAGAAGGCCGACAGCGGGATCGCCGCCACGCCGATCTCGCGCGTGAGCCACAGGCAGAACTCGGCTTCGGACAAGTCGCTCACCGCCGAGATGTCGACGCACTGGAAATAGCTGCCTTCGCTGCGCAGCAGCTTGAAGCGCGTCTTCTCGGCCAGGCCGGCGGCGAACAGGTCGCGCTTGCGCTGGTAGAAGGCCGGCAGTTCGAGGTACGGCTTCGGCTCGGCCATGTACTGTGCGAGCGCATGCTGCATCGGCGTGTTCACGGTGAACACGTTGAACTGGTGCACCTTGCGGAATTCGGCCATCAGCGGGGCCGGCGCAGCCACGAAGCCGACCTTCCAGCCGGTGACGTGGTAGGTCTTGCCGAAGCTGCTCACGATGAAGCTGCGCGCGGCCAGGCCCGGGAAGCGCGCCACGCTTTCGTGGCGGGCGCCGTCGTAGACCATGTGCTCGTAGACCTCGTCGCTGATCACGAACACGTCGGTCGGCGCGAGCAGTTCTTCGAGTTGGCGCATCTCGGCAGCAGTCCAGATCGTTGCGCTCGGGTTGTGCGGCGTGTTGATGATGATGGCGCGCGTGCGCGGCGTGAGCGCGGCGGCGATCTTGCCGAAGTCGGGGCGGAAGGTGCCGGGCACGAGCGGCACGCGCACCACGCTGCCGCCGGCCAGTTCGATGTTGGGCACGTAGCTGTCGTAGCAGGGTTCGAGCACGATCACTTCGTCGCCCGGCCGCACCACGGCCAGGACGGCCGTGATGATGGCCTGCGTGGCGCCGGCGGTGACGGTGATCTCGCTGGCCGCGCTGTAGCTGTGGCCGTACAGCGCCGAGATCTTCGCGGCGATGGCGTCGCGCAGCGCCGGAATGCCGGGCATCGGCGGGTACTGGTTGTGGCCCGCGGCCATGGCGGCCGTCACGTCTTCGAGCAGCTTCGGATCGCAGTTGAAATCCGGAAAGCCTTGGCCGAGGTTGACGGCGTTCTTCTCGGCGGCCAGTGCCGACATCACCGTGAAGATGGTGGTGCCTACAGCCGGCAGCTTGGTGACGATGTCGGGCGTGCGTGGGGATTGAGCTGTGCTCATAGTTCGTAGTCTTGTTGATGGCCGCTCAGGGCCTTGGCGATCAGGTTGCGGTCGAGCCGGTCGGACAGCAGTTCGGCGAACTTGAAGACGAAGTTGCGCAGGTAGGCGCTGCGCTTGAACGCGACCCGCGCGATATTCTGGCCGAACACATGCCCCATCGGGCGCACCACGAGGTCGGCGTTCGATTCGTCGCGCACGGCCATCTCGGCCACGATGCCCACGCCCAGGCCAAGGCGCACGTAGGTCTTGATCACGTCGGAGTCGATGGCTTCGAGCGCGATGCGCGGCGTGAGCTTCTTTTGCGCGAACGCATGGTCGATGCGCGTGCGTCCGGTGAACGACGGGTGGTACGTGATGATGGGCTCGCTCGCCAGGTCTTCGAGCGAGATGCGCTCCTTGGCGGCCAGCGGATGGTCCTTGGGCAGCACCAGCACGTGCTGCCATTCATAGCAGGGCAGGGTCACGAGCTCGGCGTAGCCGTCGAGCGATTCGGTGGCGATGCCGATCTCGGCGATCTCGTCGATCACCATCCGCGCCACCTGGTCGGGCGAGCCCTGGTGCAGGCTCACGTTGACTTTGGGGTACGCCTCGCGCAGATTGGCCACGGGTACCGGCAGCACGTAGCGCGCCTGGGTGTGGGTTGTGGCGATGGAGAGGGTGCCGCTGTCCTGCGCGCTGAACTGTTCGCCGATGCGCTTGAGGTTGCCCACCTCGCGCATGATGAGTTCGATGCTGGCGATGACGTGCTGGCCCGGCTCGGTCACGCGCTTCAGGCGTTTGCCATGGCGCGCGAAGATTTCAACGCCCAGTTCTTCCTCGAGCTCGATGATGGCCTTGGAAACGCCGGGCTGCGAAGTGTGGAGCGCCTTGGCCGCCTCCGTGAGGTTCAGGTTGCGCCGCACGGCTTCCTGAACAAACTTGAACTGATGCAGATTCATATCAAATTCCGTCTTATTGCGGAATTCATTATGCCTTCGGAATCTATCGAAATTGCTGGATGTTCAGGATTTGACCGCAATTCTGGCCAGGAGATCGACCAGTTCGGGCTCTTCGCCAACGATGCGGGCGAGCGAGAAGCCGACGTCGGGCCAGCGCTGGCGCAGCGCCTCTAGCTGGTGCGGCAGGTCTTCGCGCGCGTGCTTGCCCATGCCGAGGAACAGCGGAACCACGCGGATGGCGGTGGCACCGCCGGCAATCAGCGCCGCTGTCGCCGTGGGCAGGTCGGGCGTGGCCAGCTCCATGTAGGCACAGGCCACGCGGGCGTCGGGTTCGTTCCTGCACACGCGCTCGGCCACTGCCTCGATAGGTTGGCGCCAGCGCTCGTCGCGCGAACCATGCGCCAGCAGGACGATGCCCTGGATCATCGTCGCAGCACCAGCCAGCTGAAGGCCGTCAACGACATCACCGAATAGATCATTCCCGGCGCCGCTGCCGTGAGCCAGGGCGACCAGTTGCTCAGGTTGCCGAGATAGCCGAACACGTTGTTCAGCAGGAAGAAGCTGATGCCGATCATCACGCCGCCGAACACGTAGGTGGTGATGCCTGCCTGGCGGAAGTGCAGATAGGCGAAGGGCAGGGCGAGCACCACCATCACCAGGCACGAGAGCGGATAGAACACCTTGCGCCAGAACTCGATCTCGTAGCGCTGCGCGGTCTGGCCGTTGGCGTCGAGGTGGCGGATGTAGTCGAACAGGTCGATCGTGCCCATGCGATCGGGGCGCAGGAGCGCGACCGACACCATTTCGGCGGTGAGCGTGGTGGGCCAGTTCAGCTGCGCGATCCTGGTCGTGGCAATGCGGGCCTGGTCGGCCGAGCTGCGCGTGTCGTACTTCTGCTCTTCGACGTCGGTGAGCATCCAGTGTCCGTTGTCGATGCGGGCCGAGCCCGCGACGATCTGGGTGCTGATGTAGCCGTTGTCGTCGAACTCGAAGATGCGCGGGCTCTTCAGCGCGCCCTTGCGGTCGATCGACAGCACGTTCACCGCGAACGACACGTTGCCCCGTTTTTCCTTCAGCCAGGCGCCCGTGTTGCCGGCCAGGGAATAGACGCCCTGGTATTTGGCCTTGAGCAGTTGGCCCGTACGCTCCGAGGCTGGTGCGACATAGTCGCCGATGGCAAAGGTCAGCATGACGAAACCGATGCCCAGCAGCAGCAGGGTGCGCAGCGCACGCCAGGGTCCCAGGCCGCTGGTGCGCAGGATGGTGTACTCGGAACTCTGCGCCAGCCGGGCCATCACGAAGATGGAGCCGATCAGCACGGTGATCGGCAGCAGCTCGTAGAGGTGGCTCGGGATCAGCAGCGTCACGTAGATCAGCGCCTGCGCCGGGCCGTAGTTGAGGCTGTCCGGCTTGCCGATGGATTGCAGTTCGTCGACGAAGTCGAAGAAGAAAAAGAGGCTCAGAAAGCCGAGCGTCACGAACGCCACGGCCTTCAGCACCTCCACATAGATCAGGCGTCTTATCGTTTTCACGTGGGTTCGATCTTGGGTGTGGGCAGCACGGCGGCGGTGGACGAGCCTGGCTTCACCGGCCGCCCCCAGTTGTTCTGGCGTATGCCGAGCCATGCCAGGTTGATCAGCAGCACGCCGCCATGCAACAGCACCATGAAGCCACCCAGGCTGTATTTGCCTGAACTGATCCAGCTCTGCCCCAGGTTGAGCATGTTGTAGTAGACGACGAATGCGAACAGCGCCAGCAGCAGGTTGCCGCTGCGGCCGACGCGCGGGTTGGCGCTCGACACGTTCAGCGCCAGCAGCACGAAGTTGACGGCCGTCAACAGCATCCCGATGCGCCAGGCCAGTTCGCCGCGGCTCGGGTCGCTCGGGTCCCTCAGCAGCGACAACGTGTTGAGCGCGCGCGGCGGCGTTGTGTCGCCGGCCAGGCCGTTGTTGCCGCCTGCCCGGGTGCCGTAGGTCTTGAATTCGCTGATCTTCAGGCCGGTCTGGGCAATGGGCTGCTCGAGCCTCTGTCCGTTGTTGAGCAAGAGGTAGCGCGAATTGCCGATGTTCTCGATGCTGCCGCTGCGTGCCGAGGTCGTGATCTGCATGTTGCGCTCGATCGACCAGATGAAGACGTTGGTGGCCTTGGAGTTGTCCGCCGTCTCCTTGTCGATGAAGAACACGCGCACCCGGCCCGCGGATTCGCGGAACTCACCCGGCGCCACGCGCTCGATGTCGCTGCGCTGCTCGTACTGCTTGCGCATGCCGATGGTCTGCGAGTTGGCCCATGGCCAGCCCACCAGCGCCATCACCGCGATCAGGATCAGCACCGGCCAGGCGAAGCGGAACAGCGGCTTGATGAAGTCGGTCAGGCCGCGCCCGCTGGAGAACCAGATCACCATCTCGCTGTCGCGGTACATGCGCGAGAGGGTGCCGACGATGGCGATGAACAGGCTCAGGCTCAGGATGGTCGGCATGTAGCCGAGCACCGTGTAGGCCATCACCAGGAACACCTCCTGTGGGTTCACACTGCCCTTGGACGCGAGCCCCAGGGTGCGGATGAGCATCATGGTCATCACGATGGTGACCAGGACCACGAGGGTTGCTCCGAAGCTGCGGGACAGCTCCTTGCGTAAGGAAGAATGGAATAACATCGTTCGAGGAAAAAAAGGATTATGGACTTTCAACTCAAGACCCTCACCGTCGCCCAGGCTGCAGCCGAGAAATCCGACGTCCTCATCGTGCTCGTGGGCAGCGCTCCGCTCACCTCCAAAGACCCGTTGTCGGTGCTCGCCGCCAGTGCGCGCAAGGCCGGCGACCTGCCCGACAAGGCGGGCAAGCAACTGGGGCTCTACCGTCCGGAAGACGTGGTCGCGTCCCGCGTGGTGCTCGCCGCCATCGGCGACGGCAAGCCTGCCTCGGTGCGCAGCGGGGTGATCGCGGCGATCAACGCGGCCAAGGTCCAGGGCCCCAAGCGCGTGGCCATCGTGTTTGCGCAGCCCGCCGACGGCGCGGCGGTGGCCAGTGCCGTCACGGCGGCCGCCGATGCCAGCTACGTCTACACGACCACCAAGTCGAAGGCCGAACCCCGCAGCATCCGCCAGCTGACCGTTGGTGTGGCCGATGCCGCCGCCGTCACCGGCGCCTTCGATGCCGCCCGCGCCACCGTCCAGGGCATCGAACTGGCCAAGGAATGGGGCAACCGGCCTGCCAACCATGCCACACCCACGCTGCTGGCCGAGGCCGCCAAGGGGCTGGCCAAGCTGCCGAACATCAAGTGCGAAGTGCTGGGCCCGAAAGAAGTCGAGAAGCTCGGCATGGGCTCCTTCGCGGCCGTGGCTCAAGGCTCGGCGGAGCCGTTGCGCTTCATCGTGCTGCGCTACAACGGCGCGTCCAAGGACGAAGCACCCGTGGTGCTTGTCGGCAAGGGCATCACCTTCGATACAGGCGGCGTCTCGCTCAAGCCCGCGGCCGAAATGGACGAAATGAAGTTCGACATGTGCGGCGCGGCCAGTGTGCTCGGCACCTTCCGCGCGCTCGGCGACATCCAGCCCGCCATCAACGTCGTCGGCCTCATTCCCTCGTGCGAGAACATGAACGACGGCCGCGCCGTGAAGCCGGGCGACGTGGTGACGAGCATGAGCGGCCAGACCATCGAGGTGCTGAACACCGATGCCGAGGGCCGGCTCATCCTGTGCGACGCACTCACCTACGCCAAGCGTTTCGATCCGGCGGCCGTGATCGACGTCGCGACCCTGACGGGCGCCTGCGTGGTGGCCCTGGGCGGCGTGCGCAGCGGCCTGTTCGCCAGCGACGAAACGCTGGCCGCGGCGATCGAAGCCGCCGGCGAGGCCTCGCAGGATCGCTGCTGGCGCCTGCCGCTGGACGACGACTATGCCGAAGGCCTCAAGAGCAACTTCGCCGACGTGGCCAACATTGCCGGCCGCGCCGGCGGCGCCATCACCGCCGCCAAGTTCCTGCAGCGCTTTGCCGGCGACTTCGCCTGGGCGCACCTGGACATCGCGGGCACCGCCTGGAAGAGCGGGGCGGCCAAGGGCTCGACCGGCCGGCCGGTGGGCCTGCTGGTGTCGTACCTGACGACCCGCGCGAACGGCAGCGACGCATCGGGCAAGGCCAGCAAACCCAAAGCCCCGGCAGCTCCGGCCAAAAAGGCCAGGTCCGCGAAGTGACGGAAATCGGCTTTCACTACAACGCGCCCGACAAGCTGAACTACGCCTGCCGGCTGGTTCGCAAGGCCGTGAATGCACGCGGCCTGCGCGTGGTGGTCGTCGGCGATGCGCGTGCGCTCGATGCCGTGGACGCCGCGCTCTGGCAGCTGTCGCCGGTGGACTTCGTAGCGCACTGCCGCGGAGATGCGCCGGCCCATGTGGTCGCGCGTTCGCCCGTCGTTCTTTCGGCGGAGGGTGCCGACGCGGCTTCATTGCCCCATCGCGAAATGCTGGTGAATCTCGGACTCGAAGTGCCTGCGGGCTTCGAGCGCTATGAACGCATGATCGACATCGTGAGCGACGAGGCCAACGATCGCCAGGTCGGCCGTTCGCGCTGGCGCCACTATGCCGATCGTGGCTACACCATCCAGCCGCACGACTTCGCAAAGAGTTCCTGACATGGCCAGCACGCTGCGCACACCGCCCCGGTTCGTTCCCACGCTGACCACGGTGCTCGAGGTTCCGGCGGAGCCCGCGAGTCCCGAGCCGCAGGCCGCGGCCGCGCTCCAACCCGACCCGGCGAGCGCCATGGCATTGCCGCCGGCCGTGCAGCTTTCGCAGGCGGAAATCGTCAGCCTCGAAGAGCAGTTGCTGCACCGCGTGTTGCAGCGCGTCGACCTGTCTCTGGAAGAGCGTTTGAGCGACACCGTGTCAGCTGCCGTTCAGCATCAACTCGACGCAATGGTGCCGCGTTTGCGCAATGAAATCGAAGCTGTTCTGCGTGCGTTGGTGATCGAGGCAATGGCCGCGGAACTCAGCGAAAACACAGGGTCTACGCCAGCTTCCGGCGCCTGAATCCTCGGCTAAACTGCGCCGCAGGTCGGAAGGGCGTGAGGGTGCCGCTGGTCCGCGGCGCGAAACTTGCGAGGTCTGTGCGCCCGGATCACACGACCGGTTTTTTTATTCTTTTCATCCAAGTTCTGGAGGTTCTCATGCAATTGAAATGGACTGCGGTCGCACTGGCTGCACTCACGCTTGTGGCTTGCGGCAAGAAAGAAGAAGCTGCTGCTCCCGCTGCAGCGCCCGCGCCAACGGCTGCGGCCCCGGCTGCTGCACCTGCCGGAGAAACCCTGGTCGTCAAGATCGGTCACGTTGCGCCCACGAGCGGTCCCATTGCCCACCTTGGCAAGGACAATGAGTTCGGCGCCAAGATGGCCATCGAAGACCTGAATGCAAAGGGCCTCAAGATCGGCGACAAGGTTGCCAAGTTCGAACTGATCGCCGAAGACGACGCTGGCGATCCGAAGCAGGGCACCGCTGTCGCCCAGAAGCTGGTCGACGAGAAGGTCAACGGCGTGGTCGGTCACCTGAACTCGGGCACCACCATTCCCGCCTCGAAGCTCTACAGCGACGCCGGCATTCCGCAGATCTCGCCTTCGGCCACCAATCCGAAGTACACGCGCCAAGGCTTCAAGACCACGTTCCGCGTGGTGGCCGACGACACGCAACTCGGCGGCACGCTGGGCAAGTACGCGGTCGAAACGCTCAAGGGCAAGAACATCGCCGTGATCGACGACCGCACGGCCTACGGGCAAGGCGTTGCCGAAGAGTTCGAGAAGTCGGCCAAGGCTGCTGGCGCCACCATCGTGGGCCACGAGTTCACCACCGACAAGTCGACCGACTTCAACGCCATCCTGACCAAGCTCAAGGCCGCCAAGCCCGACGTGCTGTTCTTCGGCGGCATGGACGCCGTCGGCGGCCCGATGCTCAAGCAAGTCAAGCAGCTCGGTCTGAACGTCAAGTTCATGGGCGGCGACGGCCTGTGCACCGGCGAACTGCCGAAGCTGGCTGGCGATGCGATTGGCGAAGACATGGTGGTGTGCGCTGAAGCCGGCGGCGTGGACGGCGACTTCAAGCAGCCGCTGGAAGACTTCAAGGCCAAGTTCAAGACCAAGAACGGCGTCGAAGTGCAGATCTATGCACCGTACGTGTACGACGCGGTCAACGTGCTGGCCGAAGCCATGGTCAAGGCCGGTTCGTCCGACCCGGCCAAGTACCTGCCTGAAGTCGGCAAGATCTCGTACAAGGGCGTGACCGGCCCGATCGCCTTCGACGAAAAGGGCGACATCAAGAACGGCGCCCTGACGCTGTACACCTACAAGGGTGGTGCGCGCACGCAGATCGCCGTGGTGCGCTGATTCGCTTCGGCAGCGGCAACCTCTCGGTTGTCCGCAAAAGAGAAAAGGGCCTTCGGGCCCTTTTCTCTTTGCTTCAGGGGCAGTTCAGAGCGGCGCAAGACCCGAAGGGCGATTGGTGTTGCAGTACTCGATGAAGGCGTCGAGATCGCGCGACTTATCGAACACCGCGTCCGCACCCAGGGCCATGCAGCGCGCGCGTATGTCGGCCGTCACGTAGTTGCTGAGCACCACCGCCCGCTGACTGGGCTTGCGGTTCTTGCAACCGCCCAGCACGCCGAGGCCGGAGCCTTCCTTCAGGAACAGGTCGATGATCAGGAGCTGCCAGTCATCGGGATGCGCCGCGAGCCATGCAAGGGCCTCCGTCTCGGTTTCGGCGAAGCCGACCACACGGCCATTGACCAAATCCTCGAGGGCCGGGACCAGGTTGTCCCTGATGGTCTTGTTGTCCTCGACGAGGAACGTGATGAGGGCCATGCCGTGGTTTCGCTTTGAGAACGAATAGCGTAGCGTGCCTGGCGTTGCCGCGGCGTAGGAGAAAGGATACGGACGGAGTGTCGGGGGCGAATCCGGGGTCAGTCGTCGCCGTCGGCGCGGATCTCTGCCTTGAGCTTCTCGGCCAGTGCCTGGCTTTCGTCGCGCTCTGCCATCGCCTCGAGGCGCTTCTCGATTTCTTCACTCAGCGCGGCGTTGACTTCGGCCAGCTTCTCGGCGGATTTGGCCAGCTTTTCTTCCAGCTGGCTCGTGTGCTCGATGGCCTGCGCCACTTCGCCGACCTGCACTTCTTCGGGCAGCTCCTGTTCGAGCACCGTGTTCACCACGGCGAGGTTGTCCGATGCTCGCTGCACGTCGGCGGCCACCTGCTCGCTTTTTTCCAGGGTGCGGTCCAGTGGGGTCGTGCCACGCGGTGGGTTCTTCCGTTGTCCAGCCATCGAGGCTCCTTTGCAGGCTTTGAAACTAAAACATTCGGATCGTAGCGCCAGATGAAAGGATCCGGCAGGGTGATATCCAGTTGTTGTAAAGCAACGCACTGCTTGGTGAGTCGGACGACAAAAAAGCCCAAGTGCTTGTGGCGACTTGGGCTTCTTGCGTTGTCTGACGTTCGCGAACGGTTACGAACAATCAATCTCTGGCGGAGCAGGCGGGATTCGAACCCGCGGAGGGCTATTAACCCTCACACGCTTTCCAGGCGTGCGACTTAAACCGCTCATCCACCGCTCCTGAGCCTGCGATTGTAGCAGTCAGTTCAGGCCGGATTCGACGGCTTGCCTGCCTGGACCATGCGCATCGCCGAAGCGATGAGCGCGGCGGTCTCGGTCATGTTGCTCGGCACGATCAGTGTGGTCTTGGAATCGGCTGCCACCTTGCCGTAGGCGTCGACGGCGCGCTCGGCCACCTTGAGCTGCACGGCCTGCTCGCCGCCGGGCTGGCGGATGGCCGCTGCCACGCGTTCGATGGCGTCCGCCGTTGCGGTGGCCACAGCGGTGATTGCTGCGGCTTCACCCTGTGCGTTGTTGATCTGCGCCTGCTTCTCGCCCTCGGAGCGGGCGATGAAGGCCTCGCGTTCGCCGGTGGCGATGTTGATCTGCTCCTGGCGGCGGCCTTCCGAGGCCGCGATCAGCGCGCGCTTGCCGCGTTCGGCGGTGATCTGCGCCTGCATGGCCAGCAAGATCTCCTTCGGCGGCGTCAGGTCCTTGATTTCGTAGCGCAGCACCTTCACGCCCCAGTTGAGCGCGGCCTCGTCGATCGCGGCCACCACCTGGGCGTTGATCACGTCGCGCTCCTCGAAGGTCTTGTCGAGCTCGAGCTTGCCGATCACGCTGCGCAGCGAGGTCTGCGCGAGCTGCGTCACGGCCACGATGTAGTTCGACGAGCCGTAGCTCGCGCGCATCGGGTCGGTCACCTGGAAATACAGGATGCCGTCCACCTGAAGCTGCGTGTTGTCGCGCGTGATGCAGATCTGGCTCGGCACGTCGAGCGGGATTTCCTTCAGGCTGTGCTTGTAGGCCACGCGATCGATGAACGGGATCAGGAAGTTGGGGCCGGGCGTCATGGTGCCGTGGTACTTGCCCAGGCGCTCGCGCACCCAGGCGTTCTGCTGCGGCACGAACTTGACCGACTGGCTGATGAAGATGATCGCGATGACCAGGATGATGAGAGGGACCGAAAATTCCATGGTGCGCTTCCTTTTCTGAGTTTCTTCTGAGTTCTATGTATGGACGGACTAAACCTTGTCGACGATCAGCCGGCTACCGACCACCTCGACCACACGGTGCTCGCCGGTCGACGGCGTGCTGCCTGCGCGCTGAACCACCGTCCACTGCGCGCCGCGATAGCGCACAGTCGCCGTGCCGTCGGCATTCCAGGCATCGACATGCACGCTCTCGCCGATATCGAGGTTCACGTCGCGGTTGGCTTCGGTGGGCGGTGCAGGAGGGCGCTTGCGTTGGATCGAGTACCAGGTGAGCACGGCGCCCACGCCGATCACCGAGGCCACGATCAACTGCGTGACCGTGCCGAAGCCCAGGTGAGCCGAGATCGCCGCGGCCGCAAAGCCTGCGGCCAGCAGCAAAAGGTAGACGGTGCCCGAGAGCAACTCGACCACGATGGCGGCCCCCGCAATCAGCCACCAGACGGTGGAATTCGCCATTTCAACTCCTCTTTTTCCTTGTTCGATGCGCGCCATTCTGAGGCATATGCCCCAAGCGCTTGCAGTGGGTAGGGGTACTGCGCCGCAGCCGGAAAAAGGGGCCTTGCCGGACGGGCCGGAATGGCTTGCAGGAAGCTGACCGGATCCGTCATCTGAATTCCGTACACTTCGCGCCTCTCCTCATTGCCTGTCTGTCTGCCTGTACGGAGCCCCGCTCATGAAATTCCGCTTTCCCATCGTCATCATCGACGAGGACTTCCGCTCCGAAAACACCTCGGGCCTCGGCATCCGCGCGCTCGCGCAGGCCATCGAGACGGAGGGCTTCGAGGTGCTGGGCGTCACGAGCTACGGCGACCTGAGCCAGTTCGCACAGCAGCAAAGCCGGGCCAGCGCCTTCATCCTGTCGATCGACGACGAGGAGTTCACCATCGGCCCCGACCTCGACCCGGCCGTATTGAACCTGCGCAACTTCATCGGCGAAGTGCGGCGCAAGAACGCCGACGTGCCGATCTACATCTACGGCGAAACCAAGACCTCGCGCCACATTCCGAACGACATCCTGCGCGAACTGCACGGCTTCATCCACATGTTCGAGGACACGCCCGAATTCGTGGCGCGCCACATCATCCGCGAGGCCAAGAGCTACCTCGAGGGCGTGCAGCCGCCGTTCTTCAAGGCGCTGATCGACTACGCCGAAGACGGCTCCTACTCGTGGCACTGCCCGGGCCACTCGGGCGGCGTAGCGTTCCTGAAGAGCCCGGTGGGCCAGATGTTCCACCAGTTCTTCGGCGAGAACATGCTGCGCGCCGACGTCTGCAACGCGGTGGAAGAACTGGGCCAACTGCTCGACCACACAGGTCCGGTCGCGGCCAGCGAGCGCAATGCGGCGCGCATCTTCAATGCCGACCACTGCTTCTTCGTGACCAACGGCACCAGCACCAGCAACAAGATGGTGTGGCACCACACGGTGGCGCCGGGCGACGTGGTGGTGGTCGACCGCAACTGCCACAAGTCGATCCTGCACGCGATCATCATGACCGGCGCGATTCCGGTGTTCATGAAGCCCACGCGCAACCACTTCGGCATCATCGGCCCCATTCCGAAGAGCGAGTTCGAGCAGAGCGCCATCAAGGCCAAGATCAAGGCCAACCCCCTGTTGGCCGACGTGGACGCCGACAAGGTGAAGCCGCGCGTGATGACGCTCACGCAATCGACCTACGACGGCGTGATCTACAACACCGAGACCATCAAGAACATGCTCGATGGCTACGTCGACACGCTGCACTTCGACGAAGCGTGGCTGCCGCACGCGGCCTTCCACCCGTTCTACGGCGCCTACCACGCGATGGGCAAGCGCCGCGTGCGGCCGAAGGAATCGCTGGTGTTCGCCACGCAATCCACCCACAAGCTGCTGGCCGGCATCAGCCAGGCCAGCCACGTGCTGGTGCAGGACTCGCAGAACCGCCAGCTCGACCGCGACCTGTTCAACGAGGCCTACCTGATGCACTCGTCGACCAGCCCGCAGTACGCGATCATCGCGAGCTGCGATGTGGCCGCTGCCATGATGGAGCCGCCCGGCGGCACCGCGCTGGTGGAAGAGAGCATTCTCGAAGCGCTGGACTTCCGCCGCGCCATGCGCAAGGTGGAAGAAGAGTTCGGCAAGGACGAGTGGTGGTTCAAGGTCTGGGGGCCCGAGAAGCTCGTCGACGAGGGCATCGGCCGCGCCGAAGACTGGATCATGACGGGCGAGAAGAGCGGCAAGCCAAAGAACAAGAAGTCGCCGCGCAACTGGCACGGCTTCGGCGAGCTGGCCGACGGCTTCAACATGCTCGACCCGATCAAGTCGACCATCGTCACGCCGGGCCTCGACCTCGAAGGCAACTTCGCGGAGACCGGCATCCCCGCGAGCGTGGTGACCAAGTTCCTCGCCGAGCACGGCGTGATCGTGGAGAAGACCGGGCTCTACAGCTTCTTCATCATGTTCACCATCGGCATCACCAAGGGCCGCTGGAACACGCTGCTCACGGCGCTGCAGCAGTTCAAGGACGACTACGCGCGCAACCAGCCGATGTGGCGCATCCTGCCCGAGTTCTGCCAGCAGCACCCGGGCTACGAGCGCCTTGGCCTGCGCGACCTGTGCCAGCACATCCACCAGCTGTACGCGCGTTTCGACGTGGCGCGCCTCACGACCGAGATGTACCTGAGCGACCTGACACCGGCCATGAAGCCCAGCGACGCCTTCGCCCACATCGCGCACCGCAAGACCGAGCGTGTGGAGATCGACGAGCTCGAAGGCCGCATCACCACCAGCCTGATCACGCCGTACCCGCCGGGCATTCCGCTGCTGATTCCGGGCGAAGTGTTCAACAAGAAGATCGTCGACTACCTGAAGTTCTCGCGCGAGTTCAATACGCAATGCCCGGGCTTCGAGACCGACATCCACGGCCTCGTTGCGCGCATCGACGAGACGGGCAAGAAGCGCTACTACGCGGACTGCGTCAAGGAAGCGAAGTAGGCCGCTGCCGAAACCGTTCGAGGGGGTGGTCAGCCCTCGCGAACGCGCATGAAGCGTGCGAAGCGGGGCAGGCCCTTGGCCGTGGTGCCGTTGTAGCGGTAGGTCACCCAACTGCCGATGGCGGGTGGGTTCTCCCGTTCGGCATCGGTCAGTCCGGTGCCGAGCTTGAAGCGCTTGCCGTCGGACGTCTCGACCACCAGTGCGCCAAGCCGCGCGCTGTGCCGGCCCTTGCCGGGCACGTGCTCGATCACGCGAGCCTCGGCGTCTTCATAGGGCTTGACCTTCAGCAGGTCGCTGTTGCGCTCGCCGCGGTACTGGGAACTGCCGCGATGGAGCATCAATCCTTCTCCGCCCATCTTGACCGTCTTGTCGAGCAGCACCTGCAGTTCTGCATGCGTGGTCGCGCGCTGCTGCGGCACCGGCACCACCCAGGGTGCGTCGGTGATGGGCAGCAGCTTGCGCAGGACGGTCAGCCGCGTCGTGAAGTCGCCGCCCTGGGCGGGCAGGTCGAACACCATGAAGCGCATCTCGTGCCATGCAATGTCGTTGGGCGTCTGGCTGCGCACCGTCGACACGGCATGGGCGAAGCGGTCGCGTCCCGCCCACAACTCGCCGTCGAGCGGCTGCCGGGGCAGCGGTGCGGTGAACCAGGCCGGTGCCATGATCCGCTCGCCGCCGCGCGTCCAGAGCTGCTTGCCGTCCCAGTAGCCGCGCACGCCGTCGTACTTCTCGCTGACCCAGTAGTCGTTCAGCGACATGCCGGGGCGGTAGACGTCGGCCAGCATCAGCGAGGGTGCCGCCTCGCGTGCGAACGCGCAGGGCGCGGCGATCACGCCGAAAGCGGCAAGCAGCAAGGAACGTCGATTCAGCACGATGTGTGAAATGGGTTGCGCAGTACGGCCGCTTGGCAGCCGTGCCGGGGTTTGACGCAGGACTACTCGGCCATCCCGCCGACGACATTGCTGAAGCCGCCGTCCACATAAGTGATCTCGGCGGTCACGCCGCTGGCCAGGTCGCTCAGCAGGAAGGCGGCCACGTTGCCGACTTCCTCGATGGTCACGTTGCGGCGGATCGGCGAGGCGTCGGCCACGGCCGCCAGCATCTTGCCGAAGCCCTTGATCCCGCTGGCCGCCAGCGTCTTGATCGGGCCCGCGCTGATGCCGTTGACGCGCATGCCCTTCGGGCCGAGCGAGGCGGCCGTGTAGCGCACCGAGGCTTCGAGCGAGGCCTTGGCCAGACCCATGGTGTTGTAGTTGGGCAGCGCGCGCTCGGCGCCCAGGTAGGTCAACGTGAGCAGGGACGACTTGTCGTTGAGGTAGGGCAGGGCCGACTTGGCCATGGCCGGGAAGCTGTAGGCGCTGATGTCGTGCGCGATCTTGAAGCCTTCGCGCGAGAGCCCGTCGAGGAAGTCGCCTGCGATGGACTCGCGCGGTGCGAAGCCGATGCTGTGCACGAAGCCGTCGAACTTCGGCCAGGCCTGCGCGAGGTCGGCGAAGAGCTTGTCGATCTGCGCGTCGTCGCTCACGTCGCAGTCGAAAATCAGCTTCGAGCCGAAGTCTGCGGCATATTCGGTGATACGGTCCTTGAATCGCTCGCCGACATAGCTGAAGGCGAGCTCCGCGCCCTGCTCATGGCAGGCCCTGGCAATGCCATATGCAATGGAGCGATTGCTCAACACGCCGGTGATCAACAGTTTTTTGCCGGAAAGAAAGCCCATGAAGTTGCCTCGTGAAAATCTTGGGCAGAATTCTCGCATGCGGCTTCTCCGGGTCTGGTGGTTGATGGTGTGTGCGGTTCCCGCGTGGGCCGCGCATGGATATGCGCTCTGGGACGACCTGAAGTACGCCCCAGGCTTCAAGGCCTTCGACTACGTGAACGTGAACGCCCCCAAAGGCGGCGAGTTGCGGCTGGTGAGCAACCAGCGCTACTCGACTTTCGACAAGTACAACCCCTTCACCATCAAGGGGGCACCGCCGGCCTACCTCGACAGCATGCTGTTCGAGTCTTTGTTGGCCGGTTCGATGGACGAAACCGGATCGGGCTACGGCCTGCTGGCCGAGGATGTCGCGGTAGCCCCCGACCGCCGCAGCGTCACCTTCCGCCTGCGGCCCGAGGCGAGATTCCACAACGGCATGCCGGTCGAGGCGGCCGACGTGAAGCACAGCTACGACACGCTCATCGGCCCCTTCACCTCGCCGGGCTACAAGACGCTGCTGCAGGAAGTCGATGGTGCCGACGTACTCGATTCACGCACCATTCGTTTCCGCTTCAAGACGGTCAATCGCGAGTTGCCGCTGATCGTGGGCAGCCTGCCTGTCTTCAGCCGCGCCTGGGGCGTGGAGAACGGCAAGGCCAAGCCCTTTGACCAGGTCGTGATGGATATTCCCATCGGCAGCGGTGCCTACAAGATCGGCCCCGTGCGCTTCGGCAAGGACATCACCTACGTGCGCGACCCCAACTACTGGGGCCGCGAGCTGCCGGTGAACCGTGGTTTGCACAATTTCGACCGGATCACCGTCAAGATCTACAAGGACAACACGGCCCGGCTCGAAGCCCTGAAAGCGGGCGAGTTCGACATGATGAGCTTCTACTCGGCCGGCGACTGGGCGCGCCGGGTGAACGGCAAGCGCTTCAATACGGGCGAACTCGTCAAGCACGAGTTCCCGCACAAGAAGCCGGCGGGTTTCCAGAGCTTCGTGCTCAACAGCCGCCGCGACAGGCTGAGTGATCCGCGCGTGCGCGAGGCGCTCGGCCTGGCACTCGACTACGAGTGGATGAACCGGCAGATGTTCTACAACGGCTATCCGCGCGTGAAGGACCTGTTCGGAAATACCGATTGCGAGGCGCAGGGCTTGCCGTCTGCCGAGGAGAAGGCGCTGCTCGAACGTTGGCGCGGCAAAATCCCCGACGCGAGCTTTGGTCCGATGTTCACGCCGCCAATCACCGAGGGCGAGGGCCAGTCACTGCGCAACAACCTGCGCCGCGCGCGCGACCTGCTCAAGCAGGCCGGCTGGGAATACCGTGACGGCGCCTTGCGCAACGCCAGGGGCGAGGCCATGACGTTGGAATACCTCGACAGCAAGGAAGGCGGCGTGCGAACCGTGTCGCCTTGGATCCGCAACCTCGAGAAGCTCGGCATCACCCTGAACTTCGCGACCGTCGACTTCGCTCTCTACCAGGAGCGCCTCGACCGCTTCGACTTCGATATCACGACCATCAATTTCCCAGGCACGAACAACCCCGGGCAGCAGTTGCTCGAGATCTTCGGCAGCAAGGCGGCCAAGACGGAGAGCTCGGGCAACTACATGGGCGTGTCGACGCCGGCGGTCGATGCCTTGCTCAAGGACATCGTCGATGCCGACACCAAGGCCGATCTGATACCCGCCTGCCGTGCGCTCGACCGCGTGATCATGCACAGCCACTATCTGATTCCCCAATGGACGCTGAACTCGCATCGCATCGTCTATGACGACTGGCGGCTCTCGTTCAAATCGCCCATGCCGCCGTACGCCAACGGTGAGGACTGGGTCATGGGCACATGGTGGGCCAAGCCGCCGCGCCAGAAATAGAAGAGAAGGAAACAGGCCATGCTCTCCTATGTCCTCAAGCGTCTGCTGCTGTTCATCCCGACCCTGCTCGGCGTGCTGCTGGTGACTTTCCTCGTGATCCAGTTCGTGCCCGGCGGGCCGGTGGAGCAGTACCTGGCCGAAGCCAAGACGGCGGGGCGGGGCGGCGGTGGCGGCGGCTTCGAGTCCGGCGGCGGCAGCTATCGCGGCAACCAGGGCGTCGACCCGAAGCGGCTCGAGCAGATCAAGGCGCTGTATGGCTTCGACAAGCCGCCGCACGAACGGCTGTTCCAGATGCTAGGCCAGTTCGCCCGCTTCGACCTGGGCAAGAGCTTCTTCCAGAACAAGGACGTCTGGACGCTGATCCTGGAGAAACTGCCCGTCTCGATCAGCCTGGGCCTCTGGACCTTCTTCATCAGCTATGGCGTGGCGGTGCCGCTGGGTGTTGCGAAGGCGGTGAGGGCGGGCACGCGCTTCGACCTGATCAGCACGCTGATCGTGCTCATCGGCTACGCCATCCCGGGCTTCGTGCTGGGGGTGGCGCTGCTGGTGGTGTTCGGCGGGCAGTTGCAGTGGTTCCCGCTGCGAGGGTTGACCTCGGCCAACTGGGACGACCTGGGCTGGGGCGCGCGCATCGTCGACTATCTCTGGCACATCACGCTGCCCGTCACGGCGATGGTTCTCGGCAGCTTCGCGGTGACGGCCATGCTCACCAAGAACGCCTTCCTCGAGGAAATCCGCAAGCAGTACGTGCTGACGGCGCGCGCCAAGGGGCTGGGCGAGAAGCAGGTGCTCTGGAAGCATGTGTTCCGCAATGCGCTGATCCCCATCATCACCGGGCTGCCTTCGGCGTTCATCGGTGCGTTCTTCGCCGGCTCGCTGCTGATCGAAACGTTGTTCTCGCTCGACGGCCTGGGCTTGCTGGGCTACGAGAGCGTGATTCGGCGCGACTATCCCGTCGTGCTCGGCACCCTCTATCTCTTCACGCTGATCGGCCTGGTGACCAAGTTGATTTCCGATCTCTGCTACGTCTGGGTGGACCCGCGTGTCAAATTCGACTGAGGGCGTTGTGCCGGTGAGTGCGCCCGGTGGCACGGAGACGAAGGCAACGCCTGTGGTCGCAGCGGCCCACCTCTCCCCTGGTCGTCGTGCGTGGATGCGTTTCAAGCGCAACCGCCTCGGCTTCTGGAGCTTGGTGCTCTTCGCGACCCTGGTGGTGCTGAGCCTGTTCGCCGAGGTGCTGTCGACGGACAAGCCGCTTGTCCTGCGCTATGAAGGGCGCACTTATTTCCCGGTGCTGCGCGATTACTCCGAGAAGACTTTCGGCGGCGACTTCGAAACGCCAACCGACTACCTTGACCCCTTCATTCGAGAACGCATCACGAAGGGCGACAACTGGGCGATCTATGCGCCCAACCCCTACGGACCGAAAACTCTCAATTACTTCGCCAAGTCGCCGAGCCCGGCCGCCCCGACGGCCGACAATCTGCTCGGCACCGACGACCGCGGTCGCGATCTCTTCGCGCAACTGATCTACGGCTTCCGCGTGAGCGTGCTCTTCGGCCTGGCGCTCACCGCCATCGGCACGGTGCTGGGCGTTATCGCCGGCGCCGTGCAGGGCTACTTCGCCGGCAAGACCGACCTCGCGTTCCAGCGATTCATCGAAATCTGGAGCTCCATGCCGGAGCTGTACCTGCTGATCATCTTCAGCGCGATCTTCGCTCCCAGCGTGGCACTGCTGCTCATCCTGCTGAGCCTGTTCGGCTGGATGGGCCTGGCCGACTACGTGCGCGCGGAGTTCCTGCGCAACCGCCAGATGGACTACGTGCGCGCCGCGCGCGCCCTCGGCGTAGGCAACCTGCAGATCATGTGGCGCCACATCCTGCCGAACAGCATGGTGCCGGTCGTCACCTTCCTGCCGTTTCGCATGAGCGCGGCCATCCTGGCGCTGACCTCACTCGACTTCCTGGGCTTGGGCGTGCCGCCGGGCACGCCATCACTCGGCGAACTGCTTAGCCAGGGCAAGGCCAACATCGATGCCTGGTGGATCTCGATATCGACCTTCGGCGTGCTCGTCGTCACCCTGATGCTGCTGACCTTCATGGGCGACGCGCTGCGCGACGCGCTCGATCCGCGCAAGGCCGACAAATGATGAACGACCCACAACTCAAGCAGGCCCTGCTGGACGTGAAAGGCCTGCGCGTCGCATTCAGCGGCAAGGAGGTTGTGCACGGCATCGACTTCCAGGTGGCCGCCGGCGAAAAGCTCGCGCTGGTCGGCGAGTCGGGCTCGGGCAAGACGGTCACGGCGCTGTCGCTGCTGCGGCTGGTGCAGAACGCTGATGTCACCGGCGTCGCAAGGCTCTTCGGTGGCGCAGCGCCGCAGGGCGTGCGCGACCTGCTGTCGATTCCGGAGCGCCAACTGCGCGGTATCCGCGGCAAGGAGATCGCGATGATCTTCCAGGAGCCGATGACCGCGCTGAATGCGCTCTACAGCGTCGGCGACCAGATCGCCGAGGTGCTCGAACTGCATGAGGGTCTGTCGGCTCGCGCCGCGCAGGCAGCCGCCGTCCAGTTGCTGGCCGATACCGGCATTCCCGAGCCGGCGCGGCGGGCGAGGGCGTTTCCGCACCAACTCTCGGGCGGCCAGCGCCAGCGCGCGATGATCGCGATGGCGCTCGCCTGCAAGCCGCGCCTGCTGCTGGCCGACGAACCGACTACCGCGCTCGACGTCACGGTGCGCGCGCAGATTCTGGAATTGCTGGCCGACCTGCAGCGCAAGTACGGCATGGCCGTGCTGCTCATCACGCACGACCTGAATCTGGTGCGTCGTTTCGCCGATCGCGTGGTGGTCATGGAGAACGGCCACATCGTCGAGCATGGCACTGTGGCACCGGTGTTCGACGCCCCGCAGCACCCCTACACACGCAAGCTGATCGACAGCCATCCGCAGCGCAATGTGGCGGCCGTCGCTGCACGCGCTGACGCGGCGCCGGTGATCGAGGCGAAGGCCCTGCGCGTGATCTACCCGGTGCCGAGGCCCGGCATCGCCGGCTGGTTCCGAAAGGGCGAGTTCGTGGCGGTGCAGGGCGCAGACTTCCGCATCGTGCCGGGTGAGACCCTCGGTGTGGTGGGCGAATCGGGTTCCGGCAAGTCGACGCTTGCGCTGGCGGCGCTGGGGCTTTTGAAGCACCAGGGTGCGTTGAAGGTCGCGGGCAAGGGCTGGGCGGTCGATCGCGCCTCCGACCTCGGCCTGCGCCGCGTCATGCAGGTGGTGTTCCAGGACCCGTTCTCGTCGCTGTCGCCGCGCATGACGGTGGAGCAGATCGTGGGCGAGGGGTTGCGCGTGCATGCGCCCGAACTCGACGTCGGAGCGCGCCGCGCCCGCGCGCTCGCCGCACTGGCCGACGTCGGGCTGACGGAGGCCCAGTTCCCCTCGCTGCTCGATCGCTATCCGCACGAGTTCTCGGGCGGACAACGGCAGCGCCTGGCGATCGCCCGTGCGCTGATCGTCGATCCGCAACTGCTGGTGCTGGACGAGCCGACCAGCGCGCTCGACGTGACGATCCAGAAGCAGGTGCTGAGCCTGCTTCAGCGCCTGCAGCGCGAGCGTGGGCTGAGCTACCTGCTGATCACGCACGACGTCGAGGTGATCCGTGCCATGGCGCACCACGTCATCGTGATGAAGGACGGGGCCATTCTCGAAACCGGGCCGGTCGAGCGCGTGCTCGATGCGCCCGATCACCCCTACACAAAAAAGCTGGTGGCCGCCGCGCTGCTGGAATAAACGGAGTTTGCAAGAAATGTCGGAAACCGGACGCGACCGGCGCGGCGCCTGGCGCGCGGCGCTGGCCTGCATGGTCACCCTTGCGGTGGCGATGGGCCTGGGGCGCTTCGCCTTCACGCCCATGCTGCCCATCATGCTGCACGAGGGAAAACTGGAGCTGGCGGCGGGCGGGGTGCTGGCGTCGCTCAACTACCTGGGGTACTTCCTCGGTGCGCTGAGCTGCGCGGCCATCGGCATCAAGGCTTCGAGCATGGTGCGGGGCGGCTTGGCGGCCACGGCGGCCCTGCTGATCGGCATGGGGTTGCTTCACAGCTTCACGAGCTGGGGTGTGCTGCGTACGGCGGCGGGCGTGATGAGCGCCTGGGTTTTCGTCTTTGCCTCGGGCTGGGGGTTACGCCGCCTGTCGGAAACGAACGCGCCAACGCTGGCCGGGGTGATCTACACCGGGCCGGGCATCGGTATCGCCATGACGGGCCTGCTCGGCGGCGCGCTGGGGCGCTGGGGTTCCGAGGCGGGGTGGATCGGCCTGGGTGTCCTGGCCATAGTGCTGGTCGCGGTGATCTGGCGGGTTTTCGACGACGGCGAGCGGGCACCGGTCGGCGGCGGGGCAGCACCGGCGCCTGCTGCTGCGGCCCGCGCGGCCGGATCGGCGGCTGACCGCAGCGACGCGATCTGGCTGGTCGCGCTCTACGGGCTGGCCGGTTTTGGCTACATCATCACCGCCACCTTCCTGCCGGTGATCGCCCGGCAGGCGCTGCCGGGGTCGCCCTGGCCCGACTTCTTCTGGCCGCTGTTCGGGCTGGCCATCATTCCGGGTGCGCTGATCGGAGCCCGCGCGCCAACGCACTGGGACAACCGGCTGCTGCTGGCTGGCGCCTACGCGCTGCAGGCGCTCGGTGTCGTGCTGTCGGTGGCGTGGCCGACGATCGCCGGGTTCGCGCTCGGCAGCCTGCTGCTGGGCATGCCGTTCACCGCCATCACGCTTTTTGCGATGCGGGATGCCCGCCGTCTGCGAGGCAACGCCGCGGCCGGGCTGATCGGCTATGCAACGGCTTCTTATGGGGTGGGGCAGATCATCGGCCCGCTGTTTGCGGCGCCGCTCGCCCAGCGAACCGGGTCTTTTCAGCTGCCGCTGCTCGTGGCGGCGGCGGCGCTGGCACTCGGTGCGGTCCTGTTTGCGTTGGTTTGGTCTAAATCACGTCGCGCAATAGCCGATTGAGGGACAAAGCCCCTTCATATATTGCACAAATAGCATATAATTCGAGGCTCACGACCAAACGGGCGGGTACCAACCGCCCGTTTTTTTTGGTCTATGCATTCTGGGCTGAGCATTCATGGCTGAGCTCATGGCGATTTGGCATCCGTGGCGGGCGGGTGGCATGAACCCAGTTATTCAAAAGGCGCATTCGAACACGTGGCATTGCAGCAAATAGTGGAACAAACCGTGGCCGGTCTCGGCTATGACCTGGTCGAGATCGAGCGCTCGGCCGGGGGATTGCTGCGCGTGACGATTGATTTGCCCTGGACGGCCCCCACCTCTGAAGCTGTGGCTGCGGGTGTGCCCGAGCCCTTCGTGACGGTCGAGGACTGCGAGAAGGTAACGCGCCAATTGCAGTTCGCGCTCGAGGTCGATGGTGTCGATTACAAGCGGCTCGAGGTGTCCTCGCCGGGTATTGACCGTCCGCTGCGCAATGAGCAGGATTTCGAGCGTTTCGTGGGCGAGGTGATCGACATCACGCTCAAGGCGCCCATGGGCGCGGCAGCGGCGGGCCAAGTGTCGGCCAACCGCAAGAAGTTTCGCGGCACGCTGGAGCGGGTCGCAAAGGTAGAGGGTGCCGCTGGCGCCCAGGGCTGGCAAATCGTCTGGAACGATGCGCCGGAGCCCAAGCCAGGTCAAAAAGTGAGCAAGAAGCGCGCGCCCGCAACGCTGCAGGCGCTGGGCTTCGTGCTGGACGAGCTGCGCGACGCGCGGCTCGCGCCCATTGTGGATTTCAAGGGCCGCAAGGCCAAAACCCAACCGGGTTTTTCGGATATTGACGACGGAACGCAGGTTCCGGACTGACCAGAGGAGTGGTGGCATGAATCGCGAAATGTTGATGTTGGTGGATGCGATCTCGCGCGAGAAGAACGTCGAACGTGACGTCGTCTTCGGCGCGGTCGAATCCGCACTGGCGCAAGCCACCAAGAAGCTCCACCAGGGCGACGTGGACATTCGCGTCGCGGTCGATCGCGACAGCGGCGACTACGAGACCTTCCGCCGCTGGCATGTCGTGCCCGACGAGGCCGGCCTGCAGCTGCCCGACCAGGAAATCCTCCTGTTCGAAGCCAAGGAAGAAATGTCGGACATCGAAGTCGGCGAGTACATCGAAGAAGCTGTGGACTCGGTGCCGATCGGCCGCATTGGCGCCATGGCTGCCAAGCAGGTCATCCTGCAGAAGATCCGCGACGCCGAGCGCGAGATGCTGCTCAACGACTTCATGTCGCGCGGCGACAAGATCTTCGTGGGCACCGTCAAGCGCCTGGATAAGGGCGACATCATCGTCGAGGCCGGCCGCGTCGAAGGCCGCCTGCGCCGCAGCGAGATGATCGCCAAGGAAAACCTGCGCAATGGCGACCGCGTGCGCGCCATGATCATGGAAGTCGACCTGACGCTGCGCGGCGCTCCCATCATCCTTTCGCGCTCGGCCCCCGAGTTCATGATCGAGCTGTTCCGCCAGGAAGTGCCCGAGATCGAACAGGGCCTGCTCGAAATCAAGAGCTGCGCCCGTGATCCGGGTTCGCGCGCCAAGATCGCCGTGCTCTCGCACGACAAGCGCGTCGATCCGATCGGCACCTGCGTCGGCGTGCGCGGTACCCGCGTCAACGCCGTGACCAACGAGCTCGCCGGCGAGCGCGTGGACATCGTGCTGTGGAGCGAAGACCCGGCCCAGTTCGTGATCGGTGCGCTGGCTCCGGCCAACGTGTCGTCGATCGTGGTGGACGAAGAAAAGCACGCGATGGACGTGGTGGTCGACGAGGAAAACCTCGCGATCGCTATCGGCCGCGGCGGCCAGAACGTGCGCCTGGCTTCCGACCTCACCGGTTGGAAGATCAACATCATGGACGCCAACGAATCTGCACAAAAGCAGGCCGTCGAGACCGATGCCAGTCGCAAGCTCTTCATGGAAAAGCTCGATGTCGACGAGGAAATCGCCGACATCCTGATCTCCGAAGGCTTCAACAGCCTCGAGGAAGTGGCATATGTGCCGATTTCCGAAATGCTGGAGATCGAAGCTTTCGACGAAGACACCATCAACGAGCTGCGCACGCGAGCCAAGGATGCGCTGCTGACCATGGAAATCGCCAAGGAAGAGGGTGTCGAGCCCCAATCGGCAGTGTCGCAGGACCTGCACGATCTCGAAGGCCTGGACCCCGAGCTGATTCCCAAGCTGACCGAAGCGGGTGTGAACACCCGTGACGATCTTGCCGACCTCGCGGTCGATGAACTCACCGAAATCACCGGCCAGAGCGCCGATGACGCCAAAGCCCTCATCTTGAAAGCCCGCGAACACTGGTTCGCCGGCCAAGAGTGACGGTCATGGAGGCACGAAACCAATATGTCCAGTACCACTGTCGCCGAGTTCGCGAACGAGCTCAAGAAGACTCCCGAAACCTTGCTTGACCAGCTCAAGAGCGCAGGCGTGCCCAAAGCGGCCGCCACCGATGCACTCACCGAGGCTGACAAGCAGCGCCTGCTCGGCCATCTCAAGGCCAGCCACGGCAACGTCGAGCCCGAGCGCAAGAAGATCACGCTGACCAAGAAGTCGACCAGCGAGATCAAGCAGGCCGACGCCACCGGCCGCGCTCGCACCATCCAGGTGGAGGTGCGCAAGAAGCGCACCTTCATCCAGCGCGAGGATGGCCATCCGGCCACCCCCGAGCATGCCGAACACGTGGCAGAGGCGCCCGCAGCCGCACCGGCCGCACCTCAGATCGACGAGGCCGAACTGGCCCGCCGCGAGGAAGAAGCGCGCCGCCAGGCCGAGCTGATTCGCCGCCAGGAAGAAGAGCTGGCCGAAAAGCGCCGCCTGCGTGAAGAAGCCGAAGCGCGCGAACGCGAACAGGCTGAAAAAGCCGAGCGCGCCGAACAGGCTGAGCAAGCCCAGCAGGAAGCCGTGCGCATCGCCGCAGCGAAGAAGGCCGCCGCTTTTGCAGAAACCGCTGCAGTCAACGCGGCGAGCAAGGACGCGCATTCCAGGCCCGTGGCCGCACCCGCTCCCGCAGTGATTGCCGCAGCAGCCGCCGCTGAACAGCAGGCCGCCGACACCAAGCTCGCTGCACAGGCCGCCGCCATGCAAGCCAAGGAAGACGCGAAGGCCAAGGCCGCCGCCGAATCGAAGGCCCGTGCCGACGAGGAAGCGGCGCGCGCCAAGGACCTCGACGAGCGGCGCCGCAAGGCCCTCGCCGAAGCCGAAGCCATTCGCGCCATGATGAACGCACCGGCCCGCGTGCTGGTGCCGCACAAGGCGCCCGAGAAGCCGCAGCCCGAAAAGGCCGCGGTCAAGGGTACGCTGCACAAGCCGGCCACGCCCGCCGCACGCCCTGGTGCGCCTGCCGCGCCCGGCGCTGCAGCAGCACCCGGTGCCGCCGGTGCGGGCAAGGAAGTCAAGTCCGCGAAGCTCTCGTCGAGCTGGGCTGGCGATCCCGCCAAGAAGAAGGAAATCAAGACCCGCGGCGATGCCAGCGGCGGTGTCGGTCGCGGCAATTGGCGCGGAGGCCCGCGCGGGCGTCGCGGCAACGACCGTGGCGGTCATGACGAGCAGCACGCACCGGCCGCACCGGTCGAGGCACGCGTGCTCGAAGTGCACGTGCCCGAAACCATCACGGTGGCCGAGCTCGCGCACAAGATGGCCGTCAAGGCGCAGGAAGTCATCAAGCAGCTGATGAAGCTCGGCATGATGGCGACCATCAACCAGTCGCTCGACCAGGACACCGCGATGATCATCGTGGAGGACATGGGTCACAACGCCGTGGTTGCCGCGCTGGACGACCCGGAAGCCTTCACCGACGAGGACGTGTCGGCGCAAACAGCCGAAGCTCTGCCGCGCGCACCGGTCGTGACCGTCATGGGCCACGTCGACCACGGCAAGACCTCGCTGCTCGACTACATCCGCCGCGCCAAGGTGGCGGCGGGCGAAGCCGGCGGCATCACGCAGCACATCGGCGCGTACCACGTGCAGACCGAACGCGGCATGGTGTCCTTTCTCGACACCCCGGGTCACGAGGCCTTCACGGCCATGCGTGCCCGCGGTGCGCAGGCGACCGACATCGTGATCCTGGTGGTGGCGGCCGACGACGGCGTCATGCCTCAGACCAAGGAAGCCATCAAGCACGCGAAGGCGGCGGGTGTGCCGATCGTGGTCGCGATCAACAAGATCGACAAACCCGATGCCAGCCCGGACCGCGTGAAGCAGGAACTGGTGGCCGAAGAGGTCGTGCCCGAAGAGTACGGCGGCGACGTGCCGTTCGTACCGGTGTCCGCCAAGACAGGCCAGGGCATCGACAACCTGCTTGAGCAGGTGCTGCTGCAGGCCGAAGTGCTGGAACTCAAGGCGCCGGTGGATGCCGCCGCCAAGGGCCTGGTCATCGAGGCCCAGCTCGACAAGGGCCGCGGCCCGGTCGCTACCGTGCTGGTTCAGTCCGGCACGCTCAAGACCGGCGACGTGGTGCTGGCCGGCTCGACCTATGGCCGCGTGCGCGCCATGCTGGACGAAGACGGCAAGTCGACCAAGGCCGCGGGCCCGTCGATCCCGGTCGAAATCCAGGGCCTGACCGAAGTGCCGCAGGCGGGCGACGAGTTCATGGTGATGAGCGACGAGCGCCGTGCGCGCGAAATTGCCACCTACCGTGCCGGCAAGTTCCGCAACACCAAGCTGGCGAAGGCGCAAGCCGCGAACCTGCAGAACATGTTCACCGACCTGTCGGCCGGCGAAGTGCAGACGCTGCGCATCATCATCAAGGCCGACGTGCAGGGCTCGCAGGAAGCACTGGCGCAATCGCTGCTCAAGCTGGCGACGGACGAGGTCAAGGTGCAGGTGGTGTACGCGGGCGTGGGTGGTATCAGCGAAAGCGACATCAACCTCGCCATCGCCTCCAAGGCGGTCGTGATCGGCTTCAACGTGCGTGCCGATGCCGGTGCGCGCAAGCTGGCCGAAGGCAACGGCGTGCAGCTGAACTACTACAGCATCATTTACGACGCCGTGGACGAGATCAAGGTCGCGATGTCGGGCATGCTGGCGCCGGAGCGCCGCGAGGAAATCATCGGCTCGGCCGAGATCCGCACGGTGTTCGTGGCCTCGAAGATCGGTACCGTCGCAGGTTCGTACATCACCTCGGGCTCGGTCAACCGCAGTGCGCATTTCCGCCTGCTGCGCGACAACGTGGTGGTCTACACCGGCGAAGTCGACTCGATCAAGCGCATGAAGGACGACGTGCGCGAAGTCCGCGAAGGTTTCGAGTGCGGTATCAAACTCAAGAACTACAACGACATCAAAGAGGGCGATCAGCTCGAGTTCTTTGAAATCAAGGAGATCGCCCGTACGCTGTAACAGGCGTTCGATGCGACCGAGTCCATGCCGAAAAGAAAAGCCGCCGCCCCCAACCGCGCGTTCAAGGTTGCCGACCAGATCCAGCGCGATCTGACGGAGCTGATCGCGCGCGAGTTGAAGGACCCGCGCGTGGGCATGGTCACGATCCAGGCCGTCGAGGTCACGCCCGACTATGCGCACGCGAAGATCTTCTTCAGCCTGCTCACGGGCGACGTGGACGAGACCACCGAAGCGCTGAACCAGGCCGCGGGCTTCCTGCGCAACGGCCTGTTCAAGCGCCTGCATATCCACACCGTGCCCACGCTGCACTTCCTGTTCGACCGCACCACCGAGCGTGCGGCCGACATGAACGCGCTCATTGCGCAGGCCGTCGCTTCGCGCTCGAAAGACGACTAGCCATGAACGCGCCACGCACACGGGTGCAGCGGCGCCCTGTGCATGGGGTGTTGTTGCTCGACAAGCCGCTGGGACTCTCCAGCAACCAGGCCTTGCAGAAGGCCAAGTGGTTGCTGCGCGCCGAAAAGGCGGGCCACACCGGCACGCTCGATCCGCTTGCGACCGGCGTTCTGCCGGTGTGCTTTGGCGCGGCCACCAAATTCAGCCAACTTCACCTTGATGCCGACAAGACTTACGAGGCCACGGCCCGTCTGGGCGTCAAGACTGCGACCGGCGATGCCGAAGGCGACGTGATCGCCGAGCGGCCCGTACACGTCACGCCGCAAGACCTGGCGCGCGTCGAGGCGCAGTTCACCGGCCCGATCCGCCAGGTGCCCCCGATGCACAGCGCGCTCAAGAAAGACGGCAAGGCGCTGTACGAGTACGCCCGCGAAGGCATCGAAGTCGAGCGCGCGCCGCGCGACGTGGTGATCCACAAGCTCGAACTCGCCGCCATCGATGGCAACACGATCCGCATTCTTGCTGCCGTCAGCAAGGGCACCTACATCCGCACCCTCGGCGAAGACATCGGTGAGGCGCTGGGCTGCGGTGCGCACCTGACCTCGCTGCGCCGCACCGCTACGGGCGGCTTCGTCGAAGCCCAGTGCATCACGCTCGAGGCGCTTGAAGCCTTGGACGAAGAAGAGCGACTGGCACGGCTCCTGCCTGCCGAAGCCTTGGTGGACGGCCACAGCCGCGTCACGCTCGGCGCGGAAGATTCGGCACGTTTTCTCTCGGGACTGCGCCGCCGCGGCAGTTGGGCCGATGCGAGCGAGGTGGCCGTGTTCGGCACCGAGCCACCTGCCTTCCTCGGCACGGCCCACGTCACGGCCGGCGAACTGATACCGGGGCGCTTGCTGAACCCCATCGAAATCCAGCAAATTCTTTTGAACGCACAACAGATCGAAGCGACACCATGAGTACCAACCAAATCCGCAATATCGCCATCATTGCCCACGTGGACCATGGCAAGACCACGATGGTCGACCAACTGCTGCGCCAGTCCGGCACCTTTGCCGAGCACGAGAAAGTGGTCGACACGGTGATGGACAACAACGCCATCGAAAAGGAACGTGGCATCACGATCCTGGCCAAGAACTGCGCCGTGACCTGGGAAGGCACGCACATCAACATCGTCGACACCCCGGGCCACGCGGACTTCGGCGGTGAAGTGGAGCGCGCGCTGTCGATGGTCGACGGCGTGGTGCTGCTGATCGACGCGCAGGAAGGCCCGATGCCGCAGACGCGCTTCGTGACCAAGAAGGCGCTGGCCCTTGGCCTGAAGCCCATCCTCGTGGTGAACAAGGTCGACAAGCCGGGCGCGAACCCCGACAAGGTGGTCAACGCCGCCTTCGACCTGTTCGACAAGCTCGGCGCAACCGACGAGCAGTTGGACTTCCCCGTGGTGTATGCCTCGGGCATCAACGGCTGGTCGTCGCTGGAAGAGGGCGCGCAGGGCGAGCAGTGGGGTCCCGACATGTCGGCCCTGTTCAACACCATCCTGAAGCACGTGCCTTCGCAGAAGGGCGATCCCGCTGCGCCGCTGCAACTGCAGATCTCCGCGCTCGACTTCTCGACCTTCGTCGGCCGCATCGGCGTGGGCCGCATCAGCCAGGGCACCCTGAAGCCGATGACGGACGTGGTGGTGATGGAAGGTCCGGACGGCAAGGCCGTCAAGGGCCGCGTCAACCAGGTGCTGACCTTCCAGGGCCTGGACCGTGTGCAGGCGACCGAAGCCGGCCCCGGCGAGATCGTGCTGATCAACGGCATCACCGACATCGGCATCGGCGTCACCGTGACCGATCCCGCCAACCCGGCGCCGCTGCCGATGCTCAAGGTCGACGAGCCGACCCTGACCATGAACTTCTGCGTCAACACCAGTCCGCTGGCCGGCCGCGAAGGCAAGTTCGTGACCAGCCGCCAGATCTGGGACCGCCTGCAGAAGGAACTGCAGCACAACGTGGCGCTGCGCGTGAACGAGACCGACGAAGAGGGCGTCTTCGAAGTCATGGGCCGCGGCGAACTGCACCTGACCATCCTGCTGGAAAACATGCGCCGCGAAGGCTATGAAATGGCCGTGTCGAAGCCGCGCGTGGTGTTCCGCAACGTCAACGGCGAAAAGCACGAACCCATCGAGCTGGTCACGGCCGACATCGAAGAACAGCACCAGGGCGGCGTGATGCAGGCACTGGGCGAGCGCAAGGGCGAACTCGTCAACATGGAACCGGACGGCCGCGGCCGCGTGCGCCTCGAGTACCGCATTCCGGCGCGTGGCCTGATCGGCTTCACGAACGAGTTCCTGAACCTGACGCGCGGTTCGGGCCTCATCAGCAACATCTTCGACAGCTACGAGCCGCACAAGGGCGAGATCGGCAGCCGCAAGAACGGCGTGCTGATCTCCATGGACGACGGTGAGATCTTCACCTACGCCCTGGGCAAGCTGGACGACCGCGGCCGCATGTTCGTGAAGGCGAACGACCCGGTGTACGAAGGCATGATCGTCGGCATCCACAGCCGCGACAACGACCTGGTGGTGAACGCCACGCGTACCAAGCAGCTGACCAACTTCCGCGTCTCGGGCAAGGAAGACGCGATCAAGATCACGCCTCCGATCGAACTCACGCTCGAATACGGCGTGGAATTCATCGAGGACGACGAGCTGGTCGAAATCACGCCCAAGAGCGTGCGCCTGCGCAAGCGCTACCTGAAGGAACACGAGCGCAAGCGCGCAGGCCGCGACACGTCGCAGGGCTGATCGCCTTCGGATCGCCGCACCGTTCATGCGCCTGACGCACGGCAGCGCCGTCTGGCTGATGGCCGTCGTGACCCTGATGTGGGGCACGGCGGGCGTCGTCACGCGGCACCTCGCGCAGGCGCACAGTTTCGAGATCACCTTCTGGCGCAGCTTCTTCACGATGCTGGCGCTGCTGGTGATCTTGCCGCTTTGGCGGGGGCGCGCGGTGTTCTCGCAACTGCGCCATGGCGGGCGCGAGCTCTGGATTTCCGGCGTGTGCTGGGCCGTGATGTTCACGGCCTTCATGGTCGCGCTCACGCTGGCTTCGACGGCCAGCGTGCTCGTCACGATGTCGCTCGGGCCGCTGTTCACTGCGCTGGCGGCGCGCTTTTTCATCGGGCATCGGCTGCCCGCGCGCACCTGGCTGGCCATCGTGGTCGCGGGTGCGGGCATCGGCTGGATGTACGGCACGCAACTGCTGCAGGGCGGCGGCGGTTCGCTGGCCGGCACGCTCGTGGCGCTGTGCGTGCCCTTGGCCGGCGCGACCAACTGGACCGTGGTTCAACACGCGCAAGTCAAGGGCCACAGGATCGACCTGGTGCCTGCCGTGCTGATCGGCGCGGTGCTCTCGGCGCTGTTCACGTTGCCCTTCGCCTGGCCCTTCAGGGCCAATGCGCATGATCTCGGGCTGCTGGCTTTCCTGGGCGTATTCCAGCTCGCCATTCCCTGTGTGCTCTCGGTGCTGTGCGCCCAGGTGCTGAAGGCGCCTGAAGTCGCATTGCTGGCCTTGCTGGAGGTGATCTTCGGCATCGCGCTGGCCTGGATCGGCGCGGGCGAGCAGCCTGCAGCGAGCGTGCTGACCGGCGGTGCGCTGGTTATCGGTGCGCTGGTGTTCAACGAATTGCTGGCATTGCGCGGGCGGCGCACCACGGTCGCGGACAACACGCTTCCCAGCGCGCACTAGGCCGCACCCGTGGGCCAAAAAGAAAAGGCCCCGACATCTGTCGGGGCCTTGGAGTGAGGGCGCTTAGCGGGCCGCGATTGTGGACACGGCGGAGTTACCGACCGCAATGGCAGTGACCTGGTTACCCGACGCGAGCAGCGTGCTGCCAGCGGCGGCGCCGGAGATTCCAATGCCGTAGTTCACGCTGGTGGCCGTCGCAGCGATGGTGCCGGAGTTGGTCTGGTAGTTGCCAATTGCCGCAGTCGGCCGGCCGGCGGCCGGCGCTGTCACCGAGATCGTGTTGGTCGCGCTGTTGCCGTAGGCTCGTGCCGTGACGGTATTCGCCGCGACGGCCGCCGTACCGCCGGCCATGCCCGGGACTGTTCCCGCATTCAGACCATTGAGTGCGATCTGGTGGATCCCCGTGCTGGCCGCGGTCACGTTGCCGGTGTTGCCCTGGGTGTTCAGCACTGCGGCGGCTGCTTGCGTGCTGCCGCCCAAGACGCTGCCGGCGGGTGCCGCTTCCGGGATCCCGTAGCTGCTGCCCGCCGACACGTTGAGCGCATTGCTGGCCAAATTGCCACGGGCCAATGCCGTGGTGCTGTTGCCGCCGATCGTGATCCCGCTGTTCAGCGATGTGGCCGGCGCGGAGCCTTCCAACTGGAACGTGGCCGAGGTGCTGGCAGTAGCCGTGACCGCCGCGCCGCTGGTTTGCGTGTTGGCGAGGCCGGCGCTGGCGCCATGGAGGGCTGCACCGTTCAGCGCAACCGCGTTGACGGCGCGATTGGCGGAAGCTTCTGCCGCGGTGCCGTTGCCGGTGACCGTCATGGTGCTGTCGACCAGTCCCGAGGTGGCCGCGGCCGTCTGGTCCTGGTTGTAGAGCCGAGTAGTCGCCGTGCTGCCCACCGAGGTCGTCGCGCTCTGGCTGTTGTTGAGCACATGGTCGCCGACGGCGGTGCCGGCGACGAGTTGCGCATTCACCGCAGCACCCACCGGCGAGACGTTGGCAGTGCCGACTGTCAACGTGTTCGTCGCGTCGTTGATCACCCCGAGCGAGGTGTTCTGGTTGCGCGACAACTCCACCGCCGATGCCGACACCGCGCCCGGTGCATACAGCTCGAGGTTGGAGCCTGCGGCCACGGCCGCAGCACTCGACTGCTGCGAAGCGAGCGCCGAGGTAGTCGACAGGTTGGTGCCCGACACGCTCAGGCTGTTGGCCGCCGTGTTGGCCACGGCCGCGCCGTGTTGACTGTTGTCCGACACGCTCAGCGTCGAGCCGGCGATGGCAACTGCCGGCGCCGTGTCGATGGCGAAAGTGCCATGGACGCTGGACCTCAGCGCCGACTCGCCGGTGATTTGCTGCACGTTGGACAGCGCGTTGTCCGCCTGTGCACCCGTACCGGCCGCCAGGACACCCGCGCTCGCCACGGTCTGTCCGCTGCCAGCGGTGATCTCGTTGGCCGAGATTGCCATGCTGTTCGACGCGCTGTTGCCGACCACCGAACCGCTGGTGCTGTTGCCCTTGACCGACAGCAGCGAGCCGGTGACATTCTCCCCGACCGCGACCATGACGCCACCCTGGTTCGGCGTTCCTGCCGTCGCGGGAATGCCCGCTGCTATACCGACGAATGTCGCGCCGCCGCTTGCCGGCGACAGTTGACCGTAGCGTACCGGGCTAAGTGTCATGCCGGCGGCGTTCTTCTGATAGATGCCGGGGCCAGCCGGAGTCCAGCCGTCGCCGATCAGATACGCGATCTGATCGGCGGAGAAGCCCGTTGCGTTGACGTTCAAGGTACCGGTCGTTACCAGCCACGTGTCGCTCACGTTGTCGTACGTTCCGAACACCAGGGTTCCCGTGACCGTGTAATTGAACGGGCCACCCGGAATGCCAGGCGAACCCGCCACGCCAGCCTGGCCGATCAGAGCATTCACGCTGGCGCTGGTCGCCTGGAAGTTCTGCAGTGCACTGGAACTCGCCAGCTCGTTGGCCGCGATGCTCAGGCCGTTGGCCGCGCTGTTGCCCGTGGCCGCCGCGGTGGACGTGTTGCCGTTGGCCGCGACCGTCGAGCCGGTAACCGAGCCGCCGGTGGACGCGAACACGCTGGCTGCGGTATCGCCCAGGCTGTCCCACTGCGTGGCGGTCACCGTACCCGAACCGGTTTGGGCGTTCTGGACGCTGAAGGCCGCGTCAGTGGTCGACATCGAACCGTTGACTACGGCGCCGCCGAGCGGCGCGAGCGAGGCTGTGTCAATGGTGTTGCCAGCTACGGCGAGCGTGTTGCCGGTCGAGCGGTTGCCGAAGGCGAGTGCCTGGACAGGATTGTTTGAGCTGGACACGGTCGAGGCCGAGACATTGCCATCGATGAGTGTGTTCACCACGGTGCCGCTAGCGGCCGTGATCTCCGAACCGGTCACCGCCTGCAGGTTGGTCACGTTGGCGATCGAGGAAGAACCAGCGCTCGTCGCGCCGGTGCCCAGCGCGAGCTCGATGGCGCTGGCGGCGTCGTTGCCGTAGGCGGCGGCCACGAAGGCATTGTCCGCGTTGCTCACTGAGCTGCCGTTCACGTTGCCCTCGACGAGCACGGTCAGCGCGTTGGCGGGCGCGGTGATGCCCGAAGCCATCGCGCTCACGTCGCCCAGAACCGACTGGTTGTTCAGCACGCCGTAGGCGGCGCTCACGACAGCCGGCCGGGCTCCGACATCCACCATCGAGGCCGGCCCGCCCGATGCCTGCACGTCGGCGCTGTTGGCGGCCACGTTCAGCGTGTTCGATGCCGAGTTGCCGTAGCCGATGGCGCGTTGCAGGTTGTTTGCGAGCGACAGGGTGCTGTCGCTCGCATGCGTCCCCGCGTGCAGGCTGGCCGTCGAGTCGGCCAGTTCAGCCCAGACGGGCGAGTTGCCGTCCACGGTTTGCACGCTGACGATGCCGGCGCCCGAACCCACGGTGGTGCCGGCGAGCGACAGCGCGTTGGAGGCGCTGTTGCTCAAGCTGACGGCTTCCTGGGTATTGCCGCTGACGGTGAGCGTGCTGCCGTGGATGGTGTCGCCGGCAATGCCGCGCGAATCGGCCGACAAGCCAATGATCGAGCCCGCGTTCAAGGCGCTGACGGCGCCTGAATAGCTGTTCTGCTGGTTGCTGACGACGGCTGCGCCAAGGGCCGTGATGCCGTCCGGCAGGTGGCCGCCGATCAGCGACGCGGTGCCGCCGAGGGGCAGCGCATTGGCTTCGAGCGACAGGCCCTGGCCGATGCTGTTGCCGTGGGCGGTGGCGGCGGAGCGGTTGCCGGCCACGGCCACCGTGCTTGCGTTGGTGGTGCCGTCCTCTTGCCCGGTCACCGCGCCGATGAACGACAGACCAGTGACGGCCGACACGTCTGAGTTGAAGTTGCTTTGCTGGCTGGCGACCGCCGCGGTGCCGGCGAACGAAGCGCCGTTCTGGCCGCTGGCAATTGCGCTGGAAGCGGCGTTGCCGCTGGCTGTGGAGGTGACGCTGTTGTCCGACAGCGTGATGGAGCCCCCGTCGATCGACTGTGCACCGGCGCCAATGGTCGCGCCGATGGTCGCGCTGCCGAGCGAAGCACCGACGTTGCCCTGGCTGTTGGAGATCACCAGGTCGGCCATGACGTTGGCCGAGAGGCTGTCGGCGATGTAGGCACTGTTGCTGAGAGCGAGGCCCGTCGAGCCCGCGAACGACATGTCGTCGCCCAGCAGGATGCGGTTGCCGGCCACGCCCGCGGCACCGAGAGACTCGTTGCCGGTGGCTGCGCTCGTGATGCTGTTTCCCTGCACCGACAACGCACCTTGCAGAGTGTTGGCCGTGCCGGCGCCCGAGCTGTCGATGGTCGCGGCGATGGTCGAGCCCACGTTGCTTGCAGTGTGGGCCACAGGATCGACGGCCGTGTTCAGCTGCTGGTTCGACACAACGGCCGACCCGGAGAACGCGGGTGCGCCGCCGGCCTGGATGTCGACGGTGCTGGTTGCGCCGTTGCCCTTGAGCGTGGCCGAGATCGTGTTGCTGTCGAGCGCTGAGGCGGAGTCCACGGCGTTGGTGGCGTTGGATCCCAGCTCCAGCGACACGGTGTTGCCAGCGGCGACTGCGCTCGAGCCGGCGCCCGTGCCTTGCTGCGCCGAAGTGATGACGCTGCTGCCCAGCGCATTGCTGGAGCTGCTGTCCGGCGAATAGTTCAGGTTCACCAGGCCGGGCGTGGCCGAGGCGTGGTCGTTGGGCACCGTGCCTGCGATCGAGGACGTGCCATTGTTGAGCGTCGTGCTCGCGGAGATGGTGTTGAATGTGTTGGACGCCCCGCCGCTGGAGAAGCCGTTGAGGTCGAGCGCCACGGTGTTGCCGCTCGCGCTGCTCGAGATCACGCCGCTGTTGGTTGCCACGCCGAGCGAGGCGGCGCCTTCCGTGGGAAGCCCCGCGCTGCCTGTGAGCGACGAGTCGATCGAATTGCCGAAGGTGTTGGCGGTGGCACTGGCACCGACCTGGTTCCGCGTCACGGCGTTGGTGGTGCCTGCCTGGGGGCCGTCCACGGTGATGGCGATGTCCTGGTCCGATGCCGTGGCGGCCACGGGCAGTGCCTCGTCCTGCACCGACTGCACGGTCAGATAGCCGGTGGTCGTGACGGTTGCGGGGCCCGCTCCGATGCGGACGGAGGAGTCGGCGGCTTGTGCACCGCCGCCTATCAGGGTGGCGAGCACAGCGAGGCCGACGCTGTTGAGTACGGGCGTGCTGGCGACGCGGCCGTGATTCTTGCGATTCTTGTTCATGAGATTTCCCTGGGTTGTAAAAAACTGGCTGACGAATTGCCGGCCGGACCGCTCCGGCCATGCAATGAGACTGAAGATTGCGTGTCCGTTACTTGCCTCCGGTAGCGTTTTCTTCTCGGGCCGGCTTGGCCGGTCCGCTCCTTCCCGTGCCTTGGACGCGGAGCTTGGCCACTTCCTGCAGGCCGGGACCATCGCGATGGATCGATGTGTCTGCCTTGTCCGGCCGCCACGTGATGCTCACGCCGCCCGGCGCAACGCCTCGGGAAGCGAGTGCCGAGCTGACCACGCCGATGCGTTGGTCGGTCAGCATGTCGCGCTTGCCCGCATCCCAGTTCTCGGTGTCCCGCGCCACCAGCACGACCTCGGTCGCGCCTTTGGCGGCGGCTGCAGCAATCTGGTCGAGCAGGTTCAGGGTTCCTCCCGTCAGTGCAGCCGCGCCGAACTCGAACGGGATCTGCACGCTCGAGCCCGACAGGCTGGCCTCGGTCTGGCTGGCAGCATTGACCGCCTCGCCCTGCAGCACCGGCGCGCCCGCGGCATCGACGAGCGGGTTGCCCACCTTGCGCAGGTCCTCGGCCGGCGTGAGCTGCAGCTCGTTGGACAGGCGCATGCTGAGGCAGGGCTTGGGATCGATCTTCGCGACCGCCGCCACCAGGCGCACCACGCCTTCCTCCAACGCCGCGCGCACGCCCATCTGCACGGGCTCCTGGCCCTTCGCGCCCACGTCGATGTCGTACAGCTTGCTGCCGAAGAAGCGGAAGACGTTGAAGCCGACTTCGTAGCCGTTGAACTGCTTGGTCAGGCTGATGGTTTTCACGATCATCAGCGTCTTCGTATCGACGATGCGCAGGTCCACACCCACCGACTGGCTGAAGGTGCGCGCCTTCACGCCGATCTGGTTCACACCGATCTCGCCGCCACCCGAGTGGATGTTGTAGTTGAGTTCGGTGATCCCCCCGACGATGAAGTAGTCCGACTTGTTGATCGACCCGCCGAAATAGGGAAGCCATGGCACCGTTTGCCCGCCGTTGGGGCCCGCGAGCTGGTGCGTGCGGCCGTCGCCGAGTTGGCGCCGGTCGGCATAGCCGAGTTCGCGCTCGGCGATCACCGGGTCGAAGCGCTCGGCCACCTGCACCGCGCCGCCGAGCTTGCCGAGCGCCGAATAGACCATGAGCGCACCGCCTTGCGTGATGGCGTTGCCCTCGTTGATGCTGTACTTGCCGGTGTAGTCCTTGACGTCGCCCACAGTGATGACGATGGGCGGGCGGTGGGTGGCGGCCACGTGGTCGCCGAAACAGGCCAGTACGACCTCCATGGGGGTGACGTTCTCGCGCACCGCGGGGCCCAGGACAATGGGCGCTTCGTTCGGTGCCATGCGCTGCTGCGGCGCCATCACGCAACCGGCCAGGCTCATTGTGGCGGCAACGGCCAGCAGGCTGCGGCTGGCCGCCTTTGGACGAGCCAGGGCGCGGATCGACTTGAGTGTGATCATTTCTTTTTTCTTCCCTGTTAGTTGAGGGCGCCGAACGCGCATGCCGTGCTGCCGCTCACGCTCGCACTCTGGCTGCCGGTGTTGGTCTGGTTGGAGTTGAGAGCCTGGCTGGACCAGCCTTGCACGCTGCTGCTGGTCGAGCCGATCACGGCAGAGCCGACCGTGCCGCTGTTGGCCTGCCCCGTGCTCACCGTGCCAGTTCCTCCATAGCCGGTGTTCGCATTGCCGGTGGAGTCGGCCGCCGCGCCAGTGGTGCTGGGCGAATTGGCGACCGTGCTGTTGCTGCCCTGGTTGCCTTGGGCTGTCGCACCGACGTCGCAGTTGTACTGACGCCCGACGTAGTTGTTGGTGGTGTAGTTGGCCGCGCCATAGGAGCCGGCCTTCTTGCGTTGGATCATGTCCTGGACCGCGGCCTGGTTGGCCTTGTCGGTCGAGATCTGGAACTGCCAGGCGCTGTTCTCGCCCACGTTGTTGGCGGACGCCGCCATGGCAGCGCCCGCGAGCAGCGCGCAGACACCGCCCTGCGCGAGTTGTGCCAAGCAGGAATACCGGGTCCGGCGATTCGACCGCTGATCGCGCGGGACTTCCGAAGGCGGGAAAAATTGGTTTGGCATGGAATTCTTTTCAGAAAGAAAGGATGAAATGATGGATGCACAATGGCGGTATTCATCGGATGGCGGCGACCTTTGGCAGGCCGTGCCTTGTGCAAGCTATGAATTTTTTTGGTTGCATGAGCCCGGCGGCTGTTGCTGGGCCATTGCTTAAAAAACAATTGGCAACACCACTTTTGACAATGTAACGTCAGCCAGAAGTGCGCTATCGGCCATTTCGTCCCAGACTATTCAGAATTCGTCTCAATCGGCCCCGGTGGTGCGCGGATCGGGTCAGAGACGATTCGAAATCACCAGTTCTTGGTGGCTGAATAATTGCTGGCGACGCCCAGGCATGGAGCAGCAGGAAAACGATGAATGCGCTCGTCGTTATCCGGCTGAGATTGATTGAGGGTATTCCCTCATGGCAATTACCCGCATAATTGCCATTGCGCGCAGAAGAATTGCGTGGCAGCTATTGCCGGCAATTCGATCTCAACTACTCGAGAGCGTCAGGCCTTCGAGCCAAGTTTGCAGCCAATTGTCCTGCGGGCTGACGAGGTGCGCTCTGGTCAGGGTCCGCCGGTCCGCTTCTAGGAGCGCTTCGCGCGGCGGCATCCCAAAGCGCTGGCGGAACGCCCGTGAGAACGCAGCTTCCGTGCTGAAGCCGCAGGCAAAGGCCAGCTTCGAAACACTGCCCCGGCCGGCGCCTGCTGAATTGAGACGCAGGAAGGCGCGATCGAGGCGACGGCCGCGAATGTACTCGGCGACACCGCCCAGCGCCTCGAAGGTGCGATACAGCGCTGAGCGCGATAGTCCGAAATGGCGCATCAGCATTTCGGGCGACAAAGCGACGTTGTTCAGATTCCGCTCGATATAGCTCTGGATCGCCTGCAGCGAGCCCCCCACCAGGTCGCTGCCCACGATGGCGTCACGTCCCGAAACGGCAGCCGAAAGACTCGCCGCGACCAGCGTTGCGGTGACCTCGGCAGCGAGCCTGCTTTCATTGGTGTCGATCTGGGGAGCGACCCGTGCCATGGACGTCAAATGCTCGCGCAGGAGGGCTCCGAATGTCGTCTCGCCGTCAAGCACCGCACCGTGCAGCGTGTCCAAGGTGCGCGGGGCGAGCCGAAGCAGTTCCCGTGGGATGACGATGCTTATCGTTGCCAGCGGCGAAGTCCGGGAACTCATCTGCCGTGACATGTCGAAACAGACCACATCGCCGGCCTTGCCACGCGCTGCCTGGCCATCCGCCTCGAACTCGCACTCGCCCGAAACGTAGAGCTGAAGCATCAGATGGTCGATGCCAACGGCGGAGGCAAGTTGTCGATCACGGCGAAACACCAGCGGCGAGGCACTGGAAAGGCCGAGCAGAAAACCGCCGAAATTGTAGGCCGTGAGGTCGGCGCGGAACGCGTCAGCTTCAAAATCGGGAGGAAGGGTTTCGAATAGACTCGAGAGACTGTCGCGCCACTGCTCGAAGTTCTCTACTGGCGTGAGCAAGTCCGCCCTGATTTGGTGGATCGGCACAGTCCTGTTTTTCATTCCGAAACCTCGCACGCAGGCAAAAGATTTGGATCCGGTCCCTTCTTTATCGACCAGCTCCCTGGGCATCGCTCCGACCGGCATCAATGCACTCACGTCCGCTGGCCTTCGTTGAAATTTGCTGTTCATTGCAAGCCTTCTGAGCATAGGGCTTGCAATATTTAAATATGCGCGCGAGAGAATGATCACCAAATCGATCTCGCAGAGTGTATTCCAGGATGTAATTCTTAATTGCGAATTGGGGGCACATTTTAAAATTTCCGCAATTCGCTTCGCGAATTCAGTTCTATCAACAAGCGGAAAAGAAAAAAGGCCCCGGCATTCGCCGGGGCCTTTCACACTCAGGAGACTACGGGATCAGGGACGGGCAACCTTCCAGGCCCCGTTCAGGACGCCGTCGCCGGTCTTGTCGCCCGGCTTGCTGTCCTTCGCCCAGTAGTAGAGCGGCCAGCCCTTGTAGGCCCATTGCTTCTTGCCGTCTTCACGCATGATGATGGTGTAGCCGCCCATGGGCTTGGCCGTTTCGGACACCGGCAGCGGCGGCCAGTTAGCGGCGCACTGTGCATTGCAGGCGGAGGTTCCTGCACCGGCGGTGTCGCGGGCGAAGGTGTACAGCGTCATGCCATTCGGGCCGACCAGCACGCCATTGGCGGTGCGGGTGGGCGTGTCGGGCGCGCTGGCGGTCTTGTTGGACATGCCGCCGCAGCCGGCGAGCAAGGCCGCCACGAGGATCGAGGCGCTGAGCAATTTCATGCAGTTTCTCCTTCAGTTGAAAAATCGCGACAACAAGCTTGGTGACAGGCCAGGCAGGATGATTGCGCGAGCCGGCAGTTTATGCGGTCATCACGACAAATTGCGGTAGGCCGGGGTCGCGAGTTCGAGCAAAAGGGTCATGCGGCAACCTGCTGGAGATGGCGCCTGCGGGAAAAGACTCAGCGGCTGCGGTTCTTCATCGCGCGCTCGACCTCGCGCTTGCCTTCGCGGTCCTTGATGGTGTCGCGCTTGTCGTGCTCGGCCTTGCCCTTGGCGAGCGCGATCTCGCACTTCACCTTGCCGGCTTTCCAGTGCAGGTTGAGCGGCACTAGCGTGTAACCCTTTTGCTCGACCTTGCCTATCAGTCGGCGGATCTCGTCCTTCTTCAGCAGCAGCTTCTTGGTGCGGACCGAATCGGGATTGACGTGGGTGGACGCGCTCTTGAGCGGGTTGATCTGGCAACCGACGACGAAGAGTTCGCCGTTGCGGATCACCACGTATCCGTCGGTGAGCTGCACCTTGCCTTCGCGCAGCGATTTGACTTCCCAGCCTTCGAGGACCATGCCGGCCTCGAAACGCTCTTCGAAGAAATAGTTGTACGCGGCCTTCTTGTTGTCGGCGATGCGGGAGGAGGTATCTTGTTTCTTTGTGGCCATGACTCGGGAATGTGGGGGCTGCATGGCTTCAATACAATCCGTCGCGCACGCTGTGCCGATTCTATGAAAACAGTCAACAAGTCCGTCCTGATCTGGTACAGCGCCGAAGAGATGTATGCGCTCGTCATCGATGTGGCGAGGTATCCGCAGTTTCTTCCGTGGTGCGACAAGGCCCGCATCCTCGAGCAGGACGAGGCCGGCATGACGGCCGAAGTCGGCCTGGCTTTCGCCGGTTTGCACCAGAGCTTCACCACCCGCAACACGCACGTACCGGGGCGCGAGGTGCAGCTGAAGCTGGTCGACGGGCCGTTCTCCAACCTCGATGGCAAATGGAAGTTCGTGCCCGTGGGCGAGCAGGGCGAGCGCGCCTGCCGCGTCGAGCTGCACATGAGCTACGGCTTCAGCAACTTCGCCCTGCAGGCACTGGTGGGGCCGGTGTTCGACACCATCGCCTCCAGCCTGGTCGAGGCTTTCGTCAAGCGCGCCGAGCACGTCTACGGCTCGTCCTGATGATCATCGAGGTCACACTGAGCTGCTCGCCGGCGGAGCGCGAGGTGTTCGAGCAGGTCTTGCAGCTTGCGCCCGGCACGACGCTGGCCGAAGCGGTCCGGGCCAGCGATCTTTCTCTGCGCTTTCCCGATCTCGATTGGCGTCACGCCATGACGCCGGGCATCTGGGGCAAGGTGGTTGAGTGGGAGCAGGCCCTGAAGGACGGCGACCGCATCGAGCTGTGCCGGCCCCTCAAGGTGGACCCCAAGGTGGCGCGCCGGGAGCGGTTCCAGCGCCAGGGTGCTCGGGGCACAGGCCTGTTTGCGAATCGCCGCAAGGGCGGCAAGGCCGGCTACTGAGCGCCGGTTACTTGCAGTCGCTGTTGATGACTGTCTGAAGGCGCTTCTGCTCGGCGGCGCGCGCAGCGTCGTCCATGATCTCGCGCTCGCCCTGCGCATTGACCTTGGCAAGGCGGATGCCGCTGTCGACCGTGGCCTTGCCCTGGCGCGCGAGTGCGCAGTTGTCGGCCTTGGCCTTCGCAACCTTGGCTTCCTCTGCAGCCCGCTTGGCCTTTTCCTCGGCCTCGGCCTTCTTGGTCTTTTCCTCGAGTTCCTTGTCGACGCCAGTGGGCTTCGGTGTGCCCGCCGTCTTGGCAGGTGCACCAGCCTCTGCAGTCGCGCCTTCGGCGGGCGGTGCATCGACGTTGGGATTCGCGCGCGACACTGGCGGCGCACCCACGCGGCGCAGGATGTTCTTCTCGGGCACATCGGGCGGTGGCGCCTGATCGCTGAAGACCTTCTTGCCGTTCTTGTCGATCCATTGCCATTGCGCGCTCGCCGACAGCGGCAGCGCAACGACACATCCCAGTACCAGCCAGTGCACGAATTTCATCCCTGAAGTTTAGCCGGGCCTTACTTTTTGCAACATGCGGGGTGGGTGGTTTTGCAACGCTTCGAAAAAACCCGGGCCGGCAAACAGGTCAGGGGCCTCGTTACAATCCGTCTTTTGGAGCTTCACCCATGCGCCTTCTCGGCAAAGCGCTCACCTTCGACGACGTGTTGTTGGTGCCAGCGTTCTCCCAGGTCCTGCCCAAGGACACCTCTCTCGCCACCAAATTCTCCCGCAACATCACGCTGAACCTGCCGCTCGTCTCGGCAGCCATGGACACCGTGACTGAAGCCCGCCTCGCGATCGCCATCGCGCAGGAGGGCGGTATCGGGATCGTGCACAAGAACCTCACCGCGCAACAGCAGGCCGCCGAAGTGGCCCGCGTGAAGCGCTACGAGTCGGGCGTGCTGCGCGACCCGGTGGTGATCACGCCGACGCACTCCGTGCGCCAGGTGATGGCGCTGTCCGACCAGCTCGGCATCTCGGGCTTCCCGGTGGTCGACGCCGGCAAGGTGGTCGGCATCGTCACGGGACGCGACCTGCGCTTCGAGAACCGCTACGACGTGCCCGTCAGCGAAATCATGACGCAGCGCGACCGGCTCATCACCGTGCCAGACGGCACCACGCTGGCCGAGGCCAAGGCGCTGCTGAACAAGCACAAGCTCGAGCGCCTGCTGGTCATCAACAGCGACTGGGAGCTCAAGGGCCTGATCACCGTCAAGGACATCACCAAGCAGACCAGTTTCCCCAACGCCGCACGCGACGCCAGTGGCCGCCTGCGCGTGGGCGCGGCGGTCGGCGTGGGTGACGGCACCGAAGAGCGCGTCGAAGCCCTCGTGAAGGCCGGCGTCGACGCCATCGTGGTCGACACCGCGCATGGCCACAGCGCCGGCGTGATCGAGCGCGTGCGATGGGTCAAGAAGAACTATCCTCAGGTCGACGTCATCGGCGGCAATATCGCCACCGGCGACGCCGCTCGTGCGCTGGCCGACGCCGGCGCCGACGCGGTCAAGGTCGGCATCGGCCCCGGTTCGATCTGCACCACGCGCATCGTCGCCGGCGTGGGCGTGCCGCAGATCATGGCGGTCGACAGCGTCGCCACCGCGTTGCAGGGCACGGGTATTCCGCTGATCTCCGACGGCGGCGTGCGCTACTCGGGCGACATCGCCAAGGCCATCGCAGCCGGCGCCAGCACCGTGATGATGGGCAGCATGTTCGCCGGCACCGAAGAGGCGCCGGGCGAGATCGTGCTGTACCAGGGCCGCAGCTACAAGAGCTACCGCGGCATGGGCTCCATCGGCGCGATGCAGCAGGGCAGTGCCGACCGGTATTTCCAGGAGTCGACCACCGGCAACCCGAACACCGACAAGCTGGTGCCCGAAGGCATCGAAGGCCGCGTGCCTTACAAGGGCTCGATCGTCTCCATCGTCTACCAGATGGCTGGCGGCGTTCGTGCCAGCATGGGCTACTGCGGCTGCGCGACCATCGAAGACATGCAGAACAAGGCCGAGTTCGTCGAGATCACCACGGCCGGCATCCGTGAGAGCCACGTCCACGACGTGCAGATCACGAAGGAAGCGCCGAACTACCGGGCAGAGTAAGCCCGATCTGGCCAGACCTTGAAAGTCGGGCCACATTGGCATTAGAATTTGGGCCAGATTCAAATTTTCTGGCCCAAATGCAATCCATCGGCATCGCTGAAGCCAAGAACAACTTCTCGGCCCTGATCGACCTGGTCGAGAAGGGCGAGGAGGTTCGCATCACCCGCCACGGCAAGGAAGTCGTGCGCATGCTGCCGGTGCGCCGCAAGCCGGTCATCACCGATGAGCAGATCGCGCGCGAACTCGGGCAAATCGACGCGCTGCACGCCGCCATCCAGCCGGGCCTGCCATTGCGCGCCTTGCTCGACGAAGGGCGCCAATCGTGACAGCCTTCGTCATGGACGCCTCCGTCACCGCTGCCTGGCTGCTGCCTGATCAGGCCAGCGAACACACCCGCAAGCTCTACGCCGCCATTCGCCGCGACGAGGTCGAGCCGCAGGCGCCGAATGCCTGGCAATGGGAGTGCGCCAACATCCTCGCCAACGGCGTGCGCAGCGGCCGGATTCCACCGTCCGCGGTCGAAGGGCTGTGGAGTGTGCTCGACGCCATTCGCCACCGAGTCGAGCTGCACGAGCTCGCACCCGCCCAGCACAAGGCCGTGCTCGCCGTGGCCATCGACGTAGGCGTCTCGCTCTACGACGCGGGCTATCTCTGGCTCGCCAAGTCGCTCAATCTCCCGCTCGCCACCTTCGACGAGCAACTCATCCAGGCGGCGCCCAAGGCGGGCGTCAAGCTGTTCGACATTTCAACGCTCTGAGTCCCAACGCCCATGCAACACGACAAGATCCTCATCCTCGATTTCGGCTCGCAAGTCACGCAACTCATCGCACGCCGCGTGCGCGAAGCCCACGTGCTGAGCGAGGTGCACCCCTGCGACGTCACGGACGAATGGGTGCGCGAATACGCGGCCGATGGCCATCTCAAGGGCGTGATCCTGTCGGGCAGCCATGCCAGCGTGTACGAAGAAACCACCGACAAGTGCCCGCAAGCCGTGTTCGACCTCGGCGTGCCCGTGTTCGGCATTTGCTACGGCATGCAGACCATGGCGCATCAGCTCGGCGGCAAAGTCGAAGGCGGCCACAAGCGCGAGTTCGGCTTTGCGGCCGTGCGCGCCCATGGCCATACCGCGCTGCTGAAAGACATCTCGGACTTCACCACGCCCGAAGGCCACGGCATGCTCAACGTGTGGATGAGCCACGGCGACAAGGTCACCGAACTGCCGCCGGGCTTCAAGCTCATGGCCAGCACCGACAGCTGCCCGATCGCCGGCATGGCCGACGAGGCGCGCCGCTACTACGCGCTGCAGTTCCACCCCGAGGTGACGCACACGGTTCAGGGTAAGGCGATCATCGAGCGCTTCGTGCTCGGCATCTGCGAAGCGAAGCCCGACTGGGTCATGCGCGACCACATCGCTGAAGCGGTGCAGAAAATCCGCGAGCAGGTGGGCGATGAAGAGGTCATCCTCGGCCTGTCGGGCGGTGTCGATTCGAGCGTGGCCGCCGCGCTGATCCACCGCGCCATCGGCGACCAGCTCACCTGCGTGTTCGTCGACCACGGCCTGCTGCGCCTGAACGAAGGCGACATGGTCATGGAGATGTTCGAAGGCAAGCTGCACGCGAAGGTGATTCGCGTGGATGCGAGCGACCTGTTCCTTGGCAAGCTCGCCGGCGTGAGCGACCCCGAAGCCAAGCGCAAGATCATCGGCGGCGAGTTCGTCACCGTGTTCAAGCAGGAAGCCGCCAAATTGAAAGCAGGCGACGGCGGTCACAAGGGCGCTACCTTCCTGGCCCAAGGCACCATCTACCCCGACGTCATCGAGTCGGGGGGGGCCAAAAGCAAGAAGGCCGTCACCATCAAGAGCCACCACAACGTCGGTGGTCTGCCCGAACAGCTCGGCCTGAAGCTGCTCGAACCGCTGCGCGACCTGTTCAAGGACGAAGTGCGCGAACTCGGCGTTGCGCTCGGCTTGCCACCCGAGATGGTGTACCGCCATCCGTTCCCCGGCCCGGGCCTGGGCGTGCGCATCCTGGGCGAAGTGAAGAAGGAATACGCCGATCTGCTTCGCCGCGCCGACGCCATCTTCATCGAGGAGCTGCGCAACTTCAAGGACGAGAGCGGCAAGAGCTGGTACGACCTCACGAGCCAGGCCTTCACCGTGTTCCTGCCGGTGAAGAGCGTGGGCGTGATGGGCGACGGCCGCACCTACGACTACGTGGTCGCGCTGCGTGCCGTGCAGACCAGCGACTTCATGACGGCCGACTGGGCCGAGCTGCCTTATGCGCTGCTGAAGAAGGTGTCGGGGCGCATCATCAACGAGGTGCGCGGTATCAACCGAGTGACCTACGACGTGTCGAGCAAGCCGCCGGCGACGATCGAGTGGGAATGATCCGCATGGGTGCGAGGTCTATCGCGGATTTTTGAACTCACCGAACGGAAAAACTAGCTGATTGAGTCCCTCAAGGCTCTTTGGCTTGCGAAGAACGGCGCAGAAATCGAGAGGCGAGCGTACAGTTCGATGCTGAGCCGCGGCATTGGCGTGGGCCGCGACCTCTGCGCATGACCGCATCAGTTCATCGAAGGGCAGGGCGTTGCCGACCATGACTTCGTCCTCGAGCATCTTGGCGTAGTCTGTGGCAAGCGCTTCCCGGGCAGCGCCTTCGGGCACGATCTGCAAGGCACCTTGCACTGCACTGGCGTAATCGATGACCTCGCCGCCGGCGTCCTTCTCGCTGAAGAATCGCAAGCGCTTCCCGGGCAGCGCCTTCGGGCACGATCTGCAAGGCACCTTGCACTGCACTGGCGTAATCGATGACCTCGCCGCCGGCGTCCTTCTCGCTGAAGAAGCAGGACTTGTGCTCGGCCACCGCTCGGGCGACCGCCCGGTCGTCAATGGCGGTGCCGAAGTGCGCGCTCCGCATGATCGCGGCCAGGTCATGCCAATGTCGCGCATAGCGTTCGCCACGGATTCGCCCTTGAGCGCAATAGACGTGTGCCGCGGTGGCTTTCTCCCAGAATGTCCGCGCGACGTTCATCACCTGCGGAGATGCCACCGGGAAGGTCACGCCATCAACCTGAAGATCGAGGGCGGGCGGGTTTTTCTCGCGTTCGAGGGCTGATCTGTTCTGCCGCTGATCTGCAGTCTCTGTATCTGTTGCGCGGTGAGAGGGCTGGCGACAATGAACCTCCCTTTCACGGAAGCGCCATGACAGCAGAGACGACACGAGACCAGATCGCCGACCAGATTGCGGCGGAGCTGGGCCACAGCTTCGACGGCGAGATCATTGCCGGCGGCCACTATGTGCCGCTCGTGCGCGACGGCCGCACGGTCTACCTCAGCGGCCAGGTGCCGCGCGTGGGCACCACGGTGGTGGTCACAGGCCGCGTGGGCGACACGGTGTCGCTCGACAAGGCCCGCGAAGGCGCGCAGATCTGCACGCTGCGCAGCCTCGCGCTGCTGCGCAGGGCCTTCGGGTCGCTCGATGCCATCGAGAAAGTCTTGCGCGTCGGCGTGTTCGTGCAATGCACGGCCGACTTCACGCAGCAGAGCGAAGTGGCAGATGCCGCTTCCGACCTTTTGCACCGCGTGTTCGGCGAGGCCGGCGTGCACGTGCGCACGGCAGTCGGCGTCTATGCACTACCGAAGAATGCGACGGTCGAAGTCGAGATGACGGTCGCCGCCAAGCAGCACATCGGCTAGCGCGACGTGAAGCCGATGAGGTCGCGTGCCAGCTGGGCAATGGTCAGCGGCGCGCAGCCTTCGGCGTTGTTGCTGACGGTGACGAAGGCGTTCTGGCCCGCGCGCGTGGTTCCCGCGATCACCTTGGCCAGCGCCGTGCGCGTCTCGGGATCTGGGTCGACGATCTTGTCGAAGGGGCCGTAGAGCTTTTCCGCATCCTCATAGCCGAAGCGGCCGTGGCGCCGGTGCAGGTTCCAGCGGCACACCAGCGGACCGGCCCATAGCGCACGCAGCATCGGCAACTGGTCTTCGATGGGGGGCATCTTGGCGTGCAGGCCCATGCAGAAGGTGGCGCGCACGCTGCGCAGCATCGCGGCGAAGGCGGGGTTCAGCAACTGCGGGTCGCGCACTTCGACGGCGATCACCGCATCGGGCGCAACCGATGTGAGGTCGGGCAGCGAGTCGAGCATCTCGGCGATGCGCGCCAGCAGGGCGGGCTGGTCGGCCAGCAGGTGGCCCGGAATCGGGCTCAGCTGAAACACCAGCACGCCGATGCGATGGCCCAGCCCTTCGAGCGCGGGCAGCACGAACTCCTGCCGCGCGATCTCGCTGCTGAGGAACACGGGGTTGGCCTGCATGCCGCGGCCGCTTTCGTCGCGCACGGTGGCATCGGTCACGAGGCTCGGCGCCTTCACCACGAAGCGGAAGTCGTCCGGCACCATCGCCGCGTAGCGCGCGTACTGGCTGGCGGTGAGGGCGCGGTAGAAATTGCGGTCCAGGCTCACGGTGCGAAACAACGGGTGCTTCGCCAGCGCCGAGAGGCCGTTCTTCGACAGCACGGTCTCGGCATATTCGCCGTCCCAAACCAGGTCGGCCCAGCCCGGATAGCTCCACGACGAGGTGCCGAGCCGCAGTTCGGACGGCAATGCGGCGGCCAGCTCGACCAGCGCCGGATCGGTGGAAGCGGGCTCGACCGTGCCGGTGCGCGGCTTCTTCTTCGCGGGCGGGTCAACTTCCGTCTTGGCGGGCGCTGGCGCCGCCGCGGACGCCTCTTCAGGGCGCGGAAGATCGGGAAAAAGAGAGTCCTGTACGTCAGCCATGTCTGGACCCGCATTCTCGGCCAACGCCGGATGGGCTCGCCGCGCCGGGCACAATCCGCGCCATGAAACAGTGGATGCGCACGCAGGGTGGTTGGTGGCTGGCATGGCTGGCGCTCACCGCCGCGGGCGCGGTGTGGCTCGCGCGCGCCGAACTGGAGCAGATTCACCAGGACTTCGAGACCGACGTACGCATCGCGCACCGGCTCATGAGCCAGCAGATGGTGCAGTACGACGCCGTGCTGGCCACGCTCGCGCTGCTGGAGCCGAGCACCGGCGCGGACCAACCGGAGCAGCGCCTGCCTTCGGTGTATTCGTCGATCCTGCGCGTGCAGCGGCGCGACCGCGACGAGCCTTGGGCAGACAGTGCGCAGGCCGGCGCACTGGCCGCGGCCGAGGCGCGTTCGCGCAGCCAGCAGCGCCCCGAACTCGCCATGCTCGACCTGGCCCATGGCCGCTATGCGCTCGTGATCGGCGCCACGCCGTTCAGCTACGCGCTCGACATCGACCTGGCCGGCTCCGTGCCGTGGCGCGACTGGCCGATGGACCCGCAACGCAGCCCCGTGCGGTTGAGCCTGCAGCGCGACGGACAGCAACTGATGCTGCAACCCGGTGTGCCGGCCGCCAACGGCTGGCGCTTCGGCCTGACCAAGGCGCTGGCCTCGCCGAGCCAACCCTTCGACCTCGTGGCCGAGCGGCAGGTGGGGTGGGGCGAGCTGCCGTGGCGCCGCATCGCTGGCTGGGCCGCGGCCGTGGCGGTGCTGCTCGCCGGCCTGTGGGCCGCACAGCGCCAGCGGGTTGCGCGGCGGCGGGCCGAGGAGCTGCTGCGGCTCGGGCAGGTCGCGCGGCTCAATGCGCTGGGCGAGCTGTCGGCGGGCCTCGCGCATGAACTCAACCAGCCGCTCACGGCGGTGTTGGCCAACGCGCAGGCCGCGCGCCGCTTGCTCGACGACGAGCCGCCGGACCTGGCCACGGCGCGCGACGCGATGGGCCAGGCTGTCGAGCAGGCGCGCCGCGCGGCCGGCGTGGTGGGGCGCCTGCGTCGCGTCATCGAGCGTCCAGAGGCCGGCGGCGACGCGAAGCCGCTGGTGCTGCAGGAGGTGGTGCGCAGCGCCATGCACCTGCTGGCGCCGGAGTTCGCGAAGCACACGATCAACGCGCAGTTCGACGCCACCGCGCAGGCGCCGGTGCGCGTGCAGGCCGAGGCAGTGGCCCTCGAGCAGATCGTGCACAACCTGCTGATGAACGCGCTTCAGGCGCTCGAGCTCGTGCCGGCGGCCGAGCGGCGCCTCGTCGTCTCGGTCGGCCGCAATGGGCAGGAGGGTGTGCTGACCGTGACCGACAACGGACGCGGCATTGCGCCCGAAGCGCTGCCGCGCCTCTTCGAACCTTTCTTCAGCACGCGCGAAGGCGGGCTGGGCCTCGGCCTGAGCCTCAGCGAAACCCTGGCCGGCGGCATGGGCGGCAGCCTGAGCGCGGCCAACGCCTCGCCGCGCGGCGCGCGCTTCACCCTGTTGCTGCCACTGGTCGCGCCGTCCCCGTGAACACATCGAGCATCCATCCACCGCAATCCCCGCTGGTCCACTTGATCGACGACGACCAGGCAGTGCGCGACAGCCTGTCGCTGCTGATCGGCACGGTCGGCCTGCGCGTTCAGGCCTGGGCCGACCCGCAGGCCTTCATCGACGGCTTCGACCGCGCGAGCGTCGGCGCCATCGTGCTCGACGTGCGCATGCCCGGCATCAGCGGGCTGACGGTGCTCGACCGTCTGGTGGCGCAGGGCGTCGACCAGCCCGTGATCATGCTGACCGGCCACGGCACGGTCGAGATGTGCCGCCGCGCCTTCAAGGCCGGCGCGGCCGAGTTTCTCGAAAAGCCGGTGGACGACGAGCAATTGCTCGAAGCCATGCAGCATGCCGTGCGCCAACACGTGCGCTCGCGCGAACGCTCGCAGGCCGACAACGCCGCGCGCGAGCGGGTGGCGCAGCTGTCCGAGCGCGAGCGCGAGGTGCTCGCCTTCATCGTGCAGGGGCTGACCAACAAGGAGATCGCGCGCGCGCTCGCGCTGTCGCCGCGCACGGTCGAGACGCACCGCGCCAACCTGTTTGCCAAGCTCGGCTGCGATTCGCTCGCGCAATTGATACGGCGCTATGCCGTGCTGGTGGACAGCGCTGCGTAGAACTACGGAGCACCGCGCGTAGCCGTACGAATGGCCGTTGCGCGCCGGGTTTTCTACAGTGGCGCAGCCGTCGGCAACAGCCGGCGCAACCACCCGCATCCACTGGAGAAAACGAACAATGCATTCCATCCTTCGCCTCGGCGGCCTCGCCGCTCTGCTCGCCGCTTCCGCAGTCCAGGCCCAGACGCCCGCACCCGCGGCTTCGACCGTGCGCACCGAAAAGAACATGTCGCTCGCACTGGCCAACCAGATCGCGGCCGAAGCCGTGGCCGCCTGCGCGGCCAACGGCTACAACGTGGCGGCGACCGTGGTCGACCGCGCCGGCACCGTGCGTGCCGTGCAGCGCGCCGACAACGCCGGCCCGCACACGCTGGCTTCGAGCGAGCGCAAGGCCTGGACCTCGGCCTCGGCCAAGAGCCCGACGCAGGCCATGATGGAAGGCGCGCAGAAGAACGCAGGTGCGGCCAACCTGGTCTACCTGCCGGGCTTCCTGCTGCTGGGCGGCGGCGTGCCGGTCAAGTCGGGCAATGAAGTGATCGGCGCGGTCGGTGTGGGCGGCGCACCCGGCGGCCACCTCGACGACCAGTGCGCCAACGCGGCGCTGGAAAAGGTCAAGGGCCTGCTCTGATGAAGGCGTGCGGCATCTGGCCGGGTGTGATGGCGATAACGCTCGGGTTGGGCGTGCCGGTCAGTGCGCTCGCCCAGGTGCCGCCGCTGGCAGCGGAGGTGCTGGCCTACGAAGGACTGCACCAGGCCGCATGGCATGGCGACCTGCAGAAGCTGAAGGCGCTGGCCGCCTCGGGCGCCAACCTCGATGCGCGCGACACGCGTGGCCGCACGCCGCTGCATGTCGCCACGCATGCGCGGCAGCGCGAGGCGATCAAGCTGCTGGCCAAGGCCGGCGCCAACCTCGATCTGCTCGACGACGACCGCTACGACGCGGTCACCATCGCGTCGGTGGCCGATGACACGCCGACGCTTTCGCTGCTGCTGTCGCTTGGCGCCAAGGCCGGGCAGACCACGAGCCGCTACGACGGCACCGCGCTGATCGCGGCCGCACACCTCGGGCACGACGAGGTGGTGCGGCGGTTGATCTCGGCCGGTGCGCCGCTCGACCACGTCAACAACCTGCACTGGACGGCCGTGATCGAATCCATCGTGCTCGGCGATGGCGGCCCGCGCCACCAGCGCACGCTGGCCGCGCTGATCGATGCCGGCGCCAGCCTAAAACTGGCCGACCGCCAGGGCAACACGCCGCTGCAGCTGGCCAAGGCGCGCGGCTACGCCGCGATGGTGAAACTCCTGGAGGCGCCGCGTACAAGATAGGGGCGGCTCGGGGACAATCGGGCCTCGCCACGAGGAAAAACGCCCATGTACATGCCCCCGCAGTTCAATGCCAAGGATCCGTCCATCGCGCTGGAGCTGATGCGCTCGCACCCATTCGCGAGCCTGATCTCGAACGACGACGACGGGCTGCCGTACGTCACGCACCTGCCGCTGGTGGCCGAGCCGCGCGGAGGCGACGAACTGGTGCTGCTGGGGCATTGCGCCAAGCCCAATCCGCACTGGCGCTACCTGCAGGCGCGACCCCAGGCGGTCGTCACCTTCCTCGGTCCGCATTCGTACCTTTCGCCTTCGGTGTACCCCGACCTGGCCCGCGTGCCGACCTGGAACTACCTCGCCGTGCACTGCACCGTCGAGGCCCGGCTGATCGAGGAGCCTGTGGACAAGGACGCGCTGCTCAAGAAACTCATCGGCGACCACGAGCCTGCCTATGCGCAGCAGTGGCGCGACCTGGGCGAGGAGTTCCAGCTCAAGATGCTGGCCGGCATCACGGGCTTCGAGTTGCGCGTGACGGCGCTGCAATGCAAAGTCAAGCTCAACCAGCATCGCCGCGAGTCGCATGCCGCGATGCACGCGGTCTACAGCGCAGGCACGCCGGACGAGCAGGCGCTTGCCGTGTGGATGGGCCGGCTCGGCATGACGGCCGATGCGCCCGTGGCGGAGGAACGCTGAGATGCGCGGATTCGGGCTCATCGGCCTCGTGCTGGCACTCGTGATCGCCGGGCTGGTTGCGAAAAAGCAGATGACGAGCATGGCTTCTTCTTCGCGGCCGGCCGTGCCCGGCGTTGCTGCACCAGCAGGCGAAGCGCCTGTGAATGCGCAACAGGTGCAGCAGCAGGTCAAGGAAGCGCTCGACGCGGCGGCCAAGGCGCGCCAGATGCCGGATGACAACTGAGGCCATTCCCGCGCCAATGCCGGGCGACGCGCACTGGATGGCGCTTGCGCTCGCCGAGGCGCAGCTTGCCGCCGAGGCAGGCGAGGTGCCCGTCGGCGCTGTGCTGGTCAAGGACGGCCAGCTGATCGCGACGGGCCGCAACACGCCGGTCGCGCAGCACGATCCCAGCGCGCATGCCGAGATCAACGCGCTACGCGCCGGCGCCGCCGCGCTCGGCAACTACCGGCTCGATGGCTGCGAACTGTTCGTCACGCTGGAACCTTGCGCGATGTGCTCGGGGGCGATGCTGCATTCGCGCCTGGCGCGCGTCGTGTACGGCGCTGCGGACCCAAAGACCGGTGCAGCCGGCTCGGTGCTCGATCTCTTCGCCGAACCCCGGCTGAACCATCACACGCTGGTGCAAGGCGGTGTGCTGGCGCAGCAGTGCGCCGCCGTGCTGCAGGCCTTCTTCCAGCAGCGCCGGAGCGCCGCGCGCGCGCAGGCCGAACCCTTGCGCGACGACGCGTTGCGCACGCCGCAGGAGCGCTTCGACGCGCTGGCCGGCTACGCCTTCGCGCCGCACCACGTGCAGGACCTGCAGAGCCAGCAGGGCTGGCGCATGCACTACGTCGATGAAGGCGGTGAGGGCGAAGCGGCATGCTGCCTGTGCCTGCACGGCCCGGGCGAATGGGGCTACTTCTTTCGGCACCTCGTGGGTCTGCCCGGGCTGCGCACGCTCGTGCCCGACCTGATCGGCTTCGGCAAGAGCGACAAGCCAAAGCGCGAAACGCCGCATCGCTTTGAATGGCACCGCGACGTGCTGCTCGAATGGCTGGATCGCGTGCAGCCCGGTGCGATGGTGCTCGCCCACAGCGCGGCCGCGACCGACCTGGCCGCGCTGCTGCAGGCCGCGGCGCCCGGCCGTTTCGCGGCGATGCTGCTCGCGCCCGACGGCGGCGAGCAAATCGAGGGCGCATGGCGCGCGCCTTTCCCCGATCGGGGCTACGAAGCCGCGCTGCGCGCGCTCGGCCCCATCGCCACGTCGTCCGGGCCTGCGCTGGCGCAAGCCCGAACGTTCGTGCTGCAGGCACGAAACGCAATGGGATACTCGAACACGTGAGCAAACACATCTATATCTATTCCCCCGCCAGCGCGGTCCGCGACAAGGCCGCCTTCCGGCGCGGCGTGAAGCGGCTCGAGGCACTGGGCCATGAAGTCGAAATCGACGAGGCGGCACTCTCGGCGCACCAACGCTTCGCGGGCGACGACGCCACGCGGCTGGCCGCGATTTCGCGCGCGGCAGCGAGCGGTGCCGACGTCGCGCTCATCGCGCGCGGCGGCTACGGCCTCACGCGCATCCTCGATGCCATTCCGTACAAAGCCGTGGCCAAGGCCATCGACAAGGGCACCGAGTTCGTCGGCTGCAGCGACTTCACTGCGCTGCAGAGCGCGTTGCTGGTCAAGACCGGCGCCGTGAGCTGGTCGGGCCCTGCGCTCGGCGAAGACTTCGGCGCCGAGGCCGGCCCCGACGACATCATGGAAGCCTGCTTCGACGACCTCGTGAGCGGGCAGGGCGAAGGCACCGGCTGGCGCATGCCGGTGCGCGATGCCGACCTGAAATTCAAGCCCGTGCAGGACGCAGTGCTGTGGGGCGGCAACCTCTGCGTGCTGGCCAGCCTGCTCGGCACGCCGTACTTTCCCGCGGTCGACAAGGGCGTGCTCTTCATCGAGGACACCAACGAGCATCCGTACCGCATCGAACGCATGCTCGACCAGTTGAAGATGGCCGGCGTGCTGGCGCGCCAGCGTGCCATCGTGTTCGGGCAGTTCACCGGCATCCGCAAGGTGCCGGGTTACGACCGCGGCTTTGGCCTTGACACGGTGATCGACCGGCTGCGCGCATCGCTCAAGGTGCCCGTGCTGGCGGGCCTGCCATTCGGCCACGTGCCGACGAAGGTGCTGCTGCCGGTGGGTGCGAAGGTGTCGATGGCGGCGCAAGGGCGCGACGTCTTCCTCGTATGGGGCCACTTGCACGCGTCGGCGCATGGGCACCACCACGAACATGATCATCAACACGCCCATTGACCACGGGCAGGGAGAAGAAAGCGAAAAAAGAAAAACGGCCCCGAAGGGCCGCCGCAGCTTCAGCTGTTGTTGCTGGTAAAGCGCTGATGCGCGCGAGGCCCCATCGAGCCCGGCAATCCGCCCTTGAACATGCTGTTGATGGCTTTCATCTGGCGGCGTGCGGCGGTTTCGCCGTCAATGGCACTCAGCGCCATCATCACGTCCTGGCGCAGGTACCAGAGTGCCTCGACGTCGGCCGCGAAGCGCACGCGTTGGCTGACGCGCTGCACCGAGTGGCCGCCATGGCCCTGAAGCACCGACAGCATTGCGGTGCGAATGCGCCCCAGCTGGCTCTCCGTCGCCTGGCGGGATCCGGAGCCGGGTACGTTCAGCAGGCGAAGGAGGCGGAGAAGCATGGACGGGATGCGTGTGGGAAGCCAGGACGGCCGCTACCTTAAGCCTCAGTTACGAGTTCCACAAGATCTGAAACGATGTTTCTTGTTTGTAAACAACACCCTTTACTTAGTGTTTTCGCCGTCGTTGTGTTTTGTTTTCAAAAGTACTACAAGCGGCCAAAAGACCCTGATATGCCTGCCCCGTTCCCGGCGGGGTATACCAAGCGGTCAACACGAAGAGGGCGCACGCCGTTTCATCTGTGCGTGAATGGATATAGCCAAGAGAGCTGCTTGCGGAGGAAGGTAGAGAGCCTGAACGTTCACAACCTGCGATAGAGAAATCGAGAATCACAACAATATGGGTGTCAATTCCACAGTCGTGTTCGCGGACTTGACGGGGAGCACGAGAGTCTTCGAGGCCATGGGGAATGCGCGGGCCACGGAAACGGTGACGCGGCTGACGCAATGGATCGGCGGCGTGTGCCAGGCGCACGGCGGTCGGGTGGTGAAGTCGCTCGGAGACGGCGTGTTCGCCATCTTCTCCAGCGGTGCTGCCGCCACGCACGCCGTCGTCGAACTGCAGCGCTATCACCAGAAGCGGCTGCTCGCGTGGCCTGTGCCGTTGCGCATGGCGCTGCAGATCGGCGTGGCCAGTGGCGAGGTGGTCGAGGTCGAGGGCGACTGCTACGGCGACGCCGTCAACCTGGCCTCGCGCCTGAGCGACCTGGCCGGCCCCGGCCAGATCTGGGTGACCGACGCCGTCATCTCGCAATTGCGCGAAGGCACGGTGCAGCACCGCGACCTGGGGCTCATCAACATCCGCGGCCGCAGCGAGATGTCGGTGGTGCACCGTATCGACTGGCAGGAGGAGGTGACGACCTTCCTCACCGTGCCTGCGACGCTCGCTCCGCTGCGGATGCCGGACTCCACCTTCGGCCAGATCGAACTGGCCTGGCTCGACGTTCGTTCGATGTTCCGTACCGAAGAACTCCCGATCCACCTCGGGCGCGTCAACGACGCGCAATTCGTGGTCAACGATCCGCGCGTCTCGCGGCTGCATGCGCGCATCGAGTTGCGACAGGGCAGCTGTGTGCTGATCGACGTCAGCACCTATGGCACCTGGGTGCGCTTCCACGGCAACGGCGGGCCAAGCACCGAGATCGCCCTGCGGCGCGAGGAATGCGTGCTGCACGGGCGCGGCGAGATCGGGCTGGGCGCGCCACTCAGCGATGTCAGCGCGCCGACCATCGCCTTCAACACGAACAGCGGCGATGTGATGCTGTCGCGCCGAGAGATCGCGCGTTGACGCTGCGCGGCCGCTGCCCCAAGGCTTGATGCAGCGGCATGCACATTGGCATGCCAATTTTGTTTTGGGAAGTGACCAAAAAGTCACGCAAGTACACATTTGTGTGGCGAAGGCGCTGGTTTTTGAATGCCTGCCAGTCGGTTTTTCACAGGGCATGCTGCTTGCCTTGTATCGCTCGACCGGCGTTGAAACGCCGTAGGAGCGAGGAACATGGTGGAACAGTTCGAGGCCGGCTGCGCGAGCCGGGTCGTTGCATGAACGCAGTGAGCAGCATGGGTGCCATCGGTGGCCTCAACGGCATGGAAGGTGGGGCCAGCGTGAACTTCAGCGCCGAGCACCCCGCGAATGAGCCCACCGCGGCGCGCAGCAAGGGGGTGACGCACGTGCGCCCCTTCACCAGGGTCGAGGCCGCCATCGCGGCGGTGGAGTCGCTGGACCGCGAACTCAAGAAGTTCGAACTCGCGGTGGCCGACAGCCTGCAGGACTACCTTGGCGTGCAGATGGCGCAGATCACCGACTGCGCGCTGGCACGCGGCTGGGAGCCGGTCAGCTTCATGCAGAAGGACGGGTTCCGCGTGTACCGCTATGAGGCCATGCCCGCCTACAAGGGGCGCCGCAAGAAGCGCTGAGGTGCCGCCGCGGAGCCGGACGGTCAGCCGCCGGCCGTCGTGTCGAAGACGGCCAGGGTGCCGAGCACGCCGTGCGTCTCGAGCACGCCCAGGTGGCGCGCCACCGTCGCCACGAATCGCGGTTCGCCGCCAAGCTCGCCGAAGACTGGCGCGAACTCCGCGAAAAAGGCCACGCGCTCCTGTATCGACGGTGCCGCATCGGCTTGCACGAGCCGTTGAGCCAGTGCATCGGCCAGCGGGTCCTGGATGTCGTGCGTGGCACCGGTCTCGTCCGCGCCGCGCAGGTAGTGAATCCACGCGGCGACGGCGAGCGCGAGCCGGTCGATCGGTTGCTTGGCGGCGAGCCGGTCGCGCACCGTACCGAGCAGGCGCTGCGGCAGCTTCTGCGAGCCGTCCATTGCGATCTGCTTCGTCTGGTGCTGCAGCGCTGGGTTCGAGAAGCGCTGCAGCAAGCGCGCGCGATAGCTGTCCAGGTCGAGGCCTTGCATGGCCGGCAGCGTGGGGGCGATCTCTTCTCGCATCAGCGCATCGATGAAGTTGCGCAAGGCCGGCTCCGCCATCGCGCTGTCCACCGTGCGAAAGCCCGCCATCGCACCCAGGTAGGCAAGCGCCGAATGGCTGCCGTTGACCATGCGCAGCTTCAGCCGCTCGAACGGTTCCGCATGTTCGACGAAGCGCGCGCCACCCGCGGCCCAGTCGGGGCGCCCGTGGGCGAAGCGGTCTTCCACCACCCATTCGAGAAAAGGCTCGCCGATCACCGGCCATGCATCCTCGGCACCGAGGCGCACGGAGATGCGTTCGCGGTCGGCGTCGGTGGTTCGCGGCACGATGCGGTCGACCATCGAATTGGGGAAGCTGCAGTGCGCGTCGATCCAGCCGTGCAACGCGCCGTCGACCTGCTGCGCAAAGGCCAGCACGATGCCGCGCAACGTGTCCCCGTTCGCGGGCAGGTTGTCGCAGGACAGCAGCGTGACGGGCGGCAGCCCGCACCCGCGGCGCAGGTTCAGCGCATGCACGACGAATCCGGCCATCGTGCGCGGCGCTTCCGGGTGCGCGAGATCGTGCGCGATGTCCGCATCGTCCAGCCGCAGCGCGCCGGTGGCCGGATCGTGGTGGTAGCCCTTCTCGGTGATCGTCAGGGTGACGATGCGCGTGTCCGGATGGGCGAGGCGTTCGAGCACGGCCTGCGGGTCTTCCGGCGCCACGAGCACGTCGAGCAGGTTGCCCACCACCTGCAGTGCCTCGCGCGGGCTGCCGTCGTCGGCCGCATCGCGCAGTGCCAGCGTGTAGAGGCCGCTCTGCGACATCAGCGCATCGCGCGTGTCGGCTGCGCGCAGCGACACGCCCACCGTGCCCCAGCGCAGGTCGCCGCTGGCATGCAGCGCCGCCTCGTTGACGACCGCGAGGTGTGCGCGGTGAAAGGCGCCCACGCCAAGGTGCACGATGCCGGCCTGCAGCGCCTCGCGGTCATAGCGCGGCTTCGCCACGTCGGCGGGCAGCGAGGGCAGGGTACCGGGATGCAGGCGTGCCATGGCGCTTGCCCCGCTCACCAGTTCCACAGCGTGCCGTCGTGCTGCAGCCGGTTCACCGGCAGGTAGGCGCGCTGGTACGGGTACTTGGCGGCCAGCTTCTCGTCGATGTCCACGCCATGGCCCGGCGCCTCGCCCGGATGCAGCATGCCGTTGGCGAAGCTGTAGGCGTGCGGGAACACCGCATCGGTTTCATCGGTGTGGCGCATGTACTCCTGGATGCCGAAGTTCGGCACCCACATGTCGAAGTGCAGCGCCGCGCCCATGCAGGCCGGGGAGAGGTCGGTCGCACCGTGGCAGCCCGTGCGCACCTGGTAGAGCGAGGCCAGGTCGGCGATGCGGCGCAGCTGCGTGATGCCGCCCGCGTGGACCACCGTGGTGCGGATGAAGTCGATCAGCTGGTTCTCGATCAGGTCCTTGCAGTCCCAGATGCTGTTGAAGATCTCGCCCACAGCCAGCGGCGTGGTCGTGTGCTGGCGGATCAGCCTGAAGGCTTCCTGGTTCTCGGCCGGCGTGGCGTCTTCCATCCAGAACAGGTTGAAGGGCTCCAGCGACTTGCCCAGCCGCCCGGCCTCGATGGGCGTGAGGCGGTGGTGCACGTCGTGCAGCAAGTGGATGTCGGGGCCCACAGCGCTGCGCACCGCGTCGAACAGCTTGGGCGTGTGTTCCAGGTACTTGGCGGTCGACCAGTCGTGCTCGCTCGGCAGGTCGGAATCGGCCGGCTCGTAGAACATGGTGCCGCGGCCCACGCCGTACACCTTCTCCAGGCCCGGCACGCCGCTTTGCGCGCGGATGGCCTGGTAGCCCTCGGACTTGTAGCGCAGCACCTCGTCCACCGTCTGTTCGATGTCGCGGCCGTTGGCGTGGCCGTACACCATCACGCCGGTGCGGCTCTTGCCGCCGAGCAGCTGGTACAGCGGCATGTTGGCGGCCTTGGCCTTGATGTCCCACAGCGCGGTGTCGACCGCCGCAATGGCGGTCATGGTCACCGGGCCGCGGCGCCAGTAGGCGCCCTTGTAGAGGTACTGCCAGATGTCCTCGATCTGATGCGCGTCGCGCCCGATCAGGCAGGGAATGACGTGCTCCGTGAGGTAAGCCGCCACGGACAGCTCGCGGCCGTTGAGCGTGGCGTCGCCGATGCCGGTGAGGCCTTCATCGGTTTCGATCTTCAGGGTGACGAAGTTGCGGCCCGGGCTGCAGACGATGACGCGTGCGTTGGTGATTTTCATGATGCGTGACTTGAGGGGGTGTGGGGTTCAGCCGTTCCAGCCGAGGTGACCGAGGAAGTCGCGGGTGCGCTCCACCGTCGGGTTGTCGAAGATCTGCGTGGGCGGGCCCTGTTCGATGATGGCGCCGGCCTCGAATACCACCACCCAGTCGGCCACGCGCCGCGCGAAGCCCATTTCGTGGGTTACCACGATCATGGTCATGCCTTCCTGCGCGAGCTTCTGCATCACGCTCAGCACTTCGCCGACGGTCTCGGGGTCGAGCGCCGAGGTGGGTTCGTCGAACAGCATCACCTCGGGCTCCATCGCCAGCGCCCGGGCAATGGCCACGCGCTGCTGCTGGCCGCCTGAAAGGTTGGCCGGGAAGTTGCCGGCCTTGTCGGCCAGGCCGACTTTTTCAAGCAGCACCTTCGCGCGTTCCCGGGCCTTCGCTTCGGACATGCCGAGCACGGTGACCGGGCCCATCGCCACGTTGTCGAGCGCCGACTTGTGCGGGAACAACTCGAAGCTCTGGAACACCATGCCCATGCGCTGGCGCACCTTGCGCACCTGCGATTCCTGCGTGGGCAGCGCCACGCCGTCGACCAGCACGCGCCCGCCGTCGATGGTCTCCAGGGCGTTCGTGCAACGCAGCAGGGTCGACTTGCCCGAGCCCGACGGGCCGATCAGGCACATCACCTCGCCCTTGTGCACCTGCAGCGACACGCCGCGCAGCGCCACGAAGTCGCCGTACAGCTTGCGGACGTTCTCATACACCAGCACGGGCGGCTGGTCGGCGTTCTTGCGCGCCGGGGAAAGAGCGGTGGGGGTGGCTGCGTTCATTCCTTGACTCCGTATTTGCGGTGGATCCAGTCCACCAGCTTGGCTTGCGGGTAGCCCATGAGCCAGTAGATGACGGCCATGGCGGTGAGCATTTCCAGCACGCGGAAGGTCTGCGCGCGGATCTGCATCGAGGTGTAGGCAAGCTCGCTCACTGCGATGACCGAGACCAGCGAGGTGTCCTTGAACAGCGAGATCCAGGTGCTCGCGATCACCGGAAGGATGCGGCGCGCGGCCTGCGGAATCACCACCTTGAACATCGCCTGCCGGCGCGACATGCCGATGGCGAGCGCGGCCTCCATCTGCCCCTTGCGGATCGAGTTGATGCCCGCGCGGAAGGTCTCGGCGTTGTAGGCCGCGACGTTCAGCACCAGCGCCACGAGCGCGGTGGTGATGGCCGAGAACTGCACGTCGAAGGCCATGGGCATCACGTAGAAGGCCCAGTAGATGATCAGGATCAGCGGCAGGTTGCGAAAGAACTCCACGAAGCCGAGCGAGGCCGACTGCAGCAGCTTGTTGGGCGACAGGCGCATCAGCGCGAGCACGATGCCGCCCGGCACCGCCAGCAGCATGGTGACCACCGTCAGCCCCACCGTGAGGGCGGCGCCTTCGAGCAGCGCGGCGCGGTGCGTCCAGATCACGGACCAATCGAATGTCATGGCGTGTCTTTCCTAGGAGCGGCCGAGGTGCGCGAAGCGGCGGTAGAGCCGGTCCACGCCCCGCGTCACGGGGAACAGGATGCAGAAGTACGCCACCATCACCGCGGTGAACACCTCCACCGGCCGATAGCTCTGGCCGGCCACGGTTTCGGCGCGGTGCATCAGTTCGGGCACCGCGATCACGGTGGCGATGGCCGTGTCCTTGATGGCGATGGTGAGGATCGAGCCGAAGGCCGGCAGCATCCGCACGATGGCCTGCGGCAGCAGCACCTTGCGCAAGATTTGTGCGCGCGACATGCCCAGCGCCAGCGCGGCGCGCGTCTGGCCCGGCCGGATCGACTCGATGCCGGCGCGGATCACCTCCGCCGCGTAGGCCGCGATGTGCAGCGTGAGTGCGACCAGCGCCGCCCAGAAAGGCGGGAAGGTCACGTTCGCGATGATCGGGAACGCGAAGTAGATCCAGATCAGCACCACGAGCACCGGAATGGCGCGCATCGAGTCGATGTAGAAGACCAGCAGCGGCCGCAGCCAGCGCGGGCCGTACAGCCGCAGCAGCGCAATCACGAGCCCGGCCAGCAGGCTCGTGGCCGCGCTGACGATGCTCAGCAGCACGGTCATGCCCAGGCCGCTGGTGAAGAAGCGCCAGTTGTCCGCGATGGGCGAAAAATCGAAGTTCATGGGAAGAACCTCCGTCAGGTGATGAAGGAAAGGGCGGCCGCGTTCTTCAGAACGTGACCATCACCTTCATGGCGCGCTGCCGGTCGGCGGCCAGCGCGAAGGCCTCGTGCACGCGCGCCACCGGCAGTGCGTCGGTCAGCAGCGGCGACACGTCGAGCACGCCGCGGCTCAGGTAGTCGACCGCCCATGCGTACTCGTCGACGAAGCGGAACGTGCCTACGTAGGTGAGGCTCTTCACCATGATCTGGTTGAACGGGCAGCCATCGCTGCTGCCGTTGAGCGTGCCCACCTGCACGACGGTGCCGCGCGGGCGCGTCAGCCGGATGCAGTTGGCCAGCCCCGCGTAGTTGCCCGACACCTCGAAGCTCACGTCGACCTGGCCCTTGCCTTCGGCCAGTGCGTCCAGCGCCGACGGGTCCTTCGCGGCGTTGATGGTCTGCGTGGCGCCCACGCGGGTGCACGCGGCCAGCGTCTGGTCCTGGATGTCCACCGCGATCAGCCGGCTCGCGCCCGCCAGTTTCGCGGCCATGAGGATCAGCGCGCCGATGGGGCCGGTGCCGATCACCATCACCGTCTTGCCGAGCAGCGAGCCCGCCTCCTTCACCGCGTGCAGCGCCACCGCCAGCGGCTCGCCGAAGGCGGCCAGTTCGAACGACAGGTTCTCGGGCACCGGCACGCACTGGCTCGCTTCCACCACCACCTGCTCGCGCATCGCGCCCTGCATGTGGGGCCACTTGCTCGCGCTGCCGAAGAAGTGCACGTTCTCGCAATGGTTGGAGGCGCCCATGCGGCAGAAGCGGCAGTGGCCGCAGGTGCGCGAGGGGTTGAGCGCCACGCGGTCGCCGGCGCGCACCGACGTGACTTGCGCGCCCACTTCCAGCACCTGGCCCGAGGCTTCATGGCCCGGCGTGAGCGGGGCGCGAATCAGGAAGTCGCCGACGCGGCCGTGCTGGTAGTAGTGCAGGTCGGAGCCGCAGATGCCCACGGCCTTGACGCCGACGCGCACCTGCGTGGGCGACAGCGCTTCAATGGGCACGTCTTCCACGCGCAGGTCGCGGGCACCGTGGATCTGGCAATTCAACATGGTGAAGATCTCGAAATGATGGGCAAAGGGGTTCCCGCGGGCCGCGCCGATGGCGGCGGCCCGAAAGGCTTCGATGGGGACGGAGGGAGCGCCCGAGGGCGCTCAGCTCACTTGAGGTTCTGCGTCATGCGCCGCTCTTCCGCGGTCAGCGCGGGCTGCATGCGCTGCGCCACCGAGCGCAGCCAGTCGAGGTACACCTGCTGCTCCTTGGCCACGCCCATGCCGGACTGGATCTCGAAGATCTTGCTGTCCTGGCAGTCGTTTTCTTTCGGGAATGCGGCCAGCCCCTTCACCTTCTTGCTGATGTTGGGCCACAGCATGCGGTTGAGCGGCGCGACGTCGGAGCGCCCGGCCATCACTTCCTCGATGGGTGCGACCGAGCCCGAATTGGCCACGCCGCGCAGCTTGGCCTTGGGGAACTGCTGGCGCACCAGCGGCTCTTCGCCGGCGCCCGAGAAGTAGGCGATAGTGACCTCGGGCTTGTTGAAGTCGTCCAGCGTCTTCGCGCTGGTGAACTTCGGGTTGTCGGCACGGCCGAACATGCACACACCGGTGCTGGAGAAGGTGACGAAGTCGATGATCTTCGCGCGCTCGGCCGTCTGGTTCAGCGGGCCGATCATGATGTCCATCTGGTTGGCCACCAGTGCGGGCACCTTGGTCTCGTGGCTCACCGGCACCGGCATCATCTTCACCCCGAGCAGCTTGGCGAATTCCTTGCCCAGCATCCACGACGGGCCGGCCCAGTCCTCGCCGTCGCCGCTGGTGTTCTGTACCAGCCAGGGCGGGTTGTTGACCACGCCGACGCGCAGCACGCCGGCCTTGCGGATGGCGTCGATGCGTGGGCTGGCGCCCGGTGCGGGCGGCGTCTGCGCCAGGGCCGTCGAGCCCATGGCCGCGAGGGCCGCCGCGAGCGTGGCACCGCGCGATGCGCGTGCCAGGAAGGTCTTGATCTTCGTCATGCTGTCTATCTCCTGATGCTGCTGGGATTCATGCTCACTTGAGCGTGCCGACGATGCGGGCCTCGTCGGCGTCGAGCCGCGCCTTCTGCGCCTTGGCGACCTCGCGCAACCAGTTCAGGTACGCGGGCTGGTTCTTGTCCACCGCGAGCCCGACGGGCGATGCCTTCTCGGTGCTCGACTGGCAGTTGTTGTCCTTCGGCAGCACGGCCAGGCCCTTGACCTTTTGCTGCAGGCCGACCCAGGGCACCCGGTTGATCGGCGCGGCGTCGGCGCGGCGCGCCATGATTTCCTCGATGGGCGCGGTGGCGCCCGAGCTTGCGACGGCGCGCAGCTTCGCCTTCGGAAAGCGCTCCTTGACCCAGCCTTCCTCGGCGCCGCCGGTGAAGTAGGCGATGGTCACGTCGGGCTGGTTGAGGTCGTCCACGGTGGCGGCCTTGCTCAGCTTCGCGTTGTCGGCGCGGCCGAACATGCATACGCTGGTGGCGGAGTAGATGACGAAGTCGACCACCTTGAGCCGCTCGGGCGTTTCGCCCAGCGGGCTGATGGTCATGTCGACCTGGTTGGCCGCGAGCACCGGCACCTTGGTCTCGTGCGAGACCGGCACGGTGCGCAGTTTCACGCCCAGCAGCCGTGCATATTCGTTGGCCAGCAGCCAGGCCGGGCCGCTCCACGGCTCGCCCTGGCCGGTGGTGTTTTCCATCAGCCAGGGGGCGTTCTGCAGCACGCCCACACGCAACTCGCCGGCCTTGCGGATGGCGTCGATGCGCGGGCTGGCGCTGGGTGCCGGCTGGGCGGACGCGCCGCCCGCGGTGGCGGCCAGCAATGTCAGGGCGAAGCAATGCGCGGCGATGCGGCATCGCCGAAGGACGGTGGATCTCATGGTCTTGTCTCCGTGGTTCGGGTGGCGCCGGCCGGGAGGCCGGACGCCGGGTGCCTGCTCAGCGCCAGGCTTGCGCGAATTCGCTGATCACGCGCTCGATGTGCGCGCGCATGGCCTTGCGAGCCGCGTCGGCGTCGCGCTCCAGCAGGGCGGTGAACACACGCTGGTGGTCGTCCTGCGAGGCGCGGCGCAGCGCCGGGGTGTGGAAGTGGGCTTCCAGCTGCGACCAGATCGGGGCCTTGGTGTGGTCCCACACCGCGGTCACCATCTGCAGCAGCACGCTGTTGCCGGTCGATTCGGCAATGCGCAGGTGGAACAGGCGGTCGGCCGCTTCGTTGGCCTCCTTGTCGTGCATGTTCTCGCGCATCTCGGCCAGCGCGCTGTAGATGCGGTCGAGGTCGCTGTCCTTGCGGCTCTCGGCGGCCACCGCCGCGATCTCGGCCTCGATCAGGCAGCGCGCGCGCAGCAGCTCGAAGGGGCCCGGGCCGGGTGACAGGGTGTAGGCCGAGGCGGGTGCCACCGCGCCGGGTGCTGGCGCGCAGACATAGATGCCCGAGCCGCCGCGCACTTCGACGTTGCCCTGGATCTCCAGCACGATGATGGCCTCGCGCACCAGCGTGCGACTCACGCTGAAGCGGTCGGCCAGTGCGCGTTCGGACGGCAGGCGGTCGCCCACCTTGAATTCGCCTTCGGTGATGAGGGCGGCAATGCTGGCGGCGAGCTTCTGGTAGGAGCGGTCGGAATCCAGCTCGGTCGCAGGCAGGCGGGGGAGTTCGTGGATGGTGGCCATGTGGTGAGCCAGTCTAAAAGTGGTTCACCAATTTACCGATAGTGGTTTACCACTAGCCGGCCCACCGGCGTGCGGGGGCTGCCGCGCTCAGCCCTGCGCCAGGAGGCCACCGAGCCTGTCGATGTCGATCGGCTTCTGCAGGTGGTGGTCGAACAGCCCTTCGGCCGTCTCGCCGCCCGTGTCCTCCGCCGAAAAACCCGAGATCGCGATGAGCAGCTTCGGCGTGCCCTGGGCGGTGCTGGCGCGCAGCCGCCGCGCTACCTCGGTGCCCGGGAAATCGGGCAGCGTGAGGTCGATGAGCGCGGCATCGAAGCTCTCGGCGGCGGCCGCGTCCAGCGCCTGCTGGGCCGTGTAGGTGCAGCGCGCGGTGTGGCCGAACAGGCCCAGCAATTCCTGCAGCAGGTCGGCCGCGGCCTTGTTGTCGTCGACGATCAGCACGTTCACGAGGGGGTTCTTTCCTTCAGGTTGAAGAGGGAAGTATGGCGGGCGGCTCGAGCGGCAGGTCGACCACGAAGCGCGAGCCTTCGCCCGGCGCGCTTTCCACGCCGATCTGTCCACCATGCAGGCTCACGATCTTGTGCGTGATGTACAGGCCGAGGCCCAGCCCGGCCGCGTGCTTGCGGCTGTCCTTGGTGCGCTCGAACTGCTTGAAGATGCGCTCCTGGTCTTCGGGCGCGATGCCGATGCCCTGGTCGCGCACGGCCACCTGGGCGGTGCCCCCCATCTGCTGCACCATCATCTCGACCGGCTTGCCGCCGCCATAGCGCAGCGCATTGGTCAGCAGGTTGGTCAGCACCTGTTCGATGCGGAACTCGTCCCACACGCCGCGCAGTTCGGTGGGTGCCATGAGCGTGATGGCCGAGCCCGCGGCCTCGGCTTGCTGGCGCAGGTTTTCCACTACTGCGCGTGCCAGCGCGGCGAGGTCGACCGGCTCGGTCTTGATCGACAGCGCATCGCGCCGCATGCGCGTGACGTCGAGCATGTCGTCGATCAGCCGCACCATGTTGCGAATCTGCCGCTGGTCGCGCTCGATCATCGCGGGCAGCCGCTCGGGCGCGAAGTTGGCGAAGTTGCCCTTGGACAGGTGCAGCTGCCGCAGCTGCGCCTCGAGGTACAGCGTGTTGAGCGGCGTGCGCAGCTCGTGCGACACCATCGACATGAAGTCGTCGCGCATGCGCACCGCGCGCTCCAGCTCGTGCTGCGTCTGCTGCAGCTGCTGCACCAGCTCTTCCTGCTTGCGGTGCGCGGCGGCGAGCGACTCCATCTCGTGCCGCAGCGCCTTGCGGTGCCGGTACAGGTCGACGAACACGTGCACCTTGCTGACCACCGCGTGCGGGTCCAGCGGCTTGTGCAGGAAGTCGACCGCGCCGCTCTCGTAGCCCTGGAAGGCGTAGTTCAGTTCGCGCCCGGCCGCGCTCACGAAGATGATGGGAATGTGCCGCGTACGCTCGGTGCCGCGCATCAGCTCGGCCAACTCGAAGCCGTTCATGCCGGGCATCTGCACGTCGACGATGGCGAGCGCGAATTCATGTTCCAGCAGCAGCGCGAGCGCGGCGTCGGCCGAAGCGGCGCGGTACACGATGCGCCCAGGCGCTCGGATCAGCGCCTCCAGCGCCAGCAGGTTTTCCGGCAGGTCATCGACGATCAGCAGCTTGCTTTGGACGTCAATGTTCATGGGCGGCCTCCAGTTGAAGCAGCAAGGTGCGCAGTTCGCGCAGGGGGAGCACGTAGTCGTGAACGTGGCGCGCGATGGCGGCTTGGGGCATGGTGGGAATCTGTGCTTCTTTCGGTTCCTGGACGGCGGTGAGCCCGCCGGCCAGATGGATGCGGCGCAGGCCTTCGGCGCCGTCGTCGTTCGCGCCGGTCAGCAGAAAGCCCGCGAGGGCGGGGCCGTAGGCGTCGGCGGCGGAGGCCATCAGCACGTCGATGGACGGCCGCGAGAACAGCACCGGCGGCTCGCAGCTCAGCGAGAAGCTGCGGTCGCGCTCGATCGACAGGTGATAGCCGGGCGGCGCGAAGTAAAGGCTGCCGGCCGCCAGCGGCATCTTGTCGGCGGCTTCGTGCACTGGAATCGGCAGGCGCTGCGCGAAGATCTCGGCGAGGTGGCTCTCGTGCCCCTCGGGCAGGTGTAGCACCACCGCCATCGGAATGCGCCAACTGGCGGGCAGCCCGTGCAGCAGCGCGGAGAGCGCATCGATGCCGCCGGCCGAGGCGCCGAGCACCACGGCGTCCACGCGCTTGCGAACGGGTGAGCGAAGGTGGCGGTTCATGTGGCCTTGCGGTAGATGCGCTCGGCACGCGCATGCGTGTCGAAACGGTTGGAGTAGCCCGAGAAGTCGATGCTTTCCTTCGAGCCCAGCCCGAGAAAGCCGCGATGCGACAGCGACTCGTGGAACAGGCCCAGCGCCCTGTCCTGCAGCTCCCGATTGAAGTAGATCAGCACGTTGCGGCACGACACCAGCTGGGTTTCCGCGAACACGCTGTCGGTGGCCAGGCTGTGGTCGGCAAAGATCACGTCGGCGCACAGCGAAGGGTCGAAGCGCGCGGCATCGTAGGCGGCGGTGTAGTAGTCGGAGAACGCGCTGCGTCCGCCCGCGTGCTGGTAGTTGGCGGTGTAGCCGCGGATCGCCTCCAGCGGAAAGATGCCCAGTCGTGCCTTCTCCAGCGAAGCGGGGTTGATGTCGGTGGCGTAGATCTGCGTGCGCGCGAGCAGGCCTTCCTCGCGCAGCAGGATGGCCAGCGAGAACACTTCCTCGCCGGTGCTGCAGCCCGCCACCCAGACCTTGACGGAAGGGTAGGTGTGCAGGATCGGCACCACGTGCTCGCGCAAGGCCAGGAAGTAGGCCGGATCGCGGAACATCTCGCTCACCGGGATCGTCAGGAACTGCAGCAGCCGGCCGAACAGCAAGGGCTCGCGCAGCACCCGCTCCTGCAGCGCCGAGATGCTCGGCAGCCCGAGTTGCTCGAGCGCATGCAGCACGCGGCGCTTCTGCGAAGCCACGGTGTAGTTGCGGAAGTCGTAGCTGTACTTCAGATAGATGGCCTCCATCAGCAGGCGCAGCTCGATCTCCGTGTCGCTCAGCGGATGCAGCGGCGGCGTCTGCGCGGCCTGCGATGTGCCTGGGCGTGTGGTCACAGGCGCTCCATCTTCGGCATCCACACGCGCAGCAGCGAGAACAGGCGTTCCAGGTCCACCGGCTTGGCGAGGTAGTCGTTGGCGCCGGCGGCAAGGCATTGCTCGCGGTCGTCCTTGGTGGCCTTGGCGGTGATGGCGATCACCGGCATCTTCTCGAAGCGCGGGTCGCCGCGCAGGCGGCGCGTGGCTTCGAGGCCGTCCATCTCCGGCATCATCACGTCCATCAGCACGAGGTCGATCTCGCTGACCTGGTCGAGCCGCTCCAGCGCCTCGCGCCCGTTGCGGCCGATCTCGACGATGGCGCCGCGCTGCTCCAGCGCGCTGGTCAGCGCGAAGATGTTGCGCACGTCGTCGTCCACCAGCAGGATGGTGCGGCCCTCGAAGATGCGGTCGCGCCCGCGCGCCGTCTTCAGCATGCCCCGGCGCTCGCTGGACAGCTCGGCCTCCACCTTGTGCAGGAACAGCGTCACTTCGTCGAGCAGGCGCTCCGGCGAGCGGGCGCCCTTGATGATGATCGAGCGCGAATAGCGCTGCAGCTCGGCTTCTTCGTCGCGCGTGAGGTTGCGCCCGGTGTAGACGATGACCGGCGGGAACGACACGATCTCCTCGGCCGCCATGGCCTTGAGCAGCTCGCTGCCCTGCATGTCGGGCAGCTTCAGGTCGGTGATCATGCAGTCGAACACGCGGGTGCGCAGCAGCTCCAGCGCTTCCTCGCCGGAGCCGACGGCAACGATCTCGATGTCCTCGTCGCCAATGAGCCGGATGACGCTCTCGCGCTGCAGCTCGTCGTCTTCCACCAGCAGCACGACCTTGACCTTCTGCGTGAGCTTCTCCTCGAGCCGGCCGAACACCTTCCTCAGTTCGTCGCGCGTGGCCGGCTTCAGCGCATAGCCGATGGCGCCCATCTGCAGCGCCGCGCTCTGCGCGTTGTCGGCGGCGGACACCACGTGGATCGGAATGTGGCGCGTGTGCGGCGAGTCTTTCAGCCGCTGCAGCAGGCCGAGCCCGGTGCTGTCGGGCAGGCGCATGTCGAGCAGGATCGCGTCGGGCAGGAACTGCGTGGCCAGCTCGAAGCCGTCGGCCGCGCCGTGCGCCACCAGGCAGCGGTAGCCCAGCTCGTGCGCCAGGTCGTAGAGGATGTGCGCGAACTGCGGCTCGTCCTCGATCACGAGCACGCGGCGCACCTGGTCGCGCGGAAGGCTGCGGTCGTCGGCGAACTGCGGTGCGGGCACCGGGGCAGGGGGCTTCGGCGCGTGCGGCGCAGCGGGCGGTGCGGGTGTGGGCCGGGGCGTGTAGACCGCCGACGATTGTTGCGGCACCCCCGGCGAAGCCTGCGGCGCCTTCGCCGGCAGTTGCAGCGTGAAGGTGCTGCCCCGGCCCGGCTCGCTCTGCACCGTGAGCGTGCCGCCCAGCAGCTGCGTGAGGTCGCGCGAGATCGACAGGCCCAGCCCGGTGCCGCCATAGCGCCGGCTGGTGGTGCCGTCGGCCTGGCGGAAGGCCTCGAAGATCAGCTCGTGCTGCTGCGCGTCGATGCCGATGCCCGAGTCGGAGACCGCGAAGGCGGCGCCGCCGTCCGGTGTCGGCGAGACCAGCAGCGCCACTTCGCCGCTGTCGGTGAACTTGAGCGCGTTCGACAGCAGGTTCTTGAGGATCTGCTCGACCCGGTGCCGGTCGGTGACCAGCGAGGCCGGTGCGTCGGGCCGCACTTCGAGCCGGAAGCCCAGGTTCTTCTGCATCGCCAGCGGGCCGAAGGTGCTCTCCAGGCTGCGGGCCAGCTTGGCGAGCGCGACGTCTTCGGGCACCACTTCGAGCTTGCCGGCCTCGACCTTCGCGATGTCGAGGATGTCGTTGATCAGCACCAGCAGGTCGTTGCCCGACGAGTAGATCGACTCCGCGAACTTCACCTGTTCCAGCGAGAGGTTGCCCTGCGGGTTGTCGCCCAGCAGCTTGGCGAGGATGAGCGCGCTGTTGAGCGGCGTGCGCAGCTCGTGCGACATGTTGGCGAGGAACTCCGACTTGTAGCGGCTCGCGCGCTGCAGCTCGTCGGCGCGGTCTTCCAGGTCGCGCTGCACGCGGCGCAGCGCATTGTTGCGCTGGTCCAGCGCCTCGGTGCGTTCGGAGAGCTGGCTGTTGGTCTGCTCCAGTTCGGCCTGCTGGTTCTCCAGCATGGCCTGCGAGGCGCGCAGGGCGCGCGACTGTTCTTCGAGCTCTTCGTTGGCGGTGCGCAGTTCTTCCTGCTGCACCTGCAATTCCTCGTTGAGCTGCTGGGTCTGGGCGAGAACGTCCTGCAACTGCTCGCGGTAGCGCGCCGCTGCCAGCGAGCTGCCGATGTCGTCGGCCACCGTGTCGATCAGCTGGCTGCCGCGCTCGTCCAGCGTGCCGGGCAGGCCGAGCTCGACCACGCCGTTGACCATGCCGCCGCTAGCAACGGGCACCAGCAGCACGGCCTTGGGCGACATCTCGCCGAGGCCCGAATTGACCTTCAGGTAGTCGGCATCGACCGGGTCGAGCAGCATGCGGCGCCGCTCGGCCGCGGCCTGGCCCACCAGGCTCTCGGTGGGGGAAAAGACCTGCGGCATCGCCTCGGCCGAACTCGAAAAGCCATAGCTCGCCGCCCGACGCAGCGGACCGTGGCGCTCGCGCACATACATCGCGCCGACCGACGTGCCCAGGTAGCGCGAGAAGAACGCGAGGATCTTGCGGCCCATGTCCGGCGCGCTGAGTTCGCCTACCAGTTCTCCCACCAGCTCGGTCTGCGCGCTGCGCAGCCAGGCCTCCTGGGCGAGCCTGTCCGCGTGCGCGGCCTGCTCCTTCAGCACCACGTCGTAGCTGTCGGACAGCAGCACCAGCTGGCGCCGGCCGAAGTAGGCCGCCAGCGCGGTGATGACCAGCGTGAACAAGAGGAACAGGCCGACCACCCACCATGCGGTGCGGTTGGCGTCGTTGTTGCGCTGGAAGCGCAGGGTCTGCTCGGTTTGCATGAACGCCGTGAACTCGGCGCGCATGGCGTCGGCCAGCCGCTTGCCTTGGCCCAGGCGCACTTCGAGCTGGGGGTCTGGCCCGGCACGGCGCGCGGCGATCAGCTGGGCGGCCAGCTCGTTCCAGTTGCTCTGGATGGCGGCGATGCGGTCGACGCGTTCCACCTGCTGGCGGTTGTCCGACACCAGCTTGCGCAGCGTGGCCGTGTCGCCCTTGATGCGGGGCAGGGCGCTCTGGTAGGGCTCCAGGAAGGTGTCGTCGCCGGTGAGAAGGAAGCCGCGCATGCCGGTCTCCATGTCGACGCTCTGGTGCTGCACCTCGCTGGCGACACGGGCGACGCGGTCGGTGTGCTCGACCCAGCCGATGGTCGACAGCAGGAAGAGGATCAGCCCGACGAACACCACCGCACCGAACACGCCGCCGATCAGCGGGAGCTTGAGGTTGCGGCTCAGCAGACGCTCGAAGTCGTCGGGGTCGATCGCGGTGGGAGTTTTCATCAGGCGCATTTGTAAGCAAAACCTATCGAGTCTTGCCGATAACTCGGAGTTGCCCTGTCGGAGAAGAGCCAGAAGAGCTCGTGGCTATACTGTGAATTCATCCAGTTGTTGACCGATGGACCCCGAACGCTCCAACCCGCAACATGACGCAGCCACCATGGTTGCACATGTCGTTTCCGTCAAGGCCCTGTGTGCCTTCGGTGCGAAGGCGGGCGACCTCGACCTGCGCTTCGTGCCCGCGCCCAGCGCGCTCGAAGGCATGGCAGGGCATGCGCTGGTGCAGCACCGGCGCGACCCCGAGCACTACGCCTGCGAAGTCGGGCTCGAAGCCACTTGCGGTGCAGTCCGCGTGCGCGGGCGGGCCGACGGCTACGAAGCGCGCAAGGCCCGCGTCGAAGAGATCAAGACCTTCCGCGGCGACTTCGATGCCATCCGCGGCAACCACCGCGCGCTGCACTGGGCGCAGGCCCGCACCTACGGCTGGATGTTGTGCGAGCTGAACGGCCACGACGAAATGACGGTGGCGCTGGTGTACCTCGACCTCGCCACCGGCGACGAAACCGTGCTCGAAGAGCATCACACCCGCGAAACGCTGCGGGAGCATTTCGAGCTGCTGTGCGGCCGCTACAGCGCATGGGCCGCGAGTGAAGCCGGCCACCGCGCCGCGCTCGACGAAACATTGGCTCGGCTCGAATTTCCGCATCGCAGCTTCCGCATCGGCCAGCGCGAACTGGCCGAGGCCGTCTACCGCGCGGCCATGGGCGGGCGCTGCCTCATGACGCAGGCGCCCACGGGCATCGGCAAGACGCTGGCCACCATCTTCCCGCTGCTCAAGGCCCGCGCCGCGCACAGGATCGACAAGGTCTTCTTCCTCACCGCCAAGACCTCCGGCCGCCCGGTGGCGCTCGACGCGCTGCGCGTGCTCGACAAGGGGCAGGGCCAGGGCCGGCTTCGCGTGCTCGAGCTCGCGGCCCGCGAGAAGGTCTGCGAATACCCCGACCGCGCCTGCCACGGCGATGCCTGCCCGCTCGCCAGGGGCTTCTACGACCGCCTGCCCGCCGCACGCGAGCAGGCCGCGCAGGTGGCGTGGCTCGACCGCGAAGCCTTGCGCCACATCGCGCTCGCGCACGAGGTGTGCCCCTATTTCCTCGCGCAGGAAATGGCGCACTGGGCCGACGCCATCGTCGGCGACTACAACTATTACTTCGACAGCAGCGCCTTTCTCTACGCCACCATGCGCGACGCCGACTGGCGCGTGGCCGTGCTGGTGGACGAGGCCCACAACCTGCTGGAGCGCTCGCGCGGCATGTACACCGCGCAGCTCGAAGGCGCCGCGCTCGAAGAGGCGCACCGAGTCGCGCCGGCCGCGCTGCGCGGTCCGCTGGCCCGGCTGTTCCGCGAATGGGACACGGTGCAGCAGGCCCAGGTGGCCGACTACGAGACCGGCGACGAGATTCCTGAGCGCTTCCTGCGCACCCTGCAGGCCGCCAACACCGCCATGGCCGAGTACTTCGCCGCCACGCCCGATGCCTCGCAGGGGCCGCTGCAGCGCTTCTTCTTCGACGCGCTGCACTTCGCCCGGCTGGCCGAGGCCTTCGGCGACCACTCGGTGTTCGAGCGCACGCTGGGCGCGACGCAGCAGGATCGCGGCCTCGCCATCCGCAACCTCGTGCCCGCGCCGTTCCTGGAGGCGCGCTTCGGCGATGCGGTGTCGGTCACCTGCTTCTCGGGCACGCTGTCGCCTTTCGAGTTCTACCGCGACGCGCTGGGACTGCCCGAGAGCACCGCGCTGCTCGACGTGGCCTCGCCCTTCAACAGCCAGCAACTGCGCGTCGAGGTGGCGATGCATGTGTCGACGCGCTTCCGCGACCGCGCGGGGTCGCTGCGCAACGTGGCGGACATCATCGGCGCGCAGTTCGAGCGCCTGCCCGGCAACTACCTGGCCTTCTTCAGCAGCTTCGACTACCTCGAGAAAGCCTGCGCCGCCTTCTCGCTGCGGCACCCCGGCGTGCCGGTATGGACGCAGACGCGCGGCATGCGCGAGGCCGACCGCCACGGCTTTATCGCCCGCTTCGAGGAGGGCGGGCAGGGCATCGGCTTCGCGGTGCTCGGCGGCGCGTTCGGCGAGGGCATCGACCTGCCGGGAAGCCGCCTGATCGGCGCCTTCGTGGCCAGCCTGGGCCTGCCGCAGTACAACGAACTCAACGAGATCACGCGCGAGCGCATGCAGATGCGCTTCGGCAAGGGCTACGAGTACACCTACCTCTACCCGGGCCTGCAGAAAGTGGTGCAGGCGGCCGGCCGAGTGATCCGCACCGAGGAAGATCGTGGCGTGCTGCACCTGCTCGACGACCGCTTCGCGCGTGCACAAATCCGGGAGCTGCTGCCGCGCTGGTGGCATGTGCAACTGGCGGGAGGCCATGAAGAAGATGCGCGCCGCTAGACGCCTCGAACACGCCGGCCAGCCCGACCTTTTCGGCGAGGCGCCCGCGGCCGCCATCGAGGGGCTGCGCTACGAAAGCGGGTTCCTGTCGCCCGAAGAAGAGGCCGCGTTGCTGCGCATCGTCCAGGGCCTGCCGCTCAGGGAGATGCGCTACAAGGAATACACGGCGCGGCGGCGCGGCACCAGCTTCGGCGGCAGCTACGACTTCGACACCAACCGCCTCAAGCCCGGCCCGCCGCTGCCCGAGGTGCTTCATCCGCTACGGGCGAAGGCTGCCGCATGGGCCGGCACGGCGCCTGAAGACCTCACCCACATGCTCATCGCCGAGTACCGGCCCGGCACGCCGCTGGGCTGGCACCGCGACGTGCCGGACTTCGAAGACGTCATCGGCGTCTCGCTGCTCGGCGATGCGGTAATGCAGTTCAGGCCCTATGTGCCCGGCGCGGCGGCTTCGCGGCCGAGCACGCTGGAGTTTCTTGTCGAGCCGCGCTCGATCTACATGCTGCACGGTCCGGCGCGCTGGGAGTGGCAGCACGCCATCGCGCCGACCGAGGCATTGCGCTACTCGATCACGCTGCGCACGCGCAGAACGTCATAGGCACAAGACAGACTGCGCTGACGCACAGCGCCCGCGTCTTCTTACCTGCGGCATGCGCCACGCGTCCAGCATGGTGGCTTTTCAACCAACAGGAGCGATGCCATGCCAAAAGGCGACAAGTCGTCCTACACGGACAAGCAGAAGCGAAAGGCCGAACACATCGAGGAGGGCTACGAGCACCGCGGTGTGGGCAAGGGCGAAGCCGAGCGCCGCGCCTGGGCCACGGTGAACGCGGAAACAGGCGGCGGCAAGAAGTCGGGCTCTGGCCGCGGCAAGACCGAGAGCCACGGCCCATCGCGCAAGGGCGGACGTCTGGGCGGTGCTGCCGCCGCGCACCGCACCGCGGCCGAACGCTCGGCTTCGGCCAAGAAGGGCGCCGCCACGCGCAAGCGCAACGCAGAGAAGCGCGGCTGACCATGGGCCGGGCGGGGCAGCTGAAATCCGCCAATACGATGGCCGAAAACCGGTCTGGAGATTGCCGGGCCACCAGAATCGGACATTCGTGCCCTGTTTCTGCCGTTAGCCTGACAACTTGCGTTTTCCTGCCACGCCATCGCAGGGCCGAGAAGCCGGCTTGTTCCGCGACGTTGATCCGAACGCCCTGCGTACGCGGCTGAACGTCGTGCAATCCACGTTCATTTCGCAGGTGATTCGCCCGTTTGCTGCGCCGTAAATGCGCCGATACGATCCCGCGCCTTGCCTCTCAAAAAAGGACGCGCGGGTGCCTTCAACGACTGCTTCTTCCCCTGAATCCAATGCCTGCTGGCAGCAACGCAGCCGGCGCAACGTGTGGCATCCGTGCACGCAGAGCATCCGCCTCGAAGCGGTGCCGCCATTGCCCATTGCAAGGGGAGAGGGCGTATGGCTCTTCGACCAGGAAGGCCGGCGCTACATGGACGCTACCAGTTCGTGGTGGGTCAACCTGTTTGGCCACGCGCATCCGGCGCTCAATGCCGCGCTCAAAAACCAACTCGACCGGTTCTCGCACGTCATGCTCGCGGGCTGCACCCACGCGCCGGCCGTGGAGCTGGCCGAGCGCCTGTCGTTGCTGACGGGCCATGCGCTGGGCCATTGCTTCTATGCCTCGGATGGCGCCTCGGCCGTGGAGATTGCGCTGAAGATGAGCTTTCACGCATGGCGCAACGCCGGGCGCGGCGGCAAACGGCGCTTCGTGGCGCTCAAGCAGGGCTACCACGGCGAGACGCTCGGCGCCTTGCATGTGACCGACGTGCCTGTGTTCCGTGACGCCTATGCGCCCTTGCTCGCGAACGCGCACCTCGTCGCTTCGCCGGACGCGCGCAACGCCCGGACGGGCGAGGACGCGGCCGCCGTCGCCCGCCGCGCCGCCGCCGAACTCGAAACGCTGCTGGCCGGACAGCACGACACCATCGCCGCAGTGATCGTCGAACCGCTGGTGCAATGCGCCACCGGCATGGCGATGCACGATCCCGAGTACCTGCGGCTGGTGCGTGCCCTGTGCGATCGCCACGCGGTACACCTCATCGCCGACGAGATCGCGGTGGGCTGCGGGCGCACCGGCAGCTTCTTCGCCTGCGAGCAGGCCGGCATCTGGCCCGACTTCCTGTGCCTTTCGAAAGGCATCAGCGGCGGCTACCTACCGCTGGCGCTGGTGATGACGCGCGACGCCATCTACGAGGGCTTTGTCGACGACGACGTGGCGCGCAGCTTTCTCCATTCGCATTCGTACACCGGCAACGCGCTGGCCTGCCGCGCCGCGGTGGCGACGCTGGACCTGTTCGACAGCGAAGACGCGCTGCAACGCAACCGTGGCCGTGCCGCGCGCCTGCTGCAGCGGCTGCGCGAAGGGCTCGAAGGCCAGCCTGTCGACCACCTGCGGCAGCAGGGAATGATCACGGCCTTCGACGTGCGCGAGCCGGGCACGCGTTTCGCCGAGCGCTTTCATCTGGCGGCACGCGCGCAGGGGCTGCTGATGCGGCCCATCGGCAACACCGTGTACCTCATGCCGCCGTACGCGATCGGCGACGGCGAGATCGATCAGCTGGTCGACGGCACGCTGGCCACGCTGAAAGCCGTCATGGCCACGAACCAGGAAGAAGGAGCCCGCGATGTCGCGCTTGCTTGACCGCCTGCAGGGCGAGATCCACGCGCTCGATGCCCAGTCGCTGCGCCGCCGCCGGCAGATCGCCGAAACCGCCTGCGCGCCCGAGCAGGTCCTCACGCTGGCCGGCGCCGCCGCGCCGCGCACCATGCTCGGCTTCAGCAGCAACGACTACCTCGGTCTTGCCGCGCACCCTGCATTGGCGCAAGCATGGGCCGAAGGCGCCGCGCTGTATGGCACGGGCAGCGGCGGTTCGCACCTGATCCTCGGTCACTCGCGCGCCCATGCGCAGCTCGAGGAGAGGCTCGCCGAGTGGATGGCGCCGTTCATTCCCGAGGCGCAGAGCCTGTTCTTCTGCACCGGCTACATGGCCAACCTCGCGGTGCTGTCGGCGCTCGGCGGTGCCGAGGCGGTCATCTTCTCGGAGTCGCTCAATCACGCTTCGCTTATCGATGGCGCCCGGCTGGCCAAGGCGCGCGTCGAGCGCTATCCGCACTGCGACGTGGCCGCGCTCGACGCACAGCTCGCCGCCTGCGACGCACCCGTGAAGCTCATCGTCAGCGATGCAGTGTTCAGCATGGACGGCCACATCGCCCCCGTGGCCGAACTGCTCGCGCTGGCCGAGCGGCACGATGCCTGGCTGGTGATCGACGACGCGCACGGTTTCGGCGTGCTCGGCGCCACGGGGCGCGGCGTGCTCGAAGCCTTGGGCCTGCGTTCCGAACGACTGGTGCTCGTGGGCACGCTGGGCAAGGCGGCGGGCGTGTCGGGCGCCTTCGTTGCGGCGCATCGCACCGTCGTCGACTACCTGGTGCAGCGCGCGCGGCCGTACATCTTCACCACGGCCGCACCGCCGGCCGTCGCGCATGCGCTGCTTGCGAGCCTGGCGCTGATCGAGGGCGAGGAGGGCGCGGAACGCCGTTCACGGCTTTCGGCCCGCATCGCGCAGCTGCGCCAAGGCCTGAAGGCGGTGCTGCCATCGGACGGCAGCGCGTGGCTGCCCGAATCGCCCACTGCGATCCAGCCGCTGATCCTGGGCGACAACGCGCGGGCGATGCGCACCATGGCGCAGCTCGATGCGCGTGGCCTGCGCGTCGGAGCGATCCGTCCGCCGACCGTGCCCGCCGGCACCGCGCGGCTGCGCATCGCGCTGTCGGCCAGCCACGGCGAGGCCGACGTCGTGCGGTTGGTCGATGCATTGGGCGATGCCCTGGCGCAACCCTGGAAGGAGGCCGCATGAACTGGTTCGTCACCGGCACCGACACGGGCATCGGCAAGACGCTGGTCAGCAGCGCCATGCTGAGCCTGCTCGCCGGCTCGGGCCTGCGCTCGGTCGGCATGAAGCCGGTGGCCGCAGGGCTCGAAGAGCGCTATGGCGCATGGCGCAACGAAGATGTGGAGCAACTGCACGCGGCCGGCAACATCGATGCGCCACTGGCGCTGCGCTGCCCCTACCTGCTGCGCGCGCCGATGTCGCCGCACCTGGCGGCCAGGGAAGAGGGCGTGCGCATCGCGCTGCAGCCGATGCTCTCGGCCTTCGCCGAACTCTCGGCGCGCGCCGACGCCGTGGTGGTCGAGGGCGTGGGCGGCTTCTGCGTGCCCTTCGGCGACGACCTCGACAGCGCCGACCTCGCCGTGGCGCTGGGCCTGCCCGTGATCCTCGTGGTCGGCCTGCGGCTGGGCTGCCTCAACCATGCGCTGCTGAGCGCCGAGGCGATCCGCGCGCGTGGCCTTGTGCTGGCGGGCTGGTTGGCGAGCGTTGTCGATCCCTCGATGCTGGCGCCGCAGGCCAACCTGCAGACGCTGCGTGGCCGTCTCGGCGCGCCGCTGCTCGGCGTGGTGCCGCATCTGCAACAACCCGGCGCCGCGCAGGCAGCTCGCCATATCGACTTGCGTGCACTGCGCGCGACGGCGGCCCACGCCGCGCGCCGTGCCGCGGCAGAAGAATCAGCCGCGCTGGCCTGATTCGACGAGCCGCCTGGCGCGCACGCCGCCCTGGCGCTCCAGCATCCAGCCGGGGTACTCGGCGGGCAGCGCGCTCACCTTGTCCAGCGCGGCCAGCTCGTCGCTCGTGAGCTTGATGGCCGTGGCGGCGATGTTGTCGTCCAGCTGCTCGACGCGCTTGGCACCGACGATCACGCTGGTCACCACCTGCTGGTGCAGCAGCCACGCCAGCGCGATCTGCGCAACCGACACCTTGCGCGCTTCGGCCATCTGGCGCATCACGTCGATGCAGTCGTAGGCGCGCTCGACGTTCACCGGCGGAAAGTCGAAGGTGGTGCGGCGGCTGCCTTTTTCCGCCTGCGTGTCGCGGCCGTACTTGCCGCTCAGCAGGCCGCCCGCGAGCGGGCTCCAGACCATCAGGCCGACGTTCTCGCTGCGCAGCATGGGCGCCAGCTCGCGTTCCAGGTCGCGCCCGGCGATGGTGTAGTAGGCCTGCAGCGACTCGAAGCGCGCGAGCCGGTCGCGCTCGGCGATGCCCAGCGCCTTCGCGATCTGCCAAGCCGCCCAGTTCGACACGCCCACGTAGCGCACGTGGCCCTGGCGCACGAGGTTGTCGAGCGCGTGCACGGTTTCCTCGATGCGCGTGAGGGGGTCGAAGCCGTGGATCTGGTACAGGTCGATGTGGTCGAGCTGCAGGCGCTGCAGGCTGGCCTTGACGCCATCCATGATGTGAAAACGCGAGGCGCCCGCCGAGTTGACGCCCTTGCTGCCGGTTTCGCCGAGCACCTTGGTGGCCAGCACGAAGCTGTCGCGCGGCACCTTGAGGTTCTTCAGCGCCTGGCCGGTGATGACTTCCGACTGCCCTTCGGAATACACGTCCGCGGTGTCGATGAAGTTGATGCCGGCGTCGAGCGCGCGGCCGACGAGCTCTTCGGCCTCCGACTGCTGCAGGTTGCCGATCTGGCCCCAGATGCCGGAGGAGCCGCCGAAGGTCATGGTGCCGAGGCACAGTTCGGAAACCAGGAGGCCGGTGCGGCCGAATTTGCGGTATTGCATGGGGAGGTTCCTTTGCGTTGGAAGCAGGCGCCGAAAAGGGCCGACAAGCCCGGGCGACTGCAGAAAAGTATCCCGCCGGCGCCCGCCCCGTGGCGAGCGCGTTCCTGCAAAGTATTTGCCTGATTCTCCAGACCTCCCGTGCGATGCGTGCGAATCCGGCGAAGGAGCGCTAAGCTGCAAAGCACTCATTCCTCCATGGTGGCCGCCCCTTTGGCCCCCAACCATGACAAGGCCTCGAACATGTCCGACGAAACTCCCGAAATCGCCGCCGTCATCGCCCAGCCGATGCCGCTGGACCCCGAACTCGACGAAGCCCGCAAGGAACTGGTGGCGCTGATCGAGCACATCACGCGCGGGCAGGACGGCACCGTCATCACCGCCGTGCCCGGCCTGCAGGTGTTCTGCATCAGCAAGCCAGAAGGTCCCAAGCACGCCTTCGCGTCTCCCGCGCTGGGCCTGATCGCGCAGGGCTCCAAACGAATCATCGTGGGCGACGACATCTACGTGTACGACCCGATGCACTACCTCGTCACCTCGGTCGACCTGCCGGTGTGCGGCCAGGTGTGCGTGACGAGCGAGAAGGAGCCTTACCTCGGCGTGCGGCTGGAACTGGCCCTCGACGAGATCGGCGAGCTCATCGGCGACGAGAAGCTGCCCGCCAAGGCCAATGCGCCAGCCTCGCGCGGCATGTACGTCAACCGCATCGCCATGCCGGTGCTCGAGCCCGTGCTGCGCCTGCTGCGGCTGCTCGATACGCCGGAAGACGTGCCGATCATGGCGCCGCTCATCAAGCGCGAGATCATGTACCGCCTGCTGGTCAACGGCGAGGGCGCGCGGCTGCGGCAGATCGCGCTGCAGGACAGCCACACCCAGCGCATCGCGAAAGCCATCAGCGCGCTGCGCGTCAACTACGCGCAGTCGCTGCGGGTGGAAGACATGGCGCGGGCGGTGCACATGAGCGTGTCGTCGTTCCACCACCACTTCAAGGCCGTCACCGCGATGAGCCCGCTGCAGTACCAGAAGCAGCTGCGCCTGCAGGAGGCGCGCCGGCAGATGCTGATTGCCGGCGCCGACGTGGCGAGCGCCGCGCACAGCGTGGGTTACGAAAGCCCGTCGCAGTTCGCGCGCGAGTACGGCCGCATGTTCGGCGCGCCGCCGCTGCGCGACAAGCGCCGCTGGCTCGGCGAGGCGGGCAACGACGCGATGGGTGCCGCGTCGATGGAAGCGGCCTGAGTCCGGCCACCGAAGCGCACGGCCGGCACGCTGGATGGCTGAATCGAAGATCCCCATCTACGGCGCCATCGGCGCCAACGTGGCGATCGCGGTCACCAAGTTCATCGTCGCGGGCATCACCGGCAGCTCGGCGATGCTGTCGGAGGGCATCCACTCGGCGGTCGACACCTTCAACGGCGTGCTGCTGCTGGTGGGCCTGCACCTGAGCAAGCGTCCGGCGACCGCCGAGCATCCGTTCGGGCATGGCAAGGAGCTGTATTTCTGGAGCCTCATCGTCGCGGTGTTGATCTTCGGGCTGGGCGGCGGCGTGTCGTTCTACGAAGGCATCCAGCACATCCGGCAGCCGGAGCCGATGCGCGACCCGACGTGGAACTACGTGGTGCTCGCGGCGGCGGCGCTGTTCGAGGGCACCAGCTTCCTCATCGCGCTGAGGCAGTTTCGCGGGCAGGCCCGCGGCGTGCCGTTCTGGGAGGCGCTCGACCGCAGCAAGGACCCGACGACCTACACCGTGCTGGCCGAAGATTCGGCCGCGCTGGCGGGGCTGGCGGTGGCCGCGCTGGGCATCTACTTCAGCCACGCCTTGAACATGCCGATGCTCGATGGCGTGGCCTCGGTGGTCATCGGCGTGCTGCTCGCGGGCGTGGCGGTGCTGCTCATCGCGCAGTCGCGCGGGCTGTTGATCGGGGAGGGCGTTCGCCCGGAAACCGCGAAGGCCATCCGTGCGGTGGTGATGGAGCAGCCCAGCGTCGAAGGCGTGGGCCGCGTGCTTTCGATGTACGTCGGCCCCGACGAGGTGCTCGTGGTCGTCGATGTCGACTTCAAGGACGACACCCCCACCGGCGACGCGGCCGATGCCATCGCGGCCATCGAGAAGCAGGTGCGGGCGCGGTTCCCGATGATCAGGCGCATCTTCGTCGAGGCGAGCGACGCACCCGGAGGCGACGCCAGCGCCGCAAGACCAGGCGCAGCCTCTTAGCACCTGCTGAAATTTCCCGCGCCGCCCCTGCCATGCAGGTTTCGCGGAATCTCGCTATTGTTTTGTTCGCTGCAGCAACACGGAGTAATGCATGCTTTGGCAAAAGAAGCTGGCACGATGGAGCGCCGTGGTCCGCGAGCGCGCCAACCTGCCCGTGCGGCTCACCCTGTGGGACGGCCAGTCCTACGACTTCGGCACCTTCAGCGGGCCTTCGGTCACGCTGCATGTGAAGTCGCTGGCCGCGCTTTCGCTGGTGCTGCATCCCACGCTCGACAACCTGGGCGAGGCCTACGTCAAGAGCAAGATCGACATCGAGGGCAAGCTCAGCGACGTCATCGACATCGCCTATGGCCTCGCCAGCACATCGATCGACAAGCCCGGCGGTGCGCTGCAGAACATGGCGCGCTACTTCTCGCACACCAAATCGTCGGACAGGAAAGCCGTCGAGTACCACTACGACGTGTCCAACGAGTTCTATCGGCTGTGGCTCGATCCGAACATGGTCTATTCGTGCGCCTACTTCGAGAACGGCGACGAAGACCTCGCCACCGCGCAACTGAAGAAGATGGACCACATCCTCACCAAGATCGAACTGAAGCCGGGCCAGACGCTGCTCGACATCGGCTGCGGCTGGGGTGCGCTGGCGATCCGCGCGGCGCAGAAGTTCGGCGCGCGCTGCGTGGGGGTGACGCTCTCGCAAAACCAGCTGGAGCTGGCGACCGAACGCGTGAAGGCCGCCGGCCTGCAGGACAACGTCGAGATCCGCCTGCAGGACTACCGCGACGTGACCGGCCGGTTCGACCGCATCACCAGCGTCGGCATGTTCGAGCACGTGGGCCGCAAGAACCTGCCCGCGTACTTCAGGCGCGTGCAGGAGCTGCTTGCAGACGACGGCGTGTTGATGAACCACGGCATCACCTCGTCCGACCCCGCGGGCGGCGGCGTGTCGTACGGCGGCGGCGACTTCATCGACCGCTACGTGTTCCCCAACGGCGAGCTGCCGCACATCGGCCTCGCGCTGCAAGCCATGCAGCAGGGCGGCCTCGAAGCCTTCGACGTGGAGAACCTGCGCCGCCACTATGTGCGCACGCTGCGCTGCTGGAGCGACGCCTATGAAGCCAACAGCGAGAAGGCGCACGCGTTCGTCGACGAAGAAAGATTCCGCATCTGGCGCATCTACCTCGCGGGCTGCGCCTATGCCTTCGAGAACGACGACGTGGCCATCTACCAGGTCGTGGGCCGCAAGGCAGGGCGGTCGGCGAACACGCTGCCGTGGTCGCGCCGCTATATCTACGACGGCACCTCCTGACTCTTCACACTGAGAGCTTGAGCGCCGGACAAGGGCTCAAGCCGTCTATAGCATGCACGGCTCATGACCTCCACCAACAGAACAACAAACCGCCCCCTCGTCATTGCCTCGATCATGGCCTCCATGGCGATGGTGGCCATCGAAGCCACCATCGTCTCCACCGTCATGCCGCAGATCGCCTCCGAACTGGGCGGACTGCATCTGTACAGCTGGGTGTTCGCCTCCTTCCTGCTGGCGCAGACCGCGATGACCGTGGTGTTCGGCAAGCTCTCGGACCTGTACGGGCGCAAGCCCATCATGTTCGTGGGCATCGCCGTCTTCGTCCTCGGCTCGGTGCTGGCGGGCTTCGCGTGGTCGATGCCGGCCATGATCTGCTTCCGGCTCATCCAGGGCATCGGCGCGGGAGCCATCCAGCCGGTGGCGCTCACCATCGTGGGCGATCTCTATCCGGTGCGCGAACGCGGCAAGGTGCAGGGCTGGCTTGCGAGCGTCTGGGCCGTGTCGGCTGTGGTGGGGCCGATGATCGGCGCACTGATCGTGCAGAAGCTGTCCTGGGCGTGGATCTTCTGGGTCAACGTGCCCATCGGCCTGGCGGCGGCGGCGGGCTTCTGGCTCTTCCTGCACGAAGCGCCCACGGTGCGCCGCTCGTCCATCGACATGGTGGGCGCGGTGCTGTTCACCATCGGCATCGCGGCGCTGATGATCGCGCTGACGGAATTCGGCGTCGGCAATGCGGGCGTGGCGCTCGCGTGGGCCGGCTTGTTCGTCGTCACGCTCGTGCTGTTCATCGCGCAGGAGCGCCGCGCGACCGACCCGATGGTGTCGCTGAAGCTCTGGGGCGCGCGGATGATCGCCGCCGTCAACGGCGCGGCAATGCTGGCCGGCATGGTGCTGATCGGCATCACGACCTTCCTGCCGATGTACGTGCAGGTGGTGCTCGAACGCTCGTCGGTCACGGCCGGCCTCACGCTCACGATGGTGATGCTCGGCTGGCCCATCGGCGCGACGCTGACCTCGCGCACCTTCCATCGCATCGGCCTGTGGCGCATGGTGGTGGTCGGTGCGGCGCTTATTCCGGTGGGCACCTCGGCCTTCGTCCTGCTCGCGCCGGGCAGCTCGCCGGTGCTGCCCGCCATCGGCTCCTTCGTCATCGGCCTGGGCATGGGCGTGATGAGCCTGAGCTCGCTGATCCTGATCCAGGAAGGCGTCGATCTTGCGCAGCGCGGCATCGCCACGGCGTCGAACGTGTTCTCGCGCAACCTCGGCAGTGCGCTGGGCGCGGCCTTCTTCGGCGCGGTCTTCAACTTCGGGCTGACGCGCGGGGATGGCAGCCCGATGTTCACCGACGACCAACTGCGCCTGCTGCTGCAGGGCGTGCAGGGTTCAGCGGCCAACGACGCGGGCATTCGCCTGGCGCTGGGCGGTTCGCTGCATCTCACCTTCGTGGCGATGCTGGCCGTGAGCCTGGGTGTGGTCGCGCTGGCGTTGCTGTTGCCGAAGGAAGGGCTGGAAAGCCATGCGGTCGGGGTTGGGAAGCCGGCGCCGAAGTAGCCTGCTTCAGCGCACCAGCGATTTCTTCATGTACGCCAGGTAGAAACCGGGCGCGTAATCGTCGATGCGGGCGTACTCCTCATAGCCGTGCTTCAGGTAGAACGGGCGCGCCTGCCACTCGAAGGTGTCGAGCTTCGCGTTCTTCGCGCCCAACGCGATGGCCTGCTGCTCCGCTTCGGCCAGCAGGCGGCTGCCAAGGCCCGAGCCTCGCGCGTCTTCTTCGACGAAGAGCACTTCGATGTTGAGCCAGTAGAGAAATACGAAACCGCGCAGACCTCCGAGGATGCGACCGTTCTCGTCCCTCGCGTTGAGGCGGATGTACTGCTGCTCGGGGTATTCACCGACGAAGCCATAGTTGTAGCGGCGCAGCTTGAGGCCGAGCTCGCCGGCGCGAACCTCTTCGAGGGTGGCGGGGGCAATGGTGATGTTTTTCATTCGGGAGAGGAGTTGTTGTGCGACAGACGACGCAACTCTACTGGCTCGCCCGAAACTCCATCGCGAACCTCATCAGGTAACTTGGAATCCGTCTTTGGAAAGGCAGTGGCTCTGCGCAGAATCGGCCGAAGCGTTCTTTCGACCATTGCCATGCCACTGCGTACCTTCCATCTTTCCCCGGCGGCCCAAGTCCGCCAGGTTCTTGCCCTGACATCCACTGCCTGGCGCATTCCGCCGCGCTCGGCGCGCGAAGTGGCGCGCCGGGCGCCGCATGGCTATATGCCGGTGCGGGCATTGCGGCGCTTGCATGCGGCCGCGGTGCTGGCCTTGCTGCCGCATTCGTGGTGAACTCGGCGCCAGGGCCATGAACCTGGAGGCAAGTGAAGATGCTGATCGTCCTGGGCGGTTTGCCGGGCACGGGCAAGACCACCATCGCGCGCGAAATCGCCGCGCTCGTGCCCGCGGTCTACTTGCGCATCGACACCATCGAGCAGGCGCTGAGGTCGGCCAGGGTGCTGGCCGGTGACGTGGGGCCGGCCGGCTACATCGTGGCCTATGACCTGGCCCGCGCCAATCTTTTGCTCGGGCAGGCGGTCGTGGCCGACTGCGTGAATCCCTTGCCAGCCACGCGCGAGGCTTGGCGCACGGTCGCGGCGGATACCGCATCGCGCATCGTCGAGGTCGAGATCATGTGCTCGGACGCCGCCGAACATCGGCGCCGCGTCGAGCAGCGAAGCGTCGACGTGCCGGGTCTCGTGCCACCGACATGGGCGGCCGTTCAGCACCAGGACTACGCGCCATGGAGCACGCAGCGCCTCGTCATCGACACCGCAACCCTCAGCGCGCGCGAGGCCGCGCAGTCGATCCTGTCCCAGGTGCGCGACTGAGCATCCAGCAGATATCGATATAGAAATTCAGCGCAAACGGTGCGCGCGATGCCTCGGAGAATTTGCAGCAATTCTTTTCGAGGCGTCTTTCGCCACACACCGTGCCCTACTCGCTGTCCCTGCTCGACAAGAGCCTGATTTCCGAAGGCGCCGACGCCGCTCAAGCGTTCCAGCACACCATTGCGCTCGCGCAAAGCGCGGAGCGGCTGGGTTACCGCCGCTACTGGCTCGCCGAGCATCACGGTAACAGGAACTACGCGGGCTCCGCCCCCGAGGTGCTGGCCGCGCACTTGCTCGCGAAGACGTCGCGCATCCGCGTGGGCACGGGCGGCGTCATGCTGCAGCACTACAGCCCGTTCAAGGTGGCCGAGACCTTCCGCGTGCTGGCTTCGCTGGCCCCGGGGCGCGTGGACCTGGGTATCGGCAAGGCGCCCGGCGGCCTGCCGCTGACGAGCAAGGCGCTTCAGTGGCTGCACGATCCGGTGAAGGCGAAGGGCGAGGACTTCGGGCTGCGCCTGGCCGAACTCGATGCCTTCCTGCACGATGGCGTTGCCTCGGGTCATGCGCTGGCCGGTGCGGTGGCCACACCCAACCCGCCGCAGCTGCCGCAGCGCGTGCTGCTCGGCGGCAGCCCTGAAAGCGCTGTGCTGGCGGCGCGCCTCGGCTGGGACTTTGTGTATGCGGGGCATTTCAACGGCGACCCGGTGAATCTTGCGCAATCGATCGAGGCCTACCGCGCCGAGACGGGCCGCGCGCCGCTGCTCGCGCTCTTCGCCTTCGCGGCCGGGACGCACGAGAAGGCCGCGGAGCTTGTCGGTGCGCTGCGCAGCTTTCGCGTGCACCTGCCCACGGGCCAGAGCGTCAACCTGCCGAGCCTCGAAGCGGCCGCCGAGTTTGCGCGGCAGGCCGGCGTGAGCGACTACCGCACCGAAGAACGCCGCCCGCATGTGATCGCAGGTTCCGGCGAAGAGGTGCGCGACGCGCTCGACGCATTGAGCGAGCGCTACGGCATCGAGGAGTTCGTCATCGACATCCCCGTGGCCGGTTTCGCCGAGCGCCACGCCTGCATCGAACTGCTCGCCAAGGCGCGCGAACCGGCGCTGGCCTGAGCCTTTCTTTTTCAACCTCACAAGAACGATCGTCATGAGCAACATCAAGTTCGGCGTCATGCTGCAGGGTGCCGGCAGCCACATGAATTCCTGGAAGCATCCGGGCGGGCCGGCCGACGCCAGCGTCAACCTCGACTTCTTCGTGCGCACCGCGCAGAAGGCCGAAGCGGCCGGCATCGCCTTCGCATTCGTGGCGGACGGGCTCTACATCAACGAGAAGTCGATCCCGCATTTCCTCAACCGCTTCGAGCCGATCTCGATTCTTTCGGCACTCACCACCGTGACCTCGAAGATCGGCCTCGCGGGCACCATCTCCAGTTCGTACAGCGACCCGTTCACCGTGGCGCGCCAATTCGCCTCGCTCGACCTGATCAGCGGCGGCCGCGCGGGCTGGAACGTGGTGACCACGCCGCTCGAAGGCAGCGCGAAGAACTACAGCCGCAGCCACCCCGAGCACGCGCTGCGCTATGAGATAGCCGACGAGTACCTTGCCGTCACGCAGGGCCTGTGGGACAGCTGGGACGACGATGCCTTCGCGCGCAACCGCGAGACCGGCCAGTTCTTCGAGCGCGAGAAGCTCCACACGCTGGACCACAAGGGGCGTTTTTTCCAGGTGTCGGGCCCGCTGAACATCCAGCGTTCGCCGCAGGGCCAGCCGGTGATTTTCCAGGCTGGATCGTCGGATGCGGGCGTCGGTCTCGCAGGCAAGTACGCGGATGCGGTGTTCACGCATTCACCGTCGCTCGAAGACACGCGCAGCTTCCTGCGGCAGGTGAAGGCCAGCGCGGTCGCGCAGGGCCGTCAGGCCGACGACGTGAAGATATTTCCCGGCATCGGCCCCGTGGTCGCTGCCACCGAGGAAGAGGCCGAGGCCAAGTACCGCGCCATCCGCGAGCTGCTGACCGTCGAGGAGGCGCTGGCCTACCTGGGCCGCTTCTTCGACCACCACGACTTCGGCCAGTACCCGCTGGACGAGCCGTTCCCCGAGCTGGGCGAAATCGGCCGCAACAGCTTCCGCTCGACCACCGATCGCATCAAGGCCAACGCGAAGGCCAAGGGGCAGACCTTGCGCGAAGTGGCACTCGAAGTGGCCACACCGCGCACGCAGTTTGTCGGCACCGGCGAGCGCATCGCCGACGAGATCATCCGCTGGGTGGACGAGGGCGCGGCCGATGGCTTCATCCTCGGTTTTCCGGTGCTGGGGCAGGGCCTGGACGACTTCATCGAGTTCGTGATTCCGGTGCTGGAGGCGCGCGGGCGCTATCAGCGCGAACTGCCTGGCGTCACCCTGCGCGACCACCTGGGACTGCCACGCAAGGCGAGCCGCTACACCGCGCAAGACGACGCACCCGCAGCGAAAAAGAAGGTCGCCTGATGGGAGTGAATCGCAAGGAGACGGAGACGAACCGCATGAACGAACACTTCCTCTACACCACGCCGCTCGATCCGCGCGCGAAGCCGTTGCTCGAAGGCCTTTCGTTCGAGTACGACAGCCGCTATGGCGACGTGCTGCGCGAGCCCGGCGCGCCGCGCGAGATTGACCGCTATCCGGCCGAGGTGTTTGCGCCGTCGCACGGCGGCAACTTCGTGCTGCTGCTGCGGGACGGCATCGCCATCGGCGGGGGCGCCTTCATGCGGCACGACGAGCGCACGGCGGAACTCAAGCGCGTGTGGACGCACGGCCAACTGCGGCGGCAGGGTCTGGCCAGCAAGGTGCTCGCCGAGCTGGAGGCGCAGGTGCTGCGGCAGGGCTACGAGCGCATCTACCTGACGACGGGCTTTCGCCAGCCCGAGGCCGTGGGCCTTTACCTCGGCCACGGCTACTCGGCACTGTTCGATCCGCCCATCGACCCGGAAACGCCGCGCAAGCTGCCTTTCGAGAAGCACCTGGACACGGGGCGCCATCACGGCCGTCCCGCCGCGCAACGAGTCGGGGCGGTACGGCGATGAACACGACCGTTCTCGACGCAGGCGCCGAGCCGCGCAGTCCCTCGCCAGTTCGCGCGCCGCAACCGCAACGCGCAGCGCCGCTGCCAGCTCCCGCGCCCGCCAAGGGCGACTACTCGCACTTCCGCGTCGTTCCGGCGAAGTACCCGGCACGCACGGCCGGCACCATCTTCGCCGTGGCGGTCATCGGCATCGTGCTGCACTCGACGCTCACCAACCCGCGCTGGGGCTGGAGCGTGTTCGCCGAATGGTTCTTTGCGGAGCCGGTGCTCGAAGGGCTGGGCCGCACGCTGCTGCTGACGGCGCTGGGCGCGCTGCTCGGCTTCTTTTTCGGCACCGGGCTGGCGCTGGCCCGCGTCTCGCGCTCGCCGCTGCTGGCGCGGCTGTCGTGGGTGTTCACGTGGATCTTCCGGTCGATTCCGGTGATCGTGCTGCTGTTGATCATCAACAACCTCGGCTATCTGTACGAGACCGTGACGCTGGGCATTCCGGGCACCGGCGTCACCTTCTTCTCGTATCCGACCACGCAGCTGATCGGCCCGATCGTGGCGGCGCTGCTGGGCCTCACGCTGAACCAGGCGGCCTTTGCCTCGGAGATCGTGCGCGGCGGCATCCTTTCTGTGGAGCAGGGGCAGCTCGAAGCGGCGGCAGCGCTGGGGCTGTCGCGCGGAAGGCAAACGTTGCGCATCGTGCTGCCGCAGGCGATGCGCACCATCTTGCCGACAGCCTTCAACGACATCATCGGGCTGGCCAAGGGAACGTCGAACCTCTACATACTGGCGCTGCCCGAGCTGTTCTACACGATCCAGATCATCTACCGGCGCAACCTTGAAGTGATTCCGCTGCTGATGGTGGCGACGGTGTGGTATCTCATCATCCTCACGGTGCTGTCGGTGGCGCAGCATTACATCGAGCGGCACTTTTCGCGCGGTGCATTGCGCCATCCGCCGCGTTCGTGGCTCGGCGGCGTGGTGCGCGGGCTGTGGCGCTCGAAGGCTGTGGCGCCCGTGGCTGAAGTGTCCGCGGTGGACGCCCCCGCACAGGTACCGCGCTGGACCGATCCGCTCACGCAGGGCGGCGAGGTCACGATCCATGGCGTGTCGAAGAGCTTCGGCGCGCTCAAGGTGCTCGACGACGTGACGCTGACCGTGGGGCAGGGCAGCGTGACGGTCATCCTCGGCCAGTCGGGCTCGGGCAAGTCGACGCTGCTGCGCGCCATCAACCACCTGGAGCGCGTGGACGACGGCTTCATCGCCATCGACGGCGAACTCATCGGCTACCGCCGCGATGCGGACACGCTCTACGAGCTGCACGAGAAGGAAATCCTCAAGCGGCGCGTCGACGTGGGCATGGTGTTCCAGAACTTCAACCTGTTCCCGCACCTCACGGTGCTGGAGAACATCGTCGAGGCGCCGGTGTCGGTGCGCGGCCTGTCGCGCGCCGAAGCCGAGGCGCTGGCCTCCGAGCTGCTCGTGCGCGTGGGCCTGGGCGACAAGACGCATGCCTATCCGCGCCAGCTTTCCGGCGGCCAGCAGCAGCGCGTGGCCATTGCCCGCGCGCTCGCGCTCAAGCCCAAGGTGCTGCTGTTCGACGAGCCCACCTCGGCGCTCGACCCCGAACTGGTGGGCGAAGTGCTGGCCGTCATCAAGGAGCTGGCGCGCTCGGGCACCACGCTGGTCATCGTGACGCACGAGATCGGTTTTGCGCGCGAGGTGGCAGACACCATCGTCTTCATGGAGCGCGGCCGCATTCTCGAAACCGGCACGCCCGACAAGGTGTTCAACGCGCCGGAGCATCCGCGCACGGCCGAGTTCCTGGCCAAGGTTCTTTGATTCTTCCCCTTTTCCTTATTGCATTGCTCTTCATGATCCATCGACGAAACATCCTGTCCGTTCTTCTGGCGACGTTGCTGCCACTGGCTGCGCTGGCGCAACCCGCCGCCGACCTGAGCCCGGAGCAAGCCGGGCGCCCGCGCGCGCAGAAGCTCGACGAGGCCATCAGGCTCGCGAAGGACTTCAAGTTCCAGAAGGAGGGCGTGCTCGTCGTCGGCACGACCACCGGCCGCCTGCCGTTCGCGGCCTATGCGACCGACACGAAGACGCCCGTGGGCAACGCCCCCGACATCGCCCAGCTGGTGGCCGACAGCCTCGGCCGCAAGCTGGAGCTGGTGTCCACCGCCTGGGCCGATTGGCCGCTGGGCCTGCAGTCGGGCAAGTTCGACGTGGTGGTGTCGAACGTGACGGTGACCGAGGAGCGCAAGGAGAAGTTCGACTTTTCCACCTACCGCAACGACCAGATCGGCATCTACGTGAAGTCGGACAGCAAGCTCGGCGCCGTCAAGGAGCCGAAGGACATCGCAGGGCTGAAGGTGATCGTGTCGGCCAGCACCAACCAGGAGCAGATCCTGCTGCGCTGGAACAAGCAGAACGTGGCGGCCGGGCTGAAGCCGGTCGAGATCCAGTACTACGACGACGATGTGGTGCAGCGGCTGGCGATCCAGTCGGGCCGCGCCGATGCGTACGTGGGCCCGAACGCCATCGCGGCCTATGAGGCACGCGACGGCAAGACCAGGCTCGCGGGCGTTTTCTCGGGCGGCTGGCCGCAGACCGCCGAGATCGCCGTCACCTCCCGCAAGGGCTCGGGCATTGCCGAAGCCGTCACGCTCGCGCTGAACACGCAGATCAGGAACGGCAACTACGCCAAGGCGCTTTCCCGCTGGAACCTGAACTCCGAAGCCATCGAGGCCTCGCGCACCAACCCGCCGGGCCTGCCGAAGAACTGATGCGATGGCCATGATTCTCCTCAAGCACACGCACATCGTCCGCGGCCTTGTCATCGCATTTGCTCTCATCGCCGGCACGGCCCATGCCGCCGCCGACAAGTTCGACTTCAGCCCCGAGCAGAAGGGTCGCCTGCGCGCCCAGAAGGACGCCGAGGCGGTCAATGCGATTCCGCCGAGCTTCAAGTTCGTGAAGGAGCGCGTGCTGACCATCGGCATCGCGCCGTTCGCGCCGCCGATCTCCACCTATGCCTCGGACGCGAAGACGGTCATCGGCTTCGACCCCGACTTCGCACTGCTCGTCGCCGACGCATTGGGTCTCAAGCTCGAGCTGCAGCCCATCGCCTGGGCCGACTGGCCGCTGGGCCTGAGTTCGGGCAAGTACGACGCGGTTATCTCCAACGTGGGCGTGACCGAGCAGCGCAAGGAGAAGTTCGACTTCTCGACCTACCGGCTCGGCCTGCATGGCTTCTACGTGAGGACGGACAGCGCCATCAAGTCGATCAGGGAGCCGAAGGACGTCGCGGGCCTCAAGCTGACGACCGGTGCCGGCACCAACCAGGAACGCATCCTGCTGGAGTGGAACCGGCAGAACGTTGCCGTCGGTCTGAAGCCGGTGGAGATCCAGTACTACGACGACGATGTGACGCGCACGCTGGCGGTCGTCACCAAGCGGGTCGATGCCAATTTCAATCCGAATGCACCACAGGCCTATGAGGCTGCGAAGAACGGGCAGATCCGGTTGGTCGGCACCGTCAACGCGGGCTGGCCGCTGAAGTCGGACGTGGCCATTGCCACGCGCAAGGGCAGCGGCCTCGCGGTGGCGCTGACCACGGCGGCCAACGGCCTGATTCGCAATGGCACCTACGCCAAGGCGCTCGCGCGCTGGAGCCTTGCGGAAGAAGCCTTGCCGAAGTCGGAGACCAACCCGCCCGGTTTGCCGAAGTTCGCGCCGTGAGCATTCGCCTTTTTGTTTTCTACGCAACCGGGCTTTGACCAGCCCTCGATTCACGCCCGATGCGCCCGCCGCCACTTTGCAGGTGGCATCCCGTGGAGCCGGGCAAAAGCGCGGCAGAACGCTGCATCGGAGGCGTAGCCTGCGCGCTCCGCGATTCTCGCGATGGGTTCTTCGGATTGCGCGAGGTCGGAAGACGCCAGATAGAGCTTCCAGTCACGCAGGTAGCGCATCGGCGACATGTTCAGTACATGCTGAAACCGCTGGCACAGCACGGTCTTCGAAACACCCGTGATCGCCGCGAGATTCTGTTGCGACCACGGCGAATATGGCTTGTCGTGCAGGACCTTCAACGCCTTGTAGAGAACAGGATCGCCAAGGGCTGCCAGCCAGCCTCCGGTGGCCCGGGCTGCAAGCAGTTGCCGGCGCAGCAGTTCGATGAAGACGATCTCGCTCAGGCGGGAAACGATCGTCATGCCGCCTGGGGAGGGCTCGTCGATTTCACGAATCAGCCTCCGCACCGCGGGCAGCAGCCAGTCGGCGCCATCTTCCGCGGTGCGTGCGACCATGACCTCCGGCAAGCCGAGCAGCAGCGGCTGGAAATCCAGCACCCGGGCCTCGATGAACCCGCACAGGATGCGCGCCCGCTGGCCCGGTGCCTCGTACCTCACGGTGGGGATGCGGTCCCACGGCGGGGGTGGCACGTCGTCGCCAGGGCTCAGCAAGCGTCCGGTTTGTCCGGAGCCGAAGAAATGGGCGGTACCGCGAGGGAATATGAGCACGTCGCCGCTCTGGATCTCTGCACGCTGTTCGCCCATGCCCAGCCACAGGCGCCCCTCCACGATGATGTGCATGCTGACCGATCCAGGCGGGCGGAACGGCGCCGGCGATGCATCGACAACCCAGTCGCCATAGGGCTCGAAGCAATATTGCAGGCACTTCGCCACCCGGATGTCTCGCAGCAAGTGCGACAGCGCATCCACGCCCTCTACATGCGACAGGACGGGCCCCGCCGTCGGATCGATCAAAACTTGCGGAAGTTCAGCCAATGACAGCTCCCTCTCTGATTCGGATACTCGGAGCTCCTCATACACCGCATTCGTGCAAGGAGTCAAATCATGACCGACAAGCTCGTCCTGCTTGTGTCGCGTGGCATCGATTCGGAAATGTCCTCCGTGGCGTTCACGCTCGCCAATGGCGCCCAGACTGCCGAGATGCAGGTCTTCATGTTCCTGACCAGCGCAGCGGTCGATCTCGTGCGCAAGCGAGGGCAACAGATGACCCATGTCCCGCCCCTCGACCCCTTGCGCACCTTGATCGACACGTTCATTGCTCGCGGCGGAAAGATCTGGGCCTGTCCGCCGTGCGTGACCTCGCGTGGCTATGAGCTCGGCGATTTCATCGAAGGCGTGGAGATCAAGGGTGCCAGCGCGGTGTTCGAGCAGGTCAAGGCCGGCGCCGCGACGCTCTCTTTCTAGGAGAAGGCGAGCGCTACAGAGCGCTACAGCATGTATGTCACGAGCTTGAAGTCCGGGTCCTCGGGGAAGGGCTTCACGGTGAAGCCCAGCCGCCGCACCAGCTTCAGCATGTCGGGGTTGTTGGCAAGCACCAGCCCGTCGATCTCCGCGAGGCCCTTGTCGCGCGCCACGTCAATGATGCTTTCCAGCAGCCGCGAGCCAATGCCCTTGCCGCTGAACTCGTCGGCCACGACCAGCGAGAACTCGCAGCTGGTCTGGTCGGGGTTGGTGACGTAGCGCGACACGCCCACGATGTGCTCGCTCTCGAGCACGGTGCCTTCGGGCGACAGGCTGCGCTCCAGCATCACCGCCACCAGCGCCATCTCGCGGTCGTAGTCGATCAGCGTGAAGCGCGACAGCATCGACGGCGGCAGCTCGCGGAAGCGCGAGACGAAGCGAAACCAGCGGCTCTCGGGCGACAGGCCCTGCACCAGCGCCTGCAGCATCTGCGCGTCGTTGGGGTGCACCGGCCGCACGATGTAGGTGCCGCCGCCGGTGCCCGGCAGGGGCCACTCGCGCCGGTAGCGCGCGGGGTACGGCATGATCGCCAGGTGCTGGTAGCCGTTGCCCAGGTGGCCCGCCGCCGCCTGCGCGCTGCTGCCGATCACGATGCGCGCATCGACAGACACCGCGCCCGACTCGTCCACGATGATCGGGTTGATGTCCATCTCGCGCAGCTCGGGCAGCTCGCACACCATTTCCGACACGCGCAGCAGCACGTCTTCGATCGCTTCCATGTTCACCGCGCTCGCGCCGCGCCATTCGCCCAGCGTCTCGGCCACGCGCGAGCGCTCGATGAGCCGGTGCGCGAGAAACTGGTTGAGCGGCGGCAGCTCCATCGCGCGGTCGTTCAGCAGCTCGATCATGGTGCCGCCTGCACCAAACACGATGACGGGCCCGAAGGGCTCGTCGGTCACCATGCCTACGTAGATCTCGCGGCCGCGCCGCGCCCGCACCATCTTCTGCACGGTCACGCCGTTGATGCGCGCCTCGGGCGCGAGGCGGGCCACGCGCTCCATCATCTCGATGTAGGTGTCGCGCGCGCCGGTGCCGTTCATCACGTTGAGCGCGACGCCCTCGACGTCCGACTTGTGCGCGATGTCGGGCGAATCGATCTTCAGCGCCACCGGAAAGCCGAGCTGCGTCGCGATCATCATCGCCTCGCTGGCGCTGCGCGCGAGCATCGTGCGCGTGATCGGAATGTGGAAGGACGACAGCAGCGACTTCGATTCCATCTCCGTCAGCACACGGCGCCGCTCGGCCAGCACGCTTTCGATGAGCAGGCGCGCACCCTCGATGTCGGGCTTGGCCAGCGCCGACAGCGGCGGCGGCGTCTGCTGCAGCAACTGCTGGTTCTGGTAGAAGGCCGCGATGTTGCCGAAGGCGCCCACCGCGGCCTCCGGCGTGCGAAAGCTCGGAATGGTTGCCTCGGCCAGCACCGAGCGCGCCTTGCCGACGGAAGAGTCGCCCATCCAGCAGGCCAGCAGCGGCTTGTTCATCGGCCGCGGAATGTCCGCCAGCGCTTTCGCGGTGGCGGCCGCATCGGCGCCGGCCTTGGGCGAGAAGATGGCGAGCACGCCGTCGACCTGGCTGTCGGCGGAGGCCGCGTCGATGGCGGCGCGGTAGTGTGCGGGCTGCGCGTCTTCCGACAGGTCGATCAGGTCGGCCAGCGAGGCGAGCGGGGGCAGGGCGGGCTGCAGCAGCTTCTGCGCGGGTGCGGAGAGCTTGCCCAGGTCGAGCCCGATCTCGTTGATCCAGTCGGCCGCCAGCACGCCCGGGCCGCCGCCGTTGGTGACCACCGCAAGCCGCTTGCCCACGGGACGGTAGCGCGAGGCCAGGCACTTGGCGGCCGAGAACAGTTCGACGAAGGAACGCACGCGCACGGCGCCCGCGCGGCGCAAGGCGGCATCGAACACATCGTCGCTGCCCACGATGGCCGCGCTGTGCGTCTGCGCGGCCTCGTTGCCCGCGGGCTTGCGGCCGGCCTTGAGCACCACCACCGGCTTGGCATGCGAGGCCGAGCGCAGCGCGCTCATGAAGCGACGCGCGTCGGCAATGCCTTCGAGGTACACGATGATGCTGTGCGTGGCCTGGTCGTTGGCGAGGAAGTCGAGCACCTGCGGAATGTCGACCGAGGTGTGCGGGCCCAGCGACACCACGCTGGAAAAACCGACGCCGTTCTGGCGTGCCCAGTCGAGCATCGAGGCCGTGAGCGCACCCGACTGCGACACCAGTGCGAGCGGCCCCGGTCTGGCCAGCGGACCGGCCGCGCTCGCATTCAAATGCAGCAGCGGCCGCTGGAAGCCCAGAGAGTTCGGCCCCAGCAGATGCACCCCTTCGCGCCGCGCGATCTTGCGCCACTGCGCCGCCTGTTCGGCGCCGATACCGCTTGAAAGAACCACTGCTGCCGTGCAGCCGATGCGCCCGGCAACTTCAAGCGCGGCCGCCACGTCGCGCGGTGCCAGCGCGATCAGTGCGAGATCGGCATGGGTCTGCGCCAGCTCTTCGAGCGTGCCCTTGGTGCGCACGTCCAGAAAGCGCAACGTGCCGTCGAAGCGGTCGGCGCGAAAGGCCTCGCGCAGCGTGTGGCCCGCCGGAGTCTGGCCACCCGGATCGTCGGCATGGCCGACGAAGGCCACGATGGAGGCGGGCGCGAAAAGCGGGTTCAGGAAATGCTTGTCCATGCCCCCAAGTCTGCACCGTTCGGTGGCCGCTGTGCGGTGTGATGGTCAGGACGGATTCAGCGCGCTTGGCTATAGTCAAGGTTCCATGCAAAAACGTATCGGCGTGATCTTCGTCTCGCGACGAAATTCATTACGCAGCATCCTGGCCGAAGCGTGCCTCGCGCACCTGGACCCGAAGCGGTTTTCGGCATCTTCCTGCGGTCAACCCGGGCACGTCGCCCGCGAGTTCCATCCCGCAGCCGTCGCCGCATTGAAGAGCGCGAGCATTCCTTTGCCGCTGCGGCCGCCGCGCAGCTGGGACGAACTGGTGCGCGCGAATGCAACGGCGGCAGACTTCGTCATCACGCTGGATGCAACCACCGAATCCCGCCAGCCGCCATGGCCCGGCCAGCCCGACGCGGCGTTGTGGGCCTATCCGGATGTGGCCGACGGCAGCGACCCGGACAAGATCGCGCACGACGCGATCCAGATGCTGTTCTCGCTGCGCCGCCGGCTGGAGCTGCTGGTGAGCCTGCCGATACAGGGGGTGGACCGCTCGGCCGTTCGCTCGGACGTGCGGGACCTGGGCTACTTGCGCTAGCGGGCCCGCGCAGCGTGGCGCCCTGCGCGCCCGTTCGCTTCACTCCAGCGTGAAGCCGATCTTCAGCGTTACCTGCCAGTGCGCCACCTTGCCGTCGACCACATGCCCGCGCGTTTCGGTCACGGTGAACCACTGGATGTTGCGCACCGTCTCGTGCGCCTTGGCGATGGCCGCCTGCACGGCATCTTCGATGCCCGTCGGCGAGGAGCCCGTCAGTTCGAGCGATTTGTAGACATGGTTGGACATGGGATCGGTCTCCTTCAGGTTGTTGGTTGGACAGCGGCTGCGAGGCGGCCGCAAAACATCGTAGTCCTGTTGCGGGCGGCAGTGGACGAATCCGGCCCACGAATGAATCCGGTTATCGGGCTATCGATATGCGCGCAGCTGCTTTCCAGCAGCACCGAAGCTCTCGACCAGGAACCCGACGACGGCCTGCACGCGCGCTGTGCGGCCCTTGCGGCTCGGCACCAGCAGCGTGACTGGCGCACTGTCGAACTGCCAGTCGGCCAGAACGCGCACCAGCGTGCCGCGCGCAACGGCGTCGGCCGCGTCCCATTCGGAACGCAGCACGAGGCCCATGCCTTGCTCTGCCCATTGCCGGGCCACGCCGCCATCGTTGGTGACGTAAGCGGGCGAGATGCGCAGCGTCTCCCGCGCGGCCAACCGCTTGCCCGATGACCCGGCTGCGCCTTTGGCCGGGCGCACATGCCACAGCGTCACGTCTTCGTCGTTCTCGCGGATGCAGATGCAGTCATGCGCCAGCACTTCGCGCGGCGCACGCGGCACGCCGTGCAGGCGCAGGTAGTCGGGGCTCGCGCACAGCCAGCGCTCGTTGGCGCTCAGCGTGCGTGCCACCCAGGAAGAATCGCGCACCGCGCCGATGTGGATCACCGCGTCGGCGTCGTGCCGGTCGGGCCATGGGGTTTCGCGCAGGTCGAGCTGCACGCGCAGCGCCGGATGCAGCCGGGCGAAGCGCGCCAGCATCGGCGCGATGTACTGCCGGCCGTAGCCGAAGGGCGCCGCGATGCGCAGTGTGCCGGTGAGCCGCCGGTCGTCGCGCTGCATGGATTCGCGCAGGCCCTCGATCTGCCCGAGCAGCGCGGCGGCCTCGCGCGCGAAGCGTTCGCCCTCGGGCGTGAGGCTCAGCCGCCGCGCGGTGCGGGTGGCGAGCGACAGGCCCAGCGCGGCTTCGAGCTTGCGCAGCCGCATCGACAGCGCGGGTGGCGTCACGTCGAGCGCGCGGGCCGCGGCGCTCAGCGAGGGTTCGCGCAAAAGGGCGGCGGCGAGCTGCATGTCCTCGATCTGGATCATTAACTTGTGCTTAACGATTGATGACCGTGCATTGAAGCACAGGCATGGCCTTGAAACGTACAGTCGAAAGCCATGAGTACCCTTGCCACCATCGACACACCCGCCGCCCTCATCGAACAGGCGCGCATGCAGCACAACATCGCGCGCATGCAACAGCGCATGAACGAACTCGGCGTGCGCTTTCGCCCGCACGTGAAGACCAGCAAATGCATCGACGTTGCCAAGGCGCAGCGCGACGCAGGTGCGCAGGGCATCACCGTTTCCACGCTGAAGGAGGCCGAGCAGTTCTTCGCCGGGGGCTTCACCGACATCCTCTATGCCGTCGGCATGGCGCCGCATCGGCTGCCGCATGCGCTGGACCTGCGCCGGCGAGGCTGTGCGCTCGGCATCATCACCGACGGCGTGGAATCGGTGCGGGCGATTGCAGCCTTCGGCCGCGCGAACGGCGAAGTGTTCGACGTGCTGATCGAAGTCGACACCGACGGCCACCGCTCCGGCATTCGCCCCGAGGAAGACGCGCTGCTCGACGTGGCACACGCGCTGCACGACGGCGGCATGCGCCTTGGCGGCGTGATGACCCATGCCGGCTCCAGCTACGAGCTGGACACGTCCGAGGCCCTGACGGCGATGGCCGAACAGGAGCGCTCGGGCTGCGTGCGCGCCGCACAGCGCCTGCGCGGCGCGGGCCTGCCGTGCTCCGGGGTCAGCGTCGGCTCCACGCCCACGGCGCTGATGGCCCAGGCGCTCGACGGCGTGACCGAGGTGCGGGCCGGCGTGTACGTGTTCTTCGACCTCGTCATGCGCAACATCGGCGTTTGCACCGAGGCCGACATCGCCTTGAGCGTGCTCACCACCGTGATCGGCCACCAAGCCGAAAAGGGCTGGGCCATCGTCGATGCGGGCTGGATGGCCATGAGCCGCGACCGCGGCACGCAGAAGCAGAAGCGCGACTTCGGCTACGGGCAGGTGTGCGATATCGACGGCAGGGTGCTGAATGGCTACGTGCTCAGCGGCGCCAACCAGGAGCACGGCATCCTCTCGCGTGAAGGCGCGCCGGACACGGACATCGCGGCGCGCTTTCCCATCGGTACGCGGTTGCGCATCCTGCCGAACCACGCCTGCGCGACCGGCGCGCAGTTTCCCGAATATCACGCGCTGTCGGAAGAGGGTGCGCTGAAGACCTGGGGACGGTTCCACGGCTGGTGACGCGGAGGGGCGTACGCGATCAGGAATGCATGTGCCAAACGCGGCACTTGTTCGCGCGTCGTGCGAATCGAGACTTCCTGGCGCCTAGACTTTCGCCTTGCGGCCTACCGCCGGCCGCTTTGGAACACTGCCTCCATGCAACTGCCACCACGCCGCTAGTGCTCGCATCGTCGGCCCAAGTCCACGGGCCTTCGGCGTAATTTCATATTCGACTCGCGGAGGCACCTCCGCGAAAACGGTGCGCAACACCAGGCCATCCGCTTCCAGCTCGCGCAGTTGCGCCGTCAGCATGTGCTGGGTGATACCGGGAATCGCCTTGCGCAGCTCCCCAAAGCGATAGACCCGCTGGTTGAGCAGCCACATGATTTCCAGCTTCCATTTGCCCGAGAGCAGCGCGAATGCGCGGCGCATTTCCTCGTGCATGTTGATCTCATTGCCGCCATTAGTCTGCTTTTTCATACTAGGTGCCATTTCTTCATCCTACTTGCGAATATTGATGTTAGGCGAGATCCTTGCTGCAAGCCGATGCAATCACGCTGGCTCAGGAAAAACTCATGAATGGAAACCTTCTTTATTGGATCAGCACGGCGCTGTTGTCAGCGCTCTATCTGGCGTCCGCCACGATGTACATCGCCAAGAGCGAATGGGTTCGTCAGGCTCTGGCCGACATGAACTATCCGCGCTATCTCGTACCGATCCTCGCCGCGGTGAAGCTGCTGGCAGTAGCCGCTGTGTTGTCGCGCCCGAGCGTGGCGCTCAGTGATCTCGCCTACGCCGGAATGTTCTATCACCTGCTGCTCGCGGGCGTTGCACACCTCGGGGTCCGCAAGCCGGGCGCTGCGGTGCCGGCAGCCGTGGGCCTTGTGCTGCTGGTCGCTTCGTTCATGACGCAGAACGGGGCGCGAGAGCTTCCATCGCCCTACGCGCCCATGGCGACACACCACACAAGCCTCAACTAACTAACGGAGATTCAACATGACTCGTCTCAATGGAAAAATTGCTCTTGTCACAGGTTCCGGCCGTGGCATTGGCCGTGCCACCGCGAAGCTGTTTGCAGCGGAAGGCGCGAAGGTGGCGGTGGTGTCACGCACGCCAGCCAACGTCGAAAGCGTTGTTGCCGACATTCGATCCGCGGGCGGCACCGCGCTCGGCGTCGTTTGCGACATCGGCAATGCCGACCAGATCAAGGCAGCGGTAGACAAGGTGGTTGCGGCTTACGGCGGCATCGACATCCTGGTGAACAACGCCTTCGATCCTTCAGCGCCGTTCTCGACCATCATCGATCTTTCGGTGGAGCAGCTTCAGCGCAATTTTGAAACGGGCCCGATTGCGTACCTCAGGACGATGCAGGCCTGCCATCCGTACCTCAAGGCGAGCGGGGAAGGCCGCGTGATCAATTTCGGCTCCATGGCCGGCGTCATGGGCTTGATGGGCTACGGCCCCTACAACATGGCGAAGGAGGCAGTACGCGCATTGACCCGAACCGCCGCGCGCGAGTGGGGGCCCGACAAGATCACCGTGAACAATGTCCTGCCTCTGGCAGAGACATGGGGCAAGGAGGCCAACGTGCCCGCCCCGACCAACGCCCTCGCGCGCTTTGGCTCGCCAGTGGAAGACATCGCACCCGTTGTCCTGTTCCTCGCAAGCAAGGATGGCCAGTTCCTGACAGGCTACAGCCTCACGCCGGACGGTGGCTCGATCATCGACAGCGCGCGCTGAGCGTCGTCTCGGCGATGAAGCAGGAAGAGGTGAAGCGCCTCGTTGCCTTGTCGACAGGAACGGCCGTCGATCCCGGCGACGGTTCGGATTGGAAGATCCGGGCTGCTGCACTGTTGATCAGGGTTGCAATGTCCAGTGCCTATCGCGACATCGTCGGACTCGCGAAGTTCATGCGAGCCTCGCAGCTGGAGTGGACCATGGTTCGGGTCGCATTCCTGAACGATCGCCCAGCCTCCCGGCGCCTGAACTCCCTGACGCCAACGCGTATGGTGCGAGTCGTTTTCTCATCGCTTTCCGTGCCCCCACTGATCCGCCCAGGCTGACAACGGCTTCAGCGCCTTCGTAAGCCGTCGCCCTTCGTCCGTTAGTCGATAGCCGCCCTCGGCATGTTCGACAAGGTCGGCTTCCCTCAGTTCAGTGAGCCGCGTGTTGAGCAATCTGGTGTTCGTCTCGCAAGCGTCTTGCAAGGCCCTGAAGGTCAGCGGGTCCCCCCGAAGTTCCCAGAGCACGCGCAGCGCCGTGCGCCGTCCCAATAGGTCCAGAGCCACCATGACGGGGCGTCCGGTGGTGGACCCGCGAACTGATTGGCCGATGCGAGGTGTCGTCATGCTTTACTTTATACAGCAGGAAGCCTACGATAGCGCGGCCGTTGAATCAGGAGTCCGTATGCCCGCACGCATTGAGCCAGCAACTCCACCATTTGGTGAAGACATTTCCAGGCCACTCGACAGGCTGATGAAGGGACAGCCCCCTCTTCGGCTGTTCACGACGTTGGCACGCGACCCTCGTCTATTTCAAAAGTTCTTTGCCGGCGGGTTGCTGGACAAAGGCAACTTGAACATCCGACAGCGCGAAGTCGTGATTCATCGCACAACGGCACTGAGCAAATCCGAATATGAATGGGGCATCCACGTCACGGCCTTTTCAAAGCTAGGCGGCCTGACACCAGAGCAGGTTCAGGCGACCGTCACGGGTTCGGCGAACGACGCCTGCTGGTCAGCCGAGGAACAAGTCCTTGTGCGCCTATGCGACTCTCTGCACGAGCACTCCGACATCGACGATGGACTGTGGAACGAGTTGCGAAAGTACTTTGCCGAAGAAGCCATCATCGAATTGCTGATGCTGGCTGGCTTCTATCGCACCGTCAGCTACCTGACGAACGGGCTGCGCATGCCCTTGGAAGAGGCGGGCGCACGATTCCCGGCTTGAGGCTGCTTCTGGGCGAGGCGTCGGCGTATTGACTACCGTGCAACAACAGGAGAACTCTCGATGATCAAAGTCAGTGTCATGTACCCGTATGCCGGAGGCGCCCGATTCGATCACGCTTACTACCGCGAGACGCATATGCCAATGATGAAACGGCTGCTCGGCGCTGCATGTCTGTACTACATGGTGGACAAGGGCATCTCAGGGCGCGCCCCGGGCACTGACCCTGTTTACGTAGCCAAATGCGAATTCGTCTGTACTTCTGTCGAAGCTTATCGGGCAGCTTCTGGCCAGCACCAGCAGGAGATCAGGGGCGACATCGCCAATTACACGGATATTCAACCCGTGGTGCAGATCAGCGAAGTGGTAGTAGAGCGTTCGGAAGTTTGACCAAGGTGCGAATTGGCCAAGCACCGCATCCGCGTATGGCAAATCCCTGGGATAGCGCGGTGCTTTCCAAGCGTTTCACCACGTCGACGTAGTCGCGAAGCCAGCCCAAGCGGCGCGGTGTCCGGTTGTGGCCGACTGGAGCCGAGCGCCCCATCGTCGCGAACGAACTGCTGCCCACCACGCGTCGCAGTTTCACCGCCCCTCCGGCAGCTCTACGCTCGGAACCAAATCTTGAGCGTCACATACACGGCATAGCTCAGGCCAAGCACCATCCAAGCCAGGAAAAACATGTTGGCCCAGTAATCGCCAACATTTGCCGCCAGGGTGTAGACCTGCAATCTGCAAGCCTTGCCGACGCATGGCACCTCACCCCGAACCAGCGCGCGCAAGAACTCAAACAAGAAGTAGCAGACCGCGACAGCAGTCACGAGCAATCCCACCGGCCCTACAAGTCCTTCGGTGCGTTCGCCGTTCTCATCCCAACGCCCCTTCCGAAGCAAGTTTTGCCCGAACTTGTACCAGGCAAATCCGAGCAGGAGCATCAGCGAGTAGAAAATGGCGGTACGCATGTCATCGAGTCGTTGTGCTGTGAGGGGGAAGTGCGTCGACAGGATGGTACCCGAGCAACGAGCGCGCATTGGCCGGCGGGAATCAGAGCTCACCGCATGTGCCTACCCGGCCGTCAGGAGACGGGGTCCGCCTCTTGGCACGACACGCGCAACCATCATCGAGCGCCGGCATCCGACGCTTCCGCTTAAAGCCGATAACTGGAGGTCAGCGGTGAGTTTGGCCGACTTGAATGAACCATTGTCTCTCGTAGTAACTGCAGAGACCGGCGTTCTTGGCGCCGCAGTCCAGCCGAAGGAACTGCCGCTCTCGCAGGAAGGCTTGGTGCAGCGCCCATTTGATAACCATCGCACCTATGCCTTTTCCGTGAATGCTGCTTTCGACGGCGAGGCCGTGGATGTAGCCGCGATCGGCTGCTGCTTGCCCCAGTAGTACTCATCGTCCCATTGAAGGCAAGTCGTACCGACCAACCTACCGTCCTGCCGGACGATGTACATCTGGCTCTCAGCCATGTCGCCGCGCTCGACTTTGTATTGGGTAGCGCCGTTGAGGATGGCGATGAGATCGGCAACGTCGCCCAGTTCCGCTCTGCTCACTGAGATTGCACCGTTTTCCATCCCTCGTTCCTGTTGTGTGTGAATGGCTTTGGCGGAGTTGGAGCAATGGGCCGAGTGGATACACCGACCTGTGTCACCGCGCGGCGGGCCGCAATGCGCCGGGCCTACTTCGAACGTCCGTCGAAATGCTGTACCGGCACCGCCTCAAGGTCAATGCCCTCGAGGCAGCGGACGTTGATGGCCGCTATCTTGTTGCCCTTGGGATCGGTGCCTTCGCCGAAGGGGTGAATGCCGCAGACCGGGCAGAAGCGATGCGAGATCACGTGCTTGTTGAACATGTAGTTGCTCATGTCCTCGGCTGGCGTCTTCAGCCTGAGCCGCTCGTGCGGCACGAACCACAACAACGATCCTTTGCGTTGGCACATCGAGCAATTGCATGCCATTGCCCCTAGGATGTCGCCCTCGACTTCGAAAGCGATCCGACCACAGTGACAGCTGCCTTGGTAGTTCATCGGTCCTCCAGAAGAAGAAAAGTTGCGCGTGGTCAATGATCGTGCGCGCATTCCGCGCCCGCCTCACCCGGGATTGCTCACACCCCTTCGACGATCCGCAGATCCCGTTCGGCACCGTCGCCCAGTGCCGCCAGCGCGGCTTGGTAGTCGGGGCTGTCATGAACGGATCTTGCCTGGTCGATGCTGTCGAATTCGATCAACACAGTGCGCTGGGCCAGTCCGAACTCGTAGACCTCGGCCGGCATCCCTCGCGCCAGAAAGCGTCCGCCGCCGGCGGTGATTGCCGGGCCGGCCAGCTTTGCGTAGGCCGCAAGTTTGTCGGCGTCCTTGACGGCACGGTATGCACTGACCCAGTAGGCTTTTGCCATGGTGATTTCTCTCAGGTTGGGGAGCAGGCAATATAGCTTGCGATGGCTCCTCGCCACCACTCGCCGGCATGGACACCCTCCGATGAAACGGCTGTGTCGCCTCTGCAGGCACTCTCAGAAGGACTGTTCCGCAACCACCCGGCGCACCGTCTGCAAGGCACTGCGCAGGCTGTCCAGCCCGACGGAGCCGAGCGCCAGCCGCAGCGCATGCGGCACGTGCTGCGAGGCGGCAAAGGGCTCGGCCGTCGACACCGACACGCCATCGCGCATCAGCGCCGCCGCGACGCGGTCGGCGCGCGTTTCTTCCGGCAAGGGCAGCCAGACGAAGTACGACGCCGGGTGGCGCACGCAGCGCAGCCCGGCGAGCGCGTCGCCGGCAATGGCCTGCCGCGTCGCGGCGTCGTGCCGTTTCTCGGATTCGAGCCGGCCGACGGTGCCGTCCTCCAGCCATGCGCAGGCGATTGCCGTGGTCACGCCGGGCGTGCACCAGGTGGTGGCCCGGATCGCCCGTTCGATCTTCGGCACCCAGGCCTCGGGGACCACGACGAAGCCCACGCGCAGTCCGGTCGCCACGCTCTTGGACAAGCCCGAGACGTACACGGTCGTCTCCGGTGCCAGAGTTGCCAGCGGGGGAGGCGGGTTGTCGGCCAGAAAGGCGTAGGCCGCGTCTTCGATGACGATCAGGCCGTGCCGCCGCGCGATGGCGGCCAGGCGGCGGCGCCGGCTCGCGCTCATCACCCAGCCGAGCGGGTTGTGCAAGGTCGGCATGGTGTAGACGGCGCGCACGCGGCGCTGCGTGCACAAGCGCTCCAGCGCGTCGAGGTCGGGACCCTGGCCTGATGCCGGAATGGGCGCCAGCTCCAGCCGCTGCGCCTCGGCGAGCACCTTGAAGCCCGGGTAGGTGAGGGCATCGACCGCGACCACGTCGCCCGGCTGCAGCAGCGCCATTACCGTTACCGCCAGTCCGTGCTGCGCGCCGTCGACGATCAGCACTCTCGACGGTTCGGCCGCCAGCCCGCGCGACGCGAGGTGCCGCGCAACGCAGGCGCGTTCGTGCATCCGGCCGCCGTGGGGCGCATAGCGCAGCATCGCTTCCAGTTCGCCGCCGGCGGCAAGCTGGCGCAATGCGCCGCGCAGCAGTTCGGCCTGTCCGGGCAGCGAGGGGTAGTTGAAGTTCAGGTCCACCAGGCCCGCGGCCACGGCCTGCTGGTCGATGCCCAGTCCGCGAGGCCGCACGGTCTCGCGCACGAAGGTGCCGCGGCCGACCTCGCCGCTGACCAGCCCCATGGCCTCGAGCTCCGCATAGACGCGCGATGCCGTGACCAGCGCCAGCCCGTGGCGTTCGGCCAGCCGCCGGTGCGTGGGCAGGCGGGTGCCGGGCTGCAGGCGCCCCGCGCGGATCTCGGCGGCGAGTTCATCGACCAGTTGCTTGTAGCGGGCTTCGGCCATCGCGGGATGTATCCATGACAATTCTTTGATTGTATTGATTGCCTCTCCTACGATGGGCGTGCACCTTCCCAAAACGCACGAACTCCACGAACACCATGCACATCGCGATCCTCACCTTCGACGGCTTCAATGAACTCGATTCGCTCATCGCGCTGGGCGTCCTCAACCGGATCAAGAAGCCGGACTGGCGCGTGAGCCTGTGCTGCCCGACGGCGGAAGTCACCTCGATGAACGGCGTGACTGTTCGCGCGCAATCGCTGCTCGAAGACGCGCGCCGTGCGGATGCCGTCGTCGTCGGCAGCGGCATCCGGACACGGGAGGTCGTCGCCAGTCCCGAGTTGATGGGGCGCCTCGCGCTCGATCCGGCTCGCCAGCTGATCGCGGCCCAGTGCTCGGGTACGTTGATTCTGGCGAAGCTCGGCCTCGTGGGCGGAGTGCCGGCCTGCACCGACCTGACCACCAAGCCCTGGGTGCAGGAGGCGGGCGTGGAAGTACTGAACCAGCCTTTCCATGCGCGCGGCAACGTCGCCACCGCGGGCGGTTGCTTTGCTTCTCCCTACCTGGCCGGCTGGATCATCGCCCGCACCGAAGGGCTCGAGGCTGCCGCCGCCGCGCTTCACTACGTCGCACCCGTGGGCGAGAAGGAAGCCTACGTTGCCAATGCGCTGAAGAACATCACGCCGTACCTGCCGCAGTGACACCCGGGTTCGGCTGAACGCGGAACTCAGTGGCCCACGGGCGCCTGCAGCACCGCGGTCGCGCCCGATCCGGCCGACGCGTCGGCCAGTGTCCTGGCCGGCCCGCAGCGGCCGTAGGTGTCGTCGAAGCGCACGATGTCGTCTTCGCCCAGGTAGCTTCCGGTCTGCACCTCGATCACCTCGAGCACCGTCTTGCCCGGGTTCTCCAGCCGGTGGATCGCGCCCGAGGGCAGGTAGATCGATTCGTTCTCGCGCACCAGCGTGACTTCGCCATTGCAGGTGGCCCGCGCCGTGCCCTGCACGACGACCCAGTGCTCGGCGCGGTGGTGGTGCATCTGCAGCGACAGCTTGCCGCCGGGCTTGACGGTCAGGCGCTTGACCTGGAAGCGCTCGCCCAGGTCGATGCTGTCGTATGCGCCCCAGGGCCGTACCACGCGGCGGTGCTGGGTGGCCTCGGCGCAGCCTTCCCGCGCGAGCTTGCGCACCACGTCCGCCACCTGCTCGGCGCAGCCCGCGCCGGCCACCAGTACGGCGTCGGGCGTGTCCACGATGATCAGGTCTTCAGTGCCCAGCGCCACCACCGGCCGGTGCGGCGCGTGAATGAAGGTGTTGCGCGAATTCAGCGCGCTGGCCTTGCCGCTCAGGCGGTTGCCCGCATCATCCGCCGGATGCAGGCTGGCGACCGCATTCCAGCTGCCGACGTCGCTCCAGGCGCCTTCGAACTTCACGACCGCGATGTCCTTGTGCTTTTCGAGCACGGCGTAGTCGATGCTGTCGGCGCGGCAGCCCTCGAAGGCGGTGGGCTCCAGCCGGAGGAAGCTGCCGTCGGCGGCCACTGCGGCGGTGGCGTGCTCGCAGGCCAGCAGGATGTCGGGTGCGTGCTCGCGCAGCGCCGCGATCAGCGTGCGCGCCTGCACGAGGAAGATGCCCGCGTTCCAGCTGTAGCCGCCGTGCAGGATCAGTGTTTCTGCCACAGCCGCCGTCGGCTTTTCCACAAAGCGCGCCACGGCCTGGCTGCGCCCGTCGGCCGAGGGCTCGCCGGCCTCGATGTAGCCGTAGGCGGTGCTCGGAAAACTCGGCACCACGCCAAAGGTGACGATCTTGCCGGCCAGCGCGGCTTCGACGCCGGTGCGCACGGTGCGGGCGAACAGGGCGGTGTCGGGAATGTGGTGGTCGGCCGGCGCGAACAGCAGCAGGTCGCCGGGGTCGGCCAGCAGCGCGGCCGAGGCCATGGCCGCGGCGGTGTTGCGCGCCACCGGCTCCAGGATCTGACGGCCCGTGGCATTGGCGTTCTCCAGCGTTTCCTTTACCAGGAAGCGATGGTCTTCCGACGTGATGCAGGTGATGTCGCCGTTCAGCACCGACAGCCGTTCGAGCGTGAGGTGCAGCAGGCTCTTGCCGCCGACCAGCGGCGCGAACTGCTTGGGCAGCGCCTTGCGCGACAGCGGCCAGAGCCGCGTGCCGCTGCCGCCGCACAGGACCACGGGATGGATGGGAGGGGTTTTCATGATGGCCTGCCTGCGTTTCTTTTTTGAGGGAATGGGAAGGGCGGGCTTCAGATCAGCCCGGAATACGCCGCGTAGCTCACGGCCTGCGCGCGCGAATGCACGTGCAGTTTCTTGTAGATGTTCTTGATGTGCGCGTTGACGGTCTGGCCCGAGATGCCGAGCTTGGTGCCGATCTCGTCGGTGACGTGGCCGCGCGCCACGCAGCGCAGGATCTCGCACTCGCGGGCCGTCAGCGTCGCCTCGCGCGCGGGCGGCTCCACCGACGGCGGCATGTTGCCGGGCCGGTGGGTCAGCCGCGAGAGCAGCCGCCGCGCCAGCCGCGGCGTGATGGCCGCGCCACCGTTGACCACCTGCAGCACGGCCTGGGAAAAGCTCTGCAGCCACGCGTCCTTCAGCAGGTAGCCGGTGGCGCCCAGTTCGAAGGCATGCAGCACGTGCGCCTCGTCCTCCAGCGCGGAGATCACGATGATCTCTCCCGCGCGGTGGAGCTCGCGGGCCTCCTGGATCAGTTCGAAGCCGCTGCCGTCGCCCAGCCGCAGGTCGACCATCAGCACGTCGAACTCGTGCGTGACCAGCAGCCGGCGGCCGTCGCGCAGGCTGCCGGCCTGGCCTTCGAGCTGGATGCGCAGGTCCGACAGCAGTTCCTGCGCGATCACGCGGCGCATGAACTCGTCGTCGTCGACGAGCAGCACGCGCACCGGCGCGTTTTCCTGCCCCCGCAGGAAGCCCGGCCACAGCGGCGCGGCGGGCGCGCAGATGCCCGGTGGATACCCCGAGTGGCCGGCGGCCTGCTCGCCAGGAGAGGATGATGCGTTTTCAGGCATGGCTGTGTCCCGGTTTGGAGTTGATGCTCGTGCTGGTGTTGTCCTGGAAGCGCGGCAGGCCCGAGGCATGGGCCGGTGCCGGGTCGTCGAAACCGTGCGGATTCGCGGCCTGCCAGCGCCAGCTGTCCGCGCACATCTGGTCGAGGTCGCGGCGCGCCCGCCAGCCGAAGGCCTGCCAGGCGCCGCGCGCATCGGCCCAGTAGGCGGGTGCGTCCCCCGGCCGGCGCGGCCCGATGCGCAGCGCGATGCGGCGGCCGCTCGCGCGCTCGAAGGCCGACACCACTTCCAGCACCGATGCGCCGCGGCCGGTGCCGAGGTTGGCCATGAGAATGCCGGGCCGGCGGGCCGCATGGCGCAGCGCCGACACGTGGCCCTCGGCCACGTCCATCACGTGCACGTAGTCGCGCACGCCGGTGCCGTCGACGGTGTCGTAGTCGGCGCCATGCACCACGAGGCATTCGCGCTGGCCGGCCGCGACCTGCGCGATGTAGGGCATCAGGTTGTTGGGTGGCCCGTGCGGCCGCTCGCCGAGCAGGCCGCTTTCGTGCGCGCCGATGGGGTTGAAGTAGCGCAGGCAGGCGATGCCCCAGCGCGCATCGGCCCGTGCGAGATCGGCCAGCACGCTTTCCACCATCGCCTTGGTGCGGCCGTAGGGGTTCACCGCAGCGTACGGCGCGCTCTCCGCGATCGGCGAGGGCTGCGAATCGCCGTACACCGTGGCCGACGAGGAAAACACCAGCCTGCGCACGCCGGCCCGGTCCATGGCCTGCACCAGCGCCAGCGTGCCGGCGAGGTTGACGTCGTAGTAGCTCACCGGGTCGGCCACCGATTCGCCGACCGCCTTCAGGCCAGCCAGATGCACGACCGCCGCGACGTTGTACGCCGCGAACACCCGGTCGAGCGCCACCGCGTCGCGCACGTCGCCGCACACGAGGACCGGCTCCACGCCCGTGATGCACGCCACCCGCTGCAGCGAACGCGCGTCGCTGTTGACGAGCGTGTCGAGCACCACCGGCAGGTAGCCCGCCGCGATCAGCGCCACGCAGGTGTGGCTGCCGATGAATCCAGCGCCGCCGGTCACGAGAATTCGGGGTGCGCGCATGGTCGTGGTCCTGGTGTGCGGCGCGTTGTCAGTGCGCGATGCAGCGCTGCAGTTCCTCTTCGAGGCGCTGCAGGATGGTGTTGCGGTCCAGCTCTTCCTCCGCGAAGCGGCGGCCGGCGGAGCCCAGCAGGTCGCGCGTCGCGGGCGACATGGAGAGCTGTTCGATGGCATCGGCCAGCGCGGCCGCGTCGCCCGGCTCGACCACCACGCCGCGGCCCCACACGGCCTCGCTGAGCGCAGTGCCGGCATGCGCGGTGACGATCACGGCGCGGCCGCTCGCGAACATGCCGCCCAGCTTCGACGGCATGACGAGGTCCGCGGCATCGGCGCGCTGGGGCAGCACGTGGATGTCGGCCATGCCCAGCAGTTCGTTGAATCGCTCGGCCGGCTGCAGGTCGAGAAAATGCGTGTTGGTCAGCCGGACGCAGGCGTCCATCAGCGAAGCGCGGCTCGGTCCGTTGCCGCAGAACACGAAGTGGATGCCGTGCGAGCAGACCAGCAGGTGCGCCGCCTCGGCCAGCAGCTCGATGCCCTGCTTGCTGCCGAGGCTGCCCGCATAGAGCACCACCACCGCGTTTGCCGGAATGTTCAGCTCGGCCCGATAGCCCTGCGGCGGCGCGCCTTCGGCCACCGCCGGCCGTGCGACGGGCTGGATGGCCTCCACGTCGACCCAGTTCGGAAACAGCACCAGCCGGGCCTCGTCCACGCCTTTTTCCAGGGCCTTGGCGCACATCGTGGAAGAGATGCTCGACACCCGGTCGAACCGCTGCATGAGCCAGCGCTCGGCCGCCAGCGCAAAGCGCCGCACCCGTTCGCCGCGCAACCAGCCGAGGCCGAATGCTGCGTCCACCTCGTAGTCCTGGATGTGCAGCCACGACCGGATGCCGAGCAGCTTTGCAAAGCACAGGGCGGCCGGCGTGCAGGAAATGGGCGGCTCCACGACGAACACCACGTCGGGCTTCCAGCGCAGCTGCGCCAGCAGCGACGGAATGCTCGACAGCGTGAAGGACAGCAGGTGGCCGATGCGCCCCAGTGCACGGGGCTTCGACGGCACCCAGGTGGGCGCGCGCCAGACCGTGACGCCGTTCCAGCCGGTCTTGCGCCAGGTCCACGCCGAGTAGCCCTCGAACACCGACCACTGCGGAAAGAAGGGCGGCGACGCGATCACCCGCACCTCGTGTCCGCGGGCGTGCAGCCACTCGGCCATCTCGCCCGAGTACTTGCCGATGCCGGCCAGCTCGGGCGCGAAATTCATCGAGTAGAGGAGGATCTTCACGATGCCTGCCTCCGCGCCAGCAGGCGCAGCAGGGGGAAGAAGCCGAAATGCAGGCGCATGCGCGTTTCGTACAGCACGAGGTCGGTCGCACAGGCAATGAAGAACACGTAGTGCGGCTTGCCCGGAAACATCGCCGCCACGGCGACGTAGGACGCCAGCCGCAGCGCAACCTCCAGCAGCGCCCACCGGCCGAGCGACCCCATCGAGGTCTTCAGCGAGAGCACCATTTCATGATGGATCGTGTAGGTGCGCAGCAGGAAGTACGGCGCAATGCACAGGAAGATGGAGCGCGCCTCGTAGCCCAGCTTCAGCAGCGGCGCGGCCACCGAGATGAGGGCGGCCAGCCCGACGAAGAGCCCGCAGCCCAGCAGGAAGGAATACTTGGCGAGGCGCAGCTTTTCCGCGGAGAAGTTGTGCGCATCCGTCTCCAGCATCGCGGGTGTCTTCGTGACGAGAAAAGCCTGCACGAACTGCGACGGTGCCTCAGCCAGCAGGAAGGCGATCTTGAAGGCCCCCACGTAGCCGAGCGGCATGAAGTACGCCACGATGAGCAAGTCCGACTTGCGCAGCAGGAACATCAGCAGCGAGTACACCGTTGCGCCGGCCTGCGACGCCAGCCCGAGCACAGCCCGCCCTGCCGGCGGCGCCGCGCCGTTGCCCGGCAGGCCGATGGCCACGCACACCACCACCACGGCGAACAGGTTGATGAGCAGCAGGTGCGCCACGCCCAGCTCGAAGCGCACCGCCACGCAGAGGCTCACGCCCGCGACCAGGATGGTCGAGCGGATGCCGGTCTCCAGGTTGAGCAGCCCCGCATGGCCGAGGCCGCGGCTGAACGAGAGGCGCAGGCTGTTGAACGCGAAGACAGCCAGCGTGGCCATCACGAGCAGGAAGGGCGCGTCGCCCACGGGCATGTGCTGCACCGTGAGGATCACGGTCGCCAGCACCGCGGCCAGCGGCAGCCCGATGGCCAGCGTGCGCACCACGTCGCCGCGCGTGACGCCCGGCGGCACGGCGGCCGCATTGCGCGAGAACAGCAGCGAGCTGCCCAGCGTGCCCACCACCAGCGCCACTTCCATGACCGACTGGTAGATGGAATACTCGCCGAAGCGCGCCGGGGAAATGCTCGCCGCCATCAGGAAGATGGCCAGGAATCCCGACAGATACACATACAGCCGCGAAGCCAGCGCGCCCACGCCCGAAAGCCAGGCCATGCGGGCGCCGGGCAGTGCGAGTTGCGGGCTGAAGTGCTTCATGGCGCAGGCCGGTTCACGGTTGCTTGCTGGCCGAGGCGCGGGGCGCGCGGCGCGTGTCGAACAGCCGGCGCGCGAACGCCGCGGCGCGGAATGCGTTGTTCCTGGCGCGGCGTGCCATCTGCAGCGCGAAGGTTACGCCCGCCACGGTGTACGTGTGGCCGCGCAGTGCGAAGGGCATGGCCATCTTGGCGCTGCCCTGGAAGTGCAGCGCCACCACGCGCGTCATGTCGCCGGCGGTGCTCGTCAGCCAGGCCTTGCCCTCGCGGTACGCGATGCGCTTGGCGCCGCCCAGGACCTTGAACTCCCGCTGCAGCTGGTTGTGCATGCCGTTGATGTTGTGGTCGATGACGGTGCCGTCGAGCACGCGGTTGATGGGCGCGTCGTTGCCCGTGGCGTGGGCCCAGAGGTAGAGCAGGGTCATGTCCGACACGCCGCCGCGCACGCCCCGCGCGGCAAAGCGCGCGGCGATCTCGCGCAGCTTCCTGCGCCCCGATGGGGCGGCGTAGCAGTCGAGCACGTAGGCCACGAAGCGGCGCAGGCCGTTCGCGGTCCAGTAGCTCACGTGCGGCGAGATCTGGCAGTGGTTCCAGCCGTCCGAGGTCTGCATGCACGAACCCGAGAAATCGGCCTTGCCCACGAGCCGGGCGACGTGCGGACCGGCCCCCTGGAAGAGCAGCACGTCGCTGTCGATCAGCGTGAACTCGCGCACGTCCGGGTTGGATTCCAGAAACTGCGCTAGAAGAAAGTAGCGCCGAAAGCAGATCTTCTCGAACTCGGGCGAGTTGCTCGACAGATGCACGTACGACCGGCAGAAGCGTTCGTAGGCCGGGCCGGCGTCGGTGCCCGAGAGCACGAAAAGCGGCTCGCCGGCCAGCGCGGCCGATTCGCGGCACAGCGCAAGGGTCTTGTTCTGGCGGTCTTCCACGACGATGAAGGGCAAGGATGGGTTCATGGTTCTTGGTTGAGGGTTGAAGAGATGTGACAGCAATCGTTGAATTCAGGGCCTGCGCGCCGTGACGCTCTTCATCAGCGCGACGTGCGCGGGAAGAAAACGGCCGGTGGCGTCGATGGGCATGTCCAGCGTGAAGAGGCCGCGCGCGGCGGCCGCTTCCGAGATCCAGTTGCGCAGCTGCATGGCCGAAAAGCGCGCCGGCGCCTCGCGGCCCCACGAGGCGCTCAGCGGCGTGAGCACGTGGAGCGCCAGCTCCGACGGCGGGGCCGAGAGATGCGCGGGCGGCTGCATGTACTCGCCGGCCATCAGGTTCTGGCAGGGCGCCGATTTCGCGCTGAAGCGCTCCGCGCCTTCGCCCGCGTTGAAGGCCAGCCAGCGGTTGCCCCCGCCCGCGCGGGCTGCGCCGCACAGCAGCTCCCAGCCCGCCGGCGTGATGCCCTTCGTGTTGTAGGTGCCGTCGAACCACCAGCCGCTCACGAGCGACCCGTAGCGTTCCGACCAGTCGCGGATCACGCTCGACCAGGCGGCGATGAAGCGCGCGGGCGGCGGCTCCTGCTCGGACACGTCGCCCAGGCATTCCATCAGCGCGCGGTCGCCCTGCGGCGCGCGGAACGGCAGGTAGAGGATCAGCGCAATGCCGCGGCTGCGAAGTGCCTGGCCGATCTCCAGCGGCAGGTCGCGCGGAGAACGGTTGCCGGCGCTGGGCGGGCAGAGCACTTCGAGCGCGGCGTTGGGCGCGATGTACTGGCCATTGTTCTGCCCGAGCGTCAGGATCAGGTGCGAGGCGCGCATGTCCGCCAGTGCCGACGCGAAGGCCTCGACGTCGAAGCGACCGATCTCGCCGATCGACTGCTTGTCGGGCAGGTAATGCACCATCACGCCGAAGCCCGGCACCGGGCCGCCTGCAGGCTGTGCATGGCCGGCCAGCGGCAGCGCCGCGAGCTGGAACAGCAGCAGCGCTGCGAAAAATCGCATGGCGGAGAGCGGCCGCTTCGTCATGGCATGGCCCTGGCGAGCGACAGCGTGCCGCGCTTGAGCATCAGGTAGCGCCCCGCGATGGTGGCGGGTGCGCAGGCGGCGGCATGCGCCCACACCGGATGCGCGCGTTCGTTGCGCGCGAGGTGTCTGGCGAGCTGGCAAGTGTCGCTGGAAGCGCTGCCTACGAAGAAGCCGTAGTCCTCGAACAGCTCGCGGTGCACCGGAATGTCCGACAGCAGCAGCGGCACGCCCAGCGTCGCCGCCTCGGCTGCCGAGAGGTTGAAGCCCTCGAAGGTGGACAGCGAGATGAAGGCGGTGGCGCCTTGGTAGAGCCGCAGCAGTTCCTCGCGCGACACCAGCCCCCGGTGCCGCACGAAGCCGCGCACCTCGGGCGCCAGCGCGGCCACCATGCGCTCGACCTCGGCCGCGCCGTTGCCGGTGATGTCGAGGTAGTCGACGAGGCCGGCGCGCCTCATGCGCTCGAACAGCGCGAGGATGCCGCCGAAGTTCTTGTGCGGGTAGTAGTGGTAGGCCGCGATGAGGTAGCGCTCGTTCGGCAGCGCGGCAGGCGCCGCCGCGACACGGGGCGCGTCCACCGGGTTGAAGATGACCGCCGAATGCTCGCAGCGGCCGAAGTGGCGCTCGAAGTCGCGCTGGCTGCTGCGGCTGATGAAGACCACGTCCGCCGCGCTGCGTGCCGCGCGCCACAGGCTCCAGTCCAGGAAGAGGCGCTTGCTGCGCTTGAAGTACTGCGGGTAGGCCTTGTACTGCAGGTCGTGCACGATGACGATCGAATCGCGGTGCCGCCCGAAGAGCGTGAGCGGCAGGAAGTAGTTGGGAAAGAACGAGTACAGCCGCTCGCCCGTCAACAGCGTGCGCAGGCAGTGGAAGTTGTAGAGCAGCGTGTCGACGATGAAGCGGTTGATCTTCAGGCGCTGTGCCAGGGCGAACAGGCGCGGATGCCGCTCGCTGACCGGCTCGACCCGGTCGTCATGCGACAGCCGCATGTGGCGCAGCAGTACCTCTGATACGTTGAGCACGCCGCCGGCCCCCTTGTTGAGGCGCACGGTGTCGTAGTAGAGGTAAGTGGCCACGGCGATGCCCCTCTCATGCGCTCGGAAGGCCGTGCCGCACGGTGCGCGGGAGCGGGCGGCGGGCACGCGAACTCAGGGCGCCGGCAACGAGGGCGGCAATCAGGCCCGAAGCCGCGAACGGACCCCAGCCCAGGATCGGGCCGCGCATGAACGGCACGTAGGCCGCCAGCAGCACCAGCGCTGACAGGTAGGCGCCCGACAGGGGCCGGTTCGGATCGATGGCGCGGTCGACCATGCGAAAGCCCGCCGAGATCGCGAAGCCGAACAGCGCCGGCCCCGCCAGGCCGAAGTCGAAATACGCCGTGGTGAAGGGCGGCAGCGACAGGTTGCTCTGCGAGAAGTTGCCGAGGATGGCCGACCAGCCGAGCGGGTCGAAGTCGGGAAACATCTTCAGGTCGCGCGGCAGGAAGAAGGAGAACGCCGAGAGCAGGTAGCGGCCCCAGCCGAGGTCCGGAATGGGCGCGCGCTCCAGGATGCCCGCGACGACGAACATGGCGTCGAAGTCCTGGCTGAACGGGAAGGTCGTGAGCTCCTCGCCCCACATGCTGCCGCGCGAGATCAGGTTCAGCACCGGGCCCAGGCCGGCGATGGAACCGAAGATCACCCCTGCGAGCAGCCAGCGCCGGCCGCGCCCCAGCCCATGGATGAGCAGCGGCAGCAGCCCGATCAGCAGGACCTGGCGCGCCGTGTTCACCGGGTTGGCCGCGGCCAGCGCCAGGCCGAACGCCAGGGCCGCCGCGCACCAGGACCACAGCGTGCGGCGGCGTACCGCGTGAATGGCCAGCGCCACGAAGCACAGCAGAACCACCAGCTTGGGCAGCGTGGAATAGAAGATGAAGTCGATCGGCACGTTGTCTTCGCCGCCGGCGCCACCCACGATGCCGCGCGCCACGAAGTTGAGCTCGGGCTTGATGAACAGCGATGCGAAGGCGGCCAGCGAGCAGCTCAGCAGCAGGAGAAGAGGGTGGGCCACGCCGACCAGCCGCCGGTCGTGGCGCCCCGGCAGGTGCTCGGGCGCGTCGGGCACGCCCAGCCGCGCGGCCTCCACGCCGGCCATGTACAGCAACAGGAGCATCAGCGCCTGGGTGTACGCGTCCGTGCGCATGACGCCGGCTTCCCAGAAATCGACGTCGTGCGAGATCTGCACCGCCGGCGCGATCGAGAAGTAGGTGAGGATCGTCGCGTAGTGGATCAGCAGGAACACGCTGCCGCCGGAGGAACCCAGCATCGAGAGCTGGATCAGCGACAGCGCGAACACCGCCGCATAGCCCCACACCGGATCGACCAGGCCGCACAGCATGGCGCAGACGATGCCGGACCAGAAGGAGAGGGTTCGCATGGCGGGCCTGCCGTGGGTGGATGGATGGGTTGGGACGGTTCAGGCGTGCACTTGCGCGTGGACCGGGTCGCTTTCCTCGAGCGGCCGGGTCGCCTTCTGGTAGTCGGCGTAGGTGCGGCGAAGCCCCTCTGCCAACGGCACGGTCGCGTGCCAGCCGAGGCTGGCGGCGCGCGACACGTCCAGCAGCTTTCTCGGCGCGCCGTCGGGCTGCGCGAGGTCGTAGCGGATGCTGCCGGTGTAGCCCACGACTTCGCTGATCAGCCCGGTGAGTTCGGCGATCGACACGTCTTCGCCGGTGCCGAGGTTGATGTGCCCGCGCATCGCGTCGGTCTGCCGGTCGTAGTCGGCGCGCGACAGGTTCATCACCTCGAGGCAGCCTTCGACCATGTCGTCGACGTACAGGAACTCGCGCCGCGCGCGCCCGCTGCCCCAGATCAGCACGCTGGGCGCATTGCTGATCTTGGCCAGGTGGAAGCGCTGGATCAGCGCCGGCACCACATGGCTGTTCTCCAGGTGGTAGTTGTCGCCGGGGCCGTACAGGTTGGTCGGCATCACGCTGCGGTAGTCGACGCCGTGGCTGGCCCCGTACTGGCGGTTGTAGCTCTCGCACAGCTTGAGGCCAGCGATCTTGGCGATCGCATAGGGCTCGTTGGTGGGTTCGAGCTTGCCGTTGAGCAGGTACTCCTCGCGGATCGGCTGCTCGGCCATGCGCGGGTAGATGCAGCTGGAGCCGAGGAACAGCAGGCGCTTCACGCCCGACACGAAGGCCTGGTGCGTGACGTTGGTGGCGATTGCCAGGTTCTCGTAGATGAACTGCGCGGGGTAGGTCATGTTGGCGTGGATGCCCCCGACCTTGGCCGCCGCCAGGTAGACCTGGTCGATCTGCTCCGTCGCGAAGAAACGGGCCACGGCCGCCTGGTCGAGGAGGTCGAGTTCGCTGTGGGTTCGCGTCACCACGTCGTGGCCCAGTTCGCGCAGCCGCCTTGCCGTCGCCTGACCCACCATGCCGCGATGACCTGCAACAAAGATTCGCATATGAGCTTTCGTGAAGGGGTTGATGAACTTCGAGGGCAGACGAAATCGAAGATGCGAGCCGGCTACCGGGACCCGCGCGCGCCGGTGACCACGCCGAAGGTCTTCAGCAGGATCACGAAGTCGCGCCACAGCGACAGGTGGGCGACGTACTCCGCGTCCATCGCCGCACGCCGGCGGTAGCTGATCTCGTTGCGCCCGCTGATCTGCCACAGGCCCGTGATGCCGGGACGCACGGCGCGGTAGTGCTCCCAGTACTCGCCGTACAGGTCCTTCTGCGCGAACATGCACGGGCGTGGGCCCACCATGCTCATGTCGCCCTTGAGCACGTTCCAGAACTGCGGAAACTCGTCGATGCTGTACTTGCGGAGGAAGGCGCCGAAGCGGGTGATGCGCGGGTCGTTCTGCAGCTTCTGGTACACGGCCCATTCGCGCTGCGCGGCTTCGTTGTCGCGCAGGTGGCGCGCCAGCACCGCGTCGGCGTTGGCCACCATCGAGCGGAACTTGTAGAACTTGAAGACGCGGCCATCCTTGCCGTAGCGCGGCTGCATGTAGATGGCCGGGCCGCCCGAGGTGTAGAGCACGCCCAGCCAGATGAGCGCGTAGGCCCAGCCGAAGAACAGGAAGAACGAGCCCGCCATCAGGATGTCGGCCGCGCGCTTGGCGCGGCGCAGCAAGGGCGTGCCGCCCAGCGGCCCGTACGCGGCCGTGTTGGCCGCCGTGCCACCGGCGCCTCGCCCGGTGGTGGATGTCGATCGCAGCGTGTTCATGATTCTGCGTGCTCCGGCTGGATGCGCTTGGGCATGACGGTGTCGGCCGTGTCCAGCGCGTAGGTGGGTTCGCGGCGGGTGGGGGCATAGGCGTAGTAGCCGTAGCTGTAGCTGCGGTAGTGGCGCTGCGAGGTGTCGACCGCGTTGAACACCGCGCCGTGGAAGGCCGCGCCCACGTGGGCCAGCCGCTTGGCGCTTTCCACCAGCTCGCCGAGCTCGCTGTTGCCGGCGCGGGCCACGAGCAGCACCGTGCCCATGCTCGGCGCCATCGCGGCGGTCTCGGACGCGAGCAGGGCGGGAGGACCATCGACGACCACGACGTCGTAGCGCGCGGACAGCGTCGACAGCGTGTGCGCGAAGGCGTCGCTGGTCATCATGCCGGCGGGGTCTGGATGCAGGGTGCCCGCGGCCATCACGTCCAGGTGCGGCAGCACGTGGTGGTGAATGGCGTCATCGAGCGGCACGCCACCGGCAAGGATGTCGGCCAAACCCTCCTTGCTCTGCAGGCCGAACTCCTGGCTCAGTTTGCCGCGGCGCAGGTCGGCGTCGATCAGCAGCACGCGCTGGCCCGATGCGGCCAGCAGCGTGGCGAAGTTCGACGACACGAAGGTCTTGCCCGCACCGGCCGTGGCGCTCGAGATCAGCACCCGGTTGTTGGGCGCGCCCATCATCACGAACTTCAGCGCGGTGCGCAGCCGGCGCAGGCCCTCGAGCGCGGGGTCTTCCACGTGCAGCGCCGCCAGCACCTTGATGCCGGGCTTGCCCTTGCGAACGGCGCGGTCGAGCACGCGCTGCTGGGGGCTCATCGGGATCGAGGTGTACACCTGCAGGCCGGTGACGGCCTCGATGTCGTCGGGGTTGCCGATGGAGCGCCTCAGGTTCTTGCGCGCCAGCGCCGCGGCGCCTCCGAGGAACAGGCCGCCCGCCAGCGCCAGCGCGACGACGATCAGCGGCTTCGGCCGCACCGGCTTCTCGGCCTGCAGCGCCAGGTCGAGCACGCGCACGTTGGCCACCTTGCCTTCCTTGGCCAGCCGCATCTGCAGCGAGCTGTTCAGCAGCGTGGCGTAGAGGTCGGTGTTGACCTTGATGTCGCGCTGCATGCGCAGCGAGTTCTGCTGCAGCATGGGCATGCGGCGGATGCGGCCGTCGACCGAGCCGAGCTCCTTCTTGAGCGAGGCGATCTGCGCGTCCAGCGTCTTCAGGTCGGGGTGGGCGGCGGTGAAGCGGCTCGCCAGGTCCAGCCGCTTCTGCTTCGCATCGAGCAGCTTGGCCTGCAGGTCCACGTTCTGCGACAGGGCATTGCGAGCCTCGTCGTCCAGGCTGATGGTGCCGTTCTGGTTGCGGTACTGGTTGTAGGCGTCTTCGGACTGCTCCAGCTGCTGCTTGAACTTGGGCAGCTCGGTGCCCAGGAAGGCCAGCGCGCGCTCGGCCTGCACCGTCTTCTGGTCGATGTTCTGGCGCACGTAGAGGCGCGAGATCTCGTTGAGCACGTCGGCCAGCTGGCCTCGGTTCGCGGCCTGCAGGCTGACGTCCATCACGCCGGACTGCTTGCCTTTCTCGACCACGCGCAGGTCTTTCTGCAGGCCGAGCAGGGTGAGCTGCTTCGAGTAGCGCACCAGCTCGAAAGCGCCGCCTGGCTGCGCCTCGAAGGAGCCCACCAGCAGGTGCAGGGTGCCGCCGGGCACGGCGGCCTCCAGCGGCACGCCGGCCGTGCCTTGCAACGGAGTTTCCAGGTCCGGGTTGGTCAGCGTGTAGTTGCCGTCGCTGCCCGCGATCAGCGTGAACTTCTTGCCCTCGAACGCGCTCGGCACGTCCATCTGCGCGACGGCGATCCGCTCGGTGCCCGAGACGAAATTGCCATGCCCGAACACGCCGGGAGTGGAGAGCTGGCTCGAATGCCGCGCCATGAACTCGCCCACCACCGGTATGTAGTGCGGCTTCGCGCTGATGAACAGCCGCGTGTTCTCCATTGCCTGGCCCAGCACCATGCGCGACCTCAGGATCTCGGTCTCGCCGGCAGTCGGCGTCTTCACGCTGATGCCTCCGCCGCCGTTGGCGTCACCGGGAAAGTTGCCGCCGGAGCGGTCGGGGTCTTCCACCTGGATCAGGATGTTGGCCTCGTACATGCGCGGGCCGAACAGCGCGTAGCCCACGCCCACCAACAGCGTCAGCGCCGCGATGGAGGCAATCAGCCAGCGGCTGTCGATCAGGATGTCGAGGTACTCGTGGAACCGGGACTCCCGGGGCCAGGCAGTGGTCTCGAGCACCGTCATGGGGGCGGCCGCAGGTGCGGGAAGCGAAGGTTGCCAACGCGCGTTCATGGGGTTCACCTTTTCGTGGTTGCGGGGGCGGGCGCTTACCGGCGCGCGGTGTCGCGGCCGAGGTTGACGACCTGGGCGGACGGCAGGATCAGGCTGATGACCCGGTTCCAGGTGACCAGCGGCACGTGATCGACGTACACCACGTCGCGCGGCAGCAGCTCGAAGCGGTCGGCCAGCGCCAGCGCTGCCGGGTTCCTCGCGTTGAGGTTGAAGATCTGCTGCGTGTCGAGGTTGTCGGGCGCGTTGCGCACCACGTAGATCTGCCCCGTGCTGGCCGACAGCAGGTCGGGGCCGCCGGCATCGCCCAGCGCCTCGTTGAGGCTCAGGCGGCCGTTGTTGCGCATCAGCAGCGAACCGGGGCCGCGCACCTCGCCTATCACGAAGACCCGGCTGTCGTCGCGGGAGCCGACATTCACCACGTCACCGTTGCGCAGCGCAATGCTGTTGCCATCCAGGCCCATGGACTGGAGCATCGGCAGGTCGACCACCGTCGAGACGCCGCCGCGCGTCAGCGTGACCCGCGAGCGGTCGCCGCTCTGCGTGAAGCTGCCGGCGCGGCCGATGGCTTCGGACAGCGTCATCGGCACGTCGGTGAAGATCTGCAGGCCCGGCGTGCGCACCTCGCCCTGCACGTAGGCGCGCTGGCTGCGGAACGACTGGATGCGCACCGAAACCTGCGGCTCCTTGATGAAGGCGCCGATGCGCCGCGCGACCAGCTCGGACGCGCCGCTTTCGGTCAGGCCCTGCAGCTTGACGCGCCCGATGAACGGAAAGCTGATCTCGCCGTTGGCACCGACGATGAAGCCGGGCGCGACGGTGACACCGGTCGGGTCGGACTGCTGCGCGATCACAGCGCCGGCGTTAGGAAGCAGTTCCGGGTGGTTGTAGACGATGATGCCGACCACGTCTCCGGGCCCGATGGTGTAGACCGGCGGCGCGGCCAGCAGGCGCTTCATGCCGTCGGGCGCGACCTTGGGCCTTTGCGCCATCTGCGAGCGGATCAGGTCGGGCGTGATCGGAATGACCTTGCCGCTGTCGGCCGAGGCGGTGCTGTCGCCCGTGGTGCTGGTGAAGCCGAGCGGCCCCACGCCGCCGAAGCCCGGCGCGCAGCCGGAGAGCAGGACCAGCCCCAGCGACAGCAGCAGGCACAGGCCCAGCCATCGCAGCCGTCCATCGACCTGTGCCGGTGCCAGGGCCTGGGCTCTGGCTGAAAGGGCGCGTTTGCCGCATGTCTGCGTCGATGGATCGGGGCGTTGCATGGTGATCTCCTTGACGGCCGGTTGACGGTGGATGGATGGGGAACGACTGGGTGAAAGGTGCTGGGCCGCGCGTCAGGGCGCGGCCCAGGTGGCGGGCATGGCCCGATCGGCGCCAGCAGCAGCCGGGCGGCTCTGGCTGCGGCGCTCGGTGCTTGCGCCGAAGCAGCGGTCGGCGACCCAGTCGCCGACGGACTGGAGGAACAGCCGCTGTCCCTGCTCCGTGCAGACGGTGTGGTCGACCTCGGCGATGAACTCGTACTGCAGCGCCTGCGTGAAGGGCTGGCGGGCGAAGGCGCCGAGCTGGTCGCGGCCGCGGTCGCAGACGTGCAGCGACCCCGAATACAGCAGCTGCACCGCCACCTTGCGTTCGACCAGGCGCCGCAGCGTGGCACCGAACCAGGCCGCGTTGACGTCGGGCGCGCGTTTCTCCGCGAAGAAGCCCGGCAGCGGCGTCGTCGAATGGCTGGGCATGAAGTGGCGCTGGAACCAGCGTTTGGCCTTGCCGGGGAAGGACGGATGCGCGGGCGCGGCCAGCGCGCGGCGCACGTTGCGCTCCCAGCGGGCACGCCGCTCCGGGAAGGCGAAGCCGTCGAACAGCGAAAGCGCCACCACGCGCGGGTCGGCCGCGGCTGCCAACATCGCATGCTCGACGCCCGAGCACATGCCGACGATCACGAACTGCCGCGCGCCCAGCATGCGTTCGCTGGCGTCCATGGCGGCCCGCAGGCTGTGCACGGCACGGGCCTGCAGGTCGGGCGAGGTGTCGAGCGCATCGCTGTCGCCGACGCCGCCCAGGTCGAAGCGCAGGCTGCCCACGCCGCGCGCTGCCAGCACGTGCGCCAGCTTCACGTTGATGCGGCGCGGCCCGACGCGGTGGTTGGCGCCCATGTTGAACATGAGGCAGACGACGTCGCCCGGCGCCTGCTGCGCGGGAGCGGTGAGCATGCCCACGAGCGCGTCGCCGGGGCCGAAGCAGACCGGTGTCTGTGTCGCGTCATTCATGGAGAGCCCCCTGGAGACGGTTGAGCGCATCGGCCGGAACCATTGCGCTGTTGGGGTAGGGGTCGGCCGTCCAGTCGAGCTGGTGCCGGAAGTACGCAAGGCGAACCGGCATGTGGCGCGACTGCTGGTCGGCGGCCCATTGCGCAGTGCGTTCGTCGTCCGGCTCGGCCAGCACCAGCGTGTCGTGCAGCGCCGTGAGCGGCAGCGATTCGGGAACCAGCGCCGCCAGCTGCGCGCGCAGCGCGGGCGAGAGCACCGTGCCGAGGGCTTCCTCGGGCACTGCATCGGGCTCCTGCGCCAGGCTGCGGTGCCAGGCCCTGTCGGGAATGCAGAAGGTGGTGTCGATGGCGGCCACGTGCTGTTCGCGCAGCAGCCGCGCATAGCGGCGCCCGTCGATCACCGGCTCCCACAGCACCAGCCGCACCGGGTCGCAGCGTCCGCCGCGCGCGGCCAGCACGGCCAGGGTGGCGCCGAGCCGCGCGCCGACCCACACGATGGCGGCGCCCGGCGCACGCCGCCGCAGCTCTTCGTGCGCCGAGCACAGGTCGCGGCGCCAGCCGTCGAATTCGCCCTCGTTCTCGTCGCCCGGCGAATCGCCCGAGCCGTAGAAGTCGAAGCGCAGCGTGGCGATGCCGGCCCGCGAGAGGCGCTCGGCCAGCACCTTGAAGAAGCGATGGGTGCGCAGGCCCTCCTGTCCGAAGGGCGGGCACAGGAGCACGGCGGTGTTGTCGGCCCGGTCTTCCTCGGCCGGATGGAACACGCCGAAGATCTGGCGCGAGGCAGGCCCGAACATGAGTGGCGAGAAACGAGTCATGCATGCGCCTCCAGCAACCGCCCCGAACGGCTGGCGCGGGCTTCGGTCTGGCGCCATTCGGCGAGCGAGCCCACGCAGTCGAGCCGCGCAGGCGCAGGCCCCAGCACCAGCCACAGGATGCGGCCGGCCACCAGCAGCTCGACGCTGCGGCAGTCCGGCTCGATGCCCACCTCGAAGCTCTGCGACGACACCAGCAGGCCGACGCCGATGGCCTTCAGGCAGGCTTCCTTGCGGGTCCAGCAGGTCAGGAAGGCCTTGTCGCGCTCGTGCCCGGGCAGGGCGGCCAGCGCTTCCTGTTCGCGCTGCGTGAAATATTCCGCCGCAAGCACCGCAGCGTCGGGCACCGCGCGCAGCAGTTCGACGTCGGCGCCCAGCGGGCCGCGCCCGCCGATGGCCACCAGCGCCAGCCCCTGGCTGTGGCTCAGCGAGAACTGGGTGCGCGTATGGCCCGACAGCGAGGGCTTGCCGAACGAGCCGGTGGACAGGTGCAGCGCCGCGTGGTGCAGGCCGGTGTACTCGCAGAGCGCCTGCCGCAGGGCGACGTGCGCGGCCACGAAACGCTGGCGGTCGATGGGAAACCGCAAGCCCGCGGCGCGCGCGCACTCTTCCTCCGACAGGATCTGCGCCGGAGGGAGGGCAGGGAAGCTGTCCAGGTCGACGTACCGGCAGATCGGCGCGTCGATGGAAAGTGCGTAGTCGGAGTTGTCCATGATCACCCCTTGCGCAGCCAGCTGCCGAGGGCGCCCAGCAGGCCGCCGCGCTGCGCGTGTGCGGCCGTGTCGGCGGCCAGTTCCGCGAGGTCGGACGGCACGCCCTGCGGCGCGGCCTGCGCCGACGAGGCGATCTGCCCGAGGTTCTCGAACAGGTAGCGCCGCGGCTCCACGCGGTGCCCCAGCGTCTGTGCCGCCTGCTGCACGGCGCGCAGCACCAGCAGCGAGTCGCCGCCGAGGTCGAAGAAGTTGTCGCTGGCGCGGATCTCGCTCACGTCGATGCCGATCACGCCGGCCCAGATCTGGGCGAGCTGCGCGTGCTCGGGGCTGAGCAGGCCCTGCCTGGCCTTGCGCTCGTCGCCGTTGGCGGCGCCGGCCGGCGTGCCCTTGTCCGTGTCGCCGGCCAGCTTGCGCAGGTAGAGCGCGCTGGCCGAGCCTTCCGTGCTGGCGATCTCCGCGAGCGTGGCGCCCGGGTGGTCCGCAACGCGGCGCAGCACCTCGAGGTAGCGCTCGCGCATCTGGGCGCCGGTCTCGCGCAGGTACACGTCGGCGTTGTAGATCAGCGCGCCTTCCAGGCCGTGCGGCTTGTCCATCAGCCACACGCCGATGTCGTCGGTGGCGCCATGCTGCATCACGTGCATCTGGCGGGTCTGCAGGCTGCCGATGGAGCGCGAGCGCTCGCGCGCGTCCTGGAACGAGAACATCGACTGGTAGGGGCCGGAGGTCTTGATCTGCCCCGCATAGCCCGGCTCGGCCATCAGGCGCTCGAACGGCACCTGCTGGTTGTTCATCATCGACAGCAGCTCCTGCTTCACGTAGCGCATGAAGCCTGGCAGCGGCAGCGCCATGTCCACCGCGAGCGAGACCGGCAGCACGTTGTTGAAGAAGCCCATGACGTCTTCCGTCTCGGCCTGCTGGCGACCGCGCACCGGGTTGGCGATGACGATGGTGCCGTTGCCGGTCACCTGGGCCATGGTCAGCGCGTAGACGCCGAAGGTCAGCATGCTGAGCGTCACGTCCATGTCGCGCGCGATCTCGCGCAGCTGCTGCGTGCTCTGCAGGTCGATGCTGATCCAGTGCGCGCCGCCCTGGCCGCTCTTGCCCGCGCGGCGCGGCATGTCGGTCACGGGCGGCCGCACGGCCTTCGCGCCTTCGAGGCGGCCGCGCCAGAACGCGAGCTGTTCCTCGCAGGCGGGCTCGGTCATCCACTTCTCCAGCCACTCGGCATAGTCGCCGTGGGTGGTGGCGAGAGCGGGCAGGTTGTGCGGACGGCCGCGTTCGGCGGCGTCGTAGAGCGCGGCCAGCTCGCGCTGCATCAGGTCGAAGGACCAGCCGTCCCAGATCAGGTGGTGCGGCACGAACATGAAGACGTGCTCGTTGTCGTCGATCTGGAACAGGGTCGTGTGCATCATCGGCGCGCTGTGGATGTCGATCGGCCGGTCCGCCAGCTCCTGCATGCGCTCGGCCAGCTCGGCCTCGCGCTGGTCGGCCGGCAGGCCGCGCAGGTCGACCTGCGGCATGGCGAATTCCACGGACTCCGCGATCAGCTGCACCGGCTTGCCGCTTTGCGAGTCGATGTCCATGCGGGTGCGCAGCGAGGGCTGGCGCTGGATCACCTCGCGCAGCGCGCCCTCGAAGCGCGTTGCATCGAGCTGCCCGATCAGCCGCTGCGCCGAGGGCGCGTTGTAGACCGAGCGGCCCGGGTGCAGCTGCTCCATGAAGCGGATGCGCTCCTGCGAAAGCGTCAGCGGCGCGCTGCGGCGCCCGGGGCGGCACGCGATCGGAGCCTGTAGCCCGACGCCCGCACCCTGCAGTCCCTGGATGGCCGCTGCCAACTTCTCGGCCGTGGGCGCCTCGAACAGCGAGCGCAGCGGCAGCGTGACCTGGAACTCGCGGCTCAGCAGCGTGGTGAGCCGCGCGGCCAGCAGCGAATGGCCGCCCACGGTGAAGAAGTTGTCGTGCATGTCAAGGCCCGGAAGGCTCAGCACCTTCTCCATGATCGCGAGCACCTTGCGCTCGTGGTCGTTGCGCGGGCCGGCGCCGCGCCGCACCTCGTCGCGCGCGGCCGCCTGCGGCGGCGGCAGCGAGACGCGGTCGACCTTGCCGTTCGGCAGCGTCGGCAAGGCATCGAGCGTCACCACGTGCTGCGGCAGCATGAAGGCCGGCAGGTGCTTGCGCAGGTGCACCATCAGCGCTTCGAGGTCGAAGCCCACGCCCGGCACCAGCGCGAGGTAGGCCACCAGGCGCACGTCGCCGGGGTTGTCCTCGCGCGCCACGACCACGCTGCGGGAGACGCCCGCAACCTCGCAGCAGCGCACCTCGATCTCGCCGGGCTCGATGCGGTAGCCGCGCACCTTGACCTGGAAGTCGAGCCGGCCGAGGTGGTCGAGCAGCCCGTCGTTGCGCCAGCGGCCGCGGTCGCCCGAGCGGTACACCCTCTTCGAGGTGCCGAAGATGCGCACCGTGACAAAGCGCTCGGCGGTCAGTTCCGGACGGTCGAGGTAGCCCAGCGAGACGCCTTCGCCGGCGATGCAGATCTCGCCCGGCACGCCGATGGGGCAGGGCTGCAGTTCGGCATCGAGGATCCAGATCTCGGTGTTGTCGACGGGCCGGCCGATCGACACGCCGCGCGATGCGATCTCTTCAGGACGAACGTGCCAGGCCGTGGAGTACACCGTGGTCTCGGTCGGCCCATAGCCGTTCCACAGGCCCTCCATGCGTTCGCACAGTGCCAGCGCCATGCTCGGGCGCAGCGCTTCGCCACCGGTCCAGCCGCGGAAGCCGGGGGCGCCGCCGGCCCACTGGGCATCGAGCAGGAGCTGCCACATGCCGGGTGTGGCCTGCAGCAGCGTGATCTGCTCCTGATCGAGCGCCTGGGACAGGCGGTTGCCGTCCATGGCGACCTCGCGCTTCACCATCACGAGTTCGGCGCCCGCCGCCAGCGGCAGCAGCAGGTCGGGTATGGCCATGTCGAACGACAGGGTGGTGACGGCGGCGATCCGGTCGGCCGGGCCGACGTCCGATTGGCGCTGCATCCACTGCAGCAGGTGTGCCACGCCCCGGTGATGAACGATGACGCCCTTGGGCGAGCCGGTCGAGCCGGAGGTGTAGATCACATAGCAGGCGTCTTCGGGCCCCGGGTCATCCGTGCTCGGCGGCAGGGTTTCGCCGGACAGCTGCCGCCAGGCAGCGTCGCGGTCGATCTCGAAGATCCGCTGGCCCGCGTCGGCGCACCAGTCGCGCGGCGCCACGGCGATGTCCGACGAGGTCAGCATCAGGCTGAGCCGGGCGTCGCTGGCGTAGTGGTCGAGCCGCGCCTGCGGGAAAGCCGGATCGAGCGGCACGTAGGACGCGCCCGCCTTCAGGATGCCCAGCATCGCGACGACCATTTCCAGGCTGCGCTCCAGGCACAGCCCCACGCGCTGGCCGCGGCCCACGCCGCGCGCGTGCAATGCACGCGCCATGCGGTTCGACAGCGCATCGAGTTCGCCGTAGCTGCAGCTTCGCGCGCCGTCGCGCACCGCCGGATGATCGGGCTGCCGAGGCACGCGCGCGACAAAGCCGGCATGCGCCAGCGGCAGGCCGACCAGCGGAACGCGCGCGGGCTGCAGCGCGATCAGCGAGCGCGCGGCACCGACCGACAGCACTTCGAGCCGACCGACCGTTTCGTCCGGCTTGTGCGAGCCCGACTGCAGCACGCACTCGAACATGTCCAGCCAGCGCTGTACGCTGACGTCGTCGAACAGGTCGGTGTTGTACTGCGCCTCCACCATCAGGCCGCCATCGAGCGGGCGCAGGTTCAGGAACAGTTCGAAGTTCTCGTAGCGGCGGGGAATGGTGTCCTGCACCACGTGGAGGTCCGTGAACGCCTCGGCGCTGCTCGCCACGTCGGGGTCGACGTTGAACGCCACGCTCACCAGCGGCAGCCGGCTCGGGTCGCGCTCCAGCGACAGCTGGCCCAGCAGCGCGCCATAGGTGAGCGCCTGGTGGTCGAAGGCGTCGAGCACGGCGGTGTTGCATTCGTCCATCAGCGCGTCGAAGCGCATGCCGGCATGTGTGGCGATGCGCAGCGGCAGCAGGTTCACGCAATGGCCGACCAGCCCGGGCACGTCGTGCGCGAGCTGGCCCGACGACGGAATGCCGACGACGATGTCTTCCTGCCCCGTGAGGCGGTGCAGCGTGGCGACGAAGCCGCTGAGCAGTCCGGTGAACAGGCTGGCGCCGGCCTTGGTGCTGGTCGCGCGCATGGCGCTGACGAGGCGCTTGTCGAGCAGGCGCTCGGTGCGGCGCGAATTGAAGGTGCGTGCGGCCGGACGCGGACGGTCCAGCGGCAGGTCGAGCACCGGCTGCGTGCTGCCGGGGAAGCGCCCGAGCCAATAGTCCACGTGCGCCTGCATGTCGGGATGCGCGGCCGCGGCGGCTTCTTCGGCGGCGAAGTCGGCGAAGCGCGGCGCGGCCCTGAGCTTCAGCCCGGCGCCGGTCTGCTCGGCATACAGGTGGCCCAGCTGCTCGGTGATGACTCCCCAGGACCAGCCGTCGCAGACCACGTGGTGCGCCGACATCACGAGTTCGTGCTCGGCATCGCCGAGGCGGTACAGCACGGCGCGGAACAGCGGGCCGTGTTCGAGCGAGAAGGGCGTGCACACCGCTTGGCCATGGGCGGAGCGCAGTGCCTGCGCACGGGCTTCAGGCTCGAGCCCGCTCAAGTCTTGCCGGGTCAGGACGTTCCCGCCCGGATGGCTGACCAGCATGCAAGTGCCGTCCGGCGAGATCGTGGCGCGCAGCGCCTGGTGGCGTTCGAGCAGCCGGTCCATGGCACGCGCCAGGGCCTCGCCGTCCAGCGCGCCGCGCAGGCGCAGCAGGACCGATTCGTTGTAGGCCATCGAGGCCTCGGTGCTCAGGGTTGCGCCGAGCCAGACTTCGCGTTGCGATTCCGTCGTCGCAATGATGCATTCGATGGCATCACCGCTGTCGGTGGGCTTGAAAACGGCGTTCATGCTGCGGCCTTTCCATTGAAGATGTGCTGGCTGGGGGTGGGAGCGCCGGGCACGTACCAGAAGGGCTGGCCGTCGATGTCGCGGGCCAGAACCGAGCCTTCTTCATCCGGCTTGTGCGCGTCGAAGCCGGCGACGGCCACGGCGCGGCGCGGCAGGAACCCGGATTCCTGCATCTCGGCGACGGACTCCTTGAATGCGCCCTGGATGAATGCGATGTCCTCGGCGCTGTGCGCGCTCGTGAGGAAGCAAGGGAAGTTGTCCAGGATGTGCACGCCGCGGCTGCGCATCATTGCGAACAGCAGGTCCTGCAGCGGGTGGTCTTCGAGCCAGCTCACGCGCCACAGCGACGCGAAGTGGCGGATCTCGATGGGCGCGCCGACTTCCCTGCACCAGCCCGAGAGCTCGGCGGCCATGGCGGCGGTGCTGCCGTTGAGCCCGGACTGCAACGCGGGCCCGGCTTCCTTCAGGTGGGTGAGCGAAGCCTTGGCCGCGGCGAGCGCGAGCGGATGGCGCACGAAGGTGCCGGCAAAGTAGGTCACGCCGACGCCCGGGATCGAGTCGTCGCCGTACTGCCAGGGGCCGCCGTCGAGCGCGTCCATGAACTCGCGCTTGCCGGCGATCACGCCGACCGGGAAGCCGCCGCCAATGACCTTGCCGTAGGTGGCGAGGTCGGCGCGCACCCCGAACAGCTCCTGGGCACCGCCCAGCGCGGTGCGAAAACCGGTGATGACCTCGTCGAAGATCAGGCAGCAGCCGCTCTTCGCGGTGATGTCGCGCACCTCGTGCAGGAACTCGCGCGGCTGGAAGTCGGGGCGGCGGCTCTGCACCGGCTCGGCCAGCACGGCGGCCAGGTCGTCGGCGTTCTCGCGGATGAACGCCAGCGCCTCGGGCGTGCCGTAGTCGAGCACGCGGATGTCGCCGAACATGCCGCTCATCACGCCCGGCGCTGCCGACAGGCCCTTGCCGCCCTTGCCGGCGCGCACCAGCACTTCGTCGAAGGTGCCGTGGTAGGAGCCGGTGAACACCACCACCGTGCTGCGCCCGGTGACGGTGCGCGCGATGCGCAGCGCGGCCATCACGGCTTCGGAGCCGGTGTTGCACAGGCCGGCGCGGTCGCTGCCGGTGAGCTCGCAGATGAGCGCAGTGACCTCGGCCGCCAGCGGGTGCTGCGGGCCGATCTCGTAGCCCTGGTCGAGCTGCCTGCGCACGGCCTCCTGCACGAAGTCGGGCTGCCAGCCGAACATGTTCATGCCGAAGCCGTTGAGCGCGTCGACGTATTCGTTGCCGTCGAGATCCCACATCTTCGAACCCTTTGAGCGCTCGATGACGATCTGGTAGGTGATCTCCTTCGTGATCGGCCGGAAGCCGTTGACCACGCGCGGGTCGGCCATGTGGGGGCGGTTGGCGTCGGTGAACTCCTTGCTCTTGCGCGTGCGCTCGACATAGCGCCGGACGAAGGCGGCGAGGCGTGCCTTCTGGCGGCCGCTGGGTTCGGCCATGCGCTGGGTGTGGATGCGGGCGATGGCGCCGAAGGCCTTGGACACGTCGTAGCGCACCGGCTCCTTCTGCGCGGGCTCCTCGGAAGGAACTGCAGCCACCGGCTGGACCGGCACCGCCTGCAGCGTCATCAGCGGCGCGGCCGGCGCCGCGCCCGACAGCAGTGCGAGCTGCTGGCGCATCAGTTCCATCTGCTGCGCAATCAGTTGGGACAGCTGCGCGTCGCCCGCGGCACCGCCTTGCATCGGCATGTACACGGGCATCGGCTGGCGCGGCGCGGCCTGCACGGCGACGGCACTTTCCACCGGCGCTGCCACGACGGCGGTTGCAACGGCCGGCGCGGGCGCTGCCTCAGGCGGCAGGCTCTCGCGCAGGAAGGCCGAGAGCGAGTCGAAGCAGCGGTATTTCTCCATCAGCTGGCGGAAGCTGAGGTTGACCTTGAAGTGCTTCTTGATCTGCGTGGCCGCCTGGGTCAGCGTGAGCGAATCCAGGCCCAGTTCGCCGAAGGGCGCGTGTCCCTCCGCCTGCGCCATGTCGAGGCCGGAGATGTCCTCGAACAGGGTGCGCAGGCGTGCGTCCATGGACGAGACGGGAGGGGGAAGAGGCGAGGGCGTTGCTGCTGCGGTCACGATCGGCTCCAGGGGAATGGATGGAATGAAAGAGGCAGGAGCCGCGACGGCAGCGCTGACGGATGCGGTCGCGGTGGAAAGGGGGAGAAGGGTGGGAGCGGCGATGTCGACCCAGAAGCGCTTGCGCTCGAACGGCGTGGTGGGCAGGCGCACGCGCTGTGCGCCGGCACGGGCGGCGAGGCGCGACAGCTCGACTTCGGCGCCGCAGGTCCAGAGGCGGCCGAGCGCCAGCCGCAGGGTGTGGGCCTCTTCGGCCGGCTCGCCATGCAGCAGCGGCACGGCGCTGCTCGCGCCGTGCTGGCGCACCAGCGTGGAGAGCATGTTGCGCGGACCGGCTTCCACGAACAGCGGGTTCGCCGTTTGCGCCATCGCGCAGCGCACGGCCGGCGAGAAGCGCACGGTTTCGCGCAGGTGCCGGGCCCAGTAGGCCGGGCTGGTGGCCTCGGCGTCTTCGAGCGGCTGGCCGGTCAGCGTCGAGTAGATCGGCATCTGCGGTGCGCGCAGCGCCACCTTGCCGACCAGCGCCTCGAAGGGCGCGACAGCCGCGTCCATCATGGCGGAGTGGAAGGCGTGCGAGGTCTGCAGCGGGCGGGCCGGAATGCCGTCTGCTTCCAGCGCGGCCTGCAGTGTTGCGATGGCGTCGAAGGGCCCGGCGGCGACGCAGGCCGTGGGGCCGTTCTCGGCGGCGAGCGACAGCTGCGGGCCGAGCCGGCCGGCCAGCTCGGCCGCGCCAAGGCGCACCGACAGCATCGCGCCGGCCGGCTGGGCCTGCATGAGCGCGCCGCGGCGGGCCACGAGGCGGGCGGCGTCTTCGAGCCGCATCACGCCCGCGAGCACGGCCGCGACGAATTCGCCGACGCTGTGGCCGATCAGCGCATGCGGCCGCGCGCCCAGCGCCAGCAGCCGCCGCGCCAGCGCGTATTCGAGCGTGAAGATCGCAGGCTGCGTGACGGCCGTGGGCACCAGCGATTGCGCGTCGCCGGAGAACATGCGCTCGCGCAGGTCGAAATCGGTCGCGCCGTCGAAAGCGGCCATGCAGTCGTCGAACGCGGCGGCGAACACCGGGTCGTTCGCGCGGAGGTTCTTGCCCATGCCTGCGTACTGCGCGCCCTGCCCGGGGAACATCAGCACGAGCTGCGGTGCACGCGAGGCGGTGCGGCCGCTGGCGCGGCTGGGCGAGTCGGCGCTGCGCAGGGCCGCGATGGCTTCGGCCGTTCCGCTGGCCACCACCGCGCGGCGGAAGGTGTGGGCCTTGCGGCCGACCGCGAGGGTATGGGCTACGTCGGCCAGCGGCAGTTCGGGGTGCGCCTCGAGGTGCGCCGCGAGCTGCTCGGTGGCCAAGGTGAGGGCGGCCTCTGAGCGCGCCGACAGCGGCAACACCTGGTCGCCCGCCGCCGGCGGCGAAGCCGGCCGCGGCGGCGCTTCTTCGACGATGACGTGCGCGTTGGTGCCGCCGACGCCGAATGAACTGACACCCGCGCGGCGCGGCTGGTCGGCGCGCGGCCACGGCTGCAGGCTCGCCGTGACGTGGAAGGGGGTGCGCGCGAAGTCGATCGCCGGGTTCGGCGCGCTGAAATGCACGGTCGGCGGAATCTGTTCGTGGTGCAGCGCCAGCGCCGTCTTGATGAGGCCGGCCGCGCCGGCCGCCGTGACCATGTGGCCGACGTTGCTCTTGAGCGAGCCGAGCGTGCAGTAGCCGAGCGCGTCGGTGTGCTCGGCATAGGCACAGGCCAGCGCCTCGACCTCGATCGGGTCGCCCATCGGCGTGGCGGTGCCGTGAGCCTCCACGTACGAGATGCTGCGCGCATCGACGTCGGCCGCCGCGAGCGCTGCGCGGATCACCGCCGCCTGCCCGTCGACGCTGGGCGCCGTGAAGCTGGCCTTGGAGCCGCCGTCGTTGTTCACGCAGGCGCTGCGCAACACGGCGTAGATGGTGTCTCCATCGGCCTGCGCGTCGGCCAGCCGCTTGAGCAGCACCACGGTTGCGCCGTCGCTGAAAACCGTGCCCCGGGCCTGCGCGTCGAAGCTGCGCGTGCGGCCGTCGGGCGAGAGCATCGAGCCCTCGTTGTAGAGATAGCCGCTGCGCGGCGGGCAGGTGACCGAGGCGCCGCCTGCGAGCGCCATGTAGCACTGGCCCGTGCGCAACGCATGGAAGGCGTGGGCCACGGCCACCAGCGAGGTCGAGCAGGCGGTATGCACGCTGACGGCCGGGCCTGTGAGGTTGAGCCGGTTCGCCACCCGCGTGGTGATGTAGTCCTTCTCGTTGGCCAGCATCACCTGGAACTCGCCGACCGGCTCCACCAGGTCGGGCCGCGTGCTCACGTGGCGCTGGAAATAGGTCGCGTTGTACATGCCGGCATACACGCCCACCGGTCCCGGCGCGGCATCGGGCACGTAGCCGGCGCGCTCCAGGCATTCCCAGCAGATCTCGAGGAACACGCGCTGCTGCGGGTCCATCAGCTGTGCTTCCTTCGGGCCGATGCCGAAGAAGGCGGCGTCGAAGTCCTCGATGCCGTCGATCACGCCGCGTGCGCGAACGTAGGACGGATCACTGCGCAGGGCCTCGCTCACGCCGGCGTCGAGCGTGGCGTCGTCGAAGAAGCTGATGGTGTCGCGCCCGGCAACGAGGTTGTCCCAGAACTGCTCGACGTCGGCCGCGCCGGGGAAGCGCCCGGCGGTGGCAACCAGGGCGATGGCGTCGTGAATGCCGGCGTCCGGCCGCGCTGCAAGGGTGGCCGCTGTGGTCGGTCGATCCCCCGAGACGACCGCAGCGGCCGAGGCGGGCAGATCACCCGCCTGCTGCATCCGCGCACCCATCGCTTTTGGCGTGGGATTGCGGAAGAAAAGGTTGGTCGACAACGGCAGGCCGGTGCTGCGCTGCAGGTCGGCGAGCACCTGCAGCACGAGCAGCGAATCGCCGCCGAGGTCGAAGAAGTTGTCGTTGCGCCCGACCTTCGAGATGCGCAGCGCGCCGGCGAAGGCATCGCACACCTGCTGTTCGACGGCGCCCTGTGCCTCCTCGAAAGGCTGGGCGAGCTCGGGGCGTTCGCCGGCCGGCTCGGGCAGCGCCCTGCGGTCGAGCTTGCCGTTGGGCGTGACTGGCAGCTGAGGGAGCCACACCTGGGCGGCGGGAATCAGCGCTGTTGGCAGGCGGGCCGCGAGGTACGTGCGCAGCGCGTCCCACGAAACCTTCTGCGAGCGCGCGACGAGATAGGCCACAAGGCGCAGCTGGCCGCTGCCGTCGGGCCGCGCGACCACGGCGCAGGACTGGATGTCCGGGTGGGCAAGGATCGCGGCCTCGACCTCGCCGGTCTCGATGCGGTGGCCGTGGATCTTCACCTGGCCGTCGCGCCGTCCGATGAATTCGACGGTGCCGTCGGGCAGCCAGCGCGCGAGGTCGCCGGTGCGGTAGAGCCGCTCATCAGGGCCGCCGAAGGGATCGGGCACGAAGCGTTCGGCATTGAGCGCGGGCTGCCGCAGATAGCCGCGGGCCAGGCCGTGGCCGCCGATGCAAAGCTCTCCCACGAAGCCTGTCGGCAGCAGCGCCATCGAGGGGCTCAGCACGCGCAGCACGGTGTCCTTGATGGGGCGGCCGAGCGGAATCGAACGCAGGTCTTCCGGCAGCGGCGATGCAATGCGGTGCGTGGCCGCGAATGTCGTGCACTCGGTCGGGCCGTAGCCGTTGCTCAGCGTGAGGCTGGGCAGGGCGGCCAGCGCGCGCCGCACGTGCGGCACCGACAGCGCTTCGCCGCCGGTGAACAGGTGCCGCAGGCCGGAAAGATGGGCCGGGTCGTCGTCGATCACGGCGTTGAACAGCGCGGCGGTGAGCCATGCCGTGTGCACGTCGTGGCGCGCGATGGTGCGCGCGAGGCCGGCACCGGTGGGCACGCGCTCTTCGTGGACCACGCAGCAGCCGCCGTTGAGCAGCGGGCACCATATTTCGAGCGTGGCCGCGTCGAAGCCCAGCGGCGCCGCGTGCAGCATCGCTCGGCCCGGAGCGAGCGCGACATAGTCCACGCCCACCACCAGCCGCAGGATCGACCGGTGGCAGATCTCGATGCCCTTGGGCGTGCCCGTCGAGCCCGAGGTGTACATGACGTAGGCCACCGATCCGGCGTCGATCGCCGGCGGGTTCCATGCACTTCGATTTGTCTTGTCTTCGTACTCGTCGAGCAGCAAAACACCGTGGTTTGGGGGGACCAGGTGGTGGTGCGCCTGCGTGGTGAGCACGTGGTGCGCACGCGCCTCGCCGAGCATGTAGGCAATCCGCTCGGGCGGGAAATCGGTGGGCACCGGCACGTAGGCACCGCCGGCCTTGAGGATGCCGAGCTGGGCCACGATGGCGGCCATCGAGCGGTCGAGCAGCAGGCCGACGCCGTCGCCGCTGCAAACGCCCAGGCACTGGAGGCGCCGCGCGAGTTCGTCGGAGCGCCGGTCGAGTTCGCCGTAGCTCATTTGGGCATCGCCTTGCGCGATGGCGATGGCATCGGGGGCGGCCGCGGCCTGGCGGCTGAACACGCCGGTTACCGTGGTTGCCGGGTCCGCCGGAGCGAGGGCGGCGTTCCAGGCTGCGAGCTGATCGGCGCGGTCGCTGTACGGCAGCGTGCGGATGTCGTCGAGTGCGGCATCGGGGCGCTCCAACAGGTCCTGGGCGGTGTCGGCAAGGGCGGCAAGCAGCTGTTCGATTGCGGCGGCGTCCATCAAGCCCGCGGCTGCATATATATGAAGCAATGCCGAAGCGGCGTCGAAGCGCAGCCGCACCGGGGCGTCGGCGTCCACCTCTTCGCGCAACCAGAGCGAGTCCGGCGGCGCGATGGCCTGCGGTGATTGCGACGCCCCGCGGCGGGCGAGGTCCAGTTCAGCCAGCCAGGCACCAGCGGCCTTGGTGGCGTCGAACGCGACGGTGGTCGAGCAACGCACCGGCGCAACGCCCGCCTCGTGCAGCACGGGGCAGAGGTTTCCGAGCCAGCGCGACTGCAGCAGCAGCCATGCGCCCGCGAAGAGGGTGTCGGGCAGCTGGCCGGTGGTAGCGAGCCACTGGCTCCAGCGCCGGGCGAAGCCGGGCTCGAGCGCCAGCGAACCGGTGCGGGCGGCGGCCGGTCCTTCCGGCTTGCATCGCGGCACGAACAGGTCTTCCAAGGCGAGTCCTGGAGAGCTTTCCTGCGGCTGCGAAACACTTTGAATTTCCATCTAAATATCCCTGAAGAAATACAATGGAAGCAATTGGGCAAATGGAAATTCCATTTGCCCAATCAATTGGGGAGCGCGTTTGTTATGTTCTTTTCGTGGCTTCATCCTAGGAGCTTTCCAGCGGCCGATGTGAGCACTTTCTGCCTAGGTTACAAACGGATAAGGTTATTTCTAAAACGTACTACCGGAATCATCCAGTACGAGGTAACTGATGCGCGATTTGGAGGAGGAAAGGCCGCCAGTAAGGCTTTCCAAAGGCTCCAACAATCCCGCTGAAGCGAGGTACTCCGGGGGAGGAATGGGAAAAATACGCAGGGAAGCGCCTTGCGTGCGTTCGCATGGGCGGCTGCGTCGATGCACGCCTTTTGCCTGTGGAACGATGCAAAAAATGCGGCGGTTTTGCTCGCGAAAATGAAACGTCCTCCCGGCCACGGCTGTTATCAGTTGGCCGAGTCTGTAACTGTATAAAAAATATCTGTACAAAACCTTGAATTTGAAAAGACTGAAAGAAGCGCGCACCGCGTGCGGAATCAATCTTTCCCAAGGTCCAAAATGCTTTACGAAATCCTATTGCCGGGTGTTGTCCTGACGCGTTGCGCTCACTATCTGAAATCAATTCTCCCGAACAATTCAGATGCATTGACCGCCAATGCCACGTATTTCGGCAATGCGGCCTGGGCCCAGGAATACCTGGATTTCTGCCACCGCGATGCGCACTTCCGCGGCCGCTGGCTCGCTGCGGGAGGAGACTGGACGGACAAGGTCGTCATCGACCTGGGTTGCGGGCCTGGCAACGTCTTTGCCACGCTGGGTGGAAAGCCCCGGCTGCTCATCGGCGTCGACGTGGCGCCGGGCTCGCTGGAGTTGGCCGCGGGCCTCGGCTACACGACGGTGCTGGCGGATGCGGCGCACACGCCGTTCCGCTCGCGCGTGGCCGACATCGTGGTGATCAATGCGGCGCTGCACCACTGCGACGACATGACGGCGGTGCTGAAGGAGGGCGCTCGCCTCGTGAAGCCCGATGGTCTCCTGATCACCGACCACGACCCGCAACTGACGGCATGGGATTACAAGGGTCTGGCCAGGCTGTTGTGGGACGCGCGGCTGTGGGTCTACCGCATGACAGGGCACGGTTTCCACAAGACCGGCAGCCAGCAGTCCTGGGGGCTGAAGACCGAGGTGCATCACCGGCCCGGCGACGGCGTGACGAAGGAGTTCTTCGAATCCACACTGCAGCCGCTGGGCTTCGACGTCCGCGTGCACCCGCACAACCACCAGATAGGCGCCGAGGCGCTCGCCGGCGAAGTGGGGCCGGCCCAATGGAAGTACCGGATGGGCAATGTGCTGTCCGGCCGTGATCCGGCTTCCCCGGCGAGCGCGCTGTCGCTGATGTGCATTGCAAGGCGCACGACGGGAGAGGAACCGGAGGCCGGTTGAACCTCCCGCGACTGCTGGTAGCCTTCCCGGATTCTTCGAGCGCGGTCCCCGGAGCACCGGGGCGCGCGAGATTCAGGTCATCAAGGAAGGAATCCGCTAGTGGTTGTGACAGGAAGGAACTGGCGCGCGGGCATTGCGCTGACCGCGGCATTGATGGTGGCAGCGTGCTCCACCTCTCCCAAGGCGCCGGTGGCGGGACCGGGCGAGTACGTCGTCCAGCCGGGCGACACGCTCTATCGCATCGCCTTGAAGGCGGGGCGTTCGCCGGGCGAGGTTGCCCGCTGGAACAACCTGCAGGATCCCGATCGGCTCGAGGCGGGGCAAGTGCTGCGCGTGGTCCCGCCGGGCGGAACTTCGTCCGAACCGTCCGCAAGGAGCGCAGGCGCCGAGCGCTCCGAGCGTTCGAGGCCGCCCCGGGCCGCAGTGCCGGAGCCGGAACCGGCCACACCCCCCGCATCGCGGCGCAGCGACTGGACCTGGCCCGCGCAAGGCCAGGTGATCGCGGGCTTCAACGGCAGCAGCAACAAGGGCATCGACATCGGCGGCAGCCTCGGCGAGCCGGTGCTGTCCATCGGCGCGGGCAAGGTGGCCGTAACTGAAACGCTGCGCGGCTACGGCAGCGTGCTCATGGTCGATCACGGCGGCTCCTACATGTCGGTCTATACCAATGTGCGATCGATGCTGGTGAAGCAGGGCCAGCAGGTGCAAAAGGGCCAGAAGATCGCCGAGATCGGCGGCGCCGACGGCGGGCGCGCCAAGCTCCACTTCGAGATCCGCCACCGCGGCAATGCGGTCGATCCGCGGCAGTACCTGCCTGCGAGGTGACCGCGGCGGCGCGGCCCTATGGCGAAAGGCATCCCCCGAATTGGTGATATCGCAGCGCCAGTGGAATGCGCAGACTCTCGCCCTCACTCTGTACTGGGGCGGCAATGGAACTCGTGCACTGGATGTTCGTCATTCTTGGCATCGCGCTGGCCCTGACCACGCAATGGTTCCTTCTTGCTCCATTCAGTCTCGACTGGCAGCCGCTGCGTGCCCAAATTTCCGAGCAGGTCACGCAATCGGCCGCGCTGCTTGAAGAGTGCGCGTCGGGGATCGACTCCAGGCTCTAGCCGCCCGCCTGCTCCCCAGGGCCTCGCGCAGCCGCGCGAAGCTCGTGCGTCCCCGGCCCTCTAAGATGCTCGCTGTTTTTTAGATGACCTGAAGACGCGAGAGGCAAGGGAGGGCCGCGCATGATTTCTTTGCTCCACACCGCGGACTGGCAGATCGGCCGCGTGTTCTCGCAGTTCGAACCCGACGACGCCGCGGCGCTGTTCGAGGCGCGCTTCAAGGCGGTCGAGCTGCTGGCCGGCATCGCCGCCGAACGCCAGGTCGACGCCGTACTGGTCGCAGGCGACGTGTTCGACCTGCAGACCGTGTCCGACAAGACCATCCGCCGCATGTTCAACGCCATGCAGGGCTTTGCCGGCCCCTGGCTGCTGATTCCGGGCAACCACGATTCCGCGCTGAGCGAATCGGTCTGGAGCCGCGCGCAGCGGCTGGGCGCCATCGCGCCGAACGTCGTCTGCTGCCTGGAGCCCAAGCCTCGCACCGTGGCCGGCAAGTTCACGCTGCTGCCGGCGCCGCTCACGCAGCGCCACACCTACGGCGACCTCACCGACTGGTTTGCCACCGCGCAGGGAGACGAAGGTCTGCCCCGCATCGGGCTGGCGCACGGCTGCGTGCAGGGCATCCTGTCGGAGGACATCGACTCGGCCAATCCCATCGCGGCAGGGCGCGCAGCGCAGGCCCGGCTCGACTACCTCGCGCTCGGCGACTGGCACGGCACCCGGCAGATCGACGAGCGCACCTGGTATGCGGGCACGCCCGAGACCGACCGCTTCAGGGCCAACAATTCGGGGCAGGCACTGCTCGTGAGCATCGCGGGCGCAGGTGCAGTGCCGCAGGTGGAACCCGTTCGCACCGGGCAGTTCGCCTGGCAGCAACTGGAACCACGGCTCGCGGTGCCTTCCGACATCGACGAACTGGTGGAGAAGCTGGACCAAGTCAGCGGCAGCGACGTGCTGCAGTTGCGCGCGCAAGGCGCCTGCGACCTCGGCGGCCACAACAGGCTGGGCACCGCGCTCGACGCCGCCCGCGCCCGCGCGCGTGCGCTGGTGTGGGACGGCGAAGCGCTGCGGCTGGAGCCGACGGAAGAAGACATCCAGTCCCTGCATGCCGACGGTTTCGTCGGCGAGGCCTTGCAGGCACTGCGCACGCAGCAGGGCGATGCCGATGCCGAACTGGCCCGCGATGCGCTGCTCACGCTGGCCCGCATCCTCGACGCGCAAGGTGCTGCGCGCCCGGGAGCCGGCGCATGAAGCTGCAGCGACTTCGCATCGAGAACTTCAAGCTGTTCCGCGCGCCGCTCGAAATCGACGGTTTCACGGACGGGCTGAATCTTTTCGCGGCGCCCAACGAGTCGGGCAAGTCCACCGTCGCCGAGGCCATACGCGCCGCCTTCTTCGAGCGGCATCGCTCGAGCGCGGTCGAGCACCTGCGGCCGTGGGGAGAAAGCTCGGCGACGCCCACGGTCGAGCTCGACTTCGAACTCGACGGCAAGCCGTGCCGGCTCACCAAGGCCTTCCTCGGAAAGAAGCGCTGCGAGCTGGTCATCGACGGCAAGGCCATGGACGGCGCGGTGGCGGAAGACCACCTGGCGGCGCTGCTCGGTTTTCGCTTTCCGGGCAAGGGCGCCAGCACGCCGGAGCACATGGGCATTCCGGGGCTGCTGTGGATCAAGCAGGGCACCTCGCACGACATTGCCGGCGCCGTGGGCTTCGCCAGCGACCACCTGCGCAACGCACTCGGCGAATCGCTTGGCGAACTCGCCTCCAGCAATGGCGATGCGGTGCTGAAGGCGGTGGAAAGCGAACGCAACGAACTGCTCACCCCCTCGGCCGGAACGCCGCGTGGCCCCTTCGCCGATGCCATCAGGCTGCGCACGGATCTCGAGGCCGAACTCGAACGGTTGCGTGCCGACATCGAGGCCTATCGATCCGGCGTGGACCGCCTGTCCGGCCTGCGCCGCGACCACCAGCGCGACGAAGCCGCGCGCCCTTGGGCGGCATTGCGCGAGCAGCTCGTCGTTGCACAGCAGCGGCTGGACGAAGCCAAGGGTTTGAGCGACCGCAAGAACGCGCAGGACGCCGTGCTCAAACAGGTCGCCGCACAGGTGAATTCCTGGCGCACCCAGTTGCAGGCGATGGAGCGCGAGGAAGCCACTGTCCTCCTGCGGCAGAAGAACCTGCAGGCGGTTCAGGAGGGTCTGGCCAAGGCGTTGGGCGAACTGCAGGCATGGGAACCCCGCCACGCGGCCGCGGCGCAGGCCGATGCCGCCGCGCGCGAAAACCTGCGCGCCGCGCGACAGGTGGCCTCCCGCATTGCGCAGGAGAGAGCCGTCGACAGCCTGGCCGAGCAGCTTGCGGCGCTCGTACAGAGCCACGAGAAAGCAAGGAGCGAGCAGGACAAGGTCTCGCGTCTGCAGGCCGAGGCCCAGGCGCTCGCGGTGCCCGAAGGCGAGCTCAAGCGGCTTCAGCGCTGCGCCGATGCGCTTCGCACGGCACAGGCCAGGCTCGATGCGGTTGCAACGGCCCTGGAGTTCGAACTGCAGCCCGCGGCGAGGGTGCGGGTCGCCGGCATCGAGCTTTCGGGCTCGAAGCGCCAGACCGTCATCGCGCGGACCGACATCGAGATCGAAGGCATCGGCCGCATCACGGTACTGCCGGGCGGGGCCGACCTGGAGAGCCTCGCCATCGAGCGCGATCGCGCGCGCGACGAACTTGCCGCGCTGCTCCAAAGCCTGCGCGCCGAGAGCGTGGCGGCCGTGGAGGAGCGCGCGCGGCTGCAGGCGCTGCGCAAGGGCGAAGCCAGTGCGGCGGAGGCCGTGCTGGCTGCGCTCGCGCCGAAGGGATTGAGCGCGCTCGCCGCCGACATCGCCATGCGCGAAGCCCGCCTCACGGAAGCGCGGCAGGTTCTGCAGAACATGCCGCCGGCGCTTGCGGCCGGCGCGGCAGTGCCGTCGAGCGCGCAGGCGGAGTCGGAGGAGGGCGCCGCGCGTACCGCGCTGGAGGCCGCATCCGCAGCGCTCAACGACGCCAAGGTTGCTGCCGGCAATGCGCGGGAACAGGTCAGGGCGGCCGGGGATGAACTCGCGGCGGTGAAGGCCACGCTGGACGACCCGATGCGCGCCACCCGCAAGGCGGAGGCCGGTGGAGCCCTGACGGACGCACTGGCACAGCAATCGGCCCTGCAGGACAAGGCCGCCGAACTCGCACAGCAGTTGCAGACCGTCAACCTGCCCGTGCTCGCGCAGGACGTGGAACGGCTGGAGCGCAGCGCAAGGCAAGCCGAAGCCACGCACAGCCAGCGGGCCAACGAGATCACCCGGCTGGAGGTAGAGCTGGAAACCAGGGGCGCGCTGGGCCAGGAAGAAGCAGCGTCGGAGAAACAGCGCGAACTCGAACATGCCGCGCGGCGCTGCACCGAACTCGAACGCCGCGCGAAGGCGCTGGACCACCTGCTGAAGCTGCTGCGCGAGAAGCGCTCGGCCCTGGCGCGGCGCCTGCGCGCGCCGCTGCAGAAGCACCTCGACCACTACCTGCAGATTCTGTTTCCCGGTGCGCAGGTCGAGGTCGGCGACGACCTTTCGCCGGGCCGCATCACGCGGCAAGGCCAGCGCGGCGCGCAGAGCGGGGATTTCGCCGAACTCAGCGTGGGCGCACGGGAACAGATGGGCGTCGTCGCCCGGCTGGCCTATGCGGACCTGCTGAAGGAGGCGAGCAAGCCGACCCTGCTCATCCTCGACGATGCCCTGGTCAACACCGACGAAGAGCGCCTGGGGCAGATGAAGCGGGTGCTGTACGACGCAGCGGCGCGGCACCAGATCCTGATCTTCAGCTGCCACCCCGAGGCCTGGCGGGATCTCGGCGTCGTGGCGCGAAACATCCCGTAGCCCTGAGCCCGCGGCGCAGTCCGATGCGCTGCGCGTAGGCGCTTTGTCATGGCCCCGCCCCGCACGGGCAGGGCGCTTTGCTCCCCCGCAAAAGGGGCGCTTCGCTCATGTGCGAAGGCGGCGTGATTCCTACAGTCATCCCCAGGCCGAACGCTTCTGCCCATACCGGGCAAGCAGGCAGTTCAGGCCGGTCACGACAACCGGGGAACACACATGCAACCGCTCGCACTGCCGCCGAGACTCTTCATGAACCTGCTGCGGGAAGACGCAGGCACGTCGTTCATGGAATTCGCACTGATCGGCGCGCTCGTGGTGGTCGTGTGCCTGCTCCTGTGGCTCGCCATCCGGCGCAGCGCCTGAACCCGCGGAGCCCACCATGCAGGAATTCAACGCCGTCCTCGAACTGCTGGCGATGCTGGTTACCGACGTTCGCATGCTCGTGCTCTTCGCGCTGCTCGGCGTGGCCGCCGTCAGCGACTGGCGCTTCTACCGCATCCCCAACTGGCTGACCTTCGGCGGCGCGCTCTTCGCGCTCATTGCCGGAACGCTTGCGGCCCGCACGCCCACCGTGGGCGCCCTGAGCGCATTCGGCGGACTGGCCGTCGGCTTCGGCGCGATGCTGACGTTCTACGTGATCGGGATCATGGGCGCCGGCGACGTCAAGCTGATGGCGATGGCAGGAGCCTTCCTCGGGCCCCAGCAGACGCTGATGGCCGTGCTCTGCACCTTCATCGTCGGTGGTGTGGTGGCCCTGGCCTTCGCGATCCATCGGCGCCGCCTCGGGCACATGCTGGCCAACGTCAAGGCCGCGGCACAGGGCATGGCGGTCTCCAGCATCGTGGGAATTCGTCCCACAGGGCACATTCCGGCGGCGCAGTCCGTCGGAAAACTGCCCTACGGAATCTGCATTGCGGCGGGCACGGTGATCAACGTGCTTGCGCACCAGTTGGGCTACGTCTAGCCCTTTCATTCATTCACTGATTTCTCATCCAACGCGAGGTTCACATGAAGAACATCAAGGCGCTCGGGCTGATCTTTCTGGCCTTGCTCACAGGGCTGGCCGCCGCGGTCTATGCGACCGGGTGGATATCGCGGCAAGGCGGGATCGCCTCCAACAAGGTGGTCGTGGCCGCCGTCGACATCGAACTGGGCAGCCGCGTCAACGCGCAGATGCTCTCCACGGTCGACTGGCCCAGCGGCTCTGTGCCGAGCGGCACGTTCAGCGACATCAAGGCGCTGAACGACCGCGTGGTGAAGGTCGGCGTGCTGCGCGGCGAGGCGATCATGGAAGGCAAGCTGGCGCCGGTGGGCACCCAGGGCGGGCTGTCGGCGGTGATCGCCAGCGGCAAGCGGGCCATGACGGTGCGCGTCAACGACGTGGTCGGCGTCGCCGGCTTCGCATTGCCGGGCAATTACGTCGACGTGATGGTCAACGCCCAGCAGGACAAGGGCAAGAGCGAGCAGACCAGCCAGATCAGCAAGACCGTGCTGGAGAAGGTGCTGGTGCTGGCGGTTGCACAGGAGGCCAATCGCGACGACACCAAGCCGAAGGTGGTGAGCGCCGTGACGCTGGAGCTCTCGCTCGAGGATTCCGAAAAGCTCGACCTGGCACGCAGCGTGGGAACCCTGTCGCTCGTGCTGCGCAACCAGATGGACAAGACCACCGTCGCAACGGGCGGCATCACCAAGGGCCAGTTGTTCGGCGAGAAGGAAATCCTGCCGATCGCCACCACGGTGGCAGCGACGCCGCCGGCCCGGCCGCATGTGGCGCGCACCGGCCCCGTCACGTTGCCGGCATCCCAGTGCGTGGAAGTGATCCAGAACGCCGTTCGCTCTCTCGCCTGCTTCTGATTCAAACCTTCAGGAGGAACACCAAGTGCAATATCTCTCTCCCACCCCCGCCTGGTTGCTGGCGGCACTCACGATGATGGCGGCCCCCGCCATCTCCGCCGAACTCGCGATGCCTGCGGCCGCCGCAGGCGCCACAGCCGCCGTCGCGGCACCGGCAGCAGCCTCGGCTGCGGCCGCGCCCACCACCCGGCGCTGTACCGCCATCATCCCGGACGACCAGCCTACCCAGGCGGTGCTCGGCAAGTCGGTGGTCATTCCGCTGAAGGCCCGCGTCGTTCGCATCGTGGTCAGCGGGCAGCCCCCGAGCCGGGCACCGGCCGCCGCCGCCGCGCCAACGGCCATGGCGCAGCCCGCGCCGGCCATGGCTGCGAATGCCGGCGACGGCGTTGCCGATGTCGACGTCACGCTGCTGAGCCCGACCGACCTGTTCTTCCGCGGCCGCCAGGCCGGCTCGATGAACGTCGTGCTGCAGAGCGCGGACGGCACCTGCTACATCAAGGACGTATTCGTCACCATCGATCCGGGAGCGCTGCAGTCCAAGCTGGCCGAGTTGATGCCGGAAGAAAGCCGCATCCGCGTGCGTAGCGCGGAGAGATCCATCGTGCTCACCGGCGAGATCAGCGATGCGCTCAAGCTCGACGACGTGATGAGCCTTGCGTCGGCCTATGGCGCCGACGGCAAGAAGGTTGTGAACCTGCTGCGCGTTACTGCGCCGCAGCAGGTCATGCTCGAAGTGAAGATCGCCGAGATCAGCAAGACCCTGCTGGACAGGCTGGGCGCGCGCGTCGGCTTGAACCGCTCCGGCAACGGTGGCCTCAACAGCTATTCGCTGATCTCCAATTTCCTGAGCGGCGGTGGCGGCCTGATCGAGGCGCTGAGAATCGGCCGCACGTCGATCGGCATCGACGGCCAGAAGGACGACGGCCTGGTGCGCATCCTGGCGGAGCCCAACATCATGGCCATCAGCGGCCAGCAGGCCAGCTTCCTGTCGGGCGGCAAGATCTTCATTCCGGTGGCGCAGAGTTCCGCTAGCGGCAGCGGCACCAACATCACGCTGGAAGAAAAGGAGTTCGGCATTGGGGTCAAGTTCACCCCGACCGTGCTCAACGGCGGCCGCGTCAACCTCAAGATGGTTTCCGAGGTGTCGGACCTGTCGCAGACCGGTTCGCCTTTCACCACCATCGGCGGCGTGACTGCCGTGCTGCCTTCGCTGACGGTGCGCCGTGCCGACACCACCGTGCAGCTCAACGACGGGCAGAGCTTCGTGATCGCAGGGCTCATCAAGAGCAACGTCACGGAGTCCATCAAGCGCTACCCCGGATTGGGCGAAGTGCCGGTAATGGGAGCGTTGTTCCGCAGCACCGAGTTCCAGAACGACCAGACCGAGTTGATGTTCGTGATCACGCCCCGCATGGTCCGGCCGCTGGTCGAGTCGCCCCGCCTGCCAACCGACAACCACGTCGTTCCCAGCCGTGCGGAGGTCTACCTGAACGGCAGCCTCGAAAGCGCCACCCCGGCACCGGACGCACCGGCCCCCAATATTCAGTGAGGAGCAACACCATGTTCATCAAGTCGACCACTCTCGCGCTGACGCTGCTCCTGGGCACCGGATGCTCCCACGTCACACCCAACTACGACGCGCGCTTTGGCGATGCGGTGCGCGACGCGAAAAGGAGGATGACGATCAATCCGGATGCAGGCAGGGACGGCAATCCGGTGGTGGGCATGGACGGCCGCTCGGCGAGGGAGTCGATGGTGCAGTACCACGAGTCGTACAAGGCGCCGCCGCCTGCGGTCAATGTCATCAACATCGGTGGCGGCATTGGTGGCTCGGGGAAGTGACAGGCTGCCTTTCGCGGATTTGTTCCACAGAGTCTTTACATGGAAAGGAGAGCACCACGAATCGCAATGAAATTTCTTCCCTACCACGTCATTTTTCAAACCTGATTTCCAACTGTTCAAACCTTGAAAGGAAAGAACCATGAAGAATTTTCTCAAGGCCATCGGCCAATCGACACGCGGTTTCATGCTCGAGGAAGAGGGCGCGCAGGTCGTCGAGTACGCGCTGATCATCGCGGTCGTCTCCATTGCGCTGGTCATTGCATTGAGGGCACTCACCACAGGGGCCACCTTCACGAACTTCATCTCTCGCGTCAACGTGTGCCTGAACGGGCCGGGGCCCTGCGTGTAAGTGGCGTTCGGGGAGGGGAGCGGGGTCCGGGCCTCCGGCCCGCTTCGTTCCCCTCGTTCATCCGCTTCCACCCGACTCTTTTTCCACAACGAATCGAGGTCATCACCATGTTCAAGAAATTCCTGAAAGACGAAAGCGGTGCTCAGGTCGTGGAGTACGCGCTGATCATCGCAGTCGTTTCCATCGCACTGGTTGTTGCGCTGCAGTTGCTCGCCAGCGGGGCGCCCTTTACGAACTTTATCAGTCGCCTGAACGTGTGCCTGAACGGGCCGGGCCCCTGCGTCTAAGTAGCGTTCGGGGAGGGGAGCGGGTGGGCCCTCCGGCCCGCTTCGCTCCACCCCTTCATCCGCTTTCTCGTAGCGTTTTCTCTACAACGAGCCGAGGTCATCACCCAGCAGGAAGACCGATCATGAAAACCATCCACACCCATCGCCGCCAGCGTGGCGCGATGATCGTCACTGCCGCGCTGCTCATGTTGTTCATGCTGGGCTTCATGGGCATTGCATTGGACTTCGGCCACCTGTTCGTCGTCAGGACCGAACTGCAGACCGCCGTGGACAGTTGCGCCCTGGGCGCAGCGCGCGAGCTCGACAAGCAGGGCACGGCAATTGCGCGCGCCCAGAGCGCCGGCCAGACGGCCGGCAACGCGAACCGGGTCAACATGCAGTCGGCCACCTGGAGCGGGCAGGGCCAGCTCGTCTTCGCCGATATCACCTTCCGCGATGCGGCCTTTGCCCCTACGACCAATCCCCTGGTCGCCACATACGCACAGTGCGTCCACACTCAGCCCAACATCGTCATCTGGCTCATGAAGGCCATGGGTGCCTTCTCCGGAAATGCCGCCGCCTATCCCGCGACGGGCAGTGTCGCGGCCAGCGCGGTCGCAACCCGTGCCAGTGCGCAGACCACCTGCCCGATTCCCGTCGCACTCAAACCGAAGGCCGGAGGCGTTGCACCGAACTACGGGCTCAACGTAGGCGACTGGGTGAAGTTGATCCAGGCACAGAACGCATCTGCCGGCGGCGAGATCGGCTGGGCCAACCTCGACGGTAGCAACAGCGCCTCGGAAACCGAATCCGAGCTCAGCAATCATTGCGGCACCAAGGTGGGCGACACGCTCGGCACCCCCGGCGTGCAGACCTCGGTGGCCGATGTCTGGAACCAGCGCTTTGGCATCTACAAGAACAGCGGCGATCCGAGTGTGGGGCGGCCCGACTACACCGGCTACGCCTACACCGCGCTCAATTGGCCCGCGCAGTCCAATGCCTATGGCGACTTCGTTGCCAAGCGCGCTGCCTTCGCATCCTGCGCCGCAACCGGCAAAGTCAAGGACTGCGAAACGATCACCGGGCTCTCGCTCAACAGCTTCCAGAAGCTGGCCGCAGCTGGCAACGTCGCCGGAGGCCACAAGCAATACGGTCTGGATCGGCGCATCGTCACGGTGCCGGTGATCGATGGCAGCAACCACGTGGTCGACTACGCCTGCATGCTGATGCTGCAGCCACTACAGATCCCGATGAGCGACACATGGCTGGAGTTCCGCGGAAACGCGGGTGCTGCCAGCAGCCCCTGCACCACCAGCGGGCTGGCCGGCGGAGCGGCAGGCCCGCTGGTTCCGGTCCTGGTGAGATGAGGTGAGCATCATGAAAAAGTCCCATCGCAACCAGCACGGCGCGGCGCTGATCGAGCTGGCGCTGATCATGCCGCTGCTGCTGCTGCTGACCTTCATCACCACCGAGTTCGGCCGCGCAATGTACGAATACAACGCGGTCGTCAAATCGACCCGCGACGCGGTGCGCTACCTGTCGGTACAGACGCAAGGCACGCACGTTACCGAGGCGCGCAACCTGATCGTGTACGGCAACACCGGCGGTACCGGTTCGCCGCTGGCGCGCGGGCTGAGCCTGTCGAACGTGCCGGCCAGCAGCTGCTGCACCTGGCAGTCGGCGGGGGCGAACCCAATCATCACCACGGTCACGGTGCGCGTCAGCAGCTACTCCTTCCGTTCGCTGTTTCCTTCGGTGATGGGCGTCGCCCTCGCCGATGCGAACGGCAACATCGTCTTCAGCGACATCACCGCCACCATGAGGGCTCCATCATGAGACGCCATGTCAACGGCGCGACCACCGTCGAATTCGCCCTGGGCCTGCTCATCTTCCTCATGCTCGTTCTGGGCATCGTGGATTTCTCTCGCATGTTGTTCACCTGGAACGCGGCCCAGGAGGCAACGCGCGCGGGCGCTCGGTATGCGGTGGTGTGCGACGACACGGGCCAGCAGGCACTCGTGCTCGCCCGCATGAAGGCGCTGCTGCCGCAGATCAACACCGTGTCGGTGGCATGGGCCCCGTCGGGTTGCACGGCATCGACCTGCGAGGGCGTCACCGTGAGCATCACCGGGCTGAACTATCAATGGATCTCTCCCATCGTGGGGGCCGCGGCGCCGCTGATCCCGATGCCGGCGTTCTCCACCTACCTGCCGCGCGAGGTCATGCGCAAGGACCCGAACAGCGTAGCCATCTGCTCCTAGCAACTTACTGGACACGAACATGAAGATCGCCATCATCTCCCCCAATCCGAACCATCTCCAGGACATGCGCAAGGTTCTCGAGGCGCGCTCCCATCAGGTGTCGCTGTTCGAAGGCGGCAAGAGCCGCATGCAGGGGGTCGTCGAAAAGGCGGCTCCGGACCTTCTGCTGGTCGACGGCATGTGCTGCGACCTTCAGGAGCTGGCGCTGGTGGAGAAGCTCACACTGCAGTACCCGGCGATCGCGGTGGTGCTGCTGTGCGCCATGCAGACCCCAGAGTTCCTGATCCATGCGATGCGCGCGGGGGTGCGCGAAGTGCTGCCGTCGCCCTCCGACACCGCCGCGCTCGAGGCCGCCGTCGAGCGCATCGCGCTCAAGATGGCCAGCACGCAGGCACGCAGCCCCGGCCAGGTGGTGGCATTCATGCCCTGCAAGGGCGGCAGCGGATCGACCTTTCTCGCGACCAACATCGCCTACCAACTCTCGCGGGAGCGCTCGGTACTGCTGATCGACCTGAACCTGCAGTTCGGCGACGCGCTGTCGTACGTGAGCGACATGCGCCCGAGTTCCACGATGGCGGACGTCGCGCGCGACATCGGCCGCCTCGACGCCTCTTTGCTCGCGGCCAGCGTGGTGCGCGTGGCGCCGGGCTTCAGCATCCTGCCGGCACCCGACGACCTCTCGCGAGCGATGGACGTCAAGGCCGAGCACGTCGATGCGATCCTGCAGGTCGCACTGACGATGTACGACTTCGTTCTGTTCGACCTCGGCCCGCGCATCGACACGCTCGCAATCCGCGTGCTGGACCGCGCGGACCGCATCTTTCCGGTGCTGCAGCCGAGCCTGCCGCACATCCGCAACGTGACGCGCCTGATGCAGGTGTTCAAGTCGCTCGGCTATGCGCCCGGCAAGGTCGAATTGCTCGTGAACCGCAGCGCCGGGGGCGGGGAGATCGGGCTGTCGGACATGCGCCGCTCGCTGGTCGGGGCAACGCTCACGATCGTTCCGGATGGCGGCAAGGAGGTGGATGCGTCCATCAACCAGGGCGTGCCGCTGGTGGAGATGTCGCGCGGCAGCGCGCTCGCCAAGCGGCTCGCTGAAATCGCTCACACGCTCAGCCCGCGGCAGGAGGCGGCGCCCGGCTTCATCGGGCGGCTCTTCCGCCGCGCCTGAGTTCCGATTCATTCTTCAACAGCAAGGCAGGTTCCCATGTCATTCAGAGAACAGCTCAATGCGGTCGAGACCGACCCCGGGCAGGCGGCGCATGCCGCCGACCTGACCGCCTCGCCCTTTGCATCGGACGCCTACAAGCTGCTGAAGGAGCGCATGCACCTGAAGCTGCTCGACCGCTTCGACCTCGCGGCGCTCGAAACCCTGAAGCCCGACGTGCTGCGCCAGGAAATCTCGACCATGGTCGCACGGCTGCTGCAGGAGGAGCCCGAGGCGCTCAACGACATCGAGCGCCGCACGCTGATCCGCGACATCCAGCACGAGATGCTCGGCTTCGGACCGATCGAACTGCTGATGGCCGACCCGTCGGTCTCGGACATCCTGGTCAATTCGCACGAGAAGGTTTATGTCGAACGGCGGGGCCGGCTGGAGCTGACCAACGTGAGCTTCACCGACGAGAAGCACCTGCTGCGCATCATCGACAAGATCGTCTCGCTGGTGGGGCGGCGCATCGACGAGTCGAGCCCCATGGTCGATGCGCGGCTGCCCGACGGTTCGCGCGTCAACGCGGTTATTGCGCCGGTGGCGCTCGACGGGCCGATGATGTCGATCCGGCGCTTCGCGAAGATTCCGCTGCGCATGGAGAACCTCGTGAACGAGCTCAAGACGCTGACGCCGCCGATGGCGCAGATGCTCGAGGGGCTGTCCCAGGCGAAGGTCAACATGCTCATCTCCGGCGGCACGGGCGCGGGCAAGACCACGCTGCTGAACATTCTCTCGGGGTTCATTCCGCCGACCGAACGCATCATCACCATCGAGGATGCCGCGGAGCTCCAGCTGCAGCAGCCGCACGTGGCGCGCATGGAGACGCGGCCGATGAACATCGAGGGCAAGGGCGAGATCACGCAGCGCGCGCTGGTGCGCAACGCGCTGCGCATGCGGCCCGACCGCATCGTGATCGGCGAGGTGCGCGGCGCAGAAGCAGTCGACATGCTGCAGGCGATGAACACCGGCCACGAAGGCTCGCTGACCACCATCCACGCCAACACGCCGCGCGACGCGCTGGCGCGGCTGGAGAACATGATCGGCATGGCGAACCTGAACCTGCCGCACCGCACCGTGCGCCAGCAGATCGCCTCGGCCATCACGGTGGTCGTTCAGGTTCTGCGGCTGGTCGACGGACGGCGCAAGGTCACCAGCATCCAGGAGATCACCGGCATGGAGGGCGAGGTGGTCACCATGCAGGAGATATTTACCTTCCAGCAGACCGGCATGGGCCCCGACGGCCACGTGCGCGGCCATTTCCAGGCTACGGGCGTCAGGCCGAAGTTCGCGGAGCGGCTGCATGCCTACGGCGTCGATCTGCCCGACACCATGTTCGAGCCGGGCAAGCACTACGAATAAGGAGACGGTCATGTTCAACAACCTGGGCGGCAATGCGCTCATCACCGTCACCGTGCTGGTCTTCGTGACCGTGCTGATGATGATCGAGGGCCTGTACCTGTTGTGGCGCGCCTACAAGGGGCCCGAGGCGCGCAAGATCGAGAAGCGGCTGCAGGCGTTTTCCGCGGCAATCGACCGCACGTCGCAGGCCCACCTGGCCAAGGAGCGCATGCTCAGCGAGGTGCCGTGGATGCAGCGCATGTTGCTGACGTTGCCGCGGGCGCACCGGCTGGACCGCTTCATCCTGCAGGCGGGGCTGGACTGGACGGTCTCCAGCTTCCTGCTGGCGTGCGGCGTGCTCGGCGTGCTCGTGTTCTTCGCGACGATGTGGATGGCTCGCCAGTCAGCGCTGCTGGCGCTCGTCGCCGGTATCGGCGCGGCGATGCTTCCGGCGATCTACCTGCAGCGCCAACGCAACCGCAGGCTGACCCGCATGGAGAAGCAGCTTCCTGAAGCGCTGGACCTGGTGACGCGCGCCTTGCGCGCCGGGCACTCGTTCGCGAGCGGCGTGCAGATGATCGGCGATGAAATGGCCGACCCGATCGCCAGCGAGTTCCGCATGGTTGCCGACGAGGTCAACTTCGGCGTCTCGCTGCAGCAGGCGCTGACCAATCTCAGCGAGCGAGTGCCGCTCACCGACCTGCGCTACTTCGTGGTGGCGGTTTTGATACAGCGCGACTCCGGCGGCAACCTGACGGAGGTGCTGAGCAACCTGAGCCGCCTCATCCGCGACCGGCTCAAGCTGCTCGCGCGGGTGCGGGTGCTGTCGTCCGAAGGGCGCCTGTCGGCCTGGATCCTGGGCCTCATGCCCTTCGCCCTGGGCGGGCTCATGAACATGTTCAACCCCGAATTCATGGCACCGCTGTGGACGGACCCGATCGGGCAGACGGTCGTCAAGTACATGCTGGCACTGATGCTCGTGGGCATCGTGATCCTGCGCAAGATCGTGAAGATTCGCGTCTGAAGGAGAAGAGCCATGACCATGCTGTTTCCCATCCTCGTCTTCCTCGCCGTGTCGCTGGCCATCGTCGGCCTGGCGGCCTGGTTGTCTCCAACGCGCACCGAGCAGCGCCTGCAGGCGATGGCGCCGTCGGCCGGCAAGTCGGCCTGGACCGAAACCGCCGTTCGGCTCGTCGGTCCCTTCGCACAGTTGTCATCGCCCACCGGCGATGCCGCCTTGTCACCGCTGCGCGTGCGATTCCTGAACGCCGGCATCCGCTACCCGGACGCCTATCTCGTCTACTTCGGCATGAAGACGCTGCTGCCGCTGGGCTTTGCCGCGCTCGCGTTCCTGGGAATGCGGACGGCGGGTGCGGCGGACGACACGGTGATGATGCTGTGGCTCGCGGTGGCGGCGCTGACCGGCTGCTACCTGCCCAACCTGGTGCTGCGCCTGCTCATCCGCGCGCGCCGCCGCGAGATATTCGAGAACTTTCCCGATGCCGCCGACCTGATGCTCGTGTGCGTCGAGGCCGGGCTAGGCCTGGACGCCGGCCTGACCAAGGTTACGGAGGAAATCCAGGTCAAGAGCGCGGCCCTTGCACAGGAACTGCACTGGACCAACCTCGAAATGCGCGCCGGCAGCACGCGCGAGAAGTCGCTGCGCAACCTGGCGCTGCGCACAGGCGTGGAGGAGATTGGCACCTTCGCGACCATGCTGGCCCAGTCGGACCGCTTCGGCACCAGCATCGGTGAGTCGCTGCGCGTGTTCTCCGAGGACCTGCGCCACAAGCGGCAGGTGCGCGCGGAAGAACTGGCGGCCAAGGTGCCGACCAAGATGCTGGTCCCGCTGGTGCTGTGCATTTTCCCCTGCATCTCGATGGTCATCCTCACGCCAGCGGTCATCCGCATCATCCGGATGATCGGGCCGATGTTGAGCGGGTCTTGAGTGCCGGGGGGCAACCCGGCGCGGCGGCGGCTCAGTGCGCGACAGCCGCCGCGTCGAGCTGATGCTTCACCGCGTGGATGTACAGCTCGAGGCGGTTCGTCACGCCGAGCTTCTGGTAGATCGAGGTGAGATGGTTGCGCAGCGTGTGCTCGGTGACGAAGAGCTTTGAGGCCAGCGCCTTGTTCGAGGCGCCGCTGCCCGCCACGACGATGCGGATGATCTCGCGCTCCTTCTGGGTCAGGCTGGCCAGCCTGGCGGCTTCGGGGTCGGCCTTCGGCGGCTTCTTCGCCGAGGTCAGCTCGGAGAAGACGCGGCCCATGGTCTGCGGATCGACGCAAAGCTCGCCGTTGTAGACGCGTTCGATGGTCTCGAGCACTTGCTGTGCCGAAGCGTCCTTGCGCATGACGCCGCGCGCGCCGTGCAGCACGGCAAGGTCGAGCGTGCGCTGTTCGCGCTCTGCGGTGAGCACGAAGACGCGCGACACCTCGTTCGACAGGAGTTTGGGCAGGATGTCGATGGCGCAATGGCCGTCGAGGTCCAGGTCGAGCACGACGACGTCGGGCGCGAGGCTTGCCGCCGTTGCCACGGCGTCTTCGCAGCTGCTGGCGGTGCCGACCACCTTCATGCGCGGTTGTTCCCCGTCGATCAGCCTTGACAGACCCCACAGCATCGTCTGGTGGTCGTCAACGAGCAGAACGCCGATGGAATGGGCAGCTGGTTGCATGACTTGCTCCTGGTCTTGTCTTTTTTCAGATGGGAATTTCCACCACCACCGCGGTGCCGCCGCTGATGCACTGGCGAACCTGCGCCCGCCCGCCGAGGGCGGTGGCGCGTTCGGTGATGGAACGGGGGCGGAATTTCGTGAAACCCTCTTCGCAGGCTTCGTTCTCGATGCGCAGGTGCAGCCGCCCGTTCTTGCAGCCGAGGCGGATGCTGCCGTGGTGCGCGTGGGTGTGCTTGCAGATGTTGTTCAGCCCTTCGCCGACCATTTGCAGGACTTCCGCGGTCATGCGGTCGTCCAGCAGGACCTGGCCGTCGACGGCGACGGCGATCTCTATGCCGTACAGCCCCTTGATGCGCGCGGCCTGGCGATGCAGGTGGGGCAGCACCAGCCCGCAGGGGCTGTTCGCGCCGTGCTTGACCGCGCCGGCATAGCGGCGCAGGTCGGCAATCACGCCGTCGGCCACGCTCGCGAGCTTGTCGAGATCCTCGCGCAGCGGGTTGTCGGCGGTGGCCTTCTTGAGCAGTGCGCACAGGCCCATCCGCAGGCCGATGTAGGGCTGCACGGCCGTGTCGTGCAGGTCCAGCGCGATCTTCAGGCGCTCCGCCGAGGCGGCTTCGGAGGCCATCCGGTCGAGCACCTCGATGGTCTCGATGACCGGGAAGATCTGCTCCATGAGGTGTGACAGGAACAGCGCGTCGGATTTGTTGAACAGCCCGTCGACGGACGACACGAAGACCCGGCCCTCGCCGAGCCGCATCGGCAACGGGGCGCTGATGAAGCCGCGGGCCTCCAGCATGGCGGCCACGGCGGCGCAGCGCTGCGTGCCTTCCTCGTCCTCGACGCGCCAGCCGTTCGCGCCGGCTTCGAAGGCATGGCTTTGTGGCCACAGGCGGCTCAGGGGCCAGGGCAGGCGGTTGCTGACCACGGTGAGGTCCGGCGCCAGCGCCATGAGCGGCGATTCGGCGATGCGGCCGATCGTCTCGACGCTGACGTGTTCGCAGGCGTCGTTCTTGCGCAGCGTGCGCAGGATCCAGTCGCCGGTGGAGGTGTCGCGCGTCAGGAGGATGCAGTGGCTCGCCCGGAAGAAGGCCAGCGTCTTTTCCATCGTGCGGGCGATGGTGCGGCCCGCGCCGAACCGCGGGTTGGACAGCTGGCTGACATCGCCCAGGAGCGCGAGGCGCCGCTGCAAGGCCAGCTTGGAGCCGCCCCAGTGCACGATCATGTGCCCCAGGGCCAGCAGGAACGTCGCGCGCATCAGCAACTGCGGCGTGTCGTCGCCCGTGCCGGTGGCGAGGCCGCAGGCGGCAAAAGAGGCGACCGATGCAATCGTTACGCGGGCGCCTTCCTCGAAGCCCCAGCGGAACGAAGACGTCAGGATCGCGAAGAAATAGAACAGGAAGAAAAGGCTCTGGACGCCATCGGTCACGGAGACGATCAGCGTAAACCACAGCACGTCGGACCAATGAATGGCCTTGCCCTGGAAATACGGGCGGCCCATGCGGGTGCACCCGTACACCAGCAGGCTGTGCAGGATGTAACCGGAAAAGGCCAGCCAGACGGCGCCGGAAACATGCTGCCGGTGGTCACCCGCGTCTACGGCGACAGCCAGCAGCGCCGCAAAAGACAGCACGAGGCGCATGCGGGCCACCATGAGCGCATCCGCGGCGACGCTCGCGTCGACCTCGGGGGCTGTGGGGCGGGTAGGCATGGGGAGAGGAAAGCGATGTGTGTGAAGGTTTCACATTACTACTTTCGTAGTCGAAGACAATATAAATTGATACCTTTAGCTACAACGTAACGTTTGTTACGTTGAGTTGCAATTTCGAATCTGGAAAGGTTTTCCGGCCACTGTCGAGGGAGCCCCTCCACCGATCGGCAAGAACACGCGCTGGTTGCAGGTACCCCTCCCATGCAAAACAGCCAAGCCATTGTCGAGCGCGCGGATTCAGGTCCGCCGCGCGACCAGCGCTGTCTGCCCCAAGGGAGTCACCCGCAGGATGACCGCCTGCCTGAACTTCTGCTGGGTCTGCCGGGCGCGGCAGGGCGGGGGTAGCGTGGCTTCCACCATGCCAGCTGCATTCAGCACGGCCACCGAGTTGATTTCGGCCGGATCGTCGGTGCGCAATGGGAAGTCCGAGTTTCCGATCTTGCGCAGGTAATCGAGCGGCATGAGAGGCCACTTCGGACTGTCGGCCGGTGCAGCGCGGCTGGAGCGAAGGCCGGCGATCTCCGCGTGCCCTTCGTCCGTGATGGTGAACACCACGGCACTCTCGTACTTCTGGTAGCCGAGGTCATCCAGATGGAATTCGGCTTCGACAAGTCCGGTCGCCAGCAGAACCGCGGCGTGCCTGATGTCCGGCTCGGCCGTGAGCGTCACCGGAAATCTCTCGTGAAGAAGCCGAAGGAGGAGGGTGAGCGGCATACATGCTCCTATCTGCACCTGGTGTGCATATCGAGACGTCGAAGCACCTCGGTTGCGCCGTCTCCCGGGAGGCCCGTCAGGGCGCGTGACGGTGCCGTCGGCTGAGAGCCGCGGAGGCATGGATGCCGGTCGTCACGACGTGGGAGGGCCATTGGCGCCTTAAATGTGATTTTTTCACTTTAATTATTTTGTTGTACTCCTTCCGCCCGGCCTTGTCGATAGCGGGCGAGCCCACGGCAGTTAATCGGGAAGAGTGCGCCCGGCTATTGCGGGCGTCCGGCGCCTCAGGGCGTGAACGTCACTCGCTGTGCGATCAGCACACCGTTGACCACGCGGTCTCCTACGACGGTCACGCGCTGGCCGTTGGCCAGGTTCGAGGCGGTGCCGTTCTCGAAGACGGTGCCGGATCCGCTGGCATCCACGGGCTGGCCTCGAACCCTGAAATCGGCGGGCGAGTTGTACGTGCCGATGGCGCCGATCAGCGTGAACGAGGCCGGACCACCGGTGCCCGGGATGTTGCGGATGCGCAGCTTCTTCACCACGAGCACGCCGACGGACATGAAGCCATCGACCTCGACCTTCACGCCATTGCCGAGCGAGCCCACGGGCCCACCCGTGATCAGCGCGTTGGTCGCATCGACCGGCGTGCCCAGAACCTTGAACGAGCCGCGCGATGCGAAGTTGGTGATGACGCCCGCCAGCTGGACAGCGATGCCATTGCTCACCGGGATGGCATACCAGCCCTCCACCTTCGTGGCCACGAGCAGGTTCGCGAACGGCGCGGTGGCGCCCCGGACGCGCACGATGGTCCCGTTGGCGAGCGACGATGCATCCAGGCCAGCAAAGGCAGCCGCGCTGAAGTCGACCGTCAGTTGGCCGAGCGTGAAGGTCTTGCGCGTGCTGTCGAGGTTCTCCACGGTGCCCGTGACCAGGGGGGCGGTCAGGGTTGGAGTGACCTGGATGCGCGTGGCGCGCAGGGTACCCGGCGCACTGGGCAGGCCCCACACCTGCACGATGCTGCCCGCGGTGACGTCGGACAGCCCGCTCGCGTCGGCCCAGACGGTGGCCGTGTCGATGCTCACGGTGGTGCCCATCACGACGAAGCTGCCGCCCAGGATGTCGATGCCCGAGGCCGCACCGCGCAGTTCCGCGGCCGACACGACCTGGGTGGCGACGCCGCTGGTGAAGTCCGCGTCGACCTTGCCGGCGACGCGCGCGCTGATGCCGATCTGCAGTTCGGTGGCGTCCTCGATGGTGATGGCGGCGCTGTCGGTGTCGTAGCGCAACCCGTTGAGGATGATGCTGCCCAGGCCGTCCGCCGCGCCGATGCCGGCGGCGTCGGCAGTCACGCCGGTGCCGCCCGACCCCACGCCGGAGCCGTCGGTGCTGCCGTTGCTGGCGGTGCTTGTGTCGCCTGTGCCGCCTGTGCCGCCTGCGTCGCCCGTGGAGCCTGTGCCGGTTCCAGCGGCCGCGTCTCCTGCACCGCCGGCCGGCACCGTGCCGGCCGCACCGCTGCCAACACCCGCCACGGAGCCGCCGCCGCTGCCGTCGCCTCCACCCCCGCCGCAGGACAGCAGCAGGGCCACAAGGCCGGTGAACAAAAGACCGAGCATGAGCCGGCGGGGTGTCTTGATGGTGCTCATGGCTTGGGCTCGCTTTCAGGGGGACGGGGCGGCACGGGCGCACTCTCGTCTTCGTAATAGGTGTAGATGCCGACGCGGATGCGCGCCTTGGCATCGGCGGGGGCGCTGTCGACCGCCCGCGTCATTTCCTGCGCCAGTTCGTGGTGCAGGGTCGCCCAGCGCTCCCGCGCGAGGCGCTGGATCTGCTCGCATTCCTGCAGCGTGAGCCCGCGCGCGTACACCGCGCGCTCGAGCATCCTGGGCTCCTCGCCCAGCGTGTTGGAAACGGCGGCCAGCAGATGGTCGCGGCCGTTGTCACCGAGGAAGGCGAGCATCGACTGGAGGTTTTGCACAGGCACGAAGCCGTCGGTCGTGAGTTCGACCACGCCTTCGTCCTCGGTCACCATGTTCAGGCGCACCAGTTCGTCGAGGATGGTGCGATGGTGCACGTTGCCGCGGCTGCTCATGCGCGCCACTGCCTCGAACGAGGGGACGGCATTGCCGGTGGTGATGGGCAGGCGCCGGAAGGAGTCGTCCTGGGTCAGCATCTGCAGCCACAACGTGAAAGTCTTGGCCGCGGCCGACAACTCGGTGTGGGGCAGGGGGTCGACCGTGGCGCGGACCTTGGCGGTCACCGCCTTGCGGTTCAGGCCGGTCGTGACGGACAACTGGCTCAGATTGGGCTTGGGCACCCCCTGGCTGCGCCAGGTTCGCTGCGCTTCCTCGATCAGCAGGTCGCGCAGCAGTTCCTCGAGGTGGGGGTGCTTGACCCCCATGGCGAGGGCCAGCCGGACCACCGGACGAAGAATGCGAGCGCAGGCTGCAAGGGCCCAGTCCAGCCGGTGTTCCATTGAGGGGAGCGTTTATTCCTGAGGGTGCGGTTCAAAAAGGTGCGGCGGCGCTGGCCGCCGACCACGGATATCACGCTATTGTCCTGCGCAACAGCACCGGTGTGAAAGCTTTGGACCACTTTTAGCCGATCTGGATTCGTTTTACTGAACGGCGGGCCGAAGGCAGAGGGCGGTCAGTCCGCCACAGCGCCCGACTTCTTCACCAGCGCGGCCCAGCGCGGAATTTCCCTGGCCATGTGATCGCGCAGTTCTTCCGGCGTGCTGCCCACGATCTCCATCGCCAACTGGTCCGAGAGCCGGGCCTGCACATCAGGCTGTTTGAGCGCCTTGACGATCTCGGCGTTCAGGCGCTGGACGATCGGCTTGGGCGTGCCCTTGGGCGCGTACACGGCCTGCCACGACGACATCTCGAAGCCGGGAATGCCCGACTCGATCATGGTTGGCAGCTCGGGCGCCAGGGCGATGCGCTTGCCCGTGGTCACGGCCAGCAGCTTGAGCTTGCCGCTCTTCACCAGCGGCAGTGCGGCTGTCACCTGGTCGAACATGAAGGGCACCAGCCCAGCGGCTACGTCGGTCATGGCCGGCGGCGTGCCCTTGTACGGCACGTGGGTGAGCTTCACGCCGATGAGGTCGCCGAACATCTCGCCGGCCAGGTGGGTGGAGGTGCCGGCGCCGGAGGAGGCAAAGGTGCGCTTGCTCTCGTCTTTCTTCAGCAGCGCCACCAGTTCGGCCACCGAGTTCACGCCGAGCTGGCTGTTGACGATCAGCACGTTGGGCAGGCGTGCGACCAGCGAGACGGGCTCGAAGTCCTTCATCGGGTCGTAGGGCAGATTCTTGTACAGGCTCGCGTTGATGGCGTGCGTGCTGATGGTGCCGCCCAGCAGCGTGTAGCCGTCGGGCTTCGCCTTCGCGACGTAGGCCGCGCCGATGCCGCCGGCCTGGCCGGGCTTGTTGTCGACCACCACCGACTGCTTGAGGCTGTCGCCCAGCTTCTGGGCCAGCGTGCGCGCCACGATGTCGGTGGAACCACCGGCGGTGAAGGGTACGACGTAGACGATCGGCTTGGCGGCCGGCCAATCGGAGGCCTGGGCCCAGGTGGCCACGGGGGCAAGCGCAGCCAGGAACAGCGCCGCGGCGCCATGGATGAATCGCATGGTTTTTGTCTCCTCGGGAATGGAAAAAAAGAATGGGCCTCAGCGGCCCCGGGCGCTGCGCCAGGCCGCGAAGTCGGCGCGGCTGCGCTCTTCGGTAGGCGGGTACAGGCCGAGGATGGAACGGCCTTCGAGCACTTGCTCCTGTACGAAGTCTTCGAAGGCGGTCATCTCGGTTGCTTCGGCGGCGATCTCGTCGGCCATGTGGGCGGGAATGACGATCACGCCTTCGGCATCGCCCACGATCACGTCGCCCGGGAACACCGGCGCATCGCCGCAGCCGATGGGCACGTTGATGTCGATGGCCTGGTGCAGCGTGAGATTGGTCGGCGCGCTGGGGCGATGGTGGTAGGCCGGAAAGCCCAGCTTGGCGATGTCGGGGCTGTCGCGGAAGCCCCCGTCGGTCACCACGCCGGCCACGCCGCGCTTCATCAGCCGCGTGACGAGGATGCCGCCGGCCGAGGCGGCGCGCGCGTCCTTTCGGCTGTCGATCACCAGCACGGCGCCCTCGGGGCATTGCTCCACCGCCTGGCGCTGCGGATGGTTGCGGTCGAGGAACACGCTGATCGGGTTCAGGTCTTCGCGTGCGGGCATGTAGCGCAGCGTGAAGGCCTCGCCCACCATGTTGGGCAGGCCGGGATCGAGCGGCCGCACATCCTGGATGAACTGGTTGCGCAGGCCGCGCTTGAACAGGGCGGTGCACAGGGTGGCGGTGCTCACCTTCATGAGCAGTTCGCGGGTGGCGGGATTCACGTGTTGTCTCCGTTCTCGAAAAGAAAAAAAGGGGGAGGGCGGGCGGATCAGAAGATGTCGGGCTCGGGCACGGGCTTGCCGAAGCTGGTTTCGAGGAAGTCGAAGTCGCAGCCCTCGTTGGCCTGCTTGATGTGGCGGCCGAACATCCAGCCGTAGCCACGCTCGTAGCGCGGCGGCGGCGGCGTCCACGCGGCCTTGCGGCGGGCCAGTTCCTCGTCGCCGACGTCGAGGTGGATGCGCCGCGCGGGCACGTCCACGGTGATGCGGTCGCCGGTCTTCACCAGCGCCAGCGGGCCGCCGATGGCCGCTTCGGGCGAGCAGTGCAGCAGGCAGCCGCCGTAGCTGGTGCCGCTCATGCGCGCGTCGGACAGGCGCAGCATGTCTGTCACGCCTTGCTTGAGCAGCTTGGTGGGGATGGGCAGCATGCCCCATTCGGGCATGCCGGCGCCGCGCGGGCCCGCGTTGCGCAGCACCAGGATGTCGTCGGCCGTCACGTCGAGCTCGGGGTCGTCGACCGCTTTCTTGAGCGACGGATAGTCGTCGAACACCAGTGCGCGGCCGGTGTGCTGCAGCAGGTGCGGTGCGCAGGCGCTGGGCTTGATCACCACACCGTCGGGCGCGAGGTTGCCGCGCAGCACGGCCAGCGCGCCTTCGGCATAGATGGGGTTGGCGAGCGGCCGGATGACATCGTCGTTGTAGACCTCGGCGCCTGCGATGTTCTCGCCGAGGGTGCGGCCGTTGACCGTCAGGGCTTCGGTCTTCAGGTGGCCGCGGATGCGTTCCAGCATCGCGGGCAGGCCGCCGGCGTAGAAGAAGTCTTCCATCAGGTAGGCGTCGCCGCTGGGGCGGATGTTGGCGATGACGGGCACGCGGCGGCTGAAGTCGTCGAAGGCGTCCAGGCTCACCGCATGGCCGGCGCGGCGCGACATCGCGATCAGGTGCACGATGGCGTTGGTGCTGCAGCCCATGGCCATCGCGCAGGCGATGCCGTTCTCGAAGCTGGCGCGACTGAGCAGCTTCGCGGGCGTCAGGTCTTCCCACACCATGTCGACGATGCGGCGGCCGCAGTCGGCGCTCATGCGGATGTGGTTGGCGTCGGCCGCTGGAATGCTGGAGGCGCCCGGCAAGGTCAGGCCCACCGCTTCGGCAATGCCCATCATGGTGGCCGCGGTGCCCATGGTCATGCAGGTGCCGTGGCTGCGGGCGATGCCGGCTTCCATCTCCGCCCAGGCCTGGTCGCTCAGCCGCCCGGCGCGGCGCTCGTCCCAGAACTTGAAGGCGTCGGAGCCAGAGCCCAGCACCTTGCCCTTCCAGTTGCCGCGCAGCATGGGGCCGGCCGGCAGGTAGATGAACGGGATGTCCATGCTGATCGCGCCCATCGTGAGGCCGGGCGTGGTCTTGTCGCAGCCGCCCATGAGCACCGCGCCATCCACCGGGTGGCTGCGCAGCAGCTCTTCCGTTTCCATCGCGAGGAAGTTGCGATAGAGCATGGTGGTGGGCTTGACCATGCTTTCCGAGAGCGAGATGGCCGGCAGTTCGAGCGGGAAGCCGCCTGCCTGGAAGATGCCGCGCTTGACATCATCGACGCGCTGCTTGAAGTGCGAGTGGCACTGGTTGGCGTCGCTCCAGGTGTTGACGATGGCGATGAGCGGCTTGCCCATCCAGTCGGCATGGCTGTAGCCCATCTGCAGCACGCGCGAGCGGTGGCCGAAGGAGCGAAAGTCGTCGGGTGCGAACCAGCGTGCGCTGCGCAGGGATTCGTAAGGGCGTTTCATTGGGTTGTCTCTGTGGGCGCGAGGCGCGGCGGGGCAATGTCGGCGGGATTAAAACACTAATATATTAGTACGTCAATGCCACAATCCGGCCCGATGAGTGCCCTCCCCAAATTTCGACTCGACCGCACCCGCCTCGCCGCGCCGCAGGTGACGGAGAAGCTGCGCGATGCCATCCTCTCGCTGGACTTGGTGCCGGGCACGGTGTTGGCGCGGCAGGAACTGGCCGACCGCTTCGGCGTGAGCCAGACGCCGGTGCGCGAGGCGCTGCTGCGGCTCAACGAAGAAGGGCTGGTGGACGTGTTCCCGCAACACGCCACGTTGGTCAGCCGCATCGACATTGCGGCGGCGCGAGAGGCGCACTTTCTGCGCCGCTCGATCGAGCTGGAGCTGGTGCACCAGCTCGCGATGGAGGCGCCAGCAGGGCTGGTCGAGCAGATGAAAGCCATCATCGCGCAGCAGGCGGCGTTGTCGACCGCGCAGCGCTATGGCGACTTTGTCGGCGCCGATCACGCGTTTCATCGTCTGATGTACGAAGCCGGTGGCGTCGCCAGCCTGTGGGAATTGGTGGGGCGCGTCTCGGGCCACGTTGACCGGCTGCGCCGCCTGCACCTGCCCACCGCCGGCAAGACCGAGGGGATCCTGCGCGATCACCGCGCCATCGTCCGCGGTATCGAGGCGAAGGACCCGGTGGCTGCGCAAACAGCGTTGCGCAAGCACCTGTCTGGCACGCTCAGCGCGGTGGACGAGATCTGCCGGCAATACCCGGACTACGTGGCCACGTCCTGATCAGAACCATTCGCAAGGAGATTGCCTCATGACGACCGACAGCAAGAATCCGGCGAAGTCGCTGTTCGTGATTCTTCCGAACGTCAACATTTTCAACGTGGAGAACCCTGGCGGCAGCCAGACCTTCCTGCGCTCGGCAAGCCGCCATCTGAACGCCAGTTCGCGCTCGCGCGTATCGCTGTCTTCGCTGCGCGCCGGTTTGCACGTGGACCTTGTGGACGAGGTGGCGCCCAGGGACACGGTGCTGGTGTCCATGGATGAGGCGCAGCGCATGGCCCTGCAGCAGGCCGAGCCCGGCTTGCGGATGGTGCCGGTCGAGGAACTGGAGCCCTTGTGGTTGCAGCGCTTCAGGCTCGTCACGACGCTGGGCATGACGGCGGGCCCCAGGCTGGCGCTCGAAGTCAAGGTGGTGGACACCGTATCGGGTGCTGCCCTGGAAAACGTGGACGTGGTCGGGCTCACGGATCGCGCCAACCGGGTCGGTGCCAGCAGCAAGACCAACGCCAAGGGCATTGCCAGGCTGATGTTTCCGTCTGGCACGGGAATGCTGGAGGTGCTGGAAGCCTTCGTTCCCTCGGGCTATTGGCCCGCCTATGCGCTGCAGATCGATCCATCGGCCGGATCGGTGACGCTCTCCTGCACGCCGATCGATCTGGCGACCCAGGACTGCCGCGGCCATCTGGGTTTCGAAGGAGGGGACACGGACGGGCAGGGCGTCAAGGTGGCCGTGGTGGACACCGGGGTGAGCAAGCACAGGGACCTGCGCATCGCCAAGGGCATGAACGTGGTCAAGGGCGAGCCGGCAACCTCCTACACGGATCTCATGGGCCATGGAACGCACGTGGCCGGAATCATTGCCGGGCGTGGACAACCCGGCAGCGGCGTGCGCGGCGTGGCGCCCGGTGCCGACCTTCATGCTTATCGCGTTTTCGGCAAGGGGAAGGAAACCGCGCTTTCGTTCAACATCGCCAAGGGCATCCGGCAGGCCGTCGACGATGGCTGCGACCTGATCAACCTGTCGCTCGGGGCTGCGGCCGATATCCCCGAGGTGCTGCGTGAAATCCAGCGCGCGCGGGCTTTGGGCGTTGTCTGCCTGGCAGCCACCGGCAACGATTACCGCGGGCCGGTCAACTATCCCGGGCGCTACAGCCAGGTGCTGGGCGTGAGCGCCTTCGGACAAAAAGGCACCTGGCCGGCGGCAGCGGCGCAGGACCTGGAGGTCGCCAGCCCCTTCGGGATCGATGCGAGGAACTTCGTCGCCGCGTTCAGCAACGTGGGCCACGAGGTCCAGCTGACCGGCCCTGGCGTGGGCATCGTTTCAACCTACCCAGGCGGCTACGCGGTCATGGATGGCACGTCCATGGCGTGTCCGGTGGCCACCGGAGCCTTGGCGCGGGTGCTGGCAAGAAATACCAGGATCCTGAACATGGACCGAGACCAGAAACGCTCGGACGCCATCATCAAGCTGGCCCTCAGGACCGCGAGGCTGCTGGGCTTCGGGGCGCGGTTTGAAGGGGCTGGTGTTTTGATGTAGCATGAATTTCACATGAGCCGCTTCGTTCTTCTCTACCAAGGTGCCAGCGATCCTTCGCAGCAGGAGGAGCGCACGCTCATGTCCGCGCTCAAGGTCAAGGCTGCAAAGGTGGTGGACCGGCTGCCGGGCACGATCCTCGTGGACGGTGACGAGGCCAAGGTCGCTTCCGTCGTCAGGCAGAACAAGAACTGGACCTTTTCACCGGAGCGCAGCGCAAGCGTCGCACCTCCGCATCGACGGATTCGACGAGCTGCATAGCGCTGAGGTGAGCAGAGAAGAGAGAGAGCCCGGGGTACCGGGCTTTTTTGTGCCTGTTCGTTTGATGTCTCAACGCAGTGGACGCGCATCCGGATCGTGCTCATGTCATTTAACATAATGCACATTGTGTTTGTTTCAGATGAACGCAACGAGGCCCCCCAGCCGGCATCAACGCTTCAGCGCGCTCCCCGAACCCCGGCCTTCGTAGTTCACGCCCTTCGTCTGCTTGACCTCGATCTTCTTCGCGTCGGTGCATGGCTCGTTCGAATAAGCAACCTTGTCGCCCTGGACGCACTTGTAGATCGAATGCTGTGCCATCGCGCCGGACACGAAACCCATCAGTCCAAACGCCAGCAACATGGCGCCCGCCGGCCTCACCATTTGCCGTCCTTCGGGATCGCCTTGGGCGCATTGGCTTTGGCTGCCGCCGCCGCAGTGATCAACGACGCCGCTTCCGGGCGGTTCGCCTTGTTCGCAAAGTCGACGGCCGTCATGCCCAGCTGGTTCTTCATCGTCGTATCCGCGCCCTCGGCCAGCAGCAGTTTCACCGCCTCGCTGGAGCCGTACATCGCAGCCATCATCAGCGGCGTGCTGCCATTGGGCGATTGCGCGTCGATGAATGCGTAGTTGTCGAGCAGCACCTTCATGATGGTCAACTGACCGCTGGTCGCGGCGTAGTGCAGCGGCGTCCAGCCCGTCTTGTTGACCGCGGCATCACGCTTCAGCAGTTGCGTGACCAGGTCCTGCTGGCCCTTGATCGCGGCCAGCATCAGCGGGGTCTCGTCCTTGGCGTTGGCCAGGTCCACATTGGTCTGAGGTGACTCGATCAGCACCTGGATGACTTTCGGCGACGGCTCGCGCAGCGCGATCAGCAAACCCGTCTGGCCGTGCTCGTCGCGCGTGTTCGGATCGAAACCGCGCTGCAGCAGAGTGCGCACGCTGCTGGCATTGTCGCCACGCACGGCCCGGAAGAAGTCTTCGAAGGAGCCGGCATGCACTGAAAAAGATGCAGCAATGACAATGAGGTACAGCGATTTCTTAATGTAGTTTTTCATGATTTGACGCCCCTGAACAGTGCTTCGAAGTTGTCGCTCGTGGCCTTGGCGATGGCCTCCACGGGCATCTTTCGCAGTTCGGCGATCTGCTGTGCCACGAACGGCACGTACGACGGATTGTTGGTCTTGCCGCGGTACGGCACGGGCGCCAGATAAGGGCTGTCGGTCTCGATCAGCATGCGGTCCAGCGGCACGAAAGCGGCTACGTCGCGCAGATCCTGGGCCTTCTTGAAGGTCAGGATGCCGGAGAACGAGATGTAGAAACCCAGGTCGAGCGCCGCGCGGGCCACCTCGGCGGTTTCGGTGAAGCAATGGAACACGCCGCCGGCCGCCTTGCCGGCGCCGTCCTCGCCCTCCTCCTTGAGGATCGCCAGCGTATCGGCCGAGGCCTCGCGGGTGTGGATGATCAGCGGCTTGCGGGTCTGTTGAGCAGCGCGGATGTGCACGCGAAAGCGGTCGCGCTGCCATTCCATGTCGGAGATGCTGCGTCCGCCCTTGCGTTCCTCCATCTGGTAGTAGTCGAGGCCGGTCTCGCCGATGGCGACCACGCGGGGCCGGGCCGACAGCCGCACCAGGTCTTCGACGCTGGGCTCGGCGATGTCCTCGTTGTCGGGATGCACGCCGACGCTGGCCCAAAAGTTGTCGTAGCTGGCGGCCAGCGCCTGCACGTCGTCGAACTCTTCAAGCTTGGTGCAGATGCAAAGCGCCCGGTCGACCTGCGCGGCGGCCATGGCGGCGCGGATCTGCGGCATCTGGTCCGCGAACTCGGTGAACGTGAGGTGGCAGTGGGAATCGGTGAACATCGGAAATGGTGAAGTTCGCGGCGCACTCCCTGGTGGGAGGTGGCGCCGTTGACGGAGTTCCGCGTCACGGGGACGGCGGAAAACTCAGATGGTTTGCGTGGGACGGTCCGACGCCATCGAACCGCCCAGAGCGGCCTCGATGCGTGCCTTGAGCTGGCGCGATTTTTCGTCGGACGGGAACCGGATGCCCACGCCGGGCGCCCGGTTGCCAGCCGCACGCGATGGCGTGATCCAGGCAACCTTGCCGGCCACCGGATAGCGCTGCGGGTCTTCGGGCAGCGTCAGCAGCACGTAGACGTCGTCGCCGAGCCGGTATTCGCGCGTGGTCGGAATGAAGATGCCGCCCTCCGCGAACAACGGGATGTAAGCCGCGTACAACGCGCCCTTCTCCTTGATGGCGAGTTGAATGACGCTCGGCCGGGCGGGCGTGGCGTTGGGAACGGCGGGGGCGACAGGTTGGTTCATGGGCGACGAGCGGCAGAGTTTAGGGTGGTTCGCGCTTCGCTCACAAGCGCTTCCAGCATGAGGCCCGCATTGAACGGGTGTTCCGCGGTTCTCGCGGCACTTGCCAGCGACTTCGACCAGCGCGCCAGCGCCAGCCGCGACGGCGCGGCGGGCAGGTCGGCGGCATCGAAGAACCTGGGCGCGGCACCATTGCCGACAGCCATCAGGTCGTGGCAAAGCTTCTGCAGCGCACCAACAGCCTGCGCCGGCGCGTGATCGGCCAGCGCACCTACGTCGCCACGCGTCATGGCCTTGGGAAGCAAGGACCAGGCCTTGGGCGACTGACCCGAGCGCGCAAGCCGCAAGGCGTCGCTCGGCCGGCCGCCGGCAGCGCGCAGCAACGCGGCCGCATCGGCGGCGGGCACGTCCTGCGCGGCCAGCCAGGCTTCGGCCTCGGCAGTTTCCGGCCACGGCAGCGTGAAGCCCAGGCAGCGGCTGCGGATGGTCGGCAGCAGCTGCCACGCAGCCTCGCTGGCGAGCACGAAGCGCACGTCGCCGACGGGCTCCTCGAGCGTCTTCAGCAGCGCATTCGCGGTGATGGTGTTCATGCGCTCGGCCGGATACACCAGCACCACCTTGCCACGGCCGCGCGCGCTGGTTCGCTGCGCGAAACCGACCGCATCGCGCATCGCCTCGACGCGAATCTCGCGGCTGGCCTTGCGTTTCTTGTCATCGATGTCCGCCTGCGCCTTCTCATCGAGCGGCCAGTTCAGTTCCTGCATGGCGACTTCGGGCATCAGCACGCACAGGTCGGCATGGGTGCGAACCTCGATGGCGTGGCAGCTTGCGCAGTGGCCGCAGGCTGTGCCCTCCTGCGTCGGCTGCTCACACAGCCATGCGGACGCGAGCGCCAGCGCCAGCTCGTACTGGCCGATGCCGGAGGGGCCTTGCAGCAGCCAGGCATGGCCGCGCTGGCGCAGCAACTCGGTGAGCGGCTGGCGCAGCCAGGGGGACAGGGCCGGCACGCTCATCAAGCAGTTCCGCCGTTCGGCACGCCACGCGCCACCAATGCCGTTTCGACCTGCTGCCAGACCTGGTCGCGGGACTGGCTGGCATCGATGCGCACGAAGCGCTTCGCATCAGCGGCCGCGCGGGCCGCATAGCCTTGGGCGACGCGGCTGAAGAAGTCGACGGGCTGGGCTTCGAACTTGTCGGGCACGCGGGCGCCGGCCAATCGCTGCGCCGCGATCCCGGGCGCCAAGTCGAACCACAGCGTGATGTGCGGCTGAAGCAGCGCCGCCCTGCCCGCCTCTGCCTGCACCCACCGTTCGAGCGTAGACAGCACGGCTTCATCGAAGCCCCGCCCCGCGCCCTGGTAGGCAAAGGTCGCGTCGGTGAACCGGTCGCACAGCACCACGTTGCCACGCGCCAGCGCCGGCTCGATGACCTGCACGATATGGTCGCGCCGTGCCGCGAACACCAGCAGCGATTCGGTGAGCGGGTCCATCGGCTGCTCGAGGATCAGCCCGCGCAGCGTCTCGGCCAGCGGCGTGCCGCCGGGCTCGCGCGTGCGCACGACCTCGCGGCCCCGCGCCCTGAACAGCGCCTCCAGCGCATCGAGGTGGCTCGACTTGCCCGCCCCGTCGATGCCTTCGAGCGTCAGAAACAGGCCGTTGTCACTCATTGGGTCGCCTTCGGTTTGGAATCGCTGCTGCCGCCGCGCTGATAGCGATTGACCGCGCGGTTGTGGTCGTCGAGCGAGCTGCTGAACTGGCTTGTGCCGTCGCCGCGCGAGACGAAGTACAGCGACTTGCTCTGCGCCGGCTGCACCGCCGCCAGCAGCGCTGCCTTGCCGGGCATGGAAATCGGCGTTGGCGGCAGCCCTCCGCGCGTGTACGTGTTCCAGGGCGTATCGGTCAGCAGGTCCTTCTTGCGCAGGTTGCCTTCGAAGGCGGTGCCCATGCCGTAGATCACCGTCGGGTCGGTCTGCAGCGGCATGCCGATGCGCAGGCGATTGGTGAAGACAGCCGCGATTTCCGAGCGGTCCTTGGCCTTGCCTGTCTCCTTTTCGACAATGCTGGCCAAAATAAGCGCCTCATCGGCCGATTTCAGCGGCAGATCGGAGGCGCGGGCTGCCCAGGCGGCTTCGAGCTTCTTGTCCATGGCCCGCATCGCGCGCTGCATCAGGGCGATGTCGGTCGAGCCTTTGGAGTAGGTGTATGTGTCCGGAAAGAAGCGCCCTTCCGGGTGCAGGCCCGGCTTGCCCAGCTTGGCCATCAGAGCCTCGTCGGTCAGGCCCACGCTGTCTGGCTTGAGCTGGTCGGCCTTGGCGAGCGCGGCGCGCACCTGGCGGATGTTCCAGCCCTCGACCAGCACCAGGCTGCGCGTGGCTTCCTCGCCGCGCACCAGGATGTTGAGCAGCAGCTTGGGCGAGACGCCGCGTTCCAGCTCATAGCTGCCGGCGCGCATCTGGCGGTCTTGTCCCGAGATGCGGAACCACAGGTAGAGCAGCTGCGGCTGCACGTCGACGCCCGTGTCGGCCACGGCTTGTGCGATGCCGCGCGGCGTGGTGCCGGGCTCGACTGACAGGTCGACGCTGGGGGCCGGCAGCTTGAGCGGCTGGTGCACCCACCAGAGACCGGCGCCGCCAAGCGCGAGCGCGATCAGGGCGGCAAGCAGGAAAAGCGTAAGGAAGAAGCTGCGCACGGATCCGATGTGGGGAAGACGGAAAAAAGCCGGAGAAAACCGGTGGATTCGCAGGCTGCAGGGAAGGAGCCCCCGCCGCCCCGAAGGAACAGGCCCGGCCATGATAATTCAGCGATGACCACAGTCGTTCTCAATGGCGTGACCGCCCTCTCCCACCTCGGTGTGATCCGTGCCGAGGGCCCCGACGCCGCCAGCTTCCTGCACGGCCAGCTCACCCAGGACTTTTCACTGCTCGGCGCCTCCGACGCCCGGCTGGCTGCGCTGTGCACCGCTAAGGGCCGTGTGATCGCGAGTTTCATCGGCATCAAGCCGCAACCCGAGCTGATCCTGCTGGTGTGCAGCCGCGACATCCTGGCCGCGACGCTCAAGCGCCTGTCGATGTTCGTGCTGCGCGCCAAGGCCAAGTTGACCGACGCCACCGAGCAGTTCGCGCTGTACGGCCTGGCTGGCACCGCCCTGACGGGCAACGGCCTCGACGCTACTGCCTCGCCCGGCAAGCGCACGGCCGTCGGCGACGACATCAGCGCCGTGTCGCTGTATCCCGCCGACGGCGTGCCGCGCGCGTTGTGGATCGCGCCGGCTGGTCACGCCGCACCCGCGGGCCCGACGATCGAAAACGACCTGTGGCAATGGAGCGAGGTGCGCAGCGGCATCGTGACGCTGACCACGCCGATCGTCGACGCCTTCGTACCGCAGATGATCAACTACGAATCGGTCGGCGGTGTGAACTTCAAGAAAGGCTGCTACCCCGGCCAGGAAGTGGTCGCGCGCAGCCAGTTCCGCGGCACGCTGAAGCGGCGCACCTACCTCGTGCAGGCCGATGCGCCCGTCTCCGCCGGACAGGAGGTGTTCGCGGCCGCCGATGCCGAGCAGCCCGTGGGCATCGTGGCGCAGGCCGCGCCGGCACCCGACGGCGGCTGGTCCGCGCTGGTCTCGATGCAGATCGCCGCGCTCGAGGCCGGTGGCCTGCGCGTGGGTGCAGCCGACGGCCCGGCGCTCACGGTCGATCCGCTGCCCTACCCCCTGCTCGAAGACATCTGAGCCTCCCATCCCCCAAACGCCCTTGAAAAAAAGGGGCGTTCGGCGCTATCGAACAGGTAGCGCCTTTTTTTTGCGTGTCGCTTAACCCTGCCACCAATGCAGCGCCGTAGAAGCCTGCACCGATCAACTCCTGGCAAGGAAGACACCATGAAGCGCAGACTTTTTTCCACCGCCCTGGCCCTGAGCGCCATGGCCTCGTTCTCGGCCTGTGCGCAGAGCCCGGAGCGGCCATACGCCCCGCCCACGCCGTCCAGCCGCATCGGCTCGCTGATGCAGATCAGCGTGGTCGATCGCGGCACTGGCGCCGAACTGCCGATCTACCGCCACCGCGGCGAATACTGGGTGGCCGGCCGCCCCGGTGCGCGCTATGCCATCCGGGCGCGCAATGCGATGGGCGAACGCATCATGGCCGTGATGTCGGTGGACGGCGTCAACGTCGTCACCGGCGAAACGGCCGACGTCGGGCAGAACGGCTATGTGTTCAGCGGCCGCGAGCGCAGCGACATCACCGGCTGGCGCAAGAGCGATTCGCAGATCGCGGCCTTCGAGTTCGCCGCCGCCGGCAACTCCTATGCGAGCCGCACGGGCCGACCGGACGACGTGGGCGTGATCGGCGTCGCGATGTTCCGCGAGCGCATGCCCGAGCCGCTCCCGCCGCCGGTCACGCCTTTTCCGTATCGCGACGAACACGGCGAGCGCGAGCGCCGAAGCGACTCGTCTTCCCTGGGCGATTCGCGTGCGAAGGCGCGTTCGGCCGACGGTGCCTCCGCGGCAGCGGAATCCCCTGCGGGCAGCCTGCGCCAGCCCGCGCCCAGCCCGAGCCTGGGCACCGCCCACGGCCGCCGCGAAACCTCGTACGTCGGCAAGACCACCTACGAGCGCGCGCAGTCGTCGCCCGACGAGGTGGTCCGCATCCGCTACGACAGCCGCGAGAACCTCGTCGCCGCAGGCGTGATCCCGCTGCCGCCCGCGCCGCGCTGGCCGCGTCCGGCCGGTCCGTCGCCGTTCCCGGGCTCGGACTCGGGCTACGTGCCGGACCCGCTCGCGCGCTATTGAGAAGAAGGAAGAAGAGACCGGCGCATCTCGATGTGCGGGATGCCGGCCTCCTCGAAGCCGTCGCCGTACGGCACATAGCCCAGGCGCGCATAGAAGCGCTCGGCGCTGCGCTGCGCATTCAGCGCCACCACGCGGTCGCCGCGCGCCCTGGCGGCTTGTTCGAGCACCTGCATCACCGCCGCGCCGTGCCCGCCGCTGCGCAGGTTGCGGTGCACCGCCATGCGGCCGATGTGCGAGATGCCGTTCTCCGCCGGCAGCAGCCGCCCCGTGGCGATGACCTGCCCGATGCGGTTGCGTGCCACTGCGTGCAGCACCACGGCGTCCTGCGCGTCCCATTCCATCGCTTCGGGAATGTTCTGCTCCTCGATGAACACCGCGCGCCGCAGGACGCTCGCGCCTTCGCCCAGCGTGGCCCAGTCGCCCGTCTCGACGGTACTCATCGTCTCGCCAGCCTCGTAGCCGGTCAGCACTTCGCGCAGAACCGCCGGCACCGGCTTCGAGGTCTGCGTCGCCGGGTCGGCGAACACGTAGACCAGCTCGCAGCCGACCAGGAACTGGTCCTGCCGGAACAGCCCGCCCTCGAACACCATCGACGAATTGCCGATGCGCGCGCAGCGCACGCCCATGTCCAGCATGTCGTCCATGCGCGCCGAGGCGCGAAAGTCGATGGTGGCCTTGCGCACGTAGAGGTCGCCGCCCAGCGCATGCATCGCCTCTTCGTACGGCAGCGCCAAGGCGCGCCAGTAGTCCGAGATGGCGGTGTCGAAGTACATCAGGTAGTGCGCGTTGAAGACGATCTTCTGCATGTCAACTTCGGCCCAGCGCACGCGCAGGCGGTGGAAGAAGCGGAAGTTTTTGCGTTGGGTGGCGGTTTCGCTCATGGTTCCAGTGCTTCCTTGAGTGCACGGGCGGCATCGTCCTGCGCCTGCAGCGCCTCGGGAATCGCTCGCCCCATCTTGATGAATTCGTGGATCACGCCGCGGTAGATCTCCAGGTCGACCGGCACGCCCGCGGCGCGCAGCTTGTCGGCATAGGCGATGCCTTCGTCGACCACCGGATCGCATTCGGCCAGGCCGATCCAGGCCGGCGCCACGCCGTCGACGTCGTCGGCCTGCAGCGGCGCAAAGCGCCAGTCGTCGCGGTCGGCCGGCGTGCGGACGTACTGCGCGAAGAAGAAATCGATCATCGCCTTGGTCAGCAGCGGACCGTTGACGTGGCGCAGGTGCGAGGCCGTGTCCTGGTGCGCGGTGGTGCCGGGATAGATCAGCATCTGCAGCGCGAGCGGCAGGCCTGCGTCGCGCGCCATGATCGCGCAGACCGCTGCGAGCGTGCCGCCGGCGCTGTCTCCGCCCACCGCAAGGCGGCGCGGGTCGAGGCCCAGGCTGGCGCCCTCTTTCGCGATGAACTGAAAGGCATCCCACGCATCGTTCGATGCCGTCGGAAACTTGTGCGCGGGCGCAAGCCGGTAGTCCACCGACACCACGGCGCAGCCGCTCTTGAGGCTCAGCACGCGGCATAGCGTGTCGTGCGTGCGGATGTTGCCGACCGTGAAGCCGCCGCCGTGAAAATAGATCAGCACAGGCAGTGCCGCCGCCGAAGGTGCATACAGCCGCGCCGCAATCGCATGCCCGTCGCGTGCCTCGATGCCGAAGTCTTCGACCCGCGCCAGTTCAGGCTTGGGCACTTCGAGCACGCCCGCGCCCTTCTCGTAGGAGGCCTTGGCCTCCTCGGGCGTGAGTCGGTCGAGTGGGGGGTGGCCAGCGCGGGCCATGCGCTCCACCACGCTGGCCATCTTCGGGGTGAGCCGCGTGGCCGGCGGTGTTCCGGGCGCGACAACGGCAAGGGTTTCTTTCGTGTGCAAGACTGATCGCTCTTGTTAGATTGGGCTGGTCGGCAATCGTACTGCCCCGAGGCATATCCACATTCATGGCACTCATCCAATACCTCACCCAGATCCAGTTCGAATTCGGCGCGATCAAGCTGTTGTCCAGCGAATGCGCGCGCATCGGCATCAACCGCCCGCTGATCGTGACCGACGCCGGCGTGCGCGCGGCCGGCGTGCTGCAGAAGGCGCTCGATGCCATTTCCGACCTCGAGGTCTCGGTGTTCGACCAGACGCCCTCCAACCCCACCGAAGCCGCCGTGCGCGCGGCCGTCGAGCTCTACCGCAGCGGCCGCTGCGACGGCCTGATCGCCGTGGGCGGTGGCTCCGCCATCGACTGCGCCAAGGGCGTCGCCATCGCGGCCACGCACGAAGGCCCGCTCAAGACCTACGCCACCATCGAAGGTGGCTCGCTCAAGATCACCGAGCGCGCGGTGCCGCTGATTGCGGTACCCACCACCAGCGGCACGGGCAGCGAAGTGGCGCGCGGCGCCATCGTCATCGTCGACGACCATCGCAAGCTCGGCTTCCACAGCTGGTTCCTGATGCCCAAGGCCGCCATCTGCGATCCCGAGCTCACGCTCGGCCTGCCGCCCAGGCTCACCGCGGCCACCGGCATGGACGCCATCGCGCATTGCATGGAGACCTTCATGTCGGCCGCCTTCAACCCGCCGGCCGATGGCATCGGCCTCGACGGGCTCGAACGTGCCTGGGGCCACATCGAACGCGCCACGAAAGACGGCAGTGACCGCGAGGCGCGCCTGAATCTCATGAGCGCATCGATGCAGGGCGCGATGGCTTTTCAGAAGGGCCTGGGCTGCGTGCATTCGCTGAGCCACAGCCTGGGCGGCGTCGATCCGCGCCTGCACCATGGCACGCTCAACGCCCTCTTCCTGCCCGCCGTGATCCACTTCAACTCGGGTGCCGAATCGGTGCAGAAGGAGCAGCGTCTTCAGCGCATGGCGCAGGCCATGCACCTCGATTCGGCCGGCGATCTCGGCGACGCCATCCGTGACATGAACGCGCGCCTCGGACTGCCAAAGGGCCTGGCCGAAGTCGGCGTGACGCCCGCGATGTTCGAGCAGATCATCGACGGCGCCATGGCCGACCACTGCCACAAGACCAATCCGCGGCTCGCTTCGCGGGACGACTACAGGGCCATGCTCGAAGCCTCGATGTAGGAGCACTGCCTGCGCTCTGTTCAGGGGCGATCACGCCGACGGGGTGCCTTGCTCCGCGAATGTCCCCCGCTTCGCTCCTCCTTTATTTCGCTGCGCAAGGCACCCCATCGACGTGATCGTTTTCAGAGCACTGGTTGATCGGCCGCACACCAGCAGCGTGCCCAAGTGCGCAGGGCATCGGGTGCTTCCCGCAGCGAAATAAAGGAGGAGCGAAGCGGGGGACATTCGCGGAGGGAAGTACCCGGTGGCCTGAGCACACGCCCCGAGCGCCTCCGAACCACCCCACCCCCTCGCGTCATGTATATGACATAAGGAATTTCTAGACTGGCATTCGAAGGCTTCGCAACCGCAGAAGCCCCAAGGGCCAGGGAAATTCCGAATGCCACGTACCGTCCAGGTTCACACCGTACTCAACGCCGAGCAGCTCAAGTTCCGCGCCATGCGGGGACGGGAGGGCCTCTCGCAACTCTTCGAGTTCGAGGTGGACATGGTCAGCACCAGCTTCAGCCTCGACCTGAAGCAGTTGCTCGGCACCTCGCTCACGCTGGAGCTGGCCGACGAAGGCGCGCCGCGCTTTCTCAATGGCACGGTGGTGCGCTTCGAGCTTGTAGGCCGCGCCAACGAAACCGGCCGCCACTACATCTACCGTGCGCTGGTGCAGCCGTGGCTGTGGTACCTCACTCGCACCACCGATTGCCGCATCTTCCAGAACAAGAGCGTGCCCGAGGTGCTCGACGAAGTGCTGGGCAAGTACGGCTTCCAGTTCAACAAGCGCCTCACGGGCAGCTACCCCGCCATGGAGTACTGCGTGCAGTACCAGGAAAGCGACTTCGCCTTCGTGAGCCGCCTCATGGAGCACGAGGGCATCGCCTATCACTTCGAGCACGGCAATGGCTCGCACCTGCTGGTGCTGGCCGACGACACCGGCAGCTACAAGCCGCTGCCCAGCCACGCCAGCATCGCCTACCGGCCGCGCGACCGCGTGCTCAATGCGATGGAACCCTGCATCGACCAGTGGCGCGTGGCCGAGCAGATCACCTCGGGCCGCGTGATGCTCGACGATTTCGACTTCAAGAAGTCGCGCGCCTCGCTGCAGAGCGTTCAGCAAGACCCGAAAGCCCATGAGCATTCGACCTACGAGGTCTACGAATGGCTGGGCGGCTACAGCGAGCACCAGCAGGGCGATGCCTACGCCAAGGTCCGCCTGCAGGAGCTGCAGTGCGCGCACGAGCTGGCTTCGGGCCACACCAACGTCGTCGGCATGGCGCCGGGCTACCTGTTCGAGATGACGCACTGCCCGCGCGAATCGGACAATCGCGAATACCTCGTCACCGAAACCCGCTACAACCTGCAGGAGCCCGAGTACTCCACGGGCGGCAGCAGCGAATCGGTGTGCGAGTTCGATTTCACCGTGCTGCCCTCCTCCGTGACCTACCGCCCTGCACGCACCACGCCGCGCCCGCGCACCAATGGCCCGCAGACTGCTACCGTGGTCGGTCCCGAGGAGATCTGGACCGACCGCTTCGGCCGCGTGAAGCTGCAGTTCCGCTGGGACCGCTACGGTCAGTCGGACGAGAACAGCTCGTGCTGGGTGCGGGTGTCGAGCAACTGGGCCGGCGCCAACTACGGCACCATGCACATGCCGCGCGTGGGCCAGGAAGTGATCGTCGATTTCATCGGTGGCGAGCCCGACCGCCCCATCATCACCGGCCGCGTCTACAACAGCGACCAGATGCCGCCATGGGAGCTGCCCGCCAACGCCACCGCCAGCGGCATCCTCACGCGCTCCAGCGCGGGCGGTGCGGCCAACCAGGCCAACATACTGCGCTTCGAGGACCGCTCGGGCGCCGAGCAGATCCTGCTGCACGCCGAGCGCAACCTCGACGTGGAGGTGGAAGCCGACGAGACACACACCACCGGCGGCACCCGCACCACCCTCGTCAAGGGCCACGAGTCGGCCACCTACCAGAGCGGCGAGACGCGTGACATCACCGCAGGCGCCAAGGAAACCATCAGCGGTGGCGACACCCGCAGCGTGACCGGGGGCGTCACCGAAACAGTGACCGGCGGCGTGACGCAGACCATCTCCGGCGGCAAGACGCGTTCGATCGGCGGCGGGCTGAACGACACCATCACGGGCGGTGTCAAGCTGGCGATCACCGGCGGCTTCAACGGCACCATCGACGGACAGGAGATCCGCTTCGTGAGCGCGGGCCGCCAGGACACCATCGACACCTCGAACACGGTGCAGGTCAACGGCCCCTCGACCACCACCGTCACCGGCCCCACGGTGCACACCTCGCCGGACGTGACTTTCAACACGACGAACCACATCCACAACACGACGCAGCACGTCATCAACACCAACGTCTACAAAACGACGTCGAACACCTACAACAACCTGACGAACAACTACACCAACAACTCCGTCAGCTATACCAACAACTACGCCAAGAGCAGCGACTGGCGGCTGGCGCGTTCGGGCGGCGTGGGCTTTCGCTTCGGTGCCGTGGGCGCCTCGCTGGACTTCTGGGGCGTGCGGCAACAGTTCTACGGCATCAATTCGCAGTACGCCGTGCTCAAGGTGGACTTCCTCACCTTCAAGATCGCGAACAAGGGCATCGACATCACCAAGGAAGCCATACAGGTCGGCAGCGCCGCGCTGCGCTTCCTGACAGACGGCCTCGCAACCTATGCGCAGGCCATGCACATCGTCATGTGAAGGACACGATGCCTGTCTGGGAAACGCTTCTCTGGGTTGTCTTCGCCGTCGTCATGACGGCCGTCGTCGTGTTCTCGATCGGCGCGGTGGGCTACATGCGCCGCGAGAGCCGGCTGTATTCCGCTGAACAGAAGCTGTGGTTGTCGCTCGCGCAAACGGGCCAGCCGGTCGACGGCGTGCTTCGCAGCCTGCGCATGCACCCGGGAAACATGACCCGCGGCGGCTCGCGCGGGCAGACCGTGTGCGCCGTGGTGCTCGAGGTGGACTACGCCGACACCGCCGGCACGCTGCACACGGCGTCGATCCGCACATTCGTCGAAGACGCGCTGGTGCCCCGGTTCCAGGAACCGCTGAAGATCGTTCATCTGCGCTACGACCCGCGAAACGCCGCCTCGGTCGCGATCGACCGCGAGCGCACGCCGCTGGAGATCCCGCGTGTGTCCTGAGCGGATGTCGCGGGTGCGCCGCCGATGAAGACCGTCAAGCCGTTGCGGCTGAGCGTCACCACGCGGCCGTTCCTGCGCGGCGGCGAGCAGCGCATGGCCGTGACAACGCTGTGCATGGCGTCGATGGGCGAGCAGCCCGTGCTGACGCCCGAACCCGAGTTCTGGAAAGCGCTGTCCGACGAACTCGGTCCGGCCACCGCCATCGACCTGGGCCTGCCGAAGATCCGCGCCGAGGTGCTTGCCACCGGTTTCGCCTACACCGCGCACCAGGCGGAAAAGACGATGTGCGCCGCGCGGCTGCAACTCGGCGGCCTCTCCAAGGACCTGGCCGTCTTTGGCGACCGCTTCTGGATCGGCGGCCGCGCCACGCAGCCGCAGCCCTTCGAGGCCATGCGCGTGGATTGGACGCGCGCCTATGGCGGCCCCGCCTTCGCGGACAACCCGCTGGGCCGCGGCCACGGCCACGGCCTCGAACAGATCGCCGGCCGCGAGGTGCAGCGCCTGCCCAACATCGAAGACCCCTCGCACCGCGTGCACCGGCCCGGCGACCAGCCCGAACCTGCCGGCTTTGGCCCGCTCGACATCGCCTGGCCCCGGCGCATGCGCCTGATCGGCAGGCAGTACGACGAGCACTGGCGCGCCCACCTGTTTCCGGGTTTTGCCGAGGACATGGACTGGCAGCTCTTCAATGCCGCGCCGCCCGACCAGCGCCTGGCCGGCGCCGTGGAGATCGCTCCGGGCACCCCCTATGCGGTGTGGAACATGCACCCCGGCGTGCCGATCCAGCGAGGCCGACTGCCCAGCTGGCGCGCCCTCGCCTTCATCGCGCGGCGCCGGTCGCCGGGGCAAATCGAGAACATCGCGCAGCGGCTGACCACCGCGTGGTTCTTCCCGCACCTGGAGCGCGTGGCGCTGGTCTTCCACGGCGAGACCCTCATCGAGGAGGACGATGCCAGCGACGTTACCCACGTGATGCCCGCGCTTGAAACGATCGACGCACCACGCGGCCTCGCGCACTACGAGACCGTGCTGCGCCAGCGCTGCGACCCGGGAAAGGGCGCGCTCTACATGTTCCGGGACGATGAACTGGTGCCGCCGGAGGCCATCGGTCCATGGCTCGAACAGCCCGAAACCACCGAATCCGCGCTGGTGCGCAACATGCGCGAACGCGGCCGGCAAGCCCGCGACGAACTCAAGCAGATGGCGCTCGACGCCGGGCACAAGGCGCGCCGTTTCAGGGAGCGCGCTCTTCCCGCGCCCTTCCAGCGCATGCCTACCTTGCACGAGCTGCCCGCGTTCGTCGAGCAGGCAGATGCCTACGCCCGCGCGCAGCGCGCACAAGGCGCCGTCGAGCGCGAACGCCTCCAGCGTGAAGCCGACGCCAACGCCAGCGAGTCGAGGAAGGTCGGCTTCGACACCGGCAAGCTGGTGCGCGAGCATGACCGTACCGAGATCAAGGGCCCGCCGCGCGTGGACGGCGCGTCGGTGCTGCGCGGCTTCTCGGACATCGCGGCGGCCACGGGCACCGAGCCCATGCCACCGGACCAGGTGGAATCGATGCGAAAAATGACAGAGGCGGGCGAGCGCGGCCTGCTCGCGCTGTACCGCGGCACCGCCCAGCACCAGGCCCCCGTCGATCCCCTGCCCGCCGAGCGTCTTGCGGCACTGCGTGCCCAGGTGGCGGCGGTGCTCGCAGGCAGTCGCGATTTCACCGACATGGACCTCACCGGGGCCGACCTCTCAGGCCTGGACCTGCGCGGCGCATGCTTTCGCCGCGCACTGCTGGAAAGCGCCGACCTGCGCGGCGTGCGATGCGACAGCGCCGATTTCAGCCAGGCCGTGCTGGTGCGCGCGCAACTCTCGGGCGCCCGGTTTCATGGCGCGGTGCTGCGCGACACGAACCTCGGAGGCATCGCCTGTGAACAGGCCGACTTCTCGCGCGCCGATCTCGAAGGCGCGAAGCTGGACAAGGTGACGCTTGCGGGCTGCAGCTTCGAGGGCGCGCGCCTGCACCATCTGCACCTGATCGATTCGCGGCTGCGCGGCTGCAATTTCGACAACGCGGACATTGCCTACGCCGGCTTCCTTTCCGACGTGACCGTCGAAGACTGCAGCTTTCGGCGCGCCCGCCTCTACAAGGCCGCCTTCCTGTCGTGCCGCGTGGCGCGGCTCGACTTCACCGGCGCCACGCTCGAAGCCTGCGCGTGGACCCACACGCCGTGCGACGAGGGCATGGTGTTCGCGGCGGCCCTGCTGCGCACCACCTGCTTTGCTGGCAGCACCAGCCTGCGGGGCGCCAGCTTCGAGGCGGCCACGCTGGTGCAGTGCAGCCTGCGCGCGATGGGCATGGAAGATGCGCGGCTGGCCCGCGCCACTCTCGACACCTGCGACTTTTCTTCCTGCAACCTGAGCGGCGCCGACCTCGCCGAAGTGCAGGCGCCCGACAGCCTCTTCATTCGCGCCAACCTGAGCCGGGCGTCGCTGCGGGGCGCCAACCTGATGACCGCCAACTTCAACAAGGCCCTGCTGCCTTCCGCGGACCTGTGCGTGGCCAACCTGTTTCGCGCCGACATGTCGCAGATCCGCATCGACGGCACCACCGCCACCCAGGGCGCCTACATCGAGCAGACCAAGACCGTGCCGGCCTTGCGCGCGACGCCGATCCGATGAGCCCGCAGGAGCTGGTGCTTCACATCCGCAACGGCAAGCGCATGGAAGGAGAGGATTTCACCGGCATGCCGCTCGATGGCCTCGATCTTTCGGGTGGCATGTTCAGCGAATGCCGCTTCACGCAGGCCTCGCTCGCCGGCAGCCGGCTGGACGACTCGGTGTTCGAGCGCTGCACCTTCGATGATGCGACGCTGGCGTCGGGGCGGCTGGATGGCGTGTCGCTCCTGCGCTGCAGCCTGCGCGGGGTGGATGCGACCGCCAGCCATTGGCCGCGCACCGTCGTGGCCGAGTCCGACCTGCGCGATGCGCGCTGCGCCGACGCACAGCTGGCCGAAACGGTCTTCTACGGCTGCGAGCTGCACGGCGCCAGCTTCGAGCGCGCCACACTCACCAAGGCGATCTTCAACGACAGCCGCATGGGCAACGCGGACCTGCGCGATGCCTCGCTCACGAGCGCAGTGTTCTTCCGCAGCGACCTGCGCGAGGTCGCGTTCCAGGCCGCACGCTTCCACAACGCCGTGTTTTCCGAGGCCGACCTGCGGGGCCAGTCGTTCGCGGGGCAGGCCTTCGCTATGTGCCAGTTCACGGACGCGCACATGTCCGGCTGCGTGTTCGAGGACGCTCAGCTCGCGCAATGCAACTTCAAGGGCGCCAGGCTCGACGGCGCGCGCATGGCCCGCGTGCAAGCGCCGCAAACTTTGTTCATCGAGGCAGACCTGCGCGGCGCCGATTTCCGTGGCGCGGCGCTCGACCAGTCGCTCTGGGTCGACGCCTGGCTCGCGGGAGCCGACTTCTCCGGCGCGAGCCTGGAACAAGGCGTCTTCCACCGCGCCCGCTGCGAGAACGCGAGCTTCGAGCGCAGCCGGCTCGTCTACGCCGATTTCTCCTGCGCGGACCTGCGCGGCGCGAACTTCGAGAAGGCCCGCTTCGAGCGCACCCAGCTGCACCGGGCCGAGCTGGCCGGTTCGCGCTGGAGCGACCGCATCGGTGTGCTCGACAACGACCCCCACCTGTACGAGGCCGAGCGCATCGCCCGCCAGCGCCCGGCCCGCGCCATCCGCCTCGACCGCGATGCCGAGGGCCGCCTCCCCATCGACGCAAAGGACATCGCATGACGATGAACGCACGAACCTCTTATTCCACCGCCCCCCCTGCAGACGTCCACGGCGAAAGCGAACTCGCCCCCCTGCTGCACAAGGCGCCGCCCGTCAGGCGGCAGGCCGCCGCGCCGCCCCCGGGCATTTGCATGGCGAAGGTGGTGGCCAGCCATTCGGACGACAACCACGACGTGGTTCCGGCCGGAGAGACCCGGTCGCGCCCCTGCCGCCGCGCCGCCAGCTGCCTGCTGGTGCCCGCGCCGGGCGACACCGTCATGGTCGCCGGCCCTGACGAAGACGAGCTCTACCTGATCGCCGTCGTCGCACAGGCCGACCAAGGCCACGCGGTGCTCGCGGTGAACGGTGACCTGACCCTGGCGTCGAAGCACGGCAGCATTGCGGTGCGCAGCGCCGGCGCACTCGACCTGCAGTCGGACACCGCTGTCGCCACCCGCGCACCCGAATGGAACCTCACGGCCGGGCGCGGCCTGTGCAAGGTCTCGGAGCTCGACTACCAGGGCGCCGAGGTGCGCTTCAGCGTGCTGGTCTCGCGCTTCGTGGGCCGCGCGTGCGAGGTGGTGCTCGACCGCCTTCACCTGCTCACCCGGTCGAGCTTCCGCCTGACCGAGGAAGTCGAACAGGTGCGCGCTGGCCAGATCGATATCCAGTCGTCGAGCACCCTGCGCCTGCATGCGAAGAACACGCTCGTCACCAGCAAGGAGCTGGTCAAGCTCGACGCCGAACAGATCCACATGGGCTGATGCCCGAAAAAGGAGCCTCCCGCCATGTTTGCCAACTCCCAGATGATGGGCATGGACCTCGCCTTTCCCGATGTCTGCAAGACACCGCCGGCCGTGCCCATTCCTTACCCCAACTTCGCGCTGGGACCGACTGCCATTCCCAATGCCTGGAACATCCTCTACGGCGGCACGCCGGCGCACAACCTTGCCACGACCACACCGATCACCAACGGCGACAACGCGGGCGTGATGATGGGCGTGGTGTCGCAGACCGTGATGGGTCCTTCACGGCACATCACGGGCGCGTTCACCGTGCTGCTGAAGGGCTCGCCCTGCACGCGCATGACGAGCCTGTCGGTACAGAACCGCAGCAACATCGTCGGGATGCGGATCGTGCCGAGCCAGTGCAAGGTGCTGGTGCTGGCGGCTTGAGGCCCGGGCCTCCGGGCCTACTCTGCCTTCACCCCCGCCGTACGGATCACCTTGCCCCACTTCGCCGTCTCGGCGGTGATGAAGGCGTCGAACTCCTCCGGCGTGCTGCCCGCCGGAATGGTGCCCATCGCATCCAGCTTGGCACGCGTCTCGTCGCTCCTGATGATGCGGGCCAGTTCCTCCGACATGCGCTTGACGATGTCGCGCGGCGTGGCCGCTGGCGCCACCATGCCGGCCCAGGTGCTGCCGGTGAAGCCCGCGAAGCCCTGCTCGATGAAGGTCGGCACCTCGGGAGCCGCCGCCAGGCGCTTGTCGCCCGCCACGCCGATCAGCCGCACCTTGCCTGCCTTGGCCTGGTTGATGAGGCCCGTGGGTGCATCGAAGAAAAGCTGGATCTGCCCGCCCATCAGGTCGGTCAGCGCCGGCACCGCGCCCCGGTACGGGATGTGGATCATGTAGGTCTGCGTGAGCGACTTCCACAGCTCGGTGGTGAGGTGCGCAGCCGAGCCGTTGCCCGAGGAGCCGAAGCTCACCTTGCCCGGGTTGGCGCGCGCATAGTCGATGAGCTGGCGCGCGGTCTTGAACGGCGCATCGATATTCACCGCGGCCAGCAGCGGCGACACGCCCATCAGCGACACGCCGGTGAGGTCCTTGCGCGGGTCGTACGGAAGCTTGGGGTACAGCGTGGTGTTGGCCGCATAAGCGGCGATGACGACGCCGAAGGTGCTGCCGTCGGGCGCGGCCTTGGCGATGGCGTCGACGCCGATCAGGCTGTTGGCGCCCGGCTTGTTGTCGACCAGCACCGGCTGGCCGAGCTTCGTCTGCAGGCCGATCTGCACCAGCCGCGCCATCTGGTCGGTGAATCCGCCGGGCGTATAGGGCACGATGATGCGAATCGGCTTGGTGGGCCATGTGCCCTGCGCGAACGACGGCAAGGCGAGGCTTGCGGCGGCAGTGGCGAGCGTGAACTTGCGGCGTGACAGCGTGGCGTGGGGCATGGTGGAGAGTCCCTTGGTTGCTTCTGGATGGATCGGACCATTCTCGAAGCGCCTCCCTGCCGCACCGGTCAGGGTTTGCCCGGCGGCAAACGCGCTGACCGCTCACGCGCTCATTCAAAGATCAAAGCGCAAGGATGTCGGGCGCGTGCCCCTTGGCAAGCCAACTTTCGAACTCGTCCGACAGCCGCTGGGCCTCGCGCGTGGCCCGTCCCCAAGCCGCGATGCGCGCCTGCGCGTCATTGGCGAAGTGGATGAAGTCCTTGCGGTCGGGCAGCTTGCCGTTGGGCAGCGACTTCACCCATTCGGGGTCGGGCGCGAGCAACACCATGCGGTCGAGGAAGCCGCTGGCTTTGTGGCGCCAGCGCAAGCCCTTGTCGAGCCACCCCGGCACCACCGCCTGCTGGAAGTGCGGGTACAGCACGATGCCATCGTCGGCCGGCTGGTAGTCGAGGTGCAGGTGGTAGTCGGTGATGCCGCCGTCCCAATAGGCGCCGCGCGGCGCACCCGGAATGTCGTGCACCGCCGCGAGCAGGAACGGAATGGAGCACGAGGCCTGCAGCACCATGTTGAAGTTGGCCTCGCTCAGCGCGTGCTGGCGCGTGCGGAAGTCACGCGTGCCGAAGGGCAAGGCCGCGCCGGGCGTAGAGAACACGCAGCGCTCCAGCCATGCACCCAGGCTCTTGCGGTGCAGGCTGTTGGTCGCGAAGGCGCCCAGATAGCCGACAGGGGTGCGCGCCCTGCCCTCGCGCCCGAGGATGTGGCGACCGCGCGAAGTCACCACGTGCAGGCGGTAGCGCGGGTGGTCCAGCACTTCGCCGATGCGCCCGCCGTAGAAATCGTCAAGGCTCTGCGCGAACTGCTCGCTGAGCTGGCGCGGGCTCAGCCGCTTCTGCCCGGGCGGCACCTCGAACTGCTGGTGCACGTAGTCGTGCTCGAAGCGTTCGAAAGCGGCGTCAGGGTCGGCCAGGCAGGCCGTCGAGAGTCGCCATGCGCCGATGGAGGCGCCCACCAGATGCACCTGCTGGCTCGACTGCGTGAGCCAGCGCCCGAAGATGAAGCGGTCGAGCGGCCCGAGGATCAGCCCCTTGGGACCGCCGGCCGCGCCGGGGATGGTGCGCACGTCCTGCGGGCGCAGGCCGTGCCGTTCGATGTGCTTGCGGGCCGCGGGGCCGGCGTAGATGCGCAGGGCTTTGTTGTTGCTCATGGATTCACCACGCGATCGACCATAACAAGACCGTGAGCACGAGCGCGACCCAGGGCCAGATGTAGTCGTCCATCAGGCTCCATTCGTGATGGCGAACGCCCTGTGGCGCGGCCGGCCACTGGAGCGTGCGGGCCAGCCACTCGGTCATGCAGCCCCGATCGTAGCTGCGCAGGCGGTTCATCGCGCCACGGCCGATGCGGCTGGTCCGCATCAGCACCGGCAGCGGCGGCAAAGGTCCGGGGCCCTTGTCGCCGCGCGTCAGGGTGCGCTTCAACAGCGTCAGCACGGGCCATGCCAGGCGCCCGACGACGGGCACGACGAACAGCAGCGGCAGCATCAGCGCGGTGACACGCAGCACGTCCCGGGTAATCTCGTCGCCGCGCCCCGCGATCAGGACGCCGAAAAAAAACATCATGGCGCTCACCGAATAGATCCACGTCAGCCCGCAGCACAGTTGCCCGAAGCCGATGGTTCTCTGCTCCATCGCTTCAGCCGCGGTGTGTGGCGCGATGGCGGGCGCCTTGGTGCCGAGCCAGAGGTACTTGGTGGTGTCCCTTGCAGGTTCGGACGCCGCGTTCGCGCGCAGCGCCATCGCGGTGAATACGCCTTCGGACATGTAGCCTGCGGCGCGTACCTTGCGCCCGACAAGCGCCTGGAAATACGCATCACGGCGCATTCCCGGCGTTGAGCCGACACCCTCTTCGATGTCGCAGAAATGAACGACCTGCCCGCCCGCCAGCGTCAAGGTCAACGGAACGGCGCGCGCATAGTTCCGAGACGCTGGTCGCACGTGGATGCGGCGGTACGAATCGCTGGAGACCTGGGTCTCCAGCGCACTCAGCACCTCGATCATGGCGACCTCCCCGTTCGTGTCGCTGCGCACCACATCCTCGTCGCCAAACGCAACGGCGGCAATCTCCCCCTCGACGGCGAAGAGCTCCAGAGCGCTCGGGCGCTGCAGATGCCGGTCGAGCCTGCCCGACAACGCCGTGAGGCGGCACCACAGCCACCACATCCATTCCACGTGCAGCGGATAGACGTCTACCCGGTCCGCAAAGACCTGCGACACATCGGCCCAACCGGGGGCGAACTGCGACTTGTTGCGGGTGGCCTTGTTGGAGCGGGTTTTCTTCGACATTGCCGCTGCGCCGGCGCCTACTTCCGCAACCCCTGCAGCTTGGCAAACGCGCTGGCCATCTGCCCCGCCGGCGGCGGCGAGTTGTCGCGCCGGCCTTGCTGTTGCTGGCCGCGCCCTGCCCCTTCGAAACGGTTGTCGCGCGGACCGTCGCGGCGCGCGGGCGCTGCATCGAGCTTCATCGACAGCCCGATGCGCTTGCGCGCCACGTCCACTTCCATCACCTTGACTTTGACGATGTCGCCGGTCTTGACGACTTCGCGCGCGTCGTTGACGAACTTGTGGCTCAGCTGGCTCACGTGGACCAGGCCGTCCTGGTGCACGCCGAGGTCGACGAAGGCGCCGAACTGGGCCACGTTGCTCACGGTGCCCTCGAGGATCATGCCCTCGGTAAGGTCGGAAATGTCGTCTACGCCGTCATTGAAACGCGCCACCTTGAAGTCGGGGCGCGGGTCGCGGCCCGGCTTCTCGAGTTCGCCCAGAATGTCCTTGACCGTGATGACGCCGAACTTCTCGTTGGCGAACAGCTCGGGCTTGAGCGTCTTGAGCATGTCGGCGCGGCCCATGAGCTCGGCAATCGGCTTGCCGGTTTTCACGATGATCTGCTCGACCAGCGGATAGGTTTCGGGGTGCACGCCGGTGATGTCCAGCGGGTCGGTACCGCCGCGGATGCGCAGGAAGCCCGCGCTCTGCTCGAAGGCCTTGGGGCCGAAGCCGGTCACGTCGAGCAACTGCTTGCGGGTGGCGAACGCGCCGTTGGCTTCGCGCCAGCGCACCACGGCCTTGGCCACGCTGGCCGATAGGCCCGACACGCGCGACAGCAGCGGCACGCTCGCGGTATTCAGGTCAACGCCCACCGAGTTCACGCAGTCTTCGACCACGGCCTGCAGCGTGCGTGCGAGTTCGCTCTGGTTCACGTCGTGCTGGTACTGGCCCACGCCGATGCTCTTGGGATCGATCTTCACGAGTTCGGCCAGCGGGTCTTGCAAACGTCGCGCGATGGAGGCCGCGCCGCGCAGGCTCACGTCGACATCGGGCATTTCCTGCGAGGCGAATTCACTGGCGGAGTACACCGAAGCGCCCGCCTCGCTCACCACGACCTTCTCGACCTTGATTTCCGGCGCGCCGGCCTGTTCGGCCATCTTGGCCAGCAGCTTGATGAGGTCGGCGGCCAGCTTGTCGGTCTCGCGGCTGGCGGTGCCATTGCCGATGGCGATCAGGTTCACGCCGTGCTTGGCGCACAGCTTGCCCAGCGTGTGCAGCGAGCCTTCCCAGTCCTTGCGCGGCTCGTGCGGGAACACGGTGGCGGTCTCGACCAGCTTGCCGGTGGAATCGACCACGGCCACCTTCACGCCGGTGCGGATGCCAGGGTCCAGGCCCATCACGACACGCGGTCCGGCCGGCGCAGCCAGCAGCAGGTCGCGCAGGTTGTCGGCAAACACCTTGATGGCCACCTTCTCCGCGTCTTCGCGCAGGCGGGTGAACAGGTCGCGCTCGGTCGACAGCGCCAGCTTCACGCGCCAGGTCCAGGCCACGCACTTGCGCAGCAGGTCGTCCGACGGGCGGCCCGCATGGCTCCAGCCCAGGTGCAGCGCGATGCGGCCTTCGGCGATGCTCGGCTTGCCCGGTTCGGGCTCGACCGGCAGCACCAGCTTTGCATCGAGGATGTCGAGCGCGCGGCCGCGGAACACGGCCAGCGCGCGGTGCGATGGCACGCGGCCGATGGGCTCGTCGTACTCGAAGTAGTCGCGGAACTTGGCGACGTCGGCGTTGTTCTCGTCCTTGCCGGCCATCAGGCTGGACTTGAGCAGGCCTTCGCTCCAGAGCCATTCGCGCAGGCCCTGGACCAGAGCAGCGTCTTCGGCCCAGCGCTCGGAAAGAATGTCGCGCACGCCGTCGAGCACGAGCGGCACGGTGGAGAAATCGGGGCCCGGCTTGCCGTCGTCGAGCGTGGTGGCGGGCTGCAGGAAGGCCTTGGCTTCGACGGCGGGGTCCAGCATGGGGTCGGCCAGCAGCTTGTCGGCCAGCGGCTCGATGCCGAATTCGCGGGCGATCTGGCCCTTGGTGCGGCGCTTCTGCTTGAACGGCAGATACAGGTCTTCGAGTTCCTGCTTGGTGGGCGCAAATTCGATCGCGGCGCGCAGTTCGGGGGTCAGCTTGCCCTGCTCGTCGATGGCCTTGAGCACGGCGCCGCGGCGGTCTTCGAGTTCGCGCAGGTAGGAAAGGCGAGCTTCCAGCTCTCGCAGCTGCACGTCGTCGAGGCCATCCGTGACCTCCTTGCGGTAGCGGGCGATGAATGGAACCGTGGCGCCCCCGTCGAGCAGTTCGACGGCGGCCTTCACCTGGTTCTCGCCAACCTTGATTTCGGCGGCGAGCTGGCGAATGATTTTCTGCATGCTTGAGCGCGTCCCTGGCAAAGCGCGGGAGTTTGCCATAGGCGCGCACGGTACCCGGCCGGGGCCGCCCGGCGGGCGTGTTACAGCATGCTTTCCGCTTCGGGTCGGGTGCCGGCCGGCGCCTGTGCCCGGCTCGGAACCACCAGTTGCACACACAGACCGCGGGGCACGATGTTCGCCAGCGTCAGTTCGCCGCCAATGGCGTCGGCCCGCGAGCGCATGCTGCGCAGGCCCTTGCCCATGGAGCCGGAAGAGGTGCTGCGAGAAGCTCCCAGGCCGCGGCCGTCGTCGTGCACCTCCAGCACCAGCCCCAGCGTGTGGGCCTGGACGCCCAAGCGCAGTTCGACGCGGCTCGCACGCGCGTGCCGCAGCGCATTGGACAGCGCTTCCTGCGCCACCCGGCAGATCTGCATCGCGGTCTCGGGCGGCACCGAGCGGGTTTGCGTCTCGGTGGCGATGTTCCATACCAGCGCGATGCCGAGACGGTCGAACGCAGGCTGCAGCCGGTAGCGCAGATGGGCCAGCCGCTCCACGACGGTGGCGGAGGTCTGGTCATCGAGGTCGTCCACCGTCATCTGGAGTTCGAGCAGGCAGGTCTGCAGGGCCATCGACAGGCTGCCGGGCCCGGTGGCCCGGGGGTCCTGGCTGGCGAGCAACGCCACCAGCCGCGAGCCGACCCCGTCGTGCAGGTCGTGGGCGATGCGCCGCCGCTCGGTCATCACCTCCTGCGAGGGCCCGTGGCTTTCCGCGTGGTGCCGGGAAACGAGCCAGATGCTCACGACCGTGGCAAGCACCCCCAGGTTCAGCGCCTGCATTGCCCAAAATGTGAATGGCATGTCGTTCCCCAGCAAGTTGGCGGCCGATGCGGCCCGGATCACCTGCGCGGTCACCGGTGTCAGGTGCAGCGCCCCCGCCATGCCAGCCCACATCAGCAACCGCCTGCGCGAAATGCGCAAGCGCAGCCACATCAACAGCACGCCCCACGAGCCGATCGACAGCCACACGAACTGGTCTTCCAGAAAGTGCGGGAGGTGAAGGACCTGCGGCGCGAGCATGGCATGGCCTACAGGAGCCCCCGGTGGGAGGCAAAGCTCACGGCCTGCGCGCGGGTATGAGCGTGCAGCTTGCGGTAGATGTTTTTCACATGCGCATTCACCGTCTGGGCGCTGATGGTGAGCTGCAGCGCGATCTCTTCGGTTACGTAGCCCGTCGCTACAAGTCGTAACACTTCGCGCTCGCGCGTGGATAACGTCGCCTTGCTTTCCGGTGGGCGCACGGGGTTCACGTTGGAACGCTTGTGATCGAGGTGCACGAGCAGCCGCCGCGCCAGCCGAGGGGTGATGGCGGCCCCGCCATTCACCACCTGCAGCACGGCCTGGGCATAGCTCTGGAACCACGCGTTCTTGACCAGGTAGCCGGAGGCGCCGAGCTCGAAGGCGTGCAGCACCTGGGGTTCATCCTCGAGTGCCGAGATGACGATGATCTCCGCCGCACTGCGATGCCGCTTGGCCTCTTCGATGAGTTCGAATCCACTCCCGTCGCCCAGGCGGATGTCGACCATCAGCACGTCGAATTCATGCTGCATCAGCAATCGTCGTCCTTCACGCAGTGTGCCGGCCTGCCCCTCGAGCTGGATGCGCAGGTCGCCCAGCAATTCCTGGGCGATGACGCGACGCACGAAGGGGTCGTCATCCACCAGCAGGACGCGCACCGGTTTGGTGTGCTGCCCTGTAAGGAAATCGGGCCATGGGAGCGTGTCGGCGGACGGCGCGAGCAGCCCGCCAAACTGACCGGAGTTGGCATATTGCCTAGCCCCGTTCCCTGTATCCGTCAATGAAATGTCGAGATCGCTTTCCATTCCAGCCCCTTTGTGACAATTAATGCACTTTGTTCGTGTCGAAAAGTTAATCCATTTCTACTCAGATTTCGGGTTTCGGTTTTTTTGATTACTTTGGTTGCATCTTGTTTCCATTGATTTTCAATGTCAACTGAAAGTTGTAATTTCCATGCTGACGTCGTGTGAACGGGCGCCTTCCGATGCCAGCCGAGAAGGAGCAAACCACTACTTTTGTCATAGCCTTCCTCTACCCAGCATCAGGCATTTTTCGCTGGCTTCCCGACCCAGAAACTGCACCCCGGTCATGGCGAAAGCACTTAAACCAAGCCGCTGACCGATAGCCAGCGACCGGATCGTCCGGTCATCAGGTCCGTTTCAACATTTTTTCGAGGAAGCATCATGAAGAAGACTCTCATCGCGATCGCAGTGGTCCTGGTTGGAAGCGTTGCCTCGGCAACCAGCACCACGGCGCTTGCGGCGACCAGCACGACGACTGGCTCTTCCAGTTCTGCAGGCTCGGTGGCGGCCAGTTCCGGCACCGGAAGCGCATTCAGCTACAACGCGGCCAATTCCAGCTCATCGGCCACTGCCAATGCGGCGGGCGGCGCGGTCAGCTTCCCGGGCCTGCGCATCGGTGGCGCGACGGCGAGCGGCTCGGCAACCACGCAGGGCCAGGTAACCAGCGTGGCAGCGACAACCGGCAACGGCCTCGCAGCAGGCGGCGCCAATGCGTCGGCCAATGCGGGCGCGGCCTCCAACGCCAACTACAGCGCGGGCGGCCCGAATCACGTCAGCGGCAGTGCAGGCGGGGCAGCCACCTCCTCCACCAACAACACGGCCGCGACGGCCGCAGGCCCTGGCGGCGGCCTTGCCATCGTGACGCGGACCTCCGGCACGACCTCGGGCTACAGCGCCTCCTCCGGCGCCATCAATGGCTTCGTCAACGGCACGACCACCTCGGCAACGGCGGGTTCGACCGGCGGCTCCTTCGGAGTGACCAACGTCAGCTTCGGCAATGCCGGCGGCTTCAGCAACGGTGGCGGCACCGGCGGCCTGGCTGGCTCCGGCGCAACGGCATCGGCTCCCTGAGCCCCGCACATCGGTTGCTGCACTCGGAAACGGGGAGAGGCACCCCCTCTCCCCGGTCCTCAAAAGGAGTTGAAAAATGAAGAGACTGCTTTTTCTGGCTTTGATGACGATGTCCGCGGCGGCCACCGCCCAACAGACCAACAGCAACAGCGGGGCATCCAGCACGGCCACGACATCGGCCCAGGGCAACAGCCAGTCGGTGACGTTCTCGAGTCCCGCAAGCGTGAACACCCAGTCGACGCTGACCAGCAACCAGAACGTCAACAACACTGGCGCGACGACGAACACCGTCGACTACCGCGGCAGCTACACGATCAAGAACGTACCGTCGGTCAATGGCCCGAACCTGACGACGAGCAACGACACCTGCATGGGCAGCTCGAGCGCCAGCGCGAACGGCCCCGGCGTCGGGCTCAGTTTCGGCACCACCTGGACGGACGAGCACTGCAAGCGCCTCAAGATGAGCCGCGAACTCTGGAACAAGGGCATGAAGGCCGCGTCGCTCGCCATGGACTGCATGGACCCGGCGGCCATGGCGGCGCTGGAAATGACCGGCACGAAGTGCCCGCAGTCGATGACCGCGGACGAGCGCGTGACCGCCTACGGTCCGCAGGCGTCCGCAAGCGGTGCAGCCCCGGCACCGCCGCGCCCAGTGGCTGCGGCTGCGCCCGTGGCACCCGCCGCGCAGCAGGCGGCCAAGGCCCAGGACGAGCCTCCGGCCGCCGTGGCGATGCCCGTCGCCAGCGGCAGCATCGCGGTGACGCCGATCGATCTGCCCGACGTGGCGGCCATTCGTAGTGCAGGCCTCGTGGGCGAACCGGTCGGCGACATCACGGCCGCTGCGCAGTCGGCGGTGGTCCCGCAATGACCGCGCGGAGCCTCAAATGACCAGAACCGTACTTCTCTGGCTGGCGGCTTGCTGCGCGGCGGCCGCCGCATCCGCTGCGCAGCCCGTGCTGCGCGTCGAGCGGGTGAACATGGGCAGCGGCTTGCAGAACGCACGGGGCACCGACACGGCGGAACCGGTCGGCTCCCTGGGCGTGTGGCATGTGCCGCAGTACCTGCCGGGCTACCCGACGGCGGCGACGATCTGGCCACGCGTGGTGGTCATCCAGTGCACCAACGACCTGTGCGCAGGCTACGAGGTCACACCCGAACTGGGCCGCGGCGAATACCTTTTCTTCGTGCCGGCGAACAAGTAGGCAGCGCAGGCCCGCACGTCCCCGGCGGTCAGGGCGCGCGCTGCCTTACCCTTCGCGGATGACCTCATTCGCCCGCGCCCTGCGCGCCTTGCTCCGCGCCATCGGCATCGTGCTCATCGTTCCCGTGCTGCTCTTCGAGGAGTGGGGCTGGGAGCCACTGGCTGCGCTCGCCGCGCGGCTGTCCCGCCTGCCCTTCTGGGCCGCGCTCGAAGAACGGCTGCGCCGGCTGCCGCCCTGGGGTGCGCTGCTGGCTTTTTTCGTGCCGGTTGTGCTGCTGCTGCCGGTAAAGGTGCTGGCGCTCTTTCTCTTCAGCCGCGGCCATGCGGCCAGCGCCCTCACCGTGCTCGTGCTGGCCAAGCTGGTGGGCACGGCCATCGTCGCGCGGATCTTCCAGCTGGTCGAAGGGCCGCTGATGCGCATTCCGTGGTTCGCCCGCTGGTATCCGCGATGGAAGGCATGGAAAGACCAGGTGCTCACCCTCGTTCGCCAGAGCCGGCCCTGGCGCGTGGTGCGGGCGCTGAACAGGCGCATCTCGCGCGGCTGGCGGCGATTGAGAGAAGGCTGAGTCGTTCATTTTACCCGGGTATATTGCGAATCTAATTTAACCCGGGTAATATATGGAGCATGAACCTTTCTCCAGAAAACCGGCGCGCGCTCTCCCGCCAATACAAGGAAACCGCGCGCCCAGCCGGCGTCTTCGTCATCCGCAACGGGTTGAACGGCCGGGTCTACATGGCCGGCAGCCTCGACGTCGAAGGCGCCATGAACCGTGCCCGCTTCGAGTTGAACATGCGCTCGCACCGCAACAAGGCGCTCGGGCAGGACTGGATCGCTCACGGCGCCGATCGGTTCACCTTCGAGGTGATCGACCGGGTCAAGGAAAGCGAAGACCCGGCCTTCGACCGCGCGGCGGAACTCGAGAAACTCCTCGCGCTCTGGCGCGAAGAGCTCCAGTGCGACGGCGACAAGGGCTACAACTCGCCATGACCGCCGATGCACTGGGCTTGTGCCTCGCCATCAGCCGGGCCCATGCCAGCCTGAACCTGAAGCTCCGGGAAGACCTGGGCGCCTTCCACGGGCTGGACTACGAAGACTTCACCCTGCTCCATCAATTGCTGCGCGCCGAAGGCGGCCGAATGCCGACGGCCGACCTTTCGCGCGCGCTGGGGTTGCCGATGTCGGCGCTGCTTCGCAAAATGGTCTCGCTTGAAAAAACGGGACTGGCCGAACGCACGGCCGGCGCCGAAGACAACCGCCGCCACGCAGCCATCCGCCCCGGCGGCCGAAAACTGATGCAAGCTGCGGTCACGACCGTCGAAGCGATCTGCGCCGATGCGGTGAAATCGCTGGCCCCTGAAAGCCTGCCGCAAGTCAACGCCGCGCTTCTTGCGCTTTGCCTCGACGACACATCAAACGCCTGAACCGTTCAACAGGTAGATTACGCACCTCGTTTCGAACGGACCGGAAGAAAGAACAATGCCCTCCGACACGCCACCCATCAACCTGATCGTTTTCGCCGGTTTCAAGCGCATTGCCCAGGGAAGCACCGCCGACGTGCTCGCGCAGTTGCGCGAGCGCAAGGACGACACGCCCTACCTCGTGTTCGACGAGCAGACCGGCGAGCCGCTCGACTTCGACGTGCACAACCGGGCCGGCCTCGTGCCGCACGCCGCCGGTGCAGAGGCCCATGAAGACGCGCCCCGCGGCGTGGGCCGCCCGAAGCTGGGCGTGGTCGCGCGCGAAGTCACCCTGCTTCCGCGCCACTGGGACTGGCTCAACCGCCAGCCCGGCGGCGCATCGGTCGCGCTGCGGCGCCTGGTGCAGGAGGCGAGCCGCGTCAGCGCCGACCGCGACGCCGTGCGCGCTTCGCGCGAGGCCACCTACCGCTTCATGACCGCGATTGCCGGCGCCCTGCCCGGCTTCGAGGAAGCCACGCGCGCGCTGTTCGCCGGCGAGCGCAATCGCTTCGAAGGACTCATCGACGCCTGGCCCGTGGACCTGCGCTCCCATCTTCAAAAATTATCAGCCGCCGGCTGGAGCACCCCCGCATGAGAGCAACCCCCGAGACTTCCGCGACCGGCCGCAGCGGCCTTCAGGGCGTGCCCGTGGCGCCAGTGGGCGCAACGCGTCCGCTGTGGAAGGTCTTTCTTTTCTTCCTCGCGCCGATGCTGCTTAGCAACATCCTGCAATCGCTCTCGGGCACGCTCAACAATGTCTACGTGGGGCAGATGCTCGGCGTGGGCGCGCTGGCGGCCGTGTCGAGCTTCTTCCCGGTGATGTTCTTCTTCATCGCCTTCATCATCGGCCTGGGCGCCGGCGCCTCGGTGCTCATCGGCCAGGCCTGGGGCGCGCGCGACGTGGACAAGGCCAAGGCCGTGGCCGGCACCACGCTCACGGTGGGCGTGCTGATGGGCCTGGTGATCGCGGTGTTTGGCGGCGCTTTCACCACGCCGATGCTGGCCGCGCTGGGCACGCCGCCCGACGTGCTGACCGACTCCACGCGCTATGCCCGCATCATGCTGATCGCGATGCCGGGCGTGTTCGTGTTCCTGCTCGCCACGGCCATGCTGCGCGGCGTGGGCGACACCGTCACCCCGCTGCTCACGCTGGTGATCTCGACGCTGATCGGGCTGGTGGTCACGCCCGCGCTCATCCGCGGCTGGGGCGGCCTGCCGCAGCTTGGCGTGGCGAGCGGTGCGTGGGCCTCGGTACTGTCTTTCGCGGTGGCGACCACTTGGCTCGGCTTCCGGCTGCACCGCCGCAAGAGCCCGCTCGCACCCGATGCGGCGTTCGTGCGCAACCTGCGCATCCAGCCGCACCTGCTGAAGGCTGTGCTGAAGATCGGCGTACCAACGGGCGTGCAGATGATCGTGGTCGCTTTGGCCGAGGTGGTGCTGCTGTCAATGGTCAACAGCTACGGCTCGAGCGCCACCGCGGCCTACGGCGCGGTGAACCAGGTGGTGGCGTACGTGCAGTTCCCGGCCATCTCGATCGCCATCGCGGCATCGATCCTCGGCGCGCAGGCCATCGGCGCGGGCCGTGCTGACCGGCTCGGCGCCATCGCCAAGACGGCGCTGCTGATGAACCTCGTGCTGACCGGTGGCCTTGTGCTGCTGGGCTACCTGTTCTCGCGCCACCTGATGGCTTTCTTCATCACCAGCGCGCCGGTGCTCGAGATCGCGCAGACGCTGCTGCACATCATGCTGTGGAGCCTGGTGATCTTCGGCATGGCCGCGGCGCTGTCGGGGATCATGCGCGCCAGCGGCTCGGTGCTGGTGCCCACGCTGATCTCGATCCTCTGCATCCTCGGCGTGGAAGTTCCGGTGGCCTGGCTCATGAGCCACCGCATCGGCCTGAACGGCATCTGGATCGCCTACCCGGTGACCTTCGGCGCGATGCTGCTGCTGCAGACCGCGTACTACCAGCTGGTGTGGAGCAAGAAGGGAATCCGTCGGCTGGTGTAGCCGCTGACGCGGCGGCAGCCGATCACTCCCCGTCGAAGGCCTTCTTCACGGTGGCGATGTCGAGCTTGACCATCTTCATCATCGCCTGCATTGCGCGGGCCGCCTTGGCCGGATCCTTGTCCTGGAACATGCGGATCATCGGCATGGGCGCCACCTGCCAGGACACGCCGTAGCGATCGGTGAGCCAGCCGCACTGCACCGGCTGGCCGCCGCCTTCGAGCAGCTTCTCCCAGTAGTTGTCGACCTCGGCCTGGGTCTCGCACTTCACGAGCATCGAGATGGCCGGGGTGAACTTGTACTCCGGCCCCCCGTTGAGCACCATGAACTCCTGCCCTTCTAGTTCGAAGGTTGCGGTGAGCACCGAGCCCTTCTTCGCGGGGTTGACGTCGCCCCAGAGCAGCTTGTCGGTCACGCGCGAGTTCGGAAAAATCGCAGTGTAGAAATTCAGCGCGTCTTCGCCGTTGCCGTCGAACCAGAGGCAGGGAACGATCTTTTGCATGAGGTTTCCTTCGCTTGAATGATGAACCGGAGGGTTCAGTATCAAATCGGCAGCAGGCCCTTGTCAACCCGTGCGTTCCTGTCAGCGGGAAGTTCCCATCGAAGCTCATGCACTCGCGCCGAACGCCTGCCGCCAGCGGTAGGCCTCGGCCGCGTTGACCGCGCCCCGCGGCGCCCTGCCCTGGAAAATCTCCGCCAGCTGCGACACGGTTTCCATCGCCTGGTGCTCCACGGCCGGTGGCGTGAGCCCGCCGATGTGCGGCGTGGCGATCACGCGCGGGTGCGCCGCCACGCGCAGCGACGGCATCTGGTCGGGCGCTCGGCCCACGTCCAGCGCGCAGCCCGCGATGACTCCTGCCTCGAGCGCGGCGAGCAGCGCGTCTTCATCCACGAGATCGCCACGCGAGGCATTGATGAAGAAGGCATGCGGCTGCATCGCCGCGAAGGCCGTGGCATTCATCATGTTCTCGGTCGCCACGGTGGCGGCCGCGAGGCAGGCCACGAAGTCGGCTTGCGCCAGCAGCGCTTCGAGCGTCATCTGTGCGAACTCGGCCCGACCGGTCGCGGTGTGCGGGTCGTGCACGACGATGCGCATGCCCAGTGCCAGCGCGATGTCGCACAGGTAGCGGCCGATCTGCCCGTAGCCGATCACCCCCAACGTGCTGCCGCGCAATTCGCGACCCATTGCCGATGCCATGGGCCGGCCTGCGTGGTAGCCCTCGGACGACACGCTGATGCACCGCGCCAGGTTGATCATCGCGCCCACGATCCACTCCGACACCGCGGGGACGAACCCCGCGCTCGCCTGCGTCACCAGCACGCCATGCCGGCTGGCCGACGCCACGTCGATGTTGCGGATGTCAATGGCGCAGCGCACGAATGCTTTCAACTGCGGCAGCGCGGCGAACAGCGCCTCGTCGCCCACCGTCTGGCGGTAGGAAACGATGGCGTCGCAGTCGTGCGCCAGTTCGGCCAGGTCGGCCGACGAAAGATCAGTGTCCGTGGGGTTGAAGCGCACCTGCGCGATGGTCTCCAAGGCGGCAGAGGCCCGGTCGCCGAAATAGTGCGCGAGCTTGCTGGGCGGATGGCTGACGAAAACCGTGGTCATGAGAAGCACCTGTCCGGCCGACGACTATCCGCGCAGCGGCGCCGCGACCGAATCGCGTGCCACCAGGGTGGGCGCAAAGACAAACTCCTGCGCCGGCATCGACGGGTCCGACAGCCGGTTCATCGCCCGCTCCACCATCACCTGCGCCATCTCGGGCACGGGCACGCGCACCGAAGTCATGGCTGGATACATCAGCGTCGACAAGAACACGTTGTCGATGCCGATGACCGACACGTCCTGCGGCACGGCAAGCCCGGCATCGCGAAAACCCGCCATCAGGCCGAAGGCGAGCAGGTCGTTCACGCCGATCACGCCGGTCGGGCACTGCTTCGACTTCGCCATCAGCACCGCCTGCGTGCGGCCCAGTTCGCTCATCATCGAATCGCCGTACTCGTCGACCGGCAGGCCTTCGATCACCTGGGCGCTGCCTTCGAGACCCGCACTGCGGACGGCAGCGAGAAAGCCGTCGACCTTTTCGCTGCGGCTCATGGTGCGCCCCGAGGGCGTGACGAACGCCAGCCGCACATGCCCCTGCTCGATCAGGTGCTGGGTGGCAAGGCGCGAAGTCTCGAAGTTGTCGACGGTCACGTGGTCGATCACCGAGGCCATGCCCGGCGTGGCGCGCCGGTCGTAGCTGACCACCACCAGCCCGCCCTCGGCGGCGGCCTCGACGTGCTGCTCGTCGAGCAGCGACGAGATGAGGATCACGCCGCGCACGCCATGCGCCATCAGGTCCTCGAAGAAATGCGCTTCCTTCGCGGCGTCGCGGTAGGTGTTGCCGATCATGATCCGGAAGCCGTAGCGCTCCTGCGCCAGCGTTTCGACTTCGCGCGCGATGAAGCCGTACATCGGGTTGGCCATCGATGGCACCAGCAGGCCGATGAGCGGCGTGTGCCCGGTCTTGAGCTGCCGCGCGGAGGTGTTGGGCCGGTACTTCAGATCGCGGATGGCGGCCTCGACGCGCGCCAGCGTTTCCTTGGCCATGCGATCGCTGCGTCCGTTGAGCACGTTCGATACGGTGCTGTTCGAAACGCTCGCCCGCCGGGCTACGTCGCTGATTCTGCTCATGGCATCTCTCCCCTTCTGTCTTATGTTTTTCGAGTCGCTCCCGCCCCGCGTGCATTGGCGGCCATGCGGAACACGCCGGCACTTTCGCCAACGCACAACGAAGGTAACGGACTTCGTCGAGTCCCGCCTCGGTACCCGCCCTAGCTATTTCTCCGTCACCGGCCCGACAGCAGGCGCCGCACCGATCATCAGCCAGGCACTCACCGCGCTCAGCAGCATCACCCAGCGAAAGCCCGCCACGAAGGATTCGGCCACGGCCTGTTTGAGAGCCGCCGCCGTGGCCGCATCCACGCCCGGCGGCAGCGCCGCGCCGGCCAGCTTGTCGCGCTCGCCTTCGAGAAAGGCCGACACCTGGGCCGACGCGCCCATGCCGCGCAGGTGTTCCGCCAGCGCCGCGTCGAAGGCCCAGGCCATGATTGCGCCGAACACCGCGATCGCCAGCACCGCCGCCGCGCGCGAGACAGCGTTGTTCACGCCCGAGGCCACGCCCGCAAGGTCCGGCCCGACCGCATTCATGACGGTGGTGGTCAACGGCGCCACCGTCACCGTCATGCCGAAGCCAAGCACCACCACGGCCGGCAGGAAGCCGCTCCAGTAGCTCGCACCGACGCCCGGCACGGCAAAGAGCGCAAAGCCGACCGCCGCAATCGAAGGCCCGATGACCAGCGGCAAGCGCGGCCCGAAGCGGTCGACCAGCTGCCCGGCCCAGCGCGAGAGTGCGAACATGGTGAAGATGAAAGGCAGCAGCGCCGCGCCCGCCACGGTCGCCGAATAGCCCTGCACCTGGATCAGGTTGAGCGGGAAGAAGTACAGCCCGCCGCCCAGCGCCGCATAGAGCAGCAAGGTCAGCAGGTTCGCGCCGCTGAAGTTGCCGATGCGCAGCAAGGCCAGCGGCAGCATCGGCGTGCGCACCTTGCGCTCGGCAGCGATGAAGCCCGCGCTGCCCAGCACGCCGAGCGCCAGCGCCCCGAGAACGAGCGGCGAACCCCAGCCTTGCGTGGGCGCCTCGATGAAGGCATAGACGACGCCGCCAAGCCCGGCCGTCGCCAGCAGCGCGCCCCAGAAGTCCAGCCTGCCGGTGGCCGATGCGCCGCGACTCTCGGGTACGTGGCGCCACACGATCCACAGCACCAGCAGCGCCATCGGTACGTTGATGAAAAAGGCCCAGGTCCACGAGAAGTGATCGACCAGGAAGCCGCCCAGCACCGGCCCCACCGCCGCCGTGATGCCGCTGAAGCCCGACCATGTGCCGATGGCCTTGCCGCGCTCCTTCTCGGGAAACGACGCGCTGATGAGCGCCAGGCTGCCCGGCACCAGCAGCGCGCCGCCGATACCCTGCACCGCGCGCGCGGCAATGAGCTGCTGCACGGTGGCCGCGAGCCCGCAGGCCACCGACGAGAGCGCGAAGATGCCGACGCCGATCGCGAAGATGCGCCGCCTGCCATAGCGATCGCCCAGCGCGCCGCCCACGAGCAGCAGCGCCGCCAGCAGCAAGGCATACGACTCGACCACCCATTGCGCCTGGAACGCCGTGGCATGCAGATCGGCCTGGATGGCCGGCAGCGCCACGTTGACCACCGTGCCGTCAATGAAGGCCATGCTCGACCCCACGACGGCCGCGGCCAATACCCAGGGCTTGGAAGCCTCGGGACAGGTCCCCTCTTCCGCCCGCGCGCCATGCAGGATCAACGTGTCGTCGCAGGGAGCCTTGCCGATCTGTGCCATGGGATCTCCGTTTTCTGGCTCCTTCCCCCTCTGGGGGAAGGTTGGGATGGGGGCTGCGGCTTCCAACGATACGCCATGCCTGGTTCAGCGCCGTCGTGCCCCCACCCCTGTCCTCCCCCAGCGGGGGGAGGGAGAAAGAATCAGGTCGCGCAGGCGGTTGCCGACGGATTCGCACGCGCCGCATTCACGCTGCGCGCCATCGCGACGGCCGCCGCCGACGCCACGCGCTGCGCCCCGTGCGCCACCGCGTCCATCCCGGTGCCCACGGCCTCGCCGAGGTCCAGCTGGCACACCACCGTGCGCGCCTCGTCCGAGCGCCGCAGCGTCCAGCCGAAGCTGGCATCGACACGCCCGCCGTCGACCGCGTCGAACTGCCGCAGCTGCACCGCGATGCGCCACACCGGCAGCGCGCCCTGCCGCCCGCCCTTGGTCACGTCGAGCGCGCCTAGCCGCGCGGCGACGCCGCTGGCCAGCGCATCGCGCAACTCGTTCTCGAACGACGAGGCCCAGCGGTGCTGCTCCAGCACCTCGACCTGCACGCTGCCGTTGGGCTTGCGCACCACCATCTGCGGCCGTGCGAAGCGCTCGGGCACGGCCACGGGCGCGAGCTCGATGTAGAGCGGCGCGGCGCTGCCGAGCGTCGAAGGCGCAGCCTCGGCGGCAGCCACCGGGCTGGCCAGCGTGTAGTAGTTGTCGGGTTTGCTGGCGCAGCCCGCGAGCAGGGCCGCCAGCGCGAGGAAGGCAAGGTTCTTCTTCTTCATTTCTTGTCGTCCGGTTTGCCGCGCAGCAGCGACTCGGGATGGCGTTCGAGGTAGTCGGTCAGCACGCGCACCGAGCCCGCGGCGCGCGTCAGCTCCTGCAGCGTCTGGCGCATGTCCTGCTGCAGCGGCGAGTCGTCGGCCAGCGTGCGTTCGGCCGAGTTCACGGTCTTGCGCACGTCCTTCATGGCCGCGGCCAGCTCGGGCGTGACGTCGTTGTTGATGCGGTTCACCGTCTGCTCGGTGGTTGTCAGCGTCTTGTTGAGCGCCGCGAGCGTGGTGCGCAGGTCGCCCGCGATCTGCTCGTACGGCACCTTGTTGAGCTTGGTCGCGATTTCCTGCACCTGCGACTGGATCTCGTCGAGGCTGTTGGCCACGGTGGGCAGCTCGACCGGGTTCTTCGTCAGGTCGATCTTGACCGGCGGCGCCTTCGGAAAGAAGTCGAGCGCCACGTAGACCTGCCCGGTCAGCAGGTTGCCGTTGCGCAACTGCGCGCGCAGGCCCTTCTCGGCCAGGAAGCGCAGCCGCTCCTGCTGGGTGGCGCGCGATTCGATGCCGCTTTCGCCGGCGCGGCGGCGCAGGCGGTCGGGGTAGACCTGCACCAGCACCGGCATGCGGAACTCACGCTCGGCGCGGTCGAACTCGACGCCGATCGACTTGACCTCACCGATCACCACGCCGCGGAAATCCACCGGCGCGCCCGGCGTCAGGCCGCGCAGCGACTGGTTGAAATACATCAGCAGCGGTTGCGAAGGCCCGTCGGGCTCCTTCATGGCGGCGGCTTCGTCCTGCGCCAGTGCGAAGGCGGCATTCTCCTTGGCGACCGGGCCCATCGCGTCGTCGGGCGCCTGGAAGGCGATGCCGCCGAGCAGGATGGTCGCCAGCGACTGCGTGCGCAGCGTGAAGCCGCTGGCGCTCAGTTGCGCATCGATGCCGCTGGCCTGCCAGAAGCGCGTGTTCATGCCCACGAACTTGTCGTAAGGCGAGTTGACGAAGACGCGCATGGTCACCCCGCGTCCGTCGCCATCGAGTTCGTAGGCGGCCACCTGCCCGACCTTGACGCGCCGGAAGTACACCGGCGAGCCCACGTCGAGCGAGCCCACGTCGTTGGCGCGCAGCAGGAATTGCTTGCCCGAGTCGTCGCGCGTGACGATGGGCGGGGTTTCGAGCCCGGTGAACTCGCCGGCGGTGTCTTCCGACACGCCCGCGTCGGCGCCGATGTAAGCGCCCGACAGCAAGGTGTTGAGCCCCGAGATGCCGGAGGTGTCGAGCCGGGGCCGCACCACCCAGAAGCGAGAGTCCGCGGCGGTGAAGCCCTTGGCATCCTTGTTGAACTGCACCAGGACGCGCACGTGCGAGCGGTCACGCGCCAGCCGCAGGTGGGTGACGAGGCCGATCTGCACGTCCTTGTACTTCACGGCGGTCTTGCCGGCCTCCAGGCCCTCTGCCGTCTTGAAGGTCAGCACCACCTCGGGCCCGCGCTCCAGCAGGATGCGGGCGACCAGCGTGATGCCGACCAGCGCAGCCACGATGGGAATCAGCCAGATCAGCGAGGGCAGCCATTCGCGCCGGCGCACCACGCGCGGCTTGGGCAATGCGGGCGGGGGTGCCGGTTTGTCCTGGGGTTGGTCTTCTTCACTCATGCTGGTTTCTCGTCTCTGATTTCATGTCCCTGTGCAGCCTCGCTGTCCCACGTGAGCTTCGGGTCGAAGCTCAGCGAGGCCAGCATGGTCAGCACCACCACCGACCCGAAGGCCGCGATGCCCACGCCCGCGGTGATGACCGCGAAACCCTGGATCTGCACCAGCCCGGTCAGCAGCGACACCACGAACACGTCGAGCATCGACCAGCGGCCGATGACCTCGATGATGTGATACAGCTTCGCCCGCTCGCGCCGGCGCCATGTGCTGCCGCGCTGCGCCAGCACCACGAGCAGGAAAAGCACCGCCAGCTTGAACAGCGGCACCAGGAAGCTCGCGATGAAAACGATGGCCGCGAGGCCGTAGGCGCCCGACACCCAGAAATAGATCACCCCGCTCAGGATGGTGTCGTTCTGCGTGCCGAACAGCGTGCGCGTGATCATCACCGGCAGCAGGTTGGCCGGGATGTACATCATGCACGCCGCGATCAGCAGGGCCCAGGTGCGGTTCAGGCTCTGCGGCTTGCGCGTGTGCAGGCGCGTGCCGCAGCGGCCGCAGGCCTCGCCCTCCTCGGCGTTCTTCCAGACGGCGGCGCAGTGCGGGCAGGCCAGGAGGCCGAGCGAGGCGGCGGTGGGGACGTGCGCGTCTTCGTCGTGGAGGTCGTGCGCATCGTCGGCCTCGTGGGGTTCGCGCGGCCACGGGAAGGCGAACAGCTTCATGATGCCGGCGCCCCTTCATCGTGCGCCTCGCCCTTCGGGCGGAACGTCATTTCCCAGAACGCGCCGGGGTTGAACGACAGCACCACCGTCAGCATGACCGTGAGCGCCATGAAGGCCCACAGCGCCGCGCCCGGCACGACTGACGCCATGCTGGAGAGCTTGACGATGGCCACCAGCACGCCGAGCAGGAACACTTCGATCATTCCCCAGGGCCGCAGCGACTGCATCAGCCGCACCAGCAGCGCGAAGCCCAGGGGCCGGCGCTCGCGGCTCAGCGGAACCAGCAGGTACGCGAGGATGCACAGCTGCAGGAAGGGAAAAAGAATGGTCGTGGCCAGTACCAGCAGCGCCACCACCGACATGCCCTCGGCGCCCAGCGCCACCACCGCGCCGGCCAGCGTGGTCTGGCTGCGCAGGCCCTGCAGCTCGATCTCGACGATGGGAAACAGGTTCGCGATGGCGAACATGATCAGACAGGCCACCGTCAGCGGAAGGATGCGGCGCTCCTGCCGGCCGGGGTGCCGGTCGAGCTCGGTGCCGCAGCGCGGACAGTGCGCCACGTCGCGCGGCTGCAACGGCGCGCGGCTGTAGACCGCATCGCAACCCGGGCAGACCACGGTGTCAGGTACTTCCGTCATAGGTGAGTACCCTAACTCATTCAGCCGCCGGGGCCCGGGATTGAAACCATTTAAAGCCCTCGCCGGGCCCTACGTCTTGAGGCGCAGGGTACTGAAAACCGCCGCCACCGCGGCACAGCTGGCCGCCAGCACCAGCGCCACCACCGGGCCATGCCCACCGTGCGGGCTCCAGACGCTGAAGACGCCAGCCAGCACCACCGCCCCCAACGTCTGCCCGGTCAGCCGGGCCGTGCCCAGCATGCCGCTGGCCGCGCCGCTGCGGTGCGCGGGCGGCGAGGTCACGATGGTGTGGTTGTTGGGCGACTGGAACAGTCCGAAGCCCAGCCCGCACAGCGCCATGCGCCAGGCGATGTCGGCATCGCCCGGGTGCGCAGGCAGCGCCGCCAGCAGCGCCAGGCCGCTGGCCAGGAGGCCCAGCCCGATGCCGCCCAGCAGCCCGTCGGGGTAGCGGCCGATCAGGCGCCCGGCGATGGGCGCCATCACCACGATGGCCAGCGGCCATGCGGTGATCAGCAGCCCCGCCTCGATGTGGCTGCGCCCGTACACGTCCAGCAGCAGGAATGGCAGCGCGATGTAGGCCAGCATCTGCGCGCAGAACGCGGCCACCGAAGTGCCCATCGACAGCGCGAACACCGGAATACGCAGCAGGTCGATGGGGAACAGCGGTACCGCCTGCCTGCGCTGGCGCTGCAGGTAGATGAAGCCGACCACCACCCCGGCCAGCAGGATGCCCCAGGCCGAGGCCTGCGAACCGCCAGCGCCCTGCACCGCCCCTTCGCGCACGCCGAGCCGGTCCACGCCGAGGAACACGAGCGAGAACATCAGCACGTTGAGCGCCACGTCGACTGGCGAAAACCGCAGCCCCGCTGCCGGCGCCACGCGATTGAACGGCAGTGCCCGCATGCCCAGCGCAAAAGTGACGATGCCCAGCGGCACGTTGATGGCGAAGAGCCAGGGCCACGAGGCCACCGACAAGATGGCCGCGGCCACCGAAGGCCCGGCCACGGAAGACGTCGCGACCACCAGCGAATTGATCGCCATGCCCTTGCCCAGCTGCGCCGACGGATACGTCAGCCTCACCAGCGCCGCGTTCACGCTCATGATGCCGGCGGCGCCGAGCCCCTGGAAGGCGCGCGCCGCGATCAGCGTCCCGAGCGAATCGGCAAACGTTGCGGCCAGCGACGACAGCGTGAACACCGCCATGCCCACCAGATACACGCGCCGGTAGCCGACGAGATCGCCCAGCGAGGCCAGCGGCAGCAGCATCACCAGCGTGGCGATCTGGTACGCGTTGACCACCCAGATCGCCTGCGACGGGCTGGCCTGCAATTCGCGCGCGATGCCCGGCAGAGCCAGGTTGACGATGGTGCCGTCGAGCACCGCCACGATCAGCCCGAGGATGATGACCAGCATCGCCCAGCCGCGTTCCGGCATGGCCAGCCCGTCGACGGGCTTGTGGGCTGCGTTGCTGTTGTCGTTGTTGGTGTCTTCTTCGGCAGCCGGGAGCCCGGCGCCTGCGCGTACCGTGTTCATCAGGCCTGCTGCGTCCTTCGCGCGTGTCCGGAGCCCACGCCGCCCAGCGTGAGCCAGGTCAGCACCAGCGCGATGAGCGCGCCGCCGGCCATGCCGGCCACCATCGGCAGCGGACGGCCGTCGGTGAACAAGCCCACCACCGCCATCGCCAGTGCGCCCGTCAGCATCTGCAGCGTACCGAGCAGCGCCGAGGCGGTGCCCGCGATGGCGCCGTGCATCTCGAGCGCCAGCACGCCGGTGGTCGGGATCACCAGCCCCATGAAGCCCGAGGCGATGAAGTACAGCACGATGAGCACCCAGAGGCTGTCGCCGCCCATCGCGAAGTAGGCGAACATCGCGAGCATTGCAACGCCGCAGCACACCACGCCGAACTTGACGAGGGTGACCAGCCCGTAGCGCTCGCCCAGCGAGCCGGTGAATTGCGAGGCCCCGATGAAGGCCGCCGCGTTCACCCCGAAGGCCACGCTGTAGAGCGCGGGCGACAGGCCGTAGTGGTCGATCATCACGAACGACGAGTTCGCGAGGTAGGTGAAGAAGCCCGCCATCGCGAAGCTGCCGATGAACACCAGCCCGAGGTAATGCGTGTCTCGCAGCAGCAACCAGTAGGCCGACAGCGCGCTGCCCAGGCTGCTTTCGACGCGTTCCGAGGCGGGGCGCGTTTCATCGAGCAGCTTGACCATCATCGCGAGGCCCGCCACGGCCGCGATGGTCACGGCCCAGAACACGCCGCGCCAGCCCGCAACCGCGATCACCGCGCTGCCCGCGAGCGGCGCGAGGATCGGCGACACGCTGAACACCAGCATCAACAGCGACATGAGCCGCGCGGCGTCGGTGCCCGTGTGCAGGTCGCGCACCACGGCGCGCGGGATCGCCATGCCGGCCGCGGCGCCCAGGCCTTGGACGAAGCGCAGCACGATCAGCGTCTGGATGTCGGTCGCCATCGCGCAGCCCACGCTGGCGAGCGCGAACAGCAGCAGCCCTGCATACAGCGGCGGCTTGCGGCCCATCATGTCGGAGATCGGTCCGTACAACAGTTGCCCTGCGCCGAGCGACAGGAAGAAGGCGGTGAGGCTCATCTGCACCGCGCCGATGTCGGCGTGCAGGCTCTGTCCGATGGCAGGCAGCGCCGGCAGGTACATGTCGATGGCGAATGGCCCGATGGCCGAGAGCAGGCCCAGCAACAGGGCCATCTTGAAGAAGGGAGAAGAACGCATTGAACCGATTGTCGTCAAGCACGGCAATCGCTGCAGGCGTGGGGTCTGCGCCTCGCCCGAGCTAATTCTGGCCAAAGAATCGCGCAGCCGCGAACCAGTAAAACTTCGCCGAATGAACGGTTTCGGCTTACTTCCCAGCGGGCCAGAACACCAGCGCGCGCAGTTCGATGCTGCGGCGAGGCGGCCCCTCGCGCGAACCGGTCGGGTCTTCGAACGCGGTGTGCGCGGTAAAGCGCGCCACGCCGTCTTCGCGCGAGTCGTAGATCTTCAGCAGCAGCGCCTCGTCGGGCCGCAGGCGCGGAAACCAGTACCAGCGGTGGTTCGGGTTCCAGGTGAAGGAATAGATCTCGCCGACCTTGTCCGGATAGACGAGGTCGCTCGGCACCATGTCTTCCGTTGAAATGGAGCGCGCGTCGCACAGCGCAAGCGGCAGGCGCTCGACCGTGGCCAGCGGACGCCACAGGTTGACGATCGCGAACCGCTGCTTCAGGCGCTCCTCGGCCTCTTCGGGCGGCAGGTGGTCGCGCACGCGGCGGGGCGCGGAAACGAAAGTCTGGTCGTTGTGCACGCGGCGCACCGGCTCGCGCAGTTCGACCGTGCGGCGCGAGCCTTGCGCGCTGTCGCGCAGCGTGTGGTCGAACACGACGATCTTCTCGGCACCAGTGAGGTCGCGCAGCAAGGCCTCGGACTCGCGGTAGTAGATGTCGCGGATCGTTGCGTCGTGCGAGAAATCGGCGAGCGCGCTGCGATGCGAAATCTGCGTGAAGCCGCTGCGGTCCAGCGTCAGTTCGTTCAGCGCCACCAGCGGGCGGCCGTCGCGGATCGTCACGCGGCGCGGCTCCAGTTCGCCAGTCACCCAGGGCGTGCCCTGCGGCGGCTCGAAGGTATAGCTCACAGGCCGGCCCTGGCCCGCCTTCAGGTAGTTGAGCTCCGCTTCCACCGAAGGCAGCGTGGCTGCCAGCATCTGTCCGTTCGACCCAGCACTCATGCGATGCGACTCCTCGAAACGATTACTCGAACGGCCGCGAGCCTGGAATGGGAAGAAAGCACAGAAGAAGTGATGATGAAGCTTGCGGCCACGGATGATCGCCAAGGCTATACCTGCACCCCGCGAAGCAGAAGAATGCAAAGGGCATAACCTTGCTCGCCGAAGGTCGGTACCCCGCGGCGCTTGACGTTGCAGCGGGCTTCACTCCTCGCGCCGCACCCGCTACCCTATCGCCTTCCCGGACCGCCCCACAACAACTCACAGCATCCGCTTTCCAGGAAGGAGCAGCACCCTTATGGCCCTCGCCCGCACGATCCACGCAGACCTCCTGCGCGTTTTCGTTCTCACGCTCGTGTCGCTGTTCGCCATTCCGGCGGCGACGCTGGCCTTCACCGAATACGCGCTGCGTTCGCAGGACGCGGCCTTCCTGCAATCGATAGAGAAGCGCATCGCCGGCGATGCGCAGCTCTCGTCCAAGGACAAGGCCGAAGCCACCGATTTCTATCGCAGCCATCCGCTCTCCAAGGCCTGCGACGCCACCGCGCCGGAAGACAGGAACTTCCACGACAAGGTGTGCAGCCCCTACTCGATGCAGTGGCAGTTCCACTGGGCCGATCGCGCCGCCATCTGGACCATCGTGCTCGGCGCCGCGCTGCTCGCGGCGGCGCTGGTGTTGGGCGCACTGGCCTTCGCCAACCGCGGGCTGCGCTACGCCAGCTTCGTCGCGGGCTGGCGGCTGATGACGGTGTCGAGCGCGGTCGAGGTCGTGCTGCAGAGCGCGATGCTGGTGTGGCTGTCGTTCTGGCTCACGGCCTATTTCTGGCAGAGCTACTACGTCAAGCTGATCGCGTTGGCGGGCATCATGGCCGGGGCCGCTGTGTTCTACGCGATCTACACGCTGTTCAAGAAGCTGCCCTGGGGCAACGAGATCGAGGGCGAACTGATCGCGCAAGCGGACGCACCGCGCCTGTGGGAACGCATCCGCCAGCTGGCAGGCCGCGTGAAGACCGCGCCGCCCGACCAGATCGTGGCCGGCATCGACACCAATTTCTTCGTGACCGAGGCGCCGTGCGAAGTCAGGGGCCGCACCCTGCAGGGCCGCACGCTGTTCGTCAGCCTTCCGCTGCTGCGCGTGCTCGACCAGGCCGAGGCCGATGCGGTGCTCGCGCATGAGCTGGCGCACCTGGGCGGCGGCGACACCCGCAGCAGCGCGGCGCTCGGCCCCAAGCTGCTGCAGTTCGACCAGTACACCTGGAAGATGCGCAGCGGCGGCCTCACCATCGTGGCGCACTACCTGCTCCGGCTGTACCGCATGATCTTCGCGTTCGCCCTGGCGCGCGACAGCCGCGAGCGCGAATACAAGGCCGACCGCGTGGCCGCCGGCCTCACGGCACCGCATGCCATCGTGCAGTCGCTCATCAAGATCTCGGCCTACGCGAGCTACCGCAACGACGTCGAGCGCAAGCTGTTCGCGCAGAACCGCGAGCATGACGGCGCGCTGGGCATCGCCCACTTCGTGGCGGACGGCCTGCCGCCCTACGCCAGCTCCGATGCATTCATCGAGGCGATGAAGACCGCCGACGTGCCACACCCCTACGACAGCCACCCTCCGCTGCTGGAGCGCATGCGCAACGTCGGCCACCACGTGCCCGAGAGCGCCTACGGTGCCATCGTCGCGACCGCACCGCAAGCCTCGTGGGCCGACGACATCGAGACCGCCCCCGCCATCGAGCAACGCCTGTGGAGCGACTACGAGCAGCGCTTCGTGCAGAACCACGAGCTGAGCCTGGCCTACCGCTACGAGCCGGCCACCGATGAAGAGCGTGCCATCGTGCTGCGGCACTTTCCGCCGGTCGGCTTCGCGCTGAAGAACGGCGACCGCATCGACATCACCTATGCCGGCATGCACCCCAGCGCCGACGGCGGCTCGACGATCGCGTGGGACGAGGTCAAGGGCCTGACCTACAAGGACGGCAGCTTCGGCGACACGCTCATCGTCACCCACCACGACAAGGGCATGCTGGGCGCGCGCACCACCAAGGTGAAGCTCGCGGGCCTGGGCAAGCAAAAGGAAAACTTCAAGGCCGCCACCGGACACTACTGGCAGCGGCACCAGATCATGAGGGCGCAGCAGCAACGGCAGCCATGAGGCCCGGTGCCGCCAAGGGCAGCCGGCCTGTGCAATATTTCATGCGCCAGGCGGTTCGGAATGTCATCTGGACGTGACCCGGGCGCGTTTTGCAAGAGCGCCTGGAACGACGCATTCCTTCGATGTCTTTGCTTAGAAAGAACCCCATGAAGACCAAGCAGCTCATCCTCTCCAGCATCCTTGCATTCGCCGGCCTCGCCATGCTGGCGCCGAGCATTGCCTCGGCCGCGCCGTACCACCCGAAAAAGCACAAGGTGTGCAAGTGGGACGCACGTCATCACCACCGCGTTTGCCACTGGGTGCGTTGATTCTGTCGGTGTAGACCGCTCCAGGAAGCCCGCTGTTGCGGGCTTCTTTCATGGGCGTCCGGAACGCCGGATGCAGGTAGGGCACCTCCTTCATCAGCGAAGCCTCGCCGGGTTGTCCGAACAGGGCTTCGAGCTGGGCGACGGTTTCGATGGCGTGAGAGGTTGTCATGTGCTTTCTTGCCGGATGTTGGCGGATTGTGGCGATGCGCTCCAGCCGCAGGCCAGCGCCATCAGCGCGAGCAGCAAGGCAGCCACGCCGTAGATCCATGCCGGCGACGCAACCGGCAGCAGCAGGCCCGCGATCAGCGGCCCGGCGCCGGCGCCGGTGTCGCGCCACACCGAGCGCGCAGCCAGCGCCTGCACGCGCTCCGGGCCGGGCGTGCGGCGGGCCACGATGGGCGGCAGCAACGGCAATTGCAAGGCGCGCAGCACCACGATCAGCGCCGCGCAGCTCCACAGCCAGCCAAGGCCGAAGCCCACGAGCGCGATGGAGGTGATGAGCGACAGGCCCACAAGCAGGCGCTCCGCGCCGAAGCGCTCCGCCATGTGTCCGCCGACCGGGCTCAGCAGGATCTCCGCCAGATAGCGCAGCGCCATCAGCACGCCGGCCACGATCACCGCGCCGCCCGGCAGCAGGTCCTTGCCGAGGTAGGACAGGCCGATGATGAAGAGCCCGTCGAGCGCCAGCCCTTCCATGAAAGACCAGCCATCGAGGCTGTTGGGCCACGTGAAGCGCCGCCTCGGCTTGCCGACAGGGTGCGGCGCCGCCGGCAGCCTTCGCGTGACGAACCACGCGAGCAGCGAAAACACCGCGAGGATGCCGAAGATCGCGCGCGGCCCGGCCCAGTGCGCCAGCAGCGCGCCCAGCGGCAGCGCCAGCACCGGCCCCATCGCGATGAAGGCGCGCGAACGTCCGTTGCGCCGCGCCGCACCCACCGGGTCGGCCGTGGCCAGCGCCTGGGTCGACAGGTTCAGCGCCGCGAAGCACAGGCCCCACGTGAGCCGCAGCGGCAGCAGCGCCCAGAAACCCGAGAGCGTGGCGTAGCCCAGCCCGCACACAGCCGCCGCCAGCACGGCGATGGTGCAGGTCAGCCGGTCGCCATTGCGGGCGTAGAAGCGCGCGACGAAACCGTAGCCCGTGATACGCACCAGCCGGTTGGCCGCGAGCAGCATGCCGGCCTCGGCGAGCGTCACGCCGAACTGGTTGGCGTACATCGGCAGCAACAGGTAGAGCACCACGTCGGCCGGCAGTGAAAGGCCGAGCGCCATCGCCGCGTGGCGGGAATTCAGGTCGGTGGACGTGGGGCTGGAAGCGGGTTGGGTGCGAGACATCGAGCCCTGATGGTGCGCCGCCGCCTGCCCCGCCGACAAACGACATTAACGCTTGTCATGCGTGAGAAAATTGCACGCATGCCGCTTCGAGAGCCTCCCCTCAACGCCGTGCGCGCCTTTATCGCCGCGGCACGCCACCTGAGTTTCACCCGTGCGGCGCTCGAGCTGCACGTCACGCACAGCGCGGTGAGCCGGCAGATCAAGAGCCTGGAAGAGTTCCTCGGCGTCGCGCTGTTCGAGCGGCGCATCCGGCAGGTGGCGTTGACTGCCGAGGGACAGCAGTTCTTCGCGGAGGTGGCGCCGGCGCTCGCGCAGATCGGCGCGGCGGCGCGGGCGCTGCAGTCCCAAGGCCCGGCACGCGCGGTGCGGATCAACGTGCGACCCTCTTTCGCGGTGCGCTGGCTCATTCCGCGCCTGCCCTCCTTCGTCGAGCACTTTCCAGAGATCGAGCCGCAGGTTGTCACCAGCACCGTCATGCCAGAAGAAGCCGTCGGCAGCTTCGACATCGCGGTGCGTCGCGGCCTCGAAGGCTGGCCCTCCTCGATGGAGGTGCAGCCCTTTCTCGAAGACGAGGTGCTGGTGGTTGGCGCGCCGGCGCTGTTCAAGGCACATCCGCTGCCCGACCTGCGCGCGCTCGCCTCGCATGTGCTGCTGTCGGCCCGCACGCGCAAGGACGACTGGGACGCCTGGAAGAAGCAGGTCGGCGCACCGCGCACCCGGCCGGCGGGCCGGCTGCAGTTCGACCACCTGCACTTCGTGCTGCAGGCCGCGGTCGACGGGCTTGGCATCGCACTGGCACCGACCTCGCTGGTGGCGCACGACCTGGCCTCGGGCCGCCTGCAGTCGCCGCTGCCCATGCTGCGCATGACGCTGGAGCGGTACTACTACGGCCTGGCGCCCGGTGCCGCGCCGGAAGCGGCGTACGTGGCTGAGTGGTTTGTGGAAATGCAGGCCCAGGGCGCCTAGCTAGAACAACGAAGCCATTCCGTTCGGCCGCGCATCCTCGATATCGAGCATGCGCAGCTTGGTCAGCGCGCCGCCGCCGGCCGAGAAGCCGCCCGGCTTGTTGCCTGCCGCCAGCACCCGGTGGCAAGGCACCACGGGCGCGAACGGGTTGTGGCCCATGGCTTGGCCGACTGCGCGCGACAGGCCCTTGTCGCCCAGCTCTTCGGCGATCTCGCCATAGGTGCGAGTCTGCCCGGGCGGAATGCGCCGCGCGATCGCGTAGATGCGCTGGTGAAACTCCGACACACCGCGCATGTCGAGCTCGATGTGGCCCAGGTCGTCGTGCACGCCCTGCAGCAGGCCCTGGATGGCGGCGATGGCGCGCTGCGCCGTCTCGCTCGGCGGGCTTTCGCTCAGTTCCGGGAAGCGTTGCTTCATCCGCGCCCGCGTGGCGGACTCGCCCTTGTCGGCAGGCAGTTGCACGCCGACCAATCCACGCGGCCCCCACGCCAAGGCGCACATGCCGATGGAAGTCTCGAACAAGGCAAAACCGGTCATGACTTTTCCTGCAGCGAATGCTGGCGTGACGCCAGCACCGCGCCGAACCACAGAGCCATCGCCGAGGCCACCAGCCCCCGCGCCAGTCCACCCGGGCCATCGGAAATCCAGCCCGTGACGGTCGGCCCGACGATCTGCCCCAGCGCAAAAACGATGGTGAACATGCTGATGCCCTGACCCCAACGCGCCGCCGGCAGGTTGTGGCGCACCAGAGCGGTGGTCGAGGCCACCACCGAGAGGAACACTGCGCCGAACAGCACGCCCGAGACCAGCGCCACCGGCGCCGACGCACTCAGAACTGGCAGTAGCGTCGCCAAGCCGAGCAGCCCGTTCAGCAGCGCCTGCGGCTGCCCGCCGCGATAGCGGTCGAGCAGCCCGGCCCACAACCGCGACGACGCTACGCAGGCGATGCCCAGCAAGGCATAGAACAAAGTGACGAACGAGGCGCTGGCGCCCTGCTCCCGCAGCAGCGCGATCACGAAGGTCATGTAGCCGATGTAGCCCATGCCGAACAAGGCATAGCCCGCCAGCGCCCAGCCGAAGCGATGCAGCGGGAACGGCGCCGCCGTGCCGGTCGAGCCAGCGGACGCCGCAGGCGCTGGCCGGTCGGGCATCGCGCGGCCGGCCCAGGCCAGCAGGCAGGTAGCGGCCGCACTTGCGAGCGCCAGCGCCCACCACGCCCAGGTCCAATTGTGTGGCACGCCCGAGGCCGCGCGCAGCACCTGCGGCACAAGCAGCGCCGACAACAGAATGCCGAAGCCGGTGCCGCCGTAGTAGATGCCCAGCAACAAACCACCGCGCGAAGATCCCGCCTCGCCAAGCCGCGCCGCCAGCAGCCCGCCCGCCACGAATACCCACGCGCTGGCCACTCCGGCCAGCAACCGCTGCAGCAGCAGGGCCGGCGCATCGGTCACGAAGCCGCTGCCTGCCATGAAGATGCTGGCCAGCACCGCACCGACCACCAGCAGCCGCGTAGTGCCGAAGCGCCGCATCAGTGCCGGCGTGATCAGCGCGCCGAGCAGGTAGCCGACCGCGTTTGCCGTGTTCATGCCGCCGGCCAGTGCATAGCTCCAGCCCAGGTCGGCGCGCATCGGCGGCAGCAGCAGCGCATACGCAAAGCGGGTGATGCCAAGTGACACCGCTGCGCCCATCGACAGCGCGAACGCGAGCCGCAGCGTGGGCTGCACGGGGGCGGAGGAAGTGAGCGTCATCGACATCGGAGCGGGCAAGCTTGCCATTCTGCGGCAGGCGCCGCCGCCTTGCCCGCACCCGCGCGGGTCAACCCGCGCCAGGCTCCGGGTCGGCATGCAGCAGATGCCGCTCCAGCAGCACAGCCACGTGCACCGCCTCACGCTGCGCGCCGTCGCCGATCTGGTGGCGGCAACTGGTGCCGTCGGCCACCACGATGGCACCGGGCTTCGCGCGGATGGCCGGCAGCAAGCTGGCCTCGGCCATCTGCATCGACACCTCGAAATGGCTGGCCTCGTAGCCGAAGCTGCCGGCCATGCCGCAGCACGAGCTTTCGATGAGTTCGGGCTGCGCGCCGGGAATGAGCTTCAACACGTCCATCACGGGGCTCACCGCGCCGCAGGCCTTCTGGTGGCAGTGGCCGTGCAGCAGGATCGGTGCTTCGGCGGGCTTCAGTGCGATCTCGAAACGGCCCAGCCTGATCTCGCGCGCGATGAACTCCTCGAACAGCAGCGCATGCTTCGCCACCATCTCCGCCTTTTCGCCGAAGCCCATCACCAGCGTTTCGTCGCGCAGCGTGAGCAGGCACGAGGGCTCGAGTCCGACGATGGGCACGCCTGCCCGCGCAAGCGGCAGCAACGCATCGATCAGCGCCTCGGCCTTCTTCTTCGCCTCTTCGACCATGCCGCTCGCCAGGAAGGTGCGGCCGCAGCAATGGTGCCCGCCGCGCTTCTCGACCGTGTGCAGCACATAGCCCGCCGCCTGCAGCACGCGCGCGGCTGCAAAGGCGTTCTCGCTTTCGAAGGTGCCGTTGAAGGTATCGACGAACAGCACCGCCGCCTTGCCGCCGCGCCGCGCAATGGCCAGCGCGACGTCGCGCTCGACGAACAGGCCGGGCTCGTTGGCCTTGCTGCGCCAGAAGGTGTCGCTGCGCCACGCGGGCAGCGAGCGCTTCGCCGAAAAGCCCAGCAGCTTCTCGCCGAGCCACGCCGCACCGGGCACGCTGTTGCGCAGGTTCAGCAGCCACGGCATGCGGCTGGCCTTGTGGGCGTAGTCGGGCAGCCTGGCCACCAGCTTGTCTTTCAGCGTGTGGCCGTGGCGCTTCTTGTAGTGGTCGAGAAACTCGACCTTCATCTTCGCCATGTCCACGCCCGTCGGGCAGTCGCGCTTGCAGCCCTTGCAGCCAACGCACAGGTCCATGGTGTCGTGCATGGCCTCGCTGGTGAAGGCGTCGGGGCCCAGCTGGCCCGACAGCGCCAGGCGCAGCGTGTTGGCACGGCCGCGCGTCAGGTGCTGTTCGTCGCGCGTCACGCGGTAGCTCGGGCACATGGTGCCGGCGTCGAACTTGCGGCAGTGGCCGTTGTTGTTGCACATCTCCACGGCCTTGGCGAGGCCACCGGTGCTGTCGCCGCCGGTGCCCGGTGCGGTGGTTGCCTCGGTCACGGGGTCGGCGTCGACGTTCCAGCCGGACCAGTCGAGCACGGGCTTGAGTTCGATGCGGCGATACGGTTTGGGTGCGGTGGGCGGGGCGAAGCGGAACAGCGCACCGTCGTCCATGCGCGGCGGGTCGACGATCTTGCCGGGGTTGAACAGCCCTATCGGGTCGAGCTGCTGCTTGATGGCGCGGAAGGCCTCGTTGATGGCCGGCCCGAACTGCCATTCGATCCACTCGCCGCGGCACAGTCCGTCGCCGTGCTCGCCGCTGAAGGCGCCCTTGTACTTGCGCACCAGAGCGCTCGCTTCTTCGGCAATGGCGCGCATCTTCATGGCGCCGTCCGTGCGCATGTCGAGAATCGGCCGCACATGCAGCGTGCCGACCGAGGCATGCGCGTACCAGGTGCCGCGGCTGCCGTACCTGGCGAACACCTCGGTCAGCGCGTCGGTGTATTCGGCCAGGTGCTCGAGAGGCACCGCGCAGTCCTCGATGAAGCTCACGGGTTTGCCGTCGCCCTTCAGGCTCATCATGATGTTGAGGCCGGCCTTGCGCACTTCCCACAGGTTCTTCTGGCGCGCGTCGTCGGGCATCTCGACCACGCTGCCGGGCAGGCCGAGGTCGCCCATCAGTTCGATGAGTTGCTTCAGCTGCGGCAGCAGCGCCGCCTTGTCCAAACCCGAGAACTCCACCAGCAGGATGGCGGCCGGCTTGCCGATCAGCGCGGTCTCCACCGTGGGCCTGAAGGCCGGGTTCGCGAGGCTCAGCTCGATCATCGTGCGGTCGACCAGTTCCACTGCGGTGGGCCCGAGCTTCACGATGTGCTGCGCCGCGTCCATCGCCGCATGGAAGGTCGGAAAGTTGACGATGCCCAGCACCTTGGCACGCGGCAGCGGCGCCAACTTGAGCTTGAGGTTCTTCGTGTAGGCCAGCGTGCCTTCGGAGCCGATCAGCAAGTGCGCGAGGTTCACGCTGCCATCGGCCGTGTAGGGCCGCTCGCTCTGGTTGTCGAAGATGTCGAGGTTGTAGCCCGCCACGCGGCGCGTGACCTTCGGCCAGTGCTCCGCGATCTGCTCGCGATGCTGGCGCGCCAGGCCGCGCACGAACTGCGCAATGCCCGCCGCGCGCACGCCCAGCGTGGCGACGGGGCCGAAATCGACCAGTTCGCCGCTCGACAGCCACGCGCTCGCGCCCAGCACGTTGTGCACCATGTTCCCGTAGGCAATGGAGCGCGAGCCGCAGGAGTTGTTGCCCGCCATGCCGCCCAGCGTGGCCTGCGCGCTGGTCGACACGTCCACCGGATACCAGAGCCCGCGCGGCTTGAGCTGTGCGTTGAGATGGTCGAGCACGAGGCCGGGCTCGACGGTGGCGGTGCCCTCCTCCACATTCAATTCGAGCACGCGCCGGAAGTGCTTGCTGTTGTCGATCACCAGCGCCGCGCCGGTGGTCTGCCCGCACTGGCTGGTGCCGCCGCCGCGCGCGAGCACCGGCACCTTCAGGTCGCGCGCGATGTCGATGGCAGCGGCGATGTCGCGCTCATTCGTCGGCACGAAGGCGCCAACCGGCGTGATCTGGTAGATCGACGCATCGGTGGCGTAGCGCCCGCGCGAACCGTCGTCGAACAGCACCTCTCCTTGCGTGTCGGCACGCAGCCTGCGCGCGAGCAACTCGCAGGTGTCGTTGGGCGGAAGAACGGTTCCGGCTGGCTGCATATGGCTGGCTGGGTCGATGCGCATGGTGGTTTTTATGGAAAGCTCAACTCGACTTGGCCGAGGGATAGATCTCGCCGGCGCGCAGCAGCTCCAGCACGGTGTCGCGCTTGCGCAGCACGTGGGCCGCGAGCACCTTGCGCATGGCGGCCGCGTCGCGCCTGGCCAGCGCATCGATCATCTGTTCGTGCTCTTCGACGGCGTGCTTCCACTTCGCCTCGTTCTGGTTGGTGCGAAAGCGCAGCGACTGCACGCGCGCGTTGATGGAGCGGTAGGTGTTCGACAGCACCGGGTTCGCCGCCGCCTCATTGATGGCGGTGTGGATGCGTGCGTTGAGGCGGTAGTAGCCCGAGAGATCGCGCCGCGCGAAGCAGGCCAGCATTTCGTAGTGCAGCGCACGCACCTCGGCCAGTTCCTCGTCGGTGATGCGCTTGGCCGCCAGTTCGCCCGACATGCCCTCGAGCATCGCCAGCACCTCGAAGGTGTCGAGCACGTCGGCCTCGGTGAGCTTCACCGCCACCGCGCCGCGGTTGGGCAGCAGGTCGACCAGCCCTTCGGCCGCGAGCAGCTTGATGGCCTCGCGCAGCGGCGTGCGCGACACGCGCAACTGCAGGCACAGCTCGCGCTCGTTGAGCTTGGCGCCAGGTGCGATGAGACCTTCGACCAGCATGGTGCGCAGGCGCGCGGCCACCTGGTCGTGCAAGGCGAGTCTGGAGATTTCGATGATGTCGGCTGTCATGGCTTCTTCCTTGATTGCATTTTGAATGCAAAAAGAAGTGCCAACAACCCAGATGACCAAGGGTAAACCATCAAAGGAAAATGATTTTTGAATGCAAAACTGAATGCGAAAGGACAGTCCATGCTGCAACTCGACATCCATCCCACCGGCCGCCACTTCCTCCAGATTCCCGGCCCCAGCCCGGTGCCCGACCGAATCCTGCGGGCCATGAGCCTGCCCACCATCGACCACCGTGGGCCCGAGTTCGGCGCGCTGGGTTTGAAGGTGCTCGGCGGCATCAAGCAGGTGTTCAAGACGAAGCACCCGGTTGCGATCTATCCCGCATCGGGCACTGGCGCCTGGGAGGCCGCACTCGCCAACACGCTGAGCCCCGGCGACCACGTGCTGATGTACGAGACCGGCCACTTCGCCTCGCTGTGGCAGAAGATGGCCACGCGCCTCGGCCTCTCGACCGAATTCCTCGCGCTCGCCGGCACCGATGCGCAACTGCCGAACGCGCCCAGCTGGCGCCGAGGCGTGCAGGCCGGACTCATCGAGGCCCGCCTGCGCAAGGACACCGAAAAGAAGATCAAGGCCGTGTGCGTGGTGCACAACGAAACCTCCACCGGCGTCACCTCCGACATAGCCTCCGTGCGCAAGGCCATCGATGCGGCCGGCCACCCTGCCCTGCTGATGGTCGACAGCATCTCCGGCCTGGCGAGTGCCGACTTCCGGCACGACGAATGGGGCGTGGACGTCACCGTCAGCGGATCGCAGAAGGGCCTGATGCTGCCGCCGGGCATCAGCTTCAACGCGCTCTCGCCGCGCGCGCTCGATGCGTCGAAGAGCGCCAGGCTGCCGCGCGCCTTCTGGGCCTGGGACGAGATCGTCGAGATGAACAAGGACGGCTACTGGCCCTACACGCCCAACACCAACCTGCTCTACGGCCTCTCCGAATCGCTCGACATGATCCTCGGCGAAGGGCTCGACAACGTCTTCGCGCGCCACCAGCGCTGGGCCGCGGGCGTGCGCGCGGCCGTCGATGCCTGGGGCCTGCCGATCCAGTGCGCGGACCCGGCCGTTTACTCGCCCGTGCTCACCGGTGTGATCACACCCGAAGGCGTCGATGCCGACGCGCTGCGCCGCCTGATCCACCAGCGCTTCGACCTCTCGCTCGGCACCGGCCTGGGCAAGCTCAAGGGCCGCATGTTCCGCATGGGCCATCTCGGCGACAGCAACGACCTGACGCTGGTGGCCATGGTCGCGGGCGTCGAGATGGGCATGAAGCTCGCGGGCATCAAGCTGGCCGGCAGCGGTGTGCAGGCGGCGATGGACCATTTCGCGAACCACACGGCGCCGGCCGCGCTGCAGAAGGCCGCATAGGCACGCAGCGCCACCGGCGCTGCATCGGCATACGGCGCCGACGGCGCGCATCGGATTCACACCCACGACGGAGACAAGAAGATGCAGAGACGTTCGTTGATCCAGGCCGCGGGCGCCGCGGCCGCCACGCTGGGCGTGCCCCGGCTCTTCGCGCAGGAGTGGCCTTCGGGGCCGGTGCGCATCGTGGTCGGTTTCCCGCCGGGCGGCGGCACCGATGCGCTGGCCCGCGTGGTCGCGCAGAAGCTCACCGTCATGTGGGGCCAGCAGGTCATCGTCGAGAACAAGGGCGGCGTGGCCGGCGTGCTCGCGGCCGACTACGTGGCGCAGCAGCCCAGCGACGGCAGCACGCTGCTGATGGCCCACATCAACAGCCACGCGCTCGCGCCCAGCCTGCAGCCCAAGCTGCGCTACAACGTGGAGCGCGACTTCGTGCCGATCGTGCTGGTGGGCGTCACCCCCAACCTGCTGATCGCCAACCCGGGGCAGAAGGCGCTCACGGTGAAGGACATCGTGGCCGCCTGCAAGGCCGCGCCGGGCACGCTGAGCTTCGGTTCGGCTGGCGCGGGCTCGGCGCAGCACCTGGCGCTGGAGATGTTCAAGCTGCAGGGCGGTGTCGACGCGCTGCACGTGCCCTACAAGGGCAGCGGCCCGCTGCTGGCGGACCTGATGGGCGGACAGATCCAGTACAGCTTCGAGACCATGACGGCCGCCACGCCGCACGTGAAGAACGGCCGCGTGATCGCGGTCGCGCAGACCCGCACCAAGCGCGCGAAAGGACATCCGAACGTGCCGACGATGCAGGAGCAAGGCTTCCAGGGCTTCGAGGCGACGACGTGGTATGGACTTGCCGGACCGGGCAAGCTGCCGGCGTCGATTGCGCAGAAGGTCAATCGCGACGTCAACACGGTGCTCGTGATGCCTGATGTGCAGGAGCGACTCGACACCTATGGCGCGGAAGACGGCGGCGGTTCGCAGGACAAGTTCAGGCAGTTCATCAGCACGGAAATCGCGAAGTGGGCGAAGGTTGTGAAGGACGGCAACGTTCACGTCGAAAGCTAGGGACTGATTGAAATGAAGTGCGTCGTTCGGGGTGCGCTCACGCCGACGGGGTGCCTTGCTCCGCGAATGTCCCCCGCTTCGCTCCTCCTTTATTTCGCTGGGCAAGGCACCCCATCGGCGTGATCGTGTTCAGAGCGGTCGTTGATCAGCGATATACCAGCAGCGTGCCCTCGTGCGCAGGGCGTCGGGTGACTCACGCAGCGAAATAAAGGAGGAGCGAAGCGGGGGACATTCGCGGAGGGAGTTACCCGATAACCCCCGAACGCGCCAAACAGAAACTGGGAAGATCCAGAACATGACCCCATCCCAGACCGCCCTCACCGACGCACTCGTGGCCGCGCGCCGCGGCAACCGCACCCTCGACGCCACGCCCTGGACCGACGCGCTCGAAACCGACGGCCAGGCCTACGAAGTGCAAGACGCCGTCGCGGCCGCGCTCGGTTGGTTCGACGGTCGGCCCGTGCCCGGCACATGGAAGTCGGGCGGCGGTTCGCGCAGCGCAACGCTCACACATGCGCCTCTGCCTCCTGCCGGCGTGCGCCAGAGCCCGGCGAACTTCAGCGACCTCGTGTTCCACGCGCCCGGCATCGAGGCCGAGATCGCCCTGCGGCTCGGGCAGGACGTTACGCCGGCACAAGCAACGCAGCTCGATCACGACAACACCTCATCGCTCATCGACGCCATGACCGTGTCGGTCGAAATCGTCGACTCCCGCTGGCAAGACCTCGCCGGCACGCCCGCCCTCCTTCGCCTCGCCGATTCGCAGGTGCACGGCGCACTCGTGCTCGGCGAATGGACGCCCTACGCCGCCGTCGACTGGGCCTCGCAGCGCTGCGAAACGAAGGTCGGCAACGCAGTGACCGTGGTGCGCGAAGGCACGCATCCGCTGGCCGACCCCGCGTGGCTGCTGCCGGTCTGGCTGCGCCACCTGGCCCGCCACGGCAAGACCGTTCCTGCGGGCACGGTGGTCACCACCGGCTCGTGGGTAGGCATCGTGCCCTGCCGGCGCGGCGATCAGGTGACGGCGGAGTTTCCGGGCATCGGTGCCGTCAGCCTGATCGTGTAGCGCCCGCCGAACTCAGTGCTGCCGCGTGATCAGATCGATCCGCGCCCCCTCCGCAGGCATGAAGAACTCGAACCGGTCGCGCCCCGCCGCCTTGGCGTTGTAGAGCGCCGTATCGGCCCGCGCCAGCAACTCCTCTGCGTTGACGGAGGAATCAGCCGCGCGGTGAAACGCGATGCCGACGCTGGTCGTCACCTTGACGCGCTGGCCGTCCACCGTGAAGGGCGGCGTGTGGATGCGCTCCACGATCTTTTCCGCAACGGCGGCCGCGGTGTCCGGTGCGGTCAGGCCTTCGAGCACGAGCACGAACTCGTCGCCCGCCAGCCGGGCCACCATGTCGGTGCCGCGCACGCAACCCAGCAGCCGCCGCGCATATTCGGTGAGCACCGCATCGCCCACCGCATGGCCCATCGTGTCGTTGATGGCCTTGAAGTGGTCGATGTCGAGGAACATCAGCGCCATGGCATTGCCCGCGAGCCGCCCGCGCAGCACCGCCCCGGGCAGGTACTCGTTGAACGCCAGCCGGTTGGGCAGGCCGGTGAGCGTGTCGAGCCGCGCCAGCTCGATGAGCTTGTGCTCCACCACCTTCAGCGCCGTGATGTCGTGCGCCAGCGAGAAAATGCCGTGCGTCATGCCGTCTTCGCGCACATCGGGCACGTAGGTGACTTGCGTGATGCGGTCGAAGCCCTGGCGCTGCATACGGGCCTCGAACTCTGCCCGCTCCCCGCCCAGCGCCCGCGCGAGCATCGGCTGGCGCGACTCGTACACCTCGCGGCCCAGCACATCCTGCACCTGGCGACCCAGCATCTGGGCCGGGTCGAGCCCGAGCCATTCGCGGCTGGTGGCATTGGCGAAGGTGATCTTCTCGTCGCGGTCGATATAGGTGATCAGCGCCGGCATGTTGTCGGTGATGGCCCGCAGCCGCAGTTCGCTCTCGGCCAGGCGCAGCTCCGCTTGCTTCAGCGCCGTGATGTTGAAGGACATGAGGTAGAAACCGACGACCTCGCCGCGCAGGTTCCTGTCCGGCATCAGGTTGGCCTGGAAGTACCCCTCTCCGCCATGCATGGGAGCGCGAACCGGAAAACGCACCTTCTTGCCCGAGAACACCACAGGCAGGTAGGGCTTGAGCTGCGCATGCACCGCCTTCCCGAGAGCCGAGCGCAGGGTCGTGCCCTTCAGCGAAGCGCTCTCGTCCAGCCCCGCCGTCTGCCGCGCCCTGACGTTGGCGAACAGGCAGTTCTGCTCACGGTCGAAATAGCCGACCAGCGCCGGAATGTTGTTGGTCACGTCGCGCAGCCGCTTTTCCTGCTCGGTCAGGGCCCTGCGGATGTTCACGTCCTCGGTGATGTCGAAGGTCATCGAGAACACGCCGCGCACCACGCCGTCGGTATCGATGTCGGGAATGTAGTGGGCCTTGAACGTGCGATCGCCAATGCCCAGCGCAGGGTCGCCGGACTTCTCGAGGATCACGGTCTCGCCGGCCAGCGCGCGCTGGAAGCTGGGCTCCACCATCGCGAAATCCGAGGGGCCGCGCACCTCGGGCATCAGGCGGCCCACCAGCGTCTTGTCCTTGTGCAGGGCCCGCACGTGCGCATTGACGAAGGTGTAGCGCATCGACGCATCGACGTGCGACACCATCGCCGGGATGTTGTCGGCAATGATGCGCACCTGAGCCTCGCTGTGTGCAAGGCTGAGCTCGATGGCGCGCCGCTGCACCATCAGTTCGTCGAAGGTGCGCGAGAGATCGCCGATCTCGTCGAAGGCATAGGTGCGCGCCGCCGCAGTCCCGGTAGGCGCGTCCTGGGTGGATTGCATGTGCCGGTGCAGATCGGACAGCGGCTTCAGCTGCCGGCGCACCACTGCCAGGGCCAGCGCGCCCGCGGTCAGCGCCAGCGCCAGCGCCCCGAGCCACGCACCGCGCTCGATGGCGTTGATGCCCGCGAAGGCCTCGCTGCGCGGGTACATGGCGCCGACGATCCAGTTCGCCTGCTCGGCGCGGTCGAAGGCATAGAGGCCGCGCACGCCGGCTTTGTTGACGCCCTCGCTCGAGCCCTGGAAGCCGGCCAGCGCACGAAGGACCTCGGGGTCGCCGCCGCCGTTCGCCTGAATGTGGTTCAGGATGCGCGAGGTGTCCGGATGGTCGACCACGATGCCATCAGCGGTCGTCACGAACAGATAGCCGGTCTTGCCGAACTTGATGTCGGCGAGCGCACCCAGGATGTTGCGGTCCTTCAGGTTGATGGCACCCGAGATCACGAACCTCACCTGCCCTGCTTTGTCGAGCACCGGCGCGGTGATGGCCACCTGTGCCAGCCCGTTGAGCCGATTGCGGTAAGGCTCGGACACGAGACCGGCCCGGGACGCAACCGTTCGCTGGAAATAGGGCCGGTCCTTCACGTTCACGGTACCGATGCGGTTCGCACCGTTGAGGTTGGCCACGAGGTTGCCGTCCATGTCGAGGAAGGCGACGTTGTCAAAGGCCTGGCGCAGCGAGGCGTGCCTTTCAAGGAAGGCCTGCAGCGGCGCGGTGTCCTGAAAGTCCTGCGCTTCCACGCTGTCGCCGAAGGTCTGCAGCAGGATCAGCCGGCTGCCGAATTTCTGGTCGATCGAGTCGGCGATGGCGCCCACACGGGAGAGCTGCTCGGCCGCGATCGAAGCTTGCATGCTGCTCTTGACGAAGTGCAGAGCGAAGGTGGCAATCGCGAAGGTTGCCGTCAGGACCACCGCCACCACACCGAGGCTCAGGCGTGTGTGCAAACCGAACCGGAATTTCGAGAAGCCTGTTTGAGTCATTGAACTGATCGGACCGGTACATTGCCGGAGGGAATTTCCGGACAGTATCGGTGCGAACTACGCACCGGCAAAGGGCTTGGATGCAGGGCGCGGCGAACCGCCCGATGACCCGGGAAAAATGATCACCTTCGCCTTACTTTCATGCAAGAAGGCCCTGGTCTACCTGGCGAACATCTGGAGCCCCCGACCGTGCACGCGGGGCGATCAGCGCATCGGCGAGGCTGTCCACGCGTTGCTCCGCGCGCCGCATCGACTGGGCAAGCTGCTCGCCGCCGAATTCGTCGGACTCCACCGCCGCCTCGAACACTTCGGTAATGCCGATGTAGCCGAGCGCCGAACGCACGCTGCTCTCCGCGTGGTTGAGGTGCGCGACGCGCCCGCCCGCGCCGTAGCCATGGTCACCGCGCGCGCCCAGCAGCACCACGCGCTTGCCCGCCTCCGCCAGCAGCGGCCAGTACGGCACCGCGCCGCGCGAACGATCGAAGCCGAAGGTGCGGCCCACGCGCACGATGTTGTCGATCCAGGCCTTGAACTGCGCGGGCACGCTGAAGTTGTACATGGGCAGGCCGATCACGACCACGTCGGCGGCAATGAGCTGGTCGACGAGCCGGTCGCTCTCGGCGAGCGCCTCGGCCATCCATGGCTCGCGCGCGGCCGGCGGCGTGAAGGCCGCGTGGATCCAGCGGCCGTCGACGTGTGCGGGTGGCTGCCGGCCCACGTCGAGGTAGTCGATGCGGTCGGCGGGCCGCGCTTGGTGCCAGCGCTCCACGAAGCGTGCAGAGAGGCGGCGCGTGTGCGAGCCGTGGAGATCGGTGTCGGAACGGCCCGGTCGGGCGCTGGCGTCGATGTGAAGGAGGTTCATGGTCATGGTCTTGATGGATGAATTGGTATCTTTCGTTCAGCGCGGCCAGAATGATGCGCAGGCCTTTAATCTAGGTTCACGATCCGCTCATCACAAACGACGATTTCTCCCCGCATGAACGAGATTGGCTCATCCATCCGCCCTCCGCGGCGACTGCCTCCCCTGCTCTCGCTGCGCGCCTTCGAAGCTGCGGCCGCGCACTTGAGCTTCCAGCGCGCGGCGCTCGAGCTGTCGGTCACGCCGTCGGCCATCAGCCACCAGGTGCGTGCGCTCGAAGACACGCTGGGCCAGCCGCTGTTCCGCCGGCTCACGCGGCAGCTCGCGCTGACGCCAGCGGGCCAGCGGCTGTTTGCCGACCTGCGCATGGGCTTCGACATGCTCGAAGCCGGCGTCGACAGGCTGCGCCGCCCCGCTGCGTCGCAGGCCGTCACCCTCACAACCAACACCGCATTCGCCGCGCGCTGGGTGCTGCCGCGCATGGAGGCGTTCCGCAAGGCCTGCCCGGGAGTCGAGCTGCGGCTGCATGCGAGCGATACCTTGGTCGACCTGGCGCGCGGTGACGCCGACATCGCGGTGCGCTCGGGCCACGGCAACTGGCCGGGCCTGGTGTCGCGCGAGCTGATGCCCGAGCGCTATGCGCCTTTGTGCAGCCCGATGCTGGGCCTGAAGCGCGCCTCGGACCTGCCGAAGCACCAGCTGATCCACTGCGACTGGCAGCCGCAGGCGCTTGCGCCTGCCGTGTGGACACGCTGGTTTCGCGAAGCCGGCATCGCGCCGCCGAGGGGGCGCGCGATGAAGGCTTCGGGCCTGTCGTTCTCCGACGAGACACACGCGACGCTGGCCGCGCTTGCAGGACATGGCGTTGCGCTGCTGAGCCTCACGCTGTCGGCCGAAGAGCTGCGCAGCGGCGCGCTGGTGCAGCCCTTCGGGCCTGCGCTCGACACCGGCAGCTACTTTCTGGCGGTCGCGCGCGGCAGCGAGAACGAGCCGGCCGTGCGGGCGGTGTGGGAATGGATTGCGTCGCAGGCCGCACCGGAGCTGCGTTCGCGAGGCTGAGGACAAGCTGGACGCAGAACTTGCAGGCTGTCGCAGTTCTCGTGGAGACTCGCGTTCCAACAACAAAGTGAGGAGAAGTCATGACGAGGTTTTCCCGCATCCCCCTTGCCATCGCAACAGGCGCGCTTCTTGTAATGGCTTTGGCTTCATGCGGAGGGGGCGGCGGGGGTGGCGGAGGCGCAGGCATCGGCATAGGCCTGGGTACGGGTTCTGGAGGAACAACACCAGTCACCGGCGTCGCCGAGCTGCCGGCACGCGAGGCCCTTATCGCCCGCGCGAGAACCTTCGAACTCGACACGCCCTACGTGCCGCCGCCCGGCGACCCCCTGGAGCACAACACCTCGGGCTACGCCAAGACGATGTGCTCCGCCGCATTCATCACCGGCCTCGATCCCGATTTCGCGGTCGAGAGCGTGGGCTACTTCACCGGCCCCTACGACCAGCGCAGGAAGGTCGGCACGCCGGTGGTCGACCGCGACAAGAAGGAAGTCCGCATCGCCATGCCCAATGGGCCGACGCTGGTGGCGCGCTACTACGGTTCGCAGGGCTGCATCACGCTGCCAGCCGGCAACGACGGCGTGTTCTTCACGCCGGTGGCCGTCAAGAGCGCCCTGCCCGATCCCTCGACCCAGCCGTGGCCCATGGGCGACGTGACGCCCGCCGGTCCCGCGCCCGGCATCGACACAGCAAAGGTGGGCCAGGCAGTCGACGCGGCCTTCGAGCTGCCGGAGGCCTACACCGCAGCCTTCGTCGTCACACACAAGGGACGCATCGTCGGCGAGCGCTACAGGAACGGCATCACGGCGACCACGCCGCTCGAATCGTGGTCGATGGGCAAGAGCGTGACGGCGACGATGCTGGGCGTGCTGATGAAGCAGGGCGAATACCGGCTCGACCAGCGCGCGCCGATTCCCGAGTGGCAGGCCGCCGGCGACAAGCGCCAGGAGATCCGGATCGCGGACATCCTGCACATGTCGAGCGGGCTGCGCATCAAGGCGCCGGACGACCCGGACTTCGACCCCAACGGCACCTACCCCGACCACACCTATCTCTACACCGGCCGCATCAACTCGTTCAACTACGCGGCCACCCGCCCGCAGCAGTGGCCGCCCAACACCGTCGGGCGCTATCGCAATACCGACCCGGTGCTGGCGAACTACCTGATCCGCCTTGCCGTCGAGAAGCGCGGCGAGGAGTACCTGTCGTTCCCGCAGAGAAACCTGTTCGACAAGATCGGCATCCGCACGATGACCCTGGAGACCGATCCGTATGGCAACTTCCTCGCGCAGGGCTATGACTTCATGTCGGCACGCGACTGGGCGCGCCTGGCCAACCTGTATCTGCAGGACGGCGTCTGGAATGGCGAGCGCATCCTGCCCGAGGGTTTCGTCAAGTTCGTGAGCACCCTTGCACCGGCCTGGGCGGCCGACAAGCGCCCGATCTACGGCGGGTTCTTCTGGTTAAACGGCACGAGCACGTGGCCGGTGCCGACCACGGCGTACTACATGCTGGGCGCGGGTGGGCAGACGGTGCTGATCGTTCCCTCGCACGACCTGGTGGTGGTGCGTCTGGGCCATGACAAGGGAGAGCGGGCATCGGCCACGAGCCTGCGAAAGGCGCTGTCGCTCTTGATGCAAGCGGTGCCCAGTTCGTCATGAGCGAGAGAGACCTCCTCGTTTCCCACTTCTGGAGCGGTGACGCCATCCGCAGCCGAAGCGTGAGCGAGGTCGTGCTGGCAAACACGCTCGACGTGCTCGCCCCCCCTGCGCGCCTGCTTGCGGATTGGGAGAGAGAAATTTCTTCGAACCTGGCGCTGGAACCCGGCGACGTAGAGGCGCTGCCCCTGGCCCGGGCGCGTGCACGCTGGCCGGACTACCGGCTCTGCGTGCAGGCCGTATCCGACTGGACGCGCACGCTCGGGCTGCCCGAGGTGCTTGCCTCCAGCGACGTCGCCCTCATGGCCTGCCGCGGCGCGAGGTACCACCATGACGGTGCGCAATACGGCGGCGCGGCTTTCTGCAACCTCTTCGTGAGCGAAGACATGGGGCTGGACTTGCACTTCCCCTCTGAAGGCCGTCGTATCCCCCTTGTCCGGGGTACGGCCGTGATATTCGATACCGGCCAGCCTCATGGCGTCATCCGGCGCGGTAGCGGTGGCTTCGATGCGGCCGATTTCGTATCCGGCCAGGATTGCACGCAACTGTTCCTGACCTGGGAGCTTCCGATCGAAGACGTCCATGTCGCACGCGCTCTTCAGATCACTTTCGACGTCGATCCGTCGACCTCGTCACAACTCGAGGAAGAGCAAGTCCGGTTGAATGGCGTGCCTGCTGCCGTGTGCCCGAGTACCGGTCGGTGGCGTAGCGGCAGCTGACCGTCAGCGATTGAATGGAACCGCCAGTTTCTTCAGGCACGCATTGACCGCCTCGAGCGGGGCATTTTCGTGACAGCGCGCTGCCGCCTCGCGGGCAACGGCTTCGCTCAAGCGCCGCTCCCGCGCGGCCTCGACCTGGAATTCGACGACCCACATCATGAGCATGGCCATCATGATCAGCAGGCCGATCAGGGCGGCCACCAGCGTCATGCGCCAGTCCTGAACGCGAAAGATCGACGCTGCGGACTTGCTCGCCACGGGTGCAGTAGGTTCTTGCAAAGCCATCTAGCGCGGAAGGTCCGGAAAGACCCACATGCTCAAACCAAGAATCAGGCCGGCGCCCAGCGACACGATGGCCGCGGTCATGAGCATCGATGCTGCAACGATGCTGGGAACCCGAATGGCCCCGACCACGAAGGCGACGGCCGCCAGGATGCACAGGAGCACCGACAACCAGGCCACGTATGCCGGCCCGAGCCGGGGCGCCAAAGGTTCGTCCGGGCTGATGTCAGGCAGGAACGGGGTGCGCATGAATTGCCTCCTCTTGCAAGATATCGCGGCGGATCGGCTCAGGTTGACCTTGGGTCAAGATCCTTCGGATCCGCTTGCAACTGCCCCCGAACTTCACCGAAAAAGTTATCCGGAGAGGTTATGAAAAATATGCGGCGGGGCTAAGGGAGTAGTTCGCAAACATGGCGCATGAAGAGCCGGTGCAGGCAGAAAGCTCCAGTGCCTGAGCAATATTTGACAAATGTCAAAGCCCGGCCCGACCGCGTCGAAGCACTGGTGGGAGAGTTGCGGTTTTCCTGAAGAAGCTTGAGGTCAGGCCGAGCGGAGCTGCTCGCGCAGCTTCTGCCCGATCTCCGGGCGTTCCAGGAACGGGTCGGCCGGATTCGTGATGGAGACGATGTTCTCCATGCGGCTCTTCACGTTGCCCAGCGCCTTCGGATGGCTGAACACGTAGAACTGGTTGGCGCTGATGGCGTCGAACACCTTGGCCGCGACTTCGGCCGCCGTGATCTTGCCGCTGCTCACCGCCTTGTTGCTCATGGCCTGGCCGATGAGCTGGCTCTTGGTGAGCTCACTGTCCTTCGGTGCATTGGGCCGGTTGCGCTCGCTGCTGGTGATGCCGGTGGGCACGAAATACGGGCACAGCAGGCTCGCGCCGATCTGGTCGGTGACGAGGTTCAGGTCCTGGTACATCGTCTCCGTGAGGCTCACGACCGCGGCCTTGGCCGCGTTGTAGATGCCCATGTTGGGCGGCGTGAGCAGGCCGGCCATGCTCGCGGTGTTGGTGATGTGGCCGCGATAGCTCGGGTCTTTGGCTGCCGCTTCGAGCATCATCGGCGTGAACAGGCGTACGCCGTGGATCACGCCCCACAGGTCCACGCCGAGCACCCATTCCCAGTCGGCCACGGTGTTCTCCCACACCAGGCCGCCGGCGCCCACGCCCGCGTTGTTGAACACGAAGTGCGGCGCGCCGAAGCGTTCCTTCACGGCCGCGGCCAGCGCTTCCATCTGTGCCGCGTTCGACACGTCGACCTTGCGCGCCAGCACCTGCGCGCCAGCGGCTTCCATTTCTGCCTGGGCCTTGTCGAGCGCATCCTGCTGCACGTCGACCAGCACGAGGTTCATGCCGCGGGCGGCGCCGATGCGCGCGCACTCCAGGCCGAAGCCCGAGCCCGCGCCGGTGAGAACGGCGGTCTTGCCCTTGAAGTCCTGAATCATTGGGTGCTTTCCTTTGGTTGACTCTGCTTCGGCTATTGGAACGCTTTGCACAGTGGTTGGCTGTCGTTCGTGTGACGCGCGCCGCGAGCGGTTTGTGGCGGGTCCAAGCCGAAAACTTGCTCCTGCGTGACATAGAACCAGCCAGTTGACGATAGACAACAGTGGCAACAGCCACGCCCGCGTACAACGCTGCGCCATCAACAAACAGGGAGCGTAGCGAATGGAACGAAAGATTCTGGTGGTCGGCGATCCGCCGGCACCCGGCGGCATGGTTCTGCCTTATGAAGGACCGATGCTCGATCTGCATGGACATCGGGTCGCCCTGATCGGCGGCAGGGCCTACTGCGAGGGCTGCAACAGCGTGGGCATCATCATGAAAGCCGGAGGGCCGCGACGCCCCGAATTCATGTCGGAGGCAGCGCTGGAAGGCGATGTGGTGGTCTGCCACTGCCCCGTGCCGCAGCCCATACTTTCCATGCTGCAACAAACGGCGACATATGACGACGGGGCATGGCATGCCGTTGGCTCCGACGCAGCATCGCCGGCTACATTCTTGGTGTTGTGGCGAAGGCATCCATATGAAATACATCTTCAGGCCTTTGCTCGTCGCCGCCGTGCTGACGAGCTCAAGCGCCATGGCCTGCAAGCCTGTCGTGGTGACAAGGCTTACTTTCGCCGAGGGTTCCGCCGACCTTGAGCCGGCTCAGATCGCGAAGCTGGCGAATTTCGTTGACCGAGCGAACTCGACCTTCACCAAATACCTCGAGGTTTCGATCGATGGAGGTGCCACCGTCAAGACTCCGGGCAGGACGCCCGGTGAAGCGGCCCGACTGGCAGAACAGCGAGCCCGAAAGGTGACCCAGGCATACAGGCAGTTCCAGCCGAACGAGATCAAGCTGGAAACCACTTCGAATATTTATGAAGACAACGGGATGTCGAGGGAAGCAGGCAACGACTTTGTCGTAGTCCAGTTTCACCCCGACTACGAGGCACTGAAGCTGCCCGACTGCTCTCCTGTCCCGATCCCGGGATTCAAGCGTTAGGCATGGCGTCGCCAGCCACGGCGAACGCCTCTAGGCATCAGCCTTCTTCAGCACATACCCGATACGCGGAAAGTGCACGTGCACCGTGCCCACCCGCTCGTTGCTGCGCTCCAGCGTGTAGTGCGTGCGCGTGGCCGCCACCAGCGTGCCCGGTGTTTCTTCCAACCCGAAGCTCTCGGCGCGGATGGTGACGGCGCTGCCGAGCGGAATGCCATGGTCGTCCTGGAAGGTACTGTCGGTCAGCAGCGTGTGCGGCACCGCGGCCTTGGCGACGGCAATGGCCTCGTCGCTCGTGAACTTCACGGGCACGCCATGGCCGATGGCGGCCATGCGGTCGAGCCAGTCGACCACCGCGGGCGTCAGGTCGAGGATGGTGCGAACCGACTCGATGCGGCGCGTGTACCAGAGCGGGTGATAGGCCGAGAAGTCGGCGATGGTGGGCACCTCGCCCAGCAGGTAGGGTTTCTCGTCGAGCATGTCCGACAGGCGGCGCAGGTACGACTTGTAGGCGCTGGCGGCATCGGCCGGGCGCAGGCGGGTCATGTTGCTTGCGCTCATCTTGCCGCGGTCTTCGCCGAAGGCCTTCGCGGCTTCGGGCGGGGCCTTGGCGAACACCTCGGCCGCGCCCTTGGGCTGCAGGCTCCAGGCCATGGCGGACCAGAACAGCGTGGTGTCGGCCCACTGCGCGAGGATGCGCGACATGCCTTTCTCGGGCTCCGGGTACAGCGTGGGTTCGGGTTGCAGATGCTCCAGCACGTCGGCGATGAGCGCGCTGTCGCAGTACATGTCGGCGCCGATCTGCAGGAACGGCGTCTTGCGATAGCCGCCGGTGAGCACCTCCACGTCGGGCTTGGGCATGATCGGCGGGATGAAGACCGATTTCCACGGCAGCTTCTTGGCGCCGAGGATCATGCGCACCTTCTCCGAGAACGGCGAGGTCAGGTAGTGGTGGAGGATCAGGTCGGCCATGGTGTTTCCTGTGGGGCTGTCGTTGTGTGTTCAGCGCGCGCTCAACGGGGTTGTGCGAGCTGGATGATCGAATCGAAATCGGTGCCCGCGGCCAGCGTGCCGAAGACGTTGCCCCAGTCTCCGTCAAGGCGCGAGGCACAGAAGGCGCCGACGACGGCGGGAGGCGCGGTCTGCGCGAGCAGCGCACCCTGCACGGCCAGCGCCACGTCCTGCGCGAGGCGACGGGCCTCGGCTTCGGAGGCCATGGCCTCGATGCGCGCCGGAAGCGCGTCGGCTAGCCTGTCGAGCGCGGCGTGCTGGCCGCGCGCGGGCGCCAGCTCCTTCGCCAGCGCGGCCACCGCATCGCCCTTGCGCAGGCCGCGCAGCAGGTCGAGCGCCATGATGTTGCCCGCGCCTTCCCAGATGGAGTTGAGCGGCATCTCGCGGTAGATGCGGGCCATGATGCCTTCGCCGCCCTCTTCCACATAGCCGTTGCCGCCGAGGCACTCCATGGCTTCCTGCGCGAAATGGCTGCCGCGCTTGCATATCCAGAACTTGGCGACCGGCGTGAGCAGGCGGGCCATCAGGCGCTCATGCTCGTCGGTCTGGTGGTCGAAGGCCCTGGCGAGGCGAATGGCGAGCGCGGTGGCGGCTTCGCTTTCGAGCGCGAGGTCGGCAAGCACGTTCTTCATCAGCGGCTGTTCGATCAGCGGCTTGCCGAAGGCGTTGCGCTGCGCCGCGTGGTTGAGCGCGATGCCCAGCGACTGGCGCATGAGGCCGCTGGTGCCCAGCGCACAGTCGAGCCGCGTCATGGTGCCCATCTCGAGGATCTGCGGAATGCCGCGGCCCTCCTCGCCCACGAGCCATGCGCTGGCGCCCTGGAACTCGACTTCGGAACTCGCATTGGCCTTGTTGCCGAGCTTGTCCTTCAGGCGCTGGATCTGGATGGCGTTGCGCGTGCCTTCGGGCAACACGCGCGGCAGGAAGAAGCAGCTGAGCCCGGCCGGCGCCTGCGCCAGTACCAGGAAGGCATCGCACATCGGCGCGGAGAAGAACCACTTGTGTCCGGTGATCGCATAGCGCTCGCCCCAGGCGTCGCTGCCGTCGCGCACGGCCCGGGTGGTGTTGGCCCGCACGTCGGAGCCGCCCTGCTTCTCGGTCATGCCCATGCCCATGGTCACGCCGGGCTTGTCCTTGAAAAGCTTCAGCGCCGGGTCGTACCAGAGGCTGCCGAGCTTCGGACCCCAGTCGGCGTACACGCCTGCATTGCTGCGCAGCGCGGGCGTGGCCGCATAGGTCATGGAGACGGGGCAAAGAATCGAAGGCTCCAGCTCGGTGAAGAGCATGAAGCCCGCGGCGCGCAGCACGTGCGAAGAAGCCGACGTGCCGGTCCACGGCGTGCCATGCAGGCCGGCACCCACCGCGGCGGTCATCAGCGCGTGGTAGCTCGGGTGGAACTCCACCTCGTCGATGCGCCGCCCGAAGCGGTCGTGCGTGTGCAGCTCGGGCGTGTGGATGTTGGCGAGCCGTGCATGCGCCTGCATGCCGGCTGCGCCGAGGGTGGCGCCCAGCTCGTGCAGCTGCGCGGTCTGCAGCGCGGGCGCGTTGAACTTCAGCGCATCGCGCAGGGGCCGGTTGGTGTCGAAGAGGTTGTAGTCCACCAGCGGCGTGGGCTGGTTGAAGACCTCGTGCGTCGTTTCCATAACCGGCCTCCTTGCCGTGCGTCGTTCAGTTCATTCAGATCAGCTTGACCAGTTGCTTGCCGAAGTTCCGACCCTTGAGCAGGCCCAGGAAGGCTTCAGGCGCAGCTTCGATGCCCTGCGCGACCGACTCGCGCGGCTTGAGCTTGCCGGTGCCCACCAGCGTGCCCAGTTCGGTCAGCGCCTCGGGCCACACTTCCATGTGCTCGCTGACGATGAAGCCTTCGATCTTCATGCGGTTGATGAGGATCAGCGCGGGGTTTGCCAGCGGCAGCGGCTGGCCGTCGTAGCCCGCGATCATTCCGCACAGTGCCACGCGGGCGAAGGCGTTGGCGCGCAGCAGCACGGCGTCGAAGATGTAGCCGCCGACGTTCTCGAAATAGCCGTCGATGCCCTTCGGGCAGGCTTCCTTGAGCGCCGCGCTCATCGACTTGACGTCGGGATGCTGTCGGTAGTCGATGCAGGCGTCGAAGCCGAGTTCGTCGGTCACGTACTTGCACTTGTCGGGGCCGCCGGCAATGCCGACCACGCGGCAGCCGCGCGCCTTGGCCAGTGCACCGAAGGCGCTGCCGACCGCGCCACTGGCGGCGGTGATAACCACGGTTTCACCGGCCTTGGGCGCAATGATCTTCACCAGGCCGTACCAGGCGGTAACACCGGGCATGCCGACCGCGCCGAGGTAGTGCGACAGCGGCACGTGCGTGGTGTCGACCTTCTTCAGCGCGCCGGGCTGCGAGGCATCGACCACGCTGTATTCCTGCCAGCCGCCAAAGCCGACCACCTTGTCGCCCACAGCGTACCTGGGGTGCTTGCTCTCGATCACTTCGCCCACGGTGCCGCCCTGCATGGTCTGGCCCAGTGGCTGCGGCTGCGCGTAGCTCTTCGAGTCGTTCATGCGGCCGCGCATATACGGGTCCAGGCTCATGTAGTGGTGGCGCACGAGCACCTGGTTGTCCTTGAGCGCGGGAGTCTCGGCGGACACGAGCTTGAAGTTGCCCGCCACCGCTTCGCCGTCAGGGCGGTTGTCGAGGTGGATCTGCTTGTTGGTAGGCATGAAAAAAATCTCCGGGAATGTGGTCGTGTCAGTCGGTCGATGGCGGTCGCATTTCGTTGACGCTCGAGGGGCCGGTCGGCAGCCGGCGCTTCACGTACTTGAAGGTTCCGGTGGCGTGGGCGCAAACGCGCTCCTGTTCGTCGTAGATTTTGGCCTCGGTGAAAGCCAGCGTCGCCGTCCGGTGAATGAGCGTGCCGCGTGCATGCAGCGGACCGACCGAGGGCTGCATGAAGCTGGTTTTCATCTCGATGGTGACCACGCCGGTCTCGGGCGCCACGCTGCGCGCTGCTGCCGCCATGGTGATGTCGAGCAGCGTCATGCAGGCGCCGCCGTGCGTCACGTCGAAGGTGTTCAGGTGCTCGGGCTTGGCGGTGTAGCAGATTTCGGATTCGCCGCCCTCGAACTTCGTCAGCGAAAAGCCCAGGTGGCGCGCGAAAGGAATCTGGCTCGTGTACGAGCGGATGTTGATGTCGCTGGAATCGGAAGAAGAAGACATGTCAAGCGGCACCCAGAACCACGCTCACGCCGCCGTCGACGGCCAGCCATTGGCCGGTGATGTGCTTGCCGGCATCGCTCGCGTAAAGCAGCGTCAGGCCCTTCAGGTCTTCGTCGTCGCCCAGGCGGCCGAGCGGCGCCTGGGCGGCCATCTTTTCCTCGCCGAGCGACTTGATGAGGCCGGCGGCCATCTTCGTCATGAAGAAGCCCGGGCAGATCGCGTTCACGGTGATGTTGTACCTGCCCCATTCGGCGGCCAGCGTGCGCGTGAAGCCGATCACCGCGGTCTTCGAGGTGTTGTAGGCCAGCGTCTGCATCTCGGGCGGGTTGCCGTTCAGGCCGGCGATCGAGGCGATGTTGATGATGCGGCCGGTCTTCTTCGGGATCATGTAGCCGTTGGCGATCTGCTGCGACAGGATGAAGTAGCCGCGCACGTTGAGGTTCATCACCTTGTCCCAGGCCTCGACCGGGTGGCTCTCGGCCGGCGAACCCCAGCTGGCGCCCGCGTTGTTGATCAGGATGTCGACCGCGCCCATGCGCTGCAGCGTCTCGTCTGCCAGTCGGCGGGTGTCTTCTTCCTTCGAGCAGTCGGCCGCGATCCAGCGCGCGTCGATGCCCGCGGCCTGCAGCTCGGCGGCGGCCTGCTCCAGGTCGTCGGCCTTGCGCGAGCTCAGCATGATCTTCGCGCCTGCCTCGCCCAGCGCATGGGCCATCTGCAGGCCCAGACCGCGCGAGCCGCCGGTGATGAGGGCGGTCTTGCCGGTGAGGTCAAAGAGTTTCTGGGTGGTGCGTGCGGTCATGGGGTGTCTCCGGGGTTCGGGTTGGGTCAGATCTCGTAGTCCATGCACTGGCGGGCTTCGCGGACCGCACCGATGAAGGGCTTCAACGCCACGTGCTGCGGGTGCTCCGCATAGGCCGCGAGCGCGGCAGCGTCGGTGAATTCCGAGTACAGGATCAGGTCGTAGGTAGCTTCCAGCCCGGGCTGGGCAATGGCCACCTCGAAGCGCAGCGTGCCGGGCGACAGCTTGGCGCAGGCGTCGAGCAAGGCCTTGGCTTTCAACAGGTTGGTGGCCTTGTCGGTGCCCTCGGCGTGTTCCTTGAACTTCCACATCACGATGTGCTTGAGCATGGCGGGCCTCGTTACTTGCTGGTGGGGTTGTCGTTGGGCAGGCGCGAGCGCACGTAGATCAGCGCGAAGCCGACCAGCGCCACAACGCCGCCAGGCACGGCGATGGACCAGCCCAGCGCGGCGTCGGTGCGGCCGGTGGCGATGCCCAGGATCACGACGAACAGGCCGCCGTAGATCAGAATCCAGATCCACTTCTCGAGCCGCGCGTGCGGCTTGGGAGGCTTGACGGCGGGGGTGTTGTTGTTGGGGTTGGCGTTCGGCGAATTGGTAGTGGCCATCAAAAGGCGTCCTCGGGCAAAGCGGTACAGGTCGGGTCGCGGGTTTCGACCACGTTGAGCCATGCGCCGATTTTCGGCAGCTCGTAGTGGAAGAAGAAGTCCGTGGCGCCGATCTTGCCAGCTGTTACCGCCCTCGCCTTTTCCGCGTCGATCTGCAGCGCCCTCAAGGCCACGTCGAGCCAGATCCAGGCCAGCACCGTGTGGCCGAAGGCCTGCATGTACGGCACCGCATTGACCAGCGCGTCTGCCGGGTCGCCGGTGGACCAGGCGGCCTCCGTCGCACTCCCGACGCGCTGCAGCGCGGCGCCCAGCGCCTTGGCATGGGCCGCCAGCGCCGGCACCTTGGCCGCGCGGACGATCGTATCGCTCACGCGGCCGGCCAGCAGTTGCAGCCCGCGGCCCTTCTCCATCAGCACCTTGCGGCCCAGCAGGTCGGCCGCCTGGATGCCGTGGGTGCCCTCGTGGATCATGTTCAGGCGGTTGTCGCGCCAGTACTGCTCCACCGGAAAGTCGCGCGTATAGCCGTAGCCGCCGTGCACCTGGATGGCCAGCGAATTGGCCTCCAGGCACCACTCGCTGGGCCAGCTCTTGGCGATCGGCGTGAGCACTTCGAGCAGCAGGCGCGCGTCGTCGGCCGCCTGCGCGTCACCGGTCTTCTGTTCGTCGACGAGGCGGGCGCAGTACAGCTCCAGCGCCAGCGCGCCTTCGCAGTACGCCTTCTGGGCGAGCAGCATGCGGCGCACGTCGGCGTGCTCGATGATGCGCACCTGCGGCGCGGCCGAGTCTTTCGCAACCGCGGCGCCGGCGGTTTCCGCCTTCTTCACCAGCCGGCCCTGCGGGCGGCTCCTGGCGTATTCGAGCGAGGCGTGGTAGCCCGCCATGCCGAGCATGGTGGCCGCCGTGCCGACGCCGATGCGCGCCTCGTTCATCATGTGGAACATGCAGTGCAGGCCCTTGCCGGGCTCGCCGACAAGGTAGCCCACCGCGCCGGCCTTGCCGCCGACCGGGTACTTGCCCTCGCCGAAGTTCAGCAGCGTGTTGGTGGTGCCGCGCCAGCCCAGCTTGTGGTTGAGGCCTGCGAGCGCCACGTCGTTGCGCTCGCCCGTGAGTTCGCCCTGCGTGTCCACCATGCGCTTGGGCACGATGAACAGCGAGATACCGCGCGTGCCGGGCACCAGCTTGCCGTTCTCGTCGGGGATCTTGGCCAGCACGATGTGCACGATGTTCTCGGTCAGCTCGTGGTCGCCCGCCGAGATCCACATCTTGTTGCCCGTGAGCCGGTAGCGCGGGCCCAGCGGGTCTTGCTGAAAGTCGTCGCCGTCGGGCACGGCGCGCGTGGCCACGTCGCTCAGCGACGAACCCGCCTGCGGTTCCGACAGGCACATGGTGCCGGCCCAGCGTCCGGAAAATTCATTCTTCGCGAACACCTCTTTCTGCATCTCGGTGCCGTGCACCATCAGCAGGTTGGCGTTGCCGCTCGTGAGCATGTTGGAGCCGATGCTCACCGAGGCCATCGCGAAGAAGCTGTTGGCAGCGGCCTGCATCGTGTAGGGCAGCTGCATGCCGCCGATGTCGTAGTCCTGCGCCGCGCTCATCATTCCCGATTCGACGAAGGCCTTGTGCGCGTCGTGCGTGGCCTGCGGCAGGATGACCTTCTCGCCGTCGAAATGCGGCTCCTGCGTGTCCACCGTGCGGTTGAACGGCGCGTACTTCTCGCGCGCGATGCGCTCGCAGGTGTCGAGCACCGCGTCGAAGGTCTCGCGCGAGTGGTCGGCAAAGCGCTCGCGCTGGTTGAGCGACTCGGCGTCGAGCCAGTCGTAGAGCAGGAAATCGAGGGTGGGACGCAGGCTCATGGCTGGATCTCGGTGTGAATGAACGCGCGGGTTCTGCGCCAGGAACACCGCGGAACCGGCTCAGCCGGGCCGCTGGTGTTGCCCCCGGAAGGGGGTGGGCGGAGGCGACACGCAGTGCGCCGCAGCCCGGGGGAGAGTCAAATGATTTCGAACACGCCCGCGGCACCCATGCCGCCGCCGATGCACATCGTGACCACGACTTTCTTCGCGCCACGGCGCTTGCCTTCGATGAGCGCGTGGCCCGTCAGGCGCTGGCCGCTCACGCCGTAGGGGTGGCCCACGGCGATGGCGCCGCCGTCCACGTTCAGGCGGTCGGCCGGAATGCCGAGCTTGTCGCGGCAGTAGATGACCTGCACGGCGAAGGCTTCGTTCAACTCCCACAGGTCGATGTCGTTGACCGTGAGGCCCAGGCGCTTGAGCACCTTCGGGATCGCGAAGACGGGGCCGATGCCCATTTCGTCGGGCTCACAGCCAGCCACGGCAAAGCCGAGGAAGCGGCCGAGCGGCTTCAGGCCCTTCTGCTGCGCGTACTTCTCGTCGACCACCACGCAGGCGCCGCCGCCGTCGGAGAACTGGCTGGCGTTGCCGGCCGAGATCAGGCCGCCGGGCATGGCCGAGCGGATGCCGCTGATGCCTTCCTTGGTGGTGCCGGCGCGGATGCCTTCGTCGTTCTCGACGGTGATTTCCTTGGTGCGCAGGCCCATCACGGGGTCGGCCACGCCGGCCAGCACAGTGATGGGGGCGATCTCGTCCTTGAAGCGGCCGGCTTCCAGCGCGGCGGTGGCCTTCTGCTGGCTGGCGGCGCCGTATTCGTCCATGGCGTCGCGGCCGATGTTGTAGCGCTTGGCGACCTGCTCGGCCGTCTGCAGCATGTTCCAGTAGATCTCGGGCTTGTGCTTCACGAGCCACGGGTCGGCCAGCATGTGCTTGTTGGCTTCGTTCTGCACGCACGAGATGCTCTCCACGCCGCCGGCCACGTACACGTCGCCCTCGCCCGCGATGATGCGCTGGGCGGCGGTGGCGATGGTCTGCAGGCCCGATGAGCAGAAGCGGTTGATGGTCATGCCCGAGGTGGTGATCGGCAGGCCGGCGCGCAGCGCGATCTGGCGCGCAATGTTGGAGCCGGTCGCGCCTTCGGGCGTGGCGCAGCCCATGATGACGTCGTCCACCGAGGCGGGGTCGATGCCGGCGCGCTGCACGGCGTGCTGCACCGCATGGCCGCCGAGCGTGGCGCCGTGCGTCATGTTGAAGGCACCCTTCCAGCTCTTCGCGAGCGGCGTGCGGGCGGTGGAAACGATGACGGCGCTGGTCATGGTGAGGTCCTTTGAAGCAGATGGAAGGAAAAAGAGAGAGCTGTCGTCATTGCGCCGGAGCAGCGTTGGTGTTGCTCAGGAGCTGGTGATAGAAGCCGATCATCTCGCCGTAGTTCGAGATGGCCAGGCGTTCGTTGTTGCCGTGGAAGCGGGCCAGGTCTTCGCTCTTCACGCGGAACGGCGAGAAGCGGAAGACGGCATCGCTCACGAGGCTGAAGTGGCGCGAGTCGGTGGCAGCGGTCATGAGGCCGGGGGCCACCACCGCATCGGGAAAGCTCTGGCGCACGGCCTGCTGGATCGCGCGGTAGCCGGTGCTGTCGGTCGGCGACACCGGCGACGGCTCGGAATTGCCCGGGTAGGCCTTGATCTTGATGTCGTCGTTGCCCAGCGCCTTGCGCAGGTGCGCCTCGGTGCTGGCCAAGGTGTCGCCCGGCAGCACGCGGAAGTTGACGGCGGCCTCGGCGCGGCCGGGCAGCACGTTGTCCTTGTTGCCGGCGCGCACGATGGTCAGCGCAGTGGTCGTGCGCAGCATGGCGTTGCTGCTCGGGCTCTTCTCAAGCTGGCCGCGCACCAGCGGTTCGGTGAGCCACAGGTTGGACAGCATCACGCGGTTGACGCCGCTCATTTCGGGCGCCAGCGCGCCGAACATCTGGCCGGCCACGCCGCGGATACCGCCGGGCATCGGGTTGGCTTCGAGCCGCGCGAGCGCCGCACTCATGCTGCCGATGGCGCTGTGCTGCGGCGGCATCGACGAGTGACCGGGGGCAGTGTCGAGCGAAAGGAAGAAGGTGCCGTAGCCCTTCTCCGCCAGGCCGATGAGCGCCGCGGGTTTGCTTAGGCCCGGTAACACGCCGTCGAGCACCAGCAGGCCTTCGTCGAGCACCCAGTCCAGGCGCACGTTGCGCGACTTGAGCAGTTCGGCAATGGGCAGCGCGCCGCGCAGGCCGCTCACCTCTTCGTCGTCGCCCATCACGAGGTAGACGGTCTGCCTGGGTTTGAAGCCCGCGCCGATGAGCAGCTCGACGGCTTCCATCTGCGCGAACAGGTTGCTCTTGTCGTCGAGCGTGCCGCGGCCCCAGACGAAGCCGTCCTTGATCTCGCCGGCGAAGGGGTCGACCGTCCAAGCCTTCTCGGTGCCCGGGGCGATGGGCACCATGTCCTGGTGCGCCATCAGCGCAATGGGCTTGGCGCTCGGGTCAGTGCCGGTCCAGGTGTAGAGCAGCGCCTTGTTGCCCACCACTTCCTTCTTGAGGGTGGCATGCACCTTGGGGAACTGCTGTTCGAGGAATGCGTGCAGCTTGTCGAACTCGGCCGCGTTGGCGGCCGGGTCGTCCAGGCTCGACACCGTGCGGAACGTGATCGCCGTGGACAGCCGCTTGGCGGCTGTCTGCAGGTCGATGTCCAGCTTAGGCGCGGGCGCCACCGCCAATTGCTGCGACGGTGTGGTCCAGGTCTTGACCGCCACGGCGGCCACCAGCAAGACGATTGCCAGCAGCAGCCCGAGGAAGATGCGTTTCAACATGAGCGGTCTTGATCGCTGTTCGGTCTCAGCTGAACTGCTTGCCTTCGGCCACCAGCTTCTGGATCAGCGGTGCGGGCTGCCAGAACTCGCCGTCGTCGCGCGGGTTCTTCGCAAAGCGCTTCATCGTCTCGGCCACGTTGTAGAGGCCGACTTGCGATGCGTAGTGCATCGGGCCGCCGCGCCAGATCGGGAAGCCATAGCCCGTGAGGTACACCATGTCGATGTCGCCCGACTTCGAGGCGATACCGTCTTCGAGGATGTGTGCGCCTTCGTTGACCAGGGCTAACACCAGGCGCTGCACGATTTCTTCATCGGAAATCTTGCGCGGCGTGATGCCCAGTTCCTTGCGGTGGTCCTCGATCATCTTGTTGACGAGTTCCGACGGAATCGCATCGCGTTTGCCGGCCTGGTAGTCGTACCACCCTGCCCCGGTCTTCTGGCCGAAGCGGCCCAGTTCGCAGAGCTTGTCGGCCGTGCGGCTGTACTTCATGTCGGCGCGCTCGGTGGCGCGGCGCTTGCGAATCGCCCAGCCGATGTCGTTGCCGGCCAGGTCGCCCATCCGGAACGGGCCCATGGCAAAACCGAACTTCTCGACGGCCTTGTCGACCTGCTGCGGCGTGGCGCCTTCGTCCAGCAGGAAGCCGGCCTGGCGGCTGTACTGCTCGATCATGCGGTTGCCGATGAAGCCGTCGCACACGCCCGAAACCACCGAGGTCTTCTTGATCTTCTTGCCGATGGCCATGACCGTGGCGAGCACGTCCTTGGCGGTGGCCTTGCCGCGCACCACTTCGAGCAGCTTCATCACGTTGGCCGGGCTGAAGAAGTGCATGCCGACCACGTCCTGCGGACGGTCGGTGAACGAGGCGATCTTGTCGACGTCGAGCGTGGAGGTGTTCGAGGCCAGGATCGCGCCCTTCTTGGCAACGCGGTCGAGTTCCTTGAAGACCTTTTCCTTCACGCCGATTTCCTCGAACACCGCTTCGATGATCAGGTCGGCGTCCTTCAGGTCGTCGTAGCTCAGCGTGGTGCTCAAGAGCGCCATGCGCTGCTCGTACTTGTCCTGCTTGAGCTTGCCCTTCTTGACCTGGGCTTCGTAGTTCTTCTTGATGGTGGCGACGCCGCGGTCGAGCGCCTCCTGCTTCATCTCGAGGATCTTGACGGGGATGCCCGCGTTCAGGAAGTTCATCGAGATGCCGCCGCCCATGGTGCCGGCGCCGATCACGCCCACGGCCTTGATCTCGCGCTTGGGCGTGTCTTCGGGCACGTCGGGAATCTTGCTCGCGGCGCGCTCGGCCATGAACAGGTGGCGCAGGGCCAGCGATTCGGGCGTGAACATCAGCGAGGTGAAGATGCGGCGTTCTTCGGCCATGCCGGCGTCGAACTTCATCTTGGTGGCGGCCTGCACGGCGTCCACGCACTGCAGCGGCGCCGGGTAGTTCTTCGACATGCCGCCGACCATGTTCTTGGCGAACTGGAAGTAGGCGTCGCCCTGCGGGTGCTTGCACGGCAGGTTGCGCACCAGCGGCAGTGCGTCGCCGGTCTTGCCGGCCACGCTCTTGGCGAAGGCCACGGCTTCGTCGAACACGGACTCGGGCGAGTCGGCCAGCTTGTCGAACAGCTTCTGGCCGGGCAGGCTTGCGAGCAGTTCGCTCTTCACGGGTTCGCCGCTGACGATCATGTTCAGTGCGGTTTCCACGCCGAGCACGCGCGGCAGGCGCTGCGTGCCGCCGGCGCCGGGAATCAGGCCGAGTTTGACTTCGGGCAGCGCGATGCTCGTGCCGGGGGCGGCCACACGGTAATGACAACCCAGGGCCAGTTCGAGGCCGCCGCCCATGCACACCGAGTGGATGGCCGCGACGATGGGCTTGGCCGAGGCCTCAAGCGCGAGGATCACGCTCAGCAGGTTGGGCTCCTGCAGTGCCTTGTGCGTGCCGAATTCCTTGATGTCAGCGCCGCCCGAGAACGCCTTGCCGGCGCCGGTGATGACGATGGCCTTGACGGCGTCGTCGGCGTTGGCCTTCGACAGGCCATCGGTGATGCCGATGCGCGTCGAGAAGCCGAGACCGTTGACCGGAGGGTTGGTCAGTGTGATCACGGCGATATCGCCGAGCACTTTGTATTCAGCCGTCATGCTGCGTTCCTTGGGGTATGAAGAAAAAGAAGAAAAAGCACGAGTGTTCTTTTTCGGGAGATTCTAGGCGTTTCGCGTGGCCTAACAATGGCACGCAGTCGCTGTTGGGACAAGGCTGCTGGAATGCGGGAGCGGGTACCGGACGCAGAGGACGCAAAGGTTTCGCAGAGGACGCAAAAAAGAAACCAAAAGATTGATTTGGCTGTTCTTTTGCGTCTTCTGCGCAGTCTTTGCGCCCTCTGCGTCCGGAAGTCCGCCTTCAGCAGCCTAGACCTCCAGCCACTCCTTGCGGGTGGTCGCATCGGCACGCAGGCTGTCGGGCGTGCCGTCGAACACGATGCTGCCGTGGCCCATGACGAGCGCGCGGTCGGAGATCTGCATCGCAATGGTGAGCTTCTGCTCGATCAGCAGCACCGAGATGCCCTTGTCCTTGAGCGTGCGCAGGTACTGCCCCACCAGCTCGACGATCTTGGGTGCGAGGCCTTCGGTGGGCTCGTCGATGATGATGAGGTCGGGGTCGCCCATGAGCGTGCGGCACAGCGTGAGCATCTGCTGCTCGCCGCCCGAGAGCACGCCGGCCTCGGTGTGCTGGCGTTCCTTCAGGCGCGGGAACATGCCGTACATGTCGTCGAACTGCCAGCGGCTGCCCTTGCCCGAGCCCTTCTGCCCCAGCAGCAGGTTCTGGTGCACCGTGAGCTTGGGGAAGATGTCGCGGTTCTCGGGCACGTAGCCGATGCCGAAGTGCGCGATCTCATAGGCCTTGCGGCGCAGGATGTCCTGGCCCTTCCAGTGCAGGCCGCCTTCGGCATGCACCAGGCCCATGATGGCCTTGGCGGTGGTCGAGCGGCCAGAGCCGTTGCGGCCCAGCAGCGCGACGATTTCTCCGGGGTTCACGTCAAAGGAAACGCCATGCAGCACATGGCTCTTGCCGTAGTAGGCGTGGATGTCGTGTAGCTTCAGCATGTCAGTGGTTCGCGGCGCGTTGTGTTTCGGAGGTGTTCTTGTTCGAGGCGCGTGCACAGGCCACCGGGTACTCCCCTCCGCGAATGTCCCCCGCTTCGCTCCTCCTTTATTTCGCTGCGGGGAGCACCCGGCGCCCTGTGCACGATGGCTCTGCTGAACGATCACGCCGATGGGGTGCCTTGCGCAGCGAAATAAAGGAGGAGCGAAGCGGGGGACATTCGCGGAGCAAGGTACCCCGTCGGCGTGATCGCGCCCCGAACACACACCGCGTCGAGTAGAAGAGCAAGAGTTCATCAGTGCCCCGCCCCCTGCGCATCTGCGACCGAAGACCCCAGATAGGCCTCCTGCACCCGCGCATTGGCGCGAACGGCAGCCGGCGTGTCGAAGGCAATGACTTCGCCATACACCACCACCGCGATCTTGTCGGCCAGCCCGAACACCACGCCCATGTCGTGCTCCACCGTCAGCAGCGTCTTGCCGACGGTCACGTGCTTGATGAGCGCAATGAAATGCGAAGTCTCGGTCTTGCTCATGCCGGCCGTGGGCTCGTCCAGCAGGATCACGCTGGCGCCGCCCGCGATGGTCACGCCGATCTCCAGTGCGCGCTGCTCGGCGTAGGTGAGGTTCACCGCGTGCACGTCGCGCTTCTTCTCCAGGCCGATCTGCTTGATGAGTTCCTCGGTGCGCTCGTTGGCGTCGTCCAGGTTCGAAAGAAAGCGCAGGAAGGTGTACTTGTAGCCCAGGCTCCACAGCACGCCGCAGCGCAGGTTCTCGAAGACCGTGAGCTTCGGGAAGATGTTGGTGATCTGGAAGCTGCGCGACAGCCCGAGCCGGTTGATCTCGTAGGGTTGCTTGCCGTCGATGCGCTGGCCGTTGAGCAGCACCTCGCCGCTGGTGGGCGCGAGCCGGCCGCTGATCAGGTTGAACAGCGTCGACTTGCCCGCGCCGTTCGGCCCGATGATGGCAATGCGCTCGCCCGCATTCACCGCCAGGTCGACGCCGCGGATGATGTCGGTCTTGCCGAAGCTCTTGCGCAGGTTCTTGAGTTCGAGTGAATAGGTCATGCCGTCTCCCGCCGCTTGATCTCGGCTTCGATTTCTTCCTGCGCCTGGCCCCAGACCTTCGCGAAGCGCCGGCGGAACACCTCGAACACACCCAGGCCCACCGCCAGCAGGGCCATCGCGACGATCCAGCTCGTGGCCGATGAGGTGTCGAGTTGCAGGCCCGCGAACGGCACCATGGGCCCGAGCGCCGCATTGAGCTGCATGTGATAGATCATCTCGACGATGGCCGCCGCGCCCGCGAGCATGATGGCCGAGCCGACGAACAGGCCCACGTACAGCAGGTAGAAGCGCTTGATCTTGCCGAACAGCGCCACGCGCACGTTCATCATGATCAGGCTGGCCACGCCGCCCGGCGCGAACATCACCATCAGCAGGAACACCAGGCCCACGTACAGCAACCAGGCCTTGCTGAGCTCGGACAGCAGCACCAGCGCGAACACCAGCAGCGCAGCGCCGATGATCGGCCCGAAGAAGAAGGTGGCGCCACCAAGGAAGGTGAACAGCAGGTAGCTGCCCGAACGCAGCCCGTTCAGGCTGTCGGCCGCGTTCACGATCTCGAAGTTGATGGCCGCCAGCCCGCCGCCGATGCCCGCGAAGAAGCCCGCGATGATGAAGGCGTAGTAGCGCACGCGCTGCGTGTTGTAGCCGATGAACTCCACGCGCTCGGGGTTGTCGCGCACCGCGTTCAGCATGCGCCCGAGCGGCGTGCCGGTGAAGGCGAACATCAGCCCGGTGCAGATGAAGCAATACACGGCGATCAGGTAGTACACCTGGTTCTGCGGCCCGAAGCTGATGCCGAAGAACGAGGCACCGTACACGCGGTTGGTGGTGATGCCGCCCTCGCCGCCGAAGAAACTCGGGAACATCAGCGCCATGGCCGCGACCAGTTCGCCGAGGCCGAGCGTGATCATCGCGAAGGTGGTGCCCGACTTCTTGGTCGACACGTAGCCGAACACCACGGCGAAGAACATGCCACCGAGGCCGCCCACGAGCGGAATGAGCACCAGCGGAATCGGCAGCTTGCCGGCGCCGGCCAGGTTCATCGCGTGGATGGCGATGAAGGAGCCCAGGCCGACGTACACCGCATGGCCGAAGCTGAGCATGCCGCCCTGCCCCAGCAGCATGTTGTAGCTCAGGCAGATGATGATGAGATAGCCGATCTGCGACAGCATGGTCAGCGCCAGGCTGCTGGTGAAGATCATCGGCGCCACGATCAGCAGCAGCGCGAAGAACGACCAGATCAGGATGCGGCCGATGTTCAGCGGCTTGAAGCGGTAGTACCGGGTCGGCCCCTTGGTCGAAGCGGTAGGCGTGGTTGTCGTTGCGGTGTTCATGGCGTCAGTCCTCCCGCGTTCCGAGAAGACCCTTGGGCCTGAAGATGAGGATCAGCACCAGGAACAGGTACGGAAGAATGGGTGCCACCTGCGAGATGGTGAGCTTCAGCAGCTCGTAGCCGAAAGTCTGGTCGCTCACCGCCACGCCAAAGGCCTGCAGTCCGGTCGCGAGCGACTGATCCATGGCCACGGCGAAGGTCTGCACCACGCCGATGATGAGCGAGGCCAGGAAGGCGCCCGCCAGCGAGCCCATGCCGCCGACCACCACCACCACGAAGATGATGGAGCCGACCGAACCCGCCATGGCCGGCTCGGTGACGTAGGTGTTGCCGCCGACCACGCCCGCGAGGCCCGCCAGCGCGGCGCCGCCGCCGAACACCAGCATGAACACGCGCGGCACGTTGTGGCCCAGAGCCTCGACCATGTCGGGATGCTTCAGCGCCGCCTGGATGACCAGGCCGATGCGCGTGCGCGTGAGCAGCAGCCACACCGACACCAGCATCAGCACCGCCACCAGCATGATGAACGAGCGCGACTTGGGAAACTGCGTGCCGTAGAGCGTGAACAGCGGCCCCTGCAGCGCCGACGGCAGGCCGTACGGCACCGTGGAGCGGCCCCACACCAGTTGCACCAGTTCGAGGATGAGGTACGAAAGGCCGAAGGTCACCAGCAGTTCGGGCACATGGCCGAACTTGTGGACCCGGCGCAGGCAGTAGCGCTCGAAGGCCGCGCCCAGCGCGAACACCAGCAGCGGCGCGATGAAAAGCGCCGGCCAGAAGCCGACGATATTCGACAGCGTGTAGGCGAAGTAGGCACCCAGCATGTAGAAGCTGGCGTGCGCGAAATTGAGCACACCCATCATGCTGAAGATCAGCGTGAGGCCGGAGCTCAGCATGAACAACAGCAAGCCGTAGCTCACGCCGTTGAGCAGCGAGATGACGAAGAATTCGACGTTCATCGGTCTTTCGTGTCAGGTAAGAAAAGAAAAAGGCCCGAGTGTTGAAGTCGGGCCTCGACCGCTTTGGCGCGTTCCCGTCCTCAGGAGGGGCGCTTCATCTGGCAGCTTGTGGGTGTGCTGGCCACGTAGGCGTCGTAGAACTTCACGGGTACCAGCGTGTAGCCGGTGTTCTCCGGGCTGTACGGGTACTTGGCACTGGCCTTCTCCCACTTGCTGATATACAGGCCCTGTTGCGCTTGGTGGTCGGTCTTGCGCAGTTCGATGTCGCCGTTGAAGCTCTTGAACTTCAGGCCTTCCATTGCGGCAGCCACCTTGACCGGGTCGGTCGACTTGGTCTTCACGAAGGCCTCGGTCAGCGCCTGGAACACGGTGTAGATGTCGGAGGTGTAGAGGTCGTCGTTGAACTTCTTCTTGAAGTCGTTCGCGTACTTCTGCATGTCGCCGCCCATGTTGTAGTGGGCATAGCTGACCTGGTACACCTTGCCGTCGGATGCTGCGCCCATGGCGGTCGGCGTGCCGGTGGTCACGGCGTAGTAGGTGTAGAACTTGACGTTCAGGCCCGAATCGTTGGCCGACTTGATCAGCAGCGCGAGGTCGGAGCCCCAGTTGCCGGTGATGACGGTGTCGGCGCCCGAGGCCTTGATCTTGGCGATGTACGGCGCGAAGTCGCGCACCTGGGCCAACGGGTGCAGGTCGTCGCCGACGATCTGGATGTCGGGGCGCTTGTGCTTCAGGTCTTCCTTGGCGAACTTGGAAACCTGCTGGCCATGCGCGTAGTTCTGGTTGAGCAGGTAGACCTTCTTGATCTCCGGCTGGTCTTTCATGTAGGTGGTCAGCGCCTCCATCTTCATCGACGTGTCGGCGTCGAAGCGGTACTGCCAGTAGCTGCACTTGCTGTTGGTCAGGTCGGGGTCGACGGCCGCGTAGTTGAGGTACAGCGCTTCCTTGCCGGGATTGCGCGCGTTGTTCTTCTCGAGCGCGTCGATGATGGCCAGCGCCGGGCCGGAGCCGTTGCCCTGCACGATGTAGCGCGCGCCCTGGTCGAGGGCCGAGCGCAGCGCGCTGGTCGTTTCCTGCGGGCTGAGCTTGTTGTCGATGCCGATGATCTCGAACTTCACGCCGGCCGCGTTCTTCTTGTTGAATTCCTCGGCAAAGAACTGGAAGGTCTTGAGCTGGTTCGTTCCGACCGCAGCCATGAGGCCCGACAGCGGGTCGAGCCATGCGATCTTGACGGTTTCACCCTTCTGGGCGAAGGCGCCGGTGGCGGTTGCCGCGATGACGGCTGCGGCGGCGATTTTCAGAGCGAAATTCAATCTATGTCTCCTGGTCAAACCGATTCAAAACGCCGCACGAGAGTACAAGCGTTTGCAGCCCCTCCCCTCAGGGAATGCCCGTAAGAGGGGGGCCGCAAAGGCCCGTTTCTATCGCGCATGCGACACCGCGTTTCTCCAGGCTGCTACCCATGGGTAGACAGCTGCTACCAGCGGGTAGGAAACGCGCTCGCAAAGACGCCTACGGGCGCTTCATCTGGCAAGTGGTGGGCGTGCTCGCCACGTACGGCTCGTAGTACTTCACGGGAACATTCGTGTAGCCGGTGTTCTCTGCGTCGTAGGGGTACTTGGCGCTGGCCTTTTCCCAGCGCGAGATGTACAGGCCCTGCTGCAGCTGGTGGTCGGCCTTGCGCACCTCGACCTCGCCGTTGAAGCTCTTGATCTTCATGCCCTCCAGCGCCGCGGCCACCTTGACCGGGTCGGTCGACTTGGTGGCGACGAAGGCGGCGTCGAGCAGCGCGAACACGTGGTAGATCGAGGGCTGCGTGAGGTCGTCGTTCATGCGCTTCTTGTAGCCGGCGAGCAGCTTCTGGATCTCGCCGCCCATGTTGTAGTGGGCGTAGGCGACGGTGTAGACCTTGCCGTCCGAGGTGGCGCCCATGGCCGTGGGCGTGCCGGCGCCCGGCGCGTAGTAGGTCAGGAACTTGACGTTCAGGCCCGAGTCGTTGGCGGCCTTGATGAGCAGCGACAGGTCGGAGCCCCAGTTGCCGGTGATGACGGTGTCGGCACCCGAGGCCTTGATCTTGGCGATGTACGGAGAAAAGTCGCGCACCTGCGCGAGCGGATGCAGGTCGTCACCCACGATCTGGATGTCGGGGCGCTTGACCTTCAGGTCTTCCTTGGCGAACTTGGACACCTGCACGCCGTGAGCATAGTTCTGGCCGAGGATGTAGACCTTCTTGATGTCGGGCTGGTCCTTCATCCAGGTGGTGAGCGCCTCCATCTTCATGGAGGTGTCGGCGTCGAGCCGGAAGTGCCAGTAGCTGCACTTGCTGTTGGTGAGGTCGGGGTCGACCGCCGCGTAGTTCATGTACAGCAACTCCTTGCCCGGATTGCGCGCGTTGTTCTTCTCGATGGCGTCGATGATCGCGAGCGCGGGGCCGGAGCCGTTGCCCTGCATGATGTAGCGCGCGCCCTGGTCTTGCGCGGAGCGCAGGGCGGCGGTGGTTTCCTGCGGGCTGAGCTTGTTGTCGAGCGCGATGATCTCGAACTTCACGCCCGACTGGTTCTTCTTGTTGAACTCTTCTGCAAGGAACTGCGTGGTCTTGAGCTGGTTGGTGCCGACCGCGGCCATGAGGCCGGAAAGCGGGTCGAGCCAGGCGATCTTGACGGTCTCGCCCTTTTGGGCGAACGCAGCGGTCAGGCTCACCAACATTGCGCAGGCAGCTACTGACTTGATAGCAAATTGCATGAAGAGTCTCCAGTGTGTAAGGCGGAGTGCCAGCGTACAAGCGCCCTTTTCTTCGCCGCACAGGGATTGCCCGCAAGGTCGGCCGCCGAAGTGGCTTTCCTATCGCCTGCGCGACAGTACGGCAGGCCTCGCGCGTGTCTTCAAAGGGCCGGCAGCTTGTAATCCTTGAGCAGTTCGCGCAGCTTGGTCTTCAAGATCTTGCCGGTGGCGCCGATGGGAATCGCTTCGACGAACACCACGTCGTCCGGGATCTGCCACTTGGCGGTCTTTCCCTCGTAGAACTTCAGCAGTTCTTCGCGCGTGACCTCGGCATTGGGCTTCTTGACGACCGCGATGATCGGCCGCTCGTCCCACTTGGGATGGAACACGCCGATGCACGCGGCCATGGCCACGGCCGGGTGCGCAACGGCGATGTTCTCGATCTCGATGGAGCTGATCCACTCGCCGCCGGACTTGATCACGTCCTTGCTGCGGTCGGTGATCTGCAGGTAGCCCTCGGCGTCGATGGTGGCGACGTCGCCGGTGGGGAACCAGCCGCGATTTTGCGCATCGGGGATGAGCGGATTGCCGCCCTCGCCCTTGAAGTATTCCTTGACGATCCATGGGCCCTTGACCAGCAGGTCGCCGTAGGCCTTGCCGTCCCACGGCAGCTCGTTGCCGTCGCCATCGACGATCTTCATGTCGACGCCGAAAATGGCACGGCCCTGCTTCATGCGGATCTGCAGCTGCGCGTCGGCCGGCAGCGACAGGTGCTTGTTCTTGAGGGTGCACAGCGTGCCCAGCGGGCTCATCTCGGTCATGCCCCAGGCGTGCAGCACTTCGACGCCGTAGATCTCCTGGAACGCCTTGATCATGGCCGGCGGACAGGCCGAGCCGCCGATGACAGTGCGGTTGAGCTTCGAGAACTTCAGCCCGCCCGCCTGCATGTGGCCCAGCATCATCTGCCACACGGTGGGCACGCCGGCCGCGAAGGTCACGCCTTCGGCTTCGATCAGTTCGTACACCGATTTCCCGTCCAGCGCCGGGCCGGGGAACACGATCTTGCAGCCCACCAGCGCGGCCGAATACGGAATGCCCCAGGCGTTGACGTGGAACATCGGCACCACCGGCAGCACCGAGTCGCGCGCCGACAGGCGCATCACGTCCGGCAGGGCCGCGGCATACGCATGCAGCATGGTCGAGCGGTGGCTGTAGAGCGCGGCCTTCGGGTTGCCCGTGGTGCCGCTCGTGTAGCACATGCTCGACGCGGAGTTCTCGTCGAAGGTCGGCCATTCGTAGTCGGTGGACTGCGCGCCCATCCAGCCCTCGTAGCTCACAAGATTGGGAATGCCGCTGTCCGCGGGCAGCTTGTCGGCATCACAGAGTGCAATCCATTTCCGGATCGTGGGGCACTTGGCGTGCACCGCCTGCACCAGCGGCAGGAAGCTCAGGTCGAAGCACAGGATCTGGTCTTCGGCATGGTTGGCGATCCAGGCGATCTGGTCGGGGTGCAGGCGCGGGTTGATGGTGTGCAGCACGCGGCCGCTGCCGCTCACGCCGTAGTACAGCTCCAGGTGGCGATAGCCGTTCCAGGCCAGCGTGGCGATGCGGTCGCTGAACAGCAGCTGCTCGCCGTCCAGCGCATTGGCCACCTGCCGGGCACGCGATGCGATACCGCCCCACGTCGTGCGGTGAATGTCGCCCTCGACCCGGCGCGAGACGATCTCGCCATCGCCGTTGTGGCGCTCGGCGAACTCGATCAGCGACGAGATCAAAAGCGGTTGGTCTTGCATCAAACCCAGCATCTACGGACTCCTGAAAGAAATGACTTCATGAAACTTGCGGACAACGGATTCACGCAAGCTTCGGCAGCTTTCACAATGACACAAACCCGCACTGCGGGATCCGGCCTCGAATTAACCGGCCTGGTGCGCGACCCCGCATACTCCGGGCCGCCGAGCACGCAGAAAATTCTAGGAACCGGCGCCGTTTTCACCGCTATCGCAAGGAAGCCAAAAGAATGACTTCAGGAGCATCCGTGGCGCACCGCCAGCGCGGGCCGCAACGCCGTCCGGCCGGCATGCCGCAGCCGGAGCTGCGTACCAGTTCGGCCGCGTGGCTCGAAGGCGTGCTCTCGATGTTCGAGGCCGAGGGGCTGGACGTGCCCTCGCTGCTGCGCGACGCCGGCTTCGACCCCGATTCGCTGCGCGGGCAGAACACGCGCATCCCGGTCGACGAGGTCACGGTGATGTGGCAGCTCGCGGTAGCCCGCGCCGGCAAGCCCACGCTGGGCCTGCAACGCGACCTGGCCGCCATGCACAGCAAGCTGGGAACGGTGGGCCATGCGATGTCGTGCAGCGCCACGCTCGGGGCGGCGCTCGCGCGGCTGGCGCGCTACATGGCCGTGATCTCGGATGCGACCGGCTTCTCGCTGCATCCCGAGCCGCGCGGCTGCTGGCTGTCGATGGAACACACCGGCGGCAGCCTGCCGATTCCGCGCCAGCGCGTCGAATACGCCCTGCTGACCACGCTGATGCAGTGCCGGTGGCTCACGCGGCGTGAGCTGCAGCCGCTGGCGATGGAGTTTGTCTACCCCGCGCCTGCCGACGACCGGCTGCACCGAGAGGCCTTCGGCTGCCAGGTGCGCTTCAATGCATCGGCCAACCGCCTGCTGCTGTCGAGCGCCGACATGGCAGTGCCGCTGCCAACCCACCACGAGACGCTCGGCGAGATGCAGGAGCATCTGCTGGACGAGCAACTCGACCTGCTGGGCCAGGCCACCACCAGCAGCCTGGTGTGCGCCGAGATCGCGCGTCGGCTCCAGCGCGGCGAGCCGCGCCGGCAGGACGTGGCTTCGGGTCTGGGTCTGGCCGAGCGCACGCTGCAGCGTCGGTTGCAGGAAGAGTCAGTGTCGTTCCAGTCGCTGCTCGACCGCACCCGTCGCGAGCTGGCGCAGCAGTACCTCGCTGACGACCGCCACACATTGACCGAGGTGGCAGACAGGCTGGGCTTCGTCGACAGCAGCAACTTTTTTCGCGCCTGCAAGCGCTGGTTCGGTGTGCCGCCGGCGCAATACCGGGCGCGCATCTGGGACGGGCCCGCCGCACTCGCGGCCTGAGGGCGCGCGGGCCGCGATGGCCCGTTCGGCAAGGGGTTACGCGCTGTGCCGGACAATCCGGGCATGAGCTTGCTTGCTGAAGACACCGAGGTCGCGGACCTGGGGTTGCGCTGGAAACCCGGTTTCGCCGCCTTGGGCCCGGCATTTTTCACTGAACTGAGGCCGACGCCCCTGCCCGATCCGTATTGGGTGGGCCGCAGCGAAGCCGTGGCACGCGAACTCGGGCTGCCGGCCGGCTGGCATTCGTCGGACGGCACGCTCGCTGCCCTGACCGGCAACCTGCCCGTCGCCGGCACCCGCCCCTTCGCGACGGTCTACAGCGGCCACCAGTTCGGCGTGTGGGCAGGACAGCTCGGCGACGGGCGCGCGATCACGATCGGCGAGACCGAAGGCGGGCTCGAAGTGCAGCTGAAGGGCGCGGGCCGCACGCCCTACTCGCGCGGCGGCGACGGCCGCGCGGTGCTGCGCTCCAGCATCCGCGAGTTTCTCTGCAGCGAGGCCATGCACGGCCTCGGCATTCCGACCACCCGCGCGCTGTGCGTGACGGGGTCCGACTCCCGCGTGTACCGCGAGGAGCCGGAAAGCGCGGCCGTCGTGACCCGCGTCGCACCGAGCTTCATCCGCTTCGGCCACTTCGAGCACTTCGCGGCCAACCAGCGCGAAGATGAGTTGCGCGCGCTGGCCGACTACGTCATCGACCGCTACTACCCGGCGTGTCGCACTACCGGGCGCTTCGGGGGCAATGCGTATGCCGCCTTCCTCGAAGCCGTGAGCGAGCGCACCGCCGCCCTGCTCGCCCGATGGCAGGCCGTGGGCTTCTGCCACGGGGTGATGAACACCGACAACATGAGCATCCTCGGGCTCACCATCGACTACGGCCCGTTCCAGTTCCTCGACGGCTTCGACCCGCGCCACATCTGCAACCACAGCGACACCAGCGGGCGCTACGCCTTCAACCAGCAGCCCAACGTGGCCTACTGGAACCTGTTCTGCCTCGCGCAGGCGCTGCTGCCGCTGATCGGCGACCAGGAAGTCGCGGTGGCCGCCCTGGAGTCGTACAAGACCGTGTTCCCGAACGAGTTCGAGGGCCGCATGCGCGCCAAGCTCGGGCTTGCGAGCCCGGCCGAAGGCGACCGCGCGCTGGTCGAAGGCGTGCTCAAGCTGATGGCCGCGGGCAAGGTCGACTACACGATCTTCTGGCGCCGGCTTTCGAACTACATGGCCGGTGGCAGCATCGAGCCAGTGCGCGACCTGTTCCTAGACCGCGAGGGCTTCGATGCGTGGCTGCTAGCGTTTTCAGAGCGCCATGCGACCACTGGACGTACGCAAGCCGCCGATCTGATGCTCAAATCCAACCCCAGGTTCGTGCTGCGCAACCACCTGGGGCAGCAAGCGATCGAAGCAAGTCAGCAAAAAGACCACTCGGCTGTGGCAACCTTGCTGGCTGTGCTCGAAACCCCATTTGAAGAACATCCCGACGCCGACGCACTGGCCGGCTTCCCGCCCGACTGGGCCTCCACGATCGAAATCAGCTGCTCATCATGACCACTCCCGCACAGAAAACCGACGCCGAATGGAAAGCCCTGCTCGCTGAAAAAGGCGCCGAGCCCGCGGCCTTTGAGGTGACGCGCCACGCGGCCACCGAACGCCCCTTCACCGGCAAGTACGAAGCGCACTGGGACGACGGCACCTACCACTGCGTGTGCTGCGGCGCCAAGCTGTTCGAGTCATCGACCAAGTTCGATGCCGGCTGCGGCTGGCCCAGCTTCTCCGAAGAAGCGGTGCCCGGCGCCATCCGCAACATCGTCGACCGTTCGCACGGCATGGTGCGCACCGAGAACGTGTGCGCCAATTGCGGCGCCCACCTGGGCCACGTGTTCCCCGACGGCCCGACCGAAACAGGCCTGCGCTACTGCATGAACTCGGCGTCGCTCGACTTCCAGAAAAAATGAAACTGCTCCTCGATTTCTTCCCCATCCTCCTGTTCTTCGGCGCCTACAAGCTCGCAGACATCTACACCGCCACCGGCGTGCTCATGGCCGCCACCGTGGTGCAGATGGCCATCATCTATGCCATGGAACGCAAGCTGCAGGCGATGCAGAAGGCCACGCTGGTGCTGATCCTGCTGTTCGGCACGCTCACGCTGGTGCTGCACGACGACCGCTTCATCAAGTGGAAGCCGACGGTGCTGTACGGCGCGATGGCCATCGCGTTGGCGGTGGCACTCTGGGCGCTGAAGAAGAACTTCCTGAAGATGCTGCTGGGCTCGCAGCTCGAGCTGCCCGACCGCATCTGGGGCCGGCTCAATGTGGCGTGGATCGGCTACTGCCTCTTCATGGCACTCATCAACGGCTACGTCGCGGCGTACTTCACGACCGAGGCCTGGGTCAACTTCAAGCTCTGGGGCTATGTGTTCCCGATCGTCTTCCTGGTGGCGCAGGGTCTCTACATCGCGCCGCACATCAAGGGCGACGACAAGCCGACCGCCTGATGCGCAACGCCTCCCTCCCCACCGCCGCCGACCTCGAAGCCGCACTGCGCGAGGCGCTGGCCCCGACGCAGCTCGAAGTGATCGACGAAAGCAGCGCCCATGCGGGCCACGCCGGTGCCAATGCGCAGGGCCGCGGCAGCCATTTCCGGGTGCGCATCGCCTCGCCGCTGTTCGACGGGAAGCCCCGTTTGGCGCGGCATCGGCTTGTGTATGATGCCCTCCAGGTTTTTATCGCGCAGGGCCTTCACGCCATCGCCATCGAGGTGCTTTGAGCCCTCTGTCCGCTTTCTTTCACGCGCTTATTCCTACACGCGCATTTCCTCTCCAGCCTGATATTCATTTCATGAAAAAACACATCTTGCAGGCCGTTGCGGCCGCAGCGTTGATCGGTGCCATTCCCGCGGCGGCTCTGGCGCAGAACGCAGCCATCGTGAACGGCAAGCCGGTGCCCAAGGCCCGCATGGACGTTCTGGCGCAGCAGCTGGCCGCCGCAGGCCGACCGGTGACGCCCGAGATGCAGAGCCAGCTGCGCGAGGAAATCGTGGCGCGCGAAGTGTTCATGCAGGAAGCCCAGAAGCAAGGCCTGGATGCCAGCGAGGACTACAAGAACCAGCTCGAACTCGCCCGCCAGGCCATCCTGATCCGAGCGCTCTTCGAGAACTACCGCAAGACCAGCCCCGTCTCGGACGCCGACGTGAAGGCCGAGTACGACAAGTTCGTTGCGGCCAACGGCGGCAAGGAATACAAGGCGCGCCACATCCTGGTCGAGACCGAAGACCAAGCCAAGAAGATCATGGCCGACCTGAAGAAGGGCGCCAAGTTCGAAGACATCGCCAAGAAGCAGAGCAAGGACCCGGGCTCGGGCGCCAACGGCGGCGACCTCGACTGGGCCAACCCCGCGGGCTTCGTTCCCGAGTTCTCGGAAGCGATGATCAAGCTCAAGAAGGGCGAGACCACCCCCGCGCCGATCAAGACCCAGTTCGGCTGGCACATCATCCGCGTCGACGACATCCGCCAGGCCCAGCTGCCGAAGCTGGAAGAGGTGAAGCCGCAGATCACGCAGCAGCTGCAGCAGCAGCGCCTGCAGAAGTACCAGGAAGAACTGCGCGCAAAAGCCAAGGTCGAGTAAGACCGGGCTTTTCAGCTCCAAACAAAAAAGCGGCCTGTTGGCCGCTTTTTTGTTGCCCGCTGCACGGGCCTGCGTCGATCAGCCGACCCACTTTCGGGCGTTGCGCCAGATCTGCATCCACGGGCTCAACTCGCTGCGGTCGCCCGGCGTCCAGCTCATCTGGATGTTGCGGAACACGCGCTCCGGGTGCGGCATCACGGCCGTGAAGCGGCCGTCCGGTGTCGTGACCGAGGTCAGTCCGCCCGCGCTGCCGTTCGGGTTGAACGGGTACTGCTCGGTAGCCTTGCCATGGTTGTCCACAAAGCGCATCGCGCCGATGGCCCTGGCCGCATCGCCGCGGTGCTTGAAGTTGGCATAGCCCTCGCCGTGCGCCACCGCGATCGGCAGGCGGCTGCCGGCCATGCCCGCGAAGAAGATGCTCGGCGATTCGAGCACTTCGACCATCGACAGGCGCGCCTCGAAGCGTTCGCTCTGGTTAGTGGTGAAACGTGGCCAGGCTTCGGCACCCGGAATGATGTCGGCCAGCTCGGCAAACATCTGGCAGCCGTTGCACACGCCGAGGCCGAAGGTGTCTTCGCGGCCGAAGAAGGTCTTGAACTGCTCGGCCAGCTTCGGGTTGAAGGTGATGCTGCGCGCCCAGCCGATGCCTGCGCCCAGCGTGTCGCCGTAGCTGAAGCCGCCGCAGGCGACCACACCCTTGAAGTCGGCGAGGTCCGCCTTGCCCGTTTGCAGGTCGGTCATGTGGACGTCGAAGGCTTCGAAGCTGGCTTCGGTGAAGGCGTAGGCCATCTCGACGTGCGAGTTGACGCCTTGTTCGCGGAGGATGGCGACCTTGGGGCGTGATTGGAGGATGGCGGGCGCGGCAGGCGCGGCACCATTGAGGAAGACGTGCATGCCCGGGTCCGAGGGAACGCCGGCGGCGGCGTGCTCGGCATCGGCGCAGGCGGGGTTGTCGCGCTCGCGGGCGATCTTCCAGCTGACCGAATCCCACACCTGGTGCAGGTCGTGCAGGCTGGCGCTGAACACCGACTTGGCATCGCGCCAGACTTCGAGCTTGCCCTTGCCGGCATCCATGGTCGAGCTGGCGGGCCGCGTCTTGCCGACGAAGTGGCTGTGCGCGCTCAGGCCGTGGGCTCGCAGCACTTGCATCACGTCGTTGCGCTCCGCCGTGCGCACCTGCAGCACCATGCCCAGCTCTTCGTTGAACAGCGCCTTGAGCGTGAGCTCTTCGCGCCGCGCGCTGACCTGCTGCGCCCAGTTCTTGGCGTCGCCGGTTTCCATGCGGCTGTCGGAGATGCCGTCGCCTTCGGTGACCAGCATGTCGACGTTCAACGCCACGCCGACGTGGCCGGCAAAGGCCATTTCGCAGGCGGTGGCGAACAGTCCGCCGTCGCTGCGGTCGTGCATCGCGAGGATCTTGCCGTCGGCGCGCAGCGCGTTCACGGCATCGACCAGCGCGACCAATTGCGCCGGGTCGTCGAGGTCGGGCACGGTGTCGCCGCTCTGGTTCAGCGTCTGCGACAGGATGCTGCCGGCCATGCGGTGCTTGCCATTGCCCAGGTCGATCAGCACCAGCGTGGTGTCGGCTTCTTCGGCGTCGAGCTGCGGCGTGAGCGTGCCGCGCACATCGGCCAGCGAGGCGAAGGCGGTGACGATCAGGCTCACGGGCGAGGTGACCTTCCTGGCTTCGCCGTTGTCCTTCCACTGCGTGCGCATCGACAGCGAATCCTTGCCGACCGGAATCGACACGCCCAGCGCCGGGCACAACTCCAGGCCCACGGCCTTCACGGTTTCGTACAGCGCGGCGTCTTCGCCGGGCTCGCCGCAGGCGGCCATCCAGTTGGCCGACAGCTTGACGCGCGAGAGTTCGATGGGCGCGGCCAGCAGGTTGGTGATGGCCTCGGCCACGGCCATGCGGCCCGAGGCCGGTGCGTCGAGCGCGGCCAGGGGCGTGCGCTCGCCCATGCTCATGGCTTCGCCGGCAAAGCCCTTGTAGTCGGCCAGCGTCACGGCGCAGTCGGCCACGGGCACCTGCCACGGGCCGACCATCTGGTCGCGGTGGCTCATGCCGCCGACGGTGCGGTCGCCGATGGTGATCAGGAAGCGCTTGGAGGCGACGGTCGGGTGCGAGAGCACGTCGATGGCGGCCTTCTGCAGGTCGACGCCCGTGAGATCGAGCGGCTTGAAGGTGCGCGCCACGCTCTTCACGTCGCGGTGCATCTTCGGCGGCTTGCCGAGCAGCACGTCCATCGGCATGTCGACGGGCTGCACGTCGGCGCCTTCGTCGGCCACCAGCAGCTGGCGTTCTTCGGTCGCCACGCCGACCACCGAGAACGGGCAGCGCTCGCGTTCGCAGAAGGCCTTGAACTGTTCGAGCGACTCCGGCGCAATGGCCAGCACGTAGCGCTCCTGGCTTTCGTTGCACCAGATTTCCTTGGGCGCCATGCCCGACTCTTCGAGCGGCACGGCGCGCAGGTCGAAGCGCGCGCCGCGACCGGCGTCGTTGGTCAGCTCGGGGAAGGCATTGCTCAGGCCGCCCGCGCCCACGTCGTGGATCGCCAGGATCGGGTTGGCCGCGCCCTGCTGCCAGCAGTGGTTGATGACCTCCTGCGCACGGCGTTCGATTTCGGGGTTGCCGCGCTGCACCGAGTCGAAGTCGAGCTCGGCCGCGTTGGCGCCGGTCGCCATCGAGCTGGCGGCGCTGCCGCCCATGCCGATGCGCATGCCGGGGCCGCCGAGCTGGATCAGCAGCGAGCCGGCCGGGAACAGGATCTTCTTGGTCTGCGTGGCGTCGATGCTGCCGAGGCCGCCCGCGATCATGATGGGCTTGTGGTAGCCGCGCTGCACGGTGTCGAGGTCGCTCGCCACCGCCTGCTCGTACTCGCGAAAGTAGCCCAGCAGGTTGGGACGGCCGAATTCGTTGTTGAACGCGGCGCCGCCCAACGGGCCCTCGGTCATGATCTGCAGCGGGCTGGCGATGTGCTCGGGCTTGCCGTAGTGGCCCTCTTCCGGCCAGAGCTTCGACACCGTGAAGCCGGTCAGGCCCGCCTTGGGCTTGGAGCCGCGGCCGGTCGCGCCTTCGTCGCGGATCTCGCCGCCCGCGCCGGTCGAGGCGCCGGGGAACGGCGAAATCGCGGTCGGATGGTTGTGCGTCTCGACCTTCATCAGCACATGGCTCAGGGCGCTATCTTTTTGATAGCTCTGCGAGCCGTTCGCCGGAATGAAGCGCTCGATGGTCGCGCCTTCCATCACTGAGGCGTTGTCCGCATAGGCGATCACCGTGTGCTGCGGGTTCTGCTTCTCGGTGTGGCGGATCATCGAGAACAGGCTCTGCGGCTGGGCCACGCCGTCGATGGTGAAGTTGGCGTTGAAGATCTTGTGGCGGCAGTGCTCGCTGTTGGCCTGCGCGAACATCATCAGTTCGACGTCGCTGGGATTGCGGCCCAGGCGGGTGAAGGCTTCGACGAGGTAGTCGATTTCGTCTTCCGCCAGCGCCAGGCCGAAGCCGGTGTTGGCCGCCACCAGGGCGTCGCGCCCGCCCGTTTGCACGTCGACCTGCGCCATCGGCTGGGCCGGCAGCTCGCTGAACAGGCTGGCCGCCTGCTCGACGGTGGCCAGCACCGATTCGGTCATGCGGTCGTGCAGCGGGCCGGCCACGGCGGCGAGCGCGTCGCCTTCGAGCACGGGGGCCTTGCCGATCAGCGGCGCCTTCAGCTTCAGGTGGTACTGGGTGACGCGCTCCACACGGCGCAGCGCCAGGCCGCAGTTGTGGGCGATGTCGGTGGCCTTGGAGGCCCAGGGCGACACGGTGCCCAGGCGGGGCGTGACGACCACCGAGGCGCTCGCCTTGGCCGCCGGGGCCTCGAAGGGCTCGCCGTAGGTCAGCAGCGCGGCAAAACGCTCGCGGTCGGCGTCGCCCAGCGACGCATCGGTAACCACCAGGTGGACGAAACGGGCCGAAATGCCCTCGATGCGCGGCTCGATGGCCTGCAGCTTCGGCAGCAATTGCCGTGCACGGAAGTCGCTGAGTGCGCTGCCGCCCTCGAACATGGTTACGACAGGAAGGGCTTGAGGTGCGGGCTGCGTCACGGTCGATGGGGGCCTCGGGGGCCGCGTTGGGAATCAAGGAATCTGGGCGGAGGCCGCTGACTGGGGTCATCCGCGTTAACCCGGAATTTTAGCTTGCCGAATGGGATAATTCGGGGCATGAGCATTACCTACAAAGACGCCGCAGGCATCGAAGCCATGCGGGTCGCCTGCCGCCTCGGGTCCGAGGTGCTGGACTACCTCACGCCCTTCATCAAGCCCGGCATCACGACCAACGACGTGGACCGGCTGGCCGCCGAGTACATGGTCAAGCAGGGCACCACCTCGGCCACGGTGGGCTACATGGGCGCGAGCAGCGTCCCGTTCCCGAAGTCGCTCTGCACCTCGGTGAACCACGTGGTGTGCCACGGCATTCCCAATGACAAGCCCCTGAAGAAGGGCGACATCATGAACGTCGACGTCACCGTCATCAAGGACGGCTGGTTCGGCGACAACAGCCGCATGTTCGTGATCGGCGATGCTTCCATCGCCGCCAAGCGCCTCTGCAGCATCACCTTCGAGGCCATGTGGCACGGCATCCTGCAGGTGCGCCCCGGCGCGCACCTGGGCGACGTGGGCCATGCGATCCAGAAGTTCGCCGAGGGCCAGGGCTTCTCGATCGTGCGCGAGTTCTGCGGCCACGGCGTGGGCCAGCGCTTCCACGAGGAACCCCAGGTGCTGCACTACGGCCGACCGGGCACGATGGAAGAGCTCAAGCCCGGCATGATCTTCACCATCGAGCCGATGATCAATGCCGGCAAGCGCGACGTGAAGGAAGACTTCAGGGGCGGCCAGTACGACGGCTGGACCATCGTCACGCGCGACCATTCGCTGTCGGCCCAGTGGGAGCACACGGTGCTCGTCACCGAGACCGGCTACGAAGTTCTGACCCTGTCGGAAGGCAGCCCGCCGCTGCCCTCCTTCGTCACCTCGACCAAAACCTGACGCGCGCACGCGCTCCCCGGCCGTGATCGAAGCAGCCAAGATCGACGTAGCGATGCTGCGCGAAGCCTATCGCGCGAAGAAGCTCGCCCTGTTCGACACCCTGCGCTTTGCGCGCGCGCCAACCCGCAGCGTGCACGCGGTGCTGCGCCAGCTCTCGGCGCTGGCGGACGAAACGCTCTGCACGCTGTGGCGCGAGGCCGGCTTCGGCGACTCGCTCACGCTGGCTGCCGTGGGCGGTTTCGGGCGCGGCGAGCTGTTTCCGTATTCCGACGTCGACGTGCTCCTGCTGCTGCCGCCCGAGGGCCACGAGAGCGACATCGATCCGGCCCGCATCGAGGCCTTCATCGGGCATTGCTGGGACGCGGGCCTCGAGATCGGCTCCAGCGTGCGCACGGTCGACGAATGCCTGGCCGAGGCCGAGAAAGACGTCACCGTCCAGACCTCGCTGCTCGAAGCACGCCTGGTCGTGGGCGACAAGAAGCTCTTCACCGCCTTCCGTCGCCGCTTCACCCGCGCCATCGACCCGCAGGCCTTCTTCGTGGCCAAGTCGCAGGAAATGCGGCACCGCCACCAGAAGTTCGACAACACGCCCTACGCGCTGGAGCCCAACTGCAAGGAATCGCCGGGCGGCCTGCGCGACCTGCAGACCATCCTCTGGATGACCAAGGCCGCCGGCTACGGCGGCCGCTGGGACGACCTCGCCAAGAACGGCCTGGCCACCCCCTTCGAGGCGCAGCAGATCAAGCGCAACGAGGCGCTGCTCTCGCTGATCCGCGCCCGTCTTCACGTGATTGCCAACCGGCGCGAAGACCGGCTGGTGTTCGACCTGCAGACGGCCGTGGCGGCGAGCTTCGGCTACGAAGGCGAGTCGCAGCGCAAGTCGAGCGAAGCGCTGATGCGTCGCTACTACTGGGCGGCCAAGGCGGTGTCGCAGCTCAACCAGATCCTGCTGCTCAACATTGCCGAGCGCCTGCAGCCCATCGACGAGCAGCCCACGCCGATCAACGAGCGCTTCTACGAGCGCGCCGGCCTGATCGAGATCGCCAGCGACGACCTCTACGAGCGCGAGCCGCACGCGGTGCTCGAGACCTTCCTGCTCTACCAGAAGACCATCGGCGTGCAGGGCCTGTCGGCGCGCACGCTGCGCGCGCTGTACAACGCGCGCCACGTGATGGACAGCAAGTTCCGCAACGACCCGGCCAACCACGACACGTTCATGCGGATCCTGCTGCAGCCCTACGGCATCACGCATGCGTTCCGGCTGATGAACCAGACCTCGGTGCTGGGCCGCTACCTGCGGGTGTTCCGCAGCATCGTGGGGCAGATGCAGCACGACCTGTTCCACGTCTACACGGTCGACCAGCACATCCTGATGGTGCTGCGCAACGTGCGGCGCTTCTTCATCGCCGAGCATGCGCACGAATATCCGTTCTGCTCGCAACTCGCGGCCGGCTGGGACAAGCCCTGGATCCTGTACGTGGCGGCCCTCTTCCACGACATCGCCAAGGGGCGCGGCGGCGACCATTCCACGCTGGGCGCGCGCGACGTTCAGCGCTTCTGCAAGCAGCACGGCATCGCGCGCGAAGACGCCAGGTTGATCGAGTTTCTCGTGGCCGAGCACCTGGTCATGAGCCAGGTCGCCCAGAAGCAGGACCTGAGCGACCCCGAGGTGATCGGCGCTTTCGCCAAGCGCGTGGGCAACGAGCGCTACCTGACGGCGCTCTACCTGCTGACCGTCGCCGACATCCGCGGCACCTCGCCGCGCGTGTGGAATGCCTGGAAAGGCAAGCTGCTCGAAGACCTGTACCGCTACACGCTGCGCGCGCTGGGCGGCCGCATGCCCGACCCGGACGCCGAGGTCGAGTCGCGCAAGCGCGAGGCCCTGGTGCAGCTGGCACTGCATGCGCAGCGCTTCGAGGCGCACAAGGCGCTGTGGGACACGCTCGACGTGGGTTATTTCATGCGCCACGACGCCACCGAGATCGCCTGGCACGCCAAGCAGCTCTCGCGCTTCGTGCCGCCCAGAAATGTGCCCGTCGACCCGAAAGCGCCCCCTGTGGTGCGCGCGCACCTGTCGCCGGTAGGCGAAGGCCTGCAGGTGGTGGTCTACACGCCCGACCAGCCCGACCTGTTCGCGCGCATCTGCGGCTATTTCGACCAGGCGTCCTTCAGCATCCTGGACGCCAAGGTGCACACCGCGAGCAATGGCTATGCGCTCGACACCTTCCAGGTGGTGACCACCTTCGTGCCGGACCACTACCGCGACCTGATCAGCATGGTCGAGTCGGGCCTGGCGCAGACGCTCACCGAGGCCGGCGCCCTGCCCCCGCCCAGTATGGGCCGGGTTTCGCGCCGGGTGCGCAGCTTTCCGATCAAGCCGCGCATCAGCCTGCTGCCGGACGACAAGGCGCAGCGCTGGCTGCTCAACATCTCGGCCAGCGACCGTGCCGGCCTGCTGTACTCGGTGGCCCGGGTGCTGGCGCGCCATCACCTGAACCTGCAGCTCGCCAAGGTCACGACGCTGGGCGAGCGGGTGGAAGACACCTTCCTGATCAGCGGCCCCGAGCTCCAGGGCCAAAAAACGCAACTGGCCATCGAAACCGAGCTGATGGAAGCCCTGGCCTCTTGAAATTGCCCTCCCGAACGCAACCGATGCCATCAGAATGTCGGCCATGGAATCCTTGATCGAACAGCTATCCGACTCCGTCTCCTCGGCCAAGACGCTGGAAGACCTCGCACGCCCGATGCTCGAAATGCTCGAGGCGGCGACGGGCCTGGAGTCGGCCTACTTCACGACCATCGACCTGGACAAGGGCCGACAGCACATCTTGTTCGCCCACAACGCCGGCGAATTGGCCCTGCCCGAAGGGGCACCGGTGCCTTGGGCCGACACGCTCTGCCGGCACGCCCTCGAGGAAGGCCGCACCTATATGGACGACGCCGGCGGCTGCTGGGGCGATGCCGACGCCGCCCGCCGGCTCGGCATCCAGACCTGCGTGAGCACGCCGGTGACGACCGACAGCGGCGGCCTCATCGGCGCCCTGTGCGGTGCCAGCACACGACAGGTGCCGCTGCCGCCCCAGGCCGAGCCGGTGCTGCGGCTTTTCGCGCGGCTGATCGGCCAGCAGGTGGAGCGCGAATTGCTCGCGGCAAAGCTCAAGAAAGCCAACGCCCTGCTCGCCACCCACGCCGCGACCGACGCCCTCACAGGCCTGCCCAACCGCCGCGCCCTCGTCGATGCACTGCAGCGCATGCTGGCGCAAGGCGCGCGCAGCGGCCAGAGCGTGCTGGTCGGCTTCGTCGACATGGACAACTTCAAGAAGATCAACGAAACGCACGGCCACGAAGTCGGCGACGAGTTCCTGTCGGCCATGGCGAAGCAGCTCTCGGCCTCGGTGCGCGCGAGCGACATGCTGGCGCGCTTCGGCTCCGACGAATTCGTGGTGATCGGCCTCGGCCCCGCGCTGGACGAATCGCCGCGCACCGGGGCGCGGGCCATGGCCGACCGGCTGGCGGAAAACACCATCTGCGAGTTGAAGCTGCGGCACCTGACGATCGACTACGGCGGCGCCAGCGTCGGCGTGGTGGCCGTCGACCCACGCACCGTCTCCGCCGAGGCCGCCTTGCGCCAGGCCGACACCGCGATGCACGCCGTCAAGCAAAGCCGCCGGACCATGGTCCGCGACGCAGGGGCAACCGCGTCCAGCTGAACGGACGCCGCCGCAGCGCTCAGGCGCCGGGCATTGCCGCCGCGCTGGCACCCCACAGGGGCGCCTGCTCGTACTGCGCCACCCATTGCGCGATGTCCTTGGCCGCCATCGGCATTGCAATGCCGTAGCCCTGGGCGAGGGTGCACCCCAGTGCGAGCAGTTCTTCGCCCTGCTTCACCGTTTCGACGCCTTCGGCCACCGCCGTGAGTCCGAGCGCGTGGAGCAGCGCGATGATGCCCTGCACGATGGCATGGTCCTGGCCGTTGTCGAGCATGCCGCGCACGAACGACTGGTCGATCTTCACGGTCGACACCGGCAGCTGGCGCAGATAGGTGAGCGAGGAGTAGCCGGTGCCGAAGTCGTCGATGGTCACGCCCACGCCCAGCGTCTTGCAGGCCTCGACGAACAGCGCGACATTCGCGAACTGGCTGATCGCCGTGGTTTCCAGGATCTCGAGCTCCAGCATGCCCGCACCCAGCTTCGGAAACTGCGACAGGTGCCGCGCGAGCCGTTCGACGAAATCCCAGCGCATCATGTGGCGCGGTGCCACGTTAACGCTCACCGAAATCTGCAGGCCCGCGAGGCGCCACTGGTGCGCTTGCCAAAGGGCCGTGGCAATGGCCCAGTCGCCGACCTGCTCGACCAGAACGTCGTCTTCGATCAGCGGTACGAACTGGGCCGGCGGCAACAGGCCCCGCTCGGGGTGCTGCCAGCGCAGCAGCGCCTCGACGCCGACCACCACGCCGCGATGCATATCGACCTTGGGCTGGTAGACCAGGAAGAACTCGCCTTGCAGCAGGCCCTCCTGGATCCGCTGGCGCTCGCGCACCACCTGCTCGTCGGCGCGTGCTTGGGGCGCGTCGAAGTAATGCACCTTGCCGTCGGCCGCGCGCTTGGCGAAGAAGGCTGCGTGCTGCGCCTGGCGCAGCGCGGTTTCGGGGGGCGGGCCATTGCTGTCGAGCAGCATGGCGCCGATGCTCGCGTCAATGCTGCCCGCCTGGTCATGCCAGCTCCAGGGCTCGGCGAGGGAGGCCTGGATGCGCTCCAGCACCTGGGTGCATTGCGAGGCTCCAAGGCCGGCAAACAGGGCCGCGAACTCGTCGCCGCCCACGCGGGCCATCACGCTCTCGCGCGGTAGCTGAGCCTTGATGCGGCGGGCCACCTCCTTCAGGGCGACATTGCCCGCCACCATGCCAAGGCGGTCGTTCAGCAACGCAAATCGGTCCACGTCGATGTAGCAGACGGCAGCCAGGCGCTTGCCTGCACGGGCCCAGTCGTCCATCAACGGGCGCAGCACCTCGTCCGGCGGGAGACGTGCCGACCCGTCGTAGTACGACGGCAAAGAGACTGTGGGTTGCTTGTTCGACAAAAGACTGGGGCTCCGAAGATCGCCGGCTATTGTTCCCCCAATTGGGGCGATTGCGTGCTTAGTAGCTAATATTAGTTACATGAGCGCTGCATCCACGCAACATTGAGCCTGCGCCATCGGCTCTTTAGCCGCAATAGGCACCCACCACGCGGCCCGTCGGATCGACCTGCACACTGAGCCTCGCCGTGTCCTGTGCTGGATCGGCCTTTTCCGCGGCAGGCACCGTACGTGCCAGGCGGGCGCCGGCGCGCTGGCGCATCTCTTCCAGCAGTTGCTGGCTGACGCGCAGGCCCAGGCCAAACCGGACGGCGGCAGCCTGGCAGGTTTCCGGCGGCGTAACGAAGCTCGGGGGTTCGGGGACTTCTGATGTCAGGGGCCGGTCGACCGGGGGCGTCTGGCAGCCAGCCAGCAAAAGGCCCATGGCCAGGGCCGGCAGGCCGATCCAGCAGCAGCCGTTGGTGATGCGCATCTGTCTTGCTCCTTCTTCGAACTGCAACCTCAGGAGCTTATTCAATTCCGAGGACGATCCCGCGGCACGGATTGAGCCATTGGATCTCAGAGCCTCAACAAAATCACGCAGGGGCCGTGCGGGGTCGCATTCGAAGCGTATGCTGGAAGCGACGCGCGCAGTTCAGGCCCACCCGCCACACACCATGACACCGCCCCCTGCCACCGTTTTCCTGATCGATGTCGACAACACCCTGCTCGACAACGACGGCATCATCGCCGACCTTCGCACCCATCTCGAACAGTCCTTCGGCGCCGAAAGCGCCGACCGCTACTGGACGGCCTTCGAGCAATTGCGCAGCGAACTCGGCTACGTCGACTACCTCGGCGCCCTGCAGCGCTACCGCGCCGAGGAAAGCAGCCGCGGCATGAGCGATTCGCGGCTGCTGCTGATGTCGGAATTTCTCATCGACTACCCCTTTGCCGACCGGCTCTACCCCGGCGCGCTGGAGACGCTGAAGCACCTGCGCCAGCGCGGGCCCACGGTGATCCTGTCCGATGGGGACGTCGTGTTCCAGCCGCGCAAGGTACAGCGCTCGGGCCTTTGGGGCGCCACCGAGGGCCGCGTGCTGATCTACGTGCACAAGGAACAGATGCTTGACGCCGTCGAGCAGCGCTACCCCGCGCGGCACTACGTGATGCTCGACGACAAACTGCGCATCCTCTCGGCCATGAAGGCCGTCTGGGGATCGCGCCTGACGACGGTCTTCGTGCGGCAGGGGCACTATGCGCTCGACACGCAGGCCAATGCCGCCTATGCGCCCGCCGACATCGCCATCGAGCGCATCGGCGACATCATCAACCTCGACTTTCCATCTGCATGAGCCAAGCAACCAACCCTCTCGCGGGAAAGCCCGCACCGATCGAACTGCTGGTTAACGTACCGCGCCTGATCTCCGCCTACTACACCGGACGGCCCGATCCGTCGGTGCCCAGCCAGCGCGTGGCCTTCGGCACTTCGGGGCACCGCGGCTCCTCGTTCGACGATGCGTTCAACGAATGGCACGTGCTGGCGATCAGCCAGGCGATCTGCGACTACCGCAAGCAGAACGGCATCGATGGGCCGCTGTTCCTGGGCATCGACACGCATGCGCTGTCGACGCCGGCCTTCAACAGCGCGGTCGAAGTGCTCGCGGCCAATGGCGTCGAGCTGATGATCTCGAAGGACGACGAATACACGCCGACGCCGGCCGTGTCGCACGCGATCCTCGTCTACAACCGGGGGCGCACCAGCAGCACCGGGGGGCTGGCCGACGGCATCGTCATCACGCCCTCGCACAATCCACCCGAGAGCGGCGGCTTCAAGTACAACCCGCCGAACGGTGGACCGGCGGGCACCGACATCACCTCGACCGTCGAGGCGGCGGCCAACAGGATGCTGGCCAACGGGCTCGAAGGCGTGAAGCGCATGCCGCTCGCGCAGGCGCTGCGCGCCTCGACCACGCACCGGCACGACTACCTGAACACCTATGTCGAAGACCTGGCGCAGGTGCTCGACATGGATGCCATTCGCGGCGTGAACATCGACCTGGGCGTCGACCCGCTGGGCGGCGCCGGCGTGCACTACTGGCCCGCGATTGCCGAGCGCTACAAGCTTTCGCGCCTGAAGGTGCTGAGCCAGGAGGTCGACCCGACCTTCCGCTTCATGTCGCTCGACTGGGACGGCCGCATCCGCATGGACCCCTCGTCGCCCGACGCGATGCACAAGCTGATCGAACTGCAGGGCCGCTTCGGCATCGCCTTCGCCTGCGACACCGACCACGACCGCCACGGCATCGTGGCGGGCAGCACGGGCCTGATGCAGCCGAACAGTTACCTCGCGGTGATGATCGACTACCTCTACACGCACCGCCCGCAATGGCCGGCGCAGGCGGCGGTCGGCAAGACGGTGGTCAGCAGCCAGATGATCGACCGCGTGACGGCGCGGCTCGGGCGCAGGCTGTACGAGGTCCCGGTGGGCTTCAAGTGGTTCGTCGACGGGCTGGTCGACGCGTCGCTGGCCTTTGGCGGCGAAGAAAGCGCGGGCGCGACCTTCCTGCGCAAGGACGGCTCGGTGTGGACCACCGACAAGGACGGCCTCGTGCCCGCCCTGCTCTCGGCCGAGATCGCCGCACGCACCGGGCGCGACCCCGGCGAGCGCTACGCCGCACTGACGCAGGCGCTGGGCCAGCCGGTGTCAGATCGCGTAGATGCGGCGGCCACTGTCGAGCAGAAGAAGCGGTTGTCGAGCCTGTCGCCCGAGCAGATCCGCTCGACCGAACTGGCGGGCAACCGGATCGTCAACGTGCTGAGTCATGCGCCGGGCAATGGCGCGGCCATCGGTGGCGTGAAGGTCGTGACAGAGAGCGGCTGGTTCGCGGCGCGGCCTTCCGGCACCGAGAACATCTACAAGATCTACGGCGAGAGCTTCAAGGGCAAGGACCACCTCGCGCGCATTCTCGAAGAAGCGCAGCAGGTGGTGGACGGGGCGCTGTCGGCGCCCTGAAGGAATGCAGGCGCCGGTGCTGCGGCTGAACCCGGGCGACGATCTGCGCGCTTCGCTCGCGGCGTTCGTGGCTCAGCCTTCCAGCAGTTCCACGCACAGCGTCGCCACCGCGCCTGCCACCTCGGAACGCGCCTGCAACGCATGCACGGCAAGGTCCAGCGTGCCCTGCTCCACGGGCGCGGTCAGCACCAGCACCTGCGGGCCGACGCCAGGGCGTTCAGCCGCCAGCGCGACCTGGCGCACCGGCACCTTCTGCTCAGCGAGGCAGGCCGTGACCGCCTGGATCTGGCTGACGGCGCGCACCGGCACCCGCAGGTAGTGCGAGGTGTGCACGGCGGCACGCGGCAACACCGCCAGGGCATTCGTCGCATGCTCATGCACACCGAGGTGCGGCACGTGCTGCGCGGCATTCACGCCGTCGAGCCGCGCCACATCCACGAGATCGGCAATCACCGCCGAGGCCGTCTGCTCCGAACCGGCGCCCGCACCGTAGTACATCGTCAGGCCCGCCGCATCGCTCTTGACCATGACGGCGTTCATCGAACCTTTCACATGGGCCATCAGGTGGTCGGCCGGCACCAGCGAGGGCTGCACGCGCAGTTCCACGCCGTCGGCCTGCCGGCGCGCCACGCCCAGCAGCTTGATGCGGTAGCCCAGTTGCTCCGCGCAGGCCACGTCCAGCCCTTGCAGGGCGGTGATGCCCTCCACTTGCACATCGGCGAAGCGCAGCGGCATGCCGAAGGCGTTGGCGGCCAGCAAAGACAGCTTGTGCGCAGCGTCGATGCCTTCGATGTCGAAGCTCGGGTCGGCCTCCGCATAGCCCAGCGCCTGGGCTTGCGCGAGCGCGGCGGCGAAGTCCAGGCCTTCATCGCGCATCTTGCTCAGGATGAAATTGGTGGTGCCGTTGATGATGCCGGCCACCCACTCGATGCGGTTGGCCGCAAGGCCTTCGCGCAGCGCCTTGACGATGGGAATGCTCACGGCCACCGCCCCCTCGTAGGCCACGGCCACGCCCTGTTTTCGCGCGGCGGCGAAGATCTCGGCGCCGTGCACCGCGAGCAATGCCTTGTTGGCCGTGACCACGTGCTTGCCATGCGCGATGGCGGCCAGCACCCAGTCGCGTGCGGGCCCGGTGCCACCGGCCACCTCCACGACCACATCGACGTCGGGGTGCGTGGCGACCTGCATCGGGTCGGCCGTGAGCGCAACGCGCTCTCCCACGATGCCGGCGGCGCGCCCCAGGTTGCGCGCGGCAACGACCACCAGTTCGATAGCCCGGCCGGCCCGCGCCGCGATGTCGGCCTGGTTGCGCACGAGCACGCGGAAGGTGCCCGAGCCCACGGTTCCGATACCGATCATCCCCACGCGCAGGGTACGGTTCAGCGCAGGGCGGCTGTGCAGGGGCTCGAGGGATTCAACGGGATCGCGGTACATGGACATCTCCAGACGAAAAAACAAAACCCAGCTGCCAGAGCTGGGTTCATTCGTTCGGGGAGAGAGCGATACACCAGGTGGCTGCCGGAACGGCCACCTGCGCGTGCTCAGGTGGCCGCGGTGGTAATGGTGGTAATCATTCGAGCAACGACCATCGCCTGCGCGGAGGCAGGCGGCATCATGCGAGCCATCAGGGCTGCGTTGGATGCGGGGTGGGAATTGTTGCTCGGCATGAAGGCCCGGAGTGTACAGGAGCCTGCCGCCGCCGGGCTCAAGGCGCGGCCGACAGGCGTTTTTCAAGCCACACGCTGTAGCGGGAGAGCCCGAAACACAGCACCCAGTACACGGCCGCGATGAAGAGATAGCCCTCGAGGTAGAACGGCCGCCACGTCGGATCGCCGCCCAGCGCCAGGCCCAGCGCACCGGTCAACTCGAACAGGCCGACCACGGTGACGAGCGAGGTGTCTTTCAGCGTACCGACCACGCTGTTGGTCAGTGCGGGCACCACGAGGCGCAGCGCCTGCGGCAGCACGATGTCGCGCTGCACCGGCCAGCGGCCAAAGCCCAGCGCCATCGCCACTTCGGTCTGCCCGCGGGGCACGGCCTGCAAGCCGCCGCGGATGATCTCGGCCAGATACGCCGCCACGAACAGCGTGAGCCCCGCGAGCACGCGCACCAGCACATCGGGCTGCCATCCGGCCGGCCACAGCAGCGGCAACAGGAACGAGGCCATGAACAGCACCGAGATCAGCGGTACGCCGCGCACCAGCTCGATGTAGCTCGCACTCAGCGTGCGCACCACAGGCCAGCCCGAGCGGCGACCGAGCGCCAGCAATAGTGCGAGCGGAAAGGCCAGCGCCAGCCCCACCACCGCGAGCCCGATGGTCAGCGGCAGGCCGCCCCAGCGGCTCGTCGGCACATGGCTCAGTCCCAGGACGCCGCCACGCATCAGCAGCACGAACAGCAGCAGCGCGCCGATCCACAGCGGCACGAGCCACCAGCGCCAGCTCCGCGGCCAGGCGCTGAGCAGCGTAACGGCGGACAGCACGACGACCGCGATCGCCGGGCGCCATTGCTCTTCATACGGAAAGCGCCCGAACAGCATCGGACGCCACTTCTCGGCCACCACGCCCCAGCAGGCGCCATGTTGCACGGCCCGGCAAGCCTCGGCATCGGGCCGGAACACCGCATGCACGATGCCCCACTCGACGGCGTGGAAGCCGCCCCACGCGAGCAGCGCCAGCAACAGCACCGTCGCCAGTGCCCGCAGCGGCGAACCCCAGAGTTCGCTGCGCCACACGATGGGCCCTTGCGCGACGTTCCTCATCGCCAGCCTCGCAATGCAACGCGTGCGTTGTAGCGGTTCATGCCGAAGGAGATCAGCAGCGACAACAGCAGGTAGACCGCCATGATGATCGCGATGCACTCGAAGGCCCGGCCATTCGAGCCGATGGTGGTATTGGCCACCGACACCAGTTCCGGATAGCCCACGGCCACAGCGAGCGACGAGTTCTTGGTGAGGCTCAGCAGCTGGTTGGTGAGCGAAGGCACGATCACCCGCAGCGCCTGCGGCAGGATCACGATGCGGAGCTGCTGCACCGGCGACAGGCCCAGCGCCTGCCCCGCGAGCACCTGGCCCTGCGAGACCGACAGGATGCCCGCGCGCACGATCTCCGCCACGAACGCGGCTGAATAAAAGGTCAGGCCCGCCACGATGGTCACGTACTCGGGGCTCAGCGCAGCGCCGCCGCTCACGCCGAAGGCGCCACGCTCGGGAAACTCGAAATGTGTGGGCCACCAGCCGCCCTCGCCCACCACGGGCCAAGGCACGCTGAGGCCACCCTTGCTGAGCCACACGCCGGGCAGCAACCGAACAGGCTCCGTCGGGTCGGGCAGCAGGTTGGCCATCGCAAAGGCCAGCATCAGCAACTGCACCAGCAGCGGCACGTTGCGCAGCAGCTCGACGTATGCGGTGCAGATGCCGCGCAGCAGCACGTGCGGCGCCAGCCGGCCGATGCCGACGAGCGTGCCGAGCACGACCGAGAAGATGGCCGCCGGCACCGCCGCGCGCACCGTGTTGATCAGGCCCGCAAGAAACGCACGCCAGAATGGCTGGCTCGCGTCGAAGTCCAGCCAGCCTTCGCTGATCGAGAAGCCCGCGGGCTCGGTGAGAAAGTCAAAGCCGGAGCGCACGCCGCGCGCACGCAGCACCTCGAGCGCATGGTGCACGACCCAGACCGCGCCGGCCACGACGGCCAGCACCAGCAGCGCCTGGACGAGCCAGGCCAGCCAAGCGCCGCGCCGCGAGGCCTCCCGGCTCATCGAACCGGAGGTGCGTAGATCAGGCCGCCCTTGTTCCAGAGGTTGTTGGAGCCGCGAGGCAGCTTGAGCACCGACTTCGGTCCGACGTTGCGCTCGAACATCTCGCCATAGTTGCCCACGGCCTTGATGGCGCGGAACGACCAGTCCTTGTCGAGGCCCAGCAGCTTGCCCAGGTCTTCACCGGTGCCGACCAGGCGCTGCTGCGCCGGGTCCTTGCTGTTGGCCTTGAGCTCGTCGGCATTGGCCTGCGTGACGCCGAATTCCTCGGCCTCGATGAGCGCGTTGGGCACCCACTTGGCAATGGCGAACCACTCGTCGTCGCCGCGGCGCACCAGCGGCGCGAGCGGCTCCTTGGAGATCAGCTCGGGCAGGATGACGTAGTCGTCGGGGTTCGGCGCTTCCTTGTTGCGCAGGCCGGCCAGCGCCGAGGCGTCGGTCGTGAAGGCCTGGCAGCGGCCCGAGAAGAAAGCCTTGAACGAAGCCTCGAAGCTTTCGAAGACGACAGTCTTCACCGGGATGTTCTGCGCGCGGAAATAGTCCGACACGTTCTTCTCGTTGGTGGTGCCCGACTGCGTGCAGATGGTCGCGTTCTTGAGCTGCTTGGCGCTCGTCACCTTGAGCTTCTTCGGCACCAGGAAGCCCTGGCCGTCGTAGTAGGTGATGGTCGTGAAGTTGAAGCCCAGCGAGGCGTCGCGCGTGAGTGTCCAGGTGGTGTTGCGCGCGAGGATATCGATTTCGCCAGCCTGCAGGGCCGAGAAGCGCTGCTGCGAATTGAGCGGCACGAAGTCGACCTTCTTGCCGTCGCCGAGCACGGCCGCAGCAATGGCGCGGCAGGTGTCGACGTCGAGGCCCGACCAGTTGCCCTGGGTGTCGGGTGCGGAGAAGCCCGCCACGCCGTTGGTCACGCCGCACTTGACGGTGCCACGCTGCTTGACCGCGTCGAGCGTCTTGCCGGCGAAGGCCGGCGCGGCAGCGGCGAGTGCGATGACGGAGGCGGCGGCAAGCAATGCCGGGCGGAAACGATTGTTCATTGGTGTTCTCCTCAACAGTAAGCAAAAGGCAGTGTACGGGCCGAACCGGACTCTGCCAAAGAACTCCGGGTTGGATGCATATGCGCGTCGGTCAACCAAAATCCGGTGCCCGAAGCAGCCACAGGGTCACTACCATACGACCCTCGAATCACTCTCAACTGGAATCCACACAAATGGTCAAATCAGACGACACCGGCAAGTTCATCCTGCGCGTCGCGCTTGGCGTCCTGATCCTGTTGCACGGCATCGCCAAGCTCAAGGGCGGCGTCGGCTTCATCTCCGGCATGCTGGCCCAGCATGGGCTGCCGGGCGCGCTGGCCTACCTGGTCTATATCGGTGAGGTGGTGGCGCCAGTGCTGCTGATCGTCGGCCTCTACACGCGGCCGGCGGCATGGATCGTCGCGATCAACATGCTCGTGGCTTTCGCGCTGGTCCACACGAAGGACTTCACCTCGCTCGGCAAGCAAGGCGGCTGGGCACTGGAAACGCAGGGCATGTTCCTGTTCGCGGCGCTCGCCCTGGCCTTCATGGGCGGAGGCCGCTTCGCACTGAGCAGCAAGTACAACTAGAGCAAATCAATCGTCGTCAGCCGCATCGAGGCCCGGAAACAGGACCTCGGTGTAGCCGAAGCGCGAGAAATCGCGCACCCGCATCGGGTACAGCTTGCCCAGCAGATGATCGACTTCATGCTGCACCACGCGCGCATGAAAGCCGGTGGCGACCCGGTTGATCGGGTCGCCGTAGGGATCGAACCCGGTATAGCGGATGTTGGCGAAGCGCGGCACCACGCCGCGCAGGCCCGGCACCGACAGGCATCCTTCCCAGCCCTCTTCCTCCTCGTCGTTCAGCGGCGTGATGACGGGATTGAGCAGCACGGTGCGCGGCACCGGTGGCGCATCGGGATAGCGTGGATTCACGACATCGGTGCCGAAGATCACGAGTTGCTGGTCCACGCCAATCTGTGGTGCGGCGAGGCCGGCACCGTTGACCGCATGCATGGTTTCGAACATGTCGCGCACCAGCAGGTGCAGTTCATCGGTGTCGAAGGCGGCCACGGGCTGCGCAATGCGCAGCAGCCGGGGGTCGCCCATTTTCAGAATTTCGCGGATGGCCATGGCGGGATTATCGCGACAGCCCCGGAGCCGCCGCGATCAGGGAGGCGTCTGGGTCTTGGAGTCCGGCGAAGTCCACAGGCGCGCATTGCCGCGCGGCGGCGTCGGGATGGAGCCCGGTCCTCCGCCAGTAACGGGCGGACGCGGTGCGACGCCCTGCCGGCCACCGCCCCAGTTGCCGGGCTGCCGCCCGACCACGCCGGGATTCGGATAGACAGGACGCGCGGCCGGATAGCCCGGCCGGCCGTAGTACGGACGGTCGCGGTCGTAGTAGTACGGACGCCGCTGCTCGTAGTAGCCGCCACCCTGGATGTAGACCGGCGCTGGCGAAACGACCACGGGCGACGGTTCGCTGTAGTAAGGCCCCGACGAGTAGCCGCCACCATAGTAGGGATCGGCGGGCACGCCCACGCAGCCGCTCAGCAGCACAACGCCGCCGAGCGCGACGCTGGCACCAAGAACACGAATTTTTTGCATGAGGGACTCCTTGTGGCCTTCGATTGGTTTTCAACGCCAGGTTGTAGACCCTGTTGACTGCGCTCCGATGAAGTCGCGTAACGGCCGGTAAAGGGCCTGTCGCCACCTCTGTGGCTCATTCCGCCGGAACACCGTTGGCGAGTATCTCCAGCATACGCGCCTCATCGATGATCTCGACGCCGTTCTCACGCGCCTTGTCGAGCTTGCTCCCGGCCTCTTCGCCGGCTACGAGGTAATGGGTCTTCTTGCTGACCGAGCCGGAGACCTTGGCACCGGCTGTCTCCAACTTATCCTTCGCTTCGTCGCGGCTCAGCGTAGGAAGCGTGCCGGTGATGACGAAGGTCAGACCCGCCAAAGGCTTCGGCGCCCTGGCGGCGGGCTCGCCCTCTTCCCAGCTCAGGCCGCAGGCGCGCAATTGCTCGACCACTTCGCGGTTGTGCGGCTGATCGAAGAAGGTGCGCAGGCTTTGCGCCACCACCGGGCCCACGTCGTTCACTTCGAGCAGTTGCTCCTCGCTCGCGTCCATGATCGCGTCGAGCTTGCCGAAGTGCTTGGCCAGGTCCTTCGCGGTGGTTTCGCCCACGTGGCGGATGCCAAGGCCGAACAGGAAGCGCGGCAGCGTGGTCTTCTTCGAGGCCTCGAGCGCGTCGACCAGGTTCTTCGCCGACTTTTCGGCCATGCGATCGAGGCCCGCCAGCGTGACGAACCCGAGCTTGTAGAGATCGGGCAAGGTGCGAATCAGGTTGGCATCGACCAGTTGCTCGACCAGCTTGTCGCCCAGTCCGTCGACATCCACCGCACGCCGCGCCGCGAAATGCAGGATGGCCTCCTTGCGCTGCGCCGCGCAGAACAAGCCGCCGCTGCAGCGGTAGTCGACCTCGCCCTCCTCGCGCACGGCTTCCGAATCGCACACGGGGCACTTGTGCGGCATGGTGAAGACTGCGCCGCGCTGGTCGTCGGGCTTGGCCAGGCTGTCCGGTGCCACGCCGACCACTTCCGGAATCACGTCGCCGGCACGGCGCACGATCACCGTGTCGCCTACGCGCACGTCCTTGCGGCGCGCCTCGTCCTCGTTGTGCAGCGTGGCATTGGTCACGGTCACGCCGCCGACGAACACCGGCGCGAGCTTGGCCACCGGCGTGAGCTTGCCGGTGCGCCCGACCTGGATCTCGATGCCGACCACCTCGGTCAGCTGCTCCTGCGCCGGGTACTTGTGCGCCACGGCCCAGCGCGGTTCGCGCGAGACAAAGCCCAGTTGCCGCTGCAGCTCGATGCTGTCGACCTTGTAGACCACGCCGTCGATGTCATAGGGCAACGCGTCGCGCTGGCGGCCGATGTTCTCGTGGAAGGCGATGAGCTCGATGGCACCCGTCGCGCGTGCCGTCTGTGTGGCCACGGGAAAACCCCATGCGTGGAACTGCTGCAGCCAGTCGAATTGCGTCGGGCAGTCGGGTCCACCCTCGGCCGCTGGCGTCACCTCGCCCAGCCCGTAGGCAAAGAAGCTCAGGGGCCGCGCCGCGGCAATCGCCGGGTCGAGTTGGCGCACCGCGCCGGCAGCGGCATTGCGCGGGTTGACAAACACCTTCTCGTTCTTCTGCCCATCCGCGATCTTCTGGCGCTGGCGCTCGTTGAGCGCGTCGAAATCGGCGCGCTTCATGTAGACCTCGCCGCGCACCTCGACCACGGGCGGCGCCGTACCGTTGAGGCGCAGCGGAATCTCGCGCACGGTGCGGATGTTCTGCGTAACGTCTTCGCCCACCTCGCCGTCACCGCGCGTGGCGGCCTGCACCAGCACGCCGTTCTCGTAGCGCAGGTTCATGGCAAGGCCATCGAATTTCAGCTCGCAGACGTATGCGACCTGCGGCCCGTCCTCGGGCAGGCCCAGCTCCTTGCGCACGCGCGCGTCGAAGGCGCTCGCGCCGCCGGGCGTGATGTCGGTCTCGGTTCGGATCGACAGCATCGGCACCTTGTGGCGCACCTTGAGGAAACCGTCGAGCACCTTGCCCCCCACCCGCTGCGTCGGTGAATCGGGCGTGCGCAGGTCGGGAAACTCGGTTTCGATCGCCTGCAGGCGCTGGAACAACTTGTCGTACGCCGCATCCGGCAGTTCGGGCGTGTCGAGCACGTAGTAGAGATGGGCGTGGCGGTGGAGCTGCTCGCTCAGTGCGGCGGCTTCGCGTGCCGCTTCGTCGCGCGTCGTCATGGTGTCTCCCGAAGGTCGGAGTTGTTAGCTGAAGAGGCGCCGCGCCAGCGGCGAGCCCGCCGCAAGGTCGCGCGCATCGAGCGTGTCGTAGAGCTGCTCGAGGTCGGCGCCGATCACGTCCATGGTTTCGTCGCGCAGCAGCTGGCCGTCGCTGTCGGTGACCACGCCGTCCATCTCGCGCGCCAGCGTGGCGGCGGCTTCGCGCATGCGGCGGAACGGCTCTTCGCCACGGTCGACCTGCGGCACATCGAGGCTCAGGCTGAGCTCGCGAATGGCCGACTGGGCCGGGTCGTCGGCCAGCGCCGCTTGCGTGTCGAAAGCCAGCCCGAGGATCGGCGGCAAGCCGGCTTCGCTGGTCGGCAGCACCATGCGCCCCGGGATGATGCCGGCCACGAAGCCGAGCCGCGCCGCGTTCTGCTGCACATAGCCCGGACTCCAGGCCGCATGCAATGCGCGCAGGACAAAACCGAGCTGCGCATCGTGCGCGCTCGCGAACTGGTCGAGCTCGCGGGCGCGCGCCACTTCGTCGAGCATCTCGGGGAATTCGGGCGCGCCGTTGACGGCATCGGCGAAGGCCTGCGCCTTGACCACGAATTCGGAGTATTCGATCTCGTTGAGCGCACCCGTGCGGTTGGCCAGCTGCACGCCGACCTGGAAAGCGCTGTAGCGCTGGCCGGCCACGGGCGGCTCCCACTGGCCGGTGTGTTCATTCAGGCCTTCGATGGCCACCGGCTTGCTGCCCGCGCGCCGTGTCGGCGGCATGGCGGCGATGGCGGCATCGCCCGAGGCGAGGCCATCGAGCGAGATCGGTGCGATCACGTCGATCAGCGGGTCGAGCCCGCCGCGGCGTTCGCCGGTCGCCACGGGCACGCCGCTGGGCGCCGGCAGGTCGGGGTCGAACAGCGGTTCGTGGCGGTCGGCACCCTGCATCTGGTGCGGATCGGCATGCAGCATCGGCTCCATGCCGCCGCCGCTCGCCGCCAAAGCGCGCTCGGCTTCATCGAGCGCGACGTCGATCGCGTCGGGCTGGCGCGGCGCATTGCGGCGTGACATCAGCGTGTTGTAGGCAACGACGGCCGCGAGAACGAGGCCGCCGAGGATGGTCAGGGCGAGAGTGAGGCTGCTCATGGGTGCCGCTCGGCTTACGCGGCTTCGACCATCGAGACCGCCGACTCCATGTCGACCGCAACGATGCGCGACACGCCCTGCTCCTGCATCGTCACGCCGATCAGCTGCTCGGCCATTTCCATGGCGATCTTGTTGTGGCTGATGAAGAGGAACTGGGTTTCGCGGCTCATGGCTGTCACGAGTTTGGCATAGCGCTCGGTGTTGGCGTCGTCCAGCGGCGCGTCCACTTCGTCAAGCAGGCAGAAAGGGGCCGGGTTGAGCTGGAAGATGGCGAACACGAGCGCAATGGCCGTGAGCGCCTTCTCGCCGCCCGAGAGCAGGTGGATGGTCTGGTTCTTCTTGCCCGGGGGCTGCGCCATCACCTGCACGCCGGAGTCGAGGATTTCGTCGCCCGTCATCATCAGCTTGGCGTTGCCGCCGCCGAACAGCTCGGGGAACATGCGGCTGAAGTGCTCGTTGACGACCTTGAAGGTACCGCCGAGCAGGTCGCGCGTTTCGGCGTCGATCTTGCGGATGGCGTCTTCGAGCGTGCCGATGGCCTCGTTCAGGTCGGCCGACTGTGCGTCGAGGAAGGTCTTGCGTTCGCTCGCGATGGCGAGTTCGTCGAGCGCCGCCAGGTTCACCGCGCCGAGCGCGACCACTTCGCGGTTGAGGCGGTCGATTTCGCCTTGCAGGCCCGTGAGCTTGACCTTGTCGGTTTCGATCGATTGCTCGATGGCTTCGAGGTCGGCGCCGGCATCGTCGAGCAGCTGCTGGTACTGCTCGACGCCCAGGCGCGCGGCCTGTTCCTTCAACTGGAACTCGGTGATGCGCTGGCGCAGCGGATCGAGTTCGCGTTCGAGCTGCAGGCGGCGCTCGTCACTGGCGCGCAGCTTGAGCGTGAGGTCGTCGTACTGGCTGCGCGCCGAGCCCAGCGCGGCTTCGCGTTCGAGCTTGAGCGACAGGGCATCCTGCAGGCCGGCCTGCGCAGCGGCATCGGACAGCCGGGCCAGTTCGGCTCGGGCGCGCTCGTCTTCGTCGGTCAGTGCCACGGTCTGCTGCGCCGCGGTTTCGATGGAGCGGTTGAGCTCCCCGCGGCGGGCTTCGAGCGTGCGCTGCGAGAAGGTCGCTTCCTGCGCCTGGCGCTCGAGGCTGCGGTGCTGCTCGCGGCTCGCGCTCAGCGCGCGGCCGGCTTCGATCACGCGCTCGTCGAGTTGCGCGTGGCGCTCCTGGCTGTCGGCCAGCTGCATGTCGAGCTCTTCGAATCGGCCTTCGGCGGCGATGCGCCTCTCCTGCAGTTCCTCGAGCTGCGCATCGACTTCGCCGAGGTCGGCGGCCAGCTGCTGGCTACGCGCGCGGGTCTGCTCGGCGAGCTGCGTCATGCGCAGGGTCTCGACCTGCAGTTCGTGCGCGCGCGACTGGGTCTCGGCGGCTTCGCGACGTGCGGTCACGAGGCGCTGTGCGGCATCGGCGTAGGCGGCTTCGGCGCGAACCAAGGCCGTACGCGCTTCTTCGTTGATGAGTGTCTGGGCGCGCAGCTGGCGCTCCAGGTTTTCCATTTCCTGCTGGCGGGCCAGCATGCCGGCCTGTTCGGAATCGGGTGCGTAGAAGTTGACGCTGTGCGAGGACACGGCGTGGCCGCTCTGCACGTAGATGACTTCACCGGGCTGCAGTGTGGCGCGCTGGGCCAGCGCCTCCTCGAAGCTCGCGGCGGTGTAGCAGCCATGCAGCCAGCCGTTCAGCAGGGCCTGCTGGCCGGCATCGTTCAGGCGAAGCAGGCTGGACAGGCGCGGCAGCGCGGCCGTGCCTTCGGGCGCTCCGGCGGCCGGCGGGCTGTAGAAGGCAAGCTTGGCGGGCGGCGCATCGTTGCCGAAGGCGCGCACCATCTCCAGGCGGCTGACTTCGAGCGCACCCAGGCGTTCGCGCAGCGCGGCTTCGAGCGCGTTTTCCCAGCCCTGCTCGACGTGGATGCGGCTCCACAGGCCCTGCAGGCCGTCGAGTCCGTGCTTGGCGAGCCAGGGCGCCAGCTTGCCGTCGGTCTTGACCTTTTCCTGCAGCGCGCGCAGCGCTTCGAGGCGGGCCGAGAACTCGGCATGACGGGCGCCCTCGGTGTTGACGGCCTGCTGCTTCGCGCGGCGGTCGTCGTCGAGCTGCGGCACGGCTTCCTGCAGTTCGTGCAGTCGGGCGTCGGCTTCGCTCGCGGCTTCCTGCGCCATGGCGTGCTGCTCCTGCATCTCGAGCAGGCGGGCTTCGTCGGGCGCGGCCAGCGCGTTCTGGTCGGCGCGCAGGCGCTCGCTGCGCTGCGTGAGCTGGCGGCTTTGCTCTTCGATGTTGCGCTGATCGGCGGCCAGCACCTGGATCTGCTGCTGTACCTGCGACACGGTCGTGCGCTGCGTGTTGGCCTCGTCCTGGGCGCGCTGCACGGCTTCCTCGAGTTCGGGCATGCGTGCGTCGTGCTCTTCGAGCTGGGCGGCCAGCAAAATGGCCTGCTCCTCGGCGTCCACCCCGGCACCGGCCAGCGTTTCGATCTCGGCCTCGGCCTCTTCGCGGCGGCGGCCCCACTGGCCCATCTGCTCGCGCAGTTGCACCAGGCGCTGCTCGACGCGCTGACGCCCTTCGACCACGAAGCGGATCTCGCCCTCGAGCCGGCCGACTTCGGCGCTGGCCTCGTAGAGCTTGCCCTGCGCCTGGTTGACCTGGTCGCCGGCGCCGTAGTGGGCCTGGCGCACGGTTTCGAGTTCGGCTTCGATGTGGCGCAGATCGGCCGTGCGCGATTCGAGGTCGTTGATCGCCTTTTCGGAATCGAACTTGATCTTGGCCTGGTCGGCGTTGCTTTCGCTGCGCTTCAAGAACCACAGCTGATGCTGCTTCTTCGTGGCGTCGCCCTGCAGCATGTTGTAGCGCGCAGCCACCTCGGCCTGCTTCTCGAGCTTTTCGAGATTGGCGTTGAGCTCGCGAAGAATGTCCTCGACCCGCGTGAGGTTCTCGCGCGTGTCGCCCAGGCGGTTTTCGGTTTCGCGGCGGCGTTCCTTGTACTTGGACACGCCCGCGGCCTCTTCAAGGAACAGGCGCAGTTCCTCGGGCTTCGATTCGATGATCCGGCTGATGGTGCCCTGGCCGATGATGGCGTAGGCACGGGGCCCGAGGCCGGTGCCCAGGAACACGTCCTGCACGTCGCGGCGGCGCACCGGCTGGTTGTTGATGTAGTAGCTGCTGGTGCCGTCGCGCGTGAGCACGCGGCGCACGGCGATTTCGCCGAACTGGTTCCATTGGCCGCCAGCGCGGTGGTCGGCGTTGTCGAACACCAGTTCCACGCTCGAACGGCTGGCCTGCTTGCGGGTGGTCGTGCCGTTGAAGATCACGTCCTGCATCGACTCGCCGCGCAACTCCGACGCACGCGACTCGCCGAGCACCCAGCGCACCGCGTCCATGATGTTCGACTTGCCACAGCCGTTCGGCCCGACGACGCCCACCAGTTGGCCCGGCAGCAGGAAGTTGGTGGGTTCGGCGAACGACTTGAAGCCCGAAAGCTTGATGGAATTAAGACGCACGACTTGTCGGCCTGCTTGGCTCTGGCGCCAAGGTATTGATTTGTAAGGAAAATTGCACGGGCCTGCAGCTTGCAGCAGGCCGCCGCCCCAGCCGTGGATGATAACGTCAGGGCATGAGCGATTCCCTGGTTTCTCCCCTCGCCATGCGACGTACCTGCCTCCTAGGAGGCATCTTGGCGGGCACGGCTGTTCTGCTTGGCCTTGCAGGCTGCTCGTCGACGCGCGACACCCAGCGCGCCGAGCCCTACAGCAGCCACGAATGGATGCAGTCTGGCGCCAACCGCATCGCCAACCTGTCGCTGCGCGACAACCTGCAGTCGGTGCGTCGCGTGCAAAGCACGCTGTACAAGCGCAACCCGCGCGAATGGCGCAAGTCAGCCGTCAGCATGGACGAAGCCGCCCAGCGCGCCTGGGATGCTGTGCTCAAGGGGCCGCCCCTGCCTGAATTGAAGGGCGCCACCGGCATCGACGCCATCCGCCTGGCTTTCGACACCGGGCCGCAGGGCTACCCGGGCGACCGCGTCGCGGCGCTGGTGTACGGCTGGGCCACCATGCTCAAGCAGGCCAACGGCGACACCTGGGACCAGACCATGATCGACGGCATCAACGCCGAGAACAGCTTCAGGGCCGCGCGCAACTTCGAGATCTCCCTCTGGCTCATTTCCTCCAAGGCCGGCCCCGATGGCCAGCCACTGCTGCTGGCCACCGAAATCAGCGACCGCGGCCGCAACCTCGTGGCGGACCGCGAACTGTCGAAGGTCGTGGCGCGGCTCGACCTGCTGGCTGCGCAGGCCGACGAGAAATACCGCCGGGCGGCACTCGACTTCGGCCAGAACTGGGTGATGGGCGTGGTGATGCCCTTCTTCACGCTGATACCCAAGTAAATCCATGGAAGAAGCAAGGAAGCCTACGGAAAGATATTTCCCGAAATTTAATTTGCGGTAATATATTTCCGTGAACAAGCAGGAACTCGTCACTGCCCTGGCCGCCCGCCGCGAGGCTGCCGGCATCTCGAATGCCGAGATCGCGCTGCGCTCGGGCCTCACCGAGCGCTCCGTGCGCAACGCCCTGAGCCTGCGAGGCAACCCGCAGCTGTCGTCCCTGCTGGCGCTGGTCGATGCACTGGGGCTCGAACTGCAGCTTGCGCCGAAGGGCTTCGGCGAAACCACGGCCACCGATCCCGGCTATCGCCCCGTGACCACGCGCGTGGGCCGTGCAGTGGCGCAGGCGCCCGCCCCGCCCTACATCAAGCGCCGTTCGCCACCATGAACGTCAAGATCCTCGAGATTTCGCTCGGCACACGCCGCTTCGGCAAGCTGTTCCAATACGCCGACCTGTGCCGCTTCGTCGCGGAGCCCGAGCTGGTCGCCAATCCGCCGCCCGAAGTGCTGTCGCTCTCGATGGTGGCGAGCGACCCGGCGGCCCAGTCGGCGCTGTGGAGCGACGTCAAGAACCCGCTGTTCAACGCCCAGGGTGGCCAGCTGCCGGGGTTTTTCCAGAACCTGCTGCCCGAAGGCGTGCTGCGCAGCCACATCGCACAGTTGCGCGGCTGCCGCGAGAACGATCATTTCGAACTGCTCGCTGCCTGCGGCGGCGACCTGCCCGGCGCAGTGAGTGCCCGGCCCGTGTCGGTGGACCGCGGCACATTGCAGCGCCTCATCACGCAGGACCAGGATGCACTGGAAATGTCCGTGGTCGAACTGCCGATGCCGCAAGGCATATCGGTTTCGGGCGTGCAGCCCAAGCTGGGCCTGCGCCGCCAAGGCGGGCGGTACGTGGCCCGCACGCGGGCCGGCGCAAGCACCCGGGTGATCGCCAAGCTGCCAGTTGCCGGCCGGCCGCACATGCCGCAGCTCGAAATGCTGTCGCTGCAGATGGCTGGCGCGGCAGGCGTCGAGGTTTGCCATGCGGAACTCGCCCCGCTCTCGGCCATTGCCGCGGAGCACAGCTATGCGCTGCCCGACGAGCCCGAATTCCTGGCGGTCACGCGATTCGACCGCGATGGCGCGCGCCGCATCCATTTCGAAGACTTCGCGCAGGTGCTGGCGATCGACCCGATGCGCAAGTACAGCGGCAGCTACCTCGACATGGCGCTCGCGATGCGCGCGTTTCCGTCGCTGGGCGAGGAAGCGGTGCTCGAACTCCTGCGGCGGCTCGTGGTGAACGACCTGCTCGGCAACCCCGATGCGCATCTCAAGAACTTCGGCGTGCTGTACCCCGACGGCGTTGCGCCGCGATTCGCGCCGGCCTACGACATCGTCGCGTACGCCGCGCTGCAGGGTGTGGACGGCCACGCGCTGCCGCTGTTGACGGAGCCGGCGGCCCCGGCCAGGCGCACCGCCCTGTTCACGCCCGCCAACGTGCGCGCCTTCTGCTTCTCGGCCGGGCTGCACGAGCCGCTCGTGCGCCGTGTCGTCGCCGACACCGCACGGCTGGCCCGCGACAGATGGCCTGCAATGATCGACGCCTCGGCGCTGCCGGCGCCGTGGAAGAAACGGCTGCAGCAGCGCTTGCAGGCACATCCCTTGCTGCAAGCCATGGCAAAGCGCGGCAAGTAGAAAAAAACTGGCCCCTAGAATGAATCCGCCCTCCACCCCTCAACCCATTCGAGGCAGCAGCAACTCATGAGCTCCATCAATTTCATCGGCGGCGAAAAAGGCGGTGTCGGCAAGTCGGTCACGGCGCGCGTGCTGGCGCAGTACTTCATCGACCACAGCCGCCCTTTCACGGGCTTCGACACCGACCGCTCGCACAGCTCGTTCACCCGCTTCTACGAAGGCTTCGCCTCGCAGGTGGTGGTCGACAGCTTCGAAGGGCTCGACACGGTCGTCAACGGCTTCGAGACCAACCCGCAGCAAAGCGTGATCGTCGACCTTGCCGCGCAAACGCTGGCACCACTGTCGCGCTGGATCAAGGAGTCGGACCTGTTCGACGTGTTCGCCGACATCGGCGTCACCGTCAACTTCTGGCACGTGCTGGATGACGGGAAGGACTCGACCGACCTGCTCGGCGCGCTGATCGACACCTTCGGCAACCGGCCCAACTACATCGTGGTGCAGAACTACGGCCGCGGCAGCGACTTCGGGATGCTGCTGGCCTCGCAATCGCTCTCGAAGGCGACGGCGAACGGCGCACGCGTGATCACCTTGCCCCGCCTGCACGACGCGAGCATGCGCAAGATCGATGCGCAGAACACGAGCTTCTGGAAGGCCGTGAACGACCGCGAAGGTCCGCATGCGCTGGGGTTGCTGGAGCGCCAGCGGGTGAAGTCCTGGTTGGCTACGGCTTATGCGGCGTTCGACACCTTGCCGCTGTAAAAGAAATCCCGGCGGCAGATCTCTTCAGATCATCCCGCCGTTGATCGAGATCACCTGGCCCGTGATGTAGGCCGCCTCGTCACTCGCCAGGAAGGCGGCCAGCGCGGCCACTTCCTGCGGAGTCCCCGCGCGTTTCACCGGCACCATCTGGTCGATGACCGCGGGATCGAACACCGCATCCGCCATCGGCGATGCAATGATTCCGGGCGCAATCGCATTCACCGTCACGCCGCGCGACGCCACTTCGAGCGACAGCGCCTTGGTCGCGCTGTTCAGCGCACCCTTGGCCGCGGCGTAGTTGACCTGGCCCCGGTTGCCCGCAATCGCGGCAACGGAAGAGATGTTCAGGATGCGCCCCCACCGCGTGCGCATCATCGGCAGCAGCAGCGGCTGCGTAACGCGAAAGAAGCCGTTGAGCGATACGTCGATCACCTTGTGCCACTGCTCGGCGCGCATGCCCGGCAGCACTGCGTCGTCGTGCACGCCTGCGTTGTTGACGAGGATCTGGACCGGCCCGCCTTCCAGGATGCGCGCGCACGCCGCCGCCGAGGCTTCGTCGCTGCACAGGTCGAACACGTAGCACTCCGCCTTGCCGCCCGCCGCGGTGATCGATGCGGCCAGTTGCTCGACCGCCTCGGGCCGTGAGTTGGCGTGCAGCAGGACCGTGGCGCCGTCCCGCGCGAGGCGTTCGGCCATGGCGGCGCCGAGTGCGCCGCTCGCGCCGGTGATCAGCGCGCGTTTTCCTTCGAGACTCATGGCGATGTCATGCTTTCTGCAGCAAGCGGTGTATTCAGAACCACGACGGCGCGGCCTTCGGCCAGCATGCGGCCGTCGTCCGCCTTCACCGTGAATTCATAGAGGATCTGGCGGTCGTCGCCCGACAGGCGCCGGGCTCCCACCTGCAACGCGCCGGGCACGTCGTCGAGACGCGCCACCGCCAGCTTCACGTTGCGTGCGCTCGCCAGGAAACCCGCCGACGGCGTGCTGCCCTCGGCGGCCAGCAGGCCGCCATGCAGCGCCATGGCCTGCGCCGCGTACTCGATGGCGTTGGGCGCGAGCAGCCCGCTCTCGGTGCGCAGCGGGTTGTCGGCCCGTGCGTGCGTGGTCGTGCTGCAGTGGATGGCCGCGGCGTCCCAGCTCTCGAGCCGCTCCAGCAGGCACATGCTGCCGCTGTGCGGAATGCGCTGCGCAATGCCCGCGCGGTCGAGTGTCTGCGGCGCAGTCAAGCGACAGACTCCAGGTCGGCCACCAGCAGTACGTTGGCGAACGGCGTGCCTTCGCTCATCGGGATGCTCTGCACGCGAAAGCCCAGGCGCCGCAGTAGCGCCGTCCAGTCGGACAGCGGCCGGCCCCAGGTCGGCGAGACCTTGTGGCCACGGATGCGCGTGACCGTGCGATCGACCCACTGGCTGATCGCAAAGCCGCGGCGGCTCGACGCGTCACCCACGCGCAGCAGCAGCCGCGCCTGCGGGTTGCCGCCACGGCGCAGCGCGTCGCGCACGCGCTGCAGCACGCCTTCCTGCGCTTCAAGGTTCACGTAGTGCAGCACGTCGAGGATCACGACGAGGTCGCAGTCCGGCAAGGCGGCCGAGCACATGTCGGCGCAAACCAGCTTCGGCGCGGGCTGCAGATGGCCGATGGAGGCCTCGGCGCGCGCCACGTCCTTCGGCATCAGCTCGATGCCGGTGTAGTCTGCGCCGTGCGTCGTGGCGTGCCATGACGACGGCCAGCGGCCTTGCTTCTGCATCGCGCTCATCGACGCCAGCAGGCTCGCGAACAAGCCCTGGCCGCAGCCGATGTCGACCACGCGGCTGTGCTGCGCGCCGACCAGCCGGCGTTCGAGCAAGCCGCGAAACACCGGATCGCGCCCCAGCTTGCCGCGCGCAAAGTGCCAGGCGAAGCTGCCGCCCTTCTTGTAAGGAACCGTCGCGGCCTCATGCAGCTCGCGCCAGGCGTTGTCGGTCGACGACGAGGGCATCACCGCGCTCATGCTTTCAGGCCCTCGGGCAAGGTAACAGCGCGCAATCCATCGGCGCGCAGGCGTTCGAGCAACAAGGGCAATACCTCCAGCAAAACGGGTTGTCCTTCGGCGGTGCGCGCGGCATTGCCGTCGTGCAGCAACAGAATGTCGCGCGCCTGCAGGTTGTGGCTCAGGCGCGCCATCACCTTGGCGGCGTCGCCTTCGCGCGTGTCGAAGCCGCGCCGCGTCCAGCTCACCAGCGAGAGGTCGAGGCGGTGCAGCACGGGTTCGAGGAACGGGTTGCGCAGGCCGGCCGGCGCGCGGAAACAGGTCGGGCGCTGGCCGACGGTGTCGGCGAGGATGTCCTGCGCCCGCGCAATTTCGGCGGCAAAGCCGCGTGGCCCGAGAAAAGAGAAGTTGTGCCGATGCTGCGCCGTGTGGTTCTGGATGCTGTGGCCGCGCGCGACGATCTCGCGCGCCAGTTCGGGATGCGCCAGCACCCGCTCGGCGATGCAGAAGAATGTGGCGCGCTGGCCGTGCGCGTCGAGCAGATCGAGCACTTGCGGCGTCACCTCGGGTTCCGGCCCGTCGTCGATGGTGATCGCCACTTCGCGGCGCGCGGCGGCCGCTTCGGGCAGCCGCGTGACGTTGGGGCCGAGCAGGCTGCTGCGCGGCGTCAGGCCGGCGCCGGTGATCAGCGCATGGTTCAGCACGATCGCGCCGATGGCCCACGGCAGCGCGCCCGGCACCAGCACGCCCGCGCCGATGGCCGCGACATGCCATGCCGCGCTGGCGCGGATGGCCGGCGGCCAGGGCCAGGATTCGGTGGACGCAGGAACGGAAGACATGGAGGCCGATTTTCCCATCAGCGGCGCGCCGCCTTCGACGGCGGCACGTTCCGCGCGAACGCCGCCGACAGCAGCAGCGCCAGCAGCGCGCCCGGCGCGACCACGCGACCAATGGACGACAACGCCGGAATGTCCGAAATCGCGATCAGCCCGAACGACACCACAGTCGTCAGGTTGGCCAGCATCAGCGAGGCCAGCGTGTCTTCGTCGGCCCGCCCGGTCGTGCGCAACTGGTCGAAGAACAGCGCGTAGTTCGACCCCACCGCCACGATCAGCAGCAGCCCCACCAGGTGCAGGATGCCGAGCGCCGCCTGCAGCACGGCCATGCCGCCGAGAGTGAGCACCACCGCGAACAGCAGCGGCTGGCACACGGCCAGCAGCCGGCGCCATGAACGCAGGTAGATGCCGAGCAGCAGCACCACCGCCAACGCGCCGAGCAGCACCTGCACGAAAGCCTCGTGCAGGTAGCGCTGGTACAGGCCCGCGAGTTCGCGGCCGACGTCGACCACCTGCACTTCGGGCAGGCCGGCCAAGGCTGTTTCGAGGCGGCCCTGGTCGAACTTGGCGCCGGGGTGCAGCACGACCAGCGTGCCCCAGCCGCCACCCGGGCGCTGGTACATGAGCGTGTTCAGGACCGAGCCGAGCGGTCCGTCGGCCAGTTCGGCACGCTGTACCGGCGGCAACTTGCGCGCCGCTTCGATGTCGGCCAGGAACGGCCCGAGCCGCGATGCCGGCAGCGGCATGCCCTTGGTCGCTTCGGCCAGATTGGCGCGCAGCGTTTCGGCATTCGGCAGGCTCGCGATGCGCGCCGTCTGCACCGCCACGCTCGGCAGCACGCGCGTCACGGTTTCGTAGCCGACGAGTTCGCCCTGCTCCACCAGCGCATCGAGCCGCGCCGCGGCCGCCTCGGTGTTGCGCAGCGCGGCCTGTTCATCGTCGCCGTAGGCAACCACCAGCACGCCGCCGTCGCTCGCGCCGATGTCGTTGCGCAGCATCTCGTCGAGCTGCTGGGCCGCCTTGGGCACCGGGCTCATCGCGCCCAGGTCGGCGCGCCACAGGTGGCCGCCCTGCCACAGCACCAGCGCCAGCGCGGCCACGCCCAGCGCCGCCAGCGGCCAGCGCAGGCGCGGCAGGCCACGCACCAGCGCGCCGGCCATTTGCGCCATGTACCTGCGCATGCCCATGCCGGTGGCGCCGTCGGGCGCCAGCACCGGCAGCACGTAGCGCGTGGCCAGCGCGGCCGCGACAAGGCCGGCGATGGAGAACACGCCCAGTTGCGCGAGCCCCGGAAAGCCCGAGAACACCAGCGCCGCAAAGCCGCACACCGAAGTCAGCAGGCCGAGCCGCACGGTCGGCCAGTTCAGGTCGCGCCAGCGCTGCCAGCCGGTGCCTGCCACGGCTGCGCCCCGCGCCTGAATGAGGTAGTAGATGGCGTAGTCGACCGTCTCGCCGATCAGCGTGCTGCCAAAGCCCAGAGTGAGGCCGTGCACCGAACCGAACACGAGGCTCACGCTCGCCGTGCCGATCACCACCCCCGTGGCCACGGGCAGGAAGGCGATGACCAACGCACGCGGCGACGCGAACGCCAGCAACAGCAACCCGCCCATGACGATGCCGCCGACTATCGCGAGATGGATCGCTTCGGTCTTGATCTTGTCGCGGCTCATCACCGAGAACACCGGCGGCCCACTGAGCAGCAGCTTCGGCGCCGCTGCGCCCATGTCGCGCGTGGCGGCCTCGTAGGCGGCGTGCACGCGTGCGATGGCCACGGCCTGCGCGTCGAGGTCGCTGCCGGCGGCGCGCGTGGTGGCGATCATCAGCGCGCGCGGCGCCGCGCGCGACATCCAAACGCCCTCTTCGCTGCGCGGCGCGCTGGCGGGCACCAGCTCCATCGCAATGCGCTGTGTCTCGCCGGTCGGGTCGCGGTCGAGAAACGGCTTGATCACGTTGCCGGCCGGCGTGCCGAGCATCGACAGGGTTTCGTTGATGGCGTCGCGCAGACCCTCGGCGGTGAACTGCCCGGGCACAACACCTGGCGACAGCTGGTAGCGGTGCTGCAGCACCCAGGCGCCCGCCTCGCTCCAGTCGCCGACGTCGCCGTTCTGAACCAGATCGAACAGCTTGCTCTCGCGCATGTCTTTGGCGACCGCACGCGACACGGCGGCACGCTGCTCGGTGCTGCCGCCCTCGATGCCCAGCATCAGCGTGCGCGAGGCGACGCCGCTTTGCAGCTGCTCGATCAGCACGCGCTGGCGCACGTCCGGGCTCTTGGGAAGGAAGGCCGAGAGATCCGCGCCGATCTGCGTGCGCGCAATGACGACGGCACCGCACAGCAGCACCAGCAGCCACGCCAGCAGCACGACCGCCCTGCGCCGCCAGCCCGGCGGACCGCCTGCCTGCTGTTGCGGCATCACGGCGTGGTGCGTCCGGGCGCGCTGGATGGAGCCGCGTTGGCTGGCACGGCGCCCGGTGTGATGTTCATGACTGAGCGGTCACCGCCGACGAACTCCATCTCGAGCCCCAGCACGTCGCTCGCGCGGCCGTTGATACGCATGCTGCGCACCTGCGCGGCCAATCGGCTGTCCATCGGCACGAGGTCGAGCGTCCACCTGGCAGCCGAGCCCGACACGGTGCTGCGGAAATAGCGCTGCAGCGTGGCGCCGTCACCGGTGAGCGTGCCGCGCATGGCTTCGACCAGGCCGAGCAGCTCGGGCATGCTGTCCAGCGCCAGCGTGCGGGTGCGGCCGCCGCGCGAAAGCGTCAGCGTGTTGCCCTCGACAGCCATGGTCTCGATGCGCGGAGACAGCGTGCGGCGCACCAGCTTGTCGGGTGCGTCGAAGCTCAGCGTGCCGCTGGCGTCGAGGGGACCTTCGAGGCCGCGCACGAAGCGTTGTTCGGTGAAGCGGGCCTCCCCGCTCTTCTGCTTGGCCAGCAGCGTCATCAGCTCGGGCAGGTCGAACGCCGCCCAGGCCGGCACGGCGCAGAAGGCCAGCGCGAGCACGCATGCCCTGCAAAGCCAGTCAAGCCGCATCTTCGAGCCAGAAATCATGAAAGTTGAACCAGTTGTAGGGATACGCGCGGCACAGCGCTTCCAGGCGTGCCACATAGGCTTCGACGGCCGCGCGGATGCGCATTTCGCGCTCCGCGGGGCTGGCGACCGGCTCGCCGAAGTCGGCCAGCGGGTCGAACCGGACATCGTAGCGGGCGCCGCCGCCGTAGAGCCCGGCCATGAAGAACACCTTGCGGCGCAGCAGGGCCGCCAGCCGGAAGGGACCGTCGTTGAAAACCGCCGGCTGCCCGAGGAACGGCAGCACGATGTTGTTGCCGCGATGGTGCGCGGGCTGGTCTTCGCTGCCCGGCAGCGTGCGGTCGGCCAGCATGCCGCCCAGGCCGCCGCCGTCGAGCCAGTCGCGCAGTTCGAGCATCGAATGCGGCCGGCCCAGCGCGATGACGTGCGGCCGCAGCTCAGGCACCGCGATGGCGTTGAGGATGGCCGTGATGCGCTGCGCGTTGTCCGGGTACATCAGCATCGCGAGGCGCAGGTTGCGCTGGTGCGTCTGCTGCTTGCAGGCCCCCAGTGCCTCGAAGCTGCCGACGTGGGCGCCGAGCAGGAAGGCGCCTCGCCCTTGTGCGATCTCGGATTCGATCGACACGTTGCCCTCGATGCTGACCTTGAACAGGTCCATGCGCCCGCGCAGGAAGTACACGCGGTCGAGCACCGTCGACGCGAAGGCGTGCAGCAGGTGGAAGCCGTCGATCCAGCCCGCCTGCGGGCCGATGGCCCTGAACAGATAGCGCTTGATGTGCCGCCGCTGTGCCGGTGCGAACAGCAGGAAGTACAGCGCGATCGGCGGCAGCAGGAGCCGCGTGAGGTGGCGTCCGCACACCAGAGCCATCACGACGATGAGCCGGAGCGCAAGCATGTTGCTGCGCTCGGGTGCGTGCGCCCAGTCGCCGCTTTCGCCGCGCTGGCCCTTCGGTGCCGCCTGCCCGGCCCGGTCCGCCTCTTTCAAGGCGCGCGCTTCGACGTCGGCGTGTTTCATCACGCGGACTCTTGCACGGCCGTCCAGCGGCCGGTGACGGCCACCACGCCGTCGCAGCGAACGTCGAAGCGTACGCCACGGCCGGGTCCGGCTTCCGGATGCAGTTCGATCGACAGCGCGGCGCCCGGGCGCACCGGTGACAGGAACTTTGCCGCGGCAAGCGTGGGATGTGCGCCCAGCCGCGACACCAGGGCCGGCACGCGCCGGATCGACTCCATGACCTCGGCCAGCACCAGTGCGCCAGGCAGCAGGGGCTGGCCGGGAAAATGGCCCGCGAATACGGGGTGATCCGCCGGCACCACGTGCGCCATCTGCACTGGTGTGTCGTCTTCGGCGAGCTGCGCCAGCGCGAATTCGCGCAGCGCACGCACCGTGAGCTTGCCCGTGCCTTCGCGTGGGAACGCCTTGACCTGCACCACCCTGCGAGGCACGAACACGGGTTCGAGCCGCTGCCGCAGGGCCGCGATGATGTCGCCCGCCGAGAGCTCGGGCGCGACCACGAAGGCCACCGGCCGCACGACCCCGTCGGCCACCTCGTCGGGCAGCCAGAAGGCACCGTCGTTCACGCCGGGAATGCTGTTGAGATGAAAATTCAGGTGCGCCAGCGAACTGCGCCGGCCTGCCACGTGGATCAGGTCGTTGGCGCGGCCGAACAGGCGGAAGCGGCGTTCGTCCAGCAGTTCGAGCACGTCAGCCATCGGCGTGGGCTCGGGCATGAAGTCGCCGCTGAAGATGAAGCGCTCGGGGCCGCCGTCGGCCGAGCGCTCGGCACGCACGCGGATCTCGCCGAAGGTCTCCCAGATCTCGCTGTCGACGGTGCGGCGCGTGGCGACCTGGCCCGACTCGGTGCTGCCATAAATTTCGAGCAGCACGCCGCCCATGGCCTGCTCGGCCTGCTGCGCGAGTTGCGGCGACAGCGGCGCGGTGGCCGACAGGATCAGGTCGACCGGCGGCAGCTCGATGCCCGAGAGCAGCAGCGTCTTGAGATGGAACGGCGTGGTCACCAGCGCGCGGGGCGCCGGCACCGAGGCGAGCGTCTTCGCCACGTCCGCCGGGAAGAACGGCCGGCCGCTTTCGAACGCGGCGCCACCCAGCATGGCAAGCAGCACCGACGATTCGAGCCCGTAGCTGTGCTGCACCGGCACGGTCGCGACCAGCGTGAGGCCTTCAAGCGAGGGACGCTCCAGCACCCGGCACAGCCGCTTCACGGCCACCGCCACGTCGCCCACCAGCGTGCGCCAGGTCTTGGCGTGCGGCTGGGGCACGCCGGTCGAGCCCGAGGTGAGCAGGCTGGCTGCGTGCATGGCCGCGTCGATCGCGGGCACCGCGCCATCGGCATCGCCGCCAGGACTCGCGCGATTTTCGATCAGCACGCGCTGCATGCCCGGGGCCTGCAGCTTCGGGTCATCGGTGAGCGCAAAAAGATGCGGGCCGCCGGATTCGAGCAGGCGCGCGAGCGTGTCGGGCCGCGCGTCGGGCGGCAGCAGGCTGGCATGGCCGCGCATCAGCGCCGCGCCCAGGCCCACGGCGAAGGCGTAACGGTCGACGCAGAGATTGACGGCCGGCCCCTCGCCCGGAAGTCCGGGTGCGAAGCGGGCCACGTCGGCCAGGAACTGCCGCGTGCTCACGGGCGCGCCGGCGCGCCAGGCCAGGGGGGCGTCGGGGTCTCGGTCCGCGAGCAGTGGCAGGAAGCGGAGGTCTGTCGTCACGCGGGCGGCGCCTGTGTCATTGGCCGCCGGGGCTGGTGTCCACCGACGACGTGCCATAAAACGCGCGCACCGCATCCACGAGGCGCGTGCGTTCGAATTCGGGATGCAGCCGGTAGCGTAGCAAGTGTTCGCCGACGAACAGCAGCGTCACCATCACCGGCGACAGCACATTGGCGAACAGCGACCACTCGGAAAACGGCCGCGTCAGGTAGATGAGGATCGACGCCAGCACGGTCAGCGCGAAATAGCCGGTCCAGATGCGCGTGAGCTGCGTGGTGTAGGCCAGCATGTGGCCCTTGAGCGGATGCACGCGCTGCGCGAACTGGGTGATCAGCGGCAGGCCGCGGCCGCGCAGCGTCGAGCCGAACCAGCCGCACAGCGCGGCGTTGATGGCCACGTGCTGCAGCACGTACAGCCGGTTGGGATCGCCCGCCTCACCGAGGAAGACGAGCGAGAAGCCGCCAACGCCCAGCACGGCCACGGCGGCAAGGCCCCAGCGGCCGAACCAACTGGCGGCCAGGCCCATGGCGGCGAGCCAGAGCGGGCCGAGCAGCACCACCACCGCCCACGGCTCCGTGGGGTGGAACAGCGTCATCCAGTGAGAGAGGCCGGCATATGCAACCCCCACCACCAGCAGGAGTGCTATTCGCCATCGCGACATGGGATCAGGAAGCCACGCGATGCTCGGCGACGTGGGTCGCGAGCGTGCGCAGCGACTGGAAAATCTGCTGGTTGCGTTCGTCGTCCGAACGCAGCTGGAACCCATAGCGGCGCGAGACTTCGAGCGCGACTTCGAGGATGTCGATGGAGTCGAGTCCCAGGCCTTCGCCATAGAGCGGTTCGGTGGGCACGATGTCCTCGGGGGCCACTTCGAGGTTCAGCGCGTTCACGAGCAGCACTGCCAGCTCTTTTTCGATCGGCGACTGTTCGGAGGCATCGCCAGTGGCGGGAATGGGGGGCTGAGCAGTCGATGACAAAAAAAACCTCCTGAAACTTTTTCCTGAACTACCGTGCGGGTCGTGGATTATAGGAGGGCCGCTTGATTAGACTGCCTCCTTCGATACGACGGAGCGCCCCATGGCCGACCCCCTTCTGATTGCACGGCATGACGCCATCGAGTGCCATCTTCTTCCCAGCCTGGCCAACCGCCACGGCCTGATCACCGGCGCCACCGGCACCGGCAAGACAGTCACCCTGCAGACCATCGCACAGCAGCTCTCCAGCATTGGCGTGCCGGTGTTCATGGCCGACGTCAAGGGCGACCTGACCGGCATCAGCCAGAAGGGTGCCATCGGCGGCAAGCTGGCGGCCACGCTGAAAGAACGCGGCATCGACCTGCCCGAGCCCTCCGCCTGCCCCGTCACGCTGTGGGACGTGTTCGGCGAACAGGGCCATCCGGTGCGCGCCACCGTCTCCGACATGGGCCCGCTGCTGCTGACCCGCATGCTCGACCTGAACGACACCCAGGCCGGCGTGCTGAACCTGGTGTTCAAGATCGCCGACGACAACGGCCTGCTGCTGCTCGACCTGAAAGACCTGCGCGCCATGCTGCAGTACGTGGGCGAGAACGCGAGCCAGTTCACCACCCAGTACGGCAACATCAGCGCCGCCAGCGTGGGCGCCATCCAGCGCGGCCTGCTGCAGATCGAGACCCAGGGCGGCGACCAGTTCTTCGGCGAGCCGATGCTCAACATCGCCGATTTCATGCAGACCGTGGGCGGCAAGGGGGTCGTCAACGTCCTCGCAGCCGACAAGCTCATGAACTCGCCGCGCCTGTACGCCACCTTCCTGCTGTGGATGCTCTCGGAGCTGTTCGAGCAGCTGCCCGAAATCGGCGATCCCGAGCAGCCCAAGCTGGCCTTCTTCTTCGACGAGGCCCACCTGCTGTTCAACGAGGCCCCCAAGGCGCTGGTGGAACGCATCGAGCTGGTGGTGCGCCTGGTGCGTTCCAAGGGCGTGGGCGTGTATTTCGTCACGCAGAACCCGCTGGACATTCCCGACACGGTGCTGGCCCAGCTGGGCAACCGCGTGCAGCACGCGCTGCGCGCATTCACCCCGCGCGACCAGAAGGCCGTGAAGGCGGCCGCCAGCACCATGCGGCAGAAGCCGGGCCTCGACATCGAGACCGCCATCACCGAACTCGCGGTCGGCGAGGCGCTCGTGAGCTTCCTCGACGAAAAGGGCCGCCCGAGCGTGACTGAACGCGTGTTCGTGCTTCCGCCGGGCAGCCAGCTCGGCCCGATTACGCCCGACCAGCGCAAGGCACTGGTCGCCGGCTCGCTGGTGGCCGGCGTCTACGAGAAGACGGTGGACCGCGAATCGGCCTACGAAAAGCTCAAGGGCCGCGCCGAGAGCGCACCCGACGCGCCCGCGGTTGGCGCGGGTGGCAAGTCCGCGGCCGAATCGTCCGGCTCCGGCATGGGCGGCATGCTCAACGACATGCTCTTCGGTACCACCTGCCCGCGCGGCGCGAAGCACGACGGGCTGGTGCAGACCATGGCCAAGTCGGCGGTGCGCACGATGGGCACCTCGGTGGGCAAGGAGATCCTGCGCGGGGTGCTGGGCGGGATCTTCGGCAGCAAGAAGCGCTGACGAGGAAAAACCGGGCCGCCTACCAGCGCAGCAGGCGCGGCCCCAGCGCGGCGCCGGCCAGCACCGGCACCGCGATCCCGCTCACGTACCAGACTGCGAGAAACGGCGCGGTGAGTTCCATGCAGTGCAGCGCATAGATCGCGGCACCAACGCCTCCGGCCAGCGCCCCGGCCGCGGCCCCCGCCAGCGCCGGCCGCGTGGGCGCCATTCCCTTGAGCGCCACCAGCGTGGCCGCGAACATCGGCAGCGCCATCAGCCCGATGCTCAGCGCGCAGATGCGCCATGACTGCCCCATCAGCGAGGGCATGCGCTCTTCCATCGGCACGGTGAACCAGGCGGCCACCGCCAGCGCCCACACCCCGAGCACCGGCAGCACCGCGCCGACCCAAGCGCGCCGCGGCGCCACACCCGGCCGTGCAAGCCGCTCCACGGCGACGAAGCCGGCCGCCGCGATGCACAGCGGGAACATCACCTTGACCCAGAACATCGGCCAGAACATGGCCTGCACGATGTCGTGCCGCATGCCGTAGCCAGCGAACAGGATCGCGAACGAGAGCGGCAGGCCCAGCAACACCGCCAGCCCGATGCGCCGGCTGGCGCGGCGGCGCGGCGCGGCCACCTCGCCATTCGCCAGCATCGCGACGAGATCGTCGGTCTTCATGCCGCACCTCCCCAGCTGCTGCCGCACCGGGCCGCCAACGCCTTGAGCCCGCGGTGGATGCCGACCTTCACGGCCGACTCCGACATGCCGATCAGGCTCGCGGTTTCCGCCACCGACAGGCCTTCGATCTTCACGTGCACGATCGGCAGGCGCTGGCGCTCGGGCAGGGTCTCGAGCAGGCCACCGAGGTCGCGCTTGGCATCGCTGGCCTCCTCGGCCGATTCGGTGAACACGGCCAGGTCGTCATCCAGCGGGTCATGCAGGTCTTCGCGGACCGACTTGGCGCGCAGCAGGTCGATCATCTTGTAGCGCGCAATCGCATGCACCCAGGCCGTCAGCGGCTGGTCGCTCTGGTAGGTGTGGCGCTGGTTGTGCATGGCGAGCAGGCATTCCTGGACGAGGTCTTCCACTTCATCGGGCCAGCCAAAGAGGCGCTTGCCCAGAAAGGCGCGCAGGTGCGCGCTGAGTCGCTGCAGGAAGTCGCGGTAGGCCTTCGCGTCGCCCTCGAGGCCGCGAAGGAACAGGCTGCGCAGCGCCGCTTCCGCGTCGCTCGGGTTCATCCTGCTGCCTATTGTGTTTCGTGCCATCGGGCCGGCCGGTTACAGCCGCGTCGAAAAAAGATTCCGGCTGATTGTGCCCAAGCCACCCGCTTGCAAGCGCCACACGCCATCGGTACATTGTGTTTTTTGAGGGCCTCCAATGTCTGCAGACAGTACAACGATCCCTGCCGTCCCCGGCGGCGTCACGCCCCTCCCCCCGCTCCATCCCTCGACGTCGACCGGCCATATCCGGCTCACCTCGCACGCCGGCGGCTTCGGTGCCCTGCCCATCCAGTGGGGCGCGGCCACCGCCACCGAACGAGGGCCGGTCGTCGGCACCACCACCAAGCGCGCGCACCGCAACGTCATCGGCACGCACAGCGGTTCCTACAGCGTGTACCGCGCGTTGGCGGTGGCGGCCGGGGCGCTCAAGCGCGAGCACAAGGCCGACCTGACCAACACCGCGCCGACCGACGTGATCGGCCCGTATCCGCAGTGGAGCGATCCGGGCCGCATCGTGTCGCTCGACCCGTGGGGTGCGCTGGTGGCCGATGTGTTTTCTACAGAACTCGCGGCGGGCTACGACATCCGCCCGACCATCGCGATCACGAAGGCCCATGTGATCCTGCCCGAGGTGATCGAGGCGCTGCAGAGCGGCCGCCTCAAGGCCGACGGCAAGTTCCTCACCGCCGGTGGCGCAGCGATGGTCACCAAGGCTGCGATCGAACCCGTGTGGTACCTGCCCGAGGTGGCGCGGCGCTTCGGCTGCTCCGAGACCGACCTGCGCCGCACGCTGTTCGAGGAAACCGGCGGCATGTACCCCGAGCTGGTCACGCGCTCCGACCTCGAAGTGTTCCTGCCGCCCATCGGCGGGCAGACGCTCTACATCTTCGGCAACCCGCGCGACCTGGCCAATCCCGACGTTGAGCTCACCGCGCGCATCCATGACGAGTGCAACGGCTCCGACGTGTTCGGCTCCGACATCTGCACCTGCCGGCCCTACCTCACGCACGCCATCGAGGAGTGCATCCAGGGTGCGCAGCGCGGCGGCGTCGGCCTCATCGCCTACTCGCGCAAGGAAGGCCGCGCGCTCGGCGAAGTGACCAAGTTCCTGGTCTACAACGCCCGCAAGCGCCAGGTCGGCGGCGATACGGCCGACCAGTATTTCGCGCGCACCGAGTGCGTGGCCGGCGTGCAGGACATGCGCTTCCAGGAGCTGATGCCCGACGTCTTCCACTGGCTCGGCATCAAGAAGATCCATCGGCTCGTGTCGATGAGCAACATGAAGTTCGACGCGATCACCGGCTCGGGCATCGAGATCGGCGAGCGGGTGAACATTCCCGACGAGCTGATTCCAGCGGACGCTCGCGTCGAGATGGACGCGAAGATGGCCGCCGGCTATTTCACGCCCGGCCCGGTGCCGGACGCCGACGAACTCAGGAAGGCCAAGGGCCGGGGACTCGCCGAATGAGCAACAGCCACGACAAATTCGACAACATGCCGGTCGACGGATCGGGCAGCTTGCCGCCGGGCGGCGCGGGCGAGATCGACCCGTCCATCGAATTCACCGCCGACACCGCGCACCCTGCCGGCGCGGCCAGCCTGCTGCGCACCACGGCCGCCATCCGGCAGCGCGCGGGCGCCCTGCTGGCGCGTGCGCGCCGGGGCGAATCGCAGTGGTTCCGCATCGGCGGCGACGACACGCTCGAAGACGCCGCGCGCACCGTCGCGGAGGTCACGCGCGAGCGCTATCCGTGGGACACCATCCCGTACCACAGCCGCTGGCGCCATTTCGAGGCGGGGGGCGTCGACCGGCTGAAGCAGTTGGACGAGTTGCTCGGTCCGCGCATCGATGCGCGGCAGCGCGCCCGCGCGCACATTGATCTCGTGCTGGTGAGCGTGCTGCTCGACGCCGGTGCAGGCCCGGACTGGGGCTACACCGAGCCGGCCACGGGCGCGCGCTTCACTCGTTCCGAAGGGCTGGGCGTGGCGAGCTTCCACGCATTCACCAGCGGGCTTTTCTCGTCCGACCCCGACCGGCCGCTGCAGGCCGATGCGGCCGGGCTGCGTGGTCTCGTGACCGACAGGCTCGGCGATGCCTTCCAGGTCAGCACGGTCAATCCGCTGGTCGGCCTGACCGGCCGCGCGGTGCTGCTGCGCCGGCTCGGCGAAGCAATGAGCGAACAACCCGAGACCTTCGGCGACGATGGCCGGCCCGCGGGCATGTTCGACGCACTGGTAGCGCCCTTCGGTGCCGCCGCGCCACCCACGGCCGAGATCACAGCGCACCAGATCCTGTCCCTGTTGCTCGAAACGCTTTCGGGCATCTGGCCTTCCGCCAATGCCGTCGACAGCATCGCCGCCGACGGCAGCGACAGCGCAGGCGGCATCGGCTCGGGCGACCCGGCGCTGGCGCTGGGCGACTGCTGGCGCCACAGCGCGGTGCGCGGCCCCGGCCTCACCAATGGCTGGATGCCCTTCCACAAGCTTTCGCAGTGGCTCACGTACTCGCTGCTCGAGCCCTTCGAGTGGGCCGGCGTGAAGGTGCGGCACCTCGACGCACTCACCGCCCTGCCCGAATACCGCAACGGCGGCCTGCTGATCGACAGCGGCGTGATCGTGCCCAAGGACCCGGCCTTTCTCGCCCGCCATTGGAAGGCTGGCGACGAGTTCATCGTCGAGTGGCGCGCGCTGACCGTGGCGCTGCTCGACGAGGTGGCGCCGCGTGTGCGCAAGGTGCTCGACCGCACCGAGGAAGAGCTGCCGCTGGCCTGCGTGCTCGAAGGCGGCACCTGGGCGGCGGGCCGGGCTCTGGCACAGCGCTTGCGTAACGGTGCTCCGCCTCTGCTGATCGAGAGCGACGGCACTGTCTTCTAGACTCCCGGTTTTCAGCAACGATAGAAAAAATCCAATGAGCAACGTCCACCTCGTCAACCACCCCCTTGTCCAGCACAAGCTCACGCTGATGCGCCGCAAGGATGCGTCCACCAACAGCTTCCGCCGACTCCTCAATGAAATCAGCATGCTGATGGCCTACGAGGTCACGCGCGACATGCCGATGCAGGACATCGAGGTCGAGACCCCGCTCGAGACCATGCAGGCCAAGGTCATCGACGGCAAGAAGCTCGTGCTGGTGTCGATCCTGCGTGCCGGCACCGGTATCCTGGACGGCATGCTAACGGTGGTGCCGGGTGCGCGCGTCGGCCACATCGGCCTGTACCGCGACCCCAAGACGCTGACGGCCGTCGAGTACTACTTCAAGATGCCGGGCGAGATGGAGAACCGCGACGTGATCGTGGTCGACCCGATGCTGGCAACCGGCAACTCGGCCGTGGCCGCGGTCGAGCGCCTGAAGGAGCTCAACCCCAAGTCGATCAAGTTCGTCTGCCTGCTGACCTGCCCCGAGGGCGTCGCGACGATGCAGAAGGCTCATCCCGACGTGCCGATCTACACCGCCGCGATCGACCGCGAGCTGAACAGCCACGGGTACATCCTGCCGGGCCTCGGCGACGCGGGCGACCGCATCTTCGGCACGAAATAAGGCTCGCCCCCAGGCTGCGCGCACTTCGTGTCGCTACGCCTTCCCCCTACCGGGGGCAACACCTGCGGCCCGGCAAAGCCGGTTCCGCGGTGTTTCTGGAACAGGCGCGAGTGATTTTCAACCGCATGTACTTTTCATAAACCGAGGAGAAGCACCGTGACAGCACGCCGCCAGTTGATCATCCGTTCCGTCGCCATTGCCGCATCGCTTGCGGCGGGCACACCCGGCCTTGCGCTCGCGCAGCAGGCCAAGCTGAAGGTGGCGGCGGTGTACACCGTGCCCTTCGAGCAGCAATGGGTGGGCCGCATCCACAAGGCGCTGAAGGCGGCCGAGGCGCGCGGCGAGATCGAATACAAGGCCACCGAGAACGTCAGCAACGCCGACTACGAACGCGTGATGCGCGAGTACGCCACCGGCGGCAACCAGCTGATCCTGGGCGAGGTGTTCGGCGTGGAAGCGGCTGCACGCAAGGTGGCCAGGGACTTTCCCAAGGTGGCCTTCCTGATGGGCTCGTCGCTCAAGCCGCAGGCGCCCAACTTCAGCGTGTTCGACAACTACATCCAGGAGCCGGCCTACCTGAGCGGCATGGTCGCGGGCGGCATGACGAAGAGCAACCGCATCGGCATGGTCGGCGGCTTCCCGATCCCCGAGGTCAACCGCCTGATGAACGCGTTCATGGCCGGCGCGAAGGAAACGAATCCGAAGGTGGAGTTCAGCGTGAGCTTCATCAACAGCTGGTTCGACCCGCCGAAAGCCAAGGAAGCAGCCTTCGCCATGATCGACAAGGGCGCCGACGTGATGTACGCCGAGCGCTTCGGCGTCTCTGACGCGGCCAAGGAAAAGGGCAAGCTCGCCATCGGCAACGTGATCGACACGCAGGGCCAGTACCCCGACACGGTGGTGGCCTCCGCCCTGTGGAACTTCGAGCCCGCTGCCGACCGCGCGATCAAGCTCGTGAAGGAAGGCAAGTTCACGGCCGAGGACTACGGCGTGTACGCACAGATGAAGCACAAGGGCTCCGAGCTCGCGCCGCTGGGCACCTTCGAGAAGAAGGTGCCGGCCGACATCGTCGCCAAGGTGAAGGCGAGGCAGGCCGACATCCTGTCGGGCAAGTTCACGGTGAAGGTGGACGACAGCCAGCCCAAGTCCACCGCAAAGTAATGACGCCGATGACGACGATCCGCTGGCGTTTTCTTATCGCGGCCGGTGCGCTGGCCCTCGGCCTGAGCGGCTGCGCCGGTGTTTCCAAAGGCATCGCCAGCACCACGCGGCTCGACGACGCGCCCCGCATCGCAGTGCTCTCGGCCTTCGAACCCGAGCTCAAGCTGCTGCTGACGCGCCTGCAAGGCCCGGTGAAATACAGCGTGAACGGCGTAGAGTTCACCACCGGCACGCTCGAAGGCAAGCCCGTGGTGCTGTTCCTCTCGGGCATCAGCATGACGAACGCGACGATGAACACGCAGCTCGTGCTCGACCGATTCCGCGTCACGAACATCGTGTTCAGCGGCATCGCAGGCGGCGTGAATCCGTCGTTGCACGTCGGCGACGTCACGGTGGCGGCCCAGTGGGGCCAGTACCTCGAAGTACTGATGGCGCGCGAAACCGCGCCCGGCAAGTACACGGCGCCCCCCTTCATCACCGACGCCACGCTGCCCAACTTCGGCATGATGCATCCGCGGCCCGTGGAGGTGCGCTCGGCGGCGCATCCGCAGATCGTGCGCAAGTTCTGGTTCGAGGCCGACCCGAAGATGCTGGAGGTGGCACGCGGCATCCGCAACGTCGACCTTGCCAACTGCAGCGCCGGCAAGTGCCTGCCGCGCAAGCCGCAGCTGGTGGTGGGCGGCAACGGCGTCTCGGGCCAGGCCTTCATGGACAACAAGGCCTACCGCGAATACACCTACAAGACCTTCCAGGCCAACGTGCTCGACATGGAAACCGCAGCCGTGGGCATGGTCGCCTACAGCAACGGCGTGCCATACATCGCCTTCCGATCGCTCAGCGACCTCGCGGGCGGCGGCGACGGCGAGAACGAGATGGGCACCTTCATGGGCATTGCGGCGGACAACTCGGCCAAGGTCATGCTGGCGTTCCTGGCTGCGTGGAAGTGATCCCGTCTTTGCTCCCTCCCCCGCTGGGGGAGGGCTGGGGCGGGGGCACGCGGCCTTCGATCGATCACGGTAGTGCGGCGAGCGCCGCTTGCCCCCATCCCAGCCTTCCCCCGGAAGGGGAAGGAGCAAGACCTTCATGAACACCACGACCGTTCTCCGCCTCCAAGGCATCACCAAGCGCTTCGGCTCCCTCGTCGCCAACGACGCCATTTCCCTCGACCTGCAGGCCGGCGAGGTGCTCGCGCTGCTCGGGGAGAACGGCGCCGGCAAGTCGACGCTGATGTCCATCCTGTTCGGCCACTACGTCGCCGACGAAGGCGGCATCGAAGTCTTCGGCGCACCGCTGCCACCGGGCAACCCGAAAGCCGCGCTCGCCGCCGGCGTGGGCATGGTGCACCAGCATTTCACGCTGGCCGACAACCTCAGCGTGCTCGACAACGTGATGATGGGCACCGAGCCGCTGTGGCACCCGGTGTCGCGCCGCGCCGCCGCACGCACCAGGCTGCTCGAGGTGGCCCGGCGCTTCGGCCTGCCGGTGCAGCCTGATGCGCAGATCGGCAGCCTCTCGGTTGGCGAGCGCCAGCGCGTGGAAATCCTCAAGGCGCTGTACCGCGGCGCGCGCATCCTGATCCTCGACGAGCCGACCGCCGTGCTCACGCCGCAGGAAAGCGAGGCGTTGCTCGCAACGCTCGCGCAGATGGTGGCGCAGGGCCTGTCGGTGATCTTCATCAGCCACAAGCTCGGCGAGGTGCTGCGCGTGTCGCACCGCATTGCCGTGCTGCGCGGCGGCAAGCTGGTGGCGCAGGCGCGCACCGCCGACACCACCCAGGCGCAGCTCGCGCTGTGGATGGTCGGGCATGCGGTCGATGCGCCGCAGCGGCGGCCGGCCGGGTCGGTGGGCGATGCGGTCTGTGTGCTCGATCACGTGAGCACCGCATCGGACAAGGACGGCGGGCGGGACCATTCAGCCGGCCTTCGCGAGGTATCGCTGACGCTGCGCGCTGGCGAGATCACCGCCATTGCGGGCGTCTCCGGCAACGGCCAGGTGGCGCTCGCCGAGCTGCTGAGCGGCACGCGCCGCGCAACGGCCGGCACGGCGCAGTTGATGGGACGCGCATTGCCGCCCTCGCCCGCCCGGCTGGTGCAGCGCGGCGTTGCGCGCATCCCGGAAGACCGGCATGCCGTCGGCGTGGTCGGTGATCTGCCGGTGTGGGAGAACGCGGTGTCGGAACGGCTGCGCAGCCCGGTGTTCTCGCGCTGGTCGTGGATCGTGAGGCGCGCCACCGCCCGGCTGCATGCGCGGCGCATCGAGAAGGCATTCGACGTGCGCGGCGCCGGTCTGATGGCGCCGGCCCGTTCGCTCTCCGGCGGGAACATGCAGAAACTGATCCTTGGGCGTGCACTGCTCGCGCCGGAGCAGCCCGAAGCTGCCAGGGGCGACGACAGCAGGAAGCACCCGCACCGCGCGCCGCGCCTGATCGTCGCGCACCAGCCGACCTGGGGCCTCGACATCGGCGCGGTGGCCTATGTGCAGCAGCAACTGATTGCCGCACGCGATGCTGGCGCGGCCGTGCTGCTGATCTCTGACGACCTCGACGAAGTGCTCGCGCTCGGCGATCGCGTGGCCGTGATGCATGACGGCCACCTGGGCGAAGCCCGTCCGGCCGCGGCTTGGACGCGCGAAGCCATCGGGCTTGCCATGGCCGGCGCGACGGCGCCTCAAGCCAAGGAGGTGGCACCATGATGCGGCTCGAACGACGCCACGAGACCTCGCGTGCCGCGCTGGTGCTTGCCCCCATCGGCGCGGTCGTCTTCACCATGGCGGTCAGCGCGCTGCTGGTGCTGTGGGCCGGCGCGCCGGTCGGCCGCACGTATGCGCTGCTGCTGCAGGGCGGCTTCGGCTCGGTGTTCGCGTGGAGCGAAACGCTGACGCGCGCGATTCCGCTGATCCTCACCGGACTGGCGGCCACCGTTGCCTTCAAGGCGCGGCTCTTCAACATCGGCGCCGAAGGCCAGCTCTACGCGGGTGCGCTGGCCGCCGTCGCCGTGGGCGGCATGCATGGCGGCACGGGCTTCGAGCTGTCGCCCTGGCTGCTGTTCCCGCTGATGATGCTGGCGGCAGCAGCAGCCGGCGCGCTGATGCTGCTGGGCCCGGCGCTGATGAAGAACAAGCTCGGCGTGGACGAGGTCGTCACCACGCTGCTGATCAACTTCATCGTGCTGCTCGGCGTCTCGGCGCTGCTCGACGGGCCGATGAAAGACCCGAGCGCCATGGGCTGGCCGCAGAGCGTGTCGCTGCAATCCGACCTGGAGCTGGGCAAGCTCATCGCACAGACGCGCGTGCACACCGGGCTGCTGTGGGCCGTGTCGCTCGCCGTGATGGTGTGGGCCGTCTTCAAGTACACGGTGCTGGGTTTCGACATTCGCGCCGTGGGTGCGAATGCGCGCGCCGCGGCCTTCGCGGGCGTGCCGGTGACGCGCACCGTGGTCATGGTGGCGCTGCTCTCGGGCGCGCTGGCCGGACTGGCCGGCGCGATCGAGGTGGCGGGCCGCACGAGCTACGTCACGCTCGACATGTCGCCGGGCTACGGCTACACGGGCATCGTGATCGCGATGCTGGCGGGGCTGCATCCGCTGGGCGTGATCGCGGCCGGCCTGTTCGTGGCGGGCGTGCTGGTCGGCGCCGACACCATGAGCCGCGCGATCGGCGTGCCGACCTACATTGCGGACGTGATCGTCGCGGCCTCGCTGATCGCGGTGCTGGTGGCAACGCTGCTGACGCAATACCGGGTGCGATTCAAATGACAGCCTGGCCCTCCCCGGTCTTGCCCCTTCCCCTCCCGGGGGAAGGATGGGATGGGGGCATCGGCCTCCATTTCGAGCGCCGCTTGCCCCCACCCCGCCCCTCCCCCAGCGGGGGAGGGAGAAACTCTCCATGACCGACCTGCTCGACATCCTCGCCAATCCGGCTTTCTGGGTCGCGGTGCTGCGCATCGCCACGCCGCTGATTCTCGGCACGCTCGGCGTGCTGCTGTGCGAGCGCGCGGGCGTGCTCAACCTCGGCATCGAAGGGATCATGATCGCGGGCGCCTTCACCGGCTGGCTCGCGGTGTATGCAGGCGCCCCGCTGTGGGTGGGCGTGGGCGTGGCCGCGCTGACGGGCCTGGTGTTCGGGCTGCTGCACGCCTTTCTCACCGTCGGCCTGGCGTTGTCGCAGCATGTCTCGGGGCTGGGCATCACGCTGCTGGCGACCGCGCTCAGCTACTTCGGCTACCGCGTGAGCTTTCCGAAGGTGAACACGCCGCCGACCATCACGCCCTTTGCGCCGATGGACTGGCTGCCCATCCCGATCCTCAATGCCCAGACCGCGCTCACGCTGTTCGCGCTGCTGCTGGTGCCCATCATCGGCTGGGTGCTGTACCGCACGCCGCTCGGGCTCGCGCTGCGCATGGTCGGCGAGAACCCGCAGGCGGCCGAGAGCCAGGGCGTGTCGGTTGCGGCCACGCGCACGGGCGCCATCGTCGCGGGCTCGGCGCTGATGGGCGTGGCGGGCTCGTTCCTCACGCTGTCTGCCTTCAACGCCTTCTTCTTCAACATGGTGAACGGCCGCGGCTGGATCTGCGTGGCGCTGGTGGTGTTCGCTTCGTGGCGTCCGGGCAAGGCGCTGGTCGGCGCGCTGCTGTTCGCGTTTTTCGACGCGCTGCAGCTGCGGCTGCAACAATCGGGCGATGCCGTGCTGCCTTACCAGCTGTACCTCATGCTGCCGTACCTGCTGTCGGTCTTGGCGCTGGTGCTGGTGGCGCGCAAGGCCAGCTATCCGCAGGCGCTGATGAAGCCGTATCGCAAAGGGGAACGCTGATGACCACCATGACCGCCACCGCCATGCGAGGCGCACTGCTAGCGGCATTGCTGACGCTGGGTGGCAAGGGGGCTCATGCGCTGGGCATGAACTACGGCTACGAGGCCTTCAGCACGGCCGACGCCGTAACCTGGGTGCAGATGTGCGGCACCTGGGGCAAGGACCACCACGGCACCTACCGCGTCGTGCACGCCGAGCAATACGCGCAGTCATTCCTCTACGTGCAGTGGATGGCGCGTGACGCCAACGGCAGCCTGCATGCAGAGCACACGGTGGCGATCGCCGAGCTCGACAACGACCACGCCGAAATCTCGCTGTCCGACCTCACCTGCCGCGCCACGCCGCGCGGCATCGTGGTGACGGCCAAGGCCGATTCGGGGCACGATGAGAAGCTGCGCCGAGTGACCATCGAGGTCGGGCCGGCGCCGGGGCAGTACCGGTATCGGGCGCAGAACACGCGCTGAAGTGCCGGCGCTCGATCGAAAACAGAACACGCAAAGGCCGCCACGATGCTCGACCTCCTCATCACCAACGCCACCCTCCCCGACGGCCGCACCGGCATGTCGATCGCCGTGCAGGGCGGCCGCATCGCCGAAGTCACCGCAGGCCTCGACGCACCGGCGCACGAGAAGCTCGATGCACAAGGCCTGTTGCTCGCGCCCCATTTCGTCGACCCGCACTTCCACATGGACGCCACGCTGAGCTACGGCCTGCCGCGCGTCAACGAGAGCGGCACGCTGCTCGAAGGCATCGCGCTGTGGGGCGAGCTGAAGCCGCTGCTCACGGCCGACGCGCTGATCGAGCGCGCCCTGGCTTACTGCGACTGGGCCGTGGCCAAGGGGCTGCTGGCCGTTCGCTCCCACGTGGACACCAGCGACCCGAGCCTGCTCGCGGTCGATGCGCTGCTCGAAGTCAAGCGCAAGGTGGCGCCCTATCTCGACCTGCAGCTGGTCGCCTTCCCGCAGGACGGGGTGCTGCGCTCGCACGGTGGTGTCGAGAACCTGGAACGCGCGCTCGACAAGGGCGTGGACGTGGTCGGCGGCATTCCGCATTTCGAGCGCACCATGGCCGATGGCGCGGCCAGCGTGAAGCTTCTGTGCGAAATCGCCGCCCAACGCGGCAAGCTGGTCGACATGCACTGCGACGAGTCGGACGACCCGCTCTCGCGCCACATCGAGACGCTGGCCTTCGAGGCGCAGCGCCTCGGCATGCAGGGCCGCGTGACGGGCTCGCACTGTACGTCGATGCACTCGATGGACAACTACTACGTGAGCAAGCTGCTGCCGCTGATCGCGCAGAGCGGCGTGGCCGTCGTCGCCAATCCGCTCATCAACATCACGCTGCAGGGCCGCCACGACACCTACCCCAAGCGCCGCGGCATGACGCGCGTGCCCGAACTGATGGCCGCCGGAGTGAACGTCGCCTTCGGCCACGACTGCGTGATGGACCCGTGGTACGGCATGGGCTCGGGCGACATGCTCGAAGTGGCGCACATGGGCCTGCACGTGGCGCAGATGACCAGCCAGGCCGGCATCCGCCAGTGCTTCGAGGCGGTGACGACCCATGCGGCGCGCGTGATGCACCTGCAGGGCTACGGGATAGAGGCGGGCTGCGAAGCGAGCTTCGTGCTGCTGCAGGCGCGTGACCCGGTCGAGGCGATCCGCCTGCGCGCGACGCGGCTCAAGGTCTTCCGCAAGGGGCAGCTGCTGGCGCAGACGCCGGCCGCGACGGCCGCGCTGCATCTGCCGGGGCGCGGCAGCGAGACTGCCTGGATGCGTTAGGCCACGCGATCCGGTTGCACGTCGGGCACGAGTTGCCGCGCGAGCGCTGCCAGCGCTTCGCCGACCGGGCGTTCGATCTTCAGCGTGAGCAACGCATCGGCCCGTGTGCGGCCCAGGTTCACCGCAGCCACGGGCTTGCCCGCCGCGGCGGCCGCCTGCACGAAGCGGAAGCCCGAATACACCATCAGCGACGAGCCTGCCACAAGCACCGCGTCGGCCTCCTCCAGCGCCGTGAAGGCGGCCGTGACGCGCTCCTTCGGCACGCTTTCGCCGAAGAACACCACGTCGGGCTTGAGCAGGCCGCCGCAGTGGGTGCAGGCAGGCACGTCAAAGGCGGAAAAGTCATGGCCTTCGAGATCGGCATCGCCGTCGGGCGCGGTGCGGGCTTCGAGCGCAGCCCAGTGCGGGTTGCGCCGCCGCAGTTCGAGCTGCAGCGCCGCGCGCGGGATGCGCCGCTCGCAGGCCATGCAACGCACGGTGTCGATGCGCCCGTGCAGGTCGATGGCGCCGCGACTGCCGGCCGCTTCGTGCAGCCCGTCGACGTTTTGCGTGAGCAGCAAGCCCACGCGGCCTGCCGCCTCCATCCGCGCCAGCGCCCGGTGCGCCGCACCCGGGCGGGCGCCGGCCATGGTCGGCCAGCCGATCAGGCTGCGCGCCCAGTAGCGGCGGCGCGTGGATTCCTCGCCCATGAAGGCCTGGTAGGTGACGGGCGACGGACGCTTCCATTCGCCCTCGGCGTCCCGGTAGTCGGGAATGCCCGATTCGGTGCTGCACCCCGCACCGGTGAGCACGAAGAGCTTGCGATGGCGCGTGGCGAAGTCGGCGAGCGCGGCGGAATTGGCATCCATCCGGGGAGCATACGTGGCCGAGACGCAGACTGCGTGCCGAGGGAAATGGCCGATGTCCGCGAACTGTGCCAGGCGACGACCGTTGCATCCGCGGGCCGCTCTTCTTACGATGCCTTCACCCCTCATCAGGAGTTTGCATGAAAGTCCAGGGCGCCTGCCATTGCGGCCAGATCACCTACGAAGCCGACGTCGATCCCGAGAAGGTCGGCCTGTGCAGCTGCAGCGACTGCCAGGTGCTGTCGGGCTCTGCTTACCGCGTATCGGCGACGGTGCCGGCCTCCAGCTTCCTCCTGCTGACCGGCACGCCGAAGGTCTACGTGAAGACGGCCGAGAGCGGCAAGCGGCGGCGGCAGAGTTTCTGCGGGCACTGCGGCACGTCGATCTCTTCGAGCGCGGACAGCGACGCGCCACCCAGCTATACGCTGCGCATCGGACCGATGGCACAACGCGCACTGCTGCCCCCGCGCCGCCGGGTCTGGTGCCGCTCGGCTCTGGCCTGGTCGGAAGACCTGCGCGGGCTGCCGGCCTTCGACAAGGGGGCACCCTAGCGCTGCTGCAGCCCCGCCTCCCGCGCGAAGCGGGGCGACGAATCAGGCTTCGGGCGCGATGGCCTCGGCGTATTCGTAGAGTGCGCCCAGGATCTCCTCTCCACGCTCGTCGGCGTTCTCGGAGAGCGCATCGACCTCGCTGAACAGCATCTCGATGGTGCGCGCCCCGCCCTCGCCCTTGAAGAGCCGGGCCACGCGCAGGGCCTCCCAGCGCTCGGCTTCTTCCTCGTTCAGCAGTTGCGGCCAGTTGCGTGCGCGATAGCGAAACAGGATCTCGTCGAGCCGGCCGTCGTCGAAGCCGGTGCGGTCCTTGGCCAGCTCCTCGGGCGACAGGTTGCGCAACTGGTTCAGGCGCCGGCGGTCGGCGTTGCCGACGAAGCCGCCGTAGAGGTCTTCGTCGACGTCGGGCGTGGCCTCCTTCGGCCGGGCGTACACCTGTGACCAGATCGCGCTCATGTCGGGCAGGTCACGCGCGATGGCGGCGTGGCGCATGGCGGTGTCGAGATCGACGCCCCAGCGCCCCGCCATGGCCGGCGCGAGCGTGCGCAGGTTGCCGACCACCATCGGCGACTTGTTGAGGTGGATGCCTTTCATGGGCAGACGCACGACGCCTTCGGGCAGGTCGGCCGTGCGGCAGAACAGGCGCAGCCGCAGCGTGTCGACATCGAGGTCGCGCAGTTCGCTCGGGTCGTATGCCAGATCCCAGGCAAGCAGCTCGTTCTTGTTGGTGGGGTGGCTGGCCAGCGGCCACATCACGGCCAGGCAGCCGCGCTCGACCGGGAACATGCCCGAGATGTGCAGGAAGGGCTTGGCGGTCTCGCGCATCGCGGGCAGGCCGAGTTCGCTGGCCACGCGGTCCTTCTTGTGCAGGCCGAAGGCGAAGTCGAACAGCTTGGGTTGCTTGTCGCGAATCAGCCGGGCCAGCGCGATGGTGGCGCGCACATCGGACAGCGCGTCGTGCGCCGATTCGTGCAGCAGGCCGTTGGCGCGCGCCAGGTCTTCGAGCTTGAAGCTGGGCTTGCCGTCTTCCTTCTTCGGCCACTCGATGCCGTCGGGGCGCAGCGCATACGTGAGGCGCACCACGTCGAGCAGGTCCCAGCGGCCGCAGTCGTTCTGCCATTCGCGCGCGTACGGGTCGATCAGGTTGCGCCAGAACAGGAAGCGCGTGACCTCGTCGTCGAAGCGGATGGTGTTGTAGCCCACGCCGATGGTGCCGGGCTGCGAGAAGGCCCGCTCGATGTGCGCCGCGAATTCATGCTCGGGAATGCCGCGCTCCAGGCACACCTGTGGCGTGATGCCGGTGATCAGGCAGGCCTCGGGGCTGGGCAGGTAGTCCGGCGCGGGCTTGCAGTAGATCATCAGCGGCTCGCCGATTTCGTTGAGCTCTGCATCAGTGCGGATGGCGGCGAACTGCGAGGGACGGTCGCGGCGCGGCACGGCGCCGAAGGTTTCGTAGTCGTGCCAGAGAAAGGTGTGATTCATTCAGAGCAAGGGTGAAAACAAGCGCGCAACGGAATCGCCGAGGCGAATCCAGAAATTCTGTGGCCGGTGGGCGCGCACCGCACCGGAGCTGTGCAGGTCGGTCTCGAACTGCGCCGCCAGCGGCCGGGCCAGTTCCGGACCATAGACCACCGCGCACACCTCGAAGTTGAGGCGGAAGCTGCGGTTGTCGAAATTCGCGGTGCCGATCATCGCGCAATGGTCGTCGACCACCAGGGTCTTGGAGTGCAGCATGCGCGCCTTGTACTCCCAGACCTTCACACCGGCGGCGATCAGTTCATCGAAATACGAGCGCGCGGCGGCGCTCACGATGGCCGAGTCGCTGCGCCGCGGCACCAGCAAGCGCACGTCGACGCCGCGCAGCGCGGCGCTGGTCAGCGCCATCAGCGCGGGCTCGCCCGGCACGAAGTAAGGCGTGGTGAGCCACGCGCGGTGCGTGGCCGAATGGATGGCCTCGACGTGCATGCGGTGGATGGCCTCCATCGTGTTGTCGGGGCCGCTGGTGACGATCTGCACCGGGATATCGCCGGCCTCGAGCTGCGGCAGCATCGCGCTCATGGCGTCGTCCATGTCGCGCGGGTCTTCGCCGGTAGCGTAGGTCCAGTCTTCGAGGAAGGTGGTCTGCAGCCAGCGCACGGCGCTGCCCTCGATGCGCAGGTGCACGTCGTGGTACGCATCGGGCCGGGTGCGCTTGTCTTCCTCATCGGTGATGTTCACGCCACCCGTGAAGCCCACGCGGCCGTCGCACACCACGATCTTGCGGTGGGTGCGGTAGTTGGTCACGGGGCGCAGGCGGCGGCCGATCTTGGTGTCGTGGAACAGCGCCACCTTGACGCCCGCCTCGTGCAGCGGCGCCATGAACTTGCGGCCGACGCGCTTGGAGCCCAGTGCATCGATCAGCAGGCGCACCGTCACGCCCTGCTTCGCGCGCTCGACCAGCAGGTCGCGCAGCGCGGTGCCGATCCTGTCGGGCTCGAAGATGTAGTACTCGAGGTGGACGTGGTTCCGTGCGGCGCGCACGGCCTCGAAGATCGCATCGAAGGTGCGCGCCCCGCCCGAGAGCAGTTCGACATCGACCGCGCTCGACACCGGCAGCCCGCAGGTCGCCGTGCCGAGCTTCGCCATCTGCTGCAGGGCCGGCGGTGCGTTCTGCGCCGCATCGCGCAGCCGCGCCACGTCGGCCTGGGCGAAGGCGCTGGCGCGGCTGCGCAGGCGCTTGAGCCGCTGCTTTCGCAGGCGCTGCGGCCCGAGGAAGTAGTAGATGACGAAGCCCGCGAACGGCAGCAGCGCCAGCGACAGGATCCAGCTCATCGTCGACACCGGCGCGCGCTTTTGCATCACGATCCAGATCGACAGCACCGCGATGTAGCCGCTCCACGCAAGGGAGAGGCCGGTTTTCCATTCGTGGCTGAGTTCGGGGAGGATCAAGGCGAAAAAGCGGTTGGAATGACTGTGATATGGCCAGCCCAAAGGAAAAAGGCCGGTAGCGATGCTACCGGCCTTTGACTTCATTCCTGGAACCGCGGTGGGTTCACCCTGCTGCTGCTTCTTCTGCTTCGGGCTTCTGCTTGCCTTCCTTCTTCGGAAGCGGCTGGATGTCGAGCAGCACTTCGTCCTTGTCGTCGAGGTCGACTTCGAGGCGGCCGCCGTCGGTCAGGCGACCGAACAGCAGTTCGTCGGCCAGTGCACGGCGGATCGTGTCCTGGATCAGGCGCTGCATCGGGCGTGCGCCCATCAGCGGATCGAAGCCCTTCTTCGCCAGGTGCTTGCGCAGCTTGTCGCTGAAGGTGACCTCCACCTTCTTCTCGCTGAGCTGCGTTTCCAGCTGAAGCAGGAACTTGTCGACCACCCGCAGGATGATGTTCTCGTCGAGCGCCTTGAAGTTGACGATGGCATCCAGCCGGTTGCGGAACTCGGGCGAGAACAGGCGCTTGATGTCGCCCATTTCGTCGCCCGCCTGGCGCGGGTTGGTGAAGCCGATGGTCGCCTTGTTCATGGTCTCGGCGCCCGCATTCGTCGTCATGATGATGATGACGTTGCGGAAGTCGGCCTTGCGCCCGTTGTTGTCGGTCAGCGTGCCATGGTCCATGACCTGCAGCAGCACGTTGAAGATGTCCGGGTGCGCCTTCTCGATTTCGTCGAGCAGCAGCACCGAGTGCGGCTTCTTCGTGACGGCCTCGGTCAGCAGGCCACCTTGGTCGAACCCGACGTAGCCCGGAGGCGCGCCGATCAGGCGGCTCACCGCATGGCGCTCCATGTACTCCGACATGTCGAAGCGGATCAGCTCGATGCCCATGATGTAGGCCAGCTGCTTCGCCGCTTCGGTCTTGCCGACGCCCGTGGGGCCGGAGAACAGGAACGAGCCGATCGGCTTGTCGCCCTTGCCCAGGCCCGAACGCGCCATCTTGACCGCGGAGGCCAGCACTTCGAGTGCCTTGTCCTGGCCGAACACCACGCTCTTGAGGTCGCGCTCGATGGTCTGCAGCTTGCCGCGGTCGTCGTTGCTGACGTTGGCCGGGGGAATGCGCGCGATCTTCGCCACGATTTCCTCAACTTCCGTCTTGCTGATGGTCTTCTTGCGCTTGCTCGGCGGCAGGATGCGCTGGGCAGCACCGGCTTCGTCGATGACGTCGATCGCCTTGTCGGGCAGATGGCGGTCATTGATGTACTTGGCGCTGAGCTCGGCCGCGGCCTGCAGGGCCGCCACGGCGTACTTCACGCCATGGTGTTCCTCGAAGCGCGACTTCAGGCCCTTGAGGATGTCGACGGTTTCCTGCACCGACGGCTCGACCACGTCGACCTTCTGGAAACGGCGCGACAGGGCCGCATCCTTCTCGAAGATGCCGCGGTATTCCGTGAAGGTGGTCGCGCCAATGCACTTCAGCTGGCCACTGGAGAGCGCCGGCTTCAGCAGGTTCGACGCGTCGAGCGTGCCGCCCGAAGCCGCGCCCGCACCGATCAGGGTGTGGATCTCGTCGATGAACAGGATGGCGTTCGGTTTGTCCTTGAGCGACTTGAGAACGCCTTTCAGGCGCTGCTCGAAATCGCCGCGGTACTTGGTGCCGGCCAGCAGCGCGCCCATGTCGAGCGAGAACACGTTCGACTCGGCCAGGATCTCCGGCACGTCGCCCTGCGTGATGCGCCATGCCAGGCCCTCGGCGATGGCCGTCTTGCCCACGCCGGCCTCGCCGACCAGCAGCGGATTGTTCTTGCGCCGGCGGCACAGGATCTGGATGACGCGCTCGACCTCGTACTCGCGGCCGATCAGCGGGTCGATCTTGCCCTCCTTGGCAAGCTGGTTGAGGTTCTGCGTGAACTGCTCGAGCGGCGACGCCTTCTCGTTGCGTTCGCCGCCGCTCTCCTCGCCCTCGCCCGAAGGCGCTTCACCGCTGCCCTTGACGGCTTCCGGCGGATCGCTCTTCTTGATGCCGTGGGCGATGAAATTGACCACGTCGAGGCGGGTGACGCCCTGCTGGTGCAGGTAGTACACGGCGTGCGAGTCCTTCTCGCCGAAGATCGCGACCAGCACGTTGGCGCCGGTGACTTCCTTCTTGCCGTTGCCGGTGGACTGCACATGCATGATGGCGCGCTGGATCACGCGCTGGAAACCCAGCGTCGGCTGGGTGTCTACATCGTCGGTACCCGCCACCTGGGGCGTGTTGTCCTTGATGAAGTTGGTGAGCGACGCCCGCAGGTCGTCGACGTTGGCCGAGCAGGCGCGCAGAACTTCCGCGGCGCTCGGGTTGTCCAGCAAAGCGAGCAGTAGATGCTCCACGGTGATGAACTCGTGGCGCTGCTGCCGGGCCTCGACGAAGGCCATGTGCAAGCTGACTTCCAGTTCTTGGGCAATCATGTGATTTCCTTTTGCCTTGCTGTAAATAAGTTCTCAGATGGGTTGGAGCTTGCGCAATTCAACTGGTTCATGCAACAGGTTCACTGACGCATTGGAGTGGATGCCCCGCCTGCTGTGCGGCTTCCATCACCTGGTTGACCTTGGTGGCCGCCATGTCGCGGGAATAGACCCCACAGACGCCTCGGCCATCGAGGTGGATCTTGAGCATGATCTGGGTCGCGGTTTCGCGATCCTTGCTGAAATATTCCTGCAGCACGACGATCACGAACTCCATGGGCGTGTAGTCGTCGTTCAGCATCACCACCTGGTACATCTGGGGCGGCGCGGTTTTTTGCGGCCGGCGCTCCAGGACGACCGAATCTCCGTCGTCCCCGGCCGGTTTTTGCGCCGGGGGGGTGCTGGGAGTTTTTGGAATTCTCGTTGCCATGAAAATGATTCTATAGAGCGTGCAAGCGCCGTGCCGACGCAGGAAGACTTGGTGACGTGTATTCGACAAATCAAGGGTCTTGCGTCGTGAACGACGACGGAATTTCCGGAGGATTCGCAGAAAAAGCGCTCAAGCGAACGCATGAATGAAAAAAGCCCCTGACCGCCTTTCGGAAGTTCAGGGACTTGATGCTCGACGCCGGCAGGCATCGACGAGCAACATGGCAATTACATGTGGTCGATCATCACCTGTCCGAACCCCGAGCAGCTCACCTGCGTGGCGCCGTCCATCAGGCGCGCGAAGTCATAGGTGACCTTCTTGCTGGCAATCGATTTTTCCATCGAGCTGATGATGAGGTCGGCAGCCTCCTTCCAGCCCATGTGCCGCAGCATCATTTCAGCCGAGAGGATTTCGGAACCGGGGTTCACGTAGTCCTTGCCGGCGTACTTGGGTGCCGTGCCGTGGGTGGCTTCGAACATGGCGACGGTGTCGCTCAGGTTCGCGCCCGGGGCGATGCCGATGCCGCCCACCTGCGCGGCCAGCGCGTCGGACACATAGTCGCCGTTCAGGTTGAGCGTGGCGATGACGCTGTACTCGGCGGGACGCAGCAGGATCTGCTGAAGGAAGGCGTCGGCAATGCTGTCCTTGACAGTGATTTCCTTGCCGGTCTTCGGACTTTTGAACTTCATCCACGGGCCGCCGTCGATCAGTTCGGCGCCGAACTCCTTGGCGGCGAGGCCGTAACCCCAGTCACGGAAGCCACCTTCGGTGAACTTCATGATGTTGCCCTTGTGCACCAGGGTGACGCTGGGCTTGTCGTTGTCGATGGCGTACTGGAACGCCTTGCGCACGAGGCGCTCGGTACCCTCCCTCGACACGGGTTTGACGCCGATGCCCGAGGTATTGGGGAAGCGGATCTTCTTGACGCCCATTTCTTCCTGCAGGAACTTGATGAGCTTCTTTGCCTTGTCGCTCTCGGCCTCGAACTCGATGCCGGCGTAGATGTCTTCCGAGTTCTCGCGGAAGATCACCATGTTGGTCTTGTGCGGCTCGCGCACCGGGCTGGGCACGCCCTCGAAGTACTGGATGGGGCGCAAGCAGACATACAGGTCGAGTTCCTGGCGCAGCGCGACGTTCAGCGAGCGGATGCCGCCGCCGACGGGCGTGGTCAGCGGGCCCTTGATGGAAACCACATAGTCACGCACGGCGTGCAGCGTTTCCTCGGGGAGCCAGACGTCGGGGCCATAGACCTTGGTTGACTTCTCGCCGGCATAGACCTCCATCCAGTGGATCTTTTTCTTGCCGCCGTAGGCCTTGGCCACCGCCGCATCCACCACTTTCAGCATCACCGGGGTGATGTCCAGGCCGGTGCCGTCGCCTTCGATGAAGGGAATGATCGGTTGGTCAGGCACATTGAGCGAGTTGTCGGCGTTGACCGTGATCTTCTGGCCTTCGGTCGGGACTTTAATGTGCTGATAACTGGTCATGAGAGGGGATGGCTCCGGAATTGACGTAATTTTTGACGACTGTCAGCGAATTCAGACAGGGCGTGGATTCGCTGTACAGCCCGTGAACAAATCGCTGTACATTTTAGACGCAACCCATCAGCAAGCGTTTGTCAACCGGCGAGCCAATGGGCTCGTTAGTGGCTGACCTTCTGCTCGCCGGGAGGCGTTTCCAACCAATTCTCGATAGAGGAATCATCAATGAGCAAAATTCTCGCAGTCATGATCGCTGGCCTGTTCGCCGCTGGCGCCTACGCCCAAAACCCGGCCGGTACGACGCCCGAACAAGGTAACGCCACCAACAGCAAGTCGCAGCAACGTGCTGAAACCAAGAAGGCTGCCAAGCCCGCTGGCCAGGTCAAGGCTGCTGGCGGCGACGAAGCCAAGACGCCCGAAGGCGGTGCCATCGGTGCCGACAAGGCTGCGGCCTCTGGCGAGAAGCGCGCTGAAACCCGCGACCAGCGTCGTCGCAACAAGGACGGCAGCATCAAGCGCAAGTCGACCCAAGGCGGCACCCCGCAGTAATTCGGTCTGCCTCCCAAAAAAGAGCGCTCTTCTGAGCGCTTTTTTTTTGCTCCCGGGAGTTGCGAGGCTGTCAACCGCGCGAAGCTGCTTTCGTTGAATGTCTACCTTCCGCAGGGAGGGCAATCCAGATCAACGAATTTCAAAGGATATGTTCATGAACAAGCTGCTCGCAGCCCTGGTCGCCGGTCTCTTCGCCGTCGGTGCTTTCGCTCAACAAGCCGAACCCACCACGGCCGCCCCCGCCGCAGCCGCTCCCAAAATGGCCAAGCACGCGCCCGCCAAGAAGCACGCTGCAGCCAAGAAGCACAAGGTTCGCCACGTGGCCAAGGCCCACACGGCCGCTGCCAAGAAGGTGTAAGCTTTCCAACTCACCGGCAATGCCCGCATCAGCGGGCATTTTTATTGGTTACGGGCCGGGTCCCTCCCCGCTCTGAAAGAGTTGTCCGATGTTCCAGCGTTTCGTCGCCCTGCTCCTCGTGTCTGCGTCCTTCATGATGCCAGCGCATGCCCAGCAGCAACCCCAGACCGACCTGCCGCGCACGCAGTTGTCGGTCGGCCTGTACAAGATCGACGCGCAGATCGCGCAAACATCCCTGCAGCGCGAAATCGGCTTGATGTTTCGCAAGGAAATGCCGCAGGCCGAAGGCATGATCTTCGTGTTCGAGCAGCCTGCAACGCAGTGCTTCTGGATGCGCAACACGATCCTGCCGCTGACCGCTGCCTTCGTAGCCGACGACGGCCGCATCGTCAACCTGGTCGACATGCAGCCCATGACCGAAAACTCGCACTGCTCGCTGGAGCCGGTGCGCTACGTGCTCGAAATGAACCAGGGCTGGTTCGCCAAGAAGAATATCAAGAAGGGTGCCAAGCTCGGCGGCGAGTTGTTCGCAGCCGGCAAGCGCTGAACATCTGCCGTCTCAAGCCCACAAGAAAGCCGACCCATGGGTCGGCTTTCTTGCTGGAGAAACCCGGGCTCAGCCGAAGTTCTTCGCCGCGAAGTCCCAGTTCGCCAGCTTGGCCAGGAAGGTCTCGACGAACTTCGGGCGCAGGTTGCGGTAGTCGATGTAGTAGGCGTGTTCCCAGACGTCCACGGTCAGCACCGGGGTGTCTGCGGTCGTCAGCGGCGTGCCGGCCGCGCCCATGTTCACGATGTCCACCGAACCATCGGCCTTCTTCACCAGCCATGTCCAGCCCGAACCGAAGTTGCCCACGGCCGACTTCACGAAGGCTTCCTTGAACGCGTCGTAGTTGCCCCACTTGGCGTCGATGGCCTTGGCCAGCGCGCCGGTCGGAGCGCCGCCGCCCCGGGGCTTCATGCAGTTCCAGAAGAAGGTGTGGTTCCAGATCTGGGCGGCGTTGTTGTAGATGCCGCCGCTGGATTTCTTGACGATCTCCTCGAGCGTCATCGATTCGAATGCAGTTCCAGAAGAAGGTGTGGTTCCAGATCTGGGCGGCGTTGTTGTAGATGCCGCCGCTGGATTTCTTGACGATCTCCTCGAGCGTCATCGATTCGAATTCGGTGCCCTTCTGCAGGTTGTTGAGGTTCACCACGTAGGCGTTGTGGTGCTTGCCGTAGTGGTACTCAAGGGTTTCCTTCGAGTACTCGGGCGCCAGTGCGTCGAGGGCGTAAGGCAGGGGTGGGAGCACATGTTCCATGGTTTTTTTCGCGTGGGTTGGTTGTAGGAATCAGCGATTCTAGGAAGTAATTACCGATGCAACGTCGGACGTGTGCCCGTTGCATCGCCCGGCGTGACGATCAGGTCGACTTCGCCATCGGCAAGCCGCGCCTTGACGGCGTCGCCCGCCGCCAGTTGCGTTGCGCTGACGATCGCATGACCGTCTGTATCGGTCAGCCAGGCATAGCCGCGTTGCAAGACCAGTGCCGGATCGAGCAGCCGCAAACGCAAGGCCATGCGCTCCAGGCGCTCGCGACGCTGAACCAGTGCACGCCCCAGCCGCAAGGGAAAGTCGGCCGCGATCGACCGAGGCGTCTGCGACAGGCGCTCCCGTCTCGACAGCACCGCATACCGCAGGCGCTGCGCATGATGCGCCAGGCGGAGCTGCTGCCGCGCTACGAGGTTCGAGGGGCGGCCCAGGCGCCCCGCGGCTTGGTCGATGCGCTGCCCGAGCGCGTCGAGGCGCCCATCCAGCGCATCGCCGAGCCGCTCGTCGAGCAGATCGAGTGCACCGAGCCACAGGTCGCGCGGCGCGCTCACCAGTTCTGCAGCGGCCGTGGGCGTGGGCGCGCGCAGGTCGGCACAGAAATCGGCGATGGTGAAGTCGGTTTCGTGCCCTACGCCGCTGATCAGCGGCACCGGGCTCTGCACGATGGTGCGCGCCAGCGTTTCGTCGTTGAAAGCCCAGAGGTCTTCGATGGAGCCACCGCCACGCACCAGCAGGATCACGTCCACGGCAGGTTCGAGGCCGTAGAGCGATTGCAGCGCCCGCACCAGTTCGGCTGGTGCGCCGGCTCCCTGCACTGCCGCCGGTGCAAGCACGACCGGAATGTGCGGAACACGTCTTCGCAGCGCCGTCACCACGTCGTGCAAGGCGGCCGCGCCCAACGACGTGACGATGCCGACCGCCCGTGGCATGGCCGGCAATGCCCGCTTGCGCGCCGGATCGAACAGGCCTTCGGCTTCCAGGCGTGCCTTGCGCTGCATGAACTGCTCGAACAGGGCGCCCTGCCCGGCCCGCCGCAAGCTCTCGACCACCAGTTGCAGATCGCCGCGAGGCTCATACACCGCAAGGCGCCCACGCACCTCGACCTGATCGCCATCGCGCGGCGAAAAGTCGAGCAAACCGGCAGCCCGACGGAACATCGCGCAACGCAGTTGGCCGGACTCGTCCTTGAGTGAGAAGTAACAATGTCCACTTGACGCCCGCGAGAAGCCGGAAATTTCGCCCCGCACCGCGACTGGATTGAAACGCGCGTCGAGTGCGTCGGCCACCGCCCGGCACAACGCGCCGACGGCCCAGATGCGCGGCCCGGGCGCGGAATTCGATTCACGCAAGTTCACAGGATGCACGCTCGGCCAGATGCCACTCTTCCACAACGGGCCGCACGCGCCCCCGCTTCATTCCCCGGAGCGAGGCAAACGCACGGTTTCTCGTGCAAGCCGTTGATTTCATTGAAAAAAGTGCTGCTCAAAATTCAGTCGATCTAGCAGAAAGGCCGCCCCACGCGGGCTCGGACGAGTTGCGTAGCAGGTTAATCACAAAGTTATCCACAGAATCTGTGCGTCCTTGCCGACACAAAAACAAGGTGCGTGCCGATGGTGGGCTCAGTGGATAATCGCCGCGCATTTGCAGTCTACGGGCCGGAGGATTTTTTCTTGTTTTCCATCATAGTTGCCGCGGGTTGGCCAATCTGGCCCTTGCTCGCTTGTTCGGTCATTGCGCTCGCGCTGGTTATAGAACGTTTCACGAGTCTGAAGACCGTGAGGGTACTTCCGCCGAAGCTGCTCGACGAAACCATCACCGTGTCGCACGGGGCCATTCCCGGCCCGGACGTCGTGACCAAACTTGAACGCAACTCGATGCTCGGCCAGGTGCTGGCCGCCGGCCTGCGTGCGCTGAACGCCAACCCGCGCTGCACCGAAGACGATCTGCGCGCCGCCATGGAGGCCTCGGGCCGCACCGTGGCGCACAAGCTGGAGCGCTACCTGCCGGCGCTGGCCACCATCGCCTCCGCAGCCCCGTTGCTGGGCCTGCTGGGCACGGTGATCGGCATGATCGAGATCTTCGGCTCGCAGTCGCCGGGCAGCGGCGCCGTCGGCTCGGGCAACCCGGCGCAACTGGCGCACGGCATCTCGATCGCGCTCTACAACACGGCCTTCGGCTTGATCGTGGCGATTCCGACGCTGATCTTCTGGCGCTACTTCCGCAGCCGCGTCGACGAATACCTGCTGAACCTCGAACTGTCGGGTGAGCGCTTCGCCCGCCACCTGAACGCACTGCGCAAATGATGACCCCCACGCTTGCCACTGCGTGTGCTGCGCTGCCCCCCCAGGGGGCCGCCGCCTCCTTGGGGCGGCCCGGCGGAGGCTTGTCATGACCCGCGCCCGCATGCAGTTCCGGCATGGTGCGCGCGACGAGCCGGAGATCAACCTGATCCCGTTCATCGACGTGCTGCTGGTGATCCTGATCTTCCTGATGCTGTCGACCACCTACAGCAAGTTCACCGAAATGCAGCTGAGGCTGCCGACGGCGGACGTCGACGCGCAGCGCGACTATCCGAAGGAAGTGATCGTGGCGGTGTCGGCCGACGGCCGCTACTCGATCAACAAGACCCCGGTGGCCGATCGCAGCGTGGAAACCGTGACGGCAGCCCTCGCCGCCGCGGCCACCGGCGGCAAGGACAGCGTGGTGATCATCAGCGCCGACGCGACCAGCCCCCACCAGGCCGTGGTGACGGTGATGGAGGCCGCGCGCCGCGCCGGCCTCATGCAGATCACCTTCGCAGCCCAGTCGACGGCACAAGCCGGGCACTGAGTGCCTTCCGACGGCCGCAGCAGCAACACGGGTTCGCCGTCCGCCTCGCGGCTGCAGGACGCCTGGCTGCGCCGAGGCCCGTTGGCTTGCCTGCTGTGGCCGCTGTCGCTGCTTTATGCCGCGCTCTTCGCGGTGCGGGGCTGGCTCTATCGGTCGGGATGGCTTCGGACCGGGCGAGTGCCCGTGCCGGTGATCGTGGTCGGCAACGTGATCGCGGGCGGAGCGGGGAAAACACCGGTCGTGATGGCCGTCGTCCAGCATCTGCAGGGGCGAGGACTGACGGTCGGCGTTGTGTCGCGCGGCTATGGCCGGCACACCGACGATTGCCGCGAGGTGCTCGGCGACAGCGATCCGCGGGATGTCGGCGACGAACCTGCGCTGATCCACCATGCCACGAAGGCGCCGGTGTTCGTGGCGCGCAAGCGCATCGATGCGGCGCGCGCCCTGCTCGCCAGCCACCCGGCCACGCAGGTCGTCGTGAGCGACGATGGCCTGCAGCATCTGGCGCTGGGTCGCGATATCGAGATCTGCGTGTTCGATGACCGCGGCATCGGCAACGGTTGGCGGCTGCCTGCAGGCCCTTTGCGCGAAGCTTGGCCGCGGCCATGCGATCTGGTGCTGCACAGCGGGGCGCGGCCCGCGTTCGCCGGGGGCTACACCGCCAGCCGCGCCCTCGCACGCGATGCCTTGACCAGCGGCGGACAACGCGTACCCCTGGCAAGCCTTGCAGGCCGGCCCCTGGTGGCACTGGCAGCCATTGCACGGCCGGGGGCCTTCTTCGACATGCTGCGCGCACGCGGCCTGACGCTCGCCGAAACCATCGCACTGCCCGACCACTTCGATTTCGAGGCCTGGCAACGCCCTGCCAACGCCGAACAGACCCTCGTCTGCACTGAAAAGGACGCCGTCAAGCTATGGCGCAAGGTGCCCGATGCGCTGGCCGTGCCACTGGAGTTCGCTCCCTCCGCGGAATTCTTCACCGCACTCGACGCAAAGCTATCATCGCTCGATGGATACCAAGCTGCTTGAACTGCTCGTCTGCCCCGTCACCAAGGGTCCGCTGACCTGGAACCCCGAGAAGCAGGAGCTCTGCTCGCGCAGCGCGCGCCTCGCCTACCCGGTGCGCGACGGCATTCCGGTGCTGCTCGAGAACGAAGCACGCACGCTCTCCGACGAAGAGCTCGGGCTGTGAGCTTCACCGTTCTGGTGCCGGCGCGCCTGGCGTCGACACGGCTTCCCAACAAACCGCTGGCCGACATCGCTGGCTTGCCCATGGTGGTGCGCGTGGCGCAGCGCGCTGGCGAATCCAGCGCGGCGCGCGTGGTGGTCGCCGGCGACGATCCTTCGATCGTTGCGGCGTGTAGGGCGCACGGCGTCGAAGCCATCCTCACGCGCCAGGACCACCCCAGCGGCACCGACCGGCTGGCCGAAGCCTGTGAGCAGCTCGGCCTGGATGGCGACGACATCGTTGTCAACGTACAGGGCGACGAACCACTGATCGATCCTGCGCTGATCGACGCAGTTGCGTCAACGTTGGCCACCCATGCGGAAGCAGCGATGAGCACCGCGGCCCACGAGATCGACACGATCGGCGATTTCATGAACCCCAACGTGGTGAAGGCCGTGCTCGACGCGCAAGGCAACGCCATGTACTTCAGCCGCGCACCGATCCCGTGGTGGCGCGACGGCTCCGCCAACGGCGCGGCACCCGCGGGGCTGCCCACCCCCGCCCCGCTGCGCCACATCGGCATCTACGGCTATCGCGCGGGTTTCGTGCGGAAGTTTCCGTCGCTGCCGCCGGCGCCTGTCGAGGCCACCGAAGCACTCGAACAGCTGCGCGCGCTGTGGCACGGCCATCGCATCGCGGTGCATGTGAGCCATGTCGCCCCCGGACCGGGCATCGACACGCCCGAAGACCTGGCGCGCGTGCGTGCCGTCTTCGACGCCGCGCGCCCCGCCTGAGACGCTCTGCGGCCCGGCCGGCAGCGGAAATTCTTCGCGGGCACGCGTGCTATCCTCGAAGCAACTCCGCCTAGCCCAGCCCTGGGGCCGACGCTTGGTGCGACACAAAATCCAAGAACCGTCCGAGGAAACCATGAGACTAATTTTGCTGGGCGCGCCCGGGGCGGGCAAAGGCACGCAAGCGGCTTTCATCTGCCAGAAATACAGCATTCCCCAAATCTCGACCGGCGACATGCTCCGCGCTGCCGTCAAGGCCGGCACGCCGCTCGGCCTGCAGGCCAAGGCCGTCATGGACGCCGGGGCACTGGTCAGCGATGACCTGATCATCAATCTCGTGAAGGAACGCATTGCGCAACCCGATTGCGCCGGCGGCTTCCTGTTCGACGGTTTCCCCCGCACCATCCCCCAGGCCGATGCCATGAAGGCAGCGGGCGTCAAGCTCGACTACGTGCTCGAGATCGACGTGCCTTTCGGCGACATCATCGAACGCATGAGTGGTCGCCGCTCGCACCCGGCCTCGGGCCGCACCTACCACGTCAAGTTCAATCCGCCAAAGGTTGAAGGCAAGGACGACGTGACCGGCGAGGCACTGATCCAGCGCGAGGACGATAAGGAAGAAACCGTGCGCAAGCGGCTCGACGTGTACAGCCAGCAGACGCGTCCGCTGGTCGACTACTACTCGGCCTGGGCCGAAGCCGACCCGGCCGCCGCCCCGAAATACCGCGCCATCAAGGGCGTGGGCACGGTCGACGAGATCACGCAACGTGCGCTGGCTGCCCTGAACAGCTGATCCTTCCAACCGGCCCCTGTTACGGGGCGGTTTTGCTTTCACCCCAGCAGTTCCAGCATCAGCGCGATGCGCGCCTTCACGGGCGTCAGCGCGCCGGCTTCGCGCAGCGCGTCCCCCGTCTTCGGCAGGATGCGCCCGTTGGCGCAACGCGTGGCGCGAACCACGGCAACGCCTGCATCCTGCGCCTTGAGCGCAGCCGCTTCCAGGGCGTGGTGCAGGGTGCCGTTGCCGGTGGCAGCAAGCACCAGTCCACGCAGGGGATCGGCACCGCCGGACTGCAGCAGCGCATCGATTACCGCGCCGCTGGCGCCGGCATGGCTCATGACAATCTCGACGCGGGGCCACTGAACCGCAGCCTCCAGGAAGATCTCCGCCGCGCGTGACGCAGTGCCTTCCGGCCACGCCCGGACAAGGCGAACCTCCCCTTCCTCGACATAACCGACAGGCCCCGCGTCGCCTGAAGCAAAGGCATCAGGCCGATAGGTGTGCACCTTCTGGATGTCGATGCCGCTGTGGATCGTGCCGGCGCACACCACCGTTACGCCTCGCGCGCCCTGCGTCGCAGCAACACTGATGGCGTCACGCACGTTCTGCGGTCCGTCGGGCGCCAGCGCAGTCGCCGGGCGCATCGCACAGGTCAACACAACGGGCTTGGAAGGCGCCAGCACCGAGTGCAGGAAGAACGTGGTCTCTTCGAGCGTGTCGGTGCCGTGCGTGATCACCACGCCTGCCACGTCGGGCTGCGCCAGCCAGTGCGCACAGCGCCGGGCCAGTTGCTGCCAGATGGCGAACGACATGTCCTTGCTGTCGACCTGCGCGACCTGCTCCGCTTCCAGCAACACGCCGTCGGGCGCCTCGATGCCGCCCAGCAGGTCGGCCACGCCGACCTGTCCCGCGGTGTAGCCGATGTTGTCGCCGCTACTGGCGGCCCGGCCGGCAATGGTGCCGCCCGTGCCCAAAACCACGACACGGCGGCGCGATTCAGGCGAAGAGGAATTGCCCATGGCTTGTCAACTTTTAAAAACTGGTTAAAAATACAGCTACTGGATATCTAGCCAGTGCCGCAAGGAACCACATATGCAGTTCGCCGTGAAGCTTACAGCCCGCCAGCAGCAGATCCTGGACCTGATCCAGAGCGCCATCGCACGCACGGGTGCACCGCCCACGCGCGCCGAAATCGCCACCGAGCTCGGCTTCAAGTCAGCCAACGCCGCCGAAGAGCATTTGCAGGCGCTGGCCCGCAAGGGCGTCATCGAGCTCGTGAGCGGCACCTCGCGCGGCATCCGCCTCAAGGGCGACGCGCTGCGTTCGCTCAATGAAACACGCCACCGCGAAGGCGGCCAGTTCTCGCTCTCGCTGCCCGGCATGGCCCAGCTGGCATTGCCGCTCATCGGCCGCGTCGCAGCCGGCTCGCCCATCCTCGCGCAGGAGCACGTCGACCAGACCTACTACGTCGAGAACACGCTGTTCCAGCGCCAGCCCGACTACCTGCTCAAGGTGCGCGGCATGTCGATGCGCGACGCCGGCATCATGGACGGCGACCTGCTCGCGGTGCAGGCCACCAAGGAAGCGCGCAACGGCCAGATCGTGGTTGCGCGCCTGGGCGACGAAGTGACCGTCAAGCGCCTGAAGCGCAACAAGCAGGTCATCGAACTGCACGCCGAGAACCCCGACTACCCGACCATCATCGTCCAGCCCGGCGAGCCCTTCGAAATCGAAGGCCTCGCGGTCGGGCTCATCCGCAACACCATGCTGATGTAGGCCCCGCGACCTGCTTTCCGCAGCACCCCATCCGGCAGCGACAGGTGGCGGGCGTATGGCGAAGAGTCGCCATCACCCTGTCGCAGCCGATTCAAGAAATCCTGCCTGTGTTCAACCTCATACTTTTTTGGAGTTCACATGGGAATCGCCCTCCTCGCCATCGCTGATTTCTGGATGCCGCTGCAATCGCTGGCCAGCCGCCTTATGCCGGCACACCGTCCTCGCCGCATGGAGCGCCTCGACGCTGCCGAATCCTCGACCGGGCTTCGCTACGTGGCGGTCCGCCCTGCCTGCACCGCCCGCGCCGGCGGCGGCGCAACACCCGCAGCAGCCAGCGCCACGCCGGCGCGTCCGTTGCGCGTGGTTCGCGTGGTCGACGGCATGGGCCAGCAGCGCAGCAACCGCGTCGTGATCTCGGGCCGCATGGCCGATGTCTGCGCCGAACTCGACCGGCTGGCCGCACTCGAAACCGCCGAAACCGCGGCCGCGGCCCCTCGTTCGACCCGTCTGCACTGAGCCCGAACCCCCTGCGAGTGGCTGTGGGGGTGGGTATCCAAACGTTCGCTGGCACGACATTCCAATGCTGCGAGGCACAATGGCACGCCATGAACATTGTGATCCTCGACGATTACCAGGACGCCGTGCGCAAACTGCGCTGTGCTGCCAAGCTGGACGCGTACGCGGCCAAGGTCTATACCAATACGGTGAAGGGCATCGGGCAGCTTTCGGTTCGCCTCAAGGATGCCGACGTGATCGTTCTGATCCGCGAGCGCACCCAGATTTCGCGCCAGTTGATCGAAAAACTGCCGAAGCTCAAGCTCATCTCGCAGACGGGACGTGTCGCCGGGCACATCGACGTTGCTGCCTGCACGGAACGTGGCGTAGCGGTCGCGGAGGGCTCGGGCTCGCCGCAGGCGCCTGCCGAGCTCACATGGGCGCTCATCATGGCCGCCATGCGCCGGCTGCCGCAGTACATCAGCAACCTCAAGCACGGCGCGTGGCAGCAGTCGGGGCTCAAGTCGGCATCGATGCCGCCCAACTTCGGGATCGGCTCGGTGCTCAAGGGCAAGACGCTGTGCATCTGGGGTTATGGCCGCATCGGCCAGCTGGTCGCACGCTATGGGCAGGCTTTCGGGATGCAGGTCGTGATCTGGGGCCGTGAAGCCAGTTGCGCCAAGGCCCGTTCCGACGGCTTCCAGGTCGCACAGAATCGCCACGAGTTCTTTGCCGCGGCCGACGTGCTGTCGGTGCATCTGCGGCTCAACGAAGAGACCAACGGCCTCATCACGCTGGAAGACCTCTCGCGCATGAAGCCGACGGCGCTGTTCGTCAACACCTCGCGCGCCGAACTGCTCGAAGCCGACGCCCTGCTCGCTGCGCTCAACCGCGGCCGCCCCGGGCTGGCCGCCGTCGACGTGTTCGAGAGCGAGCCGCCGCTGCAGGGCCACGCACTGCTGCGCCTCGAGAACTGCATCTGTACGCCACACATCGGCTATGTCGAGCAGGAGAGTTACGAGAGCTACTTCGGCCAGGCGTTCGACAACGTCGTGAGCTACATCAACGGCAATCCGACGAACATCGTGAATCCCGGCGCGCTGCAGGTTCGCCGGTGAGCCGGCCGGCGCCCCAGGGTGCGCTCTGGGCGCTGCTCGCCGGCAATTTCGTGATCGGCACGGGCGTGATGGTGGTGCCCGGCACGCTCAACGAAATCAGCACATCGCTCTCGGTCACGGCCGCCAGCGCCGGGCAACTGATCACGGCAGCCGCGGCGGTGATGTGCATCGGCGCACCGCTGCTGGCCGCGGCGGTCGCGGGCTGGGACCGCCGCCAGTTGCTGGCGCTCAGCCTGCTATGGTACGCCGCGGGCCACATCCTCTGCGCGCTGATGCCGAGCTTCGGCGCCCTGCTGCCGGTGCGCATGCTCACGGTGGTCGCTCCAGCCATCTTCACGCCCCAGGCCGCGGCCTGCGCCGGCATGCTGGTGCCGCCGGAGCAGCGCGGACGCGCCGTCACCTTCGTCTTCCTGGGCTGGTCGATGGCCTCGGTGCTGGGGCTGCCCATCGGCGCGCTGATCGGCGGCCACCTGGGCTGGCGCATGGCCTTCCTGGCCATTGCGGCGCTCAGTGTCGCGAGCGCGACAGCGGTCTGGCTCACTTTGCCGAACGGCATCCGCCCCGCCGCGCTGACCGCCGAAGCATGGTCGCGCGTGCTACGCAGCCCCGTGCTGATGGGCATCGTTTCGGTCACGGCGCTGCAGGGGGCCGGCCAGTTCGTGCTGTTCAGTTATTTCGGCCCGGTCCTCAAGCAGGGCTTCGGCGCGGACGCCACCACGCTGAGCGTGATGTGGGCGCTGTTCGGCGCCTGCGGACTGGTCGGCAACATGGTGGTCAGCCGCTTCATCGACCGCGTGGGCGCCGGCCGCATGGTGCTGATCACGACCGTGCTGATCGCGTCGAGCCTGCTGTTGTGGCCGCTGGCCTCCACGCTCGCCTGGTTGGCTGTCGTGCTCGTTCCGTGGGGGTTGGGCTGCTTCTCCGCCAACTCGGCCCAGCAGGCCCGCCTGGTGGGCCTTGCGCCGACCCTCGCGCCGGGCTCCGTGGCGCTCAACAGCTCCGGCATCTATACCGGGCAGGCCGTGGGCGCCGCGCTCGGCGGCTGGCTGCTTGCCAATGACGCCGGGGCATGGATGAGCTGGGTCGGTTTCGGCCTGCTGCTGGTCGCGATCTCGCTCAGCGTGGCCATCGACCGCCGTCGCCGCGCGGCCTGAAAACGCGCCCTCGCGTTAAACCCGTCACGCCCTGCCTGCGCGGGGCTGCAAAATCAGAGTCTTCGACAGCATCAACCTCCAGCAAATGACAGTGAACTACACCCGAATCGGCGTCATCGGCGCAGGCGCCATGGGTCGCGGCATCGCACAGATCGCCGCCCAGGCAGGCAGCGAAGTGCTGCTGCTCGACAGTTTCTCGGGCGCCGCCGAGCGCGGCCGCGAAGCGCTCGTTGCGCAATGGAACAAGCTGCACGAGAAGAACAAGATCGACGCCGCCACGCGCGATGCCCAGATCGCCCGCGTCAAGGCGGTCGACAGCATCCAGGCCCTGGCCGGCTGCGACCTGGTGATCGAAGCGGTCATCGAAGACCTCGAAGTCAAGCGCAAGCTGTTCCGCGAGCTCGAAGGCGCGGTGAGCGAGACCGCCACGCTGGTTACCAACACCTCGTCGCTCTCGGTAACGGCCATCGCCGCCGGCCTCAAGCACCCGGAGCGCTTCGCGGGGTTCCACTTCTTCAACCCCGTGCCGTTGATGAAGGTGGTCGAGGTTGTCGCGGGCTTCAAGACCGCAACTGAGGTCTGCAAGCAACTGGCCGGCTACGCGGTGCAGATGGGCCACAGCGCCGTGCAGGCGCAGGACACGCCAGGCTTCATCGTCAATCACGCGGGCCGCGGCTATGGCACCGAGGCGCTGCGCATCGTCGGCGAAGGCGTGACCGACTTCGCGACCATCGACCGCATCCTCAAGGACCAGGCGGGTTTTCGCCTGGGCCCGTTCGAGCTGCTGGACCTGACGGCGCTCGACGTGTCGCATCCGGTGATGGAGTCGATCTACCGCCAGTATTTCGAGGAGCCGCGCTTCCGCCCCAGCGTGATCACCGCGCAGCGACTGGCTGCGGGCGCGCTGGGCCGCAAGACCAACGAAGGCTTCTACCGCTACAACGCCGGTGTGATGCAGCAGACACCCGAGGCCGCTGCGCCGGTGGTCGAGGGCACGCCTTCGGTCTGGGTGTCGCCGCGCGCAGCACGCCGCGCCGAGTTGCTGCGCCTGGTGAACACGCTGGGCGCACAGATCGACAGCGGCGCCGCGGCCGCGCCGCATTCACTGATCCTGGTGGCACCGCTGGGCTTTGACGTGACCACGGTCGCCGCGGTCGAACGCCTGGACGCCACGCGCACCGTCGGCATCGACATGCTCATCGACGACGACGCCACCAAGCGCCGCGTGCTCGCCACCAACCCGGCGACGCGCCGCGACGTCCGCGATGCCGCACACGCCCTCTTCGCGCGCGACGGCAAGGCCGTGAGCGTGATTCGCGACAGCGGCGGCTTCGTCACGCAACGCGTGATCGGCACCATCGTCAACATCGCCACCGACATGTGCCAGCAGCGCGTGTGCACGCCGGCCGACCTCGAGACCGCGGTGCAGCTGGGACTCGGCTATCCGCGCGGCCCACTCGCCATGGGCAATCTCTACGGTCCGACCAACATGCTCGAAGTGCTGTTCAACCTGCAGACGGTGTACGGCGATCCGCGCTATCGCCCGAGCCCGTGGCTGCGCCGCCGCGGCGCGTTGGGCCTGAGCCTGCTGCATGAAGAAGAATAGACAGACATGACCGCCGAACTCAAGAGCACGAGCGAAGGCAGCACCATGGTGCTGACGATCGCCAACCCCACCCAGCGCAACGCACTGGGCCCGGAAATCTATGCGGCGGGCATCGAGGCGCTCAACGGTGCCGAGAACAGCGCCGAGATCCGCAGTGTCGTCATCGTCGGCGAAGGTGCATGGTTCTGCGCCGGCGGCTCGCTGCAGCGGCTGCTGGCCAACCGGCAGCTCGACCGCTCGGTGCAGGCCGAGAGCATCGAGGGCCTGCACAACTGGATCGATTCGATCCGCACCTTTCCCAAGCCGGTCATCGCGGCGGTCGAAGGCGCGGCTGCCGGCGCCGGCTTCTCGCTCGCGCTGGCCTGCGACTTCGTCGTGTCGGCCCGAGACGCGGTGTTCGCGGCCTCGTACAGCAACGTGGCGCTGTCGCCCGACGGCGGGCTGAGCTGGCACCTGGGGCAGCAACTGCCGCGCCAGCTGGCGAGCGAATGGCTCATGAACGGCGAGCGCATCGGCGCACCGCGCCTGCATGCGCTCGGCCTCGTCAACGAACTCACGGAAAACGGCCAGGCACTCGCAGGTGCGCTGGCGCTGGCCGCGAAGCTCAATGCACGCGCGCCGAACTCGCTGGGCAGCATCAAGGAACTGCTCAGCGAGGCGCGAGGCGCCACGCTTGCCTCGCAGCTCTCGCAGGAGCGCGACCACTTCGTGCGCAACCTGCACCATGCGAACGCGGGCGTCGGCATCGCCGCGTTCCTCGAGAAGAAGCCGCCGCAGTACGAGTAACGCCAAACGGCGTCGCTCCCGTGACACCCACCAGCATTCCAGTCGCCGAGAGGACAGACCAATGGACGACCCCATTCTTACCATCGAAGAACGTGAAGCGATCAACAGTGGTCGCTGGTTTTCTTCCCTATCTCCATCGCTACGGCACGACATCCTCCGATGCGCCTTCGTCAAACGCTACAAGGACGGCGACCTGATCGCTGCCCGCGGCGACCCTCCCGAACACTGGATCGCCTGTGCCAAGGGCGCGGTGCGCGTGAGTTCGACGGCCGTCTCTGGCAAGCAGGTGACGCTGACCTACGTGGAGCCGGGCATCTGGTTCGGCGACGTGGCGATGTTCGACGGGGACCGGCGCACGCACGATGCCTATGCACACGGGGATACCACGATCCTCTGCGTGGCGCGGGCCGACTTCCAGAAGATCCTGGCTGCGCACGTGGAGCTGTACGAGGCGCTGATGCGGCTGCAGGCGCGCCGCATCCGCACGCTGTTCGGTCTGGTGGAAGACCTCAACACCCTGCCCCTGCGGGCACGGCTGGCCAAGCAGCTCATTCACCTCGTGCGCAGCTACGGCGTGCCGAACCTGGAAGACGGCAACCAGATGCGCATCGGCCTGCAGCTGGCGCAAGAAGAGCTGGCGCAGCTGCTGGGCGCATCGCGCCAGCGGGTCAACCAGGAACTCAAGACCATGGAGCGCGAGGGCAGCATCCGCATCGAACAGGGCGGCCTGGTCGTGCTGGACCGCGCAGCCTTGAGGCGCATTTCCGAAGCCGAGAACTGATAAGCCAGACGCAGACATGAGCCAGGACTTCTCCAACTTCATCGGCACCCGTGCCGTCTCGCAACAGCACGCTTTCGACGTCGACGCGCTCGCGGCCTGGCTCGAGAAGAACCTCGAGGGGTTCAAGGGTCCGCTCGCGGTCGAGATGTTCAAGGGCGGGCAGTCGAACCCGACCTACAAGCTCGTCACGCCGTCGCAAAGCTATGTGATGCGCGCCAAGCCGGGCCCGGTCGCCAAGCTGCTGCCCTCGGCTCACGCGGTGGAGCGCGAGTTCAAGATGATGAGCGGCCTGGCCGGCACCGATGTGCCCGTGCCGCGCATGTACTGCCTGTGCGAAGACGAAGCCATCATCGGCCGCGCCTTCTACGTCATGGAGTTCATGCAGGGCCGCGTGCTGTGGGACCAGTCTCTGCCCGGCTTCAGCAATGCCGAACGCGCGGCCCACTACGACGAGATGAACCGCGTCATCGCGGCGCTGCACACGGTCGACTTCGCCGCCCGCGGCCTGGCCGACTACGGCAAGCCCGGCAACTACTTCGACCGCCAGATCGGCCGCTGGAGCAAGCAGTACAAGGCCTCGGCCGACGGCGCCGGCGAACTCTCGCAGCCCATCGAGGCCATGGAGCGCCTGATCGACTGGCTGCCTGCCCACATGCCGGCGAGCGCACGCGACGAAAGCAAGGTCTCGGTCGTGCATGGCGACTACCGCCTCGACAACGTGATGTTCCACGCCACCGAGCCGCGGATCATCGCGGTGCTCGACTGGGAACTCTCCACGTTGGGCCACCCGCTGGCGGACTTCAGCTACCACTGCATGTCGTGGCACATGCCGCCCACCACGGGCCGCGGCATCGGCGGTGTTGACGTCGCGGCGCTGGGCATCCCCACCGAGAGCGAATACATCCGCCGTTATTGCGAGCGCACGCGCATCAGTACGCCCGAAGCGCTGGCGCCCGACTGGAATTTCTACCAGGCCTACAACCTGTTCCGCATGGCCGCGATCCTGCAAGGCATTGCCAAGCGGGTCGAGGCCGGCACCGCGTCGAGCGAGCAAGCCGTGGCCTCGGCCCGCGGCGCCCGCCCCATGGCCGAAATGGCCTGGCAGTTTGCCCAAAAGGCATAAGCCGCCCCACCCCACCAGGAGACGAAGATGGATTTCGAATACTCGGCCAAGACCAAAGACCTGCAGAAACGCGTCCAGGCGTTCATGGACGACCACATCTATCCGGCCGAAGCCGAGTACCACGCCGAACTGGCCGCCAACACGGTCGCCGGCAAGCGCTGGTCGGCCCTCAAGACCGTCGAGAAGCTCAAGGAAAAAGCCAAGGCCCAGGGCCTGTGGAACCTGTTCCTGCCGGTCGACAGCGCCGCCGCCTCGGGCTACGAGGGCGCGGGCCTGACCAACCAGGAATACGCCCCGCTGGCCGAGATCATGGGTGCGGTGCCATGGGCGAGCGAAGCCTTCAACTGCTCGGCGCCCGACACCGGCAACATGGAGACCATCGCGCGCTACGGCTCGGAAGAAATCAAGTCGCGCTGGCTCAAGCCGCTGCTCGAAGGCCAGATCCGCTCGGCCTTCGCGATGACCGAACCCGAAGTGGCCTCTAGCGATGCCACCAACATCGCCACGCGCATCGAACGCCAGGGCGACGAATACGTGATCAACGGCCACAAATGGTGGATTTCGGGTGCGGCCGACCCACGCTGCGCGGTCTTCATCACCATGGGCAAGAGCGACCCCGATGCGCCGCGCCACTCGCAGCAGAGCATGGTCATCGTGCCGGCCGACGCCAAGGGCATCCGCATCGTGCGCCCGCTGAACGTGATGGGCTACGACGATGCGCCGCACGGCCACGTCGAGATGTACTTCGAGAACGTGCGCGTGCCTGTCAACAACATCCTGCTGGGCGAAGGCCGCGGCTTCGAAATCGCCCAGGGCCGCCTCGGCCCGGGACGCATCCACCACTGCATGCGCCTGATCGGCCTGGCCGAGCGCGCGCTCGAGCTGATGTGCAAGCGCGCCTCGTCGCGCGTGGCCTTCGGCAAGACCGTGGCCTCGCAGACCGTGACGCAGGAACGCATCGCCGAAGCCCGCTGCAAGATCGACATGGCTCGCCTGCTCACGCTGAAGGCCGCCTGGCTGATGGACGTGGCCGGCAACAAGGTCGCCAAGAACGAGATCGCCATGATCAAGGTGGTGGCACCGTCGATGGCCTGCCAGGTGATCGACTGGGCCATGCAGGTCCACGGCGGCGGCGGCATGTGCGACGACTTCCCGTTGGCAGCAGCCTATGCCGGCGCGCGCACGCTGCGCTTTGCGGACGGTCCGGACGAAGTGCACCGCAACGCGATCGCCAAGTGGGAGCTGGGCAAGTACGCCCCGAACAAGGCCGGCGATGCCGAAATGCCGGTAACGCGCTTCTGATCTGACTTGCCTCCTCTCCCCGCGGGGAAAGGGTTGGGATGAGGGCCGACGGCGATCAACACGCCTCGGCCCTCTTTCCTTTCAGAGCTTCTTCTGCAGGAAGACGGCGCTGCCGAACGCCGGATCGAGCTGATAGCTCACGAACCCGTCGCGCTCATAGGCGCGCAGCGCAGGCGCGTTGCCCGATAGCACTTCGAGCGTGAGCTTGCAGGCGCCGCGCCTGCGCGCCTCCTGCTCCACCTGAGCGAACATCTTCTGTGCCACGCGCTGCCCTCGATGGCTGGGCAGCACGACCACATCGTGCACGTTCACCAGCGGCTTGCAGGCAAAGGTCGAGAAGCCTTCGATGCAGTTGATGAGGCCCACAGGCTGTTCACCGTCGTAGGCAAGCACACTGAAGGCCTGCGGCCGCGCTGCCAGCGCCGCCGGCAAGGCTTCGCGTACGGCCGCGTCGAGCGGCGTGCCGCCGCCGGCCGGGTCGCGGGCATAGCTGTCGAGCAGGGACACGACAGCCCCGGCGTGCGCGGGATTGCGGTAGTCGGCGATCAGCGTACCGATCGCGGATTCATCGGGCGTCGGCATGCGATGCGCGCCGATCAGCCCAGCGTGGCCGCCAGGCGCTGGGCGTACGAGTCGGCTTGTGCCGCATCGCGCGCCTCGACCATCACCCGCACCAGCGGCTCGGTGCCGCTCGCGCGGATCAGCACGCGTCCGCTGTCACCGAGTTCGGCCTCGATGCGTTGCGTTTCGTTCGCGAGCGCCTTGTTGGCCTTCCAGTCCTGGTCCGGAGACAGGCGCACGTTGATCAGCGTCTGCGGAAACAGCGTGACGCCTTCGAGCAGTTGCGCCACCGTCTTGCCGCTGCGCACGCAAGCCTGCAGCACCTGCAGTGCACTCACGATGCCGTCGCCCGTGGTGTGGCGATCAAGCGCCAGCAAGTGGCCTGAACCCTCGCCGCCCAGCAGCCAGCCGCGCTTGTCCAGCTCTTCGAGCACGTAGCGGTCGCCGACCTTGGCACGCACGAACTCGATGCCCTGCCCGCGCAGCGCCACTTCGACGGCCTTGTTGGTCATGAGCGTGCCGACCACGCCCGCCGGCTTCTCGCCGCGCGCGATGCGCTCGGCCACCATGAGGTAGAGCAGCTCGTCGCCGTTGAACAGGCGCCCGCTGGCATCCACCAGCTGCAGGCGGTCGGCGTCGCCGTCGAGGGCGATGCCGTAGTCGGCCTGCTGCGTCGTCACTGCTGCGACCAGCGCTTCAGGATGCGTGGCTCCGAAGCCCTTGTTGATGTTGAGCCCGTCGGGCGAAACGCCGATGCTGCTGACTTCCGCACCCAGTTCGTGGAACACGTTGGGCGCGACCTGATACGCCGCGCCGTGCGCCGCGTCGACGACCAGCTTCATGTCGCGCAGGGTCAGGTCGTTGGCGAAGGTGCTCTTGCAGAACTCGATGTAGCGGCCGGGCGCGTCGTTGAGGCGGCGCGACTTGCCGAGGTTGGCGGAGTCCACCCACACCGGCGCTTCTTCCAGCGCGGCTTCGACGGCCAGTTCCCACGCATCGTCGAGCTTGGTGCCCTGCGCGCTGAAGAACTTGATGCCGTTGTCGGGAAAAGCGTTGTGGCTCGCGCTGATCACCACGCCCAGGCTCGCGCGTTGGGCGCGCGTGAGGTACGCCACGCCGGGCGTCGGCAACGGGCCGAGCAGCACTACATCAACGCCCGCCGAATTGAAGCCCGACTCGAGCGCCGACTCAAGCATGTAGCCCGAGATGCGCGTGTCCTTGCCGATCAGCACCGTGGGACGCGCCTGGGTTCTCTTGAGCACGCGGCCTACGGCGTGGGCGAGGCGCAGCACGAAATCGGGCGTGATGGGCGCCTGGCCGACAGTGCCGCGGATGCCGTCGGTGCCGAAATATTTGCGGGTCATATGGTTTCCTCTTTTCTTTGTTGTGGTTCTTCTGTCGCCTTCATTGCTCGCCATACGGCGAGGGCGGCCACTGTGTCACGCACGTCATGCACGCGCACCACGGCCGCGCCGCGGTCCACGGCCAGAACTGCGGCCGCGACGCTGGGCACCATACGCTCGCCCGCCGCCTCGATGCCCGTGACGGCGCCGATCGACGACTTGCGCGACCAGCCCACCAGCAGCGGATAACCGCAGGCGAGCAACTCACGCTGGCGCGCCAGCAAGGCGAAATTCTGCGCCACGGTCTTGCCGAACCCAACGCCGGGATCGAGCGTGATGCGCGAAGAATCGACTCCCAGCGCACGCAGAAGTTGCACCTGCTCCCCGAGGAAAGACAGCACCGCAGGGATCACGTCGCCCGCCATGGGCGCGGCCTGCATGGTCTGCGGGTCGCGGTGCATGTGCATCAGGCAGATGCCGCACGAAGGGTGCGCCGAGACGGCTTCGCGCGCGCCCGGCTGGCGCAGCGCCCAGATGTCGTTGACGATGTCCGCCCCCAGGTCGAGCACGGCGCGCATGACCTCGGGCTTGTAGGTGTCGATGGAAATCGGCACGTTCAGCTTCACCGCCTCGCGCACCACGGGGAGTATGCGTGCCAGCTCGGCATCGAGCGGCACCGCGGGGCTCCCGGGGCGGGTCGATTCGCCGCCGATGTCGAGGATGTCGGCGCCCTCCTTCAGCAGCTGCTCGCAGTGCTTCAGCGCGCTGCCGGCGGAGGCGTGGGCACCGCCATCGGAAAAGGAGTCGGGCGTGACGTTGACGATGCCCATCACGCGCGGCTGCGCGAGGTCGATGCGAAAGCGCGACGTCTGCCAGACCTCTCCATGGAAAACGGGGCCAGAGGCCCCGTTGTTGCTTGCTGCCAAGTCCACTTCAAGCCGCAGTGGGCGCCGGGTCGGGATTGACCGCCGGCGTGCCGCCGCTGCCGCCGCTGCCCGAAGGCGGGATGCGCGGCGTCCAGTCCTTGGGCGGGCGCGGTGCGCGGCCGGCCATGATGTCATCGAGTTGCTCGGAGTCGATGGTTTCCCATTCGAGCAGTGCCTTCGCCATGGCGTGCATCTTGTCGCTGTTCGCCTCGATGAGATTGCGTGCCAGGGCGTATTGCTCGTCGATGATGCGGCGCACTTCGCCGTCGACTTTTTCCATGGTCTGCTCGCTCATGTTGGTCGTCTTGGTGACCGAGCGGCCCAGGAACACTTCGCCTTCGTTCTCGGCATAGACCATCGGTCCCAGCGCGTCGGTCATGCCGTAGCGCGTGACCATGTCGCGGGCGATGGAGGTCGCGCGCTCGAAGTCGTTGCTCGCGCCGGTGGTCATCTGGTGCATGAACACTTCCTCGGCGATGCGGCCGCCGAACAGCATGCTGATCTGGTTGAGCATGTATTCGCGGTCGTAGCTGTAGCGGTCCTGCGATGGCAGGCTCATGGTCACGCCGAGGGCACGGCCGCGCGGAATGATCGTGACCTTGTGGACCGGGTCGCACTTGGGCAGCAGCTTGCCGATGAGGGCGTGGCCGGACTCGTGGTAGGCCGTGTTGCGGCGCTCTTCCTCGGGCATGACCATGCTCTTGCGCTCGGGGCCCATGAAGATCTTGTCCTTGGCCTTCTCGAAGTCCTGCATCTCGACCACGCGCGCATTGCGGCGTGCAGCCATCAGGGCAGCTTCGTTGCAGAGGTTGGCCAGGTCGGCGCCCGACATGCCGGGCGTGCCGCGGGCGATCACGCTCGGGTTCACGTCCTGGCCCAGCGGGACCTTGCGCATGTGCACGCCGAGGATCTGTTCGCGGCCGCGGATGTCGGGCAGCGTGACGTAGACCTGGCGGTCGAAGCGGCCGGGGCGCAGCAGTGCGGCGTCCAGGATGTCGGGGCGGTTGGTGGCAGCCACCACGATCACGCCGAGGTTGGTTTCGAAGCCGTCCATCTCGACCAGCATCTGGTTGAGCGTCTGTTCGCGCTCGTCGTTGCCGCCGCCGAGGCCGGCGCCGCGCTGACGGCCCACTGCATCGATTTCGTCGATGAAGATGATGCAGGGCGCGTTCTTCTTGGCGTTCTCGAACATGTCGCGCACGCGGGCAGCGCCCACGCCGACGAACATTTCAACGAAGTCGGAACCCGAGATCGAGAAGAAAGGCACCTTGGCTTCGCCGGCGATCGACTTGGCCAGCAGCGTCTTGCCGGTGCCGGGAGGGCCGACCAGCAATAGGCCGCGGGGAATACGGCCGCCGAGCTTCTGGAAGCGTTGCGGGTCTTTCAGGAAGTCGACCACTTCACGGACCTCTTCCTTGGCCTCGTCACAGCCCGCGACGTCGGCGAAGGTGACCGTGTTGTTGTTCTCGTCCATCATGCGGGCCTTGCTCTTGCCGAAGCTGAATGCCCCGCCCTTGCCGCCGCCCTGCATCTGTCGCATGAAGTAGATCCACACGCCGATCAGCAGCAGCATCGGGCCCCAGCTCACCAGCAGCGTCATGAGCAGCGAGCCCTCTTCGCGCGGCTTGACGTCGAACTTGACGTTGTGGTCGATCAGGTCGCCCACGAGTCCGCGGTCGAGCACCGTGGCGGTCGTGCGGATCTTGCGATCGTCGTTGGTGACGGCGACGATCTCGCCGCCGGCAGCGCCTTCAGGAATGACGGCGCTCTTGACCTGGTTGTTCCGGACCTGGTCCAGGAACTCGGAATAGCTGACTGTCCCCGAACCGACGCCGCCGCGGGTGTCGAACTGCTTGAACACAGTGAACAACACCATGGCAATGACGAGCCATACGGCAACTTTGGAAAACCACTGATTGTTCAAACGAAGCTCCAGGCTAAAGCGCGTGACAGACAAATGAAAAAACGCGCTGTGGATACGCAATTGCGCCCCATTTTAGGCTTTTCAAGCTGCGAAAAGCGGGCATTTCCCTAATGCGGCGATAGGCTGGCATGGGTTTGCGCCCCGCACGCGGCCCTGCGCAGCAAGGTATCAATGCGTATCGGAGGCCTTGAGGCCCACGCCGACCAGGAAGGTTTCAGCCGATTTGTCACGCGACGACTTGGGCTTGAAAGGCTTCACGAGTCGGAAATTCGCCTTGAAAAGCTTCACCAGATCGTCGTAGCCGCTGCCGTGGAAAAGCTTGGCCACCAGCGCTCCTTCCGGCTTCAGATGGTGCCGGGCGAAGTCGATCGCAAGCTCGATCAGGTGCGCCACGCGGGCGGCATCGGCCGAATGGATGCCCGACAGGTTCGGCGCCATGTCCGACACCACCAGGTCGGCCTTGCGGCCCGCCAGCACGCCCAGCAACTGCTGCAACAGCGCGTCTTCGCGGAAATCCCCCTGCAGGAAGGTCACGCCCTCGATGGGTTCCATCGGCAGGATGTCGAGCGAAATGATGGTGCCGTTCAACTCGCCCGCCGCCGCCCCGCCCGGCGACATGCGCCGGCGCAGGTACTGGCTCCAGGCACCCGGGGTAGAACCTAGGTCCACCACCAGCTGCCCCGGCTTGACGAGCCCGAGCGACTCGTCGATTTCCTTGAGCTTGTAGGCGGCGCGCGCGCGATAACCCTCCTTGGCGGCGAGCTTCACGTAGGGGTCGTTGATATGGTCGTGCAGCCACGCCTTGTTGACTTTTTTGCTTTTGGCTTTGGTGCTCATGAAGGTCTTCGTGTACGCGTCGATAATACGGGGATGCCCGCCATTCAACTTACCCCTGCCGAGCGCAAGGTGCACCGCGCCGAAGCTCACCACCTGGATCCGATCGTCATGGTCGGTGGAGACGGGCTCACCCCTGCCGTGAAAAAAGAGGCCGATGCGGCGCTCAAGGCCCATGGCCTGATCAAGGTCCGGGTCTTCTCCGACGACCGCCTCGCCCGCGACGCCATGCTGCGCGAGTTGTCCGACGAACTCGGCGCCGCCCCGGTCCAGCACATCGGCAAGCTGCTGGTGCTGTGGCGCCCGATCCCCGAAAAAGAACGTGTGGTCGATGAAGACCGCATGCCCGGACCGCGCGACGTCAAGATCGTCAAGTACAGCAAGCGCGGCGGCCAGCGCCCCGAGATCAAGACCCTGCGCGTGCTCGGCAATCAGCGCCTCACCCCTGGCGGCACCATCAAGCGCGCCAAGGCGAAGCGGCCGCTGTCGGCCAAGAAGCGCAACCAGGCGGACTGAGCTTGGTGGCAGCGCAAGGCGTCCAGCGCCACATCCTCTGCATGAAATGGGGCACGAAGTACGGCCCCGAATACGTCAACCGGCTCTACGCGATGGTGCGCCGCAACCTCCGCGGCGATTTCAAGTTCGTGTGCCTGACCGACGACGGCAACGGCATCCACCCCGAGGTGACGTGCCTGCCGATCCCGCCGCTCAACCTGCACCTGGCCCCGGGCCAGCGCGATGGCGCCTGGAAGAAGCTCACGACCTTCGAGCAGGACCTGCACGGCCTGCGCGGCCCCGCCCTCTTCCTCGACCTCGACGTGGTGGTTGTCGGCAGCCTTGACGCCTTCTTCGAGCAGCCGGGCGAATTCCTGATCATTCACGACTACGCCCGCCCCTGGCGGCGCGAGCGGGTCACGGGCAATTCGTCGGTCTACCGTTTCGAGCTGGGCGCCCATGCCGACGTGCTGGCGTATTTCCGCGCCAACATGGACAAGGTCCAGGCCGAGTACCGCAACGAGCAGGCCTACCTTTCGGACGTGCTCCACAAGCAGGGCAAGCTGGCCTACTGGCCCGACGCCTGGTGCCCGAGCTTCAAGTACCACGGCATCCCGACCTGGCCGACCAACTACTGGGAAGAGCCCTTCGTGCCCGAGGGCGCACGCATCATGGTGTTCCATGGCGAGTGCAACCCGCCGGACGCGCTGGCGGGCCGCCGCAACCGGGCCTTCCGGTACATCCGGCCTGCGGGCTGGGTCGCCAAGTATTGGAAAGAGTGAGAGGCAAGAGGCGGCAAACTGCCGCCTCCGCACTTCAGCCCGGCTTGCGGGCGCCCATGCGCCAGAGCAGCACGCCGGCACACAGCCACTGCACGAAGTACATGCCGCTGCCCACGGCGTGCCACAGCTTGAGGTTCTCGCGCGCCATGATGCGCGGCGCCACGGCGTACTGCTGAAGCAGCGCCAGCAACAGTGCACCCAGGACGAAGAAGATGGCCGTCATCGCCGCCCCGTCCATGCGCTCGTCGGCCTTGGACCTGAAATGGATCAGCAGGATCAGTCCGCAAGCAATTGCGATCCAGCTCTGCGCCTCGAACAATTGGCCGGCGAAGTTGCCCGCCACCGATGGATTGCCCAGCTTCGCGAACAGCATCGGCACCACCAGGAAGCCGATCGTGGTGAGGCTGCCCCACCAGAAGGCGGCCAGCATCAGCGCAATGCGGTCTTTCATGGATCGAAAAATCAGAGGTAGCGCACGGCCACGATCTCGTAGCGCTTGAGTCCGCCGGGCGCCTGCACTTCGGCCGTGTCGCCCTCTTCCTTGCCGATCAGCGCGCGCGCGATCGGGCTGGAAATGTTGATCAGGCCGAGCTTCAGATCGGCTTCGTCTTCACCGACGATCTGGTACTTCACCGCGTCGCCGCTCTCCTCCTCTTCGAGCTCCACGGTAGAGCCGAACACCACCTTGCCGCCTGCATCGAGCTCGGACGGATCGATGATCTGCGCGGCCGACAGCTTGCCTTCGACCTCCTGGATGCGGCCTTCGATGAAGCCCTGGCGGTCCTTGGCGACTTCGTATTCGGCGTTCTCGCTCAGGTCGCCCTGGGCGCGCGCTTCGGAGATGGCGTTGATGACCCAGGGACGGTCCACCGTCTTGAGCTGGTGCAGTTCGGCGCGCAGCTTTTCGGCACCGCGCTTGGTAATTGGAATGGTGGCCATGTTTGGTTCTCCATAAAGCGAAACCGCCGAACGATGCCGTTCGGCGGTCGATTGGGGGGACAGGTCAGACGAGATTGCGTCCGGTCAGCCGGCTCAAGATGGCGAGCGGGCTCGAGTCGGGATTGTATTGCTTCGAAGCGGCCAGATGAAGGGTCTGCTCGAGCATGTACTGGCCCGCCATCACGGCGTGCGAGGTCTGGTCGGAGAAGCACACCCACACCGAGCCCGGCGGAAACTCGGCCTTTTCCTGCGGCGAGTTTTCCTGGTACGCCATGTCCGACTTCATGCCATCGTGCAGCTGCAGCATCAGGTGGTCGTACTCGCTGCGGAAAGACTTGGTCACGTGCAGCGCCTGCAGCAGCCTGGCTTGCCAGCGCACATATGGCTTGGCGCGCGGCAGGAAGCGCTTGGCGATGTCCTCGAAAGGCTCGCCCACGCGCCACACGCGCGGCGCGCCTTCGGGATTGACGTTGGTGAACACACGCAGGATGCGTTCGCCATAGTTGGGGCGCGACGGGAACGCATCGACGTGCAAACGCCGATCGTCCGCGCGCCACGACTGCACGCGCGTCTCGACCTGCGCCGGCCGGTAGCTCGTGGGCGCCAGCCGCAAGGCCGGCGTGTAGTGCGGCAGCAGCCCATGAATGAGCTGCGTGGCCTGTGCACGGAAGCGCCCCACCATCGCCGCGGCCTTGCGCTGCACCGCCTCGTCGCCGACAGCGCCCTTGAGCTTGCCATTGGCATCGAGGCTGATGTTGCGCACATCGGGCGACAGCAGGCTCGGCGTGAGCAGGCCACGCTCTTCGGTCAGCAGCTCGAAGCCCAGGCGCGGGAAATACAGCACCTTGCCCGCTTCCAGCTCCGCGATCCACGCCTCGTTCGGCGTGGCCGCGCTCCAGTCGCTCAAGTCCAGTTCGACGAGCTGCGTTTCCATGAAGGCACTCAGGCTGCGGCGAGCTGCGCGTGCATCTCCTGCACCGAGATCACGCCGAGCTCGTCCATGAAGCCCATGCCTTCGACCGCGGCTTCGGCGCCGAAGATCGTGGTGAAGGTGGTCACGCGGGCGAGCAGCGCCGAGGTACGGATCTGGCGCGAATCGGTGATCGCATTGCGGCGCTCTTCCACCGTGTTGATGACCAGCGCAATCTCGTTGTTCTTGATCATGTCCACGATGTGCGGGCGGCCTTCGGTCACCTTGTTCACCGTCGCGCAGTCGATGCCGGCGGCGCTGATGGCGGCAGCCGTGCCCTTGGTGGCGGTGATCTCGAAGCCCAGCTTGACCAGTCCGCGCGCCACTTCCACGGCACGCGCCTTGTCGTTGTTCTTCACCGAGATGAAGACCTTGCCCGACTTCGGCAGGTGCGTGCCCGCGCCGAGCTGCGACTTCACGAAGGCTTCGCCGAAGGTCTTGCCCACGCCCATCACTTCGCCGGTCGACTTCATCTCGGGGCCGAGGATGGTGTCCACGCCCGGGAACTTGACGAAGGGGAACACGGCTTCCTTCACGCTGAAGTACGGCGGAGTGACTTCCTTCGTCACGCCCTGCGACGCCAGCGACTGGCCGGCCATGCAGCGTGCCGCCACCTTGGCGAGCTGGATGCCGGTGGCCTTGCTCACGTAGGGCACGGTGCGGGAAGCGCGCGGGTTCACTTCGAGCACGTAGATGACGTCCTTGCCATTTTTTTGCTGGATCGCGAACTGCACGTTCATCAGGCCGACCACGTTCAGAGCCTTGGCCATGGCGGCACTCTGGCGTTTCAGTTCAGCGATGGTTTCTGCGCTCAGGCTGTAGGGCGGCAGCGAACAGGCGGAGTCGCCCGAATGCACACCGGCTTGTTCGATGTGCTCCATCACGCCGCCGATCAGCGTGGCGCCTTCGGCGTCGCGGATGCAGTCGACATCGCACTCGACAGCGTCGTTCAGGAAGCGGTCGAGCAGCACCGGCGAGTCATTGCTGACCTTGACGGCTTCGCGCATGTAGCGCTCGAGGTCACGCTGCTCGTGCACGATTTCCATCGCGCGGCCGCCGAGCACATAGCTCGGGCGCACCACCAGCGGATAGCCGAGGGCAGCAGCCTTCTCGAGCGCCTCGGGTTCGGTGCGCGCGGTGGCGTTCGGCGGCTGGCGCAGGCCCAGTTCGTGCAGCAGCTTCTGGAAACGCTCGCGGTCTTCGGCCGCGTCGATCATGTCGGGCGAGGTGCCGATGATCGGCACGCCGTTCGCTTCGAGGTCGAGTGCGAGCTTCAGCGGCGTCTGGCCGCCGTACTGCACGATCACGCCGAGCGGCTTTTCCCTGTCGACGATCTCGAGCACGTCTTCGAGCGTCAGCGGCTCGAAGTACAGGCGGTCGGAGGTGTCGTAGTCGGTCGACACGGTCTCGGGGTTGCAGTTGACCATGATGGTCTCGTAGCCGTCCTCGCGCATGGCGAGCGCGGCGTGCACGCAGCAGTAGTCGAACTCGATGCCCTGGCCGATGCGGTTGGGACCGCCGCCGAGCACCATGATCTTTTTCTTGTCCGTCGGGTCAGCTTCGCACTCGTCCTCGTAGGTCGAGTACATATAGGCCGTGTTGGTCGCGAACTCGGCCGCGCAGGTGTCCACGCGCTTGTAGACCGGACGCACGCCCAGGGCACGGCGCTTCTCGCGGATCGCGGTGTCGGTGGTCTTCAGCTGCTTGGCGAGGCGGCGGTCGGAGAACCCCTTCTTCTTCAGCGCGAGCAGCGTGTCCTTGTCGATGTCGGCCAGCGACTTGGTTTCCAGTTCGAGTTCGATCTTCACGATCTCTTCGATCTGCACCAGGAACCACGGGTCGATCTTGGTCAGCGCGAACACTTCATCGACGCTCAGGCCCATGGCGAAGGCATCGCCCACGTACCAGATGCGCTCGGGACCGGGCTCGCCCAGTTCCTTTTCGAGCACTTCGCGGTCCTGCGTTTTTTCGTTGAGGCCATCCACGCCCACTTCGAGGCCGCGCAGGGCCTTCTGGAACGATTCCTGGAAGGTGCGGCCCATGGCCATCACCTCGCCCACCGACTTCATCTGCGTCGTGAGACGCGAGTCGGCCTGCGGGAATTTCTCGAACGCGAAACGCGGGATCTTGGTCACCACGTAGTCGATCGAGGGCTCGAACGATGCGGGCGTGGCGCCGCCCGTGATTTCATTGCGCAGCTCATCGAGCGTGTAGCCCACGGCCAGCTTGGCCGCGACCTTGGCGATCGGGAAACCGGTGGCCTTGGAGGCCAGCGCCGACGAACGCGAGACGCGCGGGTTCATCTCGATGACGACCATGCGGCCGTCCTTCGGATTGATGGAGAACTGCACGTTCGAGCCGCCGGTGTCCACGCCGATCTCGCGCAGCACGGCCAGCGAGGCGTTGCGCAGGATCTGGTATTCCTTGTCGCTCAGCGTCTGCGCGGGGGCCACGGTGATCGAGTCGCCGGTGTGCACGCCCATCGGGTCGAGGTTTTCGATCGAGCAGACGATGATGCAGTTGTCGGCCTTGTCGCGCACGACTTCCATCTCGTACTCTTTCCAGCCGAGCAGAGACTCTTCGATCAACAGCTCGTTGGTCGGCGAGGCTTCGATGCCGCGCTTGCAGATGGTCTCGAATTCGTCGGGGTTGTAGGCGATGCCACCGCCGGTGCCGCCGAGCGTGAAGCTGGGGCGGATCACGGTCGGGAAGCCGAGCGTCTTCTGCACGGCCCAGGCTTCGTCCATCGTGTGCGCAATGCCCGAACGCGCCGAACCGAGACCGATCTTGGTCATCGCGTCCTTGAACTTCAGGCGGTCTTCGGCCTTGTCGATGGCTTCGGGCGTGGCGCCGATCAGCTCGACGGGCTTGCCGGTGGCCGCGCCCGTGTACTTGTCGAGCACGCCGTTGCGCCAGAGGTCGAGCGCACAGTTCAGCGCGGTCTGGCCGCCCATGGTCGGCAAGATCGCGTCGGGGCGTTCCTTGGCGATGATCTTCTCTACCGTCTGCCAGGTGATCGGCTCGATGTAGGTGACGTCGGCCGTGGCCGGGTCGGTCATGATCGTCGCGGGATTGCTGTTGATCAGGATGACCTTGTAGCCCTCTTCGCGCAGCGCCTTGCAGGCCTGCACGCCGGAGTAGTCGAACTCGCAGGCCTGGCCGATGATGATCGGGCCGGCGCCGATGATGAGGATCGATTTCAGATCTGTGCGCTTAGGCATTCTTGCTCTCCGTCTTGTGCTTTTCCATGAGTGCCGTGAAGCGATCGAACAGGTAACCGATGTCGTGCGGGCCGGGCGAGGCTTCAGGGTGGCCCTGGAAGCAGAACGCGGGCTTGTCGGTGCGCGCCAGGCCCTGCAGCGTGTTGTCGAACAAGCTGATGTGGGTGGGACGCAGGGTGGCTGGCAGCGACTTCTCGTCGACCGCGAAGCCGTGGTTCTGGCTGGTGATGCTCACGCGGCCGTTGTCGAGGTCCTTCACCGGATGGTTCGCACCGTGGTGGCCGAACTTCATCTTGAAGGTCTTGGCGCCCGAGGCGAGCGCCATGATCTGGTGACCCAGGCAGATGCCGAACGTGGGAATGCCGGTCTCGATCAGTTCCCTGACGGCACTGATGGCGTAGTCGCAAGGCTCCGGGTCGCCGGGGCCGTTCGCCAGGAAGATGCCATCGGGCTTGAGCTTGAGAACGTCGGCCGCGGGCGTTTGTGCCGGCACCACGGTGATGCGCGCGCCACGCTGCGCGATCATGCGCAGGATGTTCTTCTTGACGCCGTAGTCGAATGCGACGACGTGGAACTGCGGCGTGATCTGCACGCCGTAGCCCGCGCCGAGCTTCCACTCGGTTTCGGTCCATTCGTAGGTCTGCTTGACCGAGACCACCTTGGCGAGGTCGAGGCCCGACATGCTCGGCGCGGCCTTGGCTGCGGCGATGGCCTTGTCGATCAGAGCCTGCGTGACAGCTTCGCCCGCGGCCAAGCCCAGGATGCAGCCGTTCTGCGCACCGCGGGTGCGCAGGTGTCGCGTGAGCTTGCGGGTGTCGATGTTCGCAATGGCCACCGTGTTGCCCGACACGAGATACTCGGTCAGCGTGGCGGTCTTGCGGAAGTTGGAGGCGACGAGGGGCAGGTCCTTGATGATCAGGCCCGCGGCATGGATCTTGTCGGCTTCGATGTCCTCACCATTGACGCCGTAGTTGCCGACGTGCGGATACGTGAGGGTCACGATCTGCTGGCAGTAGCTCGGGTCGGTGAGGATTTCCTGGTAACCGGTCATGGCGGTGTTGAACACCACTTCACCGGTCGTGGAGCCGGCGGCTCCGATCGAATTGCCTTGAAAGACCGTGCCGTCTGCGAGCGCCAGGATGGCGGGCGGGAAACTTCCCTTGAGAGACAAAAGCACTGGGTTCTCCGGATGGTTACGGTCGCCCGGAGCCCCAGGCGCGTTGCCTGCGGACTGCTGCTTCAGGGGATTTTGGCGTTAAAGGCGGCCGGGCGACGCTGATTTGCGAGTAAGCCCCCGATTGTAGCCCGGACTGGGTGTGTTATTTGGCCTGCAGGGCTGCTCCGCTCGCATGCAGGCAGATCGCGGCGGCCGCGGCCACATTGAGCGACTCCTCGCCGCCCGGCTGGGCGATGCGGATATGGTGCGTGGCGCGCGCCTCCAGGGCGGGCGACACGCCCTGCCCCTCGTGGCCCATCAGCCAGGCGCAGGGATGCGGCAGGTCGGCCTTGTGAAGCCACTCGCCGTGGTGCGAGCTGGTCGCCACCAACGGTACTTTCAGGCCGTCGAGCACGTCGGCGTCCACGCCCTCGATCAGCCGCAGGCCGAAATGGGCACCCATGCCTGCACGCAGCACCTTCGGCGCCCACAGCGCCGCCGTGCCCTTGAGCGCGATCACCTGGGTGAAGCCGAAAGCGGCTGCGCTGCGAAGGATGGAGCCGGCGTTGCCGGCGTCCTGCAGACGGTCGAGCACCACGCTGGGCGCGTCGGGGATCAGCTCCGGTCGCGCTGGCAGGTCGAGTACGAAGCCCATCGGCGCAGGCGATTCCAGGCCGCTGGCACCGCGCAGCAGATCGTCGCTGACAACTACGGTTTTAATAGCACTACTCGCCCATTCGGCAGGGGCTGTAGGCCAGAAAGACTCCGAAAACACCGCTATCGCCGGCTTCACGCCGCGCGCAAGCGCCGCTCGGCAAAGATGATCGCCTTCGAGCCAGATGCGGCGCAGCTTGCGATAGGCGCCCGGATCCTGGGCCAGTTTGCGCAGGTCCTTGAGCAGCGGGTTGTCGCGCGAACTGATGAGGCTCGCGCCGGGATCGGTGGTCATGAGGGTCAGGGCGCGGCGCGCAGGTCGAGGTGCACGGCCTCGACCGTTGCCGCGAACACCGTGGGCGCGGCCGACAAGGTCTCGACGACCTGCGCGGTACCCGCTGCCGTCCGAGCCAGCGCGGCGGCAACCGGGCTGAACGACCTGCGGTGATGCACACAGGCGCCGTGGCGCTGCAGCGCTTCCAGGTGCTCCGGCGTGCCATAGCCCTTGTGGCCGGCAAAGCCGTAGTTCGGAAATTCGACGTGCAATTGCTCGCAGAGACGGTCGCGATGGACCTTGGCCAGGATGGACGCAGCCGAAATCGCCTTGACCAGTGCATCGCCCTTGACGATGGCCTCGGCCAGCACGTCGAGCGTCGGCAGGCGGTTGCCGTCGACCAGCACCTTGGCCGGTTTCAGGCGCAAGCCTTCGACCGCGCGCCGCATCGCAAGCATCGTGGCCTGCAGGATGTTGTGCGTATCGATTTCCTCGACGCTCGCCTGGGCGATGGAGCAGCAAAGGGCCTTGGCCAGGATCTGATCGTGCAGGCGCTCGCGCTGCAAAGGTGTGAGGGCCTTGGAATCGGCCAGTCCGCGGATCGGCCGGGTGTCGTCGAGGATCACCGCCGCGGCCACCACAGGGCCCGCCAGCGGGCCGCGACCGGCCTCGTCCACGCCTGCGAGCAGGCCCGGCGCGTCCCACACCAAACGGGCTTGCTCAGCTTTCAAGAACTTTCTGGATCGCATCGGCGCAAAGTGTCGGCGTATCGCGCTGCAATTGCACGTGCAGCTCGGAAAATCTTTGTTGCAGGGCCCGCGTCTTTTCGGGCTCGTCGAGCCAGGCCAGCGTGGCCTGAGCCAGCGCCTCGGGCGTGGCGGCTTCCTGCAGCAGTTCGGGCACCACGAACTCGCGGCACAGGATGTTGGGCAAGCCGACCCACGGCTGCAACTGCTTGCGCTGCATCACGCGCCACGAGAGCGCGTTCATGTTGTAGGCGATGACCATCGGCCGCTTGAACAGCGCCGCCTCGAGCGTGGCGGTGCCGCTGGCGATCAGCGTGGCGTCGCAGGCGGCCAGTGCGGTGTGCGACTGGCCATCGAGCAGCTTCACCCGGCCCCTCATGCCGCTGGCCTGGAGCAAGGCCTCGACCTCGAAGCGCAGCCCCGGAAGGATGGGCGCCACGAACTGGAGCGCCGGCCGGGCCTTCTGCATCAGCGCGGCGGCGGCGAAGAATCGGTCCGCCAGGTAGCGTATCTCGGAGCGGCGGCTGCCCGGCAACAAGGCGACGACCTGTGCGTCGGACGCCAACCCGATCGCGGTGCGGGCCGCGGCGCGGTCGGGCGTCATCGGGATCACGTTGGCAATCGGATGCCCCACGTAGCTCGCGGCAACACCCTGCTTTTCGAGCAGTTCCGGCTCGAACGGGAAGATGCACAGCACATGGTCGGCCGCAGCCCGGACTTTCTCGATGCGCTTCGGCCGCCAGGCCCAGATCGAAGGGCAGATGAAATGCACGGTCTTGATGCCCTGGCTGCGCAGGCCGGCTTCGAGATCGAGATTGAAATCGGGTGCATCGACGCCGATGAACAGTTCGGGCCGTTCACTCAGCAACCGGGTCTTCAGCTGGCGGCGGATGCCTGCGATCTCGGCGTAGTGCCGCAGCACCTCGACGTAGCCGCGCACCGCGAGCTTTTCCTGCGGCCACCAGCTCTGGAAGCCATGGGCCAGCATGCGGGGGCCGCCAATGCCGACGGTCTGGAGTTCGGGCCAACGGGCCAGGAGGCCATCGAGCAGCAAACCCGCGAGCAGGTCGCCGGAGGCTTCGCCCGCGACCAGCGCGAAGCGTCGCTGTCCGTCCTTCTGCATCGCGGACACCTCAGCGCGCGATGCCACGCGTCGAGTTGGCGAGGAAGGACTCCATCAGCGCGACGTCACCTGCAGCTTCCGGCATTTCCGTCGCGAGCGCGGCAATGGCCGTGCGCGCTTCTTCGAGCGTCTTGCCCTGACGGTACAGCAGGCGATGCATCTGCTTCACCGCCGCAAGCCGCTGGGCGGAGAAGTCGCGCCGCCGCAGGCCGACGATGTTGAAGCCGCGCACTGCCAGCGGATTGCCATCGACCAGCATGAAAGGCGGCACATCCTGCGACACCGCGCTCGCGAAGCCGAGCATGGCATGCGCCCCCACCGAGACGAACTGGTGAATGCCGGTGAGCCCGCCGACCGTGACCCAGTCGGCCAGGTGCACATGCCCCGCCAGCGTGGTGTTGTTGGCCAGCGTGGTGTGGTTGTCGATATGGCAGTCGTGCGCGATGTGCGTGTACGCCATGATCCAGTTGTCGTCGCCCACGCGCGTCACGCCGCCCGCCCCCGGCACGCCGAGATTGAACGTGCAGAACTCGCGAATGACGTTGCGGTCGCCGATGACGAGCTCGGTCGGCTCCCCGGCGTACTTCTTGTCCTGCGGCACTGCCCCGAGCGACGAAAACTGAAAGATCCGGTTGTCGCGCCCGATGGTCGTGCGCCCCTCGATCACGCAATGCGCGCCGATGGTGGTGCCCGCGCCCACACGCACGTGCGGACCGATCACGGTATAGGGACCGACCGACACCGAGGCGTCGAGTTCGGCCTGGGGGTCGACGAGTGCTGTCGAATGAACCTGGGTCATGCCTTGTGGAAACAACTGCGGCCGGATCAGTTGATCTGGCGCATGGCGCACATCAGCGTCGCCTCGCAGGCGAGTTCGCTGCCCACCAGGGCCCGGCCCTTGAACTTGGAAATGCCGGCCTTCATGCGCTCGATCTCGACTTCGAGCGTCAGCTGGTCGCCGGGTTCCACGGGCCGCTTGAAGCGTGCGCCGTCGATGGCTGCAAAGTAATAGACGGTGTTGTCGTCCGGCACGATGTCGAGCGAGTGGAACGACAGCAGGGCCGCGGCCTGGGCCATGGCTTCGAGCATCAGCACGCCCGGCATCACCGGACGGTGCGGGAAGTGGCCGTTGAAAAACGGCTCGTTCATCGTCACGTTCTTCAGCGCCGTGATGCGCTTGCCCTTTTCCATGTCCAGCACGCGGTCCACCAGCAGGAACGGGTAGCGGTGGGGCAGCAGCTTGAGGATTTGATGGATATCGAGCGCTATCGCTGGCTTTGTCATGATTTTCTGTTCCTGCATCGTCGTCATTTTTTCGAGGGAGCCTTCTCCAGCGCCTTCAGTCGTTCGCGCAGGCTGTGCAACTGCTTGAGCGTTGCCGCATTTTTTTCCCAGCTCGCATTGTCATCGATGGGAAACATGCCGGTGTATTGGCCGGCCTTGTGGATCGAACGGGTAACCACGGTTGCGGCGGACACATGGACGCCGTCGGCCACCGTCAGATGGCCCAGCACGATGGCACCGCCGCCGAAGGTGCAGTTGGCGCCGATGGTGGCGCTGCCAGCCACGCCGACGCAGCCCGCCATGGCGGTGTTCTTGCCGACGCGCACGTTGTGGCCGATCTGGATCAGGTTGTCGAGCTTCACGCCGTCGTCGATCACTGTGTCGTCGAGCGCACCGCGGTCGATGCAAGTGTTGGCGCCGATCTCGACGTCGTTGCCGATGCGCACCGCGCCCAACTGCTCGATCTTGATCCAGCGCCCCTCGTGCGGCGCCAGGCCGAAGCCGTCGGCACCGATGACCACACCGGGGTGCAGCAGGCAGCGCTCGCCGATGGCGCAGTCTTCGCTGACCGTCACCCGGGACTTCAGCACAGTGCCCGCACCGATGCGCGCGCCCCGCTCCACCACGCACAGCGCGCCGATTCGCGCAGTGGCATCGACTTGCGCCTCTGCGTGGATCACCGCGCTGGGATGGATGCGATCGACTTCCGGACGCGCGTGGTGCGCCTTCCAGAGCTGTGTCAGGCGGGCAAAGTAGAAGTATGGATCTGGCGTGAGGATGAAAGCGCCGCGCGCCGCGGCCGCCTCGCGCATGGCCGGCGACACAATCACGCAAGCGGCCTTCGAAGCCGCCAATTCCTGCTGGTATTTGGGATGGCTCAGGAAACTGAGCGCATCGGGCTGCGCATTCTGCAGCGGCGCCAACCGCTCGATGGACAGCGCCGCATCGCCATGAAGTTCGCCCCCGAGGGCGTCAACGATGGCTCCGAGCTGCAGTGACACGCCGACTCCCGGCGTTACTTGCCGGCCGCAGGCGCAGGAGAGCTGACCGACGCGTTCAGCGCCTTGATCACCTTGTCGGTGATGTCGTGCTTGGGATTGATGTAGATCGCCTCCTGCAGGATGGCATCGTACTTCTCGGCCTCGGCCACCTGCTTCACCACGCGGTTGGCGCGCTCGTAGACCTGCTGGAGCTCTTCATTCTTGCGCGAGTTCAGGTCTTCCTGGAACTCGCGCCGCTTGCGCTGAAAGTCGCGGTCCTGGTCGACCAGCGCGCGCTGACGCGTGGCCCGCTGGTTTTCCGACAGGGTGGGCGCCTCGCGCTCGAACTTCTCCGAAGCCGCCTTCAGGGCATCGCCCTGCGAGGTCAGATCCTTCTCGCGCTTCAGGAACTCGGCTTCGAGTTTTGCCTGGGCAGTCTTGGCCGGCTGCGCCTCGCGCAGCACGCGGTCCGGGTTCACGAAACCGATGCGAAAGGTTTCCTGCGCCTGGGCGGGCACCGCAGCGAACGCGAGAGCGGGGATCAACAACACGCCTGCCGCGGCGCGAATCAAATGCTTCATTTAGAAAGACGTTCCGATCTGGAATTGGAGGCGCTGAATTCTATCCTTCGGGATGTAGCCGGGCGTCAGCGGGACCCCTACTTCCTTCTGGGACTTGATGGGGAAGGCGTAGGCGAGGCGCAGCGGGCCCAGCGGCGAGATCCAACTGATGCCCAGGCCGACGGAAGCGCGCAGCTTCTTCTCGGCCTTCCATTGCTCGTCGGTCAGGCCGGCGGCACGCGAACCGAACACATTGCCGACGTCGAAGAAGCCGTACAGGCGCAGCGTGCGGTCGTTGCCGGCGCCCGGGAACGGGGTGCTCAGTTCCGCGTTGAAGATGGCCTTCTTGGTGCCGCCCAAAGCAGCACCTTCGCTCTGGCCCGACAGCGGCACGTCGCGTGGACCCAGCGAGTTTTGCTCGAAGCCGCGAATGGAGCCGAGACCACCCGCATAGAAGTTCTTGAAGATCGGATAGACCTTGCCGCCCAGCGCCTTGGCATAGCCGACTTCGCCGTTGATCGAGAAGGTGTACTGCTTGTTGATCGCGAAGAACTGCTGGTACTGGTAGTTCGTCTTGACGTACTTCATGTCGCCCGCCACCCCCAGTTCGAGGTTGGCACGCTGAAGCCGCCCGGTGGTCGGAATCAGCGCGCTGTCGCGGCTGTCCCGGCCCCAGCCTACGCTCAGCGGCACGCCCCAGACGCTGTCCTGCGAGCAGCCCGTGACGAGCCAGCCGGCCGGTGTCGGCGGCAGCAGCGGACCGTTGCTCACAGGGCTCGTGTTGAGATGGCACTGGAAGTAGTCGAGGTAGGAGCGCGGCGTGGTCAAGCCCGCGAGTGCCGTCGTCTTGTTCGGATCGAACGCATACCGCTCCAGGCCGATGCCGAAGAAGACCGTATCGACCTCGCTGAACGGAACGCCAAAGCGGATCGAAGCGCCCTGGTTGACCAGCTTGTAGTCGCCATCGATGGTCGTCGAATACGGCCGTGTCGTCGTGTGATACACGCTGATCGTGCGCGAGATGCCATCCGGCGTGAAGTACGGGTCGGTGGTCGTCAGCGACAACGTGCGGTTGTACTTGCTGGTGTTGACCTGCACGCCCAGGAAGTTGCCCGAGCCGAACACGTTTTCCTGCGAAATGCCGAAGGTCAGTGCAACCTTCTCGGCGCTCGAGTAGCCGGCGCCGAGCTGCAGGCTGCCAGTAGGCTTTTCGGCCACGTTGACGGTCAGGTCCACCTGGTCGGGCGAGCCGGGCACTTCCTGCGTATCGACGTTCACCTCGGTGAAGAAACCCAGGCGGTCCACGCGGTCGCGCGAGAGCTTGATCTTGTCGCCGTCGTACCAGGAGGCCTCGTATTGGCGGAACTCGCGGCGAATGACTTCGTCGCGGGTCTTGTTGTTGCCGCCCACCGACACGCGCCGCACGTACACGCGGCGCGAAGGTTCGGCCTGCAGCGTGAGCGCCACCCGGTTGTTGACACGGTCGATTTCGGGGCGCGCCTGCACGCGTGCGAACGCGTAGCCGAAGGTGCCGAAATAGTCGTTGAAGGCCTTGGTGGTTTCAGTGACCTGCTCGCCGTTGTAGGGCTCGCCCGGCTTGATGGTGATGAGCGACTTGAACTCCTCGTCGCGGCCGAGGTAGTTGCCGTCGAGCTTGACGCTCGACACAACGAACTTCTCGCCTTCGGTGATGTTCACGGTCACCGTCAGGTCCTTGCGGTCCGGCGAAATGGCAACCTGGGTCGAGTCGATGCGGAACTCGAGGTAGCCGCGCGTGATGTAGTACGAGCGCAGGGTTTCCAGGTCGGCGTTGAGCTTGGCGCGCGAGTACTGGTTCGACTTGGTGTACCAGCTCATGAAGCCGCCGCTGTCCTGGTCGAACAGGCTCAGCAGCGTCGACTCGCTGAAGGCCTTGTTGCCCACCACGTGCACTTCGCGGATGCGGGCCGAATCGCCTTCGGTCACGGTGAAGGTCAGGTTGACGCGGTTGCGCTCGATGGGCGTGACGGTGGTCACGACCTGCGCGTTGTAGAGGCTCTTGCTCACGTACTGGCGCTTGAGCTCCTGCTCGGCACGGTCGGCCAGCGCCTTGTCGTAGGGGCGGCCATCGGCCAGCCCGACTTCGCGCAGCGCCTTCTGCAGAGCCGCCTTGTCGAACTCCTTGGAACCGACGAAATCGACGTCTGCAATGGTCGGCCGCTCTTCGACGATCACCACCAGCACGTTGCCGTTCACGTCGATGCGCACATCCTTGAACAACCCCAGGTCGAACAGCGCACGAATGGCGGCTGAACCGCGCTCGTCGCTGTAGGTATCGCCCACGCGCAGCGGCAGCGATGCGAAGATCGTGCCGGCTTCGACGCGTTGCAGGCCTTCGACGCGAATGTCGCGCACCGTGAAAGGCTCGACGGCCCAAGCTGCCGTGGCGGCGAGCGCACTGGCGACCACCGCGGCAACGCTACGCAGGCGAAAGCGACTGAAGTTTTTGTTCATCTGTGAATTGAACCGGCACGGAAAGGGCCGGCTGAAAGTTAACCAAAGAGCCGCGTGACGTCGTTGAAGAGTGCGACCGACATCATGACCAGCAGCAGGGCCACACCCCCGCGCTGAAGCCGTTCCATCCAAGCGTCGGAGACGCTCTTGCCGGTCAGGCCCTCCCAAAGATAATACATCAGGTGTCCGCCATCGAGGACCGGCAGCGGCATGAGATTGAGGACCCCGAGGCTCACGCTGATGAGCGCCAGGAAGATCAGATACTGAGTGAAGCCGAGGCTTGCGGACTTGCCCGCGTAGTCGGCGATCGTGAGCGGACCGCTCAGGTTCTTGAGCGAAACCTCGCCGATGACCATCTTGCCCATCATGCGCACGGTCAGCGCGGATACCTCCCAGGTGCGCACCACGCCGCGCCAGACACCGTCGACCGGCCCCTGGCGCACCGTCACCATTTCGGGCGGCGCACCAACGTACGCGCCAATGCGACCGACCTTGTTGCCGCCCTCTTCCCGCACCTCGGGCTTCACGTCGATCGTGAGCGACCGGCCACCGCGCTCGACCTGCCAGGCCTGCGTGCGCGGCTGGCCGCCGTCGACCGACGCCCGGATCGCTTCACGCAGCTGCTGCCCGTCGACGATGGCCGTGCCTCCGATGGCACGCACCAGGTCGCCGTTGCGAAGACCGGCACTCTCGGCGGCGCTACCCGCCATGACTTCACCGATCTCAGGCCTGGTCAGGGGTGCCAGCACGCCGATCTTGCGGAACATCTGAGGATCGGCATCCTTGGCCTCCATGCGGCTCAGCGGCAGCACCAGTTGCCGCGCCGGCCGGCCGCCCTCGCCTGCCACTTCGAGTGTCAGGTCATGGCCGTCCAGTGCGCCGCGCGTCATGCGCCAGCGCAGGTCCTCGAAGGACTGCACCGGCGAAAGGTCTTCATCGAAGCCCGCTCGGGTGATCTGTTCGCCACCGCGCAGGCCCGCGGCCTCGGCCAACGAAGCCGCCACCGGCCGCGCCAGCCTGGCGACCGGCTCCTGCACGCCGATCCAGTTGACCGCGGTGTAAAGCACGACGGCCAACAGCAGATTGGCAATAGGCCCCGCCGCGACGATGGCCGCGCGCGAACGCAGGGGCTGGGTGTTGAAGGCACGATGGCGCTCTTCGGGCGCAACCGGCCCTTCGCGCTCGTCGAGCATCTTGACGTAGCCGCCCAACGGAAACGCGCCGATGACGAATTCGGTCTGCTGCCCCGGATGCTGGCGCTTCGGCTGCCAGCGGAACAGCGCCTTGCCGAATCCGACGGAGAAGCGCTCGACCTTGACGCCGCATGCCACGGCCACGCGGTAATGCCCGTATTCGTGTACCGCGATCAGCACACCGAGCGCGACCACAAAGGCTATGACAGTGAGCAGCATCGGGATCCTTGGGCTCTAAAGGGAGTCGTCAGGCTGCGAAGCGCAGCGCTGCGGCATTGGCCGCCGCACGGGCGCTGGCATCGATCGCCAGCAGGTCGGCCAGCGATGCCGGTTTGGAGGGAGAGATCGCTTCCAAAGTTTCCATGTTGACCGCGTGTATGCAATCGAACCGAAGGCGGCGGCTCAGGAAAGCTTCCACCGCAACCTCGTTGGCGGCGTTGAGCACCGCCGTCGTGCCTGGTGCGGCGCGCAATGCGTGCCATGCCAGGCCCAGCCCTGGAAAGAGCGCCGCATCGGGCGCATCGAAGGTCAGCGAGGCCATCTGGCGGAAGTCGAGCCGCGCGGCTCCGCTCTCGATGCGTTCGGGCCAGGCCAGGCCCACCGCGATCGGCACCCGCATATCGGGCGTACCGAGCTGTGCGATGACCGAGGCGTCGGTGAACTGCACCATCGAGTGCACCACGCTCTGCGGATGGATGACGACCTCGATCTGCTCGGGCGAGACGCCGAACAGGTGACGCGCCTCGATCACCTCGAGCGCCTTGTTCATCATGGTGGCCGAGTCGACCGAAATCTTGCGGCCCATGACCCAGTTCGGATGGGCACAGGCCTGCTCGGGGGTTACCGTACCCAGGGTTTCCGGAGCACGGGTGCGGAACGGGCCGCCCGAGGCGGTCAGGATGATCTTGTCGATGCGCCGAGCCCAGGTGGACGGGTCTTCGGGCAGCGACTGGAAGATGGCGGAATGCTCGCTGTCGATGGGCAGCAGCGTGGCGCCGCCCTCGCGCACGGTACGCATGAAGAGCTCGCCACCGACGACCAGCGCCTCCTTGTTGGCCAGCAGCAGGCGCTTGCCGGCGCGCGCGGCGGCCAGGCACGGCCCCAGGCCCGCGGCACCGACGATGGCGGCCATGACGGCATCCGTTTCGTCGTGGGATGCTATCATTTCGAGAGCACCGTCACCCATCAGGACAACCGTCTTCAGGCTGTTCTGCTTCAGCTTTTCAGCCAGCATCGCGGCATGCGGCGCGCTGGCCATCACGGCGAACCGCGGCGAGAACTGGGCGCACTGCGCCAGCAACTCGTCGACCTTGGTGGCAGCCGAAAGCGCGAACACCTCAAAGCGCTCGGGGTGGCGCGAAATAACGTCGAGCGTGCTCACGCCGACCGAGCCGGTCGAGCCGAGCACCGTGACGCGTTGTCTTCTGAGTGAGTTCACAGGAAAGCCAGCATCATGGCAATGGGAAGCGCCGGCAAGAGGGCATCCACGCGGTCGAGAACACCACCGTGGCCGGGCAACAGCCGGCTGCTGTCCTTGGCGCCGGCACTGCGCTTGATGAGAGATTCGACGAGGTCGCCCACGACGCTCATGGCCGAGAGAAACAACGCGGCGAGCAGCAAAAGCCACCAGCCACGCTCGTTGAGACGGGTGTAGAGGCTGGCCACGGCGGCGCCGGTGGCCCTGTCGGCCCAGACCCAGGCAAAGGCCAGCACCACCACGCCGATCATGCCGCCCCAGACACCTTCCCAGCTCTTGCCGGGACTGATCGCGGGCGCGAGCTTGTTGCGCGTGAACCTGAGGCCGAAGGCACGGCCGGCGAAATAGGCGAACACGTCGGCCACCCACACCAGCACCAGGATCGACAGCAGGAAGTTGATGCCGATCATGCGCGCCTGCACCGCGGCAAGCCACGCCACCCAGAGCGCAAGCAAGCCGCCGACCAGCCGCAGCCCACGCGGAATGCGGGGCCAGCCCGGCACCGCCACGCGCAGCAGCGCCGCGCCGCCCAGCACCCAGGCTGCGCTGGCCAGGGTCCACATCAGCACCAGCGGCCGCTCCAACAACCCCAGCCACCAGGACAGCGCACACAGCACCACCAGTTCGAAGCCGAGGAACACCGACAGCCGCTGGCCATATCCGTTCAGGCGCCCCCACTCCCAGGCAGCCGCGCCGATCAACACCAGCATGACGCAGGCAAAGGGGATGTAGTTTCGGTAGAACAGCGCCGGCAGCAGGATCGCGAGCAGCACGATCGCCGTGAGGATGCGTTGTTTGAGCATGCGTGAGGTTGGGAGTTCTTCAGGCCGCAGCCGTCGAAACCTGTGCCGAGGTCTGGCCGAAGCGGCGCTCGCGGCCCTGGAACGCGGCAATCGCCTCGTCCAACGCGGCCTCGTCGAATTCGGGCCAAAGCTTGTCGCTGAAGAAGAGCTCGGCGTAGGCACTCTGCCAGAGCAGGAAATTGGACAACCGCTGCTCGCCACCCGTCCGGATGAACAGGTCGGGGTCGGGCACGTGGGCCAGGGCCATGGCGCGGTCGAGGCTGACCTCGGTGATCGCTTCGCCCTGCGCCACCAGCCTGGCGGCGGCCTGCGCGATGTCCCAGCGGCCGCCGTAGTTGAAGCAGACGTTGAGCACCATGCGCGTGTTGTGCGCCGTGGCAACCTCGGCGTCGACCAGGCCCTTCACCATCTTCGGCGACAGGCCGCCCCGCTCGCCGACGAAATGCAGCCGCACCCCGTCGCTGCTGAGCTTGGGCACCTCGCGGGCGAGCGCCCCGACCATCAGCTCCATGAGCCCGGAGACTTCCTCGACGGGCCGGTTCCAGTTCTCGGAAGAGAACGCAAACACCGTGAGCACGCCCACGCCGCGATCGGCGCAGGCCTTGACACAGCGCCGCAGCGCCTCGACGCCCTGCTTGTGCCCCGCAACGCGAGGCAGGAAACGCCGCGTCGCCCAACGGCCGTTGCCGTCCATGACGATGGCAACGTGGTGGGGAATGCGCGGCGCTGACGAGGCCATGGCAGGCCTCAAACGGCCATGATCTCCGCTTCCTTGGCCGCGATCAGTCGGTCGATTTCCGCGATGTGGCGGTCGGTGACCTTCTGGATTTCGGCTTCGGCACGCTTCTGGTCGTCTTCGGAGGCCAGCTTGTCCTTGACCAGCTTCTTGACCGACTCGTTCGCGTCACGGCGCAGGTTGCGCGTGGCGATCTTGGCGGTTTCGCCTTCGTTGCGAACCAGCTTGGTCATTTCCTTGCGGCGCTCTTCGCTCATGGCGGGCAGCGGCACGCGGATCAGGTCGCCCATCGAGGCGGGGTTCAGGCCCAGGTCGCTTTCGCGAATGGCCTTTTCGATCTTGGCGCCCATGCCCTTTTCCCAAGGCTGGACGCTGATGGTGCGCGAATCGAGCACCGACACGTTGGCCACCTGGCTCAGCGGCACCTGCGAGCCGTAATACTCGACGTGGATCGAGTCGAGCAGCGCCGAATTGGCACGGCCGGTACGGATCTTGGTGAGGTTGTTCTGGAATGCGGCGAGCGACTGATTCATCTTCGCGTCGGTCGCACTGCGGATATCTGCAATGGTCATCTCAAATACTCCTAGGCATGCACCAGCGTGCCCTCGTCCTCGCCCATCACGACGCGCTTGAGCGCACCGTTCTTGAGGATCGAGAACACCTTGATCGGCAGCTTCTGGTCACGGCACAGCGCGAAGGCCGTGGCGTCCATGATGCCGAGATTTTTTGCGATCGCCTCGTCGAAAGTCAGCGTGGCGTAGCGCGTTGCATCGGGGTTGGTCTTGGGGTCGGCGGTGTAGACGCCGTCGACCTTGGTCGCCTTGAGCACGAGCTCGGCGCCGATCTCGGCGCCGCGCAGCGCGGCGGCCGTATCGGTGGTGAAGAACGGATTGCCCGTGCCGGCCGCAAACACCACGACCTTGCCCTCTTCGAGGTACTGCAGGGCCTTGGGGCGCACATAGGGCTCGACCACCTGCTCGATGGCAATGGCGGACATCACGCGGGCCACGAGACCCTGCTTGTCCATTGCGTCGGCCAGCGCCAGCGAGTTCATCACGGTGGCCAGCATGCCCATGTAGTCGGCCGTAGCGCGATCCATGCCGACCGATCCGCCCGCGACGCCGCGGAAGATGTTGCCGCCGCCGATCACGACCGCCACCTGGACGCCCATGTTCACGACCTCGGCCACTTCCTGCACCATACGCACGATGGTGGCACGGTTGATGCCGAAGGCGTCATCGCCCATCAATGCCTCTCCCGACAGCTTCAACAAGATTCGCTTGTGGGCTGGGCGGGCATCAGACATGGGCAATTTCCTTTGATTTGGCGGGGACGAGTGTAAAACGTAGCGATGAAAAAGCGACGGCACGCGTGGCGCGCCGTCGCTGGAGCCCGAAAGGCTTAGGCAGCGGCCTTGGCTGCTGCGACCTGCGCGGCGACTTCCGCAGCGAAGTCGTCAACCTTCTTCTCAATGCCTTCGCCGACCACGTACAGGGTGAAGCCCTTGATCGAGGTGTCGGCAGCCTTGAGCATCTGCTCGACGGTCTGCTTGTCGTTCTTCACGAACGGCTGGTTGTGCAGCGAGACTTCCTTCAGGTACTTCTGCACGCCGCCTTCGATGCGCTTGGCAACGATGTCGTCGGGCTGCGGCTTCTTGCCTTCGGCCTCGGCCACCTTGCGGTCTTCGGCAGCCTTGCCGGCAGCCACGGCGCGCTCTTTTTCGATCAGCTCGACAGGCACGTCCGACGCCTGGATGGCGACCGGCTTCATGGCGGCAATGTGCATCGCCACGTCCTTGGCCGACGTATCGTCGCCCTCGAACTCGACCATCACGCCGATGCGCGTGCCGTGCAGGTACGAAGCCAGCTTGCCGTTGCCGTTGAAGTGCTTGAAGCGGCGGAAGCTCATGTTCTCGCCGATCTTGCCGATCAGGCCCTTGCGCACGTCTTCCAGCGTGGGACCGAAACCGTCCTGCTCATAGGCCAGCGCGCCCAGCGCGGCGATGTCGGCCGGGTTGTGCTTGGCGACCAGCATTGCAGCAGCATTGGCCAGGGCCAGGAAGCTGTCGTTCTTGGTGACGAAGTCGGTTTCGCAGTTGATTTCGATCATGCCGCCGGCAGCGCCGTCGACGAAAGCCGTGACCACGCCTTCGGCAGTGATGCGGCCCGATGCCTTGCCAGCCTTGTTGCCGAGCTTGATGCGCAGCAGCTCTTCGGCCTTTTCCATGTTGCCGTCGGCCTCGGTCAGGGCCTTCTTGCATTCCATCATCGGCGCGTCGGTCTTTGCGCGCAGTTCGCCGACCATGCTTGCGGTGATTGCAGCCATTGTTGTATCTCCGTAAATCCAAAAATCAGGTTAAAAAAAAGGGGCCCCAAAGCCCCTTCTTCAGGCTCGCGAGCGCGCCAATCAGGCCGAAGCGCCCTCTTCGACTTCGACGAATTCGTCGCTGCCTTCGGCAATGGCCTTGACCACGTCACCGGTGGCGCTGTTGCGGCCTTCGATGATCGCGTCGGCGATGCCGCGGGCGTACAGCGTGACAGCCTTCGACGAGTCGTCGTTGCCGGGGATCACGTAGTCGATGCCTTCGGGCGAGTGGTTGGAGTCCACCACGCCGATCAGCGGAATGCCGAGCTTCTTGGCTTCGGCCACGGCGATCTTGTGGAAGCCCACGTCGATCACGAAGATGGCGTCGGGCAGCGCGGTCATGTCCTGGATGCCGCCGATGTCCTTTTCGAGCTTCTCGATTTCGCGCGAGAAGGTCAGTTGCTCCTTCTTGCTCAGCGAGTCGAGGCCGGCTTCCTGCTGGGCCTTCATGTCCTTCAGGCGCTTGATCGAGGTCTTGACGGTCTTGAAGTTGGTCAGCATGCCGCCGAGCCAGCGGGTGTCGACGAAAGGCACACCGGCGCGGCGGGCTTCTGCCGCCACGATTTCACGGGCCTGGCGCTTCGTGCCGACCATCAGGATCGTGCCGCGGTTGGCGGTGAGCTGCTTGGCGTACTTCATCGCGTCCTGGAACATCGGGAGCGACTTTTCCAGGTTGATGATGTGGATCTTGTTGCGATGGCCGAAGATGAACGGGGCCATCTTGGGGTTCCAGAAGCGGGTTTGGTGACCGAAATGGACACCTGCTTCCAGCATTTCGCGCATGGTGGTAGACATTGAAATTACTCCAAAGGTTGGGTCTAAAATCCAGCCCGTTTTGTGCTCTTTTGAACGGAGTCACAACACCTTGATTGGGCCGGTTTGCGGATGTGTCTGGCTGGATGCAACGAAAGCCGTCGCTTTGCCAGCGAAACCCAAAGAGTATAGCACGGCCGCCGCCCCTTCTCCCTCGAAACCGAGCCGCCTCACGGCATCCGCAGCCCCCATGAACGACCTTCACGCCACTCGCTTCACCCTTCTGGCAGGTGGCTCCGATGCCCGCACCGAAATGGAGCGCGCCATCGGCATCGCCCAATCCCCGGCCTGCGCGCACGTCTTCACCCGCACCATGTTCGACGAGGCCCGCCAGACCGCCGCCGCGTCGGCCCCCGACAGCCGTCTTTCCGGACTGGCCTTCACCGCGAAGGACCTGTTCGATGTCGAAGGCCAGCCAACGCCCGCCGGATCCGCAGTGCTGGCCCATGCGCCCGCTGCCGAGGCCGACGCCCTCGCCGTGGCACGCCTGCGCGCCGCGGGCGGCGTGCTGACCGGCCGTACCAACATGACGGAGTTCGCCTTCTCGGGCGTCGGCGTCAATCCGCACCACGGCACGCCGGCCAACGCATGCGACACCGCCACGCCCCGCATCCCGGGCGGCTCGTCGTCCGGCGCAGCGGTGTCGGTGGCCAGCGGCGCTGCGTTCATCGGGCTGGGCTCCGACACCGGCGGCTCGATCCGCATCCCGGCGGCGCTGAACGGCATCGTCGGCTTCAAGAACACGGCCCGGCTGACGCCCGCGGAAGGCGCACTGCCGCTCTCGACCACGCTGGACACGGTCTGCGCCATGACGCGGTCGGTGCGCGACGCCATCACGGCGCACGAAATCCTCGCCGCGCGGCGCGTGACCGCCGGCAACGCCTCGCCGGCCGCCTACAGGCTGGCGGTAGTGAAGAACGTGTTCTTCGACAGTATCGACCCCCCCGTGGCCGCCGCTTTCGAGCGCTCGCTGAAGGCATTGCGGGCCGCCGGCGCCCGCATCGTCGAGATCGAACTGCCCGAACTGGCCGAATTGACGACCATCAACGCCACCGGCGGTTTCTCGGCAGCCGAGTCGTACGCCTGGCATCGCTTGCTGCTGGAGCGCAGCGGCGCAGGCTACGATCCGCGCGTGGTCCAGCGCATCCTGCGCGGTGCCACGATGAAGGCGCACGAATACATCGACCTGATCCACGCCCGCCGCGACTGGATCGCGCGTGTCGAAACCGCGCTCGCCCCATTCGACGCCGTCCTGTCGCCGACCGTGCCGATCACCGCGCCGTCCATCGCCAGCGTGGCGCCGGGCACCGAGCGCGATGACGAATTCTTCCGCGTCAATGCACTGCTGCTGCGAAACCCGTCGATCGTCAACATGCTCGACGGCTGCGCCATCTCGCTGCCCTGCCACGCCGACGGCGAACTGCCGGTCGGCCTGATGCTGTGGCACGCCGCGCTGCACGACGACGCCGTGCTCGCAGTTGCGCTCCAGGCCGAGCGCACGCTGCAAAAATAGCAGCCGACGCGGCCCAACTCACGGGCGCCAACCATCTCTTCTATCCAGAAAATTCAATGAAAATCGCGATCGTGGGCGCCGGCATCGTCGGCGTCACCACCGCCTGGGAACTGGTTTCCGACGGCCATGAAGTGACCGTGTTCGAGCGCAGGGGCGCCGCCGCAGAAGAAGCCAGCTTCGCCAACGCAGGCGTGGTCGCTCCCGGGTACGTCACGCCGTGGGCCGCCCCCGGCATGCGCGGCAGGGTGCTGCGCTCGCTGCTGTCCTCGCACGGCGCCGTCAAGCTGCGCTGGCCGCTGGCTTCGCGCGACCTCGGCTGGCTGTCGCGCTGGCAAAAGGCGTGCAAGCTCGAAACCTACCTCGCCAACCGCGCACGCATGCAGCGCCTGGCCTTCTACAGCCGCAACCGCCTGCACGAGGTGACCGAGGCGCGCGAGCTCAGCTACGAACGCAGCGACGGCTACCTGGTGCTGCTGCGTTCCAAGCGCGAAAAGAAGCTGGTGCAGCCCGGGCTCGACGTACTGCGCGCGGCCGGCAGCGTCTTCAAGGAAATCGATGCAGACGAGGCCCGGCTGATCGAGCCGGCCCTCAACCCCGACGCCCCGCTGGCGGGCGCCATCCACCTGCCCGACGATGAAGTGGCCAACTGCCGGCAGTTCGCGCTGCTTCTCAAGTGGGAGGCCGAGTCGCTAGGTGCTCAGTTTCACTTCAACTGCGACATCGCCCCGCTGAGCCGCGCGGCGCCCACTTCGCTGTCTTTGGCGAGCGGCTCGGACCCGGTGCGCTACGACGCGATCGTGATGTGCGCCGGCCTGGCATCGGCGTCGCTGCTGCGGCCGCTGGGGCTGCGCATCCCGATGGCGCCGGTCTACGGCCATTCGATCAGCGCGCCGATCCGCGAACCGCTCAATGCACCGCGCAGCGCGGTGATGGACGAGCGCTACAAGGTTGCCATCTCCCGTCTGGGCCAGCGCGTGCGCGTGGCTGGCGGCGCCGAGATCGGCGGCTCGCTCGACACGATGAATCCGGCTGCCGTGCAGACGCTCTACAAGGTGCTGCACGACTGGTTCCCGGGCGCGGCCACGCTGCAGTCCGGCGTGCAGCAGTGGAAAGGCGCGCGGCCGATGCTGCCCGACGGCCCGCCCGTGCTGGGCGCAAGCGGCATCCCCGGCGTGTGGCTCAATCTCGGCCACGGCTCGAGCGGCTGGGCGCTGTCGTGCGGCAGCGCGCGCGTGTTGGGCGACCTGATCGCCGGACAGGACCCGGGCATCGACCTCGAAGGCCTGGGCGTCGAACGGCTCAGTCTTTAGGGCCCCACCGGCGCAGGCGTTCGGGGCTGGCCGGCTGCTCGACGGGCAACGCGGGCTCCGGCGGCAGCCGGAGTTTCTGCGCGATCCATCCCAGCAAACCGGGGCCGACCAGCACAAAGAAGACCAGGCACAGTGCACCGGCGCCCAGCAGCGCCAGGCGCATCAGGCCGGAAACGGTTTCGGTCGGCATATCGAACCAGCGGACCACGCTGATGCCGAAGCCGACATTGGCGGCCCATGCCAGGTCCCGCAAAGCCACCCATCGCTTCAAATCGGCCAGCAGAAAAACGCCCCACACGCCGCACAGGAGGCCCAGGCCCCATCCCAGCCCGGCAATCCACGACATCGTCGCAGCCACGAAGAAGACGAGCGCCGCGCAAAGCAGGACGAGCACCCAGCCGACGCTCTTGAGATTCATCCCCGGATGATAAGGAGGCGACGCGACGGCACAATGCGCCGATGCAGCGCATCACGTCCGCCACCATTGCCGAGCTGTTCGACATCGCCGCCACGCGCCGCATCGAACAAGCTGCGGCGGCCGCCCTGCCCGCGCACGCGCTGATGCAGCGTGCCGGCCTCGCAGTCGCGCGGCTGGCCATGGCGATCGCGCCGCATGCACGAACGATCTGGGTGGCCTGCGGGCCAGGCAACAACGGCGGCGATGGCTTCGAGGCCGCCGCGCAGTTGCGGCACAGGGGCTTCTTTCCGGTCGTCACCTTCATGGGGGATGAAGGCCGCTTGCCGCCGGATGCCAAGGCATCGCTGCAGCGCGCCCGCGACGCAGGCGTCGCATTCGCATCGACACCGCCTTCGGCCTATGAGCTGGCCATCGACGCACTGCTCGGCATTGGATCGACGCGACCGCCCGAGGGCACGATGGCCGAATGGCTGGCGAAGATGCATGCAAGTGGCCGGCCGGTACTCTGCGTCGACGTGCCATCGGGCCTGAACGCCGACACAGGCACGCTGACCTACGGCATCGAACCAGCCCAATCATCAGCGCGCAGCTGCATCACCTTCCTCACGCTGAAGCCCGGCCTGTTCACCGCCCAGGGCCGCGATGCGGCGGGCGCCGTGTGGTTCGACGATCTGGGTTGCGGCGCATTCAAGGATCAACCCGTGGCCCGGATCGCCGGAGCCCCCGAAGCTCGGCGGCGCGCACATGCCTCGCACAAGGGCAGCTATGGCGATGTTGCCGTGATCGGCGGCGCGCCCGGCATGGCAGGAGCCGCGCTGCTGGCCGGGTCGGCGGCTTTGCACAGCGGTGCGGGGCGCGTGTTCGTCGGGCTGCTCGATCCAAGCGCAGCATCCGTCGATACCGCACAACCCGAACTGATGCTGCGCGACGCCCGAACGCTCGACCTCTCGGGCATGACGGCAGTGTGCGGATGCGGCGGCGCAGAGGCCGTGGCCGAACTGCTGCCGCGCGTGCTCTCGACGGCGGCCGCACTGGTGCTCGATGCCGACGCACTCAATGCCATCGCAGCCGATGGCGCGCTGCAAGCCCAATTGGTATTGCGAGGAAAAGGCGGAGCACCCACCGTGATCACGCCGCATCCGCTGGAAGCGGCGCGCCTGCTGGGCTGTACAGTCGGCGAGGTCCAGGCCGACAGGCTGGCCGCGGCCCGCCAACTCGCCGTGCACTTCGGTGTCGTGACAGTGCTCAAGGGTTCAGGCACTGCGGTTGCCGACGCCCGCGGCGCACCACCCATCATCAACCTGACCGGCAACGCGCGCCTCGCGACGGCCGGCACCGGCGACGTGCTGGCCGGCATGATCGGCGCAGCACTGGCCATGCGCCAGCCAGCCTTCGAAGCGGCGCACGAAGCCGTCTGGCAGCACGGCCACATCGCCGACACCTGGCCGGCCGATGCCGCCCCGCTCACGGCCGGCGCGCTGGCCCGCCGTGCGCCCGCCTGACTGCCCTTAGCCGCGCCCGACGAAGGGCATCTTCGTGGCCATGATGGTGTGGAACAGCACGTTGGCTTCCAGCGGCAGGTTTGCCATGTAGAGCACCGACTGGCCCACGATCTTGACGTCGATCAGCGGCTCGATCGCGAGTTCGCCGTTGGCTTGCGGCACGCCCTTGGCCATGCGCGCGGCCAGTTCGGTCATCGCATTGCCGACGTCGACCTGCCCCACGGCGATGTCGTACTTGCGGCCGTCCAGCGAAGCGGTCTTCGTCAGCCCTTCGACAGCATGCTTGGTCGCCGTATAGGCAGCCGAGTTCGGCCGCGGCGCGGTGGCCGAGATGGAACCGTTGTTGATGATGCGGCCGCCCCGCGGCGTTTGCGCCTTCATCGTGCGAAACGCCTGCTGGATGCAGAAGAACATGCCCGTGAGATTGATGTCGACAACGCCCTGCCACTGCGCGGGCGTCCAGTCCTCGAACGGGCCCGGCGGGTTGCCCACGCCGGCGTTGTTGAACAGCAGGTCGACACGGCCGAAGCGCTCGACCGTGGCCGCGAACAGGGCCTGCACCGAGTCCGCATTGGCCACGTCGGTCGGCACCGCGAAGGCGCGTGCGCCGGCACCCGATTCTTGCGCCACCTGTTCCAGCGGCTCCAGGCGGCGCCCCGCCAGAGCCACGCTCCAGCCGTCGCCCAGCAGCGCCAGTGCGGCAGCGCGGCCGATGCCGGAGCCCGCACCCGTGACGATGGCGATGCGGCCTTTGTTGTCTTCAGCGCTCATGCTGTGTGTCTCTTTCTCTTCTTGGGTTGGTCGATGGTTCGTGTTGCCTGGGCTTCAACGGCGCGGCTTGCGCCCCTTCATCTTGTTGGCGGCCTTCTTGACCGCCGACTTGAACGCCTGCATTGCCGACTGCGGTCCGGCGGCGGGCGAGGAACCGCGCTCCGCGCGCGGCTCGGCGTTGCCGGCTTCAGCCTTGTGGCGCGTGCTGCGCTTGGCCGAGGCCTTGACCGGCACGCCCGATGCCACGCCCTTGTCCTTCATGGCACGGGTCGCCAGTTCTTCGCCTTCGCGCACGAGGCGGAAGTCGATCTTGCGGCCGTCCAAGTCGACGCGGCTCACCTGTACCCGCACCCGCGTGCCGATGGCGTAGCGGATGCCGGTGCGCTCGCCGCGCAATTCCTGGCGCATCTCGTCGAACTTGAAGTACTCGCCGCCAAGCTCGGTGATGTGCACCAGGCCCTCGACGTACATCGCATCGAGCGTGACGAAGATGCCGAAGGTCGTGGCAGCCGTGACCACGCCGCCGTACTCCTCGCCGAGGTGCTCGCGCATGTACTTGCACTTGAGCCACGCCTCGACGTCGCGGCTGGCCTCGTCGGCGCGGCGCTCGTTGGCGCTGCAATGCAGGCCCGCGGCCTCCCATGCCAGCACTTCCTTGCTCGGCGCGACGGTGGCTTTCTGCGGCTTGTTGGTCGGCGCCTTCACGCGCGACGCAAGCCGCTTGGCCAGCTTGGCATGCGCTTCGCCGGGCGTGGGCAGCATCGGCAACTGGTAACGCGTCTTGCCGAGGATCGCCTTGATCACGCGGTGCACCAGCAAGTCCGGATAGCGCCGGATCGGGCTCGTGAAATGGGTGTAAGCCTCGTACGCCAGGCCGAAGTGGCCGCTGTTGATCGGCGTATAGATCGCCTGCTGCATCGAGCGCAGCAGCATGGTGTGGATCTGCTGCGCGTCGGGACGCTCTTTCGTGGCCTCGGCAATCGCCTGGAACTCGCCCGGCCGGGGGTCGTCGGTGATGCTCAGGCCCACGCCCATCGCCTTCAGGTAGCCGCGCAGGATTTCCTTCTTCTCGGGCGTCGGGCCTTCGTGCACGCGGAACAGGCCCGGATGCTTGCCTTCGGCGATGAAGTCGGCGCTGCAGACGTTGGCCGCGAGCATCGCTTCCTCGATCAGGCGGTGCGCTTCGTTGCGCGTGCGCGGCACGATCTTCTCGATGCGGCCTGCGTCGTCGCAGATGATCTGCGTCTCGGTGGTTTCGAAGTCGACTGCGCCGCGCTTGCCGCGCTGCTTGAGCAGCGCCTTGTAGACGTCGGCAAGGTTCAGCAGATCCTTGACGCGGTCCTTGCGCTTGGCGGCTTCGGGGCCGCGCGTGTTGCCGAGGATGGCCGCCACTTCGGTGTACGTGAAGCGCGCGTGGCTGAACATCACGGCCGGATAGAACTGATAGGCGTAGATCTCGCCGTCTGCGGCCACGAGCATGTCGCACACCATGCACAGGCGCTCGACTTCGGGATTCAGCGAGCAAAGGCCGTTCGACAGCTTCTCGGGCAGCATCGGAATGACGCGGCGCGGGAAATAGACGCTGGTGGCGCGGTCGTAGGCGTCGATGTCGATAGGCGAGCCGGTTTGCACATAAGCACTGACGTCGGCGATCGCAACCAGCAGGCGCCAGCCCTTGCCGCGGCCCACCTTTGCGGGCTCGCAGTACACGGCGTCGTCGAAGTCGCGCGCGTCTTCACCATCGATGGTGACGAGCGGAATGTCGGTGAGGTCGACCCGCCCCTTCTTGTCGGCGGGACGGACCTTCTCGGGCAGCGCCTTGGCCTCGGCCAGGCACTCCGCGGAAAACTCGTGCGGTACGCCGTATTTGCGCACGGCAATCTCGATCTCCATGCCGGGGTCGTCAATCTCGCCCAGCACCTCCTTCACGCGGCCCACCGGCTGGCCGAACAGCGCCGGCGGTTCGGTGAGTTGCACGACCACCACCTGCCCCACCTTTGCAGGACCGGTTGCGCCCTTGGGAATCAGGACGTCCTGGCCGTAGCGCTTGTCTTCCGGTGCAACGAGCCAGATGCCGCCTTCGTGCAAGAGGCGGCCGATGATCGGCTGCTCGGGGCGCTCGACGATCTCCACCACGCGCCCTTCGGGGCGGCCGCGGCGATCCTGGCGCACAACGCGCGCCTTGACGCGGTCCTTGTGCAGCACCGCGCGCATCTCGTTCGGCGGCAGGTAGATATCTGCTTCGCCGTCATCGCGCTGCACGAAGCCGTGCCCATCGCGATGCCCTTGAACGGTTCCTTCGAATTCATCCAGCAAGCCGCTGGAAGTGACATTATTTTTGATATGATCTCCTTCTTTCCTGAAATTCAAAACAGAACTGCTTCGGCAGTTCTGTGGGCCCAGATGGCGGAATTGGTAGACGCACTAGTTTCAGGTACTAGCGAGTAACATCGTGGAGGTTCGAGTCCTCTTCTGGGCACCAAGTTTAAACAGACCCTTAGCAAGTTCTTCGGGTCATTCGATTCAAGCCACCGGCCTCCGGTGGCTTTTTTCATGGCTGCTTGAATTTGCATCGAGCAGCCGACGCAGCAAAGTTGCTTCGCAAAAATATGTATAATCGCAGTCTTTGCTGAAAAGCAAAAACAAGCCCAGATGGCGGAATTGGTAGACGCACTAGTTTCAGGTACTAGCGAGTAACATCGTGGAGGTTCGAGTCCTCTTCTGGGCACCAGATTCAACAAGACCCTTACCAGGTCATTCGATTCAAGCCACCGGCCTCCGGTGGCTTTTTTCTTGTCCGCTTGAATCTGGAGCATCAAACGGGCAGCGCGATCAAGTCATGGCCCTCGGCGCCCACGATGCGGGCGCGAGTGAACTCACCCACCTTCAGCGTCTTGCTGATCTTCTCGGGCGGCAGCAGGCGAACCGTGCCGTCGATCTCCGGCGCATCGGCGTACGTGCGCCCCACCCCGCCCTTGCGGCCCATGCCCGGTGCCGAATCGACCAGCACCTGCATCGTCGAGCCAACACGCTTCTGCAGCTTGGCGATCGATACGGCCTCCGCCACCTCCATGAAGCGGGCGCGACGCGCTTCACGCTCCGGCTCGGGCAGCATGCCTGGAATGTCGTTGGCGGTCGCACCCTCGACCGGGCTGTAGGCAAAGCAACCGGCACGGTCGATCTCGGCTTCCCGGATGAAGTCGAGCAGATGCTCGAATTCCTGCTCCGTCTCGCCAGGAAAGCCGGCGATGAAGGTGCTGCGGATCACAAGCTCCGGGCACACCTCGCGCCAGCGCGCCAGCCGCTCAAGATTCTTCTCGCCACTGGCCGGGCGCTTCATGCGCTTCAGCACATCGGGATGGCTGTGCTGCAGCGGCACATCGAGGTACGGCAGCACCTGGCCGCTGGCCATGAGCGGAATGACCTCGTCGACGCTCGGGTACGGATACACGTAGTGCAAACGGACCCATGCGCCATAAGGCTCGGCGATTTCACCCAGCGTGCGCACAAGCTCGAGCATGCGGGTCTTGACCGGCTTGCCATCCCAGAAACCGGTGCGGTACTTCACGTCGACGCCATAGGCCGAAGTGTCCTGGCTGATCACCAGCAGTTCTTTCACGCCGCCTTCGAACAGGGCCTTCGCCTCGCTCAGAACATCTCCGACCGGCCGCGACACGAGGTCGCCGCGCATCGAGGGAATGATGCAGAAGGTGCAGCGATGGTTGCAGCCTTCGCTAATCTTCAGGTAGGCGTAGTGGCGCGGCGTCAGCTTGAGGCCGGCAACGCCGAAGGTGTTCGGCACCAGGTCTATGAACGGGTCGTGCGGCTTCGGCAGGTTCGCATGCACCGCATCCATCACCTCCTGCGTGGCATGCGGACCGGTCACGGCCAGCACGCTCGGGTGCATCTGGCGCACCAGGTTGCCCCCCTGGTCGCCGGTCTTGGCGCCCAGGCAGCCAGTGACGATCACGCGGCCGTTCTCGGCCAAAGCCTCACCGATGGTGTCCAGGCTCTCCTTCACGGCATCGTCGATGAAGCCGCAAGTGTTGACGATCACCAGATCGGCGCCTTCGAAAGTCTTGGCGGTTTGATAACCCTCCGCACTCAGCTGGGTCAGGATCAGTTCGGAATCGGTAAGGGCCTTGGGGCAGCCCAGGCTCACGAATCCGACCTTGGGGGCGGCCGGCGTGGCCGTACGTTCGGGGGAGGCAACTTCGCTCATATGCCTCTATTGTCCCAGCTATCGGTGACGGCTGGGCATTCAAGGGCGCTTGATGCCAAAGGCCCCCAGTACCTGTTCGGTGTTTTTCTGCATCTGCTCCTGCATCTGCAGGAAAACGTTCTTCGATTGCTCGACGTAGTTGCCCATCAGCCCCTGCAGCATGGGCGACTGCATGCTCATGAAGCGCGACCACATTTCGGGCGTCAGCCCCTCTGCCTTTTCTGACAACTGCGCCTGCACCTCGGTCATGGCCTGGATGTTCTTCTCGAGATACGGCCCCATGTAGCCCTGCATCGCCTGCCCATAGAACCGGATGATGTTGGCCAGCACCTGCTCGGTGAACATGGGCGCGCCGCCCGCTTCTTCTTCGAGAATGATCTGCAGCAGGATGCTGCGCGTGAGGTCGTCGCCTGTCTTGGCGTCGCGCACCACGAACTGGGTGTTCTGGATAACCAGCTGCTTCACCTCGGTCAGCGTGATGTACGTGGATGTCTCGGTGTCGTAGAGCCTTCGGTTGGGGTACTTCTTGATCACACGCTGTACCGGCTTGACCCCGGACTTCTTGCTCTGCACTGCGGACTCCTTCACATGGACGCCCATGTCATCGGATGATTCTAGGGAGCGGTTTTGCTGCGCCGCGACAAGGTTTACCCTGACCGGGCTCGCCGCTCTCTTCAATCCGACGATGTCGCGTACTCCGCGCCGCACGCATGGCAGGCGGCCGTCTCGGGCCGCTCTTCCTCCGCCTCTCGAAATCGAAGCGGCGTTTTTTGCCCGTAGACCACCCAGCAGCGCGGACAGTGCTCCTGCCCCACGGTCGGCAGGTAGGCACGAGCGCGCTGTTCGGCGCGCTCTTCGGTCAAGGGCACGCCCTGGCGTTGGGCACGGGCCACTTCGCGCGCCGCCATCGTGTCGGTGCGTCCGCCCGCGTGGTCGTTGATGCCGTAGACAGCACGCGCAAACTCGATGGGAGCCTGCTTCAGCAGCGCCGCAAGGCGCTTGTCGGCATGAGCCCGATCAACCAGCGTTGACCGCGTATTCATCGGATCGCTTATCAAGAAATATGGAAAGAGGATGCAGAGAAGCCAAGGTAGCACAACAACATGGCCGAGGACTTTTTCCGCATCAACAGAAGGGACGATGTGCACCGGGGAACCCGGTGCATGCTCTGCTCAACGGATCCGGTGGTTGGCCGGGGTTGAAACAGAAATTGGTAGGCGCGATTGGACTCGAACCAACGACCCCCACCATGTCAAGGTGGTGCTCTAACCAGCTGAGCTACGCGCCTAAGGATGTGTCCGAGAAGCAGCTATTGTAGCAGGAGAAAACACGCTTTTCAGCGACGACGCGCAGATCGCACACCAATCACTGCCGTGACGAGGCCAAGAACCTGCGTGAGCCGCGCGGCATCGGCGATTTCAACGGTGAACGTCATCCACGCAGTGCCCTTGACCGATTGCGTCTGCACGCCGATCACGTTCATCTTCTCGCGCGCGAACACGTCGGAGATATCGCGCAGAAGACCCTGGCGGTCCGCCGCCTCGACGGCCACGTCCACCGCATACACAGGCGCATCGGCACCCTTCTTCGCAACGCCCCATTCCACATCGATGACGCGCTCGCCGTCCTTCGCCGCCATCATGCGGAAGTTGCTGCAATCGCCGCGGTGCACGCTGACACCATGGCCCCGCGTCACGAAGCCGCGAATGGCATCGGGCGGCGCGGGCTTGCAGCACTTGGCGAGCTGCGTCATCAACGAAGACACGCCCACCACCAGCACGCCGCCCTTGCCCGACTTCTCACTGCCGCGCGCCTTCTTGATGAGCACACCGTCATCCGGCCCCGGTGCGGGCTCGGGCGGACGCAGCAGCGTCTCGATGTTGCGCAGCGAGAACTCGTCCTTGCCCACCACTTCGAACAAATGGTCCGCCGACTTGAAGCCGAGCTGCGACGCCAGGTCCTCGAGCCGCACTGCCGTCTTGCCTTCGCGCTGCAGCAGCTTCTCGACCGCTTCGCGTCCACGCGCCACGGTCTCGTGCGTGATCTGCGCGTTGAACCATGCGCGGACCTTCGCGCGCGCACGGTGGCTGGCCAGATAGCCAAGTTCCGCATTGAGCCAGTCGCGCGACGGCCCGCCCTCCTTGGCCGCAATGATCTCGACCGTCTGCCCGTTCGACAGCGGCGTGTTCAACGGCACCATCGCACCATCGACGCGCGCTCCGCGGCAGCGATGGCCCAGCGTGGTGTGCACGGTGTAGGCAAAGTCGACGGGCGTCGCACCCTGCGGCAACTCGACGATGGCGGCATCGGGCGTCAGCACGTAGATGCGGTCGTCGAACAGGCCCTGCCCCTGCAGGCCGCCCGACAGATCGCGCTCCCACGCCAGCAGTTGCCGCAGCACCGCGATCTTCGCGTCGTACTCGCCACTCGCCCACACGCCCGCGTAGCCCTTGTGGCCCGCTTCCTTGTAGGCCCAGTGCGCCGCCACGCCATGCTCGGCGTGGTCATGCATTTCTTCGGTGCGGATCTGGATCTCGATCGGCTTTCCCGCCTTGCCATCCACCAGCTCGCGCACCACCGTGTGCAGCGACTGATACCCGTTGGGCTTGGGCCGCGCGATGTAGTCGTCGAACTCTTCGTCGATCGGCTGGAAATGCGAGTGCACCCACGCCAAGGCCGCATAGCAATCCTTGACGTCGGGCACCACCACGCGCAGTGCGAGGATGTCGAACACCTGTTCGAAGTCGAGCGACTTGCCGCGCATCTTCTTGACGATGCTGTAGATGTTCTTGGGGCGCCCCTGCACGGTGGCCTTGACGCCTTCGGCCTGCAGTTCGTGCTCGAGCTGCGAGCGCAGTTGCTCGATGTGCCCTTCGCGCTCGATGCGCTTTTCGTCGAGCAGGCGCGCGATCAGCTTGTAGGTTTCAGGCTCGAGGAAGCGGAACGAAAGGTCTTCGATTTCCCACTTCACCTGCCAGATGCCCAGCCGGTTGGCCAGCGGCGCGAACACCTGCAGCGACTCGCGCGCCACGCTCTCGGGCGCAGGCTGCTTGCTTGCAGCCGCATGCCGCAGCGTCTGCAGGCGCGAAGCCAGCCGCAGCATCACCACGCGAAGGTCGCGCGAGAACGCAAGCAGCATCTTGCGCACGTTCTCGGTCTGCGCGCCCGCGCCTTCGACGTGATGCCCCTGCGAAGCAGAGCGGGCCTGCTCCTGCACGCGCACCAGCTTGGTCGTCTCGACGGCGAGCGCTGCGAAGTTGTCGCCGAACACCTTGGCGATCACCTCCTGCGGGCGATTCAGGTGCTGGCACGAATAAACCAGGTAGCTCGCCGCCTGCATGGCCTCGGAGCCGCCCATCTTCGCGACGATGGCGGCCACCGCGTCGGCGTGCGCGAGCGAGTTCTCGCCCGTGTCGAGCTTCTCGTCGGCGATCAGCGGTTCGGCGAACGCACGCGCGCGCGCCAGCATGTTTTCCATCACCGGCGTACGGTCGGCCGTTGCCGCGGACAACGGGTAGTCGACCATGGCCGCGTCGGACATGGATGCCGTCTGGAGACTCGAAGAATCGCGCTTCACGCTTCAATCAATCAATCGAACAGGAAGTTGGTGACTGCGGCGATCTGCAGGGGATCGACAAAGGTCGGCGCGTGGCCCACGCCTTCGAACTCGACCAGCGCGGCGTGCGGGCCGCGCTGCGTCATGGCCAGCGCGGTTTCGCGCGACAACAGATCCGACTCGGCGCCGCGCGTGACGAGCGTGCGCGCTTCGATGGCGTCGTACAGGCTCCACATGATCGCGCCGCCCTGCGCCGCGGCCTCGGGCGTGATGGCGCGCAGCGCCACCCCGATGGCGGGGTCGTAGTGAAGCAGCCAGGCCCCTTCGTCGCCGCCAGCTTCGGCCTTGGCCGAACCATCGGCCGTGCGCTGCGACGCGGGCACCACCATGTGCTGCGACAGCGCCAGCCACTGCGCGGGCGTGTGCGGGCCGAAGCTGGTCGACAGCGTCCACATGGCATCAGCCGCCGCCTGCACGCTCGCGTAGGAACCGTTCTTCCCTACGTAGGCGCCAATGCGCTGCACTGCGGCCGGCTCGATCGTCGGACCGACGTCGTTCACGATGAAGCGGCGGATGGGCCGCGCCAGCGGGAGTTCCTTGTGGCCCGCGAGCACGAAGCCGATCAGCCCGCCCATGCTGGTGCCGAGGTAATCGAGCGCGCCGATGGCCCGCTCCCGATGGAGCTGGGCGATCAACGCGACCATGTCGGCCGCATACACCGGCACCTGATAGAAAGCGGGGTCGCGCAACCAGTCGCTGCGCCCGCGGCCCGCCACGTCGGGGCAGACCACGCGCACATCGCCGCCAGCGCGCGCCACGATGGCCTGGGCCAACAGGTCGAAATCGCGGCCCTGCCGGGTCAGCCCGTGCACGCAGATCACGACATGCGCACTGCGCGCGTCGCCCCATTGCCAATAGGCCATGCGATGGCCGCCTTGGGCGTCATCGCACGCCACGTAATGAAGCGTCGGTTCTGTCATGAAAACGAAGTCGTCCTGGTGCGGATAATTGTCTCGTCGCATCCTAATTCATCCGGAGATTGATCTTCATGCTCAAAGGCAAAACCGCGCTTGTCACGGGGTCCACCAGTGGCATTGGCCTCGCCATCGCCAAGGCTCTCGCTCAACAGGGCGCACACATCGTGCTCAACGGTTTCGGCGATGCCGAAGCCCCCAAGGCCCAGATCGAGGCGCTCGGCGTGCGCGCCGAGTACCACGGCGCCGACATGAGCAAACCCGACCAGATCGAAGACATGATGAAGTTCGCCGCGTCGAAGTTCGGCCGCGTCGACATCCTCGTGAACAACGCCGGCATCCAGCACGTGGCCAAGGTCGAAGACTTCCCCACCGAACGCTGGGACGCGATCATCGCGATCAATCTCACCAGCGCATTCCATACGACGCGGCTGGCGATTCCCGCGATGCGCGAAGCCAACTGGGGCCGCGTCATCAATATCGCCTCTGCTCATGGCCTCGTGGCATCCGCGCAGAAATCGGCCTATGTGGCCGCCAAGCACGGCATCGTCGGCCTGACCAAGTCGGTCGCGCTCGAAACCGCGACCACCGGCGTCACTGCCAATGCGATCTGCCCCGGCTGGGTGCTGACCCAGCTGGTGCAAAAGCAGATCGACGACCGCGCAGCACGCGAAGGCATCACGGCGGCGCAGGCGCAGAACGAGCTGCTGGGCGAAAAGCAGCCATCGCTGCAGTTCACCACCGTCGAGCAGTTGGGCGGCCTGGCCGTCTTCCTGTGCTCGCCGGCGGCCGATCAGGTGCGAGGCGTCGCCTGGGCCATGGACGGCGGCTGGACTGCCCAATAAAGGGTAGCCTGCCGGTACGCGCGCCCCTTACTTGAGCTGCACCGAGCCCGACACGCTCACCACCACGCTGGTCTTGCCGGCTTCGACCGGCACCGTCGAGTCGGACGAGAACGACTTGGCCTGCACCGCCATCATGCGCGGGCGGATCGGGCCGCCGTCGTTCGCGTTCACCGATACCTCGCGCAGCGTGTAGCCGCTGAAGCCGAAGCCCTTGGCCAGTTCGCCGGCCTTCTGCTTGAAGTTCTCGATGGCAATGTTCTGCGCCTCAGTCTCGGTCTTGGCGCGCTGCTCGCGGCTCAAGCCGAAGCCTACGTTGCCCACGCTGAGCGTCGTGATGCGGCCGGCCGCCTGGGTGATGCGCGGGAAGTCGCGGCCCTCGAGCACCAGCTCGGTCGAGCCCTGCCAGCCGTTGATCTTGCCGTCCTTGGAATAGCGCGGCGACAGGCTGAAGTTGCCTGTGCGCACGTCGAGCTGGCCCGCCTGAGCGTTCTTCTTCGCTTCGGCCAGGGCCGCGTCGAGCGCGGCCTTCAGCTGCGTCTGCACGGCGGCCGCGTCAGAGGCGTCGCGGGTGGTCACGAGCGTCATGCTCAGCATGTCCTGCTGCACTTCGACCGTGCCGGAAGCCGTCAGCTGCAGCACGTTCTGCGGTACCGGCGCAGCGGCGTTCTGGGCCAATGCGGTGCCCGCGGCGGCCAGGGCGGCGCACGCCGCGAGCAATTTGATTTTTTTCTTCAAGACGAAGTACTCCCTGAGTTGGTATGAAAAGACAAGACTGCGCCCGCAGGCCCGCGTATCAGCGGCGCTGGCTGCGCGGTGCGGTCAAGGACGGGCGGGCTGCGGGCAGTGGTACCGGCACGATCCGCTCGGCCGGCTGCGATTCTGCCGAATTGAGCAAAGCACCCGCCGCGGGCGGGGTCCATTGGCCGCGAACCTGCTGCCGCAGTTCGAACAGCTCGGCGGCAGTCAGGCGTCTGCCGGCAGCCGCCTGTTCGCGACGGGCCTCCTCGCGCTGCGCGGCGCGGTGGGCCGCCACCGCGTCGCGGACTTCGCTGCGGCGCACCTCGCCGACCCTGAAGAAATCGCCGGACATCGCCAGCGACGGACCACAGGCGAAAACGAGAATGAACGGCAGGGCGAAAAATGGATGTCTCATTGAGCGCAAGTCATCTGGAAATGTGACTTTGCCATCTCCGCGCGAACGTCGGATGACCAGACCGCGAGCGTCCGCAAGTTTTGTAACTTAGTGTCAAACCATAAGTAAATCCGACTCAACGAAGCATTAACGCCTTCAGAATCGGCCCTGTTACAAATTCATCGTTGTAGAAATGACTCAAGTTCCCGCTCGCACTGACAAGATCGTGATCGTCGACGACGACGCCCGCATCCGCGACCTCCTGCGCCGCTACCTGACGCAAGAAGGTTTCGAAGTGATCGTGGCCGAGGACGGCAAGGCGCTCAACCGCATCCTGTTGCGCGACACGGTCGACCTGATCGTGCTCGACCTGATGATGCCCGGCGAAGACGGCCTATCGGTCTGCCGCCGCCTGCGTGCCGCCAACGACCGCACGCCGATCATCATGCTCACCGCCAAGGGCGAGGACGTGGACCGCATCGTCGGCCTCGAAGTCGGCGCCGACGACTACCTGGGCAAGCCTTTCAACCCGCGCGAACTGCTGGCCCGTGTGCATGCCGTGTTGCGCCGCCGGCCGCCGCTGGAAGCGCCGGGCGCCCCCTCTACCGAGAACGAGACCGTCACTTTCGGCCCGTTCGCCTTTGATCTCGGCTCGCGCACCCTGAAGAAGGATGGCGAAGAGCTCTCGCTGACCACCGGCGAGTTCGCGATGCTGAAGGCGCTCGTGCGCCATCCGCGTCAACCGCTGTCGCGCGAAAAGCTGGCCCAGCTGGCGCGCGGGCGCGAGTTCGAGCCCTTCGACCGCAGCCTGGACGTGCAGATCTCGCGCCTGCGCAAGCTGGTCGAGTCCGACGCCGCGGCGCCGCGCTACATCCAGACCGTCTGGGGCGTCGGCTACGTGTTCGTGCCGGACGGCACGGCCTGACGCGCCGTTGACAGGTGGCCGTCGGCCAACCCACCAGACCCGGCGCGGCCCAGGAGGACGGCGCGCAGGTCACGATGCCGAGCCCGCTCGAAGCGGGCGCGCAACGTGACCGCCGCCCCGGCCTCAAGCTGGGCTTCAGCCTTTTCTGGCGCACTTTCTTTCTGCTCGCACTGCTGCTGATCGGCTGCACGGTCGCCTGGCTGCAGACCTTCCGCTCGCTCGAATACGAACCGCGTGCCATTCAAACCGCGCACCAGATCGCCTCGCTCGTGAACCTCACGCGCGCGGCGCTGGTGTATTCGGACGCGATCACCCGGGTGTCGCTGATCAAGACGCTGGCCGACCAGGAGGGCGTGCGCATCCTGCCGCGCGAACCCAACGACCGGTTCCAGCCCTACACCAGCGGCGCGCTCGACCTGCGCGTGACCGAGGAGCTGATCGAACAGTTGGGCGAAGGCACCACGGTGGCCAGCCGCGTGAACGACGAGGCCGGCCTCTGGATCGGCTTCACCATCGAGAGCGACACCTACTGGCTGCTGCTCGACCCGACACGCTTCAGCCGCGTGGGCGGGCGCACCTGGCTCGTCTGGCTCAGCACGGCGATGGCGCTCTCGCTGGCCGGCGCGGCGCTGATCACGCGGCTCATCAACCTGCCGCTCAAGCAGCTGTCGCGCGCGACCATGCAGGTGCGCGAAGGCGAGTACGAGGCGCACCGGCTCGACGAGCGCGCCCGCACCAACGAGATTCGCGCGGTCAACATCGGCTTCAACCGCATGGCGGACCAGCTCGCCAAGATCGAGCAGGACCGCGCCATCATGCTGGCCGGCATCTCGCACGACCTGCGCACGCCGCTCGCCCGGCTGCGGCTGGAAACCGAGATGAGCGTGGCCGACGAGGACGCGCGCGACCACATGGCGGCCGATATCGCCCAGCTCGACGCGATCATCGACAAGTTCCTTGATTACGCGCGGCCCGACCACGTCGATCCGCGCCCGGTGCTGCTGCGCGACGTGGTCGACGCCTGCACCTATGCGGTGCAGGACTACGAAGAGATGAACATCAAGGTCGAGGTCCCGTCCGACCTGCGGGTGATGGGCGACGAGGTCGAGCTCACGCGCGTGATCTCCAACCTGGTCGAGAACGCGCGGCGCTACGGCAAGTCGCCCTCCACGGGCGTGGCCGACGTGACGATCCAGGCGCAGGCCAACAACGACGCGGTGCTGATCAAGGTGCGCGATCACGGCGCGGGCGTCGAGCCCGCCCTGCTCTCGCAGCTGACCAAGCCCTTCTTCCGCGGCGACGCGGCGCGCACTTCGGCGGCCGGCGCGGGCCTGGGCCTGTCGATCGTGGCGAAGAACATCGAGCGCATGGGCGGCACCTTCGCGCTGACCAGTACGCCGGGCCGCGGCCTGGCGGCGCACATCCGGATGCCGCGCGCGATGCCGGCACCGAAGCCGGGCGAACTGCCGGGAGGCAGGAAGCCGGCCTGAGCCTCCGGATCCCTCAGCGGTGCAGAAGTACGGCCGCGCGGGCTTCCATCGCGCGGCCCTCGCCCACCGGGCCGAGCTTCTCGGCCGTCTTCGCTTTCACGTTCACCTGATCGACCGCAATGCCCAGCGTGCCGGCGATTCGCTGGCACATGAGCGGAATGTGCGGCGCGAGTTTGGGCGCCTGCGCGATCACGGTGCTGTCGACGTTGCCGATCTCCCAGCCCGCCGCGCGCACCCGGCGCGCCGCCTCGGCCAGCAGCACTGACGAATCGGCACCGCGGAACTGCTCGTCGGTATCCGGAAAATGCCGGCCGATGTCGCCGAGCCCCGCGCCACCCAGCAGGGCGTCGGTGATGGCGTGCAGCAGCACGTCGGCATCGGAATGTCCCAGCAGGCCGGTGGTGTGCGGCACCTCGACACCGCCCAGGATCAGCTTGCGCCCCGCCACCAGTTGGTGAATGTCCCAGCCCTCGCCGACACGGATGTTGAAGGCGCTCGTCATGCGATGCCCTTCTTGCGGCCCTGCAGGACCGCCTCGGCCAATGCGAAGTCTTCAGGGAACGTCACCTTGAAGTTCTGCGCGCTGCCCTGCACCAGCAACGGCGACAGGCCGATGGCCTCGATGGCGCCGGCCTCGTCGGTCACGGTGTCGCCCGTGCGCTCCAGCGCGTCGAGCAGCATGCCGATACGGAACATCTGTGGCGTCTGCGCCAGCCACTTGTCGGCGCGCGACAGCGTCTGGGCCACGCGGCTCTCGGCCGTCGACGCCTTCAGCGTGTCCGCCAGCCGGTGCGCCAGCAGGCCGCCGACGGCGTCGTGCTCGCAGGCCGCGATCAGCGCCTCGATCTGGCTCGACGTGACGAGGCAGCGCGCCGCGTCGTGCACCAGCACCCAGTCGTGCGCGCCGGCGCCCTTCTGCCGCAGTGCCACCAGGCCGTTGCGCACTGTGGCCGCGCGGGTCACGCCGCCCACGCGCAGCAGGTATTCGTTCTCGGCAGGAAAGCGCGGCAGCACCGCGTCCACATCGCGGTCGTCCGGCGACACCACCAGCGCCAGCCCGGCGAAGCGCCCCGCCAGCGCGCGGAAGGCCTCCAGCGTGTGGGCCACCATCGGCAGGCCGGCCAGCCGCCGGTACTGCTTGGGCTGCGTGGACTGCGCATGCCCCGCGCGATGGCCGGAGCCGGCACTCGGGATCAGCACGAAAAGTCGGGAAGAGGACATGAGGGCCCGGCGCCGGCGCTGGCCGGCAAGCGAATAAGGGGCCGCCATTCTAGAATCGACCGCTAAGCACACCCCTCGCCAGCCGGCGCGGGGTGTTGTGCATTTCCAGTAAGCGTTCCATGGACCTCCCCCACCTCACGGCGGGCAAGCGTTTCACGCTGCCGCGTCCCCCGTTATCGGCCGATGCACTGCTGCTGGCGCAGCTGGCCATGCGCGAAAAAGCCGCCGGGCGCGCTACGGCGATGTTCACGGCCGACGCCAACGACGCGCAGCGCCTGATCGACGAGATCGCCTTCTTCGCGCCCGAGCTGCGCTGCGCCTTGTTCCCCGACTGGGAGACGCTGCCCTACGACAGCTTCTCGCCCCACCAGGACCTGATCAGCGAGCGGCTGGCCACCCTCTGGCGCATCAGCCAGAAGGAGGCCGACGTGGTGCTGGTGCCCGCCACCACCGCCCTCTACCGCCTCGCACCTCCGGCCTTCCTGGCCGGCTACACCTTCCACTTCAAGGCCAAGCAGAAGCTCGAGGAATCGAAGCTCAAGGCCCAGCTCACGCTGGCCGGCTACACCCACGTGACGCAGGTGGTGAGCCCTGGCGAATACGCGGTGCGCGGCGGCCTGATCGACCTGTTTCCCATGGGCTCGCCGGTGCCGTTTCGCGTCGACCTGTTCGACGACGAGATCGACACGATCCGCACCTTCGACCCGGACACCCAGCGCAGCCTCTACCCCGTGCCCGAGGTGCGGCTGCTGCCCGGGCGCGAGTTCCCGATGGACGACGACGCGCGGGCGCGCTTTCGCAGCCGCTGGCGCGAACTGCTCGAAGGCGACCCGACCAAGAGCCGCATCTACAAGGACATGGGCAACGGCGTGGCCACCGCCGGCATCGAGTACTACCTGCCGCTGTTCTTCGACGAGACGGCCACGGTGTTCGACTACCTCGGCCCCGACGCCACCGTCGTGCTGCACGGTGACCTCGAACCCGCGTTCCAGCATTTCTGGCAGGACACGAACGAGCGCTACCGGCTGGTGCGCGGCGACCCCGAGCGCCCCGCCCTGCCGCCCGAGGCGCTGTTCCTGAGCGCCGAGCAGTTCTACCAGCGCGCCAAGCCGCATGCGCAACTCGCTATCCGCGGCGACGTTGCCACCGACGCGCCTTACGCCGAGTTCGACAAGCTGCCGCCCTTCGCCGTGGTGCGCGGCGCTGAGGATCCGCTGGTCGGCCTCAAGGCCCACATCAAGGCCACGCCCCACCGCGTGCTGCTGATCGCCGAGAGCGACGGCCGCCGCGAGAGCCTGCTCGACTTCCTGCGTGCCAGCGGCGTGAGCCCGCCGGCCTTCGATTCGCTGGCCGAGTTCGAAGCCTCCGCCGACGAAAAGATCGGCATCGCCACTGCCGCGCTGGCCTCGGGCTTCGCCTGGCGCGAACAGAGCATCGACCTCGTCACCGAGACCGAGCTGTTCGCCACTGCGCCCACCACGCGCCGGCGCAATAAGAAGCAGGAGCAGGTCAGCGACGTCGAGGCGCTGATCAAGGACCTGTCGGAACTCAACGTGGGCGACCCGGTGGTCCACACCGCGCACGGCATCGGCCGCTATCGCGGCCTGATCCACATGGACCTGGGCCAGGGCACTGACGCCGAAGGCAAGCCGCTGCTGCAGGAAATGCTGCACCTGGAGTACGCCGACAAGGCCACGCTCTACGTGCCCGTTTCGCAGCTGCACCAGATCAGCCGCTACACCGGCGTGAGCGCCGACGAGGCCCCGCTGCACAAGCTGGGCTCCGGCCAGTGGGAAAAGGCCAAGCGCAAGGCCGCCGAGCAGGTGCGCGACTCCGCTGCAGAGCTGCTCAACATCTACGCCCGCCGCGCCGCGCGCGAAGGCCATGCATTCCGCTACTCGCCGGCCGACTACGAGGTGTTCGCCAACGACTTCGGCTTCCAGGAAACCGCCGACCAGAAGGCGGCCATCCACGCCGTGGTGCAGGACATGATCTCGCCCCAGCCGATGGACCGCCTCGTGTGCGGCGACGTGGGCTTCGGCAAGACCGAGGTCGCGCTGCGCGCCGCCTTCATCGCCGTCACCGGCGGCAAGCAGGTGGCGTTCCTCGCGCCCACCACACTGCTGGCCGAGCAGCACTACCAGACGCTGGTCGACCGCTTCGCCAAGTGGCCCGTGAAGGTGGCCGAGATGAGCCGCTTCCGCTCCGCCAAGGAAATCAACGCCGCCGCCAAGGGCCTGGCCGAGGGCCAGGTCGACATCGTGGTCGGCACGCACAAGCTGCTGTCGCAGTCGGTCAAGTTCAAGAACCTGGGCCTGCTCATCATCGACGAGGAGCACCGCTTCGGCGTGCGCCACAAGGAGGCGATGAAGGCCATGCGCGCCGAGGTCGACGTGCTCACGCTCACGGCCACGCCGATTCCGCGCACGCTGGGCATGGCGCTCGAGGGCCTGCGCGACCTGAGCGTGATCGCCACCGCGCCGCAGCGGCGCCTTGCCATCAAGACCTTCGTGCGCAACGAAGGCACCGGCGTGATCCGCGAAGCCGTGCTGCGCGAGCTGAAGCGCGGCGGGCAGGTCTACTTCCTGCACAACGAGGTCGAGACCATCGAGAACCGGCGCCAGAAGCTGGAAGAAATATTGCCCGAGGCCCGCATCGCCGTGGCCCACGGCCAGATGCCCGAGCGCGAGCTGGAGCGCGTGATGCGCGACTTCGTGGCGCAGCGCTACAACCTGCTGCTGTGCTCGACCATCATCGAGACCGGCATCGACGTGCCGACCGCCAACACCATCGTGATGAGCCGCGCCGACAAGTTCGGCCTGGCGCAGCTGCACCAGTTGCGCGGCCGCGTCGGCCGCTCGCACCACCAAGCCTATGCCTACCTCATGGTGCCCGACACCGAGGGCCTGACCAAGCAGGCGGCGCAGCGGCTCGACGCCATCCAGCAGATGGAAGAGCTGGGCTCCGGCTTCTACCTTGCGATGCACGACCTCGAGATTCGCGGCACCGGCGAGGTGCTCGGCGAGAACCAGAGCGGCAACATGATGGAGATCGGCTTCCAGCTCTACAACGAGATGCTCAGCGAGGCCGTGCGCTCGCTCAAGGCCGGCCAGGAGCCCGACCTGCTGGCGCCGCTGTCGGTCACCACCGAAATCAACCTGCACGCGCCCGCCCTGCTGCCTGACGACTACTGCGGCGACGTGCACCTGCGCCTGTCGTTCTACAAGAAGCTGGCCACCGCGAAGACGCCCGACCAGATCGATACGCTGCTCGAAGAAATCGTCGACCGCTTCGGCAAGCTGCCGCCGCAGGCGCAGACGCTGATCGACACGCACCGCCTGCGGGTGCTGGCGCGGCCCTACGGCGTGGTCAAGGTCGATGCGGCGCCGGGCATCATCAACATCACGTTCAAGAAGGATGCGCCGGTCGATGGCATGGCCATCATCCAGCTGATTCAGAAGAACAAGCACATCAAGCTCGCCGGCAACGAGAAGCTGCGCATCGAGCGTGAGCTGAAGGAACCGAAAGAGCGAGCCCAGATGGTGCGCGACGTGCTGCGCAACCTGGGCCAACCCCTCGTCAAGGAAACCGTCACCGCATGAGCCCCATGAGCGCCATTCAAGAAATCTCCCCCGGCCTCGTCATCCAGCGCGTGAGGCCGCCGCTGAAGCTCGCCGACTTCAAGCTGATCGCGTTCGACATGGACTCGACGCTGATCAACATCGAATGCATCGACGAGATTGCGGATGCCGTCGGCAAGAAGGCCGAGGTCGCCGCGATCACCGAGGCCACGATGCGCGGCGAAATCAAGGACTTCAAGGAAAGCCTGCGCCGCCGCGTGGCGCTGCTGCAGGGTGTGCCGGTCGAGGCGCTGCAGCAGGTGTACGACGAGCGGCTGAAGCTCAACCCGGGCGCGAGCGAACTGGTGGCGGCCTGCAAGAAAGCCGGCCTCAAGGTGCTGCTGGTGTCGGGTGGCTTCACCTTCTTCGCGAACCGCGTGAAAGACCGGCTGGGCATCGACTTTGCGCGCTCCAACCTGCTCGATGAAGCCGATGGCAAGCTCACCGGCCAGGTGGTCACACAGAGCTGGGGCGACATCTGCGACGGCGCCGAGAAGCGCCGCACGCTGCTCGAAGTGGCATCGCTCATGGGCATTTCGCCGCAGGAAACCATCGCCGTGGGCGACGGCGCCAACGACTTGCCGATGATGGGCGAAGCCGGCCTCTCGGTGGCCTACCACGCGAAGCCGAAGGTTCGCGAGCAGGCCATGGTGGCTATCAACGAAGGCGGGCTGGACCGCGTTCTCGAAATACTGCGATGAGATTCTGGGGCGCGATTCGGGGTGTGATCACGCCGACGCGGTGACCTTTTTCGCGAATGTCCCCCGCTTCGCTCCTCCTTATTTCGCGAAAAAGGCCCCGCATCGACGTGATCGTTCAGAGCACTTGTTGATCAAGCGGAACAACGGCGGCGCTCGTTGTGCACAGGCCACCGGGTACTCCCCGCAGCGAAATAAAGGAGGAGCGAAGCGGGGGACATTCGCGGAGGGGAGTACCCGGTGGCCTGTGCACGCGCCCCGAACGACAGCGCCCAAAACAACAGACACAACGGACCACTGACATGACCGACACCACCCCGCTTTACCGCGCCGAAGCCCTCAAGGACTACGCGAACGCCCTGCTGCAAAAAGCCGGGCTCGCCGCGTCGATGGCCGACAGCGTCGCGCGCACGCTCGTCGAAGGCGACCTGCTGGGCCACGACACGCACGGCCTCGCGCTGCTGGCGGGCTACGTGAAGGAGCTGGAGTCGGGCGGCATGACGCGCGACGGCGAGCCCGAGGTGCTGTCCGACCGCCCCGCCGCCGTGCTCTGGGACGGCAAGCGCCTGCCCGGTCCCTGGCTCATGGACCAGGGCATGGACCTGCTGATTCCGCGTGCCCGCGAACTCGGCACCGCCTCGCTCGTCATCCGCCGCAGCCACCACATCGCCTGCCTCGCCGTCTACATGCTGCGCGCGCTGCAGGAAGACATGCTGATGCTGCTGGCCTGCTCCGACCCCAATGCCGCCAGCGTCGCGCCCTTCGGCGGCACGCAGGCCGTGTTCACGCCGAATCCGCTGGCCATGGGCTTTCCGCTCTCGCAAGGCGGCGTGATGGTCGACATCTCGGCCTCCATCACCACCAACGGCATGAGCAACCGCAAGCGCGCGGCGGGCGAGACCTTCGCCGAGGAATGGCTGATCGACGCTGCCGGCAAGCCGTCGAACGACCCGCAGGTGCTGTTCGACCAGCCGCCCGGCACGCTGCTGCCGGTCGGCGGGCTGAGCCACGGCCACAAGGGCTACGGCATGGCACTGCTGGTCGAGACGCTCACGGCCGGCCTCGCGGGCCACGGCCGGGCCGATCCGCCCGAAGGCTGGGGCGCGACGGTGCACATCACGCTGCACGATCTGAATGCCTTCGGCGGCAAGGAGGACTTCCTGCGCCAGATGGACCATGTGGCGGCGAAGTGCCGCGGCAACATGCCCATCGACCCGGCCAAGCCTGTGCGGCTGCCGGGCGAAGGCGGTTTGAAGCGTCGGGAAGTGCAGGCCAGGAACGGGGTGCGGCTGCACCCGTCGATTGCGCGCTCGCTGCAGGATGCGGAGCAGCGGTACGGCCTGCGGCTGGCGCAGGCGCAGGTCTGACGAAGGGTTATTCCTCTTCGGAATCGGCGGCAGCGCCCTGTTCGCCTTCAGGCCGCGGCTTGCGCTTGCCGGGCTTGGCCAGGATCTCGATGTAGAACTGCTTGCCGCCTTCCTTCACCACGCCGTCGATGAGGCCCGTGATGGCGGAAAGGTGGATGACTTCGGCGGATTCCTGGGCCGCGCCGAACTTGCAATCGAAGTCCCAGAAATCGCTGCCTTCGGGCAATTCGCGCCGCCGCTCGCGCTTGATGTACTTGCGGATCTCGTGCTTGATGGCTTCGAGGAGACGGTCGGGGTGCTTGCCCTCGACCTGAAGCTGAAAGGTTTTTCTCATGGGTGATCGTAACCAATGTGGATGCCGCCGATTCGCGCGCCATCCGATGCCCTCGATGGGCACCGATCTTGCTCGCTACCATGGCTGCCGAGCAATTTCCACAGCGGCCATGCCGAATCGCCCATGCTGACCTACTTCCATCCAGAGCAGCTGCTGCACCATCCGCGCAGCTACCTGTCGCGCGGACAGATGCGCACACCGCAGGAGATTCCCGAGCGCGCGCTTCGACTCGTCGCCGCCGTGCAATCGCTCGGCTTCGATCTCCGGGCACCGGCCGATGCCGGCATGGCGCCATTGGCCGCCGTGCACAGCGCCGACTACCTGCGCTTTCTCGAGGACGCGCACGGCGAATGGAAGCAGATGCCGCCCGACTGGGGCGACGAGGTGATGTCGAACGTCTACGTGCGCGAGCCCAACCGCCTGCGCGGCGTGCTGGCCAAGGCGGCACGCTACCTTGCCGACGGCAGCTGCCCGGTCGGGGCCGAGACCTGGCGCTCCGCGTACTGGTCGGCCCAGAGCGCGGTGGCCGGCGCGGCGGCCATCGTCGACGGCGCCCCTGCAGCCTATGCACTGTGCCGCCCGCCCGGCCACCATGCGCGCGTCGATGCCGCTGGCGGCTTCTGCTACCTCAACAACGCAGCCATCGCCGCCCAGGCGTTGCGCGGGCGCTTCGCTCGCGTGGCGGTCCTCGATACTGACATGCACCACGGCCAGGGGGTGCAGGAAATCTTCTACGACCGCAGCGACGTGCTGTATGTCTCGATCCACGGCGACCCGACCAACTTCTACCCTGCCGTCGCCGGCTACGACGACGAGCGCGGGGCCGGCGACGGCGATGGCTTCAACGTCAATTTCCCGATGCCGCACGGGGCACCGGAAGCGACCTTCTTCGAGCGCGTCGACGATGCGGCGGGTGTGCTGCAACGCTTCGCGCCGGACGCGCTGGTCCTGGCCCTCGGGTTCGACATCTACAAGGACGATCCCCAGTCGCAGGTCGCGGTGACGACCGAGGGTTTCGGCCGTCTGGGCAAGGCCATAGGCGCGCTGGGCCTGCCTACGTTGATCGTCCAGGAAGGCGGCTATCACCTCGACAGCCTGGAGGCCAACGCACGCGCTTTCTTCGGGGGATTTGCAGGTATTGCGTGAGGGTACAGTCGGCGCTTCGAACGAAAGCAGGTGGAGACATGGCGCGCGCAAACGACTGGGCAAGCAAGGTGATGGCATTGATCAACGGTGGCAACCCCGCCGCAGCCATCGCACAGATCAAGGTCGCGCCCTCGGTCAAGGACCTGAAGGCGCTGCAGACCATCATGACGTTGTCGAAAATGAAAGGCCGCTATCCGAATGTGGATGCGGCCATTTCGGACAACCTGGACCTGCTTGCAGCGCCCCGGCTGCACCGGTCCCCCTGATCGGATTGACGACTACAGCGCCTGACCCAGGCGCTTCACGCCCTCTTCGATCTTCGCCACGTCGGCCGTCGCAAAGCTCAGCCGCAGCGTGGCCACATCGGGCTTCTCCGCGAAGAACGGCGCGCCGGGCACGAAGGCCACGAGCTTCTCGATCGCTCGCTTCGCCAGTTCGTTCGCATCGGCCAGCTTGCCATTGGCGCCCGTGAGGCGAGCCCAGAAGAACAAGCCGCCATTGGGCTGGGTGAAGCTCACTGCATCGCCCAGCTCGCGCTTGAGCGCCGCGCCCATGGCCTGGGCCCGCTGGCCGTACACCTCGCGCACGTGCGCGAGCGTGGCCGGCATGCGGCCGCTCTTCAGGTACTGCGCGGCGGTGGCTTGCGAGAACGTGCTCGTGTGCGCGTCGCTGAACTGCTTGCACATCGTCGCCTTGGCCAGCAGCTCGGGCGGCGCGATCATCCAGCCGATGCGCAGGCCCGGGCTCAGCACCTTGCTCAGGCTGCCGCAGTGCGCCAGCAGCTCGCGGCTGCCCGGCACGTCCTTGCTCAGGGCCAGGATGGAGGGCGGGGGCGCTTCGCCGAAATAGAGGTCGCCATAGGGGTCGTCCTCGACGATCAGCGTCTGGTACTTCACGGCCAGTTCGAGCACCTTCTTGCGGCGCTCCAGCGTCAGCATCGCGCCGCTGGGGTTGCCGAAGGTCGGGATCAGGTAGACGAACTTGGGCTTGTGCTCGGCGATGAGCTTCTCGAGCTCGTCGGTCTTCACGCCGTTGGCGTCGATGGGCGCGCTGATGAGCTGCGCGCCGTACAGGCGAAAGCACTGGATGGTTGCCAGGAAGGTCGGGCCCTCGACGATCACCTTGTCGCCGGGCGAGATCATGGTCTTGCCCAGCAGGTCGAGTGCCTGCTGGCTGCCGGTGGTGACGATCAGGCCGCTGGGGTCGACCTCGACGCCCTTGGTCTTCATGAAGGCGCTGAGCTGCGTGCGCAGCGGCTCATAGCCTTCGGTGGCGCCGTACTGCAGCGCGCCGCCGGGTTCTTCGGTGAGCGCCTTCTGGCTCGCCTCTTTGAGGCCCTCGACGTCGAACATGGCGCTGTCGGGGAAGCCGCCTGCGAAGCTGATGATGCCGGGCTTGCCCAGCAGCTTGAAGAGTTCGCGGATGGCGGAGGTCTCGACGTTGTCGAGGCGGGAGGCGAATTGCATGGTCGGTCTCACTTTCTGGGGTGCCATTGTCGCGAAAGCGGCGGGCAATAAAGCTGCGTAAGGCTATCGCCTTTCAACGATATATTGCGCGTGCCGCCCCCACGAAGCCCCATGAAAAAAAACGACATCCCCCTCTTCTTCGCCACCCTGCAGGCGGCCAACCCCGAACCCGAGACCGAACTCGAATACACCACGCCCTTCGAGTTGCTGGCCGCCGTGCTGCTGTCGGCGCAGGCCACCGACGTGGGCGTGAACAAGGCCACGCGCAAGCTGTATCCGGTGGCGAATACGCCGCAGGCCATCCTCGAGCTGGGTGTCGAGGGGCTGGAGGCGTACATCAAGACCATCGGCCTGTACCGCAGCAAGGCGAAGCACCTGATCGAGGCCTGCCGCATGCTGGTGGAACTGCACGCCGGCGAGGTACCACGCACCCGCGCCGAGCTCGAGGCGCTGCCGGGCGTCGGTCGCAAGACCGCGAACGTGGTGCTCAACGTGGCCTTCGGCGAGCCGACCATGGCGGTCGACACGCACATCTTCCGTGTCGGCAACCGCACCGGTCTCGCGCCCGGCAAGACTCCGCTGGAGGTGGAACTCAAGCTCGAGAAGCGCGTCCCACAGGAGTACAGGCTGCATGCGCACCATTGGCTCATCCTGCATGGCCGCTACATCTGCGTGGCACGCAAGCCGCGCTGCTGGGAGTGCGCGGTGGCCGCTTTCTGCGCCTACAAGCCAAAGACACCGATGCCGAAGACGGCCTGAGACCGACGACGAATGACGACGACACGAAAGAACGACTCCCGGGCACTGCTGGCCGCCACGCTGCTCGCTGCCCTCCTTCCGGCCGCGGCATGGTCGCAGCAGGGCGGCGGCCTGCCGCCCGAGGCCATGGCACTCTACGGCGGCCGCTGGTCGACGAACTGCGCCAACGCGGCCGCACCGACGCTGCAGGTGCGCCAGGACATGCTGATCGCCGAAAGCGGCAAGCGCCGCGTGACCGGCAACGAACCGCAGGCCGCCCACAGCTTCTTCGGCAACCGCCCACCGCCGGCGGGCTTCGACGTGGCGCTGATGAGCAGCGCGGGCAAGTCCGGCTCCATGACCTTCCTCGTCTACCGCGAAGCGCGCGGCCAGTACATCGCACTGGACGCCGACAAGCCGGTCGCCGGACAACTCGGCCCCGACATGATGAAGCTGCGCTACTGGCGCTGCAACGGCGCCGTGCGGGCCATGCCCCCTCCGGTCGAGCCCGCCGTCAAGGCGCCTCCCCCGCCCACGGGCAGCCCCGCGGCGCTGGCGCGGGGCCCGGCCATGGAGAAGGCGTGGCGCGCCGCCCTGGGCACGCGCGAGAACGACCGCTGGCTGGTGCGCCGCGAAGGCCCGGCGCCCGAACCGCAATGGGTCACGGTCGAGGGCACGCGCTACCTCCTGCACGCCTTCTGCAAGCCGCACGACTGCTACGACAACAACGCGATCGCGCTCTACGACCAGGGCTCCGGCCGCCTCTACGGCCTGGTGCAGCGCCACGGCAGCAACCGCTTCCTGGGCACGCCGTCAGCGGCACTGGCGCCGCAGCTGGAGCGGCTCTGGCGCGAACAGTGGCGGCAGAAGAACTGAGCCGCATCGACGCTGTCTGACGACAGCTAATTGTCGAAAGTCAGCCAACCGCCGAACGCCAGCTCCCCGGCAGGCCAGTCGGTGGCGGCTCCAGGGCAGCGGGTGCCGCGCTGCAGCAACGTTACCGCCCGCAGCACGCCGGCGTGCGTGATCCACAGCGCATCGCCCTCGCCCACAAGCCATTCGTCATGCGCGGCGGCCACGCGCTGCATGAATGCGCGCACGCTTTCGCCATGGCCTCCGGCAGGCGCATCGGCGAAATTGCCGGTCCAGGCGTCGAATTCCTCGCGTGCGATGGCGGACCACGGCCGCCCTTCCCAGGCGCCGAAGTTCATCTCGGCCAGCCGTGCGTCGTGCCGTACCCGAAGATCGGGGCGCAACGCGGCGATGGCATCGGCCAGCCCGGCACACCGCCGCAGCGGCGAACTGCGCACGGTGATGCCCGCAGGGAGCAAAGGCGCGATGCGCTGCGCAGCGGCGAGCGTGGCGTCCGCATGGGCTTCGAGGTCCGTGGCGCCGTAGCACAGGCCGGGCTCGGCCATCACGGGCGCATGGCGCTGGAGCCAGAGCGTCCTTCGGGCGGCGTCGCTCATGCGCGCCACGCCAGCGCGAGGTAGATCGCCAGCTCGCAGACCTGCTGGGTGGCGCCAAGGCCGTCGCCGGTGAAGCCCTGCAGCCGGCGCATGAAAAGACGCGCCATCCAGCCCGCGGCAACAACGGCCGCAAGCACGGCCGCCACGCTGTGCGCCACATCATGTGCATACAGCAGCAGTGCCACCGCCGGCAGCGCCCACACCACCGCGATCAGCAAAGCGCCACCGCTGATCGCATCCGCCAGCGGCTTCGCCTTGCTCGCCCCGCTGTCGCCCACATAAGGCAACCACCGGATCAGGAACAGCGGCATCAGCCGCGACAGCACATGCGCGCCGACGATGGCGACAACAACCGCCTGCAGGCCGTGCCCGGCCAGCACTGCGAGCAGCGCGCATTTCAGGCCCAGCGCCAGCACCAGCGCCAGCGCACCGAAGGCGCCGATGCGCGAGTCCTTCATGATCTCCAGCGCCCGGTCGCGGTTGGCCGAACCGCCCAGGCCATCGGCCACGTCGGCCAAGCCGTCTTCATGGAAGGCGCCGGTCAGCATCACGGTGGCCGTGGTGCTCAGCACGGCGGCTGCCAGCGCACCAGCGACACCCGGCAGCCCCATGCCCACACCCACGAACACCAGCGCCGCCACGCCGCCTGCCAGCCATCCGATGCCGGGCAGATGCGCCGCGCTCGAACGCAGCATCTGCGGACTGAAGCCGACCCACGCAGCCAGCGGCCCCGTCACCGGCACGCGCGTGAAGAACTGCAGCGCGAGCAGGAAATGGCGAACGCCGTTCATCCGCTTCAGCTGTCCTTGCGCGACACGCCGGCCGACTCGAAGCTCGCCATCTCGCGCAGGATGCGGCAGGCCGATTCGAGCAGCGGCCAGGCCAGCGCCCCGCCCGAGCCTTCGCCCAGGCGCAGTTCGAGCTTGAGCAGCGGTTCCAGCCCCAGCCGCTCCAGCAGCAGCACGTGGCCGGGCTCGGCCGAGCAATGCGCCGCCACGCAGCGCTGCACCACGTGCGGCTGCAGCGCCTGCGCCACCAGCACCGCCGCGCTGGCGATGAAGCCGTCGACCACGATCACGCGCCGCTCCTCGGCCGCCTGCAGCACCGCACCGACCAGCGTAGCCACCTCGAAGCCACCGAAGGCGGCCAGCGCGTCCAGAGGCGCGGTCGCGCCCGCGTGCAGCGCCAGCACCTGCCGCAGCACCTCGCGCTTGCGCGCCATCCCGGCCGCATCGAGGCCGGTGCCGGCGCCGGTGCAGGCGTCGATGTCCAACCCGCCCAGCCGCGAGAGCAGCAGCGCGGCGGACGAACTGTTGCCGATGCCCATCTCGCCGAGCAGCAACGCATTGCCCGGCAGCGCGCGCACCACCTCGCGCCCGTTGGCGATGGCCTGGGCGCACTGCGCGGCCGTCATGGCCGGGCCTTGCGAAGCGTCTGCGGTGCCTTCGGCGATCCGGCGAGACACCAGCCCCGGGCGCGCCTGGAAATCGCGCCGCACGCCGCAGTCGACCACCGTCAGCGCCAGCCCGTGCTGGCGCGCCAGCACGCTCACGGCCGCGCCGCCGGCGAGGAAGTTCTCGACCATCTGCCAGGTCACGTCGCTCGGGTACGCCGAGACGCCGCGCGCCGCCAATCCGTGGTCGCCCGCGCAGACCAGCATCTGCGGGGCTTCGAGCACCGGGCTTTCGGTGCCGAGGATGGTGCCGATGCGCAGCGCCAACGCCTCGAGCCGGCCGAGTGCACCGAGCGGCTTGGTCTTGTTGTCGAGCGCGCTCTGCAGGCGGGCGGCGAGCGCGGTGTCGGTGATGTCGGAGATAGTGGGGATGGTTTCGGTCATGCAATCAGTCCGGCGAGCACGCCGGTGTCGAAGTGGGTGTCGATGAAGTCGGCCAGGCCGTCGAAGGTGGCGTCGAGCGTGGGCACGGAGGCACCGAAGAGCGCGTGCAGCGCGCGCGGGTCCTCGAACAGGCCGTGAAGATAAATGCCGAGCACGTTGCCGCGCGCGTTCTGCCAGGCCAGTCCGTCGGGCATCACCGCCTGGCCGTGCTGCGCCATCTGCGGGTGTGCGGCGGTCTGGCCGTGATGGATCTCGTAGCCGGCGACGGGCACGTCCGACAGCGCGGCCCAGGCGCCGCTCAGCTCGCCGAAGGCCGCGGTGCGGTGCCGCACTGTCTTCTCGCGCGCAAACACCGTCACCAGCGGCAGCAGGCCAAGCCCCGGCGCGTTGCCGTCGATGCCGTGCGGATCGACCAGCGCCTCGCCCAGCATCTGCAGCCCGCCGCAGATGCCCAGTACCGCGCCGCCGCGTTCGGCATGCGCGGCCACGGCGCTGTCCAGCCCCTGGGCGCGCAGCCAGGCCAGATCACCGCTGGTGTGCTTGGAGCCGGGCAGCACGATCCAGTCGGCGCCGGCCACGTCGGCCGGCGTACGGGCCCAGACCAGCCGCACGCCGGGCACGTTCTTCAGCGCCTGGAATTCGTCGAGGTTGCTGATGCGCGGGTATGCCACGACCGCGACCGTGCGCGTCACGGTGCCGCTCGCACGGCTGCGGTCGTCGAATACGCCGTCCTCCTCGGGCAAGCCGTGCTGCCACCACATCGGCAGCGTGGCCACGGTGGGCACGCCGGTCAGCTCCTGCAGCTGCTGCGGCGCGGGCGCGAGCAGCGAGGTATCGCCGCGAAACTTGTTGAGCACGAAGCCGCGCAGCAGCGCGCGGTCGGTCTCGGGCAGCAGCGCCCAGGTGCCGTACAGATGGGCAAAGGCGCCTCCGCGGTCGATGTCGGTCGTGAGCAGGCAGCGCGCCTGCGCATGCCGGGCGATGCGCATGTTGACGATGTCGCTGGCCATCAGGTTGATCTCGGCCGGCGAGCCTGCGCCTTCGATCACCACCACGTCGTTTTCGGCACGCAGTTCATCTAGCGCCTGCGCGATCTGCGGCCAGACGCGCTCGCTGCGGCCGCGCCAGGGCAAGGCCGAGAGTCCTTCATTCACCTGCCCCATCAGCACCACCTGGCTGTGGGTGTCGCGCTCGGGCTTGAGCAGCAGCGGGTTCATGCGCACTTCCGGCACGGCGTTGGCGGCCAGGGCCTGGAAGTACTGGGCGCTGCCGATCTCGCCGCCATCGACCACGCGGGCGTTGTTGCTCATGTTCTGCGCCTTGAAGGGCGCCACCTTCAGGCCCTGCCGCGCGTACCAGCGGCACATCGCCGTGGCCAGCCAGCTCTTGCCGGCACCGCTGGTGGTACCCAGGACCATGACGCAACGCGCCGGCCCGCTTTTCGCCTTTGAACTCATCGGCGAATTGTCGTTGAGCGCCGCGCCGGTCCGGGGAAGGCCGAATGGGATCGACGAAATGCGACATCTGTCACACCGCAGGGCATTGCAAATACATCCGGCGCGTCAAACAGTAGCTTTTTTGCGTACACCAGACGCCACACACCGCATTGCACCCGGGAACCCATGCCAGCCTTGAACGATTTGGCGTTAGCCGTCGAGGAACGCGAACCGGGCCAGTTCTTCTGGATCCTGCTCGAAGCCCACCACGGCGACACCGCCTCCGAAACCCTCGACTACCGGGTCTACCGGACCGCGTCGAGGCCGCAGGCCAGCTATTCAAACGCCTTGGCCGTGGACGCAGTGGAGCTGCAAAAAATAAGCGCCGCCGCGAATCCAGCCGGCAGGAAAACCGACTGAACCCACGGCGGCGCAAGACCGCCTTGCGGCGCTCAGGCTTTCAATTTCAATCCTTGATCGCGATTCAGCGCACGGCCACGGCCGTCCGCGCCGGGGCAGCCGCGACCGGCGCCGGCGCTTCCCAGCCGCCGCCGATGGCGCGAATCAGCCCCACCGCCGCCTGGTACTGGGCCGACTTCACCTGCAGCGCCTGACGACGGTTGCGCAGCTCGCTGCGGCGCGCGTCCAGCAGGTCGAGCTGGCTGATGTAGCCGTTGCGATAGCGCGTGTCCGACAGGCTGGTGGCGCGCTGGGCCGAGGTTACGGCCTGGGCCTGCACGACCGATTGCTCCTGCAGGATGCGGATGGCGGCCAGTTGGTCTTCGACTTCCTGGAACGCCACCAGTACCTGCGTGCGGTAGCTTGCGAGCGCGCCGTCGAGCTGGGCATTGGCGCCCTGCACGCCGGCCTCGCGGCGGCCGCCGTCGAAGATCGGCAACGACAGCAGCGCGCCCACGCCCCACGAGCGCGCCGACCACTTGAAGAGGTCGCCGATCTCGGGCGAGGCATAGCCGGCAGCGCCCGTCAGCGAAATATCGGGAAACCACGCGGTCTGCGCCACGCCCACGCGGGCCTGCGCGGCCAGCACGGCGCTCTGCGCCGCCGACACGTCGGGCCGGCGCGTGAGCACCGTGGCCGGCACGCCCGGCGGAATGGACGGCAGCGCGGTCGCCCACTCGTCGGTGCGCAGGCCGAAGCTCGACGCCGAATCGCCCACCAGCACCGCGAGCGCATGCTCCACCTGGGCGCGCTGGCGGTCGAGCGCGAGCGCGTCCGACTCGGTGGACGACACCTCGGTCTGCACGCGCGCCACGTCGAGCTCGGCGATGTCGCCGGCCTGCTCGCGGCGCTGCGACAGGCGCAGCGTGTCGCGATACGCCTCGACCTGCTCACGCACCAGGGCGCGCTCGGCATCGAGCGCGCGCAACTGCAGGTAGGTCTGCGCCACCTCGGCCTGCACTGCGAGGCGCGTGCTTTGCAGCAGCGCCTCGCGGCCGGCCGCATCGAGCTTGGCCGCGTTGCTCGCGCCCGAGAGGCGGCCGAACAGGTCGACTTCGTACGAGAAAGTGGCGCCCACGTTCGTCATCGTGGCCGGCCGGGTGCTGGCCGTGGCCTTGTCCAGGCCCGCGCCGCGGTTGGCGCCGGCGCCCAGGCCGATCTGCGGCAGGCGGTCGGCGTTGGCGCTGCGCGCCAGGGCGCGGGCCTCGGCCAGCCGCGCGGCCGCGGCCTGGATGTTGGTGTTGTTGACGTCGGCCTTCTCGACCAGCGCATTCAGCGCCGGATCGTTGAACGCCAGCCACCAGGCGCCGCGCGGCTGTGCCTCGGAAGGCGCGGCCCGCGTGAAGCCGGCGGGCGGCGTCACAGCCTGGTCCTTGCCCTGCTCCTTGAACTGGGCGGTGGTTGTGATCTCGGGCAGGCCCGAGGGCACGGTGGCACAGCCGGCGAGCACCAGGGCTGCCATCAGCGGCAGCAACGCAGTGCGAAGCGGTTTCACCAGAGGTTGTACTGAAAATTTCATGATGCGCTTTCTCGATCAGTCGTCATGCGAAGAACGCGGCGATGCAGGCACCGGATGCAGGCCGCCACCACCGGCGCCGCCATGCGAAGCCGGATGCCCGGCCGACACGAAGTCTTCGCCATGCGGCACTTCGCCATGCAGCTTGAGCGGCCGGTTGCCCGCGAGGCGGCGCAGCAGCACGTAGAACACCGGCGTCAGGAACAGGCCGAAGGCCGTCACGCCAATCATCCCGGCGAACACCGCCACGCCCATGGCCTTGCGCATCTCGGAGCCCGCGCCGGTGGACAGCACGAGGGGCAGCACGCCCATCACGAAGGCCAGCGAGGTCATGAGAATCGGGCGCAGGCGCAGGCGGCTGGCTTCGATGGCGGCCTGTATGGGGGTGCGGCCGGCAAACTCGAGCTCCCGGGCGAACTCCACGATCAGAATCGCGTTCTTCGCACTCAACCCCACCAGCACGATCAACCCGATCTGCGTGAAGACGTTGTTGTCACCCCCCGATATCCATACACCCGCCATCGCAGCCATGATGCCCATGGGCACGATCAGGATGATCGCGATCGGCAGCGTCAGGCTTTCGTACTGCGCAGCCAGCACCAAGAACACCAGCAGGATGGCCAGCGGGAACACCAGGAAAGCGGAGTTGCCGGCCAGGATTTCCTGGTACGTCAGCTCGGTCCACTCGAAGCTCACGCCCTTGGGCAGCGTCTCGGCCGCGATCTTGGTGATCGCGTCCTGCGCCTGGCCCGACGAGTAGCCCGGTGCCGGGCCGCCGTTGATGTCGGCGGCGAGGTAGCCGTTGTAGCGCATGGCGCGTTCCGGACCGAAGGTCGAATTCACCTTCATCAGCGCGGCCAGCGGCACCATCTCGCCCGAGGTCGAGCGCACCTTCAGCAGGCCCACGTCTTCGGCACGGGCGCGGTAAGGCGCATCGGCCTGGACGCGCACGGAGTACGTGCGGCCGAACTTGTTGAAGTCGTTCGCATACAGGCTGCCGAGGTAGATCTGCATGGTGTCGAAGATGTCCGTCACGGGCACGCCGAGCTGGCGGGCCTTGGTGCGGTCGATGTCTGCATAGAGCTGCGGCACGTTGACCTGCCAGCTCGTGAACATGCCGGCCAGCTCGGGCGTCTGGTAGGCCTTGGCCATGAAGGCCTTCACTGCCGCGTCCATCTGGTCGTAGCCGACCGAGCCACGGTCTTCCAGCTGCAGCTTGAAGCCGCCCGTGGTGCCCAGGCCCGCCACCGGCGGCGGCGGGAACATCACGATGAAGGCGTCCTGGATGCTCGAGAAGGCGCCGTTCAGCTGGCCCGCCACCGCACCGCCGCTCTGGTCGGCGCGCTTGCGCTGGTCGAAGGGCTTGAGCGTGGCGAACACGATGCCCGAGTTGGAGCTGTTGGTGAAGCCGTTGATCGACAGGCCCGGGAAGGCGATGGCGTCTTCCACGTTCGGGTTCTTCTTCATGATCTCGCCCATGCGCTGGATCACTTCGTCGGTGCGGTCCAGCGTGGCGCCGTCGGGCAGTTGCGCAAAACCGATCAGGTATTGCTTGTCCTGCGCCGGCACGAAGCCGCCGGGCACCGCCTTGAAGAGGCCGAAGGTCACGGCGATGAGCGCGACATAAATCGCGAGCATCAGCGCCTTGCGCGAGATCACGTTCTTCACGCCGCCGCTGTAGGCCTCGGAGCCGCGATGGAACAGCTTGTTGAAGCCGCGGAACAGCCAACCGAAAGCCTTGTCCATGCCGCGCGTCAGCGCGTCCTTGGGAGCGTCATGGCCGCGCAGCAGAAGTGCAGCGAGCGCAGGCGACAGCGTCAGCGAGTTGATCGCCGAGATCACCGTCGAGATCGCAATCGTCACCGCGAACTGGCGATAGAACTGGCCCGTGAGGCCGCTGATGAAAGCCAGCGGAACGAACACGGCCACCAGCACCAGCGCGATCGCGATGATGGGCCCGGACACTTCGCGCATGGCACGGTACGTGGCTTCACGCGGCGTGAGCCCGGCCTCGATGTTCCGCTCGACGTTTTCCACCACCACGATGGCGTCGTCCACCACGATGCCGATGGCCAGCACCAGCCCGAACAGGCTCAGCGCGTTGATCGAGAAACCGAGGACGTGCAGCACCGCGAAGGTGCCAATCACCGACACCGGCACGGCCAGCAGCGGAATGATCGACGCGCGCCACGTCTGCAGGAACAGGATCACGACCAGCACCACCAGCATGATGGCTTCGAGCAGCGTGTGGATCACCGATTCGATCGACGCGCGCACGAACTGCGTCGGGTCGTAGGCGATGCGGTATTCCAGGCCCTCGGGCATGTTCTTGTTGAGCTCGGCCATCGTCTTGCGCACGTTGGACGAGATGTCCAGCGCGTTGGAGCCCGGCGCCTGGAACACGCCCATACCGACGGCCGGGTCGTTGTTCAGCAGCGAGCGCAGCGAGTAGTCGGCGGCGCCCATCTCCAGGCGGCCGATGTCGCGCAGCCGGGTCACGGCGCCGTCGGTGCCGCTCTTGACGATGATGTCGCCGAACTCTTCCTCGCTCTGCAGGCGCCCTTGCGCATTGATGGACAGCTGCATGTCCACGCCCGACAGGCCCGGCGATGCGCCGACCACACCGGCCGCAGCCTGCACGTTCTGGCCACGGATGGCAGCCACCACGTCGCTCGCCGAGAGGCCGCGCTGCGCGACCTTCTGCGGGTCGAGCCAGACGCGCATGGAGTAGTCGCCGCCGCCGAAGATCTGCACCTGGCCCACGCCTTCGATGCGCGCGAGCGGGTCCTTCACGTTCAGCACCGCGTAGTTGCGCAGGTAGTTGATGTCGTAGCGGTTGTTCGGCGAGACGAGGTGGACCACCATCGTCAGGTCAGGCGCGCTCTTGACGGTCGTGATGCCGAGCCGGCGCACTTCCTCGGGCAGTCGCGGCTCGGCTTGCGAGACGCGGTTCTGCACGAGCTGCTGTGCCTTGTCGGGATCGGTGCCGAGGCGGAACGTGACGGTGAGCGTGAGCACGCCGTCGGTCGTTGCCTGGCTGCCCATGTAGAGCATGCCTTCGACGCCGTTGATCTGCTCTTCGAGCGGCGTGGCCACCGTTTCAGCGATCACCTTCGGGTTGGCACCGGGGTACTGGGCGCGCACCACCACCGAGGGCGGCGCGACTTCCGGGTACTCCGAGATCGGCAGCCCGCGCAGCGCGATCAGGCCGGCTATCAGCATCAATAGCGACAGCACGCCGGCAAAGATCGGCCGGTCGATGAAGAATTTTGAGAGATTCATGATGGTTCTCCGGTGGGCGCGGATGCGCCCTCCTCCGAAATCAGGACTTCGCGGCCTCGGCCACGCGTTCCGGTTGTTGTTGCTTGGGATCTGCCTTGGCGTCCATGGTCACTTGCTGCGGCGCCACCAGCGCACCCGGGCGGATGTGCTGCAGGCCGTTGACCACGACCTTCTCGCCAGCCTTCAGACCCTTGCTCACGACACGCAGCCCATTGATCGATGCACCGAGCGTGACTTCGCGGTAGACCGCCTTGTTGTCTTCGCCCACGACCATCACGAACTTCTTGTTCTGGTCGGTGCCGATGGCGCGTTCGCTCACGAGCAGCGCGGTGTCGTTGCGGGCCTGGCCCATGCGGATGCGGGCGAACTGGCCGGGGATGAGTGCGCCGTCCTTGTTGTCGAACGAGGCACGCACGCGCACCGTGCCGCTCTTGGCGTCGACCTGGTTGTCGATCAGCTGCAGCTTGCCGGTGAAGGGCGTGCCGTCGAGGCCGGCAGTGCCCATCTGCACGGGAATGCTCTCGATCTGGCCTCGGGCGCTGGAGCCGCTTGGCAGGTCTTTAAGGGCCCGTGTGATGACCTGCTCATCGGCATCGAAGCTCGCGTAGATCGGGCTCACCGACACCAGCGTCGTCAGCACCGGCGCGCCGGGGCCCGCGGCGACGAGGTTGCCCACCGTCACTTCGAGCTTGCCGATGCGGCCCGACACCGGCGCCCGCACCTGGGTGTAGCCCAGGCTCAAGCGCGCGGTCTGCAGTTGGGCCTGGGCGGCGCGCAGGTTGGCGTTGGCTTCGCTGCCCGCATTCACACGCTCGTCGTACTCGCGCTGGGCAATGGCCTTGTCGTCCCACAGGCGCTTGGCGCGCTCCTGCTCGCTGCGGCTGAACGACTGGCGGGCCTGCGCGGAGGCCACCTGCGCTTCGGCGCGCTCGACCTCGGCCGCGTAGGGCGCGGGGTCGATGGTGATCAGCAGGTCGCCCTGCTTCACCAGCGCGCCTTCGCGGAAGTGCACCGACTGCACGGCGCCCGCGACGCGGGAGCGCACATCGACGCGCTGGACGGCTTCGAGCCGGCCCGAGAACTCGTCCCAGGCGTTGATCTCGCTCGATGCGACGGTGGCAACCGACACCGGCGTGGCCTGCGGCGCGGCCGGGGCGTTGTTGGCCTCGGCCTTGAAACTGTGCATGCCCAGCACGGCGGCCGCCACGGCCAGCAGTGCGGTGAGGCCGGTCACGGCGGGCCACAGGCCCTTGCGGGCGACGGAAGACAGCTTTTTCTCGTTGTTCGACATGATGGTTCGTCCTTCTCGATGACTTCAGGGATGCAACAGGCCACCCCGGCGCTTTTGGCACCAGGCGGCGGAATTCAGAAAAAACAGGGGCCTCGCACGCTGCCGCGCTGGCGGCGTGTCGATCAGGCAGCCGGGATCGGCCGGGAACTAGCTGGGGTGGTTGGGTGCCGCCGGCGGCGGCGTGGTCGCGCTGAAAAACTCGCGGAAGTGCTGCTGCACCGTGGCCTCACAGGCCACGCAACCCGTGTTCTCGGTGTCGTAGAGCGCCTTGGGCCAGTCGGTCGCGCTGGGCAGCACGCTGCTCGTGACCTCGATGCCGGCGGCGCGCAAGCGGCCGGCAAAGGTCAGCGCCTCGTCGCGCATGGCGTCGTCCTGCCCCACCAGCACCAGCGCAGGCGCCAGGGCCGACAGCCGCAGCGAACCGCTCGGCACCGCATAGGGGTGCGTAGCGTTCGAGGGGCAGCTCAGGTACTTCTCCCAGCCGCTGGCCCAGCGGCATTCGGCCGCATCGCTGGTGGCCTTGCGCAGCGATGCGGTGCCGGCGCAAGGGTCGAGCATGGGCGACAGCAGAATCTGGCCGGCCACCGGCGGATGCGCCCGGTCGCGGGCGATCAGCGCCACCGCGGCCGCCAGGTTGCCACCGGCTTCCTCGCCGGCCAAGTACACCTGCGCGCCCTTGCCGCCGAGCTTGGTGCGCTGCTTGTAGAGCCATTCGAGGGCGGCATAGCCCACTTCGATCGGCTCCGGGAACGGCGACTGGGGCGCCAGCGGGTAAGCCAGCGACACCACCACCGCACCCGCGCCGGCCAGCAGCCGGGCCACGTTGCGGCCGTTGTCGAGGCCGCCGCAGACGAAGGTGCCGCCATGGAAATGCAGCACCAGCGGTGCGACTTCACCCTTGGCACGCTGGCCATACACACGGGCACCGACCGGTTCGCGGCCGGGCAGCTCGATCGACAGATCGGCTTCCACGCCCTGCACCGCCGCACGGGCGGCGGCTTCGGCAGAACGGGACGATGGAACGGGTGACATGGGCGACCTCAGGGAATTGGGCGATGGTTGAAATATAAGTCGCCCGGTGCAGCGTTGAAACAGGCAAGCCGGCCCTACTCTGTTTCCAAACCGACAACAATCGGGGCCACCCGCAAAGGGTTTGGCAGCTTGTGTGAGAATCCGCCTCCCCCGGTGTGGGCCGGGTACCCAGAACAGGCATTCAATGGATCAAATCCAGGCCATGCGGATCTTTGTCCGCGTCGTGGAAGCCGGCACATTCACCCGTGCGGCGGACTCTCTCGCCCTGCCCAAAGGCACGGTCACCAAACAGATCCAGGCGCTCGAATCGCGCCTGCGCGTGAAGCTTCTCAACCGCACCACGCGGCGCGTCACGGTCACGCCCGACGGCGCGGCCTACTTCGAGCGGGCGGCGCGCCTGCTCAACGACTTCGACGACATGGAAGCCAGCATGACGAATGCGCAGGCCAACCCCACGGGGCGACTGCGCATCGACGTCGGCACCTCGGTGGCAAGGCAGATCATCCTGCCTGCGCTGGCGAGCTTCTGCGACCGCTACCCGGACATCCAGGTCGACCTGGGGGTGAGCGACCGTACCGTCGACCTGATCAGCGACAACGTCGACTGCGTGATTCGCGCCGGCGAGCTCAACGACCAGTCGCTGGTGGCGCGGCGCATCGGCACGCTGCACTTCGTCACCGTGGCATCGCCGGCGTACGTGAAGCGCTATGGCGTGCCGCAGCATCCGAGCGACATCGAGAAGCGCCACCATGTGGTGAGCTACTTCTCGGGCACCACGCGGCGCGTCTACCCGCACGAGTTCAAGAAGGGCGACGAGCAGATCGAGCTGAACGGGCCGTACCGCGTGTCGGTGAACGAGAGCAACGCGCACATCACCGCGGTGCTGGGCGGCTTCGGCATCTCGCAGTGCATCACCTTCATGGCCGAGCCGCTGCTGGAAAGCGGCGAGCTGATCGAGCTGCTGCCCGATTGGCATCGCGACCCGTTGCCGATCCACGTCGTGTACCCGCCCAACCGCCACCTGAGCGCGAAGGTGCGCGCGTTCGTGGACTGGGCGGCGGAGCTGTTCGCCAAGAATCCGCGGCTGCAGCGCCGCTGAATCGAACTACGCCGGCTCGCAGCGCACCTCGGTCTTCACCGAATTGGCGATGAAGCATTCTTCATGCGCCCGGTGGTGCATCTGCTCGATCTGCTCGCGCGTAGGAATGTTCTCGCCCGAGAACGCCACCTCCGGCCGCAGCGTGACCAGCGTCATGGCCATCTTGCCGTCGGCGTTCTTCTCCATCACGCCGGTGGCCGCGTCGAAGTAGCGGTCGACGACGAACTTGCGCTTCACGGCCATCGTGAGAAACCACAGCATGTGGCAGTTCGAAAGCGAGGCGACGAACATCTCCTCCGGATCGACCGCCGACGCATCCGACATCGGCAGCGGCACCACGTGCGGCGACGACGAGGCCGCCACCTCCGCACCGCCGTCGAAGCGCAGCACATGCCTGCGGCTGTAGGTGTTGCCGAGAAAGTCCTGATCGCCCCGCTCCCAAAGGATTTCCGCGGTGTACTGGGCCATGGTCGTGCTCCTTGCTCGAGAGATTTCAGAGATGGATGAAGTAGCGGTACTTGGTGAGGCTGCCCTGGCTGGGCAACGTGACGAAGGTCTCGGCCAGCATGCCGCCATGGGCCGCGATCACCTTCTGCGAGGCGAAGTTGTCAGGGCTGGTGGTGATCTCGATGCGGCTCAGCCCCTCGCGCGCGGCCAGCGTCAGCATGGCGCCGAGTGCGCGCGTGGCGTAGCCCCTGCGCTGCTTCCACGGCACCACGTTGTAGCCGATGTGGCCCAGGCAGTAGATCGGCAAGGCGTCGGTGCCGGGCTGCCAGCGCAGATCGATGCTGCCGCAGAACTCGCCGTCTCACATCCAGCATTTGTAGCCCGGCAGGCGCGGCACCTGCGTGCCGTCCGGCATGGTGATGGGCGCTCCCCTGGCCTCGCGGTCGACCAGGCTCGCGAGGAACAGTGCGGCATCGGCCTCGATCGCGGCGCGTTCTTCAGGGCCCGATTCGGGGCGTGACTCGTCGCGCGACCAGCCCCGGTTCAGCGCCGACACGTAGCCGGCCAGGTACCGCTTTGCGGGCCAGACGAGCTCCATCGGCCGGGGTTCGGAGACGGGACGGGATCGGTACAGCGGCACCGTTCATGCTCCCATCAGCTTGACGACGAGCGGCACCAGCAGTGCGGTCGCGATGCCGTTCAGCCCCATGGCCAACGCGGAAAATGCGCCCGCCGTCTCGTTCACCTGGATCGCCCGCGCCGTGCCGATGCCATGCGCGGCAAGGCCGACGGCGAAGCCGCGCACCGCGGGCTCCCTGATGCGCAGCAGGTTCAGCATTCCCGTCGCCATGATCGCGCCCGAGATGCCGGCAATGGCCGCGGCCACCGCCGCCAGCGAGGGCAGCCCGCCGATCTTCTCGGCCACGCCCATCGCGATGGGCATGGTGGCCGACTTGGGCGCGAGCGACATCATCAGCTCGTGCGATCCACCCAGCACCCACGCGATGCCGATGGCCGACACGATGGCCGCGACCGAGCCCACGAGCAACGCCACGCCGATGGGCAGCCACAGCCGCCGCAGCCGCTCGACCTGGCCGTAGAGCGGCACGGCCAGTGCCACGGTAGCGGGGCCGATCAGGAAGTGCACGAACTTCGCGCCTTCGAAATACGTGTCGTAGGGCGTGCGCGTGAGCAGCAGCACGCCGACGATGACGATCACCGAGACCAGCACGGGGTTGACCACCGGATTGCGGCCGCTGCGTGTGTGCAGCCACAGCGCGCCAAGATAGGCCAGCAGCGTGAGCGCCAGCCACAGCAGCGGCGACTGCGCGAGGAAGACCCAGATCTCGGAGAGCTTCGCGGGCGCGGTCATTCGGCGCTCTTCCCGGTGAGGCGGATCATCCAGCGGAAGGTGAGCGCGGTCACGGTCATGGTGAAAGCCGCACCGACGATGCCCGCCGCAAGGAACGGCAGCCACTCGCGTCCCACGCGCTCGAAATGCAGCATGACGCCGGCCACCGCCGGGATGAACAGCAGCATCAGGTTGCGCAGCAGATGGTCCGATGTGTCGGCCAGCGCCTGCGGCACGCCACGGCGCACCAGCAGGCCGACGAACAGCAGCACCATGCCGATCAGCGGGCCGGGAATAGGCAGGACTAGCCACTGCACGAACAGTTCGCCCGCCAGTTGGCAAAGAAAAAGCGTGGTGATGGCGTAGAGCATTTTTCTCGCGGGTGTATGTGGTCAGGACGCGCTTGTCCAGGCCTGCTTCAGCGCCTGCTGGCTGGCCGGAGGCAGTACGCCGAGGCGCACGTGGCCGGGCAGGTCGAAGGAGGTGCAGTCGCGCAGCTTGATGCCTTCGGTGCGCAGCGCCGCGGCCACGTCTGGGTACGGACGGTCGGAGCGTGCGCAAAAGAAATTGGCGTCGCTCGGAAGACATTGCCAGCCGAGCGATTCGCAGACCGCGCGTTGCCGGGTTTTCCAGTCCTTCAATGTCTGCCGGCTTTGTGCGAGCCAGCGTTGTGCCTCCTCGCCGGTCCAGGCCTCGAGCATCGCCACGCCGTGCGTGCCCAGCGGCCATGAAGGGGCCAGCCGTTCGATGCGTTGCACGAGGCTCGCATCGGCGTCTTCAGGGGCAATCGCGTAGGCGGCGCGGATGCCCGTCAGGCCCATGGCCTTGTTCGGCGTCCACAGCTGCCAGACGCGGTCGCGCTGAGTGGCGTCGAGCGAAGCCTGGCCTTCAAGGCGCAACGGTTCATAGGCGAGGTCGAGTACGCATGCACCATTGGTGCTTGCAGCCTGCTGCCGCAGATTGGCTTGCGGCTGTCCCATCGGGCTCGACGGCTCACAGCACCAGCGCAGCGCAGCGTCGGTGTACGCCTGCGGTGAACGAATCGTTTGCAAAGCCCAGGCCTGCGCCGCTCGCTCATAGTCGCCATAGCTGTGCGCAGGCAGCCAGACTTGCCGGCCGCCGCCCTGCGCGACAGCGGCGCTGATGCGGTGAATGAACTCGCTCGCGCTCGCCGCGATCACGATGCGTTCGGCCGTTACGCCGTGGAAGGCCGCAAGCCTGCTTCGAAGCGCCGTGTAGTGCGGGTCCGGATAGTGCGCGGCATCGGCAGCGCGCAGCGCGGACAGCACGGCCGGGCACGAGCCCACCGCGTTGCCATTGGTCGAGAAGTCGTGCGAAGCGACGCCGGATGCATCGGGACCACCGTGCAGGACCGTGCTCATATCCAACTCCAGCCCGTCGTCACCACGATGCCCAGCGACGCGGACACGCCCAGCGCCAGGGCGGCCCGTCCGCCCAGTTGCGCGGTGCGTTGCATGTCGGCCGCGGAAGGCGCGCGCCCCTCTGCATTCAGCGCATACACCCCCGGCTTGGCCAGCCGCACACCCAGCAGCAGCGCCATCGTCGCCATCGGCCAGCCACTGTTGGGCGACGGCGTGCGGCGCGCCTCGCCGGACAACCCCGTGGGCCAGCGCCACGCCGCCAGCGCCAGCAGCAGCACGGTGATGCGCGCCGGAATCCACGAGAGCAGATCGTCCGCACGTGCGGCCCACTTGCCGAGCCAGGTCCAGTCGCGGCCATTGCGTTCGCCGCGGTAGCCCCACATCGCGTCGGCCGTATTTGCGAAGCGGTAGAGCGCCGCACCCGGCAGGCCGCACAGCACGAACCAGAACACCGGGGCCACGAGCGAGTCGTTGAGATTTTCGGCGAGCGATTCGATGGCGCTTTCGCGCACTTCGCGCTCGCTGAGTCGGGAGACATCGCGGCTCACCAGCCGCGCCAGTTGCTTGCGTCCGGCATCGAGCGATACGCCCAATGCGGCTTCGACCGCGAGCACTTCGTCGCGCAGCATGCGCCAGGCGAAAAGCGGCTTGAGCAGCAGGCCCAGCAGCAACGCGCCGGCCCATGCAGGTAGCGACAGCGCCATGAATGTCTGCATGGCCATGGCAACGCCCCAGGCACCCGCCGCGCCCACGCACCACGTCAGCGCGCCGATGAAGAACATCGGCAGATCCAGCGGTTTCGCCTGGTACGCACGCGGTGCAACGCTCGAACCGATCCAGCCGAGGTAGCGCCCCATCCACACGACGGGATGCAGGCGCGCAGGCGGCTCGCCCAGCCAATGGTCGATGGCCAGTGCGAGCCACAGCGCGGCGGCGACAGCGATGCCGTGTTCAGGATTCAGATAGGGCATGAGAGCTGCCATTCTCGCGAATCAGGCAGGCGCCCTGCCCCTGCGCCACTGCATCAGCGCACCGAGTGCGGCAAGCAGTGCGGCGCCCAACGCGACCCAGAGCCGAAGGACGACTGTCCCGGTCTTGGGTGATGGCGCGTCGGCGGGCGTGAGTTCTAGCTTGAGGCCGCTGACGGGCTGAGGACCATCGGACGCAGGCTCAGTCGCCGGTGTTTGCACCGGTGCCGCCGCCGGTGCAACCGCGACCACCGGTTCGACCGACGCGCTCGGCTTGCGCGAAGCCGCAGGCGGCGACAGCTCCGCCTGCGCGAACCGCTGCACGCCCGCATTGCGCTCGCGCAGCCCGGTCGCGCGAACCGCCTCCTCATAGGCCCGCGCCAGCTCGCGCCGCGTGGCCGCATCCGGCTTCCAGTAATTCAGCCGCACCGCATCGAGCATGCGCTCCAGCGTCTGCGCGAAGGCCGCGCGGTTGTTGCCCTCCAGCCATTCGCGCGCGCCCAGCTTGTATCTGTCGCGCACGTACACATCGTGCAGCGACTGCCACTGGTCCTGCCGCACGGCCTGCGGCGCCGTGACCTGCCAGCCCCAGAGGAACTGCGCGGTCTTCAGCACCTGCAGCGTGCCGCTGTAGCCCTCGGCCTTCTGCGCCTCGATCCACTGCGGGTGCAGGTAGCGGGTCTGCATTTCGCGCGCGATGGCGCCTGCGGCCGTGTCGGTACGCACAGCGCCGCCGTCGCGCAGGTTCTGCACGTACAGCGCCGGGTCCTTGCCAGTGAGCTGGCGCACGGCCTGCGCGATGCCGCCGAGGTACTGGAACGGATCGTCGTTGGTCAGCACGCCGTAGAGGTTGGAACTGCGCGCCATCAACGCCGCGTCGACCTGCATGAGATTGCCCGCGTAGGCCCCGGGCCGCGCGGCGCCGTCGAGGCCCTTGCCGTAGGCGTGGCCCATGCGGTCCATGTAGAGCTGCGCCATCTGCGCGTCGCCGCCGCCGCGTTGCTGGCTCGCCCATACGTCGCTCGCAAGCGCGGCTTCCTCCAGCCCGGCGCCATAGCTGCCCTGCTCGTTCGAGAACACGCGCGCGGTCGACCAGCGCTGCGCCTCCTGCGCCGATGCGCCTTCCGCGCGGAGCTTGCGTGCCAGTGCCTCGCTGTGCCGCGCCACGGCGTTGCCCGATTCGTGCAGGGCCGCCACCTGCTGCACGGCCTCGTCGAGCCAGCGCATCGCGTTGGAAAACTGGTCGCGGTAGGAGCCGGTGACACTGATCAGCACATCGATGCGCGGCCGCTTCAGCACCGACGCGGGAATGAGCTCGATGCCGGCGATGCGCCCGCCCTCGTCCCAGCGCGGCTTCACGCCCATGGCGTAGAAGGCCTGGCTCTCCAGCACGCCCTGGTGGCGCGAAGCCTCGCCGGCCCAGAGCGTGAAGGCGATCTTTTCCGGCGGCTTGCCGGCATGGGACTTCGCGTGTTCGGCGATCCAGGCGTCCATCGCGGCCACGCCCGTGTCCCACGCCGCGCGCGTCGGCATGCGGCTCGGGTCGAAGCCGTAGAGGTTGCGGCCGGTCGGCAGGCTGTCGGGGTTGCGTACCGGGTCGCCGCCGTAGCTCGACTTCAGGTAGCGGCCATCGAGCGCGGTCAGCAGGCCTTCGATTTCCTCGTTGTGCGCGAGCACGGCGTCGAGCTTCTGCGCGCGTTCGGCCAGCAACAGAAGATTTTGCTTCTCCGCGGCGGTCTTGCCCATGGCGCTCGCCGCCTGCGCGTCGGCGAGCGCAAGCTCGACCCAGCGCGCGGGCCTCGAACTGGCAATGCGCTTCGCATCGATCAGAAAGGCCTCGTCGATGTCTTCGCCGAGCGCCTCGACCAGCGGCTTGCCGAGGATCTGCAGGATGGTCATGCGGCGGCGCAGCGCATCGGGTGCCTGACCGAAGGTCGCGAGGCCCAGCGGCTGCGCGGTCTGCGCGAGTTCGTCGAGGTACGGATGCAGCACGGCGACGAAGCCCGCGAAATCCGCGCGAATGCGCGCGGGTGCCCAGCTCAGGTCGCGGTCGTAGTGCTGTTCGATGAACTCGGCCGTCAGCTGCTTTTCCATCGCGCTCTTCACGGGGCCGGGCGAGAGCGTTTCCCAGTCGTGCATGCGCTCGTGCATTTCCTGCACGCCGGGCCGGAAGCCGGCGGGCGCGAACATCGGCGTCGAATGGCTCACCATCGTCGCGCGGCCGCGGCGCTTGGCGGTGGTGGCTTCGCCGAGGTTGTCCATGATGAACGGATAGACGTTCGGCAGATCGCCGAGCGCAAGCAGCGGATCGTCCTGCACCGACAGCCCGCGTTCCTTGCCCGCCGACCATTCGAGCGTGCCATGCGTGCCCACGTGCACCACCGCGCTGGCACCGAACTGCGTGCGCAGCCAGAGGTAGGTGGCGAGGTAGCCATGGCTCAGCGGCACGGCCGAGCGGTGGTAGACCTGCTCGACCTTGCCCGCCACCTGCGTGCCGGGCTCGAAGCGCGGCGGCTGGCGCAGCACGACGACGTTGCCGAACTGCACGCGCGGAATCACGAACGCCGGCTCGCCCGCAACGGGGCGCAGCATGGTCGATTTTTCAGGCGGTCCCCAGTATGTTTCGATGCGGCGCTGCGTCTCGGCAGGCAGCGCGCGAAACCATGCGAGGTAGCGCGACAGCGGCATCGCATCGGCAAGCTTCCTGTCGAGCAGCGGCTGCAGTTCGTCGCCCTGCCCCGTCGGGTAGTAGGCCTTCATCGTGGCCTGCACCTGCGCGATCAACGCGTCGGTGCCCGGCAGCTCGGTGCGGTAGCCGGCCGACTTCATCGCCGCGAGCATGTTGCTCACGCTGCGCGGCACGTTGAGGAAGGACGCGCCGAAGTTCGCCTCGCCCGGCGGATAGTTGTAGACCAGCATCGCCACGCGGCGGTCCGCAGCCGGCGTGCGCTGCAGGCGCAGCAGCGCGGCAGCCTTGTCGGCCACGGCGTCGATCTGAGCGGGCAGCGGCTGCAGCGTGCCGGTAGCCGCGTCGCGGGCGGTGACGAGCATCGGGTCTGTCATGCCGGCCAGCTCACTCGGGCTGTAGTACGCGGCGATGTCGGTTTGCGAGAGGCCGTCCTTGCTCTGTGCCCATTGCGTGGCGTCCATCGCCAGCGAAGGCAGCGTCTGCAAGACCGGCACGCCGATGCGCTCGAGCTCGGCCTTGCGCTCGTTGGGACTGAACACCAGCGAGGCATTGACGATCGCATCGGCAACGCGCCGTTCGCCTGCATGCGTCATGCGGAAGAACAGGTCTTTCTGCTGGCGCGGGCCGTAGAAGGCATAGGCGCGCAGGCCACGCCGTTCGAGAGAGGCGATCAGCGCGTCGAGCCAGCCGGTGTCGTCGCCCGTCACGGTGGCGCTGTTGATGGCAATGGCGACCGTGCCGCTGCCGGGCAGCCGTTCGACGGCGGCGATGTCGGCTTCGATACGGGGCCAGGCCGGGTGATAGAGGCCGGCCAGCGGCAGCGGCACGGCATCGGGCAGTCCAGCGAGATTGCCGGGCTGCGCCAGCGCCTTCATTGCCGCGCCGAGGTTGGCGGTGCCGGCAAAGCGCCAGTACTCGCGCAGCCGCTGCGCCCACGCCGCATCGACGTCTCGTTCAGCCGCCAGCGGCGCGGCGGCGGAGGTCTGCCCCTTGGCCACCAGCGCGAACTCGCCGATCAGCACATACGGCGCGGCGCTCTGCGCAATCGTTTCGCCGAAGCGTGCCGCCGCCGCCTGCGCGACGCTGATGTGCGGCGCATCGATGACGAGCAAACGTGCGCCTTCGAGCGCGGCGGCCAGCATCCCGGGCGAGTCCTGCGACGCCGACACCACCTGCAGCGGCAGCCCCGCTTCGCGCGCCGCGGCCTGCAACCGCACCACCCGCGCCGGAGACACCAGCGATGTGCTCAGCACCACGACACGGGAAGGCGCCTGCTGCGCCTGCTGCGCCTGGGCCGGCGCGAAGACGCCCAGGCCCAGCATCAACAACCAGAAGAAGAACCGCGTCACTTCCCGCCCTGCGCCGGCACCGCATCGGCCGGCACATAGATCATCGTGCCGTCCTTCAGTCGCCAGGCGGTGCCGGCCTTCTCGCCGTCGCCCTGCCCCGTCGCGCCGCTGGCCTTGAAGCGCGTGATCTTGCGGCCTTCGCGCGTGACGATCTCCATGTTCGGCTGGCCTTCGTTGCGGATGATCGTCACCTTGTCCTGCGCGAAAGGGTTCATCGGGTTGTTGATGACTGCGATCATCAGCATGCCGATCACCACCATGAACACGTCGATCAGGTTGATGGTCGAGAGCACCGGGTCGTCGTCGTCGCTGTCCAGGCTGCTCAGTATGGAGAACTGCCGACGACTGCTCATGACAGCCGGTCCCGCGCGTCGAGCACCGCCACCAGCTCGCGCATGAGCCAGCGGCGGCGCACGGTGTAGACCACGAAGGCGATCGAGGCCGAGGCCAGCGCCACGATCACGCTCGCGAACGCGGGCGCCAGGCTCTGCGCCACGCCCTGCGACTCGCCCGAGGCCACGGCCACGAGCGCGGGGCCCATCGGGATCATGGTGGCGATCAGCCCCAGCATCGGCGCCACGCGGCTGCACAGGCGCACGCCTTCGAGCTGCTTGAGCACGACCAGCTCCATCTGCTCCTGGCTGGCCTGCGCGTGGCGCTGCAGCACCAGCGCGCGCAAAGGATCGCGGCGCCGCTGCAGATACTCGATGCCGAACGCGCCGAGGCAGTACACGGCATAGACGAAAGACAGCAGCACGCCCAGCGTCACCGGCCAGAGGAACAGGCGCGCAAGCTCGAAGAGAACGGTATCGAAGGCCAGCATCAGGTGGGCTCCACGGCAGGCGGTTGATCGAAAAGGTCAGAAGGCCGGCCCCAGCCTTCGTCGAACACCAGCGACGCGAGCGGCTCGCGCTTCGCCCAGCGTTCGCGCTGCAGCATCGGCTCTTCGTAGAAGCCATGCACGGGGCCAAGGCACAGCAGCGCGATGGGCTCGGCGCCTTCGGGCAGGCCGAGCAGCACCGACACCTCGACCGGATCGAACAACGACACCCAGCCCATGCCCAGCCCCTCGGCGCGCGCCGCGAGCCAAAGGTTCTGGATGGCGCAGGAGGCCGAAGCCAGGTCCATCTGCGGCAGCGTGCGGCGGCCGAACACATGCTTCTCGCGGCCGTCGGCCAGCGTCACCGCCAGCAATTCGGCGGCGTCGAGCAGGCCCTGCACCTTGAGGCGCATGAATTCGTCTTCACGCTCGCCCAGAACACGGGCCGTGAGCACGCGTTCCTGTTCGACGACGCGGTGCAATTTCTGCCGCAGCGCCTCGCCGCGAATGCGGATGAACCGCCAGGGCTGCATGAAGCCGACGCTGGGCGCGTGGTGAGCTGCGTCGAGCAGCCGGCGCAGCACCTCGGGCTCGACCTGCCCGCCTGCGAAGTGGCGCATGTCGCGGCGTTCGTGGATGGCGCGGTAGACGGCCTGCGCCTCGTCTTTTGGGAAAGCGTGATGCTTCATTCGGGGCGCGTGCACAGGGCACCGGGTACTCCCCTCCGCGAATGTCCCCCGCTTCGCTCCTCCTTTATTTCGCTGCGGGGAGCACCCGGTGCCCTGTGCACGAAGGCACGCTGCCGGTTCGCGGCCGATCGACAAGTGCTCTGAACGATCACGCTGGCGGGGTGCCTTGCGCAGCGAAATAAAGGAGGAGCGAAGCGAGGGACATTCGCGGAGCAAGGTACCCCGTCGGCGTGATCACGCCCTGAACAACGACGACAGCTATTCACGTCAGTCCTCGATGCCGCGCTGCGCCGGGATGCCTGCCTTGAAGGCGTGCTTGACGAGCGTCATCTCGGTCACGGTATCGGCCAGCTCGATGATCTCCGGCGGGCAGCGCCGTCCCGTAAGCACCACATGCACATGCCTGGGTCGGGCGCGCAGCGTTTCGAGAACGTCTTCGAGCGGCAGCCAACCGTAGATCAGCGGGTAGGTGATCTCGTCGAGCACCACCAGGAAGTGTTCGCCCGACAGGATCGCCGCCTTGGCCTTCTCCCAGCCGTCGCGCGCGAGCTGGCCCGAGCGTTCGAGATCCTGGCTCTTCCAGCTGAAGCCGTCGCCGAGGCCTTCGATCGGAATGCCGATCTGTTCGAACATGCGGTGCTCGCCGAAGCGCGCCGATGGCACCTTCATGAACTGGTAGATCTTCACGGCCTTGCCGCGGCCGTGGGCGCGCAGCGCGAGGCCGAAGGCCGCGGTGCTCTTGCCCTTGCCGTCGCCGGTGTTGACGATGACGAGTCCGCGGCGTTCGCCTTCGGGCTTTTCGTAGGGCTTTTCGCTGGGAGGGGTTTCTATTTGCATGGGTTCTCTCATCAGTTTCGGGGCTGCTGGTTCTAGGGGCGTGCGAATGGCACCGGGTACTCCCCTCCGCGAATGTCCCCCGCTTCGCTCCTCCTTTATTTCGCTGCGGGGAGCACCCGGTGCCATTCGCACAAGGGCGCAGCCGTAGTGCCGGCCGCACAAGCGCTGCGCCCATCGCTCACGCCGATGGGGTGCCTTGCGCAGCGAAATAAAGGAGGAGCGAAGCGGGGGACATTCGCGGAGCAAGGTACCCCATCGGCGTGAGCGCGCCCCCGAACAACGCGCCGCAAGCACCGCACATTTCATATCGGCAACGCAATCCACTGGTCCGCCACCCGATGCACGCGGATGCGGTAGTCGAACACCTGTTCCAGCGCGGTGTGAGTGGCGGGCTCGCTGCAGCCGCCGTGGTGCACCACGCGGCCGCGGTCCATCACGACGAGTTCGTCGGCCGCCAGCGCCATCGGCAGTTCGTGCAGCACGCTGACCACGGTCTTGCCATCGGCCACGAGCGCGCGAGCAGTCTGCATCCAGTCCGCCTGGTGCGGTGGGTCGAGGTTGGCGAGCGGCTCGTCCATCAGCAGCAGTTCGGCCTCGACCGCGAGCGCGCGCGCCAGCAGCACGCGCTGGCGCTCGCCGCCCGAGAGCTGGCCCAGCGGGCGGTCGCGCCAGTCCCAGGCCTGGGTGCTGCGCAGGGCACACTCCACGGCCTCGCGGTCGGCCGTGCTGGGGGCGGCCAGCCAGCGCTGGTGCGGCAGTCGGCCGAGCATGGCGACGTCGTAGACCATCAGGTCGTCGGCGCTGCCCTCGCCCGTGCCGCTCTGGCCCAGCCATGAGAGGCGCTGGGCGCGGATGCGCGCCGGCACCTTGCCCTGTGCCTCGCCGAAGAGCCGCACTTCGCCACGATGCGCGAGCAGGCCCGCGAGCGCCTTGAGCAGCGTCGACTTGCCTGCGCCGTTCGGGCCGACGATGCTGGTCCAGCGAGCGGCGGACAGCGCCAGGTCGATGTCGTGCAGCACCTCGGCGCCGCCGAGCGTGGCGCTCACGCGGCGTGCTTCGAGGGCTGGTGTGTGTTGCTTGTTCATGCCACGCCACTCCGCGCGCCGCGCCGGTGCATCAGCCACAGCAGGTAGCTGCCGCCCAACACGGCCGTGAGCACGCCCACCGGCAGTTCCTGCGGCGCGATCAGCCAGCGCGCCAGCAGGTCGGCCGCCATCAGCAGCAACCCACCCATCAGCGCCGACAGCACGATCAGCCGCGCATGCGTGGTCTTGACGACCGAGCGCACGAGGTGCGGCGCGGCCAGGCCGACGAAGGCAATCAACCCGGTCTGCGCCACGGCCGCACCAGTAGCCAGTGCCAGCACCACCACCAGCGCCGCGCGCATCGCGCCCAGCGGCAGACCCAGGCTGCGCGCCGTGGCCTCGCCGAGCGCGAGCCCGTCGAGCACCGGCGCCAGCGCCCAGGCCAGCAGCAGGCACGCTGCGCCGACCATCGCCATCACCGCGCAGGCGCTCCAACCGACGAGGCCGGTGCTGCCGAGAATGAAGCCCTGGATGGCCTGCAGGATGTCGGCCGAGGCGATGGTGATGAGGTCTTTCGCGGCGCCGAGCACGACGCCGACGATCACGCCGGCCAGCAGCAGCCGCAGCGTCTGCTGCACGCCCCGCGCCAGCATCAGCGTGAGCATCACCGCCAGCACCGCACCGAGGAAGGCCGCGCCTGTGAGCCCGAGCCGCATCACCCACTGCGTGCTGGCGACCGAGCCGCCGAACATCAGCAGCGCCAGCGCCACGCCGAGCGAAGCACCCGAGGCGCTGCCCAGCAGGTACGGATCGGCCAGCGGGTTGCGGAACAGCCCCTGCGCGACCGCGCCTGCCAGCCCGAGCAATGCGCCGGCCAGCCATGCGCCGAGCGTGCGCGGCAGGCGGATGTCCCACACGATCTGCAGCGCCACCGGGTCGTGCCGCGCCGCGAGCAAGCTTTCGAAGCCGGTGCTGCCGATGCCCAGCCCCAGCACGATCAGCGCAACGCCGAGCACCAGCAGGCCGGCGCCGAGCAGCAAGACGCGCCGCAGGTGGGCCGTGTGCCTGAGCGCCGCGTTCATTGCTTGCCGCCCTTGTCGCTCAGGCACTGCGCCATCAGGCGCGCGGCCTCGTCCATGCGCGGGCCGGGGCGCACGAGCACGTCGGACTGTTCGGCAGTGAAGCGGCAGATGCGGCCTTCGCGCACCGCGCGGATGCCGGCCCAGCCGGGGCGCTGCTCCAGGCCCTGCGCACTGCGCACGCTGACCATGATGAGGTCGGGATTCGCGCGCACCACGTACTCGGGGTTGAGCTTGGGAAACGGCCCCAGCGATGCCGGCACGATGTTCTTCTCCCCGAGCCGCGTGAGCGTCTCGCCGATGAACGACGTCTCGCCCGCAGCATACGGTGCGCTGTTCACTTCGAAATACACGCGCAGCCCCTTCGCACTCGCAGGCACCGACTGCGCGGCGGCCGACACGCCGGCATCGATCACGCGCCAAACGTTGGGCGCCTCGTGCGTGCCGAGCACCTGATCGAGCTTGTCGAGCACGCGCTGCACGTCGGCATGGCTCTTGGGTTCGAGCACCAGCACCTTCATGCCCAGCGCTTCGAGCCGCTGCGTGACGCGCGACGACTTGGCGAGCAGCACCGCATCGGGCTTGAGCGCGACGATGGCTTCCACGTTCGGGTCGATGCCGCCGCCGAGCTGCGGCAGCGCCTTCACCTGTTCGGGCGAATTGGAGTAGCGGTCGACGCCTACCAGCCTGTCGCAGGCGCCAAGCGCGCAGACCGATTCGGTCAGCGCCGGCAGCAGCGAGACGATGCGCTGCGGTGGTTGCGGCAGGCTCACGGTTGCGCCGCGTTCGTCGACCACGTCGAGGGCGTGCGCGCCAAGTGCGAACAGGGCCAGGCCCAGCGCAGCCAGTGGAATGCGGATCGTCTTCTTCATGCGGCAGGCGCTTTCAGGCTCAACGGCAGGCCGGCCGCCATCAGGGTGACGCGGTCGCAGGCGGCGGCCACGTCCTGGTTCAGTCGGCCGAGCGCGTCGACGAAGGCGCGCGTCTCGCGGCCCAGCGGAATCACGCCCAGGCCGATCTCGTTGCCGACCAGCACCACCGGCCCGCGCGCCTCGCGCAGCGCGGCCAGCAGCAATGCCACGTGCGTGGCTGGTGTGCGCGTCACGGGCCTGGCGTCTTCGGAGTGCATCGGCATCAGCAGGTTGGTGAGCCACAGTGTGAGGCAGTCGACGACAACCAGCGTCTCGGGCGAGCTCTGCGTGACGACGGCGCGCGCGAGTTCGATCGGCTCCTCGATGGTGTGCATGCCGGGCACGCGCTCGGCACGGTCGGCCTGGTGGCGCACGATGCGCTCCAGCATCTCGTCGTCGTAGGCCTGCGCGGTGGCGATCAGCACGGCGCGGTGCGTGCGAGGCTCGGCGGCGAGCCAGTCGATGGCGCGCTGCTCGGCGCGGCGCGACTTGCCGCTCTTCTGGCCGCCCAGGATGAATTCGTGCTCGGCGGTCTTCGGCTTACTCGGTTGCGGCATGGCTCTCCAACTCGATGGGCATGGCGCCGAAAAGGCGGGCCGTGGCTTGCGGACTGGAGGCAAACCACGCGTGAAAATAGCTCGCGCGCACCGAGCCGAGCACGTACAGCGCTTCACCGCCGCGCTCGCCCACGGCCTGCGTCGCGCCGGGCCGGGCGGTATGGGCGGCAGGCGCGAGCGAGGTTTCGCAGCGCGAATAGTGGAAGGTGTGGCCACGCAAGGTGTCGCTGCCGAGCGTGAGCTGCTGGGGGCCAAGGCCGGCGAGCCGCTTCTGCATGGTCACGCGGCCCGGCAGCAGCCCCCAGAGGCGGTGGACCTGTGCATCGTCTTGCATTGCCAGTTCGTCGAACAGCGCCATCATGCCGCCGCACTCGGCCCAGACCGGCTTGCCCGATGCAGCATGCGCGGCGAGCGATTCGCGCATCGGCACGCAGGCGGCCAGCGCTGCGGCGTGCAGCTCAGGGTAGCCGCCGGGCAGCCAGACGGCGTCGCAGGCCGGCAGGGCATCACCGGCGAGTGGCGAGAAAAAGGACAGCCGTGCGCCCAGCGCAGCGAGCACGTCGAGGTTCGCGGGATAGATGAACGAGAAGGCCGCATCGCGCGCGATGGCGATGGTGCGCCCCGCCAGCAACGCCGGGATGGCTTCTTCAGATTCAGTCGCTTCGAAGCGCACCTGCGGCAGCTGACTGGCCTGCATCCGGCCGAGCGGCGTGGCGGCCAGCACATCGGCCACCGCATCGAGCCGCGCCATCGGATCGCCGAGTTCGGCGGCGGCCACGAGGCCCAGGTGCCGCTCGGGCAGCGTGAAGCCCGCGTCGCGCGGCAGGGCGCCCAGCCATTGCGAAGGCTCGCGCAATGCGTCCTTCAGCATGCCCGCATGCCTTTCGCTGGCCACGCGGTTCGCAAGCACGCCCGCCCATGGCAATCCGGACCGGAAATTCTGCAGCCCGTAGGCCAGCGCGCCGAAGGTGCCCGCCATGGCGTGCGCATCGATCACCGCGAGCACCGGCAGGCCGAAACGCTCGGCCAGGTCGGCCGCGCTGGGCGTGCCGTCGAACAGACCCATCACGCCTTCGACGATCAGCAGGTCGCATTCGGCCGCTGCGGCGCGCAGGCGCGCCCGGCAATCGGCCTCGCCGGTCATCCACAGGTCGAGCGAATGCACCGGCGCACCGGTGGCCAGCGCCAGCCAATGCGGATCGAGGAAATCGGGCCCGCACTTGAAGGCGCGCACCCGGCGGCCCTGGCGCGCATGCAGCCGCGCGAGCGCCGCCGCGACGGTGGTCTTGCCCTGCCCCGAGGCCGGGGCGGCCACCAGCACGGCGGCGCACGAGGCCGCCGCGGCATCGGCGGCGGCGCTTCGTGGCGAGGGTTGGCTTAGTGAGGCGTCCACTTGAGACCGACGTACGCGGTGCGGCCTGCATTGGCGTAAAGCCGCGCGTACTGGTAGTCCTTGTTGCCCACATTGTCGACGCGCGCAACAAGGTTGAGGTCGCGCGTGATCTGCGTGGAGGCCGACAGGTTCAGCACGGTGTATCCGCCCAGCTTCACGCTGTTGGCTGCATCGTCGTAGCGGCGGCTCGATGTCTGCACCTCGGCGCCCAGCGTCCAGCCGGCAATGCGCCAGTCGGCGCCCAGGGTGGCGTGGCGTTGCGCGCGGCGGGCCAGCAGGTTATGGGTGGCGAGGTCGCGCGGGTCCTGGAAGTCGAACGAACTGCGCAGCGTGACATCGCCGAAGCGCTGGCTGCCCGACAGCGTGACGCCCTGGTAGCGGGCGCGCGCGGTGCTCGAGTAGCAGCCGAACGAGGAGGCACAGCCCTTGGCCGTTCCATCGAACCCGATCAGGTTCCGCACGCGGCTGCTGTAGACGACGATGCCCGCCTGCGTGGCGCCTTCGGTGTACTGCAGGCCCAGCTCGACGTTGCGGCTCGATTCCGGCTTGAGCGTGGCCAGGCCGTATTCGCTGAAGCGCTGGTACAGCGTGGGCACGCGGAAGGCCGTGCCCGCAGAAGCCGTGAAGCGCAGCGATGGCGTGATGGCATAGCCGTAGGCCGCGCTGCCGGTGGTCTTGCCGCCAAACTCGCTGTCCTTGTCGTGGCGCACGTGCAGCTGCAGCGAATGCGGGCCCTGCACGAAGCCGTAGCCGAGCGAGATCGCATCCTGCGAACGGTCGCGCGACAGCAGTTTGGATGTGGTGGTGGGTGCGTTTTCGAGTGCATCCTCACGGCGTTCGAGCGTGGCCGTCACCAAGTGCGGGCCGAAGCGGAATTCGTTCTGGAACAGGTAGCCGCGCAGGTTGGTTTCGGTGCGGTAGAACGAAGGCTGCGTCTTGTAGACCGATTGCGAATCGGTCACCTGCACGCGGGTGCTGTAGACGTCGTTCCACTTGGCCGACCAGGTCAGGCCCGCGGTGCGCAGCGTGTTGGTCGACTCGTCGTCGCGGAACAGGATCGGCGGCCTTGTCCTGTAGGACACGGCGGCGTCGTAGCCGGCCTTGATCTCGCTGGTGAGCAGCGTGGCATCGATACGCTGGTCGGGCGAGATCTGGAAGCCCAGCTTCACGTTGCCCGAGGTGCTGGTGTAGCCGTCGCGGTCGGGGCTGGTGTAGCCGTCCTTGACCACGTTGCGCTTGTCGGCGGGCTGCACGTTGTAGCCCTTGCTTTCTTCATGCGCCACGCCGAACGAATAGTCGAACAGACCCGACTTGCCGCTCACGCCGCCTTCGATCTTGCGCAGGCCGTTGCTGCCGAAGCCGATGCCCGCGTAAGGCGCCACGCCCTCTTCGCCGCGCCTGGTGAAGAGCTGGATCACGCCGCCGATGGCATCCGAGCCGTAGACCGCGGCGGCCGGGCCGCGCAGCACTTCGATGCGGTCGATCTGCGAGAGCGGAATGCCTTCCCAGCCGGCGCCGCCGGTCGATTGCGAGTCGATGCGCACGCCGTCGAGGTAGACCGCCGTGAAGCGCGTTTCCGCACCGCGAATAAACAGGCTGGTGGCGTTGCCCAGGCCGCCCGAGCGCGAGATCTCGATGCCGGGCAGGCGCGAGAGAACGTCGGCCACGCCGGTCGCGCCGCTGCGCTCGATGGTCTGCCGGTCGACGATGGACACGTCGCCCACCAGATCCGACAGCGCCTGCGGCGTGCGGTTGGCCGTGACCACCGTTTCGCCGAGCGTGGGGGCCTCCTGTGCATGGGCCAGGCCGCCGAAGGCGGTAGCCAGCGCCAGCGGCAGGCAGGCGTGGCGGAAACGGCGCGCAGGAGCGCGGCCGCGAGAAAAACAAACGTGGGAAATCATGGAATGAGCCGAACGAACGTCAATACCCCTCGCCGGCCTCCCCGCCGGCGCCTGGGCGCCATGGCCGCCCCATGCATCTATCACGCATGCGGCAGCCGCCTTGTTGGCCGGTATCCGGGCTGGCAGAACGACCCCTGCCGCCTTCCCAGGCACCTGTTTCAGGGCACCCAGTGGCTTCGATGGAAAGGGGTTGGCGCCTTGCGGCGCCGTCTGCTTGACCGTTGCGGGGGCAGCGCAGGCGGCTTCTGCCTTGTTCCGACCTGATGGGTCGGGGCTTCCACTCCTGCTTCCCGTTGAACCGCGGCGCGTGAACCACGCCGCAGGCACCAACGGGCGGGATTTTAGAGCCTGCCGGCCGCTCGTTAATTCGAAAGTTGCGGTCGCCGCTAACATCGGCGGCCATGATGCGGCCCGCCTCGGTTTTCCTGAATCTTCGTTCGGCGCTGCAGCGTCTCTTCGGCGTCTCGGGCTGGCAGTCGATGCTGCTGTGGTCCATCGGGGCCGGCCTGCTGGGCACGCTGGCGACCGAAGTCTTCCGCACGGCGCTCCTTGCCTTCGAGCATCTGGTGCTCGGGCCGGGCGAAGGGCTGGTGGCGACGGCCAGGCACCTGCCGTGGTGGGCGCGCATTGCCTGCCCCACGCTAGGCGGGCTCGTGGCCGGGCTGCTGCTCGTGCTGGCGAAACGCATCGCGGTGCGAAGCGCCACTTCCGACTACATGGAAGCTATCGTGCTCGGCGACGGACGCATCCCGGTGGCACAGACACTGGTGCGCAGCGCCTCGTCGCTGGTGAGCATCGGCAGCGGCGGCTCCATCGGGCGCGAGGGCTCGATGGTACAGCTGGCGGCGCTGGCGGCTTCGCTGCTGGGGCGGGTGTTCCGCTTTCCGGTCGAGCGGCTGCGGCTGCTGGTGGCCTGCGGCGCGGCGGCGGGCCTGACCGCGGCCTACAACGCGCCCATCGCCGGCGCCTTCTTCGTCGCCGAGATCGTGCTGGGCTCCATCGCGATGGAGAGCGTGGGGCCGATCATCATCGCTTCCGTGGTTGCCAACGTGGCGATGCGGGCACTGTCCGGCTACCAGCCGCCTTACAGGATGCCGGCGTTCCCGGAGATCCATGGCGCCGAGGTCGTGCTGTTCTGCGTGCTCGGCGTGCTGCTGGGCTTTGCGGCGATCGGCTTCCTGCGTGCGCTGCAGGGCAGCCGCGCGCTGTTCTCGCGATTGCCGCTGGCGCTGCCATGGCGGCTGGCCCTGGGCGGGCTGGTGATGGGCGCGGTGTCTGTGCCCGTGCCCGAGGTCTGGGGCAACGGCTACAGCGTGGTCAATGCGGTGCTGCACACGCCCTGGCCATGGACGCTGATCGCGATGGTGCTGGCCGCCAAGGCGGTCGCCACGCTGGCCACGGCCGGTTCGGGCGCGGTGGGCGGCGTGTTCACGCCGGCGCTGTTCTTCGGCTGCATGGTGGGCGCGCTGTTCGGCCAGGGGGTGCAGGCGGTGTGGCCGGCTGCGAGCTCGGCGCCGTTCGCCTATGCCATCGTCGGCATGGGGGCGTTCCTGGCGGGCGCGACGCAGGCGCCGCTGATGGCGATCCTGATGATCTTCGAGATGACGCTGAGCTACCAGGTCATGCTGCCGCTGATGGCTGCGAGCGTCATCGCGTACTTCGTCGCGCGCTCGGCCAATGCCGGCTCGATGTACGAGATCACCCTGCGCCGCAACGAACAGCGCGACACGCAGATGCGCCTGCGCGGGCTGCACATGCGCGACCTGGTGCAGCCAGCCGAAACGGTGGTCGGCCCGGAAGCGGACCGCGAGGCGATGAGCAAGCTCTTCCTGCAGCACCCGGTGAAGTACCTGTACGTGGTCGATGCGGACAACCGCTATCTCGGCGTGGTGCCGCTGTCGGCTCTTGGCACGGCACCCACCGAGACGACCGCCGGCGCCCTGCTCTCGCAGGCCATCCTGCCGCTGACCGCCGACACCGGCCTGGGCGAAGCACTGCAGCGCTTCCTGGATCACCTGGGCGAGCGGCTGCCGGTGATCGAGAGCGCGGCCAACCCGGTGCTGCTGGGCGTGGCCGCGAAGAGTGCGCTGCTCGCCACCTACGTGCGCCTGAGCGAGCCATGAAAGGTTTGATCGGCGGACTGCGAAGCCGCAGAATCCTGACCACGCCACGGGCCGCGCCCGGCCTCGGCGGGACCGCCTCCCCGGGAAACTACAATCGCCAACCATGCCCGCCTCCAGCCCCATCGACCAGATCGCCGAGCGTGTTGAACGACTGCTCGTGCGTCACGAAGAGGTGCAACGCACCAATGCGTTGCTGCAGGAGCAGGTCGATGCGCTCACGCGCGAACGCGACGCCCTGAAGTCGCGACTCGCCGCGGCTCGCACGCGCCTCGACGCCCTGCTCGAACGGTTGCCGGCTGAACCACCCCCCGAAGATTCCACCGCATGAAGCAGATTGAAGTACAGATCATGGGCCAGAGCTACCTGCTCGGCTGTCCCGATGGCGGCGAGGCGCAGCTGCGCGAAGCCGTCGAACGCGTGGACGCGGCCATGTGCAAGATCCGCGATGCAGGAAAAGTCAAGGCCCGCGATCGCATCGCGGTGCTGGCCTCGCTGAACCTGGCGTTCGACCTGGCGGCGCAGCAGGCTGCAGCCGCGGCCGCACCCGTTGCGGCACCCGCTACCGCGGCCGCCACGGACAGCAGCGACGCCGATCCAAAGGCCGCGCAACTCATTCAAAGACTCGATCAAGCCCTGGCCGGCGATGGACATTTACTCTGAATGAATCCCGCAGGGAGACAGACGAAGCGTAAAATCCACTCCGTCTGCAGACTGTGTCGGGCTTAATATTTCCTTGTTCCAATGCTCTCCGGAGCCGGGCTTGGTACATCGCTCGACGGGCGTGATCATCTCGCGTCAGATGAACCCGAAGTCCTGCTGCCCTCGCCCACCTGAACCCTGGTTCAGGATGCGGGTCCGGCACATCACCTGCAGACACCTATTCCTGCCACGGCCCCCTGCATCCACTGCACGGGGCCGTTGCTTTTTCCAAACTCCCCTCGCGTGACCTTCCCGTGAACCTCGCTGCCCTGCTCGACCCCATCCTGATCGCCGAACTCGCCGCCCTGGGCCTCGGCACCGGTTTTCTCGCGGGCCTGCTGGGCATCGGCGGCGGCATGCTGATGGTGCCGTTCATCACGATCATCATGGGCCATCGCGGCGTGCCGGCCGACCTCGCGGTGAAGATGGCCATCGCGACCTCGATGGCGACGATCATCTTCACATCGGTGTCGAGCGTGCGCGCGCACCACAGGCGCGGCGCGGTGCGCTGGGACATCGTGCGGCGGCTCGCGCCCGGCATCGTCATCGGCAGCCTCGCGGGCAGCCTCGGCGTGTTCTCGCTGCTCAAGGGCACGGCACTGGCCATCTTCTTCGCGCTGTTCGTGGGCTTCTCGGCCACGCAGATGTTCCTCGACAAGAAACCGGCGGCCACGCGCCAGATGCCCGGCACGGGAGGCCAGTTCGCGGCGGGCGGTGCCATCGGCTTCATCTCGGGCCTCGTGGGTGCGGGCGGCGGCTTCATCAGCGTGCCGTTCATGACGTGGTGCAACGTGTCGATCCACAACGCGGTGGCGACCAGCGCGGCGCTGGGCTTTCCGATCGCGGTGGCGAACGTGCTGGGCTATGCGGTCAGCGGCCAGTCGGTGCAGGGCCTGCCGTCGGGCTCCTTCGGCTACATCTGGGTGCCCGCGCTGGCGGTGATCGCCATTTGCAGCGTGTTCACCGCGCCGCTGGGCGCGAAGGCCGCGCACAGCCTGCCGGTGAAGAAGCTCAAGCGCGTGTTCGCGAGCATCTTGTACCTGCTGGCGGCCTACATGCTCTGGAAGGGGCTGCACGGCTGATCCGGCGGGCGAAAAAATCCCTTCGCGCCCGAGGTACGTCCCATTGCGGCGCGCAGGGCCGCGCCGTATAACGGCCTCATGAAAATCCTCATCGCCGTCGATGGCAGCGCCTACACCCGCAAGGCGCTCGACTACCTGTTGTCCAACCGGGGCATGTTCGTGGACGGGCATCAGCTGGTGGTGGTGCACGTGTGCACCGGCATCTCGGGCCATGTCTCGCGTCACCTGAGCAAGGAGATCGTCGCGGACTACTACGCCGAGGAAAGCGCCAAGGTGCTCGATCCCGTGAAGGCGCTGTTCGCCGAGAGCGGCGTGAGCAACTACACGATCGACTCGCGTCACGGCCACGTGGCCGAGGAAATCCTCAAGTCGGCCGCTGCGGCGCAAGCGGGGCTGATCGTGCTCGGCACCCATGGCCACGGCATCTTCGGCCGCGCGCTGATGGGCTCGGTCGCCACCAAGGTGATCGCCGAGACGAACACCACGGTGCTGCTGGTCCAATAGGCCGGCCTCTCGCTACTGCGCGCGCTGCTGCCGCCACTCGCGCGGCGAGCAGGCGAAACGCTCGCGGAACGCGCGGCTGAAATGAGCCGCATCGTTGAAGCCGCGGCCGTATGCAATTTCCGCCACCGGCCGACCCGCGAGGCGCGGCTCCAGCAGGTCGCGGCTGCACGCCTCCAGCCTGCGTTCCCAGATGTACTGCGCGGGCGTCAGCGGCTCGCTCTTGAACACGCGGTGGATGTGGCTCACCGACACGCCCAGCGCGGTCGCCAGCGTGCCCACCGACAACGAAGGATCGGCCAGTTGCTCGTCGATGCGACGCTTCACGCGCGCGAGGTGGTACGCCGCTAGGTTGCTGAGCGAAGGTGCACGCGCCGCAGGCAGCGTCTGCAGCCCCGCCACGAGGATGTTCTGCACGCCATTGGCAACCGCCAGCGCCGAGGCGGGCTGCAGCTTGTCGATGTCTTCGCGCAGCGTGTGGATCATGCCCAGCAGCAGGTGCCCCGCCCCTTCGCGCCCCGACACGGTGGTGGCCGTCAGCGCCTCGGTGTCGCGCAACTCGCTGCGCAGGCGTTCGCCGGGCAGCTTGAGCACGATCTGCTCGAAGGACTCGTCGAACAGCAGCTGGTAGGGCCGCGTGCTGTCGTACAGCGCGAAGTCGCCGGCCGACAGCACGGCGTCGCGGCCGTCCTGCCGCACCACGCCCTGGCCGCGCGCCTGGATGCTCACGAGAAAGCAGTCGTCGCTGGAGTGCGAGATGTGCCCCGGCGTGCGCATCACCTTCTGCGGGCCCGAAGTGACGACCGACACGTCGAGGCCGGGCAGCGCGTGCTGGCGGATGCTGCCTTCGAAATCGCCGGTATCGCCTTCGCGCACCGGATCGCAGCCGAGCTGCACGTAGACGTTGCAGATCATGTCGGTCCAGTAGGCAAGCCGCTGGTCGCGCGAGACGGCATCGGTGCTGAGCAACTGGGTCATCGGGAGTCCTCGGAAAGCCTGAACAACAGGGACATGCAACGCTGGAACAAGAACACCGCCAATCCGGGTCAAGGCATTCCGGCGGCGCGAATTTACGCTTCAAGCAACCCGCATGCCACAGCGCAAACCCGTGCGAAAGGGGTGCGGTTCGTTACTTTCATTGCATCTGGAGACCCACCATGCCGACCACCGTTCACCCTAAGCTGCGCGTCGCCGCCGTGCAGGCCGCGCCCGTGTTCCTCGACCTCGACGGCACCATCGACAAGACGATCGACCTGATGGCGCAGGCCGCGAAACAGGGCGTGCAGCTCATCGCCTTTCCCGAGACCTGGGTGCCCGGCTATCCGTGGTGGATCTGGCTCGACTCGCCGGCCTGGGGCATGCAGTTTGTGCAGCGCTATCACGACAACTCGCTGGTCGTCGGCTCCGCCGAGTTCGACCGCATCAGGGAGGCGGCGCGCAAGCACAGGATCTGGGTCTCGCTCGGCTACAGCGAGAAGGCCGCGGGCAGCCTCTACATTGCGCAGGCGCTGATCGACGACCAGGGCAACACCGCGCAGACGCGGCGCAAGCTCAAGCCCACGCACGTCGAACGCACCGTGTTCGGCGAAGGCGACGGCTCGGACCTCGCCGTGGTCGACACCCCGCTCGGCAACATCGGATCGCTCTCGTGCTGGGAGCATTTGCAGCCGCTGAGCAAGTACGCGATGTACTCGCAGAACGAGCAGATCCACTGTGGCGCATGGCCCAGCTTCTCGCTGTACCGCGGCGCGGCCTATGCACTGGGCCCCGAGGTCAACAATGCCGCGAGCCAGGTGTATGCGGCCGAGGGCCAGTGCTTCGTGGTCGCGCCCTGCGCCACGGTGTCGAAGGCCATGAGCGAGCTGATGTGCACCGACGCGGGCAAGCAGCAGATGCTGCGCACCGGCGGCGGCTTTGCACGCATCTACGCACCCGACGGTTCGCCGCTGGGCACGCCGCTGGCTGAGGACGAGGAAGGCCTGGTGATAGCCGACATCGACCTCGGCATGATCTCGCTCGCCAAAGCGGCCGCCGACCCGAGTGGCCACTACTCGCGGCCCGACGTCACACAGCTGCTGCTCAACAAGACGCGCCGCGAACCCGTGGTGGTGCAGCACACGCCGGAGCCTGAAAGCAGCGTGACCGAGCCGGTCGCGGCCTGAACACACGGAGCCGCGCCATGGAATCAGCCATTGCCGAGCACTTGAAGTGCCCCCGCACGCGGCACCGCCGCGTGGATGACGACTACACGCCGCCCTACCCCGTGTGGTCGGCCCGCGCGCCGACTGCGGTCAAGCAGGTCGTGATGGGCTATTTCGGCGTGCAGTCGCGCGGCGCCGAGATGCAGGGCCGCGCCTGCGCCGCGCTGATGAAGATCGCCCGCGGCTTCGCGCTGCCCGACGGCCCGGGCCACCACGACCTGGCGCACTACGTCGATGCCGACGACTTCGACAACATGATCGCCATCGCCTACTGGAGCGATGCCGCGGCGTTCGCCCGCTGGTGCGCCACGCCCGAGATCGATGCATGGTGGCGCTCCGAAGAGCGGCTCGCGGAAGGCCTCGGCTACTTTCGCGAGATCGCCTCCCCGCACGTCGAGCACTTCGAGACCATGTTCAACACGCCCGACCGCTTCGAGGGCGTCGGCGTGGTCATGGGCGAAGCCAGCGGCGAGCTGCAGGAACACGGCTACTGGGGCTCCATGCGCGACCGCATTCCGCTCTCGCAGACCGACGCGATGGCGCCTTCCGGCGCGCGCGCCATCGTCGCGGGCACGCCGGCCCCAGGGCAGCGCGTGCGCATCGCGAGCCACGAGAACATCGCGATGATCCGCTCGGGCCAGGAATGGACCGACACCACCGGGCAGGAGCGCACGCTCTACCTGCAGGACATGGAGCCGGTGCTGCGCGAAGGCATGGACTTCCTGCGCGACCAGGGCCTGCCCATCGGCTGCTACAGCAACCGCTACATGCACCATCTCGACGCGCACGGCGCGCCGCTGCAGAAATCCTTCGGCCTGAGCTACTGGCGCTCGCTGGCCGACATGGAGCGCTGGGCCGAGTCGCACCCCACGCACGTCGCGATCTTCGGCAGCTTCATGCGCTATGTGCAGGCGCTGAACTTCCAGCTGCAGCTGCGCGTGTACCACGAGGTGTCGGTGCTGAAGGCCGACGAGCAAAGCTACGAGTACATCAACTGCCACGCGCGCAGCGGGCTGATGAACGGTCTCGCGCCCGCTTCGCAGGACAGTCTCAGGCGGTGAAAAGCCCCTTGTGCTCGGCGCGCAGCAGCGCCTTCTGCACCTTGCCCATCGTGTTGCGCGGCAGCTCCGGCACCACGAAGCAGCGCTTCGGGATCTTGAAGTTCGCGAGCTTCGACTTGAGCTCGGCCACGATGGCATCGGCATCGACCAAGGAACCGACCTTGGGAATGACGATGGCCACGCCCACCTCGCCGAAGTCGGGGTGCGGCACGCCGACCACGGCGCTCTCGGCAACACCGGCCATCTCGTTGATGTAGCCCTCGATCTCCGCCGGGTACACGTTGTAGCCGCCGCTGATGATCAGGTCCTTGCTGCGCCCGACGATGGTGATGTAGCCGCGCCCATCGATCTTGCCAACGTCGCCGGTCTTGAAGAAGCCGTCGGCAGTGAACTCTTCCTTCGTCTTCTCGGGCATGCGCCAGTAGCCCGCGAACACGTTGGGGCCGCTGACCTCGATGTTGCCGATCTCGTCGGTGGTGCAGCTGCGGCCGCCGTCGTCGCGCACGCGCAGCTGCACGCCCGGCAGCGCAAAGCCGACAGTGCCGCCGCGGCGTTCGCCCTGCTCGGCCCGGTAGGGGTTGGACGTGAGCATGGCCGTCTCGCTCATGCCATAGCGTTCGAGGATGGTGTGGCCGGTGCGCTCGCGCCATTCGTCGAAGGTCTCGATCAAGAGCGGCGCCGAGCCCGCGACGAACAGCCGCATGTTGCGCACCGCCTCGCGCGTGAGGCCCGGCTCGGCCAGCAGCCGCACGTACAGCGTGGGCACGCCCATGAACACCGTCGCCTCGGGCAGTTTCGCGACGACGCGCTTCGGCTCGAATTTCGAGAACCACAGCATCTTGCTGCCGTTGAGCAGCGCGCCATGCAGCGCCACGAACAGGCCGTGCACGTGGAAGATGGGCAGCGCATGGATCAGCACGTCGCCTTCGGTCCAGCCCCAGTAGTCCTTCAGCACCCGGGCGTTCGACAGCAGGTTACCGTGCGTGAGCATCGCGCCCTTGCTGCGGCCCGTGGTGCCGCTGGTGTAGAGGATGGCGGCCATGTCGTCGGCCTTGCGCTGCGCCACCGTGTGTTGGTCGCTGCACTGCGCGGCTACTTCGAGCAGCGTGCCGGTGCGGTCGTCGTCCAGCGTGAAGACGTGCTTCGTACCCGCTGCCGTGGCAATCGGCGCCACCCACGAGGCATTGCGGCCGGTGCACACCACCACGGCCGGCTCGGCGTTGCCGATGAAGTATTCGATCTCGGCGCTCTGGTAGGCGGTGTTGAGCGGCAGGAACACATAGCCCGCGCGCAGCGTGGCTAGGTACAGCAGCATCGCCTCGACCGATTTCTCGACCTGCACCGCGATGCGTGCGCCCTTCTCCAGCCGGAGCGCGTCGAGCAGGTTCGCGATCATGGCGCTGGCGCGCTCGATGTCGCGCCACGAGTAGAACAAGCCGTTGTCGGTCTCGACGGCGATGCGGTCGAGGTCGGCGGGGAATGCCGCGCGCAGGGCGGCGAACAGGTTGGCGTTGGCGGTCTTCTTCATCGGACGGTTTCTTCTCTTCAGAAATTCGGGGGGCGCTTGGCGAGAAAGGCGGCGATGCCTTCGCGGTGCTCCGCGGAGTCGGCGTAGTCGTAGGCGGTGGCCAGCAAGCCGTGGGCCGAGGGGGCGCCGGCGCGCAGCGCGGCAAAGGTCTTCTTGTGCAGGCGCGCGGCCTGGGGCGCGAGCGCGGCGATGCGCGCGGCATGAGACTGCACTGCAAGCGCCACTTCGTTGTCGGGCAGCACCTGCAGCAAAAAGCCCGCGTCGTACAGGCGCTGCGCACCGTGCACGCCGGCGGCCAGCAGCATGTCGCGCGCGAGCACGTCGCCGATGGCGCCATGCACCAGCGCGGCTTCGCGCGGCGCCATCGGGAAACCGAGCCTGGCAATGGGTGCGCCGAACTTCGCCGACGCGCCGGCCAGGCGGATGTCGCAGCAGCTCGCGATTTCGATGCCGGCGCCCATGCAGGCACCCTCGATCTGCGCGACCAGCGGCAGCGGGCAATCGAGCATGGCCTGCAGCGCGGCCCACACCTCGTTTTCGTGGAATTCGCGCAGGCTGGGCTCTTCGAAGCGGAACGACGGGTATTCGGAAATGTCGCCACCCGCGCAGAAGGCCGCGCCCTCGCCGCGCACGATGACGCAGCGCAGGCCGCCATCGTCGTCGCTGCCGAGGCCGTCGAACACGGCGCGCAGCTCACGCCACATGGCACGCGTCATGGCATTGAGGCGCCCCGGGTTCGACAAAGTGACGACCGCGATGGCGCCTTCCCGGCGCAGCGAAATGCAGCTGTCGGTCATTCGAGCTTGGCGCCCGATGCCTTCACCACCGCGGCCCAGCGCTTGATCTCGGCATTGACGAAGCTGCCGTAGGCCGTGGTGGTGAGGTTCGGGATCTCGGAGCCGTTCTGGGCCCAGATGGTTTTCAGGTCATCGGTGGCGAGCGCCTTCTTCATGTCGTCGATCGCGCGCGTCTGTGCTTCGACCGGCGTGCCCTTGGGCGCCCACAGCCCGTACCACGTGGTGACGGTGTAGTCGGGCAGGCCCACTTCGGCCGCGCAGGGCACGTCGGGGAAGGCGGGGTTGCGCTTGCTGCCGGCCACCATCAGCGCCTTGATGCGGCCGCTCTTGATGTGCTGGGCCGAGGAGCCCAGGCCGTCGAACATCAGGTCGACGTTGCCCGAGATCAGGTCGGACAGCGCCGGGCCCGCGCCGCGGTATGGAATATGGGTGATGAAGGTGCCCGTCTGGAGCTTGAACAGCTCGCCCGCCAGATGGTGCGAGGTGCCCGAGCCCGCCGAGCCGTAGTTGAACTTGCCGGGGTTGCGCTTCACCAGCGCGATGAACTCCTGGATCGTGTTGGCCTGCACGCGCTTCGGGTTGATCACCACCACCTGCGGCACGTTGGCCAGCAGCATCAGCGGCACGAAGTCTTTCTCGATGTCGTAATCGAGCTTCGGGTAGATCGACGGCGCGATCGCGTGGTGCACCGCGCCCATGAACAGCGTGTAGCCGTCGGCCGGCGCCTTGGCGGCGATGCTCGCGCCCAGCGTGCCCCCTGCCCCGCCGCGGTTGTCGATGACCAGCGTCTGCCCCGCGATGCGCGAGAACTGGCCCGAGAGCGGCCGTGCGAACGCATCGGTCCCGCCGCCGGCCGGGAACGGCACGATCATCGTCACCGGCTTCGTCGGCCAGCCCTGCTGGGCTCGCGCAGCGCCGCAGAGAACCGCCGCACCGGCGGCAGCCGCGCGCAAGACGTCGCGGCGTTGAAAGCTTGGGTTCATTTGTCTCATCTCCAGTTTGTCGTTGTGGATCTTGCCGCCCGATGCGGTGTCCGGCGTATTGTTTGCCACCGGCCTGCGAACGCCATCAGCCTTTTTTGAAGTACAGGCTTTCGATGTCTCCCGATACAGCCACCTTGCCGTCCGCCAGCCAGGTGCGATGTTTGTCCAGGCGCTTGAGGTCGTAGAGATAGTTGACCATGAGCCCGTAAGACTGCTTGTGCCCCTTGGGCGACGGGTCGCCGGCCCAGTTCAGCCGCTCCACGCGGGCGCCGTTGCCCAGGTGGAAGCGCGCGACCGGGTCGGCCGGCGTGCCGTCGACCAGCGCGCGGCCGAGGTATTCGGCGGCGGCCTGCCTCAGCCATTGGCGCAGCGGGGACTTCGCGTCGAAGGTGGCGGCCGAGTCCGCCGCGGCGAGCAGGCGATCGGCGGTCGGCGGCAGCGAGCCGACGAGGCGGCCGAGCTCGGCTTCGCGCTTCTCGTCGAGGCGCGGCAGCAGGTCGGCGGCGTTCTTCGCGAGCCAGGTGCGAAAGCCCGGGATCGGCGACAACGTGGCGAAGGTCTTCAGGCGCGGCAGTTCGTCCTGCAGCGTCTCGACCACGCGCTTGATGAGCGAGTCGCCGAAGCTCACGCCGCGCAGGCCGTTCTGTGTGTTGCTGATCGAATAGAAGATGGCGGTGGTGGCCCTGGCCGGCAGCACGGGCACGGCAGCCTCATCGAGCAGCGGCGTGATGCCGTCGCTGATGCGGTCGACCAGCGCCACCTCGACGAAGATCAGCGGCTCGTTGGGCAGGCGCGGATGGAAGAAGCCGTAGCAGCGGCGGTCGCTGTCGTCGAGCCGGTTCTTCACGTCGGACCAGCTCTTGATGTCGTGCACCGCCTCGTAGCGGATGAGCTTCTCGATCAGCGAGGCCGGCGAGTCCCAGTCGATGCGGCGCAGTTCGAGGAAGGCCACGTCGAACCAGGTGGAGAACAGGTGCTCCAGCTCGGCGTCCAGCGCGAGCAGGCGCTTGTCGGCCTTCAGGCACGGCAGCAGGTCGGCGCGCAGGTCGACCAGGAAGCGCATGCCTTCGGGCTCGACCGCGAAGCGCTGCAGCAGGCGCATGCGCGGCGACACCAGCGCGCGGCGCAGGCGCAGCTCGGCCTGGCCTTCGTCGGGCGTGCCGACGGAGGCCTGGTGCTGGTTGCGGGCGATCTCGAGCTTTTGCGCGTCAGCGGCGAAATGCTCGCTCATCAGGGCCCAGTAGTCGCGGCGCTCCTCGGGTGTGGCGGCGCGGTAGCCGTCCGCGATGGCATGGGCCCGGCGCCCGCCCTCGACCTCGCTCACGCGCGGATCGATCACGGCCTGCAGGTCGGCCAGCACGCGGCGCAGCGCGCGCGGCGACAAGGCTTCGTCGGCCTTGCGCAGCGTGGCCTGCAGGCGCTCGGCGGTGGAACGTGCGCTGGGCTTGGGCGCGCTCTTCGACGCGCCCTTGGCGGCGCCTTCGGACGCCACCGGCACCTTGGATTTTTCGCCAGAACGCAGCCGCGCCTGGAACCATTCGGTCGCACTCATCGGGGCACTCCAATGCTTGAGGGGGCGGGCATGGCGCGTTCGGCGGTCACGGCATCACCCTGGATTTTTGCTGGCGCGCGACTTCGCGCAGCGCCTCGCGCTGGCGCGTCATGTGCGTGCGCATGGCGGCGTCGGCGCCCTCGCTGTCGCGCGCCTTGAGCGCCGCGAACACGGCCAGGTGCTCGGACAGGCTCTGGTCGAGCCGCCCCGGCGCATGCAGCTGCTGCAGCCGCGCGAGCTTGAGGATCTTGCGCAGGTCGCCGATCACCTGCGCGAGCCACTTGTTGTCGGCGAGCTTGATGATCGCCTCATGAATGATGTGGTTGGTGGCGTAGTAGTCGTTGATGCGGCGCGCCCTGGCGTGGCGCACCAGCCGCTCGTGCAGCGCATCGAGTTCGTTCAGCTCGGCGTCGCTGGCATTGCGCGCGGCCTCGTAGGCGCAGCGGCCCTCGAGCAGCGCGATGACAGGAAAGATTTCGTCGAGATCGCGTTCGGTCACTTCGTTGACGAAGCAGCCGCGCCGCGGCTCATGCCGCAGCAGGCCCTCGGCGGTGAGCACCTTGAGCGCCTCGCGCAACGGGGTGCGCGAGATGGAGAGCCGCTCGCACAGCGCCACCTCGTCCACGAAGCTGCCGGGCGCCAGCGTGCCGTCGAAGATCTGCTCGCGCAGCGTGGCGGCAACTTCGTCGTGCAGGGAGTTGGGGACCAGGCGCATGGGAATCAAATCGCGTAATTTCCTGTAATTACGCGTAATTCTGAGCCTGCCGAGCATTTGGCGCAAGAGCCGCGCACGCCCTGCGCGGCTGGGACTTACCCTGCAAGCTTCCCGCTGAACGACCTCAGGCCTGCGCGGTGGCGGTCTTGTTGTTGGCGCGGCCGAACCAGAACCACAGCGCGATGCCGGCGATCACCATCGGCACGCTGAGCCATTGCCCCTGGCTCAGGCTCAGGGCCCGCAGGCCGAGAAAGTCGTCGGGCTCGCGGAAGTACTCGGCCACGAAGCGCAGCACGCCATAGCCGATCAGGAACACCGCGGCCACCTGCCCCTGCTTGCGCTCCTTGCGCGCATAGAGCCACATCACCGCGAAGAGCAACAGCCCTTCCAGCAGGAACTGGTAGACCTGCGAGGGATGGCGCGGCAGCATCGATCCGCTTTGCGGGAACACCATGCCCCAGGGCAGATCGGGGCTGCTGAAGCGGCCCCACAGCTCGCCGTTGATGAAGTTGCCCACGCGGCCGGCTGCAAGACCGGTTGGCACGCAGGGCGAGACGAAGTCCATCACCTGCCAGAACGGCCGCGCACGCGAACGCGAGAACCAGATCATTGCGCCGATCACGCCGAGCAGCCCGCCATGGAAGCTCATGCCGCCCTGCCACACGTAAAGGATTTCGAGCGGATGCGTGAGGTAGAACTCGGGCTTGTAGAACAGGCAGTAGCCCAGCCGCCCACCGACGATGACGCCCATCACGCCGAGAAAAAGAATGTCCTCGATGTCCTTGCGCTGCCACGCCCCCGCGCCCACCAGCGAGCGGTACGGCTCGTGATGCAGCCGCCGCGTGCCGAGAAAATAGAACAGCGCGAAGGCCGCCAGGTAGGTCAGGCCGTACCAGTGAATGGCCACCGGGCCGAGTTGCAAGGCGATGGGATTGATCTGCGGATACATGAGCATCCGCGGATTGTGCCCGCTGCAAATGACTCGCCCCCAGGCTTCGCGCACCTCGTGTTGCTTCGCCCTCCCCCTGCCGGGGGCAACAGCTGCGGCCCGGCAAAGCCGGTTCCGCGGTGTTCTGCGAATTTGCTGGTCAGCGAGCGGACCCTGCGCCCTGCTTGGCCTCCGCCGTGCGCTCGCGCACGAACGCCACGAACCGCGCCAGCGCCGGGTGCGCAGCCTGCGCCGGCCACACGAGGCTTGTCTCGCAAGCCGGCAGCGCCACGCGGCGTCGGCCCACGCCCTTGAACTCGCCGGCCTGCCGGTAGACCACGCCAGCGCGCCGGAACTGCATCACGCTGTGCGGCACCCAGGCCACGCCGATGCCGCCCGAGACGAGGTTGACGATGGTCTGCATCTGGATCGCCTCCTGTGCCACCTGGGGCACTCGGCCAGCTGCGTGATAGAGGTCGAACACCGCGTCGTGCAGCGACGGCACGATGCGGCGCGGAAAGATCACCAGCGGCTCGGCCAGCACCTCCGCCAGCGGCACGGGCCGTGCGCGGGCGAGCCGGTGCTGCGCCGGCAGGGCCAGCACCAGCGCCTCTTCCTCCACCGGCAGGCGGGACAGGCCGGGCGGCGCCGCGCCGGGCGAATGCAGCATCAGCCCGGCATCGATCTCGCCGCGCGCAAAGGCTTCGAGCTGCACGTCGCCGGTGGCTTCGACCAGTTCGAGGGCCACCTCCGGGCACAGCACGCGGAACTCGCGCACCCAGGCCGGCAGCTGCTCGAAGCCAACCGTCGAGACGAAGGCGATGCGCACCCGGCCCACCTGCCCCGCCGCTGCCGCCCGTGCCCGCGCCGGAAGCGCCTGCGCGCGCGCCAGCAGCTCGCGCACATCGGGTAGCAGGGCCTCGCCGGCGGGCGTGAGCGCCACGCGCCGCCGCGTGCGGTCGAACAGCACCACGCCCAGCGTCTTTTCGAGCTGGGCAATGGCCTGCGTCACCGGAGGCTGCGTCATGTGCAGCCGCAGCGCGGCGCGGCCGAAATGCAGTTCCTCGGCCACGGCAACGAACTGGCGCCAGGCCCGCAGGTCGATCGGGGCTTCATTCATATGCCGAGCATATCAATCCGTGCTCGAAAATGGATTGGAACCAATCAATCAGAAGTCCGATACTTGGGTTCCCCCGATCCCCCACGACAGAAGAGACACCATGGACACCAAGCCGATCCAGATCAACCGCCGCAGCGCCAACATCGTCGAAGGCAAGAGCCGTGCGCCCAACCGCTCCATGTTCTACGCGATGGGCTACGAGGAAAGCGACTTCAAGAAGCCGATGGTCGGCGTCGCCAACGGCCACAGCACCATCACCCCCTGCAACTCGGGCCTGCAGAAGCTGGCCGACGCTGCCATCGCGGGCATCGAGGAAGCCGGCGGCAACGCGCAGGTGTTCGGCACGCCCACCATTTCCGACGGCATGGCCATGGGCACCGAAGGCATGAAGTACTCGCTGGTGAGCCGCGAGGTCATCTCGGACTGCATCGAGACCTGCGTCGGCGGCCAGTGGATGGACGGTGTGCTGGTGGTCGGCGGTTGCGACAAGAACATGCCCGGCGGCCTGATGGGCATGCTGCGCGCCAACGTGCCGGCCATCTACGTCTATGGCGGCACCATCCTGCCGGGCCGCTACAAGGGGCAAGACCTGAACATCGTGAGCGTGTTCGAGGCCGTGGGCCAGAACGCCGCGGGCAACATGAGCGACGAAGACCTGCACGAGATCGAGAAGCGCGCCATTCCCGGCACCGGCTCCTGCGGCGGCATGTACACGGCCAACACCATGTCCAGCGCCTTCGAGGCGCTGGGCATCTCGCTGCCCTACTCGTCCACCATGGCGAACCCGCACGACGAGAAGGCCAACTCGGCCAAGGAATCGGCCAAGGTGCTGATCGAAGCCATCAAGAAAGACCTGAAGCCGCGCGACATCGTGACCAAGAAGGCCATCGAAAATGCAGTGGCCGTGATCATGGCCACCGGCGGCTCGACCAATGCGGTGCTGCACTTCCTGGCGATCGCGCACGCGGCCGAGGTCGAATGGACCATCGACGACTTCGAGCGCATGCGCAAGAAGGTGCCGGTGCTGTGCGACCTGAAGCCCTCGGGCAAGTACCTCGCGGTCGACCTGCACCAGGCGGGCGGCATTCCGCAAGTGATGAAGGTGCTGCTGAACGCAGGCCTGCTGCACGGCGATTGCATCACCATCAGCGGCCAGACCATCGCCGAAGTGCTGAAGGACGTGCCCGATGTACCGCGCGCCGACCAGGACGTGATCCGCCCGATCGACAAGCCGATGTACAACGAAGGCCACCTCGCGATCCTTAAGGGCAACCTGTCGCCCGAAGGCGCGGTCGCCAAGATCACCGGCCTGAAGAATCCCGTCATCACCGGCCCGGCGCGCGTGTTCGACGACGAGCAATCGGCGCTGCAGGCCATCCTGGCCGGCAAGATCGTGGCAGGCGACGTGATGGTGCTGCGTTACCTGGGCCCCAAGGGCGGCCCGGGCATGCCGGAAATGCTGGCACCCACGGGTGCGCTGATCGGCGCGGGCCTCGGCGAAAGCGTCGGCCTGATCACCGACGGCCGCTTCTCGGGCGGCACCTGGGGCATGGTGGTCGGCCACGTGGCGCCCGAAGCGGCCGCCGGCGGCACCATCGCCTTCGTGAACGAAGGCGACTCGATCACCATCGATGCGCACAAGCTGGTGCTCGAACTGAACGTGCCCGAAGCCGAGATCGCGAAGCGCCGCGAAGGCTGGAAGGCACCAGCACCGCGCTACACGCGCGGCGTGCAGGCGAAGTTCGCGTTCAATGCGTCCAGCGCCAGTTCGGGCGCAGTGCTCGACAAGTTCTGATCGGGGCTATTGCATGAAACACCGAGGAACCGGCTTCGCCGGGCCTCGGGTGTTGCCCCCGCCAGGGGGAAGGCGAAGCGGACACGAAGTGCCGCGCAGCTTGGGGGCGAGCCCTACTTCCGGCGCTGCCCGTTGCCGGTCTTCATGCCCATGTTGGTCTTCTGGCGATCGATGCGATCCTGCTTGCGCCGGTCTTCCCGCTCGATGACCCTGCGTTTGGTATAGCCCGACGAATCGGCCCAGGCCCACCATGCGACGGCCATTGCAAACGGGGACAGCACGATCCACCAGCTCCAGCCGGCGACCATGCCCACTTCCAAATACTTGAGGGCCAATCCAAGCAGGCCCAGCGCCAGAAACCACATCGCGAATCCCTCCGGGTTGTATTGGCACGCACCCGTACGACGTGCACGGCGCTACCTACAATCGCGTTGAGTCGAATGTAACTCAGCCCTTACGAAATACGCCCCATGAAAAGAGTCTTGTTGTCGGCAGCCCTCGGCCTCGGCCTTGTCGGACTCGCCGCGCCCGCCTTCGCCGACCTCGCCCTCGCAACCTCGAAGAACTGCATGAGCTGCCACGCGGTCGAGCGCAAGGTGCTCGGCCCGGCATTCAAGGACGTGGCCGCCAAGTACAAAGACGACAAGGGTGCCGTCGACACTCTTGCCAGCAAGATCGTCAAGGGCGGCTCCGGCGTATGGGGGCCGGTGCCGATGCCGGCGAACAACCAGGTCAGCGAAGCTGACGCGAAGAAGCTCGCAGCCTGGGTGCTGTCGACGAAGTAGGCTCCGGGGGCATCACGCCTGCGGGTTGATGTCCACCGGCAGCGGCCGGCGCTCGATGCGGTCTTCGAGTTGGCCGATGTGCGCGGCCACGGTGTTGTCGGTCTGATCCGAGCGCAGGCGGATTGCGGTCTCGAGCTGCTCCAGGCGCGCCAGCATCGCCGCCTGCCGGTCGGCGTTCTGCGCCATGTGCTTGTTCTCCTGCGTCTCCAGGAAGTTGCGCAGTTCGGTGAAGCGCGAGGCCTCGGCCTTGTCCGCAAGGTCGCGCTGGACCTGCATTTCCTTGGTGTGGCGCTTGGTTTCGATCAGCACCGAGCTGTGCAAGTACAACACGTAGACGAGGAAGAAGGCAGCCAGCACCACCGTCAGGCCCAGCATGATCAGGCCCAGCGGCGCCGAGACGGTCATGAAACCCAGCCAGACGTTGGTGGGTGCGGACAGCGTGCCCCAGTTCAGCGCGGCGAGCGCCGCGATGAACAGCACGATGACAAGAAGAAAAGCGGATCTCACGCCCATGGGGGGCCTCCTTCGGAAAGATCGGACACATCGGAAACGCCCATGCGCGTCGAGGCGCACGGTGCTCCGGATGGTTTTACCTCAGCGAAGAGCCCGGTTCAGCGCAGATGGCCGCATAAACGGCCGTGTCCTACAGCGCGAATCAGTTCGTCTGTGACAACTGTTCCAGGATCGCCGGATTTTCCAGCGTCGACGTGTCCTGCGTGATCTCTTCGCCCTTGGCGATGCTGCGCAGCAGGCGCCGCATGATCTTGCCGCTGCGCGTCTTGGGCAGGTTGTCGCCGAAGCGGATGTCCTTGGGCTTGGCGATGGGGCCGATCTCCTTGGCCACCCAGTTGCGCAGTTCGTTGGCGATCTGCTTGGCTTCCTCACCGGTCGGGCGGGCGCGCTTCAGCACGACGAACGCGCACACGGCCTCGCCCGTCACGTCGTCGGGACGACCGACCACCGCGGCTTCGGCCACGAGGTCGGTCTTGGACACGAGGGCCGACTCGATCTCCATCGTGCCCAGGCGGTGGCCCGACACGTTCAGCACGTCGTCGATGCGGCCCGTGATGCGGAAGTAGCCGCGGTCGGCGCTGCGCACCGCACCGTCGCCGGCCAGGTAGATGGTGCCGCCCATTTCCTCGGGGAAATAGCTCTTCTTGAAGCGCTCGGGATCGTTCCAGATGGTGCGAATCATCGAGGGCCAGGGCCGCTTGATGACCAGCATGCCACCGGCACCGTTGGGCAGGTCCTTGCCGGTCTCGTCGACGATGGCGGCCATGATGCCCGGCAGCGGCAGCGTGCACGAGCCCGGCACCAGCGGCGTGGCGCCCGGCAGCGGCGTGATCACGTGGCCGCCGGTCTCGGTCTGCCAGAAGGTGTCGACGATGGGGCAGCGCTCGCCTCCGATATTGCGGTGGTACCACATCCAGGCTTCGGGATTGATGGGCTCGCCGACCGAGCCGAGGATGCGCAGGCTCGTCAGGTCCCAGTTCTTCGGGTGCACCTTCTCGTCGCCCTCGGCCGCCTTGATGAGCGAGCGGATCGCGGTGGGCGCCGTGTAGAACACCGACACCTTGTGCTTCTCGATCATCTGCCAGAAGCGTCCCGCGTGCGGGAAGGTCGGGATGCCCTCGAACACCACCTGCGTGGCGCCGGCCGCGAGCGGGCCGTAGGCGACGTAGGTGTGGCCGGTGATCCAGCCGATGTCGGCGGTGCACCAGAACACGTCCTCGGGCTTGATGTCGAAGGTCCAGTCCATCGTGAGCCTGGCCCACAGCAGATAGCCGCCGGTGGCGTGCTGCACGCCCTTGGGCTTGCCGGTGGAGCCCGAGGTGTAGAGGATGAAGAGCGGGTGCTCGGCATTCACCGGCACCGGGGTGCATTCGGTGCCCTGCCCTTTCAGCGCCTCGGCAAAGGTCTTGTCGCGGCCCTCGACGCGCGTCCATGCGGTGGGCGTGCGCTCGTAGACGAACACGGTCTTGATCGATTCGCAGCCACCCAGCGCGATGCCGTCGTCCACAATGGCCTTGAGCGGCAGTTCCTTGCCGCCGCGCATCTGGTAGTTGGCCGTGATGACCGCCACCGCGCCCGCATCGATGATGCGCTCCTGCAGCGCCTTGGCCGAGAAGCCGCCGAACACCACGCTGTGGGTGGCACCGATGCGCGCGCAGGCCTGCATGGCGATCACGCCCTCGACCGTCATCGGCATGTAGATGATGACGCGGTCGCCCTTCTGGATGCCCTCGGCCTTGAGCGCGTTGGCGAACTGGCTCACGCGAGCCAGCAGCTCCTTGTAGGTGATGTTGGTGACGGTGCCGTCGTCGGCTTCGAAGATGATGGCAGTCTTGTTCTCGACCGGGGTGCCGACGTGCCTGTCGAGGCAGTTGGCGCTGGCGTTGAGCTCGCCGTCGCCGAACCATTCGTAGAACGGGGCCTTCGACTCGTCGAGCGTTTTCGTGAAGGGCTTGGTCCACTGCAGGTTGCCCTTGGCCAGGCGGGTCCAGAACCCTTCGAAGTCCTCTTCGGCCTCCTTGCACAGGGCCTCGTAGGCGGCCATGCCGGAGATGCGGGCGCCTTCGGTGGCGCGGGCGTCAGGGGGAAACACACGGTTCTCGACGAGGACGGATTCAATGTTCTTCGATGCGCTGCTCATGCTTTTTGTCTCCTGGAGGGTGCGGCCGTAATGTCGGTGGCCGCACTTACGGGTCACTGACGGGTTCGATGTTAGTTCGCAGGGTTATCACGAGTACGACACAGGGGCACACCTAGAATCCGCGGTCTTTCATCTCTCGCCTGCCAATGTCCGCTACCGATCCTTTCGACACCCGGAACCCGCCCGTACCAGCCCGTGGTTCGCCGCTTCGCCCTCTGCCCAAGCTGATTTTCGCGAGCCGTTGGCTGCAGCTGCCGCTCTACCTGGGGCTGATCGTGGCGCAGGCGGTGTACGTGGTGCACTTCCTGGTCGAGCTGCTGCACCTGGTCGAAGCCGCCTTCGGCAGCCAGGATGCGCTGCAGGCGCTGATCACCAGCATCGGCTACAAGACCACGGCGCCGGTGGGCACGCTCAACGAGACGGTGATCATGCTGGTGGTACTCGCGCTGATCGACGTGGTGATGATCTCGAACCTGCTGATCATGGTGATCGTGGGCGGCTACGAGACCTTCGTGAGCCGCATGGACCTCGAAGGCCACCGCGACCAGCCCGAATGGCTGAGCCACGTGAACGCCTCGGTGCTCAAGGTGAAGCTGGCCACCGCCATCATCGGCATCAGCTCGATCCACCTGCTGAAGACCTTCATCAACGCAGACAACTACACCGACAAGGTGCTGATCGCGCAAACCGTGATCCACATCGCGTTCCTGTTCTCGGCCATGGCCATCGCCTACACCGACAAGCTGATGAACGAAGCCGCAGCCGCCAACCCGCGCCACTAAGGCGTGTCCCAGGCCGGCGTTTCAGTGAAGCGCGCGGCCAGGAAATCGAGCATCGTGCGCAGCGTGGCCGGCATGTGCTTGCGCGAGGCGTACACCGCATACATGCCCACCACCTGCGGCTCGAAATCGCCGAAGAGCCGCACCAGTTCCCCTTCCTGCAGCAGCGGCGCCGCCAGATAGGTCGGCAGCATCGCGATGCCGGCCCCGGCCCGGGCCAGGCACATCAGGCTGGCTGCATCGTTGGCCGAGACATTGCCGCCCACGGCCACCGAGGCCGGCTCCCCCGTGTCCTTGCGCGTGAAATTCCAGAGGCTGCGCCCGAAGTACGAATGCGTGAGGCAATTGCGCTGCGCCAGCTCTTCCACGCGCAGCGGCTGGCCGTGCTCCTTCAGGTACGCCGGTGACGCGCACACGACCGAGCGGCAGTCGGTGAGCCGGCGCGCGATCAGGTTGGGGTCGATCTCCGCGGCCACGCGAATGGCCAGGTCGATGCGCTCGTCGACCAGGTTCACGGCCCTGTCGAGCAGCACCAGGTCGACAGCCACACCCGGGTAGAGCCGCACGTAGTCGGCCACCGCATCGGCCAGTTGCGCCTGCGCGAACGAGGTGCTGGCCGTGATGCGCAACTGCCCACGCGGCGCCTCGGCCGGATGCCGCACCGCGGCCTGCATGTCGCCGGTGAGTTCGAGCACCTGGCGGCAGCGCGGCAGCAGTTCTTCGCCAGCGGCGGTGAGGCTCAGCCGGCGCGTCGTGCGGTGCAGCAGGCGCGCGCCGGTCCACTGCTCCAGCTCGGCCACGTAGCGCGTGACGACCGGCCGGGACAGGTCGAGCTTGTCGGCCGCGGCCGAAAGGCTGCCCGAATCGACCACATTCACGAACACGCGCATTGCATTCAATCGATCCATTCGAACGATTCTAGGAATAAACAAGCGCGCAAATCGAGATATTTCTTTCGAAAACAGAAACCTAAGATGCGGCTCATCCCATCCGATCCCTTCGATCTTTCACAGGAGTCCCTCATGAGCCACATTGCCATCATTGGTGCCACCGGACGCGCCGGCGGCCGCCTTCTCGAAGAAGCCCTGCGCCGCGGCCACACGGTCACGGCCATCGCGCGCAAGGCCAGCGCCAAGCTGGCGGGCCGCGCCAACGTGAAGGCCGTCGACCTCGACGTGCTCGACGGCGCCGCGCTCGAGAAAGCCCTGGCCGGCCATGACGCTGTGTTCAGCGCCGCGCACTTCTCCACCGTGCCGCCCGAGGCCATCATCGAACCCGTCAAGCGCACGGGCGTGAAGCGCCTGCTGGTGGTCGGCGGCGCCGGCAGCCTGTTCGCGGCGCCCGGCCTGAAGGTGATCGATACGCCGAACTTCCCCGACGCCTATCGCGCCGAAGCCTCGGCCGGCGGCGTGTTCCTCGATGCGCTGCGCATCGAGAAGGAACTCGACTGGACCTTCCTGTCGCCCTCGGCCGAGTTCGTCGAAGGCGAGCGCACGGGCAAGTTCCGCCTCGGCAAGGACGACCTGCTGGTGAGCGCCGAAGGCCGCAGCTGGATCACGTTCGAGGACTACGCGATCGCGTTCATCGACGAGCTCGAAAAGCCGGCGCACTCACGTCAGCGCTACACGATCGGATATTGAGGCTCGCCCCCAGGCTGCGCGCACTTCGTGTCGCTTCGCCACCCCCCTACCGGGGGCGGGCCGGCCGCTTCGGGCGGCCGTGCGCGGCGGCCCCACGAAAAGACCGGTGAGGCTCAGCGACCGGTCATGTTCTCCGGCACCACCCATTGGTCGAACTGCTCGGCCGTGAGGTGCCCGGAGGCGATCGCGGCTTCCCGCAGGCTCGTGCCTTCCTTGTGCGCCTTCTTCGCGATGTAGGCCGACTTGTCGTAGCCGATGTGCGTGTTCAGCGCCGTCACCAGCATCAGCGAGCGCTGCACAAGTTCCGTGATGCGTTCGCGATTCGGCTCGATGCCCACGGCGCAATGGTCGTTGAAGCTCACCATGCCGTCGGCCAGCAGACGCACGCTCTGCAGGAAGTTGTGCGCCACCATCGGGCGGAACACATTCAGCTCGAAGTTGCCCGAGGCGCCGCCGATGTTGATGGCCACGTCGTTGCCGAACACCTGCGCGGCGAGCATCGTGACGGCTTCGCTCTGGGTCGGGTTGACCTTGCCCGGCATGATCGACGAGCCGGGTTCGTTCTCTGGAATACTCAGTTCGCCGATGCCGCTGCGCGGGCCGCTGGCCAGCCAGCGCACGTCGTTGGCGATCTTGTTCATGCTGGCGGCGAGCGTCTTGAGCGCGCCGTGGGCGTGCACCAGCGCATCGACGCTGGCCATGGCTTCGAACTTGTTCGGCGCGGTCACGAAAGGCAGGCCCGTGAGCTTCGCCAGTTCCGCCGCCACCTGCTCCGCATAGCCCTTGGGCGCGTTCAGGCCGGTGCCGACGGCCGTGCCGCCCAGCGCCAGTTCGCACAGGTGCGGCAACGCGGCGCGCACATGCGCCTCGCCGTGCGCCAGTTGCGCCACGTAGCCCGAGAACTCCTGGCCCAGCGTGAGGGGCGTGGCGTCCTGCAGGTGGGTGCGGCCGATCTTCACGATGTCGGCGAAATCCTTGGCCTTCTGGTCGAGCGTGCCGCGCAGCTTGGCGATGGCGGGCAGCAGCTTGTGTGTGATGGCCTCGACGGCCGCCACGTGCATGGCGGTCGGGAACACGTCGTTGCTCGACTGGCTGCGGTTGACGTCGTCGTTCGGATGCACGAGGCGCCCTTCCCCGCGCTCGCCGCCGAGGATTTCGCTTGCCCGGTTGGCCAGCACCTCGTTGACGTTCATGTTGGTCTGCGTGCCCGAGCCGGTCTGCCACACCACCAGCGGGAACTCGCCGGGGTGCTTGCCGGCGATGACTTCATCGGCCGCTGCCACGATGGCGTTCGTCTTCTTCTGGTCCTGCAGGCCCAGCGCGTGGTTGACCACGGCCGACGCGCGCTTCACCTGGGCCAGCGCCTTGATGATCTCGCGCGGCTGCTGCTCCCCGGAGATGTCGAAGTTCTGCAGCGAGCGCTGCGTCTGCGCACCCCACAGCTTGTCGGCCGGCACGTCGATCGGGCCGAAGGTATCGCGCTCGGCACGGGTCTTGGGGGAAGTCGTCATGGTGAAAAAGCTCCGCAGTCTTGGATGGTCGCGCCGCCTGATCGGGCGCGGGCCCGAGTATCGGCCAATAAGAATAGCTCGCATCTGACGGGGCCATTGGGCCGCCGCCGACATTACGTTACGCCCGTTGGGTTGACTCGCGTCATGTCAAAAAGTTATAATCATGGGCTTCAGACGACCAACAAGTCATGTTGATCGGCCCTGCACTACTCGCGGATCTCCGAATCCCGTCGCGGTGCAAGGTTCTCCCCGCCGGGCCCTGCCCGGCAAACCGGCCGGATCGTTTCCGGCCCCACTGCCACGCCACCTTTCGGCGGGCACTGGTTTCGTCGCCACGTCGTCTTCAGTGCCTGTCGGCAGCCCCAGAGGCTCGCCGGGCCATTGCACGCGTTTTCCTCACGCGCTCTCTGTTCGGACAGTCCCATCGGCTGATGGCGTGACCGTTGCCGTCCTCCGGGGCGGTGCTGTGTCCAACCTTCACACAAGGAGCCCCGGCATATGGCCAAAGGAATTCTCATCGACCATGTTTTCAAGGTGTTCGGCGACGCGCCCGAGCAGGCTTTGGAACTCGTGCGGCAAGGTTTTTCGAAGAAGGAAATCCTCGCCGAGACGGGCCAGTCGATCGGCGTGTTCGATGCCACCTTCGAGATCCAGGCCGGCGAGATCTTCGTGATCATGGGCCTCTCGGGATCGGGCAAGTCGACGCTGGTGCGCCTGTTGAACCGGCTGATCGAGCCGACCGCCGGCCGCATCGTGATCGATGGCGCCGACATCAACGAGCACTCCGACGCCAAGCTGCGCGCGCTGCGCCGCAAGGACATCAGCATGGTGTTCCAGTCGTTCGCGCTGATGCCGCACATGACGGTGCGCGAGAACACCGCCTTCGGCCTCGAACTGTCGGGCACGAGCAAGAAAGAGCGGCTCGCGCAGGCCGACCTGGCGCTCGCGCAAGTAGGCCTTGCAGGCTGGGGCGACAGCTATCCAGACGAACTCTCCGGCGGCATGCAGCAGCGCGTGGGCCTGGCGCGTGCGCTGGCCTCCGACCCGTCGATCCTCCTGATGGACGAGGCCTTCTCGGCGCTCGACCCGATCATCCGCACCGAGATGCAATCGGAGCTGCTGCGGCTGCAGCAGGCGCAGCGCCGCACCATCGTCTTCATCTCGCACGACCTCGATGAAGCGATGCGCATCGGCGACCGCATCGCGATCATGAAGGACGGCCAGGTGATCCAGGTCGGCACGCCCGACGAGATCCTGCGCAGCCCCGCCGACGACTACGTGCGCAGCTTCGTGCGCGGCGTGGATGCGGCGGCCGTCTTCAAGGCCGCGGACATCGCGCGCAAGTCGCTCACGGTCGTGTGCGAGCACCCGGAGCGCGGTGCGCGCGCGGCGCTCAAGGTGCTGGAAGACCAGGACCGCGACTTCGCCTACGTGACCAGCCCGAACAGGCGCTACCTGGGCGTGGTGTCGGCGGACACGCTGCGCAGCGCGCTCGACGGGCATTCGGGTCCGCTGGGGCTGCAGCACGCGTTCCTCGACGACCTGCCGCGCATCGACGCCGAAGCCCCCGTGGCGGGCCTGATCGGCCAGCTCGCGCAGGCACCTTGCGCGCTGCCGGTGGTGGCGAGCGACGGCCGCTTCTGCGGTGCGATCAGCAAGACGACGCTGCTCAAGTTCCTCGACCGCGACACGCCGCCGATCGAGCCCGCCTTGCCCAACGCCGCCCCCGCGCTTGCCGCCGAGCCGCACTGAATTCACGAAGGACCTTGAACGATGAACGACAACACACTTCCTTCCGACCTGGGCACGCCGGTGCTGGACACGCCCGCAGCCCCCACCTTCGTCGATCCGTGGGAAGCACTCTCGGCCGCGCCCGACACCTCCGCCACCAGCGCATGGCTCGATGCCCCCATCGACACGGCCCACCAGCTGGCCGGATCGGCCAATGCCGCGACCGACGGCTTCCAGCTGCACCGCCTCTGGGACGGTTCCCTGCCCGTCGAATCCTGGATCAACCAGGGCCTCGGCTGGGTGGTGGAACATTTCCGTCCCTTCTTCCAGACCGTGCGCCTGCCCATCGACAGCACGCTGAACTGGGTCCAGAGCCTGCTCACCGGCTTGCCCACGCTGGCGATGATCGCGTTGATCGGCCTCTTCGCCTGGCAGTTCGCCGGCCGCGCGCTGGCCATCGGCACCACGGTCGCGCTGCTGCTCGTGGCAATGCTGGGCATCTGGCCCGAAGCCATGGTGACGCTGTCGCTGGTGCTGACCTCGCTCGTGTTCTGCATGATCATCGGCCTGCCGCTCGGGGTGCTGCTGGCCAGCAGCGACCGCGCCCAGCGCCTCATGCGCCCGCTGCTCGACGCGATGCAGACCACGCCCGCATTCGTGTACCTCGTGCCGGTGGTGATGCTGTTCGGCATCGGCAACGTGCCGGGCGTGATCGTGACGATCATCTTCGCGCTGGCCCCGCTGGTGCGCCTGACCAACCTGGGCCTGCGCCAGGTGCGGCCCGACCTCATCGAGGCCGCGCGTGCCTACGGCGCTTCGCCCTGGCAGATGCTGGTCAAGGTGCAGCTGCCGCTGGCCATGCCGTCGATCATGGCGGGCATCAATCAGGCGCTGATGCTGTCGCTGTCGATGGTGGTGATCGCCTCGATGATCGCCGTGGGCGGCCTCGGCCAGATGGTGCTGCGCGGCATCGGCCGGCTCGACATGGGCTTGGCGACGGTCGGCGGCCTGGGCATCGTGCTGCTGGCGATTTCGCTCGACCGGCTGACGCAGGCGATGGGCAAGTCGCGCCGCAGTGCGGGTCGCCGCTGGTGGCACACCGGGCCGGCCGGCTTCTCGCTGCGCGTGCTGCAGCGCTTGCTGGGCACGCCGTCGCGCGGTGCGAGCGCGCCTGTTCCCGCCTTGTCCGCGCAAGCGCAATGACCCACCACGGAGGAATTCAACGCATGAAGAAAACCACTCTCGTCGCACGCAGCCTTCTGGCCTTGGGCTTCGTCGCCTTCGGCATGGCCGCGCAAGCCGCCAACGACCTCCCCGGCAAGGGCGTCACCGTGCAGCCGCTCAAGAGCTCGCTCGCCGAAGAAGCGTTCCAGACGCTGCTGGTGATGCGCGCGCTCGAAAAGCTCGGCTACACGGTCGAGCCGATGAAAGACCTCGAGCCCGCCACCGAGCACCTGGCCATCGCCAACGGCGACGCGACCTTCATGGCCAACCACTGGAGCCTGCTACACGCCGACTTCTACAAGAACAGCGGCGGCGACGCCAAGCTGTGGCGCAAGGGCGTGTACTCCGACGGCGCGGTGCAGGGCTACCTGATCGACCGCAAGACGGCCGAGCAATACAACATCACCAACATCGCGCAGCTGAAGGACCCGGCCATTGCGAAGCTGTTCGACACCGACGGCGACGGCAAGGCCGACCTCACGGGCTGCAATCCTGGCTGGGGCTGCGAACTGGCGATCGAAAAACACCTGACGGCCTACCAGCTGCGCGACACCGTCACGCACAAGCAGGGCAGCTATGCCGCGCTAATGGCCGACACCATCGCCCGCTTCAGACAGGGCAAGCCGGTGCTGTATTACACGTGGACGCCGTACTGGGTGAGCGCCGTGCTGCGCCCGGGTGCGGACGTGGTGTGGCTGCAGGTGCCGTCCTCTTCGTCGCAGGGCGGCGGCGCCGACACGCAGTTGCCCAATGGCAAGAACTACGGCTTCCAGGCCAACCAGGAGCAGATCGTCGCCAACCGGGCCTTCGTCGAAAAGAATCCCGCGGCCGGCAGGCTGTTCGAGGTGATGAAGCTGCCGATCGGCGACATCAATGCCCAGAACCTGCGCATGAGCCAGGGCGCCAACACCCAGCAAGACCTGGAGCGGCACACCGACGGTTGGATCAAGGCGCATCGGCCGCTGTTCGACGGGTGGATCGAGGAAGCCCGGGCGGCTGCGAAATAGGGGCTTGTGGGCATCTGATGCATTGTTCGGGGCGCGATCACGCCGACGGGGTACCTTGCTCCGCGAATGTCCCCCGCTTCGCTCGGCCGCGAACCAGCAGCGTGCCCTCGTGCACAGGGCACCGGGTGCTCCCCGCAGCGAAATAAAGGAGGAGCGAAGCGGGGGACATTCGCGGAGGGGAGCACCCGGTGGCCTGTGCACGCGCCCCGAATTGGCCGCACGCAAATCCCAACGCAGCGGCGGCTGAGATAATCGGGGGGCGTTTCCCACTACAAAACTCCCCCCACCATGACGACCACGATCCAGCAGGCCGACCTGATCGAATCGATCAGCGCCGCGCTGCAGTACATCAGCTACTACCACCCCGCCGACTACATCGCCCATTTGGCCAAGGCCTACGAGCGCGAACAGAGCCCCGCCGCCAAGGACGCCATCGCGCAGATCCTGACCAACAGCAAGATGAGCGCCACGGGCCACCGCCCGATCTGCCAGGACACCGGCATCGTCAACGTGTTCCTCAAGGTGGGCATGGACGTGCGCTGGGGCGGCTTCACCGGCAGCCTGGACGACGCCATCAACGAAGGCGTGCGCCGCGGCTACAACCACCCCGACAACACGCTGCGCGCATCGGTCGTGGCCGATCCGCAGTTCGACCGCAAGAACACCAAGGACAACACGCCTGCGGTGATCTTCACGGAGATCGTGCCGGGCAACACCGTCGAGGTGACCGTCGCGGCCAAGGGCGGCGGCAGCGAGAACAAGAGCAAGCTGGCCATGCTGAACCCCGGTGACAGCGTGGTCGACTGGGTGCTCAAGACCGTGCCGACCATGGGCGCCGGCTGGTGCCCGCCCGGTATGCTGGGCATCGGCATCGGCGGCACCGCCGAGAAGGCCGCGCTGATGGCCAAGGAAAGCCTGATGGACGACCTGGACATGCACGAGCTGCAGGCCAAGAAGAAGTCGGGCGCAGAGCTGAGCAAGGTCGAGGCGCTGCGCATCGAGCTGTACGAGAAGGTCAACGCGCTGGGCATCGGCGCGCAGGGCCTGGGCGGCCTGGCCACCGTGCTCGACGTCAAGATCCAGATGTACCCGACGCACGCTGCGAGCAAGCCCGTGGCGATGATCCCCAACTGCGCAGCCACCCGCCATGCACACTTCGTGATGGACGGCAGCGGCCCGGTGTACCTCGACCCGCCGTCGCTCGACCTGTGGCCCAACGTCAACTGGGCGCCCGACGAAAAGAAGAGCAAGCGCGTCGACCTCGACAAGCTCACGCCCGCCGAGGTGGCGAGCTGGAAGCCAGGCGACACGATCCTGCTGAACGGCAAGATGCTCACCGGCCGCGATGCCGCACACAAGCGCATCCAGGACATGCTGGCCAAGGGCGAGAAGCTGCCGGTGGACTTCACCAACCGCGTCATCTACTACGTCGGCCCGGTCGATCCGGTCGGCGACGAGGCCGTGGGCCCCGCCGGCCCGACCACCGCCACGCGCATGGACGGCTTCACCGAAATGATGCTGGCCCAGACTGGGCTGATCGCCATGATCGGCAAGGCCGAGCGCGGCCCGGTCGCCATCGAGGCCATCAAGAAGCACAAGAGCGCCTACCTCATGGCCGTGGGCGGCGCCGCCTACCTCGTGAGCAAGGCCATCAAGACCGCCAAGGTGGTGGGCTTCGAGGACCTGGGCATGGAAGCGATCTATGAATTCGACGTGGTCGACATGCCCGTGACGGTGGCGGTCGATGCGGGCGGCACCAGCGCGCACATCACCGGCCCGGCCGAGTGGCAGAAGCGCATTGCCAGCGGCGAGTTCAAGACGATCATGATGGAAGAAGCTTGAGCGCCGCCCGGCCGCCCGAAGGCGCTCGCACCGCAGTGCGCAGCACGGAGGTTTTCGAGTGACCGCGGTAGGCGTCTTCGACAGCGGGGTCGGTGGCCTCAGCGTGCTGGCCGCGCTGAGAGCCGAACTGCCTTACGAAAACTTCGTGTACTTCGCCGATACGGCCTTTGCGCCGTACGGCGAGCGCGGAGACGCCTATGTGATCGAGCGCTCGCGCGCGGTGGTCGAGCATCTGCTGCGCGAGCATGGCATCAAGGCGCTGGTGGTCGCCTGCAACACGGCCACGACCGCCGCCATTCACCTGCTGCGTGCCGAGCACCCTGATCTTCCGATCGTGGGGCTGGAACCGGGCCTCAAGCCCGCCGTGGCGGCGAGCCGCACGGGGCGCGTCTCGGTGATGGCCACGCGCGGTACCCTGGCCAGCGCCAAGTACGCGGCCTTGCGCGCATCTTTCGCCGGGTCGGCCGACGTGCGCCCCGTGCCATGCGACGGGCTCGTGAAGGCCATCGAAGGCTTCGACGCCGCAGGCATCGCGGCCTTGTGCGAGCGCTACATGAACGAGGCCGGGCCTTTCGGCGACAGCGCCGATGCCGTCGACACCGTGGTGCTGGGCTGCACCCACTACCCGCTCGTGAAAGACGAATTGAGACGGCACGCACCAGCGACGCTGCGCTTCATCGACACCGGCGTGCCGGTCGCGCAGCAAACGCGGCGCCTGCTCGCTTCGGCCGGCCAACTCGCAGATGGCGGCATCGGCGGCCTGCGGCTGCAAAGCAGCGGCAACGTCGCAGTGCTCGAAGCGGCGGCCGCCCGTTGGCTCGGGCTTTCCACGGCCACCGAAGCCTGACCTCGATGCGCCTGCTGCGCCACGCCGCCCTTCTCTTCTGCCTCTCGGCCGCCGGGCTGAGCCACGCGGCCTGCGAAAGCGGACTGGCCGAGCGCATGCATGCCAAGCTGCATCCCAACCGGCCGCTCGATGAACGGCTCGCGGCCTGCAAGGTCTGGCCTGCCTTTCCGGGGCGCAGCATCGTCGTGCTGCCGATGCCGCGCGAAACCAGCGACAGGGGTGCCAAGGTCTTCGACCTGGAAGTGCTATTGATCCAGCGCCCCGACAACGGCAACACCGAGCGCGACACCATCATCGCCCGGCTCGTCCAGCCCGAAGCGCTCGACGAGGACGCCACCACCTCGATCCAGGACATCCGCATCGACACCTCGCGCTACGTGCTGTCGCCCGAGGCCCGCGCCTTCGGCCTGCGCGTGCGCTACCGCGGCAGCAACGCGCCCGGCAGCCCGCTGGCCAGCGAGACTGTGCGGCTCTACGTACACCACGGCAAGCAGTTGCGTCAGGTATTGCAGGAGATCGAGCTGGACCACGACCACGGCGGATGGGACTCCACCTGCACCGGTCACTTCGAGAAGCTGCGCACCATGCTTTCTGTCGGCAAGGGCAGCAGCAACGGCTTTGCCGACCTGCAGCTGTCCCGCACGCTGCTGCAGAGCCGCGCGCAGGAGCAGGAAGACCAGGGCTGCGTCGAAAAGGCGCTGCCCGCGAAGTTCGACACCGTCACGCTGCGCTACGACGGCGAACGCTTCAAGGTGCCGAAGTCGCTGCGCCAGCAGGTGCCCTGAAGACTTTCAGGCCGGACCGCGGAGCGCGGCGGCGCGGCCCCGCTCCATATGGATCGGCAGCAACAACAGCAGCCCCGCCACGAACAGCACCGCCGTCGAGAGAATCGCGATGCGCTGGTTGCCGCCCGTCATCCAGGTGATGGCGCCGAAGCTCAGCGGACCGATGATGCTGGCAAGCCGGGTCGCGAAGGTCCAGAGCCCGAAGAACTCCGCGAGCTGCTGCGGCGGCGCCAGATAGCCGGTCATGGCGCGACCGGCCGACTGGCTCGATCCCATGGCCAGCCCCGCAATGGCAGCCGCCCACCAGAAGCCGCCCTTGGTCGTCACCAGCGCGGCGATCACGCAGACCGCGATCCACGCGGCCAGCGTGGCGGCCAGTGAAATCTTGTGGCCGATGCGGTCCTGGATGTAGCCGAAGCCGAAGGCGCCCAGCGCCGCCGCGATGTTGAGCACGAAGATCAGCACCATGGTCTCGCTCGCGACGAAGCCGATCACCTGCTCCGCATAGATCGCAGCAAGCGTGATGGCGACCGCCACGCCGCCCTGGTAGCAGACCGTGCAGGCCAGCAGCCACATGAAGTCGCGGTAGGCCCGCGCCTGCCGGAACGTGGCACGCAATTGCCGCCAGGCACCGAGTTCGACATCCACCGTTCGGGGCTGCGCGCGCTCGGGCAGCAGCACGAAGGTGGCGCAGGCGGCCGCGCCGTAGATGGCCGCCGTGATCAGCATCGTGACCGGCACGAAGTGCGCCGCCGGCAAGCCCTTCGATTGCGACCACAGCACATAGGCCAGGCAGATGCCCAGGGCCAGCATGCCGCCGACATAGCCGAAGGCCCAGCCCCACCCGCTCACCTTGCCCATGCCCTCGGCAGTGGCGAGTTCAGGCAGGAAGGCGCCCGTGAGGGACTCGCCATAGGAATAGAAGGCGTTGGAGACGATGACCAGCGCCATCGCCAGTGCGACGCCGGAAGTGCCCGAAAAGCCGGGCGTGATTGCGAGCGCCGCCGTTGCAAGGACGCAGCCGACGGTCGCGAAGACGAGTACCCGCTTCTTGGCCGCACGGAGGTCGGCCCAGGCGCCGATGGCGGGCATCGTGAGCATCACGATCGCGTAGGAAGTGCTGAGTGCGGCTGTCCAGGCGAAGGCGGCCCACGGCGCGCCCTTGGCGACACCGCCCACGAAGTAGGCGGCGAACACTGCCGTGATGACGACCGTGGTGTAGCCCGAATTGGCGAAGTCGTACATCGCCCAGCCGAACACCTCGCGCTTGCGCACGCCTGGGCGCAGCGCGGAGGCGGGAAACAGGGCCATGAGGCCTTGTCTATGAAGTGCGGATCAATGCAGGTGGCGCGGACGGCGGCCGCCGCCGTGGCCACCGCCGCTGCCGGGACCGCCCGTGCCGCGCGGACGCTTGCCGATTTCGAGCGAGTTCACGAGCGCGTCGAAACGGTCGCTGAAGAGGCGGTCGATCTCGGAGACCACGCCACCCAGTTCGGCACCATCGAAATGGCGCTCCATGAGGTTCACGACGTCTTCCACCAGCAGATCGCGCTGCACCTGCATGATCGCGGCTGGGTTCGGGCCGACGAACAGCATCAGGAAGTCGTCGCGCGACTCTTCCTCGGGATCGCCTTCTTCCTCGTCGAAGTCGGTGTCGTAGAAGGTGACCTCGATGGCCGCACCGCGCTCGGAGAGCTCGTTCAGGCCCATGCACATCTCGTCGAGGGCCTGGCGGAAGTCCTCATCGCCGGGCACGGTCCAGCACATCTGCAGCGTGTGGTCCTTCTGCTCGAAGCGGATGCCGGGTTCTTCTTCGTAGGTGCTGGTGGCACCGTCGGCCAGCGATTTGGCGCCAGCGTACTTCCAGAGCGGCTTGAGCGCCTCCTGGATCTGGTCGAAGGTCACGTCCGAACGCAGCGGCACATCGCCGTGCACATGGATCTCAAATGGAGCGTTGTAGCGAGGCATCGAATGCTCCCTTGTAAGTGTGGTACCCGGAACGGGGGTCGAACCCGTATGCCCCGATTAAGGAAGCGGCGGATTTTAAGTCCGATGTGTCTACCAATTTCACCATCCGGGCGTCAGGTTGAACATCGACGATAACCCAAACAAAACAAGCCCCGGCAACGTGGGTTGGCGGAGCTTGGTCGTCGGGGTCGATTCGAGTTGAACGAGAAGGTGGAGGCGCGACCCGGAGTCGAACCGGGCTAGACGGATTTGCAATCCGTTGCATAACCGCTTTGCTATCGCGCCACGCAGAAATACGAAATCGAACTAGCGAAAAAAAGGGAAGCTGCTGCTTCCCTTTTTCAAAACTGGAGCGGGAAAAGAGTCTCGAACTCTCGACCTCAACCTTGGCAAGGTTGCGCTCTACCAACTGAGCTATTCCCGCGTTTCGAGCCTCGAATTATATATCAGTTTTTCGAGGCTTCACAAGTTTTGCGATCAACCGGTCAGTGCTTGACCGAACCTTCCGCGGCCGGTGCTGCCGCGCGCTGCTTGGCCAGTTCGGCCACGGCAGCAGCAGATGCAGCCACCTCTTCGTCGGACAGCGGCTCGGGCATCTTCTCGAGCGCGATCTCCAGGACCTTGTCGATCCACTTCACGGGCACGATCTCGAGGCCGTTCTTCACGTTCTCGGGGATGTCCTGCAGGTCCTTGGCGTTCTCCTCGGGGATCAGCACGGTCTTGATGCCACCGCGCAGTGCCGCCAGCAGCTTTTCCTTCAGGCCGCCGATGGCGGTGACCTCGCCGCGCAGCGTGATCTCGCCGGTCATCGCGACGTCGCCGCGCACGGGGATGCCCGTGAGCGCCGACACGAAGGCCGTCGTCATCGCCGCGCCCGCGCTCGGGCCGTCCTTCGGCGTCGCGCCATCGGGCACGTGGATGTGGATGTCGCGCTTCTCGAACACCTCGTCCTTGATGCCCAGGCGGCGCGATCGGCTGCGCACCACGGTGCGTGCAGCCTCGACCGATTCCTTCATCACGTCGCCCAGCGAACCGGTACGGCTGATCACGCCCTTGCCGGGCATGGTCACGGCTTCGATCGTCAGCAGGTCGCCGCCGACTTCGGTCCACGCAAGGCCGACCACCTGGCCGACCTGGTTCTGCTTCTCCGCGAGGCCGAAGCTGTACTTGCGCACGCCGAGAAACTCGTTGAGGTTCTTGCCGTCGACCGTGACCTTCGGCGTGAGTTGCTTCAGCAGCAGGCCCTTCACCACCTTGCGGCAGATCTTGGACAGTTCGCGCTCGAGCGAACGCACACCCGCTTCACGCGTGTAGTAGCGCACGATGTCGCGCACGGCCTCTTCGGTGACGAGGAGCTCGTCGTCCTTCACGCCGTTGTTCTTCATCTGCTTGGGCAGCAGGTACTTGATCGCGATGTTGGTCTTCTCGTCCTCGGTGTAGCCCGAGAGGCGAATGACTTCCATGCGGTCCAGCAACGCCGGCGGAATGTTCATCGAGTTCGAGGTGGCGACGAACATCACGTCGCTCAGGTCGAAGTCGACTTCCACATAGTGGTCGCCGAAGGTGTGGTTCTGCTCGGGGTCGAGCACTTCGAGCAACGCGCTCGACGGGTCACCGCGGAAGTCGGTGCCCAGCTTGTCGATTTCATCGAGCAGGAACAGCGGATTGCGGGTGCCGATCTTGCTCAGGCCCTGCAGCACCTTGCCCGGCAGCGCGCCGATGTAGGTGCGGCGGTGGCCGCGGATCTCGGCTTCGTCGCGCATGCCGCCCAGCGCCATGCGGGTGTACTTGCGGCCGGTCGCCTTGGCGATCGACTGCCCGAGCGAGGTCTTGCCGACACCCGGTGGGCCCACGAGGCACAGGATGGGCGCCTTCACCTTGTCGACGCGTTGCTGCACCGCGAGATATTCCAGGATGCGGTCCTTGACCTTCTCGAGCCCGTAGTGGTCGGCATTGAGCACCGCCTCGGCATTGGCGAGGTCATGCTTGATCTTGGTCTTCTTGCTCCACGGCAGGCCGATGAGCACGTCGATGTAGTTGCGCACCACGGTGGCCTCGGCCGACATGGGCGACATGAGCTTGAGTTTCTTGAGCTCGCCCTCGGCCTTCTTCAGGCCTTCCTTGGACATCTTGGCGAGCTTGATCTTCTTCTCGATCTCCTCGATGTCCGCGCCCTCTTCGCCTTCGCCGAGCTCCTTCTGGATGGCCTTGACCTGCTCATTGAGGTAGAAGTCGCGCTGGTTCTTCTCCATCTGGCGCTTGACGCGGCCGCGGATCTTCTTGTCGACGTTGAGAATGTCGACCTCGCGCTCGAGCTGGCCGAACAGGTTTTCCAGGCGCGCCTTGACGTCGTCCAGGTCGAGCACGGCCTGCTTGTTGTCCAGCTTGAGCGGCAGGTGGGCGGCGATGGTGTCGGCCAGGCGGCCGGCGTCGTCGATGCTCGAGATCGAGGTCAAGATCTCGGGCGGGATCTTCTTGTTCAGCTTGACGTACTGGTCGAACTGCTGCATCACCGCGCGGCGCAGCGCCTCGACCTCGGTGCCCTTCTCGCCGCCTTCGAGCGCCTCGACAGGCGTCACGTTGGCAGAGAAGTGCGTCTCGCCGTCATCGATGCGGTTCACGCGTGCGCGCTGCTGGCCTTCGACCAGAACCTTTACCGTGCCGTCGGGTAGCTTGAGCATCTGCAGGATGGTCGAGACGCAACCGACTTCGAACATGTCCTCGACCGAGGGCTCGTCCTTGGCGGCGGCCTTCTGGGCCACCAGCATGATGCGACGCTCGGCCTCCATGGCCAGTTCGAGCGCCTTGATGCTCTTGGGGCGACCCACGAAGAGCGGAATCACCATGTGGGGGAACACAACGACGTCGCGCAGCGGCAGCAGCGGCAGGTCGAGGGCTTCGGGAGGCAAGGGAGTGTGGCCAGACATGCAGTTCCTTCGCGTCTTTGGCTTTAGGCCTTTTTCGCCGCTTCGCGGTACACGAGCAGCGGGGGCTTGTTTTCGTCGATGGTCGATTCCTCGACCACCACCTTGTCGACATTGGTCGCGTTCGGCAATTCGAACATGGTGTCGATCAGCGACTGTTCAAGGATCGAGCGCAGGCCGCGTGCGCCGGTCTTGCGGGCCAGCGCCTTGCGTGCGATCGCCTTGAGCGCCGCCGGACGGATCTCCAGGTCCACGCCTTCCATCTGCAGCAGCTTGGTGAACTGCTTCACCACGGCATTCTTGGGCTCGGTCAGGATCTGGACCAGCGCATCCTCGCTGAGTTCCGCGAGCGAGGCGACCACGGGCATCCGACCCACGAGTTCGGGAATCAGGCCGAACTTGATCAGGTCTTCAGGCTCGACTTCGCGGAACACCTCGGTGATGCTGCGCTGCGCCTTGCTCTTGACTGCGGCGCCGAAGCCGATACCCGAGGCCTCGGTGCGGTTTTCGATGACCTTCTCCAGGCCCGCGAACGCACCGCCGCAGATGAACAGGATGTTGGTCGTGTCGATCTGCAAAAAGTCTTGGTTGGGGTGCTTGCGCCCGCCCTGCGGCGGCACGCTGGCCATGGTGCCTTCGATGAGCTTCAGCAGCGCCTGCTGCACACCCTCGCCCGACACGTCGCGCGTGATCGAGGGGTTGTCGGACTTGCGCGAGATCTTGTCGATTTCGTCGATGTAGACGATGCCGCGCTGGGCGCGCTCGACCTCGTAGTTGCAGCTCTGCAGCAGCTTCTGGATGATGTTCTCGACGTCCTCGCCCACGTAGCCGGCTTCGGTCAGCGTGGTGGCGTCGGCCATCACGAACGGCACGTCGAGCATGCGCGCGAGCGTCTGCGCCAGCAGCGTCTTGCCCGAGCCCGTGGGGCCGATCAGCAGGATGTTGCTCTTGCTGAGTTCGACGTCGTCGCCCTTGGCCTTTTCCTTGTGGCGCAGGCGCTTGTAGTGGTTGTAGACGGCCACCGACAGCATGCGCTTGGCCGGCTCCTGGCCGATCACGTAGTTGTCGAGGTTGGTCTTGATCTCGAGCGGTGTCGGCAGGTCGCTGCGTGCTTCACGCGCCTCCTCGCCTGCGGGGAGCTCGTCGCGGATGATCTCGTTGCAAAGGTCGATGCACTCGTCGCAGATGAAGACCGAAGGGCCCGCGATCAGCTTCTTGACCTCGTGCTGGCTCTTGCCGCAGAACGAGCAATAAAGCGTTTTTTCGCTGGAGGAGCCTTTTTTATCGGCCATGGACTTTTGCCTCGTTACAGGGTAGGGACAATGATAACTAAACAAAAACGGCGTTTCCCGTGTGGAAAACGCCGTTTTTTGCCTTTTGCGCCACAGGGCGCCGGGCAGTTTCAACCGCGCTTGGCAACGACCTGGTCGACCAGACCGTATTCCTTGGCCTCGTCGGCCGTCAGGAAATAGTCGCGTTCGGTGTCGGTCTTGACTTTTTCCAGCGGCTGGCCGGTGCGTTCGGCCAGGATGCGGTTCATCTGGTCCTTGGTGCGCAGGATGTCGCGCGCATGGATCTCGATGTCGGTCGCCTGGCCGCGTGCGCCGCCAAGCACCTGGTGGATCATGATCTTCGAGTTGGGCAGCGAGAAGCGCTTGCCCTTTTCGCCAGCCGCCAGCAGGAAGGCGCCCATGCTGGCCGCGAAGCCGAGGCACATGGTCGACACGTCGGGCTTGATGAACTGCATGGTGTCGTAGATCGCCATGCCGGCGCTCACGCTGCCGCCCGGGGAGTTGATGTAGAACGAGATGTCCTTGTCCGGGTTCTCGCTTTCGAGGAACAGCAGCTGCGCCACGACGAGGTTGGCCGTCTGGTCGTTGACCTCGCCCACCAGGAAAATGATGCGCTCCTTGAGGAGGCGCGAATAGATGTCGTAGGACCGCTCGCCGCGGCCCGATTGCTCGATGACCATCGGGACCATGCCGAGGCCTTGGATTTCCTGTGCGCTCATGAATTTGCTCTCCGAGAAATGGAATCGTTCGCTGTTTCTGAACTGTACGCCTGAGTGAAATGGGGCTCGTGCCGCAAAGCACAAGCCCCATTGGCATAGCGGGCGGCGACGGAAATCAGCCCTGCTGCTGCGCCATCAGTTCGTCGAACGACACCGACTTTTCGTTGACCTTGGCCTTGCCCAGGACGAAATCGGTCACGTTGTTCTCGATAACCACGGCTTCGACTTCGGCCAGGCGGTTGTTGTCGCTGAAGTACCAGCGCACCACGTCGGCCGGCTTTTCGTAGCTGGCGGCCAGCTCGTCGATGTGGGCCTTGATCTGCTCGGGCTTGGCCTGCAGGTTGTTGGCACGCACCAGTTCGGCCACCACCAGGCCCAGGCGCACGCGGCGCTCGGCTTGCGGTCGGAACACTTCGTCGGGGATCGGGGCCTTGTCGGCGTCCTTGATGCCGCGCTGCTTCAGTTCGGCGCGGGCGCCTTCGACCATGCGGCTGACTTCCGACTGCACGCTGGCGTTCGGCAGGTCGAGTTCGGCGTTGGCCACCAAGGCGTCCATCACGGCGTTCTTGTTGCGTGCCAGCAGACGGAACTTCACTTCGCGCTCGAGGTTGCGCTTGATGTCGGCGCGCAGGCCTTCGACGGTGGCTTCAGCGATGCCGAGCGACTTGGCGAGCTGTTCGTTGACTTCGGGCAGGTGCGAGGCTTCGATCTTCTTCAGCGTGACCATGAAGTCGGCCTGCTTGCCGGCCACGTCCTTGCCGTGGTAATCGGCTGGGAACGACAGCGGGAAGGTGCGGCTGTCGCCGGACTTCATGCCGCGCACGGCGTCTTCGAATTCCTTGAGCATCTGGCCTTCGCCGACCACGAACTGGAAGTCTTCGGCCTTGCCGCCCTGGAAGGGCTCGCCGTCGATCTTGCCTTCGAAGTCGACGGTCACGCGGTCGTCGTCCTGTGCGACGGCGTCTTGCGCGCGCTGGGCGAAGGTGCGGCGCTGCTTGCGCAGGATGTCGAGCGTCTTGTCGATGGCTTCGTCGCCCACTTCGGCCGAGAGCTTCTCGACTTCGGCGCCGGTCAGGTCGTTGATCTTGACTTCAGGGAACACTTCGAACACCGCGTCGAAGGCCAGCTCGCCTTCGGGCGACTCTTCCTTCTCGGTGATGCGGGGCTGGCCGGCCACGCGCAGCTTGGCTTCGTTGGCGGCTTGCGAGAAGGCCTCGCCGACCTTGTCGTTCATGACTTCGTAGTGCACCGAGTAGCCATAGCGCTGGGCCACGACGTTCATCGGCACCTTGCCGGGACGGAAGCCGTCCATCTTGACGGTGCGCGCGAGCTTCTTGAGGCGCGAATCGACTTCGTTCTGGATGGTGCCGACCGGCAGGGTCAGCGTGATCTTGCGTTCGAGCTTCTCGAGAGTTTCAACGGTCACGGTCATGATGTCTTCCTGGTAAGGGGGCCGGTGCGCGGGGCCTGCATCTTTTTTATCAATACAGATCAAGGACTTACACGCGCTGGCGGGATTTATGCGGAGGCACGCGGGTGCCGCCTGCAAAACTGGGCAACCCGAGATTCTAATCCGCCGGGAAAGCGGGTTTTCACGAGGTCCTGGCGCGGCGCGAGCGATGGTCAGGCTTGACCAATATTCCAGTCGTAGAGTCGGTTCCGATTCGTCCCCTCTCCACAGGAACGCACAGGAAAAACCATGCTTCAGCGACTGTTCACCGCCCTCGCCTTCACCCTTGTGGTGGCATTCGGCATGCCCTCGTTGGCACAGGCCAAGTCCGATTCGCCCGCCCCGGCCGAGCCCACCATCCAGCAGATCTACGAGGCCGCGAACGGCGGCAGGATGGCCGAGGCCGACACCATGATCGCAAAGGTGCTGAAGGACCACCCCAAAAGCGCCAAGGCCCATTTCGTCCAGGCCGAACTGCTCGCGGCGCAAGGCAAGCTCGACGGCGCGCGAAGCGCGCTGGCCCAGGCGAAGGCGCTCGCGCCCGACCTGTCTTTCGCCAAGCCCGAGGCCGTCGAGCGGCTGACGAACAAGCTCGACAAGCCCGCCGCCGCACCGACCCGGACCGAACCCGCGCGCATGAGCACACCAGCCCCGGCCGCGCCGCAGACCGAAGCCAGGAGCGGCTCGACGCCATGGCTGCCGATCGCGCTCGTGGGCTTGCTGGTCGTGGGTTACCTCGCCTTCCGTCGCCGGGTGGCGCCGCCCGTGGCCCAAGCCCCGTCGTACGGCCCTGCGGCGGGCGCACCAGGCGCTGGATACGGAAGCTACGCGCCGGGCGGCAACTGGACGCCCGCGGCCCCTCCCGCAGCGGCTCCCGGCATGGGCCTGGGCTCGGCGCTGGCCACCGGTGCGGCGGTGGGCGTGGGCGCGGTGGTGGCCCAGGAGGCCGTGCGCCACTGGATGAACAACCGATCGGACAACGCCGACCGGAACGACACATCTCACGTCGTCGACAGCGGCAACGCCGAGATGGGCCGCAGCCTCTGGCCTTCATCCTCGCCCTCCTCCGACCAGGCGCCCGAACGCATCGTCGACAACGACTTCGGCATCACCGATACCGGTTCGTGGGACGACGGGGGCAGCAGCGGCGACGACAACAGCGACTGGTGAAGGCACGCAAAAAAGAAAAAGCCCCGGTCTCTTTCGAAACCGGGGCTTCGTCAATGCCCGATGGAACGGGCGACTCGGCAGGCTGGTGCGCGGGGCCGGACTCGAACCGGCACGTTCTTGCGAACGTCAGGACCTAAACCTGGTGCGTCTACCAATTTCGCCACCCGCGCAATGCCAATCTTTCAGGTGAATGCAAAAGCGGACGGCCCCTTTGCGCCGTGGAACCCCACGGGCCAAAGACCATCCGCTTGAAATCGGTCAGCTTTCGATTTTAAACGCTAATCGGCGCCTCTTTCGGCTCGCGCTTCACACGAAATGCCGCGGCATACATCGCGGGCAAGGCCAGCAGCGTCAGCACCGTCGCGACGATCAGGCCGCCCATGATGGCCACGGCCATCGGGCCCCAGAACACGCTGCGCGACAGCGGGATCATGGCCAGCACCGCCGCCGCGGCCGTCAGCACGATCGGCCGCAGCCGCCGCACCGCCGACTCCACGATCGCGTCCCAAGCCGGCACGCCCGCCGCGCGGTCAAGCTCGATCTGGTCGATCAGGATCACCGCGTTGCGCTGGATCATGCCCATCAGCGCGATCACGCCCAGCAGCGCCACGAAGCCGAAGGGCCGGTTCAGCACCAGCAGCGCACCGGCTACGCCGGCGATGCCCATGGGGCCGGTGACGAACACCAGCAGCGAGCGGCTGAAGCTGTGCAGCTGCAGCATCAGCAGGGTGAACACCAGGAACAGCATGATCGGCACGCCCGCCACGATCGAGGCCGAGCCCTTGCTGCTCTCCTCCACGGCGCCCGCCACCTCGATGCGGTAGCCGCCCTGCCCGGCCTCGACCCAGCCGGCCTCGAGCTGGCGCAGTTTCGGCAGCAGTTGCGCCGTCACGGTCGCGCCCTGCAGCCCCTCGATCACGTCGCCCTGCACGGTGATGGCGTAGTCGCGGTTCTCGCGCCACATCACGCCCGGCTCCCAGGTGAATACCGGCTTGGCGATCTGCGTGAGCGGAATCGAGCGGCCCGAGGTGGTCGGGATGTAGGCGTTGCCAATGTCCGAGATGGCCTCGCGTTCGTCAGGCGACTGGCGCAGCACGATGTCGATCAGTTGGTCGTTCTCGCGGTACTGGCCCACGGTCGTGCCGCTGAACATGGTCTTCGAGGCCTGCGCAATGGCCTGGCTCGTCACGCCGAGCGCGCGCGCCTTGGCCTGGTCGACCTCGAGGCGGATCACCTTGACCGATTCGTTCCAGTTGTCGTTCACGCCGCGCATGTTGGCGTTCTCGCGCAGCACGGCCTTCACCTCGTCGGCATGGCCGCGCAGCTGCGCCGGGTCGGTGCCGATCACGCGAAACTGCACCGGGTACGGCACCGGCGGCCCGTTGGGCAGCAGCTTGACGCGCCCGCGCACCTCCGGAAATTCCTGCGCCAGCACCTGCGGCAGCTTCAGGCGCAGCGTCTCTCGCACCTTCAGGTCCTTGGCCAGCACGATCAACTGTGACACGTTGGTCTGCGGAAACACCTGGTCCAACGGCAGATAGAAACGCGGCACGCCCGAGCCGATCCAGGTGCTGACCGTCTTCACGCCAGCTTCCTGCATGAAACGCTTCTCGACGCGCTTGGCCACCTCTTCGTTGGCCGCGAACGAGGTGCCCTCGGGGAACCAGATATCGACCAGGATCTCGGGCCGGCTCGAATCCGGAAAGAACTGCTGCTGCACCTTGCCCATGCCGAAGATGCCGAGCGCGAAGATCAGCACCGTGGCACCGATGGTCATCCAGCGGTGTTGCACGCACCAGTTCACCGCGCGGCGAAAGGCGTTGTAGAAGGCCGTGTCGAACAGCTCGTGCGGCGGCGCCTCGGGGTCGTGCGGCTTCACCTTCAGCAAAAGCGTGCCGAGGTAGGGCACGAAGTACACCGAGACGATCCACGACAGCACCAGCGCGATCACCGTTACCGCGAAGATCGCGAAGGTGTACTCGCCCGTCACCGACTTGGCGATGCCGATCGGCAGGAAGCCCGCGGCGGTGATGAGCGTGCCCGTGAGCATCGGCTTGGCTGTCACGTCGTAGGCGAAGGTGGCGGCCCGGACCTTGTCGTAGCCCTCTTCCATCTTGCGCACCATCATCTCGACCGCAATGATCGCGTCGTCCACCAGCAGGCCCAGCGCGATGATCAGCGAGCCCAGCGATATCTTGTGCAGCCCGATGCCGAAGTAGTTCATGGCCAGGAAGGTCACGGCCAGCACCAGCGGAATGGTGATCGCCACCACCAGCCCCGGTCGCATGTCGATGTACCAGCCGAAGCGCCCGCCCTTGTGCAGGCCCAGCGAGATGATGCTCACGGCCAGCACGATGGCCACGGCCTCGATCAGCACGCCGACGAACTCGTTGACCGAGCTGGCCACCGACACCGGCTGGTCCTGCACCTGCGCCAGCTTCACGCCGGCCGGCAGGCGCTGGCCGATGGTGGCGGTGGTGGCCTTCAGCGCCTTGCCCAGCGCGATGATGTCGCCGCCCTTGGCCATCGACACGCCGAGCGCGATCACTTCCTTGCCTTGGTGGTGCACCTTGACCGCCGGCGGATCGATGTAGCCGCGATGGATGTCGGCGATGTCGCCGAGCTTGATCTGGCTGCCCGAGCTGCCGCGGATGGGCATCTCGCGCAGCTGGTCGACGCTGGTGAACTGGCCGGCCACGCGCACCTGCACCACGTCGAGCGGCGATTGGATCGAGCCCGCGCTCTCGATCGCGTTCTGCGAGCCGAGCTGCGCCAGCACCGCGTTGAAATCGAGCCCCAGCTGCGCCAGGCGCTTCTGCGAGATCTCGATGTAGACCTTCTCGTCCTGCACGCCGAACTGGTCGACCTTGGCCACGTCCTTCACGCGCAGCAGCTGCTGGCGCGTGTCGTCGGCCAGCGTCTTGAGCTCGGCGTAGCTGAAGCCTTCGCTCTCCAGCGCGTAGATCACGCCGTAGACATCGCCGAAGTCGTCATTGAAGAACGGGCCCTGCACGCCGGCTGGCAAGGTGGAGCGCATGTCGCCGATCTTCTTGCGCACCGTGTACCAGACGTTGGCCACCTCGGTGGACTTCGACGAGTCCTTGATGTTGAAGATGATCTGCGACTCGCCGGGCTTCGAGTAGCTGCGGATCTTGTCGGCGTACGGCGCTTCCTGCAGCGTGCGCTCGAGCTTGTCGGTGACCTGCTCGGCCACCTGCTGCGCCGTCGCGCCGGGCCAGTAGGTGCGCACCACCATCGCACGGAAGGTGAACGGCGGGTCTTCGTCCTGACCGAGCTGGAAGTACGCGAACGCACCCAGCACCATCAGCACCACCATCAGGTAGCGCGTGAGGGGCGCGTGGTCCAGCGCCCATTTGGAGAGATTGAAGCCGGCGGGCTTTTCAGCGGGGGGAGTTGCTGCGCCGCCGCTCATTTGGCGGCACCCGCTGCGATCTCCTTGTTCGTCGCAGCGACAGCCGCCACGGGCTGCGCCGAGTCCTTCGCATCGGCATTGGCTGCGGCGGCCGCCGCCTCCTTGGACTGGTAGATGGTGACCTTCTGCCCCGGCGACAGCACGTGCACGCCCGCGGCCACGACCATCATGCCCGGGGCGATGCCACCCGCAATCACCGCCTCGTTGCCGTCGGCCGTGGCGACCTGCACGGGCTGCGAACGCACCGTCATGGTCGGCTTGTCGAGCACCCACACTGCCGAGCCCTTACCCTCCTGGCGCAGCGCGCTGGTCGGCAGCTTCATCACCGTGGCGGCGCCGTGCGCGAGCGCCTGCGGACGCGCATAGACCGTAGCGCCGAGCGGCGGCGAGGCGGCCGCATCGATGGCGACCTTGACCGAGTAGGTGCGCGTGACCGCGTCGGCACTGGCCGCCACTTCGCGCACCTGGCCTTGAAGTTCGTTGCCGCCGGACCAGCCGCGCACCGTGACGGGCGAACCGGCCTTGATCAGCGTCGCGCGGTCTTCGGGCACCGCGAACACTACGTCGCGCGCGCCGTCCTGCGCAATGCGCACGACCGGCGTGCCGGCCTGCACCACCTGGCCCGGCTCGGCCTCAATGGCGGTGATGATGCCGGCCACGTCGGCCACCAGCGTCGTGTAGTTGGCCTGGTTGCCTTGCGAGGCGAGCTGCGCCTGCGCCTGTTCGAGCTGGGCCTGCGCGGCCTTCCAGGTGGTTTCGCGGCGCTCGAGCTCGGCGCCGCTGATGAAGTTCTGCTGGCGCAGTTCGGTGTAGCGCTTCAGGTCGGCGGCAGCCAGATCGCGATTGGTCAGCGCGGCGGCCTGCTGGGCGCGCGCGGCCTCAGCGGCGAGCTTGTAGTCCTGCGGGTCGAGCTGGGCCAGCACCTGGCCGGCCTGCACGTGCTGGCCGAGTTCGGCCTGGCGCCTGGTGATCTTGCCCGCCACCCGGAAACCCAGGCGCGATTCGACACGCGCCCGCACCTCGGCCGAGAACTCGGGCTGGGCATCGAATTCGCTCGTGCCCACTGTCACGAACTTGACCGCGCGCACGGGGTCTTCCGCTGCGGGTTTCGGCGAGCAGCCGGCCAGAAAAATGGCGGGAAGCAGCAGCCAGGCGGCACTGCGGACATGGGACGAGAGGACGGCGGAGGCGGTCATGAGACACCCTGAAAAGGACGAACCGGATCATTAATGACCCACTGGTTAGTAATTTAGGGTAAACGTGCATCAGTGTCAATGACCCGCCGGTCACTAGGTTCGTTGGCCCATCTCCACAAGGCGGTTGTCGGGCAGTTCGAAATAGTCCGAAGCGCGCCCCGCGTTGCGCTGCAGCCAGCCGAACAGCGCACGCCGGATCGGGTTCAGGCCCGGCAGGTTCTCCTCGCCGACCGAGGCGCGCGAGACGAAGTAGGAGGTCTTCATCGAATCGATCGCCAGCGTCTTCTGGTAGGCCAGGATGCGGATGAACTCGGGCACGTCGGGCTGCTCCATGAAACCGTGGCGCGCCGTGACCATCCAGATGCCTTCCATCAGTTGCTCGGCCTCGATGCGGATGCGCGCGTCGACGCGCGGCGTGTCGCAGGGCAGCACGCGCAGCACGATCACCTGCTCGTGCAGCACCTGGTTGTGCTTGAGGTTGTGCAGCAGGGCATGCGGCACCGCCGTGGCGTCGGGGTTCAGGAACACCGCCGTTCCGCTCACCCGGTGCGGCATGTGCAGCGCCAGCGACTCGACGAAAGGCCGCAGCGGCAGGCTCTCGACCGCGGCCGCCTCCAGCCCCAGGCGCCGACCCTTGGCCCAGGTAGTGAACAGCACCATCACCACCGCCGCCACCGCCAGCGTGAGCCACCCACCCTCGGCGACCTTCAGGCTGTTGGCGACCACGAAGGTCAGGTCGACCACCGCGAAGGCCGCCACGCCGACCACCACCGCCACCTTGTTCCAGCGCCACAGGCCCCAGGCCACGATGCCGGCCAGCAGCGTCGTCGTCACCATCGTGATCGACACCGCGATGCCGTAGGCCGCCGACAGCGCACCCGAACTGCGGAAGCCCAGCACCAGCAGCAGCACGCCCACCATCAGCAGCCAGTTCACGGCTGGCACGTAGATCTGCCCGATGGCCGCGCCCGAGGTCTGGATCACCCGCATGCGCGGCAGGTAGCCCATGCGCATTGCGTGCGCCGTGAGCGAGAAGGCGCCAGAAATCACCGCCTGCGAGGCAATCACCGTGGCCATCGCGGCCAGCACCACCATCGGCAGCACGCCCCACGAAGGAAAGAGCCGGAAGAACGGGTTGTCGATGGCGGCCGGGTTGGCCAGCACCAGCGCGCCCTGCCCGAAGTAGTTCAGCACCAGCCCCGGCAGCGCGATGAAGAGCCATGCCAGTCGTATCGGCTGTGCACCGAAGTGCCCCATGTCCGCATACAGCGCCTCGCCGCCCGTGAACGCCAGGAACACCGCGCCCAGCACCGCCAGCGACTGCGCCCGGTGCTCGACGAGAAAGCCCACGGCCCGCCGCGGATCGAGCGCCGCGAGTACCTGCGGCTGCTGCACCACTTGCCAGATGCCGGCGGCCGCCAGCACCAGGAACCACAGCAGCATGATTGGCCCGAACACCTTGCCGACCACGCCCGTGCCTTTCTTCTGCACCGCGAACAGCGCGATCAGGATCACCATCGTGATCGGAATCACCGCGCGCTGCAGCACCGGCGCCTGCACTTCCAGCCCTTCTACCGCCGAGAGCACCGAGATGGCCGGCGTGATCAGGCTGTCGCCGTAGAACATGGCCGCGCCCACCAGGCCCAGCATGCCGATCACGTTCCACACCCAGGGCTTGGTCTTCGGTCCGGCCACCGCGCTGCGTGCCAGCGCCTGCAGCGCCAGGATGCCGCCCTCGCCGTCGTGGTCGGCACGCAGCACGAACACCACGTACTTCAGCGTCACCACGAACATCAGCCCCCAGAAGATCAGCGAGAGCAGCCCCAGCACCGAATCGGGCGAGAACGGGATGCCGTGCTCGGGGTTCATCGTTTCCTTGAACGCATACAGCGGCGAGGTGCCGATGTCGCCGAACACGACGCCCAGGGCCGCGACCATGAGCACCGGGCCTTTCGGGTGCGCCGCCTCGCCGTACGCTGAAACCTGGGGCCCGGAAGCCGGAGCGGATGCTTTCATGAAGCGGGGAATTCAAAGTGGCGACGCTGCGAGCATAGTGCCGGGGCATGGCGTCGTCGCTGACAATCGTGGCGTGTCCGCCACTCCCCACCTTGCCGCGCCGCCCGCGCACTACGAGAACTTTCCGGTCGCCTCGTGGCTGTGTCCGCCGCACCTGCGCCCACCGATCGCCGCCATCTACCACTTCGCGCGCACCGCCGACGACATCGCCGACGAAGGCAATGCCTCGCCCGGCGAACGCCTGGCCGATCTGAATGCCTACCGCGAGGAACTCGCCGCCGCCGCCCGGGGCGAGGTGCTGCCCGCATCGCGCTGGCCGCAGGTGTTCGGGCCGCTGGCCCACAGCATCGCCCGATACGGCCTGCCCGAAGACCTGCTCGCCGACCTGCTCAGCGCCTTCATGCAGGACATCGAAAAGACACGCGACCGTGGCACGTATGCCGACCGCGCCGAACTGCTCGACTACTGCCGCCGCTCCGCCAACCCGATCGGCCGCCTGCTGCTGCATCTCTACGGCGTGCACGACGCACAGGCCCTCGCGCAGAGCGACGCCATCTGCAGCGCGCTGCAGCTCATCAACTTCTGGCAGGACCCGAGCGTCGACCTGCCGCGCGAGCGCTTCTACTTTCCGCTGGCCGATTGCGCCCGGCGCAGCCTGACACGCGAGAACTTCAAGGTTTTTGCACCGCTCGCGAGTGGCCCGCCTCCGCAGGAGGCCATCAACCTGATAGCGGTCGTGTCGCACTGGGCGCGCGAACTCATGCACCAGGGCGCCCCCCTCGTGCACCGCCTGCCGGGCCGCGCCGGCTGGGAGCTGCGCCTCGTGGTGCAGGGCGGCCTGCGCATCCTCGACAAGATCGAGGACCTGGGCTTCGACACGCTCTCGCAGCGCCCCGCCATCGGCAAATTCGACGCGCCCGTGCTGCTCTGGAAAGCCATGCGGATGCGGAGACAATTGCGGCCCATGAAAGCAGCGCCTCCCCGATGAATCCCGAGCAATACGTGCAAGACAAGGCCGCCGCCTCGGGCAGCAGTTTCTATTACGCCTTCCTGTTCCTTCCCAAGCCGCGCCGCGCCGCGATCACGGCTTTCTATGCGTTCTGCCGCGAAGTCGACGACGTGGTCGACGAGGTCTCCGACCCCGGCGTGGCCGCCACCAAGCTCGCCTGGTGGCGCACCGAGGTCGCCCAGGCCTTCGCGGGCACGCCGCGCCATCCGGTGATGCAGGCGCTGATGCCGCACGCCGCGGCCTACGGCATCGAAGCACGCCAGCTCAACGAAGTGATCGACGGCTGCCAGATGGACCTGGAGCAGACCCGGTATCTCGACTTTCCCGGCCTTGCGCGCTACTGCCACCTGGTGGCCGGCGTGGTCGGCGAAGTCGCGGCGCGCATCTTCGGCCAGACCGATCCGCAGACCACCGCCTACGCCCACAAGCTCGGCCTGGCGCTGCAGCTCACCAACATCCTGCGCGACGTGGGCGAAGACGCGTTGCGCGGTCGCATCTACCTGCCGGTGAACGAGCTGCAGAAGTTCGACGTGAAGGCGCACGAGATCCTCAACCGCGTGCACTCCGATCGCTTCGTCGCGCTGATGAAGTTCCAGTCCGAGCGCGCCCACGCGGCGTACGACGAGGCGCTCGCCCTGCTCCCGCTGGCCGACCGTCGCGCGCAGAAACCCGGCCTGATGATGGCCAGCATCTACCGCACCTTGCTGCGCGAGATCGAACGCGACAACTTCCAGGTGCTGAACCAGCGCGTGAGCCTGACGCCGGTGCGCAAGTTCTGGCTGGCCTGGAAAGTCCAGGCGCTGGGGCGCATTTGAGCTTGAAGAAGACCGCCGTCATCGGCGCGGGATGGGCTGGCCTCGCCTGCGCAGTGGAAGCCACGCGCCTCGGGCACGCCGTCACGCTGTTCGAGGCCGCGCACATGCCGGGCGGCCGCGCGCGGCGCGTCGACAACATGCACGGGCTGGCGCTCGACAACGGCCAGCACATCCTGATCGGCGCGTACACCGCCACGCTGAAGCTCATGCGGGACGTCGGCGTGGACGTCGACAGCGCGCTGCTGCGCATGCCTCTCTCGCTGCGCTTCGCCGACGGTGGCGGGTTGAAGCTGCCGCGGCTGCCCGCGCCGCTCGACCTGCTGGCTGGCATCTTCACGGCGCGCGGCTGGACATGGCGCGACAAGTCTTCGCTGCTGCGCACCGCGATCCGGTGGCGGCTGGCAGGTTTTCGTTGCGCCAGCAGCACCACGGTCGCCGACCTGTGCGCCGGGCTCACGCCGCGCGTGATGCAGGAGCTGATCGAGCCGCTGTGCGTTTCCGCGTTGAACACGCCCGTCGCTCAGTCGAGTGGGGAAGTGTTCCTGCGCGTGCTGAACGACGCCTTGTTCAGCGGCAGCGGCGGCGCCGACCTGCTGCTGCCATGCGCCGACCTGGGCGCCCTGCTGCCCGATGTCGCCATCCAATGGCTCATGAAGCACGGCGCGGCGGTGCGCATCGGCGCCCGTGTGCGTGCCATCGCGCCTGAAGCCGGACAGTGGCGCGTCGACGACGAGATCTTCGACAAGGTCGTGCTGGCTTGCGCACCATGGGATGCTGCTCGGCTGGTCCGCGCATCCGGACTGCCGGCCGACCGCTGGTGCGAAACCACCGAAGCGCTGCGCTTCGAGGCCATCGCCACGGTCTACGTGCGCGGCGCGACGCCGCTCGCCGAACCGATGCTCGCGCTGCGCAGCAACCCGGCCAGCGCACCCGCCCAGTTCGCATTCGACAGGAGCCAGCTCGGGGGACCGCAGGGCGTGCTTGCGATGGTCGTGAGCGCCAACGAAACGCCGCGCGAGGCGCTGGAACTACAGGTGATCGCGCAAGCGCTCGCGCAACTGGGCCAGGCGAACCTCCAGCCCGTGCAGACCGTCGTCGAGAAGCGCGCAACCTTTGCTTGCACCCCGGGGCTGTCGCGGCCGACCATGGACATCGGCCCCGGCCTGCGAGCCTGCGGCGACTACACCGAAGGCCCCTACCCCGCCACGCTGGAGGGCGCGGTGCTCAGCGGGCTGGCTGCGGCGAAGGCATTGAACGCATGACGACCGAACTGCGCTATCTCGATTTCGACTACAGCGAAGACACCGAAGGCCACGGCACCTTCGACGCGATGGCATCGACCACGCCGGACAAAACACCCGAGGTGCAAGCCGAAATCGCGCAGGTGCTCGATTGGGCCGAAGCCACGTTCCCCCATGCGCGCGGCGCCCTCGACGAAGGCGCGACCTGGGACTACGACCTGCAGCAGACGCACGATGAGAACCCGCGCTTCGACACCCTCACCCTCTCGCTGGGCGGCACCGCCGATTTCTGCGCCGCGCTGCGCGCGCAGTTCGCGCTGGGCTGAAAAAGATCAGGCGGCCTTGTTGCGCAGGCGCAGCAGGCTCAGCCCCAGCAGCACGAACGCCCCGCCCGACAACTTGTTGAAAACCCGCGTGCGGCGCGGGTCCGACAGCTGCTTGCGCAGCAGGCGCGCCAGCAGCACATAGAACGCATGCGACAGCACCGCGGCCGTCGCGAAGGTGGTCGTCAACACTGCGAACTGCATGGCGAGCGGTGCATCCTGCGTCAGGAACTGCGGAAACAGCGCCGAGAAGAAAAGAATGCCCTTCGGGTTTGTGAGCGCCACCGTCAGGCCGTGCCCGAACAGCCGCCAACTGGAGCGCGGCGAACCCTCGGCCGACGTGCCCTGCAGGTCGGCGAAGACGCTGCCCTGGCTGCGCCACTGCTTGATGCCCAGATAGATCAGGTAAGCCGCGCCGGCCATCTTCAGCACCATGAACGCATTGGCCGAGGTGGAGAGCACCACGCCCAGCCCGGCCATTGCCGCGGCGGAGACCATGAACAGCCCCATCGCGTTGCCGAGCGAACTGATCATCGCGCGGCGCGGACCCACGCTCATCGAATTCGAGACGGCGAGCAGCACGGCCGGACCCGGCGTGAACGCCACGAGCAGCGTCACGCCGCAGAAGAGAAGCCAGTTGGAGAAATGCATGTGGGGTTTTCCTGGCCGGAGCGCAGCCGCAAGACGTCGAGGCGCAAACTATAGTCAGGCCCATGAATCGCCGCAGACGCGGCGGCAATACCCCCTCACAGCCGGAACAACATCCATGGTCACCTGCTACTTGCGCTACATCGTCGACCCCTACAAGCTCGAGGAGTTCGAGCACTACGGCAGGCTGTGGCTTCCGCTGGTCGAGAAGTTCGGCGGCCAGCATCACGGCTATTTCCTGCCGTCCGAGGGCGTCAGCAACGTCGCCCTGGCGATGTTCAGCTTTCCGAGCCTGGCCGCGTACGAGAAATACCGCGCCGACTCGATGCAGGACCCCGAATGCCAGGCCGCGTTCAAGTACGCGCAGGACACGCGCTGCTTCCTCAGCTACGAACGCAGCTTCTTCCGACCAGTCTTCAAGTAGCGCTCAGCCGCCCAGCGCCATGCACAGCGCGTGCAGGTTCGGCACGATCAGCTGCGGCCGCGCGCCATGCACCCAGGGCCGCTCGTCGCGCACCAGCCAGGCCGCCTGCATGCCGGCATTGAGCGCGCCCACCACGTCGAGCTCGGCGTCGTCGCCGACGTGCAGCACGTCTTTCGGCAACAGGCCGACCGAAGCCGCGGCGGCGCGGAAGATCGGCGCGTGCGGCTTGCCGCTGCCGAAGGCGCGTGCATTGAAGGCGGTGCGAAACCAGCGGCCGACGCCGGTCTTGTGGATGTCTGCATTGCCGTTCGAGACCGCGACCAGCGGATAGCGCTCGCTGAGCCACTTCAGCGCGGGCAGCGCGTCGTCGTACAGCGTCACGCGCTGGCGCTCCGCGAAGAAGGCGTCGAAGGCCGGATCGGCCAGCGCCGGGTCTTCGCCAGCCCGCGTGAGCGCGGTGCGGATCGACTCGCGGCGCAGTGCGCTCAGGTCATGCGCAAGGTCGGAGCGCTCCTTGGCCGTAGCTTCGCGCAGCTCGCGCAGGATGCCTGGCGTCATCAGCAGCGAAGCCGTCTTCGGCGCTTCGCGCAGCAGCCATGCATGCAGCACGGCCTCGGCGCGTTCGATGGTTGGCCAGATCGGCCACAGGGTGTCGTCGAGGTCGAGAGAGATCGCCGAGATGCGCTTGAGATCGAGGGGCGCGGCGCCCGCAGGCACCGGAGAAACGGAAGTCATGCCCGAGAATATCGCATGCCTTCGACCCACGAGAACGACTCTTCGAGTACCCCGCGCACCGCCGTGCTCTGGTGCAACCTGGGTTCGCCCGACGCCCCCACCGCAGCCGCCGTTCGACCCTATCTCGCCGACTTCCTGGGCGACCCGCGCGTGGTCGAAATCCCGAGGGCAATCTGGGCACTGATCCTGCACGGCATCATCCTGCGCACGCGCCCGGCGAAGTCTGCCGCCAAGTACGCGAGCATCTGGACGCCCGAGGGCTCTCCCCTGAAAGTGTTCACACAGAAGCAGTCCACGCTGCTGGCCGGCTGGCTCGGCGAGCGCGGCCACCGCGTGACGGTGCGCGACGCGATGCGCTATGCCAGCCCGTCCATCGCTTCCCGGCTCGACGCGCTGCAAGCCGAAGGCGCCACGCGCGTGCTGGTGCTGCAGGCCTACCCGCAATACTCGGCCACCACCACGGCCAGCGTGATCGACGCGGTGAACGACTGGAGCCGCAGGCAGCGCCACCTGCCGGAGTTCCGCTTCGTCAACGACTACCACGACGACCCGGCCTACATCGAGGCACTGGCGCAAGGCATCGAGAAACACTGGAAGGCCGAAGGCCGCGGCGAAGTGCTGCTGATGAGCTTCCACGGCATTCCCGCGCGCAACATCGCGCTGGGCGATCCGTACCAGTCGCAGTGCCTGGAAACCGCCCGCCTGCTTGCCGCACGGCTTGGTCTTTCGAACGGCCAGTACCGCGTGACCTTCCAGTCGCGCTTCGGCCGCGCCAAGTGGCTCGAGCCCTACACAGAGCCCACGCTGCGCGAACTCGGTGCCTCCGGCATCAAGCGGATCGACGTGGTGTGCCCGGGCTTCCCAGCCGACTGCCTGGAGACGCTCGAAGAAATCGCCATGGAAGGCCGCGAGGCCTTCATGCATGCGGGCGGCAAGGCCTTCAGCTACATCCCCTGCCTCAACGACAGCCCGGCATGGATCACCGCGCTGGCGAACATTGCCGAACGCAACCTGGCGGGCTGGCCCACGCGATAGCGGAAAGACCGGTGCTCAGAACCTGCCGAGGTAGTCCATCTTGCCGATCGGCATGCCCTTGTGGCGCAGCACGCCGTAGGCCGTGGTCACGTGGAAGAAGAAGTTGGGCAGCGCGAACTGCAGCAGGTAGCGCTGCGCGGTGAAGTGCGCTTCACCACCGCCGGCCTTGATGACCACTTCGCGCTCTTCCTGGCCGTCGACCTGCGCGCGCTCCACGCTCGCCAGGAAGTCCTGCGTCTTCGCGATGCGCGCTAGCAGGTCGTCCCAGGTCTTTTCCTCATCGGGAAAGCTCGGCGCCGTGATGCCGGCGATGCGCGCCACCCCCAGCTTCGAAGCATCGCTGGCGCGCTGGATCTGGCCGGCCAGCGTGAGCATGTCGGGCGCGAGGCGCGCCTCGACCAAAGTGGCCGGGTCGACGCCGTTGGCCTTGGCATGCGCCAGGCTCTTGTCGAGAAAATGGGTGAGCTGCGCGAGTCCGCGGGTGAAGACGGGCACGGAAATGTCGTACATCGAGAGCGCCATGGTGTTCGGGGCCTTGTGGTTGAAATCGGCGGCGATTGTCACGCCGCCTGAGCCTCAGGATCCGGCAGCGCGAATAAACCCTTCGATCAGCCCCAGTTGTTCAGGCACGTTGAGCGCGGGCGCGTGACCGCACCCCTGGATTTCGACGAGCTTCAGCAACCCGGCGGCGCCCGGTCCTCGCTGCTGCATCTGCTGCGTCACCTCGGGCAGCACGAGGTCTGACTCCGCGCCGCGCAGGCACAGCACCGGCACCTCGATGGTGTCGTAGTGCGGCCAGATCAGGTAGTCGTTGTCGTGCGCGCTGAACTGGCGGACCATGGCCGGGTCGTAGTGCGGCGTGACGCGGCCGTCGGCCAGCCGGCGCGTGGAGCTCTCGGTCAGGCGCCTCCATTGCGCATCGCTGAGCCAGCCGTAGGGCTTGTAGACCGTGCGGAAGAAGGCCTCCAGCTCTGCCACCGTATCGAACGACGGCGGCTCGCCCGCATAGGCGCGGATGCGCTCGATGGCGGGCCGGGCCAGTTCGGGCGCGTTGTCGTTGAGCACCAGGCTCGCGATGCGCGCCTTCATGCGCGGCTCGAACAGGCCCGACGCGCAGACCGTGCCTATGGCGCCACCCATCGAGGTGCCGACCCAATGCACCCGCCCGAGCCGCAGTTCGTCGCACAGCGCATTGGCGATGCGCGCGTAGAACGACAGCTTGTATTCCTCGTCGGGCAGCGGACTCCACTGGCTCAGGCCGCGGCCGATGGTGTCGGGGCAGATCACGCGGAAGCCGCGCGAGGCGAAGTGCTGCGCCAGTTCGTCCATGTCGCGGCAGGTGCGCGCCAGGCCGTGCCAGGCGATGACCACCGGCGCCTCCGGTGCGCCCCAGTCGAGCCAGTGAATTTCGCGGCCCGCGAGCTGGGCGTAATGCGAGAGTGGAATGTGGTTGTCGCTCATCGCGCGGCCCTTGCTCGCAGTTTTCCGACGATGCCGGTGGGAAAGTAATAGACAGACAGCACGAACAGCACGCCCAGCCACAGAAGCCAACGATCAGGCGACAGCAATGCGGCCAGCCAAGGCAGCCCACTCGCCGCCTCGCTGCCCATGCGCAGCAGGTCCTGCAGGTAGCTCTGTGCCACCACGAACAACACCGCACCAATGGCCGCGCCGTAGATCGTGCCCATGCCGCCGATCACCACGATCAGCAGCACGTCGATCATGATTTCGAAACTCAGCGAGGTGTCGGGCCCGTTGTAGCGCAGCCAGACCGCGAGCATCGCGCCGGCCAGCGTGGCGAACAGCGCCGACAGCACGGCTGCCGTGGTGCGGTACACCACCACGCGGTAGCCGATGGCCTCGGCGCGGAACTCGTTCTCGCGAATGGCCTGCAGCACGCGGCCGAAAGGCGAGTTGACGATCCGCAGCAGCGCCAGCACCAGCACCACCGCGGCCACGAACAGCAGGTAGTAGCACAGCAGCCGGCCGTCGAGCGAGACACCGAGGAAGGGTTCTTCCGAGAACTCGAAGCTCGGCGAGATCAGTTCGGGCAGCTTGAAGGTCAGGCCGTCTTCGCCGCCGGTGAAATCCGACAGCTGCGAAGCCAGCGTCTGGAAGGCCGAGGCCACGGCCAGCGTGATCATGGCGAAGAAGATCGCGCGCACCCGCAGCGAGAACAGGCCGATGGCGAACGAGAGCACCAGCGAGATCGCGAGCGACGCGCCCAGCCCCACCAGCACCGAGCCCCAGTTGGGCCCGAGCCGCGTCGCCGAGATCGCGATGCCGTACGCCCCGATGCCGAAGAACATCGTGTGCGCGAAGCTCACGATGCCGGTGTAGCCCAGCAGCAGGTCGAAGCTCGCGACCAGCACCACGAACACCAGGATCTTGGCCGCGACACTGAGCGCCTTCACGCCCGGGAAGATGAACGGCGCGAACGCCAGCGCGATGAACAGCGCCACCAGCAGCAGCGCGAGCAACCGGCTGCGCGGCATGTCGTTGGAGAGGAGTCGTTTCAGGAACATGTTTTCTTCCTCCTCTTCTTCAGCGGTTCGCCACCGGGTACACGCCCTGCGGGCGCCACAGCAGCACGGCCACCATCAGGAAGATGCTCGCGAACTGCGTGAGCGTGGGCAGCAGGAAGCCGATGTAGTTGGTCATCAGCCCCACCAGCAGCGCGCCGATCAGCGCCCCGCCGGTCGAACCCAGCCCGCCGATGATGATCACGATGAAGATCAGCACGTTGACCTGCGCGCCCATCTGCGGCACCAGGTTCTGCTGGAACAGGCCCCACATCACACCGCCCAGCCCGGCCAGCGCACTGCCCACCACGAACACGCCGACGAAGAGGCGCCCGATGCGATAGCCGAGCGACTCGACCATCTCGCGGTCCTGCACGCCGGCGCGGATCAGCAGGCCGATCTTGGTGCGGCCCAGCGTCCATGCGAGCAGGCCGAATACGACCACGCCCACGGCCACCGCAAGCAGCCGGTATTTGCTGATGGCCGCGTCGCCGACCAGCAGCGAGCCGCGCAAGGCTTCGGGCAAGGGCAGCGGAATCTGCGCCGGCCCCCAGATCACCTTGATGAGCTCTTCGCCGATGATCATGCCGCCCATGGTGATGAGGATCTGCTTCAGGTGCTGGCCGTACACGGGCCGCACGATGAAGCGCTCGAACGCGAGGCCGATGGCGCCGGCCACGGCCATCGCGACCAGCATCGCGGGGAATACGGCCACGAGGTTGCGCCACAGTTCGCCCGAGCCGGTCCAGTCGCCCATCAGGCCGAGCACGCTGCTGGCCACGAAGGCGCCGAGCGCGATGAACACGCCGTGACCGAAGTTCAACACGTCCATCAGGCCGAATACGAGCGTGAGGCCCGAGGCGATGATGAAGACGATCATGCCCATCGCCAGACCCGCGACGGTGAGCGTGAGCCAGGTGGAGAAGGAGCCGGTGAGCGGCAGCGCGGCCAGCGCGAGCACCGGCGCGAGTAGCAGCGGTTTCCAGTCGAAGTCGATCTTCGTCATGCGCACGCTCCCTCTTGCTCCTTCCCCCTCTGGGGGAAGGCTGGGATGGGGGCTGGCGGCGCTTGCAAGGCCGCGCTGTATCGAAGGCCGCGAGCCCCCACCCCAACCCTCCCCCAGAGGGGGAGGGAGAAATCCATCGAATACTTCATAGAGCCAGTCCAAGCAGCGATTGCTGCAGTTGCGCGTCCTCGGAGAACGCCGCCATCGAGCCGCTGTGCACCACGCGGCCGTTGTCCATCACCGCAACGTTGTCGCCCAGTCGCTGGGCGAAGTTGATGTTCTGCTCCACCAGCAGGATGGTCACGCCGCTGCGCTTCAGCTCGTCGAAGGCATCGATCATGTTGTTGATCATCACGGGCGCAAGGCCCTTGCTGGGCTCGTCGATGATGAGCAGCTCGCGCGGCTCCACGATGGCGCGCGACACGGCCAGCATCTGCTTCTGCCCGCCCGAGAGCTTGCCGGCCGGGTGGTTCCAGAACTTCTCGACCGCGGGAAAGAGCTTGAAGATCCACTTCAGCCGCGTGTCGTCGATCTGCGCGGCATTCTTGGCGCCGCGCGCGGCCAGCAGCATGTTTTCCTTCACCGTGAGGTCGGAAAAAATGCCCATGTTCTCGGGCACGTAGGCGATGCCCAGGCCGGCGATCTGCGGCGTGTGCTGCGCGGTGATCTCCTTGTCCCCGAAGCGCACCCTGCCCTGCGACGCATGCCACAGGCCCATGATGGTCCGCAGCGTGGTCGTCTTGCCCGCGCCGTTGCGGCCCAGCAGCATCGTGAGCCGGCCCTTGGGAACGGCGAGGTCGACGCCGTGCAGGATGTGGTACGCCCCGATGTGCGTGTGCACGCCCTCGAGGGTCAACAGGTTCCGGATGGTCATCGGTCTTGCTCCTTCGCAATGCCCAGATAGGCCTCCTGCACCACCGGCGAGGCGATCACCTCGGCCGGTTCGCCGTCGGCCACCAGCGTGCCGTTGTGCAGCACGATGATGCGGTCCGCGAGTTCGCGCACCACATCCATCTTGTGTTCGACCAGCAGGATGGTCTTGCTCTTGTCCTGCTTGAGCTTGCGGATCAGGTCGAGGATGACCGGCGCCTCGGCCGCGTTCATGCCGGCCGTGGGCTCGTCGAACATGAAGACCTTCGGCTCCAGCGCCATCAGCAATGCCACTTCGAGCTTGCGCTGGTCGCCGTGCGGCAGGCTCGCCACGGTGGCGTGCTCGCGCGACTTCAGCGCCACGTCGGCCAGGATCTGGTCCGCACGCTCGGTCAGCGCCCTGTGGTCGCTCCAGATGCTCCACAGGTTGAGCCCGCGCCGGTGCGCGCCCTCGCGCGTGGCCTGCACCGCGAGCCGCACGTTCTCCAGCACCGTGAGGTTCGGGAACAGGTTGGTGAGCTGGAAGGCCCGCCCCAGCCCCGCGTGCGTGCGTGCGGACGGCGACAGGCCCGACAGCGAGTGCCCGTCGAGCGACACCGTGCCGGCGCTCGCCTTGAGCTGGCCCGAGATCAGGTTGAAGTAAGTGGTCTTGCCCGCCCCGTTGGGGCCGACGATGGCCGTCAGCGTACCCGGCGCGAAGGCGCAGCTCACGCTGTTGACGGCCACGTGCCCGCCGAAGCGGATGGTCAGATCTCGAGTCTCAAGCATCGTTGGTCATTGCGAATTGAAAAGAGAAATGGAGACGGACCTCAACAGGTTCCGATCACGTAGTAGTTGGGGCCGGTCTGCTTCAGCGTGGTGGTGACGTAGATGTTCCACAGGCCCATCGACTGCCCCGAGCCGTAGGCATAGGTGAAGCCCCACAGTGCATACGCTCGCCCGGCCACGGTGTGCGTGTAGTTGCTCGCGGTGTAGCACGTTCCGCCGCCGCCGGAGCCTGCGGTGGTGGCGCCCGTGGCCGCGGCCGACATGGCGCCTTCCACGTTGCCCGCGTCCAGCGCGGCCACGGTCCAGCTGTAGCTGGTGGACGCGGCAAGGCCGGTGTCGGTGTAGCTGGTAGCGGCGACAGGCGCGGCGTTGACCTTGCTGCCGCCGCGGTACACGTTGTAGCCGCTGGCGCCCGCGACGCCGGTCCAGCCGATCACCATGCTGCTGCTGGTCGCACCCGAGGTGCCCACGCCAGCGGGCGCCGGCAGGCCGCTGCCGCCCGACGAGCCGGTGACGCGGTCGATCATGGCCTTCATCGCCGCCATCTGCGGTCCGGACTTTTTGGAATAGTTGGCGCTGTCGTAGCCCCACCAATCCCAGCAGCTGTTGGTGGCGGCCGTGCTGGTCTGCGGGTAGATCAGCACGATGTTGTTGGTGTCGGCCCAGCGGTTGTAGCCGGTCTTGCGCACGTACTGGTCGCTCACGTCGGTGTAGTTCTGCTTGCAGCCGTGCAGCACGAGGTGAACCCGGCACGACGCAGTGGTGCAGGCCTGCGGCACGTAGATCCAGCCGGTGGCGGCCATGCCGTGGCCGGTGATGAACTCCGACTGGTTGAACTCGGTGAAGGTGCCGCCCAGCGTACCGTTGTTGCGCGGGTTCAATGGCCCGTAGAGCTGCGTGAGGATCTCGCCCGCGAGGTCGAAGCCGCAGTTGTTGATGTAGGGTGCGGCGGTGGTGCTGCAGGCGCTGCCGTAGTCGTCGGTGACCATCGCGTGGCCCGCGCCGATGTTGTTTTTGTAGACCGTGTTGGCGGTGGGCACGAAGCTCTGGTAGTAGGTCTTCAGGTCGTCCATCACCGCCTGCTTGACGGTGTTGTCCGAGGTGCCCGAGAACAGGTACACCTTGGAGCCGCTGAGGTTCGACACCGGGTCGATCGCGCCGCTGGCGGCCCAGCTGTTGGTGGTGCTCACGAGCGACGATACCGGAATGCTGGTGCTGTGCGTCATGCAGCGCCCGGTAGCGTTGACCACCGAACCTTCGGCGCAGTAGAACGGCCCGCCCGCCACCACGCCGGCGCCGCGCTTGAAGGTGGCCGAGTAAGCCACGTGCAGCTGCACCGACATGAAGCCGCCCGCCGACAGGCCGGACACGCTCACCTCCGCCGGGTTGGCGCCAAGCGCCGGCAGCGGCACGGCAGCCGTGGCGGCATGCGCCGCCGCCGCCATTGTCGCGGCCGCGGCGAGTCCCTTCCAGTTCATCGATCGCATCGCTGTCTCCTTGTGTTGTGGATATCGAACGCTTGCTTGCTGACGAATCGGCCGTGGATCACGCTGGCTGCGCAGACGCAGGCTGGCGCTCGCCCGGCGGCCATCCGGGGCGAAATAGAGAACAGTCAAGGAACACCGCGGAACCGGCTTTGCCGGACCGCTGGTGTTGCCCCCCAACAGGGGGTAGGCGCAGCGACACGAAGTGCGCGCAGCCTGGGGGCGAGCCTCTACCTTTTGTTCTTGATCGGGATGTCCATCTCTTCGGGCTTGATCTCGTGCACCAGCTCAGGCACGCCCCAGGCGAATGCCGGGTCAACCTTGATCTTGAAGTGGTACATCGACTGCATCGCCTGATGGTCTTCCTTGCGGAAGGTCATCTTGCCCTTGGGCGTATCGAAGCTCATGCCTTCCATCGTGCTGATGAGCTTGTTGGTGTTGGTGTCGCCGTTGGTCTTCTTCAGCGCCGTCACCACCGCCATCGCGGCCGAGAAGCCGCCGGCCGTGAAGAAGTCCGGCGGCGTCTTGAACTGCTTGTAGTGCGCCGACACCATCGCCTCGTTCACCGGGTTCTTCGGGATGCCGAAGTAGTAGTACGCCGCGCCTTCCATGCCCGGCAGCGCCTTGTAGGCCGACATGGCCGGCAGGATGTTGCCGCCCGTGGAAATCTCGATGCCGTAGCGCTTCAGGTCGAGGTCGACGATCTTGAACGGGTTGCCCGCACCGGCCCAGACGATCCAGATGACCTTGCGGCCCGGCTGGTCCTTGAGCTTGTCGATCAGGCGCTGCGCACCGGCGGTGAAGTCGGTGGTCGCGGGCGGCAGGTATTCCTCGTGCACCAGCTTCGCCTTCTTGAGCGCGGCGCCGAAGGCCTTCACGCCGTCGCGGCCGAAGGCGTTGTCCTGCGCCAGCGTGGCGACGGTCACGCCGGCCTTGTCGACGGCCACCGCGTTCGAGATCGCGTCCTGGCTCGAATTGCGGCCGGTGCGGAAGATGTACTTGTTCCACTTGTCGCCGGTGATCGAGTCGGCCACCGCAGGCTCGACCAGCAGGATCTTCTTGTATTCCTCGGCCACGGGCAGCATCGCGAGCGCCACGCCCGACGAGGTCGGGCCGACGGCCAGCGCGGCCTTGTCGTCGGAATAGGCAGCCGCCAACAGCGACTTGCCGAGATCGGGCTTGCCCTGGTCGTCCTTCTCGATGACCACGAGCTTCTTGCCGTTGACCATCATCGTGCCGCCGGTGGCGTAGTCCAGCCCCATCATGAAGCCGGTCTGGGTCTGCTTGCCGTAGGCCTCCAGCGCGCCCGTCTTGCTGTAGATGTGGGCAATGCGGATTTCGTTGGACTGGGCCCAGGCGGGTGCGGCGGCAGCGCAAGTGGCGAGCGCGGCCAGGGCAACGAGGTGGCGACGGTTCATTCTTTGTCTCCTGATAATGGTGACTGAATATTGCACAGTTCGTGCCATTCTCTAAGCCGTTGATAACAAACGCTTCTCCACTTGGAAGAAACGTCTTTCGGCTGAATTCAGAACACTTGCAATGCCTGAGTTTCAGTCGATTGCCTGATTTTCAGTCAGGGTTTTCGCGGAGACCTGACGCTGAGAAATCCAATGCGCGAACTGCCGCTCGGCCTGCATGCGGAATTCGTTGCGCGCTTGGTTGCAGGCTGCGTGCGCGAGGCGCCGGTGCTTCTTCTGCGAACGCACGCCACCGAGCGTGGAGTCGAACAGATGCTCGATGGTTGCGGACTCAGGACGGCCGTACGGCTCGTCGAAGTCCATGACAAGGCCGCACCAATGGCAATTGGGGCCGAAGGTGGAGCGCAGGGCCTTGACGCTCAAGGCCTGGCCTCCTGAGCCGTCATGCGCTCGTACAAGGTCGCCCGCGAGATCCCGAGCAGCCGCGAGGTCGCCAGCTTGTTCCCGCCCGTCGACGCCAGCGCCGCCGCGATCGCCTTGCGCTCCAGCTCGGCCACCTGCTGCGCCAGCGGCCGCAGCAACGCCGCTTCTTCATCCGCATCGTGCACATTCTGCAAGGTGGCCGGCAACTCGATCTGCTCCAGCCCCGCCTCGCGCAGGATGCGTTCGAGCTGCGCGGAATCGATGCGCTGCGAATCGCTGCGCATGGTCACCTGCTCCAGCACGTTGCGCAGCTCGCGGATGTTGCCGCGCCAGTGCTGGCCCGCGAGCAGCGCGAGCGCTTCGGGCGTGAGCTCGGGCGGCGCTTCGCCGCTGCGCAGCGCCATGTCTTCGCCCAGCGCCTCGACCAGCGCGGGAATGTCCGAGCGCCGCTCGCGCAGCGGCGGCACGCGCAGCGGCAGCACGTTGAGGCGGTAGTAAAGGTCTTCGCGGAACAGCCCGCGCCGCACCAGCTCCGGCAGGTCGCGCGAGGTGGCCGCGATCACGCGGGCGTCGAAGGGCACGAGCTTGTTGGAGCCCAGCGGCTCGATCTCGCCTTCCTGCAACGCACGCAGCAGCTTGGCCTGCAGGCCGAGCGGCATGTCGCCGATCTCGTCGAGGAACAGGCTGCCGCCGTCGGCCAGCTTGAACTTGCCTTCGCGGCCCTTGCGGTCGGCACCGGTGAAGGCGCCGGGCGCGAAACCGAAGAACTCGGCTTCGAGCAGCGTGTCGGGCACGGCCGCGATGTTGACGCTGACGAACTGGCCCTTCGCCCGCGCGGATGACGCATGGATCGCGTGCGCCAGCAGTTCCTTGCCGGTACCCGTCTCGCCCAGCAGCAGCACCGGGCTGGCCGACTGGGCCGCGCGGCGCGCATGCCGCTTCACCTCCACTGCCGCCGGGCTGCTGCCGATGAAGCTCGCGAAGGTGTACTTGGAGCGGCGCTGGCCGTCGGGCGCATGCTGGTAGAGCGGGTTGTTGCGCTGGCTCGCGAGTTCGCGCCGCGCGTCGTCGAGGTCGCGTTGCAACAGCGCGAACTTGCTGATGAGCGGCTGCAGCGTGGTCTCGGGCTGGTCGAACAGCACGATGCCGATGGCGCCGATCACCTCCCCCGCCCCGCCCTCGCGCCCATCGCGCTCGGCGCGCAGCGGGATGCGGCTGACCACGAAGGTGCCGGCCTTGTTGGTCAGCAGGTCCACGAGGATCGGCTCGCCGGTTTCGAGCACGCGTTGCATCTGCGTGTTGGGAATCACGTCTTCCACCATGTGCCCCATGAACTGATCGATGGACGAAAAGCCCAGCGCCGGCAGGAAGCGCCGGTAGCCCTCGTTCACCCACACGATGCGCCCGCTGCTGTCCACCAGGAACATGCCCTGGCTGATGCTTGAAAACAAATGGAACATCGAGCGCGCGGCCAGCGCGAGGATGCCCTCGGCATCGAGGGGCAATGTGGGCGGTGCGGTGGGGGCGGCGGACATGGAGGGATCGTAGCGCGCATCAATCGGCAATCAATCCGGCATCAAAGGGCTCTGGGAACTGCCCAGAATCGGGCTTGCAGACAAAAGCCTTCAGCAATCCCTAAGTAAATCAATCGTTTGATTTCATGCGTGGTTTAATGCCGGCATGAACGCGAGAGACCCGATCACCCAGGCCGCGCGCCGCGCACCGCGCAGCGACGGCGCCGAGGCACGCCACCGGCTGCTCCACACCGCGCTGCGGCTGTTCGCGCAGAAGGGGTTCTCCAAGACCTCCACGCGCGAGATCGCCCGCGAGGCCGAGGTCAACATTTCGGCCATCAGCTACTACTTCGGCGACAAGGAAGGGCTGTACGCGGCCACCTTCAGCGAACCGATGGGCGCGGACTCCAGCGACCTGGTCGCCGCCTGCAACGTGCCCGGCCAGTCGCTCGAAGACACGCTGCGCATCTGCATGGTGACGATGATCGACCCGCTCAAGCAGGGCGAGATCGTGCGGCAATGCATCCAGCTGCACATGCGCGAGATGCTGGAGCCGACCAGCCGCTGGGCCGAGGAGCTGGAGCGCGACATCAAGGGCCCGCACCGCGCCATCGCCGACCTGCTGTGCCGCCACCTGGAGGTGGAGCGGGCCGACGACGACATCCATCGCCTGACCTTCGCGATCACCGGGCTGTCGATGCAGCTCTACGTGAGCCAGGATTTCATCGAGGCCATCCGCCCTTCGCTGCTGCGCACGCCGCGCGCCATCGACACCTGGGCCGATCGCCTCACGGGCTATGCGCTGGCGCTGGTCGAGGCCGAAGCGGCCCGCCGGCATGCCGAGAGAAAGCTGAAGAAATGAGAAGACTCCGACTGAAACTGATGACCGCCCTCTGCCTGGGCATCGGCTTGGCGGGCTGTTCGCTGACGCGCCCGCCCGCGCAGGTCGAGGCGCCGTTCCCTGCGCAATGGCACGCCCCCCTGCCCCACGGTGGCTCGCTCGCCTCGCTGGCCGACTGGTGGCGCCAGTTGGACGATCCGCTGCTGGTCGAGCTGATCGCCGCGGCCGAAGCGGCGAGCCCGAACGTCGCCAGCGCGGCGGCGCGCGTGGCCGAGGCGCGCTCCACGCGCGTGCAGGCCGGTGCCGCGCTGCTGCCGAGCCTGGACGGCACGGCCTCGGCCAGCCGCGGCACCTCGGGCTTTGCTTCCAGCGGCGGCAGCGGCAACAGCAGCAGCCTCTCGGCCAGCACGCCGATCACCACGCTGCAGGCCGGCCTGCAGTCGAAATGGGAGATCGACCTGTTCGGCCGCCTGCGCGCCGACCGCGACGCCGCCGAGGCCAAGCAGAACAGCGCCAATGCCAAGTGGCACGACGCGCGCGTGGCGGTGGCGGCCGAGACGGCCAACGCCTATTTCGCCGAGCGCGCCTGCCAGCAGCAGCTGCGGGTGTCCGAATCGGATGCGCGTTCGCGCTCGGAGACGGCGCGGCTCAACGACCTCTCCGCACGGGCCGGCTTCACTGCGCCAGCCGATGCCGCACTCGCCCGCGCCAGCGCCTCCGACGCCTCGGGCCGTCTCACCCAGCAGCGTGCCCAGTGCGCGGTGCAGCGCAAGGCGCTCGTGGCGCTCAGCGGCATCGACGAAACCACGCTTGAACAGAAACTCGCCGCCGCGCCAGCACAGCGTGCACTGCCAGCTATAGGCAGCATCGCCAGCGTGCCGGCCGAGGCGATCTCGCAGCGGCCCGACGTGTACGCGGCCGAGCTCGGCGTGGCCTCGGCCAGCGCCGACGTGGGCTCGGCCGAAGCCGAGCGCTACCCCAAGCTCACGCTGTCGGGCTCCATCGGGCGCACGCAATACCGCGTCAGCGGCGTGCACCAGTCGCTCGAGACCTGGACAGTGGGCCCGCTGTCGCTGACCGTGCCGCTGCTCGACGGCGGCGCGCGCAAGGCGAACACAGATGCCGCCAAGGCGCGTTACGCCGAAGCCGTGTCGCTCTACCGCGCCAACGTGCGGCAAGCCGTGCGCGAGGTCGAGGAAGCGCTGGTCAACCTCGACGCCACCGACGCCCGCACCACCGACGCCGACACCGCGGTGAAGAACTACCAGGCCTCCTTCGACGCCACGCAGGCCCGCTACAGCAGCGGCCTCGCGAGCCTGTTCGAACTGGAGGATTCGCGCCGCACGCTGTTCTCCGCGCAGACAGCGCGCGTCTCGCTGCAGCGCGAGCGCACCGAGGCATGGGTTGCGCTGTACCGCTCGATGGGCGGCGGCTGGGGCCGCTCCGCCTCGACTTCCGAATCGTCCTCGATGACCTCCAACCCGGCCGCCAAGGTCGCGACGTCACCATGAAAACAATGAAGCGTTCCACTCTCGTCATCGCGCTGCTCGCGCTGGTCGTCGTCATCGCGGCGATCTTCTTCGTGACGCGCGGCAAGCCCTCGGACAAGGCGGCCGAGTCCGCCGCCGCCAAGGCGAAGGACGGCGCCTCCGCGCCCAGGCCCGCGCTGACCGTCACGGTTGCCAGGCCGGAAGCCACCGAGCTGATGCTCACGCTCGCGGCCAACGGCAACGTGGCCGCCTGGCAGGAGGCCGTGGTCGGCTCCGAGTCCAACGGCCTGAAGCTGGCCGAGGTGCGCGTGAACGTGGGCGACGTCGTCAAGAAGGGCCAGGTGCTGGCCGTGTTCTCGCCCGAGACGGTGCAGGCCGACATCGCGCAGTCGCGCGCCTCGCTGGCCGAAGCCCGCGCCACCGCGGCCGACGCCGCCGGCAATGCCGCGCGCGCCCGCACGCTGCAGGCCACCGGCGCGCTGAGCCAGCAGCAGATCAACCAATACCAGACGACCGAACAGACCGCCAAGGCGCGCGTGGAGGCGGCCGAGGCGGTGCTGGCCGCGCAGCAGGTGCGCGGGCGCAACACGCAGGTGCTGGCGCCCGACGACGGCGTGATCTCGGCGCGCACCGCCACGGTCGGCAGCGTGGTCTCGGCCGGCACGGAGTTGTTCCGCCTGATCCGCCAGGGCCGGCTCGAATGGCGCGCCGAGGTCACCTCGGCGGAGCTGAGCCGCATCGCGGTCGGCACGCCCGTCTTCGTGGTCGGCGCCAGCGGCGCGCAGGTGCGCGGCAAGGTGCGCAGCATCGCGCCCACGGTCGATCCGCAGACGCGCGCGGCGCTGGTGTACGTCGACCTGCCCAACGTGCAGCAGAACACCGGCATCAAGGCCGGCATGTTCGCGCGCGGCGACTTCGAACTGGGCCGCAGCTCGGCGCCGACGGTGCCGCAAAGCGCCATCGTGCCGCGCGACGGTTTCAACAACGTCTTCCTGCTGAAGCCCGACAACAAGGTGGCGCAGCTGAAGGTGCAGGTCGGCCGGCGCCTGAACGACCGCATCGAGATCACCAGCGCGCTGCCCGACGGCGCCCGGGTGGTTGTGCAAGGCGCGGGCTTCCTCAACGACGGCGACCTCGTGCGCGTGGTGGACACGCCGCCCGCGCCAGTCTCCGCGGCGCAGCCGGCGAGGACGGCAGCCTCCGCCGCCGCGGCCAAGTAAGCAATTCAAGGAACACGCCCATGAACGTTTCCGCCTGGTCCATACGCAACCCGATTCCGGCGGTGATGCTGTTCGTGCTGCTCACCTTCGGTGGGCTGCTGTCGTTCAACGCAATGAAGGTGCAGAACTTTCCGGACATCGACCTGCCGACCGTCACGGTCTCGGCCGCGCTGCCCGGAGCCGCGCCTTCTCAGCTGGAGACCGACGTCGCGCGCAAGCTCGAGAACTCCATCGCCACGGTGCAGGGCCTCAAGCACATCACCACCAAGGTGCAGGACGGCGCCGCCACGCTGATCGTCGAGTTCCGCCTCGAAAAGCCGGTGCAGGAGGCCGTGGACGACGTGCGCTCCGCGGTGCAGCGCGTGCGCGCCGACCTGCCGGCCGACGTGCGCGACCCGGTGGTCACCAAGCTCGACTTCGCAGCCCAGCCGGTGCTGGCTTTCACCATCGCCTCGTCGGCCATGGACGGCGAAGCGCTGAGCTGGTTCGTGGACAACGACATCACCAAGAAGCTGCTCGCGCTGCCCGGCGTGGGCGCGGTGAACCGCGTGGGCGGCGTCACGCGCCAGGTGCACGTCGACCTCGATCCAGCCAAGCTGCAGGCGCTGGGCGCCTCGGCGGCCGACATCTCGCGCCAGTTGCGCCAGGTGCAAACCGAGAGCGCGGGCGGTCGCTTCGACCTGGGCGGCAGCGAGCAGCCCGTACGCACCCTGGCCACGGTGCAGTCGGCCGACCAGTTGGCCGACATGCAGATCGTGCTGACCGACGGACGGCGCATCCGCCTCGACCAGGTGGCGCGCATCAGCGACACCATCGCCGAGCCGCGCGCGGCCGCGTTGCTCAACGGCAAGCCGGTGGTGGGCTTCGAAGTGGCCCGCAGCCGCGGCGCCAGCGAAGTGGAAGTGGGCCATGCCGTGCAGAAGGCGCTGGCCGACATGCGCGCGCAGCGGCCCGACATCGAGCTGACCGAGGCCTTCAACTTCGTCGACCCGGTGGAAGAGGAATACAACGGCTCGCTGCACCTGCTGTACGAGGGCGCCATCCTCGCGGTGATCGTGGTGTGGCTGTTCCTGCGCGACTGGCGCGCCACCTTCGTGTCGGCCATCGCGCTGCCCATGTCGGTGATCCCGGCGTTCATCGGCATGTACCTGCTGGGCTTCTCGGTCAACGTGATCTCGCTGCTGGCGCTGTCGCTGGTGGTCGGCATATTGGTGGACGACGCCATTGTGGAGGTCGAGAACATCGTGCGGCACCTGCGCATGGGCAAGACGCCGTTCCAGGCGGCGATGGAGGCGGCCGACGAGATCGGCCTGGCCGTGATCGCCACCACCTTCACGCTGATCGCGGTGTTCCTGCCCACGGCCTTCATGAGCGGCGTGGCCGGCAAGTTCTTCAAGCAGTTCGGCTGGACCGCCTCGCTCGCTGTGTTCGCCTCGCTGGTGGTCGCGCGCGTGCTCACACCGATGATGGCGGCCTACATCCTGAAGCCGATCGTCGGCGCCGAGAAGGAGCCGGGCTGGCTGCGCTGGTACATGCGCGCGGTGGAGTGGAGCACGCACAACCGCTTCAAGACGATGGTGCTGGCCACCCTCTTCTTCTTCGGCTCGCTGGCGATGATCCCGCTGCTCAAGACCGGCTTCATTCCGGCGGACGACAACTCGCAGACGCAGATCTATCTCTCGCTCGCACCCGGCTCCACGCTGGCGCAGACCACGGCCGCCGCCGAGGAAACCCGCAACCGCGTGATGAAGATCGACCACGTGCGCAGCGTCTACACCACGGTGGCGGGCGGCAGCGCGGGCGGCGACCCGTTCGCGAACTTCGGCACGCCCGAGACGCGCAAGGCCACGCTCACCATCAAGCTCGATGCGCGCGGCGATCGGCCGCGCAAGCAGGTGATCGAGAACCAGATCCGCGCCGCGCTCGAAACGCTGCCGGGCGTGCGCAGCACGGTGGGCCTTGGCGGCTCGGGCGAGAAGTACATCCTGGCGCTGACCGGCGAAGACCCGATGGCGCTGTCCGAAGCGGCCAGCGCGGTCGAGAAAGACCTGCGTACCATTCCCGGCCTGGGCAACATCACCTCCACCGCCAGCCTGATCCGCCCCGAGATCGCCGTGCGCCCCGACTTCGCGCGCGCCGCCGACCTGGGCGTGACCAGCTTCGCCATCGCCGAGACCCTGCGCGTGGCCACGCTGGGCGACTACGACCAGTCGCTCGCCAAGCTCAACCTCGCGCAGCGGCAGGTGCCCATCGTGGTGAAGCTGGAAGACTCGGCGCGCAAGGACATCGACCTGCTCGGACGCCTCTCGGTGCCCGGCGCGCGCGGGCCGGTCATGCTGAACCAGGTGGCCTCGCTCACCATGGAAGGCGGCCCGGCCGTGATCGACCGCTACGACCGCTCGCGCAACGTGAACTTCGAGATCGAGCTTTCGGGCGTGGGCCTGGGCGACGCCAAGGCCGCGGTGGAAAAGCTGCCCTCGATCCAGAAGCTGCCGGCCGGCGTGCGCGTGACCGAAGTGGGCGACGCGGAAGTGATGACCGAGCTGTTCGCCAGCTTCGGCCTCGCGATGCTCACGGGCGTGCTGTGCATCTACATCGTGCTGGTGCTGCTGTTCAAGGACTTCCTGCACCCGGTGACGATCCTGTGCGCGCTGCCGCTCGCCTTGGGCGGCGCGTTCGTGGGACTGCTGATCGGGCAGAAGGCGCTGTCGATGCCCTCGCTGATCGGTCTCATCATGCTGATGGGCATTGCCACCAAGAACTCCATCCTGCTGGTGGAGTACGCCATCGTGGCGCGCCGCGAGCACGGCATGAGCCGCTGGGATGCGCTGCGCGACGCCTGCCACAAGCGCGCGCGGCCCATCATCATGACCACGCTCGCGATGGGCGCCGGCATGCTGCCGATCGCCGTTGGCTTCGGCGCGGCCGATTCGAGCTTCCGCTCACCGATGGCGATGGCGGTGATCGGCGGGCTGATCACCTCGACGGTGTTGAGCCTGCTGGTGGTGCCGGCCGTGTTCACCTACGTGGACGACATCGAGCACTGGATCCGGCGCACGGTGCGCAAGCTGCGTGGGCAGCCAGTGGATCCGCACATCGACGACGACCTGGTCGAGACACCTCCAGCGAGGCGGTAAGCCTCCTGCCAGAAGCAAAAAAAGCTGCGGCAATGCCGCAGCTTTTTTTTGGCCTCGGGCGAGCCCCGAAGAGGTCAGGCGTCCAGCTGCGCCAGCCGCTTCAGCTTGCGTTCGCTCATCCGCTTGGCAAGGCGTGGCAGCACCAGCACGGCCACCACCACGACAACCAGCGCGATCGACATCGGACGCTGGAAGAACACCACCGCGCTGCCCTCGCCGATCGACATCGCGTTGCGCAGCTGCGCTTCGGCCAGCGGGCCGAGGATCATCCCGACCACCACGGGGGCGGTCGGGAAGTCGAAGCGCCGCATCGCCACGCCCAGCAGGCCGATGCCGTACAGCAGGAACAGGTCGAACGCGCTCTGGCGCATGCCGTAGGCACCCACCGTCGCGAAGATCAGGATGCCGGCGTAGAGCTGGGGCTTCGGAATCTTCAGCAGCTTGACCCACAGGCCGACCATCGGCAGGTTCAGCACCAGCAGCATCACGTTGCCGATGTAGAGCGACGCGATCAGCGCCCACACCAGCGCCGCCGAGGTGGTGAACAGCTGCGGACCCGGCTGGATGCCGTAGTTCTGGAACGCGCCCAGCAGGATGGCAGTGGTGTTCGAGGTCGGAATGCCCAGCGTGAGCAGCGGGATCAGCGCGGCCGTCACCGTGGCGTTGTTGGCGGCCTCGGGGCCGGCCACGCCTTCGATGGCGCCGGTGGTGCCGAACTCGGCCTTCGCGTCCTTGTCCTTGGCGAGCTTCTTCTCGGTCGCGTAGCTCAGGAAGGTCGGAATCTCCGTGCCGCCGGCCGGGATGCAGCCGAACGGCGTGCCGATGGCGGTGCCGCGCAGCCAGGCGGGAATGGAGCGCTTCCAGTCGCGCTTGCTCATGTGCACGCGGCTCAGCTTGTTCTGCGCCTCGACCACCTTGCCCTCGTAGAGCACGGCATAGAGCACCTCGGCCACCGCGAACAGGCCGACCGCGACCAGCACGATCTCGATGCCGTCGAGCAGCTCGGGCACGCCGCCGGTGTAGCGGCCCTGGCCCGAGATCTGATCAAGGCCGACGCAGCCCGCGGCGAGGCCGACGAACAGCGCCGTCATGCCGCGCAGCGTGCTCTTGCCGAGCACAGCGCTCACCGTGGTGAAGGCCAGCAGCATCAGCAAGAAGTACTCGGGCGGGCCGAGCTTGACCGCGAAGTCGGCCACGAAGGGCGCGAACAGCGTGACGATGACGGTGGCGATAGTGCCGGCCACGAAGGAGCCGATGGCGGCCGTGGCGAGCGCGGCGCCCGCCCGGCCGCTCTTGGCCATCTTGTTGCCCTCCATCGCCGTCACCATGCTGGCGGTTTCGCCGGGCGTGTTCAGCAGGATGGAGGTGGTCGAGCCACCGTACATGGCACCGTAGTAGATGCCCGAGAAGAAGATCATCGAGGCCGTGATGTCGACCTTGCCGGTGATGGGCAGCAGCATGGCCACCGCCACGGCCGGGCCGATACCGGGCAGCACGCCCACGGCCGTGCCCAGGGCGCAGCCGACCAGGCACCAGAGCAGGTTGACGGGGGTGATCGCGGCGGCAAAGCCCGCCATGAGTGCGTTGAAGATATCCATGTCAGAGCCACCCGGTCGAAGTGAGGCCAGGCAGGTTGATGGCCAGGAATTGCGTGAACATCCAGAACACCGGGGCGGAGATCAGCGCGCCGGTGACGAAATCGATGAGCCAGGTGCGCGGCGAGTTGACGCCGCCCTGCCCGCTCGCGCGGCGCAGGCCCTGCACCGCGAGCAGGTAGCACAGCGTGCAGCTCAGGATGAAGCCAAGCGTGGTGATGAGCGCTGCGTTGAGCAGCAGCCCCGCCGACACCCAGATGAAGCCGGGCCAGTAGGCATGCTCGGCGCCCGTTGGCGCATCGAGCTCGCGGAAGCCGCCGGTGCGCGCCTCCCACAGGATCCAGGCGCCGCACAGCACCAGCACCACGGACACCAGCCAGGGCAGGAAGTTGGGGCCGACGCCGCCGTAGCCGGCTTCGGAAGAAATGCCGATGGCGCCGAAGGCCAGCGCGAGGCCGGTCAGCAGCACGCCGGCGCCGACCAGGGTTTGCGGCCATGTGGCCGTGGGTTGCGGCGGGGCCGAGGAGTCTGGAGTTGTCATTTTTTGCTCCCGCAGTCGGGGGAAAGAGAGCCCCTTCGGGGAACACCGAGGAACCGGCTTTGCCGGGCCTCAGGTGTTGCCCCCGGCAGGGGGTTGGCGAAGCGACACGAAGTGCGCGCAGCCTGGGGGCGAGCCCGATTCAGACCATGCCGGACTTGGTCATGATGGCGCGCAGGCTCGCAAAATCGTCATCGACGAACTTGGCGAAGGCTTCGCCCGACAGCACGGCGGACGTCCAGTCGTTCTTCTTGAGCGACTCGGCCCACGACGGGCTCTTCATCGCGGCCAGCACCATGTCGGTCAGCGCCTTGCGCTGCTCGGCCGAGATGCCGGGTGCGCCGTACACGCCGCGCCAGTTGCCGATCTCCACGTCGATGCCCTGTTCCTTGAGCGTGGGCACGTTGATGCCCGGCAGGCGCTGCGCGGAGGTGACGGCAATGGCCTTCATCTTGCCGGCGGCGATGTACTCGGCGAACTCGCTGTAGCCGCTGCCGCCGACGGTGACGTTGCCGCCCAGGATGGCGGCGGTGGCTTCACCGCCTCCACGGAAGGCGACGTAGTTGATCTTGGACGGATCGGCGCCCACCTTCTGCGCGATCATGGCCGCGGCGATGTGCTCGGTGGAGCCACGCGAGCCGCCGCCCCACTTGACGCTGCCCGGGTCCTTCTTGAGCTGGTCGACCACGTCCTTCATGCTCTTGAGCGGCGAGTTGGCCGGCAGCACGAACACGTTGTATTCGGTGGTCAGGCGGGCGATGGGCGTGGCCTGCGACAGATTGACCGGCGGCTTGCCGGTGATGATGCCGCCCAGCATGACCGAGCCCATGACCATCAGCGCGTTGGCATCGCCCTTGGAGCCGTTCACGAACTGGGCCAGGCCGAGCGCGCCGGCGGCGCCGCCCTTGTTGTCGTAGGTGACGGTGTCGGCCACCTTGGCATCGCTCAGCGCCTTGCCAAGTGCGCGACCGGTGGTGTCCCATCCTCCGCCCGGGTTGGCGGGGATCATCATCTTGACGTTGGCGGCCGCCAGGGCCGACAGTGGCAGGGCCCCGGTGGCGGCCAGTGCGGCCAATGACTTCAGAAAGGTGTCGCGACGCATTGCGTGTCTCCTGGAAATGGAAGGAACTTGAAAGGTAACTGACTTGGAGCTGAGCGCTATCATGCGCCGCCCCGCTGTCAGTTGGCTGTCCGCCAGACTGGGGAAAACACCAAAGTGCCCACCCCTGCCGCCACCGTATGAAGCTGCTGCTGGTCGAAGACGATCCCTCGATGCAAATCACCCTGCAGCGCACCCTCGGGCGCCGCCGGATCGACGTGCGCGTCTGCGGCGACGGCGCCGAAGCCGTTGCCCAGTGGCGCGCCATCGAGCCCGACGTGGTCGCCCTCGACCTGAGCCTGCCCAACCTCGACGGCCTGCAGGTGCTGGCGCAGGCCCGCGCCGAAGGCTTGCGCACGCCGGTGCTGCTGCTGACCGCGCGCGGCACGGTCGGCGACCGCATCGTCGGCCTCAACGCCGGCGCCGACGACTACCTGCCCAAGCCCTTCGACCTCGACGAGCTGGAAGCCCGCATCCGCGCGCTGCGCCGGCGCAGCCACGGCGTCGCGGGGCAGGACGCCGGGCTCAACCCGCAGGAGATCGGCGGGCTGCGCTTCGAGCCCGACAACGGCGCCATCTACAACCGAGCCGAACTGCTCGAACTCACGCCGCGCGAGCTGGCGCTGCTGAAGGCGCTGATGATGAAGCCCGGCCACGCCGTCACCAAGGAGCGCCTGTTCGAGCTGGTGTTTCCGGGTGAGGCCGACGTGCAGTACGAAGCCATCGAGGTGGTTGTTTACCGCCTGCGCAAGAAGCTCGTGGGCACCGGCGCCGTGCTGATGACCATGCGCGGCCTGGGCTACCTGCTGCGCCCGGAAACATGATCCGCGTTTCCTCGCTTCGCGCGCGGCTGCTGCTCGGCATCCTCGCGCCGATTGCCGTGTTCATCGTGATCAACAGCGTGAGCCTGTACCGCCAGAGCCTCGCGGCCGCCACCACCGCCTACGACCGCACATTGCTCGCGTCGGCCAAGACCATCGGCGAACAGCTCGACGTGGAGGGCTACGACGACATGGCGCGGCTGCGGGCCATCGTGCCCTACTCCGCACTGGAGGCCTTCGAGGCCGACAACCGCAGCCGGCTGTTCTACCGGGTCTCGGCACTCGACGGCGAGATGATCTCGGGCTTTGCCGAGCTGCCCTTCTGGCGCGGCCGCATTCCGGACCGCGGCGCGTATGCGGCGCTGGTCGACTTCTACGACGACCGGTTCCGCAACCAGCCGGTGCGCGTCGCGGTGCTGCTGCAGCCGGTGGCGAGCGCGAACGGCCGCGGCATGGCCGTGGTGCAGGTGGCCGAGACGCTGGAGCTGCGCGAAACGCTGGTGCGCAAGCTGCTGCTCGACATGCTGTGGCGCCAGCTGCTGTTGATGGGCGTGATCGCGCTGGTCACCGTGTTCGTGGTGCAGCGCGCCACGCGGCCGGTGCGCGAACTGGGAGAGGCCCTCGAGAAGCGGCCGGCCGACGACCTCTCGCCCATCGACGCACCCGATGCGCCGCGCGAACTGCGCCCGCTGATCGACGCCACCACGCAGGTGATGGGCCGGCTGCAGCGGCTGCTCGACCACCAGAAGCGCTTTGTGCGCGACAGCGCCCACCAGCTGCGCACACCGCTGGCCGTGCTGAAGGCCCAGGTGCAGTCGGCGCGGCGCGGCGACGTCGCTCCCGAGCAGGCGTTCGGCGAGATCAGCCACACGGTGGAGCGCGCGACCACGCTGGCCAACCAGATGCTGTCGCTCGCCAAGGTGGAGCAGTTGCGCCAGCAGCCGGAGTCGGTGACGCTCGACCTCGCCGAGGTGGCGCGGCAGATCGCGCTCGACCTGTCGCCGCTGGTGGCCGACAAGGCGCTCGATTTCGAACTCGCCACCGGCGAGCCGGTGCCGGTGCGCGCCCATCACTGGATGCTGCAGGAGCTCACGCGCAACCTGCTGCACAACGCGATCAAGCAGAGCCCCACGGGGGCTACGCTTTCGGTCGCGGTGCGCGCCGAGGGCGAGGACGCGGTGCTCACCGTGCGCGACTGCGGCCCCGGCATCTCGCCCGAGCTGCGGCAGCGCCTGTTCGCGCCCTTCTCCGCCGGCAGCGCGTCGAGCGGCTCGGGGCTGGGGCTGGCGATCTGCCGCGAGATCGTGCTGGCGCTCGGCGGGCGCATCAGCCTCGACAACCGCAGCGCGCCGGATGCGCAGGGCGGGGCCGAACAGGTGATCGGGCTGGACGCGGTCGTGCATCTGCCGCTGTCGGGGCACAATTCCTGATACCCACTCATCGACATCCATGGACCGTCTGCGCATCGACAAATGGCTCTGGGCCGCTCGCTTCTTCAAGACGCGCTCGCTGGCCGCGGAGGAAATCGGAAAGAACCGCGTGCAGGTGAACGGCGACGTCGCCAAGGCCTCGCGCGAGGTCAAGCCCGGCGACACCGTGGCCATGCGCATGGGCCCGCTGACGCGGACCGTGACGGTGCGCGGCCTCAGCGGCCAGCGCGGGCCGGCGCCGGTGGCACAGCAGCTCTACGAGGAGACAGCCGAAAGCCTCGCGGCGCAGGCCGCCTTCCGGGAGCAGCGCCGCGCGGGCACCGAGCCGGCCCTGGCCATCGAACAGGGCCGCCCCACCAAGCGCGACCGGCGCGAGCTCGACGGCGCGCGCCAGCATGCCGACTGGGACAACCGCTGGAGCGCCTCCCTGCCCCCCGAAGACGACGAGCGCTGATCGATCGGGTACGCTGTCGGCTCTCTTTCTTCACGGAGTCCCGCTTCATGGCCAGCTTCAAGAAATACCGCGTCGGCGGCAAGTTCAGGCTCTCGCACGTCGACCCCGACGACACGCCGTTCTGCCACGGCGACGAGGCCTTGCAGCGCGCCGAAGTCGATGCGCTGGCCGTCGAGCTCGACGAGTTGCAGGACGTGCTGCACGCCGAGGGGCGGCGCAAGCTGCTGCTGGTGCTGCAGGGCATGGACACCAGCGGCAAGGACGGCACCGTGCGCTGGGTGTTCTCGCGCACCTCGCCGCTGGGTGTGCGCGTGACGGCGTTCAAGGCGCCGAACGACGAAGAACGCGCACACGACTACCTCTGGCGCTGCCATGCCGCCGTGCCGCGCACCGGCGAGATCATGGTGTGGAACCGCAGCCACTACGAAGACGTGCTGGTGCCCGTGGTCGAGGGCTGGATCGAAAAGGCCGAGGCGAAGCGCCGCTACGCGCAAATCAACGACTTCGAGCGGCTGCTCACCGAAACCGGCACGGTGGTCGTCAAGTGCATGCTGCACATCGACAAGGACGAGCAGCGGGAGCGCCTGCAGGCCCGCATCGATACGCCCGGCAAGCAATGGAAGTTCAGCATGGACGACCTCGGGGTGCGCACCAAGTGGAGCGCCTACCAGCAGGCCTACGAGACCGCGTTGGGCGCCACATCGACCGATCACGCGCCTTGGTACGTGGTGCCGGCCAACAGCAAGCGGCATCGCAACGTGATGATCGCGCAGCTGCTGGTGAAGACGATGCGGCAGATGAAGCTCAAGCCGCCGCCGCCCGACCCGGCGCTCAAGGGAATGATCGTCAAGTGAGCTTGCCGGGCCCGCGCGGGGCCGCCGAAGCTCAGGAGCGGCGGGTTGGCGCCTGCGCCAGCACGCGGCACTGGCCGAACTCGCAGCGCACGGCCCAGGTTCCGCCGTTGTCGCAGGGCACGTTGTAGGCCTCGTAGCCGGGGCCCTTGGCCGTGAGTTCGGCGCGCGGCTGCAGGTTGCAGCGGCCAGCCTTGGCGAGCGTCTCGACGTTGTAGGTGTCGATCCCGGTGCGGCGGGGCTTCGCAATAACGCCCGGGGTGAAGGTGTTGCCGTAGAACGATTCGCGCACGTTGGGGTCGAGGTTGCGATAGCCGCGCTTGGCCATGCAATGCACGATGGCGATCTGCTGGTGCTCGGCGATCAGTTCCGCGTCGGGGCGGCCGTTCCAGTCGATGACGGCGGCGGTGATGCCGGTGTAGGAGGCGGCGGCGACGATGCCCTGTCCGTACACCGTGATCAGCCCGACGCCCAGCGCACCCCACATGGCGTCGCCGGTTTCGCTGCGGGCCGTGATGCGGTTCGATGCCGCGCGGCATGCCGCCACGTCGTTGTCGTAGCGCGCCTTGTCCACGCCCTCCATGGCGACCATGGGCACATAGGAAGTGCCTGTGCCCGTTCCGGGTTCGGTGGGTGTCGGCGGTGCGCTGGCGCACCCGGCCAGGCCCACGGCGGCGAACACAATGCTCAGCAGCAGCTTCATGCAATCCCTCGTCTTCTTCGCGATAGTTGCGGGGATTTAACCATACATATAGTTACTCCTGAATCACCTTGTCGTGAATGCACGACGGCGCACGTCTAGAAGTTGGATTACAAAATGAGAAAATAGGTTACATCTCGTTCGCGTCGGTTCTGAACGCTGCCCATCCGAACTTCCCTTGACCTACCGTACCGCGCCCTTCTTCGCCAACGTGGTGCTCGTCGTTTCGATGGCATTGCTGGGCGTCATCGGTGCCTTGCTGGTCGGAACGGTCGGCTCGCAGCAGTCCGATGCGCTGTTGCACCTCACGCGGGCCGACTGGCAGGTCGACGATGCGCCTGGCTTCAGCAATCCAGCGCCTATACAGAGCAGCAGCGCCCTTCCGAACACCTGGAAGCAGGTCGAACTGCCCCTCGCCCTTCCCATCGCGCTGCTGCGACAGGCAGAGGCCACTTCCACAAGGACGACGCGCACGACCTGGATCAGGCTGTCCGTGCGCGGCCTGCCGCCCAACCCCGGGCCGCTTGCGCTGTATGGCATCCGGATCAAGACCGACGGCACCATCGCGGTCTACGCCGATGGCCATCTGGTCCACCGTGCGCAGGAGTCGGGTCCGCTATGGAACAGCACCCGCACTCCGCTGTGGGTCCAGCTGGACGACGGCGCCGGCAGCAAGCCGCCCAGCGAGATCCTCCTGCGCCTGGAGCACACCCGGGGCGCGCAGGTGGCGCTGTCCTCGCTGTGGATCGGCCCCATCAACGCGCTGAGAGGCCGCTACGGCATGCGCCAGTGGCTGCAGCAGGAACTGCCGGCGCTGCTCAGTGCGGCCTTCATGGCCGTGGGTGTGTTCGCCCTGTTCGTGTGGTTCAGGCGTCGCGACGAAACGGGCTACCTGCTGTTCTTCAATCTCGCGGCCACCTCCTTCATGCGAGGGCTGCATTTCTACGTGAGCCTGCCGATCGCGAACGACTGGTTCGCATGGCTGACCGTCAACTCGCTTTTCTGGCTGGTGATGGTGGTGCACTTCTTCCTGCGCCAACTGCACGGTCGGCAGCTCGAAGGGTTGACCTATGGCGTGGTCGTGGCAACCACCGCCATCGGCATCGTCACGATGCCCGGCCTGTCCATCGTGCAGAACACTCCCCGGGTGACGCCGCTGATCTACGCGGCCGCGGCACTGCTGGGCGCGGTGGTCTGCCTGGTGGGCGGCATCAGTGCATGGCGCCGCTCCAACGAAGGTCGGCTGGTGGCGGTCGGGATCGGCATCTGCGTGCTGCTGGGCCTTATCGACTGGCTGCTGCAGAACAACTTCATCAGCCCAGAAGGCTGGTACATGGGGGCGTACACCAACGCCGTCACCTTCAGCGTCTTCGGCGTGCTGATGTACCGCCGCTACATGCATGCCATCGGTGAGGTCGAGCAGCTCAACGCGAGCCTTGCGCAGCGCCTGCAGAAGCGCGAGACCGAACTCGAGCTGAGCCACCAGCGGCTGCGCGAGGTCGAGCGCCTGCAGACCATCAGCGACGAGCGCCAACGCCTGATGCAGGACATGCACGACGGGCTCGGTTCTTCGCTGATCAGCGCCATCCGCTCGGTCGAGAGCGGCGGCATGAGCGATGACAAGGTCTCGCAGATCCTCAAGAGCTGCCTGGACGACCTGAGGCTCGCGCTCGACTCCCTGGAGCCGGTCGAAGCCGACCTGCTGCTGCTGCTGGCCACGCTGCGCTACCGGCTGGAGCCGCGGCTCGAAGGCACCGGTGTTTCGCTGCGATGGGAAGTGCAGGAGTTGCCGGCCCTGGGCTGGCTCGATCCCTCGAGCGCGCTGCACATCCTGCGCATCGTGCAGGAGAGCATCGCGAACATCCTGCGGCACACGCGCGCCACGGAGATACGCGTTGGCACCTCGCTGGAAGGCGCGGGTGTGCAGGTGACGATCGAGGACAACGGCCAGGGCTTCGACGTCCAGAAGGTGATGGGCAATCCGTCTGGACGGGGCCTGCAGAACCAGCGGCGGCGGGCGCAGGCGATCAAGGCTGTGGTCCGTTGGGAATCGAAGCCGACGGGAACGCGGTTCGTGCTGTGGCTGCCGCTGCAGCGGGAGACCCGGGCGGCATGAGATCGCCCGGCCGTCCGCGCATCACGGTTACCTTCGCTTCGGCTTCGACGGAACCGCGCGCCGCAGGCACTCGATCAGCTGCTCGGTGCTGGGCGTGCGCCGCTTGCCCCGCATGGTGATCAGCCCGACCGGCGGCAGATCGATCGGCACCTTCAATGGCAGCACCTTCAGCGCGCCCTGCTGCTCGAAATACCAGGCCACCGAGTGGGCCATGAAGGCCGCCGCGTCGCGCTGCTGCAGGAAGCACATCTGCGCGAGGAACGAGGCCGACTCGACGATGTCCACCGGCGGCTGCACGCCGTCGCGAAAGAACATCTGGTCGAGCTTGACGCGCAGCGATGCCCAGGGCGGCGGCATCACGCAAGGCACCCTGGCGAGATCGGTCCAGGCCGGGCGGCGCTTCTCGAGCAGCGGGTGGCCAGGGCGCACCACGACCGTCATGGGCTCTTCGTAGAGTGCCTCGGTCTCGAGGTCCGGCGCGGCATAGCCCGGTTCGAGACGGCCGACGAAAAGATCGAGCTCGCCGAGGCGCAGCTTGGGCAGCAGGCGCGTGAGGTCGCCCTCTTCCACCAGCACCGTGGTGTGCGGCGAGCGCGCCTTCAGCATCTCGACCGCGCGCGCCACCAGGACCGGCATGGCCACCACCATCGCGCCGACGCTGGTGCGCCCGGCGGCGCCGCTCGCGACGGCCGCGATCTCGTCGCGTGTGCGGTCGTAGTCGGCCAGCACCGAGCGCGCAAAGCGGACCACGCTGTCGCCATAAGGAGTGGGCTCGGTGCCACGCGTGGAACGCTCGAACAGCGCGAGCCCGAACATGCGTTCGATTTCCACCAGCGACTTGGACACCGCCGGCTGCGTCACCGACAGGAATTCAGCGGCGCGGCCCAGGTGCCTGAACTGATCGAGGGCCACCAGCATCTGCAGGTGCCGCAGCTTGAGGTTGGAACGCAGGACGCGGTCGATCTGGCTCATGGGGCTTGGAGGGACGCTTTTTTCTTCATAACCTCTGGGCCATGAAGCGAGTCCGCTATTTCATTGGATTGCAATGATTGTCTCCGGAACAATCCAACTCGCTGACCGAACAACTATTCTTCCGGAGACAACGATGAAGATCCCCCACAGCGTGGCACGGCGCCAGTTCGTGTTGGGCGGCCTCGGCGCCGCAGCCCTTGGCACCGCACCGGCGCGCGTGCTGGCCGCCGAATATCCCGAACGCCCCATCACCTTCATCTGCCCGTGGCCGGCCGGCGGCACGGCGGACCGCTCGATGCGCATCATCTGCCAGGTTGCCGCGCGCGAGCTCGGCCAGCCGATCGCGCTGGAGAACCGCGCGGGCGCCTCGGGAATGATCGGCACCAAGGCGCTGGCATCGGCGCGGCCCGACGGCTACACCATCGGGCAGATTCCGATCTCGGTGACGCGCTTCTCGCAGATCGGGACCGTGCAGCTGGATCCGCTCACCGACCTGACCTATCTCGCGCGCACCTCGGGACAGACCTTCGGCATCGCCGTGCCGGCACGCTCGCCGTTCAAGTCGCTGCGCGACGTGGTGGCGCAGGCCAAGGCGCGCCCCGGCGCCATCAGCTATGCGCACGCCGGCATCGGCGGCGCGACGCACGTGGGCATGGAGCAGTTCGCGCAAGCGGCCGGCGTGAAGTTCAACGCCATCGCCTACAAGGGCGGCTCGGCCGCGCTGCAGGACGTTCTGGGCGAACAGGTCGACATGCTGGCCGACAGCAGCTCGTGGGCACCGCACGTGGAAAGCGGCAAGCTGCGCCTGCTCGCCACCTGGGGCGAGGCGCGCACGCCGCGCTTCAAGGACACGCCGACGCTCAAGGAACTCGGCTATGACGTGGTGGTCGAGGCCCCCAACGGCATCGGCGCACCCAAGGGCCTGCCGTCCGCGGTCGAGAAGCGGCTGCGCGACGCCTTCCGCGTCGCCGTGCAGAGCGAAGAATTCCGCAAAGTGGCCGAGAGCATCGATGCGCCGGTCATGTACCAGGACGGCCCCGACTACCGCAACTACGTACAGTCGGTGTACCGACAGGAGACCGACCTGATCCGCAAACTCAACCTCAAGGAACTGATGGAAAAGGGCTGACGCCCCCTCGTCCGCCGGCATCCGAATCCAGCCTGAATCCTCCCCACGCCATCCCATGAACGACAGCCCCCTGCTTCGCCTGCATCCGAACGACAACGTGCTGGTCGCCAAGACCGCCATTGCCCTGGGCGAGGCGATTGCCGAGTTCGGCGTGCGCGCACGGGCGCAGATCCCGGCGGGCCACAAGATCGCCGCGCGCGCCATCCCGGCCGGCGAGCAAGTGAAGAAGTACGACACGGTAATCGGCGTGGCCTCGCGCGACCTGCAGGCGGGCGACTACGTGCACAGCCACAACCTCACGCTGGTCGACAGCTACCGCGACCCGGCCTTCTGCCAAGACGTGCGCCCGGTGGATTTCGTGCCCGAGGCCGAGCGCGCCACCTTCATGGGCTTCGTGCGGCCCGACGGTCAGGTGGGCACGCGCAATTTCATCGGCATCCTGTCGTCGGTCAATTGCTCCGCCACGGTGATCAAGCGGATCGCCGCGCATTTCACGCCCGAGCGCATGGCGGCATTTCCGAACGTCGATGGTGTGGCCGCCTTCGCCCAGACCAGTGGCTGCGGCATGTCGTCGCCGAGCGAGCATTTCGACCTGCTGCGCCGCACGCTGGCGGGTTATGCGCGCCATCCCAACCTGGCCGGCGTGCTGATCGTGGGCCTGGGCTGCGAACGCAACCAGGTCGACGCGCTGGTCGACTCGCAAGGGCTCGAGCAAGGCCGGCTGATGCGCACGCTGGTCATGCAGGAAGTGGGAGGCACGCGCCAGACCATCGAGGCCGGCATCCGAGCGATCGAGGAGATGCTGCCCGAGGCCAATGCCGCGCAGCGCTCGCGGGTCGGCGCTCACCACCTGAAGATCGGCCTGGAGTGCGGCGGCTCCGACGGCTTCTCGGGCATCACGGCGAATCCTGCGCTGGGCGCGGCGATGGACGTGCTGGTGCGCCACGGCGGCACCGCCATCCTCTCGGAGACGCCCGAGATCCATGGCGTGGAGTTCATGCTCACGCGGCGTGCCGCCACCCCCGAGGTCGGACAGAAGCTGCTCGACCGGCTCGCCTGGTGGGAGCGCTACACGGCCGGTCAGAACGCGCAATTCAACGGGGTGGTGGGCCATGGCAACCAGGCCGGTGGCCTGGCCAACATCTTCGAAAAATCACTGGGCTCGGCCATGAAGGGCGGCACCACGCCGTTGCGCGCGGTGTACGAATACGCCGAGCCGATCACCGAGCCCGGCTTCGTCTTCATGGACTCGCCGGGCTACGACCCGGTGGCAGCCACCGGCCAGATCGCCAGTGGCGCGCAGCTGATCTGCTTCACCACCGGGCGCGGCTCGATGTTCGGCAGCAAGCCCGCGCCGACGATCAAGCTCGCGAGCAACACGCCGATGTTCCGCCGCCTCGAAGAAGACATGGACATCAATTGCGGCGTGGTGATCGACGGCGAACTCTCCGTGCCCGAACTGGGCCAGCAGATCTTCGAGCAGATCCTGCGCCACGCTTCCGGCGATCCGACCAAGAGCGAGACGCTGGGCCTCGGCGACCACGAGTTCGTGCCCTGGCATCTCGGCATCGTGAGCTGATTCCTTTTCTCGGCACCGACACTTTTTCTTTCTTCGACAAGCCACCATGCCCGCTCACAACCCCTTCAAGGCGGCACTGGCCGCGCACCGGCCCCAGGTCGGCCTCTGGCTCTCGATGGCCGACGCGTACATGGCCGAGGTCAGCGCGACCACCGGCTTCGACTGGCTGCTGATCGACGGGGAGCACGCCCCCAACGACCTGCGCTCCACCCTGGCCGCATTGCAGGCCGTAGCGCCGCATCCGGCCCAGCCCGTGGTGCGTGCGGTGAATGGCGAGACGGCACTGATCAAGCAGCTGCTCGACATCGGCGCCAGGAACCTGCTGGTGCCGATGGTCGACACGGCCGACCAGGCGCGCGCGCTGGTGTCGGCCACCCGCTATCCGCCGCGAGGCATCCGCGGGGTGGGCAGCGCTGTCGGGCGTGCATCGCAGTGGAGCGCGCGCACGGACTACCTCGACGCGGCCGACGACGAGGTCTGCCTGCTGGTGCAGGCCGAGACTGTGCAGGCGCTCGGCAACCTCGCGCAGATCTGCGCAGTCGATGGTGTGCACGGCGTCTTCATCGGCCCGGCCGACCTCGCCGCCTCGATGGGCCACCGCGGAAAACCCGGCCATCCCGAAGTGCAAGCGGCGATCGAGAGCGCGATGCGGACCATCGTGGCCTCCGGCAAGGCCGCGGGCACGCTGACCTCGGACCCGAAGCTCGCGCGGCGCTACCTTGAACTGGGCTGCACCTTCGTCGCGGTCGGTGTCGACGTGCTGCTGTACGCAAGCGCCGCGCGCAAGCTGGCCGCCGATTTTCTCGGCGCGCCTGCCGTTGCTGGCGCTGCCGTCGCGCCCGAGTCGCGCGGAGCCTACTGAGCCACGACGCAGCGCCTCGGGCGGCTGCCGCTCGGCATCCTGGCGATTGGTCGCGGTAGCGCCGCCCGCAGCCTCCTCGATCAGCGCGGCGCCTTCGTCGCGAGCGCTCCCAGCGTGCGCAGGCCCTTCTCGATGCGCGCATCCCAGCCGTAGCCGCCACTCAGGCGCATACAGTGGGCATAGCGCCCGCTCGCCGAGAACACCACGCCGGGCGCGAAGCACACGCCCTTCTTCAGCGCCTGGGCGAACAGCGCACGCGTGTCGAGCGCTTTGGGCAGTTCGACCCACAGCACGAAATTGCCCGCTGGCCGAGTGATCCTGGTCCCCGGCGGAAAGGCCTGCTCGATCACGCGCGACATGCGCTCCAGCGTGTCGGCGAACTCGCGCCGCAAGCGGCGCAGGTGGCGGTCGTAGTCGCCGTTCGAGAGAAAGTCCGCAAGCGCAGCCTGCGTCAGCACCGGCGTGGCCAGGGTCGATGCGAACTTGCTCTCGAGCACGCGCGCCATGTGGCGGCCCGGCACGATCCAGCCGATCCGGTAGCCCGGCGCCAGGGTCTTCGAGAACGAACCGCAGTAGATGGTGTTGTCGTGGCGGTCCAGCGCGCTGAAAGGAATCGGGCGCTCCTCGCCGAAATGGATGTCGCCGTAGACGTCGTCCTCGATCAGCGGCACGCGGTGCTTCGCGAGCAGGCGCAACACCTCGCGGCGATTCTCGATCGGCATCGTGAACCCCAGCGGATTCTGGAAGCTCGAGGCCAGCACGCAGGCGCCCACCTGGCCCGCGGCGAGCACGTCGCGCAGCGAATCGATCACCACGCCGGTGCTGGCGTCGGTAGGCAGCTCCACCACCTGGAGGCCGCGCATGCGCAGCACCTGCAGCAGGCCGAAGTAAGTCGGCGATTCGATCGCGACCGCATCGCCAGGCTCGGTGACGGCGTCGAGCGCAAGCGCCAGCGCTTCGGTGCAGCCGCAGGTGACGGCGATGGCGTCGGGCGACAACGCCTGTCCGAAGCGCATGGCACGGCGCGCAATTTCCATGCGCAGCGGCAGTTCGCCACGCGGCGGCGAATAGGTGTTGAGCTGCGCGCCCTTCACGCGCGCGGTGCGCGCGAGGATGCGGTCGAGCTTGGAGGAGGCAAGGATTCGCGCGCTCGGAATGGCGCAGCCCAGCGGCACGTAAGCCTCGTTCGATGCGTTCTCGAGCAGTTGCAGCATGAGGTTCGACACCGCCACCTTGGTTGGGCGCAGCGGCGGCCGCGTGGGCGCCGGCAGCGGAAGCGCCGCCGGTGCCCTGGCCACGTAGTAGCCCGACTGCGGCCGCACCTCGAGCACGCCGCGGTCTTCGAGCAGCCGGTAGGCCTGCACCGCGGTGCTCAGGCTCGTGCGGTGCTGCGCGCTGATCTCGCGCAGCGATGGCGCGCGGCTACCGGCGGGCAGCGTGCCGCTCCCGATGAGGCCGGCGATGAAATCGGCGAGCTCTTCGTAGCGGAAGCGCGTGGCGGGCTGCAGATCGGCATCGCCGGCGGGATGGGTTTCGAGCGTCATGGCATTAACTGTGCTGGTTGCAATTTTCGAAAACTGTGGCTGTTATCTTGAACCGTGAGCTTGCACCATCGACGGCAGCCACACAAGACGAGTACGAGAAACCATGGATCGATTTCCGAACGACGACATCATCTCGCTGGTCTCGAGCGCGCCGCGCCACGACCTGGCCGAGAGCGTGGGACCGAACCTCTGGCTCGGCGAACTGCTCGGCTCGAACCTGGCGGAGATCGGCGCGCTTCAGTTGGGCTACGGCACCGCTGCAGGTAGTGCGGCGCTGCGCGCGCAGATCGCCGCCCGCCACGGCGTGGACGCCGACGATGTGGTCGTCACCGTCGGCGGGATGCATGCGCTGTTTCTCCTTGCCTTCACGCTCTGCGGACCAGGCGACGAAGCGGTGATCGCCGAACCGGCCTTTCCGCTCGCGCGCAATACGCTCGGTGCGGTCGGCGCGACCGTGCGCTCGCTACCGCTGAACTTCGACGCTGGCTACCGGCTCGACCCCGAGGCGCTGCGCGCACTGCTGTCGCCGAAGACCCGCATCGTGAGCCTCGCTTCGCCGCAGAACCCCTCGGGTGTCGCCATCCCGGCGTCGACGCTGCGCGAAGTGGCCGAACTGATTCGCACGCATGCGCCCGGCGCCTGGCTGATCGTCGACGAGACCTATCGCGAGGCGGCCTATGGCGACGATTCGACCTTGCCAAGCGCCAGTGCGTTGGGGCCGCGGATTGTCACGGTGGCGTCGCTCTCCAAATGCCATGGCGCCGCGGGGCTGCGCATCGGCTGGGCGATCGTGCGCGACGCGGCGCTGCGGCAATCGCTGGTCACGGCAAAGTTCAACACCGTGATCTCGTGCTCGCCACTGGACGAGGCACTGGCGGTCACGGTTCTGAAGCAAGGGGAGCACATCGTCGGCGCGCGGCGGCGGCATCTCGCACACAACCTGGCAACGCTCCAAGCCTGGGTCGGCCGCCACGCCGCGCGAATCGAATGGATGCGTCCGGACGCCGGCGCGCTGTGCTGCGTGCGGCTGAAGCCGCAGGTGTATGACGATGCGGCGCTGCAGCGCCTTCAGGCGGCATTGCACGAACGTGGTGTTCGGCTGGCGCCGGGCCCCTGGTTCGGCGACGAGCCTCACGTGTTCCGCCTCGGCTTCGGCCTGGCGACCAACGCCGAGCTCGCCGCCGCGCTGGACTGCGTGGGCCAGGCGCTGGAGTGGGCCGCAGTCTGAGGTCTTGCGCGGCACAGGCAGGAGAGGCACCGCATGCGTGATCGCCCTGCGCACCTGACTTTCGAACCCGCGCCAACCATCTACTGATTGGTAGAAACAATGATGCAGAAAATAAAAAAGCGCCCCCGAAAGGGCGCTTTTTCATTGGCATCTTGGCGGAACCGGAGGGATTCGAACCCTCGATGAGGCTCTACACCCCATACTCCCTTAGCAGGGGAGCACCTTCGGCCACTCGGTCACAGTTCCTGAAAGAAGCCGAGATTATGCCATTTTTAAGCGCTCGGTTGATCCAGATCGAAGGCTTTATGCAGTGCGCGCACTGCCAATTCCATATATTTTTCGTCGATCACGACCGAAGTCTTGATTTCGCTGGTCGAGATCATCTGGATGTTGATGCCCTCCTCGCTCAGCACCCGGAACATCTTGCTCGCCACGCCCACGTGGCTGCGCATGCCGATGCCCACGATGCTGACCTTGCAGATCTTGGTGTCGCCGACGATCTCGGTCGCGCCCAGCGAAGGCATGACCTTCGACTGCAGCAGGTCGACCGTCTTCGCGTATTCGTTGCGATGCACGGTGAAGCTGAAGTCGGTCTTGCCGTCCTTGCTGAGGTTCTGGATGATCACATCGACTTCGATGTTGGCGTCTGCCACGGCACCGAGGATGTGGTACGCGATGCCGGGCTTGTCGGGCACGCCGAGCACCGAGATCTTGGCTTCGTCGCGGTTGAATGCGATGCCGGATACGACGGCTTGTTCCATGTTTTCGTCTTCCTCGAAAGTGATCAGCGTGCCGGACTTGGCCTCTTCATTGATGTCGATGTCCCACGGCGTGAAGCTCGAAAGCACGCGCAGCGGCACCTTGTACTTGCCGGCGAATTCCACCGAGCGAATCTGCAGCACCTTGGAGCCCAGGCTCGCCATCTCGAGCATCTCTTCGAAGCTCACGGTCGTCAGGCGGCGCGCATCGGGCTCGACGCGCGGGTCGGTCGTGTAGACACCGTCGACGTCGGTATAGATCAGGCATTCGTGCGCCTTCATGGCCGCGGCAATGGCCACGGCCGAGGTGTCGCTGCCGCCACGGCCCAGCGTGGTGATGTTGCCGTCGTCGTCCACGCCCTGGAAGCCGGTGATGACCACCACCTTGCCGGCGTTCAGGTCGGCCATGACGCGCTCGTCGTCGATGCTCTCGATGCGGGCCTTGGTGTACGAGTTGTCGGTGCGCACCGAAACCTGCCAGCCCGCATAGCTCACGGACTCGACGCCCTCGGCCTGCAGCGCGATGGCCAGCAGCGCCGACGAGGCCTGCTCGCCGGTCGAGGCCAGCATGTCGAGCTCGCGGCTATGGGCCACGCCCGGTTTGCTGGGCGCCAGTTCCTTGGCCAGGCCGAGCAGGCGGTTGGTCTCGCCGCTCATGGCACTCGGAACCACGATCATCTGGTGGCCTGCGCGCGACCATTTGGCGACGCGCTTGGCGACATTCTTGATGCGCTCGGTCGAGCCCATCGACGTACCGCCGTATTTGTGAACGATCAATGCCATGGGTGAAATCAGAGAAAGGGAAAGGGCCGCTGGAGGGCGGCGCCCTGCAAGCTGTCAGAGCAAAGTCTTCGGCGAGGGCGGAATATTGTACCAATGCAGGAAATCGCCCTGCCGCTCGACGAAACCGGCGGCCACCTTGAGGTGGATGCGGTGGCCGCGCGTGGCGCAGGCGCGGATCTGGTCGAGCAGCTGGTCGAGCTGCGCGGCGCTGGGCGCGCAGCCGTGCGACTGCATCAGCCAGTGGCGCAGCACGTTGGCCTGGCGGGCGCGCGACAGCGTCTGAAGTGTCGCAATGCGCGGCGGGCTGCCCACGGTTTCCAGGTCTTGCGCCGCCAGTTCGCCGAGCAGCTGCTGCGCCTGCGCGGCATGGCCGGCGCTGCGCGCGAACGTGGCGCGGAACTGCGGAAAGGCCTGCTCCAGCGCCGGCATCAGCACGGAGCGGATCCGGTTGCGGGTGTAGCGTGCGTCGCCGTTGGTCGGGTCTTCGATCCACGGCAGGCCGCGGCCCGCCAGCCATTCGCGGATGTCGGCGCCGGCAACGGCAAGCAGCGGCCGATGGATGTCGAGCCCGTTGCGTCGCGCCTGCGCTGGCATGGCAGCGAGCCCCGGGAGCCCCGCGCCGCGCGACAACGCCAGCAATAGGGTTTCGATCTGATCGTCGGCGTGATGCCCCAGCGCCACGCATTTGACAGCCACCCTCGCCCCGTCCGCGCGTGCCATCTCGGCGAATGCCGCGTATCGGGCGCGGCGGGCGGCGTCTTCCGGACTGTCGCCGGGCGCATGCCGCGCATCGACGCGATGAACGACCAGCGGCACGCCAAGGCGTTCGCACACCGCGCGGCAATGCCGCTCGAAATCATCGGCCGCGGCTTGCAGCCCGTGATGCACATGAAAGGCGACCACCTGCCCCGGCCAGCGCGATGCGCAGGCGGCCAGCAAGGCGGTTGAATCCGCGCCGCCGCTGAACCCCACCGCCAGCGGCCAATGCGCCGGCTCGAACGCGGCCATGGCGCGTTCGAAAGCGGAGTTCATGGCAGCGCCCGCGCGTTATCTGACGCTGTCGGCCTTGGTGTCGTTGAAGCGGCCGTAGCTCTGCAGACGCTCGTAGCGGCGATCCAGCAGTTCCTTGGTCTTCAGGTCACTGACCTGGCGGAACGCATCGTTGAGCGCGCGCTTCAGGAAGGCCGCCATCTGCCGATGGTCGCGATGCGCGCCGCCGACGGGCTCGTTCACGATCTTGTCGACCAGGCCCAGCGCCTTGAGGCGGTGCGCGGTGATGCCCAGCGCATCGGCCGCTTCCTGCGCCTTGTCACTGGTCTTCCACAGGATGGAAGCGCAGCCTTCGGGGCTGATCACCGAATAGATCGAATACTGCAGCATCACCAACTGGTCGCCGACCGAGATGGCCAGCGCGCCGCCGGAGCCACCTTCGCCGATGATGGTGACGATGATCGGCACTTCGAGCTGCGCCATCTCGAAGATGTTGCGGCCGATGGCTTCCGACTGGCCGCGTTCCTCGGCGTCGATGCCGGGGTACGCGCCGGGCGTGTCCACGAAGGTGAACACCGGCAGCTTGAACTTCTCGGCCATCTTCATCAGGCGCAAGGCCTTGCGGTAGCCCTCGGGCTTGCTCATGCCGAAGTTGCGCGCGGTGCGCTCCTTCGTGTCGCGGCCCTTCTGGTGGCCGAGCACCATGCAAGGCACGCCGTTGAAGCGCGCAAGGCCGCCCACGATCGACAGGTCATCGGAGAAGTGCCGGTCGCCGTGCAGTTCGACGAAGTCGGTGAAGATCTCGTTGACGTAGTCGAGCGTGTACGGGCGCTCCGGATGCCGGGCGATCTTGGTGATCTGCCAGGGCGTCAGGTCGCTGTAGATGTCCTTGGTTAGCTGCTGGCTTTTCTTGCCGAGCTGATCGATTTCTTCAGAGATGTCGACCGCGGATTCGGTCTGCACATAGCGCAATTCTTCGATCTTGGTTTCGAGTTCAGCAATGGGCTGCTCGAAGTCGAGGAAGGTTCGTTTCGCCAACGTCTTCTCCTGTTGTTCAATACGCGACTGGAACCGGGTCCAGCGATCGCCAAATATACCAAGTCGCCACGCTGCAATATGGCGCCCAGGCCACGGCGACGTCGCGGGCATCGCTGCGGCTCACGGGATCGCCGGAAAAATAATTGACGCTGATGCCGTTGAGCAGCCCCAGGTCGTCCACGGGAAGCACGTTCGGGCGCATCAGGTGAAAGATGAGGAACATCTCGGCCGTCCAGCGGCCGATGCCGCGAATGGCCACGAGCTCTTCGATGATGAGCTCGTCCGACATGTCCTTCCACGCGTCGACGTGGACCATGCCCGAATCGAAATGCAGGGCCAGGTCGACGAGGTACTCGATCTTGCGCGCCGAGAGCCCTGCCCCGCGCATGTCGTCGACCTTGAGCTTGAGCACGTTGGCCGGCGTGAGCTTGCGCGGCAGCGCGGCAAACTTGTCCCAGACCGACTGCGCGGCCTTCACCGAGATCTGCTGGCCGACAACGCTGCGCGCGAGCGTGGTGAACGCGTCGCCGCGCGACTCGAGACACGCATCGCCGAACTTCGGAATGAGCCGCTTCATGACGCGGTCTTTCCGGGAAAGGTGCTTGCATGCCTCTTCCCAATAGTCCGGCGTATAGATCTGAACGCTGGTCTTCTTGGTGGCGGGCATGGGGTTCGTCGTTCCGTTCACAGTGCAGCTGCCCAGGTGGTGCCTGTGGGCGAATCCTTGAGCACGATGCCCTGCGCGAGGAGTTCCTGGCGGATGCGATCGGCTTCGGCGAAATTCTTCGCGGCCTTGGCTGCGGCGCGCGCGTCGATCCTGTTCTGGATGGTGGCCTCGTCGAGCGTGGTGCCCGCGCGCAGGAAGGCCTTTGGCTCGTCCTGCAGGATCTGCACGCAGCCACCCAATGCCTTCAGCAATCCGGCCTGGGCGGCCGATTGCGTGCGGTTCACTTCGCCTGCCAGGTCGAACAGCACCGCCACGGCTTCGGGGGTTGCGAAGTCTTCGTCCATCGCGGCCTTGAAGCGCGCGGCGTACGGGTCGGTCCAGTCGATCGCCACGTCGGCCGGCGCCACGAGATCGAGTGCCGTGTACAGCCGCTTGAGCGAGGCGCGCGCATCGTCGAGGTGCACGTCGCTGTAGTTGAGCGGGCGGCGGTAGTGCGCGCGCAGCACAAAGAAGCGGATGGTCTCGGCGTCGTACTTCTTGAGCACATCGCGGATCAGGAAGAAGTTGCCCAGGCTCTTGGACATCTTCTCGTTGTCGGTCACGATGAAACCGTTGTGCATCCAGTAGTTGGCCAGCGGCTTGTCGTTGGCACCCTCGCTCTGCGCGATTTCGTTCTCGTGGTGCGGAAACTGCAGGTCTTCGCCGCCGCCGTGGATGTCGAGCGTCTCACCGAGCAGTTCGCAGGCCATGGCCGAGCACTCGATGTGCCAGCCCGGACGGCCGGCGCCGAATTCGCTGGCCCACTTCACCTCGTCGGGCTCGGTGGCCTTGGCGCTCTTCCAGAGCACCGGGTCGAGCGGATCGTCCTTGCCGTCGAGCACGGCCACGCGCTCGCCCGCATGCAGTTCGTCGATCGACTTGCCGCTGAGCTTGCCGTAGCCGGGGAATTTGCGCACCGCGTAGTTCACGTCGCCGTTCTCGGCACGGTAGGCCAGGCCCTTCTTCTCGAGCGTGCCGATCATCGACAGCATCTGCGGGATGTAGTCGGTGGCGCGGGGTTCGTGGGTGGGGCGTTCGATGCCCAGCGCGTCGGCGTCTTCGTGCAGAGCGTCGATCATGCGGTCGGTCAGCGCGCGGATGCTTTCGCCGTTCTCCACGGCGCGGCGGATGATCTTGTCGTCGATGTCGGTGATGTTGCGCACATAGGTCACACGGTAGCCGCTCACCTTGAGCCAGCGCTGCGCCACGTCGAAGGCGATCATCGAGCGGGCATGCCCGAGGTGGCAGTAGTCGTAGACCGTCATGCCGCAAACGTACATGCGCACCTGTCCCGGTTGCAATGGGGAGAATTCCTCCAATTCACGCGACAGCGTGTTGTAGATGCGCAGACTCATGAGACTCGGAAAGCGTCGCTTCGCGCACGTGCGGCACGGGCGAGAGACGGTGTTTTTCAGGGGTGGCGGGGGCTGTGTCGCGAGGGGTTGGACATGGCCCCTCGGCTACAATCCGACCTAGTATAAACGTCTGCTGCCGAGCGGCGTGCGGGTGTTCCCCAAGCCCGCCGAGCCCGCATCTCCCCCCATTTCCGCCGAGGCTTCATGAAGCACGCCGCATTCTCCAGACTCTCCATTGCCTTCGCGCTGCTGTTCAGCCTGTGGGGCTCCGCAGCGCACGCCAACGAATACGACGACGTGAACCTGATGCTGCGCCAGGGCAAGTCGAACGAGGCGCTCGCCAAGGCCGACACCTACATCGCCGGCAAGCCGCGCGATCCGCAGATGCGCTTCCTGCGCGGCGTGATCCTCACCGAGCAAAACAAGCAGGCCGAGGCCATCGCCGCCTTCACGCAACTCACGCAAGACTTCCCCGAATTGTCCGAGCCCTACAACAACCTGGCCGCGCTGTACGCGTCGCAAAGCAAGTTCGACCAGGCGCGCGGCGCGCTCGAACAGGCCATCAAGCTCAACCCGAACTACGCCACGGCGCACGAGAACCTCGGCGACGTGTATGCGCGCCTCGCTGCCCAGGAATACGTGCGTGCGCAGCAGTTCGCCAGCACCAACGCGAGCGTTGCGCCGAAGCTCGTGCTGATCCGCCAGATCTTCACGCCAAAAGCCGAAGCCGAAGCGGCCACCCTGTCCGCACCGCCGGCGGTCATCCGCAAGCCGGTCGGCCGCACCAGCAAGTAATCGCTGCCGCCGGCATGGGCGCCGCACCGGTGCCCGCCGCGCAGCCCGTTCCTTCATCCGCACGGAGCCTCAGTTGACGATCCACTCCCTCTCCCGATTCAGCCGCCGCAGCGCACTCGCGGTGGCCGCCGCCCTCGCGTTCGCAGCCACGGCCCATGCGCAGACGGCCGCAGCGCCGCGCGTCAAGCTGGCCACCTCGGCCGGCGACATCGTGGTCGAGCTCGATGCAGCCAAGGCGCCCAAGTCGGCCGAGAACTTCCTGCAGTACGTCAAGGACAAGCACTACGACGGCACGGTGTTCCACCGCGTGATCGACGGCTTCATGATCCAGGGCGGCGGCTTCACGGCCGACCTGCAGCAAAAGCCCACGCGCGCGCCCATTCCGCTGGAGGCGAGCAACGGCCTGAAGAACGACAAGTACACGATCGCCATGGCCCGCACCGGCAATCCGAATTCCGCGACCTCTCAGTTCTTCATCAACGTGAAGAACAACGACTCGCTCAACGCGCCCAACCCCGACGGCTACGGCTACACCGTGTTCGGCAAGGTCATTGCCGGCACCGACGTGGTCGACAAGATCCGCGCGGTGGCCACCGGCAACAAGGGCGGCATGCAGAATGTGCCGCTCGAGGCCGTCACCATCAAGTCCGCCACGCTGGTGGCGAAGTAATTTCATTTCCCAAGCAGGAGTCCCCTCATGAGCAATCCCCAAGTCGAACTGCACATCAAGAATTACGGCGTGATCACGCTCGAGCTCGACGCCGCCAAGGCGCCGAAGTCGGTCGAGAACTTCGTCTCGTACGTGAAGAAGGGCCACTACGACAACACGGTGTTCCACCGCGTGATTCCCGGCTTCATGGTGCAAGGCGGCGGCTTCGAGCCCGGCATGCAGCAAAAGCCCACCGGCGCCGAGATCGAGAACGAAGCCAACAACGGCCTGAAGAACGCCAACTACACCGTGGCGATGGCCCGCACCAGCGCGCCCCACTCGGCCACCGCGCAGTTCTTCATCAACGTGGCCGACAACGGCTTCCTGAACCACACCGCACCTTCGGCCCAGGGCTGGGGCTATGCCGTGTTCGGCAAGGTCATCAACGGCACCGACGTGGTCGACAAGATCAAGGCCGTGAAGACGGGCCGCAAGGGCTTCCACGACGACGTGCCGCTCGAAGACGTGGTGATCGAGAAGGCCGTCGTCATCGCCGAGTGACTGTGAGTCCGGCGGCGGTCGCAACGACAGTGTTCAAGGAACTGGTGGCGCCACCCGCGTGGCGCACGGTCGACCTGATTTCCGACCTGCACCTGCAGGCCGGCGAGCCCGCCACCTTCGAAGCCTGGCAGGGTTACCTGCAGACCACGCCGGCCGATGCGCTGATCATCCTCGGCGACCTGTTCGAGGTATGGGTCGGCGATGACTCGGTCGACTCCCCTGGTTTCGAGGCACAGTGCGCCGAGCTGCTGCGCCGCGCCGCGCAGCGGCTGCCGGTGTTCTTCATGCGCGGCAACCGCGACTTCCTCATCGGCCCCGCGTTCGCGGCGCAATGCGGCTTCACGCTGCTCGACGATCCCACGGTGCTTGTGCTGCACGGCCAACGATGGCTGCTGAGCCACGGCGACGTCCTCTGCCTCGAGGACACCGAGTACCTCAAGTTTCGCGCGCAGGTTCGCACGCCCGAGTGGCAGGCCGCATTCCTGGCCAGGCCGCTGGAAGAGCGTCGCGCGCTCGCACGTTCCATGCGCGTGCAGAGCGAAGACCGCAAGCGCAACCCCTCGACCATCTGGGCCGACGTCGACACCGCCGCCGCGCGCAACTGGCTGCAGCAGGCGAACGCCCACACGCTGGTGCACGGCCACACGCACCGCCCTGCCGATCACGACCTGGGCGACGGCCTGCGCCGCGTCGTGCTGAGCGACTGGGATGCGGCAGCGCATCCGCCGCGCGCGCAGCTGCTGTGCCTGTCCACCGTCGGCGCACAGCGCGTCGATCTGCGCTAGCCGCGCGCCGCCGCCAATGTTCAAGTGGCTGCGCCGCCTGCGCGCCCTGCCCCCGATTCCCGAAGCCGCCTGGCAGTCCGCGCTCAGCCGCTACGCCTTCCTCGGCGCCCTGCCCGCCGCCGACCGGCAGCGGCTGCGCACGCTGACGGCCGAATTCCTGCGCGACAAGGAATTCCACGGCGCCAAGGGCTTCACCATCACCAATGAAGTCGCGCTGGCCATCGCAGCGCAGGCCGTGCTGCCGGTGCTGCATCTCAAGGGCGGGCTGAACTGGTACGACGATTTCGTCGGCATCGTCGTGCACCGCTCCGAGGTGGTGGCGCGCCGCAAGGTGGTCGACGAGGCCCAGGTGGTGCACGAGTACGGCGAAGTCGTGGCCGGCGAGGCCATGGACCGCGGCCCCGTCATGCTGAGCTGGGACGACGTGCTGGCAAGCAGCATCACCAGCGAGCGCGGCTACAACGTCGTGATCCACGAGTTCGCCCACAAGATCGACATGCGCAGCGGCGACGCCAACGGCTGCCCGCCGCTGCCCGCCGGCTTTGCAGGGCAGCGCAGTGCACGCGCAGCCCGTGCGGCGTGGCTCGCCGTGCTGCAGCCCGCTTACGAGGATTTCCGCGAGCAAACCATCAAGGCAGAGCGGTTCGGCGTCGAGGCGCCGTGGCTCGACGCCTACGGCGCCACCTCGATCAGCGAGTTCTTCGCGGTGGCATGCGAGGCCTACTTCGTGAACCGCCCGAACTTCGCCCGCGACTTCCCCGGCGTGCTCGCGCTTTTCGATGAATTCTTTATACCTAAAAGTCCCTGAACGCTCGCCCACTCTTGTTGGCATGCTATTCATTCAATAGCAACTCCATCGGTACCATAGACGGGTTAACAACTCGTTTAAAAAGGTAAACAACATGAGGGATTGGCTCTATCAGCTCACGGGCAAGGCGTGGCTTGCACTGGTTTTCGGCATCGGCATCCTGGGTTGGGCAGGTTATGCGCAGTTCAAGGCTGGTTCCGACACGCACGGCGCCGCCGTGGAAGACCTCGTTGCCAGGAGCGGCAAGATCGTCAGCGGCAGCGAAGTCACCGAAACCACCAAGCGCCGTCGCGGCGGCAGTACCACGCGCCACTATTTCGTGCTCGACGCCAAGGTTGCCGACGGCAGCACCGAAAAATGGCGCGTCGACTACGCAATCGGCCGCAGCAAGCTCGAACCGCTGATCGACGAATCCGTCGAAGTACGCATCGATCCCTCGGACAACAACCTTGTCTACGAAGTGAAGCTCAAGGGTCAGCCCGTGGTGAAGCTGGCCGATGTGCAGAAGATCATGGAAAGCAAGGACCAGGCTGCGGCATCGAGTGCCACGGACAAGGGCACGCTGATCGCCGGCGCCGTCGCCCTGCTGCTGGGCATCGGCGGGCTGTTGATCCGGCGCAGGATCGGCGACGGCTACCAGGCCGAGCAGGCTGCCGCCGTGCAGACGCCCGTCATCGGCGAGAAGGTTTGAACGGATCGACATTCGATTCAACCCCCAAAGAAAAAGGCGCCCCCGCGGGGGCGCCTTTTTCGTGGCCCTGACTTTCGGCCGGCCGCTTACTTGCGCAGCAGCGCCTTCAGTGCGTTCTGCAAACGTCGCGCGCTGGAGGCATCGTGCGCCGCGGCCAGAACCTTGCCGGCATCCTGGCCCCAGGTCTGGTCGGGCGCCGGGTCGCCACGCTTCGTGAGCAGCTTGAGCTGCAACGCGCGGCGCGCGTCGAGCTGCTCGGCCGGCGTCGGCACTTCGGCTGCCATTTCGAGGCGCAGCAATGCTTCGGCGGCGTCGGGTGCGGCGGCCGTCGGCGCGGAGCCGATGGCTTGCGACCAGCCACTGCGCACGGCGGGCGTGACTGCGCGGCCCAGCTCCTGAATGCTCGGCAGGCGGCTGGCGTCGCGCTGTTCCCATGCGCCCAGCACCTGGGTCAGCGCTTCGCCATGCGCCTGCGCGGCGAGCTTGCGCAGTGCCATGTCGGCGCGTTCGAGTGCTTCGCGCTGCGCGCGGAAGGCTGCATCGCCCAGGCGCGGGCCCCGGTCTTCGAAACGCGGCGGACGGTCACCGAAACGGCCGGCAGGTGCGCCCCGATCGCCGCGTGCATCGGAGCGCGGAGCACCGCGATCGCTCGAGCGGCCCGGACCGCCAGCGCCTGGCCGGCCGCCTTCGCGCCGATCGCCGAACCGGCCACCTGCACCACGGGCTGCGGGCGCCGCTTCGGCCTTCTTGCTGCTGGGGCGGTCGTCGCCGCGCATGGCCACGACGGGCTTGGGCGCGGGCTTCGGTGCCGCAGCAGGCGCTTCGACAGCGGCAGCTTCGCCAGCGTCATGCGCCGGGCCATCGGCACGTGCCGAGGCATCGGCACCGTCGACGGGCGCCACGAGATCGATCGAAGCGGCAGGCGCCTGGCTTGCGTGCGTGCCGGGCGAGGCTTCCGCATCGCTCGGGCTCGGCGCCTGCTCCGCGCTTTCGCCGAATTCAGCGGCGGCCTGACCCGGAGCCTCGACCTCGGTCGCGCCGACCGACGGACCGTCGCTCGCAACGGCGGCCTGCTCGGTCTTCGGTGCGGGCGGCGGCGCTTCACCGCGCATCGCGGCTTCCAGCCGGGCAATGGCGGCACGGATCTTCTGCACGTCGCCGCCGGCATTGGCTGCGTCGAGTGCCTTGGACGCGTCGAGCACATGGCGGTCGTGCTCGCTCATCGCGGACGACGCCTTTTCGCGCTCGGCCGTCTTGCGGTTGAAGGCTTCGTCGATGGGCGCGCGGAATGCGTCCCACATTTTCTGTTCGTGGCGGCGGTCGAGCGGCACGCTCTGCGCCTCGGCCTGCCAGCGCTGCTGCAGCGCCTTGACGGCATCGATGCGCAGCATCGGCTGGGCGCCGAGTTCGATCGCCTCGGCGATCATCGCCTGGCGGCGTTCGACGCTGGCCTTCTGCGCGGCCTCGAACGGTGCGCGGGCCGCGCCAAAGGCTTCGTTCCACTGCGGCTGCAGCTCGGCGAACACCTTCTCGCCCACATGGCCGCCGTCCCGCCAGCGGTCGGCGAACTGGTGCAGCGCGCGGTTGTGCGCCTTCAGGTCGGTGGCGCCGGCATGTTCGGCGGCCCAGGCCTTGACTTCTTCGATCAGCGCGACGCGGTGCGCGCGATGCTCGGCCGCATCGGCGCGGACCTTCTCGAGCCAGGCCTCGACCACCTTGTGGGCTTCGTTGCAGGCTTCGTCGAAGCGCTTCCAGAGCGCGTGGTTGGGCACGCCGCCCTGGTCGGCCTGCTTCCACTGGTCGCGCAGGGCGCGCAGGGTTTCCTGCATCTTGCGGCCGCCGAGGGCCTGGCCTTCGGGACGCTTGAGCAGGCCTTCAGCCTTTGCGACGAGGTCTTCGCGCACCTTGTCGGCGCTCCAGCGCTGCCACCCTTCGAGTTCGCCGGCGGCCACCAGCGCGGCATGCACGCGGGCTTCGAGCGGCGCCTCGACCAGCTTGCCGTGCTCCTTGAGCACGGCGCGCAGCGCAGCGGCCGCGCCGGCGCTGGCCTTGCCGTGGCCTTCGGCGGTTTCCTGCTCGAGCTTGGCGAGCGCGGCCTGCACCGCGTCCTGCGCAGCGGCGCGCACGGCCGGGTCGACCTTGGGGGCGGCGGGGCGAGCGGGGGCGGCGGGCTTTGGCGCCACGACCTCGCCGCGCGCAGCGCGCAATTCATCGGCCCACACGGGCACGGGCGGCAGCGGTGCGGCGGCATCGGCTGCGGCCGCGACAGCCTGGGCCAGCGCGCTGTGGAATGCGTCGGACACCACCAGCAGTTGCGACTTCGACGATTCGAGTTGCGGCGCGAACTTGGCGTCGAGGCTGGTCCAGTTGTCGTCAGCCGTGATCTCACCCGCCTGCTGCTGCCAGTGGGCCACGTCGGCGCGCAGCGATTCCTCGGCGGCCTGGGCGTCCTGCCAGCCCTTGGTGGACAGCACCTCGAAGCGCTGCGCCAGCAGCACGGCGGCTTCGCGGTGCACCTGGGCACGGTGCTGCAGGTCTTCGATGCCCTTGACGCGTTCGGCCAGCCTGGCCTTCAGGCCGGCCAGCGGTTCGCGCGACAGTGGCGCGCCGGCCTTGGCGGCGTCGCGCTGCCAGGCCAGTGCATCGGCAATGTTGAGCTTGGACTGGCCCAGCAGCGCCTCGGCCTTTTGTGCCCATTCGGCGGCGATGGCCTCCTGGCCCTTGGCGCGCTTGAGTTCGTCGAGCTTTTCGCGCAGCAGGCGCGCGGCGCCCTTGTCGCGGCCGCTCAGCTCCTTGAAGACCTCCTGCATCTGCTCGGGCGCGGGGTTGCCCGCGAGCCAGTCGCGGATGCGCGCGGCGCGCTCCCCGGAAGTCGGCGCGGTGAAGGCGCCGCCGGTGAGCGTGTCGAGGGCCTGAAGGTCGTGTGGCTTGGAAGAAGTAGAGGTCACTGCGCGAAATCGTTGTCTTGGTAGAGAAAGCGAAGGCGCCGGCAAAGGCCGGCGCACATCGATATTTTCACCCACTTGCGGTTGGCCGCTGAATTCCGTCCTGAAACGGTGGCGAACACGGGTCGTGGGCGGGAGGTTAACGAACTACATATATAGCAAGCTGAAGAAAAAAACCAAGTCCCGTGGACGGATCGCCGCGCCTCACCTCATGGTCAGGCTGAGCTCGGCGCCCGGCTTCCAGTCGCCGCCGCTGGCGCTGGTGCGCACGGCGCCCAGGAACAGGCGCTCGCTGGGCAGCTTCTTCGCGAGCAGGTAGTCGCGCACGGCCGCGCCGCGTTCGACCGCGAGCTGGCGCATCGACTCTTCGTCGACCGGCACGCTGGCGAACAGCAGCTTCTCCATGTCCGGAACCGGAAGGTCTTTCGCCAGGCCGACGAGGTTGCGCGGCTTGGTGATGTCAGCGCGCTTGTACACGGCGGTCAGCAGCGCGGGGTATTCGGCATCGGTGACGGGCGGCACCTCGGTGCCGGTCTCCCCGCCGCGCACGGCGACCCGGCGCTTCTCGGCGTAGGCGAGTTGGCGCACGCGCTGGCGCTGGTAGGCGTCGCGCTCCTTCTCGAGGCTGGAGGTGCCGACCACCGTCATCTGCAGCGTGGGCCGGTCGGTCAGCGCCTTGGCGACCTTGTCGAGGCCCTCCTTGGCAGTGACGCCGAGTTCCGAACTGCCGGGCTCGAAAGTAATGGCGCTCGATTCGTCGCTGCCGCCGCCGAGGCCGCCTGTAAGCAGGCGGAACGGCGCCGTCGCGGCCTTGGCGATCAGGTTGACCACGGCCTTCCAGATCAACGGACCGACGCTGAACTGCGGATCGTTGAGCGACCCGCTGAGCGGCAGGTCGACGTCGATCACGCCGTTGCGGTCGGCCAGCAGCGCCACGGCCAGCTTGACCGGCAGGCTGCTGGTGGAGCCTGCCACTTCGTCGCCGAACTGCAGCTGGTTGAGCACCAGCTTGTTGGTGGCCGTCAGTTGCCCGTCCGGCGCAACCTTGTAGTTGACGTCCATGCTCATCTTGCCGCGCTCGATGCCGTGGCCGGCGTAGCGCACCGAGTACGGCGACAGCGGAGCGAGGTCGAGGTCGCGCATCTTGGCGGTGACGTCGAGTTCGAGCGGCTTGGCCAGCGGGTTGAGCTTGCCGGTGATTTCCAGCGCCGCAGTCTGCTGCGCCTTGCCGCGCAGTTCGAGGTCTGCCAGCGCGGGGCGGCCGCCCTCGCCCTTGGGCGGGTTCGACGAGAACGAACTGAGCTTGCCTGTCAGCTCGCTGAGGTCGGCCGAGTAGTTGGGCTTGACGAACAGGTCGGTGAAGTCGATCTTGCCGTTGACCAGGCTCATCGGGCCGAAGTTGATGATGGGCGCGGGGCCCGCGTCGGCCGCCGGAGCGGGCGCTGCTGCGGTCGCCACTGGCTTGGAGGATGGAGGTGCGCCGCCGACCATCTCCTCGGCCGACACCGGCGCCCCTCCCGCGGGTTTCTGCGCGGATGCCCGGGCCGTGGTGGTGGAGGTTCCGCCCGGGCCCTTGCGGGTACTGGCCTCGCCGGCCGCCGCCGCAGCCGCGTTCGCCTCGGCCTCGCCCTTCTTGGTCAGGCTCGACAGGTTGAGCCGGCCGGTCGGGTCGACGATCACGCGGGCGAAGAAGTCGGTCAGCGTGGTTTCGCGCACGTCCACGTTCGGCGGGGCGTTGGGCGCCATGCTGACCTGCAGGCCACGCAGGCTCAGGGTCTTCCAGCTCAGCAACTGGTTGGTGTTGCGGTCGAAACCGGGCGACTGCGTGAGGGAGACACTGTTGGCGCGGAAGTCGTCGAGCGCGGTGTCGCCGGCCAGCTTCAGGCTCATGCCCGCCGGCGACGTCGCATAGCGCACCGTGCCGCGGTAGCTCGCGAAGGCGCGCCGGATGTCGACGTTGAGCGCGTCCGCGTAGTAGGCCTTGAAGGTATGCGCGGGGAACGACGCCACCTCGAGCCGGCCTTCGGCCGCGAGCGGTTTGAGCACCACGTTGCCCTTGTAGTCGAAGCGGCCCGGCTCGGAGCGCCCGGAGCCGATGCGGCCCGAGACTTCCAGCGGCGACGCCGTATTGGTTTCAGGTGCGATCTTCTGGGCCTGAAGCTTGAAGGCAGTGACTTCGACGGCCACCGGGGTGACGCCGGCCTTGTCCGCATAGGAAAGCGCACCGTTGTCGATCGCCAGCGTACCGATGGTCAGCGCCCAGGGCTTGGTGTTGGCGCCCGGTTTCGGCGTCTCGGCGCCTGCGGGCTTGGGCGCAGCGACCTTGGCTTCGGCCTCCTTGGCGCCGCCGCCGGCCGGCGTCTTGAGCCAGCGCTCGAACATCCAGCGCTTCTCGCTGTCGCGCTCGACGCGCACCTTGGGGTTGGTCGCGGTGAACGAGGCCACGTTCAATGTGTGCTTCGTCATGTCGGCCTCGGCATCGACCAGCTCGAAGCGGCCGACGCTCGCCAGCGCGGTCTTGGCCTGGGTCAGCGCGAGCCCATCGGCGGACAGGCGGCGCGCCTTGAATTTCAAGTCGGGCTGGGCCCAGGCGATGTCGATCTGCCCGCTGAGCTTGCCGTCCAGCGTGGGCTCCAGGCTTTGTGCCAGATAAGGCGCGGCCAGCGACAGCGGCAGTGCGTCGACCTCGGTCTGCACGTCGGCCACCTTGTCGGTGGCGCTGCCCTTGAACTTGAGCGAGGCGCCGGCAATGGACGTGCTGCCGTTGAATGCGGCCGGCTTTTCCATCGGCCAGGCGACGCCCGTGACGTCGATGCCCAGGTCGGTCAGGTCGACGGCCGCGGCCGGATTGGTGGTTTCATCGCGCCAGCCGATGCGCCCGCCGTCCAGCGCCAGCTTGTCGACCTGCACTTTCAAGGCCGGCTTTTGCGCCGGCTTGCCGGCCGGAGCGCTCGCCGCGGCGGCCGGCAGCGGCGCCGCCTTCTCGGTCGCGCCAGTGGATGGATCGGTGGCCAGCAGATTGAGCTTGCCGGCCGCATCGCGCGCCACCGCCAGCTGCGGCTTGACCAGCGCGACTTCGCTCAGATGGAACACCGATTCCAGCGGGCGCACGTCGGCCAGCGCCAGCTTGAGCGAATCGAAGGCCAGCAGGTCGCGGCCGCGCGCATCGGCCACCTTGGCGGTGTGAGCCTCGACCGTGCCGGTGATCCTCAGGCCGGTGGTCTCCGCTTGTTCGAAGCCGATCTTCAGGTCGGCGTCGAGGCTGCCCGCCTGCAGGCGCACCGGCAGGCCGCCGGGGATGTAGCCGAGGTACGGCACCAGGTCGAGCCCCTTGAACTGCACGTGGGCGTCGGTCTTGCGGTTGTTGGCGAAGGGCGTGGTGAAGGCGGCCGAGTCGAACTTTCCACCATTGAGCGCGAAGGCCAGCTTGGGCTCGGTGTTGATGTCGCGCTTGGAATCGAGGTTGCTCAGGAACGGCACCTTGAGCACGAAGTCGCGCAGTTCGTGCTTGCGCTTGACCGTCTGGTCGTCGAAATCGACCGAGCCGCCGTTGATCGCGATGTTGTAGATGGCAAAGCGCGCGGGCTTGGCGTTCGGATCGGGCGGTGGGCCGGCCGAGAGCTTGGCCAGGATGTCGTCGATGTCGTATTTGCCGTCGGTCAGGTGCGTGAGCAAGATGGCGGGGCCGTCGATGGTGACCGCGTCGATCACCGGCGCAAGGCGCAGGAGCGACTGCAATTCGGCATCGGCGTAGATGCGGTTGATGGCCACCTGCGGCTTGCTGCCGTCGGCGGTGGCAATGCGCAGATCGCTCAGCGCGAGTTCGAGCGTCCAGGGTTTGAAATCGATCTTTCCTACTGTTACCTGGCGCCCGAGCTTCTCGCTCGCGATCTTCTGGAGCTGGCTTTTGGCGATCGGCGGCACTGCCAGCCAGGCGATGGCCCAGAAGGCCAGCAGAACCAACACCGCGACGACCCCACGCCGCACCCATTTGTTTTGTTTGATCGAAGCAAAGTCCATCAAGGGAGTGTGCCGCAAACGGATGGCCAATCCAGAAGCAAGAAAGCCCGGCAACGCGACGGAATTGTCTTGTTGCCGGGCTTGATGGCGGGCCCAAAACCCATGCCATCGATTCGCGCGACCGGAAGTCAATGGTTCCTGCCGTGCTGGCAGCAAGAGATTGCCACCATGGATCCTCGGCCGCTGAGCCCTTGACTTGCACCTCGGGCTGCCGGACCTCGGAAAACACCTGAAAACTCAGGCCCGTCCAGATTAGGCGTCGCACCCTCGGATTGCAAACGCGTTTTGCCAAGGGGTTTCCCGTAAGCCTAAACACCTCTTGCCAGTCGATTTTTTAACCATTTATTAGCATAAAGAAACAATTTCTTATGCTTGACCGGGTATTTAGCCACGCTAGAATCCGCCCTGCTCCGACTGCCCCGATGCAGCAGAGCCTCCCTGAATCCGCTGCCGAATTCCCCCGGCTTGATCAGGTCGCCGCGCCCTCAACCCCCTTCACTCCATGCGCGGAGCCTGATTCGTACCAATCCAAGCGCCGTTGCCTTCATCCATCGCCTTCCATGGCGCTGCGACTCGGGTGCCGCACAGAAAGGAAGAGCGATGAACAAGGCGTTCGATGCCACAGCCCGCGGGCTACGGACCTTCGTGTCCGACGTGGCAGACGGCTTTTTTGAAATCACCCACAACGGGTTTGCACTGGTCGGCCTGGCCATCGTGTTCGCGGCCCTCGCCCTCGTGGCGCGGCCCGATCTGCGCCAGACCGGCGAGGAGCAACTGATGGGCTGGCTGCAGTCGCGCAAGCCCGCGCCTGAAGTCACCGACCTCGAGCCGACCGCCATCGTGCGCACCACGGCCGCGAGCCCCGGCGACCTGCCCAAGCAGCAGGCAGCGGTGGCTTACTGGCTCAGCAAGAAGTACAGCGTCGCGGCCGAGCCGCTGAGTGTGCTGGTGTCCGAGGCGTACAGCATCGGCAAGCGCACCAAGCTCGACCCGACGCTGATCCTGGCCATCATGGCCGTGGAATCCAGTTTCAATCCCTTTGCCCAGAGCCATGTCGGCGCCCAGGGCCTGATGCAGGTCATGACCCGCGTGCACGGCGACAAGTACGAAAGCGCGGGCGGCACGCTCACCGCGTTCGACCCGGTGACCAACATGCGCGTCGGCGTGAAAGTGCTGCAGGAATGCATCGCCCGCGCCGGCTCGCTCGAAGGGGGCCTGCGCTACTACGTGGGCGCGGCCAACCTGGAAGACGACGGCGGCTATGCCAGCAAGGTCATGGCCGAACACGAGCGCCTGCTGCAGGTCGCCAACGGCCGCGCACCCTCGGTACTGCCACCCCGCACGACCGTCCGCGCGCAGCCGATCCCCGTGGTGACGCCGGCACCGGCACCGATCAAGTCCGAAGAAGGCACCGGACCCGCAAAGGTCGCCCTGCTTTCCGCCGTTTCCTGAGGCCAGGCCGGCCGGGTGTGAGCTACACTCGGCCCCGTACGCAACTGGCGATAGGCGCAGCATCCGAACAAGGTGCCACGCGCTGACGTGGAATACCACTGGGAAGCGTACCGCCTGGCACCACAGGCGTTCAGCCGTTCGCCTGGGCAGCCCTTGTTTGGTTGAAGAACAAGGACCTCGTCTTCAAAGGACTGCCATGTACCAACGCAATATCCTGGTCGAACAGACCGATCCCGAGATCTGGGCTGCGATTCAAGCCGAAAACGCGCGCCAGGAACACCACATCGAGCTGATCGCCAGCGAGAACTACGCTTCGCCGGCCGTCATGGCCGCTCAAGGCTCGCAGCTCACCAACAAATACGCCGAAGGCTACCCGGGCAAGCGCTACTACGGCGGCTGCGAGCACGTTGACGTGGCCGAGCAGTTGGCCATCGACCGCGTCAAGCAGATCTTCGGCGCCGATGCCGCCAACGTGCAGCCGCATTGCGGCGCTTCGGCAAACGAAGCCGTGATGCTCGCTTTCCTGAAGCCCGGCGACACCATCATGGGCATGAGCCTGGCCGAAGGCGGCCACCTGACCCACGGCATGCCTCTCAACATGAGCGGCAAGTGGTTCAACGTCGTGAGCTACGGCCTGGACGCCAACGAAGCCATCGACTACGACGCAATGGAACGCAAGGCGCATGAGCACATGCCCAAGCTGATCATCGCTGGCGCCTCGGCCTATTCGCTGCGCATCGATTTCGAGCGCTTCGCCAAGGTGGCCAAGGACGTGGGCGCGATCTTCATGGTCGACATCGCCCACTACGCCGGCCTCGTGGCTGCGGGCGTGTACCCCAACCCGGTGCCGCACGCCGACGTCGTCACCTCCACCACCCACAAGAGCCTGCGCGGCCCGCGCGGCGGCATCATCCTGATGAAGTCGCAGCACGAGAAGGCCATCAACAGCGCGATCTTCCCGGGCCTGCAAGGCGGCCCGCTGATGCACGTGATCGCCGCCAAGGCCGTCGCGTTCAAGGAAGCCATGGCGCCCGAGTTCAAGGCCTACCAGCAACAGGTGGTCAGAAACGCCCAGATCGTGGCCGACACCCTCACCGAGCGTGGCCTGCGCATCGTGAGCGGACGCACCGAAAGCCACGTGATGCTGGTCGACCTGCGCGCCAAGGGCATCACCGGCAAGGAAGCCGAAGCCGTGCTGGGCAGCGCCCACATGACGATCAACAAGAACGCGATCCCCAACGACCCGGAAAAGCCGATGGTCACCAGCGGCGTGCGCATCGGCACCCCCGCCATGACCACCCGCGGCTTCAAGGACGAAGAAGCCCGCATCACCGCGAACCTGGTGGCCGACGTGCTCGAGAACCCGCGCGACACAGCGAACATCGACGCCGTCCGCGCCAAGGTGCACGCGCTGACGAGCCGCTTCCCCGTCTACCGCTGATCACCCGGAAGACCTGACCGCATGAAATGCCCTTTTTGCGGTCATCTTGAAACGCAGGTCGTCGAGACCCGCGTTTCGGAAGACGCCGACTTCGTCCGCAGGCGCCGCCAGTGCAGCGCCTGCGACAAGCGCTTCACCACCTACGAGCGGCCCGACGTCAACTTTCCGGTCGTGGTCAAGAAGGACGGCAGCCGCGCCGACTTCGACTCGACCAAGGTGCGCGCCTCGATGATGCTGGCACTGCGCAAGCGCCCCGTGAGCATCGAGCAGATCGACAACGCCCTGCTGCGCATCGAACAGAAGCTGCTGGCCAGCGGCCTGCGCGAAATCGACTCGACCAAGGTTGGTGAACTCGTCATGCGCGAACTCAAGAAGCTCGACAAGGTCGCCTATGTGCGCTTTGCCTCGGTGTACCGCAGCTTCGAGGACGTGGACGAGTTCAGGCAACTGCTGCGGGACATCTGAGAAGCCCGAGCGCGGCGGCCGGCTCAGCGGTTCCAGCAAGCCTGCACCAGCGCATTCGAAGCGCTGGTCTGGCCCGCGGCCAGCTTGACGCCCTGCTGGTTCACCGTGAGCGTTCCGCACTCGTCGGAGGCCGATGTGCCCTGCGGCACGGCGCGCAGGGTGTAGGTGGTTGCATCCCTTGCCGCATAGCTGATGGCGTAGTTCGCCGTGCCGGATGATGGCGCCTGCTGCAGCCCGGCCGGCAGTGCAACGGTTGCAGGGGGATATTGCCCATTGGCCGTCAGGTAGCGCTCGGTCCATTGCGCCGCCTGTAGCAGTTGCTGCTTGGCATCGGCCCGCTTGGCCCGCAGCACGTAGCGCGTGTAGCTCGGATAAGCGATCGCGGCCAGGATGGCAATCACCGCCGTCACGATCATGAGTTCGACCAGCGTGAAGCCGCGCGGGCGAATCCGTGCCCGGGTCTGCGCTTCGAGGTATTTGTTCATGACGAGGGTCCGCTGCGTTTCAATTCGAGGAGATCAGGTTGCGCCAGCCGAAGCGGCGCACGGCTTGGGGCAGTTCGGTCTCGTTGCAGTCGCCAGCCGCATTGCAGATCACGTGCTTGCCTTTTTCCTCGGCGCTCTGCGGCCGAAAGACAATGTCGTCCCGACCTGAATGGTTCCGGAAGCCGAGATAGCTGCCCAGCGCGCTGGTGGACCCGTTGTAGGCGATGCCGTCGGGGACGGCGCCGCTGAAGAAATCGATCACCATCGACCAGCCGTCGTCGCTGGTGCCCGGCGCGCAGTCGAACGAATTGCTGGCGGAGCCGGGGACGGTGCTCGAGAACAGGCCCGCGCTGCCGCTCAGCGCGTCGCCCGGATAGACGATGCGCTCCCCGGCGGTCCCCAGTTGCAGGTACCAGCCGCGCTTGCCGCCCGAGCCGCTGTAGCTCACGCTGTTGCTCGACGCGGTGCGGAATTCCACGTCGCCTTCTTTCACCGTGCCGGCGCCGATGGTCTGCGCCACCAGGTCGGTCAGCGCCGCGGTTCCCGTGCTGCCGTTGGCGCGGTCCCAGACGCCGTACAAGTATTGTTGGGCGGTGCTGCTTTCGTCGCCGGAGGCAAACAGCCGGCCGGTGCCGAACACCACCATGTAGCCGCCGCGCGGATGGTCGACAACCACGGGCGCGGCCGTGATCGGCTGCGTGGCGCCGGCGGCGAACAGCGGCGCATTGTCCAGGCTCGATGCGGTGGCGCCGGAGCCCAGGGTGGCCTTCCACTTGCTGCTGTCGGCAGGGCTCAGGTCGAACTTCCAGAGCTTGCCGAGCAGGTCGCCGGCATAGACGTAGTCGACCTTGCCGTCGCCGTTGCGGTCCACCACCTGCGGAGCGGACAGCCCGTTACCGGTGCCGGCAACCTGCGTTGCGGGCGCGTAGATCTTCAGCACGGACTTGTCGCCGTCCAGATACTGGATCCACAGCACCGCCTTCTCGCTCGCGCTGTTGTAGCCGTTGCCCAGAATCAGGGCCCTGCGGCCGTTGTTGAGCGGTGCCACCTGCAGCGCGCGCCTGGAAAAAGAGTCGAGCGTGGGTTGCTGGAACTGGTGCCCGAGGTCGTCGTCGGCGAGCGCGGTCGTGTCGAGCACGGCCACGCGGGCGGCGTTGGTCTCGTCGATGTTCTCTGGCTTGGTGACATCGAGCACGAAGTAGCCCTTGCCGCCTGCCCCCAGCGTGCCCACGAGGTAGGACCTCCACAGCGCCGCCTTCTCGGTATTGGTGGCCGTGGCGTTGGCAGTCGAACCCATGTAGATGTCGGCCACGAAGGGACTGCCATCGACGTAGTACCTGTGCGAGTAGGTGCTCTCGCTGAGCTTCTTGAGCTGGGGCGCCGCCGCCGTGCCGTAGAGGCCTTCGGGTACATAGGCGAACGCCTCCTCGCCGGTGCCGGCATTGAAGGCGTGCAGCATGCCGTCGTTGGCGCCGACGTAGACCATCGGCGCGCGGGCGATGGTCGAAGCGAACGTGGCGTAGCCGTCATGCGTGAAGCCGCTGCGGGGCTGCCCCGCGTACGTGACGCTGGAGCCGACGATGTCGCCCAGCACGTGGGTGCGCGTGCGCAAGCCCAGGCCGGTGCCCTCGTTGCTGCGGTCGCCGCGCAGGAAGTTGAGGACGCCCTGGCCGAGCGCGCTGCTCGCGGTGTCGGTGCTCCCCTGGAGCGCCGCCTTCTGCACGTCGCTCAGGCTGGTCCATCGGAACGGCACACCGGAACCGGTGGCCGCGGCATGGGTGGCCGCGGCCGCGGCGGTGCCCGAGAAGCTCAGCACCTTGCGATTGCTGTCGTACGCGCCTGCCGTTGCCATACGCATATCGAGCAGCTCGCGCGCCGACCACGCGGGCGTGGCGGCCAGCTTGCCGTTGCTGCCGAACCGCGTGGCCGTCAGCTTGCCCGACCAGTCGGCCGTGTCGTAGCCGGCCTGATAGACGGCCGTGGCGGTCGACGCCCTGGAACTGCTGGCCGAGATCGAGGTCAACGAGGTGCTGGTGTTGAGCAGGATTTGCGCCAGGATGGACCTGAAGGCATCACCGAGTGCCTGCGCGTTCGAGGCCGGCGTGAAGGTGCCGCGGCTGTTGAGCGCGGCATGCCAGAGGTCCATGCGCACGGCGGCGGCGTTGGACGACTTCTCATGCCAGTAGCCAGAGGCGCTGCCGGAGTTCCAGTTCATGAAGCCGTTGTAGCCGTCCGCCGTGGACGTGGTCGCCAAGGTGTTCGCCAACGGGTCGGACCAGCTCATCGAACCATCAACCAAGCTTGTGTAGTCTCCGCTGTAGGTGGGCTGCGAGGCGTCGCCCGAGATGGCCGGCGCACCCGCCCAAGACGACGCAGCACCAAAGCCGATGGTGTAGGTGGTCAGGTGCTGCCAGGTGGCGGGATCGTTCCTGGGGTTCCAGTACTCTGGGACCGTCGCCGCTCCTACAGTCGCATTGCCGGCCGCGGCAACGATCTTCTTGAGGTTGTTCGACACGCCTGGCTGCAGGTCGCTGGCCCAGTAGTGAAAGGCCATGTCGGCCAGCGTGGGCCGGTATTCCGCCGTCGGCCTCCAGTTGCCGTTGGCGTCCTTCGCCCAGTTGAAGCTGTCATTGACCGCGCCTGCGTCGTCCTTGTAGGGAGCGCGCGGCACGTAGGCCACAGCATCGGGCAAGGCGCGGCCCGTTCCATCCGCATTGCCGATGCCCGGCATGCTGAGCGCCGCCGGGTCCGGGTTGAGTCCGAACAGGTTGTAGTCGCCGTCTGTCATGAAGATGTGGAAGGACCTGCGGCAACTCGACTGGGTGGCGCCCTCCACGCCCGGGTCATCCGAATAGGGATTGAACTGGCCTGTCGTCTTCATGTATTCGCCGGCGCGGGTCATCATGGCGTGCAAGGGTGTTCCGCCACCCGCCGCCAGGGCATCGACCCAGCTCATGAAATTGGCGCGGTGCCCGTCGTCCAGCGAACGCACCAGGTTCGCATTGGCACGGCCATTGACGAGGCACCTGCCGGCCTGGTAGGTGCCGGCCGCGGTGTCGCCGAAGAAGCCGACGCAGCTGTTGTCCTTGTTGTTGTTCATCGCCTGCCAGGAGAGGCGGATCCTGTCGTTGGGGATGTTGGCCGCCGAGAAGTTGTTCCTGAGCGCCGTCTTCAGTGCTTCCATCCGAGTGGGTGTTCCGGCTGACGTCTCCTTCCCTTCCGACGCCCGCGACGACCATGCCATGCTGCCCGAGTTGTCGACCGACACGATCACGTTAGGCTCCGGCTCCTTGACCGCGGTGTTGCGCGGCGCCTGGGCCAGCGGATACTGCGCGGCGTGGCCGGCCGCCTGCGCCAGCACCAGGCCGCACAGCACGGCGTTCCTCGAAAACGTGTGGATGTTCATCTCTCTTTTTTCGCCATGCTCAGTTCACCTTCCTGACCGCGTCCGGGTCGAAGGACACCTGCAACACGACCCGCGTCGTGCCGCCGGCCGTGCTCGCGGTGCGCGCGCCGGTGGAGAGCGCGGTAATCCGGTAGAGCGGCTCGCCGCTGCGCGGGCGGTCGATCACCTCGATCCAATACCTGGCGCTGGCCAGGGCGGGGCTGCCGGCGTCCGGCGCGCCCGTGAACTGGCCGTAGGCCGCGTGCAGGTTCGAATACGCGGCACGAGTCCAGAACTTGTAGGCCTCGCTGCCCGAAGCCGCACTCACGGAGTCGATCCCGGCGAAGTAGCAGATGCCCTGCCCGCAGCTGTTGGCGCCCTGGCCCACATAGGCAGTCACCCAGCCGGTGTCCCGATCGGGAAAGACGCGGCCATCCCCTGCCTTGCGGCAGGGCGACGCCGCGAGCGCAGAACACTTCACATAGGTTTGCGTCGTGGCGTCGAAGGCCAGTTGCCGGATGTCGCGCTCCGCATCCAGCAGCGCGGCTTCGGCGGCTTCGAAGGCACGCTGGTATTCGCGCTGGTTTCCCGCCATCGATTCGAGCAGTTGGGCCATCCGCGCGCCGCCCACCGCCAGCAGCGCCGAAAGCAGCAGCATGATGAGCACGATGAACAGCGAAAACCCGCGCTGTCCCGCAGATGCGCGAAGCCTTGAGGTGGTGGTGCTCATAGATTCCGCAGTGCGAACACCGCCGTGTAGACGCGCCGCAGCCTGCCGTCGCTGCTGGCCTGCGACGAACCATCGCAATCGACGTAGCTGCCGCCCGGGTTGCTCCTGGAAGTGCCTGCGAGCTGCAGGCACACGCGCACCGTGCGAACCTGATCGAAGCTCCCGACGTTCGTGGCCGTCACGTAGCGCACCACCCGTTCATTTCCCGCAGCACCGATGCCGTACATGACGTCGAAGCGCTCGACGCCGTCGACGATCGGCTGCGGCTTGTTGACGTTGCCGCTGCCCTCGCAACGCAAGGCACCGTTCACCACCGAGAACTCGCTGGTGATCAGGCGCACGTTCCCTGGATCTGCGGGACTGGCGGGCAAATACCGTGCGCCCCTCGAGTTCTTGGCCTCCTGGCCGAGGCAGTCCTTGAAGTAGTCGGGGTTCGGCGCATAGCCGATCTTCAGCGTGTCGTTCACCGAACCGCTGGCCGCCTCCTGCCCCTTGATCGCGAAGAAGGCCTGCCCACTCGCGAGGTTGGTGTCCGTGGCCGCGTCGACATTGAAGTAGTACCCCGGCCCCATGGCATCGATCGGGAAGTAGCCGGCCTGCCGGATCTGCTGGCCCAGCAGCCTGAACGCCAGCGCCGACGATTGGTGCAGCGCGTTGACGTCTTCGCCCATCATGGCGGTGCTGCGCGTGCCGAGCATGCTGGCCGTGGCGGCCAGCACCACCAGCATGCCGATGATCAGCGCAACGAGGATTTCGACCAGCGTGAACCCAGCCTGCCGCAGGCGAGTAGCGAGTGCCCTGTTGCTGTTCATGGCTGGGGCACCGCGACGATGACTTGCTGGCAGGCCTTGCCGGACGGACAGCTCCAATCGGGGTCTGGCGCGATCAGGTCGACGGCGGCAGGCTCGTTCCAGGCGATGTGGATGAACAGCAGGCCGCCGGCGGTCGAGTTGCCCTCCACGTTGGCCAGCCCGCCGGGCAGCGCGCTCGCCACCCGGCGTTTCCAGTTCCACAGATCGTCGGCCGCAAGCTCGGTAGCGCTGCAGTTGGCCCGGCTCCCCGCGCACGATGGATCGGGCGCCGTGGTGCTCGCCGCCGACCAGTCGGCCACATAGGGACTGTCGGTTGCGGCGCCCGTCACGAGGTTGGCGCGGATGCGATCGGCCATGTCGCCGGCCAGTTGCGCGGCGATGTTCTGGTTGCTCGCGCCCACGCTGTCGGAGAGCACGCGCAGCTGGAAGCCGGCCAGCGCGAGCAGGCCGAACGAGAGCACGAGGATGGCCACCAGGGCCTCGATCATCGAGAAGCCCGCTTGCTTCCTGCTCATCTTGCGCGGCGCGCGAATCGGAACACTCAGCACGACGCGCTCCCCTTCAACAGCTGAACGCGTCCGCCAAGCGCCACGCGCACCAAGGCAACATTGGGTGGACTCGCGTTTCCCGCCGGATGGAAGCAGAAGCCCGCGACGCCCGCGGAATTGCCCATGGGGTCGAAGGACATGGGCCCGACCGCGCTTTTCTCGACCGCAACGCGCGTGTCCGGATCTTGCCGCCGGAGGATTTCGAACCCAGCACCGCTGCCGACCACCGTTTCCCAACCGCAGCTCCAGTCTGCGCCGCTGCACTCTGCACGCTGCCGGATGGTCACGGTCAGTCCACGCCGAGCCGCCTCCGAGCGCGCGTGGCTCACGCTCGCCATCAGGGCCGTGGCCATGCTCTCGACGCGATACTTTTCGATCAGGTTGTTGAAGCTGGGCAGCGCCAGGGCCAGCAGGATCGCCATCAGTACGATGACGACGATCATCTCGACGAGCGTGAAGCCAGGTGGCGTTGTGCTTCGGCGGGAATGCGCCCGCACGGACGCGCAGAATCCGTTTTTCATGTTGATCGTCCATCACCTCGCCACAAAGGGGCCTGGTGCGGACGCTTCTCCCTGATTGCGATTTTTGAAAATTCTATTGACCGAAATTCAATTGGCGAGCCATTGATGATCCATTGAACGACAAACGGTCGAAATAAACGGATCAACGGATCACCGGCATCAATTGTTTTTAATTGACTCCCAAATAAATTAGATTCAACAAGAAAATGACAAATGCAAACAGAATTGTGAAATTCATGACCCAGGCGTTGGACCTCGCGCGCCAGGCCGGGCCGGAGACGGACCCGAATCCGCGCGTCGGCTGCGTGCTGGTGGACGCGAATGGCGCGGTGATCGGCCAGGGCCGCACCCAGCAGGTCGGCGGCCCGCATGCCGAGGTCATGGCACTGCGCGATGCGGCGGCGCGGGGCCATTCGGTCGCCGGCGCCACTGCCTTCGTCACGCTCGAGCCCTGCGCCCACCATGGCCGCACCGGCCCGTGCTGCGATGCGCTGGTCGCGGCAGGCGTCGGCCGGGTCGTTGCATCGCTCGCCGACCCCAACCCGCTGGTCGCCGGCCAGGGCTTCGAGAGGCTGCGCGCCGCGGGCGTCGAGGTCGAGGTGGGGTCGGGCGCGGAGGAAGCGCGGGAGCTCAACATCGGCTTTTTCAGCCGCATGGTCCGCAAGACACCCTGGGTGCGGCTCAAGGCCGCAGCCTCGCTGGATGGCAAGACCGGCCTGCACAACGGCGTGAGCCAATGGATCACGTCCGAGCCCGCGCGTGCCGACGGCCATGCATGGCGGGCGCGGGCAAGCGCGGCGCTGACCGGTGTGGGCACGGTGCTGGAAGACGATCCCCGGCTCGACGTGCGGCTCGTTGAAACCACGCGCCAGCCGCATGTGGTGGTGATCGACAGCCAATTGCAGACCCCGCCCGACGCAAAGCTCTTCCTGCCCGGGCGCGCCGTCTGGATCTACGCCGCGGCCCAGGACAGCTCAAGGGCCTCCGCCCTGGAAGCGCGCGGCGCCACCATCACCTTTCTGCCCAATGCGCACGGCAAGGTCGACCTAGCGGCAATGCTGCGGGATCTCGCCCGGCGCGAGGTCAACGAACTCCACGTCGAGGCCGGCCACAAGCTCAATGGCTCGCTGCTGCGCGAAGGCCTGGTCGACGAACTGCTGGTGTACCTGGCGCCGAAACTCATCGGCGACGGCCTCGGCATGGCGTCCGGCATTCACATGGGCGGCCCGCTGGCCGACCTGGCGGGCGCGCTACCGCTCGAATTCCGGACCATCGACCGAGTGGGACCGGACCTGCGGATCGTGGCCCGGGTCGCTGGAAGAGCTTCCTTCTAGCTGCCCGAACGAAGGCGGCCGCCGCCGGGCCGCCCCAAGGCGAGCCGCGGCTCCCCCTCGGGGGGGTGGCGAATTACATGGCGCGAAGCACCATGAAAAGCCGGGGGGTCAGGATGTCTGCGAAAATGTGACGATGTTCACCGGAATCATCACCGGCGTGGGGCGCATCGCCGCCATTCACGACCTCGGCACCTCCTCCTCCTACGGCAAAAGACTCAGCATTGCGGTGCCCGACGGCTACCTCGATGACGTCGGCCTCGGCGACAGCATCGCGCTCAACGGCGCCTGCATGACCGTCACCACGCTCGCCCCCGAGCGACAGCAGTTCACCATCGACATTTCAGCCGAGTCCCTCGACAAGACCGCGGGCCTGACCGACGAAGGCAGCCGCATCAACCTCGAGAAAGCGCTGCGCGCGAGCGACCGCCTCGGCGGGCACATCGTCTCGGGCCACGTGGACGGCATCGGCCGCGTGAGCTTCTTCGAGCCCGTCGGCGAGAGCTGGGAGCTGCGCATCGTTGCGCCGCAGGCGCTGGCCCGCTTCCTGGCGTACAAGGGCTCGATCACCATCAATGGCGTGAGCCTCACGGTCAACAGCGTGAAAGACATCGCCGACGGCGCCGAAGTCAGCATCAACCTGATCCCGCACACCGTTGAAAACACCTCGCTCGGCAGCCTGCAGGCCGGCTCGAAGGTCAACCTCGAAATCGATACCGTGGCGCGCTACGTGGAGCGCATGCTCCAGGCCGGCGTGCTGGTGCCGCCCTCCACGTATTCCAAGGACACAGCCGAATGAATGCCTCCGTCACGCCGATCGGCGCTTCCCGCGCCGCGCGCGCTCCTGCCCCCATCTCCCCGGTCGAGGAGATCGTGGCCGAGCTCGCCGCCGGCCGCATGGTGATCCTGGTCGACGAGGAAGACCGCGAGAACGAGGGCGACATCGTCATCGCGGCCGACCACATCACGCCCGAAGCCATCAACTTCATGGCGCGCCATGCACGCGGCCTGATCTGCCTCACGCTCTCGCGCGAAATGTGCGAGCGGCTGCAGCTGCCGCCGATGGTCCAGCGCAACGGCGCCAAGCATTCGACCGCGTTCACCGTGTCCATCGAGGCGGCCGAAGGCGTGACCACCGGCATCTCCGCCGCCGACCGCGCCCGCACCGTGCAGGCCGCCGTCGCGCCCAATGCCGTAGCGGCCGACCTGGTGCAACCGGGCCACATCTTCCCGCTGCAGGCAGTGGACGGCGGCGTACTGATGCGCGCCGGCCATACCGAAGCCGGCTGCGACCTCGCCGCCATGGCCGGCTGCTCGCCCGCCTCGGTGATCTGCGAGGTGATGAACGAAGACGGCACGATGGCCCGCCTGCCCGACCTGCAGATCTTCGCGGCCGAGCACGACATCAAGATCGGCACCATCGCCGCGCTGATCGAGCACCGCAGCCGCGTCGAATCGCTGGTCGAGAAGGTCGGCTGCCGCGAGATCCAGACCAACTGGGGCGCCTTCACGGCCCATGCCTTCATCGACAAGCCCAGCCGCGGCGTGCACCTCGCGCTGGTGCGCGGCAAGTGGGCGCCGGAAGACACGGTGTCGGTGCGCGTCCACGAGCCGCTCTCGGTGCTCGACGCGCTCGAAATCAACCGCCCGATGCACTCGTGGAGCCTGGACGCCAGCCTCTCGCACATCGCGGCCGAGGGCAAGGGCGTGGCCGTGCTGCTGAACTGCGGTGAGACCGCCGGCGAGCTGCTCGCGCAGTTCGACGGCACCGCGCGCCCCGCGCAAGCGCCCGAGCGCGGCCGCATGGACCTGCGCAGCTACGGCATCGGCGCGCAGATCCTGCGCGAATGCGGCGTGCACAAGATGAACCTGCTGGGCACGCCGCGCCGCATGCCAAGCATGGCAGCAGGCTACGGCCTCGAAATCGCCGGCTACCTCACGAAAGACTGAACGACCATGCAAGGTTCAAACAAGGGCACGGACAACCCCAACGGCGGGACGCTCAACGGCAAAGGACTGCGCATCGGCATCGTGCAGGCGCGCTTCAACGCCGACATCACCGACGCGCTGGCCTCGGCCTGCCTCTCGGAGCTCGAGGCACTGGGCGTGGCTGCCAGCGACATCCACCACCTGCAGGTTCCCGGCGCCCTCGAAGTGCCCGTGGCCCTCCAGGCGCTGGCCGAGCGCGGCGGCTACCACGCGCTCATCGCGCTGGGCTGCATCATCCGCGGCGAGACCTACCACTTCGAACTCGTGGCCAACGAATCGGGCGCGAGCGTGAGCCGCGTTGCGCTCGACTACCGCCTGCCCATCGCCAACGCGATCCTCACCACCGAAAACCTCGAGCAGGCCATCGCACGGCAAACCGACAAGGGCCGCGACGCGGCTCAGGTCGCCGTCGAAATGGCGCAACTGCTGGCCACCCTTTCATGACCGAAGACACCTCCAAGCCCCTCAAGCCCACTGGCGCCAAGCCGCGCCAGTCGCGCGTCGGACTCACCAGCACCGGCGCGCGCAAGGCTTCGGCCAAATCGAACCGCAGCCGCGCGCGCGAGTTCGCGCTGCAGGCGCTCTACCAGCACCTGGTGGGCCGCAACGACCCGACCGACATCGACCATTTCACACGCGACCTCGCGGGCTTCCACAAGGCCGATGCGCTGCACTACGACGCGCTGCTGCACGGTTCGATCGAAGGCGCCGAGCAGCTCGACGCGCTGATCCGCCCGCTGCTGGATCGCAAGTTCGAAGAGATTTCGCCCATCGAGCACGCCGTGATGTGGATCGGCGTGTACGAGTTCCAGAACTGCCCCGACGTGCCATGGCGCGTGGTGCTCAACGAGTGCATCGAACTCGCCAAGGAATTCGGTGGCACCGACGGCCACAAGTACGTGAACGCGGTTCTCAACGGCCTGGCGCCGCAGTTGCGTCCGCTCGAAGTGGAAGCAGATCGCGCTTCGGGGAAAGCCAAGGCATGAGGATTTCGACGCGCGCACAGCGCATCGAGCCCTTCTACGTGATGGAGGTGGCGAAGGCCGCCGGTGCGTTGGCCCGCGAAGTCGCCCACACAGACCGGCCGATGATCTTCCTGAACATCGGCGAGCCCGACTTCACCGCCCCGCCATTGGTGCAAGAGGCCGCAGCCCGCGCCGTGCGCGCCGGCGCCACGCAGTACACGCAGGCCACCGGCCTCGACCACCTGCGCGAACGCATCAGCGGTTGGTACAAGCAGCGCTTCAACGTCGACGTGCCGGCCCGCCGCATCGTCGTCACGGCCGGCGCCTCGGCCGCGCTGCAGTTGGCCTGCCTCGCGCTGATCGAGTCGGGCGACGAAATCCTCATGCCCGACCCGAGCTATCCCTGCAACCGCCACTTCGTGAGCGCGGCGGACGGCAAGGCAGTGCTGGTGCCGACCACGGCCGAGGAGCGCTTCCAGCTCACGGCCGCCAAGGTCGAGGACGCCTGGACCGACAGGACGCGCGGCGTGCTGCTGGCATCGCCCTCGAACCCGACCGGCACATCGATCGCGCCTGGCGAACTGCGCCGCATCCACGAGGTGGTGTCGCAGCGCGGCGGCATCACGCTGATCGACGAGATCTACCTCGGCCTTTCATATGACGACGCTTTTGGGCACACCGCACTGGCCATTGACGACAACGTCATCAGCATCAACAGCTTCAGCAAGTACTTCAACATGACCGGCTGGCGGCTCGGCTGGCTGGTGGTGCCCGAGGCGCTGGTGCCGGTGGTCGAGCGGCTCGCGCAGAACCTCTTCATCTGCGCCAGCACGGTGTCGCAGTACGCGGCGCTCGCCTGCTTCGAGTCCGAGAGCATCGCCGAATACGAACGCCGCCGCGCCGAATTCAAGGTGCGCCGCGACTGGTTCATTCCGCAGCTGAACGCGCTGGGCCTGAACGTGCCCGTGGTGCCCGACGGCGCCTTCTACGCCTGGGCCGACTGCACCGGCTTCGCCGAGAAACTCGGCATCTCCGGCAGCTGGGACTTCGCCTTCGAGACCATGAAGCGCGCCCACGTCGCCGTCACGCCCGGCCGCGACTTCGGCACGGCGGAAACCGCGAAGTTCGTGCGCTTCTCCACAGCCAGTTCGATGGCGCACCTGCGGGAATCCATCGAGCGCCTGCGGGCGATGGCAGAGAACCGGGCCCAATGAGCTACGCGTTTCCGATCCGCGTCTACTGGGAAGACACCGATGCCGGCGGCATCGTGTTCTACGCCAACTACCTGAAGTTCATGGAACGCGGCCGCACCGAATGGCTGCGCTCCCTGGGCGTCGAGCAGCACAAGCTGCGCGAGGAAACCGGCGGCCAGTTCGTGGTGAGCGAAACGCAGCTCAAATACCATCGCCCCTCGCGGCTGGATGACGAACTGCTCGTTACAGCCGATCTTCAACAATTGGGCACCGCGTCGTTGATAATCGGCCAGCGAGTGCTATCAAAAACAGAGCAAGAGCGGACAGATGCCTCGGCGCCTGTCCTGCTGTGCGAAGGCACGATCCGCATCGGCTGGGTGGACGCCGCCACATTGCGTCCCGCACGCATTCCGAAGCAAGTGACGGGAACCCTCGAGCGCTACAGCGGCTCCATGACACAACCTTTCAAGCCATGAACCAAGACCTCTCCATCATCAATCTCCTGCTCCACGCGAGCTTCGTGGTTCAACTGGTCGTGCTGCTGCTGGTGATCGTCTCGATCGCCAGCTGGGCCGCGATCATCCGCAAGTACTTCGCGCTGCGGCGCATGCGCGCCCTCAACGACGACTTCGAGCGCGAGTTCTGGTCGGGCACCAGCCTGAACGAGCTGTTCGCCTCGGCCGCGCAGAACGCCAAGTTCGCCGGCCCCATGGAACGCATCTTCGCCTCCGGCATGCGCGAGTACCAGAAGCTGCGCGAACGCCACGTGAGCGACGCCGCCACGCTGCTCGACGGCGCCCGCCGCGCCATGCGCGCCAGCTTCCAGCGCGAGCTGGATGCGGCCGAGCAGAACCTCTCGTTCCTGGCCACCGTGGGTTCGGTGTCGCCGTACGTCGGCCTGTTCGGCACGGTCTGGGGGATCATGCACGCCTTCACCGGTCTCGCAGCCCTCGCCCAGGTGACGCTGGCCACCGTGGCCCCCGGCATCGCCGAGGCGCTGGTGGCTACCGCCATCGGCCTGTTCGCCGCCATTCCGGCGGTGGTCGGCTACAACCGCTTCGCCCGCGAGATCGACAAGATCGCCATCGCCCTCGAGACCTACATCGAGGAGTTCTCCAACATCCTGCAGCGCAACCTCTCGGCCAACCCGAACGCGGGCGTTGCATCGTCGGTGGCTCCGGCCAACCGCTGAGCGGAGGCGCAACGCATGCCCGCCGTTTCATCCCGGGGCCGCGGCCGCCGGACGATCAACGAGATCAACATGGTCCCGTTCATCGACGTGATGCTGGTGCTGCTGATCATCTTCATGGTCACCGCGCCGCTCATCACGCCGAGCGTGATCAACCTGCCCTCGGTCGACCGCGCCAACAAGCAGCCCGACAAGCCCATCGAGATCGTCATCAAGAGCGACGATGAAGTGCAGATCAAGAAGGACCCGTCCACCGGCACGGGGGGTACGTCCATTCCCATGACGCAGATCGGCTCCGCCGCCAAGACTGCCCAGGGCGGCGACGACCAGCGCCCCGTGGTCATCAGCGCCGACAAGTCGGTGAAGTACGAGACCGTCGTGAAGGCGATGAACCAGCTCAAGCGCAGCGGCATCGAGCGCGTGGGCCTGTCGGTCACGACCACGGGCGGCAAATAAGGCATGTCGCTCGCACTGGATCGCCCAGAGTTCGCGCCGCCGCCGCAACGCGGCACGCCGCGCGCCGTCGTGCTGGCCCTCATTGCGCATGCGCTGCTGATCGCGGCGCTCACCTGGGGCGTGCGCTGGCGCAGCGATGCCGACGAAGGCGCGGTCGATGCGGAGCTGTGGTCGTCCACGGTACAGCAGGCGGCGCCCCGCCTGCAGGCACCGCCGGCGCCCGCACCGGTTCCCGCGCCGCCGCCGCCCGCGCCCGCACCACCGCCCCCGCCTGTTGCCAAGGCCCCCGAGCCCGCGCCCGCACCCAAGGCCCCCGACATTGCCCTGGAGCGCGAGAAGAAGCTCAAGGAGCAGAAGGAACAGAAAGAGCGCGAGCTGGAACAACAGCAACAGCAGAAGAAGAAAGAGCTCGAGGCCAAGCAACGCGCCGAGGACGAGGCCGAGCGCAAGAAGGAACAGCAGAAGAAGCTGGCCGATCAGAAGAAGCAGCAGGAAGCCGACGCCAAGCAGGCCGAAGCCAAGAAGGCCGAGGCCGCCACGAAGCAGGCCGCCGCCGACCGTGCCGCGGCGCTCAAGCGCATGCAGGGCCTGGCCGGTGCGAGCGGCAGCGACGATTCGAAGGGCACGGCCCTGCGCTCTTCCGGGCCTTCGAGTGGCTACGCCGGCCGCATCGCCACTGCCGTGCGCCCGAACATCACCTTCCCCGATGCCGAAACCGTGAACGGCAACCCAGCGGCCGAGTTCGAGGTGAGCCTCGCGCCCGACGGAACCATCGTCGGCGTCAAGCTGAGCAAGTCGAGCGGCCTGCCGGGCTGGGACGACGCGGCCGAGCGCGGCCTGCGCAAGACCGACAAGCTGCCGCGCGACACCGACGGGCGCATCTTCCCGTCGCTGATCGTGTCGCTCAAGCCCAAGCGCTGATTCCTGCCGGTTCCGGACGACCTTCTCCAAGGCCGTCCGGAACTCCTCGGTTACCGCGCTGTCTACCCGCGCACAACAACAGCCGGGCCCCGCGTCCGCACAAGATGAACCCCAACGGCCGCATCCGCTATGGCAGCAGTCCACTGCTCGCCAGCCCCACACCCGTGTGGCGCAGCAAGTTCATCGTGGCCAGCATCGCCTTCGGCTTCGTGCTGCTGGCAGGCCGGGCCGCTTACGTCCAGATCTTCAACAACGACTTCTTCCAGCACCAGGGCGAGGTGCGCTACCAGCGCACGCTGGAGCTGCCGGCCAACCGCGGCCGCATCCTCGACCGCAACGGGCTGATCCTGGCCTCCGACATTCCGGCACCCAGCATCTGGGCCATTCCCGAGGACATCGAGCGCGACGACCCCGAGGTGCAGGCCAAGCTCAAGCAGGCCGCCAAATTGCTCGGCATGCCGCAGAAGGATCTCGACAAGAAGCTCGAGGACGAGGACAAGAGCTTCGTGTGGATCAAGCGCCAGGTCGACGCATCGGTCGGCAAGCAGATTGCCGCGCTCGGCATCAAGGGCATCTACCTGCGCCGCGACTATCGCCGCCAGTATCCCGAAGGCGAGGCAGCCGCGCACCTGGCCGGCTTCACCAACGTGGAAGACAGCGGGCAGGAAGGCGTGGAGCTCGCGTTCAACCAGGAGCTGGCGGGCAAATCGGGCTCGCGCCACGTCCTCAAGGACCGGCTGGGCCACATCGTCGAGGACACCGAGGACCAAGTGCCGCCGACCGACGGCCACGACATCCAGCTGAGCATCGACGACCGCGTGCAGTTCGTCGCCTACGAGAAGCTGCGCGACGCGGTGGTCGCCAACAAGGCCAGGGCGGGTAGCGTGGTGGTGGTCGACGCGCAGACGGGCGAACTGCTGGCCATGGCCAACTACCCGAGCTATGACCCCAACGACCGCCGCAACCTCACCGGCGAGCAACTGCGCAACCGCGCCATGACCGACGTGTTCGAGCCCGGTTCGACGATGAAGCCGATCACCGTCGCCACCGCGCTGCAACTCGGCCGCGTGACGCCCAAGACCGTCATCGACACCAACCCGGGGCGCATCACCGTGTCGGGCGCGACCATCCACGACGACGAGAACTTCGGCGTGCTGACGGTCGAGGGCGTGATCCAGAAATCGAGCAACGTGGGCGCCACCAAGATCTCGCAGCGCATGACGGCGCAGGAGATGTGGAACTCGTTCACCGCCGTGGGCCTGGGCCAGAAGCCGCAGACGCCCTTCCCCGGTGCGGTCAGCGGTCGCCTGCGGCCCTGGAAGTCGTGGCGGCCGATCGAGCAGGCCACCATGTCGTATGGCTACGGCCTTTCGGCATCGCTCTTCCAGATCGCGCATGCGTACACCGCGTTCGCGCACGGCGGCGAGGTCATTCCTGTGAGCCTTCTGAAAAGCACTGACACCGAGCCGCCCGGCGTACAGGTGTTCTCGCCGCTGGTGGCAAGCGAGGTGCGCCAGATGATGCACTTGGCGGCCGCACCCGGCGGCACGGCGCCGCTGGCACAGACGGTCGGCTATTCGGTGGGCGGGAAGACCGGCACCGCGCACAAGCAGGTCGGCAAGGGCTACGCGAGCAACAAGTACCGCGCCTGGTACACCGGCATGTCGCCCATCGACAAGCCACGCATCATCGTCGCCGTGATGATCGACGAACCCGGCGCGGGCAAATATTTCGGCGGGTTGGTTGCGGCGCCGGTGTTCAGCCAGATCGTGCAGCAGACGCTGCGCGTCATGAACGTGGTGCCGGACCTCGCAGTGGCGCCGATGGCGCACTGACGACGCGCCTTTCGCGCCCGCTCGGGCTCAGTCGTAGACGATCAGCGCCTTGCCCGCTTCCGCTTGCGCGGTCCAGCTGGCCAGCGCCGCATCGGTCGGGAAGAACTTGGCGCGCTCGCCCAGTTGCAGCTCGACCTGTGCGCCGCCACGCGCCATCGACAGCCGCACGGGCAGGCCCTGGATCAGGTCGCCGACCTCGGTCTGCTCGGTGCGCGGCGGAAAGTCTTTCAGCAGGCGCGCGATGTCGGGCGCCTTGCCGTTCACCGCCACGCGCAGGAACTTGCCGAAGCGGCAGCGCGCCGTGGCCAGGTCCCACACCTGCTGCACCTGGAAGCGCGCCTCGAAGCCGCCGCGCGCGGGCTGCAGGCGACCGCTGACGATGACCAGCTCGTCGTCCTTCAGCGTGTTGCGGTTGGCGTTGATGAGTGCCTCGTCGGCCGTGGCGTCGATCGAGTCCGACTTGTCGTCGAGCTTGAAGATCGCCAGCCGGCCGCGCTGGCCGTTGATCACGCGGAAGTCACTCACGATGCCCGCGATCACCTGCTGGTCGCGGCTGTCGAGCAGGTCGCCGATCTCGCGCTTGCAGAAGCGCCGCACCTCGTGCGAAACCTCGTCGAACAGGTGGCCCGACAGGTAGAAGCCCACGGCCGTCTTCTCGAGCGTCAGCCGCTCCTTCACGCCCCAGGGCGTGGCATCGACGAGGTCGGGCTCGGCGGTGGCCGAGCCGTGCTCGGCATCGCCGAAGATGTCGACCTGCGCCGCATTGGCCGCCGTGGCGTTGGCGAATTCGAAGGCGCGATCGACCGAGGCGATCAGCGACGCGCGGTTTTGCTGGATCGCGTCGAACGCGCCGGCCTTGATGAGTGCTTCGACCGTGCGCTTGTTGATGCGCTGGCGGTCGATGCGCACGCAGAAATCGAACAGGCTCTTGAACGGTCCGCCCTCCTCGCGTGCACGCACCACGGCCTCGACCGCAAGCTGGCCCGTGCCCTTCACCGCGCCCAGGCCGTAGCGGATGATCTTGTTCGTGACCGGCTCGAAGCGGTAGTTGCCGCGGTTCACGTCCGGCGGCTCGAAGGTGATGCCGAAGTTCTTCTGGGCATCCTCGAACAAGAGCTTGAGCTTGTCCGTGTCGTCCATTTCCACGGTCATGTTGGCGCAGAAGAATTCGGCCGTGTAGTGGACCTTGAGCCAGCCCGTGTGGTACGCCAGCAGCGAGTAGGCGGCGGCGTGCGACTTGTTGAAGCCGTAACCCGCGAACTTCTCCATCAAGTCGAAGATTTCGTCGGCCTTGTCCTGAGGGATGCCGTGCGTTGCCAGTGCGCCCGCGCGGAATTTCTCGCGGTGCTCGGCCATCTCCTCGAGCTTCTTCTTGCCCATCGCGCGGCGCAGCAGGTCGGCGCCGCCGAGCGAGTAGCCGCCCAGGATCTGCGCGGTCTGCATCACCTGTTCCTGGTAGACCATGATCCCGTAGGTCTCGGAGAGCATCTCGGCCACGGCCGGGTGCGGATACTCCACCTCTTCGCGGCCGTGCTTGCGCGCCACGAAGCTGGGAATCAGGTCCATCGGGCCCGGTCGGTACAGCGCGTTCAGCGCGATCAGGTCTTCCAGGCGCGTGGGCCGCGCGTCCTTCAGCATGCCCTGCATGCCGCGGCTTTCAAACTGGAACACGGCTTCGGTCTTGCCGTCGGAGAAGAGCCGGTAGGTGGCCGCGTCGTTCAGCGGGATGTTCTCGAACGCGAAGTTCTCCTGGCCCTTGTGGCGCTTCATGATGAACTCGCGCGCGATCTCCAGGATGGTGAGCGTCGCCAGTCCCAAGAAGTCGAACTTCACGAGGCCGATCGCTTCGACGTCGTCCTTGTCGTACTGGCTCACGGCCGATTCGCTGCCGGGCTGCTGGTAGAGCGGGCAGAAGTCGGTAAGCTTGCCGGGCGCAATGAGCACGCCCCCGGCGTGCATGCCGATGTTGCGGGTCATGCCTTCGAGCTTCTGCGCGAGCTCGACCAGCATGCGGACTTCTTCTTCCTTCTCGATGCGCTCCGCGAGCTGCGGCTCCATCTCGATGGCGTAATTGTTCTTGTCGCCCTCGATCTTCTTCTCGGGCGGGTACTGCAGCGTGACCGACATGCCGGGCTTGTTGGGAATCAGCTTGCTGATGCCGTCGCAGAACATGTAGCTCATGTCGAGCACGCGGCCCACGTCGCGGATGGCCGCGCGCGCGGCCATGGTACCGAAGGTGGCGATCTGGCTCACGGCGTTGCGGCCGTACTTGTCCTTCACGTAGTCGATCACGCGGTCGCGGTTGCCCTGGCAGAAGTCGATGTCGAAGTCGGGCATCGAGACGCGTTCGGGGTTCAGGAAACGTTCGAACAGCAGCTTGTATTCGAGCGGGTCGAGGTCGGTGATCTTCAATGCGTAGGCCACCAGCGAGCCCGCACCCGAGCCCCGGCCCGGGCCCACCGGGCAGCCGTTGTTCTTGGCCCACTGGATGAAGTCGCCCACGATGAGGAAGTAGCCCGGGAACCCCATGTTCAGGATCGTGTTGATCTCGAACTCCAGCCGCTCGACGTAGCGCGGGCGTTCGGCCTCGCGCCTGGCCTCGTCGGGAAAGAGATGCTTCAGGCGCTGCTCCAGCCCGTCGAACGATTCCTGGCGGAAGAAATCGTCGATAGGCATGCGCACGCCTTCGCTGATGAAGGGCGTCGGAAAGTCCGGCAGTTGCGGCTTGCCGAGCACCAGCGTCAGGTTGCAGCGCTTGGCGATCTCGACCGTGTTGGCCAGCGCGCTCGGCACGTCGGCGAACAGTGCCTGCATCTCGGCGGTCGACTTGAAGTACTGCTCTTCGGTGAACCGGCGCACCCGGCGCGGATTGCCAAGAATTTCGCCTTCGGAAATACACACGCGCGCCTCGTGCGCCTCGTAGTCTTCGCGGGCGGCGAACTGCACAGGGTGCGTGGCGACCACAGGCAGGTGCAGCCGGGCCGCCAGCTGCACCGCGGCGATCACGTGCGGTTCGTCTTCAGGCCGGCCCGCGCGTTGCAGCTCGATGTAGAAGCGATGCGGGAAAATCCCCGCCAGCCGCAGCGCCAGTTCGGCCGCGCGTTCGCCCTGCCCCTGCAGCAGCGGCTGCCCCAGCGGCCCCGCCTGCGCGCCGGAGAGTGCAACCAGCCCGCCCGCCAGTTCCTCGACCCATTCCAGCTTGCAGGCCGCCTGCGACTGGCCCCGGCCCACGTTCTGCGTCCAGGCTCGCGCCAGCAGCTCGGACAGGTTCAGGTAGCCCTCCATGTTCTGCACCAGCAGCACGATGCGGGTGAGCACGCCGGGCTCCTTGCCCAGCCCTTCCACGAAAACTTCCGCGCCGATGATGGGCTTGACGCCCTTGCCGCGGCCCTGCTTGTAGAACTTGACCGCGCCGAACAGGTTGTTCAGGTCGGTGATGGCCAGCGCGGGCTGCTTGTCGGCAGCGGCGGCCTTGATGACTTCGTCGATTCGGTTGGTGCCGTCGACGACGGAAAACTCGGTGTGCAGGCGCAGGTGAACAAACATCCTTTCATTGTAGAAAGCGCCGCCTCCACGATGTGGGTTGGCAATCCCTACAATCCCGCCCCGTGCAAGAGATTTTGAATATCGCGGCCTACAAGTTCGTGGCCATCGACGACAGCCCCGTGCTGCGCGAAGACCTGCGCGCCCGCGCGCAGGCCCTGGGACTCATGGGCACCATCCTGCTGGCGCCCGAGGGCATCAACCTGTTCCTGGCCGGTCCCACCGACGGGGTGCGGGCTTTCCTGGCCCATCTGCGCGCCGATGCGCGCTTTGCCGACCTCGAGGCCAAGGAAAGCTGGTCCGCTGGTCAGCCCTTTCGCCGCATGCTGGTAAAGCTCAAGCGCGAGATCATCCGCATGGACCACCCGGCCATCCAGCCCGCCGCGGGCCGGGCGCCCGGGGTGGACGCTCCTACCCTCAAGCGCTGGCTCGACCAAGGCCATGACGACGAGGGTCGCGAGATCGCCCTGCTCGACACGCGCAATGCCTTCGAAGTCGATTACGGCAGCTTCGAAGGCGCCATCGACTGGCGCATCGGCAAGTTCACCGAGTTCCCGCCCGCCCTCAAGGCGCATCGCGAGGAGTTCAAGGGCAAGACGGTCGTGAGCTTCTGCACCGGCGGCATCCGCTGCGAGAAGGCCGCGATCCTGATGCGCGAGGAAGGCGTGGAGCATGTGCTCCAGCTCGAAGGCGGCATCCTCAAGTACTTCGAGGAGGTCGGCGACGCGCACTACAAGGGCGACTGCTTCGTGTTCGACGGCCGCGAGGCCCTGGCGCCCGACCTGAGCGCGCGTTCGGCACGCGCCAGTGCCCGCGCATCCGAAGACCCGGACCTCGGCATCAAGAAATAACACGGGCGCCCGATGCGGATCCTCCTGGTGGAAGACGAACTGGACATGGCCTCGTGGCTGGTCCGCGCGCTGACCCAGAGCGGCTTCGTGGCCGACCATGCGCCCGATGCGCGCACCGCCGAGGCCTTCATGGCCGGCACCGAATACGACGCCATCGTGCTCGACCTGCGCCTGCCCGACAAGCACGGCCTGAGCGTGCTGGCCGACATGCGCAATGCCGACGACCGCACGCCGGTGCTGATCCTCACCGCGCAGAGCGCCTTGCAGGACCGCGTGCGCGGCCTGAACCTGGGCGCCGACGACTTTCTCACCAAGCCTTTCGAGCTGGCCGAACTCGAAGCGCGCCTGTCGGCCCTGGTGCGCCGCAGCCGCGGCAAGCAGCACCCGCGACTGCAGTGCGCCTCGCTCTCGTACGACAGCCAGAGCCACGCCTTCACGCTGCGCGGCACGCTGCTGTCGCTCACGCCGCGCGAGCAGGCCGCGCTCACTGCCCTGCTGATGCGCAGCGGCGCGCCGGTCGGCAAGTCGCAGCTCTTTGCCAAGGTGTTCACCAACGACAGCACCGCCGGGCCCGACGCCATCGAGGTGGTGCTGCACCGGCTGCGGCGCAAGCTCGCGGACAGCGACGTGCGCATCGTCACCGTGCGCGGCCTGGGCTACATGCTGGAGAGCATTGCCGATGGATCCTCAGCCCCAGCAGCCCACCCCGAGCTCCGCGGCGAAGACGACTGAGCCGGCGCCGCAGCAAGCGCGGCGCTTCGGCATCCGCGCGCGGCTGCTCGCGTTGCTGCTGCCCGGCATCGTCGCGCTGCTGGCGCTCGACAGCTGGAGCGACTACCAGGCGCTGACCGATTCGCTGGTGGTCGCCTACGACCAGAGCCTGCTCGAGCCGGTGCAGGCGCTGGCCAACGGCATCGTGGTGGCCGGCGACGGCAGCTTGCGCGTGCAGGAGCCGTTTTCGATCCAGGCGATGTTCGAGTCCACGCACCTGCGCTACAAGTACCTGCACGTCGGCGTGCAGCGCATTCCCAAGGGCAAGGCGCTCGACGTGAACTCACCCGAGACCACGCTGATGGGCGTGCCTGGCCTGCCCCGCCCGGCACAGCGTCCGCCCGACGGCACGCCGGTGTTCTACGACGCAGTGCACGAGCAGCATCCGGTGCGCGTGGCCGCGCTGCGGCAGACGGTGTACGACGACGTCCACCCCGGCGTTGCCTACAGCGTGCTGATCCAGGCGGCCGAGGGCATCGGCCCGCGCACCGAGGCCCAGGCCGAGACACTGCGCCAGGAACTCCTGCGCGACACGCGCATGGTGCTGGTGATGGCGCTGCTGGTGTGGCTTGGCGTGGCATGGACGCTGCGCCCGCTGGAGCGCCTGCGCCGCTCGCTGCGCGAACGCTCGCGCGACGACCTGAAGCCGCTCGACGCCAGCGGCGTGCCGCAGGAAGTCGTGCCGCTGGTCGACGCGGTGAACCACCACATCGCGGGCCACCGCCGCATGGTGGCCGAGCAATCGCAGTTCCTGGCCGATGCCTCGCACCAGTTGCGCACGCCGCTGAGCATCCTGTCGATCCAGGCGGGCTACGCGGTGCGCGAGACCGATCCGGCGCGCATGCGCGAGTCGCTGCACGCCATCGTCGCGCAGCTCGCGCGCACACGCCGCCTGAGCGAACAATTGCTGGCGCTGGCCCACGCCACCTCCGAAGACGAGGCCGGCCCGGCCGAACCCGCGGTGGCCGACCTCAACGCCATCGCGCGCGCCGTGGTGCTGCAGTACCTGCCGCTCGCGCGCGAGAACGACCAGGACCTGGGCTGGGTCGATGCGCGCGGCGACATTGCCGCGAACGGCACGGAAGACATCGACGGCACAGACGAGGCCAGCGAGGAAGACGACCCGCCCGTGCTGCCCGTCGCGGCCAATGCTGCCGAGCTGCACGAGGTGCTCGCCAACCTCGTGCACAACGCCATCAAGTACACGCCGCGCGGCGGCAACATCACCGTGACCGTGCGGCGCGAGGCTTCGTACGCGCTGGCCGAGGTGTGCGACAGCGGGCCGGGCATTGCGCCCGAACGGCGCGAGCAGGTGTTCGAGCGCTTCCATCGCGACGCCTCGGCAGGCGCCGGTGCGGCGCACGGCGCGGGCCTCGGCCTGACCATTGCGCGCAGCTATGCGCGGCGCAACGGCGGCGAGATCGAGCTCGACAACGCCGACATGCCGGAGAGCGCCAACGGCGGCGGACTGCGCGCAATCCTGAGGCTGCCGCTGCGCGCCTTCTGAGGTCCTTTTTTGCAAGGGTTTCACCGGATATGCCGGTACGTGATTACACGTATTTTGCGGGCCGCCGGGCCGTTTGGGCGTGCTCCGAAAGGCGATTGAAAGCCTCGATTCCTAGACTCCGCTCCTTCCAAACGAAGGAGTCTCAATGCAGCACCAGCTCGGTGAAGATCCGGCCTCGCACGCGCCCCGGCCCGCTTCAAAATTCAAAAAAGATTACTACGGCGGCGCCCTGCTGATCGTCATCGGACTGGCCGCGGTATACGCCGGCATCGGCTACCGCGTGGGCGAACTCGCGCACATGGGACCGGGCTTCTTTCCGGTCGCGCTCGGCGGATTGCTGGCGCTCACCGGCCTGCTCATCGCCATCTCGGCGCGCGGCCAGAAGCCCACGAGCGGCGCCAGTGAAGAGGCCGCGTCGCACGGCCATCCGGGCGGCATGCCCGACATGCGCGGCTGCATCTGCATCATCCTCGGCATCCTCGCGTTCCTGCTGTTCGGCGAGTACGGCGGCCTGCTGCCCGCGACCTTCGCGATCGTGTTCATCTCGGCGCTCGGCGACCGCGACAACACGCTGACCGAGGTGCTGCTGCTGGCACTCGCGATGTGCTTCATCGCGGTGGTGGTCTTCTGGTGGGCGCTGAAGCTGCAGCTGCCACTGTTCCAGTGGGGAGGCTGAGATCATGATCGGTCAATCGCTCCACGACCTCTGGTTCGGCTTCGGCGTCGCGTTCCAGGGCTCCAATCTGCTGTGGTCGTTCTTCGGCGTGCTGGTGGGCAACCTGATCGGCGTGCTGCCGGGCATGGGCGCGCTGCAGGCCATCTCGATCCTGCTGCCGCTCACCTACGCGATGCACCCGGTGCCCGCCATCCTGATGCTGGCCGGCATCTTCTACGGCTCGCAGTACGGCGGCGCCATCGGTGCCATCCTGATGAACATGCCGTCGCACCCGCCGCATGCGGTGACGTGTCTCGACGGGTACCCGATGACCAAGCAGGGCAAGGGGGGCGTCGCGCTCGGGGTGACGATGATCGCCTCGTTCTTCGCGGCGTCCGTCGGCATCATCGTGATGATCTTCGCCTCGCCGCTGCTGGTGCAGATCGCGTTCAAGTTCGGCCCGACCGAGATCTTCTCGATCATGCTGCTGGGCCTGCTCGCCGGCTCCACCATGTCGCGCGGCTCGCCGCTCAAGGGCGTGGCGATGACGCTCTTCGGCCTGCTGTGCGGCGTGGTCGGCACCGACGTGAACAGCGGCAGCTTCCGCTTCGCGTTCGGCCTGCCAGAACTGAGCGACGGCCTCGAACTCGTGGCGATCTCGATGGGCCTGTTCGGCGTGGCCGACTTCCTGCTCAACGTGAACCGCATGAAGGCCATCGGCGACACCGGCACGCTCAAGCTGAGCGACATGCGCCCGAGCAAGGAAGAGCTCAAGCGCGCCTTCCCCGCGATGTTGCGCGGCACGCTGGTGGGCACGGTGTTCGGCGCGATGCCCGGCACGGGACCGACCATCACCACCTTTATCGCCTATGCGCTGGAGCGCAAGGTGTCGAAGACGCCGAACAAGTTCGGCACCGGCATGATCGAAGGCGTGGCCGGCCCCGAGGCCTCGGCCCACTCCAAGACGCAGGTCGACTTCATCCCGACGATGAGCCTGGGCATTCCGGGCGACGCGGTGATGGCGCTGATCCTCGGTGCGCTGCTGATCCAGGGCATCCAGCCCGGCCCGCAGCTCATCACCGAGCATCCGGACATCTTCTGGGGCCTGATCGCCTCGTTCTGGATCGGCAACGTGATTCTCGTGATCCTGAACGTGCCGATGATCGGCGTGTGGGTGAAGCTGCTGAAGGTGCCCTACAAGTACCTGTTCCCGGCCGCGATGTTCTTCATTGCGACGGGCGTGTACAGCACGCAGAACAGCCTGTTCCAGATCTGGGAAGTGCTGGTGTTCGGCATCGTCGGGGCCGTGCTGATGACGCTCGAATTCTCGGTCGCGCCGATCCTGCTGGGCTTCGTGCTCGGGCCGATGGTGGAAGAGAACTTCCGCCGCGCGCTGCTGCTCTCGCGAGGCGACATGTCGGTGTTCGTGACGCGTCCTATCAGCGGCACTTTCATCGGCCTGTGCGCGCTGCTGCTGGCGGGTGTGGGCTACTCTGCGTGGCGCGCTCGTGGCGGCCGCAAGAGCATGGTCGAACTGCCGAAGGCGCCGGAAGGTGCGCCGCCAGCCGAGGCGGTGTCTCTCAGCGGCGAATAACCCGCGCGCTTCCCCAATGCAGAGGGCCCGTTGAACGGGCCCTTTTTCATGGAACGCGCTGTGCGTGCATTCAGGGGGCGATCCCGCCGACGCGGTGACCTTTTTCGCGAATGTCCCCCGCTTCGCTCCTCCTTTATTTCGCGAAAAAGGCCCCCGCATCGGCGTGATCGTTCAGAGCACTAGGGGGCGATCCCGCCGACGCGGTGACCTTTTTCGCGAATGTCCCCCGCTTCGCTCCTCCTTTATTTCGCGAAAAAGGCCCCCGCATCGGCGTGATCGTTCAGAGCACTTGTTGATCGAGCGGAACAACGACAGCGCTCATCGTGCACAGGGCACCGGGTGCTCCCCGCAGCGAAATAAAGGAGGAGCGAAGCGGGGGACATTCGCGGAG
>NZ_LMDW01000017.1 GCF_001425205.1 Variovorax sp. Root411
GAGGGGCCTTCGTTGGCGACAACGACGGCTTCGCGGACTTCAGGCTGCGCCTGCAGCTGCGCCTCGATCTCCCCCAGCTCGATGCGCAAGCCCCGCACCTTCACCTGGTGGTCGATGCGCCCCAGGTACTCCAGCTGGCCCTCGTTGCTCCAGCGCACCAGGTCACCGGTGCGGTACAGCCTGCTGCCGTTGTCGGTGGCAATGAAGCGCTCGGCGGTCAGGCCGGCGCGCTTGAGGTAGCCGCGTGCGAGGTGCATGCCGCCCAGGTACAGCTCGCCGGCCACGCCCACCGGGACTTCGTTCAGGCTCCCATCCAGCACATGCGCCAGCGTGTCGCTGATCGGACGGCCGATCGGCACCTGCGTGCTGCCGTCGTCGCGGCATGTCCACTGGGTGACGTGGATGGTGGTCTCGGTCGGGCCGTACAGGTTCTGCAGCGTGGCGCCGCCCAGGCGTTGCAGCGCTTCCTTCTGCGTGGCCGCGGGCATCGCTTCGCCACCGCAGATGATGTGCTTCAACTTTGTCGTTGCCTCGATGCCTTCGTACGCCAGGAAGGCCTGCAGCATCGAGGGCACGAAGTTCAGCGTCGTGATCTGGTGCTTCCGGATCAGTTCGACCAGGCGCACCGGGTCGCGATGATCGCCGGGGTTGGCGATGACCAGCCGGGCACCGGAGGTCAGCGGCCAGAACATCTCCCACACCGACACATCGAAGCCGAACGGGGCCTTGTGCAGCACGGTGTCGGCACCTGCGAGTGTGTAGAACGCCTGCATCCAGGCCATGCAACTGAAGAGTGCCGCGTGGCGGATGGCTGCACCCTTGGGGCGGCCGGTGGAGCCAGAGGTGTAGATGACGTAGGCGAGGTGTTCGCCGTGCAGGGGGACCTGAGGATCGGCTTCGGACTCCGAAGAGGTATCGAGCGTGTCGAGTTCGAGCACCTGGAGGGCTTCGGTGCCGGGGACCAACNCGCCGTGCAGGGGGACCTGAGGATCGGCTTCGGACTCCGAAGAGGTATCGAGCGTGTCGAGTTCGAGCACCTGGAGGGCTTCGGTGCCGGGGACCAACAAACGCAGGTGGCTCTGAGTGAGCAGCAAGGAGATGCCGCTGTCTTCGACCATGTAGGCGAGGCGGTCTGCCGGGTACTCGGGGTCCAGGGGCACGTAGGCGCCACCGGCCTTGAGCACGGCAAGGATGCCCACCAGCATCTCGGTGGAGCGCTCTGCGCAGATGCCGACCAACACGTCGGGCGCCACGCCCAGCGAGATCAGGCGATGCGCCAACCGGTTCGCGCGCGCATTGAGTTCGGCATAGCTCAGCGCCTCGTCACCGAAGACCAGCGCGGGTGCCGAAGGCTTCGACTTCGCATGCGCCTCGATCTGCCGGTACACGGGCTGTGCGCCTTCGTGGCGATGCGTGTTCTCGCCCCAGGCCGCCAGCTGTGCGCGCTCCGCAGCACCCACCAGTGCCACGTCACCCACCGCCAGTTCGGGCTGCCAGGCCAGCGCCTGCAGCACCGCCACATAGTGCCCCGCCATCCGCTCGACCGTCTCACGGTCGAACAACTCCGCCGCGTAGACGAAGCCCAGTGTCAACTTGCTATCGGGCGTCTCGCGCGCTTCGAGCACCAGCTCGAATTGCGCCTCTCCATCGGGCAGCGCGTAGTGCGCCACTTCGAGCCCCGGCAATTGCGCCAGCGCCCGGTAGTCTTCCACCAGGTGATTGAACATCACCTGGAACAGCGGACTCTGGCCCAGGCTGCGCTGCGGTTGCAGCGCCTCGACCAGCTGCTCGAACGGCAGGTCCTGGTGCGTCTGCGCGCCCAGCACCGCCTCCCGGGCCTGCGCGACGACCTGCGACAGGCGCATGCGCGCGCCGACCGGGTTGCGCAGCACCAGCGTGTTGACGAAAAAGCCGATGACGCTATCGGCCTCGACCCGGCTGCGGTTGGCCACCGGCGCGCCGACGCGGATGTCTTCCAGTCCGGTATAGCGATGCAGCAGCGCCTGGAACCCGGCCAGCAGCACCATGAAGAGCGTCGCACCTTCGGACGCCGCGGATTGGCGCAGGCCGGCCAGCAGCGCGGCGGGCACATCGACGCTGTGCCGCGCCGCGCTGTAGCCGATCTGCGCGGTGCGAGGACGGTCGGTCGGCACTGCAAGCACAGGGGGCTCGTCGCCGAGCTGCTCGCGCCACCAAGCCAACTGCCGTTCGGCTTCACCAGCGGCCAGCCAGCCGCGCTGCCACACGGCATGGTCCACGTACTGGACGCGCGCGCCGGCACGGCGCTGCGTGTCGCCCTGCAGCCGCGCGGCATAGCCGGCCGCGAATTCGTCGAGCAGCACCTGCATCGACGCGCTGTCCGAAATGATGTGGTGCATCACCACCACGAGCAGGTGCGACGTGTCCGACAGGCGCACCAGCGCCACGCGCAGCAGCGGCCCTTTCATCAGGTCGAAGGGCGTGGCGTGAAGGCGCCGCGCTTCCTCGGCCGCGCGTGCTTCGCGTTCGCCGGGCGGGAGGTGGCTCAAGTCGACGAGGTTCAGCAATGGCGTCCACGTCGGGCTGATCAGCTGTTCGGCTGTGCCGTCCGCACCGCCGAGGAACACCGTGCGCAGCGACTCGTGGCGCGCAGCAATGTCTTCGAATGCGGCGTGCATCGCAGCGGTGTCCAGCACGCCCGACAGGCGAAGCGCACCGCTCATGTGATACGCGGTGCTTTGCGGCGAGAGCCTCCACAGGAACCACTGGCGTTCCTGCGCATGCGACAGCGGCAACGGCTGCAGCCGGCGCTCGGCGGACAGCGGCTCGATGGCCGCGCTGGACGCAGCAGAGACCGGGTTCGCATTGCGGCTGCGCACTGCATCCGCGCAGGCGTTCAGCCGGGGCTGTTCGAACAGGTCGCGGATGCCGAACTCGATATTCCAGCGCCGCGCGATGCGTGCAGCTGCCTGCACCGCCGCGAGCGAATTGCCGCCCGAGGTGAAGAAGTGAGCGTCGTGCGCCGGCGTGCGCCCTTCGGGCCACCTGAGCACTTCGCGCCAGATGCCCGCCACCGCCTGCGCGACATCGTCGAGCACCGGCGCGTCGGCCGGGAGCGGCGCACCACCGCCGAGCGTGAAGGCCCCGTGCTCGTGAATCGCGTAGGCATCGAGGCTGCGCGCCGCGAGCCCCACGCGGCACGCCTGGCGCTGGAGCTTGCCGCTGGAGGTCTTGGGCAGCGCGCCGGGGTTCAGCAGCGCCACAACGGCCGGCGCTTCGCCGAACACCTCGCTCACGGCAGCGCCGAGCACCTCGACGAGCACGTGCGGCGCCACCAGCTTCTGCATGCTGCGCGACACCTCGGCCGCCACGCCGATGCCCTCGCCTTGCGGCCCCGCCACCGCGAACGCGGCGACGCGGCCCTTGCGCACGGCCTCGACCTCGGCTTCGATGGTGCGCTCGATGTCCTGCGGATAGATGTTGTGGCCGCGGACGATGATCAAGTCCTTGATGCGGCCCGTGACGTAGAGCTGCCCGTCGTGCTGGAAGCCGAGATCGCCGGTGCGCAGCCAGCGCCGGCCTTCATGCTCGGCAAAGGTCTCGCGGGTTTCGGCGGGCTTGTTCCAGTAGCCGGCGCAGATGCTCGGGCCGCTGGCCCAGATCTCGCCGACGCGGCCCGTGCCGAGCGCGGCCAGCGAGGCAGTGTCGGCGATGCGCACTTCGTGGCCCTCGGGCACGGCGCCGCAGCCTACCAGCATGGTGCCGCCCGCGCCTTCAACACCCTCGCCTCTTGCGAGCGCTTCGGTCGAGAAGCTGCGCGCGACCAACCCGCCGCCGCGTTGTCCACCGGTGACGAACAGGGTCGCCTCGGCCAGGCCGTAGCAGGGGTACGCCGCGCGGGGGTCGAAGCCCACGGGCGCGAACCGCTCGATAAATTCGGTTTCGGTGTCGGCGCGCACGGGCTCGGCGCCGGTGTAGGCCACGCGCCAGCTCGACAAGTCGAGCCCCGCGAGCCGCGATCCCTTCACGCGGTCGAGGCACAGGCGGTAGGCGAAGTCGGGGCCGCCGCTCAGCGTGGCGCGGTGGCGCGAGATGAGTTCGAGCCAGCGCACCGGGCTTTCGAGGAAGTAGCGCGGCGAAGTCAGCACCAGCGGAATGCCGCTGTAGAGCGGCTGCATGAGGCCGCCGATCAGGCCCATGTCGTGATACAGCGGCGCCCACGACACGAACTTGTCATCCGGCCCGATGCCCATGCCCTCGCGGATGGCACGCTCGTTGGCCATGAGGTTGCCGTGCGTCACGATCACGCCCTTGGGCGCGGAGGTCGAGCCTGAGGTGTATTGCAGGAATGCGGGGTCGTCCTGCGCGGGCGAGAACGGGGTCCATGCGTCGGCGAGAGCGTTGTCCACCGCATCCACGGCGATCGTCGACGCCTGCGCGAACGACTCTGCGGCACTCTTCATTGCAGCCTGCATCGCCGATGAGGTGAGGATGCAGCGGGCCTGCGAGTCGCCTGCGATGCCCGTCAGGCGCGCGAGATGCTGGGGCCGCATGGATTCAGGCGGAAACACGGGCACGGCGATCACGCCGGCATAGAAGCACGCCAGCATGCTCACGGCGTAGTGGTCGTCGTTGTCCAGCATGACGAGGGCGCGGTCGCCTTTCGCAAACTGCTGTTGCAGGCGCGCCGCCAGCGCACGTACGCGCGACTCGAAGGCGGCGTAGCTGACGGGCTTCTCGAAGTGGGCGCCGTTCGCTTCGCCGACCACCGTGAGCCAGACATCGTCGGGCCGCGCCTGCGCCAATGCCCGCAGGTGTTCCACGAAGTTCGCGGATTCGGGGTGTCCCTGGTTCAGCGCCGCCATTGCGGTTTTCGTTGTGCGTGCCATCTCGCTCACTTCAGATAGGTGGAAAGGGCGCAGCCGGCGTCGGGCCGGCCGCGTTCGGGCAAGGCGTCATGCAACCGCATGGGGTGCATGCCGTCCCCCGGCCACGGCCTGGCCCACGCGCCGCGTCAATGCATCGAGGAACGCGGCTTCGCGCTGGCGGATGAAGAAGTGGCCACCATCGAACCAGTCGAGCGTGAACGCGTCGCCGGCATGCGCCGACCAGGCGTCGATGCGCTGCGCGTCGATGTCGTCCTGACGGCCCGCGAAGACGTGCAGGGGCATGGGCAATGGCGCATCCACCGCATAGGTGAAGCTTTTGCAAACGCGGTAGTCGGCACCCAGCGTGTCGAGGGTGATGCGCATCAGCTCGGCGCTGGCGAACACCTCTTCGGGAGTGCCGCCCTGCTTGCGCAGCTCGGCGGTCAGCGCGGCGTCGTCATGCGTGCCAGGCAAGCGGCCGGGATCGCGCTGCGATGGCGCCGAACTGCCCGATGCGAGCAAGCCCCGCGGCAACGGGCGGCCCAGCGCGCGAAGCCGCCGCGCAACGCCATAGGCCAGCAATGCACCCATGCTGTGGCCGAAGAGCATGAAGCTGCCCTGCATCGCATCGGCCTGTTCGGCGCAGATGCGCGCGACCTGGGCGTCGAAGCTTTCGACGAAGCGCTCGCCCATGCGCATGCCGCGGCCCGGCAGCTCGACGGGCACGATCTCGATCCAGCGCGGCAGCAGGGGCCGCCAGCGCAGGTACATCGTTGCGCTGGCGCCCGCGCACGGCAGGCACAGCAGCGACACCCTCGCCGGCACGGCCATCAGAGCGCGGCAGCCTGCGCGGAAGGCACACCTTCCTGCGCCGCCATCCAGTCGCGCAGCGACTTCGGACGCATGTCGGTCCAGTTCTTCTCGACGTAGTCGAGCGCAGTCTTCTTGTCGCCCTTGACGCCGTCGACGGCCACCCAGCCGCTGGGCACAGCCTTCCAATGCGGCCAGATGGAGTATTGGTCTTCGTGGTTGACCAGGACGATGAAGGTTTCGTCTTCGCGGTCGAAGCAGCTGGTAGACATGGTGCGTCCTTGTGCGGTTATCGGGGAAGCGGCAGGAAAGCGGGCGGGCAACCGGACCGGCGGGCGGTCGATTGCTGCGCTTCTGATCAACATGACGGTTCGGGAGCGAATCTGTTCACTCCCCCGGGGCGTCGCGCGCGTCAATCGTTGATCAGGTAGCGCATGGCGCCGACGGCTTCGTCAGCCTCGGCGATGAGGCGGTTCACGAGCCCGAGCGCGCAGCCCAGCTGCGCCGCGATGCCGCGCTGCGTGAGGCCTTCGAGGCGGTAGAGCTGGAACGCCGCGCGCGTTCTCGCGGGAAGCCGCGACAGCGCCTGCTCGATCAGGCCGACGGCCTGGCGGTCGCGCATCAGGCAATCCGGCGAAGGTGGCCCGGGCACGTCCAGTGTCTCGACGTCGATGTCGAAGGTGCGGTAGGTGGCCTCGAGCGACTGGCGGCGGCAATGGTCGAGCGCCAGGTTGCGCACCACCTGGCAGCAGTAGCCCATGGGCTTGTCGATCTTGCGGCAGACGCCGTCGGCGATACGGAGGTAGGCATCCTGCACCACGTCGTCCGCGAGGTCGGTGGTGCGCACGATCCTGCGGGCAACGTGCCAGAGCTGGGCCCGGTTGGCGACGAAAACATCTCCCAGCGATGACTCGGGCGAAGACATGGGCTGCATATTTAAATAAGAATCATTACTGTTTACGAAAGGATGACACCCCAGATTTGCGATGTGCCCTCACTTCCATAGACGTTTGGGCGCACCAAACAGAGACATCGGAAATGCCTCGACGACGTTCCGACGGGTATCCCGAGGCACCCCGGCCCGGGCATCTAAAATCTCGCCCCTTTTCCCCGTCCTACCCGCCCTTCCCGCCGCGCCCTCTGCCTCATGAATATCGTCGTCAACGAAGACCTCAAAGCCTATATCGACCCCCTGACGCCGGAGGAATACGAAGCACTCGAACGCAGCATCCTCGCCGAGGGCTGCCGCGACGCGCTGGTGCTGTGGGGCGATGTGCTGGTGGATGGCCACAACCGCTACGGCATCTGCCAGAAGCACGATCTCCCGTTCCAGACGGTGCAGAACACGCGCTTCAAGACCATCGACGACGTGCACCTCTGGATGATCGACCAGCACCTGGGCCGGCGCAGCATCTCCGACTTCCTGCGCGGCGTGCTCGCGCTGCGCAAGAAGGACATCGTCGATCAGCAGCGCACCCGCGCGGTGGCGCAGCCGGCGTCGTCGCCGGACGCCGCGCACGATGCGTCCGACCCGCCGTTCGACGTCGATCCGCCCGCCGATGGCACCGCCATGCCACCGCCCGCCCCGCTGAACAGCCGCGAAGCCATCGCCCGCGCCGCGCGGCTGAGCAGCAGCCAGGTGGGCATGATCGAAAAGATCCAGAAGCAGGCCGCGCCGGAATTGGTGGCTGCCGTGAAGTCGGGCGTGATCTCGATCAACACCGCGGCCGCGGTCGCCACGCTGCCGGCCGAGGAGCAGGTCTCGGCCGCGAACGCCGGCAAGGACGAACTCAAGCAGGCCGCCAAGCGCGTGCGCGAGTCGAAGAAGAAGCCGCGCGAAGAGTCCGCCGAAGCGGATGCGCATGACGCGCCAGACACGATGCAGGCGCTGGAACAGCGCGTGGCCGAACTCACGGCCGAGAACGAAACCCTGCGCCGGCAAGTGGCCGAACTGCGGGCGCAACTCGGCCATTGAGCGCATCGGCCTGCACAGGCAGGCCGATGCGTTTTCCTACAGCTGGATTTCGCTGATCTTCGCGCCCGACAGCGAGACGCCGGCCTCCAGCCCCACGTTCGTCATCACGAAGCCCACCACCGGCTGGCGCAGCGTGTTCGTGTCGATGCTGCCATTGGCCCCGATGGTCGCGAGCGCGACCGTGGCGTCGGCACCTGCCGTCCAGCCCTTGCTGCTGCGGAACTTGTCCAGCGCCGCCTGCGTGGTGAACACGTAGATCACGGCCTTCGACTGCGCACCTGCCTGGAAGCCCACCGACCCTGCGGTGGTGCTGTAGTAGGACTGCGTGCGACCGTTCACGCGCAACGCGCCGCGGCCATACTCGGCGCCCACGCCCATGCTGGCACCCACCACGGCGGGAAACACCAGCACCCCGCTCGACCTGGCGACCAGATCGCGCGACCCCTTCACGGAGTCGTACAGCTTCGACAACGAAGCATCGACCTGGGCGTCGATGGAAGTGCGCGAAGACGCGCCGCTGGCTTGATCCTGCGGCCGCGTGGTGGTGCACCCGACAAAAGCCAGGCTGCACGCCGCCACGGCGGACGAAAGCGCCAGCGTGCGGAGATTCATGGTTTTCATGACGGATTCCTTTGCAAAAAACATGGATCGGCAAACAAAGCTCTGCCGTCGGCGGCAGACGAGTTCGATGCTAAATCCGCCGAAGAGGGGCAAATCCGGCTTGCGACATCGGCCTACGCGAAGTCACGGCGTCGGCGAACGCTGGATGGAGCCTCTGACGGCCGTCCCACCTACACGGGTCGCCGCGCCGCGATGACCCCGAACAGCGCCAGATTCGATACGCTCGAGTTCCGCCTTCCATATTCCCCAATACCCCGAGGAACGAACCCATGCCAGCTAACGCGAAAGTCACAGGAAATGTCGAATACCGGGCCGGCGACGGTCCCTTGATCCTCATTCCCCAAGGACCGATCGAGGTCGAGCTGGCACCCGACAGCGCCGTGCTCAGTTGGGGCGATGCCGGCAACATGCAGACGACGGCCATTCCGCTTGACGAGTACCAGCGCTATCTGAGCGAGGGCGTGATCCAGACCGACTGAAGCGCTGTGCATCTGCACCGCCCATGAAAAAACGGCCCCGAGGGGCCGTTCTTCATTGTTCTGCGTCCGCAGCACGAGGCCGTGGTGCATCACTGCCGGTTCTTACTTCTTCTTTGCAGCCACGGCCTTCTTGGCGGCTGCGGCAGCCTTCTTTGCGGGTGCAGCCTTCTTGGCGGCGGGCTTTGCAACCACGGCCTTGTCGGCCTTGCGCTTCGCGGCCTTCGGATCAACGGCAGCCTTGAAGGCGGCGCCCGGCACGAACTTCGGCACCTTCTGTGCGGCGATCTTGATCTTGGTGCCGGCGCTGGGGTTGAAGCCCGAGCGTGCGGCGCGCGCCACTTGCTTGAAAGTGCCGAAGCCGACGATCTGGACGGGGTCACCCTTCTTCACTGCGGCGACGATCGAGCCCGTGACGGTCTCGAGGATACGCGCGGCTTCTGCCTTGCTGACGTTGTGGGCGGTGACGATTTTTTCGACGAGTTCGATGCGGTTCAACTGAGTTCCTAGTAGGTTTGATTTCGCCATGTTGCCTATGGCGGCGCAGCACGAATACAAGCTGCAAGCGGGCCGGAGTTTATTCGACTGCGAGAGGCCGGATGTAACGCGGTCGCTTCAGGCCTTCTCGCCGGCCTGAGCCCGGCAGTACCGGCACGAAGTTGCGCCCTCTACCGATGAAATATCCGCGCTCACCACCAGCAGTGCGCTATGGACGATACGGCGCGTCCTGTCCCACGCGCAGCATGCCAGCCAGCACGCGATGCTTGGACTGCTCGATGTGCGACATCATGTGTGCGAGCGCCGCGTCGGCGTCTCGCGCTGCAAGCGCGTGGAGAAACTCCAGGTGCTCGCGCATCGCCGGCACCACCTGCACCGGGCGCATCGAATCGGCGTCGTAGCGGATCAGGCGCACGTGCAGGCTGTTGACACGGTAGATTTCCGACAGGATCTCGTTGCCGATGGCGTCCACCATCTGGTCGTGCAGGCCCCAGTCGACTGCTTGCGCGTCGCGCTCCAACGCCTCGTCGGGCCGAGGCTTGATCGCCCGTTCCAGAATGGCCTCGTGGCTCTCAATCAATCGCTCGATGGTTTCGGCACTGGCTACGCGCGCGAAGTTCACAACGGCCTCTCGCTCGACCATCGCACGCACCTGCCAGGCATTGCGGATCAGCTTCATGTCGACCGAGGCGATCTGAAGGCCCCGTTTGGGCACCGTCTTGATCAGGCCAGCCGCCTCCAGCCGCGGCACCAGTTCCCGCACCGCAGCCAACGGCATCTCCAGCAGTTCCATCAGTTCGCGCTGGGACACGAACTGCCCCGGCCGGATCCTGGCATCGATGATTTGCTGGCGAAAGCCCTGGTAGGCGCGGCTGCGCTGGTTCACCGGCTCCCCTTCCACGGGGGGTTTGGATGACTCGGTCGAAGCGGCGACGGGGAAATTCATGGCAATCGTGGGTAGTGGCGCAATGCCCTGGAAAGGCATTGTCCCCGATCTAGGGTTAATACTGACATTCATCTAACATGTTAGTTGGAGTATAGTTTGATCTCAGCGCGACACTGTCGCGTGCCAGTCCTTCCTCATCGTTCAACGGAGCAGTTCTCATGGGTCTTGATCTCACCGGCGTCATCCCGCCTCTCGTCACGCCTTTCACCGCCGATGGCAGCATCGATGAAGCGGCTTTCCGCAAGGTGATCCGGTTCAACCTGGACAAGAAGGTGCACGGCGTGTGCCCCGGCGGCAGCACCGGCGAAGGCCACACTTTCACCGTCGAGGAATTCAAGCGGGTGATGGAGATCACGGCCGCCGAAGTGGCCGGCCAGGTGCCGATCGTCGCGGGCATCATCTCGAACAGCACCCGTGACGCGATCAACCGCGCCAAGGCGGTCTCGCACCTGCCCATCGCGGCCCTCCAGGTGACTCCGGTGCACTACCTCTTCAAACCGGACGAGGAAGCCACCCACAACCACTTCAAGGCGCTGACCGAAGCGGTGGACATTCCCGTGGTGATCTACAACGTGGTGCCATGGAACTACCTGAACCCTGCACAGATGATCCGCCTGATGAAGGACCTGCCCGGCGTGCAGGGCATCAAGCAGAGCCAGGGCGACCTGAAGCTCATGGCCGATCTGCTGCTGGGCGTGCCCGAGGGCTGCAAGGTGTTCTCCGCCGTCGATGCGCTGCTGTACTCGTCGTTCGCGCTCGGCGCGCACGGCACGATCGCGGCAACGCCGGCCGCGCTGCCCGGCGTATGCGTCAATCTCTGGAACACCGTGCAGGCCGGCGATCACGTGAAAGCTCTCGAGATGCACAAGTCGATGCTCGCCTTCTGGAACGCGTTGATCGGCGACAACCTGCCGGCGAACATCAAGACCTCGATCGCACTTCAGGGCTGCGACGCCGGCCTGCCGCGCGCGCCGATGCCCGCCACCACCGCGGCGCAGCGCAAGAAGATCGAGGCGGCCATGGAAGACGTCCTGCGTTTCAACGTGTGAGCTGAGCCCCATTTCCAATAATGACAGGAGACATGACCATGCAGATCCAGCGTCGACAGATTCTCGGCATGGGCGCGGCCGCGGCCCTGAGCGCCCCGTTCGCCCGCCAGGCCTGGGCCCAAGGTTTTCCGAACAAGCCCCTCACCCTCGTGGTGCCCTTCTCGCCCGGCGGCAACACTGACATCGTGGCCCGCACCGTGGCAGTGGCCCTGGGCAAGGTCTTGGGTCAATCGGTGATCGTGGACAACCGTGCCGGTGCCGGCGGCTCGATCGGCGCGATGCAGGTCGCGCGTGCCGCGCCCGACGGCTACACCCTGCTGTTGTGCGGTGCGGGTGTCGTGGTCACGGTCCCGGAGATGGTCAAGACCAGCTACAGCCGCACGAGCTTCGCACCCCTCGGGTTGGTGAACAAGAGTTCGATGGTGCTGCTCGCGCGCAAGAACGAAACGCGGTTCAAGAACTTCAAGGAGCTGGCTGCTTACGCACGTTCCGGCGAAGGCAAGCTGATCGCGGCGCATTCCGGACCTGGCACGCCCAACCACCTGGCGCTGCTGCAACTCGAGAGCCTGCTCAAGGCCAAGTTCACGACCGTCAGCTACAAGGGATCCGGCCCTGCACTGATCGACCTCATCGGCGGCCAGGTTGACGTGCACTTCGACCAGGTGACCAGTTCGCAGCAACACATCAAGGGCGGGGCGCTGCAGGCGCTGGCCGTGCTGGGCCCGGCGCGCGATCCTTTGCTGCCCGGCGTGCAGACCGTCGCGGAACTCGGCTTCGGAGAGATCGACGGTACCACCTACGTCGGCGTACTCGCGCCCAGTGGTACGCCCAAGGACGTGCAGGACAAGCTCGCCGCCGCCCTCGCGCAAGCCGTGAAGGACCCGCAGACGGTCAACAGCGCTCGCGAACTTGGCAGCGTTGCGCTGTCCAGCACGCCGCAGGAGTTCGCGCGCATCCTCGACGCCGAGTACGCGCTGGCTACCCAGGCCACCAAGGACGGCCGGCTCAAGGCCGACTGAGTCTCCTTTGCCGGGTGAGCCGCGCCGCTAGCGCGCGGCGCCGCAAAGGCCCATCGAGTCATCGCAAGGCACCGTGGCACCGCCATCGGCGGCGCCGCGTGGCCGCGCGCATTCCGTTTTCATTGAGCAGGCAGAAACCACCGTGAAGAAGATCCTCAACGACCCCCATGCCTACGTCGACCAGATGCTGGACGGGCTTTGCCTGGCGCATCCCGAGCTGCAGCGCCGCGGTGAAGGTGGACGCGTCGTCGTCCGCAGCGGCGGCGCGGTGCCGGGCAAGGTCGGCATCGCGACCGGCGGCGGCTCGGGCCACCTGCCCGTGTTCCTCGGCTATGTCGGCGAAGGCCTTCTCGACAGCTGCGCCGTGGGCAACGTGTTCGCCGGGCCGCGCATGGACGACTGCATCGAGGCCATGCGTGCGGCCGATGGTGGAGCCGGGGTATTGCAGCTGTACGGCAACTACGGCGGCGACCGCATGAACTTCGAGATGGCGGCAGAGATGCTGGAGCTCGAAGGCATGGCCACGGCTTCGGTGCGGGTCGCGGACGACGTGGCGAGCGCGCCAGCCGAGCAGCGCGACAAGCGCCGGGGCGTCGCGGGCCTGGTGTTGGTCTACAAGGCAGCGGGCGCGAAGGCCGCCGCGGGCGCGACGCTCGATGAAGTCGCCGCACTGGCGCGCAAGGCGAATGACGCCTGCCGCTCGATCGGCGTGGCACTCACGCCGTGCGTGGTGCCGGAATCCGGCCAGGCGTCGTTCACGATCGGCGAGAACGAAGTGGAGTTCGGCATGGGCATCCATGGCGAGCCCGGCATCTGGCGCGGGCCGCTCAAGACGGCGGACGCGCTGGCCGACGAGATGCTTGCGCACGTGTTGCCGGAACTCGCCCTGGCACGCGGTGATCGCGTGGCTGTGCTCGTCAACAGCCTCGGCGCCACGCCGGCCGAGGAGCTCTACATCCTGTACCGTCGCATCGCGCAGATCCTCTCGGAACGCGGCATCGCGATCGTCCGTCCGCTCGTGGGCCGGTATGCCACGTCGATGGAAATGGCCGGCGCCTCGCTGAGCGTGATGAAGCTCGATGCCGAACTCGAGGCACTGCTGGCCGCGCCGGCCGATTGCCCCTTCTGGAGCGTGCGCTGATGCTCGACGCCGCCATCCTCGCCGCTGCCGTGCCGCGCTGGTGTGCCGCCATGCACGCCGCGGCCCCCGAACTCAACGCGCTCGATGGCCGCCTGGGCGATGCCGACCTGGGCGCGACGCTGGACAAATGCGCCACGTTGATGGCGCAGGCCGTCCCGGAACGCCCCGATGCGCTCGAGGGCATCTTCAAGCGCTGCGCCCAGGCGTCGGCCAAGGCGTCCGGATCGAGCTTCGGCACGCTGCTGACGGTCGCGCTCATGACCGCGGCGAAGCGCAGCGCCGGCGTGCACTCGCTGGGCCGCGTGGAGATGGCCGCACTGCTGTCGGAAGTGGTCAGTGTGCTGTCGGCGCGGGGCGGTGCGAGCCTTGGCGACAAGACCGTGCTCGACAGCCTGCACGCGATCCATCTCGCGCTGGAGTCGGCGCCCGAGGGCTCCGATACACGCCAGCTCGCTCGCCAGGCCGTGCGCGACGCGCTGGAAGCCTTCCGCGACAAGCCCAACCGTATCGGCCGCGCCCGCATGTTCGCCGACAAGACCATCGGCATGGACGACCCCGGCATGGTGGCCCTGCAACGCATGGTCGACGCACTCTGACGCCGGCTCGCGCCGCCCGCATCCATTTCCCCGGAGACAACGACATGCTCGGACAAGTGATCGTCAGCGGCCTCGCCATGGGCTGCATCTATGCCCTGATCGCCCTCGGCTACGCCTACGTTTGGAACACGATGGCGATCGTCAATTTCGCCGCTGGCGAGTTCCTGACCTTCTCCGCCTTCGTCTTCGTTGCCACCTTCACGACCAGCATGCACCTGCCCTTCTGGCTGGCCGCTTTGCTGACCGCGGCGGTGATGGCCCTGCTTGGCGCGGTGTTCTCGCGGCTGGTGTTTGCGCGCCTGCAGCGGCAGAAGGCACTGGTCGCGATCATCGCCACCGTGGGCTTCGGCATCTTCCTCAAGGAGATGGCCCGCATCATCTACGGCCCCGAGCCGCTGCTCTACGCCAGCCCGTTCGGCGACGGCGTGGTCGACGTGGGCGGCCTGCGCATTCCGGTGCAGCAACTGGTGATCATGGTCATCGTGGTGCTGGTGATGGTGCTGCAGTACCTCGTGCTGCGCTACACCACCATCGGCAAAGTCATGCGCGCCACGGCGCTGGACCGCGAGACCGCCCAGCTCATGGGCATCCCGGTCAACCGCGTGCTGGCGGGCACCTTCGCGTTCTCGTCGGTGCTGGCCGCACTCGCGGGCATCCTGCTGGCGCCGCTGTTCTACGTGACGACGGAGATGGGCACGCTGGTGGGCCTGAAGGGTTTCGTCGCGATGATCATCGGCGGCTTCGGCAGCGTGCCGGGCGCCATCCTCGGGGGGGTGCTGCTGGGCGTGATCGAGAACGTGGGCGCCTTCACGATCTCCTCGACCTACAAGGACGCCATCGCGTTCGGCGTCCTGCTGATCTTCCTGCTCGTGCGGCCACAGGGGCTGCTGCCCGAACGCAACGCGGACCGCGCCTGAGGAGCCACGCACCATGACCAAGACCTGGATGCGCCCCCTGGCGTGGATCGCCGTGCTGGCCGCCCTTGCGCTGCCGATCGCGCTGGACCTCAACATCTACTACCTGCACGTGCTCAACCTGGCGTGGATCTTCGCGATCGCGGCGCTGGGCCTGCAGGTCGCGACCGGCATCACCGGCCAGATCGTGCTCGGGCAGGCCGCGCTCGTGGGCTTCGGCGCGTATGCGACCGCGCTGTTCATGATGCGCCTGGCGCTGCCGTGGTTCGTGGCGCTGCCGGCCGCGATGCTGCTGACGGGGGCGGTGGGCGTGCTGCTGGGCGCGGTGAGCACGCGCATCAAGGGCCACTACCTGGCCATCGTCACGCTCGCTCTCAACGAGATCTTCCGGATGGTGGCGCTCAACGAGGAGTCCCTCACCGGCGGACCGATGGGCATGCGCGACATTCCGACGCTGAACATCCCCGCGCTGGGCGACCATATCGACAAGCAGATGTACTTTCCACTGCTGGCGGTGTGCCTGCTGGTCTACGGCATCACCATCTTCTTCTATCGCACGCGCATCGGCCGGAACATGCGCGCGGTGCGCGACGACGAGATCGCCGCGGAGGCCATGGGCGTGGACTCGCGCCGCGTGAAGACCATCGCCTTCGTGGTGTGCAGCGTGTGGGCCGCGCTGGCCGGCGGCCTCTACGTGCTGCTCGTCGGATTCGCCGCGCCGACCAACTTCACCGTCTTCGAGAGCATCAAGATGATGCTGATGGTGGTGCTCGGCGGCCTCGGCTCGATCGCCGGCACCTTCCTCGGCGCGCTGGTGATCACCGTGCTGCCTGAGGCCCTGCGCGGCTTGCAGACCTATTACCTGGCCGCCTTCGGCATCGGCGTGGTCGTCATCCTGCTGCTGGCGCCGCGCGGCCTCGGCGTGGTGGGCGACTGGCTGCTCGGCGCGTTCCTGGCAGGCAAGCGAGAACCCGTGGGCGATGCGCCCGCCACGCCGCTGAACCTGACGGCCGCTGCAACAGCCGCGGCATCGGCCCTGGCCGGCCGTGCGCCTTCGGCAGCGACCGGCGAAGCGCTTCTCAAGGTGCAAGGCGTCACCCGCAGCTTCGGCGGCGTCAAAGCCCTGAACCACGTCAGCTTCGAGGTGCGGCGTGGCGAGATCCTCGGACTCATCGGCCCGAACGGCTCGGGCAAATCGACCATGATCAACGCCTGCTCGGGCACCGTGGGCGTCGAGGGCCGCATCGAACTGGGCAGTGACCGGATCGACAACCAGGCGCCGTGGACGATCCACGGCCAGGGCGTGGCCCGCATCTTCCAGAACGTGCGGCTCTGGGAGTCGATGACCGTGCTCGAGAACGTGATGGTGGCCTGGCGTGCGCCGCTCGGGCAGATCGGCGCCCGTGAAGCGCTGAGCCGCGCTGCAGCGCTCGAGGCGCTGACGAGCATGGGCGTGGCGCACCTCGCGTACCGCCGCGGCGGCGACCTGTCCTTCGGCCAGAGCCGGCTGGTCGAGATGGCCCGCGCCATCGTCAACAAGCCGCGCCTGCTGCTGCTCGACGAACCGGCCGCCGGCCTGCGCGGCGGCCTGATCCTGGAGCTCGCGCAGATCCTGCAGCACCTGCGTGCGCAGGGCATGTCGATCCTCGTCGTCGAGCACCGCATCAAGCTGGTCATGAACATGTGCGACCGCGTGGTTGTGCTCAACCTGGGCGACAAGATCGCGGACGGCACGCCCGCCGAGGTCATGAACCTGCCCGCGGTCATCGAAGCCTACCTGGGCGAACGCGTTCCGGAGGAGGCAGCGCCGCAATTGGTGAACCAACCCACCACCGCCTGACATCGAAACGCCTCGCGCATTTTCACTTTCCATTCGTTCGACAAGAAGCGCTCTGCGCACTCACCCGGAGACAACACCATGAAGAAGATCGCCACCCCCTGCGCCCGTTCCGGCTGGCTGGCCGCCGCCGCGCTGGCACTGTCCATGCCGGCGATGGCCGATGCGCTGATCGGCGTGTCGCTGCCGCAGACCGGTCCGAAGGCGCTGGTCGGGCGCAATTTCAAGCAGGGCGTCGAGCTCGCCGTGAGCGAGATCAATGCGGCGGGCGGCGTGCTGGGCAAGCCGCTCGAGGTGGTGTTCGAGGACGACCAGGGCGACAACCCGAACGGCGCCATCAATGCCGTCAACAAGCTGATGCAGGTCAGCAAGGTGCCGGTGATGATCGGGCCGCACTACTCGGTCACGCAGATGGCCACGCAGAAGACCTACTGCAACGGCAAGGTGGTGTCGATCACCGGCGGCACCTCGGTGGCCATCACGCGCAGCGGCTGCAACTACGTGATCCGCACGCGCTCCGACGACGACGTGCAGGCCAAGGCGCTGATCGCCTATGCCCAGAAGGAGCTCAAGGCCGGCGAGAAGACGGCCATCTTCTACGCCAACGACGATTTCGGAAAGTCCGGGCAGGCGCGCGTGGTGGCACAGATGGCCACACTGGGCCTGAAGCCGGTGGCGGTGGAGAGCCACAACCCGAGCGACAAGGACTATTCGGCCCAACTCGCCAAGCTGCAGAAGTCCGGCGCCGAACTGGTCATCCTGTGGGCCCACGACACCGATGCCGCGCTGATCCTTCGCCAGGCCAAGCAGTTCGGCCTGCCCTTCAAGTTCGCCGGCGCGGTGCTGTCGGAAGAGGCGTTCCTCAAGCTGGCCGGCAACGCCGCCGAGGGCTCGATGAGCGCTTCGTACTTCGTGCCCACCGATCCGAATCCGGCCGTCCAGGCCTTCGTGAAGAAGTACGAGACACGATTCAAGATGGCACCGGACGTCTGGTCGGCCACCTACTACGACGCCACGATCCTGGCAGCACGCGCGATCAACGAAGCCAAGTCGGCCGATGTGGAGAAGGTGCGCGCCGCCTTCTCCACCGTGGGCTACAACGGCCTGCTGGCGGACTACAAGTGCGACAAGGCCGGCGACTGCAACAGGCAGGTCAACATCGTGGAGATCAAGGCCGGCCAGCCCGTCGTGCGTTCGGCCGTGAAGTTCTGACGCCGCGACGCGCCGGAGGATGTAAACGATGCAAGCGGACCTTCCCTCTTCGGTGATCGCCGAGCAGCCCGAGCTGGAGCTCTCGCACGTCGACGTGTTCTACGGCAAGGTGCAGATCCTGTTCGACCTCTCGATCCGTGCCTACCCGGGACAGATCGTCGCGGTGATCGGCGCCAACGGCGCCGGCAAGTCGACCACGCTGAACCTGATCGTCGGACGCCTGAAACCGAGCGCCGGCCGCGTCGACTTCCGCGGTGAGAGCATCGGTGAGCGCTCCATCGAACAGATCGTCGCCTCGGGCATCGCCTGCGTACCGCAGCGCCGCCGCATCTTCTCGACCCTGAGCGTCAAGGAGAACCTGGAGGTCGGCGCCTATGTGCGCAGGCACGACAAGGGCGCGGTGAGCGCCACGCTGGACGAGGTCTACGAGCTGTTCCCGGTGCTCAAGCGCAAGACCGGCGAGATGGGCGGCGTGCTGTCCGGCGGGGAGCAGCAGATGCTCGCGATCGCGCGCGGCCTGATGGCCGGTCCCCGCATCCTGCTGCTCGACGAACCATCGATGGGCCTGTCGCCCAAGCTGACCACGGAAATGTTCGTGGACATCCGGCGCATCGCGCGCGGCGGCCGCACGGTGGTCATCGTCGAGCAGAACGCCTTTGCCGCGCTCAGCGTCGCCGACTACGGCTACGTGCTGGAGGGCGGGCGCATCGCGCTCGAAGGCTCAGCCGCCCGGCTGCTGCACAACGACCACGTGCGCGATGCCTACCTGGGCGCCTGATTCAACAACAACTCACGCTTGCGCCATGGCCTTCCACCAGACCCTCGAGCAGACCGCGGCCGCGGTCGAGCTGCTGCTGCCCGAATTCCGGGCGATCTTCGGCGATCGCGCCGTCACCTCGGCCGCGGTGCGCGCGCATCACAGCCACGGCGAAGGCCTGCCCGACCCGGGCCAGCCCGACGTGGTGCTGTTTGCGCTGACCAACGAAGAGGTGGCCGCGGCTGTGCGGCTGTGCCATCGCGCCGCAGTGCCGATCATCGCGTTCGGAAGCGGCACGTCGATGGAGGGACACGTCGCCGCAATCCATGGCGGCGTGTGCATCGACCTCTCGCGCATGGACCATGTGCTGGAAGTCTCGAGCGACTCGATGGACTGCCGCGTGCAGGCCGGCGTGACGCGCGAACAGCTCAACGAGCACCTCCGTGCCAGCGGGCTATTCTTTGCCGTGGACCCTGGTGCGAACGCTTCGCTCGGCGGCATGGCAGCCACGCGCGCCTCCGGCACCGCGGCTGTGCGCTACGGGACCATGCGCGAAACCGTGATGGGTCTGACCGTCGTCACGCCCGATGGGCGGATCGTGCGTACCGGCACGCGTGCGCGCAAGTCGGCCTCGGGCTTCGACCTCACGCGGCTCTACGTCGGCAGCGAGGGCTTGCTGGGGATCATCACAGAAGTGCAACTGCGCTTGTTCGGCCTGCCCGAGCACGTGGTAGCGGCCGTGTGTCAGTTCGACAACCTCCGTGCCGCCATGGACACGGTGATCGCCACCTTGCAACTCGGCATTCCGGTCGCGCGGATCGAACTGCTCAACGACGTTCAGATGGATGCTTGCATCCGTTACTCCAAGTTGGACGAATTTGAGGCACGGCCCACCCTTTTCATCGAATTCCATGGCAGTGAGACCGGCGTGGCAGAGCAGGTGTCGATGGTGGAATCACTGGCCCTCGATAACGCAGGCAGCGGCTTTCGCTACGCGCACCGGCCCGAGGAACGCTCGCGCCTGTGGAAGGCGCGGCATTCCTGCTATCACGCGAATCTTGCGATGCGACCCGGTTGGAGTTCGATGGGCACCGATGCCTGTGTGCCGATTTCCGCATTGGTGGAGTGCATTACCGAGACCGAGGAAGCGATCCGCGAGAGCGGCCTCTACGCGCCCATCGTCGGCCACGTGGGCGATGGCAACTTCCATCTGGGCATCATCTACGACAACGCGGATCCGGTTGCGCGCCGAAAGGCGGAGGCGCTGGCCGAGGACGTGGCCTTGCGCGCGATCCGGCTCGGTGGGACCTGCACCGGCGAGCACGGCGTCGGTCTGCACCGCATCGCCCAGATCGAGGTGGAGCACGGCGAAGCGATCAACCTGATGCGCGACATCAAGCGCGCGCTAGACCCTCTGGGCATCATGAACCCGGGGAAGATGCTTCGGATGTAGTTCTTCGAGCGGCCAACGCCCCGAGAGGCCGATGCCCAAGAAGGTGCGGCTGCGCGCAAAGGCTTGCCGCTGCGCCGGCGGACCGCTCGCCTCTTGCGCTCAGATCGGACCCCACGTGAAGATGTCCGCCGAACGCTCCATCGGTACAAAGGCCAGGCAAAAGGCGCGATGCAGCTGGAGCGCACGTTGAACTTCTGCATGTCCAGCGCAATGCTCTTGGAGAGCGCGGCAATGCCCATCTTTGCGGCGTCGGAGTCGGCTTGGCCCAGGTTGCCGATGAGGTCCGAGGTCGAGGTCATGTGAACGAAGGCGCCGCCGCCTGTTCCTTGAAGTGGGTGCCGAGACATGACCGACTCAATCGGTAACGTCTCAATCTGAGCGCAGGTCAATCGCCGGCGTTCCTCAGGGCACGGCGGTCGAGCTTGCCAGTGAGCCCGGTGGGCAAAGCGTCGAGGATGTGAATGGCTTTCGGAACCTTGTAGCTGCTCATCTGGCAGTGCTCCTTCAAATGCACTTTGAGATCGTCCGGAGTCACCCCAGCGGCCTTCAAGACGACATACGCGACAACCCGCTGCCCGAAATGCACATCGCGGTGCCCGACGACCGCGCACGCGGAAACTCCCGGATGGGTCAAGACTTGAGCTTCAATCTCTTCTGCGTGAACCTTGATGCCACCCGTATTGATGACGTTGTCTACTCGTCCATTGATCCACAAGTAGCCGTCCTCATCGAGGTGACCCAGATCGCCGCTGCGCCACCAGCCGTCGACAAACTTCTTTGCCGTCAGCTCCGGCTCTCTCCAGTAGCCCAATCCGACAGATGAGCCGGTGACGACGATTTCTCCTGTTTGCCCTGACTGCAGGAGATCGTCGATCGACCCTTCAGGGTCCACGATGCGCACGTCGGCCCCTGCAACCGGCTGGCCGGTGCAACCAATTTTCTTGGCGTCTGCCAAGTCTTCGGCGTAAACCATGACCGCACAGCCATTGGCCGACTCACTGGCCATGTAGCCCCCGGCGAGACGCTTGCAAAATTGCGTTGTCATTCGTGTCACGTCGTCAGCGGTGAGAGTTTCGCCCCCGACCCCAATAAGTCGCAGGCTCGTCAAATCGCGATCCTTGGTGTCAACGGCGAATGCCATGCGCCACATCGTCGGGACCGATGGAAAAACTGTGACGCGCTCGCGTTCGATCAGCTCAATCACCGTGGCGGGCTCGTATCGGCGGACGAAGAAAAGGCGTGACCTGCCGGCAGTCGCGGCCAACACGAACATCAGCCAGGCAGCGAAGGATGGATTCATGGCCAGCATTACCGTGTCCTTCTTGTGCAGGCCCTCCAGCATGCCTTGGCCCGACAAAGCCGCGGCCAACAGTGTCGCCTGGCTGTGCATCACCCCCTTGGGCTGGCCCGTGCTGCCGGAGGACAAGACGATGGATGCCAGGGACGAAGGCTCGGGCCGCTCGCCTCGATAGTCCAAAGGCTCCGCGGTGTTGACGAACGCCGCCCAGCCATCCACTCCATCGTCGAGCGGCAGGGTCCGGATGCCAAGCCCCGACTTCTGGACGGCAGCTTGAATGAGCTCTGCAAACGCGACATCGTGCACAACGAATTTTGCGTCCAGCCATTCAAGCGTCTGCGCCACTTGATCTACGGAGTCGATCCTGACATGCAAGTTCGAGGTCACGTAGCCACCCATGATGGCGCCAAACCAGGCAACTGCATGCGGCGCCGAGCCCAGGCACAGGAATGCGACCACGTCGCCCCGCTCTGCTCCGGCGGCCCGCAATGCTGATGCGAAGCGAGAAGCTCGATCCAGCGCGACATCGCCGCTGAACTGCCGATCCTGGTCGTCGGCAAAGATCGTGTGGCGCCCCTTCCAGCCGCAGGTGCGCACGAACAGATCAGCAAGAGAGCCGCATTTTCCGAAGCGGTTTGTCATGGGAATCCTTTTGCACCGCGGGTGCTCACAATAGAAACGCGTATAGAGCTTCTTGCACGCGAACTCCGCGCCAAGGGCGCCTGAATCATTCGGCCGAGATGACCGGCACGAGCAGATGCGAGTCGTACTTGCCGCCTGTGTGTATGAGGTGCATGCCCCGATTCACGGACCGAACGGCATTGTGCTTCCAGGCTTCATGGGCGTGCAGGTCGCTTCCAAGCACCGTCACGCGCAGCGTCTCGCCCGGTTCGAACTGAACACTGAAAGGCCAGATCTCGATCTCCACCGGAACGATCTCGCCCGCTTGCAGCTTCAGTTCTCGCTGATGCCTGAGTACCGGCTGGTGCGGGGTTGACCGCTCGTTGTCGAGTTCGCGATGGGACACCCGCAGCCAGCCATAGGCAACCGGGCCATGGTCAAAGCCGCTTTGGGATGGGAATGGAACTCGATCGCCCGTCCGGTCGAATTTGTCCAGTACCACATAGAGGTCCATGTCGTCACTGCCCACGGCTGCGACCCACAGCTTTAGCTTGCTGTAGCCCGTAAGTTCCGTGCGCTCCTTGAAGTTGATCTCGAAGATCGCGTTCTGGCCCTTGTCTTTCAGATCGTCAACGCTGTAGCCAGCTTGCTCCGCCTCTTTCACTGGCGTGGTACTGAGCTCGCTCCTGGAAGCTCCGAGATACAGCTTGGTGTAGTTCGTTCGCGAAAGCGGCCACTCATTCTCTGCGCGGTAATTGCCGACGTGTGACCTCTCCCGGATTTCAAGGTTGACCTTGGGCCAATGGCTCACTTCGTTGTCAATGCCTTTGAGGTACCGATCGAAGAACTGCCGTTGCATTTCCACGTAGGTGTAGTAGTCCATCCACTTCTTGCGGCCGTGCACCCTGAGCCATTTCTCCTTGGACGCAATCTTCTTGAAGCCCTCGAACGACCCGCGTGAATGCAGTGCATGGTCGGACCAGCTTGCAACCACGAATGCCGGCACGGTGATCTTTGACAGATCCGCGTTCTTGCTGGCCCAGTAATCATCGAACAGCGGGTGCTCCTTGGCCATTGCCAGAAGATCTTCCGCCCGCGTTGAGGCGCGGCACATCGTGCCAGGGAACATCGCCGTGAAATTGCTGCGGATCCCGCCGTGGAAGCAAAGCTCTCGGTAGAAATCGCTCACGCCCTCCCACGGATTGATGGCGGCAAGATGCGGCGGGTTCGTGGCGGCGATCTTCCATTGGCTCCAGCCAAGGTAGGAAACGCCGTTCATGCCTACCTTGCCGCTGCTCCAGGCCTGGGTGCCCGCCCATTCCACCACGTCATAACCGTCCTGCGTCTCTTGCGGGCTCATGAAGGTCAGGTCGCCCTCCGAGCCCCAGGCTCCCCGCGGATCGACGTACACGATGGCGTAGCCGTGCGGAACCCAATCGGCAGGATCAGGCCCTTCGAACCGCGCATATTCCGAGTGCAGGTCCATGGATTGGCCACAGCCCGGGAGCTTGGCGTAGTAGTCTTCTTTGCCGTCATGCTTGCCGTAGGGCGCCCAGGCCAGCACGACGGGGTGTTTGCCTTCAGCCGTCGGACGAAAGACATTCACATAGATCTTGGTCCCGTCACGCAAAACGACCGGCACGTCGTATTCGCAGACCATGCCCAAGGCTTGATCGATGCGCGATCCGGGCCTGAGTCCCGGATAGCCGTTACCCACAGGCAGCTTGCCGCGGGTGAAACGCAATTCATAAGTCTCTGTATTCATTTTTTTCTCCATGGTGGAAATTTGACAGCTGAGTTGTGAACCTCACGCAGCCCACTCAGCCTCTGAGTCCAATGGCCCGGGAAATCACCTCTTTCATGATTTCGTTGGTGCCGCCGTAGATGCGCTGCACGCGCGCATCGGCGTAGGCGCGGGTGACCGGACAATCCCACATGTAGCCGTACCCGCCGTGCAGCTGAAGGCATTCGTCCATCACCTTGCACTGAAGGTCGGTGGTCCAGTACTTCGCCATGCTGGCGGTCGCCGTGTCCAGCTTGTTCTGAAGCACCAGCTCCAGGCACTTGTCCACGAAGACCCGCGCGATCTGCACTTCCGTCTGCAGCTCGGCCAGCTTGTAGCGCGTGTTCTGAAAGTCGGCGACGGTCCGGCCGAAAACCTTTCGATCCTTGACGTACTGCAGCGTTTCGTCGATCGCGGCTTGCGCGGCCGCCACTGCTGTCACCGCGATCTGAGTCCGCTCCCAGGGCAGTTGCTCCATCAGACAGCCGAAGCCTTTGTTCTCGAAGGCTTCGCCACCCAGCAGATTGCCCGCTGGAACAGGAACATTGTCGAAGAACAGTTCGCCGGTGTCCTGCGCTTTCAGGCCGAGCGTTCTGAGCCGCTGGCCGTACTGCAGACCCTTCATCCCACGCTCGATCAATAGCAGGCTGGTGCCCTTGGCGCCGGCGCCCGGCGTGGTCATGGCGACGACGATCACCACGTCCGCGTGCCAGCCATTCGTGATGTACGTCTTGCTGCCGTTCAACAGGTAGCTGCCGTCTGCCTGCTTGATGGCGGTGCTCTTGATGCCCTGCAAGTCGCTGCCGGCATCTGGCTCGCTCATCGCAATGGCGCCTACCAGCTCTCCGCTGGCGAGCTTGGGCAGCAGCCTTTTCTTCTGCGCCTCGGTGCCGTAGCGCAGGATGTACGGGGCCACGATTTCGCTGTGCAGATTGAAGCCGATGCCGGTGAAGCCGCCACGCGCCAGTTCTTCCATCTGCACCACCGCATGGAGCTTGTCGGCACCCGAGCCGCCGTACTCTGGGGGCAGCGAAGCGCAAAGGAAGGCGTTGGCTCCGGCTTTCTTCCACACGTCGCGGTCCACATACCCTTGCTCTTCCCAGGCAGCGTGATAAGGCGCGACCTCCTTGGAAAGGAAACGCCGATAACTTTCTCGAAAGGCCTCATGGTCTGGGCCAAAGAGAGTACGTTCGATCATGAGAGCTCCATAGATAAAGTATTACGCGCGGCCACTGGCCCTGCACGAGAAAAAATCCGGCCCGTGCTGCTCAGGCGGGCAGGCTGAACGTCGCGACTGCGGACGCCAGTTCTTTGCCCGACTCGGCAAGGACCATCGACACTTTGCAGAACGACAAGGAGCGGCCCGACTTCACAATCTCGGCATGGGCCAGCAAGTCCTCGGCGCCGCCTCCGCGCAGGAACGTCACGTGCAGATCCACCGTGGCCACGGGCCGGTAGCCACGCCCATCGGTCCAGATGGCGAAGCACATGGCCGTATCGGCCAACCCCGCGATCGCCTGGCCGGCGAAGATGCCGCCTTCGCGGCAGCTCATGCGCGTGGCCGACATGCGAAGCGTGGCGGTACCGTCTCCCAGGCTCTCCACGGTCACGCCGAGCTCGCTTACGCAACCAGGCATGGCCTCGACGAGCACCTGCGCGGCCTCCTCGATGGTGAACTTCTCGCTCATGGCCGTACCTTCGCCTCAGTGGGCGTGAAACGTCTCGCCCGTCTCCGCACGACGGCGCAACGATGCGGGGCTGAGAAAGCGGCGACCGTGCCGCTCCGCCAGCGCGTCGCATTGGCGAACGAATTCCTGAAGGCCCGTGTCGTCCACATGCGCGAGCACGCCACCGCGCCAAGCCGGAAAGCTCCAACCCAGCACCGAGGCCAAGTCGATTTCCAACGCGTCCTCGGCAATGCCTTCGTCGATTGCATGGATCGTTTCAAGCGACTGGACGTGCAGCAAGCGCTGCACCACTTCCTGGACATCCGGCTGCTGCGCCAGCGGGGGGAATACCTCGCTCAGCCCCGCCCACAGCACCTTGGCGCCGTCTTGATAGTCGTAGACGCCGCCCTTCCCCTTGCGTCCCACGCGTTCAAACTCGACGAGTCTCTTTGCCGCCGACAACGCCATGCCGGACTCGCACGCAGTGCCGCGAGCCGCGGTTGCCAGGCTGCTCAAGATGTCGGTCAACAAATCGTAGGACGTCAGGTCGGCCATGGCCAGCGGGCCGATCGGCATTCCCGCGATGAAGGCAGCGTTGTCGATGAGCGCCGGCGACACCCCTTCGCCAAGCATCGCGAGCGCTTCGCGCGTGTAGGCGGCAACCACGCGAGAGGTGTAGAAGCCAGGCCCGTCATTGACGACGACGGCGGTCTTTCCGAGCAGCTTGACGAAGTCCAAGGCATGCGCATGGGTGGTGGCGGATGTGCGGCTTCCCAGGATCACCTCGACCAGTTGCATCCGATCGACTGGCGCGAAGAAATGCAGGCCAATGAAATTGGCCGGCTGATCCACTCGCTCGGCCAGCTCGGTGATGGAAAGGGACGAGGTGTTGGATGCGATGAGCACCTGCTGCCCCGCCGCCTGGGCGATCTTGCGAAAGACCTGAGACTTCACTTCAGGGGACTCGACCACCGCCTCCACCACAAGATCGCAACCCGCGAGGGCGTCCATGTCGCTGCCGGCCTCGATACGAGCGATTGCGGCATCACGCGCCTCGGGCGTCATCAGCTTCCGCTCGACTGCACCGTCGAAGGTCTTGGCGATGCGAGACCTGCCGCGTTGTGCAGCCTCGTCCGTCACGTCGACGAGCACCGTCTGCAAACCGGCGCGGGCGCAAGCGAGCGCGACGCCCGCCCCCATGAGCCCCGCGCCGACAACGCCGACGCGACGGGGCGCGAAGGTGGTCTCGTCCGACGGACGGCGTGCGAGCTTGCGCGCCGCAGCCGCGGCCTTGAAGCTCGTGCGGATCCGGTTCTTCGCCGATGGCGAAGCCGCCACCATGCCGAAGTAGCGCGCTTCGATTTCAAGGCCTGCGTCGATGCCGCGCTCCAGGCCTTGCGCCAGTACATGCATCAGGGCGCCGGGCGCAAGATCTCCTTCCGGCGACTTGCCTCGCAGCTTGGGCCACGCGTAGAAGAAGAACCAGCGACCTTCACGGGACTGGGGCTCGAAGTCGCGGTAGCGGAAGTTCCTGGTGTCCCACGGCTGCACGGCCTGCGGGTTCGCCAACACCCAGTCGCGCGCATTTTCCAGGAGCTGATCGGCAGGGACGACCGCATCGACGATGCCAAGGGCCTTCGCCTCCTTCACGCCCACCGCCTTGCCATCCAGGAGCAACTTCGATGCGGGCGCAATCCCGATCAGGCGCGGCAAGCGCTGGGTGCCGCCCGCACCGGGGATGAGACCCAGGGTGGCTTCGGGCAAGCCGATACGCAGACGCGAGTCGTCGGCCGCGACACGGTAGTGACAAGCGAGCGCCAGCTCGAGCCCACCGCCAAGCGCCGAACCGTTCAGGGCTGCAGCCACGGGCTTTCCAGAGCGCTCCATGCGCCGCAGGCAGGCTCCGATGTCGCGGACATTGCCAATGATTGCCTCTGGCGTCCGCGCCTCGTAGATCTCGTCGATGTCGCCACCTGCGAGGAAGTCCCGCTTGGCCGAGCCGATGACGATGCCCACGACGGCTGTGTCCGCCAACGCAGCATCGACGGCCCGCACGAAAGCGGCCCTTGCCTCCGCGTTCTTGACGTTCACGGGGCCGTTGGGGTTGTTCCAAATGATCTGGGCGACGCCGTCGCCATTCACCGAATAGTCAATCACCTGTTGTTTCCTCTGTTGGGTTGTTCAGACGCGCTCGACAATGGTCGCGACGGCCATGCCCAGCCCCGTGCACATCACCACCAGCGCACGCTTGGCATTGCGACGCTCCAGTTCATCCACCACGGTTCCCACCAGCATCCCGCCCGTGGCGCCCACCGGATGGCCGAGCGCGATGGCACCGCCCACCACGTTGACCTTGTCGTGAGGCAAGTTCATGTGGCGCATGAAATGAAGCACGACGGATGCGAAGGCCTCGTTCACTTCGAAGATGTCGATGTCGTCGACCGTCAACTGCGCACGCTCGAGGCATTTGCGTGCGGCCGGTACGGGGGCGGTGAGCATGATGCAGGGGTCGCTCGCAGCGCTCGCGGTGGCCACGATCCGCGCGCGCGGTGAGAGCCCCAACTTGCGTCCGACCCGTTCGTTGCCAATGAGCACGGCGGACGCACCATCGGCAATGCCGGACGAATTGCCCGCATGGTGCACATGATCGATGCGGTCCACTTGCGGATAGCGGTAGCGGACCGTTGCATCGAAGCCCAATTTTTGCCCGCTCTCTGCGAAGGATGCCTTGAGCTTCCCGAGGCTTTCGAGAGTCACGTCGTTTCGCACGAGCTCGTCTTCGGTCAGCAGCACGCGGCCCAGCCGGTCGTGCACCGGTACCAGCGCGCGCTGGAAGGCGCCGCTGCGCCGGGCTTCGAACGCACGCTGGTGCGAGGCAGCCGAGAACGCGTCGACATCGGTGCGCGAGAAGCCCTCGAGCGTGGCGATCAGGTCGGCGGCCACGCCCTGGGGTGTCTGCATGACGCGGTCGTTGAAGAAAACGTCGCTGACCGAAGGACCGCCGGTTCCCACCAGCATGGGCACCAGCGAGTTCATCTCGACGCCGCCGGCAACAATGCAGTCGGCCTGGCCTGACATCACCTTTGCCGCCCCGCTGTTCACGGCATCCAGTGCCGAACCGCAGAATCTTGCGACCATGAATCCCGGAACCGTGTCGCCCCAGCCGGCTTCAAGTACCGCCGACCGTGCCAGATTGGCACCTTGGTCGTCCACCGCTTCCACGCAGCCGAAGATAACCTCGTCCACCACGTCCGGTGAAAACGCTCCGCGATGCTCGAGCCCCTTCAGAACGGTGGCACCGAGTTCCAGCGGTGAGACCGTGTGCAATGCGCCGGTTGCCTTGCCGCGGCCGCGCGGAGTCCGCACGGCGTCATAGATGAATGCTTCCAAGGTACTTCCTTCTTTCAATCGACAGTGGACTGCTTTTGGCACCGCTGCTACTGCGAGCGCGCGGCGATTTCTTTCATGATTTCGGGCAACGCAATCTCGTGATCCACGTTTCGCCCCCGGGCCTGGGCGCCCGCGAGCATCTGCTCGATTTCGGAGGCCGTGAATCCGAGGCTTTGCAGGACTTCCCTTCCGTCCGCTCCTGGCTTCGGAGGGGTCGAACGCAGCCTTCCGGGCGTGCGTGAGAAACGGGGTGCGACCGCGGGCTGCGCCACTCCGTCCAGCTGTGTGAAGGTGCCGCGCGCAACGTTGTGGGGATGCTGCGGCGCCTCGCTCAAGGACAGCACAGGAGTGACGCAAGCGTCGCCCTCCGAGAACACCAGTTCCCATTCGGCGCGGGTCTTCTGGCGAAAAGCCACCCTGACCAAGTGGCCTTGCTTTGCCCAGTTCACCCGATTCATGCGGTCGGCGAACTCGGACGCGGGAAGATCGAGGCGCCGAAGGAACTCGGCGAAGAACGCCGGCTCGATGGGACCGACGGCCATGAACTTTCCATCGCGTGTTTCGTGCACGCCGTAGAACGACGCACCTCCGTCCAGCAGATTCGAGCCGCGCTGGTCCTCCCACAGCTGCGCGTTGTGCAGGCCGTGTATGGCGGTCATCAAGCTCGCTACCGCATCGGTCATTGCAACGTCGATGACCTGTCCCTGGCCCGATGCCTTTGCCTCCAGCAAACCGCACACAAGCCCATATGCGAGGAACATGGCACCGCCGCCGTAATCGGCCACGAGATTCAAGGGCGGGACCGGAGCGCCATCGCGCGGGCCGATGGCATGCAACGCTCCGGTAAGGCCAAGGAAGTTGATGTCATGACCTGCCCGAAGAGCAAGCGGACCCGTCTGGCCCCAGCCTGTAACGCGTCCGTACACCAGGCGGCGATTGGCACGGAGGCAGTCGGCAGGACCGAGCGCAAGCCGTTCCATCACCCCGGGCCGGAATCCCTCGATCAACGCGTCACTCGTCGCGACCATTCGCAGCATGGCGGAACGCGCGAGTGGCTGTTTGAGGTCGAGGGTCACCGAACGTCGATTCCGGTTGATGACGCTGGATGCCTCTCGACTTGCCTTGACGTCGGCCTGGGTGCCAGGCCGCTCCACCCGGATCACCTCCGCGCCCATGTCGGCGAGCAGCATGCCGCACAAAGGTCCTGGGCCTTTGCTGGCCATCTCGATGATGCGATAGCCCTGGAGTGGACCGGAACTGTTCATGCACCGAATTACACACGCGCCAGCTTTAAAAGTAAATGATGATTTACTTATGGTAAACCCCAGGCAGAGGTGTCTCTAGATTGGGCGTCCAGAGCGAGTTCAAGCCGACCTACTCCCCGTGCACACATCTGTGTCGTGAGGGCAAGCCATCACGGCAGTCATGAAGTGAATTGATGTTTATTTAAATGATCGAGTGCGCATCACATTGCCCGGTGCGAGTGATTCAGTTGCCTCTGCGGCAGGCCGCAGAGGCTTCATCTACTTCGAACGCGACAAGACGCCACGGGACATGGCGGCTGCATCGAACAAGCCCCATGGGGGCCGTGGTGCACGGCTCTGCCATCTCAGGCTGGCCAGCATCCAAGGCAAGCCTTGGGTACGGCGAGCCTCCTGCGCTCTGCTACCTGAGAATGCTCAGGAACTCGGTTGCCGGGGCCCGGTCGCTGCGCCACAAATTGATCGGATGTTCACTGTCGGCGAAGCCCATGGACATCCCTGCGAACACCATGAGTTCTTCTGGAAGATTGGTGAACTCCCGGACTGTCTTGTGCCACAGGGCCCACGCCTCTTGCGGGCAGGTGCTCAGTCCGTGCTCTTGGGCAAGAAGCATCACGGATTGCATGTACATGCCGAGATCAGCCCACTGGCCCGGTTCCATGTTCCGATCGATCGCGAAGATGAGGCCCACCGGTGCACCAAAGAACTGGAAGTTTTTTGCGAACTGCCCCAAGCGTGAAGCCTTGTCCTCTCGACCGATGCCCAGGGAGCGATAGAGGTCCTCCCCGTTCTTGAAGCGGCGCGTTCTGTAGGGCTCGCCGAGGGTGTCGGGATAGATCTTGTACTCGGTGCCCTCTCCCATTGGTTTGTCCTTCGCTCTTTCGGCAACCACGGCTTTGAATCGATGCAGGGAATCGCCGGTGAGCGCCAACACATGCCAGGGCTGCAAGTTACCGCCCGAGGGGGCGCGAGCCGCAGTCACAAGAATTTTTTCAAGCAGTTCTGCAGGAACTGGCTTTTCCAGATACGCGCGTACGGCAGTACGCGACTCCAGCGCTTCAGAAACTTTCACATGCACTCCTTTGATAATTGAAAACGATGTGCGCAGTTAAGGGGCCGCTGCCCGCGCCGGCGAATGAACATCTCTGCTGGCTCGCATGCAACGGCAACACCCACCTGCGCGTGAATGTCGGCGCGGCGCAACTCGGAGATACGCGCTTCGGGCCGTGTTGCAGCCTCATGGTTCTTTGAACTGGCAAGTCCCGTTGTCGATCACGGTCACACCCGTCGCCAACGAGATTGCGCGAAACGCTGCCCTTCCCTCGCCCAGCCGCCACACCTCGATCCTGAGGGTGTCTCCTGGAAGGACTGGCGCGGTGAAACGTGCGTCCATGGCAAGCAAACGATCGCCGTCGTACTCGCCCAATATCGCCACCAACGCGTGTGCCGTGACGCCGAGGCTGCATCCACCTTGCAAGAGCGGTCGCTCGAAGCCGGCCTGCCTTGCGAGGGCCGGGCTCGCGTGAAGGTCGGTGCGGTCTTGCGCCGCCAGACGGTACAGCAAGGCCGACTGCGGCAGCGTTCCAAGCTCCATCCAGTGATCGCACGGGACCGTTGGGACTTCGGCGGGCGCCGTCGCCGAACTGGCCGCCGGGCCCCCCACCGAGAAGCCGCCGTTCGCACGCAGCAGGTACACGCCGGTCTCGGTCACCAGCAGCTCGCCGTCCTTTCGGTCGTGCAACGTGCGTGTGAACCGCAGCACGGCGCCCTTGCTCTTGCCGCGGTCGGTGACGCTTTCGATGGAAAATCGGCTCGTCAACTCGCCGGCGAGAGGCAAGGGCTTGTGCCAGCGAAGACCAGTCTGCCCGTGCAGCATTCGCGAGAAGTCAATTCCGATGCGTTCGTCGTGCAGGTAATCGGTGTCTTCCGTCAGCCCAAGCACGAGCGCGAGCGTTGGAAACGCCTTCAAGCCAGGCTCGGCAACGTAGCTCAGCTGACGCTCGTCATTGGGATCGCCGCCCAGACCAATGCTGAGGGCATAGAGCTTCGCACGCTCCTCGTCGTAGGCCACGTGCACGTTGCGAAATGGCCATCTGAGAAGGGCCTCAACATCAAGCGTTGTCATACCGGCTCTAGGCAGATCGCGAGGCATACTTGTTCAATTCCAGCTTCGCAACCGCGTTGCGATGCACCTCGTCGGGGCCATCTGCAATTCGCACCGAGCGTGCCGTGGCGTAGCTTTGTGCAAGCGGAAAATCCTGGCTAAGACCGGCGCTGCCGTGCAATTGAAGTGCCCAGTCGATGACCTCGCATGCCATCTGCGGTGCAACGACCTTGATCATTGCAATCTCGGCTTGCGCTGCCTTGTTGCCGGCAACATCCATCATCCATGCAGCCTTGAGCGTCAGCAGGCGCGCCATGTCGATCTTGCAGCGCGCCTCGGCGATGCGCTCCCGTGTCACGCCTTGGTCCGAGAGTGGCCGGCCAAAGGCGACCCGGGTTGTAGCGCGCCGGCACATCAGCTCGAGCGCGCGTTCCGCGAGGCCGATCAGGCGCATGCAGTGATGAATGCGCCCAGGCCCAAGGCGCCCCTGCGCAATCTCGAAGCCCCGCCCCTCGCCGAGCAACATATTCGACGCCGGAACCCGGACATTCTCGAAGACCATTTCCACGTGTCCATGCGGTGCGTCGTCGTAGCCGAATACTTCCAGCGCTCGCACCACCTTGACGCCCGGGGCATCTGCCGGAACGAAGATCATCGACTGCTGGGCATGACGCGGCGCGTCCGGGTCGGACTTGCCCATGAAGATAAAAACTGCACAGCGCGGGTCGGCCGCGCCTGAGGTGAACCACTTGCGCCCATTCAAGACGTAATGGTCGCCCTCGCGCATGATGCGCGACTCGATGTTCGTGGCGTCCGATGACGCAACGCCGGGTTCGGTCATAGCGAACGCGCTTCGGATCTCGCCCGCGAGCAGGGGCTCGAGCCACTGCTTCTTCTGCTCTGCCGTACCGTAGCGAACGATGATTTCCATGTTGCCGGTGTCGGGCGCCGAGCAATTGAAGACTTCACTCGCCCACACGACGCGGCCCATCGTTTCGGCCAGCGGCGCGTATTCCTGGTTCGTGAGTCCCGCGCCGTATTCGCTCTCGGGGAGGAACAAATTCCACAGCCCGGCCTCACGCGCCTTCGACTTGAGCGTCTCGATCACCTGCAGCGGCGTCCAACGCTTGCCGGCTACCGTGTTCGCTTTCAATTCTTCTAGCACGGCATTTTCGGCGGGATAGATGTGCTCATCCATAAAGGCGAGCAGCCGATTTTGTAGCTCGGTGGTTCGCGATGAGTAGTTGAAGTCCACGTATTTCTCCTTCAGATTCTGCAGATGGATGAGTCGCGGCCCACGTCAGCTTGCTTGGGCGAACTGCCAACCGAGTGCGGCAATCCGGCTCGCGCCTGGCCCCGACGCCTGCGCAGCGTGCGCGCTCGCCGCCGTGCCATCGAGTGATCGTTTGGTAATTCCTTGCACGATCGCGGCGATCCGAAACAGGTTGTAGGCGAGATAGAAGTTCCAATCCGCAATCACCGCGTCTACGTTGTCGCGCCGCGTGCGTTCGCAATAGCGGCGCACGTATTCGCGCTCTGACGGAATGCCAAGAGCGGCAATGTCGACGGCATCGATGCCCGGCCCCGTGCCATTCGCAATGTGCCATCCGACGCAGTGATAGCTGAAGTCGGCGAGGGGATGACCGAGCGTCGAAAGCTCCCAGTCGAGCACGGCAAGAACGCGGGGCTCGGTCGGATGGAAGATGACGTTGTCGATTCGAAAGTCGCCATGCACAACAGAGGTCTGCGATTCGTCGCGCGCGGCGGACGGAATGCGCTCGGGCAGCCACTGCATCAGTTTGTTCATCGCGTCGATCGGTTCGGTGACCGAAGCGATGTATTGCTTGCTCCAGCGCCCGATCTGGCGTTCGAAATAATTTCCGGGCTTGCCGAAGCTGGCGAGGCCGACGTCGGCGACGTTGATGCAATGCAACGCCGCCATGACGCGGTTCATTTCGTCGTAGATTGCGCTGCGTTCCGCGTTAGTCATCCCCGGGAGGGACTGATCCCAGAACACGCGGCCCTCGACGAACTCCATGACGTAAAAGGCACGGCCTACAACTGCCTCGTCTTCGCAAAGGAGATAGGTTTGCGGCACGGGCACATCGGTGCCCCAAAGTGCGCTCAGGACGCGGAACTCACGTTCAATCGCATGTGCCGAGGGAAGCAATTTTGCCGCTGCCGCCGGCTTGGCGCGCATCACATACGCCTTCCCGGGCGTTTCGAGCTTGTAGGTGGGATTCGACTGCCCGCCTCTGAACTGCGCAACGGTCAACGGGCCAGCGAAGCCCGTCAGACGCGCACTGAGATAACGCTCCAGCGCGGCGACGTCGAACGAATGCCGCTCGGAGACGGCCTTGGTGCCGGTAAAGGGACCCATGATATTTCTATTCCCCACTTGCTCACTCGTTCAAGTTGATGAACTTCGCGAACGCCGACACCGGTGCACGCTCGGTCAGGAGAGAGTTCACAGACGCAGAAGCGTCTTCATAGCCAAGAGCCATGCCGCAGATGAGCGCTTCACCAGGCGGCGCGTCGATGTGCTCGAGAACAATTCGATGAAATCGCTGGAATGCACCCTGCGGGCAGGTGTGCAGCCCGCGTGCGCGCGCTGCCACCATCACGTTCTGCAAGAACGTACCGTAATCGAGCCAACTGCTACCGTGGGACATGACGCGGTCGATCGTGAACATCAGGGCCACCGGTGCATCGAAGAACTCGTAGTTGCGCCCGCGCTGCGCGTGCATCTTTTCGTCTTCACCCTTGCCGATGCCAAGAATGCCGTACATGTCCCAACCGACCTTGCGGCGCCGGTCGATGTAGGGCGAGACCCATTCAGTCGGATGACTGTCGAACTCACCGCGGTGCTGTGCCAGCGCGGTCGGATTGTTGTAAACCTCGAGGATCTTGCGCGACAGATCGGTCTTCGCTTCACCACCCAGCACATAGACCTTCCACGGCTGAACGTTCGTGCCCGACGGCGCGCGCGACGCAACTTCCAGAATATCTTCCACCGTCTTGCGCGGTACCTGGGTCGGCAGGAACGCGCGCACTGCGCGGCGCGAGGTGATCGCCGCATCGACGGTGGCGATCGATTCGAGTGTGGACAACATGGGGGATCCTTCAGAGGGCGCCGGGACAAGGAGCACCGGCGATCGATTGCGCATGCAACAGCAATCATGGGCGGTGCCGGCGTCAGTCCAGATGCAGATTGGCAGCCTTGATCAGGTCACGGTAGTAATCAGAATCTTGCTTGACGATCAGGGCGAAATCTTCCGGCGTGCCGCCGGCCGGACTGGAGCCCCATTGCAAGAAAAAAGCCCTGAGCGCGGGCTTGGCCAGCGCAGTATTCACATCTCTGGCGATCTTCTCGACGACGGATCTGGGCGTCTTCGATGGTGCAAACAGACCCATCCATTGGCCCCGCGCAAAGCCTTGCAGCCCCTGCTCCTCCAGCGTGGGAACTTGAGGCAAAACGGTAGAGCGCGTCGGACCGGCCGCGCCGAGAAGCACAATCTTGCCGGTCTCCAATCCGATGCGGGCCGTCGCATAAGGGAACATGCCAGAGTCGAGGTTTCCGGAGATCATCGCCTGCACGACGGCAGCCGTTCCCTTGAACGGAATGTGGATGACGTCGATCTGGGCCCTGCGCTGCAAGGTGGTCAAGAGCAAATGGGCTGTGGAGGCGTTTCCCCACGATCCGAAGGAAAGCACTCCGGGCTTGCGACGCGCCAGTTCAATGAATTCCGCCGGTGTGGACACGCCCAAGCTCTTGGTGACGCCAAAGTACAAGGGCTCGGTGTTGACTCTCACGACTGGCGCCAAGTCAGCCATCGTGTCGAAAGGCATTTTCTGGCGAAGGTGAGGATTCTGGACCAGTGACAGGATGTTCAAGAGGAGCGTATAGCCGTCGGGCTTGGCACGCACGACCTCACCGGTCCCGATGATCGAGTCTGCCCCCGGCTTGTTGTCGATGATCACCGGCTGACCCCACAACTCGGAAAGTTCTCGTGCAAGAGGACGCGCAGCGGCGTCGACGCCTCCCCCCGCGTCGTAAGGCACGACGATTCGCACAGGGCGATTCGGAAACTCCGGCTCGGCCCCCATCGCATGACGAGAGAGCATGGGAACGGAAACAAGTGCGAGGCTTACCTGCCGACGATTCAATGACATTTGCTTGCTCCTAAAGTGGCGGCAGACGCCGCAAGACTGGTCGCGCTTCCGAAAACAGGCGAAGGCACCGCATCACCGGAGGGTGCTCGACCTGTTCCGAAACTTTTTTGTGCCCAGATGGTGTGACCGATCAAACTGGCTTGGGAAGAATGCTTGCCGCTCGGCGCAGCGCTGCCGTTGACATCCGAAGTTGTTCCCACACCACCAAACAAAGGGGGATGGCCCACTTGTGCCCCGAACTCCGATGAATTAAACGCTTCGGCCGGGTTAAAGTAAATGGTAATTTACTTGTGGAAAACCCTGAGGAAACGGGGCCGCTTGGCCGAGCAACTGAAGACGAGTGCCTGTGGAGCTACTGCACGATCATTGGGAACCACATCACCGCCTGGGTGGCGATCGAAGGATCGCGGGGCGATGTGACGCTATATTCACAAACATGCAAGCTGAAGATCTTCCCCCCAAACCCAAACGCGCGACTCCAAAAGGGGACGCGACCCGAGAAGCGATCAAACAGGCCGCCAAACGCGCCATTGCGGTCGACGGTTTTGTTGCGGCCACGATTGCAGACATCATGGCGCAAGCTGATCGCTCGCCGGGTGCGTTCTACAGGTACTTCGACACCAAGGAGCAGTTGCTGAGGGAACTGTTGGAAGACTTTCGGCAGCGGCTGAAGGGCGAAGTGAACAGGCCCATTAGCGATGCAGAGGGCCCCCTCGAGAATCTCACTGTCCGCCTGACCGCGTTCTGGAAAATCTATAGGGAGTACTGGCCTATTGCGACAGCCGCCTTCCAGTTGGCAATGGTCGACCAGCAGTTCTCGCGCGCTTGGCGCCGTGTCCGTCAGCAAGGCATCCGCGGGCTTTCGGTGATGATCCAAGTCGCGCAAAAGGAGGGCTACAGCCCGGGCATCGACGCCGAACTCGCAGCTTCTGCGCTCTGTTCCATGCTTGAGTACACCTGCTACAACTGGACTTCTAAGGCCGGCGACTTTCCCGATCGCTTCATTGACGACAAGACGGCCATTGACGTTCTCACGCAGCTGTTTGTGCACGCAGTTGGCTGGCGATTGCCGGACCGGACGGCTACTTCAGAAGTTTGACGAGGCGTTTCTCGCCGGTCGACCCCGGGTGTTTTCGCGGTTACCTGAGTATGGCTGGGCAGCGAGGTCGAGCCGCGCGCGCCTGGGCCGGGTCACCTCCATCGGACCGACTCCCTCTGCCAGCCAGGGATCGGCCAGTGCCCGCAGCCGCTCTTCCAAGCACTCCCTACGTCTTCCTGTGAGGCGCGGCCAACGCATGACGGGTTTGGTCTGGCCCGGTGACACGGCGGACGTTGTGGCACTTCCAAGCAAGTGGTGGCGCCACGCTGCAATCGGCAACGGCTTTGTTCCGAGAGACTGGGGGCCTCAATAGCCCACCTTCCACGGAGACACAAAATGCCCGTCATTGTTTGCGAATGCAAGGCCGGAATCCCAGCTGGCGTCAAGGCCAAGATGGCCGCCGAGTTCACGAGCGCGATCAGGGAAATCATCCTCTCGCCGCTCGACCTGATCAGCGTCGTCTTCCATGAAGCCACTCCCGAGAACACCTACCGTTCGGGAGAGGCCACTTCCGAAAGCTGTCTCTGGCCAAAAGGGTGAGCTCGATCTGGAGCGCGTGCACCGGAGCGTCAGAGGACGAAGTCGAGGTTCTCGTCGCACTTTATCCCGCCAAATATGTCGTGCGTGGCGGTGAACGCCTGCCCGAAGCCCCTCGCGTTTGAGGGTGGGGCAGCCTGCGCTGCATCCTGAACCTCGTACTGACAAATAAAAGGAGACAAGCCAATGAAGCGAACCCGCCCTCTAGATGTTCACAAGCTGGCCGACGAGGCCAGGTTCAGCAGCTTTCACTGGTTCGTGCTGCTTTGGTGTTTCGTGGTCCTGGTGCTCGACGGCTATGACCTGGCGGTCGCCGGCATCGCGCTTCCGGCGATCATGAAAGCGATGAATGTCGAAGCCGCGACCGCGGGATTCATGGCCAGTTCGGCGCTGTTCGGCATGATGTTCGGTGCGATCGCGCTCGGCGCGCTGGCCGACAGGATCGGCCGCCGCTGGGCGATCTCGATCTGTGTGTTGTTCTTCAGCGTCTTCACCGCGGCCGCCGGGTTCACCAACGACCCGATCACTTTCAGCGCGATGCGCTTCCTCGCCGGGCTCGGCATCGGCGGCGCGATCCCGAATGCGGCCGCACAGATGAGCGAATACTCACCTAAAAAGGTGCGCAGCGTGATGGTCACGCTGATGTGCTGCGGCTACGCGGTCGGCAGTATCCTCGCCGCGCTGCTCGGCAAGCAGCTCATCGAAACCTACGGCTGGCAATCGGTGTTCATCGCCGCAGGCGCCCCAGTGGTACTGATCCCGTTCATCCTGAAGTACATGCCCGAGTCGCTGCCGTTCCTGGTCAAGCAGCACGACGACACGCGTCTGCGCGAAGTGGTCCGGAAGATGCGACCCGACATGCGGCTCGAGCCGAACGAGGAGTTTCTCGTTCCGGCTGAGGACAAAGCCGAAGCTCCGGCCGTAGGCAGGTTGTTCCTGGACGGCCGCGGCCTTAGCACGTTGATGTTCTGGCTCGCTTTCATGACCTGCCTGTTCATGCTCTATGCGCTCAGTTCGTGGCTGGTCAAGCTGATGGGCATGGCCGGATACAGCCTCGGTTCCGCGCTGAACTTCCTGCTCGCCTACAACGCCGGTGCAGTCGTGGGCGCCGTCGGTGGCGGATGGCTCGCCGACAAGCTCAACATCAAGTGGGTGACGAGCGGGTTCTTCGCGGTCGCCGCCGTCTCGCTGACGCTGCTCGGCTACGGCGCTCAGCCGCTGTTCCTGATCATTGCCATCGTCGGCGCGTCGACGCTGGGCACACAGATCCTGCTGTACGCGTATGCCGGGCAGTTTTACCCGACGTCGATCCGCTCGACGGGACTCGGCTTTGCTTCGGGGGTCGGGCGCATCGGCGCAATCGCGGCGCCGATCATGATTGGACTGCTGGTCTCGATGAAGCTGCCGCTGGTGCAGAACTTCCTCGCCATTGCAATTGCCGCGGTCATCGGCGGTGTCGCGGTAGCTCTGATCAAGCAAAGGCCGTCGATCTCTTCACACAGCCACGACACGAGCGCCGTCGGCCAGCGGCCTTGATGCTCGATGAGCGATGCGGTGCCTGCGACCAAGGGCACCACACCTGCCCTGCAGTTCGTCCCTGTCGGCGCTTGGAGCGGACATAGCGTGTCGTACTGCCGGGCATCGATAAGAGGCCATGAGCCGCGGGAATGGGGCCGCGCGGCCCAAAGCAGGCGCAACACACGCTGCGCTTGCTTCTGACCCCTGATATCTGGCGGATGTTGCTATCCCTTGCCATGCGACGACGGACTGCTGGCGCCCGCGAGCCGCGCGATCTGGAAAACATTCTCTGGCGAAACCTGAACATAGTCATTCAGCCCCCCGGAACGCATGATCGGATACGCCTCTGCCGTCTGATAAACGCCGTCTTTCAGAAGTGCCATGTCTATGTAGACGCCTACCACTTCGCCCAGCACCAGCCAGCCACCTACCTTTTCGCCTGCGGTGTTTCGGAATTGCACGATATCGATCACTTTGCATTCCATGGCTGCGCGGCTTTCGCCTACCCGCGGGACGTTGACCATGCGGCCCGCCACCGCTGTGAGGCCGGCGAATGGGAATTCGTCCTCTCCATGCGGAAGCGGTGCCGATGTCTGGTTCATCTGATTGCCTAGTTCCCGCGTGACCAGGTTCCAGGTGAACTCGCCCGTTTCCGATGCGTTTTGAACGCTATCTTTCCAGGCGATCGAAGAAAATCCGATGATCGGTGGATCGTAGTTGAACGCGTTGAAGAAACTGTAGGGTGCGAGATTGACCCGCCCCTGGGCGTCGCGTGACGAGATCCAGCCGATAGGCCGCGGCGCCACCAGCGCATTGAGCGGGTTGTGGCTCAGCCCGTGACCCTTGGCGGGCTCGTAGTAGTGAAAGTCTCGAATGGTCATCTAAGGGGCCTTTTCCGTGGCAACGTTATTGCGCCACCAGATGAAGAGTCTTGGCGATGTTGATGAACTTTTCGTTCTCTGCACGCAAGAAGGTCGCTGCCTGCGGGAGTGTCATTGAGTCCAGTTTGCGCAAACCCTGCGCGGTGGCGAGCGCCAGGAATTCCGGACTGTCATTCCATTCTCGAAAAGCCGTGCTCAGGCGTGCGGCGATGGAATCGGGTGTGCGTGCGGGCGCGAACAGGCCGGTCCAGATGCCGAACTCGAAGTTCTTGAACCGAGCGTCCTCGCTCAGCGTCGCCAGGTTCGGCAGGAGCGGATGCCGCTTGGGGCTCGCGATGGCAATGGCCTTGATGCGCCCGGTCTGAATCATTCCCAGAATTGGCCCCGCAAGAGGGACAAAGGCAAGGTCCACCTCGCCGCCGCCGACGGCCGTGGCGATTGGAGCGATGCCTTTGTACGGCACCTCCAGCAACTTGGCGCCGACACGCCCCTGGAATTCAGCGGCCGCGAGATGAGCGAGCGTGCCTTGACCCCAATGCGCAACGGAAAGCTCCTTCGCGCCAGGCTTTTGCAACTGTTCGACGAGTGCGTTGAGGGTGTTGAAAGGTCGGTCGGGATGGCTGACGAGGACCATGTCCGCAATCCCGAACGAACCAATGAGCTTGAAGCTGTCGAACGTGTACTTGGCCGAAGCGACCGTGAGCGGCGCCACCACGAAGTCTGGACCGGCGGTCGCGAGCAAGGTGTATCCGTCGGGGGACGCGTTCAGCACATTCATCGCCGCGATGGAGCCGTTTGCGCCAGGCATGTTGTCAACCAGAAGAGACTGTCCAAGGGCGCGCTGCAGCACGGGTACGGAGGGCCGCACCGAGGCGTCAACGCCGAAACCGGCAGGATAGGCAACCTTGATCAGGATGGGCTTGTTTGGATAGGACTGCGCGTTGGCGGTGCCTGCGGCACCACAAAGCGCGACCGCAACAAGGGCGGAATCAAAGAGTCTGCGAATCAGTGTTTTCATGTTTGTCTCCGTGCGCCAGTCGAGAAGGCCGGCAAAGTGTTGTGACTAGCCATACCATGGATGTCAAAGAATAACGATCGTTTACCAAACGAAGGCTATGTCATCACCGAGTTTGCGTCAACAAGGATTTACTCCATGGGATCGGCGGAGCGCTGAGCGCATGCACGGGGCACTGCATCGGCGCGCACACCCGTGTCGGTGGGGTACCCGATTCGTGGCACTTCCAAGCAAGTGATGGCGCCACGCTGCAATCGGCAACGGCTTTGTTCCGAGAGACTGGGGGCCTCAATAGCCCACCTTCCACGGAGACACAAAATGCCCGTCATTGTTTGCGGTGGCGCCACGCTGCAATCGGCAACGGCTTTGTTCCGAGAGACTGGGGGCCTCAATAGCCCACCTTCCACGGAGACACAAAATGCCCGTCATTGTTTGCGAATGCAAGGCCGGAATCCCAGCTGGCGTCAAGGCCAAGATGGCCGCCGAGTTCACGAGTGCAATCAGGGAAATCATCCTCTCGCCGCTCGACCTGATCAGCGTCGTCTTCCATGAAGCCACTCCCGAGAACACCTACCGTTCGGGAGAGGCCACTTCCGAAACGCTGATCTTCTGCCACATACGTGATGGACGCAGCGATGGCGCCGTGCTGTCTCTGGCCAAAAGGGTGAGCTCGATCTGGAGCGCGTGCACCGGAGCGTCAGAGGACGAAGTCGAGGTTCTCGTCGCACTTTATCCCGCCAAATANGCTGTCTCTGGCCAAAAGGGTGAGCTCGATCTGGAGCGCGTGCACCGGAGCGTCAGAGGACGAAGTCGAGGTTCTCGTCGCACTTTATCCCGCCAAATACGTCGTGCGTGGCGGTGAACGCCTGCCCGAAGCCCCTCGCGTTTGAGGGTGCGCAGCATTCGCGCATCAGCACACAGCCGATCTTCGCAGCCTCCGGGCCAACTCCGACTCACAAACAATCAAGGAAACTTTCATGCCACGCAAACTCGACGGCAAGATCGCAGTCGTTACCGGTGGATCTACGGGAATCGGGCTTGCCACCGCCAAGCGGTTCGCCAGCGAAGGAGCGCATGTCATTGTCACCGGCCGTCGGCAGGCCGAGCTCGACGCCGCGGCGTCCGAGATCGGCAACGCTACCGGCATCCGGATCGACTCATCGAACATGGCCGAGTTGGACGCGCTCTTTGATCGGGTGAAATCGGAAAAGGGCCGGATCGACGTATTGTTCGTCAACGCGGGCGGCGGCTCGCTACTGCCGCTCGGGAATATCACCGAGGAACAGTATGACGACACCTTTGGCCGTAACGTCAAAGGCGTACTGTTTACCGTACAGAAGGCGCTGCCGTTGCTGGCGGATGGCGCATCAGTCATCTTGACTGGCTCCACCGCTGCCAGTGGTGGCGCCAAGGCATTCAGTGTCTATGCCGCCTCAAAGGCCGCCGTACGCTCATTCGCCCGCAATTGGATTCTGGATCTCAAGGGCCGCGGCATCCGGATCAACACGCTCAGCCCCGGACCCACCAAGACGCCAGGCTTGTTTAATCTAGCCGGCCCCGATGCGGAACGGCAGCAGGGAGTACTGGACGCCCTCGCCTCGCAGATCCCAATGGGCCGCGTCGGCGATCCGGACGAAATTGCCAAGGCGGCGGTCTTCCTTGCTTCCGATGATTCAAGCTTCGTCAACGGTATTGAACTATTCGTCGACGGTGGCAAGGCCCAGATCTGAAGATGGCGACGGTAGGACGAACCTGGCCATCTAACGCGGGTTTCCCTTTCGCAATATGAGCAAAGTCATCATCACATGTGCTGTCACCGGCGCGATCCACACACCCTCGATGTCAAGGCATCTACCGGTTACACCGGAAGAGATCATCGAAGCCTCGGTCGGCGCGGCCCAAGCTGGCGCCGCAATCATTCACCTGCATGCGCGTGATCCTGTCACGGGCAAGCCGGATCAAAGCCCCGATGCATTCGCCCAATTCTTGCCGCAGATCAAGGCACGCACCGATGCAGTGTTGAATGTCACCAGCGGTGGCTCGCCCTACATGACGATCGAGGAGCGCATCCAGCCGTCAATGCGCTTTGCGCCCGAGGTGGCCTCGCTCAACATGGGTTCCATGAACTTCGCGCTGTTCCCGATGCTGGCGCGTTTCAAGGAGTTCAAACATGCCTGGGAGCGCGAGGCACTCGAAGCCAGTCGTGACCTGATCTTCCGCAACACCTTCAGGGACATCGAATACGCCCTGGCGCAATGTGCTTCCAACGACACGCGCTTCGAATTCGAGTGCTACGACGTGAGCCATCTTTACAACCTGGCGCACTTCGTCGAGCGTGGTCTGGTCAAGGCGCCGTTCTTTGTTCAGACTGTATTCGGGATCCTGGGCGGTATCGGATCGCATCCTGAAGACGTGTTGCACATGAAGCGGACTGCCGATCGACTGTTCGGCGATGACTATCGCTGGTCGGTGCTGGGGACAGGCAAGGATCAGCTTCGCCTTGCAGCAATGTCTGCCAGCATGGGCGGCAATGTGCGCGTCGGATTGGAAGACAGCCTATGGCTCGGACGCGGCACTCTGGCCGAGAGCAATGCGGCGCAGGTGCTGCAGGCGCGCCAAATAATCGAAGGGCTCGGTCTCGAGATCGCCAGCCCAGACGAAGCTCGGGAAATGCTCCAATTGAAGGGAATCGGGAAAGTCAAGTTCTGAGAGGGAACAGGGCTGACGTGTTTGCCAAAGCAAACGGCGGGGCATTGCCCTGGGCTCATCGCATCGCCGTTGCTGCAGAGCAGCACAAGGAGCCAAGGTGTAGGATAGAGACGCAAGCAATACGGTTGATTTGACGTCTGTCTATCTGTCGGCGGCTCTCCCTTCAAGGGGAACTCACCAGCAACTGATTCGCTTGCGAGGTCAAGGGAGAGGACGCGCCGCACAATGACGGACGCAAGGCCAAAGCGGAGGCAAGCAATGCATGGCCACCTAGACGCACAAACTGAATATCGCGAGGTTGGGGGCGAATTCGTATCCGGCACCATTGTTGATTCGCGCACCACGCACCTTGAAGTCCTCGCACGCCGAGCGACCGGCCCAATTTCCTGGCGCTTTCGCCAACCGCGGCTCGCGCTGTTCTGGTTTCGCAACGGCCTCAAAGAGTTGAATCTGGAGCTCGACGGCCGCCGCATCCACTCCGGAATAAAACAAGGAACAAGCCTTGCGCTGTTCCCAGCCTCGACTTCGGTCGAAGGCGAGTTCGACGTCGCCCCGCACTTCGACTACACGGTGGTCTTCCTCGACCCGACCGTTGCGTCCGGCGCCGGCTGCCACTTCGATAGGCCGCTGATTGCCTTCGGCAACGAAGATCTGCAACGTGGCCTTTCGGTTCTATGCCGTGAGGCGCGCAATGCAGACAGCCTTTACGGGCTGTTCGCCGAGGGTTGGGCAATGCAGGCACTCGCCCTGCTCGGGCGCGTCAACGGCAACCCGGCAGCCACCGTTCGCCCGTCCGGGGGCCTCGCACCTGGCAGCTTGCGGCGCGTCATCGACTACATCGAGGCCGACTTGTCGAGACCGTTCACGATCGATGGCCTGGCGGAAATCGCCGGCGTCAGTCCCCGGCATTTCATGCGGGCTTTTCGGGACAGTTCCGGGCAGACGCCATTGCGCTTTGTGTACGGCCTGCGTCTCCAGCGGGCCAAGGAATTCCTTTTGGATCCCCGCCGCACCGCAACTGAAGTCGCGCTGGAATGCGGCTTCAGCCATGCTCAGCACTTCAGCACTGCATTCAAGAAGGCGACCGGCGTGACGCCGTCCGATTTCCGCAGGGCTGCAATCCGCTGATGCGTCGCACGGACTGACCAGGGCCGTTTCGGGAAACCGCGCCAGTTGGCCAGCTCGGGAGCCGGCGCGCCCGCGAACGATGCTTCGATTCTTGGCGGCGGAGGAGCGGAGAGCTCAGGCTCGAAATTCGCTGAGGTTGTCGGTCAACCACTCGGTCAACGAGCGAGGAACCTTTCCGGTCAGTTCCTCGACGGTCGACGTTGTTTCGGCGATCGTTGACTCGCGGAACATCTGGTCGAGGCCGACCAGAAGATCGGCTACCAATGGAGAAAGTCCGGCGCCGAGCAGCGCCTCTCGCTGCTCGGCAGGTGAGCGGTCGACATAGGTAACCGACTGCCCGAGCAGGCGGGCCAACTCCTCTGCCACCTGCTTCATGGTCCATGCGCGTGGACCAGATAGGTGGTACGCACGTTGCGACGTTGGCTCGATCTCCTCAAGCAATGCGATACGGGCCACCTCGGCAACATCGCGGGTATCGATGAAGTTCACCCGGCCGTTCCCTGCTGCGCCAGCCCAGGAACCGGTGGCGATGTGTGGCCCCGCACGCTTGAGCACATCGGTGAACGTCGTCGGCCGCAAGACCGTAGACGCGATCGGCTGCTGTGCCAGATGCGCCTCGATCTGCATATGCCAAGCGAGGGGAAGAAGTCGGGTCGCAGGACCGAGGGCAGACAGCTTGACGATGTGCCGAACGCCTGCTGCGACTGCTGCATCGATCAACGCGATTTCGTTGGCGACCTGTTCGAGGGAGGTGCCATGCGCGATGAAGAGCCGGTCGACGCCGCGCAGGGCCCTGTCGAGCGTCTCCGCGCGTTTGAAGTCAACCTTGAACGTGGCCACCCCTTCAGGCAGTTGCGCCGGGCCGGATTGGCGCGTTAGTACGAGGAGATCGATCGGATCGTCGGCGAGCAATGCCGTCAATCTGACGCCAACGCGTCCTGTTGCACCCGCAATGGCAATCCGGGGTCTTTTGGGATTGGAGTTCAAGTGGTCGAGCATGTCTGCGCCTGCTAGAAGTATCATGGAACGAACGGTCCACATATCTTGGAACGATTATTCCAGCTTGTCAAAGGTTTTTTCAAATGAGCGGAAAGCCACAGTACGACGAAGGTGCCGTCATCGATGCCGCCGTGGATGCCTTCTGGCGTCACGGATACGCGGCCACGACGATCAATGTGCTGACGGAAGCGACCGGACTGTCGCGTTCAAGCCTTTACCAACGTTTTCAGGACAAGGATGGCCTGTTCCAGATCGCACTTGCAACCTATACGGATCGGGTGCTGCGCAGGATGAAGTCGTACGAGAGCGGCAGTGCGCGTGCGCGGCTCGAGGCACTGCTGCGCGGGCTGCTGCCCATGGGGTCCCGTCGGCCGCCGGGTTGCCTGCTCGCAAGAAGTTGTGCCGAGCTGGTCGATCTGCCGCCGGAAGGACGGAAAGCAGCAATCTCGGGTATGAGCCAGCAGCGCAATCTGCTCGAAGGTCTGCTTCGAGAAGCAATTGCAGTTGGAGAACTGCCCCGTGGGGCAGATGTCGCCGCGCTGGCTTGGTATTTTCTCGGGGTGATGCAAGCGATCTTGGATTTACCGCAGGCGGGTGCTACCAGGAGCGAATTGGACCGGATGATCGCTGTTGCAATGTTGGCGTGGCCGGCGGCTACGCACTCGTAGAACTCGCCTTTGCCGTCGCCTTAAAGCTCAGGCAACTGACCAGCGCGCCAGGCGGCGCCCATGGCATCGCTGTAGGCAACGGTTTGCTGGCGCTGCGTGCCGAGCAGCTCACTGCCCAAGGTCATCACATCACCGGCCTTCAGGAACACAGGCGGCTTCTGGCCGAGACCGACACCCGGCGGCGTACCGGTTGGAATCACGTCGCCGGGCTGAAGCGCCATGAAGCGGCTGAGATAAGACACGATGGTTGCAACGCCGAAAATCTGCGTACGGGTGTTGCCGGTCTGCCGGCGAGTTCCGTTCACGTCGAGCCAGAGGTCGATGTTCTGCGGGTCCGGCACTTCATCGGCCGTCAGCAGCCAGGGGCCGATCGGCGCATAGCCGAGGTAGCTTTTGCCTTTGGTCCACTGGCCTTCCATTTCGATTTGCCAGGCACGTTCCGACACATCGTTGCAAAGGCAGTAGCCGGCCACATATTGCAACGCTTCTGCTTCGCTGACATGCCAGGCCGGACGACCGATCACGATAGCGAGTTCGACTTCCCAATCAAGCTTGCCTGAGCCGGGTGCGACGATGACCGGGTCGTTGGGGCCAGCCAGCGCGCTGGTGTGCTTGTTAAAGACAATCGGCTGTGTGGGAATCGGCGTGTTGGTTTCTGCCGCATGGTCGGAATAGTTGAGGCCGATGCAAACCACATTCGGAACCTGGCCCACGCAGGGGCCGAGCCGTGTATCGGAGGGCATGGCGGGCAAGCTCGACGTATCGAGGGCGCGCAGCCTTGCAAGGCTCTCGGGCGAAAGCGTTGGCCCGTGAATGTCGCTTACTACGGAAGACAAATCGCGCAAGATGCCTTGTGCATCAACGAGGCCGGGTTTTTCAGAGCCACGGGGGCCGAATCGAACGAGACGCATGGGGAATCCTTTTGGGTTTTAAGAATATGTATTCAGGTTTGAGGCCGCGTTGTCAAAGCTGCTCGAGCGTCAGCGCAAGCTCACCGAAGTTGCCATAGCGAAGCACGGCGGGACGCTTGAACGGTAGGTCAATCGCCCCCGCAAATGAGCCGGTGATGACTGCCTGCCCGACCTCCAGACCCGTGCCCTGGCTGCGCAGGAACTCGGCAAGCCAGTAAAGAGGCAAGCGCGCGTCGCCGTTGGGATGGCTGGCTGCAAATGTGATGTCGTCATGGCCCTGTACCGAGAGTGCAATCTCGAAGGGGCCAGGAAAGGGCTCCTGCGCAAAGTCCATGACGACAGTCGGCCCTAGCACCACGCTTTGGTGCCACAGGCTGTCGGCCATCAGTTCAGGGCCGCTGGCATCTGCAGCATCGTCATAGCGACAACCGAGCACCTCGACCGCCAGCCGCACGCTGCCGATGGCGGCGTTGACATCGGCAGGGGTGTAGGGGGTGGCCCGTGGCGGCAGGCTTTGCTTGAGCTCGAATGCCAGTTCGGGTTCGATGCGCGCTGCGCCTGTCGGTCCGGCAGGTGCGGCAGCCATGCCGCCCGATGGCCTTGCATCATGCAGCGCGGCGGCGACCCAGCGATCGCCCGGGGGCAACCCGCATTTCCAGCCGATGACGGGGCTGCCACGCAGTTCGCTGATTCGCCGCTGGATGCGCCAACCGTCTTCCGGCGTCGCAGGACGCAAGCCGGCTTCCAGCCTTGCACCGAGGCGACCCGACGACTGAAGTGCGTGCAGGTAGCGCGCGGCGGCCTCGATGGCGATCGGCTCCATGCTGAACTCGTCGCAAGTCGAAAAAGCGCCGGTCGCGCTTTTGGCGCTCTCGATCTGGATACCGTTCATCTGTCTGTTTCCTTGTGTCGACTGAAATTGCCTGTCGGGTCTGTAAGCCTCATGCGGCGTTTTTCCGCCGGGCTGTCACCCCTGGGGCCAGACCAAGCCCAGCGTGCCGCTCGCCTGTTGCAGCAGGGCGTGAAACTCCGCGTCGCGCTCGGCGCCCATGCGCAGCAGAGGGCCGGCGATGCTGATCGTGCCCAGCACGCGCTGGCTTTCGGGCTCGCGCACTGCTGTCGCAATCGCTTTCACGCCGGGCTCTGCCTCTTCAACTGCCAGCCCGTAACCGCGGGCGCGGGTCACGTCCAGTTCGCGCAGCAGTTCATCAATGGTGTGCATCGCACGCGGACCGGCGAGTTTGCCGGGAGCGGCCGGCTGGCCCAAGCCGTTTTGCAATGCCAGCCGGGTCGCCGCTTCGTTGCTCATCGTGGCCAGCCACGCCTTGCCATTGGCGGTGGTGTGCAGCACTGGCCGGCCATTGAGTGCCGGCTGGTACATCAGGCCGGGCGGCGCACCCTGGGCCGATGCGAACCAGTGCAGCGCGTCGCCCTGCACAACGGTCAGCCGCACCAGCTCGCCGCAGCGCCTGGCCGCCTCATCGAGCACGGGCTGCACGATGCCAGGCAAGCCAGTGCCGCGCAGATATTGCTGGCCCAGCAACGCAAGCTTCAGCGTCAGGCGATAGCGGTCGGTTTCGGCATCCTGCTCAATCCATCCGAGCGTGGCCATTTCCGCCAGCAGCCGATGCGCCGGGCCTTTTTGCAGGTCCAGTGCAGTCGCAATGTCAGACAGGCGCCGCCATTGGCCCTCTACCGCCAGCAGTTCGATGACTTCGAGGCACCTCTCCAATAAACCCTTGACAAGCCGCATTTGAAGAAACAGAATTCTTGTTGGAACAAAGTTACTTTAACGTCACGCAAGACAAGTGTCAATCCTTTCGCAAAAGACATCGGCCTGAAAACCGAAGCCAATCATCGAAGGGAACAACACCCGTGCCGATCACCCGCGCATTGCTTTTCGCGGCCCATTGAAGGTGCGGTGTACCTGGTGCATGCCGGCCAGCCCCAACTCACGAAAAAATAAGGCAGAGAGTTTCCATGTCACTCGATCTTTCCTGCACCCTGCCGGACGACGCCGCCGATGCGCTGCTGATTGGCAGACTCTGGCAGCCCGGCATCGGCCCGACGGTGGTCGCTTGCCATGACGGCATGCTGCTCGATCTGTCGGGGCTGGGCGCCACCGTCAGTCAATTGCTGGAAATGCCCCATGTGGCGGGCGCCGTGCGCGCCGCCTTGCCGACGGCAACCCCGCTGGCACCGCTCGCCAGGGTGCTGGCCAACTCCGACGAGGCCCTGCGGGACGAATCGCATCCGTGGCTGCTGGCTCCGTGCGACCTGCAAGTCGTCAAGGCCAGCGGCGTGACCTTTGTCGCCAGCCTGCTGGAACGCGTGATCGAAGAGCAGGCGCGCGGCGATGCTTCGCGTGCCCAGGCGATCCGCACGGCGCTGTCGAGCATCCTGGGCGACAACCTGACCGGCATCGTGCCCGGCTCGGACGAGGCTGCGCGTGTCAAACAGGTCTTGATCGAGCAGGGTGTCTGGTCGCAATACCTCGAAGTCGGCATCGGCCCGGATGCCGAAATCTTCACCAAAGCGCCGGTGCTGTCGGCGGTGGGCACCGGCGCGCAGGTCGGCATTCATGCGGAGTCGAAGTGGAATAACCCCGAGCCCGAGGTGGTGCTTGCAATCAACAGCAGCGGCGCGGCCGTCGGCGCGGCGCTGGGCAACGATGTGAATCTGCGCGATTTTGAAGGGCGCAGCGCCCTGCTGCTCGGCAAGGCCAAGGACAACAACGCGTCGTGCGCGATCGGCCCCTTCATCCGGTTGTTCGATGCGGGGTTCACGATCGACGATGTGCGCCGCGCCGATCTCGCGATGCGGGTCGACGGCCCCGAAGGCTTCACCATGCACGGTGCCAGTTCGCTGGCCAAGATCAGCCGCGATCCGCTCGACATCGTGGCGCAGGTGATCGGCCCGAATCACCAGTACCCCGACGGCTTCATGCTGTTTCTGGGCACGATGTTTGCGCCGACGCAAGACCGCCACGGGCCCGGCCTTGGCTTTACCCATGAAGTGGGCGACGTGGTGCGCGTGGCCACACCCCGGCTCGGCACGCTGGTCAACCGCGTCAACCACTGCAGCAGCATCGCGCCCTGGAGCTTCGGCATCACTGCGCTGATGGGCAATCTGGCGCAGCGCGGGCTGCTCTGATCAACACCAAGGCGATACCAAGGTTCCATGAAACAACCAACTGTTGTATCCAAAGCTGCGAATGAGGTGGCACCGCTGATCAGGCTGGCTGCGCGAGACGACGTCGGTATTGCCAGGCGCGACCTGGCTGCTGGTGAATCGCTCGCGCTTGGGCCAGCATGTGCCGGCCCCGTCCCCGCCGGCCACAAGGTTGCCCTGCATGACATCGCAAAAGGTGCGGCTGTGCGCCGTTATGGCCAGGTCATCGGCATGGCGACGCAGCCCATCAGCGCCGGCGAGCATGTGCATGTGCACAACCTCGGCATGGGCGAGTTCACGCGCAGCTCCAGCGTGGGCGAGGCCTATCGGCCAACAAGTTTCATCGATCCCGCCGCAACCTTCATGGGCATAGTCCGTGCCGACGGCCGAATCGCAACGCGCAACTACATCGGGATTCTGTCAACGGTCAATTGCTCCGCCAATGTGTCGCACGCGATTGCCGAGCGCTTCAAGGGGGCGGCCCTCGACGCCTATCCGAATGTCGATGGCGTTGTACCGCTCACACACGGCAGCGGCTGTGCGATGGACCCCGATGGCGAAGGACTGGCCTTGCTGCGCCGCACGCTGGCAGGCTATGCACGGCACGCCAACTTTGCTGGAGTGCTGATCGTTGGATTGGGCTGCGAGTCCAACCAGCTTGATGCTTTGAAAGTGGCCGGTGAACTTTCTGAAGGCCCGATGCTGCGCACCCTGGGCATTCAGTCCACCGGTGGCACGCGCGCGGCGATCGATGCCGGAGTGGCGGCCATCGAGTCGATGTTGCCTGAGGCGAACAAAGTGCAGCGGCAGCCGGTGGCTGCCAAACATCTGGTTGTCGGCCTGCAATGCGGCGGCTCTGACGGCTATTCGGGCATCTCGGCCAATCCGGTGCTGGGCGCCGCGGTGGACTTGCTGGTGCGTCATGGCGGAACCGCGATCCTGTCGGAAACACCAGAGATCTATGGTGCGGAACATTTGCTGACGGCCCGCGCCGCCCTGCCGGCAGTGGCCGAAAAGCTTGAAGAGCGCCTGCGCTGGTGGGAGGACTACACCTCGCGCAACCACGGCGAGATGAACAACAACCCATCGCCGGGCAACAAGGCGGGCGGCTTGACGACCATTCTTGAAAAGTCTCTCGGTGCGGTGGCCAAGGGTGGCAGCAGCGGCTTGATGGCGGTTGTCGAATATGCCAGGCCTGTTCAAGCCCATGGGCTGGTGTTCATGGACACGCCCGGCTATGACCCGGTCTCTGCAACCGGCCAGGTTGCCGGCGGCGCCACCCTGCTCTGCTTTACCACCGGACGAGGCTCGGTCTATGGCTGCAAGCCTTCGCCTTCGCTGAAGATCGCCACCCATTCAGGCCTCTACCGGCGCATGAATGAAGACATGGATTTCAACGCTGGCGAAGTGCTCGACGGTACGGCCAGCGTTGAGGATGCCGGTGCGCGGCTGTTCGCGCTGATGCTGGAGACGGCCTCCGGCGGCAAGACCAAAAGCGAAGCACTCGGCATAGGCACCGATGAATTCGTGCCGTGGCAACTTGGTGCGGTGATGTAGTCTTTGCCTTGGCCGCGCATTGCCTCAAGTGCGCCGCCGCTGCGATGCCGTATTCGGCACGCTTGCCCCGTTTCCGGTCACCGAATGATCCCCGAACCCTAGGATCACCAACTTTTTCGGCACTGCAAGCCACCTACGTCAGCACACAGAGAGACGCGCTGCGGCACGAGACACGACCACGAGAAGATCTGCGGACGCAACCGGGACCTCAGTCAACGTACGTGCCAACCTGCAACCCGCTTTTTCAGCACCCGACCCCAGTAGCTGGTCAGGCTGGCTTAGTCCTTCGGGCTAGGTAGCGATGCGGCGGGCATCGATTCCGCATCGACCAACGCCTGTGCGTTGGGCTTGGTGCACGGGCCCGCGCATTGCGGCCCTCGCCCTTGTTCAACCTTCGTGTCGGCCCGGAACTCGCCCAATACTGAGCGCGCCGGACGCGGTGCACCGAGGTGCAAATAACGTAGTTCATCCATCAAGGCATTCCAAAGTGAAGGGCCGCCCTTTTCCAGCAGTTCCGAGCGCAAAGACGCCTCCGGATGCGTATGCCGAAGGCCCCAGGCAGCCATATATGCGAGCAGAGGTACAAGCTGTATGGCCGCTTCCGTGAGGCTGTAGATGCCTTTCTGCTGATGATTCGGATCCGGAGATCGTGTCAGCAGGCCAGACGCGGTCAAGTGCTTCAGCCGGCTTGCGAGGATGTTCGAGGCGATGCCTTCCTTGTTTTGCTCCAGCAGAGCGCCATAGCTGCGCCTGTTCTCGAACATGACATCGCGGATAACGATCAGGCTCCAGCGGTCGCCGATCTGCTCAAGCGTCAGGTTGATCGGGCAGCCCGATCGTCTTATTTGCGACAAAGTTCTCTCCTAAATTTCCACTTGCATTATGCAAGTTGTAGGCATATCATTCAACCACTTGCACAATGCAAGTGCCGTAGAGATCTTGGCAGATCGTTAGGAAACACTATGAAATTCTCCACCATCACTTCGCGTGCCGTGCTCGCGGTATCGCTGGCATTCGCTGGCACCTTCGTTGCGGTAGCACCGGCCCAAGCTGCAGCGCCGATGCAGCACAAGCAGGTTCCGGGCTTCTATCGCGCGATGATTGGCGACTATGAAGTCACCGCGCTCCATGACGGCAGCGCCGGCATTGACTCCAGCCTCCTGCATGGCGATCCGGCGCTCATCCAGTCTCTCCTGGCGCGCTCCTTCCAAAACGATCCCAAGAATGTCTCGGCCACCGTCCAAGGCTTCCTCGTCAACACCGGCTCCAAGCTCGTTCTCATCGATACGGGTGCAGGCGGCCACTGGGGCCCACCCGCGCTGGGCAAGCTCGTGCAGAACTTGAAAGCCTCCGGCTACAAGCCGGAGCAGGTTGACCTGGTGCTGCTGACCCATCTTCACGCCGACCATGCTGGCGGAATCTACAAAAACGGGAAACGCGTCTTCCCGAATGCGACCGTGATGATGAAGAAGGCCGACGCCGACTTCTGGCTGTCGAAGGAAATCATGGCCAAGGCCCCGGAAGACGCAAAAATCTTCTTCAAGGTGGCACAGGATGCCGCCGCGCCTTACATCGCTGCCGGCAAGTGGAAGCCGTACGAAGGCATGGACGAAATCGTCCCCGGCATCGCACCGTATGCCATTCCCGGCCATACGCCCGGTCACACCGGCTACATGATTTCCTCAAAGGGTCAGTCGCTGCTGGTCTGGGGTGACACCGCTCACGTCCTCGCCGTCCAGATGCCGCACCCGGAAATCGGCATCGCCTTCGACTCAGACGGCCCGACGGCCATCAAAACGCGTGAAGACCTTCTTGTGAAACTCGCCGCGGACAAGACGATGATTGCCGCCGCCCACATGCCGTTCCCGGGCTTGGGCCGTCTTCGCAAAGCCGACGCCGGCGCTGGCTACGACTGGGTACCGGCGACCTTCCTCGACGTGAAGTGAGCTGACCCATGACCTACGATTCATCTTCCATCCGCAAGCTCCGGGATGCGATGTTCGCCTTCGCCGTTGCGACTCCCGTAGGCACCATCGAAGCGCTCCGCGCTGGCATGGAGGCAATTTCACAAGCAAACCCGCCGGCGGCTGACCTAGCCGTCGAGCCGATCGAACTCGGTGGCGTAGCCGCGGTGGCGATTACGGCCCCCGGAGCATCCAAAGACCGAGTCATCTACCATTTCCACGGTGGTGGCTGGGTGGCTGGCTCTCCTGCCTCGCATCTGGGCATGCTCGGAGAGTTGTCTCGAGCGGCAAAGTCCCAGGTCATCGTCCTGGACCACTCCAAGGCACCTGAGCACCCATTTCCGGCGTCCTACGACGAGTCCATCCGCGGCTACGAAGCAGTGCGTGCGCTTGGCAAGCCGTTCGCCGTGGCAGGAGACTCCAGTGGCGGTGGCATGGTTCTCAACGTTCTTGCCTATGCATCCTCGAAGGGCCACAAGGACGCGCGAGCAGCGCTACTGATCAGCCCATGGGCAGACTTAACGCTGACGCTGCCCTCGTTGACGCAGTTGGCCGACCGCGACCCAATGGTCAACGCGAGTGCGATGCGGGAGATGGTCGGGGCTTACGCTGGCAACCACGATTTGAAGAATCCGCGCATCTCACCCGTGTTCGCCGACATGCACGGTTTTCCTCCACTGCTCATCCATGTCGGAAGCGACGAAGTACTTCTCGACGACGCCATTGAAATTGACCGAAAGGTGCGCGCGGCCGGCGGCGAGTCGCACCTTGAGGTCTGGCCGGAGATGCTGCACGTTTGGCACATTCAGACAGGCTCTTTGCCTCAGGCCCACGACGCGCTGCAGCGAGCCGGCGAGTTTCTCGTCGGGCACCTCGAGAAATAGAGGTCGTAGACATGCGATGGGAATATCGCAACGACTACCGAGATCAACCTAGGAGATGGCAATGACTACTGACACCAACGCGCCGGGAACGGCATGGATGCAAATCGTCAAGAAGAAAGGAACGAGCGACTTCGCGGCGTCGTTCACCGCTGACGCCAGCCTTCAGACCTCAGCCCTCAGCAAGGCCGTGGTCGGCCCGGCACTCATCGGGGCGTTCTTTACCGCGACGAGCACGATGTACGAAGACTTCGTGTTCACTGCGGAGACGGTCGACGGTGCGAAGACTTACCTTGAGTGGGATGCCACCCACGGTGGTAAGCCGGTCGCCGGCACCACCATCATCACTCGGAATGAGTCTGGCCTCATCAACAACATCAAGCTCTTTCAGAGCCCGTTTCCCGTCGTTCGTGAATTCTCATCTGGCCTCGAGGAGCGGCTCGCAGGAACACTCGGTCAGGACTTCTTTAGCTAAGCCGGGAAAACATCCAACTTCATCGCCTCATTTAACCTGAACAACACAACCGAGGAAACACTCGTGCCAACATTTCACGCCCACATTCCGGCTCAAAAGTTCTCCAGCGAAGAGAAGCGGTCCCTGGCGGATGCCTTGAATCTCGCTCTTCATGAAGCCTTGGATACGCCTATGGATGACCGTTTCGTCATCATCAGTGAGCACAAGGACGATGAATTCTTCATCCATCCGACCTTTCCTGCCATGGAGAGATCCGACAAGCGCATGGTCATAACGGTGACGTTCGGTACGAGCAGGACGGTAGAGCAGAAACGCAAGCTCGCGGAGTTGGTTACCCGATACGCAGTAGAAAAGGTTGGCGTCAGCAAAGACGATATCAGCCTGATGATGTATGCCATTCCGTTGGAGAACATGAGCTTCGGCGGTGGAAAGCTGGTCTCTGACATCGACCTCTCTATGCCTTGGGTAAACAAGTAAGAAGGACGAAGCTGCCCTGTTCCTTGGAAACGGGACAGCGAAATTGACTTGAAACGGATGTCTCGTTCGTTTCTCAGGCGTGGGCCTTATCTGGCTTTGATCCGACACCATTCTCTGGACGGGTATCGAAATGAATACAGCCACCACCCCCGCCCTGGTGCCGCGGACGCGCACCGAGCCCGAAGCGTTGGAGGCTGCATTCCTTGCTCCCGCCCCAAAAGAAGTAAAGCTATGACCGACTGGCATTTCTACGAACCGGCGCAAGGGCATTCCCTGCGTCACGATCCGCTCAACGCCATCGTCGCTCCGCGACCGATTGGCTGGATCAGCACAGTCTCTAACGACGGCGTGCGCAACCTTGCGCCCTACAGCTTCTTCAACCTGTTCAGCTACAAGCCGCCGATCGTCGGCTTTTGCTCGCTTGGTGCGAAGGACTCGCTCGCCAACGCGCGTGACACCGGCGAGTTCGTATGGAATCTGGCGACGCGAGAGCTCGCCGAGGCGATGAACGCCTCCGCGGTAATGGCGCCCGCGCACGTCGATGAGTTCGAGTTGGCCAAGCTGGAGACGCTGCCCTCCGCCAAGGTGCGGCCAGCGCGCGTTGCGGCTAGCCCGGTGCAGTTCGAGTGCGTGGTCACCCAGATCGTGCAGCTTGAGGCGCAGGGCGGCGCGGCGCTCCCGGCGTGGCTGGTGTTAGGCGAAGCAGTAGCGATCCACATTGACCGGCAGCTGATCACGAACGGCGTTTACCAGACTGCGCAGGCGCGCCCGATCCTGCGCGGCGGTGGGCCGGCCGACTACTTCGAAATCTGCGCGGGACAGCTCTTCACGCTTGAGCGACCGGGTGATTGACTTGGCGTCGAGCGAGATCGTGCACGCAGCGATTCATCGCCGGCCGCTTGATGGCGGCCGGAAATTTTCCGCGGAACTCGGTCGCCGCCTGCAAGGCAAGGTCGATGCGAGTCACTTTTACGGCGTCGCCTGACATCTTTCTACAAGGAGAACTCCCATGTTTCAACGTACCGATATCGCATTCGAAGCCGAGGGCGGCGTCACGCTGCGCGGCTGGCTCTATGTGCCCACCGGCGGCACCGGGCCCCATCCCACCATCACCATGGCGCATGGCTACGCAGGCGTGAAGGAGCACGGCTTGGAGCGATTCGCCGAGAAATTCGCCTCCAACGGCTTTGTCGTCCTCCTGCACGATCACCGCAACTTCGGCGCCAGCGACGGCACGCCGCGCCAGGATATCGACCCATGGCGTCAGATCGCCGATTGGCGGCGCGCGATCAGCTTCCTCGAACACCAGGACGTCGTCGATGCGAAGCGCATCGGCTTGTGGGGCACGAGCTATTCCGGCGGCCACGCACTCGTGCTTGGCGCAACCGAACGCCGCTTGCGCGCGGTCGTCACGCAGGTGCCGACGATCAGCGGCTTCGAGCAAGGACTGCGCCGCATTCCGCCCGACGCCGTCGCCGCCATCGAGGAGGCCTTCTCGGCGGACGAACGCGCGCAGGCGCGCGGCGAGCCGCCGCGCCGGCAGACGATCGTCAGCGCCGATCCGGCCGTCCCTGCTTCGTACCGCGCCAAGGACGCCATCGAGTTCTATCTGCAGCCCGTGCCCGACGGCGCCTGGGAGAACAGCGTCACGGTGCGCTCGACGCGCGCCGCGCGCATGTACGAACCGGGCGCGTGGATTGCACGCGTGTCTCCCACGCCGTTGCTGATGATCGTCGCGCTGCAGGACACGATCACGCTGACCGATCTCGAGCTGGCCGCCTACGAGCGCGCCCTTCAGCCGAAGCGCCTTGTGACGATCCCCGGCGGCCACTTCGATCCGTACATCACCAGATTCGATCAATCCAGTGCTGCCGCGCTGGACTGGTTCAAGGAACACCTCGCGTAACCCCAACTTGCGACAACGCAGGAGCCCGACATGTCTCATCTCACCCATACCATCGAGCACGGCATTGCCACGATCATTCTCGATCGCCCACCGCAAAATCGCATCGGCGACCAGATGGTTGACGAACTGGCCACGGCGATCAACGCGATTGAACGCAGTGACGCGCGCGTCGTGCTGGTGCGCGCCGAAGGCGAGAACTTCAGCTTTGGCGGCGACATCATGCCGTGGCCCGACGCTCCCCCCCGCCAGCTGCGTGCGCGCTTCGAGGGTTACATGGACGTCTTCAATCGCTTCGAACGCCTGCCCTTGCCTGTCATCGCGGTGGTGCACGGCTTGTGCGCCGGCGGTGGTTTCGAGCTGGCGTTGCGCGCCGATGTCATCTTTGCCGCCGAAAGCGCAACGTTCTGCCATCCGGAACAGTCGCTTGCTTTGGTGACCCTGCTGGGCGGCATCTACCGCGTCGCCGAACGCGCAGGACGCGCACGTGCCATGGAATGGGCACTGACTTCCGAGCGCGTCCCCGCCGCGACGATGGAGCGCTTCGGCGTGATCAACCGCACCGTCGCCGATGCCGGGCTGCTTGCAGAGGCGCACGCGTTCGCCGCGAAGTTCGTGCACGGCCCTACACGCGCCCACGCCGTCCACAAGGCCTTGCTGCGCGCCTGGGCCAACGGCGGTGTCCAGGCGGCCGACGACGTGATGTTCAACGTTGCCATGCCCTTGTTCGAGACAGAAGACGTGAAGGACGGGCTTGCTTCGGCCATCAAGGCCCTGAAGGCCGGCACACCGCGCCCGCCGCTCGAATTCAAGGGCCGTTGATCCGCCACGCAAGCCCTGCAAGGAGCGGCACATGCACGAGTTGCTGGAGCGGGTGGTCGAGGCGCACGGGGGATTGGCGCGCTAGAAGCGGGATGAAGCGCTCAGCGCCACGAGCGTGACGGGTTGACCTGCCCCAGTACCTCACTTGATTAACAGAAGGAATTCACATGCCTCATCCATTCCCCGATTTTCGCCTTACTGGCCAGGTCACCGTCGTTACTGGTGGCGGTAGCGGTATTGGCAGGGCCCTGGCACACACGTTTGCTGGCGCGGGTGCCCGGGTCGTTGTACTAGATACAAACGGCGCGGCGGCAGAACAGGTGGCCAACGAGATAGGCTCGATGGCACAACATGCGGTTGCGGACGTGTCCAATGAAGACGCGATCGAAAGCGTCATGGAGGACGTCGCCCGCCAACACGGTCGAATCGACGTGCTATTCAACAACGCAGGTATCAATCGGCGCAACACCTCGTTTGATTTGACGATCGCGGATTGGAATGCGGTTGTAGCAGTAAACATGACCGGCATGTTTCTTTGCGCCAGGGCCGCAGCGCGGCACATGCGCGATGGCGGGGGCGGGCGAATCGTCAACACCGCATCGATACTTGGTATTTCCGGCGGTTGGTATCCGAATATTGTCTACCAGGCTACTAAAGGCGCGGTGGTCAATATGACCCGTTCGTGGGCTGTCGAATGGGCGCCCTATAACATCCGCGTCAACGCTGTAGCGCCGAGCATTATTCGCACTCCAATGACCGAAGCGCTCACAAGTCAACCGGATGCGGTTGCGAAATTCGAAGCGCTGACACCGCTAGGACGACTGTGCGAACCTGCGGACATGACCGGGCCAGTATTGTTTCTTGCTACTGCCGCATCGAGCATGGTTACTGGCCATATCCTTCCCGTCGATGGCGGCGTGTTGGCGCAATAACAGTTGAACCCAACCGGCCCCAACAGATCGTCGATCCAGATTTGGGCCACGGGCTTCCTGTTCAGTACGCCACACATTTGCCGGCCCTGCCCTGCAATTTCTGAATTAATTAAACTGAAACATGGAGAAAACACTATGAATTACAAGGGGTTTGACCTTGCCGGAAGAGTCGCAATAGTAACCGGCTCAACTTCCGGAATTGGGCTGGCCATTGCTCGTGGCTTCGCCCAATGCGGGGCGCAAGTCATTGTATCAAGCCACCTCCAGTCGGACACCGATGCGGCAGCGTCGTTATTGGCAAGCGAGGGCTTCGACGTCAAAGGTATCCGCTGCGACATCACCGATCTTGACGACGTCAAAAGCTTTGCCGAAGAATCCAAACGCGCTTTCGGCCGCGTCGATATTGTCGTTTGCCACGCGGCCGGCCCGGTCCCGGTCGGGCCGATTGCCGACACCGACATTGATCTGCTGGACGCTTTGCTCCTCACAACGGTGCGAAATAACCTGGTGTTGATCCGTCAGTTCTTGGCGGAGATGGTCGAACGCCGCTACGGGAGCATTCTCATGACGTCCAGTATCGCATCGGAACGCGCCAGTCCGGCTCTCGGCGCCTATGGTGCCGCCAAGGCTGCGCTGAACGGCGTGGTACGCAGCATCGCGGCCGAATGGGGGCAATGGAACATTCGCGCCAACGCCTTGGCCCCGTCGATGGTGCGCACGGCGTTCTCGCAAATCATGTTGAACACCCCAGACGCTGTAAAAGCGATGGCCGCAAAATCGCCCTCTAATCGCATCGCCGAACCAGACGATATCGTCGGCGCCGCGATTTTGCTGGCGTCGCCAGCCGGATCGTACATATCTGGCCAAACCCTGCTCATCGACGGCGGTCGTTCAATTATTTAGCCTGTACTACAGCGCGATTCGCGCTGCACTCACACAAAAAAATACGGAGACAACCATGCCGGAGAATCAAAAAATTAATGTCCGTTCGTTTATCGATGAGCGGCCGGTCGGGCGCTATCAAATCTTTATTATTATCTTGGTTTTTCTGGTCGTTGCATTTGATGGCATGGATGTCGCGATCATGGGTTTCGCTGCGCCGGAAATCATTCGGACCTGGGGCATTACAAAGTCGCAAATGGGCTCGATCTTGGGTGCAGTTTTCTTCGGCGTAGCAGTCGGCGCCCTCATTGCAGGCCCCATCGGCGACCGCTACGGTCGCAAGCTTATTCTGACCGCGAGCGTGTTCTGGTTCGGCGTGCTGACCTTGATTTCCTCTCAGGCGGCAGACGTCAATACGTTGATCACGCTGCGGATCTTGACAGGCCTCGGCCTCGGCGCGGCATTGCCGAACGCTGTTACGCTGATTTCCGAGTATGCACCAATGAGAAAACGCTCGCTAATCGTCACGATCGTCTACAGCGGCTTTACTGGCGGGGCTGCCATTGCCGGTCTGGTTGCGGCATGGCTACTTCCAGCATTTGGATGGCGAGTCATGATCGCAATCGGGGGGCTGCTCCCGATCGCATTGGCCCTCGTCCTAGCCATGTGGCTACCTGAATCGGTCGCATTTCTCACGCTGAAAGGAAAACGACTTGCGGCCATCCCTAAAATTCTCCGCAAAATCGACAAAGGCTCCGGCGTCCCCTCGGATGCCACGTTTTGGATTCCGACGCCCGTTGATCAATCAAAGGGAGCTGTCGCCATCCTGTTCACTAAAGCCTATGCCATGGGGACTTTTTTGTTGTGCTTGGCGTATTTCATGGGCGTGTGCGCCACGTACGTCATGGTCAACTGGCTGCCAGTCATTGCCAAGGACGCCGGTTTCACCCTCGGGCAGGGCGTCGTCATTACGTCCCTGATCACGCTCGGCGGTCCGATCGGATCGATCTGTATCGGTGCGATCATGGATCGCGTACGTCCGCACTGGGTACTGGTACCGACGTTTCTGATCGCTGGCGCATTCCTCGCCTCCCTCAGCGTCGCACCAAGAAATTTTGGTGCCTTGTGCGTATTGATGTTTGCCTTGGGGTGCTTCTTCCACGGATCAATGACTGGCTTGCAGGCGCTCTCGGCCATGTCATTCCCAACTGCGGCTCGCTCGACAGGAATCAGCTGGATGCATGGCTTCGGCCGCTTGGGCGCTATTGCCAGCGGCTTTATCGGCGCAACCATGATGGGCTGGGGATGGGGACTCGGACAGATTTTCCTGGCGCTGGCGGTGCCGATGGTCGTCGCAGCCTGCGCCGTCGCCCTTTTGGGCATGCGCAATGAGCGTACGCGTATTGAGCATAGTGAAATAGGTAGCTCACAGGCATTCAGTTTGCAAACCTGACCCTCGAATGGTCCTTCTGGTCGTTCGGTATGGTTGGGGAGTCTTATTACGACCAGCGGCTCGTGCAGCATTGCGATGCGGCCGTACGGGCCGTACGACGTCAGCATCGGATGACGGCCAGCGCCGTTTGGTCGAAAAGCATCGGCTCTGACGCGTTGAGGTCGACAGGGGAAGCGTTGCCAGTCGACGTAGCACGGCCGCGCGGGCCGAGGGGCGGTGTCGCCTTCGCGATCATTCCGTCGTCCGTGGGGATCTCGACATCCCAATCGTGGCAGCATTGATCTCGCGCACGCCCCCTTGAACGCCGGTCATCCGAAGTTTCTCGCTGCCGCGAGCACTGAATCGGACGAGCGGCATTCCTCTTGTGATCCTTGCAGGGATCAGTGCAACGGCTCGAGCCGTTCGCCGGAGTCCGCGCGGAAAAGATGAACATGCGCGCTGTCCGCCCCCAGGCGCACCTGGTCGCCGGGGCGCACACTGACCCGTTCGCGCAGCACGCAGGTGAGCTTGGTGCCGCCCGCATCGACGATGAGGTGCGTCTCCGAGCCGGTGGACTCCACCACCAGCACACGCGCCTCCACGCCCTCGGCGTCCAGCCGCAGGTGCTCGGGCCGCACGCCCAGCGTGAGGGCCTGCCCGCTTGTGGCCGGCACGCCGGGCACGGTCCAGTGGTTGCCCGCGTTGTCCACAACGCCCTTGCCGTTCACCTTCACAGGCAGCAGGTTCATCGACGGCGAGCCGATGAAGGCCGCGACGAAGACGTTTCGCGGCCGGTCGAACAAGTCGAGCGGCGTGCCTACCTGCTCCACGATGCCATCGTGCATGGCCACGATCTTGTCTGCCATCGTCATGGCCTCGATCTGGTCGTGCGTGACATAGACGGTGGTGGCCTTCAGGCGCTGGTGCAGCTCGCGAATCTCGGCGCGCATTGCCACACGCAGCTTGGCGTCCAGGTTGGACAGCGGCTCGTCGAACAGGAAGACCTGCGGGTCGCGCACGATGGCCCGGCCCATTGCGACGCGCTGGCGCTGGCCGCCGGAGAGCTGCTTGGGCAACCGCGTGAGCAGTGGCTCCAGCCCCAGGATCTTGGCGGCCCGGGCCACGCGCTCTTCGGTCTCCTGCTGCGGCGCATGGCGCAGCTTCAGCGAGAACGCGAGGTTGTCCGCCACCGTGAGATGCGGGTACAGCGCATAGTTCTGAAACACCATGGCGATGTCGCGATCCTTGGGCAGCAGGCCGTTCACACGGCGCCCGCCGATGCGGATCTCGCCGCCGTCGATGCCTTCCAGGCCTGCGACCATGCGCAATAGCGTGGACTTGCCGCAGCCCGACGGGCCGACCAGCACGACGAATTCACCGTCGCGGATGTCGATGCTCACGCCGCGGATGATCTGCGTGCTGCCGAAGGACTTGGCTACGTCCTGGATCTCAACTGTTGCCATGATAAGAAACTCCTCGTTCAAAAGGGATGGTGTCGTCGCGCGAAGTCGGCCGCCCGCTGCAATGCCGCCGCAGCCGCACGCACACGGCTTTGCATCTTCATGAAGCCGTGCGGCACGCCCGGCACCTCTAGGTATTCGCTGGGCACGCGCGCATCGGCCAGACGCTCCGCCAGAGCGCGGCTGTCGTCGCGCAGGCAGTCGAGTGCCGCGCCCAGAACGAAGGTGGGCGGCAGCCCCCGCAGGTCCGCCCGCAATGGGCAGACCAGCGGATCGTTGCGCGATGCTCCAGGCGCGTAAGCGTCCCAGTAACCGCGCATCTCCTCAGTGGTGAGGCCCCAGCTGCCGTCGCCGTTCTCCCGGTGCGAAGCGGTAGCCAAGCTTGCATCGAATGCGCCGTAGAACAGCAACAGGAGTTCTGGCTGGGCCACCGCCTGGCCGCGGAGGCTCAACGCCGCTGCCAGCGCCAGGGTGGCGCCGGCCGAGTCGCCCGCAAGCCACAGCGGCCCGGGGAAAGCGAGGCTCTTGCAGGCGGCAACGATCTCGTTCAGTGCGCGCGGAAAGGGATGCTCCGGCGCAAGAGCGTAGTCGATGGTCAGCACTTCTCGCTTGCAGGCCAACGCCAGCGCCCCTGCAAGGCCTTCATTGGTCTCGTGATCGCCTATGCACCATCCGCCGCCGTGGCAATACAGCACGGTGCCGGGCTGCGCGGCGGCGGGCACAAAACGCCGCATGCTCACCATGCGCCCGAGCAGCTGCTTCGATTGCAGTTCGCTCGGGACGCCGAGCGTGCCGGGCTGGCTCCAGAAACGGTTTTCGGCCGCGAAGTGCTCGCGCAGCTGCGCAAGGTTCAGGCGGCTGCGCTCTGGAAGGCCCAGTCGAGCCAGCTCGGACCAAGCCGCACGCACCTCTGGGTCCAAAGGGGAGTTGAGCTCGCTCATCCCGCTTGCCAAGCGGTCTTCAGCCGCGTGTGTTCGTGCAGGTAGCGGCCCACTGACGCGTCTCGCAGTTCGGTCGACTGTTGCAACAGCGCAAGGGCCGCGTCAAAGGCGCCGGGATCACAGGCTTCCAGCAACAGCACCCAGCGAGCCGGGGCCTGCAAATCCTTGCGGTCCTTGCTTTCGGCGGTGCGCTGGCCCGACATGCCGACGTCCGAGCCCAGCAGGTGCGCACCGCTGATGCGCGGCAGCCGCGCAACGGCTTCCAGCGCCGAGCTCAGACGCGGCACAACGTCGCGCACCGTGTCGTCCGCGATGTCGAAGCGCACGGTCAGCATCGCGCCACCCGAGCCCACGCCGTGGCTGGCCACCACGCGCGTGAGTGATCGCGTGGTCGTCTGGAAATGTGCGGTGGTCGCACGCGTCCACTCCGTAGGCTCGTTCAAGCGCGACAGATAGTCGCTGCCCTGGATGACCTGGAAGCTCGCGGTTTCATACAGGGTGAAGAACTCCGGCTGCGTCGCTGCATCGGCAGCGCGATAGCGGCGCCCCCGCACAAAGCCGGGAATGCCCACGCGCTCGGGCATGTGCTCGTGCAGATGCCAAGCGTAAAACTCCGCACGCCCGGCCTCGGCGATGTCGTTCCAGATAGCCACTGCACCTTCACCTGCCAGCATGGTTTTGCTCCTTGAATGTGGTGGGCACGGCCTCGCGCAGGCTGAGCGCGACTTGGCCGACCCTTCGGAAACACAGCGCGGCCGCTCGTTCGGCCGCGCACGATGGACGCCTGTGAATGAAAACGACGCCTGGAGCGGCGGACGCGCAGGACGCCTCGGCTCCGGCGAGCTTCCGATGGGGAAGGCCTTTATCCATTGGAGACTTTCAGCGGCGTAATCCCCATCATGGCTTCCATCACCTTGCGGCTGGGCCACAGGTCGGCGATCTCAGCCGCGGTGGCCTGCACGTCGGGTGCGATGGCGGCGATGCGCTCCGGTGGGAGTCGCGCCACCGGGCCGGCCACGCTGACGGTGCCGATGGCGCGGCGGCTTTGCGGATCCACGATGGCGCAGCCCACCGCGCACGTGCCTGGCTCCCCCTCCTCGATGGACGTGCCGTAGCCGCGCTCGCGCGTCAGCGCAAGTTCGGCAAGCAGGCTGGCCTCGTCGCGCACGACTGGCCGGCCGAACCGGGAAGGCACGACGAAGCCGCGCGCCTTCACCAGGGCCACGGCCTGCGCGTCGTCCAGGGTTGCGAGCCAGGCCTTGCCGGTCGACGTGGCGTGCAGCACCACGGGCTGGCCCATGTCGGGGTCGTAACGCAGGCCGGAGAGCGAACCCTGGGCCTTGGCGATCCAGATCAGCGCATCGTCTTCCACCAACGCGAGGCGCACCAGTTCGCCGGTGCGCGCGGCCAGCCGGTCCAGGGAGGGCTGGCAAATGTCCGTGATTCCGGAGGCCGCGAGGAAGCGAAAGCCGATGGCTGCCAGTTTCACCGTCATGCGATAGCGCTGGCTGTACTCATCCTGCACCGCCAGCCCCCGCCTCACCAAGATGGAAAGCAGCCGGTGCACGGCGCTCTTTGGCAGGTCCAGTCGCCGCGCGACCTCGCTGATCGGCAGCCCTTGGGGGTAGTCGGCCAGCAGCGTGAGGATGTCCAGCACGCGCTCGATCATGTCGCCAGTGGCCACGAAAATCTCCATGTATTTAGAACAGGGTTCCAATGTAGCACCAGCACCAGGCCCATTATCGAGGGATATCCCGCATGACGAAGCATATTCAAGCAACTACATTGGAACAATGTTCTATGAGAGGTAGTTTTTATGAATGCCGTTCCCTACGCGGAGGCCGCGACTGTGGCGCAGGCGGATCCCCGACCGCCGGGCTTCTGGGCGCGTTTCGCCTGGTTTGCGCCAGCTGTCGCCGTGCTGCTCGCCGTCACGCTCTATCCCACGGCCGTGGTGCTGTGGCTGAGCGTCCACCGCACGCGCCTCTATGAAGTGGTGGAAGGCGTGGGCTTGGCGAACTATGTCTCGGTGATCACTTCTCCGGCCTTCCTCGAACTCAGCCTCAACTCCCTGCTGTACGTGTTCGGCGCGCTGGCAGTGGTGCTGCCTCTGGGGCTGGCCAGCGCCCTTGCACTGCAGAACATTGCGCGCGGCGCTGCGTATGTGCGCACCCTGCTGTTGCTGCCCTGGACGCTGTCCATGGGCGTGGTGGGCTGCTTCTGGCTGTGGCTGCTCAATCCCTCGTACGGGCCCATGAGCTATCTGATGCGGTCCCTGGGCATGGAGCCCGGCCTGATGCTGGGCGAACCATCGCTGGCGCTGGTTCTCGTCATCCTGGTCACCGCGTGGTGGTCCTTCCCCTACGTGATGGTGATGATGAGCGCCTCGCTGCAAAGCATCCCGGCGGAGCTGTATGAGGCGATCGACATTGATGGGGGCGGCCTGCGCGCGCGCCTGCGCCACGCGGTGTGGCCGCACATCGCGCCGACGCTGGGCAGCACCGCGCTGGCGCTGGGCATCCTCTATCTCACGCTCATCACGCTGATCCTCGTGCTCACCGGCGGCGGGCCGCTGGGCTCGACCGCCACCTGGAGCTTCGAGGTGTTCTCCAGCGCCTTCCGCTCGGTGGACCTCTCACCCTCGTCGGTCATCTCCGTCGTGGTGCTAGGGGTCAACCTTTTCCTTGGCTATCTTTATACGCGGCTCACCGGCCGCGTCTCGGGCTGAACATCATGCATATCCGCCGTTCCGAAAAAATGCTGTCCTGGGCCGTGCTGGCGGCCCTGGTACTGGTCGTGCTGATCCCGCTGTCCTGGGCGGTGTTCACCTCGCTCAAGAGCGAGGCCAACGTCATGGCCTACCCGCCTACCTTCTTGCCTACCGAGCCGAGCCTCTCGGCGTACAAGGCGGTGTTCCGGAACGAGACCTTCGGTTCCGACCTGTTCAACTCGGTGCTGTACGCGGTCGGCGCGGTTGCGCTCGCAGTACTGCTGTCCGCGCCCGCCGGCTACGCCGCTTCACGCTTCGAGTTCCGCGGCAAGCGCACCGTGATGCTGCTGATCCTGTCCACGTCCATGATCCCCGGCGTTGCCCTGCTGGTGCCAACCTACTTCCTGCTGGACGCGCTGGGCCTCTTGAACAATGCTGCAGTCATCATCGTGGTGCAGGCCGCGCGCCTGGTGCCACAGACGGTGTGGTTCATGCAGAACTTCGTGGATGCCGTGCCGCGCGAACTGGACGAGGCGACCCAGGTGGACGGCGCCAATCACTGGCAAACCTTCACGAAGGTCATCTTGCCGCTGGTGCGACCCGGTATCGCCGCAAGCGCCGTCATCGGCATGGTCACGACCTGGAACGACTACATCACCGTGGCCGCGTTCGCGCCCGAGGTAGCGCACCGCACGCTGCAAGTGGCCCTGGTCAATCAGGTGTTCGACAGCATCGGCATCACCTGGTCGTACGTCATGGCCTACGCCGTGGTGTCCTCCCTTCCCATCGTCGCCATCTTCGTGCTCGCACAGCGATGGTTCATCAGCGGCCTGACCGCCGGCGCCGTCAAAGGCTAGTCCACAACATGCGCACTTAAACCAGGAGACAAACATGAACGAGCAAAAACCAGCAAGCACGAACGAACAGAATCCAGCGCCGCGTACGAGCCGGCGCATCTTCCTGGGTGGCATGGCTGCCATGCTGGGCGCACCCGCGGGCCGGGCCTTTGCGCAGACCACGGAGACCATCGCCTACAACACCTTTCTCGACCCGGCCAACACCAAAGACCCGCGCGCGTCGGCTCAGACGCAGATGATCGCGGCCTTCGAGGCCAGCCAGCCGCGTGTGAAGGTGCGCGTGGTGGTGGACCCCGCAGGGCAAAACGGCGTACGCGCCGCACGCGCCAAGTCGGACAGCCCTGACGTCATCCGCGTGTCCACTCTCCAGATGCCCGAGTTCGTGTCCACCGGCTCGGTGCTGGCCATCGACGAGCTGATCGCGCGCGACAAGGTGGACACCACGGACTGGCTGATCGGCCTGGACCAGACCCGCGTCGCCGGCAAGATCTGGGGCTTGCAGCAGGACTATCGCATCCCGATCTACGTCTACCGCAAGAGCAAGTTCGACGAGGGGAAAATTGCCACGCCGCCGCGCACGTACGCAGAAGTGAGCGCGCTCGGCCCGCTGCTGACCAGGCAGAACCAGATGGCCTACGGCGTGCCCATTGGCCTGAGCGGCGGGATCGGCGGCGCGCAGGCCTTCGTGGAGTTCATCGTGAGCTCCATCGTTGCGGGCAACAGCGACCCGTTCTTCGCGCCCAACGGCCGGGAGATCGGCTTCAGCGACAAGCGGCTGCTGCTGGCAGCCAGCATCGTCAAGGACCTGTTCCAGAAGAAGGCTGCGACTCCCGTCAGCCTGCAGTTCGCCTATAACGAATTGCAGGATGGGATGCGTGCCGGCACGGTCGCATCCGCCACCTTCGGGTTGTACCGCTACCGTGGCCTGAAGGCCGCCGTGGCCGACGACCTGGCCTGGGCGCCGGCCCCTTCGGTGGAGCCCGACGACAAGCACGCGGTGTACGGCTTCCAGATGTGCATCAACCGCAATTCGCCACGCCAGGGCGGCGCGTGGGAGTTCGTCAAGTTCATGGCCAGCCCGGCAGCCCAGGCGATCGCCGCGCGAGGCGGCGAAGTGGTGGCGCGCGCCAGCGCTTACAAGGACCCCTACTTCAAGACGCCGGAAGCCGAAGACCAGTTGGGCTGGAAAGCGCTGGTGGAAAAACGCGGCCGCATGGTGAACTACTCCATCATCCAGTCAACCTTCAACCAGATCTGCGGCGAAGCCTTCCAGCGCATGATCCTCAAGGACCTCGCGCCTGCAGCCGTGGCGCTCGAGGTGCGCACCCGCTACACCGAAGCGCTGGCCAAAGCATGATGCCGCATGTCACAGGAACAACCCGACTCTATGGGTTGGTGGGCGATCCGCTGACGACAGCCAAGTCGCCCGAACTATTGAACCGGCTCTTTTTCGAACAGCGCGCAGACGCGGTGTGCATCCCATTTGTGGTCAAGGACGATGACCTCCCCGCATTCGTCACCGGTGCACGGGCCTTGGGGAATCTCTCCGGCGTGCTGGTCACGATGCCCCATAAGCAACGGATGCTGGCCTTTGTCGACGAACTGGATCCGACGGCCCGGCAGGTCGGCGCACTCAACGTCATCCGTTGCGATAAGGATGGGCGCTGGGTCGGTGCCATCTTCGATGGGCTCGGTTGTGTGCTTGGCATGCAGTGGGAAGGCAATGACCCGGCGAACAAGTCCGTTCTTCTCGTCGGCGCCGGAGGTGCGGGAAGAGCCATCGCATTTGCAGTCGCTTCCGCGGGCGCCCGGACGTTGACCATCTTCGATGTCGACGAGCGCCGCGCCGCCGACCTCGCCGCCTCCGTCGCCGCCGCAACCGGTTGCATCACACGTGCGGGCTCATCCGATCCGCACGGGTTCGAGATCGTCATCAATGCCACGCCGCTGGGTATGCGCGCGAACGATCCCATGCCGGTGGATCCCGAGCGGCTGGATCCCGGCAGTATCGTCGTAGACATCATCAATGCGCCCGAGCCGACGCCGCTTTGCCGCGCCGCCGATGCACGCGGTTGCCGTACCCAAGGCGGACGCCCGATGCATGAAGGGCAGGCACTGCATGCCCTTCGTTTTCTTGGATTCGATTACCGCCCCGATGGGAAGTCAATGCCAGGCGATGGCTTGCAATTTGCGAGAGGAGAACACCCATGAAAGTTGCATTGCTGGAGGCCAGTCATTGGCATGTCCCACTCTATCTCGATGCGCTCGAGGCGCCTGGGATCGAGGTGGTTGCCGTTTCTGATTCGGAGCAAGTGAAAGGGCAAGCGATCGCAACGCGATTCGGGAGTACGCTGTACTCGTCGCCCTATGAGCTGCTCGAGCGCGAGGAAGTCGATTTCGCGTTTGTGTTCGGTCGGCATTCCGAAATGCCGAAGCTCGCGGAAGCGGTGATCGCGCGGCGAATTCCATTTGCGCTGGAGAAGCCCTGCGGCGTCAACATGTCGCAGGTTACCCGGCTGCGGAAACTGACCGAGGAAGCCGATCTCTATTGCGCGGTACCGCTCATCTTTCGCATGAGCGATCTGCTGAACGCACTCCACGGTGCCGAGGGCTGTGTCCCGTCGGACTTCAACTACATGTCCTTCCGGTTCATCGTAGGTCCGCCCGGTCGTTATGAAGCAGCGGGCGCGGGCTGGGCGCTCGATCCCGCGTTTTCAGGTGGCGGGTCCACGATCAATGTCGCGACGCACTTCATAGACTTCTTCAGATTGCTGACCGGCAAGGAGATCACGCGCGTCTCTGCCACCATGAACTCCCGGACGCACCGGGGGGCGGTTGAGGACTACTCGTTGCTGACGATGCAAACCGAGGATGGCGTGATCGGACTCGTGGAGACCGGATACAGCTTTCCCAGCACTTCAGATGAACAGCGCGAATTCTCGTTCACCCTTTCGTCCGATCGCATGTACGCGAAATCGGGCCCCGATCGGATCGAGATCCGCGACCGAACCAATCTTGCCGCCGGCACCCGAAGCTTACGTCTCGGGCTGGAAACCGACGCCTACTACCCGCTGTTCGTCAAGCGGGTGCTTTCTGAATGCCGCACGGGTGCAAAACCGATCGCGTCATTGCGCGATGCCGAGGCAATGATGCAGGTCATGGACGCGGCCTACGCTTCGGCTCGGCAAGGGGGTGCGCTCCAGACTCTTGCGCCGATTGCTGTGTGATCCGACCAACCGCCCATCGCCACCTACGCCAGCGCCGCGCATCTCGATAGCACTCGCTGACCAATCAACTGAAAGAATCCGATGAACAAGACTGCGCGATACCAAGGCCCATTGCCGCTTGACCAGGCGAAATCCAAATTTTCTCTCACCCCTCTCGAAGACAACCGCTTTCATCGGGATGGTCCCCGCGCCAATGTTGAGTACCGGGATCTCGGAATGGCGGATGCTTCGGGGGGCCGCATCAGCGCCAAGCACATCCGCGCTGTCCAGCCGTTCGGCAAGGAGACCGGTTGGCATTGGCACGACATGACGGCGCACTTCGTGTACGTGCTGAAAGGCTGGGTCGAATTCAGGTTCGACGGCATGCCGGAACCGGTGACCGTCGTTGCCGGCTCCTGCCTCAGTCAGCCCGCCGGAGTGGCGCACAACGTCATTCGCCAGTCTGACGACCTCGAGCTGATAGAGATCAACACGCCGGCGGACTATGTGACGGTCGAATGTTCTCCCTGAGCGGCCGCGGCGCGTCCTCGCCTCCACTCTCGGAGTTCGGAAAGATCAGCTGCGTCGCAAGTCTTCGTGGCGCTCGAAGAGCGTCACCGCCCAGTCGATGAAGACACGCACCTTCGCACTGAGGTAGCGGTTTGGCGCGTAGATGACCGAGCCGGGGCAACACGAGTGCTCACGCACTCAGCGCAAGGTTGCTCCAACCATGCCGGACGACTATGGAGCCGTGCACGTGAAACTTGATTCGGCGTCCGGATCGCCGCTTCCGTTGTACTTTGCGTATTGCGGGTACTTGCAAAGCGGGCGTTGCATGGCTTTGGTCCCCGGGGCTGCCAAGCTATTGGTCGCCACGATTTTCTTGCTCGAAGGCTTAACGTCCTTTTCGATCCAGTCGAACATGGGCCCGACCAGGTCGACCTTGTCAGCGCCTTGTCCAACACCGAGCCCGTTGGCGCAGTGATCCACGCCAGGCGCCTGGTAGTACTCGACAAACTGGTCCGCCGTGGCTTGGCCGCCGGCTGACGCGATCACCTTGTTGTAGTAGTCCGTGGTGTTATGCGGCGTGATCAACCAATCCGTCAGGCCATGCCAAAGCAGGAGCTTGCCCCCGTGCGCCCTGAACTGCGAGAGGTCCGGGTTCACCGCATCGATCAAGCCGACGAGATAGTCGAGACGCGATGTGTACTGCGCCGGGTCGATCTGCAGGGGATCCGCGGTCGCGCTCTGCGCAACGAAGTACTTCATGAAGTCGCCGCCAAGCAGCGTCGGACCGAGTCCACCCCAGGCTTGCAGAAGCGCCGGGTCGGCCGTTTCTCCTCCAAAGGGAAATCCCGGCCATGTGTAGCGGCCCCCTGCCACGCTGGTGGGCTCGTACATCGTCCTGGCCGATTCCAGCTGGGCATCCGTCAGGCACGAATCCGACTCGGCGCCAGTGCACTTGAGCGCGGACAGGTTGAACGTGCAAAGGTCGGGCCGACCGATGACCTTGTCTTTGAGCCCGTCGAGTCCGTCGCACTGGTCCATCACGGCATTGGCAATGGTCTGAACCTTCGCCTTGCTCAAGGCTGCGCCGGGCTTGGCCAATTGCTTCAGCTGCTTCTGGTAGTAGAGGAACTGCGGCGTGTAGGCATTCGCAGGTGCGCGCGAAATGACACCGTCGAATGCGTCTGGATATCGCTGCGCCTGGATCAGGCCTTGGCGTCCACCGCCGGAGCAACCTTCGTACACCATCTTCGCGCTGGCGACTTCTGCGCTGCCCAGCCGGGCCTTCATGATCGCCTTTGCCGGAGGAAGCACCCGTGCCACCGCCATGTACGCGTAGTCGTTGAGCATGTCGGCATCCAGGGCGAAACTTCCCCCAAGGCTCGACCCGGTGTGCCCGTGGTTCGTCGCGATCGTGGCATAACCCCCTTCGGCCACGCCCGGGCTCAACGCGCTGGCGGTTATCACGCCATCGAATCCGCCGCCACCCATGAAGACGGTTCGATGGTTCCACACCGTTGGCATCCTGACTTCGAAGGCCAGATCCTTGGGCATCTCGCCGCGTACGAGGCAGTTCTCGGGAACTGCTCCCGCGGTCGGAAAAAATTGCGCCTTGGCAACGACAGCGCCTTCGAAAGTCTGGCCCTGCAATTCCATGCATGCAGCTTCGGCCGACTTGGCCGCCACTGGCGCTGCGAACACCGCGGGCGCTGCTCCCGAAGAACCGCCGCCGCAACCAACCAACAAAAGGGATGCCGCCAGCAAGAGCGCGGCTGCCTTCTTCAGAGGGCGTCCAGGGTCCGATTTGCTTGCACGACTTGCTGCTGCGGCGGCGGTCCCTGGCCAACCGCGAGAGGGCCTATCTAGATTGATCATTTCTGTCTCCAATAGCTCGTTTTAGGAATGGGCAGGCGCCTGCTTGCCCGAGCGAAACGGGTCACCCCTCGGGGCGTGACCTCGACTTAGAGTTCCGGACCGAACAAGACCCTGCCGTACGCGAGGACGCTGACCCGCCCATTCGCGTCCTTCATCGAACCCTCCAGTTCGAGAACGCTTCCGTTCTTCCGGCGGGCAGCGGCCGATGTGGATGTCACGACCCACGCCAGGGTCACCGTCTCGGTCGCCAATACGGGATACAGCAGATCGACCGAAAAGCTCGTGCCCAGGACGTGGCCCCGCTTGGCGAAGTGCGACCCGACCAGGCCCATCAGAAGTGACGTCGTGTGCGCCCCGCTCGCAATCAGCCCGCCGAATCGCGTGCTGCGTGCGAACTCCGCATCGTGATGCAGCGGGTTCTCGTCCCCTGCGACCCGTGCGAACGTGCGAACCTGCTCGTCATCGAAGCGATGGACGCGCGAGAAGCAGTACCCAGCCTGGATCGCGGGGCCCACCGCCGGCATGCACTCAACCATGAGTTGCCAACCTGGTGATGGCTTCCGTGCTTCCCGCTTCCTGGCGCAACCGGAACTTCTGGATTTTTCCGGTGGCGGTCTTGGGAAGGCTTGTGAACACCACACGGCGCGGACATTTGAAATGGGCCAGGCGTTCCCGGCAGAACTTCAATATCTCCCCTTCGGTCGGTGCTGCAACGCCAGCTCGCAGTTCAATGAAGACGCAAGGGACTTCGCCCCACTTCGGGTCTGGCTGAGCGACCACGGCGGCGTGCAGCACCGCCGGATGTCCGTGAATCACGTCCTCGACTTCGACGGACGAGATGTTCTCTCCGCCCGAAATGATCACGTCCTTTGAACGGTCGGTGATCTGGGCATAGCCGTTCTCATGAAGCACGGCGACATCGCCGGTACGGAACCAGCCGCCCGCGAGTGCCTTGCGCGTGGCCGCTTCGTTCTTGAAGTAGCCCATCATCACCGTGTTTCCGCGCAACATCAGTTCACCGACGGTCTTGCCGTCCCGAGGAACAGGATCGAGCGTGTCCGCGTCGCCGACCATGAGGCCTTCGAACATGGCGGCCCTCGCGCCCTGCCTCACCCTGAGCTTGCCTTGATCGGTCGGCGAGAGGTCGTCCCACCCGTCCTGCCAGACGCAGCTCACCGGCGTGCCGGACACCTCGGTGATGCCGAAGACATGCTCCACGTCGAAGCCCATGGCCAACACCGCGTCCAGCACGGCGATCGGCGGAGGCGATCCGGCGGTCAGTACGCGCACCGGCCGGCTCAACCTGGTGTGCCGCGCAGAGTCCGCCAGCATGGCCATGACGATCGGCGCAGCACAGAGATGATCGACCTGGTGCACGTCGATCGCCTGCAGCACCGCTTCGGCGGACACCCGGCGCAGGCAGACATGCGTACCGGCTGCTGCCGTGATCGCCCATGTGAAGCACCACCCGTTCGCATGGAACATGGGCAGCGTCCACAGATATCGCGGCGCCCGCGGAACGGCCCAGTTCGTGTTCTGGAGCAGGCTCATCAGGTAAGTGCCACGGTGGCTGACGACCACACCCTTGGGATCGCCCGTCGTGCCCGAGGTGTAGTTCAGGGCGATGGGCTGCCACTCGTCAGACGGCCAGCGGCCCGCGAAATCCGGATCGCCACTTGCGAGCAGCGATTCGTAGTCGGCCTCGCCGATGCGCTCGCCTGGCGGCGCCAGATGATCTTCGATATCGATCACCGAAGGCGGATGGTCGAGCTTCTTCAGCGCCGCGGCCACGACTGCGGAGAACTCGCGATCGACCAGCAGCAGCCTGCACTCGCCGTGCCGCAGGATGAACGCGATTCCCTCCGCGTCCAATCGGTGATTGATGGCGTTGAGAACTGCACCTGCCAGCGGCACGCCGAAATGCGCTTCCAGCATGGCCGGTGTATTGGGCGCGAGGACGGAGACGGTGTCGCCCGGCTCGATGCCTCGCGCGACGAGTGCCGACGCAAGGCGATAGCAGCGCTCGCGTGTCTGCTCCCACGTTCGCGTCAGATCGCCATGCACTACCGCCACGCGCTTCGGATGCACGAGGGCGGCCCGATCCAGGAAGCCAAGCGGCGTCAGTGGCACATGGTTCGCTTCGCAGCGGTCAAGGCCCGTTCCGTAGGATTTCGCGCTCATGGTCTTGTCTCCTTGGCAGTGTGGTGAAACGTCGTGAAGGTCGACACGGGCTCGCGCTCGGTGACGAGCGAGTTCTCGATGGAAGCAGGGTCGGCATAGCCAAGGCTCATGCCGCACACGAGCATCTGCCCCACGGGAATCTCCAGGAAGTCGGCGATCTGGCGGTGAAACTTGAGGAAGGCTGCCTGGGGGCAGGTGTGAAAATTCCGCGCCCTCGCAGCGATCATCACGCTCTGCAGGAACATGCCGTAGTCCAGCAGGCTTCCTTCCGCGAGTTCACGATTCACGGTGAAGAAGAGCCCGACGGGAGCGTCAAAGAAACGATAGTTGCGTCCATGCTGCTTGTGCATGCGCTCCTTGTCGCCCTTGCCTATCCCCAACAGGCCATACAGGTCCCACCCAACTTTTCGGCGCCGTTCGAGATACGGGGAAAACCATTCGCGCGGGTAGTAGTCGTAGGGCTCCTGAAGGTCCTGCGAACCTTCCGGGTCGTCATCGAGCTCGGCCAGTGCCGCGGACAGCTTCGCCTTCGCCTCGCCGGTCAACACATGCACGCGCCACGGCTGCATGTTCATGCCGGAGGCGCTGTAGCGCGCCGTCGAAAGAATGGCTTCGACTTCCTCGGAAGGCACGGGCGTGGGCAAGAAAGCTCGCACGCTGCGTCGGCTGGAGATGGCCCAATCCACGGCTTCTCGCAGGACTTCTGCGCTCAATGCGGGCGCGGTCACTCGGTTCATTCGAAAAATCCTTCTCTTCTCATATCTTCTATGCCGCGCGTCAGGGGCAAGGCGTACTCGGTGATTACTTGGGAGCCATCCGGATCGCACCGTCAAGTCGAATCACTTCGCCGTTGAGGTACTGGTTTTCAATGATGTGCAGCACCAGGCTCGCGAACTCGTCCGGACGACCCAATCGCGGAGGAAAAGGCACCATCTGTCCCAGCGCTTGCTGCACCTCGGCCGGCATGGCCGAAAGCATCGGCGTTTCCATGATTCCCGGTGCCACGGCCACGACCCGAATGCCCACGCGCGAGAGTTCTCTTGCAACAGGCAAGGTCATGGCGGCGATGCCTCCTTTGGAGGCGGCGTATCCCGCCTGGCCAATCTGGCCATCGAAGGCGGCAACCGACGCCGTGTTGACGATCACACCGCGCTCGCCGTCTTCTGCGGCGCGGTTTTTCGCGATCTCCGCGGCCGCCAGCCGCAGAACATTGAAGGTGCCGACAAGATTGATCTGGATCGTGCGCGCGAAGGCATCCAGATCATGCGGACGTTCGCGCCCCAACACCTTCTCTGCGGGCGCAACCCCGGCACAGTTGACGGCGCCGTGGAGGTCGCCGAAGGCTTCGCGGAAAAGCCGCAGCGCATTCTCGACATCGGCCGCGGACGTGACGTCGGCCCGGACTGCAATGGACCGGTCTCCCAGCTCATCGCAAAGGGCTTGCGCTGCGGCAATGTCCCGGTCCAAAAGAAGGACGGAAGCTCCCGCCCTCACCAGGCGCCGAGCCGTCGCGGCGCCCAGGCCGGAACCTGCACCCGTGATGACGAAACCACGATCTCTTGCTTGCATTCTTGTCTCCTTCGCGCTCGCCCACCTGGAACGCGCCATGTTGCTTCACTCTATCCACCGTGCGCCTTCGCGGCCATGTCCGATCACGTCAGTACCGTGGGGCGTACGGACACCCGTCGGGGCCAGGCGATACCGCCCTCCTTCGATGCGGGCTTTTGCCTGCTAGCTGGCCAGCGCGTTCACGGCTCTGGTGCGCGTCGAATCGGCTCGCGATTGGTTCACGAACGTGACGGCGACAGCCCCGAGAAGCCCGGCAACCGCGATCGCCATGAAGTTCTGCTCCATGGGAAGCTTCAAGGAGACAAGCCAACCGATCAGAACCGGCGCGACGATTGCGCCGATTCGGCCAACACCAGATGCGAAGCCGACACCCGTTGACCGTGTCGCAGGTGAATAGAAATCGCCAGCGTATGCATAGGCCAGGAGTTGCGTGCCCAACGTGGAAGCACCAACGATGAACACGGCCAGGAACAGCAGTTCAGTCGACTTCGTATACGCGAGTGCTGTCAGGGATATCGCACCTGCTGCATAGAAACCGATCAGAACGTGTTTGATGTTGAACTTGTCGCTCAGCAAGCCTCCGCCGATCGCACCAACAATGGCACCGACGTTGAAGACGATCACGAAGTTCAGGGCGGACCCGAGGCTGTACCCCGCCATGGCCATCAGTTTGGTGAGCCACGAGTTCAGCGCGTAGACCATGAAAAGGCCCGTCATGAATGCGACCCAGATCATCACGGTGCTGAACCCGCGGCCTTCCTCGAACAGGCTGCGTATGGGGGCTGCGCGCACCTTGTCGGTGGGCGATCCTCCGTAGACGGCGTCCATTGCATGCACCTGCTCGGGCGCAATCCTTGCCGCCATCGCCCGGAGCTGCCGTTGGTCACCCTTCTTGACGAGGAACGACAGCGACTCCGGCATCGTCTTGAGGATGAGCGGAATCAGAAGCACGGGAAGTCCCGCCACGTAGAACACCCACTGCCACCCATAGCCTTCGATCAGTTGCTTGGCGGTCAGGGCAACGAGAATGCCTCCCACTGAATAGCCGGCAAACACCAGGGTCACCAAGCGTGTGCGCAGATTCGATGGAGCGAACTCGCCCATCTGCGCTGTCACGATGGGCAGCACACCTCCGATGCCCAGGCCGGCGATGAAGCGGGCGACGCTGAAGCTGATCGGGTCATGGGTCAAACCGGCCGCAGCGGTGAAAAGGCTGAAGAACGCAACGCACACCGCGATCATGCGCGGACGACCGATTCGATCCGCCAAGGTGCCAAGAAAGATGGCCCCCAGCATCGTGCCGAGCAGCGCGGACCCGGCCATGACGCCGGCGCTTGTCGCATCAACCCCCATGTCTTTCATGATCGACGGGAGCGCTGCCCCGACGACGGCCAGGTCGTAGCCGTCGATGACGAGGATCAGCACGCACCAGAAAAGGACGAGGCCGTGGAATCCGTTGAAACGCGATTGGCCCGCCAAGGCGTGCACATCGACTTGTTGCATGTTGTCTCCTGTCGTTGATGTTCGCCGCTTTGTGCGGCGTCGACCGGAGGTTATTTCTGCAACTGTTCGGTGCCCATGCCCGAAGGCCTCGATATGGGCGGGGCGTCAGGACACGGGAGCTACGGGCGCGATGAGCGCTCCTGCGTCGGGTTGCTGGAGGAGCGATAGGTGCCGGGGCTGACGCCGGTCCACTTCTTGAAGGCGCGATGGAACGCACTCGTTTCCTGGAATCCAGTCTGAGCGGCAACCTCCGCCACGGTCAGCGACGCGCTCGAGAGCAGGTCAATGGCGATGTCCCGGCGCAGGTCGTCCTTCAACCGTTGATAGCTCAACCCTTCTTGCTGCAACCTGCGCTGGAGCGTGGTGCTGGAAAGGCGTAACTCCCGAGCGATTTTTTCCAGCTCCGGCCACTCGTCCGGCATCTGGCTGCGCAAACTCTTTCGAATCTGAGCGCTTGTACTGGCGTCGTTGTGATACTTGACAAGCAAGTTCGCGGGAGCCGCGCGGAGAAAGCTGTCGACCGTTTCGGGCGTTTCAGCGATCTTGAGATCAAGCAGTTCACTCGCAAACACAATATGCGTGGTCTTGGCATTGAAGGTCACGTTGTCGCAGAACCGTGTGCGGTAGTGACTGTCGTCGACGGGCGGCGCACACCGAAACTGCATCTCGCTCAAGGGAATGCGCCGATGCACCAGCCAGCATGCCAGGCCATGCACGAGGATGAACCAGGTGCCGTAACCGAATAGCCGGCGCAGCACGCCGCCGTCGTGCAGGATCACGCGAGCTTCGCTTTCCGTACGGATCAACTCGCCACGAAAATCGTCCAGCGTCGATCGAAGGAACCTGAGAATGCGGCGCAGGGCATGCTCGAGGTTGTCCGAGCTGACAGCGGCACGGGTCATGAGCGCATAGCTTCCGCGCCGAAGCCCATGGCTGTCCAGACCGAAGAACTCGTCGTCCATCAGATCCGCAAGCGCGACCCACATGCGCGAATACGCCGCTGCGGAGATGCGCGCGCGAGGAGAGTTCAGCAACTCACGATCGAGCTTGGCGAGCTCAAGGACATGGGTGATGTCCATGTTGCGAAGCTGCGCGGCATGAAGCGCTTCATGCACGAGTTCGATCGCGATGGTTCCCTTCAGTCCAGCGGACTTCATGCTCGTCTCCGGCGGTTGTCGCAACTCCGCCTTGCGAAGCATGAGGCGTGCAACTCGGTTGCTCTCGTGGTCCCCATCCTGTCTCTACGCCTCGAGCCGCACATCGAAGGCTTTCCGTGCCTCCTCGACCTGCGTGATATTGGCCAGCGTCCAGCCGTGCAGCGCCTTGAACGGCTGCTCGAGCGTGCGGCCGAGCGGCGTGACTGCGTACTCCACGGCTATTGGCGACACCGGAATCACGCGACGCGAGATGAGCCCGTTGCGTTCGAGCCGCCGCAGGCACTGGGTGAGCGCTTTCTGCGTGATGCCTTCCAGCTGCCGCTTGATCACGTTGAAGCGCAGCGGGCCGTCTGCGAGCACGTGCAGCACCATCATCGACCACTTGTCCGCAATCTGATCGAACAACGCACGGCTGGGGCAATCGGCGGCGAAGCATTGAAGTGGGCGATCGATCATGGTCGGTTTCCTCGGATATACCTGGGCACTTTAAAGTGCCTAATTGACACTAGGTTTACGTTGTATACCATTCGCCGGGTCTTTACAACTGAGAATTTACCCATGTCATCCATCGACACCAGCGCGCTGTTCCAGCCACTCACCATCAAGAACCTCCAGCTCAAGAATCGGCTTGTCATGGCGCCGATGACCCGCACCTTCTCGCCCAACGGTGTCCCCGTCGAGGCCAATGCGGCCTACTACCGGCGCCGTGCAGAAGGCCAGGTCGGGCTGATTCTTTCGGAGGGTACGGTCGTCAATCGCCCCGCCTCGCGCAACGATCCCAACATCCCGTTCTTCCACGGCGAACCTGCGCTGGCCGGCTGGAAAGGGGTGATCGATGCGGTGCACGCAGCCGGCGGCCGCATGGGCCCGCAGCTCTGGCATACCGGTTCGGCGCGCTACACCGAATGGGAACCCGATTCGCCGGTGGAAAGCCCGTCGGGCCTGGACGCACCGGACAAGCCGCGCGGTGAGGCCATGACCGAGGAAGCGATCGCGGACACCGTGGCGGCGTTCGCCGCAGCCGCGGCAGATGCCAAGCGCCTGGGCTTCGATACCGTGGAGATTCATGGTGCACACGGCTATCTCATCGATCAGTTCTTCTGGTCGGGCACCAACAAGCGCACCGATCGGTATGGCGGCGCCACGCTCAAGGAGCGCTCGCGGTTCGCCAGCGAGATCGTGGCGGCCACACGCAAGGCGGTGGGTCCCGACTTTCCGATCATCATGCGCGTCAGCCAATGGAAGCAGCAGGACCTGACCGTGCGTCTCGCACCCACGCTCAAGGAAATGACGGATTGGCTGCTGCCGCTCGTGGAAGCTGGCGTGGACGTGCTGCATTGTTCGCAACGGCGTTTCTGGGAACCGGAATTTCCGGAGCTCGACGGCGAGAACGGCCTGAACTGCGCGGGCTGGGCCAAGAAGCTGACCGGCGCGACCACGATCAGCGTGGGCTCCGTGGGCCTGGACGGCGACGTCCTGAACGCCTTTGCCGGCAAGGGATCGAAGGCGGCGAGCGTGCAGCGATTGGTCGAGCGCATGGAACGCAACGAGTTCGACCTGATTGCCGTCGGCCGTGCATTGCTCGGCGACCCGCACTGGGTTTCGAAAATTCAATCGGGGGATCACGAAAACCTGAAGGGCTTTGATGCCGCCGCACTGGGTGCGCTCGTCTGATGCCACTGCGACGCTGATCACAGATCGCTAGTGTCGTGAGTTAGAAGTTCGCAGACAAAGCCTCTCGACACTGGCAAGGATGTCTTCGGCAGTTTTCGACCATACGAAAGGCTTCGGCTTGGCAAGGTCGGGATTCCATGGAAATCAACACCCGGCAGTCGGCGCGAACGCTGCCGGCTTGGCGCAGCGCATCCGTGCCAAGGTTGCAGGTCGTCCATCATCGGTCGGTCGTGCATCTACGCGCAACGCCCCGTCTAGACTGGTTGGGGTCCTGCGACACCTTCAGTCCTCAGGACGCATCGCGCTGGATTCGGATGAAACGTTCGCCTTTTGGTTCGCCGGACCACAACAGTCATGCCCTCGATTCGCGAAACTCAGCCTCCAGCCAATCGGCGAAGGCGCGAATATCCGCGCGTGTGCGAACGTTCGGCGCAAGCCAGAGCACCACCTGCCGCAGGCCCTCAACGAATCCGAAGGGGGCGATGAGACGCCCGCTCTGAAGGTCGTCCTCCACTAGGAAACGCGGAGCGATCGCGACACCCAAGCCGCATGCGGCGGCGTGCAGCACCAAGTAGAAATGCTCGAAGGATTCGGAGGGCACCACCGCTTGCTGAGTGCTGCCCACAGCTTCGCGCCAGTCGTTCCAGGCCTGCGGCCGCGAGCCCGTGCCCAACAGGTTGGCGCGCGACAGGTCCTGGGGCGTGGCCAGGCCGATCTTCTGCGCATATTCGGGCGAACATACCGGTCCAAACCATTCGCGCATCATCGGCCGCACGATCACGTCCTGGGGGGGCTTGACCACGTCGTTGCGGATCGCCACGCCGATTCCGTCGCGCAGCAGGTCAAGCGGACCATGGTCGGCCGAGATGGTGAGTTCCACCGTGGGATGCCGTGCCTTGAACTGCGCCAGCCGGGGAATGAGCCAGCGCATCATGATGCTGGCCGAGCACGATACGGCGAGCGGCCCGGGCCGGATCTGCTCGATGCCCGCGGAGATGAGGCCAAAGGCCGCGCTGAGTGTCGCGGCCAGCCGTGCGCCCTCGGGCGTGGGCTCAACCGAGCGCGCGAGGCGTCGCAGAAGCGGCTGGCCGAACTCTTCCTCCAGCAATTGCACCTGCTTGCTGATCGCGCTGTGGGTAACGCACAGCTCTTCCGCCGCCCGCGTCATGCTGCCAAAACGCACCACAGCCTCGTAGGCGCGCAGCGCGGTCAGAGACGGGATGCGCGTGCTTGGGGACATGACGGGATCGTTGAGCGAAGACGCATAGAGCCTGGAATTTTATTCACAACCCTGCGGCCCGCCGCATGTGAGCCCAGGGCACACAAGAACGCGCACAACTCGTTTGTGGCCTGCAAGACGCTTGCGCAGAATCACATGGTGCCAAATCTGGCGCATTTCCCGTGCAATCCTTTTCTCCCGATCCCACGTCATGACGCAACGCTTCTCGGCCACTTACTTGATCGAAACCACTTCCGAGCCGATGCGCGCGGCCCTGGAGATGGCCGGCGAGCAATCGACCGCCACCACCATGCGCATCGCCGGCGAATCGGATGCCGTGGTGGAGCGGCACGGTGCGCACATCGAATCCCTGGACGAACTGGAATCCGTGTCGACCCTGTCGCTGCCCGACGGCCGCGCAAGCGCCGAGCCTGTGCGGCGTGCGCGCGTGACGCTCTCCTGGCCGACCCACAACGTGGGCGCGTCGCTGCCCATCCTGTCGACCACGCTGCTGGGCAACCAGACCGGCATGCGCCGGCTGAGTGGCATCCGGCTGGAACATCTGGAACTGCCGGCAGCGTTTGCGGGGCAGTTTCCGAGGCCGCACTTCGGCGTGGCCGGTACGCGCGAACTGGTCGGCGTGCATGGCCGGCCGCTCATCGGATCGATCGTCAAGCCCAACATTGGCCTGTCGCCCGGCGAAACCGCGCAGGTGGCACGCTCGCTGATCGAAGGCGGCGTCGATTTCATCAAGGATGACGAGCTGATGGCCAATCCGCCCTACTGCCCGCTCTCAGAGCGCGTGCCGGCCGTCATGCGCGTGATCCGCGATTACACCGAGCGCACGGGTCGCAAGGTGATTTACGCCTTCAACATCAGCGACGAAACCGACGAGATGAAGAGGCATCACGACCTGGTGCTCGCCGAGGGGGGCAACTGCATCATGGTCAACCTCAACAGCGTGGGGCTCGCGGCCGTGCAGAGCTTGCGGCGACACAGCCAGTTGCCGATCCACGGCCATCGCGCGGGCTGGGCCATGCTCACGCGGCATGCGCTGCTGGGCATGAATTTCCAGCCCTATCAGGCACTGTTCCGGCTTGCGGGCGTGGACCAGCTGCATGTGTCTGGCCTGGGCGGAAAATTCTGGGAGAGCGCGGACGACATCCTGCAGTCGGCGCGCGATTGCCTGACGCCGCTGGTGCGGAGTCTGCAGGGCACGCCGGAACCGCGGGACGCGCAAAACGACGACCGCACCATGCCGGTCTTCTCTGGTGGCTCGACCATCCACGAGGCCGCACCGACCTTCGTTGGCGCGGGCACCACCGACCTCATCTACGCCTGCGGCGGCGCGATCTTCGGCCATCCGGACGGGATCGCGGCCGGTTGCCGGAGCATCCGTGAAGCCTGGGAGGCCGCTATCGCAGGCGTGGCGCTCCCGGACTACGCCGCCCAGGAAGGCCATGGCGCGCTGGCCGCGGCGCTTGCGCACCGACCGGTGCGCAAGGTCGCGGCCTGAGAGTCACAAAAACTACGGCCGCCAGGCGCTGGCTGATGCCGCCGTTACCAGCGCATCCGGCCCGCCCACCTGCCCGCCCTTGAGCATCACTTCGACCCCGTCGATGGCAGGATTGCGCGAGCGCAGCCGGCACAGCCGTCCGCCGCCGACGCCCTTGGCTGCGATCTCCAACGCGTAGGCGTCGAAGTTGCGCATGGCGTGGCTGGAGGTGTCGCCGCCAGCAAGCACCAGCCGCCGCAAGCCGTGCACCCGCAACGCCTCGCTCGCCAGGCGCGCAAAGAGAATGCCGATCGACTCCGACATGTCCTCGGCGCTCACCCCGAGCGCTTCGCGGCTGACAGTGGCTTGACCAATGGCCGCGTCGTCCGGTCCCTCGGCCGTGAATACAAGCACTTGGCCGTTGGTGCGCAGCGCGTCGTCGACCGCAGCCTGCATCGGCGCGAGCAGCGCGTCGATGCCATGTTCCAGCAGGCGCGGCACATCCACCCGCAGGCAGGTCCAGCCCGCGGCACGTGCCCGGCGCACCTGCTCGGCATTCTGGGCCGCGGCGCTGCCGGACAGCACGAGCATGCGGTCGACATCGCCGGGCACCTGTCGCGTCGCAGCCAGCCCCGACGCTTCGCCATCGCGGCGAGCGGCCATCCATCGCCCAGTCGATTCCGCGAGACCCTGCGCGGCGATGCTGTAGACCGGCTTGCCGGCTGTCTCGGCATGGGTGCAGAGAAAGGCGGCGATGCGGTCGAGGTCGCTGTCTTCCAGCGTATCGAACACCACGCCCGCGCACCCCGCCCGTGCAAGCCGGTCCCAGGCGGCGGCCAGCGACGAATCGCCGGCTCGCAACGCAAAAATGTCGATCAGCTCCAGCGGCGACGCGGTCTGTGCAGCCAGATGGCGGCGCAGATCGGCTTCGCGCATTGGAGTGGACGGATGACGCGCCATGGGGTGGCGGTCCAGCCGCACCACCTCGGCCCCGGCGCGTGCGAAGTGATTGCCGAACATCGTGTAGCGCCCAAAGCCCGGGCAGCCCACGACGATCGGTACCGGCCCGCATGCATAGATCTCGCGGCCGAATTCGAGCGCCAGGCCGATGCTGCCGACGTCAGGTGCGGAATCGAAGGTAGAGCACACTTTGTAGTGCACCTGCCGTGCACCCAGTTCGGCAAAGAGCTCGAGCGCCGGGCGCACTTCGCGCGCCTGCGCGTCCGGAGCCAATGCCCGCGCAATGCCAGCCACGCCGAGCACGTCGATGCAGCCCAGATGCGGCGCGAGGTCGTCGGGCCTGGGCGTGTCCAGGAACATCAGCGTGCGCAGGCCCGCATCGTGGAAACCTGCGAGGTGCGCAGTGGCGCCGGTGAAATCGTCGCCGTAGAAGCAAAGCGGCGCGTGGGACTGCGATGCGACAACCATCGCGTCAGGCCTTGTTGCCGTCGACGCCAGCCATCTGACGCCATTGGCGCGCACCCATCGCCGCGAAGTCGTTGAGGTGCGTGTACAGCATGGTCACCCCCTTGGTACGCCAGGCGGCGATGTCATGTTCCTTGACCATGATGCCGACACTGCGCTTGCGCGCGCGGATTCGCTGGATGGTTCGATCCAGCGCATCGAGCACGGCCGGATCCGCATAGTTGCCGGCGAAACCCATGCTCTTGGCCAGGTCGATCACGCCGATGAAGAAGCAATCGATCTCGGGGATGTCGAGGAAGGCGTCGAGGTCGGCCACGGCTGCGGCCGATTCGATCTGCACGATCACCGCTTTCTGGTCGAAGTCCTTGGGCACGCAGTAGCGCATGTCGTCGACTACGCGGCGTGCCTGCGCGCCGCTGTCCAGACGAGGCACCACCAGGCCGTCGATGCCGCGCATCATGTAGCGCTCGATGGTCCAGGGCTCGGGCGAAGGAATACGCACCGTGGCGCTCACGCCGCACAGCCGTGCCGCGCGGGCCATGTCTTCGACATTCTCGAAGCTGGGACTGCCTTGCTCGCAGTCGAGCATGAATGCATCGATGCCCAGTGTGCCCATGAAGTGCACGAGGCTGGATGACGGGTGGTCGGGATTGACGAGCGAGCAGGTCTCGAGATTGCGGAGCTTGGCTTTGAAGGCAGCGGTCATGGTGAGGACGTGAACGGTAAGGCGGATGAAGGGCGCGCACGGATGGCGTCGGAATCGAGGCCAGCGTGCGAACAGGAAAAGGAATGGCTCAGTCCAGCATTGCCCAACGCGTGAGCAGTTCGTTGGCGCGCTGGCCGGCCTGCGCTCCGAGTCGCAGTGCGGTCTCGTTGGCGGCCGAGACCACGCCGTCGTGGAAGATCGAACCGGCCTCGCCGATGCGTGCGGACGATGCGGCCACGGTGATGGCCGCGATGCCGCGCATGTCGAGTGCCGGCAGGCGCGTAAATCCCGCGCCTTCGGCACCGCCGCCTGCGTCGTTGAAGACGCCGGCGAAACCATCGACCTGCAGCGCCATGGCCGGATTGCCGCCGACCAGGGCGCCGTGCGAGCCCGTGACCACGATCTGGCCCACGTCCTGCGGGCGCACGAGCGCGGCCGAATCGAGCAGCATGATGCGGCGCTTGCCGTCAGGCACCACGACCTCGGTGCGCGACTCGCCGAGCGTGGGCGGCTGTGCGACAACACAGGGCGCGTCGCGAAGCAGTTCGGCCGCGTGTGCGCAGGCCATGCCGGGCAAGACGCCGGCCGCGCGCGCGATGGCATTGGCATGGCTGATGTGGCCGCGCGCCATCATGTCGGCCGCGTCGCCGATACGGCAGGACGCATGGGACACGGTCGCGGCGGCGATGCCCAGCGCCTCGAGGTAAGGAAGCGAGCCGATGCCCGCCTCGTCCTTCCCCACGCCCGCGTCGTTGAGGACCACGGCGCGCACACGCGCCTTCGCCGCCGCATAGCCCGGGTAGCGACCGCCATGCGAACCAGAGACAATCACCGCGCCTTCGGCCTGCGCGTTGAGTTTCGTGGTGGTGGGCTCGAGAAGGATAGGGACGGGCATCAGGAAACTTTCGCATGCGCGGCAGCAACGGCGGCGACGTCGACAGCGCCCATCCGTTCGTACACACGCAGCACGTTGGTGTCGCTCTGCCGCGCGAAGCCGGCGCCCGCGGCCATGGTAAAGACCTGGTGTGCGGCGGAAGCGAGCGGTACGGGGAACTGCAACGACCGGGCGGCGTCGAGGGCGATACCCAGGTCCTTGAGGAAGATGTTCACGGTCGATTGAGGCTCATGATCGCCGCCCGCCATGCGAGGCGCGCGCTTCTGGAACTGCACCGAATTGCCCGCGCTGGCGGTGATGACCTCGATCAACATCGCCGGATCGACATCGGCGCGTGCGCCCAGCGCGAGCGCCTCGGCCGTGAGCGCGATGTGGGAGGCCACGAGCAACTGGTTCACCAGCTTCACGGTGGAGCCTGCACCCACTGGGCCGACCGGGAACACGCGCGTCGCGCAGGCAGCGAAGACAGGCGCGAGCGTGTCGATCGCGCGAGCGCTGCCGCCGGCCATCACCGTGAGCGAGCCGCCCTGCGCGCCCGTGACGCCGCCGCTCACCGGGCCATCGACCAGATCCAGATCCAGATCCAGGCCCTGCGCTGCGAGCTCGTTGCCGATGGCGCGCGCGTCGTCGGGCGCCACGGTGCAGGCGAGCCACACCACTGCGCCCCTGCGCAGCGCCGATGCCGCGCCCTGCGCGCCGAAAAGCACCTCGCGCGCCTGCCGCGCGTCGTGCACCATCACGACCAATGCGGCTGCGTCAGCTGCGGCATCCGCCGGGCTTTCGGCCGCCATGCCGCCCGCAGCGACCAGGCGATCGCGCGCGGCGGGCGCGATGTCGAAGCCCCGCACACGGTGGCCGGCCTCTGCCAGTCTGGCCGCCATGGCCCCGCCCATGGCACCGAGGCCGACGCAGGCGATGAGGAGTGAAGTGGAAGGTTCGCCGGAAGTAGCCATCGGATGGATTTCGGAAGCAGAAAGGGTTGTCAGAGCGGTGTGAGCCTACGCGCCTCACGGCACGGCTGGCAAACGACCTTTGCGCCGGGATTTGTGAGTTTTATTCCGACGGTTCACCCCGACATGACCTGGCACCACAGCGACGCCGGACCACAAAGCCCGCACGCGGCGCGGTCCGCGAGGTGTGAGCCATTTTCAAGAGTGCCTGCCAAGAAGTCGTTTGTCCGGGCCCCGTGGCTGCTGCACGATCCAGACTGGAAACGTCGGCAGACAGTCGAAACGTCGGCAGACAGTCGGCAGGCGCATGCGCACATCTTCGCCTGCTGCGCCCTTTTTATAAGCATCGGAGACACACTTTGAGCCCTAAGCCTCTCTTCACCCTCGCCGCGATCGCGGTCGCCGCGGCCCTCCTGGCGCCGGCGGCAGCAAACGCCCAGTCCTCGACCTGGCCGGCACGCCCGGTTACCGTCGTGGTGCCATTTCCGCCCGGCGGCGTGACCGACATCACGGCGCGCGTAATCGCGCACCAGCTTGAGAAGAAATTTGGCGTGGCCTTCGTCATTGACAACCGTGGCGGCGCGGGGGGCAACATCGGCGCCGCCGCGGTGGCGCGCGCCCCAGCGGACGGGTACACGGTGCTCTACGCCACGCAGGGCGTGCTCACGGCCAACCCCTTTCTCTACAAGAAACCGGGCTTCGACGTGAAGGCGGATTTCGTACCAGTTGGCCTGACCTACGAAAACGCGCACGTCCTCACCGTCAATCCCGAAGTGCCGGCCAAGACGGCGCCCGAGTTGGTGGGGTTGGCCAAATCCAAACCCGGCAAGCTCAACTACGGGTCCTCTGGCGTGGGCGGCGGCAGCCATCTTTTCATGGCCTATTTTCAGTACGTGACAGGAACGGAAATGCTGCACGTGCCCTACAAGGGCGGTGGCGCGGCCATGACCGACTTGATGGCGGGCCGCGTCGATGCGATGCTCGATTCCATTCCGTCGGCCGCCGGCCAGATCAAGGCCGGCTCGCTGCGTGCCTTGGGAGTGTCGGGGAGCAAGCGCGATCCGCAATTGCCCGATGTGCCGACATTGGCCGAGGCCGGCATCAAGGGCTTCGAGGCCGTGTCCTGGGGCGCGATCATGGTGCCGGCCAAGACGCCTCCGGACATCTTGGTGAAGTTTTCGCAGGGCCTGAAGGAAGTCATGGCCAGCGCCGAGACGCAGAAGATGCTAGCCGATAAGGGCGCTACCGGCGTGCCGAGCACGGCGGCGCAGGCGCAGGCGAGGATCGATTCGGAAACCGCGCGCTGGTCGGCGGTGATCAAGTCGGCGAACATCACCGCGGATTGAACCGACGAGGTGGCCCCAAGGCCGCCTCCTCGGAACGTGGCGGGCATTGCCCGCTACATCTCATTGGGGCTGCAACCCGATCTTCTTCGCGACGCCACCCCACAGTTGCGTATCGCGCACGATCATCGCGGCGTAGTCGGCGCTTTCGATACCACCTGGCTGGGCGCCGAGTTCGTCAATGCGCCGACGCACGTCGGGCTCGGCGAGCGCGGCCTGGATGGCCTTGCGCAGCTTGGCGACGATTTCGGGCGAGGTGCCCTGCGGCGCCGACATACCGAACCAGCTGGTCACCTTGTAGTCGGGCATGCCACTTTGCGCGAAGGTGGGGACATCGGGCAAGAGCGGCAGTCGCTGCGTGCTCGAGATCGCAAGTGCCCGTACCTTGCCGCCGGCAATTTGTCCCACTGCCGTGGCGGGCACCTCCATCAGCATGTCGATCTGGCCGGAGACTAGTGCGGCCATCGCGTCGCCACCGCCCTTGTAGGGCACGTGTGTCATGCTCACTTTGGCTTGGCTATTCATGAGTTCGGCAGCGAGGTGGATAGAGCTTCCGCTGCCCCCTGATCCAAAATTAAGTTTGCCTGGATTCGCGCGCGCATAGTCGAGCAGGTCCGCCAGGGTCTTGAAGCGCGAGTTGGCCGGTACCAGCGCCAACATGGGCGTGGTCATGAGCGTGGTGATAGGCACCAAGCCCTTGGCATGGTCCCAAGGCAGCTGCGTAAAAAGGCTCGGCAGCATGGCATACGTGGTGTCGTTGGCCAGCAGCGTGTAGCCATCGGGTTCCGAACGCACAACCATGTTGGTACCGATGGTGCCCGTGGCACCGGCGCGGTTGTCCACCACGAAGGATTGGCCGAGGATGCCGTTGAGCTTGTTGCTGACCAACCGTGCAGCCACGTCGGTTGCACCACCCGGCGAATAGGGCACCACCACGCGCACGGGACGCGTCGGATAGTCGGCGCTGTGTGCAGCCAGTGGCACGCACAGTGCCGCGGTGATGGCGGCGATGCGGGTGGCCGCGCGACGGCGGGAAAACGAGGAAGGCTGGCTCATGCGGTTGATCTCCTTTGTTTGTAAGGGCTCGACAAGCGATGCGGGCCACGTCCGGCACCGGCCCATGAGAAGGCCAGGCCGGGGTCATGGTCGAGCGCAAGGATGGCGGCGCACCGCGCAAAGAACAAAGGAGTTCTTTGCGCTCAGGTGTGCGGCCGGCTCACAGCGTATGAGCCGTGCAGGCCGCTATGCTCCCTTTGTATGTTCCTGCCCGACACACAGCCAATCATCCGCCAGGCCGACGTCTTCACGCGTCTCCCCGACCGCTTTCGCCGCGACCGGCCTAGCACCTGGTCCGAGGCCAACCGCCACGGCGTGCCGGCCCACTCCTTTCTGGAGGGACCGGTGTTCGACGCGCAGGGAATGCTCTATGTAACCGACATCCCGTGGGGCCGCATCTTTCGCGTCGACCCTCGCGGCGAGTGGGAGCTGGTCGTGGAATACGACGGTGAACCCAACGGCATGAAGTTCCAGGACGAGACCACCCTCGTCATCGCCGACTACAAGAACGGGCTGATGGCGCTGGATGTCCGAAGCCGCGAGGTGAGCCCCTTCCTCGAACGGCGCAACACCGAGCGCTTTCTCGGCGTGAACGATCTCGTTTTCGACAGCCGCGGCAACCTCTACTTCACAGACCAAGGGCAGACGGGCCTGCACGATCCAACGGGTCGCGTATTCCGCCTTGGCACCGATGGCCGGCTCGACCTGCTGCTGCGCAACGTGCCCAGCCCCAATGGTCTCGTGCTCTCCCCCGACGAGCAGGTGCTTTATGTCGCGGCCACGCGCGGCAACTGCGTGTGGCGCGCACCGCTCATGCGCGACGGCTCGGCGTCGAAGGTGGGGCTCTTCTTCACGTCGAACGGACCTTCGGGGCCGGACGGTTTGGCAATGAGCGAGCAAGGCGAGTTGCTTGTGGCAAATCCGGGCTTGGGACTGGTCTGGGTTCTGGACCGTCTGGCCCAGCCGATCGAAGTTCTTCGCAGTCCCGTCGGCAGCACACTCACGAACATTGCGTTCGGCGGCCCCGCGCGCCGCACGCTCTATTGCACCGAGTCGGACACGGGCAGCATCCTGCGGGTCGAGACGGGCGTGACCGGTGCAGTGCTGCATCCGGGACGACGCTAACGGACTTCGCGACCGCGCGCTGCCTGCAGATCGCGCGGCATCGGCATGGCTTTAGTCAGTCCGGCATGAATTAACCTAATCAGGCGGCATACCGGACCGGTTCGTGTCTGCTGAAATGCGCATCAAGCACTCCCCGATGAGCGCATGCAATGCGCTGACATTTCGGCTCCCGATCAATTGGTGCACTTTGGCTTGGGCCTCGCTCCAGTAAGGCGTGCCCTCGGCACACTTGCCGCGGCCCGCAGCGGTGATACGCACGCTCCGAGTGCGCCCGTCAGTACCCGGTCCAAGATCCACCCAACCTGTCGAGATGAGGGGCTTGAGAGTGCGTGTCAGCGTTGATGGAGAGAGCGACATCGTCTCGGCCAGATCGCAGGGGCGCACCGGCCCGTGTGCCAGGACTTCCATCAACAGCCGGTACTGCGTGATTCTGAGACCGACCTTGCTGAGTTCCGCGTCATAGTGCTGCCTGATCCGGCGGGCGAACTGATGCGCCTTGGTATCGGTACAGGCTGACCGCTGAAGGCCCGCGGCAGCGATCGCGTGCGTCTGCGGCGCAGAGAGCGTTTGCATTGGCGCACGTGCGGGAGTGGCGCGCCTGGACAACATCGGGTTCGGCTGTCAGGACGCCTTGGACGGCTTTGCGGGAGCCTCATCCAGCGCATGCGTCTGGTCGATGAAGCGGCGGCTGGAAGCCAGGATTTCCTTGCGGGTGCGCTCCGACTCGACCGCACGGGACAGAACCAGTGCGCCGACGCACTGGGCAATCAGCGCCCATGCCGCATCCGGGTCGCCGATGCGCGAACTCCAGCTCTTCTGCAGGCGCTTGAGGCCGTCCTCGACGGCCGCACGCACTTCGGGTCCGGCCCGGGCGATCTCGGGCCCGAGGGCCGGCAGGACGCAGCCGGTTTCGGGATGCAGCGCGTGGTACGAACTCAGGTAACTGCGCAACCGCTTGGCGACGTGGTCGGGCGGCGAATCGCGGTCCCCGGCCAGCATGTCGGTGCTGTTTGAGATCTCGTGCTCGAGGAGTTCGGCGAACAGCGCCTCCTTGGACGGGAAATGGCCATAGAACGCCCCCCCGCTCAAGCCGATGCTCGCCATCAGTTCATCGACGCCGGTTGTACCGAAGCCGCCCTTCTTCGCGATGGCACGGGCATTCGCGAGCAGTTTCTTGCGGGTTTCCTCTTTGTGGTTTGCCGGATAGCGCATGAATGAGCCTCTACAGATCGTGGAGTAACCATCATAACATGCCGATCGTTTGTTAAACGTTCGTAGCTCCATCACTTCATCGATCTTCCGGGCGAGGGTTTCTCCCTGCTGCAAACCCACTCCAGCGTGTTGACGCTGCAGTGATTGCAAATCTATAGTTCACCACCGTTTACCAAACGATCGTTATTCAAATCCAAGCGGATGATCCGATGACTCAATTGACCCAGCTGATCGTGCAAGGCATCTCCAGCGGTGCCATCTACGGACTCGTCGCGCTCGGCCTCGTTCTGCGCCTGAACCGCAGCGTCGTGGCCAGCCGCTACGCCAACTTTTTCACCGAACCCCTTGGAGTCTGATTCATGAGAGAAGCCGTCATTGTTTCCACCGCGCGCACCGGCATCGGCCGCGCGTTCCGCGGCGCATTGAACAACATCAAGTCGCCCACGCTGATGGGCCACGCGATCCAGCATGCCGTGCAGCGCGCGGGCATCAACCCCGGGGAAGTGGAGGACGTGGTCATCGGCAGCGCAATGGCCGCCGGCACCGCGGGCATGAACATCGGACGCCTCGCAGCGCTCGCGGCGGGACTGCCGCAGTCGGTGCCGGGACAGACGATGGACCGGCAATGCGCCTCGGGGCTGATGGCCATCGCGACGGCGGCCAAGCAGATCATCGTCGACGGCATGGACGTGACCGTGGGCGGGGGCCAGGAGAACATCTCCGCCGTGCAGAATCCGTTCGTCAAGTGGGTGGGCGAAGAGGCCGACCCGCTGCTCGTTGCGCGCGTGCAGCACGCCTACATCCCGATGCTGAACACGGCCGAGATCGTGGCGAAGAAGTACGGCATCTCACGCCAGGCGCAGGACGAATATTCCGCGGAGGCCCAACGCCGCACCGCGCTGGCGCAGGAGCGCCACCTGTTCGACGACGAGATCGTGCCGATCACCGCGCGCATGGCCGTGGCCGACAAGGAAACAGGCGCAGTCAGCTTGCGCGACGTGACCCTGGACCGCGACGAAGGCAACCGCCCCGATACGACGCTCGAAGGCCTCTCCAAGCTCAAGCCGGTCATCGAAGGCGGTGTCATCACGGCCGGCAACTCGAGCCAGCTGTCGGATGGCGCATCGGCCTGCGTGCTGGTGGAGCGCGCGGTGGCCGAGCGCCGCGGGCTCAAGCCGCTGGGCATCTACCGCGGCATCGCGGTCGCCGGCCTCGCGCCCGAGGAAATGGGCATCGGCCCCGTTCTGGCGGTGCCCAAGCTGCTGAAGACCCATGGGCTCAAGGTGAGCGACATCGGGCTGTGGGAACTGAACGAGGCCTTTGCCTGCCAGGTGCTGTACTCGCGCGACCGGCTGGGCATTGATCCGGAAAAGCTGAACGTCAACGGCGGCGGCATCACGATCGGCCACCCCTACGGCATGACCGGCTCGCGGCTGGTGGGGCATGCGCTGATCGAAGGCAAGCGGCGCGGCGCGCGCTTCGTCGTGGTGACGATGTGCGTCGGCGGCGGCATGGGCGCCGCGGGCCTGTTCGAAGTGGCTTGAGTCAAGGAACATCACCATGGCCTACCAGATCCCGCTGCGTGACATTCAATTCGTCTTGCACGAGCTGCTCCAGGTGCCGGCCATGCTGGAAGCCTGCGGCCAGCCGGAGCTGGATGGCGAGACCATCGACCAGGTGCTCACCGCGGCCGGCCAGTTCGCGTCCGAGGTGATCGCGCCACTCAACGCGCCGGGCGACGCGCACGGTTGCAGCATGCCCTCGCCCGGCGTGGTGCAGACGCCGCCGGGCTTCAAGAAGGCCTATGACGAGTTCACGAAGAACGGCTGGGCCGGACTGGCGTGCAGCCCCGAGTTCGGCGGCCAGGGCTTTCCTTCGGTCGTGGCCAACGCGGTCTACGAAGTCTTCGGCGGCGCGAACATGGCGTGGGCCTCCTACCCCGGTATGTCGCATGCCACCTATGTGAACGTGTCGGCCAACGGATCGGAGGAACAGAAGGCGCTCTACCTGCCGAAGATCGCCTCGGGCGAGTGGGCCGGCACCATGTGCCTCACCGAGCCCAATGCGGGCACCGACCTGGGCCTGATGCGCACCCGCGCCGTGGCGCAGCCCGACGGCAGCTACAGCGTCACCGGCAGCAAGATCTTCATCTCGGGCGGCGAGCAGGACCTGACCGGCAACATCATGCACCTGGTGCTCGCGCGCATCGCTGATGCGCCGCCCGGCGTGAAGGGCATCTCTCTTTTCATCGTGCCGAAATTCATTCCCGATGCGAACGGCGCGGCCGGCGCACGCAACGGAGTGGTCTGCGGCTCCATCGAGCACAAGCTGGGCATCCACGGAAACTCGACCTGCACTATCAACTTCGACGGCGCGGCCGGCTGGCTGCTGGGCGCGCCCAACAAGGGGCTGGCGGGCATGTTCGTGCAGATGAACCACATGCGCGTGCTCGTCGGCATGATCGCCATCGGCCTGATGGAAGCGGCCTACCAGAAGGCCCTGGCCTATGCGAAGGATCGCCTGCAGGGCCGCACCAGCGGCGCAAGAACGTCCGGCGAAACGGCCGACCCGATCATCGGACACGCCGACGTGCGCCGCATGCTGCTCACGCAGAAGGCGAACATCGAGGGCGCGCGCGCACTGGCGCTGTGGACCGCGCAGCTGAGCGATCTTCAGCGTCTTCATCCTGACCCCGCCAGGCGCAACGAGACCGCCGAACTGCTCGGCCTTCTGACCCCGCTCGTGAAGGCGCTGTCGAGCGATCTCGCGGTGGAAGGCACGCTGCTCGCCATGCAGGTGTTCGGCGGGCACGGCTACATCCGCGAGAACGGCGTCGAGCAGCACCTCAGGGACGTCCGCATCGTCGGGCTCTACGAGGGCACCAACGGCGTGCAGGCCATGGACCTGCTCGGGCGCAAGGTGCTCGCCGACCAGGGCCGGCAGATGGGCGTCTTCCTGGACATGGCCGGCGCATTCGCCGAGACCTGCGGCCCGCGCGAGGCGATGCGCGAATTTTCGGAGCCGCTCGCCGCACTGGCTGCCGACATCAGGCAGCTCACCGGCGAGCTCGTGGCCACGTCGGCGGACGACCCGCATGCGGCAGGCGCCGCGGCCGCGCCTTACCTGCGGCTGGTCGGGCACCTGGCCCTCGCTTGGACCTGGGCGCGGATGGCCGAGGTCGCATTGAGGAATGCGCAATCCACCGACCCGATCTATGCATCGAAGATTGCCACGGCCCGCTTCTACTTCCAGCGGCTGCTGCCGCAGACGGCCGCGCTGTGCGGCGAGATCCGGGCAGGGTCGTCGGCGTTGATGGAGCCGGCCGTCGAGCTGTTCTGATCGGGGCGGCATGTACCCGAGGAGGTGCTGCTGCAGGACCCCCGTGTCGCGGATGCCGCGGTTTTCGGCGTGCCGAACGACGAGTACGGCGAAGAGATCAAGGCGGTCATCCAGCCGGCGCATCCGGATTTCACAGGCCCGGCGGTCGCCGAGGCGCTGAAGGCACGCTGCCGCGAGCTGCTCGGTCCGCTCAAGGTGCCCAGGAGCATCGATTTCGAGTCCGACTTTCCCCGGCACGCGACTGGCAAGCTCCACAAGAAAGTGCTGCGCGATCGCTACCTGGCCTGAAGGGTTCGATTCGCCGGCCCGCTTCGCAGCGAGCCGGCGGATGTCCAAGGCTAGGCCAGCGCAGGCTCCATGAACCCGGCGAGCCGCTGCACGATCAGTTGCTCGGCCTCGTCCATGATGCGATCGATCAGCTCCTGCACCGTCGGAATGTCGTTGATCAGCCCAACCACCATGCCGCAGCTCCAGGCGCCCGCATCCATTTCGCCTTCCAGCATCACGCGCGGGTAGACGCCGGCCACCTGGTCGATGATGTCTTCGAACTTGAGGTCGGCGCCCTTTTCCTTCTCGATCCTGATCAGCTGCTCTACGGATGAATTGGTCAGCACGCGCTCGGTGTTGCGCAGCCCTCGCATCACGAGCCGCGTGTCGAGCTCGGTGGCGGCCACGATCGCGTCCTTCACGTTCTGGTGGATCGGCGCTTCCTGCGTCGCCACGAAGCGCGTGCCCATGTTCATGCCTTCGGCGCCCAACGCCAGCGCCGCCACCAGGCTGCGCGCGTCGGCCATGCCGCCGGACGCCACGAACGGAATCTTCAGCTCCTCGGCGGCGCGGGGCAGCAGGATCATGTTCGGCAGGTCGTCCTCGCCGGGGTGGCCGCCGCACTCGAAGCCGTCCACGCTCACGGCGTCGCAGCCGATCGCTTCGGCCTTGAGCGCGTGTCGCACGGAGGTGCACTTGTGGATGACCTTGATGCCGGCCTTCTTGAGCGCGGGCATGTAGGCCTCGGGACTGCGCCCCGCTGTCTCGACGATGCGAACGCCGCCTTCGGCGATGGCCGCGATGTACTCGGGGTATGGCGGCGAAGACAGGGTCGGCAGGAACGTGAGGTTCACGCCGAAGGGCTGGTCCGTCATCTCGCGGCAGCGGGCGATTTCCTTGGCCAGCAGCTCGGGCGTTTTCTGCGTCAGCCCGGTGATGAGTCCGAGCCCGCCGGCATTGGAGACGGCGGCGGCCAGTTCCGCGAAGCCGACATAGTGCATGCCGCCCTGGATGATCGGGTGGCGGATGCCGAAGAGTTCAGTAATGCGTGTCTTCATGTGTCTTTCACCAGGTTTCCATGTAGGGACGAAGGTCCATTTCGAAGGTCCATGCGTCTCGAGGCTGGGAGTGCAGGTACCAGTAGTTCTCCGCGATGTGCTCGGGGTTCAGGATGCCGTCCTGCTCCTTGAGCGCATAGCGTTCGGGAAAGTTGCTGCGGATGAACTCCGTGTCGATCGCGCCGTCGACCACGATGTGGGCCACGTGAATGCCGCGCGGACCGAGTTCGCGCGCCATGCTCTGGGCCAGTGCGCGCAGCGCGTGCTTGGCGCCCGCAAAAGCCGCGAAATTCGCGGAGCCCCGGATGCCGGCCGTCGCGCCAGTGAAGAGAATCGTGCCGCGCCCTCTCGCGACCATTTTTCGGGCGACCTCGCGCGCATTCAGGAACGCGCTGAAGGTGGCCATCTCCCAAATCTTCATGTACTTTCGCCCTGTCTCCTCCAGGATGCTGCTGGGCACGTTGGCGCCGATGTTGAACACCATCACCTCGATGGGCCCGTGCTCCTTCTCGATCTGGTCGATGAGGGCCACGACATCCTCCTCCTTGCGCGCATCGCTGCCGTAGCCGAACGCCTGGCCGCCGGCCGCGCGGATGCGCTCGACCACCGGTTCGAGCTTGTCGGCGGAGCGCCGCGTCAGGCACGCGGCGTAGCCCTCGCGGGCAAAGCGTGCACCAATGGCGCCGCCTGTGGCGTCACCGGCGCCGACGACGAGAGCCACACCGCGGTGGTTGGCTGGATTGTCCATGCGTTCTCCTTTAAAAAACGACCGTTAAGTCATCTAACGTTAATCAATGAACGTACGTTTGTCAATCAAGAAAGAAATCCAGTGAAACCCCGTTGACGAGGCTGCATTATTCACATAGCTTCCGTTCATCAAACGTTCGTTTACTTAAAGGAGCCATGAATGCGCAAGTCGGTTGATTTTTTCTTCGATGTCGGCAGCCCGTCTTCCTACCTCGCGTGGACGCAGCTGCCGGCGCTGTGCGCCAGCCACGGCGCCGACCTTGTGTACCGGCCGATGCTGCTCGGCGGCGTCTACCAGGCCACCGGCAACGCCTCGCCGGCCCAGATACCCGCCAAGGGACGCTATACGCAGATGGACTACGAGCGCCACGCGCGCCGCTATGGCGTTCCCTTCCAGGGCAATCCGCACTTTCCGGTCATCACGCTGTTCCTCATGCGCGCGGTCACCGGGATCCAGCTGCGCCGTCCGGAACAGCTGCAGCAGCTGCTGGGCTGCGTGTTCAAGGCGCTGTGGATCGACGCGCTGAACCTGAACGATGCGCAGCTCACGGCCCGCATCCTGGCCGAGGGCGGATTCGATTCCGCCGACATCGAGCGCCTGGCGCAGGACGCCGAGACCAAGGCCGCGCTGAAGGCCACGACGCAGGAAGCGATCGAGCGCGGCGTGTTCGGCGCGCCCACGCTCTTCGTCGGCGACCAGATGTTCTTCGGACAGGACCGCATGGACTTCGTTCGCGAAGCCCTGTCCTGAGCCGCCGCCAACCGCACGAAGGAAAAACACATGGAACACCGACCCTGGCATGCCTCCTACCCCGCAGGGCTTCCCCGCGAGATCGTCCTGGACGACAGTGAAACCCTCGTCACCTTGCTCGAACGCGCGTTCTCGAGGCACAGTTCCAGGACGGCCGTCACCTGCGCCGGAGAATCTCTGACCTTCGCGCAGGTCGAGCATGCGTCGGCGCTGCTCGCGCGGTCCCTGCAAGCGGCCGGGCTCGAGCGCGGTGACAGGGTCGCCCTTCTGCTGCACAACAACCTCGTTTACCCCGTGGCTTTGGCCGCCATCCTGCGCGCGGGCATGGTGGGAGTGACCATGAACCCGCTCTACACGGCACGCGAGCTGGCGTACCAACTGGCCGATTCGGGCGCGTCCGCACTGGTGGCTGCCGAGCCGTTCATGGGGGTGGTCGCCGAGGTCCTCGGCCAGACACAGCTTCGGTATGTCATGACCGTGCCGATGCGACAGGTGAAGCAAGCATTGTTCGCGACGGGCGGGGATGCAGGTGCGCCAGCTGCGAACGATGGGCCTCGCATCGTCGGTTTGCGCGACGCGACCGCCGCGCTACCGGACGCCGAATTCACCAGCGAGCACGTGCGCCCCTCCGACCTGGCTTTTCTGCAGTACACCGGCGGCACGACAGGTGTTTCCAAGGGTGCTTGCCTGACGCACCGTAGCGTGCTTGCCAGCTCGCTGCAGATGCGGTCATGGCTGGAATTGGCGCTTGACATCGACAACTTCGAGATCGTGACGCCGTTGCCGCTGTATCACATCTTTCCGCTCGGGGTGGCTTTGACGGCCCTTGCCAGCGGCGCTCACAACCGCCTGGTCGTCAATCCGCGCGACGCCCAGGCGCTTTGCACCGAACTCGAGCGGGCGCCCTTCGACATGCTGATCGGCGTCAACACGATGTTCAATGCCTTGGTGACGTTGCCCGAGCTGTCCGGCATCGACTTCTCCCGCTGCAACGTGGTCATCGGCGCCGGCGCCTCCATCCAGGCGGCCGTTGCAGCCAAGTGGGTTGCGGCCGGCGGCCCACCCATCACCGAGGCCTATGGGCTTACTGAAACGTCGCCCAGCGTTACCTTCAATGCGCCGGGGCGCAACGGCACCATCGGCGCGCCAGTGCCGTCGACCGACGTTCTCATCGTCGACGAGGCGGGCGAGCCGGTGCCGCTCGGCACGCCCGGCGAGTTGCTGATCAAGGGCCCACAGGTCTTCGCGGGTTACTGGAACCGCGCAGACGAGACGCGCAGGTCTTTCACGCAGGACGGCTGGTTCCGCACCGGGGACATCGTCACCATGGATGCACAAGGTTTGATGTACATCGTCGACCGGAAGAAGGACATGATCCTGGTCTCCGGCTTCAACGTCTACCCGAACGAAATCGAAGGCGTGGTCGCCATGCACCCGGACGTGCTCGAATGCGCATGCGTCGGGGTGCCCGACGAGCGTTCGGCGGAGGCCCCTCATCTCTTCGTCGTCCGCCGCGTACCTGGGCTGAGGGCGGAAGAGCTGGAAGCGCATTGCCGCAAGCTCCTTGCCGCATACAAGGTGCCTCGCTACATCACGTTCCTCGAGTCGCTGCCCAAATCAGCAGTGGGAAAAATTCTGCGCAAAGAATTGAGGCCAATTTCCAGCGGTGCCACGGATGCGGTACCCAAGGTTGAAGTCACCGGATGAGTAGCTGAAGAGCCTTGCCATATGAGCAAATCAGTCCGCGTCGGTGCGCGACTTCTCAAGGGTGGATCAGCCTTCTGGAGCAATCAACGCTCGTCAGTCCAGCGTGATCTTCGCCGTGCGGATGTACGCGCCCCAACGGTCGTACTCCTTGAGAAAGAAGTTCTGATAGGCAGGCTGGCTCATGTGATCGGTGACCATCATCAGCTTCTTCGTCTGCTCGACGGTCTGAGGCTCGCGCAACGCCGCGTCGATCGCGTCATGCAGGCGGTTGACTATGTCGGCGGGCAGGGCGGCAGGGCCGAAGATACCGATCCAGGGGCCCATGTTTATGTCGATGCCCAACTCGCGCATGGTCGGTACGTTAGGGAACTGTGCGATCCGTTCCGTCGCCGTGATCGCCAGCAGCCGCAGGGTGCCTGCGCGCAAGTGCGGTTCCAGCGTCGTCAGGCCGTTGATCGAGCAATCGATTTCGCCTGACCGCTGCGCCTGTATCAGTGGCGCCGTGCCGGAGTAGGGTACATGCAGCATGTTGATCTTGGTCGCCTGCATGAACGCTGCCATGGTGATGTGGCCGGTGCTTCCCTGCCCCCAGGATCCAAAGGTCAGAGGCTGTTTAGCGTCCTTTGCCATTGTCAGGAACTGCTCCAGTGTCTGTGCCGCGTTTGTGGCCAGGACTGCCAAGCCCAGAGGAAAGTAGCCTAGCGGGGCCACGGCCACAAAGTCTTTCCTGGTGTCGTAGGGAGCCTTCTTGAGCACCTGCGCTGCGACCGAATGGGAGTCGGCGCCGGCATAGACCAGCGTGTAGCCATCGGCGGGACTGCGCGCGGCGGCCAGGCTGCCGATGGTTCCAAGCGCGCCTGGGCGGTTGTCAACCACGATAGGCTGGCCCAGGGCGTTGCTGCAGACTCGGCGCGATGAGGCGCACGATCACATCGCCTGCGCCGCCGGCCGACCAAGGCACGATGATCTTGATAGGGCGGTCAGGATAGTGTCCCGTTTGAGCGGTAGCGCTCCCGAACATTGGGCCAAGCAGGCCCGCGCCGATGGCGGTCAGGACTTTGCGGCGCTTGGTTAGGCAATGGTTCATTTCGTCTCCTTGCTTTGATGGGGGCGGTCGCGCAACTCTTCGAGCAAAGCCAGAGCGCGATCACTGCGCACGTCACGTTCACCGGCCATTTGTTTGGCAATCTGATCGACTTCGTCGCCCGTGGCGCCAACGCCGAGCGCAATGTTGCGGGCATGCAAAGCCATATGTCCGCGCTGCGCGCCCTCGGTGGCCAGTACGCGCAAGGCGGCCATGTTCTGTGCCAGTCCCACAGCGGCGACGATTTCGCCAAGCTCTCGGGCGGAAGTGACGCCCATGATCTTGAGGGCCAGACGGGCGAGAGGATGCGACCTGGTGGCACCGCCCACGATGCCCACCGGCATGGGGAGTTCGATCGTCGTGCCGACCAGGCTCCCTGCAGCGTCCTTTTCCCAAGCCCACTTCGGCAAGCGTAGGCATGCACACCGGCTTCCAATGCCCGATCGCCATCGCCCGTTGGGCGGACGTTCATGGACCTCCTGCACGGCCGTGAATCGGTGGGGCTGAGACGTAGGCGCGACCGGAACGTCCAGCGATTGAAAGTGCACGCGGGGCTCCAGTCGCCGCCCGTGAGAGCTGCCGCTGGGCGGCACTCGTTCGGAGCCACGGCGGCCATCTGCTCGATCCAAGTGGCAGGCCGGGTCTTTGGTAAAGCAGTCAGCTGACCTGGAGAAGGATGAACGTCGGTTCTCGGAACCCGCACGATGACATCCGGCAACACTTCTTCCCGCACTCAGTGACACCCTGCGTGAAGCTGGCCTTACCCGCGTAGTCGTCGCACACCAGCTTGCCGATCCATCTCGTTGCCCTTCTACAGGAAGGCGCGAGGGTGATCGTCGGCGCGGCTCTCCGCAAAGTCATAGACGACGGCCTGATCCCGAAGACACCGGGACAGTACGCCCAGAGATGCCTTGTGCGTCTTCTTCTTGCCCAGCGCAAGCATCGCCACCGGCGTCTCATCGGCGTGCAGTCCGTGGTGGCACAGGATCACCTAAGTTCAAGTGTTCCCACGGAGCGGACAAAGAAAAACGGGTTGCAGCATTTCTGCTGCAACCCGTTGATTTTATTGGCGGAGTGGACGGGACTCGAACCCGCGACCCCCGGCGTGACAGGCCGGTATTCTAACCAACTGAACTACCACTCCTGGTAGACAACGTTCACTCCTTGCGGAGCCAAGTGCTGACGACTTGTGCCTGCTTCACTTGCGTGAAACTGGCGACCCTACGGGGATTCGAACCCCGGTAGCCACCGTGAAAGGGTGGTGTCCTAGGCCTCTAGACGATAGGGTCAAAACCTTGGACGTGCTGCGATCAGCATCTCTAACCTTCTCGACACTTTGATGGTGGAGGTAAACGGGATCGAACCGATGACCTCTTGCATGCCATGCAAGCGCTCTCCCAGCTGAGCTATACCCCCGTGTGGGTGTCGAGCCTCGAATTATAGCCCGATTTTTCAGGCCTTTTTCAATCGCTCGATAACTTTTTCGCGGGAAAAAATTTCGAGTACTGAATCGAGGGACGGTGTCTGCGATGTTCCCATCACAAGCACTCGTACTGGCATCGCCAACACCGGCATTTTCAATGCATGTGCGGCGAGAACTTCCTTGATGGTAACTGCGATTGAGGCCTTGTCCCAGGTCACGCTCATCAATTTTTCAACGAGCGTTGCAAGCGCGGGCTTCACTGCATCGGTGATGTGCTGCGCGCGATCGGCTTCGGTCACGTCGATGTCCGCATAGAACGCGGCGGCCCACCCCGCCAGCGCCACCGTGGTGTCGCAACGGTCCTTGAACAACGCGCAGATCGCGGGCAAGCGCTCATCGGCGACGATGCCGCGCTTTTGCAACTGTGCTGCAACAAGCGGGGCGAGCTCGTCGCCGCTCTTCGCCTTGATGTACTGCGCATTCACCCATGCAAGCTTTGCCGCGTCCCACTGCGCAGGGCTCTTCGAGAGGTGCGAACCGTCGAACCAGCTCACCATCTGTTCGCGCGTGAAGAGTTCGTCGTCGCCGTGGCTCCAGCCGAGGCGCGCGAGGTAGTTGAGCATCGCCTCGGGCAGGTAGCCGTTCTCTTCGTAGGCCGTGACGCTCACGGCACCGCGGCGCTTCGAGAGCTTCTGTCCGTCGTCGCCCAGGATCACCGGCACATGGCCGAACTGGGGCAGCGGCGCTCCGAGCGCGCGGAAGATGTTGATCTGCCACGGCGTGTTGTTGATGTGCTCGTCGCCGCGGAACACGTGCGTGATGGCCATGTCCCAGTCGTCGACCACCACCGCGAAGTTGTAGGTGGGCACACCGTCGGGCCGCAGGATGATGAGGTCGTCGATCTCGCGGTTGTTGATGGTGATCTCGCCCTTGACGAGGTCGTTCCACGTCACGTCGCCTTCGGGCGGGTTGCAGAAGCGCACCACCGGCGGCACGCCTTCGGGCACGGGCGGCAGCACCTTGCCCGGCTCGAGACGCCAGCGGCGGTCGTACAGAGTCTTCTCGCCGCGTGCGCGCTGCGCCTCGCGCATCTCGTCGAGCTCAGCGGGCGTGCAGTAGCAGTGGTAGGCCGTACCGGCCGCGAGCATCTGCGCGATCACTTCGCGATAGCGCTCCAGGCGCTGCATCTGGTAGATCGGGCCTTCGTCGTAGTCGAGGCCGAGCCAATGCATCGACGCGAGGATCTGGTCGGTCGAGTCCTGCGTGGAACGGGCCACGTCGGTGTCCTCGATGCGCAGCACGAACTCGCCGCCGTGGTGGCGCGCATAGGCCCACGAATAGAGCGCGGTACGTGCCGTGCCCAGGTGAAGAAAGCCGGTGGGAGACGGTGCGATGCGGGTGCGAACTTTGCCGGTCATGAATCAATCAGGTTGTCAGGGTGCCCAGGCCGCGCTGCAGGTCGGCCGTGATGTCGTCGATGTACTCCAGGCCGACTGCGAGGCGGATCAGCCCCTGGCCGATGCCGGCGGCCTGGCGCTGCGCTTCTGTTAGGCGCCCGTGCGAGGTCGTGCCGGGGTGCGTGATGATGGTCTTGGTGTCGCCGAGGTTGGTCGCAATGCTGACCACGCGCGTGCTGTTGATGACGTGGAAGGCGTTGGCGCGCGCGGTCTCCGGGTCGTTGCCGACCACGTCGAAGGACACGACCGCGCCGCCCTGCCCCGACTGCTGGCGCATGGCCAGTTCGTGCTGAGCGTGCGAGGCCAGGCCGGGGTAGTAGACGCGCGCAATGCCGGGCTGCGCTTCGAGCCACTTGGCCACGGCCAGCGCGTTCGCGCATTGCGCCTGCATGCGGATGCCCAGCGTCTCCATGCCCTTGAGCACCACCCACGCATTGAATGGCGACAGCGCCATGCCGGCGGTGCGAACCACCGGGCCGAACACATCGACGATGAGCTTCGACGGGCCGCAGATTGCGCCAGCCATCACGCGGCCCTGGCCGTCGAGGTACTTGGTGCCCGAATGGATGACGAGGTCGGCGCCCAGTTCGGTGGGGCGCTGCAGCGCGGGTGTGCAGAAACAGTTGTCGACCGCCAGCAGCGCGCCCGCGTCATGCGCGAGATCGGCCAGCGCCCGGATGTCGCAGACCTCGGTCAGCGGATTCGTCGGCGTTTCGGCAAACAGCAGCCTGGTGTTGGGCTTCAACGCCGCGCGCCATTCGGCCACGTCGGTCTGCGAGACGAAGGTGGTCTCGACGCCGAACTTGGCGAACTCCTTGCCGAACAGGTTCAACGTGGAGCCGAACACCGAGCGCGAGCAGATCACGTGGTCGCCAGCTTTCAGCAGGCCCATGCACATCATGAGGATCGCGCCCATGCCGGTCGAGGCGCCAATGGCGGCCTCGGTGCCTTCGAGCGCGGCAAGGCGCTGCTCGAAGCTCGCGACCGTCGGGTTCGACGTGCGCGAGTAGGTGAAGCCTGCTTCGGTGCCGGCAAAGCGGCGCGCCGAGGTCTCGGCATCGGGCTGCACGAAGCCGCTCGTCAGGAACAGCGCTTCGGAGTGCTCGCCGTGCTGGCTCGGCGCCAGGCCCGTGCGCACCGCGAGCGTGTCGCGGTGCAGTCCGGGTGGGAGGGTTCGTTCGTCGGTCACTTCTTCAGCTCTCACTCGCTGTGGTTGGGAAGCGCGAGGCGCGAAGAATCTTCTTCGGTCTCTTCGATGCGGGGACGGTTGCCGTTCATGCGCGAGATGGCTTCGGTGTCGATGTCGCCGGTCACGTAAACGCCGTCGAAGCACGAGGCGTCGAAACCGTCGAGCTTGGTGTTGAGCGAGCCGATCGCGCGCTTCATGGCATCGACGTCCTGGTAGATCAGCGCGTCGCAGCCGATCAGCTCGCGGATCTGCTCGACCGTGCGGTCGTGCGCGACCAGTTCGTCCTTGGTCGGCATGTCAATGCCGTAGACGTTGGGGTAGCGCACCGGCGGCGCGGCGCTGGCGAGGTAGACCTTGCGGGCGCCGGCATCGCGCGCCATCTGCACGATTTCGCGGCTGGTGGTGCCGCGCACGATCGAGTCGTCGACCAGCAGCACGTTGCGGCCCTTGAATTCGCTGGCGATCACGTTGAGCTTCTGGCGCACCGACTTCTTGCGCACACCCTGCCCCGGCATGATGAAGGTGCGGCCCACGTAGCGGTTCTTCACGAAGCCTTCGCGGTACGGCACGCCCAGCAGGTGCGCGAGCTGCGTGGCACTCGGGCGGCTCGACTCGGGGATCGGGATGATCACGTCGATCTGGTTCGGCGGCACGGTCGAGACCACGCGCTTGGCCAGCGTTTCGCCAAGGTTCAGGCGCGCCTGGTAGACCGAGATCCCGTCGAGCACGGAGTCCGGGCGCGCAAGGTACACGAATTCGAAGATGCAGGGGTTCAGCGTCGGCGACTCGGCGCACTGCATCGAGTGCACCTTGCCTTCGAGGTCGATGAACACGGCTTCGCCCGGGGCGATGTCACGCTCGAACACATGGCCCGAGCCTTCGAGCGCGACCGATTCGCTGGCCACCATCACGGCGCCGTCGGCGCTGCGGCCCATGCACAACGGGCGGATGCCGTAGGGGTCGCGGAAGGCGAGCAGGCCGTGGCCGGCAATGAGCGACACCACGGCGTACGAGCCGCGCAGGCGCTTGTGCATGTTCTTGACCGCGGCGAACACTTCGGCCGGGTGCAGCGGCACGCCGCGCGACGAGCGTTCGAGTTCGTGCGCCAGCACGTTGAGCAGCACTTCGGAATCGCTCTCGGTGTTGGTGTGGCGGTGGTCGGTGGAAAACAGCTCCGCGCGCAGCGCATGCGCGTTGGTCAGGTTGCCGTTGTGCACCAGCACGATGCCGAAGGGCGCGTTCACGTAGAAGGGCTGCGCCTCTTCCTCGCTGTAGGCATTGCCGGCGGTCGGGTAGCGCACCTGGCCAAGGCCCACGCTGCCCGGCAGCGCGCGCATGTTGCGCGTGCGGAACACGTCGCGGACCATGCCCTTGGCCTTGTGCATGAAGAACTTGCGTTCCAGCAGGGTCACGATGCCGGCCGCATCCTGGCCACGGTGCTGCAGCAGCAGCATCGCGTCATAGAGCAGCTGATTGACGGGTGCGTTGCTGACAACGCCGACGATTCCACACATGAACGATTCCTCTCAGGGCAGGTAGCTTGCCAACTTTTCAGGCAGCGCGGGTTTCAGGCCCTGCAATGCCGCATCGAGAACAATGGCGCTGCGCGATTCGTGCCACCAGGCACTGTCGCTCAACACCAGCAAATGAACAACGACGGCCAGCACGAGCAGGGCCACTGCGCCCCGCGCCGCACCGAACGCTGCTCCCAGAATCCGGTCCACCGGCCGCAGACCCACGACCGTGATCAGCTTGCGCGTGAGCGCCGCCACCAGGCCCACGCCGAACGCCACCGCCACGAAGACCAGCACGAAGGCCAGCGGATAACGCCACGCCCCCTGCGGATCGCCGAACGGCAGCCATGCCGCCACGCCGGAAGCCAGCCACTGGGCGGCAATGAAAGCCGCCACCCAGCCGATCAGCGAAATCACTTCGAACACCAGCCCGCGCATCAGGCCGAACAGCATCGACACCCCGATGAGCGCGACGGCGATCCAGTCGAGCAAGGCCACGGCAACAGCAGGCGACGGCTCTTACAACGTGAGGATCGCAGCCGCCAAAGACAAGCCCTTGACCTTTTCCGCCGCGCGGTCGGCCTCGGCACGCGAACCGAAGGGGCCCACACGCACACGCGTGCGCTGCTCGCCGTCGGCCGTCTTGGCCACGTTCACGTAGGTCTTGAGGCCGGCCTTCTCGAGCTTCTGGCGCACTTCGCGCGCCTTGTCGGCATCGGCGAAAGCGCCGACCTGCACCACGAAGCGGCCGCCTTCATCGGCGGCGGGCTTCGGCGCGGCAGCCGTCGCGACGGGCTTGCCTTCGAGTAGCGCGCGGGCACGGGCAGCATCGCTCGAGTCGGCCGGCTTGGGCTTCGCTTCGGGCTTGGGTTCGGGCTTCGGCTTGGGCTCGGGCTTGGGTTCCGGCTTGTGTTCGGGTTTGGCCTCGGGCTTGGGCTTCGGTTCGGGCTTGGGCTCCGGCTTCGGCTCGACCGCCGCAACGGGCGGCGTGCCGGGCACGGGCCTGCCGGATTCGATCACCGTTCCGTCGGCAGTCTCGGTGATCATGCCGCCGGACGACGCCGAGGCCACGCGCGAACTGCTGCCGCTGTCGGGTGATGCCGGCGCGGTGCTCGTGGTGGGCGCCGGCGTGGCGGGCACGGGCAGCGGCTTGACCTTGTTGCGGTCGGGAATCTCGATGGGAATGTCGACCGACACGGGGCGCGGCTGCGTATCGAACAGCAACGGAAAGCCGATCACGCCGAGCAGCACCAGCACCGCTGCGCCGAGCAGCCGGTGGCGTGCACGCCGACGCATGGTTTCGACACTTTCCGCGGGGACGGCGGCCGGGGCGCTGCGTCCTTCGTTGCCTTGCGGGCCGCGCGTGCGGAACTTGAAAAACGCCATGAAGTTCGATCCCTGAAGGAATGCAGCGAGGTGGTGCCAGATGGTGTGGACAGCCCGACGATCAGCCGCCTGGCAGCAGGTGTTTGGCTTGCAGCCGGGGGGTGCCGTTTTCGAGCACGCCACCCACGGTGAAGAACGATCCGAAGACCACGATTCTATCAGCGGGCCCCGCTTGCTCGATGGCCGCGCGCAACGCTTCCATCGGGCCCGCGTGCACGCTGCCCGAGGCGTCGGTGCGCGAGTTCTGCGCCTGCCAGCTGGCCAGCAGGTCGGCGGCCTTGGCGGCGCGCGGCGTGGGCAGGTCGGTGAAGTACCAGCGGTCGATCAGCGGCCCGATGCGCGCGAGGATCGGCGCGAGGTCCTTGTCGGCCATCACGCCGAATACGCCGTGCGTGGTGGGGTAGAAGCCCATCGCGTCGAGGTTCTCGGCCAGCGCGGCCACGGCATGGGCGTTGTGCGCCACGTCGAGCACCAGCGCGGGCTCGCCCGGCACGATCTGGAAACGGCCCGGCAACTCGACCATCGCGAGCCCGTTGCGCACAGCCTGCGCGGTGATCGGCAACTGCGGGCGCAGGGCTTCGAGCGCCGCGAGCACGCCGGCCGCATTGATGAGCTGGTTGGCCCCGCGCAGCGCCGGGTAGGCCAGCCCGCTGTAGCGCCGGCCCCGGCCCGACCAGCCCCACTGCTGCTTGTCGCCCGACACGTTGAAGTCCGTCCCGAAGCGCCAGAGGTCGGCGCCAATGGCGTTCGCATGGTCGATCACGCTCTGCGGCGGCATCGGGTCGCTCACGATGGCGGGCTTGCCCGCGCGCATGATGCCGGCCTTCTCGAAGCCGATGCTTTCGCGGTCGGGCCCGAGGTATTCCATGTGGTCGAGGTCGATGCTGGTGATGACCGCGCAGTCGGCGTCGATGATGTTGACCGCGTCGAGCCGCCCGCCCAGGCCGACCTCGAGGATCGCCACGTCGGGCTTTTCCTCGGTCATGCAGTGCAGGATGCCGAGCGTCGTGAACTCGAAGTAGGTCAGGCTCATGTCGCCGCGGGCCTTCTCCACCACTTCGAAGCTTGCTATCAGTTTGGAAGCATCGACCGCCTCGCCCTTGAGCCGCAGGCGCTCTTCGAAACGCACCAGGTGCGGCGAGGTGAACACCGCCGTGCGGTAGCCCGCGTGCGTCAGGATCGATTCGAGCATGGCGCAGGTCGAGCCCTTGCCGTTGGTGCCCGCCACCGTGATGACGGGGCAGCCGAAGCGCAGGCCCAGGCGCTGCGCCATTTCTTTGGCGCGCTCGAGTCCGAGCTCGATGTTCTTGGGATGGAGGTGCTCGGCGCGCGCGAGCCAGTCGTTAAGGGTTTCCATGGAGGCCGGCATTGTCGCCGACCGGCCGCCCGGGGCATCATCGCGGGCATGACAACCCTATACGGCATTCCGAACTGCGACACCGTCAAGCGCGCCCGCGCCTGGCTCGATGAACATGGCGTGGCCTACACCTTCCACGATTTCAAGAAACAGGGCGTGCCCGAGGCCGAACTCGACCAGTGGCTGAAGAAGCCCGGCTGGGAGGCCCTGGTCAACCGCAAGGGCACCACCTGGCGCAAGCTGGACGACGCCACCCGCGAGGGCGTGGTCGATGCCGGCTCGGCCCGCGCCGTGCTGCTGGCCAACCCCAGCCTGATCAAGCGGCCGGTGGTCAACTGGGGGGCGAAAAAACCCGTTACGACAGGGTTCGACGCCGACGCCTGGGCTGTCAACGCCGTGTAAACGCCGGAACCCGGCCTGCTGCCCGGCCTCCAATCCCTGAATCCGCAGGAGAAACACACCATGAACACGCACGTTTTTCGCACCCTCGCCGGCATTTCCGTGGCCGCAGCACTGGCCGCCGGCACCGGGCTCGTGCACGCCCAGCAGCAGAACCAGGTGGTCCAGGCCCGCGTGATTTCCGCCACGCCGATCCGCGAAACGACCGGCAGCGACGTCTACTACAACGTCACCTACGAATACAACGGCCGCCAGTACACCACCCGCATGAACAGCCAGCCCGGCGCGACCATTTCGATCCAGGCCAGCGCCTACGGCGTGACGACCTCACCGGTGGCGCCGCAGCCGCAGTTGCAGCCCTACCCGGTCGAAGCCGATAGCGGCAACGGCTATCCGCAGTACGGCGGCTCGCCATGGGACAACGTGGTGCCGGAGCCAGGCGTGGTGGTCTCCAACGCCCCCGCGCCGGTCTACCAGCCGGCGCCGGCGTATGCCGCTCCCGTCTACGTGCAGCCGGCCTACCCGTACCCCTATGCCTATCCCTACGCCTATCCGCCGGTCGGCATCTCGCTGAACCTCGGCTATTCGCGCGGATGGGGCGGTGGCTACTACCGCGGCTGGGGTGGCGGATACCGCGGCTGGCACCGCTGAGCCGCTGGCCGGCGGCCTGTGCTGCCCGAGCCCCTAAAATCGAGGACTTTTCCAACCCTTGACGGGTGCGCCGCTGGTGCGGTGCGTCCTCGATTTGCCGGCCGCCCCCCGCGCCGGCGCCATCCAATGACGACGACTACCGACACAATCAACAGCGCCGCAGTGGCCACCAAGGCCAATGTGTACTTCGACGGCAAATGCGTGAGCCACAGCCTCACGCTGGCGGACGGCACGAAGAAATCGGTCGGGGTGATCCTGCCGTCCACCCTCACCTTCAACACCGGCGCCCCTGAAATCATGGAAGGCACCGGCGGCGCTTGCGAATACCAGCTTGCGGGCACCAGCGAGTGGATCGCCTCGGGCGCGGGGCAGAAGTTCAACGTTCCCGGCAACTCGAGCTTCCAGATCCGCGTGAGCGGCGAGCCCTACAGCTACATCTGCCACTTCGGCTGAACCGGACCTCCTGACATGTCGACCATCCTCCAAAACGTACCCGCCGGCCAGAAGGTCGGCATCGCCTTCTCGGGCGGCCTGGACACCAGCGCGGCGCTCCACTGGATGCGCAACAAGGGCGCGATCCCCTACGCCTACACCGCCAACCTCGGCCAGCCCGACGAACCCGACTACGACGAGATCCCGCGCAAGGCGATGCTCTACGGCGCCGAGAACGCCCGCCTGATCGACTGCCGCGTGCAGCTGGCCAACGAAGGCATCGCCGCCCTGCAGGCCGGCGCCTTCCACGTGACCACCGCCGGCGTCACCTACTTCAACACCACGCCGCTGGGCCGTGCCGTCACCGGCACGATGCTGGTGTCGGCCATGAAGGAAGACGACGTCCACATCTGGGGCGACGGCAGCACCTACAAGGGCAACGACATCGAGCGCTTCTACCGCTACGGCCTGCTGACCAACCCCAACCTGAAGATCTACAAGCCCTGGCTCGACCAGGTCTTCATCGACGAGCTGGGCGGCCGCGCCGAGATGTCGGCGTTCATGCAGAAGGCCGGCTTCGCCTACAAGATGTCGGCCGAGAAGGCCTACTCGACCGACTCGAACATGCTCGGCGCCACGCACGAGGCCAAAGACCTCGAGCACCTGAACAGCGGCATCCAGATCGTGCAGCCCATCATGGGCGTGGCCTTCTGGAAGGACGAAGTCGAAGTGAAGCGCGAGACCGTCTCGGTGCGCTTCGAAGAAGGCGTGCCCGTTGCGCTGAACGGCGTGCGCTATTCGAACCTGGTCGACCTGATCCTCGAAGCCAATCGCATCGGGGGCCGCCATGGCCTGGGCATGAGCGACCAGATCGAGAACCGCATCATCGAGGCCAAGAGCCGCGGCATCTACGAGGCGCCCGGCCTCGCGCTGCTGTTCATCGCCTACGAGCGCCTCGTCACCGGCATCCACAACGAAGACACCATCGAGCAGTACCGCGACAACGGCCGCAAGCTCGGCCGCCTGCTCTACCAGGGCCGCTGGTTCGACCCGCAAGCCATCATGCTGCGCGAGACGGCGCAGCGCTGGGTGGCACGCGCCATCACCGGCGAAGTGACGGTCGAGCTGCGCCGCGGCAACGACTACTCGATCATGAACACCGAGTCGGCCAACCTCACGTACAAGCCCGAGCGCCTGAGCATGGAAAAGGTCGAGGGCGCGTTCACGCCGCTGGACCGCATCGGCCAGCTCACGATGCGCAACCTCGACATCGTCGACACGCGCGAGAAGTTGGCGATCTACACGCAGGTCGGCCTGCTGTCGTCGAGCGAAGGCGCTGCGCTGCCGAAGCTGGCCAACGACGGCGACGCGAGCTGATCGGCGATCTCTGCCTTCCCCTGGAGGCAGAAACGACAACGGGCCCTTTCGGGCCCGTTTTTCTTTGGTGCGCAGACAGGGTATCAGTCCCCGCCGCCTCCACCACAGCCGCCGCCACACCCACCGCCGCCGTCGGACGAGCCGCCGCCATCGCTGGAGCCGCCATCGCCACTGCTGCTCGATTCGCTGCCGCCGAACCCGTCCGCATCGCCCGCGCTGCCGCCGTCCGATGACGACGAATCGCCGAAACTGGTGCCGCACTGCGCATCCGAGCCGATGTGCCGCTCGACCGCACGGCAGTCGGGCACGTAGTGGAAGCCGCCCGCAATGGCGAACTTGATGTCCAGCGCAAACAGCAGCGGCAGCCGCGCCGGCTTGCGCGGGTCGATGCTTTCCTCCTTGCAGGCCCAGTACCAGGTGCGGCGCAGGCCGTCGTTGCGCCGGGCGTCCTTGCCCAGCACCTCGGCCGGACTGTGGTGCAGCATGGCGCCGAAGGCCGCCTTGCACCAGTTCTGGTAGCCCTGCGTGTGCAGGATGAACTCGTGCCAGGCCGTGTCGACCACCTTCGAGGGCATGGCGACGAACTTGCGGTCGCTGCGCAGGTGCGACATGAAGAACTGGCGCAGGCCGCGCAGCACCAGTTCGGCATCGCGCCGGCTGAGTTGCGGATGCGCCTCGCGCAGCTTGCCGATGAGGAACGGCGGCAGCCGGGCCTCGCGGATGAACTGGCGGCGCAGGCTGGTTTCGAGGAACTTGAGCACCGCCGAGAACAGCAGCGCCACCACGATCACCGCCACCACCGAGCCCCAGCGGCGCGAGCCCAGGAACACGGCGGACAGCGCAACGAGCGGCACCGCCCGCCGAGCCCACATCAAGGCGCCGATGCGGCGGCGGAAATTCAGCTGCAGGAAGTCGAGATCCATGCCCTCAGACCACCACCGGTTCCGGCTCCAGCCGGATGCCGAAGCGCTCGTACACGCTGGTCTGGATGGCCTTGGCGAGGGTCATTACCTCGCCGCCCGTCACCGGGTTTTCGCGGCCGCCGCGGTTGACCAGCACCAGCGCCTGCCGCTCGTACACGCCGGCGTTGCCCACCGACTTGCCTTTCCATCCGCAGGCGTCGATGAGCCAGCCGGCCGCGAGCTTGATGCTGCCGTCGTCCATCGGGTAGTGAACGATCTTCGGGTCGCGCGCGATGATGTCGGCGCACTGCTCGGGCGTGACCGTCGGGTTCTTGAAGAAGCTGCCGGCGTTGCCCAGCACGCGCCAGTCGGGCAGCTTGGCGCGGCGGATGGCGCAGATCCAGTCGAAGATGTCTTGCGCGTCCGGCGTGAAGTTGCGGGTTTCTTCCATCTTGCGCTCCAGGTCGAGGTAGCCGACCACGGCCTTCCACGGCTTGGGCAAACGGAATCGCACCCGGGTGATCACCGCCCGGCCCGCCAGCCCGAAGTCGTTCGGGCCGCTGCGCACGTGCTTGAACACCGAATCGCGGTAGCCGAAGGCGCACTGCGCGGCGTCGAGCATGAAGCTTCGGCCGGTTTCCAGGTCAAAGGCGTCGAGCGATTCGAAGCGGTCCTGCAGTTCGACCCCGTAGGCGCCGATGTTCTGCACCGGCGAGCCGCCCACGGTGCCCGGAATCAGGGCCAGGTTTTCGAGCCCCGGGTAGCCGCTGCGCACCATCCATTCGACGGCGTCGTGCCAGACTTCTCCGGCACCGGCCTCGACGATCCAGGCGCGCGGGGTTTCTTCCACCAGCCGCAAGCCCTTGATCTCGATCTTCAGCACCAGCGGCTTGACGTCGCCCGTGAGCACGATGTTGCTGCCGCCGCCCAGCACGAAACGGGGCGCATCGCGCCATGCCGCGTCGGCATGCAGCGCGACCAGGTCGGCCTCGCTGGCGATGCGCACCAGATGCTGCGCACGCGCGACGATGCCGAAGCTGTTGTAGGGCTGCAGCGGGACGTTGGACTCCACGATCATGGGAGAATTGTCGCATCCAGCCCAAGTGAATTCAGGAGAGAGTCATGCCGTCCTTCGATACCGTCTGCGAGCCCAACCTGCCCGAAGTGAAGAACGCGGTCGAGAACACCGCCAAGGAAATCGCAACGCGCTTCGATTTCAAGGGCACGGCCGCCGCCGTCGAGCTCAAGGACAAGGAGGTCACCATGATCGGCGACGCCGAGTTCCAGCTCGTGCAGGTCGAAGACATCCTGCGCAGCAAGCTCACCAAGCGCAGCGTCGATGTGCGCTTCCTCGACAAGGGCGACGTCCAGAAGATGGGCGGCGACAAGGTCAAGCAGGTCATCAAGATCAAGAGCGGCATCGAGAGCGAGCAGGCCAAGAAGATCACCCGCATCGTCAAGGACAGCAAGCTCAAGGTGCAGGCCGCGATCCAGGGCGACGCGGTGCGCATCACCGGCGCCAAGCGCGACGATCTCCAGGCCGCCATGGCGCTCATCAAGAAAGACGTGCCGGACATGCCGCTCACGTTCAACAACTTCCGCGACTGAGCCCGGCCGCATGAAAGCGCTCGTCGTCGCAGCGCAGCTGCTGGCTGCCGCTGCCGTGGCGCACGCTGCCGGCTCGGTCACCCTGACCGGCAGCATCGGCAGCCGCGCCATCCTGATCGTGAACGGCAACCCGCCCAAAACCGTAGCGGTTGGCGAGAGCTACCAGGGCGTCAAGCTGGTGTCGCTGCAGGCCGAACAGGCCGTGGTCGAACTCGATGGCAAGCGCGTCAATCTGCGCATGGACACGCCGGTCAGCATCGGTGGCGGGGGCAGCATGGGTGGCGGGGGCAGCCGCGTCGTGCTGTCGGCGGACAGCCGCGGGCATTTCATGACACAGGGCGCCATCAACGGCCGGCCCGTCACCTTCATGCTCGACACGGGCGCCACGTCGATCGCACTGTCGGCCGACGATGCCCTGCGCATCGGGCTCGACTACAGCAAGGGCCAGCGCGTCGTGATGAACACCGCCAATGGGCAGGCGCAAGGCTACCGGCTACGCCTGCAATCGGTGCGTGTGGGCGACGTCGAGGTCTACGACATCGACGCCATCGTCTCGCCGCAGGCCATGCCCTTCGTGCTGCTGGGCAACAGCTTCATCAATCGCTTCTCGATGCGGCGCGACGCGGACCAGATGGTCCTCGAAAAACGCTATTGAAGCCCCGGTGTCAGGCCTGCGCGGCCGTCACCACGATCTCGATCTTGTAGGCCGCATTGGCCATCTGGGCCTGCACGGTCGCGCGCGGCGGCGTATTGCCGGCCGGAATCCACACGTCCCACACCTCGTTCATGGCAGCGATGTCGGTGATGTCCGCCAGGAAAATCTGCGTCATGAGGATGCGCGACTTGTCGCTGCCGGCCTCGGCCAGCAGGCGTTCGACCATGCCCAGCACCTGCTCGGTCTGGCCACGGATGTCCTGCGTGGTGTCGTCGGGCACCTGGCCCGCGAGGTAGACGGTGCCGTTGTGCACGGCCGTCTCGGAGAGGCGGGGGCCGACGTGGAAGCGGGTGATGGAAGCCATGGTGTTTTCAAGCCTTTTTCTTCGAGCCGAGTTTCGACTCCGTGCCGGCCGCGAGCCGGCGGATGTTTTCGCGGTGCCGCCAGATCAGCAGCAGACTCATGACGATGATCGCGACCAGCACCGTGCGGTCGAGCGGCCACGCAATGCCGCCGCCGATCAGATAGTAGGCCGGCGCAAAGAAGGCGGCCGCCAGCGACGACAGCGACGAGTAACGAAAGAAGACCGCGACGATCAGCCACGTGGCGCCGGTCGCCAGCCCCAGCCAGGGCGCGATGCCCACCAGCACGCCCGCCGCGGTGGCCACGCCCTTGCCGCCCTGGAAGCCGAAGAACACCGGGTAAAGGTGGCCGAGGAACGCAGCCAGGCCGGCCAGTGCGGCAACCCCCTCCCCCAACCCCCATTGCGCGCCAAACCGGTGGATGAAGAACACCGGCACCCAGCCCTTGAGCGCATCGAGCAGCAGCGTGGCCAGCGCAGCGCCCTTGTTGCCCGAGCGCAGCACGTTGGTGGCGCCGGGGTTCTTGCTGCCGTAGCTGCGCGGATCGGCCATGCCGAGCGCCTTGCTCACGATGACTGCGAAGGACAGCGAGCCGATCAGGTACGACGCCACGATGGCAATGAGGGAAGGCAAGTTGAAACTCAAGGCGGCGCTCCGCGGGGATGGTTGTTGTTCTGTCCGGCGACGACCGCCGCCGGCTATTCTGCCAGCGCACACTGCACGGGCTTCGCGCCCAGCAGCGCCACGCACACCTGCGGATCGATGCCGATCAGGTAGCCCCGGCGCCCGCCATTGAGCACGATCTTCGGCAGTTCGAGAACGGTGGCCTCCACATACACCGGCATCTCGCGCCGCGTGCCGAACGGCGACGTGCCGCCCACCATGTAGCCGCTGTGCCGCTGCGCCACCTCGGGCTTGCAGGGCTCGACCGACTTGGCGCCGATCTGCCGCGCGAGGTTCTTGGTAGACACCGTGCGGTTGCCATGCATCAGCACGATCAATGGCTTGGCGTCCTGGTCCTGCATCACCAGCGTCTTGATGACGGTGAACGGGTCGAGCCCGAGCATTTCGGCACCGCGTTGCGCGCCGCCATGTTCGACGTACTCGTAGGGATGCTCGGTGAACGCGACCTTGTTCGCCCGCAACAGCTGCGTTGCGGGCGTTTCAGACACGTGGCCCTTTTTGCTCACGCTGCCGGGTCGCGGATTTCCCAGCGGATCTTGTCGATCTCCGCCAGGATCTCCGGCGACAGCGTGGTGCCGTATGCGTCCAGGTCTTCTTCCAACTGCGCCAGCGAGGTCACGCCGATGATCGTGCTCGCCACCTGCCACTTCGTGTAGCAGAAGGCCAGCGCCAGTCGGGTCGGCGTCAGGCCGTTGTCGCGGGCCAGCTGGTTGTAGCGCCTGGCCGCGCGCAGCGCATCGGGACGGCCCCAGCGCTGCTTGCGCACCGATTCATAGCTCGAAATCCGCGCGCCCTTCGGCGCATCGGGCCCCTCGATGCCGCTCTGGTCGTACTTGCCCGTCAACAGGCCGAAAGCCAGCGGCGAATAGGCCAGCAGCGACACGCCGAGCCGGTGCATCGTCTCGTCCAGCGCGTTCTCGTGGCCGCGGCTGATGAGGCTGTACACGTTCTGCACCGTCGCCACGCGCGGCAGCCCGTGCTGCTCGGCCAGCCGCACGAACTCGTGCACGCCGTACGGCGTTTCGTTCGACAAGCCGATGGCGCGCACCTTGCCCGCCTTCACCAGCCTGCCCAGCGCTTCGAGCTGCTCGTGGATCGGGGTCTGCGATGTTTCCTTCGCCGGGTCGTAGTAGACGTTGCCGAACATCGGCACATGACGTTCCGGCCAATGGATCTGGTAGAGGTCGATCACGTCCGTCTGCAGCCGCTTCAGGCTGGCGTTGCACGAGGCCTCGATGTCGGCCGCCGTCATGCCGCTGCCTTCGCGCACCCAGGGCATGCCGCGCGACGGGCCGGCCACCTTGGTCGCCAGCACCAGCTTCTGGCGCGCGCCGGGGTTGGCGGCGAACCAGTTGCCGATGATGGTTTCGGTGACGCTGTAGGTTTCCTTGCGCGTGGGCACCGAGTACATCTCGGCGGTGTCGATGAAGTCGACGCCGCGCTCGAGCGAGCGGCTCAGGATGGCGTGGGAAGTGGGCTCGTCGACCTGCTCGCCGAAGGTCATCGTGCCGAGGCAGATCGGGGTAACGTGCAGGTCGCTTTGACCGAGTTGGATCTTTTTCATGCGCGGGATGCTACCGCCCCGACCCGCAAACCGCTGGCCGCTGCGCCAAAACCCGAGCAATCCGTGACGCCCGGCTGTCGTGTGCCGGACTGCGTCAGCACAAAGGCCTCTTTATCATCGGCGCCCATGTACCAAGCCCTCCGCCCCTCCCGCAGCGAATTCGTGCCCGTGCGCAACCTCAGCTACCACGTGCGCCTGTGGGGCCAGCCCTCCGACGAGCAATCGCCGCTGGTGCTGATGCACGGCTGGATGGACGTGGCGGCGTCATGGCAGTTCGTGGTCGACGCGATGGAGGAAGACCGCTTCATCATCGCCCCCGACTGGCGCGGCTTCGGCCTGACCGATGGCGGCGGCGTCGACAACTACTGGCTCGCCGACTACCTGGCCGACCTCGAATGGCTGCTCGACCACTACGCTGGCGAGGGCGACAACGCACGGCAGGTCGACCTTGTCGGCCACAGCATGGGCGGTAACGTCGCCATGCACTACGCCGGCGTGCGGCCCCAGCGCATCCGCCGCCTCGTCAACCTCGAAGGCTTCGGCATGCCCGCGCGCCAGCCCGAAGAAGCGCCCGCGCGCTACGGCCAATGGATCGACGAACTCAAGCGCCTGCACCGCGGCGAGATGGCGCTGGCCGGCTACTCGGCCGTGGACGGCGTGGCGCGCCGCCTCATGAAGACCAACCCGCGCCTTACGCCCGACAAGGCCCAATGGCTCGCCAGCCACTGGTCGGCCAACCACGCGCAGCCCGACGGCAGCGAGCGCTGGCAGATCCTCGGCGAAGCGGCGCACAAGATCGTCAACGCCCACATCTTCCGGGTCGACGAAACGCTGGCGCTGTATGCGCGCATCACCGCGCCGCTGCTGATGGTCGAGGCGGCGGACGACAGCCTGCACGGCTGGTGGAAGAACCGCTACACGCTCGACGAATTCCATGAGCGGCTGAAGTCGGTCGGCAACAGCCGCATCGAGCGCCTCGAAGACGCGGGCCACATGCTGCACCACGACCAGCCCCGGCGCGTGGCGCAGATGATCGAGGCGTTCATCGGGGACACCCCCGGCCACGCCCCCGCGGGCTGAGCCGCTTCGCGCCATGCCCGGCCTCGAGGTGCGCGCCGCCGAATCGGGCAAGCTCGTGCCCGTGCTCGAAGAGTGGTGGCAGAGCTTTTCGGGCCCGTTCCTGTACTACCGAGCCGCGCGCCCATGCCGGCGCCGCTGCGTGCGTTTGTCGATTTCCTGAAGCGCGATGGGTGAGCCGCCAACCGCGCGCCGCCACCCCGCCAGGACGTCGGCCGGAATCTCTCGCAATGTTGTTTGTGGCTGGCCTTGCCGGCCCCGACTTGCTAGCATCGACCCACTTGGTTACAACAGATTACGATGTCCTCACACTTGATCGCCCATTGCCTGCGCTGCCGCAGCGCAAGCCCGACACACCCTGCCGCATGACGACCCCAGCCCGAGCCGCGTGGCGAGAAATACGGCGTGACGCGCCCGCATTCGAGGCCTGCCAGTTCTATCACTCGGTTGGGCTGTCGCCGCAAGGCCTCGTGCGCGGCTTCTGGGATCTGCGCCCCACCGTCGAGGCCTACCTCGGCGGCTTCGACTTTGCGGGCAAATCGGTGCTCGAAGTGGGCCCCGCCAGCGGTTTTCTTTCGTTCCACATGGAGCGCGCGGGCGCCTCGGTGACGGCCGTCGAGCCGGCCATGGAGCGCCTGTGGGATGCCGTGCCCGTGCCCGGCTTCGACTACGCGGCCTGGCGCGAGGAGTTCGGCGCCGCCATCCAGGGCGTGCGCAACTCGTTCTGGTACCTGCACCACCATTACCGCTCGTCGGTGCGGCTGCTGGAGGCCGACCCCGAGTACCTCCCCGCCGACGCCGGCGACTTCGATGTCGGCCTGTTCGCCGCCGTGCTGCTGCACTGCCGCTCGCCCCTGTCCATCCTCGAGGGCTGCGCGCGGCGCGTGCGGCAGACCATCATCGTCACCGAGCTCTACGACGCCACGCTCGGCCAACTGCCCGTGTGCCACCTGCTGCCGCGCCCCAACGTCGCGCAAGTCGATACCTGGTGGGCGCTGAGCCCGGCCTTCGTGGTGAACGCGCTGGCGCTGCTGGACTTTCCGCATGCGCGCGTGACCACTCACCACCACAAGCGCGAAGCCGACGGCATGCAGGTCCCGATGTTCTCCGTGGTCGCCAGCCGTTAAACCCAACGCAGTGCGTGCGCGCACCCCCAAAAAACGCCAAGGAGCGCGCATGACACAACCTCAATTCCAATCGCTCGACAGGCTGCGAAACGCCGTCGAAGAGCACCGACCGCATACGCACGCGCCCACGCATACCCCGGCACCGGCGTCCGCATCCGCAGCGCTCGGCGAACTCGCATCGCCCGCGCTATCGCCCCTCTTCCGCAGGCCGCACCGCATCGGCAAGCCCAGCGGCTGGTGGGGCCACGTGCCCTTCGCCGCCTGGGTGGTCGAAGCCTGCGAGCCGCGCGTGCTGGTGGAGCTGGGCACGCACCATGGCGTGTCGTATGCGGCCTTCTGCGAGGCCGTGCTGCGCGCCGGCCTGCCCACGCGCTGCTACGCCGTCGACCACTGGCAAGGCGACGCGCACGCGGGCAACTTCGGCGACGAGGTGTACGAAGACGTGCGCGAATTCAATGCGCAGCACTTCTCGGCCTTCTCGGAGCTGGTGCGCATGGACTTCGACGCCGCCGCCGGCACCTTCGCGGACGGCTCGATCGACCTGCTGCACATCGACGGTTTCCATACCTACGAGGCGGTGCGGCACGACTACGACACCTGGGCGCCCAAGCTCTCGCCGCGCGCGGTGGTGCTGTTCCACGACACCAACGTGCGCCAGGGCGATTTCGGCGTGTATCGCCTGTTTTCCGAGCTGGCCGCGACGCTGCCGCACTTCGAGTTCCTGCACGGCCATGGGCTGGGCGTGATCGCCCGTGGCGCGCAGGCACCCACGGCGATCCGCGAGCTGTGCGCCGCCTCGCAAGGCCATGCCACGCTCGCCATTCGCGACCGCTTCGCCTCCGTCGGCGCGGTGTGGTCGGGGCTGGCGCGCGAGCAGGAGGCGCTGCGCAGCTTCCGGCTGCAGGTCGAGGCCCTCGAACAGCACCGCCGCGCGGCGGAAGAGGCCCGTGCCGCCGTGCAAGGCCGGCTGGAACTGGCCGAGCGCGAGCGCGACCAGGCCGCGATCCAGGCACGCAACGCCGTGTTGGCGGAACGCGACCGCGACGCGGCGCTGGGCAAGGTCCGCCTGCTCCAGGCGCGGCTGGAAGAAGCGCAAGCCCAGGCGCGCGCCGAACTGGCGGAGGCCTTGATACGCCAGGCGCCGCCCACACCGGCTGCACCCGACCGCAGCGAAGAAATCGCGCAACTGGCCTCGCGCCTCGCCGTCCAAGGCGCGCGCCTGGCCGATGCGGAACGCGCGCGCCAGGCCCTCGCCAACGAACTGGAGCAGTCCACCCAGCACCATGCGGCGGCCGTGCGCTGGTTCGAGGATGTGCAGAGCGAGCGCGCCGCGCTGATCGCCGCGACCACGGGCATGCAGGACCACCTGGCCCTGCACGCCGACGCCGTCGCCCGGCTGGTGTCCGACTTGCTGCGGCGCCACGGCGAGGTGGTCGGCTTCGCGGCGGTCGACGGCGCAGCGCCAGCCCGCCCGACGCTGCGGCGGCAACTGCTGAGTTACCTGCGCGGCTTGCGTGCCTTGCGCGCCCTGCATCCGAAGTCCATGCCCGCCCCGCTGCGCTGGCTCGCGCCGACCCTGCATCGCTATCGCGCGGCCTACCACCCCGCGACCCAGGCTGTGCGCCGTTCGATGCTGTTCGATGCCCGCTGGTACACCGACACCTACCTGGACGTGAAGGCCTCCAGGGTCGATCCCGCCTACCACTACGCCGTGTTCGGCAACCGCGAGGCGCGCGACCCGAGCCCCTGGTTCTCCACCGCCACCTACCTCCGGCAGAACCCCGACGTGGCGCAATCGGGCGCCAACGCGCTCTACCACTTCGAGACCCATGGCCGCCGGGAAGAGCGGCCGCTGCCGCCCGCCGTGGCGGCGCTGCAGCCGCTCGCGGCGCCGGCGCGGCCGGAACGCGGGAACGATGCGGCGACCCCGGCCCGATCCGCCACCCCCGCCACATCCACCGCGGCCGCCGCCGATCACGCACCCTCCGAAGCACAGGCGCACGCGCGGGCCGACCAGCTCAAGCAAGCCTTTCGCGCCGACAGCGAGGCCATGCTCCAGGCCTTCCTGCAGCAGCTCGGCGCGCGCATTGCGCTGCCCGTCTCCGCGCAGCCGGCCGTGTCGATCGTGCTGGTGCTGCACAACCAGGCCGGGCTCACGCTGCGGTGCCTGCAGGCACTGGCGCAGGCTATCGACGTGGCCGCGGAAGTGATCCTCGTGGACAACGCCTCCAGCGACGGCACGGCCGCGCTGCTCGCGCGGGTGCAGGGCGTGCGCCTGCTCACGCAGGCCGAGAACCTGCACTTCCTGCGCGGCGCCAATGCCGGCGCGCGCGAGGCGCGAGGCCGCCATGTGCTCTTTCTCAACAACGACACGCAACTGGTGCGCGGCTCGCTCGAAGCCGCCTGCCGCCTGCTCGACACGCAGGCCGACGCCGGCGCGGTGGGCGGCAAGATCGTGCTGCTCGACGGCACACTGCAGGAAGCGGGCTCCATCGTCTGGCGCGACGGCAGCTGCAGCGGCTACGGCCGCGGCAAGGACCCGGCCGACGCGGCGTTCCAGTTCCGCCGCGACGTCGACTACTGCTCTGGCGCGTTCCTCATGGTGCGGCGCAGCCTGTTCGAATCGCTCTCGGGCTTCGACCCGCTGTTCGCGCCCGCGTACTACGAGGACACCGACCTGTGCATGCGCGTGCGAGACGCGGGCTTTCGCGTGGTGTACGAGCCCGCGGTGCAGCTCACGCATTTCGAGTTCGGCAGCGCGGCCTCGCGCGACAGCGCCGCACACCTCATGCAGCGCCACCGCGCGCTGTTCGCCCAGCGGCACGCGCGCGTGCTGAGCGACGCGCACCGCCCCCACGGCGACGGCGAGCTGGCGGCGCGCATGCGCAAGAACGGCCGCACGGGGGTGCTGGTCATCGACGACCAGGTGCCCGTTCCGCACCTGGGCGCCGGCAACCCGCGCGCCTGTGACCTGGTCAACGCACTGCACGACGCGGGCGCCGTGCTGACCCACTACCCCACGGCGCTCCCGACCTTCGACGCCGCCACCGCCGCGCGCTTCCTGCCCGCCGAGCTGGAGTACGCCGCCGGCGCGCGCCGCCCGCCGCTGGCCGACTTCCTGCGCGCCCGCAAGGGGCAGTTCGACATGATCGTGGTCAGCCGCCCGCACAACATGCAAGCCTTCCTGCATTGCTGCGACGAAGAGCCCGGCCTCGCGGGCAGCGCGCGCGTGGTGTACGACGCGGAGGCGCTCTTTTCGGACCGCGAAGCGCTGCGCCGCGAGGTGCTCGGCCTCGGGCCCGACATGTCGCCCGACGCCATGACACGCGACACCGAGTTCCGCCTCGCCCGCGCTGCCACCGTGGTGCTGGCTGTGAGCGAAGCCGAGGCCCGCAGCTTCCGCGAGGCGGGCTGCACGGACGTGCGCGTGCTGGGGCTGAGCATCGACGCAGCGGGCACGAGGGCGACGGCGAGTGCAAGCCCGAGCCCGAGCGCCAACACCGCATTCGACGCGCGCCGCGACTTCCTCTTCGTCGGCCGCCTGGAGGAAGAAGAGTCGCCCAACGCCGATTCGGTCCGCTGGTTCGTCGAACAGGTCATGCCTCATCTGGACGCCAGGCTGGGCACGGGCTACGGCGTGGACATCGTCGGCGGCTGTGCACCGGCGCTGCGCGAGCGGCTCGGTGGCCCGCGCGTGCGCTTTCACGGCCGCGTCGACAGCCTGCGCGACCACTACGCGCAGGCCCGAGTGTTCCTCGCGCCCACGCGCTTTGCCGCGGGCACGCCCCAAAAGGTGCACGAGGCGTCCGCCAACGGGCTGCCGGGCGTGGTCTCAACGCTGATCGCGGGCCAGCTCGGCTGGCCGGCGGGCGAGGCCGTGTTGAGCGGCGGCAGCCCGGCGGAATTTGCCGCGGCCTGCGCCCGCCTGTACCAGGACAGCGCCCTGTGGCAGCGCCTGCGCGACGGCGGGCTCGCGCATGTCGCGCGCGACTGCGACCCCGCGCACTTTCGCCGCACCGTGCAAGCGGTGCTCGCCGAGGCCTCGCATCGCAGCGGCGCGCCGACGAACGCCGAACACGCCTTGCAGGCCCAAAAAACTGAAAGCGCCGGAAGAGCCGAAAGAGCCGCGCGCACCTCCAGGGAATGGAGCACCCCGCCGGCCGAGCGCGCCGAGACCCAGGGCATGTTCTGGATGGCGCACCCGCAGGTGGTGCCGCGGCTGAATCGCCTGGCGAGCGGAGACCCGCACGTGAACGCGTACGACCACCTCGTGAACCGCTTGCGCGCGTCGAGCACGGCATTGCCGGTCGTGCGTGTCGCCAGCCTCGGCTGCGGCTTCGGCGCGCTCGAGCGCGGGCTGGCGGGCCTTGGAATCGCCGAGCGCATCGACGGCTACGACCTGGCCGCGCCGGCCATCGACGAAGCGCGCCGCCTCGCCGCCGAAGCCGGTCTGCAGCATGTGCACTACCACGTGGCCGACCTCGACCGCGAAGCCCTGCCCGAAGGCGCCTTCGATATCGTGTTCGCGAGCCATTCCGTGCACCACATCGACAACCTCGACGGCCTGTTCGCGGTCGTGCGGCGTGCGTTGCGCCCGGGCGGCATCTTTCACCTGCAGGAATACATCGGCCCCGACCGCTTCCAGTGGACCGATGCGCAGCTGCAAGGCATCAACGAATTCATGGCGACGCTGCCGCTCAAGTACCGGCGCTTTCCCGGCGGCATGGAGCGCGGCCCGGTGGACCGCCCGAGCGTGGCCGACGTCATCGCCGTCGATCCGTCGGAGGCCGTGCGTTCGTCGCAGATCGTGGCGGCGCTTGCGCGCCACTTCGCGAGGCTGGAGTGCCGCCCGCTCGGCGGCGCGCTGCTGCAGACCGGGCTCAGCGGCATCGCACAGAACTTCGACCCAGGCAACGCCGAAGACACCGCGCACCTGCAACGCTTCTTCGACTGGGAGGACCGCTGGATGGCCGAGGGCCGCATCGACTCCGACTTCGCGGTGATCACCGCCTGGCGCGACTGACGGAGGGCGCGCGTTGATCCTGCACGGCAACACCGACCCCGACGCCGAGCTCGTCATCCTCTACGGCAACTGCCAGGTGCCGTGGCTCGCGCAGCTGCTCCTGGCGGCGGACGGCCATGGCGGCGAGCGCGGCTACCTGAGCGTGCTCAACCACGCCCCCGCGGGCCAGCCCCTGCAGGTGCCGTCGCGGCGCGACCTCGCGCGCTGCAAGCTGTACCTGGAGCAGCACGACAGCGAAATCTTCCTGCGCCAGCGCGAAGAGTTGCGCGATGGCCTCCCCGCGGCCTGCCCGAAGGTGGTGTTTCCGACCTACATGGTGCGGTTCCTGTGGCCCTTCAGGGTGGTGGAGCCCACGCCGCTCGCGGACCCGACCTATGTGTTCGGGCGCTACAGCGAGGGCGACCGCGTGGCCCTGAAGGTGCGCGCGCAGGGCCTGCGCGGCGATGCCGCGGTGGACGCCTACCTCGCGCGGTCCACCGAGAGCATGCCCAACCTCGAGCGCCGGTTCGACGTCGACATGAACGACATGGACGCGCGCGACCGCGTCTGCGACGTGGCCATCGGCGACTACGTGCGCGACAACTTTCGCAAGCAGCACCTGTTCTGGAACTTCGGCCACATCTCCGCCGCGGGCATGGCGGAGCTGGCCTGCCGCCTGTGGCGGGTGGCCGCGCCGGACGTGGGCGGCCACCCGGCCATCGCACCCGCGCAGATCCGCGAGGCGGCGCGGGCGCTGGGCGGCATGGGGCCGATCCAGCAGCCGATCCACCCGCGCGTGGCCGAGCACTTCGATCTGCACTTCCATACGCCCGACATGCGCTACCGCTGGTTCGACCAGCAGTGGAGCTTTCGCGAATACATGGCCCGCTACATCGGGCTGGACGCCAGCTGGTAGCACGCCGCATGCACGACACCGCCAACGCGCACGGGCGCGACTTCTTCGCGCTGTACTGGCAGCCGCATTTCCGCGACGTGGTGGAGCTCGGCAGCCAGGACGTCAACGGCAGCCTGCGCGCGCATGCGCCGGCCACGGCGAGCTACATCGGGCTCGATGCGGTGGCCGGGCCGGGCGTGGACCGCGTGGTGGCTCAGGGCGAGCCGCTGCCGCTGGCGGACGCGTGCGCCGACGTGGTCGTGACCAGCTCCGCGCTGGAGCACGACCCCTGCTTCTGGGAAACCTTCCTGGAGCTGGTGCGCCTGCTGCGGCCCGGCGGGCTGCTGTACATCAACGCGCCGAGCAACCACGCGTTCCATCGCTACCCGGTGGACTGCTGGCGCTTCTACCCCGACGCCGGCATGGCGCTGGCCACGTGGGCGAGGCGCCGTGGCATGGCGGTGGAGCTAGTGGAGTCGTTCAACGCCATGCCGGGTGTGCAGGGCTGGTCCGACTTCGTGGCCATCTTCCGCGTGCCCGGGCCGCCGCTGATGCGCCGCGGGCGGCTGGCGCAATCCGGCGCCGCGGGCGACACGCAGAACGGCTTCGACATCGAATCGCCCGGGCTGCTGGACGAGCGCGCCGACACCTTCGACATGCGTGCGCTGGCGCAGTTGCGAGACCAGTTGCTGGCATGCGAACGCGAGCGCGAGGCGTTGCGCGCGCGCCTCGCGCGCACCGAAAGCGAACTGGCGCGGGCCTACGACGCGATCCTTGCGTTAAAGCCGGCGCCCTGAACAAGAGCACCCACTCTTTATTCTTCGTCGGCGTCGTTGCCCGTCAGCGAGAGAACTTCTTCGACGAAAGCCTCGAAGAGCGGCAACGAAGCAGGCAAGGCGTCGAAAGACTCAACCTCGCCCGCATCGAAGAAATGCGGCTTGCCGTCCGGCACCGACACCCATTCGCCGGCCTCGACAAGCAGCCCCAGGTAACCGTCGGCGGTCGGCACATAGAACAGCCCGGCGCTCTCCAGCATGCGCTGCCCCTTCTTCTTGCCACGCCCCCAACTCACGCCCTGCCCGGCCAGGTGCTCGGTGATCCAGCCGTCGCACACATGCGTGTCGCGCCAGCTTCCTTGGGCATCGAATACGGCGAGCACGGGCACGGGGCGTCCTTTGTTGTCTGCGAAGCTACTGCAGGAAGCTGGGCTTGGCATAGCCCTGGAACTTGCTGTCGACCACCGCCTTGAACTCCTTCGACCGGTAGGCCTCGGCGATGTCCTTGGCCCATTGCGTGTTCTTGTCGGCAGTTTTCACGGCCACCACATTCAGATAGTAGTCCGGTGTTTTCTCCAGCACCACGGCCTCGGTGAGCTTCAGGCCCGACGAGATCGCGAAATTGCCGTTGACGATGGCGTACTCGGTGTCGCCTAGCGAACGCGGCAGCTGCGCGGCTTCGAGCGGAATGAACTTCAGCTTCTTCGGGTTCTCGGCCACGTCCTTTTCCGTCGAACGCAACACGTCGATGCCGGGCTTGAGCGTGATCAGCTTGTTCTGCTCCAGCAGCACCAGCGCTCGGGCCAGGTTGCTCGGGTCGTTCGGCAGCGTCACGCGGTCGCCTTCCTTCACGTCGGCCAGCGTCTTGCGCTTGGTCGAGTACACGCCCATCGGCGCGATCGGGCCCTGCACCAGTTCAGCGAGGTCGAGCTTCTGGTCGGCCGCGAACTTCTTCAGGTAGACCTGATGCTGGAAGAAATTGGCGTCGAGCGAGCCCTGGGCCAGCGCGAGGTTGGGCTGCACGTAGTCGTTGAACTCGACCAGCTTGACCTTGTAGCCCTTCTTTTCGAGGATGGGCACGATGCCGGCCTTGAGCTGGTCGGCGTTGGAGCCGGCGGTGCCGCCGATCACGAGGTTCTTCTTGGCGGGGTCTTGCGCGTGAGCCTGCAGCGAGAAACCGCCGAGCGAGACGGCGACCAAGGATAGGGCGAGAACGGAGCGGCGCAGGAATGCGGTTTTCATGAGATAGGTGAAGCTGAGAAAAGAAGGAATCAACGCTTGTCCAGCCTGCTCGCCGTGGTGTTGCCCACGAACTGCAGGATCTGTACGAGCACCACGAGCAGCGCCACGGTGAGCACCATCACGTCGGTCTGGAAACGGTAGTAGCCGTAGCGGATAGCCAGGTCGCCGATGCCGCCGCCGCCCACCACGCCGGCCACCGCCGAGTACGAGAGGAAGCTCACGGCCAGCACGGTCAGCGCCAGCACCAGGCCCGAACGCGCTTCGACCAACAGCACGCGCCAGACGATCTGCAGCTCGGTCGCGCCCATGGCATGCGCCGCCTCGATCACGCCGCGCGGCACTTCGCGCAGGCACTGGTCGACCAGCCGCGCCAGGTACGGAATGGCCGCGAACGACAGCGGCACCGCGGCCGCCAGCGGCCCGATCGATGTGCCCGCAATCACCCGCGTGAACGGCACCAAGGCCACGAGCAGGATGATGAAGGGGAACGAGCGCACGGTGTTCACCAGCCAGTTGAGCACCAGGAACGCAGGCTTGTTCTCCAGCGACTGGCCGGGGCCCAGCAGGAACAGCAGGATGCCGAGCGGCCCACCGATGAGCACCGCGGCCGAGAGGCCGATGGCCAGCATCATGAAAGTCTGGCCGGTGGCGACCCACAGCTCGGGGAGGATGGGGGCGATGTTCTCAAACATAGGCCGCCTCCAGCGCGTTGCGCTGTACCGAAGCCGGACGCGGCACGACCGGCAGGCGCGCCTCGCGTTCGCGGCGACGCACCAATTCGTCGATCTCGCGACCCAGTGCGGTCTTGCGCTCTTCGCTCGGCGCATCGACCGCGAACTGCTCCACGAGCCGGCCCTTCTCGAGAATGGCCACGTTGCGGCACAGCACCTCGACCACCGACAGCTCGTGCGTGACGATCACGATGGTCACGCCGATCTTCTGGTTGATCTCGCGCAGCGTTTCGAGCAGCGAGCGCGTGGTTTCGGAGTCGAGCGCGGAGGTGGGCTCGTCGCACAGCAGCACCTGCGGGCGCGGCGCCAGCGCGCGGGCGATGGCCACGCGCTGCTTCTGGCCGCCCGAGAGCTGGGCCGGGTAGGTGTCGATCTTCTCGGCCAGGCCCACGAGCGCCAGGCACTCGCGCACACGGGCATCGATCTCTGCCTTCGAGTGGCGGCCGTGGATCTTCAACGGGAAGGCCACGTTGTCGAACACCGTGGCGTTCTGCAGCAGGTTGAACTGCTGGAAGATCATGCCGATGTTCTGGCGCGTGTCGCGCAGTTCGCGGCGCGAGAGCGTGGTGAGGTCGCGCCCGCCGACGAGCACCTTGCCCGCATCGGGCCGCTCCAGCAGGTTGATGAGGCGCAGCAGCGTCGATTTGCCGGCGCCGCTCTTGCCGATCAGGCCGAACACGTCGCCCTGCTGGATGTCGAGCGAGAGCGATTGCACGGCGTCGAACACCTCACCGTTGGGCAAGGCGAAGGACTTCTGCACCGATTGAAGACGGATGACTGGCGCCGCGTGGCCGCGGCCCGCGTCAGTCGTAGGTTGGGTCATGGAAAAGAGTGCGGCCCGCGCGGCGCGCAGGTCGCGGAGGTTCGCGAAAAGGGTGCCGAGTATGAAAAGAAAGGCAACGAAAGGGAACGAACAAATCGGCGCTTGCTTATGCTTCTGGACACATAAGGGCGCGAACGTGTGACTCGATGGGCGCCATATGGATATGCGCATTGGTTCGTTTCCAAACGGCGTCCGCGATGCCACATTCGCGCCTTCATTTTTTTGATTTCGCGCCACGACATGCACACATCTTTCCGCCGCCGCACCCTCGCCCTGGCCGCGCTCGCCGCCACCCTCCTTGCCGGCAACACCGCCTTCGCACAGGACAAGAACACGCTCAAGGTCGGCGTCTCCGTCGGCAACGGCGAGCAGATCTTCGAGGTGGTCAAGAAGGTCGCCGCCAAGGACGGCCTGAGCATCCAGGTGGTGGTGTTCAACGACTACCAGTTGCCCAATGCGGCGCTGGCCTCGGGCGACCTCGACGCCAACGCCTTCCAGCACCAGCCCTTCCTCGACAACCAGAACAAGGCGCGCGGCTTCGACATCGTGCCGGTGGGCCTGACCATCACCGCGCCGCTGGGCTTCTACTCGCGCAAGATCAAGTCGATCGACCAGCTGCCCGACGGCGCCTCGGTCGGCTTCCAGAACGACCCGTCGAATGGCAACCGCGCCCTGCTGCTGCTGCAGTCGGCCGGCCTCATCACGCTGAAACCCGAGGCCGTGAAGAACAACACCGCCACGCCGCTCGACGTGGTGACCAACCCGAAAAAGCTGAAGCTGGTGGCGCTCGACGCAGCCCAGCTGCCGCGCTCGCTTGACGACCTGACCATCGCCGCCATCAACAACGACTACGCCGAGAAGGCCGGCCTGTCGCTGAACAAGGACGCGGTCATCAAGGAGGCCGCCAAGAGCCCGTACGCCAACCTGATTGCCGTGCGCCGCGCCGACAAGGACAAGCCCTGGGCCAGGCGCCTCGTGGCGGCTTACCAGTCGCCGGAGGTGAAGAGCTTCATCGAGACGCAGTTCAAGGGTTCGCTGATCCCCGCGTTCTGACTTTCTCCCTCCCCTCCCGGGGGAGGGCCGGGGTGGGGGCAAGCGGCGCTCGAACCTGAGCCGCGCCGAATGCGGGAGCCGTCCCCATCCCAGCCTTCCCCCAGAGGGGGAAGGAGCAATACAGGGCCTCGGCAAGGCGGGTTTTCGGAGCGTGAGAAAATGTCGGGTTCCCCCGAACACCAACCCTCACAGTCAGGACACCCCATGGACGCAGAACAGATCAACCAAATCGGCGCAATGCTCGCGGACCTGAGCGTCCGTACGGTCGATTTACGGAGGTATCTTTGACTACGATGCCAAAGCTGAACGACTGAGGACAGTCAACGCATCGCTCGAAGACCCGAACGTCTGGAACGACCCCAAGAAGGCCCAGGAACTGGGCAAGGAAAAGAAGTCGCTCGATGACGTGGTCGTCACGCTCGACCGGCTCACCAACGGGCTCTCGGACAACACCGAACTCTTCGAGATGTCGAAGGAAGACGGCGACATGGACGGCCTGCAGGCCATTGCCGATGACGCCGCCACGCTCGAAGCCGACATCAAGCAGCTCGAATTCCGCCGGATGTTCAACAACCCGGCCGACCCGCTCAACGCCTTCGTCGACATCCAGGCCGGCGCCGGCGGCACCGAGGCCTGCGACTGGGCCAGCATGCTGCTGCGCCAGTACCTGAAGTACGCCGAGCGCAAGGGCTTCAAGACGCAGATCGAAGACGAAACGCCCGGCGACACCGCCGGCATCAAGGGCGCGACCATCAAGGTCGAGGGCGACTACGCCTTCGGCCTGCTGCGCACCGAGACCGGCGTGCACCGCCTGGTGCGCAAGTCGCCGTTCGACTCGTCGGGCGGGCGCCATACGAGCTTTGCATCGATCTTCGTGTACCCGGAAATCGACGACTCCATCGAGATCGAGATCAATCCATCCGACGTGCGCACCGACACCTTCCGCGCCAGCGGCGCCGGCGGCCAGCACATCAACAAGACCGACTCGGCCGTGCGCCTCACGCACATCCCGACCGGCATCGTCGTGCAGTGCCAGGATGGCCGCAGCCAGCACAGCAACCGCGACGTGGCGTGGAAGCGCCTGCGCTCGCGCCTGTACGACCACGAGATGCGCAAGCGCCAGGAAGAGCAGCAAAAGCTCGAGGACAGCAAGACCGACGTGGGCTGGGGCCACCAGATCCGCAGCTACGTGCTGGACAACAGCCGCATCAAGGACCTGCGCACCAACGTCGAAGTCTCGGCCACGCAGAAGGTGCTGGACGGCGACCTGGACGTGTTCATCGAAGCCTCTCTGAAGCAAGGCGTTTGATGAAGGTCGAAGCGCTGATCTTCGACATGGACGGCACCATGATCGACTCCATGCCCTGGCATGCGCGATCGTGGGTGGAGTTCGTGGCACGCCACGGGCTGAAGCTCGACGTGAGTGACATCCTCGCGCGCACCACGGGCCGCACCGGCACCGAGTGCATGCGCGAGCTGTTCGAGCGCGACCTCTCCGACGCCGAGTGCCAGGTGCTGGTGCACGAGAAGGAAGAAATCTACCGCGCCATGTTCAGCGACAACTTCACCGAAGTGGCGGGCTTCTCCGCCTTCGCCAAGGCGGCCGTCGCGCGCGGGCTGAAGGTGGCGGTCGGCACGGCCGGCGACAGGCACAACATCGAGTTCGCCATGTCGCGCCTGAAGATGGACCCGCTGCCGCTCGCCATAGTGGGCGGCGACGAAGGCTTCAGCGGCAAGCCCACGCCCGCCATCTTTCTCGAAGCTGCACGCCGCATCGGCGTTGCGCCCGAGCGCTGCATCGTTTTTGAAGACGCGCCCTTCGGCATCGAAGCCGCCCGCCGCGGCGGCATGCGTGCCGTGGCCGTGTGCAGCACCCATACCGCCGCCGAGCTTGCCGGCCCCCATGTGATTGCCGCGGTTCGTGACTACGACGAACTCGCCCATTCGAATTTTCTGGAGACACTCGATGATGTTGCGTGACGCTCAAGGGCAACCGATTGCCATTCGCCGCGAAGACTATGCCGCTCCGGCCTACTGGATCGACACCGTCGACCTCACCTTCGACCTCGACCCCGCCAAGACCCGCGTGCTCAACCGCATGCAGATGCGCCGCAACCCCGAAGTGCCGGTGGAGCCGCTGCGCCTGCACGGCGACGAACTGAACCTGGCGCGTGTGCTCGTCAACGGCCAGGGCGCGTCGTTCCGCATGGAGGGCGACCAGCTCGTCATCGACGGACTGCCCGACGCGTTCGAGCTCGAGATCTTCACCACCTGCTGCCCCATCAAGAACACCAAGCTGATGGGCCTGTTCGTGAGCGAAGACACCTTCTTCACGCAGTGCGAGGCCGAGGGCTTCCGCCGCATCACCTACTTCCTCGACCGTCCGGACGTGATGGCGATGTACACCGTGACGCTGCGCGCCGCCAAGGCCGCCTACCCGGTGCTGCTGTCGAACGGCAACCTCGTCGAGCAGGGCGAACTGCCCGAAGGTCGCCACTTCGCGAAGTGGGTCGACCCCTTCAAGAAGCCCAGCTACCTGTTCGCTCTGGTGGCCGGCAAGCTGGTGGCACGCGAGCAGCGCATCAAGGCGCGCAGCGGCAAGGAACACCTGTTGCAGGTGTACGTGCGCGCCGGCGACCTCGACAAGACCGAGCACGCGATGAACTCGCTCATCAACTCGGTGCTGTGGGACGAAGCCCGCTTCGGCCTGCCGCTGGACCTCGACCGCTTCATGATCGTCGCCACCAGCGACTTCAACATGGGCGCCATGGAGAACAAGGGCCTGAACATCTTCAACACGAAGTACGTTCTGGCCAACCAGGCCACCGCCACCGACGCCGACTACAGCAACATCGAAAGCGTGGTCGGCCACGAGTACTTCCACAACTGGACCGGCGACCGCGTCACCTGCCGCGACTGGTTCCAGCTCTCGCTGAAAGAAGGCCTCACCGTCTTCCGCGACCAGGAATTCAGCCAGGACCTGTGCGCCGACGCGTCGGCGCGCGCCGTCAAGCGCATCGAAGACGTTCGCGTGCTGCGCACCGCCCAGTTCCCCGAAGACGCCGGCCCCATGGCCCACCCGGTGCGGCCCGACAGCTACATCGAGATCAGCAACTTCTACACCGTCACCATCTACGAAAAGGGTGCCGAGGTCGTCCGCATGATGCAGACGCTGGTCGGCCGCAAGGGCTTCGAAAAGGGCATCACGCTGTACTTCGAACGCCACGACGGCCACGCCGTGACCTGCGACGACTTCGCGCAGGCCATTGCCGACGCCAACCCCGATTCGGAACTGGCCCGCCTGCTGCCCCCGTTCAAGCGCTGGTACAGCCAGGCCGGCACGCCGCGCCTTGCGGCCCACGGCGTGTACGACGCGCAGAACCGCAGCTACACCCTGAGCGTGGTGCAGAGCTGCCCGCCCACGCCGGGCCAGCCGACGAAGGAGCCCTTCGTCATTCCGCTGAACATCGGCCTGCTCGACGCCAACGGCCGCGAACTGCCGCTGCAGCTCGACGGCGAAAGCGAAGCGACCCGCGGCACCCGCACGCTGGTGCTGTCGCGCGCCGGCGAGCAGATCACCTTCACGGGGCTGGACGCCGAACCGGTGCCGTCGATCCTGCGCGGCTTCAGCGCACCGGTGATCCTCGACTTCGAGTACACCGACGCCCAGCTGCTCACCCTGCTGGCCAACGACCCCGACCCGTTCAACCGCTGGGAAGCCGGCCAGCGCCTGGGCCTGCGCGCCGCGCTGCAGGGCATTGCCGCGCTGGCCACAGACACCACGCCGGTGCTGAACGACGCGTACATCGACGCCATGCGCAGCGTGCTGCGCAACCCGCAGCTCGACGCCGCCTTCAAGGAGCTGGTGCTCACGCTGCCGTCGGAAACCTACATCGCCGAGCAGCTCGACGTGGTCGACCCGCAGCGCGTGCACCTCGTGCGCGAAGCCATGCGCGCCCAGCTCGCCACCGCCCTCCTCGCCGATTGGCAGTGGGCCTATGAAGAGAACCACGACACCGGCGCCTACAGCCCCGACCCGACCTCGTCGGGCCGCCGCGCGCTGGCCGGCATGGCGCTCAACTTTTTGTGCCTGGCGGCGCGCTCCTCGGGCGACGTCGTGTGGCCGGGCAAGACGCTGCAGCGCTTCAAGGACGCGGGCAACATGACCGACCGCTTCAACGCGCTCAACGCGCTGGTGTCGTCGGGCCACACGCTGGCGGCGCAGGCGCTCGCGCGCTTCCACGCCATCTTCAAGGACGAGGCGCTGGTCATCGACAAGTGGTTCTCGCTGCAGGCCGGCGCCAGCGACCGCGGCGGCGACATCCTGCCGCTGGTGAAGCAGCTGATGAAGCACCCCGACTTCTCGCTGAAAAACCCGAACCGCGCGCGCAGCGTGATCTTTGCGTATTGCAGCGCCAACCCCGGCGCCTTCCACCGCCCCGACGCTGCCGGCTACGTGTTCTGGAGCGAACGCGTGATCGAACTCGACGCCATCAACCCCCAGGTGGCCGCACGCCTTGCGCGCGCGCTCGACCGCTGGAGCAAGCTGGCCGAGCCGTACCGCAGCGCCGCGCGCGAGGCGATCGCTCGCGTGGCGGCCAAGCCCGACCTGAGCAAGGACACGCACGAAGTCGTCACTCGCGCCCTGGCCGGCAACTGAAGCAACCGAACCCCACAAGACACATGGCTCAACAAAAGATTTCCCTCACCCGCTACCTCGTCGAACAACAACGCGCCGACGGCCTCATTCCGGGCCAGCTGCGCCTGCTGCTCGAAGTGGTCGCACGCGCCTGCAAAAGCATCAGCCAGGCCGTCAACAAGGGCGCGCTGGGCGGCGTGCTCGGCACCGCCGAGAGCGAGAACGTGCAGGGCGAGATCCAGAAGAAGCTGGACATCATCGCCAACGAAGTGCTCATCGAGGCCAACGAATGGGGCGGCCACCTCGCGGCCATGGCCAGCGAGGAAATGGAATCCATCCACGTGGTGCCCAACCGCTACCCGCAGGGCGAATACCTGCTCATGTTCGACCCGCTCGACGGCAGCAGCAACATCGACGTGAACGTCAGCATCGGCACCATCTTCAGCGTGCTGAAGAAGCCCGACGATCACCCCGGCGTGCAGGAAAGCGACTTTCTGCAGGCAGGCACCCAGCAGGTGGCCGCCGGCTACTGCATCTACGGCCCGCAGACCACCCTGGTGCTGACCGTGGGCAACGGCGTGGCCATGTTCACGCTCGACCGCGAGCAAGGCAGCTTCGTGCTGACGCAGGAAGACATCCAGATTCCGGCCGACACCAAGGAATTCGCGATCAACATGAGCAACATGCGCCACTGGGACGAGCCCATGAAGCGCTACATCGACGAATGCCTGGCCGGCAAGGAAGGCCCGCGCGGCAAGGACTTCAACATGCGCTGGATCGCCAGCATGGTGGCCGACGTGCACCGCATCCTGATGCGCGGCGGCGTCTTCATGTACCCGTGGGACAAGCGGGAGCCCGAGAAGGCCGGCAAGCTGCGCCTGATGTACGAGGCCAACCCAATGAGCTGGCTGGTCGAACAGGCCGGCGGCGCCGCGACCAACGGCAAGCAGCGCATCCTGGACCTGCAGCCCACCAAACTGCACGAGCGGGTGAGCGTGATGTTGGGTTCACGTAACGAAGTTGAGCGCTTGACCCAGTACCACGCCGAGAAGCCTTGATTTCTTGGCTATAATCTGAGGCTTCGCCGGTGTAGCTCAGTCGGTAGAGCAGCTCATTCGTAATGAGAAGGTCGGGTGTTCGATTCATCTCTCCGGCACCAAAACTAAAAGCCCGCTATCCAAAAGGTAGCGGGCTTTTTCGTTATGCGGAATTTGGCCCGCCATCGAACGATGGCGGGCCTTTTGGTTTGCCGCGTCGAGTTCAGCTACGAAGCCGCCGACACCTCGCTCAACCATTGCAGGGCCAGCGCAGGCACGACCTCCGTCGCCCTGCCCTGCAGGAAGGTGAAGCCATGCGGCACCTCTTCCATGTCGAGCGCAACCAGCACCTTCTGCGCGGTGCGGTCCGCGTATCGAACAAGAGATGCAGCCGGATGGACCGTGAGCGACGTGCCCACCACCAGCACGCGCGCTGCGGTGGCCACATGCTCTTCGGCTTCCTCGAAGTGCTGCACGGCTTCGCCGAACCACACGATGTCGGGCCGCAGTTGCGTGCCGTCTTCGCACAGTTGACCCATTGCGATGGGATCGCTGTCGATGCGATAGCGCTTCGGGTCGGGCTCGGACGTTCCGCGCGCATACGCGAGTTGCCCGTGCAGATGCAGCACGTTGCGCGAGCCCGCGCGCTCGTGCAAGGCGTCGACGTTCTGCGTGACGATCACCACCTCGTAGGCTGACTCGAGCGATGCGATGGCAATGTGCGCGGTGTTCGGCTGCGCCTGCCATGCTTTCTCCCGGCGCTCGTTGTAGAAGGCAAGCACCGCCTCCGGGTGCCGCTGCCAGCCGTCCGGGCTTGCGAGTTCCTGCCACGAGTAGCTGTTCCACAGGCCCTCGGCATCGCGGAACGTGGGCAGGCCGCTCTCGGCGCTCACGCCGGAGCCCGAGAGCACGACGATCTTGTTCGGCAGGACCCGGGATTTCATGCTTCGGCACTCCTTTGGCTTTGTTGTTGAATTATTGGCTCCCCGAACACGGATCGAACGTGTGACCTGCGCATTAACAGTGCGCCGCATCTACCAGCTGAGCTACCGGGGAAAAATGGATTGAAGAATGTGATGTGAATGGAGGCGCGGACCGGAGTCGAACCGGTCTGGACGGATTTGCAATCCGCTGCACAGCCGCTTTGCTACCGCGCCGAAAACTGCTGCTGATTTGTGGAGGGAAGAAGATGGTGGATCGTCTTCGAGTCGAACGAAGTATTCCAAAGGAGGCGGGGTTACAGCCCGCTGCAATCGCCAGTGCTGCTCACGATCCAAGAAGAGACGAATTGATGAATGGCGCCCCGCAGGGGAGTCGAACCCCTGGCTTCCTCCTGGACAGGGAGGCACTCTGGCCACTGAGTTAGCGGAGCAAAAAGAAAAGAGTTGGCAGGCCCTCAAGGATTCGAACCTTGGATGCCGGGATCAAAACCCGGTGCCTTGGACCACTAGGCGAAGGGCCAGTAAAGGAATGGCGCGCGCGGAAGGAGTCGAACCTTCAACCGTTGGGTTTGGAGTCCAGTGCTCTGCCAATTGAGCTACACACGCGTGAAATAAAGACGGAAAAAAGAAGATGGTCTGGGTGGCAGGATTTGAACCTGCAGCCTCCTGCTTCCAAGGCAGGCCGTCTACCAGATTGACACTACACCCAGAGAAGAATCAGAAGAAAAATTGGTGCCCCGGGGGAGACTCGAACTCCCAGAATTCCGCTTCTAAGGCGGACACGTTTGCCAGTTTCGTCACCAGGGCTGAATAGGTGATGTGAGGCGACGATCCGTTCCAGTGGCCGGTCTCGCCTCGTTGCTTGCGAATTTTTAAAGAGCATTCACGGGGCTGGAGCCCGATGTCATGCAGCACGATCGCTGCCTGAAAGGAATGAGTGAGGCAAAAACAAAGAGGCCCGGAACCTTGCGGTGTCCGGGCCTCTGCTTGAGAGAGCTTGGGAGGTCTGCGCCTACGCGCTTCCTCCACCCGGTTGCACCTGATCCTTGCAATCGTTCGACCACAGATTGGCCTGCGGCTCTTGCATGGGGTACGGGTATTGATTGAGTTGCTGCAACGACAGCAGCAGACCAAAGCCAAGGCCGTCATGCGATGCGACACGCACGAACACATCGCCCGATGCGGGGCAGGTGCTGTAGATGCGGATCTGTGCGGCTTTCACGATGTGTCCTGTTGGCGTTGAGTGGATTGGACTGTAAATAGTTTTTACACAATCGTCAACAACTTTGATCGACTTTTTTTGAAGTCCCGCGGTGGCCACACAGCCCGCGCGACAAGCTCATCAAGGCGGCCGCTATCGCGCACCAGCCACGATCGCAATCCCCCGAATCTGCCCCGCCCCCGGCGCACGCTCCGGCTTCGCATAGTGCGTCGGTGCAAACCGGTGCAGCAGCTCCGCCTCCTGCACCTTCGCGGCTTCGAGGTTCGCGAGCTTGACGTGGCCGAAGCCGCGAATCGACAGCGGCAGTGCCGCGATGCGCGCGGCCGTTGCCTGGTTGCCAGCCGAGAGTTCGCCGGCCATCGCATCGAACAGCCCGTCGAAATGCGCGATCAGCTCACGCTCCGTGCGCCGCTCGCCGGTGCGCCCGAACGGATCGAACGCCGTGCCCCGCAACCGCTTGCCATGCGCCAGCCAGCGCATGGCGGGCAGCATCCAGCCGCCGATGCGGATCTTGGTGGGCGCATGCCCGTTCGCGGCGCGCGAGACCAGCGGGGGCGCCATGTGGAATTCGAGCTTCAGCTCGCCTTCGAACTGCTCCGACAGCTTCTTCACGAACTCGCCGTCCGTGTAGAGCCGCGCCACCTCGTACTCGTCCTTGTAGCTCATGAGCTTGAGCAGGCTGCGCGCCGCGTTGCGCGTGAAGGGCAGGCTCGCATCGCCGCCCGCCAGTGCAGCTTCGCGCGCACGCAGGCTGCGGATGCGCGCTTCGAAGCGGTCTGCCCACGCGGCGTTCTGGTAGCCCGTCAGGTGGCGGCGTGCATCGGCGATCAGCACGTCGAGCGGGCGTTCGTCGACCTGTGACGCGTGTGCGTCCGTGGGCGCTGCGCGCAACTGGTCGAGCGCCGCAGGGTCGCCCGCCGCGAGCCGCCCCAGCGAGAACGCCGATTGATTGGCCGCCACGGCCACGCCGTTCAGTTCGATCGCATGCATCAGCGCCTCGAGGCTCAGCGGCACCAAGCCGCGCTGCCATGCATAGCCCGCCGCCACGATGTTCGCCGCCAGCGTGTCGCCGAGGAATTCTTCCGCGAGGCTTTGCGCGTCGAAGGTCTCGACCTGCTCTTCGCCGGCAACGAAGCGCATCTTCTCCAGCAGCAGGTCCACGTGCAGATCGGCATCGGGGTTGCGCAGTGACTCGGCCACCGGAATCTCGTGGATGTTCGCGAGCACGCGCGTGCGTCCGTGCCGCACGGTCTGCAGCGCATCGGCCGACGCGCCCACGACCACATCGCAGGCGAGGATCGCGTCGGCCTGCTGTGTGTCGATGCGCACCTGGTGCAGCCGCTCGCGCGAATCGGCCAGCCGCACGAAGCTCAGCACCGAGCCGCCTTTCTGCGCGAAGCCCATGAAGTCGAGCACGCTCGCGGCCTTGCCTTCGAGGTGCGCGGCCATCGCGATCACCGAGCCGACGGTCACCACGCCGGTGCCGCCCACGCCGGTCACGAGCAGGTCGTACGGCGCGGTCCACACGTGCGCATCAGGGTGCGGCAGCGCGGCCACGCGGTGCAGGAAGGCATCGCGCCCTGCGGCCAGCGCGCCGCTCTTGCGGCGCAGCTTGCCGCCGGTCACGCCCACGAAGCTGGGGCAGAAGCCTTTGGCGCAGGAGTAGTCCTTGTTGCAGCTGGTCTGGTCGATCTTGCGCTTGCGGCCCATCGGCGTTTCGTGCGGCAGCACTGCCACGCAGTTGCTCTGCACGGCGCAGTCGCCGCAGCCTTCGCACACGGCTTCGTTGATGAACAGGCGCTTGGGCGGATCGGCCAGTTCGCCTTTCTTGCGGCGGCGGCGCTTCTCGGCCGCACAGGTCTGTTCGTAGATGAGCACGGTCACGCCAGCCATTTCGCGCAGGCGGCGCTGCACGTCGTCGAGCGCGGCGCGGTCGTGGAACTCGGTGCCTTTCGGAAAGCGGTCCTTGATGTCGTCGTACTTGCCGATTTCATCGCTGACGACGACGACCTTGCTCACGCCTTCGGACTCGACCTGGCGCGCAATGGCGTCCACGCTGATCGCGCCGTCGACAGGCTGGCCACCGGTCATCGCCACCGCGTCGTTGAACAGGATCTTGTAGGTGAGCGTCGCCTTGGCCGCCACGGCCTGCCGGATCGCGAGGTAGCCCGAGTGGTAGTACGTGCCGTCGCCCAAGTTCTGGAACACATGCGGCGTCTTCGTGAACATCGCGTGCGAGATCCAGTCGACGCCCTCCCCGCCCATCTGGATCAGCCCCGCCGTGCTGCGGTCCATCCAGTTGGCCATGAAGTGGCAGCCGATGCCGGCGCGCGCGGTCGAGCCCTCGGGCACCTTGGTGCTGGTGTTGTGCGGGCAGCCGGCGCAGAAGTACGGCACGCGCTTGACGGCATCGCTCGCGTTGCCGAGCAGCTCGGGCGGCGTGAAGTCGCGCACATGTTGCAGGTGGTCGCCCAGGTCGTGGTTGTCGGGGAAGTGCACGGCCAGCCAGTGCGCGACCAGCTCGATGAGCCGCGAGGGGCGCAGCTCGCCGAGCGCCGACACCAGCGGCTGGCCCTCGCGGTCGTGCTTGCCCACGAGCACGGGCCGCGCATCGGCCGGTGCGTTGTAGAAGATGTCGCGCAGCTGCGTCTCGACGACCGCGCCCTTCTCCTCGACGATGAGGATTTCTTCGAGTCCCTGCGCAAAGGCCTTGATACGCGTCTGCTCGACGGGAAAGCTCAGGCCGATCTTGTAGAGCCGCACACCGGCGCGGGCCAGTTGCTCCGGCGAAAGTTCGAGCCGGCGCAGCACCTCCATCAGGTCGTGGTGCGCCTTGCCGCAGGTGGCGATGCCCACCTTCGCGTGCTCGCTCACGATGACGTGGCGGTCGATGCTGTTGCGCTTGGTGAAGGCGGCCACGGCCGCGAGCTTGTCTTCGAGCCGCGATTCGATGCGCAGCGAAGGCAGGTCGGGCCAGCGGTAGTGCAGGCCGTCCGCCGGCGCGCGATGGCCGGTGGCGGCGCGCACGGTGTCGGCGTCTTCCCAGGCCTCGACGCGCGCGTTGACCACGTCCAGGTCCACGGTGCCCGCGCTTTCGACCACCTCCGACAACGCAGCCATGCCGACCCAGGCGCCCGAGTAGCGCGACAGCTCGTAGCCGTACAGCCCGAACTCCAGGTACTCGGCAATGCACGAGGGCTGCATCACCGGCATGCGCCAGGCCATGAAGGCGTGGTCGCTCTGGTGCGGCATCGACGACGACACGCAGCCGTGGTCGTCGCCCGCCACCACCAGCACGCCGCCGTGCGGCGACGAGCCATACGCATTGCCGTGCTTGAGCGCGTCGCCCGCGCGGTCGACGCCCGGCCCCTTGCCGTACCACATCGCGAACACGCCTTCGACGGTGCGCTCGGGGTCGGACTCGACACGCTGCGTGCCCAGCACCTGCGTGGCCGCCAGTTCTTCATTGACGGCCGGCACGAAGCGGATGCCCGTTTCCTTGAACCGTTCGCCGGCCTTCCAGATTGCCAGGTCGACCATGCCCAGCGGCGAGCCGCGGTAGCCGCTGACGAAGCCCTGCGTGTGCAGGCCGCGCTGCGCATCGCGCCGGCCCTGCATCACCAGCACGCGGATCAGTGCCTGCGTGCCGGTGAGGAAGACCGAGCCCGACGGGGCCCAGAGGTTGTCGGAGAGCTGGTAGCCGGGCCGCTTGAGCGCGGTCGCGTTGTGTGGGGCGTTCATGCCCGGAATTGTTCTGCGATGCACCGCGGAAGTGCTTCTTCAATACACTGGCGCCAACCCTTGTTTGAAGAATAATCTTCTCGGAGCGCGCCATGAACGTCGATTCTCTTTCTCTTGACGAGCATTGCCTCAAGATTCTTTCTGCACTGCAGCATGACGGCCGCCAGACGGTGCAGCAGATTTCCGAGACCGTGGGCCTGTCGCCCACGCCCTGCTGGAAGCGCATCAAGGACATGGAGGCGGCCGGCGTCATCCGCGGCTACACGGCGCTGGTCGATCCTGAACTGGTGGGCCTGCACGTGTCGGCCGTGGCCGAGGTGAACCTCGATCGCCACAGCGAGGCGATGGTGCAGCGCTTCGAGGAGGCCGTGGCCGCGAGCCCGCAGATCATCCGCTGCGTGTCGGCCACGGGGCCCGCGGACTACATCCTGAACGTGACCGTGCCGGACATGAAGCACTACGAGCGCTTCCTGCACGAGGTGCTGTTCAGCCTGCCCGGCGTGACGCACGTGCGCTCGAGCATCGTGCTGCGCGAGATCAAGTCGGAAACGGCGCTGCCGCTCGACCACCTGCTGCCTGGCAAGGCACGCGCCGCTGGGTCGCGGCGAAGCTAGGGCCGCAGGCCGCGCAGCAGGCACTTTTCAGCGCATGTCGGGCCCGCCCATGCCGAGCGAGCGCAGCACGGCCGCCGTGCGCGTCTCGACGCCCAGCTTCACGTAGACGTGCTCCAGGTGCTTGTGCACGGTACGCGGGCTGATCGCCAGCAGGGCGGCGATCTCGGCATCGGTCTTGCCGCGCGAGAGCCAGTGCATGACATCGCCTTCGCGGGGCGTGAGGCCGGGGGGCAGTGAACTCGCGGCCGGCGCATCGGGCAACGGCGCATCGGCACGGCAGGCCAGCCGGTAAAGCAAGGCCACCGCCACCGCATGCTCCAACCCCGCGCGCCGGTAGTAGTCGGCCTGCAGTTCGGCTTGGCGAAGTTCGCGCCGACCCGGTGCCTTGGCGAAGTGCAGGGTCGTGCGCAAGCCATTGCTGCCGACGTCGCGATGCCGCACGGGCGAATGCCCGGACTCCAGTTGCTCCAGCAGGCGAAGTGCGCTTGCGCAGTCGTTGCGCGTCAGGTGCGTCATGGCATGCCCCTTTCACGGCACATACGCATTGCTGCGTATGGCGCCTGCATGCATCGAGACGCAGGATGCTCGCAGGCCCTTTGCCGCCGGTCCAGTATAGGCAGGCAAGCGCCGCGTATGCCGCCGGCCGGCGAAGGGGATACACATGGCTATCGACGAAACACGGCTTAACGCGTTCATGGGTAACTTCGTCCACGACATCGGTGCCGTGATGCACGCGGCCACCATCGTCGTAGGCGACCAGTTGGGCCTGTACAAGGCGCTGGCCGAAGGCCCCGCCACCGCCGAGGCACTGGCCCGCCGCACCGAGACCGACCCGCGCTACCTGCGCGAATGGCTCTCGGCCCAGGCTGCCAGCGGCTACGTGCAGTACGAGCCGAAGGGCGAGCTCTTCTCGCTGTCCGAGGAGCAGGCCTTCGCGCTCGCGGAGGAAGGCAGCCCCGCCTTCGTGCCCGGCGCCTTCCAGATCGCCGTGGCGCAGTTCAAGGCCATTCCCAAGATGGTGCAGGCCATGCGCACGGGCTTGGGCATCGGCTGGCACGAACACGACCCCGCCCTCTTCCATGGCACCGAGCGTTTCTTCCGGCCCGGCTATGCGGCCAACCTCGTGAGCCAGTGGATTCCGGCGCTCGAAGGTGTCGGTCCGCTGCTGGAGCGCGGCGCGCGCGTGGCCGACGTGGGCTGCGGGCACGGCGCATCGACGCTGCTGATGGCGCAGGCCTATCCGGAGTCCAGCTTCGTCGGCTTCGACTATCACGCGCCCTCGATCGAACGCGCGCGCGAAACGGCGCGCAAGGCCGGCATCGACGACGCGAAGCGGCTGCGCTTCGAGGTCGCGAGCGCGAAGGACTTTCCCGGCGAAGACTACGACCTGGTTGCGTTCTTCGACTGCCTGCACGACATGGGCGACCCTGTCGGCGCGGCGGCGCACGTGCGGCGAAGCCTCAAGCCGCAGGGCACGTGGATGCTCGTGGAGCCGTTCGCCAACGACCGGCTGGAGGACAACATCAACCCCGTGGGGCGCGTGTTCTATTCGGCGTCGAACTTCATCTGCACGCCGGCCTCGCGCTCGCAGGAGGTGGGCCTTTGCCTCGGTGCGCAGGCGGGCGAGGCGCGCCTGCGCGACGTCGTCACGCAGGGCGGATTCACGCATTTCCGCCGCGCCAGCGAGACGCCCTTCAACCTGATTTTCGAAGCACGTCCGTGAGGACATTCCAGGAGCTGCCATGTCACGCCAATACATCGACTGCCGCGAGTTTCCAAGCACGATGAACTGCAGCGTCGCGCTGTCCGCCGACAGCGAGAGCGAACTGCTCGATGCCGCCGTCCAGCACGCCGTGGCCGTCCACGGCCACACCGACACGCCCGAATTTCGCAAGCAGCTGGCGGGCATGTTCAAGACCGGCACGCCGCCGCTGCAGGCGCCCGCACAGCAGAAGGCTCCTGCCTGACGATCCTGCGCGGACCCGACCGCCGTTTCGCACGGCGATGAATACCTTCGGGTGCTTGCAATGAGCACGCTTCGATGAAGCCCGAGCAGCCCGCTTGAGTGCTGCGTTGCCCGCCGAGCGCGCTTTGCGAAGTCGCGCTATGGTTCGCTGCCACCCACGGCGAACCAGAAAAAAGGCGGGCCCATGATCGATCTTCAAATCAACGGCCAGTCCGTTGCCCTCAACGCTCCCGACGACATGCCGCTGCTCTGGGCATTGCGCGACGTCGTAGGCCTCACCGGCACCAAGTTCGGTTGCGGCATCGCGCAGTGCGGCGCCTGCACCGTGCACCTCGACGGCCAGCCCGTGCGTTCGTGCGTGCTGCCGATCGGCACCATCGGCAAGAAGGCCGTCACCACCATCGAAGCCGTTTCGCAGACACCGGCCGGCAAGAGCATCCAGAAGGCGTGGCTCGACGTCGACGTGGTGCAGTGCGGCTACTGCCAGTCGGGGCAGATCATGTCCGCGGCCGCGCTGATCCAGCGCACGCCGAACCCGAGCGACGCCGACATCGACATGGCCATGTCGGGCAACATCTGCCGATGCTGCACCTACTCGCGCATTCGCGCGGCCATCAAGCAGGCCGCCACCGGCAAGGCCGAGGTGCTCCAGTCGGTCGTCGCGATGCCTGTCAGGAGCGCATCGTGAAGCCGGCCGCCGTGGGTACCGCGGGTATCAGCCGGCGCGGCGCACTGCAGGCCGGCGGCCTTGCGCTGGCCTTCACATGGGTCGGTGGCAGCAAGGCCCTTGCCGCCATCAGCCCGCGGCAGCAGCCCGCCGACGCGGCCGCTGCGCTGGCGGATGGCAACCCCGCATTCGCGCCGAATGCCTTCGTTCGCATCGATGCTGATGGCGGCGTGCGCCTCGTGATGCCGATGGCCGAGATGGGCCAGGCCATCTACACCGGCTCGGCGATGCTGCTGGCCGAGGAGCTCGGCGTCGAGCTCGACCAAGTGCGCGTGGAGCATTCGCCGCCGAACGAGGCGCTGTACGGCATGCCGCTGCTCGGCGGCCAGATCACCGGCGGCTCGACCAGCACGCGCGGCACCTACGGCGTGCTGCGCGAGGCCGGCGCGGTGGCGCGCACGCTGCTGGTGAGCGCTGCCGCCGCGCAGTGGAAGGTCGATGCTGCGAGCTGCACGGTCGCGCGCGGCGTGGTGAGCCACGCGCCGTCGAACCGGCAACTCGGCTTCGGCGCGCTCGCCGGTGCGGCCGCCAAGCTGCCGATGCCCACCAAGGTGACGCTGAAGGAGCCGAAGGATTTCAAGCTCATCGGCCAGCCGCTGCGGCGCGTCGATTCGGCCGGCAAGGTCAACGGCAGCACGCAGTTCGGCATCGACGTGCGCCTGCCGGGTATGAAGGTGGCGACGGTCAAGGCCTGCCCCACGCTCGGCGGCGTACTGGCCTCGGTAGACGACAAGGCGGCGCGTGCGATTCCCGGCGTGATCGACGTGCTCCGCATCAAGGACGCGGTCGCGGTGGTGGGCGAGCATTTCTGGGCTGCGAAGCGGGGTCTCGATGCGTTGAACGTGCAGTGGACGCCCGGGCAGAACGCCGCGCTCACCACGCAGCAGCTGCGCGCGGCACTGGCCGGTGCGCTGGCGAAGGACAAGGCGATCATCGGCAAGGAAACCGGCAAGCGGCCCGAGGGCACGCTGGTACAGGCAACGTACGACTTGCCGATGCTGGCCCACGCGACGATGGAGCCGCTCAACACCACGGTGCACGTACGGCCCGGCGAGTGCGAGATCTGGGTCGGCACGCAGGTGCCAACGCGCTGCGTGAGCGCGGCGGCCAAGGTCGCCGGCCTGGCGGAAGACAAGGTCGTGCTGCACAACCAGTACCTGGGCGGCGGCTTCGGACGCCGGCTCGAGACCGATTCGGTCGAGCAGGCGGTGGCCTTCGCCAAGCAGGTGCCCTACCCGCTCAAGGTGGTGTGGACGCGCGAGGAAGACATCCGCCACGACATCGTGCGCCCGATGTACCACGACGACATCTCGGCCGTGGTCGACGGCGACGGCCAGATCCTCTGGTTCGGCGACCGCATCGCGGGCGGTACGGTGCTGGGCCGCTGGGCCCCGGCCTTCATGGGCAAGGACGGCATGGACAGCGACCTGATCGAATGCGTGGCCGAGCCCTGCTACGACCTGCCTAACCTCAAGGTCGAGTGGGTGCGGCACGACATGCCGCCCGGTTTGAACGTCGGCTGGTGGCGCGGCGTGGGGCCGACGCACAACCTCTTCGTGATGGAGAGCTTCATCGACGAGCTGGCGCAGCGCGCGAAGAAAGACCCGGTGGCTTACCGGCGCGCGATGCTGAAGAAGAACCCGCGCACCCTCGCGGTGCTCGACCTGGCCGCCGACAAGATCGGCTGGGGCAAGGGCACGCTGCCGGCCCGCGTCGGGCGCGGCGTGGCCGTGGGCGATGCCTTCGGCAGCCGCGTGTGCGCCATCGTCGAGGTCGAGGTCACGCCGCAAGGCGAGGTGCGCATGCGGCGCGCGGTGGTCGGGCTCGACTGCGGCATTGCGGTGAACGCGGGCTCGATCGAGGCGCAGATCCAGGGCGGCCTGCTGTTCGGCCTGAGCGCCGCGCTTTTCAGCGAAATCACAGTGCGCGAAGGCGCCATCGAGCAGAGCAACTTCCACGACTACCGGATGCTGCGCATCAACGAGGCGCCGCCGGTCGAGGTGCACACAGTCAAGAGCGGCGAGGCGCCCGGCGGGCTCGGCGAGGTCGGCACCGCCATTGCGGCGCCCGCACTCGCCAACGCGATCTTCGCGGCCACGGGCGTGCGGCTGCGCGCGCTGCCGGTGAACCGTGCGCTGCTGGCGCAGGACAAGGAAGCGCTGAAGAAAAAGATCGCCGATGCCGGGCACGGCGCAAGGAGCGCGGCATGAAGCGGCTCTTCAAGGTGCTGGTGGTGCTGCTCGTCGTTGGCGCGGCGCTGTATTTCTTTCTGAACCGCACCGACGGCTCCGAGGGCGAGGCGCCGGTGCTGGCCGGTGCGCCGGCCGATGCGGCACTGCTGGTGCGCGGCGAATACCTCACCAAGGCCGCCGATTGCATCGCCTGCCACACGGTGCCCGGCAAGGGGCAGCCCTTTGCGGGCGGCCTGCCCTTCGTGCTGCCCTTCGGCACGATCTACTCGTCGAACATCACGGCCGATGCGGCCACGGGCATCGGCAACTGGAGCGACGACCAGTTCGTGCGCGCGCTGCACGACGGCGTGGGCGCGGGCGGCAAGCGCCTGTACCCGGCGTTCCCGTACACCTCGTACACCGCGCTGAGCCGCAAGGACATCCTCGCGATCAAGGCCTACATCTTCAGCCTGCCCAAGGTGAACCAGCCGAACAGGGAGGCCGACCTGGGCTTTCCGTTCAACCAGCGCTGGGCCATGGGCTTCTGGAATGCGGCCTTCTTCAAGAGCACCCGATTCGAGGCCGATGCGTCCAAGCCGCTGGCGTGGAACCAGGGCAAGTACCTCGCAACAGCGCTCGGCCACTGCGCGGAATGCCATACGCCGCGCAACTTTGCCTTCGCGATGGAAAGGGGCAACGACCTCGCAGGCGAGTCGGTCCAGGGCTGGCGCGCCTACAACATCACGTCAGATGCGAAGAACGGCATCGGCGCATGGAGCGATGCCGAGCTTGCCTCATACCTCACGACCGGGCATGCCGCGGGCCGAGGCTCGGCTTCGGGGCCGATGGGCGAGGCGGTGGAACACAGCCTGCAATACCTGAAGCCGGAGGACGCCTCGGCGCTCGTGAGCTATCTGCGCACGGTGCCGGCAAAGCCCGGCAAAGCGCCGATCGAGGTCGATGCAAAGGCACCGTGGGCCGTTGCGGCGAGCGCGGCGGCACCGGCCGCCAACACGGCCGAGGGCCACGAGCAAGGGCTCAGGCTCTTCGCTGCGGCATGCGCGAGCTGCCACCAGTGGAACGGGCAAGGCCAGCAGACAGCCAACGCATCGCTGCTGGGAACACGCGGCGTGAACGACCCCGATGGCTCCAACGTCACGCAGATGATCCTGCAGGGCGTGAGGATGCACGTGCACGACAAGGAGGTCTACATGCCGGCCTTCGGCAAGGCCTACACAGACACCGAAGTCGCGGCGCTCGCCAACTACGTGATCGCGCAATTCGGCAACAAGCAGGGCACGGTGACGCCGGAGTTCGTCGCGAAGCAGCGCACGCAATGACGCCCCCTCTCCCGGGTGCAGCACCAGCGAGGCCGCACCTCGGTCGCAACGGTCCGAACAGTGTTGTATCAAGCACGAAACATCGGTTACCTTCAGATACCGTTCAGGGGAGTTCCGCGGCAAGCGGCGCTCCGCCCTGAAGCTTGCGGCCCTCGAGGCAAGCCCGAAGAGGCCTACGCCGCCGCTTCGCGAGCTATGCCGAGAGGTCACGGCAAAGGCTGGCGCTCCCTAGGCACTCCCCATCGGCCTCCTCAGGGGTACCCGGTTCCGGGCATATCGCGGCACCATACGCGTACTTACATTTTGTCTTGCAAACAGAAAACAAAGAAAACAAGACATCTGCAAGCGCAAGAGAGAGTGCTCCGGCGCACGGGAGCCTGCCCGCCAGGTAACGAACGGACCATTGAAGCCATGAACAAGATTTTTCGAACCCTGTGGAATCCAACGCTCGGCACTTGGGTCGCCGCCCCCGAAACCTCGCGCGGCCATGCGCGGTCGGCGCGGCTGGGCGAACTGGGGGCCGTCGCCGTCGCGGTGCTGCTACTGGGCACCGGGCCGGCGCTGGCGGCTGGCGGCGCTGGTGGCCAGCCGGTTGGCGACACGTCGCTGAACGCCGGCGCGGGTGGCAGCAACGGCAGCGGTGGCAGCGGCGGGTTCAACGACATCACGGTGGGCGCCAGCGGAGGAGCCGGTGGGTCATCGACCGATGCCGGTGTCACGGCCGGCTCCAACGCGAACATTGGCTCCTTCGGCGGCGCGACCGCGGGCACGGGCGGCGCGGCAGGAACCAGCAGCAACGTCGTCAGCCCCGGCGTGATGCAGGGCGACAACGGCGGCGCGGGCCAGTCCCAGACCGGCGACTTCAGCAACGGCAACGGATACGGCGGCGGCGGTGGGGGTGGGTACCAAGGCTTTTCGATAGGTAACAGCGTCACCTCCTCCCCCGACAGCTACACCGGCGGCACCGGGGGCGCGGGCGGCAACGGCTATTGGGCGGCCGGCGGCGGCGGCGCGGGCGGCTATGGCTCCATCCTCAACGGCCCGCTCGGCAACTACACGGCCTCGGGCAGTTCGACTGGCGGCGCGGGGGGCCAGGGTGGCGGCGCCTTCTCGCAAAGCGGTGGCGGCGGCAGCGGCGGCGTCGGGTTCTTCCTGAACGCCACGACGCCGGGCCTCACGTTCACCAACAGCGGCACCATCGCGGGCGGGGCCGGCGGCGCAGGCGGGTCCGAATTGCTGCCGGCGCGCAGCAACGCCTCGGGCGGCGGCGGCGGCGCCGGCGGCAACGGCATCACGCTGACCGGCAGCACCGTGACCGTGGTCAACACAGGCGCAGTCACGGCTGGCGCCGGGGGCGCTGGCGGAGCCGCCGGCGGCGGCGCGGGAGGCACCGGCTCGCCGGGCGGCGGCGGCGACGGCGGCATCGGCCTGGGGGCCACGGGCGCTGGGGCAACGATCACCAACAGCGGCTCCATCGCAGGCGGGGCGGGCGGCGTCGGCGGCGCCAACAGCAACGGGGGCCCGAGCGGCGCGAACGGTGCAGGCGGCGTGGGCGTGATGGGCGCCAACCTCGCCATCAGCAGCAGCGGCGCCATCTCCGGCGGACTGGGCGGCGATGGCATCACCCGGGCCTCGGCCGTGCAGTTCACGGGGGGCGGCAACAGCCTCACCTTGAACGCCGGCGCGTCGCTGTCGGGCGCCGTTGCCATCGACAGCGGTGCCACGGCCAGCATCATCGCCGGCGCGGGCGGCCTGAGCCTGGGCAATGCCCTGCTGCTGGGCGGCACGGGCACCTTCAACACCAACGGCCACGACATGGGCTGGACGGGCCCGATCTCGGGCGCCGGCAGCCTCGTGAAGGATGGTGCGGGCACCCTCACCCTGGGCGGCGCGAACATCTACACCGGCGCCACCAGCGTCGCCGCCGGCACCTTGCGCGCCGGTGCGACCAACACCTTCAGCAGCACCAGCGCCTTCACGGTCGCCTCGGGCGCCACGCTGGACCTGGCCGGCCAGAGCCAGACCATTGCGTCGATGGCCAACGGCGGCACCGTCTCGCTGCTGGGCAGCGCACCCGGCACCACCCTCACGGTCACTGGCCCGTGGGTGGGCAACGGCGGCACGCTGCGCCTGGGCACGGCGCTGGGCGACAGCACCAGCGCGAGCGACCGGCTGGTCCTCAGCGGCAGCACCGCCATTGCCAGCGGCACGACCAACGTGCAGATCACAAACCTGGGAGGCCTGGGTGCGCTGACCGCCGGCAACGGCATCGAAGTCGTCAGCGCGCTGAACGGCGCCACGACCACCGCGCAGACCACGAAGAGCGCCTTCGCCTTGGCGGGCGGCCACGTCGATGCCGGCGCCTTCGAGTACCGGCTGTACGCCGCCGACGCGACCGGTGCGGGCGAGAACTGGTACCTGCGCTCCAGCGCCGTCGTCGTCCCGCCGACCGGTGGCGGGAACGGTGGAGGTGGCGGCACTGGTGGCAATGGTGGTGGTGGCGGCGGCGGCGTGATCGTGCCCACCTACCGCGCCGAAGTGCCGCTGTACGCGGCGCTGCCCGAGCAGTTGCGCCAATCCAACCTGGCGATGCTGGGCAACATGCATCAGCGCGTGGGTGACGACGGCCCGGCCGGTGCCAACACGGCCACGCCGGACCAGGGCTACCGCCAGACCTGGGCCCGCCTGATCAGCACGAACCGCACCATCGGCCAGAGCGGCACCGTCAGCCCCACGAGCAAGGGGCGCCTCACGGGCTTCCAGGCCGGCACCGACCTGTGGGCCGACGCCAACTGGCGTGCCGGCATCTACATCGGCGAACTCGACGGCGACATGCGCGTGACCGGCTTCGCCCGCGGCCTTGCGAATTACGCGGCCGGTTCCAGCGACCTGCAGAACCAGTACCTGGGCGCCTACGCCACCTGGAAGAACAACAGCGGCCTGTACGTGGACGGCGTGCTGCAGGCCGGCCGCCACCGCTACACGGCGGCACCCACGCTGGGCTTCGGCGGTTCCGGCAGCGGCAACAGCCTGCTGGCCTCCATCGAGGTGGGCCAGGCCTTCTCCATCGCGCCGAACTGGACCGTCGAGCCCCAGCTGCAACTGGTGCACCAGCGCGTGAGCCTGCACGACACGGGCATCCCGGGCGCCCTGGTGCAGCAGGACAGCCACAGCGGCTGGCTGGCGCGCGCCGGCGTGCGGGTCAAGGGCGAGATCAGCACCCCCGCCGGCCTGCTGCAGCCCTACGTGCGGGTCAACGTCTACCGCAGCAGCAGCGGCGCCGACGTCACCCGCTTCATCGGCCCCGCGGCGTACACCGACATTGCCACGCGCACCGGCGGCACCAGCACCGAGCTGGCGGCAGGCGCCACGCTGCAGCTGACGCCGAACATGAGCCTGTACGCGGAGCTGGGCAAGCTGTGGGCCTCGGGTGGCGCCACACGCACGAAGAGCGGCATCGACGGCAGCGTGGGCGTGAAGGTCCGCTGGTAAGGCGCTGGCGCTGCTGCTGCCGCCGCTGCGTCAGTGCGGCCCGGCGCCGAGATCCGCGCGAACCGCCGCGACGACGGACAGCACCGCGTCGATCACCGCATCCGGGTCGTCGAACTGGATGTCGTGACCGGCGTTCGGCAACAGCACCTGCCTGCCTCGCGAGGACCATGTCGCCTCGTCCTCGTGCAGTTGCTTCCAGATGGCCTGCACCTGCGTGCCCTGCCCGGGCGTGATCTTCATCCCGCGGAGTTCCGCCTCGGTGTACGGCGCCATCGCGGTGAGCACCACCAGCGGGCGGTTGCCCAGGTCGCGGAAGGCGCCGGCCTCGGCGAGCGTGGCGTCGGTCGCATCGCTCTCCACCAGCTGCGTGCTCAACGACTTGGGCGCGAAGGCGCGGATCGCCTGCGCATCGCGCGCCGTCTGGTTCCGCGCCTGCGGCAGCAGCGAGGGGGCCGCCGCGCGCAGCAGGCCGGACCATGCAAGCGAAATGGCGATGCGCGAGCGCAACGACCGCGTCTCGGTCATGAAGTCCGCGACGCGCGCGACCTGGTCCGGATGCGAGGGGTCGACGAGAACCAGCCCCGCCACCTCGGCGCCGAAGTGCCTCGTGAAGCTCGTCGCGAAGAGCCCACCCAGCGACTGGCCGACCAGCACGTAGGGCCCCCGTTCGCCCGCACGGGCGAGTGCCGCGTGAAGATCGTGCGCCACCTGACTTGCGCTGTGAGGCGCATCCGAAGGATCGCTCCACATCAGCCCTGCGCGGCTGTATGAGCACGCGCGCGTGCGTGCTGCGATCTTCGGCTGGACGGCCGACCAGCTCAACGAACCGTCGGCGCTCAGGCCTGCTTCGAACACGACGGTCGGCGAGCCGGAGCCCCGGCAATCCAGCTGGATTCTTCGCCCGCCGATGTCGATCATCTTCCCGGGCGCGGGGAAGTCACGCGCCGCGCGGTAGCGGCCAGCCTGCTCGTACACGACGCCCATGAGGATGGCCAGTGCGACGAGTGCGGCACTCCAAAGAACGATGCGCATCACCAGAAGTTTCGACGAGTGCTTCACTGATCCGGGTAGTGCCACCACCGGCGTCCTCCCATGGCGGCTTTCCACGGGCGTCCTTCGGCAACAGAGATTTGCGTACTTTTCGCTTCAGCTTATCGACCGAATCCTTTGTGCAATCGATCTGCCGTGCGGGCGCGCAGCCTTTCGGCTATCTTGAAAAAAACTGCATGGAGTGCGCTACTCCATGCGCGCCCAAGGGAATGAAACTTTCGCCGGCGCGATGCGAGGCCGGGGCAGGTGTGACGGGAAACACAGTTGGGAAGCGAAAGCGCTGTCAACGACCATTGCAATCCGTAGCATCCGGAAGGTTCATAAAACGAGATTCGAAGGAGGATCAGATGGCCGCTCTCTCACCACAGACTCCGTGGTCCGTCGCATGGGCTCCACGCACAGCGGGAAGCCGCGCGCATGGGGAGCATGTCGAGCGAAGCGCGTGGGCCGCGCCGTTTGATGCCGCCGACACCGCACCCGCCCTGCAAACTGCGCCGCGCAGGGCCTGCGCCTATGTGTTCATCGCGAACCTGCCGCACCTCATCGAAGCCTACGGGCAGGATTTCGCAGCCGCAGCCAGCCTGGAAATACAGCGCCGTCTGGGCGCCCACTTCCTCACCTCGGCCGCCACCGACATGGCCCGGCTGCGCGACGACTGCTTCCTGCTGTGGGCCAACGACGCGTTCGTCTGCGGCGCGCGCGACATCCGCGAACTGCCGCATGACGTGCGCCACCGGAGCCGCCCCATCGAGACGCTGCTTGCCGTGCTTGGCGCCGAACCCGTGCGTGCGAAGGGCATCGCCGCGATGGTGCAGTTGCATGCCGACTGGATCGAGGTGCGCCCGCCCGAGCAGCTCGGCACGTCGGAGATCGAGTTCGCCCTGTGGACTGCGCAACCGTTTCCGGATTTGCGCGAGAACAGGGCCGACGAATGGTGCCAGCGCTACCGCTCCGACATGGACGTCGCCGTGCGCGTCAGCGAAGCGCTGCGCACCGAGGCGCTCTCCTTCGAATGGCAGCCGGTGGTGCACGCTGGCGGCAATACCAGTACTTTCTACCTCGCAGGGCGCGTGCGTCTGCCGCCGAGCCGCAGCGAGCCGGCGCTTCTTGCGCAGGAGGTGTTCCTGCCGTGCCTGCAGCGACTGGGGCTGGCTCGCGCGTTCGATCGCATCGTGATGCGCCAGGCCCTGGCGGAACTGCGGTCGCAGACCAGCGCGCACATCGGCGTGGGCATCTGCGCGCAGAGCACCAAGCTCGACCACTGGTGGGCGTCGCTGTGCTCGGCACTCGACGAAGAGCCCGCGCTGGCCTCCCGCCTCGTGATCGAGATCGTGGGCAGCGCCACGCTCGCCGATCTCGAGGCCGCCCACGACTTCTGCGTGCAGATGCAATTGCGCGGTTGCCGCATCGCCATGCGGGACATCGGCGGCGGCAACGACAACCTCGTCGCGCTGCAGTCCTGCGGGCCCGATATCGTGAAGCTCGACGCGTCGCTGCTGCGCCGTGCGCGCGACGACACCTTCGGCATCGAGTGCCTGCAGGGCATGATTTCTCTTTGCACGCACTTCGCGGCCCAGGTCGTGGTCGACGGCATCGAGCGCGAAGACGACATGCACATCGCCTCGCGCGTGGGCGCGCGGTGGCTGCAGGGCTACGGCGTGCGTGGCACCGAGCCGGCCGCGAGATCCGCGGCGGCCGCTCCGGCGCATCCTTCGCAGGGGTGCCTGTGAAACTTCCGCCCGACTTCGAGCTGCGCCTTGCGCGGCTGAGCAAAGACCTTGGCCAGCTGCAGCGCACGGTCCAATCGCTCCTGGCCGTTTTCGATCGCCCGCACGTCGCCAGACGCGCGCGGATTTCCATGGAGTCTGCGCAGTACGCAGTGCTCGAAGCGGCGCTGCGCACGTCGGAGGCGGCGCTGTCGAAGTTGCATGAGGAAGGCGAAGGCGTGCGAGAACGTCCCGCGCTCACTTCATCCAAGCCGCCGGTCGGGTGACTCGACCCACGGCACCGATTCTTCTCCAGCCATGTACCTGAACCCTCTCTTCGCCAACGTGTCGCAGGCGGAACGCATTGCGCTGGTCCAGAGCAGCCAGCTGCGCTCCTACCGGCGCAACGAAGTGGTGCTCGCGGCCGGCAGCTCCAGCGATTGCGTCTATTGCGTGGCCAGCGGACTGCTGCGCGTGGTGGAGCAGGCGAAGGGCCGCGCCCATGCCTCCAATATCACGACCGACTTCATCCGCCGGAACGAGTTCTTCATCGGCCCCTCTCTTTCCGAGGACACCTACCAGGCCAAGCACACGCTGGTCGCCGCGTTGCCCGCGGCAGTGCACCTCATTCCCGTCGTCGCGTTGCGCAAGATCTGCGGTTCGTACCCGGAGGTGGCCATCGGGCTGCTGGAACTCGCGATCGAACGGATGGCCGTCATGCGCAACCAGCTGCGTCGCATGTCGGCGCTGTCCACCGAAGACGTCGTGAGCCGCGTGCTGCACCAGCTGACCGTGCTGGCCCCCTCGAGCACGGGGGCGTTCGACAAGCGCATCTCCCAATCGGTGATCGCCTCCTACTCGGGCCTGTCGCGCGAAGTCGTCAACAAGACCATGCGCGACATGGAACAACGCGGCCTTGTGCGGCGCGACGATCAAGGCGTGCACGTGCCCGCCAATTTCGCTTCCACCGACTTCGGCAGCCTCGTGCCCGCCGAGGACAACCTGGTGCGTGCCGAGCAGAACCAGGTCGAGCCGATCTTCTTCGAGAACTTCCCGGACCCGGCGGGTGACCCACATGGGCGCAAACCCGGGGACGATTGAACGCGCGCCGTTACTTGAAGGCATCGATGTCCAAAGAAAAGAGCAAGCGGATTGCCGCGCGGCCCGAACGAAGTTCGATGGAAGCATCGTCCGTGCGTGCGGCCAACGGCGGCGAGCCGCGCGTCGGCGGTAACGGCGATGGCGTGCCACGAATCGATTCGTCGACCGCCGCAACCGCCGCAGCCTTGCTGTTCGTCAAAGCGGCCCAGCGTGAACTCGTCCTTCTGATGCGTCTGATTGCCGAGGGCGATTCGGCCATGGCGATGCGACTCGCGTGGTGCATCGTGGAACGGGGGCGCGCGGTCCTGGGGCCTGAACCGCCGTCTTCGGCCTCGTTGCCGGCACAAGTTGGGGGTTCTTCGCAGGCGGAGGAAACGCGCCTCGCGCCATCGGCGAGTTCAGGCGCTGGAGGCCGCGCACTCTCGCGTCGCGAACTCGACGTGCTTCGAATGATTTCGCAAGGCCTGAGCAACCGCCAGATTGCCGAACTGAGCCATCGCTCGCTGCACACCGTGGATGCGCATGCGAAGAGCATCTATCGCAAGCTGGCCGTGAAGTCGCGTGCCCAGGCGGTGCGAGATGCCATGCAGAAAGGCTTGATCGATCTGGAGGCCTGCGAATAGAAATGGCTGCAGCTGCTGCGCGCGAAGGGATGCTGTAGGAAGGAATCCCTAATTCAGGTGATTGCGTTTCGACCTGTCGCCTTTCATCATCGCAGCGTGTATCTGCATCCATTGCTTGCCCGCTTGCCGCTGGTGGAACGTTCGGCCATCGGGCAGCTTTGCGAGCTGCGTTCATACGCTCGCAACGAGACGATCCTTGCATCGAACGAATGGACCAGTTCGTTCTACTGCGTGGAAAGCGGGCTGGTGCGTGTGGTTGCCCAGGGCCGTGACGGTGCGCAGGAAGATGCGGAAGTGACCACGGATTTCATTCGCCGGCACGACTTCTATCTTGGCGGCTCCCTGAGCGAACCAAAGTACCTGGCTGCCCACAGATTGATCGCGGTGCTTCCTTGCACGATCTACCTCGTTCCCGTGTTGGCGATAAAAGCGCTTTGCGAGCGGCATCACGGCATCGCATTGGAACTGCTTGGTGCAGAGGCTGCCCGCATGAACGTCCTGCGCCGCCAGATCCGGCGCATATCTTCGCTTTCTTCAGAAGAGATGGTCGGCCGTGTACTCCACAAGATGACCCAGATAGCCCCCGCCGGCCACGAGGCCTACGACAAGCGCGTCACACAGGGGGTCATCGCCTCCTACGCCGGCGTTTCCCGCGAAGTCGTCAACAGGACGATGCGGGAGATGGAAAGGCGCGGTGTGTTGCTGCGCGATTCACAGAGCGTGCACGTGCCGCAGGACTTCGCGGGGACAGACTTCGGCTTGCCGCCTTCCACGCCATAGTCGGGCACAAGGGCGAAAAATAGCTGAGATCGGTGAGTTGCATTCGACAGGGTGTAACGAAAGAATCGAACAAGAAATTCCTCCCGTTGTTTCTACACAGACCTTCCATGTCCCATCTGTTCGTCGCTTGTCCGTGCAGCATCACGCACCTTGCGCGCATTCATCGCAGTGGGTGGATGCACCTGCTGCCCTGGCTGCGTCTTTATCGGTGTGCGAATTGTGAAAGACGTCAGCTTCGTTCCGAGCGAGCGGTGGATGATGCGCGTGCGCGCTCGACTCAGGTCTAGAACATCACCGCGCGCTTGCCGCGCTCGATGACTGGCTGCACTCGATGGTCGCCGCCGCACTGCTGCCAGCGATGCTGAACGGATGCGCAAGCAATTCACCGCCTTCGCCTCCCGTGATCGGGACCAAGCCGCAAGCGACCCGCTGCCTGCCAGCGTGTCGCGGATCGAGCCGCGATCCTCGGAGATCTGGCTGCGCGAGGTGCAGCGCTACTTCGAAGCGGTCGAATCATCGTTGAGCAGCGAGACGCCGAGGTAGAGCTATTGCTGGGCTCTCTGAAGAATGACCGGGCGCTGATGGCGCCGTAGCAGCAGTTGCCGCGGCACTTTGGTGCGAGCGCGGGCAATGATGGGTTCGGGCTGCGCGACCGTGCGCCGCTCGACAGTCGTTCACCGACAACAGCAATTTCTGGGGATTGAGCGCTTTCGTGTTCATCTTGTCGGAAACCCTTCCAGGGCCATCGATTTGTCGTTGTCGGGGTTTGGCCTTTCGGCTAATCTGAAACAACTTGTACGGAGTGCGCTGCGTGGCGGTGCGCGTCACCTGAGGAGGTAACGGTCCGACCGAGAAATGCTGATCGTCGCGGTTCGTGAAGAGTGGACTGCAGATGCTCAGACGCGTAAATGAGAAGGCATGGGGGAGAGTGATGATGAATGCGGCGGCGTCGCGACAGACGCGCGAGTTTGTTTCGTTTCCGCAATGGGCGACTGGTTGTCATAGTCTCGGTGAATGGTTGGTGCGCGTCCTCCGTTGGTCGGCAGTGCTTTTCTTTACCTGTTTTGGTGCTGCGTCCTCGCAGGTTCCGAAACTGTCGAAGGGGTTGAAGGCCGCAGCGCGCAGCCTGTTGCTGGTGCTGATTGCCCTCCCGTGCTTCCATGCTGCGGCAGGTGTGGCCAAGCGGATTCAATACACTAACAACCCGCCGTATTGGTACGACTCACCAGCGGCGTTCTGCGATTCATACAGGGACTATTGGGTCAAGAATTACAACCAGCCGTTGGCTCAATATGTTCTTGATACATGTGTCCCACCGACACCGAATCCCGGTAACAACGGAAGTGTGTCGGGGCTTATGTACCCGGCGAGCAATCCCCAGGCAGGCTTTCGGTTTGGAGGACCATTTTGGTCTGCGTACCGTTGCCCGCTCAACAGCACCGGCGCAACGGACGTGTGCGATTGCGACAGAGGATTTTTGGAGGCCCCTGACGGGGGATTCTGCGTGGCATCGCCTGTGGAGCCACCATCGGACGGAACGGTCGACGGCATGTGCACTCGCAACCCGCTGTATCTTCCAGATGCTGACAAGATTCGATCGGAAGTCGATTGGTCAGACGGCGGCTCGGAACCGCTGTCCATAGTCAGAACGTTCAGAGGCAATTGGGGGCGAGAGTTCATCAATCCGAACCTCAACTTCGGGCGTGCCTGGAGGCACAACCACGAGTTCAATCTTCAGTTCAGTCCGCTCGACAATCCAATCTCCGCGACTGTCACACTGCCCCAAGGCTATCGGAGGACTTTCTCGCGGCCTGGATCAACATCCGCTTGGGTGGCTGTGAATAGCGCGGATGCGCTCACCCAACTTGGGAACGGGACGTGGCTGTATGTCAATGCCGAAGACGACTCGAGCTTGGCGTTCGATCCGAATGGAAGGTTGACGGTCAGGCGTTCTCGCAACGGCTGGTTGTGGCTCTATACCTATGACGCGCTGGGCCGCCTCGGTCAAGTTGCCAATCCCTTTGGTCGCAGCATCCAGTTCACCTACAACGGCGATGGTCAAATCACTGGTGTTTTACTGCCGGATGGCCGGGCACTGACTTACGCGTATGACGCAGGAAAAAGGCTTGGGCGGGTGACCTACCCGGACGGAAAAGGGCGCTCATTTGTCTATGAGGCCGGCGTCTTTGATCATGCATTGACGGGAATCGTGGACGAAGCGGGTACGCGGTGGGCGACCTTTGCCTACGACGGGACTGGAAAGGCAACCACCTCCTGGCTTGTCGGCAATGTCGAACGGTATGTCGCGAGCTATTCCGCCGCTTCCTCTGCAACGGTTACGGATCCGCTGGGTACTGTCAGGACGTACTCGTACGGGAAGACGCTGGGCAAGCTCGCCGTTACTGCAGGTTCGCTGCCCTCAGGCGAAGGCGGGAGCGATGCCGCGGGCCGTGTGCAAGATGCCAACGGCCTCATCATCAGCGAGACCGACTTCAAGGGCGCAATCACAACGACGACGTGGGATGTCGCCCGTCGGTTGCCGACTACCGTGGTCTACGCTTCTGGCACCCCCGATGCGAAGACCGTGACGACCCAATGGCACACGACCTTCTCGTTGCCCGTGCTCGTCACGGAGCCCGGCCGCACCACAGCCTACACCTACGACGCTGGTGGCAATGTCTTGTCGAAGACCATCACTGACACCGTCACCAACAAGGCCCAGCTCTGGCAGTGGACCTACAACACTTCGCAGCTGGTCGATACGGCGACGGAGCCTAACGGCGCAGTCACCAGCTACACCTACGACACCCGGGGCAACGCCCTTACCTCGACGAATGCCCTAGGCCACGTCACCGGCTACACCTACGACAACGCCAACCGCGTCACTGGTTCGACAGCCCCCAACGGCCTCGTCACCACCTACACCTACGACCAGCGCGACCGCCTGCTGACCCAGACCGTGGGCGGCCAGACCACCGTCCTGACCTACAAGCCCTTCGGCGCGGTCGAGACGGTGTCCTTGCCCACTGGCCTCGTCTTAACGTATCCCTACGACACCGCCCACCGCCTGACAGGCTGGAGCAACAACCGAGGCGAATCCGGCACCTACACCCTCGACGCCATGGGCAACCGCACCGCCGAGCAGATCAAGGACAGCGCCGGCAACGTCGCCTGGAGCGTGGCGCGCACCGTCAACAACATCAACCGCCTGTCCGCCAAGACCGAAGGCCCGAACCAGACCATGGGCTTCGGCTACGACGCCAACGGCGAACTGACCCGTTCAACCAACGGCCTGAACCAGAGCACGAACTACGGCCTGGACGGCCTGCGCCGCGTCAAGACCGTGACCGACGCGGCCAACGCCAGCGCCACCCTCAAGTACAACGCCCTGGACGCCGTCACCGAAGCCAAGGACTTCAAGGGCGTGGCCACCGCCTACACCCGCGACGCCCAGGGCAACGCCACCACCGAGGCCAGCGCCGACACGGGCGGCGCCAGCACCCAGTACGACGCCCTGGGCCTGCCCAGCCAGATCACCGACGCCCTCGGCCAGGCCACCACCATCGCGCGCGACCTGCTCGGGCGGCCCACGAGCCTGGTCTTCGCCGACGGCAAGACCACCACGCTGCGCTACGACCTCACGGCCAACAGCAAGGGGTACCTGTCGGAGATCGTCGACCGCAGCGGCACCACCGAGTACACCCGCGATGCCTTCGGCCGCGTGACGCTCAAGAAGCAGACGCTGATCAACGGCAGCGTTCAGCAGGTCAGCTACGCCTACAACCCCAACGGCACGCTGGCGAGCATCGGCTACCCCAACGGCGGAGGCACGCTCACCCACGCCTACGACAGCAGCGGGCGCCTGACGGGCCTGAGCCTGAACGGCAACCCCCTCGTCAGCGGCATCGCCTGGAACCCTCTGGGCCAGCCCACGGCTTGGACCTGGGCCTTTGCAAGCCCGAGCCTCGCCGCCAGCCGCAGCTACGACACCGCGGGCCGCCTCACCGCCACCGAGTTCAGCAGCTACGTCTACGACGCAGCCGGGCGCATCACGAGCCTGACGCAGAACCTCTACCAGCCCGGCGACACCGATCCGACGCACAGCACGCTCGCCAATGCCAACGTGACCTGGAGCGTGGACTACAGCGCCGTGGGGCGCATCACCGGCTTCAACGCCACGGGCAACACGACCGGCTTCGGCTACGACGCCAACGGCAACCGGGCCAGCAGCACGCGACTGCTGAACGGCCAGACCACCAGCCGCACCTACACGGTGGGCTCGACCAGCAACCAGCTCACGGGCTTCAGCCAGACCCTCAACGGTGCGAGCAGCACGAGCGTGGCCTACGGCTACAACGCCAACGGCGGCATGCTCACCGATGGGCTGCGCAGCTACACCTACGACGCCGAGGGGCGCCTGGCGGCGGCGACGACAGGCGCAACCGACACGAGCCCGACCACGCGCTATGCGCACAACGCGCTGGGGCAGCGGGTGTTCAAGACCGAGCCGCTGTATCCGCCGAGCCAGGGGGATGAGGCCGATCCGGGGTTCATGCAGAGCTTGATCGCGTTCTTCACGAAGCTGTGGAACCCGAGCACCACGCAGGCCGAGCAGCTGGGCTACGCCTACACCTACGACGAGCAGGGCAGCTTGATCGCGGAGGTGGGCAGCGGGGGGACGAAAAGTGCGGGGCAGGCCAGCTACATCTACCTGCCGACGGGCAATGGGGCGATGCCGATTGCGGCCATCATCAACGGCAGCACGTATGCCGTTCACAGCGATCACCTGAACACGCCGCGCAAGCTCACGAATTCGGACGGCAATGCGGTGTGGCAATGGGGCTACAGCGCCTTCGGAGAAGACAAGCCGACCACGGCGAAGAACCGCTTCGCCAACCTCGACGCAACGCCGAATCCGGGCACGACCAGCATCTCCGAGGTGAAGTTCAACCTGCGGTATCCGGGCCAATACTCAGACGACGAATCTGGGCTGTTCTACAACTACTTCCGCTCATACGACGCGAGGACGGGGCGGTACAGCCAGCCTGACCCCATTGGGCTGGGTGGCGGATGGAATCGGTTTGGTTATGTCTCAGCGAACCCCTTGAAGTTCACTGACCCGTTGGGGCTGGCCGAATATCTCGGACTGCCGGTGATTGAAGGCCACTTGCGATGGCTCTCCGGAATTCAAGGAGCAGACTTCGATAAAGACCCATTTGATGCGCCAAATCGAGAGATGCTGGATCGTCTGCGCCGGGGTGAAGAAAGTCCATGGGATGTTGCGTTCTATCGGCATGAAATGGCAGAGGCTGATCTGTGCAGACCAGCTCGCAAACTCCCCCTTGAAGATGCATTGAAGGTGCAAAAACAGAGCCACGAGCAAGTGCTTCGCAATCAGCAAAATCGAGAAAAGGACCTGTATCACCCGGATGTTGTTTTCAGGAATCGTGGTGTCTTCGGAAAAGATTGGTAGAGTGACATATGGCTTTTAGCACCCACATGCTTCTGAAGAAGGACGCCGAGGATGATGCGGCTGTCATCTATCTAGTGGTTTCATTGGATTTCAATCCAGAAGGTGAATGGCAACCGATCGGCAAACTCACGCTCCAGAAAGCGGGGAAGACGTTCGCCTTTGAGCCGCTGAACGAATGGGCGATTCAGGGAATCACCGTATCGCCGCAGGATCCATCCACCTCGGAGGAGCTTAGAAATAGTGGGGAGTACTGGATGGCGTGGAGAGGCCGAATTCGGCTTTGGGCCATGCGCTTGATTGAGCAGGGTCGCTATCCAGAGGTGTACCCGAGCTAACGATTCCCGTTAGATGCAACTCTCAACGAAGCTGGTATCCAACGCAGGCCGAGCAGTTTGGGCTAGGTCAGTTCGAACCCGGATACGTCTTTCGGAATGTGTTTGTCGATGCGAACGGCAACGTGATCTTGCGCACGTATGGTGAAGGAACAGGCGGCTGGCGGGGATTCAATAACTGGCTCGGAAAGCATGGCTGGCCTCTGGTCGACCAGCGAATTCCGAAGGCCATAGGACGATAAGGAGCGGGACTATATGGGTGGCGAAAATCTATTCACTATTGCAGCGGTACTTGGTGGGGCAATGTTCCTGTACTTAGCATTTCGGAGCGTGCAGTCCTTCACTCGCGCCTATGCGCTACCAACACTGGCGTTCTCAATCGGCGTTGGGGTTTGGTCTGCTTACGATATGCCGCGCCATAGCTATCACATCTACTTTTTTGTAGGATTCCTGCTCGGTTCGATAGTGTTCCATTTGCATGCTGCAGCTATCAAATCGCTTCTCGGCCGGCAAAAGAGATGATCACTTGACTGGAGCAACCCCATCGCTCTCGGCGGAGGATGGAGCCGGTTTGGATATGTAGGTGCCCCCTGGGGCAACAGACCCGAGAGGTCTGCAGACCGTTTACGGTCCACGAGGCATTCCAATTCCGGTTGGCTCGAGTCCTGTGTCGCAGAGCGGTTCTTATGACCCAGACGGGATTCCCATCGAGCCAACTGGTATCCCATGGCCCAAGCTGCTGCCTCAGCCGTGGGTGGATGGGATCAAGGATGCTTGCAAGAGGCTCGGGGATCGGATGTTCTCTGGTGATGGCAGCGGAGACAAGCACCCGAGCACGCCAACGGGTCAACGAGGCAGCCCGATTGAGGTGGAGCCTGGTGCAAATGAGCCGACAAGTATCGATGGCCGAGACTACACAGGGCATGCCTTAGACAGAATGCAGGGTCGCGGTCTTCCACCTTCGGTGATCGAGGATGCAATCCAGAACGGCACGTCTGTTCCGGGCAATCAACCGGACACGACCGTTCATGTGAGTCCTGATGGTCGTGTGACTGTCGTCACAGGCGGTCGCGGTCAAGTGGTCACAGTCATACCCAAATGAGAGCGAGGAAAGTGATGGATGAATTTCTGGCTAGACAGTTTTCAGTGCTGCAAAAACTGATCAACGACTATCGTCAAAAGGCAGTCAGTCTGAATGCTCTCATTCAACGCATTGAGGGAGTCACCGGGGTGCTTGGTAACCACACGTGGAGCGATGCCGTCTTCCCCATCGTTCTATCCTTAGAGCAAGTGAATGCCGCAACCCTGGAAGCAAGGAGAGAGTTGACTGCAGTTGAAGCCGCCGCGGTTGAAAGCTCGTTGCTTGAACTCAAAGCACTCATCAAAAGCTTCGAGGCCGGTTGAGGACGCGCGGCGTCCAAGGCATGACCCATCCGTCGGACTTTCTTCATCACCGACGGAAAATTTTCCGAACAATCAACAGTCCGAATAGTCGCGCGAGAACAGATGGCGTTCAACGAATCAATGACACCAGCAGATTGCCTGCCGATGATTCGTGACTGCGTGCCTACCCGAGCATCGTTAACCTTGAAGACATTCATCGCGCACCGCCTTCAATCAAGGCAACCCGCAACAACTGCATCGTGGCGTCGGCCGTCTCAATCCTCCGCTGCATCTCCTCATTGACTACCCGCACCAGCGCACCGAGCTCGGTGCGGGTCGGATAAACCTCTTCCGTATCGTTCACGCCCTGCGGAACGATGAGTTTTTCGAGGCACGCATACGCACGCTGTACCTCGTGAAGGCCGTCGATGTCATCGCAAGCCTGCAGCGCAAGCGCTTCAACGCTGTTGGCTCCAGAAGATTCGGTAGATGAAGAGACGTGCGCGGACGCGCGGGTGAATCCAGCCATGAATGGCCTCCCAAGGGTTTCGTTTTGCTGAAACCGACGCACTCAACGCCAATTGAGGGCGGCAGCTCGACGGGTTGGCGTACCGGGAAACCACTTGCGTGAAACCGGCCGGGCTCGCGCCCGCCCATCGAGCCGCCAAAACTGGAGGCAAGAACGACAAAGCCGCAGACCCTGCGGGGGTGACTGCGGCTTGCGTCGCAGTGATTTCAACGGGACGCCAATCCCGATCACGCCTGTTTTTGACATGACCGGCGCAGTATAGCCACGCAGGTATCGGCGATTGAAGGGGCAACGGTATGCCCCTACGCCCCGCGGCCCCACCCCCAATGCTGGAACAATGCGCCCACCCATGGACGGCCTCGATCTCATCAAAACATTCCGCGAAGTCGCGTTCCGGCGCAGCTTCTCCCGCGCAGCGATCTCGCTGGGCATGTCCAAAGCCACGGTCAGCCGCTACGTGGCGGAGCTCGAAACCCGCAGCGGCGTGCGTCTGCTGAACCGCTCCACCCGCTCCCTGAGCCTGACTGACGCCGGCCAGGTGCTGCTCGACCGCAGCATCGAGCTGGTGACCATGGCCGAGAACACCCTGAACGACCTGCAGGCCCACGGCTCACACCCACGCGGGCGGCTGCGCATGAGCGCGCCGCACGGGCTGATCGCCGGCTGGCTCTCGGACGTGATCGCCGAGTTCATCAAGCGCTACCCCGACGTGTACGTGAGCCTGGTGTTCACCAACGACGACCTCGACCTGATCGAGGAAGGCATCGACGTGCACCTGACCGGCGGGCGCATCGACGACATGAACCTGATCGTGCGCCGGCTGGTGCAGTTCGACATGGTGGTCTGCGCCACGCCGGCCTACTGGGCGCAGCGCGGCATGCCGCAGACGCCCGAGGACCTGGGCCGCCATGAGGTGCTGAGTTTCTCGGCGAAGCCGACCACCCACCTGCCCTTCGAGACCGATGGCAGGCCCTACGACGTGCCCGTGCACAGCCGCATGGAAGCCAACGACGCGGTCGCGCTGATCGAGCTGGCGCTGCGCAGCGTGGGCGTTGCCTACGTGCCCGAGCCGCTGGCGCAGTCGCACCTGGAGCGCGGAGCGCTGGTGCCGGTGCTGCGCGAGCACATGCCGCGCGACCATTGGCTGTATGCGGCCTATTCGCAGCGCCGCCACAACAGCGCCGCGATGCGCGCGATGCTCGACTTTCTGGAGCAATCGATGGGCGCCCTGACCGAGGGGCTGGCGCTGCCACCCACGCAGCCGGTGGCGGTGGTGCCGCCTGGATGCGCCCGTTCGAAGGCGCAGGAGCAGGTCGGCAGCAGCCAATAGCGCCGAGCTGACCGAAGGTTGGGAGCGGCATGCGTTGTGTTGCAATCGCATTTTTTCAAGATGCAGGCAACAGACGCGATGAGTACGCCCCTCCAGATCCGCCCTCCGGCGCCCGACGACTACGCGGCATGGAAGCCGCTATGGGACGGTTACAACGCCTTCTACGGGCGCGAGGGTGCGACAGCCCTTGCCGACGAGATCACGCAGGCCACCTGGCAGCGCTTCTTCGATGCCTACGAGCCGGTGCATGCGCTGGTCGCCGAGCGCGACGGGCACCTGGTCGGGCTCACCCATTACCTGTTCCACCGCAGCACCACGCGGCTCGAGCCGACCTGCTATCTGCAGGACCTGTTCACGCTGCCTTCGGAGCGCGGCCGCGGCGTGGGCCGCCAGCTGATCCAGGGCGTGTACGAGCGCGCGAAGCTTGCGGGCGTCCATCGCGTCTACTGGCAGACCCATGTGACCAACACGGCCGGCCGCACGCTGTACGACAAGGTCGCGACGCACGACGGCTTCATCGTCTACGGCACGCTGGTCTGAGCCTGCGAAAAGAAAAATAGGTGATTTATCTTTTTCCTGCAGCGCCGTAGAGTCAGCGCCTGGGCACCAACGACAGGAGAAACACATGAACCCCGATGAAGTGATCAAGGCAGGCCAGCTCGAAATTCGCTATCTGGTCGATGGCACCGCGACGGGGAGCATGGGGGTGTTCGAACTCACCCTGCCGCCGGGCGCCAACGTGCCGCCACCGCACAGCCATCGGGACAACGAGGAATTCTTCTATGTCGTGGAAGGCGCGGTCACCTATTCGGTCGATGCCGAAACGCGCGATCTGACACCCGGCGAATGGATGTCGACGCCGCGCGGCTCAGTGCACGGCTTTCGCAATGTCGGATCGCAGACGGCGCGCGCGATCGTCGTGCTCACGCCGGACATAGGCGCGCAGTACTTTCGCGAGGTCGCGGCCGTGGTCAATGCGGGCGGACCGCTCGACAAGGCGAAGCTGGTCGCGGTGATGTCGCGCTACGGGCTGACGCCGGCGCTGCCCGCGCAGCCTGCTGCGTAGGTCCGACAAAACCTTCTGACGCGCGCGCGGCCTCCTGTCAGTACCTGAAGGTAATGCCGGCCTTTACGCCGTTGTTGGCCTTGCCGTCCGACTGAACACCGCCCGAGAGCGACAGATTGCCGCCGGTGCTCGCACCCAGCGAGTAGGTGGGCCGTGGCGTGGAGGTGTCGGTGCCGATGTAGGTGCCGCTGCCGTCCGGCCGCAGCACGCCGAAGCTCGCCCCCTTGACGGTGGCCGAGGTTTCGGTCGGGTTCACGTTGGGGGCCACGTAGACGGTGCCCTTCTCGTCGCTGTCGACGGGCACCTTGACGGGCTCGGCCTGCACCGTTGCGGCGGCAGCGACCAGCACCAGGGTTGTCGCAAGAATCAATTGACGCATCGCCGACATGCTAGGCAGCTGGCGGGCGGCCCGCGTAGGACAAGAGGAGATTCAGGGCCCGGGTCCTGCAAGCAGCTGGCGTCGTTCCGATGTGAGAACTTGCGTACTCACAAGTTGAAGCGATGGCAAGCACATGAATCCCGCTCTACGATGCTGTGTCCGAAACCAGACAGGAAATCGCCCATGCCCCCCACTGAAGTCGTCATGCCCGAGCAGCTCCTGAGCGCACTCGAAGCCCAGAGCCGCACGCCGATCGCACGGATCGGCGACGCGCTGATTTCGCTGGGCATGATCACCGACGATCAGCTTCGCTCCGGGCTTGCGCGGCAACAGCTCGATCCCACGGTGCCGCTGGGCCAGACGCTGGTGCGCATGGGCATCGTCAGCAAGGGCCAACTCCAGACCGCGCTGGTGCGCAAGATGGGCTATCCCCTCGTCAACCTGCACCTGTTCCCCGCGGCGGCCGACGCACTGCGCAAGCTGCCGTACGCCGTGGCCCAGCGCCTGCAGGTCATGCCGCTCCGGCTGCACGAGGGGCGCCTCGTGGTTGCGATCGACGACCCCACCAGCCGGCATTCGGCCCTGGACGAGGTGGAGTTCATCGCGCAGATGAAGGTCACCCCGGTCGTCGGGCAATGCATCGACCTCGACAACGTGCTGCACGCTGCCTACGAAAAAATCGGCGAGTCGACGACCTCCGCTCCCGGCGTCTTTTCGTCGAACCTCGATCCCAGCCGGCCCCTCGAATTCGACATGGCCGCCACCAGCGAACTGCTGCAGACGCTCGAGAAGGAAGGCCCAGCCGCGCCCGCCCCCGAGGCGCCCATCGAGCAGTCGGACAACTCCCTGGTGCGGATGATCAACAGCATGATCCTGGAGGCGCATCGCGAGGGCGCGTCGGACATCCACATCGAAAGCTATCCCGGCCAGGAAAAGACCCGCATCCGCTTTCGCCGCGACGGCCTGCTCTACACCTACCTGGAACTGCCGCCCAGCTACCGCAACGCCATCGTCGCGCGCGTGAAGATCATGTGCGACCTGGATATCAGCGAAAAGCGCAACCCGCAGGACGGCAAGATCAACTTCGCCAAGTACTCGCCGCAACACCGCATCGAACTGCGCGTGGCGACCATCCCCACCAACAACGGCCTCGAAGACGTGGTGATGCGCATCCTGGCGACGGCCAAGCCCATTCCCATGGACAAGCTGGGCCTCTCGCCGAACAACCTCGCGGAGTTGACCAAGGCCGTCGAGCGTCCCTACGGCATGGTGCTGTGCGTGGGCCCCACGGGCTCGGGCAAGACCACCACGCTGCACTCGGCGCTGATGCACATCAACACGCCGGAGCGAAAGATCTGGACCGCCGAAGACCCGATCGAAATCACGCAGACCGGACTGCGGCAGGTGCAGATCAACCCGCGCATCGAGTGGACCTTTGCAAAGGCGCTGCGGGCCTTCGTGCGCGCCGACCCGGACGTGATCATGGTCGGCGAGATCCGCGACGAGGAAACCGCGAAGACCGCCATCGAGGCCTCGCTGACCGGCCACCTCGTGCTGTCGACGCTGCACACCAACAGCGCACCCGAAACCGTGACCCGCCTGCTCGACATGGGCATGGACCCGTTCAACTTCGCGGACTCGCTGCTGGCCGTGCTGGCGCAGCGGCTGGTGCGCCGCCTTTGCACCCGCTGCACCAGCAGCACGCCCGCGAGCCCGGAGACGGTCGACGAACTGCTGAACGACTACATGCACGCATTCGGCACGCAGCAAAACGACGTGGCGCAGCGCAAGGCGGTGCGCGACGACTGGATGCAGCGCTACGGCCGCGACGGGCACCTGCACAGCTACACCAGCACGGGGTGCAAACATTGCGGCGACACCGGCTTCAAGGGGCGCGTGGGCATCCATGAGCTGATGGCGATGTCCAGAACGCTGCGCCGACTGGTGCAGACCGGTGCGCGTGCGGAAGAACTTCAGCAGGCGGCGCTGCAGGAAGGCATGCGCACGCTGCGGCAGGACGGCATCGAGAAGGTGCTGGCCGGGCACACCACCATCGAGGAAGTGCGCGCGACCAGCAACGTGTGAGCGAGGCACGACGGCCCGGTGGCCTGAGCCTACGCATGCCCACCCCATGACCACGCCTCCGGCCCCGAACCTCGATGCTCCCGCGCAGGCGCTGATCGACGCCTGCGCACGGGCCTCCCTCGAACTGCTGGAAGGCAACCTCACGCCGCACGGCATCCTGGCCGCCAGCCGCACCGAGGCCGCCGTGGCGCGGCGCTACACGCGCATCTTCGGCCGCGACGCCGCCATCTGCGTCATGGCCATGTGCGGCAGCGGCGTGCCCGCGCTGGAGCAAGGCGCCGTGGCCAGCCTCGACGCGCTCGCGTCGCAGCAGGCGGCCAACGGACAGATCCCGAAGTACGTCGATCCCGAGGGACAGGACGCAGACTTCTGGTACCTGGGCTGCATCGACGCCACCCTGTGGTGGCTCATCGCGGTGGACCACATGCGCAGGCATGGCGGCGTGGGCGCCACGCACTGGCGCGCCGAAGTCGAACGCGCGATCCACTGGCTGCTCGCGCAGGAGCACCAGCACTTTCGCCTGCTGCAGCAGAACGAGGCCAGCGACTGGGCCGACATCATGCTGCGCTCGGGCTACGTGCTGTACACCAACGCGCTGTGGTTCGACGTGAAGCGCCGTTTCGCACTTGAGCACGCCGAAGAAACGCGGCACCACTTCAACCACCTGTTCAATCCGTTCCAGCGCGACCTGCCCGAGTACCACCGCGCAAGACTGCTGCGGCACTACGCGCGGCGCGGCCGGCGCGACCCGGGGCTGTATCTGAGCTTCGTCAATCTCGCGGTGGTCGGCGACGAAGGCGATGTGTTCGGCAACGTGCTGGCGATACAGAGCGGGCTGGCCGATGCGGCGATGGCGCAGCGCATCGTGCGGACCATCGACGCGGCGCATGCATCGCAGCCGTACCCGTTGCGCGTGGTGCTGCATCCGCTGTCGCAGCAGCACGAGCTGTGGCGGGCCTACATGGGGCGGCATCGACAGAACATCGTGCACCAGTACCACAACGGGGGAATCTGGCCGTTCGTCGGCGGGTTCTGGGTGATGGCGCTGGCGCGGCTGGGGCTGAAGCAGCAGGCGTGGACCGAGCTTGCGCGGCTGGCACAAGCGAACGCGCAGGACGACTGGCGGTTCACGGAGTGGTTCCACGGGCGGACGCTGGCGCCGATGGGGATGGCGGGGCAGAGCTGGAATGCCGCTGCGTTCCTGCTGGCGCGGCGGGAGTTGCTGGGGGATGGGGCGGCTTGGTGAACGGGGCCGCCGAAGATGCTAGATGCCTGGGTCGCGCACGGTCTCGCGCGTCGGGCCGAAAGCACCGAGGCGCACGGGCAGGCCGCTCAATGCCTCGGCGTGCGCTATCCATGCATGCGGTGTGGCGATGGGATGTGGTTCGTAGATGGGCTCGGCGCCCTGCAGCAGCCGCGTCAATGCGTGCTGATAATTGAGGTCCCGCGCACGGCCTGACGGCAGCGATGCGAGGCGGCCCGCATCGGCGGTGCGATAGCCGGCGCACCAGCGCAGGCCGGCGCCTTCGACGGCATCGAGGTGGCTGACCACCAATCCATCTAGCTTGCCGCCCGCATCGAGCGCATAGCGCAGCAGCACCGCATCAGGATGCCCTCTGCGGAATACCCCCTGCCAGCCTTCATCGGCGTTGTGCGGCTCAGCCAGCCTCGCATCGAGCGCCCGGTCGTGCGTGGGCAGCGGTCCCGGGCCATGGCGCGTGAGATAGCTGCGCAGCACGCCGAAATGCTGCACGGCCGCGCCGATGCCCACGTCGCGCAGCACGGCCTCGACCGCCGCCGTGGAGATGGTGCTCCACGTGGTGTGCGGATGGAACCCGCGCCACTCGTCCAGCAGCACGCCCTGCGCGCCCTCGAAGACCACGGCGCCGGGCCGCGCAAGACGCTCGGCGATGCGGTCCGCGCCCGCGGGCGGCGACTGCGCCAGGCACGGCGCGGCGGCATCGAGCCAGCGCTGTGCGAGCGAGTCGTCCTGGAGCACCGACAGTTCCCGCGCGCCATCGACATGCAAGGGCGCCGCGTGCGGGAACTCGCGAAGCAGCGCAGCGCGGGAGGCTTCCAGTTTTTCCAGGGCAATGGCGGGCTGCGACAGGTCGCCGTAGTGCAGCGCTTCGTCGGGTGCGGCGAGCGCATGCCGCACTGTTTCGCCGACACCCACGCCGCAGCTGCCGTGCGCCCCCTCCCCCCGCGCCCATTCGCGCAAACGGCCTGCCGCCTGATGAAAGGGCGTGGTCACGCGGCAGCGCGCATCGATCAGCAGGCGCGAGAACGCGTCCTCCACGCCCCCCCGCCGCAGTGCCGCTTCCTCGACGCGCAGCGCCGTCGGATGCACCACCACCGGACTCGCAAGCACGGTGCCCACGCTCGCATGAAAACTGCCGGCGCCGAACTGAGAAAAGGTGTGATGTCGCCCATCCGCCAGCACCACGTTGTGCCCCGCCTGCGCGCCACCGTTGAAGCGCACGACAGTGTGGGCCTGCAGCGCGCCGCACAGGTGGTCGGTGAAGAGCCCCTTGCCGCAATCCCCGAAGCCGAGGCCCAGCAGCGAGACGTAGCGCGTGGCCGCTGCCGCGATGTCGTTGGTCACCCGGCCATCAGCCGAAGAGCCGCTTCCACCACGAGGAGCGCGGGCCTGCCGCGCCCATGGCCACGGCCGGCGGCGCGCGGCGCGGCGCATTCGGGTCAAGCAACGCTGCATACCCGTCGAGCGCATGCAGCACGCCGCCGACGCGTTCCCTGGCCATGCCGGTGCCGCTCATCACGCCGGCCAGCGCTTCGAGGCTGGGCACGGCTTTTTCGGTGAGGGCGACGATGCCGGCGGCCACGGCGCAGGCGTCGTCGGGCGAATCCATGCAGATGACGTGATCGCCCAGCAGCTCGCGCCAGCGCGGCTCGCAGCGGCGGCGGCGCTGGGCGTCGGGAATCAGGAAGAACAGGTTCGTCGTTTCGGCCGCGGCGGCGATGACTTCCTCGATGGGAATGTCCTCGTCGAGCTTCTCGCCGATGAGGCCTTCGATCTGGTGCCGCGAGACGGCCGGGTACGGCAGTTCGTCGCCGGTGACGAACAGGTAGCCGCGCTTCTTGCGCTTGACCCAGCAGTCCATGTCGGTGTGCTGGGCCATGACGTAGAAGGCGAGTTCGTAGCTCTCTTCGCCCGAGCCGCCGCCACCGCCTTCGAGATAGCTCCAGGTGAGCCACTGGTCCATGAGGTTGGCGGTCGATTCGAACTGGCCGACCTGCAGCGGTGCGTGGTCGGAGGTGGCATCGCCGATGGCCATGAACATGAGCTGCGGGTCTGCCACGCCGCAGTCGGTCAGCAGCTTCATGAAGGTCGGCAACTCCTTGCGCGCCAGAGTCTGCGGAATATCGCCCATGGAGCCCGTGACGTCGAGCGCGAAAACGATGCCCAGCGAGTTCGGATGGTCGGCGTTGTCGCGCGACTCGCGCACCTTCAGCCCTTGCGGGTTCATCAGCGGATGGGTGGAGCGCTGGGTGAAGACTTCGGCGCCCGGCTTGGCGGCACGGTCGGCGATGAGTGCCGTGTGGGCGGCATGCGAGTAGTTTCCGTAGCCCATGAAGTGACTCCTAGCTTGGTGCGTATGTGCGGTTCACGCGCCGGTGCGGTGCGGCGGCGCGGGATCGAAATGAACGAACTGCGGCGCGCCGAAGGCTTCGCGCGACGCGGTGGAGAGCGCTTGCTCGATGCCTTGTGCGCCAAGGCGCTGGCAGGCGGCGGCGTCTTCGCTGCACTGGCGCAGCAAGGCCACGAGCGACGCAGGTGTGTGAGCGCCGAAACCTGGATCGCCGGCCGCACCGCCGTGCAGCACGGCGCGCACGGTCCAGGCGGCTTGCATCAGGTCGCGTGCGGCGGCGGCGTTGTGGGCCGTGCCAGTGGCATGTTGCGCGCGCGACCATCCGACAAGAAGCACGCCATGGTCGCGCGGGTGCACGAGCGCGTGCGCGGGCGACAGGTCGCGGTGCGTCCACCCAGCACCGTGCACGAAGGCCAGCACCTCGAGCATGCGGCGCCAGATCCACACGGCGTGGCGCGGATCGATGCCTTGGGCGTTGGCCTGCTGCACGTCTTGCAGGCTGCCCCAGAAGCCTGCCGGGTGGCGCAGCACCAGCACCTGGCGGGCGCCGTCGCCCAGGCCTTCGGCAATGCCCACGCCCAGCGGCTGCGGCAGGCGGCGGGTGAAATAGGCAGCGCCCGGCACCGAGAGCTCTTGCAGCGACTGGAGCACCGCGCCTTCGCGCAGCAGCACGCTGTTGGCGGCGCTGTCTCGCGCGAGCTTGAACGTGACGCGTTCGGGCAGTGCACCGAGGCGTTCCGCGAACAGCACTTCGCTGTGCTCCCCGGTGGCCAGCGGTGCCAGCACGCGGTAGCGCGCACCGCGCCATGTGAGGATGCGGCCGCCGGGCACGTCGGCATTGGCCCGGCGCAGCGCGGCGCGGAAACTCTCTCGTTCGACGGTTTCTGCGCCCCGGGTAACGGTGGCGCCGCAGTAGCTGCAGTTGACGGTACGCCAACGGGCAGCGCGCGGCAACGGCGCGGAGCATTGGGGGCAGCTGAGAGCGAGCAGCGACAGCATGGCCCGCGCCCTACTCTTCCTTCGGGGGCGCCGCCGGGTCGGGCGATGCCAGGATGCGATCGATGCGGCGGCCTTCGAGTTCGACGATCTCGAAGCACCAGCCGGCGCAGTCGATGCGCTCGCCCACCTCGGGCAGGTGGCCGGAGACGGACATCAGCAGGCCGGCCACCGTGTTGTAGCGGCCGCGTTCTTCATCGGGCAATTCGCGGATGCCCAGGCGCGCGCGCAGCTCCGACACGGGCATGAGGCCGTCGAGCTCCCACACGCCGTCGGGCCGCTCGCGTGCCCACGGGTCGGCCTGCATGCCCGGCTGCAGTTCGCCGGTGATGGCTTCGAGCAGGTCGCGCGGGGTCATGAGGCCCTGCACCACGCCGTACTCGTCGACCACGAACACGAGGCGGCCGGCGCGCGTGCGGAACTGTTCCAGCAGTTCCATGCCGGTGAGGGTCTCGGGCACGAACACGGCGGGCGTCGCCTCCTGGCCCAGCACGCCGGGGTACGCGGAGCCCAGGCGCAGCAGTTGCGCCACGCTGACGACGCCGACCACGTCGTCGAGCGAGTTGCGGCACACGGGGTACCAGGAATGCACGAGGTTGAGCTCGGCCGCGTCGGCAACCTGCTGCAGCGCCCGCTCCACGGTGAACGAGGCGTCGAGCCATTCGATGTCGGCGCGCGGGATCATCAGCGACGACAGGCGCCTGTCGTCGAGGTGGAACACATTGCGCACCATCTGGTGCTCGTGCTGCTCGATGACGCCGGCGTCCACGCCTTCTTCGAGGCTGGCCGAGATTTCTTCCTCGGTGACCGAACGGGCCGCGTTGGCATCGATGCGCAGCAGCTTCAGCATGGTGGCCGTGACGCCTGCCAGCAGCCACACGAAAGGCTTGGCGCCCTTGGCCAGCCCGCGCATGGGGCGCGACACCCAGACTGCCACTGGCTCGGGGTAGAGCTGGCCGATGCGCTTGGGCACCAGCTCGCCGAAGATGATGGTGAAGAAAGTGATGCAGGTGACGACCACCGCGGTGGACGCGACGCTGGCGGTGCCGCGCCCCATGCCGACGCCTTCCATCCAGACCGCGAGCGGCTCGGCAAAGGCGGCCTCGCCGACGATGCCGCTGAGCATGCCGATGGAGGTGATGCCGATCTGCACCGTCGAGAGGAATTGCGTGGGCGACTCCATCAGCTTCAGCGCGGCCACCGCGCCGGTGTCTCCCGTTTCGGCCAGTGCCGCGAGACGTGCGCGCCGGCTGGTGGAAAGGGCCATTTCGGACATTGCGAACAACGCGTTGAGCGTGGTCAGCAAGGCCAGGAGGAAGACATCCATGAACTGAGGGAGAGAATGAGGGAATGTCACTTTACTTGATTGGCGACCTCCAGGGCTGCGACGCCCCCCTCGTGCGGCTGCTGCAGAAGATCGATTTCTCCCCCAGCCGCGACACCATCGTGCTGCTGGGCGACCTGGTCAACCGGGGCCCCGATTCACTCGCGGTGCTGCGCCGCGTGCAGGGCTACGGCGCCTCGGCGCTGAGCCTGCTCGGCAACCACGACCTGCACCTGCTGGGCGTGGCGCACGGCGCGCGCAAGGCCGGCCGCAAGGACACCCTGGCCGAGGTGCTGGCCGCGCCCGACAGCGAGGCGCTGCTCGAATGGGTGCGCCGCCAGCCCATGGCGCTGCACATGCACATCGGCAACGGCGATCTGCTGATGGTGCATGCCGGCGTGCTGCCGCAGTGGACGGTGAGCGATACGCTGGCGCTGGCGTCCGAGGTCGAGTCGGTGCTGCGCGGGCCGGCGCTGGGCGAGTTCCTGATGTCGATGTATGGCAACGAGCCGGCGCAATGGCACGACACGCTCACGGGCAGCGCGCGGCTGCGCGCCATCGTCAATGCGCTGACGCGGCTGCGCTTCTGCACACCTGAAGGCGTGATGGAATTCGAGGCCAAAGACAGCGCGGCCCCCGCGCCCGAAGGCTACATGCCGTGGTTCGACGTGCCCGGGCGCAAGACGGCCAAGGCCACGGTCGCCTGCGGCCACTGGTCGACGCTGGGCTGGCTGTCGCGCCCCGACCTGCTCTCCATCGACACCGGCTGCGTGTGGGGCGGCTGCCTGAGCGCGGTGCGCATCGGCGCGACGCTGGACGAGCGCGAACTGATCCAGGTCGAGTGCGAGCAGGCGCAGAAGCCGGGCAAATAGATTCCGGCCCGGCGCGCCTCGCTCAAGAAGAAGCCAGCCGGAACTTGTCGAGCGACATGCGCTGGCGCCCCTGCGCATCGAAGTTGCCGGGCGCCAGCCAGCGCTCGAACGCGGTGCGCAGCGCGGGCCAATCGCTGTCGATGATCGAGAACCATGCGGTGTCGCGGCTGCGGCCCTTGTAGACCACGGCCTGGCGAAAGACGCCTTCGAACTGGAAACCCAGCCGCGTCGCAGCGCGCTTCGAAGGTTCGTTGAAGTTGTCGCACTTCCACTCGTAGCGGCGGTAGCCCAGTTCGTCGAAGGCGAGCTTCATCAACAGGTACTGCGCCTCGGTGGACATGGGCGTCTGCTTGAGCAGCGGCGAGAACGTGACGCTGCCCACCTCGATGGACCCGTGCGCGGGGTCGATGCGCATCAGCGCGAGCGTGCCGACCGCACGGCCGCTTTGCCGGTCGATGACGGCGAAGTGCATCGGGTCGGTGCTCTTCGCGGCGCGTTCGGCGTGGGCACGGATGCTTTCGAGGTCGGCGGACCGCTCGGAGAATAGGTAGGTCCAGTCGCGTGCATCGGGCGCTTGCGCATAGGCGGCGTACAGGTCGTCGGCGTGCCTGGCGACATCGAGCGGCTCGAGCGTGCAGAAGCGGCCCTCGATGGGCTGGCGCGGCGGCAGCGCGCGTGGGGACCAATCGGGCACGTCGGGGCCGATGGATTGGCCGAAGTCGTTCTGGCGGGCTGGCATGAAGGCTCTTTCGAAAAACAGGAATGGCAGGGCGAGAGCACGTAAAGTACGCGCAACGTGGCTCCAACGGAAGTACCACGACGGATTCATTTCATGGTGCCACGACCTATCCTCTCCCCCACAGACCTGCTCGAATCCTCCCTCGTGAAGGACCGCGACGCGGGCTCGATGCAGCGCCAGCTGTACGACCGGCTGAAGCGCGCCATCCTCGACGGCAGCCTGGCGCCGGGCAGCCGCCTGCCGGGCTCGCGCGCGCTGGCCGAGGCGCTCGCCATCTCGCGCAACACCGTCACCGCGACCTACGAGCATCTGGCGGCCGAAGGCTATGTGCAGCCCGACCGGCAGGGCACGCGCGTGACCGAACTCTCGTCGCCCGCCCTGCCGAAGCGCACGGGCAAGCCAGCCGGCGCACCGGCCACCGCGCTGCGCCTCGCGAAGATCAAGCCGAGCGCGTCGCGCGCCGAGATGGACGCGGCGCTGCGCCCCGGCGTGCCCGCGCTGTCGCACTTTCCTTCGGCCGCATGGCGGCGCGCGCTCGACCGGGCGATCCGCGGCGCCGGATCGGCCGCGCTGGGCTACGGCGACCCGCTGGGCGAGCCACCGCTGCGCGCAGCCACCGCGCGGTACCTGTCGGTGGCACGCGGCGTGCGCTGCGAGCCGCAACAGATCGTGATCGCCGAAGGCGCGCAGGAGGCCATCTCGCTGTGCGTGCGGCTGCTGGCCAACCCGGGCGAGACCGGCTGGGTCGAAGACCCGGGCTACCGCGGCGTGAAAGCCGCCATGCATGCGGGCGACATGCGCATCGTGCCCGTGCGGGTCGATGCCGAAGGCCTGTGCGTGACCGACCGCGACTGGCAAAAGCACCCACCCCGGCTGATCTACACCACGCCCTCGCACCAGTACCCGGGCGGCTCGGTGCTGAGCATCGCGCGCAGGCTCGCGCTGATCGCGCAGGCCCGCCAGCACGGCGCGTGGATCATCGAGGACGACTACGACAGCGAGTTCCGCCACACGGGCGAGCCCATCGGCGCGATGCAGGGGCTGGTGGACGACGCGCCCGTGCTCTACGTCGGCACCTTCAGCAAGACAATGTTTCCATCGCTGCGGCTGGGCTTTCTCGTGGTGCCCGCGCAGCTGCTGCCGGCCGTGCAGGCACCGCTGGAAGAAATGCTGCGCGGCGGTCACCGCTACGAGCAGCTGGCCATGGCCGATTTCATCGAGAGCGGGCAGTTCAGCCGGCACCTTGGCCGCATGCGGCGGCTGTACCGCGACCGGCAGCATGCGCTGCGGCTGGCGCTGCAGAAGTATTTCAAGGTGCCGCACGAGATCGACGGCGGCTACTGCGGGCTGCACCTGACGGTGCGGTTGCCCGCGCGCTTCGATGACCGCCGGATCGCGGCCGAGGCGCTGCGACATGGCATCGCGCCGTTTCCGCTGTCGGGGTTTGCGATGCGGCCGACGCCATCGGACAACGGGTTGGTACTGGGCTACGGGAACACGCCCATGGAACTGTTCGAGCCGCTGGTCAAACGCTTGTCACAGTTCGCGCGCGCAGCCGCATCGCAGGATTAGCCGGCATTACACGGCTCAAGAGTTCTTTCGTTTGAATAAAAAGAGACGCGAAGTCCATTGACTACATCCGTCGTAAGCAAGCGTTGATCTGGCATGTCAACTTGTTGGCATACCTGCAACAAGAATCCCTACGCCAAAAGGCAAGACCTGCGCGTTGCCGAACATTGGAATCACATAATTGCAATCGCTTGAAGCGTCCTGTCGCAGTGCACGATGACGCATCGAGAGCTGGCCATTCGCTCTCACAGGCAAGCATCAATCAATAACGACAGCAGGGAGAGTGCGTGACTCACGCCATTGCGACAACATTCGTCGCGTCCCCGGTGATCTTGCCGATCCCGTGGGGACGCCATCCGTGAAGCGCCGCGTCACGATCCAGACGCCCTTGGGCACAGCGCTGCAATTCCACCGCCTGGTCGGGCGTGAGGCGCTCAGCCAGGCCTATGCCTTCGATATCGACCTGCTGGGCAACAGCAACGCCATCGACCCCAAGGCCCTGCTGGGCAAGGCGGCCACCGTTGCCGTGCAGACCGAGAGCGGCGGCGTGCGCTACCTCGCGGGCCTGGTCACCCGCTTCGGCCTTTCGCACGAAGACGCCCGGCAGTCGTTCTACAGGATGCGGCTGCGTCCATGGATGTGGCTCGCCACGCGCCGAAGCGACTTCCGCATCTTCGAGGATCAGACCGTTCCGGACATCCTTGCCGCGGTGCTCGGGCGCTACGGCCATCCGCTCGAGCAGAAGCTCAGCCGCAGCTACCGCACCTGGAACTACTGCGTGCAGTACCACGAGAGCGACTTCGACTTTGTCTCGCGCCTGTGCGAGCACGAAGGCATCTACTACTACTTCCGGCACGAGGCCGAGCAGCACATCCTGGTCTTTGCCGACGACATCGCCTGCTCACACGGCCCCTTGCCTGGCGGCGAGACGGTGCGCTACCACCCCCACGAAAACTCGGGCATGACGGGAGGCCTGGAGCCCAGCGAGCGCATTCATGCATGGGAGCAGGCCGAAGAGATTCGCTCCGGCCACCACTACACCGACGACTACGACTTCGAAAAGCCGAGAGCCGAGCTGGCGAGCCAACGGCAAACGCCGCCCGGCCATGACCACGACCATTACGAGCAGTACGAGTGGCCCGGTGGTTTCATTCAGCACGGCGACGGCGAGGACTACGCGCGCATCCGCAACGAAGAACAGCTGAGCGAACGCAGCCGGGCCAGGGGCCGTTCCAACCGGCGCGACCTGGCCCCGGGCCACACCTTCACGCTCACGCACCATCCGCGGGAGGATCAGAACAGGGAGCACCTGCTGATCAGCGTGGCCTACGAACTGCAGGAAAACCTGCAAGCCAGCGAAGGCGCGAATGCGTCGGAAGGCTCCATCCAGCGCTTCGCCTTCGAGGCCCAGCCCACCAGCCATGCCTGGCGGCCGCGACGCAGCACGCCCAAGCCACGCACGCAAGGCCCGCAGACCGCCGTCGTGGTGGGGCCGGCCGGCGAAGAAATCTGGACCGACCGATACGGCCGCATCAAGGTGCAGTTCCACTGGGACCGCCTGGGCCAGCACAACGAGCATTCCAGCTGCTGGGTGCGCGTGTCCACAGCCTGGGCCGGTTCGGACTTCGGCATGGCCGCGCTGCCGCGCATCGGGCAGGAGGTGATCGTCGACTTCCTCAATGGCGATCCGGACTGCCCGATCGTCACCGGCCGTGTGCACAACGCCGACGAGATGCCGGCCTGGCAGCTGCCCGACCAGAAGCACCTTTCGGGCATCCGCAGCCGGGAACTGGGCGGCGGCCGCAGCAACCATCTCGCACTCGATGATTCGAGCGGCAAGGTCCAGGCCCAGCTCAAGAGCGACCATCAAAGCTCGAGCCTGGGTCTCGGCCATATCGCGCGCATCGAGGACGTGGCAGGCCGCAAGGACGACCGGGGCCAGGGTTTCGAGCTGCGCACCGACGGGCACGGCGCGGTGCGCGCCGCGAAAGGCCTGCTGCTGAGCACCGAGGTGCGGCCCAACGCCCAGGCCCACATCACGGACATGCGCGAAACCACCGCAAGGCTCACCCAGGCGCGCGATCTGCACGAGGGCCTGAGCGAGGCGGCGCAGGAAGCCAAGGCGCACGACAGCGGCGACCAGGATGCGGTGACCAAGGCGCTCAAGGAACAGAACGACGACATCAGGGGCCAGGGCGGAGACCCGGCCCACGGCATGTTCCCGGAGTTCCAGGCGCCGCACCTGACGCTGGCCAGCCCCGCGGGCATCCAGGCCACGGCCGCCGGCAGCACGCACATCGTGAGCGGCGAGCACACAGCCCTCACCAGCGGCGCGCACGCCAGCATCAGCGCCGGCAAGAGCCTGCTGGTCAGTGCGAAGGAGGCCGTGCGCCTGTTCGCCCACAAGGCGGGCATGAAACTCACGGCCGGCAGTTCCGACATCGACATCACGGCGCTGAAGGCCAGCATCAACGTGCTGGCCAAGATGAACATCAAGCTGGAGGCCAACCGCGTCACGATCACCGCCAGGGACGAAGTGCTGATCAACGGCGGCTCGAGCTATACGCGCTGGAACGCGTCGGGCATCGAGCACGGCACCAACGGCCAGTGGCGCGAGCATGCGGCAACGCACAGCCTGGTCGGGCCGAAGAGCCTGCCGGTCAAGCCGCACAGCGAATCGGACTGCAAGCTCAGGGAAAACGGCGCGGCCAACGAAGGCGCGGGCTCCTTGGCACGTTGACCCGATGACGCTTCCCGACAACACACCTTCGGACCCACGCTGCGTTGCGCTGGTCCGGCAACTGCGATCGGCCTTCAACGCAGCGGCTCGAGTGCTCGACGCTGCCGGAGGGCGCCCCTTGCGCGCCTATCTCGTGCTCGAGAACTGGCACGCCGGGGCATTGACCGGCGCCCTCGAAGAACACTACCCCGCCATGGCCGAGGAACGTGTGGCCGTGCCCGACCGCCACTTCAAGCACCGCGAAGAGGATGCGCCCTGCCTGCTGCAGTTGCCGGAGCATTGGGCCGATTCGTCCCCGCACCCTGCGCTCGCACGCCTGGTCGCCAACGATCTGCCCGGATGGCTCGCGCAAGCCTGGGTGCAGTCCGAACAGCGCCAGATGCGGCAACCCCTGTGCGGCGTCCTCTTCAGCGAATTTATCGCCGTGGCCATTGCCGATCATTGGGCGGTGCTGGGCGATCAGCTGTCGCCCGCCGATGGCAGCGCGCGCCTCTTGCGCTATCAGGACCCGCGCGTGCTGCAGCGTGCATGGCCCGTGCTGTCCGAAGCGCAGCGGCAACAATGGCTCGGCCCCGTGCGGCGCTGGTGGACGCTGGAGCAGCCGTGGGGGCCGTGGTCCTCGACCGACTTGGTGCAGCAGGACGTCCTGGCCACCTCTCGCGAGCCCGAGTGGTTCCAGGCATCCGCCAGGCCCGACGGCGACGCCGAAACGCTGTCGTCGCCATCAGTCGGCCGCCTGGGTTTCGACCTGCCCCAATGGCAGGCTGCGCATTCCGCGCCGGCGGGCCATCGCGTCTGGGCGCGCCTTGCCGGCAACGATGTGCCCGTCGACCGGCAACCCGACGGCGCCGCAATGAGCCGCCTGCTGGCCCAAGGCCAGAGCCTCGGCCTGAGCGACGACAACCTGGAAGATTTCGTCGACCTCACCTGGCGTGCACATCCGACCCAAGGGGCGAACCGCGAGGCCTTCTGGCAGTCGCCAAGCGAAGCCGCCCTGCTCGCCCGGATCCTGGACGCGTTGCGCCGCCAGCCGGACCTGCGTTTTGGCACCGCATACGCCGACGTCGTTTCTGCGAGATAAGAAAAGAAAGAAAGCCCCGATGCCCTGCGCCACACCTTGCAAGAACTGCGACCGCAAAGGCCTGCCCATACTCTTTGTCCGCTACGCGGCGGCCTACAGCGCGCAAACCAAAGGCATGAACGCCCTCAAGCCGCTGCAACCCATGGGCCAGTTGCAAGCCAGACCCGGAGGCGTCTCGATGCAGACGGCGCTGTACACCGTGCGCATGCTGCGCGCGGGCTATCTTTACGTGCGCATCGAGCGCAAGGGCGTCCCCCCCGAATGGCAGGGCTACATCGTGCATCCGCACGGCTACCTGGGCGAGTTTCCGGTGACGTTGCCGCAGGCGGCCGAGTCTCACCCGGCGTGCGAAATGGAGTTTCGCGGGGCCAACAGCTCAATGGTGTGGGTGCCCGATGCAAAGAACGTCACCAAGCTCGACTACATGTTCCACCCGGACCCGATCGACTACGAACACTTGAAGAAAGAGATCGAGCCGAACCTGGGCACGTACATGCAAGGCTTCGACGTGGCGGGCTGGGCGGGTGGGGGCACGAGCCAGAAGGACACGCTGCAGCCCGGGCAGCTCAATGGGCAGGTGGTGGAGTTCAGCGCGTTGAGTAGCGAGGCGGTTCGTGATGCCTGCGAGCCGCAGATGTACGGACTGATGGGCAGCAATGCGCAAGAGCGGGGCTGGGGCGACTATGAAGAGCAGGTGGAAGTCCGAACACCGGGGGTGACGGCCATGGGCGACTTCACCGGAACCGACGACGTGTCCTATGACACCCGAAAACGCACCGGCCCGACCTATGACAACGCCCATGGCAAGCGGCTGAGGAAGATGGCCGAGTTTCTGCAAGTTCACAAGGGAGCGGTGGTGGCGTGCGAGGATGCCGTAGGCATTGCACAGGAGCTTGGACACTTGCAATCGGAGGCCCATGCCCCATACAGCCATTGGCAGATCGAACAAGCCAGCGGATTTGCCAAGGGCGTGACCAATGAGTGGGTTCTTCAAACGGCGGTGAGCGCCAAGAGCCTCCGAGGCCTTGCCAGGAAAGGCGCTTTCCAGACGATCAGCGCCGGCTATGAGGAATCCAAGGGCTTCCATGCACCGTTGCCAAATGATCCGCAGGCGCGCGCCGTAGAACTGGCTGCACGCAATGCCAACAGGGAGCGCAACAGAGCGCAGCAGGAGGCGGTCGTCACTCAAAAGATAGACGCGCATTTCACGCGGCTGTTCGATGAAGCGACAGCCACGAGCTTTGTCGATACCGTTCACAAGACTGTGCGTGACAAGGCCCAGGCCTTGCGCTCCAAGCTCGGAGAGGATCAGGGCCGCTGGCTGACTAGCTCATGCCTCTTCAAGGTCATGGGGCGCTACAGCGACAAGGAAGCGCGCGTCGATCGACCTGGTGGTGGAGCGAACCTGAGCCTTCAGCTTGCCCAGTGTCTGGCGGGCACTGAAAGCAATGACTGGGGCCGCAAGTGGCTGGAGCAACTGGACCTCTGGAGTGACAACACCTTGTCACGCACGCTGTGCTTCAACAATCTGGCGCACCTGGCGTCGCTTCGGCAAACAGTGGAAGCAGAAGGACAGGCCGGGCAAGCGGCAGCACTGCCGGCACCCGATCCCAGCGTTCAACTTCTGGATAATCTGGCAGTCAAGCTCAAACTGCTCGCGGGGCGCGTCGGCCTTGGCGACAAGGCTCTTGCATTCATGGAAACGTTTCCCGCCATCGGCGAAAGCGGCAAGCTGCGCAAGCTGGCCTGGCCCGCGCATGTGATGACGCTGATGAGCATCAAAATGGTCGCGGGCCTCGCCGCATTGCCTGTGTCCCGCAAGGAAGCGCAGTTGGTCCGCTACATGGCATTGACCGGCATCAGCACACTGGGGCGCACGGTAGAGAAAGAAGCCGAGCGCTTGCAATTGCGCGCGAATGACGTGAGGCGGGCGCAGATGCTCGGGCGGGCGGAGAAGCTGACCAAGCTATCCACGGCTCAGAAGGGCAAGGCCGGTGAAGCGGCGATGGCTCGAGTGATAGGAGCGGCGCCTCGCTCACGGGCCGCGATGCTGGGCGGTGTTTTTGACTTCGGCACCAGCTTGTTGAAGGGCGGGCAACTCATCGTCAACCCTGACGGACGCACCGCGGTGGAAATGGCAGGCAATGTCTTGCAAAGCATCGGCTCAATCGCAGACTGGCGTGCCAAGGCGTATGAAGAGACGATCTTCAAGGGCATCAGAGGGATCAACGTGTACAAGGAAAAGGTGCTGGAGATCGGGCTGGACACGTTGAATCGCACGCAACTCAGGAATCTGCAGAAAACGGCGTTCAAGTTCTTGCTGCCTGCGGCGCTGATTTCTGTTTGGTTTGACGGCGTTGATGCACGGATTTCTGACCAACGGGGACAGGGAGGACTAAGAAATGCGCAGATTGCGAGTGTCATGGGCACCGCATTCACTATTGCAAGCACCGCCGTTGTTGCCTTTGATATCTCAATCATGGGGCTTACGGCAGCGAGTCTTGGCGCAATGCTTGGTCTGATTGGTGCCGTGTTGGTCGTCGCTTCTGTCATTGCAATTTCCCTTCTCAAGGAAGACGAGTGGATCAACTGGCTGACAGATTGCCCACTGAACAAGAAGAAAATGCCGATTCACACCAATCTGCAAGAAACGCTGCAAAAGTTCGCCAACGTGCAAGCTGAATTGCAGCCAGCGCACTAGGAAATTCAGAATGTTCCCAAACGAACATGTCTATCAGCGAGCGCGCAAGCGCTCTGTCGCGGAAGGTCGTAGGTGTGTGCAAGCCGACGGCAGCAAGAGACTATTGAAGCCCGTCGAACGTATCAAGTTCAGTGAAGCAGTGCTGCCGGAACGATGCCTCTACGCGCAGAACGAAACCTACTTGGAGTTGTGCAACTCAGGGTGGGAGCGGCAGTGGAAAGCAGGCATCGGAACAGTCTTCGTTCTGTTTCCGTGCCTATTGATTTTCTGGGGGTTTTACGGGTTCGCACTCCACCCAGTTGTTTTTGACCATGTACTACTTTTTTGGGGAGCGAGCGAAAACGCAGCTACATCAGCCGACCTGTGGTTCGGCTGGCTGCTGCTTTTCCCTTTATCCCTCGGCTGCAGCGTCCTGCTCTGGCTGTGGTTCGACATCATGGGAGTAGGCACCTGCTTCTTCACCTACGCGCGAGGCCGCATTCGCTTCAACCGGGTGACGCGCAAGGTCTACCTTCTTCGACCACGAGGCTGCGGTGGCAATGCCGTATTCGACTGGGATCGCCTGCGTGCCATCGTCGACATGGACGGCTATGACCTGCTCGCCAGAAAGAATGGAGCGCCTGGCAAGGCCGCGTACTACTCGCTCATCCTCTATCACCCGCCGCTCGATGCTGACGACCCACATGCCAAGGGCGAAGACGCCATCTTCGTTGGCCCCACACTGCCCATGCAACAGGAGGCGGTTCCGCTGTGGGAGTACATCCGTCGGTTTATGGAATACGGTCCTGGCCAGGAGGGCATTCCTGAGCGGATAGGGCAAGAGCACACGACCTACTGCGGCAAGCCCAGTTCCAGTCAGTACAAGCTGGAGCAACGCCCGGGGGTGATGGAAACCGCTTATCACATGCTCAGCCAGGTCACCTGTTCCTGGCCGGCATTTCCAAAGGAATGGCAAAGCGACTCGGGCATTGGCGAGCCGGAAGACAAGCCGGTGCAAACGGGTGCGGTGATGACGGCGCTCGTCTATCGGGCGCAAGGCAAGCTGAGCGAGGCCGACGAGATCGAGTTCTTGCGGCACTGGGGAACAGCAGAGGCGGCACGAGAAGCTATGGCACGAAAAGCTTGAGTCCGACGACCAGTAGCCGAGCGTCCTCGGATGTACGCAAGGCTTCGGTTTTGCAGGCAAAACCACAACCGACCTAATAGTTCATGTTCGTTCGAGAAAATGGCTACCGGCTGACGTGGCGTCGCTCCCCTGAAAAAAGCCGCACCCACATCAATCTGGAAGGCCAGAAGCACTGGTCGATCAACCGCTCCGGGGCACGAGGCGTCGAGATGCCGAGTCGGACTGCCTATGCCCAGAACGACACGTACCTGGAACTGTGCAATCCCGGGTGGGATCTGCAATGGCGTGCCGGCATCGGCAATCTCTTTGTTATCTTGCCAGCGCTTTTAGTTATCTGGTGCTGGTATGGTTTCGCGGTTCACCCGGTGCTGTTTGGAAAGATCATTTTCTTCTTTCCTGTAGTCGACTATCAGCCAAGAGATTGGCCGTTCTTGCTAATGGGTTGGATAGTGCTTTTTCCGCTGGCGATAGGCAGCTCCTTTTTGATCTACATGTGGCTCTATCGAATGGGAATGCGATCATGCTTTTTCTCTTATGCAAGGGGCCGCATCCGCTTCAACCGACTGACTCGCAAAGTGTATGTACTGCGCCCCGACTATTGCGGCGGCAATGTTGTACTGGAATGGGGGCGACTCATCGCCCTCCTTGATCCGCAAAGCACCAATCGTTGGGACAAACAAAGCATTGCCATGCTCGCGCTCTACCACCCGCCCGTCGACCCGGCCGATCCGACCGCAAAAGGAGAAGACTGCATCTTCGTCGGCCCGGGCCTTTCGGGCACGCAAGAAGCAGCGTATCTATGGGAGTACATCCGCCAGTACATGGAGGTCGGCCCCACGGTCGATCACCTTCCCGCCGACGCATCTTCCACCTACAAGGGCATCGCCCGCTACCTGCACCCGGACTACACCACCTATTGCGGCCAGCCCGATGCTCGCCAGTACAGGCTGGAGCAAAAGCCGGGCTTCATGGAGACCAGCTTTCACATGATGAGCCAGATCACCTGCTCATGGCCGGCATTCCCGAAGGAATGGCAAAGCGACTCGGGCATTGGCGAACCGGAAGACAAGCCGGTTCAAACAGGCGCGGTGATGACAGCGCTCGTCTATCGGTCGCAAGGCAAGCTGAGCAAGGCCGACGAGATCGAGTTCCTGCGGCACTGGGGAACGGCAGAGGCGCTGCAGGAAGCAATGTCGCGCAAGGCATGAGTGCGACTCCATGCGTGGCCGCCGGCGCCCGCAATCCATCCGGCACGAATCACCCCCGCGTACTCACCACATGCTCACGCCGAAAGTTCCTCGGCGTGTTCCCCACCCACTGCCGGAACCGCCGGTTGAAATAGGCCTCGTCCGCAAACCCGCACTGGTGCGCAATCTCCCGCACTAGCAGAGAGGTGGAGGACAGCAATTCTTTCGCCCGCTCGATGCGCCGCTCGGTCACGAGATCGGTGAATGTGCGATCGGTTTCCTTGCGCAGCAGGTTGGCAAGGTAGTTGGGCGAGAGAAACGCGGCGGCCGCGGCATCGGTCAGCGACAGTGGCTTGTCGAGGTTGTCGCGCACGTAGCGCACGACGCGCTGCAGCGCGTCCCGCTGCGAGGTCTTGCCGTTGTGCTGCAGCGAAAGGCGCATCAGCGCCTGCTCCTGCCGCATGCAGGCCAGGGCAATGATCTGCTGCACGATGCCGCGCATCGCGATCTTGGCACCGAAGCTGCGGCCCGCGTTCAGCGCGTGCAACTCGTCGAGCCAGCCGCGCACGCGGGCGAAGTCGGCCTCGTCGAAAGCGAAGTCGACGTACTCCTGGAACAGGAAGGGCGCGAGGTCGGGGTAGCGCGCGAGCGACACGTCGTCGAGGTCGAGCGCGTCGACCTCGAGCTCGGGCCACAGGAAGCGCTGGTCGAAATTGACGATGCAGTACAGCGCGTCGGGCGGATGCGGAATCACGTGCACCCGGTACGGCAGCACAAAGCTCAGGTGGCGCGGGCCGAAGGGGCGCACCTCGCCGCCGATGGCCTGCTGCGAGCTGCCTTCGATGCCGATCTGGATCTGGAAGTACGCGTGCCGGTGCGGCAGCGTGAGCTCGTTGCGCGCACCCTGGAAGCGGATGTCGAAGTCGAGGTGGTCGGCACGCTCGTGCATGCCGTAGGTGCGGACGGACGTGGAGGGAGAGGTGCGCATCGGAAAACAGGCGGGTCGGCAGGCGTCTGCCCGCGAGGGTACGCCAACTCGCGGCCCGGGAGGCCGGCCCGGCTCGATGCGCAGGCCGTCGTCAAGCTCAGACGACCGCGACTTCCAGCGCGCCCACGCCCGCTACCGTGCCGCGCATGCGGTCGCCCCGCTGCACGGCCGCGACACCGGCCGGGGTGCCCGTGAAGATCAGGTCGCCGGGCTGCAGCGTGAACAGTGTCGACAGGTAGGCGATGGTGTCGGCCACGTTCCAGATCATGTCGGCAAGGTCGCCGACCTGGCGCTGCGTGCCGTTGACTTCGAGGCGGATCTCGCCCGTCGCGGGGTGGCCGGCCTTGGCCACGGGCACCAGTTCGCCGCAGGGCGCCGAGCCGTCGAAGGCCTTGCCGGTGTCCCAGGGGCGGCCCATTTTCTTGGCCTCGCCCTGCAGGTCGCGGCGGGTCATGTCAAGGCCGACGGCGTAGCCATACACATGGCTCAGCGCGTCCGCAGCGGCGATGTTCGACCCACCGGTCTTGAGCGCGACCACGAGTTCGATCTCGTGGTGCACGTCGTTCGACAGCGTCGGGTATGCAAACTCGCCGCCGTCGGCCACGATGGCGCTGGCCGGCTTCATGAAGAAGAACGGCGGTTCGCGGTCGGGGTTGTGGCCCATCTCGCGGGCATGCTCGGAGTAGTTGCGGCCCACGCAGAAGATGCGGTTGACCGGGAAGCGCGCGCGTTCGCCCTGGATGGGCAGCGAATGAACGGGCGCGGGGGGAATGGCGTAGAGGGTGTCGGTAGTCATTCGACGACTCTAGCCACCATCATCCCGCGCCCTGGGGACGTATCTATGCGAGTCTTGGACTCAGCTACGTTTTCATCTTGGTTTTTCGGGGTGCGTGCACAGGCCACCGGGTACTCCCCTGCGCGAATGTCCCCCGCTTCGCTCCTCCTTTATTTCGCTGCGGGGAGCACCCGGTGCCCTGTGCACAACGAGCGCTGCCGTTGTTTCGCTCGATCAACCAGTGCTCTGAACGATCACGCCGATGCGGGGGCCTTTTTCGCGAAATAAAGGAGGAGCGAAGCTCGCGCCCTGAAAAGAGATCAACCGGCCACACCAAAGCCCGTGTCAAAAGTACCCTTCACATCGAGCGGCTGCTTGATAAGCCCGACCTGCCGGTAAAAGTCCGCCGTGCCCTGCTGGTCGGCAATGACCTGCGCGTCGATGGCCACCCACTTCTGCTGGCGGCGTTCGAACTGCAGCTTCGCCGCCTCGGACGGAATGCCGATGATGCCCGCCAGCGCTGCCGAGTACGCGTCGACGTTGCGGTACGACCAGAGCTGCGCCTTCACCACGCGCTGCATAAAGTCCTGCAGCACGGGCCGCTTGGCCGCGATGGCGCTGTCGGTGGCCGCAAGATAGCTGAGCCCCGGCAGCAACCCGCGCCCGCTGACGAGCACGCGCGCGTGGTGGCTCACCTCGGCCAACGCCGTGTACGGCTCCCAGGTGGCCCAGGCGTCGACCGAGCCCTGCGTGAGCGCAAGCTTGGCGTCGGCGGGCGCGAGGAACCGGATGTTCACGTCCTCGGGCTTGAGGCCGGCCGAGGTGATGGCCTTGAGCGTGACGTAGTGGCCGATGGAGCCGCGGTTCGTCGCAATGCTCCGGCCCTTGAGGTCGGCGGCGGTCTTCAGCGGCGAGTCGGGCCGCACCAGCACGGCCGTGCCGTAGGAGTCGGAGCGGTTCGCGCCGATGGCCTTCACACGCGTGCCCGCCGCCAGCGCGAAGATCAGCGGCGCATCGCCAATGGGGCCCGAATCGACCGCGGCAGCATTGAGCGCTTCGGCCAGCGGCGCGGCGGCCGGGAACTCCGACCACTGGATGTCGTAACCGAGGCCTTCGAGCCCGCCCGCCGCTTCGAGCAGCGCGCGCAGGCCGCCCTTCTGGTCGCCCGCCTTGAGCACCGGACGGCCCTGTGCGGCAACCGCTCCCGGCAGAGCGACAGCGGCGGCAACCGATGCGCCCTGGACGAGAAACCGGCGGCGGGAACCGTGGGCAATGGATGTGCTGAAGTTCATGGCATTGCCCATCGTCACAGCAGGAGTTCGGGCTCGGCTTCGAGCAGGCCTTCGTAGAGGCTGTCGAAGGAATGGATCGCACCTTCGGATCCGCCGATCTGGCTGTGCGTGTGGCGCGCGGTTTTTTCGTCGATGGGCTGCGGCTTGCCGGCGGCTTCGGCCAGCAGTTGCGTGTGGCAGGCGTTGTCGAGCGCGATGTACCACCACGCCGCGGCTTCCACCGTGGGGCCGGCCGTCAGGATGCCGTGGTTCTTCAGGATCGCGCCCTTCCTGTCGCCCAGTGCCCAGGCGATGCGCTCGCCCTCGCTGGTGTCGACCACCATGCCGGTGAAGTCGTCGAACAGCGCCACGTCATCATGAAACACGCAGCTGTCCTGCGTCAGGGTGTCGAGCTTGCGGCCCAGCGTGGACCAGGCCTTGCCGTAGGTCGAATGCGTGTGGGCAGCCGCAATGATCTTCGGGTTGTGCTCGTGGATCGCAGCGTGGATGGCGAAGGCGGCCTTGTTGAGCGGCCTGTCGCCGATGACGGTCTCACCCTTCGAATTGACGAGCAGCAGGTCGGACACCTTGATGCGCGAGAAATGAACGCCGAGCGGGTTGACCCAGAAGTGGTCGCTCAGCTCGGGGTCGCGCGCGGTGATGTGGCCGGCCAGGCCCTGCGCAAAGCCGAAGCGTGCGAACAGGCGGAAGGCGCCGGCCAGGCGCTCCTGCCGATGGCGGCGCTCGGCCTGGACGGTGGGGCGCGCAGGGATGGGGTCGAACCAGTATTTCTGCTGCGGGTTCGGGTTGAGCTTCAGCGACGCGTGGCGGTCGATGGAAAGAACGGCACTCATGGGCACTCCAGGTATTCGGTTTTTGCTCCTTCCCCTCCGGGGGAAGGTTGGGATGGGGGCTCGACGGCTTCGAAGCCGCGACAGTGTTCGAGGCTTGCCCCCACCCCTGCCCTCCCCCGGAAGGGGAGGGAGAAAGACGGGGTCAGGCGGCCTTGCGGGCGGAAGCCGCCCGTTGCGCCACCAACTCCCGCGTGCGCGGAATCAGCTCGCGCCCATAGTCCAGCGCATCCTCCAGCGGATCGAAGCCGCGGATCAAAAAGGTCGTCACGCCCAGGTCGTAGTAGTCGAGCAGCGCATCAGCCACCTGCTCGGGCGTACCGACCAGCGCGGTGCTGTTCGAGCGGCCGCCGATCTCCTGTGCCACCGCGGTCCATAGCCGCTTGTCGAGCCGCGAGCCTTTCTCGGCCGCGGCCAGCAAACGCTTCGCGCCTTCGCTCTGCTGCGGACCGCCGCGGTTGTAGCCCTGCACCACGCGCAGGCGCTTGGTCTCCGCCAGGATGTTCTCGGCGCGCGCCCACGCGGCCTCTTCGGTCTCCGCCAGGATCGGACGGAACGACACCGAAAAGCGCACGCCGCGCCCATGCTTCGCCGCCTCGGCGCGCACGCGCGTGGTGAGCTCGCGCGCCTGGTCGAGCGACTCGCCCCACAGCGCGTACACGTCGGCGTACTTGCCCGCGACCGGAATCGCGGCCTCGGAAGCCCCGCCGAAATACACCGGCACATGCGGCTTGCCGCTGCGCGTCTGCACCGGTTTGACTTCGGAGAAGGCGTTCTGGAAGCGGTAGTGCACGCCCTCGTGATCGAAGGGCTTCTCGGCCGTCCATACCTTGTGCAGCACATCGAGGTATTCGTCGGTGCGGGCGTAGCGCTGGTCGTGATCGAGCCAGTCGCCGTCGCGGCGCTGTTCCTCGTCGGAGCCGCCCGAGATGTAGTGCACGCCGAGCCGGCCGCCGCTGAACTGGTCGAGCGAGGCGAACTGCCGCGCGGCCAGCGTGGGCGCGACGAAGCCGGGGCGGTGCGCGAGCATGAAGTGGATGCGCTCGGTGACCGAGGCGGCGTACGCCACGGTGAGCGTGGCGTCGGGGCTGGTCGAGTGGTGCGGCACCAGCACGCGGTCGAAGCCGGCCTTCTCGTGGGCCTGCGCGAAGGCGCGCACGTAGTCGCGGTCGATCGACGGTCCCTTGGCTGCGTGGATCTCCGAGACCTTCTGGCCCTGGATCATGCCGATGAATTCGACGCCGTCTTGATGTTGCTGGCTCATGGTTCTTGTCCTCGTGAATAGAAAGTGGATGTCAGGCGGCGGGCAGGCGCAGCACGCTCTCGAAGCTGCGGTCCCACAGCGGTTTGACGTCGGCGGGGCCGTCGAGCACGCCGATCTTCAGGAAGGTGTCGGCCACGTCCTGGTGGCTGCGCACGACCGCATCGCTGACGGGGCCGAGGCTGTACTCACCGCTGCGGCGGTTGAAGAGCTCGACGATGTCGCCCACGGGCACGCGCGTTTCGGCCGACTGCGCGCGGGCGTAGGCCAGGAAGTTGCCGTTGATCCACGCGAACGAGCGTTGCAGTCGCTGCAGCAGGTCGCCCAGCGCGGCACGGCGCAATGCATCGTCGAGCGCGCGCGGATTGGCGTAGATGGGGAAGTTGCCCGAGAGATACCCCACGCCGGTCTTGATGACCCGCGCGCCGTACTGCGTGCGCGCCAACTGGCCGTTGTAGCCATAGATGGCCCAGGCATCGAGATCGCCGCGCGCGAAGGCCGAGAGGCCGTCCGACGGCGTGAGGCTCACGGCCTGGATATCGCTGAACGACAGGCCCGCTTCGGCCAGTTGCCTGGCGAGGTAGTAGTGCGAAGTGGTGGCGCGCACGTAGCCCACGCGCTTACCCTTGAAGTCGGCAATGCTTCGGATGGGTGCATCCTTGCGCGCCAGCGTGGCCTGGTTGTTCAGGTCTTCGTGCGTCACGGCCACCAGCTTCACGCTGGACTTCTGCCGCGCCGCGAACACCGGTGGAATCTCGCTGCCCGAGCCCAGGTCGAGTGCGTCGCCGTTGATGGCCTCGATGTGCAGCACGCCGTTGTTGAGCTCGCGCCAGTCGATCTTGTAGGGCGTGTCGGCCTGGCCCGAAGCGGTGAGCAGCGGCCGCCAGAGGCCCTTGTAGGTGCCTACGCGCAGCGTGACGCCCGACAGGTCGCGCGACGGCGACGCAGCCTGCGCCAGGCCCGCTGCTCCGGTGGTTGCAGCCGTGCCCCACGCGGCGGCGGCTTGCAGCAGGCGGCGCCGGTCAAAAAGGAAATCTGTTTTCATCCACCGAACCGTAACCAGACGGGCAGCGGAAGCGAACGCAGAAAAACGAGTTTGCATATGCGGGATGCGTCGTTTTCCGGCGGCGGGCAGCCCGCTAACGTCTGGGCACCATGAGTGCACTCCCCTTGCGCCGCGCGCCGGCCACGCCTGAAGAACCATCACCTCCCCCGCCCGCCACCGTTGAGGCTGCGGTGCTGGCGCGGCTGTCGGCGCAGTTCGCGACCACTGCGGCCGACCATGACCGCAGCGGCGCCTTTCCGCGCGAGAACGTCGCGGCGCTGCAGGCGCACGGGCTCATCGGGCTCGTCGCTCCCGCCGAACATGGCGGCGGCGGTGCCACGCTGGCAACGGCACGGCGCGTGATCGCGGCCGTGGCGCGCGGCGAGCCAGCCACGGCGCTGATCCTCACGATGACCTATCTGCAACACCACGCACTGACGCGCACCGACAGCCGCTGGCCGCCGCAGCTGCGCGAACGCGTGGCGCGCGATGCGGTGGCGCACGGCGCGCTGATCAATGCGCTGCGGGTTGAGCCCGTATTAGGTTCGCCCGCCCGCGGCGGCTTGCCCGGCACGGTCGCGCGGCGCGAAGGCAGCGGCTGGAAGATCGATGGCCACAAGCTCTACACGACCGGCATCGACGGCCTGAGCTGGCTCGCGGTGTGGGCCCGCACCGACGAGGCCACGCCGCGCACCGGCGTGTTCCTGGTGCCGCGCGAAGCACCCGGCGTGCGCGTGATTCCCAGCTGGGATCACCTGGGCCTGCGCGCCTCGGGCAGCCACGAGGTGGTGTTCGAGAACGTGGCCATCGGCCTCGACCATGCAGCAGACCTGCGCGCGCCGGCCGACTGGGCGCCCGACGCGGGCAGCCAGACCGACATCGATGCGCACGCCACGCAGCAGGCATGGATGACGGTGCTGCTCGGCAGCCTCTACGACGCGGTAGCGAGGGCCGCGCGCGACTGGCTGGTGGGCTTCCTGAACCAACGCGCCCCCGGCAGCCTCGGCGCGCCACTGGCGAGCCTGCCGCGCGTGCAGGAGCATGTGGGCGAGATAGAGGCACTGCTGCGAACCAACCGCGTGCTGCTCGACGACGCGGCCGCTGCTGTCGACCACGGCCATGCGCAGCCCGCCGCCGACAGCGGCCTGCTCAAGTACACGGTGACGGGCAACGCAATCCGTGTCGTCGAACTGGCGCTGCAGCTCAGCGGCAACCACGGCCTCGCGCGGCAGAACCCGCTGGAGCGGCACTACCGCGACGTGTTGTGCAGCCGCATCCACACGCCGCAGAACGACGCGATCCTGGTCACGGCGGGCAAGCGTGCGCTGCTGTCGCCGGGAGTCGCTGCATGACATTCCTTCTCCTCCCGAAAACTTCGCGCCGCGATTGGTTCAAGCAAGGCGCCGCACTCTCATTGGTTGCAGCCGGTTCACTGCGCGCCTTTGCACAACCACAGACCACGCTGGTGCTCGGCGACCAGGCCGGCGGCCTGCGCTCGCTGTTCGAGGCCTCGCGCACGCTCGAAGGCGCACCCTTCGCCTATCGCTGGGCCAACTTCCAGGGTGCGGCGCCGCTGTTCGAGGCGCAGCGCAGCGCGGCGGTCGACACGGCCATGGCCGGCGACCTGCCGGTGCTGGCCGCGGCCGTCGGCAAAACGCCGCTGAAGATCGTCGCCACGCGCGTCGGCAAGGCCGATTCGCTGGGCATCGTGGTGCAGCCCGATTCGCCGCTGCGCAGCGTGGCTGACTTGCGCGGCAAGACGGTGATCGTGTCGTCGGCGCGCGGCAGCATCTCGCAGTACCAGCTGTACGGTGCGCTAGAAGAAGCCGGCGTGCCGCGCAGCGAGGTGACGGTGAAGTTCGTGCTGCCGACCGATGCGGCCGCCGCCTTCGCGTCGAAGCAGATCGATGCGTGGGCCATCTTCGATCCGTACTACACGATTGCCTTGCAGCAGGGCGGGCGCATCCTGCGCGACGGGCGCGGCATCAACACCGCCCTGGGCTTCATCACCGCGAGCGAGCATTCGCTGGCGGACCCGGCAAAGCGCGCGGCCATCGTGCATTTTCTCGACCGGCTCGGCCGTGCGGGCGACTGGGCGCTGGCCAACCCCGAAGCCTATGCACAGGCCTACAGCCAGCTCACGCGGCTGCCGATCGAGTCCTCGCGCATCATCACGGCGCGGGCGTCGGTGGCGGGCCGGCCGGTGAGCGAGGCGGACATCGTCGCGCTGCAGGCCGTGGCCGACCGCTCGGCGCGCGACGGCATCCTGCCGGTGCGCATCGATGTTCGCGCGATCACGGACACCAGCGTCTGGAAGCGCGCGGCATGATCGCGCCGCTGCGCGAATTCGTCGAGACTTTCGGCCGGCTGATCGACAGCGCGCCCGACGAGCCGCGCATTCTTTCGGAAGGCGGCGCGCTGCTGCGTACGTTGGTGGCACGCGACGACTGGCTGCCAGAGGCCTTCGCACAACCCGACCCGACGCGCTACCAGCAATTCCTGCTGCACGCGGACAGCACCGAGCGCTTCTCGGTGGTGAGCTTCGTGTGGGGCCCAGGGCAGGCCACGCCGGTGCACGACCACACGGTGTGGGGGCTGATCGGCATGCTGCGCGGCGCGGAGTACAGCCAGGGCTACGCGCTCGATGCGCAAGGCCGCGCGCAGCCGCAAGGCGAAGCGGTGCGGCTCGATGCCGGCGACGTGGAAGCCGTGTCGCCCACCGTCGGCGACCTGCACCGCGTTCACAACGCGCATGCGGACCGCGTATCGATCAGCATTCACGTCTACGGCGCGAACATCGGCGCCGTGCGGCGGCATACTTACCCGGCGCAGGGCGGCCGCAAGCCCTTCGTCTCCGGATACTCCAATGCGCTGTTGCCCAACCTGTGGGACTGCTCCGCCGAACTCAGAGCTTCGACACCTGTATGACGACTGCCTCCTTTCCCACCCTGCCCTTCGCCGCCGTGCGCGGGCGACTCATCGCACGCGAAGAAACCGCGCTGCTCGACGTGCGCGAGGAAGATCCGTTCGCGCAGGAACACCCGCTGTGGGCCGCGAACCTGCCGCTCTCGCGCATCGAGATCGAGGCCTGGCGGCGCATTCCGAGGCGCGACACGCTGATCGTGCTGTACGGCGAGCACGGCGGCGCCGACCTTGCCCCGCTGGCCGCGAACACGCTGGCCGCGCTGGGCTACACGAACGTGCACATGCTCGAAGGCGGCCTCGAAGGCTGGCGCAAGGCGGGCGGCGAGCTGTTCCGCGACGTGAACGTGCCGAGCAAGTCGTTCGGCGAGCTGGTCGAGCACGAGCGGCACACGCCCTCGCTCTCTGCGCCCGAGGTGAAAGCGCTGGTCGATGCGAAGGCCAACGTGGTGGTGCTCGACGCGCGCCGCTTCGACGAATACCGGACGATGAGCATTCCCTCGGCCACCAGCGTGCCGGGCGCGGAGCTGGTGCTGCGCGTGCGCGAGCTGGCGCCCGATCCGGCCACGCAGGTGATCGTGAATTGCGCGGGGCGCACGCGCAGCATCATCGGCACGCAGTCGCTGGTGAATGCGGGCATTCCGAACCCGGTGGCGGCGCTGCGCAATGGCACGATCGGATGGAAGCTCGCGGGGCAGGTGCTGGACCATGGCGCGGACCGGCAGGCGCCCGTTGCGGTGTCGCCGGCGCATCGCGCGCAAGCGCAGGCCGATGCAAGGCGCGTGGCCGATCTGGCTGGCGTGCGGCGCATTGCACTCGACGCACTGCAAACGCTCGAAGCACCGGGACGCACGGTGTATCGCTTCGACGTGCGCACACCTGAGGAATATGCGTCGGGCCACCTGTCCGGCTTCACCAGCGCACCCGGCGGACAACTGGTGCAGGAAACGGATCACCAGGTGCCGGTGCGCGGCGCGCGCATCGTGCTGGCGGACGACGATGGCGTGCGCGCTTCGATGAGCGCCTCATGGCTCGCGCAGATGGGGTGGGAGGCCTACGTGCCGGAAGTGGTGCCAACGGCTGCGGCGTTCACCGAAACAGCGGCACCGGCGAGCGCCTATCCCCCTGTCGCCGCTGCCGTGGGGGAGATCGCACCGAAGGAACTCGCGGTGCTGCTGCAGCAGCAAACCGGCACGGCGGTGATCGACGTGACCACCAGCGCGAACTACGTGAAGCGCCACATTCCGGGCGCCTGGTACGCAATCCGCGCACAACTCGCGCAGGCACTCGATACCGTCATTCCACCCGCGCAACGCTACGTGCTGACCTGCGGCAGCAGCCTGCTCGCACGCTATGCCGCGGCCGACCTGCGCGCCCTGCTCGACGCGCGCGGCAAGGGCGACGTCGAGGTGCGGGTGCTGGCGGGTGGCAACGCGGCGTGGTTCGCAGCGGGCCTCGAAGCGGAGACCGGCGAGACGCGTCTCGCAACCGCATGCACCGACCGCTATCGCCGCCCCTATGAAGGCACTGATGCCCCCACCGAAGCAATGCAGGCCTACCTCGACTGGGAGTACGGCCTGGTCGCGCAACTGGGGCGCGACGGCACCCATCACTTCAACGTGATCTGAGCCGCGAGAGAAAGCATTTTGAAAGGATTTCGACACGCTGGTGACACTGTGTCGCCAGGGTAAAGGCCGTCATCCGGCGAAGCGGCAAGGCGTTGGAGATTCATATCGACAACAACTCGTCCCAGGAGCTTTGCCATGAGATTCCCTGTTCTTGCCCTGTCCGCTGCCGCGCTGGCAGCCACCCTCACCGGCTGCGTGGTAGCGCCGGCTCAACCCGTCTACGCGGCGCCTCCGGGCGTGGCTTACGTGGCACCGACGTATGTGTCGCCTGGCGTCGGTTTTGCGTGGTCCTACCACCCGCGCTACGGCTGGGGTTGGCACCACCCGCAGTACGGCTGGCACCGCGGCTGGAGGTAGCCAGCCTCAGCTCGGTTCGGCGCTCTTGAACAGCGCCGCGACCTTGCGCTTGGACTTGATGTTGCTGGAGATGCCGCGTGTGGGCGTGGCAGCCTTGGCGGCAGCTTCCCATGCAGGCGTGGCGTCCGGCACGCCGGGCTCGTAGGGCTTGTCGAAGAACGGATCGCGCGGCGCCGAGGGCGCGCGGTGCGGGCGTCCACCGCCGCGGCGGGCTTCGGCGTCGCGGCGTTCGCGCGGCTGGTCGAGCACATCGCGTGCGTCGCCGGCTTCGCCTTCTTCGCGCCAGTGGCGGCGTCCGTCGTTGATGCGGCCGCGCGGGTTGTCTTCCTCGAACTCGACGGGTTCGAGTTCGATCTTCTTCTTGATCAGCTTCTCGATGTCGGCCACCAGGCGCGCGTCGTTGCCACCGCTGGCAAAGCTCACGGCGAGGCCCGAAGCACCGGCGCGGCCGGTGCGGCCGATGCGGTGCACGTAGTCTTCGGCGTTGAACGGCACGTCGAAGTTGAAGACCGCCGGCACGTCCTTGATGTCGAGGCCGCGCGCCGCGACGTCGGTGCACACCAGCAGATCGACCTCGCCGGCCTTGAACGAGGCAAGCGCCTTCAGGCGTTCGTCCTGGCTCTTGTCGCCGTGCAATGCGGTGGTACGCAGGCCATCGCGCTCCAGCGAGCGTGCGAGGCGCGCGCAGCCGAGCTTGCTGTTGACGAACACGAAGGCCTGCGTGATGCCGCGCTGCTTCACGATCTGCTTGAGCGCACGGCGCTTGTCGTCGTCGCTCACGCTATAGAAATGCTGCTCGACGGTGGAAGCCGTTTCGTTCGGCCGCGCCACTTCGATGGTGACGGGGTTCTGCAGGTAGCTGCCGGCGAGGCGCTTGATTTCAGGCGAGAACGTGGCCGAGAACAACAGCGTGGTGCGCTGCTTGGGCAGGTAGCTCAGGATGCGCTGCAGGTCGGGCAGAAAGCCGATGTCGAGCATGCGGTCGGCTTCGTCGAGCACGACGTATTCGACCTGGTTGAGCACCGCGTTCTTGGCTTCGATGTGATCGAGCAGCCGGCCCGGCGTGGCCACCAGCACTTCGACGCCCTTCTTCAGTTCCAGCGTCTGCGGCTTCATGTCGATGCCGCCGAACACGACCGTGCTGCGAAGGTTGGTGTACTTGGCGTACAGCTTGACCTGTTGTGCGACCTGGTCGGCCAGTTCGCGCGTGGGCAGCAGCACGAGGGCCCGGACCGGGTGCCGCGCAGGCGAGGTCGAGGCGTTTTCATGCTTGAGCATGCGCTGCAGCAACGGGAGCGAAAACGCCGCCGTCTTGCCGGTGCCGGTCTGGGCGGCGCCCATCACATCCTGGCCCGCGAGCACGACCGGAATGGCCTGCTCCTGGATCGGTGTCATGGTCTCGTAGCCCATTTCGGCCACGGCGCGCGCCAGCGGTTCCGCCAGCATCAGATTGGAGAAGGAGCTTGTCATTGAGCCCGCTATTGTCGCATTGCCGCAAAAAACGGCAGTGACTTCGGCATGACAACGCCCGCGTCCATTGAGTTGCTATTTATTCAATAGCAATCCAGCCAGCACCGACGGGGCATTCGGGGGCATGCAGCTCAAAGGCTGCGTGCATTGAATGTGTCGCAGGCCTTGATCTCGCCGCTTTGATAGCCCGCGCCGAACCACCGTTGGCGCTGCGCGCTCGACCCGTGGGTGAAGCTGTCGGGCACCACCGCACGGCCCGCGGAACGCTGCAAAGCGTCGTCGCCGATCTTCTGCGCGGCATTCATCGCGGCCTCGATGTCGCCCGGGTCGAGCCACTTCTTCGACTCCTGCGAATGGTGGGCCCACACGCCCGCGAAGCAGTCGGCCTGCAGCTCGACGCGCACGCTCATCGCGTTGTTCTGCGTCTGGCTCAGTCGGCCGCGCATGCCGTCGACCTTGGCGGTGATGCCGAGCTCGTCCTGCACGTGATGGCCGACCTCGTGCGCAATGACGTACGCCTGCGCGAACTCGCCCGGCGCGCCGAGCTGGTTCTTGAGCGTGTCGTAGAAGCCGAGGTCGATGTAGACCTTCTTGTCGCCCGGGCAGTAGAACGGGCCCATGGCCGATTGCCCGGTGCCGCAGGCCGTGGGCGTGGCACCGCGGAACAGCACGAGGCGGGGCGCCTGGTAGGTGCCGCCGTTCTGCCGGAAGACAGCGGTCCACACGACTTCGGTGTTCTTGAGCACCGTGGAGACGAAGGCCGCCTCGCGGTCGCCGGAAGGCGGCTTGGGCGCGGGTCCCTGCTGTTGTTGCTGCACCTGAGCCGGACCGCCACCGCCGCTGAGCAGGCTCAGTACCGTGAGGGGGTTGATGCCGAAGACCCAGCCCGCGATCAGCGCGACCGCGATGGTCCCGATGCCGATGCTGCGCCCGCCGATGAAGCCGCCCCCACCACCGCCGCCACCTTCACCGCGGCGGTCTTCGACGTTGTCGGATTGTTCGTTGCCTTCCCATCTCATCGCAGTCTCCTTGCCGGCCATTGCAGGAGGATTTGCCGGCGTTCGCAGGATGGTACTTGCCCCGGCGCCGACCGGGGTAACGGGCCGTCAGCGAAAAGCGCGACAGCGGGTCAGGTTTTCGGCAGGGTCACGCCGCGCTGGCCCTGGTACTTGCCGCCGCGGTCCTTGTAGCTGGTTTCGCAGACCTCGTCGCTCTCGAAGAACAGCACCTGCGCGCAGCCCTCGCCCGCGTAGATCTTGGCGGGCAGCGGCGTGGTGTTGCTGAATTCGAGCGTCACGTAGCCCTCCCATTCGGGCTCGAACGGCGTGACGTTGACGATGATGCCGCAGCGCGCGTACGTGCTCTTGCCCAGGCAGATGGTCAGCACGTTGCGCGGGATGCGGAAGTACTCGACGGTGCGCGCCAGCGCGAAGCTGTTGGGCGGGATGATGCAGTAGTCGCCGTGCATGTCGACGAAGCTCTTCTCGTCGAAGTTCTTCGGGTCGACGACCGTGCTGTGGATGTTGGTGAAGACCTTGAATTCAGGCGCGCACCGGATGTCGTAGCCATAGCTCGAGGTGCCGTAGCTGATGATCTTGTGGCCCGAGGATTCGCGCACCTGGCCTGGCTCGAAGGGCTCGATCATTCCTTCGTTTTCGGCCATGCGCCGGATCCATTTGTCGCTCTTGATGCTCATATGCGCTCGCTGCTGCTGCGGGGGGAATCGGGGGCGAATTGTGGCATGGGCGCCCCTGCCCCCTCCTCTGGCGCGGTTCAGCCAGCCTGCGAAATCACCGTGCGCTCGACCAACCGGTCGTCGCCCAGCACGATCATCGCGAAGAGCATTTCTTCCAGCGTGTTCGCCAGCTTCGTCTTGCGCGCCAGCAGCGGCGTGGCCGCCGGGTTGAGCACCAGGAAGTCGGCCTCGCAGCCCGGCTGCAGGTTGCCGACCACGCCGTCGAGCCCCAACGCACGCGCCGCGCCGCCGGTGTGGCGCCACCAGAGTTCCGAGGGCGCGATGCTCAGGCCGGCCTTGGTCTGGCCTTCACGGCCGACGTAGTAAGCCGCCATCATGGTGTGGAAGGGGCTGAAGCTGGTGCCGCCGCCCACGTCGCTGGCCAGCCCGTACGGGTAGCCCACGCGATCAGCCGCGCCGAAATCGAAGAAACCGCTGCCGAGGAACAGGTTGCTGGTCGGGCTCACGGCCGCCGCCGTCTTCGTCTCGCGCAGCAGCGCGCGGTCGGCCTCGTCGAGGTAGATGCAGTGCGCGTACACGGCGCGCTCGCGCATCAGGCCGAAGCCGGCGTACACGTCGAGGTAGGAGCGCGCCTTCGGATACAGCTCGCGCACCCAGTTCACTTCGTCGCGGTTCTCCGCCACGTGCGACTGGATCCAGGTGTCGGCGTACTTCGCGGCCAGTTCGCCCGCGCCGCGCAACTGGGCTTCGGTGCTCGCGGGCGCGAAACGCGGCGTGATGGCATAGCCCAGGCGGTCGACGTTGTGCCACTTGCGGATCAGCGCCTCGGTATCGATCAGGCTCTGCTCGGTTTCGTCGCGCACGCCGTCGGGCGAATTGCGGTCCTGCAGCACCTTGCCGGTGATCATGCGCAGGCCGCGGCGCTGGGCGCCTTCGAAGAAGGCGTCGACCGAGGCCACGTGCGAGGTTGCGAAGGTCAGCGAAGTGGTGACGCCGTTGCGCAGCAGTTCGTCGAAGAACACGTCGGCCACTTCGTTCGAATGCGCAGGGTCGGCGAATTTGCTTTCGGCCGGGAAGGTGTAGTTCTCGAGCCAGGGCAGCAACCCCGGCGAGGGCGAACCGATGATGTCGGTCTGCGGAAAGTGGATGTGCATGTCCACGAAGCCCGGTGCGAGGATGCGCCCGGGCAGGTGGGTCGTGGGCGCATCGGGGTGGCGCGGCGCAACGGCGGCATGGCTGCCGGCGTCGAGCACGCGCTGGCGGCCGGTGCCGTCGGGGGCGACGACCAGCAGGCCGTCTTCATCGAAAACGGGCCGGCCGGCGGCATCGAATCGCAGGAGGGAGGCGCGGTAGGCTTTTTTCATCGTGGGTAGGGAGGGTAATCCAGCCCCGCCGGCCTGCAATTTCCACGCGCGTATGAGTGCTATATGCGGAATGCACTCAGCGTGCCGGCAGTGCGCGCGACTGGATATCGAAGGGCACGCCGGTCGGCACAGGCCCATCGCCGTCCTTGCGCTTGGTCAGCAGCGAATACTTCGACTCGATGAAATAGACGCGGTCGCCCCACACCGCGCCGGACGACGGGTCGTTGAGCCCCGCCACCACCGTCTGCAGGCCGAGCTTGGTGCCGTCGATGCGCGCCACGGTGACCTGGCCGCCATAGGGGCCCTCGCCGAAGGCATTGCTTTCGAACAGCACGAGCCGGCCCGGCTTCCAGGCGCGGATCGCGTCGACGTTCTTCAGCACGCGCGGAGCTTCGATGCGCGTGACCTCGCCAGCATTGCCGTCGGCGCCCAGGCCGATGTGCAGCACGTAGGACGCCGCCGCCACGAGGCTCACGTAGACATCGCGCCCGCCGTCGACGGCGATGCCGTTCAGCCCCTTGTAAGGGCCCGGACCGGCCAGCGCCGGGTCTTCCTTCCAGACCGCGAGCGCGGCGGCACCCGGTGCGAGCTTCAGCACGCGCGGGTGGAAGGAGTCGGTCACGTAGAGATTGCCGCGCGCGTCCTGCGCAAGGTCGTTGCAGTAGCCGTTGTCGGGCATCGCATAGCTGGCGCGCGCAGCGCCCGTGACAAGGTCGTAGCGCTTGAGCGCGCTCGGCGTCTGCGGCACGGTGGTGAAGCCGCTGTTGCCCGAACAGATCCACAGCGCCCGGTGCTTCGCATCGACCAGCACGCCCTGCCCGTTCGCAAGCCCGTTGGCGCCGGGCTTCACCAACACTTCGGCCTTCGGGGCGACGCCCGGCTTCAGCCGCGCGACTGCGCCCTCGCGCCAGCTGCCGACGTAGAACGTGCCGTCGGGGCCGATGGCGACGCTTTCCGGGTACCAGTCGTCGGGCAGGGCCTGTACCGAAGGCGGCGCCGCGATGGCCGCCGTAGAGGCGAGCACGAGCAGGGCGCCGGCCAGCCGTGTACGCCCGTTCCTCATTGCCACACGCGAAAAACGCGCCCCGTCAGCGGACCTTCGACGCTGCGCACGTAGGCCAGCGCCACGCGCGCGGCCGGTACCGTTTCAACGCCCGGGAAGAGCGCGCCGTACGCCGCCACCGATTCGGTCAGCAGCGTCGGGCTCACCGCGTTGATGCGCAGGCCGCGCGACAGCTCGATCGCCGCGCCCTTCACGAAACCCTCGACCGCCGCATTCACGGCAGCCGCGTTGCCTCCGCCGCGAACCGGATCCTCGGCCGCGACGCCCGTGGTCAGGGTGATCGACCCGCCTTCGCGCAGCACATGCTGGCCCAGCAGCGCGAGCCGCACCTGGCCAAGCAGCTTGTCCTGCAGGCCGACATTGAAGTCGGCCGGCCGCATCTCGTTCAGTGGCCCGAAGAACAGCCCGCCCGCAGCCGACACGATGGCATCGACCCGACCGACCGCCGCATACAGCGCCTCGACGCTCGCGTCGCTCGTGATGTCGACCTGGTGATCGCCGCGCGTGCGGCCTGCGCGAATCACCTCGTGGTGGCGCTCGGCCAGTGCCTGCGCCACCGCACTGCCGATGGCGCCTGTCGCGCCCACAACCAGAACTCTCATGAAAACCTCGCCGGATTGAATAAACAGGTGGCCATTGTTTTGCGAACCATCAATTTGATAAATTGCCATCCGGTTCGATCATTCGAAACTTTGGGTTTTCAATATGGACAAGCTGCGCGCCATGGAAGTCTTCGTTGCCACGGTGGATGCGGGCAGCTTCGCGGCCGCCGCGGAGGCGCTCGACCTGTCGGCCGTGATGGTCGGCAAGCACATCCGCGCGCTCGAAGAACAGCTCGGCGCGCGCCTGCTGGAGCGCACCACGCGCCGCCATTCGCTCACGGAGATCGGCGCCGCCTATCTCGAGCGCTGCCGCGACGTGCTCTCCAGCGTGCACACCGCCGACGGCGTTGCCGAGTCGCTGCGCGCCATGCCGCAGGGCGTGCTGCGCGTGACCGCGCCGGTGGCGTATGGCGCGCACAGGCTCACGCCCGTGATCGGCGAGTACATCGCCGCCTATCCGCAGGTGAAGGTGGAGCTGAGCCTCAACGACCGCGTGGTCGACCTCGCGGACGAAGGCTTCGACTGCGGCATCCGCTCGGGCGCCGCGGTCGACGAGCGGCTCATTGCAAGGCCGTTGGCGCTGTCGCGCATGTACGCGGTGGCCAGCCCCGAATGGGTCGCGCGCCACGGGCAACCCAAGCACCCGTCCGAACTGGAAGCCTTTCCGCTGCTGGGTTTCGCGACCTGGGGGCCGGACCATGCATGGCGCTTCACGCGCAAGGGCCAGACGGTGCATGTGCCGGTGCGCGGCCCGCTCACCACCAACAACGGCCAGGCACTGCTGGCCGCAGCCATGGCCGGCGTAGGCGTGATCGTGCAGGCCGACGCGCTGCTGGGGCCCGCCATCGCCTCGGGCCAGGTGGTGCGGCTGTTGCCCGGATGGGAACTGCCCACGCGGCAGGTGCACATCATGCGGCTGCCCGAGGCGCGGCCGAGTGCCAAGCTGCGGACCTTCGTGGACTTTGTGGTCGAGCGGCTGGGCTAACGCCCCACCCGCCCCTGCACCCCCTCGACCAGCCAGTTCATCTTCAGTATCTGCTCGTCATTCAGCTGCGCACCCTTGGCGATCACGACGTGGCCTTCGTTGTCGCGCACATCGGCCGCCACCGCACGAAACGGCTGCAGCTTGCCGGCCGCGATGTCCTTCTGCCGCGCCATCACCTCGTCCTGCACGGACTTGGGCACCTTGGTGCCGAAGTCGCCGACGCGGATCATTCCTTCCTTCACGCCGCCCCAGAGATTGCCGCTCTTCCAGTTGCCGTCGAGCACGGCCTTCGCGCGCTGCGTGTAGTAGCCGCCCCACTGGTGCGTGACCGCGACGATCTGCGCGTCGGGCGCGATCTTGCGCATGTCGGAGTGATAGGCGACGGCCATCCTGCCGCGCTCCTGAGCCGCGGCCATCACCGCGGTGGAGCCGGTGTGGAAGGCCACCACGTCGGCATTCCGGTCGAACAGCGCCATCGCGGCATCGCGCTCCTTCGGCGGATCGAACCACTCGTTGAGCCACACCACGTGGACCTTCGCAGCCGGATTCACCGAGCGCATGCCGAGCGTGAAGGCGTTGATGCCCTGCAGCACCTCGGGAATCGGAAAGCCCGCGACATAGCCGGCGATGTTGGTCTTCGTCATGCGGCCGGCCGCGATGCCTGCGAGATAGCGCCCCTCGTAGTAGCGCGCATTGGCGGTCGCGACGTTGGGCGCGGTCTTGTAGCCGGTGATCGACTCGAACTTCACCTCGGGGAAGTCCCTCGCCACCTTCAGCGTCGGCTCCATGTAGCCGAAGCTCGGCGTGAAGATGAGCGTGTTGCCCTGCTGCGCGAGGTCGCGGATCACGCGCTCGGCGTCGGCGCCTTCGGCCACGTTCTCGACGTAGGTGGTCTGGACCTTGCCGCCCAGTGCCGCGTCGACGGCCTTGCGGCCTTCCTCATGCTGGCGCACCCAGCCGGCATCGGTGACGGGCGTGACGTAGACGAAGCCGATCTTCAACGGCGCTTTGGGCGGCTTCGTCTGCGAGAAGGCGGGAGAAAAGAAAAAACAAGCGGCTACGCACGCCAGAACGGCGCGGCCCGCGAGGTTTTTGTACATGGTGTTCCTCTACATGGCCCCGGAAAAGCACAACCCGCAGCCGGCCGGGACGCCCGCTGCGGGGTTCGGATTTTAGTGCGGCCTTCCCGCGCCGCGATGGGTGCCGCCATCCATCGGCAGCGCGCAAACCGCCCTACTCGAGTTGCACACGCTGGCGCACAGCCTCCAGCAACAGCGTGGCCAGCCGGCTCGCCGGGGCCTCGGAGTGGGCCTGCGCGCGATAGAGCACGAGCGATATCTGCGGCAGCGCCGGCAGGGACAGCGTCGCGCGATCGATGGCGCGCACGTGCGAGGGCAGCCCGAAAGGCGTGCGCACCGTGAGGCCCAACCCGGCCGATGCGGCGGCCCACAGCGCCGCCAGGCTGGCGCTGCCGAAAGCCCGGCGCCACGGCATGCCGGCGCGGTCGAGCGCGGTGATCACGATCTCGCGCAACGGGCACGGGGCGTCGAGCATGATCAGCGGCAGTGGCTCCTTGCTCCTGGCTTGGCGCGTGCCGGAGCCGCGGTTCTCGCGCTCCGTCCACCAGGGTGCTTCGACCCGGTCGGGCGCCTTCGGGCCGATCCACAACAGCGGCAGGCGCGCGATGCGTTCGGCGTAGGGCGACAGGGGCTGGTCGCCCGCGTCCCACGCCAGTGCCAGGTCGAGCTGGCCGAGTTCGAGCCGCTCGCGCAGTTCGCCGCTGCGCGCCACGCAGGCCTCGATGCGCACCTTCGGGTGCGCGCGCGCGAAGCGGCCGAGCACGGCGGGCAGCAGTGTCTCGCCAAAGTCTTCCTGCAGGCCCAGGCGTACCCAGCCCTGCAGGTCGGTACCGCGCATGGCGGCGCCGGCTTCTTCATTCAGTTCGAGCATGCGGTGGGCATAGGTCAGCAGCGTCTCGCCTGCATCGGTGAGCTCCAGCCCGCGGCCGGCCTTGCGGAACAGCACGGTGCCGGCCTGCGACTCCAGCTTCTTCAATTGCGCGCTCACCGCAGAGGTGGAACGGCCCAGCCGGTCGGCCGCGCGCGCATAGCTGCCGAGCGCGATGCCGGTGGAGAAGGTGCGCAGCACGTCAAGATCGAACATCACCTGGCTCATGTCGGGTCCTTTTCTTATCGTCCTGCTTTTTGGGATGATTGGCTCATTATTTTCTGATTTTCAAAACCTTTGCAGCGGCCGACACTGCCCTGCAACATGAGATCTTCACCCCACTCCTCTTCGTTTTCGCCGCGCCACCGCTGGAAGGTGCTGGCTGCAGGCGTGGCCGCCAACGCGGCCTTTTCCGTGGCCTTCAGCGGCATTCCCATGACCGCCGTGCTGATGCGCACCGGCTACCAGCTCGACAACGCCACGCTCGGGCTGGTGCTGGGCCTCATGGGGTTGGGCATTGCCGTGAGCGAGCTGCCGTGGGGCCTGTTGACCGACCGCTGGGGCGACCGGCCCGTGCTGCTGACGGGCCTGGGCAGCACGGCCATCGCGCTGGTGGCGATGGCGCTGTGGGCCGCGCCGGGCACGGGGCACATTCCCGGACTCGGCTGGCTCGGCGCCGGGCTGCTGCTGGTCGGCCTGCTGGGCGGCAGCGTCAACGGTGCCAGCGGCCGCGCGGTGATGACATGGTTCGACGCCAGCGAGCGCGGCCTTGCGATGAGCATCCGGCAGACGGCCGTGCCGCTGGGCGGCGGCATCGGCGCGCTGGTGCTGCCTTTCGTCGCACTGCACTTCGGCTTTGCGGCGCTGTACGGCCTGCTAGCACTGCTGTGCGCGCTGAGTGCGGCGCTGAGCTGGGCCTGGGTGCACGAGCCGCCCCTCGCGCCGCGCAACAACAAGACGGCGGAAACAGTCGCGCCGAAGAGCGGCCCGCTGCGCGACGCCCGCGTGTGGCGCATCGTGGCCGGCATCGGCATCCTCTGCGCGCCGCAGTTCTCGGTGCTCTCCTTCGGCACCGTGTTCCTGCACGACTTCGGCCACGCGGGCCTTGCGGCCATCACCGCGACGATGGTGTTCGTGCAGGTCGGTGCGATGGCGATGCGCGTGTGGAGCGGCCGCTGGACCGACCGGCGGCGCAACCGGCCGGCCTACCTGCGTGCCTGCAGCGCGCTCAGCGTGCTGTTGTTCGCGGGCCTCGCCGTGCTGGTAATGGCGGCGGGCACGCATGCCGCCGATTCACTGGCGCTGCGCATCGCGCTGCTCGCGCTGCTGGGCGCGAGCGGCATTTGCGTGTCGGCCTGGCACGGCGTGGCCTACACCGAGCTGGCCACGCTGGCCGGCGCGGCGCGCGCGGGCACGGCACTCGGCATGGCGAACACCAGCGTGTTCCTGGTGTGCTTCGTCACGCCGTTTTCGATTCCGCATCTGCTGGTGCTGCAGGGCTGGCCGCTGGTGTGGCTGGCGGCCAGCGCCTGCGCGCTGGTGGCGATGCCGCTGCTGGCACCGCCGCCCGCCGCTGCGGATCAGAAGGTCGCGAAGACCGCGTTGAGCCGGTCGACGTAGGCGCGCTTGGCGGCCGCGTCGATGAAGCTGCCCTCGAAGCTGTTCGCCGCGAGTTGCCAGCCCTGCTGCGCGCTGAGCCCGGTTGCCGCGAAGGTCTGCGTGAAGTTCTGGTTCATGTAGCCGCCGAAGTAGGCCGGGTCGTCCGAGTTGACTGTGGCGACCAGGCCCGCGTCGAGCAATGCGCCCAGGTTGTGCTGCGACAGGTCGGGGAACACGCAAAGCTTGAGGTTCGACAGCGGGCACACGGTGAGCGGGATGCGGTCTTGTGCGAGGCGCTTCATCAGCGCCGGGTCTTTGGTGCTTTGCACGCCGTGGTCGACGCGCTCGACCTTGAGCACGTCGAGCGCGCTCCACACGTACTCAGGTGGGCCTTCTTCGCCCGCGTGCGCGACGAGGTGAAAGCCCAGCTCGCGGCAGCGCGCGAACACGCGCGCGAACTTTTCCGGCGGATGGCCCACTTCGCTCGAGTCGAGCCCCACGCCGATGAACTTGTCCCGAAACGGCAGCGCCTGCTCCAGCGTCTCGAAGGCCTCTTCCTCGCTCAGGTGGCGCAGGAAGCACAGGATGAGCGCGGCGCTCACGCCGAGCAACGGCCGCGCATCGACGCACGCGCGGTGCAGGCCGTTGACGACGGTTTCCATCGCCACGCCGCGCGCGGTGTGCGTCTGCGGGTCGAAGAACATCTCGGTGTGCACCACGTTGTCGGCCGCGGCGCGCTCCAGGTAGGCCCAGGCCATGTCGTAGAAATCTTGTTCCTTCAGCAGCACGCTGGCACCGGCGTAGTAGATGTCGAGAAAGGTCTGCAGGTTGGTGAAGGCGTAGGCCTTGCGCAGTTCCTCTACGCTGGCATACGGAATGGCCACGCCGTTGCGCTGCGCGAGCGCGAAGATGAGTTCGGGTTCGAGCGAGCCCTCGATGTGCATGTGCAGCTCGGCCTTGGGCATGGCGCGCAGCAACTCGGGCAGGCGCTCGGCGGCGATGCGGTCGAAGCTCTTGTCGAAAGAGGGGCGGAAATCGGTCATGGTGGGGACTGCTGCTGCGTTGTGATCCCTCGCAGCATAAAGCCAGCCACCGCCGGCGCGATGCCCGAAACCGTATAGGCGTCAGTCGATGCTGCGTGCCGAACTGGTCAGCGAGCGCGCGCACAGCAGCAGCGTGGGCGCCAGCTTGCGCACGGCTTCGTCCATGGTCCAGCGGCTCGTCGGCGCCACGATGTGCACCGACGCGACCGGGCGGCCCTGGCTGCCCAGCACGGGCGCCGCGATGGTCATGTCGCCGAGGAACAGCTCCTCGGCATTGGTGGCAAAGCCCTGCTGCCGCGCCTGGCGCAGCGTTGCGAGGATCTCGTCCACATCGGTGCACGTGTGCATGGTGTGGGCGACGCGATCGGAGGCTTCAATGAGCGCGCGCGCCTCGTCTTCGGGCAGCGCGCTCAGAAAGGCGCGCCCCGAGCCTGTGCAGTACATCGGAATGCGGCTGCCGATGGGCATGTGCACCGGCACGAACTGCGCACTGACGAAACGCGCCACGTAGACCATGTCGAGCCCGTCGGGTTCGGTGAGGCAGGAGGTTTCCGTCGTCACCTTGGTCAGCTCCGACAGGAACGGGTTGGCCACGTCGACCAGCGAATGGGCCGCCAGGTAGTTGAAGCCGATTTCCATCACGCGCGGCGTGAGCTGGTAGCGCCGCGTCTTCGGGTGCTTGCGCACGTAGCCCAGCTTTTCGAGTGTGAAGACCATGCGCTGGGCCGAGCTCTTGGTGATGTCGGTGGCCTCCGCCACGTCGGCCAGCGTCATGGTGCGCCGCCGGGCGCTGAAGGCGCGCAGCACGGCCAGGCCCTTCTCCAGCGACTGGTTAAAAAGCAGGCTCTGGCTGTCTTCGGGGGCTGTGTCGGGTGTGGCGTCCATGACCTGGAAGTATAGCGACAGTACTTATAAATATCGAATATCGATACTCATAATTCAACTAGTGGTTTGTATTTATTGATCAAAGATTCAAAAGAATCGATTATTGGCACGCATGTTGCATCGCGGGAAGCACCCGCCCCTTTGCTCACTTTCACTTTTCAACTTCCTTTCTTTTCCTCGAGGAGTGCTTCCATGAATCGCATCGTTCGCCACCTTCACCGCCTGGCCCTGGGTCTTTGCATCGCCGGCAGCGCCGCGCTGGCCATGGCGCAGGGCACCGCCTCGGCCCCCCCGACCTACAACGTGGGCGCCACCGCTACCGGCGTGCCCTTCACCTTCCTCGACGTGAAGACCAACACCATTCAGGGAATGATGGTCGACACCGTCACGGCCGTGGGCAAGGCGGGCGGCTTCAACGTCAACGTGCAGCAGACGGTGTTCTCGGCGCTGATCCCCTCGCTCACGGCCCGCAAGATCGACATCGTCTCGGCCGCCATGCTCAAGACGGCGGCACGCCAGGAAGTGGTCGACTTCAGCGACCCGGTGTACTCGTACGGCGAGGGCCTGATCGTCAAGGCCGACGACACACGCGCGTACGTCTCGCTCGACGAGCTCAAGGGCGAAGTGGTGGGCGCGCAGGTCGGCACGGTGTTCCTCGACATGCTGAACAAGAAGGGCATCTTCAAGGAGGTGCGCAGCTACGACTCGGTAGCCGACATGACGCGCGACCTCTCGCTCGGGCGCATCAAGGCGGGGCTGGGCGACCAACCCATCATGGCCTACCAGCTGCGCCAGAACACCTTCCCCGGCGTAAAGCTGGTCGACAGCTACAAGCCCGTGAACGTGGGCGACGTGTGCCTCGTGGTGCGCAAGGGCGACACCGAAACCATGGCCCGCATCAACAAGGCGATTGCCACCGTCAAGGCCGACGGCACGCTCGCGAAGATCGTCCAGAAGTGGGGGATCTGATGCACACCCCCAGGGCTTCGCGCACTTCGTGTCGCTGCGCCAACCCCCTTGCAGGGGGCAACACCTGCGGCCCGGCAAAGCCGGTTCCGCGGTGTTCCCCGAATGGGCCTGGCTACGTCGGCCGGTCAATTCGGCGTGCTGCGCATCGAACGACAGGATTGATGTAGATGGCTGCTCCCTCCTTCCTCCAGCACGCGCAGGACTTCCTGCCGATCCTCCTGCAGGGCGCGGTGGTCACCGTGCAGGTCACGGTGCTCGCGTTCCTGCTGAGCAGCGCGCTCGGCCTTGCGCTTGCGCTGATGAAGCTGTCGCCCGTGCGCGCCCTTTCCTGGGCGGCCACGGTGGCCATCAACGTGATCCGAGGGCTGCCGATCATCGTGCAGCTGTTCTACATCTACTTCGTGCTGCCCGAGTTCGGCGTGCAGCTCACGGCCTTCCAGGCCGGCGTGATCGGCCTGGGCATTGCGTACTCGGCCTACCAGGCCGAGAACTTCCGCGCCGGCATCGAAGCCGTCGACCCGGGCCAGCGCGAGGCCGCGCAGGCCATGGGCATGCGCTCGGCGCTGATCATGCGCCGCGTGATCCTGCCGCAGGCCTTTCGCATCGCGCTGCCGCCATACGGCAACACGCTGGTGATGATGCTGAAAGACTCCTCGCTGGTCTCGACCATCACTGTGGCCGAGATGACGCGCGCCGGCCAGCTCATCGCCTCGTCGACCTTCCAGAACATGACGGTCTACACGCTGGTCGCGCTGCTCTACCTGCTCATGAGCCTGCCGCTGGTCTGGTGCCTGCGCCGGCTCGAGAAGCGCTTTGCCGCCGGGAGAAAACAACCATGACCATGATCCAGGTCGAAGGACTGGAAAAACGCTTCGGCACGCACCGCGTGCTGCAGGGCGTGAGCCTCCATGTGAACAAGGGCGAAGTGGTGTGCCTCATCGGCCCTTCGGGCTCGGGCAAGTCGACGGTGCTTCGCTGCATCAACGGGCTCGAGTCGTACGAGGGCGGCGAGGTGCGGGCCTTCGGCGAGCGGGTGGACCGCAACGCGCCCACCATCCACCGGCTTCGCAGCCGGATGGGCATGGTGTTCCAGCGTTTCAATCTGTTCCCGCACCGCACCGTGCTGGAGAACGTGATGGAAGGCCCGGTCTACGTGCTGCGCCAGAACGCGGCGCAGGCGCGCGAAGAGGCGCTGGCGCTGCTGGCCAAGGTGGGACTGGCCGAGAAGGCGCAGGCCTGGCCGGCGCAGCTCTCGGGCGGACAGCAGCAGCGCGTGGCCATCGCGCGCGCGCTGGCGATGAAACCCGAGGCCATGCTGTTCGACGAGCCTACCTCGGCGCTCGACCCCGAACTGGTCGGCGACGTGCTCGGCGTGATGCGCGCACTGGCGGACGAAGGCATGACGATGATCGTGGTCACGCACGAGATGGGCTTCGCGCGGGAGGTGGCCGACCGCGTGTGCTTCCTGCACAGCGGCAGCATCGTCGAGGAAGGCCCGTCCGCGCAGGTGCTCGGTGCGCCACGCCAGGCACGCACGCAAGACTTCCTGCGGCGCGTGCTGCATCCCTCTGGCGCCGCCGGCAGTGCCCCGGAGGCGCGCGCATGAGCGGTCGTGCCACGCCGATGCCGCCATCGCTCTGGGCCGCCACCGCACCACCCGCGCCGCCGACGCCGCCGCTGACCGAATCGCGCAATGTCGACGTGCTGATCGTGGGCGGCGGCTTCACCGGCCTGTCGGCCGCGCTGCATCTGGCCGAGGCGGGCGTGCAGGTCTGCGTGCTCGAAGCGCACGAGCCCGGCTGGGGCGCGTCGGGGCGCAACGGCGGGCAGGTGAACCCCACGCTCAAGTACGACCCCGACGAACTCGTCCGGCTCTACGGCTGCGCGCATGCCGAACCCTTGATCGATGCGGTCTCGCACTCGGCCGACCTGGTGTTCGAGCTGATCGCGCGCCACGGCATCGATTGCCAGCCGGTGCGCAACGGCTGGCTCCAGGTGGCCTACGCACCGAAGGCCGTGGCGGGCCTGCATGCCCGCGCCGAGCAATGGGCCAGGCGCGGCGTGAAGACGCAGATGCTCGACCGCGCAGCCGTTGGCGCGCGGCTCGGTACCGACGCCTTTGCCGGTGGCTGGCTCGACGGCCGCGCCGGCGGCATCCAGCCACTGGCCTACACGCGCGGACTGGTGCACGCCGCGCAGGGTTTCGGTGCGGCGGTGCACGGCGGCACCGAGGTCACGGCGCTGGAGCGCCGCGGCACGCACTGGCACGCGAGCACATCGACCGGCGCCACGGTCATCGCGGAGCAGGTCGTCATCGCGACCAACGGCTACACGGGGGCGCTGTGGCCCAAGCTGCAGCGCACGGTGCTGGCCGCGAACAGCTTCATCGTCGCAACGGAACCGCTCAAGGGCGCGGCGGCCGATGCCATCCTGCCGCACGGCGAAACGGCTTCGACCTCGCAGCGCCTGCTGCTCTACTTCCGCAAGGACGCGCAGGGCCGCCTGCTGATGGGCGGGCGCGGGCACTTCGCCGACCCCACGGGCCCCACGGATTTCGCGCACCTGGAGCGCTCGCTCGAACTGCTGTTCCCCCAGCTAGGGCCGCTGCGCTACGAGTACCGCTGGGCCGGCCGCATCGCGGTCACGCGCGACTTCATGCCGCACGTGCACACGCCGGCGCCGGGCGTGACGATCGCGCTGGGCTACAACGGACGGGGCATCGCGCTGGCCACGAGCATGGGCAAGCACCTGGCTGCGCGGCTCGTGGATGCGGGCGCGAATTTTCCATACCCGGTGACGCCGATCCAGCCGATCCCGCTGCATGGCCTGCAGCGCTTCTACGTGGCCGGAGGCGTGGCCTGGTACAGCCTGCTCGACCGGCTGGCCTGACGAGTCGCCCAGGTGCCCGGGATGTCTTGCCATGTCGCACGCCTGTGCGTCAAATGCCGGGCATCCCTACTCACCTCTTCAGGAGACACATGCCCATCGACACCCTCGCCACCTGGCACCGGCTCGTCAAGGAACGCGATGTAGCGGGGCTCGATGCCCTGCTCGACGACGACGCTGTCTTCCATTCGCCGGTGGTGCACAAGCCCCAGGTCGGGAAGGCGATCACGCAGAAGTACCTGGCAGCGGCGTTCCAGGTCTTCTTCAACGAGAGCTTCCGCTATGTGCGCGAACTCAGGTCAGAGCACGATGCGGTGCTCGAATTCGCGCTCGAGCTGGATGGCATCCAGATCAACGGCGTCGACATGATGAAGTGGAACGACGCAGGCAGGATCACCGAGTTCAAGGTGATGCTGCGCCCGCTGAAGGCCGTGAACCTGATCCACCAGAAGATGGCGGCGCAGCTGCAGCCCCCGCAATCCTGACAGCGCCAATGCGCCCGGCACGCCCCGGGCGTTCGAACCAGCGCGGCCCCTTCGCGAGACACCGCGGAACCGGCTCTGCCGGGCCGCAGGTGTCGCCCCCGGCGAGGGGGTTGGCGCAGCGACACGAAGTGCGCGTAGCCTGGGGGAGTGTTTATTCAGCTACGACCTGCAGGCTGCCCTGCACGCTGTACGCCCGCACGCACATCCGGGTCAGCTGCACGAGAAACCGGAACACGGCCGGCTCGCTCAGGCAATCCGGGGTGATCGCCATGATGTCCTTGCGGAACTCCATCAGCCCGTTGCCGGACATCGCCATTTCGGCGGAGGTGCCGTAGTAGTGCTTCCAGAAGTCCTGCAGCGGGCCGCGCTTCACCTCGTCGATCACCAGCGAATAGCCACGCTCCCAGACCTCCTCGTCCATGGCCAGGCAATCGACGTTGGGGTCGTGCAGACGGGCGCCTGGGGGCACCAGGAACACGCGCCGCGTCGCTACCCGCTCAACGGCGGCTTGCTGCGGGCGCATTGCCTGACTCCGCAAGCTCGATGGAAGCGGCTGGCGAGGTGCAAGAAACGGTGAAAGGATGTTTTGCAGCATGGCGTGTGCTTCTCATGAGTGGCGTCCTCAACGGAACCGGGAGGTGTGACAGCTGAAAATTCAAGCCGCGAGCAGCCGCAGGCGGCTCGCGTTGGAATGGGCCAGGCTCTTCGGCTGGTCCCAGGTTCCGTTGGCATTCAATGTGGTGGTCAGTGCGTAGACGCCGGCTGGATACGGCAACTCGAGCGGGTTGTTGATCGCGCTGACGTCGATCACATCGCCTTCCTCGTAGTCGCCATAGGCGATGAAGTAGCGGGGGCGCGGCGAAAAGGCCAGGTTCTGGTTGGGGCGTGCCTGCGCCGCGTACACCGTGCTGCCTCCCATGGTCACGCCCACGGCAGCCGCGGACCTGCTCGGGACGCTGGCCGACTCGGCGAGGTAGAACCGCGACTGATCGGGTCCCGGGATCGGGTTGACGAACCGGTAGGCACGGTCGTAGTCGAGCGTGATCTTGTTGTTCAGGCCGGTCGCGTCGTAGGTTTCCGTGGCGGTGAACTGGGTGCCGGGCTGCAGTGCACCAGTTTCGGCCCAGGAGAAGCCGGTGTCGACGCTCCACTGGAACTTGACGCGCGAACTCGGGCCGGGGTTCGAGAACTCGGCGAACCAGGCCAGAGACAGCGCGTTCGGCGCCCATTGCGTCGGGTCGTTCTGGAACACCATGAAATAAGCCGAATGACTCGCATGGTTGTTGACCGTGACTGAATAGATCATCCCCATGGCAACTCTCTTCCGGAAGTGATGGATCAGGCGGTTGGTGCCGCAACGGCACCGAACTGGACCTCACTCTAGGGATCGCCGGGGAAGAATGAAATTACAGGCGATTACACGCGCTGTGCGCCGCCCTGGATCTCGAAGGGATAGTTGCCAAGGCGCACGTTTCCGCGACGCCGCTCGACCAGCGGCGGCTCGGCCAGCCGGGGCGGCAACGCATTGAGGATCTGGTGCTTCGCCCGAAAGATCTGGATGTTCACGTACGAGGGCTCCACGCCCAGCATGCGCGAGAGTTCGTCCAGCCCGATCCAGCCCTGGCTCTGCGGCGCAACGCCTCTTTGCGCGTCCTGCTGTCGCACGCGGGCGAGCGTGACGAGGGTGTAGTGATGGATGCGCTCGCCGAGCGACACCGATTTGCCGTCCGCCACCAGGCTCAGGCTCGTGTGCTCCTCGTTCTGGCTGACGTTGAAGTGCAGCGAAACCTCCGCCGAGGCCGGCGCCGAGGCTGCGATCGGATTCTCGGAAGTGGACGCCAGGTCGTCGCCCAGCACGAACTCCCACGTGCTGCCCGAGGTGCGGACCACGGCGCCATCGCTCAGGTACTCGATGCCGCCGATGTGCTCGAGCATCCATTTGCCTTCGTGGAAATACACGTTCACTTCCGGCTGCTGCTCGTCCGGCAGCAGGTTTTCACGGAGGTTCAGCACCACGGCGGCGCCGCGCCCCTCGCTCGGAAAAAGGCAGGTGGCCGGCGGCGCGAGGTCGTCCGCGATCCAGACCGTTTCATCGCCCACGCCCATGCGGACTTCGGCGCCCGCAGGCAAGACGGTCCAGCGGCCGCCCGGCAAACGCTCGCCGTTCAACGTGGTGCCGTTGCGGCTCTGGTCGACGATCTCCCATGCGCGGCCGTTCCACCGGACAAGCGCGTGGACCTGCGACACGTCCGCCGCCTTGAGCACCGTCTGGCACGCCGAGGCGCGGCGCCCGAAGGCATGCACGGGCCGCAGCATGGTGGCGCGCCCGTCGAGCTTGTTCCTGAAAATGGCCATCGGTACATTCTCTCTCGCGAGCTCAGACGTAGAGCGCCTGCGGGTTGAGGTCGCCCTCGCTCACCGAAGTGTCGCGCCATCCCATGGCGACGGGCACGCCGTACAGGCGCGGGTTGCCCAGCTCCGGCCAGATGTGGCACAGGCCAGGCACGACCACCTTCACCGTGCACAGCGGGATGTCGGGACGCGTGTGGTCGAGGACGATGGTCTCCAGGCCAAGGACAGCGGCAATGCCGACGCAGCGCTTGATTTCTTCGGCGATATCCGTCTGCGCGGCTGGCACCGGCACGGCGTCGCTCATCTTCGCCGGCATGAGAAAGCCGGCGTGCTGCATTGCGAAGGTCTTGCCGGCCACGATCAGCTGGCTCATTTCCGTGAGCGCACGTTCGCAGGCCAGCGCGCGGTCGGTGCTGCAGCCGAAGCCGATGGCCCATTCGCCCGTTTGCCCGTGCCGGCCGACGGCAACTGCCACGGGGATGCCGAAGTCATGGGTGATGTCGAGCACCCAGCGCTCCCACTCCGGGCCGCAGGTGCGCTCGATGCGCTGGCGGATTTCGGCGCCCAGGCCGCCGAGGTCGATGGCCGGCCTGCGGATTTCGCCATACCACCAGATGGCGGCGGCATCGCGCTCCACCAGTTCGAGAAAGCCCTGCAGGATGGCTTCCTCGCGTGTGTTCCCGGCGGCGCATCCGTTCGATGTCCAGTTGACGTGGCACTGGCTCGGCACCGGCGCATTCGCGAAGCAGAAGGCCAGCGGGAGGTAGCAGCGGGCATCGGAAGTCAGCGACCAGGCGGGCGTCCACCATGCGGGCTGACCCGGCGCCGCGTATGAGTTCGCCACGGCGTGCGGTGGTTTTTCGATGTCGAACCGCGCGCGCTGCCGGTCGCTGAAGAGCGCCAGCGCCTGCGGTTGGACGCAGCGCGCGTCGAGGTCGGCCGCGAGCGCGACGACCGAGGCCTCGTCGCCCTGGTAGAAGGCGGCGTGGCGTTCGACCGCCTCGCACAAAGCGCTGGCGCGGGACTGCGCCATCGACATGCCTTTGCCGAGGCAGACCTGGGTCAGCGGGCCGGGTAGCGCATCGCCGCCGGCCGGTGCTGTCCTGAAGATCTCGCTGCGATAGACCGTCAGCGCATCATCGGATTCCGCATTGAGCGGCCGCACCTGCGCGATCACGCCGCACAGCGGACTGACGTGGCGCGCCAGCCGCTCCACCGTGGCCGAGGCAGGCACCGTGCGCCAACCGCCATCGCGCCGGGCGGTGGGCAGGCCCGGCGCCAGCGCGATGCGTTCGCGTTGCCGCTGCGCCATGAGTCCCGACGTTCCGCACTGCGGGCACTGGGGGCGGCCGAAGACGAAATGCGGCTGCGATGAATCCAGCGTGCGCACCTGTGCGTCGGCGTGCGCGACGAGTTGTTTGGCGACGGAAAGCAGTCGATCGAGGCGCTCGCCGACAAGCCCCTCGCCGGCACGCACGGGCGGGCCGATGGCCATGCCGCCGTGCCGGTCCTGCCACCAGGCGCGCGCCGGCCGGTTCCCGAGCCAGCGGTGCGCGAGGCAATGCCAGCAGGGGCCGGCCGCCGCCGCGCTCGGCCTGAAGACCGGGCCGGCCATGGCCTGTTCGCCGGTTGGCTTGAGCAGCAGCCATGGACGCCCCGAAGCGCGCTGCTGCGCATCGATCACGCCGAGCCGCGGGTCCAGGTAGTCGTCGCAGAACACGAGGGTGAGGCCGGCGTCGCCCGCCTCGGCGATCCCCTGCCCCCAGCGCCGTGCCGCACTGTCGTTCACGGCCTGCGACAGCACGAGGAAATCGACGTGATCGGAGAGGGCCGCGCGCACAGGTTCCACCGAAAAATCGGGCACGAGGTACGGCTCGCCGCAATCCAGCGCGGCCGGTTGCACGAGGCCCTGGCGCGCCAAAGCTTCGAGCGCATGCAGCATTTCCGCGAGCGGGGCGGCCGCGCCTTCGCTGCGGCAATGCGTCGCGAGGCTCACGCGCTCGCGCAGCACGCGCTCGAGGGCCATGACGCCGGGCGAGCCGAGCACGAGCAGTTCGTTTTCGCTCAGCAGCAGCAGGCGGTCTTGCAGCAAGACTGGCGGCAGGTGCTTCTCGTGCCAGCGGAAAACGTCGCCGAAGAAATCCGGTGCCACGGCGCTACGCATCGTCTTGCTGGCCCAGTGCAAGGCGCACGACGGCATAGGGCCAGGCGCCCGTCGCGGCCTGGAACGCCGCCTCGAACAGCCGATGCTGTTCGGAGAATTGCGCATAGATGTGGTCTTCAGACAGCACCCGCATCGACCGATGCAGACGCGCGATCTGCCGGGCATCTTCGAAGCCCGACACCACCGGCAGCCGCATGCCTCCCACCGCCATCGGCTGGCGCGCGAGCACCGGATGCACATGGTCGAGCACGACGATGCACGGCGTCGCGCCGTGCTCGAAGCGCCCGGCCAACCGGCGCAGCAGGGCCTCCAGCGGCGCCTGCGGAAGGTAGGGGCAGACGCCCTCCAGCATCGTGAGCACGGGCCGCTCGCCGGGCAGGCCGGCGGCGTCGAGCCACGCGTCGTCGAGGATCGAGCATGCGAGATCGGTCTCGCCTTCGCCGCACGCCATGTGCCGCGCCCGCAGGCTGATGGCCTCTGGCAGATCGATGTTCAGCCAGCGGGAGCCTGCCGCCACGGCGGCCCCGAGCCGGCCGCGCCGCGTGCACAGCCCCGCGCCCAGCGTGATGCACAGGCCGTCCGGATGGGTTGCGAGGAACTCGGCCGCGAAACGGTCGAACAGTGCAGCCCGCAAAACCACGCTCCTGACGAATGCCGCGTCCATCGCATAGGCCGAGAGGTCGAAGGGAAGCGAGGCCGCGATGCGCTGCGCCTCGGGATCGGAGAACGCCTGCGCATTGCCGCGCAGGCGGCTGGCCTCGGCGCGCGCGGCCAGCGTGAGCAGGAGCGTGGCCGTGGCGCCTTGCAGCGCGCCCGCGGCCAGCCCCCGGTTGACCGCGGACTCAGCAGGTGAAGGGATAGGGGTCGCCCGTGTTGTTGTACGAGGTGAGCGCGATCGCCCGCATGCCCTCTTCCACCGGCGCGTTCGGGTAGTTGAGGAGGAGGCCGTTCTTGATCGGCGAGCCGTCGGCATTCTCCAGGTTCCATTCGCCGCGCGCCGTGTCCCACGTGAAGGCCGAATTGGTCGTGAACAGGATGTTGAAATTGAACGGATTGTTGTAGCCCAGCCATTGGCTCAGCACGGGCGCCTTGTCGGTGTCGGGGTCGCGCGTCAGGTCGAAAAGGAACTCCGGCGATTGCCATGCGAGCGCGATTGCGCGCAGCACCAGCCCGCCGAACGCCAGCAGCGAACCTTCGCCGCCGCCGGGGATGCCAAGGCCCGTGGGCAGCGCAGCCTTCAGGCCGATGGTGGACGCTTCGGGCGCCTCGAAGGCAACGGTGCCGCCCATGAAGTCCGGGAACACCTGGTAGTAGGCGGCCAGGGCCTCCGCGGCATGCGAGGAAGGCGCCTGCGGCAGCACGATGATGAAGGAATCGTCGGGGCCGACCCAGCCGGACGTGAGCATCGGCTTCCATTCGGCCCGCATGTCCGGATCCGGATTCTGGAAGAGCCTGATGTCGACTTGGGGCCACAGCGTCCGCAGGCCGAAGTCGCGGCGCAGCATGGGCTGGATGTCCTGCTGGTCGAGCAGTTCGCGGCGGTAGGCATCGTCCTGCCACGATCGGGCGACCCCCCGAAGGTAGGCAAGGCGGAATTCGAGCAGCGGATCGGCACTTTGGCGTTGAGAGGTCATGGTCACTTCATCCTTGGTTCAAGAAACAGATATCTGCAGGGGCATGCGTGCGGGCAACTCCGACCGCAGGCCGGCCAGTTCCATCAAGCGCGCGGCCACGTCGCGGCCTTCGGGTGCCAGTGCCTGCAACGCCGCCAGGGCCTCGTACTCGGTCCTGTGCTTGGCCCCCTCGCGCGCCACGTCGGCAGCCTGCGCGAAGCACGCGGCCACCGCCGCGCGCTCACCGCCAGCGGCCTGCAGGTAGCGGGCCTTCTGCAGATGGAGCTCGGACCTGTAGAGCCCTTCCTTGAGCTCGTCCGCCATGCGCAGGCACTCGTCGATGCGCTCGAGCGCTTCGCTCCAGCGCTGGTTGGCGGCCAGCGTGTCGGCGGCGAAGGCGCGGTAGTAGGTCTGGCAATAGCGGCAGCCCATGCCCCACAGCGCCTGCACCCAGGCGTCGGCTTGCGCGATGCTGTCGACGTCGCCGGTGGCCCAGCAGCGGATGATTTCCGCATATCCCTGGAACGCCGGCAGGCCATAGCGCGCGGTGATGCCGAGCAGTTCGCCCGTGCTGACCAGCGCCCGCGCCTTGTCGTTGCGGGCCTGGTGGCCCAGGCTCTGGTACAGCAGGGCCATGCTCAGCGACGGAATGTGCGACATCTCGCGCGCCCACCGCACGGCGTTCGCGGCGTCGGTGCGCGCGGCCGCGTCGTGGCCCGCAAACCAGCGCACCAGCGCGCGTCCCGTGGTGGCCCATACGCGGGTGTCGAAGCCGAAGTCGGCGGCATGGTGCGCGTGCGCCTCGGGGCTGTAGCGCTCGATGGCGTCGCTCAACGACTGCTCGCCGAGTTCGAACTGGCCGTCGGAATAGTGCGCGAGCCCAAGATAGGTCTGTGCCGCCACGAACACGCCCTGGTCCTGCTGCTGCACGGCATGGTCGAGCAGCCGCTGGCTCAGCCGCTGCACCTCGGCGCGGTTGCTCGCGACGTGGTGGAAGGTGATCAGCGTCCACAGGTGCTGCACCTGCTTCTCGCGGGGCACGCTGTCGTCGAGCAGTTCCTGCGACAGGGCGATGCGGTCCACCACCTGCGCATGCGCCCAGCCGTACTTGTTCATCATCGCCTGCGTGACGTAGCTGTTCACGTCAAGCCGCGCCTCGCGCTGCGCGGCGCCATCCAGGTGCGCCATCCAGCCGTCGATGTGCTGGGCGTAGGAAATGGTTTCGTCGTTCAGCGAGCGGTGCTGTGTGATGCGCAGCTGCTGCACCGCCAGCGCAATGGCCTGCGCGTGCTCGCCCGCATCCGCCCAGTGCTGGGCCACGCTGCCCGGCTCGTCCGCCACGCGCTGCGGCTGGCTGTCCAGCAGCGTCTGCGCCACGTTGCGGTGCTGCTGCTGGCGCTGCGCGACGAGCATGCACTCGTAGGCGGTGTCGCGGATCAGCGCGTGGCGGAAGATGAAGGCGCCCGGCGGCCCGGCCGGCGCCACGAGCCCCGCGTCGAGCAGCACGGCCATGTCCTTGTCCATGGCTTCGGGAGGCTTGCCCGAACAGGCGCACAGCAGCTCGGCATCGAACTGCCGCCCGATGGTGGCGGCCAGCTGCAGCAGGCCCTTGACGGGGCCCAGCCGGTCGAAGCGGCTGACCAGAGAGTCGCGCAGCGTGACCGGAATGGCCGCCGGCTGCGCGGTGTCCTTGAAGACCCACACGCCGTCCTTCTCCACCAGGTAGGCGTCCAGCAGCATGCGCGCCATTTCCTGGATGAACAGCGGCACGCCGTCGGTGCGCGCGACCACGTTGTCGATCACCTGCGGCGCGGCGACCCTCGGCGCCAGCGCCTGCCGGGCCAGTTCGGCCGCCTGCGCGTCTTCCAGACGCCGCACCTCGATGCACGCCGCCTGCAGTTCCGTCGGCTTCTCCCATTCGGGCCGCGCGGTCAGCACCAGCAGCACGCGCCGCTGCGGCAGCTGCGCGACCAGCTGCTCGAGAAACTCGATGCTCGTGGGGTCGGCCCAATGCACGTCCTCGAGCAAGAGCAGCAGCGGCGCCGTTTCGGCCATGTACAGCAGCCACTGCGCGATCGACTGCAGCAGCAGCGCCTTCTGCATCGGGGGAGACATCTGGCTGGGCGCGCTGTCGCCCAGCGGCAGGGAAAGCCATGCGCAGAAGATCGGCAGCACCACCTCGCCGTCGCAGCCGGCCGCATGCAGGGCCTCGCGAAGCCGCTCGCGCCGGTCGTCCGGCGTGGCGGCGTCGGGTGCGGCCTCGAGCCGCTGGCGCAGCAGCGCCAGGAACGGCGTCAGCGCGTTGTTCTGGCTTTCGGGCTGGCACTGCGCGCTGACGGTCTGCCAGCCTTCCTGCGCCACCTGCTCGCGCAGCATGTCGGCGAGACACGACTTGCCGATGCCGGGCTCGCCGCGAACCCACACCGCGCCCCCGTGGCCCTGCCGGGCCTGGGCCCACGCTTCGCGCAGCTGCTGCAGTTCGGGCTCGCGGCCAATGCACGCGTCATGCAGTGCCTGTTCCGCCGACTCGTGCAGCATGGACGCCTGCCGCTTGCTGCTGAGGCAATAGGTCTGGATGCCGCCGGACTGCCCCGGCAGGGTCACGCTGCCGGCCTTGTCGAAGCGCGCATGGCGCCCCAGCAGCCGGTAACTGCTTTCGCTCGCCAGCAGCGTGCCGGTTTCGGCAACGCCCTCGAGCCGCACCGCGACGTTGACTGCATGGCCCGACGGGATTTCTCCGGCGGCCACTACCGCCATGCCGGTGTGCATGCCCATGCGGATGCCGAGATGCACGCCGTGCGCCTGCTCGATGGCGGCCGAGCGCTGGCGGCTCAATGCAATCAGCTCCAGCGCCGTCATGCCGGCCTGCCGCGCGTCGGTGTCGCTGGCGTGCGGATAGCCGAACAGCACGATCATCCGGTCGCCCAGCGTGCCCGCCAGCCATCCGCCGCGCCGCGTGGCGGACTCGGCGAACAGCGAGAGTTCGTTGCGCTGCAGCAGCTCCAGTTTTTCGATGTCAGAGGGCAAGGCATCGTCGGGGCCCTCGGCGTCGGCGTCCGGCCAGACGGAGACGCTGCAGCACAGCACCGTGAGCTGCCGCTTTTCGGAGAAGCCGCGCGTCGTCACCACGGTATGGGCCAGCGCCTCGTCCTGCGCCTGCTTGGCCGAGCGCAGCACGCCCACGAGGTCGTCCAGCCGCAGGCGCCCGAGTTCGGCCAGCAGCGTGGCTGCGGAATCGCAGCGGTCGGCGGCCTTCTTCCTCAGTGCCTGCCGCAGCACGGAGGCCACCGGGTGGCTGGCGATCTCCGAGGGCAGCGGCACTTCCTGCGGGCTCAGTTGCTGATGAAGAATCTCCGCCGCCGACGCGCCGCGGATGGCGGGCACGCCGGTCAGGCATTCGATGAACATCAGGCCCCAGGCATACAGATCGGACTTGACACCGGGCGGCTCGCCGCGCAGCTGCTCGGGTGCGCTGTAGGCCGGCGTGCCCAGGGCCTCTTCCGTCATCGTGAGCGTCAGGAATTCGGCGCCCCTGTTCATGGGAATGACGGTGCTGATGCCGAAGTCCAGCACCTTCGCATGCGGGACGGCGCCGGTGAACGTGACCATCACGTTGTCGGGCTTCAGGTCGCGATGCACGATGCCCGCGGCATGCGCGCAGTCCAGCGCATCCAGCACCTCCGCCATGAGGTGGGCGGTTTCGGGGGCCGTCAGCGCGCCCTTGCGCCGGATCAGGCTGGTGAGCGTTTCTCCCGGCACGTACTCGAAGACGCCATAGACGCAGGCGCCCTGCTCGCCCTTGTCGAGCAGCTGCACGATGTGCGGATGGTGCAGCGCGGCGCAGAGCATGGTCTCGCGGTGGAAACGTGCAACGCGCGGGCTGCCGACCTGCAGCTTGACCACCTTGATCGCGACCACGGTGCCGGTGCGCTGCTGCAGCGCGCGATAGACGGTGCCGTAGCCGCCTGCGCCCAGCTCCTCCAGCAGGTCGTAGCCTGGAATCTCCAGCGGTTCAGACAATTGCGGTTGCAACGCTGCGTGCGTGGGGTTGGTGGCGGCATCCTGCATTTCAGCCTCGTCGTGATGGAGCGTTGATGGTCCTCCGGGACTTGCCTCGGCCGCGTTCCGCGCTGCGACGGTACGCACTAGTGACACTAATTGTTACTGTAGCGGACACAAGGACATTCAGGCAGGTAACACTCCAAAAAAGAAAACCCGCAACAAGTGCGGGTCGTTAGAACTTTTCGGTGTATATGAAGTGCCCGGCGCAGCCCGGGCTCCTTCGCGAACACCGCGGAACCGGCTTTGCCGGCCCGCAGGTGTTGCCCTCGGTAGGGGGAAGGCGTGCGCGACACGAAGTGCGCGCAGCCTGGGGGCGAGCTTATTTCTTGTCGCCGCCCGGCACCTTGCCTTCGACACCCTTCACGTAGAAGTTCACGCCCGACAGGAACTTGTCGTCGGCCACCGCGTCCTTGGCGACCAGTTCCTTGCCGTCCTGGCCGAGGATCGGGCCCTTCCAGATCACGAAGCTGCCGTCCTTCAGGCCCTTCTTCACCGCCTCGACCTTGGCCTTGGTTTCGGCCGGCACGTCATCGGCGATCGACACGAGGTCGATGGCGCCTTCCTTCACGCCCCACCAGCTCTGGCCGGTGGTCCACTTGCCGTCCAGGGCTTCCTGGGTGGCCTTGATGTAGTACGGGGCCCAGTTGATGGTGGCCGAGGCCAGGTGGGCCTTGGGGCCGTAGGCGGTCATGTCGGAGTCCCAGCCGAAGGCGCGCTTGCCCTTCTCTTGCGCGGTCTTGAGCACGGCCGGCGAATCGGTGTTCTGGAACAGCACGTCGGCGCCGCCGTTGATGAGGGCGGTGGCGGCTTCGGTTTCCTTGGGCGGGCTGAACCACTCGTTGACCCACACCACCTTGGTCGTGATCTTCGGGTTGACCGACTGCGCGCCCAGCGTGAAGCTGTTGATGTTGCGCAGCACTTCGGGGATCGGCACCGAGCCGACCACGCCCAGCGTGTTGCTCTTGGTCATGGCGCCGGCGATCACGCCGGCCATGTACGCGCCCTCGTACGTGCGGCTGTCGTAGGTGCGCATGTTGTCGGAGGTCTTGTAGCCGGTGGCGTGTTCGAACTTCACGTCCTTGCTGTCGGCCGCGACCTTGAGCATCGGCTCCATGTAGCCGAAGGTGGTGCCGAAGATCAGCTTGTTGCCCTGGCTCACCATGTCGCGGAAAACGCGCTCGGCGTCGGCGCCTTCGGGCACGCTTTCGACGAAGGTGGTCTTGATCTTGTCGCCGAATTCCTTTTCGAGCGCCTTGCGCGCGTTGTCGTGCGCGAAGGTCCAGCCGCCGTCGCCCACGGGTCCGACGTAGGCGAATGCGATGTTCAGCGGCGCTGCCGGAGCCGGTGCGGCAGCGGCGGGTGCCGGGGCCGGCGCGGGCGCCGCGGCCGGTACTGCCGCTTCTTCTTTCTTGCCGCAGCCGATCAGGGCCGCCGAAGCGACCGCCGTGAGGGCGGCCAGCTTGAGCAGGGAGCGCTTGTTCAGATCATTCATTGTCGGAAATCCTCAAAAGGACAGGTTGGCGGAAAAACGAAACACGATTATGAGCCGGGGTAGAACGGTTTCCCGATGGAGGCCGGCATGTTGGCGCGGATGAACGCCGGGTTGCGCGAGATCAGCGCGAGCACCACGATCGGCGCGATGTACTGCAGCATGCTGAGGAACTGCGAGGGCACGTCGACGCCGCTGCTCTGCAGGTGAAAGCCAAGCATCGACACGCCGCCGAACAGGTAGGCACCCAGCAGCACGCGAATCGGCCGCCACGTGGCAAAGGTGGTGAGCGCCAGCGCAATCCAGCCGCGGCCGGCGACCATGCCCTCGACCCACAACGGGGTGTACACGGTCGAGAGGTAGGCGCCCGCCAGTCCGCACAGCGCGCCGCCCGCGATCACCGCCATGAAGCGGATGCGCCGCACGGGGTAGCCCAGCGCATGCGCCGACTCGGGCGACTCGCCTACCGAGCGCAGCACCAGCCCGGCGCGCGTGCGATACAGGAACCAGACCAGCCCGAAGGTCAGCACCACCGCGAAGTAAACCATCGGGTGATGGCGGAACAGCGCAGGGCCCACGAGCGGAATGTCGGCCAGCACGGGGATGGCGTAGCTCACGCTCGCGGGCAGCTTGGCCTGCACGAAATTGATGCCGGCAAAGGCCGAGAAGCCGACGCCGAACAGGCTCAGTGCGAGGCCGGTCGCGTACTGGTTGGTGTTGAGCCAGATCACCAGCACGCCGAAGAAGGCCGCGAGCAAGGCGCCCGCCGCCATGCCGGCGAGGAAGCCGAGCCAGGGGTTGTGGGTGGTGACGACCGTCGCGAAGCCGGCGATGGCGGCGCAGAGCATCAGGCCCTCGGCGCCGAGGTTGACAATGCCGGCCTTCTCGTTGATGAGCAGGCCCAGCGCCGCGATGGCGAGGACCGTTCCGGCGCTCAGGGTGGAGCCCAGGAGGAGTGCGTAGCTTTCCATTCAATTGCTCCGGCGCGGGTTGCTTGTGTTCGAGGGCTGACGTTCGGGGCGCTGTTGTTCAGGGCGCGTGCCCAGGCCACCGGGTACTCCCCTGCGCGAATGTCCCCCGCTTCGCTCCTCCTTTATTTCGCTGCGGGGAGCACCCGGTGCCCTGGCGGGGTGCCTTGCGCAGCGAAATAAAGGAGGAGCGAAGCGGGGGACATTCGCGGAGCAAGGTACCCCGTCGGCGTGAGCGCACCCTGACACACGCGGCACTCGAATCGAAGCCAAGGCCTTCATTCAAAGTGCTCCTTCGTTCGGCCGCGCGACAGGCGCAGTGAGCGGCGTGCTCACCTGCAGCGAACTTGTCGTCAAGCCAGCAGCCTTGACAGCCGCCTTGCGGCGAATGCGATAGGCAATGAGCGTGTCGCACGCCAGCAGCGTGAAGAGCAAGAGCCCCTGGAACACGCCAGTCAACGACTTCGGCAGGCCGAGCCGCGATTGCGCCAGCTCGCCCCCGATGTAGAACATGCTCATGAGGATGGCCGAGAAGATCATGCCCACCGGATGCAGACGTCCGACGAAGGCCACGATGATCGCCGCGAAGCCGTAGCCCGCCGGCACATAGGGAGTGAGCTGGCCGAGCGGCCCTGCCACTTCGAGCGCACCGGCGAGGCCGGCCGCGCCCCCCGAAGTCAGCAGCGCGATCCACACCGCGCGCCGCGCCGAGAAGCCCGCATAGCGCGACGCCGCCGGCGCAAGCCCGCCGACCTGCTGCGCAAAGCCCGCCCGCGTGCGGAACAGGAACACCCACAGCGCCCCCGCGCCCACCAGCGCGATGACCAACCCGATGCTCACGCGCGAGCCCTTGAACAGGCGCGGGATCTGCGTGACCGCCTCGAAGGTCTTGGTCTGCGGGAAGTTGTAGCCGTGCGGGTCCTTCCACGGCCCGTAGACCATGTAGCCCAGCAGCAGCGTGGCCACGTAGACCAGCATCAGGCTCACCAGGATTTCGTTGGCGTTGCACCTGTCGCGCAGAAACGCGACGATGCCCGCCCACACCATGCCGCCGAGAATGCCCGCCAGCAGGATGGCCGCGACGATCCACTGGCCCGTAGTCTTGTCGGCCAGCAGCGCCACGCCACCCGCCGCGATGGCGCCGAACACGAACTGCCCTTCCGCGCCGATGTTCCACACGTTCGAGCGGAAGCACACGGCCAGCCCCAGCGCGATGATGAGCAGCGGCGTGGCCTTGACCATCAGCTCGCCGATGGCATAGCCGCTCTTGATGGGCTCATAGAAGAACACCAGCAGGCCCTTGACCGGGTCCTTGCCGAGCGCCGCGAACAGCGCCACGCCGATCAGCACGGTGATCGCCAGCGCCAATATCGGCGAAGCATAGCTCCAGAAGCGCGAAAGCTCCGGGCGGGGTTCGAGCTTAAACATGGGCCGCCTCCTTCTTCCAAAGGCCGCTCATCCATTCACCAATCTGCGGCAGCGTTGCGGCAGCGCGGTCGATGGAGGGCGACAGCCGGCCCTTGGCGATCACGTGCAGCCGGTCGCAGATGTTGAACAGCTCGTCGAGCTCCTCGCTGATCACCAGCACCGCACAGCCGGCATCGCGCAGCGCGAGGATCTCGGCATGGATCAGCGCGGCCGCGCCCACGTCCACGCCCCAGGTCGGCTGCGAGACGATGAAGAGCTTGGGGTTGGCGTCGATCTCGCGCCCGACGATGAATTTCTGCAGGTTGCCGCCCGACAGCGACCGCGCCGCCGCGCGAGGGCCTCCTGCCTTGACCTTGAAGCGCTCGATGATGGCTTTCGCCTGGCGTTCGAGCGCGCCGGTGCGGATCCATCCGCCCCGGCCCACGGCATCGCCGCGCGTGAGCAGCAGGTTGTGCGCGAGCCCCAGCGTGGGCACCGCGCCGCGGCCCAGCCGTTCCTCGGGCACGAAGTGCAGGCCCAGCGCGCGGCGCGCGCGCGGGCGCAGCCGGCCGGCGGGCTGGTCGAACACCCGGACCATCGGCGCCTCGGCGCGCACGTCCTCGCCCGACAGCGTGTAGAGCAATTCCCGCTGGCCGTTGCCGGAGACACCGGCGATGCCGACCACTTCACCCGCGCGAACCTCGAACGAAATGCTCTCGAGGTCCATGCCGAACTGGTCTTCGCGCGCCAGCGTCAGCCCGTCGACGCGCAGCGCCACCGCGCCCGCATGCACCGGCCGGTGCTGCAGCGGCGGCGGCTCGCTGCCGATCATCAGCCGCGACAGCGACTGCGTGCTCTCGTTCTGCGGATTGCACACCCCCGTCACCTTGCCGCCGCGCAGCACCGTGCAGGCGCTGCACAGCTCCTGGATCTCGTGCAGCTTGTGGCTGATGTACAGGATGCTGCAGCCCTCGGACGACAGCTTCTTCAGCACCGTGAACAGCTTGACTACCGCCTGCGGCGTCAGCACCGAGGTCGGCTCGTCGAGGATCAGCAGCTTGGGGTTGGTGAGCAGCGCGCGGATGATTTCGACCCGCTGCATTTCGCCCACCGACAGCGTATGCACCGGCCGCGCCGGGTCGATGTCGAGCCCGTATTCGCTCGCCTTGGCCGTGATGCTGCGCGCCACCTCGGCCAGCTGCAGCGATTTGTCGAGCCCCAGCCAGACGTTCTCGGCCACGGTGAGTGTGTCGAACAGGCTGAAGTGCTGGAACACCATGCTGATGCCCAGCGCCCTCGCCTGCTGCGGGTTGCGCAGGTTCACGGCCTGGCCGTCGAACATGACGGTGCCTTCGTCGGGCTTGACCGAGCCGTAGATGATCTTCATCAGGGTCGATTTGCCGGCGCCGTTCTCGCCGAGCACGGCGTGGATCTCGCCGGGCTGCACGGCCAGGGAGATGTCGCTGTTCGCCACCACCGCGGGATATCGCTTGGTGATGTTCGCGAGCTGGAGTCTTGGGGTTGTCATGCCGGGTTTCGTGGATTTTTGTCTCGTCAACAGCAACAAAGCGGAAACAGCTATCAGTTTAATAACGTCCCCGCGACCATCGGCGCCCGACGGCGCTTTGCTCAGTTCAAGTCAGTGTCCGCCGATGTAGGCGAACTTGAACAGGAACACGGCAGCGATGACCCAGACCATCGCATGCACTTCCCGTGCCCGCCCGGTGCAGAGCTTCAGCACGGCATACGTGATGAAGCCGAATGCCAGGCCGTTGGCGATCGAATAGGTGAAGGGCATCGTCAACGCGGTGACGGCGGCCGGAATCACCTCGGTCGTGTCTTCCCAGTCGAGCTCGACCAAGTCGCGCAGCATCAGGCAGCCCACGAAGAGCAGCGCCGGCGCGGTGGCGTAGGCCGGCACCGATCCCGCGAGCGGCGAGATCATCAGGCAGGCCAGGAACAGCAGCGCCACCACCACGGCCGTGAGGCCGGTGCGTCCGCCCGCCTGCACGCCGGCCGCGCTTTCCACATAGGCCGTGGTGCTCGAGGTGCCGAGCAGCGAGCCCGCGAAGATCGCACCGCTGTCGGCCAGCAGCGCCTTGTTCATGCGCTCCATCTTGCCCGGCACCAGCAGGCCGGCGCGCTTGGCCACGCCCATCAGCGTGCCGGTGGCGTCGAACATCTCGACCAGGAAGAACACGAGCACCACGTTCAGGATGCCGCCCTTCAGCGCACCCAGGATGTCGAGCTGCATGAAGGTCGGCGCGATGGACGGCGGCGCGTCGAACACGCCGTGGAACTTGTTGCCGCCGAAGAACGACAGCACGGTCACCGTGACGATGCCGATCAGGATCGCGCCGCGCACCTTGAGCTTGTCGAGCGCCACGATGATGAGGAAGCCCAGCGTGGCCAGCACCACCGGCGCCGAATGCAGGTCGCCCAGCGTGACGAAGGTGGCCGGCGAAGCCGCGACGACGCCCGCGCTCTTCAATGCGATGAGCGCCAGGAACATGCCGATGCCCACCGTGATCGCCGTTCGCAGCGACTGCGGTATGCCCTGTATGAACAACTCCCGCAACCCCGTGACCGTGACGATCAGGAACAGGCAGCCCGAGATGAACACCGCGCCCAGCGCGACCTGCCACGTGTAGCCCATGCCGAGCACCACCACGTAGGCGAAGTAGGCGTTCAGGCCCATGCCCGGCGCCATGGCGATCGGGTAGTTGGCATACAGGCCCATGATCAGCGTGCCCAACGCCGCAATGAGGCAGGTGGCCACGAAGACCGAGCCCTTCGGCATGCCCGCGTCGCCCAGGATCGAGGGGTTCACGAAGATGATGTAGGCCATCGTCAGGAAGGTGGTGAGCCCCGCGATGACTTCGGTGCGCACCGTGGTGTTGTGCGCGCTGAGCTTGAACACGCGTTCAAGCAGGCCCGGGCCGCTTGCACCGCTCACGGCCGCACGCGCACGCGCGGACTCGACATGCCCCGGCGTGCGGGGATCGGCGCCCTGCGGCGCCTGTTCGAACGTACTCATTTCGCTTGTCTCCAGCTGTTGTAGTGGCGGTTGCTTCATCGTTGCCCCCGCTCACGACGCCGGCGCGAACGGGGATCTCTCAGGGATCGAAGGTTTCAGGCGCGGCGGGCAGGCGCGTTGCGGCGCCGGATACACCGGACAGGGCGGAAACCGTTGGCCGCAGCGACGCCGCCACGTCCTTGATGCATTCGCGCAGCCAGCGCGCCGAGCTCGACGAATGAGTGCGTTCGTGCCAGAGCTGGTAGTACATGAGGCGCGGCAGCGCCACCGGGCAATCGAGAATCTTCAGCGGCAACCGCGACGCGAAGCGCTCGCAGTACTGGCGCCCGGTGGTCAGCACCAGCAGGCTGGAGGCCACCATGTCCGGAATGAGGCTGAAGTGCGCGCAGCGCGCCGTGATGTTGCGCTGCCGGCCCAGCTCGTCGAGCATCTGGTCGATGATGCCGCGCCCGCCGGGGTGCATGGGCGTGGGCGCGATGTGTTCGGCCGCGAGCCAGGTCTCCAGGTCCCAGCCGCGGCGCACCGCCGGATGGTCCTTGTTGACCAGAGACACCACCTCGTCGCCGAAGAGCCGCGCCATGTGCAGGTCTTCCGGCGGTTTGAGCCAGTTGCCGATCACCAGGTCGACCTGGCCGAGCGCGAGGTGGCCGTGGTAGTCCGAGTCGGGTGTGAGCGCATGGATCTCGATCTGGCACAGCGGCGCCTCGCGCTTCACGTGCGCCACCAGCATCGGCAGAAACAGCGGGTCCATGTAATCGCTGGCCGCGATGCGGAAGGTGGTGGCCGCCGACTGCGGCTCGAAGCCGCGCGCATCCGAGAACAGCATCTCGGCCGCACGCAGGATGCTGGCGGCCGGCTCGATCATGCGCAGCCCCGCATCGGTCGGCACCATGCCCGAGCCCGAGCGCACCAGCAGCGGATCGCCCGACAGCTCGCGCAGGCGCTTCAGCGCGGCCGAAACGGCCGGCTGGTACATGCCCAGGCGAATGGCGGCGCGCGAGACGCTGCGGTCTGTCAGCACGGTGTGAAGCACCCGGATGAGGTGCAGGTCGATCTTGTCGAAAAGTGCCTGGTCACGCATGTGGCTGCCCCCCGGTCTTCGCGCACTTCGTGTCGCTTCGCCAACCCCCTGCCGGGGGCAACACCAGCGGCCCGGCGAAGCCGGTTCCGCGGTGTTTCGCGAATGGGATCAGGAGGTAGGGCATTGGGAGAACTTCGGACATGCGCCAAAGTCTACGAGTGACTATGCGGACTGGACAGCGGTAATCGCACGAAGGATCGACTCGCTCGTGGCCGGCGCCTTCAGCGGCGGATCGATGCGGTGGCCGCCCGCGGCCGACACCGCGTCGCGGATCGCGAAGAACACCGAGAACGGCAGCAAGAGCGGCGGCTCGCCCACGGCCTTGCTGCGGTGGATCGAGTCCTCGAAATTCTGGCCTTCGAACAGGCGCACGTTGAATACCGGCGGGCAGTCGTTGGCGGTCGGGATCTTGTAGGTGCTGGGCGCGTGCGTGGTGAGCATGCCGCTTTGCGGATGCCACACCAGTTCCTCGGTGGTGAGCCAGCCCATGCCCTGGATGAAGGCACCTTCGACCTGGCCGATGTCCACCGCCGGGTTCAGCGACTTGCCCGCGTCGTGCAGGATGTCGGCGCGCAGCAGCTTCCATTCGCCGGTGAGCGTGTCGACGATCACCTCGCTCACCGCCGCGCCGTACGCGTAGTAGAAGAACGGGCGGCCCTGCATCCTGTCCTTGTCCCAGCTCAGGCCGGGCGTGGCGTAGAAACCATCGGACCACAGCTGCTTGCGGTCAAGGTACGCCTCGCCCACCACGGTGCTGAAGGCCAGCGAACGGCCATTGACCTCGACCTTGTCGTTCGCGAAGCGCACCTCGCCGGCCTTGCCGCCATGGCGCTCGGCCGCGCATTCGGCCAGGCGCTCGCGGATCTGGCGGGCCGCGTCCTGCGCGGCCTTGCCGTTCAGGTCGGCGCCGGTCGATGCAGCCGTGGCCGAGGTGTTCGCCACCTTGGTGGTGTCGGTCGCGGTGACGCGCACGCGCTCGAAGCTCACGCCCAGCTCGTGCGCCACCACCTGCGCCACCTTGGTGTTCAGGCCCTGCCCCATCTCGGTGCCGCCGTGGTTCACGAGGATCGAGCCGTCGGTGTACACATGCACCAGCGCGCCGGCCTGGTTGAAGTGCTTCACGTTGAACGAGATGCCGAACTTCAGCGGCGCCAGCGCGAGGCCGCGCTTGAGCACCACGCTCGTCTTGTTGAAGGCCGCGATGTCTTCGCGCCGCGCACGGTAGTCGCTGCTGGCTTCCAGCTCGGCCACGAGTTCATGGACGATGTTGTCGGTCACGGTCTGGCGGTACGGCGTGACGTTGTTTTCGGTCTTGCCGTAGAAGTTGACGCGCCGCACGTCGAGCGGGTCGCACTTCAGTTCGCGCGCCACCGAGTCCATGATGTTCTCGATGGCGATGGCGCCCTGCGGGCCGCCGAAGCCGCGGAACGCCGTGTTGCTCTGCGTGTTGGTCTTGCCCGAGAAGCCGTGCATGGCCACGTTGGGCAGCCAGTAGGCGTTGTCGAAGTGGCACAGCGCGCGCGTCATCACCGGACCCGACAGGTCGGCCGAGTGGCCGGCGCGCGAGACCATGGTGATCTCCGCGCCGAGGATGCGGCCCTCGTCGTCGTAGCCCACCTCGTACTCGTACCAGAAGCAGTGGCGCCGGCCGGTGATCATGAAGTCGTCGTCGCGGTCGAGCCGCAGCTTGACCGGGCGCTGCAGCTGCCGCGCCGCGATGGCCGCCACGCAGGCGAACAACGCCGATTGCGATTCTTTGCCGCCGAAGCCGCCGCCCATGCGCCGGCATTCGACATGCACTTCGTTCGACTGCAGGTGCAGCGCATGCGCCACCAGGTGCTGCATCTCGCTCGGGTGCTGCGTCGAGCAGTGGATGTGCAGCGCGCCGCCTTCCTTCGGAATGGCGTAGCTGATCTGGCCTTCCAGGTAGAACTGCTCCTGCCCGCCCACGTCGAGCGTGGCCTTGTGGCGGTGCGGCGCCTTCGCGATGGCGGCGCGCACTGCGGCCTCGTCGCCCTCGTTGGCGCTGCCTCCGCTGCGCACGATGTGCATCGGCGGCACCACGTACTGGCCGCGCTCGTGCGCTGCCTGTGGTGTGAGCACGGGCGGCTGCGCCTCGATGGTCAGCACGTCCTTGGCTTTTGCAGCGGCGCGGCGCGCGGCATCGCGCGTCTCGGCGATCACGGCGAACACGGGTTGTCCGAGGTAGCGGATCTCTCCGCCGTGGTTCACGGGCAGCAGGATCGGGTCGTCGTGGACGATCGAGCCGCAATCGTTCGTGCCGGGAATGTCATCGGCCGTGAGCACCGCGACCACGCCGGGCATCGCACGGATGGCGTCGAGCGACAGCGCCGCGACGCGGCCGTTGGCGGCCGGGGACAGGCCCAGCGCGCAGTGCAGCGTGCCGGCGAGTTCAGGAATGTCGTCGATGTAGGTCGCCTCACCGGCCACGTGCAGGTGGGCCGACTCGTGCGGCCGGCTGATGCCGACACGCGCGCCAAGATCGTGCGCGAGCGCCTCGGCGCCGACGTCGATGCGCGCGGCGGTGTTGGCCAGGTAATCGGCAAAGGCCTCGGCGGGCTGCAGCAGGCGGGCGTCGATGGGTTTGTTCATGGTCAGACTCCTTCGGCGGCGGCCTTGGTGGCATGGGGCATCACGCTCCAGACACTGGTTTCTTCGAGGGACAGTGCGTCTTCGGCGCGGGTCTCGAGCCAGAGCCGTTGAATCAGGTTCTGCGCCACCTGCAGCCGGTAGTCGGCCGAGGCGCGCATGTCCGACAGCGGCTTGAAGTCCTGTGCCAGCGCGAGCTTGGCGGTGGCAACGCTGGCCTGCGTCCATGGCTTGCCGACCAGCGCCGCCTCTGCGTTCGCGGCGCGCTTGACGATGGCGGCCATGCCGCCGAAGGCCAGGCGCACGGCCTTGACCGTGTCGCTGCCGGCTTCGAGCTCGATGGCGAAGCCCGCGCACAGCGCCGAGATGTCGCAGTCGAAGCGCTTGCTGATCTTGTAGGCGCGCACCTGGCGATGCAGCGCAGCGTGCGGAACGGCCAGCCCCTGGACGAACTCGCCCGGCTGCAGCTGGTTCTTCATGTAGTCGAGATAGAACTCGGACAGCGGCATGCGGCGCACCGCATCGCCGCGGCGCAGCTCGATCTGTGCATCGAGCGACATCAGCACCGGCGGCGAATCGCCGATGGGCGAGCCGTTGGCGACGTTGCCGCCCATGGTGCCGGCATGGCGGATCGGCGGCGAGGCGAAGCGCAGCCACACATCGGACAGGCTCGGCACGCGCTCGACCAGCGCGGCAAAGGCGGATTCGAGCGAGGCGCCGGCGCCGATGTAGAGCTCGTCCTTGCGGTCTTCGATGGTCTTCATTTCGGCCACGTCGCCCACGTAGATGATGTCGCCCAGGTCGCGGAACTGCTTGTTGACCCAGAGGCCGACGTCGGTCGAGCCGGCCAACAGCTGGGCGCGCGGCTTCTGTTCGCGCAATGCGGCGAGCTGGGCCAGCGTCTTCGGCGCATGGAAGTGGTCGATGCGCGCGCCGAGCGGCGCGGCGTAGTCGAACCCGTCGTTCTGCAGCGCGGTGAGCGCCGCGACCACCGGTTTCGTGTCAAGGCGCACGGCCGGCAGGTCGAACATGCGCTGCCCGGCATCGAGGATCGGCCGGTAGCCGGTGCAGCGGCACAGGTTGCCCGACAGCTCGTCGGCCAGCTGCTGGCGCGTGGGCTGCGTGCCTTCGGCCTGGTGGTGCTCGTAGGCGGACCACAGCGACATCACGAAGCCGGGCGTGCAGAAGCCGCACTGCGAGCCGTGGCAGTCGACCATGGCCTGCTGGACCGGGTGCAGCGCGTGCACGGCATGCTGCTTCTTTTCAGCGGTCTTCTGGATCTTGCATTGGCTCTTCAGGTCCTCGACCGTGAACAGCGCCTTGCCATGCAGCGTGGGAAGAAACTGGATGCAGGCGTTCACGGTCTGCAGGTTCAGCCCGCCGATGGTGCCTTCGGCGTCGGGGTCGGTGGCGAGTTCGCCGATGACGATGGTGCAGGCGCCGCAGTCACCCTCGTTGCAGCCTTCCTTGGTGCCGGTGCAGCGGGCGTCCTCGCGCAGCCAGTCGAGCACGGAACGGGTCGGGTGGACGCCGGTGACGTCGACGATCCTTCCGCGATGGAAGAAGCGGATCGGTTGAATCTGGCTGCTGCTGGTGCTGCTGTCGGTGCTCATGCTTTTGGGCTCGTGGGAGACCCGTCGTGGGTCAGTCATGGACGTTAGCGGCTTGTCCGGGGTCTTGCATACGGGGGCGCCCATAACGCGTATGTGGGGGTCGGTATGCCACGTACGGGGAAACCCTTGCGCGCATGCTGCAATTCCCGGGCCACGCGAAGGCCCCGTCGGCGGTCAGCTGTGCGCGATGGCCACCCACGCCGTGGCGACCAGCGTGGAACCCGCCGCCGCGAGCAGGCCACCGACCAGCCATTTGAGCGTGCGCGGCTGCAGCCTGTTCGGCAGCCGGTGGTGCAGCCGCGTCGCGCCGTAGACGACCGGCATCGCGCAGCCGGCCAGCAGCGCCGCTCGCCACGAGAAGTGCCCCGTCGGCACCACGATCACGAGCCGCACCAGCGAGTTGAACGCGAACATCAGCAGCAGCGCGCGGCGCACCAGCTCGCGGTCCAGCGGCTGGCGGTACATGTGGAAGACGATGGGCGGCCCCGAGCTCGAGAACAACCCGCCCAGCACGCCCGACAACCCGCCGACGACGGCGAAGCTCGCGCGGCCGGACACCGCCGGCAGCGGCCTGGCCTGCAGCACCAGCAGCACCGCGCAGCCCAGGATCGACACGCCCAGCAGCCCGCGCAGCCAGTCGACCGCGTCGCCGCTGAGCCAGGTGAGCAGCACGAGCCCGACGATCACGCCGGCCGTGCTGCCGTTGAGCGCCGGCTTCATGAGCTGCCAGGGCACCACGCCGGGCCGGGCGCGGAAGTACGTCAATGCGTTGATCAGGCTCAGCACCGTGGCGGCGTTGGCCGCGTCGCTCACGCTGGCCACGTGGAACACCGATACCAGCCCGAGCAGGATCAGGCTGAATGCAAAGCCCGTGAGGTTCTGCGCGTAGGTGGCGAGCGCAACGCAGGCCATGAAGACCAGCACCGGGCCGGCCCCCGAAAGAATCGCTTGCACGGATCCGGTCTCAGCGCATCATGTCCCAGCCCATCATCAGGGCCGCGAATCCCATCAGGGCGGTGCCGCCCCAGCCGAGCCACCGGGTCCGGCGCCCGGAGGTGAACACGCCCATCACCTTCTCCCGCGTCACGAGAACCATCATGGCCGCCATGATCGGCACCGCGACCACCCCGTTGATGACCGCGCTCCAGTAGAGCGCCTTCATGGGATCGACGGGCGTGAAGTCCAACGCCGTGCCGACCAGCGTGGCCACGGCGATGATTCCGTAGAACTCCTTGGCCTCCCGCCAGTGCCGTTCCAGCCCCTCTTCCCAGCCGAAGGCCTCGGCCACCGCATAGGCGGCCGAAGAGGCGAGCACGGGAACGGCCAGCAGCCCTGTCGCGACGATCCCGCCGGCAAACAGCCAGAAGGCGAAGTCACCTGCCAGCGGACGCAGCGCCTCGGCCGCCTGCGCCGCGGAGGTCACGTCGTGCACCCCCGCCGAGTACAGCACCGACGCGCCCACCACCATCACGAAGAACGCAATGAGGTTGGAGAAGGTCATGCCCACCCAGGTGTCGAGGCGCACGCGCTTCAGGTCGTGCCGCACCTGCTCGTCGGTTCCGCGCCGCCCGCCCTTGAGCCGGAGCTCCTCGACTTCCTGCGACGCCTGCCAGAAGAACAGGTAGGGCGAGATCGTGGTGCCCAGAAGCGCCACGATCATCATCCAGTAATCGCCGCTCCATTGCAGCCTGGGCACCACGAGGTCGTGCAGCACCCGCGCCCATTCCACCTGCACCGCGAACACCGCGGCAACGTAGGCGAACAGCGTGAGCGTCAACCACTTGAGGATGTGCGCCAGCTTGCGGTACGGCACGAACACCTGCAGCAGCACCGTCACCACGCCGAAAACCAGCGCGTGGAAATGCGCCCCGCCACCCACCACCAGCTGCAGCGCCTCCCCCATCGCCGCAATGTCGGCCGCGATGTTGATGGTGTTCGCCACCACCAGCAGGAAGACCAGCGCGATCAAAAGGCTCCGCGGCATGTGCTCGCGCAGGTTGGCCGCCACGCCCTTGCCGGTCACGCGCCCGATGCGCGCCGACACCAGCTGGATCGCCACCATGAACGGCAGCGACAGGAACACCGTCCACAGCAGCCCGGTGCCGAACTGCGCCCCGGCCTGGGTGTAGGTCGCGATGCCCGACGGATCGTCGTCGGCCGCGCCGGTGACAACGCCCGGGCCGACGTGGCGCAGGAAGGAGGGAATGCGTTTTTTCATGTTCGCCCGATGGTGGCATGCCGAGCCTGACCAGTACATGAACCGCGCGCAGGCACATGGCTTTTCATGGCGCCTTCTCCGAGAACAGCGCCGTGATGACCTGCCGCAGCCAGCGGTTGCCCGGGTCGGCCTCAAAGCGCTTGCTCCAGTGCAGCGACACCGTGAAGTCGCGCAGCGGAAACGGCGGCTCGACGATGGCATGGCCGCCCTCCCCGGCAAAGCCGCGCGCGATGTTGCGCGGCATCACCACCGCCAGGTCGGTCGCGCGCACGATGGCCGGCAGCACCATGAAATGCTCGGTGGTCAGGCGCACCCGGTCCTCGAGGTTCATCAACTGCAGGATGCGCAGGGTGTCGGCGTGCGTGCGCACGGCCACGTAATCGAGCTCCTGCAGTGCTTCGAGCAGCGCCTGGCCGCTGCGCCGGCGCTTCAGGAAGGGGTGGTCCTTGCGCAGCAGCACGATGTAGCGGTCTTTCAGCAGCTGGGCGCGCTGCGTGTCCTTCACGCGGGGCAAGAAACCGAAGGCGAAATCGATCTTGCCGCTGTCCAGCGCGGTGGCAATGTCGCCCGCCGCCAGCGGCATGGTCTCGACCCGCACGCCGGGCGACAGCTCGCGCAGCCGCGCCATCAGCGCCGGCAGGAAGCGCCCCTCGCCGATGTCGCTCATGTGGATGCGGAACAGCTTGCGCGTGGCCGCCGGGTCGAAGCGCTCGGGCTCGCTCAGCGCCTGCTGCAGCGTGGCCAGTGCCGACTGCACCGACACCGCCAGCCGCTCGGCGCGCGGCGTCGGCGCCACGCCGCCCGGGGTGCGCGTGAAGAGCGCATCGCCCAGCAGCAGGCGCAGCCGCGTCAGGCCATGGCTGGCCGCCGGCTGCGTCAGGCCCAGCGCCTCGGCCGCGCGGCTCACGCTGCGGGCTCGGTAGACCGCATCGAAGAGCCGCAGCAGGTTGAGGTCCACCTCGTCGATATGCACTGAGTTCATATTGGATAGCCGGATTATCTTATTGAAGTATGGCGCCGCACCAACCACACTGACGCGTTCCCCCTCAAGACCAGAACACGGCGAGACACGATGGAAGTTTCATTCAGCAAGGAAGTGGAGATGCTGCGCCTCGGCGCAGGCGACACCTTCCACGGCGAGGGCATCCTCGCGATCACCAAGGGCCTGCTGCAGTCGGGCGTGGCCTACGTCGGCGGCTACCAGGGGGCGCCGGTGTCGCACCTGCTCGACGTGATGGTCCAGGGCAAGGCCTACATGGACGAGCTGGGCGTGCACGTGGAGGCCTGCTCGAACGAGGCGTCGGCCGCCGCGATGCTCGGCGCGTCCATCCACTACCCGCTGCGCGGCGCAGTCACCTGGAAGTCGATAGTCGGCACCAACGTGGCGGCCGATGCGCTCTCCAACCTCTCTTCGCCGGGCGTGACGGGCGGTGTGCTGGTCGTTGTGGGCGAGGACTACGGCGAAGGCGCCAGCGTGATCCAGGAGCGCACGCACGCCTATGCGCTCAAGTCGAGCATGTGCCTGCTCGACCCGCGGCCCGACCTCGGCGTGATGGTGCGCATGGTGGAGGAAGGCTTCCGCCTGTCCGAGAGCTCGAACATGCCCTGCCTCATGGAACTGCGCATCCGCACCTGCCACGTGCGCGGCAGCTTCGAGTGCAAGAACAACATCGCGCCCGCCGTCTCGACCCGCGCGCTGATGGCCGAGCCCGCGGGCTTCGACTACATGCGGCTCGCACACCCGCCCGTCACCTTCCGCCACGAGAAGCTCAAGGGCGACGAGCGCATGCCGGCGGCGCGCCGCTACATCGTCGAGCACGGCCTCAACGAGCTGATGCCCGGCGGGCGCCACGCGGACCTCGGCATCGTTGTACAGGGCGGGCTTTACAACGCGCTGATCCGCAGCCTGCAGCAGCAGGGCCTGGCCGATGCCTTCGGCGACACGGACATCCCCATCCTCGTGCTCAACGTGACCTATCCGCTGGTGCCGGAGCAGGTCGCCGACTTCTGCGTGGGCAAGCGCGCGGTTCTGGTGGTGGAGGAAGGGCAGCCCGAATACATCGAGCAGGACATCGCTACGCTGCTGCGCCGGCGCGACATCCAGACGCCGCTGCATGGCAAGGACATGCTGCCGTCGGCGGGCGAGTACGGCGTCGAAGTGCTGTCGGGCGGCATCGGCAAATTCGCCGCGCAGTACATCATGGCGAGCGAGGCTCTGTCTTCCGCGCAGGCCTGGCTGGCCGGCAATCGCGAACGCCGCGAAGCGGTGGCGCGGCAGCTGGCCACACCGCTGCCCAACCGGCCGCCGAGCTTCTGCATCGGCTGCCCGGAGCGGCCCGTGTTCTCGGCCCTCAAGCTCGCGCAGCAGGAGACCGGCCCGGTGCACATCGCGGCCGACATCGGCTGCCACGCCTTCGGCACCTTCGAGCCCTTCTCGATGGGCCACTCGATCCTCGGCTACGGCATGAGCCTCGCGAGCCGCGCGGGCGTCGCGCCGATGATGAACCGCCGCACCCTGTCGATCATGGGCGACGGCGGCTTCTGGCACAACGGGCTGCTCACCGGCGTGCAGAGCGCGCTGTTCAACGGCGACGACGCGGTGCTGCTGATCTTCAAGAACGGCTACACCTCGGCCACCGGCACGCAGGACATCATCTCCACGCCCGACGACGAGACAAAGGAGCGCGCCGTCGACAAGCAGCAGAGCCTGGTCGACAAGAACCAGACCATCGAGGACACGCTGAAGGGCCTGGGCGTGAAGTGGATGCGCACCGTCACCACCTATGACGTGGAGCGCATGCGCAAGACGCTCACCGAGGCGCTCACCAGCGACTTCAACGGCCTGAAGGTAGTGATCGCCGAAGGCGAATGCCAGCTCGAACGCCAGCGCCGCATCAAGCCGTGGCTCGCCGGCCTGCTTCAACGCGGCGAGCGCGTGGTGCGCGTGAAGTACGGCGTTGACGAGGACGTGTGCAATGGCGACCACGCCTGCATCCGCCTGTCGGGCTGCCCGACGCTCACGCTCAAGGACAACCCCGATCCGCTCAAGGTCGACCCTGTGGCCACCGTGATCGACGGCTGCGTGGGCTGCGGGCTGTGCGGCGCGAATGCGCACGCGGCCACGTTGTGCCCTAGCTTCTACCGGGCCGAGGTGGTGCAGAACCCGAAGTGGCACGAACGGCTGCTGCATGGACTGCGCGGCGCGTTCGTTCGTGCGCTTCAACCGGCATGAGGAGCGAAGGCATGGAGAACAACCGCCCCATCACCCTGCTCGTCTGCGCCCTCGGCGGCGAAGGCGGCGGCGTGCTCACCGAATGGCTGGTCGACATCGCGCGCCACGCCGGCTACGCCGCGCAGAGCACGTCGATTCCTGGCGTGGCACAGCGCACGGGCGCCACCACCTACTACATCGAGGTGTTCCCCGTGCCGCTCGCGCAGCTCGGCGGCAGGCACCCGGTGTTCAGCCTGAGTCCGGTGCCGGGCACGCTCGACGCGATCGTGTCGTCGGAGCTGCTCGAGACCACGCGCCAGATCGGCAACGGCATGAGCGCGCCGCTGCGCACGCTGGTCATCAGCTCGTCGGCGCGCATCCTCACGACGGCCGAACGCATGGAGCCCGGCGACGGCCGCGCCGATGCGCAGCGCCTCGTCGACGTGGTGAAGGCCTTCAGCCGCGAGCACCATGTGTTCGACATGAACGCCGTTGCGCGCGACAGCGGCACGGTGGTCAGCGCGGTGATGCTCGGCGCCATCGCGGGCAGCGGGTTGTTCCCATTCCCGCGTGAAGCCTACGAGCACGTGGTGCGCGGCGGCGATACCAGCGCACCCGGCAAGCTCGGCAAGATGGCGGCCGCCAGCCTGCGCGGCTTTGCGGCGGCTTTCGACGCGGTGAGCGCGCCGCGGGTGCAGGCCGCGTTCGTCAGCAGCGTGCTCGCCGGCGACACCAACGACGCGCCACCGCCGGCCGGCGCATTGCCCGCCGACCTCGCGCGGCGCTTCCCGCCTGCCGTGCACGACATGCTCACCCTTGGCCATGCCCGCGTGCTCGACTACCAGGACGCCGCCTACGCCGCACACTATGCCGAGCGGCTGGCCCGCGTGCTCGACGCCGAGCGCGCCGCCGACCCGGCCGGCGCGCAGGGCTTCGCCATCACCCGCGAGGCCGCGCGCTGGCTCGCGCTGTGGATGGCCTTCGACGACATCGTGCGCGTGGCCGCACTCAAGGGCCGCGCGAGCCGCGCACAGCGGGTGCGGCAAGAGGTGCGGGCCGGCGACGACGACATCGTGAAGGTCTACGACCACTTCAAGCCCGGCGCCGCCGAGTTCGCGGCGCTGCTGCCTCCTTCGCTGTCGCGCCGCGTGACGGCATGGGACCGGGGCCGGCAGGCGCGCGGCCTCGCGCCGTGGGCGCTGCCGCTGAAAGTGGGCAGCCATTCGGTGTTCGGCATGGCCTCGCTGCGGCTGCTGGCTTCGCTGCGCTGGCTGCGCCGCCGCGGCAGCCGCTTTGCAGAGGAGCAGGCAGTGATCGAACGCTGGCTCGCCGCCGTGGAGGCGGGCACGCGCGAAGCCTGGGCGCTCGGCCACGAGCTGGCGCTGTGCGGGCGGCTCATCAAGGGCTACGGCAGCACCAACGAACGCGGCAAGGAAAACCTGCTGCACATGACGGACCATCTCGCGGCGCAGCCCGGCATCGCGCCGGCCGAGCGAACGCGGGCCGTCGCCGCCGCGCGCACGGCCGCGCTGGCCGACGACGCAGGCAAGGCCCTCGATGCGGCGCTGCTCGCGCACGGCGCGCCCGCCCGCCCCGTCAAGGCGCAGCCCATCCGCTGGATGAAGCGCAAGCCCGCCGGCAGCGCCTGAGACAGAAGGGAAGGCACCCGCGATGGCACTGCTGCTCAATGTCGAGGACTACCGGCGCCGCGCTCGGCACGTGCTGCCGCGCCTGGTGTTCGACTATGTCGACGGCGGCGCGGAAGACGAACGCTGCCTCCGGCGCAACCGCGATGCGCTGGAGGCATTGCCGCTGATCCCGGAGTGCCTGCGCGACACGAGCGCGTTGGACATCGGCATCGAACTCTTCGGCAGCCGCTGGCGCACGCCCTTCGCGATCGCACCGATCGGGCTGGCCGGCATCGTGCGCCCGCATGCCGATGCGTTGCTGGCCCGTGCCGCGCAGGCCGCGCGCGTGCCCTTCATCCTCTCGACCGCATCGAACACCCGCATCGAGGACGTGCGCACCGCCGCCCCCGATGCCACGCTGTGGATGCAGCTCTACGTGATGGGCGAGCGCGCCATCGCCGAGCGCATCGTGCACCGTGCTCGCGCCGCCGGCTTCGAGGCGTTGGTGCTCACGGTGGACGTGCCCGTCGGCGGCCTGCGCGAACGCGACCTGCGCCACGGCTTTCGCGTACCGATGCGGCTCACGCCCGGCACAGTGCTCGACATGGCACGGCACCCCGCATGGCTGCTGCGGCTCGCGCGCAACGGCATGCCGCGGTTCGCCAACCTGCTGCTCGACGACGACGGCGCCCCCGTCTCCGCGCAAGCCCAGGCCGCGCTGCTCTCGCGCACCATGGACCGCACGCTGACCTGGGAAAGCCTGGCGTGGCTGCGCCGGCTCTGGGACGGCCCGCTGCTCGTCAAGGGCCTGCTGGGCGCGGAAGACGCCCGGCGTGCCGTGCGACACGGCGCGGACGGCATCGTGGTCTCGAACCACGGCGGACGCCAGCTCGACGCGGCACCGGCCAGCATCGCAGCACTGCCCGCCATTGCCGATGCGGTCGGCGGCCGCATTCCCGTGCTCATGGATGGAGGCATCCGGCGCGGCAGCGACGTCGTGAAGGCGCTCGCACTGGGCGCTCGCGCGGTCCTCCTCGGCCGCGCGCCGCTCTATGGACTGGCCTGCGACGGCGAGCGGGGCGCGCTGTCGGTGCTGCAGTTGCTGGTGCAGGAGACCGAACGCACGATGACGCTGCTCGGCGCGGCGCATGTGCGCGAGCTCGGGCCGCGCCACGTCGACCAGCCCGCACCGCGTTCGCCCGACGCACCGGACGGCTTCGCGCAACGGCCCCTGGAAGGCACGCGCGGGAAACCCTCCATTTACCCCACACGCGCGCCTGCCTAGGCTCACCCCAGCCCGACGATTCACGCCACCCATAACGAAGGAGACCATGAAAACCAATCGCCATCCCCGCCGCGGCACGCGCCCGCAACGCATCGCCCGCATCCGCCCCCTCGCCCTGCTGGCAGCCTGCGCCGCGCTCGTCGCGGGCACGCCCGCCGTGCAGGCGCAAGACAAGCCGGTGCAGCTCAAGCTGTCGAGCTGGGTGCCCGCGCAGCACCCCCTCAACCCCGCGCTGCAGGCCTGGGCCGACGACATCAAGAAGGAATCGGGCGGCACCATCACCGCGATCCTGTTTCCGTCGGAACAGCTCGGCAAGGCCTTCGACCACTACGACATGGCGCGCGACGGCATCGCGGACTTCTCGTACGTGAACCCGGGCTACCAGCCCGGCCGCTTTCCGGTGATGGCGGGTGCGTCGCTGCCCTTCCTTTTCGCCAACGGCAAGGAAGGCTCGGCCGCCATCGACGCCTGGTACCGCAACTACGCGGCCAAGGAGATGAAGGACGTGAAGTACTGCTTCGCGTTCGTGCACGACCCCGGCACCTTCCACGCGCGCAAGAAGATCACCGTGCCCACCGACATCAAGGGCATGAAGGTGCGCCCGGCCACCAGCACCGTGGGCCAACTCATCACATCGCTGGGCGGCACCAACGTGCAGGCCTCCGCGCCCGAATCGCGCGACATGCTGGAGCGCGGGGTGGCCGACGCCATCACCTTCCCCTGGGGCTCCATCGGCCTGTTCGGCATCGACAAGGTGGTGAAGTACCACATGGACGTGCCGCTCTACGTCACGCCCTTCGTGTGGGTGATGAACAAGGGCAAGTACGACGCCATGTCCACCGCGCAGAAAAAGGTGATCGACGGCCATTGCACCAGCGAATGGGCGCAGAAGGTGGCGGGACCGTGGGCCGATTTCGAGTTCGCGGGCCACGCCAAGATGGCCGCGCTGCCAGGCCACGAGATCTACAAGCTCACACCGGAGCAGCTCGATGCATGGCGCAAGGCCGCCGCGCCGTCGGAAGCGCAATGGGCCGAGAGCGTGAAGAAGGTGGGCGAAGATCCGAAGGCGGTGATGGATGCCCTGAAGGCCAGCCTCGCCAAGTACAAATCGGCGCTCTGAGCGATGGCTACACGGTCCGCCAGCTACATGGACCGCGCGATCAACACGATCGAATGGCTTGCCGCCGTCTTCGTGGGGATCGTCGCGCTCAACATCTTCGTGGCCGTGGTGCTGCGCAAGTTCTTCGACACCTCGATTCCCGATGCGTACGACTTCGGCCGCATGCTGCTGGGCATCCTGATCTTCTGGGGCATCGCGGCCACCAGCTACCGGGGCGGCCACATCACGGTCGACCTCGTGTGGACGGCCGCGGGCCCGCGCATGAAGCGCGTGATCGACGTGTTCGCCACGCTGGTGCTGCTGTTCGTGGTGGCGGTGCAGACCGCCATGCTGTTCGACAAGGTGCGCGGCACCTACGTCGACAACGTGCAGACCTACGACCTCAACATCCCGACCTGGCCCTTCTATGCGGTCGCCTGGGCCGGCGACGTGTGCGCGGTGCTGCTGATCGCCATCCGCACGTACAGGCTGATCTTCCATCCGGAGCAGCTCGAAGAAGTCCACCCCGAACAGAAGGCCGATGAATGAGCCCCGATGCAGTTGCCATCCTGGGCTTTGTCGCCCTTTTTGCGTTGATGTTGTTGCGCGTGCCGGTCGGCATGGCGATGGGCCTGGTGGGCGTGGTGGGCTACAGCTACCTCGTCGGTCCCGGCCCCGCGCTGAAGCTCGTGGGCCAGACCTCCATGCGCACCGTGACCGACTACACCTTCGGCGTGATCCCGATGTTCATGCTGATGGGCGCGCTGGTGTCGGTGTCGGGCGTGAGCCGCGAGCTCTTCGAGGCGGCCAACTCGATGATCGGCCACCTGCGCGGCGGGCTCGGCGTGGCCACCGTGGTGGCGTGCGGCGGCTTCGCGGCGATCTGCGGCTCGTCGGTGGCCACGGCCGCCACGTTCTCGGCGGTGGCGTACCCGGAGATGCGGCGCTTCAACTACCCGCAGTCGTTCTCCACCGGCGTGATCGCCGCGGGCGGCACGCTGGGTGCGATCCTGCCGCCATCGACCGTGCTCGCGGTGTACGCCATCCTCACGCAGCAGGACATCGGCAAGCTCTTCATGGCGGGCATCGTGCCCGGCGTTCTCGCAATGGCGATGTACGTGATGACCATTGCCATCATCGTCAAGCTGCGACCCGACTGGCTGCCCGGCGGCGAGGTCAAGCCGTGGTCGGAACGCTTCAAGGACCTGAAGAACGTGTGGGCCCCGCTGGTGCTGTTCGTGTTCGTGATCGGTGGCCTGTATGGCGGCTTCTTCACGCCGACCGAAGCGGGCGGCGTGGGCGCGAGCGGCGCTTTCATCCTCGGGCTGGTGCGGCGCAAGCTCGACGGCCCGAAGATCCGCGAGGCCCTGCTCTCGGCCACGCGCACGGCGGCGGCGGTGTTCACGGTGCTGATCGGCGCACTGCTGTTCGGCTACTTCCTCACCATCACGCAGAGCCCGCAGAAGCTCACCGAGTTTCTCACCGGCCTGGGCATCGGCCGCTACGGCGTGCTCGCGCTCATCATGCTGATGTACCTGGTGCTCGGCTGCCTGATGGACGCGATGGCCATGATCATCCTGACCGTGCCCATCATCTACCCGGTGATCGTGCACCTGGGCTTCGACCCGATCTGGTTCGGCGTGATCATCGTGATGACGGTGGAGCTGGGGCTGATCCATCCACCGGTGGGAATGAACGTGTTCGTCATCAAGAGCGTGGTGAAGGACGTGAGCTTCACCACCATCTTCAAGGGCGTGCTGCCGTTCATCGTGACGGACATCGTGCGGCTGGTGATCCTGATCGCCTTTCCCATCATCGCCCTGTGGCTGCCGACGAGAATGGGCTGATGAGCAACAGCGACAAAGAAATCGTCTACACCGTGCGCATCGAATTCGGCGACTGCGACCCGGCCGGCATCGTGTGGTTTCCCAACTTCTTCCGCTGGATCGATGCGGCCTCGCGGCATTTCTTTGCCGAATGCGGCGTGCCGCGCTGGGAAGAAGCGGCGGACACGCTCGGCGTGATCGGCACGCCGCTGGTCGACACGCACACGCGATTCGTGAAAGCGGCGACCTACGGCGACACGCTGCACATCGCGGTGCGCATCACCGAGTGGCGCGAGAAGAGCTTCGTGCAGACGTACCGGGCGACGCGCGGGGACGACCTGATCCTCGAATGCGAAGAGGTGCGGATCTTCGCTGCGAAGCGCGAGGGCGGCGGCATCCGCGCGGTGCAGATCCCGCCATCGATTCGCGCGCTCTGCGAATAGCTCGCGTCGCGAGAAGACCTTGCGCCGCATCATGGAACGCCGTCCCAAGGGTTGACTCTCCGCATGCCGCAGTGCAACAATCCGGAATCTTCATTTCGGAGCCCCGTGCGTGGACAGTGCCAGTTGGATCAGTGACAAGACGCGTGCCTCGGCAGGCGTGACACACCCGGCTCTCTAGCGCAGGCTCCCCCGCGCTGCGTGCCGGTGTGCACACAGCGTGACTCTCTTGCCTTGCGGCAAGCGGCTCCCTCCTCCCGATTCCCGTCGTTCTCGTTGCTGACTTTTTCAGTCAGCTTGCGTGCGTCCGTGCGCGAGGCCCTTCAACGCGAAGGAGCCTTGTCATGCGTCACTTTCATCTTCGTCGTCAGCCGCACGAACAGCGCGTTCGCTCGTCGGCGCACGAGCCTGCGCGCGCCCTCGATGCTGCCGCAGCGCCGGCCGTCGATGCGGCGCTGGACCAGGCCGCCGCGTTGTGGACCACGCGCCGCATCCGCAGCTTTCTGGTGCTCCAGCCGGGCTGCACGCCCCGTCGCTGAGCCGCTCCACACGCCCGTCCTTCTTCAACCTGCCAGCAACACAGGAGCACACCATGGACCCAGCCTCTCGTTGGCGCCGTAGCGCGCCCCCTTCGCTTCGATCGATTGCAGCAACAACAACGCGGCCCGCCGCCGCGCTTCGCAAAGGGTTGCCCCTGGCTCGTTGAGGCCCGGTGGTTCTCCCCGGGCGGGCGGCGGCCGCCCCGAAGGAGAACCCCATGAAAAATGTCCTGAAGTCTTTCTTCGAAAGCTTCCTGCGCAGCCGCCACATGCTGCATCACTTCGAGCGCTGGCAGACGCTGCTGGGCTCGAAGCCCGTCGGCACCGGCTCCGCCAGCATGCCGCCCGATATCGCCAAGGCGCTGAACGCCGCTTCGCGCACCGATGCAAGCGACATGCTCGCCAGGCTCGACAGCTCGCCACGCGGCCTCAGCGAAGGCCATGCGCAACTGCTGCGCAAGCGCCTCGGCAGCAACGAGGTGCGCCACGAGCAGCCGCTGCCCTGGTGGCAGCACCTGTGGCAGTGCTATCGCAACCCGTTCAACCTTCTGCTGACGGTGCTGGCGCTGGTCTCCTACGTCACCGAGGACATGAAGGCCACGCTCGTGATCGGCAGCATGGTGGTGCTGTCGACGGTGCTGCGCTTCCTGCAGGAGTCGCGCTCCAACAAAGCGGCCGACCGGCTCAAGGCGATGGTGAGCAACACCTCGACCGTGCTGCGACCCGCGCCGGGCTACAAGGCGGGCGTGGCCGGCACCGAGGGCTTCGACGCCACGCACGCAGGCACCGTGCGCATCGAGGTGCCGATGCGCGACCTGGTGCCAGGCGACGTGATTGCACTCTCGGCCGGCGACATGATCCCGGCCGACTGCCGCCTGCTCACCGCCAAGGACCTGTTCATCAGCCAGTCCGCGCTGACGGGCGAAGCCATGCCGGTCGAGAAATTCGTCATCGACCGCGGCGAGCGCGACGCCGGTGTACTCGAGCGCGAAAACCTGCTCTTCATGGGCACCAACGTGATCAGCGGCACGGCCACCGCGCTGATCGTGCACACCGGCGACCGCACCTTCTTCGGTGCACTCGCCCAACGCGTGACGGCCACCGACCGCGGCACCAGCGCGTTCCAGGCCGGCATCAACCGCGTGAGCTGGGTGCTGATCCGCTTCATGCTGGTGATGGCGCCGCTGGTGCTGGTGATCAACGGCGTGGCCAAGGGCGACTGGTGGGAGGCGGCGCTGTTCGCGCTGTCGATCGCGGTCGGGCTCACGCCCGAGATGCTGCCGATGATCGTGACCGCCACGCTGGCCAAGGGCGCAGTGGTGATGTCGCGCCAGAAGGTGATCGTGAAGCGGCTCGAGGCGATCCACAACTTCGGCGCGATGGACGTGCTGTGCACCGACAAGACCGGCACGCTGACGCAGGACCGCATCGTGCTCGAGCGCCACACCAACGCCTGGGGCGAGGAGTCGGACCATGTGCTGCAGCTGGCCTACCTGAACAGCTTTCATCAGACGGGGCTGAAGAACCTGCTCGACAAGGCCGTGCTGAGCCATGCCGAGATGCAGCTCGAGACGCGCCTGCAGACAACCTGGCGCAAGATCGACGAGGTGCCCTTCGACTTCTCGCGCCGCCGCATGTCGGTGGTGGTGGGCAATGGCGGCAGCGAGCACCTGCTGATCTGCAAGGGTGCGCTGGAGGAGATCCTGTCGGTGTGCACTTCGGTCGAGCGCGGCGCCGAGGTGCTGGCGCTCGATGCCGAGGTGTTGGCGCGCATCCATCGCGTGGCGTCGGAGCTCAATGCCCAGGGCCTGCGCGTGGTGGCCGTGGCGAGCCGCGCGCTGGCGGCCGGGGCACAGAAGCCGGCTTATGGCGTGGCCGACGAGTCGGGGCTCACGCTGCTGGGCTACGTGGCCTTTCTCGATCCGCCGAAGGAATCGACCGCACCGGCGCTGCGCGCGCTGGCCGAGCATGGCGTGGCGGTGAAGGTTTTGACCGGCGACAACGAACTGGTCACGCGCAAGGTCTGCGCCGACGTGGGACTGGAGGTCGGCCGCATGGTGCTCGGCCGCGAGATCGAGGAGCTGGACGACGCCAACCTGCGCGTGCTGGTCGAGCGGCACCAGGTCTTCGCCAAGCTCACGCCCGCGCACAAGGAGCGCATCGTGCAGGCGCTGCATGCCAACGGGCACGTGGTGGGCTTCATGGGCGACGGCATCAACGACGCACCCGCGCTGCGCGCCGCGGACATCGGCATCTCGGTGGACAGTGCGGTGGACGTGGCCAAGGAGTCGGCCGACATCATCCTGCTGGAGAAGAGCCTGATGGTGCTGGAGCAAGGCGTGATCCAGGGGCGCCGTACTTTCGCGAACATGCTGAAGTACATCAAGCTCACGGCGAGCTCGAACTTCGGCAATGTGTTCTCGGTGCTGGTGGCGAGCGCGTTTCTTCCGTTCCTGCCGATGCTGCCGCTGCATCTGCTGGTGCAGAACCTGCTGTACGACGTGTCGCAGATCGCGATTCCGTTCGACAACGTGGACGATGAATTCCTGAAGGCGCCGCAGCGCTGGAACCCTGCGGACCTGGGGCGCTTCATGGTGTTCTTCGGGCCGCTGAGCTCGGTGTTCGACATCCTCACGTTCACGGTGATGTGGTTCGTGTTCGCAGCCAACACGGTGGGCCACCAGACGCTCTTTCAGTCAGGCTGGTTCGTCGAAGGGCTGCTGTCGCAGACGCTGATCGTGCACCTGATCCGCACGCGCAAGATCCCGTTCCTGCAGAGCCGCGCGGCGTGGCCACTGCTGATCATGGGCGTGGCGATTGCCGCGGTGGGCATCTGGCTGCCGATGGGGCCGCTGGCGCACTACTTCAAGCTGCAGGCGCTGCCGCTGATGTACTTCCCGTGGCTGATCGCGATGCTGGTCGGCTATGCGGCGCTGACGCAGGCTGTGAAGGGGTGGTACGCGCGGCGGTATGGGTGGCAGTGATCTTTCTGTTGAGTGTTCAGGGCGTGTGCACAGGCCGCCGGGTACTCCCCTGCGCGAATGTCCCCCGGCCTACGGCCTCCTCCTTTATTTCGCTGCGGGGAGCACCCGACGCCCTGTGCACGATGGACGCAGCGCTCGTGCCGGCCGTTCAACCGCTCTGCTGAACGCCCACGCCGACGGGGTGCCTTGCGCAGCGAAATAAAGGAGGAGGCCGCAGGCCGGGGGACATTCGCGGAGCAAGGTACCCCGTCGGCGTGAGCGCGCCCTGAACAACGCCCTTCACGCACAAACCAAACTCAAGACCGGAATCAGACGCCCAGAATAGAAACAGCCTTGGTGTTCAGGTAAGCCTCGAGCGCTTCCGGGCCGCCTTCCGAACCGTAGCCCGAGTCCTTCACGCCGCCGAACGGCATTTCCGGCGAAGGCGTGGCGGGCTGGTTGATCCACAGCATGCCGAGCTCGAGCTTCTGGCTCAGCAGGTGCGCGCTCTTGATCGACTTGGTGAAGGCATAGCCGGCCAGGCCGAAGGGCAGGCGGTTGGCTTCGGCAATCGCTTCTTCGAGTGTGTCGAAGCCACGGATGGCGGCGATGGGGCCGAAGGGTTCGTTGTTGAACACGTCGGCGTCCAGCGGCACGTCGGTCAGCACGGTGGGGGCGAAGAAGTTGCCCGTGTCGCCGATGCGTTCGCCGCCTGCCGCCACGGTGGCGCCCTTCTTGCGCGCATCTTCCAGCACGTAGGCCATCGCGGTGAGGCGGCGCGCGTTGGCGAGCGGGCCGATGGTCGTGCCTTCGGCCAGGCCGTCGCCGAGCTTCAGGCCTTCGGTGTACTTGACCAGCGTGCGGGCGAATTCTTCGCGCAGGCTGTTGTGCACCAGGAAGCGGGTCGGCGAAATGCAGACCTGGCCCGCATTGCGGAACTTGGCGGCGCCCGCTGCCTTGACGGCCAACGCCACGTCGGCGTCTTCGGCCACGATGACCGGGGCGTGGCCGCCCAGTTCCATCGTGACGCGCTTCATGTGCGATCCGGCCAGCGCGGCCAGTTGCTTGCCTACCGGGGTGGAACCCGTGAAGGTCACCTTGCGGATGATCGGGTGCGAGATCAGGTAGTTCGAGATCTCGGCGGGGTTGCCGAACACGAGGCCAACGGTGCCGGGCGGGATGCCGGCGTCGACAAAAGCCTGCAGCAGCGCGGCGGGCGATGCGGGGGTTTCTTCAGGCGCCTTCACCAGGAACGAGCAGCCGGTCGCCAGCGCGGCGCCGAGCTTGCGCACGATCTGGTTGATGGGGAAGTTCCACGGTGTGAAGGCGGCGACGGGGCCGAGCGGCTCCTTCAGCACGAGCTGCTGCGCGGCAAGGTTGCGCGAGGGCACGATACGGCCGTACACGCGGCGGCCTTCGTCGGCGAACCACTCGATGATGTCGGCGGCGGCCAGCGTCTCGCCCTTGGCTTCGGCCAGCGGCTTGCCTTGCTCTTGCGTCAGCAGCTTGGCGATGTCGCCGGCGCGTTCGCGGATCAGGCCGGCAGCGCGGCGCATCACGGCGGCGCGCTCATTGGCGGGCGTGTTGCGCCACTTGTCGAAGCCGCGTTGTGCGGCGGCCAGGGCGCGGTCCAGGTCGGCGATGCTGGCATGCGCCACCTTGCCGATGGCCTTGCCGGTGGCGGGGTTCACGACGTCCAGCGTCTTGCCGCCGACGGCGTCGACCCATTCGTTGTCGATCAGCAGGCGGGTGTCGGTGTAGGTGGCGGTCATGGCGAACTTTTCCTTCGGGGACTGGATGATGAAAAGGGGAAATCTGGGTGTGCGGCGCGGCACCTTGGAGGTGCGCATGCGACAACGGCGGCCTTGCGACCGCCGGAGGCATAGATTAACCCGAGTTCAGGAAGCCCGCCGGGGGCTGCCAAACACCCCCGCTACAAGATCAGCAGCGCGCGGAAGTCGTTGACGTTGGTGTGCGTCGGGCCCGTCACGAACAGATCACCGATCGCGTCGAAGTAGCCATACGCGTCGTTGCGGTCGAGGTGGTCCGACAGCTTCTTGCCGGCCGCCGTGGCGCGCGCCAGCGTGTCGGGCGTGACGAAGGCGCCGGCGTTGTCTTCCACGCCGTCGATGCCGTCGGTGTCGGCGGCCAGCGCCCACACCTGCGGCTGGCCCATGAGCGCGCCGGCCAGCCCCATGCAGAACTCGCCGGCCCGGCCGCCGCGGCCCTTGGCCTGGCCGGGCTGGCGCGGGCGGATCGTGACCGTGGTCTCGCCGCCCGAAAGGATGACGCAGGGCCGCGCGAACGGCTCGCTGCGGTGCGCCACGGCGCGGGCCAATGCGGCATGTACCTTGCCGACCTCGCGCGACTCGCCTTCCATCTCGTCGCTGAGGATGTGCGCCTCGATGCCGGCCTCGCGCGCCGCCCTGGCCGCTGCTTCGAGCGACTGCTGCGGCGTCGCGATCATGTGGGTTGCGTGGCCCTGGAACACGGCATCGTCCGGCTTGGGCGTTTCGAGTTCGCCGCTTTCGAGTTGCGCGCGCACAGGCGCAGGCACCTCGATGCCGTAGCGGTCGAGGATCGCGAGCGCGTCGGCGCAGGTGGTGGCGTCGGGCACGGTCGGGCCGCTCGCAATGACGGCCGCGTCATCGCCGGGCACGTCGCTGATCGTCAGTGTCACCACGCGGGCCGGCGCGCATGCGGCCGCCAGCCGGCCGCCCTTGATGCGCGACAGGTGCTTGCGCACGCAGTTCATCTCGCCGATGCCCGCGCCGCTTTCGAGCAGTTGCTTGTTGATTCGCTGCTTGTCGGCCAGCGTCAGGCCCTCGGCCGGCAGCACCAGCAGCGACGAGCCGCCGCCCGAGATCAGGCACAGCACGAGGTCGTCGGCCGTCAGGCCCTGCGTCAGCGCGAGGATGCGTTCGGCGGCCTGCTGGCCGGCCGCGTCGGGCACGGGGTGCGCGGCCTCGACGATCTCGATGCGTTGCGGCACGCCTTCGGGCCGCGGCGGAATGTGGTCGTAGCGCGTGACGACGAGCCCCGACAGCGGCGCATCGGCCGGCCACAGGGCCTCGAGCGCCTGCACCATCGAGCCACCGGCCTTGCCGGCGCCGAGCACCAGCGTGCGGCCCTTCGGCGGGGGCGGCAGGTGGGCCCCCAAGGTGGACAGCGGCAGTGCACGGTCCACCGCCACGCGGTAGATGTGTTCGAGGAAGGCGCGCGGGGCCTCGCGCGGATCGGGGGCGGGGCCGAAGGATGGATTCGATGCGGTCATGGCTTTGCTTGTCTCCAACCGGCGATTGTGCGGGGCACAGCGCCCCGCACTCTTGATCCCGGTCTAGTTTGTCTTGGCGCCGGCCTGGAACCAACGGCTGACGAGGGCCCGCTCTTCGTCGGTGATGCCCGTGGCGTTGTTCATCGGCATGATCTTCGTGACCACCACCTGCTGGTAGATCGCCTGCGCATGCGCGGCCACCTGCTCGGGCGAATCGACACGCACGTTCTTCATCTGCACGGCCGGGCCGTGGCACATGAAGCAGCGCTGCTCGAGCACCTTCTGCACGTCCTTGAATGCGACCACGGGCGCTGCTGCGGCAGCCACGGGCGCCGCAGCCGGCTCGGGCTTCATCCAGACGATGGTCAGGCCCAGCACCACGATGCCGATCAGCGCATACGGCAGCGGATTGCCCGCGTTGCCCAGCTTGAAGCGGTGGCACACCACGAAGAACTGCCGGATCGCCGCGCCGCCGAGCATGATCAGCAGCAGCACGATCCAGTTGTACTTGTGCGTGTAGGTGAAGCTGTAGTGGTTGCTCAGCATCGCGAACAGCACCGGCAGCGTGAAGTAGGTGTTATGCACGCTGCGCTGCTTGCCGCGCTGGCCGTGCACCGGGTCCACCGGGCGGCCTTCGCGCAGCGCAGCCACGTTCTTGCGCTGGCCGGGAATGATCCAGAAGAACACGTTGCCGCTCATGGTCGTGGCCATCATCGCGCCCACCAGCAGGAAGGCCGCGCGGCCCGCGAACCATTGGCAGGCCAGCCAGGTCGCGAAGACGATGAAGAGCGCGATCAGCACGCCGACGATGGTGTCGCCGTTCTTGCGCCGCCCGAAGACCTGGCAGATGCCGTCGTAGACCATCCAGAACACCACGAAGAAGGCCAGCGCCACGCCGATGGCGGCACCGGGCTGCCAGTCCATCTTCGACTTGTCGATCAGGTAGGTGCTCGCGTTCCACAGGTATGACATGGTGAAGAGCGCAAAGCCCGTGAGCCACGTGCTGTAGCTCTCCCAGTACGACCAGTGCAGGTGGTCCGGCAGCCTCTTGGGCGCCAGCGCGTACTTCTGCATGTTGTAGAAGCCGCCGCCGTGCACGGCCCATTGCTCGCCACCCACGCCCTTGTCGAGCGATTCCTGGTCCTGCGGCTTCTCGAGGCTGTTGTCCAGCATCACGAAGTAGAAGGAAGCGCCGATCCAGGCGATGGCGGTGATGACGTGGACCCAGCGCAGCAGCAGGTTGGCCCAGTCGAGGTAATAGCTTTCCATGGATGCTCTCTCTCAACCCTGTCGGCGCGCAGGAACGCCGCGAAGGGGTTTCAGCCTGCTCACCACTGCGGGCGCTGTAAGCAGAGAAAGTGCCGCGAACGCAGGCGCCAGAAAATGGGCCTCGCTCCGCTGCGGCTTGTTGTGGACCGAAAGTGTATACAGTTTTGGCAAGTGGCGGGATGCTTTTTTGATGGCGTCGCCGCCGGGGAAAACCCTGTTCAGCCCAGCGATTGCAACAACTGTGCCGCCACCGCCACCGCAATCACCTCGGGCTCCTTGCCCGTGATGCCCGGCACGCCGATGGGGCAGGTGATGCGAGCCAGTTCGTCGGCCGTGAAGCCGCGCGCCTCGAGCCGGTGGCTGAAAGTGGCCCACTTGGTCTTGCTGCCGATCAGGCCGACGTATGGCAGGTCGTTGCGCTCGCGCAGTCGCTTGAGGCAGGAGATGACGATGTCGAGGTCTTCGGCGTGGCTGAAGCTCATGATCAGCACGCGGCTGCCCGGCGCGAGCGCGGCCACGGCGTCCTGCACGGGCTCGGAATGCTCGGTGTCGATCTGTGCCGGCAGCTTTTCGGGGAAGACGCCGTCGCGGCTGTCGATCCAGCGCACGGAGAACGGCAGCGCGGCCAGCAACCGCGCCAATGCGGCGCCCACGTGGCCGCCGCCGAACAGCGCCACGGGCTCGAGTTGCGCGACCAGTTCGCGCTGCAGCCTCGGCGCGTCGGCGGCCGTGACGCGCTCGTACGACAAGAACATCACGCCGCCACAGCACTGCCCCAGGCTTGGGCCGAGCGGGTAGCGCTGGATGCCGTCGAAGGGGGCGCGCGTGCCGGCCAGCAGCTCGCGCGCTTCCTTCGTGGCCTGGAATTCGAGTTGCCCGCCGCCGATGGTGGCCGTGAGCGCGCCGGCCCACACCGCCATCCAGGTGCCCGCCTCGCGCGGGGCCGAGCCCTGCGTCGATTCGACACGCACCAGCACCGCGTCTTCGCGGGCAAGGCGAGCCAGCAATTGATCGACCAGGCCATTCATTTCCGACACCTTCGGTTGCGGGGCTGCACGAGACTCACGGTATAAACCGGCGATGAACCGTCAGCTTACGCCGCGCCGCCTTGCCCTGGTGGCATCCGTCATTTCCGCACTCTGGCTCGCCGGCTGCGCAAGCCCCGGGACCGTGCCCGGTCAATTGAGCGAGGTCAAGGCCGAACCGAGTGTGGCGGCCACCGTGTCGCACACCTCGTCGAATGCGGCCACCGCGCGCGAGTACCGCCGCGATGCGGCACGCCACATCTACAACGCCAACAAGTCCCGCATCTACAGCGGCCAGCTGCCGCCGATGCTCTATGCCGTCGGCACCCTGCAGGTCAACCTCGATGCCGGCGGCAAGGTGGTGTCGCTGCATTGGATGCGCGCGCCCAAGCACGCACCCGAGGTCATCGCCGAGATCGAACGCACGGTGCTGCAAGCCGCGCCCTTCCCCGTCGCGACCCGCCTCGGCGCGGTCACATGGACCGACACCTGGCTGTGGGACAAGAGCGGGCGCTTCCAGCTCGATACCCTGACCGAAGGGCAAAACTAGGCTCACCCCCAGTCTTCGCGCACTTCGTGTCGCTTCGCCAACCCCCTTGCAGGGGGCAACACCAGCGGCCCGGCAAAGCCGGTTCCGCGGTGTTCCACGAAAAGACAATGATCGCTCCATCAGGGGCTGGGCCGGAGATCAAGACCCGCGGTATGTGGAGTAGCTCCATGGGCTCACCAGCAGCGGCACGTGGTAGTGCTGGTCGGTGTGCGCCACGCCGAAGTCCAGCGACACCTTGTTCAGGAAGTTCGGCTCGGGCAGCTTCACGCCGCGGGCCTTGAAGTAGCCCGCCACGTCGAACACCAGCCGGTAGGTGCCGGCCTTCAGCGAGTTGTTGTCGTAGAGCGGTCCGTCGCTGCGGCCGTCCGAATTCAGCGTGAAGCGCTTCACCAGCGTGGCGGCGTCGCCGTCGGTGGTGAACAGCGCAACCTCCATGCCGGCCGCCGGGCCGCCGTGCATCGTGTCCAGTACGTGAGTGCTCAAGCCCATGGGGCGCTCCTTCGAATGTCGAAATCTGGTGCGGGAAATTCCGGTGGACAAAAGTGTATACAGTTACCGGCTTTGGGTCTATCATGAAAAACATGGAGTCCTCCACCACCCGTTCGATCGTCGATGCCCTCACGAAGGCCATCGTCGAGCACCGGCTTCAGCCCGGCACCAAGCTGGCCGAGCAGAAGCTGGCCGATCACTTCGGCGTGTCGCGCACGCTGGTGCGGCAGGCGCTGTTCCAGCTGTCGCAGAACAAGCTCATTCGGCTCGAACCCGCGCGCGGCGCCTTCGTGGCCGCGCCCGCTGTCGACGAAGCCAAGCAGGTGTTCGCGGTGCGCCGCATGCTCGAGGCCGAGATGACGCGCGAGTTCGTGCGCACCGTCACGCCGGCCAAGATCAAGGCGCTGAAGGAACACGTCGCGCTCGAAAAATCCGCCGTGTCGGGCGAGGACATCTCGGGCCGCACCGAGCTGCTCGGCGACTTCCACGTGCGCATGGCCGAGCTCATGGGCAACACGGTGCTGGCGCAGATCCTCGGCGAGCTCATCTCTCGCTGCGCCCTCATCACGCTGATGTACCAGAGCGCCAGCGCGGCCGAGCACTCCAACGACGAGCACGCCGACATCGTGAAGGCGCTGGCCGCGCGCGACGAGGAGCGCGCCGTGCGCCTCATGACCGAGCACCTGGAACACGTCGAGGCCAACCTCACGTTCGACCGCAAGGTCCCCACCAACGACATCTCGCTCGCCCTCGCATGACCCACCCCCGTTGCTGCTCACTTCGTGTAGCCGCCTCCCCCTCAAGGGGGCAACACCAGTGGCCCGGCAAAGCCGGTTCCACGGTGTTTCCCGAATGAGTCGCGACCACTGACACGATCGCTCTTGATATGACCGTCTACGACACCACCCTGCCCTACCCGCGCGACCTCGTCGGCTACGGCCGCAATCCGCCCCATGCGCAATGGCCCGGCGGCGCGCGCATCGCGGTGCAGTTCGTCCTCAACTACGAAGAAGGCGGCGAGAACGCCACGCTGCACGGCGACGCGGGCTCCGAACAATTCCTTTCCGAGATGTTCAACCCGGCGAGCTTTCCAGACCGGCACATCAGCATGGAAGGCATCTACGAATACGGCTCGCGCGCCGGCGTGTGGCGCATCCTGCGCGAGTTCGAGAAGCGCGGCCTGCCGCTGACCGTGTTCGGCGTGGGCATGGCGCTGGAGCGCTACCCCGAGCTCACGGCTGCCTTCAAGGAACTCGGCCACGAGATCGCCTGCCACGGCTGGCGCTGGATTCATTACCAGAACCTCGACGAAGCCACCGAGCGCGAGCACATGCGCCTGGGCATGGAAGCCATCGAGAAGCTCACCGGCGAGCGGGCGCTTGGCTGGTACACCGGCCGCGACAGCCCACGCACGCGCCGTCTCGTGGCCGACTACGGCGGCTTCGAATACGACAGCGACTACTACGGCGACGACCTCCCCTTCTGGATGAAGGTGCAGAAGACCGACGGCAGCGTGGTGCCCCAGCTCATCGTGCCCTACACGCTCGACTGCAACGACATGCGCTTCGCGCTGCCGCAGGGCTATTCGCACGCCGATCCGTTCTTCCAGTACATGAAGGACAGCTTCGACACGCTCTACGCCGAAGGTGACCCGGCCGGCGACAACAGCCCCAAGATGATGAGCATCGGCATGCACTGCCGCCTGCTCGGGCGGCCCGGGCGCATCACGGCGCTGCAGCGCTTTCTCGACCACATCGCGCAGCACGACCGCGTGTGGATCTGCCGGCGGCTGGACATCGCGCGCCACTGGAAGCAGGCGCATCCTTTCGAAGCTGGAGCCGCATCATGAGCCTCACCATCGCCCAACTCAACGCCGCGGTGCCGGCCGCAGCTGTCGCACTGCTCGATGGCATCTACGAGCACTCGCCCTGGATCGCGCAGCGCGCGCTGGCGGCCCGCCCCTTCCGCTCGCTCGCGCACCTGAAGCATGCGCTGGTGCAGGCGCTGGCCGCCTCGACGGCCGACGAGCAGATCGGGCTGATCCGCGCCCACCCCGAACTCGCCGGCAAGGCCATGGTCAGCAAGACACTCACGGCTGAATCGACCAACGAACAGAGCAAGGCCGGCCTGACCGACTGCACGCCCGAAGAGTTCGCGAAGATCCAGCAACTCAACGCCGACTACAACGCGAAGTTCGGCTTTCCGTTCATCCTCGCGGTGCGCGGCCCGCGCGGCACCGGGCTGGCCAAGCGCGAGATCATCGACACCTTCGAACGCCGGCTGTACAACCACCCGGGGTTCGAACTCGGCGAGGCGCTGCGCAACATCCATCGCATCGCCGAGATCCGCCTGAACGACAAATTCGCCGCCGACATCACGCTCGGCAACGACGTGTGGGACTGGCAGGAACAGCTCTCGGTGCACACCGACCCGGGCTACGCCGAGAAGGGCCAGCTCACCGTCACCTACCTGACGGATGCGCACCGTGCTTGCGCCGCGCAGATCTCCACGTGGATGCGCGACTGCGGCTTCGACTCGGTACACATCGATGCGGTCGGCAACGTGGTGGGTCGCTATGAAGGCAGCACGCCCGACACGAAGACCCTGCTCACCGGTTCGCACTACGACACCGTGCGCAACGGCGGCAAGTACGACGGCCGCCTCGGCATCTTCGTGCCCATGGCCTGCGTGCGCGAGCTCAAGCGCCAAGGCAAGCGCCTGCCCTTCGCCTTCGAGGTGGTCGGCTTTGCGGAAGAAGAAGGCCAGCGCTACAAGGCGACCTTCCTGGGCTCGGGCGCGCTCATCGGCCATTTCGACCGGCGCTGGCTCGACCAGAAGGACGCCGACGGCATCACGATGCGCGAAGCCATGCAGCACGCGGGCTTGAAAGAGGAAGACATTCCGAAGATCCAGCGCGACCCCGCCCGCTACCTCGGCTTTGTCGAAGTGCACATCGAGCAGGGCCCGGTGCTCACCGAACTCGACCTGCCGCTGGGCATCGTCACCTCCATCAACGGCAGCGTGCGCTACGTGGGCGAGGTCATCGGCATGGCCAGCCACGCCGGCACCACGCCGATGGACCGCCGCCGCGACGCGGCCGCCGCGGTGGCCGAGCTGATCCTCTACACCGAGCAGCGCGCCGCGAAGGACGGCGACTCGGTCGGCACCGTCGGCATGCTTGAAGTGCCCAGCGGCTCGATCAACGTGGTGCCGGGGCGCTGCAAGTTCAGCCTCGACCTGCGCGCGCCCAACAACGCGCAGCGCGACGCGCTGGCCACCGACGTGGTCGACGCGCTGAAAGACATCTGCGAGCGCCGCGGCGTTCGCTACGAGCTCGAGGAAACGATGCGCGCCGCCGCCGCGCCGAGCGCACCGGCCTGGCAGCAGCGCTGGGAAAAAGCGGTCGATGCCCTCGGCATTCCGCTTTTCCGCATGCCCAGCGGCGCCGGCCATGACGCGATGAAGCTGCACGAGGTGATGCCGCAGGCCATGCTCTTCGTGCGCGGCATCAACTCGGGCATCAGCCACAACCCGCTCGAATCGAGCACCAATGACGACATCCAGCTGGCGGTTCAAGCCTTTCAACTGCTGCTGGACAACTTCGCCGCCGAACAAGCTCACTGAAAAAATACCATGACCGACTACTCAAAGCTCGACGCCTGGATCGACGCCCATTTCGATGAAGAAGTGCAGTTCCTGCAGCAACTGGTGCGCGTGCCCACCGACACGCCGCCCGGCAACAATGCGCCGCACGCCGAACGCACCGCCGAGCTGCTGAAGGACTTCGGCCTCGACGCCGAGAAACACGCCGTGCCCGCGCAGGACGTGAAGGAGTACGGCCTCGAATCGATCACCAACCTGATCGTGCGCCGCAAGTACGGCAACGAAGGCCGCACCGTCGCACTGAATGCCCACGGCGACGTGGTGCCGCCCGGCGAAGGCTGGACGCACGACCCGTACGGCGGCGAGATCGCCGACGGCAGCCTCTACGGCCGCGCCGCCGCAGTCAGCAAGAGCGACTTCGCGAGCTTCACCTTCGCGCTGCGCGCGCTCGAGGCGGTGGCAAAACCGGCCAAGGGCAGCGTCGAGCTGCACTTCACGTACGACGAAGAATTCGGCGGCATCCTCGGCCCGGGCTGGCTGCTCAAGAACGGCCTGACCAAGCCCGACCTGATGATCGCGGCCGGTTTCAGCTACGAAGTGGTCACCGCGCACAACGGCTGCCTGCAGATGGAAGTGACGGTGCACGGCAAGATGGCCCACGCCGCCATTCCGACCACCGGCGTCGATGCGCTGCAGGGCGCCGCGAAGATCCTCAACGCGCTCTATGCGCAGAACACGCTCTACCAGCAGGTGACGTCGAAGGTCGAGGGCATCACGCACCCGTACCTCAACGTCGGCCGCATCGAGGGCGGCACCAACACCAACGTGGTTCCGGGCAAGGTCGTGTTCAAGCTCGACCGCCGCATGATCCCCGAAGAGAACCCGGTCGAGGTCGAGGCCACGATCCGCAAGGTGATCGCCGATGCCGCGGCAGAAAGCGCAGGCATCACGGTGGACATCAAGCGCCTGCTGCTCGCCAATTCGATGCGGCCGCTGGCCGGCAACAAGCCGCTGGTCGATGCCATCCAGAAGCACGGCGGCGAGCTGTTCGGCGAACCGATCAAAGCCATGGGCACGCCGCTGTACACGGACGTTCGCCTCTATGTCGAAGCCGGCATTCCGGGGGTGATCTACGGCGCCGGCCCGCGCACCGTGCTCGAGTCGCATGCCAAGCGCAGCGACGAGCGCGTGGTGCTCGAAGACCTGCGCCGCGCCACCAAGGTGATCGCGCGCACGCTCAGCGACCTGCTGGCCTGATCCGGCTCAGGCGCCCTTGGCGAGCGCCGAGAGCGCCGGCAGTGCCGCCCGCGAAGCCGCCCATGCCATCAGCTCGGGCAGCGGCGCGGGCCGCGCCAAGTGGTAGCCCTGCACCAGCTTGCAGCCCAGCGCGCGCAGTGCATCGAGCTCTTCCTGCGTTTCGACGCCTTCAGCCACGACCTGGATGTTCAGCGAACGGCCGAGCTGGACGATGGCATCCACCAGCACCGCGTTGCCCGGCGAGGACGACAGGCCGAGGATGAAGCTGCGGTCGATCTTCACCTGCCGCACGTGCTCGCTGCGCAGCGACGCCAGCGACGAATAGCCCACGCCGAAATCGTCGACCACGATCGCCACGCCCGCGGCCGACAGCGTGCTGAGCCGGCCGCGCGTGGCATGGGTGTCGAGCGCCACCTCTTCGGTGATCTCGATCTGCAGCCGGCGCGGCGCGATGCCGCGCTCCTTCAGCATGCCCAGCACGATGTCGTCGACCGCGAGCTGCGCCATTTCGCGTGGAGAGACGTTGATGGCGACCGGCGCGGCGGCCAGGCTGGAGCCTGCGGCCTCGAGCTGGCGCATGGCCAGGCAGGCCTCGTCGACCAGGTGCCGCAGCAGCGGCTCGGCCACGCCGGTGCTCGCAGCCGCGTAGATCACTTCCTCGGGAGCGATCTGGCCGTGGCGTGGATGGTTCCAGCGCATCAGCGCCTCGAGGCTGTGGACCTCGCAGCCTTCGCTGGTCATGATCGGCTGGAACCACACGCCGATGTCGCGCGCCTCGATGGCGCGGAGCAGGTCGCGCTCCACGTCCCGCCGCGTGGCCAGCCGCTGGTTGAGCGCCTTGTCGAAGACCTGGCAGCGGTTGCGCCCGATGCGCTTGGCCTCGTTGAGCGCCTCGTCGGCGAAGCTGATCATGTCGGCGATCTCGGCCTCGCCCGACACCGAGATGCCGATGCTCACGCCCAGGTGGCCGCCGTAGTGCGCCGTGGCGAAGGAGACCGAACGGATCAGCCCCTGCGCGATGGCCGTGGGCGTCTGCCGCTCGTCCCGCAGGCTGTAGAGCAGCGCGAACTCGTCGCCGCCCCAGCGCCCGAGGATGGCCTGCATGTCTGCGGTTTCCCGCTGCAGCCAGCGGGCCACGTCCTGCAGCACGCGGTCGCCGGCCTTGTGGCCGAAGGCGTCGTTCACTGCCTTGAAGCCGTCGAGGTCCAGCAGCAGCAGGCCATGCCGGCGGCCATCGGTCGTGGCGATGCGCAGCGTCGCGGCCTCGGTGAAGCCTTCACGGTTGAGCAGGCCGGTGAGCGAATCGTGCGAGGCGCGGAAGGCCAGTTGCTGCGTTGCATCCAGCGAGAGCGCATGCGCCAGCCGCAGCTGGGCGGCCATGGCGGTGGCCTCGTTGCTGATGCGGCTTCCTTCGCGGAAAGCCTTGTCGCTGTGCAGCGCGCCGCGCGCCAGCGCCCCGAGGTACAGCAGCACCAGCGCCGCCAGGCACAGGTTGTCGAAGCCGCCCGCATACACCAGGCAGCCTGCCACCGACAGCAGCGCCGGCGTGATGAAGCCGATAGGCACGAGCGCATAGGCGATGCCATAGGTGACCGCCCCCGCGCAGATGCCGCACACCACCGTCAGGTAAAACACCGCCTGCGGCGAGGAGTAGCCGTCGCACAGCAGCGGAATGAGCGCCCACACACAGCCCGACACCGCGGCCAGGGCGGCCGTCAACCGCAGGTGCCATTCGACCGGGCGGGCGCTCGGCGACGTGGCGACGCTGCTGTCGGGCATGGTGCCGGGCAACGGCGCGAACGGCCAGCGGCAGATGAAGCGGCGCAGTCCGTTCACCATGAGAGACAGCAGCAGCCAGCACAGCCCTTCGAATGCGCGGCCGGCGTTGACGGCGATCAGCGCCGCCGCGCAGCTCAGCACCACGTTGATCGGAATGGCCCGCAGCACGCTGCGGCGTATCGCCACGAGCTGATCGGTGCGTACCGTGCGCGACAGCACCTCGCCGTCGACGGATGCGGTGAGCATGGGGGGAGGCGCGCTGGGGGTCATGGAAGGCCCACAGTTTATAGAGCGCAAGCCATTCCATGCCTCGATTCGGGCGCAATAACAACGAACTTTCGTTTTCTTTATCGAGATGCCGGGCACCCCTTGCCGTGCGCACGGCTACTGCGGGCTGGCGTTACTTCGCCGCGTTCGAGGCGCGCACCTCGGGCATCGCCGACGAGTGGTGATGCGCGATCAGCCACTGGCCGTTCACCAATTCGTACACGTAGGTGTAGCGCGCCTGCACCGTGCCGCCGTCCTTGAAGCGGAAGGTGTAGGTGCCGACGTCCTGCGCCACGTTGCAGCCGATCTTGATGATGCGCTGGTCGATTTTTCCTTGCGGCTCGCCCTTGAGGAACTTGACGAAGTAGTCGCGGATCTCGGCCGGGTTGGTGCGCGGCTGGTTCGACACGGTCGGCAGCAGCACGCCATCGGCGGCGTAGTTGGCGACCACCTTGTCGGGGTCCAGCGTGCGCAGCGAGTCGTTCCAGCGGTCGAACAAGGCGCTGACCTGCGCAGCATCCACCGGCGTGCAGACGGCCGTACCCGATCCCTGGGCCAGCACACCGGTGGCGAGAGTGAGAGAGAGGACGCCGAGGGCGGCGCTGGCGACGAGGCTTTTCTTCACGGAGATGATTCCTTATTGTGAAAGTTGTTGAAGCACCGGTTTCGACCGGCGCTGCACCGCATTCGCGAGGCAGGAATCAAGTCTCCGGCGTGCACATGAACACGGCCCGTGCCGGGCCATGAACGCCGGTTGAAGCGCAGATGAACAACGGATGAACGGGCGGAAAGAGCACGGGCGCGCGGCGGGCTCAAGCCTCCTGCGCGTCGAGCCGGTAGCCGAAGCCGCGCACGGTCTTGAGCAGCGCGAGCGGATGGCCCTCGTCGATCTTGGCTCGCAGCCGGCGCACGTACACGTCGACCACGTTGGTCAGCGGGTCCTCGTTGGTGCCCCACACGTTCGAGAGGATGCGCTCGCGGCTGTACACACGCCCGGGTGCGCTCATCAGCAGTTCCAGGAAGGCCAGCTCCTTCGCGGTCAGCGCAATCGGCTGGCCGGCCCGCGTGACCTGCATGCGCTCGCGATCGAGCACGAGGTCGGCCACCTGCAGGCTGCTCGCCTTCACGCGCTGCTCGCGTCCGCGCCGCAGCAGCGCCTCGATGCGCGCGAGCAGTTCCTCGAAGGCGAAGGGCTTGGTGAGATAGTCGTCCGCGCCCAGCCGCAGGCCGTTGACTTTGTCCTCCAGCGAGCTCATGGCCGTGAGCATCAGCACGGGCACATGGCGGCCCTCTGCGCGCATCGTCTGGCAGAGCTCCAGGCCGCTGAGGCCGGGCAGCATCAGGTCGAGGACGAGCAGCGCGGGCTCGCCGCTGCGCGCCAGCGCCAGGCCCTCGGTGCCGGTGCGGGCCAGCTGCACGCCATAGCCTTCGGCACGCAGGCCGCGCTGCAGGAAATCGGCCACGCGCGGATCGTCTTCGACCACGAGGATGTTGTTCATGCGGCCTCCGGCGCCATGGGGAGATCGATGCCGTCGAAACGCGGCAGCCGGATGCGGACCGTCGTGCCCATGAACGGCTCGCTCTCGATGTCGATGCGGCCTTCGTGCGCGGAAACGATCACCTGCGCGATCGACAGGCCGATGCCCGTGCCATCGACGCGGTGCGCCCGTGCGCGCTGGCCGCGCGTGAAGCGCTGGAACACCGTGGGCAGCTCGTCGGCGTCGATGCCGATGCCCTGGTCGCGCACGGCGATTTCCACGCATCCGTCGAGCTCGCACCAGCCGATGCGAACCGCGCCGCCCGGGCGCGAATAGCGCACCGCGTTGTCCAGCACGATCATCAGGGCCTGGCGCAGCCGATCGGCATCGGCGTGCACATGGACGAGCGCGGGCTGCGCGCCGTGCGGCGCATCGAGGCCCACCTCCACGCCATGAAGCGCGCCCAGCGCCTCCGCCTGCTCGGCCGCATCGCCGACCAGCAGGCCCAGGTCCACCCGGTCCTGCCGGATGACGAGCTGGTCGGCCTCGGCGCGCGCAATCAGCATCAGGTCGTCGATCACCCGCGCGAGCTGCTCCACGCCGCCGACGATGCGCGACAGCGTCAGCTTGTATTCGGCCAGCGGCTTGTCGGCGCCGCGCAGTGCGATCTCGGCCTCGCCGCGAATGGCGGTGGCCGGCGTGCGCAGTTCGTGGCTCAAGTCGGCGAACAGCTGGCGGCGGCGCTGGTCGATGTTCTGCAGCGTGACGTGGGCGGACTGCAGCTCGGCCGTGCGCGCATCCACCGCCGCTTCGAGCTTGTGCCGCGCGGCTTCGGCATCGCTTCGGCGCTGCTGCAGCTCGGCGGCCATGGCATTGAAATGCTCCGCCACCTGGCCGAACTCGTCCCTCGACCCGACCTCCAGGCGGTGGTCCATGCGGCCGGCCTGCAGGGCCTGCGTGCCGGCCAGCAGGCCGGCGATGGGCGCCTGCAGCCGCCGGTTCAGGCGAATGGCGATCAGCACCGCGGCCACCAGGGTCAGCACTGCGAGGCCGATGGCCTGCAGGCGCAGCACTTCGACGGCGCGTTCCGTGGCCTTGCGTGCCACCGGGACCGCCTCGCGCTGGCGCGCGATCGCACCGTTGACGAGTTCGCGCAGGTCGCGCCCGCGCGTCACGTCGAACACCTGGTTGAGCTGCTGCCACACCGATGAAAACTCCGCTCCCTGCTCCAACGGCTCCAGCCGCAACAGGCGGGCCTGGACTTCGGCGATGTTGGCGTCGAGGAGGTCGATGCTGGCCGCCAGATGGGCCACATCCTCGGGCACCTGCGTGCCGCGCGCCGAGGAAGATCGGGTCCACCAGTCCAGGTCGCGCTGCGTCAGGTCGCGCAGGCTGGCCGCGCTGGTCCGCATGCCGGCCAGCCAGCGGTCACGTGCCTCGATCGGCGCATCGCCATTCATCAGCCGCTGCGAGGCCCAGACCCGCAGCCGCTGCTTGTTGGTGGACAGCTCCAGCAGATCGGACAGGATGTCGCTCGCAAGCCGGCTGTGCTGCTTGGCGAAAGTAACGCGCTCGGAACCCAGGTAGATGAAGCCGGCCTGGATGCATACCAGCGCGACGAGCGTTGCGAAGGCCAGCGAGAGCCGCGTGCGGAATTTGATGGAAGGCATCGATCAGTGTGGCGCGCTGGCGAACACCTGTTTTGAAGGGTTCGAAGAATAGCCCATGCCACTCGACGGGTCGGCATCAATCACCTACGGTGATGCTCGGTTGACCCGAGCATCGATGTTTGCGATGCTGCCAGCGTGATCAACGAACTCAAGACTTTCATTGCGGTGTGCAAGCTCGGCACCTTCGCGGCGGCCGGCGATCGAATCGGCCTGACTCAATCGGCGGTGAGCAGCCAGATGAAGCGACTCGAAGAAACCCTGGGGTTCGAGCTCTTCGACAGAACAGGCCGATCGGCCACCTTGAATGTCGCAGGCCAGACGACCTTGCCGCGGGCAGAAGAAATCTGCGCGCTGTTCGCCAAGCTCGGGGAGCTTCCTCACGACAACGCCACCCACGGGCTTCTTCGCGTGGGCTCGATAGCCTCGGCGCAGCCCACGCTGCTGGCGCGTGCGCTTGAACAACTGCGCAAATCCTTTCCTCTAGTGCGTGTCCATGTGTCGCCTGGCGTCTCGATGCGCCTGATGGACGACCTGGACGCAGGAAAGATCGATGCCGCAGTGATGATCCGTCCTCCATTCGGCATGCCTCCCGACTTGACGTGGCAGCCACTGGTGCACGAGCCTTTTGTTCTGGTGGTGCCCAAGGCCCTGCCGGCAACGAAAAATTGGCGCATGCTGATCCAGGAACAGCCATTCCTGCGCTATGACAGGGCTTCGTTCGGAGGGCGGATGGTCGAAGGGTTTCTGCGCCGGGAAGGTCTGGCGGTCAACGATGCGATCGAGGTCGACGAGATCCCCGGATTGATCCACCTGGCCTCCAGGGGCCTGGGCGTGGCGCTCGTGCCACTGGTCGAGGCGCATCTGCCTTTGCCTGCGGAGGTGCGCATCGTCTCCTTGGGCGCGGTCACTTTCCGCCGCGAGATCGGCCTGCTCCAGCGAAAGCCCCGGGCCAGTCCGCCCATGGTTGCGCACTTCGCCCAATGCCTGCGCGATGCGGCTGAAGCGAAGCCGAACACATCGCCTGCGCGAAATGCCGGCCGCGCAAGGGCATCGATCCCGCGCCGTACCTGAAACCGGGGAGCGCCGGTCGATCGCTTCGCATGCGGGCCGGACTCGGCACCGCTGGTTCTGCCGACTTTCCGCGCACCATCGGCAGTCAACGGGACTCGTAAGACTCCATCGGCTTGTCCGTGGGGTCGGCCCAGGCAGCCTTCGTCATGGCGTTTGCCGGCAGCCCCACCCTGGCGTTGTGAGGCGGAATCGGCTGCATGAACCACCTGTCGTAGATTCGTGCGACTTCGCCGCTCCTGGCCAATGCCACGACGCTGTCGTCGACCAGTTTCTTGAATGCAGGATCTCCCTTGCGGAACATGATCGCGAGCGGCTCGACGCTGAGAACCTGGTCCAGGAGCCTGTATTTTTCGGGCTCCTTGCTCTTCGAGATCAACGTCGCGAGGATCTGCCCGTCGGCGAAAAATCCTTCGGCGCGGCCCGCCTCGAGGAGCAGGAATCCTTCGCTGTTGTCCTTGGCGAGCACCTCGTCGATACCGTTCGCGCCCTCACGCTTGAGTTTTCTCAGCGCCGGCACGGACGTGCTTCCCGTTGTGGCCGCCACGGTCTTGCCGGCCAGCTGCGCGGGGCGCGTGATGCCCGACGTGGCCTTGACCGCGATGCGAACGCCTTCGACATAGAGCGTCGGTGCAAAGGCAACGTCCTTCTGCCGCGCCGCGTTGTTGGTCGTCGTGCCGCATTCGATATCCACCGTACCGTTTTGAACGAGGGGAATCCGGTTCTGTGGCGTCACGAGTTGGTACTTCACGTCGATCCTGTCGAGTTGAACTGCCTTTCTGATGTCGGCAATGATCCGCTCGCAGATCTCCACGTGAAAGCCGGTGTACTTGTTGGGCCCCAGAGTGAACGACATGGCACCCGACGCATCGCGGACTCCCATGGAGATGGAGCCTGACTCTTTGACCTTCTTCAGGGTGTCAGTCTGCGCCGCCGCAGACCCACAGACGACGGCAAGCGCCGCCACGAAGGCAAGGCTCTTCTTGCTGCTCTTGGTCTTGGTCATGCTGCTCTTTCAGCGTGCGAAGAGCGAGCTCAAGTCGGCGAACGACTTCATCTCGATCGCATTGCCGGAGGGGTCCAGAAAGAACATCGTCGCTTGTTCGCCGGGCTCGCCCTTGAACCGGATGTAGGGTTCGATGACGAACTTTGTCTGGCGAGCCACGAGCTTGTCGGCCATGGCCTGCCATTGATCCATGGGAACGATCGCGCCGAAGTGGCGCACGGGTACGTCGTGACCATCGACCGAACTGCTCTGACGGTGGCCGCATTCGTCGGGTGCCAGGTGCGCCACGATCTGGTGGCCGTAGAAATCGAAGTCGACCCATTCAGGCGCACTGCGGCCTTCGGGGCATCCAAGCAAGTCGCCGTAGAACGCGCGCGCCTCGGCGATGTCGCGCACCGGAAACGCAAGATGAAACGGGATGCGGGTGGCTGTGTTGCTCATGGGACTTTCCATCAGGAGTGGGGATGGACGCGACTCTAAGCAGCACTTCTCACAATGGAAAACGATATATTTTCCATCTGAGCCACACGAATTTCGATAAATCGATCCGGGAGGTCAGGCTGCGGATCGCGCCAGGTTCTGCTGGGCGCCAGCCAGTCCTTCGATAACAGCGCGCGCCACACGCATCAGGGAATCTACGGATATATGATTTCCCGAATGGCCTTGATTGCGTGCAGTTTTTGTATACAAATAACGCATCCGAAGAACCGGCGCGAAATTTGCGTCAAAACGGGCTCCCCAACCCCACTTAACTCGCACGAGGAAAGACCATGAGCACAGTCGTCAGCCAGGCCCCCGCGGGGGCAAGCGAAGCCGGCATTGCGCCGCACGCGGAATCGAACGCCGTCATCAAGCCCGGCTACCACCCGCGCCTGACCAACGAAGACCTGGCGCCGCTGAAGAAGCAGACCTGGGGCCAATACAACATCTTTGCCTTCTGGATGTCCGACGTGCACAGCGTGGGCGGCTACATCACGGCCGGCAGCCTGTTCGCGCTGGGGCTGTCGAGCTGGCAGGTGCTGGTGTCGCTGCTGGTCGGCATCGTGATCGTGCAGTTCTTCTGCAATCTGGTGGCCAAGCCCAGCCAGGTGACGGGCGTGCCCTACCCCGTGGTGTGCCGCGCGCCCTTCGGCGTGCTGGGCGCGAACATCCCGGCCATCATCCGCGGGCTGATCGCCGTGGCCTGGTACGGCGTGCAGACGTACCTCGCGTCGGCCGCGTTCATGGTGCTGGCGCTGCACATGGCGCCGGGCCTGGCGCCGTATGCCGATGTCGCGCAACACGGCTTCGTCGGCCTGTCGGCCCTCGGCTGGGTCGCGTTCATGGTCATGTGGGTGCTGCAGGCCTTCGTGTTCTGGCACGGCATGGACGCCATCCGCAAGTTCATCGACTGGGCCGGCCCGGCGGTGTACGTGGTCATGGCCGTGCTGTGCGGCTGGCTGGTGTGGAAGGCCGGCTGGAGCAAGATCGACCTGAACCTGGGCGGCATCAAGTTCCAGGGCTGGGACGCACTGCCCGTCATGCTCTCGGCCATTGCGCTGGTGGTGAGCTACTTCAGCGGCCCGATGCTCAACTTCGGCGACTTCTCGCGCTACGGCAAGAGCTTCGACGCGGTGAAGAAGGGCAACTTCTGGGGCCTGCCGATCAACTTCATCTTCTTCTCGCTGCTGACCGTCATCACCACCGCCGCCACGCTGCCCGTCTTTGGGGAACTGATCACCGATCCGGTGCACACCGTGGGCAAGATCGACAGCACCACCGCCGTCGTGCTGGGCGCGCTGACCTTCATGATCGCGACCATCGGCATCAACATCGTCGCCAACTTCGTCTCGCCGGCCTTCGACTTCTCGAACGTGGCGCCGCAGCACATCAGCTGGCGCACGGGCGGCATGATCGCCGCGGTGGGCTCGGTGTTTCTCACGCCGTGGAACCTGTACAACAGCCCCGAGGTCATCCACTACACGCTCGATGTGCTGGGTTCGTTCATCGGGCCGCTGTTCGGCATCCTGATTGCCGACTACTACATCGTGCGCAAGCAGCGCATCGACGTGGACGCGCTCTACAGCATGAGCCCGAAGGGCGAGTACTGGTACAGCGGCGGCTACAACCCGAAGGCGATCCAGGCGCTGGTGCCCTCCGCGCTGGTGCCGATTCTTTGCGTGATGGTGCCGGCGTTGCGCGGCGGCGCGAACTATGCGTGGTTCATCGGCATGGGCCTGGGCTTCGTGCTCTATGCCGTGCTGAACCGCAACAACAAGACTTGAATGGAAGAGAAAGGGAGCGCCGTGCGCATCAAGATCATCAACCCCAACACCACCTGGAGCATGACCGAGAAGATCGGCGCCTGCGCCCGCGCGGTGGCGCATGCCGGCACCGAGATCGTGGCCGTGAGCCCGGCCACGGGGCCGGTCTCCATCGAGAGCCACTACGACGAGGCGCTGGCCGTGCCGGGCCTGCTGCAGGAGATCGCGGCGGGCGAACGCGAGGGCAACATCGACGGCTACGTGATCGCCTGCTTCGGCGACCCGGGCCTGAAGGCCGCGCGCGAACTCGCGCGCGGACCGGTGGTGGGAATTGCCGAAGCCGCGATGCACCTGGCCAGCATGGTGGGCAGCCGTTTCAGCGTGGTAACGACGCTGGGCCGCACCATGGGCCAGGCCTGGCACCTGGCCGAGATCTACGGCATGGAGCGCTTCTGCGCCAACGTGCGCGCGTGCGAACTGCCGGTGCTCGAACTCGAAGAGCCCGGCTCGCGTGCGCGGGAACGCATCATCGGCGAATGCCGGCGCGCGCTCGAGGAAGACGGCTCCGACTGCATCGTGCTCGGCTGCGCCGGCATGACCGACCTGTGCGCGCACATCGAGCAGGTGCTCTGCGTGCCGGTGATCGACGGCGTGGCCGCGGGCACCAAGCTCATTGAGTCGCTCGTCGCCCTGAAGCTGCGCACCAGCAAGCGCGGGGAGCTGGCAAAGCCCCTGCCCAAGCCCATCGTTGGCTTGCTCGAAGGCTTCACCCGCTCGTCGTAGTCTCTTTCAGGAGGGCTTTCCGAGCGCCTTCAGCACCGCGGATGCGGAGAGAATTTCCTCGCCATCCACACTGATTTGCCCGTTGGTGAAAACGAGCGTGGAGGTTGCTCGCGCAACCCGCGCCGTCGCCATCAGAAACTGGTGTTCCCTGGCCGCGCTCATGAAGCGCGTATCCATCTGGACCGTGACGCACGGGATTCTTCCAATGGATTCCCAGGCGACCGAACTCATTGCGTGATCGATCAAGCTCATGAGCAGTCCACCGTGCACAACGCCGGCTGGATTCAGGTGCTCGTGGCCCGCAATGATTCCGTAGCTCCAATCTGCCCCTTCCTTGCGCGTCCACAGGGGTCCGATGAGCCCTGCAAAACCCGGCAGTGTGCGAGGTTTCCAACCCTGGTCTTGCAACTCGTCGGGACTCACCGCGTTGACTGGCTTCGTCGATGACTGTGTCATGAAATTCAGCGCGATGTCGCCAGCAACTTGGAAAGGGCTTGCGCTTCGCTCTGCAACTCTTTTGCCAGGACTTGGCTCTGGGGGCTGCTGAGGCGGTCGGCCACACCGGTGGCGACCAGCGAGTGCGTCATGCGTCCGCTCATGTCGAAGACCGGAACGGCAATGACAACGATCCCGTTGATGTAGGTATTCCGGTCGATGCTGAAGCCCTTTCGGCGAACGGCCTGGACTTCCGAGCGCCATGTCTCGATGTCTGGCGGCTGATCCCAACGAAGCGCCTTGAAGCGTCGTTCAAGCTCCTTCTCGCTCACCTCTGAAAACGCCGCGACCAAACGCCCGGTTGCGCTGATGAGCGCTGGAAATCGGCTCCCTACATCCACATGGAGGCTGAAGGGCGCCTGGGAGCGCGCCAAGGCGAGAACCACCATGTGTTCGAGGCCGGTGACCTCCACGCCGATGGTCGTGAGTCCCCATGTGTTCGCGATCCGATCGAGGATGGGTTGCGCGAGTTGTGGAAAAGGGCTGCGTTCGATCACGCTGCGCGCGAGCGCAAGCATGCCGACGCTGAGGCTGTAGTGCTTGGCCCCCGCCTCGACCTTGACGAGGCCTTCGTCAACCAGCACGCGAAGGATGTGCAGGCAGGTGCTGGTGACCATGTCGAGCTCGTTCGCGATGGACTTGAGGGGCATCGCCGTCGGGCTGTGGCCCAGCAGCCGAAGGATGGCGATGGCTCGCGAAACCGCGGGCACCGGCCTCACTCGCGGGCCCGTGGCCTTGGTCGGGCCGTCAGTGGAAGTTTTCATGGTGGTCTGGAGTGTCTACAGCCCGAGCATACGGCGCGTCTCCGAGCAGTTGCCGATCGCGCAATCTGCTTTTTTTTGAAATTGTACATAGACAATTGATAGACGCATTTGACAATTTCATGGAATGCCAGCAAAGTGCGTCTCACGGAAACGAGAGACACACCCATGACAAAGTTGACCGAATACACCTCCTACGCGGATGCGCAGATGCACTGCTCATCGGAGAAGCTGTGGGAGCTCTTCGATGGCACTCGCGAGCGAATGAACATCGCCCACGAGTGCATCGACCGGCATGCGGGCGAAGACCGCACGGCCATCGTGCTCGTGCGTGCAACGGGACAAGACGAGCTCATCTCGTTCGACGAGCTCTCCCGCGACTCAGCGCGATTTGCCCATAGCCTTGTCGAGCAGGGCATCCATGCAGGCGATCGCGTGGCAGTGATGCTCGAGCCTTCGCGAGAGTTCTATGTCGCGATGTTCGGCGCAATGAAGATGGGGGCCATCGCCGTGCCCCTGTTCACCCTCTTCGGCCCGGACGGCATCCGGTTGCGCATCCAGGACTGCAAGCCGCGCATGCTGGTGACGAACGAGGAAAAGGCCGAACTGGTGCCGGCTTCCCGCGACTTGAAGCTGGTCGTGGCCGACCAGGGCTTTCTCGCGAGCCTGGCGCACTTCCCGTCGCAGTTCGAGTGCCGCACGGAGGGCGACGACCTGGCGATCTTCCAGTACACGTCCGGCACGACGCGCGAACTTCCCGACGCCGTCAAGCACACCCATCGATCCATCGTGACCTTGATGCTGGCGGCCTTGTACGGCACGGGCGTGCGTCCCGGCGATCGCTTCATCTGCCCCTCGTCGCCTGCCTGGGGGCATGGTCTGTGGCATGGAACGCTGGCTCCGCTTTCGCTGGGCATCACCATCGGCGCTTACTCCGGCAAGTTCAATGGCGAGCGTTTGCTTCAGGCACTGGAGGCACATCGGTTCACGAACATCTCCGCCGCGGCCACGCACTACCGGATGATGCGCAACTCGGGCGCCGCTGCAAACCATCGCTACTCCCTCGAGAAGGTGTCGTTTACGGGCGAACCCATCGACAGCGAAACCGCCGCTTTCGTGGAGGAGACTTTCGGACAGCCTGCCTGCAGCATGTATGGCACTACCGAGATCGGTGTTTGCCTGGTGAACTATCCAGGCGCGGCCGATTTCAAGGTCAAGTCAGGCTCGCTCGGCAAGCCGGTTCCGGGTCTTCGCGTCCAGGTGCAGGATGTCGAGGGAAAGCCGTGCGCTCCCAACGTACCAGGCGAACTCAAGCTCTGGCGCAGCGGAAGCTGGCTTGCAACCAAGGACCTCGGCAAGGTCGATGAAGACGGCCACTTCTGGCACGGAGGGCGCGCCGACGACGTGATCATCTCCGCGGGCTGGACGATAGGCGCGGTCGAGGTCGAGGACGCCATCCTGAAGCATCCCGATGTGCGGGAAGCCGCCGCAATCGGCGCACCCGATGTGCTCAGGGGCCAGGTCGTCAAAGCATTTGTCGTGTCGCCGCGCGCGGGGAGTCAGGCGTTCGTCGAGGAGATCCAGGACCTGGTTCGCACTCGACTGGCTCAACACGAATATCCGCGCCAGGTGGTGTTCGTCGAAGAACTCCCCAAGACCCCCGCCGGAAAGATCCATCGCAGGAAGTTGCGTGAGCAGGAAGCCTCTCACGCCGCCGCTGCCTGACCCCTCCCCCCCCAATCCACCCACCCTAGCAGGAGACACCATGTCAGAAAAAACCGAGCGCAACTTCCCGAAAATCACTGAAAAAGGCCTGGATGATCTGCGCGAGCGCATCGGCCAGAAGATCGGCGTCACGGCCGAGCCCTGGTGCTACGAGGCCACTCGCGACAACATCCGCCACTATGCGCACGGCATCGGCGATGACAATCCGCTGTGGTGCGACCCCGAATATGCCTCCAAGACCAAGCACGGCGGCATCCTCGCGCTGCCGAGTTTCCTCTTCGCCACGAGCCGCATCGTCTCCGGCTACGTGGGCGGCCTTCCCGGCGTGCACGCCATGTGGTCGGGCGCCGACTGGACATGGCACAAGCCGGTTCGTCGCAACGACGAGATCCGTACCGAGGCCTACCTGAAGGACCTGATCGAGCACCAGACCCGTTTCGCCGGCCGCGCCGTTCAGCAGATCTACCACGTCGATTTCTACAACCAGGCCGGTGACAAGGTGTCGGAAGCCGACAGCTGGTGCTTCCGGACCGAACGGGATCATGCCCGCGAGGTGGGCACGAAGTACAAGGACGTTCGCGCCCGCGAGCCGCGCCGCTACAGCGAGGAAGAAATCCAGGAAGCCTACAAGCTCTACGCGAAGGAAGAAGTGCGAGGCAGCACGCCGCGCTACTGGGAGGATGTCGAGGAAGGCCAGGGACTTCCTGTCATGTTCAAGGGGCCGATGACCGTCACCGGCTTCATCGCCTACGCACAGGGATGGGGCGGCCTCTACATCCGCGCCAACAAGCTGGCCTGGAAGCTGATCGACGCGCATCCGGGTGTCGGCATCACGAACCGCTTCGGCATTCCGGACGTGCCTGAGCGCGTGCACTGGGAAGAAGACTTCGCACTCGAAGTGGGTGCGCCCGGTGCGTACGACTACGGCCCCGAGCGGACCTCCTGGCTGACCCATCACCTCACGAACTGGATGGGCGATGACGGCTTCCTGCGCAAGGCGCACTGCAAGATCCGTCGTCACAACCCGGAAGGCGACATGCTCTTCATCAAGGGCCACGTCAAGCGCAAGTTCATGGAGGGCGGCAAGCACCTGGTCGAGATCGAGCAGGAAGCCCGCAACCAGGACGACGAGCTGTCGGTGCTGGGTTCCGGGATTGTCGAGTTGCCTTCCCGTAGCTGATACCGCGTAGCCATCGTTGCGCCCTCGGGCCTCTGGACGCGTCGATGGGTGACGCCACCGGGAGGCTCGAGCCATGCTTCAGCACGGGCAGCGGATGCCTGGAAAAAACCATTGGGAGATCGAAGATGTCCTTTGGATCGGAGCGCGCATCGCCGCCCCGTGGAGCGCTTGCCGGCATGCGCGTGCTTGACCTCTCGCGTGTACTGGCCGGGCCTCTCTGCACGCAGATGCTTGCCGACCACGGCGCCGATGTGATCAAGATCGAACCGCCGGCGGGCGATGAAACAAGAGCACTGGGCCCACCGTTCGACGCATTCGGGCACGCGGCCTACTTCACGGCAGTCAACCGCGGCAAGCGCGGCATGGCGCTGGACCTGTCGAAACCTGAAGGCCAGGAACTCCTGCTCGAGCTCCTGCAAGGTGTCGATGTGCTGGTGGAGAACTTTCTGCCGGGCACGATGGCCCGCTGGGGCCTCGACTATGAGAGCGTGCTGCGACAGAGGTATCCGGCGCTCGTCTACTGCGCGATCTCGGGGTTCGGCACCGACGGACCGCTCGGAGGGTTGCCCGGCTATGACGCGGTTCTGCAAGCCATGTGCGGGTTGATGAGCATCAACGGGGAGCCGGAGTCTGGCCCCACTCGAATGGGGATTCCGATCGTCGATCACGTGACTGGCTATACGGCGCTCACGGGCATCTTGCTTGCACTGGTGAACCGGGCAAGAACGGGTGAGGGCCAGCGGGTCGATGCGACGCTGTTCGACACGGCCATGAGTTTGCTGGTCCCGCATGCGGCCAACTGGATGTATTCAGGCGAAGCGCCTCGCCTGCTGGGCAGCGCACATCCCAACATCGCGCCCTATGACAGGTTCGCGTGCCGGGACGGTCAGATATTTCTCGGCATCCTGAACGACCGGCAGTTTCGGCGCTTCTGCGAGCACGTGGGTCTGGCGGAAGTGTGGTGCGACGAGCGGTTTGCGACGAATGCAGTGCGCTTGCGCAACCGCGACGAACTGCGTGGACTGATCGAAGCGGCGATCAGCTCGCACGAACGAGAGATCCTGTGCGCGGATCTGATGCGCATCGGCGTGCCGGCGGGCGCGGTGAATTCCGTGCCCCAGGCGTTCGCCCAGGCGCACGCCCATCACCGGAGCATGCGGATCGATCGGGGCGAGTACCACGGCATCGGCGTGGCCGCGCGGCTGTCGCGTTCGCCTGGCGCAGCCGAAGGTGTGCCGCCCGCGTACGGCGAGCACGCGCAGCAAATCCTGCACGAGACGGGATTGACGGCAAGTCGGATCGAGCAACTTCGTGAAAGCGGGGCGCTCCCGCAACGGATCGGCACATAGCCGCCGCACAGGCTAGACAGACAAAAATACTGGAGACAGACAAATGAAGACTCTCGAATTCCTGGGTGCCTGCGTCGTTTCGCTTGGGCTACTCCAAGCTGCTGCGGCACAAAACTACCCGGCCAAGCCGATACGCCTGGTTGTGCCCTACCAGGCAGGGCAAGGCACCGACGTGGCTGCACGCCTTATTGCCGATCAGCTCAGCAAGGCCCTCGGGCAGGCGATCATCGTCGACAACAGGGCGGGGGCCGGAGGAAACATCGGCGCATTCGAGGCCGGCCGCGCGGCGCCCGACGGCTACACGCTACTGATGGGAACGAATGGCACGCATGTTCTGAACCAGATGATCTACCCTTCGATGTCTTTCGATCCCGAGAAGGATTTCGAGCCCATCGGCATCGTGAGCACCTTCCCGATGGTTGTGGTTGCAAACCCCGCATCGCCATACAACAGCGTGGCTGACTTGTTGAAGGACGCAAAGGCGAAGACGGAAGGGATAGACATCGCCCTTCCGAGCACCACGGCGCGGCTGGTTCTTGAGTTGCTCAAGGAAAAGACCGGGGGCACCCTGCGACCTGTTCCGTACAAGGGCTCCGGCACGGCAATGACGGACATCATCGGTGGCCAGGTGATGGTGGGTATCGACACCGCGAGTGCGGTCCGGACTTTCATCAGCAGCGGAAAGCTCAAGGCATTGGGCGTCACATCGGCTCAGGCGTCGGCCCTCCTTCCGCAGGTCAAGCCGGTTGCCGCACAGGGAGTCGATGGATTCGAGGTGATCGCGTGGAACGCGATGTATGCGCCGCACGGAACGCCTGCCCCGGTCATTCAGCGGCTCAGCGCCGAGCTGACGAAGGTGATGGCTCAGCCCGATGTGCGTCAGAGACTCCTGGAATTGGGACATGAACCTGCCGCCGGCGGGGCGCCAAAAGAGCTGGCCATGTTTGCCCGCAGCGAGCGTCAGAAGTGGGGACCTTTGGTCAAGAGCGCGGGATTGAAGGCCGAATGAGGAGGCCGGCGCCTGGGAGTGCGCGATGGACGCGACACCCAAGTCCATCGTCGAATTGCTGCGCTTCGCACAGTGCTTGCCTAGGTCACAATCCGCGCATGCCCCGCGCCAGTTCCAAACCTTCCGCACCCCCTGCCATCGCCGTTCCAGCCGAGAACGGCGCGGCCGCAGCCGACAAGAACAGCTCCATCGAAAGCATCGCCAACGACATCGCCACCGCGATCGTCGAGAAGCGCCTGCCGCCCGGCACCTGGCTGCGCGAAGAGGCGCTGGGCCGGGTCTATTCGGTGAGCCGCACCAAGGTGCGCGCCGCGTTGCTGATGCTGTCGAAGGACAAGCTCATCGAAATGATTCCCGACAAGGGCGCGTTCGTCTGCCAGCCCTCGGTGGAAGAGGCCCGCGAGGTGTTCGCGGTGCGCCGCATTCTCGAAAGCGAGGTGGTGCGCCTGTTCGTCGCCGCTGCACGGCCGCGCGACTACCAGGTGCTGGAGCAGCACATCAAGTTCGAACGCACCGCGCTGCGCCAGACCACCACCACGGGCACCGTGCGCGAGAAGCTGCTGGGCGACTTCCACGTGGCGCTGGCCGAGGCCACGGGCAACCGCACGCTGGCCGAGCTGGTGCGCGAACTGGTGGCGCGCAGCTCGCTGATCGCCATGCTGTACCACTCGTCGAACGACCCGCACTGCTCGTCGGACGAGCACGCCGACTTCCTGCGCCTGTGCCGCAAGGGCGATGCCGAGGCCGCCGTGAAGAGCATGAATGACCATCTGGAGCGCATCGAGGCGAGCCTCGAGCTCGGTGTCGACAAGCCCGACCGGCAGCTCGACCTGGTCAAGGCACTGCTGGCCTGAACGGACCTGCCCCTCGCCCGCAACGGGTGCGGGTTTTCAATTGAGCAGCAGGAAGCGGGATCGGACTTCCGGACGCAGAAGGCGCAGAAGGAAAACCAAGAAGATTTTTGGCTGTCTCTTTTGCGTTCTTTGCGAAACCTCTGCGCCCTCTGCGTCCGGAAGTCCGCCTTCAAGACCTCAGATCATCGCCAGCGGCATCTTGCGGCGCGGCGGCGGATGCAGGCGATCCAGTTCGGCAAGGGTCGCCGCGTCGAGCTTCAGTTCTGCGGCGGCAAGGTTCTCCTTCAGGTGCGTGCTGCGCACCGCCTTCGGAATCGCGGCCACGCCGGGCCGTGCGACGACGGCGGCCAATGCAAGCTGCGCAGCCGTCACGCGGAGCCGGCCGGCCAGTTCGCTCAGCCCATCGTCTTCGACCAGCGCCCCTTGGTCGATCGGGCTGTAGGCCATCAGCGGCATGCCTCGTTCGCGCTGCCAGGGCAGCAGGCTGAACTCGGGGCCGCGCTCGCCGAGCGACAGGTACACCTGGTTGGCCGCACAGCCCGGCCCGTCGCCCACGGCCTGCATCAGCTCTTCCATGTCGTCGGTGTCGAAGTTGCTCACGCCCCAGTGGCCGATGCGTCCGTCGGCCACCAGCGACTGCATCGCCGCGACCGTCTCGCGCATCGGATGGCTGCCGCGCCAGTGCAACAGGTAGAGGTCGATGGCGCCGAGGCCCAGCCGCTTCAGGCTGCGCTCGCACGCATCGCGCGTGCCGCGGCGGCTGGCGTTGTGCGGGTAGACCTTGCTGACGATGAAGAGCTCTTCGCGGCGCGCGTCGCCCGCGCGCAGGGCCTCGGCGATGGCCTGGCCCACGACGGTTTCTGCGCCGCCCTCGCCGTACATCTCGGCCGTGTCGATGAGCCGGTAGCCGAGGGCGATGGCCTCGCGCACGGCCTTCATCTCGGCCGCGCGACGACCCGCGTCTTCGCCCAAGCGCCAGGTGCCCAGGCCGAGAACGGGCATCTCGCCGCCGGCGGGAAGTTGGAGTGTTCGCATCGGGCCATGGTACGGGGGACACACGGCCGTGTCAGCCCTCCGGCGACGACTGTCCCGGTGCTCCGTGCAGCAGCACGGCATTCGCCCAGGGCGCCTCCAGCCTTCTAATTTTTCGAAATCAAAGTCGATTCCGTGACAGTGAATTGGCAAACTCCTCTGTGAAACCTCGACGTCAGGTCTTCTGATTTTGTCAAGGCAGTTTGGGTGCCTACCCCCATCGCACCCCCACCCCTCGCTCCTAGAATTTTTCAACAGCCCGAACGCAACGAACATGGAGCAGGTCGAGTCAATGCAGAAAAAGCACAGGATTGCCGTCATTCCCGGAGACGGCATCGGCGTCGAGGTCATGCCCGAAGGGTTGCGCGTGCTCGACGCGGTGGGTCGCCGCTTCGGCATCGACTTCTCGTACGACCATTTCGACTGGGGTTCCGACCACTACGTGCGCACCGGCCTGATGATGCCGGCCGACTGGGCCGACAAGATCCAGGGCCACGACGCGATCTACTTCGGCGCGGTGGGCGCGCCCGACAAGGTGCCCGATCACATCGCCGTGTGGGGCCTGCTCATCAAGATCCGACGCGACTTCGACCAGTACGTCAACCTGCGCCCCGTGCGCTTGATGCCCGGCGTGCCCGGCCCGTTGGCGCACCGCAAGCCCGGCGACATCGACTTCCTCGTGGTGCGCGAGAACACCGAGGGCGAATACACCTCCGTGGGCGGCCGCCTGTTCGAAGGCACGCCGCGCGAGATGGCGATCCAGGAAGCGGTGTTCACCCGCACCGGCGTGGATCGCATCATCGACTACGCGTTCAAGCTCGCCAGCCGCCGCAAGCGCAAGAGCCTGACGGCCGCCACCAAGTCGAACGGCATCTCGATCACCATGCCCTACTGGGACGAGCGCCTGGCCGAGATCGCCACGCGCTACCCCGACGTGGCGACGAACAAGTTCCACATCGACATCCTCTGCGCGCACTTCGTGCAGCACCCCGACTGGTTCGACGTGGTCGTGGCCTCCAACCTCTTCGGCGACATCCTGTCCGACCTGGGCCCGGCCTGCACCGGCACCATCGGCATCGCGCCCTCGGCCAACCTGAACCCCGAGCGCAAGTTCCCGTCGCTCTTCGAACCTGTGCACGGTTCGGCCCCCGACATCGCGGGCAAGGGCATCGCCAACCCCATCGGCCAGATCTGGTCGGCCGCGCTGATGCTGGACCACCTCGGCGGCGACGATCCCGTCTACGCGCAGGCTTCCGCCGCCGTGCTGTCGGCCATCGAGACCGTGCTGAGCGAAGGCCCGCGCACGCGCGACATGGGCGGCACGGCCAACACCGTGGACGTGGGTCGCGCGATTGCCGAATGCATTTCTGCATGACGCATCTGGAAGTCAGGGTTCGGTATGGGGTGCGTCGTTCGGGGTGCGATCACGCCGACCGGGTACCTTGCTCCGCGAATGTCCTCCGGCCTGCGGCCTCCCCCTTTATTTCGCTGCGCAAGGCACCCCATCGGCGTGATCGTTGGACAGAGCAGTCGTTGATCGGCGGTACACCAGCAGCGTGCCCTGTGCGCAGGGCACCGGGTGCTCCCCGCAGCGAAATAAAGGAGGAGCGAAGCGGGGGACATTCGCGCAGGGGAGTACCCGGTGGCCTGGGCACTCGCCAAGAACGACAGCCCCCACAAACACAACACCACTCAGAGGAGTCACTGACATGGGCCTCTTCCTGCTCAAGCGCACGCTGACACTGCTGGGCACGCTGATCGGCGCGTCCATCATCGTGTTCCTCGTCCTGGAAATTCTTCCGGGCAACGCAGCGCAGATGCTCATGGGCCCCGACGCCTCGCCCGAAGCCGTGGCAGCCCTGGCCACCAAGCTCGGCCTCGACCAGCCCGCATGGACGCGCTACTGGCACTGGATCGGAGGCCTGCTGACCGGCAACCTCGGCGACAGCTATGCCTACAGCTCGCCCGTGCTCGACCTGATCCTCGAACGCCTCGCGCTCACCGTGCCGCTCGCCATGATGGCGATGGCGCTGACCGTCGTGATTGCGCTGCTGGTGGGCGTGACGGCTGCCGCACGCCACAACAAGCTCGGCGACGTCGGGCTCATGGGCATGGCGCAGGTCGGTATCGCGATTCCGAACTTCGCGCTGCTGGTGGGCGTGACGGCTGCCGCACGCCACAACAAGCTCGGCGACGTCGGGCTCATGGGCATGGCGCAGGTCGGTATCGCGATTCCGAACTTCTGGTTCGCCATCCTGCTGATCCTGGTGTTCTCGGTGCAGCTGCAGTGGTTCTCCGCAGGCGGCTTCGAGGGCTGGGGCGAAGGCATCTTCGCGGGCATCAAGTCGCTGCTGCTGCCTGCGCTGTCTCTGGCCGTGGTGCAGGCCGCGATCCTGGCGCGCATCACGCGCTCGGCCGTGCTCGAGGTGATGCGCGAAGACTTCGTGCGCACCGCGCGCGCCAAGGGTGTGTCGCAGCGTGCCGTGCTGTGGACCCACGTGCTGCGCAACGCGATGATCCCCGTCATCACGGTCATGGGCATGCAGTTCTCCGAGCTGCTGGCCGGCACCATCGTGGTGGAGAACGTGTTCTACCTGCCNGCTGCGCAACGCGATGATCCCCGTCATCACGGTCATGGGCATGCAGTTCTCCGAGCTGCTGGCCGGCACCATCGTGGTGGAGAACGTGTTCTACCTGCCRGGCCTGGGCCGCCTCATCTTCCAGGCCATCAGCAAYCGCGACCTGATCGTGGTGCGCAACTGCGTGATGCTGCTGGCGGCCATGGTGGTGATCGTGAAYTTCGTGGTCGACGTGCTGTACGCMGTGATCGACCCGCGCATCAAGGCCAGCGACATATGAGCTCCGTGATCACCGCTCCGAGCGCTGCGGCGCTCATCAAGCTCCCCGGGTTCTGGCAGCGCGCGGTGAAGCATCGCAGCTTCGTCATCGGCGGCGTGCTGGCCGCGCTGCTGCTCATTGCCGCCCTGGTCTCGTTCGTGTGGACGCCGTGGTCGCCGTATGCGATGGACATGGCAAACAAGATGCAGGCGCCCTCCGCATCGCATTGGCTCGGAACCGATGCGTTCGGCCGCGACGTGGCGTCGCTGCTGCTGGTCGGCGCGCGCGCGTCGATCCTTGTCGGCGTGATCGCGGTCGGCATCGGCCTCGTGGTCGGCACGGCGCTGGGCCTGCTGGCGGCCGCAAAGCGCGGCTGGGTCGAGGAAGCCGTCATGCGGCTGTCGGACTTCACGCTGGCGTTCCCCGCGATCCTCTCGGCCATCATGATGACGGCCGTGTTCGGCGCGGGCATCGTCAACGCGATCATCGCCATCGGCATCTACAACATCCCGACCTTCGCGCGCATCACGCGCGCCTCGGCCAACGCGATCTGGTCGCGCGAGTACGTGGCCGCCGCGCGGGCCTGCGGCAAGGGCAGCTTCGCGATCACGATGCAGCACGTGCTGCCGAACATCTCGGCCGTGCTGATCGTGCAGATCACGATTCGCTTCGCCATCGCGATCCTGGCCGAGGCCGCCCTCTCCTACCTGGGCCTTGGCACGCAGCCTCCGCAACCTTCGTGGGGCCGCATGCTCAGCGAGGCGCAGACCCTCATGTTCCAGCAGCCGCTGCTGGCCGTCTTCCCCGGCATGGCGATCGCCTTCGCTGTGCTCGGGCTGAACCTGCTGGGCGACGGGTTGCGCGACTTGCTCGACCCGCGCCTGGCCAGAGCCCGGTAAGCGCCATGCCCCTCCTCGAAGTCAACAACCTCCAGATCGGCCTGCAGACACAGCGCGGGCCGGCACAGGCCGTGCGCGGCATCTCGTTCTCGCTGGAGCGCGGCGAAACGCTGGGCATCGTCGGCGAGTCGGGCTGCGGCAAGTCGATCACCGTGATGTCGCTGATGGGCTTGCTGCCGTCGAGCGCCAAGGTCACCGGCAGCATCAAGCTCGATGGGCAGGAACTCGTCGGCTTGCCCGAGAAGCAGATGTGCCATATCCGCGGCAACCGGATCGGCATGATCTTCCAGGAGCCGATGACGGCGCTGAACGCGGTGCACACCATCGCGCGCCAAGTGGGCGAACCGCTGCGGCTGCATCGCGGGCTGACAAAGGCACAGGCCCGCAAGGAGGCATTGAACCTGCTCGACCGCGTGGGTATTCCCGATGCGGCCTCGCGCCTCGACGCCTACCCGCACCAGTTCTCCGGCGGCCAGCGCCAGCGCATCGGCATCGCGATGGCGCTGGCCTGCGGGCCCGACCTGCTGATCGCCGACGAGCCGACGACCGCGCTCGACGTGACGATCCAGAAGCAGGTGCTCGATCTGATCCAGGGCCTGGTCAAGGAAATGGGCATGGCGCTGATCCTGATCTCGCACGACCTCGGCGTGATTTCCAACAGCGTGAAGCGCATGCTCGTGATGTACGGCGGCAGTGCGGTCGAGAGCGGCCCGACGGACGTGGTCTTTGCCGGCCGCGCACATCCCTACACGCGCGGCCTGTTCGCGGCGCGGCCCGCCATCGGCGCGGTCCGTGCGGGCCGGCTGCCCACGATCCGCGGCAGCGTGCCGGAGCTGGTCGACATGCCCCGGGGCTGCGCCTTCGCGGGCCGCTGCGCCCACACCATCGACCTTTGCCAGAGTACGCGGCCGCGCGCCACGATGCTGCCGAACGACCACACGGTGAGCTGCCTGCGGCTGGGCGAGATTGCCGCGTCGAACGCCAAGGCGGCCACCGCATGAGCCAGCAGCACAGCACCACCGGTCAGCCCCTGCTGGCCGTGAACAACCTCTACCGCCACTACGCGCTGCCGCGCGAAAAACTCTTCGGTCCGCCGCCGACCGTGAAGGCGCTCAACGGCGTGAGCTTCGAGGTGCAGGCCGGCAAGAGCGTGGGCATCGTCGGCGAATCGGGCTCGGGCAAGTCGACCATCGCACGCCTCGTGATGGCGCTGGACACGCCGACTTCGGGCAGCGTGCGCCTCGAAGGCCGCGACCTGCACACGCTGTCTAAGGCCGAGCTGCGCACCGCGCGGCGCGACTTCCAGATGGTGTTCCAGGACCCCTACGGCTCGCTCGACCCACGCCAGACCGTGGCGCGCATCGTCGCCGAGCCGCTCGAAGCGCTGGCCGAAACGAGCCGCGCCGTGCAGCGCGAGCGTGCTTCCGAAGCATTGGCCGCAGTCGGCCTGCGCACCACCGACATGGACAAGTACCCGCACGAGTTCTCGGGCGGCCAGCGCCAGCGCATTGCGATCGCGCGCGCTCTCATCACGCGCCCCAAGCTCATCGTGGCCGACGAGCCCGTCAGCGCGCTCGACGTGTCGGTGCAAGCCCAGGTGCTCAACCTCATGCAGGACCTGCAGCAGCAGTTCGGCATCAGCTACCTGCTCATCAGCCATGACCTCGCGGTGGTCAACCACCTGTGCGACGAGGTCTGCGTGGTCTTCAAGGGCCGCATCGTGGAGCGCGGCCGACCGGCCGACCTGTTCCAGCATGCGCAGCACGAATACACGCGCACCCTTCTTTCCGCCGTGCTGCACACGCCTTCGCGCTGAGAGCGCGAAGGCCGCTCTTTTTTACCCTCACCTCCAGGAGCTACCGAATGTTGAAGCGACGCACACTCATGACTTCCGCCATGGCCGCGGCAATCCCGGGTGTCTTCCTGCCCCAGGCGCGCGCGCAGGCCGGCAAGAACACGCTGACGATCGGCATGCCGCTCGAACCGCCGGGCCTGGACCCGACGACCGGTGCCGCGTCGGCCATCGCGGAGATCACGCAGTACAACATCTTCGAGACGCTCACCAAGGTGAACGCCGACGGCTCGGTCACGCCGATGCTTGCCGAGAGCTGGACCTCGTCGCCGGACATGAAGACCTTCGTCTTCAAGCTGCGCAAGGGCGTGCGCTTCGAGAACGGCCAGCCCTTCAATGCGCACACGGTGAAGTTCTCGTTCGACCGCGCGGGCGGCGCCAAGAGCACCAACAAGGACAAGCGCTTCTTCAGCGAGATCGGCACCGTGGTGCTCGACGACTACATGGTCGGCGTGAACAGCACGCTGCCCAACCCCGACCTGCCCTTCATGCTCGGCCAGTCGACCGCCTGCCTCGTCGAGCCCAAGAGCGCCGAGACCAACGCCACCGCGCCGGTGGGCACCGGTCCGTACAAGCTGAGCGCCTGGCAGCGCGGCGCCTCGTGCACGCTGGTGAAGTCGCCAAGCTACCGCGACCCGAACCTCGCGAAGACCGAGAAGTTCGTGTTCCGCTTCATGTCGGACACCGCCGCGCAGACCGCCGCGCTGATGGCCAACGACATCGACATCTTCCCGCGCGCGGGCACGCGCTCGGTGAGCCAGTTCAAGGGCAACCCGCGCTTCCAGGTGATCGAGGTGGGCACGCGCGGCAAGGTGATCCTCACCATCAACAACCGCAAGAAGCCGCTGGACGACGTGCGCGTGCGCCGCGCGATCCTGGCGGCCATCGACCGCAACGCGATCGTCCAGGGCGCGGCGGACGGCTTCGGCAAGCCCATCGGCAGCCACTACGCGCTGGGCGCGCCGGGCTTCATCGACACCACCGCGGTGAACCCCTTCGACATCGAGAAGGCGAAGAAGCTGCTGGCCGAAGCCGGCGTGAAGACACCGCTCGAACTGCGCCTGCAACTGCCGCCGCCTTCGTATGCGCGGCAAGGCGGCGAGGTGATTGCGGCGCAGCTGGCGCAGATCGGCATCAACGTGAAGATCCAGAACGTCGAGTGGGCCCAGTGGCTCAGCGGCACCTTCGGCGGCGCGCACGACTTCGACCTGACGATGGTCGCGCACGTGGAGCCCTTCGACCTCGTGAAATACACCGAGCCCGACTACTACTGGGGCTACGACTCGAAGAAATTCCGCGACCTGTTCGTCGTCATCCAGAACGAAGAGAACAAGAAGCGCCGCGCCGAGTTGCTGGCCGAGGCGCAGCGCCAACTGGCCACCGATGCGGTCAACGGCTTCCTGTACCAGGCCGTGTTCCCGACCATCGCGCGCAAGGAAGTGAAGGGCCTGTGGCCGAGCATGCCGATCGTGGTGAACGACCTGGCCGCGATTTCGTGGGGTTGATGCGATGACCAAGCCCTTGTATTCCCTGAGCGTGCAGGAGCTGCACGCGGCTTACCGCAGCAAGGAGCTCTCGCCGGTCGAAGTGGCACGCTCGGTCAACGAGCGCATCGCCGCGTACGAGCCCAAGCTGCACGCCACATGGCTGTTCCGCCCCGAGCTAGCGCTCGAACAGGCGCGCGCCTCCGAGGCTCGCTGGCTGGCCGGCAAGCCGCGCGGCACGCTCGACGGCGTGCCCGTGACCATCAAGGACAACCTCGCGACCGAGGGCGACCCGATGCCGCTGGGCACCGCCGCCTACGAACTCGTGCCGATGCTGCAAGACTCGCCACCCGCCGCGCGCCTGAAGGCAGACGGCACGGTGCTGGTCGCCAAGACCACCATGCCCGACCTGGGCATGCTGTCGTCGGGCCTGTCGAGCTTTCATGAGCTCTCGCGCAACCCGTGGGACGTTTCGCGCACGCCCGGAGGCTCCAGCGCAGGTGCGGGTGCGGCGGCTGCCGCCGGCTACGGCCCGCTGCACGTGGGAACCGACATCGGTGGCTCGCTGCGCCTTCCGGCGAGCTGGTGCGGCATCTACACGCTCAAGCCCAGCTTCGGCCGCATTCCGCTGAGCACGCCCTACATGGGCCGCTGCGCCGGTCCGATGACGCGCACGGTGGCCGACTCGACGCTGATGATGGCGTCGATCGCGCAGTCCGACGACCGCGACTATTCGGAGCTGCCCGCGCCCGCGATCGACTGGGCGGCCTTCGAGGTCGACCCATCGTTCCTCAAGGGCAAGCGCGTGGCGCTGCACATGGACGCGGGTTGCGGCCTGCCGCTCGATCCGCAGATTGCCGAGGCCGTGCGCCGCGCCGCGAAGCGCATCGAGGCGGCCGGCGCGCATGTGGAAGAGATCAAGGCCTTCATGACGCCGAAGATGCTGCAGGGCATGGACCACTTCTGGCGCATGCGCTCGTGCATCGACATGCAGGCGATGGCTGCGGAAAAGCGCGCGAAGATCTTGCCGTACATCCGCGAGTGGGCCGAAAGTGCGGCCGGTTTCTCGGGGGCGCACATCTTCGACGCCTACAGCCAGTTCATCGCCGCGCGCGCGGCCACCGTCGCCGCCACCAAGGCCTACGACTTCGTGATCTCGCCCGTGTCGCCCAACATGCCCGCACCCGCGGACCACGCCTCGCCGACCAACGACCCGATGCTGCCGCTGGAGCACATCGGCTTCACGGTGCCCTACAACATGTCGGAGCAGCCTGCCGCTTCGATCAACTGCGGCTATTCGGCCGAGGGCTTGCCCATCGGCCTGCAGATCGCCGGGCGCCGCTTCGACGACCTGGGCGTGCTGCAGTTCAGCCGCGCCTTCGAGCAGATCCGCGAAGCGCAACACCCCTGGCCCGAGCCGAAGTGATCGGCCGCAAGGAGACAACCTCATGAACGCCACCCACTACATCGACGGCCGTCGCGTGCCGTCCGAAGGCAACGCCACCATCGACGTGATCGACCCGAGCGACGGCCAGAAATTCGGCGAGATCGCACGCGGCACGGCCCCCGACGTCGACACCGCCGTGCGCGCCGCGCGCCAGGCCATGGGCGAGAACTTCGACGGCCCCTGGGGCGCGACGACTGCGCTGGAGCGTGGCCGCCTGCTCGCCAGGCTCGGCGCTGCTGTCATGCAGAACCACGAAGAACTCGCCCAGCTCGAAGCCCGCGACACCGGCAAGGCGCTGCGCGTGGCGCGCAACGACGCGACCGCGCTGGCCCGCTACTTCGAGTACTACGCCGGTGCCTGCGACAAGCTGCACGGCGACACCCTGCCCTACGAGCGCGGCTACACCGTGCTGACGGTGCGCATTCCGCATGGCGTGACGGGCCACATCATTCCCTGGAACTACCCGATGCAGATCGCGGGCCGCAGCGTGGGCGCATCGCTTGCCGCGGGCAACGCCTGCGTGGTGAAGCCGGCCGAAGACGCAAGCCTCTCGCTGCTGCGCCTGGCCGAGATCGCGACCGAGGTGGGCTTTCCGGCCGGGGCGCTCAACGTGGTGACGGGCTACGGCAAGGAAGCCGGCGCCGCGTTGTGCGCGCATCCGGGCATCGACCACATCTCGTTCACCGGCTCGACGATGACGGGCCGCAGCGTGGGCCTGGCCGCGGCCGAGCGCCACTGCCCGGTGACGCTGGAACTGGGCGGCAAGTCGCCGCAGATCGTGTTCGCCGACGCCGACCTTGACGCGGCCGAGCCGGTGCTGCTCAACGCCATCATCCAGAACGCGGGCCAGACCTGCTCGGCAGGCAGCCGTGTGCTGGTCGAACAGTCAGTGTACGAAGACGTGGTGCAGCGGCTTGCCAAGCGCTTCGCGGCCGTTCGCGCGGGCACGCCCGCCGAAGACCTGGACATGGGTCCGCTCATCAACGAGAAGCAGTTTCGCCAGGTGCGCGATATGGTCGCGACTGCCGAAGCAGGCGGCCTGAAGGTGGCGGCGCGCGGCACGGTGTCGCCGAACGCATCGGCCACCGGCTTCTACCAGGAGGCCGTGCTGTTCCGCGACGTGCCGCACGACAGCGAGATCGCGCAGCGCGAGGTCTTCGGCCCCGTGCTGGCCGTGATGCCCTTCACCGACGAGGCCGAGGCGGTGCGCCTGGCCAACGGCACGGACTTCGGCCTGGTGGCCGGCGTGTGGACCCGCGACGGCGCGCGCCAGCTGCGCATGGCGCACAAGCTGCACTGCGGCCAGGTCTTCGTCAACAATTACGGCGCGGCGGGTGGTGTAGAACTGCCTTTCGGCGGCGTGAAATCGAGTGGCTTCGGCCGCGAGAAGGGCTTCGAGGCCCTGCTCGGATTCACGACCCTCAAGACCATCGCCATCAAGCACGGATGAATCAATGACAAGCACTGAACAGCAAGCCCCACGCAAAGTCGGCCTCGTCGGCGTCGGCCTGATGGGCCACGGCATCGCGAGCAACATCGTCAAGCACGGCCACCAGCTGACCGTGCTGGAACACGCGGGCAACCAGCCGATCGACGGCCTGCTGAAGGCGGGCGCCACGTCTGTGAAGGACGTGGCCGCGCTGGCCGCGCAGGTCGACGTGCTGATCCTGTGCGTCACCGGCACGCCGCAGGTCGAGGCCGTGATGCTTGGCGACACGGGTGCATTGACTGCCCTGCGTCCCGGCACGGTGGTGATCGACTGCTCGACGGCCGTGCCCGCCTCCACCGCGAAGGTGGCGGAAGCGGTGGGCGCCAAGGGCGGCAGCTTCATCGACGCGCCCATGACGCGCACGGCGAAGGAAGCTGCCGAGGGCCGGCTGAACCTGCTGGTGGGTGGTGATGCTGACGTGCTGGCTTCGTGCCTGCCGCTGCTGCGCTGCTTTGCCGAGAACGTCACGCATGTGGGCGGCATCGGCGCCGGCCATGCGATGAAGCTGCTGCACAACTTCGTGTCGCTGGGCACGGTCGCGCTGCTGTGTGAAGCGGCTGCCTGTGCGCAGCGCGCGGGCGTGGCGCCGGATGTGTTCGTCGAAGTGCTCGCCAAGGGCGGCGGCAATGGGGTGGCGCTGGAACGCGTCAAGCCAAAGCTGCTGACCGGCAGCACCGACTCGTTGAAGTTCTCCATGGCCAATGCCAAGAAGGACCTGGGCTACTACAACGACATGGCGGAGCAGTCGTCTTCTGGCCACGGCATCGCTTTGGCTGTGGATGCGCTGTTGACGCAGGGTGTCGAGAAGTTCGGTGGCGATCGGATGGTGCTGGATCTGGTCGAAGCTCTGCGCTGATTTTTTGCTCTTGCTCTGTGTGACGCGTCGTTCGGGGTGCGTGCACAGGGCACCGGGTACTCCCCTCCGCGAATGTCCCCCGGGCTTCGCCCTCCTCCTTTATTTCGCTGCGGGGAGCACCCGGTGCCCTGTGCACGATGAGCGTGGTTGTGGCGCTGGCGGTTCGACCGCTGTGGCGGATTGCAGATGGACATGCGCGGGCGCTCCACTGCGCTTTTGCGAGAGACGGGCACGGGTGAGGCAGAATTCCGGAGGGCCGGAGTCGGCCAGCAGCGGTCGCTCGACCGCCTGGCGTAAAGGAGCGCGTGGACACTGACCTTCACTGGGGCAACAACCCGCCAACCCCTGGCATTCATCTTCATGAACCATCCGAGTCTCCAGCAATACGGCAAGGTTGCCCTTGCAGCCGGCGCAATCTTGCTGCTCCCGGCGCTTTGGTCCTTCGGTAGTGCCGTCTGGTCAGCGGGGACTACCGGCGAGGTCTTGGTCATCAGCGTCGGACGGTACGAGACCTCAAGAGACTTCGTGCCTTGGGTACACGGTTGGGCGCGTTTTGCCGGCCCGCTTGCACTTGTCTCGGCAGTCGCGCTGTGGGCATTGCGAGGGTCGCCATGGTGGCTTCCTGCATTGCTATCGGCAGCGGGCCTAGCGTTGCTACTGTTCTCGAAGTGGTTCACATCACCAATGGGTGCGGTAGTCTTCTGCACGATGATGGCGTACCTCGTGCTGGCGGCCTTCGTGGACAGACGCATGGGCCGGCTTGCGGCAATAGTGATGCTCCTTTCCACGGTCGCGTCAATGCTTTGGATCTATGCGCGCTCGTTAGGCATGTGACGGCAACCGGCCACAAGCGGTCGGTGACGAATGTCGTCTCTCGGGTAGGCACCGTCGCTTGCCACGCAGATACCTCGGCGTGTTTAGGCAGATCGACAGTCCCCAATATTGATGAGGCGGACCGATACTGCTTCCGACATAATCGGCGCGCGACCGGTGAATCTCGTCAACGTCACTGACAGTAGTTGGGTTGAAGGTCACGGCAGAAAGCCGGATTCAAGGGAGAAGACCATGTCGAAGAGTTCTGCGCGCGTTGCACTGCTCGTGTCCTTCCTGACGCTCTCGTCACTTGCCAGCGCCCAGTCGCTCCAAGTCGAGCTGAGATCAAAGTGCCCGGTGACGGCGCCGGCGGGAGCTGGCGGAGGCCAGAAGATGGCTGTCCTCGCTGGCCTGCTGATTCAGCAGGTGATCTCAAAAGGCGTCGATATCGCCGGTAGCGCTCTCGCGGCCGCGGCGAAGGACAAGGTCACGACGCTCTCTGGCGAAAGTGTTTCGGCAACCTACTACACCGTTGACGAGAAGGCCAACCTTGTGACCGACACCAGCGTCGGTTGCGTCGTCCTGTTCACGGCAGGCTCTGGCGGGGCAAGCAATCCTGAATGGATGTCAAAGGTCACCGCCGACATGACGCAGCTCAGGAGCGTTCCGGATTTCTACATGGAGATCGAGCTTGAACACATCGCTGCCAACGACGGCATCAAAGCGACGCCGCAGATGCTCTACGTTGGGAAGTCGCTAGCGCCCGGCAACGGCTGGTTTCGCAAGCAAGGGAAGGACTACGTTGTCGCCGTCTCGCTGAGCTCCGAGGAGACGGGTGCGTCCTTCGGGGCGATGTCATTTTCCTTCAAGAACATCGACACAGGAAAGGCATACGTGCGGGTCCAGCCAAACGGCCTGACGAACCAGCTGGAGCGGATTGCGGACTGGCCGATGTCGGCGCGCCTACCGAAGCTGCCCGAATCGGACGCAACGAAGGAAGCTGCGTCTGACAGGAAGACGGCCGTCGCCAGCTACGTCGAGGCGAACGGAATCCTCAAGCGGGCCGCCCTGACCCCCCTGGTCAAGACGCCCATCGAGAGCAACACGGCGTATCACGACATGGTCCGCAAGCTTTGCGATCAGATTGCCGAGGCCAACAAGGCCATTCCTGCCGGCAGGGGCGAGAAGGTGGAAGGTACTCAACAGAGGTTCTCAGACCCGCGTTGCCCGCTGGCGCTCTGGGATGCCAAGCTTGCTGCAGACAAGGCGTCTACTGAAGCTCAGGTGGCCTCTGAGCTGGCGTGGGCGCAGGCGTTCTACACGAGGAAGTGCGCGCAGAACGGAGGCTATGACGAGCAGCAGAAGGACGACTCTGTGCCTATCAAAGCGTACCGCTATTGCAAGCTGCCGGCCTACAAGAATGGCCAGCCCAAGGTGGGCAGCTACTACGCTGGGGCGACGGTTGTCGAGACGTCGGAAGCCTCTGCCTTTTTGAAGTCCTTGTCTGCGGCCTTCAACGAGGACAAGGACAAGGTCAAGACCGCCTTGAACGACAAGTTCAATCCAGCGAGGCGAGACGAACTGGCTGCTGAGGGTGTGGCGGCTGATCGTGACGCTCGACAGAAGTACCAGCTTGCGCTCCTGAAGGTCTCCCAGCTCGACTCGGCGTTGCAAGAGGCCAGCGGTGGAACTGCCTCCGCCCGCAAGTTGATTGAGATTCAGTTGGCACAGGCCAAGATTGATGCCAATGCTGCGGCTCGTGCCGCCGGTGTCTCCGCACCATTCGCTGACTTCGACTGAAGCATGCGCCCCTCTTGCAGCACGTTCGCCAATCTGCTCTTCGCGTTGGTCGTCGGCGCAGCAGCGACGCCGACGCCGGTGCTGTCACACGATTTGGCTGGCATCGACTCTGAGAGGCGGCTGCGTCAGCAAGGAACGCAGTCCGACAAACCCGTACCACCCGCGACGTCTGTTGACCTGGCGAAGCAGGTGATGCGTGCTCGAGAGCAAGAGCAGGCCTTCAAAGTGCTGTTCCAGGCGAACGCGGCGGCACCCTCTTACATGCCGCAGCTCCTGAAGGGGGGCGTCGCACCTTTCTCCATCATCGACAAGTTCCGCAAATGGGAGCCTGGCACTACGCTAAAGGTCTGCTTCCACTCAGCGGGAGCAAATGACGTAAAGGCCCGCATCGCCCAGATTGCGAGCCGGTGGTCCAAGTACGGCGCCATCTACTTCGACTTCGGTAAGGCCCCTTCGTTCCGGATATGCCAAGCGAAAGATGGCGCGGTCGTCAGAGTCTCCTTCCGTGAGAAGGGGTACTTCTCTCGAATCGGCACGCGAGCGCTGCTGAGCGACGTCAACAACGAAGTCACGATGGGCCTGCAGGACCTGGACGAGCCTCGGTATCCAATCGATGGGGACAAGTTCAAGTCCATCGTCATTCACGAGTTTGGGCATGCGCTTGGCCTGGCGCATGAGCATCAGCACCCCGTCGCCGATTGCTTCCCCCAGTTCAATCTCGTTGCCATCAAGCAGGCCTACGAATGGAGCGACGAGGACGTCGATGAGAACCTGAAGACGCTGCAGCTCTCGAGCGTCGCCGCTGAAGACAAGTTCTACAAGACGGGGCTTGGTCCCGACGGAGACGTTTATGTGTTCAGCAACATGCCGGACAGACTGAGCGTGATGCGCTATGACTTGCGTTTGGAAGATTTCAAGCAGCCTCCTGGGAGCTGCTTCGATCCGACGGCGAATTCGGAGCCGTCCAGCGGGGACCAGGCGGCAATAGCGCGGGCATATCCCAAGTCCAATCCGACGAAAGGAATCTTGGCGAACAACGCACTCATTGAGAACGTCCTCAAGGCCAACCCCAACATCACATCGGTTGAACGTGCAGCCTTGAAGGCGTTCAAGCTCTAGTTGAGCTGGACGCTGGACCGCTTCCTGGCTCCGCGATTTCGATGGAACGGAGGACCGCTCCGGGCCCATAACCGCCCCTGAACGACGTCACCCGAGCCTGAACTCAGCCGCTCTGAAAATCAAGCATCCGCATCTATCTGGCAAGAACCCATCCCGCGATCTGCGTGACAACCTCGCGATCAAGCCCATTGAATCCGTGATGCGCCATGGCCTCGCACGGATCGCCTTTGTCCTCGCCGCCGCTGAAGCTCAACAGCTCTTTCCTCGGCGAGTTTTCGAGCTTCTCCATGAGCCCAGGAACGTTGGAAAAAGGGCAGAGCGCGCAGCCGTCCTGCGAGTGATGCACGACGAGCACGGGGACCCGGATCTTTGACAGTGGCATGGCGGGGACGGGCCGACCGCGTCGGTCAATGAGGATTGTCGAGCTCAGAACAATGCCGTTGGGGCCTTCAGGTCCGGAAAGCTCGGTGGCGACGTACGCTGCGGATTGCGTGCCGCGACTGGTGCCCACCAGCCATACAGGCACCCTGGATTGTTCGCGCATCCATGCAATGACCGCTTTTAAATCTGCCACGTGCTCCGGCGTCTGGCGAAACCCGCTGAGGTAGGGCGGACTCTGGCGGTCGGACGGCGCGTCGATCACGGCGACCATCAGCCCCTGGTCGGGAAACAACTGTCGCGTGCGAACGAGGAAATTCCCGGCGCCCCAATTGAACGACCCATTGGGAAAGATCTGCAGGCCCCCATGTCCGCCCGCGATCAGGATGACGGCTGCTTTCGGCTCGGGCGGTGACAGCACGAGCATTCGCTGTGTCACCCCGGGGCGGGTGGGAATGTCCACCACCTTCTGCGTGGCCTGCGCCTGGGCTTGCGAAGCCAGTGCCATCAGAAGACCGGCAATCCAATATCGCGCAAGGCTGTACATCGACGACCTCCTGTACCGAGTAGCGAATTCTGGCGTATGAGACCGAGCCTTCAAACGCTGGCGGTAGGACGCTCCGACTCCACGACGCCTGATCGGATCGAGTCTGGCCGGACTGTCCGGCATCGAAAACCTACAGCGCATGCTCCCGCAAGAACCGATCAAGCTGGTGGCTGTTCGACAACCCCAGCTTCGCGAACACATGCGCCCGGTGCGTTTCCACGGTGCGCTGCTCCAGCGGCGCGAGCTCCAGGGCAATCTGCTTGTTGGGCTTGCCCTCGGCCACCAGCCGGGCCACCTGCATCTCGCGCGGCGTGAGCTTGTCCCACAGCGCCTGTGCGGCTTGGCGGGCCTGCCGTCGCACGGCGATTTCGCCGGCGCGCTGCAAGGCCCGGGCGATGCTGTCGAGCAAGCGCTCGTCGTTGCAGGGCTTCTCTAGCCAGCCGAAAGCGCCGTTCTGCACTGCCTCCACCGCCATCGGAATGTCGCCGTGGCCGGACAGGAAGATCACGACCAGCGGGCTGTCCTGTGCGCGCAATGCATCGAACACCTGCAGCCCGCTCACGCCCTCCATGCGCAGGTCGAGGATCACGCAGCCCGCGCGCTGCAGGTCGGCGCCGGCCAGGAAGGCCTCGCCCGAGGCAAAGGTCTGCACCGCGTAGCCGCGCGACAGCAGCAGAAGGCCCAGCGAGCGGCGCACGGCCTCGTCGTCGTCCACCACGCACAGGTTGTTGGCAAGAGCGTTCATGGGGGTGAGATCTCCAGCTCGAGGGTGAAAACCGTGCCACCGCCGTCCCGGTTGGCAAAGGACAGCCGGCCGCGATGGGCCTCGACGATGGTGCGGCAGATGTTCAGGCCCAGCCCCAGTCCGCCGGTCTTGGTCGTGAAAAAGGGCGCGAACACCTGCTCGGCCAGCGCGGCGTCGATGCCCGGCCCGCGGTCGGCCACGCGGATGTGCATGCGTCCTGCCAGCACCTCGGCCTCGACCTCCACAAGCCGCTGTTCCGGCGGCGTGGCCTGCATCGCCTGCAGGCTGTTGGACAGCAGGTTCAGCAGCACCTGCTCGAGCAGCACGCGGTCGCCGCGCACCTCGGGCAGCCCCGCCGGTATGCGGACTTCGGCACGCGCCCGCCGCAGCCGCATCTCGCCCTGCAGCAGCGCCAGCGCGTTCGCCACCAGCGCCGTTACCGCGCAGTCCTCGGTGCCGACGGTGCGCTGGCGCACGAAGCCGCGGATGCGCCGCACGATCTCGGCGCTGCGCTGGGCCTGCGCCATGGTCTCGTCGAGGCTGCTGACCAGCAGCTGCTGGTTGCCTTGTTCGGCAAAAGCCTTGGCCGCGCTCGCGAAATTGCTCAGCGCCATCAGCGGCTGGTTCAGCTCGTGGGCCAGTGTGGAGGCCATCTCGCCGAGGCTGGCCAGGCGCTGGGCGTGCTGCAGCTGCTCGTCGTTCTGGCGCTGGCGCAGCTCGGCGCGCTTCTGCTCGGTGATGTCCACCACCGAGCTCATCCAGCCGCTGTGCTGGCCGTCGGCGTCGATCAGCGCGGCGGTGTAGACCATGGTGATCACGTCGTGCCCGTCGCGGTGCCGCAGGCGCGACTCGAAGCCCGAGCGCGCGGGCTGGCCGCTCATCATGGCGTCGTACTGGCGCCAGTGCTGCGCCACGTCGTCGGGGTGCCAGTAAGGGTAGGGCGGCAGCTTGCCGAGCAGTTCGTCGGCGTCGTAGCCGGTCATCTCGCAGAAGGCCGGGTTGACGTAGATGATGCGGCCCTCCAGGTCGCGTGCGCGCATGCCCACCAGCAGCGAGTCTTCCATCGCCTTGCGGAACGCGTGGGCCTCGTCGAGCTCGTGGGTGCGTTCGCGCACGCGCAGCTCCAGGTCGCGCCGCGCATCGCGCTGCTCGGCGAAGCGGCGTTCGCGCAGCTGCCAGTACAGGCCGCCCAGCAGCAGCACGCCGGCGCACAGCAGGCCCAGCATCCAGGTGCGCTCGCGTGCGCGGGTGACTTCGGCGTGGTCGGCCATCACGGTCAGCGTCCAGCCCAGGTCGGGCAGCGGCTCGTCCACCGCGAGGAAGCGGCGCGGCTGGCCGCCGATGTCGGTGCGCACGAGGTAGCCGGGCTCGCCTTCGCCACGCTCCACCTTCCACGGAAGTGCCGCGAAGCTGGTGCGCGCGCCGTACTGCTGGTCGCGCTGCATGCCTTCGAGTTCCGCGGCGCCCAGCGCGCGCGTGGCCTGGTACATCCACGACGGCACCGAGCTCAGGAACACGATGCCGCGCGCGTCGGTCAGCAGGATCGGGTCGCGCGCGAAGGTCCAGGCTTCCTGCAGCTGGCGCAGGCTGACCTTCACCGTCACCACGCCCAGCACGGCGCCGCCGTCGGGCCGCACCGGCGCGGAGATGAAGAGCCCCGGCTCGCCGGTGGTCTGGCCCACGCCGTAGAACAGGCCGTTGCGCCCCGCGCGCGCATCGCGGAAGTAGGGGCGGTTGGCATACGACTCGCCGACGAAGCTCTGCGGCGTCGCCCAGTTGCTGGCCGCCAGCGTGAGGCCCTGCAGGTCGATGAGGTAGAGCGCGTCGGAGCCCGCCTGCCGGTTCACCTCTTCGATGTAGCGGTTGGCGCGCTGCTTCACGGCCGCGTCCTGGGGATGGGCCAGCGCGGCCAGCACGTCGGGATGCAGGCTCGCGGTGAATGGCAGGTAGCTGTACTTGCCGGCTGCGTCGCGCAGGCCCAGCACGTGGACTTCCATGGCGCGGCGGATCGAGTCGGCCTGGAAGTTCGCCTCGCGCCTCGCGGCCCACTGGCCCGCCACGCCGATCAGCAGCAGTGCCAATACGCCCGCGGCGATCCAGCCGGCCAGCGCGCGGTGGCGCGGGCGGGGCGGGGATGGCGAAGGTGTTTCGGGCGTGATTGGCGTGGTGGGCGGCATGGACGGCACGGGGATGGGGCCGATCGGCGCGGCCGGGGAATTTTGCCCTCATCCTTGCGCCTGCGCCCGCCCTCGCGGGCGCGACAATGCCACCCTCCCAGATCGACCCGACACCATGAGACCCGACCTCGATTCGCTGGCGCTTTTCCTGCGTGCCATTGAGCACGGCAGCCTGTCGAAGGCCGCCGCCGAGAGCCACATGGTGCTGTCGGCCGCGAGCCGCCGCCTCGCCATCCTCGAAGGCCAACTTGGCGTCGCGCTGCTCAATCGCACGTCGAAGGGCGTGACGCCTACGGGCGCCGGCGAGTCGCTGGCCATGCACGCGCGCCAGATCCTGCGCGACATCGACCGCATGCGCGCCGACCTGTCCGACTACGCGCAGGGCGCCACCGGCCGCGTGCGGCTGCATGCCAACGCGTCGGCCATGGGCCAGTTCCTGCCCGACGACGTGGCGAGCTTTCGCCAGCGCTACCCTGAGGTTCGCGTGAGCGTGGAAGAGCACCGCAGCGTGTACATCGTGCAGGCCATTCGCGATCGGCAGGCCGATGTCGGCGTGATCACCGGCGAGGCGGCCGACCCGGCGCTCAATTTCATTCCCTACCGCACCGACCGGCTGGTGGCCATCGTGCGGCAGAAGCATCCGTGGCGCGGGCGCGAGGTGTCGTTCGAGGAACTGCTCGATTTCGATTTCGTGGGGCTCGAAGATGACTCCGCCATATCCCGCACCATGGAGGACGCCGCCATGAGCGCGCGCAAGGTGCTGCGCCTGCGCGTGCGGGTGAAGAGCTTCGAGGCGGTGTGCCGGATGATCGAAGCGGGCATGGGCGTGGGCATCCTGCCCGAGGGGGCGGCGGTGACTTACCGCAAGGAGATGAAGCTGCGTTTCATCAATCTCACCGATGCGTGGGCTTCACGACGCATGTACCTTTGTACACGGCAGGAGGCTTTGAGTTTTCCGCAGCGCCGGTTGGTGGATCATTTGTTGGCGCGGGGGATGGCCTAGCGATCGGGATCGGGTGCGGGTTCGTTCGGGGCGACGCCCATGAGGCTTCGCACGCAGCGCGTTGCAGAAGCTGCATTTGTTGGCGGTCGTCGAGATTTCATGCCGCACGAAACCGCCACCGCGCTGCGCTCTTCTCTACAGTAGTTGCCCCTGCCACTCAAAACCCCAACAAGGGGAGAAGGACGGCGCTACACACACAAAGCCATTGAAATGTTTGAAGGCTGCTTGCCTCGCGGCAGGTTGTCGGTGCGAAAGCAGCGATGCAAATGCGAGGTATCAAAGGCGACGGCCGGGGTGTTACGAGCACCCCGGCCGTCTAACCAAGTTCGTGCAACAACCTTGGAAGGAACGCACAAAAATGGCTACCAAGACTATAGCCCGGCCTCGCACGCCGGTATCCCCCGACGGAAACGCCCACCAAGAACCGGCGGATCACCTCGAAAACACACTCGCCCAACTCGAAGCCCTGCTGTGGGTCTGCCACGGGGAAGACATCGACTGGTGCAGCGGGGATGGGCCTCGGCAGCTGGACAACCTGCTTTGGCTTGCGGCTGAACTGGCGCGCAAGGCGGGGGAGTTGTTTCAGGAGAATGAGAAGGCGCGGCGCGGAACGCCTGAGACTGGCAGTTAGAGGCAGGTCTGCGGGCTGCGGATTTCGCGGCCCGCCTGGGGAATGGGATGCTTCTCGGCACGACGGATGAAGCCTTCGCGATGGAGCGAATTCGGCTCGGTCGAGATTGTTTGCGAGGTGGGTTTCAGTGGCAGCTTCGCGCGCATTGCTGTCCTTCGCCGGCTTGGGAAGCGGACGTTAAAACTCACCATCTTGGTCTCTTGAGCGGCGGCGGAATGCGGCTCAAGGTTCCGGCCTAAAAGCTTCGATTCACTTACCGCCGCGTAATCGCGACCTTGCCACATTGTGTGTGCCTACGCGCCGTACGCCGCCATGAAGACCCGTACGGCCTCGCGCAGAAGAGCCCTGTTTTCCCGGGTACCCGGCATCTCGAGCTTCAGCAGTCCGCGGATGTGCCCGGAGCCCAGGAACATCGACAGGAACAGGTCCGCGGCCTGAAGCGGGTTCCGTACCTTCAGCGTGCCTGCCGAGTTGGCAAGACGCAGGTATGCAGCCAATTCGTCGTTCACACGCTCCGGACCCTCCTTGTACAACGCACGGCAGACTTCCGGCTGCGCCCCCGCGACGCCATAAACAGCGCGCAACGCGCCCAGCGCGTCTCCGCGCGTCAGTGCGAGAAACCGGGCGCCGATCGCCAGCAGCACCTTCTCCGGCTGGTCCGGGTCCAGCGCCCCGGTGCCCGGGAAGCCAGCCAACACGGCTGCCGTCCTGTCGCGCACGACTGCCTGGAACAGCCCCTCCTTGGAGCCGAAGTTGCTGTACACGGTCATCTTGGAGACGCCTGCGTCCAAAGCGATGGCATCCACGCTGGCACGCTCCAGACCATGCTCATCGAAGTGCCTTTGCGCCGCTTCCAGGATGCGCCGGCCGCGCTCGGGATCGCGTGGCCGCCCGCGTTGGGGCTTCGGAGCAGGAACTGGGAGGCGGGTCATGGGCATATTTAGTGGACTTGACAGTTTACTATATCTACCCCACATTACTGTACTTGAAAGTCCAATAATCAACTCGCTCACACGAAGCCCATCACCATGAATGACGTCATCATCATCGGCGGCAGCTTTGCCGGCCTTGCGGCGGCCCTGCAGCTCGGCCGGGCCGGCCGCAAGGTCACCGTTCTCGATACCGGCCTGCCGCGCAACCGCTTCGCCGGCCACTCGCATGGCCTGCTCGGCCACGATCACAAGCCACCGCTGGACATCCTGGCCGAGGCGCGGGCGCAGCTGGCGCGCTATCCAGCGATCAGGCTGGTCAATGCCCGGGCCGAGAGCGTGTCTGGCGCAATCGACGATTTCTGCGTCGTCACTGACGATAACGAAAGCCTGAGGGCGCGCCGCGTGATCCTGAGCTATGGCGTCGCCGACCAGATGCCTGATGTTCCGGGCTTTGCCGAAAGCTGGGGCACGTCCATCGTGCCCTGCCCATATTGCGATGGCTTTGAAGTCGCCGGCCAGCATTGGGGCGTCGTCTGGTCCGGCCCGCAGTCGCACAATCAGGTCAGGCTGTTCCTTGATTGGACCGACAAGTTGACTGTCTTCGCCGACGGTCACGACATTCCGCCCGATATCCAGGCCGATCTGGCGAATCGCGACATACCTGTCGTCGATGGCCGGATCATCGAGATCGCCCATGAAAAGGGCCGTATCACCACCGTCAATCTCGATACCCGCCGCAATGTCGCGGTCGACGTCCTGTTCGCCCATCCGCGCAACAAGCCGTCCGCTAGTCTGCATGAATCGCTGGGCCTCGCCACGGTCGATACGCCCACCGGCATCGTCCTCAAGGTCGACGAGCGCCGCCAAACCAGCATGCCCGGCATCTACGCCGCCGGCGACCTTGCCACGCCCTTCTTGCCCTCGGTCACCCAGGCATCATCGCAGGGCGCGATGGCGGGTATCTTCGCCCAGCAGTCGATGCTGGCTTGAGAGCACGGATTCCCTTCTCCCGTTGCGTCGTCGCCGTCGAAAAGGTTGGCGTAGATCGGCGCGGTGAAGGACGGATCGTCGAGTCAAGGAGATGACATGGCAGAGCAAAATGCCTATCAGTTGGCCGACTGGAATGGTCAAAGCGGGGAGCGCTGGGTCGCCAACCAGGCCCGCCTCGACGCCATGGTGGCGGTGTTCGGCCAGGCCGCGATAGAGGCCGCCGCGCCCGCGACGGGTGAGCGAGTGCTGGACGTCGGCTGCGGAGCGGGCGCATCGAGTCTGGCTCTGGCCGCCCGCGTCGGCACGGGGGGCCACGTGCTGGGCGTGGACATATCCGAACCGCTGATCGGCCGAGCGCGCGCGCTTGCGCCACCGGATACGCCGGCCCTGTTCCAGGTGGCCGACGCCAGCAGCGCCGAGCTGCCCGAGGGCGCGTTCGACATCCTGTTCTCGCGTTTCGGGGTGATGTTCTTCGACGATCCGACAGGGGCATTCGCCCATATGCGACGCGCGCTCCGGCCGGGCGGGCGCGTCGCTTTCGTCTGCTGGCGCGGCGCGGCCGAGAACGATTGGGTGCGCCTGCCGATGGGCGCGATCAAAGGCATCCTCCCGCCGAGCGCGCCGCCCGATCCCGAAGCGCCCGGCCCATTTTCGTTCGGCGACCGGGGGCGGGTGTCTCGCATCCTGACAGCGGCCGGCTTCACCGATGTCGCTATCGCGCCCTTCGATGCTTCCGTCCCGTTTGGCGAGGGCGTGACGCGGGACGCTGCGATCAGCGAGGCAGTGAAGATGACGCTCGAGGTCGGCCCGCTGGCCCGTGCGTTCGCTGATCAGCCCGACGACATCCGCGCCCGCGCCTCGGCCGCGGTTCGTGCCGCCTTCGCGGGCCTCCCCGGCGAGCGGTCGGTGATGATCGACGGCGCGGCGTGGATCGTCATGGCACGCAATCCGGCAAGCTGATAGGGACCAACAGGGAGACGCCCCCGCTCGGCGGAGTGGGGCGTCTTTGGCCGGTCAGATTGATGTCCCTTCTGGCTTGATTGTTGACCGCCAAACTGGACAGTGCGCACGCGCTCACAAAGACACCGTTGTGAGGCAGCGACGAGTGACCGCTGCTGGCCGACTGTTGCCGAAGGGTGGTTGGTGGCGCAGGGCCTAAAGCGAGGGGTGATTCCGTTAAAGCTCTCCAGCGCGGGCACACAAAAGCATCGTGCTTCACGCGCCGCAAGATCGGCGAGGAGATGACTTGCATCGTCATGCTCGAGCTGGGCAAGGACACCCTGGGCGAGACTACGCCGGCCGAGGCCCGTCCATCTGCCAAAGTCAGTTCGTCGCGAAGCAGTACATCAGCCCGGCGCTGCCGCTCATTTTGAGTTGGTCGACGCTGCAGCCGCGCGTACCGTGCGAGGAGTTCCACGAAGCGTTGGCTACTGGATCGGGATTGGTGCCCTTGTGGTCGTGATGACCCACGATGGCGGAGCCGCCGTCGCTTTGGGTCCAATTGCCGCAAGTAGTGTCCTTGCCGGGATCGGGCACGGCCAGGGTACCGTCAGAACGCGAGCCAGTGAGGATGTCATGGCGGTTGACCGGATCGCCGAAACCAGAGACAACCTCACCCTTCTCTGTCAGCGAGGTGTCCTTGCCCACCTTGGCGTTGGCGCTGTGCAGGTCGGCCACGCTGGTGGCGACGACGACTCCCTTGGCGTTGGTCCAGGGACCGGTGCCGATCCGGTCGCGCGCATTGACAGCCGGCTGCCCGTTCGCGGCAGCGGTGCTCAAGTAAGCACGCCAAGCTTTATTGCCCGCCCCGGCGCTCGTGGCCAGCGACTGGCAGAAGCGGTCGGCTCCAGCCAGGCCACCGAGGTCGCCGCCCTTGCCGGGGTTGGCGCTGGTGATGAAGAAGCTCATGGGGTTGCCGCCCGATGACCCCATGGCACCGCAACCGACGATCAGGGCGGCGGCTGCGACGGCGGCGCCAGTGGAAAGAATGAAGCGACTGGGCATCGAAGTCTCCTGGCAGTATTGGAGCCGGGAGGCTACCGCACCATCGTGTCAGCGACAACCCAAGCCCGCCACCATGCGGTGACCGCAACTCAACATCATTGCGGCGGAAGGACGGCTGCTTGTCGTCGAGCGCTGCCGCAGACACGAGAGACTGCTCCTGACTGACTGACGTCTGTTGCTCATTGAGCGCTTTCGATGGCCGCGATGTACGGCAAGACTCGCGGATGGGCCTGAACCCACTGCTCGCCCAAAAACGTCGAAATGGTGCCCGAGCCGATGACGCTCACGATGGATCCGAACTTGGACGCAGCCGCAGCAGGTCGTGCGCCGCATACATCACGTTCCCCGCGGTCAACCTGTTTGCAGCCGCTTCACCAGGAACTCCACCGCTACCCGAACCTTTGGAACCCGGTAGCGCGTCTGCAGGTACAGCAGGTAGATCCCCAACTCGTCGGCGCGGCTCACCGACACGGGCCGGTCAAGCGTGATTTCGGTCAGCTCGCCACGGTGCAGATAGTCCTTCAGGCCCCATTCCGCCAGCAGCACCAGGCCGCGGTGTCGGCAGGCCAGTGCGACGAGGCTCGTACCGTCGTTGCTGATGAAGGCTGGCGTGGCGGGGATCTCGCGCCAGCCCTCCTCGTCATGCCCCAACCACTTGAGTACGGCGTGGGGGCCGCGATACATGAGCGCCCGATGATTTGACAGATCGTCCAGCGTACGCGGCGTACCCATTGCCCGAAGGTACTGTGGCGAAGCCGCAAGAACCATACGGTTCGGGTCGAGCTTGCGCGCCACCACGCGCTCCTGCGGCAAGTGGCCGCCCCGGATGGCGATGTCGATCTGATCCCGGCCGAGGTCCGCCAGGGCGTCGCTGAGGTGAACATCGAGGACGATGTCCGGGTAGAGCTCCCCGAAGTCCTGCAGTGCAGGCATGAGCAGCAACCTGCCGTAGCTCGGCATGGCGCTGATGCGCAAGATGCCGCTCGGCGTGCTCCCGCGACGCCCGACCAGATCGTCCGCGTCGTTCAGTTGCGCGAGGCCCTTTCGCACCTGTTCCAGGTAGAGGGTGCCGACCTCAGTGAGCCGCACGGTGCGCGTCGTGCGGTGCAGGAGTTCGACGCCAAGATCCGCTTCCAGGTCCGCAATGCGGCGGGAGATCGACGATGCCGGCACGCCGAACGCCAGGGCGGTCCGCGAGAAGCTCAGGGTGTCCGCCACCTTGAGCAGGTAGTGCAGAGCGCGCAGCTTGTCCATGGTTTGCTCCCGTCGCCTCTATTGTTGTCGTTTGGACAAAGGATTATGGCGAACGCGATGGCTTCCGCACAACGCCGGCACTCCCTAGCATTGGCCTGACCAACACACACGCCGACAAGGCACTGAAGAACACCGATATGACGACGATGCTCAAAGCGCAATACAACGAACGCGGTCCGGTGCCGCAAGCCGCGATCGAGGCGGTGCCATTCGATCGTCCAGTGCTGGCCCAAGGTCAAGCCCTTGTGGCGGTGCTGGCCGCGCCCATCAACCCCAGCGACGTACTGACGCTCACCGGTCAGTACGGGTTGCTGCCGCCATTGCCAGCGGTCGGTGGCAGCGAGGGCGTCGGGCGTGTTGTCGAGTTGGGCCCTGACACCCAAGGCCCGGCGGTGGGCCAGACCGTGCTGCTGCCGCCC
>NZ_LMDW01000018.1:0-55550 GCF_001425205.1 Variovorax sp. Root411
GCTGCGCAACGCGATGATCCCCGTCATCACGGTCATGGGCATGCAGTTCTCCGAGCTGCTGGCCGGCACCATCGTGGTGGAGAACGTGTTCTACCTGCCGGGCCTGGGCCGCCTCATCTTCCAGGCCATCAGCAACCGCGACCTGATCGTGGTGCGCAACTGCGTGATGCTGCTGGCGGCCATGGTGGTGATCGTGAACTTCGTGGTCGACGTGCTGTACGCAGTGATCGACCCGCGCATCAAGGCCAGCGACATATGAGCTCCGTCATCACCGCCCCGAGTGCTGCGGCGCTCAAGGTTCCGAGCTTCTGGCGCCGCGCATTGCACCACCGCAGCTTCGTGCTGGGCGGCGCACTGACGCTGCTCCTTCTGCTCGCCGCCGCCGTTTCGTTGGCCTGGACGCCATGGTCGCCCTACGACATGGACATGGCCAACAAGCTGAAGCCGCCGACGGGCGCGCAGTGGCTGGGCACCGACACCTACGGCCGCGACGTGGCTTCGCTGCTGCTGGTCGGCGCACGCGCGTCGATCCTTGTCGGCGTGATCGCGGTCGGCATCGGCCTCGTGGTAGGCACGGCGCTGGGTCTGCTGGCGGCCGCCAAGCGCGGCTGGGTCGAGGAAGCCATCATGCGGCTCACCGACTTCTCGCTCGCCTTCCCCGCGATTCTCTCGGCCATCATGATGACGGCGGTGTTCGGCGCAGGCATCGTCAACGCGATCATCGCCATCGGCATCTACAACATCCCGACCTTCGCGCGCATCACGCGGGCATCGGCCAACGCCATCTGGTCGCGCGAGTACGTGGCCGCCGCGCGGGCCTGCGGCAAGGGCAGTTTCGCGATCACGATGCAGCACGTGCTGCCGAATATCTCGGCCGTGCTGATCGTGCAGATCACCATTCGCTTCGCCATCGCCATCCTGGCCGAGGCCGCCCTCTCCTACCTGGGCCTGGGCACGCAGCCGCCGCAGCCTTCGTGGGGCCGCATGCTCAGCGAGGCGCAGACGATGATGTTCCAGTCGCCCCTGCTCGCGGTGTTCCCCGGCATGGCCATCGCGCTCGCGGTGCTCGGCCTGAACCTGCTCGGTGACGGCCTGCGCGACCTGCTCGACCCGCGCCTCGCGCGCGCAAGATAAGAAGCGCCATGCCCTTGCTCGAAGTCGAAGACCTCCACATCGAACTGCAGACGCAGCGCGGCCCCGCCAAGGCCGTGCGTGGCATCGGCTTCACGCTGCAGCGTGGCGAAACGCTGGGCATCGTCGGCGAATCGGGCTGCGGCAAGTCGATCACCGTGATGTCGCTGATGGGCCTGCTGCCGTCTAGCGCCAAGATCGCGGGCAGCATCCGCTTCGACGGCACCGAACTCGTCGGCCGCGACGAAAAGGCCATGTGCCAGATCCGCGGCAACCGCATCGGCATGATCTTCCAGGAGCCAATGACGGCGTTGAACCCGGTGCACACGATTGCGCGCCAGGTCGGCGAACCGCTGCGGCTGCATCGCGGGCTCTCGAAGGCCGAGGCGCGCAAGGAAGTGCTCGCGTTGCTTGAACGCGTGGGTATTCCCGATGCGGCCTCGCGCCTCGACGCCTACCCGCACCAGTTCTCCGGCGGCCAGCGCCAACGCATCGGCATCGCGATGGCGCTCGCTTGCGGGCCTGACCTGCTGATTGCCGACGAGCCGACGACCGCGCTCGACGTGACCATCCAGAAGCAGATCCTCGAACTGATCCAGAGCCTCGTGGCCGAGCGCGGCATGGCGCTGATCCTGATCTCGCACGACCTCGGCGTGATCGCGCAGACGGTATCGAAGATGCTCGTGATGTACGGCGGCAGCGTGGTCGAGAGTGGCCCGACCGAGGCCGTGTTCGCGCGCCGCGCCCATCCCTACACGCAAGGCCTGTTCGCCGCGCGGCCCGCCATCGGAGCGCCGCGCGGCCTGCGCCTGGCCACCATCAAGGGCAGCGTGCCCGAGCTGGTCGACCTGCCGCCGGGCTGTCCGTTCGCGGGCCGATGCAGCTACACCATCGACGCCTGCAAGACCACCAGGCCCCCGGCCACGATGCTCCCGCCGGACCATGCGGTCCGCTGCATCCGGCTGGAAGAAATCGCCGCGCAAGGGGCCATCGCACCATGAGCGCAAACACCGCTTCGCCGCTGCTGCAAGTCACCGACCTCGTGCGCCACTACGCGCTGCCGCGCGAGAAACTCTTCGGTCCGCCGCCCACCGTGAAGGCGCTCAACGGCGTGAGCTTCGAGGTGCAGGCCGGCAAGAGCGTGGGCATCGTCGGCGAATCGGGCTCGGGCAAGTCGACCATCGCGCGCCTCGTGATGGCGCTCGATACGCCGACCTCGGGCAGCGTGCATCTTGAAGGCCGCGACCTGCACACGCTGTCGAAGGCCGATCTGCGCACCGCGCGGCGCGATTTCCAGATGGTGTTCCAGGACCCCTACGGCTCGCTCGACCCGCGCCAGACCGTGGCGCGCATCGTCGCCGAGCCGCTCGAAGCGCTGGCAGAGACCAGCCGCGCCGTACAGCGCGAGCGTGCTTCCGAAGCATTGGCCGCAGTCGGCCTGCGCACCACCGACATGGACAAGTACCCGCACGAGTTCTCGGGCGGCCAGCGGCAGCGCATCGCGATCGCGCGGGCGCTGATCACGCGCCCCAAGCTCATCGTCGCCGACGAGCCCGTCAGCGCGCTCGACGTGTCGGTGCAGGCCCAGGTGCTCAACCTCATGCAGGACCTGCAGCAGCAGTTCGGCATCAGCTACCTGCTCATCAGCCACGACCTCGCGGTGGTCAACCACCTGTGCGATGAAGTGTGCGTGGTGTGGAAGGGCAAGATCGTCGAGCAGGGTCCGCCCGCCGAACTCTTCCACCACGCTCAGCATCCCTACACGCGCACGCTGCTCGACGCGGTGCCACGCACGCCCGCGGGCGGCACGCTGCTGGCCGCCTGACACCGAAGCGTCGCTGGCCGAGGACGCCGCAGTTGATCACCGTGGCGGGACAGCCTACGGGAACGTCCCGAGGAAAAACCGGCTCGCGGACCGCACGGCGGCGCACCCACTGCGAGAGAATGACCGGCTGCGCACGTGGCATCTTTCGTGCTGCGTGTCGTGTCTTTCGCGGCGTCGCGCCTCCCTTCGGGGCATGGGGCACGCCGGAGCAGTCGCCATTCGAACCTGGCTTGTCTATCCGGAGATCACACGTATGTTGAACCGCCGCACCCTTCTCACCACCGCTGGCGCCACCGTTGCGCTGGCCACCCCGCTCGCCGGCATGGCGCAGGGCCGGAAGGACGCCATCGTGATCGGCATGGCGCTCGAGCCGCCAGGGCTCGACCCCACCACCGGCGCCGCCGCAGCCATCGCCGAGGTGGTGCACTACAACATCCTCGAGACGCTCACCAAGATCAACGCCGACGGCAGCGTCACACCGCTGCTGGCCGAGAGCTGGGAAATTTCGCCCGACCTGAAGACCTACACCTTCAAGTTGCGGCGCGGCGTGAAGTACCAGAACGGCGAACCCTTCAATGCGGCCGCCGTCAAATTCTCGTTCGACCGCGCGGGCGGCGAGAAGAGCACCAACAAGGACAAGCGCACCTTCGCCAACCTCGCGACGCAGGTGGTGGACGACTACACCGTCGTCGTCATCAACAAGGAAATCGACCCCGACCTGCCCTTCGTGCTAGGCCAGGCCACGGCCGTGATCGTCGAGCCCAAGAGCGCCGAGACCAACGCCGGCAAACCGGTCGGCACCGGCCCCTACAAGCTCGACAACTGGGCCAAGGGCTCGTCGCTCACGCTGAGCAAGTGGGAAGGCTTCCGCAGCCCCGCCACCGCGAAGATCAACAAGGTCACGTTCCGCTTCATCTCCGACACGGCCGCGCAGGCGGCAGCCATGCTCTCTGGCGACGTCGACGTGTTCGCGCGCATCGGCACGCGCGTGGTGCCGCAGTTCAAGGCGAACCCGCAGTTCCAGGTCATCCTGGCGGGCTCGCGCGCCAAGACCATCCTGTCGATCAACAACAGGAAGAAGCCGCTCGACGACGTGCGCGTGCGCCGCGCCATTCTTGCGGCCATCGACCGCAAGGCCGTGATCGAAGGCGCGGCCGACGGCTTCGGCGTGCCCATCGGCAGCCACTACGTGCCGGGCGCGGCAGGCTATGTAGACACCACGGGCATCAACCCCTTCGACATCGAGAAGGCGAAGAAGCTGCTGGCCGAGGCCGGCGTGAAGACGCCGCTCGAACTGACGATGACGCTGCCACCGCCGCCCTATGCGCGCCAGGGCGGCGAGGTGATCGTGGCCCAGCTCGCCAAGATCGGCATCGTGGTGAAGGTGCAGAACGTGGAATGGGCGCAATGGCTCAGCGGCACCTACGGCAACAAGGACTACGACCTGTCGATCATTTCGCACGTGGAGCCCTTCGACCTCGGCAACTACTCGAAGCCGGACTACTACTGGGGCTACCAGTCGAAGGCCTTCAACGCGCTGTTCGACAAGATCAAGTCCACCGGCAACGCGGCCGAGCGCAACAAGCTGCTCGGCGACGCGCAGAAGATGCTGGCCACCGACGCGGCCAACGGCTTCCTGTACCAGCCGCAGTTCCCGACCGTCGCGAAGAAGAACGTCAAGGGCATCTGGAAAGAGAACCCGATCTTCGTCAACGACCTGTCGGCACTGTCGTGGGGCTGAGCGACCTGTCCGCGCAGGAGCTTGCCGCCGCCTACCGCAGCCGCGAACTCTCGCCGGTGGAGGTCACGCGGGCGGTGATCGCGCACGTCGAGCGCTGGGAACCGCACCTGCAAGCCACTTGGCTCTTCAGGCCCGAGGCCGCGCTCGAACAGGCGCGCGCGTCGGAAGCGCGCTGGCTGCGGGGCGATGCGCTCGGCCCGCTCGACGGCGTGCCCGCGACCATCAAGGAAAACATCGCCACGCGCGGCGACCCGATGCCGGCGGGCACCGCCGCGGTCGACCTGAAGCCCGCTGCGGCCGACGCGCCGCCGGCCGCACGCCTCAAGGAAGCCGGTGCGGTGATCGTGAGCAAAACCACCATGCCGGACTACGGCATGCTGTCCTCGGGGCTGTCGAGCTTTCACACGCTGGCGCGCAACCCCTGGGACCTGCGCCTGACGCCGGGCGGCTCCAGCGCAGGAGCTGCCGCGGCGGCGGCTGCCGGCTACGGCCCGCTGCACCTGGGCACGGACATCGGCGGGTCGCTGCGCCTGCCCGCGAGCTGGTGCGGCATCTTCACGCTGAAGCCCAGCCTGGGGCGCATTCCGATCGACCCGCCCTACATGGGCCGCGCGGCAGGGCCGATGACCCGCACGGTGGGCGATGCAGCACTGCTGATGCAGGCGCTGTCTCGGCCCGACGCACGCGACAGCATGAGCCTGCCGCCGCAGGACATCGCCTGGGCAGGCTTCGACGTGGCACCGGACCATCTGCGCGGCCTGCGCATCGGGCTGCTGCTCGACGCGGGTTGCGGACTGGCGGTCGAGCCCGAGATCCAGGCGGCGGTGGAAAACGCCGCGCGGCTGCTCGAGAAAGCCGGCGCGGTGATCGAACCGATGCAGCCGTTCATGTCGCAAGCCATGCTCGACGGCATGGACCACCTCTGGCGCATGCGCTCGCTGGTGGACATGAAGGGCCTGCGCGCGGACCAGCGCGCGAAGGTGCTGCCGTACATCCGCGAATGGGCGGAGAGTGCGGCCGAATTCAGCGGCGAGCATGTGTTCCGCGGCTTCAGCCAGTTCCACGCCACGCGTGTGGCGGCGGTGGCCGCATGCGCGCGTTTCGACTACGTGATTTCGCCCGTGTCGCCGAACATGCCAGCGGCAGCCGAGGCGCCCTCGCCCACGAACGATCCCCTGCGTCCGCTGGAGCACATCGGGTTCACGGTGCCGTTCAACATGTCGGAACAACCGGCGGCTTCGGTGAACTGCGGGTACTCGGCGAGTGGGTTGCCGATCGGGTTGCAGATAGCGGGGCAGCGATTCGACGACCTCGGGGTGTTGCGCGTGTCGCGTGCATTCGAGCAGATCCGGGAGCCGCAGCGGCCGTGGCCCGTGGTGCCGGGACGCTAGGGATTGCGCTGTTCGGGGCGCGATCACGCCGACGGGATACCTTGCTCCGCGAATGTCCTCCGGCCTTCGGCCTCCCCCTTTATTTCGCTGCGCAAGGCACCCCGCCGTCGTGATCGTTCAGAGCACTTGTTGATCGGCCGCACACCAGCGGCGTGCCCCGTGCACAGGGCGTCGGGTGCTCCCCGCAGCGAAATAAAGGAGGAGCGAAGCGGGGGACATTCGCGCAGGGGAGTACCCGGCGGCCTGTGCATCTCCCGAGTCCGCGTCACGAACTCGGTTTCCCCCTTGCGCCCCGGAAGAAACTGGAACGCGACGCGAGGCAAGGCGGGCAGCCCGTGCGGCGTTGCCAGCCGCGCCACGCCGTCGCTGATCGCCGACTCGTTGAGACACGCGACGCCCAGCCCCGCAGCCAATGCCGACTGCAGCCCCGCGACGCCGGACGCCACATGCGCAAGCGCATAAGGCACGCGCCGGCGCCGCAGCAGCGCCACGGTGAACTGGTGCAGCGAACAGGTGTCGGGCAAGGCCAGCAGCCGCACCGGCTCACCGCGTGCGAGCCGCATGCCCTCTGCACCGAGCCACACCAGCGATTCGCGCCGCAGCACCGCGCCCCTGGCCTGCGCGGCGGAAACCCCGGCGATGTTCATCGCGAGGCCCACGTCGAAATCGCCGTGCGCATACGCCGCCCGCAGCGCATCGCTCTTCAGGATGCTGACATGCAGCCGGACCTGCGGATAGCTTTCGCCGAGCCGCCCCAACAGCCGCGTCAGGTCGCCCGGCCGGAAGTAGTCGGTGACGGCGAGGCGCAATTCACCCTGCAGCGTTTCGCCGTGGAGATCGCGAAACGCTTCGTCGCTAAGCGCCAGGATGCGCCGGGCATAGGCCAGCAAGCGCACGCCCGCCTCGGTGGGTGAAACGCCCGCCTTGCTGCGCGTGAACAGCGACTGCCCCGCTCGCTCCTCCAGCTTGCGGATCTGCTCGCTGACCGAAGACTGCGAAAGAAAGACGCGCGGCGCGGCGGCCGTCAGGCTGCCCGCATCGACGACCGCAGCCAGCGTACGCAGTTGTTCCAGATCGAATCCTTGCATGACCTATCCATTGGTTAATCCGATGAAATACATCATATCTTCCTGCTTTTCCGATGGTTAAGGATTGCCCACAATCACTCCATCGACCACTCATTCACCAAGGAGTCCACCATGCCCCACATCGTCGTCCACCTCTCCGGCGAACCCGACGCCGCCCTCACTCGCAAGACCGTCGACACGGTCGCCGAACTCACCCGGAGCGTGCTCGGCAAGCAGCTGCCGGTGATCGCCATCGCCGTGCAGTACATCGCCGCCGACGCCTGGTTCATTGGCGGCCAGATGCTGGCCTCGCTCGGCAAGTCGGCGTTCCACCTCGACATCAGCGTCACCGACGAGACCAATACCAAGGCCGAGAAGGCGCGCTATCTGCGCGAGGTGCATGCAGCCATGGCGAAGATCCGGCCGGACCTGCACGAGGTGTCGTACATCCACGTGATCGATGCGCGCGGCGCGGCCTACGGCTACGGCGGCAAGACGCAGGAGTACCGCCACCAGCAAGCCGGCGTCTGATGGGTCGTTGAAGCATCGCCGGGGGCATGGCACGATGCCGCCATGCCCCCCGGAAAAACGCTCGCCGACAGCCTCGGCAACACCCTCACCCTCGACGACCCCACCAGCCTGGCGCTGGTCGACGATTTCGTCATGGGCTTCATCTCGACCGAGGCGCGTGCGGTCAACCTGCTCGCCGTGGCCGAAGCCGACGCGAGCCCGATCGTGCAGGCCTACTGCGCCACGCTGCACCTGTTCGCCGAGTCGCGGGAGTCCGTCGTCAACGCCCGCCCATTCCTCGCGAAGGCCCGTGCCGGCGCCGCGCGCGCCACCCCGCGCGAGCAGCGATACATCGCGGCCGTCGAGGCCTGGGCCGATGGCGACATCGCACGCGCCATCGCGCTGCATGCCGAGCAGGCGCGCGAGCATCCGCGCGACCTGGTGTCGGTCAAGCTCGGCCAGTACCATTGTTTCAACACCGGCGACTGCCCCGGCATGCTGAAGCTCGCGCTGGCGGCGCTGCCGCATGCAGCCGACGTGCCCTACGTGCACGGCATGGCGGCCTTCGGCTACGAGCAGTGCCACCTGATGCGCGAGGCCGAGGCGAGCGCGCGCCGCGCCATCGCCATGTGCCGCAAGGAGCCGTGGGCGCACCATGCGCTGGCGCACGTGATGCTCACCGAGGGCCGACTCTCGGAAGGCCTGGCGTTCATGGAGAGCGTGAGCGACACCTGGATCGGCCTCAACTCTTTCATGGTCACGCACAACTGGTGGCATGTGGCGCTGTTCCTCATCGACCTGGGCCGTGATGCCGATGCGCTCGCGGTGTACGACGAGCGCGCCTGGGGCGTGGTCAAGGACTACTCGCAGGACCAGATCGGCGCCGTCTCGCTGCTCGCGCGGCTGGAGCTCGCGGGTATCGACGTGGGCGCCCGCTGGGACGACGTGGCGGGCTATCTGCTGCAGCGGCAGGCCGACCACGTGCTGCCCTTTCTCGATCTGCAGTACCTCTACGGTCTGGCGCGCGCCGGCCGACCCGAGGCCGATGTGCTGCTGCGCAACATCGTGGCCTTCGCGCCGCATGCGCCGGCATCGACTCGAGCGGCATGGCAGCGCGTCTGCGTGCCGGCCGCGCACGGGCTGGTGGCGCACGCGCGCGGCGATCTCGCGGCGGCCATCGAAGGGCTGGGCACGGCCCTGCCGTGCATGATCGAGATCGGCGGCAGCCACGCGCAGCGCGACCTGTTCGAGCAGCTGTACCTCGACGCGCTCGTGCGCACCGGCTCCGAGGCCACGCTGACGGCTGCGCAGGGCATCCTGCAGCAGCAGCTCAACGGCCAGCCCGAGTCGCTGCGCCTGCGCCGGCAGACGGCGGCGGTGTATGAGCGCCTCGGCCTCGGGCCGCTTACGACGCACGCCTGAGCGCATCTGCGAGCACTGCCCGGCAGCCCATGCCTTCAGGTCATGGGGCATGGTGCAAAAGGAATTGGCGATGGCGTGGAGGCGGCTCCTAAACTGGCCGCTCCCTATCGACAAGACGCCTTCAAGGCCTCATCAAGGCCCCAATGCCCATGCACAAGTCTCTCGTCACGCTGGCCGTTCTCTCGGCCCTCGCCCCCTTCGCACCCACCCTGCATGCCGCCGACGGAGCGCCCATCGTGCTCGACCTGCTGCTGCGCGGCGGCACCGTCTACACGGGCGACTCCGACACGCCAGTGGTGAGCGATGTCGGCATCGCGGGCGACCGCATCGTGTTCGCGGGTAAGGCGGCGCCGGCGCAGTTCACGGCAAGGCGCGTGATCGACGCCACGGGCATGGTGGTGGCGCCGGGCTTCATCGACGCCCACACGCACGCGGATGCCGACCTGCACTCGAACGACCCGAAGAAGCGCCTCAACATCCCGTTCATCACGCAGGGCGTGACCACCGCGGTGATCGGCAACGACGGCTTCGGCGGCTTCGACATCGCCGCGCAGACGCAGAAGCTGCGCGCCGCGCCGATGGGCACCAACGTGGCCATGTACGTGGGCTTCGGCCCCGTGCGCATGAGCGAGCTGGGCGAGGCCAACCGCGCGCCCACCGCCGAACAGCTCGAAGCGATGAAGAAGCACGTGAGCCAGGGCATGTGCGAGGGCGCGCTGGGCCTTTCGACGGGGCTCTTCTACACGCCGCAGAACTTCTCGAAGACCGAGGAGGTCATCGAGCTCGCGAAGGTGGCGGCGCGGCACGGCGGCCTGTACGACAGCCACATCCGCGACGAGTCCATGTACAACATCGGCCTCAAGGGCTCCATCGACGAGGTGATACGCATCGGCCACGAGGCGAAGCTGCCGGTGCACGTGGCGCACATCAAGGCGCTGGGCGTCGACGTGCAGGGCCAGAGCGGCGACATCATCAAACGCATCGAGAAGGAACGCGCGGGCGGGCTGGACATCACGGCCGACCACTATCCGTGGACTGCGTCGAGCACGCGCTTCTCGGCCGCGCTGCTGCCGCCCTGGGCCAACGAAGGCGGCCGCGCGGCAACGCTGCAGCGCTTCGACGACGCCTCTCAGCAGGAGCGGCTGCGCAAGGACATGCGCGAGAACCTGCGGCTGCGAGGCGGCCCCGAGACCATCCTGTTCTCGGCCGGCAGCACGAAGTACGTGGGCAAGACGCTGGCCGACGTGGCCAAGGCGTCGAATGCCGATCCGGTGGATGCCGCCATCGCGGTGCTGCGCGACGGCGACCTGATGATCGCGTCGTTCAACCAGAGCGACGACGACGTGCGCGCCTTCATGAAGCGGCCGTGGGTCATGACCTCGTCCGACTCGTCGCTGGGCCATCCGCGCGCCTACGGCACCTTCGCGCGCAAGTACGACCAGTACGTGGTGAAGGAGCACACGATCTCGCTGGCGCAGTTCATCCGCAGCAGCTCGTCCCTCACGGCCGACACGCTGGGGCTGAAGCAGCGCGGGCACCTGCGCCCGGGCTACTACGCGGACGTGGTGGTGTTCGACCCGGCGCGCTATGCGGCAAAGGCCACCTACACGCAGCCTACGCTGCTGTCGGAGGGCGTAAGCACGGTGCTGGTGAACGGGCAGCTCGCGGTCGACGGCGGCAAGCCCACGGGCGTTGGCGCTGGGCTGCCGTTGCTGCGCACGCCGAAGGCGGGCAGCTGCGGCTGAGGCCGCTTGCCCGGCCTCAGTCTTCCTTGTCTTTCAGGTGCCGCGTCTGGTCGTAGGTCGGCTGCGCCGGCAGGTCGGCCAGGTGCCGCGTGTCGGCCCATTCCACGATCTCGATCGCCTCGGGCTCGGCCGGATCGGCGATGCGGATGCGGTTGAAGCCCGCATTCGGAATGTCGCTGCGGCGCGGCCCGCTCAGGCTCAGGCCCCTGGCGGTGCGCCACACCATGTCGAGCACGCCGCCGTGCGTGACCACGATCAGGTGCCGCCCCCGGTGCGCCGTGGCGATGCTGCCCAGCGCCGCGATGATGCGCGTGTGGAATTCGCGCGCCGTCTCGCCCTCGGGCATGGCGTGGTCCTCGCGGAACTCCAGCCATTCTTCCCAGGCACGCGGATGCAGGCTCTGGATCTCGTCGGAGCGCATGCCCTCGACCACGCCGAAGAACTGCTCGCGCAGCCCCGCCGAAGTCACCACCGGCAGCGACAGCTGCGACGCGGCGGGCGCGGCCGTCTGCTGCGCGCGCATCAGGTCGCTGCTGATGATGTGCTGCACCGCGCTCTCGCCGGCCAGCCGCAGGCCGATGCGGCGGGCCTGCTCGTGGCCGATGTCGTTGAGCGGCACATCGGCGTGCCCCTGGAAGCGCAGTTCGCGGTTCCAGGCGGTTTCACCGTGGCGAATGAGGATCAGGTCGGTGGTGGTGTCGGGCTTGGGCGTTGGCATGGGCGTCCATTTTCCACCGCATTCGCGCAGAATCTCTCTCCATGCCCAAACTCATCCTGCTGCCCGGCCTCGCTTGCGACGAGCGCATCTGGGAGGCCCAGTTGTCCGCACTTCCCCCCGCCTTCGGCGCCCGCGTGAGCGACGCCCAGCGGCATCACGACACCATCGAGGGCATGGCCGCCGCCGTGCTGCGCGACAACGACGGCCCGCTGGTGCTGTGCGGCGCCTCGATGGGCGGCATGGTCGCCATGGAAGCTGCCCGCCAGGCGCCCGGGCGCATCGCGGGGCTCGCGCTGCTCGGCACCAGCGCGCGGCCCGAGACGCCCGACATGTCCAGGCTGCGCGCAGGCGCCATCGAATACTTCGAGCGCGGCGAGGTGCGCGACGTGATCGAGCCGAACGTCTACTTCGCTTTCCACCCCGCGCAGGCGGCCGACCAGGTGCTGGTGCAGCGCTATCTCGACATCGTGCTCGGCGCGGGCGCGCAGCAGCTCATCAGCCAGAACCGCGCGGTGATGCGCCGGCCCGATGCGCGGCTGCATCTTGCGTCTCTGCGCGTGCCGGTGCTGCTGGTGTGCGGCGACGACGACCGGCTCGCGCCGCCCGAGTGCACGCGCGAGATGGCGGCGCTGCTGCCGCAGGCACAAGTCGCGTGGGTGCCCGACTGCGGCCACATGCTGACGATGGAAAAGCCCAGGTTCGTCAACGCCGCGCTCAACGGCTGGTTGGCGAAGCATTTCCCCGGCACCTGAGCCGCCTCGGCGGTTCAGTGCAGCTGGCCGCCGGTTTCGACGATGTCGTGCTTCACCGCGAGCGCGGTGCCCACGGCGATGCGCAGGGCCGCGATCATCGTTTCCAGCGACATGCTCGGCGCCCCCGGAAAGCGCGCCGCCTGCTCGGGCAGGTACGGAATGTGGATGAAGCCGCCGCGCAGCCCCGGCACCGGGTGCGTCGCGATGCGGTGCATCAGCCCGTAGAAGATGTGGTTGCAGACGAAGGTGCCGGCGCTGTTCGACACCGAGGCCGGCACGCCGGCCGCGCGCAGTTCGCGCACCATGGCCTTGATCGGCAGCGTCGAGAAGTACGCCGCCGGAGCCCCGGGCACCACGGGCATGTCGACGGGTTCGCGGCCCTTGTTGTCGGCCACGCGGGCATCGTCGATGTTGATGGCGACGCGCTCCGGCGTCACCTCCGCGCGCCCGCCGGCCTGGCCGATGCAGAGCACCAGTTGCGGCTGGAGTTCGTTCATCGCGCTGGAGAGCACGTCGATGGCCTCGCCGAACACGCAGGGCATCTGGCGCGCATGCACCGTCGCGCGGCCGAGCTTCCAGCCGTCGAGTGCGCGAACGGCTTCCCATGAAGGGTTGATGGCTTCCTGCTCGAAGGGATCGAAGCCGGTCAGCAGGACGTCGATGGGCTTTGCGGCCAAGACCTTGTCTTTCGCGTTCGCGCTGTCAGGCCAGCGCCCGGACGGCGATGCCTTCCTGCTCCAGCCGTTCGCGGATGCGGCGCGCAAAGGCCAGCGCGTGCGCGCCGTCGCCATGCAGGCAGACGGTCTGCGCATTGACGGGCACGACGCTGCCGTCGATGGCGGTCACCCGGCGGTCGCGCACCAGCGAGAGCGTCTGCGCGATCGACTGCGCCTCGCTTTCGATCAGCGCACCCGGCTGGCTGCGCGGCACGAGGCTGCCGTCGGGCATGTAGCCGCGGTCGGCGAACACTTCCTCCACGGGTGCGAGTCCGGCGCGGCGGGCCGCGTCGATCATGTTGCTGCCCGCGAGGCCGAAGAATTTGAGCGACGGGTCGAAGCGGCGCACGGCCTCGCACAGCGCCTCGGCGAGCTCGGGCTCCTTCACGGCCTGGTTGTAGAGCTGACCATGGGCCTTCACGTGCGAGAGCTTGCCGCCCTCGGCCTTCACGATGGCCGCCAGCGCGCCCACCTGGTAGAGCACGTTGGCCACGATCTCGTCGGGCGGCAGGTGCATGGTGCTGCGGCCGAAGTTCTCGCGGTCGGGGAAGCTCGGATGCGCGCCGATGGCCACGCCGTTGCGCATCGCCCAGCGCACGCACTGCTGCATGGTCTTCGCGTCGCCTGCGTGCCAGCCGCAGGCGATGTTGGCGGAACTCACGAGCGCGAGCAGTGCTTCGTCGTTGCCGGCGCCTTCGCCGAGGTCGGCATTGAGGTCGATTTGCATGGTGGGCTTCCTCTTTTCGCGATTTCCCGCGAAGTCTATGCCGCGCTCGGCCAGCCTGCAGCGGCCAGCCCCTGTGCCACCTGCGACAGGTAGCGCTGCTGCGCGGCCCATGCGGCCAGCGCCTTGGGCTGATCGACCTGCACGAGGCGCAGTTGGCCGTTGAGCGGCGCCTGCGCGAGCTTCCAGAGGTCGGCGCGGATCACCACGCCGATCCGCGGATAGCCGCCCGTGGTCTGCGCGTCGCCCATCAGGATGATCGGCTGGCCCGAGGGCGGCACCTGGATCGTGCCGGGAATCACGCCCGACGAGAGCATGTCGCCGCTGTGCTTGCGCTTGAGTTCGGCGCCCGCGAGCCGGCTGCCCATGCGGTTGCTCTGCGGCGTGATGCGCCAGCGCTCGCCCCACAGCAGCTCGCGCGCGGCCGGCGTGAACAGCTCGAACTCGGGGCCGGGCAGCACGCGCAGGACGATGGCGCCGTCGTCTTCGTCGGGGCCCCAATCGGGACCGCGCAGGCCGAAGGGGCGGCGTTCGCGTTGCGCCGCATCGAGAGGCGAGGCGCCCGTCGGGAGCCGGTCGCCCTTGCGCAGCGCACGGCCTTCGAGGCCGCCGAAGCCGGCCTTGAGGTCGGTGCTGCGCGAGCCGAGGACCGGGGGCACGTCGATGCCGCCCGCCACCGCGAGCCAGCTGCGCAGGCCGGTCTTCTTCACGCCGGGCGTGTTGGCGCCGGCGAGCCTGAGCGTCTGGCCGGCCGCGACCGGCACGCTCCAGCAGGGCCACAGCGGCACGCCGTCGAGGCTGGCGCCGAAGCCGTCGCCGGTGAGAGCGATGCGCGTGGCGGCTTCGAACTGCAGCTCGCAGCCGCCCATCGTGAGTTCGAGGCCGGCCGCGCCGTCGGCATTGCCGACGAGCCGGTTGGCCAGGGCGAGCGATAGCACGTCGAGCGCACCGCCGGGGCAGATGCCCAGCTCGCGATGGCCGTGCCGGCCCAGGTCCTGCACCGAGGCAAGCACGCCGGGTTTGCGCACGGCGATCATGCCTGCACGCTTTCTGCAACGAAGCGCACGCGGTCGCCGGGGCGCAGCAGGGTGGGCGATTCGGCCGTGGGGTCGAACAGCTCGAGCGAGGTTCGCCCGATCAGCTGCCAGCCGCCCGGCGACACCAGCGGGTAGATGCCGGTCTGCTCGCCGCCGATGCCCACCGATCGCGCGGGCACGGCGGTGCGCGGCTCGGCCCGGCGCGGCGTGGCCAGTTCGGGCGGCAACCCGCCCATGAAGGCAAAGCCCGGCAGGAAGCCCAGCAGGTAGACGACGTACTCGGCGCCGCTGTGGCGCCGCACTACCTCGGCCGGCGTGAGCCCGGTGTGGGCCGCGACATTGGCCAGGTCAGGCCCGTCCTCGCCGCCGTAGGCCACGGGAATCTCGACCAGCCGGCCCTCGACGGCACCGGGGGCGAGCTTCGGCCAGGCCTCGAATACGTTCGCGGCCAGCGTGTCCAGGTCGATCGCGGTCGGGTCGAATGTGAGCGTGAGGTTGTTCATGCCCGGCAGCGTTTCGCCGACGCCCGGCCATTGCTGCGCCTGCCGGGCCAGCGCCCAGATGCGTTGCTGCTGCACCAGCGTGGCCGGCGCGGGCAGCTCGCACAGCAGTGCTGCATCGCCCAGCAGGTGCAGCCGGGGCGACGGGGTGCCGCTCATCCCGACCTATTCACGGCCCAAGTTGCGGACCTTGGCCGCGAGCTGCTGCTCCACGTTGGGGGAGACGAACTTGTGGACTTCGCCGCCGAGCATGGCGATCTCGCGCACGAAAGTGCTGGAGATGAACTGGTACTTGTCGCTGGGCGTCAGGAACACGGTCTCGACGTCGGGCATCAGCGAGCGGTTCATGCCCGCGAGCTGGAACTCGTAGTCGAAGTCGGTCACGGCGCGCAGGCCGCGCACCATGGCCTTGCCGCCGCGCGCCACGACAAAGTCGCGCAGCAGGCCCGAGAAGCTCTCGACGGTGACCTGGTCGCTGTAGGGCTTCACGGCATCGCGGGCCATGTCCATGCGTTCGGGGAGCGTGAACAGCGCCTTCTTGTGGTGGCCCGCCGCGACCGCGACGATCACCTTGGAGAAGAGCTGGGTTGCGCGCCGCACCACGTCCTCGTGACCGAGGGTGATGGGGTCGAAGGTGCCGGGGTAAACCGCGATCACGTTGCTGGCCATGGTTGCTTCTTCCTCATGCTGCCGGTGCGGCTTGTCCGGCGGATTATGCAGTCCTATCCGCCGCGGGCCGCAGCAGATGGGCGTGAACGGCGCCGGCTTTGAGGTAACGAAAACCGACAAGGCCGAAGGCGCCAAGTTCTTCATCGCTCCAGCGGCGCGGCGCTTCGAGGTATACCGAGCCGCCGGCACGCAGCGCGCGCGCGGCAGCGCGCAGCGCCGGCTCGTAGAGCGCCGTGCTGTCGAACGGCGGATCGAGGAACACGCCATCGAGGCTGCCGGCCGGCACCCGTTCGAGCGCGGTCACCCCGTTGCCGCGCTCGATACGCACGGCCTCGGCGGCCAGCTTGGTCTTCGTGGCTTGCAACTGGGCGGCCAGTGCGGCGTCCTGCTCGCACAGCAGCACGTTCGCGGCGCCGCGCGAGGCGGCCTCGAAGCCGAGCGCGCCGGTGCCCGCGAAGGCGTCGACGCACTGCCAGCCGGGCAGTTCGCCGCCACCGGCGCCGGCCAGGCTTGCGAGCCAGTTGAACAGCGTTTCGCGCACGCGGTCGGGCGTGGGGCGCAGGCCGGGCTTGTCGGCCACGGCGAGGCGGGTGCGCTTCCATTCGCCGCCGATGATGCGCACTTCGCTGGGCCGCGACGGACGCTTGGGTGCAGCAGGTGCGGAGGGATGTTTGGCGGGGGCGGCTTTCTGGGGCATGCGGCGAGCTTAACGCTGCCGCACGGGCGCCTTCTCAGACTCCAGCCAGTGCGCGCCGCGCCAGCATGGCCGCCAGCACGAGCATGGTTCCGCCGACGAGCGCATCGAGCATCCGCCAAGCGCGCGGACGTGCGAACACCGGCGCGAGCAGCCTTGCGCCGAAGCCCAGCGAGGTGAACCACAACGCGCTTGCCGTGGCCGCACCCACCACGAACCACAACTTGAGCAGCCCCGCGTACTGCGCCCCAGCGCTGCCCACGAGCAGCACAGTGTCGAGATAGACATGCGGGTTCAGCAGCGTGAAGCCGGCAGCCTGCGCCACCACGGCCGCGCGCGACAGCGAAACGCCCCGCGCCGTGGCCTGCAGCGCCGCGGACCGGCGCGAACGCCAGAGCGCCTTCAGTCCGTAGCCGCAGAGAAACGCCGCGCCGAGCCCGGCGAGCACCGTGGCCAGCATCGGCCGCCCCTGCAGCGCCTGCGCCATGCCGGCCACCCCCGCGCCGATCAGCACCGCGTCGATGGCCGCGCAGAACAGCACCACCGCGCCCACGTGCTCGCGGCGCAAGCCCTGGCGCAGCACATAGGCGTTCTGCGCGCCGATGGCGACGATGAGGACCAGGCTCATGAAAAGCCCGTTGGCGAAGGCAGTGGTGGCGTGGACGGCTTGCATGCTTCGAGCTTGCCGCTGGATGCCAGTTAACTCAAACTAAACTTTCTAACGCTAATTCAGTTTCTCTTCATCACCATGCTCGACTACGCCGCCCTGAACGCCCTCGCCGCCGTCGTACGCGAGGGCAGCTTCGAACGCGCCGCCCGCGCGCTGCACGTCACGCCCTCGGCCGTGTCGCAGCGCATCAAGCAGTTGGAGGAACGCACCGGCGGCGCACTGCTGGTGCGCGGCCAGCCCTGCGTCGCAACGCAGGCCGGGCTGCAACTGTGCCGGCACGTCGAACGCGTGGGCATGCTGGAGCACGAACTGCGCGAAGCCCTGCCCGCGCTCGGCATGGGCGGCGACAAGGCGGGCGGCGAGCGCGTCACGGTGCGGGTGGCCGTCAACGCCGACAGCCTTGCGACCTGGTTCATGGCGGCTGCCGCGGCCTTCGCCGCACCGGAACCGGCTGCGCTGCTCGACCTCACGGTAGACGACCAGGACCACACGGCCGAACGGCTGCGCAGCGGCGCGGTGCTCGCGGCGGTCACCGCGCTGGCCCAGCCGGTGGCGGGCTGCAACAGCGAGGCGCTCGGCACGATGCACTATGTGGCGGCGGCCAGCCCCGCGTTCGTGCGCGAGCATTTCGCCAAGGGCGTGGGCGCCCGCACGCTGGCGAGCGCCCCGAGCCTTGTGTTCGACCGCAAGGACCGGCTGCAGGCGCGCTGGGTGCGGCGCATCTGCCACCGCAACGTGGAGACGCCGCGCCACTGGATTCCCTCGCCCAATGCCTTCGTCGAGGCGGCGTGCGCGGGCATGGGCTGGGGCATGCATCCGGCCAGCATGGTGGCCGATGCTGTTCGCGAAGGGAAACTGGTGGAGCTGGAGCCCGGCTCGACGCTGCCGGTGCCGCTCTACTGGCAGCAGGCGCGCGCCGCGCCGCGGCTGCTCGAAAGGCTGGGGGCGGCGGTGCGCGCGGCCGCCCGCCGCGGCCCGCACGCGCTGGCGTGACCGGTTACGGCTGCGCCTTGGCAGTCTTGGCGTCCTTGCCGCCCACCACCACCGTCACCATGCGCTCGGGCTGCAGCTTGCGCTGGAAGGCCGCCTTCACGTCGGCCGCCGTGACCGCGTTCATGCGCGCGGTCCAGGTGTCGAGATAGTCCAGCGGGAGGTCATGCCAGGCGATGTTGGCGACGTTGCCGATGAGCTTGCGGTTGCTGTCCAGCAGCAGCGGGAAGCCGCCGATCAGGTTGTCCTTCGCGGCCTTGAGCTCGCTGGCGGTCGGGCCCTCGGCCACGAACCTGGCGAGCACTTCGCGCGACATCTTCACCGCCTCCTCGGCCTGGTCGGGCCGGGTCTGGAAGCCGACACGAAAGGCACCCGCATCGAGCCCCGGGGCGAAGCCGCTGTAGATGCTGTAGGTCAGGCCGTGCTTCTCGCGCACCTCGTTCATCAGGCGCGAAACGAAACCGCCGCCACCGAGCACGTAGTTGCCCAGCGTGAGCGCGAAGTGGTCGGGGTCCTTGCGCGGATAGCCGGGCTGGCCGACGAAGATGTGGGCCTGGGCCGAGTCGAAGGGAATGCGCTCGTCCTTCGGCGCCGCCAGCGCGGCCACCGGCGCGATGGCCGGCAGCGGTGTGCAGGACCCTGGCGCCGGGAGCCGCGACAGCAGCGTGGTCGCGAGCGTCTCGGCTTCGACGCGCGTGACGGCGCCCACGATGCTGAGCTTGGCGCGGCACGGCACGATGAGCTGCTGGTTGCGCTGGCGCATGGCGGCGATGTCGATGCGCGCCAGTGTCTCTTCCGTCACTTCCTGGCCGTAGGGGTGCACGCCGTACACCGCGTGGGCGAAGGCGCGGCCCACGATGGTCGCGGGCTTGGTGTTGGCTTCCTTGATGGCCGCGTTGATGCGTTCGCGTTCGCGCTGCCACACATCGTCGGGAAAGGCCGGCTCGCCGATCTCGCGCGACGCCAGCGCGACCGCCTTGTTCAGCAACGCGGGATCGGAGAGCGTGCGCAGCGAGTAGCTGGTGCGGTCGGTGCCCGCGCTCACGTCGAAACTGGCGCCCAGATCGGCCCAGGCTTCGCCCAGGGCGTTCTGGTCGAGCGCCGGTTCGCCGCCCTTGCCGGCGCGCACGCCCTTCTCCACCATGGTCGCGGTGCTGCTGGCCAGACCGGCCTGCGCCGCGGGGTCGCGGCGGCTGCCGGCGTCGAAATCGACCTGCACGTCGACGATCGGCAGCGCGTTGGTCGCCACCAGGTAAATCTTCGCGCCGTTAGCCAGCGTCCATTGCTGGATGGGCAGCGCGGCCTGGGCACTGGTGATGCCCACGATGGTGGTGACGCCTGCGAACAGCGCGCATTGCGCGATCTTCTTGAGAGTTTTCATGGAATCGGGACCTGTCTTTCAGCGCATTTCGCCCGCGGGCGCCGCGAAGCCGCGGCCGCGTGGCTTGGCTTCGGGCGGCAGGGGGCGCAGCGTGGCGACCGTGAGCTGGTCGTCGCCGAAATATTTGGCGGCCACCGCCTGCACCTGGGCGGCCGTGACGGATTGCAGCCGGGCAACGATACGCTCGCTGGCGTCGAGCGGCAGGCCCTGGATCCAGTTGCTGCCGAGTTCGCGCGCCTGGGCCATCACCGAGTCGCGCTTGTAGGTCTCGCTCGCCACCCATTGGGTCTTGACGCGGGCCAGTTCGGCTTCGCCCACGCCGTCCCTGGCGACGCGCGCCACCTGGACACGCAGCGCGGCCTCAACCGTCTCGGCGCTCTTTCCGGCGGCCGGCACGCCGTCGAGCATGAAGAGCTGCGGGCCGCGGCCGATGAATCCCGAATAGGCCCCCGCCGAATCGGCGACGCGGTCGGGGCCTTGGGTCAGCGCGCGATCGAGCCGGGCGCCGGTGTAGCCGTCGAGCACGGCCGACAGCACCACCAGCGCCCAGGCGTCGCTGTTCGCATCGTCGATGTTGGCGAGCTGCGGTATGCGGAAGGCCAGCGACACGTACGCCTGCTCGGCCGGCGCCTTCAGTTCGACACGGCGGATGCCGCGCTGCGCCGGCTCGGTGCGCGGCTTGCGCACGGGCACGGCGCGCGAGGCGATGCGGCCGTAGTACTTCTCGGCCATGGCGCGCACCCGGGCCACGTCGACATCGCCGGCCACCACGAGCACGGCGTTGGCGGGCACGTACCAGCGCTTGAGGAAGGCGCGCGCGTCCTCGGGCGTCATGGCGTCGAGGTCGCTCATCCAGCCGACCACGGGGCGGTGGTAGGGCGAGGCGGTGAAGACGGCGGCGTTCTGCTGCTCGCCGAGCAGCGCGCGCGGCTGGTCTTCGGTGCGCAGGCGACGCTCTTCCTTGACGACCTCGATCTCGCGCTTGAACTCGTCGTCGGGCCACTGGTTGTTGGCGAAGCGGTCCGATTCGAGCTTCATCACCTGCTCGAGGCTGCCGACCGGGATCTGCTGGTAGTAGCCGGTGTAGTCGCGGGTGGTGAAGGCGTTTTCCTGGCCACCGAGGGCCGCCACGCGGCGCGAGAACTCGCCGGGCTTGATGTCCTTGGTGCCCTTGAACATCATGTGTTCGAGCGCATGTGCCACGCCCGAGGTGCCGTCGACCTCGTCCATCGAGCCCACGCGGACCCAGACCATCTGCACCGCCGTGGGCGAGCGCCGGTCGGGCTGGACGATCAGCGTCATGCCGTTGGCAAGCGTGAATTGCTGGGGGCCGGGCGCCGCGGCTGCGGCGGCGGAAGTCGAATCGGTCTGGGCCTGCGCAGGCATGGCCCATGGCGCCAGAAGCGCCATCGCCAGCACCGCACCAGACGCAGCACGGCGTGGCGGGAGGTGTTTCATAGAATGGGTCGGATTGTAAAAAGCTCCCGATGTTCAGTTTCTTCAAGAAAAAACCGCCTGCCGAGACCCCCGATACGCCGGCGGCCAACCCGCCGGCCGCGCCGGCGCCCGCCCCGGAGCCCGCACCGGCACGCTCCGTGTTCTCGCCTTCGAGCTGGTTCGGTTCGAAGCCGGCGGCTGAAGAAGCGCCTCCTGCGCCCCCGCCTGCAACGCCACCCGTGCCGTCCCCGGCGCCTGCGCCTGCGCCTATTGCCGCGCCGCCGATCGTGGCAGCGCCCGTACCGGTCCCTGCGCCTACGCCCGCGCCGGCTCCTGCACCAGCACCAGCACCAGCACCAGCACCAACACCAACACCAACGATCGAAGCCGCCGTCGCCACCGAGCGCAAGGGCTGGTTCGATAAGCTCAAGACCGGCCTGCGCAAGACCGGCACCGGCATCCAGGCCGTGTTCGTCAACGCGCAGATCGACGACGCGCTGTACGAAGAGCTCGAATCCGCCCTGCTGATGGCCGACACCGGCGTGAAGGCGACCGAGTATCTGCTCGACGACCTGCGCGGCCGCGTCAAGCGCCAGATGGCCACCGACGCGGCGCAGGTCAAGGTGCTGCTGGCCGAAACCATCGCCGACCTGCTCCGCCCGCTCGAGAAGCCGCTGGTCATTGGCCGGTTCACGCCCACCGTCATCATGGTGGCCGGCGTCAACGGCGCGGGCAAGACCACCTCCATCGGCAAGCTCACCAAGCACCTGGCCGACGAAGGCGCCTCCGTGCTGCTGGCCGCAGCCGACACCTTCCGGGCGGCGGCGCGCGAGCAGTTGCTGGTCTGGGCCGACCGCAACACGGTCGAGATCGTGAGCAACGAGGGCGGCGACCCGTCGGCCGTGAGCTTCGACGCAGTGAACGCCGGCAAGGCGCGCGGCAAGGACGTGGTGCTGGTCGACACGGCCGGCCGCCTGCCGACGCAGTTGCACCTGATGGACGAGCTCAAGAAGATCAAGCGCGTCGTCACCAAGGCCGACACGACGGCGCCACACGAGGTGCTGCTGGTGATCGACGGCAACACCGGGCAGAACGCGCTCGCACAGGTCAAGGCCTTCGACGAGACGCTGGGCCTCACCGGCCTCGTCGTGACCAAGCTCGACGGCACTGCCAAGGGCGGCGTGCTGTGCGCCATCGCGCGCGAACGGCCGATTCCGGTCTATTTCATCGGCGTAGGTGAGAAGCTCGAAGACCTAGAGACCTTCGACGCGCGCGAGTTCGCGCAGGCGCTGCTCGGATAAAAAACGGCCCCGCCGTGCGCGGCAGGCGTGGTTCTTGACGCTACATTTTTCATAGCAATTTCATGGCGGGCGCGCTTGCCATCGGGCCTTGGCGTAGGCACCATCGAATGTCTCGCCGCATCTCACGGCGCCCCGGAGACTTGCCATGACGCACACCGCTGCCGCCCCGCTGGAATCGAGCGACCGCAAGGTCGACCGGCTGCTCGCCCATTACGAGGAGAGCCACCGCAATCCGACCAACGAACTGATCCATTTCATCGCCATCCCGGCCATCATGCTGAGCATCGTTGGCTTGCTGTTCGCGCTCCATGCCTGGGTGGCGTACGGCTTCGTGGCCGCCAGCCTCGTCTATTACGCCCTGCTGCGCTCGCCGGCCTTCCTGCTGGCCATGCTCGCCCTGACCGCGCTGGCCCTGGCGCTGGTGCATGCGATGGGCGGACTTGTATTGCCGATTTCAGCCGCTATCTTTGTGGTGGCCTGGATCTTCCAGTTCGTGGGCCACAGGATCGAGGGCAAGAAACCTTCGTTCTTCGAAGACATCCAATATCTCTGGGTCGGACCGTTGTTCGTGCTGTCCAAGCTCTTCCTAAAGCTGGGGGTACGCTGGTAGCCCTGCTCTATCGCGACGATAGAAATTCAAGGGAACCCTTGGTTTAGCACTCCCTCTAATCGAGTGCTAATATGGCCCACACAAAGGAGTTTCCCTGATGACAACGCTGTCTGGAGTCTCTGCCAACCAGCTGGCCGTCGCCAACCCATGGTCGATGGTTCCCCCGCTGGGCAACCTGGACGCTTACATTTCGGCCGCCAACCGCCTGCCGCTGCTCACGCTCGAAGAAGAGCAGGGCTTCGCACGCAAGCTGCGCGACCACAACGACCTCGAATCCGCCGGCGCGCTGGTGCTGTCGCACCTGCGCCTCGTGGTGTCCATTTCCCGCCAGTACCTGGGCTACGGGCTGCCGCACGGCGACCTGATCCAGGAGGGCAACGTCGGGCTCATGAAGGCCGTGAAGCGCTTCGACCCCGACCAGGGCGTGCGCCTCGTGAGCTACGCCATGCACTGGATCAAGGCCGAGATCCACGAGTACATCCTGAAGAACTGGCGCATGGTCAAGGTCGCGACGACCAAGGCCCAGCGCAAGCTGTTCTTCAACCTGCGCTCGATGAAGCAGGGCTTCAAGGCCGACTCGGCCGCGGCCGACAACGGCACGCACCGCGAGACGCTGAGCCCCGACGAGGTGTCGCAGATGGCGACGCGGCTGAACGTCAAGCCCGAGGAAGTGCTCGAGATGGAAACCCGCCTGTCGGGCGGCGACGTCATGCTCGATCCGGGCCCGTCGGACGACGGTGATGAAGCCTTTGGTCCGATCGCCTACTTGGCCGACGCCACGCAGGAACCCACCGCACTGCTCGAATCGCAGCAGCGCGACCGCCTGTCGAGCGACGGCATCGCCACCGCGCTCGAAGCGCTGGACGACCGCAGCCGCCGCATCGTGGAAGAGCGCTGGCTCAAGGTCAACGACGACGGCTCGGGCGGCATGACGCTGCACGACTTGGCCGCGGTGTACGGCGTGAGCGCCGAGCGCATCCGCCAGATCGAAGTGGCGGCCATGAAGAAGATGAAGAAGGCGCTCGCGGAGTACGCATAGGCCTTGGCCCCTCCGACCTGACAAGTAAGCCCGGTACTCCCGGGCTTTCTTCATTTGGAGAGTGTTCGCAGCGCCCGCTTCGCGATGTAGCGGGTTTCAGCCGTGTCCGACTCTTCCACCCACCGCGCGCAGAGCTTGTCGACCCACTCGCCCTGGCTCTTGCTTGCGTCGTTGAGCCAGTTGGCGACCGAGTTCTGCACGTAGCGGCTGGGGTCGGCGCGCAGCGGCTCGATCAGCGGCAAGGCACGCCACGGCTCGGTCTTGAGCGCATCGATCTGCGCGCACCACACGCCGCGCGGCCGCGTGAGTTCGCTGGCAAAGCGGCGGACGTTGGGGTCGGCATCGGAGACCCACGGCTGCAGCAGCGCAAGCGCCTCGTCGAGCGACGCGATGACCTCGTCTCGTACCGCCATCCAAGCGATCTCGCGCACGCCGAAATGCGGATCGGCGGCGAAGCGGCGCACCGCCGCCAGCTGCGCCGCCAGTGGCAGGCCCGACAACGTGACCCATTGCGCGGCCCAGCAGCGGGCCACGTCGCTCGCGTGCGTGGCCAGCCGGTGCGCGACGGCGTCACGCTCGCCGTGCAGTGCCGCCATGTCGTAGAGCGCACGCGCGATGTGCCCGTGCCGCTGCATGGGCTTGAAGGCGCCCAGCATCGCGAGCGTGTCGACCAGCCGCTCGCTCTGCGCGTCGAGCCCGATGTGCCCCGCCACGCTGCGCGCCAGCCGGGGCAGCTCCAGCGCCATGAACTCGTTGAGGTTGACGGTTTCGAGCAGGCCGTCATTGAGTGCGCTGAGCACCTCGGGCGGGATCAGCGCGATGCGGAAGGCGCCCTTGCGCCCTTTCAGCTGCTCGACCGAATCCACGGCGGCCAACAAGCGGTCTTCCTCAGGAAGCCAGCAGCGTCTTCAGGTCCGACACCATCGCCGGCACGCCAGCGCCGTAGCGCGCATACAGCCGCAGCCGGCCCTGCGTGTCATAGACATAGCTGGCGGCCGAGTGGTCCATCGAGTAGCTGGTGGGCGTCTTGCCGTCGACCTTCTTGTAGTAGACCTTGTAGTCCTTCGCGACAGCCGCCAGCTCGTCGGGCGTGGGAATCAGCGCGACAAAGCTCGGGTCGAACGCGCCCATGTAGGCCTTGAGCACCTCGGCCGTGTCGCGCGCCGGATCGACCGTGACGAACAGCACCTGCAGCCTGTCGCCGTCCTTGCCGAGTTGCTGCTTGACCTGGGCCATCTCGGTCATGGTGGTCGGGCAGACGTCGGGGCATTGCGCATAGCCGAAGAACAGCACGACCGCCTTGCCCTTGAAGTCGGCCATGGTGCGGACCTTGCCGTCGGCGTCCTTCAGCGAGAAGTCCTTGGCGTAGTCCGCGCCGGTGATGTCGACGGCGTTGAAGTTCTGCCTGGTCTCGCCGCAGCCCGCAAGGCCCAGGCCCAGGGCGGCGGCCGCGCCCACCCAGCCGGCGCCCGCGGCCATCAGTCGAAGAGCGTTGCGCTTGTTCATGAAGACTTGGTCAGTGAAGATAGTGATCGACCAGCAGCGCCAGAAACAGCACGCTCAGGTGGATCAGCGAGAAGCGGAAGGTCTTGCGCGCCAGCGTGTCGGAATAGTTGCGCCACAACGCGAATGCATAACCGGTGAAGCCTGCGCTCACCGCGACGGCCACCGCCAGGTAGAGCCAGCCGCTCATGCCGTAGATGAACGGCATCAGGCAGGCCGCGAACAGGATGAAGGTGTACAGCAGCACCTGCAGCCGCGTGAATTCGTTGCCATGCGTGACCGGCAGCATCGGCAGCCCGGCCTTGCGGTAGTCCTCGACGCGGTAGAGCGCCAGCGCCCAGAAATGCGGCGGCGTCCACAGGAAGATGATGAGGAAAAGAATCCATGCCCCGGGGTCGAGGGAGCCCGTCATCGCGGCCCAGCCCAGCACCGGCGGCATCGCACCTGACGCACCGCCGATCACGATGTTCTGCGGCGTCAGCGGCTTGAGGATCACGGTGTAGATCACCGCGTAGCCGACGAAGGTGGCGAAGGTGAGCCACATGGTGAGCGGATTGACCGTGAACCACAGCAGCGCCGAACCCGCCGCGCACAGCAGCGCCGAGAAAACCAGGGCCTGCCTGTCGCTGAGTTCGCCGCGCGCCGTGGGACGCCACGCGGTGCGCTTCATCTTGGCGTCGATGCCCTTCTCGACGAGGCAATTGAACGCGGCAGCCGCACCGGCCACCAGCCAGATGCCGATGCAGGCCAGCACCGCGCGCTGCACGTCGGCCCACGAAGGCAGGCCCGGGACGGCCAGCACCATGCCGATCAGCGCGCAGAACACGATCAGCTGCACCACGCGCGGCTTGGTCAGCGCGTAGAACTGGCGCAGCACGTTCGCGGTGCTGGTTTGCTGAACGGAGATCGGGGTGCTCACGCGGCGGCCTTCCTCTGGCTAGTGTTGTTGGCGGACGCATTGTCACCGGCACGCACGCTCAGCGCCGCGGGATCGCGCCGGCTCTCGCACAGCGCCCAGGTGAGCACCACGGCGAGCGCAGCGGCGCCCCCGGTGTGCAGCACGGCCGCGGCCAGCGGCCAGCCCAGCAGCACGTTGCCAAGACCCGTGGCGAGCTGAAGCAGCGCCAGCCCCGCGAGCCAGCGCGCCTGCGGTCGCAACGCCTCGATGCGGCGCAGGTGCCATGCGAGCACGCCGAGCGCGACGAACACCGCATAGGCCATCAGCCGATGCGCGTAGTGGATCGCGGTGAGCGCGGAAAAATCGAGCGGCTGGCCCTCGCCGGTCACGCCGAGGTGGCGCCAGATCTCGAAGCCCTGCGCGAAGTTCATGGCCGGCCACCAGCTGTCCTGGCAGCTCGGGAACTGCGTGCAGGCCAGCACCGCATAGTTGGTGCTGACCCAGCCGCCGAGCGCGATCTGCAGCCCCAGCAGCACGGTGGTCGCAATGAGCCCGTTGCGCAGTGCGGGCGATACGGCGGTGGGCAGCCGCTGCGCAGCCGCCTGCCGGTAGTGCACGGCCTGGATGCAGAGCAGCGCCAACAACACCACGGCGCCGAGCAGATGCAGCGTGACGATGGCGGGGAAGAGCCTCCAGGTCACCGTGAGCGCGCCGAAGGCGCCCTGCAGGCAAACCCAAACCAAGGTAAATGCCGGCCACCATGCGCTGAGCGTGGCGTGGTGCTCGCCGTCTTTCGACGGCGGCGGCGCGCGGCGCTGGCGGCGGCGCACGATCCAGGTGGCGCCCGCGAGCGTGAGGATCAGCACGCCGACACCCGTCGCCAGATAGCGGTGGACCATCTCCACCCACGCCTTGCTGTGCGTGACGGGGCCGGTCGGCTGCGCGGCCTGCGCCATCGCGATTTCATGGCGCGCGCCGGCCGGGCTGGCGTTGCCGTAGCAGCCGGGCCAATCGGGGCAGCCCAGGCCGGAGTCGGTGAGCCGCGTGAAGGCGCCGAACAGCGTGAGGTCGAAGGTGAGGAACAGCGTGAGCACGGTCAACGCATGCAGCCGCCGCGCCGGACCCGCGCCCGCGTTGCGCCGCCAGACCCACACCAGCGGGCCGAGCGCGATCAGCACGCCCGCCGCCATGAGCCAGGCGATGGGCGTGAGGTCGTACAGCGCGCTCGTGTCCATCACAGGTCCCTTCCAGAAATACCGCGAGACCGGCTTTGCCGGATCGCTGGTATTGCCCCCGGCGGGGGGGTTGGCGAAGCGACACGAAATGCGCGAAGTCTGGGGGCGTGCATCATCTGCCCGGTTCGTCCCACGACGCCGAGGCGCGCAGCAGGCGGTCGAGGTCGCGCTTGGCACGGCTGGCACCGGCCGCATCCATGCGGGCGGGGAAACGCATCATCCAGTTGCCCATCGGATCGACCACGTAGAGGTGTTCGGCCAGCGCGTGGCCCGGCATGGGCGCGAGCCACTTGGCCAGTTGGTCGGCCGGCACGCGCAGCACCGTTGCGCCATGCAGGCCGTTGTCCAGGCGCTCGGGCACGGGCTCGGCGTCGCTCACGAGCCAGACGCGGTCCATGCGGTCTTTCTCCCGGCCCAGGCTCTCGCGCAGCTGGCGCTGCAGGTAGAGCTGCTGCTCGCAGAGCGCATCGCAGGCCGCATCGGCTACTGCCACCAGCAGCCACTGCCCTTTGAGCGTAGCGATATCGACCGGCGCGCCATTGCGGTCGGTGGCCGTCAGCTTCGGCAGCTCGCGCTGCGGATCGACCAGCTCGCCATAAACGCTGCGGCCTTCGGGCCGGATCACGTAGTAAGTGAAATAAGAGGCAATGACGGGTGCCGCGCACATCAGCATCACGGCGATCATCTTCCAGCGCCCGGCGACCGTGCGCCGGCCTTCCGCGCCGTCGAGCGCCTGGTTGGGCGACGGCATCGAATGCACCGTCAAGCCCAGCGGCTCGTCAGAAGCGGCCATCGCGCGCGCGGCGCCTCGAGCGGCGGAGGGGTGTGATGAATTGGAACCAGACATAGAGGATGACGACGAGGGCCGACAGGCCGAACCACTGGAATGCGTAACCGTAGTGCCTTTCCAGGCCCAGCGCCGGGGCCGGCCAGTCGCGCTGCAGGCCCTCGGAAGCCGGTCCGCTCTGCTGCAGCGACACGTCGGTGCGCAGCGGCAGCTTGGTTTCGGCGCGGAAGGCTTCCAGGTCGAGATTTTGCCGGATGGGCGAATACCCCTCGGCGGCCGATGCCGGAGCGGCCGGCGCGGAGGCCGCCGGGGCAGGCGCCGAAGCAGCCGCGGCCGGTGCGGATGCGGGGGTGCCCAATTCCAGCAGATGGCTCGGCGGCGGCTCGACCAGGCCCGTGACCTCGACGATGCCCGCCGGCGTCTCGACCGCGCCGAGCTGGGTGCGGTCGACGAAATTGCGCTGGATCCAGCCGCGTTGCACCATCACCGTCTGTTCGGTGCCTTCCAGGGCGAAGGGCGTCAGCACGTAGAAGCCTGGCGTGCCGTGCATCTGGCGGTTGTCGAGAAATACGGTCTGCGGCGTCAGCCACAGGCCGCGCAGGCGCACCGGGCGATGCATCGCGTCGGAGGGCTTCTCCATCGCCAGGAACTCGGCCTGGGTCAGCGCCGGTTTCAGCTTCTGGGCCTCGATGTCTGCCTGCAGCGCTTCTTTCTGCGCGGCGCGCGACAACTGCCAGCGGCCCAGCGAAACGGTGGCTGCCACCGTCAGCACGGCAGCGATGGTGATGAGCCAGAAACGGCCCGGCCGGCGCCGGTCTTCGGAATACAGGGGTTCAGGAGTCACTGGAGGGAACGGGGCGTGCGGCCGATAATGTGGGTCATGAAATATTTCGTCGCCCTGGTGTTCCTGGGCATCTTCGCGAGCCTCGCGTTTGCCCTGTTCTTCATGCTGAAGGACGGGCGCAACGGGCGCGCCAAGAGCGGCGGCATGGCGCGCGCGCTCACCGTTCGGATCGGCCTCTCGGTGTTTTTGTTCCTCTGCCTGCTGCTGGCCTGGAAACTCGGCTACATCCAGCCCACCGGGCTCCCGATCGGCAAGTAGATGGTGCTCGTTCCACGAGAACCATGAAAAAGGCGCCTTGCGGCGCCTTTTTTCTGGAATGCCGGGACGAGGTTCTTCGCTCAAAGCCAATAGACCAGCATGTAGAGGCCGAGCCAGACCACGTCCACGAAGTGCCAGTACCAGGCGGCGCCCTCGAAGCCGAAGTGGCGCTCCGGCGTGAAGTGGCCCTTGCGCAGGCGCAGCGTGATGAACAGCAGCATCAGCATGCCGATGAACACGTGCAGGCCGTGGAAGCCGGTCAGCATGAAGAAGGTCGAACCGTAGGTGCCTGAACTGAGCTTGAGGTTCAGTTCGGTGTACAGGTGATGGTATTCGTAGCCCTGCACGCTCAGGAAGACAAGGCCCAGCAGCACGGTGACCCACATGAAGCGGATGGTTTGCGCGCGGTGGCCGGCACGCAGCGCGTGGTGGGCGATGGTGAGCGTCACACCCGAACTCAGCAGCAGCGCGGTGTTGATCGTGGGCAGCCAGAACGGGCCGACGGTCTGGAACGGCTCGACGATGCCGGCCGGCGAGCCGGTGGCACCGGCGGCGGCGCTGGGCCAAACGGCCTTGAAGTCGGGCCAGAGGATCGCGTTGTCCAGGCTGCCGAGCGCAGGCAGCGAATGGGTGCGAGCCCACCAGAGCGCCGTGAAGAACGCGCCGAAGAACATCACTTCGGAGAAGATGAACCAGCTCATGCTCCAGCGGAACGAGAGGTCGACCTTGTGGCCGTACTGGCCGCTCTCGCTTTCGCCGATGGCGGCGCGGAACCACACGAACAGCGTGCCGAGCCAGATCGCCATGCCGGCCAGCAGAGACCATGCGCCCCACTCGTGGCCGTTGATCCATTGCGCGGCGCCCAGGATCACGAAGAACAGGCCGATCGCGGCCGAGACCGGATAGGCCGATGGTCCGGGCACGAAGTAGTAGGGCGTGGTGCCGTGGGTGGTTGAACTCATATCAGCTCCTGGCTTTCTTTCTTCTCTCGATTCAATGGATTCTGCTTGTCGCGGGTTTCACCGTCAGGCTGCTGCGACCACGTGGCGCACCAGCAGCACCAGCCCGACCACGAAGACGATCACGGCAACGAACGCCACCGCGATGATGTGCAACGGATTCAGCTTGCCCAGGTCTTCCTGGTAGGCGCTGTTCTTGCGAACACCGAAGAACGACCAGCCCACCGCCTTCACCGTGTCCCACAGCGAAGCCTTCGGCCGGTTCGACGAGGGATCGGTCACGAGCGCGGCTCATCGGAAGTCCTGGAAACGGCGGCCACCGGTGCAGTATTCGCAACTGCGGCTACAGGAGCCGCGGGCGTCTTGCCGCCCACCTCGAAGAAGGTGTACGACAGCGTGATGGTCTTCACGTCCTTGGAAATCTTGGGATCAATCACGAACGCGACCGGCCACTGCTTCTTCTCGCCCGGATCGAGCGTGTACTGGTTGAAGCAGAAGCACTCGAGCTTGTTGAAGTACGGCGCAGCCTGCTGCGGCGCGTAGCTCGGGATGGCCTGCGCGGCCATGCGGCGGTTCTGCACGTTCTGGAACTCGTACATCACCGTGTTGAGTTGGCCGGGGTGGACCTGGATGGTTCGCTCGGCGGGCTTGAAGTCCCAGAGGCCGCCGCGCACGTTGGAGTCGAACTCGACCGTGATGGTGCGGGTCATGTCGACCTGCGTGTTGTCGGGCACGCGCACGTTCTTGCCGCCGCTGGCACCACCCGGCACTTCGAGTTCGGAGAGCGCGAGGATGTTGATGCCGGTCATTTCGCAGATCGCGCGGTACATCGGCACCAGCGCATAGCCGAAGGCGAACATGCCGCAAGCCACGACGGCCAGCTTGCCGACCATGCGCACATTGGCGCGGCGAATGCGTTGGCCGAGGCTCATGGTGCGTGCTGCTCCCGTTCGGTTGGCGGTCAGCGGCCGCTGAAGAAGACCATGCGGACGATGAAGCCGATGAAAAAGATCACCGCGATGGAGGCCAGCGTGAGCCCCATGCGCCGGTTGTTCTTTCTTTGTTCAGGCGTCGTCATCGTCGTGCGGCCGGTCAGCCGATCACCTTGGTGGCGGTCGCGTCGAGCTTGGGCGGGGTCTCGAAGGTGTGGAACGGCGCCGGCGACGGCACTTCCCACTCGAGGCCTTCAGCGGCTTCCCACGGCTTCTGCGAAGCCTTCTCGCCCTTGCCGCGCATGGTGGGCAGCACGACGAACAGGAAGAAGTAGACCTGCGCGAAACCGAAGAAGAAGGCACCGACCGACGCCACGGCGTTGAAGTCGGCAAACTGCATCGGGTAGTCGGCATAGCGTCGCGGCATGCCCGCCAGGCCCAGGAAGTGCATCGGGAAGAAGGTCACGTTGAACGAGATCAGCGACCACCAGAAGTGCACCTTGCCGCGCGTTTCGTTGTACATCACGCCGGTCCACTTGGGCACCCAGTAGTAGAAGCCCGAGAACATGGCGAACAGCGAGCCGGCCACTAGCACGTAGTGGAAGTGGGCCACCACGTAGTAGGTGTCCTGCAGCTGCGTGTCGATCGGCGCGACCGCGAGGATCAGGCCGGTGAAACCGCCCATCGTGAACACGAAGATGAAGCCGACCGCGAACAGCATGGGCGTCTCGAAGGTCATCGAGCCCTGCCACATCGTCGCGATCCAGTTGAAGATCTTCACCGCCGTGGGCACCGCGATCAGCATGGTCGCGTACATGAAGAACAGCTGGCCGGTGAGCGGCATGCCGGTCGTGAACATGTGGTGCGCCCACACGATGAACGACAGGATGGCGATCGACGAGGTGGCGTACACCATCGAGGCGTAGCCGAACAGGCGCTTGCGGGCGAAGGCCGGCACCACCTGGCTGATGATGCCGAAGGCCGGCAAGATCATGATGTAGACCTCGGGGTGGCCGAAGAACCAGAAGATGTGCTGGTACATCACTGGGTCACCGCCGCCGGCGGGGTTGAAGAAGCTGGTGCCGAAGTGGCGGTCGGTCAGCGTCATCGTGATGGCGCCTGCGAGCACGGGCATCACGGCGATCAGCAGGTAGGCGGTGATGAGCCAGGTCCAGCAGAACATCGGCATCTTCATCAGCGTCATGCCGGGGGCGCGCATGTTGAGGATGGTCACGATGATGTTGATCGAGCCCATGATCGACGAGGCGCCCATGATGTGCATCGCGAAGATGCCGGCGTCCATCGAGGGGCCCATCTGCAGCGTGAGCGGCGCATAGAGCGTCCAGCCGGCCGCGGGTGCGCCGCCGGGCATGAAGAACGAACCGACCAGCATCAGCGCGGCCGGGATCAGCAGCCAGAAGCTGAAGTTGTTCATGCGCGCGAACGCCATGTCGGAGGCGCCCACCTGCAGCGGGATCATCCAGTTCGCGAAGCCCACGAAGGCCGGCATGATGGCGCCGAACACCATGATCAGGCCGTGCATGGTGGTGAACTGGTTGAACAGTTCGGGGTTCACCAGTTGCAGGCCGGGCTGGAACAGCTCGGCGCGGATCAGCAGCGCGAGCACGCCGCCCACCATCAGCATCGTGAAGCTGAACAGCAGGTAGAGCGTCCCGATGTCCTTGTGGTTGGTCGCGAAGACCCAGCGGCGCCAGCCGGTGGGCGCGTGGTGGTCGTGATGCTCGTCGTGTGCGTGGTCGCCGTGGGCGGCGTGACCGTGGGGGTCGAGGACTGCACTCATTTCGTTGTTCCTTGCAATTTCTTCGTCGCGGGACGCTGTCGCATCACTTGCCGCGCAGGGCCAGCACTTCGGCCGGCTGCACCAGCTGGCCGGTCTTGTTCGACCAGCTGTTCTTGGTGTACGTGGCCACGGCCGCGAGGTCGGTATCGCTCAGCTGCTTCCACGACGGCATCGCGCCGTTGTTCTGGCCGTTGAGCAGCACATGCAGTTGCACCGAGTGGTCGGCATCGAGCACCTTCGGATCGCCGTCGAGCGCCTTGATCGGGCCCGCGCCCTTGCCGTTGGCCTGGTGGCAGGCGGCGCAGTTGGCGGCATAGACCTTCTCGCCGCGAACGAGCATATCGGGCAGCGTCCAGACCTTGGTCGGGTCGTCGAGCTTGGCGGCGGCTTCCTTGCGCTTGGCGGCCACCCAGGTCGTGTAGTCGGCCGACGAGACCACCTTCACGTGGATCGGCATGTAGGCGTGTTCCTTGCCGCACAGTTCCTGGCACTGGCCGTAGTAGTCGCCCACGGTCTCGGCACGGAACCAGGTGTCGCGCACGAAGCCGGGAATCGCGTCCTGCTTCAAGCCCAGCTGCGGCACGGCGAAGGCGTGGATCACGTCGTTCGCGGTGGTGATGATGCGGACCTTCTTGTTGACCGGCACCACCAGCGGGTTGTCGACCTTGAGCAGGTAGTCGTCGGGCATCGCGCCCTTGGCGCCGGCGTCGGACATGGCGCGCTGCGAGCTGTCGAGCGTGGAGATGAAGGCAAGACCCTCGCCTTCGCCGTTCAGGTAGTCGTAGCCCCACTTCCATTGATAGCCGGTGGTCTTGATCGTGAGGTCGGCGTTGGTTGTGTCCTTCTGGGCCACCAGCACCTTGGTGGCGGGCAGCGCCATGACGATCACGATGAGGAAGGGCACGATGGTCCAGATGACCTCGACCACCACCGATTCATGGAAGTTGGCCGCCTTGTGGCCGACCGACTTGCGGTGCTTCCAGATCGAATAGAACATGACCGCGAACACGGCGACGAAGATGACCGTGCACAGGATCATCATGATCGTGTGGAGCAGATGCTGCTCCTGCGCGATCTTGGTCACACCGACCGGAAGATTCAACTGGCGAACCGAAGGGCCGCCGGGCAGATCGTTGACTGCGTGCGCCGCGCTGCTGAAAGCCGCGCCGGCCGCCAGCAACAGATTCGCCGGCCTGTACTTATTGCGCCAAATGCTCTTCATCGTGTTCACGTTTCTTCAATTTATCGACAACCCAACCGTGCAGCACTGCGCGAGCCCCCTCAGGCGCCACGCAACGCCATGCGAATCTCGCGGGCCAAAGCCGCACGCAACTCCGGGCGTACATAGCGCCCCACCCTGACCGATCGACCCTGACCCGAGACCTCGATCAGCGAGCGATCGCCGGTCTGCGGTTCGATCCGCACCTGGTGCGGAAGAAATTCCGTGCGTTCGTAGTGCCCGCCGTTTTCGAGCTCCACGACGAGCCGCCCCTCCTGCAGCGCGATCTTCTCGCCGTCGGTCGCATGCCGTGCGTAGAGCATGAACGCAAACCCGACAGCGGCCAGCTCGAGCCAGGCAAAAGGCAGGACCAGCGGCGCACCGTGCAGCCAGAACAGGGTGCCGGTGCCGAGCGATACCACGCACAGCGAGGCGTAGAGCCAGCCCAGCTGGCTCGGCGTCACCGAGCAGTTCCGCTTCAGGAACCAGTGGATGCTCTGGCCTGAAACGGTGGCAAATCGAAACACGGAATTCGACACGGGCGAGTTCAGCAAATCGGTGCGTCGATGGTCGCCCAACCCCTCGTACACCTTCGTACAGACAGGATCCGACACCCCTCGATCGCGGGACAATACCCGCGGGTTCCACGCAACGGCGGATTGTAGCGGGTAGATATCGGCGCCCGCGTTGCGTAGAGGACGCCTACGGGTCACTACTAACTAGGCAAAAAGGTCCGCATCAGGCACCCGGACGGCCGCGCTGGAGCATCGAGCGCATCTCGCGCAGCGACACCGCGCTTTCGGCGGACAGCGACACGCGCGGCGCCGGCTTGAACGCGTGGCCGTAGATGACCTCGAAGGTCAGCGCGATGCGCCCGCCGCCCTCTTCGGCCGCAGCGAGCTCGGGCAGCGCCTTCTTCAGCGACTGGTGCCAGACCTTGCCGCGCAGCGCCGGGAAGCGCGCCGGGTGCAGGTTGCGGCCCATCGTGCGCAATTCGGCGAGCGCCGCCTCGGGCGTGGCCCAGGTCAGCACGATGCGCTCCATGTCCATCACCGGTTCGGCGAAGCCGGCGTGCACCAGCATGTCGCCCCAGTCGTGCATGTCGGTGAATTCGTGGCCCGCGACCGGCCAGCCGAGCCGGGCATGCAGCGCGCGCAATTCACGCACGGTGTCGGGCCCGAGACAGGAGAACATCAGGAAGCCGTCGGTTGCCACCAGCTTGTGCCAGTGCGCGATCAGCGCTTCCGGGTCGGCCGCCATGTGCAGCGACATGTTGGCCCATAGCAGGTCGACGCCGTCTTCGGGCGGCGCGTCGAAGCGCGCCTTGCCGGCCTGCCAGCGACGCGTGCTCCACCACGGGGCGGACAGCGCCTGGCCGGTGGCAGCCGCCAGCGCGGGCTCCGGCTCGATCACGAAGGAAGCCGCGTCCTTGTAGCGGCGGGCGACGAGTTCATGCGCCTCGAGGCCGCTGCGCAGCGGTGCCCAGTCGGCCCAGGTGCGGGGCTGGGCCTTGATCCATTGCAGCCGGTCTTCCATCCGGCGGCCGATTTCCTCATGCAGCCAGGGCGAGCCATCGGCAGGCGCGAGCTGGCGCCAGCGGGCGGCCGCCGTGGCATCGATGGTCGGCGGTCGTCGTGAGGGGTCGGTGGCCATGGGGCCGTGAGTATATTGAGGCCATGTCCAGCCATCGGGCCTTGTGGCCTTTCATGCCCTTCAGGCCTTTCACCTCGCTGCTCGCACGGCTGCCCAGCCAGTGCGCGGTCTGCCGCGCCTGGCCGTCGCGCCCGGTGTGCGATGCCTGCGTGGCCCGCTTCGCCCCACCCGCCGCGCGATGCAGCAGCTGCGCCCTGCCCGTGCCCGAAGGCGTGAGCCGCTGCGGCGACTGCGTGAAGCACCCGCCGCCGCTGGACGCCTGCCTCGCGGCCTGCACCTACGCATGGCCGTGGCCAGACGCCATCGCGGCGTTCAAGTTCCACGGCGAGGCCGGCTGGGCCGGGCCGTTCGCCACGCTGCTGCGCAGCACGCCCTGGGTGGAGCCGGCGCTGGACGCTTGCGACAGCGTGCTGCCGATGCCGCTGGCGCCCGGCCGGTTGCGCGAACGCGGCTTCAATCAGGCGCACGAGCTTGCGCGGCGGCTGTCGCCTGCCAAGACTGACGCCACCCTGCTCCTGCGCACCCGCGAGACGCCCGCGCAGAGCGGCCTTTCGCGCGCCGACCGGCTGCACAACCTGCGCGGCGCCTTCGCCGTGGAGCCGCTGCGCGCCGAGAAGCTGCGCGGCCAGCGCCTCGTGCTGGTGGACGACGTGATGACCAGCGGCGCCTCGCTGTTCGCGGCCGCCGAAGTGCTGCGGCTGGCGGGCGCGGCCCATGTCACCGCCGTTGTGCTGGCCCGGACCGATCCGCCGCGCTGAACCTTCGACGCGGCCCGCCGACAATCGGCGCATGTTCCATATCGTCCTGGTCCACCCCGAAATCCCGCCGAACACCGGCAACGTGATCCGGCTCGCCGCCAACACCGGCTGCACGCTGCACCTCGTCGAGCCGCTCGGTTTTTCGATGGACGACCGTCTGCTGCGCCGCGCCGGGCTCGACTACCACGAGTACGCCGAAGTGAAGCGCCACGCCGACTGGCAAGCGCTGCTCGCCACGGAGCAACCGGCCGCCGAGCGCATGTTCGCCCTCACCACGCGCGGCACGCGGGCCGTGCACGACGTGCGCTTCCAGCCCGGTGACTGGCTGGTGTTCGGCTCGGAGACCAGCGGCCTGCCACCCTCGGTGCGCGACGGCTTCGCCGAGCCGCAGCGCCTGCGCCTGCCGATGCGCGAGGGCCAGCGCAGCCTGAATCTCTCGAATGCAGTAGCCGTGACGGTGTTCGAGGCCTGGCGGCAGAACGGCTTCGGCTGAAACGGAAAAAGCCCGACGCCTCAGCGGTAGCGGCGCACCACCGACTCGGCCACGCACGCAGGCTTGGCGGTGCCTTCGAGCTCGATGGTGACTTCCCAGGTCATCTGGAAGCCATCGTCGGCGATCGGCTCCGAGCTCAGCAGCTTCATGCGGGCGCGCAGCCGCTTGCCCACCGGCACCGGCGACATGAAGCGCACCCGGTTCATGCCGTAGTTCACGCCCATGCGCGATTCGACCACGTCGATCGCCGTCTCGAAAAAGCGCGGCAGCAGCGACAGCGTGAGGAACCCATGGGCGATCGGCCCGCCGAACGGGCCGGCCTTGGCCCGCTCGACATCGATATGGATCCATTGGTGGTCGCCCGTCGCCTCGGCGAACTGGTTGACCTGCTCCTGCGTGATGGTGATCCAGTCGCTCACGGCGACTTCCTGGCCGACGCAGGCGGCGAGATCCTGAAGGGTCTGGAATGTCTTTTTGGTCATGCGGGCATTCTGGCGGCTGGGGCGATCGCGCAGCTGTCGGGCTTGCGACAACCTGGCTCAGGGAAAACCGGGAGCCCGGCGCAATCGCTGGCGCCCTGTTGCCCGGCGAACCGGTGGCCCGGCCTTGACTGCGCTATGTTCGCAGGATGACGACAACAACATCCACGGGAAATTCCGGCGGCATCTATGTGCTCGCGGCCCACCCGCACTGGCGCGACTCGCGCGTCAACCGCCGCATGCTCGCCGCCGCGCGCGCCGTGCCGGGCATCGACGTCAACGACCTCTACGGCAGCTACCCCGACTTCGCCATCGACGTCGAAGCCGAGCAGGCCCGGCTCGCCAAGGCCGACCTGGTGGTGCTGGTGCACCCGATCCAGTGGTACTCGATGCCCGCGCTGCAAAAACTCTGGGTCGACGAGGTGCTCGGCTACGGCTGGGCCTACGGCCCCGGCGGCACGGCGCTGCAGGGCAAGGATCTCTGGCTGGTCGCCACCACCGGCAGCCCCGAGGCCGCGTACCACCCGCAGAACTACCACCGCTATTTCTTCGACGCCTTCCTGCCGCCCTACGAGCAGACCGCCGCGCTGTGCGGCATGCGCTTCCTGCCGCCGCTGGTCTTCTACGGCGCGCGCAGCGCCAGCGAGGCGGACGTGGCGTCGCACGTCGAAACCTTTGCCCAGCGCCTCGGCAGCTACCCCGACTGGCCGGAGATCGAGGAGATCGACGTCTGCGTGGCCTGCCCCGTGCCCGAGAGCGACCGGCCGGCCGACACCGACGACATCGGCCCTGTGGTCTCCAGCGCCTTCCAGGCTGCCATGGCCCACGGCCTCGCGGCCACGGCCGCAGACAACGGCAAGGCGGCCTGAATGGAACACGCACCCGCCTGGCTGACCAACAGCCTGATCTACCTGGGCGCCGCCGTGCTGGTGGTGCCGCTGTCGAAGGCCCTGGGCCTCGGCTCGATCATCGGCTACCTCGTGGCCGGCATTGCCATCGGCCCTTGGGGGCTGGGCCTCGTGTCCAGCGTCGAGGACGTGCTGCACTTCGCCGAGTTCGGCGTGGTGCTGATGCTGTTCCTCGTGGGCCTCGAACTCGAACCCAAACGCCTGTGGAACCTGCGCCGCCCCATCTTCGGCTGGGGCGCCGCGCAGGTGCTGAGCTGCGCCGCGGTGCTGTTCGCCGCGGGCTGGGCCGTAGGCGCCGAATGGCGCGTGGCACTGGTGGCCGCGCTGGGCCTCGCGCTGTCGTCCACCGCCATCGCGCTGCAGGTGTTCGGCGAGCGCAACCTGCTGAAGACGCCCAGCGGCCAGGCCGGCTTCTCGATCCTGCTGTTCCAGGACGTGGCCGCGATTCCGATCCTCGCGCTGCTGCCGCTGCTCGCAGGCGCCACCGCGGCCGAGCAGTCCATCACCGGCCTCGAACGCGCGCTGGAAGCCGCGAAGATCATCGGCGTGATCGGCGGCATCATCCTCGGCGGCCGGCTGCTGCTGCGTCCCATCCTGCGCTGGATCGCGCGCAGCGACACGCCCGAGATCTTCACCGCCGCCGCCCTGCTGCTGGTGGTGGCCATCGCCGCGCTGATGCAGGCGGTCGGCCTGTCGATGGCGCTCGGCGCCTTCCTGGCCGGCGTGCTACTGGCCGAGAGCGAATACCGGCGCGAGCTCGAAACCGACATCGAGCCCTTCAAGGGCCTGCTGCTCGGCCTGTTCTTCATCGCCGTGGGCATGTCGATCAACTTCGGCGTACTCATTGCGAGCCCCTGGGTCATGGCGATGCTGGTGGTCGGCTTCATGGCCGTCAAGCTGGTGGTGATCTATTCGCTCGCCAAGGCCATGGGCATTGCCTACCAGGAGCGCCCGGTGTTCACGCTGCTGCTGGCGCAAGGCGGCGAGTTCGCGTTCGTGGTGTTCCAGGCCGCGGGGCCGGACGTGCTGCCGCCCGAGATCACCTCGCTGCTGATCGGAGCGGTGGCGCTGTCGATGCTGCTGTCGCCGCTGCTGTTGGTGCTGCTCGACAAGTTCGTGCTGCCGCGCTACAGCCAAAATGGCGGTCCGCAGTTGGAAGAGATTTCGGAGCAGCAGGACGCCAAGGTGCTGATCTGCGGCTTCGGCCGATACGGCCAGATCGTCGGCCGCATGCTCATGTCGCAGGGCCTGCGCGTGACCGTGCTCGACCACGACGCCGACACCGTCGAAGGCCTGCGCCAGTTCGGCTTTCGCGTGTTCTATGGCGATGCCACGCGGCTCGACCTGCTGCGCACCGCGGGCGCCGGTTCGGCCAAGGCCATCGTGGTGGCGGTGGACGACATCGAGCAGTCGCTCGAAATCGTCGATCTCGTGCGGGAGAACTTTCCGCAGGCGCGCATCATCGCGCGGGCCCGCAACGTGACCCACCTGTTCCAGCTGCGCGACCGTGGCGTGACGGACGTGGAGCGCGAGGTGTTCGAATCATCGCTGCGCAGCGCCCGCACCACGCTCGAGGCACTGGGCTGGCCGGCGCATGAAGCGCGCGAATCGGCCATGCGCTTTCGCCGTCGGAATATCAAGCTCAGCGACGAGATCTATCCGCACTACAAGGACCGCGCCAAGCTGATCGCGGCCAACAAGGCGGGCCGCCAGCAGTTCGAGGAACAAATGGCGCGCGAGCGCGAGGAGCGGCAGCGGCGCTCGGGGCGCGACTGGGATCGGATCGACGAAAACGAGGCAACGAAGGAAGAGGCGGACGCGTAGCGCCCCTCCACTCGCGCCTTCAGGGGGCCCCGACATCACGTCGGGCCTGGACCCCGCCGCCCCAGCCAGGAAGGGCGGGACGCCCTATCGATTTCCATCAGGGTTTCCCCTCAGCAAGCTCCGGTCCTTCATTCAGTACACTGATTGTCATATTCAGTGTGCTGAATGTCGCCTCGCACTCAAAAAAAGCTTCGTGCGACTGCGCTTGTATTTCCCTTCAGGAGACAACGATGAAACACGCCTTGCGCCGTGACCTGGACGAAGGTCCCATGAGCAGATTCCAATGGAGCGCGATCGCCATCTGCATCACGCTCATCATGCTCGACGGCTTCGACGTGCTGGTGATGGCATTCACCGCCGCCAGCGTCTCGGCCGAATGGAAGCTCAGCGGCGCCCAGCTCGGCGTGCTGTTCAGTGCCGGACTGTTTGGCATGGCGGCCGGTTCGCTGTTCCTCGCGCCCCTCGCCGACCGATTCGGGCGCCAGGCCATCATCCTCCTGTGCCTCGTCGTGATCGCGCTTGGCATGGGGCTTTCGGCGCTGGCGCAAAGCAGCACCCAACTGGCGGCCCTGCGCGCACTCACGGGGCTCGGCATCGGCGGAATGCTGGCCAGCGTCGGCGTCATCACGGCCGAATTCGCCTCGAACAAGTGGCGCAGCACGGCTGTCGCGCTGCAGGCGACGGGCTATCCCATCGGCGCGACGATCGGTGGCAGCATCGCCGCAGTGCTGCTCGAGGCCTACGGGTGGCGCTCGGTCTTCGTCTTCGGCGGCCTCGCCACCGTCGCCATGATTCCGCTGGTGCTCTGGCGGCTACCGGAATCCGTCGATTTCCTCACTTCGAGGCGCCCGGCTGGCGCGCTGCAAAAGCTCAACGCCCTGCTGCGGAAAATGCAGCGCACCGAACTGGCCGAACTCCCGCCGCTCCCGGCCGTTGGCGAACGCCCTGCCAACACGATTCCGGGCCTGTTCAACGGCGGTCTGGCCCGCTCGACGCTGCTGCTCTGGGCCGCATTCTTCCTGCTCATGTTCAGCTTCTACTTCGCGCTCAGCTGGACGCCGAAGCTGCTGGTTTCGGCGGGGCTCTCGGCCCGCCAGGGGATCACCGGCGGCGTGCTGCTGAACATCGGGGGCATCGTCGGCGGCAGCCTGTTCGGGCTGCTGGCCGCCCGGCTGGACCTTGGCCGGCTGACGGCTGCCAGCCTGACGATGACCGCCGTCGCCATGGCTGCCTTCGGCGCCTCTACCGGTCACCTCGGTGCGTCGTTCGCGATTGCCTTCCTGATCGGCGCATTCATCTTCGGCTCGATGGCCGGCCTTTATGCGTTCGCGCCGGTCATCTATCCGGCGGCGGTGCGCACGACCGGCATGGGCTGGGCCATCGGCATCGGACGCATCGGTGCCATCCTCGCGCCGCTGATTGCCGGGATGCTGCTCGACGGCGGCTCGCAGGCACCCACGCTCTACTACGCCTATGCGCTGCCGCTGGTCGCGGCGATGGCGGCGGTGCTGGCGCTGCGCCGAAACGCCGCACGGCATTCCACAGGCACCGTGATCGGTGCGCACTGAGCCGGTTTCTTTTCTTTCCCGGAAATCTCAAGGAGACACACACATGTTCCCGAAAAATGCCTGGTACGTGGCCTGCACCGCCAATGAAATCGACGACAAGCCACTGGGCCGGATGATCTGCGGCGAGAAGCTCGTGCTGTACCGTGCGGCTGAAGGCAAGGCTGCGGCGCTGGAGGATTTTTGTCCGCATCGGGGCGCGCCGCTCTCGCTCGGCTCGGTCGTCGAAGGCAAGCTCGTGTGCGGCTATCACGGCCTGGAGATGGGCTGCGACGGCAAGACGGTCGCCATGCCCGGCCAGCGCGTGCGTGGATTCCCCGCGATCCGGTCCTTCCCGGTGATCGAGCGCTACGGTTTTGTCTGGGTGTGGCCCGGCGACCCGGCCCTGGCCCATCCGGCCAAGCTGCATCACCTCGAGTGGGCCGAAAGCCCGGATTGGGCCTACGGCGGCGGCCTCTTCCACATCCAGTGCGACTACCGGCTCATGATCGACAACCTGATGGACCTGACGCACGAGACCTACGTGCACGCGACCAGCATCGGCCAGAAGGAGATCGACGAGACGCCGACCAAGACCGTCACCGAAGGCGACACCGTCACCACCGCGCGCCACATGGAAAACATCATGGCGCCCCCTTTCTGGCGCATGGCGCTGCGCGGCAACCACCTGGCCGACGACGTGCCGGTCGACCGCTGGCAAATCTGCCGTTTCACGCCGCCGAGCCACGTGCTGATCGAAGTCGGCGTCGCACATGCCGGCAAGGGTGGCTACCACGCCGACGCGGCGCACAAGGTGTCGAGCATCGTGGTCGACTTCATCACGCCCGAAACGGAAACCTCGATCTGGTACTTCTGGGGCATGGCGCGCAATTTTCAGCCGCACGACAAGGCGCTCACCGCATCGATCCGCGAAGGCCAGGGCAAGATCTTCAGCGAAGACCTCGAGATGCTCGAATCGCAGCAGCGCAACCTGCTCGCGCACCCGCAACGCCAGTTGCTCAAGCTCAACATCGATTCCGGCGGCGTGCAGTCGCGCCGTGTCATCGAACGCCTGATCGCACAGGAAGACGAAGCTTCCAGCAAGCAGGAGGTCACCGAATGAACGCCTCCGAACTCAACGTACGCGTTGCACGCAAGCACGTCGAAGCGCTGGACATCTGCACGTTCGAGCTGGTGCGGGAAGATGGAGGCGCCCTGCCGGCGTTCTCGGCCGGTTCGCACATCGACGTGCACATGCCGAACGGTGTCACGCGCCAGTACTCGCTGTGCAATGACCCGAGCGAAAGCCATCGTTATCTGATCGGGGTGCTGCGCGATCCTGCATCGCGCGGCGGATCGCAAACGATGCACGACCTCGTCAAGGAGGGCGACGCGCTTCGCATCAGCGCACCGAAGAACCACTTCCCGCTGGCGCACGGCGCCGCGCACAGCGTGCTGATTGCCGGCGGAATCGGTGTGACGCCCATCCTGTGCATGGCAGAGCGGCTCGCCGTCGCCAACGCGGCCTTTGACATGCACTACTGCACGCGTTCGCAGGAACGCACGGCGTTTGTCGAGCGCATCGCGCAAGCGCCATTCGCTTCCCTGGTGCAATTTCACTTCGATGACGGGGATGAAACGCAGAAGTTTTCGCTTCCGACCATCGTCCAAACTCCGAAGACGGGCGTTCACCTGTACGTGTGCGGCCCCAAGGGCTTCATGGACTGGGTGCTCGACGCTGCACGCACCGCCGGCTGGCCCGTCGACCAGCTCCACTACGAATTCTTCTCGGCCGAGGTGGTCAAGTCGGACGCCGATGCGGCCTTCGAGGTCAAGCTCGCGAGCTCCGGTCGCATCGTTGCGGTGCCCAAGGACAAGACGGTGGTGCAGGCCCTCGCGGCGGCGGGCATCGAGGTGGCCACTTCGTGCGAGCAGGGCGTGTGCGGCACATGCCTCACGCGCGTGCTCGAAGGCGAGCCCGACCACAAGGACATGTACCTGACGCCCGAGGAACAGGCAGCCAACGATCAGTTCACGCCCTGCTGCTCGCGGTCGCGTTCGCCGATCCTCGTGCTCGACCTGTAGGGCGCTTGAAGCGAGAGAGCCTCGGTAAGATCGCGGGCTTCTGCGCTGCCGAAGCCGATCTGTATTCTCCATCATGTCCCTCAGCAAGTCCGATACCGTCGCGATCGACATCAACGACCAGCCGGGTCACCTCATCCGGCGCGCCCATCAGATCGCAGTGTCGGTATTTCACGAGACGCTGGGCCGCGACGTCACGCCGGTGCAATATGCCGCGATGCGCGTCTTGCAGGACAAGCCGGGCATCGACCAGATCACCCTGGCCCAGCAGGTGGCCCTCGATACCTCCAGCACTGCCGACATCGCTGCGCGGTTGGAAACGAAGGGATTGATCACCCGCAAGATGCTGGCGCGTGGACAGCGCGAGTTGCGCCTCACGACCGCCGGCGAGGACTTGCTCGCAGAGATGGTGCCCGCGATGGCACAGATGCAAGATGCCCTCCTGGGCTCGCTGAGCGAGAAGGAGCGCGGAGATTTCATGGCGTTGCTCAGGAAATTCGTCACCGTCAACAACGAGAAGAGCCGCGCGCCGATGCGCGCGTAATGCGGGCGGCTGCGTTCCACGAGCGCCTCTGCGGCTTCGCAAGCCCACTGTTGCGTCGCCTCGGCACAATCACCCCATGCCCAGCGTCCAACCCATCAAGAAAAAGACGGCCCCCACGGTCCCGGCCACACCGACGCCCCCGACCGGGTCCGTGGACACCGCCTTCCTTCGCACGCTCGTGGGCTACAACGCGCGCCGCGCCTCCCTGGCCGTCATCGAGGTGTTCATGGAGCGCATGGCGGTATACGGCCTGAAGGTGGTGGATTTCTCGGTACTGTCGCTGATGGCGCACAACCCCGGCATCACCTCGCGCCAGCTGTGCGCCACGCTCGATGTGCTGCCGCCCAACCTGGTGGGACTGATCGCCGCGCTGGAGCGGCGTGGGTTGATCGAACGCCGCCCGCACCCGAGCGACGGACGCGCCCTGGGCCTGCACCTCACGCCGGCAGGGATGGATCTGACCGCGCAGGCCGAGCAGACCGCCGCGGACCTGGAGATGGACGCCACCGGGCGCCTGACGGCCGCCGAGCGCAAGACGCTGATCCGGCTGCTGCAGAAGGTGTATTCGCGGGGATGAAGTTCCCCCTGGCGCTGCGCCGGAGCGCAGGGCCGAAGACGACGCGAGCGCTATCGGAGGTACTTCACTCGACGCGCGACTTCTCGGCCATGGCCTGCGCCAGGCCACCCCACTGCGCGCGGAACAGCCCCGGGTCCATCGTCTTCACATCGCGCATGATCGGCCTGAACCCCATGTGCGCCAGCACGTCGCGCTCCAGGTCGATGCCCGGCGCGATCTCGATCAGCTCCAGCCCGTCGGTGGTCAGATCGAACACCGCGCGTTCGGTGACGAACAGCACGTTCTGCTGGCGCCGTGCGGCATCCAGCCCGTTGAAGGTGATCTGCTCCACCTTCTCGATGAACTTGCGCGACTTGCCTTCCTTGACGATGGCGAGCTGGCCGTCGGCCACCTTCACCTGCAGGCCGCCGGCGGTGAAAGTGCCGCAGAACACCAGATTCTTCGTGGCGCACGTGATGTTTACGAAGCCGCCGCAACCCACGGGGCGGCCGTTGAACTTGCTCACGTTCACGTTGCCGTGGTTGTCTACCTGGGCCAAGCCCAGGAAGCTCGCGTCCAGGCCGCCGCCGTCGTAGAAGTCGAACTGCAGCGACTGCTCGATGATGGCGTCGGCGTTGTAGGCGGTGCCAAAGTCTCCGAGCTGCGCCGGGATGCCACCGGTGATGCCGCTTTCCACACTCAGGATGAACTGGTCGGACACGCCCTCTTCCGCCGCCACCGAAGGCACGCCGGCCGGAATGCCGATGCCCAGGTTGGTGATGGCGCCGGGGGTCAGCTCCAGCGCCGTGCGGCGGGCAATGACCTTGCGCTCGTCCAGCGCCATCGGCTCCAGCGAATTGAGCGGCACGCGCACGTCGCCGCACAGCGCCGGGCTGAACTGCGTGGTGATGGTCTGCATGTGGTTCTCGGGCTGGCTGACCACCACGTAGTCGACCGACACGCCCGGCACCTTCACCGACTTGGGGTGCAGGCTGCCGGCCTTGACGATGCGCTCCACCTGCGCAATGACGATGCCGCCGCTGGCCTTGGCCGCGTGGGCAATGCTGATCTGCTCGAGCAGCACGCCTTCCTTGTCGAGCGTGATGTTGCCGTTCTCATCGGCCAGCGTGCCGCGGATGATGGCGACGTCGACCTTGGGCGAGGGGTAGAACAGCCATTCCTCGCCGTTGAACTCCACGAGCTTCACCAGATCTTCGGTGGACTTGCTGTTGAGCTTGCCGCCTTCGATGCGCGGGTCCACGAAGGTGCCCAGGCCCACCTTGGTCAGCAGCCCGGGGCTGCGGCTGGCGATATGGCGCGTGAGGTGCGAGAGGCTGCCCTGCGGGAAGTTGTAGGCCTCCACCTCGCCGTCGAACACCATCTTCATCATCTCGGCGCCGGTCTGGCCGAAGTGGCCCGCCACGGTGCGCTTGATCATGCCGGGGTGGGCGAAATGCACCATGCCCGCGTCCTTGCTGTTGCCGATGGCACCGCAGGCCCAGGTCGTCACGTTGCGCGGGTGGCCCGTGTCGAGGAAGTTCTTTTCCACGCCCTTGAGCACTTCCTCGGGCAGGCTGGAGACGGCCAGGCCGCCCAGGAAGATGGTGGCATCGTCGGGAATGAGGGCCCCGGCTTGGGCGGCGGTGATGATTTTCATGGTGTGTGTGTTCCGGGTATCGGGTGTGCGGGTTCCGGGGCTCTCAGGCCTCGGGGTTTTCGATGAGGAGCGCCATGCCCTGCCCGCCGCCCACGCAGGCGCTGGAAATGCCGTAGCGCAGGCCGCGCCGGCGCAGCTCGCGCGCCAGCGTCACCGTGAGGCGCAGGCCGGTGGCGGCCAACGGGTGGCCCAGCGCGATGGCGCCGCCGTTGACGTTGAGCTTGTCGCGGTCGAGGCCCAGTTCGCGCTCCACGGCGATGGTCTGCGCGCCCTGGGCTTCGTTGATTTCAAACAGGCCGATGTCGTCCAGCGTGAGCCCGGTGCGCGCCAGCAGCGCGCGGATGGCGGGGGCCGGGCCGATGCCCATGTATTCGGGCGCCACGCCCACCGCCGCCGCACCGCGCAGGCGCGCCAGGGGCTTCAAGCCGCGCTGCTGAACATACGCATCGCTGGCCACCACGGCACCCACGGCGCCATCGACCAGGGCCGAGCTGTTGCCAGCCGTCTGCACGCCACCCGGGTACACGGTGCGCAAGCCCGCCAGGGCCTCGATGGGCGAGGGGCGCGGGTGAGTGTCGCGGTCGAGCTGCGCCACCTTGCGAGGCAGCGTGATGCCGCGCGTGGCATAGCCTTCGAGTGCGAATTTCTCGCTCGCCACCGGCACGATCTCGCCGGCCAGGAAGCCATCGGCCTGGGCCTGGAGCGCTCGCTCGAACGAGCGGGCGGCATAGGCATCCACGTCTTCGCGGGTGATGCCGTATTTCTTCGCCAGGTTCTCGGCGGTCTCGATCATCGTGACCGGGCCCGCGGTGTCGATCAGCGCTTCCATCAGGAAGTCCTTGAACTCCACCGGGGCGCCCAGCTTGAAGCCGGTGCGGTGCGTGTAGGCGGCAATGGGGTTGCGCGTCATGGACTCGGTGCCCACCACCAGCGCCACGTCGGCATAGCCCAGCGCGATCTGGTCGGCGGCCTGGCGCAACAGCTCGAACCCCGTGCCGCAGATGCGCTGCACCAGGATGGCCGGCACGCTCTGCGGCACGCCCGCGTACAGGCCGATGTGGCGCGGCAGCACGAAGGCGTCGAAATCGGCCTGCGCCATCGATCCCGTGATGACCGAGTTCACGTCGGCGGCGGGCACGCCGCTGCGCTCCAGAGCCGCACGGGCGACCTTGATGCCCATGTCGGTGGGCGACACATGGCCCAGGGGCCCACAGTAGTCGACCATCGGCGTGCGCACGCCGTCGATCAGCCAGGCGTTCAGGGGAGCGGAGAAGGAATGTTCGGTTGTCATGGATCAAACTTTCTGGGTTTTGCTGTCGGTCACGCGCAGCACGGTGGCATAGCCGGTGTCGCCCGCGGCGCAGCCGGTGAACAGGCCCACGCCGCCGCCGCGCAGCACCAGTTCTTCGATGAGTTCGATGATGGCGCGCATGCCGGTGGGCGCCTGCGGGTGGCCCCAGATGATGGAACTGCCGAAGTTGTTCATGCGCTCCCACGCGAAGCCCGTGTCACGCGCCAGGGCGATGTCGTTCACGGCGAACGGGTTGTGGGTCTTGATGGCGTCCACGTCCTTCACGGCGAGGCCCGCGTGCTTCAGGGCATTGAAGGTGGCGGGCACTGGCGCCATGGGCATGTAGCCGGCCTCCACACGCGCCATGCCGAAGCCGAGGATCTCGATCTCGATGCCGGGGTCGATGGAGGCCGCGCGCGCACGGTCGCGCGTGGTGACGATGGCGCCAGCGTTGCCGTCGGCCGGATGGGTCTGCCCGCCGAAGGTCACGGTGCCTCCTTCCTTCACGGGCTTGAGCCTGGCCAGGCCCTCGGCGGTGGTCGGGAAGATGCCTTCGTCGGTGGCGAGCGTGCCGGTCTGCTTGCGGAACTTTGAATCGCTCAGCGGCACGTCGGCCATGTAGCGCTTCTGGAACGCGCGATCGTCGGCCAGCGCCTGCTGGTACTGGATGTAGCGATGCAGCTTCAGCGCGTGCTGCTCTTCGGTACTGATGCCATAGCGCGCGGCCACGTTCTCGCCGGTCTGCAGCATCGCGTTCTTGGCGTAGGGGTCGTGCGCCATGTTGTCGGGCACCCAGTGCTCGGTGATGCCGTAGCCGCCGGTGCCGCTGGAGTCGGGGTAGTACACGACCGGGCCGTTGGACTGCCGGTCCGCCATCACCAGCAGCGCGCTGCTGGCGGTGCCGCACGCCACCTCCTGCGCGGCCATCTGCAGCGCGCGCACGCTGGTGGCGCAGGCCTGCTGCACGGTGGGGCCGGCCACGCGGTCGATGCCCATGAGGCCCGTGACCCACGGCAGGCCGTAGAAGCTGCCCTTTTGCGGATTGGTGATGCCCAGGATGGCCAGGTCCACCGCCGCGAGGTCGTAGCCGCGCGCCGCCAGTGCCTGCTGGCCCACCTTGGCGGCCAGCGGCAGCGCATTGAGGTTGGCCAGGGAGCCCTGCCACTTGGCAAAGGGCGACGACCAGTAGATACCGTAGGGGATGAAGGCGTTCACGGCGGTTTCCTTGTTCCTGAGGGCTGCATTTAGTTATTTACTATAACCATATGGCTTGCTGGAAGAGGCTAGGGAAAGCACCTAGAAAAGAGCCCGGCTCTCACCTTGTTTTAGTTATTTTCAATAATCATAATTTCGTCAACTTACAGACATCACCATGACCCAGTCCACCGACATCTCCCTGGAAATCCGCGGCGAACGCGAGGAAATCGCGGTCATCCGCCTCACCCGCCCCGCCAAGCGCAACGCCTTGAACGACGGCCTGATCCTCGCGCTGCGCGATGTGATGGACACCCTGCCTGCCACCGTGGGCGCGGCCGTGATCGACGGCCAGGGCGAGCATTTCTGCTCGGGGCTGGACCTCAGCGAACTCAAGGAGCGCGATGCCGGCCAGGGCCTGCACCACTCGCGCATGTGGCATGCGGCGCTTGATCGCGTGCAGTTCGGCCCCGTGCCCGTGGTGGCCGCGCTGCACGGTGCCGTGGTGGGTGGCGGGCTGGAACTTGCCAGCGCCTGCCACATCCGCGTGGCCGACGAATCGACGTTCTACGCACTGCCCGAAGGCTCGCGCGGCATCTTCGTGGGCGGCGGCGGCGCGGTGCGCATTCCGCGCCTGATCGGCACGGCCCGCATGACCGACATGATGATGACCGGCCGCGTCTACAACGCCGTGGACGGCGAGAAGGTCGGCTTTGCGCAGTACCTCGTGCCCACCGGCACCGCGTTCGACAAGGCCTTCGAGCTGGCCCAGCGCATCGCCCAGAACGCTCCGCTGACCAATTACGCGCTGATGCACGCGCTGCCCCGCATTGCCGAGCAGCCGTCCGACCAGGGCCTGATGACCGAAGCCATGATGGCCGCCATCGCACAGAGCGCACCCGAGGCCAAGGCCCGCGTGCGCGCCTTCCTCGACGGCAAGGCGGCCAAGGTCAAGAAGGACTGAGGCACATCGCGCGCACGGAAAGCCCCTGATGACTGCAAACCCCTCCACCCCCCGCTACCGCCCCCTGCGTTTCGGGGTCACCGAAGTGCGCACCCGCGCTGCGGGCAACGGCGTGGTCTATGTCGAAGCCGCGCAGGCCCTGCAGCCGCACCCCGTGCGCCTCACCGACCGGCTGGCGCACTGGGCGCAGGTGGCGCCCGAGCGCACGTGGATGGCCCAGCGCGTGAAGAATGCCGATGGCAGCCTGGGCGACTGGCGCCACGTCAGCTACGGCCAGGCTTGGCAGGCTGCGCGCAACATCGCGCAGGCGCTACTCGACATGCACCTGAGCGCCGAGCGACCCGTCGCCATCCTGAGCGAGAACGACCTGGACCATGCCCTGCTGTCGCTGGGCTGCCTGGTGGCCGGCGTGCCGCAGTGCACGGTGTCCACCGCGTACTCCACCATCAGCCAGGACTACGACAAGCTGCGCCACGTGCTGGATACGCTGACGCCGGGCCTGGTGTTTGCCAGCGACGCCGCGCGGTTCGAACGCGCCATCCAAGCCACCGTGCCCGCCGACGTGCAGGTGGTGCTGGGCAGCGGCGGCATCGAGGGCCGCGGCACGGTGCCGTTCAGCGACCTGCTGGCGACGCCCGCCACGCCCGCCGTGGATGCGGCGCACGACGCCATCACCGCCGACAGCATCGCCAAGTTCATGTTCACCTCGGGCTCCACCAAGCTGCCCAAGGCCGTGATCGTCACGCATGGCATGTGGGCCGCCAACCTGCAGCAGATGAACCAGTCCATGCCCGTGCTGGCCGAGGAGCCGCTGGTGCTGGTGGACTGGCTGCCGTGGAACCACACGTTCGGCGGCAACCACAACTTCGGCATCGTCATCTACAACGGCGGCACGCTGTATCTGGACGAGGGCAAGCCCACGCCCAAGGGCATGGCCGAGACCATCCGCAACCTGCGCGAGATCGCGCCCACGGTGTACTTCAACGTGCCCACCGGGTTCGAGGTGATCGCGCACACTATGAAGACCGACGAGCAGCTGCGCAAGAACCTGCTCAGCCGCGTGAAGATGTTCTTCTTTGCCGCCGCCGCGCTCTCTCAGCCCATCTGGGATTCGCTGTTCGAAAGCGCCGAGCGCGAGGTGGGCGAGCGCATCGTGATGAACACGGGCCTGGGCATGACCGAGGGCTGTCCCTTCTGCGTGGCCGTGAACAGCCCGAACGTGCAGGCCGGCGACATCGGCGTGCCCACGCCGGGGCTCGAACTCAAGCTTGTGCCGGTAGACGGCAAGGTCGAGGTGCGCTACCGCGGCCCCAACATCACGCCCGGCTACTGGCGCAACCCCGAGGCCACGCGCGAGGCTTTCGACGAAGAGGGCTTCTACTGCTCGGGCGATGCCGTGAAGTGGATCGACGAGAACGACCTCCACAAGGGCTTGAAGTTCGACGGCCGCATTGCCGAGGATTTCAAGCTCAGCACCGGCACCTTCGTGAGCGTGGGCCCCATGCGCGCCAGGATCATCGCGGCCTGCGCGCCTTACGTGCAGGACGCCGTCCTCACCGGCATCAACCTGAAGGAGATCGGCGCACTGCTGGTGCCCACACCCGCCGTGCGCGCGCTCGGCGGCCTGCCCGACGGCGCGAGCCTGCAGGAGGTGCTGGAAAGCGCGCCGGTGCAGCAGCACTTCCAGCAGGTGTTCGACAAGCTGGCGGCCGAATCCACCGGCAGCGCCACCCGCGTGGCGCGTGCCCACCTGATGGCCGAGCCGCCATCGCTCGACAAGGGCGAGATCACCGACAAGGGCTCCATCAACCAGCGCGCCGTGCTCCAGCACCGCGCCCAGCTGGTGGACGCCCTGCACGGCGGCAGCCTGCCTTTCACCATCGTTCCCCAACACTGAATCTCACCGGAAGGAATCCATCATGCACATCCAGGGACAAGCCGCCATCGTGACCGGCGGCGCCTCCGGCCTCGGCGAAGCCACCGCCCGCGAACTGGCGCGCCTGGGCGCGAAGGTGGCCGTGCTCGACCGCAACGCCGAGCAGGCCGAGAAGATCGCCGCCGAGATCGGCAAAGAATTTGGCAACGGCTGCGCCGTGGCGTGCGCCTGCGACATCACCGACGCCGCCAGCGTGACCGCCGCACTGGACAAGGCTGCCGCCGCCCATGGCCCCGCGCGCATCCTCATGAACGTGGCCGGCATCGGCAGCGCCAAACGCATCGTGCAGCGCGACGGCAGCGCCGCGCCGCTGGAAGACTTCACGCGCGTGGTCACCATCAACCTGATCGGCAGCTACAACGTGAGCCGCCTGTTCGCAGCCGCCTGCGCCAAGCTGCCCGCGCTGGACAACGGCGAACGCGGCGTGATGATGTTCACCGCCTCGGCCGCCGCGTTCGACGGCCAAGTGGGCCAGCAGGCCTACAGCGCATCGAAGGGCGGGCTCGTGGGCATGACGCTGCCCATGGCGCGCGATCTGGCCCAGCACGGCATTCGCGTGTGCACCGTGGCGCCCGGCCTGTTCGCCACGCCGCTCATGAACGAACTGCCCGAAGCCGTGCAGCAGTCGCTGGCCGCGTCGATCCCGTTCCCGCCACGCCTGGGAAAGCCCTCGGAGTTCGCCGAGCTGGCCTGCCATATCGTCACCAACGGGCACCTCAACGGCGAAGTGATCCGCCTCGACGGTGCACTGCGCATGGCGCCGCGCTGACTCTTCAAACCCGCTTCCATCCCGCTTCCTTCAGGAGACATCGATGACATTCAAGAAAAAGACCACCCTCGCCGCCGTGCTGGCGCTCATGGCCATGGGCATGGCCCATGCCGACATCACCATCGGCGTGGTGCAGCCCCTCACCGGCCCGGCCTCCGGCCTGGGCATTCCGGTGAAGAACGGCATCATGATCTGGCCCAAGGCCATCGCGGGCGAGACGCTCAAGGTGGTCGTGCTCGACGACGCCACCGATCCGACCACCGGCGTGAAGGATGCGCAGCGCCTGGTGACGGAAGACAAGGCCGACGTGATCATCGGCTCCAGCGCCACGCCGGTCGCCATTCCGATGGCCGACGTGACCGCCGAAGCCGGCACGCCCCAAATCGCGACCTCGCCCGCCAGCCTGCCGCCGGGCAAGGACAAGTGGTTCTTCCGCATGCCGCAGTCGAACGACGTGATGGCCTATGCGGTGGTCGCGCACATGAAGAAGCAGAACGTGAAGACGGTCGGCTTCCTCGGCTACACCGACGCGTATGGCGAACTGTGGCTCAAGGCGCTGACCGCCGAGGGCGCCAAGAACGGCATCAAGATCGTTGCGACCGAGCGCTTCGCGCGCTCCGACACCAGCGTGACCGGCCAGGTGCTGAAGCTCACGTCGGCCAACCCGGATGCGATCCTGATCGTCGCCTCGGGCAGCGGCGCAGGCATGCCGCAAAAGGCGGTGATGGAGCGCGGCTACAAGGGCAAGGTCTACCAGACGCATGCCGCCGCCACGCAAGACCTGATGCGCACCGCCGGCAAGGACGCCGAAGGCACCTTCGTGGTGTCCGGCCCCGCCACCGTGGCCGAGCAGCTGCCCGACAGCCATCCGTCGAAGGCGGCCGCGGTCGCCTTCGTGCAGGGCTATGAGAAGGTCTATGGCCCCGGCTCGCGCAACCAGTTCGCCGGCCATTCGGCCGACGCGCTCACGGTGCTCGAGAAGGCCGTACCTGTTGCACTCAAGAAGGCCAAGCCCGGCACGCCGGAATTCCGTGCCGCGCTGCGCGATGCACTCGAGAACATGGGCCGCACGGTGCTCGCGCACGGCGTACTCAACTGGACGGCGCAGGACCACTGGGGCTACACGACCGAGACCGGCGTGATGCTCAAGGTGGTGAACGGCGCGTTCAAGGTCGAGCAGTAATCTTCTCTTCAATCGCAGCCTCACGCCATGGACTTATCAATCGCCGGCATCCTGACGCTGGACGGCCTCACCAACGGCGCGATCTATGCCCTGCTGGGCATGGGCATCGTGCTTGTCTTCACGGTGACCCGCGTCATCTTCATCCCGCAGGGCGAATTCGTGGCGTACGGCGCGCTGACGCTGGCGATCTTCCAGACCGGCAAGACGCCGGGCACGGTGTGGCTGCTGCTCATACTGGCGGGCGTTGCCGCGCTGATGGACCTGGTCACGACCTGGCGCCACAGCGGCAGCGCGGCGGGCGGGCTGAAGGCGGCAGCGCGTACCTTCGCCCTGCCGGCCATCATCTGCGCGGTGTCGGCGTGGGCCGGCCCGCGCAACCTGCCGATCGGCGTGCAGGCGCTGCTCACGGTGTTCATCGTCACGGCCTTCGGGCCGCTGGTGTACCGGGTGGCGTACCAATCGCTGGCGGGGGCAAGTTCGCTGGTGCTGCTGATCGTCTCGGTCGGCGTGCACTTCGCGATGACGGGGCTGGGGCTGTTGTTCTTCGGCGCGGAGGGCTTTCGCAACCCGCCGTTCTGGGACGAGCGGATGGCGCTGGGCCCGCTGAACGTGAGCGGGCAGGCACTGATCATCTTTGCCATGTCGGCCGCGCTGATCGTGCTGCTGTACCTGATGTTCGAGCGCAGCCTGTATGGCAAGGCGCTGCGGGCAACGGCCGTGAATCGGCTGGGTGCGCGGCTCATGGGCATTTCCACCCAGGCGGCGGGGCAGCTCACTTTCGCGATGACGGCACTCATCGGTGCGCTCTCGGGCCTGCTGATCGGGCCGACCACCACCGTGTTCTACGACTCCGGTTTTCTCATCGGCCTGAAGGGCTTCGTGGCTGCCGTGGTTGGCGGGCTTGCAAGCTACCCGGGTGCACTGCTCGGTGCGCTGGCAGTGGGCGTGATCGAGGCCTTCGGGTCTTTCTGGGCGAGTTCGTTCAAGGAAGTGATCGTGTTCACCATCATCCTGCCGGTGCTGCTGTGGCGCTCGTTGCGCAGCGGGCATTCGGATGAGGAGCATTGATGAACGCCCGTTCTTTTTTTCGCTCTGTGGGGCATTCGGGGCGCGCTCACGCCGACGGGGTGCCTTGCTCCGCGAATGTCCCCCGCTTCGCTCCTCCTTTATTTCGCTGCGCAAGGCACCCCGCCGTCGTGATCGTTCAGA
>NZ_LMDW01000018.1:55557-153932 GCF_001425205.1 Variovorax sp. Root411
ACAGGGCGTCGGGTGCTCCCCGCAGCGAAATAAAGGAGGAGCGAAGCGGGGGACATTCGCGGAGGGGAGTACCCGGCGGCCTGTGCACGCACCCCGAATGCACTCGAAGCGAACGCAAGCGCCCTGAAACACAACACGCGATGGATCACTGAGATGGAAGCGCTCCTGAACCCTTCTTCAAGCCAGGCGCCAGACAAGAGCCTGCTGCGCACCTGGGGCCCGCTCGCACTGATCCTGGTGCTGATCGCGCTGCCGTTCCTGCCGCTGCCCGACTTCTGGATCATCCAGCTCAACTACATCGGCATCTACACGCTGCCCGTGCTCGGCCTCGTGCTGCTCACCGGCGTCGGCGGCCTCACCTCCTTCGGGCAGGCGGCCTTCGTGGGCATCGGCGCGTACACCACCGCCTACCTCACGGTGAACACCGGCCTGTCGCCATGGGTCACGCTGTTCATCGGCCTGGCGCTCACCGGCCTCAGCGCCGCGTTCATCGGCGCGATCACGCTGCGCATGTCGGGCCACTACCTGCCGCTGGCGACCATCGCGTGGGCGCTGTCGCTGTACTACCTCATGGGCAACCTCGATGCGCTCGGCAAGTACGACGGCATCCTGGGCGTGAAGGGGCTGTCGCTGTTCGGTTTCGAGTTCGGCCAGCAGCGGCTGTTCTACGGCGTCGTCTGGGCTTTCGCGATCCTCGCTGCGTTCGCGGTGATCCGCCTGCTCGATTCGCGCAGCGGCCGCGCCATCCGTTCGCTGGCCGGCGGCTCGCAGATGGCCGAGGCCATGGGCGTGAACACGCTGCGCTTCAAGATCGGCATCTTCGTGCTGGCGGCCATGCTCGCATCGATCTCGGGCTGGCTGTTCGCGCACTTCCAGCGCACGGTGAACCCCTCGCCCTTCGGCCTGAAAATGGGCATCGAATACCTGTTCATGGCGGTGCTCGGCGGCGCGGCCCACGTGTGGGGCGCCATCGCAGGTGCCGGCGTGGTCAAGCTGCTCGAAGACCAATTGCAGGTGCTGCTGCCCAAGCTCATCGGCACGGCCGGCAGCTACGAGTTGATCGTGTTCGGCATCATGATCGTGCTGGTGCTCAAGTACCTGCCCAGCGGGCTGTGGGCCTTCGTCGACCGGCGCCTGCCGCGTCCGCGCCGCAGCGTCGACTGGCAGGATGCGAAGGACCTGCCCGCGCGCGCCAAGCCGGCTGCCGGCGAGGTGGTGCTCGACGTGCAGGCCATCCGCAAGACCTTCGGCGGGCTGGTGGCGGTGAACGACATCAGCTTCCAGACGCGTGCCGGCCAGATCGTCGGCCTCATCGGGCCGAACGGCGCGGGCAAGTCGACCACCTTCAACCTCGTGACCGGCGTGCTCGGGCTTTCGGGCGGCGCGGTGCGCTTCCGTGGCGAGGCTATCGGCGGGCTGGGCGCGCGACAGATCGCGCAGCGCGGCGTGTCGCGCACCTTCCAGCACGTGAAGATGGTGGCCGACATGACGGTGCTCGAGAACGTGGCGCTGGGCGCCCACCTGCGCGGCCACAAAGGTGCCGTCGCCGCCATGCTGCGCATCGACCGCACGGAAGAGCGCGCGCTGTTCCGCGAGGCCGAGCGCCAGCTGCAGCGCGTAGGCATGGGCGACTACCTGCACGAGATCGCAGGCAACCTCGCCATGGGCCAGCAGCGCCTGCTGGAGATTGCGCGCGCACTGTGCGCCGACCCGGCCCTGCTGCTGCTCGACGAGCCCGCGGCCGGCCTGCGCCACAAGGAAAAGGAAGCGCTGGGCAAGGTGCTGCGGCAGCTGCGCAGCGAAGGCATGAGCATCCTGCTGGTCGAGCACGACATGGGGCTGGTGATGGACATCTGCGACCACATCGTGGTGATGGAATTCGGCACGCACCTGATGGAGGGCACGCCCGCCGAAGTGCAGAACAGCGACAAGGTGCGCGCGGCTTACCTCGGAACGGAGCATTGAGATGACCACAACCCCCCTGCTCCACATCCGCGACCTGCACGCCGGCTACGGCCGTGCCGAAGTGCTGCACGGCATCGACCTGAAAGCCGGCCAGGGCAGCGTCGTCACCGTGATCGGCCCGAACGGGGCCGGCAAATCCACGCTGCTCAATGCGCTGATGGGCGTGCTGCCTTCGAAGGGCATCATCGAGTTCAAGGGCCAGCCCATCTCCACGATGACGCTCGAAGAGCGCGTGATGCTCGGCATCGCACTCGTGCCCGAGAAGCGCGAGCTGTTCGGCACCATGCCGGTGGAAGACAACCTCGTGCTCGGCGGTTTTCGCCAGGTGCGGCTGCGCAACAAGCAGTGGCGCGACCGCATCGACGAGGTCTACACGCTGTTCCCGCGCCTGAAGGAGCGCCGCGCGCAGCTGGCCGGCACGCTGTCGGGCGGCGAGCGGCAGATGCTGGCGGTGGGCCGCGCGCTGATGTCGCGCCCCACGCTGCTGATGCTCGACGAACCCAGCCTGGGCCTTGCGCCGCTGGTCGTGCAGGAGATCTTCCGCACGGTCGATGCGCTGCGCGCCACGGGCGTCACCATCCTGCTGGTCGAGCAGAACGCGCGCGCCGCGCTCGAAGTGGCCGACCACGGCTATGTGCTCGAGATGGGCAGCGTGAGCCTCGAAGGCGAAGCGAAGAAGCTGGCGGTCGATTCGCGCGTGATCGACACCTACCTGGGCGCGGCAAAAAAAGCCGCCTGAAGACAGCGTCGCGGCCTGCGCGGCAAGGAGAAGACATGAACCGACAGCGCCACATCCCCCTCGGCCTGTGCGCGACCGCGCTCGGGGTTGCTGCATTGCTTGCGGCCTGCGCGGGGCAATCCCGTGCACCGCATGCGCCGCTGGCCGCCGCGCGTCCTGGCACGCTGCAGGCCTGCACCGACCTCGCCGCGCGCGCTGCGCTGCCGGGCACGGTCTACAGCTCGGCCACCGAAGTGCCTGCGGGCACCGTCACGATCGGCGGCGTGGCAATGGCCGCACCCGCGCACTGCCTCGTGCAGGGCCGCATGAACGAACGCACCAGCCCCGTCGACAACCAGCGCTACGCCGTCGGCTTCGAGATGCGGCTGCCGGTGGCATGGAACGGCCGCTTCTTCTACCAGGCCAACGGCGGGCTCGACGGCGTGGTGGTGCCCGCGCTCGGTGGCATCGGCGGTGGCGCTCCGCGCAGCAGCGCGCTGCAGATGGGCTTCGCCGTCATCAGTTCCGATGCCGGCCATGCCGGTTCGATGGGCCCGCGCTTCGGGCTCGACCCGCAGGCACGGCTCGACTACGGCTACAACGCCGTCGCGCAGCTCACGCCGATGGCGAAGAACCTGATCGCCAAGGCCTACGGCCGCGGGCCCGACCGCTCCTACTTCGGCGGCTGCTCCAACGGCGGCCGGCATGCGATGGTGGCCGCGGTGCGTTCGGCGCAGCAGTACGACGGCATCCTCGCGGGCGACCCTGGCTTCAACCTGCCGAAGGCGGCGGTGGCACAGCTCTACGGTGCGCAGCAATACGCAGCCGTGGCCAGCGCGAAGACGCCGGCTGGCCAGCCCGACCTGCAGAGTGCCTTCACACCGGCCGAGATGAAGCTGGTGGCCGACAAGGTGCTGCAGCGCTGCGATGCACTCGATGGATTGGCGGACGGCATCGTGTCGAACGTGCGGGCCTGCCAGGCGCGCTTCGACATCCAGGCGGCCGTGCCCACCTGCGCCGCGGGCACGCGTGACGGCATGTGCCTCAGCGCGCCGCAGAAGAACGCACTCGCCAACGTGTTCGTCAAGGGTGCGCGCAACAGCGCAGGCCAGTCGCTCTACAGCAGCTTCCCGTTCGATGCGGGCGTGAGCGGCAGCAACTGGCGCGAGTGGAAGTTCGCAAGTCCGCCGACGCGCGACGCAGGTGCCGTGGGCTTCATCTTCACCACGCCGCCGCTGGCCGACCGGCCGCAGGGCCTGCCCTTCGCGCTGGGCTTCGACATGGACCGCGACGCTCCGCGCATCACGGCCACCGACGGCGTGTTCCACGAGTCGGCGCTCTCGTTCATGACGCCGCCGGACGCGGCCAACCTGGGCGCGCTGCGCGACAAGGGCGGCCGCATGATCGTCTACCACGGCACCAGCGACCCGGTGTTCTCGTCCGACGACACCGCCGCCTGGTACGAGCGCGTGCAGGCCGCGAACGGCGGCGATGCATCTGCGTTCGCGCGCTACTTCCCCGTGCCCGGCATGAACCACTGCGCAGGCGGCCCTGCGACCGACCAGTTCGACATGCTGAGCGCGCTGGTCGATTGGGTTGAGCAGGGCAAGGCGCCCGCGTCGGTCACCGCCGCCGCCCGCGGTGCGGGCACGCCGGTGCCCAACGCCGAAGTGCCGGCCAACTGGTCGGCGCAGCGCACGCGGCCGCTGTGCCCCTATCCACAGGTCGCCACCTACACCGGTGGCGACACGGAGCGCGCGAGCAGTTTCGCCTGCAAGCCCCCTGCCCCATAGATTTCCGCTCCCCGATGGACTATCAACCCCGCCCCGAAGACGTCCGTTTTCTGCTCAATGCCGTGCTCGATGCGCCCGCGCGCCTGGCCGCGCTCGCGCCCTTTGCAGAAATCGACGAGGCGCTGCAGTCGCAGGTGCTCGAAGAAGCGGGCCGCTTCGTCGGCGAAGTGGTCGCGCCCATCAACCGTGGCGGCGACGAAATCGGATGCCGCTTTGCCGATGGCGAAGTGACCTGCCCGCCCGGTTTTCGCGAGGCGTACCAGGCCTTCGTCGACGGTGGCTGGCCTGCCCTCTCGGCCGCGACGGAAGATGGCGGCCAGGGCCTGCCGGCGGTGCTCGAAGCCGTGCTCTACGAATGGCTGGCCGCCGCCAACCACGGCCTGACGATGGCGCCCGGCCTGCTGCACGGCGCGTATGCCTGCCTCAAGCACCATGGCAGCGACGAACTGAAGCAACGCTACCTGCAGAAGATCGCCACCGGCGAATGGCTCGCCACGATGTGCCTCACCGAGGCGCACGCAGGCAGCGACCTGGGCCAGGTGCGCACGCGCGCCCTGCCGCAGGCCGACGGCAGTCTGCGGGTGAATGGCGGCAAGATCTTCATCTCCGGCGGCGAACACGACCTGACGCCGAACATCGTGCACCTTGTGCTGTGCCGCTTGCCCGATGCGCCGGCCGGCCCCAAGGGCCTATCGCTGGTGCTCGTGCCCAAGCTGTTGCCCGATGGCTCACGCAATGCGGTGCACTGCGAGCGCATCGAGGAAAAGATGGGTCTGCATGGCAGCCCCACCTGCACGATGCGCTTCGACGATGCCGCCGGTTGGCTGGTCGGTGAGCCCGGCCATGGTTTGGCCGCGATGTTCGTGATGATGAATTCCGCGCGCCTGCACGTCGCGCTGCAGGGCATCGGCCTGCTCGATGCCGCGTGGCAGAAGGCCGATGCCTATGCCGCCGAACGCCGCCAGATGCGCGCGCCCGGCCCCGTGCCCGCCAGCCGCGGCGCCGAGCCGGCCGACCTGATTGCCGAGCACCCCGCCGTGCGCCGCATCCTCGACACGCAGCGCGCCTGGATCGACGGCGCGCGCACCCTCGCCTACCGCAGCGCGCTGATGCTCGACGTGGCCGCGCACGACGCCGATCCCAAGGCCCGCGAACAAGCGCAGCGCTGGTGCTCGCTCGTCACGCCGGTGCTCAAGGCCGCGTGCACGCAGCAAGCCTTCCACGGCGCAAGCGAATGCCTGCAGGTGTTCGGCGGCCACGGCTACGTGCGCGAATGGGGCATCGAGCAGGTGGTGCGCGATGCGCGCGTGACCATGATCTACGAGGGCACCAACGAGATCCAGGCCATCGACCTGCTGGTGCGCAAGGTGCTGCCCGACGGCGGCACCGGCATGTCGGCCGTGCTGCTCGAACTTCGCGACACGCTCGACGCTTCGCGCGAGGCCGATGCCGACGCGCAGCGCCGGCTGGTGCAGCTGCGCTACCTGTGCACCACGGTGGCGATTGCAGCGCAAGCCAACGCCGTGCTGCCGTACGAAATAGCCGACGACTACCTGCGCGTGACGATGCTCGCGTTGATGGCGTGGGCCTGGGCCCGCATCGAGGCCGCCGCCCCGCAGGACGCCGCACGGGCGCGCACGGCCGACGCCTTCCGCCGCTGGGTGCTGCCCGAGTTCGAGATGCGGCTGGGCATCGTCAAGCGGGCCTGCGAGACGGTCGCACTGGCCCATGCCGCGCAGCCGCCTGGTGTCGCACGGTAGGCATCCTGGATTCGCGCAGGCAGTTACGCTCTTGTCCATGGCTTCCTCCTCGAAATCCGTTTCCGCGAAAGGCGAGCAGGCCGCGGCGCGGCAAGTCAAGTCGGATCGGCTCGATGCCCGCATGCTCGAAACGCTGGTCGGCTACAACGCACGCCGGGCGTGGCTGATCGTGAGCGCCTTCTTCGCGGAGCGCATGGCGCCCTATGGCCTCAAGCAGATCGACTTCTCGGTGCTCTCGCTGCTGGCGCACAACCCGGGCGCCACGTCGCGGCAGCTGTGCAACACGCTGGACATCCTGCCGCCGAACCTCGTGAGCCTGGTGGCCACGCTGGACAGCCGGGGCCTCATCGAACGCCGTCCCCACCCGCACGACGGCCGCGCCGTCGGCCTGCACCTCACAGCCGCCGGCGAAACGCTGATCCGCGAGGCCGAACAGACCGTGGTGCAACTGGAAGCCGACGCCAGCGCCAGGCTCACCGCCCGCGAGCGCGAGACGCTGATCAGGCTGCTGCAGAAGATCTATCTCTAGGCTTCAGGGGGCTCGGGGGCTTCAGAGACCTCGCCCGACCATATCGATCACTTGCTGGCCGAGCGCATGGGCCGCCTCGGCATCCATGCCGCGCAGCGGCCCGTCGATGAGGAGCAGCGCCAGCCCGTGCACGGCGCTCCACGCGAGGTACTCGGCATTCGGGCGCCGCGCCGGGTCGAGCACGCCCGCGTCCGCCAGCCGGTCGATGGCCTTGCCCAGGAGCTGGAATGGGTCCAGCCCGCTCGCGCCGGCTTTTCCGGCGCCGAGTTCGCCGTTGCCCTCGTCGGAAATCACGAAGGCCGTGCGGAACAAGCCGGGCTCGGCCAGCGCAAAGCGCAGATAGGCGGTGCCGATGGCGCGCAGCTGCGCGCGCGCGAAATCGGCAGGAGCCTGGTCGCAAGGCAGCACTGCTAGTTCTTTCTCCATCGCGCCCGCCGCCGCGGCCAGGGCGGCTTCGCGCACCGCCAGCAAAAGCTCCTGCCGGCTGCCGAAGTGCCGGTACGCCGCGTTCGGCACGACCCCCACACGCCGCGTGGCTTCGCGCAGCACCACCGCATCCGGGCCGCCGTCACGCGCCAGTTCAATGCCCGCGTCGACCAGCGCCCGCCGCAGATCGCCGTGCCGGTACGTGCTGCGGGCGGGCGGCAGGCTGTCGGGGACGTTGTTGAGCTTCATTTCATTTCCATGTGGACACTGTCCATTATCCCTGCTATTCTTTGTGGACGGTGTACACAAAGTAATCCGATTGTTTGCGACCCATGACACCGGGGGCTTCGCGAATTACCTCTTCAGTTCAAAGGAACCGCCATGAAAGTCCAGTCTTACCTCTCGTTCGAAGGCCGCTGCGACGAAGCGCTCGGCTTCTACAAGAAGGCGCTCGGCGCCGAGGTCGTGCAGCTCATGCGCTACAGCGAAGCGCCTGCCGGAGCCCCATCGGACAACGCGGACGCCAGCTGCGGCGGCGCAATGCCCGATGCCAGCAAGGTGATGCACGCGGTGTTCCGCATCGGCGACACCGAGCTGATGGCCTCGGACGGCCGCTGCTCGGGCCAGACGAAGTTCGAGGGCATCATGCTCGCGCTCACCGCGAAGACCGACACCGAAGTCGTCAAGTGGTTCAACGCATTGGCCGAGGGCGGGCAGGTCACGCAGCCGCTGATCCCGACCTTCTTCACCTCGAACTTCGGCATGCTGACCGACCGCTTAGGCGTAGGCTGGCTGCTGGTGGTCGAGCAGGCGGGCTGACCCCGCGCCTGCATCCGTCTTGGAGGAAGCACCGCGCCATGCCCAAGACGGCCACCGAAAAGTAACCGAGGACGCTTCATGTCTCCCAACAACCAACTCGACAACCGCAAGCGCTGGCTCGCATTGATGGTGCTGTGCCTCGGCGTTCTGATGATCGTGCTCGACACCACCATCGTGAACGTGGCGCTGCCCTCGATCCGCACCGACCTGGGCTTCACCGAGACCTCGCTGGTCTGGGTGGTGAACGCCTACATGCTGACCTTCGGCGGTTTCCTGCTGCTGGGCGGCCGGCTCGGCGACCTGTACGGCCACCGCCGCGTGTTCCTCGCGGGCCTGGTGCTGTTCACGCTGGCCTCGCTGGCCTGCGGCATCTCGACCTCGCAGGGCCTGCTGGTAGCAGCGCGCGCGGTGCAGGGCCTGGGCGGCGCGGTGGTGTCGGCCGTGTCGCTCTCGCTGATCATGAATCTCTTCACCGAGCCGGCCGACCGCGCCAAGGCCATGGGCGTGTACGGCTTCGTCTGCGCGGGCGGCGGCAGCATCGGCGTGCTGCTGGGCGGCCTGCTCACGAGCACGCTGAGCTGGCACTGGATCTTTCTGGTGAACCTGCCGATCGGCGTGGCGGTGTATGCGCTGTGCGTGGCGCTGCTGCCGGGCGCGCTCGGCCATGCGCATGGTGAGAAGCTCGACGTGGCCGGCGCCGTCACCGTCACGCTGTCGCTGATGCTCGCGGTGTACGGCGTGGTCAACGGCAACGAGGCGGGCTGGGACTCCACGCAAACGGTTGGCCTGCTCGGCGCGGCCGTGGTGCTGCTGGCCATCTTCATCGCCATCGAGGCGCGCGTGCGGCATCCGCTGATGCCGCTCAGCCTGTTCAGGCTGCGCAGCGTGTCGGTGGCCAACGTGGTCGGCGTGCTGTGGGCCGCGGCGATGTTCGCGTGGTTCTTCATCTCGGCGCTCTACATGCAGCTGGTGCTGAACTACACGCCGATGCAGATCGGGCTGGCCTTCCTGCCGGCCAACGTGATCATGGCGGTGTTCTCGCTCGGCCTCTCCGCGAAGATCGTGATGCGCTTCGGCATCCGCAAGCCGCTGGCGGCCGGGCTCTGGCTCGCGGCCATCGGGCTGGCGCTGTTCGCGCGCGCGCCGGTCAACGGCAGCTTCGTGGTCGACGTGCTGCCCGGCATGATGCTGCTGGGCCTCGGCGCGGGCATGGCCTTCAACCCGGTGCTGCTGGCGGCCATGAGCGAGGTGAGCCCGGCCGATTCGGGCCTGGCCTCGGGCGTGGTCAACACCTCGTTCATGATGGGCGGCGCGCTGGGGCTGGCCGTGCTGGCCAGCGCCGCAGCCGCGCGCTCCGCGTCGATGGAAGCGGCCGGCGCGCAGATGCCGCTGGCGCTCACCGGCGGCTACAACCTTGCGTTTCTCGTCGGTGCCGTGTTCGCGGCGGCGGCGGGTTTGATCGGGGCCTTGCTGCTTCGCACCGCCATGCCGGGGCAGGCGCAGAACAACGAAGAAGCAGCACCCCGTGGCACGGCGGGCGGCACGGCGTCGTGAACAACAGCACGCCATGCCGCAACCGCCGGTTTTCTTTCTCCAACGCTTCCACTCTTTGTTCAGGAGAACACCCATGGCTCGTTATGTAGACGGCTTCATCGTCGCCGTTCCCACCGCGAACGTAGAGGCCTACCGCAAGCTCGCGCACAAGGCCGGCAAGATCTGGATGGAATACGGCGCACTCGAATACGTGGAATGCATCGCCGACGACGTGAAACCCGGCAAGCTGACCTCGTTTCCGCAAAGCGTGAAGCAGAAGCCCGACGAGATGGTGGCCTTCTCGTGGATCACCTACAAATCGCGCAAGCACCGCGACACGGTGAACGCGAAGGTGATGGCCGACCCGCGCATCGCGGCGATGGACCCGAAGACGATGCCCTTCGATGCGAAGCGGATGATTTTCGGCGGCTTCAAAAGCATCGTAGAGCTCTGAGTCTGCCCGGTGGCTCAGGCAACGAATCCGTCGTAGACGAGCTTGAGCCCCGTCAGCAGCATCCCCAGGTACACGAAGCGATAGAACCACGTCGCATCGATGCGCCGCGCAATGCGGATGCCGACCCACACGCCCAGCGGCGCGATCGGCATCAGCACCAGCGACGTGGCCAGCGTGCGGAAGTCGAGCAGGCCGAGCCACGCGTAGGGAATCCACTTGCTGAGGTTCACCACGAAGAAAAAATACGCCATGGTGGCCGTGAAGATCACCGGAGAGAGCCGCAGCGGGATGACGTAAGCGTTGATCGGCGGCCCGCCCGCATGCGCGATGAAGCTGGTGAAGCCCGACACCGTGGTCAGCACTGCGCCCACGCCGCGCGAAGGCAGCGGGTCGTCGGCCTTCGGCGGAAACAGCAGCCGCTGCGCCAGGAACAGCAGCGTGAACACGCCCACGATGCCCGCCACCGTGTGCGCCGGCAGCGCGCGAAACAGCAGCGTGCCGATCACCGTGCCCAGCAGCCCGAACGGAATCAGGAACTTGAGCAGCGAACGGTCGAAGTCGCGCCGGAACGCGGCAATGCCCAGCAGGTCCATCAGCAGCAACAGCGGCATCAGGATGGCCGCCGCCTGCGGCACCGTGACGGCCAGCGCCATCATCGGCACCGCGAGCGAGCCGAAGCCCGCGCCGAAGCCGCTCTTGCTGATGCCGAGCAGCAGCACGGCGGGAATGGCGACCGCGTAGAAATGCGGGTCGGTGATCAGGGGAAAGGCCATGGGAAGGAGCAGCGCGAAAAAAAGCCCGCCGGGTGGCAGGCTTCGCGAGCGTAGCAGGACGGGGCGCAGCTCGATCAGGCGGGCTGCTTCAGCGGGTTGAGCACGAAGTCGAAATCGAGCCGCCAGCGGCCGTTGGCCTGCTTCGTCCACGGCGCCACCAGCGACTGGCGCACCGCGAACACCGCGTCGGAGTCGAGCCACTCGTCGCCGTCGCGGAACACATGGGTGATGAGCCGCTCGTAGCCGGGCGCCTCGATCTTGAAATGCAGGTGCGCGGGCCGCCACGGGTGGCGCCTGGTAGCGCGCAGCAAGTCGCCCACGGGGCCGTCGACCGGGATCGGATACGCCACCGCCACCACGCTGCGGAAATGCAGCGAGCCGTCGGGCCCGGTGCGCAGCGTGCCGCGGTTCTCGGCATGGTCGAGTCCGGGGTGCTGCACGTCGTAATGGCCGCCCGCGTCGGCCTGCCACACATCGACGACCGCATTCGCCACCGGTTCGCCATCGAGCCCGCGCACCGTGGCGAACACATCGCAGGGCTCGCCCTCGGCGCCGTTGGCCACGTCGTCGCCATGCTCGTACCCGGGGGCGCCGTCGAAGTAGAAGGGGCCGAACACGGTGGCCTCTGTGCAGCCGGCCGGCTTGTCGTTGTTCATCGCGATGGTGAGCATCGAAAGGCCCAGCACATCCGACAGCAGGATGAACTCCTGCCGCTTGTCATCGCACTTCTGGCCCGTGGCCGTGAGGTACTGGATGCCCTGGAACCACTCGGCCTCGGTGAGCTTCACCTCGCGCGCGAAGGCGTGCAGGTGCTGCACGAGGCTGGTCATGATCTCGTGCAGGCGCGGGTCGGGCGTGTCGGCGAAGCGCGCGAGCACGGCCTGCGTGATGTTGTCCTGGTCGAGGTTGCGCATCGTGGTTGTCTCCATGGGATCTGGTCGTCGGATACGACGCACTGTAGGCCGCGCACCGCTGCCCCGAAAGCACCTGGGCGCAAATGATTTTTCCGGCCAGCGGAACGGTCGCGCCCGCCCTGCGCCAAAATCGCCCGGCCCGACCAAAGACAAGCCCCGAAAACAACGCCCCATGGACCGCTGGACCGAAATCGCCCTACTCGTGCAGATCGCCGATGCCGGCAGCCTGAGCCGCGCGGCCGAGGCGCTGGGCCTGTCGAACGCCGCCGCGAGCCGCCACCTGGGCGCGCTCGAGGCCCGGCTGGGCGCGCGGCTGGTCGAGCGCAACACGCGCCGCCTGTACCTGACCGACACCGGCCGCGAGTTCTGCGGCCGCGCCCGGACCATCCTGGCCGACCTGTCGGATGCCGAATCGACGGTGAACGCCACCGCGCTCAACCCGACGGGCACGCTGCGCATCACGGCCTCGCTCTCTTTCTCGGTCCACCACATCGCGCCGCTGCTGCGCGAGTACACCCAGCGCTACCCGGGCGTGACGGTGCACGTGGAAGCAGCCAACCGCTACTTCGACCTGATCGACAACAACATCGACGTGGCGATCCGCACGCGCGAGTACGAGCCCGACTCCAACGTGACGATCCGCCGGCTCGGCGAGACGCGGCGCATCCTCGCGGCCTCGCCGCGCTACTTCGCGCAGCATGGCTTTCCGAAGACGCTGGACGAACTGAAGCAGCACAAGCTGCTGATCTACACCCACGCCAACAACCCGAACGAACTGCGCTTCAGCCGGGACGGGGAAACGCACACGGTGTCGGTCACGGGGCTGCTCGAATCGAATGACGGCCAGGTGCTGCGCGCCGCCGCGCTCGACGGCATGGGCATCCTCGTGCAGCCGACCTACATCGTGTACGAAGACATCGTGGCCGGCCGGCTGGTACCCACGCTGGACGACTGGGACCTGCCGCACCTGGCGATCAACCTCGCGTATCCCAGCCGCAAGCACCTGTCGGCGAAGGTGCGCAGCTTCATCGACTTCATGGCCGCGCACTTCGCAAAGATGGAGTACGAGCGGAAATGGACCGGGCACTTCGGCATGCGCTGACGGGCCTTTTCGCGAAAACATGTGCGTAAACGCACATCCGGGTTTTCGGCAGCTCCGCACACTGGAACCGCAACCGTCGCATTCCGCGGCGGCCTTCCATTTCCAAGGATCCGCCATGAACACCCAGGCCGCCAACACCGCGCGAGCGCCGATCGCATCGCCGCTGTCCGCCCTCTCCCCCACCACGCTGGACGATTCCGGCAAGCTGCTGATCCGCGTGACGGTCGGCTTCCTGGTGCTGCTGCACGGCATCTTCAAGCTGTCGGCCGGCGTGGGCTTCATCGGCGGCATGCTGGCCAAGGCCGGGCTGCCGGGCGGGCTGGCCTACCTCGTGTACGTGGGCGAGATCGTCGCGCCGCTGCTGATGATTGCCGGCGTCTTCACCCGCGCCGCGGCCGCCGTGGTGGTGATCAACATGCTGGTGGCCTTCGGCCTCGTGCACATGGCCGACCTGTTCGCAATGACCAAGCAGGGCGGCTGGGCGCTGGAACTGCAGGGCCTGTACCTGTTCGGCGCGCTGACGGTGGTGCTGCTGGGCGCCGGCCGCTTCTCCGTCGGCGGCGTCAAGGGCCGCTGGAACTGATCGCTTTCCGGCTCAGCCGGCGTCGCCCCTGACCTGCGAGACCATAGCTTCGAGGCGGGCGGCATCGGCCACCAGCAGGGCCTTGTCGTCCTTGCGCAGCACGCCGCTGCGCACCAGCACATTGAGCTCGCGCGTCACCTGCTCGCGGTTGGTGCTGATCTGGCTGGCCAGCGCCGCGTGCTTGGGCGCCGGGTCAAGCCGGGCCTGGTTGCCCTCGACACCGGCGGCGCGGGCCAGGCGCAGCAGTTCGGCATGCAGCCGGTTCTGCACGCCGAGGGTGCTCAGGTCGATGACGCGCTCCGACAGCTGGCGCACCAATGACGCCAGCCGCAGCATCACCCGCTCGGCCACCAGCGGCTCGTCGCGCAGCAGGGCCATGAAGGCGGCGCGGTCGAGGCTGGCCACCACGCTGGGCTCCAGCGTGACCACGTCGGCGGAGCGCGGGCCGCCGTCGATGGCGGCGATATCGCCGAAGTGCTCGCCGGCTTCGGAATCGCGGAAGGTGACCTGCCGGCCGTTGGCCGAATAGGTCGTCACCCGCACCCGGCCCGACACCAGCAGGAACACCTCGCCCTGCTGCTCGGCGCGCAGCAGCAAGGGCTTGCCGGCCTCCACGCTGTGCCACAGGCATTGCTGGGCCAGCAGGTCCAGGCGCTGGTCGGACAGGCCTTCGAGCAGCGCGATCTGGCGCAGCGCAAGGCTGGAACGGGGAGAGGAAGGTTCAGGTTTGTCCATGCCGGGGGTCGGTGGGGGCGCGCGCATTATGCTCGGGTGCCGCTTCGAACCCGTTCATGGACAGACGTTCCCCCCAAGCCCCTTTTCCTTCGCTGAGACCGCCGACACGGCGCAATCTCCGCTGGGCGAGCGGGCTGGTGCTGATGGCCTACATCACGGCGCACCTGCTGAACCATTCGCTGGGCATCTATTCCTTTGCCGCTGCCGAGAGCGTGCTGCGCGGCGTACAGAAGTTCTGGCACAGCCTGCCGGGCACGGTGTTGCTGTATGGCGCGGCGGCCGTGCACCTGGCGCTGGCCGTGGTCGCCCTGTGGGAGCGCCGCACGCTGCGCATGCCGCCGCTCGAAGGCCTGCGCGTGCTGCTCGGCTTCGCGCTGCCGCTGCTGCTGGCCACGCACCTCACGGCCATGCGCGGCGCCTACCTGGCGTATGGCATCGAGGGCTCGTACGTGCGCGTGGTCTGGGGGTTGTGGGACTGGCCGGGCGCGGCCGCACAGCTCGTGATGATGCTCGCGGCCTGGGCCCACGGCTGCCTGGGCCTGCACTTCGCGCTGCGGGTGAAGCCGGCCTGGCGGCGCTTCTCCCATCTGCTGCTGGCCATCGCGGTGGCGCTGCCGCTGATGGCGGCGATGGGCTTCCTGTCGATGGGGCGCGAGTTCCAGTGGACCGGCGTGCCGCCCGTCACGCTGCCGACGCCCGAGCAGGGCAAGGCGCTCAATGCGGCCGAAGGCGGCATCAAGTGGTTCTACGGCCTGGCGTTGATCGCACTGCTCGCGGCGCGCTGGGGGCGCAACGGCTTGGCGCGCTGGTCGCGGCAACCGTCCGTGGCGCTGCGCTATCCCGGTCGCACGGTGCAGGTGCCGCGCGGCTGGAGCGTGCTGGAGGCGAGCCGCTCGCACGGCATCGCGCATGTCTCGATCTGCGGCGGACGTGCGCGCTGCTCGACCTGCCGCGTGCGCGTGGCCGGTGCGGCCGAGCACATCGGCGAGCCCGGCCGCGACGAGCAGCGCACGCTTGAGCGCGTGCGAGCGCCGGCCGACGTGCGCTTGGCCTGCCAGCTGCGCCCGCACGGCGACATCGAAGTCACGCCGCTGTTCGCACCGCTGCCAAACGAAGGCCGGCCCGCGCCGGTCGGCAGCTTCGGGCGCGAGCGCGACGTGGCGATTTTGTTCGTCGACCTGCGGCGCTGGTCGGGCCTGTCGGAGCGCCAGTGGCCCTTCGACCTGGCCTACGTGCTCGACCGCTACTTCGCCACCGTGGGTGCGGCCGTGCGCGAAAGCGGCGGCGTGCCAAACCAATTCATCGGCGACAGCGTGATGGCGATCTTCGGGCTCGAGTGCGACCTTCCCACCGCCTGCAGGCAGGCGCTGCGCGCCACCGAGCTGATCGGCCAGCGCATGGACGCATGGAGCGAAGGCTTCGAGGCGCAGTTCGGCCAGCGGCTGGAGTTCGGCATGGGGCTGCATGCGGGGCGCGCCGCGGTGGGTGAAGTGGGCTACCTGGAGACCACGACCTTCACCGCCATCGGCGAAGTGGTCAACACCGCGAGCCGGCTGCAGGACCACTCGAAGACCGCGGCATCGCGCCTCGTGGTGTCGCTGTTCGCGGCCGAGCAGGCCGGCGTCGCGGATGCGATGGGCGCAGTCGAAACGCTCACCGTGCGCGGCCGCTCCGAACCCCTTGCGGTGCTCTACGCGCCACACGCAGCAGCCCCTTTGTAATCGCCGAAAGCGGTGCGCAAACGCACAGCGCGATCCACGATGCGGTTTCACACTGCATCTTGTGGCAACGACGAATGTCCGCCGCCCACGCAGTCAATCAAAGGGACTCTCATCATGAACACCAAGCAACTCATCGCCGTTTCCGCAGCCGCACTCGCCATGCTGGGCGCCGCTGGCGCACACGCCGAAACCTACGAAGGCGTGCATGCCGCCACCTCGGTCGCGAGCCGCGCCGACGTGAAGGCCGAAGCCGCTGCCGCCGCACGCGACGGCAACGCCTACTCGGACAGCGCCGCCGAAGGCACCGTGGCCGTCAACTCCACGCTCGACCGCAGCGCCGTGCGCGACCAGGCCGTGGCCGCCGCGCACAACCCGCTGCAAAGCCTGGACCGCCGCGCCTTCTACCGCGACGAAGTGCCCTCGGCCTACAAGAAGCCGACGGTGTCGTTCACGCGCCAGGCCGGCCTGTAAACAGCGGCGCGGCCCTGCCCCGCCGGTTCAGGGCCGCGCACCTTCCCAGGCGTCCTGCAGCAAGGCGCGGATCGCAGCGCGCTCCAGCGGGCGCGGATTGGGATACTGGTTCTTGAGCGCGTGCTCGCAGGCCAGGTCGAGATCCGATTCCTTCATGCCGATGTCGCGCAGCGCGACCGGCGCGCCGTTGTCGCGTGCGAGGTCGTACACGGCCTGCGCGGCGCTGCTCCCCCCCAGTGCCTTCGCGATGCGCGCCATGGCCTGCGGCGCCGCCCCGGCGTTGTAGGCAAGTGCGTGCGGCAGCACGATGGTGTGGGTCTCGGCGTGCGGCAGGTTGAAGCTGCCGCCCAGCGTGTGGCACAGCTTGTGGTGCAGCGCCATGCCGACGTTGCCGAGCACCGTGCCGCAGAGCCATGCGCCGTAGAGCGCATCGCTGCGCGCGCCCGGATCGTGCGGTGAGGCGCAGATGGCGGGCAACGCGCGGCCCAGCGCAGCAATGCCTTCCTGCGCCATCAGGTCCATGATCGGATTCGAATCGACCGCGTAGAGCCCTTCGGCCGCATGCGCGATGGCGTTGATGCCGCTGGTCACGCTGATGCCCACGGGCAGGCTCAATGACAGCTCGGGGTCGTAGATCACCGTGCGCGGCAGCACCCTGAAGTCCTTGCCCGTCTTCTTCATGCCGGCTTCCGTGATGCCGTAGATCGGCGTCATCTCGGAGCCCGCGTAGGTGGTCGGGATGGCGAGGATCGGCAGGCCCGAATCAAGCGCAATGGCCTTGCCCAGCCCGGTGGTCGAACCGCCGCCGATGGCCACGGCGCAATCCGCGCCCAGCCGGGCCACCACCTCGCGCGCCTCGCGCGCGGTCTCGATGGGCACGTGCATCACGGCGCGGTCGAACACGCCGGCCGCGTGGCTGCCGAGCATGTCGGCCACGCGCTCGGCCTGCGGGCGCTGCTCGGGCGTGGACAGCACGAGCGCCCGGCGCGCGCCGAGCGCATCGATCTCGCGCGCCAGGTGCTGCAGCGAACCGGCGCCGAACACCACGCGCTGCGGCACGCTGTTGTAGACGAACGAGGGGATGGTCATGGCTTTGCTGTCTCTCGAATGTTCATGAGGCGGCCGGTGCCGGCCGCCCATCGCGCGAGTATCCCGCCGGGCCGCGCCTGATTCAACAACAGGAGTGGAAAGGAGTTTTCCGCTCGCCCGATCGAGCAGCTCCTCCTCAGGCCGGCGAGACCCGCACCGTGCAGATCTGGCGGCTCTCGACGATCGCGAAGCGCACCGGCAGAAAGCGCTCGATCACCGCGCAGTTGGTGCGGGTGTGCTGCGTCACATCGCTGCAGGTGAAGGCGCAGGCCTTCTTGCCCTGCCAGGCGGCGAGCGCCAGCAGCAGCGCCAGCTGGTCCGCGAGATGCGGGCCGACCGCAGCCTCGCTTTTCTGGAATTCGCGCAGCTCCTTCACGAGGCCATGCGCCACCTGCTCGGCGCTCAGCGACTTCTCGCCGAAGGCCGTGAACACCTCGGTGACGTGCTCGTACGCCAGCGTGGCCAGCAACGCGTTGCCGGGGCCTTCGTTCTGGCGCGCCGTGCCGAAACGCAGCTGTTCGCCGGACCAGCCCATCGCGCCGCCCAGCGTGTCGAGCTCGCGCGTCGGCACGTGGCGCGGCAGCCCGGGCGCCAGGCATTCGGCATGGCTCGACCGATGTTCGCCGCGCGCCATCAAGTCGAAGGGCTGCAGCGCGCCGGCCGCTGGAACGATCGTCGCCTCTACCTCGCCACCACCGGCCGGATAGAAGCCGCAGCGGCGCAGCGTCAGCTGCAGGTCGGCGCCCAGCCGGCGCACCAATGGCGCGAAGGCACGCTCCAGGAAATGGAACGGCGGCGCCATCGGGTTGTGCGTGCCACCGCTCAGGTGCACTCGGCTGGCCGCACCGGCAAGCAGCAGCGGCGGCAGCACGGTCTGCAGCACCAGCATGCAGCTGCCCGCGCTGGAGATCGAAAAGCGGTACTCGCCCGCGCGCACCGGGCCGGGCGCGAAGCTCAGCGACTGCGAGCCGAGCTCCGCGCCCTCCACCTTTGCGCCGCTAATTTCAGCGGCCGCGTTCACGCACGCGAGGTGCTGGCGCATCAGGCCCGGCTTGGCGCGGCCCGCGCGGATCTTCTCGATGGCCAGAGGCTGGCCCGTGGCCACCGACAGCGCGAGGCTGGTGCGCAGGATCTGGCCGCCGCCCTCGCCTTGCGAACCGTCGAGTTCAACCATGCGCAGGCTCCTGTTCCGCCTTCTTGGAGCGCAGCAATTCTTCGGTGCTCACGGGCATCTTCTTTTCCTTCTCTCTCTTCATTCAATCTTCCCGGTGACGGTCAGCTTGCCGGCGCTGTCGAGCTCGTACACGTCCAGGTCGTTGGCCAGGAACGCATGGCCGCGGTATTGCGCCTGTGTCTCGGCCATCAGCGCCGCCAAGCCTTCCTTGTTCTGGTGGCGTGCGCTGAAATGCGTGAGGACCAGGTTGGGCACTTCGACGGCTTGCGCGAACTCGGCCAGCATGCGCGCGGAACTGTGCATCGGCCCGGGGCCGACCTTGTCGAGCGCGTCCTGCGTGAAGGTGGCCTCGTGCACCAGCAGCTGCGCACCCTGGCAGGCATCGCGCAGCAGCGCGGGCTCGGCGTTGTCGCCGCCCAGCACGGCGGCGGCCGTGTCGACCTGCGTTTCCGTGTAGTCGGCACTGCGCAGCACATCGCCGTTGAAGGGCACGTCCTCGCCGGTCTGCAGCGCGCGCCATGCGGGGCCGGACGGAAGGCCGACGGCCCTCAGCGCATCGGCCTTCAGCCGCACGCGCCGCGTCTCGACCTGCACGCGATAGGCGTGGCTCGGTACGCGATGCCGCAGCAGGTGTCGCTCGATGCGCACGCCGGGTGCTTCGTACACCAGCGCCTGGTTCTCCAAATCGACGTGCTCCACCTCGTAGGGCAGGTGCAGGTCGGTCAGGTGGCGCGTGGCTTCGAACCACTCCCACACCGGCAGCGGCGCGATCAGCCTCAACGGCTTCGTGCGCTTGTTCATGCCCGCGCTCGCAAGCAACCCCGGCAGGCCATAGCAGTGGTCGCCGTGCACGTGCGTGATGCAGACGGCAGCCAGGTCGTTCAGCGACAGCGGCGTTTGCAGCACACGGTGCTGCGTGCCCTCGCCGCAGTCGACCAGGAACCAGTCGGCGCCGAGCACCGTCTGCACCGCGAGGCCGGAGACGTTGCGGTGGCGCGTGGGGGTGCCGGAGGAGGTCCCCAGGAAAGTCAGTTTCATCATCATCTCAATCACTCCCTGCGCATCAATGCGCTCTTCGCGGCGTCCGCGGCGAGGCGCTCCCAACTGAAGTATCGGCGCCCGCCTTCCGAACGGGCCGCCATGAATGCGTTGAGCCTTTCGAGATTCTCCGCACCACCCCAGCGGCCCATCGTCTGGATCGCCACGACGCGCAGGCTCCACCATTTGCTTTCAAGCGCGGCATCGACTTCAGCCACGGCTCGCGCATTCGGTTTCACCGCGCCCAACGCGCGAAGACGACCCGTCTGCTCGCGCAGGAGGTTTGCACCCGGTGCCGCATTCAACAGGCGCTCGCGTCGCGCGCGGCGGCATGCCAGGCATCGCACGGCGCGGCTGTCGATATGTCCGTGCACCACTTCGTACCACCACTTCTGCTGCTTCGCCGTCCACAGTTCTTCAGCCCCGCAATCGCGGCAGGTGAAGGGACGCCCAACATAAAAGTCCGGCAGCAATCCGTAGGTGTTGTTGTACTGCTGCAGGACGAGCCGATCCGCCGGCTCGCAGCCGATCGCAAATGCGAAGGCTGGCTGCGGCAGGCGGACATCCGGCAAACGCAGACGTGCAGCCGACGCAGCAGTGCGTTCGACGCGACGCGCCTTGATTTCGGCGCGGCGTTGCTTGTTGCTTTTCTTCATCTTCCAACCCTTCGCAATACGTACGGTGTTGCGAAAGCGGGCCGAAACCCTTCCTCCTACAACACCGCACCCATGGGGCCGCGGATCGGCCTCGTTTTCACCCCTTCACGCATACGACCTGCTTGAGCGTGTAGACCACCTCCACCAGGTCCTTCTGCGCATCCATTACCGCGTCGATGTCCTTGTAGGCCATCGGGATCTCGTCGATCACGTCGGCATCCTTTCGGCATTCCACGCCTTCGGTCGCGGCGATCTGGTCGGCGATGGTGAAGAGCTTCTTCGCCTTGGTACGGCTCATCTTTCGACCGGCGCCGTGGCTGCAGCTCATGAAGCTCTCGGGGTTGCCCTTTCCGCGCACGATGAAGCTCTTGGCGCCCATGCTGCCGGGGATGATCCCCAGCTCGCCGGCTTTCGCGCTCACCGCGCCCTTGCGGGTCACGAGCACGTCTTCACCGAAGTGCGTCTCGCGGCTCACGTAGTTGTGGTGGCAGTTCACCGCTTCCACGTGTGCCTCGAAAGGCTTGGTGATGACCTTGCGCACGGCCGCGACCACGCGCTGCATCATCACTTCGCGGTTCGCTCGCGCGAACTTCTGGGCCCAGCCCACTGCGCGCACGTAGTCGCCGAAGTACTGGGCGCCTTCCTCGAAGTACGCCAGGTCCTGATCGGGCAGGTTGCGCTGATGCAGCTCGGCATCCTTCTTCGCAAGCTCGATGAAGTGCGTGCCGATGGCATTGCCCACGCCGCGCGAACCCGAGTGCAGCATGAACCACACGGAACCCGCCTCGTCCAGGCACACCTCGATGAAGTGGTTGCCCGTACCCAGCGTTCCCAGGTGCTTGTGGTTGTTGGTGTTCTTCAGGCGCGGGTAGTCCTCGCAGATCGCATCGAACTCGTCCACCAGCCCGGCCCAGGCCACGTCGGTTTCGTTGGGAGGCGTCTCCCACGAGCCCTTGTCGCGGCCCATGCGCTTGGGGTTCGAGCCGTGCGGCACGGCCTTCTCGATCGCGGAGCGCAGCGGGCCCAGGTTATCGGGCAGGTCGTTGGCGTGCAGCGTGGTCTTGCACGCCATCATTCCGCAACCGATGTCCACGCCCACCGCGGCCGGGATGATGGCCTTGAAGGTCGGGATCACCGAGCCCACGGTCGCACCGATGCCGTAGTGCACGTCGGGCATGGCCGCGATGTGCCTGAACACGATGGGCAGGCGCGCAGCGTTCTCGAGCTGCTTCTGCGCTTCGGCTTCCACGGGCACGCCGCGGGTCCACATCTTCACGGGCACGCCGTTCTCGACTTCGTGCAGGTTGTAGTTCTTTTCCATTTCCATCTCTCTTTCTCTCTCTGTACTTTCTCACCAATGGTGGACACGGCGGGATTCGAACCCGCATCAATACGGCGACCGTGGTGTTTCAATCCAGCGGCCCAGTCGGCGATTGGAAACGCGCGCCAGTGACAGACCCGTCATCGGAGCCAGCACCTGCATCCTCAACCTTGCTCGTCGACCGACTTTCCCGCCGCATCCGGTGCTACCCGGACTGCCGGCAACATCAACATTTTTGGCAGTGGCGCTCCCTTCTGTGCCTGCGTGCCCAAAAACCAAAAAAAAAGAGGTGACCAGGAGCGGCGGGTTCTGAACTGAGCTATCTGCCGAAACAGACCGGGACTCGGACCCGGGACCTTCATGGCCAAGACCATGACGCTCTTACCTGTAAACCCACCTGCATTCACCTCGAAACAAAAAAAGCAGCGACAAGAATCGGCGAAACGTCGTGCTCTAACCACTGAGCTACGGTCTTTCGACCGGCGGGATTCGAACCCGCGACCACGAGATTAAGACTCTGTAGTTCCACCAGCATTCGCTGCAAAAAAACAGTGCGACAAGGATGACAAGACATAGGCCACGCCAGCACGCTGGCGCTGGGATTCGAACCCCGGCCGTGCCGGATGTAGTCCTGCCTGCATTCGCACTTCAACTTCGCGTCCCCGTCCGGCGACTAACGATCGATGTGAGGAGAACATGGTTGGATGTACTCACATCTGCATTCGCCGGACGACGACATCAATTCGATCGGCGGGGAGCGCCGCGAGCAAGGCCCGCGACGCCCTCGCACTCTCAGACCGAGGTTTCCTCGATCACACCCACCCAATGGTCGGCGCCCGGGCCACCCGCGGCATACACCGCCAGCAGCTTGAACACTTCGTCGCTGAAGCCGCCGATGTTCAGCACATCGCCACGCTCTTGCGCCTGAGTGGTCGCATAAGGCTGGATGTCGATGCACACCATCCGCGCCTTCGGGTTGCGCTTCTTGAATGCTGCCCATTCCTGCATGGTTGCGGTACCGCGGCCACGTGCAGGGTCGGCCCACGACTCGTTGTCCGACACCAGCACCACCAGATCGGCATGCGCTTTCTCGCGGTTCAGCAACGCCAGCGGCGCGCTGCACGAGGTACCGCCGCCGCCCACCGCCGCCAGCTTGGCCGCGTTGGTCATCACTGAATCGCGAGGATTCAGTTGCAGCGAAACCACCTTCGTCTCGAAAGGCAGCACACGCGCATCCGCATTGCGGCGCAGCACAGCAGCAGCCACCAGCGCGGCCACGTCGATGCATCGCACCGTCGTGGTAGCCGAACCGCGGTGACCCGTCACCGGCGAGCTCATCGAGCCCGACACGTCCGGACACACCACCACGCGGCCCTCGAACTGCGGCACATTGGCCAGCGCAAGTTCCATCGCGTCTTGCAGCGCCTCCTTCACCACATGCGGCACATCGGCACCGGCGGCCTTCCAGGCGGCCATCAGCTGGTACGGCAGCACGCGAGCCTTGGCAACCGCCAGCGGATCGCGCAGCTTGGCGGCCACCGCTTCGGCGAGGCCGGGCAATGCGAACACGCCGTGACGAGCGAAGGTGTTCAGGTTCTGACGCACCATCTGCCACGAACCACGCTGCGCGATCTGCGCCCAGGCCTGCGTATTCAGTTCCAGCGCGGTCAGCATCTGGAAGGGCACGTCGGGCACATCCTGCGTACGATCGCGCTTGAAGCGTTCGAAGGCCTGCGTGACCGGAGGCAGCGCCTCCAATGCATACGGACGATCGATCAGCCATGCGAACCACGCGGCACGCCAGGCTTCGGCGGGCTTCGGGTGAACCATCTTCACCACGTCGGCCAGCGACGGCGTGTTGCCCACGGCAGCATTCAGCAGTTGCGCTTCGGTCGCTTCGAGCAGCCATTGCTGCACCAGCTTCTTCGGACGCGTACCGAGCGACTTCCGGCCCGCCGCGCCGGAACGCAGCATCTGCACGAAGTTGCGCAGCATCTTGCCGTTATCGATCACGCGGCCAAACACCTTGGCCAGCAGCGACACGTCGCGCACGGCCAGCGTGGCGGCCAACAGTGCCGGCATGTCCTTCATGCGGCCTGCGCGGCGGGCGTACACGGCCGTCTTGGCCACGAACAGCGGATCGACTTCTCGGGCCAGGGCCAGCACGGCGTCGAGCTGATCCTGAGCCTGCGCGTAGAACGTGTTGTTCAGGCAACCGGTGGCCGCGAACTGCGCCAGACGGTGCTTGGGCGACAGCGCATAGGCGGCGCCGCCGGCTTCGTTGCGGATATCGGCAGCGGGTTGCAGGGCACCGCGCAGCGTCTGGAAGAGTTGAAGGTTGGCCATGTGACTTCTCCTTGTTCGGTTCTTTTTTTCGGTTGTCTTCTTGAGTTGTGATCCTTATTGCAACGGGTGTGCCAGCGCACTCGCCCTCGACGATTCAATCTTTCAAGCTGTTGATTTGATTGAAGTTTTTCCACTTTCGAGCATCCGAGCGCGGCAAACCTGCCTCTGACTCACATTCATTTCTTATAATTTTGGATAGCTATTTATCCAATTAATGAAGAAACCCATCGTCGTCATCGGCTTCCTCGGCACCCAACTCGACGCCGGCCAGGGCGCGGGCCGCTGGAACAAGTGGCGCCCCACCGTCTCGCTCGCGCAGCACGAGGACATGGTCGTCTCGCGCCTGGAGTTGCTCTACACGCTGCGGCACAGGGCTCTGGCCGAGGTGGTGAAGGCCGACATCGCCGCCGTGTCGCCCGAGACCACGGTCAACCTCGTGCCGATCGATCTCGCGGACCCATGGGATTTCGGCGAGGTCTATACGCGCCTGTACGACTGGGCGCGCGGCTATCCCTTCGACACCGAACGCGAGCAGTACTGGACGCACATCACCACCGGCACGCACGTCGCGCAGATCTGCATGTTCCTGCTGTCGGAATCGCGCGTGGTGCCCGGCGTACTGGCGCAGACCTCGCCACCGAAGAAGCAGCGCGAAGGCGAGGCCGGCAAGTGCACGCTGATCGACCTCGACCTGTCGCGCTACGACGTGATCGCGCGGCGCTTCGATGCGGAGCAGCGCGATGCCGTCGCATTCCTGAAGAGCGGGATCGCCACGCGCAACGCGCGCTTCAATGCACTGATCGACGAGATCGAGCGCGTGGCGGTGCGTTCGCGCGCGCCGATCCTGCTGGTCGGGCCCACCGGTGCGGGCAAGTCGTTCCTGGCGCGGCGCATGTTCGAGCTGAAGCAGGCACGGCACCAGATGACGGGGCCGTTCGTGGAGGTGAACTGCGCGACGCTGCGCGGCGACGGTGCGGCCTCGACACTGTTCGGTCACAAGAAGGGCTCATTCACCGGCGCCGCGGCCGACCGCGCGGGCCTGCTGCGCACGGCGCACCAGGGCGTCCTCTTCCTCGACGAGATCGGCGAGCTCGGGCCCGACGAGCAGGCAATGCTGCTGAAAGCGATCGAGGAGAAGCGCTTTTTCCCCGTGGGTGCCGACAAGGAGGTGGAAAGCGACTTCCAGCTGATCGCCGGCACCAACCGCGACCTGCGCAGCGACGTGGCTGAGGGGCGCTTCCGCGAAGACCTGTTCGCGCGCATCAACCTCTGGACCTACGACCTGCCGGGCCTCGCGCAGCGGCCCGAGGACATCGAGCCCAACGTCGACCACCTGCTGGCCATTCACGCGGCGGAGAACCATCGCGTGGTGCGCTTCAACGCCGAGGCGCGCGCGGCCTACCTGCGCTTTGCGCAAAGCGGCGAGGCGATCTGGAGCGGCAACTTCCGCGATCTCTCCGCGAGCGTGACGCGGCTGGCAACACTGGCCGATGGCGGACGCATTCCGGTGGCGCTGGTCGAGGCGGAGATTGCTCGGCTGCGGTGGCTGTGGAAGCATGCGGGCGCGTTGCCGGCCACCAGCGAAGGCGTGGACCTGGATGCGCTGCTCGGCGAGAACCGCGCGGCGGCGCTCGACCTGTTCGATCGGCTCCAGCTCGAGGCGGTGATGCGCGTGTGCCGGCAGTCGCGCAGCCTGTCGGATGCGGGCCGCCAGCTGTTCCAGGCCTCACGCGCGCAGCGCAGCGTGGTGAACGACGCGGACAGGCTGCGCAAGTACCTCGCCAAGCATGGGCTCGAGTGGGGCCGGATCGCCGACGCCTGAGCTATCCTCCGCCGCGATGGCCATCTCCGCATTCGTCGTGAAAGTCCCCGCCGCCGAGCCTCTCGTCGGGGACTTGCGCTGCCGCTACGACGCGACCGTCGCACTGGGTGTGCCGGCGCACGTCACGGTGCTCGTTCCTTTCATGGACCCTGCGCTGATCACACCCGAAGTGCTGGAGCACGCGCGGCAGGCTCTGAATCGGACGCCTTCGTTTGTCTTCTCCCTGGGCAAGGTCGGGCGCTTTCCCGAGACCGCATACCTCGCACCGGAACCGGCTGCGCCCTTCATCGAAATGACACTGGCGCTCGCGGACGCATTTCCCGATTTCCCACCGTATGGCGGCGAGCACGAAGGTGTCATTCCGCATCTGTCGGTGGCGCACGGCAAAGCGCTCGATGCGGACGCGGCGGTTGCCGAATTGGAGGCACACCTTCTCGCATCGGGTGCCGTGCATGCGAACTGCACCGAAGTCACGCTGATCGAAAACTCGTCGGGGCGCTGGCAGGACATGCACGTCTTCCGGCTGCCTCCGGCCACTCAAGCATGACGAACCACTCAGTCCGCCGATGGTGCAAGAGGCTGGCGCTGTGCGCGCTGCCGCTCATGCTGGCGGGCTGCGTCCAGTCGATGTTCTACTACCCCGACAGCGTGCGCTACGAAACGCCCGACGTGCTGGGCCTGCGCTACGAGAGCGTGCAGTTCGCCAGCGCCGACGGCACGCGCCTGAGCGGCTGGTTCCTGCCCGCGGAGAACCGCCAGAACCCGAAGGAAGCGAAGGGCACGGTGGTGCACTTCCATGGCAACGCGCAGAACATGAGCACGCACTGGCGCTTCGTGGCCTGGCTGCCGAAGCAGGACTACAACGTGTTCGTGTTCGACTACCGCGGCTACGGCCAGTCCGAAGGCAAGCCGGAGCCCAAGGGCGTGTTCGAGGACTCCCATGCCGCGCTGAACTATGTGCGCTCGCGCGGCGACCTCGACCCCGAGCGGCTGTTTTTGTTCGGGCAGAGCCTGGGCGGCACCAACGCCATCGCGGTGACGGGATCGGGCAACAGGGCGGGCGTGAAAGCGGTGGCCGTCGAATCGACCTTCTATTCCTATTCGTCGATTGCCAACGAAAAGCTCTGGGGCGCCGGCTTGCTCGTGAGCGACGAGTACGCGGCGTCGAAGTACGTGGCGGCGGTGTCGCCCATTCCGCTGCTGCTGATCCACGGCACGGCCGACCAGGTGATTCCGTTCGCGCATTCGAGGCGCCTGCTGGCCGATGCGCGCGAGCCCCGCCGGCTGATCGAAGTACCGGGCGCCGGCCACCTCGAACCGATGACGGCCCTGCGCTACGGCGCCGCCTACCGGAAGGCGCTGACCGCATTCTTCGAGGCCGCTCAACATCCGCTGCAGCAATGACAACCGCCATGAAGCACTTCGACGAAGCCGCCACCCGCGCACCCCTGAGCTTCGAGCGGCTGGTGCCCGCGCTGCACGCGGCCTTCGTTGCCGGGGCGCAGGTGCCGCCGCGCCATGTGCACGGCATCGAGACCGCATCGGACGGCGAAAACAAGGGCACCGTGCTCATCATGCCGGCATGGAGCGATGCGGGCTTCCTGGGCATCAAGACCATCAACATCTTTCCGGGCAACAGCGCGCGCGGCCTGCCCGGGCTGCATGCGACCTATGTGCTGTACGACGCGCGCACCGGCGTGCCGTTGGCGATGATGGACGGCAACGAGATCACCGCGCGCCGCACGGCTGCCGCCTCGGCACTGGGTGCGTCGTTTCTGGCACGCAACGACGCGCGCCGGTTGCTGGTGCTGGGCACAGGCCGCATCGCGCGCATGCTGCCGGCGGCGCATGCGAGCGTGCGGCCCATCGACGAGGTGTGGGTGTGGAACCACCGGGCCGAAGGCGCCGAGACGCTGGCCGCGCAGTGGCGCGCCGAGGGCTGGAACGCGCGAGCTGTCACCGACCTGGAAGCGGCCGTGCGCCAGGCCGACATCGTGAGCTGCGCCACGCTGGCCACCGCGCCATTGGTGCGCGGCGAATGGCTGGCACCGGGCTCGCACCTGGACCTGATCGGCAGTTTCACGCCAGCCATGCGCGAGGCCGATGCGCAGTGCTTTGCGGGGGCCCGCACCTTCGTCGACACCGACGAGGCGCTGCAGAAATCCGGCGACCTGCTCGATGCGATGGCGGCCGGCACGCTGCGGGTGGAAGACGTCGGGGGCACGCTCGCCGCACTGTGCCGCGCCGAGCGCCCGGGTCGCTCGACCGACGAAGAGCGCACGGTGTTCAAGGCCGTCGGCAGCGCGCTGGAAGACTTGGCTGCTGCCACTCTGGTGTGGCAATCGAGAGACACGATCTAATCCTTTTGGCCTAGTTCAAGCCAGGAAAACCGCTGTCACGGCTGGTTTTTCCAACATCCGGATACGCCTTGTAGCCAATAGTAAACATTGCGCTTTGCGGCTATCGTGCTCCTGAACTACCGACGGGGGCCACATGCTCAGCACCCAACACAAAGCCAACATCCTCCGCAAGGCCGGATACGCCGTGCCGGCCGAGCCGGGGAGTGCCAACTGCATCCACCAGACGGCCCAATGCTGGGAGAAGGCGATCGACACGCTCTACGTGTCGTACTCCGCCAGGCGCGCCGCCAAGAGCCTGCGGGACGCGGAGGAGGCGCGAATGCTGGCCTTGCTGCAGTTGCGCTCGGCCAAGGCCTGCGCCTGAGGCCTGTCGCCGCGGCGGGGCCCGCGCGGCTGTCAGCCTGTGCGCTGGCGGTCGCGCAGATAGGCGAGGATTAACCTGACGAGTTCGCTTCGCAGCGCAGGCAATGCCATGTCGCCGCGATGCGCCGCGGCATGGACGACGCCTTCGACGGCGGAGGAAAGTACGCGGGCTGCCATGTCCTCCTCGTCGTCGCCGTGCTCCGTGTTCGCGCTCGCGGCGACCAGGGCCCGGTAGCGCCGCTGGTATTGCGCCTCGAACTCCGCATGGCTCGAACGGGGTGCGAGCGGCACCTCGTCGAGCAGGATCCGGTGCAGCGCCTGATCGACCGAGTGGGCGGCAATGACACCGTCGACGAATCGCGCGACGCGCTGCTCCAGCGCGATGGGTTCGCCGTCTCCGCCAGCGCCGGACAACGCCGCGAGCACTTCGTCGAGATGGCGCTCGCGGATCGCCTCGGCAATGGCGAGCTTGTCCGGGAAGTACTGGTAGAGCGAGCCGACACTGACGCCCGCAACCGCCGCGATCTCGTTGGTGGTGAAACGCGCCCATCCGCGGCGCGCCAGAACGCGAGTCGCGGCCTCGACGATTACGTCCACCGTGACGCGCGAACGCTGCTGGCGCGGTGCTTTGCGCATGGTCCGGCGCTGTGGGGGAATGCGAGTACCCAAGTTCGAGGCTCCACTCAAGAATAGGACCGCACGCAACGCGTGCATTCAACCGTTCAAGGGGAGATTGTGATGAGTACGCAGACGCTTCTGGCTTCGCTGTTCCGGTACAAGGCCTGGGCCGACGAAGGGCTCCTGGCAGGTCTCGCAGGCCTGGCCGCGAAGGGCCCGGCCGACGAGTACCGCTGCGCGATGCGCGTGTTCAACCACGCCTGCATCGTCGACCGCATCTTCGTTGCGAATCTCCAGCGCAAGGCGCACGCATACACGGCGACGGGCTCGCGCGAGCCGCCAGTCCTGGAAGCGCTGGCCGAATCGGTCAGGGAAACGGACCGCTGGTACGTCGACTACGTCGCGCGCCTGGGTCCAGAGGAGCTTGCGGAAAGCATCGAGTTCACGTTCACCGACGGCAGCCCGGGCCGCATGTCGCGCGAGGAGATGCTGGGCCACGTGGTGGCCCATGGCGGCTATCACCGGGGCGAGGTCGGCCAGATCATGACCCGGCTCACGGGAGCGTCGCCGCCCGATACCTTCACCGGCTATCTGCACCAGGCCGAGCCCGCGCGCCGCGAGCGGAATGCGTAGCGGCGCGGGATCGGGGCATTGCGTCCGCGGTGGGGTTGCCAGTCAGACGCGTTCGAGAATCACCGCAATGCCCTGCCCCACGCCGATGCACATCGTGCACAGCGCATAGCGGCCGCCGCCCCTGTGCAGCTGGTTGACTGCGGTGGTGGCCAGGCGCGCACCGCTGGCGCCCAGCGGGTGGCCCAGCGCAATGGCGCCGCCGTTGATGTTCACGCGGGCGTCGTCGTCCTTCAGGCCGAGCAGGCGCAGCACGGCAAGGCCTTGTGCAGCAAAAGCTTCGTTGAGTTCGATGACGTCGATCTGGTCGATGGTGAGGCCGGTCAGCGCCAGCACCTTCTGCGTGGCTGGCGCAGGGCCGATGCCCATGACGCGCGGCGCAACGCCGGCGGTGGCCATGCCGACCACGCGGGCGCGCGGCGTCAGGCCGTGCCTGGCGGCGCTGGCTTCGTCGGCCAGCAGCAGCGCGCAGGCGCCGTCGTTCACACCGCTGGCGTTGCCGGCGGTGACGGTGCCGTCGGGGCGCACCACGCCCTTGAGCTTGGCGAGCGATTCGAGGCTGGTCTCGCGCGGATGCTCGTCCTTGTTGACGATGATGGCGTCGCCCTTTTTCTGCGGCACGCTCACGGGCACGATCTCGGCGTCGAAGAAGCCCGACTTCTGCGAGGCCACGGCGCGCAGCTGTGAGTTGAGCGCCATCAGGTCCTGCGCCTCGCGCTCGATCTTGTAGTCGGTGGCCACGTTCTCGGCCGTCTCGGGCATCGAGTCGACGCCGTACTGCGCCTTCATGAGCTTGTTGACGAAGCGCCAGCCGATGGTGGTGTCGTACACCGCGTTGTTGCGGCTGAAGGCGCTCTCGGCCTTGGGCATGACGAAGGGCGCGCGGCTCATGCTTTCCACGCCACCGGCGATCATCAGGCCGGCTTCACCGGCGCGAATGGCGCGTGCCGCGGTGCCCACGGCATCGAGGCCGGAGCCGCACAGGCGGTTGATGGTGCCGCCGCCGATTTCGAGCGGCAAGCCCGCCAGCAGCGCCGACATGCGCGCGACGTTGCGGTTGTCTTCGCCGGCCTGGTTGGCGCAGCCGTAGAGCACGTCGCTCACGGCTTGCCAATCGACGTTCTTGTTGCGTTCCATCAGCGCACGCAGGGGCACCGCGCCGAGGTCGTCGGCACGCACGCTGCTGAGCGAGCCGCCGTAGCGGCCGAAGGGGGTGCGGACTGCGTCGCAGATGAAGGCTTGGTTGGTCATGGTCTGTCTCTTTGGAAGGATGTTGATTCGAGTACCGGATGTCCGCCTCAGGCGGCGATCGGCAAGCCCACGAGCTTCTCGAGCTCTTCGCGGCTCAGGCCCTCGACCAGGTCGACGAGCTTCAGGCCCTCCGACGTGCATTCGAGCGTGGCGAGGTCGGAATACACGCGCTTGACGCAGCCGATGCCGGTCAGCGGATAGGTGCATTCCTTGACCAGCTTGCTCGCGCCCTGCTTGGTCAGCAGGTCCATCATGACCCAGGTCTGCTTCGCGCCGATGGCGAGGTCCATTGCGCCGCCGACCGCGGGAATGGCGTCTTTCTCGCCGGTGTGCCAGTTGGCGAGGTCGCCGGTGGCCGACACCTGGAACGCGCCGAGCACGCAGATGTCGAGGTGGCCGCCGCGCATCATCGCGAAGCTGTCGGAGTGGTGGAAGAACGAGCCGCCCGGCAGCAGGGTGACGGGCTGCTTGCCGGCGTTGATGAGGTCGTAGTCTTCCTCGCCGGCCTCGGGCGCGGGGCCCATGCCGAGGATGCCGTTCTCGCTCTGCAGGATGACCTCGCGGCCCTCGGGCAGGTGATTGGCCACCAGCGTGGGCTGGCCGATGCCGAGGTTGACGACGGCGCCGTCGAAGATGTCTTGTGCCACTCGCGCTGCGAGCTGGTCCTTGGTGCGACGTGTGTAGCTCATGGTCATGCTGCCTTCTTGAAGCCGCCGGCCTGCGTGGCCACGCGTTCGATGCGCACCACTTGGTGCACGAAGATGCCCGGGGTCACGATGGTCTCCGGGTCGAGGGTGCCGAGTTCGGCGATGTCGTGCACAGTGGCGATGGTCTTCGTCGAGGCCATGGCCATCACCGGGCCGAAGTTGCGCGCGGCCTTGCGGTAGACCAGGTTGCCCCAGCGGTCGCCGCGCTCGGCCTTGATGAGCGCCACGTCGCCGTGGATGGGGTACTCGAGCACGTATTGCACGCCGTCGATCTCGCGGGTTTCGCGGTTGCCTGCCAGTTGCGTGCCGTAGCCGGTGGGGCAGAAGAAGGCGCCGATGCCGGCACCCGCGGCGCGGATGCGCTCGGCGAGGTTGCCCTGGGGCACGAGCTCGAGCTCGAGCTTGCCGCTGCGGTAGAGCCCGTCGAACACCTGGCTGTCGGCCTGGCGCGGGAAGCTGCAGATGATCTTGCGCACGCGCCCGGCCTTGAGCAGCGCCGCGAGGCCGGTCTCGCCGTTGCCGGCGTTGTTGTTGACGACGGTGAGGTCCTTGGCGCCCTGTTCGACGAGGCCCTCGATGAGTTCGTTGGGAATGCCGGCGGTGCCGAAACCGCCGATGAGAACCGTGGCGCCGTCTTGGATGCCTGCCAGGGCATCGGCGACCGAACGCGCGATCTTGTTGATCATGAAGCCTGTCTCCGGGAGTGAGGAAAGAAACCGAACCACCTGAACACGCCGATCGATTCTGCGAACCGCCGATTTGTTCGTCTAAAGAACATTTGTTCGTATAATGAATTCTAAAGAGGATCGACCACCATGGCAACCCACCCCGCACAAACCGATACACCCGCGCCCGGCGACAGCTACGTGCAGTCTTTTGCGCGGGGGCTGCAGGTGATCCGTTCGTTCAGCGCGAATGCGCCGCATCAGACACTCAGCGAGGTGGCGGCCGGCAGCGGTCTCACGCGCGCGGGGGCGCGGCGCATCCTGCTCACGCTGCAGACGCTGGGCTACGTGGTGACGGACGGCAAGCTCTTCACGCTCACGCCGCGCATCCTCGACCTCGGCTTCGCGTACCTGTCGTCGATGCCGATCTGGAACCGCGCCGAGCCGGTGATGGAAGCGCTGGTTCAGCAGGTGCAGGAGTCATGCTCGGCCGCCGTGCTCGATGCGACCGACATCGTCTACGTGATGCGCGTGCCCACGCAGAAGATCATGCGCATCAGCCTGGGCGTGGGCTCGCGCCTGCCGGCCTACTGCACGTCGCTGGGCCGGCTGCTGCTGGCCGACCTGGAAGACGACGAGGTGCGCGCACGGCTCGAAGCCTCCGACATCCAGGCGCTGACCAAGCACACCGTGACCGACATCGACGTGCTCATGGCCAAGGTGGCGCAGGCGCGCAAGCAGCAGTGGTGCCTGGTGAACCAGGAACTGGAAGAAGGCCTGATCTCGGTGGCCGCCCCCATCGTCGACCGGCACGGCCGCATGGTGGCCGCGCTGAACATCAGCGGGCAGGCGAACCGCACCAGCGCGAAGGTGATGCAGGAGACGATGCTGCCGGCCCTGGTCGATGCCGCGAAGAAAGTCTCGCAGCTTCTTTAGGCAACCGCACGCAGCCGTTGGCCCTTTGCAGGAACACCGCGGAACCGGCTTCGCCGGGCCGCTGGTGTTGCCCCGGTAGGGGGTAGGAGAAGCGACACGAAGTGCGCGAAGCCTGGGGGCGAACTCAGCCCTCCGAGTGAATGCCCTTCATGATGATCACGCCGCCCAGGCGCGTGGTGTCGGCGCGCATGCGCTTGGCCAGCGTGTCGGGCGAACCGGGCTGCGCCTGCCAGCCGGTCTTGAGCAGGGCCTGGCTCACATCGGGCGAGCTGATCACCTCGACCAGCGCCGCGTTGAGCTTGGCGACGGCCGCGGGCTTCATGCCGGCGGGCGCGGCCAGCGCGGTCCAGATCTCGAGGTCGGCGCCGCGCACGTCGGCGTCGCGGATGCTGGGCAGTTCGCCGGCCAGCGGACTGCGCTCGGGCGAGGTCACGCCGATGGCCTTCACCTTGCCCGACTTGATGTGCGGCAAGGCCAGGCCCGGCGGCAGCAGCGCCAGCTGGATCTCGTTGGCCAGCAGGCCCGCAATCACCTGCGGGTTGCCGGTGTAGGGCTTGTGCTGCGCCGTGATGGCGGCGCGGCTCTTCAGCAGCTCCATGCCCAGGTGGCCCACCGTGCCCACGCCCGGTGTGCCGTACCTGGCGCCACTGCCGAGGTTGCGCACCCACAGCAGTTGCTCGGCCGCGGTCTTGCCCGGGGCGCTGCCCGACACCACGAGCACCAGCGGCGCGGTGCCGATGAGGCCGATCGGCGCAAAGTCTTTCTCGGGGTCGAAAGGCAGCGACGGATTGAGCAGCTTCGCGATGGTGAGGTTGCCGTTGATCAGCGCGCCGACGGTGTGGTCGTCGGTGGCCTTGGCCACCAGGTCGGCCACGGTGTTGCCGCTGGCGCCGGGCTTGTTCTCGACCACCACCGGCTGGCGCAGGATCTTCGACAAGGGTTCGGCGATGGCGCGGGCCGCGAGGTCGGGCGACGCGCCGGCGGGAAAGCCCACGAGGATGTGCACGGGCTTGGTCGGCCAGGCGGCTTCGCCGGCGGGAGCGGTGCGTTGGGCCCACGAAGCTTTCGCGAAGAGCGAGGCGGCAACGGCTGCCGCGCCGCCTTCGAGCAAGCGGCGTTTTGTGATTGTCAAGGTGACTCCAGGGAGAGTGAAAAACCAGGAAATGCGGAACGCTGGCTGAACGCCAACTGACCATCGCACTTACAACACGTTACAGGACGGAGCTGTGTTGCGCAAGTCCGAACGGACATGACACTGGGGTTTTCACATCAGATGGCGTCTATCGATCGGGCTTGGCAGGCGCGTGCAGCAGCTTGCGCTGCGTGGGAAACAGCGACCAGCCCCAGCGCTGCTGCGCGTAGCCCCAGAGCCCCTGCTTGAAGAACAGGGTCACGAGAATGGCCATCAGGCCGAGTCCGAGCAGATACCAGGTGCCGTAGTCGCTCAGGAACTTGTTGAGCGCCCAGAAGATGAGCGCTCCCACCAGCGGCCCTTCGATGCGGCCGATGCCGCCGATGACCACCATGAAGATGGCGAAGGCCGTCCAGTTGACGCTGAAGGCTGCGTCGGGGCTGATGCGCAGGTTGCCCACGAAGTACAGCGCCCCCGCGAGCCCCGCGCCGAAGGCCGCGACCACGTACACCGCGAGCTTCATGCGCGCGACCGGAATGCCCTGCGACTCGGCCGCCACTTCGTTGTCTCTTATCGCCAGCAACGCCAGGCCGCGCTTGCTGCGCAGGAACAGATACACCAGCGCGACCGCCGCGACCACGCAGGCCAGCGCCATCCAGTAGGTGGTGCTTTCGCGTGTCGCCTTGTCGATGCCGCGCAGCGCGGTGAGCGTGGTGCCCGAGCCGCCGCCCACCGCCGACACGTTGGCGAAGCTCAACCGGAACACTTCCGCGATGACCCAGGTGCCGATGGCGAAGTAGCCGCCCGAAAGCCGGAAGGCGACGAAGGACACCGGCATCGCCACAAGCCCCGCCGCCAGCGCCCCCAGCGGTATCGCCACGAAGGGATTGACGTCCGCGAAGTTGCCGAGCATCAGCATCACGTAGCCGCCGAAGCCGAAGAAGGCCTGCTGCCCGATGCTCACCATGCCGCCGTAGCCCGCGAGCAGGTTCCACATCATCGCGAAGATGAAGTAGCAGGCGATCTCGACGAACTCGCGCATCCAGCTCGACTCGCCCCACCACGGCAGGCTGGCGGCGACGAGCACGAGGGCGATGCCGGCGAAGAGTGCGGCGCGGCTCGCAGCGGTGGCGCGCTCGACGGCAATGAGGGGTGGGGGCATGTTTGTCATCCGCTTCATCCACGTGTCTTGGGGAAAAGGCCTTGCGGCCGCAGCACCAGCACGATCAGGAACACGATGTGCCCGAACCAGATGCCCCAGCCCGGATCGAGCCGGAAGCCGATCTGCTGCGTGACGCCGAGGATCATCGCGCCCGCCAGCGTGCCCCAGAAGGAGCCCATGCCGCCGATGATCACGGCCTCGAAGGCGAAGAGCAGCAGCAGCGGGCCATCGGAAGGAGAGACGGTGGTGCGCATGCCCTGCAGCGCACCTGCGACGGCGATGAGCACGAAGGCAATCGCCGTTGCCAGCGCATAGACCTTCTTCGCGTTGAGCCCCATGAGCTCCGCGATCTCGCGGTCGTCGGACACGGCGCGGAACGAACGCCCCAGCGCCGTGCACGCGAACAGCCACTGCAGCGCCCCCGTTGCACCAACCGCGATGGCCAGCACGATCAGCGGCAGCACGCCCAGCGACATTGCATCGCCCAGCGCAATGCCCTGCGTATTGAGCCCACCGGTTTCGATGGCGCGCGGATCGGCCGAGAACAGTTCGAGCAGCAGGTTCTGGATGACGATCGACAAACCGAAGGTGACGACCAGCGAAGGCAGCGGGTCTTTGCCGAGTGTGCCGTTGAGCACGTAGCGCTGCAGCGCGTAGCCGAAGCCGAAGGCCACCGGCAGCACCGCGAGCGCAACCAGCCACGGCGCTGCATCCCCCGTCAACGACACGCCCGCGATGACCGCGAACGCACCGAGGATGATGAAGTCGCCCTGCGCCGTGTTGGTGAGCCGCATCACGCCGAACATCAGCGACTGGCCCAGCGCGAACAGCGTGTAGAGGCCGCCGAGCAGCACGCCCTGAACGAGGGTCTCAAGCATGGGCAGCCTCCATGCCGAAGTAAGCCTGCGAGATCTGCTCGCGCGTGAGGTCGCAGGAATTGCCTTCGAGCGACACGCGGCCTTCCTGGAAGCAGTAGATGCGCCGCGAGACCTGGCGCGCCATGGTCACGTCCTGCTCGACGATGACGACGGTCATGCCTTCGCCTGTGATGGCGGGCATGGCGGCGTAGATCTCGCGGATGACGATGGGCGCGAGGCCGAGTGACAGCTCGTCGCACAGCAGCACCTCGGGGTTGCTCATGAGCGCGCGGCCGAGCGCGACCATCTGCTGCTGGCCACCCGACAGCGAGGTGCCCGGCTGGTGGCGCTTCTCGGCGAGGATGGGGAACAGGGCGTACAGGCGCTGCAGGTTCCACGGGCCCGTGCGCGCGGCGGTAGCGCCCATGAGCAGGTTCTCCTCGACGCTGAGACTGGGAAACAAGCGGCGGCCTTCGGGGACCATGGCAAGGCCGCGACGCACGATGTCGCCCGGAGGGAGGCCGCCGATGGGCTCGCCCTTGAAGCGGATCGCTTCGCGGGGGGCGCGCACGAGGCCCGTCAGGCTCTTGAGGAAGGTCGACTTGCCGGCGCCGTTGGCGCCGATGATGGCGACGAGCTCGCCCTGGGTCAGCGAGAAGTCAATGCCGAACAGGGCCTGGGCGTCGCCGTAGAAGGCCTTGAGTGCGTGGGTGGAGAGCAGGGTGGTCATGGTCTTTGCTCCCTCGGGCGTTGCCCCCTCTCCCGCTTGCGGGAGAGGGTTGGGGTGAGGGCCGGTGGCCATGGCAAGGCACGCGGCAACTCGAACGCCGCCGCCCTCACCCTGACCCTCTCCCAGAGGGAGAGGGAACAAACCCGAAGACAGGCGAGCGTGCTCATGCTTCCATCCCCATGTACACCCGCCGCACCTCAGGATCGTTCATCACCGCGCGCGGCTCGCCTTCCGCCAGCTTCTGCCCGAAGTTGATGACGAACAACCGGTCCGCCAGTGACAGCAGTGCATGCACCACGTGCTCGATCCAGATCATCGTCACGCCCCGTGCCTTGATGCGTTTCAACTCGCCAACCAGCACCGCGGCCTCGGGCTCCGTCAGCCCACCCGCGATCTCGTCGAGCAGCAGCAACTGCGGCCGCGTCGCCAGCGCGCGCGCCAGCTCCAGCCGCTTGCGGTCGAGCAGGGTCAGTCCGCCTGCCGGCTTGTTCGCATGCGCCATCAGGCCCGTCTGCTCCAGCACCTCGTGCGCCGTGTGCCAGGCCTCGCGCTCGGTCTGCTGCCCGCCGAAGCAGGCGGCCGTGACGAGGTTCTCGAACACGCTCATGTTGCCGAAGGGCTGCGGCACCTGGTAGCTGCGTCCGATGCCTGCGTGGCAGCGCTGGTGCGGCTTCAGCCGCGTCACGTCGCGGCCCGCGTACTCCACGCGCCCGGCGTCGACGCGCACATCGCCCGAGATCAGGTTGAACAGCGTGGTCTTGCCCGCGCCATTCGGCCCGAGGATGCCCAGCGTCTCGCCCTCGGTCACCGACAGCGTGATGTCGTCGGTGACCTTGAGCGCGCCGTAGGACTTGCTCACGGCATGCAGTGCCAGCAGCGTCATTGCGTTCGTTCTTCAGAGCAGCCGCAGCTTGCCACCGGTGGGAATGTTCGTCGCCGCCTCGTTGTTCACGATGGTCAGCTCCACCTTGTACTTGCTGCCCTTGCCCCACTGGCCGAGCACCAGCGGCGTCTTGCTGACGTTCTTGAACGGGCCTTGCCCGCCCCACTTCACCGGGCCGACCACCGAGTTGATCGAGGTCGATGCCACGGCGTCGCGCACATCCGATGCCTTCAGCGACTTCGCCCGCCCGAGCGCATTCGCCGCCACCTCGAACAGCGCGTGCGCGAAGCCGATGGGCTGTGTCCATTGCTTCTTCGCACCGGCCTCGTAGGCATCGGCCAGCGCCTTCGCGCTCTGCTGCGTAAGGCTCGACGTGAACGGATGCGAGGGGCTCCACCACACCTCGGTCGAGAGGCCGTCGCCCAGGTCGCCCAACGCCTCGATCGCGCCCGGGAACAGCAGCGCCTTGCCCAGCGTGATGACCTTCGGCTTGAAGCCCTGTTGCCGCGCCTGCGTGAGGAAGGTCTTGGCGTCGGGTGGAATCACCACGCCGGTGACGATCTCGACACCCTCCTTCTTGAAGGCCGCGATCTGCGCGCTGAAGTCCTGCGTGCCGTTCTGGAAGCGGCCCGGGTCGGTGAGCGTGAAGCCCATCTGCGCGAGCGGCTTGGGAAACCCGAGCTCCTTGTCGCCCCAGGCGTTGCCGTCGCCGTCGTTCGGGAACAGGCCGCCGACCTTCTTGTTGGTGGCGAGCGTCTTCCAGCCGTTGGTGAAGTTGGCGATGACGTCCTCCAGCCCCCAGAACATGTGGTACGTCCAGTTGAAGCCCTTGGCCGGATCGCCCTTGCGGCCGAAGAACCACGGCTGCCACGGCACCACGCTGGAAATGCAGGGCACCTCGTTGAGTTCGCAGGCATCGCTCACCGGGTTGGCGGTTTCGGGCGTGCCTGCCGTGAGCACCAGCGCCACCTTGTCCTTCAGGATCAGGTCGTTGGCCACCTCGCCCGCGCGGTTGGGGTTCGATTGGCTGTCCTTCAGCACGATCTGCACGGCGTACTTCTTTCCGCCAACGCTGATGCCGTCCTTGAACGCGCTCTTCATCTGCTCGATCACCCATTTGTCGGCCTCGCCGAAAGGCGCGAGCGGGCCGGTCTGCGGCGAGACGTAGCCGATCTTGAGCGTGTCGGCCGCGAACACCAGCGGGCTTGCGCCCGAGGCGACCAGCGCGGCCGTGGCCTGCGTGAACTGTCTGCGATTGAATGTCATGCTTGTCTCCTGCTCTTGTGTTGGTCTGCCTGCCTGTCTGTCTGCGAATTCGGGGTCAGCGCGCGAAGTGCGGCGGTATCTGCGCGTCGACGTTCACCCACACGCTCTTGACCTGCGTGTACTCGCGCATCGCGTCGAACCCCATCTCGCGGCCGTAGCCGCTCTGGCCAACGCCGCCGAAGGGCGAGCCGGGGTTCACGCGCTTGTAGCTGTTGATCCACACCATGCCGGCGTGCAGGTCGCGCGCCACCTTGTGGGCGCGCTGCAGGTTGTTGGTCCACAGGCCGCTGCCCAGGCCGTAGTCGGTGCCGTTGGCGATCTGCATCGCTTCTTCGTCGCTCTTGAAGGTGAGCACGGTGACGAAGGGGCCGAAGACTTCTTCCTGCGCGACGCGGTCCTTATACGACTTCGCACGCATCACGGTCGGCTCGACGTAGCAGCCCTTCGCGAGATCGCCGCCGGGCGATTTGCCGCCAGCCAGCAGCTCGCCGCCCTCGCCTTGCGCCACATCGACGTAGCTCAGCACGCGCTCGCGATGCTGTGCGCTGGTGAGCGGGCCCATCTCCGTCGCGTCGTCGAGCGGGTTGCCGAGGCGGATGGACTTGGCGAGCGGAATGAACTGCTCGAGGAAGGCATCGGCGATCTTCTCGTGCAGCATCAGCCGCGAGCCCGCGATGCAGGCCTGCCCCTGGTTGTGGAAGATGGCCCATGCGCTGCCATTGACGGCGGCCTGCAGGTTCGCATCCTCGAACACGATGTTGGGCCCCTTGCCGCCGAGTTCGAGCTGCACCTTCTTCAGGTTTCCCGCGCTGGCCTGCACGATGCGCCGGCCCGTGGCGGTGCTGCCGGTGAAAGCGATCTTCGCGATCTCCGGGTGCTCGGCGATGTACTGGCCCGCCACGCTGCCCAGGCCCGGCAGCATGTTGACGACACCGGGCGGCAGGCCCGCCTCGGCCATCAGCTCGGCGATGCGCAGCGAACTCAGCGGCGTGATCTCCGCCGGCTTCATCACGATGCAGTTGCCGGCCGCGAGCGCGGGCGCCATCTTCCAGCTCGTGAACATCAGCGGGAAGTTCCACGGCACCACCTGGCCGACGATGCCGACCGGCTCGCGCAGCGTGTAGTTGAGGAAGCCTTCTTCGACCGGAATGGTTTCGCCCTGGAACTTGTCGGCCATGCCGCCGAAGTAGCGAAAGCACGCGGCCGTGCGCGGCACGTCGAGCCGGCGCGAATCGCGGATCGGGTGGCCGGTGTCGAGCGACTCGAGGCGCGCGAGTTCTTCGCCGTTGGCCTCGATGAGGTCGGCGAGTTTCAGCAGGATGCGGCCGCGGTCTGCGGCGGCCATGCGGCTCCATTTGGGGAAGGCGCGCTTCGCGGCGGCAACCGCTTTGTCGACGTCGGCCTTGCCGGCGAGCGCGACGTTGGCGATGGGCGTGTTGTCGTGCGGGTTGAGCGTGGCGAGGGTCTCGCCCGATTCGGCGTCGACGAAGCGGCCGTCGATGAAGAGCTGGTGGCGGATGGGCGTGCGCAAACCTGCCGCGGCGGCGATGTCATTGGGCTTCATGTCTTTTGCGTTCCTCCCTCTCCCCTTGGGGAGAGGGCTGGGGTGAGGGGGCATTCAGGGCGCAGCGGCGACCCTCACCCCAGCCCTCTCCCGCACGCGGGAGAGGGGGCAATTCAGAACTGCACCGGAATCTCGGGCGACTCGCCCTTCTGGATCTCGAACACCAGGCTCGGCGACCCGTTCTCCCACACCAGCAGCATCGAGCGCTTCGGGCTGAACCCCTGGTGGCGGCAGTACGCAGGCATGGCCGCCATGTCGCCGGCCTTCATGATCACGCGGGCCATCGGCCGGCCGGTGTTCTTGTCGCCGCAGTCCCAGTGGATCTCGTCGGTCATCTGGAAGAACCACTCGACACGGTCGTTGCCGTGGATGATCGGCAGGATGTGCTCCTCGGTCGTCGGGCACATGTAGCTGTGCTTCACCACCGAAGTGAAGCTCGGGTTCCACGTGACCTGCGACCGGCTCAGGAAGCCGAAGAGATTGAAGGCGTGCACCTCGTTCTCGAAACCGGGCTCCGGGTGCAGCTCGGGCTCGCCCTGCGGCACATCGGCGAAGGCGCGGTTGATGGGCGCGCCGCGTTCGTCGCTGCGCAGGTCGAGGTCGCCCTTCAGGCCCACGCAGCGCTTGGCCAGTTCGCGCGCCCTCGTGATCCTGGCGGTGTTGTTGCCCTTCTTGCGGCCGTAGGGCGAGCCGGTTTCCTGCGGCGCGGCGAAGGGGTCGAAGCTCTCGTTGGTCCAGTCGTCGAGCATGGCCTCGAAGGTGGCGCGGATCTGCGCCGTGGGGAAGTTCTCGAGCATGTCGATGCCCGCGTCCTTCATGGTGCCGTTGAAGCTGCCGGCGTACAGGTCGACCGACTCGTAGTGGTTGACGGTGCCGAACACGTCGTCGAAGTTGACCCAACCGTAGAAGAAGCCCCAAGCCACGTCGCGCATCAGCGCGCGCAGGTAGCTGCCGGCGTCCATGGTGTGGCTCATCGGGCGGCCGTCGCGGGTCTTCCAGCCGATGTGCACGAAGTATTCATCACGGCGAAAGCTGAAGCTGCCGAGCGAAAAGTCCTTGTAGCCGAGCGTGGAGTCGGGTTGCGACGCGATCACGTTGGCGAGTTCTGCGGGTGCGTTCATGGTGTGGCTCCTTGGGTTCGGTGCGTTCAGTGGGACTGGCAGATGTCGGCCCACTTCTCGACCGAGAGGTCGCCCTTGCAGCTCTGCAGCACGATCACGCCCGGCTCGCCGGCGCTGCGGAACTGGTAGGCGGTGTTCTTGGGCAGCAGGCCCTGATGGCCGCGCGAGAGCTTCATCCAGCCCATCTTCTTGCCCTGCGGTTCGCCCTTCACGAGCACGGCGCCGTTCTTGTCCTTGTCGGCCACCGTCTGCGCGGCATCGAGCTGCACAAGATGCACCTCGACGTTGCCGTCCATCACGAGCGCGAACTCGTCGTGCGCGCAGGTGTACCAGGGCGAGGTGCCCTCGGCGCGCAGCGTTTCCAGCACGTAGATCTGGTTCTGGCCGAACACGACCTTCTCGTAGGGCTGGCTGATGCTCGCGATCTCGAAGCAGTTGGAAAACGCGTAGTGGCGCACGTCGTCGGCTATCGGTTCGACGTGGCCCTTCTCGAAGTGCTTGAGCGACCCGAAGCGGGTCTGGTAGGCGGTTGCGGTCATGGCGGGGTGTCTCCTGTGATGAGCGAACTCTAGGAGTCAACCGGTGCCGCCGGTAGGGATCAGTTTGGAAGAGGATTATTCGGCGCTTCCGAATAATCGCTGGGGTTTACCCCCGTTCGGGCGCCAGCAAGTCCTAACCGCTGGTCCGGCTGAACTCAATGAGTTCCGCCGGGATGAGCCCGCGCTCGATCAGCGCCGCGTCCCATGGCGGCACGCGCGTGAAGCGGGTGGCGATGTGCTCGATGAACAGGCGCAGTTTCAGCGCATTGCGCGAGGTGCCCGCATACACCGCGCTGAGCGAGAACGACGACAGCTGGTGCTCGGCCAGCACCACGCACAACTCGCCGCGCGCAATGGCATCGGCCGCCACCAGCGTCGGCAGGCAGACGATGCCCGCGTGCTCCAGTGCGTATTCGCGCAGCAGATGCACGCTGTTGGTCAGCAGCGCGGCGGCGAGGTAGATGGTGGTCTGCTCGCCCTGGTGGTGAAACGTCCAGCGGTCGCGCGTGGGGTAGCCCGAATACAGGCCCAGCTTGTGGCGATGCAGCTCACGCGGCGTGGCGGGCATGCCGTGCGCCTCGAGGTACGCCGGCGTGGCGCAAAGCACCCGCCGCACCGGAAACAGCGGCCGCGACACCAGCTCCTGCGAGGCCGCGGGAAAAATCTGCAGCGCGCAGTCGACGCCGGCTTTTACCGGGTCGGCCACCGCATCGCTCACGATCAGTTCGAGGTGGATGTCGGGGTAGGTCGTCTGGAACTCGCGCAGCAGCGAGGCGAAACGGCCCAGCACCATGCCCGTCAGCGCATGCACACGCAGCGTGCCCGAGGGCGTGCCGCGCGCTTCGCGCATCTGGTCGACGATGTTGTCGGCACGCACGACCAGCTCCGTGCAGTCGCGCAGAAAAGCCTGGCCCATGTCGCTGAGCCGCACCACGCGCGTGCTGCGGTGGAACAGCGGCGCACCCAGGAACTCTTCCAGCTGCTTGACCCGCGTGGTGACGACCGAGTTGGCCACGCGCAGTTGCCGAGCGGCTTCCGCAAAGCTCTGGGTCTGCGCGACGCGAACGAAGGTTTCAATACTTTGGAGACGGTCCACGGCCGCACTGTACTGCGCGAGCCCGGTGTTGCGGTCAGGTCGAAAGACCGTCATCACTGTGTCTGAAGGTTAACCACCCATTTACAATGCCTGCCGCATCCCCCACCCCCCTTACGAGGTCTTGTCCGCAATGCCCAAGAGCCCCCGGCCACGCGCCCGTTTCAGCTTCTCTCCCGCCGTTCGCGCCCTGTTCCTGGCCGCGGCAACCTGCGGCGCCGTGCTTCCGGCACTGGCCGCCGCCGAGCATGAGGAAGTCGACAAGCTCATGCAGGCCGGCAAGCTCGACGAGGCCATGACAAAGGCCGACGCCTTCCTCAAGGACAAGCCGCGCGACCCGCAGATGCGCTTCCTCAAGGGCGTGATCCAGCTCGACACCGGCAAGCGCGCAGAGGCCATCGCCGCCTTCACGCAGCTCACGCAAGATGCGCCCGAGCTGCCCGAGCCGTACAACAACCTCGCGGTGATCTACGCGAGCCAGAACCAGTTCGACAAGGCACGCGGCGCGCTCGAAAGCGCGATCCGTACCAACCCCAGCTACGCCACCGCTCAGGAAAACCTCGGCGACGTGTATGCGCGGCTGGCGAGCCAGGCCTACAGCAAGGCGCTGCAGCTCGACCAGAACAACACCGCCGTGCAGCCCAAGCTTGCGGTGATTCGCACGCTCTTCACGCCGACGCCAGTGGGTGGCAAGCCGACGGCCGTGGTCGCTTCGGCGGCGCCTGCGCCAGCACCGGCACCGGCACCCGTGGCCAAGGCGCCTGCCCCCGCGCCGGCCCCTGCCGCTCCAGCCCCTGCCGCGCCGCCGCCGGCCAAGGTCGCGGCCGCCCCCGCACCGGTGGCCGCCGCGCCCAAGGCGCCCGAGGCAACACCGGCGCCTGCGGCCAGCACCGCGTCCAATGCCGAGGTCGAATCGGCCGTGCGCGCCTGGGCTTCGGCCTGGGCCGGCCAGGACATGGAGCGCTACCTCGCGGCCTACGGCCCCGACTTCGCGCCCGCAGGCGGCCAGAGCCGCAAGAGCTGGGAAGAAGACCGCCGCGCCCGCATCGTCGGAAAGACGAGCATCAGCGTGAACATCGAGAACCTCGCGATCAAGGTCGACGGACAGACCGCGACCGCCAAGTTCCGCCAGATCTATCGCGCGGACAACCTCAACGTCTCGAGCCGCAAGACGCTGGACATGCAGCGCTCCGGCAATCATTGGCATATTCGCAAGGAAAGCGTCGGCGGCTAGTGGCAGACATCGTCCGGCACGGCCGGCTTCAGAATCCCCCGTTCCGCCTGCGCAGCGGACAGCTGCTCGCAGCCCTGACGACCGCTTCCGCGCTGATGCTCGTGGCGCCCGGTGCGGCACTGGCATCGAACAACATCAAGACAGGCAGCAGCGCCAAGGCCAAGGCCGCAATGGGCAGCCACGCAGGCAGCCGCTCCGCCAAGGCCCAGCCCAAGAGCAGGAAAGGCGCGGTTGCCGCAGAGACCCGAACGGCTGGCGCAACAACGGCAAGGCCCGCACGAAAGCCCGCCTCCAACGCGGCGCCCATCCAGGAAGCCGGCAACGCCGAAGCCCGCCTGATCGCGGTCTACGAAATGTTCGGCCGCGGCCAGGCCCGCCCCGCGCTCGCCAAGGCCCGCGACCTGGTGCGCGACTACCCGAACTTCCAGCTCGCGCAGCTCGTCTACGGCGACCTGCTCGCGGCGCAGGTGCCCCCGTCGAACGCACTGCCCGACACCGCCAGCATCGCGAAGATGCGCGGCAACCCGGCCATGGCCGAGCTGCACGAGGAATCGAAACGCCGCCTGCAGGCCCTGCGCGAGCGGCCGCCGGCCAACACCGTGCCGTCGCAGTTCCTGGCGCTCTCCACCCGCAGCCGCTATGCCATTGCCGTCGACGCCTCGCGCTCGCGGCTGTACCTGTTCGAGAACTCGGACAAGGGCCTGAAGCTCACGGCCGACTACTACATCTCGGTCGGCAAGTCGGGCACCGACAAGGCCACCGAAGGCGATGCGCGCACGCCGCTGGGCGTGTACTACATCACCAGCAGCCTCGACCCGAAGTCGCTGAAGGACTTCTACGGCGCGGGCGCCCTGCCCATCAACTACCCCAACCCCTACGACCTGCGGCGCGGCAAGACCGGCGGCGGCATCTGGCTGCACGGCACCCCGCCCCAGCAGTTCGCCCGGGCGCCGCTGGCGAGCGACGGCTGCGTGGTCATGGCCAATCCCGACCTGAAGCAGCTTTTGCGAAAAGTGCAGATCGGCGCCACCCCGGTGGTGACCGCGCGCAGTCTGCAATGGATTTCGCAACCGCAGGCGGAAAAAGAGTCGCAATCGATTACCGGCGCAATCAATGGCTGGAAAGATGCGCGGGCCAATGGAAATGAAGCGCAATTGAAGAAATTCTATTTGCCCGATTTCCAGCGCAGCAGCAAGAAATCCACCGAAGGAATTTCAGCTGTCGACGACGAAGTGAAATACGCGCAGGGCAAGCGCGTGCAGCTCAAGGACATGTCCTACCTCCACTGGCGGGACGGTGACGACACCATGATTGTTACCTTCGGCGAAGTGTTCGAAGGCGAAAAGAGTGGCCGCTCACGACGCCAGTACTGGCTACGCCAGGGTACCGACTGGAAGCTTTTCCACGAAGAAATCCTGGGCTGAGGCCCGGCCGAAGCCCTCTCATCGACGAGGCCACCCCTCAATCTCGTGACTTTTTGCTCACGAGATTGGCCTTTTTTCAATGTTACATCTGGCCCGCCGGGGCCCCGCGCTACGTAACACGTAACGCGTTTGTTCCCGTAACGTTTCCTATTCGCGCGTTCCTGGCGACGTAACGACACATCCCATCTTTATGGGAGCTGACATGTGTCTTACAGAGGGAAATATTCGTTTCCAAAATGTGAACCAGCTGAACAGGCCGTTTCTGATTCCGGCCGGCAGGAGGCTGGCCGCCATCCTGCTTTATCTCCTTCGCTCAGTGTGCATTAAACAAAAGTACTACTTGTTTTCCTGTTGATACACAGCGTTACGCTGTATAACATTCACCTGCAAGTCTTTGTTAACACTCCTGGAAAGGGAAATCATGCTTGGATCTATTGCTCGTTTTCTGCGCGATGAAGAGGGTGCTACTGCAATTGAATATGGAATTATTGCGGGGCTTATTTCTGTTGCCATCGTGACTGTTCTGGCCGGAAATGATGGTTTGGGTGCTCGACTGGCGAAAGTCTTTCAAGACATTACCGACAAGCTGACGACGACCGGCAAATAGAAGCAAGTGTCGGCATTGACCTGCTTGCTCTGGCTGATCTGTGTTGCTGTCTATGACTTCCGGAAGCGGCGTGTGCCCAACTGGCTGGTTCTGTCCGGAGCCATTCTGGCCCTGGCAGCCATCGGCTTTGGGGCACAGCCTTTCGGCGTCAGTTGGACAGCGGCACTCGCAGGCGCCGCATCAGGCTTTGTTTTCCTTCTGCTCTTCTATGCAACGGGTCTCATGGGAGCAGGCGACGTGAAATTCGCTGGCGCTCTCGGACTTTGGGTCGGCCTGTCGGCGTTGGCGCCGATCTGGATCGCTGCCAGCCTACTGGCCGGAGCGCACGGTGCACTCTGGTTCGCCTTGCAGCGTTGGGCACTCTCTCCTCGGCTTGCCCTGGTCCTGTCGGGCCCGCCTTCTGAAGCCACTGGTGGCATCGCGCCGAGCCGGGCTCGCTTCATTCCTTACGCGGCCTACCTCGCTCTGGCCGCGGCGGCCTGGATGGCTTGGGGGCGACAGAGTTAGCAGTCCACTGCCTCTGTCCCTGCAGGCCATTCATCTCTCACTTTTCATGATCGCTTGCCCTCACTCCTTAGTCCGCTGCTCATGATCAATCTCACCAAAATCCTCGCAGCCATCCTGGTGCTCCTGGCCATCGCACTGGGCGGCTATGCCTGGATGCTGAGCCGGCAGGCGCCCACAACGGTAGCAGCAGCAACCAGTCCCACGACCGCTCCCGCCAAGGCTCAACAAGCGCTCGTCTACCCGGTCGTGGTGGCAGCCAAGCCGCTGCCTGCAGGCCAGGCGATTCCTGCCGACGCGCTGCGCGTGGAGCGGCTGACGATCAATCCGGCCGGCGCCTTCCGGGACGTGACGATCGCCACGGGCCGCGTGCCGGTGCTCGACCTGGCCGAAGGCGCGCCAGTGATGGAGAACCAGCTCGTCTCCGGCCTCGCGTTACGCATCGGCGAAGGCGAGCGCGCCGTGGCGATCAAGGCCGACGAAATCATGGGCGTGGGCAACAAGATTCAGCCCGGCGATTTCGTCGATGTCTTCATCACGCTTAAGTCGGACGGCAAGGACGTGGACCGCAGCCAGGCCCGTCTGCTGCTCTCGCGAAAGCGCGTACTGGCCTTCGGCAACGCCTCCGTGGACGGCCTGCCTTCCAAGACCGGGGACAAGACCGCACAACAGGCCCAGCGCGCGGAAGCAGCCCGCACCGCCGTGCTCGCCGTGCCTGTCGACGAGGTCAATCGCCTGACGATCGGCGACGCCAGCGGCCGACTGATGCTTGCGCTGCGCAACCCGACCGACATGTTGGAGCCCGATCCGAAACTCTTCTCGGAACTGCCCACGGCCCTGCAACCCGCCCAGCCCAAGGCAGGCGAGCCGCGCCGCGCACCGCTCGAAGGCCTCGACCGCGCCCAGGCCGGCCTGACCGCGGCCGACCTCGTCACCGGAGGCAAGGGCCCCGGTCTCCGCCCGCAAACCGCCGAAATCCGCACCGCCACCGGCGCGCCGCGCGCCGCCGGTCCCGCGCGCAGCGGACTTCAGGTCGAAGTCATTCGCGGCGAACGCAGCGAAACCGTGAACTACTGAGCACGCAGCCAACCGACACCCGTCATCCAGGAAAAACACATGCACCACACGCCTTGCGAGCAGTCGACCCGTGCCGCTCGCAGCCACATAAATGCCTCATCGCGGCTGCTGCGCCCGGCCCTGATCGCCCTGTGCGCGATGACACAAGCCGTCTGGGCGGTGACATCGACGGCCGCGGACGCACAGTCGGTGCGCCCGCAACTGCAACGCCCACTGGTGCTGAGCGCCGGCACGCAGCAAGAACTGCTGATCGACAAGGGCATCGACCGGATGGCCATCGGCGATGAGGCGGTGGCCGGCGTCACCATCACGCGAAAGACACAGAATTCGCCGGCAGCACGGCTGATCGTGACCGGCAAGACCGCTGGCCGCACCTCGCTAATGGTCTGGGAGAAAGGCAACGCCGCAGCCACCGCCTACACGATCGAAGTGCGGCGCCGTACGTCCACCCTTACGGGATCGATGGACAGCATGACCGCCCATCAGCAGGCACGCGACACCGCGCTGGCCAGCACCGCCGACAAAGCCGAGCTGGTCGACCGCTCGGTGGTGAGCGTACGCAGCAACACCGTGCAGGTCGAAGTGAAGGTGGTGGAGTTCAACCGCAGCGTGCTCAAGCAGGCTGGCCTGAACATCTTCAGCACCCGCCCCAATTCGAACGGCTTCAGCTTCGGCGTGTTCTCGCCCTCCTCGCTCGCATCCGCAAGCTTTGCGGCCAACGGGCAACTCAGCGGCGAATACAACAACCCCCTGGCACAAGCCTTCAGCCTCCTCTTTAACTTCAGCAAGGCCGGCATCGGCCTGAACGTGGGCTTCCTCGAAGGCAACGGCATGGCGCGTGTGCTCGCCGAACCCACGCTGGTGGCGCTGTCGGGCCAGAGCGCGAGCTTCCTGGCCGGAGGCGAACTGCCGATCCCCGTGCCCCAGGGGCTGGGTACCACCAGTATCGAATTCAAGCCTTTCGGTATCGGACTGACGCTGACGCCTACGGTGCTTTCGAATGAACGCATCGTGCTCAAGGTCGCGCCCGAGGCCAGCGACCTCGACTACACCAACTCCCTGAGCCTCAACGGTGTCGCCGTGCCGGCGATCAGCACGCGCCGTGCCGACACCACCGTCGAGTTGGGCGACGGCGAGAGTTTCATCATTGGAGGGCTTGTGAGCCGCACCACCACATCGAACGCCGACAAGGTGCCGTTGCTTGGCGACCTGCCAATCCTGGGCGCATTCTTCAGCAAGACCAACTACAAGATGAACGAGAAGGAACTGGTGATCCTGGTCACGCCGCACCTGGTCAAGCCCATTGCGCGCGGCACCGACCTGACGCCGTACCTCCCCGGCACCGCCGAACAGCGCGACGGCGCGGTGTGGCGCTCGTATTTCCTGGGCGGTGCAGCAGACGCGGCAGTACCCGGCTTCTCCCGCTGACAAAAAGGCAACGATGACCCGGACCATGCATCGCAGGCAGTCCCCATGAACGCACCACGCGACAGCATCCCCGAAACGGGCAGTGAAACCTACCTGTTCGCCTCGAGCAGCGGCAGCCACATCACCTGGTTGACCGACGCGCTCGGCACCCTTGGCTCCGTGGTGGTCCTGTCCCCGGATGCGAAGTCGATCGACGAGCGCATCGCCCTGCTGGGGCCGGTGGCAGTCTTCATCGACTTCTCGCCCGACCAGAGCACCGCCGCCAACCAGCTCCATCAACGCCTCAAGCGCGACTGGCCGACGCTGCCCGTGCTGGCCACCGGCAAGTCGGCCGAGCCCGCGGCCATGCTCTCGGCCCTGCGCGCGGGCGTAGACGACTTCATCGACATGGCCGGGCCGCCCGCCGAGGCGGTGACCACGCTGCGTACGCTGCTCGAACGGCGCAGCACCTTGCAGGGCGGCACGCGCGGCAGCACGCTGGCGCTGCTGGGCGCGCGCGCCGGCCTCGGCGTGACCACGCTGGCCACCAGCCTCGCCCTGTCGCTGAACGACCAGCTCGCGCAGGCGCCCGCGCGCCCACCGGGTCGCAGCACGCGGCACGGCGTGGCGCTGCTCGACCTGGGCTTGCCCGCGCGTGACGGCCTGCTCTACCTCGACACGCAAAGCGGCTTCAGCTTTGTCGATGGCGTGCGCAACCTGCGCCGGCTCGACCAGACACTGCTGCACACCGCGCTGGCTCATCACACCAGCGGCGTGGCCGTGCTGCCGCTGCCTGCGAGCCTGGCGCAGGTGCGCGAGATCTCGCATGCCGACTCCGTCGCGCTGATCAAGCGCCTGGCCGACTTTTTCGATTTCCAGATCGCCGACCTCGGCGGCTTCTCGACCATCGACTTCATGGCGCAGACGGTGCGCGAAGCCCAGCAGACGTGGGTCGTGTGCGACCAGAGCATCGGCGGCATCGTGTCCACGGCCAACATGCTCAAGGAGCTGCGTGCGCGCGGTGTCGAGATAGAACGCCTTTCGTTGGTGGTGAACAAGTTCGACGGCCACGTGGGCCTGTCGGCCAGAGACATTGCCGAGCGCCTTGAACTACCGCTGCGCCATGTGCTGCCCGCGCGCAGCGCGCAACTGCTCACCGCGGCCAGCCGCGGCGAGATGCTGGTGCGCACCGCGCGCAGCGACCCCTACGCGCAGGCCGTGACGGGACTCGCCCGCAGCCTGCACCAGGAATACATGTCTGCCACGGGCCAACCCCCGGCCAAGGATCCACGCTGGGTTGCGCTCATGGCGCAAGTCACCGGCCTCTGGAAGAGTTCACACGAAGGTTGAGCCCATGTCCACCGATATCGAATTCGCCGACGACGACCAGGCGTTCATCAACTCCCAGCAGTTCCAGGACATCAAGAGCTGGACGCATGACCACCTGCTGAGCCGCATCGAGGAGCTGGGCGCGGAGTTCGGCCGCTGGTCGCGCGCCTCGATCCAGCAGTTCGTCGAGCTGGAGGTCGACAGCTTCGTGCGCCTGCGCCGCGTGCCGATCAACGACCGCGAAATGCAGCTCATCGCCGATGCGCTGACCAAGGAGCTCGCGGGTTTCGGCCCGCTGGAAGACCTGCTCAACGACCCGGCCGTCGAGGACATCCTGATCAACGGCTACCAGAACGTGTACGTCTCGCGCCACGGCCTGCTGGAGCGCGAGACCGTGCGCTTTGCCGATGCCGAGCACGTGATGCGCATCGTGCGCCGCATCCTCGCGCCGCTGGGCCGCCGGCTCGACGAGTCGAACCCGATGGTCGATGCGCGCCTGCCCGACGGCGGGCGCATCAACGTGATCATCGAGCCGCTGGCCATCGACGGCCTGTCGGTGTCGATCCGCAAGTTCCGCAAGGAGCCGCTCACGCCGGCTGACATGGTGAAGCTCGGCACCTTCGACGCGGGCATGGCGCAACTGCTGGAGATCGCGGTGCGCGCGCGCTGCAACATCCTCGTGAGCGGGGGCACCAGCTCGGGCAAGACCTCGCTGCTCAATGCGCTCGCCAGCTTCATCCCGGCGCGCGAGCGCGTCATCACCATCGAGGACACGGCGGAACTGTCCCTCGGTACCAGTCACGTGGTGCGGCTCGAAAGCCGTCCAGGCGGTTTCGACGGTACGGGCGTGGTGTCGATCCGCGACCTGCTGCGCAACAGCCTGCGCATGCGGCCCGACCGCATCATCGTGGGCGAAGTGCGCGGCGCCGAGGTGATCGAGATGATGCAGGCCATGAACACGGGCCACGAGGGCTCGATGGGCACCATCCACGCCAGCTCGCCGCGCGAGTGCCTGTACCGCCTCGAAATGCTCGCGGGCTTCGCCGGCTACCAAGGCAGCGAGGTGAGCCTGCGCAGGCAGATCGCCAACGCCATTGATTTCATCGTGCAGATCGGGCGGTTGTCGAACGGCCAGCGCCGCATCATCTCTCTGAGCGAAGTCACCGGGGTCAACGACAACGTGGTGGCGATGCAGGAGCTGTACCGATACGAACCGATCGCCTCGCCCGACGGCGAAGAGCGCGACCGCTGGGTGTCTCTGGGTATCGCGCCGCACTCGCCGAAGATCACGCGCTTTCGACAGTCGCTAGCGCGTTCGCAGCATGGAGGAGACGGCCGTGCATGAAGTCCTGTTCGCGGTAGCCTGCGTTGCGCTGCTGCTGGCGGCGGCGGGGCTACTGCTTTGGCAATGGGCGAAGCACAGGCAGGTGCGGCAGGCGACGGAGCGGCATCTGAACCAGCAGATCCTGGCCACCGCCGCCGACGCCACGCCAATACCGATGCCCTTGCGGGACCTGCCGACCGACGGTCTCGTGTCGGGCCTGACCACGGACCCATGGCTGAACGGCGATGCAGGCGCTGCAACCGCTGCAACCGCTGCCCCCCAAAGCCTGCTGGAACGGACCCTGCCCGACTGGCTGGTGGGCGTGATCGATCCGCGCGCGGCCGCTCTGGTGCTGGCCAGCATCGTGGCGCTTTGCGCACTGACCGGCGCCTTCGTCAGCTGGACCGCGGCTCTGGGCGTGCTGCTCCTTCTTGCGCTCATCGCCGTCTTCACGGTCTGGCTGCGGCTGCAGAAATTCCGGCGCAAGCTGGTCAGCCAACTGCCCGCCTACATCGACGCGATGGTGCGCCTAATCACCATCGGCAACTCCACGCAGGCTGCATTCCAGCTGGCGATCGCGACCACGCACACGCCGCTGCGCGGCCATCTTGAACGCTCGGCCTCGCTGGTACGCGCGGGCATGGACCTGGACCGCGCACTGCACCAGACCGCCACCAACGTCCGTGTGGAAGAGATGTACCTCCTGGCCTCCATCCTCGGCCTGGGCGTGCGCTACGGCGGCCGCGCCGATCTGCTGCTGGAACGCGTGGGCAACTTCATGCGCGACCGCGAACAGGCCGAGCATGAACTGATCGCAATGTCTTCGGAGACGCGGCTCTCCGCCTGGATCCTCGGCCTGCTGCCGGTGGGGGTGGGCGCTTTCCTCATCTTCACCAATCCCGGCTACTTCATGAGCATGTGGAACGACGGCACCGGCCGCATCCTGATCTTCTCCGCGGTGAGCCTCCAGCTCGTGGGCGCGGCGCTTCTCTACCGATTGGCAAGACTGGCATGACATTCACGTCGAATCAACTGGCCATCGTCAGCCTGGTTCTGCTCGCGGTGGGCCTGATGGTCGGCGCCAGCGCGCTGATCGCCGCTGATCTGCGGCGTGCACGCAGCGGGCAGGTGATCGGCCGTGCGATCCGCCAGGGCGCAATGGCAGCCGACGCATCGAAGTCCACGGTAGACGACGTGGTGCAGACAGATGGGCCCGCACCATCAGATGTCGAGCTGCCGTTCCACTGGCTCGATTCGCGTCTGGGCCGGGCGCTGGTGGCGGATGAAGACAGAAGCCTCATCGACCAATGCGGCCTGTCTTCGAAGCGCGCACAGCTGATCTTTTTGGTCACCCGCGTGCTGTTCGCACTGCTGCTTCCGCTGACGGCCTATGTGGTGTGGAGCGACGGGCATGCGCAGCGCACGGTCGTCATCGTGCTGGCCTCCGCGTTCGTCATCGGCTTCATGGCGCCCAAGTGGGTGCTCGGCAGCTTCGCCGCTACCCGACGCGAACGCGCGGCACAGGAACTGCCGCTCTTCATCGACCTGCTGCGGTTGTTGCAGGGAGTGGGGCTGAGCCTGGACCAGAGCCTTCAGATCATGGCCACCGATTTCTCGCACGTTCTGCGCGTGCTCGGCTACGAACTGACATTGGCCAACAACCAATACAGCCGCGGCCGCACCCGCGAACATTCGCTGCAGCGCCTCGCGACGCTGCACAAGAACGAAAACCTCCGGGGTCTGGTCTCGCTGCTGGTGCAGGTCGATCGGCACGGTGGCGCAGTGCAGGAGCCGCTGCGCATCTTCAGCGACCGGCTGCGCGAGCACCGCCGCTCCGAGATGAAGGAACGCATCGGCAAGATCACCGTGAAGATGACCGGCGTCATGGTCACCACGCTGCTGCCGGCGCTGGTCATCGTCACCGCCGGACCGGGCTTCATCGCGATATTCCGTTCTTTGGGAGCGATCAGCAAATGAAAACCCTCGACTTTTGCGTGTGCTCGCATCGCGTTGTCCGCCTGCTGGCCTGTAGCGCTGCCGTACTGGCCTTCACCGGGTGCGGCACCCTCAAGGACCAATACGCCGCGAGTGCCGACGCCCAGCAGCGCGCGGCCGCAGAGGCCGCGGCGGACACCAAGGCTGGAGCCGCGGTCGACACCAAGGCCACCTACCTCAAGCTCGTCGAGCAAATGCAGAAAGAAGGCCTGTGGTTCGCCTCGCTGGCGCATATCGACGCGCTCGAACAGCGCTGGGGCGTGTCACCCGATTCCACGCGCATGCGCGCCGATGCGTTGCGCCAGACCGGCCAGGCCGTGTTGAGCGAAGCAGCCTACAAGCGCCTGCGGGGCACGCCACTCGAAAGCGCAGGCTATCGCGGCCTCGGCCTGCTGGCGGGAGCGCGCGGCAGCTACGCCGAAGCGGTGCAGTTGCTGCAACAGGCCCAGCGCCTGACACCAACCGACGCCTTGCTGCTCAGCGACCTGGGCTATGCAAACCTGCGTGCCGGCCAGATCGCCGAAGCCCGGCTGCCATTGATGCAGGCACTGCAGCTGCGACCGGACAGCACCCAGGCCCAGTCCAATCTGGCGCTTTACCTCGAAGTCACCGACCAGGGCGAACAGGCGAACAGGTTGATGGAAGCCAACCGCATGTCCGCCGCCGCGCGCGCAGCGGTTCGGGACGCCGCGCAGCAATTGCGCGCGGGCGGCACGGTATCGCCGCCCGCCGCCGTGAGGCCGTTCCCGAACGCCAGGGAACTGGCGCGCGAAGACGTGACACCGCCGCCCCTAATGCTCAAGGCCTCGCGCTGGTCCGGCACGGGCGGAATACGCACCGCCAGCCAGCTCAACCCGCCCGCCGCAGATGCCGCGGTCTCCATGTCGCCGAATTCGACTTCACGAGGCACACAATGAGAAAAGAAACCGACATCCATCTCGCCGCCCTGTGCGCAATCAGCCTCGCAGTTGCGTTGATGGTCGCCGCACCCGCGGCAGCGCAGCAGCCGGCCTCTGCCAAGGCGCAGGATCCGGCAGCCACGGCGAACGCCCAAACGCCTAGACCTACACCCGTGCCGCCGCAGGGCCGGGAAGAAATAGCGAGAACGGCAGACGCCGAGGAATTCGTTCACGGGACGCTGCAGGTAGGCGATGCCACGCAGGGGTTGCTCGCATGGCAGCGCAGCGGCGAGATCGCGTCGGCCACCTCGCGGCCGATTGCGGGGGCCATAGCCAACCGCAGCTACGAGCGCTATCTGAAGAGCTTTGAGTTCCCGATACCGGAGCATACGAGCTCGACGGTCAAGTCTTCGTCTGGCTCCGGCTCGGGCGCTGGCTCCCCGAAATAACTAGCGCCAGTCGCCACCGGACGCCACGATCATGAAAGCCGCGCCTCGTCCTCTTACCGCAGCGCGCAGCCAGCGCGGCGTGTATGCAATTGAGTTCGCGATGGTGTTCATGACCTTCTTCAGCATTCTTTATGCAGTCATCTGCTACGGGATGCTGTTCGCGTTTCGGCTCGGATTGCAGAACGCAGCCGAAGATGGCGCTAGGGCGGCGCTTCAATATCAGAGCAGTCTGGAGGACCGAAGAAAGCGCGCAGCAGACGTCGCAACCTCTCGAAGCGGCTGGATGCCGCAGGTGGTGAAGCCCACCGTGTCGACACAGATCTGCCGCGTTGAGGGAACCAACCAATGCGCCCCGACCAACTGCGGACCGTCATGGAGCCAACGATGCCAAGTCGAAGTTCTCGTACAAGCCAACAACCTTGGGTCGCTGCTGCCTCCCTTGCCGAGTTTCGCCGTGCCGACTCAGATCACCGGCAAAGCCAGCATGCTGCTTGAGTTGAGGTGAGAACCATGTCCGTCACAAGCATCCGACTGCGTTCCAGCTCCCCCGCTCCCAGGCTCCAGCGCGGCATTGCCGCTATCGAGTTCGCTTTCGTTTTCGTATTTCTCTTTCTTGTGATGTATGGGCTGGTGACCTTTGGCGCGATCTTCTATACGCAGCAGGCCGTCTCCCGCGCCGCAGAAGATGGCGCACGCGCGGCGATGCTGCTACCTCAGCCGCCGGATCAGGAGAGCGTGCGCCAGGTCGTTCTCGATTCGCTCGCGCGCTCACTTGTCGTTCCCAGTTTCGCCAATACGGACACGGCCAGCAGAAAGAATTGGCTCTCCACCAACGTCACGGTCGCCCCTTGCTCGGCAGTGCCGGGCGCTACGAGTTGCGTAGTGACTGTCACCTACCCCTACAAGAACAATCGCATCCTGCCTTCTGTGTCGCTGCTGGATTCCAGTTGGGTACCGGACAACTTACGCAGCAGCGCCACCGCGGCGCTTAAGGCCTCATGAAACGGTTCTCGGCATGAATGCAGCCACGATGCGCAAAGCTTTTCAACCGAGCGATCGCCGCCGCGCCCGCGGTTCCATCCTCGTCAACACGGCCATTGCACTGAGCCTGATTGCGATCACTCTCGTGGGCACGGAATTGGGTTACCTCTTCTATATGAAACGGGAGCTGCAGAAAACAGCGGACCTTGCCGCCCTAGCGGGTGCGCAGAAGCTGACACCGCCAGGAGACTCCGGTACGTGCAGCGCGTCGGACGGCCCACAGAACGCGGCACTCGCCAGCGCGAATCAGAACTTTCCGGGCATTGGCCTGACAGAGATGAAATGTGGACACTGGGATCCTGCCAATGCCACGCCTGCAAGCCCGGTCCCAGATGATTGCTTCATCGGGACGGACGATCATTTCCTTCCAGAGGCTTTCCCGGAAAACGCCTTTCGCGTACGGATCAAGAAAACGCCTGCCACCCTACTGCCCTTCTTCGAAGGCAATCGCAATATATGCGTTCAGGCAGTTGCTGCACTCGACGCGCCCGTAGCAGCCTTCACCGTGGGTTCTCGCCTGCTTCGCCTCGAAGACAACACCCTCTTGCCCAATCTGCTGAAGGCTATCGGGCTTGATCTCAGTCCGACCGATCTTCTGAGCTATCGCGGATTGGCCAACACGAGCATTACTCCTGCGGGCTTGCTCGCTGCCCTGGGCGTTCCCGTCACGGGAGACTTGAACGTTGGCACTCTCAATCAGCTTGCATCCATCGAAGGCCTGGCGTTAGGCGGTTTGATCGACGCCACAGTCATAGCACTTCAGAACCAAGGAGGAACTGTTGACGCTTCAATCGCATTGCTGAGGCAACTGCAGGGGGGCCTGAGCGCCGGAGCCGTTGCTGCGAAAGTGAAGCTCTTCGGGAACGAAACGTCGCCGGGAATATTGGTCGGTCTGGATACCACGGGGAATGCCGCACTCAACTCAAAAGTTGATCTACTAAGTTTGGTGACAGCGGGGGCGTCTATTGCGAATGGAAAGAACCTTATTGCGATTGACAATCTTGGAATTGGAATTCTTGGCGTTCAAGCCAAGGCCAGCGTGATCGAGCCGCCATCGATCGGAATTGGCGGAGTGGGAGCGATTGCGAGAACTGCGCAGATACGAGCGTATCTGCGGATCACCCCCCCGCTTCTAGGCCTTGACCTCCCCCTCATTCTCGAACTCGCGCAATCGACGGGGGAACTGAAGAATATCAATTGCAAAGCACCAAGGCACAACGCAACCATTGCTGTCAGTTCTTCACAGGTGAATGTATGCCTGGGTCGATTTCATGACATGACCTCAGAAGCAGATAGCAATTCCTCTCATTTTTTCACCGAGAACAACCGCTGTGCTCCAAACAGCTCAGGGGCGTTTCCCGACTCCGCAGAAGGAGTCAGGCGCCACCGCATACTTAACGTTCTTGGACTCGGCGCTGTATCGGCAAGCGCTCGCGTCGGACTTCCGGTGCTCGCATCTCAAGCGCCAGTCGAGACAAATCCGCCGCTCAATGTTCCGTCGTCCCCCTCAGACGGAACTTCACAGACGACCATCACTGCAACCGGGATCAATCCGGCTCAAATTGTCAGTAGCGCTGCTAGAGCGGTGACCGATGGGATTCTTGGTGACTTGGGAGGACAGGGCTTGGGGTTGCTTCTAGGCACCATCACCGGGCTTCTCAAGCCCGTATTTGATATTTTGAGCCAAGTGCTCGCGGCGCTTCTTTCAACCCTCGGTATTTCGATAGGACAGACAGATGTCTCACTTCTCTCCGTCGATTGCGGAGTCGCCAAACTAGTGCACTAGGTTTATAGCAATTGAGACGAGTTAGTTTTTCATGACCTCCCCCAACTTCGACGAACTCGACCTCTTTGTCTGGGAAGGCAAAGCCGACATCCTCGACCGCATCGCGCGGTGCATGGCGAGCTTCGACGTGGAGGTGCTTCGGGCCGATGGCTTGCCGCCTCCGCCGCAGGATCGCGGCACGGCGCTGCGCCCGTCGGTGGCGATCATCAGCGTCACCGTCATCGACAGCGGCGGGCTGGCGCATGCGACCGAGCTGCTGCAGGGCATGCCGGTGATCTGGGTGGCCGCAGGCTCGCGCGAGCGCGACTCGCGCACCTATCCGCCCGAGTACCTGCACGTGCTGCCCTACGACTTCACCTGCGCCGAGTTGCGCACGATGGTCGCGAAGCTGGTGCGGCAGCTGCGCGCGCGCGAAGTGGCGCCGCAGGCGCCCGACGTGCTGGTCGCGCACTCGGAAGCGATGAAGGCGCTGCTGGCCGAGGTGGGCGCCTTTGCCGACTGCAACCACAGCGTGCTGGTGCGCGGCGAAACGGGCGTGGGCAAGGAGCGCATCGCGCAGCAGCTGCACCTCGGGCACCAGCACTACAGCAAGGGCGCGTTCGTGGCGGTGAACTGCGGCGCGATTCCCGATGGGCTTTTCGAGTCGCTGTTCTTCGGCCATACGAAGGGCTCATTCACGGGCGCGGTGCACGCGCACCGCGGCTACTTCGAGCAGGCCACGGGCGGCACGCTGTTTCTCGACGAGATCGGCGACCTGCCGCGCTACCAGCAGGTGAAGCTGCTGCGCGTGCTGGAAGACAGCGCGGTCACGCGGCTGGGCGCGACGGCGCCGGTGCGGGTCGACTTCCGGCTGGTGGCGGCGACCAACCGCAACCTGCGCGAGATGGTGGCGAGCGGCGAGTTTCGCGCCGACCTGTTCTACCGGCTCGCGGTGATCGAGCTGCATGTGCCCAGCCTCGAGGAGCGCGGCGAGGTCGACAAGATTGCGATTTTCAAGGCACTGCTGGGCAACGTGCTCGGCGACGAGCTCGAAGCGCTCGGCGAAACGCCGCATTGGCTCAGCGATGCGGTGGCCGAGACCTACTTTCCGGGCAACGTGCGGCAGCTGCGCAACCTCGCGGAGCGCGTGGGCGTGATCGCGCGGCAGCTGCACGGCTGGGACCAGCACCTGATCCAGCGCGCGATTGCGCTCACGCGCGGCACGCCGGCACCGGCGACTCCGAGCGACCGCAACGGCATGGGCAACGGCAACGGCTCGCTCGATGGCAGCGGCGACCGCAAGGGCTGGAACAGCGGCGAGCGCAACCGCATCATCGCGGCGCTGGAGATCAACGACTGGAAGCGCCAGGACACCGCGCAGCACCTGGGCATCAGCCGCAAGGTGCTGTGGGAGAAGATGCGCAAGTACCAGATTCTCGACGGCGAGCCAGGCATCCCTGAGGACGCCTGATCTCTCAGCGCGTCGACAGGCGCGAGGCCTTGCGCAGCGGCGGGTTCGCTCCTGCCGCGCCCACGGTGCGTTCGGCAACGGGCTCGCTCGCACACGCCGTGTTGCTCGAGATGCACAGCGCACCCAGCAGGCCGTCTTCGGTCAGCACCTGCCGCCTCGGCGCGCCGAAGAGGCGGTCGATCCAGCCGTTGGGGCCGGCCGGGTCGATTCGCAGTTCACCGGTGGTGCGCGCCAGGCGCAGCTCGGAGATGCGCAGGTCGAACACGCCGTCGATGTAGTCGAACAGCAAGGTGTAGTAATCGAGCTGGGCGTCGAGCACCTTGGGCAGGGTCTCGCGGCCGAACTCCATGAGGCGGCGGCGGCCGCGGAAGGCCTGGCCTGCCGTGCTCACGGCTTCCATCAGCTGGCGCTCGCGCTCGCGGCCCGACACGGTGCGCGCCCATGAGGCCGATGTGAGCTCGAACAGATTGAGCTTCACGCTTTCGAGCTTGGCTTCCTGGTTGGCGACTTCGGCCAGCGCCGACTTCAGGCGCAGTTGCCGGTCGAAGCCGTTGCCGAAGTTCCAGTTGAGTTCGAAGGCGGCGCGCGTCGGGTCTTGCGGCGACACGCCGCGCGGGTCCTTGCTCTTCACGAGCACGGCGTCGAGCGAGGGGTAGAGGCTCGCGTCCTGCTGGTCGGCCAGCGCCTTGGCGCGGTCGATGCGGCCCTGCGCCTCGGCGATCTCGGTGCTGCGCGACTCGGCGCGGCGCAGCGCCTCTTCCTGCGAGGAGATGCGCCACTGCGCCGGCGCCGCGAGCACGGGCAGCGACTCTGCATTGGGCGAGAACTTGAAGTAGTTGCGGAACTTGGCAAGGGCCTCGTCGCGCTGCGCCTCGAAGTCGGACTCGCGTGCAGCCACCAGCGCGCGCCGCGAGGCCGCCATGTTGAGGTCGTTGTCGCCGCTCACGCCCAATGCCACGCGGCGGGCTTCGGCCTTGGAGATTTCGGCCACCACCTCGGTGGCCTTGTGCGCGATCTGCTTCTTCAGGTCGAAGCGCTGCACCTGCAGGTAGGCGGTGAGTGCATCCAGCACCACCTTCTGCGAGGTGGTGACGACGGCCTCGTCGTCTGCCTGGTTGGCCGCTTCGGCGGCGCGCTGCGCCGCGCTCATGGCGCCGCCGTCGATCAGGCTCACGCGCGCCTCGGCGGTGAGCACGGTGTAGTTCTGCGTCTTGGCGTTGGCCGCGCCGCTGTTGTAGTTGCCGGACGAGGTGCCGAGCTTGAAGCGCGGGTAGCGCGCCTGCCTGGCCGCGTCCACGCCGTAGCTGCTGGTGTTGGCCGCGGCCTGCGCGGTCTGCACTTCGGGGTAGTCCTGCGACAGCGCGACCAGGGCCTGCTTCACCTGCTGGGTGTAGCTCGCAGCGCCGAGCGAGGGCGAGGACAGCCGGCGCGCGAGCATCAGCCTGGCGCCGGCCTCCTGCTGCTCCTGCCGTTCTTGCGCGAAAGCGACGGGCGGCAGGACGAAGCTCGCGCACAACGCTGCGCAGACAACGCCGGCGCCCCTTCGGCGTCGGTCGGCCGGTTGGCGGTACTTCATGGTTCGCGGAAGGCTTCGCGCCGCAGCTTGAGCACAGGTCGCAGGATGTACCAGATGAACGGGTCGGTGCCCACACGCAAGTCCACTTCGGACTCCATGCCGGACGTGATGCGGTTCTCGTCGCGGCCCACATGGGACTGCGACATGCTGATGAGCAGCCGGTAGTACGGCGCGCCGTTGGAGACGGCGGCGTCGCGGTCGGCGTCGGCCGCCACCAGCTTGACCTTGCCGTCGACGGCGCCGTAGCGCAGGTAGTCGTAGGCGGTGATCTTCACGCGCGCCGGCTGGCCCACTTCGATGAAGCCGCGGTCGTTGGGGTTGAGCCGCGCCTCGACCATGATCTCGTCCTCGTCGGGCACCACCTCGAGGATGGATTCGCCGGGCTTCACGACCCAGCCCGGGCTGGAGTTGCGCAGCCCCTTGACGATGCCGTCCGACGGCGCCTTCACCACCGTGCGCGAGCGCTGGGTGCGCGCGCGCGCCAGGTCTTCGCTCAGGCTCGCGAACTGCCGCTCCACCGTGGCCAGTTCGTCCGACGCGCGCCGGCGAAAGCGCCCTTCGGCCTCGGCCATCTTGGCCTGCGCCTCGGTGATGGACGCGTTGGCGGAGATCACGCCCTGGCGCGCCACGGCAAGTTCGCTGCGCACGCCTTCGGCCTGCCGGCGCTTCTCCAGCACCTCGACCTGGCCGACCAGCTTCTCGCTGAACAGCTGCTCGGAGATTTCGAGTTCCTTCTGCATCAGCGCCAGCCGGTCGCTCAGGCCCTTGACCTTGGCCTGCTGCTCCAGTTGCTTGCTGCGCGCCTGCTCCAGGCCCGACACGGCGCCGGCCATGACGCCGCGCTGTTCGAGCGCGCGCGCCTGGTAGGCGCCGGTCTCGCCTTCGAACACGCTTTCGTCGATGTCGGCGGCGAAGGATTCACGCTTGAGCGGCTGGCCGCGGCTCTCGGCCATGAGCCGCACGCGCGTGGCTTGCGTGGCCGCGTAGCGGGCCGAGAGTTCCTCGAAGTTGAGGCCGCTGCCGCCAAGATCGATCTCGACCAGCGACTGGCCCTGCTTGACCTTTTCGCCTTCCTTCACCAGCACGTTGCTGACGATGCCGCCTTCCAGATGCTGGATCGACTTGACGCGGTCCGAGGGGATCACGCGACCGGGTGCGACGACCACGGTTTCCATCGGGAAACCGAGGCCGACCAGCGCCAGCACGCCGATCGCGCCGCCGATGATCCATTGGCGCCGCCGCCCCTGCGGCGAGGCCTGGGCCGCGCGCTTGTCGTTCTCGTCCTGAAGAATCTGCGGCAAATCTGATTTCAAGTCGCGTCCCCGATCACTCGTCATTCGCTGTTCGTTTGTTCTTCGTCACGCCATCGAACGGGAGGCCGCGGCGCCCGCGCCCTCTTCCGCATCACCCAGCGCCACCAGCGGCTTCTTCACACCGAACAGCTTCGGCACCATCACCGCCGCCGTGCCCTGCTCCACGTTGCCTTGCCCCGTGACGTGATAGACCACGTTGGCGGCGGAGACGATGCGCAGCGAATGCGTGACCACCACCACGGTGCGCACCTTGGCCACCGCGAGCAGCGTGGCGAGCAGGTTGCGCTCGCTCTGAAAGTCGAGGTCGTTGCTGGGCTCGTCGAGCACCAGCACCGAGGGTTTGCGCAGGAAGCTCATGGCCAGCGCGAGCTTGCGCCGCTCGCCCACCGACATGCCGGTGCCGCCTTCGCCGATCATGGTGCGGTAGCCGTCCGGCAGCCGCGAGATGAAGTCGTGCGCGCCCGATAGCCTGCAGGCCGCGACGATCTGCTCGTCGCTCTGGCCGGGCGCCGTCCGGCGCATCACGTCGATCAGCGAACCGCCGAACCAGTAGACCTCTTGCGAGAGGTAGCTGATCCAGCGCGACAGCTCTTCGCGGCCGAACTGCGAGAGGTCGTACTCGCCGATGCTGACGATGCCGCGCGTGGGCGTGTACAGGCCCGACAGCAGCTTCACCATGGTCGACTTGCCCGCGCCGTTGCGCCCGACGATCACGTGCAGCCCGCCCGGTCCGATGTCGAGGTCGACGTTTTCCAGCACCGGCTGCTGCGCGGTGTCGGTGAAGCTGAAGCTCACGTCCCTCAGGGTGATGCGGCCGAGCGGCTGCGGCAACGTCATGCCCGTGGGCGGTTTCTCGACCGGTTCGCACAGCACGCTCTCGAGCCGCTTGGCGGCTTCCTTGGCGGTGGCCAACGAGCGCCAGTTCGACACCAGCCCGGCCACCGGCTGCAGCGCCTTGAGCGCCAGCATGTTCGAGGCAACGAGGCCGCCCACCGTCATCCACTGCTCCATCACCGAGACTGCCCCCACGGACACCACGATGACCGAGAACACCGTGAGCAGCACGGTGGTGCCGTCGCGCGCGGTTTCGATCTGGCCGTTCTTGCTGAAGCTCTCGGTGAGCCAGGCGTTGTAGGTCTGGCGCCACATGTCGCTGATGGGGCCGTCGTTGGCCTGCGTCTTCAGCGTTTCGCGCGCATGGCAGATCTCGGCGGTCATGCGGTCGAGGCCGCGGCCGCGCTGCACTTCTTCCACGCGGCCGGCGCGCACCTCGTCGGCCCACCACCACGCCAGGAACGACATGATGGCGAGAAACGCCGCCACCACGGGCAGCACCGGCAAGGCGACGATGCCGATCACGATGAGCGCGAAGATCGCCATCGGCAAATCGAAGATGGATTGCGCGAGGCCGCCGGTGACGGTGCCGCGCACCGAGCCCACGTCGCGAAAGTATTGCTGCCACACCGAGGCGGGCCGCGCCTCGAGCGCGCGCAGCGGCCGGGCCAGCATCGATTGCAGCAAGGCGCCCGAAATGCCGTGGTCGATGATGGCGCCCGCGTTGCGCAGCAGGCGCGAACGGCGCGTGCGCAGCCAGAACTCGATGCACAGGAAGAAGAAGATGCCGCTCACCAGCGCAGCGAGCGTCGAGAAGCCGCTGCGCGACAGCACGCGGTCATACACCTGCAGCAGGAAGATGGAAGGCAGCAGCCCGAACAGGCTGATGGGCAGCGAACGCCATGCCGCGCTCTTCACGAGCGGGTAGGCCGCGCGGAACGCGGTGTTCAGCGCCCCGGCATAAGGGCTGGCACCCGGCTCGTCCGGCGTTTCGGCAACCAGCTGGCTGGGCAAGAGAAACTTGATCATGGGAAAAAGCCGATCCGTCGTGCAATGACGCCTGAGCCATTATCAACTGTTACCCAACTGTTACAAGGCAAAAAGTCACGCTCCGGCCAGCACCAGTGCGATGTTGGCGCACAGCAGCATGCAGAGCACCCAGGCACACAACAGCTGCGCCCAGCCCAGCCACCAGCGGCGCATCGGCCGCCGCCGAAGCGCCGCCTCATGGTCGAAGGGCGATTGCGGAAGTACATCCCATCTCGTGCTCATGGCAGTGCTTTCAAAACCCGGGCCAACCGGGACAGGCCTACGCCTGCGGAACTCTTCGCCAACACCCAGTCGCCGGGCTGCAGCAGCCCGCCGAGCGCGGTCGACAGGTCGGACACATCGACGAACCAGTGCGAGCGAACCTTTGTACGAATGCGCGCGTGCAGTGCCCGCATCAGCGGGCCGCACAGCAGCACGCGGTCGGGCTGCGAAGCCAGCAGCTCGGCCTCGAGGTCGAGGTGGTGGCGTTGCGCGGCGGGGCCGAGCTCCTGCATGTCGCCGAGGATCGCCACCCGCCGCGCCGGCTCGCAGGGCGCCTGCGACAGCATCTCGAGCGCCGCGCGCATCGAGCTCGGGTTGGCGTCGTAGGTCTCGTCGATCAGCTTGAAGCTGCCGCCGCCGATGTGAATGGTGTGCAGCGCACCGCGGCCGCCCGGCGGCTCGAAGTGCGCGAAGGGCTCGACCGCGGCGGCCAGCGGCAGGCGCAGGGCCTGCAGGGCCGCGAGCGCGGCGATCGCGCTCGCGCCCATGTGACGCCCCGGTGCATTGAGCCGCAACTGGAAGGGCTCGCCCGCCACCAGCGCCTGCACCTCGCCGTGGTCGAAGGCGAGCAGGCGCACGTCGGCGTCCTTGTGCTCGCCGCAGGTGACGATCTGCAGCTGCCGCTCCGTTGCCGCTTCGGCGAAGGTCGCGAACTCGGGCATGTCGCGGTTGAGCACCACGCTGCCGCCCGGCGCCATGGCCTGCAGGATGCGGCTGTCGAGCCGCGCTGCGGCTTCGGTCGGACCGCGGTGCTTCTGCGACGCGGCCGAGAGCCCCGTCACCACCAGCAGCGAAGGCCGCACCAGCTGCGCCGAGGCCGGCATGTGCGAGGTGCCCATCTCCAGCACCCAGTAGGCGGCGTGCCGTGGCATGCAGGTCATGTTCCAGGCGATGCCCGATGGCAGGCTGACGTTGCCCTCGGGCTGGCCGACCTCGCCCCATACTGTCAGCGCGCCGGCCAGCATGGCGGCCACGGTGCCGCTGGCGACGCCGTTCGCCGCGCCGCTGCCGAGCACGCCGCACACGCGGCCGGTGAACTCGGCGCGCGCATGGTCGCCCAGCTCCAGCACGGCCTGCAGCACGTTCGGCACCTTGAGCACGGGCACGCGCTTGTCGAGGTGCGGCTTGGGGTCGGTGCACAGCACGGCGGCGGCCGGCTGCAGTACGCCCTTGAGCGTGACGGCGGCCAGCGGCGTCTTCGACGGCCGCGCCTGGTGGTCGAACACCACGCGGCCCTTGCGCATGAACGAACGCTGCGCCACGCCGGTGGCGCGCCAGCCGTCCTCGGGCTTGACGACCCACTCGCCGCCGGTGACGCGCGCCATTTCGCTCGCGGTCCAAACGGCGCCGTCGTCGCGCACGCCGCCCGTGCCGGCCGCACCGGGCGAGGTGCGCCGCTCCACCAGGTAGCGGTGGTAGGCGGCGAAGCCCGACAGGTAATGCTCCACGTCGTCAATGCGCACGCGAAACGAGTGATGGCGGATGAAGAACGAGCCGACGATGGTCGACGGCCGGCGAAAGTACATCGCCATCTCGGGCCAGAAGAAGCCGTTGAGCAGGTAGTGCGCGCGGTAGTCGAGCGCGCGGTAGAACTTCTCGGTGTCGAGTTCGTCGAGCAGGTGCCGCATCGCGGGCATGCCTTCGAGCCGCTGGAGCATCTGCTGCGCGGCCAGCATGAGTTCGAGCAGCGTCGGGAAGGTGGTCTTCCGGTCGAGCACGAAATCGAGATACCCCGCCACGTTCTGCAGGCCGAAGCGGAAGTACTTCTCCTGCGGGCTCCAGTGCGTGAGTTCGTGGACGCAGCGGCTGAGCCAGTGGTCGTGTGCCTGCCAATGCTGGCTGGCGATGAAATGGTCGAAGGCCTTCTCGACCGCGGCCAGCCATTGCGGCTCGCGCGTGAGGCCGTACAGGCGCATGAGGCCGTAGGCCGCCTCGCCGTCGTAGCAGGCGATGCGCGAGGCCTGCTTGAGCGTGAGGTCGGCCGCGTGCAGCACGTGGTTGAAGCGGCCGGTGGCCGGGTCCTGCAGCGACACGATGCCGAGCGCGAGCTTTTCCAGCAGCGGCAGCCAGTGGCGCGTTTCCATCAGCTCGCAGTACTTCACCAGCGCGAGCACGCAGGCCGCGTTGCCACCGAGCTTGATCTCGCCGCCGGTGTCGACCAGGAACGCCGCCGCGCGCCCGTCCGCCAGCGTGTAGTCGCGGATCAGCGAGGCCGTGAGATTGTCGAGCGAGCGGTCGATGGCGGCGCGCAGCGTTTCGTCGCGCGTGAGCTCCCACGCCTCGAGCATGGCGTGGAGCGCGCTCGCGTGGCGCGCCGCGTCGTAGGTCGGGATGCGGCGGTCGAAGCACGGGAAATAGCCGTACACGAAGAGGCCGTCGCTGCGCACCTGGCGCGCGAGGTACGACGAGCCGCTGCGCACGAGGTCGAGCACCGACTGCGGGTTCAGTGCCGGCAGCTGCCGGCGGCCCGCGTCGAGCCCCGTGCCCACGAGCTTGTGCACCACGCCGTCGGGCTGGCAGAACACGCCCACCGTGGCCAGCAGGTAGACCGGCTGGTCCGGGGGCATGTTGTCCATTGGCGGCGAGCACTGGAAGCGCTCCTGGCCATAGACCTCGAAGTTGCGCGGGTTCACCACCGAATGCGCAATGGTCGAGTCGCCGCACAGCATGGCGTTGGCGTTGAGTTCCTGCTCGGTGAAGGCGAGAGCGAAGTCCTGGTCGAAGGCCAGGCCGAGGCGGAAGTAGTTGCGCTTGACGGCGGTGAGCTGGGTCTTGAACTGGGTCCAGTCCATCGGGCTCGCGCCCTCGACCCAGTCGATGCGCAGCCACGGCGACACGACGCCGCGCTCGCGCACCCAGTGCTCGACGCGCCCGGCGCCTTCGCGCCAGGCGGTTTCGAATTCGGCGGCCCGCGCGTGCACGACATGTGCGCGCTGCGCGCCATCGCTCACGGAGAAGAACAGCGTGAACGCCGGATAGGGAGCCGGCAGCGCCGCGCACAGCGAGACCAGGCGTTCGTGGCAGGCGTGGAGCTGGTCTGTGAAGGACATCATTCGGCCCCGATCCAATGCGGGAGACCGGTCGCGCCCGTCATCTGCTCTCGCTTCGACGACGTATGCGCGGACCGGGAACTGCCGTCGAAGTCATCGCGGTGATCCGGCTTCAGCGGTAGCTGAATTCGGCTCGGCGATTGAGCTGATAGCCCTCCTCGGTGGTTTCGGTGGACGCGGGTTTTTCCACGCCCCAGCTGATGGCCTCGATGCGCTCGGCGGGCACGCCCAGTTGCGTGAGCGTGCGCTGCACGGAGTCGGCGCGGCGCTGTCCGAGCGCGAGGTTGTATTCGCGCCCGCCGCGCTGGTCGGTGTGGCCTTCGATCACGATCCGGCTCGCCGGCCGGTTGCGCATGAAGCCCGCGTGCGCCTCGACAACGTTGCGGTCGCCGGGCCGAATGTTGTACCTGTCGAAGTCGAAATAGACGATCTTCGCCACGCCGGCCGGTCCGTTCTGCACCGGCGGCGCAGGGGGTGGCTCCACCTTCGCCACCGGGGCGGCCACGGCCTTGTTCGAGTAGTAGTAAGTCGCGTCGTCGCGGCCCGTCTTCGGGGCCGCGCAGCCCACGAGGACTGCGCCGAGGGCGACGATGGCCAGTGTCTGGAAATTCTTTTTCATATCGATCCTTTCGGGGGACAGGCCGGTGGCGGCCTGTCCCTGGTGCTGCGCTCCCCCACTGCTCCTTCTGCGTTCTTGTTGCCGTTCAGCCCAGCAGGCCGTGCAATACGTTCGTCACGGGCGACAGGGCTGTGCCGGTCGGGCTGTGCTCGACCAGGCTGGTGATCGGGGTCACGGCGTCGGTCACCAGCGGAGTGACCGCATGCGTGACGCTGCCCACCAGGTCGCCGGCCGGGGAAGCGGTGCCTGAACCGGCCAGGATGTCGGTCACGGGGGCGAGCAGGTCGGAAACCGCGCTCGTCGGGTTCGATGCCACCGGAGCAGCATCGGTCACGCCGCTCACCACGCTGGTGACAGGCTCCAGGATGTTTGCCACCGGGCTGCTGCCACCCGACAAGCCGCCGAGCAGGCTGCCCACCAAGCCGTCCTGGCCCAGCAGGCTGCCGACGAGGCCGTCGTTGCCGACCACACCGTCGAGCAGGCCGCCGGTGCCGCCATCGGTCACGCCGCCGAGGACGCCACCCAGAAGGCCGCCGCTGCCGAGCACGCCATCAAGCAGGCCGCTCGCGCCGCCATCGGTCACGCCGCCGAGGACRCCRCCCAGAAGACCGTCGTTGCCGAGCACGCCGTCGAGCAGCCCGCCCGTGCCGCCATCGGTCACGCCGCCGAGGACGCCGCCCAGAAGACCGTCGCTGCCGAGCACGCCGTCGAGCAGCCCGCCCGTGCCTCCATCGGTCACGCCGCCGAGGACGCCRCCCAGAAGACCGTCGCTGCCGAGCACGCCGTCGAGCAGCCCGCCGGTGCCTCCATCGGTCACGCCGCCGAGGACGCCACCCAGTAGGCCCCCATCACCCAGTACGCCGCCGAGCAGGCCGTCGCCGGACACGAGGTGGGCCACGCCGTCGGTCAGGTAGTCGACCTGCGCCGTGACACCGTTCAGCAGCGCGGTCGTCGTGCCCTCACCGAGCAGTTGATCGGTCAACGGGCTCAGCAGACCACCGGCGCCGGCCGCCACTTCGCCCACGACGCCATCGACCGGGTCGAGCACGTTGGGGTTGTTCTCCGAGAAGCTGGTGCCGAGCACCGGAGCCAGCAGGCCGCCGGCAGTGTTGGTCAGACCGTCCGCAAAGCCGACCACCGATCCGAGTGTGTTCCCGAGACCAAGCTCGCCCACAAGGCCGGTGTTCAGGCCATCGGCCAGGTTGCCGGCCATGCCGTCGGCCGGGTCGAACAGGCCAGCGCCCGTGCCCGGGGTGCCGCCATTGCCGAGCACGCCGCCAAGCAAACCACCTTCGCCGCCGAGAACGCCGCCCAATGGGCCTTCATCGCCGATCATGCCGCCCAACACGCCGTTTTCGCCAAGCAAGCTGCCAAGCAGGCCGGTGGTGCCGAGCAGGCCGCCCGCAAGGCCGCTTTCGCCCAGCACGTCGGAGAGCGCGCCGTTCGTGCCGAGCAGCGAGCCGACGACGCCGTCCGGACCCACCAAGCCACCCAGGGGCGTGCCTTCGCCGAGCAGGCTTCCGACCAGGCCGTCCTCACCCAGAACGCCGCCGAGCAGGCCACCGGAAAGACCGTCGTTGCCGAGCACACCACCCAGGGCACCGCCTTCGCCGATCACTCCGCCAAGCAGGCCGTCGAGGGCGCTGCCCTGGCCGATCAGGTCGCCGACGAGGCTGCCTTCACCGAGCAGGCCTCCAACCAGGCCATCGTCCGCCAGCAGGTCGCCGACCAACCCGTTGTCGCCGAGCAGGCCGTCGAGCGTGTTGCCAACCACACCGCCGTCAGCCAGCAGGCTGTCGAGGCCCAGGTTGGAGGTCAGGCCACCCAGCGGGCCTTCATTGGAAAGGAGGTTGTTCAGGCCGTCGGTCAGGTAGTCCACCTGGCCGTTCAGATGATGGAGCAGCGCATCGGTCACGCCCTCGCCGAGCAGGGTGTCCACGATGGGACTCAGGCTGTTGCCGAGCGGGTCGGCGATGTTGCCGACGACGTCGTCGACCGGGTCCAGCGCGTTGGGATCATCGCGGGTGAACTCGGAGCCGAGCAGCGGTGCCAGCACGCTATCGACCACGTCGGTCACGCCGTCGACCACCGGGGCCACGGGAGCGAGCGCGCCGCCCAGGCCAGCGGTGCCGTCGACCGCGCCGACCGCACCATCGACGAGGCCGTCGCCCGGATCGAGCAGGTGATCGCCGTCTGCGTCTGCGTCTGCGTCTGCATCGGCGTCTGCATCTGCATCTGCATCTGCATCTGCATCTGCATCGGCGTCAGCGTCAGCGTCTGCATCGGCATCGGCATCGGCATCGGCATCGGCATCAGCATCAGCATCAGCATCAGCATCAGCATCGGCATCGGCATCGGCATCGGCATCGGCATCGGCATCGGCATCGGCATCGGCATCGGCATCAGCGTCGGCATCGCCGTCCGCATCCGCATCAGCGTCCGCATCGGCATCGGCGTCGGCATCGGAGTCGCCCACGCCCGAAAGGAGCAGCGGGAAGGCGCTGTCGCTGCCACCGCCACCGCCGCCGAGCGCGGCGCCGAGTGCGGCGGCGCCCAGGGCACCCAGTGCGAATTCACCCAGCCCGATACCGCTGCCGGCAGCGAGCTTCTTGGTCACGGCCAGGGCAGCGGCATCCGCATCGCTGTCCGGCGGGGTCACTTGCAGGTCGCCCGAAGCGACATCCACATTCACCTGCTCGAGGCCGCCCGGCAGCTTGGTCGAGCCGATGGTGGCGTCGGTGCCGCCGGTGAACACGCCGGCCAGCGGGGCCTTGTTGGTCGCCGATCCGGGAAAGAGAACGTTGGCGTGGCCGTCCTGCGGAACGATCACGCGGTCGCCGGCCACCAGTGTCTGATTGCCATCGACCGGAATGCGGACACCGTCGCGCATCACGGCGACACCCGGCGTCGCGTTCGATAATGTGCCGATGCTGGACGGGCCAGCTGCAGCGGGCGCCGCCGAACTCGCCATGGCAGGAGCGCCTAGCGGAGTAACGGTGGCCTGGGCAATGACCACGGGAGCAACGCCTGCGGCGGCAAGTCCTTCGGTCGAATTCGTCGATGCTTGTTGAGCGGTCATGGCAGCCTCTGTGACAAAAGATGCCTACTCAGGGGCAACTAGCGTGCCGCTTTTTGCGCGCCCCTTGCCAAACCGCCTCCAGGCGCCGCAACCTGTTGATTCGTATGGAAATTTTTCTTTTAGCCGGCCTGTCAATGGGGTCTGAAAACAGCCCGCAGGAAGGTCGTTCAGCGTTTCGTTACGTAACGACGTAACGCCCTGTACCCGGAACGTCCGGCACATCCAAGGTCTTGTTCAGGGCTTGCGTACCGGCTCCTGCACAGGACTCCACTTCCTCTTTTTTCTTCCTCTTCTATAGATATGTTCAATCCCTCCCAGGAAGACGTGCGCCGCTTCTTCTGCGACGTGTACGCCAAGCACCGGCAGGGCTTGCCGATGGAAGCGCTCGAGACCATCGCCGCCGGCTGGATCGACGAGCACCCCGAGTACCACGAGGATCTCGCCGACGCCGACGCGGCGGTGGCGCGGGTCTACGACGGATCGAACGGACGCGAAAACCCGTTCCTTCATCTGTCGATGCATTTGTCGATCAGCGAGCAGTGCTCCATCGACCAGCCGCGCGGCATCCGCCAGGCCGTCGAGCTGCTGGCCGCGCGCCGCGGCTCGCTGCTGCATGCGCATCACGAGGCAATGGACTGCCTGGGCCAGATGATGTGGGAGAGCCAGCGGGCCGGACGGCCGCCGGATGGCGAGGGCTACGTCGCCTGCGTGCAGCGGCGAGCGACCAAGGACTAACCCCCAGGCTTCGCGCACTTCGTGTCGCTTTGCCAACCCCCTTGCAGGGGGCAACACCAGCGGCCCGGCAAAGCCGGTTCCGCGGTGTTCGCGAAAGACGTCGGCTAGGCCCTGGGCTTGCTCCGGGACTTCGGTGGCACCGCCCCCTGCTGCTTCGCGGCCTCGCGCAGCAGCGCCGCCATGGCGCCGCGCAGGGCCGAAGGCTCGGCATCGCTGCGCTGCAGCAGCCCGACCGGCTCCTCGGTGCCGGCGGTCTCGATGCGCAGCCTCGCGAGGCGCCCGTCCGCCAGCTCGCCGCGCGCGGCGCCCAGCGGCGTGATCCACACCGCATCGGACACCGCCACCAGCGCGCGCGCCACCGCCACGTCAAGCGTCTGCAATGCATTGGACGGCAGCACGAGGCCGCGCGCGGACAGGAAGCTCTCGGTGTTGTGGCGCGGGATCGTGCCCTCGCCGTACACCACCAGGGGATAGGCCAGCACCGCTTGCACCGACACCGCCTTCAGCGCGAGCGGATGGCCGGCGCGCACGGCAAACACCAGCGGCTCGGTGTGCAGCAGCTCGAAGCTCAGGCCGCCCATCAGGCGCGGATCGCTCATGCGGCCGACCACGAGGTCGAGCTCGCCGGCGCGCAGTTCGTCGAGCAGCACGGCGTTGGCGGCGCTCTTCACCACGATCTGCACCGAGGGCCGGCTGTCGCGCAGCCGCGCCAGCGCCACCGGCAGCAGCGCCGGCGCCACGCTCGGCAGCGCGCCGATGCGCAGCCGCTCGATGCGCCCGCCATCCGCCGGCGCCACCGCCTGCGCGCTGGCGTCGAGCGCCTCCAGCACGCGCAGGGCATGCGCCAGCAGTTGCTCGCCGGCCGCCGTGAGCCCCTGCACGCCGCGCCGGCCGGCCTTGCTGCGCTCGACCAGCCGCGTGCCGACGATCGCCTCCAGCTCGGACAGCGTCTTGGACACCGCCGGCTGGCTCAGCGCCAGCCGCTCGGCGGCGCGCGCGAGATGGCGCTCCTGCGCCACGGCCACGAGGCAGCGCAGGTGCCGCAGCTGCACGCTGCGCACGAAATCCTGTCGAAGATCGGCGGAGTCTTTCAATTCCTGTTGGTTATTGAGAACGGAGAATTCTTCAATTTACATCATCGGATGGCGCTTCTAAAGTGGCGGCTTCCCGATTCGTCCCACGACAGCAGGAGACAACGCACATGTCGACCAAGACCCCAGGGGCCCAGCCCACCCTCACCCCGCGCGACTGGGAAGCCCATCCCAGCTACGTCTACCCGGGCTACAAGTCCACCGTGAAGCGCGGCCCGCAGAAGCCGCTGATCCCGCTGAAGGCCTCGCTCGGCGAGCTGCAGCAGCCGGTGTACGGCCACGACAGCATCGGCGAGTTCGACCACGACCTCACGCGCAACGCGCGCCGCAACGGCGAGCCGCTGGGCGAACGCATGATCCTCACCGGCCAGGTGCTCGACGAGCGACGCCGCCCCGTGGCCAACACGCTGGTCGAGCTGTGGCAGGCCAATGCCGCCGGCCGCTACGTGCACAAGGTCGACCAGCACGACGCGCCGCTGGACCCGAACTTCCTCGGCGCGGGCCGCTGCCTAACCGACAGCGAAGGCCGCTACCGCTTCCTCACCATCAAGCCCGGCGCCTATCCTTGGGGCAACCACCCGAACGCCTGGCGTCCGCAGCACATCCACATGTCGCTGTTCGGCCAGAGCTTTGCGAGCCGCCTGGTCACGCAGATGTACTTTCCCGGCGACCCGCTGATGCAGTACGACCCGATGATCACCGGCACGCCCGAGCGCTACCGCAACCGCCTCATTGCCGACTTCAGCCTCGACATCACCGAAGAAGGCTACGCACTGGGCTACCAGTTCGACATCGTGCTGCGCGGCGCCGACGAAACACCCTTCGAGAACCGCTGAGCCAGGAGACACGCACCATGCTGATGACCGCACAGGAAGCCGACTACGGCCAGACCCCCTCGCAAACCGTGGGCCCCTACTTCGCCTACGGCCTCACCGCCACGCAGTACGGCTACGACTTCGACCAGCCCTTCGACGCCGTGCTGGCGCTCAACGCCGCCGCCGGCCAGCGCATTCGCCTCGAGGGCCGCGTGATCGACGGCGACGGCAACCCGATCAACGACGCGCTGGTCGAGATCAGCCAGCCCGACGGCGAAGGCCGCTACCCGCAGACGCCCGAAGAAGCGCGCGCCATGGGCTTTCGCGCTTTCGGCCGTGTCGGTACCGGCACCGCCGAGGGCAACCGCTTCGTTTTCCACACCGTGAAGCCCCGCGCGCAGGCGCCCGGCGAAGCGCCGCACATCAACGTGATCGTGCTGATGCGCGGGCTGCTGCTGCATGCGTTCACGCGCGTGTACTTCAGCGACGAGGCCGAGGCCAACGCGAAGGACGCGGTGCTGCAGAGCGTGCCGGCCGAACGCCGCCACACGCTGATCGCCGAGCGCGTGGAGCAAGGCGGCGCGGTGACGTACCGCTTCGACATCCGCATGCAGGGCACGGACGAGACGGCGTTCTTCGACGTCTGATCTCAGGGAAATCCCGGACACAAAAAAACCCGCTCGCAGCGGGTTTTTTTGTGTCTGGCTTCGAAGCGCTTATTCGGCGCCGTGGTGAATGCGCGACTCGGGCACCGTCTTCAGTTCGCCGGGCAGCGAGCTGATGTAGCTGGCCAGCGTCTTGAGTTCGGCGTTGGTGAACTTCTTGGGTTCGACCTGCTGGCCCATCACCGCGTTGGAGCGGCCGAGGTGCGGGTTGTTCTTGACACGATAGGACTTGAGCGCGACGAACAGGTAGTCGGCATGCTGGCCGGCCAGCTTGGGCACGGTGCCGTCGTTCGGCGTGTTGAAGTTGGCGCCGTGGCACTTGGTGCAGTTGTTGTCCTTGTCGCGAGAGATCAGCGCCTGGATGTTCTCGGGCGTGGCCTTGGCGAGCGTGGCCGGCGGTGCGTCGTCCTGCTTCACGCCGAGCTGGCTGTAGTAGGCGGCGACGTCGGCGATGTCCTGCTCGGTGAGCGTGTCGGCGATGGCGCGCATGGTGGGATGCTTGCGGTCGCCGCCCTTGTACGCGGTGAGCGCCGCCGTGATGTACGTGGCGCTCTGGCCGGCGATCATCGGCACCTTGTGGATCTCAGGAAAGCTGGCCTGGTAGCCGATGATGCCGTGGCAGCCCACGCACATCGCAACCTTCTTTGCGCCGTCCTGGGCCTTGCCAGTGACTTGCTGGGCTTGTGCCGAGAGCGTCACGCAAGCGACAGCAAGGGCAAACATCGTGGTCAACAACTTGTTCATTTTGCGCGCACAATCTCGTGGAGAGTACAGTTTTTCGAATCAACATTCGATTATATGCAGGGGTCCTCCGGAACCCTGTGCAGGCCAACCCTGAGGCTGCACAACGCGTGTCGAGTGTGTTCTTTTCTCCACCCCAGCCTCCGCCTCACTCATCTCACTCATGAAATTCCAGGGCTCAGACAACTACGTCGCCACGCAAGACCTGATGCTCGCGGTCAATGCGGCCATCACCCTGAAGCGTCCGCTGCTCGTCAAGGGCGAGCCCGGCACCGGCAAGACCATGCTGGCCGAGGAAGTGGCCCAGTCGCTCGGCCTGCCGCTGCTGCAATGGCACATCAAGTCGACCACCAAGGCGCAGCAGGGCCTGTACGAATACGACGCCGTGAGCCGCCTGCGCGACTCGCAGCTCAAGGACCTCGACGGCGGCGAGCGCGTGAGCGACATCAACAACTACATCGTCAAGGGCGTGCTCTGGCAGGCCTTCACGGCCGACCAGCCGGTGGCGCTGCTGATCGACGAGATCGACAAGGCCGACATCGAATTCCCGAACGACCTGCTGCGCGAAATCGACCGCATGGAGTTCTACTGCTACGAGACGCGCGAACTCATCCGCGCCAAGCACCGGCCGGTGGTGTTCATCACCTCCAACAACGAGAAGGAGCTGCCCGACGCCTTCCTGCGCCGCTGCTTCTTCCATTACATCAAGTTCCCCGATGCCGAGACGATGAAGCACATCGTCGCCGTGCACTTCCCCGGCCTCAAGCAGGAACTGCTCACGTCCGCGATGAAGACCTTCTACGACGTGCGCAACCTGCCCGGCCTGAAGAAGAAGCCCTCGACCTCCGAGCTGCTCGACTGGCTCAAGCTGCTCGTGGCCGAAGACATTCCGCTCGAAGCGCTGCAGAGCAAGGACGACAAGGTCGCCGTGCCGCCGCTGGTGGGCGCACTGCTCAAGAACGAACAGGACGTGACCTTGTTCGAGAAGCTCGTCTTCATGCAGCGCAACAACCGGTAAGCCAATGAACCAGACGCCGCATCCGACCGCGCAGCTGATGAAGCTGGGCATTGCCCAGGCGGTGCTGTTCGTGGTGGGCGCGCTGCTCGGCCGCGGGCTCGGCCTGCTGCTCGGGCTCGATGCCTTCGGGCCCGGCGGCTACGGCAACCGCGAGCTCTTCGGCATTGCGCTGATCGGCCTGGGCGGCGGTGGCGGCGTGCAGCTCGCGCGCATCTGGTACGTGCGCAAGTACGGCGATCCCAGGGCCTGAGAACACAAGAGAGAGTCTTGCAAATGGCGTTCGTCGAACCCGTCACCTTGAAGGCCCGCGGCATCGCGCTGGTGCCGCTGTCGCTGGCCCACGAAGATGGCCTGCGCGCCGCGGCCGCCGACGGCGAGCTGTGGAAGCTGCGTGTCACCTCCGTGCCCGAGCCGCAGGACACGCGCGCCTACATCGAGACCGCGCTCAAGACCGCCGACCGCTTCGCCTTCGCCGTGACCGACGACACCACCGGCACCGTGCTCGGCAGCAGTAGCTTTCACGACATCCTGCCGGGCGTGAAGCGCGTGGAGATCGGCTACACGTGGTACGCCGCGCGCTGCCAGCGCACGCACGTCAACACCACCTGCAAGCTGCTGATGCTCACGCACGCCTTCGACGCGCTCGGCTGCAACGTGGTGGGCTGGCGCACCGACAATTTCAACTTCGCCTCGCAGCGCGCCATCGAGCGGCTCGGCGCGAAAAAAGACGGCGTGATCCGCGGCCACGCGATGCGCCGCGACGGCACCATCCGCGACACCGTCATGTACAGCCTGCGCGCGGGCGAATGGCCCGAGGTCAAGGCCCAGCTGCTGTACCTGCTCGACAAGCCACGCGGCTGACACACAAGGAGCGCCCCATGCTCATCGACTTCTTCTACACGCTGCGCTCGGCCAAGCTGCCGGTGTCGGTCAAGGAATACCTCACGCTGCTCGAAGCCCTGCAGGCCGACGTGGTGGGGCCCAACTCCGACGGCGCCTACGGCATCGACGACTTCTACTACCTCTCGCGCACCGCGCTCGTGAAGGACGAGAAGCACTACGACAAGTTCGACCGCGCCTTCGCCTCCTACTTCAAGGGCGTCGAGATGCTGACCGACTTCACCAAGGAAGTGCCGCTCGACTGGCTCAAGAAGACGCTCGAGCGCGAGTTCACCGCCGAGGAAAAAGCCAAGATCGAGAAGATGGGCTGGGACGAGCTCATGGAAACGCTCAAGAAGCGCTTCGAGGAGCAGAAGGAACGCCACGAGGGCGGCAGCAAGTGGATCGGCACCGGCGGCACCTCGCCCTTCGGCAACGGCGGCTACAACCCGCAGGGCGTGCGCATCGGCGGCGCCGGCAAGAACAAGAGCGCCGTGAAGGTGTGGGACCAGCGCGCCTACAAGGACTACGACGACACGCAGGAACTCGGCACGCGCAACATCAAGGTCGCGCTGCGCCGGCTGCGCAAGTTCGCGCGCGAGGGCCACGACGAAGAGCTGGACCTCGACGACACCATCCACTCCACCGCGGCCAATGCGGGCTTCCTCGACATCAAGATGCGGCCGGAGCGCCACAACAACGTCAAGGTGCTGCTGCTGATGGACGTGGGCGGCACGATGGACGAGCACATCCAGCGCGTGGAAGAGCTGTTCTCGGCCGTGAAGACCGAGTTCAAGCATCTGGAGTTCTTCTACTTCCACAACTGCGTGTACGACTTCATGTGGAAGAACAACAAGCGCCGTTTCTCCGAGAAGTTCGCGACCTGGGACATCCTGCGCAAGTACAACAAGGACTACAAGCTCATCTTCGTCGGCGACGCGACCATGAGCCCCTACGAGATCCTGCAGCCCGGCGGCAGCGTCGAATACAACAACGAGGAGGCCGGCGCCGAGTGGATCCAGCGCCTCACGCACACCTTCCCGAAGTTCGCGTGGATCAACCCCGAGCCGCAGGGCGTGTGGCAGTACCGCCAGAGCATCGCGGTGATGCAGCAGCTGATGTCGAACCGCATGTATCCCCTCACCCTGCGGGGACTCGAGGAAGCAATGCGCATGTTGTCCAAGTAAGCAGGTAGGACGATACCCCCTGTCTTCGGCCCCTTCAGGAACCGGAGGAGCTTGCTGTCAGAATCCGCCCATGGTCAGGGTGGTTCCAGTTTCCTCGCCGGCGTGGTGGCCGGCTTTGCTTTTTTCCGGCGTCCTGCTTCTGCAAGGCTGCAGCCTGCTGCCGAAAAAAGAAAGCACTGAAAGCAAGCCCGCGGCCGGCCTCGTGCGCAGCGGCGCCGCCGCCGCGGAGGACGACAAGGAAAAAGACGACAAGACCAAGGCCGGCAAGCGCGACGCCTTCACCGTCGACGTGCGCGGTCCCGAGGCCGTGCGCGACTACCTCAGGCTCCATCTCGAAATCCAGCGCTACCGCGAGCTCGACGACCTCGGCGCGACCGAGATCTCGCGCCTCATGGTGGCCGCCGAGGCCAACGCCCGGGAACTGCTCGGCACCCTCGGCTACTTCACGCCCACGCTCACGCTCGAACTCAACGAGACGCCCGAGAGCACCAAGGCCCCGCGCGAGATCGTCATCACCGTGTCGCCGGGCGAGCCCACCAAGGTGAGCAACGTGCAGATCAGCTACGGCGGCCCGATCGCCGACGATGCAGCCGCGGAGCCGCAGCGCGATTCGATCCGCACCAACTGGGGCCTGCGCGCCGGCCAGCCCTTCACGCAGCAGGCCTGGGACAACGCCAAGACCACCGCGCTGCGCAGCCTCACGGCCAGGCGCTTTCCCACCGGCAGCATCGAGATCAGCCGCGCCGAAGTGGACGCCGACCGCAGCGAGGTCCGCCTGAGCGTCACCTACCAGTCGGGCCCGGCCTGCAAGTTCGGTCCGCTGGTGCTGCGCGGCATCCAGCGCTACGACCCCGACGGCGCGCGCCGCATCGCGCGCCTGCCCAGCGGCACCGACTACGACCAGCAGAAGCTGCTCGATGCCCAGCAGCGCCTGGCCAGCAGCGGCTACTACGACTCGGTGTTCCTCACGCTCGACACCGAGAGCGGCAATCCGCTGGCCGCGCCCGTCATCGCGCAGCTGCGCGAGGCGCCGCTGCAGAAGGTGGTACTCGGCGTGGGCTTCACCACCGACAACGGCCCGCGCCTGTCGGTCGACCACATCCACAACCAGATTCCGCTGCTGGGCTGGCGCGCCGTCTCGCGGCTGTCGGTCGACCGCGACATCAAGTCGCTGGGCACCGAATGGAAGGCGATTCCCGACGACCGCGGCTGGCGCTGGTTCTCGGGCGCCGAGCTCAAGAGCGAGCAGTCGGGCAGCTACGTCGTCGACAGCGGACGCCTGCGCGGCGGGCGCAGCAAGTCGGGCGACCGGATCGACCGCAGCTACTTCCTGCAATACGACTACGCGCAGAACCGCGGCATCGACGCGCCGCCCTCGGCCTCGGCCGTGACGGCCAACTGGGGCTGGACCGGGCGCTACTTCGACGACAACGCAGCGCCCTCGCGCGGCTTCGGCCTCGCGCTCGAAGTGGCGGCAGGCTACACGCTCACCGGCGAGCAGATGCCCTTCACGCGCACCTATGCGCGCTGGCTCGGCGTGCTGCCGCTGGGCTCGGCCGAGGACAAGGAAACGCGCGCACGCCGCAGCCGGCTGCAGCTACGCGTCGAGGCCGGCGCGGTGTCGGCCAGGGAGAACGCACAGATCCCGTCGACGCTGATGTTCCTGACCGGTGGCGACACCACCGTGCGCGGCTACAGCTACAAGCAGATCGGCACCGTGCGCGCAGACGGCCAGACCGTTGCGGGCCGCTACCTCGGCGTGGCCAGCCTGGAGTGGCAGCGCCCCTTCGTCTACAACGACAAGCTCACCGAATGGGAGAGCGTGTTGTTCGTCGATGCCGGCGCCGTGGCCGACAAGCCCGGAGAGCTCAAGCCCAAGGTGGGCGTGGGCGTGGGCGCGCGCTGGCGCAGCCCGGTCGGACCGGTGCAGGCCGACCTTGCCTACGGCGTGGACTCGAAGAAGTTCCGCCTGCACTTTCGCCTCGGCTTCACCTTCTGATGCTTCCGATGCAGACCGACGCCGAACCCACGCCAGCGCCCGTGCCTCCAGCCGTGCGGCGCTCACGCGCACGGCGTGCCGCGCGTGCCCTGGCCTGGACCGTGGCCGGCCTGGTGATGATCGTGATGCTGCTTGCTGCCGGCGCCTGGTGGTACATCGGCTCCGACAAGTCGCTCGCCTTCGCGCTCGCACAGGCTGCGCAGCGGCTGCCGGCCGGCCAGACCCTGGAGAGCCGCGACGTCACCGGCTCGCTGCGCACCGGCGGCCACATCGGCTGGCTCAAGTACCAGAGCGAGGGCATCGCCGTCGAGGTGAACGACGCCACCATCGGCTGGACGCTGGCCCCATTGTTCCAGCGCAAGGTGCACCTCGGCGAGGTGCACGCGAAGCAGGTGCTGATCGAAAAGCGCGGCCCGCCGAGCGAGGAGCCCGCCAAGCCGCTCGAACAGATCGTGCTGCCGGTCGAGGTCGAACTGCCCTTTCGCATCGACGAAGTGCGCTGGGCCGGACCACCCGTGCTGCGGGCGCTCAATCTCTCGGGCAGCTACAGCTACAACAAAGCCGCCGAGCACGCGCTGGAGATCAAGGGCGTTGACATTGCCGACGGCCACTACAGCGCCCGCGTGAAGCTCGAAGGCCCCGCGCCCATGGCCATCGACGCGGCGCTCGACGGCCGCGTGAAGGCGCCGCTGGCCGAGGACCACGACATCGACGTGCTGGCCACCGCCGCGGTGAAAGGCACGCTCGCCGGCACGGCCGCGCGGCTGCAGGTGGCGGCCGAACTGAAGCCTGCCGAAGAGAACGCCGACGCCCCGATGGAAGCCAAGCTGCAGGCGCAGATCGCGCCCTGGCTGCCCCAGCCGGTGATCGACGCGAAGGCCGATCTGCGCAACGTGGACGCATCGAGCCTGTGGCCCGGTGCACCCGGAACGAGGCTCACCGGCACGGTCGAACTCCAGCCCGACGCCGACACCGGCCCCGCCGCGTGGAAGGCCTCGGCCGACATCCGCAACGCCGTGCCAGGCCCGTGGGACGAAAAGAAACTGCCGCTCGACCAGGTGCAGGCCCGCGTCGGCTTCGACGGCACGAACTGGACCGTTCCCGAAGCCAGCGTGCGTGCAGGCGGCGGGCGCATCGACGCGGCCGGCAAGTGGAGCCCCGCGCCCTCGCCCTGGCAGGCCCAGGCCACCGTGCGCGGCGTGCGGCCGGGCGCGCTGTACAGCGAACTCTCGGGCGCGCCTGTCAGCGGCACGCTCAAGGCCGAGCAGAAGGAAAGCACCATCACCTTCGACGCGGCCCTGCGCGCCGAAGGCGGCGCCGGCAGCAAGGCCCTGCCCGGCTTCGCGCTCGACCGCGCGCTGGCCCAGGGCCAGTGGAAAGACCAGGTGCTGGACCTGCGCACGCTGCGCATCGAGGCCCAGCGCGCCAGCGTCGATGGCCGCTTGCAGGTGCGCGTGGCCGAGCAGGCTGCGAGCGGCAAGCTTGCCCTCGTGCTGCCGGGCGGCAGCGCGCAGGTCGAAGGCCGCATTGCGCCGGACGCGGGCGGCGGAGACGTCCAGGCCGCCATCGACGACGCCGACGCCGTGCAGCGCTGGGTGCAGAGCCTGCCGGGGCTGTCGGACGTGTTCGCGAACGCGGGCGCCAAGGGCTCCGCGAAGCTCGATGCGAGCTGGCAGGGCGGCTGGCGGACCCTCCAGCGCCGCCTGGAGAGCCCCAACGCGCCCGCGCCGCGCGGCAGCGCCGAGCCCAGCATCAAGGCGGTGCTCGGCGTGCCGCGCCTCGACCTGAGCTTCCCCTCAGGGCGACCCGGCGGCGCCACCACCGCCGTGCAGTTGCGCGACCTGCACGCCGACCTCTCCGGCAGCCTCGCGCAGGCCGCGCTCACGCTGAAGGGCGAAGCCGCCACCGGCACGCAGAAGTTCGCCATCGACACCCGCGCCAGCGGCGGCATTGCAGGCGCCGGCCAATGGCGCGCGGCGCTGGCCAGCCTGAAGCTGCAGGCGCAGGACAGCACCCGCCCCGGCGTCCCCTGGGTGCTGGAACTGAGCCGCGAAGTGACCGCGACCCTCCGCAGCAGCACCGGCAATGCATCGCCCCGCCTCGACGTCGAAGCCTCCGCCGCCGCGGCCACGCTGCGCGGCCCCGTGTCCGGCACCGTGCGCATCGACTGGCAGCCGCTGCGCTTCAGCCAGAGCGGCGCCGCACCCAACCGCGTGTTCCGCGTGCAGTCGAAGGGGCAGATGCAGGGCCTGCCTATGGCCTGGGCCGGCGCGTTCGGCGCGAACGCCACGCTGGGCGAATACGGCGTCAGCGGCGACCTGGTGTTCAATGGCGACTGGGACATCGACGCCGGCGACACGCTGCGCGCCAAGGCCCGCCTCGCGCGCCAGAGCGGTGACATCCGCGTGCAGGCCGGCGAGGCTGCGCTCGTCACGCGCATCACCAGCACCGGCACGGGCACCGCGAGCGAGCGCACGATGAACGCGGCTTCCGCGGGCGGCGACGCGCCGAGCACACCGGCCGGCCTGCGCCAGGCCGAGCTGCGGCTCGATGCCGAGGGCGACGCCGTGCGCGCCGTCCTCGCGTGGGACAGCGAACGCGCCGGCAAGATCGACGCCGACGTCAACACCCGCGTGCTGCAGCGCGCCGGTGGCTGGCAGTGGGCGCCCGACGCGCCACTGGGCGGCACCATCAAGGCCACGCTGCCGAACCTCGGTGTGTGGTCGATGCTCGCGCCGCCGGGCTGGCGCATTGCCGGCACGCTCGACGCCAGCGCCACGCTGTCGGGCAACCGCGCCGTGCCGCGCTGGAACGGCACGCTGGGCGCCGACAAGCTCGCGCTGCGCGCGCCGGTCGAAGGGCTGGACCTGCACGACGGCCGCCTGCGCGCCACGCTCTCGGGCGAGCGCGTCGACATCACCGAATTCACGCTCAAGGGCGGTACCGGCAGCTCGGTGCGCATCGGCGGCCAGAGCGGCAACCGCAGCACCGCCGCCAGCGAAGCCCGCACCGACGGCGGCACGCTCTCGGCCAGCGGCAATCTCGGTTGGGGGCCCGCGAGCGGCTCCGCCTCGGGCATCCGCATGGCCCTGCAAGGCCAGTTGCGGGCGCTGCGCGTGCTGGTGCGCACCGACCGGCAGGTCACGCTCTCGGGCGACCTGCAGGCGCAGCTCGACAACGGCCAGTTCAGCGTGCGCGGCAAGCTCAGGACCGACCGCGCCGTCATCATCCTGCCCGACGAGACCGCACCCAGCCTGGGAAGCGACGTCGTCGTGCGCTCCGCCGCCAAGGACCGCGAGACCGCCGAGGCGGCGCAGCGGGATTCCGCCAGCGCCAACGCACAGGCTGCCAAGCCGCAGACAGCCAAGCCGCCGGACATCGCCGTCAACTTCGACCTGGGCGACGACTTCGCCGTGCAGGGCCGCGGCATCACCACGCGGCTCGAAGGCAACCTGGAGATCCGCAGCACCAGGCTCAATGCGCCGCCGCGCATCACCGGCGAGGTCAAGACCGTGAAGGGCCAATACCGCGCCTACGGCCAGCAGCTCGACGTGGAAACCGGCCTCGCGCGCTTCAACGGACCGTTCGACAACCCGGCGCTGGACATCCTGGCGATCCGCCCGAACCTGTCGCAGCGCGCGGGCGTGCAGATCACCGGCACCGCGCAATCGCCGCGCGTGAAGCTTTATTCGGAGCCCGCGCTGTCCGACGCGGAGACGCTGTCGTGGGTGATCCTGGGCCGCGCCTCGGCCACCAGCGGTGGCGAGTCGGCGCTGCTGCAGCAGGCCGCGCTCTCGCTCATCGGCAAGATCGGCGGCAGCAGCAGCGGCGGCAGCCTGGCCAGCCGATTCGGCCTGGACGAACTCGGCTTCAAGGGGCCGGGCAGCGGCGGCGACCTGCGCGAGTCGGCCGTGACGCTGGGCAAGCGGCTGTCGAAGGATTTCTACCTCACCTACGAACGCAGCATCGGCGGGACCTTCGGCACGCTCTTCATCTTCTATGACCTGACGACCCGGCTCACGCTGCGCGGGCAGGCGGGACAGACGAGCGGGCTGGACCTGATCTACACGGTGAAGTACGACTAACGGCCGAGCCTGCCGCGAGCGGCCGGGCAAGGGACTTCGATCTTGACCGGGCCGAGGCTGCGATCAAGAATCGCCGACGCCTTCACCGAGGAGCGACGATGAACAACGATGGAGACAAGGGCGACCACAGCCCGGTGCACGAACGTCAGACGCACGACGCGCCGGCATCGCCACGCATCACGTTCGTGCGCAGCGTGCTGCACACGGTGATCGCGGTCATTGCCCTCCTTGCGATCGCCACGTCGATTCCCCATTGGGGCGGCGACAACTTCCCCGTGCTGAGCCTGGTGATCTATGTGGCGGGCATGGTGTTCATCGCCATGCCGCTGTGCCTCTTCTACGAGGCGCTGCTCAAGTCGCAGGCAGAACGCACGGCCGGACGGAGCTGGGGCGTCTAGACCTCGCGCTCAACCCGCGTCGCCGCCGCCCTGCGGAAACTGTTCCTTCACATCGCCAATCTCGCGCGCCCCGCCGGGCAGCAGATTCGCGCGGTGGCCGCGAACTGCGGACGCGACGATCGGCAGCAGCCCCGTGGCGGTGCCCGCTTCGAGCGCGCGGATCAGCTGCACGCGCATGCTCGGCGCCCAGAACGACTTCAGGTGCGCGGCGATCGCGTTCGTGGCCATGGTGGCGTCGCTCGGCGATTGCGCCTGGAAGAAGGTGCCGATCTGGTTGGCCATCTTGACCAGTTGCGCCGTCGGATCGTGATCGTGCATGCACTGCCTTTGGAATGAATGGATGACTGCTTCAGTGCGCGCCGTACCCGGCCGCCGCCAGGCGCCCGGGGTGGCTGTAGACCGCGAGGTCGTCCTTGCGCGCGAAACCGACCAGCGTGAGCCGCACGCGCTCGGCCGTGGCCACTGCGAAAGAGGTCGGCGCGGACACCGCGGCCAGCAGCGGCACGCCGGCCATCGCCGTCTTCTGCACCATCTCGAAACTGGCGCGGCTGGTCACGGCGACGAAGCCGGTGGATGCGTCGACGTCGTTGTTCGCGAGCGCGCCGATCAGTTTGTCGAGCGCGTTGTGGCGGCCCACGTCCTCGCGCAGCCACTGCACCTCGCCGTCAGCCGAGCACCAGGCAGCAGCGTGCACCGCACCGGTGGCCTGCTGCAGCGTCTGCAGCGACTGGACCTGCAGCATCGCGCGGGCGATGGCCTGCCGTTCGAGCGGGCCCGCCGGATCGGCGAGCGCCGGCAGCTCGCGCGACACGTGCGCCAGGCTCTCGGTGCCGCACAGGCCGCAGCCGGTGCGGCCCGCGATCGTGCGGCGCCTTAGCTTCAGCCGCGCGAAGGCGGCACTCGACACCTGCAGGCGCACCGTGATGCCGAGTTCCGATTCGCCCGTCTCCACCGCATAGAGCTCGTGCGCGTGGTCGAGGATGCCCTCGCTGAGCGAGAAGCCGAGCGCGAAGTCTTCGAGGTCCAGCGGCGTCGCGAGCATCACCGCATGCGAGATGCCGTTGAACTCCAGCGCCACCGGCACTTCATCGGCCACCCAGTCCTGCACCGCATAGGCCTCGCCGCCACGCACGCCGTGCACGGGCAGCAGGCGCGCGCCTTCGCAGAAGGCGTCGGCGCCGTCCGCGGCGGGCAAGGTGGCGATGTCCACGGCCATTGCGCTACTTGGCGGGAATCGTCTCGTTGCGCGGGTCCTGCGCCGCACTGGCCGTCGCGAGTTCGAGCTGGACCTTGTTGAAGCGGCTGTATTCCTGCTGCCAGGCGGAGGGCTGCATCACCGGCGCCACCTGCACGGCCGTCACCTTGTACTCGGGGCAGTTGGTGGCCCAGTCGGAGTTGTCGGTGGTGATGACGTTGGCGCCCGACTCGGGGAAGTGGAAAGTGGTGTAGACCACGCCCGGCTGCATGCGCTCGGACACCATGGCGCGCAGCACCGTCTCGCCCGCGCGGCTCTGGATGCCGACCCAGTCGCCGTCCTTCACGCCGCGCTCCTCGGCATCGTGCGGATGGATCTCCAGCCGGTCCTCGCTGTGCCACTGGTTGTTCTCGGTGCGCCGCGTCTGCGCGCCCACGTTGTACTGCGAGAGGATGCGCCCGGTGGTCAGCAGCAGCGGGAACATGCGCGTGACCTTCTCGTCCGTCGCGACGTACTGCGTGACGATGAACTTTCCCTTGCCACGCACGAAGGCGTCGATGTGCATCGTCGGCGTGCCCTCGGGCGCGGCCTCGTTGCAAGGCCACTGGATGCTGCCGAGCTCGTCGAGGCGCTGGTAGCTCACGCCGTGGAAGGTCGGCGTCAGCGCGGCGATCTCGTCCATGATTTCCTCGGGACTGCTGTAGTCCATCGGATAGCCGAGGGCCTGCGCGAGCTTCACGGTCACTTCCCAGTCGGCATAACCGGCCTTCGGAGGCATCACCTTGCGCACGCGCGAGATGCGGCGTTCGGCGTTGGTGAAGGTGCCGTCCTTTTCAAGGAACGACGAGCCCGGCAGGAACACGTGCGCGTACTTGGCGGTCTCGTTGAGGAACATGTCCTGCACCACCACGCACTCCATGCCCATCATCGCGGCCGCCACGTGCTGCGTGTTCGGGTCGGACTGCACGATGTCCTCGCCCTCGCAGTACAGGCCCTTGAAGCTGCCGCCGATCGCGGCCTCGAACATGTTGGGAATGCGCAGGCCCGGCTCGGGGTCGATCTGCACACCCCACGCGGCCTCGAACGAGGCGCGCGTGGTGCTGTCGGACACGTGCCGGTAGCCCGGCAGTTCGTGCGGGAAGGAGCCCATGTCGCAGGCGCCCTGCACGTTGTTCTGGCCGCGCAGCGGGTTCACGCCCACGCCCTCGCGGCCGACGTTGCCGGTGACCATCGCGAGGTTGGCGATGCCCATCACGGTGGTCGAACCCTGGCTGTGCTCGGTCACGCCCAGGCCGTAGTAGATGGCGCCGTTGCCGGCCGTGGCAAACAGGCGCGCGGCGGCGCGCAACTCGGCCGCGGGCACGCCCGTGGCCTGCTCGGTGGCTTCGGGCGATTGCTCCGGGCGCTCGACGTACGACTTCCATTCCTTGAACGAGACCAGGTCGCAGCGCTCGGCCACGAAGTCGTCGGCCATCAGGCCTTCGGTGACGATGACGTGCGCCAGCGCCGTGACCACCGCCACGTTGGTGCCGGGCCGCAGCTGCAGGTGGTGCGCGGCCTCGACGTGCGGCGACTTCACGATGTCGATGCGGCGCGGATCGACCACGATCAGCTTCGCGCCCTGGCGCAGCCGCTTCTTCATGCGCGAGGCGAACACCGGGTGCCCGTCGGTCGGGTTGGCGCCGATCACCATGATGACGTCGGCCTTGTCGACCGAGGCGAAGGTCTGCGTGCCGGCCGATTCGCCGAGCGTCTGCTTCAGGCCATAGCCCGTGGGCGAATGGCACACGCGCGCGCAGGTGTCGACGTTGTTGTTGCCGAAGGCGGCGCGCACCAGCTTCTGCACGAGGTAGGTTTCCTCGTTGGTGCAGCGCGAGGAGGTGATGCCGCCGATCGAGTCCTTGCCGTACTTGGCCTGCAGGCGCTTGAACTCGCCCGCGGCGTAGTTCAATGCCGTGTCCCAGCTCACTTCCTGCCATGGGTCGCTGATGTTCTTGCGGATCATCGGCTTGAGCATGCGGTCCTGGTGCGTCGCATAGCCCCAGGCGAAGCGGCCCTTGACGCAGGAGTGGCCTTCGTTGGCCTTGCCGTCCTTCCAGGGCACCATGCGCACGACCTCGTTGCCCTTCATCTCGGCCTTGAAGGCGCAGCCCACGCCGCAGTAGGCGCAGGTGGTGATCACGCTGTGCTCGGGCTGGCCGAGCCAGATGACCGACTTTTCCTGCAGCGTGGCGGTGGGGCAGGCCTCGACGCAGGCGCCGCAGCTCACGCATTCGGAGTCCATGAAGGCTTCGTCCTGCCCCGGCGACACGCGCGATTCGAAGCCGCGGCCGCTGATGGTGAGCGCGAAGGTACCTTGGGTTTCCTCGCAGGCGCGCACGCAGCGGTTGCACACGATGCACTTGGAGGGGTCATAGCTGAAGTACGGGTTCGACTCGTCCTTCTGGTCCTTCAGGTGGTTGGCGCCGTCGAAGCCGTAGCGCACATTGCGCAGGCCGGTGACGCCCGCCATGTCCTGCAGTTCGCAGTTGCCGTTGGCCGAGCAGGTGAGGCAGTCGAGCGGATGGTCGGAGATGTAGAGTTCCATCACGCCCTTGCGCAGGTCCTGCAGCTTCGGCGTCTGGGTGCGCACCTTCATGCCGGCTTCGGCGGGCGTGGTGCACGAGGCCGGAAAGCCCTTGCGGCCCTCGATCTCGACGAGGCACAGCCGGCACGAGCCGAAGGGCTCCAGGCTGTCGGTGGCGCAGAGCTTGGGCACGTTGATGCCGGCATCCACCGCGGCGCGCATGAGCGAGGTGCCGGCGGGCACGGTGACTTCGGTACCGTCGATTTCCAGCGTGACCTCACGCGTTGATTCGCGCTTGGGGGTGCCGTAGTCGGTTTCTTTCAGATGGTCCAACATGTCTTTTGCTTTCTCTCTGTGGCTCTTGCTTGAGCGGACATTTCTGGGGGCTTGTGTTCGGGGCGCGTGCACAGGCCACCGGGTGCTCCCCTGCGCGAATGTCCCCCGCTTCGCTCCTCCTTTATTTCGCTGCGGGGAGCACCCGATGCCCTGTGCACGAGGGCACGCTGCTGGTTCGCGGCCGATCGACAAGTGCTCTGAACGATCACGACGGCGGGGTGCCTTGCGCAGCGGAATAAAGGAGGAGCGAAGCGGGGGACATTCGCGGAGCAAGGCACCCCGTCGGCGTGAGCGCGCCCCGAAGGACCCCCACTACGGCGAATGGAACAGCAAGGCGACATCTCAAGCAGCCTTGCGATCAGGGACCACAAGACCGAAGTCCTGCGGAAAGTGGTCGAGCGCGGACAGCACCGGAAATGGCGTCATGCCGCCCATGGCGCACAGCGATCCGTGGACCATGGTGTCGCACAGGTCGCGCAGCAGGATCACCTGCTGTACGCGATTCTGGTCCGCGCGGATCTTGTCGATCACCTCGACACCGCGCGTCGATCCGATGCGGCAGGGCGTGCACTTGCCGCAGGATTCGAGCGCGCAGAACTCCATGGCATAGCGCGCGAGCTTCGACAGGTCGGCCGTGTCGTCATGCACCACGATGCCGCCGTGGCCCACCGTGCCGCCGACGGCCGCATAGGCTTCGTAGTCGAGCGGCAGGTCCCATTGCGATTCGGGCAGGTAGGCGCCCAGCGGTCCGCCGACCTGCACCGCCTTGATCGGCCGTCCCGAGGCCGAGCCGCCGCCATAGTCGTACAGCAGCTCGCGCAGCGTGACGCCGAAGGCCTTCTCGACCAGGCCGCCGTACTTGATGTTGCCGGCCAGCTGCATCGGTAGCGTGCCGCGCGAACGGCCCACGCCGTAGTCGCGGTAGAAGGCCGCGCCGCGCGCCAGAATCAGCGGCACGCTGGCCAGCGTGATCACGTTGTTGATCAGCGTGGGCTGGCCGAAGAGCCCCTCGATGGCCGGCAGCGGCGGCTTGGCGCGCACGATGCCGCGCTTGCCTTCCAAGCTTTCGAGCAGCGCCGTTTCCTCGCCGCACACATACGAGCCCGCGCCCTTGCGTACCGCGAGCGAGAAGCGCTTGCCCGAACGCAGGATGTTGTCGCCGAGGAAGCCCGCCGCCTCGGCGACGCGAATGGCCTCGTTCATCGTCGCGATCGCGTGCGGGTACTCGGAGCGCACGTACACGTAGCCCTGCGTCGCGCCGGTGGCGAGGCCGGCGATGGTCATGCCCTCGATCAGCATGAAGGGGTCGCCCTCCATCGTCATGCGGTCGGAATACGTGCCCGAGTCGCCTTCGTCGGCGTTGCACACGATGTACTTCTGCGCGGCGGCCGTGCCCAGCACCGTCTTCCACTTGATGCCGGCCGGAAAGGCTGCACCGCCGCGTCCGCGCAGGCCCGAATCGAGCACCTGCTGCACGATCTCCTCGGGCGCAAGCGCCAGCGCGCGGCGCAGGCCGGCGAAGCCTTCGTAGGCCTGGTAGTCGGTCAGTGACACCGGGTCGGTGATGCCCATGCGCGCGAATGTCAGGCGCTCCTGCTTCTTCAGGTAGGGAATGTCTTCAGTCGGGCCGAGCGCGAGCGGGTGCTTGCCGCCCGTGAGAAAGCCGGCATCGAACAGGCCGGCCACGTCGTCGGGCGTCACCGGCCCGTAGGCGACGCGGCCGGTCGGGGTGTTCACCTCGACCAGCGGTTCGAGCCAGAACATGCCGCGCGAACCGTTGCGCACCAGTTCGAGCATGAGGCCGCGCGCGGTGGCCTCCTTCGCGATGCGCTGGGCCACGCGGTCGGCGCCGGCGGCAAGCGCAGCCGAGTCGCGCGGGACGTAGACGGTGATGGTGCTCATGGGTTGTTGTCCTGCGCGACCAGCGCGTCGAATGCCTTGGGTGTCATGCGTGCATGCGGCTGGTCGTCGAGCGTCATCGCGGGCGACGAGGCGCACAGGCCGAGGCAGAACGCGGGCTCCAGCGTGAACGCGCCGTCCTTCGAAGTGCCGTGCGCGCTGCATCCGAGGCGCAGCTCCGCGTGGGCGAGCAGCGCATCGGCGCCCATCGACTGGCAGGCCTCGGCGCGGCAGATCTGGATCACGTGGCGGCCCGCGGGCTCGGCACGGAAGTGGTGGTAGTAGGTGACGACGCCATGGACCTCCGCACGCGAGAGGTTCAGCGCATCGGCGATCACGGGCACGGTGTGCGCGGGGATGTAGCCGAGCGCGTCCTGCACGTCGTGCAGGATCGGCAGCAGCGCGCCGGGTTCGTCCGCATGCTGCAGCAGGCTGCGTTGCACGGTGGCGAGTTGGTCTTCCTTGTCGAGGGGAGCGGAGGCCGGATGCGGTACCTCGTGTCCCTGCTGCGCCTGTTGTAGTTTCATGGTCCCGTCCGGTCTGGTCCGTTGCCGGCTCCGCCGCCGTTGTCTTGCTGCCGGCGGAGCTGTTTTCATCGTGGTTTCGTCACGGGCCATCGTCATGAAATTCGACGTGGATCCCGCGGCCATTCGCTTGAGGATCAATGTCGATGAATCGAGCGACGGGGGCCTTGACGCAAGTCAATTTCCGCGGAAACAAGCTCGGTGCCAATGCGCACAAACCCTGCGGCCCAATCGGCAAAAAGCCCTGCCAACTTCATGGCAGGGCCGCGTGGGTCGCAAGAACCGGAAGGGCCGACGGCTTACTCGATGGTTGTGTTGGCGCGGCTCGCCTCGATGTGCTTGCGGCGCATCGGCCGCAACACGAACCACGCCATCAGCGCAGCGGCCGCATTGACCGCGCTGGCGGCGATGAAGACGGCCTGCCAGCTGCCGGTGGCGGCGGCGAGCACGCTCGACAGCGGCACCAGCAGCGAGGCCGTTCCCTTCGCGGTGTAGAGCATGCCGGCGTTCGATGCCGCGTACCTTGAGCCGAAGGTGTCGGCGCAGGTCGAGGGGAACAGGCTGTAGATCTCGCCCCAGGCAAAGAACACGATGCCGGTCAGGATCACGAAGAGGATCGGGTTCTGGCCGTAGTGATAGAGCATCAGGATGCCGACCGACTCCATCGCGAAGGCGATGAACATGGTCTGCTCCCGGCCGATCTTGTCGGACACCCAGCCGAAGAAGGGCCGCGTGAGGCCGTTGAGCACGCGGTCGATGGCGAGCGCGAAGGTCAGCGCGGGCAGCACCAGGCCCATGATGTTGACCGGCACGTCCATGATCTTGAAGTCCTTGGCGATGGGCGCGAGCTGCGCCGTGGCCATCAGGCCGCCGGCGGCCACCATCACGAACATCGCGTACATGACCCAGAACACGGGCGAGCGCAGCACCTCGGCCGGCGCGTAGTCGCGGCCCGCCTGCTGCACGTTGCGGCTGTTCGACGCCTTGGCATGGTGGGGCGCGCGGGTCAGCATCCATGCGAGCAGGAACACGATGAGTCCCTGCCCGATCCCAAAATACAGGAAGGCCGCTTCGTAGCCGCTCGACTTGATCATCGCGGAGATCGGAATGATCGTGAGCGCCGAGCCCGCGCCGAAGCCCGCGGCGGTCATGCCCGCGGCAAGCCCCCGGCGATCGGGGAACCACTTGAGCGCGTTGCCCACGCAGGTGCCGTAGACCGCGCCCGCGCCGATGCCACCGACGGCGGCCGCGATGTAGAGCAACGTGAGCGAATCGGCCTCCGAGTTGAGCACCCAGCCCAGGCCGCACAGCAAGCCGCCCACCAGCACCACGGGACGCGGGCCGAAGCGGTCGACGAGGTAGCCTTCGATCGGCACCAGCCAGGTTTCGGTGAGCACGAAGATGGTGAACGCCACCTGGATCGCGGCGCGGCTCCAGCCGTGCTTCTCGGCGATCGGATTGACGAAGAGCGTCCAGCCGTATTGCAGGTTGGCGATCATCGCCATGCAGACGATGCCGATCAGCAACTGTCCCCATCGGTATGCCTCGGATCGGCTCGCGGTGGCGCCATGGGCGTCTGACGGTGGGTACATCGCGGGGGTGGAACCTGCGATCGTGGAGGTGGGCCGATTCATGGTGTTGTCCTTGGTTTTTCGGTGAGGTCCGACAGACTTCGAATGCAGAGAAATCAATCGAGCGATCGGTGCAAACAGCGGAAATAAAACGGGGTGCTGCGCCATGCGCCACACACGCCACGCGATCGGTGCGCATCGACAGGCGACGAGACTTCCCTGCCATCGATACACCGCATGAAGATCACCTGTCTTGGCGCGTGAATGACTGTCGGGCGGAGCGACTCAAAAACTCTTGACCTCAGTCAAGTTCGCACGAATCGCGGACTCGCAGGACCCCCGTGGTATCCCTAGCAAGAGGCCTCTTTGCGCACGCGTGCTCCGCGTGTGTCGACGGCCGCCCGCCGTCCTCGGCTTGGCCGACGTTTGATCACCGCGCAACCCTGAAGACTGGGCATGGACACGAGAGGTCGCGCCTGCCAGCGTGGATTCGTTCACGCATTGCAGCTGCGCCTCGTACGGGTCGTACTTTTCACTACTTTCGGACAGACGAGTGGGCCTTACATAATCCGGCAAAGCCTGCCCTCGGTCGAGCGGCTGGCGCTTCAGGGAGTCCTCATGTCCGTCTTCGATCGCGCGTGCCTGCGCAATCACCTTGCGCGCGCGCACGTCCCGCAGGCCACGCGATGAGCCGCCGCGTCACGATTCAAACGCCCTTGGGCGATGCCCTGCAGTTTTATCGCCTGGTCGGGCGCGAGCCGCTCAGTCAGCCTTACGTCTTCGATATCGATCTGCTCGGCAATAGCAACGCTATCGAGCCGAAGTCGCTGCTGGGCAAGGCCGCCATCATCGAGGTGCAAACAGAAACCGGCACTCGCTACCTTTGCGGCGTCGTCACACGCTTCGGTCTGTCGCAGGAAGACGCCCGCCAGTCCTACTATCGCCTCCGGCTGCGTCCCTGGCTCTGGCTCGCCACCCGCCGCAGCGACTTCCGTATCTTTCAGGACCAGACCGTCCCCGACGTCCTGATGCAGGTGCTCGGGCGCTACGGCTATTCCGTCGAGCAGAAGCTCAGCCGCAGCTACAGGGCGTGGAACTACTGCGTGCAGTACCACGAGAGCGACTTCAATTTCATCTCGCGCCTGTGCGAGCATGAGGGCATCTACTACTATTTCCGACACGAGGCCGAGCAGCATGTGCTGGTCTTCGCTGATGACATCGCCAGTTCCCATGGCCCGCTGCCTGGTGGCGAGACCGTCCGATATCACCCGCACGAGAAATCGGGGATGACCGGGGGCCTGCAGCCCAGCGAGCGCATCTACGAATGGGAGCAGGCCGAAGAGGTTCGCTCCGGCCATCACCATCGCAACCACTATGACTTCGAGAAGCCCAAAGCCGACCTGGCCAGCCAGCGGCAAATGCCACCTGGCCACGACCACGACAGCCTTGAGTTCTACGAATGGCCAGGCGACTACACCCGCCATGACGATGGCGAAACCTACGCACGCATCCGTACCGAAGAGCAACTGAGCGCGCGCGGCCGGGCCACTGGGCGCTCCAATTTGCGCGAACTGGCGCCGGGCTATACGCTGCGCCTGCGCGGCCACCCCCGGGATGACCAGAACCAGCAGTACCTGCTGCTCGGGGTGGCCTACCAATTGCAAGAAAGCCTCCAGGCCAGCGAGGGACTACAAGGTGCGGGCGGTTCGATCCAGCACTTTTCCTTCGACGTCCAGCCCACGACCTACGCCTGGCGCCCACCGCGCACCACGCCCCAGCGACGCACGCGCGGCCCGCAAACCGCCCGCGTGGTCGGGCCGGCCGGCGAGGAGATCTGGACCGATCAGTACGGCCGCATCAAGGTGCAATTCTTCTGGGACCGCTTGGGCCAGAACAACGAACACTCCAGTTGTTGGGTGCGTGTCTCAACGGCCTGGGCCGGGGCGACCTTCGGCGCGGCCGCCTTGCCGCGCATCGGTCAGGAAGTCATCGTCGATTTCCTCAATGGCGACCCGGACTACCCCATCGTCATCGGTCGCGTACACAATGCCGACGAGATGCCGGCGTGGGCGTTGCCCGACCAGAAACACCTCTCGGGCATTCGCAGCCGCGAATTGGGCGGCGGGCGCAGCAACCACCTCGTGCTCGATGACCTGGGCAACAGGATACAAGCGCAGCTCAAGAGCGACCATCAAAGCAGCAGCCTGAGCCTCGGCCATATTGCGCGCATCGAGGACACGGCCGGCCGCAAGGACCTGCGTGGTCAGGGCTTCGAACTGCGTACTGACGGTCATGGCGTGTTGCGCGCTGCCAAAGGGCTGTTGGTCAGTACCGAAGCCCGTCAAAACGCACGCGCGCACCTCACCGACATGGGCGAGACTGTCGCCAGATTGACCCAGGGTCGCGAGCTGCACGAGGGTCTTTCGCAAGCCGCCCAAGAGGCCAAGGCGCACGAGATGGGCGACCAGGACGAGGTCACCAAGGCGTTGAAGGAACAGAACGACGATATCAAGGGCCAAGGCGGCAACAAGGAAAAGGGGCAGTTCCCCGAGTTCCAAGAGCCGCACCTGACGTTGGCAAGTGCGGCAGGCATCCAGAGCACGGCGCAGGGCTCCACGCACATCGTGAGCAACGAACACAGCGCTCTTACGAGCAGGGGGCACACCAGCATCAGCGCGGGCAAGAGCCTTTTGGTCAGCGTGCGGCGTGCGGTGCGCATGTTCTCCTACAAGGCCGGTATGAAGCTGGTGGCCGCTGGTGGAAACATCGACATCACGGCCCTCCAGGACAGCGTGAACGTGCTGGCCAAGCTCAACATCACCCATACCGCCAACCGAATCACGATCACGGCCAAGGAAGAGGTGGTCATCAACGGCGGCTCCAGCTTCAGCAAATGGAGCGGCACGGGCATCGTGCATGGCACCAATGGGCTTTGGCGCGAGCATGCGGCTGTGCACAGCCTGGTGGGGCCCGACAGTCTGCCCGTGCCGCCGATCAATTTCAAGCCGCCGTACCAGGCGCAGTATGTCTTGCAAAGCGAGGAAGACGGGGCGCTGCTCATTCGGCATCCCTACAGCCTTGACCTTCCCTCGGGTCGCACTGTGCTCGGCCAGACGAATGACAGGGGCGAGACCATTCCAGTTTTCACGCCTGGCCCCCAGGATGTGCGGTTGCGCGCCGTCAAGCCCAAGCCGCTGGAAAACAAGCCCTGGAAGTTTGCAGGAGGTGGCAGTGCCGCCATCCCTGCCGATTACCTCGAAGCCGAGCCCGACAAAGACTGAACAGCTGGAGCACCATGCACATGGCCACCACAATGCAGCCCGTCGCCTCGACCTGCACCACCATCGAAGAGCGGCTGGAATACGCCCGCCTGCCTCCACTGACCACAGGCTACCTGACCGAGAAGGTTCTGTACGCCCTGAAGGTGCCGAAGATCGTCACGCTCAAGCTGCCGGACGGATCAACCACTGACACCTTTCTCAAGCAGGTGGTCGTCTCCACCACCATCCGCGTCGATGAGACAATCGCCAACTTCTACTGGTTGTACAAGGCGGAGGTGAGTTTTGATATGACGCCGGCCCTGAGAAACGAGGCCCCAATCCCATTTCTCAGCAGTGAAAAGGCAGATGGTCCAGGACGCCGCCACAGCCTGAACCCATTCCCACCAGGCCTCACATCAGGTTTCTTGCGCCGCCCCGATGTCATCATCGTGCGCAATCCAGCGATGCGCTGGCCAGGCCGGGGCGTGGTTGACCTCGATGGCGCTCCTCATGCCGACAACTTGTTGCGCTTGGTCGAGATCAAGTTCCCGGGTGACACCTGGGGAGTAGGTCAAGAACGAGCCTATCAGCTGATCGCCGGCGGCAGGGATCGGATGTCTGTCCTCGATGTCTCTGACTGCGAAGGCGAGCTTGGGAAGGCCAAGGCCCGCGCACGTGCGCCGGCGCCTGCCACTGAGCAAGAAAAGGCTCGACTGCGCGCCCCTGTACGCACTGAGCAGGCGATTCCCCAGCCGGCGTGGTACGAGGACTGGATTCCCGATACCAGCCATGCGCGCACCGAGATCGCCAACGCCATCGCGGCGCTCTGGGACAGCACCAAGCAAGGGGCAAGCTACCTGTCTGCTGAAGCGAACTCGTGGCTTCATGCGAAAGCGCCTTGGCTGTTTGCCGCTGGGCACTGGGTAGCCGAGACGGGTCAGGCTGCCTGGACGTGGGTCGATGAGAAAGGCCAGGTGATCTACCGTTACACCGCCGCTCAGCTCAAGGCCGCTTGGCATGCGATCCAGCGTCAGACAGACTTGACCTTCGAAATGCTCAAGCAGATCGACTGGGGGCAGGTGGCGATGACGGTCGTCAAGGGATTGGTTGCCATCGTGCTGGTTGTCGCAGCCGTGGTGGTGATCGCCGTGTTGGCCGAGGCTCTTGCCGCCGCGCTGGCGGCCTTGATCGCCATCGTGGCCACGGCCAGCGCGGCCACTCTCGCCGCACTGGCCATCATGTTGGGCGTCACGGCCGTGGCGACGGCAGGCTGATTTGATCGTCTTATTTTCATTGCATGCTTAAACAGCAGTTGCCCCATGTCCCCCACAGAACCTAAAGCCATCCTGACTCCGTTCGAAGCCCTGGTGCGCTACCGGAATGAATTGACCCTGCAATTGGCCGATGGCCGCCCCGTCGTGCTGCCTGGCGTGATCGGCACCGTTTTCTTCGAGCGCGGCTCCAAGCCGGAAGTGCGCCAAGGC
>NZ_LMDW01000018.1:153941-155345 GCF_001425205.1 Variovorax sp. Root411
CACGCCCAAAGGGGTGGAGAACATCAGGAAGGCGATCATCGAGACCGCACCTCACATGGAGGTCAGCGCGGTGCGCTCCAGTGCGACCGATCAGGACACAGCAGCAGAATATGAAATCGAGACACTGACGAACCAAGAGTCGCCGATTGACTATCGCTATCCAGGAGGTAACTACGTCATGCCCAAAGGTGCAGACGGCGGAAACCTCTCCTACATAAAGTTCAACTTGCCGTCGGACCGTATCACCGACGATGAAGGGTTGGCACAGTTTTCAGACCTCTTGCGCTTCATCTGCCAGCGTCTGCCAGTGCGCGGCGGCTACGGCGGTCTTTCACCCATCCTGCCATACAGCTTCCACCGCTTCATGCCGCAGGAATATGCGTTGGCGGCGCGTTTTAGCGGCCTGGAGATCGACAGTTATGCCTTCACGGAGAAGGACAACTACGTATCGAGTTCCTATGAAGGTGATTCGTCCGAAAAATGCACGGCGTACTTCTCCTGCCTTAAGCCAGGCGCAAAGGTTGGGCGCTACGGCTTCATCAAGAGCGTCAGCTGGTACACCCTGCTTGGCGACGTGTTCGTTGATCGCCTGGGTGGTGAAGCAGCGGTGCGATCCGCGCTGAATCGCGAGGACATCGGTATCGAGCGCATCGGCCAATGTCTGTTGATCCGGGCCGGCGAGTTTCCGCGCCTGGGCGCACCGGAAGAGGGGCTGCCTGAGCCCTATGTGTTCGTCAACAAGGTGCTGCGCGTTCTGCGCAATCCGAAGCCAGATTCGCTGCACTCTTACATGCCCGATATTCCGCATGCGGACAAGAAGGCGACTCGTCACTGGCAAGCGCGCTTCGATTTGCCGGGTGCGCCACCGATCCCATCCCCGCCAGAGGTGGTGCCGCAGTCAAGCTCAAAGCCCGCAGGCCGGCTGGTGGTTCACCCTGGCACTGTCTGACAGCCTGCGCCACTTCAAGACTGGCGAGATCATGCCGGTGATCAAGGGCAGTACCTTTGGTGGCACCTATTGGCAACGTATGAACGACAAAGAGGCCGCCAAACGATGAGTCCGCGACAGACCAGTGTGGTACGAGGATTGGATTCCCGATACCGGCCGGGCGCGCACCGAGATCGCCAACGCCATCGCGGCGCTCTGGGACAGCACCAAGCAAAGGGCGAGCCACCTGGCGTCGGCAGGTTGATCCGATCGTCTTATTTTCATTGCATGCGTAAACAGCAGTTGCCTCATGTCCCCCACAGAACCTAAAGCCGTCCTGACCCCGTTCGAAGCCTTGGTGCGCTACCGGAATGAACTGACCCTGCAATTGGCCGATGGCCGCCCCGTCGTGCTGCCTGGCGTGATCGGCACCGTTTTCTTCGAGCGCGGCTCCAAGCCGGAAGTGCGCCAAGGCA
>NZ_LMDW01000018.1:155371-242076 GCF_001425205.1 Variovorax sp. Root411
CACGCCCAAAGGGGTGGAGAACATCAGGAAGGCGATCATCGAGACCGCACCTCACATGGAGGTCAGCGCGGTGCGCTCCAGTGCGACCGATCAGGACACGGCGGCCGAATATGAAATCGAGACGTTGACCAACGGCGAGGTGCCGGAAGATACCCCTTGGCCTGGCGGTTCATACATCTTCCCAAAGGGCGAGGATGGGGGGGCCTTGTCCTATATCAAGTTCAACGTCCCAATGGACTCGGTCACGGACGAAGAGGGTGTGTTGCAGTACGAGGACTTCCTGCGCTTCGTATGCCGCAACCTACCGGTGCGTGGCGGCTACGGTGGCCTCTCGCCCGTTCTTCCATACAGCTTCCATCGCTTCATGCCGCAAGAATACGCGCTGGCGGAACGCTTCAGCGGACTGGAGATCGACAGCTATGCCTTCTCGCAAGGGTTGCAATACGTCACTCGTTCCTATGAGGGCGAGTCTTTTCAAAAGCTTCGCGCCCACTATGGCTATCTCAAGCCTAGCGCCAAAATAGAGAGCTACGGCTTTATCAAGAGCGTCAACTGGTACACCCTGCTTGGCGACGTGTTCGTTGATCGCCTGGGTGGCGAAGCAGCGGTGCGATCAGCGCTGAATCGCGAGGACATCGGTATCGAGCGCATCGGCCAGTGTGTGTTGATCCGGGCTGGCCAGTTTCCGCGCCTGGGCGCGCCGGAAGAGGGCCTGCCTGAGCCCTATGTGTTCGTCAATGACGTGCTGCGCGTGCTGCGCAATCCGATGCCCGATTCGCTGCACACCTACATGCCCGACATTCCGCATGCAGACAAGAAGGCGACTCGTCACTGGCAAGCGCGCTTCGATTTGCCGGGTGCGCCACCGATCCCATCCCCGCCAGAGGTGGTGCCGCAGTCAAGCTCAAACGGCTGGTGGTTCACCCTGGCACTGTCCAACAGCCTGCGCCACTTCAAGACTGGCGAAATCATGCCGGTGATCAAGGGCAGTACCTTTGGTGGCACCTATTGGCAACGTATGAGCGACAAAGAGGCCGCCAAGCGATGAGTCCGCGACAACCTGTCCGTCATCGAAAAATTGACCTAGGTCAAGAAACGCGAAAATGGCGTTTGCCCTCGTCTAGGGTAAACCCTAAAATTCAGGGTAATCCCTTCAGTCTTTCAGTTTCAATCCTTTGGAGCCCTCAATGAGCCACACCACCCTGAATTCCAGCGCCCTGCGCGCTCCCGCTTCCTCGTCCACCGCCAACGATGCGCTGCGCGACCTGATCGCCGCAATGCCCATCGTGATCTTCTACAAGGCCGCACGCGCCGCGCTGCAGCAGCGTTCGACGGCTGTGCGCCGTTGAGCTTTCACACCGAAGCGATCCTCCCCGAAGAGCGCGCGCGAGTTACTCGCCGCGCTCTTTGTCTTTGGGGCTCTCGAACGGAACGATCTGCGCGATCAGCGACGGTCCGTCGCTCAGCAGGAAGTCCTTGAAGGCTTGCGCCACCGGCGGCAGGCGCTTGCTGCGACGGTGCACCACGTACCAGTTGAGCATCAGCGGAAAGCCCTCGACGTCGAGCACGCAGAGGCTGCCGGCTCGCATCTCCTGGCTCACCGTGTGGGCCGACACGAAGCTAACGCCCATGCCCGCGATCACGGCCTGCTTGATGGTCTCGGTGCTGCGGATCTCCATGGCGATGTTGATGCCGCTGAGGTCGCCGCCGAAGCCGTCTTCCATCGAATGCCAGGTGTCCGATGCTTTCTCGCGCACCACGAAGGGCTCGCGCATCAGGCGCTGCAGCGGAATCCTCTTCGCGCCCACCAGCGGATGGCCCGGCGCCGCGACGATCACATAGGGGTGCGGAGCGAACGGCTGGTTGACGGTGTCGAGATCGGTCGGCGGGCGCACCATGATCGCGAGGTCGGTGAGGTTCTCGGCGATGTGGGTCAAAAGCTCCGCACGGTTGTGCACCGTGAAGTTCAGCGTCACGCCCTGGTGGCGGCTCGCGAACTCGACCAGCAGGCGCGGAAAGAAGTAGTCGCCGGCGCTGATCACGCCCACGTTGAGCTTGCCGCCCGAGACGCCCTTGAACTGCATCATCGCGTTCTCGGCCGCCTCGAACTGCTGGATGATCGCGCGGCTGATCTGCAGCAGCTCGGTGCCCGCAGGCGTCAGGTAGATCTTCTTGCCGAACTGCTCGAAGAGCGCATTGCCCGCATGTTCCTCGAGCTTGCGCACCTGCGTGGAGACGGCGGGCTGCGTGAGGTGGAGCTCCTCGGCCGCGCGCGAAAAACTCAGCAGCCGCGCCACGGCTTCGAAGACCTTCAACTGGCGCAGGGTCGCGTGCTTCATCGGGAGAGAACGGTGGCTCAGCCGGGTATTCGCGCGACGTGCAGCAGGTTCGTCGTGCCCGATTGACCGAAGGGCAGGCCCGCCACCACCACCACGTCGTCGCCCGCCTTCGCAAAACCTTCGGCACGCGCCGTGCGACAGGCACACTCGATCATTTCGGCCACGTAATGCACGTCGTCGACGAGCACCGCATGCACGCCCCAGACCATCGCCATGCGGCGTGCCGCGGCAACGTCGGGCGTGAGGCTCAGGATGGGCACGGCCGGGCGCTCGCGCGCAGCGCGCAGGCTGGTGAAGCCCGAGGAGGTGTACGTCACGGTGGCGGCCGGCGCGAGCAGCGCGGCCACCTGGCGCAGCGAGGCGCAGACCGCATCGGCCGTGGTCGACAGCGCCGCATCGTGCGTGGCGTCGATGCCCGCACGGTACGAGGGATCGGCTTCGACGCGCGCGATGATGCGGTCCATCATCGCGACCGCTTCGAGCGGATACCTGCCCGAGGCCGATTCGGCCGAGAGCATCACCGCATCGACGCCGTCGTAGATGGCGGTCGCAACATCGGACACCTCGGCGCGCGTGGGCACCGGCGATGCGATCATCGATTCGAGCATCTGCGTCGCCACCACCACCGGCTTGCCGCCCTTGCGGCAGGCGCGCACGATCAATCGCTGCAGCTCCGGCACCTGCTCGGGCGGCAGCTCCACGCCGAGATCGCCGCGCGCCACCATCAGGCCGTCGCACAACGCGACGATGGCGTCCAGATGCTCGATGGCCGCGGGCTTCTCGAGCTTGGCCATGATCCAGGCGCGCGTGCCGATGATGGCGCGCGCCTCCTCGATATCCTCGGGCCGCTGCACGAACGAGAGCGCGACCCAGTCGACGCCCATCGACAGGCCGAAGTCGAGGTCGTCGCGGTCCTTCGGCGTCAGCGGCGAGATCGGCAGCAGCACGCTGGGCACGTTGACGCCCTTGCGGTCCGAGATCGGCCCGCCGACCAGCACCGTGGTCTCGGCGAAGTCGGCGCCATGGTTGTCCACGCGCAGCCGCAGCTTGCCGTCGTCGAGCAGCAGCTCGGTGCCGTCCTGCAGCGCGGCGAAGATTTCCGGATGCGGCAGCGGCGCGCGGCGTGCGCTGCCGCTGGCCTTGCTGTCCATGTCGAGCCGGAAGCGCGCGCCCGCATCGAGCTGCGCGCGGCCGCCTTCGAAAGTGCCCAGCCGCAGCTTCGGCCCCTGCAGGTCCAGCAGGATGCCGATGGGCCGGCCGAATTCCTTTTCGAGGCGGCGGATGGTCTCCAGCCGCCGCGCATGGTCGTGCTGCGTGCCGTGGCTGAAGTTGAGCCGGAACACGTCCACGCCGCGCTCGAACAGCGCGCGGATGGCCGGCTCGTCGGTGGTGGCCGGGCCGAGCGTGGCGACGATCTTGGCGCTGCGTGTGCGTCTCATGGCGTCATGCCATTTCGTGGAGCTTGACGCGGCCGCGCTGGTCTTCCATCGTGCGCGCGAGCAGCTTGACCAGGCTGTAGACCGTGTCGATGTGCGGCGTCGATGTCTCGGTGAGCCGCGCCAGCTCGACCACCGCGCCCACCAATGCATCGATCTCGGGTGCACGCCCTGCTTCGACGTCCTGCAGCATCGAGGTCTTGTGCTTGCCGACTTTTTCGGCGCCCGCGATGCGCTTCTCCAGCGTCACGCGGAACTCGATGCCGAGCTTGTGCGCGACGGCCTGCGCCTCGCGCATCATCGCGGCGGCGAGATCGCGCGAGGGCGGGTACTGGCAGATGTCGACCAGCGTCGAGTGCGAGAGGCTGCTGATCGGGTTGAAGGTCAGGTTGCCCCAGAGCTTGAGCCAGATCTCGGCGCGGATGTTGTCGAGCACGGGCGCCTTGAAGCCGGCGCCGGTGAAGCAGGCCGCAACGCGATTCACGCGCTCGCTGGCCGAGCCGTCGAGCTCGCCGACCGGGAAGCGGTCGCCTTCGATGTGCTTCACCACGCCGGGCGCGATCAGCTCCGAGGCCGGGTAGACCACGCAGCCGATCACGCGCTCTGCAGGGATCTTCGCGGCCACGAGCCCCGAGGGATCGACGCTGCGCACCGGCGTGCCTGCCAGCACACCGCCATGTTGGTGGAAGTACCAGTACGGAATGCCGTTCTGCATCGTCACGACCACCGTGTCTGGCCCGAACAGCTTGGGCACGTCGTTCGCCACCGCCTCGACCTGGTGGGCCTTCATGGCGAGCACGACGATGTCCTGCGGACCCGCCTCGTCGTAGCGGTCGGTGGCCTTGACGTTGCGCGCCACCTGTTCCTCGCCTTCGGCCGAGACCAGCTTGATGCCGTTCCTGCCGATGGCTTCGAGGTTGGCGCCGCGCACGATGAACGTGACGTCCTCGCCGGCCAGCGCGAGCCTCGCGCCGACCAGTCCGCCGATGGCGCCCGCGCCGATGATTGCAATCTTCATGTCGATCCCCAAGAGTTGAATTTCTTGCGCGGCCGCTTCGGCATGCGCGTTGTCAGCCGAAGCGGTTGCCGAGTTTTCCGATGCCGCCGATCTCGATCTCGACGAGGCTGCCGGGCTTCATGGAGCCGACGCCGACCGAGGTGCCGCAGAGGATCACGTCGCCGCGGTGCAGCGTCATGTCCTGCGAGATCAGGCTGACCAGTTGCTGCACCGAGAAGCGCATGTCGCTGATCGGATAGTTCTGCCGCACCTCGCCGTTGAGCAGCGTGGTCACGGTGAGTGTTGCGGCGTCGAGGCCGGTGGCCACGACCGGGCCCATCGGGCAGAAGGTGTCGAAGCCCTTGGCGCGCACCCACTGCGCGAACGAGGCGTCGCGGTTCAGGATGTCGGCCACGGTCACGTCGTTGGCGCAGGTGTAGCCGAACACGTGGTCGAGCGCATCGGCTTCGGAGACGGCGGTGGCGGTCTTGCCGATCACGATGCCGAGTTCGCCCTCGAACACCACCTTGCCGTCGCACAGCGGCTTGCGGATCGGCGCGCCGGGCGCGAGGTAGGAGTTGGGTGTCTTCAGCAGATACAGCGGCTCCGCCGGCACCGGCAGGCCCAGCTTGGCGCCGAGCGCATGGAAGTTGTTCCACAGCGCGATCACCTTGGTCGGCTCGGTGGGCGTGAGCAGTTGCAGCCCGGCCAGCGCGAACACGCGGCCCGTGGGCTCGGAGCTGCCGAACATGTCGCCCTGGCGCTCGTGCACCGCATCGCCTTCGAGCGTGCCGAAGCCGATGCCGCCGGCGTGTTCGAAGCGGACCCATTTCTTCTGTTCTTGCTGCATGTTGTTATGTGCTTTCTGGATGGATGAGGATTCGGGCCGGCCGTCAGTCAATCAATCAATCAATCAGTCGAACGGCAGGTAGTCGGGAATCACGAGCGAGGCCAGCAGCTTCCCCATCTCCGCCGGATTGCGCGTGACGTGGATGCCGCATTCCTTCATGACCGCGAGCTTTTCCTGCGCGGTGCCGCGGCCGCCGGAAACGATGGCGCCCGCATGGCCCATGCGCTTGCCGGGCGGCGCACTGGCGCCAGCGATGAAGCCGACGACGGGCTTGCGCATGTGGTCGCGGATCCAGTACGCGCATTGCTCTTCGGCATCGCCGCCGATCTCGCCGACCATGATCACGGCGTCGGTGCGCGGGTCGTCGTTGAACATCCGCAGCACGTCGATGTGCCGCAGCCCGCCGACCGGATCGCCGCCGATGCCGACCACGGTCGACTGCCCGATGCCGAAGCTCGCGAGTTGGCTCGCGGCCTCGTAGGTGAGCGTGCCCGATCGCGAGACCACGCCGATGCGCCCGCGCTGGTGGATGTGGCCGGGCATGATGCCGATCTTGATTTCGCCTGGCGTGATGAGGCCGGGGCAGTTGGGGCCGAGCAGCAGCGTCTTGCGGCCCTGCATGCGGTGGCGTGTGCGGATCATGTCGCGCATCGGAATGCCTTCGGTGATGCAGATGACGAGGTCGAGCTCGGCATCTACGGCTTCGTCGATGGCCGCGGCGGCGAAAGGTGGTGGCACGTAGATCACGGATACGGTGGCGCCGGTGCGGGCCTTGGCCTCTTTCACGGTGCCGAAGATGGGAATTCCGGCCAGCGACTCGCCTGCCTTCAGCGGGTTCACGCCTGCGACGAAGCAGTGCCGGCCGTTGCCGTATTCGAGGCACTGGGCGGTGTGGAAGCTGCCGGTCTTGCCTGTGATGCCCTGCGTGATGACGCGGGTGTGCTTGTTGATCAGGATGGACATGTCATTTGCTCCATGCCTGTGTTCTTGTTTCGGGGTGCGTGCGCAGGGCGTCGGGTAACTCCCTCCGCGAATGTCCCCCGCTTCGCTCCTCCTTTATTTCGCTGCGTGAGTCACCCGACGCCCTGCGCACGAGGGACTGCTCTGATCGATCACGTCGATGGTGGGCTTCTTTTCGCGAAATAAAGGAGAAGGCCGCAGGCCGGGGGACATTCGAGAAAAGAAGCACGCCGTCGGCGGGATCGCGCCCTGAAGAACAACGCACACCGCATCGAACCGAAGAACGGGGTTTCATTGCTAGCGCTCCCAGTTCCGAGCCGCCCCGATGGCCCGCTGCGCCGCCTCGGCCATGTCGTCGGTGTTGATGATCGACAGGCCCGATTGCGCGAGGATGGTCCGGCCCAGGTCCTCGTTGGTGCCCTTCATGCGCACGATCAGCGGCACGGTGAGCCCGGTTTCGCGCGCCGCGGCGACCACGCCGTGTGCAATGACGTCGCACTTCATGATGCCGCCGAAGATGTTGACGAGCACGGCCTTGAGCTTCGGGTTGCGCAGCATCAGCTTGAAGGCTTCGGTCACCTTCTCGGCCGTCGCGCCGCCGCCGACGTCGAGGAAGTTGGCGGGCGAACCGCCGTAGAGCTTGATCGCGTCCATCGTCGCCATCGCAAGGCCGGCGCCGTTGACGAGGCAGCCGATGTCGCCGTCGAGCGCGATGTACGAGAGGTCGAACTTCGAGGCTTCGACCTCCACCGGGTCTTCCTCGTCGAGGTCGCGCATCGCGGCGATCCTGGGCTGGCGGAACAGGGCGTTGGCGTCGAAGTCGAACTTCGCGTCGAGCGCGATCACGCGGCCGTCGCGGGTCAGCACCAGCGGATTGATCTCGGCCTTCGACGCGTCGCTCGCATCGAAGGCCTGGTAGAGGTTCTGCATGAACACGCGCGCCTGCACCACCGAACGCTCGTCGATGCCGATGCGGCGCGCGATGCCGTCGGCCTCGGCGATGCGCAGCCCGGCGTCGGGGTCGATGGGGAGCTTGTGGATCTTCCCGGGCGTGCGCGCCGCCACTTCCTCGATGTCAATGCCGCCTTCGCTCGAAGCCATCAGCACCACGCGCTGCGAATTGCGGTCGACCACGAAGCCGAGATACAGCTCCTTGTCGATCTCCACGCTCTCCTCGACCAGCAACTGCTTCACCACGCGGCCTTCGGGGCCGGTCTGGTGGGTCTTCAGCGTCATGCCGAGCATCTGGTCCGCGTGCCGCCGCACTTCGGCGACGGACCATGCGGGCTTCACGCCGCCGCCCTTGCCCCGGCCGCCCGCATGGATCTGCGCCTTGACCACCCAGGCCCGGCCACCGAGCCGGGTGGCGGCGTCCGCCGCCTCGTCGGGCGAGCGGCAGACGAATCCACGGGGCGTTGCCACGCCGTATTGGCGCAGGACGTCTTTACCCTGGTATTCGTGGATGTTCATGGCCGGGATCGACTGCTGGATTGAATTTATTTATTTCAGGCGCCGAGCTCGACGCCGTGGCTTTCAGCCCAATTGAAATAGCTCGAGGAGGCCATTTCCCGTTTCCTGTGGATTTCCTTCTTCTGCTCGATGACCACCGCCAGGAATTCGGCGTCGTACGCCCTCAGGAGGTGCGGCTGATGGGTCTTCAGGTAATGGCCGATGCGCTCGTTGGCGTCCTGGCCCAGACCCATCAGTCGGTCGTAGGTTTCGCCGTCCCAGTGCCAGCGCAGGCCCAATTCGAAAAATGCTGCGTTATAGGCGTTGCGCTCGATTTCATCGCGCCAGAATTGAATGGGTGAATGGTTTTCCATGACCTTCTCCTTGAATTGATGCCGGGCTCGGCGGATTCAAATGTAGGGCCGGAGATGAATAAATAAAAATTAAACTAATTTATAGAAATCATTCATCAGGAGTTATGAATAAGAGGCCCGAAATTCACGCGCCCAAGGGCTTTCCGCGCCACCCGCAGGCAGCGCTTTCACAACTCAGGATGGCGGGCCTGCGCCGCGCCTCAGATCACGCGTTCGGCCCGCAGGGTCGCCAGGTCGTCCGCGCCGTAGCCGAGCTGCCGCAGCACTTCCTCGGTGTGTTCTCCGAGCAGCGGCGAGCGCGTCACCACCGTCGGGCTGTCGGACATCTTGATGGGGTTGCCCACCGTCAGGTACTTGCCGCGCACCGGGTGGTCGACCTCGACGATGGTGCCGGTCTTGCGCAGCGACTCGTCCTCTGCGATCTCCTTCATCGAGAGGATCGGCCCGCAGGGAATGTCGTACTCGTTGAGGATCTCCATGGCCTCGAACTTGTCCTTGGTCATGGTCCACTTTTCGATGCGCGCGAAGATCGGCTTCAGGTGCAGCAGGCGCGCGGCCGGCGTGGCATAGGCCTCGTCGTCGATCCAGCCTTCTTCGCCGATCACCTTGCACACGGCAGGCCACACCGCCGCCTGCGTGATGAAGTAGATGTAGGCGTTGGGGTCGGTCTCCCAGCCCTTGCACTTGAGGATCGAGCCCGGCTGGCCGCCGCCCGAGGCATTGCCCGCGCGCGGCACGGCGTCGCCGAACTTGCCGTCGGGGTACTGCGGGTATTCGTGCATGGTGCCGGTGCGCTCCAGCCGCTGCTGGTCGCGCATCTTCACGCGGCAGAGGTTGAGCACGGCGTCCTGCATCGGCGCGAGCACCTGCTGGCCGCGCCCGGAAGAGTTGCGCTGGAACAGCGCGGCAAGAATGCCGAGCGCCAGGTGCAGGCCGGTGCCGCTGTCGCCGATCTGCGCGCCGGTCACCAGTGGCGGGCCGTCCTCGAAGCCGGTGGTCGAGGCCGCGCCGCCGGCGCACTGGGCCACGTTTTCATAGACCTTGCAGTGCTCGTATTTGCCGGGCCCGAAGCCCTTGACCGAAGCGACGATCATGCGCGGGTTGATCTTCTGGATGTGGGCCCAGGTGATGCCCATGCGGTCGAGCGCGCCGGGCGCGAAGTTCTCGACCAGCACGTCGCAAGTCTTGATCAGGCTGTCGAGAACCTCCTTGCCCTTGGGGTTCTTGGTGTCCAACGTGATCGAGCGCTTGTTGTGGTTCAGCATCGTGAAGTACAAGCTGTCCGCGCCGGGAATGTCGCGCAGCTGGCCGCGCGTGGCGTCGCCTTCGCCTGCACGCTCGACCTTGATCACGTCGGCGCCGAACCACGCCAGCAGCTGGGTGCAGGTGGGGCCCGACTGCACGTGGGTGAAGTCGAGGATCCGAACGCCTTCGAGTGCCTTGCTCATTGACTGTCTCCTTCTTTGACCATCGCGGCTTCGACTTCTACCAGACGGGCGCGCAACTTGCGCTCCTCGGCAAAGCGGATGGATTCATCCCGCACGATGGCGACGATGCCCGTGACCTCGCGATCGGCGGAGAACAGCATCGACACCGTGAAGGCGATCGACAGCGTGTGCCCGTCCTTGTGCAGCGCCGGCACGCGCAGCAGGTCGGCGCCGTACTTGGTGATGCCGGTGTCCATCGTCTTGTGATAGCCGTCCCAGTGCCGCTGGCGTTGGCGCTGGGGAATGATCAGGTCGAGCGACTGGCCGAGCGCCTCGGCCTCGGTGAAACCGAAGATGCGTTCGGCGGCGCGGTTCCACAAAGTGATCGCGCCCACCGCATCGCACACCATGATGGCATCGCCGGCGCCTTCGACGAGCTGCTTGAAATCAATGTTCGCTTGCATGTTTACTCCGGCGCTTCATTTCGATCCAGACCTTTGCGCTAGTGAGCCAACTAGACGGCTTTTGATTCTTTCAGGTTGTCGATCTGCTGCCTGGTGTAGCCCAGTTCCTCCAGCACCTGCTCGGTGTGCTCGCCCAGCAAGGGAGAGGCGGTGACTTCGGGCTTGAGGTCCGAGAACTTGATCGGGCTGCCGATGGTCCAGTAGCTGCCGCGCTCCTTGTGCGCAACCTCGACGATCGATCCGCTCTTGCGCAGCGACTCGTCGTGCAGCAGTTCCTTCATCGACAGCACCGGGGCGCAAGGAATGTCGTGCTTGCGGAAGATGTCCACTGCCTCGAACTTGGTCTTGTCCTTGATGAAGTCCTCGATGGTGGCGAAGATCTGGTCGATGTGCGGCTGGCGCGCCTTGGGCGTCATGTAGTCGGGGTCGGTCTTCCATTCGGGCTTGCCCAGCGCCTCGCAGATCGGCTCCCAGGCGTGGCCCTGCACCGTGAAGTAGATGTAGGCGTTGGGGTCGGTCTGCCAGCCCTTGCACTTCAGGATCCAGCCGGGCTGGCCACCACCGCCGGCATTGCCGCCGCGAGGCACCACCTTGTCGGCGAAGGCTTCCATCTCGTGCGGGTACTGCGGGTATTCCTCGAGGTAGCCCACGCTGTCCAGGCGCTGCTGGTCGCGCATCTTCACGCGGCACAGGTTGAGCACGGCATCCTGCATCGAGCAGGCCACCTTCTGGCCCTTGCCGGTCTGCTGGCGGCCGATGATGGCGGTCAGGATGCCGATGGCCAGGTGCATGCCGGTGTTGGAGTCGCCCAGTGCGGCCGCCGAAATCGTGGGGGCGGAGTTTTCGCCTTTCCACCAGCCGGTGGTGGAGGCGGAGCCGCCGGCGCACTGCGCCACGTTCTCGTACACCTTCAGGTCCTCGTAGTGGTGGCCTTCGCTGAAGCCCTTGACCGACGCGACGATCATCTTGGGATTCAGCTCCTGGAGGCGTTCCCAGGTGAAGCCCATGCGGTCCAGCGCGCCGGGGCCGAAGTTTTCCACCAGCACGTCGGATTCGCGGATCAGCTTTTCCAGCACGATCTTGCCCTCGGGCTTCTTCGTGTCCAGCGTGATCGAGCGCTTGTTGCTGTTGAGCATGGTGAAGTACAGGGCGTCGACGTTCGGGATGTCGCGCAACTGGCTGCGGGTGACGTCGCCGGCACCCGGGCGCTCGACCTTGATCACGTCGGCACCGAACCAGGCCAGCATCTGCGTGCAGGCGGGACCGGCTTGCACGTGCGTGAAGTCGATGATCTTGATGCCGTTGAGGGGCTTGATGCTGCTCATTTGGGGTATCTCCTTGGATGGAATTGAGTTACTTCTTCTTCGCCGTGCTGGGGTTCAGGCTCGTGATGCGCCCGCTTTCCGTGCCCGCGGTTTCGTCGATGACGGCGTTGATCAGGGTCGGGCGGCCCGAGGCGACGGCCTCGGCCAAGGCCTTCTGCAACTCGTCGGCGGTGGTGGCATGCACGCCGACGCCGCCGAAGGCTTCCATCAGCTTGTCGTAGCGCGCGTTCTTCACGAACACGGTGGGCGCCACGTCGGCGGTGCCGCTGGGGTTCACGTCGGTGCCGCGGTAGACGCCGTTGTTGTTGAAGACCACGACGCACACCGGCAGGTTGTAGCGGCAGATGGTTTCCACCTCCATGCCGCTGAAGCCGAAGGCGCTGTCGCCCTCGATGGCGATCACCGGCTTGCCCGTGACCACGGCCGCGGCCACGGAGAAGCCCATGCCGATGCCCATGATTCCCCAGGTGCCAACGTCGAGGCGCTTGCGCGGCTCGTACATGTCGACGATGCTGCGCGCGAAGTCCAGCGTGTTGGCGCCTTCGTTGACGACGATGGCATCCGGCCGCGCCTTCACCTGGTCGCGGATCACGCTGAGCGCGCTCTGGAAGTTCATCGGCGAGGGCCGGGCAGCCAGCGTGACGGCCATCTTCGAGAGGTTCTTGTCCTTGCGCTCGGCGATGGCGCCGGTCCACTCGGCCGGGGGCTTGGCCCACTTGGCATCGATGCCGGCCAGCAGCGCGGCCACGCAGGAGCCGATGTCGCCGATCACCGGCGCCTCGATGGCCACGTTGCTGTCGATCTCGGTCGGCGCGATGTCGATCTGGATGAACTTCTTGGCGCCCTTGTCCTGCGCCCAGGTCTTGCCCTTGCCGTGCGAGAGCAGCCAGTTGAGGCGCGCGCCGACCAGCAGCACGACGTCGGCCTCTTGCAGCACATAGGAACGCGCGGCCGCTGCCGATTGCACATGGGTGTCGGGCAGCAGGCCCTTGGCCATCGACATCGGCAGGTAGGGAATACCCGTCTTCTCGACCAGCGCGCGGATGTCGGCATCGGCCTGCGCGTAGGCAGCGCCCTTGCCGAGCAGGATCAACGGCCGCTTGGCGCCCTTGAGCAGGTCGAGCGCGCGCTTCACGGCGTCGGGCGCGGGGATCTGGCGCGGTGCGGGGTCGATCACCTTGATGAGCGACTTCTTGCCGGCTGCGGCGTCCATGGTCTGCGCGAACAGCTTGGCCGGCAGGTCGAGGTACACGCCGCCCGGGCGGCCGGACAGCGCCGAGCGGATGGCGCGCGCAATGCCCACGCCGATATCTTCAGCGTGCAGCACGCGGAAGGCCGCCTTGCACAGCGGCTTGGCGATGGCGAGCTGGTCCATTTCCTCGTAGTCGCCCTGCTGCAGGTCGACGATCTCGCGCTCGCTGGAGCCGCTGATGAGGATCATCGGGAAGCAGTTGGTGGTGGCGTTGGCCAGCGCGGTCAGGCCGTTGAGGAAGCCGGGAGCCGACACCGTAAGGCAGATGCCGGGCTTCTGCGTGAGGAAGCCGGCGGCGGCAGCGGCGTTGCCGGCATGCTGCTCGTGGCGGAACGAGATGACGCGCAGGCCTTCGGCCTGGGCCATGCGCGTGAGGTCGGTGATCGGGATGCCGGGCAGGCCGAAGATGGTGTCGATGTCGTTGAGCTTGAGCGCATCGATGACCAGGTGGAAGCCGTCGATGGTCTCGGCCGCCGGCGCGTTGTCTTCCGCCGTGCCGCCCTTGAGGGCGCGGACTACAGTGGGCTTGAGGGCATCGTCCAGCGTGGTGGCTGCCTCTTTCTCTGTTCTGACTGAAGACATGTCTCTCCTTCTGCATGGTGAATGGCCAAGGCCCGAGCCGCGACTATGATTCGGGCCCAAGCTTTCGGCCGTTGACCTCGGTCAACTTTCCCGAAAACGGCGCCGCCCCCGATGAACGGCGACGGCAGCGAAATCGAGCAAGACGGTGACCATGACGTTGTTGGAAAACCATCCGGAGAAGAACATCATTCGTGCCCAGCTCCGGCAGAACATCCTGCTCAAGGACCTGAGCGAAGCCGACCGCGCCGAACTGGAAGCCCATCTCGTGATCGTGGACGGCAACAAGGGCGAGTTCCTGCTGCACCAGGGGGTGCGCGAGATGGAGCAGTACTTCATCCTCGACGGCATCCTCAAGCGGGTGGTGAGCAACCCGGAGGGCAAGGAAATGATCCTGCGCTTCGCCGACGAGAACGACATGGAGACGAGCTACGCCGCGCTGCGGCTGGGCACGCCGACGCCCTACGGCATCGTGTGCGTGACGAAGGCGCGGGTCGCGAGCCTGCCGCTGAAGGAATGGATCGCCTTCCTGAACAAGCATCAACAGACGAAGGAACTGTTCGAGTTCCTGGTGATGCGCGGCATGAGCGAGATCATGGCGCACACGATCACGCTGCATCTTCTGGACGCTGCCGGGCGTGTGCATCGGTTCATGCGCAAGCACCCGGAGCTGGAGGACCGGATTCCCAGCAAGGAGCTGGCTTCGTATCTCAATCTCTCGGCGGAAACCCTTAGTCGGCTTCGCAAGCGCGGGAAAATTTAGCTTCCCTTGGGCGTTCGGGGGCGCTTTTGTTCAGGGCGCGTGCCCAGGCCACCGGGTACTCCCCTCCGCGAATGTCCCCCGCTTCGCTCCTCCTTTATTTCGCTGCGGGGAGCACCCGGTGCCCTGTGCACTGCGGGGGCCTTTTTCGCGAAATAAAGGAGGAGCGAAGCGGGGGACATTCGCGAAAAAGGTCACCGCGTCGGCGGGATCGCGCCCCGAACCACCGGAGTCAATGCGATCACAGGCAAGTTGCTGGTCAGTCCACCGGCCGCTCGACCGCGAACTCCTCGGGCTTCTTCGGCTTCTTGATCACAGCCAGCGCCTTCGAGATCAGCGGCCAGAACAGCAGCACCAGCGCCAGCGTCGTGATGCCGCCGACCAGCGGGTTCGAGAACATCACCATCACGTCGCCCTGCGAGACCAGCATGGCCTGGCGGAACGAGTCCTCGGCCTTGTCGCCGAGCACCAGCGCAAGCACCAGCGGCGCCAATGGAAAGTCGAGCTTCTTGAAGAGATAGCCCACCACGCCGAAGCCGAGCATGAACCAGATGTCGAGCATCGCGTTGTGCACGGTGTAGGCACCGATGGCGCAGATCACGATGATCACCGGCGCGATGATCGAGAACGGAATGCGCAGGATCGATGCGAACAGCGGCACGGTGCTGAGCACCACGATCAGGCCGACGATGTTGCCGAGGTACATGCTGGCGATCAGGCCCCAGACGAAGTCCTTCTGCTCGACGAACAGCAGCGGCCCGGGCTGCAGGCCCCAGATCAGCAGGCCGCCGAGCAGCACCGCGGCGGTCGGCGAACCGGGAATGCCGAGCGCCAGCATCGGCAGCAGCGCGCTCGTGCCGGCCGCGTGTGCGGCGGTCTCGGGCGCAACCACGCCTTCCACCTCGCCGGTGCCGAACCTGGCGCCCTTCTTCGACATCTTCTTCGCGAGCCCGTAGCTCATGAACGAGGCCGGCGTTGCGCCGCCGGGCGTGATGCCCATCCAGATGCCGATCAGCGAACTGCGGATCGATGTCATCCAGTACGTGGGCAGCTGCTTCCAGGTCTGCCACACGACCTTGGGATCGAGCTTCGCGCTCTTGCCCGAGAACTTCAGGCCCTCTTCCATCGACAGCAGGATCTCGCCGATGCCGAACAGGCCGATCACCGCAATCAGGAAGTCGAATCCGCGCATCAGCTCGGGCTGGCCGAAGGTCAGGCGCAGCTGGCCGGTGACGGTGTCCATGCCCACGCTCGCGAGCGCGAAGCCCAGCGCCATCGACGCCAGGATCTTGAAAGGCGAACCCTTGCCCATGCCGACGAAGCTGCAGAAGGTCAGCAAATAGACCGCGAAGAACTCGGGCGAGCCGAACTTGAGCGCGAACTTGGCGACCAGCGGCGCAAGGAAGGTGATCATCACCACCGCAAGAAAGGCGCCCACGAACGACGAGGTGAAGGCTGTCGTCAGCGCCGCGCCGGCGTGTCCGTTCTGCGCCATCGGATAGCCGTCGAAGGTGGTGGCCACCGACCACGGCTCGCCCGGTATGTTGAACAGGATCGAGGTGATGGCACCGCCGAACAGCGCACCCCAGTAGATGCACGACAGCATGATGATCGCCGAGGTCGGCGACATCGTGAAGGTGAGCGGCAGCAGGATCGCCACGCCGTTGGCGCCGCCCAGCCCGGGCAGCACGCCGATCAACACGCCGAGGATGATGCCGACGAACATCAGGCCGATGTTCATCGGCGTGAGGATCACCGAGAAGCCCTGCATGAGGGCGCCGATTTCTTCCATTTCGCTTGTGCTCCGTGAACGGGTTCAGTAGCCGAGGAACCGAAGCGGATCGAGCGCGCCCTTGAACAGCGGCACCTTGAACCAGACTTCGAACATGAAGAAGAACAGCGTGTTGACGGCCAGCGCGGCAAGCACGCTCTTGGTCCATGCGTACTTGCCGAGCACCACCATGAACAGCGCGATGTAGACCGCCGACGCCACGTAGATGCCGAGAACGGAGATCGCCAACACGTAGACCGTGGCCGGCACCAGCACCGACAACACGCGCTTGAGTTGCACCGAGTCGACAAAGACCGCGGTGTTGCGGTTCTTGCCGAGCAACGACTGGTAGAGGATGCCGGCGCCGGAGATTGTGATGATCACGCCGATGAAGAACGGAAAGTAGCCCGCACCGGGGCCGTCGCTGGTCCAGCCCGCGCCGAGCTTGCGCGCCTCGAAGACCACCACCAGGCCGATCACCAGCAGCAGCAATGCCACCGCTGCTTCGACCAGGTGCGTGGAGATGCCCGGACGCGCCGGGCCCTCGGATGTTTCGTCGTGCTCCATGGAGCCCCCATCGTGGTTGTGTGAGAGAGAGAAGGGAGGGACGCGGACGCGGCGCGCCCGCGGTCCGCCGGGCCGCCGGCATCCGGCGGCAGCGCGCAGTTGGCGCGGCCTACCTGGCGCTGGCGAGGAAGCCCGCCTCGGACATCAGCGTGCGGTGCGTGGCCTCGGCCTCGGTGAGCCACTTCGCGAAGGCGTCGCCGGTCATGAAGGTCGGGTTGAAGGCGCCCTTCTCCATGTACTCCTTCCACTCGGGCGTGGCGGCCACCTTGGTCAGCAGGTCCTTGTAGAACGCGAGCTGGTCAGGCGTCACGCCGGGCGGCATGAAGATGCCGCGCAGCATCGTGTACTTCGTCGGCACGCCCGCTTCCTTGCAGGTGGGGATGTCGTTCCACGACTGCGTGTCGGTGACCTTGGCCTTGAACGGCATGCGCTCGTCGTCGAACACGCACAGCGCGCGCAGCTTGCCCGCGCGCCACTGCGCCACCGCCTCGATCGGGTTGTTCACCGTCGAGTTCACATGGCCGCCCACCAGCTGCACCGCCACCTCGCCGCCGCCCTTGAACGGCACGTAGATGAACTTGGTGCCGGTGGCCTTCTCGAGCGCGACCGTGATGATCTGGTCTTCCTGCTTCGAGCCGGTGCCGGCCATCTTGAACTTGCTCGGCCCCGCGGCCTTCACCGCCGTGACGTACTCGCCGGCGTTCCTGTAGGGCTCGGCCGCGTTGGTCCAGAGCACGAACTGGTCGAGCGCCAACATCGCGACCGGCGTCATGTCCTTCCAGTTGAAGGGCACACCGGTGGCCATCGGCGTGGTGAACAGGTTCGACAGCGAGATGACGATCTTGTGCGGATCGCCCTTCGCGTCCTTCACCGCCAGGAAGCCCTCGGCGCCCGCGCCGCCCGACTTGTTGACAACGATCAGCGGCTCCTTCATCAGCTTGTACTTGATGACGATGCCCTGCAACAGGCGCCCCATCTGGTCGGCGCCGCCGCCGGTGCCGGCGGGAATCACGAACTCCACCGGCTTGGTGGGTTCCCATGCGAAGGCAGGCGCGGCGGATGCCAGCGCCAGGACAGTTGCGGCAGCGACTGTCGCTCGACCCAGAACGTGCGAAGCGAACTTCTTCATCAGGTTGTCTCCTGTGTAGTGTTTCGCTCTTTTTTATTCTTGGATCTGAGCAGAGATGCAACGGGCACGATGGTGCGCGCCGCCGATTCACGCCTGCTTGATCGCGGTCAACTTTTCGAAGATTTCGTATCGGGGTAAGCCCGCGCTGGCGGACCGGCAGGGCCCTTCATCGGGAACCCTATAAAATCGCGGCGCGCAGCGGGCTTTCGTCTCGCTCCGCCTCCATCCGTCTTCGTAGTTCAATGGATAGAACGGGGTCCTCCTAAGACTCAGATACAGGTTCGATTCCTGTCGAAGGCACCAAAGACCCGAATCACGGCGTCTCACCCCACCTCAGAAACCCGCGCGCTCCAAGGCGTAGCGGGTTTTTCTTTGCCTCGCGACGAGGCACCGCGTAGCATCCCATCTCACAGAAATACCGTTACTTTTTCCGGTATCCCGGAAATCCCCCTGACGAGATACCGTTAAGGACTGGAGATGGCACTGACAGACACGTTTGTTAGGCAGGTGAAGCCCACCGAGAAGGCCATCGGCGACAAATATGCCGACGGCGCCGGCATGTACTTGTTGGTGAAAACCGCTGGGAAATACTGGCGAATGGATTACACCTTCGCCGGCAAGCGGAAAACGCTAGCGCTGGGAACCTACCCAGAGGTCTCACTGGCCAAAGCTCGGGATCGCCGCGCCGCCGCCCGCGAGCTGCTGGCAGACGGGACTGACCCGAGCGCGGCCAAGCGCGAAGAAAAGAGAGCCCGCGCCGACGCAGCGGCGAATACGTTCGAGGCGGTTGCGCGCGAGTGGCTGGGAAAGACTGCGGCCAAACGAGCGAGTGGAACGCAGCTCAAGGTCAAGACATGGCTCGAGAAGGACGTGTTCCCCTTCATCGGCAAGATGCCCATGTCCACCATCGGTCCGCGCGACATTCTGGAGCGAGTGGTTCGCAAGCTGGAAGCACGCGGCGCTATCGATACCGCCCATCGCGTCAAGCAGCTTTGCGGGCAGGTGTTTCGCTTCGCAGTGGTGTCAGGACTGGCAGAGAGGGACGTAACTGCCGATCTGAGCGAAGCTCTGGCCTCGAAAGCGACCAAGCACTTCGCCGCCATTACCGAGCCCAAGCGAGTCGGAGACCTGATGCGCTCGATCCATGCCTATAGCGGCCATCCCACCACCGTTGCCGCGCTGAAGCTTTCCCCTCTGCTATTTGTTCGGCCGGGCGAGTTGCGCACCGCGGAGTGGGCTGAGATCGACCTGGACGCGGCCGAGTGGCGCATCGCCGGCCCGAAGATGAAAATGAAGGTCGATCACGTCGTGCCGCTGGCGACCCAAGCGGTGGAGATCCTGCGCAACCTCCACCCGATCACAGGGCATGGACGGTTTGTGTTTCCCAGCATACGGACGGGTGAACGCCCCATGAGCGAGAACACCATCAATGCCGCTCTGCGTGGGATGGGCTACAGCGCCGAGGTCCACACGGCCCACGGCTTCAGGGCAACCGCGCGGACGATCATGGATGAGGTGCTTGGCGAGCGCGTGGACTTCATCGAGCACCAGCTCGCCCACACAGTCAAGGATGCCAACGGTCGTGCGTACAACCGCACGGCGCATCTTCCCGCGCGCCGGAAAATGATGCAGCGCTGGGCGGACTACCTGGACAAGCTTCGCATTGGTGCCGACGTGATTCCCTTGACGCCGCGCCAGATGACATAGCGCCAAGTCCGCGCGCTCCTGCCAAGCCAGCTAGATGAGTGCACGACATCGCGCAGGTGCGCCGCAGTCTGGGGCAACCCCGCTGAAGGCACAACGCCACAAGCTCAGACTTCGCCTTCTCGAATGCCAATCAGGTTGGACGCTGGCTACGTGAGCACGGTCACGGACGGCGGCGTGCGCCTGTTGCCAGTGCTGCGTCTGCGCCAGCTACGTTCGTGGCAGTGCCGGTGTTGGCGACACCCACCACGCCAGCCGATCTGGACAGCAAAGCAGTTGCCGGGGTGAGTTTGCAGGCGCGCTTGCCCAATGGCGTGGCAGTCGATCTGCGCGACGTCGATGAGACCGAACTGCAAGTGCTCAAGGAGCCCGGGCGCGGCGCGCAGGCCAAGAGCTATCTGGGCGCAAATGACCGATGGTTGCGGCAAGGACGGAACGGGGCCACCGATCCGGCTGTTCACCTACTCGCCCAGCCGCTCGGCGAAGACGGCGATAGCGCTGTACGCCGGAATCCGGCAAGGGGCGATTCTGATGTCAGCATGACCACTGCGACCCCAGCCACGAAGATGAAACCGATGCGTGCGGGTGGTCGCGCCACGGAGGCGGGTATGGCATTCCAGGCAGCCGTTGCAACGTGGTTCGCCGTCCACATCTTCGTGCGCCTCCCGCATATCCAGAGCAAGACGTCCGCCACCCTCACTAAGAGAGAGAAAGCGCCCCTCGCCAAGACGGGCATGCAACTCGCCACTTGGATGGCGGAAGCGAAGGCTGCGAGCGGCGTTCCAGATCTGACTCGACACCGGAGCGCCGCTTCGAGGACGACCTGACCAGGCTCCGGACCGCGACGACGCCGAGTTGGAGCGGCTGGCCGCGCACGGCAGGTTGCCGGTGGGCGACGGTACACGTTTATGTACGCAGATGGCATGGATACCGGCCAGTGAAGCCGGGCCAGCCTAACCCTCTATTGTCGCGGGTTCGGAAGGCCGGAATACGGTGGCCCAGGCCCAGGCCCTGCCGTGCTTAATTCCGGCCAAGGGCGCGCCTGTCTGACACCGTCTGTTTCTGCCGCTTGACGCCCGTTTGCGCCCTCAGATTGTCCGAAAAATGTATGTAACTTTCGGACAATTGGATTTGACTTATGTCCGAAAAATGTATATATTTTTCGGACAGGAGTTGATTATGTCCGACATTGCGGCTCGTATCTCATCGCTGATTGACGCTTCCGGCTCCGGCCATGTCTGGGTTCCGGCCGACTTCGCGCAGCTTGGCTCCCGGGATGTCATCGACAAGACCTTGCAGCGCATGACCTTGCGTGACCAACTCCGCCGCATTGATCGGGGGCTTTACGACAAGCCAGTCACGAACAGGCTCACCAAGCGCACGACAACTCCGGACTACCGGGCCATCATTGACGCGATTGCCCGTCGTGACAATCTGCGCATCTTGGTTGACGGCATGACTGCCGCGAACGACTTGGGCCTGACCGATGCTGTCCCTGCTCACGTCACTATCTATACCGACACCCGTCGCCGCTCCATCCAACTCGACAAACTGCTGATCGAATTCAAGCTGTGCGCGCCAAGCCGGTTGTACTGGGCGGGTCGTCCGGCCATGCGTCTAGTGCAAGCCTTGCACTGGCTGAAGGACACGTTGTCTTCGGACAGCGACCATATCCGGCAAAAGATCGCCAGGCTTCTGACTGACAAGAAGCAAGGCGATGCCATTCGTGATGATCTGACGCAAGGATTCAGCGCGCTTCCAATCTGGATGCAAGATTACCTACGGCCCCTTCTGGACCTCACGCCGGATGCGACAAGCAGTAGCAAGCCAACGCCTGCCAAACAGAAATCGCACAACGACATACCGGCAGGCGCGAAATGAACGAGGCCTATCAGACAGTCATCGCGGCCAGGGACGAAGAGCGTCGCGATCTGTTTCTTGGCACGGCGGCTCGCCTTGGCACCGCCGTCCAGAACGTCGAGAAAGACTTCTGGGTTTGCTGGACGCTCGATGCGCTTTTCAACGGGCTGGAGCCCGGTGGTCCGCGCCTTCTCTTCAAAGGCGGAACATCGCTTTCAAAAGCCTTCGGCCTGATTTCGCGGTTCTCTGAGGACATCGACATCACGGTGTTCCGTGAAGACTTGCAGCAGGACGTAGACGTGGCGGAGCTTGAGGCCATGAGCGGCAAGAAGCGCCGTGCGCGACTCGATGAGATCCGTGACGCCTGCCGGACCTATATCGACGGCCCCTTCTTCTCGCAATTGCAGGCGCGCGCGGCGGCAAGCATTCCGGATGGCCGTTTCAGACTTGAGAGAGACCCGGATGACGCGGACGGGCAGAGTCTGCTTCTTTGGTATCCGGCGGTCACGGCGCGAGAGGGGGACTACATCCGGTCGGCGGTCAAGATTGAAGCTGGCGCGAAATCGGCGCTTGATCCGCACACACCGGCAACGCTGCGCCCTTATGTCGATGATGACCTTCCAGATCAAGAACTGAAAGTCTCCAACGTCGTGACTGTGAAACCGGAACGGACCTTCTGGGACAAGATCACGATCCTTCACGGTCTCTATCAATGGCATGAGCGCCGGGGTGTCTTGCGTCACGGTGGCCAGCGTGTCTCGCGTCATTACTACGATGTACATCGCCTGATGCAAACGAAGGAGGCGCCGCAATGGCTGACAGACAAGGCGCTGGCTGAAGATTGCGCTCGTCATGCGCGCTTGTTTTTCGGCAGCCCCGATCTGGGTCTTGAGGCGGCCAAGGCGGGTAGCTTCACGCTGCTCCCGGCTGCGGCCATGATGGACTCCTTACAGCGCGACTATGACGCGATGACCGGGATGATTTTCGGACCGGTCCCCGCCCTGGACGAGGTTCTTGCCAGCGTTCAAAAAGCACAAGATGCCGTCGATGCCTAGGCATCGGCAAGCCAAAGGAAGCCCGTCATGAGGAAATTTCGGCCAAGCGATTTGCAACCCATCTGTCTTCCACAAGCAGGCAATGAAGCTGCATGGCTTGGCGGCGCGGAAGATTCCAACGACTTTCTCAGAGCGAACGCTCTCGCTGACGAGATCGTCATCTTTGCCGTTGGCCCTGCGGTTCTGATCGTCGGCGTTCTGGCTTTGACGGAGAAGCTGACGCCGCCCGACGGCGAGGAGCTGCAAAACGCCATTGTCTACACCGATGAGAGCTGGAAAATTCAACGGTCTTATGGTGGTGGCGAAGGACATCGCGTCTATTTGGAGCCCCCGTTTGAATCTCCGAGCTGCCCGTCACTGTCTGGCGGGGAACCGCTGGTGCATCGGCGCTCACTCAATGGTGTGCAGAAAGGCCCACCGCCTATCGAGATGAGCCAGAAGCTCATCCATTGCCTTGATCTTTACTACCTCCCGGAGCGCAAGGCGTATTGCCGCCTCGATGCGCGCGGCGACATCGAGGACGTGATCCGCATCGTTGCACTGGACCTTCCGGATACATGGGAAGGCCGTGAGGTGGTGACGATCCTTCGAAAGGACCTCGATGTCTATATGGCGCTTGCCGGTATGTCACTTGTTCTGAAGTTCGACTTCACGCGCGTCAAACACGAGAGCTTTAACGGCTGGGACGACAGTCGCCGCTACGACCAGACGGAAACGGATTTGTTCTATCACGGTGGTGGGAACGGAACAGCCAGCTACGCGAATGGCGCAATGATCGTGCGGCCCGATATCACGCCGCAAGAACTCGTGCAGGAGTTCAAGGACGACCTCGAACCGGGGAAGAAGGAATATGCAACTTTCAAGATCTACGACCGGAAGAACAAGAAGAATGTCGAGACCTCTTGCAGCCCGGCGCACATCGTTAGCTACTTCGAGAGATCGGATTTGCCTTGGCAAATCTCTCCGGCGTTCTTTCGTCCCGAAGTGCTGGTGAAGTACAAGGGCGACCCTGAGAAATACACGCTGGAGGATCGAAGCATCATGTGCAGGGGCGCGTGGTATCTCAAGGGCTACGACATCAATGAAGAAGGCCAGGTCCATGTCTACATGGTCGATCTGGCTAGGCTGCCTATCGAAGAGCAGCGCTATTGGCAGCTCTTTAACGAGTGGCCCAAGAGTGACATCTCTGCACGCGCGCACCAGACCGATATCCTGGGCGAATGGAATACGGGTTACGACCCGTTGAACGCACTCAAGCACAAGATCAGCAAGCTTGATAAAGGCAACTATGCCTGGTGGAGTCCGCGCGGCGATGAGGTCGCGGGTGCTGTGCGTTATCCCGCGACTGATTCACCCAAGGAATGGGCTGACGAAATCTTGGCCCTGGACCAACTCCTTGTAGAGGGATTTCTTGAACGGCCTTTGCGGAAGCTTGCAGAGGCGACCGGACGATCCTTAGAGGACGGTTGGCGCGCAATGAAGCTGATTCAAGAGATCATGATCGCAAACGGCAGGAGCGCCGCCGAGGCGAAGGCGGTTATGACACCGATGCTGGAACTCCACGGATTGCGCTCAGAAATCCGAGGGCATGCGGCTATTCAAAGAAAAAAAGCGGCGGTGAAAAACGCAAGAACCGAGCACGGTAATTTTCGCGCGCAGTTTGCGGATATCACAAGCGGTTGCGACAAGGCTCTTGAGGAAGTGCTCAAAGTGCTTGGCGTCACACTGCAGGATTAGAACGTAGGAGGAAGACGTGAAAAGAGTGTTGACTGTTGGACTGAAATACACAGGCAAGCCAGTGGCCGGGGTGGAGTTCGAAAACCTAGGGCTTTGTAACGCCCAGGCCGATAAGGAGCTTGCAGCTTTTGCGCTGTACGAGTACGACGTCATCGTCATCAATCCTGAAAGCTTCAGTCACTTCATATTTGGTGCGAAAGGCGAGTTCTCTGATTCCCCAAAAGAACTGGGCGATCTCAAGCGCAAGAACAACGATCACGATCTGGACTCCGCCTATCACTCACACGACCGTGAACGGGAAATGAAGGCCGCGCTTAAGCGAGGGGCGACGGTTGTCTGGTGTCTGTCGGAACCTCGGCGCATGAATTTCTTTGGTTTCCGGGAAACCTGGGCTGGCTATGCCGCTCCTGAGATCACCAATTTTGTTCGCCGAGGCGATCTTCAGGTAAAGAAAGGGCGCAGCATCGATTGGGTAGATGACGAAAGCCCATTCAACCGGTTGTGTGGATCTGCCGCAGATTGCGCCGCTGTTTCCGCGATTTGGTGGCCTCGATCGCGAGCCATGTCGCGAGCTTCTCGGCATAGGGATCGAGCTTGCTTGAGCTCGTCCGCTTGGCGTAGCGCGGCATTCTTCGCCGCCTCGCAGGTACTTCTTTACGGTGTTGCGAGACAGGCCCTGTACGCCTGGCTATCTCGCGAATGGACATCTGCTCACGCAGGGCCCAGCGTCTGATGACACTCAATGTCGCCACGTCTATCACTCCTAGGATCCTCTGCTTTAAAAATTAGCAGGGTAGAGTTTTACGTGGGTCAGTCTTAGACGGAAATTACTGATCTAACCGCGTCAGTTTTCGGCGGCAATCAACACTGCGGGCTCACGGCGCGCTTGCTTTGGCGGCGATCGGGGCTGCTGCCTTGATCTCGCTTCTTAGTTCGGTGCCACCGCGCTCCAATGCACGGGCAGCTCGCATCTGAACGTCATAGATCGCGATATGGGTTGGCGAGCTTGTGATGAGAAAGCCTTTTGCCACAACGTCACTGCCTTTGCGCAGTTCCATGCAGCGCATCCGAACGTCTGCATCGCACCCCTTCTGAAATTTCACCAGCTCCCGTCTTGCCGCCTCTTGTCCCGCCGTCTCTGCAGATGCGGCTGGACCGGCCATGAGAAGAATGAGAACGGCAATCGGGAGCTGCAGCGCGAGAACGACAATTGCCGAGACCATGAAACTTTGCAAAAGATCGCCTGGCCATTTGAACATCCACGCTGGTGGCTTCGGCACGGAGGTGTTTGCGAATTTCCGGTCCATCCATTGGCGCGCAAACAGCAGCGCGGCTAGCAGCAAGACAACAGCAATCGCGATACGCGAGCCCCCGCTCCAGATTGTTGTCTGAATCTTGGCAAGTCGATCAATCAAAGCATAGAAGCCCTCGATGAAGGTCGCCTCCGTTGATAGCGGGAACAAGCCGGAGTCGAGTCCCCATTCGTATACATAGTTCCGGTGACTGATTGAACCGGAGAGATGCACGAGATATCCGCCTACTGCTGTACCAATCGCGGCGGCGGCTTTGAGAATTCCGGACCATGGAATCGATTTTGGTTCTTGGCTCGCTGGCTTGACGGGTTCTTTTTCTGCTTCGGCGCTCATAGACCTCCTCTGAAAATTCGCATGCAATATCGCCGTCGCATGGTAATTGCCTTGCATGGGCGAGAGCACCGTCACAGCGTCCAAGAAGTGCGAGCGATAGTGCAGCCCCCTGCAGGTGTTCTGTCGAAGCGAAGCGATGTCCGGCGATGGCGTTGCGCTTGACAACTCCTTGAAGTTGGGTCGAGCCTTCCCCTGCATCCCTGCATCCCTGCATCCCTGCATCCGTGCATCCGTGCATCCGTGCGGGTTGCAGCGCACCCGCCAATCGTTTTCATATGCCCGTGTCCATGCATGCAGCCCTTTACCGAGGCTCGCCGAGCTGGTCCGCTCTCGCGGCATTCGATACCGGCTTTACCGCTACAGAGGGAGGAGCACCATGAGCGAACGGGTCGCAAGCTTGTCCTGATCATGCATGGGCGGCGACTCGGTCGCTGAGAGGCGCGAATCGACGCGCCAATCCTTTTTTACGCAGTGCACAAACTGCCAAAACCCGTCGAGACTCGCACGCTGCCAAATGCGTTGTTGCTGCGCACCGCCCATGAATTGAGGACAGCGAGCATTTCAACGGCCAAGGTTCTCCGAGAGCTGCGCCGACTAAAGCGCGAGCCGCCCAAGGAGGCTTCTTCTGCGGGCTTCGCGTTTCATGGTGCCGCGCAAGCCCTCTCGGACAAGCGCTCGATATTGTTCTTCGGTGCCGAGGCGATCAAACAGCGCCACTCGAATGTCAATGAATACCTAAGTATTGACGCGAGAATTCGTGAGATTTGCCGGCTCTCCATTCGTGATTTTCTGCGCAGGCTGACACGCTTCCGCCGTTCGTTTAAGCCTTTAGACCCCTGATAATTGAGTTGACGCGTTTTGATACAAACCGTCGCGATTACTCAAAATTCTCAGGGAGTTCGGGCTGTGAATCGAAAGCTTTTCCGCATCGTTTTCAATGCGGCGCGTGGCATGCGCATGGTTGTGGCAGAGACGACCGCAAGCACCGGCAAGGGGTCAAACAAGGCGACGACGGTCGCCAGTGCCGCAACCTTCGCGCCCATGCTGATCGGTGTTGCGCTGGCCGGAATGCTTGGCGCGACCCCAGTGCACGCCCAGATCGTCGGCGCTCCCAACGTCCCTGGCAACCTGCGCCCGACCGTGCTGGTTGCTCCGAACGGTGTCCCCTACATCAACGTACAAACGCCCTCGGCCGCAGGCGTTTCTCGCAATGTCTATAACCAATTCAATATTGGCACCAACGGCGCGATCCTGAATAACAGCCGGGTGAATGTGCAGTCGCAGCTCGGAGGTTTCATACAGGCCAACCCCAGCTTGGCCACGGGTTCGGCACGCATCATTCTCAACGAAGTCAACGGCGGCAGTCGGAGCCAACTGCGCGGCTACCTGGAGGTCGCGGGCCAGCGTGCCGAGATCATCATCGCCAACCCGGCCGGCATCAGCGTCGACGGCGGCGGTTTCATCAACGCATCCAAGGCAACGCTGACCACCGGCACGGCGCAATTCAACGCCATCGGTGGTCTTGACAGCTTCCTCGTCAGAGGCGGCAGCGTCACCGTCGACGGTGCGGGCCTCGATGCCAGAACGACCGACTACGCCGCGATCCTCGCACGCGCCGTGCAGGTCAATGCGGCGATCTACGCCACTGACCTCAAGGTGGTCACGGGCGCGAACACCATCAGTGCCGACCATACCCAGATCACGCCCACGACGGGCACTGGCGCTGCGCCGACCTTCGCCCTCGACGTTGCCGCGTTGGGCGGAATGTATTCCGGAAAGATCGTGCTCCTGGGCACGGAGCAGGGTCTGGGCGTGCGCAATGCCGGCAACATCGGCGCAAGCGCAGGCAGCCTGGTCGTCACGGCATCGGGCCACCTTGAGAACACCGGCACGCTGGAAGGCCAGAGCGTGCAGCTTGCGAGCACCGGCAGCGACATCGTCAACCAGGGCACGATCCGCCAGACCAGCATGGCGCCGCTCGCGCTGGCGGCCCCCACGATCAGCAACACCAATGGCGGATGGATCGGCAGCGAGCCTGTGCCCACTGCGACATCAGGCAGTGACGGCGGCAGCACCGGCACAGGTACAGGCGCTGCCGCAGGCACCGGCTCGAGCGGATCGACGGGCACCACGACCTCCACAGGCAGCACAACAACCGTCGGCACTTCTACGCCCGCTGCCGCACCGATCGATCCGGGCAGCATCACCGCCGCAGGCGCGATCCGCAACGATGGCGGCAAGGTCTACGCAGGCGGCCCGATCACCGTGCAGACCGCGAACCTCGTCAACAACGGCGGAACCCTGAGCGTGGCGAGCATGGCGCTCAACCAGCCGAGCTTCTCCAACCAGGGCGGGACCATCAATGTCTCCGGGGGCTTCACCGCCAACCTTGGCACCTTCGACAACTCATCCGGAACGCTGCGCAGCGGCAGCCTCGACATCACCACCTCCGGCAACCTGAACAACCAGGACGGCGTGCTGACCAGCGACAGCAACGCCAATCTCACGGTCGGTGGTTCGGCCAACAACCTGCGCGGCAACATCTCGGCCGCAGGGGCCCTGACGGCCAACGTGACCGAGGGCACTGTCAACACCTCCGGCACCCTTGCTTCCAACCAGGGCCTGACGCTCCATGCCGGCTCGCTCGAGAACACGCATGGCAGCATCCAGTCCGCACAGTCCGGCGTGCAACTCGCGGTGACAGGTCAACTGGTCAACGGCAGCGGCGGCTCCGTCAACGCGGCCACCGACCTGGGGATCAACGCGGCAACGCTCACGAACACAGGCACGCTGCGCGGGGCGAACGATGTCAGCGTCGCCGTCACTGGTGCTCTCGTCAACGACGGCAACATCACGTCGGGGCGCAACACGACGATCACGGCAGGCAGTATCCAGAGCGGTACGGCGGGCGTCCTGGGCGCCGGCATCCAGAGCGACGGCACCCTCGCCGCATCTGGGAGTGGGACGGGCGATCTGCGTATCACGTCCACCGGTGCGCTGGCTGCGAACGGCACCAACCTTGCCGCAGGCACTGCGACGCTGCAAGGCGCGAGCATCGATCTGTCAAACGGCAAGACCAGCGGCGCCAACGTCGCCATCACCGCCACGCAAGGCGATGTCAACACCAACAAGGCCGTGATCACCACGCCCGGCACGCTGAGCATCACGGCTGCCGGAGCGTTGTCGAATCTCGAAGGCACGCTGGGCTCCAACGGCGGCACCACCGTCAATGCCGCCAGCCTCAACAACTCTTCCGGATCGATTGCCGCTGTGACAGGGGATCTGCGCGTCACGACCAGCGGCACAATCAACAACACCTCGGGCAATCTGCTGGCTGCGGGTGCGGTCGTGCTTGCGAGCAGCGCCCTGACGAACACCGACGGCAAGGTCAGCGGTAGCAGCCTTTCCATCGATACGAACAAGGGATCGTTGGACAACACGCGCGGGACCTTGAGCGCAAGCAGCACCGTCGAGGTGAACTCTGGCGAGCTCAAGAACGACGCGGGCTTGATCCAGTCCGGTGGTGCGATGACCGTCAATACAAACGGCCAGACCCTGAGCAACACCAACGCAGCCGGTTACAGCAACCAGCAGGGCGGCATCGTCAGCGGCGACACCCTCACGCTGAAGGCCGGCGACCTCAATAACACGGCCGGCTTCATCGGCTCGAAGAATGCGCTGACCGCCACCACCGGCGAGTTTGTCAACGGCAACGCCGGGTTGGTGCTGAGCCAATCGACGTTGGCCATCAACACCCAGGGCGCCACCTACGACAACCGCGGCGGCCGGACAATGGCGATGGATAGCCTTGGCATCAATGCCGGCAACATCGCCAATGCGGGGGGCCTGATCCGCGCGACGACAGCGGCCACGCTGCACGCCGAGAACCTCGACAACACTGCAACCTCCGGCACCGATCAGGGCATCGAAGGACTGAGCGTTGCGATCACGACAGTCACCGCTAACAACACATCCGGCGCCATCCGCGCTGATGTGAACGCTACCTTGACCAGCAGCGGCGAGATCAACAATGGTGCCGGTGGGCTGATCTCCGCAGGCGACACACTCACCATCGCCGATCCCAATACCGCCGCAGCGGCCGCGAAGACCTTGAACGTGATCAACGCGGGCACCTTGCTGGCTGGCAGCGCGCTCATCGTGGATGCTGCGTCGCTCACCAGCAGCGACAAGCTGCTCTCCCAGGGCGACATGCATCTTGCCTTGACGCAGGACGTTGCGATCTCGTCGGGCAGCGAGACCATCGCCAACCACGATCTGAGCCTCGCAACCAACGGCAACATCTCCAACAGCGGCCGGATCGCCGCCGGCAATGATCTGTCGCTGTCCGCCACCAACATCGACAACACCGCGACCGGCGACATCCAGGGCACCACCACCCGCCTGAGCGCCACGAACACGATCACCAACCGCGGCGTGATCGACGGCGTGGTGACGCGCATCGACGCGGGCACACTGACCAACATCGGCACCGGCCGCATCTACGGCGACCATGTCTCCATCGGGGCCGGCACGCTCAACAACCTCGCCGAGACCGTCAACGGCACCACCAGCGCTGCAACGATTGCAGCTCGTCAGCGTCTGGACATCGGCGCCGGCACCGTCAACAACCGGGATGGCGCCCTCATCTTCAGCGACGGCAACCTCTTCATCGGTGGTGGCCTCGACATCTCCGGCCGCGCCACCGGCGCGGCCTTCAGCCTCGACAACCGCGCCGCGACCATCGAGGCGACCGGCAACGTCGACATCAAGGCCACCACGCTGAACAACACCAACGGCGGTGTCACCTGGGCCCTGCAGCCGGGTGCGACCCAGAACGTGGTCGAGTACGAGGTTCCCGGCAGCAGCACGCGCTACAAGGCCGACGAAGTGCTCATCAGCTTCGGGGGCCTGCAGCAGTTCCCGGACACCGGCTGGAACGCCTGGAACGCCGCAAGCGCAGCCAACCCCTTGACGGCCGGCAGCGACCCCTATGCCCGGCTGCTAGTGCCCTCGCCCGACTACCCGCTGGCCCAGTTCCGCGCGTACTACATGCAGAGCCCGGCCAGCAGCCAGGACCGGAGCTACCAGACCTGCGGCGGCGGCGATGGCACCGCCTGCGACACCACCAATGTCGCCGGCGCCTGGTATTCGCGCACCGATCCGATCTGGGCCACCTTCGGAGTCACCGCGCCCGGCGTCGACCTGCCCATGGACTTCATCGGCCGGAAGTACCCGGACATGACCGTGGGCCAGCAGGGCGTCATGGTCCTTGACGCGACCAACCACGATCAGTGGGTCCCCTTCGACCACACGATCACCCAGGCCGAGTACGACCAGTGGCAGGACTACCGCCAGGCCCACGCGGCCCTGGACAAGGCCACGCTGAAGTTCATCCACACGATCACGGGCTACACCTCACTCACGACCACCGAGTACGAGCCCGGGCGCATGGCGTCGACCTACGACGCCTATGTCTACACCGTCACGTCGTCCACACCGGTGCTGCAGAGCTCCGCGCCGGGCAAGATCATCGCGGGCGGCGCGATGAACATCGCCGTGGGCAGCGGCGTCAACGACATGAGCCAGATCCTGGCCGGCGGCGCCCTGACGGTCACGGGCGGCACGATCCTCAACAAGGGGTTGACCATCGACGCCCCCACCGTGCAGACCGGCACGGTATCTCACAGCTTCGTCGAGGCACACTCGGGCGACGATGTGCGGGTCTACCAGATTGCGCCGTACAACCTGACGACCAATTCCACGGTCACACTGGCCGCGGCACGCCAGGAGGGTCATGTCGCCGTTGCAGGCAGCACGCCAGGCCTGGGTTCGCTGGCTGTCGGTCAGACCGGGACGGGTGCGCAGGCGGCAGGCTCGATCGCTGCGGGCAGCCGCGTCAACCCCATCATCGAGGTGTCGGCGACCAGCGGGCCTGGCGGAACCACCGGCGTCGCCGGAGCCACTGTCGTGCGCACCAGCGTGCCCAACGTCGCGATTCCCAGTGCGAGCCTGTTCAGGACGCTGGCCAATCCTTCGAGCCACTACCTGATCGAGACCGATCCCCGGTTCGCGAACTACCGCAGCTGGCTGTCCAGCGACTACCTGCTGAACAACCTCGGCCTCGACCCGAACACCACGCTCAAGCGGCTGGGAGACGGCTTCTACGAGGAACGCCTGATCCGCGAGCAGGTGGCCCAGTTGACCGGCTACCGCTACCTGGATGGCTTCAGCAGCGACGACGCGCAGTACACGGCCCTCATGAATGCCGGCACGGCCTTCGCGCAGCAGTACGGGCTGCGCGTGGGCGTGGCACTGACGGCCGCGCAGATGGCACAGCTCACGAGCGACATCGTCTGGCTGGTCGAGCAGACGGTGACCTTGCCCGACGGCAGCACCCAGCGCGTGCTGGCGCCGCAGGTCTACGTGCGCGTGAAGCCCGGCGACATCGACGGCTCCGGCGCGCTGATGTCCGGCGCCAGCGTGGACATGCGCGTCACGGGCGACCTGACGAACTCGGGGGGCACGATCGCCGGGCGCCATGCCGTGGCGCTCTCGGCGGACAACATCAACAACCTCGCGGGCCGCATCACCGGCGAGGACGTGACGCTGAATGCCCGAACCGACATCAACGTCATCGGCGCCGTGGTCGATGCCAGCAAGAGCCTGACGGCCATCGCGGGGCGCGACGTCAATGTGGTGACGACCACCCGCGACTCGAAGAGCGACACGGGTCCGCTGGCGCGATCGGACGCCTCCAGCGGCGTGAACCTCAGCGCCACGACGCTGGACCGTGTGGCGGGCTTGTATGTCACGAACCCGGGTGGAAGCCTGACCATCGTGGCCAAGCGCGACGCCAATCTGATCGGCGCCGAGGTCAAGAGCGCGGGTGATGCAACGGTCGTTGCAGGACGCGACGTGAATCTCGGCACCGTGACGACAGGCCGCACGGATGACATTCGTTGGAGTTCCAACAACACGCGCAAGGACGAGACGAGCAAGGAGATCGGGACCACGATCAGCGCCGCGGGCAATGCCAGTGTCGGCGCTGGGCGCAACCTCACGGGGATCGCCGCCACCTTGAACGCAGGCGAGACCCTCACGCTCAGTGCGGGCGACAAGCTCACCCTGGCCGCGAGCGAGAACTCGACTTCGGCCACCTCGAAGGACGCGCAGAAGGACGGTCTGAGCCATTCCAGCGCGAATGTCGACAGCCAGGAGACCACGCTGGCGCGCACCACGCTCACGGGCAAGGACATCCAGCTCAAGAGCGGCGGGGACATGACGCTCAGCGCCATCGAGGCCAATGCGCAGAACCTCGGCATCGACGCCGGCGGCAAGCTCAATCTGCTCACGCAGAAGACGACCAGTGCCTTCAGCGGCTCGGAAACCGATGGCGATGGCGCCTGGGTCTCGGCCAAGAGCGGGGGGCACAAAGACGAGACCAGCCAGTACAACCTGTTCAACGTCCAGAACCTGAACATCAAGGCGAACGGCGGAGTCACGGTGCAACTGGGGCAGAACGCGAGCCTCACGGACCTGGCCAAGCAGCCTGGCATGGCCTGGGTGAACCAACTGGCGAACGATCCGGCCTTCGCGAACAGCGTCGAGTGGCAGCGGGTGCAGGAGGAGCACAAGAAGTGGGCTCAGAGCCAGACCAGTCTGGGGCCGGTGGCGGCCATCGTGGTCAGCGTCGTGGTGGGGATGGTGGCGGGTCCTGTGGCCGCCCAGGCAGGAGCTGCTGCCGGCGGTTCGGCGGCAGTGGCGGCGGGAGAGGGCGTGGCGCTGTCGGGCGGGGGCGCCTTCCTCACGGGCACCGGCCTCACCATCTCCGCGGGTGTGAGCGCCGCAGTGCAAGCGGGCGTCACCGCCCTGGCCACTCAGGCGACGGTGAGCTTCATCAACAACGACGGCGACATCGGCAAGGTGCTCAATGAGCTGGGCAGCAGCCAGGGCGTCAAGAGCATCGCCACCGCCATGGTCACGGCAGGTGTGCTCCAGGGTTTGAGTAGTACGCTACCTGAAAACATCGCGAACGCGACCAACGGCTCGGCGAAGTTCACCGATCAGTTGCAACGCCAACTCATCGACGGGGCGGCCAGCGCTATGGTGCGCAGCGCGATCAATGGGACCAGTCTCGAAGATGAACTGAGTCATAGCCTGACCAACGCGCTGTGGAACACCGTGGCGGCGCAAGGGGCCAATGCCATCGGCGATCTGACACAAGGCCCAGATGCGAAATTCAACGGCCTTGTCAACAAGATCGCGCACGCCATCGCAGGATGCGCAGTGGGTGCGGGCCGTGCGAACAGCAGCAGCGGCTGCGCTGCCGGTGCCCTAGGCGCGGTCGTCGGTGAACTGACTGCCGAAATGGCTGGGCGTCAAGACAACACGGTCCAGATGGCCCAGCTGATGGCGGTCCTTGCGGTGGCCGTTGCGGGAGGCGACGAGCGCCAGCTCAACATTGCCATGAGCGCGGGAGCCAACGCGGCAGCAAACAACTACTTGAATCACGATCAGTGGGCTGATTTTGCGAAGGCGCTGAAAGCCTGCGATAAGGACCCGCTGTGTGAGGCCGAGAGTCGCGCGAAGTACGCCGATCTTGGCAAGAAGCAAGACGCTGCTCTAGCGGTGTGCGACAGGGTAGGAAACTGCGACGCCCTAAAGAAGGAAGTGGCGGCCGGGCGCGCCTACCAGATTGAACTTGTGAAGAATGGGCAACTGCCAGACAGTTATCTGGGCGCATTCGACTTGCAGCAGTTGGGTTTGAAGCTGGCCAATCAGCCGGCTTACCGCGAGCAGGTCGGCAAGTCTGTGGTGGCGCAGATGATGTGTCAGTTGAGCCCGAAGCAATGCGACGTCGAGTCCGCCAAGATGGCTGTTGCGTTGGGCGTTGCGATGGCGGGTGGACCTGCAGCTGCTTACTTGCTCAGCAGCCTGCCCACCATCGCTGCCGCAGCGAAGATGTCGATTGCGGCGTGCAGTGCAAATCCGAGACTTTGTGCGAACGAGGCTGGGTTGGTTGTGTCTGATCTGCTTGCTGGCGAAGCCTTGGGCGGTGCCAGTATCGCGGGCGGTGCGCAGGTCGCGAGAGCGCTAAGCAAGGTGGAAGCGGAAGCTGAAGCGGCGCGGATCATTGCACAGCGCGAGGCAACGCTCAAGCTGCCGAATCCTGTAGATGGCACTGCAGCAGCAGATGCTGGGTCTGTTAGGAATGTCAATCCAACGGGTTCAATGCAAAATTGCACGAATTGCGCCTATGTAGTTGACAACCAATTGGCGACAGGGGCTTCCGCAAGTGCATTGCCACGAAGTGAGCCTTTGTCTTATTCTCAGTTGAACTCCCTGTACAACACAAAATTTAGTAGTTGGACAGATCAAGCTTCTATCGAGAAAACTCTTTTGGCGGGAGGAAATGGGACGCGAGCCGTTGTGTATGGAATGGACGCTGATCATTTAACCGCGCACGTATGGAATGCCGTTGTCCAGAATGGGAAAATTAACTATATTGACGGACAGACAGGGGCGGGAGGAATCGGGAATTTTGCAAACTTTCCTCACCTCACCTTTGGCATCACTTCAAAAGGAGGCAATTGAAATGGAATTATCGAATGCACGTGCATTGGCAGCCCAGTACATTAAATCAAACATGGCAGCCCCGGAAGGAGATGAGTATGCAATAGTTGATTCGGCGATTAAAGAAACCGAACTGGGGTGGTATTTCCCATATCAAACAGTGCGTTTTTTAAATACGAGGGATTTGAATTACTCGGTTGTGGGAAATTGGCCTATTTTTGTGACGAAATTGGGTCAAGTGCATGGACCCAAACGACCAGAAGTCTGAATAGCGTCTTCTCGACTACGCGGCAGATCCTCTGCAAAATTCGCACGCCCCGTTGACTTGTCGATATTAAAAATCCCTTCGTGATGAATTGATCATTTGAATGGCGAATTTTCAATGCAATTCGCTCGGGTGCCAGTCTGCAATTAAAGAAAAAATAGAGGAAGAACAAATTTGACCTCGCGAGCGACTCTGGTCATTATCTTGTTGGCCAGCCCCTTGCTTGCTTTCGCGCAAGCTCCATCCATTCCACAACCCTTCGTTGAGCAGCAACGCCAGCAGGAGCGTGAACGTGCGTTGCGCGAGCAGAATGAGCGCACCGTCGACCAGCGTCCGCAGGCTGCACCACCGGCGCCAATGCAGCGCATTCCCGAGTCAGAGTCACCTTGCTTCCGCATCGACCGCGTGCTGCTGGTCGGCGAGCAATCCGCGTCCTTCCAATGGGCTGTCGCCGATCTGTCGGGGCCCGATGGCAACGACTCACCGGTTGGCCGCTGCCTGGGCACAGCCGGCGTCAATGTGGTCCTGGCACGCGCCCAGCAGACCGTCATCGCACGCGGCTTTGTCACCACCCGCGTGCTCGCCGCACCGCAGGACCTCTCTGCCGGCACCTTGACCCTCTCGCTGGTGCCCGGCCGCATCGCCGCCATCCGGACGACGCCCGATTCTTCATCCACGCTGCTCGGCAGTTCCGCCTTGCTGGCCACGGCCATCCCCGCGCATTCGGGCGACCTGCTGAACCTGCGCGACATCGAGCAGGGCCTCGAGAACCTCAAGCGCGCACCCACCGCCGAAGCCGACATCCAGATCGAACCTTCGACCGCGCCGAATGCACGCCCCGGCGACAGCGACCTCGTCGTCAAGTACGTGCAAGCCAAGAAGTGGCGCGTCACCTTGAGCCTGGACGACAGCGGCACCGAAGCCACCGGCCGCTACCAGGCTGGCGCCACGCTGTCCCTGGACAACCCCTTCGGCCTGAACGACCTGTTCTACGTCAGCGCCAACCACAACCTCAACAACCACGTCTTCGGCGACCCGGCCAAGGGCACCGAAGGTCATACCCTTCACTACTCGCTGCCTTATGGCTACTGGATGCTGGGCTTTACTGCCTCCAACAGCCAGTACCACCAGAGCGTCGCGGGTCTGAACCAGGACTACGTCTACGCCGGCAAGACCAACAACGCCGAGGTCAAGCTTTCGCGCCTGCTCTACCGCGACCAGCATCGCAAGACGAGCGTGGCGATCAAGGGCTGGCGCCGCGAGTCGCGCAACTTCGTGGACGACACGGAGGTCGAGGTGCAGCACCGCGTGGTCGGCGGCTGGGAGCTCAGCCTCAACCACAAGGAGTACATCGGTGAAGCAACGCTCGAGGGTACGCTGGCCTACAAGCGCGGCACCGGTGGCTTCGGCGCGCGCACCGCGCCCGAAGAAGAGTTCGGCGAGGGCACCTCGCGCCTTAAGCTCTACACCGCCGACATCAGCCTCAATGCGCCTTTCAAGCTCAGCGGGCAGAAGCTGCGCTACTCCGGCCTGATCCGCGCCCAATGGAACCGCACGCCACTGACGCCGCAGGACCGTTTCGCCATCGGCGGGCGCTACACGGTCCGTGGCTTCGATGGCGAGACCAGCCTCATGGGCGAGCGCGGCTCGCTCATTCGCAATGACATCGGCTGGGCCATGGGGCAGAGCGGGGCGGAGCTGTACGCGGGCATGGACTACGGCCATGTCGGCGGGCGCTCCACGGCCGATCTGCTCGGGCGCAATTTGGCCGGCGCCGTCGTCGGCGTGCGCGGCCAGTGGACCAAGCTGAGCTACGACTTCTTCGTCGGCGCGCCCATCAGCAAGCCCGACGGCTACCGCACTGCGAAGGTCACGCTGGGCTTCAATCTCAATGCGAGCTTCTGATATGTCGATGATTTTTTCAGCCAGGCCATGGTTGGCCGCAGCTCTTGCCGGAGGCACCCTGCTGGCGGGCTGCACCAGTCTGCCCCCAACGCCGTACCGCGCGGCCCCTGCAGGGGATGGCACGTACGGATACAGCACCATGCAGATCGAAGGGGACATCTACCGGATCGACTTCTATGGGTCACCGGCCACTGCCTCGCGGACGGCCAGGGCGTTCGCCTTCTATCGCGCGGCGGAGCTTGCAGAGGAGCACGGCGCCCCCGCCTTCAGGATCGTCCAAGGAGAAGTGGATCGCTCCATTCTGGACGGTAGCGAAGTCTTCTCATGGTCCGATTCGTTCCCGGCGCCGCCTTTCGGCAGGCTCGCGGTAAACCATGAGAACGGCGTCAACAGGGCAACCCTGCAAAAAGTCGCCGGAACGAGATACATCCCTGTTCCGATCTACATCACTCCGCCCGGCCAAGCGCAGCGGGACGCAGACGAAAAACAGGTCTCCAAGCTTTCCATCCTGCGCGTGCAGATGCTTCGAGAACTTCCGGCCTCGCTTGATGACAAGACGTTCATGACCCGCGAGGTGCTCAGCAAGCTCGGGCCGCGCATTGTGCGCACGAACTCCGCCTGAGTCTCGCTCGATATGCAGTGCAGTCGGAGAGGTTGCCCGAACACGCCGTTCCGCAAGATCGCCCGAAGCATCCATGAAGGTGCCCGCGAGACGGCACGGTTCATCGCAAAGACGCCGGAGTACAGCCAGTCGCGCAGGGAAAGGAAGAAGGTCGAGATGCTGTTCGCACACCTCAAACGCATCATGAAACTGGATGGGCTCCGGCTTCGCGGACTCAGTGGTGCGCAGGACGAGTTCCTGCTGGCGGCGACTGCCCAGAATCTTCGGAGAATGGCCAAGTGGTTGATGCCAATTGAAGGAGATGCGCAGATGAGGATCGCGTGAGATGGGCCGCGAGGCCTCTCAGGTTCTATCGCCCCCCGCAACTGAGCTGCGAATCCTCGGTGATCGCCGATGCGCACAGGATTCGAGACGAGTTTTTCAACACAATCAGTCTGAAGCAGACATAGGGGCCGCCGCGAATATCACTGTCACAGTCGTGCGGTACCTCACCGGGACTTCGGCGCCCGTGGCTTGATATCGCTGCGTCCTGGCGTTCGGTGTCTCGCCTGCTCTCTCCAGCGGCCGGCTATTCGCTGTGCATCGGTCTGTACATCCGGGAGGCTCGCGACGAATTGATCCACGTGAGCGGCAAGATTCTCTTCGCCCTGTCTTCGAAGTGCTTCCGCCGTCGCCCGCCAGTCCACAGTCACCTCCCGCCGGGTGCTCCGCATCGCCTCTTGGCCAATGTCCAAAACCCCCTGCCCCCACTTGAGAGCGCGGAGCACACTCTCCAACTTGGCGCGCATGAAGGACGAGGTCTTCGGCGGGCGATGCCTGGCTCGGCCGGCGGGCGGCAGTTGCCCGAACTCCCGCAGCGCGCGGAGCCGATGATGGATCGCATCCCTGTACGGCTTGCGGGTCTGGCCTCGCACTTGGCGCGGTGTGGCATTGGCCGCCACGCCCTGCTCACGCATCAGCGCGGCGAACTGCTCACGCCACTGGCGCAACGTGTCCTTGCGGATGTAGAGGCGCTTGCCAGGCTCGAACTCGTGCTCGCACTTGACCACCAGATGCACATGCGGATGCGGCTGATCGGTGTGCAGCACCATGGCGTAGCGATATTGCAGCGCGAAGTTCTCGCGTGCGAAAACGCGCGCCGCAGCCAGTACTTTTTCCGGTGGCGTGCCAGCGGGCATGGACAGGACGATGTTGTGCACTAACTTCGCACGCATGTCTTTCTGCCCCGGAGCGGGTTTCGGCTTGTACTGGCTTCTGCAAAGCTCAAGCTGCCAGTCGGCCGTGATCTCCCGGGCTGCACCCCGGCCCTGCTGCGCCAACCCCTCATCGCTTTCCAGCTGCAGCTTGCCGTGCCGACCGATGTAACGCAGATGGGCCTCGACGCCGCCAACGTCCCGTCCGCCGCCGGAGACCTTCACTATCACTTCGGGCGTGCGCCCCACCGTGCGCTGGATCTGCGCGATTTGGTCAGCGCCGAGGCGCAGCGTGCCGCCCGGTCCTCGCCGACCGTAGCTCACGATGTCCAGCGCCATGTCGCGCGGCGCACCGGCGGGGCCGCAGCTGCTTCGGCCTGCGCGCGCTATCCGTTCAGGCATGAGAACTCCCGCCGCCGGTCTCCCAGCTGATGAGGTTGCGGCGCACGATGGCTGCCGTGGCTTCGCGTGCCGCCTCGACTTCCCGCCGGACCAGCGCGATCGCTTCGCTGAGGTCCGATGCCGCCGGCTCCGACAGAGTGTTCGGCATGCCGAACGTTCGAAGCTGTCGTTGCAACGCGGCCAGTCGAGCGGCGGTCACTTTGATCTGATCCAGTTCGTTCGGCGGCAGCACTGTGGCGTCACGCACATGGTTGTGGATCAACAGGGCCAGGTAGCTGCCGGTCTTCATTCCGCGGGTACGGGCTCGTGCGCCCGCGAGCGCTCGATCGCCCTTGCGAAGCCGCAACGTGACGCGATCCGCCACGCCAATGCCGCTTTCTGTTTCGCGTAGGCAGCGCTGTCCACCCGAGTCCACCGAGATTTCGCCGTTTGTCTTGAGGACCTCCTCGACCATCTTCGCGAGCAGAGTCGACGCACGGAGACGATGCCGCACCGCCAGCGCGGCGAAGCGTGCCCTCGTTTCGGGCGGCACCCGGGTGGCTATCACGCGACTCGATAGAGAGGTGTTCATCATTGCAACTTCGTTGCAGTAAACAATGTCTGACGCCAGTCTATCCTGCCCTCATGGCCGCACAAGGACTTTGCCCTCGGAATTCCAGCGTCGAGCCCACCTCGCCGTTTCGCGGCTCCGGAGCGTTGCCGTCGATCGACAGCTCGAAGACCACCATCAATGTTCGGCATGCCGAACATTGCGAGGTGCACGGAACCACCCCGTCCTCGTAGCCGCACAAAGACTTTGCCCCGAAGTTTCGACGTCGTCCAACGACCACTGCTCCAGGCAATCGAAACCGAAAATTCAATCCGCTCGCAGAGCAAGCCCGCCCGGCCGCTGCATAAATGTCCTCACGGCTCCGTCAAGCAGAAGACCTTCGCTGTTGCTACCGTTCGATACTTTCTCGGTGTTCGGCATGCCGAACACCGAGAAAAAACTATGGGCAGAGAGGTGAATTCGGAACGTAGCAAATTCGCAGGAGAACCATCGAATGGGCATTCGCGTCGCCCGCGCAGCGCGGCAGGGCCGCCAAGAACAGCCTACTCTCGCAGCGTGAACACCACTGACAGGTAAGAGACCGGCTGGGTCTGAATGGCCTCGATCCCATGGAGTGCGGTCGCATCGAACAGCAGCGAGTCCCCTGCCCTCACCTCCGCAGTCCTGCCGCTGTAACGGTAGCTGACCTCCCCGGACAGGAAGTACAGGAACTTGAGACCCGGGTGCTGGAAGGTCACATAGGGATCGGCACCGGGCAGCAACGTGACCAGATAGGGCTCGACGAAAAGATTGCCCGATAGGAGGTGACCCAGCAGCTCGTAGCGATAGTCCGCCACGGCGCCGATCCGATCGACCAAGACACCATGTCCTGCACGCACATGGCAGAAGTCAGTACGCCGCGCCTGATCACTGAAGAAGCGCGAGGTCGGCACACCCAGACCATTCGCGAGACGCTCCAGGGTCTCCACCGAAGGCGAGACCAGACCGCGCTCGATGCGAGAAAGCATCGAGGCAGAAATCCCCGAGGTCTTGGCCAGTTCGCCGCCAGACATCTCTGCCGCCATGCGCAGCGCCCTCACCTGCGCGCCGATGCGCACCGCTGACAAGCTGCGCACGACAGGGGCGGGTTGCCTCGACCCTACACGGGTCACGGAGACCGGTAGGCGCAGCGGGCGAGCTGTTGGCAGCGGCGAAGCAAGCTCTCTATGGGCCATCTTAATCTCGCACGTAAGAACGGTCAGTTAGCACCTGCGCAAAGCATCCGATGACGAGCGAGGCGCGCAATAACTCGTCATATACTTTGTAGCTCTATGCCATTCTATATGGGGCAATTGGGCGGTGCCAAGCCGCCGCGCTCCTCCTGTTCCGCTGCCCAATTTTCCGCGTGCCTTTCGGGCAGCGCGCGTCGCGATGGGCATCCCGCAGGAGGCCTTCGACACGGTCTCATCTCGAACTTATGTCAGCATTCTTGAGAGGGGCGTCAACGTCCCCACGCTCACGAAGATCGATGCTCTAGTTCGGGTTTTGGGCCTGCACCCGTTGACCGTGCTCACGCTCGCCTACGCAAGTTCGCCGTCATCCGAGGAAATCGGCAAACTCCAAGAGGTAGTGGCAGGAGAAATCGCAAGTCTCGGGCTGACCGCGTTCTCTCCAAACTCGTTGCCCAGAGGAAAGACTCGCAGCACCAAATAAGAAGTTGGGTGAGATGTCAGCGCCCAAGGAGCGCAGACTCTTCGTCGTGGAAACCCTTAGCTCTCAGAGCTCCGAAGCCATATCCCCGCGTCGCGAGCAGCCGCCGAAGCACTTAGGCGGGCTCCTGCTTCAACAGATGGAACAGCTCCCTGTTGAAGACGACTCCGTATACGGACCAGTTCAACTTGTCGAGATGGCGGATGCCTTCGGGATCACCAATAGTTGCGAAAAGTTTGATGGGAAAGGTGGCATCGGTATCGCGCTCATATCTTCACTTCAAAGCGCAAAAAGTCATTGAGCCGCTTTGATTCGGTGATCTCATCGTGCGGAACCAGTAAGTACTGCCACGGCGCGGCGCCGACAGTTGCTGCGTGATCCGAAGCGTGCTTGCACCAGCGGGCAGCGGCAGCTGCCTTGGTCTGAACCTCTTGAGTATTGATGTCGACTCTCGCCTTCGTTTCCACCATGAAGATAGCTGAATCCGTTTCTGCCACGAAGTCAGGGATGTACTCCGGCTGTTCGCTGCCCAGCTTGTAGTAAATCTGGAACTGCCCCTTGGCTGGCTTGAACCACTTCGAAGCATCGCGTTCCAGAATGACTGCAAAACGACGCTCGGTGTCCGAGTCAAATTTTTGCAGCGGGTACAAGCAGCGAGTGAATCCACCAAACAGCATCTGCTTGATCTTGCCAAGTTCGGTCAAGGTCTCACGGTAGTGATGTGCAGTCTGCCCAGCCACAGCGGTGTAGTTGCACGGTTTAAGTTCCGTGAAGCCTCTGCTCACTTGCACCTCGTACTCGGTGGCCTCTTCCCAGAAGTGGGCCATCATCTCGGCCCGAATAAGCCGAGCCAGCTCCGCGCCGTAGGTGTCGAACACTTCATGCAACTCGTTCTCGGAATAGTTCTGCGCCTTGTAGTGCGCAACAGCTTGGCTCGCTAGGTCATAGAGCAACTCTGCCTGCGTGAAGTAGTCGATGTCGTCAAAGTCGATAAGCTTTTTGACGATGTAGTCCTCAAAGCGCTGCTCCCTGATACCCGCCTCCCGGCTCATGGTGAACTGATGATTCGTGCGCAGTTCCTGCCCCACGATCTCGCGTTGACCTGGCTGGAAGTTAGGCAGCGAGCCCAGCTTGAACGGGCGGAAGCCGGTGGTGACTTCACCCGTGGGCACCACCGCTATTCGCGGAATGTCGATGGTTTGCTGTACCACGATCTCGGTGGTCTTGGACACCACTGCCGGCAAATTAAGTGCAGGCTCTCCATCATCCGCGCCAGCCAGCAAGTCACCTTGGGCGGGCTTCAGCCGTTCGGTCACTTCAGCCAGGATGGCCGACTGCACCTCTGGGGTGAGTAGCGCATTGCTGGTCGGCACGAGGTCGCGCCTGACCTCGTACTTGCCGATCACGTCCATCACCACACGCGCGGCGTGGCGCTCGCGCTCCGTGGTGAACACAGGCGCAGGCGCAGCGACCGGTGTCGCCCCCACACTGGCAGGATTGGTGGCAATGGTCGGCCCATCGGTGAGCCCAAGGCGCATCATCGCGCCTGATCCAACCTGCACGCTCACTTTCTTGTCATCGGCGCTCGGGGCCTCGAGGATCACCTGCTTCAGCCGTATCGGCGAGTCGCCACGGTTGGCTTCGTCGATGATCTCTTGGAATTTGTCGTGCGCAACGATGTTCAGGCGGTCCACCGCCGCGACACCCGTGCGTTTGCCATAGGGAAGACGCAGGCCGCGACCGATGGACTGCTCGATCAGCGTGCGCGCGTTGGCCGCCCGCAGGGGCACGATGGTGTAGAGGTTCGTCACATCCCAGCCCTCTTTGAGCATGTTGACGTGAATGACGATCTCGGTGGGCTCATCCACACTTTCCACCGCAAGCAGCTTGGCGATCATCTCTTCTTCTTCGGCCCCGGTGCGGCTGGAGTCCACTTGGATCACCTTGCCCGCGTAGCGCCCCTCATAGAAGGCCGAAGACTCGATCAGTGTCTTGAGCTGTGAGGCGTGCGTGGTATCCCGCGCGATCACAAGCATGAAAGGCTTGACCACCTTCACGCCGTTTTCCCGAGCATAGGTCAGCAACTCGACCTTGGTTGTTTCGTGCAGGCGAACACCATCCTCCAGCTTGATCTTTTCGATCTCTTCCGCCGAGTGCGCCTTGGCGTCGAAGTTGCGCTGGGTCACAGCCGCTGGCTCTTTGACGAAGCCGTCTTCCATCGCCCGCGCCAATGGGTAGTCCATGACCACGTTCTTGAAGGGCACGGGGCCACGCGTGGATTCCACAAACGGGGTGGCCGTCACCTCAAGGCCAAACAGCGGCTTCAGCTCATTGATGGAGCGCACCCCCGCACTGGCGCGGTAGCGGTGCGACTCGTCCATCAGCAGCACGAGATCGTCCAGGCTGGCCAGGTGGTTAAAGTAGCTGTCCCCCAGCACCTCCTTCATCCGCTTGATGCGAGGCTCTTTGCCACCGCGAACCTCGGAGTTGATCTTGGAAATGTTGAAAATGTTGATGCGCACGTCATGCGCAAAGCCCATGGTCTGGTCTTGAACGACAGTGCCCGTCTGGTCGTAGTTGTCGCCCGTGATGATCAAAGGCGGTTGCTGAGCGAATTCGGCAACTCCCTTGAAGACGTACTTGGGCGTGTTACGCGTGAAGTCGGCAATCAGCTTGTTGTAGATCGTCAGGTTCGGTGCCAGCACGAAGAAGTTGTTGATGCCATGCGCCAAGTGCAAGTACGCGATGAACGCGCCCATCAGGCGCGTCTTGCCGACGCCTGTGGCTAGCGAAAAGCACAGCGAGGGGAACTCGCGTTCAAAGTCTTCTAGCGTTGGAAACTCAGCTTTCAACGTGGCGAGGATGGCTGCCACATCTTGGCCATGGCCGAGCATGCTCGGCGCAGCTTCGAGTGCGCGCACAAGCTTGGCAAGGGACTCCGCCTGCGGCGGACGCAGAGACAGGCGGCCTGCAACAGCGTTCTGGACGCGCGCGCTCATTCTTCGGCCTCCCCGAACAGCCCGCCTTGCCCGGCGCTTGCGAAGGCGGATTTCTTGGTTTTGGTTGCACCAGCGCTGGCAATGAGCGCGGGCTCTTCGGCCTGCGCCATAGGAAGATTGGCGACGTTCAGGCTGTAGTCGTCATGGCTCCATTCACAGCGGGCCAGCACCATCTTAGGAATCTTCTTCAGGGTCAGGTTCGGCCACCGCTCGGAGGCCTTGGCTATCGTGATGCCGTGGAAGGCCGCGCAGCAGACGAGCAGGCTCTGTTCGCCGCCCACTTCATCTGAAAGTGCCTGCAATTGCTCAGCAGACAGGTTTTGAGTTGTGACGTAGATGAAGTCTCGTTCGCTCGAATTGCCGTGCTGCCACCATTGCACCTCGGATGGCGCGTAGGAAAAGCCCTCCAACTTGGCAAGTGCTTCGGCCAATTGCACAGCGTTGTACTCCGGGTTAATGACCGGGTTTCCCCAGCGATCGTTGACGATGAGACTGGGCGCGAGCTTGTAGTAACGGAAGCCACCGCCGCCTTGCCAGTTCACACTTTCGGTGATGCCGCCCTTGTCCTCCCCATCAATGACTTTCTTCAGGCGCGGAATGACGTGGGTGTGGCAATGCTCGCCAAGCTCAACCATGATCCACCGTCGGCCCATCTTGTGGGCGACCGCGCCGGTAGTGCCGGAGCCTGCGAAAGAATCGAGGACGAGGTCACCGGGATTGGTGGCCAGATCGAGGACGCGCTTCAGGAGCTTTTCCGGCTTCGGAGTCGCAAACGAATCAATTGGATTGATTGACTTAACCTCTTCTCGTGCTTCATGGTTATGCCCGGCATCCGAATGCAACCATATTGTTGGAGCAGGGGGGGCCGCCAGTTTTAACTCAGCCAGGAAGGTCTTTCGCGAAGGATTCGAAGTGCCGTCATTACCGAACCAAATTTCATCGTTTTCGTCCATCCTGCGAAGTGCGTCCGCCGGGAAGCGCGGCGAGGTACCCGGAGGAGGAGTCCAAACTACACCGTTCTTAAATCGAAACTGAAACGCTTGCTCTTTTTCAGACCCAGTACGCTTGGCGTACAGCGGCGTGGCCTTCCAAGGCCCCTTCGGATGACCATCTGGATTTCTGTATCGGCCGTCCATTTCAGCGGTCCGTCCCAAGCGATTTGGCCTCCACCGTTCCTTGTTCTGCGCATAAATCAATACATGGTCGTGAGTCTCGGCCAACCACTTCGAATCGTTTGAAATCGTGTACTTCTTTTGCCACACAGCATTCGAAATAAAATTGGACCGACCGAAAATCTCGTCACACAAAACTTTCAGGTAGTGCGCTTCGTTGTCGTCGATCGTGATCCACAGCGAGCCATCATCTGACAAAAGCCGTCTGATAATTTCCAGCCGGTCGCGCATTAGTCCAAGCCAGATCGAGTGTTCGATCCCATCGTCATAGTGCGCAAAGGCACTGCCGGTGTTGTAGGGCGGATCGATAAAAACACACTTCACTTGGCCCGAGAACTCTTGCTCAAGAGCCTTCAGGGCCAGAAGGTTATCGCCGAAAATTAGTCGGTTATCAAAGAGGTCGTTGTCGCGGAAGCGATGCTTTGAGTGATATGAATTTTCGGAGTTTTCGAGCAGGATGCGTGGTTCCAACTTGGGCCGCTTCTCCTTCCCAATCCAAGTAAGTTCTAGTTTTTGTTTGCTCATAGTTGTGCCACCTTAACTCTTGTGCAGGCCGAGCTTGTCAAACAGGATGCGATTGCGACGATTGGCATCCTTAATGAGCTTGTCATAGGAGAGGATTTCTATATATCCGTTGCCGGTCGCTAAGGGGGAAAAGTACCCCTCGTTATCGGCGGTGCGGTGGTAGCGGCCGAATACTTGCCGATGCAAAGACGGCGTTAGGTCGGCAATGAGATAGCCGGTGTACCGCAGATTCGTCGGGTTGATCTGGCGGCCGTCAACATCCGTGACGTCACCCTCCGCGATTTCTCGAAACCGCTGGATGACCTGGTCGGCGGGGTCTTTGTCGTAGTTGTCCCGGCCGGGCCGCTTGAATTCGATGATGACTACACCTCCGCCAGGCAGCTTGTCGGCCTCGGCGACGCCGATAGGTGTGTCATAGAAGAAGGCGAAGATGTCTGGCTCGCGACCCGACGTGTCGTCGAGCCCGGCGACGCTCTTGAGCTTCTTGTCGGAGGTGAGCAGCGTGTGATAGCACAGCCGCTCGTCAATGACCCAAAGGTTCTGCTGCTCGAAGAAAACATCCTTCGAGGTTGTGCCCATGGGGAAGATCATTTTGTGCAACACCCTTTCGAGCGGGTACCTGTCGTCGGTGCGCTTCTTCTTGAGGCTGTTGTTCAACAGGTCGAGAATCGTGCGACGGTGCGCGATGTAGGCAGCGAGCTGTGCCTTGCCGATCTCGTTGGCCTTCTCGGCGATTTCCTTGAATTTCTCTTGGTACTGCTCGAAGGTTTCAGTCTCAAACAACGCGGCGACGTGTTTGGCCTCTTTGCGTACGTCATCCTCGACGATTCGCTTTACGTGCAGGAGAGCCTCATCGAGCTTGTCTTGCGACAGGCCGGGCTGAATCATCTGCTCGATCACCTCTTTGTAGCGAGGATGGGTGAGCGCTCTGTACTCCGGAGCTTGCTCCACGAACTTCTCGATCTGCCCACGCTTTTCCTCGTTTGTGGACTTCAAGTCACTTGTGAGCAGTGGACGCAATACACCGGCTATGCCTTGGTTTAACGCTCGGCGAGAAACAAGCGTCTGCTCCAGTTCGGGCTCTTCATCGCTCTGAAAGGCGATGCGCGTCCGTTCCTGGTTCGCGTGGTCATCCAGGTACTCCCCGGTAACCAGCACGATGAGGGTGTACGGCGCCTGCTCGTCGTCAAGAAACTTCTCGGGGAGTTCCGGCAACAGGTCTCGCAGCTTGGTGGTGGTGACTTCACGCCCATTGGCACACAAGTTCAGCTCATGGCGCGAGCGGCCATCGCGGTGGCGATATGCCTGCAAGGCGAACGCGTGGCCAGACACATCGAAGAACTGCTCTTTGATGTGGGTCAACACGGTGGATTGAAACTGGGTGTGCAGGTCAATCGGCGCATGCCCCGGCGACTCCAGCGTCATGGGCGGGCAGGATCGAGCCGCAAACCGAATCAGGAAGTGCGCGATAACGCGCTCGGCGATGGTCTCCGGCTGGGTAGGCCACCCCGCTCGGAACTTTTCGTTCATGCCGCGCAGAGAAGTCCGCGTGCCGGACGACTCCGCGATATCGGACGTGACATCTGCTCCCTTCAGTTCATCTTCGATGCTGAAGTCGAACTCCCGCAGCAAGGCTTGATCCTCTTGCTTGAAGACGCTGCGAATGCGGACGGACGAGAAGACCTTCAGGAAGGTGAAGCGGCCTACACCTCGACCACCCAGCTTGACCTTCGACAGGGTGTGAGCCTCCTTGAACGAAGCCAGATTTCTGTCGTTGAATCCGACACCATCGTCGATGACATCGAAGCCGTCCACGACCAGCGTTCCGTCTCCACCCTGATGAGCAAGGTCGTTCGATGCAACCAACCGGATGCGAATCGCATGTTTGCTGAAGCCGTCCTGATGCTCCTCGATGGCATCGACGGCGTTAGAGATGGCCTCGTAGAGAGGCATCATGGCCTTGGCCTGGGAAAGCTCCAGTCGGTCTACCAGACCTTTGATGTTGGCTTGCACTATTGATTTCCTCCCTGGTTTGGATGCGCCAAGGCCGCCATCAAGCGGCCTTTCACGGATCGACAGTCCGTTTTGTTCTCAAAGACGCTGCGAGCTTGCTTGTTCCACTGAACAGCCTGAACGACGGTGACCAAGCGATCTGCCACCAAATCGATTTCGCGAGAGAGCGCCGTCAACTCATCTGCGTTTAGATTCAGCTCAGCTCCGTTGTGCATCGACAGCCTGATGAAGATCACGTGGAGAACCATCCAGGCACCGTGGCCTAGAACCTCCTTAGCGGGCAGCGTGCCCTGCGGTAGGCCTTGAGGATCGGCCTCGGCACTTGCACGATCTCGAACCTTGCCGATTACCATGCGGCCGATCTGGGCGATGCGCCACATCTGCTTGGCGGTCAGGGAATCGGCGAACAGGCGCGCATAGGACTGACGTAACGGATCTGTCGCAGGTACCAGGCCCTCCCGTCCGAAAAGCCTCTTCTTGTCTGACTTCGCTGCCACCAGGTAGTCCTGCCAATCGTTCGTGGTGACGGTGCACGCCAGATACGGGGCTAGCTCACGAGCACTGAAGGTTGTCAGCGAGGGCGGAGGATCGTCCTGACCATGCTTGACGATGTAGTCGATACCTGCCATTCGTAGCGTCTGTTGCCACATGGCCTGCCGCTCATCCAGAGCAGCGAAGTCTTCCAAGTCCACCGCGTTTTGACGGTTTCGGGATTGAGTCACGCGGTCACCGAAACCGTCCGGTGCGTTGTCCAAGCACACGAGGGTTGCCATGACCATGGCAGGGTTGGCGTCGTAGTGTGCTATGGGTTCCTTCGCAATAGCGCCAACGGTTTGAGCGCCGTTGATGATGGAAAGCCCTCGGACACGAAATCTCCCTGACTCCCGATGAGGGTCGCGCGGATGCTGTTCGTTGATGGCATCACAGAGAAACGTGACGCCGTTATTAAAGTAGAAGAAGTGCTGCGCTTCCTCCTGCAAGGTTTCCGTCAAGCCAGTGTTGACGGTCGTCGTTCCCTTGAAGCGCCTGATGTTTCGGTCAACTAAGCGGTCTTCGTGCTGGACCCAAAGTTCTGCAAGCCGTTTGGCGTCCATGCGACCATAGAACGCCCTGTAAGGTTGTTGGGTGTGCCCGAAGTCCTTCAGCTCGATGTCGGCCTCAATGGCTTGGGCAGAGATGCCATCCAAGTGAAGGTCGTGAAGGGTGGTGAGCCCATAGGCATGGCAGCGCAGAAATTCGGGATTCGGCCCGTTGAACGCTCGTTCCAGGTCGAAAAAGATGTCCCGCCGATCATCGGACACGGCCGTCCCGGAGTAAGCGAGGATAACCTTGACTTTGCAGATGCCGCTGTTTAAGGCATCGGTGATTGCACCGCTGCGGTTCTGAAGCGCATTGTTGAAGCGCCCCCAGCGCCCCTGGATGAGATCAGTGACGCCGTCCCGAAACTTGGACACATCACCAAGCTCAGGTTCTCCTGAGCCGGACTCCTTGTACTTCGATTGAACGAGCCAGATGGTCTGATCATTGGCCACGAACACCGAGTCAATGCCGTGATCCAGGCCGCCGTCGATGCTCGCTGCGACGGACTCTTCTAGGCTTGCGCCTGCAGCCTCGTGCAACACGAACGCCGCAATGGCCTTGGATAGGAAGTTACTGCGGCGAGAGTCCGGGCCGCCCGTTCCGATGATGAGCGCTGCGTAGTCTGCGTCCAGCTTCTGGCACAGCAGGTCCAGCTCAAGAGGACGAATTGGTGCGGTCGCCATTAGATCAACGCCCATTCAACGGTGAACAGGGTCTGCTCTCGCACGTCCTGCTGCAACTTGCTTTCCAACTGATTGATAAGCTCGTTGCGCTCAGCCTCAATAGCATCTTGGCGATTGAAGAGTTCGCGCCGGAGCTTCGTGCGTTTAGCTTCCAGTTCCTTTTGCTGCTTCTGCCAGGAGAGCTTTTCTTCTAGCGCGGGGGCACTGGCTGCCGTACGGCGCACCTCCTTGATTTGGCGGTCGATCTCCTTGATTTCCTGCTCAATGCCCAGCTTCAAGTCATCAGCCCACGCATCGAGCTTCTGGACTTCCTGCTCGAAGTAGCCTAGGTTGCGTTGGTTGATTTCTCGCAGGACGGCAGATTTCCGCATCGCCACGTCCTCACTGAGACGGGATACATCGACGTTGCCTTGCTCGGCAAGCTGCGCCCGAGCTGGCAAGCGCAAAAGTTTTTCTGGATCGTCTTCTGCCAGGGGCTGGCCGTCTGACGTGATGGCCGCCACCACCAGGCGCTGCTCATCGTTTCCAAGAGATTCAACTGACACAAGCTTCAAGGTCAGCCAGCCGCTCTTACCTCGATACGGCTTGAGCGTGCTGATCTGGGTGCCGTAAGCCTCGTAGTCAAAAAGGAGCCGCGTGCCTGAAAGCTCATAGTTCTTCGCCTGCTTAGTCACCCATTCAGCGAGCGGATGGCCGATCCGATAGAGGTGCGCGTCGCCGGATCGGCGAGGTAACTCATAGCGGCCCAGGTCAACCTCATTCAAGGTGGTGGCAGGCAGACGCTGAAGGACAAAGCCGTCGTCGTCGAATAGCGCGCAGTCGGCCAACTCGGCCCGCGTCAGTTCGAGCAGCATGCGTTCGTACTTGCTGCGCGCCGCGCGGCTGTCTGCGGCTCTAACTCGCAGCTTGTCCTGCACCTCCTCGTCAAAGTTCTCCAGGAGGATTCGCCGCGTCTTGACCATGGCCTCGCTGATTTCGCCAGACAGGTCGCTTTGCAACTGTTCGAAGCTGGTTTTGATTGCCTCGTGGTCGCGGCAGTTCTGGTAGATGTCTGCGATGCGACGCTCAAAATCCACGCCGGAGCCGATCGCTCCAAGCACCTCGTCGCTTGCACCAAAGACGCCCTCAAACAATTGAAATTTTTGATCCAGCAGTTCGTAGACCCTGGCATCAGCTTCGTTACTTCGGTCTACGAAGTTGACTACTACCACGTCGAACTTTTGACCATAGCGGTGGCAGCGTCCGATCCGCTGCTCGATGCGCTGCGGGTTCCATGGCAAATCGTAGTTGATGACCAGCGAGCAGAACTGCAGGTTGATGCCTTCGGCACCCGCCTCGGTGGCAATCATCACCGTGCCGCGCTCTTTGAAGTGCTCGACCAGTGCGGCTCGGGTGTCTGCGGTCTTGGACCCAGTGATGCGATCCGTTTCGGCATAGCGCTTGATCCAATCAGCGTAGATGGCTTGCGCCCGGGCATCGCTGTTGGTGCCGTTGAACAAGACGATGCCTTCGCCGTAGGGCGTGGCTGCCAGGAGAGAAAGCAGGTACTCCTGCGTGCGCTTGGACTCCGTGAAGATAATTGCCTTCTTGGCTGCGCCGAGCCGCCCCAGCTCAGCGAATGCCTTGTCCAAAGCAGTCAGCAGTGCAGTGCCTTTAGCGTTCTCGCGAATGTTGGTCGCCAATGCCTTAAAGTGCCACAGTTCGGCGATCTCCTGGGTGATTGCATCGCGTTGGCCGGGGGCTGGCGATGCAACGCCGGCCTCTTTCCCTTCCCACTCGTCAGCGGTTTCATCTAGCGATTCATAGTCCTCATCAAGCACCTCCGCCAGATCAGGAATATCGGAAGACTCGTCAAGTTCACCCTGAAGCCGCTTGGCCATGGTCTCCAGCGCCCCGGCGATGGCATGGGTTGACGAAGCCAGCAGCTTCCACAGCACCAGAGAGATCAGTTGTCGTTGGCCTTCTGGCAGCGCTTTGAGGTTGGGCCGACGGAGATAGTCAGCGACGAGATTGGACAGTTCTCGTTCCTCGGTCGAAGGGGTGAACTCTTCAACGATGGCTCGTCGAGCGGTATATGGCACGTACTGCTGAACCTGGCGGCGCAGCGTGCGTTTGCAAACTGTGGCGAGGCGGGCTCGCAGGGCTGCGAACGCTTTTTCTCTGGGCTGCGCCGTGAACTGTGAGCGGAAGCTGTCGATATCACCAAAGACCCGGTCATCGATCATGCTGACCAAGCCGTAAAGCTCCAGCAGCGAGTTTTGCAACGGGGTCGCGGTGAGCAGAACTTTGGAGTGGACGTGGGCTAGCGCTTCCTTCAGCGCTTTGGCGATCACGTTGCTGGTTTTATAGACGTTGCGCAGTCGATGCGCCTCGTCGAGCACCGCCAAGTCCCAATCGACAGCCTTGATGTCCGTCGCCTTCGCTTTGGCGAACTGATAGGAGCAGATGACGGGACCGGATGACTCTTGAAACGGATTCTGGCTGCCCCGCTTGCGGATGGCGTTGTAGCTTTTAGCTTCCAGGAGCACGCCCCGCAGATTGAACTTGTCTTGCAACTCCTGGTGCCACTGCTTGCGCAGATTAGCGGGCACGATGATCAGTATGCGGCGGCGGCGCTCGGCCCAGCGCTGCGCGATGACGAGACCGGCCTCAATGGTCTTTCCGAGCCCGACCTCGTCCGCCAAGATGACGCCGCGCGAGAGTGGATTGCTACAGGCGAACAGCGCCGCCTCGACTTGGTGGGGATTGAGGTCAACCTGCGAGTCGACGAGGGTGGCTGCGAGCGACTCCACCGAGTCGCCTGCAGCGCGCCGCGTCAAAAGCCACGCGTAGTACTGGCTTTGATGCTGCGTCAAAAGCTGCTGCGTTATCAACGGCCATCCTCCCCTGTGTACCTGACCAGATGTGATTTGGTTGCAGACCTAGCGCACGGTCACTATGTCTGCGGCTTCTTCTTGTTGATGCTCTCAGCGATCCAACTGTCCAGCTCAGAGCGGCGAAACCGCCAGGTGCCTCCAAGCTTAAAGGCTGGAATCTCTCCCTTTTGGGCTAGGCGATAGACCGTCCGCTTCCCAGCCTTGAGGTATTCGGCGACCTCTTCGAGCGTCAGGATTTCACCATCTGTATCAGTCATCAGGGTCGCGTTCAGCGTTCGTGTGCAACTGAACCGGGTTGCCAAGTCTGGCCAATTCTCCCACATGGAGTCGTGATCGAGCGGGCTAGGGATAGAGCTTCAAAGGCGGCGTCAGAGGCAAAATCGAGAAGCGAAACTCCGGCGTTTCACTTGGGCAGGCGGATTGGCGTTATCGCCGGACACTTCGTGGTGTCAAGCTCACCGACTACTTGCCCTTTGGGGGAGGTCGCTTTCTGTGTGCCCCTTGCTAACCTGTTGATTTGCAAGGGACTATGCCTCATGGCCTGGGGCTGGATCCGCCCCTCGCTAGCCAGCCACTTCGGGCCGGGTCGAAAGGAGAATCAGGTACCAGCGTATTGCGCATCCTCTTGAAAAACCCAGCCGCGATCTGCTCGCCGCTGCGACATGATCAAGTTCTGCCCACGCTCGATGCGGCGTGCGCGTTCCTGACGCAGATCGGCGATTCGAAATGAACACCGAAGATCAGTACCACTCAGCCTGATCTCGGAATGCCCGTCGGCCGCAGCGTCAACAAAATCGGCTCGAAGCGTCCTCATACGATGCATCCAAGCCGTACATTGAAGTTTATCGGTACTTATGGCGGTATTTTTTTTCTTCCAACCCAAAGAATCCAATATTCATGCGGATTTTTGGCTCACCTGCGATTCCTGTCGAAAGCACCAAGGGCCCGGTTCACGGCGTCTCACCAAGCCTCAAAACCCGCACGTTTCTTCAGCGTAGCGGGTTTTTCTTTGCCTCATGTTGGATCACGGCGCTGCATGACAACGCAGCGAAATACCAGCATTTTTGTTGGTATCTCGGCCAGGTCGAAAAGCCAGATACCAACAAAAGGGCAGCGATGGCGCTCACCGACACCCGAGTCAAGCAGCTCAAGCCCCAGGGCACGGCCAGCGGCGAGAAATACGCCGACGGGGGCGGCCTGTACCTGCACGTCACCGCCACCGCCACCGCCACCGGAAAGTACTGGCGCTTGAGCTACCGCTTCGCCGGGCGGCAGAAGACCCTGGCCCTCGGCGTCTACCCCGACGTCACCCTGGCCAAGGCCCGCGAACGCCGCGCCGAGGCCAGGACGCGGCTGGCGGACGACATCGACCCCGGCGTCGCCGAGCGCGAGGGCAAGCAGCGCAAGGCCGATGCGGCCGCGAACACCTTCGAGAAGGTCGCCCGCGACTGGCTCGCGACCACGTCGAACAAGCGCGCCGCCATCACCCAGGCCAAGGTCACCAGCTGGCTCGAGAAGGATGTGTTCCCGTTCATCGGCAAGCTGCCCGTGTCGACCATCCGGGCGAAGGACGTGCTCGACAAGGTCGCGCGCCGCATGGAGGCGCGCGGCATTCACGAAAGCGCGCACCGCATCGTGCAGATCTGCTCGCAGGTATTCCGCTACGCGGTGTCCGTCGGCTTGGTGGACCGCGATGTGACGGTCGACCTGCGCGGCGCGCTGGTGGCGGTGGAAAAGACCAACTACGCGGCGATCACCGAGCCCCGGCAGGTCGGCCAGCTCCTGCGCGCGATCCATGCCTACGGCGGACACTCGCGAATGGTCTGCTCGAGTTGTCGCGTGGAGCGATGCGTGCCGCGACGGATACATCGCTGCGTGAGGGTTGCGAACCAGCGCTCGACCTGATTGAGCCATGACGCCGAAGTCGGCGTGAAGTGCACGTGAATGCGCGGGTGGCGGATCAACCACGATTTGATCGACGCCGTCTTGTGTGTGCCGTAGTTGTCCATGACCAGGTGGATGTCCAACACCGCAGGCACACTGGCCTCGACGATTCGCAGGAATTGCAGGAACTCGCTGCTGCGGTGGCGACGATGCATCTCGCCGATGACCGATCCCGTGGCGATGTCCAAGGCCGCGAACAGCGTGGTCGTCCCATGGCGCTCGTAGTCATGGGTGCGCCGCTCGGGGATGCCAGGGGCGAGCGGCAGCAGGAGTTGCGTGCGGTCCAGGGCCTGGATCTGGCTCTTTTCGTCCACGCACAGCACCATCGCCATCAAGGGTGGATCCATGTAGAGGCCGACGATGTCGCGCACCTTCTCGACGAACATCGGATCGGTGGACAGTTTGAATGTCTCCTGGCGATGCGGCTGCAAGCCGAACGCGCGCCAGATGCGCGAGACGGCCGTCTGCGACAACCCTGTCGCACTCGCCATGGTGCGGGTGCTCCAGTGCGTCGCCCCGCGCGGCACGCTCTCCAGCGTCCTGGCAATCACGGCATCGACGCGGGCATCGTCAATCGTTCTTGGCGCGCCAGAGCGCGGCGCGTCAAGCAGGCCATCCAGGCGATGTTCGACGAACCGTGCTCGCCACTTGCTGACCATCTGCGGCGTGACGCGCTGGCGCGCGGCCACCACTTGGTTGTCGTTCCCATCGGCGCAGGCCAGCACGATGCGCGCGCGCTGCGCCAGGGCCTGCGCTGTCTTGCGCCGCAGCGATACAACGACGAAGGCGTCGCCACACTGGTCTCGCGCAAGCGACGCCGGGGAAGCCGCGCAAGTTCAGCCGGGCGCACCTTCCCCGTGAAGCCGGACGATCAAGGAGCGCATCCAGGCGACGGCGGGATCCCGGTGATACCGGCCGTGCCAGAAAAGGTTGATTGCAATCTCGGGCAGCTTGGCCGGATGGCGGACATAGGACAACCCGAACGGCTCGGCCAAGGCCTGGGCGAGCCGCTCGGGGACCGTTGCCACCAGGTCGGAGTCGTGCAGGATGTGGCCGACCGCCACGTAGTGCGGCACGGTCAGGACGACCTTGCGAACAATCTTCTTGCGGCTGAGAAGTTCGTCCGCCTTGCCGTGGCCGGTTCCCTCCGAGATCACGACCACGTGGTCGGCCTGCGAGAACTCGCCCAGGGAGATCTGCCGCTTGTCCAGCGCATGGCCGCGGCGAAACATGCAGACGTAGTGCTGCTTGAACAGCCGCCGCTGGAAATAACCGCTCTTGAGCTGCGGCAGCAAGCCGATGGCCAGGGTGACGTGGCCGGATTCCATCTCGTCCTGAAGATTGACCGCCGTGTTGCGAACGGTGCTGAGCGAGACCCCCGGAGCAACGCGCGCCAGCTCCTTCATCAATTTGGGCAGGAAATAGATCTCCCCGATGTCGGTCATGCCGATGGTGAAGGCGCGCGTCGACGTGGCCGGGTCGAACGAGCTCCGCTGATTGATCGCGGCATGGATCGTTTGCAGGGCGCTCGCGGTCGGCGCGGCCAGCTGCTCGGCGAAGGGGGTCGGCTCCATGCCCTTCGGGGTTCGAAGGAACAAGGGGTCGTCGGTCAGCTTGCGCAGGCGCGCCAGCGCGTTGCTCACCCCCGGCTGGGAAAGGCCGAGATTGGCCGCCACCTTCGACACCCGTCGATCGATGAGCAACTGGTTGAACACAACCAGCAGGTTGAGGTCGATGTCCTTGAGCTCCACGGCCGGCTCCCATTCGCCAAATCTATATGAACTATTCGGCACATTCTATTGAACGATGGGACTGAAATATCGATCATTGCCGGACCACGAGATACAGGCCTTGCGACACGGCCGACAGGAGACAAACATGGATGACACATCAGCCGTCTTTCCGCAGCAGATCCACTGGGAAGACAAAGGGACCAGCCGCATCCCTTTCATGGCCTACACCGAGGCCGATCAGCACCGGCGTGAGCTCGAGCGCCTTTTCTACCGGGGCCACTGGTGCTACGTGGGCCTGGAGGCTGAGGTTCCGGAGGTTGGCGATTTCAAGCGCACGGTGGTCGGCGAGCGCTCGGTGATCATGGTCCGGGATGCCGAGGGCTCCATCAGCGTCGTGGAAAACGTGTGCGCGCACCGGGGCATGCAGTTCTGCCGCGAGCGGCACGGCAACCGCAAGACCAGCGGGTTCACCTGCCCGTATCACCAGTGGAACTACTCGCTCGGCGGCGACCTGCAGGGCGTGCCCTTTCGCCGCGGCGTCAAGCAGGACGGCAAGGTCAACGGCGGGATGCCGGCCGATTTCAAGCCGGCCGATCACGGCCTCAACAAGCTGAAGGTCGCCACGCGCGGCGGCGTTGTGTTTGCGTCGTTCGATGCGGAGGTGGAATCGCTCGAGGACTTCATGGGCCCGGAGATCCTGGGCTACTTCGACCGGCTGTTCAACGGCCGGAAGCTGACGATTCTTGGGTACAACCGCCAGCGCATTCCCGGCAACTGGAAGCTGATGCAGGAGAACATCAAGGACCCGTACCACCCGGGCCTGCTGCATACGTGGTTCGTCACCTTCGGGCTCTGGCGTGCGGACAACAAGTCGCAACTCAAGATGGATCAGCACCACCGGCATGCCGCCATGATTTCAACGCGTGGTGCGAGCGGCAAGGCCGACGAGGTCACCCAGGTGTCCAGCTTCAAGGAAAGCATGCAGCTCAACGACCCGCGCTTCCTGGACATCGCGCCCGAGCCCTGGTGGGGCGGTCCGACGGCTGTGATGATGACGCTCTTCCCGAGCGTGATCTTCCAGCAGCAGGTCAACAGCGTTTCGACACGCCACATCCAGCCGAGCGGCCCCGGCGCCTTCGATTTCGTATGGACCCATTTCGGATTCGAGGACGACAGCAAAGAGATGACGCAGCGCCGGCTGCGCCAGGCCAATCTTTTCGGGCCCGCCGGCTTCGTATCGGCGGACGACGGAGAAGTGATCGAGCTTTCGCAGAAAGGATTCGAACAGAAGCCTTTCCACCGCACGCTCGCCGAGCTCGGCGGACGCGAAGTCGGCGACACGGACCACATGGTCACCGAGACCCTGATACGGGGCATGTACGAGTACTGGCGCAAGGTCATGGAGGCTTGAGATGACCTTTCAGGACTACTTCGACTTGACCCAGCTCTACGCCCGCTACGCCCAGGCCGTCAGCTCCGGCGAATGGGAACTCTGGCCGGAATTCTTCACGGACGATTGCAGCTACCGCCTGCAACCGCGCGAGAACTACGACCGCGGCTTTCCGCTCGCGACGCTGTCGTTCGAGAGCAAGGGAATGCTGAAGGACCGCGTCTACGGCATTCGCGAGACCTTGTTCCACGACCCGTACTACCAGCGCCACGTGGTCGGGACGCCACTCGTCCTGAAGGCCGAGGCGGACCGTTTCGAGTGCGAGGGCAACTATGCGGTGTTCCGCACCAAGCTGTCCGAACTCTCGAGCGTCTTCAGCGTGGGGCGCTACATCGACGTCGTCGTGCGCACCGGGGAGGGACTGAAGTTCGCCTCGCGCCAGGTCATCTACGACAGCGAAATGATCCCCAACTCCGTCATCTATCCCCTTTGAAGCCAGCCATGAGCGATTTCCAATGGACCGACGCCGCACCCGTCGACGAGGTGCCCACCGACGATGTCGTCGGCATGCTGGTCGGCGGGCGCGACATCGCGCTGTACAACGTGGACGGCCAGATCTACGCGACCGACAACGTGTGCACCCACGGCCATGCACGCCTGTGCGAGGGCTTCCTGGAAGGGCACGAGATCGAGTGCCCGCTGCACCAGGGCAAGTTCGACGTGCGCGACGGAAGGCCGACCTGCGCTCCCGTGACCGAGGCGATTCGCTCGTACCCCGTGAAGATCGACGCGGGCCGCGTGTTTCTCTCGCTGGACTGAACCCGTGAACGCCGAAACCATCGTCATCGTGGGGGCCGGTCAAGCCGGCGGCTGGGCCGCGCAAACGCTGCGCAGCGAGGGTTTCGCGGGCCGCGTGGTCCTGATCGGCGACGAGCCCCATCGTCCCTATGAACGCCCGCCGCTGTCCAAGGCGGTGCTCTCCGGAGATGCGCATGCGGACACCACGCATCTACTGAAATTGGAAGCTTTCGATGCGCTCGGCATCGACTGGCGGCCGAACGTCGGCGCGACCTTCATCGACAGGGCTGCGAAGAAGCTTCGCCTCACGCGTGGAGCGGACGTTGCATATGACAAGCTGATCCTCTGCAACGGCGGACGGGCGCGCCGGCTGAATATCCCGGGCGCGGATCTGCCCGGCGTCTTCGTCTTGCGCAGCATCGAGGATGCGGCGGCGCTTGGCGCCGCGCTCTCTCCCGGCAAGCGGCTGCTTGTCGTCGGAGGCGGCTGGATCGGACTCGAAGTGGCCGCAACGGCCAGGAAGAAGGGCCTGGACGTGACCGTCGTGGAAGCGATGGGCCGGCTGTGCGAGCGCACCGTTCCGCCGGAAATTTCCGACTACCTCCTGCAGCTTCACACCTCCCAGGGCGTCGATGTCCGGCTCGGCACGGGAATCGAGCGCCTGGCGGAGGGCGCGCGAGGCGGCCTGGCGGCCTCGTTCGGCGACGGGCGCGAGCTCGAGTGCGACGTGGTGCTCATCGGTGTCGGCCTGATTCCCAACGACGAACTCGCACGCGAGGCAGGCCTGGCTTGCGATGGCGGCGTGCTGGTCGATTCGCAATGCCGCTCATCGGATCCCGACATTCTTGCCGCGGGCGACGTGGCCACATGGCATTGCGAATGGGCGGGCCGGCGGATGCGGCTCGAGTCCTGGCAGAACGCCCAGGAGCAAGGCATCGCCGCCGCGCGCGCCGCGCTCGGCACAGCGGTGAATCATCAGCCGCTGCCCTGGTTCTGGTCGGACCAGTACGACGTCAACCTCCAGATCTACGGCATGCCCACGCCCGCGCACCGCGTGGTCGTGCGCGGCGACCGGAGCTCCAACAGCTTCGTGATGTTCTTCCTCGACGCCGACAAGGTCGTTGCGGCGCTGGGGCCCAACGCCGCGCGCGATCTGCGCTTTGCGCGGCGCCTGATCGAGCGCCGCACCAGCGTCGACGCGGCGCAGCTCGCCGACCTCCAAGTGCCGCTCGCCAAACTTTGAAATAGCTCCGCGCACGAGTCCGCTTTCCAAACTCCATCACCTCCCACACCATGACCACCACTTATCTCTGGACTCCTGCTGCTGTTCCATCCCTGCCGGTGCGCGGCAAGACGGAGCGTTTGCCCGTCAACCGGCTGTTCTTCGTCGGCCGCAACTACCACGCCCACGCGGTCGAGATGGGACGGCCGGTCGACAAGGCGGTGGAGGTGCCGTTCTATTTCACCAAGAGCCTGCCGACGCTGGTGGAATCCGGCGCCACGGTGGCCTATCCACCCGAGACGAAGAACTACCACTTCGAGATGGAGCTGGTACTTGTGGTCGGTGCGCCCGGCTTTCGCGTCAGCCGCGCCGACGCGCACAAGCTGATCTACGGGTACGCCTGCGGCCTGGACATGACGCGGCGCGACCTGCAGCTGGTGGCCCGCGAGAAGGGCCGGCCCTGGGACCTCGGCAAGGACGTGGAGCAGTCGTCGGTGGTGTCCGAGGTCGTTCCCATGGCCGGCACGGTGCTCGAGCAGGGCGCGCTGGCGCTGAGCGTGAACGGCCAGGAGCGCCAGCGCTCCGATCTTTCCAAGCTGATCTGGAACATCCCAGAGCTGATCGAGGACCTTTCGAAGTTCTACCACCTGCAGCCTGGCGATCTGATCTTCACCGGCACGCCCGAAGGCGTGGGCGCGCTCCAGCCCGGCGATCGCATCGAAGGCAGCGTTGCCGGCGTGGGCGAGATCACGCTCACGGTCGGCCCCGCCGAGTGAAGCGCAAGCCAACGCGGCGCTTCTCCCCGTAAACGATACGGCGACAGACGCGCCATGCGAGCGCTCGTTGCAGCGGTCCCCACGAAGGAACTTCCATGACAGTCGACACCGTACCCTCCCCCGTGCGCCTGAAGGCCGTCGCGGGTCCGGGCCAACCCGAACCCAGCCTCGCGCTCGAGCAGCTCTACCGGGGCTTCGAAAGCGAGCTGCTCGTTCCGCTGTGGACAGAAATCGGCGACCTGATGCCGCGGCACCCGCGCAGCAAGGCAGTGCCCCATCTTTGGCGCTGGGATCGCCTGGTCGAACTGGCCAGCGAGGCCGGGCGCATCGTGCCCGTGGGCCGCGGCGGCGAGCGGCGCGCCATCGCGCTGGCCAATCCGGCGCTCGGCGGCCGGCCGTTTGCCACGCCCACGCTGTGGGCTGCTATCCAGTACCTGATGCCGGGCGAGGATGCACCGGAGCATCGCCACACGCAGCACGCGTTCCGCTTCGTGGTGGAGGGCGAAGGCGTGTGGACCGTGGTCAACGGCGACCCGGTGCGAATGTCGCGCGGCGACTTCCTGCCGCAGGCCGGATGGAACTGGCATTCCCATCACAACGCGGCCAGTGCGCCGATGGCCTGGATCGATGGACTGGACATTCCGTTCTCGTACTACACGGAGTCGCAGTTCTTCGAGTTCGGGCGCGAGCGCGTCAGCACGGCCGAGAAGGCCACGCCGGAGCGCTCGCGCTCGGAGCGCCTGTGGGGCCACCCGGGCTTGCGTCCGCTGTCGCAGCCGGAGGCGCCGGCCGCGACGCCGCTGCTGGCCTACCGCTGGGTCGATACCGACCGTGCCCTGGCCGACCAGCTCGCGCTGGAGGACGAGGGCCATGCCGCCACACTGAGCCCGGGCCACGCGGCGGTTCGCTTCACGAATCCGAGCAACGGGCGCGACGTGCTGCCCACCATCCGCACCGAGATGCACCGCATCAGAAAGGGGGCGAGCACCCTGGTGCAGCGCGAGGTCGGGTCATCGGTCTACCAGGTGTTCGAGGGCAGCGGCACGGTGAAGGTGGGCGAGCAGCAATGGAGCGTCAAGCGCGGCGACATGTTCGTCGTGCCGTCGTGGCAGCCCTTCGCGGCCCACTGCGACGCGGACAGCCCTGCAGCGCTCGACCTTTTCCGCTTCAGCGACGGGCCGATCTTCGAAGCGCTGCACGCGCACCGAACGCATACAGGCGAACTGGCGTAGCCGTCCGCAGCTCACTGTTTTTCGGATTTCAGCGCCCGTTCAAGCCGATGGCCGTCGCGCCGTTGTGCACGGCCGCGTGTCACTTTCGCGCTTTTTTTATTCCAAACCAACTCGAGACAAGACATGACGATACCCACTCCCTCTCTCCGCCGCACCGGCCTGGTTCTGGCCGCCTTCGCCTGCTCGGGCGCCAGCCATCTCGCGGCGGCCGCCACCATCGGCATCATGGCACCGCTGTCGGGCCCCGTCGCGATCGTCGGCCAGGACCAGGTCGACGGCTTCATGCTTGCGGTCGAGCAGTTCGGCGGCAAGCTGGGCGGGCAACCGGCCACGGTGCTCAAGGAAGACGACCAGCTCAAGCCGGAGATCGGGAGCCAGATCGTGCGCAAGTTCATCGACAAGGACAAGGTCGACGCCATCGTTGGCTTAAGTTTTTCCAACGTCATGATGGCCAGCCTGCCGCGCATCGCGGAGTCCGGTGTCGTCGCTATTGCCACCAACTCCGGGCCATCGCCGCTGGCCGGCGCCGGTTGCAAACCGAACGTGTTCTCGACCGCCTGGCAGAACGACGGCGCCGCCGAAGCCATGGGCAAGTTCGCGCAGGACAAGGGCGTGAAGAAGGTCTACCTGATGGCCCCGAACTATCAGGCCGGCAAGGACATGCTGACCGGCTTCAAACGCTACTTCAAGGGCCAGATCGTCGAAGAGGTCTACACCCAGGTCAACCAGCCCGACTATTCCGCCGAACTCGCGCAGCTGCAGGCCGCCAAGCCCGATGCCGTCTTCGTGTTCTATCCCGGCGGCATGGGCGTGAACTTCATCAAGCAGATGGCGCAGGCGGGCCTGATGGGCAAGCTGCCGCTCTATTCGGTCTTCACGGTCGACGGGACCACGCTGCCCGCATTGCGCGATGCCGCCGTGGGCAGCATCAGCGGCGCCATGTGGGACGCAGCGCTGGACGCGCCCGAGAGCAAGAAGTTCGTGGCCGATTTCGAGGCCAAGTACAAGCGCACGCCCAGCGAGTACGCCGCAACGGCCTACGACGCGGCGAGCATCCTGAACATCGCGCTCGGCAAGGCCAAGGGCGGGGACAACAAGGCGCTGGCAGCCGCTGTCAAGGCCGCGGGCAGCGAAGTGAAATCGGTGCGGGGACCCTTCGCCTTCAACAACAACAACCTGCCGGTGCAGAACTACTACGCGTTCGAGACCGTGAAGAACGGCAGCAGCGTCACCGGCAAGCTGCTGGCGACGCCGCTGCCGAAGCAGGTCGACGCCTATCACGCGCAATGCGCGCTGAAGTAATCCCATGAGCAGCACTGTTGTTCTTGCCCAGTTGCTCAACGGGCTCCAGTACGGGGTCCTGTTGTTCCTGCTGGCGGCGGGGTTGACGCTGGTCTTCGGCATCATGAGCTTCGTCAACCTGGCGCACGGCTCGCTGTACATGATGGGCGCCTACTTCGCGGCAACGGCCTTCCAGTACACGGGGTCGTTCGGATGGGCCGTCGCCGCGGCCATGGGCGGCTCGCTGCTGCTGGGCCTCGCGCTGGAGTTCGTGGCCGTGTCGCGGCTGTATCGCCGGGACCATCTCGACCATGTGCTGGCCACCTTCGGTCTCGTGTTGTTCTTCAACGAGCTGGTGCGCATCATCTGGGGTTCGCAGCCCGTCTTCCTGCAAGTGCCCGAGTTCCTGAGCGGGGCCATCGACATCGGCGGGTTCAGCTACCCCTCCTACCGGATCGCCATCATCGTGGTCGGGCTGGTCGTCGCGGTCGGCTCCTGGCTGTTGATCAACAAGACCAAGGTCGGCATGCTGATCCGCGCCGGCGCCGTCAATCCCGCGATGGTGGCCGCGCTAGGCGTGAACATCCGCCTGCTGAATGCGATGCTCTTCGCCGTCGGCGCGATGCTGGCGGGACTCGCCGGCGCGATGGCCGGACCGATCCTGTCGGTTCAATCGGGCATGGGCGAGTCGGTCCTCATCACGACGCTGGTGGTCATTGTCATCGGCGGCATCGGCTCCGTGACCGGGGCTTTCTATTCCGCGCTGATCGTCGGCATCGTCGACACCATGGGGCGTGTGTTCCTGCCGTTCCTGCTGCGCCAGGTCACCGAGCGTTCCATTGCCGATGCGGCCGGGCCCGCGCTGGCTTCGATGCTGGTCTATCTGCTCATGGCCGTGGTGCTCGCGTGGCGCCCGCAAGGTCTTTTCCCAGCCAACAGGTAGTCCCATGACCACACTTCTTTCCCGCCCAAGCACCTGGGTTCCGCTGCTGGTCTTGCTGTTGCTGGCGAGTGTGCCTTTCGTGGCGCAGGCCACCGGCGAGACCTTCTACATCGCCTTCTTCGCGCGCATCATCATCTACGCGATTGCCGCCTGCGCACTCAATATCGCGCTGGGCTACGGCGGCCTGGTGAGCTTCGGCCATTCGCTGTTCCTCGGGCTCGGCGCCTACGCGGTCGGCCTGGCGTCGTTCCATGGGATCGGCAGCGGCTGGGTCCACCTGCTGCTTTGCCTGGGCGCGTGCGGCCTGGTCGCGCTGGTCACCGGTGCGATCAGCCTTCGCACCAGCGGCATCGCCTTCATTATGATCACGCTGGCCTTTGCGCAGATGGGCTACTTCCTGTTCGTCAGCCTGAAGAACTATGGCGGCGACGATGGCCTCTCGATCGCTCTCAGCAGCCGCTTCGGCCCCATCGACCTGTCGTCCGCGACCAGTGTCTATGTTGCGGCGTTCATCGTGCTGGTGCTCTCGATCTGGTGGCTGGCGCGCCTGCGCATCGCACCGTTCGGCATGGTGATCCGCGGCGCCAAGCAGAACGCGCGCCGCGTGAGTGCCGCCGGCATTCCGGTGGTGCGCTACCGGCTGTTGGCGTACGTGATGTCCGGCATGTTGTGCGGCGTCGCGGGCCTGCTGCTGGCCAACCTCAACGCCTTTGCTTCCCCCAGCACGCTCGCCTGGTCCGTCTCGGGCGAGCTGATCGTGATCGTCGTCATCGGCGGATTGGGAACGGTTTTCGGGCCGCTGATGGGCGCATTGGTGTTCCTTGGCCTGGAAGAGGTCCTGAAAGGCTTCACGGAGCACTGGATGGTCATCTTCGGGCCACTGATCGTGATCGTTGCGCTGCTGGGCAAGCGGGGCATCGTCGGCTTGCTGGAGCGCTTCGATGCGCGGCCACCGCCCGAAGCGTCCGCGTCGGTGCCTGCCGAAGACACAGCCACGGTACGCAATGCGATCTCCACACCGAAAGGATCCACATGATGCCGAGCGTCCTTCGCACCGAATCTCTTACCAAGCGCTTTGGCGCACTGCTTGTCACCGACTCGGTGTCGCTCGACATCCACGAAGGCGAGCTTCACGCGATCATCGGCCCCAACGGCGCCGGCAAGACGACCCTCATCAACCAGCTGTCGGGCGAGCTTGCCGCGGACAGCGGCAGCGTGTGGTTCGGCGGCGCCGATGTCTCCGCGCTGCCCATCCACGAACGTGCCCAACGCGGCCTGCTGCGGTCCTACCAGATCACCTCGATCTTCGAGGATTTCAGCGTGATCGAGAACGCGACCTTCGCGGCGCTGGCCTCGCGCCGGCACGCCTTCCGCTTCTGGCAGCCCATGGCGGCGGACAGGCACGCGCGCCAGTCCGCCGAAGAGGCGCTTGCCGCCACCGGTCTGGCCAACCGCCTTCACGTGTCCGCCGGCGACCTCGGCTACGGCGAGCGCCGCCAGCTCGAGCTGGCCATGAGCCTGGCGGCCGGGCCCAAGTTCCTGTTGCTCGACGAGCCCATGGCCGGCATGAGCGTGCAGGAATCCACCAGCGTGATTGCGCTGCTGCAGCAGCTGAAACGCCAGTACACGATCTTGCTGGTCGAGCACGACATGGATGCGGTGTTTGCCTTGGCCGACCGCATCAGCGTGCTGGTCTACGGAAAGATTTTGTTCACCGGCACGCCGGAAGAGATCCGCAACCACCCCGAAGTACGGGCTGTTTACCTGGGCGAAGAAGAGGCCGAAGCATGAGCGAATTTCTATCGGTCCAAGGCGTGCAGGCCTCCTACGGCCATGCGCAGGCGCTGTTCGACATCTCCTTCGCGGTCGGCACGGGCGAGGTCGTCACCCTGCTCGGCCGCAATGGCATGGGCCGCTCGACCACGGTCAAGTGCCTGTTCGGCATGCTGCCGGTTTCGGCCGGCAGCATCTCGGTGGGCGGCACCCGCGTGGACAGCCTGCCCTCGCACCGCATCGCGCGCCACGGCCTCGCGCTGGTGCCCGAGGGTCGCCAGGTCTTTCCCAACCTCACGGTGGAAGAAAACCTGGTCGCCACCGCGCGCGACAACAAGAAGGGGAGCGGCGAACGCTGGAGCTTGCACCGCGTCTATGAGTTCTTTCCTCGCCTCAAGGAGCGGCGCGGCAATCTCGGCTCGCAGCTCTCGGGCGGCGAGCAGCAGATGCTCGCCATCGGCCGCGCATTGATGACGAACCCGCGACTGCTGGTGCTCGACGAGGCCACCGAGGGCCTCGCGCCACTGATACGCAACGAGATCTGGCGCTCGCTCGCCGATCTCAAGCGCGACGGGCTGTCGCAGATCGTCATCGACAAGAACGTCAAGTCCTTGCTGAACCTGGCGGATCGTCACTTCGTGATCGAAAAAGGGCGCGTGGTCTGGCAAGGCAACTCCACCGAACTGCGCGCGCAGCCCCAGATCGTTCATCAGTATCTGGGCGTGTAAAGGCCCATTGATCCTCGCCCCCCGACCGACGGGGGTCGAAGTGCGCCCTCAGGGCTCCCCGCCCGAGCCCGCGTAGCTGGCAAGCGCAGCCAGCACGACGGCCAGCTGGTCCTCACCCACCTCCCTCGACATCTCGCGCTGGGCCTGCGCCACGGCGCGGCCGAAATCCTTCAGCCAACTTTCACCGGCCGGCGTAAATCGGACGATGCGCACGCGCTTGTCCGTGGGATCGGCCAGCCGCTCGACGAGCCCGATCGATTCGCATTGGTCGATCAGTTCCGTCATCGCCGCGTTCGTCATTGCAGCGCGCCGGGCGAGTTCGGTGATGCGCGTCCCGTCGATGTCGAGGTGGCGCGTGAGATTGACGTGCGAGCGGCGCGTCTGCGCATGGCCGCGCTCGACCATCAGCGACATGACGCGCTCCTCGAAGCGGCGAAGCGCGCTGCTGAGCAGGCGTCCGACGTTGTCGGTGCGCCAGCCCTCGTCGACGCGCGCTCCCTTCTCGGGTGTAGGGGGATTCCTCAAAGCTTTGCAATCCTGAAGTATTTAGGTAACCTAAGCATCTATGCGGAGCCATCGCTTCGCCGGCGATGCCGAGCCCATACGGCCCATGTCCATGACCCATTCCACCAATACTACGGCCCCCGCGCAGCCATGTTCGCTGGAGACAGAAATCCTGATCGCGGGCGGCGGCCCGTGCGGCCTCATGCTCGCCAACGAGCTCGGCCGCCGGGGCATCCGCTGCCTGCTGGTCGATGCGAAGCCGGGAACCGCCTTCAACCCGCAGGCCAATGCCACCCAGGCGCGCACGATGGAGCACTTTCGCCGGCTGGGCTTCGCGCACGAGATCCGGCGCCTGGGCCTGCCGGCCGACCACCCGACCGACATTGCCTACTTCACGCGCTACACGGGCCATGAACTGGCGCGCATCCATTTGCCGACGGCGGCGGAGGCCACCGAGAAGATCAAGGCGATGACCGGTTCGTGGAGCGCTGCCGAACTGCCGCACCGCGTCTCGCAGAAGTTTGTGGAGGCGGCGCTGCGCGGACATGCCGAGGCGTGGCCCATGGCCGACGTACGCTACGGCTGGCGGCTGGAACGCTTCGCCGACACCGGCGACGGCATCGATGCGTGCATCCGCCCTGCGGACGGCGGCGCCCCGGTGGAGGTGAAGGCCAGGTTCCTCGTCGGGGCCGACGGCCCGCGCAGCATCGTGCGCAGCGAGCTCGGCATCGAATGGGGCGGCGTCACCGGCATCCAGCGCGATTTCATGGGCGGCAAGATGTTCGCCATCTACCTGCGGTCTGCGCAATTCATCTCGGCGCTGACGCATCCCAAGGCCTGGATGTACGTGGCGGTCAATCATGAGCGGCGTGCCTTCATGGCCTCCGTGGACGGCGTTGCCGAGTACGCTTTTCACGCGGCCGTGCATCCGCACGAGAACCCGGAGACCTGGACCGAGGCCGATGCGCGCCGCATCTTCGCGCAGACGGTCGGCGTGGACGTGCCGATCGAGGTCCTGTCGATGGGCGTCTGGCAGGCCGGCCACGCCCTCGTTGCCAAACAGTTCCAGCGCGGCCGCGTGTTCATTGCGGGGGATGCGGCCCATCTGTTCACGCCTACCGGCGGCCTCGGCTACAACACCGCGGTCGAAGACGCGGTGAACCTGGGCTGGAAGCTGGCCGCCGTGCTGCGCGGGCAGGCGCCCGACACGCTGCTGGAAAGCTACGAGGCGGAGCGCCGTCCGCTGGCCGAGCGCAACACAGGCTATGCGAGACGATTCGCCGATTCGGTCGGCCTGTTCGCTGCGAGTCCCGAACTCGAAGAAGACTCGCCCCGCGGGGATGCCGAGCGCCGCGCCGCCGCCGAGCATCTGGACGCGCACGCACGGCTCGAGTTCAACATCCCCGGCGTCACTTTCGGCGGGCGCTACGACGGCTCGCCGGTGATCGTGTCCGATGGCACGGCGGCGCCGCCCGACGAGCCCAATCGCTACGTTCCCACCGCCTGCCCTGGCGGCCGGCCGCCGCATGCCTGGCTGGAAGACGGTCGTTCGCTGTTCGATCTTTTCGGACGCGACTGGACGGTGCTCGCACTCGGTTCGGCGCCGCCCGACACAGCACCGTTCGAGGCGCTTGCGCACGCGCGCGGCCTGGACCTGCGCGTCGTGCGGCTTGCAGAGCGAGTGCTGCGCGATTTGTACGAAGCACCGCTCGTGCTGATTCGCCCCGACCAGATCGTCGCCTGGCGCGGCAGTTCCGCCGACGACGCGCAGGCCGTATTCGACCAGGCCACGGGCCACCATCCCCTTCAGGAGAACCACCCATGAAACCTCTCGATTCGTTCACCATCACCGAGGCCGTGCACGAGTCGATGGATCGATGCCCCGATGCGCGGCTGCGCACCGTGATGGCCAGCCTGGTGCGTCATCTGCACGACTTCGCCCGCGAGGTGAAGCTCACCGAGGACGAGTGGTGGCGCGGTATCCGGTTTCTTGCCGACGCGGGGCACATCACCGACGACAAGCGGCAGGAGTTCATTCTGCTGTCGGACGTGCTCGGACTGTCCACGCTGGTCATGGCTCAGAACAACACCAAGCCGGCGGGCTGCACCGAGGCCACCGTCTTCGGGCCCTTCTTCGTCGAGGGCGCACCCAGGGTCGAACACGGCGCCGACATCGCCAATGGCGCCAAGGGCACGCCCTGCTTCGTGCAGGGCCGGGTCACCGGGCCGGACGGGAAACCCGTTTCTCACGCGCTGCTCGATGTCTGGCAGGCCGACGAAGAAGGTTTCTACGACGTGCAGAAACCCGACCCATCGCTCTCCGAGCACCGGGCCCGGGCCCAGCTGCGCACCGATGCCGATGGTCGCTACCACTTTCGCTCCATCGTGGCGCATGAGTACCCGATTCCGCATGATGGCCCGGTGGGCGCCATGCTCGATGCGCTCGGCCGCCATCCGTGGCGTCCGGCGCACCTGCATTTCATGATCCAGGCGGAGGGCTACGAGCGCTTGATCACCCATGTGTTCCGCCGCGGCGGGCGCTATCTCGAATCCGACGCGGTCTTCGGCGTGCGCCCGAGCCTCATCGCCGATTGGGACCGCCACGAAACCGGCGATCCTTCCAAGCCTCCGGTCTACTACACGCTGGACTACGACTTCGTGTTGACCCGCAGCACACCGTTGGCGGACTGAACGATGGAGCGCCTGTCCTTCACCTACCAATGCGCGCCGGCCCGAGTCGTGTTCGGACGCGGCAGTCTGAGCCGCCACGAAGAGGAACTGCTTGCCTTGAACGTGCGGCGTGCGCTGGTGCTGTGCACGCCAGAGCAGCGCGAAACCGCGGAGTCGGTCGCGGGGCGGCTGGGCGCGCGCGGCCGGCATCTTCGACCGTGCCGTCATGCACGTGCCGATCGAAACCGCGCGCGAAGCCGTGGCCCACGCTCGGTCGGTGCACGCCGATGGCATGGTCGCCGTCGGCGGCGGCTCGACCATTGGCCTGGGCAAGGCCATCGCGCCTGGAGCACTCGCTTCCCATCTTGGCCATTCCCACCACCTACGCGGGCAGCGAGATGACGTCCATTTACGGCATCACCGAGGATGGCATAGAAGACCGGCCGCGACGCACGGGTGTTGCCGCACGCCGAGACCCACACTGTGATGCTGCCGCACACGCTGGCCTACAACGCCCCGGACGCCATGTCGCGTGCGGCACGAGCGCTCGACACTGTCGAGAACCGCGTGCCGCAGGCGATCTGCGATCTCATGCGTGCTGCCCGCGCACCGCTGGCGCTGAAGGAACTCGGCCTGCCGGCGGAGTCTCTCGACCGCGTGGCCGATCTGGCCGTGCAGAACCCTTATCCCAACCCGCGGCCTCTGGACCGCGCCGCACTTTTCTCATACGACCAGTGCAGTTGCGGCTTAGCCCCGCCGCTATTTGTCGATTGACGATTGATAGGTGACGCCGTACTGCGCAGACAGATCCACGACACGCTTCATGTCACGCGGCACGGCGAGCCCTTCGTTTGCCACCGCGATGAACAGTTCCTCAAGCCCCCCTGGCAGGCAAAAAAGAATGTGCTCGCCCTCCACGTCGCTGACGTTGCGATACTGGTGCACCATTCCTTTGTGCTGTTGTACCAGCGTCCCAGCCGGTGCTTCGATCGCTCGTTCGCCCTTCTGCCAGAAACGGTAGTGACCCCGCAGAATGAGAAAAACCTCATCCTCGTGGGTATGGACATGGGCCGGCGGACCTCCACCGGGCTGCGAGATAACGCGGGTAGCGGACATCGTTCCGCCGGTTGAGGCGGTCGTCACCTCCACCTTCATCCGGAGCCCGAACGCCGAGAACCAGGGGCTTTCTCCGTCCATCGCATGCGCCTCCTTGGCCAGGGACGGCGGCATCATGAAGACGGAGGCGGATGCAGCGAGAGCACCTAGCACCGATCGGCGATCAAGATTGCGTAGAGCAGGGGCTTTCACCTGTTTGTTTCCTCGCTGAAAAACTTGGTCATCTGCTCGACCAAAGTCTGGGGGCATTCCGTCGCAAGCCAGTGCCCACAGTTCTGGATCACACCACCACGCACCTGCTTGCCGGCCGCCTCCATCTGCTGCAACAGAATCGGGCCTACGCCCATGCTGCCTCCCAGCGCCAGAACAGGCATTTCCAGTTTGTTGCCTTCCAGCCAGCTAGCGTTGCGCTTCGCGTCGGCCGCAATGGTGCGAAACATGCCGAGCCCGCCTCGAACGGCCCCAGGTTCCGAATACGCCTTGACCACCGCATCCATGTCCGCATCGACGGCTTCGATGTTCACCGCAAAGTTGCGGATGAACCAGGAAAAGTACGTACGCTCTTTACCCTGGATCAGGGCCTCCGGGAGATCCGGCACGTTGTAGAAACTCCAGTGCCAGAGACGACTGTCCTTGGTGAGCAGATCCCAAGGCGGAATGCCCGGAACAACACAATCCAGCATCACGAGCTTGGTCACCCGGCCGGGATGGCGGGCAGCGAGTTCGAAGCCAACGTGCGCGCCGAGATCGTGGCCGACAACCAGTGCGCTCTTGACACCCAGTTGATCCATCAGTTCGAGCATGTCCCTCGCCACCGTTTCCCGATCGTACCCGGCCAACGGCCTGGAAGAGTCGCCCATCCCCCGCAGATCCGGCGCAATGACTGTGTATCGAGTGGAGAGCATTGGAATGACGTGATGCCAAGCGTAGGAGGTGTTCGCCCAGCCGTGTAGCAACAGGATCACGGGCCCTTTCCCTGCCCGGAGGTAGTGCAGGCGCACGCCGTTGACAATCGTCATGCGATGGCTTCCGCCGGGATTTGAATCTTCCTTGGATGGAATCGATATCGACCGAGTCCCATCGCCGCCTGACGCGATCTGCGCATTCACGCCACCACTGCCAACACAAGCGCTTGCCACAACGATCATGACCATCACCACCTTGAATGCGCCGTCCAATGCACGGCATCTCTCTCTTAAACGCACCTTTTGTCTCCTTGTTTGAGGTTGATTTTTTGGACTTCCCGGCTGCCGCTTCTCTGGCAGCCAACCACCGTTACCCCGTAAAGTGAGTGCCAAGCGGAAAAACGGGCTCTGCAGGCGCGCTTTTCCGTCTCGCTTTCTCACGTCACCATGCAGCTGCAGCTGAGCGACCACATCCCTGCGTCGCCCTGTATCCAGTTGGGGGCATGTGTGTGGCCAGCGCAGCTGTCGCCATTGGCGTGCGCGTGGCCGCAGGCGTGCGGCCCGCGCATGGCCTTGGCGAGGTAGCGCCCCTCTTCCTCGGCCGCACGGGCCGAGGCTACCGGTGACCAGTCCGGATTCACAGGCAGGGGTGCCGGCGCAACGGATCGGTAGGGCCCCTTGGCATGCACGATCCGCCCGTCCATCACCGTCAACACTGACTCGATCTTGCGGATCTGGTCCTCGGGCACAGCGAAGTAGTCGGCCGACAGCACCGCCAGGTCAGCCAACTTTCCGGGCTCGAGCGACCCCTTGGCCGCCTCGTCACCGGAGAACCAGGCGCTGCCCTGGGTGTACAGCCGCAGCGCTTGCTGCCGGTCGAGCCGGTTCGCGGCGCCCACCATCTGCAGGCCACCGGCCGTGCGCCCGGTCACGAACCACTGCAGCGAGATCCACGGGTTGTAGCTCGCGATGCGGGTGGCATCGGTGCCCAGGCCAACCGGCACACCGGCACGCAGCATCTCGCCTACCGGCGGCGCGCGGTCGGCCACACCGGCGCCGTAGCGCCGCAAGAAGCTCTCGCCCTGGAACGTCATGCGGTTCTGCACGGCGATGCCGCCGCCCAGCGCCTTCACGCGCTCGATGTTGCGCGGCGAGATCGTCTCGGCATGGTCGAGGAACCAGCGCACGCGGTCGATCGGGGCATCGCGCCGCACGCGCTCCAGCACACCCAGCAGTGGCGTGATGGACTCGTCGTAGGAGGCATGAAACTGGAAAGGCCAGCCGTGCTCGACGAACAGGCGGATGACCTTCTCGAACTCCGCTTCGCCCGTCGGCTGCAGGTTCGGCCGCGGCAGCAGGAAGTTGGCCGAGTCGAAGGCCGAGAAGGTGAGAATTTCGCCGGCGCCGCGGATCTTGTAGATCGGGTCGTCGGTCAGTTTCACCTGCCTGATCCAGGATGCGAAGTCCTCGTACTCCTTGCCCGGCGAGAAGCTGAACATGCTGCAGGCCACGCGCACCGTTAGATGCCTGCCGGCGGCCAGCTCGGTCATCAACGCGTAGTCCGCCAGGTTGTTGTCGGCGCCGCCGTCGCTCACGCTCGTGATGCCGACACGATTGAGTTCACCCATGAACTGGCGCATGGAGTTCAGCCGCGCCGCGTGGTCCAGCTGCGGTGCGCGGCGCATCGCCGAGTACACCGAGAACATGCTGGGCTTGGCCAGGATCACGCCCGTGGGATGGCCGAGCGCGTCGCGCACGATCTCGCCGCCGGCGGGCTGCGGCGTGTCCTTCGTGTAGCCCAGCGCCCGCAGCGCCGCCTTGTTCAGCAGCGCAGTGTCGTAGAAGTGCAGCAGCATGACCGGCACGTCGCCCGAGACAGCGTTGAGCTCCTCGATGGTGGGCATTCGTTTCTCGACGAACTGGAACTCCGACCAGCCGCCGAGCACGCGTACCCATTGGCCAGGAGGCGTGTGCTGCACTTGGTCGCGCAAGAGCCGCAGCGCATCGGCCAACGATTCGACCTCGTCCCAGCGCACCTCGAGGTTGTACTGGAGTCCCCCGTTGATCAGGTGGATGTGCGAGTCGTTGAGGCCCGGGATCACCACGCGGCCAGCCAGTTCGACCAGCTTCGTGCGGGGCCCCTGGAATGCCGCGGTTTCTGCATCGGAACCCACCGCCAGGATCTTGCCGTCACGCACGGCGACGGACGACACCATGCGGTTGCGTGCATCGAGCGTGTGGATTCTTCCGCTCCGAAGGATCAGGTCGGCCTGCGTCGAGCCTGGCGTGGTGACGCAACCAGGCAAGCCCATGACGGCGGCCGCACCGGCGGCTCCCTGGAGAAGGGTTCTGCGGTACATGTCGGGCCCCCGGTTCAACGGTTGTGAAAAGCGGCTTCGTGAAAGCTCGGGTCGTAGTAGGTCGCGGCCTCGTGCAGCCTGGCGCCCGGCCGGCCGAACTTGGCGCGCAGCTTCACGACCATCTCGACGCCTGCAAGGTCGATCTGTGCCCGGCGCTGAAAGCTTTCAGGGCCTGACAGCAACGCGCGGTAGGCGCTGTCCGCTGCCTGCGGCGGCGTGTTCGGCGGCATGTGGGCCAGGAAGATCCTGGCTGCCTCGTCCTTGTTGCGGGGCTCGCGCAGCCAGTCGACAGCGCGCGCGTGGGCGCGAATGTAGCCTCGCACGTGGTCCGGATGGGCACGCGCCCAGCCCTGACGGACCGCGGCGACGACGCCCTGGTAGTGGCCAAGCTCGTCCGTCGCATTGGCCAGGCGGTTGAAGCCCTGCGCTTCGGCCATCGCGTCGAACGGCGCCACCAGGATGGTCGCCGCGTGCTTGCGCTCCAGCAGCGCCTGGTAGCGCTGCAACACGCCGCCCGCGCGTTCGGTCCTGTAGTCGCGGTCCAGCACCAGGCCGTGGCGTTCCATCAGTTCGAGCAGCACGAAGGCGTAGCCTGTGGTCAGGGCGTCCACCGACAGTGTCTTGCCGCGCAGGTCGGCATAGCCGCGGCTCTCCGGCGATGCGACCAGCCGGAGGAAGCCCGCGTCCGAACCCATGACCGCCACCAGATCGGGTCCGCCCACGCCCGCCTCGCCCTGCCCTTCCCGGTAGGCGATGACGTTGTCCATGGCCGTCATGGCGATGTCGAACTCGCCCTGGATCAGGCCCTTCATCTGGAACGTGGAGTTCGGCGTCGGCGTGATCGCGACAGCCAGCCGCTCGCTGGCGAAGAAACCCTTGTCCTGGGCCACCCACAGCGGCCAGTTGAATGCGCCGGGAAACACGATGACGCGCAAAGGCGGTGGAGCTTCCGCCACCACACCGGTGCCGCCGGCGCATCCCGCGATCAGCGCGGCCAGCCATGGAACGATGAAAAACCGGATGAACATGAACGCCTGTTTCAAGACCTGCTTCACTGACACCTCCTGCGTCTGGTTGTGCGCTGCAGCCGCGGCTAAACGATGCGGGTCTCGAGTTCTCCGAGCGCCTCGATCCATACCCTCGTCACGTCGCCGCGCTTGAGGAAGGTGCCGGTCTCCATGCCGACGCCTGCCGGCGTACCGGTCAGGATCACGTCACCGGGAAGCAAGTCCACGCGCTCGCTCAGGTAGGCGATCTGTTCGGCAACGCCATAGAGATGGTTGCTGGTGTTCGAGTCCTGCCGCAGCTCGCCATTGACCCAGAGCTTGATGGCCAGGTTTTCCGGCGAGCGGACGAACTGCGCCGGCGTGAACACCGGCCCCAATGGACACGAGCCGTTGAAGCACTTGTGGCCGATCCAGTCGAAGCGGAAGGGAGACGAAGGATCCACGCTGTCCCGCACCAGGTGGTCGCGCGCCGACAGGTCGTTGGCGCACATGTAGCCCGCCACGTAGTCCAGTGCGCTGTCCACGCCGACCTGCGTGGCACGCCTGCCGATCACGACGGCGAGTTCGGCCTCCCAGTCCAAGCGCTCGGTGCGAGCCGGATACGCCACTTCTCCCCGATGGCCGGAGAGGGTTGCGGCACCTGCCTTCAGGAAGTGCCAGGGCGGCACGCCGTCCTTCTTCGGATCGAGCACCAGCTTCTGGTTGAAGGCGCGGCCCATGGCTTCCACGTGATCGCGGTAGTTGGCACCCGCCGCATAGATGGCGCCGGGCCGGCCGAATGGCGAACGCAGAACGAGGCTGGCCGGATCGAGCGCCGCGGACGAGAACCGACCTGGCTTGGCGGCAAGGTCCGTGGCCAGCTTGTCGAGTTCAGGGACGCACGACGCCCAGCGGCCCAAGAGTTCATCGAGGCTGGCCGCTGCCAGGCTTGCGCAACCGGCAGTGCGCGCAACATCGCCCAGGTCGAACCAGTCCGTGCCGATCGAAATGCCGGACCGCGCAATGCGTTCCGTTTCATACGTGAACAGTTGATATTTCATGGAAGTCATTCGAGAGAAAAGCTGCCGCTCTGATTCGATGGACGCGACTCGGCTTCCAGGAGCTTGATCACGGCGGAAATGTCCTCCTCGCCCATGCCGCCTTCCAGTGCCCGCAGGAAGTAAGGAGCGGCCGCAGAAAAAAGCGGCGTGGCGCAACCCAGCTCACGCGCCATCCCTGCGCCGAGTCGCAAGTACTTGTGCAAGGTGTTGAACGAGCCGGGCGCGGGTGTGAAGGCCCGCGCGGCCATCATGGGCGCGCGGATCGTGAACATGGCCGAATTGCCCGCGCCCTGGCGAATGACTTCCGCGACGCGCTCGGGTGCAAAGCCCGCCCGAACGCCCATGTTCATGGCTTCCGCGGCAGCGAGCGTATGGATCGTGACGAGCGTGTTGGCGATCAGCTTCATCGCGACCGCCGAGCCGACATCGCCCAGGTGGAAATGGTGCTCCGTGATGGCATCCAGTACCGGTTTGCACGCCTGGAACAAGTCCTCGTCGCCACCGACGTACAGGGCAGCGCGGCGCTCGACCACCATGGGAGGCGATCCGCTCACCTCGGCCTCGAGCATGCGGGCGCCGGCCTGTTGCACACGCAGCGCCTGCTGCACCTTGTAGTCCCGCGTGTAGGTGCCCATTTCGATGACGATCTTGCCGGGAGCAAGTGCCTGCAAGATACCGTCCGCGCCGTTGAGCACCGCCGCCTGCGCGTCCTCACCGGGCAGGCACAGCAACAGCACGTCGGCCTCGCGGGTCACTTCGGCCGGAGATTGCAGCGCCTCGCCGCCGGCGCGCGAGAACGCCTCGCGGTCCGTGCGTCGGAAGCCGACCACCCTGAAGCCGGCCCGCATGAGATTGACGGCAATGGGCAGGCCGAGCTGGCCGATGCCGATCATGCCGATGACGTGATGAGGTTGTAGCACCTGTGTCTCCTGGTAGTTGAAGCGGATTCTGCGGTTCCGACGAGCATCAATCCAGACCGATTCGATGATTCATTCGTATAAATCACTTCTATACTTTGCACGTGAAAGACCTGAACCTCCTCTATACCTTCGAGGCCATCTGGCGCGACCGCTCCGTGACCGGCGCCGCCGAGAGTCTCGGTTTGACCCAGGCCGCGGTGAGCGCGTCGCTGAAGCGCCTGCGCGAGGAGTACGAGGACAAGCTGTTCACGCCGGTCGGCCGCAAGATGGAGCCGACACCCCTGGCGTCGGACCTGGCACCGATGCTGCTGGACGTGCTGTCCATGGTCCGCAAGACGCAGGTAGAGCGTCGGCGCTTCGAGCCGGCCACGGCAAAGCGGATGTTCACCGTGCGCACCCGCGACATCGGGGAAGCAGTGTCGTTTCCGCAGATCATGGCCGCCCTTGCGGAATGCGCGCCAGGCATCCGGCTTCGAACGGTTTTTCGTTCGATCCCGGAAACCGTCAGCGGCATGGCCGGCGGACAAATCGACTTCGCGCTGGGGTTCCTTCCCTCACTGGAAGCGGGAATCCATCGGCGCCTGATTCACACCCAGCACTACGTGTGCGTCATGCGCACCGGGCATCCGCTCGCGGACAAGAAGATGACGTTGGAACGCTTCAGCGAAAGCGAACATCTGCTGGTGGAATACTCCGGCAGCGGCCATATCCAGCTGGAACGCGCGCTGATCGACGCGGGCGCGCGAAACCGCATCAAGATTCGGCTGCCGCAATATCTGGCGGCGCCCCACTTCGTGGTGAGCTCCGATCTCCTGTGGTCGGCGCCGGCAATCCTTGCCGAGACGCTGGCCGAGCACTACCCGCTGGTCATCAAGCCGCTCCCCCTCGATCTGCCCAGCTTCGAGATTTTCCTGTATTGGCACGACCGCTACCACCAGGATCCCGCGAACAAGTGGATGCGCGACTTCGTCGTGCAGCAGCTGGCTCCCACCTGACGACATCGACCCGCTCGGCGGCGCGCGGGTCACGCGGTTTCAGCTCACCAAGCCACACGACCGGCAGCGTTTGCCTGCGTCTTCGCTTCGCGCATCGCAGCTGCGAGAGTCGCCATTCGGCTCGCTCCACAAATTGCGTTTATACGAATGAATCATCGATTCAGTATGGTTCGGTCAGTCGCTAAAACGCAGAATCCAGGCACATCAACAAGGAGACTGAGTGAGTGCATCGGCCCACGGGCCGGCGGCGCGATCTCTCCAGACTGGCCATGATCATCGAACAACGCATCTATGAACTGAAGCCCGGCTCGCTGCCTGAATTTCTCGCAGGCTACGAGGCCGAAGGACTCCCGCTGCAGCAGCAGGCGCTGGGGCGGCTCATTGGCTACTTCGTCGCCGAAGTTGGCGAACTCAACCGCATCGTGCAGCTGTGGGGCTTCGACTCTTACGAAGACCGCGTCTCGCGGCGCGCGGCGCTCTCGGCCAATCCACAGTGGCGCAGCTTTCTCGGAAAGACGGCGGCCCTGGTGGTGCGACAGCGCAGCGAGTTGCTGACCCCGGCGAGCTTTTCGCCCATCCGCTAGGAGACCCCAATGATCCGCTCGTTGCTGCAAGTGGGCATGACCGTTCCCGAGCTCGAGGTCGGCCGTGTCTTCTACGAACTCTTCGGCCTGGAGACGCGGGTCTCGGGTGACGATCTGCTCTTCCATTGCGAAGGAAGTGCCCAGGAGCTGTTGCGACTGATGCCCGGCGCGCGCAAGAAGTTGAGCTACGTCTCGCTCGGCACCAATGCGGCCGGCATGGACGCGCTGATCGCCACGCTCGAACGCCGTGGCGTGGCCCTGGCCGAAAGCCCTTTCGGGCCGATGGCGGGCATCTGGTTTCGCGACCCGCATGGCGACTGGCTCAACGTGCAGGTGGCCGAGCCGCAGCCATCGAACGCGCCAGTGCCGGCCGAGATCAATGCCCCCGGCCGCTACCGCCGCATGGGCACACGCGCATGCAATCCTTCCTCGCAACAGAAAAGGGCCCGGCCGCGGCGCATGGGCCACCTCATCAAGTTCTCTCCCGACGTGGACAAATCAGTCGCGTTCTATACCGAAGTCCTGGGCATGAAGGTGTCGGACCGCGCGGGCGACGTTCTGGCCTTCCTGCGGGGCAGTGCGGGCGGCGACCACCACATCGTGGCCTTTGCCCATAGCACGCACACCGGACTGCACCACCTCAGCTTCGAGGTCGGGGATATCGACGAGATCGAGATCGGCGCACAGACCTTGCTGCGTGCGGGCTACAAGGACGGCTTCGGGCTGGGACGGCACGTGGGCGGCTCGAACTACTTTCACTACATCCGCGATCCGTGGAACAGCCTGGTCGAGTACTTCTGGGACATCGACGTCATTCCCGAGGACGACAGCGATTGGGAAGCCTTGAACGTCACGCCGCAAGAGCTGACCGCGGTGTGGGCAGCGACACCGCCGCCCCCGGAGTTCCCCATGAACTTTGAAGACCGCGAATGATGGCCGCGCAAAACCAGAGCGCTCATGAGCTGCTGAGCGCCATGCTCAACAAGCCGCTCTACGTGGCGCTGCGCAAGCCCGGCAATCTTGCGCGCATGCCGCAATTGCTGGAGGCACACCTGCACTGGATGATCGCCGCGGAACGCCGCGGCGAGCTGTTCGCCTCCGGCCCTTTCACGGACGACACGAGCGCGCCCGGCTCGCTCGGCGGCCTGTCGATCGTGCGCGCCGCATCGGCCTCGCATGCGCGGGAGCTCCTGTCTTGCGACCCCTTTGTGAAAGAAGGCGTGGTGACGATCGAAGTGAAGAAATGGCTGCTGATGGAGGGCGGCTTTTCCGTCGCCGTGCGGCTGTCGGACCAGTCCGCCCGCCTTCTGTAGCGCAGCCCCTGAACGAGCCCACCTGAGGAGACATCATGAAAAAGACCACCAAGCACAACGCTCTCGCCCTCTGCATCGCCTTGCTTGCCTCGGCATCCCATGCCGACGTGAAAGTCGGATTCCTCGCCACGCTGAGCGGCCCTTCGGCCGATGTCGGACGCGACCAGCTCGACGGCTTCAACCTCGCGCTCGAGCAACTGGGCGGCAAGCTCGGCGGCGCCACCGCCACCCTCTTCAAGGAAGACGACCAGCAGAAGCCCGAGGTCGCGCTTGGCGCCCTTTCCAAGCTGCTCGAGAAAGAGAAGGTCGACGTGGTCACGGGCCTGACCTTCGCCAACATCATGATGGCGCTTCAAAACAAGATCGCATCGACGGACGTGCCGTTCCTCGGTTCGGTCGCCGGCGTGTCGGCTGCGGCAGGCGCGCAGTGCAAGCCGAACCTCTTCGTGACCTCATGGCAAAGCGACGTGCCCGCGGAGGCCATGGGCAAGTACCTGACGGACAAGGGCGTCAAGCGCATCAGCGTGATGACGCCGAACTTTGTCGGCGGCAAGGACAAGATCGCCGGACTCAAGCGCTTCTACAAGGGCGAGATCGTCGACGAGGTCTACACGCCGCTGAATCAGCTGGATTTTTCCGCCGAGCTCACGCGCCTCGGCGCAGCCCGGCCCGAGGCTGTCTTCGCCTTCTATCCTGGCGGGCTCGGCGTGACCTTCGTGCGGCAGTACCAGCAGGCCGGCCTGCTCGGCAAGATCCCTCTCTATACGACCAACACCGTCGAGGGCACCTCGATGACCGCCATGGGCACTGCCGCCGTTGGCGTCATTACCGCCGACGCCTGGTCGCCCGGCAACACGGGGGCCGAGTCTCGCCAGTTCGTGGCGGCCTTCGAGAAGAAGTACGCACGCATGCCCTCCGCCTATGCGGCCTTCAGCTACGACGCCGCGATGGCGCTCGACGCCGCCCTTGCAAAGCTCAAGGGCGACGCCTCCAACCACAAGGCGCTGACAAAGGCCATTGCCACAACGCCGTTCAAGTCCGTGCGCGGTGCGTTCCGCTTCGGGGCCAACAACTTTCCGGTCCAGAACTATCACGTGTTCGAGATCGCCAAGGGCGCGGCGGGCAAGCCTGAATTCCGCCTGCTGGCGGAAAACGTCCTGCAATCGCATGCGGACGCCTATGCATCGCAGTGCGTAGCCAAGTAGTTCACGCGTGATCCGCTGACCTCGCCGGACGCTTGAGCGCCGGCAGGTCCCTTCTCCCTTCCTCTGTCTTTCTCACACCGCAATCGATGCGAGGCATCGGTGTGGATGGCGCTCGCCTTTTTTTCGCAATAACACCTGGAGACAAACCATGAACAGACAAATCTCGAAGAAGAAATCGATCGCAGCCGCCGCAGCGGGCTTGCTCGCCGCCAGCGCATGGGCACAGTCGCCCAGCGTGAGCGGTCCCGCCACGGCGCCCGACCAGGATGCGCGTCGCGTCGAGTCGGAGGCGCAGTCGCGCGCACGGGCCGCATCGGCTTCCAGCGTCTCGCTCTACGGGCTCATCGACACCGGCGTCGAGTACATCAGCAATGTCGGCCCCGGCACCAACCGCCTGATCCGCATGCCCTCGCTGACGGGCAGCCTGCCGTCCCGCTGGGGTGTGCGCGGCGTCGAGGATCTCGGTGACGGCTTGCGCGGCGTGTTCGTGCTGGAATCAGGCTTCGGGCCGGACACCGGCAGCCTGAACCAGGGAGGCCGCAGCTTCGGGCGACAAGCTTTCGTGGGCCTGTCCGGAGGCTGGGGCACGGTGACGCTGGGGCGCCAGTACACGATGCTGTTCTGGTCGCTGCTGGACGCGGACGTGCTCGGGCCGAACGTCTACGGCAGCGGCTCGCTCGACGCATACATACCGAACGCGCGCGCCGACAACGCCATCGTCTACCGGGGTACGTTCGGCGGCCTCACGATGGGCGCCTCCTACAGCCTTGGACGCGACGTGGCGAACGCCGGGCCGAGTCCGGCGGGAACCAACTGCGCCGGTGAAAGTGCCGCCGACAGCAAGGCTTGCCGCGAATGGTCCGTGCTGCTGAAGTACGACGCCGCAAGATGGGGCACGGCCCTCGCCGTTGACGAAATCCGCGGCGGGCCGGGCGCTTTTGCAGGCCTTGTGAGCAGCACCCTCAAAGACCGCCGCATTTCGGCTAACGGATATGTGAAGGTGGGAGAGGGACAACTCGCTGCAGGTTTGATCCGCCGAGACAACGATGCCAGTCCCCTTACTCCCCGAAGCAATCTCTGGTACGTTGGCGGAAGCTACCCAGTCTTGCCGGCCTTGACCCTCGACGCGCAAATCTTCCGGCTCGACTACCGGAACAGCAGGAACCGCGCAACCCTTGCCGCTGTACGCGGAACCTATCACTTGTCCAAACGCACAGCACTGTACGCGACAGCCGGACATATCTCCAACGACGGCAGCCTTGCCTTGTCCGTGAGTTCCGGTGCGGCCGGCAGCAATCCCGCTGCAGGCGGATCTCAATCAGGGGTCATGCTGGGCATGCGGCATTCGTTCTGAGGAACCAGCGAGGCTGCGGCGTTGCCGCCGTTCAACGTCGGCAATCGGGCGAAGCAGCGCCGCGCCACGCCACGCCAAGCGAGGAAGCGTATGCGCTTGCGGAGCGGACATGAGAGCAAGCACTGCCGAGCGGACACAGGGAATGCTCACACGGCAACTGAAGATCGCGCTCGCCAGTACTCCGGGAGATCCGTGATGCGCACGTGCAACTCGGGGTGCGATTCGTGAATCCAGGAACGCAGCGATTCGCGTACCGGATAGCCCAACGCCTTGATGGTGAATGCAATGCATGCATCCATGATCAACGTAGTGTCTGACAGCCACCTCCTTCTGCTCTTGGGAACACTTGGGCTTCGAGCGCGCATAGCCCTTCTGTAGGTCGAGCCGCCGCTCGTACTCACGGTGCCAGCCCTTCAGCGCATTCTTGGTCGGGGACCCCAATTGGCGAATGGTCGCCCTGACGCGTTTGCCGAGCTTGATGTACAGCTCGGCCGCTCGAATTCTGTCTTCGGATGAATACATGAACTACCTCCTGGTAGTCCAAGTTTTTGTCCGCATCCCCAGTGGGTTAGTTTTACATCGGCGCTAACAGCTGAAGGCAGGCGCGGTCTCGGCATCGGTGCCGGCGCTGGTGGCCACGACGCCGCCGCGGCGCCCAGCCGCGCCGCCAGCGCGGCCCGCAGCTTCGCCCGTGACACTGAACGTCAACGGCACGACGCACCGTCTGGTGCTGGACACCCGCACGACATTGAACAGAGATCGTATTACTCCGGCGCGATGCCGGACTCAGGCGCCCAAGGCCTCGCCATGGGCGCTCCCAATGGAGCTATTAATCCACGCAATGGGCAGTTCTACCCCAGCATTGGCGGCGGTGTCCTCAAATCCGCCATCCGGGGACGTGTACCCCGCAGCTGGGCCTGGACTCGTGGTCAATCCGCGAAACAGGCAGGTGATGCCGATCAACTGATATCGCTCGGGGCAGAAGAAAATCAGGTCTTAGTTCAACTGGATTGAAGTAATGTCACATTGATAGGGGCGTGCTCGAATTCATGATCATCAAGGCGGTAGTTGCCATCATCGCCGTGGCGATCTACGGTTTTTGGCTTGGCTGGACGAGCAGGAAGTGAGGCCACTCCCCGCGCACGTCGTCAGTACGTGAGGCCTACCAGCGCGCCGCGATAGACCAGCGACTGGAGAGTCTGCAGCCGTCCAGCGCCTCCACCAGACGTCGATCCATGGGCACCTGTCCGGCGCGCAGCGACTTGGCGAACTCGTCAGGATTCGCCAGCAACGCCGCCAGCGTGTCCCCCCACAGCGCACCGCTCAGGCAGGCGCCGGCTGACCCGCTGAGCACACGCGGTTGCGGCCTGCGGTCTTGGCCGCGTACAACGCCTTGTCCGCCGCCTGGATCAGTTCTTTCGGCAGCCCCCTGCCGGGCACAGGACTGAGCGCCTCCACGCCAGCGCTCAAGGTGACGAAGCCGCCTGCGGCCCCGGCATGCGCGATCTTGAGGTCACGCACGGCGTTGCGAATCTGCTCGGCCAAGATAAGAGCGCCTTCCACGCCGGTGTGCGGCAGCAGCACCGCCAGCTCCTCCCCACCATATCGGGCCGCAAGGTCTCCTGCGCGTCGCGATGTGAGTCTGGCGACCGTGCGGCCGATCGATTGCAGGCACTCGTCCCCGGCCGCATGGCCGTAGATGTCGTTGTACTGCTTGAAGCAATCCACATCGATCATGATGAGCGCCAGGGTGCTCGCTTCGCGCACGGCCCGACCGAACTCGCTGTCGAGCGTAACGTCGAACTGGCGGCGATTCGCCAACCCCGTGAGGCCGTCCTCCATCGCCAGCGTCTCGAGGGTCTTGTTCAGCGTCTCCAGCGCATCGCGCGCCTGTCGCAGGTCGCTCTCGCTTCGGGTCCTCAGCTCGATCTGCCCGATCAGGCGCCACCCCACGAACCCGACAATCGACGTCAGCAGGAGAATGCCCGCTGTGTGCCAAAGGGCCTCGCGCCACCAGGCGGCCAGGATCTCATCCTTCGACAGGGCCGCGGTCACGAACAGCGGGAAATGCTCGAGCCGCCGAAAGCTGTTCAGACGCGTCACGCCGTCCTGCGCCGATTTGATGTAGGCCGTTCCGACGGGGCCCTCGGCGACATAGGTACGGAAGAAATCCGCGGTCGTCACGTTCTTGCCGACCGTCTCGGGGCTGTACGGCCGCCGAGTCATCATCGTCCCGGTGTCGAGCACCAGGCCAACCGCGCCGTCCCGGCCGATGTCCAGGCTGTCGTAGAACTTCACGAAGAAGTCGACGTTGATGGTCGCGAGCACCACCCCTGCGAAACTGCCATCCGCGTGATCGATCCGTCGGGACACGGGGATGAGAAGCCTGCCGGTGGTTCGGCTCTTCACCGGCGTACCGATGTGCGGTCCACGATCCTCATGTGCGCGATGGAAGACGAAGTACTCCCTGTCCGCGTTGTTCAGGTTCTCCGGGGGCGTGGGCCGGGAGTTCGCGACCCAGTTTCCGTTCTTGTCGTAGATGTGCAGACCGTCGAGTTCAGGAAGTTCGACGACCCGCGCCGCGAGCACCTTGCGCAGCCGCGCGACGGCAGCCGGGCCGGTGCCGTCCTGCTCGACCCGCTCGACGATCCCGACCAGCGAGAGATCGGCCTTCTTGATCGTGTCGTCGCCGTGCTGGGCCATCGCACGCGCAAGGTTCGATGCCGCAACGCTCATCTGCTCGACCTGCTCCGTTCGCGCCTGCCAGCTGTTCCAGGCATCGATCGCCAACAGGGTGAGGCACGCAACTCCGACGAAGGCTGCCGTGCGGACGGTGATGGATGGTTGACGTAACACTGGATCAATGATGCGGTGAAGTCCCCTGCCATACTTTGACACATCTCAAGCTGGATTGGCACACTTCCGGTAACGGCCGGTGCTTGGGGTGGTCCGCGACGGGGCCGAAAGCGGGAGTTTTCACATCCGGGGCAAGGGAGGGAGTCCTTTCCAGGCCGACGGGGTGGTGCCGGCGTCCCGCAGCCACTGCGAGGCCACGGGCCATGCGGGGAGGCACGAAGCCGAGCGCGACCTCCAAGCGCAGATCGAGGACTGGCGCCGCCGAGGCGCATCGTGGGCAGGGTCCCGAGGTCGCGCTTTTTGGAGAGCCACGACTGTCGAGCATGGTGGTGCCCGCGGACGAAGCCAATGGCCTGGGTGGTGCTGCAGCCTCCCCCAGGGCTCGCGCCGCGTCTGGGGTCCCCCTGCACGTGAGGGGGTGTTCTCGCAGCTCACCGGCGGCGACTCCCTGCAGGGATGGAGGCAGGTGTCTATCTTCCGCACTACGCCGGCACTCCCTAGCATTGGCCTGACCAACACACACGCCGACAAGGCACTGAAACCGATATGACGACGATGCTCAAAGCGCAATACAACGAACACGGTCCGGTGCCGCAAGCCGCGATCGAGGCGGTGCCATTCGATCGTCCAGTGCTGGCCCAGGGTCAAGCCCTTGTGGCGGTGCTGGCCGCGCCCATCAACCCCAGCGACGTACTGACGCTCACCGGTCAGTACGGGTTGCTGCCGCCGTTGCCAGCGGTCGGTGGCAGCGAGGGCGTCGGGCGTGTTGTCGAGTTGGGCCCTGACACCCAAGGCCCGGCGGTGGGCCAGACCGTGCTGCTGCCGCCC
>NZ_LMDW01000019.1 GCF_001425205.1 Variovorax sp. Root411
CAGCGGCACGAACGAGCCGGGCTCGTGGATGTAGTGCACGCTGTCGCCGCGCCAGGCCCACTCCTGCTGCCCCTCGGTGCTCTGCGTGCTCTCGAAGGCCAGCGTGTCGCCGTCCCAGCCGAACAACGTCACTGCATCGCTTGTGCGCTTGGCGATGCGCCGGCCCAGTGCGTCGTAGCTGAAGGTCGTTGTCTTGCCGTAAGTGGGGGAACCGGTCTTCGACTCCGCCGATTTTTGCGCGTTTGACTTCTATTGCCTGACATCGATGCCGTGCGGCCCGATGGCATCGACCAATTCCACATCCGAGTCGAAGTCTCTTAGCAGCGGCTCTCGCCCCGCCAACTTCTCGTAGAGCGCGCGCAAATAGCCCGGCTTGTCTTCGACCTCATCAAGTGGTACTGCATGCGGCAAAACGTACCCCCAAAACTTGTCGATCTGACCCGACGATAGGATGAACTCGATGGCCTCCAAAACCCGCCGCTTGCTCAAAGGACCGAAGCGATCGAAGTCGGCCTTCATCGCGCCAAAAAACTGGGAGCGGCAATCGGCATCGTTGATGTAGAAGTCCACCAGATCGTCGTCGCTCATGGACCCCAGGTAGCAGTCCAACTCACGGATGTAGTTAGGGAAAATTTGCCTCATATATCAAAGCCTCAATTCCCCTAGTTGGTTGTCCAAAAATTCGAATGAAAACTCACTCCCTCGAACTTCGTCATCCACTTTGACTCTTCTCGAGAACAATCTCCGCCCTCGCCTGCTCCCAAATTTTCACATAGTCGCGCACATCCATCTTCAGCGCAACAAATTCGTTTTCAATCTTGTTTTTAGCAAACAAGATTGCCCTCTCCAAATCCAGAACAACAAAATAGGCCTCATCTGCATCAAATATTTCAGTGCCGACGGGAAGGCCAATATATGCCGCAGGGGCTATTTCACTGCCACGCAAATCTTTTGGCCAACCCCCCTCTTTCCAACACGCATCGTGCAACAGCTGAAAAAAATGAGCCGCTGGCAATTTTCGATCAAAGACCTTCCTTGCAAAATCAATGTTGATTTTTTGCTTCTCAATATTTGAAAGTAGATCATCTATTGCCCCTATCATCAGACCTGAAACGGAGACCGCTCCTTCCTCGCCAAAAGTCAAATCTTCTATGGAGATCAGCATTCGATCAACAAATACGTATCGACCATCACTCGATCTTCGAGTAGAAATTTCAATAATATTTTTCATGATTTATGGGCAATTGGCTTTAACAGTCCTGCCATCTCTTACCAATCCATCCAACCGTTTTTGAACAGCCGGAGGTACGGGAAAACCGCCATTTTGAACCGAGTCGCCGTTCCAATGCATGGTTCCGTCGTTGCTATTCCCAAAGCGGTGGTAGACCCCCTTATCATCGACCGCGTACCAGTGCTTTCCTTCGGCATCGGGCACAGCACGAGAGGCCAATGCTTCATGATGGCAAGGCAGCTTCGATGTCTTTCTTCCCCCACGGAAATCAGGCGACGTCGTATCGTGGTGGCCCGGATTCGTGTACTCCGGCTTTGGTCCGTGATATCGCCCAGCCTTTCCGACCTTTGCCAATCCCAACGGGTCCACCCATTCCAACGGGTTGAACGCATACTCTTGCAAATTAATTCCGCCAGCCAAGCGAATCGGGTCATGGCTGACAAACCTCCCGCTCTGCGGGTCGTAGTACCGATACCGGTTGTAGTGCAACCCAGTCTCTTCATCCCAATACTGCCCCTGGAACCGAATCGGATTTCTGAACCCGGCCTTCCTGCCCGCCTCGCTGATCGCCTGCTTGGCTTCACCCCACGCCTTGTAGCTCGCCGACCAGGCAATGCGCCCCTCATGGTCCGTCAGCTCCTGCGGCGTGCCCAAATGGTCGCACTGGTAGAACGCGATCTCTTCCTTCGCGAAGGCCTCCGGCGTTCTCTGCTGCTGCCCGTTCCATAGCGGGTCCTGCTCGATGTCATAGCGCCCGCCGTTGCCGGCCATCAGCGCCTTCACGTCCGTCGTCTCGCTCAGTTCGACAGCATGAGCCTGCCGGATCTGCAACAGCGGCACGAACGAGCCGGGCTCGTGGATGTAGTGCACGCTGTCGCCGCGCCANCTGCCCGTTCCATAGCGGGTCCTGCTCGATGTCGTAGCGCCCGCCGTTGCCGGCCATCAGCGCCTTCACGTCCGTCGTCTCGCTCAGTTCGACAGCATGRGCCTGCCGGATCTGCAACAGCGGCACGAACGAGCCGGGCTCGTGGATGTAGTGCACGCTGTCGCCGCGCCAGGCCCACTCCTGCTGCCCYTCGGTGCTCTGCGTGCTCTCGAAGGCCAGCGTGTCGCCGTCCCAGCCGAACAAYGTCACTGCATCGCTTGTGCGYTTGGCGATGCGCCGGCCCAGCGCGTCGTAGCYGAARGTCGTTGTCYTGCCGTAGGTGGTCGCGCTGCGCATGCGGTTGTARCCGTCCCACGTGAAGGCGGTCGTTTCCCCATTGCGGGCACGCTCCACCAGATTGCCGCGCTCGTCCCACGAATAGAAGGTGCCGGCGTAGCTCTTGAGCNCCGTCCCACGTGAAGGCGGTCGTTTCCCCATTGCGGGCACGCTCCACCAGATTGCCGCGCTCGTCCCACGAATAGAAGGTGCCGGCGTAGCTCTTGAGCAGGTTGTCCATCAACCGCCCGGCCATGCTGCGGCCCTGGCTGTCGAGACTGACGGCCACACGGGTGGTGACTCGGCCATCGGTCGCAGCTCCGACATCCTGACCGGCATCGCCGATATTCCCCGCCGGATCGAAGGCGAAGGTCTCGCGGCCCAACCGGCTGTTGGCTTCGAGCAAGCGCCCCACCGGGTCGTAGCGGTAGTTCAGATTGCCGCGCCTGCTGTCGCCGATAGCCGTCAACTGACCGGCCTTGTCGTACTGGTAGATGCGGCGAATGCCATTGGCTTCGATGGCACCAGGTCTGGTCTGAGAAATCTGCTGCTCCAGCAGGCGGCCAGCCGGGTCGTACTTCTGGCCCTGGTGCAGTCCATTGCCCTGATCCCGTCCGATTTCGCGGTGCAGGTCGTCGCGCTCGAAGCCCAGGATGTCCTGCCCGTCGATGAGCAATCCGTGCACGTGGCCGGAGCCGTAGGTCAGCCATTGCGTGATGTGGCCGTCGGGGCGGATGGTGGTCACGCGCTGGTTGAGTTCGTCGTAGCCGTGCTGCCAGACGGCCGTGTGCTTCTCGTCCAGGTAGTGCTGGTGCTCGCGCACGAGGTTGCCCGCGCGGTCGTAGAACCATTGCAGCCGGGCATCGCTGTTCGTGGCTTCGATCAGGCGCCCGTTGCCGTCGTACGCGAAACGCTCGGCCTGCTCCCCGGCCTTGCGCTCGCTCAGGCGGCCCAGCGGGTCGAACTCCAGCTCGGTGCGGTGCCCGGCTTCGACGACCTCGGCCAGCACGCCGCTGGTTTCGTCGTAGCGGTACTGCGTGGACTTGCGGTCGAAGCCGGTCTCTTCGAGCAGCCTGCCGACCGGGTCGTAGCGGAAGTCGTAGCGGCTGCCGTTCTCGTTGTGCAGCTCGCTCAGTCGGCCCAGCAGGTCCCAGTGGTACTTGAGCGTACGGCCCGCGGCATCGGTGCGCCCGGTGACGAGGCCGGCGCGGGTGTAGCTGTAGCGCGTGCGGCGCCCGAGCGCATCGGTGTGTGCAAGCAGACGACCTTCGGCGTCGTGCGCGAAGTGTTCGCGGCTGTCATCGGCCAGCGCGATTTCCTCGAGCTGGCCGGGATGGTTACCGTCGCCGTGTGCTGCAGCTTCGCCCACGGGGGTGTAGCGGTAGCGGGTGGCATTGCCGGCCGCATCGGTGGCCTTGACGAGGCGCCCGCGGCTGTCGTATGCCCAGTGGCTGGTCTTCTCCGAGCAGTCGGTGTAGCTTGCGAGTTCGCCGGCTGGCGTGTAGTCGAGCTTCTTCACTCCGCCTTTGGCGTCGGTGATGCGCACGGGTCGGCCAGCCTCGTCGTAGGCGTACTCGGTTTTGTGGCCGAGCGGGTCGATCTCTTCAGTGAGGTTGCCGTTGGCGTCGTGCTCGCGCTTCCAGACCCCGCCTTCGGGATCGAGGATGCCCGCCATCCGGTGGCGCGCGTCGTACTCGTAGTGAACGTTGCTGCCGTCCGCGCGGGTGTGGGTCTTCAGGTTGCCGTTGACGTCGTAGACGTAGTCGTCCGTGGTGCCGTCGGTGTGGATGTGGCGCGTGATGTTCTTGGCGTCGTCGCGCAGGAACCATTCCTCGCGCTTGTCCGGGTGGATGATCCGGTAGGTGTAGCCCAGCACGTCGTAGTAGTACCAGGTCTCGCCGCCGATGGCGTCGGTCAGGTAGGTGAGGCGGATGTTCCGGTCCCACTCCAGCGTGAGCGCGAAGCTGCCGTCGTCGGACCATTCGCGCACGGCCTTGGCGTCGACGCCGGTGCCGTCGTACTGCAGGTTCATGCCGCGGCCGGTGCGGTCGGTGTAGCGCGTCACGAGGTGGTGGCTGTAGCTGTATTGCCAACCGCCGCCGTTCTCGTCCTGGGCCGTGGCGAGGTCGCCTTCGACGACGTCGTGGGTGTAGGCGGCCAGCTGGCGAACGACCTGGCCGTCTTTCAGTTCCCACAACGACTTGATCAGGCCGGTCTGCGCATCTGGTTGCGTACCGACGTGGGCGATGACGGCCTCGCCCTGCTTGCTGACGATGTCGCTGAGCACCTGCTCGCCGGTTGTGGCGATCACATGGTCGTAGCGCAGCCCGATGGCGGCGCCGCCGGTGGCGTGCTGCGCCACCAGGCGGAAATGCTGCTTGCCCTGCGTCCCGGCCTTGGCGGCGACGGTGTCGACGAGTTCGTAGGTCTCGCGCCAGTCGCTGGGCGCGCCGGCCGGCATGGGCTTGCCGAAGTCCAACGCCAGGAGCGTGTCGCTCAGGCGGGTGAGCGTCACTTCCTCGATGGGGTCACGGTGGCTGTGCCCCACGGCGAGCAAGGGGTACGCATGGCTGCGGCCATCGGCGCCGCGATAGATAAGGCTCATCTGCCCCTGACGGCGGCCCTTGATGGCCTTGGCGATGTCCACGCGCGTGCTGTACGGGGTGATCCAGCGCGCGCCGAGGCTGGCGTTGTCGAATGCGCCAAGATCGCTGCGGTAGGTGCGCGTCCAGGCAATCGGCAGGGGCGCGCCCAGCACGAAGTCGGTGTGGTTGAAGCTCTCGCAGCCCGTGGCCAGGCTGATGGCGCCGCCGGCACCGGAGATCGCGCAGTTCTTGCAGCCGGGGTCGCCGCTGGCGGGAACCTGGGCGGACGTCGCACCCAGCTCCCCGCCGGGCTTCTTGCTCTCGACCTTCGCCCCGTTGCTCGCGGAGATGTTCGCGCCGAACTTCCCCTTGCGCTTGAGCAGCGCATTCTTGAGTATCCGGATCATCCACTTGATGCCGTACTGCACGTTCTCGTCGGCCATCCGCATGATCTGCTGCCGCGCCATGCCCTTCACGTCGGTCAGGCTGGCGACGGTGCCCCGGATCAGGGCCTTGGCGCTGTCGGGCAAGGCATAGTGGCTCGCCGTCGCCGCCGCATAGTTGGCCGAGTTCTTTGCCGCCTTCGAAACGGCTCCGACCATGCGGCCCCAGGTGCTCTGGGTGTTCGGGTCGTAGGTCTTCTTCTCGGCCTGCGCGCCGGTCGCGAACAGCGGTTTCTCGCCCAGCGCCATCTTCAGCGCGCCGATGAGCGCATCGACAATGCCGTCGACCTTCTCGGCGCAGGAGTGCAGAAAGTCGTCGAGATAGCCCAGTGCCTCGTCCACGAACTTGTCGAGCGTGCCGGCGATGGTGTCGTTCAGGTGGGTGATCAGGACGGCGACGAACGCCTCGCCGAGGTTCGGCACCACGTTCTTCGCCGTCTTCGCGATCTCCTGCTTGAGCAGGTGCAGCATGGGCCGCAGGCTCATGCGCGCGGCGCCCGTGCTCGGCGGAAACGGAATCACACCGAGCAGGTTGATCGCGAGGCTGACCCATTGCAAAACGTCGGTGTAGGCCTTCTTGGTGACCATCTCGACGATGTCCCACACGGCATCGATCAGCGCCATGATGTTGCCGATGACTGGCAGGCTGCCCGCGAAGGTCGTCAACACGTTCAGCGTGACGTAGTCGTTGGTGAGCTTGCGCAGCCATTTGTCGATCTTGGCGGCTCCAGCGCCGATGTCCTCCGCGCCAATGGTGTTGAGCGGTGCCACCGCGGTCTGGCGTTCGCGCTCGTTGCCCTGCGAGTTGTTCTGTGGGGCCTGATCAGCCATCTCTATTTCCCTGTTTTTTTTGTGTCGTCGATGCGGTGCTGAAGCTCAGCCCACGAATCCCGGTGTCTGTCCTGGCACGCCGCCCGGCAGCTTCGGGACGCCAGCCATCAGCGTGCTGGCCTTGAGGCTGGGCAGCCCCGCGGGCAACCTGGAGCCGATCGCCTGTGTGGCCATGCCGGTGGCCGCCTGGCCGAGCAGCGCCTTGGCCCCGCCTTGTTGAATCGCCTGCGCGGCGCCAACGGCCTGCTGCGCCGTCCCTGCGACCTGGCCGGCCTGGCTCACAACGCCGCCCGCCTTGCCGAGCGCACCGCCCGTCTGGCCCAGCCCGCCGAGGAAGCTCGTGCCCCCGCCTTCCGACTCGGCCGCGTTCTCGCTTGCAGGCTTTGCCGGCCAGCGGTCCGCCTGGGCGAAATAGTTGCCCTTGTCCCACGGATCGCTCGGGTCGTTGCCGAAGACGACCTTCGCCTGCCCGAGTGGCAGGCCGGACACCGAGGCGAAGCCGTTGGCGTCGAGCGTGCCGTTGTGCGTGGCGCCTTCGGAATCCACCACCGTGTAGTCGCCCTGCCGCACGCCGAGCCGCTTGGCGCCGTCGCCCTTGATGTACTGGTGGTACAGATCGAGCTGCCCCTTGGGGAGCTGCGTCGGCTGCGGCAGCCGCGGCTGCCCATCGCTTTTCGGCCCCACCATCGAATGCGACGAGGCATGCGCACGCCACAGGCCATTGGTCCCGCTCTCGATGCCGCCGGCATTCCAGCGCGTGTAGCTGGTGCCSMCGTTGATGCTGTCCTTCAGCGCCGTAATGTCGATGTCGGCTGCAGCGGCGGCCATGCGGATGCCGTTGTTGAAGGCGACCATGCGCACCGCATCCTTGGCGCTGACCAGGAAGCTCTTGCCCGCCGCAAAGCTTGCATGCGCACCGCTGGTGATGGCCGTGTGCTCGACGCTCACGATGTGGGTGGAGCCCTGCGCCGTGCTCTGGATGCCCGCGGGGCTGGCCAGCGTGAGGTGCGGCTCCTGGAACTCGGGGAACTCTCCCTGCCCCCTGTTGCCGCCCTGCCCCTTGATCGCATCGATCTGCTCCTTCAGGCCCCTGGCAACCTCATCCTGGTCGCCCGCTTCGTGCGCCTTGGCATTGCGCGCGACCTCGCCAAGGCTCTCGTGCAGGTCGCGCCCCTGTGTGAGCCGCGCGACGGTCTCGCCCATGTCGGTCATATGCGCCTGCGCGTTCGCCCGCGCCTCGGTCGTGACCAGCAGGCCCTTGCCCGCACGCACCGCCCCATGCCCATCCGTGCGCAGCTCGAAGCCCTGCCCTCGTGGCTCCTTGCGCCCAGCCGTGTCCTCGATGCGCCCGATATGCCCCACGCTCAACTGGCTGGCCTGGTGATCGCTGCGCAGCTGCGCCTGGATCTTCCCCGTCGTATCGTCCAGCACGATGTGGTTGCCTCGGCCCCCGCCCAACTCGCGGCTGCGGATGCCCGACAGGTACTTCTGCCCGGGCAGCTCCCACGCCGGCATGGTGTCGGCGTTGTGCACGCAGCCCGTGACGATGGGGTAGTCGGGGTCGCCGTTGAGGAAGTCGACGATGACCTCCATGCCGATGCGCGGCACGCTGGTCATGCCGAAGGTGGCGCCGGCCCATGCGGTGGACACGCGCACCCAGCAACTGGAGTGCTCGTTCTCCTGTCCGATGCGGTCCCAGTGAAACTGCACCTTGATGCGCCCGTACTGGTCGGTCCAGATCTCCTCGCCCGCCGGACCCACCACCCTGGCGGTCTGCGGCCCGCGCGTGCGCGGCCTGGGGGTGGTGCGCTGCGGGCGCCACGCGTAGCTGGTGGGCTGCGCGTCGAAGGCGAAGCGCTGCACGGAGCCTTCGGTGCCGTCGGCTCCTTCGCTGGCCTGCAGGTTCTCCTGCAGGTGGTAGCTCACGCCCACGAGCAGGTACTGCTGGTTCTGGTCGGCCTTGGGGTGGCCAGTCAGCCGCAGGGTATGGCCGGTGGCCAGCTCGCGCAGGTTGGAGCGGCCGGTGACGCGGTTGCGCTGGCTGAGCTGTTCTTCGTTGCGGATGCGCGCATAGGTCTCGCCGTCGCCGTGCTGCACGAAACCGCCGGGCCATTCGTAGTTCTCGTAGGCGTCGTGGTCGTGCCCGGGCGGCATCTGCCGCAGGTGCGACAGCTCGGCCTTGGGCTTCTCGAAGTCGTAGTCGTCGTTGTAGTGGTGGCCGGGCCGCACCTCTTCGGCGATCTCCCACGCGTAGATGCGCTCGCGCTGGCCCATGCCGGACTTTTCCAGCGGGTGGTAGCGCACCTCTTCCCCGCCGGGCAGCGGGTTGTGCGAGTTTGCGATGTCGTCTGCGAACACGAGCACGTGCTGACTCGCCTCGTGCCTGAAGTAGAAGTAGATGCCTTCGAGTTCGCACAGGCGCGAGACGAAGTTGAAGTCGCTCTCGTGGTACTGCACGCAGTAGTCCCAGCGCCGGTAGTCGCCGCGCGTGAGCTTCTTCTCGATGGGGTAGCCGTAGCTGCCAAGCACTTCCATCAAGATGTCGGGCACGCTCTTGCCCTGGAAGATGCGGAAGTCGCTGCGCCGCGTGGCCAGCCACAGCCAGGGACGCAATTCCAGGCGGTAGAAGGAATGGCGCGCGTCTTCCTGCTCGAGGCCGAAGCGCGTGGCAATGCCGCCCAGGTAGCGCACGCCGCCCTCGGTTTCCACCGACACGGTGACGGCCTTGCCGAGCAGTGTCTTGGGGTCGATGCCGTTGCTGTTACCCAGCAGCTCGATGTCGAACGCGTACAGCTGGCTCAGCGCTTCGCGACCCACCAATTGGCGAAATTGCAACGCCTCGCCCAGCGGCGTCTGGATGCTGACGCGGCGGGTCATTGCGCCGCGGGATCTGGCAAATAAGCCAAATTACCCAAATGCAATGAAACCAATAAGAATATTGTTTTAATAATGAGCGTCATGCTCACCTCCCCGTGAAATACCTTTCCAATTATTCTAAATGGTCAATTTGCGTAAGACCCAATGCAAAAAATGAAGATGCGGCCGACCGACAGCGCAGCCCAATCAAAGGCCTTGCTGGCGATCGGCAACTCGAGCGGGTTATTGCAGACCCGTGCGCAATAGCAAAAATCCCATGCTCCCGGGATCAGCCCCGCAATTCATCCCCGCAAGAAATCCAATGGCTCAGGCCGCCTTGCGCGCCGTCAGCCACTGCGCGGGCGTCAAAGCCGCCGCCGCCACGCGCACCTCGCCGATGTTGCCGAAGAAGCCGTCGGCGCGAGCACCGTCCCACGAGCCGCCGCCCACCACCCACGGCGAGGTGGCCGAAAGCGTGGCCAGGCCCGGGATGGCCGACGCATTGCGCAGCACCGGCGCGCCTTCGACGTACATCGTGGTGTCGTGCGACACCGGGTCGTTCACGATCGCGACGTGCACCCAGCGGTCGGCAATCACTTCGCCCGACCAATTGGCCTTGGGCGCGCGCGTGCCGGCCGGGCTCGGCACCACTTCCCACTGCACCTCGCGCAGGCTCGAAATGGCGAACAGCATCGGCGGGGACTCCGGGTCGCCGCCCGAGTAGCCAGCAAGATCGCCGCGGCGGCCGTCGCGCGTCATGATGTTCATCCACGCTTGGTTGCCGCTGGTCCAGCTCTTGTCGATCTTGATGAAGGCCTCGACGGTGTAGCCGTTCTCCAGCGTCTGCGCGTTGATCGGCGCCGCCACGTCGGTGAGGAAGTAGCTCAGCCGCGGCGTGTTCTTGTTGGTGTTGAGGAAGCGCACCGAGCCCGGCGCCGCCGACAGGTAATGGCGGTCGTCGGTCCACACGATGTCGCCATCGGCGGCTCCCACCACGCCGCCCTGGTTCAGCGCATCGCGGTGCAACGGGTTGTTGCCCGTGACGTCTGCGACGACCGTGCCCGGCAGCACAGGCTGGTTGACCGCGCCGCCAAAGAAGCGCCAGTGCGCCAGCGTGTTCGCGACCTTCGGGTAGTCGTCCGAATTCGCGGCGGGCCGCTGCTCGACCATTGCCGGGTCCTTGTAGTTGGCCAGGATCATCGCGCGGGCCTGGTCCACCAGGGAGTTGTCGATGGTGGCGCTGCCGGTGCCGAAGCTCTTGTTGAACCCGGCGAAGCGCTGCGCGAAGTCCATGTCGATGACGAAGGCCTCGTTGGGGGTGGTGAGCACGGCCTGGTCGAAGGTATTTAGCGTATTGGCCGGTTTCTGCGGCACCCAAGGCGAGAACGACAGCACCTTGATCTGCCTGTTCGTCAGGTCGAACTCGTAGAGGCGCATCAGGCCGTTGCCGCCCTGGTAGGCCATCTGGTAGTCGACCACCATCTCCTCGACCTTGTGGCCGAAGTCGTTGGTCTTCGTGAGGTGCGCGGCGCCGTGATGGTGGCCGTTGAGCGTCATGAAGATCTGGTCGTTGTCGCGGATCAGCTTCTCCCACAGCATCTTGCCGTAGTCGGTTTCGAGCGGGCTCTTGCCGTCGGCGTCGATGTTGAGCAACTGGTGGTTCACCAGAATGACGGGCAGCGTCGGGTTGCTCGCGATCACCTGGCGTGCCCAGGCAATGCCCGCGGTGGAGATGCGCCACGACAGCGACAGCACCATGAACTTCTGGCCCTGCGCGTCGAACACGTGGTACTCGTGAAAGCCGCTCGGGTCGCGTGCGCCAAAGGTGGCCTGCTTCTTCGCACGCTCGGGGCCGAACCACTGGATGTAGGGCTCCTTGGTGGGGTCGCGGTCGGCATCGGTGCCGCCGACGGGGTCGATGCTGTAGTCGAAATCCTTCAGCACGTCGTGGTTGCCGGCGAGCACGCTGTAGGGCAGCTTCGCGTCTTCGAGCACCTTCATGGCGGCATCGGCCACCTTCCACTGGTCGGGCTTGCCGACCTGGTCGACCACGTCGCCGAGATGGATGGTGAACGGGATGTTCAACGCCTTGGCGTTGGCGGCGATCCATTTCGTCTGCGCGGCGAACGGTGCGCTGCCGAAGCGCTTGTCGTACTGGTCGCTCTCGGCGGCGGTGGCGTAGCGCGCATAGAACTGCGTGTCGGGCATCACGGCGAGTGCGAAGCTGGAGATCTTGGCAGCGGCGGCCGGTGGCGCGGACGGCGGGGGTGCCGACGTGGGCGCAGGCGCGGGCGCGGGCAGCGGACCGAAGGCGGGTGAACCACCGCCACCACCACCGCAGGCAGCAAGCAAGGCGCTGCTGCCGCCGACCGTCAGCAGAGATGCGCCAAGCTTGAGCACCTGGCGGCGCGGTGGGGTGCTGTGGTGGTCACTGCCATTCGATGGGGTGTTGCTCGGTTCGGCAGGCGCGGCAATGCGCGGCGCGCGGGCGCCGCGCGTATCGTCGGAAACGGACATGGGAATGAGGAGAAATTGCGAAGCGCGCAGCGTAGGAGGCTGCGATGACACGGGCGTGCAAGGCCCGTGACACTTCGGTGCACCGGTTCGCCTTCAGGCGTTGCGCACTCGCTCCATCGGCTCCAGCTTCATCACCCGCCATGCGCACAGGCTGCCGAGCACCGCCAGCAGCGCAGCCGCGGTGAACATCGTGCGGTAGCCGAAGGCCTGCGCGACCGCGCCACCAAGCAGCACGCCCAGCACACCGCCGAAGCCATAGCCGATCACCGTGAACAGCGCCTGGCCGCGTCCGCGCAGATGGCCGGGGAAGCGGCGCGACACCACAGCGATGCAGGTCGTGTGGTGCGCCGCGAAGCTCAGCGCATGCAGCCACTGCGCCACGACGAGCGCCGCGATCCAGCCGCCGAGCCCTGCCGTCAACCCCAGCCGCGCCACGGCCGCGATGCCGCACACCAGCATCCAGCGCGGCATCGGCATCAGGCCGATGAGCCGGCCCTGCAGGAAGAACCACACGATCTCCGCCACCACCGACAGCGCCCACAGCAGGCCGATGGTGCTCTTGCCGTAGCCTATCGAATCGAGATACAGCGAGAAGAAGGCATACACCGAGAAGTGCGACATCACCTGGAAGAACAATGCCGCGAAGAACCATCGCACCGCCGGGTTGCGCAGCACCGGGCCGATGGGCGCCCTCACCGCATCGTGGGCCGCGGGCGGCTCGCGCACGTCGGGCAGCTTCATCGTCGCGAGCAGCACGATGGCCAGCGTGCCGGCCGCCCAGGCCGGAAAGTGCTTCATGCCGAAGCGCTCGAACCACTCGCCCGCCACAAACACCGTGAGCAAAAAGCCGGCCGAGCCGCACAGCCGGATGCGCCCGTAGCGCCCCCAGTCGCCGGCCACCAGCTGCGCCATCGCGGCCTCGGTGAGCGACATCATCGAGCTGGTGTGGGTGAACATCACGAGCAGCACCAGCGCGAGCCACCAGGCGCCGCCGTGCCACCACAGCCCGAAGGAACTGAGCAGCGCCACCGCCGCGCTGAAGCGCAGCAGCTTGACGCGCTGCCCCGTGTGGTCGCTGAGCGCCCCCCAGGCGTACGGCGCGAACACCCGCGTGATCGACTGCACCGACGCCAGCAGGCTGATGGTGAAGATCGGAAGCCCCAGGTCCTTGAGCCAGAGTGGCAGGTAGGGATTGAAGAAGCCGATGTGCGCGAAATAGCTGGCCGACAGACCAGCGAACGCCAGCAGGTGGCCGCGCCCGGCGGCCACTGGTGGCGGGGCGGACACTACAGGAAGGACGCCTGGGGCGACGTGGCTTCTGGAGCCTGCTGTACATCGCCGCACTGCGCGCGGTTGCGCAGCACGTGATCCATGACCACCAGCGCCAGCAGTGACTCGGCGATGGGCGTCGCGCGGATGCCGACGCATGGGTCGTGGCGGCCCTTGGTGACGACCTCGACGGGATTGTTGTGGATGTCGATGGACTGGCGCGGGCTGATGATCGAGCTGGTCGGCTTGATCGCGATGCTCACCTCGAGGTCCTGTCCCGAGCTGATACCGCCCAGGATGCCGCCCGCGTTATTGCTCAGGAAGCCGGTGGGCGTGATCGAGTCGCCGTGCGTGGTTCCGCGCTGCGTGATGCTGTCCCAGCCCGCACCGATCTCCACCGCCTTCACCGCGTTGAGGCCCATCATGGCGTAGGCGATTTCGGCGTCGAGCTTGTCGTACAGCGGTTCGCCCAGGCCGACGGGCACCTTGGTGGCGGTGACGCGGATGCGCGCGCCGCACGAATCGCCGGCCTTGCGCAGGCGGTCCATGTAGTCCTCGAGCGCGCTCACATCGGCCACGGGCGCGAAGAAGGGGTTGTTGGGCACGTGGTCCCAGCTCTCGAACGGGATCGCGATTTCGCCGATCTGCGTCATGCAGCCGCGGAACACCATGCCGTATTTCTCGGCCAACCACTTCTTGGCGACCGCACCGGCCGCCACCGTGGGGGCCGTGAGCCGCGCCGAGGAGCGCCCGCCACCGCGCGGATCGCGGATGCCGTACTTCTTCCAGTAGGTGAAGTCGGCGTGACCGGGGCGGAACTGCTGGGCGATCTGCCCGTAGTCCTTGCTGCGCTGGTCGGTGTTCTGGATCAGCAGCGCGATGGGGGTGCCGGTGGTCTTGCCTTCGTAGACGCCGGACAGGATCTGCACCGCGTCGGGCTCGGCGCGCTGCGTGACGTGGCGGCTGGTGCCGGGGCGGCGACGGTCCAGGTCGGCCTGGATGTCGGCCTCGCTGAGTTCCATGCCGGGGGGGCAGCCATCGATGACGCAGCCGATGGCCGGGCCATGCGACTCGCCGAAATTGGTGACCGCGAAGAGTGTTCCGAAGGTGTTGCCGCTCATGGCCGGGATTATCCCTACAAAGCGGCGGCCCCTCAGCCGGTCGTGTTTTCTATGCGCTTGGTCAGCGCGCCCACCTGCAGCTCGATGGAAAACAGCCGTTCGTTCAGCACCGCCGTCTGGAGCCGGATCGCCTCGATGATGGCCTTGGTCTGCGGATCGGATGTGTTGTCACAGAGTTCGGCCAGGTCGTGCAGCTTCTTGCGCAGTTCGTTGCTCATGGGAGGCTCCGTTGGTCTATCGCATCGTGGATGGCCCCAGTATGGGGTTTCGTCAGCGCTGCGGCAATGCGGCGGCACCCGGGGCTTCGGGCGCACACGCTTTACGCGGCCGGCAGCAGCCAGCTTTCGAGCTTGAGGAGAGCGCCGGTCCATCCATGGTTGTGCCCGTCGCGCGCAGCCTCGTCGAAGAACTGCTCGTGCAGCAACACCAGTTCGCAGCCCTCGGCATCGGGTTCGATGCGCACGGTGACGCGCGACTCGCGCTCCGGCGTGCTGCGCCATGCCCAGCTGAAGACCAGTTTGCGGTTCGGCTCGACTTGGAGATACGTGCCGCTCACGTCGTGCGTTTCACCGTCGGCCGCCAGCATGGCCACGCGGAAGCGGCCGCCCACGCGCAGGTCGACCTCAGCGATGGGAACCGAGACGATCTCCCCAGGCCCGAACCAGTGCTTCAGCGCTTGCGGGTCGGTCCACGCGCGCCAGACTTTGTCGGCCGCAACGCGGTAGTGCCGGCGGAGCGTGAGCGAGGGACGCTCGGCGGCGTCTCGGGCGGAAGGGTTCGCCATTCGGTCTCCTCCTGGTGATAGAGAAAGCGCGCCAGTGCATCGAGGCGCCCGGTCCAGAATCTTTCATAGCGCGACAACCACACGGCAGCCTCCTGCATGGGCCGGGGCGACAGCGCGCAGCGCACGATGCGCCCCTCTTTCGTGCGCGAGATCAGGCCGGCATCCTCGAGCACACGCAGGTGCTTCATGAACCCGGTGAGCGACATGTCGTGCGGCTCGGCCAGTTCGGTCACGCTGAGGCTGCGTTCGCCCAGGGTTTCGAGCACCGCGCGGCGCGTGGAATCGGAGAGTGCGGCGAAGACTACGTCGAGGGTGACGGCGTCCGGGTGAGCGGTTGAGTGAACCATGCGGTTGAGTATCTGGAGGGCCTGCGGGCTCGTCAAGCCGTGTTCGACGACATGCGTGGCAAGCTCCGGCACGTTGCCGCCGCTCACCTTCCCCGGGGCCATATGCTCGACCTCGGAGCGCCAACAACCGCCAAAGGAGAACCATCGATGCCCGACCTGCACCCGCTGTACCCCCTGATCGAACCCTACGAAACCGGCATGCTCGACGTGGGCGACGGCCACCGCATCCGCTACGAACGCGTGGGCACGCCCGGCGCCAAGCCGGCGGTCTTCCTGCATGGCGGGCCCGGCGGGGGCATCTCGTCCGAGCATCGGCGGCTGTTCGATCCGGCGCGCTACGACCTGATGCTGTTCGACCAGCGCGGCTGCGGCCAGTCGCAGCCGCACGCCGGCCTGGAGGCCAACACCACCTGGCACCTGGTGGCCGACATCGAGCGCCTGCGCAAGCGCGCGGGCGCCGACCGCTGGCTGGTGTTCGGCGGTTCATGGGGCTCCACGCTCGCCCTCGCCTACGCACAGAAGCACCCCGAGCGCGTGAGCGAACTGGTGCTGCGCGGTATCTACACCGTGACGCGGGCCGAGCTGCAGTGGTACTACCAGTTCGGCGTGTCGGAGATGTTCCCCGACAAGTGGGAGAAGTTCCAGGCGCCCGTTCCCGAGGCCGAACGCGGCGACATGATCGCGGCCTACCGCAAGCGCCTGACCGGCGACGATCCGGTGGCGCGCATCGAGGCGGCGCGCGCCTGGAGCGTATGGGAGGGCGAGACCATCACCCTGCTGCCGAACCCCGCGCTCGCCGAGACGCATGCCGACGATCATTTCGCGCTGGCCTTCGCGCGGCTGGAGAACCACTACTTCGTGCACGGCGCCTGGCTCGAAGAAGGCCAGCTGCTGCGCGACGCGCACAAACTGCACGGCATTCCCGGTGTGATCGTGCACGGCCGCTACGACATGCCCTGCCCCGCGCGCTACGCCTGGGCACTGCACAGGGCCTGGCCCGAAGCAGAGTTCCACCTGATCGAAGGCGCAGGGCACGCCTATTCGGAGCCCGGCATCCTCGACCGGCTGGTGCGCGCGACCGACGGTTTCGCAGGCTAGCGGGTCGGCGCATGTCGAGGCGCGGCATGCAACCCTGACTCCCGACAACCCAACCTGTCTGGAACCTGACTTCATATGTAAAGACGGGTAGCTGTCTCCTCGGCCATACACCTGGTGCAGCAGATTTCAAACAAGAGTGATTCGCAGTCAGAATGCCGGCCGACGCTTTTGTTTGCGTCCTCCCGAAGGCTCCACGATGACTCCCCCCACCCGCCCGATGCGTCGCCGCACGCCCATCGCACTGGCCCTGATCGGCCTGTGCGCTTCCTCCCTTCCCCCGGCGTTCGCTCAACAGGTCGCGCAGCCCGCCGCGTCCTCGCCCGTCCCCACGCCCTCGTCCGCTGCCGGCACCTCCGTGCCCACCACGCTGCGCGAAGTGCAGGTCCACGATGCGCAGGACAAGACCGGCTTCGGCGCCAACCCCGCCTCGCTCAACCGCCTGCCGGCCGACCTGCGCGATGCGCCGCAGTCCGTCACCGTCATCAACCAGGCCGTGATGCAGTCGCAAGGCGCCACCTCGCTCGCGAGCGCGCTGCGCAACGTGCCGGGCCTGACCATCGGCGGCGCCGAGGGCGGGCAGATCGGCACCAACATCAACCTCAACGGCTTCTCGGCGCGCACCGACATCTACCTGGACGGCGCACGCGACCGCGCCCAGTACTACCGTGACACCTTCGCGCTCGAATCGGTCGAGGTGCTGATGGGCCCCTCGTCGATGCTGTTCGGCCGCGGCTCCACCGGCGGCGTGATCAACCAGGTCACGAAGAAGCCATCGCTCACGCCCGCGGGCGAGGTCTCGGTGTCGGCCAGCACCACGGGCCTCGTGCGCTCGACGATCGACATCAACCGCCCGCTGTCCGACACCTCGGCCTTCCGCATCGCGGCCATGGGCCAGCAGGGCGACGCCAGCACGCGCGAGCAGACGAAGCTGAAGGACTTCGGCCTCGATGCCTCGCTGAAGTTCGGCATCAACACGCCGACGCAGGTCACGCTCTCGGCGCTGGTGCAGCACAACCGCGACCAGCCCGACTACGGCGTGCCGCCGCTCAACGGCCACCCGGCCAAAGTCGACCGCGACACGGCCTATGGCTTCGGCGATGACCGCACGATCTCCGACATCCAGGCCTTCAGCGCCGTGATCCAGCACAAGCTCACGCCCGACACGTCGATCCGCAACCAGACGCAGTACAACGACGTGACCACCGACGCGCGCGAGACGGCGCCGCAGGGCATCGGCACGCTGTCGGCCAAGGGTGTGTTCACGCCCTTCTCCACCGGCACCACGGCCGCGCCCGCGGCCGCGTTCTCGTCGCTGCCGCTGAGCAGCCTGTGGGTGCGCCAGCAAAGTCATGACCGCACGATCCACGACAAGTCGCTGTTCAACCTGACCGAGCTCAACACGAAGTTCACGACCGGCGCCATCAAGCACACGCTGCTCGCAGGTCTGGAGCTGGGCCATGACACCTACGACAACCAGGCCTACTACCGCAACGGCACCTGCAACGGCGTCGCGCTGAACCCGGCGGGCGGCACCAGCGGCTACGCGACATGCTCACCGCTGCTCGCGCCTTACCAGGGCAACACGCCGAGCACCGCGCCCAGCCTGCCCGGCAACCTCGCCACAGCCAGCGCCACCACGGTGGCCGGCTACGTCAACGACACCATCGAGCTGGGCCCCCAATGGAAGCTGGTGGCCGGCGTGCGGCAGGACCATTACCGCGCAAGCGTCTACAACAGCATCCCGACCGCGACCACGCTCGCCAGCGAAAGCCAGACCGTCGACTTCACCAGCGTGCGCGCCGGCGCGATCTGGCAGCCCACTCCCTCGCAGTCGTACTACGTGTCGTACAGCACCTCGTTCAACCCCTCGCTCGAACAGCTGGTCGCCACCACCGGCAGCACGCAGCCGCTGCCGCCGCAGAAGAACAAGGCCTACGAACTCGGCGGCAAGTGGGACCTGAACGACGGCAACCTCTCGCTGAGCGCGGCCGCCTTCCAGATCACCCAGACCAACGCGCGCTCGCAGAACAGCGACGGCACCTACAGCGCGACCGGCACGGTGCGCGTGAACGGCGCGCGCGCCGGTGTCGCGGGCCGGGTGACCGACAAGCTGCAGCTGTTCGGCGCCTACACGCACCTGGACGCCACCATCGTCAACGGCATCGCGCCCGGCACGCTCGGCAAGACGCCCGCCAACACGCCGAAGGACGCGGCCAGCCTGTGGGCCACCTACGCCATCACGCCCGAGTGGGAGATCGGCGGCGGCACCACCTACAGCGCGAAGCGCTTCGCGAACAACACCAACCTCGTGCAGGTCGGCGGCTACGCGCGCCTCGACGCGATGGTGGCTTACCATCAGCCCAAGTACGACATCCGGCTGAACCTGTTCAACCTGGCCAACCGCCACTACTACGACGCGCTGATCCCCTCCGACGGCGGCCGTGCAGTGCCGGGCTCGGGCCGCGCCGCCACGCTGTCGCTCACCTACCGCCTTTGAGGCCCTGAAGAAGAAGACGATTCGCCATGCTGGTCTGCATCCCCGGCGTCCTGGACCGCGAAGCGCTCGCGGCGGTCCGAGCGCGCCTCGACGCGGCCGGCGATGCGTGGGTCGACGGCCGCGTCACCGCGGGCCACCAGGGCGCGCCGGTCAAGTTCAACCAGCAGATCGACGAAGGCTCGGCGGTGGCGCACGAATGCCAGTCCATCGTGGCGAGCGCGCTCGAACGCCACCCGACCTTCATCAGCGCGGCACTGCCGAACCTGCTGTACCCGCCGATGTTCAACCGCTACAGCGAAGGCATGCGCTTCGGCCTGCACGTGGACGGCGGCGTGCGCATCGACCCGCGCACCGGCCGCAAGCTGCGCACCGACCTGTCGGCCACGCTGTTCCTGTCGGACGCCGACAGCTACGACGGCGGCGAGCTGCAGATGGAAGACACGCACGGCATGCAGACCGTGAAGCTCGCGGCCGGCGACATGGTGCTGTACCCCGCCACCAGTCTGCACCAGGTGACGCCCATCACACGCGGCGTGCGCGTGGCGTGTTTCTTCTGGGTGCAAAGCCTCGTGCGCGACGCGGGCGACCGCGCGCTGCTGTTCGACATGGACAACGCGATCCAGCGGCTCAACCAGAGCGGCGCCGACGAATCGGCGCGCCGCACGCTCGTGGGCACGTACCACAACCTGCTCAGGAAGTGGAGCGACACCTAGTTCTTTAAACTCCTCCGGCTCGCCAAACAGACAACAACCGAGGAGAGAGAACTTGCGTATTCAAACCACCCGCCTGACGGCCGGCGTGCTGCTCGCGTGCGCCGCTTTCGTGGCCCACACCGGCCACGCCGCATCGCCGACCAGCACCACCCCGACCGCCCCCGCTTCGACCGCCAGTTCGCTGGAAGCAGAACGGGACGCGGCCTTCAAGGCCGCCAAGGCCGTGCAGAAAGCCGGCCCCGCCGACATCGTGCTGCGCGACCAGGCCCACCTGCAGCTGCCCGCGGGCTATGTGTGGGTGCCGACGCCCGCCGCCGCGCAGTTGATGCGCAGCATGGGTGCACCGACGACACCTTCGTCGGCGCCATCTTCCCCGCCGACGACGCCGACTGGATGGCCGTCGTGAAGTTCGTCAAAGAGGGCTACATCAAGGACGACGATGCGAAGGACTGGAACGCCGACGACCTGCTCAAGAGCCTGAAGGAAGGCACCGAGGCAGCGAACGAGGAACGCGCCAAGCGCAGCATCCCCGCCATCGAGGTGACGGGCTGGGCGCAGAAGCCGCAGTACGAGGCTGCATCGCACCGCCTCGTGTGGTCGGCCCTGTCCCAGCGCAAGGGCAGCACCGACGGCAGCCAGGGCGTCAACTACAACACCTACGCGCTGGGCCGCGACGGCTACCTGAGCCTGAACCTCATCACCAACGCCAAGGACCTCGACAAGTACAAACCCGACGCGAGCAAGCTGCTTGCCGCGATCCAGTACGACGACGGCAAGAAGTACGCGGACTTCAATTCGTCGACCGACAAGGTCGCCGCCTACGGCCTGGCCGCGCTGGTGGCTGGCGTGGCGGTGAAGAAGCTGGGCCTGTTCGCGATTGCGCTGGCCTTCCTGGCCAAGTTCGCCAAGTTGGCCGTGGTGGCGGGCGGTGCGGCGCTGTGGGGCATCGCGAAGCTGTTCAAGCGCAACAGCAGCTAGGCACGCTCACCTCGGAAACGGACGGTGCAGCGCGCAGTCCGGGTTCAGCCGCACGCCGAAGCCCGGCGCATCGAGCGCGGAGGCCTTCATGTGGCCGTTGACCGGCACCGGCTCGTCGAGAAGCTGCGGGTTGAACATCGGCACCACCTCGTCGGCCTTCGGCGCCATCATCAGGAACTCGGCGAACGGACTGTTGTGGCGCGTGATGACGAAGTGGTAGCTGTAGACCGACGAGCCGTGCGGCACCACCAGCTTGCCGTGCGCATCGGCCAGGTTCGAGATCTTGATCAGCTCGGTGATGCCACCGCACCAGCCGACGTCGGGCTGCAGAATGTCGCAGCACTCCATCTCCAGCAGCAGCCGGAAACCCCAGCGCGTGGCTTCGTGCTCTCCAGTGCTCACCAGCAAGCCGCGCGGCACGTTGCGGCGCAGTTCGGCGTAGCCCCAGTAGTCGTCGGGCGACAACGCCTCCTCGATCCACTTGAGACCGAACTCGTTGCGCGCGGCCGTCGCCAGGCGCGTGGCGTATTCCACGTCCAGGCTCATCCAGCAGTCCAGCATGAGCCAGAAGTCGGAACCCACCCTGGCGCGCATGTCGGCCAGCATATCGAGGTTCTTCTTCAGGCCCTCCTCGCGCTCGGCCGGCCCGTGGTGCAGCGGCATCTTGCCGCCGATGAATCCCATGTCCTTCGCGAGGTCGGGCCGGGCGCCGGTGGCGTAGAAGCTCAGTTCGTCGCGCACCGGGCCGCCGAGCAGCGCATGGACCGGCTCCTTGCGGACCTTGGCCAGCAGGTCCCACAGCGCCAGGTCAACCCCGGAGATGGTGTTGAGCACGATGCCCTTGCGGCCATAGAACAGCGTGGCGTTGTACATCTGGTCCCAGATCTTCTCGATGTCCGTCACGCTGGCGCCCTCGACGAAGCGGGCCAGGTGCTTCTCGACGATCCAGCAGCCGAGGTCGCCGCCGGTCGTGACCGAGAAGCCGACGGTCCCGTCGCTGGCCTCGATCTCCACCACCAGCGTGCCGAGCACATTGAGGCCGAAGCTGCGGCGGCTCTGCCGGTACTCGGGGTACTTGCTCATGGGCGTCGAGATGTGGTCGTCGATCCAGTGGCCGTCGGCCTGGTCGTGGTAGTCGGCGCCGCCACCGCGGATGGTGAAGGCGCGCACGTGCTTGATGATGGGCATGCTCATGGGAAGTCCTTTCGTCGAGCAGAGAGATGAAGGGCGGTGCTACGCGGCGGCCTTTGCCACTGCGGCGCCGCGCGTCTGGCGCAGTGCCAGGAACAGCATGGCGCCGACCACCGTGGTGGCCGCCAGCAGGTTCAGCCCCGCGCTGGGAGATGCGAAGGCGCGCTCGGCCCAGGTCTTGACGTTCGGGGCGACAAAACCGCCCATCGCGCCTAGCGAGTTGATCAGCGCGATCCCGCCCGCCGCCGCCGCGCCGCCGAGGTACGCGGTGGGGAAGCTCCAGAACACGGGCTGCACCGCAATGAAGCCGGCGGCCGCGAAGCACAGCGCGATCAGTGCGACGAGCGGCGAGGCTGCATTGACCGACACCGCGATGCCGGCCGCCGAGATCGCCATCACCACCAGGGCGATCAGCGCATGCTTGCCGCTGCGCTCCGCCAGGCGCGGCACGAAGTACGCGGCCACCAGTGCGCAGACCCAGGGAATGGCGGTGACGAAGCCCACCAGCAGCCCCACGTTCTTGCCGAGCAGGGCCGCCACCTGGGTCGGCAGGTAGAACACCACGCCATAGACGCTGACCTGGATCAGGAAGTAGATCAGCGAGAGGAACAGCACGCGGCCATTGGTCAGCGCCTTCAGCACCGTGGCGGGGCCGTGCGCGGTCTTCTGTTCCTCTTCCGCATCGATGGCACGCTCCAGCGTCCAGCGCTCGTCGGCGGACAGCCAGCGTGCGTCCTGCGGCTTGTTGTCCAGGTACCAATAGGCCCACACGCCGACCAGCGACGCCATCACGCCTTCGACCAGGAACAGCCATTGCCAGCCCTTCAGCCCCCCCACGCCGTTCAGTTCGAGCAGCAGGCCGGACAGTGGGCTGCCGAAGATGAATGCGAGCGGCGCGCCGAAATAGAACATGCCGATCACGCGTGTGCGCGCCCTGGCCGGGAACCACCGCGTGAGAAAGTAGATGACGCCGGGAAAGAAGCCCGCCTCGGCCACGCCGAGCAGGAAGCGCAGTGCGTAGAAACTGGTCTCGTTGTGTGCGAACATGAGCGCGGCCGACACGAGGCCCCAGGTCACCATGATCCGGCACATCCAGACGCGTGCGCCGACGCGATGCATGATCAGGTTGCTCGGCACTTCGAACAGCGCATAGCCGATGAAGAAGACGCCGGCGCCGAAGGCGAACACGGCGTCCGACAGGCCGGTATCGAGCTGGAAGGCCTTCTTGGCGAAGCCGACATTCGCGCGGTCGAGAAAGGCCAGCACGTACATCAGCAGCAGGAAGGGCACCAGGCGGCGGATCGCCTTGGCGATCACCTTGTCGAGCGCGGTGCTCGTGGCGATTGAATTCATGATCGAGGTCTCCGGTATTTATGTTTGTTTGTTCGAGGTGCGCCGCGGCGCCCTCAATAGGTGGCGCGGCCGCCCGAGGCGTCGAACACGCTGCCCGTGGTGAACGAGCACTCCTCGCTCGCGAGCCAGCCGATCACCGCCGCGATCTCGTCCACCGTGCCGAAGCGTCCCATCGGAATCTTCGACAGCATGAACTCGATGTGCTGGGGCGACATCTGGTCGAAGATCGCGGTCTTCACGGCCGCCGGCGTCACGGCGTTGACAGTGATGTTGGCCTTGGCGAGTTCCTTGCCGAGCGACTTGGTCAGCCCGATCACCGCCGCCTTCGATGCGCTGTAGGCCGAGGCGTTGGGATTGCCCTCCTTGCCCGCCACCGAGGCCACGTTGACGATGCGGCCGTAGTTGCCGGCCTGCATGTACGGCACCACCGCGCGGTTGCAGTGGAAGAGCCCGTTCAGATTGACGTCGACCACCCGTCGCCACTGGTCCACCGGGTACTCCGCCAGCGGCACGTTGGGGCCGGTGATGCCCGCGCAGGCCACGAGCACGTCGATGCCGCCGCCGAGCTGCGCGGCAGACGCTGCGGCCGCCGCCTCGACCTCATTCCAGTCGGCCACGTTGACCTTGACGCCGAAGGCCCTGGCGCCGAGTGCGGCGCTCGCCTGGTCCAGCGCCTCCTGGTTCATGTCCCACAGGCTCACGGAGCCGCCTTCGGCGATGAAACGCGTGGCAAAGGTCAGGCCGATGCCGGCGGCACCGCCGGTGACGATGGCGCGGCGGCCCGCGAAGCGGTTGGCGTAGAAGGCAGCGGTCATGCGGCCTCCTTCCATGCGACCAGCGTCTGCCGCTGCGTGCCGAGCTTGTCGATGCCCAGGGCCATCACGTCGCCGGGCTTGAGGTACACGGGCTGCGGCTTCATGCCCATGCCGACGCCGGGCGGCGTGCCAGTGGTGACCACGTCACCCGGCATCAGCGTCATGAACTCGCTCAGGTAGCTCAGGATCGTTGCGCAGTCGAACACCATCGTTGCGGTGTTGCCGGTCTGGCGGCGCTGGCCGTTCACGTCGAGCCACATGCGCAGCTGCTGCGCATCCCCCACTTCGTCGCGTGTCACGAGCCAGGGGCCGATCGGGCCGAAGGTGTCGCAACCCTTGCCCTTGTCCCAGGTGCCGCCGCGCTCGATCTGGAAGGCGCGCTCGGACACGTCGTTGACGAGCACGTAGCCCGCGATGTGCTCCAGCGCGCGTTCCTTCGGCACATGGCTTGCGCGCGTGCCGACCACGAAGCCCAGCTCGACTTCCCAGTCCGTCTTGGCCGACCCGCGCGGAATGGTGACATCGTCATTGGGGCCAACGATGCAGGAAATCGCCTTGGTGAAGACCGTCGGCTCGGTCGGCAGCGGCAGGTTCGACTCGGCCGCATGGTCGGCGTAGTTCAGGCCGATCGCGATGAACTTGCCGATGTTTGCAACCGGTGCACCCAGCCGCGGCTGGCCCTGCACGGCCGGAAAGCCCTGCGGGTCGAGCGCCGCGAGCCTGGCAAGGCTCGCGGGTGAAAGCACGTCGCCGTTGATGTCCGGCGCAAAGGACGACAGGTCCCGCAGGATCCCGTCGGCATCGAGCAGGCCCGGTCGTTCCTGGCCCGCGGGGCCATATCGCAGCAGTCTCATGGTTGTCTCCTTGATGTTCGAGGCCTGGACTCTAGAAGCCGCCGCCATTACGATCCAATCGAAAATTTGGCATTAGCATTTCCAAAATGGAATATCGAATCGACAGCCCCAACAGCGCGCCCCGGCTCATCAATCGCCTGCGGCTGAAGCACTGGGCGCTGCTCGCCGCGTTGGCGGACAACCCGGTGCTCGCGCAGGCCGCGTCGGCGATCAGCGTGACGCAACCCTCGGCCACCAAGATGCTGGCGGACATCGAATCGGCGTTCCGGTTTCCACTGTTCGAACGCCACTCGCGTGGCCTGCGTCCCACGCCGCTCGGTGAGGAAGTCGTCGCCTACGCGCGCCAGTCGCAGTCCGGCCTGTCCCGCTTCCTCGAAGGCCTAGAGATCAAGCGGCGCGGCGGTCACGGCCAGCTGGTCATCGGCGCGATCATGGGCGCGGCCCCCGACCTCGTGGCGCGCGCAATGGCGGAAATCAAGCGCGAGCGCCCGCTCCTCAACGTCCGCCTCCTCGGCGAAACCAGCGACCAGGTCGGCGCCCTGCTCGAGCGGCACGAGATCGAATTCGCCGTCGGGCGCTTCTCCTCGCTCGAGCAGCACAACACCTTCGCGTTCGCACCGCTGGCCAACGAGACCATGCAGGTGGTGGTGCGGCGCGGGCACCCTTGCATACGCCAGCGCGGCCTGACGCTCGAAGCGCTCACGGCCTGGCCCTGGATTCTTCAGCCTCTCGCCAGCCCGGCCCGGCAGCTGATGGAGGAAGAATTCACCTCGGTGGGACGGAGCACGCCGGCCAACCTCGTGGAATGCGCATCGGTCTTCGCCACCTTGCAGCTGCTGCAGGCCAGCGATGCCGTGGGCGCCCTGCCGGAATCCGTCGTCCGCGACCACGTGCGTGCGAAGCTGCTGCGCGTACTGCCCGTGCCGATCGGCAAGGATCTCAAGGGCTTCGGCGTGCTCACACGCATCGGTGAGCCGCTGTCAGAGACGGCAGCGACTTTCATCGCGCACCTGCGGCGCTTCGCCGATGCGCAGGCCGCCTGAGCGCGGTTGAAGCAGCTTGCTTCCCGAGCGGCGAGGTGGCCGCCGGTCAGCCGGATTCAGTCTTTCTTGAAGCTACAGCAATTCGCAACGAAAATCTGCCCATGCCCACCGCCACCCTCCCCCCGCTCAACCGCCAGTTCGTCGCTCACTTCGGGGAAATGGGCAGCAAGTGGGGCATCAACCGCACCGTCGGCCAGATCTATGCGCTGATCTTCATTTCCGAGCACGCGCTCAATGCCGACGAGATTGCCGAGATGCTCGAGTTCTCACGCTCGAACGTCAGCATGGGCTTGAAGGAACTGCAGGCCTGGCGGTTGGTGCACCTGCGGCATCACGCGGGCGACCGGCGCGAATACTTCGAGGCCCCCTCGGACGTGTGGGAAATCTTTCGCGTGCTGGCCGAGGAGCGCCGCCGCCGCGAGATCGAACCCACGCTCTCGATGCTGCGCAACGCGCTGCTCGAATCACCCACCAGCGACGCCGAACGCCACGCGCAGGAGCGCATGCGCGAGATGCACGACCTGATCGACCGGCTGATGAAATGGTTCGACGACGTGCAGCGGCTCGCGCCCGAGACCGCCATGAAGCTCATGGGCATGGGCGCGACCGTGACGAAGGTGCTGACGCTCAAGGACCGCATCACGGGGGGCTCGGCGAAGAATAAAAAGCCGGCGGGTTGAAGGGAGTTCTGTTCGGGGCGCGCTCACGCCGACGGGGTACCTTGCTCCGCGAATGTCCCCCGGCCTGCGGCCTCCTCCTTTATTTCGCTGCGCAAGGCACCCCATCGGCGTGATCGTTCAGGCCCATCGGGCACAGGGCACCGGGTGCTCCCCGCAGCGAAATAAAGGAGGAGCCGAAGGCGGGGGACATTCGCGGAGGGGAGTACCCGGTGGCCTGTGCACGTACCCCGGACTCTCAAAGCCGCTCCTGCCCCTGCGGCGCTTCAGGCATCTCCAGCTTCTCCCTGCGGATGGCGTCGTCGTCCATGAGTTCGTACCACATGGCATTGAGCACGGCGAAAGCAGCTGCCAGCGGCAGGCCGAGGATCCAGGCGAAGTACCACATCTTTTTTTCCTCCGTTCAGTAGGCGTGGCCGCTCTCGTCGCGGATCGCCTGTTCGTCGACCTTGCCCCACAGCACGTGGTAGACCCAGGTGGTGTAGGCCACGATCAGGGGAATGAAGAAGGCCGTGACCACCAGCATGACGAACAGCGTGAGGTGGCTCGACGACGAGTCCCACACCGTGAGGCTCGCGCGCGGATCGATCGACGACGGCAGGATGAACGGGAACATCGACGCCCCCACGCTGAGGATGATGCCCGCGATGCCGAGCGCCGCCGCCAGCAGCGCGAGCACCGGGCGGCGCAGCGCGAGGCCGAGCAGCGCACCCAGCGCGCCGACGAAGCCCGCGGCCGGTGCGGCCCATGTCCACGGGTGCGCCGCATAGTTGGCGGTCCATGCACCGGCATGCAGCTCGACAGTCTTCAACATCGGGTTCGACGGTCCTGCCGCATCGATCACGCTGCTGATGCGATAGCCGCCGATGCTCGTCGCCAGCAGCACGCTGGCCAGCGCATACAGCGCGATGGTGAGCACCGCGGCGACCATGCCGTAGCTGCGCGCACGCTCGGCCACCGGCCCCGCCGTCTTCAGCAGCAGCCACGAAGCGCCGTGCATCACGAGCATTGCCACCGACACCAGCCCGCACAGGACGGCGAACGGATTCAGCAGGCCGAAGAAGCCGCCGTCGTAGAAGATGTGCATATCGTTTCCGAAGCGAAACGGCACGCCCTGCAGCACGTTGCCCACGGCCACGCCGCAGATCAGCGCGGGCACGAAGCCGCTGAAGAACAGCACGCCGTCCCAGCGCGCGCGCCATTGCGGCGACTCGCGCTTGCTGCGGAACTTGAAGGCCACTGGCCGGAGGATCAGCGCCGTGAGAATCACGAACATCGCCAGGTAGAAGCCCGAGAACGACACGGCGTACAGCTGCGGCCAGGCCGCGAAGATCGAACCGCCGCCGAGGATCAGCCACACCTGGTTGCCCTCCCACACCGGGCCCACGCTGTTGATGACGACACGGCGCTCGATGTCGTTGCGCGCCGCGAAAGGCAGCAGCATGCCGCTGCCCAGGTCGAAGCCGTCGGTCACGGCGAAGCCCACCAGCAGCACACCGATCAGCAGCCACCAGATGACGCGCAAGGTGTCGTAGTCGAGGAGTGTGTGGAGGATCATGCGGCGCTCCCGGTGGTTGAAACAGCGGCGGTGTGCGCCGGCGGAATGTGCGAGCGGGTGTCGCCCTCGTGGGGCGCGTGCTCGGCCTCGGGCCCCTTGCGGATGGCCTTGAGCATCAGCTTCATCTCGATGACGAGCAGCGTGCTGTAGATCGCGATGAAGCCCGCGAGCGTGAGAAGCAGCGTCTTCACGCCGAGGTTCGACACGGCCACCGCGGTCGGCAGCACGCCTTCGATCACCCACGGCTGGCGGCCGAACTCCGCCACCAGCCAGCCCGACTCGATGGCGATCCACGGCAGCGGAATCGCGAACACGGCGAGCTTCAGCAGCCAGCGGTAGCGGTCGAGCCTGCGGCGCGCCGAGAGCACGAAGAAGATGCCCGTCAGCACGATCAGCAGCATGCCGATGCCCACCATCACGCGGAACAGCCAGAACAGCGGCGCCACCTGCGGCACGGTGTCCCACGCGGCCTTGGCGATCTGCTCGTCGGTGGCGGTGCGAGGGTCGTCCACGTAGCGCTTGAGCAGCAGCGCGTAGCCCATGTTGATGCCGTTGTCCTCGAAGTCGCCGCGCACGCCCTGCGTGACCTTGCCGGTGCCGCCGGCTTCGCGGATCTTCTGCAGCGCGTCGTAGGCCTTGAGGCCTTCGCGGATGCGGGCTTCGGCGCGCTTCACGAGCTCGTCGATGCCGGGCATCACGGTGTCGAGCGATCGCGTGCCGATCAGGCCCATCACCGCCGGAATGTGGATGGCGTAGTGCGTCTCGCGCGCCTCCTGGTCGGGAAACCCGATGACGGTGAAGGCGGCGGGCGCGGGTTGCGTTTCCCACATGGCTTCGATGGCGGCCAGCTTCATCTTCTGGTGTTCGCCCGAGAGGTAGCCGCTTTCGTCGCCGAGCACCGCCACCGACAGCGCCGCGGCGAGGCCGAAGGAGGCCGCGACGGTCATCGAGCGCTTTGCCAGTTCGAGGTGACGACCCTTGAGTACGTACCAGGCCGACACGCCGAGCACGAACACCGCGGCGCACACGTACCCCGCCGACACGGTGTGCACGAACTTGGCCTGCGCCACCGGGTTGGTCAGCACCGCGGCGAAGTCGGTCACTTCCATGCGCATGGTCTGCGGGTTGAAGGCCGCGCCCACGGGGTTCTGCATCCAGCCGTTGGCGATCAGGATCCAAAGCGCCGAGAAGTTCGAGCCGATGGCCACGGCCCACGTCGCAATGAGGTGGCCCACCTTCGAGAGCTTGTCCCAGCCGAAGAAGAACAGGCCGACGAAGGTGGCCTCCATGAAGAAGGCCATGAGCCCCTCGATGGCCAGCGGCGCGCCGAAGATGTCGCCGACGTAGTGGCTGTAGTAGCTCCAGTTCATGCCGAACTGGAACTCCATCACGATGCCGGTGGCCACGCCCATTGCGAAGTTGATGCCGAACAGCACGCCCCAGAACTTCGTCATGTCGCGCCAGATCGTGCGGCCGGTCATCACGTAGACCGTCTCCATGATGGCAAGGATGATCGAAAGCCCGAGCGTCAGCGGCACGAACAGGAAGTGATACAGCGCCGTGACGGCGAACTGCAGGCGCGATAGCGCGACGATGTCGAGGTCCATGAGTCTTCCTTTGTGTTCCCTGTTTTCCCGTTCTGAAATCAATCCGGCCGCAGGCTGCGCAGCGCAGTGTCGAAGGCACCGCTGCCGCGCCGCAGGTCGGCGGTGATGCGGCCCTGGTTCATGCACACGATGCGGTCGGCCAGCGCAGCTTCGCGGCGCAGGTGCGTGGCGATCAGCAAGGTGCGCCGGCCGGCGTGTTGCGCAAGGCGGTGCAGCACGTCGTGCGCGGTAGTGGTATCGAGCGCTTCGGTCGGTTCGTCGAGCAGCCAGAGCGGCACGGGGCGCAGCAGCAGGCGGGCCAGTGCGAGCCGGCGCGACTGCCCGCCCGAGAGGCCGAGGCCGCCTTCGCCGAGGCGGGTGTCGAGGCCCGCGGCCATTGCGCGCACGTCGCTTTCTAGACCTGCGGCGCGCAGTGCGGCGTGCAACTGGTCGTCGGTGGCGTCGGGGGCTGCAAGGCGGAGGTTGTCGCGCAGGCTGTCCTGGAACAGTTCGGTGCGCTGCGTGAGCAGGCATGCGGGTTGCGCGCTCGCGCTGCCGGACTCCGGCGTGATCTCGTTGGCGATAGCCGCGAGCAGCGTGGACTTTCCGGCGCCGCTTGCGCCGATCAGCGCGACGCGCTCGCCTGCGTTCAGGGTCAGCGACACGTCGCTCAACACTTGCGTGCGGCTGCCCGGGTGAGCCACGGTGACGCCCTCCAGCTGCACCGCAAACGCTGAGTCGTGAGCGTGCGTCGCGGCAACCTCGCCGTCTTCCGAAGCCATGCGCGGTGCAAGGCGCCGCACCGCCAGCCACGTGCGGCCCGCATCGAGCGCACCACGGCGCAAGGCCGCGAAAGGTTCGGCCGCAGTGAGCGCCACCAGCAACGCCAGCGCCGCGGCGGGGGCGCCGATGACGCCCTCGCCTACCAGCACGCCGACAGCCAGCAGCACGCCGACGAGGGTCAGGGTGCTTGCGCTGCCATAGGCCAGACCAGCAGCCGCTTCGAGCTTGTTCAGCGCGAGGTCGGCGTTGGCGAGGTGCATGTCGGCATTCTTCAATGCCTCGCGCTGAGCGCCGATGCGGCCTGCCATCACCAGGTCGGTCTGCCCCGCCACGAGGTCGACCGCGCGTGCGCGCAGCGCTTCCATGGCATGCGCCCGCTGCACGGCCGGCCGGCGCGCGCGCCTTGCGACGAGGAGCGCAATGCCCCAGCCGGCGACCACGAGCCAGAGCATCAGCGCGATGCCCATGCCGGTGTGCATGAAGCCGAGCACGAGGCCGGCCAGCAATGCGGCGCCCAATGCGGCAGCGGCCGGCACGAACAGGCGAAGGTAGAGCGACTCCAGCGCATCGATGTCGGCCGTCAGGCGAAACAGCAGGCGGGCCGGGCGCATCAGCAGTTCGCGCGCCGCCTCGGCCCTCGCCCAACCGCGGAACAGGCGAACGCGCAGCGCGGCGAGCACGGCGAAGGTCGCGTCGTGTGTCACCAGCCGCTCGCCGTAGCGCGATGCCGTGCGCCCGAGCGCCAGCAAACGGATGCCGGCCGACGGCATGAACACGTCGAAGGTGAAGGCCGTGGCCGCATGAAGGCCGGCCAATGCGGTCGCGGTGATGAACCAGCCCGAAAGCCCCAGCAGTGCCATGCCTGCAAGCACGGTGACTGCCGCGAGCAGGCAACCCAGCAGCAGGGGACACGGCTGCGCGGCAAGGAAGGGGCGCAGCACCAGGCGCAGATCGCGCCAGTTCGCAGCGACGAGAGGCGACGCCTTCATGCGGCCTTCTCCAACGCTTCGACGCCTAGGTTCACCGCGCGGTCCATGCGCGCGGCCAGCACCGGGTCGTGCGTGGCGACGACGAGGGTCTTGCCACGCGCCAGCGCCACCAGCGCATCGGCCACGCGCTCGGCCGTTTCGGTGTCGAGGTGGGCCGTCGGTTCGTCCACCAGCAGCAGGTCGGCATGCGAATGCACCGCGATGCGCGCGAGCGCGAGCCGCACGGCTTCTCCGCCGGACAGGCCATGGCCGCCCTCTCCGAGCGTCACGCCGGGATGCGCCTGCGCCACAGCGTCGAGCGACGCGAAGCGCATCGCCTCGGCGACCTCCGAGGTGCCCACCTCCGCGCGCCCCAACGCCACATTGGTCATGACCGAGCCGGCGAAGACGTGGGGCGCCTGACCCATCCATGCCATGCGCTGGCGCAGCGCCGCCACCGTGCGATCCGTGAGCACCACGCCGCCGATCGAGATCTCGCCGCGCGTCGCGGGCACGAGGCCTGCGAGCAAGGACAGCAAGGCGGTCTTGCCCGAGCCGCTGGGACCCATCAACGCGACGTGTTCGCCGGCGGCGATGCGAAGCTCGAAGCCTTCGAAAACTTCTTGCGGCTCACCGGGCCAGGAGAAATGCAGGTTGCGGACGGCGACAGCCGGTGCCCCGCCGCTCGGAGCCATCGCTGCGCGCGTCAGCGAAGCGTTCGCACCGGGCAGCGGCAGTTCGTTGCGCTGCAAGCGGTCGAGCGCTTCCAGCGCCGCTTCGCCTGCGGCCCGGTCATGCCAGACCGCCGACAGCTCGCGCAATGGCTCGAAGAATGCCGGTGCCAGCAGCAGCACGAACAACCCCTCGCCCAGGCTCAGCTGCCGCCCCCAGGTACCGAAACCGATCGTGCCCAACAAGTGAAAACCGACGTACGCGGCCACCATCGCCACACCCAGCGCCGAGAAAAGCTCCAGCACGGCGGACGAGAGAAACGCGATACGCAGCACCGCCATCGTCCGCCGGCGCAGGGATTGCGCGGCATCGTCCAGCCGCTGCGCCGTGGTCTCCACCGCATCGAGCGCACGCAGCGTCGCCAGCCCGCGAAGCCGGTCGAGCAGGAACGCATTCATGCCGCCCATCTCCACCATCTGCGCCTGGCTCGCCGCCTTGGCGCGCCAGCCGACGATGGCCATGAACACCGGAATGAGCGGCGCCGCGACCAGCAGCACCAGCGCGGCCACCCACGAAAAGGCGGCCACCGCGCACAGGATGAAGATCGGCATCACCGTCGCGCGCCAGCGCGCGGGCTGGTAGCGCACGAGGTATGGCACCAGCGCCTCGGCCTGCTCGGCGAGCACGCTGGCGGCCAGCCCGGAAGGCGCGCGGCGGCGATCCAGCGGCGAGCCGCCGGCCAGCGCCGCGGCCGTTTGTGCACGCAGCGCCGTGAGCTGCGCACGCGCCCGGGCGAAGGTCCGGCGCGCACCCCAGGCCTCGCAGCCTGCCCGCAGCAGCCCGAGCAACAGGATCGCGCCGGCGGGCCAGGTCACGGCCGCGAAACCGCGACCTGAAGCCAGCCCCTGCACCGCCATCGCCAGCAGCGCCGCCTGTGGCAGCCAGAACAGCGCCGCGGCGCCCTGCACCATCCCGCCGACGTCGGGCGACGCGAAAGCCCGCAGCGGCGATCGGGGTGGCGAGTGCTTGATCATTCCTTGTTTTCGTGTATTTTCAGTATTTACTGAAATTTCCACAATCATACCGGAGACGGGTGCGACTGACGAGCCCGCAGACTGCACGCTCCCGCGCTCGAGCGCAACCGGTTCAGGAAGATTCGGCCAGTGCGCCTGCGCGGGCGCGCCTGTCCTCTAATGAGAAACGACTATTCCGCTGACAAGCAGCGCGGCAAACAGCGTGAAGACCCCGCGCCATGAGGCCGGGCGCGCTTCCACCCAGCGATACAGCAGCGCCGCCGCGGCCACCGACAGGCCGAAGGTCGCGACGAGGCCGGCCGCATCGAACCACGCGCCGTGCGGCCCGGAATTCGCCACCGCCGCATTCATGGCGAGCAGCACCGGGAAGTGGATCAGGAACAGCGAGTAAGACATGCGCCCCAGCCGCAGCAACGGCATGGCCACGGCAGGCCAATGGGGCGGCGACAGCCAGTTCCGGCGCTGCGCGACGGCCAGCAACAGCGCCGTGACCAGCGCGGTCGCGATGCGGCTGCGCCAGTCGATGGCAAGCGCGCCCGCGCCCATCAGCGCCAGCAATGCGATCGCGCTCTGCCAGGTGCTGGCGCGCGTGGCGCGGCCGATCCAGAACACCAGCATGCCCAAGCCATAGGTTCCGAAGAAATAGAAGGCGGTGTCGTCCAGCCCCGCATTGCGGTTGAAGAGCACGAGCGAAGCCACCGCCAGGCCGACCACCAGCGCCACGGGCATCCAGCGCACCTGCGCGCCCGACGGCGGCGAGCCGCTCGAGCGCCGCAGCAGCGTGGGCAGGCCCACCAGCGCCAGCGCCAATGCAAACAGCTGGAAGTCGATGGCCACGTACCAGACACCCGTCGACAGCGACTCGAAGCCCAGCAGGTCCTGCAGCAGCAATCCATGCGCGACCAACTGCCCGAAGGTCGGCGCCGCAGGCACCACCTCCTCGTCGAGCCATGGCCGCACCACCGCCGCGACCAGCACGCACACCGTGAGCGCAGCAAGGTACGGCATGACCAGCCGCCCATAGCGCTGCAGGATGCGCGTCACCGGCCGCTCCACGCGCAGCAGGCCGTCAGGCGCGAGGCTGGCGGCCGCCAGGAAGCCGGCGATCACGAGGAACACCTGCACCGCCAGCCGGCCCTCGTCGGCCAGCCAGGCGAAGAAATCGGGCGCGAGCGCGTACGCGCCAGCCGGCATCGGGCCGTAGCGCGAGAGATGGTGTCCGACGATCACGGCACAGGCGATGCCCTTTGCCGCGTCGAGCAGCGGCATGCGCCCCAGCGATGGCGGCAATGCGCCGCCAGCAGGCGCCGCGCCGTTCGCAATGGAAGTCAAAGCGCGAGCCGTTGCCTTGCTTCCTGGTATTCGCGCTTGAGCTTCTCGATGAAGGCCGCGGCGCTCGCCACTTCGGTCACGGCGCCGATGCCCTGGCCCGAGCCCCAGATGTCCTTCCAGGCCTTGGCCTTGCTGCCTTCGCCGCCGCCGAAGTTCATGGTCTTCACGTCGCCTTCGGGCAGGTTGGCCGGGTCCATGCCGGCCTTGACGATGCTGGGCGCGAGGTAGTTGCCGTGCACGCCGGTGAAGAGGCTCGAATAGACGATGTCGTCCGAGGTGCCGTCGACGATGGCCTGCTTGTAGTCTTCGCTGGCGCGCGCTTCCTCGGTCGCGATGAAGGCGGTGCCGATGTAGGCGAAGTCGGCGCCCATGGCCTGCGCTGCGAGCACAGCGCCGCCATTGGCTATGGAGCCCGACAGCGCGATCGGGCCGTCGAACCACTGGCGGATTTCCTGCACCAGCGCGAATGGGCTCTTCACGCCCGCGTGGCCGCCGGCACCGGCCGCCACGGCGATGATGCCGTCGGCGCCCTTTTCGATCGCCTTCTGGGCAAACTTGTTGTTGATGATGTCGTGCAGCGTCACGCCGCCGTAGCTGTGCACCGCGTCGTTCACGTCGGTGCGCGCGCCCAGCGAGGTGATTACGATCGGCACCTTGTACTTCACGACCATTTCCATGTCGTGGTCCAGCCGGTCATTGCTCTTGTGCACGATCTGGTTGATGGCGAACGGCGCGGCGGGCTTGTCCGGATTGGCCTTGTTGTAGGCCGTGAGTTCTTCGGTGATCTCCGCGAGCCAGTCTTCCAGCTGCGCCGCGGGACGCGCGTTGAGCGCGGGCATCGAGCCGACCACGCCGGCCTTGCATTGCGCAATCACGAGCTTGGGGTTGCTGATGATGAACAGCGGCGAGCCGATGATCGGCAGCGGCAGGTTCGCGAGGACGGGGGGCAGCTTGGACATGTTGTCTCCGGAAATGGATGTCGGTTTTATAAGAGAGAGGCGCCCCTGCCGCCCGTCAGGTGGGCGACACGGGGCGGGGCTCAAAAAGCGTCGAGCGCGAGCGCCGTGACGCTCTCGGCGCCGTCCACGATGCTGTCGCGCATGCCCGGCACCTTGTTGAGGATGTGCTCGGCATAGAAGCGCGCGGTGGCGATCTTCGCCAGCATGAAGTCGGTATCGAAGCTGCGCGAGGCGAGGTCCTGCGCAATGATCAGCGAGCGCGCAAGCTGCCAGCCGGCCACGAGGTTGCCCGCGAGCATCAGGTAGGGCACGCTGCCCGCGAACACCGCATTGGGCGAAGCCTTGGTCTGGCCCGCGACGAAGTCGACCACCTCGATGAACGCCAGTCGCGCGGCCTTCAGGCGCTTGAGCACCGCGGCGGCCGTGGGGCTGTCGCTCTTGGCGAGTTCTACTTCGGTCTTCTCGATCTGCGCGGCAATCGCCTTCGCGGTCTGGCCGCCGTCGCGCGCGGTCTTGCGGCCCACGAGGTCGTTGGCCTGAATGGCGGTGGTGCCTTCGTAGATCGTGAGGATCTTCGCGTCGCGGTAGTACTGCGCCGCGCCCGTCTCCTCGATGAAGCCCATGCCGCCGTGCACCTGCACGCCGAGCGAGGCCACTTCGAGGCTCATCTCGGTGCTGTAGCCCTTGACCAGCGGCACCATGAATTCATAGAAGGCCTGGTTCTGCTTGCGCGCATCCGCGTCGGGGTGGTGGTGCGCGGCGTCATAGGCGGCGGCGGCCACCGAGGCCATCGCGCGGCAGCCTTCGGTGTACGCGCGCATCGTCATCAGCATGCGCTTCACATCCGGGTGATGAATGATCGGCGCACTGGCGTTGATGGAGCCGTCGACCGGGCGGCTCTGCACGCGGTCCTTGGCGTAGGCCACGGCGTGCTGATAAGCGCGCTCGGCAATCGCGATGCCCTGCATACCCACTGCGTAGCGGGCCGAGTTCATCATGATGAACATGTACTCGAGGCCGCGGTTCTCCTGGCCGACGAGGTAGCCGACGGCGCCGCCATGGTCGCCGTACTGCAGCACAGCGGTCGGCGAGGCCTTGATGCCCATCTTGTGTTCGATGCTCACGCAGTGCACGTCGTTGCGCGCGCCCAGCGACCCGTCCTTGCCGACGAGGAACTTGGGCACCACGAACAGGCTGATGCCCTTCACGCCCTCGGGCGCGCCGCTCACGCGGGCCAGTACCAGGTGCACGATGTTCTCTGCCATGTCGTGCTCACCGTAGGTGATGAAGATCTTGGTGCCGAACACCTTGTAGGTGCCGTCGGGCTGCGGCTCGGCGCGGCTGCGCACCATGGCGAGGTCGCTGCCGGCCTGCGGCTCGGTGAGGTTCATCGTGCCGGTCCACTGGCCGCTCACGAGCTTTTCGAGGTACACCGCCTTCAGTTCGTCGGAGCCGGCAGTGAGCAGCGCCTCGATGGCGCCGTCGCTCAGCAGCGGGCACAGCGCGAAGCTCATGTTGGCCGAGTTGAGCATCTCGCCGCAAGCCGCGCCGATGGTCTTGGGCAGGCCCTGGCCGCCAAAGTCCGCCGGATGCTGCAGGCCCTGCCAACCTCCGGCCACGTATTGCGCAAAAGCCTCCTTGAAGCCCGGCGTGGTCGTGACCGCGCCGTCCTTGAACGACGACGGGTTGCGGTCGCCCTCGATGTTCAGCGGCGCGACCACGTCCTGGTTGAAGCGCGCGCATTCCTCGAGCACGGCCTGCGCGGTTTCGAGGCCGGCGTCTTCGAAGCCCGGCAGCTTCGCGATCTCGCCGATGTTGGCCAGGTGCTCGATGTCGAACAGCATGTCCTTGAGGGGGGCGGTGTAGCTCATGTCTTGTCTCCAGATACAGCGGATACGAAAAGGGCATCGCGAACGATGCCCTCTGGCTCAGTGCAGCGATGCGGTCAGAGCGCCTTCACCAGTTCCGGCACCGCCGTGAACAGGTCGGCCACGAGCCCGTAGTCGGCCACCGAGAAGATCGGTGCTTCTTCGTCCTTGTTGATCGCCACGATCACCTTGGAGTCCTTCATGCCGGCCAAGTGCTGGATCGCACCCGAGATGCCCGCTGCGATGTACAGCTGCGGCGCGACGATCTTGCCCGTCTGGCCCACCTGCCAGTCGTTCGGGGCGTAGCCCGCGTCCACCGCAGCGCGGCTGGCGCCCAGGCCCGCGTTGAGCTTGTCGGCCAGCGGCGCCATCACTTCCTGGAACTTCTCCGCGCTGCCCAGGGCACGGCCACCGGAGACGATGATCTTGGCGGCCGTCAGCTCGGGGCGTTCGCTCTTCGTGACTTCCCGGCCGACGAAGCTGCTCTTGCCGCTGTCGGCCACGCCTTCGGCCGTTTCGACCGCTGCGCTGCCACCGGTCGCAGCTGCGGCGTCGAAGCCGGTCGTGCGCACGGTGATCACCTTGGTGGCATCGCTGCTCTGCACCGTTGCGATGGCATTGCCAGCGTAGATCGGACGCTCGAAGGTGTCGGGGCTGACAACCAAAGTGATGTCGCTGATCTGGGCCACGTCCAGCTTGGCGGCCACGCGCGGCGCGACGTTCTTGCCGTTGGCGGTCGAGGGGAACAGGATGTGGCTGTAGTTGGACGCAATCGCCAGCACCTGGGCGGCGACGTTCTCGGCGAGGTTCTCGGCCAGGCTCGGGCTGTCGGCCACGATGACCTTGGCCACGCCCGCGATCTGCGCGGCGGCCTTGCCGGCTTCGGCGGCATTGGCACCGGCCACGAGCACGTGGACGTCGCCNCTGTCGGCCACGATGACCTTGGCCACGCCCGCGATCTGCGCGGCGGCCTTGCCGGCTTCGGCGGCATTGGCACCGGCCACGAGCACGTGGACGTCGCCACCGCAGGCCAGCGCCGCGGTCACGGTGTTGAGGGTCGCGGGCTTGACGGTCGCGTGGTCGTGTTCGGCAATAACAAGTGCGGTCATGTTCAGATCACCTTCGCTTCGTTCTTCAGTTTGTCCACCAGCGTTGCAACGTCAGGCACCTTGATGCCGGCACCACGCTTGGGCGGCTCGGCGACCTTCAGGGTCTTCAGGCGCGGCTTGACGTCCACACCCAGGTCTTCGGGCTTGAAGACGTCGAGCTGCTTCTTCTTGGCCTTCATGATGTTGGGCAGCGTCACGTAGCGCGGCTCGTTCAGGCGCAGGTCGGTCGTGATGACGGCCGGCAGCGTGAGCGTCAGCGTTTCCATGCCGCCATCGACTTCGCGCGCGACGGTGGCCTTGTCTCCGGCCACTTCGACCTTGGAGGCGAAGGTGGCCTGCGGCAGGTCGGCCAGCGCAGCCAGCATCTGGCCGGTCTGGTTGGCATCGTCGTCGATGGCCTGCTTGCCGAGGATGATCAGCTGAGGCTGCTCCTTGTCGACCAGCGCCTTGAGCAGCTTGGCGACGGCCAGCGGCTGCAGCTCTTCGGTGGTCTCGACCAGGATGCCGCGGTCGGCGCCGATGGCCATGGCGGTGCGCNAGGATGATCAGCTGAGGCTGCTCCTTGTCGACCAGCGCCTTGAGCAGCTTGGCGACGGCCAGCGGCTGCAGCTCTTCGGTGGTCTCGACCAGGATGCCGCGGTCGGCGCCGATGGCCATGGCGGTGCGCAGGGTTTCCTGGCACTTGGCGTCACCGCAGGAGACGGCGATGACCTCGGTGACCACGCCCTTTTCCTTCAGGCGAACCGCTTCTTCGACAGCGATCTCGTCGAAGGGGTTCATGCTCATCTTGACGTTGGCAATGTCCACCCCGGTGCCGTCGCTCTTCACGCGCACCTTCACGTTGTAATCGACGACCCGTTTGACAGGCACAAGAACCTTCATTGACTTGACTCCATTGGATTGCAAAAAGGGGGTTTCGAGGGCAACCGGTCATTTTAGGACGCGACCTTTGCCACCTCTCCATTCTTCTTGTCGGCACAAGAGCCAATAAAAAGAACGATCGTGCTTTTTCGTGATTATAAAACAGCGTTGGGCGCCTGGGCGATTCCTGGGGGTAAAGACTCCACGCGCAGCACGCGCTGCGGATAAGGAATGTCAATGCCAGCGCCGCGCAGCCCGTCGAGGATCGCGATGTTGATGGCCGAGCGCAGGTTGTCCTTGCCCTTGTCGGGGTCGGCGACCCAGAAGTTCAGCGTGAACTCCAGGCCATCGGGCGCGAAGTTCATGAGGAAAGCCACCGGCTCCGGGTCGGACATCACGCGCGGCTGGGCCTTGGCGGCCTCGCACAAGATGAACTGCACCTGCGCCACGTCGCTCTCGTAGCCGACCACGATGGTGGTCGTGATGTTGAACTTGCGGTCGGCCAGCGAGAGGTTTTCGACGCGGCTGGTGATCAGCGATTCGTTCGGCACGATGGCCTCGCGCCCGTTGCCCGCGCGGATCAGGGTGTAGCGCGTCTTGATGTCGGTGATGCGGCCCTCGAAGGTGTCGACCTTCACGTTGTCGCCGATGCGGATCGAGCGTTCGAGCAGGATCACGAAGCCGCTCACGTAGTTGGCCGCCAGCTTCTGCAGGCCGAAACCCAGGCCCACGCCGAGCGCGCCGCCGAGCACGGACAGCGCCGTCAGGTCCACCCCTACCGCCGACAGCGCGAACAGCAGGCCGATCAGCAGCAGGAAGGCACGCACCGCATTCGACGCCACCTTGCGCATCGACAGGTCAGTCACGGCCTCGCGCAGGATGCGCTTCTCGATGGTGCTCGCGATCCACAGCGCGACCACCAGCACCAGCCCCGCCGACAGCACACCCTGGAAGATGGTCTGCAGGCTCACGCGCGTCTTGCCGAAGGCCAGCGTGATGTCGTCGAGTTCGGCCAGCACAGGCGGCAGCAGTCCGACGATCCAGAGCACCGCCGCGATCCACGCGAGCCACGAGATCGTTCGCTCGATCAGCCGCACGAGGTTGGACGCGGGAAACACCGCCCGCAGCACCCGCGCAACCAGCCGAATGACCGCCAGCGACAGGAACACCGGCACCGCGATGCGCAGCACCAGCACGGTCTGGAAATCGAGCACCACGCGCCGGGCGAGATCAGTGAACACCAGCGCCAGCAGCGGAAACAGCAATCCGTCGAAGGTGCTCTCGCCGAACCAGATCGAATCCTTGGGCTGGTCGCGGCCGAACCACTTGCAAACGGCCCAGGCCAGCGCCACACAGACCACCAGCGCGACAAGCTCGATGCCGAGGCCGCGCGCATCGACCTGGCTCAGTCGTTGAGTGAAATCGTTGAAATTCATCTGTTGAAAGGTAGCGAGGCGCCGTTCGCGCCGGCTGCGTTAGAGGTCCGCGAGAACGCGGATGTGGGCTTCCACGCTGCGCGCGAGCGCGTCGAGGTTGTAGCCGCCTTCGAGCATCGAGACGATACGGCCCTTTGCATGGCGCCTCGCAACATCGTGTATGCGACCCGTGATCCAGGCGAAGTCGTTCTCGTTGAGGCCCAGCTGGCCCAGGTCGTCTTCGCGATGGGCGTCGAAGCCGGCGCTGATGAAGACCATCTGCGGCTTGAACTCCTCGAGCCGCGGCATCCAGGCCGCTTCGATCATCTCCCGCACGTCCATGCCCCTGGTGTAGGCCGGAACCGGCAGGTTCAGCATGTTCGGCGCCGGATGCTCGGTGCCGCTGTATGGGTAGAACGGATGCTGGAAGAACCCGACCATCAGCACGCGCGGATCGTTCGAGAGGATGTTCTCGGTGCCGTTGCCGTGGTGCACGTCGAAATCGACGATGGCCACGCGCTCCAGGCCGTGCACCTCGATGGCGTGGCGCGCCGCGATGGCGACGTTGTTGAAGAAGCAGAAGCCCATCGCCTGCTCCCGGCAGGCATGGTGGCCGGGCGGGCGCACCGAGCAGAAGGCGTTTTCCAGGTCGCCGGCAATCACCGCGTCGGTCGCGGCGATCGCGGCGCCGGCGGCGCGGCGCGCGGCCAGCAGGGTGAAGCGGTTGAGCACCGTGTCGGGGTCGACCTGCGCATGGTCGGGGCCGCCGGCGGGTTCGTCGGCCACCAGGCGCTGGTTCAGCGCCTCGAGGTACTCGACGTGCGCCGTGCTGTGCGCCCGGGTGATCTGTTCCAGGGTGGCCAGCGGCACCTCGCAGTGCTCCAGCGCATCGCCCACGCCGGTGAGCAGCAGGCGGTCTTCGATGGCATCCAGCCGACCCGGGCACTCGGGGTGCCCCTCGCCCATGTCGTGCTTCCAGAAGTCGCGGTGTGTGAAGTAGCCTGTCTTGCCCATGTGTCTCTGTCGCCACGCCTAGACCTCACGCGGCATGGGGCCGGCAGGTCTTACGGTATCGTTTGCATATGGATACAAATATGGACGTTGCTGCGAAGCTAGCCACTTTGCTGAGTCAGCTTAACACGGTGATCGTGGGCAAAGAGGCCCAGGTGCGCGACTGCGTGGCCTGCCTGCTGGCGGGTGGGCACCTGCTGATCGAGGACGTGCCGGGGGTGGGCAAGACCACTCTCGCGCACGCGCTGTCGCATACCTTCGGGATGCAGTTCTCGCGGGTGCAGTTCACGGCCGACCTGATGCCGGGCGACCTGTCGGGCGTGGCGATCTACGACCGGGGGCAGCAGGCCTTCGTGTTCCACCCCGGGCCGATCTTCGCGCAGGTGCTGCTGGCCGACGAAATCAACCGCGCCAGCCCCAAGACCCAGAGCGCGCTGCTGGAAGCGATGGAAGAAAAGCAGGTCACCGTCGAAGGCGAGACCCGCCCGCTGCCCACGCCCTTCTTCGTGATCGCCACGCAGAACCCGCAGGACCAGCTCGGCACCTTCGCGCTGCCCGAGTCGCAGCTCGACCGGTTCCTGATGCGCATCTCGCTCGGCTACCCCGACCGCGCCGCCGAGCGGCTGCTGCTCGCGGGCGGCGACCGCCGCGAGATGCTGGCCTCCCTGCCCGCCATGCTGACCGCCGGCGAACTGACCGCCCTGCAGCAGCGCGTGCAGCAGGTGCATGCGGCCGAGCCGCTGCTGAACTATTTGCAGGACCTGATCGCGGCCACGCGCTCTGGCCGCTGGTTCCTGCAGGGCCTGTCGCCGCGCGCCGGCATCGCGGTGCTGCGTGCGGCCAAGGCGCAGGCGCTGCTGGCCAACCGCAGCTACGTCGCACCCGACGACGTGCAGGCCGTGCTGCCGCAAACGATCGCGCACCGCCTCACGCCCGTGGGCGACGCCGGGCGCGGTGCCGTGGAGCAGGTGCGCGCGATGATCGCCGCCGTGCCATTGCCGTGAGCCCTGCAGGCGCCCTTCGCTCGCGCATCGACGGCTGGTTCCTGTCGCGCCGGCCGCCGTCGGACACGCTGGAACTCACGCAGCGCAATGTCTACATCGTGCCCACGCGGGCCGGATGGACGCTGGGCGCGACGCTGCTGGTGCTGCTGATCGCCTCGATCAACTACCAGCTCAACCTCGGCTACCTGCTGACCTTCCTGCTCGCCGGCAGCGTGGCCGTGGGCATGCACGTGTGCCACGGCACGCTGCGCGGGCTGGCGATGCACATGGTGCAGCCCGATGCGCACTACGCGGGCGCCGCCGCCGTCTTCCGGGTGGTGCTGCACAACACCCGGCGCCGCGTGCGCTACGGCATCGGCATGGCCGTGCGCGGCAGCGGGCAATGGGCCTGGACCGACGTGCCGGCCGAGGGGACGTCCACCGTCGAGATCGCGTTCCAGCCCGAGCGGCGCGGCCTGCACCCGGTACCGCCGCTCACGGCCGAGACACGCTTTCCGCTCGGCACTTTCCGCGTGTGGACGGTCTGGCGGCCGGCCGCGCAGATGCTGGTCTACCCCAGGCCCGAGGCGCATCCGCCGCCGCTGCCGCCGGGCGAGCCGCTGTCGGGGCCGGCGGCGGTGTCCGCCTCGCTGCGGGCGCACAACGCCGGCGAGTACGACGGCGTGCGCGCCTACCGCCGCGGCGATCCGCTGAAACTCGTGGTCTGGAAGAAGGCCGCGCGCGCACAGGCAGCCGGATCGGAAGAGCTGGTGAGCCGCGACACGCAGCAGACCCAGCGCGAAGAACTCTGGCTAGACGCGCGAACCACCGGCCTTGCCGATGCCGAAGCCCGCCTCTCGCGCCTGTGCGCGTGGGTGCTGATGGCCGACCGGCTGGGCGTGGACTACGGCATCCGGGTAGAAGGCCGGGTCGTGAAGCCGTCGCAAGGCGAAGCCCACCGGCGCGCCTGCCTCGAGGCCTTGGCGCTGTGTTGAACGGAACCGTCGCATGAACCGAGTCATACGGGAACTCGCAGCACTCCCCCGGGACGCGCGCGACACCCTTTTCCTGCTCTGCGTGATCGGCCTGATCCTGCTGCCGCAGATCGAGAACCTGCCCTGGTGGTGCACGGCCATCACGGCCATGGTGCTGCTCTGGCGCGCCTCGTTGTCCGTACAGGCGCGCTCCCTGCCCAGCAAGTGGTGGCGCATCGCCCTGCTGGCGCTGATCCTCGGCGCCACCTACGCCACGCACCGCACGCTGCTGGGCCGCGACGCGGGCGTGACGCTGATCGTCAGCCTGCTCGCGCTCAAGACGCTGGAGCTGCGCGCGCGGCGCGATGCGTTCGTCGTCTTCTTCCTGGGCTTCTTCGCGATGCTCACCAACTTCTTCTACTCGCAGTCGCTGCTGACCGCATTCACCATGCTGCTGGCGCTGCTGGGCCTTTTGACCGCGCTGGTCAACGCGCACATGCCGGTGGGTCGGCCGCCGCTGATGCAGGCCGCACGCATGGCGGGCTGGATGGCGCTGGCGGGCGCGCCGATCATGCTCGCGCTGTTCCTGCTGTTCCCGCGCCTGGCGCCGCTGTGGGGCACACCCAGCGACGCCATGGTGGGGCGCAGCGGCCTGTCGAACACCATGCGCGTCGGCACCATCGCCGAACTGGCGCTCGACGACCGCATCGCCGCGCGCATCAAGTTCGACGGCGACCGGGCGCCGCCGCAAAGCCAGCTCTATTTCCGCGGACCGGTGCTGACGCAGTTCGACGGCCGTGAATGGACCGCGCTGCCGTCATGGGCGCGCGGCGCGCAATGGTCCCCAAATCTTCGCGTGAGCGGCGAACCCGTGCGCTACGAGGTCACGCTCGAGGCCAGCAACCGCCCCTGGCTGCTGACCCTCGACGCGTCGCAGCAACCGCCCGCAGCACCCGGCTTCGAGGTCGCGGGCACGCCCGACCTGCAATGGATCGCGAACCGCCCCGTCACCGACCTGGTGCGCTACCGCGCCGAGAGCTACACGCAGTTCCAGAGCGGCCCGTTGAAGCGCGCGGGCGGCCAGCTCCAGGCCTACCTGGCGCTGCCGCCCGGCACCAACCCGCGCACCGCCGCCCTCGCCGCCAAGATGCGTGCCGACCCCGCGCTGGCCAACGCCAACGCACAAGCCTTCGTGCAGGCCGCCCTGCGGCGCCTGCGCACCGGCGGCTACGGCTACACGCTGGAGCCGGGCGTCTACGGCAACGACACCGCCGACGAGTTCTGGTTCGACCGCAAGGAAGGCTTCTGCGAGCACATCGCCTCGGCCTTCGTGGTGCTGATGCGCAACCTGAACATTCCGGCACGCATCGTGACGGGCTACCAGGGCGGAGAACTCAACGGCGTCGACAACTACTGGATCGTGCGCCAGAGCGATGCCCACGCCTGGGCCGAAATCTGGCAGGAAGGCATCGGCTGGACGCGCGTGGATCCCACGGGCTCGGTGGCCCCGGGGCGCATTGGCCAGACACAGCGGCTCCAGCCGCAACCGGGCCTGATCGCGGGCGCCTTCGGCTCGATGAGCCCCACCCTCGCGCAGAACATCCGCGCCGCATGGGAAGCCGTCAACAACGGCTGGAACCAGTGGGTGCTCAACTACACCCAGAGCCGCCAGCTCAACCTGCTGAAGAACATCGGCTTCAAGGCGCCGAGCCTCGAAGACCTGGCCTATGTGCTGCTCTACCTGCTGGTGGGCGCGAGCCTGGCCGGCGCCGGCTGGACGCTGTGGGAGCGCAGCCGGCACGACCCGTGGCTGCGCCTGCTGGGCCGGGCGCGCGCGCGGCTCGCCAAGGCCGGCCTGCAGCTGCCCGACACCGCCCCGCCGCGCCAGATGGCGCAGGCGGCCGACGCACGCTTCGGCCCCGCCGCGCAGGCCGTGCGCGACTGGCTGCTCAAGCTCGAGGCACAGCGCTACGCGCCGGCCACGCCCGACTCGCTCTCCACCCTGCGCGCCGAGTTCCGGCGCATCGCCTGGCCGACCGACAATCCACGCGGCTGAAACCACATGTGTCCCTGAAGAGGGGCCGTGTGGGCGGACGGCACAATCGGCCCATGCGATTTTTCCTCCCCACGCCTTCGCGCGCCGCTGCGGCAGCCGCCCTCCTCGCCGCCTGCTGCGCATGGTCCACGGGGGCTGTAGCCCAGAAGTCTTCCAACGGCCGCAGCACGGCGGCCAGCCCGGTGCGCGGCAGCACGCCCTACGCCACGCGCGATGACGCGATGAAGTTCGCCGACGAAGTGGCCGAACGGCGCGGCCTCGACCGCGACTGGGTGCGCGCCACCATCGGCAGCGCGCGCTTCCTGCCCAACGTGCCGCGCCTCATGCTGCCGGGCCCGGTCGGCACGGTGAAGAACTGGCAGACCTACCGCAGCCGCTTCATCGACCCGGTGCGCATCGCGGCCGGCGTGCGCTTCTGGCGCGCCAATGCCGACACGCTCGCCCGCGCCGAGCAGGTGTACGGCGTGCCGCCGGAAATCATCGTCGGCATCGTCGGCGTGGAGACCATCTACGGCCGCAACATGGGCAACTTCCGCGTGATCGACGCACTGGCCACGCTCTCGTTCGACTTTCCCGAAGGCCATCCGCGCGCGGCCGAGCGCCAGGCCTTCTTCCGTGGCGAACTCGAAAGCTTCCTGAGCACCGAGAGCCGCACCGCCGACGATCCGCTCACGCCCGTCGGCAGCTATGCCGGCGCCATGGGCATGCCGCAGTTCATGCCCAGCAGCATCGCCAAGTACGCGGTCGACTTCGACGGCGACAGCCGCATCGACCTCGTGAACAACCCAGCCGACGTGATCGGCTCGGTCGCCAACTACTTCAAGGCCTTCGGCTGGAAGGCCGGCATGCCGGCGATCTATCCGATGCATTTCGAGGAAGCGCGGCTGCAGAAGGCGCTGCTGCTGGCGCCCGACATCCTGCCGACCTTCAGCACCGACAGCTTCGTGGCTGCCGGCGCAGTGCCCGAAGGCGACGGCATCAACCACAAGGGCTTGCTCGCATTGATCGAGCTGCAGAACGGCGCCGACGCGCCACCGACCTACGTGGCCGGTACGCGCAACTTCTACGTGATCACGCGCTACAACTGGAGCAGCTACTACGCCATGTCCGTGCTCGACCTCGGGCAGGAGGTCAAGGCGGCGATGGAGCAATAGCGCCATGACACCCGGGGCGCTGCGCGCGAACTGGAACGAGGCCTGGCATGCGCTGGGCGTCGAATCGCCCGGCGAAGCGCTGTGCGCCGAACTGCAGCGCCGCTACGGCGAACCGCAGCGCCACTACCACACGGTGCAGCACCTGGGCGAATGCCTCGCGTGGTTCGAGCGCGAGAAGGCGTTGGCCGAACGCCCCGGTGAAGTGGCGCTCGCGCTGTGGTTCCACGACGCCATCTACGACGTGCACGCCCACGACAACGAGGCACGCAGCGCCGATTGGGCGCGCGAGGCCCTGCTCGAAGCCGGTGCGGACAGAGCAGCCGCTGCACGAGTCCATTCGCTCGTGATGGCCACGCGCCACGACGCCGTGCCCGAAGGCCGCGATGCCGAGCTGCTGATCGACATCGACCTGTCGATCCTCGGCGCGGAACGTGGGCGTTTCGACGAATACGAGCGGCAGGTGCATGCCGAGTACGCCTTCGTCCCGGACGAGGTGCGGCTGCCGCGCCGCCGCGCGATTCTTCAGCGCTTTCTCGACCGCCGAGCCATCTATGCGACGCCGCGGATGCACGCGCAGCTCGAAGCGCAGGCGCGCCTCAACCTGCAGCGTTCCATCGCGGGCTGACCGGCCTCGTCAGGTGGGCACCAGCCGCCACCATTCGGTGCGCGGCGGCTCGCCATTGCGCTCTTCTTCCACGATGCCGAACAACAGGCCGTCGCGCGCCGCACCCAGCTTCGCCAGTTGCAGCGTGCGCGCCTCATCGCGGCACAGCGCAAAGCTGGCGTCGCCCTGCCATTCGAGACAGCGGCCGACCTCGGCCAGCATCAGCGCGGGCTGGCTCTGCATGAAGGTGAAGGGCATCGGCAGGCCTGCATCGAGCTGGGTCAGGCCGGCATGCGTGGCGCCCCATGCGCCGCGTTGGCTGGCGACGCGGATGCGCGCGCCGGCCGGTAATGCGGCCTCGCCCGCCGCGTCGAGGCAGCAACGTGCGCCGTACATCGCCAGCTCGGTCCACAGGCCGACGCGGCGCGGCCGGCGGCCGATGCGGCGGGCGAGGTCGTCGCGCCAGTCGACCGGCGGCGGATGCGCGATGAAATGTGCGGTGGCGTGCCAGGTGCTGCTCATGGGCCGGCGTCCTTCAACACCAGCGAAGCATGCCCACCGCCGAAGCCCACCACGTTGAGCAGGATGTTGCGCAGCTTCCGCGGTGCCTCCCCGCTCAGCGCAACGCCGAGCGATGCATCGAGCGGATAGTCCACCGACGGCCATTCGCCGCCCTCGATGCAGCCGACCAGCAAGGCCAGCTCCGCCGCACCCGCCGCCCCGAGCGTGTGGCCGATCGCCGATTTGAGCGACACCAGCGGCGGCAGCGGATCGAACACCTGCTTCAGCGCCTCCACCTCGATGGCGTCGTTGACGGGGCTGCCGGCCGCCTGCACCTTGATCAGGTCGATGTCGCCGGGCTGCAGGCCGCTCTGCGCCAGCGCGCCGCGGCACATCGCGTGCACGGCCGTGGCTTCGGTGCCCGATGGGTTGCGCCCGTCGACCACGTTGGCGCCGCCCGCGACCTGCCAGCGTGCAGGGCGCGATGTCAGCCGCAATGCGGCCACCGCTTCGCCGAGCACCAGCCCCTTGCGCTGTGCGCCGAAGGGCTGCGCGCGGTCGGGCGCCAGCAGCTGCATCGCACCGAAGCCGGCGACCGTGAAGCGGTTGTCGAGTTCAATGCCGATCACCAGTGCCTCGTCGGCTTCTTCGCTGCGAATCAGGTCGGCCGCCGCCAGCACCGCGTTCAGCGCCGATGTACAGGCGGTCGAGACGGTGAACACCGGCCCCTTCCAATCCAGCGCGCGGGCCACGACACCGGCAAAGTCCTGCAGGTCGCCGCCGAGCCGGAGGTCCTGCTTCTCGTGCTCCATGAAGCCGATGTCGAGCGATGACGAGGCCACGAACAGCGGCGCGGTGCTCGGCCCCCAGTCGCCGGTCTGCGCGGTCACGCTGCGCACGGTGCTGCACAGGCGCTGCGTCCAGTCGCCCTCTCTCTGCGCCAGCGCGTAGACCGGCCAGCGAATCCCTTCGGCCACCCCTACCGGCGTCGGCGCCACACCACCGCGCTGCAGCGACGCCAGCACGGACGACATGTCGTCGCCGAGCACACAGGCCAGGCCCATGCCGTCCAGGTAGACATCGCTCATGCCTTGCCCGTCAGCGCGAGGTGTTCCGCCAGATGAGCGATGGAAGTCATCGCCCGGCGCGTTTCCTTGCTGTCGGGCATGCGCACGCCAAAACGCTGCTGGATCGTCATCGACACCTGCAGGGCGTCGAGCGAGTCGAGGTCGAGCCGGGCCTCGGGGCCGAACAATGGCTCGTCGTCGCCGAGGCCGCCAGGCGGCGCGTCCTTCTCGACGGCTTCGAGCACCATGGCCTTGAGGCTGGCAATGAATTCAGGGGTGACGGTGGTGCTCACGATGCGCGCCTGCGAAACAGAAAAACAGCCAGAAGAAACATCAGCACCGCGAACACGGCCAGCCGGCCGATCTGCGGCAGTGCATCGGCAACTCCGCCGCCGCGCAGCAGCACGGTCAGCAGCGCTTCGAGCCCCCAGTTCATCGGGGAAATCTCGACCAGCCGCTGCATGAAACCCGGCATGACGAACTTGGGCACCATGATGCCGCCGGCCGCCGCCATCAGCACATTGACCATCGGCCCGATGGTGGCGGCCTGCGCGTGGCTGCGCACCAGGCAGGCCAGCGCGAGCGACAGGCTCACCGCAGCGAGGCTCAGGGCCGCGAGCGACAGCAGCAGCGCGCCCCAGTGGATGCCCGCGAGCGACAGCGCGTCGCCGCCGATCAGCGGCATGAACCAGATGCCGGCCGCGAGCATCAGCACGGCCTGCAGCGCGTTCACGCCCAGGTACGGCAGCGCCTTCGACATCAGCAGCATGGTGCGCGACACGCCCAGGCTCTGCAGCCGTCCGAGCGCGCCCGAACTGCGCTCCTGCACGAACAGGCTGGAGAGCGAGGCCACCACGAAGAACATGCCGAACACCAGCCACGCCGGCACGTTCTGCTGCACCGAGGTCGGCCGCGGTCCGGCGGTGGAGAAGCGCTCGGCGCGCACCATCGCCTCGATGGAAGCCTCGGGCGTGGGGCTGGCCGTGCCGGGCACCGCCAGCGCAAGGCGCGCCTTGAGCTCGCCCGAGGCGCCGATGAGTTCGGCGCGCAGTGCATTGAACAGGTTGGCGTCGATGCCGGGTTCGGTCAGCAGATGGATGTACGCGTTGGTCGACAGCGCGGCCGACTCCAACTCTTGCGACAGGCCCGGCTCCATCACGATCACGTATTTGAGCGAGCCGTTGCGCAGCCGTGCCTGCCAGTCGTTGCCAAGCGGCTGCGGCGCGCCATGGTTGCGCTGCCAGAGTTGCTTGAGCCACTGTGCGGGCGTGGCCGTGTCGCGCATGTCGATGGCATAGGTCAGCTCGGCGAGCGGCGGGCGGTAGATATCTTTCAGCGTGAGCGACATCAACACGATGAAGACCATTGGCATCAGGAACAGCGCGGCAAGGCCGTGCATGTCGCGCACGAGGGCGAGCAGTTCTTTCTTGATGAGCGCGAGGAGCATGGATTCTTCAGTCGCGCAATGAGCGGTGGGTGAGCGCCATGAACAGCTGCTCCAGGTCGTGGCGGCCGAATTCGGCGTGGCGCACTTCGATCCCCGCCGCTTCCAGGGCGGCCAGCACCGGGCCCGGGCCGCTGCCGGCGTCGAGGTGAATGCGCCAGTGCGCGCCGCCCTGCTCTACCGTACCGAAGCGCGAGAGCATGCCGGTGTCGAGCCCATCGGCGGCCAGCGTGAGCAGCATCGAGCTCTTCGACAGCAGCTCGTCGAGTGCGCCTTCGCGCAGCACCTGGCCGCGATCGAGGATGGCGACGCGATCTGCAATGGCCTCGATCTCTTCCATGTAGTGTGAGGCGTAGATCACAGCCGCGCCCTGCTGCGCCAGGCTTCGGATGGCATCGAGAATGAAGGCGCGCGATTGCGGATCGACGCCCACGGTGGGCTCGTCGAACAGCATCAGCTCGGGCTCGGGCAGCAAGGCGATCGCAAGGTTGAGCCGGCGCTTGAGGCCGCCCGAGAGCCGCTCGGCGCGCACGCCCGCGAACTGCTCCAGCTGCGCGAATTGCGTGCAGACCTCGATGCGCTGCTTCTTGCGCGCGCCCGACAGCCTTCCCGCAGCAGCGAACACCGCCAGGTTCTCGGCCACGGTGAGCATCGGATAGAAGGCCTGCTCCTGCGGTGCCACTGCGATGCGCGTCGGAGCCTTCGCGCGCACCTGCTGCAATGGCTGGCCGTCGATGAGGATCTCGCCCGACTGCACCGCAAGCGCGCCCGACAAGTGCGAGATCAGCGTAGTCTTGCCTGCGCCGTTGGGGCCCAGCAGGCCCAGTACGCAGCCCCTCGGAACCGTCAGCGACACATCGGCCAGTGCGGGTGCACCTGCGTGCTGATAGCGGTAGCTGAGGTTCTTCAGTTCGAGCATTGGCCTAGCACTTGAGGTGCCTTGATTCTTGGCGCTGCTGTTCGGGGTGCGTGCACAGGCCACCGGGTGCTCCCCTCCGCGAATGTCCCCCGCTTTGCTCCTCCTTTATTTCGCTGCGGGGAGCACCCGGTGCCCTGTGCACGTGGGCACGCTGCTGGTGTACCGCTGATCAACCAGTGCTCTGAACGATCACGCCGATGCGGGGGCCTTTTTCGCGAAATAAAGGAGGAGGCCGAAGGCCGGGGGACATTCGCGAAAAAGGTCACCGCGTCGGCGTGATCGCGCCCCGAACAACGAACAACAACAAGAAGAAAAGAACAACGACCCATCTCAGGCCACGGCAGCCTTCAGGTCGCGAAAGAAGTTTTCTTCCTGCTGCGCCTGCTCGTGCAGCCTCGCAGCCAGCGCGGCGGGGTCGACCGCCTCTCGCCCCTTCACCATGCGCGCCGCCTTGAGCGCGAACGCACGCCAACCGTCGCCGATGGCGATCAGCCGTTCGGACATCTGCTGCAGTTGCGGCTTGTCGAGCAGCTGCGCCGCCTCCTGCAGGAAGCCCGCGTAGATGAAGCGGAAACCCGCCCCGCCCGTGCCGATTTCTTCCTGCATGCGCACCACGTGGCCGATGAAGTCGACGCTGCGCGGATCCGTTGGCGACAGCTTCTGCATGCGCTTGGCCAGCGTGCGCATGCCGCGCACGCCGACGATGGGAATGGGCGCCAGCATGTTGCGCACCGTCTTGCGGATGGCCTTGACCACCGAGGCCGCATCGACCGTCTTGCGATCGATGGCCTGCGGGTAGTACATGAGCCCCTTCGGCGCCAGCACGCCCTTGGCGAAGCGCGCGCGTGCCAGGTCACCGCTCGGGCAGCGCACGGGCTCCTCGAACACCGGGTCGCTGATCAGGTAGTCGTCGCCGTCCTTGCCGTACACCAGCAGGTTGTGCGCGTTGAAGTGAAAGCGCATGTTCGGCGGAAAGTAAGGCAGCCAGTAGACCGAGGTCTGCAGCCCGACCAGTTGGCCGTCAGCCAGCAGCGCATCGAGCCGCCGCTGTCCGGCCTCAGGGCTGCTGAAGGTCTCGAAGCGGAAGCGCGCGGCCATCGGCGCCAGCAGGCCCTTGATGATGGCCTTGGGCGGCATGCGGTACGAAATGAGCGGCAGGCCCGACAGCTTGATGAACGGCAGGTACGCGAACGAGATCGCGGACGACAGGCCGAGCGCCATGCTCTCGCTCATCGGTGCGCCGTGGTGGCGCATCAGGCTGGAGATGACGCCGCTTTCGCAGTGCGCCGCCTGTTGGTGTTGAAAGTTCACGGCAAGCCCCGCAAGGTAGAAACGGGCAGGCCCAGCGCTTCGCCGTAGCGCGCGAGTTGGGCCGGCGATAGCGCGGCGAAATGGCGCGGTTGCAGATGGCGCCGCACGCGCCATTGCCAGAAGCCGCTGGTCTGCGAGAGCAGCGCCACGTCCATGCGGCGCTCGTACATCCAGTATTCGAGCGGCGAGGCCTGCCCCGCTTTCACGCGCTCCTTCGCAGCCTGCGCCTGCTCGACGAGCACGTCGACCGCATGGCTGGTGACGATCTCTTCCGCCTCCCAGCCGCGCGAGGTGGTAGTGACGACACGGCCTTGCGCGTCGCGGGCGTACATCAGCTTGGAATGGCCGTCGAGGGTCGCATTGCCCTCCTGGGGTACTGCGTCGAGATCCATGGCTACACCGCTTCCATGTGGATGAAACCGCTGGAGAAGCGGCCGCTTTCGGGCACGAACATCAGCAGCTTCTGGCCGGGCTTGATGCGCCCCGAACGGAACAGCTCGTCGAGCATGATGTACGGCGACGCCGACCCCGTGTTGCCCTTGCTCGCGAGGTTGCTGAACCAGCGCTCGCGCGGAATGTGCAGGCCGAGCGATTCGAGGCACTGGCTCACCGGCTCGACGAAATACTGCGACGAGAGGTGCGGCAGGAACCAGTCGATGTCCGCCGATTTCAGTCCGCGCCGCTCGATGATGGCCGCGAGCGGCTCGCCCAGCGTGGCGCGCACGATGTTCTCGTTGAGCAGGCGCACGTCCTGCTTCACGGCGAAGGTCGACTCGCTCTGCCATTCGGCGGGCGTCTTGCGCCCCCAGCCGTCGAGGCCGCCTTCGGCATTCTTCTCGGCACCTGCGTACATGCACACCGGCAGCTCATGCGCAGCCGACGACAGGTCGATCCAATCGACACGCAGCGACAGCGGCCCGCGCGGCTCGCGCTCCAGCAGCACGGCGCCAGCGCCGTCGGACAGCATCCAGCGCAGGAAGTCCTTCTCGAAGGCCAGTTCGGGCCGCGCCTCCAGCGCCTCGAGCTTGTGCTCCAGCTCGGCCTCGAAGCGCGAGCCGCGCATCACGGCCGAGGCCAGCTCCGAGCCCGTGGCCACCGCACGCCGCGCATCGCCCGCGCGCACCGAGAGCCACGCATGCTTCAGCGCGGTGGCGCCGGCCAGGCAGATGCCCGCGCAGGCCACCACTTCGAGCCGCGGCCAGCCGAGTTCGCCATGCACCATCACCGCGTGGTTGGGCATGAGCTGGTCGGGCAACGAGGTGCCGGTGACGAGGCAGTCGACAGGGCCGATATCGCCGAGCGCGCGGATGGCAGAGGCGGTGAGCTGCGCATTGGTCATGGCCAGCTCGCCGGTGGCGCGATCGATGGCGTAGTGGCGCGACTGGATGCCGTTGCTGCGAAGAATCAGCCGCCGCGCGCGAGAGGCCTTGCCGCCGATGCGGCCGAGGACGTCTTCGATGTCTTCATTGCTGACGGGGGGAAACGGCAGAAAGGCGGCGGTGCGGGTCAGGAAGACATCAGTTGTCATAGAGAGCGGTGCGATCCGTGGCCGAGCCCGACGGGCACTCGAATTGAGCCGTCATTTTAGTCAGCCACCCTCTGAACAAAGGCCGCAGGAGCGCCTGCAGCGTCAGGCTCACCGGCACCACCGTGACGATCAGCGCGATCAGGAACAGCACGTACAGCAGCAGCAGCGGCTTGCGCTGCCATGCACCGGGGCCGCCGGCCGCCATGATCAGCTTGCCCCACAGGTAGAAGCTGCGGGTGCCGGCCTTCTCGCTGATGAGCAGTTTCGCGTCGGCCCGCACGGCGCCCAGACCGGCCAGCAAAGGCTGCGTGCCGCGCTCCTGGCCGCTGTGCAATGCATCGCGCAGGGCACGTCCGAAGCGGGCGGTGCCGCGGATCTGTGCGGTGCTGAGCCCGGCATCGGGCATGCCCCAGAAGCCGCGCTTGCGGCCCCAGATCAGCCAGGCCGGCGTGGTGAAGAAGGTGGCGAGCGTGGGGCCGGGGTCGGTGAGCACCACGTTGTCGATCAGGCGCGCACCCACGTCGTCGAGCATGCCCTTGAGCTTCTCGTGGGCCAGCAGCCACATGTTGCGGCACGCAATGACCGTGACCACCGGTTTGCCCTCGAGCAGGCGCGCCGCCACCGGGTGTTTCAGAAAGGCCGCAACGGGCTGCGAAGGTGCCAGGAACCACACCTGGTACGGCAGCACGATCAGGTCGAAGTCTTCCTCGCCCGTGAGCGTCAGCGGCCCGAGCGGCTGCGGCTTCATGTGGGCCGACTCGGGGAAGGCGTCGAAGAAAGTCAGGAAGGGCCAGGGAAAGGGATACGGCTTCTGCGGCCGCAGTGTTTCTTCGTGCACCTGGATCGACGGGTCGGCGCGCAGCGGGGCGGCGATCTGCTCGGCAACCTCGTCGAGCTGGCCGGACTGCGAATAGCGCAGAACCAGGACGCGCTTGACGCTTCGAGGGGCGGCTGCTGGGTCCGTGCGTGGGGGGCTGGAAAGGCTGGAAGTCACTGGCGGTGGCGTTTCGGGGGCCGTCGAATGTACGCGAAGCCCGTGCCAAGCGCATCTGCCATTGGTCATGCGTCGCGCCAATCAGACGGCCGGATCGGTCATATGGCCGCAATGCGGGAAAAGAACAAAAAAGGGCCGCACCTCGCGGCACGGCCCCCTGTCGCGGCGATCTTTTCAGAACGCGGACGCTGTGCGCAAGGCTCAGCGCACCTTGCCTTCCTTCCAGGCGGTCAGCAGCTTGTTGTAGTCGATGGTCTCGCCCTTCGGCTTTTCATTGGCCAGCTTCTTCCACGGGGCGTGGTCGTCGCTCAGGTACTTGGCCGGGTCGCCCTTCGGGTTGAGCTTGGGCGCGCAATGGGCCATGCCGGCGCGCTCGAGGCGAGCCATCACGTTGTCCATCTCGTCGGCCAGGTTGTCCATTGCCTTCTGCGGGGTCTTCTCGCCCGTGACGGCCTCGGCCACATTCTTCCACCAGAGCTGCGCGAGCTTCGGATAGTCGGGCACGTTGGTGCCGGTCGGCGTCCATGCCACGCGTGCCGGGCTGCGGTAGAACTCGATCAGGCCACCGTACTTGTTGGCGTTCTGCGTGAAGTAGTCCGCACGGATGTCGCTGTCGCGGATGAACGTCAGCCCGGTGATCGACTTCTTCAGCGAGGTGGTCTTGGCCGTGATGAACTGCGCGTAGAGCCATGCTGCCGCCGTCTTGTTGGCGTCATGGCCCTTGAAGAAGGTCCACGAGCCCACGTCCTGGTAGCCGTTCTGCATGCCCTGCTTCCAGTACGGACCGTTCGGGCCGGGGGCCATGCGCCACTTGGGGGAGCCGTCGTCGTTCACGACCGGCAGGCCCTTCTTGGTCATGTCGGCGGTGAAGGCCGTGTACCAGAAGATCTGCTGCGCGATCTGGCCCTGGGCCGGCACTGGACCGGATTCGCCGAAGGTCATGCCCATGGCCTCCTTGGGCGCGTACTTCTTCATCCAGTCGATGTACTTGGTGAGCGCGTACACGGCGGCTGGCGAGTTGGTGGCACCGCCGCGCGACACCGAGGCGCCGGTAGGCGTGCACTTGTCGTCGGCCACGCGGATACCCCATTCGTCGATCGGCATGCCGTTGGGAATTCCCTTGTCGGCGGAGCCGGCCATCGACAGCCATGCATCGGTGAAGCGCCAGCCGAGCGACGGGTCTTTCTTGCCGTAGTCCATGTGGCCGTAGATCGGCTTGCCGTCGATGGTCTTCACGTCGACGCTGAAGAACTCGGCGATGTCTTCATAGGCGCTCCAGTTCAGCGGCACGCCCAGGTCGTAGCCGTACTTGGCCTTGAACTTGTCCTGCAGGTCCTTGCGCGCGAACAGGTCGGCGCGGAACCAGTACAGGTTGGCGAACTGCTGGTCGGGCAACTGGTACAGCTGGCCGTCGGGCGCGGTGGTGAAGCTGGTGCCGATGAAGTCCTTCAGGTCGAGGCCGGGGTTGGTGAACTCCTTGCCGGCGCCCTTCATGTAGTCGGTCAGCGACATGATCTTGCCGTAGCGATAGTGCGTGCCGATCAGGTCGGAGTCGGAAATCCAGCCGTCATAGATCGACTTGCCCGACTGCATCGAGGTCTGCAGCTTCTCGACCACGTCGCCTTCCTGGATCAGGTCGTGCTTGACTTTGATGCCGGTGATTTCCTCGAAGGCCTTGGCCAGTGTCTTCGACTCGTATTCGTGGGTGGTCAGGGTTTCGGAGACGACGGACACCTCCTTCACGCCCTTGGCCTGCAGCTTCTTGGCCGCATCGATGAACCATTTCATTTCCTCCATCTGCTTGTCCTTGGACAAGGTCGATGGCTGGAACTCGCTGTCGATCCATTTCTTGGCTTCGGCCTCGCCAGCCGTCGCCGCACCATGCGCGGCGAACATCGCCGCCGCCAGTGCCAATGCCGTGTAGCGCATCTTCATGAAGTTGTCTCCTCGGTTGTTGCTTCCCCGGTGTTGTGTTCGATCACGGCTCCGGGGAGGCGGAGAGCCGGAACGCGTCTGAGAAGACGAAAGGAAATGTTCAGCCCTTGCGCATCACCAGCGCGAGCAGGCCCATCGACAGCACGAAGCTGATCCAGATCGAAGGCTCTGCCTCGAGGCTGAACCACTCCTGGAACTTGCCCGCCAGGCCGATGAAGACCAGGTTCACATACGCCGCCGACAGCAGCCCGATGAACAGCCGGTCGCCACGCGTGGTGGCCATCGGCAGCCAGCCGCGCCGCAGCGTGGTGGGCGACTTGAATTCCCACACCGTCATGCCGACCAGCATGAGTGCGATGCAGCTGAAAAAAACGGCCACGGGGGTGGTCCATACCATCCAGTCGAACATGCTCTATCTCCTTGTCTTTTCTTGCTCCTTCCCCTTCCGGGGGAAGGTTGGGATGGGGGCATCGGCGCTCGATGGATGCGCCGCTTGCCCCCACCCCTGCCCTCCCCCGGAAGGGGAGGGAGAGAAACCATTCTTCACACGCGCCCCATCGCGAAACCCTTCGCGATGTAGTGACGCACGAACCAGATCACGATCGCGCCCGGCACGATGGTCAGAACGCCCGCCGCGGCCAGCGTTGCCCAATCCATGCCCGACGCGCTCACCGTACGCGTCATCGTCGCGACGATGGGCTTGGCGTTCACGCTCGTGAGCGTGCGCGCCAGCAGCAGCTCGACCCAGCTGAACATGAAGCAGAAGAACGCCGCCACGCCCACGCCGGCCTTGATGAGCGGCAGGAAGATGGTGAGGAAGAAGCGCGGGAACGAATAGCCGTCGATGTATGCCGTCTCGTCGATCTCGCGCGGAATGCCGCTCATGAAGCCTTCCAGGATCCACACCGCCAGCGGCACGTTGAACAACAGGTGCGCGAGCGCCACGCCCAGGTGCGTGTCCATCAGGCCGACCGTGCTGTAGAGCTGGAAGAACGGCAGCAGGAACACCGCTGGCGGTGTCATGCGGTTGGTCAGCAGCCAGAAGAACACGTGCTTGTCGCCCAGGAACGAGTAGCGCGAGAACGCATAGGCCGCGGGCAGCGCCACGGTCAGCGAGATCACCGTGTTGATCGCCACGTAGATCAGGCTGTTGATGTAGCCCGAGTACCACGACTCGTCGGTGAAGATGCGCGCGTAGTTGGCCCAGGTGAGCTGCTGCGGAAAGAACGAGAAGCTCGAGAGGATCTCCTCGTTCGTCTTGAAGCTCATGTTGACCATCCAGTAGATGGGCAACAGGGCAAACAGGATGTACAGCACCAGGAAGATGCTGCGCTTGTGGAATCTCTTGTCGTTCATTTCTCCACCTCCGCTTCCTGCGTACCGACCCGCTGCATCCAGTTGTAGAGCACGAAGCAGAACAGCAGGATGATCAGGAAATAGATCAGCGAGAACGCAGCCGCCGGCCCCAGGTCGAACTGACCCACGGCCTTCTGCGTGAGGTACTGGCTCAGGAAGGTGGTGGCGTTGCCCGGCCCGCCGCCCGTCAGCACGAAGGGCTCGGTGTAGATCATGAAGCTGTCCATGAAGCGCAACAGCACGGCGATCATCAGCACGCCGCGCATCTTCGGCAGCTGGATGAAGCGGAACACCGCGAACTTGCTTGCGCCGTCGATGCGCGCGGCCTGGTAGTAGGCGTCGGGAATGGAGCGCAGGCCCGCATAGCACAGCAGTGCCACCAGCGGCGTCCAGTGCCACACGTCCATCACCAGCACGGTGAGCCACGCATCGGTGGCGCTGCCTGTGTAGTTGTATTCGATGCCCAGGGTCTGCAGCGCGTGGCCCAGCAGGCCGATGTCGGCGCGCCCGTAGATCTGCCAGATGGTGCCGACCACGTTCCATGGGATGAGCAGCGACAGCGCCACCACCACCAGCACGGCCGACGACTTCCAGCCCTTGGCCGGCATCGACAGCGCCAGGCCGATGCCCAGAGGAATCTCGACCAGCAGCACCGACAGCGAGAAGCCCAGCTGGCGCCACAGCGCCTGATGCAGTTCGTCGTCGCGCATCACCGAGGCGAACCATTCGGTGCCCACGAACACGCGGCGCTCGGGCGAGATGATGTCCTGCACCGAATAGTTGACCACCGTCATGAGCGGCACGATGGCCGAGAAGGCGACGCAGATGAGTACTGGGAGCACGAGCCACCAGGCCTTCTGGTTAATCGGTTTGTTGGTTGCGTTCATGGTGTTGCTCCTTCCCCCTCTGGGGGAAGGCTGGGATGGGGGCGGGCAGAGCGCGCGATGGAGGCGCCGCTTGCCCCCACCCCGGCCCTCCCCCGGGAGGGGAGGGAGAAAGACAAGGGTGCAGGGCTGACTGGAATCAGGTTGTTCATGCCACCAGCTCCTCATCCTTGTAATAGCAGGTATGGGTGTCGATCACCCGCACCCACACCGTGTCTCCCGCCGCCGGCGACGGGTCGTCCGAATGCAGCCGCACCTTCAGCACGCTGCCGTCGGCTTCCACGCTCAACATCACGTGCGTGCCCACGTCCTGCACCTGCTTCACCACGGCCGGCACGGCGCCCGCACTGCCCGCGTTCGACAGGCGCAGGTATTCGGGGCGGATGCCGATCTTCAGCGCCCCCTGCGGCAGTTCGCGCGTAGACGCCAGCGGCGTGCCCGCCACTTCGATGGTGCCATTCGCGCTTCTCGCGGACAGGAAGTTCATACCCGGCGAGCCGATGAAATGCCCCACGAAGGTGTGGGCCGGCCGCTCGAACAGCGCCTCGGCGCTGCCCACCTGCACCGCCTTGCCGCGCGTCATCACTACCACCTCTTCGGCGAAGGTGAGCGCCTCGACCTGGTCGTGCGTCACGTAGATCAGCGTGAGCTTCAGCTCGCGGTGGATCTGCTTGAGCTTGCGGCGCAGCTGCCATTTCAGGTGCGGATCGATCACGGTAAGCGGCTCGTCGAACAGCACCGCCGACACGTCGCTGCGCACCAGCCCGCGACCGAGCGAGATCTTCTGCTTGGCGTCGGCCGCGAGGCCTGCGGCGCGCTGGTTGAGTTGCCCGCTCATGTCGAGCATCTCGGCGATCTCGCCGACGCGCTTCTTGATCTGGTCGGCCGGCACCTTGCGGTTGCGCAGCGGGAACGCGAGGTTCTCGGCCACGGTCATGGTGTCGTAGATCACCGGGAACTGGAACACCTGCGCGATGTTGCGCTCCTGCGGCGTGGCCCGCGTCATGTCGCGGCCGTCGAAGCTAACGGTGCCCTGCGAAGGCACGAGCAGGCCCGAGATGATATTCAGCATGGTCGTCTTGCCGCAGCCCGAGGGGCCGAGCAAGGCATAAGCGCCGCCGTCGCGAAAGCTCATCTTCAGCGGGAGCAGCGCGTAGTCGCTGTCCTGCGTGGGGTTCGCGCGGTAAGCGTGAGCCAGGTCGAGATCGATGCGTGCCATCTCAAGCTCCTTTGCGCCATGCGGGCGCCAGCGCCAGTTTTTCACTGGCATCGAACACATAGGCCTGCGACGCGCTGAAGTACAGCGTGATCGGCGCGCCCAGCTCGAAACGGTGCACGCCGGTGAGCTGCGCCACCAGTTCGCCCACCGCGGTTTCGACGTGCACGAAGGTGTCGGAGCCGGAGATCTCGGCCAACTCCACCTTGCCGGGCAGGGCGATGTCGCCCTCGCTCGCGCCCACGTTCAATGCGCTTGCGCGCAAGCCAACCGTGACCGCACCCGATACGCCTTCAGGCAAGGCCAGCGCCAGCGCGGGGCCACCAGCGAGTTGCACCTTGCCGGCGGTGGCCGTGCCTTGCAGCAGGTTCATCGGCGGATCGCTGAAGGCGCGCGCCACGCGCAGCGATTGCGGCGCATGGAACACCTCGGCGGTCGGGCCGTACTGCAGCAGTTCGCCGGCGTCCATCACCGCCGTGTAGCCGCCGAGCAGCAAGGCCTCGCCGGGTTCGGTGGTGGCGTAGATCACGGTCGAGTCGCCGGTGGCGAAGAGCTGCGTGAGCTCTTCGCGCAGGCCTTCGCGCAGCTTGTAGTCGAGGTTCACCAGCGGCTCGTCGAGCAGCATCAGCGGTGCGTTCTTGGCAAGCGCGCGCGCCAGCGCCACGCGCTGCTGCTGGCCACCCGAGAGCTCGGCCGGCAAGCGGTCGAGGAACATGCCGATGTGCAGCTTGTCGGCCAGCGCCTTCACCCGCGCCTCGATGTTCGTCTCGCCGCGCAGCTTCAGCGGCGAGGCGATGTTGTCCGACACCTTGAGCGACGGATAGTTGATGAACTGCTGGTAGACCATCGCGACATTGCGTTCGCGCACGGGCATGCCGGTCACGTCCTTGCCGTCGACCAGCACCTTGCCTTCGGTCGGCGTGTCGAGCCCGGCCATCAGCCGCATGAGGCTGGTCTTGCCGGCCTGCGTGGCGCCCAGCAGCACGGTGACCGCGCCGCTTCGGGGCGCGATGCTCTGCTCATAGAGCCATGTCTGCGCACCCACCTTCTTGGTGACGCGCTCCAGTGTCAATTGCATTGGCGCTGCTCTCTTTTACGGATCTAGTTGCTCTTGGGATGGGACTGCAGCCAGAGCGCGACCTGCTCGCGCTCTTCGGCCGTGTAGTGCAGTCCCAGCTTGGACCGCCGCCAGAGCACGTCTTCGGCGCTCACGGCCCATTCGTGTTCCTGCAGGAAGCGCAGTTCGCGCTCGTGCAGGCCCGGCGCCACTTCGGCGCCCAGGTCGACAAAGGACTTCGCGTCGCCGAGCAGGTCCGCAAGGCGGGCGCCGTAGCCGCGCGCAAGGCGGCGCGCCAGTTGGCCGTAGAGCCACGGATACCTGGCCTGCACGGCCGACACGAAGCGTTCGAAATCGTCGTCGGGCCGGCTGGCGGCGCCGATCCAGGCCGACAGGTCGCCGCCCGCGAGGAAGGCGCCGTCGGTCCAGGCCGGGCGTTGCGCGCTCGACTGGCCGAGCATCTTGCCGACCTCGTCGGCCGCGTCTTCAGCCAGCTTGCGAAAGGTGGTGATCTTGCCGCCCCACACCGACAGCAGCGGCGCGGCCGTGGTGTTCGATTCGAGCATGTAGTCGCGCGTGACGGCCGAGGGGTCGCCCGAGTCGTCGTCGAGCAGCGGGCGCACGCCCGAGTAGGTCCACACCACGTCGGCCGGCACGATCGGCTTCTCGAAGTAGCGGCTGGCCTGGGTGCAGAGGTAGTCGATTTCTTCCTGCGCGATGCGTGCGGCGCCGGGGTCGTCGCCGGTGAGTTCGATGTCGGTGGTGCCGATCAGCGTGAACTCGTCCTGGTAGGGAATGGCGAAGATGATCCGCTTGTCGGGGTTCTGGAAGATGTAGGCGTGGTCGTGCTCGAACAGGCGCGGCACGACGATGTGGCTGCCCTTCACGAGCCGCAGGCTCTTGGTGGCCAGCGCCTCGCCCCTAGCGGACTGCGCGACGCCGCGCAGGAAAGACTCAGCCCATGGCCCCGCCGCATTGACCACCGCGCGGGCACGCAGCACGCGCTGGCCGCCGTCGGCGCCATGCAGCGTGGCGGTCCAGCCGTCGGCGTCGCGTTGCGCGTGCACGCAGCGCGTGCGGGTCAGCACCTCGGCGCCGCGTGCCTGCGCATCGAGCGCGTTGAGCACCACGAGGCGTGCGTCGTCGACCCAGCCGTCGGAGTAGATGAAGCCGCGCTTGTACTGGTCCTTCAGCGGCTTGCCGGCCGCGTGCTTGCGCAGATCGACGCTGCGCGAACCCGGCAGCACCTCGCGCCTGGCGAGGTGGTCGTACATGAACAGGCCGATGCGGATCATCCAGGCCGGCCGCATCGACGGGTCATGCGGCATCACGAAGCGCAGCGGCCACATGATGTGCGGCGCGCTCTTGAGCAGCACCTCGCGCTCCTGCAGCGCCTTGCGCACCAGAGAGAACTCGTAGTACTCGAGGTAGCGCAGCCCGCCGTGGATCAGCTTGGTGGAGGAAGAAGAAGTGTGCGAGGCGAGATCGTCCTTTTCGCACAGCACCACGCGCCAGCCACGGCCAGCGAGGTCGCGCGCGATGCCGCAGCCGTTGATGCCGCCGCCGACGATCAGCACGTCGCAATCGGTGGGGGGCGCAGGCGAACTGGAAGAAAAATCGCTCACAGAAATGAGTCCGTTGAAGCGTGACTTTGGTCACTGACGGCGGCAATTGTATTTTCGAGATTTTTCACTTGGGTTCCTTTTGGCGCGATTTTCCTCCGAGTTTTCCCTTAGTCGTCTTCGTTTTCGTTCGTTTTAAAGTGGCACGCGCTGTACCCTTGCCCCAGTCTTCCCGCTTTCCACGACGCCCTTGTGAACTCCAACCCGCGCCAGATCAACCTCCTGGACACCGTGCGAACGCGCGGTTCCGTCACCGTCGAACAGCTGGCCGACATGCTGGGCGTCACCCTGCAGACCGTGCGGCGCGACGTTCAGCGGCTGGCCGACGAGGGGTTGCTCACGCGCTTCCACGGCGGCGTGCGCATGCCCAGCTCGACCACGGAGAACATCGGCTACCAGCAGCGCGAGACGCTGCATGCCGAAGGCAAGGCGCGCATCGCCCGCCGCGTGGCGGAGCTGGTGCCCAACGACTGCTCGCTGATCCTCAACATCGGCACCACCACCGAGGCCATCGCCAAGGCGCTGCTGCGCCACACGGGCCTGCGCGTGATCACCAACAACCTGAACGTGGCCACCATCCTGAGCGGCAACCCCTCGTGCGAGGTGATCGTGGCGGGCGGCTCGGTGCGCCCGCGGGACCGCGCGATCGTGGGCGAGGCCACCATCGACTTCATCCGCCAGTTCAAGGTCGACATCGCACTGATCGGCGTGTCGAGCATCGAGGCCGACGGCTCGCTGCGCGACTTCGACCTGCGCGAGGTGAAGGTAGCGCAGACCATCATTGCCCAGGCACGCGAGGTGTGGCTCGCGGCGGACGCGAGCAAGTTCAACCGGCCCGCGATGATCCAGCTGGGTACGCTGTCGCAGATCGACCGGTTTTTTACCGACGCGGAGCCTCCGGCACCTTTTGCGGACCTGCTGCATGCGGCGCAGGTGCGGCTCGAGATTGCTCGCGATTGAGATGAAGTCTTCTTTTGTTTGTCGCGCTGGGGTGGGGCTTGGAAGGCGTGGGGCATGGGGCGTGGGGCGCTCACGCCGACGGGGTACCTTGCTCCGCGAATGTCCCCCGCTTCGCTCCTCCTTTATTTCGCTGCGCAAGGCACCCCGCCAGCGTGATCGTTCGGCAGAGCGCTTGAACCGCCAGCACAACGGCAGCGCCCACTGTGCACAGGGCGCCGGGTACTCCCCGCAGCGAAATAAAGGAGGAGCGAAGCGGGGGACATTCGCGGAGGGGAGTACCCGGTGGCCTGTGCACGCGCCCCGAACAAATCAGCACCCCGAACAGCAGCAACGCAAGAAGACCAGCCCCTAGGAACACCGACCCCATGACCTACCTGCTAGCCCTCGACCAAGGCACCTCCAGCTCCCGCAGCATCGTGTTCGACCGCGAAGGCCACATCGTCGCCATCGCACAGAAGGAACTCACGCAGATCTATCCGCAGCCGGGCTGGGTCGAACACGACCCGATGGAAATCTGGCGCAGCCAGCTCGCCACCGCGCGCGAAGTGCTGGTGAAGGCCAAGCTCAAGCCCACCGACATCCACGCCATCGGCATCACCAACCAGCGCGAGACCACCGTGCTGTGGAACCGCAAGACCGGCCAGCCGGCGCACCACGCCATCGTCTGGCAGGATCGCCGCGCCGAGCCGTTGTGCGCGCAGCTGCGCGACGCGGGCATGACCGACACCATCCGAGAGAAGACCGGTCTGGTGATCGACGCGTACTTCTCCGGCACCAAGCTGCGCTGGCTGCTCGACAACGTGCCCGGCGCGCGCGCACAGGCCGAGCGCGGCGAGCTCGCCTTCGGCACGGTCGACAGCTGGCTCATGTGGCAACTCACCGGCGGCAAGGTGCACGTGACCGACGTGAGCAATGCCTCGCGCACGATGCTCTTCAACGTGCACGAGAACGAATGGGACGCCGACCTGCTCGCCGCATTGAAGATCCCGGCCGCGCTCATGCCCAAGGTACAGCCGTCGAGCTCGCACTTCGCCGATACCGACGCGGCACTGCTGGGCCACACGCTGCCCATCGGCGGCGTGGCTGGCGACCAGCAGAGCGCGCTCTTCGGCCAGGCCTGCTTCGAGGCCGGCATGGCCAAGAACACCTACGGCACCGGCTGCTTCTTGCTGATGCATACGGGCGGCGCGTTCCAGCCCTCGCACAACGGACTGCTCGTGACCAGCGCCGCGCAGACCGACAAGACGCCGCAGTACGCAATGGAAGGCAGCGTGTTCGTCGGCGGCGCCGTGGTGCAGTGGCTGCGCGACGGGCTCAAGGCCATCAAGGGCAGCGCCGAGGTGCAATCGCTGGCCGAGAGCGTGCCCGACGCGGGCGGCGTGATGATGGTGCCGGCCTTCACCGGCCTCGGCGCGCCCTACTGGGACGCGGACGCGCGCGGCACGATCACCGGGCTCACGCGCGGCACCACGGTCGCGCACATCGCGCGCGCCGCGCTCGAAAGCATCGCCTACCAGAGCGCCGCGCTGCTGCAGGCCATGAGCCGCGACGCAGTGGCCGCCGGCGGCAAGCCCGTGGCCGAACTGCGCGTGGACGGCGGCGCGAGCGTGAACGACCTGCTGATGCAATTCCAGGCCGATCTGCTGGGCATTCCGGTGGTGCGGCCCGAAGTGATCGAGACCACCGCGCTGGGCGCCGCGTACCTCGCGGGGCTTTCCACCGGCGTCTACACCGACGCGCGCCAGCTGTCGAAGCTGTGGAAGATCGAACGGCGCTTCATGCCGACGATGGGCCGCGCGCAGGCGGAGGAATCGATGGCGCGCTGGGAGCGTGCGGTGCGGCAGGCCACGGCGACCTGATCGCCCCGGGGCTGCCAGCCCCTCAGGCGGCGCAAATACCTCGCCACCATCGGGACACTGGGATGCGCGGCGCAGGTCCCGGGGCAGAATGCGCCCGCCCCGACCTGCCGCGCCACCTGCTTGACAACCCTTCCCTCCCCGCCGTGCAATACCTTGCTCGCCTGCGGCGTGGTGGGCGCGACATTGCTCGCGCTCATCGCGCTGGGCCACGACGGCCGGCGCATCGCGCAGCTCGCCGTGCTCGCGGCGCCCATGGTGCTGTGGCTCGCATGGCCGTTGCGCAGCGCACGGATGCGGCGAGTGCGCACGCTGCTGGTCTGGCTCTGGGCCATGGGCTTCGCGCTCGACGCCGCGGTGCGCGCCTACCTGCTCGATACCTACCAGGCCGCGCCCGACGGCGCGATGGTGCTGGGCGCCGCAGCCAACACCAACGCGCGCGAAGGCAGCGAATACCTGTGGATGCATTGGCGTTCCGCGGCCGTGTGGTGTGCCCTGCTGGCCGTGGCAGGCATGCTCGTGGGCATGTTCGCGCGGCGCGGCGCCACGGCTTCATCCGTCCGGCCCGCGCGATGGACCGTGGCGCTGCTCGCGCTGGCGCTGCTCGTGGCATGCGCGGCCTATGCGAGCAAGCCCTGGCGCCGGCTGCATCCCGCGATCTTCTGGACGCAGTGGGCGAACTCCGTCCACACGCTGCGCACCGCCTGGGCCGACCAGCAGGCACAGCGCGACCGCCTGATGGCGCAGGCCATGAGCATCGCGCCCGTCATATCGCAGGCCGGCCCCTCCACGGTGGTGCTGGTCATCACCGACAGCATCAATCGCGACAACATGGCCCTGTACGGCTACGGCCGGCCGACCACGCCGCGCCTGCTGGCGCACAAGGCGCAGACCGGCGACCAGATGGCGGTGCTGCAGAACGCATGGTCGGTGGACGCCAGCACCCTGCCCGCGCTGCGCAACATGTTCCACTTCGGCCTGCCCGACAGCGACAACCCGCCGCACCTGCTGGCACTGGCCCGTGCGGCCGGCTACAAGGTCTGGTGGATCAGCAACCACGACGACCTTGCCATCGAGCAGCAGCATGCGCGCCTTGCCGACGTGGTGGACATGGTGAACCGCACGCCGGGCCGCGCCAGCGCCTCGCTCGACGGCGAGATCCTCGACTGCGTGGAGGAGGCGCTGCAGGATGCGAGCACCGACCGCAAGCTGATCGTGGTGCATCTCATGGGCGCGCATCCGCACTACAGCCTGCGCTTTCCCGAGAACGCCAATCCTTTCGACGACGACATCGATGAAGTCGAGACTGGCCTGGTGAAGAACGGCCGCTCGGCCTGGGTGCGCCGCTTCCGCCAGGAGTACGACGCCGCGCTGCTGTACCACGACTTCGTGGTGTCGGAACTGCTGCAGCAGACGCGCAGTGCGGGCAAGCCGGACGAGTACCGCGCGTGGATGTACCTGTCGGACCACGGCCAGGAGGTGGGCCATGTCAGCGACCGCGCCGGCCACAGCCCATCGACCGCATCGGGCTATCGCATTCCTGCCGTGGTGTGGCGCAACCAGCAGCCCCTGCCGACGGCCGAGGCGCAGCAGCAACCGTTCCGCGCGGACTGGACGGGTTGGATGCTGATGGATCTGCTCCACATCCAGTGGAGCGGGCAAAGGCCCGAGCGCAATGTGCTGGGCGGCGCCTACCGCTGGCAAGCGCCGCAGATACCGGTGGCCGTCGAGTCGTTCTCGCGCTGAGGACGGCCGGGACCGCGCTCAGTGCGCAGGCACCAGGAAGTCCTGGCTGATGCGCCCGCCCAGCTCGTTCACCCGGTCGAGGAACTGCGTGAGGTAGGCATGCAGCCCGGTCGCCAGGATCTCGTCGACGCGCGCGTACTGCAGGTCGGCCAGCAGCTTGCCGGCGCGGCGCTGGGTTTCGGCGCTCTGCTCGTTCTGCACCTTCGCGAGGTTGTTCACCACCTCGACCAGGCTCGCGTGCAGTGAGCGCGGCATGTCGGCGCGAAGAATCAGCAGTTCGGCCACGCGCTCGGGCTTGATCACGTCGCGGTACACCTTGCGGTAGACCTCGAAGGCCGAGACGCTGCGAAGAATGGCGCTCCAGTGATAGAAGTCGTACTCCTGGTCTTCCTCGGTGGCGGCGCCGAAGAACTCGCTGTTGAGTGCGTGGAACTTCACGTCGACCAGGCGCGCGGTGTTGTCGGCGCGCTCCAAAAAGGTGCCCAGGCGCGAAAAATAAAACGCCTCATCCTGGAGCATGGTGCCCAGCGTGACGCCGCGCGAGAGGTGCGAGCGGAACTTGACCCATTCGAAGAACTGGCCCGGGTCGCGCTCGAAGTCGCCTGCGCGCAGCATGCGGTTCACTTCGAGCCAGGTGGTGTTCTGGGTTTCCCAGGCTTCGGTGGTGAGCGCGCCGCGCACGGCACGGGCGTTCTCGCGCGCGGCCTTGAGGCAGGACACGATCGACGAGGCGTTGCTCTCGTCCTTGACCATGAACTCCATCACTTCCTTGGGTGCGATCTGGTCGTACTTCTTGTTGTACCAGGGCAGTAGTTCGCTGATGGAGAGCACACCCTGCCAGCCGTACTTCGCGACTTCGGCGGACTGCGGCAGGAGCGAGGTCTGGTAGTTGACGTCCAGCATGCGCGCGGTGTTTTCGGCGCGCTCGGTGTAGCGGGACATCCAGTAGAGATGGTCGGCGGTGCGTGACAGCATCGGTGGTGCTCCTACTACGATTGGCTTTGCGACTGCGCGGGCGCCTTGGCCTTGGGCGCGCGGTCGGCTTCGAGAATCCAGGTGTCCTTGGTGCCGCCGCCCTGCGACGAGTTGACCACCAGCGAACCTTCTTTCAGCGCCACGCGCGTGAGGCCGCCCGGCACCATCTGCACCTCGCTGCCAGAGAGCACGAAGGGGCGCAAGTCGATGTGGCGCGGCGCAATGCCGGCGTCCACGAAGGTGGGCGAGGTCGACAGGCTCAGCGTGGGCTGGGCGATGTAGCCGTCGGGCTTGGCGATCACGGCCTTCTTGAAATCTTCGATCTCGGCCTGCGTGGCGGCCGGGCCGATCAGCATGCCGTAGCCGCCGGCACCATGCACTTCCTTGACGACCAGGTCCTTCATGTTGTCGAGCGTGTACTGCAGCTCGTCCTTGTTGCGGCACATGTAGGTGGGCACGTTCTTCAGGATCGGCTTCTCGCCGAGGTAGAACTCGACCATCTTCGGCACGTACGGGTAGATCGACTTGTCGTCGGCCACGCCGGTGCCCACGGCATTGCAGATCACGACGTTGCCTGCGCGGTAGGCGCGCATCAGGCCGGCCGTGCCGAGCGTGGAGGTCGAGCGGAACACGTCGGGGTCGAGGAAGTCATCGTCGACGCGGCGGTAGATGACGTCGACGCGCTTCGGGCCGCGCGTGGTGCGCATATAGACGAAGTCGTCCTTGATCAACAGATCCTGGCCTTCGACCAGCTCCACGCCCATCTGCTGGGCCAGGAAGGCATGCTCGAAGTAGGCGCTGTTGTACATGCCGGGCGTGAGCACCACCACGGTGGGCTCGGCCGTGGCCGGCGGTGCGCTGGCACGCAGGGTCTCGAGCAGCAGGTCGGGGTAATGCGCGACCGGCGCGATGCGGTTCTGGTTGAACAGCTCGGGGAAGAGCCGCATCATCATCTTGCGGTTCTCGAGCATGTAGCTCACGCCGCTGGGCACGCGCAGGTTGTCTTCGAGCACGTAGTACTCGCCGTTGCCCTCGGCATCGGGCGCGCGGACGATGTCGATGCCCGAGATGTTCGAGTAGACGTTGTGCGGCACGTTGACGCCCATCATCTCGGGGCGGAACTGTGCGTTGTTCAGGATCTGCTCGGCCGGGATGATGCCGGCCTTGATGATTTCCTGGTCGTGGTAGACGTCATAGAGGAAGCGGTTGAGCGCAGTGACGCGCTGCACCAGCCCCTTTTCCATGCTCTCCCACTCGTGGGCCGGAATGATGCGCGGCAGCAGGTCGAACGGGATGAGCCGCTCGGTGCCGGAGCCATCTTCATCCTTCGCGCCATACACCGCGAAGGTGATGCCGACCCGGCGGAAAATCATTTCCGCCTCTTCGCGCCGCGAACGCATCACCTCGCCGGGTTGCTTCGCGAGCCATTGGTCGTAGCGCCTGTAGTGCTGTCGGATCGCAGCCCCCGCATAGGGCAACTGCTCATACATCTCGTCGAATTTGTGCATGGAACGACCAATCTCCTTGAGCTATAGCTTAGCAAGTTCAGGGCCAGTAGAACCCCCTATACCGGAGCCGCGGACGGGTCGAGGGACTTTTTTTCAAGCCTGGCGCGAGCCCCCCGGATGATGGCCGGAACAGCGGCTGACCCGGCCTCCCCCGAAAATCCAGCGCCGGCTTCAGGGCAAGCTGTGCTGCCAATATCGCGCGTGCCGCTCGCGTTCGCAGGCCACGTCCCCGGGGCGCACGCTGCTCCAGTGCGCGGCGCCGCAGCGGGTGTTCTCGATCAGCCGCCCGCCGCGCTCCAGGTAGCGCGCCGCCACCTCTTGCGCCGGATGGCCGAAGCGGTTGCGGTATCCCGCCTGGACGACCGCGATGCGCGGCTGCACCGCGTCGAGGAACGCCGGGCTCGACGAGGTCTTGCTGCCATGGTGCGGCGCCAGCAGCACGTCGGCGCGCAGCGATTCCGGCGTGCGCGTGACGAGCGCCGCCTCCTGCAGCCGCTCGATGTCGCCGGCCAGCAGCGCCACGGCGCGGCCGCTGTCGATGCGCAGCACGCACGACACCGCATTGGGTTTGGTGAAGCCGCGGTAGTCGGTGTCGAACGGATGCAGCACCTCGAAGCGCACGCCGTCCCAGCTCCAGGCCTGCCCCGCCTCGCAACGCCGCGCCGTCCGCATCGCCTGCAGCGGGTGCGTGGCTTCGATGGAACTCAGCAGCGCGGCCTGCGGCTGCATCGCGAGCACCGCGGGCGCGCCGCCGGTGTGATCGAGGTCGCGATGGCTCAGCACCAGCGTGTCGAGGCGCTCGCCGTACGCCCGCAGCAACGGCACGAGCACGCGATGGCCGGCGTCGCTTTCCAGGCTGTAGCGCGGGCCGGCGTCGTAGAGCAGGCTGTGTGTCGCGGTACGCACGAGCACCGCATTGCCCTGGCCGACGTCGGCAGCAAGCAGTTCGAATTCGCCGGCCGCGGGCCGGGGTGCCTGCCAAAGCAGCACCGGCAGCAGCAACGGAATGCCGAGGGTGCGCAGCGACCAGGGCAGCCGCATGGCCAGCAGTGCGCCGCCGGCCACGCCACAGGCGGCCATCCACCAGGGCGGCGCGGCCACCGACAGCTTGGCATACGGCAGCCCGGCCAGCCATTGCAGCAGCAGCGCCAGCACCTGCACGGCGCGAGCCGCGAGGTCCCACAGCGGCGCCACGGCCACGCCGAGCATCGCCAGCGGCGTGATCACCAGCGTGACCCAGGGGATCGCCACCGCATTGGCCAGCAGACCGATCAGCGAAACCTGCTGGAACAGCAGCAAACTCAACGGCGTGATCGCCAGCGTGATGACCCACTGCTCGCGCAGGAACTGGAGCAGGCGGAAAGACGCGCCGGTCTTCCGCTCGCCGGGCGTCGCGGCATCCGTGGCGAACAGCACGCCCACCGCCACGAAGCTGAGCCAGAAGCCTGCCTGCATCAAGGCCCAGGGATCGAGCCCGACCACCACGGCTGCCGTCAACAGCCACACATGCGGCCAGGGCCAGCGCCGGCCCGTGAGGCGCAGCAGCGCGACCGTCGCCAGCATCCAGACCGTGCGCTGCGAGGGCACGCCCCAGCCGCTGAAGAGTGCATAGAGCGCGGCGAGCAGCACGCCGCCGACCAGCGAGGCCTGCTGGGCGGGCAAGCGCAGCATCAGCCGCGCGCTGCGCCGCCACAGCAGGCCGACGGCGTGCGCGGCCAGCCAGGCGAACATGGTGACGTGCAGGCCGGAGATCGACATCAGGTGCGCCACACCCGTTGCGCGGAAGACGTCCCAGCCCGAGCGGTCGATGGCGCTCTGGTCGCCGGTGACCAGGGCCGCGATCACGCCGGCCTGGGCGCGATCGGGCACGCGTTCGAAGACGGCGTCACGCACGGCTTCGCGTGCGCGCTCGATGGGATGCCGCCACGTAAGCGCAACGAGCGCAGGCGCCGCATCGCGCGCGCCGGTTCGCACATAGCCGCTGGCATGCAGGCCCTGCTCCCACATCCAGAGTTCGCTGTCGAAACCGTGGGGGTTGCGGTTGCCGTGCGGTGCCTTGAGGCGCACCGTCAAGCGCCATCGCTCGCCGGCGTGGAGGGAGCCAACGGTGCTGGCCAGCGGCGTGCGACTTTCAGAAGCTCGGTCCCACAAGCCGGAGCCTTCCGAATACCAGCCGAGGGCAATGCGATCAGGCACGGTGGGCCGACCCTCCGCAGCCGGGTCGGCCCAGCCCGCAGATTCGACATCCAGACGGAACCGCGTCCCGCCCTCGCTGCGCTGGGGCATCTCCGACACGACACCGGTGACCTGCAGGTCGCGCCCTTCGAGCGCCGGGTCCAGCGCGCCGCTCGCGTAGACGGCGGCGCGCCATCCCGCAAGCCCCGCACCCGCCATTGCGCCGTACACCAGCGAGGCGATCAGCAGCCACCGGCCCGACAGGCGCCGCCACCAAAAGCCGGCCACGGCCGCGAGCAGCAAGCCGGAATAGACCGATGTTTGCCAAAGCCCCGCCTGCTGCAACTGCAGGACCGCACCGAGCAGCGAACCGCCCAGCGCCACGAACACCCACGATCTGCCCGCGGCGGTGCCGGACGCGCCAAACGGCGTCAACGAGAAACTCCCGAAGCCATGATGCAAACCCTCCCCAAAGTCACGCTCAGTGGCGCGTTAATTGCTTTGCAACTGGGCTAGTATGCGTCTCACAAGAGACATCTTTTCGATGCAATCTCGCAGCACTGCACATAAAAACGCATGTCCATTCACGCCGCTCTCCACCACGTCACCCACTACAAATACGACCGCCCGGTGCAGTTGGGCCCACAGGTCGTGCGCTTGCGTCCCGCCCCGCATTGCCGCAGCAACGTGATCTCGTACTCGCTGCGGGTCGAGCCGGCCGAGCACTTCGTCAACTGGATGCAGGACCCGTTCGCCAACTACCAAGCGCGGCTGGTGTTCCCCGAGAAGACGCGCGAGTTCAAGGTCACGGTCGACCTCGTGGTCGAGATGGCGGTCTACAACCCGTTCGACTTCTTCCTCGAGCCGCAGGCGGAGAACTTCCCTTTCAAGTACACGCAGTCGCAGGCCGAGGAGCTCGCGCCCTACCTCGTCACCGAAACGCCCACGCCGCTGCTCCAGGCCTACCTCGACAAGATCGAGCGCAAGGAGCAGCGCACCATCGACTTCCTGGTCGGCATCAACCAGCAGGTGCAGCAGGACGTCAACTACCTGATCCGCATGGAGCCCGGCGTGCAGACGCCGGAAGAAACGCTCGCCAGCGGCAGCGGCTCCTGCCGCGACTCGGGCTGGCTGCTGGTGCAGCTTCTGCGCCACTGCGGACTGGCCGCGCGCTTCGTCTCGGGCTACCTGATCCAGCTCACGCCCGACGTGAAGGCGCTCGACGGCCCGAGCGGCACCACGGTCGACTTCACCGACCTGCACGCCTGGTGCGAGGTGTTCCTGCCGGGCGCCGGCTGGATCGGCCTCGACGCCACCTCGGGCCTGCTGGCCGGCGAAGGCCACATTCCGCTGGCCTGCACGCCCACGCCTTCGAGCGCCGCGCCCATCGAGGGCGGCGTGGACGAATCCGAGGTCGAATTCGGCCATGAAATGAAGGTCACGCGCATCTACGAATCGCCGCGCGTCACCAAGCCCTACACCGAAGAGCAATGGTCCGAAGTGCTGGCGCTCGGCGATGCCGTCGATGCGCGCCTGAAGGCCGGCGACGTGCGCCTCACGATGGGCGGCGAGCCCACCTACGTGGCCACCAGCGACCGCGACGCGCCCGAATGGAATACCGATGCGCTCGGCCCCACGAAGCGCGGCTACGCCACCGAACTGGTCCACAAGCTGCGCGCCGAGTACGGCAAGGGCGGCTTCCTGCATTTCGGCCAGGGCAAGTGGTACCCGGGCGAGCAGCTGCCGCGTTGGGCGCTGTCGATCTTCTGGCGCGCCGACGGCCAGACGCTGTGGCACGACCCCGAGCTGTTCGCCGACGAGCGCTTTCCCACGCAGTACACGAGCGAGGACGCGCGCCGCTTCACGACCGTGCTGGCGCACAAGCTCGGGCTGACCGAGCGCTACATCCAGCCCGGCTACGAAGACATCTACTACTACCTCTGGCGCGAACGCCGCCTGCCGGTGAACGTCGACCCTTTCGAGTCGAAGCTCGACGACGAACTCGAACGCGTGCGCCTGCGCCGCGTGTTCACGCAGAAGCTCGACGCGGTGATCGGCTACATGCTGCCGATCGAGCCCGGCAATGCAGATGGCGATGCACCCGCGCTCGCCGGCCCCGGCTGGAAGACCGGCCCCTGGTTCCTGCGCGACGACCGGCTCTACCTGATCCCGGGCGACTCGCCCATGGGCTACCGCCTGCCGCTCGACTCGCAGCCGTGGGCCAGCAAGGGCGACTACCCCTACCTGATCGAGCGCGACCCGACCGCGCCGCGCGGCGTGCTGCCGAGCGCCGCTGCCTACCGGGCGCGCTATGCCGTGGCGGCAAGCGGTGCGGAGGGTGACCGCGGCGCCGTACCCTACGCCTTCGGCACGCCGCCCGTCGTGCCGGCCTCGCTGCGCATGCAGGCGCCGGGCAGTGCAGGCGAAGGCGACGCAGCCACGGCCGCCGACGATGCGGACTACAAGTCGTCCACCACGACGCGCCACCCGCTGCGCGGCGAATCGGCCCACTGGGTCACGCGCACCGCGCTGTGCGTCGAAGTGCGCGACCCGCGCCGCGCCAATGGCCCCGCAGCCGAGAAGAAGGGCAATGCCTCCGGCGTGCTCTACGTCTTCATGCCGCCGCTCGCGCGCCTGGAGGACTACCTCGACCTCGTCGCGGCCGTCGAAGCCACCGCGCGCGAGCTGGGCGTGCGCATCGTGATGGAAGGCTATCCGCCGCCGCGCGATCCGCGCCTGAAGATGCTGGCCGTCACGCCCGACCCGGGCGTGATCGAAGTCAACATCCACCCGGCGCACAACTGGAAGGAGCTGGTCGATCACACCGAGTTCCTCTACAACGCTGCGTTCGAAACCCACCTGTCGGCCGAGAAGTTCATGACCGACGGCCGCCACACCGGCACCGGCGGCGGCAACCACTTCGTGATGGGCGGCGCCACGCCGGCCGACAGCCCCTTCCTGCGCCGGCCCGAGCTGCTGGCCAGCCTGCTGCTGTACTGGCACAACCACCCGTCGCTGAGCTATTTGTTCTCCGGCATGTTCATCGGCCCGACCAGCCAGGCGCCGCGCGTGGACGAGGCGCGCAACGACCAGGTCTACGAGCTGGAAATCGCGCTGAAAGAGATCGCGAAGAACCGCGAGATCTACGGCGCCAACATGCCCGCATGGCTGGTCGACCGCACGCTGCGCAACATCCTGATCGACGTCTCGGGCAACACGCACCGCAGCGAGTTCTGCATCGACAAGCTCTACTCGCCCGACTCGAGCACCGGCCGCCTCGGCCTGCTGGAGTTGCGCGCCTTCGAGATGCCGCCGCATGCGCGCATGAGCATCGCGCAGCAACTGCTGATCCGCGCGCTGGTCGCCCGCTTCTGGGACGAGCCCTACAAGGCCCCCGTCACGCGCTGGGGCACTGAGCTGCACGACCGCTTCCTGCTGCCGACCTTCGTGAAGATGGACTTCGACGACGTCATCAGCGAGATGCGCCAGGCCGGCTACGCCTTCGATGCCGACTGGTTCGCGCCGCATTTCGAGTTCCGCTTCCCGCTCGTGGGCCAGATGCAGGCGATGGGCGTGGAGCTGTCGCTGCGCAACGCGCTCGAGCCGTGGCACGTGATGGGCGAGGAAGGCTCGGCCGGCGGCACGGTGCGCTATGTCGATTCGTCGCTCGAGCGCATCGAGGTGCGCGTGACCGGCCTGAACGAAAGCCGCCACGTCGTCACCGTCAACGGCAAGGTGCTGCCGCTGCAGCCCACCGGCGTCACCGGCGAATTCGTGGCCGGTGTGCGCTACAAGGCCTGGAACCCGCCCTCGGCGCTGCACCCGAGCATCGGCGCGCATGCGCCGCTGACCTTCGACCTGGTCGACACCTGGATGAAGCGCTCGCTGGGCGGCTGCCAGTACTTCGTCGCCCACCCGGGTGGGCGCAACTACGACACCTTCCCGGTCAACGCCTACGAGGCCGAAAGCCGCCGCCACTCGCGCTTCACCCGCACCGGCCACACGCCCGGGCTCATGCGCACGCCCCCGGCGACCATCGAGCTGCCGGGCAGCCGCGAATTCCCGTTCACGCTGGACCTGCGGCGGTAAGGGGTCATTCGGCACGCTGCCAGAACGGACACCCCGTGACGGCAGTGTGACAATCCACCCCTGTGGAACCTTTGAACGAATCCCTGTTCGACGCCGAGGCGCTGGAGTTTCCAGCGGCCCTGGCGTCGGCGCTCGCCCCTCCGGCCCTGCCCGGTCATTTCGATGAACTGCGTGGAGAGGCCACGGCGGCAGCGCCCGTGCGGCCGGCGGCGGGAGCCGTGCCTCCCGCTGCCCCGCTGCTCTATGACACTGCCGGGGAACGGCCGGTGTCGCCCGGCCAGTCTCAATCGCAGTCTCAATCCCAGACGCAAACGCAGACACAGGCCGCGCCCGGCGAACAACCGCCGCTCACGCCCGCCTGGAACGCCTTCTTCGACCAACTCGGCCCCGACGGCTTCAACGACCTGCCCCGGCGCGCGGCCAGCCTCGAGCGCCAGATCCGCGATAACGGCGTCACCTACAACGTGTACGCCGACGCCAACGGCCCGCAGCGGCCGTGGTCGCTCGACCTGTTCCCGCTGATCGTCTCGCCCGAAAGCTGGAGCCAGATCGAGGCCGGCGTGCTGCAGCGCGTGCGCGTGCTCGACCGCGTGATGGCCGACGTCTACGGTCCGCAGCAGCTGCTGGCCGAAGGGCTCATTCCGCCGGCGCTGGTGCGCGGCCACCCCGGCTACCTGCGCGCGCTGCACGGCGTGAAGCCGCCGGGCGACACCTGGCTGCACATCGCGGCCTTCGACCTCGCGCGCGGCCCCGACGGCAATTGGTGGGTGGTCTCGCAGCGCACCCAGGCGCCCTCGGGCCTGGGCTACCTGCTCGAAAACCGCCTCGCCATCACGCGGCAGTTTCCGCAGGCCTTCGAGGCGCTGCACGTGCAGCGACTGGCCGCCACCTACAGCGCCATGATGGAAGGCCTGCAGCACATGTGCCCAGCCGGCGTGCCGCCGCACATCGCGCTGCTCACGCCGGGCCCGTACAACGAAACCTACTTCGAGCACGCGTACCTCGCGCGCTATCTGGGCCTGACGCTGGTCGAGGGCAGCGACCTCACGGTGCGCGACCAGCGGCTGTACCTCAAGACGCTGCAGGGCCTGCGCCCGGTGCACGGCCTCATCAAGCGGCTCGACGACCAGTTCCTCGACCCGCTGGAGCTGCGCCCCGATTCCACGCTCGGCGTGCCCGGCCTGCTGCAGGCCATTCGCGCCGGCAATGTGCTGGTGGCCAACATGCCGGGCTCGGCGTTCCTCGAATCGCCCGCGCTGCTCGGCTTCCTGCCGGGGCTGGCGCGCCGCCTGATCGGCGAGAAGCTCAAGCTGCCCGCGCTGCCCACCTGGTGGTGCGGCGAGCGCGCCGCGCTCGAATCGGTGCTGCCGCAACTGGCCGACTGCGCCATCAAGCCCACCTACCCCGGCTCCGACGGCCAGACCAGCTTCGACGCCGTGCTCGGCAGCCAGCTCGGCCGGCGCGAGCTCGACGAATGGGCCGGCCGCATCGTGCGCGAGGGCGACGCCCACACCGTGCAAAGCTACCTGCCGCTGTCGCAGATGCCCACCTGGGCCAACGACATGGGCCCGGGCCACATCGCGCCGCGCGCGGTGCTGCTGCGCGTGTTCGCGGTGAGCGACGGCGCGCAGTCGTGGCGCGTGCTGCCAGGCGGCCTGGCCCGGCTCGCGGGACCCGACGCGCAGATCGCTTCGATGCAGCGCGGCGGCAGCAGCGCCGACGTGTGGGTGCAGACCTACGGCGAAGTCGACCGCACCACGCTGCTGCAGCCGCACGCCACGCCGGCTTCGCTCGCGCGGCACCGCGCCCCCGTCACCAGCCGCGCCGCCGAGAACATGTTCTGGCTCGGCCGCTATACCGAACGCGCCGAGAACGCGGTGCGCCTCGCGCGCCTCACGCTCAACCTGCTGGGCGGCGAAGACCAGTCCTCGCGCCCGCTGCTCGAATGGCTGCACCGCATGGCGCTGCGCAATGCGCTGGTGCCGGCCGAGGCGCCGAGCGCGCCGAAGTCGCGCCGCGTGTTCGAACGCGCGCTGATCGCCGAGCTCGGCGACGTGGAGCGCGGCGGCAGCGTCGGCTTCAGCCTGATGTGCATCCGGCAGGCCGCAGCCGCCGTGCGCGAACGCCTGTCGCAGGACAACTGGAACCAGATCGTGCGCGCCGAGGCCGACTTCCTGCGCCGCGCGGCCGAGCAGGCCGGCGAAGGCAGCTTTGCCACTGGTGCCGCGCTGCGCGCCCTCGAATCCGCCAGCACCGCGCTGGCCGCCATGACCGGTGCGCAGACCGATCGCATGACGCGCGACGATGCCTGGCGCCTGCTGTCCATCGGCCGCCACATCGAACGCCTGGGCTTTTTGTCGAACGCGCTGGAGGCCGGCTTCGAGAACGGCGCCGTGCACGAGGTCGGCGGCTTCGAGGCGATGGTGGCGCTGTTCGACAGCACCATCACCTTCCATGCCCGCTACCAGCAGCGCCGCGATGTCGCCACGATGGTCGACCTGCTGGTGCTCGACGCCGAGAACCCGCGCTCGCTCGCATGGGTCACGCAGACCCTGCGCGGGCGCATCGCGCGGCTGGCCGGCAGCGCGCCCGGCAAGCTGACCGCGCTGTCGTACGAGTTGTCCGACCCGGCCGGCTGGACGCTCGAACACCTCTGCGCCGCGGGACCTGGAGCCAACTATCCGGCCCTCGTCGAGCTGCTCGCCAACTGCGAGACGGCCGCCTACCATGTGTCGGACGCCATCGGCACACGCTACTTCACGCTGACATCCGAATCCCTGCGCTCAGTCGGCGCTTGATTCCCAGACAACAACAGTTCCAGGAGGCATCACCATGTCAGGCATCGCCATCAACCGCCGCTTCGCGCTTGCCGCCACCAGCCTGTGCGTGGCCTTTGCCATCGCCGCCTGCAGCAAGCAGGAATCCACCACACCAACCGGCACAAGCGCCCCGCCGGCACCGGCCGCCGCGCGCGTGCTCGTGGTCGGCACCGACGCCGCCTACACGCCCTTCGAATCGCAGAACGACAAGGGCGAGATCGTGGGCTTCGACATCGACGTGGTGAAGGCGGTGGCGCAGAAGGCGGGACTCGAGGTGAAGTTCGTCAACACGCCGTGGGAAGGCATCTTCAATGCGCTCGACCAGGGCGACCGCGACCTGCTGGTGTCGGCCATCACCATCACCGACGAGCGCCGCCAGACCATGGACTTCTCGCAGCCCTACTTCGACGCCCGGCAACTGATCGCCGTGAAGAGCGACTCGCCCGTCGCGAAATTCGAGGACATCAAGGACATGAAGGTCGGCGTTCAGAACGGCACCACCGGCGACGAGGTCGTGGGCAAGCTGCTGGGCAAGTCGAGCACCGCCATCAAGCGCTTCGAATCGACGCCGCTCGCGCTCAAGGAACTCGAGGCCGGCGGCGTGCAGGCCGTGGTGGCAGACAACGGCGTGGTGGTGCACTACATCGCGAACAACACCGAGGGCGGTTTCAAGACCGTGAGCGACGCAGGCTTTCCGGTCGAGAAATACGGCATTGCCGTGAAGAAGGGCAACGCCGAACTGCTGGCCAGGATCAACCAGGGCCTCGAAGGCATCCGGGCCGACGGCACCTACGCGAAGATCTACGCTTCGCACTTCGGCGCCGAGGCCAAGTAGACCCACGCAACAGGCACTGTCGATCATGCTGCTTCACGTCACCCACGAAACGCGCTACGAGTACTCGCCGCCGGTCGAGACCGCGCAGCACCTCGCCCACCTGAAGCCGCTGGCCACCGATTCGCAGCGGCTCGTGAGCCACCGGCTTGCCATCGAGCCGGCGCCTGCGCAGCGCAACGAACTGGCCGACCTGTACGGCAACACGCGCGCCTTCTTCGCGCTCGAAGCCACGCACGGCCGGCTCGTCGTCACGGCCGAGAGCGTGGTCGAAACCTCGGCGCCCGTGCTGTCGCCCGCCGTGGCGCGCGAACTGCCGTGGGAGGCCGTGCGCGAGCGCTTCCGCTTCCGCAAGGACGCCACCTTCGACGCGGCCTCGGAGTTCGTCTTTCCGTCGCCCTACGTGCCGCGCCACGATGACTTTGCGGCCTATGCGCGCGCCAGCTTCGTGCCCGGCCGTCCCACCTTCGACGTGGCGATGGACCTCACCGAGCGGATGTACGAAGACTTCGCATACGACGCCGACAGCACCGAGATCAACACCCCCGCCGTCGACGCCCTCGCGCAGCGCAAGGGCGTGTGCCAGGACTTCGCCCACATCATGATCGCGTGCTTCCGCACCCTGGGCCTGCCCGCGCGCTACGTCAGCGGCTATCTGCTGACGCAGCCGCCGCCCGGCCAGCCCCGGCTGGTGGGCGCCGATGCGTCGCACGCCTGGGTGTCGGTGTACTTGCCCGGAAAGGGCGACGGCGACGGTCCCGAGAGCGCGGGCGGCTGGGCCGATTTCGACCCCACCAACGGCCGCCAGCCGGGCGAGGACTACGTCACGCTCGCCATCGGCCGCGACTATTCCGACGTGTCGCCGATGCGCGGCGTACTCCATGGCGGCGCCAGGCACACGCTGCGGGTCGGCGTGACCGTGCAGCCCGTGGGGGAAGTGGTCGAGAGCCTGCCGCAAACACAGACACAATCGCCTTCCCAAGACAAGGAGTCTCCATGAGCGTTTACGACAAACTTTCCAGCCTCGGCATCACCCTGCCCCCGGTCGCCGCCCCTGCGGCCGCCTACGTGCCCTTCGTGCAGACCGGCAATCTTGTGTTCCTCTCGGGCCACATCGCGAAGAAAGACGGCAAAGTCTGGACCGGCCAGCTCGGCGCCAACATCAGCACCGAGGAAGGCAAGCAGGCCGCACGCGCCATCGCCATCGACCTGCTCGGCACGCTGCACGCGGCCGTGGGCGACCTGAACAAGGTCAAGCGCATCGTCAAGGTGATGAGCCTCGTGAACTCGGTCGGCACCTTCACCGAACAGCACCTCGTGACCAACGGCGCGAGCGAATTCTTCGCTGAAGTCTTCGGCCCAGAAAAGGGCTCGCATGCACGCAGCGCCTTCGGTGTGGCTCAGGTGCCGATGGGGGCCTGCGTGGAGATCGATCTGATCGCCGAAGTCGGCTGACCTGCCTCCACCCCGGTCGGCAACTCACGCCGGGCCGAGCGGGCAGCACGACGCTAGAGCGCCCGCGACGAACCCCGCACCACCAGCTCCCCAGGCAGCAGCAGTTGCCGCGGCGCCGCATCCAGTCCCCGCAGCCGCTCGATCAGGCAGGTAGCGGCGGTACGGCCGATGGCATCGGTGGGCTGGGCCACCGTGCTCAGGCCAGGGCCGATGAGCGAAGCCCATTCCGGATCGTCGAAGCCGACAAAGCCCAGGTCGGTGCCGAACTGCCAGCCCAGCCGCGCCATCGCCTGCGCAATGCGCAGCGTGACCACCGCATTGCCCGCGACCACGGCCGCACGTCGGCCGCGTCTGGCGCGCTGGCGCAAGGCGCGCAGAGCCTCGTCGAGCGCATCGCTCTCACCCTCGACCGATTCGAACACCTCGCCGGCCACGCGTGGCTCATGCGCAGCCACGCAGGCGCCGAACGCTGCCGTGCGTTCGCGCCGCGAGCTCACGCCTTTCTGCGGCTCCGTGACGTAGAGCAGATCGCGGTAGCCGCCTTCGACCAGGTGGCCGCAGGTGGCCGTCATCGCGGCAGGGTTGTCAAGCGAGACGAAGTCCGTGTGCATGCCCGCGTGGCGGCGGTCGACCAGCACCGCCGGCTTGCCGTGCAGCGTGACCGCATCGACCACGTTGCTGCCTCGGCCCAGCGTGTTGAGGATGAAGCCGTCGACCTGGTAGCCCGCCAGCGCATCGATGGCTTCGCGCTCGCGTTCGCTCTCGTTGCCAAGGTTGAACAGCATCACGAGGTAACCGGCGTCCTGGCAGGCCTTCTCGGCGCCGCGCAGCACCGCGACGGAATACGGGTTGGTGATGTCGGCCACGATCAGGCCGATGAGGCGCGAACGGCCATGGCTCAGGGCCTGCGCCATCGGGCTCGGCGAATAGGCCAGCGCGGCGATAGCGACTTCGACTCGCGCGGCGATGTCGGGGCTCAGCAGGCGCTCGCGGTGATTGAGGAAGCGCGAGACGGTGGCCTTGGAGACGCCGGCCGCCGCGGCGACGTCGGCGATGGTGGCGCGGCCCGCGGGCTTCATGCGCGGCTCTCGCTCCCTCTCCCCWWGGGGAGAGGGAGCAAGACACTGACATCATGCCGCCGCCGTGTCGTACGGCGCCGTCGGCTTCTCCCCGGCCAGCACCTGTAGCAGATTGGTCGTCGCCAGCTCCGCCATCGCGTGCCGGGTCTCGTGCGTGGCCGAGCCGATGTGCGGCAGCGGCGTCACGCGCGGGTGCGTGCGCAGCGGCGACTCGGCTGGCAGCGGCTCCTTCGCGAACACGTCGAGGCCGGCAGCGCGCAGCGTGCCGTGGTCGAGGGCGTGCAACAGCGCGTCTTCGTTCACGGTCGCGCCTCGGCCGCCGTTGATGAACGAGGCACCGGGCTTCATGCGCGCGAAGAAGGCCGCGTCGATCACGCCGCGCGTCGCGTCGGTCAGCGGCAGCATCGCGAGCACGATGTCGGCGCGCGCGAGCAGATCGTCGAGCGGCGTGTGCGTGGCACGGCCATGCAGTTCGGGCGCCTGCGCGGCCAGGTCGACCGCGCGGCGCGAGTGGTACAGCACCGGCATGCCGAAACCCAGTGCGGCGCGCCTCGCCACGGCCTGCCCGATACGGCCGAAGCCCAGGATGCCCAGCGTCTTGCCATGCACGTCGGTGCCGAAGAGCTCTTCGCCGATGTTCCTGATCCAGCGGCCTTCGCGCACGAGATTCGAGAGTTCGACCACGCGGCGCTGCGTGGCCATGAGGATCGCGAACACAGTGTCGGCCACCGTCTCGGTCAGCACGTCGGGGGTGTGGCACAGCACGATGCCGCGCTTGTGCATTTCGGCCAGCGGGTAATTGTCGACACCGACCGACACGCTCGAAATGACTTGCAGCTGCGGCGCCGCATCGAGCAGCGCGGCATCGACCGTATGGCTCGATCCGATCAACCCGTGCGCGGTGCGCAGTGCGGCGGCGAATGCCTCGGGCTCCTTGCGCGGATCGGCCTCGGTGACGTGGTGCGCGGCCTGCAGACGCGCCAGCTGGTCTTCAGGCAGCGGCCGGAAGACGAGAATGTTCTTCTTCTGGGTCATGGTCATCAGAGCCCCGCTTCTTCGAGTTGCGCCCGCGTCGGCAGGCCTTCGGTATCGCCCAGCACCTGAACGGCTCGCGCGCCGATCCACGCGCCGCGGCGCACGGCATCGGGCACGCTGCGGCCTTCGAGCAGCGCGCTCACCACGCCGGCCGCGAAGCCGTCGCCCGCGCCCACGGTGTCGATCACTTCCTTCACCGGGAAGCCGTCGACGCGGCCGGTGCCGGCCACGTCGCTGTCGTAGTAGGCGCCCTCGGCGCCGAGCTTGACGACCACCAGCTTCGCGCCGCGTTCGCGATAGAACTTCGCGACGTCCTCGGGCTTGTCGTGGCCCGTGAGCAGCAGGCCCTCTTCGATGCCGGGCAGCACCCAGTCGGCGCGCGAGGCGAGTTCGTTGACCCAGTGGCGCATGGTCTCGGTGGACGACCACAGCGTCGGGCGCAGGTTGGTGTCGAAGGAGATGGTGCGGCCCGCGGCGCGCATCACGTCCATGGTCTTCAGCGCGGCCTGCAGGCTGGTGTCGGAGATGGCGGCGAACACGCCGGTGGCGTGCAGGTGCCGCGCCGAGCGCAGCCATGCTTCGTCGACGTCGGCCGGGCCCATGTGGCTCGCGGCCGAGCCCTTGCGGTGGTATTCGATCGGCGGGTCGCTGCCGTCGGTGACGCGGCCCTTGAATTGGAAGCCGGTGCGCTGCGTCGCATCGGTGATCACGTGCGAGCAGTCGATGCCTTCGGCGCGCATCGCGGCCAGCAGCGCGCGGCCCATCGAGTCGGTGCCGAGCCGGCTGGCCCAGCCGACCTTGAGGTCCAGGCGCGAGAGGCCGATGGCCACGTTGGTCTCGGCGCCGGCGGTGCGCTTGTGGAACGACTGGGCATTTTCCAGCGGACCGGGCCGATCGGCCACGAGCAGCAGCATGGCTTCGCCGAACAGGGCGACGTCGAAAGCGGTTGGTTCTGTCATGTGTATGTCTCTCGATCTACGTGCGCGCGGCGCGGATGAAATCGATCTGCGCGCGGGTAACGGCCAGCAGGTCGTCGCCTGCAAGAGGGTATTCGATGGCATGCGGAACGTCAGCCGGCAATGCACGCAGCACCGCGCGCCACGGCGCGGCCGATTCGCCCAGCGGCACCGCCACCCACTTGTGCGGCAGGCGCTGCACGCCCTTGCAATGCACGTAGCGCACGCGGTGGCTCAGCGCCTGCGCCGCCTGCAGCGGGCATTCACCGAGCCAGTGCCAGTTGCCCATGTCGAAGGTCATGCCGAGCGGCACGCCGGCGCGGTCGGCCACGTCGAAGAAGGTCTGCAGCGCGGGCAGCGTGCCGGCGCGCACGGTCTGGTCGTTCTCGATGAGCAGTTCGACGCGGGTTTCGGCCAGTTCCACCTTCAGGCCCCAGAGCGAGCCGTGCGAGGAGGCCTGGAAGTCGCCGATGGACATCTTGAGCCGCCTGGCACCCACGCGCGTGGCCGCGGCGATGCCGCGCTTGAGCGCAGCGCTGTCGAGCCAGCCACCCTGGGCCCACAGGCCCTCGGGGCTGGAGTACACGGAAGCGGGCCCGTTCAGCGCGGGCAGTTCGGCCTCGGCGTCGCGCAGCATTTCGCCGCGCACTTCCACCGAATCGGCGCCAGCCGCCAACGCCAGCTGCGAGCACCAGAGCTGGCCATGCCGCCCCACCTCGGCCGCACCGAAGGACGACAGAGAAATCAGAACGGAAAAGGACATTCAGTGGGCTTGGTGGGAGCTGAGGATCTGGCCGAGGAACTGGCGCGTGCGCTCGTCCTTGGGGTTGCCGAAGAACTCTTCCGGTGGCGCTTGTTCGACGATCTTTCCTTCGGCCATGAAGATCACGCGGTCGGCCACGCTGCGGGCAAAGCCCATCTCGTGGGTCACGCAAAGCATGGTCATGCCGTCTTCGGCGAGGCCGATCATGGTGTCGAGCACTTCCTTGACCATCTCTGGGTCGAGCGCGGAAGTGGGCTCGTCGAACAGCATGATCTTGGGCGCCATGCACAGCGCGCGCGCGATCGCCACGCGCTGCTGCTGGCCGCCGGAGAGCTGGCTAGGGTACTTGCCGGCCTGCTCGGGAATGCGCACGCGCGTGAGGTACTTCATGGCCACCTCTTCGGCTTGCGCCTTCGTCATGCCGCGCGAGCGCATCGGCGCGAGCGTGCAGTTCTCGAGGATGGTGAGGTGCGGGAACAGGTTGAACTGCTGGAACACCATGCCGACTTCGGCACGCACGGCATCCACGTTCTTGCCGCCGGCCGTGAGGTCGATGCCGTCGACCACGATGCGGCCCTTCTGCACCGTCTCGAGCCGGTTGATGCAGCGGATGAGCGTGGACTTGCCCGAGCCCGACGGCCCGCAGATCACGATGCGCTCGCCCTGGCGCACCGACAGGTCGATGCCGGTCAACACCTGGAATTCACCGTACCACTTGTTGACCGCTTCCATGCGGATGATCGATTCCGTCGTCATGCCAGGATTCCTTCAGCCTCGGGGGTTGTTCACTGCATCTTGGGCAGATCGGCCTGCAGCCACTTTTGATAGAGCTTGTTCAGCTCGCCGTTGGCGGTGTTCTTCTGCACGAAGTCATTCACCGCCTTGTGCAGTTCTTCCTGGCCCGGACGCATCGCGATGCCCATCGATTGCTGCACCAGCGTGAACTTGTTTTCGTAGGTGCCGGCGGGCACGCGCTTGGCGATCTGCGCCGCCACGGTCACCGAGCAGCCGATGGCATCGACCTGGCCCGAGATCAGCGCCTGCATGGCCGAGGCGTCGTCGTCGAAGCGGCGGATTTCGGTGCCTTCGGGCGCGGCCTTGGTCACGGCAACGTCCTGCGTCGAGGCGCGGGCCACGCCCACGCGCAGGCCCTTCAGGTCGCCTGCCGCCTTGATGGAGGTCTTGGTCGCGCCATACAGCACGATGGTCGCGGCCGCGTAAGGCTGTGAGAACTGCACCTGCTTCGAACGTTCGGGCGTGATGGCCAGCGAGGCGACCAGCAGGTCGACCTTGTTGGTCAGCAGGAACGGGATGCGGTTGGGGCCCGTGACCGGCACGATGTTGGCCTTGACGCCCCAGTCCTTCGCAAGCAGCTTGGCCACGTCGGCGTCGTAGCCGTCGGGCTGGTTCTTCGCGTCGGTGGTGCCGTAAGGCGGGAAGTCGACCAGCATGCCGATGGTGATCTCGCCCTTCTTCTTGATGTCGGCCACCGACTGTGCCGAGGCGAAGGGTGCGAACACGGTGAGGGCGGCGCCGAGGCCCAGCGCGGCGAGCGCGGCACGGCGTGTGGTGATACGGGTCATGGGTGTGTCTCCTGAATAAAGAAAGGAAGCGACGAGAAAGAGAAAGCGGAAGGGGTCAGCGGGCAAGCGCCCGGGCGCGGCGGCGCTCCATGCGCGCGGCCAGCAGCGACAGCGGCCAGCAGATCGCGAAGTAGATGGCCGCCACCACCGAGAACACGATGAGCGGCTGGAAGGTGGCGTTGTTGACGATCTGCCCGGCGCGCGTGACTTCGACAAAACCGATGATGGCCGCGAGCGACGTCCCCTTGATGATCTGCACCACGTAGCCCACCGTGGGCGCCAGTGCAATCTTCAGCGCCTGCGGCAGCACCACGTCGCGCATGCGTGCGCTGTACTTGAGGCTCAGCGCCTCGGCGGCTTCCCACTGGCCGCGCGGAATGGCTTCGATGCAGCCGCGCCAGATCTCGCCGAGGAAAGCGGCGCTGTTCAGGATGAGCGCGACACCGGCAGCCACCCACGGATTGATGTCCAGCCCCAGCACCGGCGCGCCGAAGAACACCAGGAACAGCTGCAGCAGCAGCGGCGTGCCCTGGAAGATCTGGATGAAAGTGGTCGATACGCCGCGCGCCCACGTCGACTGCGACGTGCGCATCAACGCGACGATGAGCCCCAGGATCGCGCCGCCCACGAAGGCGATGGCCGACAGCGCAAGCGTCCACTTGGCCGCTTCGAGGATGAAAAGGAATTCGGGGAAGCCGAAGGTGCGCATGGTGTTGTCTCCGTCCGTCGTTTCCTACCGGCGGTCCGGGTAGTTGAGCGTTCGCCTGTAGATCAGCTTGAACATCGCCGAGAAGGCCAGCGCCAGCGCGAGGTAGATCGCAGCCACGACGATGTAGATCTCGAAGCTGCGGAAGGTCTGCGACTGCAGGTTGGCGGCCACCGAAGTCAGGTCGTCGGCCGAGATGACCGACACCACGGCCGAGCTCAGCATCAGCAGGATGAACTGGCTCGTGAGCGCCGGGTAGATGGCCTTCAGCGCGGGCTTGATGATGACGAAGCGGAAGATTTCCCAGGGCTTGAGGTTGAGCGCCCTGCCCGCCTCGATCTGCCCCTTGGGAATCGACTCGATGCCCGCGCGGATGATCTCGGTCGCATAGGCGCCGAGGTTTACCACCATCGCCACCAGCGCGGCCGTCTGCGGCGACCAGCGCAGCCCGATGGCCGGCAGCGCGAAGAAGAAAAAGAACAGCTGCACGAGGAACGGCGTGTTGCGGATCACCTCGATGTAGGCATTGACGATGAAGCGCAGCCAGCCCGGCCCCGAGGTCTTGCCCCAGGCGCAGAAGATGGCGACCACGAGGCCGAGCACCGTGGCTACGAGCGAAAGCTGGACCGTGATCCACGTGCCCTTGAGCAGCAACGGCCAGGCGGCGAAGACGGCGTCGAATTGAAACTGGTAGTTCATGAAGGGCGAACCCGGAAGGTGCGCGCGTGGCGCGTGCATGCCTCGAAAGCAATGCTTGCAGCTTATCTGAAACCGGTTTCACGATTGCCTAGGGATTCCCCTAGGTGGCCGTTTTGTCTCGCCTTCTGCCTACACTGAGCGATGCTGAACCCACCCGCGGCCACCCTGTCCACCGAGGCGAGTTCGCCCGCTCCCGGCGCTCCCGTCGTGCAGCATTTCCGCCAGGCCCTGCTCTGGCCCTTGCGGCTGGTGCCTGCACCCGACGCCAAGCCCTCGCAGCACGGCCCATGGCAGGTGCTGCGCGAGATGGGCGATGCCTCGCCATGGCGCGAAGAAGTCGACGAATACACCGGCGACAGCAGCCGCTTCCACGAGCGGCACTACAACGAGTTCGTGAGTTTCCTGCCGTACGTGCAGCGCTTTCTCTACGGCGAGGGCCGCTCGCGGAACGGCAGCGGCGACGGCCCGGCCTCCGGCAACGACGGCGATTCGCCGATGCGCATCTTCCGCCGCCACGACATCGCGTCGGTGCGCATGGTGGCCCGCGCGGGCGACGCGCCCGTCACGCTCGACGTGGTGCATTGCGACCTCTACTTCTTCTTCGACATCGACGTGGTCATGGTGAACCTCGAGGTCGGGGCCGACCACCTGAGCCTCGCGCAGGCCCAGGAGATCCTCTACCGCTTCGGCCGTGCCTACCCCTCCGGCTGGGAACCCGATGGTTCGGCGTTGCATTGCATGGCGAGCGTCGAATGGCTGGGTGCCGACGGCCGCGTGCTCGCGAGCTCCGATGCGCAGCAGCGCGAGAGCTTTCTCTCGCACGTGGCGCAGCACCGCGCGCCGCGCATCGCCGCGCACTGGGCCTACCTGATGCAGCCGCTGGTGAGCGATCATTCGGAAGACCCCGGCGTGCTGCGCTACCGGCAGATCGAGTACTACCGCATGCCCGTCATGGCCTACCTGTCGATGGACGATCCGCGCCGCCTCACGCGCGACGACTTCGTGCGGCTCGCCCTCGTTACCGGCGCGGGCACCACCGACGCGCACCTGCCCTACGCCGACCACCACCTCGCCGACTTCGAGCACAAGTACTGCTACGACCGCTTCTGGGTCAACGCCGGCGCAGCACCCAACACGCGCTACCTGTGCAACGGCCACGCCCTCATCGTGGTGGGCGATGCGCACTCCGAGTTCTTCTGCTGTCGCGACCGCGGCGTGCTCGCGCAGTTCAGGCACCAGCACTTCCTGCTGTTCCTCATCGCGCATTTCCAGAAGGCCTCGCTGCTGATGTTCTCCGACCAGCTGGTGGAGGCGCTCAAGCGGCTCGACATCCGCAGCACGCCGAGCGTGAAGCAGTTCAAGCGCGCGATCCGCGCGAGCTTCGAGCGCTTCCTGCGCTTCACGCACCGCTACTGGTTCCACGAGATCTCGGAACAGGCGCAGGTGCGCGCGCTGTCGCACATGTGCGCCACGCACCTCGGGCTCGACCCGCTCTACGACGAGGTCAAGGCGCGCATCGCCGACATGAACACATATCTCGACGCCGACAGCCTGCGCCGGCAAGCCAGCACCGTGGTGCGCCTCACGGTGGTCACGCTGTTCGGCCTGATCGGCACCATCACCACCGGCTTCCTCGGCATGAACCTGCTGGCCGAGGCCGACGCGCCGCTGTGGCGCAAGGCGCTGTGGTTCGGCGTGGTGTTCGTCGCGACGACCTGGCTCACGATCTACACGATGGTGAAATCGCAGCGGCTGTCGGACTTCATCGACGCGCTGTCGAACGACAGGCTTGGCTTCAAGGGGAAGATGGCCGCGCTGGCGCGGGTGTGGCGGCCCGGCGCCGACTGATCAGAACGCGATGTCGGCGCTGTCCACCGCGCCGATCGGCACCCCGAAGCTCGTGATGTCCGACAGCGTGGCGTTGTGGTGCGCGCGAATCTGCGCGCCCGTGGCGTGCGGCTTGTCGTGCGAAGTGTGGGCATCGGCCGCGAGCACCACGTGGTAGCCCAGTGCGGCGGCACGGCGCACGGTGGTGTCGACGCAGAACTCCGACGAATAGCCGCAGACCACCACGCGCTCGACGCCATGCTCCGACAGCCAGGCTTCGAGCGGCGTGCGCAGGAAGGAGTCGGGCGTGGTCTTGCGGATTCGGGCGTCGCGCGAATCGGTGTTCAGCGCGCCGGCGAGTTGCCAGCGCTCGGAGTCGAACTCCAGGTCGATGGCGTTCTCGTGCTGGATGAAGGCCACGGGCACGCCGGCCGCGCGGGCGCGTTCGGTGAGCGCGTTGATGCGCTGCATCACCTCCTCGGCCTCATGGGGGCGCGGCGGTTCGTCGCAAAGGCCACGTTGGACGTCGATGACGAGGACGGCAGTGTTCATGCGTCCATCGTAGCCGCTCCCCTCAGTCCCAGGCACTCACTTCGAGCCGTACTTTCCCGCTGATGCCGGGCGCCGCCGGTGCGGCGCCAAGGCTCGACAGCGGCACCATGAACTGCAGCTTGCCGCCGGCCAGCTGCTTCGGGCTCATCGGCAGCGAGGCCTGCCCTGCCGTGTCGGTCTGCCAGCCGTACTTGACGTTCCAGTTCTGCGCCGGATCGCCGGCCGCAGGCGGCGCGATCTCGATGACCAGCGTGTCGCGGAACAGCGAGCTGCCTTCGTAGTGGCCGTCGAGCCAGAACTTGTTGTTGACCTGGTAGTCGGGCACGCGCACGCCCAGCGTCATGGCATAGGCCAGCGTCGGGCGGTCCTGCTTCACGCGAGCCCTGTTGGCGAGGAACACGGTGGAAAGGTAGATCGACCGGCGATCCGCCTTGGCCGGGTCGGTCAGTTCCTTGTGCGTGCGGCAGGCGGGTGAGTCTTCCTCGGCCACGCGCCGGCTCAGGTACCAGCGCTTGCCGCGCGGTGCGGCGAGCAGCTCGACTTGGTAGAGCGCATCGACGTCGGCGCCCTTGGGCAGGTCGGGCGGCAACGTGACGCCCTCGACGTCGAACCAGAGGTCGACCCGCACGTCGCCGAACAGGAAGCGCACGAGGTTCTGGTAGGCCTCTTCGGAATTGACGATGCCGAAAAAGCCCGAGTGCGAGCGGTAGGTGTAGGCGGTGGCCACCGGCTGCGTCTTGCCCGCCGCATCGGAGGACCAGAGCGAGGCGTTCTCGATGCGCACCAGCCCGTCGCTGCCGTGGCCCGCGAACATGCGCGACAGGCCCTTGGCGCTTTCGTAGTCGCCGCGGTTGGTGCCGACCATGCAGAAGAAGCGCTCGGCCGGAAAGGCCGCGGCCGGCAACCAGTCCATGCGGCCATCGACCGGCGGCGTGGCCAGGAACTCCGACATCTTCTCGCGGTTGAAGGTGTTCATCTCGTTCGCGGTGAGCCAGGCCGGCACGTTGATGCCGCCCATGTCGATGCCGTTGTGCGGCGTGGCATAGGTGAACACCTTGTCGACGCACGCGCGCGCGGCCGCGTCGCCGAGCTCGGGGTTCTGCAGGAAGGCGCGCACCACCAGCCCGCCCATCGAGTGCGCGACGAGGTAGCAGCGGAAATCAGCAGGCGAGGAGCCGGGCCCTTCGCGCAGCGCCACGAGGTCGCGCACTCGCAGGATCAACTGGCTCAGGCCTTGCGCGTACACCTTGATGTTCCTGGCCCGGCCGTCGCCGAGCAGTTCGGAGCCCGAGTCGTAGTAGCGGTAGATGATGACCGAGGCCGACGGAATGCCGTCGACGTCCTTGCCGCTCTCGTCGGGCGAGGGCTTCCAGTCGGGGTCGAGGATGTCCAGGCCGTTCTGGTAGACGCTCTGGTACTGGAAGTCGGCCAGCAGCCGCACCATGGGCGACTCGAAGACGAACTTCTGCGCCGGTGCTTCCTTCTTGACGGTGGCGCGATACACGGTAGAGCCGATGTTGAAACCGCAGAACGGATCGGCGGCGGTGTCGTCGCGCTCCGCCTCTGTCATGGCGTAGCCGCGCACGTAGATGATGGGATAGCGATTGCTGCTCATGGGTCTGCCACTCGTTCCTTGGGTCGATGAAGACTTTCAGTTTGCCGAGGGGCGATGGGGGGCGCCATATCGCGCATGGCATAGGACTGTTCGTTGTTTCGGGGCGCGCTCACGCCGACGGGGTGCCTTGCTCCGCGAATGTCCCCCGCTTCGCTCCTCCTTTATTTCGCTGCGCAAGGCACCCCATCGGCGTGAGCGTTTTCAGAGCAGTCGTTGATCAGCGGTACACCAGCAGCGTGCCCTGTGCACAGGACACCGGGTACTCCCCGCAGCGAAATAAAGGAGGAGCGAAGCGGGGGACATTCGCGGAGGGGAGTACCCGGTGGCCTGTGCACGCACCCCGAACAAGAGCGTCAATTACCCCCGTTCCCCAAATGTTTCTACGGCTGAAACCATTGAAACGCGCATCGTCGCTAGTCTCGCGCCATCCGACAAACACAATCCAGAAGGCACTCCCATGGCTGACGATTCAAGCTCGCAGGGCTCCTACCTGCCTCAGCTGCTGCGCCGCGGCACCGCATTGGCGGCCGCAGGCTGCGCGTTCGTGGCGGGATGCGGCGCCGCCGGCAGTGGCGAAACGCGCTACGACAACTCGCCGCAATTCCGCGACGGCGGCTTCCACAACATGGCCAACCCCGACCTGCCGGCCCAGGCCAGCGCATGGCGCATCTGGTCGCGCTTCATCGTGGGCAGCAAGGTCGACACCGTGCCGATCGATGCGATCCCCGTGCAGGCGCTGGACCGCAGCGCGCTCGATGCGCTCGACACCAAGGCCAACCACGTGGTGCGCCTCGGCCACTCGTCGCATCTGCTGAAGCTGCGCGGCAAGTACTGGCTGATCGACCCGGTGTTCAGCGACCGTGCATCGCCGGTGCAGTGGGCCGGGCCGAAGCGCTTTCACCAGCCGCCGATCGCGCTCGAACAGCTGCCGCCGATAGAGGGTGTGATCCTTTCGCACGACCACTACGACCACCTCGACGTGGCGACCATCGAATACCTCTCGAAGAGCGTGCAGCACTACTTCGTGCCGCTCGGCGTCCGCGCGCGGCTCGTGGTGATGGGCGTGCCAGCCGAGCGCGTGAGCGAGCTCGACTGGTGGCAAACCGGCGAACACGACGGCGTGAAGCTCACCGCAACGCCTGCGCAGCATTTCTCGGGCCGCACGCTGGGCGACCGCGACCGCACGCTATGGGCCTCATGGGTGGTGCAGAGTGGCGACCAGCGCCTGTTCTACAGCGGGGACTCGGGCTACTTCCCCGGCTTCAAGCAGATCGGCGAACGCTTCGGCGGCTTCGACATCGCGCTGATGGAAAACGGCGCCTACGACAGCATGTGGCCCGCCGTGCACATGACGCCCGAGCAAAGCGTGCAGGCCTTCGAGGACCTGCGCGGCAAGGTGTTCTTCTCGGTGCACAACAGCACCTTCGACCTTTCCTTCCACACTTGGCATGACCCGCTGGACCGCATCGCGGACCTGGCGGAGGCAAAGAAGATCGAGCTGGCGACGCCGGTGATCGGGGAGGTGGTGACGGTGGGACAGGCACGGACCAATGCGCGCTGGTGGCAGGGCCTGCGCTAGCCGCGGGCTACTTGCCGCTTTCGCGGCGCTCGCGCGCCCGCCGCACCTGCCGCGTCTCGTTCGCCTGCGAAGCGATGCGGTCCTTCTCGCGCTTCTTTGCCGCCCGCTTCTCGCGCATGCGGCGGCCCAGCACGTAGCTGCCGAGGCCCGTAACCACGGCAATGAAGATGCCGATGACGCTGATGTCGATGCCGCCCATCACTGCACCCGCACGATGCTCGACGGCTTGAAGCCGAGGTCGGCCGCCTTGCCCTTGCGTGCACGGCTGCCGCGGGCGTTGTTGAGCGTGCGGATTTCCAGCGTTTCATCGCGCTCCTTGCCGCCGCGGCCGATGCCCTCGATCTTCACGCTGCGCGTGTAGGCCGCGGCGCCGGCCAGGGTGTCCTTGGCCTCGAGGTCGATCAGCGTGAGGCCGCGACCGCCCTTCGGCAGGCTCTTGAGCTCGGAGATGTCGAAGGTCAGGATGCGACCGCCGGTCGAGGCGCAGGCCACGTGCGTGGCGGCAGGCATCGGCTCGGCGCCGCTCGCGCCGCCCACCAGCGACGGACGGCACAGCTGCTCGCCCTCGCCCACGTCGATGAAGGCCTTGCCGCCGCGCTGGCGCGACATCATGTTCTCGACCGTGGCGATGAAGCCGTAGCCGCCGGTGTTGGCCAGCAGCACGCTGGCGCCCACCGGGCCGGCGAAGAAATGCGTGACGTGCGTGCCGGCATCGAGCTCGATGAGCGTGGTGACGGGCTGGCCGTCGCCGCGCGCGCCAGGCAGCGAGGCCACGGGCACGGTGTAGACGCGCACGCTCTTGTCCTTGGCACTGCCGAAGACCAGCAGCGTGTCGACGCTGCGGCATTCGAAGGCACCGTAGAGCGCGTCGCCGGACTTGAAGCTGTATTCGGGCGCTGCGCCCTTCTCTCCGTTGCCGGCAGCCTTCTCGCTCGCCCAGCCCTTCTGCGCGCGGACCCAGCCCTTCTGCGAGACGATCACGGTCACGGGCTCGTCGACCACCTTCACTTCGGCCACGGCGCGCTTCTCGGCCTGGATGAGCGTGCGGCGCGCGTCCTCGAAGGTCTTGGCGTCGGCCTCTATTTCCTTCACGAGCAGGCGGCGCAATGCGGTCGGGCTGCCGAGAATGTCTTCGAGCCTCTTCTGCTCGTCGCGCAGGCCCGAGAGCTCCTGCTCGATCTTGATGGCTTCGAGCCGCGCAAGTTGGCGCAGGCGGATTTCAAGGATGTCCTCGGCCTGCCGTTCGCTGAGGTTGAAACGCGCAATGAGCGCCGCCTTCGGATCTTCCGCCGCGCGGATGATCGCAATCACCTCGTCGATGTTCAGCAGCACCAGCTGCCGGCCTTCGAGGATGTGGATGCGCTCCAGCACCTTGTTGAGCCGGTGGCGCGAGCGCTTTTCGACGGTGACCTCGCGGAACGCGATCCACTCGTTGAGCATCTGGCGCAGCGACTTCTGCGTGGGCTTGCCGTCGATGCCGACCATCGTGAGGTTGATCGGCGACGAGGTCTCGAGCGAGGTCTGCGCGAGCAGCGTGGTGATGAACTCGTCCTGGCTGATGCGCGAGGTCTTGGGCTCGAACACGAGGCGCACGGCCGCGTCCTTGCTGGACTCGTCGCGCACCACGTCGAGCACCGACAGCATCGCGGCCTTCAGCTGCGTCTGGTCGGCGCTCAGCGCCTTCTTGCCGGTCTTGACCTTCGGGTTGGTGATTTCCTCGATCTCTTCGAGCACCTTCTGCGTGCTCACGCCCGGCGGCAGTTCGTTGACCACGAGCTGCCACTGGCCGCGCGCGAGGTCTTCGATCTTCCAGCGCGCGCGCACCTTGAGCGAGCCGCGGCCGGTGCGGTAGGCATCGGCGATGTCGCTCGCGCTGCTGATGATCTGCGCGCCGCCCGGGTAGTCGGGGCCGGGCACGATGGCAAAGAGTTCTTCTTCGCTGAGCTTCCCGTTCGACTTGATCAGCGCCACGCAGGCGTCGGCGATCTCGCGCAGGTTGTGGCTAGGGATCTCGGTGGCCAGGCCGACCGCGATGCCGCTGGCGCCATTGAGCAGCGTGAACGGCAGCCGCGCGGGCAGCAGGCGCGGCTCTTCGGTGCTGCCGTCGTAGTTGGGAATGAAGTCGACCGTGCCTTCATCGATCTCGTCGAGCAGCAGGCTGGTGATGCGCGCCAGGCGCGCTTCGGTGTAGCGCATGGCCGCGGCGCCGTCGCCGTCGCGGCTGCCGAAGTTGCCCTGGCCATCGACCAGCGGATAGCGCTGCGAAAAATCTTGCGCCATGCGCACCAGCGCGTCGTACGCGGCCTGGTCGCTGTGCGGATGGAAGCGGCCAAGCACGTCGCCGACCACGCGCGCACTCTTCACGGGCTTGGCACCCACGGTGCCGTTGGTGCCGCCGAAGCCCAGGCCCATGCGCGACATCGAATACAGGATGCGCCGCTGCACCGGCTTCTGCCCGTCGGACACATCGGGCAGCGCGCGGCCCTTGACCACGCTGAGCGCGTATTCGAGGTAGGCGGTCTGGGCGTAGTCGGCGAGGGTCAGGGTCGTGTCGCCGTCGGTGGGACCCTGGAGATCGAGCGGAGGTTGGGAGTCGTCCATGAATGAGAGGGAAAGAAAAACAGTTTGTGGTCGCGAGGACGGAGCTTCGACGGTACTTGGCAGTCCCCGGAAGTCAGGACAGCGGGGGCGGCGGCGCGGTCGTGGCGCCCGGCTCGGCCGCGCCGGTCGGCACGTCGGGCAGTTCGGGCATCGTCGGCGCGCTGCGCGGCGATTCGGAGGGCATGTTGCCGCGGCCGATCGCGCCGCCCTTGGGCACCGCCATTTCCATGCGGATGCGCCCCGGCGTCTTGCCACTGCCGCTGCCGCCTCGAAGGTTGCCGCCCACCGTCACGGCCGAAGGCTTCAGGTACGCATACAGCTGCAGCACGGTCTGCACGTAGTTCTGCGTTTCCTTGTAGTTCGGGATCTTGTTGCCCGCGCGCTGCACCGCGCCTTCGCCGGCGTTGTAGGCGGCCAGCGCAAGCTCGATCTGGCCCGGGAACATCGCGATCAGGTCACGCAGGTAGCGCGAGCCGGCCGCGATGTTGATGCGCGGATCGAACAGCTTCTTCTCGATGGTCGCGCGCTTGTCGGCAGCCACGCCATAGCGCTGCGCCGTCGCGGGCATCAGCTGCATGAGACCCATGGCGCCCTTGGGCGAGACGGCCTGCGCATCGAAACCCGACTCGGTCGCGACCAGCGCCTGGAGCAGTTCGTAGTCGATGTCGTGCTTGTTCGATGCGTCGCGCAGTGCGGACTTGGCGGTCTTGTAGCCGGGCGAGGCCTCGAACATGGCCAGCAGCGATTGCGACGCGGCCGGCACCTTGCCGTCGAGCCTGCGGGCGCCGCGGCCCAGCGGAGAAAGGCCCTGCGCCGTGTCGAAGCTCTGGCCGCCACGGAAAAAGACCTGGTAGCGCTCGTCGACCTTCTCGGCAGCGAAATGCGCGACGCCATTGCTGTCGACGTAGCCGTAGATGTCAGCGGCGTGCGCCAGCCCCTGCTGCGTGCACAGCAGGAAGGCCGAAAGCAACAACGAACGCTTGAAAGCTGGCATGCGTGATGGAGGGATCAGACGTCGATATCGACATCGTCGGCGCGCAACTCCATGAGCTCGCGCCGCGCTGCCGCTTCGCCCTTGCCCATGAGCTTGGTGATCTCGCCCTGGGTGGACGTGAAGTCGAACCGGCCCAATTGGACCTGCATCAGGCGCCGGGTGTCTGGATTGAGCGTGGTTTCCCACAATTGTTCCGCGCTCATTTCGCCCAGGCCCTTGAAGCGGCTGATGCTCCAGGCGCCTTCGCGCACGCCATCTTTACGCAATTTGTCGAGCGTGGCGGTCAGTTCGCCCTCGTCGAGCGCGTAGACCTTGGAGGCCGGCTTCTTGCCGCGCGCGGGCGCATCGACCCGGAACAATGGCGGTTTGGCGACATACACGTGGCCGGTTTCGATGAGCTTCGGAAAGTGCCGGAAGAACAGCGTCAACAGCAGCACCTGGATGTGGGAGCCGTCCACGTCGGCATCGCTCAGGATGCAGATTTTTCCGTAGCGCAGGCCGCTCATGTCGGGCGTGTCGTTCGGGCCGTGCGGATCGACGCCCACGGCAACCGAGATGTCGTGGATTTCGGTATTGGCGAAGAGCCGGTCGCGCTCGACTTCCCAGGTGTTCAGCACCTTGCCGCGCAGCGGAAGGATGGCCTGGCTTTCCTTGTCGCGGCCCATCTTGGCGCTGCCGCCGGCGGAGTCGCCCTCGACCAGGAAGACTTCGTTGTGGCTGATGTCCTTGCTCTCGCAGTCGGTCAGCTTGCCCGGCAGCACGGCCACGCCGGAACCCTTGCGCTTCTCGACCTTCTGGCCGGCGCGCTGGCGGGTCTGCGCGGCCTTGATGGCCAGTTCGGCGAGCTTGCGGCCATAGTCGACGTGCTGGTTGAGCCACAGTTCGAGCGCGGGGCGCACGAAGCTCGACACCAGCCGCACCGCGTCGCGCGAGTTCAGGCGCTCCTTGATCTGGCCCTGGAACTGCGGATCGAGCACCTTGGCGCTGAGCACGTATGAGGCCCGCGCGAACACGTCTTCAGGCAGCAGCTTCACGCCCTTGGGCAGCAGCGAGTGCAGTTCGATGAAGCCCTTCACTGCGGTGAACAGGCCGTCGCGCAGGCCGCTTTCGTGCGTGCCGCCGGCGCTGGTGGGAATCAGGTTGACGTAGCTCTCGCGCACCGGCTGGCCGTCTTCGGTGAAGGCCACGCACCAGTCAGCGCCCTCGCCTTCGGCGAAGTTGTCGGCGTTCTTGTCGGCATGGCCGCTGCCTTCGAACAGCGGAATGACGGGGTCTCCATTGAGCGTCTGCATGAGGTAGTCGCTCAGGCCGCCCTTGTAGAGCCACTGCTGGCTTTCCTTGGTCTTCTCGTTCACGAGCGTAACGCTCACGCCAGGCATCAGCACGGCCTTGCTGCGCAGCAGGTGCGTGAGTTCGCCCATGGGCAGCACGGCGGTCTCGAAGTACTTGGCGTCGGGCCAGGCGCGCACGGTGGTGCCCTGCTTGCGCTCGCCGGCTTCGAGCTTGCGGATTTCGAGCGCCTCGATCACGTCGCCGGCGCTGAAGGCCAGCTTGGCGACGGAGCCTTCGCGGTGCGAGGTGACTTCGAGCCGCTTCGACAGCGCATTGGTCACCGACACGCCCACGCCATGCAGACCGCCCGAGAAGCTGTAGGCGCCGCCCGAGCCCTTGTCGAACTTGCCGCCCGCGTGCAGCCGGGTGAACACGAGTTCGACGACCGGGGCCTTTTCCTCGGGGTGCAGGCCGAAGGGAATGCCCCGGCCGTCGTCCTCGACGCTGACCGAGCCGTCGACGTGGAGCGTGACCTTGATCTTCTTGCCGTAGCCCGCCAGCGCCTCGTCGGCCGCGTTGTCCAGCACTTCCTGGATGATGTGCAGCGGGTTGTCGGTCCGGGTGTACATGCCCGGGCGCTGCTTCACGGGCTCGAGGCCCTTGAGCACGCGGATGGAGCCTTCCGAGTAGCCGGACGATGCGGACGGTGAACCGGGGGGAGTCTTGAGGGGAGTCGCCATGGGGGCGGATTGTAGTCAGTCGCCGCCAAATGACTGGATACCCATACAGGAGCCATCCGCCGGAGGGAACCCGCCCGCAAGGCGTTGATGCGCCGATCGCATCAAAGCCACCTCGATAAATCATCAATGCCGTCGGCCGCCCTGCCGCCTGCCGAAGCCCGCAAGTCGCTACATTCGACGCGATGCAAGCCCCAGTCCCCACCCTCTCTATCAAGCAAGTCCTGTTCTGCGGGGCCATGATCGTCACGCTGTCGATGGGCATCCGCCACGGCTTCGGGCTCTGGCTGCAGCCGATCACGCAGGCGCAGGACTGGAGCCGGCAGACCTTCTCGTTCGCGCTGGCGGTCCAAAATCTTTCATGGGGCATCTTCGGGGTGTTCGCCGGCATGCTGGCCGACCGCTTCGGCGCGTTCCGGGTGCTGATCGGCGGCTCGGTGTTCTATGCGCTGGGGCTGCTCGGCATGGCGCATTCGCCGACGCCGCTGCTCTTCACACTGAGCGCGGGCGTGCTGATCGGCGCGGCGCAGGCGGGCTCGACCTATGCGGTGATCTACGGCGTGATCGGTCGGCAGATTCCGGCCGAACGGCGCTCGTGGGCCATGGGCGTGGCGGCGGCGGCCGGCTCCTTCGGGCAGTTCCTGATGGCACCCATCGAGGGGCGGCTGATTGGCCACCTGGGCTGGCAGACGGCGCTTGCCGTGGTGGCGGTGCTGGTGCTGGTGATCATCCCGATGGCCTTCGGCCTGCGCGAACCGAAGACGTCTGCGCTGGCCGGGCACCGCGAACAATCGGTGCTGCAGGCGGTGGGCGAGGCTTTCCGCTATCCGAGCTTCGGGCTGCTGATGGCGGGGTACTTCGTCTGCGGCTTCCAGCTTGCGTTCATCGGCATCCACATGCCGACCTACCTGCGCGACCGGAGCCTGCCGGCCGAGGTGGCGGGCTATGCGCTGGCGCTGATCGGGCTGTTCAACGTGTTCGGCACCTACACGGTGGGGCTGCTGGGGCAGAAGCTGGCCAAGCGCAAGATCCTGGCGGCGATCTATTTCGCGCGGGCCGTGTCGATCGCGCTGTTCCTGCTGGTGCCGATCTCGCCGCTCAGCGTGTATGTGTTCTCGGCGGCGATGGGCTTCCTGTGGCTGTCGACCGTGCCGGCCACCAACGCGATCGTGGCGGGTATCTTCGGCGTGGCGCATCTCTCGATGCTCAGCGGCTTCGTGTTCCTGAGCCACCAGGTCGGCTCGTTCCTGGGCGTGTGGCTCGGCGGCTACCTGTACGACACCACGGGCAGCTACGACATCGTCTGGTACATCGCGGTCGCGCTGGGCGTGTTCGCGGCGCTGATCAACCTGCCGGTGAAGGAAAGCGCCATCTCGCGCTCGTCGCCACAGCCGCTGGGGGCCGTGGGCTGATTGCGTATAAACACGGCCATGACTTCGCAAATGCGCCACCACATCGTCCACGCGGGCTGGCTGGCCGCCGCGCTGGCAGTGCTGGGCGGCGTGTTCGCGCTCTACGTGCACCCGGACTTCCTCGTGACGCTGGTCGACCAGATCTGGTCCTGTTTCTGAAGCCCGCCCCGCCATGAAAGATGCCGCACCGATGCACGGCCTGTCCGCACCTTCCGAATGGATCGTTCGCTGGACGCATCTGCTTGCGCCCGGCGCCGCGGTGCTCGACGTGGCCTGCGGCACCGGACGGCACATGCAGTGGTTCGCGGGCCGCGGGCATCCGGCCACCGGTGTCGACCGCTCGCCTGAGGCCATCGCGGCAGCCGGCGCCTTCGGCCGCACCGTCGCGGCGGACATCGAGTCGGGCCCCTGGCCCTTCACCGGCCAGGCCTTTGGCGCCGTGATCGTCACCAACTACCTCTGGCGCCCACGCATGACCGACATCGTGGCCGCGGTGGCGCCGGGCGGCGTGCTGCTCTACGAAACCTTCGCGGCGGGCAACGAAACCGTCGGCAAGCCCTCGCGCCCCGACTTCCTGCTGCAGCCCGGCGAACTGCTGGCGGCCTGCGCCGGCCTGCGCGTGGTGGCCTACGAGGACGGCTTCATTCCCGAACCGGCGCGCTTCGTGCAGCGCATTGCCGCCATCCGCCCCGCTGGCACCGACGCCGGCCAGCCGCCCCGGCACCTCCTTCCGGGAAAGTGAGGGGGCCGGGGCGGCTGTCTTGCGGCACGCCGGAGTAAGTAGAATCGGCGCTTTCGTCCACCGACAAAGAGATTCCCCTTGGAGCAACTGACAGGCAGCATCGTCGCGCTCGTCACGCCGATGCACGACGACGGCAGTGTCGACTACCCCGCCCTGCGGCGGCTCATCGACTGGCACATCGAAGAAGGCACCGACTGCCTCGGCGTGGTCGGCACCACCGGCGAATCGCCGACGGTCGATGTCGAAGAGCACTGCGAAATCATCCGTGTTTCGGTCGAGCAGGCCCGGGGCCGCGTGCCCGTGATGGCCGGCTGCGGCGCGAACTCGACCAAGGAAGCCATCGAGCTCGCCAGGTTCGCCAAGGGCGTGGGCGCCGATTCGCAGCTCCAGGTCGTGCCGTACTACAACAAGCCCACGCAAGAGGGCCAATACCAGCATTTCAAGGCCATCGCCGAAGCCGTGGGCGACCTGCCCGTCGTGCTCTACAACGTGCCCGGCCGCACCGTTGCCGATATGGCGCACGACACCGTGCTGCGACTGGCGCAGGTGCCCGGCATCATCGGCATCAAGGAAGCCACCGGCAACATCGAGCGCGCCCAGTGGCTCATTCGCGACCTGCCGAAGAGCTTTGCCGTCTATTCCGGCGACGACCCGACCGCGGTCGCGCTCATGCTCTGCGGCGGCCAGGGCAACATCAGCGTCACGGCCAACGTCGCCCCGCGCAAGATGCACGAACTGTGCGTGGCTGCACTGGCGGGCGACGTCAAGCGCGCCATGCAGATCCAGTTCGAGCTGATGCCGCTGCACCGCAACCTGTTCGTCGAGCCCAACCCGATTCCGCTGAAGTGGGCCATGGCCCGGCTCGGCCTGTGCGGCGGCACGCTGCGCCTGCCGCTCACCGAACTCGGCGAAGCGAGCCGCCCCGCAGTCGAAGGCGCCCTGCGCGCCACTGGCCTGCTGAAGGGCTGAGCACTCTTTCCCCTGGCCGCAGCAAGGTTAAGCAACCTTTTGCCCGAATCGTGCTCTGAGATGGCGGGCACTGCGGCCCCTAGATTGACCGAACCATTCCAACAAGGAAGACGACGTTGAAGAACCTTTCGCGACTTGCACTGCTGGCCCTCGTTGCCAGCCTCGCCGCCTGCTCCGTCCTCGAGAGCGACAAGATCGACTACAAGAGTGCAGGCAAGGCCCCGACGCTCGAAGTCCCACCCGATCTCTCCCAACTCTCGCGCGACAACCGCTACGCCATCCCCGGCGGCGCCGTGACCGCCAATGCCTACCAGGCCGGCATCGCCAACGCCCCGGGCGTGCCCACCGCCGTGAGCAACCTCGGCGACGTGCGCATGGAGCGCTCGGGCACGCAGCGCTGGATCGTCGTCAACCGCACGCCCGACCAGCTCTGGGACCCGGTGAAGGACTTCTGGCAGGAAAGCGGCTTCCTGCTGACCACCGACCAGCGCAACCTGGGCATCATGGAAACCGACTGGGCCGAGAATCGCGCCAAGCTGCCGCAGGACATCATTCGCGGCACGCTGGGCAAGCTGGTCGACTCGGTCTACTCGACCGGCGAACTCGACCGCTTCCGCACCCGCCTGGAACGCACGCCCACCGGCACCGAGATCTTCGTGAGCCACCGCGGCATGCAGGAGGTCTACAACAACTCGCGCCAGGACCAGACCGTGTGGCAGCCCCGCCCCAGCGATCCTGAACTCGAGACCGAATTCCTGCGCCGCCTGATGGTCAAGCTCGGCGTCTCGCAGGAGCAGTCGAAGATCCTGGCCGCCACCACCGCGCCGACCAAGACCGCCACCGTCGCCAAGGTCGGCAACCAGCCGGTCGTGCAGATCAGCGAAGGCTTCGAGCGCGCATGGCGCCGCGTCGGCCTCGCGCTCGACCGCACCGGCTTCACCGTGGAAGACCGCGACCGCAGCGCCGGCCTGTATTACGTGCGCTACGTGACCCCGAACCCCGACAAGAAGGAGCCCGGCTTCTTCGGCAAGCTGTTCAGCAGCTCGACCAAGGACGATGCGCCGATCAAGTTCCGCATCTCGGTCAAGGGCCAGGGCGAAGCCACCACGGTGTCGGTGCTCAACGCAGCCGGTGCGCCCGAAACCTCGGCCAATGCCGAGCGCATTGTCAAGGTCATTGCAGACGACCTGAAGTAACCCGCATGCTCCGCTTCCGAAGCCTCGGCAGCGGCAGCACGGGCAACGCCGCGCTGGTCGAAGCGACCAGCGCCGGCCGCACCTCCCGCCTCCTGATCGACTGCGGCTTCGGCCTCAAGCAGCTCGATCTGCGGCTGGCCCAGGCGGGCCTCGCCGCGAGCGACATCGATGCGGTCTTCGTTACGCACGAGCACGGCGACCACATCGGCTGCGCCCATTCGCTGTCGCGGCGCAACCGCATTCCCGTCTGGATGAGCGAAGGCACGTGGCTCGCCACCGGTGGGCGCGATTTCGGGGGGCTGCTGAACCTGGCGCGCGACGACGCGGAGTTCGCGGTCGGCGACATCAGCGTGCAGCCCTTCACCGTGCCCCACGATGCGCGCGAACCGCTGCAGCTGCGCTGCACCGACGGCAACCGAACGCTGGGCGTGCTGACCGATCTGGGCCACGCCACGGCCCACGTGCTGGCCCGCCTGAGCGGCGTGCATGCGCTGCTGCTGGAGTTCAACCACGACAGCGAGCTGCTGGCGAATTCGGCCTATCCGCCCTTTCTCAAGCACCGTGTCGGTGGCAACTACGGCCACCTGTCGAACACGGCCGCCGCAGAGATTGCGCGCGCGGTGCTGCACGACGGCCTGCGCCATGTGGTCGCGGCGCACCTGAGCGAGCAGAACAACCGTCCCGGAATCGTGCGCCGCCTGATGGCCGAGGCCCTCGGCGGCGACGAGGCCGAGATGCTCACCGCCACGGCATCGGAGGGCTCGCCTTGGCTCGACGTGTGAGCCGCGCCGTCCTCACGCCCTCCTAAGAAAAAAAGCCGCCTCATGGCGGCTTTCATCATGGCGGGAACCGAGGCCTTGCCTATTGCTTCGGCGCTTCATTCTTCTTCGCTGCCTCCGTGGCTGCGTTCGCGGCATCGAGCGCGGACGATGCGCCGGGTGCCGGCATTGCCGCGCCCGATGCGGCCGGATCGGTGGCAGGCGGAGGAACCGGAGCGGGCGCAGGTTCGGTCACGGGCGCAGGAGGCGGCGTCACGACAGCCGGCGCAGCATCCTCCTTCTTTCCGCAGGCGACGAGCGCGGCAGCGGCAATCAGCGAGGCAACCAGGACGGACGATGACTTCTTCATGGAAACTCCTTTGGCAATGAAGGCTGGAACTAAAAAATTCTAGACCCGCCTCCCTGTCCGAATATGTCTCGCGGCCGCATTCGCGGCATTGGCTTACAAGCCCAATGTCGATGCCGGAAACGCCGGCCGCGCGATGCGCCAGCATTCGTCGATCGACTCGCGCAAGGCGCGGCGGGCGGGCGCATCGGTGCCGCTCACGCCGCGGCTGCGCTCGGGGTCGATGCGATGCACGAACCAGGTGGGCGTCCAGATGGCGCTGGGCACTTCGGAGCCCGCGGCCTTGCCGGTCGCGCGGCATTCGACGATGTGGTCCCATATGCGGCGCCACGGCACGAAGCGCGCGTGGCCACGTTCGAGAACGTCGAAGCGCTGCGCGAGCAGCACGAAACGGCGGCCGCTTGCCGACCAGGCCTGCAGCGCGTCGATGCTGGCGCGCTCGCCCAGCGGCCAATCGGCAAAGTCGGGGTCGCTGAAAACGATTTCTTTCCAGCCCTCCCGCGCGGCGGCCGACAGTGCCGCACGCAGGATCGCATCGAAGGCTTCGCGGCCATCGAAGCGCCCTTCGGTCAGCGACGGTACGGGGTCGTCATTCGGCATGAAGCCAGCCTGCCTCGCACCATTCGCCGAGCAACGCCAGCGCGCCTTCGCTGGCACGGGCCAGTTCGCGGGGGCCCAGCGCGCGCTGGTCGGCAAGGCGGCGCATCAGCGTGGCATCGGCTCCGCCGGCGCGAAAGCTCTCGCCGTTGATGTAGATGTGCCGCGTGTCGTAGAGCATGCGCGTGCGGCGGTCGAGTGCCACCTGATGCATCGCATGGGGTGTCTCGCCACCTTCGCCGAACCAGACGTTGGCCTTGGGTTCGGTGAGCGATTCGCCGAGTGCGCGGTCGATGGCGTCGGCATCGCGCAGTGCGGCCTCCACGGCCTTGCGCGCGAAGCCCTGCAATGCGGCGGGCATCTGCGCGGGTGCATCGACGGCCGGCTGCATCGGGTCGCGGTAGCGCGCCAGTTCGGCAGGCCCCGCATCTTCCAGGTCTTCGGCGTACGCCTGCGCCATGCGCGCCAGCAGGTCGGCGCCGAGTTCGCCCAATGCGGACGAACGCAGGCCGATGGAGCAGGTCATGCAGTCGTCGCCCACGGCCACGCCGTCGTGGGCGTAGCGCGGCGGCAGGTACAACATGTCGCCGGGCTCGAGCACGAAGGTCTGCTCGGGCTCGAAGTTCTCGAGGATCTTGAGCGGCACGCCCGGCTGCAGGCGCAGGTCGCTTTGCTTGCCGATGGACCAGCGGCGACGCCCCTGGGCCTGCAGCAGGAACACGTCGTAGCTGTCGAAATGCGCGCCCACGCCGCCGGTGTCGCTGGCGTAGCTGATCATCAGGTCGTCGAGGCGGGCGTCGGGCAGGAAGCGAAACTGCTGCAACAGTTCGTGTACGCCTTCGTGATGCAGGTCGACGCCCTGCACCAGCAGCGTCCAGGCCGGTTGCTCCAGCGGCGGCAAGGCACGCCGGGCCAGCGGCCCATGCTTGAGCGACCAGCCGGCCTTGCCATGCCGGATCAGGCGCGATTCGACCTCCTCGCGTTCGGCCAGCGCGAACAACGCAGCGCGTTCGATCGGTGGCACCATCGCGGGTATCGCCTGTCGGACGAGCAAGGGTTTTTTCTGCCAGTGCCGCCGCATGAACTGCGCGGCACTCAGGCCGCCGAGCAACGGCAGGGGTTGATTGATCTCCATGGGAGAATTCTGCAATGGAAATCTCTGAACAATGCGTGGTCGGCCTGACCTGGACCATGAAAGACACGCTCGGCGACGTGCTGGACGTGCTCGACGAGCCTGTTGAATTCATGGTCGGCGGCGACGACCTCTTCGACGTGATCGAAGCGGCCCTGCAAGGCCATGAGCCCGGCGCCCGGGTGCAACTGCAGATCGAACCCGAGCAGGGCTTCGGCGACTTCAACGACCAGTTGCTCTTTCTGGAGCCGCGCTCGCTCTTCCCCGAAGGCACGGAAGAAGGCATGACCTTCGACGGCTCCGCCCTCCCCAAGGGCGTGAACAGCGACATTCCGAAAGACGCGATCTACACTGTGGCCGAGATCTATCCGGAACACCTTGTGCTGGACGGCAACCATCCGCTGGCAGGCATCGCGATCCGGCTCGACATCACGGTGCGCTCGGTGCGCGAGGCCACCGAAGAAGAAGTCGGCCGCGGCTCGGCGGGCACGGGCTTCTTCAAGGTCGCGCCGATGGCACCGGGCAACCAGACGCTGCATTGATTGAGAGGCAACGCGCCAGCCAAAGAAAAGCCGAGCATGCTCGGCTTTTTTGCGTATGGAGGACCGCCGGCGGCTACATGCGCGAGATCTGGCCGTTGTCGATGCGCACGCGATCGCCGATGCGCAGGTCGCCCGGGCTTTGCACATCGAAGGAGCGATAGCCGCCACGATCGGTCTGCACCGACACGCGGTAGGTTTCATAGGCACGGGGCCCGTTCTGCTGGGCCTCGATGGTGTTGCCCAGCAGGGCGCCGCCCACGATGCCCAGCGCGGTGGCCGCTGCACGGCCATTGCCGCGACCGAACTGGTTGCCCACCACACCACCGATGACGCCGCCGGCGACAGCGCCGCCGCCGGTGGTGCCGGTGCCGCCTGTTTCGCTGCGCAGCACCTCGATGTTGGCCACGTGGCCGTATTCGACGTAGGAAGCTTCGCGGTACTGGATGGCCTGCGGGGGCGCCTGGTACGGATAGCGCGAGGTCTGGTAGACCGGCGCCGGTGCCACGCACGCCGTGAGCGTGGCCACGGCCAGCACGGAAGCGGTGACGGAAACAAAGCGCATTGAGATCTTCATGTTGGAGGCTCCTCGGATAGAACAGTGCACGAATGATGAATGCATGCACCCTGCGTGTGCCTGACTAACGCCGCAGCGTCCGCCGCGATGACGCCAGAACACACACTGAAACCTTCGAGGCCGCCGTGCCTTCGCGGTTCCGGTCTTTACCGCCCCGAAACTCAGCTTCCCTTCAGCATTTGCTCAATGTTTGCCCGTGGAGCCGTAGCCGCCCTCGCCGCGTTGCGAAGGTGCAAAGTCTGTGACCACGCGAAACTGCGCCTGCACCACCGGCACGATCACCAGTTGCGCGAGCCGCTCCATCGGCTGCAGCACGAAGGGCGTGTCGCTGCGGTTCCAGGCGCTGATCTTCAGTTCGCCCTGGTAGTCGCTGTCGATCAGGCCGACGAGGTTGCCGAGCACGATGCCGTGCTTGTGGCCCAGCCCCGAGCGCGGAAGGATCATCGCCGCATAGGCCGGGTCGGCCAGGTGGATCGCGATGCCCGTGCCCACCAGCTGCCAGCCGTTGGGCTCCAGCGTGATCGGGGCATCGAGGCAGGCCCGCAGGTCGAGGCCGGCGCTTCCGGGGGTGGCATATGCGGGCAATTGATCCACCATGCGCGGATCGAGGATGCGGACGTCGACTTTCACTTTTGCTTGCTGCCTTGCTTCTGTTGCTGTTCTCTTTGCTTGCGTGCGGCTTCTTCCAGCACCTGCTGCCATTTGGCGACGCCGGGGGTGAGCTTCACGCCTTTCAATTTCTTGCCGAACCAGATGGCCACGCCTGCCAGCAGGAGCAGCACGCCGAAAGGCACGCCGGACGCCCACAGCACGAGGAACACCAGCGCGCCGACGACGCCCAGCACCTTGAAGGTCAGGGGGTCGAAGGAGCCAAGCTCCTTCTTCGGCACTTGGCCGTTCGGCAGTTCTGCGCTGCGCTGCATGGCCGCGCTCACCGGGCCCTGCTGGCCGGGTGACGGGCCCATGCCGACGTCCAGTCCGGGTTCGCCCTCTTTCGAAGGCCGCTTCGGCAACGCGGCCTGCGCCGACAGCCGCTCGACATAGCGGGCGAAGTCGCCGTTCGGCGGCGTGTTCCATTGGGGATGGGGATTCATCAGGCCCTCCAGTCGGGAAGTCGGGCGGCAATCTCGGCCATGAGTTCGCGCGCCAGCGTGAGCTTGGGCGCTCGCGGGAGCTCGCGCACGCCCTTGGCGTCCACCAGCAGCAGCGCGTTGTCGTCCTGCCCGAAGGTCAGCGGGCCGATGTTGCCGACCAGCAGCGGAATGCCCTTGCGTTCGCGCTTGGCCTTGGCGTGTTCGGCGAGGTTCTCGCTCTCCGCCGCGAAGCCCACGCAGAAGAGCTTTCGGGCCTGAGCCCGCTCGCTCTTGGCAACGGCAAGGAGGATGTCGGCGTTCTCGACGAACTCGAGCACCGGTGTCTTGCCGCTGCCGTCCTTCTTGATCTTCTGCTCGCTCTGCGTCGCCGGGCGCCAGTCGGCCACGGCGGCAGTCGCTACAAAAATGCTAGCAGACTGCGCGGCACGGGTGGTCGCTTCGAGCATCTCTTGAGCCGACAGCACGTCGACGCGTGTCACGCCGCGCGGGGTCGGCAGGTGCACCGGGCCGGCCACCAGCGTGACCTCGGCGCCCGCCTCGCGGGCCGCGCGGGCGATGGCAAAGCCCATCTTGCCGGACGAGTGGTTGGTGATGCCGCGGATCGGGTCGAGCGGCTCGAAGGTCGGGCCGGCTGTGACCAGCATCTTCTGCCCCGCGAGCAGCTTGGGCTGGAAGAAGGCCGTGACGTCTTCGAGCAACTGCGCCGGTTCGAGCATGCGCCCGTCGCCGGTCTCGCCGCAGGCCTGCCAGCCGCTGCCCACGCCCAGCACGGTCGCCCCATCGGCCGACACCTGCATCAGGTTGCGCTGGGTGGCGGGGTGCACCCACATCTCGCGGTTCATGGCCGGCGCGATCAGGAGCGGGATGCGATTCATCGGTCGGGCCAGGCACATCAGGCTCAGCAGGTCGTCCGCGCGGCCCTGCACCAGCCGCGCGATGAAGTCCGCGCTGCACGGCGCCAGCACGATCGCATCGGCCTCGCGGCTCAGGTTGATGTGCGGCATGTTGTTCGGCTCGCGGGTGTCCCACTGCGAGGTGTAGACGGTGCGGCCCGAAAGCGCCTGCATGGTCACCGGGGTGATGAACTGCTCGGCCGCCTCGGTCATCACGACCTGGACGGTCGCGCCCGCCTTGACGAACAGCCGGCACAACTCGGCCGACTTGTAGCAGGCGATGCCGCCTGTGAGACCGAGAACGATGTGCTTGCCGGCGAGATCTTGCATATCGCCGAAGTGTAATGACCCAGCCAGCACACAGGGGCCGCCGCGCACGGCCGCCCGAAGCGGCCGGCCCGCCCCCGGTAGGGGGAAGGAGAAGCGACACGCAGTGCGCGGAGCCTGGGGGGGAGCCATATACAATCGCAATTTCCCACTGCCCGGATTCACGTGTCCGGAACTGGCATGACCAAATTTGTCTTCGTCACCGGTGGTGTCGTATCTTCCCTTGGCAAGGGAATCGCCTCCGCCTCGCTCGCCGCGATCCTCGAATCGCGCGGCCTCCAAGTCACCCTCATCAAGCTCGATCCGTACATCAATGTCGACCCCGGCACGATGTCGCCGTTCCAGCATGGGGAAGTGTTCGTTACCGATGACGGCGCCGAGACCGACCTCGACCTCGGCCACTACGAGCGCTTCATCAACACGCGGATGCGCAAGGCCAACAACTTCACGACCGGCCAGATCTACAAGACCGTGCTCGAGAAAGAGCGCCGCGGCGACTACCTCGGCAAGACGGTGCAGGTGATCCCGCACATCACCAACGAGATCCAGGAATACATCAAGCGCGGCGCCGGCATCGGCACCTCGCACGAGGTCGACGTGGCCATCGTCGAGATCGGCGGCACGGTCGGCGACATCGAATCCCTGCCCTTCCTCGAAGCGGTGCGCCAGATGAGCCTGCGCAACGGCCCGAACAACTCTGCCTTCGTGCACCTGAGCTACGTGCCCTGGATCGCCGCCGCCGGCGAGCTCAAGACCAAGCCGACCCAGCACACCGCCAAGGAACTGCGCGCCATCGGCATCCAGGCCGACGTGCTGCTGTGCCGCGCCGACCGCCCGATCCCCGACGACGAGCGCGCCAAGATCTCGCTGTTCTCGAACGTGCCCGAATGGGGCGTCATCTCCATGTGGGACGTGGACACCATCTACAAGGTGCCCCGCATGCTGCACGAACAAGGCCTGGACGGCCTGATCTGCGACAAGCTGCGCATCAATACGCCGCCCGCCAAGCTGCAGCGCTGGGACGAACTGGTGTACGAGGTCGAGCATCCGCAAAAGGAAGTGTCGATCGCCATGGTCGGCAAGTACGTCGACCTGTCGGACAGCTACAAGTCGCTGAACGAAGCGCTGCGCCACGCCGGCATGAAGAACCATGCCCGCGTGAAGATCGACTACATCGACTCCGAGACCATCTCGGCGCAGGACGTGTCGCGCCTGGCCAAGTACGACGCCATCCTCGTGCCCGGCGGCTTCGGCCAGCGCGGCGTCGAAGGAAAGATCTCAGCCGCCCGCTTCGCCCGCGAAGGCAAGGTTCCCTACCTCGGCATTTGCCTGGGCATGCAGGTCGCCACCATCGAGTACGCCCGCCACGTGGCAGGCCTCAAGAACGCCAACAGCACCGAGTTCGACCCCGAGACGCCCACCCCCGTGATCGCGCTGATCACCGAGTGGAAGGACCGCGACGGCACCGTGAAGACGCGCGACGAGAAGTCCGACCTCGGCGGCACGATGCGCCTGGGCGCGCAAAGCTCCGACGTCACGCCCGGCACGCTGGCCCACAGCATCTACGGCGACGTGGTCACCGAGCGCCATCGCCACCGCTACGAAGCCAACGTCAACTTCCTCGACGAGCTGCGCAACGCCGGCCTCGTGATTTCCGCGCTCACGCAGCGCGAGCACCTGACCGAAATCGTCGAGCTGCCGCAGGACGTGCATCCGTGGTTCATGGGCGTGCAGTTCCACCCCGAGTTCAAGTCGACCCCCTGGGGCGGTCACCCGCTGTTCAACGCCTTCATCAAGGCAGCGCTCGACCACAAGGAAAAGGGCGCGGGCAGCACCAACAAGACGTTGAAGGCCGTTGCATGAGCGCCGCGCCGGGCCGCCCCAAGCAAGCTCGCACCGCAGTGCGAAGCACGGAGGTATTTGAATGAGCAGTGGCTACGTCATCGCCCACGTCGAGGTGACCAACCCGACGCAGTACGAGGAATACAAGAAGTGGTCCAGCGTCGCGATGCAGGCGCACGGTGCCGAGGTGTGCGTGCGCGGCGGCCAGGTGCAGCCGCTCGAGGGCGAATGGCAGCCCACGCGCGTGGTGATCCTCAAGTTCCCCAGCTTCGACAAGGCCAAGGCTTTCTACGGCTCGCCCGAATACCTCAAGGCACGCGAAGCACGTGCCGGTGCCGCGATCATGAACATGATCGCGGTCGAAGGCCTTTGATCCCGTTTTTTTGCAAGCGAACTCCCCAAAGAGACCCAGAGAGAAAGACAAAAGATGAGTGCAATCGTTGACATCGTCGGCCGCGAAATTCTCGACAGCCGAGGCAACCCCACCGTCGAGTGCGACGTGCTGCTCGAATCGGGCACCATGGGCCGCGCTGCCGTGCCCTCGGGCGCATCGACCGGTTCGCGCGAGGCCATCGAGCTGCGCGACGGCGACAAGAGCCGCTACCTCGGCAAGGGCGTGCTCAAGGCCGTGGAGAACATCAACACCGAGATCTCCGAAGCCGTGCTCGGCCTCGACGCCAGCGAACAAGCCTTCCTCGATCGCACGATGATCGACCTCGACGGCACCGACAACAAGGCCCGCCTGGGCGCCAACGCCACCCTCGCCGTGTCGATGGCCGTGGCCCGCGCCGCAGCCGAGGAGTCGGGACTGCCGCTGTACCGCTACTTCGGCGGTATGGGCGGCATGCAGCTGCCGGTGCCGATGATGAACGTCATCAACGGCGGCGCGCACGCCAACAACAGCCTGGACCTGCAGGAGTTCATGATCATCCCCGTGGGTGCCAAGAGCTTCCGCGAGGCCGTGCGCTACGGCGCCGAAGTGTTCCATGCCCTGAAGAAGATCCTGGGCGACCGCGGCATCAGCACGGCAGTGGGCGACGAAGGCGGCTTTGCCCCCAGCGTCGAGAGCCACGAAGCGGCCATCCAGCTGATCCTCGAAGCCATCGACAAGGCCGGCTACACGGCAGGCGAACAGATCGCGCTGGGCCTCGACTGCGCGGCCAGCGAGTTCTACAAGGACGGCAAGTACGTGCTGTCGGGCGAGAACCTCTCGCTCACGGCCGAGAGCTGGACCGACATGCTCGCGACCTGGGTCGACAAGTACCCGATCATCAGCATCGAAGACGGCATGCACGAAGGCGACTGGGACGGCTGGAAGCACCTGACCGAACGCCTGGGCAAGCGCGTGCAGCTGGTGGGCGACGACCTGTTCGTCACCAACACCCGGATCCTGCAAGAGGGCATCGACAAGGGCATTGCCAACTCGATCCTGATCAAGATCAACCAGATCGGTACGCTGACCGAGACCTTCGCCGCCATCGAGATGGCCAAGCGCGCGGGCTACACCGCCGTCATTTCGCACCGCTCGGGCGAAACCGAGGACAGCACCATCGCCGACATCGCCGTGGGCACCAACGCCGGCCAGATCAAGACCGGCTCGCTGTCGCGTTCGGACCGCATCGCCAAGTACAACCAGCTGCTGCGCATCGAGGAAGACCTCGGCGACATCGCCAGCTACCCGGGCCGTGGCGCGTTCTACAACCTGAAGTAACTCCTCCGCGACACGCTCGGCATGCGCGCCCGCCTCGGTCCCCCCATCGTCCTGCTGCTCCTGCTGGCCATCCTGCAATGGCAGCTGTGGAACGGGCGTGGCAGCGTGCGCGACGTGGCCCAACTGCGCACCAAGCTGGCCGACCAGAAGGAAGCCAACGCCAAGGCCACGCTGACCAACGAGCGCCTGACCTCCGAGGTCAACGACCTCAAGGACGGCCTCGAGATGGTCGAGGAGCGCGCGCGGGCGGAACTCGGCATGGTGAAGCCGAACGAAGTGTTCGTACAGATCGCGCACTGACCCTCCTTCACCACCGCGTCCGCTGCCGATGACCGAGCTTCTCTCGGCCCCCGCTTTCCTGCTGTGGGGCTCTCCTGTCAGCTGGCTCGAATTCGTCGCGGCCGTGCTGGCTCTCGCCATGGTCGGCTGCAACATGCGCGAGATTCACTGGGGATGGCCGCTGGCCATCATCAGTTCGCTGCTCTATGTGGCAGTGTTCGCCAAGGCGCGCATCTACGGCGACGCCTCGCTCCAGATCTTCTTCGCTTTTGTCGCCCTGTGGGGCTGGGCGCAATGGCTGCGCGGCCACCGCGCCGACGGAAGCACCTTGCATGTCGCCCGGCTCTCGCCGCGCGGTATTGCCCTCACGCTGGCCGCCTGCGCACTGGCTTGGCCGACCGTCGCCCTCTTCCTGCACCGCTTCACCGACACCGACGTGCCCTGGTGGGACGGCTTCGCCACCGGCCTGAGCCTGGTCGGGCAGTTCCTGCTCGGGCGCAAGTTCATTGAGAACTGGCTCGTCTGGCTGGTCGTGAATGTCGTGAGCGTGGGCCTGTTCATCCACAAGGGGCTGTGGCTCACCGTGGGCCTCTATGCGGTGTTCGCCGTGCTCAGCGTGGTCGGCTACGTCGCGTGGCGGCAGCGCATGCCGGTCGAGGCGGCGCGCGCATGACACCCACGCTGCCGACCGGTTGCGTCATCGCGCTCGTTGGCGCCGAGAGCACCGGCAAGACCGAGCTGGCCCGCGCCATCGCGCAACGCCTGAAGGAACGCGGCACGTCCACGGTGCTGGTGAGCGAGTACCTGCGCGAATGGTGCGAACGCGAAGGCCGCACGCCGCGCCCCGACGAGCAGCAGGCCATCGCCGACGAGCAGACACGCCGCATCGACGCCGCGGCAGCCTCCGGCGTGGTCGTGGCCGACACCACGGCGCTCATGACGGCGGTGTACAGCGAGCAGCTGTTCGCCGACACCACGCTTTACAACAGCGCGCTGGCCGCGCAACGGCGCTACGCCATCACGCTGCTCACCGCGCTCGATCTGCCCTGGACGGCCGACGACATGCGCGACGGGCCCCATGCACGCCAACCCACCGATACGCTGGTGCGTGCCGCGCTCGCGGGGGCGAAGCTCTCGTACGCCGTGGTACACGGCACGGGCGGCGAGCGGCTGGCCAATGCCTGGAATGCCATCAACTCCATTGCCGGCAGCGAGGGCCGGCCTCGCACACGCGCCCAGTCCGACGCGAAGCCCGCCTCGTGGTCGTGGCCTTGCGAAAAATGCTCCGACCCGGAATGCGAACATAAGCTCTTCAGCGACCTGATCGCGCGCCGCGAGTAGCGCGCTCCATCCCTTCACCGGAGACCCGATGCCTCTTCGTTCCGTCGCGCGTGTCGCCCTGATCTGCAGCGCCTTCGCCGCGCTGCTGCCGGCCACCGCAGCCCCCGTCGCCGCCACCGTCGAAAACGGCACCACGACCACCGCCTGCGCCGAGGAAGACAACGTCTCTCTGACCTTGCGCGGCGATGGCATCCGCCACATGCGCATCGAGGCGCTGCAGCCCGGCTACCTCGACAAGATCGGCAACGACGTCACCAAGCCCGACTTCTCCGGTTGCAACTTCGACGGCGGCGCGCACCCGACCGACCCGGCGCACCGCTTCCGCAAGCGCACCGTCGTGCTGATGGACAACGCCCAGTGGCGCATCGTCGGCATGACGCTGCCGACCTTCTGGCGGCCGCAGCGCGTGCCCGTGCAGGTGGGCAAGCGCAAGGACAGCGGCTTTCATCTGCTGCAGGTGTTCAGGAAGGAAAACGGCAAGGCACTCGAAGCGATCGTGCTCTACCCGTCCGACGGCTACTGGCGCATCAAGCCGCTGCCCAAGGCGCGCTTCGGCGATGGCGTGTACGGCTCGTCGTTCCTGCTGGGCCCGGTCGAGGCGGCTGCGCGGCCGGTGGTGAACATCGCGTCGATCCGCATCGTGCCCCGGCCGCTGGCCATTCATGTGCGCTTTGCCGACGGCGGCAGCGCCGCGGTGCGCGTGGACGAGATCAGCCGCGAACGCACCGCGCTCGACGTGACGCTCTCCAAGCCCACCGCGAGCGCGCAGCCCTTCGCGGTGCTGCGCTCGATGTATGTCGCGCCCGACAACGCCGACGTGAGCGAGGTTCGCTGGCAGGCATCGCCGCAGGCCGCGGCGCAGGTGCTGCCGTTGCCCGATGTGAAGAGCCTTCAGGCCACGCAGGTGCGCTTCGGCCGCAGCCTGCCGTCGAAGCACAACACCAGCGCGCCGGACATCGCGTTCAGCGGGTTCGACGACGGGGTGCAATAGAAAAAGGAAAAGGCGAAGGGCGCAAGCCCCCGCGCCTTACTGCACAACCGGGCTGCCCGGAATCTGGTCGCCCAGCGGCGTGAAAAGCTGCGCCGCATCGACCGCATCGAAGCGGTATTGCTTGCCACAGAAGTCGCAGCCCACCTCGATGTCGCCGCGCTCGGCGAGGATGCTCTCGGCCTCCTCCACGCCCAGCCCGCGAATCATCTGCGCCACGCGCTCGCGCCCGCAGGTGCACGCGAAGTGCGGGCCTTGCAGGCCGGCCTGCGGCTCGAAGCGCAGCAGTTTTTCTTCCCAGAACAGGCGGCGCAGGATGGTCTCGACGTCGAGCGTGAGCAGCTCGTCGCGCGTCAGGCTCGAAGCGAGGATCGAGATGCGGTTGTAGTCCTCGTTGCGGCCGATCTGGTCTTCATTGGCCTGGTCGTGGTCCTTGTCCGAGGTACCGGAAGTGCCTTCGAGATTGCCCTCGCCCTTCACCGGCAGGCGCTGGATCAGCAGGCCGGCCGCGACCTTGTCGTCGGCCGCGAGCACCAGCGTGGTGTCGAGCTGCTCGCTCTGCAGCATGTAGTGCTGCAACACGTCGCTGAGCTTGCCCAGCTTCTCGCCGTCGTCGCCGAAGAGCGGCACCACGCCCTGGTACGGCGTGGCGCCCGGCAGCTTGTCCTTGGGGTCGAGCGTGATGGCGCAGCGGCCCTTGTTGTTCACGTTGACCATGTCGGGCAGGTGCGCATCGGCCGGGAGGTCGCCGATCACCTTGGCGGTGGCGCGCAGGCTCAGGTCGGGCTTGGCCTCGGCCACCGCGACCTTCACGGGACCGTCGCCGAAGATCTGCAGGATCAGCGCGCCGTTGAACTTGATGTTGGACTGCATCAGCGTGGCCGCGGCCGTCATCTCGCCGAGCAATTCGGCCACGGGCGGCGGATAGGCCCCGGTGGCGGTGTTGGAGGCGCGCCGCGCCAGGATCTCCTGCCACGCATCTGTCAGGCGCACGATCATGCCGCGCACCGGCAGGCCATCGAACAGGAATTTGTGCAGCTCGCTCAAAACGGATTCTTCTTTCTGCTGGGCCTGGGATCAGGCGATTTTCTTCAGGCCCTTCGCATAGCGAACGGCGTTTTTCACATAGTGCTCGGCACCGTGGCGCAAGCGGGCGGCGTCTTCGTCGCTGATCGTGCGCATGACCTTGGCGGGCGACCCGAAGATCAGCGAGTTGTCGGGAAACTCCTTGCCCTCGGTCACGACGCTGCCGGCGCCAACGATCGAGTTGCGGCCGATCTTCGCGTTATTCAAGACCACCGCCTGGATGCCGATCAGCGAGTTGTCGCCGATGGTGCAGCCGTGCAGCATGACCTGGTGGCCGATGGTGACGTTCTCGCCGACGGTCAGCGGGCTGCCGGGATCGGAATGCAGCGTCGACATGTCCTGCACGTTGCTGTTGCGTCCGATGGTCATGGTCTCGTTGTCGCCGCGCAGCACGGCGCCGAACCAGATGCTGGCGTTGTCGCCCAGCCGCACGTCGCCGATGACCTCCGCGCTGTCGGCAACCCACGCGCCGGTACCGAGTTGCGGCGCAACGCCGTCGAGTTCATAGAGGGCCATCGTGGAGTCTCCGGGGCAAAAACTAGAATTGTAGGGATGCACCCCCGATTGAGCGCGCTGGCCGCGCTGCGACTGACCGATCCTGAACAAAAGGTGGCTGCAACACGTGCCGCCGCTGCGCTGGCCGCTTCCGATTCCATAGCAGCCGCGCCGATCCGCACCGAGGGCGACGATCTCGGCGTGCCTGGCCGCCCCGAACGGCCGCTGCGCGTGGCCGCCACCGCCGTGCGGAAACGCTCGCCCTTCACGCCCGAGGGCCGGGCCGCGCTGATCCATTCGATCTGCCACATCGAGTTCAACGCGATCAACCTCGCGCTCGACGCGGTATGGCGCTACGACGGGATGCCCAATGCCTACTACCGCGACTGGCTGCGCGTGGCCGATGAAGAAGCATTGCACTTCACGCTGCTGCATGCGCACCTGCAGGGCATGGGGTATCGCTACGGCGACTTCCCCGGCCACGACGGTCTCTGGAACATGTGCGAGAAAACGAAGGACGACGTGCTCGCGCGCATGGCGCTCGTGCCGCGCACGCTTGAAGCGCGCGGGCTCGATGCCACGCCGCTGATCCAGGCCAAGTTGAAGCGTGTGAACACGCCCGATGCGCTGCGCGCGGTCGAAATCCTGGACGTCATCCTGCGCGACGAAGTGGGCCACGTGGCCATCGGCAACCACTGGTATCGCTGGCTGTGCGACGGCGCGGGCCTCGATGCCGAAGCGACCTACCCCGCACTGGTGGCGCGCTATGACGCGCCACGGCACAAGCCGCCTTTCAACCTCGAAGCGCGCAGGCGGGCGGGGTTCAGCGCCGAGGAATTGCGCCAGCTCTCGGCGACGGCGCACCCGGACAAGCGCTGAACGCCCGCGGCCTATGCCGGCCGTGCGTGCACCACCAGCTTCGGCGTGAAGTACTGGAGCACCTCGCCGCGCTGGTTGCGCGTCTGGCAGCGCATCGTCACCATCGCCCGGCCGGGCTTGGAGCGCGAAGGCGTGATGTCGATCACCTCGCTCACCACATGCAGCATGTCGCCGGGCCGCGTCGGCTTGGGCCATTGCAGTTCGCCGCCCGAACCGATGATGCCGTCCGCCAAGGGAATGCCACTCTCGACCAGCAGCTTCATCGTGAGCGCGGCCGTGTGCCAGCCGCTTGCCGCAAGGCCGCCGAAGAAGGTGCTCTTTGCAGCCTCTTCGTCGGTGTGGAAGGGCTGCGGGTCGAACTGCTGCGCGAAGGCCTTGATCTGTGCCACGTCGAGCAGGTGTTCGCCGCTCTGGAAACGGTCGCCGACCTTCAGGTCTTCAAGGTACAGCTTGGCCATGGAGGTCTCCTCGTTGTGACGGACCCCTCATTCTCGGACGATCAGACGCGCTCGAGGATGGTCGCGATGCCCTGCCCACCGCCGATGCATTGCGTGGCCAGTGCATAGCGGCCCTTCTCGCGCATCAGCAGCGCCGCCGCCTTGCCCGTGATGCGTGCGCCGGTCGCGCCGAGCGGATGGCCGATGGACAAGCCGCCGCCGTCGAGGTTGATCTTCGCGGGGTCGAGGCCCAGGTCGCGGATGCAGGCCAGTGCCTGCGACGAGAACGCCTCGTTGATCTCGATCACGTCGAGGTCGGCTGCGCTCAGGCCGGCGCGCGCCAGTGCCTTGCGGGTCGCGGGGATCGGGCCGATGCCCATGAGGGCCGGATCGACGCCCACGGTCGCGAACGACCTGATGCGCGCCAGCGCCTGCAGCCCGTGCTTCGCGGCGAAGGCGTCGCTGGTGACGAGCACCGCCGCAGCGCCATCGGTCAGCGGCGACGAGGTGCCGGCCGTCACCACGCCGTCGGGGCGGAACGCGGGCTTGAGGTTCGCCAGCGCCTCGGCCGAAGTGGTCGGCCGGATGCAGCCGTCGGCATCGACGATGTCGCCGGAGGCGAGGCGCACCGGCACGATCTCGCCCGCCAGCCGGCCTTGCGAGCGCGCTTCGGCCGCCTTGCGGTGCGATTCCACCGCGAAGGCTTCCTGGTCGGCACGGCTCACGTTCCAGCGCTGCGCCACGTTCTCGGCCGTCTCACCCATCGAGATATAGGCATCGGTGCTCTCCATCAGCTCGGAGTTGGGCGAGAAGTTGAAGCCGCCCTGCGGCACCATCGTCATCGACTCCACGCCGACGCACAAGAAGGCCTCGCCCATGCCCGCTTCGATCTGCGCAGCGGCAATGTGCACGGCCTGCATCGACGAGCCGCAGAAGCGGTTCACCGTCATGCCGCCCACTTCGTGCGGCAAGCCGGCCAGCAACCCGACGATCCGCGCCAGGTTGTTGCCCTGCGAGGCTTCGGGGTACGCGCAGCCGAGGATCACGTCTTCGAGCAGCGCAGGGTCGAGGTCGGTGCGCTGCAGCAGCCCGCGCACCACGCCGGCAGCCAACGTGTCGGGCCGCACCTCGGCGAGGGAGCCTTTCTTCGAGAAATGGAAAGGGGAACGGGCGTAGGCGGAAATGACGGCTTTCATGAAGGTTCTCCAGCAGATTTAAACTACCATCCAATCGGTAGGCAGTGAGGTCAAAAAATTGGCACACCTGAGCGTGCCTGCGTTGGGCCGGGCGGTCAGCCCGGCAGTGAACTCCTGAGTTGCGCGATGGCTTCGTCGAAGTCGTCCACGCGCCCCGTCATGCGCGCCGACAGCAGCGCGCCCTGACAGACGGAAAACACATAGGCGGCCAGCGAAGCGACCGAGGCGCCCTTCTTTCGCGCCGGCATCAGCGCGCCCAGCACACCGGTGAGCCACGTCACCTGCGTGTTGCGCAACTCCTGCACGGCCTGGCGCAGTTCGTCGTTGATCACGCCCCATCCGGGCGCCAATGCTCCCGCGGGACACACGCCCGAGCCGGCATTCAGCGTGTTGCGATACATGCGGAAATACGATTCGAGCGCGTCCTTGGGCTCGCGCGCCCGGGCCGCGTCCCAGTCCTTGAAGGTCTGCGTGGCCCCGCGGATCACCGCGATGCCCAGCGCCTCCTTGGTCGGGAAGTGGTGGTACAGGCTGGCCTTGCGAACGCCGACCGCGTCGGCTACGTCCTGGAAGCTGAAGCCCAGGTAGGAACGCGTTTCGATGAACCCGCGCGCCACCGCGAGGATCTGCTCGCGGGTGCTGCCGGTGGCAAGGGCTGTGGCGGGGGTCATCTACCTACTATAAGGTAGGGAAACTAGAACCGCAACCCACAGGGTTTCAATCCGCCTTGATGGCCGCGGCCTTGATGATGCGCCCGTTGCTTTCGAACTCGCTGGCGATCTCTTTCGCAAATGCAGCCGAAGTGCCGCCGGTCGGCACGTTGTCGGTGGCCGTGAGCCTGGCGCGCAGCTCGGGGCTGGCCAGGGCCTTGTTGATCTCGGCGTTGAACCTGGCAACCAGCGCGGGCGGAGTGGCCGCGGGTGCGAAGACGCCGAACAGCGAATTGATGTTCGCCGCGCTGTAGCCCAGCTCGCCCAGCGTGGGCACCTGGGGCAGGCTCTCGAGCCGCGCCGGCGCCCCGACGGCCAGCGGACGCAGCTTGCCCGACTGAATGTGGGACGTGAGCGTTGGACTCGCATTGGTCGAGAGAATCTCGAACTGCCCGCCGATGGCGTCGTTCAGCTGCTGGCCGCCGCCCTTGTACGGCACGTGCGTGATGTCGACGCCCGCCGCCGAGCGCAACTGCTCCAACACGATATGACCAAGCGAAGCCGGCCCCGACGTGGCCCAGCGCAGCACGCCCGGCTGCGCCTTGGCATCGGCGATGAGCGCACGGAAATCCTTCACCTTGGTGGCCGGCGTGGCGATCAGCAGCACCGGCGAATACATCACGCTCGCCACCGGTGCGATGTCCTTCAACGGATCGAAGGGCAGCTTGCCGAGGTGCGGGCTCAGCACCAGCGGGCTGATCGCCGAGAAGCCCAGCGTCGCGCCGTCGGGCGCGGCCTTGGCGACCGCGTCCATGCCGATGGCGCCGCTCGCGCCGGCCCGGTTGTCGACGATCACCGTGACGCCCAGTTGTGCGGCGAGCCTGTCGCCGAGCGCACGCGCGACGACGTCGCTGACGCCGCCAGCGGGGTACGCCACGATGAGGCGCACCGTCTTGGGAATGGCCTGCGCGTGCGCACCCGAGGCAGCGCACAGTGCCGCGGCAGCCAGGAGCCGGGTCGCCGTGCGGTGCGAAGGCTTCGAGGAAGCAAGGAAATTCATGAGGGTCCTGTCGATCGTCTGTGGGTTGCATCGGTCCAGCGGCGGCTTGCGCTCGCGAATGAGCCTGGACTCTTTCGCCGCATTGTCGGCCTTGGCGAATCAGCGATGTTGAAGCAGGCGCGCAAGAGTCATCGCATTGCCGACCGCTTCGCCGCCCGCCGTGTTGTCGAAGATGCACCAGCCCTGCGTGCCGTCCTTGCAGGCGAGCAGCAGGCGCTGCGAGAGGCGCCGCAGCAGCGGCTCGTCGTATGCCGACCAGTAGCGGCGCGGCGATCCGTGCAGGCGCAGGTAGACCAGCCCGGGCCATCCTCCCGGCGCGCCCGCGGCATCGAAGAGGACCGGATCGGCCAGCACCCGCCCGACCTCGAAGTGCGACAGCAGCGCCTCGGCCGCCGGCGCGAACCAGCTGCGGTGGCGCGGCTCGAGCGCCACCGCGCCCGCATGCCTGCGGCGCACTCCGGCGAGGAATGGCCGCACCACGCGCGCATCGAACGCAAGGCTTGGCGGCAGTTGCACGACGAGGCAGCCGAGCTTGCCGCCGAGTCCGGCGACCTGCGAGAGGAATTCGTCGAAGGCCGGCATCGCATCGACCAGCCGTCGTTCGTGCGTGATGGCCTGCGGCAGCTTGACCGCGAAGCGGAATCCGGCGGGCGTGCTGGCGGCCCAGCGCTCATAGGTTTCACGCCGGTGCGGCCGGTAGAAGGAGGTGTCGATCTCCACCGCGCCGAAGCGCTGTGCGTACCGCTCCAGGTGCGAGCCTTCGGCCGGGAAGTCGGGCCACGCGGCACGCGGCAGGCTCCAGCCGGCACAGCCGATGTGCAGCGACGCGGGGAAGACCTGATTCATTGCCGAGCCCCGGGCTTGTGCGGCGCGTTCAGCCGCGCGGATGATGCTGCGCGTGCAATTGCTTCAGCCGCTCGCGCGCCACGTGGGTGTAGATGGTGGTGGTCGAGATGTCGGCATGCCCCAGCAGCAACTGCACCGCGCGCAGGTCGACCCCGTGGTTCAGCAGGTGCGTGGCGAAGGCATGGCGCAGCGTGTGCGGCGACAGCGGCACGTGGATGCCCGCCGCGCTGGCGTGCTTCTTCACGATGATCCAGAACATCACGCGCGTCATGCCGGCGCCGCGCGCGGTCACGAACAGGTCGGGCGTCTGTTGCCCGTCGAGGATGACGGGGCGCGACTCGTCGAGATAGCGCTCGATCCAGCGGCGCGCCTCGCCGCCGAAGGGCACGAGGCGCTCCTTGTTGCCCTTGCCGAGCACGCGCAGCACGCCATCGTTCAGGCTCATGTCGATGGCCTTGAGCGCCACCAGCTCGCTCACGCGCAGGCCGCTCGCGTACATCAGCTCGAGCATCGCGCGGTCGCGCAGGCCGAGCGGCGATTCGACGTCGGGCGCGGCCAGCAGGTCGTCGACCTGCTTTTCCGACAGCGTTTTGATTGCACGCGGCATCTGCCGCGCCGGCGCGAGCCGGATGCTCGGGTCCGCCACGACACGGTGCTCGCGCAGCGCCCAGCGGTAGTAGCGCTTGAACACCGTGAGCCGGCGATTGGCCGAAGTGGCCTTGCCTTTGGTCGACAGGCGCGCGCCCATGTAGGCCTGCAGATCGGTCTCCTTCGCGGTATCGAGCCCGGCACCGTTGCGCTGCGCATCGAGCCACTGCGCGAACAGCGCGAGGTCGCGGCGGTAGGCGGCCAGCGTGTTCTTCGACAGGCCATCTTCCAGCCAGAGCGCGTCGATGAAGTCGTCGACATCGGATGTCTGCGTCTGTATCTGCGGAAAGGCCTCGGTCATGCCTTGCAAGATAACAAAAGAAAAAGCCGCCCGGCATGCGGGCGGCTTTGGTGTGCAGGAAAAAACCTCAGTCGAGCTTCAGGTTCTGCTTTTTGACGACCTGCTTGTAGACCTCGTACTCGGCCTTGATCTGCGCGGCGAACTGCTCGGGCGTGTTGGCGACGATCAGCGAGCCCGTGTCCTCGATGCGCTTGCGCACCGCCGGCTCTTCCACCGCCTTTTTCACGCCGGCGCTGATCTTGTCGACCACTTCCTTCGGCAGGCCCTTCGGGCCGAGGATGCCGTAGTAGGCCATGCGGTTCACCGGCTCCAGGCCCACTTCCTTGAAGGTCGGCACGTTCGGCAGCGCGGCCAGGCGCTGCGGCGCCGACACCACGATGGGAATCAGCCGGCCGCTGGTGATGAAGGGCATGGCCGAGGGGATGTTGTCGAACATGATCGGCACCTGGCCGGCCACCACGTCGTTCAGCGCCGGACCCGCGCCGCGGTACGGGATGTGCGTGACGAAGGTGTTGGTCAGGCTCTTGTACAGCTCCATCAGCAGGTGGCCGATGCCGCCCGTGCCCGACGAGGCGTACGAGTACTTGCCGGGGTTCTTCTTGATCTCGGCCACGAACTCGGCGTAGTTCTTGGCGGGGAAGCTCGGGTTGACCGCGATGATGTTCGGCGTGGCCGCGATGTTGATGATCGGCGTGAAGTCGTTGATCGGGTCGTACGGCACCTTGGGGTTGATGGCCGGATTGGCCGCCGTGCTCGACACCGTGGCCACGCCGAGCTTGTAGCCGTCGGGCGTCGCGCGCGCTGTTTCGGCCGCGCCGACGATGCCGCCGCCACCGGCGCGGTTGATCACCACCACCGGCTGGCCGAGCACCTTGCCCAGCGGATCGGAAATCACGCGCGCCACGATGTCCGTCGTGCCGCCCGGTGCGAACGGCACGCTCAGCTCGACGGGCTTGTTCGGATAGCCCTGTGCAAAGCTCTGGCCCGCCACCGCGACCAGTGCCGCAGCTCCCACCAGCGTGCTCCATTGACGACGTTGCATCGAAAACTCCTTGATCTGATTGATGTCGAAAAAACGAAGCCCGGATGCTAGCGGCTCAAGGTCAGTCTTCGTGCTGTGGATTACCCATGGTCAAGCGGGTTTATCCTCGAAGCGGTGAATTACGCCCAGCTGCTTTTCCCCGACTTCTCCCTCATCGCCATCGGTTGGCTCCTGTGCCGCTACACCGCCCTCGACCGCCGCGTGTGGGACCAGGTCGAGAGCCTGGTTTACTACTTTCTTTTTCCCGTGCTGCTGTTCCACTCGATCGTACGCAGCCCGCTGGATTTCGGCGCCACGTCGAGCCTGCTCACGGCGGGCGTCGGCGTCGGTGTCTGCGGCATCGCGATGGCCTACGCCCTGCCCTTCGTTCCGGGCCTGCGCACGCACATCGACCGGCGCGACCACGCGGCCAGCGCGCAGATCGCCTTCCGCTTCAACTCGTTCATCTGCCTTGCGCTGGCGGAGCGGCTCGCGGGGTCGGAAGGCCTGCTGCTGATCGCAGTGCTCATCGGCGTGTGCGTGCCCATCTTCAACATCGCGGCCGTGTGGCCGATGACACGGCATGCGCAAACCGGCTTCGTGCGGCAGCTCGTGCGCAATCCGCTGATCGTCGCAACGGTCGCCGGATTGCTCGCGAACGTGCTGGGCCTGGCCGTGCCGACCTGGGCAACGCCGACGCTGACGCGCATCGGGGCCGCATCGCTGGCACTGGGGTTGCTGGCCGCCGGGGCGGGAATGAAGTTCTCCACGCTGGGGGCGGGCAAGGTGCTGGCCACTTCGGTGCTGGCGATACGGCATCTGCTGCTGCCGCTGGTCGCGTGGGGGCTGGCGCTGGCATTGCGGCTGGATGCGACGCAGGCTTCGGTGCTGATGGCATTTTCGGCAGTGCCCACGGCTTCGAGTGCCTATGTGCTGGCTGCGCGCATGGGCTACAACGGTCCCTATGTGGCGGGGCTGGTGACGCTGTCCACCTTGCTGGGTGTCGTGAGCCTGCCGTTTGCCCTGGCGCTGCCCCGGTAAGTTCTTTTCCTGAACACAGGCTCATCCCCGCTGCAGCAGGGCGGGCACGGACGAAGCCAGCATGGCCACTCCCGAAGCCGTCAGCAACCCGAGCACCAGCTTGCGGAACGCCACCTCGCTGATCCCGATATACAGCCGCGCACCGAGCAGCACCGGCACCGCGACGGCCAACGCGACCAGGCCCAGCAGCGGCACCACGGCGCGCTCGATGTTCCCGCTGAACACGTGCACGGCAAACGCCACCATCAGCATCGACAGATTGAAGTTCTGGATCACTGCGCGCTGCGTGTCGCGCTGAAAGCCGCGCAGCGTGCACCAGAGCGTGGGAATGGTCCCCGAGAACCCACCGATGCCCGCCATCGCGCCCCCGATGGCACCGGCTACTCCATCGGCCACACGCCCACCGAACGAAACCTTCGGCAGATGCTGCGACATCAGCATCGCCGGACACCACAGCACCAGCAGCACGCCCAGGCACAGCTTGAAGACGACGAGATCGAGATGCGGCAGCAGCCAAACGCCGAACGGCACTCCCACCAGCCCGCCCAACACGAAGGGCCAGAGGATGTTCCTGTCGAAAGAACGCCGCACGGTCACTGCCGCGATCACTTGCCCCGTGAGCGCCCCGAAAAGTGCAAGCACCGCCGCGAGCTGCGGCTCCAGCGTCCACGCCCAGACCGACATCGCCACCAGCCCGAACGCAAAGCCCGAGAGGCCCTGCACGAAGCCCGCCAGCACGGCTCCGGCGATCACGTAGACGTACAAGGCTTGCATGCGGCCGATGATATCGACCGCACTTCGATCAAGAGAGGGTGGCTCAGGCCGAGACCGGCACCAGCGCGGTACGCCGCACGCGGCGCACGTTGAACGCGCTGGCAATCAGTACGCCTTGCACCAGCGCCAGCCCCACGATCACGCTCGTGTACTGCCCATGGTCCATCAGCCGCCCGAACACCAGCGGCGCCAGGGCCTGCCCGATGTCGAGCCCCGCGTACACCACGCCGTAGACGCGCCCCGTCGCATTGGGCGGCGTCGACCTCTTCACCAGCAGGTCGCGCGAGGGCCCGGCAACACCCGAGACAAAACCCATGGCGCCGAACAGCACCGGCACCACGATCGGCGGAAAGCTCGCAAACGCCAGCACCAGCGCCAATGCAGCCGCAATGCCGAATCCCGCGCCCACGATGCGCTCGCAGCGCGACGGATCGGAAGCCAGGAAGCCCCCCACCACCATGCCCGCCGCGCTCGCGACCATGTAGACCGTGAGGCACACCGCCACCAGCGCCAGCGGCACCGCATGCAGATGCCCGGCGGCCACCGGCGCGAAGGTCTGCACCACGCTGATCACGGCGGCATAGAAGAAGAAGAAACCGAAGCACATCCACACGGCCGGAATGCGCAGGAAGTCGAACTCGCCGCCGACCGGCGCGGGCTCGCCCTGCCCCGTGGCCTTGTGCACGGCCGCCGCGTCGAGCGACAGCACGCTGCGGTACGCCCACAGCACCAGCAGCACCACGAGCGCCACGACACCAGCCGAGGCCAGCGCCACGCGCCACGAGTACGCGATCGCGATCGGCACCACGAAGGCCGGTGCCAGCGCCCAGCCCAGGCTGCCGGTGATGCCATGCACGCTGTAGGCGTGGCCCAGCCGCGTCGGCGCGACCTTGCGGTTGAACAGCGTGTAGTCCACCGGGTGGAACACGCCGTTGCCGATGCCGCCGACCACCGCGCACACCAGCAGCATCCAGTAGCTCTGTGCCGCGGCGTAGCCGAAAGCCGCCAGGCCCAGCGCGCCCAGTCCGACGAACAGCACCGGCCGCGGGCCCAACTTGTCGACGATGAAGCCCGAGGCCGCCTGCACCATGCACGAAACCACGAAGAACACCGTGAGCACCGCGCCCAGCTCGACATAGCTCACGTTGAACGCGTCCTTGAGCCACGGGAACAGCGGCGCCAGGATGAGCTGGCTGAAATGGCTGACCGCGTGGGCCAGGCCGACCAGCCCGATCAGTTTGGCGTCGGTGCGCAAGGTGGTGCTGGGGGGAGAAACGGCAGTCGGAGACGAAGTGGAAGACATGGATTGCTACAAAAAAACGGGGCAGGCATCGATGCTATGCGCCGGGGACGCGGCAGAATGGCGATACAGCGACAACATTTGTCGAAACCATGCCAAGCGCCGCCTCACCCACCTCCAGGAGCGCCGTGCCCGCCAGGCCGCGCGGCGCAGCCCCTGCCCCGATCACCAGCGTCGCCTCTCTCACGCCGCACCTCTACGCGCCGGACGCTGTGCGACCGCTGCGCGCCAAGGAGCACTTCCTGAGCGCGGACACGCTGGTCGAGCTGCACGAGCACCCGTGGCCGCAGCTCACTTTCTCCACCCGCGGCGTGATCCGCCTGAGCACGCAGGACGGCAGCTACATCGTGCCGCCCTCGCGCGCGCTCTGGGTGCCGGCCAACATGCCGCACAGCATCACGCTGATCGAGGACGCCGAGCTGCGCACCGTCTACCTGCACGCCTGGATCGCTCCCACCTGGGAAAAATGCGAGGTGCTCGAAATCAGCCCGCTGCTGCGCGCGCTGATGCTCGCGCTCGACACCACGCCCGACGGCTTGCCGCCCTCCGACCCGCATGCACCGCAGCGCGAACGCATGATCGCGCCGCTGCTGATCGACGAAGTGGAGCGCGCCACGCAGATCCGCATCGACGTGCCGCTGCCCACCGACAAGCGCCTGCGCCAGCTTTGCGAGGCGCTGCTGCGCAACCCGGCCGACCGCGCCACGCTGGCCGAGCGCGCCGCCACCATCGGGGCCAGCGAGCGCACGGTGGCGCGCCTGTTCCGCGACCAGCTCGGCATGAGCTGGCAGCAATGGCGCCAGCAGGCCGTGATGGCGCATGCGCTGCCGCTGCTGGCGCGCGGCATGGCCGTGAGCCAGGTCGCTGCCGCCAGCGGCTATGCCACCGACAGCGCCTTTTGCGCGATGTTCAAGGCGGCCACGGGCCGCTCCCCGACTTCGTTCCAGCACCGCAAGCGTCCTGCCTCCACCTGATGCGGCGGGGCATTGCGGGAGGAGCGTCATGGCGCTCTGGCAAGATCGGCGGCCGACAACACCATGCACTCACCGATCCCCCTGCACATGGCGCCCGACGCCGGGCCACAAACCTGGACCGCCGAGATCTGGCTGCGCATCCGCCGCCATTTCCTGCTGAAGGCGGTCGGCACCACGGTCTTCACGTGGCTGTTCTTCATCGGCTATTTCCATCTGCTGCGCAACCCGGCCTTTCCGGTCGCAGTGATGCCGCTGACACCGCTGGACCGCCTGGTTCCGTTCCAGCCCTACACGCTGGGCGCGTACCTTTCGCTCTGGGTCTATGTGGGCGTCGCGCCGGGCCTGCAGCTCACGTTCCGGGAACTGGTGGTCTACGGACTGTGGATCGGCGCACTCTGCATCACGGGCCTGGGCCTCTTCTACTTCTGGCCGACCCAGATACCCCCCATGGCCATCGACGCCGCAGGTTATCCCGGCTTCGCGATGCTGCAGGGCGTGGACGCGGCGGGCAACGCCTGCCCCTCGATGCACGTGGCCGTGGCCATCTTCACCGCCATCCGCCTCGAGCATGTGTTGCGCGAAGCGCGCACGCCGGCCCTGTGGCGCGCACTGAACTGGACCTGGTTCGCCGCCATTGCCTACTCGACGCTGGCGGTCAAGCAGCACGTGGCGCTGGACGTGGCGGCCGGCGCGCTGCTGGGCATGGCCTTCGCGCTGCCCTCTCTGCGCTGGCGTCCAAGACCGCGTTTGCGAGGGGATGCCCCTCGCGTGGGAGCGGATATCATCGACGCTCACTGACCACACTCACCACTGGCCGACGAGGAAGGGATCGATTCAATGGCACCCGCACAGGGTGACAATCGATCAGCGGCACATGACGACAGGCATTGCACGATGAGTTCGCTGAAGGAATTGCAGGACCTGATCCACGAGAAGTACGACATCGAACCGTCGAAGCTCGACCCCCACGCCTCGATGCGGGAAACCGGCGGACTCGATTCACTCGCCCTCGCGGAATTTCTGTTCGCCATCGAAGACCACTTCGGCATCACCATGCCCGACGAGGACGCGAGCATCGACACCCTGGCCGAACTCGCGCTGCTGGTCGACAAGGTCCGGGCCGCCAAAACCGCCAACACCGCGTGAGCCACGAGGTCGCCGTCACCGGACTGGGCGTGGTGGCGCCGCATGGCGGCGAACCCGACACGCTGTTCCAGGCCCTGCTGCAAGGCCGCTCGGCCATCCAGCCGGTCTTTGCGGATCTGCCCAAGCCGGCCGCCGCGGCCACCGCGGCCTTCGATGAAACCCGCTGGTTCACCAAGCTGCAGCTCGCGGGCGTCGACCGCGTGAGCCAGCTGGCCGTGGCCGCCGCCGACATGGCGATGCGCGACGCGGGCCTCGGCATCGCCGACACAGATCCCGAGCGCATGGGCGTCTTTGCCGGCTGCGGCATGGGCGGCGCCGCGGCGCTCGAGGCGGCCTACCGCGGCAACGGCCGCGTGTCGCCGCTCACCATTCCCGCCTTCATGCCCAACGCGCCGGCCGCCCACGTGGCAATGCGCCAGGGCGTGCAGGGCCCGGTGCTCACCTACTCCGTCGCCTGTGCCTCTTCTTCGGCCGCGATTGCCGAAGCGGCCAAGGCCGTGCAGCGTGGCGAAGTCGACGTTGCCATTGCCGGCGGCAGCGAAGCGCTGATCGTGCCGGGCGTGGTCGTGGCCTGGCAGGCCATGCAGACGCTGGCCACCTTCCAGCCCGGCGAAGCGGCCGGAGCGGTGCGGCCCTTTGCCGCCGACCGCAGCGGCTTCGCACTCGGCGAGGGCGCGGCCTTCCTGATTCTCGAATCCGCCGAGCGCGCACGCGCCCGCGGCGCCCGCCTCTACGCCACGCTGGCCGGCTGGGGCCTGAGCAGCGACGCCACCCATCTCACCAAGCCCGACGCTCCAGGCCAGGCCCGCGCACTGCGCGCCGCCCTGCGACAGGCCGGCCTGCAGCCGCGCGACGTGGGCTACTGCAATGCACACGGCACGGCCACGCGCATCGGCGACGTGGTCGAGCGCAATGCGCTGGCCGATGTGTGGGGCGACGATCTCGACACGCTGCGCGTGAGCTCGACCAAGGCATTGCATGGCCACATGCTCGGCGCGGCGGGCGCCATCGAAGCGCTCGTCACGGTGCTGGCGCTGCACCAGCAGCAGTTGCCGCCGAATGCGAACTGCCGCGAGATCGATCCGGACTGCCGCCTGAACCTCGTGATGCAGGACGAATCGGTGGCCCCCTCGCTCGAAGCCGCCATCAGCAATTCGTTCGCCTTCGGCGGCACGAACTCCGTGCTGCTTTTCCGTCGCACCTAGGCAGCCGCCGCGCAGAGCCATTCCACGAAAGCGCCGACCAGCGGATCGTCCGTGCGGCTCGGCGCCACGAACACGCTGTAGCCCCGGCTCGACGGCGCCCTGTGCGGGCAGGCCAGCAGCAGTTCGCCCGAGCGCAATTCACGCTCGACGAAATACTCGGGCACCAGCCCCACGCCAAGGTCGGCACGCACTGCGGCAACGAGCGAAGAGAACAGATCGAAGCGATGCCCTGCCACCAGGTTTTCCGGCGGCCGCGCATGTGCCGTCTGCCCGAACCATTCCTCCCACGCGCCCATGCGCGTGCGCAGTTGCAGCAACGGCACCGAGCGGAAGTCACCGCGCGCCATCGCCGAGCGCCCCTTCGCTTTCGGCGAGCACACCGCAACACAGGACTCGCCCATCAACGGCAGCGCATTCGCGCCGGGCCACACCGCGTCGTCGTACTGCACGCCCACGTCGAAGGGCATGTCCTCCATGTAGAGATGCGTCGGGAACACCTGCAGGTGCAAGCTGCAGCCCGGGTGCCGGGCGATGAATTCCGGCAGCCGCGGCGTCAGCCAGCCCTCGGCCAGCACCGGCACCGCGCCTACCAGCAGGCGCAGGCCGTCGGCGCGCTGCGCCATGGCTTCGAGCGTGTGGTTCTGCAGCCGCAGCAGGTCGCCCGAAACCTGCCCGTGATAGCGCCGCCCGGCTTCGGTCAGCTCGGTGCCGCGCGCCGTGCGCTGCACCAGCCGCACGCCGATCTGCGACTCCAGCAGGCGCAGCTGCTGGCTCACCGCGCTGTGCGTGAGACACAGCTCCTCCGCAGCCTTGCCCACGCCATGGTGGCGCGCCACCGCGTCGAAGATCAGCAGCGCGCGGGTGCTGGGAATGTGGCGGCGCATGGCGGGCCTCGTTAGAAAAACTGACAACGCCAAAGATTAAACCAGAGCGCGTGCCTAACACAGCCATAAGAATCGTCGGCGACGCCGCGCCGGCGTCGCCAACCCGGCTTCACCCCCAAGGACATCCCCGACCATGCCCCGCCCCATGTCACTTCGCCTCGCCCCGCTCGTCCTCGCCCTGGCCTCCGCGGCCGCCGGCCTCGCGCATGCCCAAACCGGCGCCGTCGCGGCCACGCCGACGCAGGTGCGGCCCGAAGTCGACAAGGCCTACACGCAGTTGATGGCATCGCCCGCCATCCAGAAACTGCTCGACGCAATCAAGGCCGACCACGAGCGCTCGGTCGAAGACCTGAAGATGCTTACCGAGATCGAGGCGCCGCCGTTCAAGGAACAGAAGCGCGCCGAAGCCTTTCTCGCACGCATGAAGGCCCTCGGCCTGGCGGACGCGAAGATCGACGCCGAAGGCAACGTGGTCGGCCTGCGCAAGGGCACGGGCAACGGGCCGAAGCTGCTGATCTCGGCCCACCTCGACACCGTGTTTGCCCGGCATCTCCGACGACACGCGCGGGCTGTCGGTGCTGCTCTCATGGCTCAAGGTGCTGAACGACAACAAGGTCCAGACCGTGGGCGACCTGCTGTTCGTGGGCAACGTGGGCGAGGAAGAGCTCGGCAATCTGCGCGGCATCAAGGGGATCTTTCGCGACAACCTCGACATCGATGGCATGGTCGGTCTGGAGCCCGCGCCCGATGGCTCGGTGCTGATGCTGGGCACCGGCAGCCATCGCTACGAAGTGACTTTCAAGGGCCCCGGCGGCCACAGCTACGGCGCCTTCGGCCAGGTGCCCAGCGCCATCCACGGCATGGGCCGCGCCATCGCGAAGATCGCCGAGATCCGCACGCCGAGCTTCCCGAAGACGACCTTCACCGTCGGCATCGTGGGCGGCGGCACTTCGGTCAACACCATTGCGCCGGACGCGCGCATGGCGGTGGATATCCGCTCCGACGAGATGGCGCCGCTGCTCGAGACCGAGAAGAAAATCCTGGCCGCCATCGACGAGGCCGTGGTCGATGAAAACAAGCGCTGGAACATCAACACGCTGAGCGTGAGCACCAAGCTCATCGGCGATCGTCCGGGCGGCCGCACGCAGTCGGACACGGTGATCGTCGAGGCGGCCACGCGCTCGAACGCGGCCTTCGGCCACAAGACGCTGCTGACAGGCGCGAGCACCGACGCCAACGTGCCGATGTCGCTGGGCATCCCGGCCATCATCATCGGCGGCGGCGGCAAGACCGGCGGCTTTCATGCGCTGTCCGAGTGGATCGACGTGACCGACGGCTGGAAGGGCGCGCAGAACTCGCTGGTGACCGTGCTGGGCCTGGTGGGCGTGCAGGGGACCAGCGCGCCCTTGCTCGAGAAGCGCCCGCAGCGCTCGAAGTAAGAGCGCGCGTGCAACCGGGGCTTCGCCCCGGCGTCTCCGTTATGCTGGTGGCCGCTTTCCACCACGCTACCGACAGGAGGACATCATGCACGCCCGCTCCACCCTCATCGCCCTCGCGCTGCTCGCTGCAGGCGCCTCGGCGCAGGCCAACGACCTGCTCGACCAGTTGAAGGAGAAAGCCGGCGAGGCCGTCAGTGCCAATCCACAAGGTGGCAACAGCGGTGGCTCCTCGCTCGGCAACCTCGGCTTCAAGATGCCCGCCATCGGCTCCAGCACCGTCGGCAACGCGGCCGGTGTGCTGCAGTACTGCGTGAAGAACAACTACCTGGGCGGCGACGCGGCCTCGGTGAAAGACAAGCTGCTCGCCAAGATCACCGGCCAGAAGCAGCAGGAGACCGGCTTCGCGAGCGGCGCCAAGGGCCTGCTGAAAGGTGGCGACGGCAAGTCGCTGAACTTCAAGCTCCTGTCGTCCAAGGTCAAGGAAAAGGCCTGCGACTACGTGCTCAAGAACGCCACCTCGCTGATCTGACCCCGCCCCACATTCCGCATCGCTCCCGCGCGGCGCACCGCGCATGTGCCTGCAGTTTCTACTCGTGCGCTCGCCCACCTCCATGACTCCGGCTGCCCCCTCTCCTTCCCTGCGCCAGCGCCTCTCCCGCTGGGTCCCGTGCCTGGCCTGGCCCCGCCCTTCCGCCACATTGCTGCGCAACGAGGCGATGGCCGGCATCACCGTGGCGCTGATGGTCATTCCGCAGGGCGTGGCGTATGCGGCGCTGGCCGGCATGCCGCTGGTCACGGGCGTGTACGCGGCGTTGTTCCCGGCGCTGATCGCGGTGATGTTCAGTTCGTCGCAGCGCCTGTCGGTCGGGCCCACGGCGCTCACCAGCCTGCTGGTCGGCGCCTCGCTCGCGCCGCTGGCGGTGGCAGGCAGCGCCGAATGGGTGGCGATGGCGGTGTGGCTCACGCTGATGTCGGGCGCCATCCAGATCGTGCTGGGCGCGGGGCGCTTCGGCTGGCTGCTGCGGCTGGTCAATTCGCCGGTGCTCATCGGCTTCACGCAAGGCGCGGCGGTGCTGATCGCCATCTCGCAGCTGCCCGCGCTGCTGGGCTTCACGGGGCGGACCATTGCGCAGGTGCTGCGCGGCGGCCCGCTGCCCGACCTCGTGGCCATTGCCTTCGGGCTCGGCAGCATCGCGGTGCTGTGGCTGGGCAAGCGCCTGCTGCCGCGCTTTCCGACCACGATGGCGCTGGTGGCCGGCGCGGCCGCCATCAGCTGGCTCGTCGACTACGCGCTGCGCGGCGGTGCGGTGGTGGGCAGCCTGCCTTCGGGCCTGCCCTCGCTCTACTGGCCGGGCCTGCTGCCCATGAGCACCTTCAGCGCGCTGGTGCTGCCGGCGTTGATGATCACGCTCGTGAGCTTCCTCGAAACCGCGTCGAGCGCCAAGGTCGACAACGCGCGCGCCGGCACGCTGTGGAACGAAAACCAGGACCTGATCGGCCAGGGCCTCGCCAAGCTGGCCTCGGGCTTCACGGGCGCATTCCCCACCAGCTCGTCGTTCTCGCGCTCGGCCATCACGCTCTATGCGGGCGCGCAGACCGGTTGGGCCACGCTGTTCAGCGTGGCGGTGGTGGCCGGTGCGCTGTTGTGGCTGATGCCGCTGCTGTACCACGTGCCGCAGGCGGTGCTGGCGGCGGTGGTGGTCACGGCCATCCTCGGGCTGGTGAAGCCTGCGAGCTTCAGGGCGCTGTGGCGCGTGTCGCGCATCGAGGCCGGCATTGCCTTCGGCACCTTCGTGCTGACCATCGCGACCGCGCCCAGCATCTACTGGGGCGTGCTCGGCGGCCTGCTGGCGAGCATGGCGCACTACATGTATCGCCACCTGCACCCGCGCATCATCGAGGTGGGCCTGCACCCCGATGGCAGCCTGCGCGACCGCAACCTCTGGAAGCTGCCGCCGCTGGCGCCGCAGCTCTATGCGTTGCGCATGGACGCCGAGCTCGACTTCGCCTCGGCCTCCACGCTCGAACGCGCGCTCACGGTGGCGCTGGCCGAACGGCCCGAGCTCACCGACGTGTGCCTGTTTGCGCAGCCCATCAACCGCATCGACATCACCGGCGCCGAAGTGTTCGGCTCGATCCGCCGGATGATGGAAGCCAAGGGCATCCGCCTGCACCTGAGCGGCATGAAGCTGCCCGCGATGCAGGTGCTGGAACGCGCCGGCCTGCTGGCGCCGGGGCCGATGCTGTTCAGCTACCGCACCGACGGCGAGGCGCTTGCGGCGCTGATGCCGCGCATCGACGAATCCGAGGAACAGGAAGCCGCCGCCTGACCCGCCGACGTCCATGAAAACCACCATCGAAGAGCTGGTCGCGTTCCGTACGGTGGTGGACACGGGCTCGATCACGGCCGCGTCCGAGCAGTTGGCGCAAACGGTCTCGGGCATCAGCCGCGCCTTGAGCCGGCTCGAACAGAAGCTCGACACCACGCTGCTGCGCCGCACCACGCGGCGGCTCGAGCTCACGGAGGAAGGCGCAGCCTTCCTGCAGCGCACGCGCGCCATCCTCGATGCCATCGACGACGCCGAAGAGCAGATGGCCGCGCGCCGCCAGCAGCCGGCCGGGCGGCTGCGCGTCAATGCCGCCTCGCCCTTCATGCTGCACGCCATCGTGCCGTTGGTGCCGGAATTTCGAAAGCTCTACCCGCAGATCAGCCTCGAACTCGACACCGACGACCTGCCCATCGACCTGCTGGAGCGCCGCACCGACATCGCGATCCGCATCGGCCCGCTGCGCGACTCGACGCTGCATGCGCGCCCGCTCGGCACGCACCGCCTGCGCGTGCTCGCGAGCCCTGCGTACCTCGAGGCACACGGCAAGCCGCGCAAGGTGAGCGACCTCGCCGAACACGTGCTGCTGGGCTTCACCCAACCCGAGTCGCTGAACCGCTGGCCCCTGCGCGGCGTGCATGGCGACGAATGGAACATCGCGCCGACGCTGATGGCGTCGAGTGGCGAAACGCTGCGCCAGCTGGCACTGGCCGGCGTGGGCATCGTCTGCCTGTCGGACTTCATGACGGGTGCCGACCGCGCCCGCGGCGCGCTGGTGCAGGTGCTGGCGAAGGACACGGCGGACGCGCGCCAGCCGGTCAACGCGGTGTACTACCGCAACACGCAGCTGTCGGCACGCATCACGTCGTTTCTGGATTTCCTGTCGCAGCGCATGGCCTGAGTGCGCACGGCGGCGCTATTACTGCGCCTGCTTCGCGACGAAGCGCTCCACGGACGCCGACTTGATCTCGTAGCCGCTCACGCCCATGTCCGCCGACGAGTAGCGCGCCGCCTTCAGCGTGCCGCTCACGTACACCGTGTCCATCGCGTGCAGGCCCTTCACCGCGGCAGGCGCGACCACGTGCACGATCTGGTTGGCGGGCGGCGGTGGCGTGTGAATGCAGGCGCCGAAATACGGCACCAGCAGGAATTCGCGAATGCCGTCCTGCGTGCCGTCCAGCGGCACCACGAAGCCCGCCAGCTTGGCGGCCTTGCCGTCGAGCGCCACGTTGACCGGGGCGTTGTCCCAGACGGCACGCATCTCGTCGAGCATCTGGATCGCGCGCGGATCGTTGTCGCGCAGCGCCTCGAGGCTGATGTTGCGGTAGCGCTTGGTCGGGTCCCAGCTCTTGGGAATCAGCTCTTCCCACTTGAGTTCAGGGGCCGCGGCCGTGCTCGTGCCCTGCACCGCGGCTGTCCCCGGACCGCAGCCGGTCAGGAGCGTCGCGGCCGGCGCCAGCAGAAGCGCAGCCAACAAAGCGCGCGAGAAGAACCGTCTCATGACCGCGATTCTGCTTGGGAGATGTTTCAGACCCGTAAAGCAGGGCCTTTTGCACTCAATTCGCACTAGATCAGACGAATTCAGCGCAGCGAAGCCGAATGCGCTCAGTCGCGCACCGGCCCGCGCATGCTCTTGATCTGCGAACGCTGGCTCTTGCCCTCGAGCCGGCGCTGCTTCGACCCGTAGGTCGGCTTGGTGGCACGCCGCACGCGCGGCGGCGTGGCCACGCTGTCGATCACCGCCTGCAGGCGCGCGAGCGCGTCGGCGCGGTTCATTTCCTGCGTGCGGTGCTGCTGCGCCTTGAGCACGAACACGCCTTCCTGCGTGATGCGGCTGTCGCGCAGCGCGAGCAGACGTTCCTTCACGTCGGTCGGCAACGAACTCGCATGGATGTCGTAGCGCAGGTGCACCGCGCTCGACACCTTGTTGACGTTCTGCCCGCCCGCGCCCTGCGCCCGGATGGCGCTGATCTCGACCTCGTCGGTGTCGATCAAAAGAGGCGCGCGCAGCATGACGTTCAGACGCGTTCGAACACGGCGGCAATACCTTGGCCGCCGCCGATGCACATCGTGACGAGTGCATAGCGCCCGCCCGTGCGGTGCAACTCGGCAATCGCCTTCGTCGTGATGATCGCGCCGGTCGCGCCCACCGGGTGGCCCAGCGAAATGCCCGAGCCGTTCGGGTTCACCTTGGCAGGGTCGAAGCCCAGTTCCTTGATGACCGCGCAGGCCTGCGCCGCGAAGGCCTCGTTCGACTCGATCACGTCGAAGTCGCTCACCTTCAGTCCGGTCCGTTCCAGCACCTTGCGCGTGGCCGGCACCGGACCGATGCCCATGTACGCGGGCTCGACACCGGCGTGTGCATAGCCCACTAGGCGCGCCAGCGGCTTGAGCCCCAGCGCCTTCACGCGGCCACCCTCGGCCAGCACCACGGCGGCGGCGCCGTCGTTGATGCCCGACGCGTTACCGGCCGTCACGAGGCCGTCTTTCTTGAACGCGGGCTTCATCTTCGAGAGCGTCTCGACGGTGGTGTCGGCGCGCACATGCTCGTCGGTGTCGAACAGCACGATGCCCTTGCGCGTCTTCACTTCGACCGGAATGATCTGTTCCTTGAAGCGGCCGGCTGCTATGGCCGCTGCGGCGCGCTGCTGGCTGGTGGCGGCCAGTTCGTCCTGCTGCTCGCGCGTGATGCCGTAGCGCGCGGCCACGTTCTCGGCGGTGATGCCCATGTGGATCTTCTCCCACGGGTCGTGCAGGATGCCCAGCATGTAGTCGAGGAGCACCGCGTCGCCCATGCGCGCGCCGTAGCGTGCCGAGGTGTCGAAGTACGGGCCGCGGCTCATCGATTCCGAGCCGCCGCCGATGGCGACGTCGCAGTCTCCAAGCGCAATGGCCTGCGCCGCCGACACGATGGCCTGCAGGCCCGAGCCGCAGAGGCGATTGACGTTGAAGGCCGGTGTCTCGATGGGGCAGCCCGCATCGATGGCAGCCACGCGGCTCAGGTATGCGTCCTTCACGTCGGTGGGAATCACGTTGCCCATCACCACATGCCCGATGGCATCTGCGGCCACGCCGCTGCGCTCGATGGCGGCCTTGACGGCGGTGGTGGCCAGCTGGGTGTTGGGCACGTCCTTCAGCGCGCCGCCGAAGGTGCCGATGGCGGTGCGGGCGGTGCCGACCACGAAGATGTCGCGCGAGGTCATGGAATGTCTCTCCTGGATGAAAGCGAAAGCCGCGGACAGCGGCTGCAGGAGGACGATTCTGACGGCGAACGGCGCGACGGGTTGTCGCGCGGGAAATACCGGCGGCTCAGCCGCGTGAGACAGATTTCGGCGACACGTCGGTCACGTCGCCGGCGCTGCCGCGAATGCGCACCGGCCGCTCCACCGCCTCGCCGCGCGCCCGCGCATTGGCCACGTCGGCGGCGGTCGGCTCGGCCGCCTGTGTCGTATGGCGAAATTTGTCGAAGCCCGAGCGCGGGTTGAAGCGCCCACCCATCGAAGACATCCAAGGCGTCACCGGCTTGCCCGTGAGACGCCCCCAGGCGTAGCGCACACCCCACACGGCCGCCAGCAGCATGACCGCCACGGCCAGGCTGGCCGCGAAAACCAGCCCCAGGAGCAGAAGAATGACACGAAGAATGAAGTTCATCATCCGACTTTAGGCCGAAGCAGCCGCCGTTGGTTCCCCCGCCTTGCCGAAGGAGAACTGGCCCGGCGACTGGATCGGGTCGGTCGTGACCTCGATCGTGTCCTTCGGCCCGAAGCTGCCGTCGAGCAGCAGCTTCGACAGCGGGTTCTCGATGCGCTGCTGGATCGCGCGCTTCAGGGGCCGCGCACCGAACACCGGGTCGAAGCCGACCTTGGCGATCTCGGCAAGCGCCGCAGGCGACACGTCGAGCCCCAGGTCCATCTTCGCCAGCCGCGCCTGCAGCACCTTGAGCTGGATCGCGGCGATCGACTCGATGTTCTTCGCGTCGAGCGCATGGAACACGACCGTCTCGTCGATGCGGTTCAGGAACTCGGGGCGGAAGTAGTTCTTCAGCTCGTCCCACACCGCTTCCTTGATCTCTTCCGAGGGCTTGCCCACCATGGCCTGGATGATGGGCGAGCCGATGTTGCTCGTCATCACGATCACGGTGTTCTTGAAGTCCACGGTGCGGCCCTGGCCGTCGGTGAGGCGGCCATCGTCGAGCACCTGCAGCAGCACGTTGAACACGTCGGGGTGGGCCTTCTCGACCTCGTCGAGCAGCACCACGCTGTAGGGCTTGCGGCGCACGGCTTCGGTGAGGTAGCCGCCCTCCTCGTAGCCCACGTAGCCCGGCGGCGCGCCGATGAGGCGGGCGACCGAATGCTTCTCCATGAACTCGCTCATGTCGATGCGGATCAGGTGGTCTTCGCTGTCGAACAGGAAGCCCGCGAGCGCCTTGCACAGCTCGGTCTTGCCCACGCCCGTGGGGCCGAGGAACAGGAACGAGCCCGTGGGGCGGTTCGGGTCGGACAGGCCCGAGCGCGAGCGGCGGATCGCATTCGCGACCGCACCGATGGCCTCGTCCTGGCCGACCACGCGCTCGTGCAGCTTGTCTTCCATCACGAGCAGCTTGTCGCGTTCGCCCTGCATCAGCTTGACGACCGGAATGCCGGTGGCACGCGCCACCACTTCGGCGATTTCTTCCGAGCCGACCTGCGTGCGCAGCAGCGTGGGCGCACTGGACTTGCCTTTGCTCGCCTCGCTGGCTTCGGCTTCCTTCAGGCGCTTCTCGAGCGCGGGCAGCTGGCCGTACTGGAGCTCGGCGACCTTGTTGAAGTCGCCCTTGCGCTTCCATTCCTCGATCTGGAACTTGATCTTGTCGACGTCTTCCCGCACCTGCGCGCTGCCCTGGGCCTGGGCCTTCTCGGCCTGCCAGATCTCGTCGTAGTCGGCGATCTCCTTCTGCAACTTCTCGATCTCGCCCTCGATCAGGCCGAGTCGCTTCTGCGAGGCCTCGTCCTTCTCGCGGCGCACGGCTTCGCGCTCGATCTGCAGCTGGATCAGGCGGCGGTCGAGGCGGTCCATGACCTCGGGCTTGGAGTCCATCTCGATCTTGATCTTGGCCGCGGCCTCGTCGATCAGGTCGATGGCCTTGTCGGGCAGGAAGCGGTCGGTGATGTAGCGGTCGGACAGCTCGGCCGCGGCCACGATGGCCGGGTCGGTGATCTGCACGCCATGGTGCACTTCGTACTTCTCCTGCAAGCCGCGCAGGATGGCGATGGTGGCCTCCACGCTCGGCTCGCCCACGATGATCTTCTGGAAGCGGCGCTCCAGCGCGGCGTCTTTCTCGATGTACTTGCGGTATTCGTCGAGCGTGGTGGCACCTACGCAATGCAGTTCGCCGCGCGCGAGCGCGGGCTTGAGCATGTTGCCCGCGTCCATCGCACCCTCGGCCTTGCCGGCGCCGACCATGGTGTGCAGCTCGTCGATGAAGACGATGGTCTGGCCTTCGTCCTTCGCGAGCTCGTTCAGTACGGTCTTCAAACGCTCCTCGAACTCGCCGCGGAACTTGGCGCCGGCCAGCAGCGCGGCCATGTCGAGCGACAACACCCTCTTGCCCTTGAGCGACTCGGGCACTTCGCCCGAGACGATGCGCTGCGCAAGGCCTTCGACGATGGCGGTCTTGCCCACGCCGGGTTCGCCAATGAGAACGGGGTTGTTCTTGGTGCGGCGCTGCAGCACCTGGATGGCGCGGCGGATTTCCTCGTCGCGTCCGATGACGGGGTCGAGCTTGCCGAGGCGCGCGCGCTCGGTGAGGTCGAGGCAGTATTTCTTGAGGGCTTCGCGCTGGCCTTCGGCATCGGCGCTGTTCACGCCCTGCCCGCCGCGCACGGCGTCGATGGCGGCTTCGAGCGACTTGCGGCTCAAGCCGTTTTCACGGGCGAGCTTGCCGACGTCGGCCTTGCTGTCGGCCAGTGCCAGCAGGAAGAGCTCGCCGGCGATGAACTGGTCGTTGCGCTTGATGGCTTCCTTCTCGGTGGCCTGCAGCAGCTTGCCGAGCTCGGGCCCGACCTGCACGATGTCGTGGCCCTGCACCTGCGGCAGCTTCTTGATGGCGGCTTCGGCTGCCTGCGTGAGGCCCGGTACGTTGACGCCGGCACGCTCCAGCAGGGCGCGCGGGCCGTCGTCCTGCCGCAGCATCGCGACCAGCAGATGGGCCGGTTCGATGTAGGCATTGTCGTTGCCCAGCGCGAGCGACTGCGCGTCGCCCAGTGCTTCCTGAAATTTGGTGGTGAGTTTGTCTTGTCGCATGGCTTGATTCCTGCATTCAAAATAGGGCCGTTCGCAGTCCCTTCAAGTGCAAATCCGCTTGCGGGGCTTTTTCCTGTTCTTTTTCCTTCGGCTGTTTTTGGAGTCCATCATGTTCTTTTCAAGGCGCAATGTCGTGTCGCGCGGGGTGCAGCTGATGCTGGCGCTCGGTTTGTCGGGCGCCGTGCTGGCCCCGGCGCAGGCGCAGAGCGGCACGCCGATCCGCCTGCTGGTGGGTTTCCCCGCCGGCGCCGGCACCGACGCCATTGCACGCACGCTCGGCGAAAAGCTCAAGGACGTGCTGGACGTGCCCGTGGTGGTCGAGAACCGCGCCGGCGCGGGCGGGCAGATCGCGGCGACGGTGCTGAAGTCTTCGCCGGCCGACGGCCACACGCTGTTCCTGTCGCACGACCACACCATCTCGATCCTGCCGCAGGTGGTGAAGAACCCGGGCTTCAACCCCGCCACCGACTTCGTGCCCGTGGCCGGCTTCGCGACCTTCGCCAACGTGCTCGCGGTTTCGGGCGGCACGCCGGCGAGGAGCATCGACGAATACGTGAAGTGGGTCCGCACGCAGAAGGGCGGCAAGGAAACCATCGGCATCCCCGCGCCGGCCTCGATCCCCGAGTTCCTGGTGAAGATGATTTCGGAGAAGTACAAGATCGACGTGCAGCCCGCGCCCTACCGCGGCAGCGCGCCCATGACGGCCGACATGCTGGGCAACCAGATCACCGCGGGCATTGCCTCGGTGCCGGACTTCATCGAGAACCACAAGGCGGGCAAGATGCGCATCGTGGCCTCCATCGGCGCCAAGCGCCAGGCGGTGATTCCGAACGTGCCGACCTTCACCGAGCTGGGCTTCGCGAACCTGGAAGACCTGCCCTACTACGGCATCTTCGCGCCGGTGGGCACGCCGCAGCCGATCATCGACAAGTACGGCGACGCGCTGCAGAAGGTGCTGGCGATGCCCGACGTGAAGCAGAAGCTGACGGCGATGGGGCTGACGGTGGGCTATGAGCCGCAGGGGCAGTTCGCGGGCCGCGTGCGCACGTACACGCAGACCTGGGAGCGGATCATCCAGGCCAGCGGGTTCAAACCCCTCTGATGTTTTGCCCCTCCCCCCTCGGGGAGAGGGGACAACACAGCAATCAGGCGTTCGGGGCGCTGATGCCCCAGCGCGCCAACGCCGCGTCGTCGGCCACGCGCGCATCGACCCAGCGGGCACCTTCGGGCGTCTGCTCTTTCTTCCAGAACGGCGCCTGGGTCTTGAGATAGTCCATCAGGAATTCGCAGGCCTCGAAGCTCTGGCCGCGATGCGCCGACACCACCGCCACCATCATGATCTGGTCCAGCGGCTGCAGCAGGCCCACACGGTGGATAACGCGCGCGCCCAGGATGTCGAAGCGCTTGTGCGCCTCGTCGATCATGGCCTCGATGGCCTTCTCGGTCATGCCCGGGTAATGCTCCAGCTCCATCGAAGCCACGCTGCTGCCGTCGTTTCGATCTCGCACGGTGCCGACAAAGCTGCAGACCGCGCCCACGCGCTTGTCGCCGGCACGCAACGCGGCGACCTCCTGTCCAAGGTCGAAATCGGCTGTCTGGATCGAAACACGCGCAACGCTCATCTCCGGATTGTGGCATCGCGATAGACTGCGGCAATGCCCTGCCTCGCCACGCCCTCCTCGGTGCTTTCGCACCCCGAGAGCCGCTGCGCGCGCCAGGGCAACAAAGCCAAAAAACCAAAGCTCGTCTGACCGGAGCCGAGGTTCCGTCGTCGGATGAGCGACGGAACCTGCAAAAAGGCTTTGGCCCCCCCGGGTTGTGCGCGCATCGGACGGTGGTTCTTTCCATCGGTCGATTCCTGAAAGGAAGCCCGCGTGCCTCGACAACAACCAAGCTCCACCACCCCTGATTTCTCCGGCTTCTGGGTGGCCCTCGTTACCCCGTTCCGCGATGGCGCGGTGGACCATGCCGCCCTCGCCGCGCTGACGCGACGGCTCGCCGACGATGGCGTGACAGGCTTCGTGCCCTGCGGCTCGACCGGCGAGGCCGCCGCGCTCGACGAAGCCGAGCAACTGGCCGTGCTCGACACCGTGCTGGCGGCGGCCGGCGGACTGCCTGTGGTCATGGGCATTTCCGGCTACCACCTGGGCAAGGCCACGGCCTGGGCGCGCCAGCTTTCGGAACGCCCGCTGGCGGGCCTGCTGGTGGCCGCACCGCACTACGTACGGCCGTCGCAGGCCGGCCTGCTCGAATGGTTCCGCGCCATCGCCGATGCCAGCACGCTGCCGGTGCTGATCTATGACATTCCCTATCGCACCGGCGTCACCATCGCCCGCGACACGCTGCTGGCGCTGGCCGAACATCCGCGTATCCGCGGCATCAAGGACTGCGGCGGCGACATGGCCAAGACGCGTGCGGTGATCGCCGACGGCCGCCTGCAGGTGCTGACGGGCGAGGACAACCAGATCTTCGGCACCATGGCCGAAGGCGGCGTGGGCGCCATCGCAGCCAGCGGGCATGTGCAGACGCGGCGCTTCGTCCGGCTGGTGCGCCTGCTGGCAGACAATCGGCTGGCCGAGGCGCGCGCCGAATGGCAAGCGCTGCAACCGCTGGTGGAAATCCTGTTTGCCGAACCGAACCCCGGTCCGGTGAAGGCGCTGCTGGCGCACGCGGGCGAAATGCGCGACGAATTGCGCTCGCCGATGACCCGCGCTTCCGACGATCTGCGCGAACGCCTCGTGGCGCTGGACGCCCGCCTCAGCCGCCCGTGACGGGCGGGAAGAAAGCGACTTCGCAGCCTTCGCCCAAGGCGGCGGCTTCGTCGCTCATCATCTGATCGAGCGCCATGCGCACCGCCTTGCCGCGTGCAAGCGCGGTGGCGTAGGCGCCGCCCCGGGCGATGAGTTCGTCGCGCAGGGCCGAAAGCGTTCTGGCTTTCGTGTCGACGGTTTCGCCGCTGCTGGAAAGGGCTTCGCGCACCGAGGCGAAATAACGGATCTGGACCTTCATGTGACTCAACCCAGTAGCGACGCGAAGGGAATGAAGTCGACGGTGTCGCCCGCCTTGATCGTCTGGCCGGCCGGGTTGTCGACCAGGCCGTCGCCCCAGACCATCGAAGTCAGCACGCCCGAACTCTGGTTGCCGAACAGGTCGAGGCCGCCGTCCGCGTTGCGCCGCGCGCGCAGGAACTCCCGGCGCTTGTCCGCACGGGGCCAGTCGAAATCGGCGCGCATCTTCACCGCTTCCGGTGCGACGCGCGTGGCGCCCTGCAGCGCCAGCAGGAAGGGCCGCACGAGCATCAGGAAAGTCAGGAAGCTCGACACCGGGTTGCCGGGCAGCCCCGTCACATGGCAGGCGCCCTGCCCGTTGCTGCGCGCGATCGAGCCGTAGGCAAAGGGCTTGCCGGGCTTCATCGACAGCGACCAGAGCTGCAACTCGCCCAGCGATTGCAGCGCCGCGCGGATGTGGTCTTCCTCGCCGACGGAGACGCCACCGGTGGTGATGATCAGGTCGCTCGTCTCCGCCGCATCGCGCAGTGCGGCGATGGTGGCTTCGCGGTTGTCGGGCACGATGCCCAGGTCGTTCACCTCGCAGCCCAGGCGATGCAGCAGGGCCCGCATGAAGAATCGGTTGGAGTTGTAGATGGCGCCGGGCTTCATCGCGTCGGGCGACACCTCGCCGGGCATCACCAGTTCGTCGCCGGTGGAAAGCATGGCCACGCGCGGCTTGCGCGCCGCCTGCAGGCGGTCGAAGCCCACGCTGGCCGCAAGGCCGAGCGCGGCGGGCGTGAGGCGATCGCCCTTCTTCAGCACGACGTCGCCGGAGGCCACGTCTTCGCCTGCACGGCGGATCCATTGGCCGGCAGCGGGAACGATGGCGATGCGCACCGAACCCAGGCTGCCTTCCTGCGGCGTGGCCGTGGTGTCTTCCTGCATCACGACGGCATCGGCGCCTTCGGGGACCTGCGCGCCCGTGAAGATGCGCGCGGCTGTGCCGGCTGCGAGCGACGTACCGACGGTGCCTGCGGGGATGCGCTGCGTCACCTTCAGTTCGGCGCCCGGCGCGGCACAGTCGGCCGCGCGCACAGCGTAGCCGTCCATCGCGCTGTTGTCGCGCGGAGGCACCGTGAGGCCGGAGACGAGGTCCTGCGCCAGCACGCGGCCATCGGCGTCGAAGGTACCGACGCTCTCGGCGGGCAGCTTCGGCAATGCCTTCGCGAGCAGGACCGCGATCGCCTCATCGAGCGGCATCAGCTGCGGGCGCGAGGAAGAAGCGGCGAAAGGAACAGGTGAGTCAGCCATGGTGATCGGCGTTGTATTCGAAGCGGTCGCCGCTGTCGATCAACCACCTCGCAATGGCCTCGGCGTCGTTGAGGTCGAACAACGGCCGCCCGGTGGGCGAAGGCAGGCTGGCTGGCACATCGGTGGCCACGGCGATGACGAAAGGATCGTCCGTGTACAGCACAGGCCGCGACGGCTCACCCGCTTCCGGCAGCCGCCAGACCTCGATCTTGAGCACGTCGCTGTGCCGGAAGCCCTCGACCAGCACCCAGTCGGCAGCCGAGTGCACCTCGGCCAGCAATTGGTGCACGCTGAGTTCGACGGGAGCCTCGAACTCGCGCATCACGGCCAGCCGCTTGTCGGAGGCGACGACCACCTCGAAGGCACCCGCCTCGCGGTGGCGGTAGGTGTCCTTGCCGGGATGGTCGATGTCGAACTTGTGGTGTGCGTGCTTGACCACCGACACGCGCTGGCCGAGCCGCTTGAGCGCCGGAATCAGGCGCTCGAGCAGCGTGGTCTTTCCAGCGCCCGAATAGCCGGCGAAACCGACGACTTTCATGCGAAGACCCGACCGCGATCAGTCACAGTTTTCGGCGATGTAGGCCTTGACGGCCTCGGCATCCGCAGGCAGCTTGACGACGCGCTTGGGCAGCGCCTCGATGCCTTCGAACTTCTTCGGCCGCGCGGGCTCCGCGCCGAGCGCCTCGACCAGCGTGGCGGCGAACTTGATCGGCAGCGCCGTTTCGAGCACCACCATCGGCACGCCGGGCACGAGCTGTTCGCGCGCGGCCTTCAGCCCGTCTGCCGTGTGCGGATCGACCAGCGTGGCAAAGCGCTTCTCGGTGTCGCGGATGGTGGCCAGGCGGTCGGCGTGCGTGCTGCGGCCGCTCTTGAAACCGAAGCGCTCGGCGGCCTGCTTGAACGCCGGATCGGCGCTCAGGTCGAAGCTGCCCTGCAGGCCCAGGTCGTCCACGAACAGCTTGCGCAGCTTGGCCGCATCGCGCCCGACCAGGTCGAACACGAAGCGCTCGAAGTTGCTGGCCTTGCTGATGTCCATCGACGGGCTCGAGGTCTCGTGCGTGTCGACGGCTGCGCGAACGCGGTAGACGCCGGTGCGGAAGAACTCGTCGAGCACGTCGTTCTCGTTGGTGGCGACCACCAACGTCTGGATGGGCAGGCCCATCGAGCGCGCCACGTGGCCTGCGCAGACATTGCCGAAGTTGCCCGAGGGCACGGTGAAGCTCACCGGCTTGTCGTTGCTCGCCGTGGCCTGGAAATAGCCTGCGAAGTAGTAGACGACCTGCGCCAGCAGCCGCGCCCAATTGATCGAGTTGACCGTGCCGATGCGGTACTTGCGCTTGAAGCCCAGGTCGTTCGACACGGCCTTGACGATGTCCTGGCAATCGTCGAACACGCCGGTGATGGCGATGTTGTGGATGTTCTCGTCCTGCAGGCTGAACATCTGCGCCTGCTGGAACGGGCTCATGCGGCCGTCGGGCGAGGTCATGAAGACGCGCACGCCCTTCTTGCCGCGCATGGCGTATTCGGCCGCGCTGCCGGTGTCGCCGCTGGTCGCGCCGAGGATGTTGAGCTCGGCGCCGCGGCGGGCGAGTTCGTACTCGAACAGGTTGCCCAGCAGCTGCATCGCCATGTCCTTGAAGGCCAGCGTGGGGCCGTTGGACAGGGCTTCGAGGTACACGCCGTCTTCGAGCTCGCGCAGCGGCACGATCTCGTCGGTGCCGAACACCTCGGCGGTGTAGGTCTTCGCGCAGATCGCCTTCAGGTCGGCCGGCGGAATATCGTCGATGTAGAGCGAGAGGATCTCGAAGGCCAGTTCGGCGTAGGGCAGCACGCGCCACTTCGCCAGCGTGGCGGCGTCGACCTGCGGATATTGCTCGGGCAGGTACAGGCCGCCGTCGGGCGCAAGGCCTTCGAGGAGGATTTCGCAGAAGCGCTTGCGGTCGGGGTGGCCGCGGGTGCTCAGGTAGTTCACTTCAACTCTTCCTTGCGGATGCGCACGATGGGTTCGAGCACGGTCGGCAGTGCTTGCAGTTCAGCCATCACGTCGTTGACGGTGCCTTCGCGCGCATCGTGCGTGAGGATGATCAGGTCGGTCTGCGTGGAACCTTCGCCGCCCACCTCATCGGCTTCGCGCTGCAGCACGGCGTCGATGCTGATGCCGGCGGTGGCCAGCAGGCCCGTGACCTTGGCGAGCACGCCGGCCTGGTCGGCCACGCGCAGGCGCAGGTAGTAGCTGGTGACGACTTCCGACATCGGCAGCACCTTCAGGTCGCTCATCGCGTCGGGATGGAAGGCCAGGTGCGGCACGCGATGCGCGGCGTCGGCAGTATGCAGGCGGGTGATGTCGACGAGGTCGGCAATCACGGCGCTGGCGGTCGGCTCGCTGCCTGCGCCCTTGCCGTAGTAGAGCGTGGTGCCCACGGCATCGCCGTGCACCACCACCGCGTTCATCGCGCCTTCGACGTTGGCCAGCAGGCGCTTGGACGGCACCAGCGACGGATGCACGCGCAGCTCGATGCCCTTGGCGGTGCGCTTGGTAACGCCCAGCAGTTTGATGCGGTAGCCCAGCTGTTCGGCGTATTTGATGTCCTGCGCGGCGAGCTTGGTGATGCCCTCGATGTGGGCCTTGTCAAACTGCACCGGAATGCCGAAGGCGATGGCGCTCATCAGCGTGACCTTGTGGCCGGCGTCAACGCCTTCGATGTCGAAGGTCGGGTCGGCTTCGGCGTAGCCCAGGCGTTGCGCTTCCTTGAGCACGGTCGCGAAGTCCAGGCCCTTGTCGCGCATCTCGGACAGGATGAAGTTCGTGGTGCCGTTGATGATGCCGGCCAGCCACTGGATGCTGTTGGCCGTGAGGCCTTCGCGCAACGCCTTGATGATCGGGATGCCGCCGGCCACCGCGGCCTCGAAGGCCACCATCACGCCCTTGGCATGCGCAGCCGCGAAAATCTCGGTGCCGTGCACGGCGAGCAGTGCCTTGTTGGCCGTCACCACGTGCTTGCCTGCCGCGATGGCTTCGAGCACGAGCTGCTTGGCAATGCCATAGCCGCCGATGAGTTCGATGACGATGTCGATGTCGGGGTTGGCGATGATGGCGCGCGCATCGCTGACCACCTGCACGCCTTCGCCGGCAACTTCGCGGGCGCGGGCGGTGTCGAGATCGGCCACCATGGTGATCTCGATGCCGCGGCCGGCGCGGCGCTTGATTTCTTCCTGGTTGCGCTGGAGCACCTTGAAAGTGCCGCTGCCGACCGTGCCTGCGCCGAGCAGGCCTACTTGGATGGGTTTCATTGGGAGAGTCGCGTTCATGGTTTCGATGGGGGTGGCGGCAGCAGCGATGCAGGCAGGCTTCATGGCCGCGTCTTGCGGCGCAGGCGGTACTGCTCCAGGAACCTCGCGATGCGGTTGATGGCCTCGCGCAAGTCGTCCTCATGGGGCAGGAACACGATGCGGAAGTGATCCGGCGTGGCCCAGTTGAAGCCGGTGCCCTGCACCAGCATCACGCGGGTTTCCTTCAGCAGCTCGAGGAAGAACTGGCGGTCGTCCTCGATCGGGTAGACCTCGGGGTCGAGCTTGGGAAACATGTAGAGCGCCGCGCTGGGCTTGACACAGCTCACGCCCGGAATGGCGGTGATCAGTTCATAAGCCATGTCGCGCTGGCGTCGCAGGCGGCCGCCCTCGCACACGAGGTCGTTGATGCTCTGGTAGCCGCCGAGCGCCGTCTGGATGGCCCATTGGCCCGGCACGTTGGCGCACAGACGCATGTTCGAGAGCATGTTCAGGCCCTCGATGTAGTCCTGCGCGCTGCGCTTGTCGCCCGACACCACGAGCCAGCCCGCGCGGTAGCCGCACGAACGGTAGCTCTTGGAGAGCGAGTTGAAGGTGAGCGTGAGCACGTCGCTCGACAAGCTCGCGATGGCGGTGTGCTTCACGCCGTCGTACAAGACCTTGTCGTAGACCTCGTCGGCGAAGATCACCAGGCCGTGTTCGCGCGCGATGGCCACGATGCTCTTGAGCAGGTCGTCGGAATACAGCGCACCGGTCGGGTTGTTCGGATTGATGACCACGATTCCCTTGGTGCGCGGCGTGATCTTGGCGCGGATGTCGTCGAGGTTCGGCATCCAGCCGTTGGCCTCGTCGCACAGGTAGTGCACCGGCGTGCCGCCCGACAGGCTCGTGGAGGCGGTCCACAGCGGGTAGTCGGGGGCCGGCAGCAGCAGTTCGTCGCCGTCGTTGAGCAGCGCGTTGGTGGACATGGCGATCAGCTCGCTGGCGCCGTTGCCGAGGTAGATGTCGTCGAGGGTAACGCCCGCAATACCCTGCTTCTGCGTCTCGTGCATCACCGCCTTGCGCGCTGCAAAGACGCCCTTGCTGTCCGAGTAACCGGCCGATGCGGGCAGGTTGCGGATCATGTCCTGCTGGATTTCCTCCGGAGCATCGAAGCCGAACACGGCGAGGTTGCCGATGTTGAGCCTGATGATCTTCTGGCCGTCCTCTTCCATCTGCTTGGCGGCGTCCATGATGGGGCCGCGGATGTCATAGAGAACGTTGGCCAGCTTGGCCGATTTCTTGAGCTGCTTCAAAGGGCCCTCCCGGGCGCGGATTAACGGTTGAAACGGGTTGCTTACTCGAAGGCAAAGGCCCTTGCGAGCCCCGTGGCACTAGGGAAAACCTATAATTTGACCACAGTTCCCAGTGCCCAGATGAAGCTCCAGCCCGACAAATCCGACGCCCAGTCCCTTACCGCGCACGGCCCCGGCTGGGTTGCAATCAACAACGAGAAAGTCGAAGGCAGCGTGGTGGTGGGCTCCCGCGGCGAGCGCTTCGAATGGAATTGTTCAAGCTTCGACCAGCTCGGCGCCGAACATTTCGCGCAGCTGGCATCCCTGGGCGCGGAACTGATCATTTTCGGCAGCGGAAACCGCATCCGCTTTCCTCAGCCCGGCTGGCTGAAGCCGCTGATGGCGCAACGCACCGGCGTGGAGACCATGGACACCGCTGCAGCCTGCCGAACCTACAACATCCTGGCCGGAGAAGGCAGGCACGTGATCGCCGCCCTGCTGGTCGAGAGCCCGTCGCGTGGCTGAGAGAGGTGTTTTCGGGGTAAAATACCGGGTTGCGAACAGGCCAGCTACCCCAAAAGTTAGCAACGACCAATCCTCCATTCCTTGAGCAAGTCCCGTCCGAAACGGGGCGAGAGGGCTCAGGAGCGGAATCTAACGGAGAAAACAAGTTTCATGGCGATCGTTGTCAACAAACCCATTCCTGAATTCGACGCCAACGCCACGGGCGGCCTCAAGGTCTCGAATACCTCGCATCTCGGCCATGTGCTGGTCATGTATTTTTACCCGAAAGATAACACTCCGGGTTGCACCACCGAAGCCATGCAGTTCCGCGACCGCTACAAGGACTTCGAAAAGGCCGGTGCCACGGTGTTCGGCGTGTCCCGCGACAACATGAAGTCGCACGACGAATTCAAGGCCAAGCTCGAGCTGCCCTTCGAACTCATCGCCGACACCGAAGAGAAAATGTGCCACATGTTCGGCGTGGTCAAGAACAAGATCATGTACGGCAAGAAGGTCAAGGGCATCGAGCGCAGCACCTTCCTGATCGGCGCCGACGGCATCCTGAAGGCCGAGTGGCGCGGGCTCAAGGTTCCGGGCCATGTCGACGACGTGCTCAAGGCCGTCAAGACGCTCAAGAAGGCCGCCTGACCGCCTCCCGGCGAGCCGGCGATGCGCTTTTCCGCTCTTGCGTGGGAAATGCCCAACGCAGAGCGTAAAGTGCCTTCGGCGCGCCATCCGCGGTGTGCATAATGGGCTCATGCCGTTGAGCTCCACGACCGCATCCCCCGAACAAAGCCGCCTTGGTCTTCAGGCGGCTTTTTCGTTTTCTGGTTCCCACTTTCTGCGAGCGATCTGACACATGCCATTGCCTCCCGCCCCCACGAAACGCGCTGCATTGCTCTCGCCGGACGCGATCGACGCACCCGCCCGGTCCTCGCACAGGGGTTCGCGCCGTTCCGGCGATTCGCGCGCTGACGAGACCACGGCGCGCAGCCCGCAGCCGCTGGAACTGTTCGACAGCCTCGGTACCGACGGTGCGGGCGGCGGCGACACCGTGCGCCCGGCACGCCGGGCCAAGTTGAAACCGGCGCCCGCGCCTGTGAGCGCGCCCCAGCCGCAAGCCCTCGTTCAGGTCGAGACGAAGGCACCGGTCGGCGCCGTCTCCCCTGCCCCCGCGCCGGCGCCGCAGGCACCGGCGCGGCCCAAACGCAGCAAGTCCACCGGCCCCGCCAAGCTGTTCGTGCTCGACACCAACGTGCTGCTGCACGACCCGATGTGCCTGTTCCGCTTCGAGGAACATGACATCTTCCTGCCGATGATCGTGCTGGAAGAACTCGACGGGCACAAGAAAGGCACCACCGAAGTCGCGCGCAACGGCCGCCAGACCAGCCGTACGCTCGACGCGCTGGCTGGCGCCCAGGACGCCGACATCGACAAGGGCCTGAAGCTCGACACCACCGGCCACCGCGAGGCCGGCGGCCGGCTGTTCTTCCAGACCGCCCCGCTCGACTACTCGCTGCCGATCAGCCTGCCCCAGGGCAAGGCCGACAACCAGATCCTCGGCGTGGTGCACGCGCTGCGCGACGAGTACGCCAAGGACCGGCCGGGCAAGCCGAAGCAGGAAGTGGTGCTGGTGTCGAAGGACATCAACATGCGCGTCAAGGCGCGTGCGCTGGGCCTGGCCGCCGACGACTACCAGAACGACAAGACGCTGGAAGACGGCGACCTGCTGTACGCCGGCTCGCTGGCGCTGCCGCCCGACTTCTGGACCCGCCAGAGCAAGACGGTCGAGAGCTGGCAGAGCGGCAGCAACACCTTCTACCGGATCAGCGGCCCGCTGGTGCCCAACCTGTACATCAACCAGTTCGTCTTCTTCGAGGCGCCCGGCGAGCCGAGCATGTACGCCCGCGTCACCGAGATCCGCGACAAGACCGCGGTGCTCAAAACGCTGAAGGACTACAGCTCGGGCAAGAACGCGGTGTGGGGCGTGAACACGCGCAACCGCGAGCAGAACTTCGCGATGAACCTGCTGATGGACCCGGAGATCGACTTCGTCACGCTGACCGGCACCGCCGGCACTGGCAAGACCCTGATGGCGCTGGCCTCCGGCCTCACGCAGGTGCTCGACGACCGCCGCTACACCGAGATCATCATGACCCGCGCGACCGTGAGCGTCGGTGAAGACATCGGCTTCCTGCCCGGCACCGAAGAAGAAAAGATGGGCCCCTGGATGGGCGCACTCGACGACAACCTCGAGTTCCTGGCCAAGGGCGACGGCGGCGGCGCCGGCGAATGGGGCCGCGCGGCCACCAACGAGTTGATCCGCAGCCGCATCAAGGTCAAGAGCATGAACTTCATGCGCGGGCGCACCTTCCTCAACAAGTACGTGATCATCGACGAGGCGCAGAACCTCACGCCCAAGCAGATGAAGACGCTGATCACCCGTGCCGGCCCCGGCACCAAGATCATCTGCATGGGCAATCTCGCGCAGATCGACACGCCGTACCTCACGGAAGGCTCCTCGGGCCTCACCTTCGCAGTCGACAAGTTCAAGGGCTGGCCGCACGGTGGGCACATCACGCTGGCGCGCGGCGAGCGCTCGCGGCTGGCGGATTTCGCGAGCGACGTGCTCTAAGCCGCGGCCCTTGGCGGACAAGAGCCCGCGCATGCCCCAAGGGGCATCGCGGGCTTTTTTTCGCCCACGATGACAGGCTACTGACAAGACGTTGTCAGTAGGCGGGTCGCACCATCAGGGCTCCTTCAATCGACGCGAAAGAAAGCCCCATGTACAAGCAAAACGCCATCAGCTGGTTCGAGATCCCGGTCGCCGACATGGACCGCGCCCAGGCCTTCTACGAGACCGTGCTGGCCCGCAAGCTGCGCCGCGAGAACTTCGGCGGCCAGACGCTGGCCGTGTTCCCCTACGACGATCCCGCCACGGGCGGCGCCCTGCAGGCCGGCGCCAACGCAAGCGCGCGCGCCGGCACGGGCATCCGCATCTACCTCGACTGCATGCCCAGCATCGACGCCGTGCTCGCGCGGGTCGAAGCGGCCGGCGGGCAGATCGTGGCGCCCAAGTCCGCGCTGCCGCCCGGCATGGGCTTCATCGCCCACCTGCGCGACACCGAAGGCAACGAAGTCGGCCTGCACTCGCTGGAGTGATCCCGCCATGACGCAACGCAACTGGATCGCCGTGGCCAGCGCCGAACATGCACGACGCGGCCGCGACCACCGGCCGCTCGGCTTCATGCAGGTCGGCCACGGCAAGCATGCGCCGCTCAAGCGGGTCGCGGCGGGCGACCGCGTCGCCTACTATTCGCCGGCCACGGTGTTCGGCGGCACCGACAAGCTGCAAAGCTTCGTGTCGATCGGCGTCGTGCAGCCCGGCGAGCCTTACGAGTTCGACATGGGCGACGGCTTCGTGCCGTGGCGTCGCGACGTGGCCTACGCGGCCGGGCAGGAGGCGCCGATCGCGCCATTGATCGAGCGCCTGGTCTTCATCGAGAACCCCAGGCAATGGGGCTACAAGTTTCGCTTCGGCATGTTCGACGTCAGCGATGCCGACATGAAGCTGATCGCAAAGGCCATGAAGGCCGATCCGAAGACGCTGGCACTTTGAGGACAAGCCCCATGGAACCCATCCGCCGGCACCAGGACGCCTTCCGCGTCGCGGGCCTCACCGCCCGCACCACCAACCGCGAGGAGAACGACCCCGCAACGGCCCGCATCGGCGCGCTGTGGGATCGGTTCTTCGGCGAACAGACATACGAGTCGACGCCGCACCGCACCACCGACGTCCGTCTCTTCGGTGTCTACTCGGCCTATGAGTCGGACGCCCGCGATGCCTTCGACGTGACGACGGGCGTCGCCGTCTCGGGCGGCGAAGGCAGCCTTGCCATCGAGGCCGGCGACTACCTCGTGTTCACCGGCCAGGGCAAGATGCCGCAGATGATCATCGCCACCTGGCAGCGCATCTGGCAATATTTCGAGGCTCACCCGGAAATCGCACGCAGCTACCGCAGCGATTTCGAAGCCTACGAAGGGCCTGACAAGGTGGCGGTTCACATCGGAGTTTCATGAGCATCAGGAAAAACCGGCGCACCCGGCTGGCGGGTTGCCTTCATCTGCCGAACGTCAAGGCGGCCGTACAGCACGGCAAGCACTGCTTCGTCGAAGGCTTCGCGAAGAAGCTCACCGAAACCCACTGATGCGCCGCGCCGACCGCCTCTTCCAACTCGTGCAGCTCATTCGCGGACGCCGGCTCACCACGGCTGCGTTCCTGGCGCAGCGCCTCGAGGTGTCGGAGCGCACGGTGTACCGCGACGTGGCCGATCTGCAGCACCAGGGCGTGCCCATCGAGGGCGAGGCCGGCGTGGGTTATCGGCTGGGCGCGGGCTTCGAACTGCCGCCGCTGATGTTCACGCAGGACGAGGCCTCGGCACTGATGGCCGCGGCGCGGCTCGCGCAGAGCTGGGTCGATCCGGCACTGGCGCGCGACATCGAGAGCGGGCTGGGCAAGATCCTGTCGGTGCTGCCACCGGCGGCGCGCGTCTCGGCCGAGGCGCTGGCACTCTATGCCCCTGCGATGGGCCTGGACGACACGCTGCGCACGCGGCTGCAGACGCTGCGCGAGGCGGTGCAGTCGCACAACAAGCTGCGACTGAGCTACCACGATGTATCGGGCGATGCGAGCGAACGCACGGTTCGCCCGCTCGGCTGCTTCTACTGGGGCAAGGTCTGGACGCTCTCGACCTGGTGCGAGCTGCGCAACGACTTCCGCGGCTTTCGCCTCGATCGCATGGACACGATCGAAATGCTGCCCGAGCGCTTTCGCGACGAACCCGGCAAGACGCTGGCCGACCTGCTGCGGCAGGTGAAGGCCGAGACGGCGCACGGCAAGGCGATAAAGCAAAAGCCACCGGCCTCGCCGTCCTGGTCGGGCAGCAACGTTGGCTGACGCGCTGCGTCAGTACTGGTCGTTGTTGCTGTAGCCCACCAGGTTTTCGAACTTGGTGATCGGCTTCAGGAAGGCCAGCTTGACAGTGCCGGTCGGGCCGTTGCGGTGCTTGCTGATGATCACCTCGGCCACGCCCGGCTCCTTCGACTCCTTGTTGTAGTAGTCGTCGCGGTAGATGAACATGATGATGTCGGCGTCCTGCTCGATGGCGCCGGATTCGCGCAGGTCGCTCATCATGGGGCGCTTGTCGGTGCGGCTTTCCACGCCGCGGCTGAGCTGCGACAGCGCGATCACCGGGCACTTGAGTTCCTTGGCCAGCATCTTCAGGCCGCGCGAGATTTCGCCCACGGCCGTGGCACGGTTCTCGTCGCCCGAGCTGCTGGTCGACATCAGCTGCAGGTAGTCGACCACGATCAGTCCAAGGCGCCCGTACTGGCGCGCAAGCCGGCGCGCATTGGCACGCAGCTCGCTGGTCGACAGGCCCGGCGTTTCGTCGATGTGCAGCGACACGGTGCGCAGCTTCTCGATGGCTTCGGTGAGGCGCGGCCATTCCTCGTCGCTGAGCTTGCCGGTGCGCAGGTGGCCCTGGTCGATGCGCCCGATGGAGCCGACGATACGCACCGCGAGCTGCGAGGCACCCATTTCCATCGAGAACACCGCCACCGGCAGCCCCTCTTCGAGCGCCACGTGCTCGGCGATGTTGATCGCGAGCGAGGTCTTGCCCATCGACGGGCGCGCGGCCAGCACGATCATGTCGCCCGCCTGCAGGCCCGAGGTCATCTTGTCGAAGTCGTGGAAGCCAGTGCGGATGCCCGTGATGTCGTTCGGGTTCTCGGCCATTTCGGTCACGCGATCGAGCAGCTCGACCACCAGGGAATCCATGCTCTGGAAGCCCTGCTTCATCCGCGTGCCTTCTTCGCCGATGTTGAAGATCTTCTGCTCGGCCTCGTCGAGGATCTTGTCGACCTGCTTGCCCTGCGGATTGAAGGCCTGGGTGGCGATCTCGTCGGCGGCGGACACCAGCTTTCGCAAGATCGAACGCTCGCGCACGATCTCGGCGTAGCGGCGGATGTTGCTCGCGCTGGGCACGTACTGCGCGAGCGAGTTCAGGTACACCAGCCCGCCGATCTCGTCGGCCTTGCCGAGGTTCTGCAGCTGCTCGTAGACCGTGATCACGTCGGCTGGCTTGGTGGCATTGATCAGCCCACCGATGGCGGCATAGATCAGCTTGTGCTCGTGGCGGTAGAAGTCGCCGTCGACCAGCAGGTCGCCCATGCGGTCCCAGGCGCCGTTGTCGAGCAGCAGGCCACCGAGCACGCTCGATTCGGCCTCGATGGAATGAGGCGGAATGCGCAGCTGAGCGACTTGGCGATCGGCCGACGGGTCATTGTCGGCATAGGAGAAAACGGCGGACATGGACTTCCCTTGCAACCCTGCATGCTAAGCCGCGCACGCGCATGCGCGTGTGGACAAGGTTGTGAATAAACAGTGATCTTCCAGTGCAATCGACTGGATAACCCGAGCGCAGAAAAACAAAAGCCGCCCGAAGGCGGCTTTTTCTGCAGCGCACGGAGGCGCTGTAGACGATCAGGCGGTTTCGCCGTAAACCGTCACAGTGATGTCGACCACCACGTCGGTGTGCAGCGCAACGCTCACGGTGCTGTCGCCAACGACCTTGATCGGGCCATTGGGCAGGCGCACTTGCGACTTGGCAACCTTGTAGCCTTGCTTGCCCAGTTCTTCGGCGATGTCGCCGTTGGTGACCGAGCCGAACAGACGGCCGTCGACGCCAGCCTTTTGCGTCAGCTTGACGGTCGTACCACCGAGCTTTTCGCCTTGGGCTTGCGATTCAGCCAGCTTGGCAGCCGCAGCCTTTTCGAGTTCGACGCGCTTGGCTTCGAATTCGGCCTTGTTGGCGGCGGTGGCGCGGCGGGCACGGCCCGTCGGGATCAGGAAGTTGCGTGCGTAGCCGTCCTTGACCTTGACGATATCGCCCAGGCCGCCGACGTTGAGAACCTTGTCCAGAAGAATGATTTGCATGGTCTCGGCTCCTTAGACGCGGTGCTGGTCGCTGTACGGCACCATGGCCAGGAAGCGCGCGCGCTTGATGGCGGTGTTCAACTGGCGTTGGTAGATCGCGCGCGTGCCGGTCAGGCGTGCGGGGATGATCTTGCCGTTTTCGCTGATGAAGTCACGCAGCGTGTCGATGTCCTTGTAGTCGATTTCTTCGACGCCAGCGACGGTGAAGCGGCAGAAGCGCTTGCGCTTGAACAGCAGCGACTGGGTGTTGCGCTTCGGGCGCTTGTCTTTGTTGAATTTCTTGAACGTGGCCATTTGGGGACCTCTTGTCGAAAATTAATCTTGCTGAAAATCCTGGATGTGCAGGACCGGATGCTTGCCGTTGCCCGGTGTCGCCAGGAAGCCCTGAAAACGCCAGAGACTTCCCATCGACTGTCTTGCGAGCCGTTCGGCGATGGCGCCGAAGGCAACGGCCTTGAGGGCCATCTTCACCTGCCTGGGTTTGCCAGCCTCCTGGAGCGTCGACTCGTGTTCGAGCTTCAGGTCGATGGCGGGCAAGCCGGCTGGCGTGTATCGCAAGGCTCCGAGTTCGGCAACGGAGGCGGTCAGCAGAAGCTGGTTGACGCCGGTTGCCGCAGCGGCAGCAGTCACGCCATCAGTTGTTGTTGGCGGCGTATTCGGCCTGCTGGGCCTTGCGGGCTTCTTCGCGCTCGACCGTCTTCATCATCGACGAAGGACCGGTTTCGGCCTTCTTCTTCTGGACGGTGAGGTGACGCAGCACGGCATCGTTGAACTTGAACGCGTGTTCCAGTTCGCCCATCACGGCTTGTTCAGCTTCGATGTTGACGCACAGGTAGTGAGCCTTGTTGAGCTTGTTGATCTGGTAGGCCAGCTGACGGCGGCCCCAGTCTTCAACGCGGTGGACCTTGCCGCCGCCGGCCGTGATCAGGCCCTTGTAGCGCTCCAGCATGGCCGGAACTTGTTCGCTCTGATCCGGGTGGATCAGCAAAATGATTTCGTAGTGACGCATGGCACTCCTTGTGGATTCTTCCGAAGAAGAGGAAAAGCCACCTGCAGCGTCGGGCGCAGTGTGGCAAGGCAAAGCCGGCGATTATAGCCCTGTATCGGCTACCCCGGCAAGAGCTCAGTCGTTGAGGGCCTTGTCGAGCGCCGCGGCCTTCTCGGGCCCGACGGCTGCGCGGATCTTCGGCGCCAGCGCCACGAGGTCCTCGTAGCTGGTGGTGCCCTCGACCTGCAGGTTGAGCCGGAACCCCATCAGGCCCAGGCTGCCGGTGAGTTGCGTGGCGATCGGATAGGCGTCCTTGTACCGCTGCTGCTTGCTGCGCCCGGACCCGGCGGCATCCGCAGCCGGCTTCGGAACTTCAGGGGCGGCGGCCTCCCCGGCCAGCGCCGCCGCAGGCTTGCCGCCCACCGGCGCCAGCACGCCCAGTTCCACCATCTGGTTGATGTCCTCCGCCGTGATGCCCATGCCGGCGGCGATCACGTCATCGATCGAGCGCTTGCCGTCGAACAGGATGAATGCCGATCGCTGGCGCGGCGTGAGCGGCACCGAGCGATCTTTGAGGATCTGCTGGCCAGCGTCTGTCTTTACAAGAATCATGATGGTGTCCCCCGCGAGCTGCCGGGATGCGCCCCGTCAAGCCGCAAGTCTGACACCGGAAACGCATCTTGTTTCATTGACACCAAGCTGACGCGGGAAATCCCCCCGTGGGGATTCCCGCAGTCTGTCGCGCGGCGGGCACAACGGCCTCGCTACCTTTGCAGGTCAGCGCTTGGCGAGCTGCTGCCAGGTGTCGATCACGCTGTCGGGATTCAGCGAGATCGACTCGATCCCCTGCTCCGCCAGCCACAGCGCGAAGTCCGGATGATCGCTGGGGCCCTGGCCGCAGATGCCCACGTACTTGCCCTGGTCCTTGCAGGCCTTGATGACGCGGCTCAGCAGCGCCTTGATGGCCGGGTCACGCTCGTCGAAATCGGCGGCCAGCAGTTCCAGGCCCGAATCGCGGTCCAGGCCCAGGGTGAGCTGGGTCAGGTCGTTCGAGCCGATCGAGAAGCCGTCGAAGTACTTCAGGAACTCCTCGGGCAGGATCGCATTGCTCGGCACCTCGCACATCATGATCAGCTTGAGCTCGTTCTCGCCGCGCTTCAAGCCGTGCTCGGCGAGCAGACCGGTCACGCGCTCGGCCTGGCCCAGCGTGCGCACGAAAGGCACCATGATTTGCACGTTGGTCAGGCCCATGTCGTTGCGTACGCGCTTGAGCGCTTCGCACTCCATGGCAAAGGCCTCGCCGAAATCAGCGCTCAGGTAGCGCGCAGCGCCGCGGAAGCCCAGCATCGGGTTCTCTTCTTCCGGCTCGTAGCGGCTGCCGCCGATCAGCTTGCGATACTCGTTCGACTTGAAGTCCGACAGGCGCACGATGACCTTCTTGGGCCAGAAGGCCGCCGCGATGGTCGCGATGCCTTCGGCGACCTTGTCGACATAGAAGGCACGCGGCGAGGCGTGGCCACGGGCCACCGACTCGACGGCCTTCTTCAGGTCGTTGTCGACGTTCGGGTAGTCGAGGATCGCCTTCGGATGCACACCGATGTTGTTGTTGATGATGAACTCGAGGCGGGCCAGCCCCACGCCGTGGTTCGGCAGTTGCGCGAAGTCGAAGGCGAGCTGGGGGTTGCCCACGTTCATCATCAGCTGGATGTCGATCTCGGGCATCACGCCGCGCTGCACTTCGGTCACTTCGGTCTCAAGCAGGCCGTCGTAGATGAAGCCGGTGTCGCCCTCGGCGCAGCTCACGGTGACCAGCGTGCCGTCCTTCAGCAGATCGGTGGCGTCGCCGCAGCCGACCACGGCCGGAATGCCCAGTTCGCGCGCGATGATCGCCGCGTGGCAGGTGCGCCCGCCGCGGTTGGTGACGATGGCGGCAGCGCGCTTCATCACCGGTTCCCAGTTGGGGTCGGTCATGTCGGTGACAAGCACGTCGCCGGCCTGCACCTTGTCCATCTCGCTGATGTTGTGCACCAGGCGCACGGGGCCGGTGCCGATCTTCTGGCCGATGGCACGGCCTTCGGCGAGCACAGCACCCTTGCCCAACAGCTTGTAGCGTTGCTCGGCCTTGCCCTGCTGCTGGCTCTTCACCGTCTCGGGGCGCGCCTGCAGGATGTAGAGCTGGCCGTCGGTGCCGTCCTTGCCCCACTCGATGTCCATCGGGCGGCCGTAGTGCTCCTCGATCACCAGCGCGTATCTGGCGAGCTGTTCGACGTCGGCGTCGCTCAGCGAATAGCGGTTGCGCTGCTCGGCCTTGACGTCGGTGGTCTTCACCAGCTTGCCGCTCGCCTTTTTCTCTTCAGGCGTGGCGAACTCCATCTGGATCAGCTTGGAGCCGAGGTTGCGACGGATGACGGCCCTCTTGCCGGCCTTGAGGGTCGGCTTGTGGACGTAGAACTCGTCGGGATTCACGGCGCCCTGCACCACCGTTTCGCCTAGGCCGTAGCTCGAGGTGATGAACACCACCTGGTCGAAGCCCGATTCGGTGTCGATGGTGAACATCACGCCGGCGGCACCGAGATCGGAGCGCACCATGCGTTGCACGCCGGCCGACAGCGCGACCACGTCGTGCTCGAAGCCCTTGTGCACGCGGTAGCTGATGGCGCGGTCGTTGTAGAGGGAGGCGAACACCTCCTTCATCTTGTGAAGCACGTCGTCGATGCCGACCACGTTCAGGAAGGTTTCCTGCTGGCCCGCGAACGAGGCGTCGGGTAGGTCTTCGGCGGTGGCCGACGAGCGCACGGCGAACGAGGCGGCCGGATTGCCGGCGCTCAGCGTGGCGAAGGCCTCGCCGATGGCTTTCTGCAGGTCGGCCGGGAAGGGCTGGGCCTCGACCATGGCGCGAATCTCGGCGCCGGCGGTGGCCAGCGCGCGCACGTCTTCGGTGTCGAGCGCGGCGAGGCGCTTGCTGATCTTGTCGGCCAGGCCGTCGTGGGCCAGGAACTGGCGGAATGCGTGGGCCGTGGTCGCGAAACCGGTCGGCACCCGCACACCCTGCGGCAGCTGCGAGATCATTTCGCCGAGGCTGGCGTTCTTGCCGCCAACCGCCTCGACGTCGGTCATTCTCAGGTTTTCAAACGGTACGACCAGGGCGGTCGCGTCGAAAAGTGCAGACATGGGAAAGCTCCAGAAGTTGAAACCGGTGCCGCATGCAGACGGCGCGGCACGATCGTTGTCGTTGCTTTGGGTGCGGGCGCGGTGTGCATGGAAAGAATTGGGGGTTGGGAAAGCGGATTCCCGATAATGGGCCGGATTGTAGGCGTGGCAGGCCCGCACGCGCCGCAGGACAAGGCCGCAAGAACCCAAGACCATGCACACACGCACCGTTTTCTTCATATCGGACGGCACCGGCATCACGGCCGAAACATTCGGCAACGCTGTCCTCGCCCAGTTCGAGATGAAGCCGCGCCATGTGCGGCTGCCCTTCACCGACACCGTCGACAAGGCCCACCAGGCGGTGCGCCAGATCAACCACACGGCGGAAGTTGAAGGGGTCCGCCCCATCGTCTTCACCACGCTCGCCAACATGGACGTGCTGGAAGTGATCGAAACCGGCTGCAAGGGCATGCTGCTCGACATGTTCGGCACCTTCGTGCGGCCCCTGGAAATCGAACTGGCCGTGAAGTCGAACCACCGCATCGGCCGCTTCAGCGACGTCAGCAAGAGCAAGGAATACAACGCCCGCATCGCGGCCATCGACTTCAGCCTGGCGCACGACGACGGCCAGAGCAACCGCGACCTGCAGGGCGCCGACGTGATCCTGGTCGGCGTGAGCCGCAGCGGCAAGACGCCCACCTCGCTCTACCTGGCAATGCAGCATGGCCTCAAGGCCGCCAACTACCCGCTGATTCCGGAGGATTTCGACCGCCGCCAGCTGCCGCCGGCCCTGATGCCGCACCGCAAGAAGATCTTCGGCCTGACGATCCAGCCCGAGCGCTTGAGCGAGATCCGCAACGAGCGGCGCCCCGATTCGCGCTATGCCAGCCTGGAGAACTGCCGCCACGAGGTGAGCGAGGCCGAGGCGATGATGCGACGCGCCGGCATCCGCTGGCTCTCGACCACCACCAAGTCGATCGAGGAGATCGCGACGACGATCCTGCAGGAACTGCGGCCGGAGCGGCTGAACTACTGAGGCTTCAAAGAAAAGGGGCCATCGACTTGCGATGGCCCCTTCTTGCATCGGGCAGCCGGTCAGGCGGGCGCCGAAGTGCGGATCAGGTGGTCGAACGCGCCGAGCGCCGCCTTCGCGCCGTCGCCGGCCGCGATGATGATCTGCTTGAACGGCACGGTCGTCACATCGCCTGCCGCGAACACGCCGGGCACCGAGGTCTGGCCGCGCGCGTCGACGAGGATCTCGCCGTGCTTCGACAGCTCGACCGTGCCCTTGAGCCAGTCGGTGTTGGGCACGAGGCCGATCTGGATGAACACGCCTTCAAGCTCGACCTTCTTCAGCTCGCCTGTCGCACGGTCCTTGTAGACCAAGCCGTTGACCTTCTGATCGCCGGTGATCTCGGTGGTCTGTGCGTTGGTGAAGATGTCGACGTTCTTCAGGCTCTGGAGCTTGCGCTGCAGCACGGCGTCGGCGCGCAGGGCCGTGTCGAACTCGATCAGCGTGACGTGGCCCACGATGCCGGCCAGGTCGATCGCCGCTTCGACGCCCGAGTTGCCGCCGCCGATCACCGCGACGCGCTTGCCCTTGAACAGCGGGCCGTCGCAGTGCGGGCAATAGGCCACACCCTTGTTCTTGAACTCGTGCTCGCCAGGCACGTTGATGTTGCGCCAACGCGCGCCGGTCGAGATGATGACCGACTTGCTCTTGAGCGAGGCGCCGCTTTCGAGCTGCACTTCGATCAGGCCGTTGCCGGGCACCAGCGCCTTGGCACGCTGCAGATTCATGATGTCGACGTCGTAGTCGCGCACATGTTCCTCGAGCGCATGCGCGAACTTCGGTCCTTCGGTTTCCTTGATCGAGATGAAGTTCTCGATGCCCAGCGTGTCGAGCACCTGGCCGCCGAAGCGCTCCGAGGCGACGCCGGTGCGGATGCCCTTGCGTGCCGCGTACACGGCCGCAGCGGCGCCGGCAGGGCCGCCGCCGACGATCAGCACGTCGAACGGATCCTTGGCGGCAATCTTCTCTGCTTCGCGTTCGACACCGCTGGTGTCGATCTTGGCGAGGATTTCTTCCAGGCTCATGCGGCCCTGGCCGAACTCGGTGCCGTTCAGGAACACAGTCGGCACGGCCATCACCTGGCGTTCCTTGACTTCTTCCTGGAAGGTGCCGCCTTCGATCATGGTGGTGCGGATGCGCGGGTTCTGCACTGCCATCAGGTTCAGCGCCTGGACCACGTCGGGGCAGTTGTGGCAGGTGAGCGAGACGTAGATCTCGAATTCGAAATCGCCGTCGAGCGCCTTGATCTGGTCGAGCACGGCCTGCTCGACCTTCGGGGGGTAGCCGCCGATCTGCAGCAGCGCAAGGATCAGCGACGTGAATTCATGGCCCATCGGCAGGCCGGCAAAACGCGGGCCGTGGTTCTCGCTCGGGCGATTGATCGAGAACGAGGGCTTGCGGTGGTTGTCGTCGCGGCTTTCGGTCAGCTTGACCAGCGGCGAGACTTCCTGGACGTCCTTCAGCAGCGACAACACTTCGCCCGAGGCCTTACTGTCGTCGAGCGAAGCGACGATCTCGATCGGCTGCGTGGCGCGTTCGAGGTAACTCTTCAATTGAGCTTTGGTGCTGGCGTCGAGCATGGCGGACTCTCTTTCGATAACTGAAAACTATCAACTGGGAACAAAAAAGCCCGGGGCTTCGTGAGCGCCCGGGCTTTCGCGCGGGGCGCTTAGATCTTGCCGACGAGGTCGAACGACGGAGCGATGGTCTTGTCGCCATCATTCCACTTGGCCGGGCAGACTTCGTTCGGGTGGGCGGCGGTGTAGACCGCTGCCTTGAGCTTGCGCAGGGTTTCCTTCACGTCGCGGGCGATTTCGTTGGAATGCACTTCGGCGGTCTTGATGATGCCGTCGGGATTGATCACGAAGGTGCCGCGCAGTGCCAAGCCTTCTTCCGGGATGTGCACGCCGAAAGCGTTGGTCAGCGTGTGGGTCGGGTCGCCCACCAGAGGGAACTTCGCCTTGCCGACGGCCGGCGACGTGTCGTGCCAGACCTTGTGCGAGAAGTGCGTGTCGGTGGTCACGATGTAGACCTCGGCACCCAGCTTCTGGAACTCGGGGTAGTTGTCGGCCGCGTCTTCGACTTCGGTCGGGCAGTTGAAGGTGAAGGCCGCGGGCATGAAGATCAGCACGGACCACTTGCCCTTGAGCGTCTCGTCGGACACATCGATGAACTTGCCGTTCAGGTAGGCCTGGGTCTTGAAGGGTTGGACTTGGGTGTTGATCAGGGACATGGTGATTCCTTGGATGCTGCGGGTGGACAAAAATAAGTGCGAGCCATGAGTATAACTACCAATTCAGATAATCCCATAGCAATGAACTATCAGAGGCATCGGTGCGGCCTATGAAAAACAAGGGCGCCTCGCCATCGCTTGCTGCTCGAATACGAACGCCTATCACCCTCGTACGCATGCAGACCGGCTGCGCAGGGGAATGCTTGCGCAGGCCCTGTGAGGACCCGGACAATCCCCTCTTTCAGAACAAGGAAAACGATCATGAAGGGCGACCCCAAGGTCATCGAACATCTGCAGGCGCAGCTCAAGAACGAGCTGACCGCAATCAACCAGTACTTCCTGCACTACCGCATGCTCAAGCACTGGGGCCTGGACAAGCTGGCGAAGAAGGAATACGAGGAGTCGATCGGCGAGATGAAGCACGCCGACAAGCTGATGGACCGCATCTTCATGCTCGACGGCCTGCCGAACCTGCAGGACCTGGGCAAGCTGAACATCGGCGAAGACGTGCCTGAATTGCTGCGCTGCGACCTCGGCGCCGAGACTGGCGCACAGGCCACCATCAAGGACGGCATCGCGCATTGCGAATCGGTGCGCGACTATGTCTCGCGCGACCTGCTGCAAGAAATCCTGGACGACACGGAAGAACACATCGACTTCCTCGAAACCCAGATCGACCTGATCGACAAGGTCGGGGTGCAGAACTACCTGCAATCGCAAATGGGCGAGCTCGAATAAGCGAAGCTTTCGCACAAGCCAATCAACGGGACTTCGGTCCCGTTTTTTATTGCTTTACGCAACTTAACCCGCCACGAATAACAGTCATTCTCATTTGCACGGATAAAATCCGCGCCTTCGATGATGACTGCCACCCGCCCCGACAACCGCCGACGAGCCTACTGGCTCAAGACCCTGCACGAATGGCATTGGGTGAGCTCGGCGATCTGCCTGGTCGGCATGATCCTGTTCAGCGTCACGGGCTTCACGCTCAATCACGCGGGGCAGATCGAGGCCCGGCCGGCCGTCACGAAGCTGAGCGGTTCGGTCGATGAAGCCCTGCGCACGCAACTCGAAAAGCAGTTGCCTGCCGCCAAGGCCCTCAAGGGCAAGGCACCCTTGCCCGCCGAACTGCAGGCCTGGGTACAGAAGCACTGGGACGTCGGCACCGCGGGCCGCGAGGCCGAGTGGTCGGATGACGAAATCTATCTCTCGCTTCCCCGCCCCGGCGGCGACGCCTGGCTGCGCCTGAGCCTGGCCGACGGCGAGATCGAATACGAGCGCACCGACCGCGGCTGGCTCTCCTACTTCAACGACCTCCACAAGGGCCGCAACACCGGCGCCGCGTGGAGCTGGTTCATCGACATCTTCGCGGGTGCCGCGCTGGTCTTCTCGATCACCGGCCTGTTCATTCTCAAGATGCATGCAGGCAACCGGCCTTTCACCTGGCCGATGGTGGGCATGGGGCTCGTCGTGCCGGTGCTGCTCGCGCTGCTGTTCATTCACTGATTCATTCATCGATCCAGGAAAAGAGGTTTCCCGTGCACGTTCGCTATTCACTCGCGCCGCTGGCCATGTCGGCGCTGTTCGCCGCCCCGGCCTTCGCGTCGGGGCTGGCCGTCAACATCGAGATCCCGCGGCTGAACGTGTCCGAGTACCACCGCCCCTACGTGGCGACCTGGATCGAGCGCGCCGACAACACCGTTGCCGGTACGCTGGCCGTCTGGTACGACGTGCGCACCAAGACCAACAACCCCGAGGGCGAAGGCACGAAATGGTTGAAGGACATGCGCCAGTGGTGGCGCCGCGGCGGCCGCGAACTCGCGGTGCCAATCGATGGCGTAACGGGCGCGACCAAGCCGGCCGGCAAGCATCAGCTGAGCTTCACCGAGGGCACGGCACCCATGCCCAAGCTCGCGCCGGGCGCCTACAAGCTCGTGGTGGAAGCCGCACGCGAAGTCGGCGGACGCGAGGTCGTGAGCATTCCCTTCCAGTGGCCCCCCACGGCAGCGGCGCAGCCGACCGCCACGGGCAAGGAAGAGCTCGGCGACATCAAGCTCGAACTCAAGCCCTGACCGCCCCCCCTTTTACCTCCTTACCGCCAGCTCATATCAAGGAACTGCCATGACCCGCTTCACACTGCGCGCCGCCTCCCTCGCCATTGCCCTGTCGGCTGCCGCCTCGCTTGCCCAGGCGCACAATGCCTGGCTGCTGCCCTCGTCCACCGTGTTCTCCAAGGCTGACACCGTGACCGTCGATGCCGCGGTGTCGAACGACCTGTTTGTCGCGAACCACGCGCCGCTGCGGCTCGACGGCCTGCAGATCACCGCGCCCGACGGCAGCACCGTCAAGCCCGAGACCGAAGCCAAGCTCAAGCTGCGCAACGTGTTCGACGTGAGCGTGGCGCAACCGGGCACCTACCGCATCGCGGTGATCAACGCCGGCGCCTTCGCAAGCTGGAAGGACAAAGCCACAGGCCAGGCCAAGCGCGCACGCGGCACGGCCGAAACCATCGGCAAGGAGATCCCGGCCGATGCACAGGAGGTGACGATCACCCAATCGTCCGGCCGCATCGAGACCTTCGTGACCGTCGGCAAGCCTTCGGCGCTCAAGCCGGTCGGCCAGGGGCTGGAACTGATCTCCACCGGCAGCCCGACCGACCTGGTCAAGGGCGAGAAGGCCACCTTCACGCTGAACCTCGACGGCCAGCCCGCCAAAGGCCTCGAAGTGACCGTGACGGCAGGCAACACCCAGTACCGCGACAAGCTCGAGGAAATCAAGCTCAAGACCGACGACAAGGGCCAGTTCAGCGTGACCTGGCCCGCCGCCGGGATGTACTGGCTCGACGCCAGCACCAAGGACACCAAGACCACGGTGCCGCAAGCCAAGGAACGCCGCCTGAGCTACGCAGCGACCCTTGAAGTGATGCCCTGACGCGGCAGCCGACCACCTTGGGCCTTTCGTTCAGCACCTGGCGCGCCGGCGGCTACGCCAACGCGGCCGTCCCCCGCGCCGCCGATCCCGCCACGCTCCAGCAGTCGGGCGGGCAGACCATGGGCACCACCTGGTCGCTGCGCTTCGACAATCCGCGGATGCTGCCGTTGGCGGAGGTTCGTGCGGCGGTCGAGTCGGCGCTTGGCCGCGTGGTCACGCAGATGAGCAACTGGGAGCCGGACTCCGACATCAGCCGGTTCAACCGGGCGCCAGCCGGGTCACGCCACGTGCTGCCCGCGGAGTTCGCCGAAGTGATGCGCTGCGCGGACCGATGGGCAACGGCCAGCGGTGGCGCGATCGATCCGACGATCGGTCCGCTGGTCGCCTGCTGGGGCTTCGGCCCTGAAGCACACGAAGGCGGCCTGCCTTCTGCGCAGGTCCTGGCCGATGCGCGTGCGCGCGTCGGCTGGCCGCGGCTGGCGTTCGATGCGGCTGATGGCTCGCTGCTGCAACCGGGTGGCGTTGCGCTCGATCTTTCGGGTATCGCCAAGGGCTTCGCGGTCGACTGTGGCGTCGAAGCCTTGCGCGCGCTCGGCATTACGGACCTTCTCCTTGAAGTCGGCGGCGAACTGCGAGGCATCGGGCGACGCCCCGGTGGCCAGCCTTGGCAGGTGCTCGTCGACGGCGACCCGGCCGTAGCGCAGCGCGTGGCGCTTGCCGACATGGCGATCGCCACTTCGGGCGATCGATGGCACCGCCGCACGCATCAGGGGCGCAACTGGTCGCACACCATCGATCCGCGCACCGGTGAGCCGGCCGCCCATGCATTGGCCAGCGTCACCGTGCTGCACACCGAATGCATGCAGGCCGACGCGCTGGCCACCCTGCTGACGGTACTGGGGCCGGACGAAGGATTTGACTTCGCGCAGCGGCACGACATTGCCGCGCTGCTCGTAAGCCATGGCGACGCATCGCCTGCGGTGCGGGCTACGCGCGCGTGGCCCACACCGGCCGGGGCATGAACGACATTGGCTGGCGCGCGCTTGGCGCGGGTTCCACCGTGGCTGCGTATGCGGCGCTCTGCGCGTCGGTCTACCTGCGCGAGCGCAGGCGGCGAGCGGCCGCCGCGCGCAATGCGGCAGCGCTTTCGGAAGGCAGCGGCGAGCCCCCCGTCCTTGTGCTGTTCGCGAGCCAGACCGGCCAGGCCGAAGCCATCGCCTGGCAGACCGCACGGCAATTGAGCGCAGCAGGCACGCCAGCACGCGTGATGGAACTCAACGCGCTCGATGCCCCGACGCTGGCCGCCGCGCGGCGCGCGCTCTTCATCGCCAGCACCTACGGCGAAGGCGACGCGCCCGACGGGGCCAGCGTGTTCGCCGAACGCGTGATGGATTCACCGCCCGCGCTGCCCTCGCTGCGCTACGCAGTACTGGCCCTGGGCGACCGTCAATACGCCAACTTCTGCGGCTTCGGCCGCATGCTCGACGAGTGGCTTCTTGCAACGGGCGCCACGCGCGAGTTCGATCGCATCGAAGTCGACAACGGCGAGCCTGCCGCACTGGCTGCATGGCAGGCCCAATGGGGCGAAGCGCCGACGCTCGGCATCGAGGGGGCGGCAACCAGCTTCACGCAGTGGCGGCTCATTGCGCGCGAGCGGCTCAATCCGGGCAGCGTCGGCGCGCCGGTGTTCCATCTCGGACTGGTTCCGCAGATGGGTGCGATGCCGCATTGGATGTCGGGCGACCTGGCGCAGGTGGCCGTGGCGAGCGATCCGGCCCGCCCGCGCGACTACTCGATCGCATCCGTGCACGCTGACGGCGAATTGCAGTTACTCGTCCGACAGGAGCAGCATCCCGACGGCACGCTGGGAGCGGCATCGGGGCTGCTCACCTCCACCCTCAGCGTTGGCGACACGGTCGCCCTGCGTTTGCGGCCCCATCGGGGTTTCCGCCTGGACGGCAACGAGATGCGCCCCCTGATCCTCATCGGCAACGGCACCGGGCTGGCCGGACTGCGCGCCCATCTGCGAGCCCGTGCCGCCGCGGGCAGGCACGACAACTGGCTGGTGTTCGGCGAACGCCAAGCCGCGCACGATTTCCTGTACCGCGAAGAAATCGAAGCCTGGCAGGCCGGCGGCGTGCTGCATCGGCTCGACATGGTGTTTTCGCGCGATCAGGCAGAGCGCTTCTACGTCCAGCACCGGTTGCTGCAGTCGGCCGACACCCTGCTGCGGTGGCTGAACGACGGCGCGGCTGTCTATGTCTGCGGAAGCCTGCGGGGCATGGCGTCCGGTGTCGACGCAGCATTGCGGCAGGTCGCTGGCGAGACGCTGATGAGCGAGCTGGCGGCAAGCGGGCAATATCGCCGCGATGTTTACTGAGCCTCCGCTTCCGTCAGCAGTTGCGCGATAGCAACAAATCGAGACAACTTTTGAATTAGTACGGGTTGGGTTGCGCGCTTTCGTATTGAGAAACAATATCATTCGCATCGATTTACAAGCCCTTTGCAAATCGACTCACCCAGCCAGTCCGCCCCGCTTCTCCCAGACAGAGAACGCAGGCTGCCAAGACATCGCCAGTCGAGTCCTGACGCCCGTCCTTTCCGGAGAAAACTTCATGGCCTACATCAAGAGCCGCAAACACACCGTTGTGCGCGCCGTTCCACACCTTTCGAGTGCCGCCGCCGCCACGCTGATCGCCATCGCAGCCCCCGCCGCCCTCGCCCAGTCCAGTGGCGCACTGCCTGAAGTCCGGGTGCAGGACACCACCGCCGCCGACTACAAAGCCGACAACTCGTCGAATCCCAAGTTCACGGCCCCGCTGGTGAACACGCCCCAGACCATCCAGGTCATCAAGGAACAGATCATTCGCGAACAGGGCGCAACCACGCTGACCGAGGCGCTGCGCAACACGCCCGGCGTGGGCACCTTCTTCCTCGGGGAGAACGGCAACACCAACACCGGGGACGCGGTCTTCATGCGCGGCTTCGACAGCTCGAGCGCGATCTTCGTGGACGGCATCCGCGACCTGGGCTCGGTGTCGCGCGACGTGTTCAACATCGAACAGGTGGAGGTCGTGAAGGGCCCGTCGGGCACCGACGTGGGCCGCACCTCTCCGACCGGCTACATCAATCTCGTCACGAAGAAGCCCAAGCTCGAAGACAGCTTCCTGGGTTCGATGAGCTTCGGCAGCGCCGATTTCAAACGCGGCAGCGTCGACTGGAACAAGTCGCTGAGCAGCGCCAACGGCATCGGTGCGGCCTTCCGCCTGAACGCGGTGACCGAAGACGGCGGCGTTGCCGGCCGCGATTTCGTCAAGAACAAGCGCACGGCCATCGCCCCGTCGCTGGCCCTCGGCCTGAACAGCCCGACGCGCATCTTCCTCGACTACCTGCACGTCGAGCAGAACAACATTCCCGATGGCGGCGTGCCCACCATCGGCCTGCCGGGCTCCAGCACGCCGGATGCCACCGCGATCACGCGAGGCCTGGCGCGCCGCACCTACCTGAACTCCGCCGCGCGCGTGGATTCGAGCAATTTCTACGGCACGAACTCGGACTTCGACAACGTGAAGGCCGACATGTTCACCGCACGCATCGAGCACGACCTGACGCCCGACATTACCATCCGCAACACCACCCGCTACGGCAAGACGTCGCAGGACTACATGCTGACGTCGTTCATGGGCGGCGGTCTCACGGCATCGGCAACGGGTGCCGGCCAGCTGCCGGCCGCGAACGCGGGCTTCATCAACACGGTGATCCCGGCGATTCCCGCGAGCTGGACCATCACGCGCAACCTGCCCACCAACAAGGACCAGGAAAACACGATCTTCACCAACCAGACGAGCGTGTCGGCGAAGTTCAACACGGGCAGCATCGGCCACTCGTTCAACGGCGGCCTCGAATTCGTCCGCGAGACGCAGCGCGCCAACAACTACTACGCCGCGGGTTACCCGAGTGTGGGCACCACGCTGGCCGCGGCCGGCTCGTGGCCTGCCGCCAACCTGTACAACCCGAATCCGTACGTGAACGGCTACAACCGCATCGCCAACGGCACGGGCTCGGACGGCAGCACCGACACCATAGGCCTCTACGCCTTCGACACGCTCAAGTTCAACGAGCAATGGCAGCTGACCGCCGGCCTGCGCTACGACCACTACTCGACCACGTACAACGCCACCACGCTGGCGCTGGCGCGCACCGGCAACGGCCCGCAAACCTCGACGATCACGCCGACCAACCTGAAGCTGTCGGACAACCTGCTCTCCGGCAAGATCGGCCTGGTCTACAAACCGACCGAGAACGGCAGCGTCTACGCGGCCTACGGCACCGCCGCGCAGCCGCCGGGCGGCGCCAACTTCCAGCTGGCCGCCGGCGGCACCGGCAACAGCACCGGGCGCACCGACTTCTTGCCGCAAAAGGCCAAGACCTACGAGGTCGGCACCAAGTGGGACGTGATGAACAAGCGCGTGGCGCTGACTGCAGCGCTGTACCGCACCGACGTGAGCAACGAAGTCGTGCAGGACGCGGTCTCGCAGCAGTACTTCCAGACCGGCAAGAAGCGCGTGCAGGGCGTCGAGCTGGGCGTGTCGGGCGCACTGACCGACAACTGGGGCGTGAGTTCGGGCTTCACTACCATGAACACGCGCGTGCTGAGCGGCGCCTCGGTGCTGGCCGATGGGTCGACCGCCCTCGCCTACACGCCAAAGAAGGCCTTCACGCTCTGGACCACCTACCAGTTTCCGTTCGGCCTGACCATCGGCGGCGGCGCGCGCTACAACGGCAAGCTGCAGCGCGGCACCGACAGCGCGGTGGGAACGCCGGCGTACGTCGATTCGTACTGGGTGGTCGATGCGATGGCGTCGTATCGCATCAACAAGAACATCGACATCCAGCTGAACCTGTACAACCTGTTCGACAAGGACTACGTGGCGGCCATCAACAAGAGCGGCTATCGCTACACGCCGGGCACCCCTCGCTCGGCGAAGATCACCGCGAACTTCGCGTTCTGACGGTCCTTGACCGCGCCGGGCACTCCCGGCGCGGTGCGACACTCGAGCCCCGGCGCGCGCTGGGGCTTTTCTCATTGCGGAGATCCTGAAAAATGATGCTGCATGTGCCCGATGTGCTGAGTCCCGACAAGGTGCGCGAAATGCGCACCGCACTCGACGCCACGCAATGGACCGACGGCCGCGAGACGGTGGGTGCACAAGGCGCACAAGTCAAGCGCAACCGCCAGTTGCCGGAGCAGTCTCCCGTGGGGCGAGAGCTCGGCAACACCGTGCTGGCCGCGCTGGCCCGGCACGCGCTTTTCTTCTCGGCCGCGCTGCCGTTGCGCTTCGTGCCGCCCCTGTTCAACCGCTACGAGGGAGGCGACCACTACGGCGTTCACGTCGACGGTGCGGTGCGGGCCTTGCCCGGCGCCAACCTGCAACTGCGCACCGACCTGTCGTGCACGCTTTTCCTGTGCGACCCCGAGGACTACGAGGGCGGCGAGTTGGAGGTCATCGACACCTATGGCTCGCACGAAGTGAAGCTGCCGGCCGGCGACCTCATTCTTTATCCGGCCAGCAGCCTGCACCGCGTCCACCCCGTGACCCGGGGGGTGCGGGTCTGTTCGTTTTTCTGGCTGCAGAGCATGGTGCGCAGCGATCAGCAGCGCGGCATGCTGTACGAACTCGACCAGAACATCCAGAAACTTCGTGCGCGCCTGGGCGAATGCGAGGAAACCGTGGCCCTGACCGGCCACTACCACAACCTGCTTCGGCTCTGGTCCGAGGTTTGAGTTCAGCGGGCTGGCTCTTGCATGAATCAGTAACACATGGTTATTGTGAATGCGACGGATTCTTATTTATAATCAAGCAAATCCAACAGCCAGCCAACTGCCGCTTTCACAGCCATGATCGTTTGCGTCTGCCGCCGAGTCTCCGACCGAGAAATCGCACGCCACGTGCGGGCCGGCATGACTTTCGACGAGGTTCAGTTCGAACTTGGCGTGGCCACCCAGTGTGGCCAATGTGAAGGGTGCGCGCGAGATATCGTCGCGCAGTGCAGCGCTTCGCATCCGGTCGCCGCGCTGAGCTGCGAATCGGGTCCGAGGGCGATCCAGCTTGCCAACTCCATCAAGGAAAGCAAGGCATGGAACTCTTCTCGACACTCGGCGGCAGCCTGATCCTGGTTGCAGGCTCGGTCTGGTGGATCTTTCGCAAGTAGCGCAACTGGCGCAAGTGCTGTCTTCGTAGCGGTTTTGCTGAAATCGGGGCACCTTTCACGGCGCCCGCATTCGAATGGTTGATCGTGTCTGACCGCTTTGCTCCCCCCCCTTCCGTCCTCGGCCTTTCGCGCAATGTCGTCATTGCCGGCGGCGTCATCCTGTTCCATGCGGCTGCGCTCTGGGCGCTGCAGAGCGGGTTGCTACGCCGCGCCGCCGAGGTGGTGATTCCAGTCGAAATACTGAGCCAGTTCGTCGAGCCGCCGAAGCCGAAGGCAGATCCGCCTCCGCCGCCCCCACCACCGCCCCAGCTCAAAGCCAAGGCCCCGCCTCCGCCGCGGCCCCAGGCCATCCGCGAGCCGAAGCCCACGCCGGCGCCCCAGGCGCCCGTCGGCACCACGGAACCGCCGCCTCCGGCAACGCCGCCGGCACCTCCCGCTCCGCCGACGCCGCCCGCACCACCACCTGCACCACCCGCGCCTCCAGCGGTGCAGATGCCCTCGAGCAACGCCGACTACCTTCAAAACCCCAAGGCAACCTACCCCGCCATGAGCAAACGGCTCGGCGAACAGGGCAAGGTCGTCGTGCGGGTGCTCGTCGGTGTCGACGGCCTGCCCAAGAGTGCCGAGGTCAAGAAATCCAGCGGCTTCGATCGCCTCGACGAAGCGGCGGTCGAATACATCATGAAATGCCGCTTCGTGCCCGGCAAGGTCAACGGCGTGGTCCAGGCCATGTCCTATGACGCCCCCGTCAACTACGTCTTGAACTAATTTTTCTCTGGAGCAACTTCGTATGGATTCCCAATTTGGCCTGATGAACGTCTGGCATCAGGGCGACTTCGTCACCAAGGCCGTCGCGGTACTGTTGATCGGCATGTCGCTCGCGTCGTGGATCGTCATCATCGTGAAGGCGCTCGACGTCATCAAATACAAGCGCCTCGCCAAGCATTCGCAAGACTTCTGGCACAGCGAAGACTTCGCCACCGCGCTGAACAAGCTCGGCAAGGACGACAGCAACCCGTTCCGTGCGCTGGCCCTCGAAGGCCGCGAAGCAGCAGCGCACCACCGCAACACCAAGGCCCATCTGCATGACGCGCTCGACGTGAGCGACTGGATCACGCGCGCCCTGCGCAACGGCATCGACGCCTTCACCGCCCGCCTGCAGACCGGCCTGGCCGTGCTGGCATCGGTCGGCTCGACCGCCCCCTTCATCGGCCTGTTCGGCACGGTCTGGGGCATCTATCACGCGCTGATGAGCATCAGTTCGGTCGGCCAGGCAACCATCGACAAGGTGGCCGGCCCGATCGGTGAGGCGCTGATCATGACGGCCCTGGGGCTGGCGGTGGCCATTCCCGCGGTGCTGGGCTACAACGCCCTGGTGCGCGGCAACAAGTTCGTGCTGACCAAGCTCAACGCCTTCGCGCACGACCTGCATGCCTACTTCGTGACCGGCGCCCGCGTTCAAAGCGGCAGCGAAGCCGTCGTGGTTCCGCTCAAGAAGGGCTGAGCGCCATGGCCTTCGGTACACAAGACGAACCCGATGAGGTGATGAACGAGATCAACATGACGCCGCTGGTCGACGTCATGCTGGTGCTCCTCATCATCTTCATCATCACCGTGCCGGTGATGAAGCACGCGGTCAACATCGACCTGCCGCGCGCCACCAGCGAACCCGAGCAGCCGAAGCCGCAGAACATCCTGTTCAGCGTGACGGCCGACGGCTCGTACTACTGGAACGAGCAGAAGATCGACGACGGCGAACTGCCCGCCCGCCTCGCGGCCGAAGCTGCCAAGGAACCGCAGCCCGAGCTGCACATCCGCGGCGACAAGGCCGTGCGCTACGAGCGCGTGGCCAAGGCGATGTCGGAAGCCCGCGAAGCCGGCGTGCGCAAGATCGGCTTCATCACGGAGCCCGAAGCGAAGTGATCTGAAATCGCAAGCCAAAAAAGTCGATCGTGACGATTGACTTTTTATTGCGAATCATTATCATTAACTCATCGCTTCGATAGGGAAACCCAGATGCCAGCCACACCGAATGCCTTTTCTGTCCTGAACCATCCTTCGCTCGACCAATCGGGTGGCGGCCATGCGTCCATCCAGGCAACGCGTCCGGCGCCAATGGTCGAGAGCACCGAGCTTCTGAAAGGAAGCAAGACGGTCGGCATCATGCACAACGGCTCCCTCTACCGGCTTCAAGCCACCAAACTCGGCAAGCTGATCCTGACCAAGTAGGTCGTCCAGTCCGCCCTTCGCGCAAGTTTCATCGTGGGGCGACTCGAGGAGATTCATCTCCAAAGGGTCGTTTTTTGCTAGCCAACGGTTCGCCGACTAGCCAAGCTTTTTTTCACGCTGAAGCACCCAAAAGAAAACGCCGACCTCGAAGTCGGCGTTTTGCTTTGCGCGGAACAAAAACTCAGAGGCCGAGGGCTGCGATGCCTGCCTTGGCGATCTGCGCGTCTTCGTTCGACTTCACGCCGCTCACGCCGACGGCGCCGATCACGTGGCCATCCTTGATGATCGGCACGCCGCCTTCGAGCAAGCCCTGCACTTCAGGCGCCGTCAGGAACGCCGTGCGGCCGCCGTTGATGATGTCTTCATAGACCTTGCTTTCGCGCCGGCCCATGGCTGCCGTGTGGGCCTTGGCAGGCGCGATGTGCGAGGACAATGCCGCGGCGCCATCCAGCCGCTGCAGCCAGAGCAGGTTGCCCGCGTCGTCGGAGATGGCGATGGTCACCGCCCAGTTGTTCTTGAGGGCCTCGGCTTCGGCCGCTGCGGCCACGGCCTTGACGTCGGCGAGTTCGAGGAATGACTTGGTCTTCATGATGGGCTCTGGTTTCGTGAAAACCCGACAGCATAACGGCCATGCCGCCAGGGGTGTCTTCAGGGCTTGGGAACACCCCGCATACGGTCTTTTCGGCACCCCCTCTTGCAGCCCCCTAGAATGCGCCCAAACTGCGTCACTGCAGCAACCACAGGAGCTCCGGCCATGAACGACCGCGTCACCACCCTAGACACTTCCGCTGGCTATGGCCAGCCGTTGGCGCAGGCTGAACGCCAGCGCGTGCTGCGCAACACCTACTGGCTGCTCGCGCTGAGCATGCTGCCCACCGTGCTAGGCGCATGGATCGGCGTCAGCACCGGCATCACCCGCTCGCTCACGGGCGGCCTCGGCCTCATCGTCTTCATGGGCGGCGCGTTCGGTTTCATGTTCGCCATCGAAAAGACCAAGAACTCCGCCGCCGGCGTGCCCGTGCTGCTGGCCTTTACCTTCTTCATGGGCCTGATGCTGTCGCGCCTGATCGCGATGGTGCTGGGCTTCAAGAACGGCTCCGAACTCGTCATGACCGCCTTCGGCGGCACCGCCGGCGTGTTCCTCGTGATGGCCTCGCTGGCAACGATCATCAAGCGCGACCTGTCGAGCATGGGCAAGTTCCTGTTCGTCGGCGCGCTGGTGCTGATGTTCGGCGCGATCATCAACGTGTTCGTCGGTTCGACGACGGGCATGCTGGTGATCTCGGTGGCCGCCATCGGCATCTTCTCGGCCTACATGCTCTATGACCTGAAGCAGATCATGGACGGTGGCGAAACCAACTACATCAGCGCCACGCTCGCGCTGTACCTCGACCTGTTCAACGTGTTTCAGAGCCTGCTGGCGCTGCTGGGCATCTTCGGCGGCGAACGCGACTGAGCGAATCACGCACAGCAAGAGCAAGGGCCCGGAAGGGCCCTTTTTTCATTCCAGTTCGAAGACTGCAATCGACTCGACGTGCGCGGTGTGCGGGAACATGTTGACCACCCCCGCGAAGGTGCAGCGGTAGCCCGCCTGGTGCACCAGCAAGCCGGCATCGCGCGCAAGCGTCGACGGATTGCAGCTCACGTACACGATGCGCTTCGGCGGTGTCCAGCCATCGGTTCGCAGTTCGGGCTGCTGATGAAGGTCGGCCATGGCCTTGGCCAGCGCGAAGGCGCCTTCGCGCGGCGGATCGACCAGCCACTTGTCGGCACTGCCGTCGGCCACGAGCATTTCCGGCGTCATGTCGAACAGGTTGCGCGCCACGAAAGTGGCGGGCGACAGTGCCCGCCGGGCCGACGTCGCTGGCTGATTCCTGTTGAAATTGTCGGTCGCGCGTGCCACCAGCGTGTCGCTGCCCTCGATGCCCAGCACCTCGCGAGCCCGGCTCGCCAGCGGCAAGGTGAAGTTGCCGAGACCGCAGAACCAGTCGATCACGCGCTCGTCGGGCTGCACGTCGAGCAAACGCAGCGCCTTGCCCACCAGCGCCCGGTTGATGTGCGGATTGACCTGCGTGAAGTCAGTGGGCTTGAACGGCATCGTGACGCCGAACTCGGGCAGCCGGTATGCCAGCGGCGTGCCGCCCTCTTCCAGCAGCTTCACGGTGTCCGGCCCCTTGGCCTGCAGCCACCATTGAACGCCCTCGTTCTTCTCGGCAAAGGCCTTCAGCCGGTCGATGTCCGCACGCGAGAGCGGTTCAAGATGCCGCAGCACCAGCGCGATGGTGCCGAGCCGCGTTGAGTCCGGGGCGTCGCCGCAGGCCAGTTCGATCTGCGGACAGGTTTCGCGCGCATCCATCGAACCGATGAGCGCGCGCAGCGGCATCAGCATCTCGCTGACCTGCTTCGGCAACACGGGGCACACCTGCATGTCGGCCAAGTAGCGGCTCTTGCGCTCGTGGAAACCGATCAGCACCGTGCCCTTCTTGACCACGTGGCGCACCGAGAGGCGCGCGCGGTAGCGGTAGTGCCAGGTCGGCCCCTCGAGCGGCCGCAGCAGGTTCTCGGGCTTGACCTTGCCGAGGTGCCAAAGGTTGTCTTCCAGTGCGCGCTGCTTCACGGCCACCTGGGCGGCCGCATCCAGGTGCTGCATCTTGCAGCCGCCGCAGGCGCCCGTGTGCAGGCCGAAATGGGGGCAGCCCGGGCGCACGCGCTGCGACGATTCGCGGCGGATGGCCGTGACCGTGCCCTGCTCCCAGTTGTTCTTGCGGCGATGGACATTGAACCGCACTTCCTCGAAAGGCAATGCGCCTTCGATGAACACGACCATGCCGTCGGCCTTGTGCGATACGCCCTGCGCGTCGAGGTCGAGAGACTCGACCTGCAGCCACTCTTCACCGGGATTCGTGGGGACTTTCGCGGGGGCTTTGTTTTCTTCGATGGATTCCGTCATCCCCCGATTGTCTCAGCGTGGCCGAGGCAGCTAGAACAGCGCGTCGCGCCCGACGCCGGAGCGGGCCAGTTGGCGACGCATCTTGGCCAGCGCCTCGTTCTGGATCTGCCTGACGCGCTCGCGCGTGAGGCCGAGGCGCACGCTCAGCACCTCCAGCGTTTCGGGCTCGCGGTCATGCAGGCCATAGCGCCCCTCCAGCACCTCGCGTTCGCGCGCATCGAGGGCGTGCACCCACTGGTCGAGCAGGCGCTCCACCTCGTGCATGTGCGTCACGTCGGTCGGGCTGCCCTGCCCATCCTCGGAAGCCACGGTGTCGGCCAGCGTGAAGCCCTCGTCCCCGCGCGCGTCACCCGCGTCCAGCGAACGCGGGGCCTCGGACAGGGCCAGCAGGTCGGCCACCGCTTGCACCTCGCGGCCGAGCAGCGCGGCGATGTCTTCCACGCGCACGCCATCGGGCCGGTGCGCGAGGAATTCGGCGTCGCCTTCGAGTGTGCGGCGGGCCCGCAGCACCTGCTGCAGCTCACGCACCACATGCACCGGCAACCGGATCGCGCGCGCCTGCGTCATGACCGCGCGCTCGACGGACTGGCGGATCCACCAGGTCGCGTAAGTGGAAAAGCGAAAACCACGTTCGGGCTCGAACTTGGTGATGGCGTGCATCAGGCCGAGATTGCCTTCCTCGATGAGGTCCGACAGCGGCACGCCACGGCCCAGGTAGCTCTTGGCGATATTGACCACGAGTCGCAGGTTGTGCTCGATCATCGATTGCCGCGCCGCGAAGTCGCCGGCTCGCGCGGCGCATGCGGTCTGGTACTCCTGCGCAGGCGTGAAGAGTTCGGTGCGACGGACCTGGCGCAGGTAGATGGTCAATGCATCCGCGCCTTCGCCGCCGATTTGTTCGCTCGCAGTGCCGGCAGGCAGCACGCCGTCTGCCGCTGGTGGTTCTAAGCCCTCTTCCGGTGGCGGGTGAGCGCTCTCACCGTTGAACTCATGACGACCGTTGTCGGGAGAGGGGCTGCCCCTGCCCGCCAACCCGCGCACGGGCAACAGCGTGCGGCGGGGGCGGGAAGCAGCCATGGCATCACCGGCCGGGCAGGTAGCGCGAAGGATCGACGGGCTTGCCCTGGCGGCGGATCTCGAAATGCAGCTTCACGCGATCGGCGTCGCTGTTACCCATTTCGGCGATCTTCTGGCCCTTTTGAACCGACTGGTCTTCCTTCACGAGCAGCGTCTGATTGTGGGCATACGCCGTGAGGTAGGTGTTGTTGTGCTTCAGGATGATCAGGTTGCCGTAGCCGCGCAGGCCTGCGCCCGCATAGACCACGCGACCGTCGGCGGCGGCCAGCACCGGGTCGCCCGCCTTGCCGCTGATGTCGTAGCCCTTGTTCTTGGCCTCATCGAAGCCCGCAATCAGCGAACCGCTCGCAGGCCAGATCCAGCCGATGTCTTCATCACCCACATTTCCGCTGCCGGGACCGGCCGGCGAAGCCGTGACCGGCGGCTTGGTCGTCGCGCTGCTGGCGGGCGCCGAGGGCACCACCGCAGGCTGCGGCGTCACGGGCTTCGTGACCGCACCTTCGGGCGAAGCGGCAGGCGGTATTGCGGGCGCGGCCGCGACGACCGTTCCCGAACCGGCCGGCGGAATCACGCGCAGCACCTGGCCGACTTCGATCAGGTCCGGGTTCTCGATGTTGTTCCAGCGAACGATGTCCTGCCAGCGCTGGCCGGTGTCGGCACCGATGCGGCGAATGGTGTCGCCGGGACGCACGGCGTAGTAGCCGGGCTTGCCATAGTTTTCGATGCCGGCGAGCGGCTTGCCGTTGGCGTCGGTGGTGATGGGCGGGCCGCCGGGCACTGATGCGCCAGGCGCGCGCGCCATGGTGCCGCGGTCTTCGACCGGCGCCGGCCCGCGCGGTGTGGAACAGCCCGCGATCACGAGCACAAAGGCCAACGTGACGCCAGCGAACCAACTCCGATTGCCAAAACCCTGCATTTGTTATTCCTTCAAGCGATGCCTGATTTTAGGGGGACAAAGTGAACCGCCTCAAGAATGAGGCGCTCCAGTCCCCGCGGGGTCTTGTCGATGACGACAAGGGCCTGGCCACCGCTTGCAGAATGGGTCGGTGCCACGATGCGGCCACCCACCGCGAGCTGCGCAATCCAGGCCTCGGGCACGGCTTCGCCGCCAGCCGCGGCAATGATGCCGGCGTAGGGCGCGCCCTTGGCGTAGCCGATCATCCCGTCGCCCAGCATCAGATGCACTGTGGCCAGGCGGAAGTGCCGCAGATTGGCGCGCGCGCGCTCGTGCAGGCCGCGCAGGCGCTCGATGCTGTAGACCTCGGTGGCCACATGATTCAGCACCGCGGCCTGATAGCCGCAACCGGTACCGATCTCGAGCACGCGGCCGAGCTTGTCCTGCGGCTTTCCAGCCAGCGCGGGTGCGCCCATCAGGAGTTCGATCATGCGGGCCACCACGTTGGGCTTCGAGATGGTCTGCCCCAACCCGATCGGCAGGCTCGTATCTTCATAGGCCTGGTTGACCAGCGCACTGTCGACAAAACGATGCCGCTCCACGGCGCCCATTGCGCGCAGCACCCGCGGATCGGAGATGCCCTGCGCCGCGAGCCTCTGCACCATGCGCGCGCGCACGGCATCGGAAGCCATCGAAGGCGTGGACGGCACCATCGGCTTGGCCGGCACGGCGGGCATGCGCCCTCGCGTGGCGGCCGAAGCGGTGGGTGTCAGGCGAACGGGGAAACTGGGCCGCTGCGTGGCCATGTCAATTGCCGAGACGGGCCACCGTCTCGCGCCATTGGCCGAGGTTGGCGTGGTCCGTCAGGTCGATCTGCAGCGGTGTCAGCGCGATGTGGCCGGCGGCAGTGGCATGGAAGTCGGTGCCTTCGCCGCTGTCCTTGGCGCCGCCTGCGCCGGCGATCCAGTACATGGTTTCGCCTCGCGGGCTGTCCTGCGTGATCACCTTCTCCGCCGCATGGCGGCGGCCGAGCCTGCAGACCTTGACGGGCTTCAGCTCGTCGAAAGGCAGGTTCGGCACATTCACGTTGAGCAGGAAGGCGGCGCCTCCCAGCATGCGCTCGCGCTCGATCTGCTGCACCAGCCGCCGCGCCACCTGGGCGGCCGCATCCACATGCGCCCAGCCCTTTTCGATCTGCGAGAACGCAATGGCCGGAATGCCGAACAGATAGGCTTCCATCGCCGCGCCGACCGTGCCCGAATAGATGGTGTCGTCGCCCATGTTGGCGCCGTTGTTGATGCCGGAGACCACCAGGTCGGGCCGGTAGTCGAGCAGGCCCTTGAGCGCGATGTGCACGCAATCGGCCGGCGTGCCCGTCACGTAGCGAAAGCCGTTGTGCGCCTCGCGCACGTAGAGCGGTGCCGCCAGGGTCAGCGCGTTCGATTTGGCGCTGTTGTTGTGCTCGGGCGCAACCACCTCGACCTCGGCGATGTCCTTGAGCGCGTCGTGCAGTGCGACGATGCCCGGCGCCTGAAAGCCATCGTCGTTGGAAATTAGTATCTTCATGGTGTCCTGGGTGCGGGGGATTGTAGGCGCCGGGTGCGTCGCAGCAGGGACAAGCCCACCCTGCCGCGCCGCCTATCATCGCCCGCATTCTTTGGCCCCATCCGACTCACACGAAGGAGACTCGAGCATGCACGCATGGCTTTGCGAAAACCCCACCGGCGTCGACGCGCTGACCTGGAAGGAACTGCCGACCCCGACCCCGGGCCCGGGTCAGGTGCTGATCGAAATCAAGGCAGCGAGCCTGAATTTCCCCGATCTGCTGATCGTGCAGAACAAATACCAGATGAAGCCGCCCCTGCCCTTCGTGCCGGGCTCCGAATATGCAGGCGTCGTCCAGGCGGTCGGCGACGGCGTCACGCACCTCAAGGTCGGGCAGAACGTGGCCTGCCTGTCGGGCACGGGCGGCTTCGGCACCCACACACTTGCACCCGCGGCCCTGTGCATGCCGCTGCCCGAAGGTTTCGGCCACGTCGATGCCGCGGCTTTCATCATGATCTACGCCACCTCGTGGCATGCACTGATGGACCGGGCGCAACTCAAGGCCGGCGAAACCGTGCTGGTGCTCGGCGCGGCGGGCGGCGTGGGCACGGCGGCCATCCAGATCGCAAAGGCTGCCGGGGCCAGAGTGATTGCAGCAGCCTCCACCGACGAAAAATGCGAGCTTTGCCGCTCCATCGGCGCCGACGCGACGATCAACTACACGACGCATGCACTGCCCAACGGTTTTCGCGATGCCGTCAAGGCCGCCACCGACGGCAAAGGACCGGATGTCATTTACGACCCGGTGGGCGGCGATTTCGCAGAGCCCGCCTTTCGCTCCATTGGGTGGCGCGGCCGCTATTTGGTCGTCGGTTTTGCGTCCGGTCCGATTCCATCGCTGCCATTGAACCTGACACTGCTGAAAGGCGCCTCGCTGGTCGGCGTGTTCTGGGGCGATTTCGCCAGGCGCGAGCCCAAGGCCAATGCGCAGATGATGGCCGAATTGGCGCAGTGGTACGGCCAGGGAAAGATCAAGCCGGTGATCGACAGCACGATGCCGATGGCTGAATTGAAGGCCGCCTATGCCCACATGGGCTCGCGCGGCGTCAAAGGAAAACTGGTGATGGTGAACTGAGCGCACCACCCGCGAACGCCCAATAAAAAAGCCCGCGCATGCGGGCATTTTTATTGGGTAACTGCCCAGCGAAGCCGGGGGCGCTTACTTGATCTCGTACTCGGAAAGCGACTTGCCCGCAGCCAATACCTCGGTCACCCAACGCGGCTTGCGGCCACGGCCACCCGACCAGGTTTCGCCCGTCGGGCCGCGGTATTTTGCGGCAGCCTTGGCGGGCGCGACGCCCGCACTGCGCTTGACGGCGCCCGCACGGCCGGTGAGTTTCAGATCGGAGGCCGTCAAACCGTATTCGGCGATCTTCTTGCGCAACTCTTCGACCACGCCTGCGCGTTCCTGGTTGCGCAGGTCTTCGGCCTGCTTGCGCAATTGCGCAATCTGCTCGTCATGCTTCTTGATCTGGGAATTGATATCGGCGAGGGTCGAAGCCATTGTTGGACTCCTGAAAATTGAAAACAGGTGGATCTTAATTCAATTTACATTTGCCACAAGCATCCCGCCGGGCGAAAAAAAAGGCGGCGCATAGCGTTATTGCAACAACTCGCAACATAAAGTCTGCCGCCATGGGCGCTTTATATGCGGGCAAGGCGAGGAAAAAAGAGGGAGGAGCGGCGCGCAGGCAGAAGAAGATGCGGGGGCCGGAAATGACAGCGCCGGGCAAACCCGGCGCTGTGATCCTTTGAGGGCTATTGCGCAATAGCACAAAGGAGATATTTTGGGGTGGCTGATGGGACTCGAACCCACGACGACCAGAATCACAATCTGGGACTCTACCAGCTGAGCTACAGCCACCGCAGAGCCTACTATTGTAGCGTTAAAAATCGCTGTTTTGACGACGCCGATCAATGGCGAGGCTCGAAAGCTACATTTCGCCTCACCGCCGGGATCGACGCCGGCGCATCATGCCTCTCGCGATCGCGGTGATCGGCAAAAATTCTCGCCCGCCTGTCCGATCTTCATCGCCGGCACCGACATGCATATCGCTCCGCTATCATGAATGCGACCCGCGCCGACGGGCATGGCTTCCGGCCATCTCCACTCACCACATCAAAGGAATTTCTTCATGAGCATCGTCTGGACCATCCTGATCGGGTTCGTCGTGGGTCTTGTGGCGCGGGCCGTCAAGCCAGGCGATGACTCTGCCGGCTTCATCGTCACGACCATCATCGGCGTTGCCGGTTCGCTGATCGTCACCTACGTCGGCCAATCGCTGGGCTGGTACACCGCCGGCCAGGGCGCGGGTTTCATCGCATCGGTGCTGGGCGCGATCGTGCTGCTCATCATCTACGGCTTGATCAAGCGCAAGAGCTGATGCGAAGAATGGGTCGTGCCGCTTCACGCGCACGGCCATCATGATGCCCCGCAAAGCGCGCGCCAGGCATCATGTCTACGTGGTCGAGCTCGATGACCGCGTATGGAACAGCCGCCGCTTCAGGCGGGCAAACCCCGATTACCAACCCGGCAAGCCCTTCGTCTACGTCGGCATGACCGGCCTGGACCCCGACATCCGCTTCGACAAGCACAAGGCCGGCATCCAGGCCAACAGCTTCGTTCAGGAGTTCGGCCTGCACCTGCTGCCGGCGCTCTATGAACGCTACAACCCCATGACCTACGAGGACGCGCGCCTGATGGAGGTCGATCTCGGCATCGCGCTGCGCAAGGCCGGCTACGGCGTGTGGCAGGCCTGACGCGGCGGCGAGGACTTCAGGAGTAGGTGACCCAACCTTCGTAGGCAGGGCCGTCCAGATGCGGCAGCGTGTTGTAGGTCACGAGCATGTGCCGCTTGGGCGTGAAGGCGAACTCGGTCACCGACGTGTTGCGAATACGCAGGTTGAGTTCGATCGTCGTCTCTGCGCTTGTCCCCAGGACATGGCCTACCGCCGTGCTGATCGGCCCTCCGCTCGACACCACCAGCACCTTTGCGCCATGGTGCTTGCCGCGCACGTGGTCGAGCGCCGTCGTCACGCCCGCCATGAAGTCGACATAGCTCGGCATTCCTGTCGGCGCCGTCCTGCCCTGCATCCACGCGCCCAGCCCCTCGCGCAGCAGGCGGAAGTGATGGCGGTACATCTCCGGCGAATCGGGCTTCTCCAGCTTGCCTTCGTGGATGGTGGCGATGACCGCCTCGCTGTCATACTCGTTGAGGCCGGGCCACGGCAGCACGTCGTCGCGCTCCAGGTCGAGGCCCTTGGCGATGCCCTCCCACGTCTGGCGATGGCGCTTCAACGTGCCGGTGATGACGGCATCGAACTTCATGCCACGCTCGCGCCAGTACTCGCCCAGGCGAACGGACTGACGGTGCCCGAGTTCGCTCAGGTTGTCATAGTCGGCAGCGCCAAAACTGGCCTGTCCGTGGCGCACGAGATAGAGGGTTCCCATGCACGGGATTCTGGCAAGAAGCCGAAGCACAGCTTGTCCCTCGGGCGACCGGTTCACGGGGCCAGAAAAAAGCCCGAGCGGTCGGCTCGGGCTGTCTCTGGCAGCGCTGTGTACGTCAGCGGCCGGCGGCGGGCGGTAGCGTCTCTGTCGGCTTCGGCACCAGGATCTCGGCCTTGAAACGGTCCTTCAGCATGTTGTAGTAGGCAGCGTCTTCTGCCGCAGCCACGGACTGGCCCACCTGCGCCTGTTCCTGCTTCGCGAGTTCGGGCGCCGGCGGCGTGCGCGGAACGACCTTGGTCACGCGAACCACGGCATAGCCTTGCGCGCCGAGGTCCACGCCCACGAGTGCGGGCAGCTTGGAGGGATCGGCGCGCAGCGCAGCATCGATGACCGGCAACGGCTGCGACTGCGCTTCGCGGCGCGACACCGTGACCGGGGCGCCGAAAGTCGCGCCGTCCGCCTTGGCAGTCCACGCGGCGAGCTTGGCTTCGCCCTCGGTCTTGGCCAGCACCGCAGCGCGCTCGGCAATGAGTTGCGCACGGATCTTGTCCTTGACGTCGGCCAGCGGCACCGGATGCGCCGGCGTGTACTTCGTCACGCGGCCCGATGCGAGTTGGCTCGGGCCGACTTCGATTGCCTCGGTGTTCTGCTTGCGCTCGAGCGAATCGGTTGCGAAAAGCGCGCTCAGGAAATTGCGGCTGGCCAGTGGGCCGGTGCCGCCCGGTGCGGGCACGCGCGCAACGTTGTTGGCCGTCTGGATCGTGAGCTTCAGCTTCTCGGCAGCGGGCTTGAGGCTGTCGGGCGACTGGTAGACGGCGTCGGTGAATGCTTCGGCGGCCTTCGCGAACTCCTGCGTGGCCTGCTGCGAGCGCATGTCGTTCTCGATGGTCGCGCGCACCTGCTCGAAAGGCGGCACCACGGCCGGCTTGATGTCGGTCAGGCGAATGATGTGATAGCCGAATTCGGTTTCGACGACGCCGCTGGTCTCGCCCTTCTTGAGCGCAAACATCGCGTCTTCGAAAGGCTTGACCATGGCGCCCTTCGTCACGAAGTCGAGGTCGCCGCCCTTCTCCGCCGAACCCGGGTCCTGCGAATTCTTGCGTGCAACTTCGGCGAAGCTGGCAGGCGACTTCTTCACTTCGGCCAGCAACTGCTCGGCCTTGGCCTTGGCCTTTTCGCGATCGGCCGCGGGCATGCTGGACGGCGCGGTGATCAGGATGTGGCTCGCACGGCGCTCTTCCTTGGTGCCGAAGCGCGAGGCATTCTGTTCGTAGTAGGTCTTGAGGTCGGCCTCGTTCACGACGACGTTCTTCTTGGCCGCATCGAGGTCGAGCACGAGGTATTCGATGCTGGCCTGCTCGGGCGCCTGGAACTGCGCCGTGTGGCCCTTGTAGTAGGCCTCGATGTCGGCATCGCTCACCGTCACCTTCGAAGCGAAGCTGTCGGGGCCGAAGCGCGCCACCTGGATTTCGCGGCTGTCGTAGAAGGCATTGATGGTCGTGGCGGCCAAAGCCGGCGGCGTGAAGGCCGTGCCCGAGACGCCCAGCAGCACCTGCTGCGTTGCCATGTCGGAGCGCACCGAAGCCTCGTACTGCTCCGGCGTGCGGCCGGTCACGCGCTGGAAGGCCTCGCGGTCGAACTTGCCGTCGGGTGTGCGGAATGCGGCCAGGCCAGGGTCCTGCGCGAAGATGCGCGACAGGCGCTCTTCGGACACCGTCATGTTGACCTTGGCCGCCGCGGCTGCCAGCACGCGGTCGCGCACCATGCGCTCCAGCGTGGCGTAGCGCAATGCATCCGATTCGAGCAAGGTCGGATCGACGTTGGGCGACTGCTGGCGAATGCGGTCCGTCTCGACGCGGTGCTGCTGATCCCATTCGGGCTTCGTGATGTCGTGCCCTTCGATGCGGGCGACCTTCTCGTCGCGGCCGAATCCCTGATAGCGCTCGACACCGAAGAACACGAACGAGGGAATGATCAGCAAGAACAAGAAAATCATGACGACCTTGTTGTACTTGCGGAAGGTATCAAACATGCTTGAACACTCTTTTTCGACGGCTGTCGGACGGCAATAAAAAAGGCGAACTTGCGGTTCGCCTTTGCATCGGGTGGGTGGTGGGTGCTGAGGGGCTCGAACCCCCGACCTACGCCTTGTAAGGGCGCCGCTCTACCAACTGAGCTAAGCACCCCACCGGGAATACTTTCCGAGTTTAACGTCTTAGTTGAGCGCGTCTTTCAGCGCCTTGCCCGGACGGAACTTCGGGATCTTGGCTGCCTTGATTTTAATCGCGTCGCCGGTGCGGGGATTTCGGCCGGTGCGGGCCGCGCGCTTGCCTACTGCAAAAGTGCCGAAACCGACGAGCGAAACGGAGCCGCCTTTCTTGAGCGTGGTGCGAATGGCGCCAATAGTGGATTCGAGTGCACGCGTCGCTGCGGCTTTGGAAATATCGGCGTTCTTCGCGATGTGCTCAATCAGTTCGGTCTTGTTCACAAGGGCCCCTTGTAGGAAAAAGTTGGTCGGCTTCCGTCAGCTGCGACCTGGCCGCAACGGAGCGACCCAAGAGCCTGGCAAGACTGACGCCTCGGCAGCGCGCTGCCAGCGAGGATTACAACCACTGGTCTGCAGGGTGTCAATAAGACACGAAGCCATGCTGATCAGCGGAGCGCGCGATTCTAGGGGCGTTTCGTGAAGCCCTTTTCCAGGGCGGCTCAAAGGGCGGCGGCGATCGCCTTGCCCACGTCGCTGGTGCTGGCCGTTCCGCCGATGTCGGGGGTGCGCGGCGCTCCGCTTTGGGGCGCGAGCACCTTCTCGATGGTCGAAAGAATGGCGTCGTGCGCCTGCTTGTGGCCCAGGAATTCCAGCATCATCGCGCCGCACCAGATCTGCCCGATCGGGTTCGCGATGCCTTTGCCGGCGATGTCTGGCGCCGAGCCGTGCACCGGTTCGAACAGCGACGGCGCGGTGCGATCGGGATTCAGGTTGGCGCTCGGCGCGATGCCGATGGTGCCGGTGCAGGCCGGCCCCAGGTCCGACAGGATGTCGCCGAACAGGTTGCTCGCCACCACCACGTCAAAGAAGTCGGGCCGCTGCACGAAGTGCGCGGTGAGGATGTCGATGTGGAACTTGTCGAGCTTGATGCCCGGGTAGTTCTTGCCCATCTCGGCCACGCGCTCGTCCCAGTACGGCATGGTGATCGAGATGCCGTTCGACTTGGTGGCGCTGGTCAGGTGCTTCTTAGGCCGCGACTGCGCGAGCTCGAACGCGAACTTCAGCACCCGGTCGACGCCGATGCGCGACATCACGGTTTCCTGCACCACGATCTCGCGCGGCGTGCCCTGGTACATGCGCCCGCCGATGCTGGAGTACTCGCCCTCGGTGTTCTCGCGCACGATGTACATGTCGATCTCGCCGGGCTCGCGCGGCGTGCCGTCGCGCCGCACCACGGGCGCGATGATGCCGGGCATGAGGCGCGCGGGACGCAGGTTGATGTACTGGTCGAACTCGCGGCGGAACATCAGCAGCGAGCCCCACAGCGAGACGTGGTCGGCGATCTTCTCGGGCCAGCCGACCGCGCCGAAGAAGATGGCGTCGTGCCCGCCGATCTGGTCCTTCCAGTTGTCGGGCAGCATCTGGCCATGCTTCTCGTAGTAGTCCCAGCTCGAGAAATCGAAGTGGTCGAACTTCAGGTCGATGCCGAATTTGCGCGCAGCAGCATCGAGCACGCGCAGGCCCTCGGGCATGGTTTCCTTGCCAATGCCGTCACCGGCGATGACTGCGATTCTGTGGGTGCTCATGGTGTGGCTCCTGCTCGTTCGGGATGGGTGAAAGGTGAAAAGAATGCCTGCGCTTCGGCGAGCAACTCGCCCGGCGCTTCCTCGGGAACGTAGTGGCCGCACGGCAACGCGCGGCCCGACACTTCGGCGGCGCGTTCGCGCCACAGCGCGAGCACGTCGAAGGCCTTGCCGACCGCGCCGTGCTCGCCCCACAGCACGCGCAGCGGCTGTGCCAGGCGCTGGCCGGCGGCGATGTCGACGCGGTCGTGCACGAGATCGATGGTGGCGGAGGCGCGATAGTCCTCGCAGATGGATTCGGCGGTTCCCGCGATGCCGGCGCAGCGTTCGTACTCGGCCAGCACCTCGGGCGCGAAGGGCGCGAGGCCGGCATGCCGCCCGCCCATCACGCTGCGCACGTAGCGCACCGGATCGGACGCGATCAGCGCCTCGGGCAATGGCGGCGGCTGGATCAGGAAAAACCAGTGCCAGTAGGCCTTGGCGAAGGCACCGGAAGTGTGCTCGTACATCGCGAGCGTGGGTGCGATGTCGAGCAGCAGCATCCGCTCGACTGCGGCGGGATGGTCCGCCGCGAGCCGGTGCGCCACGCGCGCGCCGCGGTCGTGCGCCAGAACGCCGAAACGTTCGAAGCCGTGGTGCCGCATGGCGGCGAGCGCGTCCAGCGCCATCTCGCGCTTGCTGTAGACCGCGTGTTCGGCGTCGGCCGCCGGCCGGCCCGAATCGCCATACCCGCGCAGGTCGACAGCGACCACGGTGAACCGCTCGGCCAGCGCCGGAGCCACGCGATGCCAGATCGCATGCGTCTGCGGATGGCCGTGCAGCAGCAGCAAGGGAGCACCGCGCCCGCCGATGCGGCCGTGGATGCCCACGCCATCGCGCTCGATGTCGAAAGTAGGAAAGGAGAGGAAGGAAGCCGTCACGCGAACGATTGTGCGTTGCGCCCCGACGATCATCAAGCAACAATCAGCCAATTCATACTTTCCGATATGGCATGAATCCTCTCTCGATGGACCGCGGCGACCTGGCACTGGTGCTGGCCATTCGCGACCAGGGCAGCCTGGCGGGCGCGGCGGCCACGCTCGATGTCGTGCCCTCGGTCATCACCAAGCGGCTGGGTGCGCTGGAGGCGCGCCTGGGCCAGCGTCTTTTCGAGCGCACCACCCGGCGGCTCAGCGTCACGGCCGAAGGCGAGGCGGTCTGCCTGCATGCGAGAGCGCTGCTCGACGGCTTCGCCGCGCTCGAAAGCGAACTCGGAGAACGCCAGAACGAACTGACCGGCACCGTCCGCCTGGCCGCGACCTTCGGCTTCGGCCGCCGCTGGCTGGGGCCGGCGTTGGCCGCCTTCCAGGCGCGGCATCCTGCACTGCAGATCGAACTGTTGCTGACCGAGCAACTGCCCGACCTCGGCGCCGAGGCCTACGACGGCGCAGTCTGGCTCTGGGCGGTGCAGCAGCGCCGCGCGGCCGACTGGGTCTCGCGGCGCATCGCGCGCAACCAGCGCGTGCTGGCCGCCTCGCCCGCCTACCTGAAGCGCCGCGGCACGCCGGGCACCGTCGAGGCGCTGGCTTCGCACGATTGCCTGGTCGCGCGCGAGAACGGCGATGCCAGCCAGCGCCAGTACGCACTCTGGACCCTGCGCCATTTGCGCGACGGCTGCACGGCGCGCGTGCGTGTGCAGGGGCCGCTGGCCAGCAACTCGGGCGAGATGGTGCGCGACTGGTGCGTGGCCGGGCATGGCGTCATGCTGCGCAGCCTGTGGGACATCGCGCCCCAACTCGCGAGCGGCGAACTGGTGCGCGTGCTGCCGCAATACGCGATGGCGGAAGCAGACATCCACTGGATCGCGCCCTGGCGGCCGAAGACGCCGCGGCGGGTGCGCCTGCTGGTCGATCACCTGGTGGAACAGTTCCGCGGCGAGCCCTGGAAGCCGGGCAAGGCCGGTACGCGCTGAAGAGAAAAGCGCCGGCGCTCAGCGGCCGTTGCGCACCACGAGGCTCACGCCCACCGCGGTGAGCGCAATGCCCAGCACCGTCACCAGCGTTATCGGCTCGGAGAACATCAGCCACGCCATCACGGCCGTGCAGGGCGGCACCAGGTACAGCAGGCTCGTGACGGCCGTGGCCGTGCCGCGCTGGATCAGCATGTAGAGCAGCGAACTGCCGCCCAGCGACAGCGCCAGTACGGACCACGCCATCGCGCCGCCGGAGTGCAGGTTCCACTGGATGCTCTCGGACTCCAGCGCCGCGAAGGGCAATGTGACGAGCAGCGCAGCCGCCATCTGCACCGCGCTTGCACTGCGCACGTCGCAGGGCGCGACAAAGCGCTTCTGGTACAGCGTGCCCGCCGTGATCGATACCAGCGCCATCAGCGTGAGCCCCATCGTCAGCACGCTCACCTCGCCGCCCTGCCCGAGCTTGCGCAGCACCACGAGCACCAGGCCCGCGAAACCGAGCCCCAGCCCGGCCCACTGCCGCTGCGAGATGCGGCCGCCGTGGAAAGACAGCCATACCGCCGTCAGCACCGGCTGGATGCCGACCAGCAGTGCCACCAGCCCCGCACCCATGCCTTCCCGCACCGCGGCCCACACACCGCCCAGGTAACCGGCCTGCATCAGGATGCCCGTGGCCGCCAGGTGCCCCCACTGCGCGCGCTGCTTCGGCCACGCGACCCGCGCGAGCGCGACCCACACGCCGAAGCAGGCCAGCGACAACGCATAGCGCACGGCCAGGAACTTGAGGGGTGGCGCATACGGCATGCCGTAGCGCGCGACGATGAAGCCGGTGCTCCAGATCAGCACGAAGACCGCAGGCATCGCCCGCAGCCAGCCCGCGCTGCGGGCCGTGGCCGCCGCGGTCATTTGGTGCGGGCCCGGATTTCCGGAATGGCCTTCTGCAGGTAGTACACCATCGACCAGATCGTGAGCACGGCCGAGATCCAGATCAGCCACTGGCCCCAGACGCCGGTGTCGATCACCCGGAACAGGTGCCCGTCAAAAAGCAGGAATGGAATGGCAATCATCTGCACGGTCGTCTTGACCTTGCCGATCATGTGGACCGCCACGCTCTTGCTCGCACCGATCTGCGCCATCCATTCGCGCAGCGCCGAGATGGCGATCTCGCGGCCGATGATGATCAGCGCCACGAACACGTCGGCCCGGTTCAGGTGCACCAGCACCAGCAGCGAGGCGCACACCAGGAACTTGTCGGCCACCGGATCGAGGAAGGCGCCGAAGGCCGAAGTCTGGTTGAGCCGGCGCGCCAGGAAGCCGTCGAGCCAGTCGGTGGCGGCGAAGACGATGAACATCACCGTGGCGATCAGGTTGCGCATCGGCTCGCTGATCGGCAGGTAGAACACGCCGACGATCAAAGGGATCGCGACGATGCGCGTCCAGGTCATGATGGTCGGCAGGGTCCAGAACATCGCTTGATTGTGTCATGGCGGCATTAACCCCCTGCGGGGTCACGCCCTCAATGCAGGGCCTTGTAGATTTCCTCCGCCAGGTCGGAGGCGATCCCCTCGACCGATGCGATGTCTTCCACGCTCGCCGCGGCCACGCCGCGGATGCCGCCGAAGCGCTGCAGCAGCCGCGCACGCCGCTTCGGTCCGATGCCCGGAATGTCTTCGAGCTGGCTGCCGCCGACCCGCACCTTGGCGCGCCTGGCTCGCATGCCGGTGATGGCGAAGCGGTGCGCCTCGTCGCGGATCTGGGCCACCAGCATCAGCGCGGCCGAGTCCTTGCCCAGGTAGACCTTCTCGCGGCCGTCGGCGAACACCAGTTCCTCGAGCCCGACCTTGCGGCCCTCGCCCTTCTCGACCCCGACGATCAGCGACAGCGGCAGGCCCAGTTCGCTGAACACCTCGCGCGCCATCGACACCTGCCCCTTGCCGCCGTCGACCAGCACCAGGTCGGGCATGCGCGCGGCCTTGATCTTCACCGGCGCCTCGCTGCCGTCGCTCTCGGCGTCGCCCGGAGGCAGGGCGTCGGTCTCGGCCGCCATCGCCTCGGCCAGCTTGCCGTAGCGGCGGTGCAGCACCTGGCGCATGGCCGCGTAGTCGTCGCCTGGCGTGATGCCCTCGATGTTGTAGCGGCGGTACTCCTTGTTCTGCATGGCGTGGTGCTCGAACACCACGCACGATGCCTGCGTCGCCTCGCCCGCGGTGTGCGAGATGTCGAAGCACTCGACGCGGAAGTTGTCGAGGTCGTCCGACGCCAGCTCCAACGCATCGGCCAACGCGCGCGTGCGTGCCTGCTGCGAGCCCTCTTCGGCAAGCAGCCGGGCCAGCTGCAGTTTGGCGTTGGTCTCGGCCATTTCGAGCCAGTGCCGGCGCTGCTCGCGCGGCTGGAACACCGCCGTCACGCGCGTGCCGGCCTGCAGCGAGATCGCCTCGATCAGCTCGCGGCCCACCTGCTCGCTCAGCACCAGCGTGGCCGGCACCGGCACGTCGATGTAGTGCTGGGCGATGAAGGCCTCGAGCACCTGCACCTCGATCGGATCGGCCGCGGCGGGCGGACCACCCTCCTCTTCGTCGTCGAGTTCGCCGTGGTGGATCTGCGCCGCGTCTTCCACATGCACGGGAAAGTACGGCCGGTCGCCCAGGTGCCGGCCGCCGCGCACCATCGCCAGGTTCACGCAGGCCTTGCCGCCCTGCACCTTCACGGCCAGGATGTCCACGTCCTTGTCGGACGCGATCTCGATCGACTGCTGGTGCAACACGCGCGAGATGGCGGACATCTGGTTGCGCAACTCGGCCGCCTGCTCGAACTCGAGCTTCTCGGCATGCGTCGTCATGCGCTGTTCGAGCTTGGAGAGCACGAGCTGCGTGTCGCCCATCAGGAAGGCCTCCGCGCTGGCCACGTCCTGCGCGTAGGCATCGGGCGCGACGTAGCCGACGCACGGCCCGCTGCAGCGCTTGATCTGGTAGAGCAGGCATGGCCGCGTGCGGTTGGCGTACACCGTGTCTTCACAGGTTCGCAGGCGGAACACCTTCTGCAGCAGCTGGATCGATTCCTTCACCGCCCAGGCGCTCGGGTACGGCCCGAAGTAGCGGTGCTTCTTGTCGACCGCGCCGCGGTAGTAGGCCAGCCGGGGGAACTGGTGCGACGCGATCTTGAGATAGGGGTAGCTCTTGTCGTCACGGAACAGGATGTTGTAGCGCGGCTTGAGCGTCTTGATCAGGTTGTTCTCGAGCAGAAGCGCCTCGGCCTCGGAACGCACCACCGTGGTTTCCATGCGCACGATCTTCGAGATCATGTGGCCGATGCGGGTGCCGCCATGGCTCTTCTGGAAGTAGTTGGCGACCCGCTTCCTGAGGTTGCGCGCCTTGCCCACGTAGAGCACCGCGCCCGCCGCGTCGAAGTAGCGGTAGACGCCCGGCAGCTGCGGCAGGGCCGCGACTTCGCTGAGCAATTGATCGGAATGCACGTCTGACATGGCGGCTATTGTGGCGCGCGGCACGCGGCCGGGCGCCCGCCTGCGCGCAAACCCCGACGCGGCTGGAACGAAACCTGCTGAAGATGGCCACGGGCGCGAGGAGCGCCCGGGTTTTTCAACATACCTATTCGGGAAATCTGCATGAACAAGAACAACAGGCGCGCCTGGTGGGCGCTCTCTCCCATCGCGCTTTCGCTGAGCCTCGCGGGCTGCGGCGGCGCCTCCCGCAACGACGCGCAAGACACGGCAACGATTCTTGCAACCATCGCCGCAATCAACGCAGCCAACCAGCCACCTGCCCCGCCCGCACCCGACAACGGCTGCCTCACCTCGACCGGCAATTCCTCCGTGGTGGTCGGCTCGGGGGATGCCGGCGATCCGGCCGCGCCCGAGGCGGCCTCGGGCTACGCGCCGGGCCACAAGCTGGTCTACGCGAAGAATTACATGGTGGTCGCCAACCACCCGCTGGCCACGCGCGCCGGCTGCGACGTGCTGAAGGCCGGCGGCAGCGCCGTCGATGCGGCGGTGGCCGTGCAGGCCGTGCTGGGACTGGTCGAGCCGCAATCGAGCGGCCTGGGCGGCGGCGCCTTCATGCTCCACTACGATGCCGCGACGAAGAAGGTGCAGGCCTACGACGGCCGTGAGACCGCGCCCGCCGCGGCCACCGAGAACTACCTGCGCTACGTCGACGACGCCACCGACACCAGCCTGCCCAAGCCCGGCGGCGCGCGCGCCAGCGGCCGCTCGATCGGCACGCCCGGCGCGGTGCGCATGCTCGACATCGCCTACCAGGACCACGGCAAGCTGCCCTGGAAAGACCTCTTCGGCTACGGCATCACGCTGGCCTCCGACGGCTTCCTGATCGGCGGGCGCATGACCGCCGCCATCTCGTCGTCGGCCGCCAGCCTCAAGCGCGACGCCGAGGCCACGGCCTACTTCTTCAACGCCGACGGCACGCCGAAAGCGCTGGGCACCCGCCTGCAGAACCCGGCCTACGCCAAGACGCTGACCACCATCGCGACGCAAGGCGCCAACGCCTTCTACACGGGCGACATCGCCCAGGGCATCGTCGACAAGATCGGCGTCACGGCCGCCGCGAACGACGGCTCGGCCATCACGCCCGGCAAGACCACGCTGGCCGACCTGGCCAACTACAGGGCCAAGCGGCGCGACCCGGTCTGCGGCACCTATCGCGACTACTACGTGTGCAGCATGTCGCCGCCGTCCTCGGGGGGCATCGCGGTGGTGGCGAGCCTGGGCATCCTCGAGACCTTCAACATGGGCCTGTACAAGCCGACCGCCATCGACATCGAGGGCGGCAAGCCGACCGTGATGGGCGTGCACCTGGTGAGCGAAGCCGAGCGCCTGGCGTACGCAGACCGCGACAAGTACGTGGCCGACACCGACTTCGTCCCGCTGCCGGGCGGCTCGGTCGACACCATGATCAACAAGCCCTATCTGCAGAGCCGCGCCAGCCTCATCAGCCTGGCGAAGAGCATGGGCGTTGCCCAGGCCGGCAACCTGGGCGCGGTGCCGCTGGGCATCGACAAGACCGAGGAGCATGGCACCACGCACTTCACCATCGTCGACAAGCAGGGCAACGTGGTCGTGATGACCACCACGGTTGAAAGCACGCTCGGTTCGTTCCACATGACGCAGGGCTTCATGCTGAACAACCAGCTGACCGATTTCTCGGCCAACCCGAACGACACGGTCGATCCGAGCATCAAGGTGGCCAACCGCGTCGCACCGGGCAAGCGCCCGCGCAGCACGATGGCGCCGACGCTGGTATTCAGGAAGCAGGCCGATGGCAGCATGGGCGAGTTCGTCATGGGCACCGGTTCGCCGGGCGGCGGCACCATCATCCAGTACGTCGTGAAGACGCTGGTCGGTGCGCTCGACTGGGGGCTCGACGCCCAGCAGGCCACGTCACTGGTCGACTTCGGTGCCTCCAACAGCGCGACCACCAATGTCGGCGGCGAGCATCCGAACATCGACGCGACGAACTCGGGCCTCAACGACCCGCTCGTCGCCGGGCTGATCGGACTGGGTCACAAGGTGTCTGTCTCGGCGCAGTCCAGCGGCGTGAGCACCATCATCCGCACCAACGTCGGCGGCAAGACCGTGCTGACCGGCGGCGCCGACCCGCGGCGCGAAGGCATCGTGCTGGGCGATACCTTCGCGCCCTGAGGGCGTTGGCCTGCACGAAGTGGTGTTCGCAGGCGTCGCCCCTCAGCACGCCTACTTCGCCAGCTCCGACACCAGCCGGTACAGGAACTCCCGGCCGTCATAAAGCCGCTGGATCTCGATGCGCTCGTCGAGCCCGTGCGCGCGCGCATCGGACGGCTCCACGAATATGCCGCTCACGCCGTACATCGGAATGCCCGCGTTGCGCATGAAGCGGCTGTCGGTGGCGCCGGTGCTCATCGCGGGCACCACGGGCACGCCGGGCCACATCTGCTGCGTGAGCGACTCCACGGTCTTCACGAGATCGCCGTTCAGCGGCGACGCCGGGCTGCGCAGCGGCTTGCCCATGTTGCGCACCACGATCTTGTCGTTGCCGACCGCCTGGGTCAGCAGGCGCTCCACTTCCTCGGGATCGTCGTGCGGCAGGATGCGGCAGTTGACCGTGGCCTTGGCCGATTGCGGCAGCGCGTTCTCGGCGTGGCCGGCCTGCACCATCGTCGCGACGCAGGTGGTGCGGAACTGCGCGCTGTAGGCCGGGTTGGCCGACATGCGATCGATGACCGCGGCGTCGGGGTTGCCGGCGCCCACCGCGCGCATGTCGTCGGCCAACTGGCCGGTGGCGAACGGTGCGCTGCGCGCGAAGTAGGTCTTTGTGACGTCCGCGAGCTTCACCGGGAAGCTGAAGTTGCCCAGCCGCTCCAGGCCGGCGGACAGCGCATAGATCGGGTTGGTCTTGGTCGGCACCGAGCTGTGGCCGCCTACGTCGCGCACCTCCAGCATATAGGTGGTGTACATCTTCTCGGCCACCTGCATGCGGTGCAGGTTGGGCTTGCCGCCGCGCAGTTCGCCGCCGCCGCCTTCGTTGATGCCGAACTCCGCCTGCAGCAACTCGGGCTTGTTGTTGATGAGCCAGAAGGCGCCGTTGCTGAGCGCATCGCCACGCTCTTCGTCGGCCGTCAGCGCCAGGATGATGTCGCGCCTGGGCTTGAAGCCCTCCTGCTTCAGCTGCCCCATCACCGAGACCAGCGCCGAGGCCATCGCCTTGTCGTCGATGGCGCCACGCGCGGTGAAGTAGCCGCCGGTTTCCTGCAGCTTGAACGGGTCGGTCTTCCAGTCTTCGCGCCGGGCCTCCACCACGTCGATGTGGGCCAGCAACAGCAGCGGCTTCTTGCTGCCGTCGCCCTTGAAGCGCAGCACCAGGTTGCCCTTCTTCGGGAAGGGTTCGAAGATCTGGATGTCGCCCGGTGCGAAGCCTGATTCGATCAAGCGCTTTTCCATGGCGCGCGCGGCCACCGTGTTGTCGCCCACCGAATGGCTGGTGTTGATCTCGATCAACTCCTTGTAGATGTCGTGGAAGCGCTGCTGCTGCGGCGTGAGGGTCGGCGGGGTCTGGGTCTGCGCCATGGCAGCGGTCATGCCGCACAGGGCCAGTGAGACGGCGAGCACGGTTCTCGCGGCACGGAAGGTCTTCATCCTCATGGGTTCTCTCTCCGGTGGTGGTTGTGCCGGACAGCATAGCAAGCACCTCCAGAGAACACGGGCACACTCGCGGCCATGCAATCCAGGCAATGGGACATCTTCTGCAGGGTCATCGACAACCACGGCGACCTCGGCGTCTGCTGGCGGCTGGCCTGCCAACTGGCCGCGCTCGGCGAACGCGCGCGGCTGTGGATCGACGATGCGGCGGCGCTGCGCTGGATGGCACCCGAGGCTCTCGCTGGCCGCGACGGCGTGGAGGTGATCGACTGGCTCGACGCCGCTGCGCTTCAGGCTGCCGTGGCGAGGCCGGCGCCCGACGTGCTGATAGAAGCCTTCGGCTGCGAGCCGGCGCCGGAGTTGATCGCCCGCTTCGCCGAAAGGCCGGGCCTGGCGTGGATCAATCTCGAGTACCTGTCGGCCGAGCCCTATGTGGAGCGGCTGCACGGGTTGCCGTCGCCGGTGTTCAAAGGGCCCGGCGCCGGGTTGACCAAGCGCTTTTTCTATCCGGGCTTCACTCCCACCACGGGCGGGCTGCTGCGCGAGCCCGACCTGATGGAACGCCGCACGCGCTTCGACCGCTCGCAGTGGCTGGCCGCAAAACAGATTCCGTGGCAGGGCAGCGAGCGCCTGATTTCCCTCTTCTGCTACGAACCGCCTGCCCTGGCCGCCTTGCTGACCCGGCTGGCCCAAGGCCCGGAACCTACGCGCCTGCTGGTGACGGCGGGCCGCGCCACGCAGGCGGTCCAGGCTTTTTTTGGGGGCGCCCCATGGTCCCACGGGGGCGGTGCGCTATCAATTTCATATATCCCCTACCTCACGCAGCCCGATTTCGATCACCTGCTCTGGGCCTGCGACCTGAATCTCGTGCGCGGCGAAGATTCGCTGGTGCGCGCCCTCTGGGCCGGCGCACCGCTGGTCTGGCAGATCTACCCGCAGGACGACGACGCCCACCACGTCAAGCTGAACGCCTGGCTGGACTGGCTCGGCGCCCCGCCCTCGCTGCGGCTTTTCCACCACGCCTGGAACGGCTTCGTCGACGGTGCCCTGCCGCTGCCTGAAACACAGGGCCCGTGGCTCGAAACGGCGCTGGACGCCCGCACGCGGCTGCTCGCCCAGGACGATCTGGTCACGCAACTGCGGAAACTGATCGGCCAAAAAAGCTAAAATAGCGGGCTTTGCGGATTTCGGCCCGGATCTCAACGATTCGAGATGCTCTCCGCTAAACCTGCCGCGGGACCTGTACCGCGGGGCCAACAATGCCGGCAAGCATCGCCGACAGCCCCGTGCACCGAGCGGCCAACATCCAGAGACCCTGTTATGAAAATCGCTCAAGAAATCCGCGCCGGCAACGTCATCATGCACGGCAAGGACCCGATGGTCGTCCTCAAGACCGAATACAGCCGCGGCGGCCGCAACTCCGCCACCGTGCGCATGAAGATGAAGAGCCTGATCGCCAACTTCAACACCGAAGTGGTCTTCAAGGCCGACGACAAGATCGACCAGATCGTGCTCGAGAAGAAGGACTGCACCTACTCCTACTTCGCCGACCCGATGTACGTCTGCATGGACGCCGACTACAACCAGTACGAAGTCGAAGCCGAGAACATGGGCGACGCCCTGAACTACCTCGAAGACGGCATGGCCGTCGAAGTGGTGTTCTACGACGGCAAGGCCATCTCGGTCGAACTGCCGACCAGCGTCGAGCGCGAAATCACCTGGACCGAACCCGCCGTCAAGGGCGATACCTCGGGCAAGGTGCTCAAGCCCGCCAAGATCGCCACCGGCTTCGAAGTGCCCGTGCCCCTCTTCGTGTCGCAAGGCGACAAGATCGAAATCGACACGCGCACCGGCGAATACCGCAAGCGCGTCTGAGCCCGCTGCCCAGGCCCAGGCCTGGGCTTACCGGATGACACCCCCGAAAGGCTCCGCAAGGAGCCTTTTTCGTTGATGGGCACGGCGATTGCAACGTTGCACAATCACCGGGATCCATCTGTCTGGTTTCTTCATGAACAACACGCACGACCTTCACGACAAACGCCTGGCCGATGCCTGGGCCACGCTCCAGTCCCACGCGGACCACGGCCTCCCGCTCGACCCCGATCCCTCGCGCATCGCCTTCGCCGACCCCGAGTTCCTGCTGCGCCGCGAGACGCGCGGCATCCGCATGCAGCTCGAGCTGATGAAGCCCGATCTCGAACAGCGCGCCCATGGCATCGAGAACACGGTGGTGGTGTTCGGCAGCGCACGCTTTCGCAGCGAGGAAGACGCCGCCGCCATGATCGCGCAGGCCGATGCCGCTGGCGACGCCGTGGCATCCGAGCGCTGGCGCCGGCTGGCGCGCAATTCGCACTACTACGAGAAGGCGCGCGCCTTCGGCAAGCTGGTCGCGCAGTACAGCAACGACAAGGAACCGCAGGACAAGCTCTTCGTCTGCACCGGCGGCGGCCCCGGCATCATGCAGGCGGCCAACCGCGGCGCGCACGAAGGCGGCGGCCTCTCGGTCGGCCTGGCCATCGCGCTGCCGATGGAAGAAGAAGCCAACCCGTACGTCACGCCAGCGCTGAGCTTCAAGTTCCACTATTTCGCCATCCGCAAGATGCATTTCATGATGCGTGCGAAGGCGCTGGTGGCGTTTCCGGGCGGCTTCGGCACGCTCGACGAGCTGTTCGAGGTGATCACGCTGGTGCAGACGAAGAAGTCGAAGCCGGTGCCGATCGTGCTATTCGGTTCGGACTACTGGAAGCGGATGATCGACTTCGACTTCCTGGTCGACGAGGGCGTGATTTCGCCGGGCGACGTGAAGCTCTTCGAATACGTCGACGCGCCCGACGACGCATGGAGCGCAATCAAGCGCTTCTACAAGCTCTAGGCTCGCTCTTCAGACCTTGAGGCCCCATGTGGCGCGCGCGCCGAGCGCCACAACGCCTCCCACCACCCAGAACACGCCCCCGATGCCGATCAGCGCGCCGAGCGAGCCGAACAGCATCGGCATCGCCACGCTCGACGCGTTGATGGTCATGAGCCGCAGGCCCAGTGCCTCGCCGTGGCGGGCGTGCGGCGTGATCTGGTGGAGCATGCTCATCACCATCGGCTGCACGGCGCCCAGCGCAAAGCCGAGCACCACCGAGCACACGCCCATGCTCAGGGCCGAGTCCAGCAGCGGATAGACCGCGAACACCATCGCCGTGACGGCCGTGGAACTCAGGATCACGCTGCGCTCCGAAGCGCGCGAGGCGATCACAGGCAGCACCACGCGAACGACCGCCGCTGCTATCGCGAAGGCGCCGAGGATCGAGCCGATCACCGAGGCGCTGATGCCCCGGTCGTGCCCCAGCACCGGCAGCACGAAGGCATGCACGTCCCAGCTCGACGACTGCAGCCAGTTCACGAACAGCAGGCGGCGGAACATCGGCTCGCGCAGCAGGTCCCAGGCGCGGGTCGGCGTAGCGCCCGGCACGGGCGCGGCGGGCGGCGGCTCGTGCGCGCCGCGCGCGAGCATCCAGCAGAGGATGGGCAGCGCCGCCATCACCGCGAAGGAGATGCGGAACGCGAGCATGTCCGCGGGCGAGCGGCCCGCATGGTCGATCAGCATGCCGGCCAGGAAGGGCCCGACGAAATTGGCCACGGCCGGCGCGATGGCGAGCCAGCTGAACACGCGCTTGAGCTGCGTTGCGTCGGTGGCCGAGCGGCCGACGTGCCGCTGCAGCGCGATGACCGTCGCACCCGTGGCGCCGCCTGTCAGCAGGGCTGCAATGCACATCACCGGAAAGATCGGGAAGATCACCACGAGCCCCGCGCCAACGACTGCCGCAATGACCGACAGCCACAGCGGCCGCTTGAAGCCATATCGGTCGGCAAAGCGTCCGGCGGGCAAGGCCAGAAAGACCTGCGTCAGCGCAAACAGCGAGATCAGCAGGCCGACCGCCGCGGCGCTGTAGCCCTGCTGCAGCGCCAGCAGCGGCGTGGCGAGCCGCATGCCGGCCATCGTCGCGTGCAGGCACACCTGGGCACCGATCACGCGCAGCAGTTCGGAACCTTTCACGGGGTTTCTTCGCCCTCGCTGTCGGCGGTGGGCGGCAGCAAAGCCTGCGACTGCGCCTCGGGCAGCGCCTCGACCTTGCGCAGCGCCAGGCGCATCTGCTTGGCGCGCGTGTCGGCCTTGTCGAGCGTGTCGGAGGCCTTGGCCACCTGCTCCTTGATGCGCGCGACCCATTCGCCGTAGCGCTCGAACTCGGTCTTCACCGCGCCCAGCACCTTCCAGACTTCGGAGGCCTGCTGCTCCAGCGCGAGCGTGCGAAAGCCCATGTGCAGGCTGTTGAGCATCGCGAGCAAGGTGGTCGGGCCGGCCAGCGTCACGCGGTGCTGGCGCTGGATGGCATCCATCAGGCCGGGCCGGCGCAGCACCTCGGCATAGAGGCTCTCGACCGGGAGGAAGAGGATGGCGAAATCGGTGGTGTGCGGTGCGGCGAGGTAGTTATCGGCGATCGATCTGGCCTCGGTGCGGATGCGCGCTTCGAGCGCCTTGGCCGCCAGGTCGGCACCCACGGCATCGGCGCGTTCGTGCGCATCGACGAGCCGCTCGTAGTCGTCGCGCGGAAACTTGGCATCGATGGGCAGCCACACCGGCGCACCGTCCTCGCCGCGCCCCGGAAAGCGGATCGCGAAATCAACGCGCTGCCCGCTGCGCGGCTTGGTCTCGATCTGCTTGGCGTACTGGTCGGGCGTGAGCACCTGTTCGAGCAGCGCCTCGAGCTGCACTTCGCCGAAAACGCCACGCGTCTTCACGTTGGTCAGCACGCGCTGCAGGCTGCCGACGCCCACGGCCAGCGTCTGCATTTCGCCGAGCCCCTTGTGCACCTGCTCGAGCCGGTCGGCCACCTGCTTGAAGCTCTCGCCGAGGCGCGCCTCGAGCGTGCTCTGCAGCTTCTCGTCGACCGTCTTGCGCATCTCGTCGAGCTTGGCGGCGTTGGTCTGCTGCAGCTGTGCGAGCTGCGTTTCCATGGTCGCGCGCACTTCGGACAGGCGGCGCGCATTCGATTCGCTCAAACCCTGCAGCTGTGTGCTGAGCGTGTCGGCCAGCGTCTTCTGCAAGGACGCGAGCTGCAGGGAGAACGCGTCGAGCTGCGCATTCTGCGTGCGCGTGGCTTCGGCGCCCTGCTGCACCAGCGCCTGCTGGAAAGTAGCGAAGGCCTGCGCGGTTTCCTGCCGCACGCCGCGAGAGCTTTCGCCGATGTCGTGGCGCAGTTCGCGCTCGGTGCGTTCGTTGGCCGAGCCCAGGGCGGCCAGCACGCGCAACACGTCGCTATGGTCGGAGGGGGGCTGCCGGCGGGCCAGCAGCCAGATCACCAGCACGAGTTGGATGACCGCGAGTGCGGCCAGTCCGATGAGGATCAGCGAAGCGTCCAAGGTTGCGGTACTGCCTCTGCTTATTTGCTGGCCGAAGGCACAGGCGTCACGGGCGTCAGCGGCCCCTTGCCGCCGAAGTACGCGATGAGGTTGTCCGCAGCAAGGTCGGCCATGGCGCGGCGCGTGGGCACGGTGGCGCTGGCGATGTGCGGCGTCAGTACCACGTTGGGCACGGTCAGCAGGTCGGGGTGCACCTTGGGCTCGCCCTCGAACACGTCGAGGCCGGCGGCTGCGATGCGCTTTTCGCGCAGGGCCGTGGCCAGCGCCGCGTCGTCGACGATGCCGCCGCGCGCGATGTTGACGAGCGTGGCGGTCGGCTTCATCAGCGCGATCTCGGCCGCACCGATCGTGTGGTGCGAGGCCGGCGAATAAGGCACCACAAGCACCACGTGGTCCGCCGTCTTGAGCAGCTCCTCCTTGCTCAGGTAGCTGGCCTTGCATTCGGCTTCGAGCGTCGCGTCGAGTTTGGAGCGGTTGTGATAGACCACCTTCATGCCGAAGCCGTGCGCGCCGCGCTTCGCAATGCCCTGCCCGATGCGGCCCATGCCGATGATGCCGAGCGTCGAGCCGTGGATGTCCGAGCCCGCGAACATGTCGAAGCTCCACTTCTGCCACTTGCCCGCGCGCAGGAAGTGTTCGCTCTCCGTGATGCGGCGCGCCGTGGCCATGAGCAGCGCGAAGCCGAAGTCGGCCGTGGTCTCGGTCAGCACGTCGGGCGCGTTGGTGCCGAGCACGCCGTGCGCGGCCATCGCGTCGACGTCGAAGTTGTTGTAGCCCACCGCCATGTTGGCGCAGATCTTCAGGCCGGGGCAGGCGTCGAGCACCGCGGCGTCGATGCGCTCGCTGCCGGTGGTGAAGGCGCCCTGCTTGCCTTGCAGCTTCGCGATCAGCTGTTCCTTGCTCCAGCTTTCGTCGGACTGGTTCGACTCGACCTCGAAATGCTGCGACAGGCGCTCGATGGTCTCGGGAAAGATCGCACGCGCGACCAGGATCTTGGGCTTGCTCATGATATTTGCACTCAGCGAAAGAAGATGAAGGTGGAAAGAACGAACAGTGGAACCAGGATGGTCATCGACCACGCCATGTAGCCGAAGAAGCTCGGCATGCGCACGCCGCGGCTTTCGGCAATGGCCTTGACCATGAGGTTGGGCGCGTTGCCGATGTAGGTGTTGGCGCCCATGAACACCGCGCCCGCCGAAATGGCGGCCAGCGTGGTGGCGTAGGTGGTCATCAGCGCGGCCGGGTCGCCGCCCGCGGTGTTGAAGAACACCAGGTAGGTCGGCGCGTTGTCGAGGAACGAACTGAGCACGCCGGTGGCCCAGAAGTACATCGCCGGATCGGGCTGGCCATTGGCGCGCGTCACAGCCGAGACGATGGCACCGAACGGGCCCTGCGTGCCGGCCTTGAGCATCGCGATCACCGGGATGATGGTCAGGAAGATGCCCGCGAACAGCTTGGCCACTTCGGCCATGGGGCCCCACTCGAACTGGTTGTCGGCGTGCACCTTGGCCGGCGTGATCTTCAGCGAGAGCAGCGTGATGGCGATCAGGCCCACGTCGCGCACCAGGCCCGGCAGGCCTACCCGGGTGCCGAAGAGGTCGAAGCCGACGGGCGACTTCCAGAAGCCGCTGAGCAGCACGAAGGCGATCACGCCGCCCAATAGCCAGAAGTTGATGGCGCCATCGAAGCCGATGCGTTTTGTATCGGGCGTCGGGTCGACCGGCAGCACGCCCTCCTTCAAGTAGTAATGGCGATCGATGGCGTAGAACAGCGCAAGCAGCACGCCCAGGACGAAGAGCGTGTCGGGCAGGATGTTCTTCGCGGTCCAGAAGAAGTCGACGCCCTTCAGGAAGCCGAGGAACAACGGCGGATCGCCCAGCGGCGTGAGCGAGCCACCCACGTTGGAAACGATGAAGATGAAGAACACGACCACGTGGGCCCGGTGCATGCGGTTGTCGTTGGCGCGAATGAGCGGACGGATCAGCAGCATCGACGCGCCGGTGGTCCCCATGAAGCTCGCGAGCACCGCGCCGATGGCGAGCAGCGCGGTATTGAGGCCCGGCGCGCCGTGCAGGTTGCCCCGGATGTGGATGCCGCCTGCCACCGTGAACAGCGCCGTGAGCAGGATGATGAACGGGATGTACTCCTCCACCATCGCATGCACGAGTTGCGCACCCGCCAGCGGCGCCCCGTAGGCCGCGGCAAAGGGCAGCAGGAAGGCCAGTGCCCAGGCCGCCGATATCTTGCCGTAGTGGTGGTGCCAGATGGCCGGTGCCAGCAGCGGGAACAGCGCGATCGACAACAGGATGCCGGCGAACGGCACACCCCACAGCGGCGACAGCACGGTGCCGTCGAACTCGGCGGCCATCGCCATTGCGGGGAACATCAGCGGCAGCAGCACGGCCGCCGCGAGGCGAAGAGGCTTTTTCATGGGGCCGTACCGTACCAGAGGGGTCAGTACAGCTTCAGGCCGGGGGCTGTTCGATTTCGAACACCTGGCGCAGGTAGGCCAGGTATTTTTCGTCTTCGCACATGTTCTTGGATGGCGTGTCCGACAGCTTGGCCACCGGCTGGTCATTGCAGTGGATCATCTTGATGACGATCTGCAGCGGCTCGTAGCCCAGGTCGTTGGTGAGGTTGGTGCCGATGCCGAAGGCCAGCTGGCAGCGGCCGCGGAACTGCTGGTAGAGCTCGATGGTGCGCGGCACGGTGAGGCCGTCGCTGAATATCAGCGTCTTGGTGCGCGGATCGACCCGGTTGGCGATGTAGTGCGCCAGCATGCGCTCACCCCACTGGAACGGGTCGCCGCTGTCGTGGCGGGCGCCGTCGAAGAGCTTGCAGAAGTACATGTCGAAGTCGCGCAGGAACGCGTTCATGCCGTACACGTCGGACAGCGCGATGCCCAGGTCGCCGCGGTACTCGCGCGCCCAGCTCTCGAAGCCGAAGATCTGGCTGTCGCGCAGCCGCGGGCCGAGCGCCTGGCAGGCCTGCAGGTATTCGTGCGCCATGGTGCCCAGCGGGATCAGGCCGAGCTTCATGGCGTACAGCACGTTGCTGGTGCCCGCGAGCTGCGGCAGCCGCGTGCCGGGCGGCGCCTGCACCGGCGGCGAGGTGACGGCGCCGAGGCGGGCGGTCAGCGTGCGCAGCACCTCTTCGTGCCAGTCCTTGGAGAAGCGGCGGCGCGTGCCGTAGTCGGCGATTTTCAGGTCGGAGAGGCCGGCGTCCTGCAACTGGGCGATCTTGGTTTCGAGGCGGCGGCGGCCTTCCTCGATGTCGGGCTTCTTCTGCGTATTGCGGAAGTACACCTCGTTGACGATGGCCAGCACCGGGATCTCGAACAGGATGGTGTGCAGCCACGGCCCCTTGATGCGGATCTCGAGTTCGCCCGAAGGCTGGGGAACGATGTTGATGTACTTCTCGTTGAGCCGGAAGAGCCCGAGGAAGTCGACGAAGTCGCTCTTGATGAAGCGCATCGAGCGCAGGTAGGCCAGCTCGGCGTCGCGGAACTGCAGCGAGCACAGGCTGCGCACCTCGTCCCGGATCTGTCCGGCGAACTGCGCCAGGTCGACACCCGGGTTGCGGCACTTGAAGCGGTACTCGACCCGGGCCCCGGGGAAGTGATGCAGGACCACCTGCATCATCGTGAACTTGTAGAGGTCGGTGTCGAGCAGGCTGTGAATGATCATGGTGCTGTGCGCGGTGTCTCAAACTTTCGGCGTCCGTTCGATTATCACGGGGTGAGTCGGCCTCTGCCTACGGGGCCTGAACTGCACGTCCTACCGTGAGGGTGAATCCCCCCGATGACAGTGACTCTACGGCGAGCACACGGCCCGCCGCATCAACCCGGTCTAAGTCAAAGGAGGTTCGCATGAACAAGGACACCATCGAAGGCAACTGGAAACAGCTCAAGGGCAAGGTCAAGGAGCGATGGGGCAAACTGACCGACGACGACTTCGACGTCATCGCCGGCAAGCGCGACCAGCTGCTCGGCCGCATCCAGGAGCGCCACGGCATCAGCCGCGAAGAAGCCGAGAAACAGGTCAAGGATTGGGAATCGCGCGATGGCCGCACGCCGGACGCGCTCTGGTTCGAACGCTATTGAGCGGCTCCTGAATTTCATCCACTCCCGAAGGAAACATCCCATGAAAAAGCATCTCCTCATGCTGGCCCTCGCCTCCACCTGCTTCATCGCCACGCAGGCCAGCGCCATGACCAAGGACGAATACAAGGTCGCCAAGGAAAAGATCGAGGCCGACTACAAGGTCGCGAAGGCCCAGTGCGACACGATGAAGGACAACGCCAAGGACGTCTGCCAGAAGGAAGCCAAGGGCAAGGAAGACGTCGCCAAGGCCGAGCTGGAGCAGCAGTACCAGCCGAGCGACAGCCACGCCCGCAACGTGGCTGAAGAAAAGGTGAAGGCCACCTACGAAGTCGCGAAGGAAAAGTGCGACGACCAGAAGGGCGATGCCAAGAGCGCCTGCGTGAAGCAGGCCAAGGCGGACGAAGCCCAGGGCAAGGCCGACATCAAGGCAATGAAGAAGACCGCCGGAACTTCGGAGCGGCCCACGCCGGTCAAGCCTTGAGCGAATCGACCACGCGTTGCAGCGCCTCGGGTAGCGGTACCGGGCGCTGCGTGACGCGGTCCACGTAGACGTGGATGAAGTGGCCCTGCGCAGCGGCGGTGTCCGAGTCCTCGGCGAACAGCGCGATTTCATAGCGCACGCTTGACCGGCCCGCCTGCGCCACCCGGACGCCCGCCTCCACCGTTTGGGGGAAGGCGATGGGCGAGAAATAGTGGCATTGCGTCTCCACCACGAAGCCGATGGTTGAGCCCTCGTGGATGTCGAGCGCGCCGCGCTCTATCAGTAGCGCATTCACCGCCGTATCGAACCAGCTGTAGTAGACGACGTTGTTGACGTGGCCGTACATGTCGTTGTCGGCCCAGCGCGTGGGGATGCTGCGAAAAGCGCGGTAGCTGCCGCGGGCCTGGGGGATAGGTTTGGTCGGAGCGCTCATCGCGCGGCATTTTGCCCGGGAAGCCGAATTTAGAAGACGGCTTCTAAATTGCTGCGCAGCAGCAAAAAACCCTTGATCGCAAAACTCAGCTGCCTATACTTGAGGCCATGCTGCACCGCAACATAGACGGCGAGACAGCGCAACGTGAACCGACCACTCAATCATCCCTTCTGGAGATCCCAAATGGCCCTGACCGCTGACCAAATCCTCGCCGCCCAAAAGGCAAACCTCGAAACCCTCTTCGGCCTGACCACCAAGGCTTTCGAAGGCGTCGAGAAGCTCGTCGAACTGAACGTGACCGCCTCGAAGGCTGCCCTGGTCGAAGCCCAGAGCACCGCCCAGGCCGCCCTGAGCGTCAAGGACGCCCAAGAGCTACTGACGCTGCAAGCCAGCCTGTTCCAGCCCCTGGCTGAAAAGACCGCTGCCTACAGCCGTCACCTGTACGACATCGCCCAAGGCACCGGCGCCGAGTTCACCAAGGCCTTCGAAGCCAAGGCCTCGGAAGCCCAGCAAGCCTTCGTCGGCCTGGTCGACAGCGCTTCCAAGAACGCCCCCGCCGGTTCGGAAACCGCCGTTGCCGTCCTGAAGAGCGCCGTGGCTGCCGCCAACAACGCTTTCGAATCGGTCCAGAAGGCCGTCAAGCAAGCATCGGACGTCGCCGAAGCCAACTTCAATGCCGTGTCGACGCAAGCCGTTGCCGCCGCAAAGACCGCAACCGCTTCGCGCAAGCGCTAAGCTGGCGACCACCACCAGTTGTCTCCTTGGGTCCTCACGGATCCAATTCAGGGCCTCGTCTCACGACGAGGCCTTTTTTTCGTCTGGCGGGCCTCTTCGATAATGCGGGTCTTATTTCAGGAGACTCTCCATGCAGATCGACGGCAAGGTTTTTATCGTGACCGGTGGCGCTTCGGGCCTCGGCGAAGGCACGGCGCGCATGCTGGCGGCCAATGGCGCCAAGGTGGTGATCGCCGACATGCAGGCTGACAAGGGCGAAGCCGTCGCGCGCGAGATCGGCGGCGCGTTCGTCAAGTGCGACGTGAGCCAGGAAGCCGACGGCCAGGCCGTGGTGGCCGCCGCGCTCAAGCTCGGCAAGCTGGTCGGCCTTGTCAACTGCGCCGGCATTGCACCGGCCGAGAAGACGGTGGGCAAGAACGGCCCGCACGCGCTCGCCGTGTTCAGCAAGACCGTCACGGTCAACCTGCTCGGCAGCTTCAACATGATCCGCCTGACGGCCGACGCCATGGGCAGGAACGAGCCCGAAGCCACCGGCGAGCGCGGCGTGCTGATCTCGACCGCCTCGGTCGCGGCCTACGACGGCCAGATCGGCCAGGCTGCCTACAGCGCCTCGAAGGGCGGCGTGGTCGGCATGACGCTGCCCATCGCCCGCGACCTCGCGCGCAGCGGCATCCGCAACATGACCATCGCCCCCGGCATCTTCGGCACGCCCATGCTGTTCGGCATGCCGCAGGAAGTGCAGGACGCCCTGGCCGCCAGCGTGCCCTTCCCTTCGCGCCTCGGCACGCCGGAGGACTACGCGAAGCTCGCGAAGCACATCATCGAGAACGACATGCTCAACGGCGAGGTGATTCGTCTGGACGGAGCGATTCGATTGGCTCCCCGCTGAGAGCGGATTTCGGCGGCTTCGTGCTGCCGGTGCGGTCCAGGCGCTCGTAGTTCGCGATCACCTGGGCGCCCAGCAGCACCAGCGTGGCGGCGATTTCCAGGCTCAGCAGCACCACGATGGCCGTGGTGAGCGAGCCGTAGACCACGTTGACCTGCGACAGCGTCGAGAAGTACCAGATCAGCACGCGCCGCGTGGCCTCCCACAGCAGCGCGGCTGTCACGCCGCCCAGCAGCGCATGGCGCAGCGACATGCGCCCGGCCGGCATCACGAGGTAGAGCGAGGTCAGCATGAAGATCTCGCCCCCCAGCCCCAGCAGGTACAGCAGCAGCCCCGAAACACCCGACAGCGACCAGCTGCGTCCCAGCAGATCGACGCTTTCCTGCCCCACCAGTTGCAGCGCGCCCGACACCAGCGTGACGAGCAGCAACCCGACGCACAGGCACAGGATGTAGACGTAGGGCATGGCCACTGATACCAGGAAGTGGCGTTTGTGATCGGCCTTGCGGTGGTGAAAGATCACCGCCATGGCACTTTCGAGCACGCTGAAGGCCAGCGAGCTGAAGAAGATCATGGTCACCAGCAGCACCGGCCCCAGCACGTCGCGATGGTCCAGGAAGCTCGACAGCTCGGCCACGATGGCTTTCGACTGCCCCGGCAACAGCCATTCGAGGTACCGCCCGATGGTGCGCAGCAATTCGGCCTGCTCGATGACGTGCGACAGCGCAATCACGCTCACGATCAGCAGCGGTACGATGGACAGCAGGGCGTAGTACGCCACCGCTCCCGCGAGCAGCAGGCCCTGGTTGGCGCGAAATTCCTTGAGCGCGTCCCAGGCGAACCGCAGGGGGTGGCGCAGCAGCGGCGCGATGTGTTGCAGGGGTTTGGGCATCGTCATGCGTGGATCCGGTCGCTCTTTCAGTATGCCGCCGGGCCGCGAGGCTTCGCCCGCTTGCGTATGATTTGCCGCTCTTCGCCTACATGACCATCCCCGCTTCATTCATCCAGGAACTCATCGCGCGCGCCGATGTGGTCGAGATCGTGGGCCGCTATGTGCAGCTCAAGAAGGCCGGCGCCAATTTCATGGGCCTGTGCCCGTTCCATGGCGAGAAATCGCCCTCTTTCTCCGTCAGCCCGACCAAGCAGTTCTATCACTGCTTCGGCTGCGGGGTGCATGGCAACGCCATCGGCTTCCTGATGGAGCATGCGGGCATGGGCTTCGTCGAGGCGGTGCACGACCTTGCCGGCCAGTACGGCCTGCAGGTGCCGGAAGACGACGCCTCCCCCGCCGAGCGCGCCCGTGCCGCCAGCCAGCGCCAGAAGCAGGCCACGCTGACCGACGTGCTCGAAAAAGCCGGCGACGCTTACCGCAAGCACCTGCGCCAGGCGCCCGGCGCCATCGAATACCTGAAGGGACGGGGGGTGTCGGGCGAAGTGGCCAAGCAGTTCGGCATCGGCTATGCACCGGCCGGCTGGCGCGCGCTGGCCAGCGTGTTTCCCGACTATGACGACCCGCTGCTTGCCGAGAGCGGGCTGGTGATCGTCAACAACGAGGAAGGCCAGCTCAGCGAGGCCGAGGCCAAGCGCTACGACCGCTTCCGTGACCGCGTGATGTTCCCGATTCGCAACGTGAAGGGCGAATGCATCGGCTTCGGCGGCCGGGTGCTGGGCGACGAGAAGCCCAAGTACCTGAACTCGCCCGAAACGCCCGTTTTCAGCAAGGGCCGCGAGCTCTACGGGCTCTACGAAGCGCGCGCCGCCTTCCGCGACCGCGGCTATGCGCTGGTCACCGAGGGCTACATGGACGTGGTGGCGCTGGCGCAGCTCGGTTTTCCGAACGCGGTGGCCACGCTCGGCACGGCCTGCACCACGGAACACGTGCAGAAGCTCTTCCGCTTCACCGAATCGGTGGTGTTCAGCTTCGACGGCGACGCCGCGGGCCGCCGTGCCGCGCGCAAGGCGCTCGACGGCGCGCTGCCCTATGCCACCGATGTGCGCAGCATCAAGTTTTTGTTCCTGCCGGCCGAGCACGACCCCGACAGCTTCATCCGCGAACATGGCGCCGACGCGTTCGCCCGCTTCGTGAACGAGGCGACGCCGTTGTCGCGCTTCATGCTCGAAGCCGCCCGCGAAGGCTGCGACCTGACTTCCGCCGAGGGCCGCGCCCACATGACGAGCAACGTGCGCCCGCTCTGGAGCGCCATGCCCGACGGCGCACTCAAGCGCCAGTTGCTGAGCGAGATCGCAACGCTGGTGCAGCTCGATGCGGCGGCGCTGTCGGACCTCTGGGCCTCGACGCCCGGCCCGCGCAAGGCCGGGGGCGCCCCCGCGCAGCAGCAGCGCCATGGCGAGGCGCCCGGCTACGGCGGTGGAAGCGGCGACGACTACTACCCGGACATGCCCCCGCCCCAGGACTACGAGCCGCCGCGCTATGAAAGCGATAGCAAGCCCAAGTTCCAGCAGCGCGGCAAGTTCACCAAGGGAAAGCGCTGGGGCGGCAAGTTCGAGGAACCCATCGAGCCCCTGCGCGGCCGCGGCGCCCCGCCCAGCCGCCCCGACGTGGCGGTGCGGCTGCTGCTGTCGAACATGGCGCAGTGGGAAGCCCTGTCGCACGAGCTTCACCTGATGCTCTGCGAACTGCCCGGCCACCACGGCGCCCTCTTCACCTGGCTCGACAGCCAGCTGCACGAGCACGGTGTCCAGCCCTGGGCAGCCCTGCGCGAAGGCCTGCGCGGACTCGGCTTCGAGCCGCTGGCCGAGCGGTTGATGTCCGTCTCCGAAGCCGGCCCCATCCCCGAGGGCGAAGAAGCGCAGCACCTGGCCGACGCTGCCCGCGAACTCGCCAACGTGCTCGATTTCATGCTCGACGACCGCCTCAAGACCCAGCAGAGCGAAGCCATCGCGGCCGTCGGGAAAGACCCGAAAGCCCTGGAGCGCTACAAGGCGCTGGAGACCCGGCGGCTTGAATTGCGCGCCCGCCTGCGCGCCTCGGGTTCAGAAACTGCTTGAAATTTGCGCAACACGCTATAATGTAGGGCTTCGCAACTGGCGAAATTAGGCAAGAGCGACAGCAGCACCTCCGGGCCGACCCCTAGCGCAACGCACTCCAACGGTAAATTCCGGCGGAAAGGGTCAATAACCGCAAGGACTGCATACCAAATGTTCGCCCGACATCTTGCCTGTTGAGGAATTCATTCCTCTTTCCCATTTGTTTTTAGTCCGTGCCTGTGCACGGGCTGTGGTGGCGCTGTCCGCGTGACGGTGCGCCTGTGATTTCGCTTGTTCTTTCTTGCCGTAACGAGGTCGTATGCCCAGTTCAAAGAAGCCTGCTCCTTCACTTGCCAAAAGCGTCGCCACCAAGCCCGCAGCAGAGAAACCGTTGAAAGCCGGCGCGAAGCCGGCAACCAAGACGGCCGCCGCCGCATCCGGATCGGCAGCCGCAACGAAAGTGAAAACCGTGCCCACGAAAACGACCTCTCTCGACGATCCCAAAAAAGCAGCCGCCCCGGCAGCCAAGAAAGTCGGCCGCCCGCCCAAGGCCGCCGGCGCCGCCGCGCCTGCCACCGGCGCCAAGCGCGGCCGCAAGCCCAAGGCTGACAAGGATGCGCCCGAGAACGACATCGACCTGTCGGACATCGAGGAAGATCTGGCCGGCGACGAGCCCGCGGCTGCCACGACCACTGAAGAAAAGGTCAAGCCGCTGCGCATGAAGATCAGCAAGGCGAAGGAACGCGCCTTGATGAAGGAGTTCGGCCTCGACGAGACCGTGCTCTCCGAAGAAGACCTGGCCAAGCGCCGTTCGCGCCTGAAGACCCTGATCACGCTGGGCAAGACCCGCGGTTACCTCACGCACGGCGAAATCTCCGACCACCTGCCCGACAAGCTGGTCGATGCCGAGACCATGGAAGTCGTGGTCACCATGCTCAACGACATGGGCGTGGCGGTGTACGAGCAGACGCCCGACGCCGAGACCCTGCTGCTGAACAACACCGCGCCCACCGCCACCACGGTGGAAGAAGCCGAGGAAGAAGCCGAAGCTGCCCTGTCCACGGTGGACAGCGAATTCGGCCGCACCACCGACCCGGTGCGCATGTACATGCGCGAAATGGGCACGGTCGAGCTGCTGACGCGCGAAGGCGAAATCGAAATCGCCAAGCGCATCGAAGGCGGCCTGATGGCCATGATGGAAGCCATCTCGGCCTCCCCCGCCACCATCGCCGAAATCCTGCGCCTGGCCGCCGAGATCCGCGAAGGCAAGGTCGTCATCTCGACCATCGTCGACGGCTTCTCGAATCCCAACGAGGCCGACGACTACGTGGCCGAAGAAGACTTCGACGAATTCGACGAGGAAGACGACGATGACGGCAAGGGCGGCTCCAAGGCCCTGACCAAGAAGCTTGAGGAACTCAAGCGCGAAGCGCTCGAGCGCTTCGACCGCATCGCCGGAATGTTCGAGAAGGTCCACAAGATCTACGACAAGGAAGGCTACGGCACGCCTGCGTACGTCAAGGCCCAGGAGTCCCTGTCGGAAGAGCTGATGACCATCCGCTTCACGGCCAAGACCATCGAGAAGCTGTGCGACCTGGTGCGCACGCAGGTCGACGACGTGCGCAAGAAGGAGCGCGAGCTGCGCCGCATCATCGTGGACAAGTGCGGCTTCCCGCAGGACGAGTTCATCCGCGACTTCAGCGGCTTTGACAAGAACGGCAACCGCATCGCGTCGAACCTGCTGAACCTCAAGTGGGTCGAGAAGCAGGCCGCCGCCGGCAAGCCCTGGAGCGCCGTGCTCGCACGCAACATCCCACCGGTGCAGGAACTGCAGCAACGCCTGACCGACATCCAGTCGCGCGTGGTGGTGCCGCTGACCCAGCTCAAGGACATCAACAAGCGCATGAACGAAGGCGAGTCGTCGTCGCGCGACGCCAAGAAGGAAATGATCGAGGCCAACCTGCGCCTCGTGATCTCCATCGCCAAGAAGTACACCAATCGCGGCCTGCAGTTCCTCGATCTGATCCAGGAAGGCAACATCGGCCTCATGAAGGCGGTCGACAAGTTCGAATACCGCCGCGGCTACAAGTTCTCGACCTACGCGACGTGGTGGATCCGCCAGGCCATCACCCGCTCGATCGCCGACCAGGCGCGCACCATCCGCATCCCGGTGCACATGATCGAGACGATCAACAAGATGAACCGCATCTCGCGCCAGCACTTGCAGGAGTTCGGCTTCGAGCCCGACGCCGGCATCCTGGCCGCGAAGATGGAGATCCCGGAAGACAAGATCCGCAAGATCATGAAGATCGCGAAGGAGCCGATCTCGATGGAAACTCCCATCGGCGACGACGACGATTCGCACCTGGGCGACTTCATCGAGGACAGCAGCAACACGGCGCCCATCGAGGCCGCCATGCAAGCCGGCCTGCGTGACGTGGTGAAGGACATCCTGGACTCGCTCACGCCGCGCGAAGCCAAGGTGCTGCGCATGCGCTTCGGCATCGAGATGTCGACCGACCACACGCTGGAAGAAGTCGGCAAGCAGTTCGACGTGACGCGCGAGCGCATCCGCCAGATCGAAGCCAAGGCGCTGCGCAAGCTGAAGCACCCGAGCCGCTCCGACAAGCTGCGCAGCTTTATTGATACGCTCTAAGCCGGTCACCCGGTATTTCTCTGACGAGAAGGCGCCCGCAAGGGCGCTTTCTTTTTTGGCATTTACGATAAGAACAATGGAGCAAACCTCATGAATCCCGATGCAGACAAGCTCTGGCAAGCCCCGCGCTGGGCGTTGGCCGTGCTGCTCGCAGTGCTCGGCATGCTGGGCCCCTTCTCCATCGACACCTACATTCCTGCCTTCTCGGGCATTGCGCAATCCATCGGTGCCACGCCGGCCGAGATGCAGCAGACGCTGTCGGCCTACCTGTTCGGCTTCGCGTTCATGAACCTGTTCCACGGCGCGCTGTCGGACAGCTTCGGCCGACGGCCCGTGGTGCTCTGGGGACTGGCCGTGTTCACCATCGCCTCGCTGGGCTGCGCGCTGTCGCAGAACATCACGCAGCTCGTGCTGTTCCGCGGGCTGCAGGGCCTGTCGACCGGCGCCGGCATCGTGGTCTCGCGCGCAGTGATCCGCGACATGTTCCCGCCGGCCGAGGCGCAGCGGGTAATGAGCCAGGTGACGATCTACTTCGGCGTGGCCCCGGCCATCGCGCCGATCGTCGGCGGCTTCCTGTTCGTGCACGCGGGCTGGCATGCGGTGTTCTGGTTCCTGGTGGCCGTGGGCGTGGTGCTGTTCGCCGCCAACTACAAGCTGCTGCCCGAGACGCTGCACAAGGACCACCGCCAGCCCTTCCAGGTGCGGCATCTGCTGCGCGGCTACTGGGACCTGTGCTCCGACCCGCGCTTCCTGCTGCTGGCCTTCGCGAGCGGCGTGCCATTCAACGGCATGTTCCTCTACGTGCTGGCCGCGCCCGCGTTCCTGGGCGACCACCTCGCGCTGCAGCCGCAGCAGTTCTTCTGGTTCTTCCTGCTGACCATCGGCGGCATCATGCTCGGCGCGCGCGCCAGCGGGCGCATGGCCGGCAAGGTGGCGCCCAAGCGGCAGATCCGCGACGGCTTCGTCATCATGCTGGCGACCTCGGTGGTCAACGTGGTGGCCAACACCTTCTTCGAGGCGCACGTGGCCTGGGCGCTGTGGCCGCTCGCGGTGTTCGCCTTCGGCTGGGCGCTGATGGTGCCGGTGGTCACGCTGCTGGTGCTCGACCTGCACCCGGAGCGCCGCGGCATGGCCTCGTCGCTGCAGGCCGTGATCGGCTCCACCGCCAATGGCGTCGTGGCCGGCGCGGTGGCGCCGCTGGTGATGCATTCGACGCTCGCGCTGGCGCTGACCTCCATGGGCATGCTCGCCATCGGCCTGATCGCCTGGGTGTGGCTGCACGGCCGATGGCCCGAGATCGGCCGCATGGTGGCTCACGAAGGCTGAGCACGGGGGTTGCGATGCGATTCGAGGCACTCCTGACTCATGCGCGCGCCTGGCTGCCGGGCCGCACCACCGTCGATGCGCGCGAGCGCCTGCGCGCAGTTGCGGGCGCCGGCCTCGGCCTGCTGGCCACCGCGCTGCTGTGCCGGTGGATGGCCGGCCCGCTCGGCGCCACCGTCTGGCTGATCGCGCCTTTGGGCGCCAGCGCCGTGCTGGTGTTCGCGGTGCCAGCCAGCCCGCTCGCGCAGCCGTGGTCGGTCATCGGCGGCAACACGCTGTCGGCGGTGGTCGGCATCGCGGCCGTCAGCTGGATTCCCGACCCCGCACTGGCCGCCGCAGTGGCCGTAGCCGGCGCCATCGGCGTGATGTTCAGCGCGCGCTGCCTCCATCCGCCCGGCGGCGCCGCGGCCCTGCTCGCGGTGCTGACCCACACCACGCATTTCTCGTCGGCCCTCTTTCCCTTCTTCACCAATTCGCTGCTGCTGGTGCTGGCCGGCGTGGCCTACAACTCGCTGACCGGGCGGCGCTATCCGCACGTGCAGGTGGTGCGCCCGCCCGCGGCCGATGCGCGCTTCAGCCAGGCCGACATCGACGCGGTGCTGGCGCGCTACAACCAGGTGCTCGACATCAGCCGGGACGACCTCGAATCGCTGATCCAGCAGACCGAGCTCGAGTCGTACAAGCGGCGCCTGGGCACGCTGCACTGCGCGGACATCATGTCCAGCGTGCCCATCTCGGTGGAGTTCGGCACGCCGCTGCAGGAAGCCTGGGCGCTGATGCACGAACGACACATCAAGGCCCTGCCCGTCACCGACCGCACGCGCCGCGTGGTCGGCATCGTCACGCAGGCCGACTTCTTCCGCCAGCTCGACCTGCAGCACCATGACGGCATCGCAGGCAAGCTGCGCGACCTGATCCGCGCCACGCGCTCGGTGATGTCGGACAAGCCGGAGGTGGTCGGCCAGATCATGACGCGCCAGGTGCGCGTGGCCAGCGCCGACCGGCCCGTGGTCGACCTGGTGCCGTTGTTCTCCGAGGGCGGGCACCATCACATTCCGATCATCGACGGCGAGAAGCGGTTGACTGGGATGATCACGCAGTCGGACTTCGTGCGGGCGCTGTACCGCGCCGTCGGGCCTGCTTGACCTGCATTTCTCCCTCCCCTCCCGGGGGAGGGTCGGGGTGGCACGGCGGCCTCGACTTCCGAACAGCGCTCGTTGGGCGCTGCCCCCATCCCAGCCTTCCCCCGGAAGGGGAAGGAGCAAGACTTCACTCCAGCACCACGTTCGCTTTCTTCACCAGCGCGGCATAGCGCGTGGCCTCGCTACGGAAGAAACTCGCCGCCTGCTGCGGCGTCGTCGGCTTGATCACATTGCCCTGCTTGTCCATCGCCTCGCTCACCTCCGCGCTGGTGAAGGCCGCGACCACCGCATCGTGCACGCGCTGCACGTCGGCGGCCTGCATCTTCGGCGGGCCGATCACCGCGAACCAGCCTTCGACCACGTAGTTCGGCAGCCCCTGCTCCGCGATGGTCGGAATGTCCGGCGCGGCCGGCGAGCGCGTCGCGCCGCACATGCCGATGGCCCGCAGCGCACCGCTGCGGATGTGCTGCTGCACGGCCGGCAGCGCGACCACGCCCATCTCGACCTGCCCGCCGATCATGTCGGTCATCATCGGCCCGGTGCCCTTGTACGGGATGTGCCGCGCCTTCACGCCCGCCTCGTCCATGAACATCTCGTCGGCCAGGTGCAGGATGGTGCCGTTGCCCGACGACGCGTAGTTGTAGCCGCCGGGCTTGGCGCGCAGCAGCGCGATCAGCTCGGGCACGTTCTTCGCCGGCAGCTTGGGGTTCGCCACCAGCACCAGCGGCGTCGCGCCCACCACGCAGATCGGCGTGATGTCGTTGATCGCGTCGAAGGGCATCTTCTTGAACACCGCCGGATTGATGACGTGGTTGTTCGACACCATGCCCAGCGTGAGCCCGTCGGGCGCGGCCTTGACGATGGCCGCCGCGCCGGTGATGCCGCCCGCGCCCGGCAGGTTCTCGATCACCACCGGCTGGCCGAAAGCCTTGCCGAGCGCGACCGAGGCCGCGCGCACGATGGTGTCGACACCCGAGCCGGCGCTGATCGGCAGGATGAAGCGGATGGGCTTGTCGGAGCCCTGCGCGAACGCGGGGCACGCGGCCACGGCGGCGGCGCATGCGCCAAGGCCGAGCACCGTGCGGCGGTTCATGGGGGAAAGCGTCTTGGTCATCGGTTTGTCTCTCTTTATGGTTTGAAAATCGCTTCGATCAGGCCACCGCGGAATCGGCGTGCAGCGCGTCGACCTGCTCGCGCGCATAGCCCAGCTCCGCCAGCAGTTCGCGGGTGTGCTCGCCCAGCGTCGGCGGGTGCATACGAACGCCGAGGCGTTCGCCCCCGAGCGTGATCGGGAACAGCGTCGTCTGCGCCATTTCTCCGGCGCGTTCGCCGTCCGGCAGGCGGATGTCCGCGAGGCCGCCCGTGGCCTTCAGGTGCGGGTCCTCGTAGAGGTCTTCAGGCCGCGTGATCGGCGCGAACGGCAGGCCCTTCGCCTCGAAGATCGCCGACAGCTCCGCCGCCGAACGATCGGCCAGGCGCTGGCGCAGATCGGCCAGCAGCGTGGGCCGCAAGCGCACGCGGTCGTTGTTGGTGCGCAGGGCCGGGTCGGCCTTCAGATCGTCGAAGCCCAGCGCATCGCAGAAGGTCTTCCACTGCGCGTCGCTCACCGCGGCCAGGAAGATCTGCTCGCCGTCCTTCACGGTGAACACGTCGTACAGCGCCCAGGCCGAGATGCGCTCGGGCATCGGCGCTGCGGCCTGCCCCGTGATGGCGTACTGCAGCATGTGCTGGCCGACCAGGAACACGTTGTTCTCGAACAGCGCGGACTGCACCTCCTGTCCCTTGCCGGTCTCGGCGCGCTGCATCAGCGCGGCGATCGCGCCGATGGCACCGAACATGCCGCCCATGATGTCGTTCACGCTGGTGCCGGCGCGCAGCGGGTCGCCGGGGCGGCCCGTCATGTAAGCCAGTCCGCCCATCATCTGCACCACCTCGTCGAGCGCGGTGCGGTGTTCGTAAGGGCCGGGCAGGAAGCCCGTGTGGTTCACATACACGAGGCGCGGGTTGAGCTTGCCGAGGGCGGCGTAGCCCAGGCCGTACTTGTCCATGGTGCCGGGCTTGAAGTTCTGCGCCACCACGTCGGCGGTGGCGCACAGGCGCAGCGCGGCCTCGATGCCCTCGGGCTTCTTGAGGTCGAGCGCGATGCTCTTCTTGTTGCGGTTGAACATGGGAAAGAAACCCGCCCCCGCGCCCAGCAGGTGCCGCGTGCGGTCGCCCTCGATGGGCTCGACCTTGATGACTTCCGCCCCCAGGTCCGCGAGCACCATGCCGCAGGTCGGTCCCATGACCATGTGGGTGAACTCGACCACGCGGATGCCGGCCAGTGGCAGGCGCTTTTCTTGGGTGCCGGTCGTGCTCATGCCGCAACTCCCGCCGTGGCCGCGAAGGTTTTCGGGAAGCCTGCGCGCCATACCGTGCCCTGCAGCGTTTCGCCTTCGAGCCAGCCCGCCACGCGCTTGCGCAGGTCGAGCAGTTTCGGCAGATCGACGCCGGTCGCAACGCCCATGCTCTCGAGCATGAAGACGAGGTCTTCGATATCGACATTGCCGCTGGCCCCGGGCGCATGCGGGCAACCGCCGATGCCGGCGAGACAGGCGTCGAAGCGCGTGACGCCGACTTCCAGCGCGGCATAGACATTGGCCAGCCCGAGGCCGCGCGTGTCATGGAAGTGGCCGCACCACAGCCGGTCGCCCGCGATGCGCAGCGCGCGCTCGAACAGGCTGCGCACCATCGCCGGATCGGCATAGCCGACGGTGTCGGCGAGGCTCACGCGGTCGGCGCCCGCATCGAGCAGCGCCTGCATCAGCCGCAGCACCTCGTCGGGGGAAACGTGGCCCTGAAGCGTGCAGCCGAAGGCCGTGCCCACGCCGCCGTCGATGAGCGTCTTCGAGCCCGCGGCGTCGCGTGCGGCGCGGATGCGGGCCACCTCGGCCACCACCTCGTCGGGCGTCTTGCGCAGGTTGGCAAGGCTGTGGGCATGGCTGGCCGACAACGGCACCATCATGAGATCGGCCTCGCCCGCGATGGCACGCTCGGCACCCTTCAAGTTGGGCACCAGCACCGAGGCGAAAAGCCCCGGCAAGGTCTTCGCATAGGCCAGCAGCTCGGCCGTGTCGGCCAGTTGCGGCAGCAGGTGCGCCGGCACGAAAGAGCCGACTTCGATCTCGCGCTGACCGGCGGCGTGCGCGCCGCGGATCCATTCGAGCTTGCGTTCGGTGGGTAGTACGCGGGCGATGCTCTGGAGGCCGTCGCGCAGGCCCACTTCGCGAACGACCGCGCGTGGCGGCAGGAAGGCGTGAATCAAGACTTTGTCTCCGTCGTGAGGGTTACGGTGTTGATATTAGAAGTTCCGATTCGGTCCAGAAGGTATATTTTGGAAGCCAATTGCTTCCCAAACGGAACATCATGAGAGACCTCGACCTCACCACCCTGCGCCTGTTCGTCGCCGTCTGCGAAACGCGCAGCATCGCGCGCGCCGGCGAGCAGGCCAGCATCGTCGGCTCGGCCATCAGCAAGCGGCTGGCCCAGCTCGAAGAAGCGGTGGGCACGCCGCTGCTGCTGCGCAAGCGCCGCGGCGTGGTGCCCACGCCGGCCGGCGAAACCCTGCTGGAGCACGCCCGCGCGATGCTCGGCAGCGTGAACCGCATCGAACGCGACATGGCCGCCTATGCCGGCGGCGCGCGCGGGCACGTGCGCATCCTGGCCTCGGCGTCGGTCATGGCCGAATCGCTGGCCGAAGACGTGGCGGGCTTTCTGAAGGACCCGGACCACCGCAACATCCGCGTCGACATGGAAGAGCGAGTGAGCCCCGAGATCGTGCGCGGCATTCGCGAGGGCAGCGCCTCCATCGGCCTGTGCTGGGACGCTGCGGACCTCGACGGCCTGGAACGGCGCAACTACCGCTCCGACCACCTCGCCATCGTCGCGCACCCCTCGCATCCCGCCGCAAGGCACGAGCAGGTGCGCTTCGAGCAGGTGCTCGACCACGAATTCGTCGGCATGCCTGCCCTCAGTGCCGTGCAGTTGATGCTGGCGCGCGAGGCGACGGTGGCGGGCAAGCCGCTGGTGTACCGCGTGCTGGTGTCCAACTTCGACGCGGCGCTGCGCGTGGTGCGGGCCGGGCTGGCAATCAGCGTGGTGCCGGCGGAGGTGGCGCGGCCCTTCACCGATGCCTTCGGCCTGCGGCTGATGCCGCTCACCGATGCCTGGGCGCGGCGGCGTTTTGCGATCTGCTTTCGCGGCGAGGCGGCGTTGTCGCCGTCGGCGCAGTTGCTGGTCGCGCACCTCGAGCGGTGCGCCACGGACTGACGACCCGCAAGCTCATTTGGCCGAAATCCGAAACTATTCGTTGTGAATCATCAGGTTTTTGTTTCGATTCGCGCAACCTAACATTCGGGGCATCCAGCGCTGTCACCTCTCCACATCACACATTCAGAAAGATCGCCGCCATGTTCCGCAGAGCCCTTCTCTCCGCCGCCGCCCTCGCCACCACGCTGAGCCTCGCCCCGCTTGCCGCCCAGGCCGCCGAGCCCCTCAAGCTCGACGTCTACAACCCCGGCACGAAATCGATGTTCCCGGTCTCTTCGGAGATCGTCACCGGCCAGACCGACGCCGTGCTGATCGACGCCCAGTTCCAGCGCAACGATGCCGAGGCGCTGGTGCAGAAGATCAAGGCCACGGGCAAGAAGCTCACCACGGTCTACATCAGCCACAGCGATCCCGACTACTACTTCGGCCTCGACGTGATCCAGGCCGCCTTCCCCGACGCGAAGATCGTCGCCACGCCGCAGACCGTGGCCGCGATCCAGGCCTCGAAGGACGGCAAGCTCGCGCACTGGGGCCCGATCCTCAAGGACAACGCGCCCAAGGCGCTGGTCGTGCCCGAGGCGCTCGCCGGCGACAGCCTGGCGCTCGAAGGCCGCAAGATCCAGGTCGTCGGCCTCGACGGCCCCACGCCTGAGCGCACCTTCGGCTGGATTCCTTCGCTGAAGGCGGTGGTCGGCGGCATCCCCGTCTCGGCCAACATCCACGTGTGGGTGGCCGATACGCAGACGCCCGAGTCGCGTCAACAGTGGATCAAGACGCTGGGCCGCATCGAGGCCCTGCACCCGAAGACCGTGGTGCCCGGCCACTACCTGCCGAACGCCAACGGCTCGGCGCCGTACACGCTGGCCTCGGCGAAGTTCACGCGCGACTACCTGAAGGCCTTCGAAATCGAAGCGGGCAAGGCCAAGGACTCGGCCGCGCTGATCGCCGCGATGAAGAAGCGCTACCCGAAGCTGGAAGGCGCCTCGTCGCTGGAACTCGGCGCCAAGGTCATCAAGGGAGAAATGAAATGGCCGCAGTGAACGACACCGCCACCCTGCACTACATATTCGACCCGCTGTGCGGCTGGTGCTACGCCGCGGCGCCGCTGGTCGACGCGGCGCGCAGCGTGCCGGGCCTGCAGGTCGCGTTCCATGGCGGCGGCATGATGACCGGCGCCAACCGCCGCGCGATCACGCCGCAGTGGCGCGAGTACGTGATGCCGCACGACCGGCGCATCGCCGAGATGACGGGCCAGCCCTTCGGCGAAGGCTACTTCGAGGGACTGCTGCGCGACACCGGCGCGGTAATGGATTCCGAGCCGCCGATCACCGCCATCCTCGCGGCCGAATCGCTGCGCACGGGCGGCGGGCTGGACATGGTGCATCGCCTGCAGCGTGCGCACTATGTCGAAGGCGGCCGCATCGCCGACGCGCAAGTGCTGAAGGCGGTGGCCGCAGAACTCGGTTTCGATGCCGAAGCCTTTGCGTCGGCCTTCGAGCGCCTGGCGGGAGAAGCGACCGCGCAGCACATCGCCGAAAGCCGCCAGCTGCTGCAACGTGTGGGCGGCCAGGGATTTCCGACCTTCTTGCTGACGCGGGCCGATGGCAGCGCCAGCCGCATCGACATCGGCCCGTGGCTGGGCCGTGCCGAAGACTGGAAGGCGCATCTGGCGGAACTTGTCGCCTAGCGCGCCACGCCCAGCAGCCGGTCCAGCACCTGCGGCTGGGTGCGCAGCGTCGCGGCACTGTCCTTGTGCACGATGGTGCCGTGGTCCAACACCACTGCCTCGTCGGAAATCGCGAGGATCGCCTGCGGATGCTGCTCCACGATGATCGCGGCCAGCCCCTCGTCCTGCGTGATGCGGCGGATGGCGCGCAGCAGCTCTTCCACGATGATCGGCGCGAGCCCTTCGAGCGGCTCGTCGAGCAGCAGCAGCCTGGGGTTGAGCACCAGCGCACGGCCCACGGCCAGCATCTGCTGCTCGCCGCCCGACAGCTGCGTGCCGAGGTTGGTCTTGCGTTCGGCCAAGCGCGGGAACATCTCATAGACGCGCTGCGGGTTCCACTTGCCTGGCCGCTCCACCGCCGTGAGATTCTCGTGCACCGTCAGCGACTTGAAGATGTTGCGCTCCTGCGGCACCCAGCCGATGCCGGCCGCCGCGCGCTGGTGCGGCGCGAGCTTGTGCAGCGCCTGTCCGCCCAGCGCGATGCTGCCGCCATGCTGGCGCGTCGCGCCCGCGAGCGTATTGATCAGCGTGGTCTTGCCCGTGCCGTTGCGGCCCAGCAGCGCCAGCGTCTGGCCTTCGCCGAGTGCGAACGCCACGTCGTGCAGTACCACGGCTTCGCCATAGCCGGCACTCAGGCTCTCGATGCGCAGCAGTTCAGACATGGGCGGTTTCTCCGTGGCCCAGATAGACCTCTTTCACCTTGGGATCGTTGGCAATCGTTTCGGGGTCGCCCTCGGTCAGCAGCGTGCCGTTGACCAGCACCGTCATGCGGTCGGCGAAGCTGAACACCAGGTCCATGTCGTGCTCGATGAGCAGCACCGACACGTCGGCCGGCAATGCGGCCACGGTCTGCAGCAGCTCTTCGCGCTCGCCGGCGGGCACGCCCGCCACCGGCTCGTCGAGCAGCAGCACGCGCGGCTCGCAGGCCAGCGCGATGGCGATCTCCAGCAGGCGGCGCTTGCCATAGGCCAGGTGCTTCACCTGCTGCTGCGCCACGTCGCTCAGATGAAATTGTTCGAGCAGTTGCGCAGCGCGCTCCACGATCGCCTTGCTGGCGCCCAGCGGACGCCACCATTGCGCGCCGATGCCCTGGTGCTGCGACACCACAAGCGCCAGCGTTTCGAGCGGCGTCATCGAATCGAACAGCTGGTTGATCTGGAAGGTGCGCACCAGCCCGCGCGCCACGCGCTTGTGCGGCGCGAGCGTGGTGATGTCTTCGCCCAGCAGCGTGATGCTGCCTCCGGTCGGCGTGAGCACGCCCGTCAGCTGGTTGATCAGCGTGGTCTTGCCCGCGCCGTTGGGGCCGATCAGCGCATGACGCGCGCCGCGCTTGAGCGTCATCGTCAGGTTGTTGGTGGCCGTGATGCCGCCGAAGCGCATCACGAGGCCGTGGGTCGAGAGCACGGTGTCGGTCATGCCGCACCGCCCTTCTTCTTCGCGGGACTGCCGAACCACGCCCACGGCTTGAGCAAACGATCTCGCCCCACGAGCACCATCAACACCAGGATCAGGCCGATCCAGAACATCCAGTACTGCGGCGTCACGGCCGACAGCCAGGTCTGCAGCAGCTTGAACACGATCGCACCCGCCACGCCGCCATAGAGCCAGCCCACGCCGCCGATCACCAGCATCAGCAGCACGTCGGCCGAGCGGTCGAAGGCCAGCACGTCGAGCGAGGCGAAGCCGGTGGTCTGCGCCAGCAGCGCGCCCGCGGCACCGGCGATGCCGGCCGCGATGGTGTAGATGACCGCGAGGCGCGACACCACCGGGATGCCGATGGCCATGGCGCGCAGCCGGTTGTCGCGAATCGCCTTGAGCGTCGCGCCGAACGGCGAATGCACCAACCGGCGCATCAGCAGGAACAGCACCAGCATCACGGCCAGCGAGTACCAGGCGGCGGTGCGGCCGTACAGGTCGAACTCGAACAGGCCGAGCACCGGCCCCATCACCACGCCCTGCAAACCGTCGGCGCCGCCAGTCAGCCAGTCGAGCTTGTTGGCGAGCTCGAGCAGCAGCAGCGCAGTGCCGAGTGTGACCATCAGCCGCGTGAGGTCGCTGCCGCGCAAGATCGTCACGCTGGCCACGAGGCCGAGCAGCGCGGAGAGCACGGTGGCGACCACGAGCCCCACGGTCGGGTCGGGCATCACGAGCTTGGCGAACAGCGCCGCCGCATACGCGCCGAAGCCGAAGAAGGCAGCGTGACCCAGCGACACGATGCCGGTGTAGCCCAGGATCAGGTCGAGCGACATCGCGAACAGCGCGACGATGGCGATCTCGTTGATCAGCAGCGAATGCGAAGGCATCGCGAACGGCAGCGCGAAAGCCGCGGCCCAGACGACGAATTCGAGTGGGCGCCAGCGGGTCTTGCGCAGCAGGGCCGACTGGAAATCAGCCGCGGAAGAAGGCGTGCTCATTCAGCGGCCCCCTTTGCGCGTGAACAGGCCTTGGGGCCGCCACATCAGTATGAGGATCATCAGCAGATAGACGGTGAACGCACCCATCTTCGGAATGAAGTACTTGCCCGCCACGTCGGCAATGCCCAACAGCAGCGCCGCCGCGAGCGGCCCGGTGATCGACGAGGTGCCGCCGACCGACACCACAATCAGGAAATAGATCATGTACTTGAGCGGAAAGGTCGGGTCGAGCCCGAGAATCTCCGCGCCCAGCGCACCGCCCAGCCCCGCGAGCCCAGAGCCCACGGCGAAGGTCAGCAGGAACACGATGTTCACGTTGATGCCCAGCCCGGCCGCCACGCGCGGGTCGTCGACCGCGGCGCGCAGGCGGCTACCGAAGCGCGTCTTCGAGAGGATGAGCTGCAGCACCACCGTGAGCACCGCGCACACGCCGATGATGAAGAGCCGGTAGTGCCCCATGCCCAGCAGCAGCGCACCGTCGCCGATTTCGGTGCGCCCGCGCAGCCACTCGGGCAGCTGCACGTTCTGCTGCGACGAGCCCACGAAGTAATCGATGGCCGCCACGGCCATGAAGGCGAGGCCGATGGAAAAAAGCACCTGATCGAGGTGAGGCTTGCCGTACATCGGCCGATAGAGCGTGCGTTCGAGCAACGCCCCGGCCAGCGCGACGACGATGAACGCGAACGGCAGGCAGGCCAGGAACGGCAGGCCCAGCTTCTGCATCGCGAACACCGTGAGGTACCCGCCCGCCATGGCGAAGGCCCCATGCGCGAGGTTGATGAAGTTCATCAGCCCGAGCGTCACGGCCAGGCCGACGGCGAGCACGAAGAGCAGCATGCCGTAGGCGATGCCGTCGAAAAGAATGGTCAACATGTCAGTGTTTCGCTATGGCGTTGCGTGACTCGCGTTCTTGGCGCTTTTGTTCGGGGCGCGTGCACAGGCCACCGGGTACTCCCCTCCGCGAATGTCCCCCGGCTTCGCCTCCTCCTTTATTTCGCTGCGGGGAGCACCCGGTGCCCTGTGCACAGTGGGCGCTGCCGTTGTGCCGGCTGATCAACGACTGCTCTGATCGAGCACGCCGATGGGGTGCCTTGCGCAGCGAAACAAAGGAGGAGGCCGCAGGCCGGGGGACATTCGCGGAGCAAGGTACCCCGTCGGCGTGATCGCGCCCCGAACAGAGCACACCAAGCCCCCAGCTACTTCGCCTTGCCCGGATCCTTGACGCCCTTGATCACGTCGAACTCGACGTTGTAGAGCTGCCCGTCCTTCTTCTCGACCTTGCGCAGGTACACGTCCTGCACGATGTCGCGCGTCTGCGCATCGATCAGCACCGGGCCGCGCGGGCTCTCGAAGACCTGGCCCTTCATGGCCGCCAGCAGCGCATCGCCGCCGCCCTGGCCCTTGGTGGTCTTGAGCGCTTCGTAGATCACGCGCATGCCGTCATAGCCGCCCACGGCCATGAAGTTGGGGCGCATCTTGGGGTTGGCCTTCTGGAAGGCCTCGACGAACTTCTTGTTCATCGCGGACGGATGCGCGGCCGAGTAGTGGTGCGAGGTGACCACGCCGAGCGCGCCATCGCCCATGTCGTTGAGCTGGTCGTCGTCCGTCACGTCGCCGGTGGCGATCAGGCGGATGCCGGCCTTGTCCATGCCGCGTTCGAGGAACTGCTTCATCACGGCCGCGCCCGCGCCCGAGGGCACGAAGACGAACAGCGCGTCGGGCTTGGCGTCGCGCACCTTCTGCAGGAACGGCGCGAAGTCGGGGTTGCGCAGCGGCACGCGCAGCTTGTCGAGCACCTTGCCGCCGTTGAGCTGGAAGCGCTCGCTGAAGAACTTCTCGGCGTCGTTGCCGGGGCCGTAGTCGGCCACCAGCGTGACGACCGACTTCACGCCGTTCTTCGGTGCCCAGTCGCCCATGGCAACCGACACCTGCGGCAGCGTGAAGCTCGAACGCACGATGTAGGGCGAGGCCTCGGTAATGCTGGAAGTGGCGGCGGCCATCACGACCTGCGGCGTCTTCGACTGCGTGGCCAGCGGCGCGGCGGCCAGCGCGGCCGGCGTGACGCCGAAGCCGGCGATCACGTTCACCTTGTCGTTGACGATCAGCTCCTGTGCGAGGCGCTTGGTGATGTCGGGCGTGGCCACGTCGTCCTTGACGATCAGCTCGATCTTCTTGCCCGCGACGGTGTCGCCGTTCTGGGCCATGTAGAGGCGCGCGGCCGCTTCGATCTGACGGCCGGTGGAAGCTTGCTGCCCGGTCATCGGCAGGATCAGGCCGATCTTGAAGGTATTGCTCTGCGCGCTGGCCGTCGGCAGGGCCAGGGCGATGGAGAGCGCAATCGCCGACAGGGCGGCGGTCTGGATGAGATGGCGTCTTTGCATGGTTTTTCCTTTGAGGGGCGGAACGCGGACCGGGGCTATTTTCAATACTTTGCAACACCCGGCGGAGCAGGCAATTACCTAGCCGGTCTCTGATGGGAGCCCTTGTTGCGCGATAAACAGATGAACTGCGCGATCATCGCTCGCTGCAGCTTCCGCGGGCGGGTCGGCCGTCGGCGCGGCGCGGGGAGCCGAGTCACTTGTATCGGCCGCCGATGATTCGAAGGCGATACGATGTTCCATTCGTTTCCCCAATCAACGACGGAGCCATCCATGTCCCAGCACGCCGCCTTGCCCGCCCGCTATGACCACGTGGGCAGTTTCCTGCGCCCCAAGTACCTGCTCGAAGCGCGCGAGCGGAAGGCCAAGGGCGAGATCACGCCCGAGCAGCTTCGCCTCGTCGAAGACAAGGCCATCACCGAGATCGTGCGGTTCCAGGAAGACATCGGCCTGAAGAGCATCACCGACGGCGAGTTCCGCCGCACCTACTTCCACATCGACTTCCTCGACCAGCTCGGCGGCGTGAAGACCGACATTCCGGTCACCATCCGCAAGCCCGACGGCACCGAGGAACTGGCGCCGCCGGCGATGCGCGTGATCGACAAGGTGCGCCACATCAAGGACATCCAGCTGGCCGATTTCCAGTACCTCAAGAGCCAGGTGTCGGCGGGTCGCACGCCGAAGGTGACGATCCCCTCGCCGACGATGCTGCACTTCCGCGGTGGCCGCGCCGGCATCAGCAAGGAGCACTACCCCGAGCTCGACCCTGTGTTCTACGACGACGTGGCCAAGGCCTACGGCGACGAGCTGCGCTCGCTGGCCGCCGCCGGCTGCACCTACGTGCAGATGGACGACACCAACCTCGCCTACCTGTGCGACGAGCACATGCGCGAGGCCGCCCGCAAGCGCGGCGACGACCCCAACGAGCTGCCGCACCGCTACGCCGCCTTCATCAACAAGGTGGTGGCGCAGAAGCCGCCGGGCATGCTGCTGGCCATGCACCTGTGTCGCGGCAACTTCAAGAGCACGCACGCCGCGGCCGGCAACTACGAGCCGGTGGCCGAGGCGCTGCTGAAAGAGATGGATCTCGACGCCTACTTCATGGAATACGACGACGCCCGCTCCGGCGACTTCAAGCCGCTGCGCTTCCTGCCCAAGGGCAAGACCGTGGTGCTCGGCCTCGTGACCACCAAGTTCGGCGAGATGGAAGACAAGGACGAGCTCAAGCGCCGCATCGAAGATGCCGCCAGGTACGCCCCGCTCGAACAGCTCGCGCTGTCGCCGCAGTGCGGCTTCTCCAGCACGGTGCACGGCAACAACATCGCGGTGGAAGCGCAGCGCAGCAAGCTGCGCCTCGTGGTGGAGACGGCGCAGGAAGTCTGGGGCTCGACCTGAAGCGCCATTTCTGTTGAAGTCGGGGCCCATGACGATTCACATCTACTCCGGTCCCCTCAGCATGTTCGGCGCCAAGGTCGAGATCGCGGCGCGCGAAAAGGGCGTGCCCTTCGAACTGGTCATGGTGCCCTTCATCGAGGGCGACGCCTACGAGCCCAAGCACCCCGAGGTGCTTCGGGTCAACCCCGTCAAGCAGCAGGTACCGGTGCTGGTCGACGACGAGGTTTCGCTCTTCGACTCGACGCAGATCTTCGAATACCTGGAAGACCGTTATCCCAGCCCGGCGCTGTGGCCCGAAGGCATTGCCGACCGGGCTCGCGCGCGGCAGCTGGAACAGAAGTCCGACGAGGTCTTCTTTCCTAACGTCATCAAGCTGTTCGGCCTGCAGCACGACATGCAGAGCACCGCGGCGGTCGCGGCCTGCGCCGGCTGCGCGCGCTTCTATGAAGAGATGGAAGGCCTGCTGGCCACGCGCGAGCACCTCGCCGGCCCCTACTCCTTTGCCGACATCGCCTTCTACATGGCCTGCGTGTTCGCCGACCGCAAGGGCGCCGGCATGACCGACGCCACGCCGCGGCTGCTGGCCTGGCGCACACGCGTGGGCGACCGCCCCGCGGTGCGCGCGGTGGTCGATCCGATGATGCGCTTCCTGGCCTCGCAGGGGCGCGGCGTGCCGGCCTTCCTTCAACGCTGAAGGGCGGGGGCAAGGCTCCGAGGCGGCGCTGAGGCATCATCGCTCCATGCCGATCAACAGGTTCGACTGGCTGCCCTCCCCTTCGCAGCATTTCCTCGTCGTCACTTTCGCATTACTGGTCTACGTCCTGACCACGCGCGCGCGCCGCGAGCAGCGCGCACCCACCACCGCCATCGCCTGGGTCATGGGGCTGGTGCTGATGCCCTACTTCATCCTGCCGATGTACCTGCTGTTCGGCCAGCGCAAGCTACGCCCGGCGGGCTCGCCGCGGCCACCGCGTTCGGTGCCGCCGGGCCATTGGGCCGCCGACCTGATCGAGAGCTTCGGCCTCGCGCCGCCGGGGCGCTGCGCGATCCGCATGCATGCCGACGGCGAGGCCGCGCGCGAGGCACTGTGGCAGGTGATCGACGGCGCGCGCGAGCGCATCGACGTGTGCACCTTCATCATCGGCGACGACCCGCTCGGCCATGCGGTGATCGAGCGGCTCGCCAGGCGGGCGCGCGAAGGCGTCAAGGTGCGGGTGCTGCTCGACGGTTTCGGTGCGCTGTCGCTGCCGCGCCATCACTTCGACCGGCTGCGGGCGGCGGGCGGCGAGGTGGCGGTGTTCCGCCCCTTCTTCAGCCTGCGCCGCATCGGCCCGCGCAACCTGCGCAACCACCGCAAGTTCACCATCGCCGACGACGGCTGGCTCTGGTCCGGCGGGCGCAACCTCGCGGGCGAATACTTCACCGGCAACGACAAGCATCCCGAGGCCTGGCACGACCTTTCGTTCGACCTGCGCGGCAGCGTGGCCGCAGCGGCAGCGCGCCAGTTCGATCACGACTGGACCTCGGTGCGCAGCCGCAAGGCCCGCGCCATCACGTGCGACGACGTACCCGAAGGCCCGGGCACGGCCATGGCCCAGTTCCTGCCGAGCGGCCCCGACCAGACCGAGGACACGGCGCATGCATTGCTGATCGACGCGTGCTTTCGCGCCGAGCACCGCATCCTCGCGATCACGCCCTACTTCGTGCCCGGCGACGGCCTGCGCGACGCGCTGCGGCTGGCCGCGCGGCGCGGCGTGCAGGTGACCATCGCGATGCCGGCGAAGTCGAACCACCGCCTGGCCGACTTCGTGCGCGCACGCGCCATGCGCGACCTCGCGCGCGCGGGCGTGAGCTTTCGCATGCTGCCGTTCATGGCGCACGCCAAGGCCGTGGTGCTGGACGACGAACTCGCCATCTGCGGCTCGATCAACCTCGACCTGCGCAGCCTGCTGCTGAACCACGAGGCCGCCGTGGTGTTCTACGGCCAGGACAACATCGACTGGCTGGCCGAGTGGATCGAGACCACCGCCTCGGCCGGCGAACCCTACCGCGCGCGGCGACCGGGGCTGCTGCGCGACGTGGCCGAGGGACTGCTGCTCACCGTCGCTTTCCAGCTGTAGGCGATTCGGCGGCCCTGGCGTCCTTTGCCACGGCGTCGAGCCCGGCGAGCACGTAGCGCATCAGGTCGTCCGCCAGCGCCCGGGTGTCTTTCAGGGCCGGCAGCACCTTGCTGCTCAGGTCCTTGGGCGCCACCGTCATCACCAGGCATGGCAGCACCGTGAGCAGCAGGCTGCGCTGCACCGAGGGATGGTCGCCGGGCAGGCCCATGATCTCGCCGATGATGCCGCGCAGCAGCTTGGCCTTGGGCAGCACCGCCCGCTGGATCATCGCCGGCATGGCCGGCGACGGCGACAGCGCCTCGCGCAGCACCACCCGGAAGCCCCACGGCGCCTTCGGCTGCGCGCTCATCTCGACCATGTGCGTGAGGAGGGTCCGCAGCTTGAGGCGCGCATCGGTGGACTCCATGGACAGCGCCATCAGCTCGTCGAGGCTCACCAGTTGCCGGTGCGCCTCGATCAGCACCGCCTCGTAGAGCCCGTCGCGGCCGCCGAAGTGGTAGTTGATCGCGGCCATGTTGGTGCCGGCGCGGGTGCAGATTTCCTTGCTGGTGCTGTGCGCGAAACCCTGCGCCGCGAACAACCGCCCAGCGGTCTCGAGGATGTGCAGGCGCGTGGTGTTGCCGTCGGTGCGCGGAGTGCGGGTTGCCATGCCTCGAGGCTAACCCAAACGAAAAAATACTTCAAATTCAAATTTCAATTTGATAACATCACGCAGGGCCCGGGACAGCAGCAGCCTCGTCAGGACACACGCCATGAACAGGAAACCCCTCATCGCCATCGCCGCCGTGGCAGTCATCGCGGCAGCGGGCGGCTGGTGGTACGCGCACCGCACGGCCACGCCCTCCGACCAGCTCGTGCTGTACGGCAACGTCGACCTGCGCCAGGTCTCGCTGGCCTTCAACGGCAACGAGCGCGTGGCCGAGCTGGCGGTGCGCGAAGGCGACCGCGTGCACGCCGGGCAGATACTGGGCCGGCTCGACACCCGCTCGCTGGTTCTGCGCGTGGCGCAGTCGCAGGCGCGCATCGGCGTGCAGGAGCAAGCCCTGCTGCGCCTGAAGACCGGCAGCCGCCCCGAGGAAGTGGCGCAGGCCGGCGCCCAGGTGGCCGCCGCGCAGGCCGATGCCGAACTGGCGCTGCAGCAGTTCGCGCGCCTGCAGGCCATCGGCGCCACCACGGCCGGCCGCGCCGTGAGCCAGCAGGATCTCGACAGCGCACAGGCCAGGCGCAAGGTGGCGCTGGCGCAGCTCGACAACGCGCGCAAGGCGCAGCAGCTGGTCGTCACCGGGCCGCGCAAGGAAGACATCGGGCAGGCGCAGGCCCAGCTCGAATCTGCCCGCGCCGAACTCGCGCTCATGAACCACCAGCTCACGGAGGCCGAGCTCAAGGCGCCCATCGACGCCGTCGTGCGCGCCCGCCTGCTCGAACCGGGCGACATGGCCTCGCCGCAGCGCCCGGCCTTCACGCTCGCCATCACCGATCCCAAGTGGGTGCGCGCCTATGTGGCCGAACCCGACCTCGGCCGCGTGCGCGCCGGGCAGGAGGCCCGCGTGAGCACCGACAGCCAGCCCGGCGAGGCCATCGCGGGCAAGGTCGGCTACATCTCGTCGGTGGCGGAGTTCACGCCCAAGACCGTGCAAACGGAGGAGTTGCGCAGCAGCCTCGTCTACGAAATCCGCGTGATGGTCGACGACAAGGAGGACCGGCTGCGGCTCGGCATGCCGGCCACGGTGCGGCTGCAGCTGTCTTCGACGGGCAGGCCCTGAATGACCGCTCCTCTTCATGCATTGCTCCCTCCCCTTCCGGGGGAGGGCTGGGGTGGGGGCGCGCGGCGTACCCATCGGGCGCTCTGCCTGCCCCCATCCCAGCCTTCCCCCGGAGGGGGAAGGGGCAAGACTTCCCGCACGGAGGGCTGTTGAATGCAAGGCACCGGGCCGGCCGTGACCGGACGCTCGCTGCACAAGCGCTTCGTGCCGAAGGCGCCGGCCGCGGCCGTGCACGCGCTCGACGACGTGTCGCTCGAAATACCCGCCGGCACGCTCATCGCGCTGGTCGGCCCCGACGGCGCGGGCAAGACCACGCTGCTGCGCCTCATGGCCGGCCTGATGCGCGCCGACGAAGGCGAGCTGCGCGTGCTCGGCATCGACGTGTCGGCCGATCCGCAGGCAGTGCAGGATCGCATCAGCTACATGCCGCAGCGCTTCGGCCTCTACGACGACCTCAGCGTGCAGGAGAACCTCGACCTCTACGCCGACCTGCACGGCGTGCCGCGCGCGCAGCGGCGCGAGCGCTACGCACGGCTGATGGAAATGACCGACCTCGGCCGCTTCACCAGCCGCCCCGCCGGCAAGCTCTCGGGCGGCATGAAGCAGAAGCTCGGGCTGGCCTGCACGCTGGTGCGCTCGCCCGACCTGCTGCTGCTCGACGAGCCGACCGTGGGCGTGGACCCGCTCTCGCGCCGCGAGCTGTGGCAGATCGTGCAGCAACTGGTCGACGACGAAAAGCTCTCGGTCATCGTCAGCACCGCCTACCTCGACGAGGCCGAGCGCTGCAGCCATGTGTTCGTGCTGCGCAGCGGCAAGCTGCTAGCGCAGGGCACGCCCGGCGAACTGCGCGACCGGGCGCGCGGCCTCTGCTTTGTCGCAACGCCGACCCACAGCGAGCCGCCGCGATTGCTTCAGGCTCGCCTGCTCGACGCGCGGCAGGACATCGTCGATGCGGTGCCGCAGGGCGGCGAGGTGCGCTTCATCCGCCGCGCGGAAGCAGACGGCGCGCGGCTCGACGCGTTGCTAGACGGCGCGCATACCGAACCCGTCGCGCCGCGCCTCGAAGACGGCTTCATGATGCTGCTGCGCACGCAGCCATCGCCCGCCAACGACACCATCCCGCCAGCGGCCATGGCGACGCCTGGCGGCAAACCCGGCGAGGTGGTCATCGAAGTGAAGGACCTCGTGCGCCGCTTCGGTGATTTCGTCGCCGTGGCCAACACCAGCTTCTCGGTGCGGCGCGGCGAAATATTCGGCCTGCTCGGCCCCAACGGCGCGGGCAAGACCACCACCTTTCGCATGCTCTGCGGCCTGCTGGCCGCCAGTGGCGGCCAGTTGCGCGTGGCCGGCGTCGACCTGCGGCGTGCACGCGCACAGGCACGCCAGCGCATCGGCTACGTCTCGCAGAAGTTCGCGCTCTACGGCAACCTCACGGTGCGCGAGAACCTCTCGTTCTTCGGCGGCGCCTACGGCCTGCGCGGCGCGAAGCTGCGCGAGCGCATGGACACCGTGCTGCACCAGTTCGACCTTGCCCACGCGCTCGACTCTCCCAGCGGCCAGCTGCCCGGCGGCTACAGGCAGCGCCTGGCGATGGCCACCGGCCTGCTGCACGAACCCGAGATCCTGTTCCTCGACGAGCCCACCAGCGGCGCCGACCCGCTCGCGCGCCGCGAGTTCTGGCGCCGCATCACGGCGCTGTCCGAAGGCGGCACCACGGTCGTCATCACCACGCACTTCATGGAAGAGGCGGAGTACTGCGACCGCATCGTGATCCAGGACGCAGGCAAGGTGCTGGCCATCGGCATGCCGCAGGAGGTTCGCGCGCAGGCGCTGGGCGATGGCGAAGACAGGCGCATCGACATGGAACAGGCCTTCATCGGCATCGTCGAGAAGGCGCGGCACAAGAGCACGGAAGAGGTGGCGGCATGAACGGTTTCCGGTCCCGCCTGGTCTCCCTCACGCGCAAGGAATTCCGCCAGCTGCTGCGCGACCGCAGCAACCTCGCCATCGGCATCCTGCTGCCGATGGTGCTGATCCTGATCTTCGGCTACGGTATGTCGCTCGACGTGAAGAACGCGCCCGTGGCGGTGGTCATGGAAGACGCCTCGCCGACCGCGCACGAGGCCATCGCCGGGCTGCAGCTCTCGCCCACCATCGCGCCAATACTGCTGGGCTCGATGCACGACGCCGAGGAGCTGATGCAGGAGCGCAAGGTCGACGGCATCGTGCGCGTGCCGGCCGATTTCTCCCGCGCGCTCGCTGCCGGCAATGCACGCGTGCAGCTCATCGTGCACGGCTCGGACGCAGGGCGCGCGAGCATCATCAAGGCCTATGTGAGCGGCGCCCTCGCGCAAGCGGGCGTGCGGCAGGCGGACCGCAACGGCGACGCTGCCGGCGCCGCGGCTGCAGGCAGCGTCGCCGTCGAGCAGCGCATGTGGTTCAACGCCGCGAACACCAGCACCTGGTATCTGGTGCCAGGGTTGATCGTGCTCATCATGACGCTGGTCGGCGCCTTCCTCACCGCGCTGGTGATGGCGCGCGAATGGGAGCGCGGCACGCTGGAGGCGTTGTTCGTCACGCCGGTGCGGCCGGTCGAGATCCTGCTGGCCAAGATCATTCCGTACTTCGCGGTCGGCATGCTCGGGCTCACGCTGTGCCTGCTCTCCGCGCGCTACCTGTTCGCCGTGCCCATGTACGGCTCGCTGCTGGTGGTGGTGTTCAGCTCGATGCTGTACCTGATCGTGGCCGTGAGCCTGGGCCTCGTGATCTCGTCGGTCACGCGCAATCAGTTCCTCGCGAGCCAGGTGGCGCTGATCGCGACCTTCATGCCTTCGATGATGCTGTCGGGTTTCCTGTTCGACCTGCGCAACGTGCCCACTGCCGTGTGGGTGGTGGGGCACCTGCTGCCGGCCACCTACTTCATGGACCTGATCAAGACGCTGTTCCTCGCCGGTGACGTGTGGCCGCTGATCTGGCGCAACTGCGCGATCCTGCTGGCGTACGCGGTGGGCCTGCTGCTGGTGGCGCGCGCGGTAACGCGCAAGAGCCTCGACTGAGGGCCGACGCCATGATCGATTTCCTCATGCGCATCGCCAACCTCTGCCGCAAGGAGCTCCTGACGATTCTCAAGGACCCGGCCACGCGCGCCATCCTGGTCGCGCCGGCGTTGCTGCAGAGCCTGGTCTTCGGCTACGGCGCGACCTACGACCTCACCAACGTACCGTACGCGCTGCTCGACCAGAGCCGCAACGGCGCCTCGTCCGAACTCATCGCGCACCTGGACAGCACAGGCGTGTTCCACCGCGTGGCCACGCTGCGCTCGCAGGCCGACATTCGCGAGGTGATCGACACCGAGCAGGCGCTGCTCGTCATCCAGATTCCCGCCAACTTCGAGCAGCAGCTCAGCGCGGGGCAGACCACGACGATCCAGCTGATCCTCGATGCGCGCAACTCCAACACCGCGGGCTCGGCGGCGGGCTACGTGAGCGCGGTGGTCGACCGCTACAACGCGGAACTGCGCACGCGCGCGGGCGCCCCACCGTCGCCGCTGGTCATCGAATCGCGCGCATGGTTCAACCCGAACCTCGAAACGCGCTGGAACCTGCTGCCCGGCATGATCGCCGCGCTCAGCATGCTGCAGACGCTGCTGCTCACCGCGCTGTCGGTGGCGCGCGAACGCGAGCAAGGCACCTTCGACCAGCTGCTGGTCACGCCGATGTCGCCGCTCGAGATCATGATCGGCAAGGCGCTGCCGCCGGTGCTGGTGGGGCTGGTGCAGTCGTCGCTGATCCTGCTGGTGGCGCTGTTCTGGTTCGGCATTCCGATGGCGGGCTCGCTCGTCACGCTGTACACGGGGCTGGTGTTCTTCACGGTCGCGAGCGTGGGCATCGGCCTGTCGATCTCGGCTGTGTCGGCCAACATGCAGCAGGCCATGCTCTACGCGTTCGTGCTGCTGATGCCGCTGATGCTGCTGTCGGGCCTGACCACGCCGGTGCGCAACATGCCGCACGTGCTGCAGGTGGCCACGCTGGCCAACCCGCTGCGCTTCGCCATCGATCTCGTGCAGCGCGTGTACCTCGAAGGCGTGGGACTTGGCACGGTCTGGCACAACCTGATTCCGCTCGCCGTCATCGCCGCCATCACGCTGCCGCTGGCGGCCTGGCTGTTCCGCAACCGCCTTGTCTGAAACCGGGAGCACGCCATGCCTCTTCTGTCCGCTCCTCGCTCCGCGACCGCGCTCGCCTTCTCCCTGTTGCTCGCCGGCTGCGCCGTGGGGCCCGATCACAAGCCGGCCGAGGTGCGCTCGCCCGCCGACTGGTCGGCCTGGCATGGTGGCTCGCCCGCGCTGCTGGGCGCGGAACGGCAAGGCGCTTCCACCGGCGGCATCGCATCCGGCGACTGGAAGGCGTTCAACGATCCGTTGCTCGACCGCCTCGAAGCCATGGTGCTCGCAAGCAACCCCGACCTTCAGACGGCTGCCCTGCGCTTCGCACAGAGCCGCGTGCAGCGCAGCACCACGGCGGCGCAGCAGGGGACGCAGGTGAATGCGAGCGCCGGCATCACCCGGCAGCGCCAGAGCGAAAGCGGCGCCGCCACGCGGATGATCGATGCGCTCGGCTCGTCGGTCTCCAACCGCGACCAGCTCATCCGCACACTCAGCGAGCCCTACAACCTCTACCAGGCCGGCTTCGATGCCTCGTGGGAGATCGACCTGTGGGGCCGCGTGCGCCGGGCCATCGAGGCGGCCGATGCCGACGCGAGCGCCTCGTCCGCACTGCTGCGGCAGGCCCGGCTCAGTGTGCAGGCCGAGCTGGCGCGCAACTACTTCGAGCTGCGCGGCACGCAGCGCGAACTGCGCATCGCGCGCGCCGACATCGCGGCAGCCGCCGAGTCGCTCGAACTGGTGCAGGCGCGCGCCGACGGCGGCCTCGTCACCGACCTGGACCCGGTACGCCAGCGCGCGCTGGTGGCCGAACTGCGCGCACGCATTCCCGCGCTGCTGCAGCAGGAAGCCGATGCGATGAACCGCATCACGCTGCTGGCCGGCGCCGCGCCCGGTGCGCTGAACACCGAACTGGCCGACACCGCCACCGGCGACGCCCCCGACGCTTCGGCGCTGCCCGCCCTTGCGCTGGGCCAGCCCGCCGAACTCGCGCGCCGCCGCCCCGACATCGCGGCGGCCGAGGCACAGCTGCACGCCGCCACGGCCCGCATCGGCATGGCCGTGGCCGATCTCTATCCGCGCGTGACGCTGGGCGCCGGCTTCGGCTACGAATCGGTGGGCAGCGAGCGTTTCGGCGAATGGGGCAGCCGGCAGTGGCACGTGGGCCCGTCGATCAGCCTGCCGATCTTCGACAACGGACGCCGCCGAAACACCATCGAACTGCGCGAGCTGCAGCAGCAGGAAGCGGCCGTGGCCTTCCAGCAGACCGTACTCAAGGCCTGGCACGAGATCGACTCTGCCCTCACTGCCTACGCCGCCGAGCGCCAGCGCCAGGTCGATCTGTCCGAACGCGAACGCCGCAGCCGCGATGCGCTGGTGCTGGCGCATGCACGCCATGCGGGCGGACTTACCGATTTCGGCGTCGAACTCGATGCGCGACGCACGCTGCTGCAGGCGCAGCGCGACCGGGCACAGAGCGCCAGCCGGCTCGCGGTCGGGCTGGTGGCGGTCTACAAGGCACTGGGTGGCGGCGCGCCGGTGCTGGAAGGCCTGCAGCCCGACGACCGGCAATGAAGCCCCGGCCTCAAAGCCGGTTCGTGAAGCTCGCGTTGCCCAGCCCCGTGCCGATGGTCAGCACGCCCCAGTGCCGCACGTCGCGCATGAAGGGCAGCTCGCTCAGGCCCTGCACCACCGCGTCGTTGTGCATCAGCACCAGCGTCGGGCCCGAGTCGATCATCGGCATGCGGCGCCACAGTTCGCTGGGCAGATGGAAGGCTTGGCTCTCCCAGTCGCCCGGCAGGTTCTGCGCACCGCGCGCGATCGAGCCGTCCCGCCGGATCAGCCCCGGGCAGCCGATGCCGATGAAGGGCGCAAGGCGGATCTTCTTGCGCTCGCTGTAGATCACCATGTCCTTGAGCATGCCGGCGATGTGATCGACCATGCCGCCGCGGTTGGGGCCCTCGTCGGCATGGCGCCACTTCTCGCGCCGCACCACCTTCGCGAGCGAGAAGTCGCGCGCCTTGCGGTGGCGCGTCTTCACGATGCCGCAGCGCACGTTGGTGCCGCCGACGTCCACCGCCAGGATCGCGTCGTGCTTCTTCAGCATGGCGGGCGGCGCAAGATGCGCCCAGCCGATCAGGCCACCGTCGTCCACGTCGTGCGAGAGGCGCCCGATCTGCACGTGCAGGCCCATCTCCTCGAGGATGGCGCCGGTCTGCAGGATGGCGCGCTCGCCCACATCGCTCTCGGGAAAGCCGCCGCCGACCACGATGCGCTGCACCTTCCGCCACGAGGGCTGGCGCATGAAGCGCTGGATCACAAAGGCCAGTTCCTGCGCGAACTCCTCGATGGCACCGTGCATCACGTCGGAGGCTTCGGAGGCCTTCTTTTCCTGCAGCGCGCGGTCGAGTTCCCCCTTGCCGAGATCGCGCGAATGCGAAGCGCCCAGCGGGTCCTTGCCGTTCCTGCGGCGGCGCTTGCGCCAGCGTTCGAGCAGTTCGCGAAAGGCCGTCTGGCTGGCCTGGTCGCCGACGAAACCGTCCTTGTCGCGCAGCTGCAGGCTGTAGCCATCGACCTGCACGCCCGGCAGCTCGCGCAGGCCGTGGACGTCGGGGCCGGGGAGTTCGTTCTTCGTGAAGCGGGTCGTCATGGCAACCGACTGTGGGCCCGATCGGCGGCCCGCCCCATCGGCACCGCGCACCACGGCGTGTAGGAGAGCGGCGGGTACGCCAAACGGAACGATGTCTATACACTGGCCCGGATGCATCTGCCCCGCAGCCTCTGGCGCGCCGCCCTGCTGTTCGCCCTCGCATGGCTTGCCGTCGCGTCCGCCCCCGCACAAGCCGCGGACGAGACGCTGCGCGTGGGCTCCAAGCGCTTCACCGAGTCGTACATCCTGGCCGAGTTGCTGGCGCAGACGGCGGCGCCGCACACCACCTCGCCGCCGGTGGTGCGGCAGGGGCTGGGCAACACGGCCATCGTGTACGAGGCGCTGCGCTCGGGCGCCATCGACCTGTACGCCGAATACACCGGCACCATCGCGCTCGAAATCCTCAAGGGCTCGCCGGCGGACACGCGCGAGGCCATGAACGCGGCGCTCGCGCCGATGGGCCTGGGCGTGGCCATTCCGCTGGGCTTCAACGACGGCTATGCACTCGCGGTGCGAGCGGCCGATGCCGAGCGGCTCGGCCTGCGCACGCTGAGCGACCTGGCGAAGCACCCCGAGCTGAAGTTCGGCCTGTCGAACGAATTCATCGGCCGCGCGGACGGCTGGAAGGGCCTCGCCGAGCGCTACGGCTTCACGCAGGCACCCACCGGCCTCGACCACGGGCTGGCCTACGACGCGGTGGCCGCGAAGCAAATCGACGTGATCGACATCTACACCACCGACGCCAAGATCGACCACCTCGGCCTGCGCGTGCTGGAAGACGACAAGAAGTACTTTCCACGCTACGACGCGGTGGTGCTCTACAAGCTCGACCTGCCCACGCGGCTGCCGCAGGCCTGGGCCGCGCTGAAGACACTCGAAGGCCGCATCGACGAGCACGCGATGATCGCGATGAATGCGCGCGCCGAGCTGCAGAGCGTGCCCTTCGACACCATCGCGCGCGACTTTCTCGCGAGCGCGGGCAAGGGCGCTAAGGCGCAGCCGCAGGAGGCGCGGCGCGGCTTCATGGCCAAGCTGCTCGGGCCGGACCTGTGGAAGCTCACGCGGCAGCATCTGCTGCTGGTGGCGGTGTCGGTCGGCGTCGCGATTCTCATCGGCGTGCCGCTGGCGATCCTGGTGTTTGCGCATGTGCGGCTGCGCGCGGTGGTGCTGGGTTTCGCGAGTCTGCTGCAAACCGTGCCGTCGCTGGCGCTGCTGGCGGTGCTGATCTCGATGCTGGGCGCCATTGGCGCGCTGCCCGCGCTGATCGCGCTGACGCTCTATTCGCTGCTGCCGATCATGCGCAACACGGTGACGGGCCTGGCCGAGGTGCCCAATGGCCTGCGGATGGCCGGCACTGCACTGGGCATGACGCCGCCGCAGAGCCTTCGGCTGGTGCTGCTGCCGCTGGCGCTGCCCACGCTGCTGGCGGGTGTGCGCACCGCGACCTCGATCGCCATCGGCACTGCGACCATTGCGGCCTTCATCGGTGCGGGTGGCTTCGGCGAGCGCATCGTGACGGGGCTGGCGCTCAACGACCGCGAACTGCTCGTTGCGGGCGCATTGCCGGCGGCTGCGCTGGCGTTGCTGAGTGAAGGTCTGTTCGAGCTCGTGGAATACCTGATGCGGCGGCGGCGTCGTGTGCCGGTGTCTTCGCTGCCTTCCTGAATTGCTCTGGTGTTCTTTCGGGGCGTGTGCGAAGGCCATCGGGTGCTCCCCTCCGCGAATGTCCCCCGCTTCGCTCCTCCTTTATTTCGCTGCGGGGAGCACCCGATGCCCTTCGCACATGGACGCTGTCGTTGTGCCGGCCGCGCAAGCGCTGCGTCCATTGATCACGCCGATGGGGTGCCTCGCGCAGCGAAATAAAGGAGGAGCGAAGCGGGGGACATTCGCGGAGCAAGGTACCCCGTCGGCGTGAGCGCGCCCTGAACACAACAGCGTGCTCAAAGCCGCCCACGACGAAAGGATCAGGCCAGCGTGTAGGCCGTCTTCACCGTCGTGAAGAACTCCTGCGCGTACTTGCCCTGCTCGCGCGGACCGTAGCTCGAGCCCTTGCGGCCGCCGAACGGCACGTGGTAGTCCACGCCCGCYGTCGGCAGGTTGACCATCACCATGCCGGCCTGGCTGTGGCGCTTGAAGTGCGTGGCGTACTTCAGGCTGGTGGTCGCAATGCCCGCGGACAGGCCGAACNGTCGGCAGGTTGACCATCACCATGCCGGCCTGGCTGTGGCGCTTGAAGTGCGTGGCGTACTTCAGGCTGGTGGTCGCAATGCCCGCGGACAGGCCGAACTCGGTGTCGTTGGCCGTGGCCAGCGCCTCTTCGTAGTTCTTCACGCGGATCACGCTGGCCACCGGGCCGAAGATCTCTTCCTTGTTGATGCGCATGGTTGCGGCCGATTCGCTGAAGAGCGCGGGCGACATGTAGTAGCCGTCGGTCTCGAGCTTCAGCAGCTCGCCGCCAGCGGCCAGCGTGGCGCCTTCGCCCTTGCCGATGGCGACGTATTCCATGTCCTGGTCGAGTTGCGACTTCGACGACACAGGGCCCACGTCGGTGCCCTGCGCCAGCGCATCGCCGACCTTGATCTTTGCCATGCGCGCCTTCATCGCCTCGATGAACTTGGGGTAGATGCCTTCGGTGACGATGAGGCGGCTCGACGCGGTGCAGCGCTGGCCGGTNTAGTAGCCGTCGGTCTCGAGCTTCAGCAGCTCGCCGCCAGCGGCCAGCGTGGCGCCTTCGCCCTTGCCGATGGCGACGTATTCCATGTCCTGGTCGAGCTGCGACTTGGACGAGACGGGGCCCACGTCGGTGCCCTGCGCCAGCGCATCGCCGACCTTGATCTTTGCCATGCGCGCCTTCATCGCCTCGATGAACTTGGGGTAGATGCCTTCGGTGACGATGAGGCGGCTCGACGCGGTGCAGCGCTGGCCGGTCGAATAGAACGCGCTCTGCACGCTGAGCTCCACGGCCTGCGCGAGATCGGCATCGTCCAGGATCACCTGCGGGTTCTTGCCGCCCATTTCGAGCTGCACCTTCTTGTGGTTGGTGACGCACTGCACGGCGATGTTGCGGCCCACGCCGACCGAACCTGTGAAGCTGATCGCATGGATGCCGGGRTGGCTGACCAGCGCGTTGCCGATGACGCTGCCGCGGCCCATCACGAGGTTGAACACGCCGGCCGGGATGCCCGAACGGCTGATGATTTCGGCCAGCGCCCAGGCGCAGCCGGGCACGAGGTCGGCGGGCTTCAGGACCACACAGTTGCCGAAAGCGAGCGCGGGCGCGATCTTCCATGCGGGAATGGCGATGGGAAAGTTCCACGGCGTGATGAGGCCGACCACGCCGACCGGCTCGCGCGTGATTTCCACGCCGATGTTGGGCCGCACCGAAGGCAGCAACTCGCCCGACAGGCGCAGGCATTCGCCGGCGAAGAACTTGAAAATCTGGCCCGCGCGGGTGGCTTCGCCGATGCCTTCGGCTTTCGTCTTGCCTTCTTCGCGCGCCAGCAGCGTGCCGAGTTCTTCCTTGCGCGCGAGGATCTCGGTGCCGATCTTGTCGAGCGCATCGGAGCGCGCCTGGATGCTGCCCGTGGCCCAGGCCGGGAAGGCGGCGGTGGCGGCAGCGACGGCGGCTTCGACGTGCGATGCGTCGCCCTGGGTGTACTGGCCCAGCACGTCGGACAGGTTGCTGGGGTTGAGGTTGGGGCTGTAGCTTGCGCCGGCACGCCATTCGCCGCCGATCAGGTTGTCGAAGTTTTGCATGAGGGGTTCCTTGCTGCTCGATGGAAAGAAAGAAGCCGGAGCACTGGGTGTCCGGCTGCGGAAATGGAAACGGGAGACTAAACCTTCAACGGACCATGCAAGGTTTTTTGTTGTCGAAAGTCCATCCCGGAATCAAGTATTGCATCGCCTGCGCGTCGTTGCGCGCGCCCAGGCCGTGCTTCAGGTAAAGCTGGTGTGCCTTCTCGACCGCGTCCATGTCGAGCTCCACGCCCAGGCCGCCACGCGTGGGGACCTTCACGAAGCCGCCCTCGATCCGCAGCGGCTCTTTCGTCAGGTGCTGGCCGTCCTGCCAGATCCAGTGCGTGTCGATCGCAGTGACCTTGCCCGGCGCCGCGGCCGCGACGTGCGTGAACATGGCGAGCGACACGTCGAAGTGGTTGTTCGAATGCGAGCCCCAGGTCAGGCCCCAGGCCTGGCACAGCTGCGCCACGCGCACCGAGCCCTGCAGGGTCCAGAAGTGCGGATCGGCCAGCGGGATGTCGACCGACTGCAGCGAGAGGCTGTGCACCATCTCGCGCCAGTCGGTGGCCACCATGTTGGTGGCGGTCGGCAGGCCAGTGGCGCGGCGGAATTCGGCCATCACCTCGCGTCCGGAAAACACGCCTTCGGCGCCGCACGGGTCTTCGGCATAGGCCATCACGCCGTGCAGGTCGCGGCACAGGCGAATCGCGTCCTGCAGCAGCCAGCCGCCGTTCGGGTCGAGCGTGACGCGCGCCTGCGGGAATCGCTCGTGCAGCGCGCGGATCGCCTCGACTTCTTCCTCGCCGCGCAGCACGCCGCCCTTGAGCTTGAAGTCGGTGAAGCCGTAGCGCGCGTGCGTGGCCTCGGCGAGGCGCACGATGGCCTCGGGCGTCATGGCTTCTTCGTGGCGCAGGCGGAACCAATCGTTGTCGGCGCCGGGATCGGTCTCGTACGGCAGGTCGGTCTTCTTGCGATCGCCTACGTAGAAGAGGTAGCCGAGCATCTGCACCGCGTCTCGCTGCTGGCCTTCGCCGAGCAGGGCCGCCACGGGCACTTCGAGATGCTGGCCGAGCAGGTCGAGCAACGCCGCCTCGACCGCCGTCACTGCATGGATGGTCACACGCAGGTCGAAGGTCTGCAGGCCGCGGCCGCCGCTGTCGCGGTTGGCGAAGGCGCTGCGCATGCTGTTGAGCACGGCGTTGTGGCGGCCGATGGGCTGGCCCACGATGAGGCCGCGCGCGTCTTCGAGCGTCTGGCGGATCTTCTCGCCGCCCGGCACTTCGCCGACACCGGTGTGGCCGGCGCTGTCGGTCAGGATCAGCAGGTTGCGCGTGAAGAACGGACCGTGCGCGCCGCTGAGGTTCATCAGCATGCTGTCGTGGCCCGCGACGGGAACCACGCGCATGCCAGTGACGACGGGGGCACCGGTGACGGGAGAGGTGGAATCTGAAGATGTCATTTCGAATCAATCCAAAACCGCATCAGATCCTCACGGCCTGGCGGGCCAGCAGCTTCCAGTTGCCGCCCTGCTTCTGCCAGACGCCGAGGATCTTCAGCGCCACCTTGCCGGGCTTGCCCGAGTCGTTGGTTTCCGCAGCGAGCGAATGGCGCACGATGGCGGTGTTGCCGTCGACCACCTTGATGGTCTGGTCGGTGATCGTGATGGCCACGAAGTCCGACTTGCCGTCCACCAGGTCGCCGATGAAGCTGGCCTTGGTGTCGACCTTGCCGCTCGAGTGCCCATAGCTGAGGTCGTCGGCCACCAGCGCGCCGAGGGCGGCGGCGGTCGGATCGATCATCGCGATGCGCAGGCGCTCGGCGGCGGCGGTCACTTCGGGCGAGGCAGATGCCGCATTGCCCGCCGGCATCATCGAGCAGCCCGAGAACGCAGCCGCCGCGGCGGCGATCAGGAAGAGCTTCTTGAGGAACATTGCCTTGTCTCCGTGTTGTTGTTCGTGTTAGACAGCTTGCCGGCTTACTGGGGGCCGAGCGCGTCGATCAGCGCCTTGAGTTGCTCCATCTCGGCGGGCTTCAGGTCGGTGAGGGGTGCACGCACGGGGCCCGCGTCGTGGCCGACGATCTTGGCGCCCGCCTTCACGATGCTCACCGCATAGCCCGGCGTGCGGTTGCGCAGCTCGAGGTAGGGCATGAAGAAGTTCTTCAGCAGGCGGTGCTGCGTCGGCAGGTCGTCGGCGGCCACGGCCTTGTAGAAGTCCATGGCGGTCTTCGGAATGAAGTTGAAGACGGCGGACGAATACACCGGCGTGCCCATGGCCTTGTAGGCAGCGGCATAGACCTCGGCCGTGGGCAGGCCGCCCAGGTAGGCGAAGCGGTCGCCCATCTTCTGGTAGATGGCGACCATGGCCTCGATGTCGCCGATGCCGTCCTTGAAGCCCACGAGGTTGGGGTTGCGCTCGGCCAGGCCGGCAAGCGTGTCGGGCTTGAGGCGGCTCGACGCGCGGTTGTAGACGATCACGCCGAACTTCACGCTCTTGCACACGGCCTCGACGTGCGCGGCCAGGCCTTCCTGGCCGGCTTCGGTGAGGTAGTGCGGCAGCAGCAGGATGCCGTGCGCGCCGGCCTTCTCTGCCGCTTGAGCGCACTGGATGGCGAAGCGCGTGGGGCCGCCGGCGCCCGCAATGATCGGCACCACGCCGCGGCAGGTGTCTACCGCGGTCTGGATGATGCCGGGGTACTCCTCGCCGGTCAGCGAGAAGAACTCGCCCGTGCCGCCGGCCGCGAACAGAGCGCTCGCGCCGTAGGGAGCGAGCCATTCGAGACGCTCGACATAGCCCTTCTTGTTGAAGTCGCCGTTGCTGTCGAAGTCGGTCAGCGGAAACGAGAGCAGGCCGGAGCCCATGATGGTCTTGAGTTCTTGCGGGTTCATCGGGAAGAGTCCAGTGAAGATTTGGGGGGAAAGAAAAAGATGTGCGGCAGCCGGTCAGTCGAGCCTGACGTTGGCTTCCTTGATGACCTGCGCCCAGCGCGCGCGCTCCTTGGCGAAGAACTGGTCCTGCTCGGCCACGGTCATGGTCACGACTTCCGCGCCCTGCCCCGCGAGGCGTGCGCGGATGTCCGGCGTACGGATGATGCGCACCAGTTCCTTGTTGAGCCGGGCGATCACCGCGTCGGGCACGCCGCGCGCCGCGACCACGCCCTGCCAGGTGCCCGACTCGTAGCCGGGGGCGCCCTGTTCCGCGATGGTCGGCACGTTGCCGATCAGTGGCATGCGCGTGGACTTGGACACGGCAATCAGCTTGAGCTTGCCGGACTGCACGTGCGGGTAGGTGGCGAGCATGCCGTTCATCAGCACCTGCGTCTGGCCCGACACGGTGTCGAGCACGGCCTGCACGCCGCCCTTGTAGGGCACGTATTCCCACTTGGCGCCGACCCTGCGCTGCAGCTCGATGCCGGCGAGGTGCGCCGTGCTGCCGCTGGCGGTCACGGCAAAGTTGAAGTCGCTTTTCTTCGAGAGCTCGACCAGTTCCTTCAGCGTGTTCGCCTGCACCGAGGGGTGCACCACCAGCAGGTGGGGCGAGTAGGCCAGCATGGAGACGCTGCGCAAATCCTTCGACGGATCGAACGGCAGCTTGGGGTACAGCGACGGGCTGATGGCCAGCGCGCCGAGGTCGCACAGCATCAGCGTGTAGCCGTCGGCCGGCGCCTTGGCCAGCAGGTCGGCGCCGAGATTGCCGTTGGCGCCGGCCTTGTTGTCGATGATGACCGACTGGCCCAGAGCCTCCGACAGCGGCTGGCTGATGGAGCGCGCAATGATGTCGGACGAGCCGCCCGGCGGGTACGGGACGATGATGCGGATCGGTTTCGAGGGCCAGTTGCCGCCGCCGCCCTGCGCAATCGCGCTCAGGGGCAGGCTGGCAGCCAGCGTCGTGGCCAGGGCGGCGCCCAGCGCGCCGCGTCGGTTGATGGTCATGTTGTTGCCTCCGGTTGTTCGATGATCGTCACGGCCTCGTCCGCGCGGCCGAATGAGTTATCAGTCATCGTACAACTAGAAAAACAACTTGTCCAGTCTGGCCGACAAGAAAATTCAGCTGGAGGGAATGTCGTCGGGCGACGGCGCGGCCGTGCCTGCAGCCGCATCGGCCTTCGCCTTCTGCTGCTGCGCGGCTTCCTGCGCCAGGCGCAGCCGCTCGCGGCTGTTGGTCAGGTGGATGCGCATGGCCGCGCGCGCCGACTCGGGGTCGCGCCGCGCGATGGCCGCATAGATTTCTTCGTGCTCGCGGTTGACCCGGTTCAGGTAGGGTGCGCCACCTTCGTGCGTACGGATGGCGCTGATGCGCGTACGCGGAATGAGCGTGGTGCCCAGGTGCCGCATGATGTCCGCGAAATAGGGGTTGCCGGTCGACTCGGCGATCTGCAGGTGGAAGCGGAAGTCCGGCCCCACGGTGTCGCCCGCCACGACCACGTTGCGCTCGAAGTCGTCGAGCGCCTGGCGCATGGCGATCAGTTGCTCGTCGGTGCGGCGGCTCGCGGCGAGGCCGGCTGATTCGGTTTCCAGGCTGATGCGCAGCTCCAGCACGGCCAGCACGTCCACCGACGCGGCGATCTCGCCGGGATCGAGGCGAAACACCCCGCCCGCCCGCGGTTGGAGCACGAAGGTGCCCACGCCGTGCAGCGTCTCGACCAGCCCGCCGGCCTGCAGCTTCGACAGCGCCTCGCGCACGACGGTGCGGCTCACGCCATAGGCCTGCATGATGGCCGACTCGGTGGGCAGCTTGTCGCCCGGGCGCAGCGACTGGCTGCGGATTTTTTCGCCAAGGTCTTCCACCAGCCCATGCGCGAGGCCGCGTGCGCGCTGGCGCGGACGCCCCACGAAAGCGCCCCCCGCAGCCGAAGCGGCAGACGCCGTTTCCGCCGGCGCCTGTGATTCCAAGGGATTACCCGCAGTCGACTGAGCCATGGCCACGATGATAATCTCCAAACTAGTTGTACGACAACAGATAACTTATCACGCACTTCCTGGCGCCGCTGGCGATTTCGCCTGCGGCTTTCGGTTTCCACGGCACCGACATGCAGCGCCCTTCAGCCTTTGCTCCGTCGGCATCGTACCGGCCGCTTTCAGAAAAGCACCGTGACGGCGGGCCCTCGGAAACCATGACTCCTGTACGCATGGACGCGCAAAGATGACAGACAAGAAGATGAACCGCCTCCTCCTGACCGGCGCGGCCGGCGGACTCGGCAAGGTGCTGCGCGAGCGGCTCAAACCCTTTGCCGGCGTGCTGCGCCTGTCGGACATCGCTTCGCTTTCGCCGGCCGCGGATGCGGGAGAGGAAGTCGTGCCCTGCGATCTCTCGGACAAGGCGGCAGTGCACGCGCTGGTCGCAGGCTGCGATGCCATCGTCCACCTGGGCGGCGTGTCGGTCGAGCGTTCGTTCGAGGAAATCCTCGAAGCCAACATCAAGGGCGTGTTCCACATCTACGAAGCCGCGCGCCGCCACAGCGTGAAGCGGGTGGTGTTCGCGAGCTCGAACCACGTGATCGGCTTCTACAAGCAGAGCGAACACATCGACGCGCACGCCGTGCGCCGGCCCGACGGCTACTACGGCCTGTCGAAGTCCTTCGGCGAGGACATGGCGCAGTTCTACTTCGACCGCTGGGGCATCGAGACCGTGAGCATCCGCATCGGCTCGTCGTTCCCCGAACCGGCCAACCGCCGGATGATGAGCACCTGGCTCAGCTACCGCGACCTCACGACGCTGATCGAGAAATCGCTGTTCACGCCGGACGTGAAGCACACGGTGGTCTACGGCATGTCGGACAACCGCGACATCTGGTGGGACAACAGCGCGGCCGCGCACCTGGGCTTCGTGCCACAGGACAGCTCCGAGGTGTTCCGCGACAAGGTCGAGGCACAACCACCTGTCGCGCCGACCGACCCGAACGCCATCTACCAGGGCGGCGCCTTCACCGCGCAAGGCCCCTTCGGCGATGCAAGCTGAACTGGTTCTCGACGCGCGCAACGGCACCGGCGAAAGCCCGGTGTGGCATGCCGCGCAGCAGGCGCTGTACTGGGTCGACATTCCGGCGCGCATGCTGAATCGCTGGCACGCGAGCGAAGGCCATGCGCAATGGACGGCGAACGAAATGATCGCCTGCATCGCACCGCGCGCCGACGTGCCCGGCGAATGGCTCGCCGGCATGGAAAGCGGCCTGTTCTCGCTGAAGCCGCAGGCCGACGGCACGTTGCCTGCCAGCCCGCTCGCCCCCGTCGTGCACGCGGCACCGGCCATGCGCTTCAACGACGGCCGCTGCGACCGCCAGGGCCGCTTCTGGGCCGGCACGATGCTGCTCGACATGGCGGCCGGTGCGCGCGTCGGCCGCCTCTACAGCTACGGCAAGGGCAGCAACGACGCCGCTGCGCGCCTCGACGACCTCATCGTGCCCAACGGCCTGGCCTTCAGCCCGGACGGCCGCACGATGTACCTCTCCGATTCGCACCCCACGGTGCAGGCCGTCTGGGCCTTCGACTACGACACGGACACCGGCACGCCCACCAACCGCCGCCTGTTCATCGACATGAAGCCCCTGCCCGGTCGCCCCGACGGCGCCGCCATGGACACCGACGGCTGCTACTGGATCTGCGGCAACGACGCCGGCCTGGTGCACCGCTTCACGCCCGATGGCCGGCTCGACCGCTCGCTCGAAGTACCGGTGAAGAAGCCCGCCATGTGCGCCTTCGGCGGCCCGGACCTCGACACCCTCTTCGTCACCTCCATCCGACCCGGCGGCATCGACCTGTCGGACCAGCCACTGGCCGGCGGCGTGTTCGCGCTGCGGCCCGGCGCACAAGGCCTCGCGGAGCCCGCTTTCGGCATCTGACCCTGTTGTTCATCCACTGCGTTTTCTTTTCATCCACCGAGGAGCTATTCAAAATGAAATCACTACAAATGAAGAAGCTGGCAGGCTTGATCGCGATCGGCCTGATCGCACTCACGGCATCGAACGTCACGATGGCGCGAACCTTCCGTTCCGCCGAAGTGCACGCCAAGGACTTTCCCACCAACCAGGCGGTGAAGTTCATGGGCGATGAGTTGTCGAAGGCCACGGGCGGCAAGGACAACATCAAGATCTTCGCCGACAGTTCGCTGGGCTCGGAGAAGGACACGGTCGAGCAGGTGAAGATCGGCGCGCTGGACATGGTGCGCGTGAGCAGCGCCTCGTTCCACGGCATCGTGCCGGAGTCGGTGATTCCGTCGCTGCCCTTCCTGTTCCGCGACATCGAGCACTTCCGCAAGGCCATGTACGGCCCGGCCGGCGACAAGGTGCTGGCCGCGTTCGAGAAGGCCGGCTTCATCGGCCTGTGCATGTACGAAAGCGGCGCGCGCTCGGTGTATGCCAAGAAGCCGATCAAGTCGGTGGCCGACATGAAGGGCCTGAAGATCCGCGTGCAGCCCTCCGACCTGATGGTGAGCCTGGTGAGCGCCACCGGCGCGTCGCCCACGCCGATGCCCATCGCCGAGGTCTACACCGGCCTGAAGACCGGCCTGGTGGACGCCGCCGAAAACAACTACCCCTCGTACGAAGAAGCCAAGCACTTCGAGGCCGCGCCGGTCTACTCCGAGACCATGCACGTCATGACGCCCGAGGTGCTGGTGTTCTCCAAGAAGATCTGGGACACGCTCACGAAGGAAGAACAGGCCGCGATCCGCAAGGCCGCGAAAGACTCCGTGCCCTACTACGTGAAGCTGTGGGAGCCGCGCGAGAAGGATGCCAAGGCGGCCGTCATCAAGGGCGGCGCCAAGATCGTTCCGGCCGCGGACATCGACCGCAAGGGCTTCGTCGACGTCGAGAAGCCGGTGTGGGACAAGTTCGCGACCACGCCGGAGCAGAAGGCGCTGGTTCAAGAGATCGTCAACACCAAATGAGGCCCGCGGCCTCGCTCCTTTCCCTTCCGGGGGACGGCTGGGGTGGGGGCACGACGGCCTCGGCCGCCAAATGGCGCTCGTTGGGCGCCGCCCCCATCCCAGCCTTCCCCCAAAGGGGGAAGGAGCAAGGCAGGAAATCCCTATGCACTTGTTGACCCACTTGAACGCACGGCTGTCGCGCTGGGCGATGTACATCGCCTGCGTGTGCCTTGTCGGCCTGCTCGCAGTCGTCGTCTACGGCGTGGTGCTGCGCTATGTCTTCAATGACGCCCCGCCGTACGTCGAGCAGGTCGCGCTGCTGCTTGTTATTTCGGTCGCCATGTTCGGCGCTTCCGCCGGCGTGCGCGACGCCGGCCACATCGGACTCGATTCGCTGGTGAAGGCACTGCCGCCCAAGGCGCAGTTCTGGTGCAAGGCGCTCGTCTATGTGCTGACCATCGGCTTCGCCATCGCGTTGTTCGCGGGCGGCGCCGAGATGGCCGTGTCCACGCGCGAATCGACCATTCCCACGCTGGGCATGTCCGAGGCCGTGCGCTACGTGCCGGTTCTCTTTGCGGGGGTGCTGATCACCCTCTTCTCCCTCGAGCACCTGGCGGCTCAGTTCACAGACCGGAAGGTCGTTCCATCATGGCATTGACAGTGCTGTCGCTGAGCTTCGTGCTCTTCCTTCTGCTCGGCATGCCGGTGGCCTTCGCCATCGGGCTGAGCTGCCTGGCCACCTTTGCCTACGAAGGCCTGCCGTTCGAGACCGCCATCCAGATGATGGTTTCGGGCATGAACGTGTTCTCGTTCCTGGCCATTCCGTTCTTCATCTTCTCGGGCGAGCTGATGCTGCACGGCGGCATCGCCGACAAAATCGTCGCCTTCGCGCGCAGCCTCGTCGGCCACTGGAAGGGCGGCCTGGGCTTGGCCAACGTGGTGGCGTCGACGCTGTTCGGCGGCGTCTCCGGATCGCCCGTGGCAGACACCTCGGCCATGGGCGGCGTGATGATCCCGATCATGAAGCGCGAGGGCTACAGCGCGGCCTACGCGGTGAACGTGACGACGCACGCCTCGCTCTCGGGCGCGCTGATGCCGACCTCGCACAACATGATCATCTACGCCTTCGCGGCGCAGGCCGCGGTGGGCACCATCGACGGACACATCATCAAGGGCGTGTCCATTGGCGACCTGATGTTCGCGGGGCTGATCCCGGTGTTCTGGATCATGGTGTGCATGCTGGTGGCCGCCTACTGGCAGGCCGCCAAGCACGGCTACCCGAAGCGCACCGACGGCAGCACGATGGTCGAGCGCTTCCCCGGCTGGGGCATGGTGGCCAAGACCTTCCTGGCCGCGATTCCCGGCCTGATGGTGATCGTGATCATCCTGGTGTGCGTGATGAAGGGCGTGGCAACGGCCACCGAGGCGGCGGCCATCGCGGTGACGTATTCGCTGCTGCTCACGGTGGTGGCCTACCGCACGATGTCGCGCGAGAAGCTCTTCAAGTCGCTGGCCAAGGCCTCGAAGACCACCGGCGTGATCCTGCTGCTGATCGGCGTGTCGAACATGCTGCGTTACCAGATGGCCTACCTGGAGATTCCTGACGCCATCGAGACGGTGCTGCTGGCCGCCACCTCCAGTCCCTGGCTGATGCTGCTGTACATCAACATCATCCAGATCTTCCTGGGCATCTTCCTGGACATGGCGGCGCACATCCTGATCACGACGCCGCTGTTCCTGCCGCTGGCCATCCAGATGGGCGTGGGCCCGGTGCAGTTCGGGATGATGCTGCTGCTGAACTGCGCGCTGGGCCTGGTGCACCCGCCGGTGGGCACGGTGCAGTTCATCGGCTGCGCGATCGGGAAGATATCCATCGGGGAGGCGACGAAAACCGCCTGGCCCTACTATCTGGCGATCTTCATCGCCATCACCCTGGTGACCTACGTGCCGGCCTTCTCCACCTGGCTGCCCACGATGCTGACCGGCCACAAGGTGCTGTAAGCAACAAAAGGTCCTCACGATGAGCAATCCCGCCTCCGGAGCCTCGCCGCTCTACATCCGCATCCACGCCAACGACAACGTGGCCATCGTCGCGAACGACGGCGGCCTGAAGGCCGGCACCGCGTTCGCCGACGGCCTGGTGCTGGTGGACAACGTGCCCCAGGGTCACAAGGTGGCCCTGTCCGACCTGGCCGAGGGCGCGGCCATCGTCCGCTACAACGTGGTGATCGGCTATGCACAGAAAGCGCTGCCGCGCGGCAGCTGGGTGCACGAGCGCGTGATGCGCATGCCGGTGGCGCCCGGGCTCGATGGCCTGCCCATCGCCACGGTCAAACCGCCCGCCCTGCCGCCGCTGGAAGGCTACACCTTCGAGGGCTACCGCAACGCCGACGGTTCGGTGGGCTCGCGCAACATCCTGGCCATCACGCAGACGGTGCAGTGCGTGGCCGGCGTGACCGATTTCGCGGTGCAGCGCATCAAGGCCGAGCTGCTGCCCAAGTATCCGAACGTCGACGACGTGGTGGCGCTGGAGCACAGCTACGGCTGCGGCGTGGCCATCGACGCGCCCGACGCGATCGTGCCGATCCGCACGCTGCGCAACATCAGCCTCAATCCGAACTTCGGCGGCGAGGTGATGGTGGTGAGCCTGGGCTGCGAGAAGCTGCAGCCCGAGCGGCTGCTGCCGCCGGGGAGCATTCCGATCGTCGACAAGCGCGGCGAGGCACCTGGCGACGCAGAGCTCGACGTGGTCTGCCTGCAGGACGACGAACACGTCGGCTTCATGTCGATGATCGATTCGGTCATGCGACAGGCCGACGAACACCTCGCACGGCTCGACAAGCGCAGGCGCGAAACCGTGCCCGCCAGCGAACTGGTGGTGGGCGTGCAGTGCGGCGGCAGCGACGCCTTCTCCGGCGTCACCGCCAACCCCGCCGTGGGCTTCTGCACCGACCTGCTGGTGCGCGCGGGCGCCACCGTGATGTTCTCGGAAACGACCGAGGTGCGCGACGGCATCGACCAGCTCACCTCGCGCGCGTCCACGCCCGAGGTGGCCGAGGCCATGATCCGCGAGATGGCCTGGTACGACGACTACCTGCAGAAGGGCCGCGTCGACCGCAGCGCCAACACCACGCCGGGCAACAAGAAGGGCGGGCTGTCGAACATCGTCGAGAAGGCGATGGGCTCGATCGTCAAGTCGGGCTCGGCACCGATCAGCGGCGTGCTCGCGCCCGGCGAGAAGGCAGCGCAGAAGGGCCTGATCTACACCGCCACGCCGGCCAGCGACTTCATCTGCGGCACGCTGCAGCTGGCGGCCGGCATCAACCTGCACGTGTTCACCACCGGCCGCGGCACACCCTACGGGCTGGCCGAGGTACCGGTGATCAAGGTCGCCACGCGCAGCGACCTCGCGCGCCGCTGGCACGACCTGATGGACGTGAACGCGGGCCGCATCGCCGACGGCGAGGCCAGCATCGAGGACGTGGGCTGGGAGCTGTTCCGGCTGATGCTCGACGTGGCCAGCGGCCGCAAGAAAACCTGGGCCGAGCACTGGAAGCTGCACAACGCGCTGGTGCTGTTCAATCCGGCCCCCGTGACCTGACGCCCAGGGCACGAGGAGGCCTTGCTCGAGGGGCGGGACCAGATCAACAACGGAGACGGAGACACCATGAGAAGAACCCAGTTTGTCCGCGGCATCGCCGCCCTCTCGGCCTCGGCCGCGCTCTCGCTCGGACTGGCCACGCCGGCCGCAGCGCAGGCCGATTTTCCGAACCGTCCGATCGAGCTGCTGGTGCCCTACCAGCCCGGCGGCGGCACCGATGGCCTGGCGCGCGCTTTTTCCGAGGCGAGCCGCAAGCACATCTCGCAGAGCATCGTGATCGTCAACCGCCCCGGCGCGGGCGGCGCCATCGGCTGGACGGAAGTGATCAACGCCAAGCCCGACGGCTACAAGCTCGCGGTGCTCACGGTCGAGCTGCTGACGCTGCCGCACCTGGGCTTGGCCAAGTTCAACTACGACGACTTCCAGCCGATCGCGCAGCTCAACGCCGACCCGGCCGCCATCACCGTGAAGGCCGACGCGCCGTGGAACACCATCGAGGAGTTCCTGGCGGCCGCGAAGAAGTCGCCCGAGAGCGTGCGCGTGGGCAACTCGGGCAACGGCTCGATCTGGCACCTTGCCGCCGCGGCGCTGGAGGACAAGACCGGCGCCAGGTTCGGCCACATCCCGTTCCAGGGCGCAGCGCCCGCGGTGCTGGCGCTGCTGGGCGGCCACATCGAGGCCGTGGCGGTGAGCCCGGCCGAAGTCACCACGCACGTGCAGGGCGGCAAGCTCAAGGTGCTGATGGTGATGGCCGACAAGCGCGTGAAGGGCTTCGAGAAGGTGCCCACCGCCAAGGAGCGCGGCATCGACCTGTCGATCGGCACCTGGCGCGGCCTCGGCGCGCCGAAGAACACGCCGCCCGATGTGATGGCGAAGCTGCGCGAGATGACGGCGAAGACCGCCGCCGAACCGCTGATGCACGAGGTGATGGACAAGCAGAACCTGGGCTACGTCTACACCGATGGCGCCGTGTTCAAGGAGACGCTGGCCAAGGACAACGTCTACTTCAAGCAGCTCATCACCAAACTCAACATCAAACCCTGAACCGCAACCATGAAAAAGAAAACCATTGCATCGCTGTTGTGGCTGGCCGCCGTTGGGCCGGCTTCGGCCGCCACCTGGGTCTACGTGTCCAACGCCGACAGCCAGGAAATCTCCGTGCTCGAGCTCGACCGCGCCCAGGGCGCGCTCAAGCCGGTGCAGACGCTGAACGTCGGCGGCACGGTGATGCCGATGGTGGTGAGCCACGACAAGCGCGTGCTGTACGCCGCGCTGCGCTCGCAGCCGTTTCGCGTGGCCGCGCTGTCGATCGACGGCGCCACCGGCAAGCTGCAGAAGCTCGGCGAGGCGCCGCTGGCCGACAGCATGGCCAACATCGACCTGGACGCGAGCGGCAAGTGGCTCTTCGCGGCCTCGTACCAGGGCGGCAAGATCACGGTCAATGGCATCGGCAAGGACGGCACGGTGGGCGCCGTCCACCAACTGGTCCAGACCGGGCCCAACGCGCACGCGATCCACGCGGACGCGAGCAACCGCTTCGTGCTGGCCACCAGCCTCGGCGGCGACAACGTGTCGAGCTGGCGCTTCGATGCCGAGAAGGGCCTGCTGTCGCCGAACGATCCGCCGCTGACGACCACGTCCGCGAAGTCGGGCCCGCGCCACTTCATCTGGGACAAGGCACAGCGCCACGTCTACCTGCTGGACGAGCTCGACGCGGCGCTGCACGTGTTCGCCTGGGACGCGGCGCGCGGCACGCTCAAGCTCGAACAGAGCACGACTACGCTGCCCGCCGGCTTCACCGGCAAGCCCTGGGCCGCCGACCTGCACCTGACGCCCGACGGTCGCTACCTGTATGCGTCGGAGCGCACGTCGAGCACGCTTTCCGCGTTCAAGGTCGATGCGGCCACCGGACAGCTGCAGCCGCTGGGCCAGACCCCGACCGAGAAGGTGCCGCGCGGCTTCGCCATCGACTCCAGCGGGCGCTACCTCATCGCCGCCGGACAGGAGTCACACGGCATCTCGCTCTATGCCATCGACGCTGCCACCGGCGCGCTGGGCAAGCCCCAGCACCTGGACGTCGGCAAGAACCCGAACTGGATCGAGATCGTCGACCTGCCCTGACGGCCCCGCGCCACCCATCACAAGGAGATATTCACATGCAACGCCGCACACTCATTCGCACCGCCCTCGCCTCTTCTCTCGCCGCCGGTCTTCCGGCCGCCTTCGCGCAGGGCGGCGGCAACTGGCCGACGGGCAAGGCCGTCACCTACCTCGTGCCCTTTCCCGCCGGTGGCACCACCGACGTGCTGGCCCGCCTGATCGGGCAGAAGCTCGGCCCCGTGCTGGGCACGAGCGTGATCATCGACAACAAGGGCGGCGCCGGCGGCAGCGTGGGCTCGGAGGTCGGTTCGCGCGCGGCGCCCGACGGCTTCACGCTGGTCGGCGGCACGATCAGCTCGCACGCAATCAACGTGAGCCTGTATCCGAAGCTCGGCTACGACCCGCAGAAGTCGTTCGCGCCGGTGACGCTGATCGGCACCAACCCGGTGGTGCTGGTGGTGAACCAGGCAAGCCCGTACAAGACGCTGAAGGACGTGATCGCAGCCAGCAAGACCAAGGCCGGCGGGCTCTCGTCGGCCTCGGCCGGCACGGGCACCTCGCAGCACCTGGCGCTGGAACTGATGGCCTTCAAGTCGGGCGTGAAGTTCACGCACATTCCGTACAAGGGGAGCGGCCCGGCGATCCAGGACGTGATCGGCGGACAGGTCGACATGATGTTCGACACCACGGTGGTCGCCGGCCCGCACATCCAGAGCGGCAAGCTGCGCGCGATTGCGGTCACCTCGTCGAAGCGGCTGGCCTCGATGCCCGACGTGCCGACGGTGGCCGAATCGGGCGTGCCTGGCCTGCAGGACTTCGAGGTCGTGTCATGGCAGGCGATCTTCGTGCCCGCGGGCACGCCGGCGCCGGTGGTCGACCGGCTGCACACCGAGATCCGCAAGATCCTCGCCGCGCCCGAGATGCAGGACAAGCTCAAGGGCTTCGGCATGGAGCCGGCCGACCTGAGCACCGCGCAGATCGCGGCCTTCCAGAAGGCCGAGGTGGAGAAGTGGGCGCAGGTGATCAAGGCTGCGGGCATCAAGGCCGACTGACGGCGAGCCCGAACCAAGGGAAGCTTCCTACGCTCCCGGGGAGAAGCGCTTTATAGAATGCCCTTCCGATTCCGCATTCCAGGCTTCTCCCACGTGTCCGACCGCTCCGCTGTACTGCCCCAATACCTGTTTCCGAAACAGGCACTGACCAATTTCGCCGGCTGGGTCGCGGGCAAGGAACGGGGCGCCGTGACGACGTGGATCATCCGGCGCTTCGTGGCCAAGTACGGCGTGGACATGGGCGAGGCGCTCGAGTCGGACATCAACCACTACAAGAGCTTCAACCAGTTCTTCACGCGCGAGCTCAAGCCCGGCGCGCGGCCGCTCGCACAGGCCGACCTGGTCTGCCCCGTGGACGGCGCGATCAGCCAGTTCGGCGCGATCCACGGCGACCAGATCTTCCAGGCCAAGGGCCACAACTACACGACCACCGCGCTGGTGGGCGGCGACGCCGCGCTGGCCGCGAAGTTCGCGCACGGCAGCTTTGCCACGCTGTACCTGAGCCCGAAGGACTACCACCGCATCCACATGCCCTGCGACGGGCGGCTGGTGCGCATGATCCACGTGCCGGGCGACCTGTTCTCGGTGAACCCGATCACGGCGCGCGGCGTGCCCGGCCTGTTCGCGCGCAACGAGCGCGTGGTATGCGTCTTCGAATCGGCGCACGGGCCCTTCGTGCTGGTGCTGGTGGGCGCCACCATCGTCGGCAGCATGGCCACGGTGTGGCACGGCGTGGTCAATCCGCCGCGCGTGGGCGAACTGCGCGAGTGGAGCTACAACGACCGGCAGATCGACATCCGCAAGGGCGACGAGATGGGCCGTTTCTTGCTCGGCTCTACAGTGGTCATGCTCTTCCCGGCACCTGCACTGGCCTTCAACCCGGCGTGGTCGCCAGGCCGCGCGATCCGGCTGGGCGAAGCCATGGCCGACTACGCCAACTTGTGAGGCTTTGTCTCACAGCCCGCATGCAGCATGCCTTTATAGCTATAAAACTAGTAGCATCCTCATCATTTGAGCTATAGTCGCCGGCCAACGAGACGGTCCGTAACCCACCACAAGAACGCGAAGCATCGCCCTGCCCCAAGGTCGACGGCCCGCCCAGCTTCGAGGAGATGATGTCGATGAGTACCAAGGAAAACGCAGCCGTCAGCCAGTTGCTCGCCCTGCTCGAAGCCCGTTACGCATTGCGCGTGCTCTGGGCCCTGCGCGATGGCCATGCGCAGACCTTCCGGCTGCTGCAGGACAGCGTGGGCGGCATCACTCCCAACACGCTCAACACTCGCATCAAGGAACTGCGCGAGGCCGGCATCGTCGGCCACGGCAGCGACGGCTACAGCCTCACGCTGAGCGGGCAGGACCTGCTCAAGCGCCTGTCCGACCTGCAGGCCTTTGCCGGCAAGTGGCAACTGGGGCAGCTCAAGAAGGCAGCAGCCCCGGCCGCACCAGCCACCGCCGCGGTTTCGCCAGCGGCCGTACCCGCTCCCGCCCCTGTGGCAGCCCCTGCTCCCACACCCGCGCCGCCCTCCGACGACACCAGCCAGACCTGAAGGACGACAGGCCGCCCTGCCCGGCCTCGGTAAACTCCGCGCCTTCGATCCATTGATCTCACATCGACGCAAGGAGCGTTTCCAATGCCCACCACCCCCTCCGGCCTGCAATACGAAGACACCGAAGTCGGCACCGGCGCCGAAGCCAAGGCCGGCCAGCACGTGCACGTGCACTACACCGGCTGGCTCTACAACGACGGCGCGCAAGGCGCCAAGTTCGACTCCAGCCGCGACCGCAACGACCCGTTCGCGTTCTCGCTGGGCGCCGGCCAGGTCATCAAGGGCTGGGACGAAGGCGTCGCCGGCATGAAGATCGGCGGCAAGCGCACGCTGATCATTCCCGCATCGCTGGGCTACGGCGCCCGTGGCGCCGGCGGCGTGATTCCCCCGAACGCCACCCTGAAGTTCGACGTCGAGCTGCTCGACGCCCACTGACCAGGGCTCGCCCCCAGGCTGCGCGGCACTTCGTGTCCGCTGCGCCAACCCCCCTACCGGGGGCGACACCTGAGGCCCGGCGAAGCCGGTTCCTCGGTGTCCCTCGCGAAAACCACTTCGCGACCCGTATTACGGCCCTTTCGGCCGCATTTTTACGCTTGAAAAGCCTTAGAGCAGCCCCATGTGGCTGGCTATCGTTTGTTTTCCGGCGCATGCCGGTTCTTTGAAAAATGTCTGACCCGCAACAATCCGCACAGAATTCCCAAATGCTGCAAGGCGAGCCAAGCCCCGAAGAACTGGAGGCAGCGCAAGCCGCCAATGAAGCCGAGGCGCTCGACGCCCTGGCCGTTGCACAAGGCGAGCTCGCAGCCCTGCAGACCAAGAATGCCGAACTGGCCGACCAGTACCTGCGCGCGCAGGCCGATGTGCAGAACGCCCGCCGCCGCGCCGACGACGAGATCACCAAGGCGCGCAAGTTCGCCGTCGAGGCTTTCGCCGAGAGCCTGCTGCCGGTAACCGACAGCCTCGAAGCCGGCCTGGCCATCAAGGACGCCACGCCCGAGCAGATCCGCGAAGGCGCCGAAGCCACGCTGCGCCAGCTCAAGAGCGCGCTCGAACGCAACAAGGTGATCGAAGTGGCGCCCGCGCCCGGCACCAAGTTCGATCCGCACCAGCACCAGGCCATCTCGGTGGTGCCCGCTCCCGAGCAGGAACCCAACACCGTGGTGAGCGTGCTGCAGAAGGGCTACACCATCAACGAGCGCGTGCTGCGCCCGGCGCTGGTCACGGTCAGCGCGCCGAAGTAACCGCCGGCGTTCATCGACACACAAGATTCCCACAGGAAATCCCCGCTTCATACCTTGAATCGCGACGGGTTATCCACAAGTTCATAACAACATATTTTTCAGGCTTTCAGGAGTAAAGAACATGGCAAAGATCATCGGCATCGACCTCGGCACCACCAACTCGTGCGTGTCGATCATGGAAGGCAACACCACGCGTGTGATCGAGAACTCGGAAGGTGCGCGCACCACGCCGTCGATCGTCGCTTACCAGGAAGACGGTGAAGTGCTGGTCGGTGCCTCGGCCAAGCGCCAGGCCGTCACCAACCCCAAGAACACGCTGTACGCGATCAAGCGCCTGATCGGCCGCAAGTTCGAGGAAAAGGAAGTGCAGAAGGACATCGACCTGATGCCCTACACCATCGCCAAGGCCGACAACGGCGACGCATGGGTGGAAGTGCGCGGCAAGAAGATCGCCCCGCAGCAGGTCAGCGCCGACATCCTGCGCAAGATGAAGAAGACCGCCGAAGACTACCTCGGCGAAACCATCACCGAAGCCGTGATCACGGTGCCGGCCTACTTCAACGACGCCCAGCGCCAAGCCACGAAAGACGCCGGCCGCATCGCGGGCCTCGACGTGAAGCGCATCATCAACGAACCCACCGCTGCGGCCCTGGCCTTCGGCCTCGACAAGCAGGACAAGGCCGATCGCAAGATCGCCGTGTACGACCTCGGCGGCGGCACCTTCGACGTGTCGATCATCGAGATCGCCGACGTCGACGGCGAGAAGCAGTTCGAAGTGCTGTCGACCAATGGCGACACCTTCCTGGGCGGCGAAGACTTCGACCAGCGCATCATCGACTACATCATCGGCGAGTTCAAAAAGGACCAGGGCGTCGACCTCAGCAAGGACGTGCTCGCCCTGCAGCGCCTGAAGGAAGCCGCTGAAAAGGCCAAGATCGAACTGTCGAACAGCGCGCAGACCGACATCAACCTGCCCTACATCACGGCCGATGCCTCGGGTCCGAAGCACCTGAACATCAAGCTCACCCGCGCCAAGCTCGAGAGCCTGGTCGACGAGCTGGTCGAGCGCACCATCGCGCCTTGCCGCCTGGCCATCAAGGACGCCGGCATCAGCGTGAACGACATCAACGACGTGATCCTGGTCGGCGGCATGACCCGCATGCCCAAGGTGCAGGAAAAGGTGAAGGCCTTCTTCGGCAAGGAGCCGCGCAAGGACGTGAACCCCGACGAAGCCGTGGCCGTCGGCGCCGCCATCCAGGGCCAGGTGCTCTCGGGTGACCGCAAGGACGTGCTGCTGCTCGACGTGACCCCGCTGTCGCTGGGCATCGAGACCATGGGCGGCGTGATGACCAAGATGATCACGAAGAACACCACGATCCCGACGAAGTTCGCGCAGACCTTCTCGACCGCCGAAGACAACCAGCCGGCCGTGACCATCAAGGTGTTCCAGGGCGAGCGTGAAATCGCTTCGGGCAACAAGGCGCTCGGCGAATTCAACCTCGAGGGCATTCCGCCGGCATCGCGCGGCACGCCGCAGATCGAGGTGAGCTTCGACATCGACGCCAACGGCATCCTGCACGTCGGCGCGAAGGACAAGGGCACCGGCAAGGAAAACAAGATCACCATCAAGGCGAACTCGGGCCTGAGCGAAGACGAGATCCAGAAGATGGTGAAGGACGCCGAGCTCAACGCAGACGAAGACAAGAAGAAGCTCGAAATCGTGCAGGCGCGCAACCAGGGCGAGGCCATGGTGCACAGCGTGAAGAAGTCGCTGGGCGAACATGGTGCGAGCCTCGAAGCCGCCGAGAAGGAAGCGATCGAAACCGCGATCAAGGACCTGGAAGAAGTCCTCAAGGGTGAAGACAAGTCCGCGATCGAGGAAAAGACCAACACGCTGATGACCGCGAGCCAGAAGCTCGGCGAGAAGATGTATGCCGAATCGCAGGCGGCCGCAGGTGCCTCGGCCGCTTCGGGCCCGGCTGGCGCGGAAGCTGCTGCGCACGCACAGGCCGACGACAACGTGGTCGACGCCGAAGTGAAGGAAGTCAAGAAGGGCTGATCTTCAGTCCATTGACCAAGGCTGGAACACCTGCAAGGGTGCTCCAGCCTTTCTCGCTTCAAGCTGCCCGAGTTCCCGCTGCTCCCCTGATCCGCTGATCGACCTGCCATGGCCACCAAACGCGACTACTACGAAACCCTCGGCGTCCCCAAGAACGCGAACGAGGATGAAATCAAGAAGGCTTATCGCAAGCTCGCGATGAAGCACCACCCCGACCGCAACCACGGCGACACCTCGAAGGAGGCCGAGGCCAAGTTCAAGGAGGTGAAGGAAGCCTACGAAATGCTGTCCGACGGACAGAAGCGCGCAGCCTACGACCAGTACGGCCATGCCGGCGTCGACCCCAACATGCGCGGCGGACCGGGCGCGGAAGGCTTCGGCGGTTTCGCGGAAGCCTTCGGCGACATCTTCGGGGACGTGTTCGGTGGCGGCGGCCGCGGCCGCACCAGCAGCGGGCGCCAGGTGTTTCGCGGCAGCGACCTGAGCTACGCGATGGAGATCACGCTCGAGGAGGCGGCCGAAGGCAAGACCACCGAGATCCGCATTCCCACTTGGGACGAATGCGACACCTGCCACGGCTCGGGCGCCAAGCCCGGTACCAAGCCCATTACCTGCACGACCTGCCACGGCGCGGGCGCGGTGCAGATGCGGCAGGGCTTCTTCAGCGTGCAACAGACCTGCCCCACCTGCCACGGCAGCGGCAAGATCATTCCCGAGCCCTGCACGGCATGCCACGGCCAGGGCAAGATCAAGCGGAACAAGACGCTCGAAGTGAAGATCCGCGCCGGCATCGACGACGGCCAGCGCATGCGCGTGACCGGCAGCGGCGAGCCCGGCGTCAACGGCGGCCCACCGGGCGACCTGTACATCGAGATCCGGCTCAAGAAGCACGAGATCTTCGAGCGCGACGGCGACAACCTCCACTGCGTGGTGCCCGTGAGCATGACCACGGCGGCGCTCGGCGGCGAGATCAACGTGCCTACGCTCAAGGGTGCGGCGGCCATTGACATTCCCGAAGGCACGCAAAGCGGCAAGCAGTTCCGCCTGCGCGGCAAGGGCATCAAGGGCGTGAACTCGAGCTACCCTGGCGACCTGTACTGCCACGTGCGCGTCGAGACGCCGGTGAAGCTCACCGAGCACCAGCGCAAGGTGCTGAAGGAGCTCGACGAATCGCTCAGGAAGGGGGGCGACAAGCACAGCCCGACCGACAAGGGCTGGTTCGACAAGGCGAAGGAATTCTTCAGTTGAACCGGACCCGCTTCCCTGGAGACTTCACCTCCGGCGGATGCACCTGACTCCACAAAGGGCCGCTCTGCGGCCCTTTGCAATGCTGGGTCTGCAAGCTGGTACATAAGGGCCGCAGCGACCCGCGGCAGGTACATCGACGGTGCGTTCCCGCCCCTTCGCGGGACGCGCCGACCCGCACCCAGGCATCTTTCCCACGTCAACACGCGCAAGGCGCCCATCAAAGAGTGGCGCGGGGATTGCTTTTATATTTTTTTTTCGATGTGCAATAAACCAAACGACAGATCGCGCGTTATTGCAGGAGACGTCTGTTTTTTGAGCCCCGAGACTCAATAGACGATGCTTTCCCGGAGAAAAGGCAAAAACGGACGATGGCCATTCGGCATAGGTGTTTTCACCCGGAGAGAATTAAGAACGCGAGCCTTTGAATTTAACTGAAATCCGAAAAGTAGTTCCTCTGTTTTTGTGGAACTTTACTTGGCAGTGTGGTTCTGAATTTACAAATGATTTGCCGGGTTCAGTCTTTGCTTTATGCTGATTGTTAGCAGTTTGTTGTAAGGGAGTTTTCCGCGGCATGCAGCCATGGGCAGGCACACCTTTAAATGTGCGCAAGGCCTTTGCTGCAAGCCATCGGGCCAAAAGCCCACTGACTTGATGGAGGCGTGACCATGGATGTGATCAGCAATTTTGCCGCCCGCTACGAGCGCACCCGCGAGGAAGTCATCTCGCTGCAGGATTACCTGGACATCTGCAAGCGCGACCCCACGGCCTACGCCACCGCGTCGGAGCGCATGCTCAAGGCCATCGGCGATCCCGAGCTGGTCGACACACGCAACGATCCTCGCCTTTCGCGCATCTTCGCGAACAAGGTCATCAAGATCTATCCGGCGTTCAAGGAGTTCTACGGCATGGAAGACGCCATAGAACAGGTGGTGTCCTATTTCCGCCACGCCGCCCAGGGGCTGGAGGAAAAGAAGCAAATCCTTTACCTGCTGGGTCCGGTGGGCGGCGGCAAGAGCTCGATCGCCGAGCGCCTGAAGCAGCTCATGGAGCACGTGCCCTTCTACGCCATTCACGGCTCGCCGGTCAACGAATCCCCGCTCGGCCTCTTCGACTCGATCGAGGACGGCGAGATCCTTGAAAAAGAATACGGCATTCCCCGCCGTTACCTGAACCGGATTCTCTCGCCCTGGGCCGTCAAGCGGCTCGAGGAGTACCGCGGCGACATCCGCCAGTTCAAGGTCGTCAAGCGCTTCCCGTCCGTGCTGCGGCAGATCGCCGTCGCCAAGACCGAGCCGGGCGACGAGAACAACCAGGACATCTCCTCGCTGGTCGGCAAGGTCGACATCCGCAAGCTCGAGACCTACGCCCAGGACGATCCGGACGCGTACGCCTACTCCGGCGGCCTGTGCCTTGCGAACCAGGGCCTGCTCGAGTTCGTGGAAATGTTCAAGGCGCCCATCAAGGTGCTGCACCCGCTGCTGACCGCCACACAGGAAAGCAACTTCAAGGGCACGGAGGGCTTCGGCGCCATCCCGTTCGACGGCATCGTGCTTGCGCACAGCAACGAGAGCGAGTGGAAGGCCTTCCGCAACAACAAGAACAACGAGGCTTTCCTTGATCGCATCTACATCGTCAAGGTGCCGTACTGCCTGCGCGCCTCCGAAGAAATCAAGATCTACGAGAAGCTGGTGCGCAACTCGTCGCTTGCCCAGGCGCCCTGCGCGCCCGGCACCTTGCGCATGATGGCCCAGCTCTCGGTGCTCACGCGCCTGAAGGAGCCCGAGAACTCCAGCACCTTCAGCAAGATGCAGGTGTACGACGGCGAGAACCTCAAGGACACCGACCCCAAGGCCAAGTCGATCCAGGAATACCGCGACTACGCGGGCGTCGACGAAGGCATGAGCGGCGTCTCCACGCGCTTCGCCTTCAAGATCATCTCGAAGGTCTTCAACTTCGACAGCTCCGAAGTGGCCGCGAACCCGGTGCACCTGATGTATGTGCTCGAACAGCAGATCGAGCGCGAGCAGTTCGCGCCGGAGGTCGAGCAGAAGTACATCAGCTACATCAAGGAGCTGCTGGCGCCGCGCTATGCGGAGTTCATCGGCAAGGAGATTCAGACCGCCTATCTCGAGAGCTACAGCGAGTACGGCCAGAACATCTTCGACCGCTACGTGACCTACGCCGACTACTGGATCCAGGACCAGGAGTTCCGCGACGTGGACACCGGCGAAGTCTTCGACCGTGCATCGCTCAACGCCGAGCTCGAGAAGATCGAACGGCCGGCAGGCATCGGCAACCCGAAGGATTTCCGCAACGAGATCGTCAACTTCGTGCTGCGCGCGCGGGCCGGCAACGCGGGGCGCAACCCGGCGTGGACCAGCTACGAAAAGCTGCGCGCGGTGATCGAGAAGAAGATGTTCTCCAACACCGAAGAGCTTCTGCCGGTGATCAGCTTCAACACCAAGAGCAGCGCGGACGAGCAGAAGAAGCACGAGGACTTCGTGACCCGCATGGTCGAGAAGGGCTATACGGCCAAGCAGGTTCGCCTGCTCTGCGAGTGGTACCTGCGGGTGCGCAAGAGTTCATAACAACGAAACCTCATTCGTCCTCTTTTTGCAAGGAGCTCTGAAACCATCGTGGCCATCCTGCAGCAGATCATCGACCGCCGGCTATCGGGCAAGAACAAGTCCATTGGCAACCGCGAGCGCTTCCTCCGGCGCTACAAGGGGCAGATCCAGGAAGCGGTGAGGCGCGCCGTCAGCGGCCGCAACATCCGCGAACTGGAGCAAGGTGAAGATGTGACCCTGCCGCGCCATGACGTGTCCGAACCGGTGTTCGGGCACGCGCGCGGCGGCGACCGCGAATACGTGCATCCGGGCAACCAGGAGTACCTGAAGGGCGACCGCATCAAGCGGCCCGAAGGCGGGGGCAGCGGCGGCTCGGGCAGCGGCGAGGCCAGCGACAGCGGCGAGGGCGAAGACGACTTCGTCTTCCGCCTGACGCGCGAAGAGTTCATGCGCGTGTTTTTCGACGACCTCGCGCTGCCGCATCTCATCCGCACGCAGATCGCCGACGTGCCGGAGTGGAAGAGCCACCGGGCCGGCTTCACGAGCGACGGCTCGCCCAACAACCTGCACGTGGTGCGCTCGATGCGCGGCGCGCTCGCGCGCCGCATCGCGCTGGGCGGCGAGCCTCGCAAGGAGCTCAAGCGCCTCGAAGCGCATCTGGAACACCTGAAGCAGCACCCGCAGGCCGACCAGGCGTTCATCCAGAAGGAAATACGAGAAACCGAAGAGCAGATTGCCGAACTGCGCCGCACCATGCGGCACGTGCCCTACATCGACCCTATCGACCTGCGCTACCGTAACCGCGTGAAGACGCCCGTGCCCAGCGCCAAGGCCGTGATGTTCTGCCTGATGGACGTGTCGGGCTCGATGGACGAGGCGCGCAAGGACATGGCCAAGCGCTTCTTCATGCTGCTGTACATGTTTCTGACGCGGCACTACGAGACCATCGACCTCGTGTTCCTGCGCCATCACACGCAGGCGCAAGAGGTGACGGAAGAAGAATTCTTCCACGCCACAGAGACCGGCGGCACCGTGGTGTCGAGCGCGCTGGTGCTGATGGACGAGATCATCAAGGCACGCTATCCGAGCGGCGAGTGGAACGTGTACGGCGCGCAGGCCAGCGACGGCGACAACTGGCACCAGGACAGCGGCCGCTGCCGCGAGCTGCTGGTCAACGACATCCTGCCCGTGGTGCGCTATTACGCCTACGTCCAGGTGGCCGAGACCGAGCAGAACCTGTGGCAGGAATACCAGCAGCTCGAAGGCGTTGAACCCAACTTTGCGATGCGCAAGGTGTCGGACGCGCAAGACATCTACCCTGTGTTCCGCGACCTGTTCAAGAAGGAAGGGGTGGCATCATGATCACCGAACGAGCGCTCGACCGCCTGCCCAGCCCTTCCGACTGGACCTTCGAACTCATCGAGACCTACCACACCGAGATTGCCCTCACCGCCAAGGGCTACGGCCTCGACGTGTACCCGAACCAGCTCGAAGTCATCACCGCCGAACAGATGATGGACGCCTACGCCAGCGTCGGCATGCCCATGATCTACCGCCACTGGTCGTACGGCAAACAGTTCATCTCGACCGAGAAGAACTACAAGCGCGGCCACATGGGGCTGGCCTACGAGATCGTCATCAACTCCGATCCGTGCATCGCCTACCTGATGGAAGAAAACACCATGGCCATGCAGGCCCTGGTGATCGCGCACGCGGCCTACGGCCACAACAGCTTCTTCAAGGGCAACTACCTGTTCCGGATGTGGACCGACGCCTCGTCCATCATCGACTACCTGGTCTACGCGCGGCACTACATCGCCGAATGCGAGGAACGCCACGGCCTCGATGCGGTGGAAGAACTGCTCGACTCCTGCCATGCGCTGATGAACTACGGCGTCGACCGCTATCGCCGTCCGCAGAAGCGTTCGCTGGCGCAGGAAAGCATCCAGCGCGCCGACCGCGAACGCCACATGCAGCAGCAGGTGAACGACCTCTGGCGCACGCTGCCCCGGCGTGCCGAGCAGGCGGCCGAGTCCGATGCGGCGCGGCGCTTTCCGTCGGAGCCGCAGGAGAACCTGCTCTACTTCATCGAGAAGAATGCCGCACTGCTCGAGCCGTGGCAGCGCGAGGTGGTGCGCATCGTGCGCAAGATCGCGCAGTACTTCTACCCGCAGCGCCAGACGCAGGTCATGAACGAAGGCTGGGCCACCTTCTGGCACTACACGCTGCTCAACACCATGTACGACCGCGGCCAGCTGGCCGACGGCTTCATGATGGAGTGGCTCAGCTCGCACACGGGCGTGATCTTCCAGCCGCCGGTGGGCCACCGCGCCTACAGCGGCATCAACCCCTATGCCCTCGGCTTCGCGATGATGACCGACCTGCGCCGCGTGTGCGAGAAGCCGACCGACGAAGACCGCCGCTGGTTCCCCGACTTCGCGGGCACCGACTGGGTCAAGACGCTCGACTACGCGATGCGCAACTTCAAGGACGAGAGCTTCATCGGCCAGTTCCTGAGCCCGAAGACGATGCGCGACTTCCGCCTGTTCTCGATCCGCGACTACCAGAGCGAGGCCGAGCTCGAGGTGTCCGCCATCCACGACGACAGCGGCTACCACGCATTGCGCGAATCGCTCTCACGCCAGTACGACATCAGCAGCCGCGAACCCGACATCCAGGTGTGGAGCGTGGCCACACGCGGCGACCGCTCGCTGACGCTGCGCCACACACAGCGCAACAACCTGCCTCTGCACGACGGCGCGGAAGAAGTGCTGAAGCACGTCGCGCGGCTCTGGGGTTTCGACGTGCACCTGGAGAGCATCGACAGCGCTGGGCGTATCAGCCGCAGTTGGAAGGCTACTGCGCCCAAGCAGCTCTACTGACAATCGCGCATTGGTGTTCGTTCGGGGCGCGATCACGCCGACGGGGGACATTCGCGCAGGGGAGTACCCGGTGGTCTGTGCACACGCCCCGAACCCAAGCCACTAGGGAACCAGCGCAGCAATAGCAAGCGTGTAGCCCTTCACGCCCAGCCCCACGATGATCCCGCGCGCCGCAGGCGAGATGTACGACTTGTGGCGAAACTCCTCGCGCGCATGCACGTTCGAGATGTGCAGTTCGATCAGCGGCACGCTCGCACCCTTGATGGCATCGTGCAGCGCGATCGAGGTGTGGGTGTAGGCACCGGGGTTCATCACCACGCCCAGCATGTTGCCGGCGGCCACTTCACGGCCCGCTTCCTGGATCCAGTCGACCAGCACGCCTTCGTGGTTCGACTGGCGGCATTCGATTTCGACTCCGAGCTTCGCGCCCGTGTCCTTGCACAGGCGCTCGACATCGGCCAGCGTGTCGCGTCCGTACTGTTCGGGCTCGCGCGTGCCGAGCAGGTTGAGATTGGGGCCGTTGAGAACGAGGATTTTCTTCATGATGGATGAGGCGAGGCTTCAGGCGAGCGTCATTATGGTCTTGCGCCGGCCTTGCCGCGCCTGGCCGCAGGCGGTCCGACGTAGTAGTTGTACGAATCGATGTCGACCACGCAGCGCGCCATGAGATCGACGAACGCCCGCAGCTTCTGCCCCATGTAGCGCTGCCGCTGGAAGGCGCAGTAGATGCGCCGCGGCTCCGGCTGCCATTGCGGCAGCACCGGCACCAGCACGCCCTGCGCCACTTCGGGCCGGGCGAAGAAGGCCGGCAGCAGCGCGATGCCGAAGCCGTCGATGCAGAAGGTCTTCATCACCCAGTGGTCGTTGGTCTCGAAAGCCGGCTCCGGGCGAAACGCATAGCTGCCCGACGCGCCCGACACCAGCAGCACCTGCGACGGCCCCGAGCCTTCCTTCATCACGATCGACCGATGGTGCAGCAGTTCGTCGGGCGCCTGCGGCGTGCCCTGGCGCTCAAGGTACTGCGGGCTCGCATAGAGGCCGTAGTTCAGCCGCCCCAGCAGCTTTGCAACGAGATTCGGCACATCGGGCGGCTCCGAGCAGACATAGCAGTCCACGTCGCCGATCTGCGGCGCGTTCAGTCGGCTCGCCACGTCGAGGTGGCAGCGCACGTTGGGGTGCGATTCGAGGAACAGCTTCACCACATGGCAGACGAAGGAGGTGCTGAACTGGGTATCGGACAGCAGCGACAGGCTGCCCGAGACGCCGGCCGTGATCTCCTGGATTTCGGTGCACGCCGTTTCCAGCCGGCCCGTCACCTCGTCGATCAGCCCGTCGCAGCGCGCGTAGAAGGCGCGCCCCGCCTCGGTCGGCGTGACGCTGCGCGAACTGCGCATCAGCAGTTGCGCACCCAGCAGTTCCTCCAGCCGCGTGAGCTGACGGCTCAGCGTGGCCTTGGATACGCCCGACAGGCTCTCGGCCTTCGTCAGGCTGCCGCTCTGCACGACGAGCAAGAAGGCTTCGATCAGCGCGAGATCGATGCGGCTCATGCGGGCCAGCGTTTCAGGAATGAAAAGTAGCGTCTCGGCATTTGGCTTTCATCAAGGGAACAGAAACGGTAGGTTCGGTGCTTGCTGGCGGCACACCGAATGCTATGCCATCCCTATCGAGCCCCGAGCCCCCACGACTGGAGAAAGCCCCGATGCACAGCCCTGCCCGACGTCCCCTGCTTTCAGCCGGTGCAACATGACGAATCCACACGCCTCCACCTGGCATCCAATGGCACCCTCCGCCGGCCTGCGTCCCGGCGCCAACATCGTCGCCGGCTTCGCGGAAGGCCAGGAGCTCGCGCTCTGGCGCTCGGCCGACGGCGCCGCCCAGGCGTGGGAAAACCGGTGCCCGCACCGCAGCGTGCGCTTTACGCTCGGCCAGGTGATCGAAAACCGCCTCTCCTGCGCGTACCACGGCTGGCAGTACGCCGCGGGCAGCGGGCAGTGCACCCACATTCCGGCCCACCCGGCCATGCAGACGCCACGCAACGTCTGCGCCAAGGTGTTCGCCGCAGTGGATGCGGCGGGCATGCTGTGGGTCAACCTCGCCGCGGATGCAACCGCCGCGCCACCGCCGCTGGCCGATGCCGTGCCGGCCGGCTGGCACTTCTGCCGCAGCCTGACCGTGCGCGCCGGCGCGCAGGCCATGCGCGAAGCCCTCGCACGGCAAGGCTTCGCAATCGATGCGGGATCCGGCGCATGGCGCGGCGCGCTCGCCGGTGTGAAGACCGTTGCGCTGCTGCTCGAGGCGCAGCCCCGGCTCTCCTTCGTCCACCTGTGGACGGAGGCTGCCCCAGGCTCCAGCGCAATGAAGACGCTGCACGCAGCCGCGCGGAACCTGCGCGCCGGGATCGAAGCACAACCTCAAGGCTGAAGGAACCGCCATGCCCTTCGTCACAGACGACCCCAACATGCTCGACGACTGGCTGGTCGTCGGGCCCGCCACACCCGAGCCCCGGACGACCCGTCTGCTGGGCGAAACCGTGCAGCTCCGCACCGATGCCGATGGCACGCCTCGATGCCACCTCGGCGACCATGCGCTCGCCGTGCAGTCGCACTACGGCTATCTCTGGGTCTGCCCGAGCGGCCGCCCCGCGCGTCCCCTCTTCGAGTTTCCGGAATACGCCGAGTGCGGCCGCCGCATCGTCGACTGCGGCGGCATCGGCGTGGCGGTGTCGGGGCTGCGCGTGATCGAGAACTTTCTCGACATGGCGCACTTTCCCTTCGTGCACGCCGACTACCTCGGCAAGGTGCCGCACACCGAGGTGGCGCAATACGAGGTGCAGGTCGAGCCCGGCACCGGCGAGATCTGGGCCACCGACTGCCGCTTCTGGCAGCCGCGCGCTTCGGCCGCGCACGATTCGGGCAGCGAGGTGTTCTACAAGTATCGCGTAATGCAGCCCTTCTCGGCCATGCTCTACAAGTCCAGCTTTCGCGCGGGCGAACTCGACGCCATCGGCCTCTTCCTGCAGCCCATCGACGACGAACACGTGATCGCCCACACCGTCCTCGCCTGCTATGACGACGACTCCACCAACGCCGAGCTCATCGCCTTCCAGCACACCATCTTCGGCCAGGACAAGCCGATCCTGGAAAACCACGCCTTCAAGCGCATGCCGCTCGAAGGCCGCGCCGAGACACCGACGCGCGGCGACACCTCCTCCGTCACCTACCGGCGCTGGCTGCGCGAGCGCGGCATGCGCTTCGGCGTGAGGGCGGCGGCATGACGACAACGATCAAGCTCTACGACTATCCGCTGTCGGGCAACTGCTTCAAGGTGCGGCAGATGCTGGCGTGGCTGGGCATCGGGTACGACACGGTGCAGGTCGATTTCTTTCCGGGCCGCGCGCACAAGTCCGCCGCGTTCCTCGCAAACGTCAATCCGCTCGGGCAACTGCCGGTGATCGACGACGACGGTTTCCTGCTGCGCGATGCGCAGGCCATCCTGGTGTACCTCGCAAGCCGCTACGACGCGCAAGGCCGGTGGTATCCCGGCGACGCGAAGCTGCGCGGCCAGATCGCGATGTGGCTCGCCACCGCTGACGAGATCACCCGCACGGCATCGGCCACGCGGCTGCACGATGCGCTCGGCTACCACCATCTCGACATCGACGCCTGCCGCACCGGTGCGCGCGCGGTGTTCCGCGTGCTCGACGACCGTCTCGCCGAACAGGCGAGCGCCGGCCTGCGCTGGCTGGCCTCGGCGCCCGATCCGACTATTGCCGACCTTGCCTGCTTCCCCTATGTCGCGCTGGCTGGCGAGGGCGGTATTTCGCTCGACGAATTTCCCGCCCTGCGAGACTGGGTCTGGAATGTTCGCCACCTGCCCGGGTTTATCGGCATGCCGGGTATCTTCCCTGCCGGCCCTGCCTGAGTATCCTTAGCCCTTTTGCTTCTCCCCCGAAACCCGCCATGAAAACCAAAGCCGCCGTCGCCTGGAAATCCGGAGCCCCGCTCACCATCGAAACCGTGGACCTCGAAGGGCCCAAGTTCGGCGAGGTGCTGGTCGAGATCAAGGCCACCGGCATCTGCCATACCGACTACTACACGCTCTCGGGCGCTGACCCCGAAGGCATCTTCCCCGCCATCCTCGGCCATGAAGGCGCGGGCATCGTGGTCGACGTGGGCCCCGGCGTCACTACGCTCAAAAAGGGCGACCACGTCATCCCGCTGTACACGCCCGAGTGCCGCCAGTGCAAGTTCTGCCTCTCGCGCAAAACCAACCTGTGCCAGCTGATCCGCGGCACGCAGGGCAAGGGCCTGATGCCCGACGCCACCTCGCGCTTCAGCCTCGACGGCAAGCCCATCTTCCACTACATGGGCACCTCGACCTTCAGCAACTACACGGTCGCGCCCGAGATCTCGCTGGCCAAGATCCGCGAGGATGCGCCCTTCGACAAGGTCTGCTACATCGGCTGCGGCGTCACCACCGGCATCGGCGCGGTGATCTTCACGGCCAAGGTGGAAGCCGGCGCGAACGTGGTGGTGTTCGGCCTCGGCGGCATCGGGCTGAACGTGATCCAGGGCGCGAAGATGGTGGGCGCCGACAAGATCATCGGCGTCGATTTGAACCCCGAGCGCGAGGCCATGGCGCGCAAGTTCGGCATGACGCACTTCATCAACCCGAAGACGACAGAAAACGTGGTCGACGCCATCGTGCAGCTGACCGACGGCGGTGCGGACTACAGCTTCGAATGCATCGGCAACACCAAGGTGATGCGCCAGGCGCTCGAGTGCACGCACAAGGGCTGGGGGCGCAGCATCATCATCGGCGTGGCCGAGGCGGGCGCGGAGATCAGCACGCGCCCGTTCCAGTTGGTTACCGGCCGCAAGTGGGAAGGCTCAGCCTTCGGCGGCGCACGCGGACGCACCGACGTGCCGAAGATCGTCGACTGGTACATGGAAGGCAAGATCGACATCGACAGCCTCATCACGCACACCATGCCACTGGAAGACATCAACAAGGGCTTCGATCTGATGAAGCGCGGCGAGTCGATTCGCGGCGTCGTCCTTTACTAGCAGCGCTGGAGGCACCGGTCATGACCCGCATGGAGCCTTTGCGCAAGATCGAAGCCGGTGTGCTCGAAGTCGCGTACTTCGAAGCCGGCCCCGCCGATGGCCCGCCGGTGCTGCTGATGCACGGATTTCCGTACGACATCCACACGTATGCCGAAGTCGCGCCCATGCTCGCCGATCAGGGCTGCCGTGCGATCGTGCCGTACTTGCGCGGCTACGGCGCCACGCGCTTCCTGAGCGAGGCCACGCCGCGCTCGGGCGAGCAGGCCGCGCTGGGCGCCGACCTGCTCGCGCTGCTCGATGCGCTGAAGATCGAGCGCGCGGTGCTGGCCGGCTACGACTGGGGCGGCCGCGCCGCCTGCGTGGTCGCGGCGCTGTGGCCCGAACGCGTCGCGGGGCTGGTGTCCTTCAACAGCTACAACATCCAGGACATCGCCAGGGCGATGGAGCCAGACGCGCCGGCCAACGAGCACAGCCTCTGGTACCAGTACTACTTCCACAGCGAGCGCGGCCGCGTCGGCCTCGGGAAAGACCGCAAGGCGCTCACGAAGCTGCTGTGGAAGCAGTGGTCGCCCACGTGGAAGTTCGACGACGCCACCTTCGAGCGCAGCGCCGCCGCCTTCGACCATCCCGACTTCGTGGACGTGGTGATCCAGTCGTACCGCCATCGCTTCGGCCTCGTGCCGGGCGACCCGGCCTATGCGTACATCGAACGCCGCCTCGCGGCCCAGCCCGCGATCACAGTGCCCACCATCACTTTCGACGGCCTCGACGACGGCGTGCGCCCGCCCGCCGACGCATCGGCCCACGCGCACCGCTTCGGCGGGCCGCGTTCGCACCGCCTCGTGCCCGGCGTGGGCCACAACATGCCGCAGGAAGCGCCGCGCATCTTTGCCGATGCCGTGCTCGAACTCGTACCCGCCCTGCGCAGCAAGAATCCGCAATGACCGACAACAGCCCCAAGACCCTTTCCGAACACCATGCCTTCGGCGGCGTGCAAAGCTTCCACGAGCACCACTCGCACGAAATCGGCCTGCCGATGCGCTTCTCGGTGTACCTGCCGCCGCAGGTCGCACACGAGCGCGTGCCCGCCCTGCTCTACCTCGCAGGCCTGACCTGCAACGAAGAGACCTTCGCCGTGAAGGCCGGCGCACAGCGCATGGCCGCGAGCCTGGGCATCGCGCTGATCGCGCCCGACACCAGCCCGCGCGGCCCCGCCGCCGAGTGCGTGCCCGGCGCGAAGGACGACTGGGACTTCGGCATCGGCGCCGGCTTCTACCTCGACGCGCTCGCCGAACCCTGGGCCACGCACTGGCGCATGGAAAGCTGGATCGTGCACGAGCTGCTGCCGCTGGTGGCCCGGCACTTCGCCATCGACGGCGAGCGCATCGGCATCTCCGGCCACTCGATGGGCGGCCATGGCGCGCTCACGCTGGCGCTGCGGCATCCGGGGCGTTTCAAATCGCTCTCGGCCTTTGCGCCGATCTGCGCACCCACGCAGTGCCCGTGGGGCGAGAAGGCGTTCGGCGGCTACCTGGGCCGCCCCGGCGCCGACCGCGCCCAGTGGCTCGCACACGACGCGAGCGCGCTCATGAAATCGCAGGTCGCGGCGCCCTACCCGCAAGGCATCCTCGTCGACCAGGGCCTGGCCGACAAGTTTCTCGCCGAACAGTTGCTCCCCGAGGCGTTCGAGGCCGCCTGCTTCGCGGCCGGCCAGCCGCTCACGCTGCGCCGCCACGCGGGCTACGACCACGGCTACTACTTCATCCAGAGCTTCATGGCCGACCACATCGCGCACCACGCGCAAACGCTGCGCGCGTAAAGTTTCATCGACCGCGGCGGCCTCGCGCCGTATCATGAAACGCATGTCCGCCGCCCAAATTCCTGCCTTCCACCTGCGGTCGCGCGAAGGCACCGCCGAAGAGAACATGGTGCTGGCCGGCATCTGGCGCCGCGCGTGGATCGCGGCCAACCGGGGCCTCCCCCATATCGAACCGATCGCCCACTGGCTGCGCCGCGTGCAGACCGAATTCGGGTCGCCCGCCGACGTGGTGCTGGCGGAGCGCGACGGGCAGGTGCTGGCGTTCATGGTGCTGCTGGAGCGGCGCGAGTATGTGGCGCAACTCTTCGTCGAGCCCCACCTGCGCAACCAGGGCTTGGGCAAGGCCTTGCTCGACGAGGCGTGCGTGCGCTTCCCGACCGGCTGGTGGCTGCACGTGGCCGCGACCAACACGCCGGCGCAGCGCTTCTACGAGCGCTATGGCCTCGAGCGCGGCGCGGTCGACCGCCATCCCACGAGCGGCCGCGAACGCATCGCCTACCATTGGTCGCCCTCGCACCCGCCATGGCGCGTCGGTTGAACCCATTCCAATTTTTCCCCGCTCCATGCGCATCGACCACATCGCACTCTGGACCACCGATCTCGAGCGCTGCAAGCGCTTCTATGTCGACTATTTCGGCGCCACCGCCGGCGCGGGCTACGTCAACCCGGCCAAGGGTTTTGCCTCGTGCTTCCTGAGCCTTGGCGATGGCGCACGCATCGAGGCCATGACGACGAGCACGCTCTCTCCGGTGACGGCGGAGGCCGGCGCACAGCGCATGGGCTGGACGCACCTCGCGATCAGCGTGGGCTCCGACGCGGCGGTCGACGAACTCACGCAGCGGCTGAAGGCCGACGGCCATCCGCTGCTCGACGGCCCGCGCCGCACCGGCGACGGCTACTACGAAAGCGTGGTGCTGGACCCCGACGGCAACCGCATCGAGATCACGGCATGAGCGATTTCGTCGATAGCCTGCACGAAACCTTCGAGCGCCTGGGCCGTATCCGCACGCGCCGCATGTTCGGAGGCCATGGCGTGTGGCACGAGGACCGCATGATCGCCCTCGTGGCCAACGACACGCTCTACCTCAAGTCGGATGCCGAGAGCGCGCCGTACTTCGACGCGCTCGACCTGCCGCCGTTCACCTACGTGCGCCAGGGCCAGTCGATGCCGATGTCGTACCGGCAAGCCCCGGCGGACCTGTTCGAGGACCGGCACGAAGCCGCACTCTGGGGCCGCCGCGCCTACGAGGCAGCGCTGCGCTCGGGCCAGCCGCCGAAGCCGAAGAAAACATCCGTGAAGAAGAACCCCCCCGCAAAGAAAGCCGCAGTGAAGAAGAAGACAACGAAGGCAGCCTCCCGGTGAGCGCCCACAACCCGACGCTCCCGCCCCTTCCCGAACGCGAACAGATCGCGCTGCTCGAACCCTTCGAAGGCCTCGGTCCCAAGGACATCGTCGTCGTCACCACGCTGCAGGAGGCCGAGCGCGCGGCCGCCACGCTGCTGGCAGCCGGCATCGCCGGCTTCGACACCGAATCGAAGCCCACCTTCGCGAAGAACGAGGTGTCGGGCGGCCCGCACGTGGTGCAGTTCTCGACGCGCGACACGGCGTGGCTGTTCCAGTTGCACCGCACCGAATGCAACCCGGTGGTGGCCACGCTGATCGCCTCGGCCGAGCTGCGCAAGGTCGGCTTCGGCCTCTCTGGCGACCTCACGCTGATCCGCCTGCGGCTCGGCATCGAGCCGAAGGCGGTGTTCGACATTGACACCGAATTCCGCCACCGCGGCTACCGCAAGTCGGTCGGCGTGAAGACGGCCGTGGCGCTGGTGTTCAACCGGCGCTTCATCAAGTCGCGCAAGGCGACCACGTCGAACTGGGCCAACCGGCAGCTCACCGAGGCGCAGATCCGCTACGCGGCCAACGACGCCTACGCATCCATCCGCGTGTACGACGCGCTCTTCGGCGGCAACTGACCGGTCAGTCCCGCCCCGCCTCCAGGATTGCCTGCGCGAGCCGCCCGGGGTTCGAGAAGAACATCTCGTGGCTGCCGGGGCATTCCACCAACCGGAACAGGCCCAGCCGCTCCGACAGGCGCGGATGCCACGGCATGCCGTGCGGCATCGCGGTGTCCTGCTGGCAGTTGACATACGACTTGCCCAGCGCCAGCGCGGCCAGCGGCTGCCGCAGCCTGATCTTGTCGGTGAAGGTGCGGTACGGATGCGGGTTGAGCTTTTCGTAGGCCGCCTGCGCGGTCGCCAGGTCGGCGTCGTTGATGAAGGCTTCGCGCCAGATCTCGAAAGGCAGGGTCACCGCGTTGGCGTTGGCCGCCGCCACGGCGTGGAACATCGCAACGTATGGCGGCGGCACCATGTCGTTGAGCGACTCGCCATCGAGCGGCACGAAGGCGTTGATGTACACCAGCCGCTTCAGGCGCGGCGCGATGCGGTCCGCCACGCCCGAGATCACCATGCCGCCGTAGCTGTGGCCTACGAGGCGGACCTCGGTGAGGTTCTTCTCCTCGATGTAGCGCACGGCCGAGGCGATCGCGTCGTCCAGCGTGGTGCTGGCGCGGTCGTCGCCGGGGTTGTTGCCCGCGAGCGTGGGGCAGTACGCGGTATGACCGGCCGCGCGCAGGCCGTCGGCCACGGCTTCGATTTGGGCGCCGGTATGCCACGCACCGTGGACTAGAACGTAGGTGTCGGACATGGGCTTGTCTCCTTCGTTGTGAGGGGAACGACTGTAGGGGCAATGGCGTGCTGCGGGTGGCCGATGTGCGCCAGCGCGATGGCCGGCTCGTGCCGGATCGGCTGCTATCATTCAACTATTCAACGATATTTGAAATATGAAAGAAGGTGACGTCATCCAAGCCCTGGCCGCACTGGCGCAGCCCGTTCGCCTGCGGGTGTTCCGTGCGCTGGTGGAGGCAGGCCCGGCCGGCCTCACGCCCGGCGCGCTGACCGAAGCGCTCGAAGTGCCGGCAACAGGGCTGTCGTTCCACCTCAAGGAACTCATGCATTCGGGGCTCGTCTCGCAGGAGCGGCAGGGCCGCAACCTCATCTACCGTGCGGCGTTCGACCGGATGAACGGCCTGCTTGCCTACCTCACGCAGAACTGCTGCCAGGGCGAACCCTGCACCACCGGGTGCTCGCCGGCATGCTGAGCGCCGTCGCAATCTTCATCTTCACGCTCGTGCTGGTGATCTGGCAGCCGCGCGGGCTGGGCATCGGCTGGAGCGCTTCGCTCGGGGCGGCGGTCGCGCTGCTGCTCGGCGTGGTTCAGCTGTCCGACATCCCTGTCGTCTGGGGCATCGTATGGAACGCGACCGGCACCTTCGTTGCCGTGATCGTCATCAGCCTGCTGCTCGACGAAGCCGGCTTCTTCGAATGGGCCGCGCTGCACGTGGCGCGCTGGGGCGGCGGACGCGGGCGGCCGCTGTTCGCGTTCATCGTGCTGCTGGGCGCCGCCGTTTCCGCGCTGTTCGCCAACGACGGCGCGGCGCTGATCCTCACGCCCATCGTGATGGCGATGCTCGTCGCGCTGGGCTTCTCGCCGGCGGCCACGCTCGCCTTCGTGATGGCGGCGGGCTTCATCGCCGACACGGCCAGCCTGCCGCTGATCGTGTCGAACCTGGTGAACATCGTCTCGGCGGACTTCTTCAAGATCGGCTTCGGCGCGTATGCCTCTGTCATGGTGCCCGTGAACATCGCGTCTGTGCTCGCGAGCCTGCTGGTGCTGATGCTCTGCTTTCGCCGCGGCATTCCAGCCAGCTACGACCTGGCCCGGCTGCGGCCGCCAGCCGCGGCAATCCGCGACCCCGCGACCTTCCGAGCGGGCTGGGTCGTGCTGTTGCTGCTGCTCGTCGGCTTCTTCGGACTGGAGCCCCTGGGCGTGCCGGTCAGCGCGGTGGCGGCCTTTGGCGCGGTCGTGCTGCTGGCGGTCGCGGGCCGGGGTCCGGTGATCGGCATCCGCAAGGTGCTGCGCGGCGCGCCCTGGCAGATCGTGGTCTTCTCGCTGGGCATGTACCTCGTGGTCTACGGGCTGCGCAACGCGGGGCTGACGGGCCACATCGCCTCACTGCTGAACGTGTTCGCACAAGGCGGCGTCTGGGGCGCGGCGATGGGCACGGGCTTTCTTGCGGCGGTGCTCTCATCGGTCATGAACAACATGCCGACCGTGCTGGTGGGCGCGCTGTCCATCGACGCATCGAACGCGAGCGGCGTGGTGAAGGAAGCGATGGTCTACGCCAACGTGATCGGCTGCGACCTCGGCCCGAAGATCACGCCCATCGGCAGCCTTGCCACCCTGCTCTGGCTGCACGTGCTCGCAAGGAAGGGCACGGCCATCGGCTGGGGGTATTACTTCAAGGTCGGCATCGTGCTGACCCTGCCCGTGCTGTTCGTGACCCTTGCGGCATTGGCACTTCGACTGAGCATTTCACTTCCATGAACGACATCACGATCTATCACAACCCCGCTTGCGGCACGTCCCGCAACGTGCTCGCGCTGATCCGCAACACGGGCGACGAGCCCAGGGTCATCGAGTACCTCCGGCACCCGCCCGACCGCGCCACGCTGAAGCAGCTCATTGCCGCGATGGGCATTCCGGTGCGCGAGCTGCTGCGCCGCAAGGGCACGCCGTACGACGACCTCGGCCTCGACGACCCGAAGTGGACCGACGAACAGCTGATCGACTTCATGCTGCAGCACCCCATCCTCATCAACCGGCCGATCGTGGCGACGCCGCTCGGCACACGCCTGTGCCGGCCTTCGGAAGCGGTGCTCGACATCTTGCCGCGTCCGCAGCAGGGTGCGTTCTCGAAGGAAGACGGCGAGGTGATCATCGACGCGAAGGGCCAGCGTGTTGCCAAGCCCTGACCTGCCCCACGTCGCCGAAGCGCATTTCCGGCGGCCAGACCTGCTGCAGCTGGCGCCAACGCAGCGCGCCACGCACGCGCCCCGCATCCTGCTGCTCTACGGCTCGGTGCGCGAGCGCTCGTACAGCCGGCTGCTCACCGAAGAGGCTGCCCGCCTGCTGCAAGCCATGGACGCGGAGACCCGCATCTACGATCCGCGCGGACTGCCTCTGCCGGACGACGCGCCCGAAGACCATCCGAAGGTGCGGGAACTTCGCGAGCTTGCCCAATGGGCCGAAGGCATGGTGTGGACATCGCCCGAACGACACGGTGCGATGACCGGCATCATGAAAGCGCAGATCGACTGGATTCCCCTGGCCGTCGGCTCGGTGCGGCCCACACAGGGCAAGACGCTCGCAGTGATGGAAGTGTCGGGCGGCTCGCAGTCGTTCAACGCGGTGAACCAGTTGCGTGTGCTGGGCCGCTGGATGCGCATGATCACGATCCCCAACCAGTCGTCGGTGGCCAAGGCCTTCATGGAGTTCGAAGAAAACGGCCGCATGAAGCCGTCGCCGTACTACGAGCGCGTGGTCGACGTGATGGAGGAGCTGGTGAAGTTCACGCTGCTCACGCGCGACTGCGCAAGCTATCTGGTCGACCGCTACAGCGAACGGCGCGAAAGCGCGCAAGCCCTGTCGAAGAGGGTCAATCTGCGCAGCATCTGAGCGCGGACTCAGCGGTGCTGGCGGCGCAACCCGTCCGGCGGGGGGCGCCGCGGCCGTGAGGCCAGGCTCCGCCATGCCCGCTTGCCAAGCGGGAATAAAACGCCTTTGGCCCTGTCCCAGGTCCGACACCGGCAAAATGTTCCGCGAACCAAACCGGTGCGCCGGGCATTCCGGCGCACGCACATGAAAGAACGGGCCATGAGCAACAAAAGCGATTTCGGATTGATCGGCCTGGCCGTGATGGGCCAGAACCTCGTGCTGAACGTGGAAAGCCGCGGCTTCCAGGTCAGCGTGTACAACCGCACCGAGGCGACCACCGAAGCCTTCATCGCGGCCAACCCCGGCAAGAAGCTGGTCGGCGCGAAGACGCTCGAGGCGTTCGTGCAGAGCCTGGCCAGGCCCCGCAAGATCCAGATCATGGTGAAGGCCGGCGCGCCGGTCGACCAGGTGATCGAACAGCTCATCCCGCTGCTCGACAAGGACGACATCGTCATCGACGGCGGCAACAGCCTCTACACCGACACCGAGCGCCGCGACGCCTACCTTGCAGCCAAGGGCCTGCGCTTCATCGGCGCGGGCGTGTCGGGCGGCGAGGAAGGCGCGCGCAAGGGCCCGTCGATCATGCCGGGCGGGCCGCTTTCCACGTGGGAGGTGATGAAGCCGATCTTCGAGAGCATCGCGGCCAAGGTGGACGGCGAGCCCTGCGTGATCCACATCGGCCCCGGTGGCGCCGGCCACTACGTGAAGATGGTGCACAACGGCATCGAGTACGGCGACATGCAACTGATCTGCGAGGCCTACAGCCTGTTCAAGGCGGCCGGCTTCAGCACCGACGAGATGGCCGCGATCTTCAACGAATGGAACGACGGTGAGCTGCAGAGCTACCTGATCCAGATCACCGCCAAGGCGCTCGAACAGAAGGACCCGGAAACGGGCAAGCCCATCGTCGACGTCATTCTCGACAAGGCGGGCCAGAAGGGCACGGGCCAGTGGACGCTCGTCAACGCGGCCGAGAACGCGGTGGTCATCAGCACCATCAACGCCGCGGTCGAGGCGCGCGTGCTGTCGTCGCAGAAGAAGGCGCGGGTGGCGGCGAGCAAGCTGCTGCAGGGACCGAAGATCGAACTCTCGCTCGAGAAGAAGGCGCTGGTGGCCAAGGTGCACGACGCGCTGTATGCATCGAAGGTGATCAGCTACACGCAGGGTTTCGACCTGATCAAGACGATGGGCGACAAGAAGCAATGGAAGCTCGACCTCGGTGGCATCGCCTCCATCTGGCGCGGCGGCTGCATCATCCGCGCGCGCTTCCTGAACCGCATCACCGAGGCCTTCCGCACCGACCCGGCGCTGGGCAACCTGATGCTCGATCCGTTCTTCAAGGACCTGCTGAACCGCACGCAGCAGAACTGGCGCGAGGTGGTGGCGCTGGCGGTGAGCAACGGCATTCCGGTGCCGGCGTTCAGCGCCTCGCTGGCCTACTACGACAGCTACCGCACCGAGCGCCTGCCGGCGAACCTGCTGCAGGCGCAGCGGGACTTCTTCGGGGCCCATACCTACGAGCGCACCGACAAGCCCGAAGGACAGTTCTTCCATACGGACTGGCCTGAAGTCATTGGGTGACGTGGCTCTACCCCCAGGTTTTTGCATCTGGGGTGAGAGTCGGGGCGCGATCCCGCCGACGCGGTGACCTTTTTCGCGAATGTCCCCCGCTTCGCTCCTCCTTTATTTCGCGAAAAAGGCCCCCGCATCGACGTGATCGTTCAGAGCAGTAGTTGATCGAGCGAAACAACGGCAGCGCTCGTTGTGCTCAGGGCACCGGGTGCTCCCCGCAGCGAAATAAAGGAGGAGCGAAGCGGGGGACATTCGCGAAGGGGAGCACCCGGTGGCCTGTGCACGCCCCCCGAACAATCACGCTCCGTATCAAGGCAAACTGAGCGCGACCGGCGCGCCCCCCGGGGCAGCCACGATCCTGGATGCGGGCGTCCACTCCTGCCGGCCTAGCTTCTTCATCGCCATGTCGACGAACGCCGTCACCGCTGGCGGAATGTGCCGGCGGCTGGCGTAGATGACGCTCAGGCCGCGCCCCGCCCGCACGTATTGCGGCAGCACCGGCACCAGCCGGCCGGAGGCCACGTCGGACGCCGTCATGATCGACGGCAGCGCGGCAATTCCCATTCCTGCGCACGCGGCCTTGCGCAGCACATCCTGCACGTTGCTGATGAAGCGTCCCCTCACCCGCACGTCCTGCTCCACGCCATCGGCCCTTTGCAGGCGCCATGTGGCGTAGTTGCCGGAATCCGGAGCGTGCGTCAGGCAATCGTGCTCGATCAACTCCTGCAGACTGGCCGGCGTACCGTGCGCCGCCAGGTAGGCAGGGCTGGCAACCAGCCCTCCGTAGCTTGCGAAGATCTTGCGGGCAACGTAGCTCGAGTCCTGCAAGGGGCCGCTGCGAAACGCAACGTCGATGCGCTCGTCAATGAGGTCGGCCACGACGTCGCTGAGAACGAAGTCGAGTTGCACCAGCGGATGCTCGGCAAGGAACTCGGCCACCCACTCCATCCTGAAAAAATCGAAGCAGCTGGCTGGCGCGCCCACCCGTACCAGCCCGCTGGGCGCCTGGCTACCTTCGACCTGGAGTTGGCCGGCTCCGATCAATTCCTCGACCGCCGGACCGCATCGCTCGTGAAAGGCCTGGCCGGCACTGGTCAACGTCAGCTTGCGGGTCGAGCGCTGCATCAGCCGGGTGCCCAGGTGCGCCTCCAGTTGCTGGATGCGACGGCTCACCGTGGCCGACGGCACGCGCAGCTGGCGCGCTGCTTCGGCAAAGCTGCCGCAGCGCGCGACGTGCACGAACATCGCGACTTCGTTCAGGTCGAGCAAGGAAATTCTTTCTGCAGATACCGAGCCCGTTCCGCCTGCGGCGCCGGGCAGGTGCGGACCTCTCTCAGAAGTCCATCAGCTTGTCCACGTCCTGCGTCTTGCGGCGGGCCAGGGCGAGGTTGGCGCGCTGCTTGTCGAGCACGACGTAGAGAAACACGCCCTCCTTGGAAGCCGAAGGGCGGATGATGTGATATTGCTTGCCCAGGGTGATCAGCATGTCCTCGATCACGTCGTTCAGGCCCAGCGCCCGCATGGTCTTGAGCTTCGCGCGCACGACTTCCGTGTTGCCGGCGGCGGCGACTTCCATGTCCACGCCCGATCCCTCGGCGCCGAGGATCATGCCGCTGCCCGCGTCGACCACTGCTGCGCACATGGCGCCGTCGAGGGTCAGGATGTCTTCGAGCGTCTGCTTAATGGATGCCAAGTTTTTCTCCAGTCAAATCTTTGGAAGGGTTGCTGCGTACCGAAAGAAGCCGGTGCGCTACGCAAACGCGCACCGGAAGATCTGCCTTCATGCCTCGGCGAGGCTCTTGGCGAGTTGGGCGGCGCGGTAGGCCACCAGCGCCGGGACCGCGTTGTCGCGGGCAAGCACATTGATGACGAGTTCGCCATCGCGGTGGTGCACGCTGTAGAAAACCGCGAAGCCCGATTCCGTCCGGATCATCACGCTCTCCTTGCGGCCGAGGCGGGCTTCTTCTGCGACGACGCTGCTGATCGCCACGATGGAACTGGCCATTGCAGCCACCCGGGCGGGGTCCGTATCGCCGGTGGTCGCGGAAGCCACGTCGAAACCGTCCACGGTGGCGATCACGGCGGCCGTCACGCCGCTCAATTCGTCGACCAATTTCTGCACCTCGCGCTGCGCGTGCGCCGTCGCCGTCCTGGACAAACCATGTCTGACACTCATTCCGTCTCTCCTCGCGCATCGGCTTCAAGTTGCATCAACAGCGTGTCGACCAGCAGGATCACGTCGGTCCTTCTGCGTACGTCCACGCCGAGAATCGGAAACACCCGGCCCATGGCGGCGAGTCTTTCCGCGTAGTCGTCAAGGCTCGGTACGGGGTGGGATTCCGTTCGCCCCACGCCAATGACGCAAGGCAGGCTCCGCAGGGCACTGGCAAAGCCGTGCATGTACGTGGACAGGTCGTCCAGCGGATCGGGCCGCGAGTTGTCCATCAGCACGATCACGCCCAGCGCGTTCCTGACAAGGATCTTCCAGAGAAAGTCGAAGCGGGCCTGCCCTGGCGTGCCGAACAGGCGGATGCGGTCCCCGTTGTCCAGCGTGAGCTGGCCGAAGTCGAGGCCCACGGTGGTGCGCTCCTTGGCGACCGACGTGTCGGAGTTCGGCACGTCGGTCATGACCGGCGAGGTTTCGCTCACGCGTCCGATCGCTGTCGTCTTGCCCGCGCCCACCGTGCCGGTGAGGAGAATCTTGTATTCCTTCATGTCGTTCGCAGGCCCAGCCGGCGGCGAATGCCGTTGATGAGACCTCGCCCGAAGTCGCGCCGCATGGCCCCGTCGTTCTTCGGCGCGAAGAGCGGCACTGCCCGCGCCACATGCAGCTCCAGCACGCCAGCCGTTTGCAGCGCATGCAGGAACGAAACGCACTGGGAGAACGGAAGCTGGCTGATGCCGGCCAGTTCGCCCGCATTCAACGCACGCCGTGACAGCAGGCTCGCCATGCGGATGTTGTCGAGGTCGTTGCGCAACAGCAGGGCCGGCGGCCAGCGGCGCAGCATGAAGCGGACCGAATCGGAAACCTCGATCTCCAGGGCGGTTTCGTCGTCCGGCGTCAACCGCGCGGGCTTCGCCTCGCGCAGCGCCTGCTCAGTGCTCTTGAGCCATCGCTGCAGCCTGTCGGCACGTATCGGCCGCTCCAGCGTGTCGGGCTTTCCGCCCGAATGCATGCGCGTGAGCCTGAGCACGGCAGCGGCCATGCCGGCCACCTGTGGGCAGCCCTCTTCCACGGCGGCACCGTCGACCAGCAGCGCGTCGTACGGCGGCGCATTGACCAGCTGCCACGGAAAGGCAGCGTCGCTCGCATACAGCCGCACGATCGTCTGGATCACGACGACTTCGGCCAGCGGCAGCTTGTAGACGCCGAGCCTCAGCATCGGCAGGTCCTGCTTGCAGCGCGCATATCAGTTCACCGCGGGGACTTCGCGCCAGTCGCCCGCGCGTTGGCGTACTGCCGCAACTGCCCTTCCGGCTTGAAGTTGCTTGCGCAATGGCCACTGTGAACATGCTCTCGATCAATTTGCATCCACTATCTCCCTTGCGAAAAAACAGTTCGATCCACATTGGAGAACGATGAAAATGGATGAATTAGCTTGCACTGAAAGGCTCGTCCAATTCAAAGCAGTTCGGAGGGACGTTCCGTTTGGACCAATCGCGATCACTGATGCGCGCGCCTTTTGAGAACAGCATGTGACAATTTTTTACTACTTTGTGGCTTTCTACTAGTGCCTCAAGTGGGATTCAGCCACTCAGTTTTTGAGGCAATCGACATGACACATTGCATGTCATGCACCAAGAAAAGGCTCAATTCCCCATCATGGGTCGCACCAATTGAGACCACCGGCCCTCGATCACGCCAACTCCGCGCCGGACAGCGGCATCCACTCCTGCAGGTTCAGTTTTTCCACCGCCATGTCGACGAATGCCGACACGGCCAGTGGGCGCTGCTGGCGGCTGGGATACACCACGCTCATGCCGCGCCCCGCCCGCATGTACAGCGGCAACACCGGCACCAGCCGGCCCGCGGCCACTTCCGATGCCGTGAGAACCGCCGGCAGCGCGACGATGCCGAGCCCGGCGCATGCAGCCCGGCGCAGCGCCACCTGCACGTTGCTGGTGAAGCGCCCTCTCACCCGCACTTCTTCCTCCGTGCCGTCAGGCCCCTGCAGGCGCCAGGTGGCGTGGCTGCCGGTTTCCGGCGGCTGCGTCAGGCATTCGTGTTCGCTCAGCTCTTGCAGATTGGCGGGTGCACCGTGCGCCGCCAGGTAGGAGGGGCTGGCCAAAAGGCCGCCGTAGCTCGCGAAAATCCGTCGGGAAACATAGCTTGAATCCGGCAGCGGACCGATGCGAAATGCCACGTCGATGCGGTCGGCGATGAGATCTGCCGGGACATCGCTGAGCACGAAGTCGAGTTGCACTGAAGGATGTGCGTCGAGAAACGCCGTCACCCATTCCATCTCGAAGTATTCGAAGAAGCTGGCCGATGCAGCCACCCGGACCGGCCCGCTCGGCTCCTGGCTGCCCGCGACGTGCGATTGCCCCGCTTCGATCAGTTCCTCGACCGCCGGGCCGCATCGCTCATGAAAGGTCTGGCCGGCGCTGGTCAGCGTCAGCTTGCGGGTCGAGCGCTGCATCAGCCGGGTACCCAGGCGCGCCTCGAGCTGCTGGATGCGGCGGCTCACCGTTGCCGATGGCATGCGCAACTGCCGCGCCGCTTCGGCAAAGCTGCCGGAGCGTGCGACTTGCACGAACATTGCGACTTCGTTCAGATCGAGCACAAAGATTCTTTCTGTCAATGGATGATTGCAAATTCGCTTGCGGCGTTTCAGGCATCAATTCCGTTTTGTTATCGGTCAATCACTGATTTGCAATCGATAAAGATCCACCGAGTGCGGATACAATTACACAAGACTGACAAGAAACTGACCGAATATCCGTCGACGGGGCGATTTTGAAAATTAACTTTCAAATAATCCGTCACCCTGAGGTTATTCTGAGCGGCGTCCTTTTATAGAGAAATAGCGAATAGTTAATCTAATCCACCATCTCCTGCCAAGACGTTTTTCCACAATTCGCCCTTCTCTGATTCATATATGAATCTTTGACCTAGCAATTGCCCGACACACGACCCGCCTCGTCGAAGGCTTCGCCATCATCCACCGCGGGCGGGACGAATCCGGTGCTGCATTTCCTTCCGCAATCGTCGTAAATTTGACAGTTGGGGCGCGATCCCGGGCCTACCATCCGGCCCACATGAACACTGACCTCGAGGATGTCCCCCTCTCTGGCAACCGACGCACCCTGCTGGTGGGCGGCGCGCTGCTGGCGGGCACTGCCGCCGCGGGGGTCGGATACGTCGCCACCCACTCCAGCCAACCCATTGCCATGGACGTTTTTTCCGACCTCGCCCGAGCCATGCGCACGCTCGAGCACCTGCGCGAGACACCGCTGCATACCCGCTCCGGCTGGGACCTGGCCCACGTGTTGCACCACTGCGCGCAAAGCGTCGAATATTCACTGGACGGATTCCCGCAGCTGAAGCCCGCCTGGTTCCGAGCCTCGCTGGGCGCCATGGCATTCGCGGTGTTCTCGGCGCGCGGCAAGATGAGCCATGGACTGGAAGAGCCCATCCCCGGCGCACCAACCATCGCTTCGAGCCAGCCGCTCGATGCCGCCGTGGAGCACCTGATGGGGGCGTTGAATCGTTTCGAACGGCACGGCGCGGCGCTCGCACCGCACTTCGCCTACGGCGCGCTGAGCAAATCGGAATACACGCGCGCCCACCTCATGCACCTGGCGAATCACTGGGAACTGATGGACGCCGGCTGAGGCGTTCAGGCGGCCTTCCGAACGCGCGCGTATCGCCCGCGCGCCCACGATGGAAACCTAGAACAGGCTGCCCTGCCCCTCCGCGCCCGGCGGCCGGAACGCGGTGATGTCCAGCGGAATGCGCTCGCGGTTGAAGCCGAGGCGGTTCGCGGCCTTCTCGAAACGCTGGTGGATCAGGTCGGCCCACAGGCCCGACCCTTTCATGCGCGTGGCGAAGTCGGCGTCGTAGTCCTTGCCGCCGCGCATCTCATGGATGCGCGCCATGATGCGGTCGGCGCGCTGCGGATAGTGCAGCGCAAGCCATTCCTTGAAGAGCGGCGCCACTTCCCAGGGCAGCCGCACCACCGTGTAGAACGCGCTGCGCGCGCCGGCCTCCCACGCGGCTTCGAGCACCAGTTCCATGTCTTCGGTCACGAAGGGAATCTGCGGCGCCACGCTCACGCCCACCGGCACGCCGGCCGCGGCCAGCGTGCGGATGGTGCGCAGCCGCCGATGCGGCGCCGCGGCGCGCGGCTCCAGCTTGCGGGCGAGTTCGCCGTCGAGCGTGGTCACGGTGACGTACACGGCCGCAAGGCGGTCGGCCGCCATGGGCGCGATCAGGTCGAGGTCGCGCTCGATGGCGCTCGACTTGGTGACCAGCGCGAACGGATGCCGCGTTTCCTTCAGCAGTTCGATGATCGAGCGCGTGAGCCGCAGTTCGCGCTCGATGGGCTGGTAGCAGTCGGTGGCGGTTCCGATGGCGATGTAGCTCGGTCGGTAGCTCCTGCGCCCCAGTTCGGCGCGCAGCACCTCGACGATGTTGCGCTTGGCGATGAGCTTGGTCTCGAAGTCGAGGCCCGGAGAGAGATTCAGGTAGCTGTGCGTGGGCCGGGCAAAGCAATAGATGCAGCCATGCTCGCAGCCGCGGTACGGATTGATCGAGCGGTCGAAGGGGACGTCGGGCGAGTCGTTCTCGTTGAGCACCGACTTCACGTCCTCGAAGCGGATCTCGGTGGCGATGGGCCGCAGCTCGTCGGCCTCGGCCACGCCTTCTTCGAGCGTGCCCCAGCCGTCGTCGAAGGCGTTGCGCTCGTCTTTCGAGAAACGGTGCGCGAGTTGCGTGGCCGCACCGCGGCCCTTGATGGCGTGAATGGGGATCCTTGCAGTTGGCATGGCAGCTCCTTGGCTTAAATACTGTGTATTCATACAGTATTTAACCGATTCACATTCGTCGCCAATTTTTCCATTTCTCTATTGACAGAAATTTCGCAAATCCTAAACTCGACGCCATGGAACTCACCGACATTCAACGCAAGTTCGTGCTGCACTGGGGTGAAATGGGCTCGATGTGGGGCGTCAATCGCACCGTCTCGCAGATCCATGCGCTGCTCTTCGCGCACGGCAAGCCGATGAACGCGGAGGAACTGAGCGAAACGCTCGGCGTGGCCCGCTCCAACATCAGCAACAGCCTCAAGGAGCTGCAGGCCTGGAACCTCGTGCGCGTGACCCACACGCTGGGCGACCGCCGCGACTATTTCGAGACCAGCGTCGATGTTTGGGAGCTGTTCCGTACCGTCGTGCGCGAACGCAAGGAACGCGAGTTCGACCCGACCGTGCGCGTGCTGCGCGAGCTGGTTTCCAGCCCTGACTTCCAGAAGGAGCCTGCCGATGCGCAGGACCGCATCCGCTCCACCATGGAACTCATGGACAAGCTCGCCACCTGGGCCGACGAAATGCTGCGGCTGTCGCCCGGCACGCTCGACAAGGTGATGACGCTGGGCGCCAGCGTGCAAAAGTTCGTGCGAGGCGATACGGCCTCGGCCAGCAAGGGCGGCAAGGACGATGACCCGGATGCGCACCATGCCAGCCTGCCGATGATCTGAGGTCTCTTTTTTTGCCTATTAATTTCTGTTTTGACAGAAATATCGATAACCAAGAACACCATGAGCCATACCGCCCTTCCCTCTTACCCGCTCACGATCTACTTCGACGCCAGCTGCGCAATCTGCTCGGCCGAAATGGGCAGCCTCAAGGCGCGCGACGCGGCAGCCCGGCTGCAACTGGTCGACTGCTCGCCAGCGGCGTTCAGGAGCGGTCCGGCCCCGCGCGATGCGCTGATGGCGGCCATCCACGTATCGGACGCCGAAGGCCGCGTCTTCGTCGGCGTACCGGCGATCCGCATCTGCCGCACGGCGGTCGGCCTGTCCAGCGGCAGCTTCCTGCTCGACCTGCCTCTGTTCGCGCCGCTGGCCGACCGTGCCTATGCGCTGCTGGCGCGCAACCGCTATCGCATTCCGCGCTGGCTGGCCGCAAGGCTGGCGGGGCGCGTCGCGCCCTCCTGCGACGACGGCAACTGCCGCCTCTGAGAACCGACGAACAACCATCTGAGGGAATCGCCATGTCCACTGTTTTTCGGCCCGACCTCCGCACGCCCCACGACACGACCCTGCGTATGCCGGCGAGCCACGCAAGCGCGCCCATCACGGCCGAGGACACGCAGGATTACTTCACCGAAGTCGCAGTCGACTACAGCGCCTGGAGCCCCAGCTACAACATGCACTTCGGCTTCTGGCGCGCGGGCCTGAACCCGCTGCGGCGCGAAGGCATGCTGGTGGAAATGAACCGCGTGGTCGGCCGCGCGCTGCAACTCGGCCACACCCGGCCCGGCAGCGCGGCGCAACGCCGCTGCGTGATCGACATGGGCTGCGGCGCCGGCGCCACCGCGCGCACGCTGGTCGGCGACGACCCTTCGCTGTATGCCATCACCGTGACCAATGTTGCCGTGCAGAACCGCATCGCCGCGAAGCTCGACGCCGCCGCCGGCGTGGCCGACCGCATGGCGCATCCCGAAGCCGACTACACCCGCACCGGCCTGCCCGCCGCACAGGCCGATGGCGCGTGGGCCATCGAGAGCGCCTGCTATGCCGACGGCACCAGCAAGGCCGACTTCATCCGCGAAGCCGCGCGGTTGCTGAAGCCAGGCGCGCGCCTGGCGGTGGTCGACGGTTTCCTGCTTCGCCGCAGCCCCGGTCGCCTCGCGGGCTGGCTGCACCGCCTGTGGGCCGACAGCTGGGCCGTGCCCACGCTGGCCGTGCGCGAAGACTTCATCGCTGCACTGCATGAGCACGGCTTCGACGACGTGGAAGTGAAGTCGCTGCGCTGGCGCGTCGCGCCCAGCGCGCTGCACATCCCGGTGCTGGCCACCCGCTTCACGCTGGCCGAACTCTGGAAGGCGCGCGGCAGGCTCAGCCCATGGCGGCGCAAGCACATCGTGGCCAGCTACTGCGCATTGGCGCTGGGCATGTTCTGGCGCGACTTCGACTACTGCATGGTCACCGCGAGGCGCCGCGTCGACTGAGCGCAACACGAATACAAACAGACAGAGGAGAAGAGGCTTTTCATGCAAAACGATTCCGAAGAAAGCAGGTTCGCCGGGCTGGCCCCCGTCGAACCGCAGCCCGCGATGAGCGAAGAAGCACAGCCCAAGCCTGTTCGCGGCATGCCCTTCGGCTGGTTCTGGCCGATGGCAATCGGCGCCGCGGTAGCGCTCGTGCTGCGCCTGCTCTTCAGCAGCGCCCCCGGCAAGCCCTACTCGGCCATGCTGGCTTCCTTCGTCTATTTCGTGCCCGCGGTGTGCGGCGCGGTCACGGTGTACATGGCCGAGCGCATCGAGCGCCGCAGCTGGGGCTACTACATCTGGGCGCCGTGGGTGGCGACTTCGCTCTTCGTTGGCGGCACGCTGCTGGTGTTCATCGAGGGCCTGATCTGCGCCATCGTCATCGTTCCGCTGTTCGCCACCATGGGCAGCGTCGGCGGGCTGGCGATGGGCATCGTGTGCCGCGTCACCAACTGGCCGAAGCAGGCCATCTACAGCTTCGCGGTGCTGCCGCTCGTTCTCGGCGCCATCGAGCCGCAGCTGCCGAACCCGGACCAGTTCTCGAACACCTCGCGCACGCTCTTCATCGCCGCGCCGGCCGAGCGCGTGTGGCACGAGCTCAACGCCGCGCGCAACATCCGCCCCAGCGAGGTCGGCGACGCGTGGGCCTACCGTATCGGCGTGCCGATGCCGGTGTCGGGCGTGACCGTCGACACGCCCGAGGGCCGCGTGCGCCAGGTACAGTGGCAGAAGAACGTGCACTTCGAAGAGATCGTCACCGAGTGGCAGCCCAACCGCCTGCTGAAGTGGCGCTTCCGCTTCACGCCCGACTCCTTTCCCGCCGGGGCGCTCGACGACCACGTCATGATCGGCGGCCAGTACTTCGACCTGCGCGACGCCACCTACACGCTGACCCCGCGCGACGGCGGCACCGATCTGAGCGTTGCCGTGTCATGGCGCCTGAGCACCCGCTTCAACTGGTATGCGGACCGGGTCATGCAGCTGCTGCTCGGCGACGCCTCGGAGAACATCCTGCGCTTCTACAAGGCGCGCAGCGAAGCGACCGCGACGGCGGCCGGGTGATGAAGGCACTTGTCTTCCGGCAAGCGCTCGCCGACCTGTCTCGCTACCGCGAGCGTTTTTACCTGGGCCCACGGTTAGGGCCACAATGAACGCACCATGCCGCGCCGCCCCGAAAACCTCTACGCCCAGTACCACGCCCACCTCTACTTCGCACCCGATACGGTGGCGCAGGCGCGCGCCCTCTGCGAGCGCGCGGGCCACGAGCTGATGGTGGTGGTCGGCCGCGTGCACGAGCGGCTGGTGGGGCCGCATCCGCACTGGAGCTGCCAGCTCGCCTTCGACGCCGCCGAGTTCGACCAGGTCATCGGCTGGCTCGAAGCCAACCGCGACGGGCTCGACGTGTTTGTGCACGGCGTGACGGGCGACGACCTTGCCGACCACACGGCGCATGCCATGTGGCTCGGCGAAGAAAGCGCACTCGACCTGCGGATGTTCCGGCACTAGAACGCCGCGCCGGCTAGCGCCGCACCCTGCCCCCCTTGCTCACGCGCCGCACTATCGCCTCGCCAGCCTGCGGCAACCGCTCGCGCAGGAACGCGATCAGCTCCTGCGCCACCACGTTGCGCATCGGCCCCGGCAGGTAGGCCAGCACCACGCGGCGCTCGACGCTTGGCTTCAGCAGCGGCACCACGGCCAGTTCGGGGTCGCGCAGCGACGAGGTGTACAGGCGCGGCATCAGCCCCAGCGCCTGTCCGCTGCGCACCAGCGCATAGAGCGTCTCGGAATAGCTCACGCGGTACGGCTCCGCTCCCTGCGCGAACTGCGCGCGCGCCGGGTTGCCGAGCGCCGGCATGCTGCCGCTCTCGAACAGCACCAGTCGCTCGCGGCCGATGGCCTCCCAGTTCGCGCCGCCGGCCGCGGCCAGTGCATGGTCGCGCCGCACCACCAGCACCAGCGGGTCGCGGAACAGGTCGATGCAGGTCAAGCCGCCCGGCGGCTCGGTGATCGCGGCCACCGCCATGTCGATCTGGCCGCTGCGCAGTTCGGCCAGCAGCGTGTTCGATGGCGCGTCGCGCCAGGCCAGTTCAACCGCACGCTCGCCGCCACTCTTCAGGAATTCGCTGGCCGCCGCTGCCACGCGCGCGCTGGCCGAGGGAATCACACCGATGCGCACGAAGGCACGGCCGCGCTGCACCGTGCTCTCGATGTCGCGCAGCGCCACCTCGAAGGTGTTGACTAAAAAGTCGGTGCGCGCCAGCACTTCGGCGCCCACGGGCGTGAGTTCGAGCCGGTGGGTGGAACGCGTCAGCAGTTCGGCGCCGAGCAGCTTTTCCATCTGCTTGATGGCATTGCTCAAAGCCGGCTGCGTGATGGCCAGCCTGCGGGCCGCGCGGCCGAACTGGCCTTCTTCCACCAGCACCGAGAAGAACTGCAGCTGGCGCAGCGTGAGCGCACGCAGGGGCAAGGCGGCCATGGGCACTTCCGGTTATTGATTCAGCGAATCAAATTATAGAAATTCAAAATTTTCCTTATGAGGCTGCCGTTACTAGACTGGTCCGCATGACCAGCCCCACCCCTGCCCCGCTCACGCTGGAATCGATGCTCCGCGCCATCCCCAAGGCCGAGCTTCATTGCCACCTGTTCGGCACGGTGCGCCACGAAACCTTCAAGCAGCTCAACCAGCGCGCGGGCTCGCCGCTGGCGGCCGACGAGATCGAGGGCTTCTACACGCGCGGCGAAAAACCGGTCGGCGTGCTGCGCGTGCTGCGCGCGCTCGACGCCCAGCTGGTGCGCAGCGCCGGCGACCTCTACCAGCTCACGCTCGAATACCTGCAGGACGCGGCCACCCACAACGTGCGCTACGCCGAGTTCTTCTGGAACCCGACCGGCACGGTGCACGCCTCGGGCATTGCCTACCCTCTCGCACAAGGCGCCATCGTGCGCGCCATCCACGATGCGCAGCAGGAGTTCGGCATCGTCGGCCGCCTCATCGCCGCCATCGATCGCGAAGCCAGCCCCGAGGCCGCCGTGGAGATGGTCGAATGGGTCAAGGCGCACCGCTGCGAGGAGGTGATCGGCATCGGCATCGACTACCGCGAGGTCGACCGCCCGCCGGAGCTCTTCACGCAGGCCTATGCCAATGCGAAGAAAGCCGGCCTCAAGACCACCGCGCACGCGGGCGAGTTCGGCATGCCCTGGACCAACGTGCGCACCGCGCTCGACGTGCTGCAGGTCGACCGCATCGACCACGGCTACACGGTGGTCGACCAGCCCGACTTTGCGCGCCAGTGCGCCGAGCGCGGCGTGATTTTTACCGTGGTGCCCACCAACTCGTACTACCTGCGCACGCTGGCACCCGAGCGCTGGGCGCTGGACCATCCGATTCGCCGCATGCCCGGCCTGGGCCTGCGCATCCACCCCAACACCGACGACCCGACGCTGCACAAGGTCACACCCACGCAAGCCTGGCTGATGATGGTGCGCGACTTCGGCTTCGGCCTGGACGACCTGCGCTGCTTCATGCACAACGGCCTCGACGGCGCGTGGATCGACGACACGCAGCGCCGCGCATGGCGCACGCAGTGGAGCAATGAATTCGATTCGCTGCGCGCCCGCCTCGACACAGAACCCACTCCCTCCACCCACGGATGACCCACGCCATGAATACGTCCCGCCGCCTGCTTCTTGCCGCCGCACTCTGCGCGGCGCTCCCCACCGTGGCACTCGCGCAGGCATGGCCGAGCGCCAAGCCCATCACGCTGATCGTTCCCTACACAGCCGGCGGCAGCGTGGACGTCAATGCGCGGCTCGTGGCCCAGCGCCTCGGCGAGCGGCTCAAGCAGTCTGTCGTCATCGAGAACGTGAGCGGCGCGGGCGGCGCCATCGGCGTGGCCAAGGCGGTGAACGCCACGCCCGACGGCTACACGCTGGTGGTCGGGCCCGATAGCGCCATCGCCATCGGCAAGCTGGTGAACCCCTCGGCCTTCCGCTTCGATCCGCTGAAAGACCTGGCGCCGGTCGGCCTGCTCAACACCGCGCCGATGGTGCTGGTGGCGCGCCCCGGCCTCGAGGCCCAGACCTTCGGCGACTTCGTGAAGCTCGCGAAGGCCAGGCCCGGCAAGTTCAACTACGCCACCTCGGGCGTGGGCACCGTGCTGCAGCTCGCCATGGAACTGCTGAAGGAGCGCAGCGGTATCTTCGTCACGCACGTGCCCTACCGTGGCGGCGCGCAGATTGCCACCGACGTGATCGGCGACCAGGTCGACCTGGCCATGCTGGTCAGCACCAGCGCCATCCCGCACGTGAACGGCAAGCGCCTGAAGGCGCTCGGCATTACCAGCAGCAAGCGGCTGGCCGCGCTGCCCAACGTGCCGACCTTCGACGAGATGCCCGGCCTGAAGGGCTTCGACATGGTGAGCTGGACCGGCATCTTCGCGCCCGCCAAGACGCCGCCGGCCGTGGTCGCGCAGATCAATCACGAGCTCAACGCGGTGCTGCAGGAGGAAGGGGTACGCTCCAAGCTCATGGAGCAAGGCGCGCTGCCGGGCAGCGGCACGCCGGAATCGTTCTCGAAGTTCGTGCAGGCCGAATACACGCGCAATCAGAAGATCGTGCAGACCGCCAACATCAAGGAATAGGCTCGCCGCCGAAGCGGCGGGAAGCGCGCGAAGCCTGGGGGAGTTACTGTTCCTCTGGCCAGTCGCGGATGTAGGCCTTGAGCATCTTGTTCTCGAAGTTCTGGCTGTCCACCACGGCCTTGGCCACGTCGTAGAAGCTGATCACGCCCATCAGCATGCGCTTGTCCATCACGGGCATGTAGCGCGCGTGGCGCTCCAGCATGATGCGGCGGATTTCGTCGAGGTCGGTTTCCAGGGTGCAGGTGACCGGCGCGTCGTCCATGGCCTTGCGCACGAGCGTGGTGCCGACCTGGCCGCCGTTCTTGACGACGGTAACGATCACTTCGCGAAAGGTGAGCATGCCGACGAGGTCGCCGTGTTCCATGACCACCAGCGAACCGATGTCCTTTTCTGCCATGGTGTTGGCGGCTTCTGCCAGCAGGTCGTCTGGCGTGATGGTGAAGAGCGTATTGCCCTTGACGCGAAGGATGTCGCTGACTTTCATCGTTTGCTCCTCTCGGACTTCTATCTCGGCGGCGTGCCGATTTGAATATAGCCCACAATCGACGCCGACCTGAGCGCCCATGTCGCGGACGCATGAATTGCAGACGTAACGGGGCATTGCCAGGAGACAACGCTCAGCCACAGAAAGGCCCTCATGCCCGGTTATTCAGACCCCGGTTTCGACACCCTCGCGCTGCACGCCGGCGCCGCGCCCGACCCCACGACCGGCGCGCGGGCGGTGCCGATCCACCTGACCACCTCCTTCGTCTTCGAGTCGAGCGACCATGCGGCCGCGCTGTTCAACCTGGAGCGCGCGGGCCACGTCTACTCGCGCATCAGCAACCCGACCAACGCGGTGCTGGAGCAGCGCGTGTCGGCGCTCGAGGGCGGCATCGGCGCCATCGCCACCGCCAGCGGGCAGGCGGCGCTGCACCTGTCGGTGGCCACGCTGATGGGCGCCGGCTCGCACATCGTGGCCAGCACGGCGCTGTACGGCGGCTCGCAGAACCTGCTGCACTACACGATGCGCCGCTTCGGCATCGAGACCACCTTCGTGAAGCCCGGCGACCTCGACGGCTGGCGCGCCGCGGTACGGCCCGAAACCAAGCTGTTCTTCGGCGAGACCGTGGGCAACCCGGGCCTGGACGTGCTCGACATCCCGGCCGTGAGCGACATCGCCCACGAAGCCGGCGTGCCGCTGCTGGTCGACTCCACCCTGACCTCGCCCTACCTGATCAAGCCCTTCGACTGGGGCGCCGACCTGGTCTATCACTCGGCGACCAAGTTTCTTTCGGGCCACGGCACGGTGATTGGCGGTGTGGTGGTCGATGGCGGCAGCTTCGACTGGGAAAAGTCCGGCAAATTCGCCGAGCTGACGCAGGCCTACGACGGCTTCCACAACATGGTGTTCAGCGAGGAAAGCACCGTCGGCGCCTTCCTGCTGCGCGCGCGCCGAGAAGGTCTTCGCGACTTCGGCGCCTCGATGAGCCCGCACACGGCCTGGCTCATATTGCAGGGCATCGAGACGCTGCCGTTGCGTATGGAGCGCCACATCGACAACGCGCAGAAGGTGGTCGAATTTCTCGCCAGCCATCCTTTCGTGTCGCGCGTGGGACATCCGCTGATCGAATCGCACCCGAGCCATGCGCTCGCGCAGAAGCTGCTGCGCCACGGCGCGAAGGGCGCAGGCGCAGTGTTCAGCTTCGACATCAAGGGCAGCCGCGCGCAGGGCAAGGCCTTCATCGAGGCGCTGAAACTCTTCAGCCACCTGGCCAACGTGGGCGACTGCCGCAGCCTGGTAATCCACCCGGCGAGCACCACGCACTTCCGCATGACCGACGAGGCGCTGGCGGGGGCGGGCATCTCGCAGGGGACGATCCGGCTGTCGATCGGGCTGGAAGACCCGGCTGACCTGATCGACGACCTGAAGCGTGCACTCAAGGCTGCGGAAAAGGCAGGGGGTTGAAATGGAACGCTGCGTTTCGATGCGGTGCGGTTCGGGGGGCGATCACGCCGACGGGGTGCCTTGCTCCGCGAATGTCCCCCGCTTCGCTCCTCCTTTATTTCGCTGCGCAAGGCACCCCGCCGTCGTGATCGTTCAGAGCACCGCAGCGAAATAAAGGAGGAGCGAAGCGGGGGACATTCGCGGAGGGGAGCACCCGGTGGCCTGTGCACGCGCCCCGAAAACGGGCGCTCCAAAAACCCAACACCCGGCGGAAAACTGAAATGAACTACACCGTCAACGGCCACACAAGCTACTGCTACACCGGCGGCAAGCCCTTCGATGCAGGCAAGCCCACCGTCGTCTTCATCCACGGCGTGCTCAACGACCACAGCGTGTGGATCCTGCAGAGCCGCTGGTTCGCCAATCACGGCTGGAACGTGTTCGCGGTCGACCTGCCCGGCCATTGCAAGAGCGAAGGCCCGCCGCCCGCGAGCGTCGAGGACGCTGCGCAATTCGTCATCGCGCTGCTCGACGCGGCCGGCGTGCAAAAGGCCGCGCTCGTCGGCCACAGCTTCGGCTCGCTGATCGCGCTCGAAACGGCTTCGCGTGTGCCCGAACGGATCACGCACCTCGCGATGGTCGGCACCGCCTACCCGATGGTGGTATCGCCCGCGCTGCTCGACGGCGCGCTGAACGACCCGCAACGCGCCATCGCGATGGTCAACACCTTCTCGCACTCGCTGCTCGCACCCCCGCCCTCCTCGCTCGGCCCCGGCACCTGGCTCTACGGCAGCTCGCGCGCGCTGATGCGCCGCGTGCTCGCGAGCAACCGCGAGGCGAACGTGTTCCACGTCGGCTTCAAGGCGTGCAACGACTACGCCAACGGCGAGGCCGCGATGGAGAAAGTGCAGTGCCCCGTGCTGTTCCTGCTCGGCGACGCCGACCAGATGACGCCGCCGCGCGCCACCAAGGCGCTGGTCGGCAAGGCCCGCAACGCCAAGGCGGTGACGGTGCACGCCGGCCACTCGCTGATGAGCGAGGCGCCCGACGCGGTGCTGTTCGCGCTGCGCGACTTCGTAAGCGCCTGAGCGCCTACTCCGCCACGATCCCCGCCCGGTGGGCGAGCGCGCGGTAGCGCGAGATCTCGCCTTCCATCTGCGCGCGGAACGCCGCCGCGCCGATGGCCACCGGCTCCATGCCTTGCGCTCGCAGCTGCGCCTGCAGCGCCGCGTTGCCCATGGTGGCGGTGACGGCGCGGGCGAGCTTGTCGATCACCGGCGCCGGGGTGCGCGCAGGCGCGGCAAAGCCGTACCAGGCGTCGAAGGTGGCGTCGGGCAGGCCCTGCTCGGCCAGCGTGCGCACCTCGGGCAGCATGCTGGAGCGCGTGGCGCCCACGATGCCCAGCGCGCGCAGCTTGCCCGAACGCACGTGCGGCGCCACGGCGGCCACGGTGTCGATGCCGATCTCGATCTCTCCGCCGATCACCGCCATCGACCCCTGGCTGCTGCCCTTGTAAGGAATGTCCTGGAGCTGGATGCCGGCGGCCAGCGCCAGCAGCTCGCCCGCCAGGTGCGGGCCCGAACCCGCGCCGAAGGTGGCGTAGCGGATGCTCTTCGGCTTTGCCTTGGCTGCGGCGATGAGTTCGGGCACCGAATGCCACGGCGTGCCCTTGCCCACCACCAGCACCAGCGGCGTGCGCGCCACGATGGCGATGGGCGCGAGATCGCGCACCGGGTCGTACGGAAGCTTCGCGCGCAGGGCCGGGTTCACGCTGTAGCTGGTCGAGCCCGAGAGCAGCAGCGTGTAGCCGTCGGGCGCGGCCTTGGCCACGGCGTCGGTGCCGATGATGGTGGACGCGCCGGGCTTGTTGTCGACCACGACGGGCTGGCCCAAGTGCTCCGACAAGGTCTGCCCCATCGCCCGCGCCACGAGGTCGGTGCCGCCGCCCGGCGGGAAGGGCACGACCAGCTTGACGGGACGCTCGGGCCAGTTGTCCTGCGCGAACGTGGGCGCGTGGATGCCGAGAAGGGTCGAGCCGCAGAGCAGCAGGGCGAAGGTGCGGCGGGAGGCGGTGAATTTCATGTTCGTGGCGTGTCAGGAGATGGAAGAAGCGGTCGGCGAGATCTGTCCTGCGGCCCACGGCGCGAGCCCCGGCTCGCCGAGGTCCCAGTAGAGGCCGGCCATGATCTGCAGGCCTTCGCGCGCCAGTGGCGCGAGCAGGTGCTCGTTGGGCGCGTGCTGCGCGCAGGCCGGATACGAGTGCGGCACCCACAGCGTGGGCAGGCCCAGCAGGTCGGCGAACACGTCGTTGGGCAGCGAGCCCGCGAGGTTGGGCAACAGGTCCAGGCGCCGGCCGCTGCTCCTTTCGATGGACTGGCGCGCCCAGCCCACCCACGGGTTCTCGACATCGAGCCGCGTGGCCGCACCGGTCAGCGTGATCTGCACTTCGACTTGGCCAAAGCCGTGTGCATCGAGGTGCGCGCGCACGATCTGCTGCAGGTCCTGCCACGGCGTACCGACCACGAAGCGCAGCTGGCAATGCGCCACGGCCTCCGAGGGAATCGCGTTGACCGGCCGCGTCGCGGAGCCCGCACCGAGTGCCAGCACCTCGATGGTGTTCCAGGCCACCAGCCGCTCGGCCGGGCTCAGGCCGGGCTCGCCCCAGCCTTCGTCCACCGCGGGGTCGTCGGCACCGCCGCCGATGGCGATGTCGGCCAGCGCATCGCGCACGGCCTGCGTCACGGGCGGCGGGCGCAGCGCCTCGACCAGGATGCGGCCGCGCGCATCCACCAGCGAGGCCACGGCGTGGCTGAGCACCGTGCCCGGGTTGACCAGCACACCGCCCCAGTTGCCCGAGTGGTAGCCGCGAGGCCGGGCGCGCAGCCGCAGGCTGAAGTTGACCGCGCCACGCGAGCCGAGGAACAGCGTGGGGCGCTGCGCGCTCACGCGTGGGCCGTCGCTGGCGATGAACAGGTCGGCGCGCAGCTTGTCGCGCTCCTGCGCGCACACCGCATGCAGGCCGGGCGAGGCGGCCTCTTCGCCCATCTCGACCAGCCACGTCACGTTGTAGCCCAGGCGCCCGCCGCGTGCCTCGAGCGCAGCCGCAAGGCCGCCGAGATTGATGCTGTGCTGACCCTTGTTGTCGGCCGTGCCGCGGCCGTACCAGCGCTCGCCGCGCACCGTGAGCGCCCATGGCGCCAGGCCTTCTTCCCATTGCGCGTCCTGCCCGCTGACCACGTCGCCGTGGCCGTAGGTCATCACCGTGGGCAGGGCCGGGTCCTCGATGCGACGCGCGATGAGGAAGGGCCCGCCACCGGGCACCGGATTGGCGATCACCTCGCAGGCGAAGCCCAGCGCCGCGAGCGGCGGCACCAGCTCCTCGCGCAGGTAAGCCTCCAGGGCGGGCGTGGCGGCGCCGGTGTCGCTTTCGGTGCGGAAGGCGATGCGGCGCTGGAGGTCGGCGAAGAAGCCGCCTGCGTCGAAGTAGGCGGCGGCAGCGGCCAGGCTGTCTCTGCGTTGCATGAAGGGTTTCCTTGTCTGTCCATCGGGTGCCGCAAGTACAAGGCCTGCGGCCCGGTGCTTCCAGCATCGTTTTGGCAAGCTACCATTGCCTTGAAGGCAACACCCCGGCCGCCATGACAACGCTCCCCCTCCTCAGCATTCCGATGCGCCACTTCCTCGAAGTGGCGCGCAGCGGCTCGGTCAACCAGGCCGCGGCGCGGCTGTTCGTCGCGTCGTCGGCGGTGAGCCGGCAGATCGCCAAGCTCGAAGACAGCCTGGGCACGCCGCTGTTCGAACGGCATGCGCGCGGCATGGCACTGACCGCCGCCGGCGAGCGGCTGGCGGCGCACCTGCGCAATGCGCAGCTCGACATCGAGCAGGTCGTCGAACAGGTGCGCGACCTGGGCGGGCAAGGCGCGCGGCGCATCCGCATGGCCTGCACGGAAGGCTTCGCGGGGCACTTCATGCCGCTGGTGATGCGCAGCTTCGAAACGGCACACCCGGGGTGCCAGCTCGAACTGCACGTGGGCTCGCCCGACGGCGTGAGCGCGCTGCTGGCGCGCGGCGAGACCGACATCGCGCTCAAGTACGTGGTGGCGCCGGAGCCGGGCCTGAAGATCGAGCACTCGGCCACCGCGCCCGTGTATGCCGTGCTGCGGCCCGACCATCCGCTGGCGCGCCAGCGCGTGGTGTCGGTGGCCGATGCGGTGCGCTACCCGCTGGCCGTTGGCGACAAGGGCGTGACCGCGCGCCAGTTGTTCGACCAGGCCTGCAGCCTGCAGGGGCTGCAGTACCACGCGATCTTCGTGAGCAATTTCTCGTCGGTGCTGCTGCCGCTGCTGCGTACGCCCGACGTGATGCTGTCGGGCCATCTCACGGTGATGCACCTGATCGACGCGGGCGCCGTGGTGGCCCGGCCCTTCGCGGAAGCGCCGCTGCAGCAGCGGCAATTGCAGGTGCTGGCGCTCGAAGGCCGCACGCTGCCACCGCTGGCGCAGGACTTCGTCGAACACCTGGTAGGCGCGATCACCAGCGCGGGCCGGCGCAAGCTCGGCCGCGCGCGGGCCGCCACCTGAAGAAGAAGCTCAGCCGAGCGCGTTGATGTCCGCCGGGTCGAGCAGCGCCTTCGGTGCGCCGTTGCGCGCCACGGCCAGCATCGCGCGGCCGACCTTCTCGGTGGTCGTCACCCGGTTCGGCCACAGGCGATAGGCCAGTTCCAGCACGGGCTTGAGCACGAAGATGGCGGCATCGTAGAGCGGCGTCTTCGAGCGCACGCCATGCATCGGCTGGATCATGCCGGGGCGGAACATGTAGGCCGCCTTGAACGGCAGGCGCAGCAGGGCGTTCTCGGTCGCGCCCTTCACGCGTGCCCACATGCTGCTGCCGCGCTCGCTGCTGTCGGTGCCGGCGCCCGTCACGTAGGTGAAGGTCATGCCCGGGTTGAGCCGCGCGAGCACGGTGGCGGCGGCCAGCGTCAGGTCGTAGGTGATGCGCTTGTACTCGGGCTCCTTCATGCCGACCGACGAAACGCCGAGGCAGAAGAAGCAGGCATCGAAGCCCTGAAGCTGCGGCTCGATGGCGGCGTAGTCGTACATGTCCTTGTGGACCAGGTCGCGCAGCTTCGCGTGCTGCTGCCCCGTGGGGTTGCGGCCGATGGCGACGACGCTCTCGACATCGGGCGCGAGCAGGCACTCGCGCAGCACGCCCTGCCCCACCATGCCGGTGGCGCCAAAAATCAGGATCTTCATGAGAGTTCCGGTCAGACCGCGAAGACGGCCGGCTTCTTGTTCAGCACCGCCAGCAGCAGGTCGACGTCGAGGCTCGATGGCTTCGGCGGCTGCAGCGCGGAGAGCATGCGCGACAACGTCTCGGCATGCGGCAGCAGCGGGCCGAGAAAGCGCGTGCCGTCGGCACCCGCGACCAGCAGGGTCGGGAAGGTCTCGACGTCGAAGGCATCGGCGATGTCGGCGTGGTCCTCGATGTCGACCCAGGCGAAGCGGAACTGCGGGTGCGCGCGCGCCACCTGTTCGAGCAGCGGCCGGTAGTCGCGGCAGGTGCCGCACCATTCGGCGCACAGGCACACGACCCACGGCGCATCGCTGGCCGGCTCGGCGGATTCGGGGGTGCTTGGAAGGGCGCTCAAGGCTGATGCGTCGGTGGTGTGATCGGAAGGCCGGGGTGGTACGTCCGGGTGGTCGTGGCTATTATGGACAAAGCCCTCATCCACGGGACTCGCCGGGGTTCGGGGCACAGGAGAGTCGCATGACGAACACCTCGGCTGCCACCGGATCTGCCGTCGATCCGCGCCAATTCAAGAGCTTTGCGGAGTTCTATCCGTTCTACCTGACCGAACACGCCAACCTCACCTGCCGGCGGCTGCACTTCGCGGGCTCGACCTTGTCGCTGCTGTGCCTGGTGGCACTGGTGGTCACGCTCAACCCGCTGTGGCTGCTGGCCGGGCTGGTGGCGGGCTACGGCTTCGCCTGGGTCGGGCACTTCGGGTTCGAGAAGAACAAGCCGGCCTCGTTCAAGCGGCCGCTCTATTCCTTCATGGGCGACTGGGCCATGTACCGGGACATCTGGCTGGGTCGAGTCAAGATTTAGCCAGCGGCCACTAAATCAACAGCACGTCGCCCAGCCTCAGCGAACGCAGCGGACCTTTCTGCCAGAGGTCTTCGAGCGGCTCGGCCTGCGGCATCAGCAGTTCCTTGAGCAGCGGCTCGATGGGCGTCGAGGGGTCCGCGAGCAGCACGTAGCGCGGGTCTTCGTTGGCGGGTTCTTCGGCGAGCGGCGCGATCCAGTCGAGCGCCACCAGCGTTTCGAGCACCGGCGCCAGTTGCAGCGCATCGACCCGCATGCGCGTGACCAGCTCGCTCGCACCCATGCCCTTGGCCGGCAGGGCCTGCGCGCGCGCAAGGTGCTGCAGCGTTTCCATGGCCAGCTGCATCGGCCAGCCCGCGGCGCCGCCGCGCCGCGCCACGCCGACGAGCAGGCTCGGCAGGTAGGCCGCGATGACGGCGCCGAGCAGCACGATCACCCAGGCCACGTAGATCCAAACGAGCAGGATCGGCACCGTGGCGAAGGCGCCGTACAGCACCGAATAGGTCGGCACCAGGCTCAGGTAGTAGCCCAGCACGCGCTTGGCGATCTCGATGGCGGCCGCCACGAAGATGCCGCCGGCCCATGCATGCGACCAGCGCACGTTGGTGTTGGGCACGTAGTGGTACAGCGAGGCCATGCCGACCGCCAGCAGCATGAATTCGAAGGTGTCGAAGAACAGCTTGACCATGCCGCGCCCCACCACGCCGCTGGTGGCCGAGACCACGTACGAGGTGGTCGACAGGCTCACCGCGAGGATGATCGGCCCCAGCGTGATGGCCGCCCAGTAGATGAGCACCCGCTGCGCGAACGGCCGCGGCGAGCGCACGCGCCAGATGCTGTTGAGCGTCTTGTCGATGGTGAGGATCAGCGCGATGGCGGTGATCAGCAGCACGACCAGGCCCGCGATGCCCAGCCCGCCGGCCTTGCTCGAGAACTGGTTCAGGTAGCCCAGCACCTGCCGCGCGATGTTGTCGGGAATCAGGCTCTCGATGAGCCAGCGCTGCAGCCGCCCCTGCATCTTCGCGAACATCGGGAACACGGTGAACAGCGCCAGCGCCACCGTGAAGAACGGCACCATCGCGATGGTGGTGGTGAAAGTGAGGCTGCTGGCCGTGAGGCCGAGCCGGTCTTCGCGGAAGCGCTCGCCCAGCACCGCTGCGGTGTTGCCCCACGGAAAGCGAGAAAGATCCCTCCAAAGCTGCCTGCGATTCATGGCGGCTATCATAAGAACCAAACTCTCCCCCAGTCTCCGCGCACTTCGTGTCGCTGCGCCACCCCCTCGCCGGGGGCAACACCGGCGGCCCGGCGAAGCCGGTTCCGCGGTGTTCCGCTCATGCAAACCAACTCGCCGCTCCCGCCCTCCTCCGTTCGCGCCACCCGCTGGGCCGCCGTGGGCAGCCTCGTCGGCCTCATCGTGCTGGGCCTCGCATGGGAGCTGTGGCTGGCGCCGCTGCGTCCGGGCGGCTCGCTGCTGGCGCTGAAGGTGCTGCCGCTCGTCATTCCGCTCGCGGGCCTGTGGAAGAACCGCATGTACACCTACCGCTGGGTCAGCCTGATGGTCTGGCTCTATTTCACCGAGGGCGTGGTGCGCGCCTGGAGCGACATCAACGGCGTGGGGCAAGTGCTCGCGCTGGTCGAGGTGCTGCTGTGCCTCGTGCTCTTCGCGGCCTGCGCCTGGCACGTGCGGCTGCGCTTGCGCCACGCCAAAGCTGCCGCTGCCCGTCCACTGGAGACCTCCGCCCAATGACCACTGCCACGTCCCTCATCGAGCAACTGCGCGCCATCGTCGGCGCCTCCCACGTGCTGAACGAGGGCGACCTCACCGCCTACGAGCAGGACTGGCGCAAGCGCGCGCGCGGCAAGTCGCTGGCCGTGGTGCGGCCGGCCAATGCACAGCAGGTGGCCGACGTGGTGAAGGCCTGCGCCGCGGCCGGCACGGCCGTCATTCCGCAGGGCGGCAACACCGGCCTCGCGGTCGGTTCCATTCCGGATGAAAGCGGCACGCAGGTGGTGCTGAGCCTGCAGCGGCTGAACGCCATTCGCACCGTCGACGGCGCCAACCTCACGATGACCGTCGAGGCCGGCTGCATCCTGCAGACGCTGCAGGAAACCGCCGAGAAGCAGGGCTATCTGTTCCCGCTGAGCCTTGCGGCCGAGGGCAGCTGCACCATCGGCGGCAACCTCGCGACCAACGCAGGCGGCACGCAGGTGGTTCGCTACGGCAACACGCGCGAGCTGTGCCTGGGCCTCGAAGTGGTCACGCCGCAGGGCGAGATCTGGGAAGGCACGAGCGGCCTGCGCAAGGACAACACCGGCTACGACCTGCGCGACCTCTTCATCGGCAGCGAAGGCACCCTCGGCATCATCACGGCCGCCACCATGAAGCTCTACCCGCTGCCGGCCGCGCAGCTCACGGCCTGGGCCGCGGTGCCTTCGCTCGACCACGCGGTCACCTTGCTGGGCCTCGCGCACAAGCACCTGGGCTCGGGCCTCACGGGCTTCGAGGTGATGGGCAAGTTTGCGCTGAGCCTGGTCGACAAGCACATGCCGCAGCTGCGCGTGCCGTTCATCAAGGACGATGCCGTGCCCTACTGCGTGCTGCTCGAAAACTCCGACAGCGAATCCGAGGACCACGCACGCGCGCGCTTCGAGGCGCTGCTCGAAACCGCCTTCGAAGACGGCTGCGTGACCGACGCGGTAGTGGCCGAGAACCTCACGCAGGCGCACCAGCTCTGGCACATCCGCGAGAGCATTCCGCTGGCACAGGCCGAGGAAGGCCTGAACATCAAGCACGACATTTCCATTCCCGTGTCGCGCATTCCCGCGTTCGTGGCGGAGACCGACGCGCTGCTGGCGCGCGAGATCGCCGGCGTGCGGCTGGTGAACTTCGGCCACTTGGGCGACGGCAACCTGCACTACAACGTGCAGGCGCCGGAGAACATCGACACCAAGGCCTTCCTGAAGAACGAGGAAGAGCGCATCAACACGCTGGTGTACGACGCGGTCGAGAAGTTCGGCGGCTCGTTCTCGGCCGAGCATGGCGTGGGCTCGCTCAAGGTCGACAAGCTGGAAAAGCACAAGTCGCCGGTGGCGCTGGAGATGATGCGGGCGATCAAGCGCGGGCTCGATCCGAAGAACATCCTGAATCCGGGGCGGGTGATCCGGGTCTAGCCTGGTCGGCCGTGGGCTGGGCACTTCTTCAAGGGCGAGGCAATTCGATGAAAGTCGGGGTGCGCCTGCTCTTGAGCGTGCTGGCGTGGTTCCTCACGATGCCGGCGATATTCGTGGCCGTCGGGTCACTGGACCAGCGCAAGTTCCGGTTGATCACCGACAACATCGTCCCGATCATCGCGGCGATTCTGTTGACTGGGGCGATCTGGATCTACTGGCGCTTCGTTCCGCGCGCCCCCCGGATCGGGTGGCGGATCGGCTACCTGACCGTGTTTCTGGCAGGTATGTGCCTGCTGGGAACAGGCGCGATGTGGGTTTCTTTCTGGATCATGATGGCGATCCACGGCGCCTAGCGCGCTTCGCCCTGAGCGCCGACTCGGTGATACACTCAATAAGAATAATTCTTATTAACTCCCTCCCCCGGGATCACCGAAGCGCAGTACCGGCACCGCCAGTTCGTCGTTCCTTGCAGGAGGCGGCGATCTTGCGGGCATGACCAGCGGCCGGTTCCGGGGCCATTGTCGATGCTTGCGAGAAGGCGGCCGGATGCGCGACCTCGTCCAGGAACTTGTAGCTCACTATGCGGACTTGCGCCGGCAGCTCACTCGCGACCTGAGGGACCCTCACTACGCGGCCGACATCGCGCAGTCGAGCTTCGAGCGGGTGTACGCACAGGCCACGAAGTCGCGCGGAGCCGCCCGCATCGATGCGGCGCCGGACGACATGAAGGACAACGGTGGCATCGAATCGCCTCGCGCCCTGCTCTTTCGCGTGGCGCGCAACCTGTGCGTCGATGACGCGCGGCGCCGCAAGGTGGCGCAGGATTGGGCCGGTTCGCATGCGAACGCCGGCATGCACCGGACAGTGCAGTCCAGCGAGTACGTCGTCGCCCAGCAGCGGGTGCTGACGCGGGTGGTCGAAACCATGGAGCAGCTGCCGCCGCGCCGCCGCGAGGTGTTCCTGCTCTTTCGCGCCTACGGCCACACGCGCGCCGAGATCGCGCAGCGGCTCAACATCACCGAGATGGCCGTGGCCAAGCACCTGTTGCGCGCCACCATCGACTGCTCGCGCGTGTTCGCAGAGCTGCGCTCCGAGCTGATCGAGCCGCAGGTCTTGATGAACCGCCCCGGCTTCGACGCCGCATTGGCCGAAGACTTCTCGTGAACGGCATCGTTGCGGCGGGCGCTCCGCGCGAACGGCTGATCGAGCGCGCGCTGGCGCTGATCGTGGAAGGCGAAATGGCGCCCGGCGAGGCCGCCGGCAGCGCGCGCCTGGCACTCCACCAATGGCGCGGCAAATCGGCGGAGCATGCCGCGGCCGTCCAGGAAGCGCGCCAGCGCTGGGACGCACTCGGCGGCATGGCGAACGGCCTGCGCGCGCATTTCGAAGAGCCCGGCGGCACGTTGATGGCCCATGCGGCCGCCGCGGTGAAGTCACCGCACCGCCAGCAACGCCGCAAGATGCTGCTCTCGGTGGCGGCCCTGCTGGGCACCGGCCTTGTCGCGGGGCGCGGCGTGCAGTGGTACTGGCAGCAGCCGGTGTCCCACGCCGCCTACCGGACAGCCACTGCGCAGATGCTGAAGGTGACGCTCGCGGACGGCATCCGGGGCAACCGCGGCATGTCGGGCAGCCGGCTCGACCTCGCCCCGCAGAGCTCCATCGAGGTCACCCTGTATCGCAACCGCCGCCTCGTCGACATGGCTCGCGGCGAGGTGCGCTTCGAGGTCGCACCCGACAAGGACCGCCCACTGCACGTGCAAACGCGCGCCGCCGTCATCGAGGTGGTCGGCACCGCGTTCACCGTGCGCGACCGCGGCGGGCCGATCACCGTGGGCGTGGAGCACGGCCACGTGCGCGTGGGTGTGGCGCCGCGCCCCGGGTTCGCCGGGACCGAAGGCGCGACGATCGACCTGTATGCGGGCGATCGCGTCGAGATCGCCGACGGCCAGGCCGGCCGCGTGCAGCAGGCCGACACGGCCGCGCTGTCCGCATGGCGCGATGGCTGGCTGGTGTTCGAGAACACGCCGCTGGGCGATGCCCTGGCCGCGGTCAACAGCTACCGCACGCGGCCCATCGTCAGCGACAGCCCGCGCATCGACGCGATGCGGCTGTCCGGCCGCTTCCGCGTCAACGACTCCGAAGGGCTGATGGCCGCGCTGCCGACGATCCTGCCGCTCACGGTCGCGCCGCGCCCCGACGGGAGCGTGGCGCTGCTGGCGCGCTGACGACAACGCAACGTTCAACGGCCCACGCCTCGGGCACCGCTGCGCGCTTTGCCCACGGGAGTTCATGCAGCAAGGCTCTCCAGGTGGGCGCGGGGCCGATCGTCCGCGATGCGGCCCGCGTGCATGGTGATCACGCGGTCGGCCAGGTGGAAGTAGCGATCGTCGTGCGAGATCACGACCAGCAGGTGCCCCTTGGCGCGCAGCTCGGGCAGCAGCTCGGTATAGAACAGGTGGCGGAAGGTCGGGTCCTGGTCGGCGGCCCATTCGTCGAACACCAGCGCCGGCCGCCCTTCCAGGTAGGCGTGCACCAGCGCGAGCCGCTTGCGCTGGCCGGTCGACAGGTCGGTGGTGGTGAAGGCGCCGTCCTTCAGGCTCACCTTGTGGGCGATCTCCAGACGCTCCAGGTAGGGCAACGCGCGCTGCGGCAGCACCTGCATGCTGGCTTCGCCGTGCGCTTCGCCCTCGCCAGCGGCCAGGTCCTCGAACAGGTAGAAGTCGGAGAACACGGTGGTGAAGAGCTGGCGATAGTCGTCGCGGCGCTCGGCATCCACCGTGGCCCCGTCGATCGCCACGTGGCCCTCGTGCGGCGCGTACAGGCCCAGCAGCAGCTTGATGAGCGTGGTCTTGCCGGAGCCGTTGTCGCCCACGACGAACACCATCTCGCCGCGGCGAAGCCGCAGGTCGATCGGCCCCAGCGCGAAGGCCTCGCCGCCCTCGGGCGCATCGAACGCGTAGCGCACGCCGCGCAGCGCGATCTCGTGTTCGAATTTCAGCTCGCTGCCGGCGCGGCCGACGTGCAGGTGCGGCTCCGGCGTGGCAAAGCGCGCCGACAGGTCGGCGATGCGCCGGAACGCGACCCGCGCACGCCCCACGGCAGGCAGCGCGCCCGCGATCTGGTCCATCGGCCCCTTGAGGAACAGCAGCACCAGCACGAAGCCGCTGAGCACCGCGGGCTCGGTCGGCCGGAACGAGGCCCAGCCCAGAATGAGCGCGATCAGCAGGAAGAACAGGCCCGAGCCGAATGCGGTGGCCATGACGAAGGTGTTGATCGCACGCCCGTTGACCGCGCGGATGTTGTCGACGATGCGCTCGATCTGCCCGCCGAACATGCGCTGGCGGCGCGCGCGGTGCATGCGCAGTTCCTTGGCACCCTCGCTGATCGCGCGGTAGGCCTTGTGCAGCTGGTCTTCGTGCTCGCGCGCCTTCCAGAAGCCGTTCACGCCGCGGATCTGCGCCATGGCCTGCACCATCGCGCCGATCGCCAGCGCCACCACCAGCACGCCGAACAGCGGCAGCGACAGGTAGGCCAGGTAGGCCAGGCAGCCGAGCGCCGTGACGCAGGCGATCAGCGTCGCGGCTAGCGCGAACGCCACGTCGCTGACCATATCCACGTCCTGCGACAGCACCGGCATCAGCCGGTGGGTGCGGTAGCGCTCCAGGGCATCGATGGGCGCCGAGAGAATCTTCTGCGCCAGGCTCTTGCGGACCAGCGCGACCACCCGCTGGCCGACGAAGTTGGTCGAGACATCGGACACCATGCGCCCGAACAGCGCCGCCGCGCACAGCCCGATGAAGGTCAGCAGCAGGCCGCCCGAGAGGCCGCCCGGCCGGTTGAGCACCTGGTTGATGGTGCCCAGCAGCGCGACCGTGGCCGCGCCCGCGCCGATGCCCATGACCGCCGACAACAGCATCCACGGCAGGAACGGCTTGAGCAGGCGTGCGAACTCGCCGTCGGGACCGGGGGCTGTTGTCATGCAGGAACTCTTTCCGCCCTGGGGCGACTGGGGCCCGGCGGCGCGGACAAGCCTTGCCACCGGACGCGAAACGGAATGGCGGCCCGCCGCGCCGGCAGGGCTGCGGACGGCAGCGGGCTGCCTGTACTCCACTTGACGGACGGTCCGCGCAAATGTTCACGCAGCAGTTCGAACACGGTACGCATGAACACCTGCGCCGCCCAACCGTCCTAGCTTCATGCGCCCTGCAAATCGCCGCACCGCCGGTGCCCCCTCCTGCCCGACGGCCCCATGATCGCCCTGCTGGAGCCCTTGTTCCAGGGCGACCTGGCACCGCACGGCGAGGCATTGCAGTGCGCGCCGCAGCCGCCCGCGGGCGCGCTGCACGTCGCCGCGCTGGTGCGCTCGCCCGAGCTGCTGGGCCGCGTGCTGCGCCTGCACGCTTCGCACCTCGGGGTCGAAGGCGAGGACCTGCGCGCCGTGGCGTCGGCCTGGAGCCTGGACTACCTCGGCATGCTGCTGCCACCGGTCGCGGCCGCCGCCAGCGTGCTGCAGCATGGCTTTCCCGTGGCCGCGGAGCAGGTGTGGGTGCGCCTCGGCCCGCACGCCCGGCCGCAGAGCTTCCACATCCGCGAGCTGGGCCGGCCGCAGCGCGACGCGACCACCGAGGAACGCTATTCGGCGCTGCTGCGGCAGCACCTGGAGCCTCTGTTCTCGGCGCTGTGCCGCCTGACAGGCATTCCGCCCAAGATCCTGTGGGGCAACGCGGCACGCAACCTCGAGCCGGTGCTCGAGCAGGCGCTTGCGCTGACCGGCGGATCGCCGCCGATCGCCCGCGACAGGCAACGGCTGCTGCACGACTCCGCCTGGCCAGCACGGACCAATCCCCTGCCCGGCCCGCAGCGCGAGGTCCGCGTGCACCTCGAAGGCCGCGACCGGACGGTGAAGCTGCACCGCCAGTGCTGCCTTTTCCACCTGCTGCCCCGCGAAGGCCATTGCGGCGCCTGCCCTCTTTCGCCGGCGCACCGCTGACATCACCACATTCCCCACTTCTTCCACCCACCACCGAGCGCATCACCATGTCCAAGGCAAGACTCGTCTACATCATGTCCCTGAGGAATGCGGCGGCCGACCAGGCCGGCCAGTACATCGACTACAAGGGCGGGCAGCGCTACATGAAGTCCCCGCTGGAGTACCTGGCCGGGGCGCTCGACCGCACGCCGCTGGGCGATGCCTACTCGCTGGAGGCCGTGCTGTTCGACGACGACGAGGGTTCGCCGCGCGACCGCCAGGCGCTGCGGGACTACGGCTTCGGCTTCGATCCGGCCCGCCGCTGGATCTGCCCGGGCGAGCTGCAGGTGCAGAGCCGCCGCATCAACGACATGTTCCACAGCGTGCCCTCGACCTACCGGCGGCTGCCGCTGCACGCGGCCGCCGAACGCGCCGCCGGCAAGAAAGAATTCGAGCAGCGCCTGCTCGAGCGGCTCCACGCGCTGGAGGCCGACCTCGTGGTGCTCGATGGTTTGCTCGTGATCCTCGACCGGCTTGCCCGGCCGGAAAGCCCGTTCTTCCGCAGGATCGTGAACATCCACCCGGGCATCACGCGGCTGGAGTCGCCCTTCGAGCGCCGCGGCGCCTGGGCCACGCTCGACGCGCTATACGGCGCCCGCGGCCAGCGGGTGATCGACTGGCGCACGCGCGAGACGGTCGCGGTCGAGCCGGTGCGCAAGACCGGCGCCTCCTTCCACTACGTGGACACCGGCATCGACTCGGGCGAAGTCATCTTCGACGTGCTGGGCACCGACATCGACCCCGAGGACACCATCCTCGAGCTGCGCTGGAACAACTTCAACCACAGCCTCTTTCCCGCGCTCCACCAGGGCCTGGCCCTGATGGCCGAGACGGTGGACGCATGAACATCACGAGCCCCCGGCCGCCTTCTTTCACACCGCTCTCCACCACAGGAGTTGATTCCAATGCCATACGTCCATGATCTGGTCGGGATCGGGTTCGGCCCGTCCAACATCGCCCTGGCCATCGCACTCGAGGAAAAGCGCCACGCCGGCCGGCCGCTCGATGCGCTGTTCATCGAGAAGCAGCTGAGCTTCGCCTGGCATCCGCACATGCTGCTGGATCAGGCGCACATGCAGATTTCCTTCATGAAGGACCTGGCGACGCTGCGCAACCCGACCAGCCGCTTCACCTTCATCAACTACCTGCACGAGAAAGGCCGGCTGACCGACTTCGTCAACCTGAAGAGCTTCTTCCCCAGCCGCCACGAGTTCAACGACTACCTCTCGTGGGCCGCCGAGCAGTTCGAGGACGCCTGCGCCTATGGCGAGGAAGTGTTCGAGGTGCTGCCCGAGGAAAAGGGCGGCGAGGTGGCGCTGCTGCGCGTGCGCTCGCGCAACCACGCGGGCAAGCTGGTCGAGCGGCTCGCGCGCGACCTCGTGGTCGGCATCGGCGGCGCGGCGAACATCCCCGACGGCTTCCGCTCGCTGCGCAGCGACCCGCGCGTCTTCCATTCGAGCAGCTACCTGCAGGACATTGCGCAGCTGCCGGACGCGCGCCGCATCGCCGTGGTGGGCGCGGGGCAGAGCGCGGCAGAGATCTTCATGGACCTGCAGGGCCGCCCCGGCGCGCCGCAGGTCGACCTCATCACGCGTGCCCGCTCGATCCGCCCGGCCGACGACAGCCCGTTCGTGAACGAGATATTCAACGCCGAGTTCACCGACTACACCTTCAGCCGCTCCGAGGAAGAGCGCGCCGCGCTGCTCGACGAGTTCTGGCATACCAACTACGCGGTGGCCGACCTGGAGCTGATCCAGCAGATCTACAAGGCCTTCTACCAGCAGCGCGTGACCGGCGGCAACCGCCTGCGCTTGCTGCGCCGGCACGACATCCGCAATGCCACGGCCGACGGCCGGGGCGTGCACCTCGCGCTGTGGGACCAGAACGCCCTGCGCGAGCACACCGTGCGCTACGACGCCGTGGTGCTCGCCACCGGCTACGTGCGGGAGCACCACAAGGCGCTGCTCGCGCCGCTGGCGAGCTACCTCGGCGACTACACGGTCGACCGCCACTACCGCGTGCAGGCCACGCCCGGCTTCCATCCGGCCATCTACCTGCAGGGCGCCTGCGAGGACTCGCACGGCCTGAGCGACACGCTGCTGTCGGTCACCTCGGTGCGGACTGGCGAAATCGGCAGTGCCCTGCTGGCCGTGCCGGCCGGCGCGCCGCTGCACCTGAGGCCGGAGCCCGAGGCGGTCCAGACCTGAATCCGGGGTCGCCGCACCACGCGGCGAAAAAAATCGCGGCAGGGTGTCTCTGTTCGATGAGTTCAAACGTCTTACTCATAGATGCGCCAGAGACCGGAAGTTGGGCCGGCCTCCGCACCTGCATGTGAATGCGTCGTAATTCAAAAAACTGGAGTTGTTCTTCTATGCGTCCCCTGCCTCGTCAACATCTGCTGAACGCCGCGCTTGCCGCGGCGTTCGGTTCCGTTCTCACCATCTGGGCCCCGCTGAGTTCGGCGCAGGCTTCCGGCCAGGCCGTAGCGCAGGCGTTCGAGGTGAAGGTGCCGTCGCAGGCGCTCGGCGCGGCGCTCAACGAGTTCTCGCGCCAGACCGGCGTGCAGGTGTTCGCCGCCGGCGAAGTGGTCGCGGGCACGAGTTCGCGCGCCGTGGAAGGCAAGCTCACGGTGGACCAGGCCCTGCGCCAGATGCTCGCGGGCACTTCGCTGGAAGCCACGCGCACCGCCAGCGGCGGCCTCGCGATCCGCCGCGCCGCCGACACCGCCAGTTCGCAGGGCACCCTGCCCGCGGTGCAGGTGGTGGCCAACGCCGAGGAATCGCCTGCTGGCCCGGTCACCGGCTATGTGGCCCGCCGCAGCAGCACGGCCACCAAGACCGACACGCCGCTCATCGAGGTGCCGCAGTCGATCTCCGTCATCGGCCGCGAGGAAATGGACGCGCGCGGCGTACAGGACGTCATGGAGGCCATCCGTTACACGCCGGGCGTCACGACAAACACGTACGGCCCCGACAACCGCGGCTGGGAATACATCCTGCTGCGAGGCTTCAGCACCGCCTCCAACGGCATCTACAGGGACGGGCTCGGCCAGCCGGCATTCGGCCCCACCTACTACCTGACCGAGCCCTACGCGCTCGAGCGCGTGGAGGTATTGCGCGGCCCCGCATCGATGGTGTTCGGCCAGGGAGACGCCGGCGGCATCGTCAACCGCGTGAGCAAGCAGCCGACCGGCGAGCGGATCCGCGAAATCGAACTGCAGTACGGCAGCTACCAGCGCAAGCAGTTGGCGTTCGACCTTGGCGACAGGATCGGCAACACCGACCTGAGCTATCGCGTGGTCGGCGTGGGCCTCGACAGCAACGACCAGGACAAGTACCCCGACGGCCGCAAGCTGAACCGCACACGCAGCTACATTGCGCCGTCCGTGCGCTGGCAACCCAATGCGACGACCTCGCTGACCGTCTTCGGGGAGTTCCTCAAGAACAACACGGCCGAAGATCCGTACTACCTCACCCAGGACTACGTTCTCTACCCCGTGAAGATTGGCGACTACAGTTTCGGCCGGCTCAAGCAGTCGCAGAGCGCCATCGGCTACCGTTTCGAAACAGCCCTGAACGACACCTGGACGCTGCGCCAGAACTTCCGCTACAGCCAGATCGCCCTGGACAGGCGAGCAGTCTGGGCCGGCTCGCTCGGCAATGACGGACACACGCTCTCCCGCGTTGCCAGGACCTGGAACGACCCCGTGAACCTGGCCACGCTGGACACCAGCGTACAGGGCAAGCTGCAGTACGGCTCCGTCCAGCACACGGTGCTGCTGGGTGTCGACTACAGCGACCAGAAGGGCAAGCAGCGGCGCTTCCGCGGGGCGGCACCGGCTCTCGACATATGGGCGCCCGTCTACGGCCAGGCCGTGGCGATGCCCACCATCCCGCTGACCGACGTGGCCCAATCGACGCGCCAGACCGGCTTCTACGCCCAGGACCAGATCAAGTTCGGCGACAACTGGGTCGTCACGCTCGGGGGCCGCCACGACGAAGTGCGCCAGCTCACCGACAACTACCTGGCCGGGAGCCATACCCGGCGATCCGACAGTGCGTTCACTGGCCGGGCAGGCATCAGCTACCTGCTGGGCAACGGCTGGGCTCCCTACATGAGCTACACCACGTCCTTCCTCCCCAACAGCGGTGTCGACGCGAACAACCAACCCTTCAAGCCCAGCAGCGGCAAGCAGATCGAGGTCGGCGTCAAGTTCCAGCCCGCGGGCTCGCGCACCTCGTATACCGCCGCAGTCTTCGACCTGCGCAAGACCAACGTGGTCACCTACGACCCGACGACCTCCGAGGGGCGCCAGATCGGCAAGCAGCGATCCCGCGGCCTCGAGCTGGAAGCCAAGGGCGAGCTCGCACCGGGCCTGAACATCTCTGCTGCCTACACCTGGCTGGACATGAAGGTGCTCAACAGCGCCGATCCGGACGAAATCGGCAAGATCCCGCCGCTCGTGCCCAAGCAGACCGCCTCGGTGTGGCTCGACTACACCATGGGCAACGGCCTGGGATTCGGTGGTGGCGTGCGCTACATCGGCCAACGCCAGAACGACGAGCACAACACCACGTACGAACGCGGCGTGACGCTCCTCGACGCGGCCGCGCACTACGAGCGGGGCCCGTGGCGCTTCGCGCTCAACATCTCCAATCTGGCGAACAAGAAGTACAACTCGATCTGCTACCACGGACAGTGCTACGAGGGCACCCTTCGCGCGGCGACCCTGACCGCCCGGTACAGGTTCTGATTCGATGCCTCTCCCCCGCGTAATGCGGGGGAGGCTCCGTCATCTCTCGCCCGCCATCATCGGCGCGCGTCTGCCGTCTCCCTGGCCTTCTGTGCATCGCACATGGCCGCATGCAGATGGTTCATCAGCGCAGCGTTGCGCACGATGCCCTGATGGTCGGCATTCACCTCCACCGAAACCTGCGCCTTGCCGCCGAACTGCGACAGGAGCGCGTTCTTCTGCGCGGCCGCCCGCCCCTTCTTCCACCAGAGATGCGGTGCCACTTTCACGCGCGGGAATGCGGCGATCTTTTGCGTGATCGCGTTCATGCGCCGGGTGGCGACGATCCCCTGGAAGATGTCGCCCGGCTTCATGCCCATGCCGGCCGCCGCCACGATTTCCTCGACGGCGTCGCGCACGGTCTCGTCCGAGCCTGAGCGGATCGGCTCGAAGCTGTCGAGCATCGCGTCGACGGCCTCGTGGCCCATGCTGCGGCTCGCGGTGTCCAGGACGAAATCCCGGAAGTCCTGGTACCAGCCGTGCGGATCGAAGCTCTCGTCCAGCAGAAAGCTGTCGACCATGCCGAGGAAGGCGACGTCCACGCCCTGCTGTTCCAGCAGGCTCGCGACATGCACCGCGATAACCGCCCCCAATGACCAGCCGACGATGCCGACCGCGCCTTGCGGCCGCGTCCTGCGGATGACGTCGACGTAGTACCGGGCCATCTGCTCGATGGAATCGAGTCCGGCGACGTCGTCCGCGTAGCTCAGGCCGTAGACGGCACGCGAGTCTTCCAGGTGGCGCGCCATCGGCCGGTAGTCGATCGGATGGCGCAGCGCGGGCGGCACGCAGAACAGCGGCATCGCATCCGCCGGGCCGGCATATGCATTCAGCAACTGGACAGGCTGCGGCGGCGCGCCCATGTCCAGCTGCGCGACCAGCCGGGCGATCGTCTGCTTCTCGAGCAGATCCTGCAGGGAGATCTGTACGCTCAGCACCCGGGACTTGTTGATCCTGGCCAGCAGCCTGAGCGCAACGAGTGAATCGCCGCCCAGCTCGAAGAAATTGTCGTGGCGCCCCACGCGCGGTACACCCAGCACCTGGGCCCAGATCGCTGCCAGTGCCGCTTCAAGCACGCCCTGCGCGCCCTCTTGCGGCTGCTCGTCGCACGTCGTCGGTGCATGGCCGAACTCCGGTGCCGGCAGGGCCTTGCGGTCCACCTTGCCGTTGGCGTTCAGCGGCAGTGTGTCGAGCACCACCAGCGCGGCGGGCACCATGTAGTCGGGCAGCTTCTGGCCGAGCTTCTGTCGAAGTTGCGCCGTGTCGATGCCGTGCCCCGAGACGTAGCCCACGAGCCGCGTGCCCGTCGGTCCCTCGTTCGCGATGACCACCGCCTCGCGTACCTCTGGCTGCGCCAGCAGTTGCGCCTCGATCTCCCCCAGTTCGATGCGGAAGCCCCGCACCTTCACCTGGTGGTCGATGCGGCCCAGGTACTCCAGCTGGCCTNTCAGCTTCTGGCCGAGCTTCTGTCGAAGTTGCGCCGTGTCGATGCCGTGCCCCGAGACGTAGCCCACGAGCCGCGTGCCCGTCGGTCCCTCGTTCGCGATGACCACCGCCTCGCGTACCTCCGGCTGCGCCAGCAGTTGCGCCTCGATCTCCCCCAGTTCGATGCGGAAGCCCCGCACCTTCACCTGGTGGTCGATGCGGCCCAGGTACTCCAGCTGGCCTTCGTGGTTCCACTTCACCAGGTCGCCCGTGCGGTACAGGCGNGGCTGCGCCAGCAGTGGCGCCTCGATCTCCCCAGTTCGATGCGGAAGCCCCGCACCTTCACCTGGTGGTCGATGCGGCCCAGGTACTCCAGCTGGCCTTCGTGGTTCCACTTCACCAGGTCGCCCGTGCGGTACAGGCGTTTTCCGTCTTCCGCCGCGATGAAGCGCTCGGCTGTCAGGCCGGCTCTGTTCAGGTAGCCGCGCGCCAGCCCCGCGCCCGAGACATGCAGCTCGCCGGCCACGCCGACCGGCACCGGATTGAGTTGCCCATCGAGCACGCGCAGTCCGAGGTCCGGAATGGCCAGCCCGACCGGACTGCGCTGCTGGCCCAGGTCTGCCGCGGTGATCCGCCGATAGGTCACATGCACCGTGGTCTCGGTGATGCCGTACATGTTGATCAGCTGCGGACTTTCATCGCCGTGGTGYTCGATCCACCCGCGCAGGCGCTGCGGGTCGAGTGCTTCGCCGCCGAAGATCACCACGCGCAAAGACAGAGGCTCTTGGTAGGCCTGCGGCAGGCTGATGCTCGATCCACCCGCGCAGGCGCTGCGGGTCGAGTGCTTCGCCGCCGAAGATCACCACGCGCAAAGACAGAGGCTCTTGGTAGGCCTGCGGCAGGCTGATCAGCTGGCCGAAGGCCGAAGGCGTCTGGTTGAGCACGGTCACCTTCTGCACTTGCAGCAGCTGTAGGAAGTCCTCGGGCGAGCGGCTGACCCAGAACGGCACGATGACCAGCTTGCCGCCGGTGCACAGCGCACCGAAGATCTCCCACACGGAGAAGTCGAAGGCGTAGGAGTGGAACATCGTCCACACGTCCTCGGGGCCGAAGCCGAACCATGCATCGGTGGCGTCGAGCAGGCGGCTCACGTTGCGGTGGCACAGCTGTGCGCCCTTGGGGCGGCCGGTGGAGCCCGAGGTGTAGATGATGTAGGCGAGATTCTCTCCGTGTAGATCAAGCTCAGGGTTGCTCTCCGACTCAGCGGACAGGTCGAGCGTGTCCAGCGTCAGGACTTCAAGTGCCTCGGTGCCCGGCACCTGCAGGTGGCTCTGCGTGAGCAGCAGCGCGATGCCGCTGTCGCCGACCATGTAGGCCAGACGCCGCCGGTGCACAGCGCACCGAAGATCTCCCACACGGAGAAGTCGAAGGCGTAGGAGTGGAACATCGTCCACACGTCCTCGGGGCCGAAGCCGAACCAGGCATCGGTGGCGTCGAGCAGGCGGCTCACGTTGCGGTGGCACAGCTGTGCGCCCTTGGGCCGGCCGGTGGAGCCGGAGGTGTAGATGATGTAGGCGAGGTTCTCTCCGTGTAGATCAAGCTCAGGGTTGCTCTCCGACTCAGCGGACAGGTCGAGCGTGTCCAGCGTCAGGACTTCAAGTGCCTCGGTGCCCGGCACCTGCAGGTGGCTCTGCGTGAGCAGCAGCGCGATGCCGCTGTCGCCGACCATGTAGGCCAGGCGGTCGGCCGGGTACTCCGGGTCCAGCGGCACATAGGCGCCACCGGCCTTCAGGATCGCGAGGATGCCCACCACCATCTCGATGGAGCGTTCCACTGCGATCCCCACCTTCGTCTCGGGCTTCACGCCCAACGCGATCAGCCGGTGTGCAAGGCGGTTGGCTTGTGCATTGAGTTCGCCGTAGCTCAGGGTCTGCTCGCCGAAACACAGGGCGGGTGCTTCGGCGCGCGCGCGCACCTGCCGTTCGATCAACCGGTGGATCGGCGTCGCATCCGGAAAGCTTTGCGTGTCCGAGCCCCAGGCCGCGAGCTGCGTGCGCTCGGCATCGCTCATCAGCGTCACCTCACCCGCGGCCTGTTCGGGGTGGTCTACCAATGCCTGCAGCACCGCGAGGTAGTGGCCCGTCATGCGCTCGATGGTCGAGGCATCGAACAGCTCCGCCGCATAGCTGAACGTCGCATGCAGCCGACCGTCGGGGCTCTCGTCGGTGACCAGCATCAGATCGAACTGCGCGGCCTGCGCTCCCAGGCCGTAGGGTTCCAGCGCAAGGCCCGGCAGCCCGTTCAATCCCGAGAAATCTCCACGCTGATGATTGAACAGCACCTGGAACAGCGGCTGGATGCCCGGCACACGCTCCGGCTGCAGCGCCTCGACCAGTTGCTCGAACGGCAGGTCCTGATGCATCTGCGCACCCAGCGCCGCTTCGTGCGCCTGCGCCAGCACCTGCAGCAAGCTGGTGCGGCTGTCCACCACCGCGCGCAGCACCTGCGTGTTGACGAAAAAACCGACGACGCCTTCGGTCTCCATGCGATGGCGATTCGCGATCGGCACGCCCACGCGAATGTCTTCCTGGCCGCTGTAGCGTCCCAGCAGCACCTGGAAGCCGGCCAGCAGCACCATGAACAGCGTGCCCTCCTGATACCGGGCCCGCTTCTGCAGGCCCTGAACCAGCGACGGGGGCACTTCGAACCGGTGGGTGGCCGCGCCGTACCGGCCGTCGGGCCTGCGGGCGTGGTCGAGCGGCAGTTGCAGCACCGGCTGCGTCCCGCCGAGCTGTGCCTTCCAGTAGGCGAGCTGGCGCTCCTGCTCGCCGGCCTCCAGCCAGTGCCGCTGCCACACCGCGTAGTCGGCATACTGGATCGGCATCGGCTGCAACACCACGGCTTCGTGCTGCACGCAGGCGCGGTACTGCGCCACGAACTCGTCCACGATGATCTGCAGCGACCCGCCGTCCGAGACGATGTGGTGCATCACCAGCACCAGCACGTGCGTTTCGGGCGCCAGGCGGATCAGCGCCACCCTCATCAGCGGTCCCTGCGTCAGGTCGAAGGGCGTGTTGCCGATGCGTTGTGCCGCTTCGCGGGCCATGGCCTCGCGAGCGCCGGCGTCCGCCGGGCTCAGGTCCAGCAGCGAGAAGTCGAGTTGGCCGTTTTCGCGGATCGCCTGCTCGGCGAGTCCGTCGGCATCGGCGCGAAACACCGTGCGCAAGGATTCGTGGCGCGCCACCAGTGCCTCGAAGCTGGTGCGCACCGCATCCACGTCCAGCGCCCCCGTGAGCTTGAGCGCATCGCTGATGTGATAGGCCGTGCTCTGCGGATCGAGCTGCCACAGGAACCACTGGCGCAACTGCGCATACGAGACATGGCAACGGTCCTGCGCCGCGTCTTCGCGCGGCAGGATGGGAAACTGGTCGAGCGTCAGGCCCTTGGAACGGATGCCCTCGTACACCACGCGGCGCTGCTCGGCCGGCAATCGGGAGAAGCGCTCGGCAATGCGGCGGGTTGCGGCGGTTTCCATCAAACGGTCTCCATGCTGTCGATCAGCGAATCGATTTCTGAAAGGGCCTGGACCACGGGGTTGTCCTCGAGGGCCTCGGCGATCCGGGCGGCCATGGCGGCCAGGGTCGGGTGCTGGAAGACGTCGCGGATGGTGAGTTCGCCTTGCATGGCGGCATGCACGCGCGCCACCAGCCGCGCGGAAAGCAGCGAGTGCCCGCCGAGCTCGAAGAAGTTGTCGTTGCGCCCCACGCGCGCCACGCCGAGCACATCGGCCCAGATGACGGCCAGCTTCTCTTCCACCTCGCCCGCGGCCGCCTCGTAGGCGCGCTCGCTCGTGAACTCCGGTGCCGGCAGGGCCTTGCGATCCACCTTGCCGTTTGTGTTCAGCGGCAGTGTGTCGAGCACCACCA
>NZ_LMDW01000020.1:0-37056 GCF_001425205.1 Variovorax sp. Root411
GAGCTTGCTCGAACACGTTGCCTTCCATCTTGGCCTCCTGCCATGAGGGGGGTCAATTCCTCATGTCGTCAGGGGGGCAGTTTGTCGTGTCGCCTGACAGAGGTCATCCGCAGGTTTGCGAATGAATCCCCGGTTCTTGCGCAGGCTGAGTGCGGCTCTCAAATGGTGTTCGGACCAAGGACCCCGCTGCCCAAGTGGTCCCCGCGGTGACGTGCGGCCACCCAACTGCCTGCGAGTAGTTCACAGTCTCGTGGTTCAGTCGAGACGGCCCCAAAAAATGATGCGCGAAAGCAACGTAAATCATGAGCTTTAGTAGGGGGTACAAAAGGGGGTACAAAAGCTTTTTCGAATTGGCCGAAGCCAGTATCCATGCGGTGTAAAGCCCATCTTTAGATCGGTTTCACACGACCAATAAAACGTCCAAGGGCGTCCGGCTTCATCCGCCGGACGCCCTTTTTCATTGGGAAAATAGAGGCCAGGCGTCCGGTAGCGTCCGAACAGATCCGTTGACTGCCAACGCCAGACCGGGGGACATCCCGGGGAACAAACCGGGGTGGCCGCAGAAGCCGGGGAACTTGTTCCCCGGTCCTCATAGGGAGAGTCGACGTTCCCCAGTCGGAGTTCTCCAATCGTGCTGACCGAAATCCAATGCAAAAACGCCGCCTGCCCGGCTGACAAGAAGCGCGTCCGCCTCACGGACGCGAGCGGGCTCTACTTGGAAGTCAGCCCTGCGGGATCAAAAAGGTGGTTCTGGAAGACTTATGCGGATGGCAAGGAAGGCCGCCTGGCGCTGGGCAGCTACCCAGAGATAACGCTCAAATCTGCGCGCTTGGCTCGCGATTCGGCGAAGCGCGACCGAGCCGAGGGCATCGATCTGGTCCAATCACGCAAGCTTGCCAAGCTTAAGAGGGTGATGGCTGAGGGCGAATCCTTCAAGGCGACGGCCATCGAGTGGTACGGCAAGAACGAATCCCGTTGGAGCACCCACTACGCCATCCGCGAAAAGCGAAACCTCGAAAAGGATCTGTACCCGTACTTCGCTGAGCGGCGGATCAGCGAAATCCAACCCGTAGAGTTGTTGACCGCTTTGCGCCGGGTTGAGGAACGTGGTGCACTCGATGTTGCAAGCCGGGTATTGCAGACGGCGCGGCCTGACAGTCCGAGACACGTAGCAAGCGTCGCATCATCCAGGTGCCGCCGGTCGAGCTCTTCGAAGCGGGGCCGGTGCCGGGGCCGCAGGTGGAACCAGAGCCCGATCAGCCCACCGGCGCTTGGTCCTCGTCCTCCGTCACAGTGCGTGGCCCGATACGCTCGTCTAGCGCGTAGCCCTCCAGCGCCCGCACGCCGGCTTGCAGGGCGTCGAGCCACATGTCGAATGGCTCGTCAGCCGATTCGAGTTCGACCCACTGGCTGGCGTCGCCACCTTCTTCCATGAGCACCCAGTAGAAGTGCCCCGGGCCCGGCTCGTCGACGTGCACCGAGATCCGAAGAATATGGCTCATCACCGCTTCCCAGCCAGGTACTCGCGCACAGCGTCCGCCGAGTTGCCGACGGCCTTCACGGCATCGCGTAGCTGCGTCTCCGAGCACTTCAGGGATTCAGTCCAGGAGCGCACCTCGTGCGGCTCTTCCAGCGAGATCAGCTTGCGGTCCAGCCCGGTCTTCTTCGTGTCGTCCGTCATTTCTGTCTCCAGTGAGGCTTGGACTCCCAGGTCGTCCGAACCTTTTGCCAAATGCGCCAAGCGAGGTAAAGGGCCATACCAGACCTCCTATTTCGATGTTGGCGGGCTTCCGTTCTGCTGTAGCGGGATTACGGCGCCGCTGGCGGGCACGTTGCCTGGACCGTCGGCCGGCTTAATCAAGCCGTCGCCCACAAGCACCACCACCACGCCAACTGCGATCAGCACCAACAGCCCGGCCATCAAGCGGCGAGCGAGCGTGCCTCGGCTCTGTTCCTGTTTGGTTTCCATGAGCGCTTCCGTTGCCGACCGTGCAGGCATCTTCGTCCTGGATCGTGCCCAGCATTGCAGCGTGAAAGGCGGGCGCCATCCTCAAAAAGCGATTCCGGGTGACAGTGGCTCTCCTACGCACGGCCCACCTTCCGGCCGTGCCCAGCGTCGCGACTACCCTCCCATGTTGCTCGATGAACGGTCGATCGATTTCGATGAGCTGGGGGGGCTGTACGAGAACAAGTTCGACGGTTACCGCCTCACCGCCGAGTTCGATGGCATCGTGCAACTGCGCACGCGCAACGGCGTGGATCAGAATTTGGGGTTAACTCAACCTCGTCGAGTGCGTTGCCTACGTCGCAGCACAGCTGCAGTCCAAGCGAACCGCGTGGGCCGGTCAAGATGGGATGACTGGACGCTCGCTCTGCGCCTACACCAGGTCACCATCGAGCGGCTCGATTGGGCTGAGTGCATCGAGCGCCACGACCGCAGCCACACTTCTAAGGGTTTGCGTTGACAAGATGAGGGTCAAACCCTGTTCCGGAGCACAGGAAGAATTACGTAAGATTCGCGCCCACGCCCCAACCAAGGCCCCCATGCTCGACGTCGACTTGCCAGCGCCCGCTGCGGCCGTTCGCAGCCTTCTTGCCAGCCGCGGGATCGTTCCGGCGCTGGCCTTGCTCAACGATAGGACGTCCTATCGGTTCACGGCGATCTACAAATTGAACGGTGACGTGATGCGCGCGGCGCATGCCTTCGACCGCGACTCTGAATATCGCACCTGGCTGAAGGTGGTGCCTCTGGGCAAGAGCTTCTGCCAGTACGCGCTCGAGCACGGCGAGTTCGTGACCAGCCATGCCTCCAAGGATCAGCGCCTGACGAACCGACCTTATGCTGGCATGGTCGAGTCGTACTACGGCCGGCTACTGACGCGACGATGCGGCACGCCCTATGGCACCTTCATCCATTTCGACTTGGAGTCGCGCAGCATTCCCACAGAGGAAATCCGCCTCCTGCGCGAGGTGATCCCGCAGTTCATTGACTACTTGGAATGAACAGGCGGCAACAAGGCCCCACCAAGCGAACGACTGGTGTTGAGACCGAATCCGGCTGTCGACGTGCGATCAGGGCTGAACCGGGCGCCCATGCAAATCAACCCCTTGCGTGTAGATTTACCAAGCTACGTTCAACCGGGTTTTCAACATAGCTTGAATTTCCCAGTGGGTTTTGCACCATACATTGAATTTTTCCCGCCAGCGCGAGGGGGTCTGGCGCCGCCGACGGCCCTGGCGTGAACAGCCGCTCGCCGGGGGCCGACCACGTGCTGTACGCAGGAGGAGCGGCGGCAGTCCTACGGGCTCCTGCTGGTGTCATGGATTACGGAGATGGTGCTGGGCGCACGGGCCGCCACGGGGCGCGTGCAGCTGGTGCCCAGGAGCCCTGCCAGGACCGGCACGACATCGCCGGCCTAGCGATCCAGGCTTTCGCCGCTGCGAATGCCTGTCGATCACCCCATTGCGCGGCTTCTGCGCCGCGGTCTTCGGGCCTTTCTTGCGCCAGATGCCGCGGCGCTCCCGGTTTCAGCATCTGCTCTTGCGGGGCACTGCAGCTGGCGCAGAACGCTGAGTTGCCGGGCTTCTTCGGCCTTGCGCAGGCTCCGGGCGGCGCGGGCGGCCGAATACGCGATGAAGAGCGTGTTGATGGCGTGGGCCCATTGTTTGGCGGCCAAGTCTGTATCCATGCCGGCTTGAGGGTTCGTCCTGCTGCCTGGTGCGGCATCGTGTTGCCGTTGCTGCCGCCAGAGAACGCCGGGAGAGGGAAAGGCTGGTGTGGCGACACCCGCCCCGCGAAGGATGGCTTCTTTTTGATCGGCGGTGAGCATGTCTGTCTCCTGCGAATTCGTTACGGCTCTTGTAGTTCCGTCCGGCACTCGACACCGTCGGCGATTTTCCGATTTGCATGCCGGATGGCATTGTTCTGCGCATAGCGAAACACGCTCGGCCTCAGGCGTTCAGTTCCGAGAAGGTCAGATCCCGCGGCAACGGCCGCGCTCGGGGTGAACGAGTACGGCGTCCCTTCCAACTTCTTGCCGTTGATCATTGCGGAGTCCGTCCTTGCGCGTGGGTAGGTTCACGTTCAGTTGATGAGCAGGGCCGCAAGCAGCAGGGGAAAATACAAAGACACCACGATCTCACCGATGACAGCGAACTCCGTGAACCACATGCCCGCGTTTTCACGCAGCAGGTTCATGAAGAACTTTCCCAGCGGCAGGTTGCGCAGTTCCATGTGCGTTCTCCAGTGAGGCGGTCAACTGGCGCCGCTTGTCACCGTTGGAACAAGGCGTATCGCCGTGAAGTCACTATAGAAATTGCGCTGCATGCGCGCATGGGCGATGCGTCCTCCCTCCGGATAGACAAGTGCCCTGTCACCCCTACTGCCGGCCCATGACAAAGCGCCTGCAGGTACGGTCGAAGTCACCGTCTGCCGTCCGAATTGAACTAGGACATCTCAGCAACTACGGCTCCCGCGTTGACGTCGAACAGCTGCGAATTCAAGTTGAGCTTCGCCGCCTTCGCGCGCCGGCTGGCATTCTTCGCTTCTTCTTTTCTCTTCCTTCCTCTTTCGTGCCGACGAGCGGCAGCGCGAGGAACAGGTTCTCAGCGAAAGCACGCCGGCCTGGATGACGCCGGGCGCCGCGGTGCGTCACACCGTTCGAGCTCCTGAAAGCCGCGGATGAAGCTTCTGTCGTGCCAAGAAAGAGGGCGGAATACAGCCGGGGGCATGATCGACCGGATTCCACCGCCTGCGAGAACCGGGTCGCTCAACGACCCCTCCAAGGCTTCATGCTTTCCTCGCTCCACTGTCCGCACAATGAAAGCGGGGGGAGGAGGGGTGGCGCTCGAAATGCTTTCCGGGCTACACGCCGGCTGCACGCGGAAGCGATGTTGCAGCACCGCAAGCACAAGGTGTGGGTGCCGGCGCACCGTAAAGGCCGACGCCACGTGCGTGGCCACTATGTCTGGCGTTAATCAGACTGGCGGATCGGCCAAGTGGCCGAAGAGGCCGATGCGGCGCACTTGAGCCCGTACAACGGCCACAGGCAGCCGATTCGGCGGAGATCAGTACTCGGCACCCTCGGCGAGAACTTGCATGGACTTAACCATGGGCGAAGATCCCAGCAAGGGCGTCTGATCTTCCAGGCGCACCGCGATCAGGTTCTTCATCGCACTCCCGCGCCGGCATGTACCGTGAGCGACCATGAGTCCCGCATCCCAGCAGGATGGCAACCACGTCGAGCTTTCCGTAGACTGAAAAAACGGCCGCAGCACGCCGCCGTTTCGCATCCCACCGATCAGCGGCCGTCGTGATCGGAGTCGCCCGGAATGGCACGTTCAACGTTGTCGCTCAGGCGCTGCCAGGCATCGCGCGTGGCGTGCTTGGCGTGTTCCCATTCCAACGAAGAACGTCCGCGCGATGTGCTCCAGCCGCGGCCCAGCTCGGGCTCGACATCGTCGAAGCCACGATCCGGGTAGCGCGAATACGCATCGACTCCGTAGCGGTATGCGGGTGCATATTCGTCGTAGCTCGACCCGCTCTGGACGTAGGGTCGCCCGGTGTAGTTGTCGCGCCAATAAGCATCCTCCGCGACGGGATCTGCCTTGGCCATGCGGCCGGCGATCGCCCCAGCCACCGCTCCAACTGCAGCCCCCACGGCAGCACCTACGGGGCCGGTCATGCCGCCGACGGCCGCTCCGGCGGCTGCGCCGCCTGCCACGCCACCCACAGTGCCGCCAACCACGGCGCCAACCCCTGTGGCCTTCGTCTTGTCTTCATTGCGTTCGGTCATCAAAGTCTCCTTGGTTTGACAATGGAGTGCCAAGGTTCTGCTCGCCTCGACCAGAAGCCAGTGCCGATGGCCGCGTCAGAGTGCAGGATGCCGACCGCGTGGCGCGACGGTGCCAGCCTACACGCGTTGCGCGACGTGGCGCGCCGACGTGGAAGGGCAATTGATGCCACGAACCAAGGAGAAATTCTGGTGAACGCGAAGAAACAAGATGTCCTGCGCCGGATTGCGATCCATGTCGAGGAGCCGCGCTCCGGCGCGTTCGAATGGGTGCTCAGCGAAGCCGACTCCCGCAGCGCCGATCAATGGGAAGTCCTGAAGCGCGCCCGCAAGGCGAGTGCGACGTACAAGGCATCGATGGCCGATGGCTTGATCGCGCTTCAATCCCTGATCGAAGATCTCGACACCGGGCCTCGCGCGCCGGCAGCCCTTGAACCCGAGCCGCCACGTCGACAGGCCGGCAAGCGCGCGGCCCGAGCGGCGGAGCCGCCTGCCAAGGCCGCCGGACGTACGGCGTTCGGGTTTGGCGTCCTGGAATAGAGCGCCCAGGCCCTCGCAACCTGAAATCCCGCCACCCAAGACGTGCGGCGTGTCCTCCCGGCGGCTCCGACTTCGACTGGCTCGCTTCGTGATTTCGCCCGACAAGATCGAAGCCGTGTACCCCCGCACGACGCAGACCATCGAGATCCAGCGCTTCATCGACGCCAACGATATTCCTTCGTGCTGGGCAGCTCTGGTGCGCCGGACTTCAACGCATTGCAAAACGCCTTCGACCGCGGCCGGGACACCGATCGCATCGTGTTCTTGAAGGGCCGCCCCCGCTCCCTGGTGCGCGGCCCTACCGGCGTGACCGGCGAGCTGTTTTTCCAGAAGCATGGCGAGAAGATCGGCATCCCGGGCATCACCGAGTTGCCCGTTAGCCTGTGGCCGTGGCCACGCGTCCTTGCTTGAGATCGGCAATGCCAAGGCCCTCGCCGGTGCGGCACAGATGAACGATGAGTCCACACCTGGAATTCTTCAGGGCCATCGACAAGCCCGACCGGATGGATAGTCCGAGCCGCCAACGGACGCCCCCTTCGACAGCCCTGCGCCGGCGGCGCGAAACGCCCCACTCGCAGAATGAAGCTCAGCGCTCTTGCGATGACCAAGAACTCGTCGGCATTTTTGGGCTGGACCACCATGCCCCGGCCTCGCAGGTCTTGCGGCACCGTGGGGTCCCTCAAGACTTCTAGGATTTCTGTCGCCAGGTAATCCTTGATGGCAGAGGGCGTCTTGGCGGGCGCCGTGATGCCATACCAGAGTGAGACGTCAATTCCAGGAAGGCCCTGTTCTGCAAGCGTTGGGACGCCAGGGAACGAGTCCATCCGCTTATCCACGGTGACTCCGAGTACCTTTACCTTGCCCGATTTTTCGAATTCAACGGCGCTCAGCGCCGACAGGAACATGAGATCGGCTGCGCTCAGGCCGTGGTTGCCCGCCCGGCTCAACCCACTTCCCCACCAAGACGCTGCCGCACGTGAGCACCGAGATGAGCCTGCACGTGTTGGCATACAACCTGAAGCGGGTGATCGCGATCCTCGGTAATGCCAGAACGATGAAGGCGGTCAGGCTGGTGGGGGCGTGAGCCTCTTCAAGTGCCCTTTGCAGCTTGCGCAGCCACGCTCGATCGGACCACCCGCGCGTTTGTGCAACGAGACCACTGGATGACTCGGTGCGCCGAGGACGCCCACATGGGCGCGGGTTCGACATACTCGCCAGTCAAAGCCGTTTCCACACGGCCTCGCCAGAAGCAGCCCTTTCAGGCCCAGCGCAAATTGACCGAAAGCAGCCGTTCTGACGAAAGCGAGCAGCGCCATCTTGGCCTCAGATCCGCCGCACTGCAGCGCTTCACGTTATTTCTCGACGAAAGCGCGTTCGATCACGTAGTCGCCCAGTTCGCCCTGGCGCGGGCTGATACGGAAGCCTCTGGCGTCGAGCAGCTTGCAGCTGTCGATCAGCATGGCGGCGCTACCGCAGATCATGGCGCGGTCGAGCGCCGGGTCGAGCGGAGGCAGCCCGATGTCGCTGAACAGCCGACCCGACTCGATGACTTCGGTGAGCCGGCCTTGGTTGCGGAACGGCTCGCGCGTGACGGTGGGGTAGTAGAGCAGCCGCTCGCGCACCAGCTCACCTATGTATTCGTTGTTCGGCAGATCGTGCTCGATGAAGCGTGCATAGGCCAGTTCGCTGACTTGCCGCACACCATGAATCAGCACCACCTTCTCGAAACGCTCGTAGGTCTCGGGGTCCTGGATGATGCTGATGAAGGGTGCCAACCCGGTGCCGGTGGACAGCAGGTAGATGTGGCGGCCGGGCCGCAGGTCGTCCAGCACCAGGCTGCCGACCGGTTTGCGTCCGACGATCACCTCGTCGCCCGGCTGCAGGTGCTGCAGGCGCGAGGTCAGCGGCCCGTTGGAGACCTTGATGCTGAAGAACTCCAGGTGCTCGTCATGGTTGGCGCTCGCGACGCTGTAGGCGCGCATCAGCGGCTTGCCTTCGACCGGCAGCCCGAGCATCACGAAGTGGCCGTTGCGAAAGCGCAATCCCGGGTCGCGCGTGGTGCGGAATGAAAACAGCGTGTCGTTCCAGTGATGGACATGCAGAACGCGTTCGGTGGCGAGTTGTGACATGGATGGTGCAGGAGGTCAGGAGGTGGTGGACAGGCCGAGGCCGCGCAGGTAGGCCCACGGAAAGATGCCGCGCCCGTGGCCGTCGGAGAACACCAGGTTCAGACCCTTGTCTGCCACGGGGTGGATGGCCGCGAGACGGATCGACGCTTCGGGCTCGGGATGGCTGCCGTGCGCGCGAAAGGCCTGCTCGCACGCGGCGCAGCGACAGCGCGCGCGCAGCAGCCCGTGCGCCAGCCGGCTCGTGCTGCCGTCTCGCCAGCAAAGCTCGAGCACCCCGCTGGCTTGGTGGTCAACGATGTCGATGGGGAACTCGTGCCGCTCGAGCGAAGGCGGCGCTGCGCTCATGTCAGCGCCTTCATGCCATCGCGGGCGAAGTGGTGGTCCATGCCCTGCAGGCCGCCGCTGTCGAGTTCGCCGCCCATGGCGGCCAGGCTCTCCTCGCGGATCAGTGCCTTGAGCTGCCGCACCAGCGCCTGGAAGGTGGGCGACGCCATCATCTCCGGCGTACGCGGACGCGGCAGTGGAATGGGAATCTCGGCCTTGATGCGCCCAGGGCGCGCCGTCATCACGTAGACCTTCTCGGAAAGAAAGATCGCCTCCTCGATATCGTGGGTGATGAACAGCACCGACAGCTGCAACTGCTGCCACATGTTGGTGAGAATTTCCTGCATCACCGCGCGAGTCTGCGAGTCGAGTGCGCCGAAGGGCTCGTCCATCAGCATCACTTGCGGGCTCGTGGCCAGAGCCCGCACGATGCCCACGCGCTGCTTCATGCCGCCGGAGAGCTGGTCGGGATAGTGGTTCTCGAACGAGAGCAGGCCCGTCATGCCGAGCAACGTGCGCGCGGCCGATTCGCGCTGGTTGCGCCCGAGGCCCTGCATCTTCAGACCGAACTCGACGTTGCGGCGCACCGTCATCCACGGGAACAGCGAATACTGCTGGAAAACCACGCCGCGGTCCGCGCCGGGCCCGCCGATCGGTTTGCCGTCGAGCAGCGCCTCGCCCTCGCTTGGCCGGAGAAAACCCGCGACGATGTTCAGCAGGGTGGACTTGCCGCATCCCGAGGGCCCGATGATGCTGACGAACTCGCCAGGCTTTACTTCGAGCGACACGCGGCTGGCGGCCTCCGTCATCTGGCCCTTGGTGGCGAAACGCACCGACACGTCTCGGATCTGCACGTGCCCCTTGCGCGGGGTGCTTGGATCGATACTCATTGGTTGCTCCCGGCGCGTGCGCCATAGCTGAGCCAGGGCATCACCGACTTGCCGACGAAGCGGATCAGGCCGCTGCACATGAGGCCCAGCACGCCGATGGTGATCATGCCGAGCACGATCTCGGGGTAAGAGATCAGTGAATAGGCCTCCCACGTGAAATAGCCGATGCCGAACTGGCCCGAGATCATCTCCGCCGCGATCAGCGAGACCCAGGCCACGCCCATGCCCACGGCCAAGCCGGTGAAGATCTGCGGCGCCGCGCCCGGCAGCACCACGTACCACATGATCTGCCGCTCCCGCGCGCCCAGGCACTGGCTTGCGCGCAGCAGGACGCCGTCCACCGCCTGCACGCCGCTGATGGTGTTCAGCAGGATCGGGAAGAACGCGCCGATGAAGGTGATGAACACGATGCTCACCTCGTTGTCGGGCCACAGCATGATCGAAATCGGCACCCAGGCAATGGCCGGGATCGGGCGGAACACCTCCATCGCCGGAAACAGGAAGCCACGCGTCAGGCGGTAGCGGCCGATGAGCATGCCCAGCACGACGCCCAGCACCGTCGCGATCGCAAAACCGATAAAGATGCGCCGCAGGCTCATGCCTACGTTCTTGATGAACTTGGGCGAGCTGTTGACCTCGACCACCTTGGACAGCACCTCGAGTGGCGTCGGGATGTTGGCAAAGCGGATGTAGAAATCCAGTCGGTAGGTGGTGGCAAGGTGCCAGAAGAGCACGATGCCCAGGAGCGAGCATGCCCCCATCAGATAGGCCGGCGCGTGCTGGCGCAGCACCTGCCAGGCGCGTTCAGACCGGCCCGGCAACACGGCGGAGGGGGCAGGCACGGGCAGCGGCGGACGCAGGATCTCCTCGGGGCGCGCCAGACCGCGCGTGGGCGCGGCCTCGGCGGGCTCACCGTGCTCGGGCACTTCGTGGAACAGGCGTTGCGTGGCAGGGGACATCATGGGCTCCTTGGTGTCAGAGACCGGCCGCGGCCAGCGCTTCGAAATAGGTGGCCAGCTTGCCGCCGATGGCGGTCGCCTCGGCCTGCGCGTCCTTCTTCAAGAGAAAGGGCACGATCTGCGGCTTACGCGCATCGCTGGTGTTCACCGCATAGAAGGCCTTGTCGGCGAACAGCTTGATGCCCAGCGTCTTGTCGTTGAGATAGGCGACGCGGACTTTCCTGTTCTCGCCCTGTGCCTTGTGGATTGCGGCCAGGGTGCAGGCGGGTGATGAATAGGCGGCGATCGGTGCGCCTTCGACCCACACTTCGCCGGCCTCCCTGGGGCGCGTGATGGGCGTCTTGCACAGCACATCGGTGCCACTGATGTCGTAGTTGGCGAGCGTCTGCTTCTGCGCGTCGTAGTCGAGTTTCAGTTCCTTGTAGGCCTGGCGCACATAGGTCTCGTTGACCCAGGCGTTGATGTCGAGCGGCTTCACGCGATTGAGGCGGGTGAGCACCTCATGCCCGGTCTTGATGGTGTCGAGCCAGCGCGGCTTGATCGTCGGGTCGAGCGTGTGGATGCCGCCCGGGCCGAGGTAGAGGTAGGCCACCTCCTTCTCGATCTTGGTCCATTCTTCGATCTTTGCGGCGGCCGCCGCCGGGTTGCTTCGCACCCAGGCGTTGGCCTCGACCAGGGCCTTGATGTAGGCCACCACCACCTCGGGGTATTCGGTCGCGAAGTCCTTGCGCACGACCACGCCGTGGAAGGTCGGCACTTTGGTTTCCGCGCCGTCGAAGATCTTCCGCGCAAAGCCGCGGTAAGGCAGCAGATCGGCAAAGGGGACGAAGTCGGCGTGCGCGTCGATCTTCTTTTCCTGCAGGTTGGTGGTGCCGACCTCGGGGCTCTGGCTCACGAGGTTCCAGTAGTCGTCCTTCCAGCCGCGCGCCTGCATGGCCTGCAGCACCATGCCGTGCGCGGCCGAGCCGAAGGGCACCGAGATCAGCTTGCCCTTGAGGTCGGCCAGCTCGTAGTAGGGCGAGTCCTTGTGCACCACCAATCCGTTGCCCGAGCCGAAGGCGTTGTACGCGATGATCGCCACCAGTTGCGTCTCGTTGCCTGGCTGCGCCTGGCCCGTGGCGCCGTTCACCAGCAGCGGGTAGTCACCCATCATGCCAATCTGCAGCTTCTTGGCCATCATGCCGTTGGTGATCGGCGGGCCCGAAGTGAAGTTCTGCCAGTCGAGCTTGAAGTCGATGTCCTTGTACTTGCCGGTGGTGGGCAGGTACTTCTCGATGAGCTTCATCTCCTTGAGCACCACGCCGCCCGTGACGGTGTTCGTGGTCGTGTTCTGCGTGCCGATGCCGATGACCACTTCCTGCCGCGCCTGGGCAGGCGGGACAGAGGCCAGCGCGAGCGCCAGGACCGTGCCGATTCGCAAGATGATGTGCTTCATGGACTGCTTCTCCGTGGGGATTGGAAAGACGTTGGACGAGGCTCAGGCGGGCTCTGCGAGATGGTCGAGCTTTCCGCTTACCGAGGCCCACTGCTCGGCGTCGGGCAGTGGCTCGCGCGCTTGGTTGATGACGGGCCAATGCGCGGCATAGCGGGCGTTCATTTCGACGAAATGCTCCTGCCCCGCGGGCACCTCGGTGTCCGGCACGATCGCCCCCACCGGACATTCGGGCGCGCACACCGCGCAGTCGATGCACACGTCCGGGTCGATCACGAGGAAGTTCGGACCTTCGTGGAAGCAGTCGACCGGGCACACGCTCACGCAGTCGGTGTACTTGCAACGAATGCAGGCTTCGGTGACGACGAAGGTCATGGTGCGGCTCCCTCGCGCCTGGCCTTCTGCGCCAGGCCGATGCCCGTCAGCGCCAGACGAGCCAGCTTGCGCACGTCGGGGTCGGGATCTGCCAGCGCAGTTTCCAGCGGCGCGATGGCGCGCGTGTCGCCGATCTCGCCCAGTGCAATGACCGCTTCCTTGCGCAGGTTGCTGATGGTGTGGGTGAGCGAAGCGACGAGCGAAGGCAGGCCGGCTTCGGCCTTGAGCAGACCCAGGCTGCGCGCGGCTTTCACGCGCACTTGCCAGTAGTCGTCTTGCATCGCATGCACGAGGTCGGGAATGGCCAGCGACAGGCGCAGCTTGCCGACCGTCTGCGCTGCCTCCTCGCGCACCATCCATCCGCTGTCGGCCAGCGCGCGTGTGAGCGCCGGCAGCACGCTGACCGAGGTGGCATAGCCGAGCGCGCCGATTGCGATGCGCCGCACTTCGGTGTCGGGATCGTTGGCCGCCACTTCGGCCAGGTCGCCGATGGCCGCTGGGTCTTTCAGATAACCAAGCACGCCCACGGCCTCGCGCCGCACCACCGCATCCGGGTCGCGCAGCGACTGCATGGCGGGCTCGAAAGCCTGCGGCGAGCGCAGCGCGCGAATGGCATGGAATGCGAGCGCACGCACTTCGGCGGCGCCGTCGAGCAGCAGTGGCAGCAGCGGCGTGGCCGACGCGGTCTCTTTCAGTTCGGCCAGTACTTCGCCGGCCGCCTTGCGCACCTCGGCATCGGGGTCGAGCAGCATCGGCGCGAGCGCCTGCACCACCTCGGGTTCCTCGAAGCCTTCAAGCGCGCGGACGGCCTCGGTGCGCACTTGCGCGTCGCTGTCGGCCAGACACGGCAGCAGCAGCGGCACGATGTCGTCCTCGTCGCTGTAGGGCAGGTCGATCACCGCGAGGCGCCGCACGGTGGCGTCGGCATCGGCCAGCCGTTCGGCGAAAGTCTGGAGTCCGGTTTCCATGGCGTTCCCTCTCAGCGCAGCAGGTAGGGGATGTCGACGGTGACGGCGCCCGTCGGGCAGTCCTGCTCGCAGGGCAGGCAGTACCAGCACTCGTCGAACTTCATGTAGGCCTTCTTGGTCAGCATGTCGATTGCGAGCACGTCGAGCGGACAGACGTCGACGCAGACGGTGCAGCCCTTCTCGGCGATGCACTTGGATTCGTCCACGCGCACGGGGACCTGGGTGATGGTGGCAGCGATGGTCATTCGAAACTCCTTGGTTCAGGCGGCCTCGGCGCTGCTGGCGACCCGCAGGCGTTGGTAGGCGGTTCGTTCTTCGTCGTCGACCGGCACGATGTAGGGCTCGATCGCCTTCTTGCGCATTGCGATGCGGCCTTGTGCGTCGCGACTCAGCAGCGAGTGGCAGAACCAGTTCTCGTCGTCGCGCTCGGGGTGGTCGACATAGTTGTGGTACAGGCCCCAGCGGCTCTCGGTGCGGAACATCGACGCGTGGGCGGCCATCTCTGCGCAGTCCAGGATCGAGTGCGCTTCCATCGCGCGCATGAGCTCGTGCGCATTGCCGGCCGACATCGACTGCGTGTCCTCGCGGATCTCCGCGAATCGGCGCAAGCCGATCTCGTACTTGCTCGTGATCTTCGGCGGCTGCAGGTAGTCGTTGACCAGGCGGCGCGTCTTGTATTCGATCTGGTAGGGCGTGAGCCCGCCGCTTCGCGACAGCGGCGCGAGGATGCGTTCTCGCTCGGCCGCTTGCGCTTGCGCGTCGGGCGTGGCCTGTCCGACCTCGGCGCAATAGGCTGCGGCGTTCTCGCCGCAGAGCTTGCCGTAGACGAAGGCGCCGAGCATGTAGTTGTGCGGCACGCTCGCGCAGTCGCCCGCGGCATACAGGCCCTTCACCGAGGTTTCACCACGCGCATTGATGTGGATGCCCGAGGCGCTGTGGCCGCTGCAGAATCCGATCTCCGAGATGTGCATCTCGACCATCTGCTTGCGGTAGTCGTTGCCGCGCTTCTCGTGGAAGCGCCCGCGGCTAGGCCGCTCGTTGCTGTGCAGGATGGTCTCGATCTCCTGGATCGTTTCCTCGGCCAGGTGATCGAGCTTGAGGAACACCGGGCCGTTGCCGCTCAGCAGTTCGTTGTAGAACTCCTGCATCATCGCGCCGCTCCAGTAGTCGCATTCGATGAAGCGCTCGCCCTTCGAATTGGCCGTGTAGCCGCCGAGCGGGCCCGTGACGTAGGCGCAGGCCGGACCGTTGTAGTCCTTGATCAGCGGGTTGATCTGGAAGCACTCCAGGTTGGCCAGATCGGCGCCCGCGTGGTAGGCCATCGCATGCCCGTCGCCGCAGTTGGTCGGGTTCTCGTAGGTGCCCATCAGGTAGCCGGAAGCGGGCAGGCCCAGGCGACCGGCCGCGCCGGTACAGATCACCGCGGCCTTGGTGCGGATCACGTAGAGCTCGGCGGTGCGGCAGTCGAAGCCCATCACCGCGGCGACCTCGCCATCAGGCCCCGTCAGCACGCGCGTGACGACCACGCGGTTGGTGATCTCCACCCGCGCGCGCTTGAGCTGCCGGTAGAGGATGCGCTTCATGTGATGGCCCTCGGGCATCGGCAACACGTAAGCGCCCAGGTGGTGAACCTTGCGCACCGAGTAGTCACCGGTCTCGTCCTTCTCGAACTTGACGCCCCAGCGGTCCAGCTCCTGGATCATGTCGAAGCTGCCCGCCGCATAGGCCATCACGGCCTCCTGGTCGACGATGCCGTCATTGGCGACCGTGATCTCCTTGACGTACTGCTCGGGCGTGGCATGGCCCGGAATGACGGCGTTGTTCAGGCCGTCCATGCCCATCGAGATCGCACCGCTGCGCTTCACGTTGGCCTTGTCGATCAGCAGCACGCGCAGCTTCGGGTTGCGCTCCTTGGCCTTCACCGCGGCCATCGGCCCGCCGGTGCCGCCGCCGATGACGACGAGGTCGAATTCCATGTCGATAGTTTTCATGCTTGGGCTCCTTGCTAGGTTCGGTCGATGCGCAGGCGGTACTGGAACGCGTCCCCGCGGTAATAGAGAAACTCGAAATCGATGGGGTGCTCGTCGGCATAGGTCAGCCGCTCGATGCGCAGCAGTGGCGCCGCTTCCTCGATGCGCAGCTGGCGCGCGAGGAGCGTGTCGGCCGAGATCGCCTCGATCTGCACGTCGGCATGCGTGAGGTGCTGTCCGAGGTCGTTCTCGAGGATCACGAAGATGTCGCGTGTCGCGAGGTCTTCCTGCAGCAGGCGTTCGCCGAGCGCGAGCGGAAAGTAGCTCTGGTCGACCGAGATTGGTTCGCGGTTCAGGTAGCGCAGCCGCTGGATCTCGTACACCGGTTCGCCGATCGCCATGTGCAGGCGCCGCGCCACGATCTCGCTCGCGGCCACCTGGCGCGTGCTGAGAACCTGCGAGAAGGTTTCGTAGCCCGAAGGTCCCATCGCCTCGCCGAAGCCCTGTAGGCGCGACAGATTCTGGAAGGCCTTGGGCTTGGCCACGAAGCTGCCCTTGCCAGCGACCTTGAAGACCAGGCCTTCCTTCTGAAGGTCCCCCATGGCCTGCCGGATCGTGATACGGCTGACCGAGAAGGCTTGCATCATCTGGCTCTCCGAGGGCATCTGGGAATGCGGCGGATAGGTTCCGTCGAGCACGCGGCGCCGGATGATTTCGCGGATCTGCGTGTGCATCGGCACGGACGACATCGGTATCACGCGAGCTTCGGCGCTCGCTGGCTGTGCTGGCTTGCGGAGTGCGTTCATGAGCGGGGATGACCTGTTATGACGAGTCATGTCTAGCAGAACGCGTGCCAGCCGGCGAAGCACCGCAATGCTGCGCGTCTTTCAGAGGGAAGACGCTGGCTCGGCCCCTTCAAGCGCTGGAGAGGAACGCATTACGAACGCACCGTGTCGAGGCTTGTGCACCGGTCGCGCGCTCCCCTTTCACTGGGCCGGTGCGCGGCGAGTGTTGAGCCTCCGGAAATTCCGGTGCCCAGAAACGCCATTGCGAACAATGCAGGACATCTGCCCCACGTGGCAGCTCCCCAACTGCAATGCTTCCCGAAGCAGACCAGCCGGCGCGGATGCAACGGTCGGGTCGAGGAAGACAACCGTGTAGTCGAAGTGCGGGGCGACGTCGAACTTGCCTTCGACTGAAGTCGAGCCTGGGAACAGCGCAAGGCTTGTTACTTGTTTTATTCCGGAGTGGAGGCGGCGGTCGTCGAGCTCCGCATCCAACTCTTTGAGGCCGTTGTGAAAACTGTGATTGATTGGTGGCCCCAGGCCGTAATCGCGTCACCTCTCCCATGTCCGCGAGCAACATTGCGCAGCGCGGGCCGGCGCCGTGGAACAGAACTCGACCGCCTGCACTCCGCGAAGAGGGTGGATGCGCGAAGTCGAGGTAGCGATCCTGGCCATCCCACGGAGGAAACGTATTAGATAAACCTATTGACTTCGCAGATTGGTCTATTCACAATGACTATCTTGTCGGAGACGTGGCGATGGGTCGCCAAAAAAAGGAGACACGATGCGGAAATCTTGGCTTGGCATCGCTTTGATCGCATGTAGCGCGTGTTTCGCGCAGGAATTTCCATCCCGCCCCGTGCACATCGTCGTGCCGTTTCCACCGGGCGGCTCCGACATGCTGATACGCACGATCAGCGCTGTGCTTTCGGCGAAGTGGAAGCAGCCGGTTGTGGTGGAGAACAAGCCCGGCGCGGATTCACTGATCGGTGCGGAGTACGTGGCTCGTGCGGTGCCGGATGGGTACACGCTACTCGCCACCGTGGACACCACGACGGTCGTCAATCGCTTTCTATTCACGAAGCTGCCTTACGACCCTGACAAGAGCTTCACGCCCGTCTCGTTGCTGGCGCAGGCCGATTTCATGATCCTCGCGAATCCCAGCGTACCCGCTTCGGACTTGAGGGAACTGGTTGCATTGGCGAAGTCCAAGCCGGGCACCGTCTCGTTCGCCTCCTACGCGAAAGGAAGCCAGGCAGACTTGATGGTTCACAGTCTGAACAAGCGGGAAGGTCTGGACATCCTCACGGTGCCATACAGGGGCGTGGCGCCCACGTTGAACGCGGCAGTCGCTGGTGAAGTGACGCTGGCCGCCGGCGGGTACAACGTAGCAGGACAGCTCGCAAGAGGCGGCAAGCTCAAGCCGCTGGCCATGGCAGGCATGACGCGCAATCCTTTCTTCCCCGACGTCAAGACCACGGCCGAACAGGGATTTCCTTATGCGGTCGCCGGCATCTGGTACGGCGTCTACGCACCCGCAGGCACGCCGGAGGCTGTCGTCAAGAAATTGAGCCAGGACTTCGCGGACGTCGTCAGAAACAAGGATTTCGCCGAGAAGAACCTGATTCAGGTGGGTCTGACCCCGGTCGGAGGTTCGCCCGAAGAACTCAGGCAGCGCATAGCGCGCGATGTAACTGCAGTGGCGGAGTTCGTACGCTCCGCCGGAATCAAACCAGAGTGAAGGACTGACATGCAAGGAAAAATCGCGATCGAAGAGCACTGGGAGTCACCCGAAGTCGATACGCCCGCCACCTTCGGGTTTGTCAATGCCGACTACCTGACCCACTTGAACCAGCGGCTGCAGGATGTGGATCGCCGGCTCGAAGAAATGGATGCCGCCGGCATTTCCATCTCGGTGCTCTCCTTGACGCAGCCCGGTGTTCAAGGTATCCAGGACACACGCACGGCCGTCGATTTTGCGCGGCGCATGAATGACTACGCAGCAGAGACATTGGCGAGGAGAGATCCCTCGCGACTCAAAACTTTCGCTTGCGTCCCGCTGCAAGATCCCGAGCAGGCTGCACTGGAAGCGCAGAGGGCCTGCAGGGAGCTCGGGTGCGTCGGCGTTCTTGTCAACGGATTCACCGACTTGGGCGACGACAACGCGCGATACCTGGACGAGCCGGAAGTCTTGCCCTTCTGGGAGGCAGTGAGCGAGCTGGGTGTGCCGGTTTACCTCCATCCCCGCATGCCACTCACGAGTCAGCGCAAAGCCTACAAAGGCTACCCGGGCCTCGTCGGATCTGCCTGGGGTTTCGGCCACGAAACTGCCACCCACGCGCTCCGGTTGATGTTGAGCGGGCTTTTCGACCGTTTTCCGAAACTCAACGTGATGCTTGGACACCTGGGCGAAGGTCTGGCGCTCTCGTTGCCCCGCGTCGAGCATCGGTTTCGCCACCAATTGCCGGGCTCGCACGGCACGCATCTGCGTACGCCGATGGAGTACTTCTGCAACAACTTTTATGTGACAACTTCTGGGACGTTTCGCACCCAGGGGCTGCTCCACACGATCAGCGAGATCGGCGTCGACCGCGTGCTCTTCGCGGTCGACTATCCCTACGAGTCGATGAGCGAAATCACCGAATGGTTTGACAACTGTCCGATCAGCCCGAACGACAAGCGACAGGTGGCATCCGGGAATGCGCGCCGCCTGTTTGGTCTCTGAACGATCGAATCTGCCTTCAACCAGGACCCCAGAGATGCTAGAAGAAATTGCTCCCCAGGCCGATTCGAAGTCGTCTCACGCAGTAAGTGAACAAGCCATTCGCACGGATCTGGCTGCGTGCTACCGATTGGCGGCGCATTTCCGCATGACCGACATGACCTACACGCACATCTCTGCACGGCTTGACGGCGGGGAAGAGTTTTTGCTCAACGCTTTCGGGCTCTTGTTTGAAGAAGTCTGCGCATCCAACCTGGTCAAGGTCAGCGCATCCGGAGAAATTCTGGAGGACCCGATGGGCGTCGGCATCAATGCCGCCGGCTTCGTGATCCACAGTGCCGTGCACGCCGCGCGTCCCGATGTGCGCTGCGTAATGCATACCCATACGGCGGCAGGGATGGCGGTGTCGACCCATCCTGAGGGACTGCTTCCGCTCACACAACACGCGATGCGATTCCACAGTCGCCTTGCCCGGCATGCGTATGAAGGTATCGCCATCGACCTCGCCGAGCGGGAGAGGTTGGCGAAAGACCTGGGCGAACACAACGCCATGATTTTGGAGAATCACGGTCTGCTGACTTGCGGGCGCACGGTTGCGGAGGCCTTCGGCACGATGTACTACCTCGAACGCGCCTGCCAGGCACAAGTAGCGGCACTCGGCAGCGGGGTCAAACCCCTGATGCCCTCGCGGGACGCGATTGAGAAAACCTCGAACCTGTTTCACCAAAACCGTGGCAAAGCCGATCAGCGCGACTGGCCGCCCTTGCTTCGAATGCTGGACCGGATTGATCCGTCGTTTCGAAACTAGTACAGCCGGGCAAGCATATGCTCTTCATCGTTGGACCGACGCGGGCCGGACCGCTCATGAAGAAAATCGCGTCTTTGCTCGAGGCCGCTGATCGTCCAGCGGCCGTCATTGCGACCGAAAGCCAGGACCTGCTGGAGTTTCCGGAGTTGGCGCAAGCCACTGTGCTCGTCTGCCTGATGATTCCCTGCGGGGCGAAGGAAATGGATGCGATGCCGGCGCTGCGAGGACTCGTGTCGCCGCTGCTCGGCTATGACTGGATTGATGTCGAGGAGGCCACACGCAGATCCATCCCCGTGGTCAACGGGGAGATTCGCGAGAGCAGGGAGAGCATGGCCGAAGCGACCATCATGCTCGTGCTCGCATTGCTGTACCGGTTACGCGAAACGGAAGCCGAGCTTCGTGCAGGTGGCGAACGGGTCCAGCATCGCAACATGCTGAAGGGTCGCACCGTCGGCATCGTGGGCTATGGCGGCATCACGCGCGAGATCGTTCACCGCCTCAAGGGCTGGCAGGCCACGATCCTGGTGCACACCCGCGGGGCGCAGGAAATCGAGGAAGGAATTTCCTTCGTTTCAAGCGATCACCTTTTAGCAGTCAGCGACGTGGTGCTGTTGATGACACGGCTGGACGATGGCAACAGGCATTGGCTGGACAGAAGCCGGGTGCAACTGATGAAGCGTGGTGTGCTCCTTGTCAATACGGCCCGGGGCGGCCTCGTGGACGAGGAGGCGCTACTTGAAGCTTTGCAGTCTGGCCATGTCGCCGCTGCCGCTCTCGACGTGTTCGAAACTGAGCCGCTGCCCGCCGGTCATGCGTTCCGACAACTTTCCAACGTCATCCTGACGCCGCATTCAGTCGGCCATACGGCGCAGATGTTTGAGCAGATTCCGCTGACCGCGGTTGCCAACATCGTGGGCTTGCTGGATGGAAAGCTGCCCGAGAGCTGCAAGAACAAAAGTTCATTGAACCAACCGGCTTATAAGCAGGAGACAACATGACTCGAAGGAAGATTTTCAGTTCGCGCGAGACGCACCGGGCCGCTGGACAAGACCTAAGAGATCAGATGAAGCGGATGCTTGTCTTGATCGGGTTGGTGTTTTCATGCGTTGGCGCGCTGGCGCAGACGGAGCCGTTTCCCCAGAAGCCCGTAAAAATCATCGTGCCGTATCCGCCCGGGGGCATGGACATCCTTTACCGAGCGCTGGCCGTTGAGCTATCGAAAAAATGGGGGCAGCCGGTCATCGTCGAGAACCGTGCAGGTGCCGATTCCCTGATAGGAGCCGAGGCGGCCGCCAAGGCCGCACCGGACGGATACACGATTTTGGCGACGGGCGACTTTACGTTCATCGCCAATCGCTTTCTCTATTCGAAGCTGCCGTACGACCCGGACAAGAGTTTCGTGCCGGTGTCGCTCGTGGCGCAGACAGAAATGTTCATCCTGGCGAGCGAGGGCTTGCCGGTGAACGACCTTCGCGAGCTTGTCGCGTACGCTCGCCTGCACCCCAAGCAGCTCAGCTTCGGTTCATTTTCGAAGGGCAGCCAGGCCGACCTCGCGTTTCTGGCGTTGAACAAGCGGGAAGGAATCGACTTGCTCGCCGTCCCTTACAAAGGCATCGGGCCTGTGTTGACCGGGATGGCCGGCGGGGAGATCCAGTTGGGGATGGGAGGCACCAACGTAGCCGAACCGCTCATCCAGGCGAAGAAGCTCAAGGTACTCGCGATGACGGGATCTTCCCGCCATCCGCAGTTCCCGAATGTCAAGACGGCCGCCGAGCAAGGCTTCCCCTATCTCCTCTCGAGGCTGTGGTACGGCGTATTTGCGCCTGCCGGTACACCCAGTCACATCGTGAAGAAGATCAGTGCCGACATCCAGACCGTCCTCGCCAACAAGGAATTTGTCGAATCAAAGATTGCGTCCCGGGGGATCAGGGCGCTGAGCGGCAATGCGGAGGATCTCGCAAAGCGAATCGAGGACGATGTAACGCGTGGCGAGCAGGCTTTCAAGGAGGCCGGCATCAAGCCTGAATAGTGATGGCTCAACGCAATGAACCGAAAGGATAGAAGATGGAACTCGGAATCAAAGGAAAAAAAGCCATCATCGCGGGCGGCAGTGCCGGGATGGGAAAAGAGAGCGCCCTGGCGCTTGCCAGGGAAGGTGTGGAGGTCTGCATATCAGCGAGGGGCGAAGCTCGCTTGCAAGCGACCGCGCAGGAAATTGCGCAGGCCACGGGCGTCCGTGTTGTTCCCGTTGTGGCTGACCATGGCACGGCCGAGGGCCGCGCCCGGCTGCTCGCGGCGTGCCCTGAACCCGACATCCTTGTCGTCACCTGTTCGCCGCCGAGGTTCCTCCAGAACTATCTGGAACCAGAACCGGAAGAGTGGATGAGCGCACTTTCCGCCACACTGCTAGGCCCCGTTGAACTCATGCGTGCGACCGTGGGCGGCATGGCAAAACGCGGCTTCGGCCGAGTGGTCAACATCGGAACGATCGCGGCGAAGCGGCCCCACGAGAGTCGGCTTCTTTCTGGCCCGCCGCGTGCCGCGCTGTGCAACTACACGGCCGCCATCTCCGGCGGACTTGCGAAGAGTAACGTCGCCATCAACAACATCCTTCCGGGCATGTTCGACACCGCCGCCATGCAGCAGCGGTTTGAAACTTTATCGAAGGACAACGGAACGACATACAAGCAGGAAGAGGACAGGTGGATCGCCCAAGTGGGCATCCCGGCCCTCAAGTTAGGCAACGCCAAGGATGTCGGTGCACTCTGCGCGCTGTTGTGCAGCCAGTACGCGAGCTTCATCATCGGACAAAGCATCGTGATAGACGGCGGGCAGCATTTTTCCACCTTCTAGGCCGGCGCAGCGCGTTACGACACGGCGCTGCCCAAATAAGTCTCGATGATCCGCGGGTCCTGGGCCAGCTCTGAAGCCGGGCCGCTCAGTACCAGCCGGCCTGTCTCCAGTACGTGGCCTTCGTCGGCTATGGCCAGCGCGGCGCGCGCATTCTGTTCAACCAGCACAATCGTAACGCCGGCCTTCTTGAGCTGAGCAATGGATCCGAAGACATCGGCCGTGACGCGCGGCGCAAGCCCGATGCTGGGCTCGTCCAGCAGCAGCAGGCGGGGTTGCATCATGAGTGCCCGGCCTAGCGCAAGCATCTGGCGTTCCCCACCCGAGAGCGTGCCCGCCAGTTGCCTGCGCCGCTCCTGCAGGCGTGGGAACAGGTCGTAGATGCGCGCCAGGTTGTCCTCTGAGCGTTGGCCACCGCGTGGCCCTATGAAGCGATACGCTCCCAGGAGCAGGTTGTCCAGAACGGAGAGATCGCCGAACAGCGCGCGAGACTCCGGCACGAGCGCAATGCCCGCTGCGACGCGCTGCTCGAGGTCCAGGGAGCGCAGGCGCTCACCGTTGAACTGGATATTGCCTATGGAAGCTATTGCACCCACCAGTGCATTGAGCAACGTCGATTTGCCCGCACCATTGGGTCCGACGATCGCGATGACTGTTCCTTCCCGTACAACAAGATCGAGGTCTGCCAGCACAGTGGCCTTGCCATAGCGCACCAGCAAGTTTTCAACTCGCAGCAACTCCGTTTTCATCAGGACACTCCTTCAATTTCTGTACCGAGGTAAGCGGCACGCACCGCCGGGCTGGCCTGCACCTCGCGCGGGGTGCCGGTCAACAGCAGTCGCCCGAACTCCATGACGACTATGCGGTTGGTTACGTTCATCACCAGGTCCATGTCGTGCTCCACCAGCAGGATCGCGATGCCTTGCGCGCGCAGTTCGCGCAGCACCTCGGCCAGCGCCAGCTTCTCGGCATGGCGCAAGCCCGCTGCCGGCTCATCGAGCAGCAACAACGTGGGATTGGTGCAGAGCGCGCGGGCGATCTCGAGTAGCCGCTGCGAGCCGAGAGAGAGGTTGCCGGCAGGCTCGTGCATCTGCCCGGCGAGCCCGACGCGCGCCAGTTGCGCTGCGGCTTCGGAGAGCAGGCCGCTTTCCTCCTTGCGGTCCAAGCCCAGCACGGCAGCCAGCACGCCGGCGCCACCGCGCCGATGTGCACCAAGCGCCACGTTCTCCAGCACACTCATTTCCGGGACCATGCGCACATGCTGAAAGCTCCTGGCGAGGCCCGCGTGGGCAATGGCACGGGCTGACCATCCGGTCACCGGCTGGCCGTTGAAAGTTACGGACCCGGCGGAGGGCGGCAAGACGCCGGTGATGAGATTGAACGTGGTCGACTTGCCCGCCCCGTTCGGGCCGATGAGCCCTACGATCTCTCCGGCCTGGACGTCGAAATCCACACCGTCGACGGCCAGCAGGCCGGCAAACCGTTTGCTCAAGCCGCGCACACGCAGGAGAGGGCCCGCCGAAGGTATTCGCTCGCCTCGATGCAGCGCTATCGGTTGGACGGCGCGAGCCTGGGGTGCGGCCCACGCTCCAAGCATGCCGAACAGCCCCTGGCTCGCACGCTGGAGGAGCAGGACGAGCAGGATCCCGAAGACGATGACTTCGTAGTGGCCTTCGCTGCCCGTCAGCCGTGGCAACCAGACCTGAAGCCGATCGTCCAGGATCTGGGTCGTTGCAGCCCCCGCAAAAGCCCCTCCGATGAGCGAGACACCGCCGATTACCGCCATGAAGAGATAGCCGATGCTGGCGCGCAGGCTGGATACAGACGGGTCGACCGTGCGCTGGTAATGCGCCTGCAACCAGCCGGCAAGCGATGCGAGGAGCGCTGCGACGAGAAACGCGATCAGCTTATAGCGGAAGGTGTTGATGCCCATGGCTTCCGGCATTGCTGTACCGTCCTTCAAGGCACGCAGTGCCCGCCCCGTGCGGGAATCCAGGAGATTGCTCAACGCGAATGCCGACAGCAACACTACTGCCCAGAGAAAGTAGTAAAAGCTTCGGCCGCTATCGAGCGCGATGCTCCCTAGCGAAATCGGAGGAAGGCCCACCAGTCCGTCGTACTTTCCCAGCGCTTCCGTGTTGCCGAAGACGAAGTACAGCGACACGCCCCAGGCGATGGTGCCGAGCGGGAGGAAGTGACCGGAGAGATTGAGCGTCAACAGGCCGAGTGCCGCGGCGAATAGAACTGTGACGGCCAACCCGGCAAGCAATCCGAGCCAGGGAGACAGGTGCAGGACGACGCACAGGTAGCCGGTGGCGTAAGCGCCGATGCCGACGAATGCGGCCTGGCCGAACGAGGTCAATCCGGCGACGCCTGTGAGCAGAACCAGTCCCAACACCACCAGGGTGGCGATGCCAACGAAATTCATCTGCGTGATCCAGAACTCGTTGACCGGCAGGAGCGGCAGAAGTGCCAAAGCGAGGACGATACCGAAGCCTGCAAGGCGGCCTCGATGGAGGAGGGAATTCATGCTTCACCTCCTGCGCGGCGGTGCTTGAGCGATAACCACAGGAGCACGGGAAGGATGGATGTGAACACGATGGCTTCTTTGTAGGCGCTGGCAAAAAAGGAACTGAAGGACTCGATCAATCCCAGGCCCAATGCTGCGATCGCGGCGATGGGGTAGCTCAGGAGGCCGCCGGCGACTGCGGCCACGAAGCCCTTGAGCCCGATCACGAGGCCCGAGTCGTAGAAGAGGGTTGTGCCCGGCGCGGCGAGCATGCCGGCCAGCGCGCTGAGCAGCGCCGCGACGCCGAAGGTCAACCTGCCTGCACGCGGCGGCGAAATGCCCACCAGCCGCGCCCCGAAGCGGTCGATCGCAGTTGCGCGCAATGCCTTGCCTCGCAAGGAATAGCAAAAGAACAGCCAGAGCGCCAACACCAGCAGCGCCGAAACAAGTGCAGTCAGCAACGCATCATTCGCAACGCGCAGTGAGGCCAGGGTGGTGGCGCCCTCCCAGTACGATGGGTTGCGCGATCCCTCCGCGCCGAAGAACACCAGGCCCAGCCCGGTCATCGCGAAGTGCACCCCGACCGAGGCGATCATCAAGGTCAGCACGCTGGCGTCGGCAAGCGCTTCGAATGCCAGCCGATAGGTGTATGGGCCCACCGGGGTGACGATGGCCAGTGCCAACAGGCTGTTCGCCCACAGCGGCCAGCCGCGTGACCTGCCCCAATACACGACGATAGCAATCAGGACCGGCAGGGCCAAGCCGCGTACCGCCCCCATGGCGACGCGTGCGCCTGGCTGGTGGCGGCGCAGGGCGGTCAAGACATCGAGCAGCACGCTTGCAAAAGCGAGTGCAAGCATCAACCAGAGCGTGCCGGGGATGCGGCCCGCATGCAGCGCGGCCAGCGTGAGCGCACCGAAAGTCACAAACTCCCCTTGGGCGATGAAGGCGATGCGGGTGACGGAGAACACCAGCACGCAAGCGATCGCCAGCTGAACGTAAATAGCGCCGTGGGTAAGGCCGTCGACCAGCAGGATGCCGGCAAGTGAAAGGTCCATGGTGTATGTCTCCGGAAGTCGCGTTGCCAGTTGGCCTGGCTGTTCCAGGAGATTAAATTGATTTATCGGTAATGTCAATTGACCTATTGACATGCTGACCAGCAGCGATAGCATGGGCTTGCATCTGCGGGTTGTCCGCGGATGGGCGGCAGTGCGAACCGGTCGCTGCCCAGTTCTGTTCGGTTAATGGAGACACGAAAATGAAACGACTTCTTTGCGGCGTTCCGTCGCTGCTCATCGCCTGCTTCGGGCTGCTGGCCAGTTCCGCTTCACAAGCGGACATCCGCATTGGCGTGGTTCTCTCAATGACGGGCGCTGGCGCATCGATCGGCCTGCCCGAGCAAAACGCTGTCCAGCTCTGGCCGACCGAGATGGCCGGGCACAAGGTTTCGGTGACGCTGATCAACGATGCGTCGGATCCTTCCACGGCGGCCCGCAGCGTTTCCCGACTCGTCAATGAAGACAAGGTCGACATCATCGTGGGGTCCTCGCTGACGCCCACCTCGTTGGCCATGGTTCCTGTGGCCGCCCAAGCCGGCACCGCCATGATCTCGCTGGCCACCGGCGCCGCAATCGTCGAACCGATGGACGAGCGCAGGCGCTGGGCCTTCCGGTTGGGCCCATCGGAAAAGTTCTCCACTGATCTGGTCGCCGATGACGTCAAGCGCCGCAAAGGCGCGACGATCGGCGTGATCGCACTGTCGTCCGCTTACGGCGACGGATTCCTCAAAGCCATGGAAGCCTCTGTCGCATCCAGGGGCCTGAAGATCGCCGGCGTGGAACGCTACAACGTGACCGACCAGAGCGTCACGGCGCAGATCGCCAAGCTGGCCCTGCTCAACCCGGATGCGATCTACATCGCCGCTGCGGGCACCGCGGGTGCGCTGCCGCAAATCGAACTGGCAAATCGCGGCTACACGGGCCGTGTCTACCAGACCGGTGGTGTCGCGAACCCGGATTTCCTGCGCGTAGCCGGCAAGTCGGCCGAAGGCATGTTCATCACCGTGCTGCCGCTGCTGGTGGCGGAGCAGTTGAAGGCTAACGATCCCTTGCGCGTCTCAACGGAGGCATTCGTGCGCATCTATGAAGGCAAGCACGGTGCAGGAACCCGCTCGGCGTTCGCTGCCGCTGCATACGACACCTACCGGCTGATCGAGAACGCCGCAACGATCGCGCTCCGCAAGGGGCAGCCCGGCACCGAAACCTTCCGCGTCGCGTTGCGCGACGGGCTCGAGCAGACGCGCGATCTCCGTAACACCACATTGCACTTTGCGTTCTCCGAAACCAATCACAGCGGCCTCGACCATCGCAGCCAGGTGCTGGCCGTGGTCAAAGGTGGCAAGTGGACCCTCGTCGACTGAGGCGCAACGAATGAAACGCATCCTTCACTGCATTTCGTCGCTGCTGATCGCCTGCATGGGATTGCTCGCGAGTTCTGCATCGTCGGCTGAGATTCGCATCGGCGTCGTTCTTTCCCTGACGGGACCAGGTGCATCCGTCGGCCTGCCGGAGCAAAACGCCGTCACGCTGTGGCCGGCCGAGATGGTCGGGCACAAAGTGGTCGTGACGGTGGTCAACGACGCCTCAGATCCCTCCGCCGCGGCGCGCAGCGTGTCGCGTCTTGTCAACGAGGACAAGGTCGACGTCATCGTGGGTTCATCGCTCACGCCCACTTCGCTGGCCATGGTTCCAGTGGCAGCGCAGTTGCACATACCGATGATCTCCCTGGCCGGTGGAGGCGCAATCGTCGAACCCATGGATGAACGCAGACGCTGGGCTTTTCGGCTGGGAGTACCGGAGCGGTTCTCCACGGATCTCATTGCCGAAGACGTCAAGCGCCACAAGGGCTCGACGATCGCGATCATGGCCCTTGCCTCCGCGTACGGCGATGGCTACCTGAAATCGATGGAAACGTCCGCTGCGTCGAGGGGCGTGAAGGTGGTCGGAGTCGAGCGTTTCAATGTGACGGACCAGAGCGTCACGGCCCAGATCGCAAAACTGATGCTGCTCAACCCGGATGCAATCTTTGTCGGAGCAGCCGGCACGTCGGGCACCTTGCCACAGATCGAACTAACAAGTCGCCGTTACGCCGGCCGTGTCTATCAGACCAGCGGCGTAGCGAACGGTGACTTTCTGCGCGTGGCGGGAAAGTCTGCCGAGGGCATGTTCATTACCGTGCTTCCATTGATGGTCGCCGAGCAGTTGAAGGAGGGCGACCCGCTGCGTATGCCGTCGCAGGAGTTCGTTCGCGCATATGAAACCCTGCATGGCGCGGGAACACGGTCCGGTTTCGGTGCCTCTGCATTCGACAGCTATCGCCTGATAGAGAACGCCGCACGCATGACGCTGCGCAAAGTACAGCCCGGCACGGAAGCCTTTCGCGTCGCACTGCGCGACGCGCTGGAGCAGACGCGTGACGTTCCTACGACCACCTTGAATTTCGCGTTTTCAGAGGCGAACCACACTGGCCTCGACCAGCGCAGCCAAGTGTTGGCCGTGGTGAAGGGCGGCAAGTGGAGACTGGCCAATTAAAATAGGCCTATCAGAAAAACCGATTTATCAATCTACAATCGCCATCGATGAAACGGATCACCATTGCAGCACCTGCGCCTCTAAAAACCGCTTCGCGCCGTATCGTACCGGCCGCTGCATCCACCGTGCCCGTACCTGAAATGCCTGCGGAGCGCCTGCTTGAGGCCGCCGTGTCGCTTTTTGCGCAGCACGGGTTCGACGCTGTCAGTACGGGGGCGGTGGCGACCGCGGCCGGACTTACCCAGTCGATGGTCCATTACCACTTCGGTACGAAGGAAAAGCTCTGGAAAGCCGCCGTCGAACACCTCATGCATGCGCGGGGCAACATGTTCTCGCTGAACATGGAAGACCTGCGCGACGTTGATGATCTGTCACGGCTGAAAGTCATGCTGCGTCGATTCATTTCGGCCAACGCAGCTGATCCGGACCTCACGCGCATCCTGATCCATGAGGGAATGAATGACTCACCACGCCTGAAGTGGCTCGCCAAGCGCTACATGGTTCGCGGCTATGCAACCTTCAATGCCGCGATCGAGTCGGCGACTAAATCGGGGGTGATCCGACGACTACCGGCGCGTGACGTCACGAACATCATCGTTGGCGCGTGCGTCCTGACGTTTACGCTCAGTCGGCTGCTCAACGAGGTTTACGGCGAGTTGCCTACCAGCGCAGAGGCTGTATCTTCGCTCAGCGACACCTTGCTCGAGGTTCTTTTCAAGGGCCTGGAAGCCAAATCCAGGCCCTAATCCGGCTCAGTTCTCGGGAATTGCTGGCACCAAGAGGTGCGAGTCGTACGTGCCACCGGTGTGGATAACGTGTTCGCCTCGATTCACGGTACGCTCACCGTTGTGCTCCCAAGCCTCGTGCGCGTGCAGGTCACTTCCAATCACGGTGACCCGTAACGCCTCACCTGCTTCGAACAGCACGCTCGACGCCCAGAGCTCGATCTCCACCGGGACGATTTCACCTGCCTTGAGCTTGATTTCCTTACGATGCCTGAGCACGGGTTGGTAAGGCGTGGATCGCGTCTCGTCGAGTTCACGATGAGACACCCTTAGCCAGCCATAGGCGACCGGGCCCAGGTCGTAGGCACTCTGTGATGGCAACGGCACCCTATCGCCGCTTCGATCGATCTTGTCCATCACCACGTACAGATCCATGTCGTCGCTCCCGGCCGCCTCCACCCAAAGCTTCAGCTTGGCGTGCCCCGTCAGTTCCGTCTTCGCGTCGAACTTCACTTCGAAAGCAGCGTTCTGGCTCTTGTCTTTAGGATCATCCACGCTATAGCGAATTTGCTCATGCGCCTCGAGCGGGGCAGCGCGCAACTCACCTTGGCCCGCCCCGAGGTACAACTGTGTGTACTTCGTGCGCGCAAGGGGCCATTCGTTCTCCGCACGGAAATTGCCAACGTGGGATCGTTCCCTGATTTCAAGGTTAACCCTCGGCCAGTATTTCACCTCGTTGTCGATACCCTTCAGGAACCTGTCATAGAACTGCCTTTGCATTTCCTCGTGCGCGTAGTAGTCGACCCACTTCTTGCGCCCGTGGACGCGAAGCCATTTGTCTTTAGAGGAAATCTTCTTGAAACCTTCGAGCGTCCCGCGTGAGTGCAGACCATGGTCGGACCAGCTCGCGACGATGAATGCCGGCACAGTGATCTTTTCTAGCTCGGCGTTCTTGCTCGCCCAGTACTCGTCGAAAAGCGGATGTTCTTTTGCCATGGCCATCAGGTCTTCTGCGCGTTTCGTCGGGCGGCACATGGTTCCCGGGAACATGGCCGTGAAATTGCTTCGAATCCCCCCGTGGAAGCAAAGCTCACGATAGAAATCACTCGCGCCTTCCCACGGATTGATGGCGGCAAGATGCGGCGGATTCATAGAGGCGATCTTCCACTGGGTCCAGCCTAAGTAGGAGACACCATGCATTCCGACCTTACCGTTGCTCCACGCTTGCGTGCCGGCCCACTCGACCACATCGTAGCCGTCCAGGGCTTCTTGCGGGCTCATGAATGTCAGGTCGCCTTCGGATCCCCAAGCTCCGCGCGGGTCCACCTTGACGATGACGTAGCCGTGCGGGCACCAGTTGGCAGGGTCTGGCCCTTCGAACATACCGTATTCCGATTGCAGGGCCTTCGATTGCCCGCAGCCCTTGAGCATCGCGTAGTAGTCTTCTGCGCCTTCATGTTTTCCGTACGGCGCCCATGCGAGCAGGACAGGATAGGTTCCGTCCGCAATCGGCCGGAAGATATCGACGTAGAGTTTCACTCCGTCACGCACTGTCACGGCGACGTCGTACTCGCAGATCATCCCGATCTTCTCGTCGATCCTCGTGCCAGGCCTGCGGCCGGGATAGCCGCCGCCGACGGGAAACTTGCCCCGCGTGAAACGCATCTCGAAAGTCGCGGACATGGGTTAGTGCCTTTCGTTGGAAAAGATGATCGTCGAGCTGGCCGCGAACATGCCACCGACCCCGTGGGCAACAGAAATCTTGGCTCCCTCGACTTGCGCAGGCGCCACGCCACGCATCTGCCGAATGCTTTCCTGCAACGCATACATGCCGTACATGCCTGAGTGCATGTAGCTGAGTCCGCCGCCGTTGGTGTTCAGCGGGAGCCGACCTCCGGGCCGAGTGTGGCCTTCGCGGATAAATCCTGCGGCCTCACCAGGTGAACAAAAGCCGAGGTCTTCGAGCCCATAGAGCGGCAGGTGTGCGAATGCGTCGTAGATCATCAGGTGGTCGACATCGGCATGCGTAATGCCTGCCTCGGCGAACGCGTTGCGACCGGAGACGCGGAATGCCTTTGAAGAACTGAAGTCCTCCATCTGGCTGATCATGTTGCCTTCGACGCTTTCGCCGCTGCCGATCACATAAACCGGGCGGTCGTGCAGATCGGCTGCACGGTCTGCGGCAGACAGTACGATCGCTCCGCCGCCGTCTGTGACCAGGCAACACATCAGCATTCGGAAGGGGTACGCGATCATCTTCGATGCCATCACATCGTCAACAGTGATGGGGGCCTTCTGGCTGGCACGTGGGTTGAGTGCCGCCCATTCGCGTTGGACAACGGCGACGCGGGCCAAGTCCTCTTGCTCGTATCCGCGATCTTTGAGAAAACGCAACACCGGCAAGGTGAACATCGTCGGCGGCCCGAAGGTGCCGTACGGTGTCTCGAATTGTTGCGGCAGGCTACCCGCAATCGGGTGTGGAAACCCGGCCGCGGCGACGCGTGACCGCCCGCTCTCGCCGTGGGTGATCAAGACGTGCCGGCACATCCCCGACTCTATCGCCGCCATCGCGTGCCGTACATGCATCAGGAAGGAGCAGCCACCGACGCCCGTGGCGTCGATCCAGGTGGGCGTGATTCCCAGGTAAAGCGCAAGCGATTCTGGCGTCTCGCCCGCCGTAGCGATGCCGTCGATGTCGGACGGTTTGAGCCCCGCATCCGCTAATGCATTCAGCGCAGCGTCTGCATGAAGCTGCAACTGAGACATGTGGGGAAGCTTTCCCATTTCGGTGGTTTCCGCCGCCCCGATGACTGCTGCGCGCGCCCGTCTCATCGCGTTGCTCCGACCAGCTTGAATACCGGCAACGAAATTTGCTCATTCAGCGCCATGAACGTGACCTCCACCGGATCGTCAAGTTCCAGCAACGCAGGGTCAGGGGGTGTTCCAACAATATTGGTCAGCATCTTCGGCCCTTCGTCCAGCTTCACCACGGCGATGGTGTAAGGCGGTTCGAAACCCGGCGCGGGCAGGTGCGAGATGATGTAGCTGTGGAGCGACCCGCGTCCGCTGGCGCGAATCACTTCGACCTCCCGGGACGCGCAATCTGGGCAGAAGGGACGCGGAGGGAAGTAGGTGTGGCCGCAGTCCCGGCACGTTTGCAAGCGAAGTTCACCGAGGCGCGTGCCATCCCAGAAGTGGGCGGTCTCGGGCGTGGGCACGGGCAGGGGGCGGCCAGCGTTCATTGCGGTACCCTGTCAGGCCGGCTTGCCGGCCATCAGCAGGGCCTGGTCGTAGGTCAGCACCGTTTCGCCGCGCTGATTCTTGGTGGTGATGGTCATGGCCACCACGCCACGGCCTGGCTTGTTGGATTCGCGCGTGCTCGTCACCGTTGCAGTTGTGAGAACGGTGTCGCCGAATCGAACCGGGCTGGAGAAGCGCACATTGTCCATGCCGAGGAAGCCGATGGTCGTTCCTTCGAACATGCCGGTCTGGTTCATCTGACCGGAAGTCACGGCGAGCGTAAGCAGACCATGGCCGATGCGCACGCCGAACATTCCTTTCTCGGCGTAGACTTGATTTACGTGGACCGGGTTGAAGTCGCCGGACAGGCCAGCAAACAGGTTGACGTCACCGCTTTCGATCGTGCGGCCCGATGTTTCAATGACTTCGCCGACTTCGAATTCATGCCAATACTTTGCATTACGTGACTTGCTCATGGGAGTCTCCAGGTTGAACTAAAGGAAATGAAGCAGGCAGTCAGCCTGCGACTTCGGACGCCATCGCTCGTGCGATTGGCAGCGGCTCGCGCACACCGGCGCGCGCCTGCGTAGGATCATGAGAAAAGCGCGGCACGGGGGCGGCTTGTAAAACACCATCCACATTGACGAAGGAACTGCGGGCTGCCAAGTGTGGGTGCCTTGGGGCCTCCGAAATGCTGAGTACCGGCGATACGCAGTGGTCGCCCTGCTCGAGCAACGCCGTCCACTCGTCGCGCGTGCGGGTCTTGAAGATTTTTTCGAACGTGGCGCGCAAGGCGGGCCAATGTGAAGGCTCGTCACGTGGGGGCGGCGGCACCATCCCGACGGCCTCGCATAAACGGACATAGAAGGGCTCTTCAAGCGGTCCGACTGACAGGTGCTTGCCGTCGGCGCATTCGTAGATGCGGTAGTGCGGCAGACCGCCGTCGAAGACATTCGATTCACGCACTTCGGCCCATTTACCTTCGGCGAGCTGCTCATGGATTCCGGTCATCAGCGAGATGACGCCATCGCACATCGCGGCGTCGACGACCTGACCTTTTCCGGTGCGACGTGCAGCCAGAAGGGCGGCCAGCATCCCCGACAGCAGAAACATGGACCCGCCGGCGAAGTCTCCGATGAGATTGAGCGGAAGCACAGGACGTTCGCGCGGTCCGATGGCGGCGAGCGCACCCGTGATCGCAATGAAGTTGACGTCATGTCCGGCGGTAGTTTTCAGCGGACCGGTTTGACCCCAGCCGGTGACCCGCCCATAAACCAGGCGCGGGTTATCTTCCAGCAGAACCTCGGGGCTCAGGCCAAGCCGCTCCATGGTGCCGGGGCGGAACCCCTCGATCAGCGCATCCGCGCTGCGAAGCAATTTGCGCACGAAAGCGACGTCGCCCGGTTTCTTCAGGTCGGCCGTATACCGCTGGGCTCGGCCGCGCTGCGAGATCGCAGTGGCCGGTGCTGGTAGAGCGTCAGGCCGTTCTATGCGGATTACTGTTGCCCCCATGTCGGCGAGAAGCATGGCTGCATACGGGGCAGGGCCAAGTCCGGCGAATTCGACAACCGTGAGATCACTCAAAGGACCTGAAGTCATGAAGCTTCGCTCCATTCAAGCAGCGCTCGCCGATCAAGCTTGCCGGTCAGGCCAGTGGGTAGGGCATCCAGAAAGTGAAATACTTTCGGCACTTTGTGGCCGCTCATTTGCCGAACTTCTTTCAGATACGACTTCAGATCGTCCGACGTCAATTCGACACTCTTCGCAACGACGAACGCCTCGATGCGTTGACCGAACTTGGCGTCAGTGCGGCCTACGACGGCGCATCCCGAGACTCCTTCATGGGTCAAGATCTCCGACTCGATTTCTTCCGCATGGACCTTGATACCACCGGTATTGATGACGTTGTCGGCGCGACCGTTAACCCACACGTAACCGTCCTCGTCGACATGACCCAGGTCACCACTGCGCCACCAGCCATCGACAAATTTCTTCGCACTCAAGGCTGGGTCGCGCCAGTAGCCGAGCGCTACCGAGGACCCAGTAACGACAAGCTCTCCCCGCTGACCAAGCGGCAGCACATCGTCGATCGAACCGTCGGGGTCGACGATGCGCACGTCGGCACCCACGGTCGGCAGGCCGGTCGATCCGATCTTGCGGCCGTCCACCATATCCTCTGTGGTGACCGTGATCGCGCATCCATTGCCTGACTCGCCGGCCATGTAAATTGCGGCGATGCTTGGGCAAAAGCGCGCTTTGATACGTGAGACGTCGTCGGCGGTGGGTAGCTCGCCCCCGACGCAGGCCAGTCGCACGCTCGTGAAATCGCGCTCCGCCGTCGCTGCATCGAACACCATGCGCCACATGGTGGGCACCATATTCAGGATCGTGACGCGCTCACGCTCGGCTAAATTGACGACATGGGCGGGTTCAAAGCGGCGGACGAGCAGGAGGCGGGATCTTCCTGCCAACGCCGGCAGCACGAACATCACCCAGCCGGCGAACGACGGATTCATGGGGATCATGATGGTGTCGTGCCTGTTGATTCCCGCCAGCATCACTTGGCCTGAAAGAGCACAGGCCAACAGCGAAGCCTGACTTTGCACAACACCCTTGGGCTGGCCAGTGCTGCCCGATGACAGAATGATGGCCGCCACCGATGCTGCGTCTGGGCGCTCGCGTCCAAAGTCGAGCGGCGCGGCGGCTTGGATGAATGCTTCCCAACTTTTGGCTTCGTCGTCCATTGCAAGGGTGCGGATGGGTAGCCCCGTTTCCTGCACGGCTGCATTGACGACCGACGTGAATTCCACATCGTGCACGATCAGCTTGGCGCCCAGCCATTGGAGTGCCTCGGCGATTTGCGCTACCGAGTTGTTGCGTGTGTGCAGATTGGCGGCCACGTAGCCGCCAACGAGCGTACCGAACCACGCAACTGCGTGTGACGCCGAACCCAGACATAAATATGCGACAACTTCGCCGGGCGCCAGTGAGGCGCTGCGCAACGCAGAGGCGTACCGCAGCGAATGATTCAGGGCTTGCTCGCCGGTGTAACTTGCACCCTGGTCGTCCGCGAACAGAGTCTGCCGACCCTTCCACAGACAGTTGCGCACGTACAGGTCAGCGATCGAATCGCACTTTGCGAAGCGGGTGGTCATGAATGTCTCCTGGCGAAATGTTGCTTGTGCTCATTGAACAAACCGAGTGAAGGTACCGACAGGTTCGCGGTCTGTTTGAAGCTGGTTCTCGCAAGGCCGCCGGCGCGGCGCGCTGTTTCGGGTCATCGAGCATTGCCAGCATTCGCTGCTCGAGACGCTGCTTTGCGTTGCCCTCAACCACATGGACTTTCCACGGCTGGAGATTGGCCCCCGAGGGTGAACGCGCAGCGAGGCGCAGGATGTGCTCAAGGGTTTCGCGAGCCACCGGGCGCGGCAGAAAGGCACGAACCGCGTGGCGTTCGGTGATCAGCTTCTCGAGTGATGCAGCGAAGGAGTCTGTTTGCATGTCCATATTCCAGCGAGTAGAGGGGCCCTGTCATTTCGTCACAGTACTTCTGGGCTCTCGTTGGTCAAAGTGTAGATAGACTTATTTGGAGTGTCAATAGGGCTATCTATTTGGCGATGTGGCGCCTGAGAGGTGTTCGGGAACAAGAAGAGGTGAAAGCGCCTCGTGAAGCTGCGTGTTGATGACTTCGTTTCGTCGATATGGAGAGAGTCTTGAGGCGGTCGACAGAAGGCGATTTGCGGGATGCGGCTGGATGAACTGTTGGCTCCTCTGGAGGTGACTCAGTGAAGCGCGGACAAAACTTGATCTACCCGGAGGTAGTTGATGTCTCAGTACGAGGATCGGATTCGAGCTGTACGTCAAGGCGGACAAACCGCGGCAAAGGCGACCAGTTGGGGGGCCGACCAAGAATGCCTTAAGGGCTGGAACGGCCCGAGCTCGCTAGTTCCACGAGACAGCTTTCGCTTGGGGAAGGTGACGGGGCGTTTCGGAGTGGGAAGCTGTTGAGCGCCCGGTTTTATGCCGATCACGTGCCAGCGCAAGCGTCCGGGCTTGCGGACACCGCCGTGCGCGGTGCTGCCGCTGTGTTGGCCGTCAAGCGCGAATGCTCCACGCTCCGCTTGGGATGTTCTGACGGACATCCAATGGAGGGGAGAGTCCCGCCGCAGTGCGTTTGCCGTGGAACGATTACGGAGGTCTGCGAGGTCTCACCCATAGGGCGAATCCGTCGTTCGTTGTTGGGCGACCGAAGCCTCTGGTCGACTGTGTGGCAACGTGCTTCCTCGGCGTCCCGCTTCGTTGCGACTGCCGACCCGATACTGGCAGATTTCTGATCAAGCGTTCTTGAAGTCCGGTGCGCGCTTGTTGAGGAAGGCGTCCATGCCTTCCTTCTGGTCGGCCGTGGCGAACAGCGCGTGGAACAGCCGGCGCTCGAACATCACGCCGTC
>NZ_LMDW01000020.1:37150-200627 GCF_001425205.1 Variovorax sp. Root411
TCATGCGGGCGGTGAGCACCATGTCCATGGCCTTGCTCTTGCCCACCGCGCGCGGCAGGCGCTGCGTGCCGCCGGCGCCGGGGATCACGCCGATCTTGATCTCGGGCTGGCCGAACTTCGCGTTGTCGGCCGCGATGATGAAGTCGCACATCATCGCCAGCTCGCAGCCGCCGCCCAGCGCAAAGCCGGCCACCGCGCCGATCACCGGCTTGCGGATCGAGCGGATGGTTTCCCAGTTGCGCGTGATGTAGTCGCCCTTGTAGGTGTCGATGAAGCTGTACTTGGCCATCGCCGCGATGTCCTCGGGCACCGTCCTGGTTCTGGGTGCTACGGGAGGAGTTGGTTCGGCTGCAGTCCAGCTGCGTCTCCTGGCAAATGCCGCCGTCGGCGATCAAAAATGTTTGGCGTGTGCATGCCCTGGGTCCAATGAAGGACCCGGACAAGGCGTTGGCGTGGGTGGGTGGCAGCGAAGGGTTTGTCTGCAACCCTCTGTCTCAGATCAAGCCGGGCAACCCACATGAATGGCCGCCGTCCACCGGCAAGCAGACGCCGGTGATGAAGCGCGCTTCGTCCGACGCAAGGAAGACCGCGGCGTTGGCAATGTCCCAAGGCGAGCCGCATCGCTTCATGGGCACTGCGTTGCTCCTTGCGAGCTTCATTTCCTCGGTCGTCTTGTACTGGCCGGCGATCTGCTTGTAGACGAGCGGCGTATCGATGACGCCGGGCATGATCACGTTCGCGCGAATGCCCTTGTCGGCGTACTGCAAGGCGATCGCGACCGTCGCGTGATTCACCGCAGCCTTGGAGGCGTAGTAGCCGAAGTACGAGTACCCGCTCCACCGGATGGCCGACAAGGACGAGATGTTCACGATCGAACCGCTGCTCTGTGCGAGGAAGTGCGGAAGTACTGCGCGAACCGTTCGATGCAGCGAGCCGACGTTCAGGTCCATGCTTCGCTGGAACATGGCATCGTCGGTCTCCAGCGGACCGCCAGGGATGACGACTCCCACATTGTTGTGAAGGATGTCGATCCGGCCAAACGCCTGAATGGTGGCCTTGATGGCCAGGTCGACCGACTCAGTGTTGGTGACATCGGCGGTCAGCGCCAGCGCCTTGCCTCTTTCGCTTCGGATGACCTGCGCCGTTTCGTCGGCGGCCTCCCGGATGCGGTCGATGGCCACCACCATCGCACCTTCGCGCGCGTAGGCCACGGCTGCAGCCTTTCCGTTGCTCCATTCCCCGGCAGGGCCGCCGGCCCCGAAAACGATGGCAACCTTGCCGTTCAGACGATCAGTCATGTTCAGTCCTTCAGGAAACCAATGGAAAGCCAGGGGAACACGGCGACCAGAACCAGGCCGAGTAACAAGGCAAGCATGTAGCCCCAGATCGGCCGGATGCCCTTGTCGGGATCGACGTTCCCGATCGCGCATGCGGAGTAGTAGCCCACGCCGAACGGCGGTGCAAAGAGGCCGAGGCCCATGCTCAGAACGACCACCATGGCGTAGTGAACTTCGTGGATGCCCAGCGCGCGCGCGATGGGAAACAGCAGCGGTCCGAACAACACGATCGCAGGAATGCCCTCGAGCACGCTTCCCAGGACGATGAAGGCGAGGATGGAGACCACCATGAATGTGTTCTTCCCGCCCGGAAGTCCTTTCATGAATTCGGCCAACTCCCTGGAGAATCCGGATTGCGTCAACGCCCATGCCATCGCCGATGCGGCGCCGATGATGAGAAGAATCGCACCCGAAAGAATGACGGTCTCCACCAGCATCGGGCCGAGTCGTCGCCAGTCGAATTCGCGATACAACGCAAGGCCCACGAAGATCGAATAGAGGATGCCGATGGTCGAGACCTCCGTGGCTGTCGCCACGCCTTCGACCACTGCGGCGCGAATCACAAAGGGAAGGGCGATCGCGGGCGCAGCCACAAGCGACAGCTTCAGCACGTCCTTCCTTGAAGCGCGCGCCACGCCGGAAAGATCTTCCTTGCGATAGCGGTAGCCTACGACGACGCACAGAAAAATCCCGAGAACCAGCGCTGGCAGCAATCCCCCGGTGAAAAGTGCCGCGATTGACACGCTCGCGACCGAGCCGACAGTGATGAGCACGATCGAAGGCGGCACGGTCTCGGTCTGTGCGCCAGTCGCGGAAAGTAGCGCGACCAGTTCGCCTGGTTTGGCGCCGCGCTTGATCATTTCCGGGAACAAGGCCGGCGCGATGGCCGCCATGTCCGCCGCCTTCGAGCCCGAGATGCCGGAGACCAGATACATCGCGCCGACCAGCACGTACGACAGGCCGCCGCGAACATGCCCGAGCAGGCTGGCGAGGCACTGGATCATGGCCCGCGCCATGCCGGTCATCTCCAGAAGTTGCCCCAGGAAAATGAAGGTGGGCACGGCGAGCAGCATGAGGTGCGACATGCCCTCGTCCATTCGGCCGACAAGCGTCAGCATCGGGACGCGCGTCGTCAGGGCGAGATAGCCGAAGGTCGCCAGCGCGAACGCAAAGGCGATCGGAACCCCCGCGAACACGGCGACCGAAACCACGCCCACGAAGAAGATCACCAGGTTGATGTAGCCCGCGCCTTTCAGGTTCGAGCCGAACAGCCAGAACACAAGCACCGCGAGGCCGACCAGGGCGATCGCCGCCACGGCCTGTTTGTCCTTGACGATCTCGATCAAACGGAAGAGGCTGAAGCAGATCATCAGCGCGACGCCGAGCGGGATCGCAGACGCGCGCCAGGCATTGGAGACTTCAAGCGCGGACGAGGTGACGAAGGCTTCTTCGCTGGCGTAGTGGTACGCGGGGCCCAGAACCAGAAGAAGAAAGGCCAGCCCTGTCGCCAGCGAAAGCGATGCGAAGAAACTGCACCATCGCTCGCCCAGCATCGACACCAACGCCGTCATGCGCATGTGTGAAGCCTGCCGGGTCGCGAGCGACGCACCCAGCATGGCGAGCCACAGGAACAGGATGGAGCAGAGCTCGTCCGACCAGATGATCGGCACGTGAAAGACGTAGCGCGACACAACGCCGGCAAACAGCAGCGCAATGATTGCCGTGAGCAGCAGCGCGCTGACCGTTGCAACCAGGCGGAACAGGGCGCGTTCGGCCATGTGCAAGGGCCCATCCACAACGGCCGTGGGCACAGGCGGAATGGCCTTTATGACGTTCACGCTCACAGCGCTCCGACCGCTGCTTCAAGTTGCGCCCAGCCGGCCGCGGGGAACTTGCCTTGCCACTCCTTGTAGAAGCCCGCGGCCCGGAGCTTGTCCTGGAACTCTGAGGGCTTGGGCGTCGCGAACTGCAAACCCTTCTTCGTCAGGTCCTCGCGCAGGCTTGTGTTGAGCTTCACCAGGTCCTCGCGCTCTGCCATGGCGCCTGCATTCAGATGCTTGGTCAGGACGGCCTGAACATCCTTGGGCAGGGCGTCGAAGGCTGCGCGATTGCCGAGCAGCCAGAAGCCATCCCACATGTGGTTGGTCAGCGAACAGAACTTCTGCACCTCATAGAGCTTGAACGTCGACAGAACCGCCAAGGGATTTTCTTGCGCGTCCACGATCTTGGTCTGCAACGACGAGTACAGCTCGTTGGCGTTGATGGTGGTCGGCGAGGCACCGAGGGCCTTGAACAGCGACGTCCACATGGCTGACGGCGGCACGCGAATCTTGACGCCCTGCAGATCCACCGGGCCGTTCACCGGCCGCGTGGCGGTGGTGATCTGCCTGAAGCCGTTGTCCCAGATCTTCTCGAAGGCAAAGATGGATCTGCTCTTCGCGATCTCGCCCCGGATGAATGCGCCGAGGCCGCCGTCCATGGCCTTCCAGACCGTGTCGTAGTCCTTGAATGCGAATCCCAGGCCACTGATGGCCGAATTCGGCACGAAGGTCGAAAGGACGACGCCTGACAGCATGAAGAAGTCGACCGCGCCGGATCGCACCTGTCCCAGCACATCCGATTGGGAGCCGAGCTGGTCGGCGGGGAACACCTGCAGATCGAAACGCCCCTTGGTGTCGACCTTGATGCGCTCTGAGGCCTCGGTCAGGCGCAGGTGCAGGGGGTGCGTGGCCGGCGCCGAGTGCGCGATGCGGTAGCTGAATTCAGCCGCGTTCGCATTGCGCAAGAGCGCCAACCCGGAAGACGCGACACATGCCGCAGAAATGCCCTTTACGAAATGCCGACGATCGATCATGAATGTCTCCGATTTGAAGGTCCAATATGCGGACCACTAATAAAACAATTGCGAACCAAATTAGAGCCTCGTACACTTTGACGGTCAATGCGATAGCGGGCAGCTAGATGCATTGGGCAGGGTTAATACGGTCCATTATTTGGACCGACATCGAGAATCGAAGGTCCAACATAGGGACCCTTACTTGGAGACAAGCCAAGCCATGACTGACGACAACGATCGAGGCGATGCTGAACGCGGTGCGGCCTCCGCAAGCCAGACGCTCGACCGCGCGATCCATCTGGTCCGGCTGATTTCGGCGGCGCGCGGCACAGGACTGGCGCTGTCAGACCTCGTGCGTCTGGCGGGCCTGACGAAACCCACCACGCGACGGTTGCTCGTTTCGTTGATCGACAACGGAATGGTCGAACAAGACCTCGAAAACCGTCGATACCACTTGGGTCCCGAGACCTATGCCTTCGGGGTCATCGCGGCAGAGCGTTTCGGGATTCATCGGCTCGCGGCGGACAGTCTGGCCAGGCTTGCAGCCCTCTCGGGCGATGCCGCCTTGTTGAGCGTCCAGCGCGGCACGGAGTGGGTGTGCCTCTCGCGCGAGGAGGGCTCCTTTCCTCTGCGCTCGCACGTGCTTCAGCCCGGAGACCGCCATCCGGTCGGCGCAGGTGCCGCTGGACTCGCGTTCATTGCGGCGTTGAGCGACGACGAAATCGCTGAGATGCTCGCCGTGAATGCGGACCGGTTGGTCGCGGACTATCCCGGCCATCCGGCGGACGCGCTGCGCCGCCTGATTGCCGAGACCCGAGCGAACGGCTACGCGCTCAATTCAGGCTACGTCATCAAAGGCTCGTGGGGGATTGCCGTGGCGTTACGCGACCCGCGAAGCCATACCCATGCGGCACTCACCATCGCCGGTGTCGAAAGCCGATTCACTGGCGGCCGTGTCGAGGAGCTTGCGGCGATGTTGATCAACGAAAAGACCTTGCTCGAGCAGCGCCTCTGCGGCGTCATCCAACCATCCTGAGTCCGGGTGGCAACCCGGACCGGTTCATCACCCGCGGTCTTCAGGCCGCAGAAATTCCGTTATTGAAGGAGACAAGTTTCATGACCAAGCGCGCTGTGATCGTGGGTTGGGCCCACACCCCTTTCGGCAAACTCGACGATCCCGACGTCGAGTCTTTGATTGCCCGTGTATCGGGTGCCGCCCTTGCGCATGCGCAGGTGGAACCGGAGGATGTAGACGCCGTCACCGTCGGCGTTTTCAACAACGGACTCACCCCGCAAGGCTTCGAAGGCGGACTCGTGTCCCTCGGTGTTCCCGGCTTGCGCTTTACGCCGTCGACCCATCTCGAGAATGCCTGCGCGACCGGCTCCGCTGCGATCTACAGCGCGCTGGACTTCATCGAGAGTGGACGCGGTCGCATCGCGCTCGCCATCGGCGCCGAAAAAATGACGGCCGTGCCGTCGCGAATGATCCCCGACATCCTGCTGAGCGGCTGCTACCGGCGCGAGGAAGAGAGCCCTGAAGGTTTTGCGGGCATCTTCGGCCAGATCGCCTCCGCCTACTTCGAGCGCTACGGCAATCACAGCGAAGAGATGGCCATGATCGCGGCGAAGAACCACGCGAACGGCGTCAGCAATCCGTTCGCGCACTTCCGCAAGGACGTCGGCTTCGACTTCTGCAACAACGTGTCGGACAAGAATCCATTGGTCGCTGGCCCGTTGCGGCGAACGGATTGCTCGCTGGTGTCAGACGGCGCTGCGGCGGTCGTGCTTGCAGACGAAGAAACCGCTGCAGCGATGGTTCGCGCGATCCGCTTTCGCGCGAGGACGCAGGTGAACGACATGATGCCGCTGTCAAGGCGCGACCCGATCGCCTTTGAGGGCGCGCGGCGTGCATGGACCCAGGCGCGCGAAATCGCCGGTGTCTCGCTCGACGATCTCAGCTTGGTGGAAACGCACGACTGCTTCACGATCGCCGAGATGCTCGAGTACGAGGCCATGGGCCTGGCCGCACCGGGTGAAGGCTGGAAGGTCGCGCGCGAAGGCATCACGCGCAAGGATGGACGCTTGCCGGTCAATGCATCCGGCGGCCTGAAGGCGAAGGGGCACCCGCTCGGCGCCACCGGCGTGTCCATGCATGTGATGGCGACCATGCAGCTGATGGGCGAGGCGGGCGACATGCAGATTCCCGGTGCGAAGCTCGCCGGTGTCTTCAACATGGGCGGCGCCGCGGTCACCAACTACGTATCGATTCTGGAGCGCACGAAGTGACTGCCACGGCGCCAACGATTCCAGCAGCCTCCCGCAGGGTGATGAACCTGGCCCATTGGGCGACGCAGAACGCCAGGCGGCTGCCCGAGCACATTGCGCTTGTCTGGGGCGACGCATCGTGGACGTGGGAACAGTTCGATGCACGGGTTTCTGCATTCGCTGCGGCACTCGCCGAGCGGGGCGTCCGCCCCGGCGACAAGGTGCTGGTCCACTCGAAGAACAGCAACGAGATGTTCGAGTCGATGTTTGCGACCTTCAGGCTCGGGGCCGTCTGGGTCCCGACGAATTTCCGCATCACGCCCGAAGAGGTCGTGTACATGGCGAGGGTTTCGCAAAGTCGCACCTTTCTGTGCCAGACCGATTTCCCCGAATACGCGGCCGCAGTCTGCGAAGCACTCCCCGACACAGACGTGGTCTGGCTCGAAGGCGCAAAGAGCTGGCGCGACGCCGAACATCCTCGTGTGGGTGATCTCATCGCTGCATGCCTCGGGAAGACGGCGCCCAATGCGCCGGTCGAGCAAGACAGCCCTTGCTGGTTTCTCTTCACCTCCGGCACGACGGGCAAGCCCAAGGCAGCCGTGCTCACGCATGGGCAGCTGGCGTTCGTGGTCAACAACCATCTGGCGGACCTGCTTCCGGGGACCACTTGCGAGGATGGATCGCTTGTTGTTGCCCCGCTCTCGCACGGCGCGGGCGTGCACCAGCTGAACATGGTCGCGCGCGGAGCCAAGACCGTGCTTCTGCCTTCGGACCGGTTCGACATTGGCCAGGCTTACGAGCTCATCGAGAAGCATCACCTGACCAATCTGTTCACCGTGCCCACCATCCTCAAGATGATGGTCGAGCATCCCAGCGTGGACGAGTGGGATCACTTCAGCTTGCGGTACGTGGTCTATGCAGGCGCACCGATGTACGAAGCGGACAAGCGGCGCGCACTGAAGAAACTGGGTCCGGTGCTTGTTCAGTACTACGGACTCGGGGAAGTGACAGGCAACATCACCGTCCTGCCTCCGGGTGAGCATGAAGGCGAGACTGCAGGCGCACGCGGTGCCACCTGCGGCTATGAGCGCACCGGCATGGAAGTGTCGATCCAGGATGACGACGGCAACGAACTGCCCTTCGGCCAGACCGGCGAGGTGTGCGTGATCGGTCCTGCCGTGTTCGTCGGTTACTACAACAACCCCGAGGCGAACGCCAAGGCGTTCCGCGATGGCTGGTTTCGCACGGGTGACATGGGGCACATGAACAAGGACGGCTTCGTGTTCCTTACAGGACGCTCCTCGGACATGTATATCTCCGGAGGCTCGAACATTTATCCCCGAGAGATCGAAGAAAAAATTCTCCTGCACGACGACATCACCGAAGTGGCGGTGCTCGGTCTGCCAGATGCGCAGTGGGGAGAGATTGGCGTCGCGGTTTGCGTACGCAAGGAAGGCTCTTTGCTGAGCGAAAAGGAACTTCTTGACTGGATGTCGACCCGCATCGCCCGCTACAAGCTGCCCAAGCAGGTGTACTTCTGGGCGGCCCTTCCCAGATCGGGCTACGGGAAGGTTCCAAAACGCATGGTGAAGGATGAATTAGCCCGCCGCGGAGTTGCCGTGGAGCTTGAGGAAGCGGTGAACCGCCATGCGACGCATTGAACACCCGGGCCCGGTTCACGCCCAGCGGCGGCTCTCCGTCGACTGCGGGTTGGCGCACGCCCGCGTAGCACTGGCGCCGGGTGCGACGCTGATCGATGCCTTGGCTGCCATGCTGGATCGATTCGGCGTGTCCAGTGCCGTCGCCACGCTTCACGGCGGCGGCTTCGACCCCTTCGTCTACTACATGCCGGCCCTGTCGCCGACGCCTGCGCATGCCGTGTACTTCAGCGGCCGACATGAACCGAAGGGCCTCGTCCGGCTGGAATCGGCCGGCGTCACGATCGGTCGGCGCGACCAGCAGCCGTGGTTGCACTGCCATGGCATCTGGCGCGACGCGGCGGGCCATCGCCTGGGCGGGCATGTGGTTCCCAACGAGGCGTTGATTGCCGAGCCAGTAGAGGCATCGATGTGGTTCCTGAAAGGCGCGGCGTTCGAGGTCACCCCGAGTCCGGAGACAGCCTTCTCGCTGTTCGAGCCGAAGGCGACGGGCGAGGGCGCAAGCTACAGCAAGGGCGCGTTCGCGCTCGCGGTTCGAGCCAACGAAGACTTGTGCACGGCGCTGGAGCAGGAGTGCCGCGCGCGTGGGATCAGCAACGCGCAGATCCGCGGCGGGGTGGGAAGCCTGATAGGGGCGAGCTTCGACGATGGTCGAGTGGTCGAGCCCTTCGTGACCGAGGTATTCATTCGCGAAGGAAAAGTCAGCGCGAACGCTGCAAACGAGCTCGAAGCGCAGATCGACGTCGCCTTGGTCGATCACCTTGGTGGCCTGAGTGAAGGCCGCCTTCAGCGGGGCGACAACCCCGTTCTCGTCACATTCGAGCTCGTCATCGAGCCGACATCCTTCACCAACCCGTGGAATAAAAAATGATGAACAACGCTGCGGTCACTATTGTCACTGGCGGCGCCTCCGGCATCGGCCTGGCCACGGCCGCCTGGCTCCTCGGCCGCGGCCGCTCGGTGCTCGTCCTGGACCATTCCGAAGCCAACCTCGACAGCGCGAGAGCTGCACTGAAGGAGTACACGGACTCTGCTGCCTTTGCGGTGCTCGACGTCACCGATGAAGAGGCGATGCTGCAGGTGATCTCGTCGCGCATCCCGGCAAGCACGGCGATTTCAGGCCTGGTCAACAGTGCCGGCTTTGGGGCCGACATTCCTTTCTTCGAGACGACTTCCAAGACCCTTCGCGACATGCTCGAAGTGAACCTGATCGGCACGTTCGCGATCAGCCGGGAAGTTGCCAAGCGAATGACTGGCACGGGTGGCGGCAGCATCGTCCACATTTCATCGGTATCGGGTTTGATCGGCAACAAGGGGCGATCGGCTTATGGCGCCACCAAGGCGGCGTTGGTGAACCTCACACAGGTGATGTCGAACGAGCTTGCGCGTCACCGCATCCGCGTGAATTGCGTGTGCCCCGGGCCGATCGAGACGCCACTCGCCGCTGCGGCTCACGGCGACGCAGGCAAGGTGCTGTGGGAGCAGCAAGTTCCAATGAAGCGGTACGGCAATCCCAAGGAGATCGCCAACACCGTCGGATTCTTGCTCGACGAAGAATCGTCGTCCTATGTGAACGGGCAGATCATCAGCGTGGATGGCGGATTCATCGCTGCAGGCCTCTTGTCGACCGCCTAGCGCCGGTGATCCTCTTTGCGACTGCAGATCGTTCTAGCGCCGAGCTCGGCGAATGCGTCAGGGCGACCATTCGTCAGCTGGGTTACCCGACCAAGAATGCGTTGAAGGGATCATGGACGCTGCATTGCATTCACCATCAAGGCGTTGGGCTATCCGGTACGCGAATCGCTGCGTTGCTGGATTCACGAATCGCACCCCGAGCTGCACCTGCGCGTCGTCGGTCGATCAAACGGGATAGCGCGGCCGCCACCCTTGGCGACCGCACGGTCCATCGGCTCGGCTACGGTGCCATGCAGCTCGCCGGCCCTGGCGTGTTCGGGCCGCCCAAGGAGCGCGAGGCGGCGCTGGCCGTGCTGCGCGAAGCGGTCGCCAGCGGTGTCGATCACGTCGACACCAGCGACTTCTACGGCCGGCACATCACCAACCAGATCATCCGCGAGGCACTCTCGCCCTACGCGAAGGACCTTGTCATCGTCACCAAGATCGGGGCGCGGCGGACCGACACCGGCGGTTGGCTGCCGGCGTTCTCGACCGGGGAGCTGACACAGGCGGTGCACGACAACCTGCGCAACCTGGGCCTCGACGTGCTGGAGGTCGTGAACCTGCGTGTCATGTTCGACGTGCATGGTCCGGCCGAGGGGTCGATCGAGGCACCGCTGACGGCGTTGGCCGACCTGCAGCGCCAGGGCCTCGTGCGCCACATCGGCCTGAGCAACGTGACGCCCGCACAGGTCGCGCAGGGGCGCGGCATCTGCCGCATTGCCTGCGTGCAGAACCAATACAACCTCGTGCATCGCAACGACGACGCGCTGATCGATGAACTGGCACGCGACGGTATTCCGTACGTTCCTTTTTCCCCGCTCGGCGGTTTCACCCCGCTGCAGTCCTCCGGACTTTCCGACGTTGCGCAGCGCCTCGGCGCCACACCGATGCAAGTGGCACTGGCCTGGCTGCTGCGCCGGTCGCCCAACATCCTGCTGATTCCCGGCACATCGTCGGTCGGGCATTTGCGCGAAAACCTGGCCGCGGGAAAGCTGGAGTTGCCGGCGGATGCAGTCGAAGCGCTGGACCGCGTGGCTGCTCCGTTGTCGGATGACTGATTTTTGAGCCGCACGCATGGCTCGCTGCCCAACATCAGGTCGAATCCCGCACCCGGGCGACCACCTCCTGCACCAACAGTTCCGGACTCGCGAATACCGGCAGCCCCAGTTGGTCGGCGAGCGGTTCGACCAGGTGCGCCAACGAGGCTTGCGCCAGGACGATGCGATCGACGCGTGGGGCCAACTCTGCCGCAGCCTCGCACACGAGGCGATCGTGCAGGTCACGCCGGTTATCGGCCAGGGCGTCGAATGCCGCCGCGCACAGGACGCTCTCCGCCGGAATATCCCGGCCGGCGCTCTGCGCGTGCGCAGCCAGCAGTGCCCGGCTCGGTGCGACCGTCGACGAGGCCGTGCAGATCAGGCCGACGCGGCCCGGCGCGCTTGCCACGCGGGCGTAGAGGGGGTCGTCGATCTTGAGGATCGGCACACTCACCGTCTGGCGCGCGGCATCGATGGCCGGCGATGTCGACGAGCACGTGAAAACGATCAGCTCGGTACCCGCATCGGCCGCCACTTGTGCGAGCGTGACGATGCGGCGCGTGATGCCGCTTGAAGGGCCTTGCCGGATCAGATCCTGCAGGACACTTTCGTCCAGCATGTGAAAGCAGTCTGCGTCTGGCAGCTCCGACTGGAAGCGCGGACGGAAGCGCTCGACCAGCATCGCGACCGTATGGATGAAGGCAATGCGCCGGATCATGGAAACCCTTCGGTGGTTCAAAGTGCGGCCAGCTCTTCGAGCGTGATCGGCTTGATGGGAGGGCGGATCCGGTAGTGGCCGACCTCGGCGGGAGAGACTCCGCGCTCATGCGCGATGACCTCGGTGGCGGTGAGGCCGCAAAGGCGGCCCTGGCAGGGGCCCATGCCGCAGCGCGTGAAGGCTTTGCCCTGGCTCGGCCCCTGGCAGCCGAGGGCAACCGATCGGCGCAGTTCGCCGGCCGAGACTTCCTCGCAGCGACAGGCGATCACGTCGTCGGCCGGCACGCGATGCTGGATCTTGGGGCGGTAGAGCACATCGAGGAAAGGGCGGATGTGCAGCTGGCGGCGAAGCGCCGATCGCAGCGGCTCGGCCTGGCGGTCGCGTTCGAGTTCGGACAAGCGCCCGGCGTCGTGCGCCGCGGCCAGGCCGGCGAGCTGCCCTTGCAAAGCCGCTGCCAAGCCGCCGGCGATGCCCCGCCCATCCCCGGCGATCAGGAAGCCGTCCAGCTCGAGGCGGCCCCAGGCATCGGCCGCCGGCACCCAGCACAGCTGCTGGTCGTCCCAACGGTGCGTCAGGCGCAGCGACGCCGTGATCTGGTTGTTCGGCACCACGCCCTGGTGCAGCAGGATGAGATCGGACTGCACGCGGTGCGACGTGGCTCCAACACGAAAGCGCAGGGCCGTGGCTCGTGCGCTGCCTTCCACGGCGAGGTCGGTTGCGGCACGGTGATGGGGGATGCCGGCGTCGCGGATGCTGCGGATCAGGCCCAGGCCTTTCCTCAGGTCGCGCCATCCCGCCAGGGCGCCGCCGAGATGGGGCAGGGCCCGGAGGTGGTCGCCGCGCCGCGTGGTGTCCACGATGGCGCCGATGCGCACACCGGCCCGCAGGTACTGCCAGGCCAGCAGGTACAGCAACGGTCCGCAGCCGGCCAGCACGACCGGCTGCGACGGTGCCACGCCGGCGCTCTTGAGAAGGATTTGCGCAGCCCCGGCCGTCATCACGCCGGGCAGCGTCCAGCCAGGAATCGGAAATGGCCGCTCCATCGCGCCGGTGCACAGGATGACCTGGCCGGCCGTGATGGCGTGGGATCGCCCCTCCTTCAAGTAGTGAATGACGCGATCGCGGGAGATGTTCCAGACGGCCGCGCCGCCGACGTGCCGCGCCGTCGATTGCGAGAAGCGCTCCACCAGGGCTCGGCCTGCGGTGTAGTCGTCCCCCAGCACCTGCAGCCGATCGACACCGGCCCGCGTGACGTCGCGGTAGATCTGGCCTCCCGGATGCGCCTGCTCGTCGAGCAGCGCGACCGACAGCCCCAGTTCGGCCGCAGTGGCGGCCGCTGCGAGGCCCGCCGGACCCGCGCCCACCACGGCAACGTCTACCGCGACATCCACCGGATCACACAGCACGGCGCGCGCCTTCCTGCGAGCGGATCTTCATGCCGGGCTGGACCGTGACAAGGCAGGCTTGGCGGTTCGCCACGCCGTCGATTTCCAGCAGGCACTCGAAGCAAACGCCCATCATGCAGTAGGGAGCACGCGGCGCACCCGACACGGGCGTGGAGCGAAAGCGCGACACACCGGCCGCCAGCAAGGCGGCAGCCACCGAGCGCTGGCCCAATACTACAAGCCGGCGACCGTCGAACTCGACATCGATGAAGGGCTCGGCGCCGGCCGAGATCGGGCGAAAGAGCGGTTCAGTGGGCATGGTGGTGATCCAGGGGCTCGGTCGGCTGGTCTGCGGCGGGAAAGCGGTCGCCCTGAAACGCGTCCAGCTCCTCGGGCGCGGCTGCGCCGTCGATCCACGGGGCGATGCGAAAGGCGTGGGCCGCCGCGAGGGTCACGCCGCTGTGGCACGTGACGACGTAGGCGCCTGGGGAGGATGTCGATTCCTGGTAGATCGGATAGCCGTCGGGCGTCATCACCCGCAACGCGCCCCATACCCGGACCACATTGAGCTGGCCGAGCATGGGAAAACTGGCGACGGCGCGGCGCGCGAGCTCGGCCAGGGTGCGGGTCGTCGTGCTGTCGTCGAAGCCCGCATCTTCCATGGACTCCCCGATCTGGATGCCGCCCTCGTCGGTCTGCCGGATATGGCCCGTGGGATGGTCGAAGAGCTTCTCGCAGCGCTCGGTGACGATCAATTGCCCGCGATTCGGCCGCACCGGCGCATGGAGGCCGACCTGACCGGCCAGGCGCGCATTGCCCAGCCCCGCCGCCAGGACGAGCTTGGGCGCGCGAAACTGCTGCCCCCGCACGTGCGCCGTGAACATGCCGTCTGAGTGCGTGATGCGCTCCACCCCGTGGCCTGTCTTCAGCGTCACGCCCCGCTGGTTGCACGCGGTATGCAGGGCGCGCAGCAGCTTGAGCGGATTGACATGGCCGTCCATCGGCGAGTAGCTGGCGCCGACCACCTTCGGCCCGACGTGGGGCAATCGCTGCAGTAGAGCGGCGCGGTCCAGGATCTCGTAGGGGTAGTCGCCGCCCACCTCGTCGCGCACAGCGGCAAGCCGCTCGCTGCGCGCCTCGAGTTCGGCCTCGGAAAAGCACAGGGAGAAGGCGCCCGGCTGTCTGGCCTGGACATCGATACCGGTTTGCTCCTGGAGCTGGGCTGCCAGCGCGGGCCACAGGCGGGCGGACTCCCGGCTCCAGCGGGCATAGTGGGGGACGCCGCGGCCCTTGCCGTGAACCCAGATCAAGCCGAAGTTTCCCCGTGAAGCGCGAAACGCATCGTCGCCTTCATCCAGTACCGTGACGTTCTTGCCAAGCTGGCCCAGCCCGTAGGCCACTGCCGTGCCGACCAAGCCGCCGCCAATCACGATCACATCGCTCGAAAGCATGGGTGCTGCAGCCTAGAAATCTGCGACTTTGCCCCATGCCGAGTTGCTGAAGCGCTCCGGCCGGTACGGCACGGGATCGACGATCGGTTCGGCGCCGCTGGCAAGGTCCGCGATCAGGTGGCCGGCACCAGGGCCGATGCCAAAGCCGTGTCCGGAAAAGCCCGCGGCCAGGATGAAGCCCGGCAGGGACGGCACCTCGCCGATGCCGGGAACACCGTCCGGCGTGCTGTCGATATAGCCTGCCCAGGCGTGCGTCATCCTGGCATCGCGAAGTTGGGGCAGCAGTTCGACGGCGCGGCGGCGGGTCTCCCTGACCGTGGGCAAATCGGGCTTCGGATCGAGGATGCGCACCCGCTCCATCGGCGTCGGCGCATCGAGCCGCCAGCGCGCGAGCGTTTCATGGCCGCCACGCATGCCTTCGAGGCCGCCCGGACGAAGGTTGCGCCAGCGCTTGGCGAACATGGGCACGAATTGCGGAGCGAAGCGCATGAACTGCCCTGTCGGATCCACGCGCGCGCGGCCGCTGATGGCCAGTGCATAGCGTCCGTCGTTGCGGCGCGTGGCGGACACGCCCGCGCTCACCACGGCATCCGGCAGGCGCTGCTCCACAGGGGAGACGCTCAGGATGGACTGGCGGATCGAGGCCTGCGGAAAACGAATGCCCAACTGGCGGCAGAACGAGGATGCCCAGGCGCCGCCGGCCAGCACGGCCGTTCGGGTCTTGATGACCCCGGCTTCCGTGATGACGCCGCTGACCCGTCCGCCTTCCGTCTCGATGCCGCGGGCCGCGCAATTCTGGTGGACGCTGCCACCGAGCTTGATGAGCGCAGCGGCCACGGCCGGTGCGGCCTTGCCGGGATCGGCGGTGCCATCGCTGGGCGAGAAGACGCCGCCCTTCCAGGCGCGGCCGGTCGCACGGCCCCGCTCGGCGGCCTCGCGGCCACTCAGCATGTGGGTCGTCACGCCTGCGGTTCTCGCAAAATCGCGCCAGCTGGCCCAGCGGGAAATCTCGGCCTCGTCATTGCTGAGATACAACAGCCCGCAGCGATGAAAACCGGTGTCTTCGCCGCTCTCGGCGGCAAATTGTTCCCACAGGTCGAGGCTCTTGCTCGCTAACGGCAGTTCGCGAGCATCGCGGTTCTGCTGCCGGCACCAGCCCCAGTTGCGGCTCGATTGCTCGGCGCCGATCCTTCCCTTTTCGACCAGGGCGACCGACACGCCGCGCTTGGCCAGGTAGTAGGCGGTAAAGACGCCGATGATGCCGCCGCCGATCACGACGACATCGGCGGAGGCCGGCGGCTTGGAGGAAGTGTGGATGTGTTGCAGGGGAGGGGACATGATGGATCTCGCTCGTCGATTCAAGCCTGGACGCTTCCGCTGCTTTCCTGGAAGCCAAGAATGGCTTTGGTTTCCAGATACTCCTCGAGACCTTCTATTCCGTATTCGCGGCCATTTCCCGAGCGCTTGTAGCCGCCGAAGGGGGCATGGGGGCTCCAGGCCGGATAGTTGATGTGCACCTGCCCGCAGCGAATGCGCGCCGCGACGGCGCGCGCCGCTGCAAGGTCTCGCCCTTGCACGTGAGCGCCCAGGCCGTAGACGGTGCCGTTGGCAATTTCCACGGCCTCGTCCACGCTGTCGTACGGAATGATCGCGAGCACCGGGCCGAAGATCTCCTCCTGCGCGATCTGCATCCGGGGATGCACCTCGGAGAAGATGGTCGGGCGGCAGTAGAAGCCGCGGCGCAAGCCCTCGGTTCGGCCGAGGCCGCCGCAAACGAGCCGCGCGCCTTCGGCGATTCCGATGCCGATCATTTCCTGCACCCGATTGAACTGGGCGCGATTCGCCACAGGACCGTGCGTGGTCTGCTCGGAGCGCGGATCGCCCACCACGAAGCTGGACGCCGCTTCGTGCGCGATGCGTTCGACCTCCTGGAGGCGCTCGCGCGGCACGATCATGCGCGTCGGCGCGCTGCACGACTGGCCGACGTTGCGCAAGGCGGCCGCCACCCCTGCTGGCACGGCCCGCGCCAGGTCCGCGTCCGGCAGGATCACGTTGGGCGATTTCCCGCCGAGTTCCTGGGCCACGCGCTTCACCGTCGGGGCCGCCGCCTGGGCCACCAGGACGCCGGCCCTGGTCGAGCCGGTGATCGAGATCATGTCCACGTCCGTATGCGCCGACAGCGCGGCGCCGACCTCCGGCCCGGTGCCGCTTACCAGGTTGAAAACGCCCGGCGGGATGTCGGCGTCTTGCATCACCTGCGCAAAGAGCAAGGCGCTCAGCGGCGACAGTTCGCTGGGCTTCAGGACGACCGCGCATCCCGCCGCCAAGGCCGGGCCGACCTTGGCGGTGATCTGGTAGAGCGGCCAGTTCCAGGGGGTGATCAGGCCGCACACGCCGATGGCCTCGCGCATGATGGCCACGTCCCCCCGATGGGTGAGAAACGCATAGCTCGCGAGGTTGTCCCGTGCCACGCGGATGTGCTGCGCCGCGACCGGCACCTGGGTGCTGCGCGCAAAGCCGATGGCAGCGCCCATCTCCAGCGAGATCGCCTGGGCGAACCACTCCGCCCGCTCGAGGATCAGCGTGTGGACACGGTCGAGAAGCAAGGCCCTGCTTTGGGCGGAACTCACGGACCAGGCGGCGAAGGCACGCCGCGCCGCGGCCACCGCCGCATCGACGTCTTGCGCAGTTCCCAGCGCGATCTCCGCAACGGGTTCCTCGGTCGACGGGTCGATGACGGAGGCGCGGGCTTGCCCCTGCGGCAGCACCCACTCGCCGTCGATGAACATGCGGTCCAGACAGCCAGCGCTCCGGAGGCGTTCGACGATGGAGGAGTAAGCGCGGCCATGGATGCTTGGCAATGCGGTAGGGTGCGTCATGTTGGGCTGAGGTCGGACCTTTGGATGTCCAAAAGTCTAGGCCGCGTGCCCCTCGCGCCGGTGCTGCAATGGGGCGCTTGCACAAAGCAGACTGCGGTTGTGCGAGTCGCTACAGCAGTTCCTGCCATCGCGCATACGCCATGGGTTCAGGTTGGTCGCACCCGAACGGTGGCGATCCCGAAGAACCACGTCGGTGATCGGTGTCGCGCGGGCGCGCGTGCTTCTCGAGCGGCTGTGGCATCTGGAGACCCTTCCTACGGCCGCAGGCGCCAGCCGAGCTCGCCCTGGAGGAACTGGGCGGCTTCAGGGGGCAGATCCTCTGCGTCGAAGAAGCCCGCCACGGGGCGCTCGACGACGATCCGTCCAGCATGCAGATAGGCCACGCGCGTGGCGAGGCGCTTGGCCTGCCCGAGGTTGTGGGTGCTCATCACGATCGTCACGCCGCTGCTGGCGACCTCCTCGATGAGGGCCTCGATTTCATTCTTGGCGCCCGGATCCAGGCTGGCGGTCGGCTCGTCCAGGAACAGGATGTCCGGCCGCAGCGCCCAGGCGCGTGCGAGGCCAAGGCGCTGCTGCTGTCCACCCGAAAGCGAACGAGCAGATCGCGTGGCGTGTTCAAGCAGGCCCACGTGTGCCAGGCCCTGGCGGCAGCGCTCGCTGCGCTCGGAGGCCGGCACGCCGGAAAGCCACAGGCCCACCCAGACATTGCGCCACACCGAGAGGCTCAACAGGAAAGGGCGCTGAAACAGCATGGCGGCTCGCGGAAGGCGGCCTTCGGGTTGCAGTGGCAAGGATTCGCAGCGCCCTTCGCAGGGCAAAAGTCCATGCAGCAGCCGCAGCAGCGTGGTCTTGCCCGAGCCGTTGGCTCCGATGAGGATGAGCCGGTCGCGTCGGCGCACGGTCAGCGATGCGTCGTTCAGCGCTATCAGCGAGCGGAAGCGCACCGTGACCCGGTCGGCCCGGATCAACGGCATCGCCTCGCTGGCAACCGGCGCGCGAGGGGTGCGAGGAGCGGGCGCCCGGGGCGCCGCATGCGGCGTCACCTGAGAGGCGGCGCTCAGCGGGCGTGTGGCAAGCCACTGCAACAGGCCGATGGCGCCATTGACCGCGCCGACCACCGCCAGCAGCACGATGCCCAGCGCCAAGGCCAGCGCAAGATTTCCCTTGCTGGTCTCAAGCGCAATGGTGGTGGTCATCACGCGCGTGACGCCGGCGATGTTGCCGCCGACGATCATCACGGCCCCCACCTCGGCAATGGCCCGCGCGAAGGCCGTGAGCAGGACAGTGGCCACACCCATCCGGTCGTGCACCAGCATCAGCAGGGATGTGGTGAGCGGCCCGGCGCCCAGGGAACGCAACTGGTCACCGCCGTCGGCCAGGGCCGCCATCACGAGTCGGCGTGACAGGGCGGCAATCAGCGGCGTGACGAGCACGCTCTGCGCCACCACCATTGCTGACGGTGTGAACAGGATTCCCAGTTCGCCCAGCGGTCCCGAGCGCGAGAGCAGCAGGTACACCAGCAGGCCCACCACCACGGCGGGCAGGGCGAGCAGCGTGTTCACCAACCACACGGCCAGCGCGTGCCCCGGGAACCGCGCCACCGCCAGCCAGGCGCCCAGCAGCAGGCCGAACAGCGCGCCAATCGCGCAGGCCGTGGCGCTGACCTGCAGCGAGAGCGCCGTGATGCGTACGAGTTCGGGGTCGGCGTGTGTGATGAGTTGCCAGGCCAGCGCCCAGCCTTCGGTCATGGTGTTCATCGAAGGACGGTTATCAATGCAGCCGCGAGGCCATGCTCATCGCGCGGCCCATCCATCGACTGGGCCACCGTTCACTGGCTCGCGTTCGGGAAGAAGAGCTGCTCGCCGCCGATCTTGTACGAGGCGATCACGGCTTGCCCGTCGCGCGACACCACCCAGTCGGAAAAAGCCTGCGCCAGGTCTTTCTTGACGTGCGGATGTTTGGCCGGGTTCACGACGATCACGCCGTACTGGTTGAACAGCTGCCGGTCGCCCTCGACCACGATGCCCAGGTCGCCGCGGTTCTTGAAGTTGAGCCAGGTGCCGCGGTCGGACAACACATAGGTATTAGTGGAAGCGGCGATGTTGAGCGCCTGGCCCATGCCGCAGCCGCACTCCTTGTAGCCGGCGGGTTTGGCGGCCGCGAGGTCGATGCCCGCCAGTTTCCACTGGCGCAGCTCGGCCGCGTGGGTGCCGCTCTTGTCGCCGCGCGAGACGAAGGCGCCGCCCGTGGCGCCCAGGCGCTTGAGCGCGGCCGCGACGTCGTTGCCGCGCACACCGGCTGGGTCGGCTTTCGGTCCGATCAGCACGAAGTCGTTGTACATGACCGGGCGGCGCGGGAGGCCGAAGCCTTCCGCGACAAACTTTTCCTCGGCGGGCTGGTCATGCACGAACAGCGCATCGGCGTCGCCGCGGCGCGCCATGTCCAGCGCCTGGCCCGTGCCCACGGCCACCACGCGCACCTCGATGCCCGTGGCTTTCGTGAACTGCGGCAGCAGGTGCTTGAACAGGCCCGACTGTTCCGTCGAGGTGGTCGAAGCAAGCACGATGAACTTTTCTTGCGCATGCGCGATCGGTGCGAGCAGTGTGCCGACGAGGGCAGCAGCGCGGGCGAGGAAGTTGAAGCGTCTGCGCGCGGCCATCGTCATTGTGTGGGTCCTTGCAAGTTGAGGAGGCCGTGCTGCTGGATCAGGCGGCGGTATCGACGCGAAAGCCCAACCGGCTCAGCGCCTCGCGTGCCGCGGCCGATTGCAGCAACGCAATGAACGCCTGCACGGGCGCGCGCGCGCGCCGTGCCCTGGGCACCACGAAGTCGTAGCGTTCTTCCTGCACGGGAATGAAGCCCAGCCCGTACTGCCGCGCGACCGTGTCGATGGCCAGGCCCCAGTCGGCGCGCTGCTGCGCCACGGCCACCGCCACCGCGTTGTGCGATTTGGTCTGCACGCCGTAGCCGGGCGGCTTCGCGGTGCCGAGCAGGCGGTCGATGAGGATGCGCGTGCCGCTGCCGGCGTTGCGATTGACCATCGTGCAACCGGGCTGCGTGATCGCGGCGGCGATGGCCGCGGTGGCGTCGAGTCCCTCGAAGCGCGCGTCGAGCGGGCGATAGACGATGCCCTGCATGCGGCCATACCCTGGAATCAGTTCCAGCGCCGACGTGAGCAGCGGCTGGTTGTAAACGCCCGTGGCCGGGTCCATCAGGTGAATGCCCGCCACATCGCATTCGCCGCGTTTGGCGGCCATCAGCCCGCCGGTGCTGCCCACATTCATGGCCTTGACGCGGATGCCCTGGCGCGTCAGCTCGCCGGCCAGCCAGTCCAGGCCCACGCAATGGCTGCCGATGAAGATCAGGTCTGCGGCGTCCAACCCCTGGCCCAACAGCTGTACCTGCACGGGCGCGCCGGCATCGACGATCTCGGTGTGCTGGCCGATGGTGATGAAGCCGTCCGCGTTGCTGAACGTGGTGACAGAGCCGGAGCCCTTGCCCATCGGGTAGGCCGCCATGCCTTCGTCGGTGGGCACCAGGCCCACCAGCAGGTACTCGGTACGGCCGCGCTCGGAGTTCACGCGCATCGGCAGCGTGGCCGCGACGTGCTCGCGCCGCTCGGGCGGCTGGCCTGCGAAGGCGCGGATCACGGGCGCCAGGAACTCGTGGAAGGTGAAGACCGCTGAGGTCGGAAAGCCCGGAAGGATCACCACGGGCTTGCCGCCCGTGACCGCCAGGCACACCGGCTTGCCGGGCTTGAGCGCCACGCCGTGCGCCACCACGCCCGGATCGCCGAGGGCAGCGACCACACGATAGGAAAGATCGCCTTCCCCCTTGGACGTGCCGCCCGAAAAAACCACGGCATCGCATTCCAGCCCGCGTGCGAGTGCGGCCGCCAGCGCCGTCTCGTCGTCCGGGATCACGCCCAGCCGCACGGGCTGGCCGCCCAGTTCCTCGACGGCGGCGCCGATGATGGCGGCGTTGGAGTCGTACACCGCGCCCGTGGGCAGCGGCGCACCGGGTGCGACGATTTCGTTGCCTGTGGAAAAGATGGCCACGCGCGGCTTGCGGTACACGCCGACCTCGGCGAGGCCGAGTGCCGCGATCACGCCGATCTCGCGCGAGCTCAGGGGCTGGCCGGCGCGCAGCACCGTTTCGCCGCGCGCGATGTCGGTGCCGGCGTAGCTGACGTTCTCGCCCGCCGTGGCCGCGCGGCGGATCTGCACGTCGCCGTTCTCGAGATCGGTGTGCTCCACCATCACCACCGCATCGGCGCCGCGCGGCAGCATGCCGCCCGTGGCGATCGCAGTCGCATGGCCGCCTGTCACTTCGCGCTGCGGCACGATGCCGGGCGCCAGCCTCTCGTCGGTGAGCGTCAGCAGGCGAGCCTGTTCTTCCATCGCGCCCCAGGTGTCGGCGGCCTGCACGGCAAAGCCATCGACGTTGGAGCGGTCGAAGCCGGGCACGTCGATGGCGGCGACCACGTCTTCGGCCAGCACACGGTCCAGCGCCTCGTGCAGGGGAACGGTCTCGCGCCCCAGCGGCGCGAGCTTGAGGTGTTCACGGAAGCGGCGCTCGGCCTCGTCGCGCGTGACGACATCGAGAAATTGCGATTGGGCTTTCACAGGCACTCGTAGAGATGAACGGTGACTTCGGTTCCGGGCCCGAAGCCTTCGCTTTCGGCAGGGGCGACCACGAACCCGTCGGCCCGCGTGGTCGAACTCAGCACCGACGCACCCGACAGCGCGAGCGGCTCCACGCCTTCCTTGCCGATCTTCACGCGCACGTAGTCGACGCGTCCCACTTGCGAGACGATCTTGCGCGCCACGGTCGCCCGTGTCCGGGGGTAGGGCCAGTCGGCAGGCCGGCCGCCGAGCCGGCGGATCGCACGCCCGGCAAAGAAGTCGTACGCGCACAGGCAGGAGACCGGGTTGCCCGGCAACAGGAAGACCAGCGTGTCGCCGATGCGGCCCATGCCGGCCGGGCTGGAGGGGCGCATCGCGATGCCATGGATCGCGAGTTCGCCGAGCTCGGCCAGCAGGCGCGGCGCATGGTCCTCGGCGCCCACGCTGGAGCCGCCGGAGACGAGCACCACATCGGCACCGGGAGCCGCCAGTGCCTGCGCGATGACTTGCGGGTCGTCGCCCAGGCGCTGATGCGACTCCAGCAGGCCACCGTCGCGCGTCACGAGGCCGCGCAAGGTCACGGAGTTGGCGTCATAGATGTCGTAGGGCCCCTTGGGTGTGCCGGGTGCCCGCACTTCGTTGCCGGTCACGAGCAGCCGCACGCGAGGCCGGCGCACCACCTGCAACAGCGCCAGGCCCAGCGAAGCCGCCAGCCCTGCGTCCTGCGGTCGCAGCCGGCGTCCCACGGCCAGTGCCGTGCTGCCGCGCGCGATGTCCTCGCCGACGTGGCCCACGTGCTGGCCCGGTGCCACAGCCCGCGTGATGGCCAGACGCCCGTCCTGCTCGCTCGCGTATTCGGCGGGCACCACGGCATCCAGTTCCAGCGGCACCGGGGCGCCGGTCATGATGCGGATGGCCGCGCCCGCGGGCACGGCGCCATCGAAAGGCCGCCCGGGCCAGGCATGGCCCAGAAGCGGAAACTCCAACGGGTTGTATTCGCCGGCCCCCGTGGTCTCGCCGCCGCGCAGCGCATAGCCGTCCATGGCCGAGCGGTCGAATTCGGGCACCGCGATGGGCGCGATCACCTCATGCAGCAGTACCCGCCCCGTGGCCTCGTCGACCGCCACGGATTCGCCGGGCAGCAGTGGCGTGTGAGCGTCGATCCATGCGAGCGCATCGGGAACCTCCGCGCGCTGGGTGAAGCCGCGCATGCGCACATCGGTCGAGGCGGTTCGTTCGGGTGGGGGCATCAGGGCCAGTATAGAAGTTGGATGTCGCTGACCTTGTCGCGCACCGTGCCCTCGCCGGCCGCTTTTTCTTCAGTTTCGCCCGCGCTTGTGCAGGGCAACGCTGACCTACTTCTTGGGTGCGGGATTGGTCTGGGCCGAGGTCTGGTTCGTACTGGGCGGCGATGCAGCCGTGGAGGCCGGGGAATGTGCACCCGAGGCCTCGATGGGCTTGGTTTCGCCCGCAGGCGCCGCGGCGTAAGGACCCGGGTCCACGCAGGGCGGCGTGGTCGCCGCGGCCGGCACCGGCTTGCCAGCGGACTGGGCACTGGCGCGGTATTTGGCTGCGACCTGGTCCTGTGCCTTGCACAGCAGGTAGGCGTCGGTCTTGGCGCTCCATGCGGTGCGGGCCGCAGCCTCGGCGGCCTTCGCCTGCGCTTCCGGCGTGGGCGCGGGAAGCTTGGCGAGAACGGACGATGCAGCCAGCGGTAGCGCCAGCACGCAGAGAAGGGTCAGCGTGTGCTTCATGCGGAGGTTCCTTGCGCGGTCACCGGCCGTGCCGGGTCCGATGCGTCGGGGGGCGCCGAGCGCTGCGCCGGGATCTTGCCGGCCTCGATGTCGTCATACCAGAGGCGATGGTGCTCGCGCGCCCAGGTCTCGTCGACATAGCCTTCGCGCATCGCCTTGTAGGCGCCGGTCATGCCCAGCGTGCCGATGTAGATGTGGCCCAGGATCATGGCCATCATGAGCAGCGTGGCCACCGCATGGATCATGTGCGCGACCTGCATCTCGCCGCGCGTGTAGACGAAGCCGGGCAACAGCTTGTCGAGGAACAACCCCGAGCCGATGACGATGCTGCCCAGAAAGAGCACGCCGCCCCAGAACACGGCCTTCTCGCCGGCGTTGAAGCGGTGCGACGCGGGCTCCCTGCCGCCGAACAGGCCGCCGCCGTGCCGCAGCCAGGCGAGGTCTTCCGCCCGCGGCCAGTTGCTGCGGATGAAAGTGAAGATCATGAACAGCGTGGTCACGACGAACAGCGGCCCCACGAAGTTGTGCACGGTCTTGAGCATGTAGGTGAGCCAGCCGAACAGCGCGCTGCCGAGCACCGGCAACAGGAAGAACTTGCCGAAGGCCATCACGATGCCCGACAGCGCAAGCGTGACGAAGGCCAGGGCGTTCGACCAGTGCGTGGCGCGCTCGAACGGCGTGAAGCGCTCGATCTTGCGTCCGGTCTCGGCGCCGTGCAGCCGGATCGGCCCGCGCGTGAAATGGAAGATGGCCAGCGCCAGCAGCGTGACGAAGAGCAGCGCCGCGCCGTACGGAATGATCCAGTTGTTGCGCACCTGCCGCCAGGCCTCGCCCGCGTTGGTGAAGCGCGAGCCCGGGTACTGCACGAAGCGCTGGATCAGGTTGCCGGCCTCGGGCGCCTCGCTCGCCGGCAGGCTGCTGTAACCGGTGACGCCGCCGCTCACCTGGCGCCACATCGGCGCGTTGTTGCCGGGCTGTACCTTGTTGCGCTCGCCGTTGGTCTGGTTGAGGTAGTTCGGGTCGGCGCTGGCCTCGGGCTTGACCTCGAAGATGTTCTGGCTGCGGACGCCGCCCTCGGCCTTCGGTGCAGCAGCGGCAGCGGAAGCGGAAGCAGGCGAAGCAGGGGAAACAGGCGCCGGCGAAGCCGTGACGGCGCCGCTCGCGGCCGGGTTGGCGTCCTGGGCCGATGCCACCGCTGCATAGCCCAGGAGCGCGGTCGCCAACAGCGCGTGGAACGCCTGCCTGGTGCGAATGGTGACGCTCATGCGGCCTCCGGTTCAGTTTTCTCGGGTGTACTCGTTCTGGCCGTTGGAGCGAACCTTGATCTGCTGCTCCCACGCCGCCTTGTCGCCCACCTTCCATCCGGGCGCGGTGAAGGCCGTGCCGGTGTTGTCCTGCGTGCCAGTGCCACTCCATGGCACTGCATCGTGCTTGACGCCCTCGGCGTTCGTCTGCGGCTTCTCGGTGCAGGCCGCAAGCAGCATCGCGCCCGACGCGAGCGCGACGAGGGTCGCGACCGCGCGCATCACTTGGTGCCTCCGGTGGGTGGTTTGCCGGCCTGTTGCGAGCCGTAGGCCGTGCCCCAGCCCCAGACTTCGGCGCCCGTGCCGCGTTGCACGACGCGCGTGCGGAAGATGTCGGCCACCACGTCGCCGTCGCCGGCCAGCAGCGCCTTGGTCGAGCACATCTCGGCACAGGCCGGCAGCTTGCCTTCGGCCAGGCGGTTGCGGCCGTACTTCTCGAACTCGGCTTCGGAGCCGTTGGCTTCGGGGCCGCCGGCGCAGAAGGTGCACTTGTCCATCTTGCCGCGTGCGCCGAAGGTGCCTTGCGACGGGAACTGCGGCGCGCCGAACGGGCAGGCGTACGAGCAGTAGCCGCAGCCGATGCACACGTCCTTGTCGTGCAGCACCACGCCTTCCTCGGTGCGGTAGAAGCATTGCACGGGGCACACCGCCATGCAGGGTGCGTCGGAGCAATGCATGCAGGCCACCGAGATCGATTTCTCGCCCGGCAGGCCGTCATTGAGCGTGACCACGCGGCGGCGATTCACGCCCCAGGGCACCTCGTTCTCGTTCTTGCAGGCCGTGACACAGCCGTTGCACTCGATGCAGCGCTCGGAATCGCAGACGAACTTCATTCTTGCCATGGTGATTCCTTATGCTTTCTCGATGTTGCAGACCGTGGTTTTGGTCTCTTGCATCATGGTGACGCTGTCGTAGCCGTAGGTCGTGCCGGTGTTGATGGCTTCGCCGCGCACGATGGGCGCCGCGCCCTTCGGGTAGTAGGCGAGCAGGTCCTGGCCCTGCCAGCGGCCCGAGAAGTGGAAGGGCATGAACACCGTGTCGGGCCCGACGCGCTCGGTCACCAGGGCCTGCACGTTGAGCTTGGCGCCGGTGGGCGTGTGCACCCAGGCGCGCTCGCCGTTGCGGATGTTCTTCTCGGCCGCCACCTTCGGATTGATCTCGATGAACATCTCCTGCTGCAACTCGGCCAGCCAGGGATTGGAGCGCGTTTCCTCGCCGCCGCCCTCGTACTCCACGAGCCGGCCCGAGGTCATGATGTACGGGAATTTCTCGGCGATCTTGTCGGCGACGTTCTTCTGCTGCACGGTCTTGTAGAGCGTGGGCAGGCGCCAGAAGGCCATCTTGTCGTCGTGGGTCGGATACTTCGCGACCAGGTCGGGACGCGTGCCGTAGAGCGGCTCCCGGTGCTGCGGAATCGCATCCGGGAAGTTCCACACCGATGCACGCGCCTTGGCATTGCCGAAGGGGTGGCAGCCGTGGTTCTTCATGAACACGCGGATCATGCCGCCCGAACTGTCGGTCTTCCAGTTCTTGCCTTCGGCCTTGGGCTTCTCGGCCTCGGTGAGTTCGTCCCACCAGCCGAGTTTCTTGAGCAGCAGGTGGTCGAGTTCGGGGTAGCCGGTGGTGATCTCGGCGCCGAGCGAGTGGGAGCCGTCTTCGGCCAGCAGGTTCTTGCCGTTGCGCTCCACGCCGAAGTTCGCGCGGAAGTTGCCGCCCCCATCCATCACGTGCTTGGACGTGTCGTAGAGGTTGGGCGAGCCGGGGTGCTTGAGCTCGGGCGTGCCGTAGCAGGGCCAGGGCAGTCCGAAGTAATCCCCCGAGATGTCGTAGCCGTTGACCTTGTCCTTGACGGAACCCTTGGCCTTGAGCGTGCGCACGTCGAAGGCGGCCATGTTGCGCATGTGCGCCTGCAGCCGCTCGGGGCTCTGGCCCGAGTAGCCGACGGCCCAGCAGGACTTGTTGATCTCGCGCAGGATGTCGTCCGGCACGGGCTCGTCCATGCCCTTGACCTTCTGCATCTTGTAGTTCTTGCTGAGCTCCTTGCCGAAGCCCAGCCGGTCGGCGAACTGCTGCATGATCATGTGGTCGCTGCGGCTTTCCCAAAGCGGCTCGATCACCTTCTCGCGCCATTGGACCGACCGGTTCGACGCCGTCACCGATCCGCTGGTTTCGAACTGCGTGCACGCGGGCAGCAGGTACACCGCGCGATTCGCATTGGCGTCCTCGGGCCTGCCCGGCATCGCGGCCATCGCGGCCGTGGCCGACGGATACGGGTCGACGACGACGAGCAGATCGAGCTTGTCCATCGCCCGCTTCATCTCGAGGCCGCGGGTCTGCGAGTTGGGCGCATGGCCCCAGTAGAAGACGCCGCGCAGGTTCGAGTCCTGGTCGATCAGTTCGTTCTTCTCGAGCACGCCGTCGATCCAGCGCGACACCGTGATGCCGGGCTTGCTCATCATCGCGGGCGATGCGAAACGGCCCTTGATCCATTCGAAGTCCACGCCCCAGGTGGCGGCGAAGTGCTTCCACGAACCTTCGACCAGGCCGTAGTAGCCCGGCAGCGAATCGGGGTTGGGGCCGACGTCGGTCGCGCCTTGCACGTTGTCGTGTCCGCGGAAGATGTTGGTGCCGCCGCCCGACGTGCCGACGTTGCCGAGCGCCAGCTGGAGGATGCACGAAGCCCGCACGATGGCGTTGCCGATGCTGTGCTGCGTCTGGCCCATGCACCAGACCACCGTGCCGGGGCGGTTCTCGTGCAGCATGGTCGCGATCTTCAATACCTGGGCTTCGCCGACGCCGCAGGCCTCTTCGACCTTGTCCGGTGTCCACTTGCTCATGACGTCCGTGCGCACGTCGTCCATGCCGTAGACGCGGTCGTTGATGTAGCGCTTGTCTTCCCAGCCGTTCTTGAAGATGTGGTGCAGGATGCCGAACAGGAACGCGATGTCCGAGCCCGAGCGGATGCGCACGTATTCGTGGGCCTTGGCCGCGGTGCGGGTGAAGCGCGGGTCGACCACGATCATCTTGCAGCCGTTTTCCTTGGCGTGCAGCATGTGCAGCATGCTCACGGGGTGCGCCTCGGCCGCATTCGAGCCGATGTACATCGCGACCTTCGCGTTGCGCATGTCGTTGTACGAATTGGTCATGGCGCCGTAGCCCCATGTATTCGCCACGCCCGCGACCGTGGTCGAGTGGCAGATGCGCGCCTGGTGGTCGCAGTTGTTGCTGCCGAAGAAGCTCACGAACTTGCGCATCAGGTACGACTGCTCGTTGCTGTGCTTGCTCGAACCGATCCAGTAGATCGCGTCCGGCCCGCTGGCCTTGGTGAGTTCCTTGAGCTTGGCCGTGATTTCGTCGAGCGCGGTGTCCCAGCTGATGCGCTCGTACTTGCCGTTGACGAGCTTCATCGGGTAGCGCAGGCGGTATTCGCCATGGCCGTGTTCGCGCAGCGCGGCGCCCTTGGCGCAGTGGGCGCCGAGGTTCAGGGGCGAATCGAACACGGGTTCCTGCCGCACCCACACGCCGTTCTCGACCACGGCGTCGGACGCGCAGCCAACCGAGCAGTGCGAACACACGGTGCGCTTCACCTCGATCTTGCCGGCGCCGATCGCCGTAGGCTTGCCGTCGGCGGCCTTGGCCTTCTGGATCAGCGTGAGCTGGCTGGCGGCCAGGCCCACCCCGACGCCGAGGCCGGAGCGCCGCAGGAAGGCGCGCCGGTCCATCGTCGGCAAGGCGTTCGCAAGACCGCGCCGAAGGCTGTGGACGAAGGGCGACGCGTGGGTGGACGCGTCGGAGGCACGCTGACCCGCGATGCTCGGGGATTTTCTTGTCAGAAGCACAGCAGGGACTCCTCAGGCTGAAGCGGTCGCGTAGTAGCGCTTGACGTGCTCGCTCAGGGAATAGCCGCCGCCGTTTTCAGGCGCGGGTGGCAGGGGGGAGGGGGCGGCGACGGGCGTCTCGACCACCTTCGGCAGCGCCGTGACGGCCACCGCGGCGACGCCGGCGGTTGCGGCACCGAGGAAGAATCCCCGACGGGATGCCGGCTCGAGGCCGGTGTTCTGGCTGTCCTGCATGCTGACTCCCGGAGTGGCTAGGCCCGACGAGAGAAGGAAACCCGTCCGCCCTTACAAATCCTAGACCAGCAGCAACCGGCGAGCAACCTGATAAGCCCTTGCATCCGTTGCCTCAGGCCAGCATGTCGAAGGCCTGCGCCTCGACGTCGCCGAACGCGCGCGTGAAGACGGCGAGTGCCGCATAGAACCGGGCCTTCGGATGCTGCGACACGGCCTCGCACAAGGCCGGCAGCCAAGGCTGGATGTGCTTCGAGAAGATGGCCTGTTGCTGTGTGAGGTTGGCGACCTCCACGTCCTCGCCGGCGATCAGGTAGCGCATGACCTCGAACAGGCAGGCGATGTGGTCCTCGGTCTCGTAGGTGCTCTCGGTGCGTGCCAGGCCCAGCCGGTCGAGGTCGTTGCGCAGCTGCACGAGCGGCTTGTCGTTGAGGAAGCCGCTCAGGTAGTGCGAGCCGAAGAGGAAGACCTCGGGCTTGCCGATGCCGCCGAAGAGCGCGTCGTATTCGTCGTGCGCGGCGGCCGCGCTCGTGTCGCGCGCGATGCCGACCAGCTGGCGCCACGGTTCCTCGAGAAAGGCGCCCGCGGCCGGCGCCTCGGTGGGCGCCATCTGGAAGGCCTCCAGCAGCCCGGCATCGGGTGCGGCGTACCAGAGCCGCGCCAGCAGGCCGTAGAGCTCCGCCCGGGCCACCTCCTCGTCGAGTGCGGAAGAGGCGGGAAAGGTCTGGCTCATAGCGGGGCGATCTTCACTTCGTCGGTGGCACTGTAGAGGTCGATGACGCGGCAGTCGCTGCACATCTTGAGGCGCTCCAGCGCTTCGCCCTGGAACATCGCATGCCCGGCCAGCTTGCCGAGCATGGCCTCGATCGCCTTCTGCGTGCCGAAGGGCTTGCTGCAGCGGATGCAGACCCAGGGCTTGGCCTCGTTCAGCAGCACCTGCTGCTTGCGCTCGGGCGCAGCCAGCAGGCGCGGCAAGAGCGAGACGGCGTCTTCGGGGCATGTGGTCTCGCACAAGCCGCATTGAACGCAGTTCTTCTCGATGAAGCGCAGCTGCGGCGCGCTCTGGCTGTCGAGCAGCGCGCCCGACGGGCAGGCGCCGACGCAGGCCAAGCACAGCGTGCACTTGTCCTTGTCGACCGCGATGGCGCCGAGCGGCGATCCTGCCGGCAACCCGAAAGCCAGCGGTGCGTCGGCCGGCGCCTGCAGGGTCGGCGCCTCGCCCATCAGGTGGTCGAGCGCCATCTCGAGCCGGTCGCGCTTGTCGGCTCCGACGGCGAAGCGCGCAGGGTTGGCCGGCACGCGCTGCGTGGTCGTGCGCAAGCTGGCCAGCGCGGCATCCAGAACGGCCGGCGAGTCGGCCTCGATCACGCGGAAGTGCGTACCGGTGTAGCCCAGGCCCCGCAACAGCGCCTGCGCGATGTCCATCTGCGTCTTGAGGGCCGCGAGGTACTGCGGCGCTTCCTCTCCGGTGCAAAGCACCGCCACCTGCGAGGCACCGAAGGCGATCGCGCTCAGCCACAGGTCGATGCCGGTGCTGGCCGCATGAAAGAGGTCCACGGGAATCACCTGCGCCGGCACGCCCTGCGCCTTGCCGAGCTGCGCCTGTCGGCCGAGTTGCTCGAGCAGCGCTTGGCCGTCTTCCTGGCTGTGCAGCAGCAGCGCGGCGTCGCGGCCGCCCGCCGCGGCATAGGTGGCGAGCAGCTTGCGCAGCTTGAGCCCCTGGTCGGGCGCACGCGGGTAGGTGTAGCCCAGGGCGCCCGTCGGGCACACCGTGGTGCAGGCCCCGCAGCCGACGCACAAGTTCGGGTTGACCACGATGCGCTGGCGCTGCCTGTCGCTGCTCACGGCATGGGCCGAGCACACGTCGACGCAGGCATTGCAGCCGACCACCTCGTTGCGGCTGTGCGCGCAGAGCTTCTGCTTGTAGTCGAAGAACTTGGGCTTTTCGAATTCCCCGACCAGCTCACGCAAGCGCAGCAGCGTCTGCAGGCCCTCGGCATGCGCGACGCCGCCGGACAGGTGGAAGTAGCCCTGCGGCGGTGCGTGCCAGTCGATCTGCGGCGCGGTGCCGAGATCGAGCACGAGGTCGAACGCCGCATCGAGCGCCTGGGGCTCGCGGCTGAAATTGATGGCGCCCGCCACGCTGCAGGCGCGTTCGCAATCGCGGTGCGAGGTGCAGCGCGCGTTGTCGATCTGGTAGTCCAGCCCGATGGCCTGCTCGGGGCAGGCGACCACGCAGGCGTTGCAGCGGGTGCACAGGTCGAGGTCGATCGCGTTGTCGCGCGTCCAGCGCAGCGTGAAGGCGCCGAGCCAGCCGGTGAGCGAATCGATGCGCCCGGCAATCACCGGCCAGCGGCGCGCCTGTGCGCCGCCGCCTGCACCGGGCCCCTGCGCGAACAAGGTCACGTCGAGCGTGTCGCCGACCAGCGCCGCAGCACGCTCGGCTTCGTCGAGCGGGCCGATGATCAGCAGCCGGCCCTGGCTGGTGTAGCTCACGGTCGGGACGGGCTCGGGCTCGGGCAGGCTGGCCGCGGCCAGCAGCGCGGCGATCTTCGGCATCGCGGCCTTGGCGTCGCGGCTCCAGCCGCCCGTCTCGCGGATGTTGATGAAGCGGATCGGCGAGGTCGCGTCGGGCGTCTGCGTGGCGAGTTCGCCGAAGAGCCGTTTTTCCTGGGTGCAGGCGACCACGACCTCGTCGCCGGACTGGATGGCGCGCTGGAAGGAAGTCGCCTCGCGGCGGCACAGCGACGAATGCAGCGGAAGCGTTTCAGCCAGTGCCGCGCCGAGGGTCTTCGGCTCGAGCGGCATCGTCTGGTTGCAGTCGCAGATCAGCGTGGTGGTCATCGGTTTCTTGGCTGGCGGGCTGCATCTCGGCAACCGGCGGGCTGGGAAGCGTTTCGGATTCTCCGGACTGTGCCACTTTCGCCGTCCCGGTGGTGTCGGGGGTTTCCGGGGGAATGTCCTCGGGCGCCTCGTCGAAGAGCTTGAGGAACTTGGCGCTCGCCATCTGGCGCAGCACGCTCTCTGGCACGGGGGTGGATCGGGAATAGTCGTCGACGTAGGTGTCGAGACCATCCATCACGTTGAAATGCGGATCGGAAAAGAGCTTGCGCAAGGCCGCGTTCTTGACCTCGGGCGCGACCTCCCTGGCCAGGAAGGGCTTGTAGTCCGACTCGATGCCCAGCGCTTCCACATCGGCGAGCGTCAGTGGCGGCGGAGCTTCCTGTTCACCCTCCGGGGGCAGGGCGGCAGCCTCCGCGACGGGGGTGGGCGCTGCCGCTGGCGCCGGAACAGGTTGCGCTGCCGGCGGGGCCCTCTCTTCCACGGCGGTCTCGGCCGCGCGCACCTCCTGCTTGCGGCGCGACCACCGTCCGAGAAAACCCTCAGACATCGCCAGCGCCCCGCCCGCGCTTCTTCTCGGTCGTCACGCTCGCGGCATTGCCGAAACGGTCGACCAGCGACCGGAAGCTCTCGGGCCGCCGGCGGCGCTTGGGTTCGATCACATAGTGCTCGTTCACGAAGGTGCGCACCCAGTCGACCACCTCCGCGGGTGCCGGAACCTGTTCGACGGTTTCCTGCGCATCGAGCCAGCGCCCGGCCTCGTAGTAGCTCAGCGTCACCACGACCGGGCGCGGGATGGGCTCGGGCGCGAGCGTGGCCTCCTCGTCCATGCGCCACAGCACGAACCAGCACGGCGTCGGCGTGATCGCGTTGAGGTGGTAGCCCTCGGCCTCGTCGCGGAACAGCTCGACCTTGAAGCCCGGGTGCAGCCAGCGCTGCTCGCCATCGTCGTTGCGCAGCAGGCGCGGCTCGGTGCCGAAGCCGGGCTCGTCGGGCAGCACGCTGTCGAGCGTCCAGCGCCAGGGCTGCCAGTGACTCGAGGGGCCGTGCAGGCGCTCGCGGCGCATGACCACCGCGACGTCGAGCGCCGGGCGGCCGTTGGCGGCAGGAGTGTCCGAAGAAGGCATCGAACGAACGATAGCCGATGGCACGAAAGCCTGCGAGAAGTATCCTCTTCGACGGGAGGCCCGCGGCTCCGGCATGTCGCGGCAGTCCGGTGGCGTAGGATTCCTGCATGGCCCCACCTGAAGACGAAGCGCCGCTGGCCTTTGATGCGGTACAGCTCTCCACGCGTGCCGGCACGCCTCGCCTGAATCAGGCGCGCAGCCCGCTGTTGCGCCGGATCGAGATCGTCGACCAGCACGGAGAACGGCGCGACATCGACATTCCGGCGGAGCGGCCGTTGACCGTTTTCGTGGACAAGCGCGAACTCGTCACGCTGATGACCCTGGGCGCCTCGCCGGAGTTGCTGGTGTTGGGCTATCTGCTGAATCAGGACCTGATCCAGCGCGCAAGCGACATCGAGAGCATCGATGTCGACTGGAGCGTGGATGCGGCCGCCGTGAAGTCGCATCGCGGCGTCGCCAGACTCGGTGAGAAGACCGCGCGCCGGATCGTGACGACAGGTTGCGGACAGGGCACCGTTTTCGGCGATGCGATGGCCCAGATCGGCTCCGTCCGCCTGCCGGCGGCGCAATCGGCACGCATCGCCCAAGGCACGCTGCTGCGGATTCTCGAACTGATGAGATCGCGCAACAGCGTGCATCGGCACGCGGGGTCGGTGCACGGCTGTGCGCTGTTCCGCGGGACCGACATGCTGGTGTTCGTGGAAGACGTCGGAAGGCACAACGCCATTGACACCATCGCAGGGTGGATGGCGGTCCATGGCGTCGACGGTGGCGACAAGGTCTTCTACACCACGGGGCGTCTGACGAGCGAGATGGTGATGAAGTCGGCCCACATGGGTGTGCCGATCATCGTCTCGCGCAATGGCGTCACCGCGATGGGGCACGAGCTGGCAGGGAAGCTCGGCATGACGCTGTTCGGCCGAGCCGCCAATCGCCACTTTCTCTGCTACTGCGGGTTCGAGCGCTTCGATGCCGAGCCGTTGCCGCACGACCAGCCGCAGGACAAGACTGCGCAGTAAGTCATTGGGCCTCCGCCCATCATTCCGATTCCGCGCTGAGCGCCCCTTTCCAGTGCGCGGCGTCGCCCCGGGCACCAGGCGTTATGCCAAATGTCCTGCACGCTGCGCGAAGCTGGCGCCCCGGCGAACAGGCAACTCTCCGACAAGACGAGGCGGCGCAGGCCGTACCTGCGCGGCCTCAGCTCCCTGCAAATTGGCGCCAAGCCCTGCGGGAACCGACGTCGTTCCTTGACCATCGTTCCGCCGGCTTCAATCCGAGGGTTGCCGGTGCCGTTGAACCATTCACTCCAGAACGAGCAAGACGTCCATCTTTTCCGCGAGGGGACCCACTCCCGCCTGTATGACGTGCTGGGTTGCCATCCCTCCACAGAGGGCGGCGCCCATTTCGCAGTGTGGGCGCCGAATGCGGAGTCGGTGTCGGTGGTGGGAGACTGGAACTACTGGTCCGGCGATGCCGATCCGCTGAGGCCCAGCGCCGATGGCACCGGCATATGGCAGGGCCATGCACCCAACGCCGCCATCGGCCAGGCCTACAAGTACCGCATTCGATCCCGCTACGGCGGCTACTCGGTGGACAAGGCCGACCCGGTCGCCTTCAGCGCGGAGCCGCCACCCGCGACCGCATCGCGCATCTGCGAGCTTTCGTATGAATGGGGAGATGCGCAGTGGATGTCCACGCGCGGCTCGCGCAATGCGCTCGACGCCCCGATGTCGGTCTACGAGGTGCATCTTGGCTCATGGCGCCGCCGCGACGGGCGCTTCCTGGACTACCGGGAGCTCGCGCGCCAGCTCGCCGCCTATGTGAACGAGATGGGCTTCACGCACGTGGAGCTCATGCCCGTGACCGAGCATCCGTTCTACGGCTCGTGGGGCTACCAGACCACCGGCTACTTTGCCCCCACGTCGCGCTTCGGCTCGCCGCAGGACTTCATGTACCTGGTCGATCACCTGCACCAGCAGGGCATTGGCGTGCTGCTCGACTGGGTGCCTTCGCACTTTCCGACGGACGAGCACGGCCTGGCGTATTTCGACGGCACGCACCTCTATGAGCATGCCGATCCGCGCCAGGGTTTCCATCCGGAATGGAATTCGAGCATCTTCAACTACGGCCGGCCCGAGGTGCGCAGCTTCCTGGTGTCTTCCGGCCTGTTCTGGCTCGACCTGTACCACGTCGATGGCCTGCGCGTGGATGCCGTCGCCTCCATGCTCTATCTCGACTACGCACGCGGGCATGGCGAATGGATTCCCAACCGCCACGGCGGCCGGGAGAACCTGGAGGCGATCGATTTCATCCAGACGCTGAACCGCGCGGTCTACCGCGAGCACCCCGACGCCATCACGGTGGCGGAGGAATCGACCGCGTGGCCGCGCGTATCGCGGCCCACCGACATGGACGGCCTGGGCTTCGGCGAGAAATGGAACATGGGCTGGATGCACGACGCGCTGTCGTACATGAAGGAAGAGCCGGTCCATCGCAAGTACCACCACCACAAGCTGACCTTCTCGCTGGTGTACGCCTTTCACGAGAACTTCGTGCTGCCGCTCTCGCATGACGAGGTGGTGCATGGCAAGGGGTCGCTGCTCAACAAGATGCCGGGCGACGATTGGCAGCAGTTCGCCAACCTGCGCGCGCTGTTCGGTTTCATGTGGGCGCATCCGGGCAAGAAGCTGCTCTTCATGGGCGGCGAATTCGGCCAGCGCCGCGAATGGACGCACGACGGCGAGCTCGAGTGGTGGGTGTGCGAGCTCGAAGGGCACGGCGGACTGCAGCGCCTGGTGGCCCGGCTCAACCACGTCTACCGCGGCGCGCCCGCGCTCCATCAGCTGGACTTTTCGTCGCCGGGATTCGAATGGATTGCAGCCGACGATGCCGACACCAGCGTGTTCGCGTTCCTGCGCAAGGCGAGCGACGGCAGTCCGCCGCTGCTCGTCGTGAGCAACATGACCCCGGTGCCGCGCACCAACTACCTGCTGGGCGTGCCGCTCGGCGGCCATTGGCGCGAGCTGATCAACACCGACGCCACCGAGTTCGGCGGCTCCGGCTGGGGCAATTTCGGGGGCGTCGAAGCGGCCCCCGTGCGTTCGCATGGCCGAAGGCAATCGGTGTGCCTGACGCTGCCGCCGTTGTCCACGCTGATCCTGGAGCACAGCGCCTCATGAAGAACATCTTTGCGACGCGTCCCGTACCCGCCGCGGCGGAAATCGAGAAGGGCGCCGTCCGTGCCGTGATCGATACCGTCCTGCCATGCGTGGACAACGGGCGGTTTCCCATCAAGTGCGTGGTCGGCGAGCGGGTCCAGGTTCGCGCGCATTGCTTCACCGACGGGCACGACGTGCTGCGGGTCCATTTGTGCTGGCGCGCGCACGAGCAAAGCGACTTCCGCGAAGTGCCGATGAAGCCGCTCGGCAACGACGTATGGGAAGCCGCGTTCACGCCGCCGTCCCTCGGGCGCTACGTGTACACCTGCGTTGCGTGGGTGGATTCCTTCGACTCGTGGCACCACGAACTCACGCGGCGCGTCGATCCTGCCGACGTGCGCATCGCGGCCCAGATCGGTGCGCTCGAAATCGCCGCCGCCGCCGCGCGGGCGGAGGGTGCCGACCGCATCGAGCTCCAGCGCTGGGCGACCGAACTCGACGCCATGGCGGCCGACCCCGGCTTCGACATCGGTTCGCTCAAGGCCCTGGCGCTCGACGAGGAATACGCCGCGCTGGTGCGCCGCCATCCCGACAGGCGGCATGAGGTGCGCTACCCCGTCGAGCTGCCGCTGGCCGTCGACAGGGAGCGCGCGCGCTTCAGCACCTGGTACGAGCTGTTCCCGCGCTCCACCAGTCCCCAGCCGGGGGTGCACGGCACCTTCAAGGATGTGGAAGCGCGCCTGCCGGCCATCGCGGCGATGGGGTTCGACGTGCTGTACTTTCCGCCAATCCATCCGATCGGCCGCGTGCAGCGCAAGGGCCCCAACAACGCGCTCGCCAGCGGCCCCGAAGACGTGGGAAGCCCCTGGGCCATCGGGGCGGCAGAAGGCGGGCACAAGTCGATCCTTCCGGCGCTCGGCACCCCCGAGGACTTCCGGCGGCTGCTTGCACGCGCCACGGAACACGGCCTCGAGATCGCGCTCGACATCGCCTTCCAGTGCGCGCCCGACCATCCCTACGTGAAGGAGCATCCCGACTGGTTCCGCTGGCGCCCGGACGGCAGCGTGCAATACGCCGAGAACCCGCCCAAGAAGTACCAGGACATCTATCCGTTCAACTTCGAGTGCAGGGAATGGCGCGAACTGTGGGCCGAGCTCAAGAGCGTGATCGACCACTGGATCGGGGAGGGCGTGCGCATCTTCCGGGTGGACAACCCGCACACCAAGGCTTTCCCGTTCTGGGAGTGGGCCATCGGCGAGGTGAAGCGCGAACACCCGGACACCATCTTCCTTGCAGAGGCCTTCACGCGGCCCAAGGTGATGCACCGGCTCGCGAAGCTGGGCTTCTCGCAGTCGTACACCTACTTCACCTGGCGCAACACCAAGCAGGAGCTGCAGGCGTACTTCACCGAGCTTTCGAGCGCCCCCGGCATCGACTACTTCCGCCCGAATGCCTGGCCCAACACGCCCGACATCCTGCACGAGCAACTGCAGACAGGCGAGCCCGCCGTGTACATGGCGCGGCTGGTGCTGGCGGCCACTCTGGCGGCCAACTACGGCATTTACGGGCCGGCCTACGAGCTGCGCGAGCACCTGCCGCGCGGACCGGGCAGCGAGGAATACCTCGACTCCGAGAAGTATCAGCTGCGCCACTGGAACCACGACGATCCCGCGAGCCTCGCGCCCTTCATCGCGCGGGTGAACCGCATCCGCCACGAGAACCCGGCGCTGCAGTGGGACCGGAGCCTGCGCTTCCTGCACATCGACAACGACCGGCTGCTGGCCTATGCCAAGGAATCGCCGGACGGCCTCAATGTGATCGTCACCGTCGTCAACCTCGATCCGCACGAACCGCAGTCGGGCTGGCTCGGGCTGGAGCCTCGAAGCGTCGGCGTTCCTTCTTCGCGCGCCTTCCAGATGCACGACCTGCTGAGCGGCCAGCGCTTCACCTGGCAGGGCGACTGGCATTACGTGAGGCTCGATCCGCGCAGCGTGCCTGCGCACATCTTCGTGGTCCGTCGGCGCCATGGCGACGAGCGCGACTTCGATTACTTCCTGTGAGGAGGTCGCCGGCCCATGAATGCACCCGTCTCGCACATCGCACTCGAAACCGTCGAGATCGACAACAGCGACGATCCGCTGTGGTACCGCGACGCAGTGATCTACCAACTCAACGTCAAGGCCTTCTTCGACTCCAACAACGACGGCATGGGCGACTTCAAGGGCGTCACCGCCAAGCTCGACTACGTGAAGGAACTGGGCGTCAACACCATCTGGCTGATGCCTTTCTATCCCTCGCCGCTGCGCGACGACGGCTACGACATCTCCGAGTACGAGGACGTGCACCCGCAGTACGGCACGCTCGACGATTTCCGCGAGATGCTGGCCGAGGCGCACAAGCGGGGCCTGCGCGTGATCACCGAGCTGGTCATCAACCACACTTCCAGTGAGCACCCGTGGTTCAAGGCCGCGCGGCTCGCGCCGCCCGGTTCGCCCGAGCGCAACTTCTACGTGTGGAGCGACACCGACCAGATCTACCAGGGCACGCGGATCATCTTCACCGACACCGAGACCTCCAACTGGACCTGGGACCCGGTGGCCAAGCAGTACTTCTGGCACCGCTTCTTCAGCCACCAGCCCGACCTGAACTTCGACAACCCGGCGGTGATGGAAGCCATCCTGAAGACGATGCGCTTCTGGCTCGACATGGGCGTGGACGGCTTCCGGCTCGACGCCATTCCTTACCTGGTGGAGCGCGACGGCACCAGCAACGAGAACCTGCCCGAGACGCACGCGGTGATCAAGCGGCTGCGCGCGGCCATCGACGCGCAGTACCGCAACCGCTTCCTGCTGGCCGAAGCCAACATGTGGCCCGAGGACGTGCGCGAGTACTTCGGCGACGGCGACGAGTGCCACATGGCCTACCACTTCCCGCTGATGCCGCGCATGTACATGGCCATCGCACAGGAAGACCGGCATCCCATCGTCGAGATCATGGCGCAGACGCCCGACATCCCCGAGGGCTGCCAGTGGGCCATCTTCCTGCGCAACCACGACGAGCTGACGCTCGAGATGGTGACCAGCAAGGAGCGCGACTACATGTACACCATGTACGCCGCCGACATGCGCGCGCGCATCAACCTGGGCATCCGCCGCCGGCTCGCGCCGCTGATGGAGAACGACCCCGATCGCGTGAAGCTCATGAACGGCATGCTGCTGTCCATGCCGGGCTCGCCCATCATCTACTACGGCGACGAGATCGGCATGGGCGACAACGTGTTCGTGGGCGACCGCAACGGCGTGCGCACGCCCATGCAGTGGAGCCCCGACCGCAACGCCGGCTTCTCGCGCGCCGACCCGCAGCGCCTGTACCTGCAGCCGATCATGGACGCGATGTTCGGCTACGAGGCGCTCAACGTCGAGGCGCAGGCGCGCGACAGCAGCTCGCTGCTCAACTGGACCCGGCGCATGCTCGCCGTGCGCAAGACCAGCCACGCCTTCGGGCGCGGCAGGCGCCGCTTCCTGAAGCCCGGCAACCGCAAGATCCTGGCCTACCTGAGCGAGTACGACAGCGACGTGGTGCTGACGGTGTTCAACCTGTCGCGTGCCGCGCAGCCGGTGGAACTCGACCTGTCGGAGTTCAAGGGCTTCGTGCCCATCGAGATGCTGGGGCGCGCGCCGTTCCCCCCCATCGGCGAGCTGCCGTACCTGCTCACGCTGGCTTCGTACGGCTTCTACTGGTTCAAGCTCACCGCCGAGGCCGATGCGCCGAGCTGGCACCAGGAAGGCGTGGCGCTGCAGGAGTGGCCCACGCTGGTGCTGTTCGACGGCTGGACCAGCTTCTTCCGCGACCGCGTGATGCCATGGCGCATCAGCATGGCCGAGCGCATGCGCAACCAGTTCGAGCTGGAGATCTTGCCGCGCCACATCGAGATCCAGCGCTGGTATGCCTCCAAGGGCACGGCCATCCGGCGCGCACGGCTGGTGGACCATGCCGTGTGGGAGGTCGGCGGCCTGAGCTGGATGCTGCCGCTCCTGGACCTCGACGGCCCGCACGGGGGGGCCACCTACTTCATGCCGCTCGCACTGGCGTGGGAAGAGCGCGACGAAGAGCGCATGGCCGGCGTGGCGCAGGCCGCGATCGCGAAGGTGCGGCAGCAGGCACAGGTCGGGCTGATGGGCGACGCCTTCTACGACGAGGCCTTCTGCCGCGAGCTGGTGCGTGCCATCGGCAAGGGGACCGAGCTCGCGACGGCGAACGGCAGGCTGGTCTTCAAGCCGACGGCGGCGTTCGCGCAGGCCGGCGCCGACATCGACGCGCTGCCTGTGGGCCGCCCGAGCGGCGTGAGCAGCAACACCGTGGTCACGCTGGACGAGACCCTGTTCCTCAAGGGCTATCGGCACGTGCGCGAAGGCATCAACCCCGAGCTGGAGATGGGCCGCTTCCTGACCGAGGTGGCGCGCTACCCGCACTGCGTGCCGGTGCTCGGCGCGCTCGAATACATGGCGAACGACGGGCGCACGATCACGCTCGCCATGGTGCAGAGCTATGTGGCGAACCAGGGCGACGGCTGGGACTACACGCTGGGCTATCTCGAGCGCTTCCTGCGCGACGTGGCCACCACCGACGGCAGCGCGCCCGGCGTATCCGAAGTGCACGGCGGCTTCCTCGCGCTGATGGCCACGCTGGGCCGCCGCACCGCCGAGCTGCACCAGGCGCTCGCCGTGCGCACGGGCGCCGCCGCATTCGACCCCGAGCCGCTGGCGGCCGCCGACTTTGCCGGCTTCAAGTCGCATGCGTCGAGCGATGCGGCGGCAACGCTCGCGCTGTTGCGGGAGCGGCTCGACCTGCTGCCGCCTGCCGTGCAGGCCGATGCACGCACGCTGCTCGCCGCGGCCGATACGCTGCAGGCCGGCATCGAGGCGCGCCGCCCCGTGGAAGGCACCGGTATCAAGAGCCGCTACCACGGCGACTACCACCTCGGCCAGGTGCTGGTGAAGGACAACGACTTCGTCATCATCGATTTCGAGGGCGAGCCCGCGCGCAGCTTCGAGGAGCGCCGCACCAAGAGCTCGCCGCTGCGCGACGTGGCCGGCATGCTGCGCTCGTTCAACTATGCGCGCTGGTCGGCGCTGCGCCGGGTGGCGCAGAGCCCCGACGAAGCCGAGCGGCTGGCCGCGCCGGCCATCGCGTGGGAGCAAGCGACGCGCGAGGCTTTCCTGGCGGGCTACGGCGGGGCCCTCGACGGCGAATTGCTCGGCCTGTTCGAGCTCGACAAAGCCCTCTACGAGTTGCGCTACGAACTCGACAACCGTGTCGATTGGGCGCAGGTGCCGCTGCATGGCGTGCTCGCACTCATCCAACCGTCCCGCGCCTGACGCTGCCGACGCAACCCCAAGGGAGCCCACACCATGGACAACTTCAGCATCCACCTGGAGCCGCTGCGCGCCATCCTCTACCAGGTCGGGGCCTTCGTGCCGCGCCTGCTGATCGCGGTGGTCGTGGTCATCGCCGGCTGGCTGATTGCCAAGGCGGTGCGCTTCGCGGTGACCAAGGCGCTGCGCGCCGTCAACTTCAACGTGCTGACCGAGCGCGCGGGGCTCGACAACTTCCTGCGCCAGGGCGGGCTCGCGGGCGACACCAGCAGCCTGTTCGGCATCCTGGCGTACTGGCTGGTGATCTTCGCCTCGCTGCTCATCGCCTTCAACGGCATGGGGCTGAGCTACATCGCCGACCTGCTCGGGCGCATCGTCTGGTTCGTGCCGAACGTGTTCGTGGCGCTGCTGGTGCTGGCTTTTGGCTCCTATTTCGCGCGCTTCGTGGGCGATGCGGTGGCCAGCTACTTCCGCGGCATCCAGATGCAGGACGCGGCGCTCTTCGGCAAGGTCGCGCAGTACGCGGTGATGGCGTTCGTGATCCTGATCGCGCTCGACCAGATCAAGGTTGGCGGCGACATCGTGCGCGAGAGCTTCCTCGTGATCCTCGCCGGCGTGGTCTTTGCGCTCGCCCTGGCCTTCGGGCTGGCAGGCAAGGACTGGGCGAAGGCGCAGATCGAACACTGGTGGCCGCGGCAGATCAGGGGCGGCAAGCCGCCGCCGAGCGTGACCACCGTCGACAGTTCCACCCCGCGTCCCGGCAACGATCGCCTGCCGCACTGAATGACACGAAAACCCAATCCGTCGATCACGGCCGTCTGGCCCGGCCGGCCCTATCCGCGCGGCGCCACGTGGGACGGAGGGGGCGTCAACTTCGCCTTGTTCTCGCAGCATTCGGACGGCGTCGAGCTGTGCCTGTTCGACGAGCGCGGGCGCCACGAACTGCAGCGCATCGCGATGCCCGAACGCACCGACGGCGTATGGCATTGCTACCTGCCCGAGGCGCGCCCCGGCCAGGCCTACGGCTACCGCGTGCACGGCCGCTACAAGCCCGAGGAGGGGCATCGCTTCAATGCCAACAAGCTGCTGGTCGATCCGTACGCGAAGGACCTGGCGGGCGAGTTGCGCTGGGGCGATGCGCTGTACGGCTACACCGTGGGCAGCAAGCGCGAAGACCTTTCCTTCGACCGCCGCGACAGCGCGCCGTTGATGCCCAAGGGCCGCGTGCTCGAAACCGCCTTCACCTGGGGCGACGACCGCCGCCCCTCCGTGCCGTGGCAGGACATGGTGATTTACGAGATGCACGTGCGCGGCTTCACCATGACGCACCCCGACGTGCCGCCCGCGCTGCGCGGCACCTACGCCGGCCTGGGCTGCGCGCCGGTGGTCGACTACCTCAAGCGCCTGGGCGTGACCACGGTGGAGCTGCTGCCGGTGCACAGCTTCCTCAACGACCGGCACCTTGCCGAGCGCGGCCTGCAGAACTACTGGGGCTACAACACGCTGGCCTTCTTCGCTCCCGAGACGCGCTACAGCGCCTCGGGCAAGGTGAAGGAGTTCAAGACCATGGTGAAGACGTTGCATTCGGCAGGCATCGAGGTGATCCTCGACGTGGTCTACAACCACACCTGCGAGGGCAACCAGCTCGGGCCGACCCTGTCGATGCGCGGCGTGGACAACGCCTCGTACTACATCGCCAATGCCGACAACCGCCGCTACTACGACGACTTCACCGGCTGCGGCAACACCGTGAACCTGGAGCATCCGCACGCGCTGCAGCTCGTGATGGACTCGCTGCGCTACTGGGCCGAGGAGATGCACGTCGACGGTTTCCGCTTCGACCTGGCTTCGGCGCTGGCGCGCGAGTCGGGCAAGGTCGAGAACCTCGGCGGGTTCTTCGACGCGATCCGCCAGGACCCGACGCTCAACCGCGTGAAGCTCATCGCCGAGCCCTGGGACCTGGGCCACGGCGGCTACCAGGTGGGCAACTTTCCGCTCGGCTGGGCCGAATGGAACGACCAGTACCGCGACGGCATGCGCGGCTTCTGGAAGGGCGATGGCGGGCTGCTCGGCGAGATGGCCAGGCGCGTCACCGGCTCCGAGGACCTGTACGGCTGGTCGGGCAAGAAGCCCACCGCCAGCATCAACTTCGTGACCGCGCACGACGGCTTCACGCTGCACGACCTCGTCTCGTACAACGACAAGCACAACGAACCCAACGGCGAGGACAACCGCGACGGCAACAGCCACAACGTCTCGTGGAACTGCGGCGCCGAAGGTCCCACCGACGACCCCGAGGTGCTCACGCTGCGCGAGCGGCAGAAACGCAACCTGCTGGCCACGCTGCTGCTCTCGCAGGGTGTGCCGATGCTGCTGGCGGGCGACGAGCGCGGCCACACGCAGCAGGGCAACAACAACGTCTATTGCCAGGACAACGAGATCGGCTGGCTCGACTGGACGCCCTCGCCGGAGAGTTCGGCGCTGACGAGCTTCGTCGAACGCATGATCTCGCTGCGGCGTGCGCACCCGTCGTTCCGCCGCCGTTCGTTCTTCGCGGGCCAGCCTGCGGAAGGCGAGAGCGTGACCGACGTGCACTGGCTCAAGCCCGACGGCACGGAGATGCAGCCCGAGAACTGGAACGACCCGAACGCGCGCTGCATCGCGATGTACATCCCCGGCGGCGGCATCGTCGACCGCGGGCCGCGCGGCGAGGCGCAGCACGACGACGATTTCCTGGTGCTGTTCAACGCCCACCACGACGAGATTCCCTTCACGCTGCCGGCGACCCCGCATGGGGCCTGGCGGCTGCTGGTCGACACCGCCGGCAGCGCGCCGCCGTTCGCCACCGTCGACGCCGCCACGCCGGCTCCGGCGTGGACGCAGCCGGCCTATCCCCTCCAATGCCGCTCGCTCGCGGTGTTGAACCGGCCCGGCATGCGGCCATGAACCCCGGAGGCACCCCATGAGCACCCGTTCGCACCACATGCCGTTCGGCGCCACCGTGCAGGCGGGTGGCGGGGTGGAGTTCGCACTCTGGGCGCCGTCGGCGGCGTCCATCGTGCTCGAACATCGCGCCGCCGCCAGCGAGGCGGTCTCCCGGCCCATGGACCGCGACCAACGCGGCTGGCATCGGCTGCTCGTGCCCGAAGCAGGGCATGGCGACAGCTACAGCTTCCGGCTGGAAGACGGCACGCGCGTGCCCGATCCGGCCTCGCGATTCAACCCCGACGACGTGCATGGCCCGAGCGTCGTGATGGACCCGCACCGCTTCGCCTGGACCGACGACGCCTGGCGCGGCCGTCCGTGGGAAGAGGCCGTGATCTACGAACTGCACATAGGCGCCTTCACCGAAGAGGGCTCGTTCAATGCGGCGCGCGAGCGGCTCGGCGAGCTCGCCGAACTCGGCATCACCGCCGTCGAACTCATGCCGCTGGCCGACTTTCCGGGCCGGCGCAACTGGGGATACGACGGCGTGCTGCCGTTCGCACCCGACGCCGCCTACGGCACGCCGGACGACCTCAAGGCACTGGTCGATACCGCGCATTCGCTCGGGCTGATGGTGCTGCTGGACGTGGTCTACAACCACTTCGGTCCGGAGGGCAATCACCTGCACGCCTACTGCCCCGAGTTCTTCAACCCCGGCCGGCAGACACCGTGGGGCAGCGCGATCAATTTCGACGGTCCGGGCTCGCGCACCGTGCGCGACTTCTTCCTCCACAACGCGCTCTACTGGACAGAAGAGTTCCGCTTCGACGGCCTGCGCATGGACGCCATCCACGCGATCCACGACGAAACGCGGCCGCACATCGTGCGGGAAATCCGCGAGGCGCTGGACGCCGGCCCCGCCCGCGAGCGCCTCATTCACCTGGTGGTGGAAAACGATGCCAACCAGGCCTCGATGCTGGTACGCGACGACCGTGGCCTGCCCGTCGCGGCAACGGCGCAGTGGAACGACGACCTGCACCACGCGGTGCACGTGCTGGCCACCGGCGAGCGCGACGGCTACTACGCGGACTATGCCGACGACCCGGTGTGCCGTTTCGCGCAGGCGCTGGCCGAGGGCTTCATCTACCAGGGGCAGCCCTCGGCCTTCCGCCAGGGCGAGCGGCGCGGCGAGCCGAGCACGCGGCTGCCGCCACAGGCGTTCGTCTCCTTCCTCCAGACCCACGACCAGGTCGGCAACCGCGCATTCGGCGAGCGCATCCATGCGCTGGGCGATCCGGTGCTGGTGCGTGCGGCGCTGGCGTGCCTGCTGCTGTCTCCGCATGTGCCGATGCTCTTCATGGGCGACGAATTCGCCGCCTCCACCCCGTTCCAGTATTTCTGCGACTTCGGCCCCGAGCTGGCGGCGGCGGTGTCCGATGGCCGGCGCTCGGAGTTCGGCGGCTTCGCGGCGTTTGCCGACGATGCCGCCCGCGCGCGCATTCCCGACCCCAATGCCGAATCGACCTTTCTCGCGTCGAAGCTGCACTGGCGCGAGCGCGGCGCGCGCGCGCATTTCGCGAGGCTCAGCGAGGTGACGCAACTGCTGCGCCTGCGCCAGCGTTTCGTGGCGCCGCGGCTCGCCGGTACCGCGGGCGCGGGCAGCTACCGCTGCGAGAACGACCTGCTCCAGGTGCAGTGGAGCCTGGGGCCCTTGCAACAAGGCCAGCCTGGGGCGCGGTTGCACCTGCTCGCTCACTTCGGTTCGCAGACGGCCGATGGCGTCGAGCCGTTGCCGGGCGCCGTGGTCTACAGCGACGGCGTGAGCGATCGCCAGGGCAGCCTGCGCTGCGCGCGCGGCGCGGTGCATGTGACGCTGGAAGAGCTGCATGGCGCATGAGCCGCACCCCCACGGCGTCACTGGCGAACTCGGACGGCTGTGCGAGCACTTCGGCATCGACACCGGCTATTTCGATGCATTCGGCGTGCGTCGCGAAGTTTCTGCGCAGAGCCTGATCGCGCTGCTCGCCGAGTTCGGTGTGCACATCGGCGATGCGGCCGACACGGCGCGCGCCCTCGAGGCGGCACACCGCGCGCGCTGCTCCGAAGCGCTGCCGCCGGTCGTGGCCGTGCAGGCGTCGAGCCGCGAATGGCAGGTGCCGCTGCGGCTGCCGGCTTCGGTGAAGCGGCTTCGATGGGAGCTCATCGACGAACAAGGCCGTACGCGGCAAGGCGAAGCGGATGCCGTGGCGCTGCCCGAAACCGGCCGCATCGAAAGCGGCGGGCATGTGTGCGAGCGCGTCCTGCAGCTCCCGTCGGGCCTCGAGGCAGGCTACTACCGGCTGCGCATCGAAGGCGAAGGCCTGCGCGGCGAGACGCTGGTGCTGGCCTCGCCGGGCCGTTGCTACCGGCCTCCCGCGGTGCGCGACGGCGGCCGCGTGTGGGGCGTGTCGGTGCAGCTCTACAGCCTGCGCTCGCCGCGCAACTGGGGCATCGGCGACTTCAGCGATCTGGAAGAACTGGCCGTGCAGATGGCGGCACAGGGCGCCGACATCATCGGCCTCAATCCGCTGCACGCCTTGTTCGCCAGCACCCCGCAGCACGCGAGCCCTTACAGCCCTTCGTCCCGCCTGCAGCTCAATGTGCTCTGCATCGACGTGGAGGCAGTGCCGGACTTCGCCGATTGCGCACCGGCCCGCGAGCGGGTGCATTCGCCTGATTTCCAGTCGGGCCTTGCCGCCCTGCGCGCGGCGCCGCTGGTGGACTACCCGGGCGTGGCTGCCGCGAAGTTCGAAGTGCTCGCCTTGCTGTTCGCCCATTTCTGCGAGCGCCATCTGTCCTCCGAAGGGCCGGCCGACGAAACGGGCCGGGAGTTCCTGGCCTTCGTCGCGCAGCGTGGCGAGGCGCTGCGCCGGCACGCTCTTTTCGAAGCGCTGCAGGCCCACTTCCTCACGCACGAAGGGGGCGCGTGGGACTGGCACGCGTGGCCCGGTGCCTACCAGGACCCGGATTCCGCCGAGGTGAGTGCATTCGCGGTGGTGTATGCGCAGCGCGTGCAGTTCCACCAGTACCTCCAGTGGCTGGCCGCCGGCCAACTGGCCCGGGCCGCCGCGCGCTGCGGCGCGCTCGGCATGGGCGTTGGCCTGTATGTGGACCTGGCGGTGTCGGTCGACCGCGCCGGCTCCGACGCCTGGTCCCTGCAGCAGGGCCTTGCCGGAGGTGCCAGCGTCGGTGCGCCGCCGGACGAATTCAACCCCGCAGGCCAGGGCTGGGGCCTGCCGCCGTTGCGCCCCGACCGCCTGCGCGCGGAGGGCTATCGCTACTTCATCGACACGCTGCGTGCCGGCATGCGCGGCGCGGGCGCATTGCGCATCGACCACGTGATGGGCCTGATGCGCCTGTTCTGGATTCCGCCCGGGCGCGATGCGAAAGAGGGCGCCTACGTCCACTACGCGCTGGACGAGATGCTGGCCGTGGTGGCGATAGAGAGCCACCGGCACCGCTGCATGGTGGTGGGCGAAGACCTGGGCACGGTCGACGACGCGTTGCGCGATGCGCTCTCGCGGGCCGACGTGTTGTCCTATCGCCTGCTCTATTTCGAGAAGGAGCCACAGGGTGGCGGATTCAAGCCGCCCGCCGCCTATCCGCCGGCCGCGCTGGCGGCAGTCAGCACGCACGACCTCGCGACCTTCGCGGGCTGGTGGACAGCGCAAGACCTTCGGGAGCGCCTCGCACTCGGCCTGTTTCCCGATCCGGCGATCTTCGACACGCAGCTGACGGACCGGGCGCACGAGCGCATGCAGCTGATGCAGGCGATGCGGCAAGCCGGCCTGCTGTCACGCGAGGAGATGGCGCAGGCCGCCGGCCTTGCGATGCCGGCTGGCCGCATCGTGGAAGCGGCGCACGCCTTCCTGGCGGCCTCGCCGTCGGCGCTGATGCTGGTCCAGCTCGAAGACGTGGCGGAGGTGGTCGCCCAGGCCAACATGCCGGGCACGGTCGACACGCATCCCAACTGGCGGCGCAAGCTGCCCGTCTCGGGCGCGGCGCTGGCTGGCGGCGAACGCATGCGCGGCCTCGGCCGGCTGCTGCGTGCCCAGAGGCCGCGCCTTGTCGAACACGCGGCCTCGCCCGGCCTGCAGACCCGCGTGCCGCGCGCCACCTACCGGCTGCAGCTGCACAAGGACTTCGGCTTCGACGAGGCGATCCGCGTGCTGCCGTACCTTGCAAGGCTCGGCGTGAGCCATGTGTACTGCTCGCCGATCCAGCGGGCGCGCGCCGGCAGCATGCATGGCTACGACGTGGTGGCGCACGCGGAGATCAACCCCGAGCTGGGTGGCGCCGAAGGCTTCGCGCGCTTCGTCGCCGCGCTGAAGGCCAACGGCCTCGGCCAGTTGCTGGACATGGTGCCCAACCACATGGGCGCGTTCGGCGCCGACAACGCATGGTGGATGGACGTGCTGGAGAACGGCCCCGCCTCGCTGTTCGCGCAGCACTTCGACATCGATTGGCAACCGCTCAACGTGGAGCTTGCCGGCAGGGTGCTGCTGCCCGTGCTCGGTGGGCACTACGGCGAGGTGCTGGAAAACGGCGAACTGATTCTTCGCTTCGAGGATGCGGCCGGCAGCCTGGCGATCCGCTACTTCGATCACCGCTTTCCGCTCGCGCCCGAGAGCTACCCGGCGGTGCTGCAGCGGGCGCTCGCGCGGCTTGGCGATGCAACCGCATCCGGGCATCTCGCAAGCCTTGCCACCGCGTTCGGCCACCTGCCCGGACGCAACGCGGCGTCGCCGGACGAACGCGCCGAGCGTGTGCGCGACAAGGAGCTGCTCAAGGCCCGTCTTGCGCTGCTCGTGCGGCGGCGCCCCGCGGTGGCGCAGGCGATCCAGGCGTCGGTGGCGGAGCTGAACCTCGCCTTGCCGGAAGCGCGCGACGCGCTGCACCGGCTGATCGAGGCGCAGGCGTACCGGCTCGCGCACTGGCGGATGGCGGCCGACGAGATCAACTACCGGCGCTTCTTCGACATCAACGACCTTGCCGCCATCCGCATCGAGCGCGACGAGGTGTTCGAGGCCACGCAGTCGTTCGTGCTGGAGCTCGCCGCGTCCGGTGCGGTGGACGGCCTGCGCATCGACCACCCCGACGGGCTCTACGACCCCGCCGGCTACTTCCGCAAGCTGCAGGAGGGCTATGCGCGCCGTGCCGGTCTCGTGCTGCCGGCCGCCGATGCGCAAGGGCGGCCCGCACGGCCGCTGTACGTGGTTGCCGAGAAGATCGCGGGCGCGAACGAGGAAGTGCCCGAGACCTGGCACGTGCACGGGACCACGGGCTATCGCTTCGCCAACGTTGCCAACGGCGTGCTGGTCGACACGGCAGCCGAGTCGGATGTGCGCCACGCCTGGCAGCGCTTCACCGGCGACACGCAGGACTTTGCCGCGGTGGCGCGGTCGGGCCGTCGGGAGGTGATGCGCAACGCGCTCGCTTCGGAGCTCAACGTGCTGGCCACCGAGCTGCTGCGCATCGCCCGCGCCGACCGCAGCACGCGCGACTACACGCTCAACGCGCTGCGCCGGGCCCTCGCGGGCGTGGCTTCGTGCATGCCGGTGTATCGCACCTACATCGTCGATGGCCTTTCGGGGCAGGACGAGCGGGTCATCGACGAGGCCGTCGACGCGGCCGCCCGCAGCAGCGGCGATGCCGACCGCTCGATCTTCCTCTTCGTGCGCAGCGCACTGCGGGGAGAGGCCGTTCCGGCCGCGCCGGCACTGGGCGAACGGGCGCGCCACTTCGCGCGGCGCTTCCAGCAGTTCAGCGCGCCGGTGGCAGCCAAGGGCGTGGAAGACACCGCGTTCTACCGCTACTTTCCGCTCTGTTCGCTCAACGAAGTCGGTGGCGAGCCCGACCGCTTCGGCATCGAGGTCGAGGAATTCCACGCGCTCAGCGCCGACCGCGCGCTGCGCTGGCCGCACACGATGCTGGCCACCTCGACGCACGACAACAAGCGCTCGGAGGACGTGCGCAACCGGATCGACGTGCTGTCCGAGATGCCCGATGAGTGGATGCACGCGCTGGCGCGATGGCACGCGCAGTGCCGCGGTGCGCACAGGAAGCTGCCCGGCGGCGAAGCTCCCTCGCGCGCGGACGAATACCTGCTCTACCAGACGTTGCTCGGCACCCTGCCAGTGGGCGGGCTGGCCGCAGATGCGGTCGCGGGCTACAGCAACCGCATCTGGCACTACATGCAGAAGGCCGCGCGCGAATCCAAGCTGCGCACGCGGTGGTCCCAACCCGATGCCGACTACGAGGCGGTGCTCGAGGCCTTCGTGCGCGAGATCCTGGGCGACCCGAGCGAAGGCGCCTGCCTGTCCGACATCCAGCGCATGGCGGACAGGCTGGCGTGGTTCGGCGCCTGGAACAGCCTGACCCTGACCTTGCTCAAGTACGGCTCCCCCGGCGTGCCCGATCTCTACCAGGGCAGCGAACTCATCGAGCTGAGCCTCGTCGATCCGGACAACCGGCGCCCGGTCGACTACGCGCTGCGCCAGCAGCGCCTCGACGAGCTGCATGCCGTGGCCGACAGCGATGGCATGGCCGAACGGGTGGGCGCGATGGCGGCGGCCCCGCACGATGGCCGCGCGAAGCTCTGGTTCATCTGGCGCCTGCTGTCGCTGCGGCGGCAGCAGCCCATGCTGTTCGGCGAGGGCAGCTACGAGGCACTGGCGGTCGAAGGGCCGTTGTCGAGGCACGTCGTGGCGTTTGCGCGCGCGCACGCCGACCGGATGCTCGTGATCGTGGCGAGCCGGCTGTTCGTCGGGCTCCCGCATCGGGAAACGGCGGGCCATGCCGTGGTCTTGCCCGATGCGGGTAGGTGGCGCGGCACGTCGGTGCGGCTTCCCGCAGGCCACGACGGGGGCGTGATGAAGAACGTGCTGACCGGCGAACCCGTGGCGGCCGCTGGTGGCACCGTGAGCCTCGACGTGGCTTTCCGCCGCATGCCGTGGGCGGCGCTGGTGGCCGCCCGCACCGCCTGAACCCGGCGCCACTGCGCAAGCGCTACGGCCCGCCCGCGGTGCAATGCGGCTTCCTGGCGTGGATGTCCGCCGTCCACAACGCCACGTCCTCGGCCGTCATGCTGCTCGCGGCGGTGAGGCGTCCGTCCACGTAGCCCAGCCGCTCCACGTCGTGGAGGTACTGCTCGCGCGACAGCAAGGTGCCGGCGCACACGTTCCCGTTCGTTGCCGGTGGCCCGTGGATTTCATCGGCCATGCGCTCCATCAGCCGGGAAAGCACCCAGTCCGGAATGCGGTGGCGCTGGCCGGGGTAGATGTAGCCGAACAGCGTGAGGTGGGCCAGCAGCACGCGCCAGTGCGGGCCGAAGCGCTCCAGCAAGCTGGCCCAGTCCAGCCGCTCCGCATTGGCCTCCAGCAGGTGGGCGATGTCGCCGCCGTCGTAGCGCTCGCGCTCCATGATGAAGGCCTTGGACAGCAGGTTGTCCTCCGCATTGGCGATGAGCACTGGCACGCCCAGGACCTCGGCGCGGCAGTTGCCGCGAAACCAGCGCTCGTCCACGGGCGTCACGCCGTTGCCCGAGTTGAAGATCAGGTCGATGAACTCCTTGCCGTCGTACACCTTGGCCAGCCAGTGCGGATGGGTCAACTCGGTGCGCCAGCCATGCCGCTGCATGAGTTGCGCGATGCGCTCGCAGTCCTCGCGGTGAATGAACAGGTCCAGGTCCTTGGTCGACCGGCGGATGCCCGTGTAGCACGCATGCGAGAAGGTGCCACCCACCAGGAAGGGAATGCCCGCACCGTTCAAGGCGCGCAGGGTCTGCCGATAGAACTCGGCCACATGGGGGTCGACTTCTTCTTCCAGCGAAGGTGCGAGCGCGGTGAAGGGCGACATGCGTGCAAGTTAGGACGGCCCCCGGGCGGCGGCCCGGGGCAAAGGGCCCCATCGCACGTCGGCAAGCGCCTACAGCCGCTACGGGATGGGGCCGATGACGGTGAAGCGCGGCGCGGCACATTCTGGCGCTCGCCTTCATCGAACCCGCTGCCATGCCCAACCCCAAATCGTCCTCCCACATCCGGTTTGCCGCCGTCGGCGACATCCATGTCCAGAAGGACTCCGCCGGCACGCTGCGCAGCCTCTTCGCCCAGGCCGCCGACGAGGCCGATGCGCTGCTGCTGTGCGGCGACCTGACCGACTACGGCACGGCCGAAGAGGCCAGGGTGCTTGTCGAGGAGCTGGGTGCGATCCACATTCCCATCGTCGCCGTGCTGGGCAACCATGACTACGAGTCCGGCACGCCCGAGGCGGTGACCGGGGCGCTGATGCATGCCGGCGTCCGCGTGCTCGATGGCTCGGCCTGCGAGATCGAGGGCGTGGGCATCGCCGGCGTGAAGGGCTTTGCCGGCGGCTTCGGGCGCGGCTCGCTGGGCGCCTGGGGCGAGCCGGCGATCAAGCTGTTCGTGCAGGAGGCGCTGAACGAGGCGATGAAGCTGGAGTCGGCGCTGGCCAAGCTGCGCACACGGCGCCGCATCGCGCTGTTGCACTACGCGCCCATCGTGGGCACGGTGCAGGGCGAGCCGGTGGAAATCTTTCCCTTCCTGGGCAGCAGCCGGCTGGAGGAGCCGCTGCTGCGCTACCCGATCGATGCGGTGTTCCACGGCCACGCGCATCGGGGCACGCTCGAGGCGCGCACCATCAACGGCGTGCCGGTCTACAACGTTGCCAAGCCGCTGCTGCAGCGCAGCCGCCCCGATGTGCCGCCATTCTTCCTGTACGAGTTGCCGCGCGAGCCACCCGAGGATGTTGCGGCCTCGGTCGCGGAGTAGGAATCTTCCCACGGGCTGTTCGCGTGCAATGGCCCACACTTGCAAGACTCACGAGCCTGGGCCCGACATGCCCGCTGAAACCGATGAAAGACAGCGAACCGCACAGATTGTCCGTCGCCTCCCTGGCCGATGCCGACTATCGCCAGATGGTCGACAGCCTCATCGACTACGCCATCATCCTGCTGGACCCGGATGGCAACGTCGTGAGCTGGAACGCCGGGGCGCGCCAGCTCAGCGGCTATGACGACGCCGACATCCTGGGGCGCCATTTCTCGGTGTTCTATCCGCAGGAGACGCTCTCCCGCGGCTTGCCCGACGAGGAGCTGGCGCAGGCAGGCAAGTTGGGGCGCTTCGTGGACGAGGGCTGGCGCGTGCGCAAGGACGGCTCGCGCTTCTGGGCCAACATCGTCATCACCCGGCTGACAGGCGCCAACGGCGCCACGCGCGGGTATTCCAAGACCATTCGCGATCACAGCGACCGGCGAAAGCAGGAAGAGGCGCTGCGCGCCAGCGAGGAGCGGTTCCGCCTGCTCGTCGAGGGCGTGAAGGACTATGCGATCTTCATGCTCGACCCGGCCGGCCACGTGGTCAGCTGGAATCTCGGCGCGGAGAAGAACAAGGGCTACAAGGCGCACGAGATCATCGGCCAGCACTTCTCGAAGTTCTATCCGCCCGATGTGGCCGCGCGCGGATGGCCCGCCGAGGAACTGGCCAACGCCCTGCGCGAGGGGCGCTTCGAAGACGAAGGCTGGCGCTTGCGCAAGGATGGAACCCGCTTCTGGGCCAGCGTCGTGATCACGGCCATCTACGACGCCGCGGGACAGCACAAGGGGTTTGCCAAGGTCACCCGCGACCTCACCGAGCGCCGCAGGATCACCGCCCTCGAGGACGAGGGGAGGCGCATGACCACCTTCCTTGCGATGCTGGGCCATGAGCTGCGCAACCCGCTCGCGCCCATCTCCAACGCGCTCGAGCTTCTCAAGCGCGAGGAGACGGGGTCGCCCATCCTCGACAAGACGCGCGGCATCATCGATCGCCAGCTCAGGCAGATGACGCGGCTCATCGACGACCTGCTGGACGTGGGCCGAATCACGAGCGGGCGCATCCACCTGGAAGCCAAGCCGGTGAGGCTTCGCGACGTGATCGTCGAAGGCGTGGAGGCCATACGCCCGGGCATGGCGTTGAAGTCGCAGACGCTGGACCTGCAGGTCAGCGGGGCCGACCTGTGGGTCACGGGCGACAAGGCGCGGCTGATCCAGATCATCGGCAACCTGGCTCACAACGCGTCCAAGTTCACCCCCAACGGCGGGCGGATCGCGATTCGCCTCGGCACCAATCCCGCCAACGGCTCGGAAGCTGAGATCAGCGTGAAAGACGATGGTCCGGGAATTCCGCGCAAGGATCTCGAGAGGGTCTTCGAGCTCTTCGTGCAGGGCGAAAACGAACTGGCGCGCACGCGCGGCGGGCTCGGGCTGGGCCTGAGCCTCGTGCAGCAGCTGACCAATCTCCACGGCGGCTACGTCAGCGTGTTCAGTTCCGGACGCGCAGGGGAGGGCAGCGAGTTCCTGGTGCGCCTGCCCGTTGCGCCCACGCCCGACATGCTGGGAGCCACCGAGCGCGACGAGGGCGAAAAGCTGGTGCTCGTGGTGGACGACAACCGCGATGCGGCGGAAACCCTGGCACTGCTGCTGGAATCGCTCGGTTACTCCTGCCTGGTCGAGCACGAGGGGGCCGCCGCGATCGAGGCAGTCAAGGCGAAGCGGCCCGACGTGGTGCTGCTGGACATCGGATTGCCCGGCATGAACGGCCATGAGGTTGCCAAGCGCCTGCGTGCCGACCTGATCGATCCGCCCGCCCTGATCGCCATCACGGGCTATGGGCAACCGAGCGACCGCGACACCAGCTTCGAAGCCGGGTTCTTCGCGCACCTGACGAAGCCGGTGGACCTCGAGCGGCTGACCTCGATGCTCGACCAGATCTACGCCGCCAGGACCTGAACCTGCAGGAGCAACAACGAGGCGCCCTTCAGTCCTGGTGCGGCTGAAGCCCGATTACCTTGTCGAGCGTGAGCGGATAGTCGCGGATGCGCACGCCCGTCGCGTTGTAGACCGCGTTCGCCACCGCAGCGCCCGCGCCGCAGATGCCCAGCTCGCCCACGCCCTTGATCTTCAGCGGATTGGTCTTGTCGTCGAACTCGTCGAGGAACACGGCCTCGACCGCCGGGATGTCGGCATGCGAGGGCACGTGGTACTCGGCCAGGTCGTGGTTCACGAAGGCACCGAACCGGGGGTCGACCACCGCGTCCTCGAACAGCGCCGAGCCCACGCCCCAGATCATGGCGCCCGTCGCCTGGCTGGTGGCGGTCTTCATGTTCAGGATGCGTCCGGCCGCGAACACGCCGAGCATGCGGCGCAGCCGGATCTCGCCGGTGTCCACGTCGACCGCCACTTCGGCGAAGTGCGCGCCGTAGGCCTGCTGCGAGAACTTCTTCGCCATGTCTCCCTTCCTGATCTGCCCCTCGGCCCGCAGGCCGATGGTGCCGGCCAGCGCGCCCAGCGTTTCGGAGCGCGCACCCGCCGTGACGCGGCCGCCGGCGAACACCACCTCGTCGGGCTTCGCACCGAGCCGGCGTGCGATCTGCGCGCGCAAGGCGGTGCAGGCGTCGAACAATGCCGAGCCCGCGCTGGCCGCGCCCCACGAGCCGCCGGAGCCGGGCGTTTCGGGGAAGTCGCTGTCGCCGAGTTCGATGCGCACCTGCTCCAGCGGCAGGCCGAGCATTTCCGCCGCGATCTGCGTGAAGACGGTGTAGCTGCCGGTGCCGATGTCGGTCATCGACATGCGCGCCGTGAGCACGCCCTGGCGGTCGAGCGCCACCGCGCACCTCGCGTCCATCAGGTAGTTGCTGCGGGTGGCCGCGGCCATGCCCAGGCCGATCTGCCAGCGGCCTTCGCGCACCGCGCCGGGCGTGGCGCTGCGCCGGTTCCAGCCGAAGCGCTCGGCGCCTTCGTCCATGCAGCGCAGCAACTGGCGGGAGGAGAACGGGATGTTCTTCTCCGGGTCCATGGCCGGCTCGTTGCGGCGGCGCAGCTCGATGGGGTCGAGCCCCAGCTTGCCGGCCAGTTCGTCCATGGCCTGTTCGAGCGCGAGCATGCCCACTGCCTCGCCCGGTGCGCGCGTGGAGTCGGAAACCGGCAGGTCGAGCCTGACCACGCGGTGCGTGGTGAGCCGGTTGGGCGCGGCGTAGAGGGAGCGCGTCTGTGTGCTGGCGGTTTCGTAGAAGTCGTCGAAGCGCGCGCTGTGCGAGAGCGAGTCGTGCCCGATGGCGGTGAGCCGTCCGTCGGGCGTGGCGCCCAGGCGCAGCCGCTGCACGGTCTGGCTGCGGTGCGTGGTGAAGTGGAACATCTGCTGGCGCGTCAGCGCCGTCTTCACCGGGCGCCGCAGCTGCCGCGCGGCCATGGCGGAGAGCATCACGTCGCCGTACACGGGCAACTTGCCGCCGAAGCCGCCGCCGATGTAGCGGCTCACGATGCGCACCTTCGACGGCGCTATCTGCAGCGTGTTGGCCACGGCGTTCTGCGCGCTCTCCAGCAGCTGCGATGCGCAATGCACCGTCACGCTGTCGCCGTTCCACCAGGCGAGGGCGGCGTGCGGCTCCATCTGGGCGTGAATGTGGTGCGGCGTGGTGTAGGTCGCATCGACCTGCACCGGCGCATTGGCGAAGGCCGCGTCGAAATCGCCGATGCGGCTGTCGGCCTTCTGTGTTTCGTCGTCTTTCGGCTTCTCCGCCTTGCCTTGCGCCGCGGCCATGTCGTACTCGCCAAGAGCCGCTTCGTAGCGGATGCGGATCAGCGCGGCGGCCGAGCGCGCGGCCTCGAAGCTCTCGGCCACCACGTAGGCCACCGCTTCGCCGTAGTAGCGCACGGCATTGCTCGCGAGCTGGGGCGTCGAGCGCGCGAAGCGGTCCTTGGCGTCCACAGGCCCCCAGGGCGCCTGCTTCGGCGCGTTGCGGTGGGTCATGACCAGCAGCACGCCCGGCGCCTTCTCGGCGGCCGATGCATCGATGTCGGCCACCGTGCCTTTCGCGATGGTGGCCCCGACGATGAAGCCGTAGGCCGGCTTGCCCGGCGCCTCCTGCACTTCGTAGGCATAGGGCGCCTTGCCGGTCACCTTGAGGCGGCCGTCGACGCGGTCGATGGGCTTGCCGATGAGGCCGGTGCGGTTGTCGTCGATGGGGTTGCGCGCCGAGGGAGCGTTCATTTCCATGGTGGCGTTCCTTCAGGCCGCGCGCGCGGCTTCGTTGATCGTGGCCTGCAGGGTGCGGCGCACCAGCGGCAGCTTGAAGTCGTTGTGGCCGTACCCGCGCGCGCCGGCCAGCACGCCGTCGGCCGCGGCATCGATGGCCGCCTCGTCGAGCACGGTGTTCGCCAGCCGCGCCTCGGCCGCCTCCACGCGCCACGGCTTGTGCGCCAGCCCGCCGAAAGCCATGCGCGCCGAGCGGATGCGCCCACCGCCGGCATCGACGATGGCCGCCACCGACACCAGCGCAAAAGCGTACGAAGCCCGGTCGCGCACCTTGCGGTACACCTGCTGGCCGGGCACCGGCGGCGGCAGCGTGACGCCGGTGATCATTTCGCCGGGCTGAAGGTCGGTTTCGAGCTGGGGCGTGCTGCCGGGCAGGCGATGGAAGTCGGCGATGGGAATCACGCGGCGCGTGCCGCCCGGCATCACCGTTTCCACCGCCGCGTCGAGCACCCGCATGGCCACCGCCATGTCCGACGGGTGCGTGGCAATGCACTGGTCGCTCGCCCCGATCACCGCATGCATGCGGTTGTAGCCCTGCAGCGCGGAGCAGCCCGAGCCGGGCTGGCGCTTGTTGCAGGGGCGGGCGGTGTCGTAGAAGTAATAGCAGCGCGTGCGCTGCAGCAGGTTGCCGCCGGTGGTGGCCTTGTTGCGCAACTGGCCCGAAGCCCCGGCCAGCAGCGCGCGGCTGAGCACCGCATAGTTCTTGCGCACGCGCGCGTCGGCGGCCAGGTCGGCATTGCGCACCATCGCGCCGATGCGCAGGCCGCCGTCGGTGGTGGGCTCGATGGCGTCCAGCCCCAGGCGGTTGATGTCGACGAGGTGCACCGGCGTCTCCACCTGCAGCTTCATCAGGTCGAGCAGGTTGGTGCCGCCCGCGATCATGCGCGCCCCGGGGCGTGCGGCGGCCGAGGCCGCTGCTTCAGGTGACGCAGCCCGCTCATAGGTGAAGGCTTTCATGGGCGCGACTCCGGCCCCGACACGTCCTTGATGGCCGCCACGATGTTGGGGTATGCGCTGCAGCGGCAGAGGTTGCCGCTCATGCGCTCGCGGATCTCCGCGTCGGTGAGCGCCACGCGCGCACCCAGGTCGCGCGTGACGTGGCTCGGCATGCCGGCCTTCGCCTCGGCCAGCATGCCAGCGGCCGAGCAGATCTGTCCGGGCGTGCAGTACCCGCACTGGAAGCCGTCGCGGTCGAGAAAGGCCTGCTGCAGCGGATGCAGCGTCTCGCCCTGCGCCAGGCCTTCGATGGTCGTGACCGACTGGCCGTCGTGCATCACGGCCAGCGTGAGGCATGCGTTGGTGCGCCGGCCTTCGACGAGCACCGTGCAGGCGCCGCACTGGCCGTGGTCGCAGCCTTTCTTGGAACCCGTCATGCGCAGGTTTTCGCGCAGCGCGTCGAGCAGGGTGGTGCGCGTGTCGACTTCCAGCCGATGCAGTTGCCCGTTGATCTGGAACTGCATCTGCATGCGCTGGGGTGGCAGGTCGGACGGGGCGGCGGTCGATGCGGAGCCGGTTTGCGCATCGGCCGTCGCGAGGCAGCCACCGGCGCCGAGGAGGGCCGCGCCCGATTGGAAAGCGGCGCGGCGGGTCAGGCGTCCGACGCCGTCTCCCACGTCGTCCGTGCGATGTTCGAATTTCATGTGGGGGTCTCCGACCGGATGAGGATCGGGACGAATCCTAGGAAGGGCGCCTGGTTGCGCGGTGGCGCCTGCGCGCTGTCGTCGTGTAGGCACTGGCCGACGAAAGGACGATGCCGACCGCCGCGCCGTCGTACGAAAGTGCACTCGGTTTCTTACAGCGGACTGCGATGCCTCCTACGGCCGCGCGATGGGAGCGCACTAGATTGGTTTCGCATGCGGGTTCGGATGAACAGCGAGAAAATCACCAGGAGACGACATGAAGACACTTCGGATTTCGACGCAGCGGCGCGCGCAGCTCTCGAGCGAGAACCTGCTCGCCGTCAATTCACGGGACCAGGAGATTCTTCACGGCCTGAGCTTCGACGAGTCGCAGTTCCTGATCGACTGCGGCGAGGAACCCATCGCCGATGCGGCGGACCGCGAACGGTGCGGCGATCTCATCCACCGGCACGAACGCGCGCGCCTGCGGATCGCCACCGCCGACGATGAAAGCAGCGCGAGCGAGGCAGGCCCCGCCGCGCGCACCCGGGATTCATTCATGCTGTGAGCTGCGGGCCCGCCACGGCGCCCGTCCTGCCGGTCCTTCCTCAAACCCGCGGCGGATCGCTGTCGCGCACCGGGTGGCGGTGCTTGCCGACCGCGGCGATGAAATCGACCGCCACGGCCTTCGCATGGGCGGCGTCCGCCAGCAGCAGGCCGGGGTCTTCGGAGCCATCGGGCAGCGTCAGCGGAATGCCCGCCTCGCTCAGCAGGGCCTGCGACGCGCCGAGCGCAAGAATGGTCTTGCAGTGCCGGTACTGGTCCTTGATGAATTCCATCGTGTGGCCGTCCGCGGCCAGCGCCTGCGCGGCCGCCTCGCCGTCGGGCAGCACCAGCGCGTCGAACAGGAAGCCGGGCGAGTTCTCCATGGAGGCGTCGGGCTCCAGCATGGCCGCACCGCCGGCCTTGACGCTTCCGAGCCGCGGCGCCACCAGCCGCGGCACGGCGCCGGCCTGGAGAAGGGCCGCCTGCAGCGCGACTACGGAGCCCGCCTCCACGCCATCGGCCACGAGGATCGCGATCTTGCGCGAGCGAATGCCGCCGTCGCCGGGCCGCGCCATCAGCGACAAGGCGGGCGACGCCTCGACTTCGGGCGCCGCCGGTGTCTGCAGCGCGAGCGGCAGCGGCGCCGGCATCTTCATGCCCAGGCCCTTCGCGACCTTGCTCGCGAGGTCGGCCGATGCGTTCACCAGGCCCGCGACCACGCGTTCGCGAACCGCGGGCACCGTCACCTTGGAGAGCTCGAAGCGGAATGCCGCGGCGATGTGGGCCTGCTCCACCGGCGTCTGGCTCTCGTAGAAGAGCCTCGCCTGCGTGTAGTGGTCCGCGAACTTCTCGGGCTTGCCGCGCACCTTGTCGCTCGACGCCTGCACATCGATGCGGCGCGCGACGCTCTGGAACCCTTGCGCGGCGCCGGCCTGGAACGGGCAGCCGCCGCCGAGCGAGTTGGGCTCGTAGGCCGTGCGGCCGCGGTGGATCGCCTGCCGGTGCATGCCGTCGCGCTGGTTGTTGTGGACCTGCGCGATCGGTGCGTTGATGGGCAGCTCGTGGAAGTTCGGCCCGCCCAGGCGCGAGATCTGCGTGTCCACGTACGAGTGGATGCGCCCGGCCAGCAGCGGGTCGTTGGTGAAGTCGATACCCGGCACGATGTGCGCGGCGCAGAAGGCGGCCTGCTCGGTTTCCGCAAAGAAGTTGTCGGGGTTGCGGTTCAGCACCATCCGCCCCACGACCTGCACCGGAACCAACTCCTCCGGCACGATCTTCGTGGCGTCGAGCACGTCGAAGCTGAAGCCCGCGGCCTGCTCCTCGGTGAAGATCTGCAGGCCCAGTTCCCACTCGGGGTACTCGCCCGCATCGATCGCCTCCCACAGGTCGCGGCGGTGAAAGTCGGGGTCCGCGCCAGAGATCTTCACCGCCTCGTCCCACACGAGCGAGTGCGTGCCCAGCTTCGGCTGCCAGTGGAACTTCACGAAGACCGACTCGCCCGCGTCGTTGACCAGGCGGAAGGTGTGCACGCCGAAGCCCTGCATCATGCGATAGCTGCGCGGAATGGCGCGGTCGCTCATCTGCCACATGAGCATGTGCGTCGATTCGGGCATCAGGCCCACGAAGTCCCAGAAGGTGTCGTGCGCCGACGCGGCTTGCGGCATCTGGTGATGGGGCTCTGGCTTGACCGCGTGAACGAGGTCCGGAAACTTGATGGCGTCCTGTATGAAGAACACGGGCATGTTGTTGCCCACGAGGTCCCAGTTGCCCTCGTCGGTATAGAACTTGACGGCGAAGCCGCGCACGTCGCGCGCCGTGTCCTTGGAGCCGCGCTCGCCGGCCACGGTCGAGAAGCGCACGAACACCGGCGTGATCTTTCCGGCCTCCTTGAAGGGGGCCGCCTTGGTGTACTTGGCGAGGGGCTCGTAGCACTCGAAGAAGCCATGCGCGCCGGAGCCGCGCGCATGCACGATGCGCTCCGGAATGCGCTCGTGGTCGAAGTGCGTGATCTTCTCGCGCAGGATGAAGTCTTCGAGTAGCGCCGGGCCGCGCAGGCCGGCCTTCAGGGAGTTCTGGTTGTCGGCGATCGACACGCCCTGGTTGGTCGTCAGCACCTGTCCGGCCGAGTCGATGCGCACACGGTCCAGCGAACCGATGGTCGCGTTCGTTCCTTCGGGCGCCACGCCGCCGACCTTGGCCGACGTGCTGCTCTCGCTGGGCGTGCTGGCCAACGGCAGGCGCGACGCGGGCTTGGCCTGCGCGCCGCGAGGCGGCGACATTGCGCCGTCCATGCCGTGCTCGCGCGGCTTGTTCTCGTTGAAGGGCATGGCGGCGGCCAGCGCCTGGGCCTGGGCCGCTCGCTGCGAGGGAATGTCGTCCGCCGCGGCCGGTCCCGGGTGGGCGGGGCCGCTGTCGGTGTTGCGGGATGCGGCCTTGGTGCCGTTGAGCTGGGCGTCGCTGGCCTTGGGCGTTCTGGAAGGCGTGTTTCGGTTCGGCATCGGGGCTCCATGAGGTGGTTGCGGGCGAGGGGAAGGGCAACTTAAGGAGCGCAGCGGGCCGCGGCTGTAGGAGGTCGCCGCGCAACGGGCAAGCCTGAGCCGTCATTGCGGGAGCCTGGCTCAACAGGGCCCGCGCTCGTGCTCCCGCCGCGGCATCTGGTTCTTCAGTGCTGGCGCTTGAAGTACTGCACTTCGCGCTCGTGCTGCCGGGCCTGCCCCTGCGAAGCGAAGGTGCCCAGGTTGCGACGCTTGCCGGTCTTGGGATCGATCTTGCGGGAATACAGGCGGTATTCGCCCGAAGCGAGTTTGCGGATCATGGCGGGGTTCCTTTTCACTTGGGAGGACTTCAATCAATCTGCGCTGCCGGTGCCGTTCGTCTGTCGGACGGTTTCATGTCGATCTGAGGGGCCGCGGCGTCGCACGACGAGGGTTGCAGTTCCTACATTCGCTGCCTGAACGCTCCCACAGCCGAGACTCGCCGGAAGGTCGAAACCTGAACTCGCCGAGGTCTGTCTCCATTGCGGAAAGGAACGAACCATGAAAACGACGTGGAAGCCCGCGGCGTGAACGCCATGTTCCAGAACCGCGTCGACGCAGGCCGCCAGCTCGCGGAGTTGCTCGGCCAGTACCGCGATGCGCCCGATGCCCTCGTTCTTGCGCTGCCGCGCGGCGGCGTGCCGGTCGGGGCAGAGGTTGCGCGCGCCCTGCATCTCCCGCTCGACGTCATGGTGGTGCGCAAACTGGGCTTTCCCGGCCATGAGGAATATGCGGCCGGGGCGATTGCCGCGAACGGCGTTCGCGTGACCGGTGAACCCGGGGTGGATCTCTCTTTTGTCCTTGAACGCGAGCAGCAGGAACTGGCGCGCCGCGAACACGCCTACCGGGGCGGCAGAGCAGCTCGCGACCTGAACGGGATGACCGTCATCCTCGTAGACGACGGCCTCGCAACCGGCCTGTCGATGCGCGCCGCCATCATCGCCGCGCGTTCACTCGGTGCGGCCCGGGTCGTTGCGGCGGTGCCCGTTGGCGAAGCCACGGCATGCCAGGCGCTGGCGCGCCCCGCGAAGGCGAGCGAGTTTGCCAGCCGCAGCCGCCGCGAGCGCACGGGCTCGCGCGCGGACGAAGTGGTCTGCATGCGCATGCCCGACCCCTTCCATGCCGTGGGTGCGTGGTATGGCGTATTCGATCCGCCCAGCGACGACGAGGTGTGCAAGACCCTGGCTTCATGGAGTTGAGCGGAGACCTTCAACCCAACGGGTTCAATCCCGCGCGGTCGGCGCTCACGGTTTTCCGTTCGGGTCCATGAACGGGAAGCGCCGTTCGGTGGATGCCGTTTCCGGAAGCACGTACACGAGCCCCGCCCGATTGCCGAGCACCGGCTTCACCTGCTCGTTGTAGAAGCGTGCCGGCACATTGATGCACCCGTAGGAGATCCGGTTGTCCTCGATGCTTGGCGAGGCGAGGCGTTCCAGTCGCCGCTCCGACTTGTTGGACGTGCGCACGCGATGCATCGAGACGGCAGCGTCGTAGTCGATCCAGACCACGTCTTCCCCCGATGCGTTCACGCCGGGTTCGGTGACGAAGCGGCCCGCCGGCGTGGTTCGCTCCTCGGGCCGTATGTCCTTGATCGGGCGGGTGCCGATGCCCGGGACCGAATCGTCGCCCTTCGCGGAGCCCAGGAGCACGGGCGACGACGCGCGCAGGCGGCCGTCGCTGTCGAACATGAACAACCGCGCGCTCCTCTTGTCGACGACGCCGAAGGGGGCTGCGCGGTTGTCGCCGGAGGCCACTGCTGCAAGTGCCACCTGCTGCGCGGCGGCCTCCGGCTTTCCTGCCGCGGAGGCAGGCAGCGCCATTGCCGCGCACGCGGCGGCCAGCAACAGGAAGAAGGCCCGCGATGCGGCGGCCGGGCGCGGCGGCGGTCTGTCTTGCGCCAGGCTGCCGGTCAGGCGTCGAGCGCCGGGGCGTCCCACTGCCTAGTTGCGGTCGGCGCGCGCCGACCGCATGGGCGGGTTGCTGTTCGATGCAGCCATGCTGCTGGTGTCGGTGCTGCTGCTCGGAGGCGGGGAAGAGGTGGTTGCACCGGTGCTGGGCTGGGGCGTGGTGCCCGTCGTGCCCATGGCGCCGCCCGCAGGGCTTTGCTGACCGGCGGCGGTCGCCGGGTTTGCGGGTGCTGTGGTGGGCGGAGTGCCCTGTGCAAAGGCCGAGCCGGCCAACGCAAGGGTTGCTGTAGCCAGAAGCGAAGAGAGGCGTGTCATGGAGGATCTCCTGAAGTTGAAGGTTGTCGCGAAGGTGCTTGGTGCCAGGTGTCGGTTGCAACGCCGGAATCCCCCGGCCGCTGTGCTGACGCGACGAAAGCTAGGCCAAGCCGGGCCGCAACGGGTCAGCGCGCTGCGACGCACCATGTAGGAATCGGCGAAAACGCCGGCGCGCGAATCCGGAGATTGCCTGGTCGATTTCCCCTCTTGAAATCCTCGCGCGCCAACCTATGTTGATTTCCGTTGGAACCTGGTCAAACCGAAAAGGAGGCTTGAAATGACCATGAACCTGCTGAGGCAAATTGCCGCTTCCCGCCTGCCCGTGTCCTTCTACCGGGCCGAGGACATCGACGGGGTCAGGCTGCTGCGGGCCGCGGGCCTTGTCGTGGCCCTGGTACCGTCGCCCTCCGACCCCGTCGCGCTGTCGGGCACGCCGTCCGCCGCCCAGGTGCTTGCCGTCACCCGGAAGGGGCGGGAAGAACTGGCGAGGTTCGACTATCCCGAGGCCCGCCCGCCCCGCTGGCGTTTCCGGATGCCGCGAATCAGGACGCTGGCGCGCGCCAGTCCGGCGGCATCGCCCCCGGCGCACCGCGAATCCGGCAGGCCCCACTAGCCCCGAAGCCGGGCGCATGCCGCGGCCCGGCACCTCTTTCTTGTCGTTCAACTTCTTACGGAGGTTTCGCCATGTATCGATCCCTGTTTCCCCGCGACATCTTTGCGGAGATGGACCGCCTGCAACGCGATGTGCAGCAGGCTTTCGACCTGTCTCCCTCCATCCGCGGCGTCGCCCACAACGGTTTCCCGGCCTTGAACGTGGGCAGCACCCCGCAGGCGCTGGAGATCTACGCGTTTGCGCCCGGCGTGGACCCTTCCACGATCGAGGTCAACCTGGAGCGCGGCCTGCTGACCATCTCCGGCGAGCGCAAGAGCGCGCTGCCCGAGGCCGGCGGCAAGATCGCGGTGCACATCAACGAGCGGTTCGAGGGCGCGTTCCGCCGCGTCATGACGCTGCCCGAGGACGCCGACCCCGAGGCCGTGAATGCCCGGCTGCGCGACGGCGTGCTGCACATCACCGTGCAGCGGCGCGCATCCGCGCAGCCGCGCCGCATCGCGATCCAGTAGCAGCGACGCGCATGAAAACCCAGATGAACCCGAACGAAAGGAGCCACACCATGAACAGCAATCTCCAGGCCTCGTCCGGCACCGAAGCGGGCGAACTCGCGCAGAAGGATTCCTCGCGCTATGCCGAAGCCGCGCTGACGCCGCCCGTCGACGTGATCGAGGACACCGGCGGCATCACGCTCTACGCCGACCTGCCCGGCGTGAGCCGCGACAAGCTGAACCTCCACGTGGAGGCCGCAACGCTGACCATCGAGGCCGAGTCCAGCCTGGCCACGCCCGAGGGCCTCAAGTCCAGCCATACGGAGGTGGGCCTCGCGAGGTTCCGGCGGGTGTTCACCCTGAGCAAGGAACTGGACACCCAGAACGTCACCGCCGAGCTGGCGCAGGGCGTGCTGCGGCTGCGGATTCCCAAGGCAGCGCACGCGCAAGCCAGGCGCATCGAGGTGCAGGTGGCCTGAAGGGGCCGGGCGCGCAAAGGCGTGGCGGCCGCCCCGCCTTTGCGCGCCGTCCATCCGAAGGGATTGTTCGCAGGGCAGTTATCGGACTTGGGGGCAAAATCGATCACCTCCGAATGCCGCATATGTCCAGCGAGCCCGAATGTCCGAATCCCAAGCGCCCGACGCCCCCCCGTCTCCCACCGAGCCCGCGCCACTGACGCCCAGTTCGCTGAGCTTCCCGGTCATTGGCCTCGCCGGATCGGCCGGCGGACTCGAAGCGCTGATGCGCTTCTTCGAGCACATGCCCGAGCGGCCCGGCATGGCCTTCGTGGTGATCCTGCATCTGTCGCCCGACCACGAGAGCAGCGCCGCCGAGATCCTGCAGCGGACCACGGACATGCCTGTGAACCAGGCGGCTGGCACCATGCCGATCGAGGTCGATCACATCTACGTGATTCCGCCCGGTGTCGCGCTGACGATGAACGACGGCACGCTGCAGGTGACCCCGGGCGAGCGGCCCACCGGGCGGGCGATGGCGGCGGACGTCTTCTTCCGCACGCTGGCGCAGGTCCATCTCGAGCGCGCGGTCAGCATCGTCCTGTCGGGCACCGGCAGCGACGGCGCGATCGGACTCACGCGAATCAAGGAGCACGGGGGCCTGACCATGGCCCAGTCGCCGGAGGACGCGACGCACGAGGGAATGCCGCTGGCCGCCATTGCCACCGGCATGGTCGACTTCGTGCTTCCGGTGGCCGACATGGGCGAGCGGCTGGTCGACGTGTGGCGCAACGCGCGCCGCATCCACCTGCCCGAGGTGTCCGAAGCGGGCGCCTTCGTGCCGGAGCCGGAAAACTCCGCCTCGTCGCTGCTCGCCGAGAAGGCGCTGCAGGAGGTCATGGCGCTGTTGAGGACCTACACGCGCCACGATTTCCGCCACTACAAGCGCGCCACGGTGCTGCGCCGCATCGAGCGCCGGCTGCAGGTGAACCGGCTGGCCGACCTGCCGGCCTACCGCGACTTTCTGCGGGAGCACCAGGAGGAGGCCACGCCGCTGCTGCAGGACATGCTGATCAGCGTGACCAACTTCTTCCGGGACCGCGACTCCTTCGATGCCTTGTCCCAGGCGGTCATCGGGCCGCTGGTGGAGCGCAAGCAGCCGGGCGAGCAGGTGCGGGCATGGGTGGCGGGCTGCGCGACAGGCGAGGAGGCGTATTCGCTCAGCATCCTGCTACGCGAGCAGGCCGACCGGCTGTCCAGGCCGCTGGACCTCCAGGTCTTCGCGACCGACATCGACGAGCGCGCCATTGCCACCGCCCGCAAGGGTGTCTATGCGCAAGGCATTGCGGAAGACATCGCGCCGGGGCGGCTGCGGCAATACTTCGTGAAGGACCACGACCAGTACCGCGTGTCGACGTCGGTGCGCGAGCCGGTGCTCTTCGCGCTGCACAACCTGCTGCGCGATCCGCCGTTCTCGAGGCTCGACGTGATCTGCTGCCGCAACCTGCTGATCTATCTCGACCGCGCCGCGCAGGCGCACGTGCTCGAGATGTTCCGCATCGCGCTCAAGCCGGGCGGCTTCCTGTTTCTCGGCACCTCGGAGTCGACCGACGCGGTCGGGAACCTGTTCACCGCCGTCGACAAGCGGCACCGCATCTACCAGGTCAACCCCGAGCTTCCGCCCGGACGGCACATGCCACTGATCAGCGAGGCGCCGCCCCCGTTCATGGTGGGCTCGATCTCGCAGGGGATGCGTGCGCCCAAGCGCAACGGCGGCGAACGCCCCGGCCTCGCGGAACTGCACCAGCGCGCGCTGGAGCAGTTCTCGCCACCCAGCGTGCTGATCGACGGCGAACACAACGTGCTTCACCTGTCCAACGGCGTCGGGCGCTTCCTCGAGCGGGCGAGCGGCGAACCCTCGGACAACCTGCTGAACAACGTGCGCCCGGACATCCGCCTCGAACTGCGCACCGCGCTGTTCAAGTCCGCGCAGTCGGCGCGCAGCGTCGAGGCGCGCCTCGTCCTGCAGCAGGAAGACGGACGGCATGTGTTCCTGAACATCACCGTGCGGCCGGTGCTGCAGGAGCAGGGCACGCAGCTCACGCTGGTGGTCTTCGACGAGATCGAGGAAAGCACGCAGCCGGACGATGGCGAGCCTCCCGACACCGGACGCGAACTACTGATCGGCCAGCTCGAGGAAGAAATCAGGCAGCTCAAGCTCCACCTGCAGGACACCATCGAGAGCTCCGAGACCTCGAACGAAGAGCTGAAGGCCTCGAACGAGGAGCTGCAGGCCATCAACGAGGAATTGCGCTCCGCCAGCGAGGAACTGGAGACGAGCAAGGAAGAGCTCCAGTCGATGAACGAGGAGCTGGTGACCGTCAACTTCGAGCTCAAGGTCAAGGTCGAGGAGAGGGAGCACATCAACGACGACCTGCAGAACCTGGTTGCCTCGTCCGAGATCGCCACCGTGTTCGTGGACCGGAGCATGCACATCAAGCGCTACACGCCGCATGCGAGCAATCTCTTCAACCTGATTCCCTCGGACATCGGGCGCTCGCTGTTCGACATCACGACGCGGCTCGACTACCTGGAGCTGGCAGAAGACACGGCATCGGCCTTCAGGGAGCTGCGCACCAGCGAACGCCATGTGACGAGCGTCGACGGGCGGCATTTCCTCGCGCGCATCCTTCCCTACCGGACGGCAGAGGACAAGATCGAGGGCGCGATCCTCAACTTCTTCGACATCACCGAATTGCGGGCAGCGGAAGAGCGTGCACGCGCAGGCGAGGAGCGGCTGCGACGGGCGGCCGCGACGACGCGCGATTTTGCGATCATCACCGCCGACGCGCGAGGCCTCGTGACCAGCTGGAACCTCGGTGCCGAGCGCATCTTCGGCTACAGCGAAGCGGAAATGATCGGCAGTCCGATCGCGACCATCTTCACGCCCGAAGACCGGGCGCATGGCATCCCCGAGACGGAAATGAGCCGTGCGGCGGAATCGGGGCGCGCCGAGGACGAGCGCTGGCACCAGCGCAAGGACGGCACGCGCTTCTTCTGCAGCGGCGTGATGACGCCCATGGATGCCAGCGCGGGAGGCGGCTTCGCCAAGATCGCGCGGGACATGACCGGCACCAAGCAGAACGAGCTTGCGCAGGACCATCTCCTCGTCAAGGAAAAGAAGGCCAACCTGAGCGCCCAGCTGGCCAACGAACTGAAGGACAAGTTCCTCGCGGTGATGTCGCACGAGCTGAAGCAGCCGCTGAACCTGATCCAAATGAACGCCGAACTGCTGCTGCACCTGCCGGTCGCCGCGAAAGACGCCAAGGTGCGGCGCGTGAGCGAAACCATCAAGCGCGCCGTCGGCAGCCAGGCCCGCATCATCAACGACCTGCTGGACCTCTCGCGCATTCGCACCGGCAAGCTGCGGCTGAACCGGGTGCGGGTCGACCTCGGCGAACTCGTGCAGATCGCGGCGAATGCCGCCGTCAGGGATGGGGCCGAGAAAAAGCTCACGCTGGAAACGCATTGCGACACGGGCATTCAGTGCCACGGCGACAGGGTGCGCGTGGAGCAGATCGTGTGGAACCTGCTGAGCAATGCCGTCAAGTTCACGCCTGCGGAGGGGCGCATCTCCGTTCGCGTGGAAGCCGACGGCCAGTTCGCCAGGCTCACCGTGGCGGATACCGGCTGCGGCATCTCTGACGAGTTCCTGCCGCATGTGTTCGGCATGTTCAACCAGGCCGGCGGCGATATGGCACCGCCCAATGGCGGGCTCGGCATTGGCCTGGCCCTGGTGCAGGAACTCGCGCATGCCCACAAGGGGCGGGTCAAGGCTTTCTCCGCCGGCATCGGGCAGGGGAGTGAGTTCACCGTGTGGCTTCCGCTCGAAGGCAACGGCGCCGAGCAGGCTCCCGCGCAGGCAGCGGCCGAGTTCAATCTCAAGGGGTGGCGCGTGCTGGCGGTCGACGACTACGCCGACGCGCTGATTCCGTTCGCGGAGATCCTGCGGCTCGAGGGCGCGACCGTCGACATCGCGGAGAGTGCGAGGGAAGCGCTGGAACTGCTCGACAAGAAGACCTACGACCTGCTCGTGTCCGACCTCGGGATGCCGGGGATGGACGGCTTCCAGCTCATCGCGGAAGTGCGCCGTCGGCCTGCGACGCGCGAGCTGCGCTCGATTGCGATGTCCGGGCTCGGGCGGCGCGCGGAGGTGCGCCGTGCGCTCGAGGCGGGCTTCAATGCCCACCTGCCGAAGCCCGCTTCGATCGACGAGCTGAAGGCGGTGGTCGGCAAGCTGTAGCTGCCGGCCGCGGCGCTGCGCACTTTCAGGATCCGCCCGAACCAAGCTTGGGGTCTTGCATTCCGGGCGCTTCCTTGTGGCCGCGCCGGCGGCGTTCGGCGAGCATCCGCTCGAGCGTGGCCTGGCTCTCCTTCGCGGCCGCCTCGCACCGCCCGTGCAGTTCGGCCAGTTCCTTGTCCGTGAGTTTTTCGATGCCCATGAACTCATCCTGGGCATCGGACGAGCGGATGAGTTCGTCGAGCTTGGTCTGCAGCGCAGCGCCGTCGCGGTTCTGGGTGTTCTGGATCAGGAACACCATCAGGAAGGTGACGATCGTCGTGCCGGTATTGATGACCAGCTGCCAAGTCTCCGAGAAGTCGAACAGGGGCCCCGTGGCGGCCCAGACGAGCACCGCGGCAACGCAGACCAGGAAGGTCGCCGGGCTTCCCGCGATGCGGGCGATGTGGTTGGAGAACGAAGCGAACAGTCGGTCCATGGGGCATTCCTCCTGCGCCCCGATGCTGATTGCGCCGGCGCGCCTGAGCGTCGTCCGTAAGCGATGGGCGGCGAGTTCCTGAATCCCGTCTTCACGTCGGCGCACGCGTCTTTTGAAGTAGGTCGATTCTTTCCTGCGCACCCGCGTTGCACCTGCAATCGGGCAGGCGTGGATGCATCAACCTCGGTGCAACCGTCGAGCCGCAACCCCGAGCCGACACGCGCCGAACCAATCGAGGAGTTTCCCCATGAGCACCCCCACTTCCAACAGCACCCGGAACGACGCCGGCGGTGACGGCGCGGACGACAGTCGCGCCTTCCGCTTTCCCACGTCGGACCATCACCCCGCTCAACCCCTGGAGTCCGGCAGCACGCCCGCCGCCCGGGCCGTGACCGCAATACCGGAAGAGCAGGCGATCGACCATGGCATCGAAGAGTCGTTTCCCGCGAGCGATCCGGTGTCGGTGAGCGTGTCGAAGTCGATGCCGGTGTCGGCCGCACCCGCTCCCACCCGCGCCAGTGCGCCGCGCACACCGGCTCGCACGGAGATGCAGGGTTTGGCCGCAGGCATCGTTTTTGCCGGAGGAGCCTTGGCACTGGCCGCCGCGGCGGGTTATCTCGCTGCACGGCGCAGGCACTGAGGCCAGGTTTCGCCGACCCGCTGCGCCTGGCATCGGGTCGCGGCGCCGGAGGGGAGCCGCCTTGCCGTTCGACGAGAAAACCGAGGAGATTTCATGCGTTTCGTGATGTTCTGCCATTCGCTCGTGTCCGACTGGAACCATGGCAATGCCCATTTCCTGCGCGGCATCTGCAGCGAGCTTGTCGCGCGCGGCCATGAGGTGGCCGTGTACGAGCCCCGGCGCGGCTGGAGCCGTGCCAACCTCGAGGCCGAGCACGGGCGCTCGCCCTTGGACGGCTTCGCGCGCGCCTACCCCGAGCTGCAAAGCACGCCGTACGACCGCGCGACGCTCGACCTCGACACCGTGCTCGACGGCGCCGACGTCGTCCTCGTGCACGAGTGGAACGAGCCCGCGCTGGTGCGCCGCATCGGCCTGCACCGGCGCGACGGCGGCAGCTACCGCCTGCTGTTCCACGACACGCACCACCGCTCGGTGACGGACGAAAAATCCATGGCTGCCTACGACCTCACGCACTACGACGGCGTGCTCGCCTTCGGCGACGTGGTTCGCGACCGGTACCGCCGCAAGGGCTGGGCGCGGCAAGCGTGGACCTGGCACGAAGCCGCGGACGTGCGGCATTTTCATCCGTGTCCCGAAGTGGCGCAGAGCGGCGGCCTCGTGTGGATCGGCAACTGGGGCGATGGCGAGCGCGCGGCCGAACTCGACGAATTCCTGCTCGAGCCGGTGCGCAGCCTCGGCCTGAAGGCCAGCGTGCACGGCGTGCGCTACTCCGATCACGCGCTCGATCGCCTGAGCGCGGCCGGCGCCGAGTACGGCGGCTGGCTCGCCAACTACAAGTTGCCCCTTGTGTTCGCACGCCACCGGGTCACGGTGCACGTGCCGCGCCGGGCTTTTGTGGAAGCACTGCCTGGCATTCCCACCATCCGCATGTTCGAGGCATTGGCCTGCGGCATTCCGCTGATCAGCGCGCCCTGGCACGACACCGAGGAGTTGTTCGCCCCGGGCGATTTTCTCGTTGCGAACGACGGGGCTGCGATGCGCGGCCACCTGCGCGACGTGCTCGAAGACCGCGAGCTCGCCCGTTCGCTGGCGCAGCAGGGTCTTGCCACGGTGCGCGCCCGCCACACCTGCGCGCACCGCGTGGACGAACTGCTCGCCATCCTCGCGGAACTCGATCAGGTGTCTGCCGAGCCTTTCGTTTCCCCCGGAAGGCTCGTTGCATAAGAACGGGGCGAACAGCGGGTGATGGTCCAGCCAGCGGGCACGGCGCTTGCCGGGGTGGGCGTGTTCAATCCTTTCCAGGCGAGCCTCGAATGAAAAGAAACCTGCCGCGTCCCGGCCCCGCTGCCGAGTGCTACGAGTTGCTGCACCTCCTGTCACGCCGGCCCATGCCGGTGGTCTATTCGGCGCCCGAAGACATCCACAAGATCCTGGCGCTGCGCAGCGCCTCGCTGCTGGAGGCGCTGACCGACCCCAGCGTGACCCTGCGTAGCGGCGAACGGCGGATTCCTCGCGCCATCGTGACGGGCCTCACTGCCGAAGGCCGTGCCGTCTGCATGTCCCACAGATAGCCGTCCGGCACGCGCGTTCTTCGCGCTTCATTGCGGCGGCAGCGCGGCGCCGTCATCGTCACCCGGAGCGAGCGCCCGCCGGCCCTCCGGCGTGAGCGAAAGGAAGCGGCCCACCTCGACACCATCGCCATGGCCGTTGTTGCGCAGCGTGAAGGCGGCGACCATGCCAGCGGCGCGCAGCACCAGCAGATTGTCGATGTCGTCGGGACGGGTGAGGTCGAGCGGGGAGCGCAGCTTCGACAGTTTGCGCAGGAATTCGATGGACATGGGAGGCCTGCTACTGATTTCAGGGCGGCGTCACGCGGCAGCCCGCCGTTCGCCCTGCACGCGGCGCCGCTCCACGGGGTCGATGTTCATGCCCTGGCGATACTTGGTGACGGTGCGGCGGGCGATGCAGAAACCCTGCTGCGTCAGCTGCCGCGCCAAGTCCACGTCGCTCAGCGGCGCAGCCGGCCGCTCGACGGAAATCAGTTCGCGGATCAGTTCCTGCAACGCCACGGGCGCGCTCGCGCCACCCGTCGCATGGGTCAGGCCGCGCGAAAAGAAATGCTGCAGCTCGAACACGCCGCAGGGCGTGGCCATGTACTTGTTGTGCACGCTGCGCGAAATGGTGGAGGGATGCACGCCAACCTCGTCGGCGATCTCGCGCAGGCCGAGCGGCTTCATCGCGAGCGGCCCGTGCTCCAGGAACATCGTCTGGCGCGCAACGATCGCGCGGGCCACGCCGAGAATGGTGGAGGCCCGCTGCACCGCATTGCCGACGGCCCAGCGCGCATGCTCCAGGCAATCCTTCAGCGCGGCGCCGGCCTGCTTGCGATGCTGTTCGAACAGTTCGACGTACGCCGTGTTGACGCTCACGCGCGGCATGGCGCTGGCATTGAGCGAGGTCTTCCATGCGCCGCGCACCTTCTTCACGGTCACGTCGGGCATCACCACGCGGGTGGCGGCGTCGCCGTGCTGCCAGCCAGGTCGCGGGTTCAACTGGCGAATGGCGGCGACGGCGCGGGCCACGTCGGCGGGCGAGGCTTCCGTCGCGCTGGAGAGCCGCGCTACGTCGCCGCTCGCGAGCAGATCGATGTGGCGTTCGACGATGCGCCGCGCGAGCTGCCGCATGCCGGCATCCGCGATGGCGTCGAGTTGCAGGCCGATGCACTCCTGCACGCTGCGCGCCGCGACGCCCGCGGGGTCCAGTGCCTGGACCCGCTTCAGCGCAATGCGCAGCTCCGCTTCGGCACTGTGTTCGCCGAGCGCGGCGCCGAGTTCCGCCAGCGAGATGCGCAGGTAGCCATCGTCGTCCAGCGCCTCGACCAGCGCCGCGGCAAAGGCCGCTTCGCGCTGCGACAGCCGCAGCACGCCGAGCTGGCCGTGCAGATGGGCGTGCAGCGATTCGGGCAATGCCACGCGCTGCATGAAGTCGAGGCTGTCGTCGTGGGACAGGTGCTGCGCGCCGCTGGCGGGCGCGGCCGTGATCCGCTCGAACGCGGACCCGGCGAGGCCCTCTGCATCGGCCGCCGGTGGATCTTCGACTTCGAGGAAGGGGTTCAGGTCGGCGGTTTCGCGCAGCGCCTGCGCGTACTCCTGGGCCGACATCTGGAGCAGACGCACGGCATGCTGGAGCCGGGGCGAGAACACCGCCGCCTGCACGTGGCGCGGCTGCAAGGAAATCGAATGGTTCATGGCGTGGGCGGCGCGGCGGGTTGAACGAGACGGTCGGTTTTTCCCCGGTCGGGGAGTCGCATGCGCAACGGTCGTGCCAGCTCAGTCTGCATCGACTTGGTTTGAAAATTGAAAATCAAAGTACTCATAAATGATTCGCCTCTCATGGAGGCGGGAAGCCTTGCCGCAAATCTTGCAGTCGGCCTGGGGCAGACAGCGGGCGGTCATTGCTCGAAACTCGGAGGCATGAAAAACCGGTCGAACGAAATCGGCGCGCGGCAGCGTCCCGGATGGGGCGCGCTGTGCGCGGGGGCCGCGTTGCTGGGCATGGCGTTGTGGAGCCGGCGGGCGGTGCGCTCGCGCAATGCGGCGCGCGCGGCGCTCGCATCGAAGCAGGCCTTGCACGCGCAGCTGCTGTTGCGGGTCCGATCGCTCGACCATGACCTGCGCAGCCCGGTCGGGGCGATGGCCGTGGCCCTCGAGCTGCTGCGAACCGCGGACGACGCGCGGACGCATGCCGAGGCGGCCGATGTGCTGGAACGGCAGATCGCGCGTATGACTACGCTGACAGAGCGAGTGCACGAACTCGCACAGGGCTTGGCCGACTGAGCCGTCCGTCGCGCAGCGATTCCGGGGCATCATGAAAAAGCGGGGGGAGGCACTTCGCGGTTGCACAAGACTGGCCACAGCACAAGAGCGTCAGAAGACGAGGAAAAGAAATTGAGCCACGCATTGGTTGTTGAAGACGACGAGGATTCCGCGCAGGTGATCGCTGCGATGGTGGCTCGCGAGGGGCACACCGTGATGTGCGCCCACTCCATCGCTTCGGCACGCCGGCTCGTGGCGATGCAGCGGCCCGAACTGCTGCTGCTCGACCTGCACCTGCCGGACGGCAGCGGCTTCGACCTCATTGCGGAACCCGGGCTCGCCAGGGACTGCATCCTGATCCTCATGACCGGGCAGGCCAGCCTGGAAACCTCGATCAAGGCGCTGCGGCTCGGCGCGGCCGACTACCTCGTCAAGCCCATCAACCCGCAGCACCTGAAAGGCCTGCTGTCGCGCCTGATCCCGCCCGCGCAACTGCGTGCTGAAATCGACGAGGTGCAGGAGCTCTGGCGCGAGACCGGCCGCTTCGGCCACATCATCGGCAGGTCCCAGGCGATGCAGCGGGTGTACCGGCAGGTGTCGCGCGTGGCGGGCACCGCCGTCACCGTGTTCGTCCACGGCGAAAGCGGCACCGGCAAGGAACTGGTCGCGCGCGCCGTGCACGACCTGAGCCGCCGCCGCGACCAGCCGTTCCTGGCGGTGAACTGCGGCGCGCTGTCGCCGCACCTGATCGAGAGCGAGATCTTCGGCCACGAGCGTGGCAGCTTCACCGGCGCGGAACGCCAACACCAGGGTTTCTTCGAGCGCGCGCACGGTGGCACGCTGTTCCTCGACGAGGTCACCGAGATGCCGCTCGAGTTGCAGGTGAAGCTGCTGCGCGTGCTGGAGAGCGGCACCTTCATGCGCGTGGGTTCGACGCAGGTGCAGCAGACCGACGTGCGCATCATCGCGGCCACCAACCGCGACGCGCAGGCTGCCGTGGCGCGCGGCCTGCTCCGGGAAGACCTGCTCTACCGCCTGAACGTATTTCCCATTGCGCTGCCGCCGCTGCGCGAGCGTGGTGACGACGTGGCGCTGATCGCCGACAGCTTCCTGCAGGAACAGTCGCGCCAGGAAGGCGGCGCGAAGCGCTTCAGCCCGGCGGCACTCGCGCGGCTGGCTGCGCACCGCTGGCCCGGCAACGTGCGCGAGCTTCGCAACGTGGTGCAGCGCGCCTGGGTCATGGCCTCGGGCGACGCGATCGACGAGGAATGGCTGCCGGCCGCGGCCGTCGATGCGCAGGTGCATGGCGGCGGCGCGATGCAGGCGCCTGCGCCATCGGCCGAGCGCCGCAACGGTGGCCCGCCGCACGCGCGGCTGCAACAGGAGCCGGCGGACAACCACATCGTCGTACAGGTGGGCAGCCAGTTGGCTGACGTCGAGCGCCGCCTGATTCTGGCCACCTATGAACTCTGCGGGCGCCACAAGGAACGCACCGCGGCGCTGCTGGGCATCAGCATGAAGACCCTCTACAACCGCCTGAAGGAGTATCGGCAATGAGGCTGTGCTCCTGCTGCTGCGCGCCGCGGCATCGGGCGCGGTAGCGCTGCTTCCAGTCGTGCAGGCGCCGCCGATAGAGTTCGGCGCCCGCGGGATCGAATTCCGTCCCCCGAAAGTTCGCCGGATCTTCGAGGGGATGGTGCGAGAAGTAATTGGGTTCGTTGTTCATGCGTCTCTCCGGTGGGGCGCACGGTGCGTCCGGCAAGCTGCGTGCCAGCCGCATGCGGGTTGCCTTCGCACGACAGGAGAACGCATTGAATGACCTGACCCCCGACCACTTCGAGGAGGCCCTGGGCGACGAGATCGACGACGCCGTGCCGTCGCGCGGCTACCGCATGCTGCCCGTGGTCGGGCTCGGCGGGTCGGCCGGCGGCATGGAGGCATTGGCCGCGTTCTTCGAAACCACGCCCGCCGACACCGGCGTGGCGTTCGTGGTCGTGCTGCAGATGGCAGCGGCGAACGAAGGCGCGCTGGCCCAGGTGCTGCAGCGCAGTACCCGGATGCGCGTCGTGCCGGTATCGGAGCGCGAGCGCATCGAGGCCGACACGGTGTACGTGATTGCGCCGGGCAAGGCGTTGCGCACGCGCGGCGCGATGCTCGAGGCGGCCGACATCCCGCACGATCGCGGCCGGCATGTGGCGGTCGACTATTTCTTCCGCGCGCTGGCCGACACGCACGGTCCCCATGCAGTGGCCGTGGTGCTGTCGGGCGTGGATGGCGGCGGCGCCATCGGGGTCAAGCGCATCAAGGAGCGCGGCGGCCTGACCATCGCGCAGGAGCCGCAGGAAGCGCAGCACAACGGCATGGCCCGGTCGGCAATTGCCACCGGCATGATCGATTGGGTGCTGCCCGTGCGCGAGATCGGCCGGCGCATCGACGCTTACCTGCGCATCGAGGCACAGTTGCAGCTGCCCCCGGAAGGCTCGCCCGCAAACACGGTGCACGACGGTGAGGATGCGGATGAATCCGCCTTGCGCGAGGTGCTGTCCTTCGTTCGCAGCCACACGGGCCGCGATTTCGGTGACTACAAGCGCGCCACCGTGCTGCGCCGCATCGGGCGGCGCATGCAGGTCAACGGGGTGAGCGACCTCGCGGCGTATCTCGATTGCCTGCGCACCCGTCCGGGCGAGGCCGGCGCACTGCTGCAGGACATGCTGATCAGCGTGACCAACTTCTTCCGCGACACGGAGTGCTTTCGCGCGCTGGAAGACATGGTGCACGAGCTGTTTCGCAACAAGACGGCTTCGGACACCGTGCGCGTGTGGGTGGTGGCCTGCGCCACCGGCGAGGAGGCGTACTCGCTGGCCATGCTGCTGAGCGAACATGCACGCACGCTCGAAAGCCCGCCGTCCATCCAGATCTTCGCCACCGACCTCGACGAAGATGCGATCCGTGCCGGGCGCCAAGGCCTCTATCCCATGGCCGTGGAGGCCGACGTTTCAGACGAGCGCCTGAGCCGGTTCTTCATGCGGGAGCCGCGCGGCTACCGCGTGCGCCGCGAGGTGCGCGAGACGGTGCTCTTCGCCGTGCACGACGTGCTGAAAGACTCGCCGTTCTCGCGCATCGACCTGGTCACCTGCCGCAACCTGCTGATCTATCTCAACCGCGACGCACAGGCCAGGGTGTTCGACACGCTCCATTTCGCGCTCGTGCCCGGCGGCCGGCTGTTCCTCGGTGCCTCGGAGGCGGTGGCAGACGACAGCCCGCTGTTCTCGGACATCGACAAGAAGCACCGCATCTATGCGAAACGCTCCATCGCGCGTGCGGAGCTGCCGATGCCGGCGGGGCGCAGCAGCAGCGCTGCGATCGCCATGGAGATGAAGCGGTCGCCGCCCGTGATCTCGGCCGGCGCATATGCCCAGGCCCAGCGGCAGCCCGTGCAGCCGCTGCAGGCAGACGGCCGGCCGATGACCTTCGCCGAACTGCACCTGAAGCTGCTCGACCGCCTGGCCCCGCCGACGATCCTGCTCGATGCGGAGTACGAGATGCTGCACATCTCGCCGGCGGCAACGCAATTCCTGCACTTCTCGGGCGGCGAGCCTTCGCGCAACGTGCTGCGCGCCATCCTGCCCGATCTGAGGGCGGAACTGCAGACGGCGCTCTACCACGTCGCCGGGAAGCGCGAGCCCGTGACGTTGGCGCCGGTGCCGGTGCGGCTGGACGACGCCGAAGTGGAGGTTTCGCTCGGCGTGCAACCCGTGCAGGAACTCGGCGGCGGCCTGCTGGTGACGCTGCGGCATGAAGCCGCCCCTGCACGCGAACAAGGCCCGGCGGTCGCGCGCGTGGGTGCGGAGCCGCTGTCCCAGCACCTGGAACGCGAAGTGACGCGCCTGAAGGCGCAACTGCGCGAAACGGTGGAGCAATACGAAACCTCCGCCGAGGAACTCAAGGCCAGCAACGAGGAGTTGCACGCCATGAACGAGGAACTCCATTCGGCCACGGAGCAACTCGAAACGAGCCGGGAGGAGCTGCAGTCGCTCAACGAGGAGCTCACCACCGTCAACCACCAGCTCAAGAGCAAGGTGGAGGACCTGGGCCACGCGAGCAGCGACATGATGAACCTGATGGACGCCATGGCCATCGCCACGGTGTTCCTCGATCGCGGCTTCAGGGTGACGCGCTTCACGCCCAGCGCGGTTTCCGTGTTCAAGCTGATCGCCTCCGACGTGGGGCGTCCGCTGTCGGACCTGACCACGCCGCTGGACTATCCGCAACTCATGCAGGATGCGCGCGGCGTGCTCGAAACCCTGCAGCCTACCGAGCGCCTGGTCGGCGACGCGAACGGCCGCTGGTACCTGGCGCGGGCCAGGCCGTACCGCACCATCGAGGATCGCATCGCCGGGGTGGTGCTGACCTTCGTGGACGTCACCGAGCGCAAGGAGGCGCAGGAGTCGCTGCGGCAGTCGCAGGAGCGCTTCCGGCTGGTGCTGGAAAACGCGGTCGACTTCGCGATCTTCTCCGTGGACATGGAGCGCAAGGTCAAGAGCTGGAACACCGGCGCGCAGCGGCTGCTGGGCTACACCGAAGCGGAGATCCTGGGGCAGGCGGCCGATCTCATCTTCACCGAAGAAGACCGCGCCGGCGGCGCGCCGCAGGAAGAGTTCCGCACCGCGCTGTCGGCCGGGCGCGCCTCCGACGACCGGCTGCACCAGCGCAAGGACGGCTCGCGCTTCTGGGCCAGCGGAGCGCTCATGCCCATGCACAACGGCGAAGGCGAGGTGATCGGCATGGTGAAGGTGCTGCGCGACCAGAGCGAGCAGCGCGCGGCCCAGGAAGAGGTGGAGCAAAGCCGCGCCGAACTGCTCGATGCGCTGCGCGCCAACGAATCCGCGCGCAAGGCGCTGGAAGCCGCCGACGTGGCGAAGGACCGCTTCCTGGCCGTGCTCTCGCACGAGCTGCGCAACCCGCTCGCCTCCATCAGCGGCGCGGCCGAACTGCTCGCGCCCGATGCCATTGCCGCGCCGGACCAGGCGCGCGCATCGCGGGTGATCCAGCGCCAGGCCGCGGCCATGAAGGTGCTGCTGGGCGACCTGCTCGACGTGTCGAGCCTGCGGCGCGGCAGGCTGGTGCTGCGCCGGGAACGCGTTTCGGCGCAGGACATTGCCGACGCCGCCGTGGAGGCTACGCTCCCGCTGGTGGAGCACGGCGGGCATTCGCTCGAACTGCGCATTGCCGCCAACGAGATCGCGATCGACGCCGATCCCATCCGCCTTGCCCAGGTGGTGTCCAACCTGCTGTCGAACGCGGCCAAGTACACGCCCGAGCGTGGCGCCATCGTGCTCGACGTGCGTGCCGCCGGCGGCGACGCGGTCTTCGAGGTGACGGACAACGGCATCGGCATGGAACCGCACATGGTGGAGGCCATGTTCGAGATGTTCGCGCAGAGCGCGCATGGGCGTGAGCGCGCGGCTGGCGGGCTGGGCATCGGCCTGGCATTGGTGCGCAGCATCGTGGAGCTGCACGGCGGCACCGTGACCGGAAGCAGCGAGGGAAGAGGGCGGGGCAGCAGGTTCACCGTTCGCATACCGCTGGCCGGCGCGCAGGCCAGCGCACAGGCCGGCAAAGCCCCCGTGGCGCCGCAGCACACCGGCGCGGCGCCGGCCGACGGCGCGCCCCGGGTGCTGCTGGCGGACGACAACGCCGATGCGCTCTGGGGAATGGCGCGGATGCTGGCGCTCTCGGGCTTCACGGTGCAAACCGCCAGCAATGGCGCCGAGGCGCTGACCCTCGCGGAGCACTTCCAGCCCGATGCCGCCGTGCTCGACATCGGCATGCCCGACATGGACGGCCACGAGGTGGCGCGCCGGATCCGGGCGGCCGCATGGGGCCGGGGCATGTTCCTCGTGGCTGCAACCGGCTGGGGCCAGCCCGAGGACAAGCGAACCGCCATGGAGGCGGGCTTCGACGAGCACCTCGTCAAGCCCGTGGCCGCGGCCGACGTGCAGCGCCTGCTGCGCAAGAGGGGGCACGCACGCAACAACAACCGCGACGGCCAGCAAGGCCGAGGCGCGGAGTAGCGCAGCGGCAGGCACGTGCCTTGCCGTTGTAAAAACTCGGTAACGAAGCATGCCAAAACCGCCTCCAACCTCCGATCCGCCCAGCGTCTTCATCGGCGCCTCGTCCGGCGGTGTCTACGCCATGCTGGGCCTCGTCGCGGCGCTGCCCGCTGGCTTTCCGGCACCGATCTTTTTCGTCCAGCACATCGGCGCGCGGCACAGCGACCTGCCCGAGCTGCTGGACCAGCGCGGCCCCAACCGCGCCATCGAGGGGCGCGACGGCGAGGTGCCGGTCGCGGGCACGATCTACGTGGCGCCGTCCGACCGGCACATGATGCTCGAGGGCGGCGTGATCCGCCTGAGCCGCGGCCCGAAGGAACACCATGCACGCCCCGCCATCGATCCGCTTTTTCGTTCCGCCGCACTTTCCTGCGGCCCGGCCGCCATCGGTGTCGTGCTCACGGGTGGGCTGGACGACGGCAGCGCCGGCCTTCGCGCCGTCAAGGACTGCGGAGGCATCGCCGTGGTGCAGGACCCGGCCGAGGCTTTCGAGCCGAGCATGCCCCGCGCCGCGATGGCCGTGGTGGAACCGGACCACGTGGTTGCGCTGTCCGAACTGCCCGGGCTGCTCCTTCGGTTGGTGCAGCAGCGCACCGCGGCTGCATCGATCGCGCCGCCTGTGGAACTGCGCCGCGAATACGCCGTGGGCGTGGGAGAAAACGCCGTGGAAAACCTGAAATCCATTGCCGAGCCGTCTCTTTTCAGTTGCCCCGACTGCGGCGGGGTGCTGTTCGAGCTGAACGACAAGCGCCCGCTGCGCTACCGTTGCCACACCGGCCATGCCTTCAGCCTGCGCAGCCTTGCCGCCACGCACGAGCAGGTCGCCGATGGCGCCCTGTGGACCGGCCTTCGCGCGCTGCAAGAGAAGGAAGCGATCCTGCGCCGCCTTGCCCAGATGCATGGCGCAGGCAAGCCGGCCGCCGCCAGCGACTGCCTGCGCGAGGCGGAAGAGCTCGCGCAGGTGGTCGAGGCGCTGCGCAAGCTCACGCTGGCAACGCCGGGGCCTGCCAGCTTCGATGCCGCCTGACATGAACCCGACCCAGCCCCAGCCCCAGGCACGCGGCGAACACGAGGCGACCGTGGCCTATCTGAAGGAACATGCCTTGGTGGTCGTCACTGCGGAATCGTGCACCGCGGGCCTCATCGCTTCGCGGCTCGCGGCCACGCCGGGCGCGGGGCAGGTGCTCGAATCGGCATTCGTGGTGTACGACCCGAAGGCCAAGCGCCGTTCGCTCGGCGTGCCGCAGCAGGTGCTCGAGCAGAACAATCTCACGAGCGAGCCTGTCGCTCTGGCCATGGCCCGCGGCGCGCTGGAGCGCAGCGACGCGGGTCTCGCCATTGCCAACACCGGCGTGGCCGACGACTCCGATCCGGAGATCGCGCCCGGCACACAGTGTTTTGCCTGGGTCTTCCGCGAGGGCGGAAGCAGGCGCGAGTTCACCGAGACACGCGTTTTCGAAGGCGATCGCAACACCGTCCGCGAGGCCAGCGCCGACTATGCGCTGAGCCGCGTCGCCCACTACCACCGGGAGTTCGGAGGCTGAGCGAACGGCCCTCCGCTCGCAGCCGGTTCAGGCCTGTGCCAGCGTCGCCCGCAGGGCTGCGGATTCGAAGGCGCGCGTGAGCACCGCGTCGAAGCCGGCCACGCCCTCGCCATGCTGCTGCCGGTCCGGCAGGTGTGCGCTCCACACGGCGACCATGCGCCCCTCGAAGCCGGCGCTGCGTGCGCGATGGCCCAGCCCCAGTCCCTTGCCCTTCGAGGTCCGCACGTCGATCACCGCGGCTTCGTGCTCGCGCGGCAGTAGCGCGCGCAGGCCCTCTTCGCTGCTGGCGGCGAAGTCGACCCTGCATCCTTGCGCCGCGAGCATGCCGCCCAGGGTGGCCAGCAGGTGCGCGTCATCGGAAACCGCGAGCACGCGATGCGAAGGCCCTGCCCGCTGCGCATGGGCGATCAGCTCGCCAATACGGCAAGAGAGCTGGTGCGCCTGGCGCTGCACGACCATACCGGCTTCTCGCGCAAGTTCGTGCGGCGGCTCGATGCGGGCCAGCACCTCGCTGGCCGATGCGATTGCCGCGAGCGCATTGCGCACCTCATGAACGCAGTGGTCGATGTCGGTGGAAGGCGCGTGCGCGGGGTCTTGATTCATGGCGGATCCAAACCTGCAAACAGGGATCGTTCCCCGGCACGCAGCGTGCCCGCCGCAACTGCACGCCCGCGGGCCGGCCGCATCGGTGGCCGGCGATCCTTGCTGCAAGATTTTCCGCCTCGGAGAAGGCTTACAGCCGCCGTCGGGTGTAGACGACATGGCTGACGCGTGGGCAGAAGACGATGAAGCTTCATTCATTCGTTTTTTCTTTTTCAACCCGCCGGCGCCGCACACCGGCATTCACTGGAGCGATTCATGACAAGCTACACCAACGCAACCCCCGCCGGGACCTCCGATTCCACGGCGCGTGTCATTCCCAACGACGAGGTCGTGGACGTGCTCGACGATCTCCTGGAGAACACCCGCGACGGCGAGTACGGCTTCCGTGCCTGCGCAGAGGAGGTCAACTCGGAACAACTGAAGCGGGTGTTCCAGGAGCGGGCCAGCCAATGCGCCACGGCTGCTTCGGAACTGGGGGGACTCATCCGGCAGTTGGGCGGCGAAGTCGACGACGGCGGTAGTGTCTCCGGCGCAATGCATCGGGGCTGGGTGCATGTAAAGGGAAAGATCGGCGCGGACAGCCCGTTTTCCATGCTGGAGGAATGCGAGCGCGGCGAAGACGCGGCAGTCGCGCGCTACCGCAAGGCGCTGAAGGCGGAACTTCCGGCCGAAGTGCGTGCCGTGGTGCAACGCCAGGCCGAAGGGGCCCAGCGCAACCACGACCAGATCAAGTCGCTGCGCGACCAGATGCGCGCTGCCAAGGCCTGAGCCGGAGGCGCACCTCGGCTCAGATGAAGGGCACGCCACCCGTCACCGGAATGGTGGCGCCCGAGATGTAGCTTGCCTGGTCCGAGGCGAGAAGCACATACACCGCCTGGAGTTCGGCCGGCTGGCCGGGGCGCTTCATCGGCGTCTGGCTGCCGAACTCCTTGACCCTGTCGGGCGGCAGCGTCGAGGGAATGAGCGGCGTCCAGAACGGACCGGGCGCCACGCAGTTCACCCGGATGCCCTTTTCGGCGAGCAACTGCGCCATGCCGCCGGACATGTTCTGGATCGCGCCCTTCGTGGCCGCATACGCCACGAGCGTCGCGTTGGGCTTGTCGGCATTGACGGAGGCCGTGCTGATGATCGAACTGCCCGGCTTCATGTGCGCGGCCGCCGCCTTGCAGAGGAAGAAGTTGGCGTAGACGTTGGTGCGGAAGGTCCGGTCGAACTCATCCTCGGAAATTTCGTCCAGCGACTTGTGGCTCATCTGGAAGGCGGCGTTGTTCACCAGCACGTCGAGTTTGCCGAAGCGCTCGATGGCGGTGTCCACCAGCCGCCGGCAGTGCGCTTCCTCGCGAATGTCGCCTGCCACGCACACGCAACTGCGGCCGGCGCGCTCGATCCATTGCGCAGTGGCGTGGGCGTCGTCCTCTTCTTCGGCAAGATAGGAGATGAGCACGTCGGCCCCCTCGCGCGCAAAGGCGATCGCCACGGCGCGCCCGATGCCGCTGTCGCCACCGGTGACCAGCGCGGACTTGCCCTGCAGCTTGCCGCTCCCGGTGTACGAATGCTCGCCGGAATCGGGCGGCGGTTCCATGCGGGACTGCAGGCCGGGCGGCTGTTGCTGTCGGGTGGAAAACGGCGGGCGTGGCGCCGCTTTGCGTGGGTCGGTCATGGGGGTTCCTTTCGAGGTGAAAGGAGTGTTTTTCATCTGCTCGCGTTGCAAGGGTGTAGGAGCGCTCCGCTTCTTCGGCGCAGGCGAAAGAGCCCGCAAACGGCAAAGCCGCAGGTCTGGTTTTCGACAGCAGCCGACCGCGACGTCCGCATCTGTCCGACATGGCGCACGCTGGCGGGGCCGACCCTTGGCTCCGCCTGGACGACCGGCGCTCGCGATAGCCGATTTTCGGAAGTGCACCCGAAAGCGTGCCGACCGATGCACCCCGGGGTCCGGGCCCCCCACCTGTTGCACGCTGCAACGAACCTCTTGCCGGAATGGAAAGGACTTCTTCGATGACCCAGGATCTCTTCGATCGGTGCATTGCCGCGTGCAATGCGTGCGCCACTGCATGCGGGCGCTGCGCGGCGGCATGCCTGCGCGAACAGGACGTGAAGTCGATGGCCGCCTGCATCGCGCTCGACGCCGACTGCGAGGCCATGTGCAGGCTCGCGGCATCCCTGATGGCCCATGGCAGCGTGCATGCGCGCGCCGCCTGCCGGCTGTGCGCCGACGTGTGCAGTGCGTGCGGCGACGAATGTGCCAGACATGACCACGATCACTGCCAGGCCTGCGCGACGGCGTGCAGGGATTGCGCGCAGGAATGCCGCGCCATGGCGGTCGGCGCGCCCTGAGGATGCGGCGGCGGCCGCACGGCCCAGTGAGGACGCAAGCGCCATGCATGGAGAAACACGCATCGGAATATCCGGCTGGAGGTACGCGCCCTGGCGGCGCAAGTTCTACCCGGAGGGGCTTGCACAGCGCAAGGAGCTCGAATTCGCGTCGAGGAAGGTGTCCACCATCGAGATCAACGGCTCCTTCTATTCGTTGCAGCGGCCCGAGTCGTACGAGGCGTGGCACGAGCAGACGCCGGACGGCTTTCTCTTCGCGGTGAAAGGCTCGCGCTACATCACGCACATGCTGCGGCTCGAGAACGCGGAGATCGCCCTGGCGAACTTCTTCGCATCGGGCGTGCTTGCGCTGGGCGCCAAGCTGGGGCCGGTGTTGTGGCAGCTGCCGCCGCGCCTGGCCTACGACCCGGCGCGCATCGATGCCTTCCTGTCGGTGCTGCCGCGTGATGTGCGCTCGGCGCTGGGGCTGGCGCAGTTGCACGATGAGCGCGTCGATGGGCGCAGCTTCCTGGGGGCGCCTGGCAGGCTTCGCATCAGGCACGCGATCGAAGTGCGGCATCCGAGCTTCGCCACGCCCGATTTCGTGGCGATGCTGCGCCGCCACGAGGTCGCTCTCGTGGTGGCCGACACGGCGGGTCGGTGGCCGCTGATCGAGGACATCACGGCCGATTTCGTCTACGTGCGGCTGCACGGCGACAAGGAGCTCTATGCGAGTGGCTACAGCGATGAAGCGCTCGACAACTGGGCCGCGCGCATCGATGCATGGCGCCACGGCCGGCAACTGGCGGGAGCGAAGCTGGCCTCGCCGCGTCCAGCGCGCCGCGGTGCGCGCGACGTGTTCTGCTATTTCGACAACGACACCAAAGTGCACGCCCCGCACGATGCCATCCGGCTCGCACGGCGCCTGGGCGCCGGCGTGTCCGGGGCGTAGGACGGGCGCATCAGCAGCTTCAGGCGCAAGCCTTCACGGGCGGTCTTTCGGCCGCTCGATAAATCCGCCACTCAACAAAAACGGAAGGATGAAGCGTGAAGAAATCCATCTGGAAGCTGTACGGGTACGGCTGGGTCACTCTGGGATTTTTCCTGGTCTCCCTGCTCGGGCATTGGGTGTTCGGCTGGTTCACCTACGTGGACGAACAGACGCAGTTCGGCCACCCCATCGAGTTTTCCGGCTATGCGATGCAGATGGGCCGGGACACGCTGGAGAACTGGCAGTCGGAGTTTCTGCAGCTGCTCTGGCAGATCGGCGGACTGGCTTTTCTCCTGTACGTCGGCTCGCCGCAATCGAAGGAAGGCGATGAGCGGGTGGAGGCGAAGATCGATGCCATCCTGGCCGCCGTCGACCCGAAGAATGCGGACAAGGTGATCGGCGAAATCGACCGGGAATATGCACGGCAGCAAGCTGATCGGCCGTAGGCGTCAGCGAGCGAGTGCGCGCGAGCAGGAGCTTCGGCGCTCGTCAGCGACGGGGCAGCGCGTAGGCGATCACGTGGTCGCCGGTTCGCGTGCCCAGCGAGCCATGCCCGCCCGCGACCACGACGACATACTGGCGCCCATCTGCTCCCGCGTAGGTCATCGGCGTGGCCTGTCCTCCGGCGGGAAGGCGGCTGCGCCAGATCTCGGCGCCGTTGGCCACATCGTAGGCGCGCACGTAGTAGTCGAGCGTGCCCGAGAGAAAGGCCACGCCGCCCGCGGTCACGATCGGCCCGCCAAGGTTGGGAACGCCCATAGCGAAGGGCAGGGGCACGGGTGAGCTGTCGCGGACCGTGCCGTTCTTGTGCTTCCAGAGCACCTTGCCGCTGCGCAGGTCTGCCGCGGCCACATGGCCCCAGGGCGGTGCCTGGCAGGGCAGGCCGAGCGGCGAGGTGAAGGCGCTGAGCTTCACCGCGAAGGGCGCGCCGAAGTTCTCGTTGAGCGCGGGCAGGCTGTCGTTGGGACGCTTAGAGCCCTGGACATACAGCGAGGTATCGTCGGCGCGCGGCACCAGCCTCGACACGAACGCGAGCGAGGTCGGCGTGACGAACGAAATCTGCCGCTGCGGATCGACCGCGACGCTCCCCCAGTTGAAGACGCCGAAGTTCCCCGGATAGATCAGCGAGCCCTGCAGCGATGGAGGCGTGAAACGGCCCTCGTAGCGCAGGCGATGGAAGGCGATGCGGCAGCCGAGCTGGTCGAAGATGGTGGCGCCCCACATGCGCGCTGACGTGAGTGCCGGCGGGTTGAAGGACAGGCCCGACACGGGTTGGGTCAGCGCGGTGTAGTCGCCGCTTGCCGCGCCCTGGGGCGCGGGCCGCTCGGCGACGGGCAGCAGGGGCTTGCCGCTGCGCCGGTCGAGCACGAAGAGTTCGCCCTGCTTGGTGGGTTGCACCAGCGCGGGCACGAGCTCGCCTCCGAGTTGCAGGTCGATGAGGCTCGGCTGCGCGGGAACGTCGTAATCCCACAGGTCGTGATGCACGGTCTGGAAGTGCCAGCGCACCCGGCCGGTGGCGAGATCGAGGGCGACCACCGAGGACGAATACCGCTCCGCGCCCTCCGTGCGCTTGCCGCCCCACTGGTCGGGCGGCTGGTTGCCGGTGGGCACGTAGACCATGCCGAGGTTCTCGTCCACGCTCGAGATCGACCAGCTGTTCGGCGAGTTGGGCGTGTAGGTGCGGCCCGGCCCGATGGGCGCCGTGTCGTCCGGGTTGCCGGAGTCCCAGTTCCACACGAGCGCGCCGGTGTCGATGTCGAATGCGCGGATCACGCCCGACGTTTCCTTGGTCGACACGTTGTCGAGCACGGTGCCTCCGACGATGAGCAGCGAGCGCGTCACCACCACGGGCGAGGTCGAATAGTACGAACCCGGCTTCACGTTGGGCATGTTCGCCCACAGGTCGATCTGGCCGCTTCCGTTGCCGAAGCCCGTGCAGGGCTGGCCGTTGTCGGGGTTCAGCGCAAGCACGCGCCCGTCGGCGGTCGGCATGAAAAGCTTTGCCTTGCAGCCGTCAGCGCTTTCGGGCGGGGAGGATCGTGCGGCCTGGTACGACAGCCCGCGGCATGTCAGGTGCTGCAGCGCCAGCGGCCGTTCGACACGCGGCGTGTAGCGCCAGAGCTGCCGGCCCGTGGTTGCGTCGAGTGCCACCACCGACTGATGCGGCGTGCAGAGGAACAGGCGCTCGCCGATCTTCAATGGCGTGACCTCGAAGGTGGTTTCTTCCGGATCGCCGGGCTGCCCGCGCACGTCGCCGGTGCGGAAGTGCCAGGCTTCCTCGAGTTGTCCGGCGTTGGCCGGCGTGATCTGGTCGAGTGCCGAATAGCGCTGCCCCATGCCGGTTCCGCCATAGGCGCTCCAGTCTTCCTTGGCGGGCGCTGCGGCGGCTGGCATGGCACCGGGTGCCGCTGCAGCGGCCGCAGCGATGCTGCCCTCGATGCGGCCGGGCTCGCGCGTCCAGGAGACCACTGCGGCGACCATGAAGAGCCCGAGCACTGCGCCGAGCGCCATGCGCGCCACTGGCACGCCGACGGGATTGCGCAGCGCCAGCGCGCGGGCGACCCACGGCGTGAGCAGCAGCAAGCCGAGCACGAAGAACACGTCGCCGCGTGCCGCCATCGGCCACCAGTCGAAGCCGACCTCCCACAGCGACCACGCGAGCGTGCCGGCGACGACCAGCGCGTACATCCACAGCCCGGCGCCGCCACCTCGAAGCAACAGCAAGGCGGCGATGAGGAGCCCCACACCTGCCGCGGCATAGAACCACGAACCGCCCAGCGCGGCGAGCCATCCGCCGCCCAGCGCGAGGGCAAGCCCCGTCAGTGCCGCAACAGCAGCCGCGGCGTACAGGAGCCACGAAGTGCGACGCCTGCGCGCGGCACGGCCCTCTGCCGCCGGTGCAACGGGGGATGTCCTGGACTCGAGGGTCATGGTGGGTTCTCCAAGCGCAAGCGGTGCAACCTAGGCCATCGAGGGCGGGCCGCGCGTAGGCCGGCTTCCACATCTGACCGACAGACATGCACCACGGGAATGCAGATTCGCGCTGGAGACTTCAGCCGGCAAGGTGTTCGCTATGCACCCAGGCAAGCGCGCGGGCCTTCAGATGTGTGGCGAGCTGCTGCTTCCCCTTGAAGACGCCCGAAGACATCAGCACTCCCTTTGTCGAGCCGTCGCACCTGATTTCCACGATGCCCGACAGATTCCCTTCGCTCGAGGTGCGAACCACGAAGAACTCGAACTCCCACGGAGCCTTGTAGTAGCGACCGATGCACAACTTGCTGTCCATATTGCAACCGATGATTCCTTGAGTGCAGCAAGCTCGGGCAAGCGGCATTCCCGAGGGGAACGGTGCTCATCAAGCGGCGTACTGCAGCTGTTTCTGGACGATGGGAAGCAACCTGACAGCCAGTGCCTTCAACTCCGGGTCCTGCGCCGACGACTGGATTTTTTGCAGCAGCTCGACGGTGGCCTTGTGCTGGCCGAATCCGGACTGCGACATGTATTGCCGGTCGAAGGCAAGGCCCTTCAGTGTCTTGAGTTCTGCTAACGCGGCCGTATACCTTGCGCCGGGCGCTGCAGGCAGCTGAATGTTCTTCTCCCTTGCAAATTGCTCGGTTTCCTTCATGGCCTGGGTGTGGTTGTCGACCATGGCTCGCGCGAACTGCCGGATCTGATCGCTCTGCGCTCTTTCGAGGGCGAGTTGGCCGGCATCGATCTCCGCCAGGTTGGCTTCGGCGACGTCCCGAAGCATGGCCTGGTCAGCCGGAGCCAGCTTGCTGCCGATGGGCGCCTGGGTGTCGCTCGAAGAGTCGGACGCGACCAGGATTCGATAGTCTTCCGGGCGCGTTGCCATCGAGGGTGCCAGCAGCGCAACCAGCATCGCCATGGCGGCGAGGGTGCCTGGAAAATGGATGAGGGTTCTATGTTGCCGTATGTGCATGCGGGTCTCCTGCAACACTTGGACTGAACCATCCTAGGACGGCCTCACGGGTGCGCAACCACGTCACCTCCCCGTACGGATGTAGGCTGTTTCCCCCAACAGCCGCTGTCGACGATTCAGAATTCGCCCTGCCTGCCGGTGCGGTCGTGAATCCAGCGCATGGCCTGCTGCTCGCCATGGCGCAGCGCCTCGGCCTCGCTGGCGTAGGCCACGTTCTCCGTGTCGGGCGGAAGCCTGATGTCCTTTTCGCCTGAATTCTCCGAGTTGCAGAACACGACGGGCTCGTAGAGTCCGCCGTCGATCTGCCGGGTGCCGCAGGAAACGAGCCATCCGCGGTACGCGAAGGTGAGAAGCCGGTCGTCAATGCCCGGGGCAGATGCGCCCGGAGAGTCCGGAATGCTGGCGGTCATGGAAGTCCTCTGGAGTCGAAGCTTGGCAAGCATCAATCTGCAGGGTCCGTGCGCCGCGTGTGTGAGAAACGGCCCCTGCTTGATGTCAGCCGCACGCGGGCATGTTGCTCATGGCGTCGCTTCCTCCTTGGCCTTCTCCTTGCGGGGCAGGGCCACTCTCAGGTCTTTCAGCCATGCCTTCCAGTCGTCGTCGCGCTGCTGGGGGTCGCCGCGCAGCAATGCGGAAGGATGCAAGGTGACGAGCACGGGCCGTCCCGATGGGTCGTCGTGCCAGCGGCCGCGTTCCTTCATTACCGCGACCTGCCGTCCGAGAAGCGCGCGCGCTGCCGTGGCGCCCAGGGCGATCAGGGCCGGCGGACGGACGAGATCGATCTCGTCTTGCAGCCAGTGATGGCAGGCCTCGGCCTCGCGTTGTGCCGGCGTCTTGTGCATGCGCCGCTTGCCGCGCAGCTCGTACTTGAAGTGCTTGACCGCATTGGTCACATAGAGCTCTTCGCGCGTCCAGCCCAGTTCGCCAAGGGCACGGTCGAAGAGCTTCCCGGCCGGCCCCACGAAGGGCCGGCCCTGCACGTCCTCCTTGTCGCCAGGCTGCTCGCCGACCACCATGATGGCCGGGCGGATGCGGCCTTCGCCGCAGACGGCCTGCGTGGCTGGCGCACCGAGGGGGCATTCGCGGCACCGGTCGGTCGCATTCTTCAGGTCGAGCAGCGCCTCCCGGGTGCGTGCGATTGAAAGCTGCGCGGACACCCCCGATCGCCCGTCAGAAGCCGTAGTACTTGTTGATGGTCGCGCTGTACCGGTCGTCGTAGTCCGGCACCTGGTCGTCGGTATAACGCGGTGCGCCGTCGAGCACGGCCTTGTCGAGGGGCACCACGTAGCCGTCCTGCGAAGTGTCGTACTTGAGCATGTTCCAGGGAATCGGATAGCGGTCGGTGCCGATACCGAGGAAACCGCCGAACTCGAGGACCGCATAGCGCACCTGGCCGGTGAGCTTGTCGATCATGAGGTCGTCGATCGAGCCTAGCTTGTCGCCCGACGTGTTGTAGACACTCGTTCCCTCGACGCGATCCGACGAGATCACGGTGGCAGTGGAAGTGGAAGTGACAGCCATGAATATCTCCTTGACGGTGCTGCTGGGAAGCGCCGGCATTTGCTTGCAGAGCCCAGAGACGCGGTGTGGCCCTGCGTGGGAGATGCGCGGATCGGTTGCGGCAGCGTCGCGCTGTAGGAAAGTTCCGAATCGCGACGGCCGAGTGTGCGCGGCGATTACTCGGGCGCTGCCGTTGCCTGGGGTTCCTGCTGCGGCGTTTGCTGCGCCTGTTGCTGGCCTTGCGATGCGTCGGCCGGAGCGGCCCGTTCGCGCTCGCCATGGCTCCTGAGCGCGATGCCTTTGAGGAGATGCCGGGGCAGGTGGTGTGTCTTGGCGAACTGCGCCAGCATCTCGCTGCGCGCTGGCTCGCATACCGGTAGAAACATGTGCAATGAGCTCATGGTGTCGTCCCGCAGTGCCAGGAAAGGGGGGCGGCCCGCATCGGCAGGGCGCGGAGCCTCGGGTTCGAGGGTGACCTCTGGCATTGGTCGCTGGGCATTATGAGCGCCTGAATTCCGCGGCGCATAGGCAGCCTGTATCGGCCCCTCTGGCGTAGATGGCTTCGGTGCGGCGGGACAGGGGGCCGGGGCACGGGCACGAAGCGGCCAGCGCCCCGGCATTGCGACGTTCAGCAGGCCTTGCCGTGGGCTACGTGAGCGCCCTTGGCCTTCGCGTCGGCCTCCGACATGTACGAGCCGTGCTTCGTCTTGCCGAAGTACTTGTCGTTCGCGCAGTGATAGACCTTGCCGTTGACCCAGACCTGGCCTGCGGCCGGTGCTGCTGCCGTGGTGGTCGTTGCGGGTTTGGCCGCGGGCGCTGCGGGTGTCGTGGCTGGCGCTGCTGCTGGTGCCGTTTTTGCAGCGGGGGCAGGACTCGTCGTTGCTGCTGCAGCCGGTGGCTGTTGTGCAAAGACCGAGGCGGTGAAGACAGTTCCGGCGGCCAACAGGATCAGGGCTTTTTTCAAGATTGCACCTCAAGAGTCACACGAAAACACGTGCATGTGGCTGTCAACGTCCTCGCCGCATGTCGGTTGACCCCTCGGCCATTCCGTCAGAGGCGAAATGCTCCAGGCAAGGGCGTACTTCACGATTGTTAAAACTGGGCTTGCTCAGCCTGCAGAGATGACGACACGGGCAAAAAAAAGCTCGCACGAAGGCGAGCTGAAGGACCCCGTTTAGCATTGGGGTCGGAGGGAGGACCCGCCGGAGGGGCGGGCAAGCCGATGATCGCGACCAATCTGGGAGACATCGAGGATGGGGGCGTCGGAGATCCATCCGATGCCGACTTTGAAGTATCTCGAATACCAAGGAACTATTTCCTTTGGGGCGTAACACCCCCGCACCTATCCTCGGCGCCCACATGAACGTCACACAACAACTACAGCTTCTCGTCAAACTGCCCGATGGCTGGTCGAGCCGCATCGATATCCAGCGGACCACGGACGGCCGCTATGCCGGCGTTGCCGAGCTGAGCCTTCGCGGGCTCAAGCGGGGAGTGCTCATATTCATGCAGCAGCCCACGCTGGAAGCCGCAGTGGAGCGCGTGCGGCTTCGCACCAGCCAGTTCGCGAGGGCGCGGCTTTCCTTGCCGAATGCCCGGTCGTAGAGCTTCTCGACCGAAGAATTCCTAGCCGAAGGTGAACACGTAGGCCTGCGCGCCGGCATCGAGGAATTCGATCTCGAACAGGCGCTCCCTGTCGTTCGCCGCCTGGCGCACCAGCTGGTACAGCCGCTGCCCGTCGATGGTGCCATTGCCCTGCGCATCGGTATCGGCACCATGGTCCGCGAGCGGAGGCTTGCCGTCGACCAGCACCCTGAAGCGCACCGGCTTGCCATCGGCCGACGGGCCGAGCACGAGGTGCAGGTCGCGTGCATGGAAGCGGTAGGCGATGCGCCCGTTGGCGCGGGCCAGCACCGCGCGTTCGCTCTCCACCGTCCATTCGCCAGCCAGCGCCCATTGGTTGGTGCGCAGTGATGGCGCAGCCGCGGAATAGACGTGCGCATGGTCGTTCGCGATGCCGCCGGGCGAAGCGAAGTTGCGCGCGCGCTCGTAGCCCAGGTAGGTCTCGCCCGACAGGGCCGGCGATTCGGCCGGCGCGGCCTGCGTGCCCTGACCTTGCGGCGAGACCAGGTCGGCTGGTACGGCGGGCCGCCCCGCTTCCGCCAGCAACTGCTGGATGACCTGCTCCGCCTTCGCATACTGGCCCTCGCCGAACTGGTGATGCCGGATGCGTCCCTGCGCATCGACGACGTAGAACGCCGGCCAGTACTGGTTGCCGAAGGCGCGCCAGAGCGCGTAGTCGCTGTCGATGACCACGGGGAAACCGATGCCCAGCTCCTTCGTCGCGCGGCGCACGTTGGCGGGCAGCTTCTCGAACGCGAACTCCGGCGCATGCACGCCGACGACCACCAGCCCCGCGTCCTTGTACTTCTCGGCCCAGGCACGAACGTAGGGCAGGGTGCGCAGGCAGTTGATGCACGAGTAGGTCCAGAAGTCGACCAGCACCACCTTGCCGCGCAGGCTCTCGGCGGTCAGCGGGGTGGAGTTCAGCCATTCGGTGGCGCCCGCGAGCGAAGGAAGGCCGCCTTCGTCAGGCAGCGCCGGTGCGCGAGGTTGCGACAACGGCACGGGGATTGGCATTGGCATGTCGATCTTCTCCACAAGTGCTTTCTCCAAGGCCGAAGTGGTGCCGACCGACAGGCGGCTGAGCAGCCCGGTGTCCAGTCCCAGCGCAATGGCGCCGACACCCGCGAGCACGGCCACGCCGGCCGCGCGCCGCACCCATTCGCCGGTGCGCAGCGAGCCCTTCATCGCCAAGAACAGCCGCCCGCCGAAGAGCAGCGCGGCCGCCAGCGAGGTGCATGCACCGGCCGCGTAGGCCAGCAACAGCAGCGAGGTTCCGATGCTTGCGCCGTTGAGCGCCGCGCCCGTCAGGATCAGCCCGAGGATCGGCCCCGCGCAGGGAGCCCACAGCAGCCCTGTGCCGACCCCCAGCAGCAGCGGCGAGAACACCGACGCCTTTGTTTCCGGCGCAGGCCCTGCCAGCCTCAAGCCGAGTGCCACCAGCGGCCGGCTCAACCGGTCGGCCACCGACGGAAACAGCAGCGTCACGCCGAACACCGCGAGCATCGCAATCGCGGCATAGCGCCCGTACTGGTTGAGCGCCACGACCCAGCCGCCGCCCACGGCCGCGAGCGTGGCAATGGCCGAGAACGCCAGCGCCATCCCTAGCAGCATGGGCAGGCCGTGCGAGCGGAACGGCCGGTCGGCGCGCGCGAACACGAAGGGGAGCACGGGCAGGATGCACGGGCTCAGGATGGTGAGCACGCCACCCAGGTAGGCAACGATAAGGAGCAGCATGATCGGATTCCGGTCGGTGAGTGTTGTCGATGAAGGGCTGAAATGGAAAGTCGAGAGCGAGCGGAGCCCTTCACGGTCTCGCCATGCGAATCGCTCTTCTCTTTCTTCTTCGCTCGGGGGTGCAGCGGCGGCTGCTGCCGCGCAGCCGGCTCAGTCCGGTGGCGCGGCCGCGTTGGTGTTCATGGTCAGCCGGGCTTCCAGCCCGCCTTCGTCCCGGTTGCGCAATGTGAGCTCCGCGCCCATCGCCGTCGCCAGCTGCTGTGCGATGGCCAGGCCCAGCCCGGTGCCGCCGGTGTTGCGGTTGCGCGAGCCCTCGACGCGGTAGAAGGGCTTGAGCACGTTCTCCAGCTGGTCGGCCGGAATGCCGGGGCCGTTGTCGACCACGGCCAGCGTCAGCCGGATGCCGGTGTCTGCATGCACCTGCAGCCGCACGTCGGTGCCGAACTTCAGCGCGTTGTCGATCAGGTTCGTCAGGATGCGCCGCAGCGCGTTCGGCCGCGTCACCATGGGCTCGCCCACGCGGCCCTCGAGCAGCACCTTCTCGCCCGAGTCCTCGTAGTCGGCCACCATGCTCTCGAACAGCGCGTCGGCGTCGATGCGGCGCGGCGGCTCGGTGGCGCCGTGCAGCGTGCGCGCGTAGGTCACGCCTTCGCGCACCAGGGTGTGCATGGCGTCGAGGTCCTGGCGGAACTTGTCGCGGTCATGGCCGTCGTCCATCAGGTCGGTGCGCAGCCGCATGCGGGTGATGGGCGTCTGCAGGTCGTGCGAGATGGCCGCGAGTATTTCCACCCGCTCGGCCATGTAGCCGGCGATGCGCTTCTGCATCGCGTTGAAGGCGCGCGCCGCGTGCTTCACCTCGGTCGGCCCCTCTTCGGCCAGTTGCTGGCCCTTCAGGTCGGGCCCCAGCTCGTCGGCCGCGTCTGCCAGCTGCGCCAGCGGCCGCGTGACCAGCCGCACCGCGTACCAGGCGCACACCGCCAGCACCAGCAACTGCGCCCACAGCAGCCACATCACCCAACTCGACACCGGCATGCCCACGCGCCGCGCATGCACCACCACCGAGGAGCCGTCCGACAGCCGCACCTGGATCTGCAGGCCCTGCGGCGGGTTGCTCACCTGCCCGATCTTCACGATCTCGAAGGGGCGCATCGCGTCGGCGATTGCGGTCGCGAACTGCTGCGACGACGGCGTGTCGGGCGCCTTGCCCTGCGCGTTCCCGCCGAGCACGAAGCGGTAGTTGCGCCGCTCCAGCCGCGCCAGCCAGCCCTCGCGTTCGGCGGCCGGCAGCCGGTCGAGGATGGCGACCGAGCTGGCGATGTCGCGCTCGATGCCGATCATCATCAGCTCGCGCATCGCGATGTCGCGCTCGTAGCCGATGGCCATGAAGGTCAGCAGTTGCGCGATGGCCAGCCCGACGACGATGATCAGCGTCACGCGCGAGAACAGCGAGCGCGGCAGCAGCCGGCGCAGGCCGGAGGGCGTGGCCGGGACGAGCGGCGCGGGGAGGCTTGCGGATGTAGGCATGGGCTGGTTTATAGACCCCGGGCAGCCTTGGGGATCGTCTCTTTGTATTGCAGTGTGTTGGGCGGCGCCGCGAGACATACAACATTACCTGCCGGCCCGGCAAACCCCTTGTCCTGCGCCGCGGCCGGGCTACATTGCGGCTTCCGCATTCCGCACATCGCCCACCCACAAGGCCATGACCCCCAAGACCTCCGACCACATCCTCATCGTCGACGACGACCGGGAAATCCGCGAACTGCTCACCACCTACCTTGTGAAGAACGGCCTGCGCGTGGCCGCGGTGCCAACGGGGCGGCACATGCGTGCGGCGCTGGAAGAGTCGGGCCCTTTCGACCTGATCATCCTCGACCTGATGCTGCCGGGCGAAGACGGGCTCACGCTGTGCCGCGACCTGCGCACGGGCAAGTACAAGGCCACGCCCATCCTGATGCTCACCGCCCGCAGCGAGGAGGCCGACCGCATCCTCGGGCTGGAGATGGGCGCCGACGACTACCTTGCCAAGCCATTCTCCGCGCGGGAGCTGCTGGCGCGCATCCGCTCGGTGCTGCGCCGCACGCGCATGCTGCCGCCGAACATGCGCTCCACCGAGTCGGCCTCGAAGCTGGCCTTCGGCGACTGGCAGGTCGACACCACCGCGCGCCACCTGATCGACGACAGCGGCGTGATGGTGGCGCTCAGCGGCGCGGAGTACCGGCTGCTGATGGTGTTTCTCGATCATCCCCAGAAGGTGCTGAGCCGCGACCAGCTGCTGAGCCTCACCCAGGGCCGCGAGGCGGAGCTCTTCGAGCGTTCGATCGACCTGCTCGTGAGCCGGCTGCGCCAGCGTCTGCGCGATGGTGCGCGCGAGCCTCGCTACATCAAGACTGTGCGCAGCGAGGGCTACGTCTTTTCGTCGGCGGTCGAGGCGCTCGACTGACGCCTGTGCGGGCGAGGCTGCTGCGGCTGCCGGGCGGGGATGCATTGGCAGTTCACCGGGTTGCGGATTTCTTGCGAGATGCCGCCTGCGAGGAAGAGGAGGGCGAACCAGAGCTTGTTCATTTCTCTTGTCTGTATTGTTTTTCGGTTGCTGATGTTTGGGGGCGTGCGAATGGCACCGGGTGCTCCCCTCCGCGAATGTCCCCCGGCCTGCGGCCTCCTCCTTTATTTGGCTGCGGGGAGCACCCGGTGCCATTCGCACGTGAGCGCAGCGCTTGTGCCGGCCGATCGACCGCCGCGTCCTTCGATCACGACGATGGGGTGCCTTGCGCAGCGAAATAAAGGAGGAGGCCGCAGGCCGGGGGACATTCGCGGAGCAAGGCACCCCATCGTCGTGATCGCACCCCGAACCGAACAAATGCGTCGTCTCAAGTCCCCGAAGGCTCGGCCAGCAGCGCCTGAATCTTCTTCTCGGTAGTGCCGTAGCTGCCTTCGCCAAAGTGCGAATAGACGATCTTCCCCTGCTTGTCGATCAGGTACACGGCCGGCCAGTACTGGTTCCGGAAGGCCTTCCAGGTGCCGTAGCTGTTGTCCTGCGCCACGGCATGCTTGATCTGCAGGCGCTCGATGGCATCCTTCACGTTCTTCGTCGATTTCTCGTACGCGAACTCCGGCGTGTGAACGCCCACGACGACCAGGCCCTTGTCCTTGTACTTCTCGTTCCACTCCTTCACGTAGGGCAGGTGGTTGAGGCAGTTGATGCAGGTGTAGGTCCAGAAGTCGACCAGCACCACCTTGCCGCGCAACTCGCTCAGCTTCAGCGGCGGCGAGTTGTGCCAGGTGTCGATGTTCTGGAACTCCGGCGCGGGCACGGCCTCGCCGGCCGGAACATCGCCGCCCATCGGCGAGGGCGCGGCAAAGGTCAGCGTGAGGGCTGCCGCAGAGGCCGCGATGGTGACGGCAAAGAAGAGGGCGGGAGAGCGAAAGCGCATGGCGGTTCCTTCGGAAGAGTGACGGGCGTTCGTCTGTGAACGGAGCCGATTCTTCGCCGGGCCACCCCGCCGCGGAGCGAAATGCGTATGCCTCTGTATCCGCGGGACGAACCCCACACACTACGTTTCACATCCCGCGCGGACGTGCGTGGTCAATCGACCCTGATGTTGCGCGAGCGGACCAGCGCACTCACCCTGGTCGTCTCGTCCTGCACGAACTTCGCGAACGCCTCGGGCGTGGTGCCCGCGGGTTCCAGGCCCAGCTGCAGCAGCTTCTGCCGCACGGCCGGATCGGCGACCGCCGCCTGCACCGCCTTGCCGAGCTTCTGCACGATGTCGACCGGTGTCCCCTTGGGCAGGAACACGCCGTTCCACTCGACCACGTTGTAGCCCGGCAGGCCCGACTCGGCCAGCGTCGGCACGTCGGGCAGCCCCGGCACGCGCTTGATGGAGCTCACGCCCAGCGCGCGCAGCTTGCCGCTCTTCACGTAGCCCAGCGTCGAGGCCACGTTGCCGAAGTAGGCCGACACCTGTTCGCCCATCACGTCGGTGAGTGCCGGCGCGCCGCCCTTGTAGGGCACGTGCATCAGGCCGATCTTCGCCTGCTCGTTCAATGCCTCGCCGGCCAGGTGCGAGCCGGTGCCGCCGCCCGCCGACGCGAAGCTCAGCTTGCCGGGGTTCTTGCGTGCGTAGTCGATGAACTCCGGCACCGTCTTGTAGGGCGCGGTCGCCGGCACCACGAGGATCTGCGGCGCCGTGGCCACCAGCGACACGGGAATGAAGTCCTTCGCCGCGTCGAAGGGCAGCTTGCGCAGCGAGGGGTTCACCGAGAACGCCGATGCGTCGTACAGCACGGTGTAGCCGTCGGCCGCCGCCTTGGCCACGTTGTCGGCGCCGATCACGCCGCCCGCGCCCGGCTTGTTGTCGATCACGATCTGCTGGCCCAGCGCAGTGCTCATCTGCTGCGCGACGATGCGCGCGGTGTTGTCGGCACCGCCGCCCGCGGCATACGGCACCACCATGCGGATCGGCTTGTCGGGCCAGGCGGCCCAGCCCAGCAGTGGAGCGGCGCAGGCGGCCAGCGCCGCGACGGATTTCAGGAGTCGCTTGTTCATGTCGATGTCTCGGGTCTTGTGGTTCAGGAAAAGTCGTAGAGCCGCGCCGGGTTGTCGACCAGCACGCGCCGGCGCTGCACTTCGTCGGGCACCCACTGGCTCAGCAGGTCAAAGAGCTGCGCGTCGTCGGGCTTGGCGGTGCGCTCCGTGGGATGCGGCCAGTCGCTGCCCCACACCACGCGTTCGGGCGCCTGCATCACCCACGCCCGCGCGAGCGCGACGGTGTCCGCATAGCCGCTTTGCGCGCCGACCCGTGAGTCGAGGTACGCGCCGGACAGCTTGATCCAGGTGCGGCCGTTGTCGAGCAGCCGGTGCACCACGTCGAACGCGGGATGCGCCTGCGCATCGGGCTGCGGCATGCGCGCGAGATGGTCGAAGACGACGGTGCAAGGCAACCGCGCGACCAGCGCCGCGTGTTCCGCGATCTGGCCGGCGCTCCAATGCAGCTGCACATGCCAGCCGAGCGCATGCACCCGGTGCGCCAGCGGCTCGACCATGCCGAAGTCCGTCGCTGCATTCGTCGGCGTGTAGAGCGTGAAGCGGATGCCGCGGATGCCGCCCGCGTGCAGCCGTTCGAGTTCGGCGTCGCTCACATCGGGCCGTACTACCGCCACGCCGCGTGTGTGCTGCGCGCCCAGTTCGCGGATGGCCGCCAGCGTCACGCTGTTGTCGGTGCCGTGCACGCGCGGCTGCACGACCACCGTGCGCTGCGTGCCGATGCGCCGCTGCAGCAGGCGGTAATCGTCGGCGGTGGCATGGTCGAGCATGGCGTCGGGCGATCCGTGCAGCGCGAAGCGGCGGTCGAACACGTGCATGTGCGCGTCGCAGGCGTCTTCGGGCGCTGCATCGGTGGGTTCGCGTGTGCCGCTGCTGTGCGGCACCACGAGATCGGCGCGCATGGGCTCAGTCGCCCGTGTGGCTGGCGGCCGCTTTCGGGGCCAGCACGTGCTGCGTGTGCTGGCCCAGCGTGGGCGCCGCGAAGGGTTCGGGGCCGGGCGTGCGGCCGAACTTCACGGGACGGGTGAAGCCGCGGTACGAGCCCAGCGTAGGGTGCGCGAAGTTCGCGACCATGTCCTCGGCCAGCACCTGTTCGTCGTCGAACATGTCTTCCACCGTGCGGGCCGCGGCGCAGGGCACGTCCTCGCCGAACAGTTCTTCCCATTCGAGCGCGGTGCGTTCGGCCAGCGCGGCGCGAAGCTTCGGAACGATCTCCGCGAAATGCTGCGCGCGCTTGCGCACCGAGTCGTAGCGCTCGTCGCCGGCCAGCTCCTGCAGCCCGACCCTGGCGCACAGCGCCTGCCAGAAATGCGGCGTGTTGGCCGAGATGTAGATGTGCCCTTCGCGGGTCGGATGGATGCCTGTGATGCCGCCCGAACGCATGTCGCGCCCCACGTCCTTCGGCTCGCCCTCGGCCCACACCATGCGCGCCGACTGCATCGTGAGTGCGGAGCGCAGCAGCGACACGCCGACGAACTGGCCTTCGCCGCTCTTCTCGCGCTCGTACAACGCCGAGGCCACGCCCGCGGCGACCAGCGCGGCCGCGTAGTAGTCGACCACCGAGCCGTAGATGATCTCGGGCGGCTCGCCGCGCTTGCCCTGCAGCGTGCACATGCCGGTCATGGTCTGCAGCACCTGGTCGTAGCCGGCCTTCTCGCGCAGCGGCCCCGTCTCGCCGTAGCCCGTCACGGCGCAGTAGATGAGGCGCGGGTTCACGGCCCTCAGCTGGTCGTAGGCAATGCCCAGCCGCGGCGGCACGCTGGGGCGGAAGTTGTGCACCAACACGTCGGCCGTGCGCACCAGCGCCATCAGCGCGGCAAGGTCCTGGGGGTTCTTGAGGTCGAGCACCACGCCCAGCTTGCTGCGGTTGACGCCGACGAACGCGCGGCTCTCGGCCTCCAGCGACGACGGGTACTTGCGCAGGTTGTCGCCGGTGGGCGGCTCGATCTTGATGACCTCCGCGCCCTGGTCGGCCAGCAGCGAGCAGCCGTAGGGGCCTGCGATGTAGGCGCTCAGGTCGAGCACGCGCAGGCCGCTCAACGGCCCGGCGGGGCCTTGGCGGACGGGCAGGGACGCGTCGTCTGGGACGGTGGTGCTCATGGGCTTTTCTTTCTTTCTTTCTTTCCTCAATCGGCGGTGATGTTCTGCTGCTTCGCCAGATTCTTCCAGCGCTCCACGTCCTCGGCGATGACGGTGCCGAACTGCGCCGGCGTGAGCGGGGTGGCGATGGCGCCTTCGCGCAGGAAGTTGGCGGTGATCTCGGGCCTTGCCAGGATCTGGTTGACGGCTCCGTTCAGCTTCGCGACCACGTCGGTCGGCGTGCCCGCCGGTGCCAGCAGGCCCCACCAGAGTTCGAACTCGTAGCCGGGCACGGCCGTGGCCATCGGCGTGAGATCGGGGGCGATGGGGCTGGGCTTCAGGCTCGTGATGCCGACGGCGCGCAGCTTGCCGGCGCGCACCATCGGCAGCAGCGACGGGCCGCTGGAAATCAGCAGCTGCGTCTGGTTGCCGACGAGATCCGTCACGGCCGGGCCCATGCCCTTGTAGGGGATGTGCGCGATCTGCAGGTCGCCCACCTTGGCCTTGAGCAGCTCGGTGCCGAACTGGTTCACGCTGCCGGAGCCCGACGAGGCGTAGTTGTACTGGCCCGGCTTCGCCTTGATGGCGCCGATCAGCTCGGCCGGTGTCTTCGCGGGAAACTCGTTGTTGACCGCGACGATGAACGGGCCCTTGGCAAACATGGCCACGGGCGCGAGGCCCTTCACCGGATCGAAGGGCAGCTTCGACTGCACGGCCGCGTTGGTCGTCATGCTGGAGGACACGGCCACCAGCGTGTAGCCGTCCGGCGCCGCCTTGGCCACTTGACCCGTGCCGGTGTTGCCGCTGGCGCCGGGGCGGTTGTCGATGATCACGGGTTGCTTGAGCGCATCGCCGAGCTCCTTGGCGACCTGGCGCGCGAAGGTGTCGTTCGAGCCGCCAGCCGGGTAGGGCACGACGATCGTGATGGCCTTGGCGGGGTAGGTGGCCTGTGCGAACGCGGTGCCGGTGAATGCGACGGCCGAGGCCACCGCGAGCGGACGAAGGAATGAAGGGATACGCATTTTTTTGTCTCCGGTTCTTTTTGAATAGGGAAGCTCAGCCGGGCAGCAGCCCCAGGCTGCGTGCGCTCTCGACGATGGCGCGCGCGCGGATCACGAAGGGGATGTCGATCATCTTTCCGTCCACCATGTAGGCGCCGACGCCCTTGGCATCGGCCTCTCGCGCCGCCTCGACCACCTTGCGGGCGTGCGCGATTTCTTCGTCGGTCGGCCGGAACACTTCGTTGGCGATGGCGATCTGGCTCGGGTGGATGCAGGTCTTGCCGAGAAAGCCGAGGTCGCGCGCGAGCATCGCCTCGGCACGAAAGCCCTCGGCGTCGCGGATGTCGGCGAAGGCGCTGTCGTAGGCATACAAGCCCGCTTCGCCGGCCGCGATGCGCACCGTGAACATTGCCTGCCGGATCGCGGAGGGCTCGCGCCGCGCGATGCCCAGCGGCTCGAAGAGGTCGCCCAGCCCCAGCTGCAACCCCGCCACGCGCGGATGCGCCAGTGCGAGCTCGGCGGCCGTGCGCAGGGCAGCGGGTGTCTCGATGTTCAGCAGCAGGCCGATGGGCGCGTGCGCACCGTTGGCCCGCTCCGCGCGCTCGATGGCCTCGGCCGCCGTGCGCACATGTGCCGGGCTCTGCGGCTTGGGCAGGTTGATCAGGTGCACGCCGGCCTGCGCCACCGCTGCCACGTCGCGCTCGAAGTGCGGCGTGTCCATGGCATTGATGCGAACGATCAGCGTCTTTTGCGACGCGGCCACATCGGCGCCGGCCAGCAGCTGGCGCACGGTTTCGCGCGCTTCGTCCTTGCGCGGCTCGGACACCGCGTCTTCTAGGTCGAGGCAGATGGCATCCGCCGCACTGGCCAGTGCCTTGGCGAACAGCTCTGGGCGGGTGCCGGGAACGAAGAGTTTGCTTCTCATGGATGCAGTGTCCGCAGTTCATGAGAGAAGAAAAACAGCCGTTCCCTGTGATCACATCGTAGAAAATCTATCTTCATGGAAACGGCCTACCTGCAAAGCTTTCTTCTGGTGGTGGAATCGGGCTCGATGTCGGAGGCCGCTCGCCGGCTCGACCTGACGCCCGGCGCGGTGGCGCAGCAGATCCGCGCGCTCGAGCGAGAACTCGCCGCACCGCTACTCGCGCGCGCCGGCCGCACGGTGCAGCCGACCGAGGCGGGGCACCGGCTGGTGCAGCGGGCCCGCACGCTGCTGCGCGATGTGAGCGACATCAAGGCGATGCTCGGCAGCGAAGCGGCCAGCGGCGAGCTGGTCATCGGCACCATCAACACGGCCATCCACAGCCTGCTGCCAGACATCCTCGCGCGCTTCGTGAAGACGCATCCGGGTGTCAAGGTGTTCCTGCAGTCGGGCACCACCGCCACGCTCTACAAGGCGATGCAGCAGGGCGAGCTCGATGCGGCCGTGTGCCTGTACCCGTCGTTCGCGCTCGCGAAGACCTTCGACTGGGCGCTGCTGCGCGAGGAGCCGCTGGTGCTGCTCGCGCCCAGCCGCCTCGCGCGGCGCGACCCGCACGAGCTGCTGCGCACCTCGCCGCTCATCCGCTACGACCGCAATCTCGGCGGCGGCAAGCAGGCCGACCGCTACCTGCGCGCGGCGGACATCGTTCCGCAGGAGCGCTTCGAGCTCAGTTCACTGCTGGCCATCGCGATGATGGTCGACCGCGGCCTCGGCGTGTCGATCGTGCCTGACATCGCCTCGCCGCTGCTCGACGGGCAGCGCGTCGCCAAGATCGCGCTGCCGCTGCCTTCCGAGACGCGGCGCTTCGGCATCCTGTGGTCGAGGGCTTCACCACGGCTGAAGCTGATCCACGGCTTTGTCGAGAGCGCAGGGCTGGTCACGGCGGGAAAGGTCAATGGCAACGGCTCGCGCAAGCCGGCTGGCCGCTAGGCCGGCTCCATGCCATGCCGGCGCTTGGCTTCCTCGGTGGCCGCCGAAGCGAAGTAGGCGAGCAGCGCATTGGCCGCATCCGGCTTCGATGCATTCCTCACCGGCGCCGCGCTGAAGACCGTGGTGATCTGGATCGCTGGCGGCAGCGGCCCCAGCAGCGCGATACCTTCGACGCCGATCAGTTCGCTGAACTGCTGGAAGCCCAGCGAGGCTTCTCCCCGCGCGATCAGGGAGCCCACGGGCACGCCTGGCGGCGCCTGCACCAGCCGGCCTTTGATGGCGTCCGCGATGCCCCAGCGCTCGAACAGCGCGGCCAGCGCCACGCCGCTGGGGCCGGTCGAGCAGGCGATGACGGCGGCGTCCAGCACGGCACGCCGCACCGCTTCTTCCGTAGAGATGTCGACCCGCGCCGCGTTCGCGGCGACGGCCACGGCAACGCCGGAGCGCACTACGTCCGTCTTGCGCGATGCGTCCAGCTTGCCGGCCGCGCACAGCTTGTCGATGGCGTCCGAGGCGAGAACCACCACGTCGAATGGCTCGCCGGCCGAAACGCGCCGTACGGCATCCACGCCGCCCACCGCTTCGATGGAAACCGGCACGCCGCTCGCGCGCGTGTACGCCGCGGCAAGTTCCAGCAGCAGGCCTTTCGTGGCCATGGAGCAGATGCCCTTGATGGAATCCGGCATGGTCACTCGCGCCCGATGAGCCGGTCCGAGTAGGCCTGCCAGTCGCTCGAGGCGTCGAGCCCGTCGAACAGGCCCTCGCGCGCCATCGCGGCGACCCAGTCCTGCTTCGCCGCGATGGCGGCCGTCATCAGCGGATCGAAGCCGGCCTCGCGCACGGTCTGCGCCGCCTCGCGCATTTCCTCGGCGCGGCGCTTGCCGTGCTGCACCACGCGGCTGAAGAAATAGGCGCCTTGTCTGTCCCAGTCGATCTGCGGAAAGGTTTCCTTCAGCGTGGGCAGCACGTGCTCCTCCACGCCGTAGCGCCTTGCGGTGGTGTAGCTTTCGATGACCAGCGCCTCCAACCCCTTGATCATGATGCTGCGGCTCATCTTGATCGCGGAGGCGACGCCGAGCCGGTCGCTGACCACGCGGACGTCCATGCCCCAGCCGCCCAATGTCCCGGCCAGCGCTTCGGCCTGCGGGCCGCCCAGCAGCATCGGCACGCGGATGCCGTAGGGCGGAACCGAGGTCATGACACCGGCCTCGACATAGGCCACGCCCGCGGCCTCCAGCGCCGCCGCGGCGCGCTGCTTGGTGCCGGGCGATGCGGAGTTGAGATCGAGGAAGCGGGCGCCTGAGCGCGCGTGGCCTGCGGCTTCCACGGCCACGGCGAGCGTGTTGGAGGCGGTGACCGCCGAGACGAGCAGGCCGGCGTGGCTGCAGAGCTCCTGCATGCCGCTCGCCACGCGCATCCCTTCGTCTTGCGCCGCCGCGCGCGTAGCCGCGCCCGCGGCGGGATCGGCGAAGCGCTTGTCCCACACCCAGACGGCATCCACGCCGTTCTGCGTACGCAGGCCGCGCCCGAAGATGCCGCCTACTTCGCCATAACCGATGAGGCCCAGTGTCGTTCCCATGGTGCTGCGTGTCCTTTCAGAAGATGGCCTTCTCGCCGGGCTTCAGCGCCAGCACGCGCGTGCGGCTGTCGCCGAGCGCGCGGATGTATTCCTCCGGCGTGCCCTTGCCGAGCGGGTTGGCGCCATAGTGCATCGGAATCACCGTGCGCGGCCTGAGCCATTCGCGCGTGGCGTAGGCTGCGTCCGCCGGGCCCATCGTGAAGTGGCCGCCGATGGGCATCAGCACGAGGTCGGGCTTGTAGTAGTCGGCGATGAACTTCATGTCGGCGAACAGGCCCGTGTCGCCCATGTGGTAGATGCGGAAGCCGTTCTCCACCTCGATGATGTAGCCCACCGGCTCGCCACCGGGGTGCACCTCGTCCTTGCCGGTGGCGGGGTTCTTCCAGACGATGATCGATGAATGCTCGGCGTGCACCGCCGTCACCTTGATGCCCGGCGCGGGGTTGATCGTTCCGCTCTTGTTGAAGCGCGGCACCAGGTTGGGCGGCAGGATGCCCAGCACCCCCACCGTCTGGTTCATGTCGCCGGGCGCGTACATCGGCACCTGGTTGAGCAGCGCCAGCGCCGGCGCATCCGCGAAGTGGTCGAGGTGGCCGTGCGTGACCAGCAGCACGTCGACCTTGCCCAGGGCCTCGAGGTTCTTGTACGCCGGGGGCGTCAGCGGGTTTTGCTTGAGCCAGGGGTCGGTCACGATCACCTTGCCGCCCGGCGTGGTGATGCGGAATGCCGACTGGCCGAGCCAGAGCACTTCCGTCTTGCCGCCCGCGGGTTGCGGCGGCTGCGCGCACGCGGGGAGCAGTGCCGCAACGGCCAGTGCGAGCAGCAGGCGAACGAGCGATTTCATGGCGTGTGTCTCCGCAATGTCAGTCGACGGTGATGTGGGCGCTCTTGATCACGCGCTCCCATCGCTTCATTTCGCTCGCGATCAGTTGGCCGAAGGCCTGCGGCGTGGTGGGCGTGGGCTCGGCGCCCTCAGCGGCCAGCCGCGCATGCACGTCCGCCGAGTTGAGCGACTGGTTGATCTGCCGGTTGAGCATGGCGACGATGTCCGCCGGCGTCCCGGCCGGCGCGACCACGCCGTACCACTGGTCGGCCTCGAAATCCTTGGTGCCGGGCACGCCGCTTTCGGCCACCGTGGGCACGTCGGGCAGCAGCGCGATGCGCTTCGGGCTCGACACCGCCAGCGCGCGCAGCCTGCCGGACTTGATGTGCGGCAGCAGCGCGGGTGCACCGGTGAAGAGCAGCTGCAGCTGCCCTGCGAGCAGGTCGGTGACGGCTGGCGCCGTGCCCCTGTATGGCACGTGCAGGAATGACGCGCCGGTCTGCAGCTTGAGGTACTCCGTCGCGATGTGCGCGGCGCTGCCGTTGCCGCCGGAGCCGAAGGCCAGCTGGCCCGGACGCGCCTTGGCCAGCGCGACCAGCTCGGCCAGCGTGCGCGCCGCAACGGAGGCATGCACCACCAGCACGTTCGGCACGCGAGCCACCCAGGCCACGGGGGCGAAGCTGCGCACGGGGTCGTAGTCGAGCTTGGGGTACAGCGAGGGGTTGATGGCCAGCGTGCCGATGTGCCCCATCAGCAGCGTGTAGCCGTCGGCGGGCGACTTCGCGACTTTGTCCGCGCCGATGGAGCCGCCGGCGCCTGGGAGGTTGTCGACCACCACGGGCTGGTGCCAGGCGCGGCCCAGCTCGAGGCCGATGGCCCGGCCGAGCACGTCGGTGGAGCCTCCGGGCGTGAAGGGAATGACCATGCGGATCGGCTTGGCCGGATAGCCCTGGGCCAGGGCAGTGCGGCTCGCCGGCAGCAGAGCGCTGGCGACCGCAGTCAGGCAGGCCTGGCGACGGGTGATGGCTGTGGTCATGGCGCTCAGTCGGGCTTGATGTTGGCTTCGCGGATCAGCTTGCCGTAGCGCGCCACGTCGGCCTTGAGCAGCTTCTCGAACTGAGCCGTCGGCCCCGGCAAAGGAGCGCCGCCCGCTGCGGCGAGCTGGTTGCGCACCTCGGGCGAGTCGATGGCCTTCTGCACCGCGTCGTGCAGCTTCTCCACCACGGGCTTGGGCAGCCCGGCCGGCCCGACGAGGCCGTACCAGACGCTGGCTTCGAAACCCGGGTAGCCCGACTCGGCGACGGTCGGCACGCCCGGCAGCACGGCCGAGCGTTCGGCGCTCATCACCGCCAGCACGCGCAGCTTGCCGGACTTGGCCAGCGGCAGCGCTTCGAGCGCATTGACCGCAACCACCTCCACGTGGCCACCGAGCACGTCGGTGAGCGCCTGCGCGCCGCCCTTGTAGGGCACGTGCCGCAGCTGCAGGCCGGCCGTGTGCTGGAAAAGTTCCATCGCGAGATGCGGCGTCGAGCCGTTGCCAGGCGTGGCAACCGTCACGCTGCCCGGTTTTGCCTTGGCTGCCGCGACGAGGTCAGGCAGGGTCTTGATCGCAGACTCCTCGCGCACCGTGAACACAACGGGCACGCGGCCGACCGAAGCCACCGGCGTCAGCTCGCGTTCCAGGTCGTAGGGCGCGGGCTGAAACAGCGACGGGTTCACCGCCAGCGCATTGGCGGCCAGCAGCAGGGTGTAGCCATCGGGCGGGCTCGTGATGACGGACTTGACCGCGATGTTCGTGGCTGCGCCGGGCTTGTTTTCGACGATGACCGGCTGGCCGAGGATGGCCGACATCCGCAGGCCGACCGAGCGCGCGATGGCGTCGACCGCGCCGCCGGCGCTGTAGCCCACGAGGATCTTCACGGGTTTGGACGGAAAGGCGTCGACCGCGCGGGCAACGCCTAGCTGGCCGAACGCCGCCAGTGCGGCCATGCCGAGGGCGAGGCGTCGGGAAAGCAGGGTTTTCATGTTCGTTGTCTCCGGAATGGAAAGGGGGCGGCTCAGCGCGGCTGCGGTGCGGCGGCGCTGTCCCATGCCTGCGGCGCGGCGTCCTTGCCGGCCACCGAATACAGGGCGCCGGGCGCATTGCGGGTCTGCTGGAAGTCTTCCAGCGACTGGCCGCGCATCGCGGCGTAGATGTGCAGGTTCGACACGCCCACCACCGCGCCCAGCTTCTCCAGCATGAAGAAGATCACGCCGTACTGGATCAGGCCGCGCCAGTCGCGGTGGCGCACGAGGTCGCGCTCTCTGTCCGTCAGGCCGGCGGCCTCGAACGCGGCCTCCTCGTCGGCAAGAAAGGCGGCGCGGTGCGCGGGGCGCGTCATGCCGTGCAGGAACTTGTTGAGGCGGTAGGCGCGCACGCTGGTCTCGAGCGTGAACGGGTAGGTGCCGCGCAGCGCTTCCACGCCGGCCAGTTCTTCCGCGATGCGGCGGCGGTGCCGCTCGACTTCCCCGGCCACGGGCGGGCTCGCGAGGTTCTCGTAGATGGCGGTGGCGATGCCCGTCATCGAGGGCAGGTAGTAGCTCTGGTGCGTCTTGCGCACATTGGACGACAGGGCGCCGCGCATCACCAGCCACATGATGACTTCGGCGCCTTCCATGCCGCCGAGCGTTGCCAGTTCGGCCTGCGTCATCTCGGTCAGCCGCACCGGGTCGTTCTCGATCAGGTCGAGGAACTGCGCGTCCCAGGCGGAGTTGTTGAAGCCCGCGCGCTCGCCGTGCACCTGGTGCGAAAGGCCGCCGGTGGCGACGATCGCCACCCTGATGTCGTCCGGATAGCTCTCGATCGCGCGCCGCAGCGCCTGGCCGAGCTTGTAGCAGCGCCGCGCCGACGGCACGGGCGACTGCAGCACGCCCACCTGCAGCGGGATCACCGGCACAGGCCATGCCGGCTTGTGCGGGCACAGCAGCGACATCGGCGAGAACACGCCATGGTCCAGCGCGCGGTCCTGGAAGAAAGACATGTCGAACTCGTCGGCCACCAGCGAGCGGCCGATGTGCCGCGCCAGTGTCGGATGGCCCGCCAGCGGCGGCAGGTCGCGTGCGCCGCCGCCTTCGTCGGCCACCTCGTGCCGCTCGCCCACGCCCAGCGAGAAGGCCGAGTAGTGGTCGAAAAAGAACGAGCTGACGTGGTCGTTGTAGATGAAGAAGAGCACGTCGGGCTTCTTCTCGGCCAGCCATTGCTGCACCGGCGCGAAGGCCTCGAAGATGGGCGCCCAGACCGGGTCCTGCTGCTTTTTCTTGTCGAAGGCGAAGCCGATGGTGGGGGTGTGGGAACAGGCGACGGCGCCGATGATCTGGGCCATGAATTAGCTCCTGCGCTCAGTGCGGCGCGATGACGGAAGGGGTGGGGAAAAAATTCGGCATGGCTTCAGGTGCGCGCCAGTCGGGGGCTGCCCGCGGAGCCGTCGTCGGCCTGCGCGGCCCGGGCCTTGAGCACTGCGGCCGCAGCCAGCAGCGCCGGCACGGCCAGCAGCGACACGATGGCGCCGAAGCCCCATCCCATCGTCAGCAGCACGCCGCCGAACATCGAACCGACGATGCTGCCGAAGCGTCCCATGCCCAGCATCCAGCTGACGCCGGTGGCGCGCGCCATCGTGGGGTAGCAGCCGGGCGCGAAGGCGTTGAGCCCCGTCTGCGCGCCGCTCATGAAGAAGCCGGCCAGCGCCACCAGCAGCGCGAGCGACGCCGACAGCGCGCCCGACGTGCCGAGACACAGGATGCAGACGGCGCCCGCCGCATAGGCGGCGGCGATGACGCGCGTCGGCGCGGTGCGATCCATGGTCCAGCCCACGAGGATGGCGCCCACCGTGCCGCCGATTTGGAACATGGCGGTCACCGTCGCGGCGGTCTCGATGGGAAGGCCTGCGTCCTTGATCAGCGTGGGCAGCCATCCGGTCAGCAGGTAGATCACCAGCAGGCCCATGAAGTAGGTCGTCCACAGGGCGAGCGTCATCAGCCCGTAGCCGCGCGAGAACAGCACACCGATCGGCTTCTTCGCCGCCACCGGCGGCTCGGCCGCGACGAAGGTGGTCCCAGCCGGGAACACGGTGCGGCAGATGCGGCCCAGCACGGCGGCAATGCGCTCGGCCGGCTGCCTGCGGACCACCATGAAGCGGGCCGACTCGGGCAGCAGGGCCAGCAGCAGCGGCACCAGCACCAGCGGCAGCGCGCCGCCCAGCAACAGCACCGAGCGCCAGCCGAAATGTGGAATGAGCCACGCCGCGGCGAAGCCCACCACGCCCGAACCCAGGTTGAAGCCGGTGAACATCACGGCGATCAGCAGCGAGCGCGAACGCTGCGGCACGTACTCCGACAGCAGCGTCGTCGTGTTGGGCATTGCCGCGCCGAGGCCCAGGCCGGTGAGGAAGCGAAGCGCCGCCATCTGAGGCAGGTTCTGCGCGAACGCGGTGGCGACGGTGAAGATGCCGAACAGGAAGACCGAGGCCGTCAGCACCGTCTTGCGGCCCAGCCGGTCCGACGCGGGGCCGGCGACCAGCGCGCCGAACACGAGCCCGAAGGGCGCGGCGCTCATCACGAGGCCGAAGGCGGCGCGCGACACGCCCCATTCCTGCAGGATGGAAGGCGCGAGGAATCCGATGATCGCGACGTCCATGCCGTCGGCCGCGACCACCAGGAAGCAAAGCACTAGCAGCAGCCACTGCATGGCGCTCATGGAGCGGGCGTCGATGAAGGCCTTGACGTCGACCTGAGCCGGATTGTTCATTGTTGTCTCTCGTTGTTTCGAACAGGGCGGCCGGTCTAGTCCACGTAGCGCAGGCCGGCCTTGGCGAGCAGCTCGCGCATGGCGTACATGTCCAGGCCCAGCTCGCCGGCCGCGAAGCGCGCGCGCTTGCCGGCCTCGTTGGCCTCGCGCGCCTCGGCGGCATCGGCCACGCGTGCGGCCAGCTGCGCGGGCACGACCACCACGCCGTCGATGTCGGCCAGCACCACGTCGCCCGGCTGCACCAGCGCGCCGGCACACACCACCGGCACGTTCACCGAACCCGGCGTGGCCTTGATCGTTCCCTTCGAATGGATGGCGCGGCTGAACACGGGGAAGTCCATGGCGATGAGGTCGCGCACGTCACGCACGCCGCCGTCGATCACCAGGCCCTTGCAGCCGCGCGCCTTGAACGAGGTCGCGAGCAGGTCGCCGAAGAAGCCGTCGGTGCTGTCGGCGGTGCAGGCTGCGACCACCACGTCGCCGGGCTGTATCTGCTCGGCCGCGACGTGCAGCATCCAGTTGTCGCCGGGCTGCAGCAGCACGGTGATAGCGGTGCCGCACATGCGGGCTTCGGGGTGGATGGGGCGGATGCGCGGCGCCATCAGGCCAAGACGGCCCAGCGCCTCATGCACCGTGGACACGCCGAAGCGCGACAGCTTCTCGACGGCAGCCGCATCGGCACGCACGACGCGACGGTGAACGACGCCGAGTTCTTGAAGGACGGGAGTGGTCGACATGTTCAGAGTCCTTTTTGCTTGAGTGCGCGGTCAAGGCGCGGGTACACGCGGCGCGCGTTGCCTTCGTAGATCTGGTGGCGCGCCTTGTCGTCGAGCAGCGGCGTGGCATCGATGTAGCGGCGCGTGTCGTCGTAGGGGAAGCCGGTCTCGGGGTCGATGCCGCGCACCGCGCCGATCATTTCGCTCGCGAAGAGCACGTTGTCGACCGGGATCACGCGCGTCAGCAGGTCGATGCCCGGCTGGTGGTACACGCAGGTGTCGAAGAAGATGTTGTTCAGCAGGTGGTCCTTGAGCAGCGGCTTCTTCATTTCCTGCGCCAGGCCGCGGAAGCGCCCCCAGTGGTAGGGCACCGCGCCGCCGCCGTGCGGAATGACGAAGCGCAGCGTTGGAAAGTCGGTGAGCAGGTCCGAGGTGAGGCACTGCATGAAGGCCGTGGTGTCGGCGTTCAGGTAGTGCGCGCCAGTGGTGTGGAAGCAGGCGTTGCAGCTGGTGCTCACGTGCACCATCGCGGGAATGTCGAGCTCGACCATCTTTTCGTAGATGGGGTACCAGTGCCGGTCGGACAGCGGCGGGCTGGTCCAGTGGCCGCCCGAGGGGTCGGGGTTGAGGTTGATGCCGACAAAGCCGTACTCGTGCACGCATCGTTCGATCTCGGGGATGCAGCTGGCCGGGTCGACGCCCGGCGACTGCGGCAGCATGGCCGCGCCGATGAAGTGATCGGGGAACAGCTGGCTCACACGGAAGCACAGCTCGTTACAGATAGCGGCCCAGGTGGACGAGACCTCGAAGTCGCCGATGTGGTGCGCCATGAAGCTCGCGCGCGGGCTGAAGATGGTCAGGTCGCTGCCGCGCTCCTTCATCAGCCGCAGCTGGTTGCTCTCGATGGACTCGCGCAGCTCGTCGTCGCCGATCTTCAGCTCCGAGACCTTGGGCATTGCCGATGGGTCGGCAATGCCGGCGATCTGCCGGTTGCGCCAGGCTTCGAGGGCCTTGGGCGCGGTCGTGTAGTGGCCGTGACAGTCGATGATCATTCGCAACGCTCCGGAAGGTATGCAGGGGGTGCTTCAGGCATGGAAGAAGTCTGTGCCGCGGCGGCCCTGCGTGGCGTGAGTTAGCGTTGCTTTGCCATCATTCTTTTTTATCGAATAGGGTTAACCCTTGAATATGAAAATGCGCAGCTGAGAGGGGAATGCCGTCCGTGAACCGAAAACCCGCACATCACAAAGTTATTGAGCACACCGACAGCGTGGCGCTCGGCATCAACCTGCGCCATCTGCGCGCGTTCTCGGCCGTGGCGTCGGCCGGGAGCATTGCCGCGGCCGCCGAAGCGCTGTTTCGCGTGGCGTCGGCGGTGACGCGCTCGATCCTCGACCTGGAGGCCGCGCTCGGCAGGCCGCTGTTCGACCGGCGCTCGCGGGGCATGGCGCTCAACGCCTATGGCGAGCTGGTGCTGGTGCGTGCGCTTCGTATCGAGCGCGAGTTCGAGGAGGCGCGAACGCAGCTGGTGGCACGCGGCGGCATCGATGGCGCCGCCGACGTCCATTCGCTCTTCACCTCGATCCTGAACGGCAGGCGTCTCGCCGTGATCGCGAGCCTCGCGGAAAAGCGCAACATGCCCGCTGTCGCGCGCGAGTTCGGCATCACGCAGCCGGCCATCAGCAGCGCGCTGAAAGACCTGGAAAGCGGGCTCGGCGTCGCGCTGTACAACAGGAATGCGCGCGGCCTGTCGGCAACGCCGGCGGGCGAGATCGTGGCCTTCTATTTCAAGCGCGTGCTGTCGGAGCTGCGGCACATCGGGCCCGACATCGCGGCCAGCGAAGGCACCCTGCAGGGCAACATCACGGTGGGCGCGCTGCCGCTCGGGCGCACGCAGATCCTGCCGCTGGCGATCGCGTCATTGCTCGCGCGCCATCCGCGCCTGCATGTCTCCACCGTCGAGAGCCCGTACGATGCGCTGGCCGCGTCGCTGCGCAGCGGCGACATCGACTTCATCCTCGGCGCGCTGCGCAGCTCGGCCGAAGCGAAGGACCTGCAGCAGGAGCCGTTGTTCAAAGACCGCATCTCGGTGATCGCGCGCGCCGGCCATCCGCTCGCGCGGGCGAAGCGCATCGACTTCAGGATGCTGCGCGAGGCGAGCTGGACGCTCTCGCGCCATGGCTCGCCGTCGCGCGAGCTGCTGGAGCGCTTCTTCTCCGATGCGCGGCAGGCGCCGCCGCTGCCGGCGGTGGAAACGGGCGACCTCGCCGTGCTGCGCGGGCTGCTGCTCGAAAGCGACATGCTGACCGCGATCTCCGCGCATCAGCTTCGCTACGAGATCCGCGACGGCAGCCTCGTGGTGCTCGATTTTCCGCTCGAGGAAACCCGACGCCAGATCGGCCTGACGCAGCGCATGGGCGCGTTCCCTTCGCCCGGCGCGCGGGCGCTCATGGATGAGATCGGCAAGGTGGTGGCGGGGTCGCCGGATTTCCGCCTGCCGAAGGGGCGGAAGTAGCGCGGGCGGCCCTGAAGCCAAGGCAAACACCAATGGCGATCACACCGGTGACTGCGAGCATCGCCGCGGTGTGAACGCCGACGGCCGCCAGCGCCAGCAGCAGCGAGCCCGACGCGGTGATCTCCCGGGCAGCCGGTGCGCCGCTCATGCACAGCGGGATCAGCGCCGGCACCAGCATCAATCCCGCGCCGTGCGCGGTGGACATCATGAAAGACCAGAGCGCCAGCCCGGCATTCCCGGCCGCTGCCCGCGCATGCCTTGCATTGCGGCGCCGCAGGTGATACACCGCGACGGCGACAAGAAGCCCGCCCGCCAGCGCCTGCAGCATCACGCCGTCCATCGACAGGCCAAGTGCCACCGCGGCGGCGACGAGCGCGACCGATGCGGCGTGCCCGATGGCGATCGGCAGCAGGGCTCGCAGCGCCTGCCTCCGGTCGCGCGACCGCACGCCCCAGGCGGCGGCGAACATCCAGCCGGTGGTGGGATTCAGCCCGTGAAGGGCGCCGACTCCCGCGACCGCCAGCCATGGCCAGAGGCTTGCCATGATGTTGTCTCCACGCGCCCGGGCCGCTCGCGCTTCAGCTGTGCTCCGAGCAGCACGACCCGGCAGCCTTCGCGTCGGGCTGCGGTTCGTACAGATCGTGGTGGCGCACCCATTCCATCTTGTAGGGCACGTCGCGCTCGCCGCGGCCCTCCGGCACGAGGTCCATCAGGTTGTACGCGCCCATCATCACTTCCACGCCGCGGCCGAAGGTCGAGTAGGTGTGGAACACCTCGCCTGCGTCGTCCTTGTAGAACACGCTGACGCCGGGCGCTTCCTCCTGAGGGAAGGGCTGCATGCCGTAGTTGTAGTAGACCTCGCCGCCGGCGCGGTCCTCGGGCGTGAAGCTGACGTGGAAGTCCCGGTTGAAGTCGCTGCTGTTCGACGACACCCAGTTGAACCGCCAGCCCATGCGCTCGCGAAAGCGCGCGATCTCGGCCAGCGGTGCGCGCGAGATGGCGACCAGCGTGATGTCGCGGTGCGCCAGGTGCACGTTCATGCCGTCGGTGTGGTCCGCCATGAAGGAGCAGCTCTGGCAGCCTTGCTCCAAGCCTGGGCCGAACATGAAGTGCTGCACCAGCAACTGGCGCTGGCCTTCGAAAAGCTCGGCGAGCGTGCGCTTGCCGTTGGGCGTGTCGAAGACGTAGTTCTTCTCGACGTGCTCCCACGGCAGCGCGCGGCGCTCGCGGGCGATCTGGTCGCGCAGGTGCGTCAGCTCCTTCTCGCGCGCAAGCAATGCCTTGCGCTTGGTGAGCCATTTTTCGCTGGACACGACGGGATGGTTCGCGATGCCCGGTTCGGTCGTGGTGATCATGTCAGTGCTCCGTGGGGTTGTGTGGACGGCGCACGGCGCGGACCTTTCCACTCTTGCCGCCGCCGGCATAGAAGAGGTCGGCCCCATCGGACTCGAGCCCGCTGACGCCGGCGCCGCGCGGCATCTCCAGCCGCTCGAGCACCGCGCCACTTTGCGGGTCGATCCGGCGGATGTCGCTTTCTTCCGCCTCCCAGGTGCCGTGCCACAGTTCGCCGTCGACCCAGGTCACGCCGGTGACGAAGCGGTTCGATTCGATGGTGCGCACGACCGCGCCGGTTTCGGGGTCGACCTGGTGGATCTTGCGGTCGCGGTATTGCCCCACCCACAGGCTGCCCTCGGCCCAGGTGAGCCCCGAGTCGTAGCCGTGGCCGGGCGTGGGAATCGACGCCAACACCTTGCCGGTGGCGGGGTCGATCTTGTCGATGCGCGACTCGGCGATCTGGTAGAGGTATGTGCCGTCGAAGGCGGTGCCGGCGTCGCAGGCGACGTCGAGCGTGCGCGTGGTCGCGCCAGTGGCGGGGTCGAAGGCCACCAGTTTGGCGCCGGTGGCGGCCCAGACGTACCGACCGTCGTGGGTCACGCCGGCGACGTCGTTGGAATCGGTGAAGGGGCCGTACTCGCGCACGATCTCGGCCGGCCGCACCGTGGCCTGGGTTGTGTCCTTGCTCTTCCTGCTGGTCATTGTTGGCTCCTGTAGCGCCGTGGATCGGCGCCTGGAGACAACTCTATTCAAACGGCAGCGCAGCGGGGAGTAACAAGATCGTCGTGAATCCCGCCAGCGGCGGCGACAGCCAGCGGCGCGCCCGCGTCTGGCCGATGGAGCGCACCCGTCCTTCGGCCTCCAGCTCGGCGAGGGCGCGCTGCACCGTGCGCTGGCTGGCCCCGAGCGCCAGCGCCAGTGCCGAGGTCGACCACGCCGCACCGTCGGACAGCAGCGCCACCAGCGAGGCCTGGTCTCCGTCGATGGGCGGTGCCAGCAGCGCGACCGCGCGCTCGCCATGCGGCTTGAGCACGAAGCCGCGCGGCGTGGCCTCGATGCTCGCCAGCGTGGTGACGAGCGCGCGCAGGCGGCCGATCTCGACCCGCAGCCGCGCGCGATGCGTTTCGTCGGGCCGGTGGGTGCGAAACGCGGATGCGATCAAGGCTTCGCGGTCGACGTCCGCGGGCCATGCTTCTGCCAGCGCGCGCGCCAGCGTGAACAGAATCGGCCGACGGGCCAGCGGCAGCCATGCGTCGCCAGCGCCCAGGCCTCGGCGACAGGCGTCGACCACCAGCGCGTTCGAGGCGAGGAGGGCGGCCACTTCGTCGAGGCGCAGCGCCTGCTCCCCACCCGCGAAGAGGCGCCGCGCGGCGGGTCGCTCGAAGGCCGCACGCGCTTCCGCCACCTCGGCCAGCAGTGCGGGCACGCGCGCGCGGCCGGCCGCTTCGTGCGCGCGGGCGAGTGCGGCCTGGGCCGGGCCGATGCGCAGCGAGCGCAGCGCCAGTTCGGCCGAGCTGAGTTCGGCCACCGCCACCAGCGCTGGCGGCAGGCCGCGCACATCGAGGTGCATCAGTGCGGCGGCGGCTTCGTCGAGGCGGCCGAGCAGCAGGAGCCGGCGTGCCGCGATCAGCCGCGCCTGCAATGCATTGGCGCGATCGTCGTGCGCCTCCAGCGTGGCCGCCGCCGCCGTCAGCGGGCGTGGGGAGCCGCCGAGGTCGCGCATGGCCAGCGCGACTTCGGCCTCGGCGACGATGCATCGCGCGCGCGACAGCTCTTCATGGGCACCGAAGTCGCGCGCGGCGCGCCGCAGCAACTCGCGCGCGCGAGGGTGTTCCCCGAGCTGCGCCATGGCGATGCCGCGCAGGGCCAGCGCCGGCGGATCGTCGCGCAGGGCGACCCGCTTGAGGGCGCCGAGTGCATCGCCGGCGGCAAGGGCGCGGGCGGAGGCGGCGATGAGGGAGTCCATGGCGACAGGTTACCTTGAGGGGGAGTCCGCAGGACGGCGCCGTTGACGAGGCCGGCGGGCGCGGCCACCATGGCGGATCGTCGCGGGTGGCCCCACCAGGCGGCGGACTCAAGGAGATCCCATGGCTGAGAGCGACAAGGTGTTCGCGGGTTCGATCCCGAAGTTCTACGACACGCTGATGGTCCCCATGATCTTCGAGGCCTATGCCGCCGACATGGCGCAGCGTGTCGCTGCCTCCTCGCCCGGCTCGGTGCTTGAAACGGCCGCCGGCAGCGGCGTGGTCACGCGTGCGCTTGCGCCACAACTGCGCGCCGACGCACGCTACGTGGTGACCGACCTCAACCAGCCCATGCTCGACTATGCCGCCGCGCGCCAGGGGCCCGACGGCCGCATCGAATGGCGGCAGGCGGATGCGCTCGGCCTGCCGTTCGAAGATGCCTCGTTCGATGTCGTTTGCTGCCAGTTCGGCGCGATGTTCTTCCCCAGCCGGGTCGCCGGCTACGCCGAGGCGCGTCGCGTGCTGAGGCCAGGCGGGCGCTTCGTCTTCAGTGTCTGGGACCGCATCGAAGAGAACGCCTTTGCCGACGACGTCACCAACGCCGTTGCCGCGATGTTTCCGAACGACCCTCCGCGATTCCTTGCCCGCACGCCGCACGGCTATCACGATGTCGCACTGATACGCGAGGATGTGAGCCGCGCAGGGTTTACCGACATCGAGATCGAGACGCGCGAGGAGGTGAGTCGCGCGCCCTCGGCACGCGAGGTCGCCACCGCCTATTGCCAGGGAACGCCGCTGCGCAACGAAATCGAGGCGCGCGACGCCAGCTTGCTTCAGCTCGCGACGGACCGCGCCACTCAGGCGATCGCCAGCCGCCATGGCGAAGGCCCGGTGGCCGGCAAGATACAGGCGCACGTGATCGTTGCGAAGGGATAGCGGAGGTCCGGGCGCAAGGCTGTTGCAAGCCCGAGCGGTCAGCCGTTCATGATGCGCGCAAAGATGGCCTGGTGCAGCCATCTCGGTGTTGCCCAGACCATGGCTGCGGCAGCCTTGTTGTTGAAGCCTGGAACAACACTCATGCGGCCCGCATGCAGCGCACGAATCCCCGCCCGCACGACCGGTTCCGGCTTCATCATCAGAAGCTTCAGCGCAAACGTGATCTTCTGCTTGGCGGCCTGTGCGAATCCGGTGTCCGACATGCCCGGGCACAGCGAAGTCACGGTCACCCCGTCACGCTTGAACTCGCGGTGCAACGCATCGCCAAGGCGCAGCACGTAGGCCTTGGCCGCGCCGTACACCGCCATGTTCTCCACGCCGTAATACGCCAGCAGGCTGGCGACGAGCAGTATCTTTCCACGGCCTCGCCCGCGCATGTCCTGGCCGAAGAGCCTGGTCATGGCGGTAAGGCTCGCGATGTCGAGCTGCACCATGTCCAGCGCGCCATCCATCGGCGTATCGAGGAACGGCCCCTGCAGGCCGTGGCCGGCGTTGTTGATCAGGATATCGACTGCGATTGCGCGATCGCGAAGGCGCGCGTGCAACCCGGTGACTGCGGCCACGTCCGACAGGTTGACCTGCTCCACCACGACTTTGACGCCGTATTTCCGGTGCAGCGACTCGGCCAATGCCTGGAGCCGGTCGAGCCGGCGTGCAACCAGAACCAGCGGGTGTCCCTTTGCCGCATATTGCCTTGCGAACTCTTCGCCAAAACCGCTGGAGGCGCCGGTGATGAGAACCCATGAGTCGTCGTTGGTAGCCATGATGTTTGCCTTTTGAAATCACAGTGAAGCTGATGCGATGGTCGGCATCGTTGCTTTCTGGCAAGATTGGAGACCAATGGTCTTCAATATAACAGACCAATGGTCTTTTGATGAAGGTATTGCTGAATCACCCCATGAACTCACCGACCTCCTACGTGCGCGCTCGCTCTGCCGAGCAGAAGGAAGAGCGCCGCCGTCACCTGCTGGCCACCGCCCGGGAGATGCTGCGCCAGAGCCCCACCGTCCTCGATCTGGGGATCAACGAACTCGCGCGCCAGGCGCAGATGACCAAATCGAACGTCTACCGGTACTTCGAAAGCAGCGAGGCGGTGCTGATGGATGTGCTCGTCGAGGAATTCGTGGGGTGGCATGCCGAACTCGGCGTGGAACTGGCTCGTGGCGGCAAGAGGAGTTCGACCATCGAACACATCGCCCGCGCCTTCTCCTCATCCATTGCCGCTCGGCCGCTGCTCTGCCGGCTGACCAGCATCCTGCCGTCGATCCTCGAGCGCAACGTATCGTTCGAACGCATGGTCGAATTCAAGCGCAACCTGCTCGCAGTGCGGCAACAGACGGCGCAGGATTTTCATGCCCGCCTGCCCACCGTGCCGGTGCAGGCCTTCGAACGTCTGGTCCGGCACGCGCTGCCGCTGATCATCGGGCTATGGCCCCTGAGCAACCCGGCGGAGGTTTCGGCGCAGGTGATCGAGCAACCCGGCCTCGAGAGCCTGCGCTACGACTTCGGGCAAGACCTCGAACACGCATTGCTGGTATTGATGCGGGGATTGGCCACTAAGGCATAGCCCGGCGCGCTGCGGGAATCCACCAAGGCCGTGCGCCCGCCAGTGCGGCGCATACTGGCGGCAGAGCCGCACGCCGGCCCCTCCGGGGTCCAGGGAGGCTTGCCAGGAGACACGCATTGCAGCGCACCAACATTGCAGATCCGGCCTACTTCCACAAGGTCGTCGATTGCCAGTACGCCTGTCCGGCGCACACCCCCGTCCCTGAATACATCCGCATGGTCGCGCAGCGCCGCTACGGCGACGCCTACATGATCAACTGGGTCTCCAACGTCTTTCCCGGCATCCTGGGGCGCACCTGCGACCGGCCCTGCGAACCGGCTTGCCGGCGCGGGCGGGTGGAAGAAGGCAACACGAAGGCGCCCGAGCCGGTGGCGATCTGCCGGCTCAAGCGCGTGGCGGCCGACATGAAAGACGACGTGCGCGCGCGCATGCCGAAGCCCGGACCGAAGAACGGCAAGCGCGTCGCCTGCGTCGGTGCGGGGCCGGCCTCGCTCACCGTGGCGCGCGACCTTGCGCCGTTGGGCTACGAAGTGACGGTGTTCGACGGCGAGGCCAAGGCCGGTGGTTTCATCCGCACGCAAATTCCGCGCTTTCGCCTGCCGGAGTCGGTGATCGATGAAGAGACGGGCTACATCCTCGACCTGGGCGTCGACTTCCGCAGCGGCGAGCGCATCGATTCGATGAAGGCATTGCTGGCGCAGGGGTGGGACGCGATCTTCGTCGGCTGCGGCGCACCGCGCGGGCGCGACCTGGACGTTCCCGGACGCCGGGAGGCAGCGGCCGGCATCCACATCGGCATCGACTGGCTGAACTCCGTGTCCTTCGGCCACGTCAGCAGCATCGGCCGGCGCGTGATCGTGCTGGGCGGCGGCAACACCGCGATGGACTGCTGCCGGTCGGCGCGCCGCCTGGGCGGGACCGACGTGAAGGTCATCGTGCGCAGCGGCTTCGACGAAATGAAGGCCTCGCCCTGGGAGAAGGAAGATGCCCAGCACGAAGGCATTCCGATCATCGACTTCCATGTGCCCAAGGCCTTCGTGCACGAGGAGGGCAGGCTGCTGGGCATGCGTTTCGAAATCGTCCGGGCCGAATACGACGGCCAGGGCCGCCGCACGCTGGTGCCGACGGGCGCGCCGGACGCGTACTTCGAATGCGACGAGGTGCTGGTCGCGGTGGGCCAGGAAAACGCCTTTCCGTGGATCGAGCGCGACAGCGGCATCGGCTTCGACAAGTCGGGCCTGCCGGTGCTCGAGAAGAGCAGCTTCCAGTCGACGGTGCCCCACGTGTTCTTCGGTGGCGATGCGGCCTTGGGGCCCAGGAACATCATCACGGCCGTGGCCCACGGGCATGAGGCGGCAGTGTCGATCGACAAGCTGCTGCGCGCCGAACCGGTCTATGTCCGGCCCGCGCCCATGACCAACCTGGTGTCGCAGAAGATGGGCATCCACGAGTGGAGCTACGGCAACGACACCTCCAACGACCTGCGCTACAAGGTGCCGTGGGCCAAGGCCGAGACGGCGCTGGCCAGCATCCGCGTGGAGGTCGAGCTTGGCTTCGACGCCGCCACCGCCTTCAAGGAGGCCGAGCGCTGCCTGAACTGCGATGTGCAGACCGTGTTCACCGAGACCGCCTGCATCGAATGCGATGCCTGCGTGGACATCTGCCCGATGGACTGCATCAACTTCATCGACAACGGCGACGAAGCCGAACTGCGGCCCCGGCTCAAGGCGCCGGCGCTGAACCTGGCGCAAGACCTGTACGTCTCCGGCGGGCTCAAGACGGGCCGCGTGATGGTCAAGGACGAAGACGTCTGCCTGCACTGCGGCCTGTGCGCCGAGCGCTGTCCCACCGGCGCGTGGGACATGCAGAAGTTTCTGCTGAAGATGACGCCGGCAGGGCAGGGGGTCACCGCATGAAGCAGATCGAAGCGGTCAACGACTTCGTCATCAAGTTCGCCAACGTCAACGGCTCGGGTTCGGCCTCGGCCAACGAGCTGTTCGCCAAGGCCATCCTGCGCATGGGCGTGCCGGTGAGCCCGCGCAACATCTTCCCGAGCAACATCCAGGGCCTGCCGACCTGGTACGAGGTGCGGGTGACCGAGCAGGGCCATCTTGGGCGGCGCGGCGGCACCGACATGATGGTGGCGATGAACCCGCAGACCTGGGACGCCGACGTGGCCGAACTGGAGCCCGGCGGCTATCTTTTCTACGACAGCACGCGGCCGCTCCCGCCATCGAAGTTCCGCGACGACATCCGCGTCATCGGCATGCCGCTGACGGAGATCTGCAATGCGGTCTACCAGGACCCGCGCCAGCGCCAGCTGTTCAAGAACATCGTCTATGTGGGCGCGCTGGCGATCCTGCTCGGCATCGAGCCGGAAGTGGTCGAGAAGCTGTTCGGCGAGCAGTACAAGGGCAAGGAAAAATTGTTGGCCTCCAACGTGCAGGCACTGCACCTGGGCTGCGACTTCGCGAGGGAGAACCTGCGCGAGCCCGTGGGGCTTCAGGTGCGGCGCGCCGACGGGGTGGGCGACCGGATCTTCGTGGACGGCAACAGCGCCGCGGCGCTGGGCTGCGTGTATGGCGGGGCCACGGTCGCTGCCTGGTATCCGATCACGCCGTCGTCTTCGGTGGCCGAGGCCTTCCAGAAGTACTGCGCGAAATTCCGCGTGGACCCGGCCACCGGCCAGCACCGCTTCGCCATCGTGCAGGCAGAAGACGAACTGGCCTCGATCGGCATGGTGGTCGGCGCCGGCTGGAATGGCGCACGGGCCTTCACGGCGACTTCGGGGCCGGGCATTTCGCTGATGGCCGAGTTCATCGGGCTGGCCTACTTCGCCGAGATCCCGATCACGCTGATCAACGTGCAGCGCGGCGGCCCTTCCACCGGCATGCCGACGCGCACGCAGCAGGCCGACATCCTGTCCTGCGCCTATGCCTCGCACGGCGACACCAAGCACGTGCTGCTGTTCCCCGAAGACCCGCACGAATGCTTCGAGCAAGCGGCGGCGGCGCTGGACCTGGCGGACCGGCTGCAGACGCCGGTGTTCCTGATGACCGACCTGGACATCGGCATGAATCAGCGCCTGTGCGAGCCCTTCGCCTGGGACGACAGCAAGGCCTACGACCGCGGCAAGGTCATGAGCGCCGAGGAGCTCGAGGCGGGCCGCGACTTCGGCCGCTACAAGGACGTGGACGGCGACGGCATTCCGTGGCGCACGCTGCCGGGCACGCATCCGACCAAGGGCAGCTACTTCACGCGCGGCACGACACGCGACGCCTACGCCCGGTATTCGGAGCGCGGGCCCGACTACATCTACAACATGGAGCGGCTGCTGAAGAAGTTCGCGACCGCGGCCACGCTGGTGCCGCAGCCGGTGCTGCGGCCTGCCGCCGAAAAGACCGCGCTGGGCGTGATCTATTTCGGCTCGACCAGCCCGTCGATGCACGAGGCGCTGCAGGCGCTGGAAGAGCGCGGCATCCACCTCGATGCACTGCGGCTGCGCGCCTTCCCCTTCCCGGACAACGTGGTGCAGTTCCTGGCGCAGCATGACAAGGTGTTCGTGGTCGAGCAGAACCGCGACGCGCAGATGCGCAGCCTGCTGGTCAACGAACTGGACACCGACCCGGCCCGGCTCGTGCGCGTGCTGCATTTCGACGGCACGCCGATCACCGCCCGCTTCATCGTGCAGGCGATCAGCTCGCATGTGCGCACGCATGCATCCGGCAGCACCGGCACGAAGGAACTTGCATGACCTATCTCGCGAAGCCCCGACTGCGCCATCCGACGCTGACCACCAACAAGGTCGGCTACACGCGGCGCGACTACGAGGGCAAGATCTCCACGCTGTGCGCCGGCTGCGGCCACGACTCGATCTCCGCCGCCATCATCGAGGCCTGCTGGGAGCTGGACATCGAACCGCATCGCGTGGCCAAGCTCTCGGGCATCGGCTGCAGCTCCAAGACGCCGGACTATTTCCTTGGCGCATCGCATGGCTTCAACACCGTGCACGGCCGCATGCCCAGTGTGCTGACCGGCGCCAACCTCGCCAACCGCGACCTGCTGTACCTGGGTGTTTCGGGCGACGGGGATTCGGCTTCCATTGGCCTCGGACAGTTCGCCCACGCCATGCGGCGAGGCGTGCGCATGGCCTACATCGTGGAGAACAACGGCGTCTACGGCCTGACCAAGGGCCAGTTCTCGGCCACGGCCGACCAGGGTTCCAGGAGCAAGAAGGGCGTCGTCAACAGCGACAGCCCGGTGGATCTGGTCGCCATGGCGCTGCAACTGGGAGCCAGCTACGTGGGGCGGGGCTTTTCGGGTAACAAGGCGCAACTTGTGCCACTCATCAAGGGCGCGATCAGCCACGGCGGGTCTGCCTTCATCGACGTGATCAGCCCCTGCGTGGCCTTCAACAACCACCCCGGCAGCACCAAGAGCTACGACTACGTGCGCGAGCACAACGAGGCGGTGAGCCGCATCGACTTCATCAGCGGGCGGGAGGAAATCACCGTCGACATGGGGGCGGGCGAAGTGGTGGACGTGCGCCAGCACGACGGCACGCTGCTGCGCCTGCGCAGCCTGCACCCCGACTACAACCCCGGCGACCGCTATGCCGCGATGGCCTACATGCAACGGCACCAGGAGATGGGCGAAGTGGTCACCGGACTGCTCTATGTCGATCCGCTGGCCACCGACTTGCACACGGCGCTCAACACCAGCGACCGGCCACTCAACGCGCTGGGGCCGGCCCAGCTGTGCCCCGGCGCCGGGGCGCTGGCACGGCTCAACGACTCCTTGCGCTGAGCGATAGCCGGCGGCACCATTCACGCTACTTCCGGAGGGCGCACCATGGCCGAGCGCACCGTTTTCCAATCCATCTCGCGCACACATGTGGTCAGCCTGGGCCCGCACGCCAGCGTGCGCGACGCTGCCTGCGTGATGACGCGGGCCAATTGCGGCAGCGTTCTCGTCATGGAGCTGCCGGACAGGTTGCTGGGCATCCTCACCGAGCGCGACCTGATGACCCGGGTGCTTGCGCGCGGGCTCGACCCCGATCGCACCGCGGTGCGCGAGGTCATGACGCCCAACCCCATCTGCATACCGCCCGAAACGCTCGTGTCCGACGCGGTGGTGCTCATGCTCGAACGGGGCTTTCGCCATCTGCCGCTGGTTGCGGGAGCGAAGGTGCTCGGCGTGTTCTCGGTGCGCGATGCGCTGCCGCGCGAGCTCGGCACGGCCGTCAGCCTGAGCGAGTTTCGCGAGCAGGTGAACGACGCCCTGGGCTAAGCCTCGTCGCGCACCTGGAACTGGCCCATCAGCGCCTGTTGCGTTGTCGGCGGCACGGCTTCGTAGTGCGACAGCGCGATGGTGTAGCGGCCCTGGCCGCTGGTCATCGCATTGAGCCGCGACTGATAGCTGGCGAGTTCGGCCATCGGCACCTGCCCGCGAACGACCACGGTGCCGATTCCCATGGCCGAGGTACCGGTGACCAGGCCGCGCCGCGACGACAGGTCGCTTGTGACGTCGCCCACGGAATGCTCGGACACGACGATCTCGATCTGCACGATCGGCTCCAGCACGACGGGCCTGGCCTCGCGCACCGCTGCCATGAAGGCCTTGCGGCCTGCGGTCGCGAAGGCGATGTCCTTGCTGTCGACGCTGTGGTGCTTGCCGTCGTACACCACCACCCGCACGTCGACCACCGGGTAGCCGGCGATCACGCCGCCCAGCAGCACCTCGCGCACGCCTTTCTCGACTGCGGGGATGAATTGGCTCGGTATCGCGCCGCCCCTGACCTCGTCATCGAACTGGAAGCCGGCGCCGCGCGCCAGCGGCTCGATGCGCAAAAAGACTTCGCCGAACTGGCCGGAGCCGCCGGTCTGCTTCTTGTGGCGGTGATGGCCCATGGCCGGCGCGGCCACCGTCTCGCGATAGGCGATGCGCGGTGGCCGCGTCCGCACCTCGAAGCGGTACACCTCGCGCAGGCGCTCGAGCACCATGCGCAGGTGAAGCTCGCCGAGGCCGTAGAGGATCGTTTCGTTGGTGGCGGCCACGTGCTCGATGCGCAGGCAAGGGTCTTCGGCCGAGAGCTTGCCCAGGATCTCCCAGGTGCGCTGCTCGTCGCCATGGCGTGCGGGCTCCACGGCCAGTCCGTGCACCGGCACCGGAAACGCGAGCGGCGCGAGATGAACGTGGTCGTCCTCGCTCGCGTCGTGCAGCACGGCATCGAAGTGGATTTCCTCGATCTTCGCCACCGCCACGATGTCGCCCGGCACGGCGCGCGACACCTCCACGTGGTCCTTGCCCTGCAGCATGAACAGATGGCCCACCTTGAACGGCTTGCGGCTGTCGCCGATGTAGAGCTGGCTGTCGCGCGTCAGCGTGCCCTGGTGCACGCGGAAGATGCCCATCTTGCCGACATAGGGGTCGTTCGTGACCTTGAACACATGCGCCAGCACGTGCAGCGTCGGGTCGGGCTTGGCCTCCATGGGCTGGGCCTCTGCGCCCTCGCCAACGATGAAGTCCGGCGGGTTGGCTTCGGTCGGATCGGGCAGGAGCTTGACGATCAGGTCCAGCAGCTCGGCCACGCCGGCGCCGCTGCGCGACGAGACGAAGCACACCGGGATCAGGTGGCCTTCGCGCAGCGCCTGCTCGAGCGGCGCGTGCAGCTCGGCCGGATCCACGTCGCCCTCCTCGAGGTAACGGTCGACGAAGGCCGCGTCGACCTCGACCACCTGCTCCACCAGCGCGCGGTGCGCTGCTTCGACCGGGCCGAAGTCGGACTGCCCGAAGCGGTTGAAGAAGCAGTCCACCACCTGCTTGCCGACCCCGTCGGGCAGGTTCAGCGGCAGGCATTCGCGGCCGAAGGTCGCCTGGATGTCGGCCAACAGGCCCGCCAGCGAGACGCCCTGCGAGTCGATCTTGTTGACGATGATCATGCGGGCGAGGTGGCGCGAGGCCGCGTACTCCATCATGCGCACCGTCATCGGCTCGATGCCGGTAGCGGCATTGATGACCACCGCCGCCGTCTCGACCGCCTCCAGTGCCGGCAGGCTCTGGCCAAGGAAGTCGGGGCCGCCGGGCGTGTCGATGAAGTGGATGCGCGTGCCGGCATGCGTGAGGTGCATCACCGATGCGTTGAGCGAGTGCAGCATGCGGCGCTCCAGCGGGTCGTAGTCGCTGACGGTGCTGCCGCGCTCGATGCTGCCGCGCGCCATGATGGCGCCCGCCTTGTGCAGCAGGGCCTCGGAGAGGGAAGTCTTGCCGGCTGCGGCGGCACCGACGAGCGCCAGCGTTCGCACTGCTTCCATTTCGGCCGTGGGGCCGTTCGATCGGCTTGGCATGGCGTGGACTCCTTCACGTCCGCAAGGCCGGCCCGGCGGCCCGCAAGGGCTCGAGTGCTGCGCGTGGACGCCAGGCCAGCGTACGGGATTGACCGTGTCAACGCAAGCCGGGTTTGACGAAAGCTACGCCGCCTTCGGCTCCGGAAGAATCGCCGTCAACGCAAAGTCGATGAGATGAAGCCAGGTCGCTTCGAGCCCCATGATGCTGTGATGGTTCGACCCCGGAATCGTCTGCACGCAGATCGGCGTGGGCCATGCGGCGATGAGTTTCTGCGAGCGCTCGGGCACGACCACGTCGTCGTGCTCCGCCAGCAGCACCTGGGTTTTCGCGGCAACCTCCTTGGAATGCTCCAGCGAGTTGAACTGGTGCCGCAGCAACAGCGACAGCGGCACGAGCGGGAACCGCTTCTTCGCTATCTCCAGCATCGAGTCGTAGGGCGTCACCAACTGCAGGCTCTCGAAGTCCTGCAGCGCCACGAGCTGGATGGCAACGCCAGTTCCCAGGCTTCGGCCGACGACGTGCAGGCGCGCCTGCGGAAAGGCGCGGCGCAGGTGGTTGGCGAACTGGGCCGCGTCCTCGACGGAGGCGATCTCGGAAGGATGGCCCTGCGAGTCGGCCACGCCGCGGTAGTTGATCGCGGCGAAGCCGAAGCCCGCAGGCAGCCAGTGCAGCATCTGCGCGGTGGCGCGCACGTCCTCGCCGCGGCCGGCGAAATAGACGAACAGGTCCTGCAGCGTGTCTTCACCCTGGGGGTGGTAGACATACCCGCGGACCATCCCGCCCGGCACGGTGTGGGAGTAGGTGGAGAAGTCGTCCGACAGGTGGACGACGGGGAGCTTGCGGGCGTTGAACAGGATGTGCCCCTGGCGCGTCGCGAGGAGGGTCCAGTACGCCGCGATGCCGCCAATGGCGGCGGCCGAAGCCGACAGGGCAATGCGGGAGACTTTGGATGACAAGGTTGGCTCTTCAGATATTCAGGGGCGCGAACGACTTGACCAGATCGTCCAGCGCCTTGATCTGCGCCAGGAACGGTTCGAGCTTGTCCAGCGGCAGCGCGCTCGGGCCGTCGCACTTGGCTTGCGCCGGGTCCGGGTGGGCTTCGAGGAAAAGGCCGGCCAGGCCGACCGCCATGCCGGCGCGCGCCAGGTCGGCCACCTGTTCGCGGCGGCCGCCCGATGCGGCGGCGCCGGCTTCGCGCTGCTGCAGCGCATGGGTCACGTCGAAGATGATGGGCAGGTTCTGCGTGACCTTCTTCATGACGCCGAAGCCCAGCATGTCGACCACGAGGTTGTCGTAGCCGAAGCAGGTGCCGCGGTCGCACAGGATGAGCTTGTCGTTGCCGGCTTCCTTGAACTTCTCGACGATGTTGAGCATCTGCGACGGGCTGAGGAACTGCGGCTTCTTGATGTTGATGACGCGGCCGGTCCTGGCCAGCGCCACCACCAGGTCGGTCTGGCGCGCGAGGAAGGCGGGCAACTGGAGCACGTCGACCACTTCGGCAACGGGGGCTGCCTGCGCGATCTCGTGCACGTCGGTCAGCACGGGGACGCCGAAAGTGTCTTTCACGGCCTGCAGGATCTTCAGGCCCTCGTCCAGGCCGGGGCCGCGGTAGGAGTGGATGGAAGAGCGGTTGGCCTTGTCGAAGCTGCCCTTGAAGACGTACGGAATGCCCAGCTTCTGTGTGACGCGCACGTACTCCTCGGCGGAGCGCAGCGCCAGGTCCTTCGATTCGAGAACGTTGACGCCGCCGAAGAGAACGAAGGGGGCGTCGTTGCCGGCGTTGACTTGAGGGGTGATGGTGACGGTGGACAAGGTTTTCTCCTGGACGGGGGCTTCACTGCAGGCGCCTATTGTCGTTGCGCCGGCCGGTCTTCATTTCAGCCTGCCGGCGACACCGTCATGTAGAGCGGCGTCAGCGTGCCGGCGACCGGCCGCAGCAGCTTGAGCAGCAGCGGCCGCCCGTACCCTTCGCCCGCCAGCCGCTTGAGCAGGTCGGACAGCTGGGCAAGCGGTATCCCGTCGCACCCGACGAGGATGTCGCCGCTGCGCAGCCCGTCGCGCGCAGCGGCCGAGCCTGCCACCACCTCGACCACGCGCACGCCGGTGGCCACGGGCCATTCGTTCTCGCGCACCCAGCGCCTGGGTAGCGCCACCGCCGCGCATTGCACGCCCAGCTTGCCGCGGCGCACCGCGCCATGGCGCATCAGCTCGCCGGCCACCCAGCGCGCGGTGTCGATGGCCACCGCGAAGCTCAGGCCCTGCGCCGACGGGATCACCGCCGTGTTCACGCCGATCACCTGCGCCGCGCTGTCGAGCAGCGGACCGCCGGAGTTGCCGGGGTTGAGGGCCACGTCGGTCTGGATCACGTCCTCGATCATCCGGCCGCCGCGCGCCGGCAGGCTGCGCCCCAGCGCACTCACGATGCCCGCGGTCACGGTGAAGTCGAAGCCCAGCGGGTTCCCGACCGCCACGGCCAGCTGGCCGGGTTGCAGGGTCGCCGAGCTGCCCAGCGGCAGGAAGGCCTCGGGGTGCGACTCGATGCGCAGCACCGCGACGTCGGTCGAGGCGTCCAGCCCGACCAGGCGCGCGATGCTTTCGGTGCCGTCGGCGAACGCGGCGCGCAACTCGCTCGCGCCCTCGACCACGTGGGCGTTGGTGAGCGAGAAGCCGTCGGGCGTGAACAGGAAGCCCGAGCCGCTGCCGTGGGAGGCTGCGTTGCCGCGCTGAGCGGCCTTGCGGACCTTGATGTGCGCGACCGCCGCACTGGCGGTGTGTGCCACCCGCGTGACGGTGGCCGAGTAGGAGTCAAGAATGAATTCGTCGCGCGCGCCCATGGAGCACCTCTTTTCAGTCGCCTGGATCCCAGAGGAGGTGGCGGCGTGCCGGAGGATTTCAACCGCTCAAGGCGCCTTGGGCCGCGACGACGGCTCCCACGAGTCTGGCGTGGTCGCGACCAGCGACTTGAAGTCCTTCCACGGCCGAGCGCCCGCGATGGTGCGCCCGCCGACGATCACCGCCTTCGCGAACACCACCATGCGCTCGCGCAGATAGGCCTGGTCGGAGGCGGGCCAGGTCTCTATCGAATGCGGCCCGCGCGCCAGCACGATCTCTTTCACCCCACGGATGCGGTTGTAGGCGGCCACCGTGCCTTCGAGCGTTTCCGCGCGGTCCCACAGGCCCTTGCCGAAGAAGGCCGCCGGCCAGCGGTCCATGCTCGCGAGCGTGGACGAGTTTGGATAGAACACGATGTGGTGCTCGGCCGCCATGCCGCCCAGGAACAGGTTGCGGTCGGCCAGGTCGGGCGAATCGCCCACGTAGCCCGCGCCGCTGGCGAACGACGACAGCAATATCGCGCCGCGGATGTTCCGCAGGTTCTTGGGCGGCGTGCAGTTGGGCTCGGGCATGTCGAAGCTGCACTGCGCCACGTAGTTGCGGGTCATGGCCCAGGCGGTGGACATCGAGCCGCGCGAATAGCCGCCGAGCACCAGCGGAATCTCGCTCGACGCCATGCCCGCCAGCAGCCGGCGCCGGGTGGCCTCGCCCTCGAGCACCTCGCCCTTGGGCGTGAGGATGCGCAGGCCGCGGCCGCTGTCCAGCGCGGCGAGCGCGCGGAACACGTCCTCGCCTTGCTCCAGCGTGTTGGTGTCGCTGAAGCCGCCCGACAGCCCTTCGCCGCGCCGGTCGTAGGCCAGCACGTCGAAACCGGCCTGGTTGAGCGCGTACAGGTTCTCGCGCCACCAGCGCTGGCCCATGGTCTCCGTGGTCGCGTTGGGGAAGTTGACGGGTACGGTCTTGCCCGTCTTCTCGTCGATGCGGTACGAAGCTTCGTCCGGATGCTGGATGGCCGTGAGCTGTCCGCCGCCGCCCGGCGCCATGATGGCCAGCGCGCGCACCTTCTTGCCCTTGCCGTCATCGACGCCGGTGCCTTCGATGTACCAGCCGCGCAGCTTGATGTCGCCAGTCATCTTGAGGTCGATGCGCTCGAAGGTGTCGCGCGGCGCGGTGAATTCGACGACGTAGGTGCGGGCGTCGGCCTCGGCAATGCCCTCGCGGTACGGTGCCTTGGCGAAGAAGGCGGGCCGGCGGATTTGTTTCAGGTCGACCTGGCCGTCCGGATCGATCTTGCCGGAAGGGTCGACCACGCCGGTCGAGCGCGTGGCACGCTCCTTGTTGGGCGGCAGCCAGCGCTGCATCTGGGCGTCGATACGCTTGAAGCAGGCCGGGTCTTCCTTGCAGGCGCGCCAGCGGGCCTTGAGCTTGTCGTCGGTGAATTCGCCGATGTGATAGTCGCCGCCCGCGTAGCCGGCGGGCGCACGGTTGGCCGTCGTCAGCACCGGCACGCAGACCTTGGTGCCTGTGCTGTTTTTCTGGCCTTGCGGCAGCAGGTAGCCGCCCATCATGGCGTTGCGGTCGGCACCGACCCAGGCGGTGCAATCGGTGGGCGGCGGCGTGCTGGCAGTGGCCTGGCGCTGGGCCTCGCTGGTGCCGGTGCACGCGCCCAGCAGGAGCGAGGCGGCGAGGGCGGATGCAGCGGCGGCGTATCGAGGTGCAGGGCGCATGATCGTGGGGTTCATCATCGAATCAGGTGCTCCGTGAGCGGAGAAATCTGGAGGCCCGATCTTCGCTGCATCGACGCGCTGCAACGGAGGCCGGAACTGTTTCCGGATGCAAGCGCGATCCTTGTTGCGTGTAGGAAATGTCCTGCACGAATATGCGCTAATTTCCACTCTTCACCGTCGTGCATGCGCGTCCAATCGCCGCCGCTTCACAAGGAGACATCAGATGAACTTTGAAGGCATCTATTGCTTCGACACGGCGAGCGTGCGATTTGCCTTCTACCCCGAAGGCCCTGGCGGCCCGCGTGTCGTCGCGCAGATTTCAGAGGAAACCCTGCACGACGAATTCGGCGCACGCGAAATCGGCGATCGCCTGCTGGAAACATGCAGGCGGTATTTCCACGTCATCGAGCCCGTGGCGATCGCCCGCTACCAGGCGGGCCAGCACGGCGCCATCACGCTCACGGTCGACGACTTCGCATTGCACGCCTGAGCCCAGGGCTTGAAGGCACAGTGCGCGACTCATCCGCCGCCGGCAGGCGCGCGGTGCCGGATCTCGCTTTGCAGCGCGCGCTGGCCGGCCGAGAGCGCCAATTCATAACTTTCCGCAGCGTCGAAGGCCTTGCGCAGCACGCGCGGGTGCGCGCCGGCATCGTCGGTTTCGAGCAATTGCCAGACAAAGGCGCCCGGCAGGGGCTCCGCGATGGTGAGTTCGATGGGATGTGTCATGGGTTGCAACATGGCGGGGCGAGGGGGACTTGTCTGTAGGCCGTTGGCGACGGCTGTTGCGCAACTTGCAGGCTTTGCTTCAGGCAACGCCGCCATGCACCAGCCGCTCGAACACATCCTCCGTTCCCATCTGCCCGCCTTTCAGCATGATCTCCATGCCGTCGAGCTTCGCGTCGTCGCTGTGGACCCTGCACAGCGACGCGCCCGCGCCCATGTCGGCGACATAGGACAGGCCCCACGCGTCGAGCGCCTGCACACCGTGGCTGGAGGTGTCCCCGCCGGCAATACCGATGCGTTTCAGAGGCGTTGTAGCCAACACTCTTGAAAGCAGATCGCCACCAGCGCGTGCAAGGGCCTGTGCATCCAGTCCGTCGCCTGGCGGCATGGAGTCAGGCGTGCGGGTGCAGGCCAGTACGTTGCGCCCGCGCGTGAGGCCTTGGGTGATCGCGTCGGCGTGAGTTGCCAGGGCGGCCGTGTCGCGCTGCGCCAGCTTGGCTGCATCGAGCCACACGATGTCGAAAGACGACGCCGCCGCCACTTGCCGCGCGGTCACCGGCGACAAGCTGCCGGCCAGCACGAACACGGGGCCTTGCGCGGGTGTCACGCCCGCTTGCCCGAGCGCTGCATCACCGCGTGCCTCGCGCGACGCAGGCATGGCCATTGCCAGCGCGTCCACCACGCTGCTCGGACCGACTGCGAGCAAGGTCGAATTCTGCGCATGCGCCCACAGCACATCGCCGATGGCTGCAAGTTGCGATGCATCCGCCACGTCGAACAGCACGGCGTCGGCGAGGGGCGGCGAGTGCAGTGCCTGCCGCAGCATGGGGTCGAGCGCGCCGCTGCCGTGCGATGCCGCCGTGAACGGCATGGAGCGCACATCCGCCAGCCCTTGCTTCGAGAGGTGCACGCGCAGATCGGCCTCGTCCATCGGCGTCACCGGGTGCCGGCTCATCGTCGGATGCCGGTCGATGCGAAACACCTCGCCGCCGCTTCCCGCCGCCGCGAACAGGTTGCCGAACAGGCAATAGCGGCCCAGGTTGGGCTGCCCGCCGACGATGGCTGTCCACGGCTGCTGGACGGCAGCGCGCAGCACGTGCACCGCCGCGCCGATCGAGCCGATGTGCGGCGCGCTGTCGAAGGTCGAACAGGTCTTGTAGTGCAGCACGCGCGCGCCGAGCGAGCGGAACAATGCCGCCACCGGGCGCAGCTCCGCCTGCATTTCCTCGGGCGACATTGCACGCGCCGCGCCCGCGATGCCAAGCACGTCCAACGAGCCCGCACGTTCGAGCCGCGCCGCATCGGGCGTCTTCAGGAACAGCAGCGCACGCAGCCCCGCGCGCGCTGCGGTGCCGAGGGTGTCCGTCGCGCCGGTGAAATCGTCGCCGTAGTAGACGACTGCCGGAGACGGCCTCATGGCTTGCCGAAGAAGGCGAGGGCGCGTGCCAGCTCGGGCTGGTCCTTCGCGGCATCCGTCAGAGACGCGCCCGCGCGCGCGGCAGACCAGGCCTGCCGGATGCTCGTGACGCCCGCGGCGGCGCCGTCGGGGTGCGCGAGGATGCCGCCGCCGGCCATGAAGAGCAGGTCGTCGCTGTCGATGGCCCGCCACGTCGCAGGCACGGTGCCGGCCCACTGGCCAGACGAGAACGCCGGCATCACGCGGTCGTCCGCCGCATCGGTCAGCGGGGTGAAGCAGTCCTGTGCCGATTCGATGACTTCGCTATCGGGTTGCGAGAACTTGCCTTGCAGCCCATGCACGTGCATGTGGTCCACGCCCGCCAGCCGCCACAGCGTTTGATAGGCCTGGAACGAAATACCCAGCAGCGGGTGCCGCGACAGCGCGCCGTATCCGTTTCGGTGCCCGTGCAGCGCCAGCCCCGTGTGCCGCCGCAGCGTCTGGATGCCCGAATGCCCGCACCAGTTCAGGCTCGCCATCACGCACGAGCCGCCTTCGCGCTCGACGAGGTCGGCATGCCGCTTCATCGCATCGGTCTCGTCGGTGATGTTGAACGCCACCATCACGTGCCTGCCGGTGCGCTCCCGGTGCGCGCGCACGACGGCCATCACGGCCGGCACGCGCTCGGCCAGCGGGGCGTGCGTGGGGTCGGCGCAGACCTCGTCGTCCTTGATGAAGTCGACGCCCGCGGCACAGAGGCGGCCGACGAGTTCGGCGGTCTCCGCGGCCGAGAGCCCGACGTTCGGCTTGATGATGGTGCCGACCAGCGCGCCGCTGGCCACGCCGGTCGCGCGGCGCGTGCCGGCAATGCCCACGCGCGGCATCTCGAACTGCGCGCGGTACGCAGCAGGCACCTGCAGCGATTCGAGCCGCAGCCCTGTCACCTCGCCCAGGTCGTACAGATTGCCCGACACGGTCGCCGCCAGCGTTGGCAGGTTCGCGCCGATGTTCGCCACCGGAAACGCGATGTCGACATGCGCGCGGCGCCACGGTCCCTTTGTGCCCTTGCGTTCGAGCAGCGCATTGGGCAGCGAAGGCGCGCCGGCCGGTTCGAGCTCGGTGATCGCCTCGACCGTCGCCCGCGCCCGCTCGCGCAGCGCATCGGTTTCGCCTTCCACGCGCGTGAAGGTGCCGCACGATTGCTCGCCCGCCATCACCTCGGCCACGGCGGCCAGGTCGTGCGGCGTCTCGATCAGGTACCGCGCGCGGATGCGTTCAGACGCCATCGCGCTCACAGCTTGCTCAGGTCGGGAAAGGGCCGCACCGGCTCGCTGCCGTCCCAGCCTTCCGACGCGCTGCGGATCAGGTCGAACATCCTGCCTTTCGGCCCTGCCACTTCAGACAGCTCGATGACGGTGCCCGGGTGGTATTCGGTGTCGAAGTAGATGAAGCGCCCGCGCTCGCCCACCTCGCCACTCATCACGGGCTTGAAGCCCTGCGCGGTGAGGCGTGTGAGGTCGGCGTCGTAGTCGGCGGTCCAGTAGGCGACGTGCTGCAGCCCGGTGCGGCCGGCCTGGAGGAAATCGCGGTACATCGAGGGCACGTCGTTGCGCGTCTGGATCAGCTCGACCTGCACGTAGCCCGAGTTGGCCAGCGCCACCGAGTTGTGCGGTTCGTGCGCCTCGCCGTTGTAGCGGTAGTTCTTGATGGGCACCTTGGGGTTGTAGAACCAGGGGCCCACGCCGAGCTTGGTGCTCCAGTAGGCCATGGCGGCTTCGATGTCGTGCACGACATAGCCCAGTTGGCGGATCTCGCCGAGGAATCGACTCATTGCGGTTGGCTCCGTGGATGTTGTGAGTGTGTTGTTGTGTTCAGAATTTCAGGAACCCGGTCGAGAACCACGGGAACGCGGCCACGATCACCAGGCCGACCAGCATCGCGGCGATGTAGCCCCAGATGTGCTTGATGCCTTCATCGGGGTTGACCTTGCTCACGGCGCACGCGCCGTAGTAGCCCACGCCGAAGGGCGGCGCGAACAGGCCGATGCCCATCGCGAAGATGACGACCATGGCGTAGTGCACCTCGTGTACGCCCGCGGCCTTGGCAATGGGAAACAGCAACGGCCCGAACAGCACGATGGCCGGAATGCCCTCGAGCACGCTGCCCAGCACGATGAAGGCGACGATCGATACCGCCAGGAAGCCGTAGGCACCGCCGGGCAGCGTGCCCATGACGCGCGCCAGGTCTTGCGAGAAGCCCGACTGCGTGAGGCCCCAGGCCATGGCGGTGGCACAGCCGACGATGAAGATGATGGCGCCCGAGAGCGACGCGGTGTCCACCAGCATCGGCTTGATCCGCTTCCAGTCGAACTGCCGGTACACGACCAGGCCGACGATGGCCGAGTAGACGATGCCGATGGTCGACACCTCGGTGGCGGTGGCCACGCCCTCGACCACGGCGGCGCGGATCACGAAGGGCAGCAGCACCGCGGGCAGCGCGACCATCAGCAGCTTGCCGATCTCGCGCTTGCTGTAGCGCTGCACGCCGCTCAGGTCTTCGCGCCGGTAGCGCCACCACACGACCGCGCACAGGGCGGCGCCCAGCACCACGGCCGGCAGCAGGCCGCCGGTGAACAGCGCGGCAATCGAGATGCCGGTGACCGAGCCGATGGTGATGAGCACGATCGACGGCGGAATGGTCTCGGTCTGCGCGCCGGTGGCCGACAGCAGCGCAACGAGGTCGCCGGGCTTGGCGCCGCGCTTGACCATCTCGGGGAACAGCACAGGCGCAATGGCCGCCATGTCGGCGATCTTCGAGCCCGAGATGCCCGACACCAGGTACATCGCGCCGATCAGCACGTACGAGAGGCCGCCGCGCACGTGGCCCAGCAGGCTCGCCAGGAACTGGATCATGGCGCGCGCCATGCCGGTCATCTCAATCAGCGCACCCAGGAAGATGAAGAGCGGCACCGCGAGCAGGATCAGGTGCGACATGCCTTCATCGAGCCGCCCGACCATCACCAGCAGCGGCGTGCGCGTGGTGAGCGCGAGGTAGCCGAAGGTGACCAGCGCGAAAGAGAACGCAATGGGCACGCCCGACAGCACCGTGGCCGCCACGATGACCACGAAGAAGATCACGAGGTTGAACTTGCCGAGCGTGGCGAACAGCGGCGCCGCAAGCCAGAAGGCGCCGACCAGCGCGGCCATGCCGAGCAACGCGACCGCGATCTGCCGGCCCGTGCACACACGCAAGAGACGCAGCAGCGCCATCGCCAGCATGATGCCGACGCCGGCCGGAATGGCCGCGGCGCGCCACGCGTTGCTGATTTCCAGCGCGGGGGTGACGATGAACGACTCCTCGTGCGCGTAGTCGATCGACGGCCAGATGATGAGCACCAGGAACGCGACCGATGCGGCGATGGCGAAGGCGTCGAGCATGGCGCGGGTGTGCGGCTGCACCTTCTGCACCAGCGCGGTCATGCGCATGTGCTCGCCGCGCCGCAGCGCCACCACGGCGCCGAGCATCGACAGCCACAGGAAGAGGATGGACGCGAGTTCGTCCGACCACACCAACGGCGCATGGAACACGTAGCGCGACACCACGCCGGCGAACAGCACGCAGATCTCGGCCAGCACCAGCAGCGCGGCCACGGCTTCGACAGCGCCGCCTATCAACCGGTCGGCGCGCGAGGCGATGCCGCTCAGCGGGTTGGCCGATGCGCCGGCGCCTGCGAAAGAGGCGGCCTCGAAAGTCGATTCATGCACCATGGGTGATCAGGCCAGCTTGCCGACGGCGCCTTCGAGCAGCGCCCAGGCCTCGGGGCCGAAGCGGCCCTTCCATTCGCCGTAGAAGCCGGACTCGCGCAGCTTGGCGCGGAAGCTGTCGGCGGTCGGGCGGTTGATGGTCAGGCCCTTGGCCTGCAGATCGCCGACGACCGATTCGTTGAGCTTCCTGATGTCTTCGCGCTGCTGCATGCCGGCGTCGTTGATGGCGCGCGCCACGATGGTCTTCAGGTCGTCGGGCAGGGCGTCCCAGGCGCGGCCATTGGCAACGAACCAGTAGCCGTCCCAGATGTGGTTGGTGAGCGAGCAGAACTTCTGCACCTCGAACAGCTTGGCCACCTGGATGATGGGCAGCGGGTTTTCCTGCGCGTCGACGATCTTCGTCTGCAGCGCGGAATACACCTCGCTGAACTGCAGGCTGGCTGGGGCGGCGCCCAGGCCCTTGAACATCGAGATCGACAGCGGGCTGACGGGCACGCGGATCTTCAGGCCGTCCATGTCCTTGGCGTTCGTGACCGCGGCCTTGCTGCTGGTGGTCTGGCGAAAGCCGTTGTCCCACATCTTCTCGAAGGCGTAGAGGCGCGACTTGGCGATGGCGCCGCGCACATGCGCACCGAGCTTGCCGTCCATCGCGCCCCACACCTGGTTGTAGTCGCTGAACGCGAAGCCCACCGCGTTGATGGCGGCCACCGGCACCAGCGTGGCAATGACGAGCGCCGAGGGCGTGAAGAACTCGATGCCGCCCGCTCGCACCTGGGCCAGCATGTCGGTGTCGCCGCCGAGCTGGTTGTTCGGAAAGATCTTGATCTCGACCCGGCCTTTTGTTTCCTTGGCGATGCGGTCGGCCGCCTCCTGCGCACGGATGTTCAGCGGGTGGCTCAGTGGCAGGTTGTTGCCGTACTTGTACGAGAACTCCGCGGCCCGTGCGATGCGCGGCACGGCCGACACGATGCCGGCGGCGGGGAGGGCGGAAAGCGTGCGCAGGGCACTGCGGCGGGTCAGTGATGTCATGTCTTTTGTCTCCAGGATCTTCGGAATGCGGTTGATGCAATCTGATGCATCAGTGGATTCAGGCCACAGCGAAGATAAAAGCATGCATCATCCGGGTCAAACTTGATCTTGATGGTTTTTGATGTATGCCGGATGACCCTTCACCTCCCTCCGATGCGCGGCGCGCGCGCGTGGTGGACATCGCACGCGCGGCGCAGGTGTCGACCGCCACCGTCGACCGCGTGCTCAACCGGCGGCCCGGCGTGCGCGATGCCACGGTGCAGCGCGTGCTCAAGGCCGCGGGCGAGCTCGACTACCTGCCGGGGCCCGAGCTGTACGCGGCGCTCACACCGCCGCCGCTGCGGCTGGTGTTCTTGCTGCCGGCGGGCACCAACCGCTTCATCCGCATGCTGGGCGACATGGTGGGCTATTCGCAGGAGCACTGGGCGCCTTTCAACGTGCAGTGCCGCACGGTGTTCATCGAGAGCTTCAATCCGCACGAACTGGCGCAGGCGCTGCGGCGCCACGGGCAACGCTGCGACGGCATCGCGATGATGGCGCTGGAGCACCCGGCGGTGCGCGAGGCCGTGGCCGCGCTGGCGGCGCGCGGGCTGCCCGTGGTCACGCTGATTTCGGACCTGTCGAACTCGGAGCGCGCGGCCTTCGTGGGGCTGGACAACCGTGCGGCCGGGCGCACGGCGGGCTACCTCATCGGGCGCTTCATCGGCGCGCGCACGGCCAAGGTCGCGCTCATTGCAGGCAGCCTGAGCTACAAGGCGCACGAGGAGCGCGAGGCCGGCTTCCTGCACGTCATCGAAGAGATGTTTCCGCGGCTCGAAGTGGTCGGCCTGCGCGAAGGGCAGGACGACGCCGACAAGAACCACCGCCAGACGCGCGCGCTACTGGAGCAGCACCCCGACATGGGCGGCATCTACAACATCGGTGGTGCGTCCGACGGCGTGGCGCGTGCGCTGAAGGAGGCGGGGCGCGAGCAGAAGGTGGTCTTCATCGGCCACGGGCTCACGCCCGACACGCGCGCGCTGCTGATCGACGGCAGCATGGACGCGGTGATCACGCAGAGCCCGCACACCACGCTGATGAACTGCGTGCGCATCTTCACCAACCTGCGCGACAAGCGCGAAGCGCTGAGCGGCGTGGAGACGACGCGCAGCCAGGTGATCTTCAGGGAAAACCTGCCGTAGTTTTTTTCAGGACTCTGCCCGCCGCGAAGTGCCACAGCGCGGCGTAAAGCTGGCGGATGGCGTTGCCGAGATCGGTTTTCTTCGTCTTGTTGCTCGCCTGCATGCGTGTCACCCCGCCTTGCGGAATGTGAGGTTGACGCGGATCGCGCCCAGCAGCGCATGCGGTTCGTCCTTCAGCGGCAGCACGCCGTGGTAGCGCAGCCGGTCTTCGCCACCCCAGACCACCACGTCGCCGTGCACCAGCGGAATGCGCGCCGCCTTGTCGCCGCGCGCGTGGCCGCCGAACAGGAACACGGCGGGCATGCCGAGCGACACCGAGACGATGGGGGCGCCGTAGTCGCGCTCGTCCTTGTCCTGGTGCAGCGACAGGCGTGCGCCGGGCGCGTAGCGGTTGACCAGGCAGGCGTCGGGTTCGAAGCCGTCGAAGCCGGCCGCCGAGGCCGCCTCGCCTGCCAGCCGCGTGAATGACTCGGGCATGGCGGGCCACGGCTTGCCGGTGTCGGGATCGGTGGCGCTGTAGCGGTAGCCGCGCCGGTCGCTGGTCCAGCCCAGCGCGCCGCAGTTGGTCAGCGCGACGGACATGGTGAAGCCGCCCGGCGTGACGAGGTGGCGGAACGAGGCGCGTTCCGCCAGCCCTTCGATGGCCGGCAGGAGCGCGTCGACGAAGGGAAGGGCGAAGCCGGGCAGCACGAAGGCCCCGGGCCCGAGTCGTTCGCGCCCCTCGCGCGGCGGGTCGTCGAACAGCGCGAGGGTGGCAGGCCTGCCCGCTCCGGAATTCGTCTTTGTGTTCATGCCCCTCGATCTTTGCTGAAAAGCCGAGGCATGTGCCGGTCCCCCATATTCGAGGGATGCTGTTCGAGAGTGCTGCCTTTAGTCTCCGCGTGTCGGATGTTTGTAGTGCTTAGGGTTTCAATTCTTGGCACTGCGTTGCTAAAGGGGTAGGGTGTATTCATCATGGCCAGCGCTCGAGTCGCTCTCAGCGTTCCAGAAGGCTGGACGGGTTGGATCGAGCTCATGCGCACGCCGAGCGGTACCTATGCCGGCATCTGCGAGTTGAGCCTGGGCGGAATTCCGCGCTGTGCCTTGGTGATCACCCAGCAGCTGTCGTGGGATGCCGCGGTAGAGCGGGCCACGCTCCGGGCGGATCACTTCGTCAGGCAATGGGAGCCGACGCGCGGGCACTGAACCGAACGCGATCGGCGGCGCAGCACGTTGGGCAGGCGCGTGGTAGAAACCGCGAGCTTTTCGATCCACGCTCCAACCCACCTCTCGTTTTCATGTCGAATTTCCCCTGTCGGGCTGCCGACGAACCATGCGCGCGGTGGCTCGCCTGGCTGCTGCTCGGCATCATTGCGCTGTGCATGGCCGGCTGCGCCGGACTGCCTGCCGACGTGCAGCGCAAACCCTCCGTGGCGATCAGCGATGGCGCGGACACCGCCCTGGGCCGCCTCGTGCAGGCTGCCGCCCCGCCCGGCGAGCCGCTCAGCGGGTTCAGGCTGCTGCCGATGCCGCAGTTTTCGCTGCACGCGCGCATCGAGCTCGCACGCCGCGCGCAGCGCTCCATCGACGTGCAGTACTACCTCGTGCAGAACGACGAGACCGGCCGCTACCTGCTGCGCGCCCTGCGCGACGCGGCCGACCGCGGCGTGCGCGTGCGGCTGCTGGTGGACGACCTCTACACGGCCGGCGCCGACCCGCTCTTCGCCAGCTTCGCCTCGCATCCGAACGTCGAGGTGCGGTTCTTCAACCCGTTCCCCGCGGGGCGCGGCCGCTTCGGCACGCGCTGGGCCTGGTCGATACTGGACTTCGACCGCGTGCACCGCCGCATGCACAACAAGCTCTATGTGGTGGACAACGTCATCGGCGTCATGGGTGGGCGCAACATGGCCAACGAGTACTTCCTGCGCGACGGGGGCTCGAACTTCATCGACATCGACACGCTGGTGGCCGGCGCGGTGGTGCCCAGGCTGTCGTCGCTGTTCGACATGTACTGGAGCAGCCCGTACGTCTACCCCATCGAATCGCTGGTGCCCGCCACGGGCGAAACGCCGCAGCAGTTGCGCGAGCGCTTCGACAAACTGACCACCGGCCCCGAGCAGCTGCACCCCGAGGAGCCCGCCTCCACCGACCTGCTGGGCAACAACCCGCTGGCCAAGGACCTGGACGCGGGCGCGCTCAAGCTGGTCTGGGCGCGCGCCGAGGCCTACGCCGACGCACCGGCCAAGGCGCTCGCGCCGACCGAAGAGGCGCGCGGCCTGCCCGCCGACGAATCGAAGGACAGCGTGCTCTACAACGTGCGCCGCTACCTGCGCGGCGCCGAGAACGAGATCATGCAGACCACGCCCTACTTGATCCCGGGCCGCGGCGGCATGGAAACGATCCGCCTCGTGCGCGGCAACGGCGTGGGCTACAGCATCGTCACCAACTCGCTGGCCGCCACCGATGAGTCGCTGGTGCACATCGGCTACCGCCGCTACCGCGCGGAGATGCTGCGCCTGGGCGTGGAACTGTACGAACTGAGCCCCAAGCGGGTGGAGCAGACCAGGCGCTTCGGCATGTACGGCTCGGCCAGTGGCCGGCTGCACGGCAAGTCAGCGGTGATCGACCGCAAGATCGTGTTCATCGGCTCGATGAACTTCGATCCGCGTTCGATGCTGCACAACACCGAGGTCGGCATCTTCATCTTCAGCCCGCAGATCGCGCAGCAACTCACCAGCCTGATCGGCTTCATCCGGCTGGACGGCGCCTACCAGCTGCAGCTGGGGCCGACGGGCGGCATCGAGTGGGTGAGCCCGGCCACGGGAGACGCGGCCGACACCATCCTGCACCAGGAGCCCGAAACGGACTTCTGGTCGCGCTGGAAGCTGGAGCTGCTGGCGCCGCTGGTGCCTGAGAGCCTGCTTTAGCCGGCGGGCCGCGGCATCGACGTGACCGGCACGACTGCGCCCTGAAAGCAAAAAAGCCCCGCGAGGGGCTTTTTCATGGGCGCCGGGTGCCGCCTGTCATTGCTGAAGCAATCCGTTGAGGTAAGGCTCGGGGTTCACGGCGGTGCCGTTCTTGCGGATCTCGAAGCGCAGCTTCACGCGGTCGGTGTTGCTCCTGCCCATCTCGCCGATCTTCTCGCCCTGGCGCACCACCTGGTTCTCTTTCACCAGGATGGTCTGCAGGTGCGCGTAGGCGGTGAGGTAGGTTTCGTTGTGCTTGACGATGATCATGTTGCCGTAGGCCGGCAGTTCGCCGCCCACGTACACCACGCGGCCGTCGGCCGAGGCGACGATCGGGTCGCCCAGGTTGCCGGCGATGTCGAGGCCCTTGTTTCGCACGCCGTCGAAGCGCGCCAGGGTCGCGCCGGTGGCGGGGCGCACGAACATCGCGGCCGGTTTCTGCACGGGCGGTGTGGCCGTGGGGCCGGGCCGCGGGACGTTGAGGCTGGTGGTGGTGCAGGCCGCGAGGCTGGCGGCAACCAGTGCCAGGGCGGCGATACGGGAAACAAAAGTCTGAAGATGCATGGCGCTGTGTTGGAACGGGTTCGTTGCGGAGGGTTCCGGCGATCTGGCTCGCCGTGGCCCGCGGAGGGAGGCCACGCGGGCGATGCTAGCAAACTGCCGTAATGGTGCCCCGCGAAAGAGCAACCGGCTGTGAAGGGGCCATCGGCCCCGGGGCCCTACTTGAGCGGGATCGGCGTGCCGCGGTCGATGGGCACCGCCGTCACGCTGTTCTTGGGCGAACCGTCGATCAGCAGGTCGGAGTAGGTCAGGTAGACCAGCGTGTTGCGCTTCGGGTCGACCATGCGCACCACGCGCAAGCGCTTGAACAGGATCGACAGCCGCTCGCTGTAGACCTCCTCGCGCTTGGGCAGCGGCTGCGTGATGCTCACCGGACCGACCTGGCGGCAGGCGATGGAGGCCTCGGCCTTGTCCTCGGCCACGCCGAAGGCGCCGGCCAGCCCGCCGGTCTTGGCGCGCGAGACGTAGCAGGTCACGCCGCTGACCTTGGGGTCGTCGTAGGCCTCGATCACGATCTTGTGGTCCGGGCCGATGAGCTTGAAGGCGGTGTCGACGTCGCCCACCGTTTCCGCGTGCGCCGTCGCGCCCAGGATGACCCCGAGGCCGAGCGCGGCGCGAAGCAGGGTGGAGCGAAGTGTCATGGCGGTGTGAAGGTTCAAACGATGTCGATCGTGTGGACGCGGTCGAAGCTGCCGCGGCGCCGGTCCTCGAAATAGTGCTCGAGCGTCTCGCGCACGGTGCGAAAGGCAATCTCGTCCCAGGGAATCTCTTCCTCGGCGAACAGCCTGGCCTCGATGGTCTCGTGGCCCGGGTCGAACCTGTCGTCAAGCAACCGAGCCCGGTAGAACAGGTGCACCTGGCCCACGCGCACCACGCTGATGACGGAGAACAAGCCCTCCATCACATAGTTGGCGCCGGCCTCTTCGTCGGTCTCGCGGGCCGCGCCCTGGGCGGTGGTTTCCTCGAGCTCCATGAAGCCGGCCGGCAGCGTCCACTTGCCCCAGCGCGGTTCGATGTTGCGCTTGCACAGCAACACCTTGTCGCCCAGGACCGGGATGGTGCCGACCACGTTCAGCGGGTTCTCGTAGTGGATGGTGTGGCAGGCCGGGCAGACGGCGCGCTGCTTGGTGTCGCCGTCGTCCGGCACGCGGTAGACCACCGCGGTGCCGCAGTTCTTGCAATGCTTGATGGGGACGCGCAGGAGCATGGAACCGGCTGCCGTCTTCAGGCGACCTTGACGGTCAGCTTGGGCAGGCCCGCGACTTCGCCCACGAGTGTGTCGCCGGCCACCACCGCGGCCACGCCTTCGGGCGTGCCCGTGAAGATCAGGTCGCCGGGCTGCAGCTCCCACGCGGCCGACAGGTGCTCGATGGTTTCGGCCACGTTCCAGATCAGCTTGCCCACGTTGCTGCGCTGGCGGTCGGTGCCGTTCACCTGCAGGGAGATCTCGGCCTTTTCCACATTGCCGGCCTGTGCCACGGGCACGATCGGGCCGATGGGCGCGCTCTGCTCGAAGCTCTTGCCGATGTCCCAGGGGCGGCCCTGTTTCTTCATGTCGTTCTGCAGGTCGCGGCGCGTCATGTCGAGGCCGACGGCGTAGCCGTAGATGTGCCTGTGCGCATCGGCCGCCAGGATGTTCTTGCCACCCGTGCCGATGGCGACGACCAGTTCGATCTCGTGGTGCAGGTTCTTCGTGAGCGAGGGGTAGGCCATGGTGCCGGTCTGGCCCGCGTCGACCACCACCAGCGCATCGGCCGGCTTCATGAAGAAGAAGGGCGGCTCGCGGCCGGTGAAGCCCATTTCCTTGGCGTGATCTTCGTAGTTGCGGCCCACGCAGTAGATGCGGTGCACCGGGAAGCGGGCGGGCTGGCCGGCCACCGGCACCGAAACGGTGGCGGGCGGGGCGAAGATGAACTCGGAAGCCATTGCGACGTGTCCTTTTTCAGCGAAACCTAAGCGGGAGACCGGCAGTGTGCCAGAGGCGGGAGGTCCACAATGGAAGGCGGCCAGGACGGCGCGCTGAATGGCCATAGCGCGCCGTAACGGAGCGTTATGCTCGGGAAATCATGAAGCTGCACAACTACTTCCGTTCCTCCTCCTCGTTCCGCGTGCGCATTGCCCTCAACCTGAAGGGCCTCGATTTCGAGTACGTCCCCGTGCATATCGCGCGCGGCGACCACCGCACCGGCCCCTACTCCGCCATCTCGGCCGACATGCTGGTGCCCCTGCTCGAGGACGAGGGCGAGCGCTTCTCGCAATCGATGGCCATCATCGAATACCTCGACGAAGTGCACCCCGAGCCGGCGCTGCTGCCGACCGATCCGGTGGGCCGCGCCCACGTGCGCGCGCTCTCGCAGTCGATCGCCTGCGAGATCCATCCGCTCAACAACTTGCGCGTGCTCAAGTACCTCGTGAAAGACCTCAAGCTTGACGACGCGGCCAAGAACGCCTGGTACCGCCACTGGGTGCGCGACGGCATGCTGGCCTTCGAACGCCAGCTCGCGCAGCACCCCGCCGGCATCTATTGCTGGGGCAACACGCCCACCATGGCCGACTGCTGCCTGGTGCCGCAGATCTTCAACGGCCGCCGCTTCGACTGCGACTTCAGCGGCCTGCCGCGCACCATGGCCGCCTTCGAGGCCTGCATGGAGCTCGACGCCTTCCAGCGCGCGCAGCCCTCGCAGGCGCCCGACGCGGAAGCCTGAGCCGTATGAACGAGCGCTGGCTCGTGCCCGACTGGCCCGCGCCGCCGAACGTGCGGGCCGTGTGCACCACGCGTGAAGGCGGGGTTTCGCAGGGGCGCTACGAGAGCCTGAACCTCGGCGACCACGTGGGCGACGAGCCCGCGCATGTGGCGCAGAACCGGAACCGCTTGCGCGCGGCCATCGGCGCGGGGCCGGTCTTCCTGCAGCAGGTGCACGGCACGGGCGTCGTCTCGCTCGATGCTGCACAGGATGCTGCGGTGCGCGACGGCACCATTGGCGATGCCTGCACCGCCACTGCCGACGGCCTGGCCTGCACGATCATGGTTGCCGACTGCCTGCCCGTGCTCTTCACCGACGAAGCCGGCCACCGCGTGGCAGCCGCGCATGCCGGCTGGCGCGGGCTCGCGGGCGGTGTACTCGAACAGACCGCGAAGGCCTTCGAGGCCGATGGTGCGGCGCGCGTCATCGCCTGGCTGGGCCCGTGCATCGGGCCCAGGGCCTTCGAGGTCGGCCCCGAGGTCAGGGCGGCCTTCGAGGCGCACGCGCCCGAAGCGGCGTCCTGCTTCAGGCCCGCGGCTGCCACCGGGAAATGGCTGGCCGACCTGCCCGCACTGGCGCGCCAGCGGCTGCGTGCGGTGGGTATCGAGGCCGTCCATGGCAACGACGGCAGCGACGGCTGGTGCACCGTCGCCAATCCCTCAAGGTTCTTTTCGCACCGGCGGGACAGCGTCAGCGGCCGCTTCGCCGTCCTGGTCTGGAAGGCCTGAACCTGCGACCGGCGGCGCCGCTTTTTCGGTTGCGGCGCGCCGGGCGGCTTCTTGTGCCTCGGCCTCGCGCTGCCTCATCGCGCGGCGGCGACCGGGAGTGCCCATCAGGTAAACCACCAGTGCCACCGGCGCCAATCCGTACAAAAGAAATGTGAAGATGGCGCCCAGCACCGTGCCCGTGGTGTTGGTGGCCTCGGCCACCGCCATCATCAGGGCGACATACAACCAACCGATGACGATCAGATGGATAAACACAAGTAGTTTCAGTTGGTAAGCAAGGAAGCGGCGTTGTGAGGGCCCCGTGAAATGCAGGATACTCAAAACACGCAAGCCATCCGTTTCGACTCAGGCGAGGACCAGGAGACATGATGAAGCAACAAGCCACGGGGGCCGATGCGTTCGCGCCCTTCCAGCAGGCAATGACCGAGGGATGGACCCAGGCGCTGGAAGCTTTCCGGCAGTCCGCCGCGCAAGGGGCTTCGGCCTTCAACGGCGGCGGCACGCCGCTATGGCAATTGCCGCAGGCCGCGAAGATGCCCGAGCTGCCCAAATTCTCCATCGACCCCGAAAAGCTCCAGTCCATCCAGCAGCAGTACATGGCGGAAGCGACCGAACTCTGGCGTCAGGGCTTCGGCGCCAAGCCCGAAGGCGACAAGCGCTTCGCCGCCGACGCCTGGGGCAGCAACCCGCTGTCGGCCTTCTCGGCGGCCGTGTACCTGCTCAATGGCCGCACCATGCTCGGCATGGCCGAGGCCATCGACGCCGACGAAAAGACCAAGGCGCGCCTGCGCTTTGCGGTCGAGCAGTGGATGGCGGCCTCGTCGCCCAGCAACTCGCTGGCCTTCAATGCCGAAGCGCAGAAGAAGGCCATCGACACGCAAGGCGAGAGCATCGCCAAGGGCATCCAGAACCTGCTGCACGACATGAAGCAGGGCCACGTCAGCATGACCGACGAGAGCGCCTTCGAAGTGGGGCGCAACGTGGCCACCACCGAGGGCGCCGTGGTGTTCGAGAACGAGTATTTCCAGCTGCTCGAATACAAGCCGCTCACCGCCAAGGTGTACGAGCGGCCCTTTTTGCTGGTGCCACCGTGCATCAACAAGTTCTACATCCTCGACCTGCAGCCCGAGAACTCGCTCATTCGCTATGCGAACGAGCAGGGCCACCGCGTGTTCGTGGTGAGCTGGCGCAACCCCGACGAGTCGATGGCCCAGGCCACCTGGGACGACTACATCGAGAACGCCGCCATCAAGGCGATCCACACGGTGCAGGAGATCAGCGGTAGCAAGCAGATCAACACGCTGGGCTTCTGCGTGGGCGGCACTATCCTGAGCACCGCGCTGGCCGTGCTCGCGGCGCGCGGCGAGAAGCCGGCCGCATCGGTCACGCTGCTGACCACCTTCCTCGACTTCAGCGACACCGGCATCCTCGACATCTTCGTGGACGAGCAGATGGTGGCGTACCGCGAAATGCAGCTCGGAAAGGGCGGACTGCTGCCGGGCGGCGACCTGGCCTCGACCTTCAGCTTCCTGCGGCCCAACGACCTCGTGTGGAACTACGTGGTCGGCAACTACCTGAAGGGCGAAACCCCGCCGCCTTTCGACCTGCTGTACTGGAACAGCGACGCGACCAACCTGCCGGGCCCGTTCTATGCCTGGTACCTGCGCAACACGTACCACGAGAACAAGCTGGCCAAGCCGAATGCGCTCACGGTGTGCGGGCAGAAGGTCGACCTCGGCAACATCGACATCCCGGCCTACATCTACGGCTCGCGCGAAGACCACATCGTGCCCATCGGCGGCGCATATGCCTCCACGCAGCTGTTGCCGGGCAAGAAGCGCTTCGTCATGGGCGCCTCGGGCCACATCGCAGGCGTGATCAACCCGCCCGCCAAGAAAAAGCGCAGCCACTGGATCCGCGACGACGGCAAGTTCCCGAAGACGCAGGCCGAATGGCTTGCCGGCGCGCAGGAGCATCCCGGCAGCTGGTGGACCGACTGGGCACAATGGCTCAAGGGCCACGCAGGCAAGCAGATCCCCGCGCCCAAGGCGTACGGCAACGGCAAGGCTTACAAGGCCATCGAGCCGGCACCGGGACGCTACGTCAAGGCTCGCGCCTGATCCCTCTCACCTCGAATTTCAGATCACTTCAACGGAGAACCTCATGGAAGACATCGTCATCGTTTCGGCTGCACGCACGGCGGTCGGCAAGTTCGGCGGCTCGCTCGCCGGCATCCCCGCCACCGAGCTGGGCGCCCTCGTGATCAAGGAAGTGATTGCCCGCGCGAACCTCACGGCCGAGCAGGTCGGCGAGGCCATCATGGGCCAGGTGCTGGCGGCCGGTGCCGGCCAGAATCCCGCGCGCCAGGCATGGCTCAAGAGCGGCGGCGCCAAGGTAACCCCGGCGCTCACCATCAACGCCGTGTGCGGCTCGGGCCTGAAGGCCGTGATGCTGGCGGCGCAGGCCGTGGCCACGGGCGACAGCGAGATCGTCATCGCCGGCGGCCAGGAAAACATGAGCGCAGCGCCCCACGTGCTGCCCAACTCGCGTAACGGCCAGCGCATGGGCGACTGGAAGCTGGTCGACACCATGATCGTGGACGGCCTCTGGGACGTCTACAACCAGTACCACATGGGCATCACGGCCGAGAACGTGGCCAAGAAGTACGAAATCAGCCGCGCCGCGCAGGACGAGCTGGCGCTGGGCAGCCAGACCAAGGCCGCCGCCGCGCAGGATGCCGGCAAGTTCAAGGACGAGATCGTCGGCGTGAGCATTCCGCAGAAGAAGGGCGACCCCGTCGTCTTCGACAAGGACGAGTTCATCAATCGCAAGACCAACGCCGAGGGCCTGGCCGGCCTGCGTCCCGCCTTCGACAAGGCCGGCGGCGTGACCGCGGGCAATGCCTCGGGCCTGAATGACGGCGCCGCCGCCGTGATGGTGATGACGGCCAAGAAGGCCGCCGCGCTCGGCCTGAAGCCGCTGGGCCGCATCGCCAGCTACGCCACCGCCGGCCTCGATCCGGCCATCATGGGCATGGGCCCGGTGCCCGCGTCGACCAAGGCGCTGCAGCGCGCCGGCTGGAAGGCCGCCGACCTCGACCTGCTCGAGATCAACGAAGCCTTCGCCGCGCAGGCCTGCGCCGTGAACCGCGAAATGGGCTGGGACGTGAACAAGGTGAACGTCAACGGCGGCGCCATCGCCATCGGCCATCCCATCGGCGCGTCGGGCTGCCGCATCCTGGTGACGCTGCTGCACGAAATGCAGCGCCAGAACGCCAAGAAGGGCATTGCCTCGCTGTGCATCGGCGGCGGCATGGGCGTGGCGCTGACCATCGAGCGCTGATCCACAGCGCCCGGCGCGCCGTCGTTGCCGCTCAGCGCGACATCGACGGGCGCTGCGCCATCGCAGCGCGCCAGCGCAGCAGCTCGGGGTGCTGTTCCCCGGGCTTGACCCGCACCACGCGGGCAAAGTCCACCGCCACCACGGCGGTGATGTCGGCCACGCTGAACTGGTCGGCGGCGATGAAGTCGCGGCCGATCAACCGTTCGTTCAGCGTCTCGAAGAAATGCTGCACCCGCGCCAGCCCGCGCTGCGCCAGCTCGGGGATCTGCGCGTAGTTCACCGGTCCGGACAGCGCCCGGCCGGCCATGGCCGGCGACCTGTTGCGCAGCGTCTCGGCAATGGCCAGCAGGCCTTCGAACTCGATGCGCCAGTTCCAGCTGGCAATCTCGGCCTTTTCCTGCGGCGTGCGGCCCGTCAGCGGCGGCTCGGGGTAGCGGGCCTCCAGCCAGGCCGCGATGGCGGCGTTGTCGGTCAGCAGGTCGCCTTCCCCGGTGCGCAGCGCCGGCACCGTGCATTGCGGGTTGATCTCGCGGTAGGCCGCGCCCAATTGCTCACCATGTGCCAGGTCGACCTGCACCGTCTCATGGGCAATGCCCTTTTCGGCAAGCAGGATGCGGGCGCGCCGCGGACTCGGCGCGGTGGCGCAGTCGTAGAAAATGATCATCGTCTGTCCAACTCCCTTTGGAACTCATCGCATGAATGGCACGACAGCCTACACGCCGCCCACCGTCTGGTCCTGGAACAAGGAAAGCTGCGGCCGCTTCGCGAACATCAATCGCCCGATCGCGGGGGCCACCCACGAGAAAGACCTGCCAGTGGGGCGGCATCCGCTGCAACTCTATTCGATGGCGACGCCCAACGGCGTGAAAGTCACGGTGATGCTGGAAGAACTGCTGGCGCTGGGTCACACCGGCGCCGAGTACGACGCCTGGCTGATCCGCATCAACGAAGGCGACCAGTTCGGCAGCGGTTTCGTGGCGGCGAACCCGAACTCCAAGATCCCCGCGCTGATGGACCGCAGCGGCGCTACGCCGATCCGCGTGTTCGAGTCCGGCGCGATCCTGCAGTACCTGGCCGAGAAGTTCGGCAATGCCTTCCTGCCGACGGAGCGGGCGGCTCGCGCCGAGTGCCTGTCATGGCTGTTCTGGCAGATGGGCAGCGCGCCGTACCTGGGCGGCGGCTTCGGGCATTTCTATGCCTATGCGCCCACGAAGATCGAATACGCGATCGACCGCTTCGCCATGGAGACCAAGCGCCAGCTCGACGTGCTCGACCGCCGGCTGGCCGAGAGCCGCTATCTGGCGGGCAATGAGTACACCATCGCCGACATGGCCGTCTGGCCCTGGTACGGCACGCTCGCCAAGGGGCAGTTGTACGAGGCGGGCGAGTTCCTCCAGGTTGGCGAGTACAAGAACGTGCTGCGCTGGACCGACGAGGTTGCGCAGCGCCCGGCGGTGCAGCGCGGCCGCATGGTCAATCGGGCCTGGGGCCAGCCTTGGAGCCAGCTGCACGAGCGCCACGACGCCAGCGACTTCGGGACCCGCACCCAGGACAAGCTCGAAACGGAACAGCGATGAGCGACAGGATCCTGGTCTTCTACGGTTCGTACCGTTCCGACCGCATGGGCGTTCGCCTGGCGGACTACGTCGTGGCCGGCCTTCGGGCGCGGGGTGACGATGCGGAGCTGGTGGATGCGAAGGTGGTCGACCTGCCCATGCTCGACCGCATGTACAAGGAGTACCCCAAGGGCACCGCGCCGGCAGCGATGGAAGCGTTGGCCGAAAAGATCCGCGCGGCCGACGCCTTCGTCTTCGTCACCGGGGAATACAACTGGGGCCCGCAGCCGGGCCTGAAGAACCTGACCGACCACTTCCTCGAAGAGTGGTTCTGGCGGCCCGCGGCCATCGCGAGCTATTCGGCGGGGCGCTTCTCGGGCGTGCGCTCGGGCACGGTGTGGCATTCGATCCTTTCGGAGATGGGCATGGTCGTCGTGTCGAGCACGCTCGCGGTCGGCCCGATCTCGCAGGCGCTGGATGCGGCCGGCAAGCCGACGGGGTCCGCAGGCGAATCGCTCGAACGCTCGTTCGGCCGCTTCGCGGACGACCTGGCGTGGTGGACCGAAGCGGCGCGGGCGCAGCGCGAGCGCAAGGCGCCGCCGTACTGAGCGGCAGGCCCGGCGAAAGCACTTTGTTCACCGCCCATTTTTTGGGCAAAGTGATTAATTCCTTTGTAAAACAACAGCTTACGAGCCTTTTACAAGGCTCCTCATGAGTTATCCCCAAAGTTGTGCACTGAAAATGGGGACGACATTGGCTTTTCGTAATTCGGGTGTAAGTCGCTGATCCGACGAGACTTTCTGCCCTTCGGAAATTGAGCGAAAGTTCTCTTCATCGTCGTTTTCAGGGCCATCGGGACCGTTTTGCCCGCCCAAGTTGTTCACCGCCCAAATTTTGAGCAAACTAAGGAATACCCTTGTAAAACAAAGACTTAAATCTGTTTTACAAGGCTCCTCCTGAGTTACCCCCAAAGTTGTCCACGGAAAATGGGGATGGGCTCGGCTTGTTCGGCGATCGCCTGCAAATCCCGGGTTTTGCGGCGCCGACTCAGTCCTCTTCAGCCAGTTGTTCGGCGTAGTGCCGGCATAAGGTTTCGACCAGCGCCTGCGCATAGACCGGCAGCGCCACCCGGTCCCGCACCAGCAGATACCGCTCGCGCACGCACCACGCATCGCTGAGGTCGATCAGCGCGAGCTGCATGCTTTCCTGGTTGCGGCGCGCCGCCGACTCCGGCACCACGCCAATGCCCACCCCGCTGCCGATCATCCGGCACATCGCGTCGAAGCTGCCGAGCTGGATGCGCAGCTTCTGCCGCTTGCCGAGGTTGTCGGTGATCTGCGCGAGGAAGGTCTGCAGCGTGCTGCCCTGCTGCATGCCGATGGCGTCCTCGTCGAGCGTCTCGGCGAAGGCGATCCTGCGGCGCTTCGCGAAGCGGTGCCTGCGTGAGGTGACGAGCACCAGCCGGTCGGTGCTGAAGTGGATCGCCTCCAGCCCGAGCGTGTCGACGCGGCCCGCGACGATGCCGATGTCGGCGCGGCCGTCGAGCACGCCGCGCGGAATCTGAGCATTCGGTTTCTCCTGAAGGTCGACGTTGATGCGCGGGTTGCGCGCAAGGAAGCCGGGCAGGATCTCGGGCAGGAAATCGGTCACTGCCGTGGTGTTGGCGAACACGCGCAGATGGCCGCGCAGCCCACCGCCGTATTCGAGCAGGTCGGCGCGCAGCTGCTCCGTTTGATGCAGCACGAGGCGAGCGTGATGCAGAAAGGCTTCGCCCGGCGGCAGCAGCCGCACGCCGCGGGCCTCTCGCTGCAGCAGCTGAAGGCCGGCCTGCGTTTCCAGCGCCTTGATGCGTGCGCTGGCGGCGGCCAGCGACAGGTGCTGGCGCTCGGCGGCCCGCGTGAGGTTGCCGAGTTCGGCCGTGGCCACGAACAGCCGCAGGTCGGTGAGGTCGAAAAGCATGGGGCGATGTTATGCGCCGAGCCTTCGGAAATGCAGAAGGCTGGGTTCCGAAATCGCAGATTGCGCGCGAGGGGAGGGCGAACGACCATGCGGCCTATGGAGACACCACACATGAGATTCCGCATACGCGCGCTGCTGTCGCTGGCTGCTGCAGCGCTTCTGATCCCGACGGGCCCGGCGGGCGCCCAGTCTTACCCCTCGCGCCCCATCACCTTGGTCGTGCCGCAGGCCGCCGGCGGCACCAACGACATCGTCGGGCGCCTCGTGGGCCAGAAGCTCGGCGAGGTGATGAACAACGCCAGCGTGGTGGTCGACAACCGTCCCGGTGCGGGCGGCAACATCGGTACGCAGCTGGTCGCCAAGGGGCCGAAGGACGGCTACACGCTGCTCATGACCATCAGCAGCAGCCAGGCGATCAACCCGGCGCTGTACAGGAACCCGGGCTTCGACCCGGTGAAGGACTTCAAGCCCGTCGGCCTGATCGGCGCGGTGCCCAACGTGCTGCTGGTCAACCCGACGTTCCCGGCGAAGGATTTCGCGGAGTTCCTGAAGCTCGCGCGGCAGAAGGGCGCCAACTACCAGTACGCCTCGGCCGGCAATGGCACGCTCAACCACCTGCTCGGCGAAATGCTCAACAGCATGGCCGGCATTTCGCTGCAGCATGTGCCGTACAAGGGCGTGGCGCCCGCGCTCAACGATGTGTTGGGCGGGCAACTGCCCATCGTGTTCGCGAGCCTGCCTTCGGCGCTTTCGCACATCAAGGCCGGCAAGCTGCGCGCGCTGGCCGTGAGCGGCGACAAGCGCTCCGCCGTGCTGCCCGACGTGCCCACCATCGCCGAGGCAGTGCCCGGCTACAACGGCACGCTGTGGATCGGCCTGTTCGCACCCGCGGGCGTGCCGGCCGACGTGCTGGCGACATTGCAGGACGCTACGCGCAAGGCGCTCGCCTCGAAGGACCTGCGCGACAAGCTCGAACAACAGGGCGTCGAGATCGCGGCGCCGACTTCTCCCGAGCAGTTCGCGGCGCTGCTGCAGGGCGATCTCGCCAAGTGGGCGCGCATCGTCAAGGCCTCCGGCGCCGCGGTCGACTGAAGGAAGACCCATGAGCAACGACAACCACCCGGCGCCTTCCATGATCGACAGCGAGGCGCTGGCCGGGCTGCAAGCCTGGCAGGGCCGCAGCGAAACGCTGGCCGACGACATCACTGCCGCACCCGTGCGCGCGCTCTCCGCGACGCTCGACCGCGACGACGCGCTGCCGGTTGCCGGCACGCGCCTGCCCGAGCTGTGGCACTGGCTCTACTTCCTGCCGCACCATCGCCAGTCCGAGATCGGCGACGACGGCCATGCGAAGCGCGGCGGTTTCCTGCCGCCCGTGCCGCTGCCGCGCCGCATGTGGGCCGGCGGGCGGCTCAATTGGGAGGCGGGCAATCCGCTGCAGGTCGGCGACAAGGCGCAGCGCACTTCGACCATCGCCTCAGTCACGCACAAGGCGGGCCGCACCGGCGAACTGGTGTTCGTGCTCGTGCGCCATGAGGTGCGCAACGAGCGCGGCCTCGCGTTGACCGAGGAGCACGACATCGTCTACCGCGCCGCCGCGCAGCCGGGCGAAGCGGGCCCGCCGCCCACGCCCGCCCCGAAAGACGCCGCCTTCAGCCGCGACATCGCGCCCGACGACGTGCTGCTGTTCCGCTACTCCGCGCTCACCTTCAACGGCCACCGCATCCACTACGACCGCCGCTACGTGACGCAGGTCGAGGGCTATCCGGGCCTGATCGTGCACGGCCCGCTGATCGCGACGCTGCTGGTCGACCTGTTGCGCCGCAACGTGCCGGGCGCGCAGCTCGCGCGCTTCGAATTCCGCGCCGTGCGCCCGACCTTCGACATCGCGCCGTTCCGCGTGCACGGCAGGCCGAGCGCCGATGGAAAGACATTCAGCCTCTGGGGCGAGGACGCCGACGGCTGGCTCACGATGCAGGCCACGGCCGTGCTGGCCTGACAGGAGAAGGAACACATGACAAGACCCCTGGACGGCATCACCGTCATCTCGCTTGAACACGCGATTGCCGCACCGTTCTGCACCCGCCAGCTGGCCGACCTCGGCGCCCGGGTCATCAAGGTGGAGCGCCCCGAGGTGGGCGACTTCGCGCGGGCCTACGACGCCCGCGTGGCCGGCGAGGCCTCGCACTTCGTATGGGTGAACCGCTCGAAGGAAAGCCTCACGCTCGACCTCAAGCAGCCCGCCGCGCTCGCGGTGCTGCAGGAGCTGCTGGCCGATGCCGACGTGCTGGTGCAGAACCTCGCACCTGGTGCCGCTGCGCGCATGGGGCTCGGCGCCGAGGCGCTGCAGGCGAAGCATCCGCGGCTCATCGTCTGCGACATCTCGGGCTATGGCGAAGACGGCCCGTACCGCGACAAGAAGGCCTACGACCTGCTGATCCAGAGCGAAGCCGGCTTCCTGTCGGTCACGGGCACGCCCGACGATCCGTGCAAGTCGGGAAACTCCATCGCCGACATCGCGGCGGGCATGTATGCGTACACCGGCATCCTCGCGGCGCTGCTGCAGCGCGGCAAGACCGGCAAGGGCTCGCACATCGACGTGTCGATGCTCGAATCGCTCGCCGAGTGGATGGGTTATCCGATGTACTACGCGTACGAAGGCGCAGCGCCGCCGCCGCGCAGTGCCGCATCGCACGCGACCATCTATCCCTATGGCCCGTTCCCCGCCGGCGATGGCGGCACGGTGATGCTGGGCCTGCAGAACGAACGCGAATGGCGCACTTTCTGCGAGAAGGTGCTGCTGCAGACGGGGCTCGCGGCCGATGCGCGCTTCGATAGCAATGCGCGGCGCAACGACAACCGCGAAGCCCTGCGCGCGATCATTGTGGAGACCTTCGGCACGCTGAGCACGGCACAGGTGCTGGAGCGGCTCGACGCGGCGCAGATCGCCAACGCTCGCATGAACGACATGGCCGGGCTCTGGGCTCATCCGCAGTTGCAGGCACGCGAGCGCTGGCGGCAGGTGGGCTCGCCGGCCGGAGACATCCCGGCCTTGCTGCCGGCTGGCCGGCAGAGCGCGTTCGACTACCGCATGGACCCGATCCCGGCGGTGGGCGAGCACTCCGACGCCATCCTGCGTAGCCTCGGCCGCAGCGAAGCGGACATTGCAGCGCTGCGCGAGGCGGGGGCGGTGTGAGCGCGCAGCTCGCGCTGGCGCGCGCCTTTCTCTTCGTGCCGGCCGACCGGCCCGAGCGCCATGCGCGCGCGCTGGCCACCGGCGCGGGAGGCGTGATCGTCGATCTCGAAGACGCGGTGGCGCCCGAGCGCAAGGTCGCGGCGCGCGAGTCGCTCGCCGCCTCGTTCGCCAAGCTGCCCGAGATCGACCGGCAACGCCTGCTGGTGCGCATCAATGCCGCCGGTACGCCGTGTCACGACGACGACTGTGCGCAGATGGGCGTACTTGTGGCGCAAGGCTTGATTGCCGGCGTCGTGCTGCCCAAGGCGGAGCGCGCGGCTCATCTGTCCAGGATTGCGGAAGCCACCGGCCCGAAGGGCATGCTGGTGCCGTTGATCGAGTCGGCTGAAGGCCTGGCTGCGGTCGATGAGCTCGCCGCTGGCCCGCAGGTGCTGCGCCTGGCTTTCGGCAACCTGGATTTCCAGGCCGACCTCGGCCTGGCTTGCGATGCGGACGAAGCCGAACTCGTTTCGGTGCGCCTCGCGCTGCTGCTGGCTTCGCGCCGTGCCGGACTGCCTGCGCCCATCGACGGCGTGACGCCCGACTGGCGCGATGCATCGAGGCTGGCTGCCGACGCCGCGCGCGCCCGGCGCGGCGGCTTCGGCGCCAAGCTGTGCATTCACCCCGACCAGGTCGCGCAAGTGCAGGCCGCGCTCGGCCCGAGCGCCGACGAAGTGGCATGGGCCCGCCGCGTGATCGATGCCGTGCGCGCAGCCAGCGGCGGAGTCGTCAGCCTCGACGGCCGCATGGTCGACGCGCCCGTGGTGCGCCTGGCCGAACGCCTGCTCGCGCTCGAACACCCGTAAATAAATAACCCCCAGAAGGAGACAACGAAGTGACAGCAACGAAGACCTGGAAACTCAAGGCCCTGATCGCGGCCTCGGCGAGCGCGTGCCTGCTTGCCTTGCAATCACCGGCAGCCGCGCAGGCTGCGTGGCCCGACAAGCCCGTCACCCTGGTCGTGCCGTACTCGGCCGGCGGCCCGACCGACGTGGTGGCGCGCATGCTGGCCATTCCCATGGGCAAGTCGCTGGGCCAGACCGTGATCGTCGAGAACACGGTGGGCGCGGGCGGGACCATCGCGCCCACGCGGGTGGCCAAGGCGGCGCCCAACGGCTACACCATCCTGATCCACCACATGGGCATGGCCACCGCGCCCGCGCTGTACAAGAAGCTCAACTACGACCCCTTGAAGGACTTCGAGTACATCGGCCAGGTGATGGACGTGCCGATGACGCTGCTGTCGCGCAAGGACTTCCCCGCCAACAACTACCAGGAGCTGCTGGCTTACGTGAAGGCCCACAAGGACAAGGTGACACTGGCCAATGCGGGCGTGGGCGCGGTGTCGCAGCTGTGCGGCCTGCTGTTCATGAACCAGATCGGCGTGCAGCTGACCACCGTGCCCTACAAGGGTGCGGGCCCGGCGCTCAACGACCTCATGGGCGGGCAGGTCGACCTGCTGTGCGACCAGACCACGCAGACCGCGCCGGTCATCAAGGACGGCAACCGCGTGAAGGTGTTCGGCGTGACCACGCCCAAGCGGCTGTCGAGCATGCCCACCATTCCCACGCTCGACGAACAGGGGCTCAAGGGCTTCGAAGTGAAGGTGTGGCACGGCATCTACGCGCCCAAGGGCACGCCGCCCGCGGTGCTCGAGAAGCTCAACGTCGCCCTGCGCGCAGCGCTGCAGGACGACATGGTCAAGCACCGCCTGGCCGAACTCAGCTCGGAGATCGTGCCGCTGGACAAGCAGACGCCGGAAGGCCTGCGCACGCACCTCGCGGCGGAGATCGAGAAATGGGGCAAGGTGATCCGCGCCGCGGGCGTGCAAGCGGATTGAGGATTGAATCTCTCAGGCGGGCGGTGCCTCCGGCTGCGCCCGCAGCGTCTCGTCGAAAAGCGCGAGCAGGTGGCGCGCGAACACCTCCATGTTCCTCGGCCGGTCCGGGTCGCCGGTCTCGATGGTCCGGCTTGCCGTGACCGCACCAACCACGGCGACGCACACGTGCCCCGGCGCATCGCCATAAGGACTGCCCGACGGGCCGGCCGCACCGCTTTCGGCGATGCCCCAGGTCGTGTGGTGGGTGTCGCGCACCCGGCCTGCAACGAGCCGGGCGTAGGGCTCGGTTTCGCCGCGCATGCCGGCCATGTCTTCCGCGGTCAGGCCCAGCAGCGCGCGGCCGGCGCGCCGCGAATAGACGACCGCGCCGCCGCGGAAGTACGCCGACGCGCCGGGAATGGCGAGCAGGGCAGCAGACACCAGGCCGCCGGCCGAAGACTCGACGACAGACACCGTCTGGCCCCGCGCGCGCAGCGTTTCGCCGACGCGCGCGGCCAGGACGGGCAGGGGGGCGGGCAGGGGAACGGCGCTCATGGCGTCTTGAAGGGCGGCCCGACGAAGTCGAGTTCCTCGACCTCGGGGAAGACGATGATCCCGAAATTCATACTTTCGACTCCTTGGTAGTAAGGCTGGCGATGACGCTTGCACAAGAGCGTACAGATGCGAGGATAGAGCCCGGGCACGAAGGCCGCTTCGTGACAGCTGGTTGCAAGCTTGGCTCAGTGTTTTCCTCAGAGGACCACGGCTTGAAACTCGCTAGAGTGAAGGCGGCCGTTCAGGCTTTTGCTATGTACATAAAGGAAAATCTCATGAGCAAGAAAGTTGCATATGTCACCGGGGGCATGGGTGGCATCGGAACAGCCATCTGCCAGCGTCTGCACAAGGACGGGTTCACCGTGGTCGCCGGATGCGGCCCCACGCGCGACCACGCCAAGTGGCTGGCCGAACAGAAAGCCGAGGGCTTCGAGTTCCATGCGTCGGTCGGCAATGTCGGCGACTGGCAATCCACCGTCGAGGCCTTTTCCGCCGCCAAGGCGGCGCACGGCCCCATCGACGTGCTGGTCAACAACGCCGGCATCACGCGGGACCGCATGTTCCTGAAGATGACGCCCGAAGACTGGAGCGCGGTGATCGAGACCAACCTCAACAGCATGTTCAACGTCACCAAGCAGGTGGTGGGCGACATGGTCGAAAAGGGCTGGGGCCGCATCATCAACATCAGCTCGGTCAACGGCGCCAAGGGCCAGGCCGGCCAGACCAACTATTCGGCGGCCAAGGCCGGCATGCACGGCTTCACCATGGCGCTGGCGCAGGAACTGGCCAACAAGGGCGTGACGGTCAACACCGTGAGCCCGGGCTACATCGGCACCGAAATGGTCAAGGCCATCCGACAGGAAGTGCTCGACAAGATCGTTGCCACCATCCCGGTCAAGCGCCTGGGCGAACCGAGCGAAATCGCCTCGATCATCGCGTGGCTCGCCACCGACGAGGGCGGCTACAGCACGGGGGCCGACTTCTCGGTCAACGGCGGCCTGCACATGCATTGAGCATGCTGACCTGTACCTGATCGACAAGACCCGCTTCGGCGGGTTTTTTCATTTCATCCATACGGGTTCCACGGATAGAAAGCGGCCAATACACGTCCTACAGTTTCCAAACCCTCCGGAGGCAAGCCATGGAAAGCACAACAAGCACACCCGCCAGAAAGCTCCCGATCTACCGTTCCCTTTACGTGCAGGTGATCACCGCGGTGGTCATCGGCGTGCTGCTCGGCCATTTCTATCCGGCGGCCGGCGAGGCGATGAAGCCGCTGGGCGACGGCTTCATCAAGCTGATCAAGATGATCATCGCGCCGATCATCTTCTGCACGGTGGTGGTCGGCATCGCCGGCATGGAGGACATGAAGAAGGTCGGCAACGGCCTCGCACTGCTGTACTTCGAGGTGGTCAGCTCCATTGCGCTGCTGGTCGGCCTGGTGCTGGTGAACCTGCTCAAGCCCGGCGCCGGCATGAACATCGACCCGGCCACGCTCGACACCAAGGCCATCGCCTCGTACACCGGCCCGGGCAAGATGACCGGCACGGTCGACTTCGTCCTGAACATCATTCCGAGCACGCTGGTCGATGCCTTCGCCAAGGGCGAAATCCTGCAGGTGCTGCTGATCGCGGTGATGTTCGGCTTTGCGCTGCACCGCTTCGGCGGCCGCGGCACGCTGGTGTTCGACGTGATCGAGAAGGGCTCGCATGTGCTCTTCGGCATCGTCAACTACATCATGAAGCTCGCGCCCATCGGCGCCTTCGGCGCGATGGCGTTCACCATCGGCAAGTACGGCCTGGGCAGCCTGTTCTCGCTAGGCAAGCTGATGGGCACCTTCTACCTGACCTGCCTGCTGTTCATCTTCGTGGTGCTGGGGCTCATTGCGCGGTTCCACGGCTTCAGCATCTGGAAGTTCATCAAGTACATCAAGGAAGAGCTGCTGATCGTGCTGGGCACGTCGTCGAGCGAATCGGTGCTGCCGCGCATGATGGAGAAGATGGAGAACCTGGGCGCGAACAAGACCTGCGTCGGCCTTGTCATTCCCACCGGCTACTCGTTCAACCTCGACGGCACCTCGATCTACCTGACAATGGCGGCCGTGTTCATCGCGCAGGCTACCAACACGCCGATGACGTTCACGCAGGAGATCACGCTGCTGGCCGTGCTGCTGCTCACCTCGAAGGGCGCGGCGGGTGTCACGGGCAGCGGCTTCATCGTGCTGGCGGCCACGCTGTCGGCGGTGGGCCATGTGCCGGTGGCGGGCCTTGCGCTGATCCTGGGCATCGACCGCTTCATGTCGGAAGCCCGCGCGCTGACCAACCTGATCGGCAACGGCGTCGCGACCATCGTGGTCGCCAAGTGGACGAACGAACTCGACGAGACGCGGCTGCAGGCCGGGCTCAACAACGAGAACTGGATCGAGGCGCAGGAACCCGAGGTGCTCGACGCGGCGCGCAGCAGCAAGATGGCTGGGTGAGGCTGAACTTCTTGCGAGCGTGATTCAGGGCGCGATCCCGCCGACGCGGTGACCTTTTTCGCGAATGTCCCCCGCTTCGCTCCTCCTTTATTTCGCGAAAAAGGCCCCCGCATCGGCGTGAT
>NZ_LMDW01000020.1:200646-243947 GCF_001425205.1 Variovorax sp. Root411
AACGACAGCCGCGCCCATCGTGCACAGGGCACCGGGTGCTCCCCGCAGCGAAATAAAGGAGGAGCGAAGCGGGGGACATTCGCGGAGGGGAGTACCCGGTGGCCTGCGCACGCGCCCCGAACAAGAGCGCCGAAACGCAAACACCAGAAGGCCGTGTGAAATAAAAGGGCAGACATCGTTCCTGCAGAATGCAGCGATGCCCCACAGCGTCTCCCTTATCAACACGATCGCCGCCGGCCTGGGGCTGGCGCTCGTGCTCGGGTTCCTGGCGGCCAGGCTGCGGCTGCCGGCGCTGGTCGGCTACCTGCTGGCCGGCGTGATCATCGGCCCGTTCACACCGGGCTTCGTGGCCGATGCAGGCATTGCCGCGCAGCTCGCCGAAATCGGCGTGATGCTGCTGATGTTCGGCGTCGGCCTTCATTTTTCCCTCGACGACCTGCTCGCCGTGCGCAAGATCGCGCTGCCCGGTGCGCTCGCGCAGATCGCCGTGGCCACGCTGCTCGGCGGCGGCCTCGCCCTATGGTGGGGCTGGAGCCTCGGCGCGGCGCTGGTGTTCGGGCTGGCGCTGTCGGTGGCCAGCACCGTTGTGCTGCTGCGCGCACTCGAAAGCCTGGGCATCCTCGATTCCTTCACCGGCCGCATCGCCGTCGGCTGGCTCGTCGTCGAAGACCTGGCCATGGTGCTGGTGCTCGTGCTGCTGCCGCCGCTGGCGGGTGCGCTGGGCGGCCAGAGTGCGCAGGCCGGGCCGGGCGATCCGCTGTGGCAGACGCTGGGCCTTACGCTGCTGCAGGTCGGCGGCTTCGTCGCTCTGATGCTGGTGGTCGGGCGGCGCGTGTTCCCGTGGATCCTCTGGCAGGTCGCGCGCACCGGCTCGCGCGAACTGTTCACGCTGTGCGTGGTGGCGGCCGCCGTGAGCATCGCCTTCGCCTCGGCGGCGCTGTTCGGCGTGTCGTTCGCGCTGGGCGCATTCTTCGCCGGCATGGTGATGCGCGAGTCGCAGTTCGCCCACCGCGCGGCGCAGGAATCGCTGCCGCTGCGCGACGCCTTCGCGGTGCTGTTCTTCGTGTCGGTCGGCATGCTGTTCGATCCCTCGGTGCTGATCGACCGGCCATTGCAGGTGCTGGCCGTGGTGCTCGTCATCGTACTGGGCAAGTCGCTCGCGGCCTGCGCGCTGGTGCTGGTGTTCCGCTACCCGCTGGGCACCGCGCTGACCGTCAGCGCCAGCCTCGCGCAGATTGGCGAGTTCTCGTTCATCCTGGCCGGGCTGGGCGTGTCGCTGGGCCTGCTGCCGGTGGAAGGACAGAGCCTGGTGCTGGCGGGCGCGCTGATCTCCATTGCCACCAACCCGCTGTGGTTCAGCCTGATCGTGCCGATGCAGAAATGGCTGCATGCCCGTTCGTCCTTCGCGCGCGGGCTCGAATCTCGCGACGACCCGCTGGCCGAACTGCCCACCACCACCGACGCGAAATACCTCTCGCGGCAGGTGGTGCTCGTGGGCTACGGCCGCGTCGGGCGCCGCATAGCCGCCGAACTCGACGCGCATGACATCCCGTATGTGGTGGCCGAGCAAAACCGCGAACTGGTCGAGAAGCTGCGCGAGGCCGGCACGCCGGCCGTGTGGGGCGACGCGGCCGATCCGGCCGTGCTGATCCAGGCGCACATCGCGCGCGCCCGCGTGCTGGTGGTGGCCACGCCCGACGCCATGAACGTGCGCCAGATGATGGAGACGGCACGCACCCTCAACCCCTCCATCCAGACCGTGATCCGCAGCCACAACGAGCAGGAGGCCCGGCTGCTCACGCAGGAAACCTCCGCCACCGTGTTCCTGGGCGAACAGGAACTGGCCCAGGCCATGGCGCGCGACGTGGTCCAGCGCGCCGTGTCGATGGCCGTGCCCGCTTGACGCCCGCCATGCCGTCAGAGGTCTTCGATGACCAGCGTGCGGTAGCGCTGGGCGATGGAATAGGGCACCGTGCGCACCTGCTCCATCAGGCGTTCGGCCGTCGCGCTGTCGCGGGTCCTGACCAGCAGGCCCGTGTGGCCTTCGTTCGCCAGCTTGGTATAGGCGCGTACGGTCGCGGCATCGGTGCCGGCGGACGGCAACGGATCCTCGGAGCTTTTCACGGTCGGCGTGATCTCGGCCAGCACCGTTTGCGCGGGAAGCAGGTAGACCTCGTCCCCGCTCATGCCTTTTTCGATCAGGCGGTGACCGATGCGGTTGGCATCTTCTGCGCTCGGAAACATCACCATCGAGTAGCCGGTCGGGTAAAAGGCGCCGCCGATGCTCGATCGCATGTTCGGTTCAAGGGTGAAATGCTTCATGATGCCTCCTGGCTCTTTTTGAAGGTTCTTCGAAGATCCCTGACTACAACATTAGGCCGCGCACGGGCCGGGCTCTGTAGGAGAACCCCGAAAGCACTGTCAACCGCATGGGTTCGCCGGCCATTCAGAACAGACCATCCCTGTCACGCCCACTTCCATGTCCTCATCAAGAAACGTCGCACTCACCGTCCATGAACTGGAAGCGGGCGAGTTCTATTGGGTGCTGATGGAGGCGGTCGACGACACGCCGGGCGAAACTTCCCACGTCTACATGCCGCTGGAGGCCGCCCAGGACCCCTACGCCACCTACTCGAATGCGCTGGTGGCGGGCGTGGCCGTGCTGCGGCGGCTGTTCGGGCCCGACGGGAAGCCCGCCTGACGTTCTCGGCGCGGCGCGGTGCCGCAGGCCGCTCTCTATAATTCCGCCCGCCCTGGTGTGTCAGTTCTTATTAACTGACTTGCGCCGGGCAACACGGTTCGAAGGTGCCCCGCACGCCATGTGATGGCCACGGGGTTAAACGGGAAGCAGGTGCGCCGCGTCGATCTTGACGCGTCAATTCCTGCGCTGCCCCCGCAACGGTCGGCGGATCTGGAAACCCTCACGCCCATGTCTGCTTCCACGCAGGCACGGGCAGCCACTGCGCATCGGCGTGGGAAGGCGAGGGTTTCGGCCGCGGTGTGCCATCCAACAGCACACCGCGGCGCTCCGCGAGCCCGGATACCGGCCTTCGCAACCGCCTTCGGACGCTGCGGGAGTGCGTGTCCGGGCCTGCCGCTTCGCGCCCGCGCGGACCACAGCAGTCCCTTCGCCTCTTCCGCGTCCTCTATCGGTCGGGAGCCTGCGGGGACGCGGGCCGGAGGAGAAGTCAAATGGGTCAGCAAGCATCGCCGGCGCGCGATGGCATGGGTACGCCGCTGCGTTGGGCGCGCCTTTCGGGTCTCTCATTGGGGTTAGGGCTGGCTTTCGGGCCTTCCGCAGTCTTCGCACAGTCGCCGGATGAAGCGGCCGGCGGGGGCCAGAGCCTGAAGCCGGTGCAGGTCGAAGCCGAGCGGCACACGCCGCTGGCCATCGACGAGCCCTCGCAGACCGGCAGCCGCCTCGGCCTCACACCGCTGGAAACGCCGGCCAGCATCGAGGTGCTGACGGGCGACACCATCCGCGCGCGCGGCGACGTCTCGGTGATCGACGCCGCCACCCGCGCCACCGGCATCACTGGCTCGCCCGGCCCCGGCAACGGCGGCACAGCCATGGCCGCGCGCGGCTTCTCGGGCCACGGCTCGGTGATGCAGCTGTTCGACGGCACACGCCTGTACGCGGGTGCAGGCACTGTCACTTTTCCGTTCGACACCTGGTCGGTCGACCGCGTCGAGGTGCTGCGCGGCGCGGCCTCGGTGATGTACGGCGAGGGCGCCATCGGCGGCGCGATCAACGTGGTGCCGAAGAAGCCCACGCGCGGCCCGATCCGGAATGAGGCGCTCATTACGCTCGGTTCCGACGCCACCCGCCAGGTGGCCTTCGGCAGCGGCGGGGCGATCAATGACAGGCTCTCTTACCGCTTCGACATCAGCCACCGCGCCACCGACGGTTTCATGCAGCGCGGGGAGGCCGAGAGCCTGGCCGTGGGCGCGGCCGTGCGGCTCGACGTGTCGCCGCAGCTGCAGTTCACGCTGTCGCACGACGAGGGCAGCCAGTCGCCGCAGCGCTACTACGGCGTGCCGCTGATCGACGGCCGCCTGGGCAGCCAGACGCTGCGCCAGAACTACAACGTGGACGACGCCGAGATCAAGTACCGCGACAAGTGGACCCGGCTCGACGCGCAGTGGGCGCCCAACGACGCCGTCACCGTGCGCAACCAGCTCTACCGGTTGGAGAGCAAGCGCCACTGGCGCAACAGCGAGACCTACACCTACAACGCCACCACGCGGCGCGTGACGCGCGGCGACTACCTGGAAATCGGCCACGACCAGGAGCAGATCGGCAACCGCACCGACGCCACCTTCAGGCATGGTCTGTTCGGCCTGGCCAACCAGGTGCTGGTGGGCTTCGACGTGAATCGCATCGACTTTCTAAGGTCGAGTGACGCGCCCTATGGCGGCCGCTCGGTGGTCGATCCCTTCGTCTTCAACCCCGGTTACTACGCCTCGCCCGTGGCCTATTTGTCGGACTATGAGACAAAGACCAGCACTCATGCCGTCTTCGCCGAGGACAAGCTGGCTTTCAACGAGCAGTGGTCGGTGGTGGGCAGCCTGCGTTGGGACCACGCGAAGATCGCGCGCACCGACCTACGGAATGCGGCGAACAACTTCAACAGGACCTTCGTCTACGCCACCGGCCGACTCGGCGTGGTGTATGCGCCCGATGCGTCGCAGTCTTTCTATGCGCAGGTGGCGCGCGCGGCCGATCCGCTGGGCTCGCTGGTGACCACTTCGGCCTCGCAAGCGGCCTTCGACCTCAGCACCGGCAGGCAGGTCGAGGTCGGCTACAAGCGCCAGCTGGCAGACAACCGCGGTGCCTGGACCGTGGCGGCCTATCGCATCGAGAAGAGCAAGCTGCTCTCGCGCGACGCGACCGACCCGACCCTCACCCAGCAGATCGGCAAGCAGTCGTCCGAAGGCATCGAGGCCACGCTCGACCTGGCGTTGACATCCACGCTGCGGCTCGAAGCCAACATCGCCAAGCTGCGTGCGCGCTACGACGACTTCAATGAGCTGGTTGGCCAGTCGCTGGTCTCGCGCGCGGGCAACACGCCCACGGGCGTACCGGAGGAGGCGGCCAACCTGTGGCTCGACTGGCGCTTCCTGCCGCATTGGGAGGCCGGGTTCGGCGTGCGCTACGTCGGCCCGCGCCAAGCCGACTCGGCCAACTCGCGCAAGATCGGCTCCTATACCGTGGCCGACGCCTCGGTGAGCTGGCAGGCGAACCCATCGTTGAAGCTCGCACTGCGTGCCTACAACCTGGCTGACCGGCGCTACCCGGTGTCGTTCTCGAACGGCGGCAACCAGTGGCTATTGGGCCGTCCGCGCTCGTTCGAGCTGTCGGCGCTGGTCAACTTCTGAGCGGCGCCCTCATGACTTCCGCATGGCGCCGCGCCTGGCCGCGCATCCGGCACTGGCTCTACTGGACGCACCGGTGGCTGGGCATCGGCGGCTGCCTGCTGTTCGTCATGTGGTTCGGCTCGGGCGTGGTGATGATGTACGTGGGGTATCCCCACCTCACGGACGAAGAGCGGCTGGTGGGGCTCGCGCCGCTGCGCTTCGAGCAGGCGGTGGTGTCGCCCATTGCCGCACTCGATGGACTGCTGCAGCCGCCGCAGCGCGTGGTGCTGGAGATGCAGGGCGGCAACAACCCCGAACCCGTGTGGCGCATCGTCGATGCGCGCGGCGGCCGGCACACAGTCTCGGCGCGCGACAACCATGTGCCCGGCCCGGTCGATGCTCCGGAGGCCGAGGCCATCGCGCGGGCTTTCTCGGGCCATGCCCGTGCGCATTGGGCCGAGACGCTGGAGCGCGACCAGTGGACCGTGCCGCAGGGCCTGGACCCGCTGCGCCCGTTGCACCGCATCGAGGTTGGCGACGCGGCCGGCACCGAGCTGTATGTGTCCTCGCGCAACGGCGAGGTGGTGCGCGACACCACGCGCCCGGAGCGCTTCTGGAACTGGCTGGGCTCCGTGCCGCACTGGATCTACTTCACGCCGCTGCGTGCCGATCCGCCGCTGTGGCACGACGTGGTGGTGTGGCTGTCGGCGGCGTGCATCGTCTCTGCCGTGACGGGCATCGTCATCGGCATCCTGCGGGTGCGCTTGCGGCGGCGGTTCCGCAACGGCGCGGTCACGCCTTACTCCGGCTGGATGGCGTGGCACCACATTGCGGGGCTGATCGGCGGTTTCTTCGTGCTGACGTGGATCGTGAGCGGCTGGCTGTCGATGAACCCCAACGGCTGGTTCCAACGCGGGCCGGTCGATGCGGCGGCGACGGCGCGCTACACGGGCGCCGGCACATCGCCGTTCCCGTGGCCGCCGGCTTTGCTTCCGACCGGCGAGGGCGCTGCCGCACCGCGCGAAGCCGTGCTGCTGTGGTTCGATGGCAAGCCGCTGCTGCAGCTGCGCGATGCGCAGGCCCACGTTCGCGTGATCGACGCCGCCACCGGCGCGATTGCATCGATAAGCCGCGAAGAGGTCCTGCGCGCGGCCCCGCACCTGCGGCCCGGATCGGCCGTCACGCAGGCCACGCTCCAGACCCACGAAGACTTCCATTGGTACGGCCATCACCGCGAGCGCATCGTGCCCGTATGGCGGCTTCAGTTCGACGACCCCGCGCGCAGCTGGATCTACATCGACCCCGCCAGCGGGCAGGTCGTCGGCAGCAACGACAGCAACTCGCGCCTGCGCCGCTGGCTCTTCAACGCGGCGCACAGCCTGGACTTTCCCTGGCTCATCCAGTACCGGCCGGCGTGGGATTTCGTGATGTGGCTGCTGTCGATCGTCGGCGCCGTGGCTTCTGCCAGCGGCGTGGTGATCGGCTGGCGCCGGTTGCGGCGCGCGCCTCGGCGTTCAGAACGAGGGCTTGCGCAAGCAAAGCCCATAGCCTAACAATCAACTTTCGCACTGCGGTGCATTTCAGGAGGTGCTCGATGCACATCGAACCAGGTCTCGTCGACGGATCCAAGATTTTCCTCAGCTACGCGACGGCGGCAGCCGCTCTTGCCTACACCGGCAAGGTCGCGTTCCAGATGCTCGTGAAGGACGGGCCCGCCGCGCTGGTGCTGCGCTCCGCCATCGCGGTGGCGCTGGTGTTCTGCTTCTTCGAGGTGTTCCCGCACCATCCGGTGGGCGTGTCCGAGGTGCACCTGATCCTGGGCACCACGCTGCTGTTGGTGTTCGGGCTGGCGCCCGCGGCCATCGGGCTGGCGGGCGGGCTGCTCGTGCAGGGCCTGTTCTTCGAGCCGCAGGACCTGCCGCAGTACGGCATGAACGTCACCACGCTGCTGGTGCCGCTGTTCGCAACTTCCGCGCTGGCACGGCGGATCGTTCCCGAAAAGCTGGCCTACGTGGACATCGGCTACCAGCAGGCCTTCAAGCTGTCGGTGGCCTACCAGGGCGGCATCGTGGTGTGGGTCGGCTTCTGGGCGCTGTACGGACGCGGTACCGGGCTCGAGAATCTGGGCCAGATCGCCAGTTTTGGCGCCGCCTACATGACCGTTGTGCTTGTCGAACCGCTGGTCGACCTGGGCGTGCTGGCTGCGGCCAAGGCCTGGCGCCGGCTGCAGGGCACCGCCTTCGTCGAGCGTCGCCTGTACGGCGGCGTCTGATCCGCGCTCCTCGCACGCGCTTTCTCTTCCCCGAGGGCGTCGCGGCCCACTTCGACGGTGCGCCGCCGGGCGCCCGTCTGCCGCTCATCCATCGCGCCGCCGTCATCGCCGGCGGCGTCTGAAAGATCCTTTCCATGACACAAGCAAACAACGCCAAGATCCCCGTCACCATCGTCACGGGCTTCCTCGGCAGCGGCAAGACCACGCTGCTGCGCCACATCCTCGGCAACGCGGAAGGCCGCCGCATCGCGGTGATCGTCAACGAGTTCGGCGAGCTCGGCATCGACGGCGAGATTCTTCGCGGCTGCGGAATCGGCTGCGACGACGAAGGCAACGAGCGTGCGGGCGCGCTCTACGAACTGGCCAACGGCTGCGTCTGCTGCACCGTGCAGGAAGAGTTCCTGCCCGTGATGCTGCAGCTGGCCGAGCGGCGCGGCGAGCTTGACGCGGTGCTCATCGAGACCTCCGGCCTCGCGCTGCCCAAGCCGCTGGTGCAGGCCTTCCAGTGGCCCGACATCGCCAACATCTTCACCGTGGATTCGGTGGTCACGGTGGTGGACGGCCCGGCCGCCGCCTCGGGCCAGTTCGCCGAAAACCCGCAGGCCGTCGACGAAGCACGCCGCGCCGATCCCAACCTCGACCACGAATCGCCGCTGCACGAGCTGTTCGAAGACCAGCTCTCGGCCGCCGACCTCGTGGTGCTCAACAAGACCGACCTGATGGACGACGCCACGCGCGCGAAGGTCGAGGCACTGGTGCGCGAAGAGTTGCCGCCCGAAGTGAAGATCGTCGCCGCCACCGAGGGCAGGCTGCCGCTCGCGCTGCTGCTGGGCCAGGGCCGTGAGGCCGAAGCCACCATCCACCTGCGCGAGAGCCACCACGACCACGAGGAAGACCACGACCACGACGAGTTCGACTCGCTCGTGATCGAGCTGCCGCCCGTGGACCGCGACAGCCTGCTGGCCGTGCTGGGCCAGCTGGTCGAGCAGCACACCATCTACCGCGTGAAGGGCTTCGTCGCCATTCCGGGCAAGCCGATGCGCCTGCTGGTGCAGGGCGTGGGCCGCCGCTTCGACCACCACTTCGACCGCCGCTGGCGCGATGGCGAGGCGCAGCGCACGCGCCTCGTGTTCATCGGCGAAGACCTTGACGAAGCCGCGCTGCGCAAGGCGCTGGAAGAGGTGAGTGCGGTCGCGGCCTGACCACCTGAACCGATGCACCTGCTGAGCACCCAGCCCGGACGTTTCGTCGAGGACGACAGCGTCGTCACCCGGCTCGATCAGACGCCGGGCGAGATCGTGGTGCTCAGCTCGGCCGACACCACGCTCGCGCTGCTCGCTGCCGCGCGCACGGCGCTGGGGGTCACCGACCCGAGCTATCCGTCGCTGCGGCTGGCCAACCTGATGCACCTGCGCCAGCCGGCCTCGCTCGATCTGTACATCGACGAGGTGCTGCAGCATGCGCGCGTGGTGGTGGTCGACCACCTGGGCGCGGAATCGGCCTGGGCCTACGGAATCCAGCAGCTCGAGAAGCTCGCCAAGCGCAAAGGCCAGCAACTCGCCATGTTTTCCGGCGACCTGCAGGAAGACGAAGACCTGCTCGCGCGCAGCACGGCGCCGCGTGCTGTGAGCCGCCAGCTTTGGCAGTACATGCGCAGCGGCGGCGCTGGCAATGCGATGCAGTTCCTGCGTGCGGTGGCTTTCCACGGCCTCGGCCATGGCGAAGCGCCGCTGCCGCCGCGCAGCCTGCCGCAGGTCGCGCTGCATGTGCCGCAAGGCATGGGCACGGCGCATGCCGTCGCCGGCATCGACGACCTGCGCGCCGGCTGGCGTGCGGGCGCGCCGGTGGTGGCGCTGGTGTTCTATCGCTCGCACCTGCTGTCGGGCAACACGGCGGCCTTCGATGCGCTCGCCGCGGCGCTGAGCGCCGAGGGGCTCAACCCGCTGCCGGTGGCGCTCGATTCGCTGAAAGACCCGCTGTGCCTGTCCACGCTGCGTGCGCTGTGCATCGAGCACGACGTGCAACTGGTGCTCAACACCACGGCCTTTGCGGCGCTGGGGCAGGGCGCGCAGAACGAAGAGGGTGAAGCGCTCGCGCTGGCCGGCGACGCACCCGTGCTGCAGGTGATCGTGAGTGGCGGCAACCGCGAGGACTGGCTGGCCGACAGCCAGGGCCTGCGCCCGCGCGACATCGCCATGCAGATCGCGCTGCCCGAGATGGACGGCCGCATCATCACGCGCGCCGTGAGCTTCAAGGGCCTGTCGCACCGCTGTGAACTCACGCAAACCGAGGTGGTCAGCTACCAGCCCGAGCCGGACCGCATCGCCTTCGTGGCCGAGCTGGCGCGGCGCTGGTGCCGGTTGCGCAGCCTGCGCGCCAACGAGAAGTGCATCGCGCTGATCCTTGCGAACTATCCGGGCAGCGAGGGCCGCATCGGCAGCGGCGTGGGGCTCGATACGCCCGCTTCGGTGATGGCGATCCTGCAGGCGATGGCGGCCGAGGGCTATGCGCTGGGCGAACCCGGCGCGATGCCTGCCGACGGCAATGCGCTGATGCGCAAGCTGCAGGAAGGCATTGCGAACGATCCCGTTCAGTGGGCCGCGCGGCCGGCGTGGCAGAGCTACGGGCTGGCCGAGTACCGCGTGCGGCTCGCGTCGCTGCCCGAAGGCATGGCCGACGCCATCGCCGCACGCTGGGGCCCGCCCGAGCAAGACCCGATGCTGCGGCGCGACCGCTTCATGATCGCCGGCCTGCGGCTGGGCCGCGTGTTCGTCGGCATCCAGCCCGCGCGTGCACTGGGCACTTTGGACATGGCCGACTATGCGAGCTACCACGACGCCGAACTGGTGCCGCCGCACAGCTACCTCGCGTTCTATTTCTGGCTGCGCGATGCATTTGCCATCGACGCGGTCGTGCACGTCGGCAAGCACGGCAACCTCGAATGGCTGCCGGGCAAGAGCATCGCGCTGTCGCAGGCCTGCTGGCCCGACGCGATCCTCGGGCCGCTGCCCAATGTGTACCCCTTCATCGTCAACGACCCGGGCGAGGGCGCGCAGGCCAAGCGGCGCACGCAGGCGGTCATCGTCGACCACCTGATGCCGCCGCTCACGCGTGCCGAGAACCATGGCCCGATGCAGGACCTGGAACGGCAGGTCGACGAGTACTACGACGCGCTGCTGGTCGACGCGCGACGCGCGAAGGTGCTGCGCGCGCAGATCCTGGCGGCGGTGCGGGCGCAGCATCTGGTCGAAGAGTTGGGCAGCCTGCCGGGCGCGCAAGACGATGCGGTGCTCGCGCGCGTGGATGCCTACCTGTGCGAGCTGAAGGAAACGCAGATCCGCGACGGGCTGCATGTGTTCGGCGCCTCGCCGCGCGAGCGGCTGCGGCGCGACACGCTGCTGGCGCTTGCGCGCTATCCGGCTGCGGACGGTGCGGGCGCCAATGCCGGACTGCTCGGCGCGTTGTCGCAAGACCTGCTGCCGGGCGAGGCGTTCGACCCGCTCGACATCGACGCGGCACGACCGTGGCAGGGCGCGCGTCCCGCGCTGCTGCAATCGGTGAGCACCGATGCGTGGCGGCATCAGGGCGATACGCGCGAGCGGCTGGAGCTGCTGGCGCAGCGCCTGCTGGAGCACAACACCTGTCCGTCCGGCATGCCGCATACCGCTGCGGTGATGGGCCGCGTCGAACAAGACCTCGCCCCCGCGCTTGACGCCTGCGGCACGCAGGAGCTGCTGCAGCTTTCACGCGCCCTGCAAGGCCGCTTCGTTCCGCCGGGGCCGAGCGGCTCGCCGTCGCGCGGCCGGCCCGACGTGCTGCCCACCGGGCGCAACTTCTACGCGGTCGATACCCGTGCCATTCCCACGCCCACCGCCTGGATGCTCGGCCTCAAGTCCGCCGCGCAGCTGGTCGAGCGGCACCTGCAGGAGCACGGCGACTATCCCGTGGCGCTGGGCCTCTCGGTCTGGGGCACGGCCACCATGCGCACCGGTGGCGACGATCTGGCGCAGGCCTTCGCGCTCATCGGCGTGCGGCCCAAGTGGGCGCCGGGCAGCCAGCGCGTGGTCGATTTCGAGGTGCTGCCCACGGTCGGCCTCGGTCGTCCGCGCATCGACGTGACGCTGCGCATCTCGGGCTTCTTCCGCGACGCGTTTCCCAATGCCGTGCAGATGTTCGACGCAGCCGTGCAGGCCGTCGCCGCGCAGGAAGACGAAGACGCCGAGCGCAACCCGATCCGCGCTCGCATCCTCAGCGAGGCCGTAGCGCTCGAAGCGAAGGGCGTGGCGCCCGAGGCCGCCCGCACGCAGGCGGGCTGGCGCGTGTTCGGCTCCGCGCCCGGCAGCTACGGCTCCGGCCTGCAACGGCTGTTCGATCATGGCGACTGGCAGACCGACGACGACCTGTCGAAGGCGTATGTCGGTGGCAGCGCCCACGCCTACGGCCAGGGCAGCGACGGCGTGCCCGCCACCGGCGCGCTGGTGCTCCGCCTGCGCGCGATGAACGTCGTGCTGCAGAACCAGGACAGCCGCGAGCACGACCTGCTCGACTCCAACGACTACTACCAGTTCCAGGGCGGCATGGCCGCCGCCGTGCGCCACCTGAGCGGCCGGCAGCCGGCCATGTACCACGGGGACCACGGCAACCCGCAGGCGCCGCGCGTGCGCACGCTGAAGGAAGAAATCAGCCGCGTCATCCGCGCGCGCGTGGTCAACCCGAAGTGGATCGATGGCGTGAAGCGCCACGGCTACAAGGGCGCCTTCGAGATGGCCGCGACGGTGGACTACCTGTTCGGCTTCGACGCCACCGCGCGCGTGGTCGGCGACCACCAGTACGCGATGGTCGCCGACGCCTACGTGCTCGACGAAGCCACCCGCGACTTCGTGAACGCGCACAATCCGCGCGCGCTGCACGACATGCTCAGTCGCCTGCTCGAGGCCATGCAGCGCGGCCTGTGGCAATCGCCCGGCGACTACAAGGATCAATTGGAAAACCTGCTGCTCGGCCACGAACAGCGGATGGAAGGACTATCGCTATGACCACTGCCGCCCCGATGCCGGTGCCTTTTCCCTTTGCCGCGATCGCGGGCCAACCGCAGCTGCGCCAGGCACTGCTGCTGGCCGCTGTCGATCCGGGCCTTGGCGGCGTGTTGATCGAAGGGCCGCGCGGCACCGCCAAGACCACGGCGGCGCGCGCGCTGGCCGAGCTGCTGCCGGGCGCACCTTTCGTCACGTTGCCGCTGGGCGCCAGCCTCGAAAGCCTCGTGGGCACGCTCGACCTCGGGCAGGCGCTGGCCGGCCACGAACTGAAGTTCGCGCCCGGCCTGCTGGCGCGCGCGCACGGCGGCGTGCTGTACGTGGACGAGATCAACCTGCTGCCCGATGCGCTGATCGACTCGCTGCTCGACGCGGCGGCCAGCGGCGTCAACGTGGTGGAGCGCGACGGCATCTCGCATCGGCATGCCGCGCGCTTCGTGCTGGTGGGCACGATGAACCCGGAGGAGGGCACGCTGCGCCCGCAGCTGCTCGACCGCTTCGGCCTGTGCGTGCAGCTGCGCAACATCGGCGATGCGGCCGAGCGGCAGGCCATCGTGCGTGCGCGGCTGGCTTTCGATGCCGATCCGCAGGGCTTTCGCGCGACGCATGCGCAGGCGCAAGCCGAATTGGCGGCCGCGCTGGTCCGTGCGCGTGCGCTCGTGGCCGATGCGTCGGCGCTGCCGTATGGCGACGCGGTGCATGAGGCGGTCGGTGCGCTGTGCATCGAAGCCGACGTCGATGGCTTGCGCGCCGATCTCGTGATGCTGCGCTCCGCTCGCGCGCTCGCGGCCTGGGACGGTGCGGGCGCCATCACCACCGGCCACGTGCAGCGCGTGGCCGAAGCCGTGCTGCTGCACCGGCGCAAGCCCGAAGCCGAGGCTGCGCCATCGGCAGCCCATCGCGCCGCAACGCCTGACGCGAATCCGAACGGCACCACGAACAACGCGGGAGACGAGGACTGGGGCGCCATGCCGCCTGAGCCCATTGGCATCGAGCGCGTGAAGCCGCTGCGCCCGTTGATCGCTCCCGCACAGGCCGTGCCAAAAAAAGCCTGAGCCTCCGGGACGCCGCACCCGCTGGCGCACGCCAGGGTGACCGGAGGCAGGGCTCGCAAAGGGATGCATGGCATGGCCTCGCCGCGCAGGGCGCGGCCTTCGACTGGCCGCGCACCTTTGCAGCGCGCGGTGCCGGCCATCTGCGCCCGGAGCACCTGCGCCACCGCCCGCAGCAGGCGCGCAGCGGCGCGCTGCATTGCTTCCTGCTCGACTGCTCGGCCTCGATGCGCAACGACGGCAACCTTGCGCGCGCCAAAGGCCTGCTGCTCTCGCTGATGCAGGAGGCCTACCAGCGCCGCGACCACGTGGCGCTGCTGTGCTTTGCCGGCGAGATGGTCGAACTGCGCCTGCCACCGCGCCGCGCCAGTGCCTGGAACGACGACTGGGTCGCGCCGATTGCCACCGGCGGCGGCACGCCGCTCGCATTGGGCGTGCACCGCGCTGGGCAATTGCTGGAGAAGAGCGAGTCGCGCCAACGCTGGCTGTGGCTGCTGACCGATGGCCGCAGCAGCGAGAGCCCCGCAAGGCCCGAGGCCGCGGACGTCGCCTGCGTGGTCGATTTCGAAGCGGCGCGCGTGCTCCTGCACCGTGCGCAGCAACTCGCCACGCGGTGGCAGGCGGGCTACCTCACCGCGGAACGGGCTGCCTGAATCGCCAGAACCACCACGGCCGACGAGTCTCTCGCAGGGAAGTTCGGGTACCGTACGGCATGCGTCTGAAACCCTGCTTCCTGGCCCTTGCCTCGACCCTGACAATGTCTGCCTTCGCGCAACCCGCGGAGCCATCGAACGGCGGGAATTGCAAGGCGCAGGAGGCAGCGCTCGAGCGTGACATGGCCCTCGCCCGCTCCAGGGGCCAGATGCTGCGCCGCCGGGAACTTGCCGAAACATTGAACGCACTGCAGATGCGCTGCAAGACGCCGGCGGCCGCGCAGAGCCGCGAAGTGCGCATCGAAAAGCTGGAGCAGGAAATTCGCACGCTCCGCTCGGAGCTCAGTCACGCCGAAGAGCAACTGCGCGGCCTGAAGAGCGAGTCGCCTTGACCGCTGCCCGCGTCACCACGGCAGGCCGCTGAACGGCGTCGTCGGGTCGGTTGTCGCAGCCGGGCCGTCCTGCTCCGCCACAGTCTCCGCGGGTGCCAGCATCGTCCCGCGGCAATTGGGCGAGCCGCAATGGCAGGGGTATTTCGACGGCGGCGAGCCGTCATCCGCCGTCAGCGAATAGTCGATGAACAGCTCGTCACCCGAGTCCACGGCCACCAGCGTCTGGAACTTCAGCACCATTTCGCCGCCCTCGTCGTATTCCTCGACGGCCTCGCAATTCGGCTCGCACGAGTGGTTCAGGTGGCGCGTGGCATTGCCGCCCTTGGCGCCGTCGATGGTCTCGTGGTTCGACAGCGTGAACAGGTAGGTGAGCTGGTCGTCCCAGACCTTGGTGGCGATCTCGGCCTTGGTGTAGCGGCGGCCTTCGTAGAGGCCGAGGAAGGCTTCGGGCGGCAGGTCGCGCGTGGCGAATGCGCCGAGGCCGTGCACGCCGCTGGGGCCTACCCGGACGAAAGGGGTGGAGGAGGTTTGCTTGCGATGCTTCATGGCGGAAGGGATGAGTCGTCGGGTGTCAGGGCTTCGGCTCGCCCAGCGAGGCCAGGCAGCCCACGATGGCGTCGGCCGCTTCGTCCAGCCGCGGGCCGGGGCGCATCATCAGGTCGAAGCGCGCCAAGGCGAAGCTGCACACGCGCCCGCGCTGGATGGCCGACATGGCCGACCAGCCGGGCCGCGAAGCCATGGCAGAGATTTCGCCGAGGGCCGACACCATCAGCACGTCGGGATTGGCGCGCACCACGAACTCGGGGCTCATCTTCGGGAACGGGCCGAGCGTGCCCGGCACGGCGTTGCCGAGTCCGAGGCGGGCCAGGGTCTCTCCGATGAAGGAACTCTCGCTGGCCGCGGCCATGCCGCCGTGCACTTCGAAGTACACGCGACGGCCCTGCCAGCCGGCCGGCACGCGGGCCTTGGCCGCGTCCAGCCCGGCGTCGAGCCTGCGCCAGAAGGCTTCGCCCGCGCCCGGGCGGCCGGTGGCGCGGGCCACGGTTTCCATCACGCGGCGCATGTCGGCGTGGGTCTTGGCGTCGAGCGCCAGCACCTTGATGCCCAGGCGCTCCAGCGGCTCGGCGGCGCGGCTGCGCGGACGCAGCAGCACCAGGTCGGGCTTGAGCGCGACGATGCGCTCGACGTTCGCGTCGTCGATGCCGCCGACCTGCGGCAGGCCCTTCACCGACACCGGCCAGTTGGCATGGCGGTCGATGCCCACGAGCCGGTCGCAGGCGTCGAGCGCGCAGACGGTTTCGGTCAGCGACGGCATCAGCGACACGATGCGCCTTGCCGGCGCCTGCAGCTCGAGCGTGGTGCCGCGGTCGTCTTCGAGGCGGATGCCCGCCGCGTGCGCCACCGAACCGACGCCCAGGGCCACGAAGGCCGCGGCCTTCGCGATCTGGCGGGCGGCGGAGGAAAACGGCGGGCGCGGGGCGGGGGGCGGCGGGGCGGTGGAGTTCATCGAGGCGGGCGTTGTGGGTCGCTATTGTCGCGTTGCCTGCATGCGCAGGCGCCGCGCCGCTTCTTCCTCGCGTGCGTCGTCCACCTCGCGCATCACGTTGCGCAGGTCGACCGGACCGGTCTCGCGCACGAACGTGCCCGTCAGCTCCGTCTCGGGGCGCAGCAGGCCGCGTTGGTACAGCTGCCAGATCTCTTCGCCGTAGTGCGTGCGCAGCAGCGCGGGCGCGAACTGGCCGAAGAAGTTGCGCAGGTTCTCGACGTCGCGCAGCAGCATGCGCCGCGCGTGGTTGTTGCCGGCAGCGTCCACCGCCTGCGGCAGGTCGATGATCACCGGCCCGTCTTCGGCCAGCAGCACGTTGAACTCGGAGAGGTCGCCGTGCACGATGCCGGCGCACAGCATGCGCATCACCTCTTTCAGCAGGCTGGCGTGGTGGCGCAGCGCGTCTTCGGGCGAGAAGACCACGTCGTTGAGACGCGGGGCGGCGTCGCCGTGGGCGTCGGTCACGAGGTCCATCAGCAGCACGCCCTCGAGGAAGTTGTGCGGCGTGGGCACGCGCACGCCCGCGGCGGCCAGGCGGTAGAGCGCATCGACCTCGGCGCTCTGCCAGATGGCCTCGGTCACCTTGCGGCCGAAGCGCGTGCCCTTGGCCATGGCGCGGGCCTCGCGGGTGTTCTTGACGCGCCGGTTCTCGGTGTAGTCGACGGCCTGGCGGAAGCTGCGCTTGTCGGCTTCCTTGTAGATCTTGGCGCAGCGCGTCTCGTCGCCGCAGCGCACGACGTAGACCATGGCTTCCTTGCCGCTCATGAGCTGGCGCACCACGGTGTCTATCAGGCCCTCGTCGATCAATGCCTGCAGCCGCTGGGGTGCCTTCATGGCCGTGCCTCCAGGAAGGTCCGCAGGCTTTGGGTGTCGATTTGATAGAGGCCGTCGTAAAGCCGCGCAGGCGCGGCACGGGTTTCAAGCATGGTGGTTGGCCTTGACAAGTGAACGGGCCACTGCCGGCACGTGCGTGCTCTGGCAGCGGCGTTTGAATCGGGGCGGTTTGTGGTCGACGGGGCGGGTGATGGCCGCGCTGGGCAGACCGGCTACGCGGTCGACGCGTGAACGATCAGTTCGGATGAGGCCCGGCAAACCGCACGTTGGCAGGGGCTTGAATTGCAGTGTCTTCCATCGCGCACCTCCGCTTTCTGTGTGGTTGTCGAAGCGACGAATGTAGCGGGCTTGCCGCTTGCTGTGAAGTAGGTCAGCCGAAAGCCGCGCGCAGCCTTGCCGCGAGCCGGTTCGCTTCGGCGGCGGTGGCGACGTTGGTGAAGCCCATCAGCAAGCCTGCGTCACAGTGCACCGCAATGGCGCGGCTCGACAGCGGCTGGCAGTTGAGCCCCGCCTGCTGTGCGCGGCGAGCCAGCGACACGTCGCTTTCGCGGCGCTGGTCGAAGCGCGCGATCAGGTGCATGCCGCCGCTGCGCAGGTCGATGCGAACCCCGTCGCCGAAGGCCTTCAGCAAGCCGGCCACGAGCATCGCGCGGCGCCGCGCATAGAGCAGCCGCATCTTCTTCAGATGGCGCGAAAAGTGTCCGTCGCGCATGAAGTCGGCCACCACGGCCTGCGTGATCTGCGGGCTGCCGTTCGACCATGTTCGCGCGGCTTCCTCGAAGCGCGTGCGCAGCGATTCGGGCATCACCACGTAGCCCAGCGCCAGGCCGGGGTAGAGCACCTTCGAGAAGCTGCCCGCGTACAGCACGCGGTGATGCCCGTCGAGGCTCTTGAGCGCGGGCAGCGGCGCCCCGGCATAGCGGTACTCGCCGTCGTAGTCGTCCTCGACGATCCATGCGTTCGCCTGCGAAGCCCATTCGAGCAGCTGCAGCCGGCGCGCGAGTGACATCGATACGCCCAGCGGCGCCTGGTGCGATGGCGTGACGATGGCCATGCGCGCCTTCGGCGCCTTGCGCAGGCCGCGCGCCACGACGAGCCCGTCGTCGTCCACCGGCACGGGCACCGCGTGCTGGCCGACAGCGCGCAGCACCTCCAGCGTCGGCGGAAAGCCCGGGTCTTCGACCCACACGCGGTCGTCCTTCTTCAGCAGCGTGCGTGCGACGAGCGCGAGCGAGGCGCGATAGCCGCCCGTCACCAGCACCTGCGAGGCATGGCACGACACACCGCGCGATACCAGCAGGTAGGCCGCGATGGCCTCGCGCAGCGGCGGGTGGCCGCAAGGATCGCCATAGAACATGTCGGCCGCGTTCATGGCGCGCGCTTGCCGGGCCACGAGGCGCGACCACAGCTTGCGCGGAAAGGCATCGAGCGCCGGAATGCCCAGCTGCAAAGGCGGTGGGTCGCGCGGCTGCGTGAGCGAGCCGCCGGGCACTGGCCCATCCGCGTGCCGGGGCTCTCGCCGCGCCGGCCGATGCGGTGGAAGCGAAGGCGAGACCACGGTGCCCGCCTGTCCGCGCGAAGAGAAATAGCCTTCGCCCATCAGCTGGTTGTAGGCCGCCTCGACGGTGCCGCGCGCTACGCCGAGGTCGCTGGCCAGGCCGCGCGCCGATGCCACGCGGTCGCCCGGGCGCAGCTGGCCTTGCTCGATAGCGGATCGGTAGCGCTCGTAGATCTGCCTGAACAGCGGCGTTTCTCTTGCGCGGTCGAGCTTGGGAACGTCTGTCGATGTGTGGAGCGTAGGTGTCATGGCCTGGTCAGTTTTGCGATTCTTGGCTCTTTTCGATGGGGCATCGTAGACCTAGGATCGACCTCATGAACAGCCTGGAAGGAGGAAATGCAATGAACGAGAAGGTATTTCTGGCAGGCGCCACCGGGGCGGTCGGCACCGCGCTGGTTCCGCTGCTGATCGAAGCGGGCTACACCGTGCACGGCGGCACGCGGCGCAAGGACCGCGCGCACGCGCTGGAGGCGCGGGGCGTGCATCCGGTGGTCGTCGATGTGTTCGATGCGGCGGCGTTGCGAGCCGCGCTGGTGCGCATCGCGCCGTGGAGCGTGATCCATCAGCTCACCGACCTGCCCAAAGACCTTGACCCGAGCCGCATGGCCGAGGCCTTGGTGCTCAATGCACGCGTGCGCGCCGAAGGCACGCGCAACCTCGTGGCCGCCGCGCAGGCCGCGGGCGCGAGCCGGCTGGTGGCGCAGAGCATCGCCTGGGTCTATGCCCCGGGGCCCAGGCCTTTCACGGAAACGCAGCCGCTCGACATGCAGGCCGAAGGCGCCCGCCGCCTGACTGTGGGCGGTGTGGCCGCCCTGGAGCGGTGCGTGATGGCCGCGCAGGACATGACCGCCACCGTGCTGCGCTATGGGCAGATCTACGGGCCGAACACCTCGACCGACACGCCCAAGGGCCCGAGCCCGCTGCATGTCGAAGCCGCGGCACGGGCTGCCTTGCTGGCACTGCAGCGTTCGACCGGTGGCATCTTCAACATCGCCGAAGATGGCGCCGAGGTCAGCAGCGAGAAAGCAAAGCGCGCACTGGGCTGGCGCGCCGATGCACGGTTGCAGCAAGGAGCCACGCCATGAACACGATGCCTCTTGCCCTGCGCCGCCATGCGCCCGCCGGGTTTGCGGTGCTGGCCGTCGCCGCTGCAGGCTGGGCATTGCTGCCGCACCCGAGCAGGCAATCGACCGTTCAGTTCATCGACGACCTCTGCAGCACGGTGGGCCGCCCGATGTTCGCTTCGGCGCCGGCCCCCGAGGGCTCCGCCGCTGCGGCGCGGCCCGGGGTCTCGACGAAGGTGATCTCCTGCGAGTCGCTGCCCAACGTGCCGGGCAAGTCGGTCACCACCGTCATGGTCGACTTTCCGCCGATGGCCTATTCGCCGGCCCACCGGCATCCGGGCTCGGTGACCGCCATCGTCCTCGACGGCACGGTGCGTTCGCAACTGGGCGGAGGGCCGGTGGGCGACTACAGGTCCGGCGAAACCTTCTTCGAGCCGCCGGGAACGCTGCACCTGTTCGCGGAGAACCCCGATCCGGTGAAGCCTGCGAGGCTGGTGGCGGTGTTCGTGACCGAAGAGAACTGCGGGCCGCTGGTGCTGCCGCCCTGAATGGACGGCATTACCTTGTTGTAATCGGCGTGTCAGCCGTTGGCTGGATGGGCTTTCTAGAGTGCGGCGCGTGAAGCTTCTCTTCATCGTTCGCCATCAACCTCTAGGAACAACCATGAAACACGCATTCCGCGCCACAGCCTTCGCCTCGCTGCTCGCCGTTGCTGCCGCGGGCGCAGCTGCATCGGGCACGCACGACAGCGCCATCGGCAAGCCCGGCGTGGCCACCAAGGCGGTTCGTACGGTCCAGATCGACATGGCCGACAGCATGCGCTTCACGCCGGCCGACATCAGCGTCACGCAGGGCGAGACCGTGCGCTTCGTGGTCAGGAACTCCGGCAAGCTGAAGCACGAACTGGTGCTCGGCACCGAGCAGGACTTGAAGGCGCACTACGCGGCCATGATGAAGAGCCCGGAGATGGAGCACGCCGAGCCGAACATGGTGACGCTCGCGCCGGGCAAGACCGGCGAGGTCGTCTGGCAATTCACCAAGGCGGGGAAGATCGACTTCGGGTGCCTGCAGGCGGGGCACTACGACGCGGGCATGAAGGGCGCGGTGAACGTGGCCAGCGCCAAGGGCAAATAGGCGAACGGCGAGGTGAGTTCGCGCGCTAGACGACGCGCTCTTCGATCGGCCCCACGCGATCCGGATAGAACGCCACGTGGTCCTTGATCTGCGCGACCGGCTCGTAGGGCGACTCGTAGGTCCACACCGCATTCACGGAGCGCTCGCCGCCGGCAGGAATGCTGTAGTAGTTGCACTCGCCCTTGTACGGGCAATAGGTCGCGTGCTGCGTGCGCTCCAGCAGCGACATCCTGACGTCCTTGCGGGGGATGTAGTGCACCGTTCCGAAATGCGTTTCGCGCAGTGTCAACGCTTCGCGCGTGTCGGCGATGACGCGGCCGTCGACCGACACCACCACGCGCAGCGGGTTCGGTGTGATCGTGATCGGATGATCGGGGCCGGGGGTCTTGATGGTGCGTTCCGCGGTAGCGAACATGAGAATGCTCCTTCGGTCAGTTCGGGTTGACGCAAGAATCGGCGGATGCGCATCTTGCCGCGATGCGCAGGCAGTTTGAAGCCCCTGCACAATCGGCCCAATTGCAACGTGGTTAAAGGCCATCGAACCCATCGGAGCCGCTCTGGAAGCCTTTCGACCTCATATTCGGTCCCAAACTGGCGAGGTTTCGATATGCAGGATGCGCGCGGTCACGCTTGTGTGTCGTTTGCGCATCAGTACTTGACAAATCGCAGGCCGCATCGTGCGGGTAAATCACTAGTGAAGGATTGAAGTGAAGAAGAACTACAAGCTCGCCATCTTGTTGCTTGCCAGCCTGCTGGCCGCCAGCGCATGGGCGCAGGACTGGCCCGCGAAGCCTGTGCGCGTGATCGTGCCGGCACCCGCGGGCAGCTCGCTCGATCTCATCGCGCGCACGCTGGCCGACCGCCTGCGTGTGATCTGGAAGCAGCCCGTGGTGATCGAGACCAAGGCGGGCGCGGGCGGCCTGATCGGCATGGACACCGTGGCCAAGGCGCCGCACGACGGCTACACGCTGGGCATCGGCTTCAACGGCCCGATCGCCTTCGGCCCCTACATGTATGCGCGCATGCCCTATGCGCCTTCGCGCGACCTGATGCCCATCGTGCTCACGACCTCGCAGCCTAATGTGTTGGCGGTGCAGGCGAACAACCCCGCGAACACGCTGCCCGAGTTCGTCGAATGGGCGAAGAAGCGGGGCGACAAATTCAGCTATGCGTCGGTGGGCGCGGGCAGTTCGTCGCACCTCACGATGGAGCTGTTTCGCAGCGTGGCGCACATCGAGGCGGTGCATGTGCCCTATGCAGGTTCGCCGCCCGCGGGGCTGTCGCTGGCGGCAGGCGACACGCAGGCGCTGTTCGCGGTGGCGCCCGCGCTGCTGCCGCTGATCCAGGGGCAGCGCGTGAAGCTCATCGCCATCACCAGCGACAGGCGCTCCGAGCTCATGAAAGACCTGCCCACCGTGGCCGAGTCGGGCTACCCCGGTTTCGAGGCGCTGGCCTGGAACGGTTTCTTCACCGCCAGCGGCACGCCGCCCGAGGTGGTGCGCCGCATCAACGCCGACGTCAACGACGTGCTGCGGGAGCCGGCCGTGCGCGAACTGCTGGCCAACCAGGGGCTGGTGACGGGCGGCGGCTCGCCCGAGGAGTTCAAGGCCTTCATCGACAGCGAGGGTCGCAAATGGGGTGCGATCATCGCCAAGGTCGGCATCCGCCTCGACCAGTGACATTCATCCCCACGCCACAAGAGAAGATTTCAGGAAAAGAACATGGAACAGTTTCCGCGCGACATCTACACGGAGCCCGAGCCCGATCCGCACACGCTCGCCAACCTCGGCCCGCTCACGGGCCTGGCGGGCCGCTGGGTCGGCACGGCCGGCCACGACGTGAGCCCGAAGGAAGACGGCCCCGAGGCCGAAGCCTTCATCGAGCACGCGGAGTTCCAGCCCATCGATGCGCAGACCAACGGGCCGCAGATCTTCTACGGGCTGCGCTACCACCTGCGCATCGCCAAGCCGGACGACGTGGAAACCTTTCACGACCAGGTCGGCTACTGGCTGTGGGAACCCGCCACGGGCGCGCTGATGCAGACGCTGTCGATCCCGCGCGGACTCACGGCCATGGCCACCGGCCAGGCGAAGCCCGGCGACCGCAGCTTCAGGCTCGAGGCGGTGCGCGGCGGCGAGACCAACGGCATCGTGGCCAATCCGTTCCTGGAGCATGCGTTCAAGACGCTGCGCTACAGCATCGAGGTGTCGATCCATGACGACGGCAGCTGGTCCTACGAACTCGAGACGGTGCTGAGCGTGCGCGGAAAGCCCGAGCCCTTCAGCCACACCGACCGCAACACGATGCGCAAGATCGGCGAGCCCACGCCGAACCCGACCGCGCAAGCCGCGATGGCGAGCACCGTGGCCTGAGCGACTGTTGCGAGTCGGTCCCGGTGCTTGCTGCGCGCCAGGCATCAGTCCAGCCGCAACGATCCCAGCCGCGCGACGATCAGGTCGTGCAGCGTCTGCGCCGCCACCGAGAGGCTGCCTTCGCGCCGCTGCACCATGTAGAGCGTGCGCGTGAGGGAAGGCAGGGGCAGCGGCCGCGTCACCAGCGTCTCGCGCTGGAAGTGGAACAGCGTGAGCGCGGGCACCACGCTGATGCCCAGCCCGGCTTCGACGAGGCCCATCACGGTGGCCAGGTGCTCCACCTCGAACACGGCATTCAGGCGCTGCGGATGCAGCGCCGCATCGAACGCCTGCCGCACGCTGCTGTTGCGCGCCATCTGGATGAAGGGGTAGGGCGCGATCTTCTTCGCCGTGAGGCGCGGCTCGCGCGCCAGTGGATGGTCGGCGCGGCACACGAGGTGGAAGCGGTCGGTGCAAAGCTTGCGCGCGCGCAAGTCGCCGTCGGCGGTACCCCCGGCACCCGATGCGGCGAGCGCGAAGTCGGCCTGGCCGCTGCGCACCAGCGCGATGCAGGCGTCGGACAGCGCATCGTCCAGGTCGATGCGGATGCCCGGCCAGGCCTGCATGAATTCGGCGAACACCGCGGGCAGCCAGCCGGCAGCGAGCGAGGGCAGGGCCGCCACGCGCACGCGGCCCTTGCGGCGCTCGACGTGGTCGGCGAGGTCGCCCATGGCGCTGCCCATGTCGTCGAGCAGCCGGCGCGCGGAGCCCTCGAACAGCCGGCCTTCGGGCGTGAGCTGCACGCTGCGCGTGTCGCGGTCGAACAGGCGCGCGCCGACCGCGTCTTCGAGCGTGCGGATCAACGCGCTGAACGCGGGCTGCGAAAGGTGGCTGCTCTGCGCCGCGCGCGTGAAGTTGCGGTGCTCGGCCAGCGCGAGAAAGGCGCGCAGCTGCCGCGTGGAGAGGTCGGGCGTCTTTCTCATGTCTCGGATGCCGCTGGCCGGCTTGTTATTTGAAATCCGGATCAATCGATCCGGATTTTCGATTTTACGGATGATCGGCTGCTGCCTACAGTGCACGGCAATGAACTCCATGGAACCACCCTCGCTGTTGATCGGATGCGCTGCCGGCTTCTCGGGCGACCGCACCGACGCCGCCGGGCCGGTGGTCGATACGCTGATCGCGCGGCTCGGCAGCGGCCCCGCAGGGCAGCGCGCCTTCCTCATCTTCGAGACGCTGGCCGAGCGCACGCTGGCATTGGCCCAGTTGCGCCGCCGCGCCAACTCCGACGCCGGCTACGAGCCGCTGCTCGACGACATGCTGCGGCCCGTGCTCGCGCGCTGCCTGGCGCATGGCATCCGCATCGTGAGCAACTTCGGTGCCGCCAATCCGCGTGCCGCTGCCCGGCACATCGCCCGCATGGCGCGCGAATTGGGCGCGGATGCGCCGCGCATCGCGGTGGTGGAGGGCGACGACCTCTCGGGGCCCGAACACCGCACGCTGCTGAATGAAGCGCTCGGCGCGCGGATGCAAGGGCTGCGCGTGGTCAGCGCCAATGCCTACATCGGCGCGGAACCCATTGCCGCAGCGCTCGACGCGGGCGCGCAGATCGTGGTGTGCGGCCGCGTGGCCGACCCTTCGCTCACCGTCGGGCCGGCCATGTCGCACTTCGGCTGGCGCGCCGACGACTGGGACCGGCTCGGCCGCGCGACCATGGCGGGCCATCTGCTCGAATGCGGCGCGCAGGTGTGCGGCGGCTACTTCGCCGACCCCGGCTACAAGGAGGTGCCGGGGCTTGAAGCGGTGGGCTTCCCCATCGCCGAGATCGACGCCGAGGGCCGCTGCACCGTCGGCAAGGCCGACGGCACTGGCGGCCTCGTGAGCGAAGCCACAGTGAAGGAACAACTGCTCTACGAGGTGCACGACCCGGCCGCCTACCTGACGCCCGACGTGGTCGCGGACATTGCCGATGCCGAAGTGCACGCGCTGCCCGGCGCCGACCGCGTGGCGCTCTCCGGCGTGCGCGGCCACGAACGGCCGGGCCGCTACAAGGTCAACGTCTGCCACGAGGGCGGCTGGCTGGCCGAGGGCGAGATCTCCTATGCGGGGCCACGCGCCGAGGCCCGTGCGCGGCTCGCGGCGGAGGTGCTTCGCAAGCGGCTCGACGGACTCGCGCTGCGCGTGGACCTGATCGGTGCGCTGAGCATCCTCGGCGACGATGCCGGCCGCGCGTTGGCACACACGCCCGACACCGGCCTGCGCGACGTGCGCCTGCGCGTCGCAGCCACGCACGCCGAGCGCGCGCAAGCCGAGCGGCTGGCGCGCGAGGTGATGGCGCTCTACACCTGCGGCCCGGCCGGCGGCGGCGGCGTGCGCACCGCGCTCACGCCGCGGCTCAACACGCTGTCGTGCCTGCTGCCGCGCGAGGCAGTGCCGGTGCGCTTCGAACTGCTCGATGCAAAGGCACTGGCATGAGCACCCCCGACATGATCGACGTGCCGCTCTACCGCGCCGCCCACGGCCGCACCGGTGACAAGGGCGACCGCTCCAACATCAGCGTGATCGCCTGGCACGCGGAGCTGTATCCGCTGCTGGTCGAGCAGCTCACGCCCGAGCGCGTGGCCGCGCAGTTCCAGCACCGCGCGCCGTCGCAGGTGCAGCGCTTCGTGCTGCCGAAGCTGCACGCGATGAACTTCGTGCTCGACGCGGTGCTCGACGGCGGCGTCAACGATGCGCTGAACCTCGATGCGCACGGCAAGGCGCTTTCCTTCCTGCTGCTCGACATGCCGATCCGCGTGCCTCGCGCGCTCGAACCCTTGCTGGCCGGGCCGTAGCGGTGGCTTCCTTTTTTCTTTGACCCATTCCATCCGGAGACAAAACAATGAAACGATTTCCCCTCGCCGTGCTGACCACCGCGTTGGCCCTGGCGCCGCTGCTGGGCCATGCGCAGGCCTTCCCCGAGAAGGCCATCACCTTCGTCGTGCCCTTCGCGGCCGGCACCGCCACCGACCAGATCGCGCGTGCCATCGGCAACCAGGTCGCGGCCGAGACGAAGCAGGCCGTCATCATCGACAACAAGGCCGGCGCCAGCGGCTTCATCGCCTCGCAGAACGTGGCCAAGGCGCCCGCCGACGGCTACACGGTGCTCATCACCACCAACACCACGCACGCCGCCAACGAGCACTTGTTCAAGAAGCTGCCCTACGACCCCGTGAAGGACTTCGCGCCAATCGCAGCACTCGGCAAGGGCGGCCAGATCATGGTGGTGAACCCATCGTTTCCGGCGAAGAGCGTGGCCGAGTTCATCGCGCTCGCGAAGAAGGAGCCGGGCAAGTACAGCTTCGGCAGCGGCAGTTCGTCGAGCCGCATGGCGGGTGAGCTGCTGCAGCAGATGGCTGACATCAGGCTGCTGCACGTGCCCTACAAGAGCAACACGCTCGCCGTGACCGACCTGCTGGGCAGCCAGATCAACATGATGATCACCGACACCGCTACCGGCCTGCCGCAGGTCAAGGCGGGCAAGCTGCGTGCGCTGGGCGTCTCCAGCGCCGCACGCTCGCCGCTCGCGCCCGACGTGCCCACCATCTCCGAAGCCGGCGTGAAGGGCTACGAAATGGGCTACTGGTTCGCGGCCTATGCGCCTGCGAAGACACCGCCCGCCGTGGTCAAGCGGCTCAATGAACTGCTGGTGAAGGCCGCGAAGAGCGAGGCCGCAAAGACCGGGTTCTACGAGCCGACCGGCACCGAGGTGTTCACGACCTCGCCCGAAGGGCTCGCGAAGTTCCAGGCGGCCGAGTCGCAGAAGTGGGGCCGCATCGTGAAGGCGGCCGGCATCGAGGCCGAGTAGCCCGCGCGCCGCAGCGGAGATCGGCGCCGCACCAGACACCACAACGAAGGAGACAAACCATGGAACGCTGGAGCCTTGCGGCTGCCACGGTGGCTTCGGCCGCCTTTTTTCTGAGCGGCTGCGGTGGCAGCAGCGGTGGAGGCGGGGGCATCGTGCTGCCACCCACCGCCGCACCGCCGACTACCTCGCCCCCCGCGGCTGCCACCGCACCTAAATTCACGCTCGCGATCTCGAAGACCGAGGACGTGCCCGGTACCTTCGGCAGCGTGGGTACCTACGAGAAGATCAGCGGCACCTTCACCGGCGAGGTCGACCCGAAGGACGCGCACAACGCCATCATCCAGGACCTGTCGCTCGCGCCGCTCAACGCCAACGGCAAGGTCGAGTACAGCTCCGACTTCGTGCTCTTCAAGCCCAAGGACATGGCGAAGGCCGGCGGCGTGCTGCGCTACGACGCGCCGAACCGCGGCAACATCGTGAACCTCGATCCGTACTTCGCATCGCGCGGCTACGTGTTCCTTACGGCTGCATGGCAGGGCGACGTACCGGCCGCAACGGGCAAGCTCACGCTGAAGGTGCCGGTCGCGAAGAATGCGGATGGCAGCAGTATCACCGGCACCTACCGCGCCGAGCTGCTGCCGACCGTGGCGACGAACGATTCGCTGCCCCTGCCGGGCGGCCCGTTCAACGCCGCCATGCAGGCCTACGCGACCGCGAGCCTCGACAACACCAGGCCAGGCTACGTGCTCACGCGGCGCATCAACGAAGGCGATGCACGCCAGCTCATTCCTGCGAGCGACTGGAAGTTTGCGAAGTGCGCCGCCGCCACGCCGTTCCCGGGTACGCCCGACGAGACCAACGTCTGCCTCAAGGACAAATGGGACCCGGCCTACATGTATGAACTGGTCTACGTGGCGAAGGACCCGAAGGTCATGGGCCTGGGCCTTGCTGCGGTCCGCGACATGATCGCCTTCTTTCACAACGAAGCCAGCGATTCGGCAGGCACCGCCAACCCCGTGGCCGCTGCGATCAGGAACACCATTGCTTCGGGCGTATCGCAGTGCGGCAACTTCATGAAGACCTTCGTGCACCTCGGCTTCAACGAGGACCGTGCGGGCCGCAAGGTGTTCGACGGCGTGTTCGCGCAGATCGCGGCGCGGCAGACCAACATCAACATGCGCTTCTCGATTCCGGGCGGCGGCGGTGGCGTGCGCACCGACCACACGGCCTTCGGCCAGGCCGGCACGCGCGGCCTCTCGAAGGACTACGTGGACGACGTGGCCCAGCGGCGCGGCGGCATCCTGTCGCGCTGCGGGGCGAGCGGCACCTGCCCCAAGCTCTTCATCGGCTTCAGCGGCACCGAGTTCTATGTGCTGCAAGGTTCGCCATTGCTGACTGACGCCTGGGGCACGGCAGACCTCGTGCAGCCGGATAACGCGCGCATCTACTACTACGCGAGCACGCACCATCTGCTGGGCCTGGCGTCGCTGCCGGGGACGAGCGCCGGCGCGCTCTACACGACCAACGCGAACACCGGCGTGGTGCCGGTCGTGCGCGCGCTGTACCAGAACCTCGAGGACTGGGTCGTGAGCGGCACGACGCCACCGGACAGCCAGGTGCCGAAGGTGGCCGACGCCACGCTGGTGCGGCCGGCGCAGGTCAAGTTCCCGGCCATTCCGGGGGCAAGCTACACGGGCCTCGTCAACACCTACTCGCTGCTCGACTGGGGGCCGAACTACCGGCCGCAGGACGAGAGCGGCATCGCCACGCAGGTGCCGCCGGCCTACCTGGGCCGCGACTACGCGATCCTCGTGCCGCAGGTGGACGCGGACGGCAACGACGTGGCGGGCATCCGCAGTCTCGACGTGGCCGTACCCGTGGGCACCAATACCGGATGGAACTACACGAACCAGCCGGGCCGCATCGACCAGGCGGGGTTGTTCGGGTCGTACTTTGCGTTTGCCAAGACGCCAGCGCTGCGCGGGAGCGATCCTCGCCTGTCGCTGCAGGAGCGCTATGTGGATCAGGCGGGCTACGTTGCGGCCGTGACCACGGCCGCCAACGACCTGGTGGCCAAGCGCTTCATGTTGCGCGTGGATGCCGATGCGGCGATTGCGGCCGCCGTCGCCAAACCTGTGTTGCCTTGAGCGGTGCGGATTCGGAGGCTGAATTTTGACGACCGCTAGACGGCTTGAGGACTCCTGGGCGGCACACAGCTGGCGCTCTCTGTCTGCTACGATCTCGCCACCGGGAAGACAGCCTCCCGTTCTGCAAAGTTAGACGGTGTCCCGTCCAAGCGCTGGTGACTCATAACGGAGCTATCTGTGGACACCGCCTTGCCTGACGCACAGCCCGCGCCTTCTGCGCCCATCCAGTCCATTTCATTCGCTGAAGCCTTCCGCTTCTGGCTCAAGCCGGGCTTCGGCGGACCAGCGGGGCAAATCGTGTTCATGGCACGGCCTTTTTTCCTCTCCGGCACGCAATGAGTACGCCCCCTTCGTCTCGTTCATGGGGCGGTCTCACGCGCCTGCTGCCCGCCGGCGTCGACCCCGGCGCCATGCCTCTGCTCGTCGCACGAGGGCTGCGCGCCTTTGGCGATGGGTACATGGCCGTGCTGCTACCGGCCTACCTGCTTTCGAACGGGCTGGGTACGCTGGAGGTCGGCGTCCTCAGCACGGCCACGATGCTGGGCTCTGCCTTGGCCACGCTGGCGGTTGGTGCATGGGGCTACCGCTTCGCTGGAGGGAGATTGCTGCGCATTGCCGCCTTGCTGATGGCCGCAACCGGCCTCGGCTTTGCGGGTTTGTCGGCGTTCTGGCCGTTGCTGGTCGTCGCGCTCGTTGGCACCCTTAACCCCAGTTCGGGCGATGTGAGCGTTTTCCTTCCTCTCGAGCACGCTCGGCTGGCCGCGGCGGCGCAGGGCCATGCACGAACCGCGCTGTTTGCTCGCTACAGCCTTTTGGGTGCGCTGTGTGCCGCGATGGGCGCATTGGCTGCGGCTGTGCCGGATTGGCTGGTTCAACACAGCCGGCTTGCGCGCCTCGACGCGCTGCGCGGAATGTTCCTGGTGTATGCCGCGATCGGGCTCATCGTTTTCTGGCTCTATCGAAACCTGTCGGCCCATGACGCAGGCAACAGCTCGATCAGCGCGCCTGTCGCCCCGGCACCCTTGGGGCCTTCACGCGGCGTGGTGGTGCGATTGGCGGCACTCTTCAGCGTCGACGCCTTCGCCGGCGGATTGACGGTCAATGCGTTGATGTCGCTATGGCTGCTGCAGCGATTCGGCTTCTCGCTGACCCAGGCCGGAGTGTTCTTCTTCTGGACTGGCTTGCTGGGTGCCGCATCGCAGCTCGCGGCTCCTGTGGTTGCACAACGAATCGGGTTGCTCAACACGATGGTCTTCACGCACCTGCCGGCCAACGTCTGCCTTGTGTTGGCTGCGCTGGCGCCCAGCTTGCCGATTGCGCTGGCTTTGCTGATGGTTCGCAGCGCGTTGTCATCGATGGACGTTCCTACCCGGACGGCCTATGTGATGGCCGTCGTGACCCCCGCGGAGCGCAGCGCCGCGGCGAGTTTCACTGCCGTTCCGCGGAGCTTGGCTGCGGCCATCAGTCCGACGCTCAGTGGCGCACTGTTTGCGGCCGGATGGATCTCCTTGCCGCTCATTGCGTGCGGGCTGCTCAAGATTTCCTACGATCTTGCACTGTGGCGTGCCATGCGGCGGGATCGACTTGATGCAGAGTAGCCGTTCGGCGCGCCGACTCAGTGGAGATGCCTGTGGTGAGCGTCTGGAACATGCGCGTGGGCGTGGCGAATCGGCTCGTGGACATGAGGATGGCTGTGAGCGCCCACCGGGAGCACGTCGTGGAGGTGATCGTGATGACCGTCGTCATGGCTGTGTGCGTGCTCATGCTCCATCTGCTCATGCCCGTGCTCGTGGGCGTGCGACTCCATCAGGTGCAATGCGACGCCAAGCATCATCAGGATGCCGCCGACCGCCATCGCCAATGTGCCGCTTCGATCGCCGAGCGCAATGGCAAAGGCCGCGCCGATGAACGGCGCAAAGGCGAAAACCGAGCCAGTGCGCGCGGCGCCGAAAGCCCGCTGCGCGAGCAGATAGAAGCGCAGGCTGAGTCCATAACCACTCGCGCCGACCGCGAACAGAATCAATGCCGCAGCCGGGGCCGGCATCGGTTCGTTCAACAGCCAGCCCAGCAGCGCCGTCGCCACCGCCCCGATGGCGGCCTTTCCCAGCACGACCTGCCCGGGGTCGCGCTCGGCCAGGGCACGTGAAAGCGTGTTGTCGGTGCCCCAGGCGGCAGTCGCCACGAGCACGGCGAGCATTCCCCAGAGCTGCGTGTCGCCATTGCGGCCCTGATCCAGAACCAACGCCACGCCCCCAGCAAGCAGCAGCAGCATGGCCGCCCATACGCGTCGGTCCATGGTCTCTTGGTAAAGGAGCCGCGCCAGCAGTGCCGTGAACAGCGCCTCCAACGCCAGCATCAGCGAAGCGCTGGTACCGCTCGTGTGCTGCAGTCCCCAGGCGAGGGCAACGGGGCCGAGTACCGCGCCGAAGGCCGCCATGGACAGAAGCCGCGGTAGATCGCCGCGCACCATCCGCGCTTCGCGCTCCACACTCTGGCGGGAGGCGAAGCCGACGGCAGCGGCTCCCGCATAAAGCAGCGCGGCGGTCGTGAAGGCGCCCAGTCCCTTGCCGAAATGCTGGACCAGAGGCGTGCTGACCCCGAAAAGGACCGCTGCGAGCAGGCCGCCCTTCACCGCGGGCAGGGAAAGATGCCAGGCAGTCATGACCGGATATTTGATCGTGAAACGGACTGTCATTGTCTCGCGCCCCTCGATCTGAAATTGCGAGTCAGCGAGAACCGACAACTGCCTCAGGCGCGGTGCACCCCAAAGCCCGCCTCACCCGGCGCGATGTCCTCGCGCAGCGTGAGTGCGGGAATCTCGTAGTCGCCGCCGTTCTGCCGCCGGAACGGAATCGGCTCGGCCGTGAACAGCGTGTCGAGCCGCTGGCCCAGTTCTTCGGTGATGCGCGCGTAAGCGGCCTCGTCGACCTTGTGCGTGCGATGCACCACGTAAGGCGGCAGCACGTCGAAGCCGGGGTAGTAGAGGATGCCGTGATGGATGGGGAACAGCAGGTCGTCCATCGGCCCATTGATGCCGCGCGGCGCGTAATGCGAGGCCCAGCCGCCGGTCGTCACCACCAGCATGGCGCGCTTGCCGGTCAGGGTGCCTTCGCCGAAGCGGTCGCCCCAATGCGTGTCGGAGTGTTCGCCCACGCCGTAGGCGAAGCCATACGCATAGATGCGCTCGACCCACCCCTTGAGGATGGCGGGCATCGAGTACCACCACAGCGGAAACTGCAGGATCACCGCGTCGGCCCACAGCAGTTTTTCCTGCTCGGCGGCGATGTCCGCGGTTTGCGTGCCGGCCTCGAAGGCCTGCAGCGAATCGAGGGCGGGGTCGAAGCGCGCGGCGGCATCGCGCGCGGGGAAGTCGTCGGCGTCGAGCGCGGGCTTCCAGCGCATGGCGTACAGATCCGACACGCGCACGGAGTGGCCGGCGGCCGCGAGGCGTTCTGTCATGAAGCGATGGAGCGCACCGTTGAGCGAGGCGGCTTCGGGATGGGCAAGGACCAGCAGGATGTTCACGGTTTCACAAGGGTTCGAATGAAGATGCCCGCAGGTTAGGCGCCGTGGCGATATATTGGAAATGAATAGTCTGAATTCCAGCAATTGCCATGAACAATTTCAGCCGCATCGATCTCAACCTGCTGGTCACGCTCGACACGCTCCTGGCCGAGCGCAACGTCACGCGCGCGGCCGAGCGCCTGAACCTCTCGCAGCCCTCGGTGAGCGTGCAGCTCGCCAAGCTGCGGGAAGTGTTCGGCGATCCGCTGCTGGTGCCCGCGCAGCGCGGCATGCGGCCCACCGCGCGCGCCGACGAACTGCGCGAGCCGCTGCGCGAGGCACTGGAGTCGCTGGGCCGCGCAGTGGCACCCACGCGGCCTTTCGATCCAGCCGAGGCAACCACCACCTGGCGTGTTGCCGCAGCCGATTACGCCGAGTCGGCCATCCTGTTGCCAGCCTTGGCAAGGCTGCGAGCCGAAGCACCGCACACGCGGCTGGCCGTGGTGGAGGCGGTGCCCTTACGTATGGCGCGGCAGCTGGAGCAGGGGGAGATCGACCTGTTCTTTCACACCAGCGAGGGTGCGCCGCCGGGGCTGCACCGGCGCGTGCTGTTCCATGAGCGCTACGTGCTGGCCGGGCGGGCAGGGCATCCGCGCCTGAAGCGACGGCCGACGCTGGCGCAGTTCTGCGCGCTGGAGCACGTGGTGGTGTCGCTCGGCGGCGGCGGTTTCGCCGGGCCGACTGACGAGGCGCTGGCCGAGAAGAGTCTCGCGCGGCGCGTGGTGCTATCGGTGCCGCACTTCCTTTTCATGATGTCGGTGCTGGCCTCCACCGACATGGTGGCGATGCTTCCCGAGCGGCTGGCGCGCGGCGCGCCCGGGCTGCGGGTGGTGGAAGCGCCGCTCGAGGTGGCCGGTTACGAGATGGCCATGCTCTGGCATGAGCGCCGGCACCGCGACCCGGCGCACAGGTGGCTGCGCGAGCAGATCGCAGCCAGCCTCTGAAGCCCTGCAGACTTAGAAGGCATCGACGGTCTTCTCGGCGTCGACCTCGCGGTGAAGGGGCAGCCACAGCATGAAGCGGGTTCCGGTGCTGCCGGATTCCCAGCTCACGGTGGCGCCGATGGCAAGTGCGCGCCGCTGCTGGTTGTGCAGCCCGCGGCCGCCGCGGCGCAGGGCCTCATCCACGTCGAAGCCCGTGCCGTTGTCTTCGATCGCCACGCACACGCCGTGGTCGAGCGTCGCGGTGCTCACGCAGATGGTGGTGGCCCGCGTGTGGCGCAGCACGTTGGCCACGCATTCCTGCACGATGCGCAGGATGTGCAGCGCGCTTTTCGGCTCCAGCCAGGACAGCACGGGCACGGGCTGCACCTCCCAGCGCAGCGCGATACCCGCGCTCTCGATGCGCGGGGCCAGGCGAAAGCGCAGGGTTGCCAGCAGCAGCAGCAAGTCGGCGTCCACGTTCTCCATGGAGTCGATCACCAGCTTCAGGTCTTCCATGCAGCCCTTGAGCACGTCGGAAACCTCGGCGTCGCTCATGGTGCCCCGCTCCACGGAGCGGATGGCGCTGATCAGCGACGAACCGAGCCCGTCGTGCATGTCCTGCATCAGGCGCCGGCGCTCGGCGCTGAGCATGTGCTGGGTTTCGATGGCGCGCAGCCGCCGGTAGCTTTGTCCCAGTTCGGCTTCGCGGGCCTGCAGGCGCTGGGCCAGGCCCTTGTTCAGCCGGCCCACTTCGGCGAACGCGTCCGTGTAGCGCTGGAACAGGATGTACGAAAAGACGAAGAACAGGCCGATGATGGCGTAGGGAGAGGTGTACACGCTCTCCGGGCTGACCAGGTTGTTCTGCAGGAACCCGTCGTAGGAGGTGAACGCGACGGCGAAGACGGTCCAGCCCGCCACCAGCCGCCCCTCGGGCAGTTGCACGCGCAACGCCTTGCGCAAATTCACCGCGAAGATCAGCACCGCGACGGGCAGCACCATCAGGTTGAGCAGGGGCGTGAAGAGGTAGAGGCTGACCATCCGCGTCGAGACATGAGGCAGCGTTGTGACATTGCAGGCCAGCGTCAAGGCCAGTGCCGAACGGGTCAGCCAGGCAGAAGGCTGCCGATGCAGGCGCTGCAGGAACAGGTGGATCAGGACGATCAGCCAGAGCAGGCTGGCAACGGTGATCCATTCGAACCATTCGTCCGAAATCGGGATGTAGCTGCCGCCCACGTAGTAGTGAAGCGTTCGCAGGAAGGCGAGCACGGAGATGGCGAAGAACAGCAGGTACAGCGATTCGCGCCTCTTGCCCAGCCACACGGCGAACGCGAATGCGCCAACCGCCAGGAACGCGGCGCTGCCCATGAACGGCAACTGCACCTGCAGCAGTTGGCGCATCTGGTAGCGCCAGCTCAGTGAATCCTCGTCGCCCACCCACACGGTCGAGAATCCGCTGCCGCTGTTACGCAGGCGGTCGACGCGGATCAGCACGGACGCCGGCGAAGGCGTGTTGGCGGCCGCGTTCAGCGGCAGCAGGAGCGGATGGTTGTAGCCGTTGTGGACGGGGCTGCCATGCGACTGATAGAGCAAAAGCCCGTCGCCGTACACCGCAATGTGGCCCAGGGTCTTCCAGCGCGGCAGATAAAGAAGGCGCGGCTGCGCCGATGGCGCCAGCCCGGCCAGGTCGATGCGGTACCAGTCGGTGACGGTACGCGCGCCGCTGGAAGACGTGGGCACCAGTTCGCGCGCAGCCGTATGTGGGAGGCTGATCGTCTTCCAGCCGTCGACCGGCAGCGCGGCGTCTTCCGTACGCTTCGGAGGGGCGGAATAGCCCGTGCCGGAAACGGAGAGCAGCTCGGCCTGCGTGATGTGGACGACGCCATCGCGCTGAGGCACGGCATCGGCCTCCGATGGTTCACTGGCGTGCGCACACGGCAGAACGGCGAGCGGCAAGGCCAGCCACAGCTTGGCGATCCAGCGGCTGACTCTCCAACAGCCTTTGCTGGCTGGCCTCATAGATCGCTTCTGCCTTGGAAGTCATTTTTGTAGATGCGCCTGACGAAGGTAGGCAATGTGATGCGGTTCGGCTCCTGCTCCCGCCGGTCGACCGCGAGCCGATTATGTCCTTGGCCCATTTTTCCTGCCAACCCTGGCAACCTGGGCATCGGCGCGGTCACCCTCAGATCACGGGCACGCTGGTTTCCTTCAGCACCCGCAGCACGAAGTGCGACTTGCTGTGCCGGATACCGGGGATCTTGTAGAGCTTTTCGCGCAGCAGCCGTTCGTAGTCGCGCGTATCGCGCACCGCGATGCGGATGTAGTAGTCGTAGTCGCCCGAGACGAGGTAGGCCTCCTGGATCTCCGGAATGGTCGCCAGCGTGCGGCCGAAGTCGTACAGGGTCTCGTCGGTGTGGCTTTCGAGCGTGACTTGCACGATCACCGAGTCGTGGTAGCCGAGCTTGGCCGGATCAACGTCGACCGTGTAGCGCTTGATGACGCCCGAGGCCTCGAGCTTCTTGATGCGCGTCCAGCAGCTGGTGGGCGACAGGCCGACCTCGTTGCCGATCTCCTGCAGGGTCTTGCGCGAGTCGAGCAGCAGCACGCGCAGGATGGCCAGGTCGGTCTTGTCGAAAGATCCTTCGTTGTCGTTGGTGTTTTGCCGATTGGTTTTCATGAATCGAGTTCAAAGAGCCAAAAGAAAGAAGCATATTTTGCGCTCGAACCGGAAGAATCGACGGCATGCGACTTCTCGACCTACCCCTCACGTCTTCCCTGTCCCTCCATCCGGAAGCGCCAGCCCGTATCCGCAACGGCGCCGAAGCCCTGCTCGACACGCTGGTCGAGTGCGGCGTGGACACCATCTTCGGCTACCCCGGCGGCGCGGCGCTGCCGCTGTACGACGCGCTGCACGGCGAGCCGAGGCTGCGCCACGTGCTGGTGCGCCACGAGCAGGCGGCCGTGCATGCGGCCGAGGGCTATGCGCGCAGCACCGGCCGCGTGGGCGTGGTGCTCGTTACCTCTGGGCCGGGCGTGGGCAACACCATCACCGGGCTGCTCGATGCGATGAGCGATTCGGTGCCGGTGCTGTGCATCAGCGGGCAGGTGGCCACCGCCGTCATCGGCACGCAGGCATTCCAGGAGAGCGATGCGCTCGGCATGTCGCGCCCGGTGACCAAGTGGAACCGGCAGGTGCGCTCGGCCGACGACGTGCCCTCGCTGGTGCGGCGTGCGCTGGAGATCGCCACCACCGGCCGCCCGGGGCCGGTGCTGCTCGACGTGCCGAAGGACATCCAGCTCGACCGGCTGGGCAGGGCGCCCGAGCCTTCGCCGCTGCGGGCCTTGCGCACGAGCCGCACGGCGCTGCCACCGAAGGCCATGATGCAGCGCGCTGCCGATCTGCTTTCGACCGCGCGCCGGCCGGTCATCTATGGCGGCGGCGGGCTGGTCAATTCGGGGCCTGCCGCCTGCGAGGCTTTCGCGCGGCTCGTGAACCTGCTGCATGCGCCGTGCACGCTCACGCTGATGGGGCTGGGCGCATTCCCCGCATCGGACCCGAAGTTCATCGGCATGCTGGGCATGCACGGCATGCTCGAAGCGAACCTTGCGATGCACGAGGCCGACCTCGTGATGTGCGTCGGCGCGCGCTTCGACGACCGCGTGACCGGCAAGCTCGACGAGTTCTGCCCGCACGCGCGCAAGATCCACATCGACATCGACCCCGGCAGCATCAACAAGGTGGTGCACGTGGACGTGCCGATGGTGGGCGACTGCGCGGTGATCCTCGAAGGCCTGCTGGCGCTGCTGCCGGCCGAAGGCTTCGCGCGCGCGCGGCTCGCGCCGTGGTGGGAGCGCATCGAGCGCTGGCGCGCTGAGGACTGCCTGGCCTTCGAGGCGCGGGAGGACTCGATCCTGCCGCAGCAGCTGATGTCGTCGCTGCAGCGCGCTATCGGCGCGAGCGGGCGCGACACCATCGTGTCGACCGACGTGGGGCAGCACCAGATGTGGGCAGCGCAGTACCTGCGCTTCGACAGCCCGCGCCACTGGCTCACGTCCGGCGGCGCCGGGACCATGGGTTACGGGCTGCCCGCGGCCATCGGCGCGCAGATCGGCCACCCCGAGGCGCTGACCGTGTGCGTGAGCGGCGATGCCTCGGTGCTCATGAACATCCAGGAGCTGTCGACGGCCGTGCAGCACCGCGCGCCTGTGAAGCTGGTGCTGTGCAACAACGGCTACATGGGCATGGTGCGGCAATGGCAGGAGCTGAACCACGGCAACCGCCTGAGCCACAGCTGGAACGAGGCACTGCCCGACTTCGTGGCGCTGGCAAAGGCCTTCGGCTGGGGCGCGCGGCGAGTGTCGGACCCGGCCGAGCTGGAGGGCGCGCTGGCTGAATGCCTGACGAGCGACGGGCCGTTCTTCCTCGACGTGCAGGTCGCGGCGCAGGAGAACTGCTTTCCGATGATGCCGTCGGGGCATGGGCACCACCGGGTGATGCTGGCGAAGGACCGCTGGTACGAGGAGGCGTGAATATCCTGTTCCCTCTCCCTCCGGGAGAGGGAGTAGAAGCGGGCTCAACGGCGCGGCGAGATGTTCAGCGTCCTGCAGAAGTCGTAGAAGGCTTCGAGCTCGAGCGATTTGTCGAACACCGCGTCCACGCCCGCGGACAGCGCGCCTTCGCGCACCTCGGAGCTCGCGTAGTTCATGAGGACCACCGTGCGCTGCGCCGGCGACTTGTGCGCCTGCAGGTACTGCGCCACGGCGAGCCCGTTGCCTTCGGCCAGGAAGATGTCGATGACGGCCGCATCCCAGCCATCGGGGTTGTCCTGGAGCCAGTCGATGGCACCGCGCGAAGTGGCGGCAGTCCCGATCACGTTGCATTCGGAAAATTCCTCCAGTCCGTCGGCCAGCGTGGCGGCGATCAGGGGGTTGTCTTCTATCAGGTAGATGCGGGTCATCGTGCGGGGCCGGAACTTCTTGTAACGCTCGGCTTGTCTTGTCTCGGGCCGAGGCAGGCTATTGTCCAGACCGAAGCCAGGGGGCGAGTCGGACAAAGCCGCCACCTGTCGTAGACCTCTGCAGGCTTGCGCTTAGACTGCGCCGGCCCGCACCTATCCCTTGCACGGAAACTTTCATCGATCATGTTCAGAACATTGCTCAAATCCAAGATCCACCGCGCCACCGTCACCGACTGCGAACTGCACTACGAAGGCTCCTGCGCCATCGACCAGGACCTGCTCGACGCAGCCAACCTGGCCGAGAACGAGCAGGTGCACATCTGGAACATCAACAACGGCGAACGCTTCGTAACCTATGCCATTCGCGGCGAGCGCGGCAGCGGCATCATCTCGGTCAACGGCTCGGCCGCGCGCCGGGCTGCCGTCGGCGACCTGCTCATCATTGCGGCCTTCGGCCTTGTGCCCGAAGAGCGCGTGGCCGGGTACCTGCCGAAGCTGGTGTTCGTGGACGGCGCCAACCGCATCAAGGAAGAGCGCGCGCACATTCCGGTGCAAGCCGCCTCCGGCGAGCCCGTGCCGGCATGAGCGCCTGAGGCTGTAGATCACTGGCGTACAAGACCCGGCTTCGCGGCGGTTCTATCGTGCGCGGGTCTTGAACTCGCACACCATCGTCGTGCTCGAGATCGCGGCGAAGCCCGGTGGCTGCCAGGCCCATTTCTCGCGATGGCTCCGCCGCTGCTTCGGCGTCACGCCCGGCAACTACATGGCCGCTCGGCAGCGCGTGAAAAAGACCGCGTGAGAAGCCGGGGCACTTGCCCCGCCCGATGTCAACAAGCCACACGCCCGCGCGTGCGGATGCTTCGGCAGGACAAAAGTACCAGGCTTTTCAAGCTCGTCCCGGTACTTATCGCTCAGGAAGGAAAGGGCATTCCTTCCATGTGCTCGCGCCGCTGGCGCCATCTAATTTGAACAAGAGAAACGCAGCGTCGAGACAGCTACGCGCCGGCCTTTCGGCGCCCACAAAGGAAGCACATGACCGCGATCACCGGCTCCAACGGCAACGACCTTCTCACCGGCACGGCCGGCAACGACACCATCAACAGCGGCAACGGTGACGACACCGTCAACGGCGGAGCCGGAAACGATTCATTGAATGGTGGCGCGGGAGACGACACGCTCAACGGTGGCAGCGGCAGCGACGATCTCAACGGAGGATCGGGGAACGACACCCTGATCTACAACGTCAGCGAAAACACCGCGGCCGGCACCAGAGACGTGTACACGGGCGGAGCGGGCGTCGACACGCTCCTGCTCCAGTTCACGCGGGCGCAGTGGCTGGACTCTGCCACCCAGACGCAGATCGCCGCCTACCTGGCCCATCTTGCGGCAGTGACCAATGCCAAGACCGGCGAGGTTTCCAATGGTTCGGCGAGCGATTTCGTTTTTACCTTCGGATCGTCCACGCTGACCGTCCAGATGACCGAAGTATTGAGAATCCTTGTGGACGGGGTCGAGTTGAATCCGGCCAACCAGGCGGTGACGGCGCTGGGCGATGCGGCCGCGACGACCGAAGACGGCCCGGGCGTGCAGATCCATGTGCTGCAGAACGATCTGGTCCCTGACCTTGTCAAGAACTTGACGCTGGCCTCGGGCCCGGCCCACGGGACGGCCACGCTCGTTCAACCCGCGATGGGCGATCCGTCGACCTGGTATTTCCAGTACCAGCCCCATGCGGCCGATTTCCAGTACCTGGCGGCAGGCGAGCACGCAACCGACACCTTCAGCTACCAGGTGACAGACGCCGATGGTGGGACGGGACTGGCCACGGCGACCATCACCATCACCGGCACCAACGATGGTCCGGTGATCACAGCCCAGGACCTGGCGGGTGCGGTGAGCGAGCAGGTCGCGCCGGTGGGCACGCTGAGCGACAGCGGTGTCATCGGCTTCAGCGACCTGGACCTGAGCGACGTGCACCTTGTGAGCGCCACCGGCACGCCGGTCGGCAGCGTGCTGGGGAGCCTCACGGCGGTCAAGAACGTCGACACCACAGGGACCGGCACGGGCGGCCAGCTCACCTGGACCTACACCGTGAACGCCACGGCCGTCGAGTACCTGGCCGCGGGCCAGACTCGGGTCGAGAGCTTCACCATCACGGTGAACGACCAGCACGGCGGCATCGTCACCCGTCAGATCGACGTGACCATCACCGGCACCAACGACACGCCGACGATCGGCACGGCCGATGCCGCTGCGGCGGTGACCGAGGATGCGGCGACGCCGACTCTGAGCGACAGCGGCACGATCACCTTCGACGACGTGGACCTGAGCGATGCGCACAGCGTCAGCGTCGCGGCCGGTTCAGGCAACACGCTGGGCGGGGTCTTGACGGCCGGCGTCAGCGATGCGGCCACGGGCGCGGGCGACGGCACGGTGAGCTGGAACTACAGCGTTGCCAACGCGGCCACGCAGTATCTGGCCCAGGGCCAGACGGCGACGGAAACCTTCACCGTCACCATCAACGATGGCCATGGCGGCACGGTCAATCAGCAGATCACCGTGACGGTGACCGGGACCAATGACGTGCCGGTGATTGGTGGTGTGGCCAGCGGGGCGGTGACCGAGGATGCCTCGACGCCGAACCTGAGCACCGGTGGTGCGTTGACGATCGCTGATGTCGACCAGGGCCAGTCGAACTTCGCGCCTCAGGCGAGTACGGCCGGTAGCCATGGCTATGGCAGCTTCGCATTGGCGGCCAATGGTAGCTGGACTTACACGGCCAACAACGGCCAGACGGCGATCCAGCAACTGGGCGCTGGTCAATCGATCACCGACAGCTTCACCGCCGTGTCGTCGGATGGCACTGCCAGCCAGGTGGTGACGGTGACCATCACCGGCACCAACGACGTGCCGGTGATCGGTGGCGTCGCCAGCGGGGCGGTGACCGAGGACGCCTCGATGCCGAACCTGAGCACCAGCGGCGCGCTGACGATTGTCGATGTCGACCAGGGCCAGTCGAACTTCGCGCCTCAAGCGAGCACAGCCGGCAGCCACGGCTACGGCAGTTTCGCGCTGGCGGCGAATGGCAACTGGACCTACGCGGCCGACAACAGCCAGGCGGCAATCCAGCAACTGGGCGCTGGTCAATCGATCAGTGAAAGCTTCACCGCAGTTTCCTCCGACGGCACGGCCAACCAAGTGGTGACAGTGACGATTACTGGCACCAACGATGTGCCGGTGATCGGCGGGGTGGCCAGCGGGGCGATGAACGAGGATGCCTCGACGCCGAACCTCAGTACCGGTGGTGCGCTGACGATTGCCGATGTCGACGCAGGACAGTCCAGCTTCACAGCCCAGGCCGGCACCGCCGGAAGCAGCGGCTATGGCAGCTTCACGCTCGCGGCCAATGGCAACTGGAGCTACACGGCCGACAACAGCCAGGCGGCGATCCAGCAACTGGGTGTCGGCCAGTCGATCAGCGACAGTTTCACGGCAGTCTCGTCCGATGGAACGGCCAGCCAAGTGGTGACCGTGACCATCACCGGGACCAATGACGTACCGGCAATCGGTGGCGTCGCCAGCGGCACCGTGAACGAGGATGCATCGACGCCGAATCTGAGCACCGGCGGCGCGCTGACGATCGCCGATGTGGATGCGGGCCAATCCAACTTCACGCCCCAAGCGGGCACCGCCGGCAGCAGCGGCTATGGCAGCTTCACGCTGGCGGCCGATGGCACTTGGACCTACACGACTGACAACAGCCAGTCGGCGATCCAGCAACTGGGCGCTGGTCAATCGATCAGCGACAGCTTCACCGCAGTTTCCTCCGACGGCTCGGCCAGCCAGCTCGTGACCGTAACCATTGCCGGGACCAACGATGTACCGGTGATAGGTGGCGTCGCTAGCGGCGCGGTGACCGAGGATGCTTCGACGCCGAATCTGAGCACCGGCGGTGCGCTGACGATTGCCGATGTCGACCAGGGCCAGTCCAGCTTCGCAACCCAGGCTGGCACCAGCGGCAGCAACGGCTATGGCAGTTTCACGTTGGCAGCCGACGGCAGCTGGAGCTTCACGGCCGACAACAGCCAAGCGGCGATCCAGCAGCTGGGCGCCGGGGAGTCGATCAGTGACAGCTTCACCGCCGTGTCGTCCGACGGCTCGGCCAGCCAGCTCGTGACCGTGACCATTTCCGGGACCAACGATGTACCGGTGATAGGTGGCGTCACTAGCGGCGCGGTGAACGAGGACGCCTCGATGCCGAACCTGAGCACTGGTGGTGCGTTGACGATTGCCGATGTAGATGTGGGCCAGTCGAACTTCGCGCCACAGGCGAGCACTGCCGGCAGCAACAGCTACGGCAGCTTCTCGCTAGGTGGTGCGTTGACGATTGCCGATGTAGATGTGGGCCAGTCGAACTTCGCGCCACAGGCGAGCACTGCCGGCAGCAACAGCTACGGCAGCTTCTCGCTAGCGGCCGACGGCACTTGGACCTACACGGCTGACAACAGCCAAAGCGCGATCCAACAACTGGGCGCTGGCGAGTCGATCAGTGACAGCTTCACCGCCGTGTCCTCCGACGGCACGGCCAGCCAGCTCGTGACGGTGACGATCACCGGGA
>NZ_LMDW01000020.1:243995-244272 GCF_001425205.1 Variovorax sp. Root411
GATCCAACAACTGGGCGCTGGCGAGTCGATCAGTGACAGCTTCACCGCCGTGTCCTCCGACGGCACGGCCAGCCAGCTCGTGACGGTGACGATCACCGGGACCAACGACGTGCCGGTGATCGGTGGCGTCGCCAGCGGCGCGGTGAACGAGGATGCATCGACCCCGAACCTGAGCACCGGTGGTGCGTTGACGATTGCCGATGTAGATGTGGGCCAGTCGAACTTCGCGCCACAGGCGAGCACTGCCGGCAGCAACAGCTACGGCAGCTTCTCGCTA
>NZ_LMDW01000020.1:244292-245754 GCF_001425205.1 Variovorax sp. Root411
GATCCAACAACTGGGCGCTGGCGAGTCGATCAGTGACAGCTTCACCGCCGTGTCCTCCGACGGCACGGCCAGCCAGCTCGTGACGGTGACGATCACCGGCACCAATGACGTGCCGGTGATTGGTGGCGTGGCCAGCGGTGCGGTGAGCGAGGATGGCTCGGCTCCGAACCTGAGCACCAGCGGTGCGCTGACGATTGCCGATGTCGATCAGGGCCAGTCGAATTTCGCGTCACAGGCGAGCACCGGCGGCAGTAATGGCTACGGTAGCTTCACGCTCGCGGCCGACGGCAACTGGACCTACACGGCCGACAACAGCCAGACGGCGATCCAGCAGCTGGGTGCAGGAGAGTCGATCAGCGACAGCTTTACTGCAGTCTCGTTCGATGGAACGGCCAGCCAGGTGGTGACGGTGACGATCGCTGGCACCAATGATGTGCCGGTGATCGGTGGCGTCGCCAGCGGCGCGGTGAGCGAGGATGACTCGACGCCGAACCTGAGCGCGGGCGGTGCGCTGACGATCGCCGATGTCGATGCGGGCCAGTCGAACTTCACGCCTCAGGCAAGCACAGCCGGTGGCAATGGTTATGGCAGCTTCACGCTCGCGGCCGGCGGCAACTGGACCTACACGGCCGACAACAGCCAAGCAGCGATCCAGCAATTGGGCGCTGGCGAGTCGATCAGCGACAGTTTCACGGCAGTGTCGTCCGATGGGACGGCCAGCCAGCTCGTGACGGTGACGATCACCGGGACCAACGACGTGCCGGTGATCGGTGGTGTGGCCAGCGGCGCGGTGAACGAGGATGCATCGACCCCGAATCTGAGCACCAGCGGTGCGTTGATGATCGCCGATGTGGATGCCGGTCAGTCGAACTTCGCGCCACAGGCGAGCGCCGGCGGAAGCAACGGCTACGGCAGCTTCAACTTGCTGGCTGATGGCAGCTGGACCTACACGGCCGATAACAGCCAGGCGGCGATCCAGCAGTTGGGCGCAGGTCAAACGATCAGCGACAGCTTCACCGCAGTCTCGTCCGACGGGACGGCCAACCAGGTAGTGACGGTGACGATCACCGGCACCAACGACGTGCCGGTGATCGGTGGCGTCGCCAGCGGCGCGGTGACCGAGGATGCATCGACGCCGAATCTAAGCACCAGTGGAGCGCTGACGATCGCCGATGTGGATGCGGGCCAGTCGAACTTCGNTCGCCAGCGGCGCGGTGACCGAGGATGCATCGACGCCGAATCTAAGCACCAGTGGAGCGCTGACGATCGCCGATGTGGATGCGGGCCAGTCGAACTTCGCGCCACAGGCGAGCACTGCCGGCAGCAACGGCTATGGCAGTTTCGTGCTGGTGGCCGACGGCACTTGGACTTATGCGACCGATAACAGCCAGGCGGCGATCCAGCAGCTGGGTGCAGGGGAGTCGATCAGCGACAGCTTTACTGCAGTCTCGTCCGACGGGAC
>NZ_LMDW01000020.1:245806-246068 GCF_001425205.1 Variovorax sp. Root411
CACTTGGACTTATGCGACCGATAACAGCCAGGCGGCGATCCAGCAGCTGGGTGCAGGGGAGTCGATCAGCGACAGCTTTACTGCAGTCTCGTCCGACGGGACGGCCAGCCAGCTCGTGACCGTAACCATTACCGGGACCAATGACGTGCCGGTGATCGGTGGCATCGCCAGCGGCGCGGTGACCGAGGATGCATCGACGCCGAATCTAAGCACCAGTGGAGCGCTGACGATCGCCGATGTGGATGCGGGCCAGTCGAACTTC
>NZ_LMDW01000020.1:246160-247810 GCF_001425205.1 Variovorax sp. Root411
TTGGACTTATGCGACCGATAACAGCCAGGCGGCGATCCAGCAGCTGGGTGCAGGGGAGTCGATCAGCGACAGCTTTACTGCAGTCTCGTCCGACGGGACAGCCAGCCAGGTGGTGACCGTGACCATCACCGGGACCAATGACGTGCCGGTGATCGGTGGTGTGGCCAGCGGCGCGGTGAACGAGGACGCCTCGATGCCGAACCTGAGCACCGGCGGTGCGCTGACGATTGCCGATGTCGATGCGGGCCAGTCCAACTTCGCGCCACAGGCGAGCATCGNACGAGGACGCCTCGATGCCGAACCTGAGCACCGGCGGTGCGCTGACGATTGCCGATGTCGATGCGGGCCAGTCCAACTTCGCGCCACAGGCGAGCATCGGCGGCAGCAATGGCTACGGCAGCTTCACACTCGCGGCCGACGGCAGCTGGACCTACACAGCTGACAACAGCCAAAGCGCGATCCAGCAGCTTGCTGCGGGCCAATCGATCATCGACAGCTTCACCGCCATGTCCTCCGATGGAACGGCCAGCCAAGTGGTGACGGTGACTATCACCGGGACCAATGACGTGCCGGTGATCGGCGGCGTCGCCAGCGGCGTGGTGCAAGAAGATGTTGCGGTGTCCGGTGGCAGCCTCGCGGCCAGCGGCACGTTGACGATCGCCGATGTGGATGCGGGACGGCTATGGCAGCTTCACGCTCGCGGCCAATGGCAGTTGGACCTTCACGGCCAACAACGGCCAGGCGGCAATCCAGCAGCTTGGCGCCGGTCAATCGATCAGCGACAGCTTCACCGCCGTGTCGTCCGACGGCACTGCCAGCCAGGTGGTGACGGTGACCATCACCGGCACCAATGACGTGCCAGTGATCGGTGGCGTCGCCACCGGCGCGACGATCGAGGACGCCTCGATGCCGAACCTGAGCACCAGCGGCGCGCTGACGATTGCCGATGTCGATGCGGGCCAGTCCAGCTTCACGTCCCAGGCCAGCACCGCGGGCAGCAACGGCTACGGCAGCTTCACACTCGCGGCCAACGGCAGCTGGACCTACACGGCCGACAACAGCCAGGTGGCAATCCAACAACTGGCCGCAGGTCAAACGGTCAGCGACAGCTTCACCGCCGTGTCCTCCGATGGAACGGCCAGCCAGGTGGTGACAGTGACGATCACTGGCACCAACGACGTGCCGGTGATTGGAGGCGTCGCCAGCGGCGCGGTGCAAGAAGATCTTGCGGTGGCTGCTGGCAACCTCGCGACCGGTGGTGCGCTGACGATTGCCGATGTCGACCAAGGCCAGTCGAACTTCGGGCCCCAAGCGAGTACCGCTGGCAGCAGCGGCTACGGCAGTTTCACGCTGGCAACAGATGGCAGCTGGACCTACACGGCTGACAACAGCCAGGCGGCGATCCAGCAACTGGGCGCAGGTCAATCGATCAGCGACAGTTTCACTGCAGTCTCGTCCGACGGCACGGCGAGCCAACTCGTGACGGTGACGATTACTGGCACCAATGACGTGCCGGTGATCGGTGGCGTCGCCACCGGCGCGACGATCGAGGACGCCTCGATGCCGAACCTGAGCACCGGCGGTGCGCTGACGATTGCCGATGTCGATGCGGGCCAGTCCAACTTCGCGCCACAGGCGAGCATCGGCGGT
>NZ_LMDW01000020.1:247924-488963 GCF_001425205.1 Variovorax sp. Root411
GGCGGCGTCGCCAGCGGCGTGGTGCAAGAAGATGTTGCGGTGTCCGGTGGCAGCCTCGCGGCCAGCGGCACGTTGACGATCGCCGATGTGGATGCGGGCCAGTCGAACTTCGCGTCCCAGGGGAGCACCGCCGGCAGCAACGGCTATGGCAGCTTCACGCTCGCGGCCAATGGCAGTTGGACCTTCACGGCCAACAACGGCCAGGCGGCAATCCAGCAGCTTGGCGCCGGTCAATCGATCAGCGACAGCTTCACCGCNCGGCTATGGCAGCTTCACGCTCGCGGCCAATGGCAGTTGGACCTTCACGGCCAACAACGGCCAGGCGGCAATCCAGCAGCTTGGCGCCGGTCAATCGATCAGCGACAGCTTCACCGCTGTGTCGTCCGACGGAACCGCCAGCCAAGTAGTGACCGTGACGATCACCGGCACCAACGACGTACCGACAATTGGTGGTGTGGCCAGCGCTGCGGTGCAAGAAGACGTTGCGGTGTCCGGGGGCAGCCTCGTGGCCAGCGGCGCGCTGACGATTGCCGATGTCGACGCGGGTCAGTCCAGCTTCACAGCCCAAGGCGGCACCGCCGGCAGCAACGGCTACGGCAGCTTCGCATTGGCAGCCAACGGCAACTGGACTTACACGGCCAACAATGGCCAGACGGCAATCCAGCAGCTGGCTGCAGGTCAATCGATCAGCGACAGCTTCACCGCGGTCTCGTCCGACGGGACCGCCAGCCGGGTGGTGACCGTGACCATCGCCGGCACCAACGATGCACCGGTCCTGAGTGCTGCCGCGACGCCCGCCCTGGCATCGGTCAACGAGGACGCCGGCGCACCGGTCGGGGCTGTCGGGACGCTCGTATCGAGCCTGGTGAACCTGAATCCGCCGGTCGGCGGCCTCGACAACGTGACCGATGCGGACAACGGCGCCATCACCGGAATTGCGTTGTCGGGCGTGAATGCGGCCAACGGAAGCTGGTGGTATTCCACCAACGGCGGCGCCAGCTGGGCAGCGGTGGGTGCGGTGTCGAACGCGTCCGCGCTGCTGTTGGCCGCCGACGGGAACACGCGTGTCTACTTCCAGGCGAATTCGAACTTCAATGGAACAGTCAGCGATGGCATCACCTTCCACGCCTGGGACCAGACGAGCGGCACGGCGGGCAGCATGGCCAGCACTTTGACGAACGGAGGCAGCTCTGCGTTTTCGAGCGCCACCGATACGGCGAGCATCACCGTGGCGGCCGTCAACGACAACCCCGCTCCGGCCAGCGACGTGCTCTACGTGTCGAACGGCACCGACGTGACGCTGTCAACCAGTGTGCTGCTGACCAATGACACGGACATTGACGGTGCCGCGCTCAGTGTGATCGCGATCAGCGTCGTTACCGGAACGTTGGCCACCCCGGTCACCATCAACCCGAATGGGACCTTCTCGTTCACGACAGGATCGGCCGGGGGCACGGTAGCCAGCCCGACAGTCGTCACGCTCAACTACACGCTCAGCGATGGCGCCGGCGGGACCGCGACCGGCTCCGTTACGCTGAACGTGCTGGACACGACCTCGGGCGCAAACACCGTCGACCTCACGGGCGTCGCGAACTACCAAGGCTCCTATATCGACGGCAAGGCGGGTGGCGACACCTTGAGCGACGGTGCATTCCAATCGGTTCTCGTCGGCAGCAGTGGCAACGATCAGCTGAATGGCAACTCGGGATCGGACCTGCTGATTGGCGGCGATAACAACGACAACCTCAACGGCGGCGACGGAAACGACGTGCTGCGTGGAGGCGCCAACAACGACAATATCGACGGCGGGGCCGGCACGGAGGATCTGATCGACTTCTCCGATGCGACGGTTGGTGGCCCCGGTATCACCTTCACGCTGACGCAGTCCGGCAGTGACACCACCTTCAACGGACCCAGTTCGCTTGGAACCGATACCTACCGGAACATCGAGGGCGTCATCGGCACTGGCAACGCCGACACCCTCACCGGCAGCGCCTCGAACGACATCATCCGCGGCGGCGGCGGCAACGACACGCTCGATGGGGCAGTTGGCGCCGGCGACCTGCTCGACTTCTCGGACGGCACCGCCGGGCTCACGTTCACGCTGACGCAAAGCAGCAGCACGACGATCTTCAATGCCAGCGCGGCCGGGCTCGGCACCGACAGCTACAGGAACTTCGAGGGCGTCATCGGCACGGCCTTCGCCGACACGATCACCGGTTCGGCGTCGAATGACCAATTGCGCGGCGGCGGCGGCAACGACGTGATCAACGGCCTTGCGGGCGACGACCGCATCGTCGGTGGGGCCGGCGCCGACATACTCACCGGCGGCGCGGGCCACGACACCTTCGTCTTCGACTCGGCACCCAACGCTGTGGATTCGATCACCGACTTCGATGCTTCGGGATCGGTGGCGAACAGCGACCTGATCGAGCTGTCGCGCGGCACGTTCACGGCGCTCACGACTGCAAGCGGAAGCACGCTGTCGGCAGCCGAGTTCGCGTCCTTGAACGGCGGCGGCGCGGGAGACGTGGTGGGGGCGGGCGTGCACGTGATCTACGACAGTGCGACGGGCAACCTGTACTACGACGCCGACGGCCTGGGCGCTGCCAACCGCACGCTCGTGGCAACGTTGACGCTGAGCAATCCGGCCGACACCTTCGACAGCAACGACATCAAGGTCGGCCTGTGAGAAACCGCCCGCCACCCGCGCATGCAGGTGGCAACACCGGAGAGAAATCGACATGAAGCCTCTTCTCCAGCTTCTCGAGCGACCGCTTCTTTTTGTCGCGGGCTTCTCGTTCTTCGTGAACCTGCTGCTGCTCGCCCCAGCGCTCTTCATGCTGCAGGTCTTCGACCGCGTGCTGACGAGCCAGAGCCGGGAGACGCTGCTGGTGCTGCTGCTCGGCGTCGCCGTGGCGCTCGGCCTGATGCTGATGCTGGACTACCTGCGCAGCCGGCTGCAGGGCGTCGCGGGCAATCTGATCGCCGATCAGCTGTCTCCGGTGGTGGCCAAGGTCATGCTGGCCCGCACGGCGCGGCGCGCCGAGCGCGTGCCTTCCGAAGGCTTGCGCGACGTCGCGGCGCTGCGCAGCCTGTTTTCCGCCCAGGGCCTGCTGGCCCTGTTCGATGTGCCATGGACATTCGTCTATGTCGCGGTCATCTGGATGGCGCATCCGATGCTGGGTATGGCCGCCGCTGCCGCGTCGGTGCTGATGCTCGTCCTTGCCGTGGTGAACGACCGCATCACGCGCCGCGATATCGAAGCCCTGCAGAAGGAGGCCGCCAGGGCCACGCGCTACCTCGAAGCCTCGATGCAGAACGCAGAGCTGGCGCAATCGCTCGGAATGGGGGAGGCGGTGATCGGGCGCTGGCGGGATCTCAATGCCGGCGTCGCCGCGCGGCAGGGGCCGACCGCACGCAAGTCGGTGGCGATGGCAGCGCTCACGCGCGCCACGCGCCAGGCGGTGCAGGTCCTGCTGCAGGCACTGGGCGCCTACCTCGTCATCACGGGCGAAGGCACGCCGGGCATCCTGGTGGCTTGCACCATCCTGCTCGGCCGGGCGCTGGCGCCAGTGGAACAGGTGGTGGGGAGTTGGCGCGTGCTGGCCGAGGGGCGCCTGGCCTTCGCGCGCCTGTCCGAGGTGCTGGGTGCCGCCGAGCGGCAGCCGCAACGCATGGCGCTCCCGGCGCCGAGCGGCCGCCTGCACGCGGAGGGCCTCGTGTTCCGTCCTCCGCAGGGCGAGCGGATGATTCTCGCCGGCGTATCGCTGAGCCTGGAGCCCGGCGAGTCGCTGGCCATCACTGGCCCGAGCGGTGCCGGCAAGTCGACCCTGGTGCGCCTGCTGACCGGCCTGTGGCGGCCCCATGCAGGTGTCGTACGGCTGGATGAGGTCGACCTCGCGCAATGGCCGCGCGAAGAACTCGGCCCCTGGCTCGGCTATGTGCCGCAGGACGTCGAGCTGTTCGCGGGCACCGTCGCCGACAACATCGCGCGGCTGGGCGAGGTCGATCCGGACAAGGTCGTGCAAGCGGCGCAGCGTGCCGGCGTGCATGCGCTGATCCTGGCACTGCCCGAGGGCTACGACACCGTCGTCGACAACATGGGCGTGATGCTGTCGCCGGGCCAGCGCCAGCGCATCGCGCTGGCACGCGCGCTCTATGGCAACCCGAAGCTGCTGGTGCTGGACGAGCCCAACTCCAACCTGGACGGGGCGGGCGAACTGGCGCTGGGCGAGGCCTTGAAGGCGCTGCGCGGGCAGGTCACGGTGGTCGTCGTCACGCACCGCAGCGCGCTGGTGCAGCACATGGACAAGCTGCTGGTGCTGGAGGCCGGCCGCGTCAAGCAGTACGGACCGGCGGCGGAGGTGATGCAGACGATCAGGCGTTCGGGCCAGAACGCGGGCAGCGCCCAGGTGGTGATGATGCCGGCGCGCCCTGCGGAGAAGGTGTCATGAGCGCCGCGCCGGGCCGCCCCAAGCAAGCTCGCACCGGAGTGCGAAGCACGGAGGTACTCCGATTTGCCGCGCCGGGCCGCCCCAAGCAAGCTCGCACCGSAGTGCGMAGCACGGAGGTTGTCCGATGACTCACACAGCGCATGCGATCGCGGCCAACGACCCTCTGGCGCTGCATATGCGCGAAGCGCGTCGCCTGACGCAATGGGGCCTGGCCGTGCTGGTCTGCGGATTGCTGCCGGCCGCCGCGTGGCTGGGCTTCGCCCCGCTGTCGTCCGCCGTGGTGGCGCAGGCCCATGTGAAGGTGGACCTGAACCGGCGCCCGGTGCAGCATGCCGAAGGCGGCATCGTGCGCGAGGTTTTGGTGCGCGACGGCCAGCATGTGCGGCAGGGCGAGCCCCTGCTGGTGCTGGGCGACGTCTCGGTCGATGCCGACAGGAACCGGCTGGACCACCGCGTCAAGACCGAGCGCGCCAGCCTCGCGAGGCTCGACGCGGAGCAGACCATGGCACGCGCGATCACCTTCGCTCCCGACGTGGTCGAGACCGCGGCAGCCGACCCGCGCCTGGCAGCGCAGCTGGACAAGGAGCGCGCCCTGTTCGAGGCGCGGCGCGATGCGCTGGTGGGGCAGGTGCGCCTGCTGCGTTCGCAGCGCGAGAAGGTCACTGAGGAGATCGTTGCGCTGCGCGCCCAGATCTTGCAGGCGAGCGAGTCGATGAAGTTCCAGAAGAACGAACTCGAGACCAACCGCAAGCTGCTCAAGGATGGCTTCATCTCGGCCACGCGCATCGCGCAGCTCGAAGGCACCGTGGCCGACTACGGCGTGAAGATCGAGGAGCGGCGCGCGGAGCTGGCGCGCGCCGAGCAGCGCACGGTCGATGCCGATCTGCGCATCCGCTCGCTCGAGAGCGACTACCGCCAGCAGGCGAGCGACCAGCTCAAGGTCACGGCGGCGCGGCTGGCCGAGATCGAGCAGGAGCGGCGCAAGTCGGCCGACGCCTCGGAGCGCCAGGTGATCACGGCGCCGGCCAGCGGCGAGATCATCGATCTGAAGTATTCGACGCCCGGCGCGGTGATTCCGCCGCGCGAGACCATCGCCGACGTCGTGCCGGACGACACCCGCCTGGTGACCGATGCGCGCGTGCGCCCCGAGGACATCGGCCGGATCCAGCGCGGGCAGCCGGCCGAGATCCGCTTCACGGCATTCAAGTACCGCACCACGCAACTGGTGCACGGCAAGGTGGTCTATGTGTCGGGCGACCGCCTGATCGACCATGCGACCGGCGCTCCGTATTACTCGGTGCTGGTCGAGGCCGACCCGGCGTCGCTCGCGACGGCGGGAGACCTGAAGCTGCTCGCCGGCATGCCAGCCGAGATCTACCTGCAGGGAGAGGAGCACACCGCGCTCCAGTACATGGTGGAGCCGATCACCCAGGTGCTGCGCCGCGCCGCGCGCGAGCGTTGATGCGCCGCGGCCCCGCGTGCGGCGGCGCTGGCGCACGGGGGCAAAATGCAGGCATTCGCCGTGCGCGCCTTGCGCTTGAAAAACGTTCATGGTCATTCGTCCGTGCCGTTGCTGGCGGATACCAGAGCAGCAAGGTTTGTCCATCCGCGTCGTCCGGATCGCGCTCCAGTTTCACGCGGCCCTTCCCAACGGCATCGACGCGCTGCGCAAGCTGGCTCGTCAACGAACCGTTGATGAATGCCTGACAGGCCTCGCGGATTGCATCGAGCCTCTTGCGTTGCTGCTTCCCGCTGAGCGCATCAAGTTCGGCGGGCTCGACGGCCTGTCCGATGTCTTCGCGGAACACCGTGATGTCGATGTCCTCAGAGAAGCGGGGGATGAGGTCGAAGGCTTTCGAGGGGAATGTCCCGCCCCTCATAGGCTGTATTCATCGCGACACCGCCGGGGTGCTGCACGCGGGCGAAGGCCTGCGCCGTGAGGCGGCCTTCGCCGGATCAGGCGGATCAGCGGATGGCATCGGGTCGAAGCCAGGAATGGTCCTGAGGAAGCTTTGCATCGCGGGCAAAACGCTGAAGCCTTGCGTCAAGTCGTTCCGGATGCCGTCGCCGTGTTTCGGATCGCCGAGAAGGCGCGCCAGCGTCTTTCTGATGCGATCGCCGTCGCCGGGCAGCGTGTCCTTGAGCCAGTGCAACGCCGTCCGGTGAGGCGGGCGCTTGGTGAGACTGTTGAGGGCAGGGCGGTCGTACAAGCCGCGGTCGATCCGGCGCAACGCGCCACCATGCGTTGCAGCGTCTTGTCGATGGCGGCGCGCGTTCCTGGAAATTCTGTCGCAGCGCCGAGCGACTGCTCCTTGCCAGGGGTCGTCGTTAGACGGTGCCGAGCGCCTGCATGACGGCCAGCCACTGCGCTCGGCTGCTCGCGCCCACCGCCTTGAATGCGGCCTGGAAGTGAACCCGGACCAGGGCCGTGATTTGCTGTTCCAACGCAAGACCCGCTGGCGTCAGAACAAGCTGATGAATGCGCCGATTCTCGGGCGATACCAACGTCTGCACCAGACCCGCGCGATGCAGGTCATTCAGCGGTCGCTGAAGCGCTTGGCGCGATACGCCGATGAAGTCGCGAACCTCCGACACCGGACAGCACGGATGCCGCGCCGTATGAAACAAGATTTTGTGATGCGTTCGCCCCATGCCTTGCTCGGCCAGCTTTTCGTCGGCGCCGTCGACAACGTTGCGAAACGCAACATGGAACGCCACGATGGCTTCGTCGATGGCATCGATCTGAACCAGCGCCCCTGGCTTCGGGTCTGCAAGGGGGGAGGCAGTCTTTCTTGGCGTGCGAGTGGTCATCGGTGCATGTGATGCATGGCGCGAGGGCGATGCGGGATTGTACTTACCGTATCAATAGTAAACAGAGTTGATATTAGCAATGGTATTTATATACTCGCGCTGTGCAGCACGGACCATCGACCGCGCTGTGCCAGCCCCAACGAACCTCACCCGGAGACAAACGACATGACAACACTGAGTGACCAAGAGCGCGTCGCCCTGCAGCGCGCCTGCATCGTCGAGCACATGCGTGGCGAAAATGCGCACGACTGGCCGGCGGTCTACGAGACCTTCATCCGTGATGAACGCGCGTCGTACGACGTTGTGCCGCTTTCGACGCACTTCGCGGGATTCAAGGGGGTGGTCGACTTCTACACGGCGTTCGACGCAGCGGTGCCGGACTTTAAGCTGGTCAACACTGCGGAGTACGACGTGCCTGGCTGCTCCATCCGCGAAGTCACCGTTACTGGGACCCATCGGGCCGAGTTCTGCGGGGTTCCACCCACCGGCCAGAAAGTGAAGTTCGAACTGGCGGCCTTTTACCTGTTCGGCAGCGGCGCTGAATCCGGCAAGCTTCTGACCGAGCGCGTGTACTTCGACCTGGAGACCGTGTTGCGCCAGATGCGCGGTGAGGCAGATGCGCCCACCGGCGTGGGACTGGCCCAACGCGTGGCCTGAGCCCTGGCTTGCGAGTGGCCCCGGTCGGCATTCCAGCGACCGGGGCCGCGTATTCACTTCATCAACGGATATCCCATGCAACGAAAATCAATCACCGGTGGCGGCGGCCTTGCCCTGAGCGTGCTCGACTCGGTCGCGGGCCAGGGCGCTCCCATCATCTTTGTCCATGGCTTCTCCCAGAGTGCGCTCAGCTGGAAGCACCAGTTCGCCAGCCCGCTTCTGGGCCACCATCGCCTGGTGGCGATGGACCTGCGCGGCCACGGCCAGTCCGACAAACCCACCGATGCTGGCCACTACACCGACAGTGATTTGTGGGCGGAGGACGTCGCGCGTCTGATTGACGCAGTCGACGCACCGCAAGTCGTGCTTGTCGGCTGGTCGTACGGGGGGCTGGTAGTGTGCGACTACCTGCGCCGCCACGGGCAAGACCGAGTGGCCGGCTTGGCACTGGTAAGCGCCGTGACCAAAGTCGGAAGCCCGGAGGCGATGGCCCTGCTGGGCCCGAAGCTGACGCAGCACATCCCGGCGCTCTTCAGCAATGACGCGGCCGAGGCAGTCACGACGCTGGGCCAGTTCGTACGCGACTGCGAGGCCGCGCCGATGTCGGACAGCGACTACTACGAGACCCTCGGATTCAACTGCGCGGTTCCGCCGGCGGTGCGGCTGGGACTGTTCAGTCGCCAACTCGACAACGATGACGTGCTCACGTCATTGCAACGGCCGGTCATGCTGGTCCATGGCAGCGACGACGGCATTCTGCTGCCGGCGGGGAGCCAGCATATCCAGGAGCGGGTGCCCGCCGCGAAGATGCATCAAGTCCCGAACGTCGGCCACGCCGTGTTCCGCGAGAAACCGGACGTGTTCAACCGTCTCCTGGCGGACTTTGCGGCAGCTGTTGGCACATAGGAGGGAGGCTAGGGCGCCCGCGATGCTCGGGTGCTGCCCCGGAAGACGCATCCTGCAAGCCCGTAACTCGATGGGAGACCATCATGGACCCCACCTGGGGACTCGCCAGTACGCCCGAATTCTTGGGCGCTGGGGTTGATGAACCGGGACTGGATCGTGCCGACTATGTGACCCATTCGATGCAGCACACAAAGGCGACGTTGATCTATCGACGCACAAAGAACTTGCGCGCGGTGCAGTTGCTCCTCGGGCACTCTAAACTCGAGTCCATGGTGAGATACCTCGGCATCGAGGTGTCACGCGGGCAGGAGTCGGACAACCCTGACCATTGCGGACGGAGCGTGTCGCTGAATCGGAACTGACGCGGCGAACCCGTCGCAGTCGCAGTCGGATAATGCCGTGCGTTGATCGCCCAAGACCTCTCGAAGACCTCCCCCGCCGTGCCCACCGCAGATTTTCCAGTCTTCGACAGCTCCGACTTCAGCGGTGAAGAGGGGGCGTTCTATTTCGACCTCGTGCGGCTCGAGGATCGACCGGATATCCCGCGGGGCTTTCCGCACCGCCACAACTACTATCACCTGCTTTGGATGAGCGAGGCGGCCGGCACGCACCTGCTCGACTTCGAGACCTTCGAGGCGCGGGCCAATGCGGTGTTCTTCGTGTCACCCGGCCAGTTGCATGCCTGGAGTTCGACCGTGCAGCCGAAGGGCTTCGTCATCAACTTCAGCACGGAGTTCTTCGTGCAGATGTTTCCTCGCGCCGACGACATCGCGCAATATCCCTTCTTCCACATCGCCTCCGACTCGCCCGTGCTCTACCTCGACCAGGCCCGGCACGACGCGCTGCTGCCGCTGCTGCAGGAGATGGAAAGTGAAATGCTCGGCGGGGCCGAAGGACGGCTGGACATCGTGCGCTCCTACCTGCTCGTGCTGCTCACGAGGCTGCGGCGGCTCTATCCGGCGCGCAGCGCCCACGGCGCGTCGCCGCAAAGCTACTCCCTGACCAGGCGCTTCAAGGTCCTGATCGACCAGCACTACCTCGACTTCGGTCCGCTGCGCGACTATGCGCAACGGCTGCATGTCACCGAGCGCCAACTCAACGACGCGGTCAAGCGAACGCTCGGCAAGACCGCCGGTGAACTGGTGCACGAGCGCCTCGTGCTCGAGGCCAAGCGGCTGCTGTCCAACACCGACAAAGGGGTCGCGGAGATTGCATTCCACCTTCACTTCGAGGACCACGCCTACTTCAGCCGCTTCTTCAAGAAGCGAACACAGCTGACGCCTGGCGAGTTCAAGAAGCGCTACGGCACGCCTCGCTAGCGGGTTGCCGAAAAGTACAAGACGAGCTCGCAATCGTCCTACCACCCCAGGCGCTCGGCTGCCTAAAGTTCATCCCTCCTCAACTCCGCCGCCGTGATGGCGGTCCGATGGCTGGCGATGAACGACTCCCCTAAACTCCGTACCGGCGGCCAACTGATCGTCGACGCGCTTCTCGCGCAGGGCACCGACACCATCTTCTGCGTGCCGGGCGAAAGCTACCTCGATGTGCTGAATGCACTCCATGCGCAGCAGGACGCCGTGCGCGTCGTGGCCTGCCGGCACGAAGGCGCTGCTGCCTTCATGGCGGAGGCCCACGGCAAGCTCACCGGTCGGCCCGGCATCTGCATGGTCACGCGCGGCCCAGGCGCCACCAATGCGAGCATTGGCGTGCACACCGCCTTTCAGGACTCCACACCGATGATCCTGCTGATCGGCCAGGTGGGGCGCGACATGATCGAGCGCGAGGCCTTCCAGGAGATCGACTACCGGCGCATGTTCGGCCCGTTCGCGAAATGGGTGGCGCAGATCGACGACGTTGGGCGCGTTCCTGAATTCATGGCGCGCGCCTATACGGTGGCGATGTCCGGGCGCCCCGGCCCCGTGGTGCTGGCGTTGCCCGAAGACATGCTGACCGACTCCGCCTTTCCGGTCACGGTGTCGCGCGTGGAAGTGCCGCAGGCGCACCCCGCACCCGACGCGATGCTGCGCCTGCGCGAACTCCTCGCGGCCGCGCAACGGCCGCTGCTGCTGCTCGGCGGTCCGGGCTGGAATGCACCGGGCCGCGACGCAATCGAACGATTTGCGGTGCGGAACGGGTTGCCGGTGGCATGCGCCTTTCGACGGCAAGATCTCTTCGACAACCGCCACCCGCAGTACGCAGGAGAGGTCGGCATCGGCGTCAATCCCGAGCTGGCCGAGGCAGTGCGCGAGGCTGACCTGCTGATCGCCGTGGGCACGCGATTGGGCGAGATCGTCACCAGCGGCTATACGCTGCTCGACGTTCCCGTGCCGCGCCAGCGGCTGGTGCATGTGCTGCCCTGCGCCGAGGAACTGGGGCGCGTATACCAGCCCGCACTCAAGATCCTGAGCAGCATGGACCCCTTCGCGCAGGCCGCGGCCGCCATGCCCCCGGTCGAGGGCGGGCCCCGGCGCGCATGGCTCGACCGCTTGCGCGCCAACTACGAGCGACATGTCGCGCCCTCGACGCGCCAGGCGAAGCTAGACCCGGCCCGCGTCATCCAGACGCTGCGCGACACGCTCGAGCCTGATGCGATCCTCACCAACGGCGCCGGCAACTACAGCGCCTGGGCGCACCGCTACTACGCCTTCTCCCGGCCGCACACGCAGCTCGCGCCCACCAGCGGCGCGATGGGCTACGGCGTGCCGGCGGCCATCGCGGCCAAGCTCCGGCATCCGGCGCGCCAGGTGGTTTGCCTGGCCGGGGACGGCTGCTTCCTGATGAGCTCGCAGGAGCTCGCGACCGCGAAGCGCCACGCACTTCCGATCGTCTTCATCGTTTTCAACAACGGCATGTACGGAACGATCCGCATGCACCAGGAAGCGAACTACCCCGGCCGGCCCATTGGCACCGACCTCTGCAATCCGGACTTCGTGGCCTACGCCCAGTCCTTCGGCCTGCAAGCCGAGCGGGTCGAGCGCAGCGAGGACTTCGCGCCTGCGCTGCAGCGCGCCCTCGCCACGGGTGGGGCGCTCATCGAGCTGGTGATCGAGCCCGAGATCCTGACGCCGCGCGCGACCCTGACCGAACTGCGCGAGAGAGCCTTGCGCGCGGCCGCCTGATCCGCATTCCTGCTTTCAACGACAAGGAGACATACATGATCAAACCGCTGCGGGCTTCGGCCCTCGCGGCACTGGGCGCCTGCGCGCTCGTGCAGGCCCACGCGCAGAGCTCGGCCGATTTCCCGACGCGCCCGATCCGGATCGTGGTGCCTTTCGCCGCCGGTGGCGCTACCGACGTGATCGCCCGCGTGGTGGGACAGAAGCTCTCGGAGCAGCTCGGCCAGCCCGTCGTGGTCGACAACAAGGCCGGCGCCAACGGCAACATCGGCGCCGTGGCCGTGGCGCGCGCCGCGCCCGACGGCTACACCATCCTGATGGCGACGTCGAGCCACGCGATCAACGCGACCCTCTACCGCAAGCTTGATTACAGCCTGACGAAGGACTTCGCGGCGCTGTCGAACCTGGCCTCGGTGCCGCTGGTGCTGGTGGTGAATCCCGGCGTACCGGCGCGCAGCGCGGCCGAGTTCGCGGCCTTCGCGAAAGCGCAGGGCGACAAGATCAATTTCGCCTCCGGCGGCACCGGCACCGCGGCGCACCTTGCGGGCGAGCAGTTCAACACCCTGGCAGGTATCCGCATGCTGCACGTGCCCTACAAGGGTGGCGCACTGGCACAGACCGACCTGATCGGCGGCCAGGTCCAGGCGATGTTCGCCAACCTGCCCGAGGTGCTCACCAAGTGCAGGCCGGCAAGCTGCGCCCGCTCGCGGTGACCGGCAAGGCTCGCCGCACCAGCCTGCCCGAGGTGCCGACCTTCGCCGAGGCCGGCTATCCGCAGATGGAAGCGCGCTCGTGGTTCGGCCTCTTCGCGCCGGCCGGCACGCCGGCGCCGGTGGTGGCGAGGCTGTCCGCATCGATCGCGCAGGCGGTGGCCGGCACGGGGGTGCAGGCGCGCCTCAAGGAACTCGGCGCCGATCCGATTGGCGACCGGCAGGAAGTCTTCCAGCCCTTCGTCGCGCAAGAAGTGAAGCGCTGGGGTGCGCTGGTCGAGCGCTCCGGCGCGACCGTGGATTGACGCCGCAGCAGAACCCTTTTTATTGAAACCCGAGGAATCGAGAACCCACATGCTCTACGACGTACGCACCTACACCTGCCGGCCCGGCACGCTGAAGCGCCATCTCGCGCTGTATGCCGAGCACGGCTTCGACATCCAGCGCCGCCACCTCGGCGAACCGCTGGCCTATCTGCAGACCGAGACGGGCAACGTCAACAGCTACACGCACATCTGGGTCTTCGCCGATGCAGCCGACCGCGCCAGCAAGCGCGCGGCGATGCAGCGCGACCCCGCCTGGGCCAGCTATCTGGAGAAAAGCGCGCAAGCCGCCTACCTGCTCTCGCAGGAGACGAAGCTGATGGTGCCGACACCGTTCTTCAAACCCTGACGCACGGCCTCTCTCACGCGCAATCCGATGGCCGCGAAAAGACGGCCGCGCCCCCGAAGCCCCTTTGGAGACATTCCCTTGTATCAACAGATCTACGACCCGGTGGGCGGGTCCCTTCTCCTGTCGTCGGCGCTGGCAGCGCTGCCGCTCATCGCCATGTTCGTCATGCTGGGCTGGCTGCGTGTCGCGCCGCCCGTTGCAGCCTTCGTCTCGCTCGCCATCTGCGTTCTGGTGGCCGTGTTCGCCTACCGCATGCCTTGGGGCATGACGCTCAACGTCGGGCTTTATGGCGCCGCCTTCAGCGTGCTCACGGTGCTGTGGATCATCGTGAACGCGATCTGGCTTTACAACCTGACAGTGCAGTCGGGCCATTTCGCGGTACTCAAGGACAGCTTTGCGCGGATCAGCCCGGACCCGCGCATCCAGTCGATCATCATTGCCTACAACTTCGGTGCGCTGATCGAGGCGCTGGCAGGCTCCGGAACGCCGATCGCCATCTCCGGCGCCATGCTGCTGGCCATCGGCATCAGGCCGATGAAAGCCGCGGTGCTGGCCCTGGTTGCCAACACTGCGCCCGTTGCCTTCGGTGCGCTCGCGGTGCCGATCGTCACGCTGGCCCAGGTCTCGGGCGAGCCCTTTGGCCTGCTGGGGGCGATCGTCGGGCGCCAGACGCCGATCCTGGCTGCGTTCGTCCCGCTCATCCTGGTCGGGCTGCTCGACGGCAGACGCGGTCTTCGCCAGACCTGGCCTGCCGCCGCGGTCGCGGGCCTCGCGTTCGGCGCTGCACAGTGGATCGCCGCGAACCATATATCAGTCGAACTGGCCGACGTGTTCGGTGCCCTGGGCTCGGCCGCCGCGCTCATCCTGTTCCTGCGAATCTGGCAACCGTCTCGCCCCGAGCGCATCGAAGACGTGGAACCATCGCCGCTCGAGACCACACGGCACGACACGCGCACCGTGTGGCTTGCCTACGCGCCCTACATCCTGATCATCGCCATCTTCTCCCTCGCGCAAGCCAAGGGTGTGCAGCATTGGCTCTCTGCGGGCACCCTGCGCTTCGGATGGCCGGGGGTGGACATCGTCAACGCAGCGGGCAAGCCCGTGGCTTCGGTCTTCACGCTCAATTCGTTGTCGGCCACCGGCACGCTGCTGTTCCTTGCCGGGCTGCTGTCCGCGATGCTGCTGCGCGTACGTCCTGCCACGGCCCTCGGCACCTATGGCGCCACGTTCAAGCAGTTGCGCTGGGCCATTCCGACCGTCCTGTGCGTGCTGGCCCTCGCCTTCGTGATGAACTACTCCGGACAGACGATCACGCTGGGCCGCTGGATGGCGCAGACGGGCCCCGCCTTTGCGTTCCTCTCGCCGGTCATCGGCTGGATCGGCGTCGCCGTGACTGGATCCGACAATTCTTCCAACGCGCTGTTCGGCGCGTTGCAGGTCGCTGCCGCGCACGAGACAGGCATTCGCCCCGCATTGCTGGCTGCGGCCAATGCCTCCGGCGGCGTCCTGGGAAAGATGATCTCGCCCCAAAGCCTGGCAGTCGGTGCGGCGGCGGTCGGCATCATCGGGCAGGAGGGCGCAATCTTCCGCAAGGTGATCGGCTGGAGCCTGCTTCTGCTGATGGCGCTTTCCACCCTGGTCTACTTGCAGACGGGCCCGCTGGCCTGGATGCTTCCCTGAATTTCAGTACTTTCCTTCGAGGACCTCAAGCATGCAGAACTATCGCCAACTCTTCGATCTCACCGGCAGGACAGCCGTGGTGCTCGGCGCAGCGTCCGGGATCGGGCAGGCATCGGCCCATGCATTGGGCGCGATGGGTGCGCACGTGGTGTGCGCGGACCGCGACGCGGACGGTGCGAAGGCAACGGCCGAGCAGATCGAGCAATCGGGCGCAGGCTCTGCCGAAGCCCGAAGCACAGACGCCGCGAGCGGCGCGGACATCGCCGCCCTGGCGGAGCACACACTGAGCGCGCGCGGACGCATCGATATCGCGGTCGCAACGCCGGCGCTCAACATCCGCAAGTTGATCGTCGACTACACCGACGAGGAGTTCGACCAGGTCGTAAACCTGAATCTGAAAGGTGCCTTCCACTTCATGCGCCGCTTCGGCGCGCCGATGATGAAGCAGGGAAGCGGCAGCCTCATCCTGTGCTCGTCGATGCGCGCGGTGACGATCGAGCCCGGCCTCGGAATCTATGCAGCCACCAAGGCAGGCATCGCGCAGATGGTCAAGGGCTTCGCGTCCGAGGTCGGCCCCTACGGCGTGCGCGTCAACGCGGTCATGCCGAGCGTCATCGAGACGCGGCTTACCGCACCGCTCAAGGAGCGCCCGGCGATCTACGACACCTATGCGGCCCACACCGTCTTCAATCGCTGGGGGCAGCCGTCGGAGGTGGGGTCTGCCGTGGCTTTTCTTGCATCCGACGCCGCCAGCTACATCACGGGCAGTTCGCTGTCGGTGGATGGCGGCTGGACGGCGATCGACGGCCCGCCCACCGGATTGACGGCGACGCGACCCTCTGAATAGCAAGGGACTAGGGTTCAATCGGTCATCGCGCGTTCGAGTGGCGATATTCGAATGCTCGCGCTCTGCCTCGGAACCAGGCATTGGAGTGGCTACGTTCGCGAGGATTGCCGACCAAGCCCAGGCGCTTGAGTGCGATGCGGGCCAGATCGATGGGTTCTACCTGGACGCGAATCCCATGAACGGCCGCTGCATGAGAAACTACCAGCTTGATGTAGCCGATGTCCATGCTGATGGTCGCAGGACCGGCGCCTTCCCTGGCGCGATCCTTGCCAAATTGGATGAGCCGTTCGCGAGTGAGATCCTTCAACTTCAGCTTGCCCAGCTTCGTCTGAAGCGAATCGAGGGTGAATGCCTTGGATCGGCGCGGAGCCCGCAGCACTTCCTTCATGTATGAGTGATAACGCTAAGTTGTTGAATTTAAAAGAGAAAATCGTCTCCGTTGCGCCGATGATGGATTGGACGGACCGCCATTGCCGGTACTTCCATCGCCTGCTGTCGCGCCACGCATTGCTCTACACCGAGATGGTGACGACCGGTGCGCTGGTGCATGGCGATGTGCCCCGGCACCTGCGCTTCCACGCGGAGGAGCATCCGGTCGCACTGCAACTCGGCGGCAGCGAGCCGGCGGATCTGGCGCACTGCGCGAAGCTCGGCGAAGAGTGGGGCTACGACGAGATCAACCTGAACTGCGGCTGCCCGAGCGAGCGCGTCCAGCGCGGCGCTTTCGGCGCCTGCCTGATGAACGAGCCTCAGCTGGTGGCCGACTGCGTGAAGGCGATGGTCGATGTGGTGAACGTGCCCATCACCGTCAAGCACCGCATCGGCATCGACAAGATCGAGAGCTACGAATTCGTGCGCGACTTCGTGGGCCAGGTGGGCGAGGCCGGCTGCCAGACCTTCATCGTGCACGCGCGCAATGCCTGGCTGAAGGGACTGAGCCCGAAGCAGAACCGCGAGATTCCACCGCTGCGCTACGAGCTGGTGCACCGGTTGAAGCACGAGTTTCCGTCGCTGCGGTTTTCCATCAACGGAGGCATCTCCCTCAACGCGCAGGTGCATGAACACCTGCGCCTGCTCGATGGCGTGATGGTCGGGCGCGAGGCTTATCACAATCCCTGGTGGCTGGCCGAGTGGGACGCGGAGTTCTTCGGCGCAGAAGCGCAATCGCTGACGCGCGACGAGGTCGAGTCGCTGATGTGCGACTACATGGCGCGTGAGGCGGCCGAGCATGGCACGCAGTGGTGGTCGATCGCGCGGCACATGCTGGGCCTGCGCAATGGCTTGCCGGGCGCGCGCCGATGGCGCCAGGTCTGGAGCGATCACCGGCTCAAGACGCTGCCTGCGCACGAGGTGATGGCGATGGCGCGCGAGCCGGCTGCACAAGCCGCCTGAAACCCCACACCATCACACGCTTTCCCCAAAAGCAGGCCCGCCGCGGCTGGCGGCCTTTTGTTGAAACAGTGTTTCAAAATCACTACTTCACGATAAGTGGCGCGTCAACCGTTTTTTGCTGAAAAATGAGGAGCATCAGGGACATAAAAAGGCTTGGATAAATGAATGACGCGGTTGGCGGCAAAGAAGAAGTAAGTGCGCTTGCCAGGGGCCTGGCCCTCCTGAGAGTCATCGGCATGGGATCGGCGCCCATGGGCAATCGCGAACTGGCAGACACCACGGGCATCCCCAAGGCCACGGTGTCGCGGCTCACCGCCACGCTGGTGAGTGCGGGATATTTGCGACAGTCGCAGGACAGCGAGCGCTTCAGCCTCGGCCCAACGCTGCTCGACATGAGCAGCCGCTACTTGCGCCACTTCGACCTGCGCACGGTGGCGCGGCCGCACCTGGCGGCGCTGTCGGAATCGGCGGGCGTGAGCGTGCACATGGGCGTGCGCGACGAACTCGACATGCTCGTCATCGATTCGCTGCGGCCGCGTTCCATGGTCATCAGCTCGCGCATCGAGGTGGGCACGCGCATGACCATCGCCACCTCGGCCGCCGGGCGCGCCTACCTGGCGGCGCTGCCCGAGCAGGAACAGGCCGAACTGCTGGCGCAGATCCAGGCCGAAAGCGGTGAAAACTGGAGCGCCATCGAGCCCAGCCTGATGGCCGGCCTCGACGAGTACGCCCGGCTGGGCTACTGCGGTTCCTTTGGCGAATGGAATCCGCACATCCACGCCATCGGCTTCGCGCTGGAGGGGCCGCGCGGCGAACGCTACTCCGTGAGCTGCGCCGGCCCCGCCTACCTGCTGCCCAAGGACACGATGGTGGCGCGCATCGCGCCGCTGCTGCTGGAGACGGCGCAGCGTCTCGCCGGGGAAGCGGGTACGTCGAGCCGGGAATGAAGAGCGCCCAGCCTTAGTTGCTCAGCTTCAGCACGTAGCCCTGGCCGCGCACCGTGTGGAGTAGCTTCAGGCCGAACGGATCGTCCAGCTTCTGGCGAAGCCTCAGGATGCCGACCGTGACCATGTTGTCCCGCTCGTCGGCATTCGAGCCCCACACGGCCTTGATCAGCCTTGCGCGTGACAGCACCTGGCCCCTGTGCACCATCAGCACATCCAGAAGCTCGAACAGCGTGGCACTCAGGCCGAGATCCATGCCCTGGCGAAACGCCTTGCCGCGCGCCCGGTCGATGGCCAGGTCCGCCAGCCGCAGGACGGGTGCGTCCGGACCATGTCCGCGATCTGCCAGCGCCCAGGCGCGCGCCAGCAGATCGCCGGGCGCGCAGGGCTTGACCAGGTACTCGGTCGCACCCTGTGCCAATCCTTCGAGACGATCGGCCAACGGGTCCCGCTGCGTCAGCACCAGCAGCGGGGCATTGGTATGGCCCCGAACGCAGCGTATTGCCGCGTGAGCCGCCGCCGGCTGCCCGGCGTCGAGAAGAACCAGTGCATACGGTTTGCCCGAGGAAAGCCACGCGCCGACATCGCGCGAGTCGGCCACGTCGACGGCCAAGCCGCATCTTCCGAGTACACCGCCAAGTTCGTCGCGCATGCTGCTTTCGGCCCCGAGAAACAGTACGTTCATGGGCGGGAACCCTTCGCAGTCGGAGCCGGTGCATCCGGCGCATTCAGGGGGGCGTCGGGTTGCCGGTGTGCGCAGCCGTCCATCAGAAAGACGCCGACCACCAGCGCGAGCACTGTGGCGTGGGCGACTGCGAAGTTGGACCGGAAGACCCGGAGGAGGGATGCGGGCTTGCCCCCGCCGTGCGGGGCTCTCGTCATTGCAGGTAGGCGACCAGCTGGTCGGCGCCCTTTTCGATTCCGACCACGGACGCGCTCCGGGCTCCGATGCCGGCCTTGAGATTCCATGCATTCGGGTACTGCTTGGCGACGTAGGCGCCGAGCAGTGCGTTGGTCGAGGCGTCGTAGATTTCGACGGCAAAGCTCACCGAGCCCGTCATCGCCCCTTCCCGGCCGCGGACGGCCTGCACGGCGTTGTAGGGGCCGCCCATCAAGTCGAAGCGCGAGAAGGTGCTGAGAACCGCCGTGTTCAGCTTGGCGCCGGTGAGCGTCAGCTTGATCCGTACGGCATTGGCGCCTCTGCCGGGGGGGGGCGGAAGCGCGCATTCAACTTGTCGGTGAACTGGCTCTGCATGTCGCGGGCCAGGAATGCCTTGTCCTCTTCGGACATTTCTTCGAACTGGCCGTCGTTGCCGCGGTAGATGGCGACGGGGTCGAGGACGAAGGCCGAGTACCGTCGCCAGTCGATGTTCGTCTTGTATTCGAAGGGAATGCGGCCGGAGTCATCGTGCTGGCTGGGGTGCAACTGGGGCGCGGAGGCGATGCCGGTGTACGGAACCGGCTGTGTACTGGCGCACGCCGCAAGCGTCAGGCAAACAGCCAGAGTGATGGCCTTGGAGGCATCGGAAAGAGCACGCATCGCGTTCCTTGCATTAAAAAGAGATTGAATAAAACTGTACGGTACGGTTCATTATTGGGGTGGATTTTGGCTGTGTCAAGAAAACTGTACAGTTGGGTATTCTTTTGAAGGAATGCGATGAAGGTCAGGACAGAAGCGCGGCGCAACGTCATCCTCGAAGCGGCGGTGGCGCTGTTCAAGGAGCTGGGCTACGAGCGCACGTCGATGAACGAGCTCGCGAAGCGGCTGGGCGGGTCCAAGGCGACCCTGTACGGCTATTTCGCCTCGAAGGAGGAACTCTTCATCGCGGTCGTGCAGGCCGTGGCCACTTCGCACCTGGCCGAGGCCGCGGCCGAACTGCAGGACGAGAACGGGACTGCGACACTCGAGTCGCGGCTGACGGGCTTCGGCGAGCGGATGCTGTGCGTGCTGACCAATGACGCAGATGCAATGGCGGTCTACCGGATGGTTATTGCCGAGGCAGGGCGCTCCGACGTGGGGCGGCAGTTCCACGAGTCGGGTCCCGCCGAACTTATCCGCACCCTCGCGAAGTTCATGGATTCGGCAATGGCGCGCGGCGAACTGCGGCGGGCCGATCCGCATGTGACCGCGCTGCAGTTCACCGCTCTGATCACGGCCGAGACTCAGCTGCGCCTCTACCAGGCGAACCCGGCACCCGTGTCGGTGGAGCAGATTCGGGCGCTGGTCCAGCGCGCCGTCGAGATGTTCCTTGCCGGCGCAGCGCCGCGCTGAGTCGGCCGGCGGCTAGTTCGCGGCTTCGAGGCCGTTCTGGAAGTGCTCCCGCATGCGGGCCATGGCGGCTTCCGCGTCGCGCGCCTCAATGGCGGCCATCACCGAGCGGTGCTCCGCCAGCGACTCCGCAATGCGCCCCGCCTTCAATAGCGAGTTGTGCCGGTTGAGCTTCATCACCTTGCGCAGGTCGGCCACCATCTGGTCGCGCCACTTGTTGTTGGCGATGGCCAGCAGCTGCATGTGGAAACGCTCGTTGATCGCGAAGAAATGCTCGCGGTTTCCAACCGCGGCTTCCAGTTCGGCATGCAGCGCCTTCAGCTCCGCGCGCTGCGCGTCGGTGGCGCGCTCGGCCACCACGCCGGCGGCATCGCTCTCCAGCAGCGAGAGCAGGTGGTAGACGTCGGCCAGGTCCTGCTCCGACACCTCGGTCACGTACGCGCCGCGCCGCACCTTCATCGTCACCAGGCCTTCGGCCGCCAGCACCTTCAGCGCTTCGCGCAGCGGGGTGCGGCTGATGCCGTATTCCTCGGCCAGCTTGAGTTCGTCGATCCAGCTGCCGGGCTCCAGCTCGCGGCGGAAGATCCGCTGGCGCAGCAGCTCGGCCACCTCTTCGTAGAGGGCGCGGGGGGTGAGGGTAACGGCGGACATGAGCCGGACTGTACTGCAAGAATGGGGTTTGAATTAATAATTATGGATCGGTTAGACTCGCGGCCGGCCTGCAAATCCGTGCAGGCGAATTTGCGAATACCCTGCAAGACACCGCGAACGGCCCTTCATGAGCAGCACACCCGAACCCTCTTTCAAGCCCGCCGACCTCGAAGCCTGGGCCAAGGCCGCTGCCAAGTCCGCGCCGGGCGGCGACGTGAATGCGCTGAACTGGATCACGCCAGACGGCATTGCGGTGAAGCCGCTTTACACCGCGGCCGACCTGCAGGGGCTGAAGTACGCCGACACGCTGCCCGGCTTCGAGCCCTACCTGCGCGGCCCGCAGGCCACCATGTACGCGGTGCGCCCCTGGACCATCCGCCAGTACGCGGGCTTCTCGACCGCCGAGGAATCGAACGCCTTCTACCGCAAGGCGCTGGCCGCCGGCGGGCAGGGCGTGAGCGTGGCCTTCGACCTCGCCACCCATCGCGGCTACGACAGCGACCATCCGCGCGTGACCGGCGACGTGGGCAAGGCCGGCGTGGCGATCGATTCGGTCGAGGACATGAAGATCCTGTTCGATCAGATCCCGCTCGACAAGGTCTCCGTGTCGATGACGATGAACGGCGCCGTGCTGCCGGTGCTCGCGGGCTACGTGGTCGCGGCCGAAGAGCAGGGCGTGGCGCAAGACCAATTGAGCGGAACCATCCAGAACGACATCCTCAAGGAGTTCATGGTCCGCAACACGTACATCTTTCCGCCGGCGCCGAGCATGCGGATCATTGGCGACATCATCGAGTACACGGCGCAGAACATGCCGAAGTTCAACTCGATCTCGATCAGTGGCTATCACATGCAGGAAGCCGGCGCCAACCAGGCGCTCGAGCTCGCGTTCACGCTGGCCGACGGCAAGGAGTACGTGAAAACCGCGCTGGCCAAGGGCCTCGATGTCGACGGTTTCGCCGGGCGCTTGAGCTTCTTCTGGGCCATCGGCATGAACTTCTACCTCGAAGTGGCCAAGATGCGCGCAGCGCGCCTGCTGTGGTGCCGCATCATGAAGGAGTTCAACCCCAAGAACCCCAAGAGCCTGATGCTGCGCACGCACTGCCAGACCTCGGGCTGGAGCCTCACCGAGCAAGACCCGTACAACAACGTGGTGCGCACCACCATCGAGGCGATGGCCGCGGTGTTCGGCGGCACGCAGTCGCTGCACACCAACGCGCTCGACGAAGCCATCGCGCTGCCCACCGAGTTCTCAGCCCGCATCGCGCGCAACACGCAGCTCATCATCCAGGAAGAGACGCACATCACGAACGTGATCGACCCATGGGCCGGCAGCTACATGATGGAGAAGCTCACGCAGGACATGGCCGACGCCGCCTGGACCATCATCGAAGAGGTCGAAGCGATGGGCGGCATGACCAAGGCCGTCGACAGCGGCTGGGCCAAGCTCAAGATCGAGGCCGCCGCCGCCGAGAAGCAGGCGCGCATCGACTCCGGCAAGGACGTGATCGTCGGTGTCAACAAGTACAAGCTCAAGAACGAAGACGCGATCGACAGCCTTTCCATCGACAACGTGAAGGTGCGCGACCAGCAGGTGGCGCGGCTGCAGAAGATCCGCGCCTCACGCGACGCCGCCAAAGTGCAGGCCGCGCTCGACGCGCTCACCGATGCCGCCGAGAACAACACCGGCAACCTGCTCGCGCTGAGCATCGACGCCGTGCGCCTGCGCGCCACGGTGGGGGAGATTTCGGACGCGCTCGAAAAATCATTCGGCCGCCATCGGGCCGACACGCAAAAGGTGACCGGTGTGTACGCTGCAGCCTATGACTCCGCTGAGGGTTGGGAAACGCTGAAGACCGAAATCAATGCCTTCGCCGAAGAACAGGGACGCCGTCCGCGCGTGATGATTTCCAAGCTCGGCCAGGACGGACACGACCGCGGTGCCAAGGTGGTGGCCACGGCCTTTGCCGACCTGGGTTTCGACGTCGACATGGGCCCGCTGTTCCAGACGCCCGAGGAATGCGCGCGGCAGGCCATCGAGAACGACGTGCACGCCGTCGGCGTCAGCACGCTGGCCGCCGGCCACAAGACGCTGGTGCCGGCCATCATCGACGAGCTGAAGAAGCAGGGCGCGGACGACATCATCGTGTTCGTCGGCGGGGTGATCCCGAGGCAGGACTACGACTTTCTCTACGAGGCCGGCGTCAAGGGCATCTACGGCCCGGGCACGCCCATTCCCGCCAGCGCCAAGGACGTGCTGGAACAGATCCGCGCGGCGGTCTCGGCCTGAGAAGCGACGTGGGCGATCTCTTGTCGCGGCTGTCGCTGCAGCCGGTGGATTCCAGCGATTTCGAGGCCATGCTGGCCTTGCGCATCGACGCGATGCGCCCGAGCCTGGAGCGCGTAGGCCGCTTCGACCCGGCGCGTTCGCGCGAACGCCTGAACGCGGGCTTCGTGGTGCCTTACATGCATCACATCGTGCTCGACGGCGACCAGCGCATCGGTTTCGTCACACTCAAGCCCGAGGGAGCCGATGCGCTGCGCCTCGACCACCTCTACCTGCGCACCGGCTTCCAGGGCCTGGGCATCGGCGAGTGGGTGATCGAATGGGCCAAGTCGCAGGCGCGCGAGCAGCAACTGGACATCAAGCTCACCGCGCTCGTGCAGAGCGACGCCAACCGCTTCTATCTGCGGCACGGTTTCGTGCTCGAAGGCGAGGAGGGCGTCGACCTGCACTACCGCTGGCGCGTGGCCCCGGAGGACGCGTGCTGAACACCGTGCCGGCGCTGGAAAGCGCGGTCGTCGATACGTCGGGCATGCCGCAGCGCCGCGCGATCGCCAAGGCGATCACGCTGCTCGAATCGACCCGTGACGACCACCGCGCGCAGGCCGACGAACTGCTCACCGCGCTGCTGCCGCGCACCGGGAATTCATTTCGCCTCGGCATCTCGGGTGTGCCGGGCGTTGGCAAATCGACCTTCATCGAGACGCTGGGCCTGCTGCTGATCGGCAAGGGGCATCGCGTGGCGGTGCTCACCATCGACCCGTCGTCCACCGTCTCGGGCGGCTCCATCCTCGGCGACAAGACGCGTATGGAGCACCTCTCGGTGCACGAGCGCGCCTACATCCGCCCCAGCCCGTCGAGCGGCACGCTGGGTGGCGTGGCCGAGAAGACGCGCGAGGCGATGCTGGTATGCGAGGCGGCCGGCTACGACGTCGTGATCGTCGAGACCGTGGGCGTGGGCCAGTCCGAGACGGCCGTGGCCGGCATGACCGACATGTTCGTGCTGATGCAGCTGCCCAACGCGGGCGACGACCTGCAGGCGATCAAGAAGGGCGTGATGGAGCTCGCCGACCTGGTCGTCATCAACAAGGCCGACATCGACAAGGACGCCGCTACGCGCGCGCAGGCACAGATCACCTCGGCACTGCGCCTCTTCGGCCACCAGGGCAACCCGGACCACGCGCATGCGGTGCACGACGCGCACAGCGGGGTGGAGCTGCGCTTCTGGCTGCCCAAGGTGCTGCAGATCAGCGCATTGGCAGGCACGGGCGTCGACGCCTTCTGGGACGCCGTCACGCAATTCAGGCAACTGCAGACCGCCAACGGCAAGCTCGCCAAACGCCGCGAAAAGCAGGCCACCGCGTGGATGTGGGAGCGCATCGACGCCGGGCTCAAGCACGCCTTCAGGCATCACCCGCAGGTGCGCGAGCTGCTGCCCGAGCTCACGCAGCAGGTGGCGCAGGGCACGTTGCCCGCATCGACCGCGGCGCGCCATTTGCTTGCGGCAGCCGCCATCACCGCCAGGCCATGACATCACACGAAATTCAGGACCATAGCTTCGGAAGCACACCATGCAAGAACTGATCGAACATCTCGAAAAGCGCCGCGCCCAGGCGCGTCTCGGCGGCGGGCAGAAGCGCATCGATGCGCAGCACGCCAAGGGCAAACTCACCGCGCGCGAACGCATCGAGCTGCTGCTCGACGACGGCACCTTCGAGGAGTGGGACATGTTCGTCGAGCACCGCTCGGTGGACTTTGGCATGGCTGAGCAGAAGATTCCCGGCGACGGCGTGGTCACGGGCTACGGCATGATCAACGGCCGCCTCGTGTTCGTGTTCAGCCAGGACTTCACCGTCTTCGGCGGCGCGCTCAGCGAGGCACATGCCGAGAAGATCTGCAAGGTGATGGACCAGGCCATGAAGGTCGGTGCACCGGTCATCGGCCTGAATGATTCGGGCGGCGCGCGCATCCAGGAGGGCGTGGCCTCGCTCGGCGGCTATGCCGACGTGTTCCAGCGCAACGTGATGGCCTCGGGCGTGGTGCCGCAGATCAGCATGATCATGGGCCCCTGCGCGGGCGGCGCGGTGTATTCGCCCGCCATGACCGACTTCATCTTCATGGTGAAGGACTCGAGCTACATGTTCGTCACCGGCCCCGAGGTGGTGAAGACCGTGACGCACGAAACCGTGACGGCCGAGGAGCTGGGCGGCGCCGTGACGCACACCACGCGCAGCGGCGTGGCCGACATGGCGTTCGAGAACGACGTCGAGGCGCTGATGATGCTGCGCCGCCTGTACAACTACCTGCCGCTCAACAACCGCGAGAAGCCACCGGTGCGCCTGGGCAACAACGGCCAGGGCGACCCGGCCGACCGGCCCGACTATTCGCTCGACACGCTGGTGCCCGACAACCCGAACAAGCCCTACGACATCAAGGAGCTGATCCTGAAGGTGGTCGATGACGGCGACTTCTTCGAGCTGCAGCCCGACTACGCGAAGAACATCGTGATCGGCTTCGCGCGCATGGAAGGCCAGACCATCGGCATCGTGGCCAACCAGCCGCTGGTGCTGGCGGGCTGCCTCGACATCAAATCGAGCATCAAGGCCGCGCGCTTCGTGCGCTTCTGCGACGCCTTCAACATTCCCGTGGTTACCTTCGTCGATGTGCCCGGCTTCATGCCCGGCACAGGGCAGGAGTACGGCGGCATCATCAAGCACGGCGCCAAGCTGCTCTACGCATATGCCGAATGCACGGTACCGAAGATCACCGTCATCACGCGCAAGGCCTACGGCGGTGCTTATGACGTGATGGCCTCGAAGCATCTGCGCGGCGACGTCAACCTCGCCTGGCCGCGCGCCGAGATCGCCGTGATGGGTGCGAAGGGCGCGGTGGAAATCATCTTCCGCGAAGACAAGAACGACCCCGAGAAGCTCGCAGCCCGCGAGGCTGAGTACAAGGCCCGCTTTGCGAACCCCTACGTGGCCAGCGCACGCGGCTACATCGACGACGTGATCCTGCCGTACGAGACGCGCAAGCGCATCTGCCGTTCGCTGGTGATGCTGCGCGAGAAGAAGCTCGAGAACCCGTGGCGCAAGCACGGAAACATTCCGCTCTGAGCCGTACGGAGAAAGAAGAACATGTTCAAGAAGATCCTGATCGCCAACCGCGGTGACCAGCCGCGTAGCGGCGCAGCGACGAAGTCAAATTGCACGGCACGCGAAGCGTGCGGCGGTTTCACCGCGGAGACCACAAATGTTTAAGAAGATCCTGATCGCCAACCGCGGTGAAATCGCCTGCCGCGTGATTCAAACGGCCAAGAAGATGGGCATCCTCACCGTCGCCGTCTACTCTGACGCCGACAAGGAAGCCCGCCACGTCGAGCTGGCCGACGAGGCCGTGCACATCGGCGCCGCACCGAGCCGCGAGAGCTACCTGCAGGCCGACCGAATCATCGCGGCCTGCAAGAAGACCGGCGCCGAGGCGGTGCACCCGGGCTACGGCTTCCTGTCGGAGAACGAAGCTTTCGCGCGCAAAGTCGAGGAAGAGGGCATTGCCTTCATCGGGCCGAAGCACTATTCGATCGCCGCCATGGGCGACAAGATCGCCTCGAAGAAGCTCGCGAATGAGGCCAAGGTCAACACCATCCCGGGCTGGAACGACGCCATCGAGACGGCCGAGCGCGCCGTCGAGATTGCCAAGGACATCGGCTACCCCGTGATGATCAAGGCCTCGGCTGGCGGCGGTGGCAAGGGCTTGCGTGTGGCCTTCAACGACAAGGAAGCTTTCGAAGGATTCACCTCGTGCCGCAACGAGGCGCGCAACAGCTTCGGCGACGACCGCGTGTTCATCGAGAAATTCGTCGAGGAGCCGCGTCACATCGAGATCCAGGTGCTGGGCGATTCGCACGGCAACGTGATCTACCTGAACGAGCGCGAGTGCTCCATTCAGCGGCGCCACCAGAAGGTGATCGAGGAGGCGCCTTCTCCTTTCATCAGCGACGAGACGCGCAAGGCGATGGGCGAGCAGGCGGTGCAACTGGCCAAGGCCGTGAACTACCAGAGCGCGGGCACGGTGGAGTTCGTGGTCGGCAAGGACCAGAGCTTCTACTTCCTCGAGATGAACACGCGCCTGCAGGTGGAGCATCCGGTCACGGAGTGCATCACGGGGCTGGACCTGGTCGAGCTGATGATCCGCGTGGCGGCCGGCGAGCAGCTGCCGCTCACGCAGGGGCAGGTGAAGCGCAACGGCTGGGCCATCGAATGCCGCATCAACGCCGAAGACCCGTTCCGCAGCTTCCTGCCTTCGACCGGCCGCCTGGTGAAGTTCCAGCCGCCCGCCGAGACCATGTTCGCGAGCGACACCGAGCACCTGAACGGCGTGCGCGTGGACACCGGCGTGTACGACGGCGGCGAGATCCCGATGTATTACGACTCGATGATCGCCAAGCTCATCGTGCACGGCAAGGATCGCCAGCATGCGATTGCCCGCATGCGCGAGGCGCTCAATGGCTTCGTGATCCGCGGCATCAGCAGCAACATCCCGTTCCAGGCGGCGCTGCTGGCGCATCCGAAGTTCGTGGCGGGTGATTTCAACACGGGCTTCATCGCCGAGCACTACGGCAAGGGCTTCCATGCGGAAGACGTGCCGCACGCCGATCCGTCGTTCCTGGTGGCACTGGCCGCCTATGTGCATCGCCGCTACCGCGCGCGCGCATCGGGCATCAGCGGGCAGCTCGAAGGCCACGGCGTGAAGGTGGGGGAGCAGTTCGTGGTGGTCGAACTGGGGCCGGAGGGCAAGCATGTGCACCATCCGGTCTCGGTCACCGACTTCCATGGCAAGACCGGTGCGAGCGCGGTCGCCGTGGGCGGCAAGAACTACAAGATCGACAGCGGCTTTGCGCTCGGCGCCATCCGCGTGCAGGGCACGGTCAACGACCGGCCCTTCACCGCGCAGGTCGAGCGCGGGGCCGGCAAGAACCCGCTGGCGCTGCGCGTGTCGCACGACGGCACGCAGATCGAGGCGATGGTGCTGTCGCCGCTGGGCGCGCGCCTGCTGGAGCAGATGCCCTACAAGGCACCGCCGGACCTGAGCAAGTTCCTGATGTCGCCGATGCCGGGGCTGCTGGTCGAAGTGTCGGTGCAGCCGGGGCAGCAGGTGCGTGCCGGTGAGAAGCTGGCCGTGATCGAGGCCATGAAGATGGAAAACGTGCTGTTCGCTTCGCAGGACGGCGTGGTCGGCAAGGTTTCGGCGGGCAAGGGCGAATCGCTCGCCGTCGATCAAATCATTCTGGAGTTCAACTGATGGGTGCCAACGACTTGCAACAGACGATCACGATGCACCGGCCCGCAAAGCCGGTGACGCCGCAGGGCCCGTGGTCCGTGGAGGCGATCCAGGCGCTGCTCGACAAGCCGCTGATGGACCTGCTGTTCGAGGCGCAGACGGTGCACCGCGAGCACTTCCCGGCCGGCGACATCGAACTGGCTACGCTGCTGTCGGTGAAGACCGGCGGCTGCCCGGAGAACTGCGGCTACTGCCCGCAGTCAGCCGAGTTCGATACCGGCGTGAAGGCGCAGAAGCTCATGGAAGTCGACGAGGTGGTGCGCGCCGCGCAGGCCGCAAAGGACGCCGGCGCCACGCGCTTCTGCATGGGCGCCGCATGGCGCGCGCCCAAGGACCGCGACGTGGAGAAGGTGGCCGTGCTGGTCGAGGCCGTGAAGGGCCTGGGCCTGCAGACCTGCGCCACGCTCGGCATGCTGGAGCCGCACCACGCGCACCAGCTCAAGGCCGCGGGCCTCGACTACTACAACCACAACCTCGACACCGCGCCCGAGTACTACACCGACGTGGTCGACACGCGCACCTACCAGGACCGGCTCGACACGCTGGCCCATGTGCGCAGCGCCGGCATCAGCGTGTGCTGCGGCGGCATCGTGGGCATGGGCGAGCAGCCGGTGCACCGCGCGGGGCTGATCGCGCAGCTGGCCAATCTGAACCCGTACCCCGAGTCGGTGCCGATCAACAGCTTGGTGCGCGTGCCCGGCACGCCGCTGGCCGACTCGGAGCCGGTCGATCCCTTCGACTTCGTGCGCATGATCGCGGTCGCGCGCATCACCATGCCGACCGCGCGCGTGCGGCTGTCGGCCGGGCGCCAGCAGATGGGCGATGCGGTGCAGGCGCTGTGCTTCATGGCGGGTGCGAACTCGATCTTCTACGGCGACAAGCTGCTCGTCACCGGCAACCCCGACGTCGAAGCCGACACGGTGCTGCTGCGCAAGCTCGGGCTCAATGCGCGTCAGGTGCAGGAAACAAGCGAAGAAGGATGCGCCGCATGACCACACGTCCGTTCAAGGTGCTGGGCATCCAGCAGATCGCCATCGGCGGGCCCGACAAACTGCGCCTGCAGAAGCTGTGGGTCGACATGCTGGGGCTCGAAGTCACAGGCACCTTCAAGAGCGAACGCGAGAACGTCGACGAGGACATCTGTTCGATGGGCAGCGGGCCGTTCAAGGTCGAGGTCGACCTGATGCAGCCGCTGGACCCCGAGAAGAAGCCCGCCGTGCACACCACGCCGCTCAATCACGTGGGGCTTTGGATCGACGACCTGCCCAAGGCCGTCGAGTGGCTCACGGCGCAGGGCGTTCGCTTTGCGCCGGGCGGCATCCGCAAGGGCGCGGCGGGCTTCGACATCTGCTTCCTGCATCCGAAGGCGAGCGACGAGTTTCCGATCGCGGGCGAGGGCGTGCTGATCGAGATGGTGCAGGCGCCGCCCGAGGTAGTGGCCGCCTTCAGCGCGCTCGCCGCTACGCGTTGAGCACTTTCCTGATCGGCGGTTTCACGTCCGAACGCCGAGGCGGCAGCATTGGCTGGTGCTCGCGCGCCGGGTTCAGGATGATCGAGGTTGCCGTCTCGGTGAGGATGCAGAACTTGGTGACCACCGCATCGAGGTGGCTCACGTCGATCACCGCGATCTCCAGGATCCAACTGTCGTCTCCGGTCACGTTGTAGGCATTGACGCATTCGGGCGTCTGCTGCACCAGTTCGACCACGCGCGCATAGTCGGCGCGGCCCACGCGGATGATCGCGCGGATGCCGTAGCCGAGCTTGCCCAGGTTCACCGTCGCGCGGTAGCCGCTGATGACGCCTGCCGCTTCGAGCTTCTTCACGCGCTCGGTCACGGCGGGCTGGCTCAGGTGCACGCGGCGGCCCAGTTCGGCCATGGTCAGGCGCGCGTCGTTCTGCAGTTCGGCGAGGATGCGGGTGTCGTGGGCGTCCAGCGCGGGGTTCAAGGAAAAGTCCATGCAACTCCTTCAAATCGACGGTTTGACGAGGGCAGAACCATGAATTTTGCATGGCTGCCGGGGAATGGCTTTCATACCATGAGCGGCATTCCACACCAAGAAAAAACACCCTCCACATGCCGACCCTCGCTTCTCCCGCCCAAGCCGCACCCATTGCTGCGCGCCCTGGGCTGCCGCCGCTGCTGTGGCTCTGCCTCGCCGCCACGTGGGTGGTCTGGGGCTCGACCTACCTCGCGATCAAGTACGCCCTGATCAGTTTTCCGCCGTTTTTGCAGATGGGCTCGCGCTTCCTGTTCGCGGGCGCGCTGCTGGCGCTGTGGATGCGCTGGCGCGGCGCGCCGTGGCCATCGCTCGCGCAGTGGCGCAATGCCTTTGTCGTCGGCGCGCTGATGCTCGGCGGCGGCATGGGCGGCACGGCGAATGCCGAGGTGTCGATCGGCTCGGGGCTGGTGGTGGCGTTCATCGCGGTGATCCCGCTGCTGATTGCGCTGATGAACCTGATCTGGGGCGTGAAGCCGTCGCGGCTGGAGGCTGCTGGCATCGCGCTCGGCCTCGTCGGCGTGCTGATGCTGACGCAGGGCAGCGGTTTCCGTTCCTCGCCCGAGGGGCTGATCGCCATCTGCATCGCCTGCGTCTGCTGGTCGCTGGGCAGTGTGCTGAGCCAGCGCAGCCTGCCGCTGGCGCCCGGCGCGATGGGCTTTGCGAGCGAGATGCTTTGCGGCGGCCTGGTGCTGATGGGGCTTGCCGCGATCTCCGGCGAAACAATGAACTGGCCGCTGCAGCCAGAAGCGATCGCCGCGTGGATCTACCTCGTGGTGTTCGGTTCGCTGATTGCCTTCAACGCCTACATGGTCCTGCTCGCGAAGGCGCCTGCTGCACTGGCGGCGAGCTACACCTTCGTCAATCCGGTGATCGCGATGCTGCTGGGCGTGTGGATCGCCAACGAGACGGTCACTCGCTTCGAGTGGTACGCCGTGGCCGTGGTGTTGGCCGGCGTGTTGCTGATGCTCTTCAAGCGCCGGGGCGGCGCCACACAGCAAGGGTAGCGGCGAGCAGCCACATGCCGGCCGCGCAACCGCGGTTCATGGCCTTGAGGCCGCGCTGCGAGAGAAAGCGCACGGCCTGCGTGCCGGCCGACGCATAGGCCAGCATCACGCAGGTGTCGAGTGCGACGAACACCGTGCCAAGCAGCAGGTACTGCGGGCCTTGCGGCTTCGCGATGTCGATGAACTGCGGCAGGAAGGCAGCGAAGAACAGCACCGTCTTCGGATTCGACAATGCCACCGCGAGGCTGCGCATCAGCGCAACGCGGCCCTGTGGCCGGACCTCGAGCGGCGACTTGGCCAGCGCGGTGCGCAGGTCGGTTGCCTCGCTGCGCCAGAGCTTGGCGCCCAGCCACACGAGGTAGACCACGCCGGCCACGCGGATGGCATTGAAGAGCCACTCCGAAGCTGCGAGCAGCGAGCCCAGCCCGAGCGCGACGACGGCGATCAGCGTGACGCTGCCGAGCGACGCGCCGGCAATGCCCCAACTTGCACGGCGCATGCCGCCTTCGATGCCGTTGGACAGCGCCAGCAGCATCGTCGGCCCCGGAATCAGGGCCAACGCGAGCGAGGCGACGATGTAGATGAGCAGGGTGTCGAGCGTCATGGCTTGGTGGTGGCCGGCGGGCGTTGTTGCGAGGCGGCGCGGGCACGCGCCAGTGCGGCTTCGACGATGGCGCGCTTGCGGGCGCCGGCGTCTTGCAGGGCTTCGGGTTCGGGCGCCTTGTCGGCCAGCCGCGCATCGGTGTTGCGGTGCCGGCCATGCACCTCGTAGCGGCGCCGCGCGCTGGCAGCCTGTTCAGTCGACCAGGCCTGCCAGCCACTGAGGCCGGGCGTCTCGACTTCGAGCGAGATGCAGTCGACGGGGCAGACCGGAATGCACAGCTCGCAGCCCGTGCAGTGGGCTTCGATCACGGTGTGCATCCGCTTGTTGATGCCGACGATGGCGTCGGTGGGGCAGGCGTCGAGGCATAGCGTGCAGCCGATGCACCAGGCTTCGTCGATGACCGCCATGGCGCGCGGGCCTTCGGTGCCGAATTGGGCATCGAGGGGAAGGGCGGCGCGGCCGGTGAGTTGCGCGAGCCGCTCGATGCCTTCGGCACCGCCCGGCGGGCACTGGTTGATGCCGGCCTCGCCGCCGGCCACGGCCTGGGCGTAGCCTGCGCAATCTGGGTAGCCGCACCGTGTGCACTGCGTTTGAGGCAGTGCGTCGTTGATGCGTGCGGCGAGCCCGTCCATGGGGTGAAGCTGCGCGCGCTTCAGCGCGCAGCCGGCTTCTTCTTCACGGCCACGGTCGCGGCCTTCTTCACTGGAACTTTCTTGGCCGCGACGGCGGCCGTCTTGCGCTCCGGCTTGATCGTGTCCTCGGCTGCGAGGCCGCCGCGGTTGCCGGAACGGCTTTGCGGCTGGTCATTGGCCGCGATGAACTTCAGCACCTTCGGATAGACCAGTTCGCGCCAGCGGCGGCCGCTGAAGATGCCGTAGTGGCCCGCGCCCTTGACTTCGTAGTGCTCGCGCTTGTCGTCGGCGATGCCGGTGCACAGGCTGTGCGCGGCTTCGGTCTGGCCCGAGCCCGAGATGTCGTCGAGCTCGCCTTCGACGGTGAGCAAGGCGGTGGAATGGATGTCCTGCGGATGTACGCGCTCCACCTGGCCCTTCGGGTTCCTGACGTCCCAGGTGCCATTGACCAGGTTGAACTCCTGGAACACGGCGCGGATCGTCTCGAGGTAGTAATCGGCGTCCATGTCGAGCACGGCGTTGTACTCGTCGTAGAACTTGCGGTGAGCCTCGGCGCTGGCGTCGTCGCCCTTGATCAGGTCCTTGAAATAGTCGTAGTGGCTGCTGGCGTGGCGGTCGGGGTTCATTGCCACGAAGCCGGTGTGCTGCAGGAAGCCCGGATAGACCTTGCGGCCAGCGCCCGGGAAGCTTTGCGGCACGCGGTAGATCACGTTGTTCTCGAACCACTCGAAGCTCTTGTTCATCGCGAGGTTGTTGACCGCGGTGGGCGACTTGCGCGCATCGATGGGCCCGCCCATCATGGTCATGGTCAGCGGCAACTGCTCGCCGCGGCTGGCCATCAGCGACACGGCCGCCAGCACCGGCACCGTCGGCTGGCACACGCTCACCACGTGGCAGTTGCCGTATTCCGCCTGCAGGCGGCGGATGAACTCCTGCACGTAGTTGATGTAGTCGTCGAGGTGGAACTCGCCTTCCGACAGCGGCACGAGGCGCGCGTTCTTCCAGTCGGTGATGTAGACCTTATGGTCCTGCAGCATGGTGCGCACGGTGTCGCGCAACAGCGTGGAGTAATGGCCCGACAGCGGCGCCACGATCAGCACCACGGGTTGGCTCTTGAGCGTCTTGAGAATGTGCGGCTCGTCGGTGAAGCGCTTGAAACGGCGCAGCTCGCAGAACGGCTTGTCGAGCTCGACGGCCTCCTGGATCACCACATCTTCACCGTCGACCTTCACCGACTTGATGTTGAACTCGGGCTTCTCGTAGTCCTTGCCGAGGCGGTAGAGCAGGTCGTAGCCCGCGGCCATGCGCTGGGCCATGGGCACCTGGCCCCACACGGCGCCCTGGCCGTAGAGCTTGGAGGCCGCCTGGGCGAAGTCCGAGAAGGGCTCCATCAAGGAACGCTGGGCTTCGTAGAGTTGGTAGAGCATCGCGGGTGTTGGAGTGGAATGTTGCGGTGCAATATATCAGCGCCATCGGCAGGGCGCAGGGGGCCTTACCCTACGTAGATCCCCCGCCGGGGCCGTTTTTCACCAAATGTGAAGGAATTGTCGTGAAACGAATTTCCTCACATCTAGCTGACGGTCAGATGACCTTGGCAATCGACGCGCAGACGTAGTCGATGTTCTTGCTGTTGAGCGCGGCCACGCACATGCGGCCGGTGTCGGTGCCGTACACGCCGAACTCATTGCGCAGGCGCACCATCTGGTCCTTGGTCAGGCCCGAGTAGCTGAACATGCCGATCTGCGTGGTGATGAAGCTCATGTCCTGCTTCACGCCGGCGGCCTTGAGGCCGTCGACCAGCTTCTGGCGCATGGCCTTGATGCGCACGCGCATCTCGCCCAGTTCCTTTTCCCAGAGCGCGCGCAGTTCGGCATTGCTGAGCACTGCAGCCACCACTGCGCCGCCGTGGATTGGCGGGTTGCTGTAGTTGGTGCGGATGGCGATCTTGAGCTGCGACAGCACGCGGCCCGCTTCTTCCTTGCTTTCGCACAGCACCGACAGGGCGCCCACGCGTTCGCCGTACAGGCTGAAGCTCTTCGAGAAAGAGGTCGATACGAAGAAGGTCAGGCCGGCATCGACGAACTTGGCGACGGCAGCGCCGTCTTCCTTCAGGCCGTAGCCGAAGCCCTGGTAGGCCATGTCGAGGAAGGGCACGAGGCCCTTGGCCCTGACGGCGGCGACCACCTGGTCCCACTGGGCCGAGGTGATGTCGTAGCCAGTCGGGTTGTGGCAGCAGGCATGCAGCACGACGACGGTGCCGGCCGGCGCCGCGTTCAGGGCGGCCAGCATGCCGTCGAAGGTGATGCCGCGCGTGGCCGCGTCGTAATAGGGGTAGCTTTCGACTTCGAAGCCCGCGTTGGTGAACAGCGCGCGGTGGTTTTCCCAGCTCGGGTCGCTGATCAGCACCTTGGCGTTGGGGTTGAGCTTCTTGAGGAAGTCGGCGCCGACCTTCAGGCCGCCGGTGCCGCCGATGGCCTGGATGGTGGCCACGCGGCCCGAGGTGACGGGTTCGCTGTCGGCGCCGAAGACCAGCGCCTTCACGGCGTTGTCGTACGCGGCAATGCCGTCGATCGGGAGATAACCGCGCGCCGTGGGCGCTTTCATCATGTTCTGCTCGGCCGCCTGCACGCACTGGAGCAGGGGCAGCTTGCCGTTGTCGTCGTAATAGACGCCGACGCCGAGATTGACCTTGCTGGGGTTGGTATCGGCCGCAAATTGCTCGTTGAGGCCGAGGATCGGGTCGCGCGGTGCCATTTCGACCGCGGTGAACATAGACATGGAAAGGTCCTTTGGGATGAAAGCTTCGCTGCAACCGGAGGAGGCTTTATCCTTTCCGGTTGCCTTGAATTTTACCGGCGCGAGCGCCACCTGTCGGGAACAGCCATGCCAGAGAACAACGAAGCCATAGCAGACCTGAAGAAACTGGACCCGATCGGGCCAGCGAAACAGGGGGAATTCGTCCGCTATCCGGGCTCGCCCTTCGAGCTTTTTCAGCCTTATCCGCCGGCCGGCGACCAGCCCACGGCGATCGAGGGGCTGGTCGAGGGTGTGATCGACGGCGAGGTGTTCCAGACCCTGCTGGGCGTGACCGGCTCGGGCAAGACCTACACCATGGCCAACGTGATCGCCCGGCTGGGCCGCCCGGCCATCGTGTTCGCGCCCAACAAGACGCTGGCGGCGCAGCTCTACAGCGAATTCCGCGAGTTCTTCCCGAAGAACGCGGTCGAGTACTTCGTCAGCTACTACGACTACTACCAGCCCGAGGCCTACGTGCCGCAGCGCGACCTGTTCATCGAGAAAGACTCGTCCATCAATGAGCACATCGAGCAGATGCGCTTGTCGGCCACCAAGAGCGTGCTGGAGCGGCGCGACACGGTGATTGTGGCCACGGTGAGCGCCATCTACGGCATCGGCACGCCCGAGGACTACATGGAGATGCGGCTGATTGCCCGTGTCGGCGACAAGGTCGGCCAGCGCGACCTGATCTCGCGGCTGATCCGCATGCAGTACCTGCGCAACGAGCAGGACTTCGCTCGGGGCACCTTTCGCGTGCGGGGCGACACCATCGACGTGTTTCCGGCCGAGCACAGCGAACTGGCGATCCGCTTCGAACTGTTCGACGACGAGATCGAGTCGCTGCAGCTCTTCGACCCGCTGACGGGGCGCATCCGGCAGAAGGTGCCGCGCTTCACCGTGTACCCGTCGAGCCACTACGTGACGCCGCGCGACAAGGTCATGGCGGCGGTGGAAACCATCAAGATCGAGCTGGGCGAACGGCTCAAGGAGCTGGTGGGCGCGGGCAAGCTGGTCGAGGCGCAACGGCTGGAGCAGCGCACCCGTTTCGACCTCGAGATGCTCGCCGAGATCGGCCACTGCAAGGGCATCGAGAACTACACGCGCCACCTCTCGGGCGCTGCGCCGGGTGAGCCGCCGGCCACGCTGACGGACTATCTGCCGAAGGACGCGCTGATGTTCCTCGACGAGAGCCACCAGATGATCGGCCAGCTCGGCGGCATGTACAACGGCGACCGGGCGCGCAAGACCACGCTGGTCGAATATGGTTTTCGCCTGCCGAGCGCGCTGGACAACCGTCCGCTCAAGCTCGAGGAGTTCGAGACCCGCATGCGCCAGTGCATCTTCGTCTCGGCCACGCCGGCGCAATACGAGAAGGACCATGCCGGCAACGTGGTCGAACAGCTGGTTCGGCCCACCGGGCTGATCGACCCCGAGGTCGAGGTGCGACCGGCGACGCATCAGGTTGACGACGTGCTGGGCGAGATCCGCATCCGCGTCGAGAAGCACGAGCGCGTGCTCATCACCACGCTGACCAAGCGCATGGCCGAGCAGCTGACCGACTACCTGGGCGACAACGGCGTCAAGGTGCGCTACCTGCACAGCGACGTCGACACGGTCGAGCGGGTGGAAATCCTGCGCGATCTGCGCCTGGGCACTTTCGACGTGCTGGTGGGCATCAACCTGCTGCGCGAGGGGCTCGACATTCCGGAGGTTTCGCTGGTGGCGATCCTGGACGCCGACAAGGAAGGCTTCCTGCGCGCCGAACGTTCGCTGATCCAGACCATCGGCCGGGCGGCCCGCAACCTGAACGGCAAGGCCATCCTGTATGCCGACCGGATGACAGAGTCGATGAAAAAGGCCATCGGCGAAACCGAGCGCCGCCGCGCCCGACAGATCGCCCACAACGAAGCCAACGGCATCACGCCGCGCAGCATCGTCAAGCAGGTGCGCGACCTGATCGACGGCGTCTACAGTGAGAAGACCGGCAAGGAAATGGCCAAGCTCGACCTCGAACGCGCCAAGGTCGAGGACATGAGCGAGAAGGACATCGCCCGGGAGATCAAGCGGCTCGAAAAGCAGATGCTGGAACACGCCCGCAACCTCGAATTCGAGAAGGCGGCCCGGGTGCGCGACCAACTGGCGCTGCTGCGGGAGCAGGCATTCGGGGCGTCGGGCAGTGACAACATCGCGATCCTGCCGCAGTAGGCGGGACGCGCTAGTTCGGAGTTCGCATTCTTCAAGCGAACCGCGCTGGGGTTTACCCCAGCGCGGTTCAGGGCCTTCTGCTATACTTGACCGAAATACTCAACAACAAAAAAGAACTTCGCGATGAAGGACCGACTCCCACCGGCTGGTTCACCAGCGTCAGGGATCGGGCAGGGCGGAGACGAAGTCACCGCGGTCCAGGCCACGGTGTCATTTCAACGGTAAGCACTTGAAGGAGCTTGCGATGCGTCTCACTACCAAAGGCCGTTTTGCGGTCACGGCAATGATCGATCTGGCGCTGCGTCAGAACACCGGTCCGGTCACGCTGGCCGCGATCAGCCAGCGGCAGCAGATTTCGCTGTCGTACCTCGAACAGCTGTTCGGCAAGCTGCGCCGCCACGAGCTTGTCGAGTCGACCCGCGGCCCCGGCGGCGGTTACAGCCTCGGTCGCAAGGCTGTGGATATCACCGTGGCCGACATCATTGTTTCCGTCGATGAGCCTATCGATGCCACTCAGTGCGGCGGCAAGGAAAACTGCCTGGGCGAAGCCGGCCGCTGCATGACGCACGAACTCTGGGCCTCGCTGAACCAGCGCATGGTCGAGTTCCTCGATTCCGTCACCTTGCAGAAGCTGGTCGACGACCAGATCGCCAAGGGCGTGCAGATCGAGAACAAGCCGGTCGTCAAGCGTGCCATCTCGGCGCAGCCGGTGGTCAAGCCGATTCGCGTGAATGCGCCGAATTCGGTGTTCGCCCTCGGCAACGCCTTCGCCAAGTCCTGAGACCTGATTTCAGGCGGCGCCTCCGGGCGCCAGCACGAGCAGCCCAGATCAAAAAACAACCCCCCGCCAGCACGAGCCAGCCATGGACGTAACTCCTCATTTCCCGATCTATCTCGATTACGGCGCGACCACGCCGGTCGACCCGCGTGTGGTCGACGCCATGATTCCCTGGTTGCGCGAACACTTCGGCAATCCGGCATCGCGCAGCCATGCCTGGGGCTGGGAGGCTGAAGAGGCGGTCGAGAAAGCGCGCGGCCAGGTGGCTGAGCTGATCAACGCAGATTCTCGCGAAATCGTGTGGACCTCGGGCGCTACCGAGTCGATCAACCTCGCGCTTAAGGGCGCGGCCCACTTCTACAAGGGCAAGGGCAAGCACCTGATCACGCTGAAGACCGAGCACAAGGCCGTGCTCGACACCATGCGTGAACTGGAGCGCCAGGGCTTCGAGGTTACTTACCTCGACGTCGAGGAAAACGGTCTCGTCGACCTCGAGAAGTTCAAGGCGGCCATTCGTCCCGACACCATCCTGGCCAGCGTGCTGTTCGTGAACAACGAGATCGGCGTGATCCAGGACGTGGTAGCGCTCGGCAATGCCTGCCGCGAAAAGGGCGTGATCTTCCACGTCGATTCGGCCCAGGCCACCGGCAAGGTCGAGATCGACATCACGAAGCTGCCCATCGACCTGATGAGCCTGGCTTCGCACAAGACCTACGGCCCCAAGGGTATCGGTGCCTTGTACGTGCGCCGCAAGCCGCGCATCCGCCTCGAGGCGCAAATGCACGGCGGTGGCCACGAGCGCGGCATGCGTTCGGGCACCCTGCCGACGCACCAGATCGTCGGCATGGGCGAGGCCTACCGCATCGCCAAGCTCGAGATGAAGGACGACATCGCCCATGCGACTCGCCTGCAGAAGCGTCTGCTCGACGGCCTGAAGGACGTCGAACAGGTGTTCATCAACGGCGACCTCGAGCACCGCGTGCCGCATAACCTGAACATGAGCTTCAACTACGTCGAAGGCGAGTCGCTGATCATGGGCATCAAGGGCCTGGCGGTGTCGTCGGGTTCGGCCTGCACTTCGGCCAGCCTCGAGCCCAGCTACGTGCTGCGCGCCCTGGGCCGCAGCGACGAGTTGGCCCACAGCAGCCTGCGCATGACCATCGGCCGCTTCACGACCGAAGAAGAAATCGACTACGCCATTTCGACCATCAAGCACAACGTTGCCAAGCTTCGCGAGCTGAGTCCCCTGTGGGAGATGTTCCAGGACGGCGTCGACATCAGCACGATCCAGTGGTCGGCCCACTGATACAGGGCAGCCCAAGGCTCCACGATTGAACAAAGTTTGAGAGGTACACCATGGCATATTCTTCCAAGGTCATCGACCACTACGAAAATCCCCGCAACGTCGGCTCCTTCGAAAAGGGCGACGACTCGGTAGGCACCGGCATGGTCGGCGCGCCGGCCTGCGGCGACGTGATGAAGCTGCAGATCAAGGTCAACCCCGAAACCGGGGTGATCGAAGATGCGCGCTTCAAGACCTACGGCTGCGGCTCGGCCATCGCCTCGTCGTCGCTCGTGACTGAATGGGTCAAGGGCAAGACGCTGGACGAAGCGGCTGCGCTCAAGAATGCGCAGATCGCCGAAGAGCTGGCGCTGCCGCCCGTGAAGATCCACTGCTCCATCCTGGCCGAAGACGCGATCAAGGCCGCTGTGAGCGACTACAAGGCCAAGCACGGCGTCAAGACCGCCGAGTCCGCTGCCGAAGCCGTCCACTGACATGGCCGTTACGCTGACCGAAGCCGCTGCGCGACACGTCACCCGCTACCTCGGCAAGCGAGGCAAGGGCGTGGGCGTGCGGCTGGGCGTGAAGACCACGGGCTGCTCGGGCCTGGCCTACAAGCTCGAATACGTGGACGAGTTCACGCCTGAAGACGTGGTGTTCGAAGACCACGGCGTGAAGGTGCTGGTCGACCCGAAGAGCCTGGCCTACATCGACGGGACGCAGCTCGACTTCGTGCGCGAAGGCCTGAACGAAGGCTTCAAGTTCATCAACCCGAACGAGCGTGATCGCTGCGGTTGCGGGGAAAGTTTTCGCATTTGACGCGTCGTCGCTGAGCGCGACCACAGCCGCCACCATGTCATGTGCTGGCGGTTTTTTCTTGCCATGAACCTGAACGACACCGACTTTCAACTGTTTGCCGTCCCGGCGACTTTCGCGCAGGACCGCGCCGTGCTCGACGCGCGCTGGAAAGAACTGCAGCGCGAGGTTCACCCAGACCGCTTTGCCGCGCAGGGAGCCGCGGCGCAGCGCGTGGCCATGCAATGGTCGGTGCGCATCAACGAGGCCTACCATCGGCTCAAGGACCCGATCCGCCGCGCCAGCTACATCTGCGAATTGCACGATGCGCCGCTGAACACCGAGAACAACACCGCGATGCCGCCGGAATTCCTGATGCAGCAGATGGAGTGGCGCGAGGCGCTCGATGAGGTCGAGGGCACCGCCTCGCTCGAGAAGCTGCAGGCCGAGGTCGAGACCGGCCGCGCCCGCGCACTTTCGTCCCTCGACTGGCTGATCGACGAAAAAGGCGACTACCCCGCCGCCGCACAACAGGTGAGAGCCCTCATGTTCATTGAGCGCTTCGGACAGGACGTCGAAGCCAAATTCGATCAATTGGGACAATAAGGGCCATGGCTCTCCTTCAGATTTCCGAACCCGGCCAGGCGCCCGACCCGCATCAGCGCCGCATCGCCGTGGGCATCGACCTTGGCACCACCCATTCGCTGGTGGCCGCGGTGCGCAACGGCGTGGCTGAATGCCTGCCCGACGACCAGGGCCGCGTGCTGCTGCCTTCAGCGGTGCGCTACCTTGAAGGCGATCGCCGCCAGATCGGCTTCGACGCAGCGGCCGCGCGCGCGCAGGACCCCGCCAACACCATCACCTCGGTCAAGCGGCTCATGGGCCGCGGTCTCGCCGACATCGCGAACCGCGACGCCATGTCGTACCGCATCGGCGGTGATGACGGCGGCATGGTGAAGGTGCAGACCTTGGCCGGCGAGAAGTCGCCCGTCGAGATCAGCGCCGAGATCCTGGCCACGCTGCGCTTCCGCGCCGAAGACACCTTCGACGACGAGCTCTACGGCGCCGTCATCACCGTACCGGCGTATTTCGACGAAGGCCAGCGCCAGGCGACCAAGGACGCCGCGCAGCTGGCCGGCCTCAACGTGCTGCGACTGATCAGCGAGCCCACCGCCGCCGCCATCGCCTACGGCCTGGACAACGCCAGCGAGGGCGTCTACGCGGTTTACGACCTGGGCGGCGGCACCTTCGACATCTCGATCCTGCGGCTCACTCAGGGCGTGTTCGAGGTAATTGCCACGGGCGGCGATTCCGCCCTCGGCGGCGACGACTATGACCACGCGCTGGCCGGCTTCGTGCTCGCCCAGACGGGCCTGCACGCCGGCAGCGATGCCGACAAGGCGGCGTTGCTGGTTGCCGCGCGGGCCGCGAAAGAGGCGCTGACCGATTCGGAATCCACCGTCTTCCGCGCGGAAGTGGCAGGCGCAACCGCCAGCCTCGACCTGACGCGCGAGCAGTTCTACACCGCCACCCAGCCGCTCACCGACCGCACCATCGCCGCCGTGCGCAAGGCGCTGCGCGACGCGAAGCTCAAGCCCGACGACCTGAAAGGCATCGTGCTGGTCGGCGGGTCCACCCGCATGCCTCAGGTCCGGCGTGCCGTTGCCGATTTCTTCGGCCGCGATCCGCTGGTCAACCTGAATCCCGACGAGGTCGTGGCGCTCGGTGCTGCCATCCAGGCCAACCAGCTGGCCGGCAACAACGGTGCGGGTGAGCTGTTGCTGCTCGACGTGATTCCGCTGTCGCTTGGCATCGAGACCATGGGCGGCCTGGTCGAGCGCATCGTGCCGCGCAACCAGACCATTCCGACTGCGATGGCGCAGGACTTCACGACCTATCAAGATGGTCAGACGGCGATGACGCTGCACGTGGTGCAGGGCGAGCGCGATCTCGTGTCCGACTGCCGCAGCCTCGCGCGCTTCACGCTGCGCGGCATTCCGCCGATGGTGGCCGGCGCGGCACGCATCCGCGTGACCTTCACGGTCGATGCCGACGGCCTGCTCAGCGTGAGCGCGAAGGAGCAGGGCAGCGGCGTCGAAGCCAGCGTGGCGGTCAAGCCGTCGTACGGCCTGTCGGACGACCAGATCGCGACCATGCTGCAGGAAAGCTTCTCCACCGCGCAGCAGGACATGCAGGCCCGCGCGCTCGTGGAAGCACGCGTCGACGCCGACCGCATGCTGCTCGCCACGCAGAGCGCGCTCGATGCAGACGGCGACCTGTTGAACGTTGAAGAGCGCGCGGTCATCGACGCATCGATGGCGCAGTTGCGCGAGACCGCCAAGAGCAGCAACGAGGCCGCCGCCATCGAAGCGGCCACCAAGAAGCTGGCCGACGACACCGAGGCCTTCGCCGCCCAGCGCATGAACGCGGGCATTGCGCGCGCGCTTGCCGGGCGCAAGGTCGAATCTCTCTAGAACAACAACATGCCCACGATCAAGATCTACCCGCATCCCGAGTATTGCCCGCAAGGCGCCGAGATCACCGCGCCGGCCGGCACCTCGATCTGCGAGGCCCTGCTCGACAACGACATCAACATCGAGCACGCGTGCGAGATGAGCTGCGCCTGCACCACCTGCCACGTGATCGTGCGGGAGGGCTTCAACTCGCTCAACGAAGCGGAAGAGGGCGAGGAAGATCTGCTCGACCGTGCCTGGGGGCTGGAGCCGCAGTCGCGCCTGAGTTGTCAATCGATCCTGGCGCAGGAAAATGTGACTATCGAGATTCCCAAGTACTCGATCAACCACGCCAAAGAGAATCATTGAAAGAGCCAACGTATGTCGCGCCAGATCGTCCTCGACACTGAAACCACCGGCCTTTCCGCCGAGAACGGCGACCGCGTCATCGAGCTTGGCTGCGTGGAGCTATTTGCCCGCAAGCTCACCGGCAATGACCTGCACATCTACTTCAACCCCGAGCGCGAGAGCCATGAGGACGCGCTCAAGGTCCACGGCCTGACGACCGACTTCCTGCGCGACAAGCCGAAGTTCGCCACGCTGGCCAACGACATCGTCGAATACCTGCGCGATGCCGAGCTGATCATTCACAACGCGGCCTTCGACGTCGGTTTTCTCAACAAGGAATTCGAGCGCGCCGGTTTGCCGCTGCTGCGCACCTTCGTCGGCGAAGTGACCGACACGCTGGCCATGGCCAAGCAGGTCTACCCGGGCAAGCGCAATTCGCTGGATGCGCTGTGCGACCGCTTCGGCGTCGACCGCTCCAACCGCACCTTCCACGGCGCCAAGCTCGACGCGCAGCTGCTGGCGGACGTCTACATCAACCTCACGCGCGGCCAGGATGCGCTGCTGATCGACGTGGCCTCGAGCGAGCCCGCGCAAGGCACCACCGTGGTGGCCATCGACCTGAGCCAGTTCGATCTGCCGGTGATCGTGGCGGCCGAGCACGAACTGACCGCGCACGAGGCGGTGTTGGTGCAACTCGACAAATCGAGTGGCGGCCGCACGCTGTTTCGGGAAAACAGCTGAAAAGCTATGGCATAATCTGAGGCTTCGCACAACGCGATACGTTTTCAAGGCGCTGAGGTCGAACAGCAGCGTTTCGGGGCGGTTAGCTCAGGGGTAGAGCACAGCATTCACACTGCTGGGGTCGGAGGTTCGAAACCTCCACCGCCCACCAAAATCAAAAAGCGACCTGGATTTCCAGGTCGCTTTTTTGTTGCGCGTTTTCTTCTGGATCCACTGAGCGCCGAACAGGTCGCGGTTCTCCGGAATGCCTGGCGCGCGGCCAATGAGCTGTCGGTCCGCACCGACGGCAAGTGCAGCCAAGGGCCGTTTGAACTTTCCATGCCGGAGTTCTAGAACCAATGGGAAAGGAGCGCCACCATGGCCACCCATCCCGACCTTCCGACACCTGTCACACCGGATCTGCCCGTCGAGCCCGACGAAGGGCCGAGCACGCCACCCGACGAACCTACCGATCCCGAGCCGCCACCCTCCGTGCATTGAATTCCGCGCGTGGGCCGCGCTAAGCTCGCGCGATGGAAGAAATTGATTGCGCCGTCATCGGCGCCGGTGTGGTGGGGCTGGCAGTGGCGCGCGCCTTGGCGCTCGCCGGCCGGGAGGTGCTGGTGCTCGAGTCCGAACGTGCCATCGGCACGGGCACGAGTTCGCGCAACAGCGAGGTCATTCATGCGGGCATCTACTACCCAGAGGGCTCGCTGAAGGCGAAGCTTTGCGTCGAAGGGAAGGAACTGCTGTACGCCTACGCGGCGGAGCGCGGTGTGCCGCATCGGCGCTGCGGCAAGCTCATCGTGGCGACGTCGCCAGGACAGGCGGACCAGCTCGAAGCCATTCGGGTCAAGGCTGCGGCGAACGGTGTCGGCGACCTGGCGATGATGACCGCGCAGCAGGCCATCGCGCTGGAGCCGCAACTTCATTGCGTCGCGGCGCTGCATTCGCCGAGCACCGGCATCGTGGACAGCCATGCGCTCATGCTGAGCCTGCTCGGCGACATCGAGAACTCAGGCGGCATGCTGGCACTGAAATCGCCAATCACGCGCGCCGAATGTGGCGATGGGACTGTCGTCCTGATCGCGGAGGACGGCACGGCGTTGCGTTGCCGTAGCGTGGTCAATGCGGCAGGTCTCGGCGCGCCGTCGCTGGCACGGCGATTCGAGGGCCTGCCGTCTTCGGCGGTGCCCAAGGAATACTTCGCCAAGGGCAACTACTTCACCCTGTCGGGCCGGGCGCCGTTCGGGCGCCTCGTCTATCCCGTGCCCGAGCCGGGCGGATTGGGCGTGCACCTCACGATCGACCTGGGCGGCCAAGCCAAGTTCGGGCCCGACGTGCAGTGGGTGTCCTCGCCTGACGACCTGGTGGTGGACCCCACGCGCGGCGACGATTTCTATGCCGAGGTGCGCAAGTACTGGCCCGCGCTGCCCGACGGTGCCTTGATCCCGGGCTATGCGGGCATGCGGCCGAAAATCTCTGGCCCGGGCGAGCCGGCGGCGGACTTCATGATCGACGGACCCGACTCGCATGGCGTGCAAGGACTGGTCAATCTCTTCGGTATCGAGTCGCCGGGCCTCACGAGCAGCCTGGCCATCGGGCGGCACGTCGCGCGCCTGCTGGCGGACGAATGAAGCGCGCTCGTGCGCAATGAAGTGGCATCTCGCGCCAAAGTCTGCACATCTGTCGCGCCTGAGGGCCTTTTGTGCCTGTAACATGACAGGACGCCATCGCTGGCGTGAAAGCCGCCGGCGCGGTGCCGGTGTCATCAATGGAGGAAAGATTCCAATGAGTGCATCCCAAAATCTTGAAGCAGCGGCCGAAGACATCGCAAGCGACGTGCGCGGCGTGCTGGCAAGCAAGGACCTGGATTCGGTTCCCCACATCAAGGCGCTGCGCCAGCGCATCGACACCAAGCTGGCCATCGCCCGCGAACTAGCGGCCGAGAAGAGCAAGCTCGCCGCCAAGAAGGCCCGCGAAGCGGCCAATTCCGCCAACGCCTACGCCCATGACGAACCATGGCAGATCGCCGGTGCTGCACTGGCTGTCGGCGTGCTGGTGGGCCTATTGCTTGGCCGCCGCTGACCTGAGCATTCGCCGCCGCAGCATCGTTCGCCCAGACATGGCCGGAGCCAGCCCATGAGGCTGTCGTCCCTGTTCGGGCTGAACGCCCGGATTCGGCGGCTGCGCATCGCCGCCGCCGAAGGCGCGCTGGCGGCTGAAGACCGGGTGCAACTGCTGCACATGGCCTGGGAGGACGAGAAGCAGCGTCTCAAGTTGATGCTCGTTTTCAGTCTGGCCGTGCTGGGGCTGACCACGGTCACGGTGGCCCTGCTGTCCGTGGCGGTGGTGGTTCATTTCTGGGAAACGCCATATCGCATCACTGCCGCATGGTCCGTGGCGGGCGTGTGGATCGTGCTCTGGCTGGCGGCCGCCGTCGGCTTGCTGCTGACGTTGCGTAATGCATCCAACGCCTTCGTGCCGGCGCGCCGCGAGTTCGAACGCGACTGGGACTGGGTCCAGGACCGCTTCGGGCTGGGCAAGGACCCGGAGCAGGACGAAGGAGCACCGCGCCCTCCACGTCCCGCCACGCGCGAGGAACTGCTGGCGCGCATGGACCGCCAGCGCCAACGCATCGCGACGATGCAGGGCGGACGCGAGGCGCAGCCGGCAGACGGTTCGGGTTCGGGCGAGGGCGAAGCGCCTCCGCCCAACGAATCGGCCCCCGCTGCCGCACTGCGCATCGCGCGTGCGCATCCAGTGGCCACCGGCGTTGTTGCCGCCGTTGCTGTGGTGGTGGTCCGGCCGAAGCGGCTGTTGCGCTGGGCCGCGGTCATCGCGCCAATACTCTGGCGCATGCGCTGAACGAGAAGAACGAAGCTCAGGCCTTGCTGCGATCCCGCAGCAGGGCCTGGGCGGCTTCGCGGACCAGCGCGGGGCCGCGATAGATCAGGCCGGTGTAGATCTGCACCACGTCCGCACCCGCGGCGATCTTGGCCCTGGCATCGGCACCGCTCAGGATGCCGCCAACACCGATGATCGGAAAGCCCGATCCCAGCGCCGCGCGCAGTTGCGCCACGACGCGGTTGCTGGCCTCGCGCACCGGTGCACCCGACAGTCCACCTGCTTCCTCGGCATGCGGCAGGCCCTTGACTGCATCGCGCGCGAGCGTTGTGTTGGTGGCGATCACGCCATCCATGCCGTGGCGCTTCAGCGTGGCGGCAATCACCGCGACCTGGGCCTCGTCGAGATCGGGGGCGATCTTCACGAACAGCGGGGAGCGCTTGTTGTGGCGCGCGGCCAGCGCCTCGCGCCGTTCGGCGACTGCGCCGAGCAGTGCGTCGAGCGCCTCATCGCTCTGCAGCGTGCGCAGGTTGGCGGTGTTGGGACTCGAGATGTTGATCGTCACGTAGTCGGCATGCGGGTACACGCCGTCGAGGCAGAGCAGGTAGTCGTCCACCGCGCGCTCGATCGGCGTGGCGGCGTTCTTGCCGATGTTCAGGCCCAGCAGCATCGGCGACCTGGCGCCGCTGCCGGCCTTGCGGAAACGCGCCTTCTGCACATTGGCCAGGAAGGCGTCGAGCCCTTCGTTGTTGAAGCCGAGCCGGTTGATCAGCGCATCGCGCTGCGGCAGCCGGAACACGCGCGGCTTGGGGTTGCCCGGCTGGGCCTTCGGCGTCACCGTGCCGACCTCGACGAATCCGAAGCCCATGGCGGCGAAGGCATCGATGCAGCGTGCGTTCTTGTCGAGGCCGGCCGCCAGGCCCACGCGGTTCGGAAAGCTCAGGCCGGCGAGCTGGATCGGATCATTCACGCGCGGTGCCGAATAGGCGCAGGCCAGCGGCGTGTTCTGGGTGCGTGCCAGGCCGTCCAGCGTGAGTTCGTGGGCGTGCTCGGGGTCGAAACCGAACAGGAAAGGGCGGGCCAGGCCGTAGAGCGAAGAGGGCATCAGCAGGGGCATCGGATAATTCTGAACTTCTATGAGCCAAGGATTCTCCGCGATGACCGCACCCGCCACCCCAACCCCTCTTTCTCAGGACGAACTCAAGGCCCAGGTCGGCCTTGCCGCGCTGGCCTATGTGGTCAAGGGCGAGATCGTCGGCGTCGGCACCGGCTCCACGGTGAACAAGTTCATCGACGCGCTGGCCACCATCAAGGACGAGATCAAGGGCGCCGTCTCCAGTTCGGTAGCCTCGACCGAGCGCCTGCGGGCACTGGGCATCCCGGTGTTCGACAGCAACGAGGTGGAAGAACTGGCCGTCTACATCGACGGCGCTGACGAAATCGACCACCGCGGCTTCATGGTGAAGGGCGGCGGCGCCGCGCTCACGCGCGAAAAGATCGTGGCGGCGCAGTCGCGCAAGTTCATCTGCATCGCCGATGCGTCCAAGCTGGTCGATGCGCTGGGTGCGTTTCCGCTGCCGGTGGAGGTGATTCCGATGGCCGCGCGCCGGGTGATGCGCCAGTTCGCGAGCATGGGCGGCATTGCCCAGGTGCGCGAGAGGGACGGCCTGCCGCTGGTTACCGACAATGGTCAGCACATCGTGGACGTGACTGGCCTGCGGATCACCGATCCGCTGGCCTTCGAGTCCGAGGTGAGCCAATGGCCGGGCGTGGTGACGGTGGGCGTCTTTGCGCACCAGAAAGCCGACGTGTGCCTGCTGGGCACCCCGACGGGCGTGAAGACGATGCAGTTCGCCTGACGATCCGCGGCCGCCAGCGCGGCCTGGGTCAGAACTTGATGCCGGCCGGGTTGCTCGGGGTCGGTTCGCTCGAGGCGGGCGGCGGCGGGGCGGGCTGCGCAGCCGGCGCCGCAGGAGTCCGGGCTGCGGGCGCTGCCTGTTGCGCGATCAGTGGCCGCACCAGGCCATTGCGGTAGCCCGCAGGCAGGCTGTTGCTCTTGGGATAGCCGGCCGCGTCGAGGTACTGCGACCACTCGGCATCCGAGAAGCCCTTGAGCTGCTGCGACCCGATGGTCAGCAGCGGCAGCGAACTCTGACTGCTCAGGCGCTGCAGCGCCTGGACTTCCTCGTTGCTCTTGACGGTTCGCTCATCGAACGGGATGCCGCGCGTGACGAGCAGCGAGCGGGCTACGCTGCAGGGCCCGCAATCGTCGCTGCTGTACAGCGTGACGGGGTAGCGCTGCGCCACCTGCCGCAATTCGTACGGCAGGCCAGCGTTGGTGGGCGTGGTGACGCCGCCTTGCGGCCCCGAAGCCGCTTCGGCGCTGGCGGTCGGGGCGCGGTCCGAGAAGGTGACCTTGCCGTTCTTGTCGACCTGGCGGTAGACAGGCTGTGCCATCGCACCCGCGGCAACGAGCACAAGGGCGAGGCCGGTCAGGCGATGCAGTGAGAATTTGTAAATCGGATGCATCGCCCGAGTATCGCAAGCTTCAGCGCCGCATCAAGCGGGCTGGGGCTCCGCCATGCCTTGGTGTCGCAGCAGCGCATCAAGCTGGGGCTCGCGGCCGCGGAAGGCCTTGAACGAATCCATGGCGCTGCGGCTGCCCCCGGCCTCCAGGATGGCCTGGCGGTACTTGCGGCCGGTCTCGATGTTCGGCTCGCCGTCGGCGCCCACGGTTTCCTCGAAGGCCGCGTAGGCATCGGCGCTCAGCACCTCGGCCCACTTGTAGCTGTAGTAGCCGGCCGCGTAGCCGCCCGAGAAGATGTGGCTGAAGGTATTCGGCGTGCGGCTGAACGGCGGCGAGGGCATCACGGCCACCTCGGCGCGTACCTTGCCGAGCAGCGCCATCACGTCGCCGGGTTGGGCGGCGGCCGCGTGGTACTCGGTGTGCAGCAGCATGTCGAACAGCGAGAATTCGATCTGGCGCAGCGTCTGCAGGCCGCTCTGGAAGTTCTTGGCGGCCGTCATCTTGTCGAACAGCGCGCGCGGCAGCGGCTCGCCGGTGTCGACGTGGGCGGTCATGTGCTTGAGCACGTCCCACTCCCAGCAGAAGTTTTCCATGAACTGGCTCGGCAGCTCGACCGCGTCCCACTCGACACCGCTGATGCCCGAGACGTCGCGCTCGTTCACCTGCGTGAGCATGTGGTGCAGGCCGTGGCCGAACTCGTGGAAGAGGGTGGTCACGTCGTCGTGCGTGAGCAGCGGCGGCTTGCCGTCGACGCCGCTGGCGAAGTTGCACACCAGCTGTGCGACCGGCGTCTGCAGCACGCCGTTGTCGGGGCGCAGCCAGCGGGCCCGCACATCGTCCATCCAGGCGCCGCCGCGCTTGGCGGCGCGGGCCGAGGGGTCGAGGTAGAACTGGCCGACCTTCTGGCCGGCGCGTTCGATGCGATAGAACTCGACGCTCGGATGCCACGTGGGCGCCGAATCGCGGCGGATCGACACCTCGAACAGCGTCTCGACGATCTTGAACAGACCGGCCATGACCTTCGGCGCCGGGAAGTACTGCTTCACCTCCTGCTCGCTGAAGGCATAGCGCGCTTCCTTGAGCTTCTCGCCGATGTAGCTCCAGTCCCAGGGTTGCGGGTCGGTGATGCTCAGTTGCTCCGAGGCGAAGACCCGCAGGTCGGCCAGGTCGCGCTCGCCATAGGGCTTGGCCTTGGTGGCGAGATCGCGCAGGAACTTGACGACTTGCTCGGGCGATTCGGCCATCTTCGGCACGACGGACAGCTCGCCGTAGTTCCGGTAGCCCAGCAGCTTCGCTTCTTCCCCGCGCAACGCGAGGATCTCGGTTATGAGCGCGGTGTTGTCGAAGGCGGTATCGCCGAATTCGCTGGCGCGCGTGACGTAGGCGCGGTAGAGCTTCTCGCGCAGCGCGCTGCTTTTGGCGAACTGCATCACCGGCAGGTAGCACGGCATCTTGAGCGTGAGCTTGTAGCCTTCCTTGCCGTCGGCTTCGGCGGCCGCACGTGCGGCGCTCACGACGTCCTCGGGCACGCCCTCGAGTTCGCCCAGGGCGGCGTAGTAGGCGAAAGCATCGGTCGCGTCGAGCGCGTTTTCGCTGAACTTCTGGCTGAGCTCGGCCTGGCGTTCCTGGATGTCGGCGAAGCGCTTCTTGGCATCGCCCTGCAGCTCGGCGCCGCCGAGCACGAAGTTGCGCACGGCGTTCTTGTGCGCCTGGCGCTGCTCGGGGTTCAAGGTGGCGACGTCGATGGCTTTGTACTTGGCGTAAAGCCGCTCATCGGAACCCAGGCGGGTCCAGAAGGCGGTGACGCGCGGCATGGCCTCGTTGTAGGCAGCGCGTAGCTCCGGCGTGTCAGCCACGGCGTTAAGGTGGCCGACGGCACCCCAGGCGCGGCTGAAGCGTTCGGAGGCCACGTCGAGCACCTTGGAGATCGCGTTCCAGTCGGCCGGGAATTCGGACGCCGTCACCGTCTGCAGCGCGGTCTCGGCATCGGCCAGCAGCGTGTCGACCGCGGGCGCCACATGCTCGGGCTTGATGCGGTCGAACAGCGGGAGATCGTTGAAGTCGAGGAGGGGGTTGTTCGTGGTGGCCATGGAAATCACTTGGCGGCGCGTTCCGCAGCTTCAAGGGTGTTGACGAGGAGCATGGCGCGGGTCATCGGGCCGACGCCGCCGGGCACGGGCGTGATCCAGCCGGCCACTTCCTTCACGCTGTCGAAATCGACGTCGCCGGCCAGCTTGCCGTCTGCCTTGCGGTTCATCCCCACGTCGATGACGATTGCACCGGGCTTCACCATGTCGGCCGTCAGGAGATCGAGCTTGCCCACGGCAGCCACGATCACGTCGGCCTGCCGCGTGATGGCGCCGAGGTCTTGCGTGGCGCTGTGGCAGATGGTCACGGTGGCGCTCTTGGCCAGCAGCATCATGGCCATCGGCTTGCCGACGATGTTGCTGCGGCCGATGACCACCGCGTGCTTGCCGCGCAGGTCGTAGCCGATGGATTCGAGCATCTTCATGCAGCCGTGCGGCGTGCAGGGCCAGAAGCCGGGGGCGCCGGTCATCAGCGCGCCGGCGCTGGCGACGTGGAAGCCGTCGACGTCCTTGGCAGGCGAGATCGTCTCGATGACCTTCTGGCTGTCCATGTGCTTGGGCAGCGGCAGCTGAACCAGGATGCCGTGCACCTTCGGGTCGTCGTTGAGGGCGCGGATGCGGGCCAGCAAGTCAGCTTCGCTCAGGTCGGCGGGGTAGGTCTCGAGCGTGGCCTGCAGGCCGGTCTCGGTGCTGTCGTTGACCTTGTGCTTCGTGTAGACCTGGCTCGCCGGATCGCTGCCCACCAAGATGATGGACAGCGCCGGGTTCACGCCGCGCGCCTTCAGCGCGGCGGTGCGGCCGGACACCTCGGCACGAATGGTTTTGGCGAGGGCGTTGCCGTCGATCAGTTGGGCGGTCATCGGTTTCGATTTTCCAAGTAAAAACGCCCGCTTGCGCAGGCGTGGGGGACATGCATTGCTATCGAGGGGATAGCTTCTAGGCCTTGGCCGCGGGTGCCGCCTGTCCGAGCGCGATCTTGAGCAGATCGGCCACGGTGTTGGCGTTGAGCTTTTCCATGATGTTGGCGCGGTGCGCCTCCACCGTCTTGATGCTGATGCCCAGGTCGTCGGCGATCTGCTTGTTCAGGCGCCCGGCGACGATGCGTTCGAGCACCTGCGCCTCGCGGCCCGTGAGCTTGGACAGCAGCGCATCGCGGCTGGCGGACTGCTGGTGCTGCGTGAAAGCGCCGCGCGCATGTTCGAGCATGCGCTCGACCAGCGTGACGAGCTCTTCGTCGTTGAAGGGCTTCTGGATGAAATCCATCGCGCCCTTCTTCATGGAGTCGACCGCCATCGGCACGTCGCCGTGGCCGGTGATGACCACGATCGGAAGCGGGGAGCGCCGTTCGATCAATCGATCCTGCAGTTCGAGGCCGGTCATGCCGGCCATGCGGATGTCGACGATCAAACAGGCGACTTCGCGCGGGTCGTATCGGGAGAGAAAGGATTCGGCGGAATCGAAACAGCGGACTCTGTAGTCCTTGCCCTCGAGCAGCCATTGCAGCGAATCGCGTACGGCTTCGTCGTCGTCGACGACATAGACCGTGCCCTTCTTCGGAATCAAACTCATGCAGGTACCTTTGCCTCGTCGCTAGCTACGGAACTGATAGCGTCCAACACCGGAATCCAGAAGGAAAAACGGCATCCGATCACATCCGGGCCATTGTAGATGTTCTCCGCCTGCATCCGGCCGCGGTGCGACTCGACGATGGTGCGGCACAGATTCAGGCCGATGCCCATGCCCTCGGGCTTGGTGGAGAAGAAGGCCTCGTAGAGCCGGTCCATCACTTCCGGAGCGAGCCCCTTGCCGGTGTCCTGCACCGAGAACTCGATGGCGTTGTGGCCTTCGATGACCTTGGGCAGCACGCGCAGCTCGACGCTGCGGCGCGCCAGCGGGCGCTCGGCGATGTCGATGGATTCGGCCGCGTTCTTCAGCAGGTTGACCATCACCTGCTCGATGAGGATCGGATCGACGCGCACCACCGGCAGCCGCGCGGCCACGTAGTGGTTCAGGCGCACGTTGCGCCGGCGCAGCTCGATGCCCGCCAGCTCGACCGCCTCGCTCACCATGGTGGCCACGTCGGCCGGCGTGCGGTTGGGTTCGCTGCGCTTCACGAAGGAGCGGATGCGCTGGATGATCTGGCCTGCGCGCTGAGCCTGCTTCGACGTCTTCTCGAGCGCGGCGAGCAGCGCGTCGTTGTCGATCGATTGGCCCTTGATGCGCGACATCATCCCGTTGCAGTAGTTGGTGATGGCGGTCAGCGGCTGGTTGAGCTCATGGGCCACGCTGGAGGCCATTTCGCCCATCGTGATGAGGCGGCTCGCAGCCTGGGCCTTGTCGGCCTGCGCGGCGGCCTGCTCCTCGGCGTCGCGGCGCGGCGTGATGTCGGTGGCGATCACCAGCTGCGCGAGGCGGCCGTCGACCCATGTCAGGTAGCGCGAACGCACTTCGAGCCATTTGCCGAGGTGCGGCACGAAGATTTCGTTGTTGGCCGCCTGCGCCGCGGTGAGCGTGTCGATCGGCAGGCCCGCGTACGGATCGACGTCGTCGAGGCCTTCGTCGTGCGCATTCGAGGCTGGCACACCTGCCTGCGCGACCATGCCCAGATGGCCCACGGTGTCGGAGCCGAACCAGAGCCGGTACAGCTTGTTGGCGAACAGCAGTTCCTCGCTGCCGATGGGCGCGACGGACACGGCCGCATCGAGCGCTTCCAGCACGGTGGTGAAGCGTTCGTACGAAGCCGACAACTGCTCGCGGATGCGTGTGGGCTCGGTGATGTCGGTCATTGACGTCATCCAGCCGGTCTGGTGGCCGCGCGCGTCGATCAGCGGCGACACGTAGAGCCGGGCGTTGAACACGCTGCCGTTCTTGCGCTTCACGCGCACCTGGAAGCCGCCGGGCAGGGCACGGCCATGCAGCTCTTCTTCCAGGCGCTCGTTCATCACTTCGCGGTCGGATTCGAGCCAGTAGGGGAAGGGCGGCGACTGGCCGACGAGCTCGGCCTCGCTCCAGCCGGTCATCGCGCAGAAGGCGGCGTTCACGTAGGTGATGCGGCCTTGCAGGTCGAGCACGCGCATGCCGGTCAGCATGGAGTTTTCCATCGCCCGGCGGAAGTTGGTTTCGGCCACCAGCCGCTGCTGTGCCTGCAGCCGCCGCCGCGTGTGCCGCCAGGTGCCGATCAGCATCCAGCTCGTGAGCACGCTGAGCGCGCAGACCAGCCAGAACAGCCCGTTGCCGACCACGCCCTGCGAGGTGCGGTAGGCCTGCGCCCGCAGCACCAGCGCATTGCCCACCGGAGACACCGGCACTTCGTATTCGTTGGTCCGCTCGGTCCAGGGCAGCAGGCGCGTGCCGCCTTCCTTCAGGCTGGTGGTGTTGCCCGCGATCGCATGGCCCTTGGCATCGAGTAGCGACACCGCATAGCGCGCCTGTACTTCGGACGGCATGCCGTAGCGCAACAGCCCGTCGACCGAGAACTCACCGAGCACGACGCCCGCGAACAGGCCTTGATCGAAAAGGGGGATGTGCAGCTGCAGCATCGCAGGGGGGTCGCCCCCGGCCACGGGCTGCGAATACACCGGCTGGCGCAGCTCGCGGGCCAGCGCATAGTTGCTCTCGATGTCGCCGGGACGCAGCACGTCGCCGATCAGGTGCTGCTGGGCCGGATGCACGCTGGGTGCCGCATAGCCGGCCTTGAAGCGGCGGCGGTCGTCGATCCAGGTGATGGTCTGCAGCTCGGGGAACTGGCTCACCAGCGACTCGGCGCGGCTGGTGAATTCGACCGGGTCGATCTCGCGGTTGGAGGCGTCTCGCGCGATGCGCATCAGCTGCTCCTGCCGTTCCAAAAGCCGCAGGCGCATGCGCTGCTGCGCGTATTCGACGTCGCGGCGCACCGACTCCTGCTCGCGCTCGACTTCCTCGGTGCGCAGATACCAGAAGGCGGACACGATGGCGGCAAGAAACAACAGCACGGCCGCCATCGGCGCGAGCATGGCGACCGCGTCCTGCAGCACCGGCGTCTGCCGGCGCCACCACCTGCGCCACCAGGACAGGGGCGAGGCATTCACGGCACTGCGGGCAACTGCCAGCGGAGAGGAAAAGGGCATGGTCCGAGTTTAGGTGAAGCCCTTCGGAAACGACGGCAAAGCAACCTCGGCCTGGGCTTGCGCGCGGTTTTGCGCAGGGCAAACGCCAACTGAAAATATCACATTAAGAAATCGCAACGCACTATTTGAAATTTCAATGTTTCTATGCGAAACTCCGCCGCGTTCGCTGCACAGCGCACTTAAATTACAGCCACAGCCCTAAAAGGAGAGACAAGCATGTCGGCAAATCCCGAGAACCTGTTCGGCTCGGCCGCAAACGATGCGGACGCCCAGGAGACCCGTGAATGGATGGATGCACTGTCCTCCGTCATCCAGAGCGAGGGTCCGGAGCGGGCCCACTTCCTTCTCGAGCAGCTGCTCGAACATGCCCGCCAGAACACGGTCGACATGCCGTTCTCGGCCAACACAGGCTATGTCAACACCATCGAGCCCTCGCAGGAGGCCCGCAGTCCCGGCAACCTCGAGATCGAACAACGCCTGCGCGCCTACATGCGCTGGAATGCCATGGCGATGGTGGTCAAGGCCAACCGCATCCACCCGCCCGAAGGCGGCGACCTCGGCGGCCACATCGGCTCCTTCGCTTCGCTGGCCAGCATGTTCGGTGCCGGCTTCAACCACTTCTGGCACGCCGAGAGCGAGAACCACGGCGGCGACCTGCTCTACATCCAGGGCCACGTCTCGCCCGGCATCTATGCCCGCGCCTACCTCGAAGGCCGCCTCTCCGAAGAGCAACTGCTCAACTTCCGCCAGGAAGTGGACGGCAAGGGCCTGTCGAGCTACCCGCACCCCAAGCTGATGCCGGAGTTCTGGCAGTTCCCGACCGTCTCGATGGGCCTGGGGCCGCTGATGGCGATCTACCAGGCGCGCTTCCTCAAGTACCTGCATGCACGCGGCATCGCCAACACCGAGAACCGCAAGGTCTGGGTGTTCTGTGGCGACGGTGAAATGGACGAGGTGGAATCGCTGGGCGCCATCGGCCTGGCGGCGCGCGAGAACCTCGACAACCTGATCTTCGTCATCAACTGCAACCTGCAGCGCCTGGACGGCCCGGTGCGCGGCAACGGCAAGATCATCCAGGAACTGGAAGGCGAGTTCCGCGGTGCCAACTGGAACGTCGTCAAGCTGATCTGGGGCAAGGGCTGGGACGCCCTGCTCGAAAAGGACCATGACGGCGCGCTGCGCAAGATCATGATGGAGTGCAACGACGGCGACTACCAGGCCATGAAGGCCAACGACGGCGCCTACGTGCGCAAGAACTTCTTCGGCCGCGATCCGCGCACGCTGAAGATGGTCGAGCACATGACCGACGACGAGGTCTGGAGCCTGCAGCGCGGCGGCCACGACTCGCAGAAGGTGTACGCCGCCTTCCATGCCGCTCAGAACCACAAGGGCCAGCCCACTGTGCTGCTCGTCAAGACCGTCAAGGGCTTCGGCATGGGCAAGATCGGCGAAGGCAAGAACACGGTCCACCAGACCAAGAAGCTCGGCGACGAAGACATCAAGGCCTTCCGCGACCGCTTCAATATTCCGATTCCTGACAGCCAGATCGCCGAGCTGCCGTTCTACAAGCCGGCCGACGACACGCCGGAAATGCGCTACCTGCACGAGCGCCGCAAGGCGCTCGGTGGCTACCTGCCGCATCGCCGCGCCAAGGCCGACGAGAGCTTCACGGTGCCTTCGCTCGACACCTTCAAGTCGGTGATCGAGCCCACGGCCGAAGGCCGCGAGATATCAACCACGCAGGCCTACGTGCGCTTCCTCACGCAGCTGCTGCGCGACAAGGCGCTGGGCCCGCGCGTCGTGCCCATCCTGGTGGACGAGGCCCGCACCTTCGGCATGGAAGGCTTGTTCCGCCAGATCGGCATCTACAACCCGCACGGTCAGCAGTACACCCCGGTCGATAAAGACCAGGTCATGTACTACAAGGAAGACAAGGCCGGCCAGATCCTGCAGGAAGGCATCAACGAAGCTGGCGGCATGTCGAGCTGGATCGCGGCGGCCACGTCATACAGCACGAACAACCGCATCATGGTGCCGTTCTACGTGTACTACTCGATGTTCGGCTTCCAGCGCATCGGCGACCTGGCCTGGGCGGCCGGCGACATGCAGGCGCGCGGCTTCCTGCTGGGCGGCACGTCGGGGCGCACCACGCTGAATGGCGAGGGCCTGCAGCACGAAGATGGTCACAGCCACATCCTGGCCAACACCATCCCGAACTGCGTGAGCTACGACCCGACCTTTGCGCACGAAGTCGGCGTGATCTTGCATCACGGCCTGAAGCGCATGGTAGAGAAGCAGGACAACGTCTACTACTACCTGACGCTGCTCAACGAGAACTACGCGATGCCCGGCCTCCAGCCCGGTACCGAAGAGCAGATCATCAAGGGCATGTACCTGTCGAAGCAGGGCCCCGCGCTCAAGGCCAAGGCACCGACCGTGCAACTGCTGGGCAGCGGCACCATCCTGCGCGAAAGCTTTGCCGCGCAAGAACTGCTCGAAAAGGACTGGGGTGTGTCGGCTTCCGTGTGGAGCTGCCCGAGCTTCAACGAACTCACGCGTGACGGCCAGGACGCCGACCGCTGGAACCTGCTGCACCCGGACCAGACGCCGCGCGTGCCCTTCGTGGCCGAGCAGCTGGCGCCCAGCACCGGCCCGGTGGTCGCCTCGACCGACTACATGAAGGCCTATGCCGAGCAGATCCGCCCCTTTATCCCGAAGGGCCGCACCTACAAGGTGCTGGGCACCGACGGCTTCGGCCGCAGCGACTTCCGCAACAAGCTGCGCGAGCACTTCGAGATCAACCGCCACTACATCGTGGTGGCTGCGCTCAAGGCGCTGAGCGAAGATGGCACCGTGCCGGTGGCCAAGGTGGTGGAGGCGATCAGGAAGTACGGCATCAATGTCGACAAGGTCAACCCGCTCTACGCCTGACCCTCAACAATCAACGAACGAAACGTCGCCTCAGGGCGGGAGACAAACGATATGGCAGCAGTGGAAGTCAAGGTGCCGGACATCGGCGATTTCGATGAAGTCGCGGTGATCGAGGTGCTCGTGAAGGTGGGCGACACGGTCAAGGCCGAGCAGTCGCTCATCACGGTGGAGTCGGACAAGGCATCGATGGAAATTCCGTCGTCGACGGCCGGCGTGGTCAAGGAGCTGAAGGTCGAGGTCGGCAGCAAGGTGAAGGAGGGTTCCGTGGTCCTCGTGCTCGAGGCCGAAGGAGCGGGTGCTGCAGCAGCACCGGCCCCGGCGCCTGCTGCGGCGGCTCCCGCAGCTGCCGCGCCGGCACCTGCTGCAGCGGCACCCGCGCCGGCGGCTGCACCGGCCGCCGCGGGCCCGGTCGAGGTCAAGGTGCCCGACATCGGCGACTTCAAGGACGTCGCCGTCATCGAAGTGCTCGTAAAGGTGGGTGACGCGGTCAAGGCCGAGCAGTCGCTCATCACGGTGGAGTCGGACAAGGCATCGATGGAAATTCCGTCGTCGGCTGCGGGCGTGCTCAAGGAGCTCAAGGTCAAGGTGGGCGACACGGTCAACATCGGTGACCTGATCGCGGTGCTCGAAGGCGCTGCAGGGGCTGCTGCTCCGGCGCCGACCCAGGCAGCGGCTGCCGCAACGGCAACCGCAACCGCCAGTGCACCCGCACCGGTTGCTGCATCGGCGCCTGCAGCCACCGCTGCTCCGGCGCATCAGCCGACGGTCGCTCCCAGCGCCAGCCTGCCGCACGCCTCGCCCTCGGTGCGCAAGTTCGCGCGCGAACTCGGCGTGCCGCTCGAAGAGGTCAAGGGCTCCGGTCCCAAGGGCCGCATCACGCAAGAAGACATCCAGGGCTTCACCAAGGCCGTCATGAGCGGCCAGGCCAGCACCAAGGCCTCGGCGGCCAAGGCGCCGGCCGGTGGTGGCGACGGCGCTGCGCTGGGCCTGATCCCATGGCCCAAGGTCGACTTCACGAAGTTCGGCACGATCGAACGCAAGGACCTGTCGCGCATCAAGAAGCTCAGCGGCGCGAACCTGCACCGCAACTGGGTGATGATCCCGCACGTCACCAACAACGACGAAGCCGACATCACCGAGCTCGAAGCCTTCCGCGTCTCCACCAACAAGGAGAACGAGAAGTCGGGCGTGAAGGTCACGATGCTGGCCTTCGTCATCAAGGCGGTGGTTGCAGCGCTGAAGAAATTCCCCGAGTTCAACACCAGCCTGGACGGCGACCAGCTCGTCTACAAGCAGTACTACAACATCGGCTTCGCGGCGGACACGCCCAACGGCCTCGTGGTGCCGGTGCTGAAGGATGCCGACAAGAAGGGCATCCTGCAGATCAGCGCCGAGATGGGCGAACTCGCCAAGAAGGCGCGCGACGGCAAGCTCGGCTCGGCCGACATGCAGGGCGGCTGCTTCTCGATCAGTTCGCTGGGCGGCATCGGGGGCACGCACTTCACGCCGATCATCAACGCTCCCGAAGTGGCCATCCTCGGCCTCTCGAAGGGCCAGATGAAGCCGGTGTGGGACGGCAAGCAATTCGTGCCGCGCCTGACGCTGCCGATGTCGCTGTCGTACGACCACCGCGTGATCGACGGCGCCCTGGCTGCGCGTTTCAACGCCTACCTGGGCCAGGTGCTCGCGGACTACCGTCGAATCCTGCTATGACCACCGTAGTGGCCGTCCGCAAGGGCGGCCAGGTCACGATGGCAGCCGATTCTCTGGTGACCTTCGGCGATACGCGGCTTTCGCACCGCGCCGAGGCGAACCAGAAGATCTTCACCGTCGAGGACGCGGCAGGGCAGAGCCTGTTCGCCGTGGCCGGCGCTGCCGCGCACTTCCTGGTGCTGCAGCACGCGCTGGCCGCGCAACCGCGCGAGCAGTTGCTGTTCGGCAGCAAGCACGAGATCTTCCGCACCTTCACGATGCTGCATCCGGTGCTGAAGGACATGTTCTTCATGCAGACCAAGGAAGACGAGCACGAGCCCTACGAGTCGAGCCAGTTCACGATGCTGATGGCCAACCAGAGCGGCATCTACGGCATCTACAGCTACCGCGAGGTGTTCGAGTTCAAGGAGTTCTGGGCCATCGGCTCGGGGCGCAGCTTTGCGCTCGGCGCCATGCACGCGGCCTATGACATCAAGTCGCGCAACTCGCGCGACGTGGCGGAGGCGGGCATTGCCGCCGCCTGCGAATTCGATCGCAATTCGGCCCCACCGGTCGACGTTCTCACACTCAAACTGAAAGTGTCCAAATGAGCGAACAACAAATCAAGGTGCCCGACATCGGCGACTTCGACGAAGTGGCAGTGATCGAGGTGCTGGTCAACGTAGGAGACACGGTCAAGGCCGAGCAGTCGCTGATCACGGTCGAATCGGACAAGGCCTCGATGGAGATTCCGTCGTCCGCTGCCGGCGTGGTGAAGGCGCTGGCCGTGAAGGTGGGTGACAAGGTCAAGGAAGGCTCGGTGGTGCTGACGCTGGAGGTGGATGGTGCTGCGGCTGCTGCGCCCGCTCCGGCGCCTGCCGCGGCAGCCCCCGCATCCAAGGCAGCGCCCGCGCCGGCCCCCGCTTCGGCGGCCGCGGCCGTGTCGAGCTACGGCGGCAAGGTCGATGTCGAATGCGACGTGATCGTGCTCGGCGCCGGCCCCGGCGGTTACTCGGCCGCCTTCCGTGCCGCTGACCTGGGCCTGAAGGTCGTGCTGATCGAGCGCTACGCCACCCTCGGCGGTGTGTGCCTGAATGTCGGCTGCATCCCGTCGAAGGCGCTGCTGCACGTGGCTTCCGTGATAGACGAGGTGAAGCATTTCGCCGACCTCGGCGTGAGCTTCGCCGCCCCGACGGTCGACCGCGCCAAGCTGCTCGGCCACAAGAACAAGGTGGTGGGCAAGCTCACTGGCGGCCTCACGGCCATGGCCAAGATGCGCAAGGTGACGGTGCTGCGCGGTGTCGGCAATTTCATCGACCCGTACCACCTCGAGGTGGAAGAAACCTCTGGCACGAGCTGGGACACCACCGGCAAGAAGCAGACGGTCAAGTTCCGCAACGCGATCATCGCGGCCGGCTCGCAGTCGGTGAGCCTGCCGTTCATGCCGAAGGATCCGCGCGTGGTCGATTCCACCGGCGCGCTCGAGATGGGAACCGACCCCAAGCGCATGCTGATCCTGGGCGGCGGCATCATCGGCCTCGAAATGGGCACGGTGTATTCCACGCTCGGCGCGAGACTGGACGTGGTCGAGATGCTCGACGGCCTGATGCAGGGCGCTGACCGCGACCTCGTGAAGGTTTGGCAGAAGATGAACACGCCGCGCTTCGACAACATCATGCTCAAGACCAAGACGGTCGGTGCCGAAGCCACGAAGGAGGGCATCAAGATCACCTTCGAGGGCGAGAACGCGCCGAAGGAACCGCAGGTCTACGACCTCGTGCTGCAGGCCGTGGGCCGCAGCCCGAACGGCAAGAAGATCGGCGCCGACAAGGCCGGTGTCACGGTGAGCGATCGCGGCTTCATTCCGGTCGACATCCAGATGCGCACCAACGTGCCCCACATCTTCGCCATCGGCGACATCGTGGGCCAGCCCATGCTGGCGCACAAGGCGGTGCACGAGGCGCACGTGGCGGCCGAAGTCATCGCCGGCGAGCAGAAGGGCGACAAGGAGTTGTCCAGCGCCGCCTTCAATGCCCGCGTGATCCCCAGCGTCGCCTACACCGACCCCGAAGTGGCGTGGGTCGGCCTCACAGAGGACCAGGCGAAGGCCGAGGGCATCAAGGTCAAGAAGGGGCACTTCCCATGGACGGCCTCGGGCCGCGCCATTGCCAACGGCCGCGACGAGGGCATCACCAAGCTGCTGTTCGATGCCGAAACGCACCGCATCCTCGGCGGCGGCATCGTCGGCACGCATGCCGGCGACATGATCGGCGAGATCGCGCTGGCCATCGAGATGGGCGCGGACGAGATCGACATCGGCAAGACCATCCACCCGCACCCGACGCTGGGCGAAAGCATCGGCATGGCGGCGGAAGTGGCGCACGGCACCTGCACGGACCTGCCGCCGGCGAAGAAGGCCGCATGAGCCAGGGCGCTATCGAGCGCCCATGAAAAAATCCCGCCGAGGCGGGATTTTTTTCGTCCTGAGTTTGGGAGGGCTCAGTTGCCGGTATTGGCGACAGCCGCAGCCTTGACTTCTTCCGTCGATCCGGCGAGCACGCGGCGGGCACCGTCGAAGCGGTGTTGCCAATAGCTTCCGTTCATGTCTTCCACGCGGACTTGGGCGCCGGAGCGGGGCGAGTGGATGAACTTGCCTTCGCCGACGTAGATGCCGACATGGCTGAAGGCGCGGCGCATGGTGTTGAAGAACACGAGGTCGCCGGGCTTGAGCTGGCTGCGATCGATCTTCTCGGTGGCGGCGGCTTGCTCTTCGGCGCGGCGCGGGAGCATGTGGCCCACGGTCTGGTTGTACATGGCGCGAACGAAGCCGCTGCAATCGAAACCCGATTCCGCGGTGTTGCCGCCGCGGCGGTATGGAACGCCGAGGAAGCCGATGGCGGTCACCACCAGATCCGAAGTGCGTTCGGTGACGGTCTGGCGAACTTGCTTGAGCTGTCCGATGATGCCCTTGTCGGCGAGCATTCGTGCCAACTCGTCATCGGTCTTGTCCTGTTGAGGGGCCGCATGAACGGCGACGGCAAAAAGAAGGGACACGGGTAGGACGAAAAAACGCATGGCGCGTAGGATATTGATGACGCGCGGTTATGTCAATTTAAACAGAATTAGCGAATGCCTTTGTAAGTTATTGATTTACATGAAAAATTTCAATCCAGGCAAAGAAAAAATGTAACGGCGAACGTTTATGGCCCATAAGCGGTTGACCGCGAACGAGCCCTCGGACTTCAGGCTGATCGACGCTCTCGCTGGAATCAGTCGTTATTTATCGTCAAGATCGCGCTAACTTCACGGAAAAGCCATGAATTTGTCGCGCTTATCACTTTCGGCTTCTCTTCGTCTCTGGACTTTTGTCACGGTAATCGGTTTCTGCGCCACCGCCGCGGCGCAGATGAGGCCTGAAACAGTGGCTACCGGTCTTGAAAACCCGTGGGGCGTCGCCTTCCTTCCGGGTGGCCGTTTCGTGGTGACGGAGCGGCCCGGCCGCCTCCGGCTGGTCGGCGCCGACGGGAAGATCGCGGCGCCCATCGCGGGCTTGCCTCCCATCGCGGCGGGTGGGCAGGGCGGCTTGCTCGACGTGCTGGCCGACTCCGACTTCGAGAAAAACCGCACTCTGTACTTCTGCTTCTCCGAACCCGATGCCGGCGGTTCGGCCAACAGCACCGCGCTGGCCCGCGCCACTCTGTCGGCCGACGGCACGAAGCTCGAGGAACTGAAGATCATCTTCAGCCAGCAGCCCCAGGTCGCGAGCCGCAACCACTTCGGCTGCCGCATCGTAGAGGCGCGCGATGGCACGCTGTTCCTTACGCTGGGCGACCGCTTCAGCCGCAAGGAAGACGCGCAGAAGCTGGACAACCACCTGGGCAAGATCGTGCGCATCGGCAAGGACGGCATGGTGCCGAAGGACAACCCCTTCGTCGGCAAGGCGGGCGCGCTGCCCGAGATATGGAGCTACGGCCACCGCAACGGGCAGGGCGCCACGCTCGCGCCCGACGGCCGCCTCTGGATGACCGAGCACGGGCCGCAGGGCGGCGACGAAATCAACGTTCCGCAGGCCGGCCGCAACTACGGCTGGCCCGTCATCACCTACGGCGAGAACTACGGCGGCGGAAAGATCGGCGATGGCACCACGGCCAAGGAGGGAATGGAGCAGCCGCTGCACTACTGGGTGCCGTCGATCGCGCCGGCCGGCATGGCGTTCCTGACCAGCGACCGCTACGGCGCGGCGTGGAAGGGCAACCTGTTCGTGGGCTCGCTCAAGTTCGGCTATCTCGACCGCATCGAGCTGAAAGGCGGCAAGGTGGTCGCCGAACACAAGCTGCTGGCCGAGGGCCGCGCCCGCATCCGCGACGTGAAGCAGGGGCCGGATGGATTGCTCTACGTGCTCACCGACGAAGCCGACGGCAAGCTGCTGCGCCTGCGGCCGAACTGAGTTCGGCGCGGATTTTCAGCCGGGGCAGCCCGGCAGCGGCAAGGTCGGCAGCATCCGGCGCCAGAGGCGGTTCCACTCAGGCCAGTCATGGCCGCCTTCTGTCGTGAAGACGCGCTCGGGCGGCAGCACGTTCGCCAGTAGCCGGTTGCTGAAGGCAAAGCGGTCGTCCACGCCGTAGCCCAGATAGAGCGGCGGCCGCGCGCCTGCCGCGTTCGTGAAGCCCGCGTAACCGCGCAGCCATTGCCAGAGCTGCGTCTCGTTGGGCGTTCGCGGAGGGCTCGCGGCCGGGTCGACCAGCGGCCCGTTCCACCTGGCGAGGCCGCCCGCGTTGGCGATGTCTGCGCCGAGCGTGCGCTCGCCGAGGTAGGGCGCGAGCGTCACCAGCCCCGCGAGTTCGCCGGGGTGCGTCTGCGCATAGAGCATTCCGCCGAAACCGCCGAGGGAAATGCCGACGAACCAGATGTGGCGGTAGCCCTGGCTGCGCGCCGGCGCGACCACGTCGGCGCTCAGGCGGTCGAGGATGGTCTTGTCGTTGAAGTAGCCGAGATGCGCGTCGACCAGCATCACGTCCGCCGCGACGCGATTCTCCCGAACGGCGCCGACGAAGCCCTCGCGCGCGAACTCGTCGGGCGCCGAGTAGGCGCCGGGAAGCATGACCAGCAGCGTGTCGACCTCGCCCCGTGCGCAACTGCTCTTTTCGAGCGAAGTCGCCATTGGCGCCACGGCCTTGCGCAGGCCGCCGCAGGCCACGGCGAGCAGCGCGGCACCGAGGCCCAGCGCCGCGAGCCACGCCCGCTTGGAGAACAGCTTCATGCGCCGCAGTTTAGGCGTGCATCGATGCCGGCAGATGGCCCGTGCCGGCGGGCGCACGCTGAGAGAGCCCGATGCGGTGCTTTCAGTGGTACGGTTCAGCCCAACTCAACCGATCCCTGAAAGACACCGCTCATGCTGCTCGACGCCTCGCTCTCCCAGCTCGTTCTGGTCGACTACCAGGCGCGGCTGATGCCGGCGATCTTCGAGGGCGAGGCCGTCGCGCAGAACGCTGTGCGGCTCGGCAAGATGGCGCATCTGTTCCAGGTGCCGGTGTTCGGCACCGAGCACAACCCCTCCAGCCTCGGCGAAAACCTGCCCGACATCCGTGCGCTGTGCCAGCGCACCTTGTCGAAGATGCATTTCAGCGGCGTGGAGGAGGGCTTGGGCGAGTGGCTACGCGTACCGGCCAAGGCGCCGCAGGGCAACGCGCGCAGCCTGCCCAAGCATCTGCAAAAACCCGCGGCTGCGGCCGAGGAGCGCAACAGCATCGTGATCGCCGGCTGCGAAGCCCATGTCTGCCTGCTGCAGACCGCGCTCGACCTGCTGGAAGACGAGTTCGAGGTCTGGGTCGTGACCGACGCCTGCAGCTCGCGCACCGAGCGCAACCGCGACGCGGCCTTCGACCGGTTGGCTGGCGCCGGCGCCGAACTCGTGACGACCGAGATGGTCGGCTTCGAGTGGCTGCGCACGGCGGAGCACCCCGAATTTCCTGAATTGCTTTCGCTCGTCCGGTAGCTGCATCTGCGGCCGGAGGCAGGGCTCGGCCGGATTGTTCCGGCCGTCAGCTTGCTGCAAGATCAATCTCCATAATTATGAATTCAGTTTTGGCGGTGCCGCCAGACCCGAATGAATAACAGGAGCCACGTCCAGATGAGCCGCTACGAAGAGTTCTATCGCCAATCCGTCGACGCGCCCGAGGCCTTCTGGGCCGAACAGGCGAAGCTGATCGACTGGCAGACCCCTGCGCAACAGATCCTGGACGCCAGCCAGCCACCTTTTGCGCGCTGGTTCGTCGGCGGCACGACCAACCTGTGCCACAACGCGGTCGATCGGCATCTGGCCGCGCGGGGCGATCAGCCCGCGCTGGTCTTCGTCTCCTCCGAAATCGGCGTCGAGAAGAGCTACAGCTTCGACGAGTTGCATGCCGAGGTGCAGCGCACCGCCGCCAGCCTGATCGAACTTGGCGTGGGCAAGGGCGATCGCGTGCTCATCTACATGCCGATGATTCCCGAGGCCGCCTTCGCGATGCTGGCCTGCGCGCGCATCGGCGCCATCCACTGCGTGGTGTTCGGCGGATTCGCCAGCGGCTCGCTGGCCACGCGCATCGAGGACGCCGAGCCCAAGGTGATCGTGAGCGCCGATGCGGGCTCGCGTGGCGGCAAGGTCATTGCGTACAAGCCCTTGCTCGACGAGGCGATCCGGTTGTCGAAACACAAGCCCTCGGCGGTGCTGCTTACGGACCGCGGCCTCGCATCCATGGACCTGACTGCCGGCCGTGACCACCTGGCCGCCGAACTCAGGCGCAAGCACCTCGACGCCAAGGTGCCCTGCACATGGCTCGCCTCCACCGACATCAGCTACACCATCTACACCAGCGGCACGACCGGCAAGCCCAAGGGCGTGCAGCGCGACGTGGGCGGCTATGCGGTCGCGCTGGCCGCGAGCATGAAGCACATCTTCGACGGCCGGCCCGGCGAAACCTACTTCTCCACCAGCGACATCGGCTGGGTGGTGGGCCACAGCTACATCGTCTACGGCCCGCTCATCGCGGGCATGGCGACGATCATGTACGAGGGCCTGCCCACGCAAGGCATCGACCGGCAGCCCGACGGCGGCATCTGGTGGCGGCTCGTCGAAAAGTACAAGGTGACGGTGATGTTCAGCGCCCCCACCGCGGTGCGCGTGCTCAAGAAGCAGGACCCGGCGCTGCTGAAGAAGTACGACCTGTCGAGCCTGCGCGCGCTGTTTTTGGCGGGCGAGCCGCTCGACGAGCCCACCGCACGCTGGATCAGCGAAGGCCTGGGCGTGCCGATCATCGACAACTACTGGCAGACCGAATCGGGCTGGCCGATGATCACCATCGCCAACGGCGTCGAGGCCAAGTCCAGCAAGTTCGGCAGCCCGGGCGTGCCGATGTACGGCTACCGCATCAAGATCCTGCACGAATCGACCGGCGAGGAACTGACCGCCCCGAACGAGAAGGGCGTGGTGGTGGTCGAAGGCCCGACGCCGCCCGGCTTCATGCAGACCGTGTGGAAGGACGACGCGCGCTTCGTCAACACCTACTGGAAGAGCGTGCCCGGCAAAATGGTCTATTCGACCTTCGACTGGGGCATCCGCGACGAAGACGGCTACTTCTACATCCTCGGTCGCACCGACGACGTGATCAACGTCGCGGGCCACCGCCTCGGCACGCGCGAGATCGAGGAGAGCATCTCGGGCCATGCCAACGTGGCCGAGGTCGCGGTGGTCGGCGTGGCCGACGCGCTCAAGGGCCAGGTCGCGATGGCCTTCGTCGTTCCCAAGGACGGCAAGGCCGTGGGCGACGCCGATGCGGCTCTCAAGCTCGAGGGCGAGATCATGAAGATGGTGGCCGACCAGCTCGGCGCACTGGCGCGGCCAGCGCGCGTGCGTTTCGTGAGCGGCCTGCCCAAGACCCGCAGCGGCAAGCTGCTGCGCCGTGCCATCCAGGCCGTGTGCGAGCAGCGCGATCCGGGCGACCTGACCACCATCGACGACCCCGCCACGCTGCAGCAAATCAAGCAGTTACTTTCTTCTGACTGAATGAGCAGGCGAGGGGTTGCGAAGCCTCTTTGGGCCGTCATATGGTTGACGTGGCACAATGCCAAGGTACTCAGGCCCTTCCCCAGCCACAGTCGCATCCGCCAATCGGTTCAGCCGTGTCGCGGAAGGTTTCTTAACCAGCTAGTGCTTCCTTCAGGGAAGCGAAGGTCAGCGGATCATGAGCGATTCTTCTACGCCCTCGGCGTACACAGCCTATCAAGGCAACACCTACCTCTTCGGTGGCAATGCGCCCTATGTCGAAGAGATGTACGAGAACTACCTCGCCAACCCAGGCAGCGTGCCCGACAACTGGCGTTCGTATTTCGACGCGTTGCAGAACGTTCCCGCCGTCGACGGCACCAACACCCGCGACGTTCCGCACCTGCCGGTCATCAATGCTTTCGCCGAACGTGCGAAGCAGGGCACGACCAAGGTCGTGCAGGCCAGCGGAGCCGACTCCGAACTCGGCCGCAAGCGCACCGCGGTCCAGCAACTGATCGCCGCCTACCGCAACGTCGGTGCCCGCTGGGCCGACCTCGATCCGCTCAAGCGCGCTGAGCGTCCTTCGATTCCGGAACTCGAACCCTCGTTCTACGGCTTCACCGACGCCGACCTCGAGACGGTGTTCAACACCAGCAACACCTTCTTCGGCAAGGAGACCATGTCGCTGCGCGACCTGCTCAACGCCTTGCGCGAAACGTACTGCGGCACGATGGGCGCCGAGTACATGTACACCACCGACCAGAACCACAAGCGCTGGTGGCAGCAGCGGCTCGAAAGCGCCCGAACCAACCCCAAGCTCAGCGCCGAGCAGAAGAAGCACGTGCTGAACCGCCTCACGGCCGCTGAAGGCCTCGAGCGCTTCCTGCACACCAAGTACGTCGGCCAGAAGCGCTTCTCGCTCGAAGGCGGCGAAAGCTTCATCGTCGCGATGGACGAGCTGATCAACCAGGCCGGCGCCAAGGGCGTGCAGGAAATCGTGATCGGCATGGCCCACCGCGGCCGCCTGAACGTGCTGGTCAACTCGCTCGGCAAGATGCCGGCCGACCTGTTCGCCGAGTTCGACCACACCGCCCCCGAAGACCTGCCCAGCGGCGACGTCAAGTACCACCAGGGCTTCAGCTCGGACGTGACCACCCCCGGCGGCCCGGTGCACCTGAGCCTTGCGTTCAATCCCTCGCACCTCGAGATCGTGAATCCCGTGGTCGAAGGCTCGGTGCGCGCCCGCATGGACCGCCGCGGCGACCCGCTGGGCAAGCAGGTGCTGCCCGTGATCGTGCACGGCGACGCCGCCTTCGCAGGCCAGGGCGTCGTGATGGAAACGCTGGCGCTGGCCGAGACCCGCGGCTACTCCACCGGCGGCACGGTGCACATCGTCATCAACAACCAGATCGGCTTCACCACCAGCGACCCGCGCGACAGCCGCTCGACGCTGTACTGCTCGGACATCGTCAAGATGATCGAAGCGCCGGTGCTGCACGTGAACGGCGACGACCCCGAAGCCGTGGTGCTCGCCACCCAGATCGCGCTGGACTTCCGCATGGAATTCCAGAAGGACGTGGTTGTCGACATCATCTGCTTCCGCAAGCTGGGTCACAACGAGCAGGACACCCCGTCGCTCACCCAGCCGCTCATGTACAAGAAGATCGCAGTCCACCCCGGCACGCGCAAGCTGTACGCTGAAAAGCTGGCTGCCCAAGGCCTGGGCGACACGCTCGGCGACGACATGGTCAAGGCGCAGCGCGCCGCCTTCGACGAAGGCAAGAACACCGTCGACCCGGTGCTCACCAACTTCAAGAGCAAGTACGCCGTCGACTGGAGCCCGTACCTCAACAAGAAGTGGACCGACGCCGGCGATACCGCCATTCCCTCGAGCGAATGGAAGCGCCTGGCCGAGAAGATCACCGCCGTGCCGCAAGGCTTCACGGTGCACCCGCTCGTGAAGAAGGTGCTGGACGACCGCGCAGCCATGGGCCGCGGCGACGTGAACGTCGACTGGGGCATGGGCGAGCACATGGCCTTCGCATCGCTGGTGGCCAGCGGCTACCCGATCCGCCTGTCGGGTGAAGACTCTGGCCGCGGCACGTTCACGCACCGCCACGCCGTGCTGCACGACCAGAACCGCGAGAAGTTCGACACCGGCACCTACACGCCGCTGGAGAACGTGGCCGACAACCAGGCCCCGTTCGTCGTGATCGACTCGATCCTGTCGGAAGAAGCCGTGCTTGCATTCGAATACGGCTACGCGTCTAACGACCCCAACACGCTCGTGATCTGGGAAGCCCAGTTCGGCGACTTCGTGAACGGCGCGCAGGTCGTGATCGACCAGTTCATCGCTTCCGGCGAAGTGAAGTGGGGCCGCGTCAATGGCCTCACGATGATGCTGCCGCACGGCTACGAAGGCCAGGGCCCCGAGCACAGCTCGGCTCGCCTGGAGCGCTTCATGCAACTGAGCGCCGACACCAACATGCAGGTGGTGCAGCCGACCACGGCCAGCCAGATCTTCCACGTGCTGCGCCGCCAGATGGTGCGCAACCTGCGCAAGCCGCTGATCATCCTCACGCCCAAGTCGCTGCTGCGCAACAAGGACGCGACCTCGCCGCTGTCCGAGTTCACCAAGGGCAGCTTCCAGACCGTCATTCCCGACAGCAAGGGCCTGAAGGCGGAGAAGGTCAAGCGCCTGATCGCCTGCTCGGGCAAGGTCTACTACGACCTGGCCAAGAAGCGCGAAGAGCAGGGCACCGAAGACGTGGCGATCATCCGCGTCGAGCAGCTCTACCCCTTCCCGCACAAGGCCTTCGCTGCCGAGATCAAGAAGTACCCGAACCTCGTCGACGTGGTGTGGTGCCAGGACGAGCCGCAGAACCAGGGCGCCTGGTTCTTCGTGCAGCACTACATCCACGAAAACATGCAGGACGGCCAGAAGCTCGGCTACTCCGGCCGTGCCGCCTCGGCATCGCCAGCGGTGGGCTACTCGCACCTGCACCAGGAACAGCAGAAGGCGCTCGTCGATGGCGCGTTCGGCAAGCTCAAGGGCTTCGTGCTGACCAAGTAATCAAAAGCCTCTTTTCACACGAACACCCTGAAGAAAAAATCGGAGCTCACTCCAAATGTCTATCGTAGAAGTCAAAGTCCCCCAGCTTTCCGAATCCGTGGCCGAAGCCACCATGCTCACGTGGAAGAAGAAGGCCGGCGAAGCCGTCGCCATCGATGAAATCCTGATCGAGATCGAGACTGACAAGGTCGTGCTGGAAGTGCCCGCGCCCTCGGCTGGCGTGCTGGCCGAAATCGTGCAGCCCGATGGCGCCACCGTGGTGGCCGATCAGCTGATCGCCAAGATCGACACCGATGGCAAGGCTTCGGCCGCCGCACCGGCGGCTGCGCCTGCCGCGGCTCCGGCTGCCGCCGCGCCTGCACCGGCAGCTGCTGCCGCCGCCACCGGCGGTTCGAAGGCCGACGTGGCCATGCCCGCCGCCGCCAAGCTACTGGCCGACAACAACCTGAAGACCAGCGACGTGGCCGGCACCGGCAAGGATGGCCGTGTCACCAAGGGCGACGTGCTCGGCGCGGTCGCTTCGGGCGCCAAGCCCGCGGCCACCATTCCCGCACCGGCTGCCAAGCCCGCACTGCCGCAAGTCGCCGCGCCTACCCGTGCGCCCGACCTGGGCGAGCGCCCCGAGCAGCGCGTGCCGATGAGCCGCCTGCGCGCCCGCATCGCCGAGCGCCTGCTGCAGTCGCAATCGACCAACGCGATCCTGACGACCTTCAATGAAGTGAACATGGCGCCCGTCATGGAACTGCGCAAGCGCTTCCAGGACAGCTTCACCAAGGAACACGGCGTGAAGCTCGGCTTCATGAGCTTCTTCGTGAAGGCCGCGGTGCACGCACTGAAGAAGTACCCGGTGATCAACGCCTCGGTCGACGGCAACGACATCCTGTACCACGGCTACTTCGACATCGGTATCGCCGTCGGTTCGCCGCGCGGCCTGGTGGTGCCGATCCTGCGCAATGCCGACCAGATGAGCTTTGCCGACATCGAGAAGAAGATCGCCGAGTTCGGCAAGAAGGCACAAGACGGCAAGCTGGGCATCGAAGACATGACCGGCGGCACGTTCTCCATCTCGAATGGCGGCACCTTCGGCTCGATGCTCTCGACCCCGATCATCAACCCGCCCCAGTCGGCCATCCTCGGCGTGCACGCCACCAAGGACCGCGCCGTGGTCGAGAACGGCCAGATCGTCGTTCGCCCGATGAACTACCTCGCCATGAGCTACGACCACCGCATCATCGACGGCCGCGAAGCCGTGCTGGGCCTGGTCGCCATGAAGGAAGCGCTGGAAGACCCGTCGCGCCTGCTGTTCGACATCTGATCCGGGAGAAAGAACCAGATGGCAAACAAGCAATTCGACGTCGTCGTCATCGGCGGCGGCCCCGGCGGCTACATCGCGGCGATCCGCGCCGCGCAACTCGGCTTCAACGTGGCCTGCATCGACGAGTGGAAGAACGGCAAGGGCGGCCCCGCACCGGGCGGCACCTGCACCAACGTCGGCTGCATCCCCTCGAAGGCGCTGCTGCAATCGTCGGAACACTTCGAGCAGGCCGGCCACCACTTTGCCGACCACGGCATCAAGGTCGAAGGCCTGGGCCTCGACATCGACAAGATGCTGGCCCGCAAGGACCAGGTCGTGAAGCAGAACAACGACGGCATCCTGTACCTGTTCAAGAAGAACAAGATCACGTTCTTCCATGGTCGCGGCTCGTTCGTGAAGACCGACGAAACCGGCTATGAGATCAAGGTGGCGGGCGCGGCCGAGGAGTCGATCAGCGGCAAGCACGTCATCGTGGCCACGGGCTCCAATGCCCGCGCGCTGCCGGGCACGCCGTTCGACGAGGAGAACATCCTCTCGAACGACGGCGCTCTGCGCATCGGCGCGGTGCCGAAGAAGCTGGGCCTGATCGGCTCGGGCGTCATTGGCCTCGAAATGGGTTCGGTGTGGCGCCGCCTCGGCGCGGAAGTCACGGTGCTCGAAGCACTGCCGACCTTCCTGGGCGCCGTGGACGAGCAGATCGCCAAGGAAGCCAAGAAGGCCTTCGACAAGCAGAAGCTCAAGATCGAACTCGGCGTCAAGGTCGGCGAGATCAAGTCGTCGAAGAAGGGCGTGAGCGTCGCCTGGACCAATGCCAAGGGCGAAGCCCAGACGCTGGAAGTCGACAAGCTGATCGTGTCGATCGGCCGCGTGGCCAACACCATCGGCCTGAATGCCGAAGCCGTGGGCCTGAAGCTCGACGAGCGCGGCGCCATCGCCGTCGATGACGACTGCAAGACCAGCCTGCCCAACGTCTGGGCCATCGGCGACGTGGTGCGCGGCCCGATGCTCGCGCACAAGGCCGAGGAAGAGGGCGTTGCCGTGGCGGAGCGCATCGCGGGCCAGCATGGCCACGTGAACTTCAACACGGTTCCGTGGGTGATCTACACGAACCCCGAGATCGCGTGGGTCGGCCAGACCGAGCAGCAGCTCAAGGCCGCGGGTCGCGCCTACAAGGCCGGCACCTTCCCGTTCCTTGCGAACGGCCGCGCACGCGCGCTGGGCGACACGACCGGCATGGTCAAGTTCCTGGCCGACGCAGCGACCGACGAGATCCTGGGCGTGCACATCGTGGGCCCGCAGGCCAGCGAGCTGATCTCCGAAGCCGTCGTGGCGATGGAGTTCAAGGCGAGCGCCGAGGACATCGCGCGCATCTGCCATGCGCACCCGTCGCTGTCGGAAGCCACGAAGGAAGCGGCACTCGCCGTGGACAAGCGCACGCTGAACTTCTGATCTCCCGGTCTTTCTTTTGACCAGCGTCAAACAGGCCTATGAGGCGGAACTCGCTGCGCGCGGGTTCCGCAGCGATCCCGCGCAACTTCACGCCGTGGAGGCGCTGGATCGCTGTGCCAACGAGTGGGCCGAATACAAGGCCCAGCGGTCGAACGCGCTGAAGAAGTTCATCAACCGGCCTGAGCTTCCGCGCGGCGTCTACATGTACGGTGGCGTCGGACGGGGCAAGAGCTTCCTGATGGACCTGTTCTTCAACGCGGTGCCGCTGCGGCGCAAGACGCGCCTGCACTTTCACGAGTTCATGCGCGAAGTGCACCGCGAGCTGCGCGAGCTGCAGGGCACGGTGAACCCGCTCGACGAGTTGGGGCTGCGCATATCGAAGCGCTACAAGTTGATCTGCTTCGACGAGTTCCACGTGGCGGACATCACCGACGCGATGATCCTTCATCGGCTGCTGGTGTCGCTGTTCGAGAACGGCGTGGGCTTTGTCACTACCTCGAACTTCAAGCCCGACGACCTGTATCCCGGTGGCTTGCACCGCGACCGCATCCTGCCGGCCATCGCGCTCTTGAACGAGAAGCTCGAAGTGCTCAGCGTCGACAACGGCACCGACTACCGGCGCCGCACGCTCGAGCAGCTGCGCATGTACCTCACGCCGAACGATGGCGCCGCCGAGAAGGAGATGCGCAAGGCCTTCGACAAGTTGGCCGAGACGGCCGACGAAAGCCCGATCCTGCACATCGAGCAGCGCGAGATCCGCGCACTGCGCAAGGCCGGCGGCGTGGTCTGGTTCGACTTCAAGACGCTGTGCGGCGGTCCGCGCTCGCAGAACGACTACCTCGAGATCGCCAGCCAGTTCCACACCGTGCTGCTGTCCGACGTGCCGCACATGCCGGTGCGCATGGCCTCGGAAGCACGCCGTTTCACATGGCTGGTCGACGTCTTGTACGACCGGCGCTGCAAGCTCATCATGTCGGCTGAGGTTCCGCCCGAGGCGTTGTACACCGAGGGGCCGCTGTCGCATGAGTTTCCGCGCACGGTCTCGCGGCTCACCGAAATGCAATCGAGCGAGTTCCTTGCCCTTGAACGCCGCATCGTCGACACCCGACTCACATGAAAAAAATCGCTCTTGCCCTGCTGATGACGCTGGCCAGCCTTCCGCTGTGGGCGCAGTCCAACGCCGCCACGGGCAATGCCGACCTCGAGGCCGAAAAGCGACGGCTTTCCAGCGAGCGCGAGGCCATCGAGAAGCGTTTTGTCGGAGAGCGGGCCGCCTGCTACAAGAAGTTCGCGGTGGAAGACTGCCTGCGCGAGAGCCGGGGCCGGCGCCGCAAGGAAACCGACAACATCAAGCGGCAGGAAACCGCGATCAACGACATCCTGCGCCAGCGCAGCGGCGCGGCCGAGTTGCAAAAGCTCGACCAGAAGGCCGGCACCCAGCGCCCGCAGGACACCCGCGAGAAGCAGGAGGAGTCGATCCAGGGCCAGAAGGACCGCGAGCAGCGCGCGGCCGACCACGCGGCCAGCCGCGCCGCCACAGCCGCCGATGCGGCCGAGCGCGAACGCCAGTTCCGGTCCAAGCAGCAGGCCCATTCCGACGAGCAGGCCAAGGCCGCCCAGCGTCAGGCCGAGGCGCCCGCTGCCGTCAAGCGTTTCGAAGACAAACAGAAGCGGGCCGAAGAGCACAGGGCCAGCCGCGAGCGGCAGAACGCCAACCGCAGCAAGCCGCGCGCGGCGCCGCTGCCGCCGCCGCCGGCCGCACCCTGAGCGGGGCAAGAAGGCAGGGCGCCGCTCAGGCGGCTGTCGCCGGCAGCGGATCGAACTTCAGGACGACAATCGAGATGTTGTCGCCCGTGCCCCGGGCTCGGCGGCGCGCTTCACCCACCAGGATTTCGACCGCATCGCGCGGCGGCTGTGCGTACAGCACGCTCGCCAGCTCTTCGGGGCTGAAGTAATGCCACAGTCCGTCGCTGCAGGCCATCAGCAGGTCGCCCGGTTCCATCTTCGGAATGTAGTAGGGGTCGATGGGCGGCGGCGTGGTCGTCATGCCCAGGCAGCCGAGCAGGATGTTGCCCTGCGGATGAACGTTGGCCTGGGCCTCGGTGATCTGGCCTCGGTCGACCAGCACCTGCACGTACGAATGGTCGCGCGTGCGCTTGACGAGCTGCCCGTCGTGGAAGTGATAGATGCGCGAGTCGCCGGCATGGATCCAGGCGCAGTCGCCCTTGGGCGTCATGAGGAAGGCCGCGAGCGTGCTGTGCGGTTCCTGTTCGCTGGAAACCGCGGTGAGCTTGATGACCGTGTGCGAGTCTTCGAGGATCTGCTTCAGCACGGCTTCGGGGTCGTCGCGGCTTGGCAGGTAGCGGGTGAAGAGCTGGCGTGCCGTCATCAGCACCTGGTCGGAGGCCTTGCGCCCGCCGCTGCGCCCGCCCATGCCGTCGGCCACGATGCCCAGCACGCAGCCAGGCACGCGCGGATGGCTCATCATCAGCACCTGGTCTTGTTGGTACGGGCGGTCTCCCTTGTGGAGTCCGGTGGCCGCGGCGAGTCGAAAGCCTTGGGTCATGAGGCATATGCGCCGAAGCGCGTGTTTTCTGTCTTCTCGGAGATTCGTGTCAGGACGTATTATCGAATGAACACGCGCCGCGAAAACCTCGCAGCCGCTCCCCACCGTTGGACTCCAATCTTCACTCCCTTTCCCGCCAACTGATCGAATTGCGCATCGAGCATGCCGATCTCGACGCCACCATCGACCGGCTGGCCGAGGGCTCGCCGCAAGACGAGCTGCTGCTGCGGCGCCTGAAAAAGCGCCGCCTCGCACTGCGCGACCAGATCGCGCGCCTCGAAAACGACCTCGATCCGAAAGAGCCGGCGTGACGGGGGTGCTCGAAGACCAGGTGCGCGACGCCTTCGCGCAGGACGGCGCGCTGTCGCGTGCCGCCGAGCAGTTTCGCGAGCGCTCGGGTCAGACCGAGATGGCGATGGCCGTGGCCCGCACCATCGACCAGGGCGGCGTGCTGGTGGTCGAGGCGGGTACTGGGGTAGGCAAGACTTTTTCGTACCTCGTGCCGGCCCTGCTGAGCGGCGAGCGCGTACTGCTCTCGACCGCCACCAAGACGCTGCAGGACCAGCTGTTCGGCCGCGACCTGCCGCGTCTCGTCGAAGCCTTCGGCCTGCCGGTGCGCACCGCGCTGCTCAAGGGGCGCGGCAGCTATCTGTGCCTGCACCGGCTCGACCTGGCGCGCCACGATGCTTCATTGCCTGAACGCGGCAGCTTGCGCACGCTCGCCAAGATCGAGCAGTGGTCGAAGGCCACGCGCACCGGCGACCTTGCCGAGTTGCCGGGGCTGGACGAGCGCTCGCCGCTGATCCCGCTGATCACCTCCACGCGAGAGAACTGCCTGGGCGCGCAATGCCCGCAGTTCAAGCCCTGCCATGTCAACCTGGCGCGGCGCGAGGCGCTGGCGGCCGACATCGTGGTCATCAACCACCATCTGTTCTTTGCCGACCTCGCGGTGCGCGAGACCGGCATGGCGGAGCTTCTGCCGACCGTGAGCGTGGTGGTGTTCGACGAAGCCCACCAGCTCAACGAAACCGGCGTGCAGTTTCTTGGCGCACAGCTCGGCAGCGGCCAGGCGCTCGACTTCGCGCGCGACATGCTGGGGGCCGGCTTGCAGCATGCGCGCGGCCTGGTCGACTGGCAGCAACTGGTCGCCGCGGTCGAACGGGCCGCGCGCGAACTGCGGCTCGTGGTCGGCAAGCAATGGCCGGGTGCCAAGCTGCGCTGGCTGGGCGCCTCGCCCGAAGGTGTAGCTCCCGATGCGTGGCAGCGCGCGCTGGACGACCTGCTGCAAGCGTTCGAGCTGTCGGCCGAGGGGCTCGCTACTGTCAGCGAAATCTCGCCCGATTTCGTCCGGTTGCACGAGCGGGCCCGCCAACTCGCGAAGCGCATCGCGCGCTTCGCCCTGCCATGCGAGATCGATTCGGTGCGCTGGGTCGATGTGGGCTCGCAGCTGCGGCTCATTGAATCGCCGCTGGACATCGCCGACGCCATGCGCAAGAGGGTGCTCAAGATCGCCGAGGCAAACCCCGATGCGGCCGATGGCGACGACGAGGATCTCGACGGCTATGGCGAGCGGCCGGCGCGCGAGACGGCGGCGCAGCAAGATGGCGGCCGCGCCTGGGTCTTCACCTCCGCAACGCTGGGCGACGAGCCCACGCTGCGCTGGTTCACCGAGCCCTGCGGCCTGCAGGATGCGGAAGTGCTGCGCGTGCAAAGCCCGTTCGACTATGCCTCGCAGGCCGCGCTCTATGTGCCGCGTGCGTTTCCCAAGCCCAACGATCCGTCGCACAGCCAGCGCGTCGCTCAACTGGCCGCGCACGGCGCGACCCAGCTTGGAGGCCGCACGCTGGTGCTGACGACCACGCTGCGCGCACTGCGCACCATCGGCGATGCGATGAAGCAGCAGTTCGAACTGCTCGATGCAGAAGTGCGGCCCGAGGTGCTGGTGCAGGGCGAACTGCCAAAGCGCGTGCTGATGGACCGCTTCCGCGAAGGCGCGAGCGCCGGGCGCGCGGGCTGCGTGTTGGTGGCATCGGCCTCGTTCTGGGAGGGCTTCGACGCACCGGGCGATGTGTTGCAACTGGTGGTGATCGACAAGCTGCCGTTCCCGCCGCCGAACGATCCGCTGGTCGAGGCGCGCTCACAGCGCCTTGAAGCGCAGGGGCGCAGTTCGTTTGCCGACTATTCGCTGCCCGAGGCGGCCGTGGCGCTCAAGCAGGGGGCGGGGAGGTTGATCCGGCGCGAAACCGACAGCGGCGTATTGGCGATCTGCGATACACGGCTGGTGGCCATGGGCTACGGCCGCCGGTTGCTGGCGGCGCTGCCATCGATGCGGCGGCTCGAAAACGAATCGGATTTCGAGGCCGCGCTGGACGCACTCAAGACCTAGGGGTTACCAGAGCTTCCACCAGGGATCGTCCTTGCCCTTGAAGCCGTTCGCGAGGTAGGCGCTCTTCGGATAGTTGGTGGTCAGCACGCGTTGGGTGTCGTCGCGCAGGTCCTTCATGCCGAGAGCGTCGTACGACTTCACCATGATGTACAGGGCTTCTTCGAGCGCCGGCACTTCGCGGTAGTCGGCCAGCGCGACCTGGGCGCGGTTGATGGCCGCCAGGTAGGCGCCGCGCGAATAGTAGTAGCGCGCCACGTGAACCTCGTACTGCGCGAGCGAGTTCACGATGTAGTTCATGCGCTGGCGCGCGTCAGGGGCGTAGCGCGACTCGGGGAAGCGCGTGACGAGGTCCTTGAACGACTCGAAAGATTCCTTGGCGGCCTTCTGGTCGCGCTCGGACAGGTCCTGGCGCGTCATGAACGCGAACATGCCGAGGTCGTCGTTGAAGTTGATAACGCCCTTGAGGTAGAGCGCGTAGTCCAGCGCGGGGCTCGCCGGGTGCAGCTTCATGAAGCGGTCGATGGTGGCGATGGCGTTCGCCTTTTCGCCCGACTTGTACTGTGCGTAGGCCTTTTCCAGTTGCGCCTGCTGAGCGAGCGGCGTGCCGGCGGCGCGGCCTTCGAGCTTCTCGTAGAGCGGCACAGCCTTGTCGTAGGCGCCCGATCCGGCCTCGTCCTTGGCTTCCGAATAGATACGGTTGGGGCTCCAGTTGGCGGTCTTGTCGACGGAGGTCGACGAGCACCCAGCAGCCAGCAGAGCCGCGGCGCTGAGCGCGATCCAGGCGGGGACCGATAATTTGGCGCGAAACATCACATACGGCTTTCGTGAAACAGTTGCCCTCAATTATATCGACCGACCCTTTGGGCAATACCCCTGAGGCGCTGGAGGTGCCCGAGTTCGAGGAGGGCGCCGATCCGATCGAACCCAGCGAGCAGCGGCCCTTCGTCATCGATCCGGCCCAGCACGGCCAGCGGCTCGATCGCGCGCTCGCTGCGCTGGTGCCCGAGTTTTCCCGCAGTTACCTGCAGCAACTGATCGAGGCTGGCGCTGTCGAGCTGCAGGGCCGCATGCTGACCAAGGTCTCGGCCACCGTCAAGGCGGGACAGGCCGGCCGCATCGAGCTTCGTCCCACGCCCCAGAGCCAGGCCTTCCGGCCCGAACCGATGGACATCGTCACCGTGCACGAGGACGAACACCTGCGCATCGTCGACAAGCCCGCCGGCCTGGTCGTGCATCCGGCGCCGGGGCACTGGAGCGGCACGCTGCTCAATGGCTTGCTGGCGCTGGACCCGAAGGCCGTGCTGCTGCCGCGCGCCGGCATCGTGCACCGGCTCGACCGCGACACCAGCGGCCTGATGGTGGTGGCGCGCACCCGGGCCGCCATGGATGCGATGGTGGCGCTGATCGCCGCGCGCGAGGTCAAGCGGCAGTACCTGGCCATCGGCCACAAGCCGTGGGAGGGCGCCGCGGGCCGGCAGGTCGACGCCCCCATCGGGCGCGATCCGCGAAATCGGCTGCGCATGGCCGTGGTCGATCTCGAGCGGCATGCGGGCAAGACGGCGCGCACGCTGATCGAGCGGCTCGACAGCAACACCGAAGGCTGCGCCGTGCGCTGCACCCTCGAAACCGGGCGCACCCACCAGATTCGCGTGCACATGGCGTCGATCGGCCATCCGCTGGTGGGCGATGCGCTCTACGGCGGGGCGCCGGCTGCCGGGCTGTCGCGCCAGGCGCTGCATGCATTCAGGCTGGCCTTCGTGCATCCCGTCACACAAGCGGCGCTGGAGTTCCGCTCGCCGCCGCCCGCCGACCTCGTCGGGGCTTTGCAGTCCTGGGGGCTGGATTACAATCGTGCCTGACGGCCCGAGGGCCGCGCCGGTCACCCGAGGCCGGCCTTGCGTTGCATTTGCCGCGTGCCTGCAGCGCCTACTCCTTTCATCCTTCTGAACAAGCGCCCCGAGGCGCCTTTTCCCGGATAACGCGAACCATGAATACGGCGGATGCCAAGCGCATTCTCGAAACCGCCTTGATCTGTTCGAGCCAGCCGTTGCCGGTGCGCGATATGCGCGTGCTGTTCGACGACGAGCTGGGTGTGGACACCATCAAGGTGCTGTTGCTTGAATTGCAGGAAGACTGGGCGCAGCGCGGCCTGGAGCTGGTGAGCGTGGGCAGCGGCTGGCGTTTCCAGAGCCGACCCGAGATGCGCGACCATCTCGATCGCCTGCACCCCGAGAAGCCGCCGCGCTACACGCGCGCCGCACTCGAGACACTGGCCATCATTGCCTACCGGCAGCCGGCCACGCGCGGCGACATGGAAGACATCCGTGGCGTGACGATCAACTCGCTGATCCTCAAGCAGCTGGAAGACCGCGGCTGGGTCGAGGTCATCGGCCATCGCGAAACGGTCGGCCGCCCGGCGCTGTACGCGACCACGCGCCAGTTCCTCGACGACCTGGGCCTCGCCTCGCTCGACCAGCTGCCCCTGATCGAAACGCCCGCGCAGCAGGCCGCGCTGGTCGATGCGCTCGAGCGGGCGTCCGGCGAGCAGCAAGGGTTGCCCATGGATGCCGCGCCCGAGACCGAGGCGCTGGTAGAGGGCGATGCGGATGCCTCTGGCATGGCCGAACTGGAGTCCGCCGCCGCCGAAACCGCCGAGGCGCAGTTTGCCGAGAACGCCGTAGACGCCGAATCTCCCGCCGAACCCGAGCTCGCGCCAGAACCCGAAGTCATATCCGAGCCCGAGCCCGCCCAGGCGCCGTCGCCAGAACCCGATGCCCCGTCCCAGGACGAGGCCGACCCCCACGCTCCCTCTCCCGGAAAAACCCCATGAGCACAACCGACACCGAAGACGCGGCGATGCTGCCGGCCGAGCCCGAAGTCAAAAAGAAGAAAAGGGCGGCTGCGTCCAAGAAGGCTGCAGGTGGTGCTATTGAATCGGTAGCGCCGGAGGCGGCTGCGCAAGAAAGCGCCGCACCGGTGGAGGCCGAGGCGCCCAAGAAACCGAGAGCGCCTCGCAAGAAGAAGCCGGTCGAACCGTCCGTGGCGGATGACGCGGTGGCATTGCCTGACGCGCAGCCCCCCGAGGCGATCGCGCCGGCGGTCGTCGCCACCGAGGAGGCTCCGGTTGTCGCCTTCGCCGCTGAAGAGGCCCGCAATCCCGCACCGGTCGAAGCCGATCGCCAGAACAGCGATGACGGCGAAGAAGAGCGGGATGAAGACGAGGACGAGGAAGAGCCTGACGAGGAAGAAGACGACCTCGACCGCGCCCGCCGTGCCGCCGAGCGCGAGCAGCGCAACGCGCCGCCGCCCGAGCCGATCCGTTTCTCGGACGTCATCTCCGGCCAGTTCGACGCCGACGAAGAAAGCCCCGAAGTCCCGCCGCTCAAGCGCGTGCTGCTGCCCGAGGCGGATTCGCCCAAGCTGCACAAGGTGCTGGCGCAGGCCGGCCTCGGCTCGCGGCTCGAGATGGAGCAGCTGATTCTCCAGGGCCGCATTTCCGTCAACAACGAGCCGGCCCACATCGGCCAGCGCATCCAGTACGGCGACCAGGTCAAGATCAACGGCAAGCCGATCCGCTACCGCATCGCACCCCCGCCGCCGCGCGTGATCGCGTACCACAAGCCCGTCGGCGAAGTGGTCACGCATGACGATCCGCAGAACCGCCCGACCGTGTTTCGCAAGCTGCCGCGCCTGCAGCAGGGCAAGTGGCAGTCGGTCGGCCGCCTCGACCTGAACACCGAAGGGCTGCTGCTGTTCAGCAGCTCCGGCGATCTGGCCAACCAACTGATGCATCCGCGCTTCGGTCTGGAGCGCGAGTACGCGGTCCGCGTGCTGGGCGCGCTCACCAGCGAAGAAAAGCAGAAGCTGCTCGACGGGGTGCGCCTCGACGACGGCATGGCGCAGTTCGGCACCATCGAGGATGGCGGCGGCGAAGGCTCGAACTGCTGGTATCGCGTGACCATTTCCGAAGGCCGCAATCGCGAGGTGCGCCGCCTGTTCGAGTCGGTGGGCCACGCGGTCAGCCGGTTGATTCGCATCCGCTACGGCGCCATGGTGCTGCCGCGCGGCCTGAAGCGCGGCGCCTGGATGGAACTCGACGAACGCGATATCCGCGCGCTGTTCCAGGCCTCCGGCGGCGCAGTTGCCCGGCCCGGACCGCAGCAGCGCGGCCCGGGGCAGGAGGGCGGTGGCGGCAATGGCCGAAACGGGCGCAACAAGAAGCGCCGGGGCAATCGCAATGGTGGTGGCGGCCAACCCCCGCGCGACATGCGCGATGCTCGCGACGAAGGCAGCCGCGAGGCGCCGATCCCGAATCCGCTGGGCGATGGACGTCCGCCGCGCGGTGACCGGGGTGGCCGTCCCAATCGCAGCGGTGGCAACGGCGGTCCGCCCCAGGGGCAGGGACGCCGCGGCAACAGCGGCAACCGCCAAGGCGGCGGCAATCGCCCGCAGGGCGACGACCGTCAACCGAGCGGCGCCAACCAGCCCGATCCGATGAAGACCTCGCTGGGCTACATCGGCGCCGACAGCTTCTCGCGCCAGCGCAAGGAGCAGCGCGGAGGCCCGCGTCGTGGTGGAGGCGGGGGCGGCGGTGGTGGCGGCTTCGGCGGCCAGGGCGGCCAAGGCGGCGGCCGCCGCCGCGGGCGCTGAAAGCCAGCCGTCGGTGCGCGGCCTTTCGCGGGGTTTTCACCAATCCGAAAGGCTGCGCCGGTTAAAATCAGAGGCTTTGTCGACATGTGATGCAACAAGCGCGTTGCAGCTGTGACAAAACACTTCAAAATCAAAGCTCCAGGAAGCATTTCAATGGCTATCGAACGTACCCTTTCCATCATCAAGCCCGACGCAGTTGCCAAGAATGTCATCGGCAAGATCGTTTCCCGTTTTGAAGCTGCCGGCCTCAAGGTCGTCGCCGCCAAGCTGGTGCACCTGTCGCGCAACGAAGCCGAGCAGTTCTACGCCGTGCACAAGGAACGTCCCTTCTTCAAGGATCTGGTCGAGTTCATGATCTCGGGCCCCGTGTTCGTGCAAGCACTCGAAGGCGACAACGCCATCGCCAAGAATCGCGACCTGATGGGCGCCACCGATCCCAAGAAGGCCGCTGCCGGCACCATCCGCGCCGACTTCGCCGACAGCATCGACGCCAACGCCGTTCACGGTTCGGACGCTCCCGAAACCGCTGCGAACGAAATCGCTTTCTTCTTCGCCGGCCTCAACGTCTACGCACGCTGAAGCTGTCTGCCGATCGATTCCATGACCACGGCCAATCTGCTCGATTTCGATCTCGAGGGGTTGGCTGCGTTTTGCGAAAAACTCGGCGAGAAGAAATTCCGCGCCACGCAACTGTTCCGCTGGATTCACCAGCGTGGCGCCAGCGACTTCACCCAGATGACCGATCTGGCCAAGTCGCTGCGCGAGAAACTCGCGACCACCGCGCGCGTGGAGGCCCTGCCGGTCATCACGCAGCACGAATCCAAGGACGGCACGATCAAGTGGCTGTTCGACGTCGGTGACGGCAATGCCGTCGAGGCCGTATTCATTCCCGAGGACGACCGCGGCACGCTGTGCGTGTCGTCCCAGGCCGGCTGTGCGGTCGGTTGCCGCTTTTGCTCGACAGGGCATCAGGGCTTCAGCCGCAACCTCGGCACGGGCGAAATCGTCGCCCAGCTGTGGTTTGCCGAACACTTCCTGCGCAAGCATTTGAAGCGTACAGAGCGCGTCATCTCCAACGTGGTGATGATGGGCATGGGCGAGCCGCTGCAGAACTACTCGGCACTCGTGCCCGCACTGCGCACCATGCTCGACGACAACGCCTACGGGCTGTCGCGCCGCCGCGTGACGGTGTCGACCTCCGGCGTGGTGCCGATGATCGACCGCCTGGGCGCCGATTGCCCGGTGGCCATGGCCGTCTCGCTGCACGCGCCCAACGACGCGCTGCGCGACGACCTCGTGCCGCTCAATCGCAAGTACCCGATCGCCGAACTGCTCGAGGCCTGCAAGCGCTACCTTGTGCATGCGCCGCGCGACTTCATCACCTTCGAGTACTGCATGCTCGACGGAGTGAACGACCAGCCCGAGCATGCGCGGCAGCTCATCGAACTGGTGCGTACGCACGACATCTCGTGCAAGTTCAACCTGATCCCGTTCAACCCATTTCCGGCGTCGGGCCTGCTGCGCTCGCCGCAGCCGCGTGTACTGGCATTCGCCAGGACGCTGAGCGAAGCCGGCCTCGTGACCACCGTGCGCAAGACGCGCGGCGACGACATCGACGCCGCCTGCGGCCAGCTCGCCGGCGACGTCAAGGACCGCACCCGTGCGGCCGAGCGCATGGCCCAGCGCCGCGCGGCGGAGCGTCCCATTGTTTTTCATCCGGTCCGCAAGACCGCCCCCCAGGAGCACTGAACCGATGAGCATGGCCATTCCGATGACGACCGCGAGCGTGCAGCGGATGCTGACTGTGGGTTTCGCGGGCGTTGCCATGGCGTTCCTGCTTGGGGGATGTGTGAACACGCGCACCACCACCACCAGCCTGGCCGACACCAGCTCGGGCAAGGGCGCCGAGATCGTCACGGAGTCCGACGAAACCAGCCGGCAGCGACGCGCGCGGCTGCGCATGGAACTGGCCTCCGGCTACTTCGAGCACGGCCAGACCACCGTCGCGCTCGACGAGATCAAGCAGGCGCTCGCCGCCGACCCCAACTACGCCGATGCCTACAACCTGCGCGGCCTGGTCTACATGCGGCTCGATGACGCCGCCCTGGCCGAAGACAGCTTCCGCCGCGCCATCGCCATCAATCCGCGCGACCCCAACACGCGTCACAACTACGGCTGGCTGCTGTGCCAGCAGAACCGCTACGGCGATGCGGCCGCGCAGTTCACCGAAGCCCTGGCCGTGCCGAGCTATGCGGACCGTGCCAAGACGCTCATGACGCAGGGCGTGTGCGAGCTCAAGGCCGGCCAGCGGGTCCAGGCGGAGCGCAGCCTCATGCAGGCCTACGAGATCGACGCCGGCAATCCGGTGGTCGGCTTCAACCTGGCTTCGTTGCTGGCGCAGCGCGAAGAATGGTCGCGCGCGCAGTTCTACATTCGCCGCGTCAACAACGGCCCCTCGGCCAGCGCCGAGACGTTCTGGCTCGGCATCAGGATCGAACGAAAGCTGAACAACCGCGAGGCAGTCGCGCAGTTGGGAGGCCAATTGCAACGACGCTTCCCCCAGTCGCGGGAGGCAGCAGCGTACGAGCGCGGGAATTTCAATGACTGATCGGGTTTCGGAGTTCGGCACTTCCGCAGCGCAACCGCTGGAAGAAGGCGACATCACGCACAAGACGGCCGGCGACCTGCTGCGCGAGGCGCGGGAGGCCCATGGCCTGCACATCGAGATGGTGGCTGCCGCACTGAAGGTGCCGCCGCAGAAGCTCATGGCGCTTGAAGCGGACGATATCGCCTCGCTGCCCGATCCGGTCTTCGCTCGTGCGCTGGCGAGCAGCGTCTGCCGCGCGCTGCGCATCGATCCGATGCCCGTGCTCGCGAAGCTGCCCAGTACGCAAAGGGTGTCGCTGGCCGAAGCCGATCGCACTCTCCGAACGAACATCGCCTCGAACACGCCGCGCTGGAACAGCAACGGCCGCTCCAGCGGGCTGCCTTCGCGTGCGCTGCTGATCGTGGTTGTGCTGCTGCTGGTCGGCGCGGGTGCGTTGTTCTGGTTGCCGCAATCGGTGTTCGACCAGATCGGCGCCTCCGTGTCGCGACTGACGGCGCATGGCGAATCCAATGAAGCGCCCGCACCCGCGAACGGGCCGGCTTCGTCGGGCGAGACCGGCGCCGTCGCCGAGAACGTGCCCGTGCAGGCGGTGGCTCCGAGCGGCCCGGTGGGCATGGCTCCAGCCGCCAACCCCGGCGCGCCTGCCGCCCCAGCAGTACCGGCCGCCACTGCCCCCGTCGTTGCGCCTGTGGTGGCTGCCGCCAGCAGCCAGCAACTCGTTTTCGTGGCGCGTGAAGAGTGCTGGGTCACCGTCACCGAAGCCGGCGGCAAGCAACTGCTGCGCCGCAGCCTGCAGGCCGGTGAAACGGTCGGCTTGTCGGGCACGCTGCCGCTGTCCGTCGTGGTCGGTCGCGCGTCGAGCGTCGATGTACAGGTGCGCGGCCAGCCCTACGATCTGAAGCCCTTCACCAAGGGCGGTGGCGTGGCGCGCTTCGAGGTGAAATCATGACCGGCGATTGCCTCCCGCTTCCCATCGAATCGGCCGCGCCCAAGGCGCGCCGCTCGCGCCAAGCCAGCGTGGCCTGGGGTCAGCGGGTGGTCACGGTGGGCGGCGACGCTCCCGTGCGCGTGCAGTCCATGACCAACACCGACACCGTCGATGCCGTCGGCACCGCGATCCAGGTGAAGGAGCTGGCCATTGCCGGCTCCGAAATGGTCCGCATCACCGTCAACACGCCCGAGGCCGCTGCGCAGGTGCCCTACATCCGCGAGCAGCTCGACCGCATGGGCATCGACGTGCCGCTGATCGGCGATTTCCACTACAACGGCCACCGCCTGCTGACGGACTATCCAGCTTGCGCCGAGGCGCTGAGCAAGTACCGCATCAACCCCGGCAACGTGGGCAAGGGCGACAAGAAGGACAGGCAGTTCGGCCAGATGATCGACGCGGCCATGCGCTGGAACAAGCCCGTGCGCATCGGCGTGAACTGGGGCAGCCTCGACCAGGAGCTGCTCGCCAGCCTGATGGACACCAACAGCCAGCGCGCCGAGCCCTGGGACGCCAAGCAGGTGATGTATGAGGCGCTGATCACCTCGGCCATCGAGTCCGCGAAGCTGGCCGAGTCGATGGGCATGAGCGGCAACCAGGTCATCCTGTCGTGCAAGGTGAGCGGTGTGCAGGACCTGATCTCGGTCTACCGCGAACTGGCCAGGCGCTGCGACTATCCGCTGCACCTGGGCCTTACCGAGGCTGGCATGGGCACGAAGGGTACGGTGGCTTCGGCCACGGCGCTGTCGATCCTGCTGCAGGAAGGCATCGGCGACACGATTCGCGTGTCGCTCACGCCGCAGCCGGGCGAGTCGCGCACGCAGGAAGTGCTGATCGCCAACGAAATCCTGCAGGCGCTGGGCCTGCGCGTGTTCGTGCCGAGCGTCACCGCCTGCCCGGGCTGCGGCCGTACCACGAGCACCACGTTCCAGGAACTGGCCAAGCAGATCGACGACTACCTGCGCCTGCAGATGCCGGTCTGGCGCAAGAAATATCCGGGCGTCGAGACGCTGAAGGTGGCTGTCATGGGCTGCATCGTCAACGGCCCCGGCGAGAGCAAGCACGCCGACATCGGCATCAGCCTGCCCGGCACCGGTGAGGCGCCTGCCGCGCCGGTCTTCATCGACGGCGAAAAGGCACTCACGCTGCGCGGCGACAATATCGCCAACGAGTTCCACCAGCTCGTCGAAAACTACATCGAAAAGCGCTTTGGCGGCGAACACGCTGCCCTGGCCTGACACCTCCGCAGACCCATGGCTGAAAAACTGAATGCCGTCAAAGGCATGAACGACATATTGCCGCCCGAATCGGCGCGCTGGGAGTGGCTCGAAGCCACCGTGCGCGACCTGATGGGGCGGTTTGCGTATCGCAACGTGCGCACACCGATCCTGGAGCACACGGCGCTGTTCGTGCGCGGCATCGGCGAGGTGACGGACATCGTCGAGAAGGAGATGTACGCCTTCGAAGACCGGTCGGACAAGCACGGGCAGGCCGAGCATCTGGCGATGCGGCCGGAGAACACGGCCGGCCTCGTGCGCGCCGTGATCGAGCACAACATGCTCTACGAGGGCCCCAAGCGCCTCTGGTACACGGGGCCGATGTTCCGCCGCGAAAAGCCGCAGCGTGGGCGTTTCCGCCAGTTCCACCAGATCGGCGCGGAAGCGCTCGGCTTTGCCGGGCCCGACGTCGACGCCGAGCTGATTCTGCTGGCCACCGCGCTGTGGAAGGCCATCGGCCTGACCGATGTGCGCCTGGAGCTCAACAGCCTCGGCCAGCCGGCCGAGCGCGCGGTGCACCGCGCCCAGCTCATCGCTCACTTCGAGCAGCACGCCGACAAGCTCGACGAGGACGGCAAGCGCCGGCTGCACAGCAATCCGCTGCGCATCCTCGACACAAAGAATCCGGCGATGAAAGAGGTGGTCGAATCGGCACCGAAGCTGATCGATTTCCTTGGTGCCGGATCGCTGGCGCACTTCGAGGGGCTGCAAGCCATCCTCAAGGCCAACGACATCGCCTTCACGATCAATCCGCGCCTGGTGCGCGGGCTCGACTACTACAACCTCACGGTGTTCGAGTTCGTGACCGACCGTCTCGGTGCGCAGGGCACGGTGTGCGCCGGTGGCCGCTATGACGACCTGATCGCACAGATCGGCGGCAAGCCCGCGCCTGCGGTCGGGTGGGCCATCGGTGTCGAGCGCGTGCTCGACCTGCTGAAGGAGCAGGGCGCTGAAGTGCCCGCGCCGGTGCCTGATGCCTATGCCATCGTGCCCGACGCCGCATCGATGCCCGCCGTGCTGCGCGCGCTGCAGCAACTGCGCGAAACCGGCGTGCGCGTGCAGATGCACGCCAGTACGGCCGAAGGCCTTGCGAGCTTCAAGGCGCAGATGCGAAAGGCGGACGCCAGCGGTGCCACCTACGCCCTGATCTTCGGCGCCGATGAACTTGCACGCGGCGAAGTGACTCTCAAGGCGCTGCGCGACGGAAGCGGTGCGCAGACCTCCCGGCCACTTGCCGAAGTGGCCGCCTGGGCCGCCACCCTACAATCGCCGGCTCCCAACATCTGACAGCGCATGGCAACCCATCTCGACCTCGAAGAACAAGAACAGCTCGACCAGCTCAAGCATTTCTGGAATACCTACGGCACCCTGATCACCTGGGCCGTGCTGCTCGTCGCCGGCGCCTTCGTGGCCTGGAACGGCTGGCAATGGTATGGACGCAACAAGGCGGCGCAGGCCTCTTCGCTCTACGACGAAATCGAGAAGACCGCGCAGGCCGGCGATCCGGCACGCATCGCGCTCGTGCTCGACGACATGAAGAAGCGCTTCTCGGGCACGACCTACGCGCAGCAGGCCGGCCTGCTGGTCGCCAAGACGCTGTACGAAAAGGGCAATGCCGCGGGCTCTCGCGCCGAACTCGAATGGGTTGCGCAGAACGCCGTCGATCCGGGCTACAAGGCTATTGCCAGGCTGCGGCTGGCGGCCGAACTGCTCGACAGCAAGTCCTACGACGATGCGATCAAACAGCTCGACGGCAGCGTGCCCAAGGAATTCGAACCGCTGGTGGCCGACCGCAAGGGCGACATCTACCTGGCCCAGGGCAAGCGCGCCGAGGCGCAGGCCGAATACCGCAAGGCCTGGACCGGTCTTGGCGCCACCTCCGACTACCGCCGCCTGGTCGAAATCAAGCTCAATGCGGTCGGTGTCGACCCGAAGAGCCTGGCGCCAGTCGTCACCGTCACACCCGCAGCCCCCAAAACTCCCTGACCGCATATGAATTTCAAGCGTTTCATGCCTGAATCGACCGCCCTGCGCGCGGGATCAGCTCTTGTTTTGGTGGCGTTCCTCGCCGCCTGTTCGGGCAGCAGCAAGCCGAAGCCGGAGGAGCTTGCCGCCAATCCGGCCCTGATGGGCGTGCGCCAGGCCTGGACGGTGCGCATCCCCGAGGTCAAGTTCCCTCTCACCACCGACATCAGCGGCGACACCGTCACCGTGGCCGGCAGCGACGGCACGGTGATTGCCATCGACGCCCGCGCCGGCCGCGAAACCTGGCGCGCCAGCGCCGGCGCGCCGCTGGCAGCCGGTGTAGGCAGCGACGGGTCGATGGCCGCGGTCGTGACCACCGGCAACGAACTGGTCGCCATCGAGAATGGCAAGATCCTGTGGAAGCAGAAGCTCTCAGCCCAGGCCTTTACCGCACCACTGGTGGCAGGGCGCCGCGTGTTCGTGCAGACCGCCGACCGCAGCATCAGCGCCTGGGACGGCCAGAGCGGCCGCCGCCTCTGGATCCAGCAGCGCACGGGTGAAAACCTCGTGCTGCGCAAGTCGGGCGTGCTGATCGCCGTGGGTGACACGCTGGTCGCAGGCATCGGCGGCCGCCTGGTGGGCATCAACCCCGCCAACGGCACTTCGCGCTGGGAATCGCCCATTGCGGCACCGCGCGGCACCAACGACGTGGAGCGCCTGGTCGATCTGACCGGCAGCGTGAGCCGCTTCGGCGACACCATCTGCGCCCGTGCGTACTACGCCAGCGTAGGCTGTGTCGAGACCGTGCGCGGCTCGCTGGTCTGGAGCAAGCCCGCCTCGGGCGCCGACGGCGTCAGTGGCGACAGCGGTTTTGTCTACGGTACCGAGTCCGACGGCAGCGTCGTCGCGTGGCGCCGTGCCGACGGCGAGCGCGCCTGGCAGATGAGCCGCTTGAAGAACCGCAACCTCACCGCGCCGCTGGCCGTGGGCCGCTCGCTGATCATTGGCGAAGACACCGGCACGCTGCACTTCGTTTCGCGTGAAGATGGCGCGCTGCTCAATCGCGTCACGCCCGATGGCTCGGCCATCACCGTCACGCCGGTGCTGGCCGGCAACACGGTCGTGGTCGTGACTGCCAAGGGTGGCGTGTTTGGCTATCGCCCTGAATAACTCTTTCTTTTTCCTTTTCTCTTTCCAAGGCCCGACCATGAAAACCGCGCCATCGAAAGGCCGGCCATGAAGCCGGTCGTGGCCCTGGTCGGGCGGCCCAACGTTGGCAAGTCGACCCTCTTCAACCGCCTGACCCAGACGCGCGACGCCATCGTCGCCGACTTCGCCGGCCTCACGCGCGACCGCCACTACGGCAATGGCCGTCTGGGCAAGCACGAGTTCATCGTCATCGACACCGGCGGCTTCGAACCCGACGCGGGCAGCGGCATTTACAAGGAAATGGCCAAGCAGACGCGGCAGGCCGTGGCCGAGGCCGACGTGGTGATCTTCGTCGTCGACGCTCGCGAGGGCCTGTCGGCGCAAGACCACGACATCGCCAACGAATTGCGCCGCCTCGGCAAGCCTTGCGTGCTGGCGGCCAACAAGGCCGAAGGCATGCACGACGGCACCAAGCTGGTCGACTTCTACGAACTCGGCTTCGGCGACGTGCATGGCGTATCTGCTGCGCACGGGCAGGGCATGCGCGACCTCGTCGAACTTGCCCTGGAGCCGCTGAACCTGCCCGATCCCGACGACGAGACGGACGAGGACGAGGTCAATAAGCCGATCAAGCTCGCCGTGGCCGGACGGCCCAACGTGGGCAAGTCGACGCTGATCAACACCTGGCTCGGCGAAGAGCGCCTGGTGGCCTTCGACATGCCGGGCACCACGCGCGACGCGATCTCCGTGCCCTTCGAGCGCAACGGCCAGCGCTTCGAGCTGATCGACACGGCTGGCCTGCGCCGCAAGGGCAAGGTGTTCGAGGCGATCGAGAAGTTCTCGGTGGTCAAGACGCTGCAGGCCATCGAGTCGGCCAACGTGGTGCTGCTGCTGCTCGACGCCACGCAGGGTGTGACCGACCAGGACGCACACATCGCCGGCTACATCCTCGAAAGCGGCCGCGCGGTGGTGATCGCCATCAACAAGTGGGACGCGGTCGACAGCTACCAGCGCGAGCAGATCCAGCGGCAGATCGAGACCCGGCTGCCGTTCCTGAAGTTCGCGGCGCTGCATTTCATCTCGGCCATCAAGCGCCAAGGCCTGGGCCCGGTGTGGCAGGCGATCGCACAGGCCCACAAGTCGGCCACGCGCAAGATGTCGACGCCGGTGCTGACCCGCCTGCTGCTGGAGGCGGTGCAGTTCCAGGCGCCCAAGCGCGGCGGCATGTACCGGCCCAAGCTGCGCTATGCGCACCAGGGGGGCATGAACCCGCCGGTGATCGTGATCCACGGCAATTCGCTGGAGCACGTGACAGAGGCGTACAAGCGCTTCCTCGAGGGGCGTTTCCGCAAGGAGTTCGACCTGGTGGGTACGCCGCTGCGAATCCAGTTCAAAAGCTCGGCGAACCCGTTTGCCGACAAGGATGACTGAGGCGGTGCGGGTCTTGGCGGCCGATGGCGGCCGTTGACTTGCTGCCGTCACTGAAGTTCCGCCTTTTGAGAGACGTTATTTTCTCAAGGCTTTTGAACCCGATTGCTGCGGCGCAGAAACCCTGTGTTAAGGTCATCTCTCCAACAACTACTCTTGAACACGGAGAATATCGTGAGCAATAAAGGGCAACTTCTGCAAGACCCGTTTCTGAACACCCTGCGTCGTGAGCACGTGCCGGTTTCCATTTATTTGGTGAATGGCATCAAGCTGCAGGGCCAGATCGAGTCTTTTGACCAGTACGTCGTGTTGCTTCGCAATACGGTGACGCAAATGGTCTACAAGCACGCCATTTCCACCATCGTGCCGGGTCGTGCCGTCAACTTCTCGGCTAACGAGAACGAAGACGCCGCAGCCTGATCGCGCGGAGCGCGGCAGCCCCTGCTGCCGCGCTTTTTCCCAATTTCTGATCCCGCTTGTCTGAACTGATCCCCCGCCAGGAAGGCGCCGCCGTTCTCGTCGGCGTCGATTTCGGGCTGCCCCATTTCGACAGCGAACTCGAGGAACTCGGCCTGCTCGCGCAGACCGCGGGCCTGACGCCCGTCGCCCGGCTTGCGTGCAAGCGCAAGGCGCCCGACGCGGCCCTGTTCGTTGGCAGCGGCAAGGCCGAAGAAATCAAGGAGCTGGCTGCCCTGTACAGGGCCAGCGAGGTCATCTTCGACCAGGCCCTGAGCCCCGCGCAGCAGCGCAACCTCGAGCGCCAGCTCGATATCGCGGTCTACGACCGGACCTTCCTCATCCTTGAAATCTTCGCCCAGCGTGCGCGTTCGCACGAAGGCAAGCTGCAGGTCGAGTTGGCTCGCCTGCAGTACCTCAGCACGCGGCTGGTGCGCCGCTGGTCCCACCTGGAGCGCCAGACCGGCGGTGCAGGCGTGCGCGGCGGCCCGGGCGAGAAGCAGATCGAACTCGATCGCCGGATGATCGGCGAGTCGATCAAGCGCACGCGCGAGCGCCTTGCCAAGGTGCAGAAGCAGCGCGGCACCCAGCGCCGGCAGCGCGAGCGACGCGACACCTTCAACATCTCGCTGGTGGGCTACACCAACGCGGGCAAGTCGTCGCTGTTCAATGCGCTGGTCAAGGCCCGCGCCTATGCGGCCGACCAACTGTTCGCCACGCTCGACACCACCACGCGCAACCTCTACCTGGGCGACGCCCGGCGGCAGGTGTCGATCTCCGACACCGTGGGTTTTATCCGCGACCTGCCGCACGGGCTGGTCGATGCCTTCAAGGCCACTTTGCAGGAGGCGGTCGATGCCGACCTGCTGCTGCACGTGGTCGATGCCTCCAACCCCCACTACCCCGAGCAGATGGCCGAGGTGCAGACGGTGCTGCGCGAGATCGGCGCCGACACCGTGCCGCAACTGTTGGTATTCAACAAGCTCGACGCTCTTGAAAGCGCGCAGCATCCGCTGCATCTGCAGGACGAGATGGAAATCGACGGCGTTCAGGTCCCCCGCATCTTCCTCAGCGCCAAGAGCGGCGAGGGCGTGCCGCTGCTGCGCGCCGAGCTCGCCCGGCAGTCGGGTTCCGTAGCCGATACGATGACCCCTGAGGCAGACGCTGAATTGCACGATGCAACCGATTGATTGGGCACAATCCCGCCACTGACAAGAGAACGAAGCGAATGAATTCAAAGCCAGCGCGGAGAGGGTTTCTGGGCATGTTCAACCTGAACGACGGTCGATGGGGTCGCGGCGACGAGCCGTCTTCCAGCGGCAGCCGCCCCCCCGACGCCAATCCTCCGGGTGCACCGACCCCGCCGCCTTCGAGCAACGGTGGCAACAACGGCAACAACGACAATCGCCCTCGCGGACAGGGCCCCAACCAGGGCCCTCCCGACCTCGATGAGCTCTGGCGCGACCTCAATCGCAAGCTTGGCGGCTTCTTCGGTGGCAAGGGTGGCGGCAATCGCCCCAACGGCAGTGGCGGTGGTGGCGGCAACGGCTACAGACCCGACATGAAGAACGCAGGATTCGGCCTCGGCCTCGTGGCGGCGGTGGTAGTCCTGATCTGGCTCGGCACCGGCTTCTTCATCGTGAACGAAGGCCAGCAGGCCGTCATCACCCAGTTCGGCCGCTACAAGAGCACCGTGGGCGCCGGTTTCAACTGGCGCCTGCCGTATCCCATCCAGCGCCACGAGGTGGTGGTGACCACGCAGATCCGTTCCGCCGACGTCGGCCGCGACGCCATCGTGCGTTCCACGGGCCTGCGCGAGTCGGCCATGCTGACCGAAGACGAGAACATCGTCGAGATCAAGTTTGCCGTGCAGTACCGCCTGAGCGATCCGCGTGCCTGGCTCTACGAGAGCAAGTCGCCCGCCGACACCGTCGTGCAGGTGGCCGAGACCTCCGTGCGCGAGGTGGTCGGCAAGATGAAGATGGACGCCGCGCTGGCCGAAGAGCGCGATCAGATCGCGCCGCGCGTGCGCACGCTGATGCAGACCATCCTCGACCGCTACAAGATCGGCGTCGAAGTCGTCGGCATCAACCTGCAGCAGGGCGGCGTGCGTCCGCCCGAGCAGGTGCAGGCCGCGTTCGACGACGTGCTCAAGGCTGGCCAGGAGCGCGAGCGCACCAAGAACGATGCGCAGGCCTATGCCAACAACGTGGTACCGCTCGCCACCGGTACGGCTTCGCGCCTGAAGGAAGAATCCGAGGCCTACAAGGCGCGGATCGTGGCGCAGGCGCAGGGTGATGCCGGCCGCTTCAGTGCGGTGCTGGCCGAATACCAGAAGGCCCCGCAGGTGACGCGCGATCGCATGTACACCGATGCCATGCAGCAGATCTACGCCAGCACGACGAAGGTGCTGGTCGACAGCAAGCAAGGCTCCAACCTGCTGTACCTGCCGCTCGACAAGCTCATGCAGCTGAGTGGCAGCAACGCTGCCACGCCGGTCGACGCGGCCAGCCCGAACGTTGCGGGCACAGCACCGGCCCAGTCCTCGGTGATCCCGGTGGCACCTGCGACGAACGACGCGCGCGCCCGCGATGGCCGCTCGCGTGACCGCGACGTGCGTTGAAAAAGGCCCGAAAGAATATGAACAGAATCGGATTCATTGCAACGTCGATCCTCGTGCTGCTGGTGCTGGCAAGCTCGACCCTCTTCGTGGTCGACCAGCGGCAGTTCGGCGTGGTCTATGCGCTTGGCCAGATCAAGCAGGTCATCACGGAGCCCGGCCTCAACTTCAAGCTGCCGCCACCGTTCCAGAACGTGTCGTACATCGACAAGCGCCTGCTGACGCTGTCGAGCGTGGACACCGAGCCGATGCTCACCGCCGAGAAGCAGCGCGTGGTGATCGACTGGTACGTGCGCTGGCGCATCAGCGACCCGCAGGCTTACATCCGCAACGTCGGCCTCGACGAGAACGCCGGTGCGATGCAACTCAACCGCGTGGTGCGCAATGCGTTCCAGGAAAACATCAACAAGCGCACCGTGCGCGACCTGATCTCGGTGCGCCGCGAGGCCTTGATGGCCGACGTGCAGCGCGAGGTGCTGTCGGTGGTGAAGGGCGCCAAGCCCTGGGGCGTGGACGTGGTCGACGTGCGCATCACGCGTGTCGACTACGTGGAAGCCATCACCGAATCGGTCTACCGCCGCATGGAAGCCGAGCGCAAGCGCGTGGCCAACGAGCTGCGTTCGACCGGCACGGCCGAAGGCGAGAAGATCCGCGCCGACGCCGACCGCCAGCGCGAAGTGATCGTGGCGAACGCCTACCGCGACGCCCAGAAGATCAAGGGCGAGGGCGATGCCCAGGCGGCTTCCACGTACAGCGAGGCCTTTGGCCGCGACCCGCAGTTCGCTCAGTTCTACCGAAGCCTCGAAGCCTACAAGCAGAGCTTCAACAAGAAGAGCGACGTGATGGTGCTCGATCCGTCCTCGGACTTCTTCCGCGCCATGCAAGGTTCGGGTTCGAACACCAACGCTTCCCGTCGTTGATTCGCAGCCGCCCTCAGGAGCCGTGAGCGCCGACACTTTCTGGAGCGCGCTGGCGCTCGTCCTGGTGATCGAAGGCATCCTGCCTTTCGTCTCGCCGGGAGGGTGGCGGCGCGGCTTCGGCCAGCTCATGCAGCTGCGCGACGGCCAGCTTCGTTTCTTCGGACTTTGCAGCATCCTGCTGGGTTTGCTACTGCTCTGGATCTTGGGGTAGCGCGGTCCCGGTAGAATTCCGGTTTAACCACGCCCTCGATCCCCATGTCCGCCTGGGTCCTCCCGGATCACATTGCCGATGTGCTGCCCTCAGAGGCGCGCCACATCGAAGAACTTCGACGCCAGCTGCTCGATACCGCCCGTGGCTATGGCTACGAGCTGGTGATGCCGCCGCTGCTCGAGCACCTCGAATCGCTGCTCTCGGGCACCGGCGAGGCGCTCGACCTCCAAACCTTCAAGCTCGTCGACCAGCTCTCCGGCCGCAGCATGGGCCTGCGTGCCGACACCACCCCCCAGGTGGCGCGCATCGATGCCCATCTGCTGAACCGCGACGGCGTGGCCCGCCTGTGCTATTGCGGCCCGGTGCTCCACACTCGGCCCGACCGCCCGCACGCCACCCGTGAGCCGCTGCAGTTCGGCGCCGAGATCTACGGCCATGCCGGGCTCGAGGCCGACACCGAAACCCTGCTGCTGGCGCTCGACTGCCTCGACGCCGCCGGTCTGCGCGAAGGCGTGATCGTCGACCTGGCCGACGCCCGCATCGTGCGTGCGCTGTTCGCCGGCGTGCCGGTCGATGCCGCGTCGCTGGCCCGGGTGCATGCCGCGCTGGCCGCCAAGGACGCGAGCGAGCTCGATTCGCTCACCAAGGACTTCCCCGCCGCCTCACGCGAAGGCCTGCGCGCCCTGGTCCAGCTGTACGGCGACGCGTCGGTGCTCGATGAGGCCACCAAGGCCCTGAAGGGCACGCCTGCCGTGGGCGCCGCGCTGGCCGGCCTGAAGCAGCTCGCTGCCGGCCTTCAGGGCGTGGCCGGCCGCCAGATCAGCTTCGACCTGGCCGACCTGCGCGGCTATGCGTACTACAGCGGCATGCGTTTCGGGATCTACGTGCCCGGCGCGGCCGATTCGCTGGTGCGCGGCGGCCGCTACGACGAAGTGGGAGCCGTGTTCGGCCGCAACCGTCCGGCCGTCGGCTTCAGCCTCGACGTGCGCGAGCTGGTCGGCGTGCTGCCGGCCCGCCCGCTGCGCGCCGCCATCCGCGCGCCCTGGAGCGACGCGGCCGGCCTGCGTCAGGCGATTGCCCAATTGCGCAAGTCCGGTGAAACGGTAGTCTGCGTGCTGCCGGGCCATGGCAGCGAAATCGATGAATTCCACTGCGACCGCGAGCTCGTCGAGCAAGCAGGGCAGTGGAGTGTCCGAGCGATCTGAATTTTTGAAGTAATGGAACGAGCATGAGCGTAACCACCGGAAGAAACGTGGTCGTCGTCGGCACCCAGTGGGGCGACGAAGGCAAAGGCAAGCTGGTCGACTGGCTGACGGAAAGCGCCCAGGGCGTGGTCCGTTTCCAGGGTGGCCACAACGCGGGCCACACGCTGGTCATCAACGGTGTGAAAACCGCGTTGCACCTGATCCCGAGCGGCATCATGCGGCCCGGTGTCAAGTGCTACATCGGCAACGGCGTGGTGCTGTCGGCGGCCAAGCTGTTCGAGGAAATCGAAGGGCTGGAGAAGGCTGGCGTCGAGGTGCGTTCGCGTCTGCGCATCAGCGAGGCTTGCCCGCTGATCCTGCCGTTCCACGCCGCGCTGGACATCGCGCGCGAGGCCTACCGCGAAAAGGGCGGCATCGAGAAGATCGGCACCACCGGCCGCGGCATCGGCCCGGCCTACGAAGACAAGATCGCGCGCCGCGCACTGCGCGTGCAGGACCTGAAGCACCCCGAGCGCTTCGCCACCAAGCTGCGCGTGCTGCTCGACCTGCACAACCACGTGCTGACGCAGGTGCTGAGCGCGCCGGCCATCGATTTCGACGAAGTCTTCAACGAAGCGATGAGGCACGCCGAGCTGCTCAAGCCCATGATGGCCGACGTCTCGCGCGAACTGAACGACGCGAACAAGAACGGCGCCAACCTGCTGTTCGAAGGCGCGCAGGGCACGCTGCTGGACGTCGATCACGGCACCTATCCGTACGTCACCTCCAGCAACTGCGTGGCCGGCAATGCCGCCGCCGGTTCGGGCGTGGGCCCGGGCATGCTGCACTACATCCTCGGCATCACCAAGGCCTACTGCACGCGCGTGGGCGGCGGTCCGTTCCCCACCGAACTCGACTGGGCCACGCCCGGCACCCCGGGCTACCACATGAGCACGGTGGGCGCCGAAAAGGGCGTGACCACCGGCCGCAGCCGCCGTTGCGGCTGGTTCGATGCCGCGCTGCTCAAGCGCTCGGCGCAGGTCAACGGCCTGTCGGGCCTGTGCATCACCAAGCTCGATGTGCTCGACGGCCTTGAAAAGCTCGAGCTGTGCACCGGCTACGAACTCGACGGCGAAATCACCGACATCCTGCCGATGGGCGCGGACGAGATCGAGCGCTGCACGCCGATCTACGAAACCCTCGAAGGCTGGACCGAGAGCACGGTCGGCGTCACGCAGTACGACAAGCTGCCGGTCAATGCGCGCCTGTACCTGCAGCGCATCGAGCAGATCACCGGAGTGCCGATCCACATGGTGTCGACCAGCCCGGATCGCGACCACACGATCATGATGCGCCACCCCTACTTGGCCGACTGAAGAGGAAAAAAGACCCATGTTGACCGAAGACGGCAAGCATCTCTACGTCAGCTACGACGAATACCACAACCTGATCGAGAAGCTCGCGATCAAGGTGCACCAGTCGGACTGGCAGTTCGACACCATCCTGTGCCTGGCGCGCGGCGGCATGCGCCCTGGCGACGTGCTCTCGCGCATCTTCAGCAAGCCGCTGGCCATCATGTCGACCAGCTCGTACCGTGCCGACGCAGGCACGGTGCAGGGCCATCTCGACATCGCACGCTTCATCACGACACCCAAGGGCGAGATCGCTGGCAAGGTGCTGCTGGTCGACGACCTGGCCGACTCGGGCCATACGCTGCACGCTGTGATGGACATGCTGCGCAACAACTACAAGCCGATCACCGAACTGCGCAGCGCGGTGATCTGGACGAAGGCACTGTCGACCTTCACGCCCGACTACTCGGTCGAATACCTGGCGACCAACCCCTGGATCCACCAGCCCTTCGAAGGCTACGACTCGCTCGGCGCCGAGAAGCTGATCGAGAAGTGGTCGGTCTGATCTCTCAGCCGGCGCCGCCGAGCATCTCGGCATAGCGCCGCTGCATTTCTTCCGGCGTCAGCTTCTCGATGCTGTGCCCCACGTTCCAGCGATGGCCGAAGGGGTCGCGAAAAACGCCGGAGCGTTCCCCGTAAAACTGATCCTGCGGTGCCATGTCGAGCGTGGCGCCTGCAGCGACTGCGCGCGCCACCAACGTGTCGGCATCGTCCACATGCAGGTGCAGCGTGACGGCCGTGCCGCCCAGCGTCTTCGCACTGTGGATGTTGAATTCGGCGAATTCGTCCGAGATCATCAGGATCGCGCCGTTGTGGAAGTCCAGCTCCGCGTGGCCGAATGCGCTGCTGACATGCCCGCTGCGCAGCCGCGATAGCATCCACCCATGAGCAAGCCTTCCACGACCCTGATCCACCACCCCTACGTTCCGCCCGCCACCTTCGCCGCGCCGCAGCCCGGCGTGTTCAAGGCATCGACGGTGTTCTTTGCCGACGTGGCCGCCATGCGCGCGCGCGACTGGCGCACCAAGGCCGGCTATACCTACGGCCTGCATGGCACGCCCACCACCTTCACGCTGGAAGAGCGCCTGGCCACGCTCGAAGGCGGCGCCGAGTGCCTGCTCGTGCCCAGCGGGCTGGCGGCCATCTCGCTGGTCTCGTTCGCTTTCCTCAAGACCGGCGACGAGGTGCTGATCCCCGACAACGCCTACGGACCCAACAAGGCGCTTGCCACCGGCGAACTGGCGAACTTCGGCATCACCCATCGCCTGTACGACGCGATGAATCCGGCCGACCTCGCGGCCAAGCTGTCGGACCGCACGCGGCTGGTCTGGGTCGAGGCGGCCGGCTCGGTGACGATGGAGTTTCCCGACCTGCCTGCGCTCGTGAACGTCTGCCGCGCGCGCGGTGTGATGACCGCGCTCGACAACACCTGGGGCGCGGGCCTGGCCTTCGCGCCCTTCGATTTCAACGGCAGCGGGCAGGGCGTCGACATCTCGGTGCACGCGCTCACCAAGTACCCGAGCGGCGGCGGCGACGTGCTCATGGGCAGCGTGACAACGCGCGACGAGCGGCTGCACCGCGCGCTCAAGCTCACGCACATGCGCATGGGTTGGGGCATCGGCGTGGGCGACGTGGAAACGCTGCTGCGCTCGCTGCCCAGCATCGCGCTGCGCTATGCCGCGCACGACCGCGCGGCGCGCGAACTGGCCGGCTGGCTCAATGGCTGCGAGGAGATTGCGCAGGTGCTGCACCCCGCGCTCGAAGACTCGCCGGGCCACACCCACTGGCGTGCGCTGTGCGGCGCCACCGACCTCGCGGCGGGCCTGTTCTCGGTGGTATTCGACGAGCGCTACAGCACCGAGCAGGTCGATCGTTTCTGCGACAGCCTGCGGCTGTTCCGCCTCGGCTATTCGTGGGGCGGACCGATCAGCCTCGTGGTGCCTTATGACATCGGCCTGATGCGCGACGCCGGCGTGGCGCGCTGGCCTTACAAGGGCACGCTCGTTCGTTTTTCCATCGGCCTCGAAGACGTCGAAGACCTGCGCGCCGACCTTCAGCAGGCCTTGGCGCGGATGTAAAAAATCGCTTCCTGATCCTTGGGGGCGCCACGGGGTACCCCATGAGGTACCGTCTCGAGACTGCGGCGTTATCGCTTACAGTAGGCCACGTGCAGTCACCCTGACTGCCTCGCCCAAGGAGAAGCAGTGGCAACACCCAATTACGGCTACGAGAAGCGCCAGAAAGAGCTGGCCAAGAAGAAAAAGAAGGAAGACAAGCTCCGGGAAAAGGCGAACCGCAAACTCAGCCCGAGCAGCGACGGCCTGGCGCCCGGAGACCCGGAAACCGACGTGGCCTCGCTCGAACGCGATCCACCCACGGTGCCCGAGTTGCCCACCAAGAACGGTTGATCCGCTCCTGGAACGTCGATCAAGAAGCCGCCGCAGGCCTGTGCCTGCGGCGGCTTTTTTTCCATTATTTGGGCAGCAGCTTGCGCAGTTCGGGCCAGACGTTGTCGAGCAGTTGCGGCTGTGCCGCGGCGGTCGGATGGATGCGGTCGGACTGGAACAGCGAGAGCGCATCGGGCGCATCGGCCACGCCCTTGAGCAGGAAGGGAACGAGCGCGGACTTGGTGGTGCCCGCCACCTTGGAGAACACTGCCTCGAAGCGCCGCGTGTAGTCGCCGCCATAGTTGGGCGGCACCTGGATGCCGACGATCAGCACCTTCGCGCCCGCAGCCTGCGCGGCCCTGGCGATCTGCAGCAGGTTGCTTTCCGTGTCCGCGAGCGGCAGGCCGCGCAGGGCGTCGTTGGCGCCGAGCTCGATCACCACGTGGCTGGGCTTGTGCTGCGCAAGCAGCGACGCAAAGCGGGCGCGCCCACCGGAGCTGGTGTCGCCGCTGATGCTGGCGTTGACCACCGTGGCCGCGATCTTCTGCTGCGCAAGCCTTTTTTCCAGCAGGGGCACCCAGCCTTCGCCGCGCTTGAGGCCGTACTCTGCGCTCAGCGAATCGCCGAGCACCAGGATCACCGGCTTGCCGGTTGCCACAGCCTGGGCCTGCGCCGCGGCCGTCCATATCCCCGCGCTGCCGAGCGCGGCGGTGGTCAAGATAAAGTCACGTCGATTCAAAACCAGAGCCTTTCCATGTCCCAACCCCCGTCTGATGCCATTGTCGCCGTCGAGCATGTCTTCAAGTCCGTCACCGACTCGACCGGCACGCTGGACATTCTGCAGGACATCGATTTCACCCTCGGCGCGCGGGAAACCGCCGCCATCGTCGGCGCCTCGGGCTCCGGCAAGAGCACCTTGCTGTCGATCATCGCGGGGCTGGACACGCCCACGCGCGGCACGGTGCGCATCGCCGGCGAGGACATCTTCGCCATCGACGAGGACGAGCGCGCAGCGGTCCGGGCGCAGCGCGTGGGCTTCGTGTTCCAGAGCTTCCAACTGCTCGGCAACCTCAGCGCGCTCGAAAACGTGATGCTTCCGCTGGAGCTGGCCAACCGCAAGGACGCCCGCAAGGCAGCCACCGAAATGCTCGGCCGCGTCGGGCTCGGCCAGCGGCTCGGCCACTATCCCAAGGTGCTCTCGGGCGGCGAACAGCAGCGCGTGGCGCTGGCCCGCGCCTTCGTGGTCCAGCCCGCGCTGCTGCTGGCCGACGAGCCCACCGGCAGCCTGGACTTCGCAACGGGCGAGCAGGTGATGCGGCTGATGTTCGACCTCAACCGTGAACTGGGCACCACGCTCGTGCTCGTCACCCACGACCGCGGAATTGCGGCGCGGTGCGAGCGGCGCATCACGATCGAGGCCGGGCACGTCGCGCTTAATGAAAAAGTGGCTCTGGCGCCCGCATGACAAGCGCAATAAGCTATCAAATAAATAGCGAGTCAACTCGAGGAGATAGCCATGGAGGAACTTCCGCCGGACGCCGTCCTGGCGCTGCAGCGCGGCAGGATGATCGAGGCCATCAAGATCGTGCGCAATCGCACGGGCGTGGACCTCAAGTCGGCCAAGGAAGCCGTCGATCGCTACGCCGACCGGCAGGAAGCAGGGGATGGCGATGCTCCGTGCGGCCGCGGTGCGCCCGCTGCCGCAAGGCAGGACCGCGGCTTCGCGGCCATGCCGTCCACCGCGCTCGCGGCGCTGGCGCGGGGCAACAGGATCGAGGCCATCCGCCTCACCCGCGAGGCCACCGGCCTGAGCCTGGCCGCGGCCAAGCGGCTGGTAGACAACCACGAGGATCCGTCGGGCATCGGCTTCGGCCCCTTGACCCGGCACATGCCCCGATGCTCGATGAACGAACCGGGCCGGGTGCATGGCGATGGCTACAAGTGGCTGCCGACGTTGGTCATCGTGATGGCCGCGCTCATGATCTGGCTGTATTTCGGCAGAGGGACTTGAACCGATGATCGTTCCCCAGTTCTGGGCGGAAGGCCGCATCCAGGAGCGTGTCGCGGGCAAGCAGTTCACCGTGCGCCGCTACGGCTGGTCCGACGAGAGCCCGATCGCCGCGCAGGCGCATGCCGACCAGCGCACGCGCGACGCCTTCGACCGCATCGTCCACCAGGGCGAGAAGCTCGAACGCCGCGAACGCAAGGTGCCCTACAACGGCGCCGACGGCATGCCGATCCGCGAGGAAATCGTCGAGCGCCATGGCGACACCGTCATCACGCGCAACACTTACGGCGCGCGCTGCCTCAATACGCCCGATGTGCTGTTCGTCGACATGGATTTCGAGGAGCCCCTGCGCGGCAGCGTGTTCGGCTTTGCGCTGGTGCCGGCGCTGATCGCGGGCGTGGTCGGCGGCTGGGCCGCCAAGACCTGGCTGGGTGGATTGGTCGCGGCTATCGTGGTGTTCGCCGTGGCCTGGGTCATCGGGCAGCGCAAGAAGCGCGGCGAGCCCAGCGGCAACCCCGTGCCGGAGAAGCAGGCGGCCGAGCGCATCGCGCGCTTCATGCAGCAGCACCCCGACTGGAACCTGCGCATCTACCGCACGCCCGCGGGCTTCCGGGTGCTGGCGATGCACGATGTCTTCAGCCCGTCCGACACCGCGGTGGCCGACTGCTTCCAGGCGCTGGGCGTCGACAAGGTCTACGCGCGCATGTGCCGCAACCAGAACTGCTTTCGCGCCCGGGTGAGCGCCAAGCCCTGGCGCATCGGCATCGGCGACCACATGCGGCCCCGGCCGGGCGTGTGGCCGGTGTCGCCCGACAAGCTGCCCGCACGCGACGCCTGGATCGCGCGCTACGAAAAGGCCGCCGAAGGCCATGCCGCCTGCCAGTACCTGGAGAGCGTTGGCAATGGCGGGAAGGTGCATCCGAGTGCGCTGGCGGTGCAGGAGCTGCACGACGAGCGCACTCGCGCGCTCAGCGGTTTGCCGTTGGCCTGACCGAGCCTGGGGTAGGGATAATCAGGGGATGTCTTCTCCCAAAGTGATCTTCGGCTTCCATGCCGTGGGCGTGCGCATCAAGACCGCGCCGAAATCGGTGCTCGAAGTGATGTTCGACGCCAGCCGGCGCGATGCGCGCATGAAACAGTTCATCGCGCGTGCGCAGGAAGCCGGCGTGCGGCTGGTCGAGGCCGACGGCCTGCGGCTGTCCAAGCTCAGCGGCAGCCACGGCCACCAGGGCGTGGTGGCGCGCGTGGAGCCCGCCGCGCAAATCCATTCGCTCGACGAACTGCTCGAAGGCCTCGAAGAGGCCGGCACCGTGCCCCTGCTGCTGGTGCTCGACGGCGTGACCGATCCGCACAACCTCGGCGCCTGCCTGCGCGTGGCCGACGGCGCGGGCGCGCACGCGGTCATCGCCCCCAAGGACCACGCGGCCGGCATCAATGCCACCGTGGCCAAGGTGGCGAGCGGCGCGGCCGAGACGGTGCCGTACTTCATGGTCACCAACCTCGCGCGCACGCTGAACGAACTCAAGGAGCGCAACATCTGGTGCGTGGGCACCAGCGACGACGCGCCGGGCACGATCTACCAGAGCGACTTCAAGCGCCCCCTGGCGCTGGTGCTGGGCGCCGAGGGCGAAGGCATGCGGCAACTTACGCGCAAGACCTGCGACGAACTGGTGAGCATCCCGATGGCCGGCGCGGTCGAGAGCCTGAACGTCTCGGTGGCGAGCGGCGTGTGCCTCTACGAGGCGATGCGCCAGCGCGGCGCCTGAGCGTCTCTCCGGCTAGTTCCTCGGCAGCGGGCCACCCTTGCGGTGGAAGTAGACAAGTTCCGCCACCCGCCGCATCTGCGGCGTACCCAGCAAGTGGTTGAACACCCAGTCGCTCTGGAAATGGTCGAAGGCCCAGCGCAGCGTGCGCTTGAGGCGAAAACCGGGGTAGCTGCGCACGAACCACGTGGCGGGGTCGCCGGCTTCACGGCGCACGAAGCGCGCCACCGCCTCGCCCGCGCGCTGGCCGTGCAGCAGCGCCGTGTGGATGCCGCCTGCCGTCACCGGCGACACCATGCCGGCCGCGTCGCCCACCAGCAGCGCCCGTTCCCGCGCCACCACCGGCAGCACGCCACCGCACGGGATCATGCCCGCGCGCACCGCGACCGGCGGCGCTTCGCCTGGCGTGACCACGGGTGCGATCTTGCGCAGTAGCGGGTCGAGCTTCAGCGCCCCGGCGTCGCTGCGCACCATGCGACGCGCCAGCCCGATCTGGCTCACGCCCACCCCTTCGAGCGCCCAGCCGATGTAGCCGGGCGCGAGCTGGCGATCGACGAAACAATGCAGCAGGCCGGGTGCCATGCGTGCACCCTGGTATTCGTGCTCGACGCCGTAGAGAAAGCGCGTGTTGCGCGACAGGCCCAGTGCCTTGGCAACACGCGAATGCGGGCCGTCGGCGCCCACGAGGTAAGTAGCGGTGATGCATGCGCCCTGTGTCACAGGCACCTCCCACCGGCCGTTGACCCACAGCGCCTGCTCGAGCAGCGTGCCAAGCTGCACGTCCACACCGCAGGAGCGCGTCGAATCCACCATCCAGTCGAGCAGCGCCGGCGCGTCGGTGGCCCAGAACCAGTAGCCCGGCGCATGCAGGTCGACATGGCGCATGTTGGGGGCGTAAAGCCGCACCCCTTCGATGCGTCGCACGAGCGCGGGCGGCACCTCGGCCAGCCATGGAACGCTGTCGACCGCGTCCTTGACGATGATGCCGGTGGTGTGGAGCTTGGCGCCGGCGCTGGTCTTCTTCTCCAGCACCCTCACGCTGAGGCCCGCAAGGGCGGCGGCCCGTGCACAGGCCAGGCCGGCAAAGCTTGCGCCCACGACGAGAAGATCGACCTTGACGCTGCCTGAACCGTTGCCCGCTATGGGCACCGGGGCCGGCTCGGCGGAAGAAGAAGAGGCGGGGGGAGAAAAGAAACAGGAAGAGGTATGCATGGGCTGCTGACTTGAAGCAATGCGCACCGCGTTCTGCGATGCGCATGCGAAGTTAGCAACCCTCTGTGCGTGCGGCGTGAAGCCCGCGTGAACTCAGGAAGGATCCTTGCTGCGCGTGCGGCTCACTGCGCTGAAGATGCCGATGCCCAGCAGGATCACCAAACCGATGCCAATGTAGAGCGAGGGTACGCCGGCAACGGATGCACCCCAGGCGACGCCGCCCAGGAAAATCAAGAAACCGATCAGGTAGAGCGCGAAAGACATGGTCGTTCCTTCGAAGAGCCGAGATGCCTTGAAGTATTCCGAGCGGCGCCGCCCGCTGCACCGGTGCGCGCCTACTGTGCGTGTGGGAGCTTGCCTACCCTGTGGGTGGGACGGTCGACACCGAAATCGCGGCAATCGCCGGGTGCGAGCTGGAAGTGCTCGTCGCCGTAGTTATCCTCATATATCGAACAGCATTCCCGCGAGGAACACCATGCGTCTCATCCCCTGCACCGAAGAAGCCCACGCCACCGCGATCCTGGCCATCCTCAACGAGGCCATCGTTGCCTCCACGGCGCTGTACGACTACAAGCCGCGCACGCCCGAGAACATGGTCGCGTGGTTCGCCACCAAGCGCGCCAACGGATTCCCGGTGGTCGGCGCCGTGGACGATGCAGGCAAGCTGCTGGGCTTCGCAAGCTATGGCGCTTTCCGCGCCTTTCCCGCCTACAAGTACACGGTGGAGCACTCGGTCTACGTCGACAGCGCGCACCGCGGCGAGGGCCTGGGCCGCACGCTGATGGAGGCGATCATTGCCGAGGCGACCGCGCGCGACGTGCACGTGATGGTCGGCGCCATCGATGCCGCCAACGCCGGCAGCATCGGACTGCACGAGCGCCTTGGCTTCGAGCATTCGGGCACCGTGCGGCAGGCCGGCTTCAAGTTCGGCCGCTGGCTCGACGTGGCCTTCTACCAGCGCATTCTTGCGACGCCGCTGAACCCGGTGGACGGCTAGACCAGCGTGTAGAAGCGCATCATCACTTCGGCAGGGTGTCGAATACCGGCGCCGATGAACATGCGCTCGTTGATCCACCGCAGCGAAGGCGACGCGGTCTCGAAGCGCGGGCTGCAGCGGAAGTACACCTGCGACGGATCGACCGGTTCGCCGCGCAGCAGCCTGCCCATCACCTCGGGCGAGGCCGAGCGCACTGCGTGGTTCTGCACGTAGACCAGATCGCCCGCATCGGTCTCGAGGCCGTAGCGCGCATCGAGTTCGGAGTGCGTGTCGCTCACGATCAGCTGGAAGTCGCTGCCGCCCGGCAACACGCGCGCGCGCCAGCCGTGGCCGATGGCCTCGCCCCCAGTGATCGGCACCACGCGGCGCAGCCCGCGCTGGCTGCTGCCCAGCACCTGCGGCAGGCCCACCTCGACGCGCAGGTCGGCGAAGTGCTCGAGCGCAGGGGCTGCGATGGAGTCGAACACGCTCATTGCCGTTGGCCGTTCAGGCTGCGGGTTGGGTTTCGGCGCTGGCGCGGTCGAGCATTTCGACGGTGCCTGCGTCGAGCTTCAGCTGCGTCGCGATCACGAGCTCTTCGAGCTGCCCGATGGAGGTTGCGCTGGCGATGGGCGCCGTCACGCCCGGCCGCGCGATCTGCCACGCAATGGCGACCTGGCCCGGCTTGGCGTTGTACTGCTGGGCCACCTTGTCGAGCGCGTCGAGAATGCGCAGGCCGCGCTCGTTGAGGTATTTCTTGGTGGTGTTGGCGCCGCGCGCGCTCTTGGCCGCATCAGCCTCGGTGCGGTACTTGCCCGTGAGGAAGCCGGCCGCCAACGCGTAGAAGTTGATCACGCCCACCTCGCGCTTCAGGCACAGCGGCTCCAGCGCGTCCTCGAACACGGCGCGGTCGTACAGGTTGTACAGCGGCTGCAGGCTTTCATAGCGCGCGATGCCCAGGCGCTCCGACACGTCGAGCGCCTCGGCCAGCCGCGGTGCGCTGTAGTTCGAAGCGCCGATGGCGCGGACCTTGCCTTCCTTGATCAGCTTGTCGAAGGCGCCGAGCGACTCCTCGAGCGGCGTGTTGGCATCATCGTCGTGCGACTGGTAGAGGTCGATGTAGTCCGTCTGCAAGCGCTTGAGCGAGGCCTCGACGGCTTCGCGGATGTAAGCGGGCGACAAGCCCGACTTGCCTTCGCCCATCGGCTTGCCGACCTTGGTGGCCAGCACCACGCGGTTGCGCTTGCCGCTCTGCTTGAGCCATTTGCCGATGATGGTCTCGGACTCGCCACCGGTGTGGCCCGGCACCCATGCCGAATAGACGTCGGCGGTATCGACGAAGTTGAACCCCGCGTCCAGCCAGGCATCGAGCAGCTTGAACGACGCCGCTTCGTCGACGGTCCAGCCGAACACGTTGCCGCCGAAGGCGAGCGGAGAAACCTGGAGGCCGGAGCGGCCGAGTGGGCGAAGTTGCGACATGTCGAGGTGTTCCTGAGTAAACGAAGGAATGCGAAAGATGAGAGCGGTCAGACGAAGCCCACGGCGCCCAGCACCGCTCCGGCGCCGAGCAGCCAGAGCAGGTGGATGCGCGTGCGCCAGACGATAAGCGCGGTCGCGCCGCTGAGCAGCCACAGGTGCCATGCAGGCGCATTGCCCGCATGGTTACCTGCCGCCAGCACCCAGCCGGTGGCGATCAGCAGGCCCACGACCACGGGGGCCATGCCCTGCTTGAAGGCGCGCACCTCGCGCCGTGTGCGGTTGCGGTGGCCCCAGCGCGTGGCGAAGTAGGTGAGGGTGGTGCTCGGCAGCATGATGCCGACCATGGTGACCATCAGCCCGAAAAAACCCAGCAGCCAAGCCGAGGGCCCGGCCCCGATGCCGCCGCCCGCGTTGAGCCCCACGTTCCAGCCCATCAGCGCCACGAACAGCACGTTGGGTCCGGGCGCAGCCTGCGCGATGGCAACGGAAGAGCTGAACTGCGCATCGGTGAGCCAGCCGTTCTGGGCCACGAGGTAGCGGTGCATGTCAGGCACCGTGGTGATGGCGCCGCTGATCGACAGCAGCGACAGCAGCATGTATTGCCCGAACAGCGCCAGCCAGTCGTGCCATTGCATCGCGATGCTCATGCGGGGATTTTCTTCCAGGTCCACACGCAGGCCACGCCGCCCACCACCAGCAGCACCCAGCCGAGCGGGATCTTGAGCACCACGATGGCCACGAACACCAGCGCCATGAAGGCGAGGCAGGCCGCGAAGCCCAGGGGGTGCTTGCGCAGCTGCGGCACCAGCTTGATGCCGGTCGCGGCGATCAGCCCACCCGACACCGCGCCCATGCCGCGCAGCGCCGCCGCCACCTGCGGGTTGCCGGCGTAGTGCGCGTACAGCACGGCCAGCGCAAGGATGACGACCAGCGGAATGGCCAGCATGCCAGCGACGGCGGCGAGCGCTCCGCGCAGGCCGAAGTAGCGGTCGCCGATCATCAGGCCGAGGTTGATCACGTTGGGCCCAGGCATCACCTGCGCCACGGCCCAGTCTTCGAGAAACTGCTCGGGCGTGAGCCATTTCTTCTTCTCGACCATCTCGCGCTGGACGATGGCGAGCACGCCGCCAAAGCCCTGCAGCGCGAGCCAAGTGAACGAAAGGAACAGGTCGCGTGGCGATCGGGGCTGGGCGGCGGGGGGAGACGGGTGCATGTGGAGCGATTATCGTAGGCAGGCTTTCAACTCGCCGGGCATCGGACTGACACGGCGCCGGGCGGCTTCACGGAGACACTTCCGCATGCTCATGCAACTGCGCGCACTCTTCAGTCTTTGCCAGAGGGCCTTCAATTCCTGGTCGAACGACTATGCGCCAAGCATGGGTGCGGCGCTGGCGTACTACACGGTGTTCTCGATCGCGCCGCTGCTGCTGATCGTGATCTCGGTGGCCGGCCTGGTGTTCGGGGAAGAGGCTGCGCGCGGCGAAATCTTCGCGCAACTCGCCGGGCTCATGGGCGCACAGGGCGCGGCGGCGGTGCAGGGCATGCTGCAGGCCGTCAACAAGCCGGCCGAGGGCATCGTCGCCACGGCGATCGGCCTCGGGCTGGTGGTAGTGGGCGCCACCACCGTCTTCGGTGAGCTGCAGGATGCGCTCGACCGCATCTGGCGCGCGCCGGCCCGCGTCGAGAACAAGGGACTGTTCAACATGCTGCGCGTGCGGATGCTGTCGTTCGGCATGATCATGGGCATCGGCTTCCTGCTCATGGTGTCGCTGGTGGCGAGTGCTGCGCTCGCGGCCCTGGGCAAGTGGTGGTCGCCGGTGTTCGGTGCGTGGGAGACCACGGCCCAGGTCGTCAACTTCGTGTTCAGCTTCGCGATGGTCACGGTGATCTTCGCGATGATCTACAAGATCATGCCGCGTGCCAAGGTCGAGTGGAGCGACGTGTGGGTGGGTGCGGCGGTCACTGCGCTGCTCTTTACCGTGGGCAAGCACCTCATCGGTCTGTACATCGGCAAGAGCAGCGTGGCCTCGGGCTACGGGGCAGCGGGCTCGCTGGTGGTGGTGCTGGTGTGGGTGTACTACTCGGCGCAGATCTTCCTGCTGGGAGCCGAGTTCACCTGGGTCTATGCGCGCACCTACGGCTCGATGAAGGACGCCAAGGGCGCGGGCGACCTGAATCCGTCGCCGACGCGCGAAGCGCCGCTGCCGCACAACGACGCCTGAGCGTCAGCCGGCAAAGCCGCCTTCGTCGAGAAAGCCCTGTTCTTCCGCCGTGCTGCTGCGCCCGAGCATCCCGTTGCGGTGCGGGAAGCGGCCGAAGCGCGCAATGATGTCGCGGTGCAGCACCGCATAGCGCTGCGTGTTGGCGTCGAGCGCCGCGTTGAGTTCGACCGAGCGTTCCTGCTCGGCCAGCATCTCGGAGTGCATGAAGGGCAAGTAGAAGAAGGGGCGCAGCGCCGGCTCGCACTGCCGGTCGAAGCCCGCAGCTACGGCCTGCTTCGCCACGGCCAGCGCCTTGCCGTCGGTGGCCAGCATGTGCGGATTGCCGCGCCAGGTGTTGCGAGGGAACTGGTCGAGCAGCACCAGCAGGGCCAGTGCGCCTTCGGCATCGGAGGTCCAGTGGTCGAGTTCGCCGCGGGCTGCTGCCTGATGGGCTTGCGAGAAGCGGGCGGCGAAGTCGGCGTCGAAGGCGTCGTTCTTGGCAAACCAGCGGCCGGGGCCGGCTTCGCGCCAGAAATCGGCCACGTCGCGGGCGCTGGGGAGGGCATTGGAAGTCATCGCCGCATTCTCTTTCAGCCGCCTGGGAACCATCAAAGTCGGGGTGGTGGCCGACAAGACAAGACGCGCGGCGCTGCCTATGCTGTGGAGGTTTTCATAACTCAGGAGATCAAGCTCATGACCAAATATGGCACCCTTTTGCGCGCAGCCGTCGTCACCGCGGTGGCCAGTGCCGCGCTGGTCGGCTGCGGAATGATGTCGAAGTCGAATGTCGCGAGCTTCAGCGGCGCGATGAACGCAGCCAGCGAAGTCCCGCCCAACATGACGCGCGGCAGCGGCATGGCCGAGGCCTGGCTCAACCGCGACACCAACGTGCTCAAGTACAAGATCACCTACACCGGCCTGAGCGGTCCGGCCACCATGGCGCATTTCCACGGCCCGGCCGCCGCCGGCGCCAATGCCGGCGTGGTACTGCCCTTCGCCAACCCGGCGAGCCCAATCGAAGGCCAGGCCACGCTCACGCCGGCACAGGCCGCCGACCTGGCCGCGGGCAAGTGGTACGCCAACGTGCACACCGCGGCCAACCCGGGTGGCGAGATCCGCGGACAGATGCTGCCGAAGATGTGACATCGTTCCAGGGGCACAACGGCCCCTGGTCAGGTTGGCGTCGCGGGGCTGGTGTCAAATGAACGAATGACGACACCACCCAATAAGAAAATCCGTGCCGCCTCCAAACCCCTCGACCCATTCGCTTCGCGCCGCGAAGACATGCGCACCGCCCGCAAGGCGCTGGTGCTGCAGGGCGGGGGTGCGCTCGGCGCCTACCAGGCCGGCGTGTATGCAGCGCTCAGCGAAACCGAACTGCAGCCGCACTGGATCGCAGGCGTTTCCATTGGCGCCATCAACGCAGCGCTGATCGCGGGCAATGCGCCCGAACGCCGGGTCGACCGGTTGCGCGAGTTCTGGCACCTGGTGTCTTCGGGCCCTTCACAGCGCCTGCCTTCATGGCTCGGCGACCGGGCAACGCAGAACCAGTACAGCGCGACGATGGCCTCGCTGCTCGGCATTCCCGGCTTCTTCGAACCTCGCTACTCGCCGGCCTTCCTGATGGGCGGCGCGGCGCCGCTGCTGAGCTACTACGACACCTCGCCGCTGAAGGCCACGCTCGAGCGGCTGGTGGACTTCGACCGCATCAATGCCTGCGAAGCGCGCTTCAGCGTGGGCGCGGTCAACGTGCGCACCGGCAACTCGGTGTACTTCGACAACACGCGCCAGCGCATCGGGCCCGAGCACATCATGGCCAGCGGCGCGCTGCCGCCGGGCTTCGCGCCGGTGAGCATCGACGGCGACGATTACTGGGACGGCGGCATCGTGTCGAACACGCCGCTGCAGTACGTGCTCGACACGCACCCGCGCTCCGAGTCGCTGGTGGTGCTCCAGGTTGACCTGTTCAATGCGCGCGGCGAGATGCCGCGCACCATGGCGGGCGTGATGGAGCGGCAGAAGGACATCACGTATTCGAGCCGCACCCGCATGAACACCGACGCGCTGGCCGCCAACATGAACCTGCAGCAGGCCATTGCCGACCTGATCTCCAAACTGCCGGCCAGCCTGCGCAACGACCCCAGCGTGCTCGCGGTGCAGTCGCAGCTCACGCACGAACCGATCGACATCTTCCACCTGATCTATCGCGACAAGCCCTACGAGCTGGAGTCGAAGGACTACGAGTTTTCGCGCGCCGCGGTGGAAGAGCATTGGGAATCGGGCGCGCGCGACATGCGCAATACGCTGGCCCATCCCGAGACCCTGCGCGCCGATGCCACGGTCAACGGCGTGACCACCTTCGACCTCGGCGAACACGGTTCGGGGCGCGTCAAGCGGCCGGGCCTGTCGCGATGACGATGAAGATGCCTCGATTCAGCCGCGGCTAAGAAACCGGCGCCAGACTGGCTGCCACTTCAACAGGAGGAATGTCCATGAACATTGAAGACGTGCGGCGAACGGCATTCGCGATGCCGCTGACCAGTCCCGCTTTTCCGCCCGGCCCGTACCGGTTCGTGCGGCGCGAATTTCTCATCGTCACCTACCGCACCGACATGGACGCTCTGCGCGCCGTGGTGCCCGAGCCGCTCGAAGTGGTCGAGCCGCTCGTGAAGTACGAATTCATCCGCATGCCCGACTCCACCGGCTTTGGCGACTACACCGAGTCGGGCCAGGTCATTCCGGTGCAACTGCGCACCGCCAGGGGCGTGGAGAAGGGCGCCTACGTGCACGCGATGTACCTCAACGACCATCCGCCCATTGCGGGCGGGCGCGAGCTCTGGGGTTTTCCGAAGAAGCTGGCCTCGCCGGTGCTCGACTACGAGACCGACGTGGTGGTCGGCACGCTCGACTATGGCAAGGTACGCGTGGCCAAGGCCACGATGGGCTTCAAGCACCGCGCGCTCGAGCCCGGGCCCATCCTCGCGGGCATCGCGCAGCCGAACTTCCTGCTGAAGATCATTCCGCACGTCGACGGCACGGCCCGCATCTGCGAGCTGGTGCGCTATCACATGGTCGACGTGACGCTGCACGGCGCGTGGGCCGGCCCGGCTTCGCTCGAACTGCATCCCCATGCGCTGGCGCCGGTGGCCGACCTGCCGGTGCGCAAGGTTGAATCTGCGGTGCACTACATCGCCGACATGACGCTGGCGCTGGGCACCGTCGAGCACGACTATCTCGCCTGATTCCTGCAGCCTCTTTCCCACCCAACCCTCATTCAAGGAACTCACCATGCAACTCAAGGACAAGGTCGCCTACATCACCGGCTCGGCCAGCGGCATCGGCAAGGAAATCGCCATCCTGTTCGCACAGGAAGGCGCGAAGATCATCATTGCCGACCTCAACAAGGAAGCGGCCGACGCTACCGCGGCCGAGCTCAAGGCCACGGGCGCGCAGGCCATCGGTGTGGCCGTCGACGTGACCAACGAAGACCAGGTCAATGCCTCGGTCGAAGAGGGCGCTGCAGCCTTCGGCGGCATCGACATCCTCATCAGCAACGCCGGCATCCAGATCGTTCACCCGGTGGAAGAATTCAGCTTCGCCGACTGGAAGAAGATGCTCGCCATTCACCTCGACGGCGCCTTTCTCACCACCAAGGCCTGCCTGAAGCACATGTACGCGCAGGGCCGCGGCGGCAGCGTGATCTACATGGGCTCGGTGCATTCGAAGGAAGCCTCTCTGCTGAAAGCGCCTTACGTGACGGCCAAGCACGGTCTCATCGGGCTGGCCAAGACTGTCGCGAAGGAAGGCGCCAAGCACAACGTGCGCGCCAACGTGATCTGCCCCGGCTTCGTGCGCACGCCACTGGTCGAGAAGCAGATTCCCGAGCAGGCCAAGACGCTGGGCATCAGCGAGCAGGAAGTCATCAAGAACGTGATGCTGAAGGAGACGGTGGACGGCGAATTCACGACCACGGAAGACGTGGCGCGCGTGGCGCTGATGTTCGCGGGTTTTCCGACGAATGCGTTGACCGGCCAGTCGCTGGTGGTGAGCCACGGCTGGTTCATGCAGTAAAGGTGTATTTCTCCCTCCCCTCCGGGGGAGGGTTGGGGTGGGGGCACGACGGCCTTCACTTCATCAAGGCGCTCGTTGGGCGCTGCCCCCATCCCAGCCTTCCCCCGGGAGGGGAAGGAGCAAGACCCCAACTTACAGCTTCAGCTCCCAGGTCTCGCCCACCTGCGGCGCGCCGTAGCCCTCGTGCGGCTCCGACTTGGTCAGCCGGAAGCCGCGCTTCGCATAGATGCCGCGCGCGGCCGACAGGCAGCTGTTGGTCCACAGCACCATCTTCCTGTAGCCCTTGCGGCGCGCGAAGGCGATGCATTCGTCCACCAGCTTGCCGCCCAGGCCCAGCCCGCGCGCGGCGGGCGCCAGGATCAGCATGCGCAGCTGCGCCACCGTGGCCGACTTGCGCACCACGAAGATCGCGCCTACGCGCTCGCCGTTGAGCTCGGCGATCCAGCAGCGCTCCCACTCGGGCTGGAACTTGAGCAGGAACTCGCTCGCGATGCCGGCCACCAGAGCCTCGAACTCGCTGTTCCAGCCGTACTCGCGCGCATAGATTTCGCCGTGCTGCTGCACCACCCAGCCGATGTCGCCGGGCGCCGGGTCGCGCAGCACGGCCGCCGGAAGCTTCGCGGGCGGCGCCTCGGAGTCGAGCAGCGACTGCATCGTGCCCATGGCCTGCACCAGCTGCTGGCGCTGGGCCGGCGCCAGCGGGGCGAGCAGGGCGGCGGCTTCTTCGCGCGATTTCTGTTGCAGCGGCGCGAATGCGGCATGGCCGGCGTCGGTCAGGCGCAACACGCTCTGGCGCGCATCGCGCGGATGCGGCTCGCGCGAAAGCCAGCCCTCGTTCTCGAAGCGGCGCAGGATGCGGCTCATGTAGCCCGCATCGAGCCCGAGGTCGCGGCCGATCTCGCTGGCGACGGCCGTTTCACGGTGCGCCAGCTCGTACAGCACGCGCACGTCGGTCAACGACATGGCGCTGCCGAGGTAAGGGTCGAGGGCACCGATGCGGCGCGTGTAGAAGCGGTTGAACTGCCGGATTGCCTTGACGGCAGCAGGGTCGACGGTTGGAGATGGGGTGGACATGATTGACATTGTCATTAAATTATTTGACTTGGGCAATCAATTGAAGGCCTTCCGGCGGCCGGGTCACAGGATGTTTGTCGCGACAGCCAAGGTGGAAAACCCTAAAATCGAGGGTTGCCCACAATGGCGCCCGCATGGCGCTGTCAACTCCCACCGATGAACGCCCCCGTCGACGTCTCCCTTTTTGCGCGCGCCGCCAAGCCGCTGACCAGCTACCGAAAGTACTGGGCGGTCCGTTTCGGCACGGCCAAGTTCCTGCCGACCTCGCGCAAGGAAATGGAAGCGCTCGGCTGGGACAGCTGCGACATCATCGTGGTCACCGGCGACGCCTACGTCGACCACCCCAGTTTCGGCATGTCGGTCATCGGCCGCATGCTGGAGGCGCAGGGCTTTCGCGTCGGCATCATCGCCCAGCCTGACTGGCAGAGCGCGGAGCCCTTCAAGGCACTGGGTAAACCGAACCTGTTCTTCGGCGTGACCGCCGGCAACATGGATTCGATGATCAACCGCTACACCGCGGACCGCAAGATCCGAAGCGATGACGCCTACACGCCCGGCGACGTCGGCGGCTCGCGCCCCGACCGCGCGGCCATCGTGTATTCGCAGCGCTGCAAGGAAGCCTGGAACGACGTGCCGATCATCCTCGGCGGCATCGAAGGTTCGCTGCGCCGCATCGCGCACTACGACTACTGGTCGGACAAGGTGCGCCGCTCGATCGTCGTCGATTCGAAGTGCGACCTGCTGCTCTACGGCAACGCCGAGCGAGCCATCGTCGAGATCGCTCATCGCCTGGCCGCCAAGGAGCCGGTGCAGCAGATCACCGACGTGCGCGGCACCGCGTTCGTGCGGCGCGAAACGCCCGAAGGCTGGTTCGAGATCAATTCCACCAGCGTCGACGAGCCCGGCCGCGTCGAGGCGCATGTCAACCCGTACCTGATGGTGTCCGACCAGGCCAAGGCCAACGGCGCCACCTGCGCGAAGGAAGACGAGGCCGAAGCCGTCGCAAAGGCGGCACAAGCTGCTGGTTCGGTCGTCAACCCCGCCATCAAGCCGCTGAACTTCGTGCCCAACCCGGCGCTGGCCGTGCGGGCAAGAATCAAGGTTCCGCCGCGCGACCATTCGGTGATCCGCCTGCCGTCGTACGAGCAAGTGCGCAGCGACCCGGTGCTCTATGCCCACGCCAACCGCGTGCTGCACCTCGAGACCAACCCCGGCAACGCCCGCGCGCTGGTGCAGGCGCACGGCGAGGGCGCCACGGCGCGCGACGTGTGGATCAACCCGCCGCCCATTCCGCTGACCACGGCGGAAATGGACCATGTGTTCGACCTGCCATACGCGCGCAGCCCGCATCCGCGCTACGCCGACGAGAACGGCAGCCACGACGGCGCGACCAAGATCCCCGCGTGGGAAATGATCCGCTTCAGCGTGAACATCATGCGCGGCTGCTTCGGCGGCTGTACCTTCTGCTCGATCACCGAGCACGAGGGCCGCATCATCCAGAGCCGCTCAGAAGACTCGATCATCAAGGAGGTCGAGGCCATCCGCGACTCGGTCAAGGGCTTCACCGGCACCATCTCCGACCTGGGCGGCCCCACGGCCAACATGTACCGCATCGGCTGCAAGTCGCCCGAGATCGAATCGGCCTGCCGCAAGCCCAGCTGCGTGTACCCGGGCATCTGCCCGAACCTCAACACCAACCACGACCCGCTCATCAAGATCTACCGCCGGGCGCGTGCGCTCAAGGGCATCAAGAAGATCCTCATCGGCTCCGGCCTGCGCTACGACCTGGCCGTGCAGTCGCCCGAGTACGTGAAGGAGCTGGTGCAGCACCACGTCGGCGGCTACCTGAAGATCGCGCCCGAGCACACCGAGCAGGGCCCGCTCACCAAGATGATGAAGCCCGGCATCGGCAGCTACGACAAGTTCAAGCAGATGTTCGAGAAGTACTCGGCCGAGGCTGGCAAGAAGCAGTACCTCATTCCGTACTTCATTGCCGCGCATCCGGGCACCAGCGACGAGGACATGATGAACCTCGCGATCTGGCTCAAGAAGAACGGCTTCCGCGCCGACCAGGTGCAAACGTTCTACCCGAGCCCGATGGCCACGGCGACGACGATGTACCACACCAACAAGAACCCGCTGCGCAAGATCACGCGCGAGAGCGAGACGGTGGACATCGTGCGCGGCGACAAGCGCCGCCGCCTGCACAAGGCCTTCCTGCGGTATCACGACGCCAACAACTGGCCGCTGCTGCGTGAGGCGCTCAAGAGCATGGGCCGCGCCGACCTGATCGGCAATGGCAAGCACCACCTCATTCCAACGTGGCAGCCGCTGACTGACGGCGGCTACACCAGCGCACGGCGCAAGAATTCGACGGCCGCACCGGCCGTGGCCAAGGCTGCGCCGGTCAAGCTGACGCCGGTGAAGCCTTCAAAGGGCCGCATCCTCACCCAACACACCGGCCTGCCGCCGCGCGACAACGGTTCGGGTCCGGCCTCGCGCAAAGCCGCCGGCCCGGTGCGTGGCAGCATCCGCAAGCCGCGCTGAGCAACCTTACAGAGCCGGCACGAGCTTGCCGACCCAGGCTCCCACGGTCGCCATGTGCGCCAGCACCGTGGTCCAATAGACCGCCATGAAGTTCGTCTTGCTCACCTTGTGGCGAAACAGCTTCTGCGCGATCCACGCGCCCGGCCAGCCCCCGATCAGCGAGAGCAGGTGCAAGGTGTTCTCCGCAGTGCGCCAGCGGCCCGCTTCAGCCGCGTTCTTGTCGAAACCGTAGACGAAGAAGGTCAGCAGGCTGAGCAGCAACAACACGCCGAGCGCGATCGGCGGGATTCGCCCAGTCCACACGCCGTAGCCGAGTAGCCCGGCGTAGCCGATCAGCAGCAGTGTCATCGGCAGCGAGGAAGAGACCGAAGAGGAAGAACGGCGTTGCGGTTGCTGCGGCCGCTGTTGTGACCGCTTCTGTTGTGCACCTGCCGCTTGAACCGCCACCGCGCGCGGCCCCTTGCCACCCACATGGATCTCCTCGAAATTCAGCCTCATGCCGATCTGCGGCGCAGCGCTTCGGTCGGTGAAGTCGCGCAGGTGCACGAACACATCGGCGGAAATTTCGGGGCAGCGGATGAAGCCGAAGCCCCGTTCCTTCTCCCATCGAACGAGTGTGCCCTGACGTTTCATCGGCGGGATTCTCGCTGTTATGCGTACTGCATCTCGCCGTTCCCGAACGACCAGTTCTCCTTCGCCACCTCGACGAGGTTGATGAACACGTCTTCGCGCCGGATGCCCAGCTGGCCGTGCAGGTCGTCGGCCACTCGCTTGTAGAAAGCCTTCTTCATCTCCGTCGTGCGACCCTGGTTCAGCGTGACCTGGATCAGCACGAAGCCCGGCGAATACACCACGCCGAGGTAGCTCGCCGGATGCACCAGCTCGTGCGCGGCGTGGCGCGTGATGACCTGGAACTTGTCGTGCTCCGGCACGTTGATGGTGTCCCGCATGGCCTGGTAGACGACATCGCCGATGGCTGGGCCCAGGGCTTCGGGGCTGTTGTTGGAAAGCTCGATCCGAACGAGTGGCATGTGCTGTTCCTCGAAAGAAGTGTGGGGGCCTAAGATACGCGACATGGCTCAGCACCGTTCTCCTCCCTCCGCGACCCGCAGCTGACGCGCGCTTTTCAAGCGCCGCGCTCAGGCCCGCAAGTGGTCGCCGCCGTTCGTGCCCCTTGGGCCGGCCGGTGGCTCGGATGGTCACGCCCGCTCCCCGAATCCGATCCCGAACCGATCGGCCATGGCGGGCGTCATGGAGAAAGAACTTTCACAATGAACGCAAGAACGTCTGCCGCCCTGGCCTGGGGCGGCGTGCTGCTGGCCGGCGCCCTGTGGGGCGCGGGTGCGCTGGTGGCGCAATTCCTTATTGATGGCGGCATCGCGCCGCAGAGCCTGTCGCTGGCGCGCTTCGCCCTCGGGCTGCCGCTGCTCTGGTGGCTGCATTGGCGCACGCCCGCGATGCCCGGTGCCGGCTGGGCCGATCTGAGCAGCCGGGAGCGCCTGCAGATGCTGGCCACCGGCGCGGCCATGGCGCTCAACGTGAGCTGCTGGTTCGTAGGCATCGTGCATCTGGGGGCGGCGCTGCCGACCGTCATTTCGATCTGCTGCGCGCCGGTGATCGTCGCGCTGGTATCGGTGCTGCGAGGCTATGAGCACCTCGGCCGCAGGCTGATCGCAGGGCTGCTGCTCGCGTTGGCGGGCGTGCTGCTGCTGGTGATGCCCACCGGAGGATGGGGCCCGCTGGCGCCGGGGCACGCGGCCGGCGTGGCCTGGTCGCTGGGCTCGGCCTTCTGCTATGCGATGGTGGTGCTGGGCAACGCGCGCATGCCTGCGCGGGTGCCCGCCGTCAGGGCTTCGGCCTGGGGCATGACGGTGGCGGCGCTGTGCATGCTCGCTGTCGCGTGGCCCTCCGGCATCACCTGGCCGGTCGGGGCCGCGCAATGGCTGGGCGTGGGCTACACGGGCGTGGTGACGACCTCGGTCGCCTACCTGGCCTTCGCATGGGGCGCGCGGCGCCTGTCGCCGACTGCGGCGGTGGTCGGCACGCTGATCGAGCCGCTGGTGGCCGCCTTGCTGGCCGCGGCGTTGCTCGCGCAGCCGATGACGCCGCGCCAGTGGGGCGGAGCCTTGCTGCTGGGAGGTGCGATGCTGCTGTTGGTGCGGCGCAGCAAGCCCTTGTTGTCCGATTGAATCGTCCGATTCAAGGCAAGGGCGGGGCACTCCGCTGTATGGTGTGGTCCATGAGCAGTTTTCCCTCCCTGCCGGCTTCATGGACGCGCACCCTGGCCGGAGCGCTGCTGCTCGCGGCCTCGCTGCAGGCGCTTGCCGCCGCACCGGAAAACTCTTCCGCCCAGGCGCTGCGCGCCACGTACCAACGCTTGAGCGACAAACTCGACCACAGCAGTTTCGGGCGCCCCGTGCAGCTCGATTCCATGGAGACGCCCGACGGCCTGCAGGGCGATGTCTACGCCGTGGTCGAGCATCCGCTGTCGGCGATCAGCGCAACGCTCAAGGGGCCGGCCCACTGGTGCGGCGTGCTGACCCTGCACATCAACAACCGTCGCTGCCGCACGGCCAGCGGCCCGCAAGTCGGCGAAATGCTCATGCTCTACGTGGTGCGTCGCTACGACAAGCCGATCGACCAGGCCTTCGAGCTGCCGTTCGTCTACCGGGTCACCAGTGCCACGCCCGAGTACATGTCGGTCGAGCTCACGGCCGAGAGCGGTCCGCTGGGCACCAGCAATTACCGTGTCACGTTGCAGGCCGTGGCGCTTGACGAGCGCAAGAGCTTCCTGCATTTCAGCTACAGCTACGACCACAACGCGATGGTGCGGCTGGGCACCATGGCCTACTTGGCGACTTTCGGCAGCGACAAGGTCGGCTTCACCGTGGTGGGCAAGACGCCGGAAGGGCAGCCCGAGTACATCCGCGGCCTGCGCGGGTTGGTGGAGCGCAACGCGATGCGCTACTTCCTGACGCTCGACGCCTACCTCGCCGCGCCGGGCCCCGACCAGGCCGAGCGCCGTCAGCGCCGCTGGTTCGCGGCGGTGGAGCAGTACCCGCGGCAGCTGCACGAAGTGGACCTCGCCACCTACCTCGCGCTCAAGCGCGAGGACAGGCAGCGCGACGGGCCGGCGCGCTGAATCAGCCGGCCAGCGTGAGCAGTGGCACGTCGCGCGTGCGACTCATGGCTTCGAGTTCGGCGCGCGTGCGGGCCGCGAGCCAGGCGGCCAGCGCCTCGTGCGTGGCCGGCGTCGTCATATCGCGCGAGGCGATTCCCGCGGCCTCGCAGAGCCGCGCCGCGAAATGCGGCTCCAACGCGGCCACCGCCACGCGGCCGTCGGCGCAAGAGTAGACGCGGTAGCCGGCATGCGCGCCGCCGACCGTGCCCGAGGGCTGCGTCAGGCCCCAGGTGCGGGGCAGGGCGAGCCAGTCGGCCGAGGCGTTCAGCGCCACTTCGAAATACGCGCCGCCGGCCTTGCGGGACCGCCGCAGCACGGCCTTCAGCACCGCCTCGCTCGCGAGCAGGGCGCCGCCCATGTCGGCATAGAGCGTCGGCGGCAGCTCTATGCCGGTGACGAGCCCGCTTTCGGCGAGGTAGGTCAGGTCGTGGCCCGGCTCCTCGGCGCGCTCGCCCGGCGCGCCGACGATGGCCACCTGCGACAGCGCGGGGTAGCGCGCATGCAGCGTGGCCCAGTCGAGCTTCAGCTTGCCGAGCGCGGAAGGGCGGAACGAGGTGAGCAGCACATCGGTCGTCGCGAGTTCGGCGTGCAGCTGCTGCTGCCCGGCCTCGGTCTTGAGATCGACGGCGCGGATCTCGATGCCCGCATGCAGCGCGGCATAGGCGGGCCGGTTGTATAGCCCCATCGGATCGCCGCCCGGCGGCTCCAGCTTGAGGCAGGTGGCGCCCATTTCACGGCAGCGCAGCAGCGCGGCGGGGCCGGGGAGGTTGAGCGCGAGGCTCACGACGCGCACGCCCTCGAGCGGCGTGGCATGGTCGTTGGCGGGGCTGGCTGAACTCGGCATCGGCGTCTTGTCTCCGGGAAACTTGTTCCGCGCATTCTCACCCCCCGGCCCGAAGCTACTTTCCGCAAGCCGCCGCCGCGTCTCGCGCGTAGCATCCGCAGGTGGCAGCCACTACCTCGCCGCTGCCTCAACGACAAGGAGATGAACCATGTTTGAAGCTTCCCTCATGAGCGGCCGGCGCATCCTCGTGACCGGCGGCGGCACGGGCCTTGGCCGCGCGATGGCCGAGCATTTCCTGAGCCTGGGCGCCGACGTCGCCATCTGCGGCCGGCGCCAGTCGGTCTGCGACGAGACCGCGGCCGAGTGGCGACAGCAGTTCCCGGACAGGCGCATCGACACCTTCGGCGTCGACATCCGCATCGCGCAGCAGGTCGACGAGATGGTCGAGAGCCTGTTCCAGAGCGGTGGCCTCACGGGGCTCGTCAACAACGCGGCGGGCAACTTCGTCTCGCCGACCGAGAACCTCTCGCCGCGCGCCTTCGACGCCATCGCCAACATCGTGTTCCATGGCAGCTTCTACGTGACGCAGGCGGTGGGCAAGCGTTGGGTGGCGCAGGCCAAGTCGGGCGAGTGGAAGCCGGGCGATGTCTTCCGCAGCGTGATGAGCATCATCGTCACCTGGGTGGACAACGGCAGTCCCTACGTCGTGCCCTCGGCAATGAGCAAGGCCGGCATCGAGGTCATGACCAAGTCGCTGGCGGTGGAGTGGGCGCGGCACGGCATCCGGCTGAACGCCGTCGGCCCCGGCGAGATTCCGACCGAGGGTATGAGCAAGCGCCTGAACCCCGGCGAGGAGCCCGGCGCGCGCAGCAAGCAGAGCAATCCGATGGCGCGCACCGGCCGCATGAGCGAGCTGCAGAACCTCGCGTCCTTCCTGATGGCACCTGGCCAGTGCGACTGGCTCACGGGGCAGAGCATCATGATGGACGGCGGCAACGCGCTGGCCACCGGCGGCAACTTCTATGAGCTGCGCCAGTGGAGCGACGCCGACTGGCTGGCCGCGCGCGAACGCATCGAGGCGCAGAACCAGAAGGACAAGGCGCAGCGCTGATGCATTGCCCGTGGGGCGGGGTTCGACCCGCTCAGTCCGCGATGTCCGCGCCGCGCTCGGCCAGCAGGCTGCGCAGCACGGAGCGGTGGCAATGCGATTCGTCCTCGCAGTAGCAGCCCACCGAAAGCGAAGTGCTGTGCGACAGCGCGGCGAGCAGGTCGAGGCTGCGGCTCGCGTCCGACTCGGCCATCTCGGCCTTGAACTTGCGTACGAAGGCGTTCCACTGCGCGGGCGATTCCGCCTTCTGGGCTTCCTGCGCCTGTTTCATCGTCTCGACGGAGGGCGCGAGGTTCGGGTACCACACGTCGTACCAGTTCTGCGAGGCGAATTCGGTCTTCGGAACGCCGCGCGGCGAGCGGCGTACGGTGCCTACGCGCAGGCCTTCGTCGGGCGCGCGCGGGGTGCCGAGGCGGACGATGCGGATGCTCATGGTGGGTTCCCCTTTTCTCTGTTTGTCTCAGGTGCCGACGATACCGCCGTCGCGCCGGCGAATCGCCAGCGTCGCGGAGCGCGGCCGCGCGCTGCCCGGTGCGGGGCCGTCGGGCCAGGCGCTGTTGGGCTTCGTGTCGCCGTCATCACGAGCTTCGCCCGGATGCTGGATGTTGACGAACAGCGTGCGCCGGTCGGGCGTGACCACGCAGCCCGTGATCTCGCAGCCGTTCGGCCCGGTGAGAAAGCGCTTGATGCGGCCCGAGGCCGGGTCGGCGCACAGCATCTGGTTGTTGCCCAGGGAGGTGTAGGGCGGCTTGCCCAGCACTTGGCCGCTCAGGTCGGTCTGGATCCACAGCAGGCCGCCCTTGTCGAAGTGCAGGCCGTCGGGGGCGCCGAACATGTCGGCCTCGTTCGATGGATAGCGCGCGCCGCTGCCGGACTGCGCGGGATCGCCCGCGAGCGCGAAATGGTCCCAGGCGAAGCTGGTGCTGGCGGCGTCGCTGCCATCTTCGCGCCAGCGCAGGATGCCGCCGAACAGGTTGTTGGCGCGCGGGTTGGCCGCGTCGGGGCCGGGCTTGCCGGCGTCGCCACGCTGGCTGTTGTTGGTGAGGGTGACGTAGACCTCGCCCGACTGCGGGTGCACGGCGATCCATTCGGGGCGGTCCATCTTCGTGCCGCCGACGATATCGCCCGCCAGCCGCGCATGGATCAGCACCTCGGCCTGGTCGGCGAAGCCGCCGGCCGCATTCAGGCCGTCGCGGCCATGCACGAGTTCGAGCCAGCGGCCGCGGCCACCGGTGTCGTAGCGCGCCACGTAGAGCGTGCCATCGTCGAGCAGGTGGCGGTTGGCTGCGCGCGCGGCGGCGTCGGTGCCGGGGCGCACCTTCTCTCGGCTGATGAACTTGTAGATGTATTCGAAGCGCGAGTCGTCGCCCATGTAGACGACCAGCCGGCCGTCTCTGGCGACGGTGCAGGTGGCGCTCTCCTGCCGCTTGCGGCCGAGCGCGGTGCGCTTGATGGGCGTGGCCGTTGGGTCGAAAGGATCGATCTCGACCACCCACCCAAAGCGGTGCGGCTCGTTCGGATGCCGGCTCAGGTCGAAGCGCTCGTCGTGGCGCCAGTACTCCACCCATTGCGAGCCTGCCACCGTGCCGTAGCGGCGCTGGGCGACCGTCGCGTCCTGGGCGGCCTCCTTCGGACCGCCGAAGTAGCCATGGAAGTTTTCCTCGCACGTGAGGTAGGTGCCCCACGGCGTGACGCCCATGGCGCAGTTGGCAAAAGTGCCGAACACCGCGTCGCCTGCCGGGTTGGCGGCGGTGCGCATCAGCGGCGTGCCCGCGGCCGGACCCGTGATGCGCATCGGCGTGTTGCCGTGCACGCGGCGCGCGAAGGGCGAGGGCTGCACCTGCTGCCAGCCCTGCGTGCCGAGCCGGATCTCGATCACCGAGACGCCCATGGCATGCAGCGACTTGCGCACCTTCTCGGCGGTCCATGCCTTCACGCCGTCGGTGTGCAGCAACTGCTCGTCGGTGTATTCGTGATTCATCACCAGCAGGCCGCGGTCGCCATTCGCGTCGAGCGCGAAGAAGTGCATGCCGTCGTGGTGCATGCCGGCCTGCACGGCCTGGTCGTTGGCACTGTTGCCGGCGTCTGGCGCGAAGGCCGGCATTTGGCCCGCGATGCCGGTGGGCGTGCCCCAGGGGTAGAGCAGTTGCCATTCGTACCCGGGCGGAACCACGACGCCATCGTGCAATGAGGCCGGCACGCCGGTAAAGCCCAGCACGTCGCCATGTGGCGCGGACGGGGAAGGCGCGGCGCAGCCCTGGTCGAACAGCGCTACCACGGCGGCGGCCGAACCCGATTGAATGAGAAAGCGGCGGCGGTCCAGAGGCATGGCAGAAGGTGTTGTGCAGGCGACAGGCGCCATCATCGCCGAGTGCCATGCCCGGCGATACTGGCGCAGAACCCATCCCGGAGACATCGAATGACCGACCGCATCGAATCGACCCGACACGCCGACGGTGTGGTGGAACTGCAGCTCGCTCGCGCCGACAAGATGAACGCACTCGACCCCGCGATGTTCGACGCACTCATCGAAGCCGGCGAGGCGCTGCGTGACGACAAGGCGGTGCGTGCCGTGGTGATCTCGGGCCGCGGCAAGGCCTTCTGCGCGGGGCTGGACATGGCGTCTTTCGAACGCATGCAGCAGGGCGCGGGCTCCGATGTGCTGGGCGAGGGTGCGGCCGGCGCCGACCTGCTGGTGCGCACGCATGGCATCTCGAACGCCGCGCAGCAGGTGGCGATGGTCTGGCGCGAGGTGCCGGTGCCGGTCATTGCGGCCGTGCATGGCGTGGCCTTCGGCGGTGGGCTGCAGGTGGCACTCGGCGCGGACATCCGCATCGTGGCGCCCGACACCAAGCTCTCGGTGATGGAAATCAAATGGGGCCTGGTGCCCGACATGGCCGGCATGGTGCTGATGCGCGAACTCGCCCGCAGCGACGTGGTGCGCGAACTCACCTTCACGGGCCGCATCTTCTCGGGCGAGGAGGCCCTTAGCATCGGCTTCGCCACCCGCGTTGCGGCCGATCCGCTGGCCGAGGCGCTGCAGATGGCGCACGAGATCGCAGGCAAGAGCCCCGACGCCATCCGCGCCGGCAAGCGGTTGCTCAATGCGTCGGCCTCGCACAGTGCAGCCGAACTGCTGATGGCCGAATCGGTCGAGCAGAAGGCACTGATCGGCAACCCGAACCAGCTTGAGGCCGTGAAGGCCAACATCGAGCGGCGCATGCCGCAATTCAGCGCTCCGGCCTGATCCACAACTGGCTTGCGGCCCTGACCCTGGTGCAGGGGCTGTCCCCAGTGTGCCGCGCCTGCCGTCGCCGTGGCGGCCTTCAAGTCGCACCCAACCAGCCCAAAACACGCGAAGAGCTCTTCCGGGCGTCTTTATGTAAGAATAAAGTAGTTGTTTTAAAGAGAGAAGAAGAGGGAATGGAGGCAGTTTGTGTGCAGAAGGTCACGTCTTCCCCTCTGATGGCTTCCACAAAGAGTGGATGCTGGCAGCGCACTAATTAACAATCGAACGCTTTGCTTAGCGACGGCGATCCTGCATGTCGACGACCACGTTTTTTTGCAACCTCAGCGTGCCCATCCTGGTGGGCGAGGATCGCTACAAGTACATCCCCATCGTGGGGGTCTTCCGCAGCATTCCATTCGATCAAGTCGATGAATGGGTAATGCACCCCGACGGCGGGCCCCGCAGCGACCGCGAATTGGCGGCCGAAGTTCTTGTCGAGATCCGCAAGCCACTCGGTTCGAGTGGACGCACAGCGCCGCACGCTTTCGATGTGGGAGACATCCTGCAGCTCGACCGCGCCGCCGCGATTGTGGTGTCCACCTTCCTTGCGGCGCTTCCGCGCGTCTGACGCCTCTGTGTCGGCCCCGGGACGCCTATCGCTTGCCGCGCGCGTCCACCGGCCAGATGGCGACCAGCGTGCCGCCTTCGACCACGTGATACGCGTCATGAAGGTTGACCGTCGGATCGCAATGCGGCGTAACGAACTCCACGCGCGCGCCCAGCGCGGGCCGCTGTGCCTGCGAGCCCTGGGGCGGCATCAGCTTGCCGTGCTCGTCGCCGAAGAAGGCATAGCGGCTCGCAGCGTCGACGCCTTTGGCCACCAGCGGCACGCCGCTGTCGGTCGAGAAGCACTTGGTGCCGCCATCCACCGTCACCCAGCCGGTCGCATTCGTGCTGACCACTGCCGTCTGCACGAACAGCGAGACCTCGAAGGGCGACGGCTGCCCGTCGCTGGCGAGCACCTGCGTGTACTCGGCATCCATGAACACATACGAGCCTGCCTGCAGTTCGGTGAACGCGTTCTCCTGCGAATCCAGATCGTGGGTGCCGGTGCCTGCGCCGGTCACGATGTCGAAGTGCAGGCCCTGCCGCTTCGCCGCCGCGACAATGGCCGCCACCGTTTCGCGCAGGCCGGCCGCCGCCGCGCTGCGCTCGTCGCGCGACACGATGTGCTGCAGGTTGCCCGCATAGGACTGCAGCCCGCGCAGCCGCAGGCGCGGCTCGGCGGCCACGAGCGCCGCGAGTTCGAGCACCTTCGCCTGCGTGGCTGCGCCGGTGCGGTTGTAGCCCGCGCCGTAGTCCACCAGCACGTCGAGCGGGTGTGTGAGTTCGCTCGCGGCACGCGCCAGATCGGCCAGGTTCTGCGGGTTGTCGACCACTACCATCACGTCGCCCGGGCGCGCACGCTGCGCCAGCCTGACGAGCCGCGAGATCTTGCTCGGCGTGACGGCGGGCGAGGTAATGAGCACGCCCGGAATGCCGCCCTGGACCATCACCTCCGCCTCGCCCAGCGTGACGCAGCTCACGCCGATGGCGCCCGCCGCAACCTGGCGCCGCGCGATCTCGACCGACTTGTGCGTCTTCACGTGCGGGCGCAGGTTGATGCCGCGCGCCTTGGCGAAGGCGGCCATGCGTTCGATGTTGCGCGTCATTGCGGGCAGGTCGATCAGCAGGGCGGGCGTGTCGAGCAGGTGGCGGCCACCGGGAACGCCGATCAGCGGCGCGTTGACTTGCAGCAGGTCTTGGGGCATCGAGAAAAGCCTTTGAAGGGGAGAGGGCGCGAAAAATGAGCCAGTGTTTCGCGCGCGAATGATCGCACCGAATGCCTGCCTGGCGCAGGACGCCAGAGACGGAAATGTCCTTACGCCGGATGCGATCGGCTGTGATGTGGGGGGCGACGCAACGCCAGCCACCACAGCAGCGCGGCATTGACTGCCCAGCTGCCTGCCAGCAGCATCAGCGCCGTGTTCGCCACGCCGGGTGACAGGTCCAGCGTCAGCAGGCTCAGCGACCATGGCAGTCCGCCCACGACGGCGGCGAGCAGGCCCGCTTCGCTCTCGGGCGCGGCGACGCAGGCCAGGGTGCACGCGGCGCCGGTGACCGTGTAGATCAGTGCGGCGACGCGCCATCCGACGCGCGCGGGCGGCCGTGAATTTGCAGTGGGCATGCCTCGAGCATCGCCGATTCCGCATCAAGCTGCGAAGGCTTGTTGCGCGAAGGGGCGTAGTTTTCTGCCGTGCTCGGCGGCTTCTTCGGCTTGTCACTTGAGCGTTCCACCATCTGAACATCCCGCGGCTGTCAGCGAGGAGCGGCCTTGGCTGACACGCCCTGCGAAGCGGGACCGTGAGATTGGACTTGCCAGGGAGTCTGCGCAGGTTCGCGCGGACTTTGCAGCGTGCTCCCCGGCCGGATCGACAACAAGACAGGGATTCACATGGTCGAGTATTTCCGAGTAGGTCTTCCCTACATTCGAATGCGCTTCAAGGTGCCGGCGCGGCGCGGCAGCAGGGTCGAACTCGATGGGCGTTTCGGGATCATTTCCGGTGCGAGCGGCGAGTATCTGCTGGTGAAATTCGACGGCGAATCCGCAGCAGCCGTCGTCCACCCCGTCGAGCTCAATTACGTGGAGGCGGGAGAGGCGATCGAACCCGCGCCGCCGTCGATTCCGGAGGGTGCAGAGAACGCGCTCTGACAGGCCCTGGCGAGGGTTAATCCCCGAGATTTTTGTCTGCGGCAGGGCTATCTTGCCTGCGCGACCAGCTGCTGGCGAGCCGTGCCTGCCTACGCGCAATGGCTGGCGATCGTGGCCGATTCAACGAGGATGTGTGCCAAAGTCGGGTATGAGCTCCAGACACCATAGCTGCGAAAACACATAGTGTTTCGCCGGCCATCCATCATCTTCCGGACGACGGCTTTCGTGGCCGTGGTTTGCCTCACCCTCGTGGCGCTCGACTGCTGGAACAGCTGGCACTCGCGCATGGTCCTGCTGCGGCAGATGAGCGTCGCGGCGTCGAATCTCGCGCGCGCAATGGCGCAGCAGGCGGAAGACACCATCAAGCAGGCCGATACGGCGCTGGTCGGCATCGTCGAGCGCATCGAACATGACGGCGCGGAGCCGGCGACCATCGAACGGCTTCGCAAGGTGCTTGCCTTGCAGGTAGCCGAACTCCCCCAGCTCGATGCGATTCACGTCTATGACAAGGACGGAAATTGGGTCGCAAATTCCAGGCAGACGCCGTCGCAGAATCTGAACCTGAACAATGCGAGCCGAGAGTACTTTCTATTTCATCGAGAGCACGAGGAGCGGGGGCCGCACATCGGCATTCCGGTGCAAAGCCGAACCAACGGAAAGCTGCTCGTTCCCGTCTCCCGGCGCATCAACAATGCGGATGGCAGCTTCGCCGGCGTGGCGCTCGCGACGATCGATATCGACTTCTTCATGAAGTTCTACGACAGCCTCGACATAGGCCGCGCCGGCGCGGTCGCGCTGGTCCTCGAAACCGGGACGATGATGACGCGCCGGCCGTACAGCGCCGACATGGTCGGACGGAACATGCTGGAAACCGGGCTCTTCCGCGCATACGTTGCACAAGGTCCGACAGGAACGGCCGAAGTCTTGTCAGCGCAGGACGGCGTCACGCGCCTGAACAGCTTTCGGCGTCTCGACAACTATCCGCTGTTCGTTGCTGCGGCACTTTCGAAGGATGAGATCCTGGCCGCATGGTGGCAGGACACGCTCTGGCATACGGCAGGCATCATTCTCATGACGTCGATCGTCGGCTTCGTCGGATGGCGGCTGGTGAAGCAGATGGAACTGCGAAACAAGAGCGAGGCCGAACTGCGGCGGGCGCGCGACGCGCTGGAAACGCTCAACAAGACCTTGAATACGCTCGCCATGGAGGACGGTCTCACCGGATTGGCAAATCGCCGCCAGTTCGACGTGACGCTCGACAGCGAATTCAGCCGGGCCATGCGCGATGCGAGCACCCTGGCGCTCATCATGATCGATGTCGATTGCTTCAAGCAGTACAACGACATCTATGGACATGCGGCCGGCGACGAGTGCCTGCAGACGATCAGCCGCACGATCGCCAGCCTCGCTTCGCGCCGTCCGGGAGACCTCGCGGCCCGCTACGGCGGAGAGGAACTCGCAGTGCTGCTGCCGCATACCGATGTGGCTGGCGCCGTCATCCTGGCGGAAAGAATCCGCAGCGCGGTTCGCGACCTGGAAATCGTGCACGCCGGTACGCCCGACGGTTTCGTGACGCTGAGTGCCGGTGTCGAGGCGCTCAGCCCTGCGGTCACCAAGGGCCCGCCGAAGGCGTTGATCCAGGCAGCCGACAAGGCGCTGTACGAGGCCAAGATGGGGGGGCGGAACCGCGTTTGCACGACGATGCGAAAGGCGGCCTGAGGGGCCCTTGATCGCGCGAATTCCCCCAGGAGGTATTCCTCACGGTCCTTCGCTCGACTTCCTGCAGGTGGTCGTGGCCAAGATTCAGTTCTTCGGCTCCGGCGCTCCTGCCCACGGCAGGCGCTTTGTCATGAGCGGTAGCAGGAGCGGCGGGGCGTTTGTCTCGGTGGAGAAGGTGCGGACCGCTCATGTGCGCGTGCAGCGCAGCTTCTACAGTGAATTCACGGCGGAACGTTTTGTCCCCAAACGGCAAGCTCTCCCTTTCTTGCCGCGGTGACCTCCTACGAAAGCTGTATTGCGCGAGGCGAAGCCTCGGGATTTACTGGCGCCCCAAAAACGCCGAGGAGAACATCGATGGGAAAGTCCACATATCACAAAGCAACGGTGACTTTGAAGCTGCCGTTCAAGATCGCCCCCGATGCAGAACTGATAGCACTCCGAGACGCCGGCATCCCAGTCGACGATCTGGGCGTCGCGGCGTCAGGTTTTCTGTACATGAGGACAACCAGCGACTACCGTTCCCACATCTTTCGATGGTTCGCAGGAAGGCGGGACGGGCGCCCATGAAAAAGCCGTACCCGTTCACCCGAAGTGGGTCCTCTTGGTGCCTTGTGGGGCTTCGTGGAGCATTAAATTGGCCCCGGAGGGGATCGAATCTTCTGTTGGTAGGTGCATGAACACTTGGTTTCCTGCGCTTGGTCCCTGGAAGTACCGACAGAAATACCGGCGAATCCATCTGCCTTGACGGATGTGGCTGATTTTCCACAAGCAATGTTCTGGAGATGTTGATCGGCGGACCTCTGACTCAGTGGGGTTGGCGGCTCACAGCCAGATGCGGCACTTCACCGGTGAGCGGCACACGCCACCGTTGATCAAGGCAGAGCAATTGAATCGCCCCGACGCCATTTCCAACGGCTCAAAGGTGTCTAGGGAAGTCATGCACAGCCCAACTGGCGGATCGTCGCCCCGGTGCGCTTCCCCAGCTTGACGTAGAGCTCGACGGCCCGTACTCGATCTTCGTATGAATACATGAACTACCTCCAAAGGTAGTCCAAGAAATCCGCCGCACCCCCCAACACGCGCTCCATGCTCGACACCGTCTGTATAGCGATTCCCAAGCGCTCTGGCGCTCGCTCCTGTGTGGGAATGACTAGCGCTGCAGCGGTTAGCGATCGCCCGATTCACGGAACCCATGTATCGCCGCTGCGGTTCGTATGCCGCTGCTTGTTGCATCAGCGCAATGACAAAAAATACCTCGTGGGTCCCAAGTCTTTTCATCCCGTGGTGCTTGCTGCACGTAGCTTCAGTAAAGCGTAAACCTCGTCGATTGTTGGCGTAACGATTTGCGCGACATCTCGCATGCTCGTAAACGATTCGAGGATTGGGGCGTACTCAAGTGGTCGACCATTTTCAAGATCCTGCAGCATGGACATCTTGTGATTGGGCGCCGAGAGCGGGGCCGACATCCGCTCTTCGATGGACAGCGGCACGGTGCCGCCGAGCGCAGACGCGACGGCGTCTGCCTCGTCCATCATGCGCCGGGCGAGCAAATGAACGCTGGGATCCCGGGCGAGGGTCCCCCAGGTCGCCATGGTCAAAACCGCCAATGGGTTCCAACAAAGGCTGCTGATCATCTTGTGCCAGATCCAACTGCGTATGTCGGAGACCACCGGCGATTCGAAGCCTGCCCGCGACATGACCTCGGACAACCGCGCAGCGCGAATGGATCTCGTGCCATCGGGCTCGCCGATGGGAAGTCGCGCATAGCTGCCGGTTTGTCGAACGACGCCTGGTCCCGGGCTCTCTGCAGCAACGCGAAACACACAGCCCAGGACCCGTGTCGGGCCGATGGCATTCCACTGTGCCTGGCCGGGGTCGATGGTTTCGAGATGACGATCTCGGTGGGGTCCGGAAAGTTCGTGAAAATACCAGAAGGGAATGGTCGTGGTCGGAGGGATGACTACTGTCTCCGGACCAATCAACTCGGCGATACCGCCCAGCGATGGCGTGAATTGCTGCGATTTCACTGTCACGAACACGTAGTCCTGAACACCAAGCTCCCGAGGATCCCCAGTGACCGCAACGGCGACGCGTTCACAAGATGTGCAGTCGACGATCTGCAAACCGTTGCGTCGAATTGCATCGAGCGTGGCACCACGAGCGACGACGCTCACGTCGACGCCCTTCACCCGGGCAAGACGGGCCGCGATCAAGCCACCGATGGCGCCGGCGCCGAAGACACAAATCTTCATCGTGCGGTCCTTGGCTCAGGACGGCGCGAGATGCCGCATGAGTTCGCTCACGCGAGGGATCTGCTCCAGCATGAGAGCGGCGTCGGCTGCCTGGTGCCGTTGTTCGTAGCCCAGCCATCGCGATGCGTTATGGCTGAACTTCTCTCGCAGCTCTTCGTCCGTCAGTTCGAATCCCGGGCGTGGAGTACCGCGTGCGAACGATGCTTTTGCCACATGGGTGTGCCCGTCCACCGTGACTTCGATGCTGCCCAGGATCATCAGCTTGTCAGCCAATGGTTTGCTGGTGTAGTCGGGATGGACCTCGCAGGTTACCCGCTGCATGAAGTCGCGCACCGATGGCGAAGACATCGCTTCGTGCTCCTGCCATTCGACGCCGATGGGAATCCCGTGAGCGGCCATGGCGATGCTGTAGGCCGCGCTGAACTGTGCGTCGATGGCGTTGCGGACATCCTTGTTCTGCAGGTGGGGCTTCTCGCTGTATGCGGACGCGCAAATCCTGACTTTCTCGATCTGATCCGCGGTCCAGTGATGTTCCGCAAGCAACTGGTAGAGGAGATCGAGCGCCGTGTGAACCACTCGACAGCTCGGGTATGGCTTGTATTGCTGTTCGAGCAGCGCCCATTCATCGCCGAGACCCGGCAGGACCTTCTCGGGCATCCACACCTCCGAACCCGTGAAGCGCCAGAAGCCACTGGGCCCATCGAAAAGGGTGGTATCTCCCTCATAACCAGCCTCCGCCAGCAAGGCCGAGACGATCGCGCCCGTGCTCTGCCAGCCCGCTGTACCGTACTTGGACATCGGCGCGGGCAGGCTGTATGAAAGCTTCGAATGCGTCGGAACCTGTGTATGGTGACCAGCCAGCCCCAAGGCGTGGGCCATGCGGGCAGGGTCGAGCGCCATCAGCCGACCCACGCCGGCCGCCGCGCCCAGGTTGTAGCGGGATCCCCCGTAGGGGTCGGTCCAGCGATAGCTTTGATGTCCCTGTTCATCGCGCACCGTCTGGACCATTGGCGACATGCCGCGCGTGACACGCATCGCGATCTCGGTGCCCACCGCCAATGCGAGGATGAGATCCTTGCCTGAGGCATCCTGCGCTTCTGCCATGGCGAGAATGGCTGGAACGACATAGGGGGCGACATGGCCTCCTGGAATGAACAAGGCATCGTAGTCCAATGCGTTGATCAGTTCGCCGTTGGCGAGAGCAGCATTCGATGCGGAGACCTTTCCGTGTGCCCCGAGGATGGTCGCTTCGGGGCGTCCCCCCAGTCGCAGTGAAACATCGGTGCACAGCCGCCCTTTGTCGATGGCCTGGGCTGCGATCGCGACTCCGATCGAATCGAGCAGCATCCGCTTTGTTTCTCGTACGACGGTCTGCGGTAGATCCTCGAAGCGGATCTTGCTCGCAAAGCTCGCGAAAGTATTCATGACTTCAGACATTGTCAGCTCCTGGATCCGTGATGTCCCGTTGCAGCCCCGTGCCGGTGGCATCCGGCGACTTGCTCCGCCGGTACTTCTCGACGCGCACTTTCATTCCAGAGTGATGTTCGCGCTCTTGATGATCTTTGACCACTTGACGGTGTCCTGTTGAATGAGGTCTGCCAATGCCTTGGAGGAACTGGACGCGGCATCGAGATAGGTGGATGCCAGCCGGGTTTGAATCTGGGGATTTGCTAGCAGGGCCGCGAGCTCGCCATTCAGGCGAGTCACGACAGGCTCGGGTGTTCCCGCGGGTGCCAGGATCGCGAACCAGCCACTGGCGTTGTAGCCGGGCAAACCCGTTTCATCCAACGTCTTGATGTCGGGCGTGATGCTCGAGCGCTTGTTGCCCAGTGCCCCGATGACCTTGATCCTGCCCGTCTTGATCTGCGGGATGGCGGTACCCGTGTCCATGAATGCCAAGTCGATCTCGCCAGACATGAGCGCGACCAGGGCCGGACTGCTGCCGCGATAGGGAACATGCACGATGTCCGTCCTGGACATGGACTTGAAAAGTTCGCCCGCCAGGTGCAATGCCGTACCTTGCCCGCCGGAGCCGTAACTGAGCTTGCCAGGCTGCTTGTGTGCCAATGCAATCAGTTCCGTGACATTGTTAGCCGGCAACCGGGTACTGGCCACGAGTACCAACGGCGTGTTGCCGATGAGAGAGATGGGTGCGAAGTCCTTCGTTGGCTTGTAGGGAAGGTTCTTATACAGGGAAGGGTGGGCTGTGAGGCCTCCAGACGACGCGAGCACCAGGTTGTATCCGTCCGGTGATGACTTGGCGATGGCATCGATGGCGATACCGCCCCCCATGCCCGTACGGTTATCCACAATCACGGGCTGGCCAAGCTTCTCACCAAGTGCGGGCGCGAGGACGCGTGCGACCAGATCCGTGCTGCCGCCTGGGGGAAAGCCGACCACGAGGCGTATCGCTTTCGTGGGGAAGGCAGATCCGGTCTGCGCGGATGCCTGAGGCGCCACTGACGCAAGAAAGGGGGCCAGCGCCATGCCAATCAATGTGCGGCGGCGGTCGGAGAAATTTTCTGTTTTCACAAGGATCCTTTGATAGCTGTCTTTACACGGGCGACTTGTCTCCGGGCGCGTCTCGCTGCCGGGACGCCCGGACGCTCGACTGCAGCGGTCGGAGAATTCGCTCCATGAGGGCGGCCGCCTGTGAATCGCGAGTGCCTTCGCGTCGGCGCGTCTACTCCGGGCGGGCTGGTGCGGCTTCAGCTTGCAATGCGCGCATCCGGATAGTCTCCGATCAACATAGTTGAACGTATAATTATCTGTTGAATGATACGCGCAGGATTGCCTAGGTGTCAAGGCGAGGGAGGAAGGGGGCGCGGACTTTGTGATGGGGAGGGTGTTGAACGAACGCGATGTATCGCCGCAGTACGCATTCGCCGCCATGAAAAAACGATCGCCGGTTACCGAGCTTGGTGAGGCTGGATGGGCATCGTTCGGACTGCAAGCTGCGGCCGGTGCTGCATGCCCACTGCACTGCGGTCCCCGGCCCGCGCGCGTCGGGCTGGGGAATGGGGCGGCTATCGCTCGCCGATGGCGCGAATGACTTCTTCTGCCAGTTGCTCGGCGGACTGAGGATTCTGCCCAGTGACGAGATTGCCATCCACGACGACATGCGAGTGCCATGGTGCCTCACTCTCATAGAGCGCTCCGGCATCGCGCAGGCGGTCTTCGAGAAGCCAGGGTGCGTTCGCAGCGAGTCCAACCTGAGTCTCTTCCACGTTACTGAATCCCGTGACACGACGCCCCTTGAAAGCCCATTGCTGCGCATCACCTGCGCTCAGCAGGCCGGCTTGTCCATGGCAAAGCGCCGCGACGACAACGTCTGGCCGAGCCGCCGCCTGGGCGAGCAGTTTTCCGGTGGCACGATCGACTGCGAGGTCCTGCATGGGACCGTGGCCACCGGGCAGAACGACGGCCTCGTACTTGCCGATGTCCTGATCTTCCACTTGCAGTGGCGAGGCGAGCTCCCGAGCCAGGCTTTCCAGATAGGTCGTCATGGCGGCCACCTTGGCTTCATCGCCACCGTTGACGGCCGCGGACATCCGCGTGTCGTCGCGGATGACCCCGAGGCGGAATGCGCGGCTGTTATCGAAGGGCTCGGTTTCGGACAGTTGCCGGCCCACCTTGCGCTGCCGCATCTTTGGGCAGGCAGGCTCATATCCGTTGCCACGGGACTCTACCCAGCGCCTTCGACCATGTACGTCTATCGGCCGCATCGCACACCGGTTCCGGCACGGATACGCCTGGTGTTCGATGCGCTGTGCGCGGCGCTTGCTTCCAGCGAGACACCAGCCAGTCTCGCGCGAGCCTGACGATCGGAAAGGGGCGGCGCTGGAACCGGCCGAGCCGCTGCGCGGTCAGCCGCTCAGATTGAAGCAGTTCCTCCAAGGGCGGCCGTTGCTCGCGCACAGCTTTCGAGCAGCGCCTTCACGTGCGGCCCGTTTGGCCGCACGTCGAGTGTCGTGCGCGATCCGATCAGGCTCAGCGCGAAGCGCACTTCGCCGGTCCAGTCGCGAATAGGGGCCGCGACGGAGGCATAGCCGGTGCCGTCGGCGCGCTCCATGCTGGCGTAGCCCGCGGTGTCCAACTCGTGCTGAGCTTCCGCGCGAAACGCCTGCGCATCCATGCCGTGCGCCTTGGCTTCCTGTTGCAACAGCCGCCGTGTCTCGGCCGTCGGCAGGCTGCCGACGAACACCTTTCCTGCCGCCGTGGCCAGGATATCGATCAAGCCGGTGCGCATCTGGAATGCGCTGCGAAGCTCGCCATCCTGCTTGAACAAACTCACCGGCCCGTCTGCCGTCCAGGACGACATGGCCGCGTGCTGTTTCGTGGAATCGCGTAGGACGCCGACTTCAAGGCGGACTTGGTCGAAGCCGTCGAGCTGGGCGATCGCGGCCATTCCGAGACGCAATGCGCCCGGGCCGAGCTTGTAGTGCCCCGGCTTCGAGTCGACGGACGCCAATCCCGTTCGCACGAGGCTCACGAGATAGTTGTTCGCGGCACTCCCCGTCATCTCCGCGCGCGTGGCGATCTCCTTGAGGGGAAGCGCCTGCCGGCTCGAATGCAGTGCGAGCAGGACCCTGAATGCCACCTCGACCGACTGGATGCCGCGTCGCTCGTTCTTTTCTTCCATGTTCTAGCCACTGATAGGGGTTTCGAAGTGTACGCCCCCGGTATTGACACATTCGGATCGGCGCTACACAATACAACAATACACCATGCATTCAACAATAATGAATGGAGACGAACGTGAAACAGACATGCTTTGAGGAAATGGTCGACGTGGGGCCGGACAGGCGCAGGCGAGCGACGCTCGCGGGCGCGGTGCTGGCGATGTTGCCCGGAGCCGGTTGGGCCCAGGGCGATTCGCTGCCAGAGCCGTTCCCAAAGAAGGTGGTGACCTTCGTCATGCCGGGGCCCGCGGGGGGCGGCCCCGACCTCGTGGCACGCAAGCTCGGAGATCTGTTGGGCGCACAGTGGAAACAGCCCGTGATCGTCGACAACAAGCCCGGCGCGACCGGTGTGATCGGCGCCGAGTCCGTCGCCCGCGGTGAGGCGTCCGGACATCGGTTGCTTTTCGCATTCACCGCGCTGGTGCAGGCCCCCGCGGTTTTCGCAAAGGTGCCCTACGACCTGGAACGCGATTTCGCGCCTGTGATGCAGGTGGCCAACGCACCGGTGGTGCTTGCGGTGCGCGCCGACTCTCCGATCCGTTCGGTGGCGGACTTCGTGGCGGCTGCAAAGAATCCCGACAAACCCATGTCCTACGGCTCGTTCGGCACCGGCTCGAGCTATCACATCTACGGCGAGGCATTGAAGCGTGCTCAGAAGCTGCAGATGCTGCACGTGCCGTACAAGGGCGAAGCCCTTGCATTGCAGGACCTGCTGGGTGGCGCCATCGATGCGACCTTCGTCTCGGTCGGTACCGCGGGCCCGCAGATTCGAGCCGGGAAGATCCGGCCTCTGGCCATCGTCGCGCCCACACGAAGCACCGTGCTACCCGATGTGCCGACGTTCCGCGAAGCGGGCGTCGCGGGCCTCGATGCGGTGGGCTGGTTCGGTGTGCTGGCGCCGGCGGGCACGCCCCCGGCGGTCGTGCAGAAGATCGCTCAGGACCTTCGTGCCGCCGTCCTGGACAAGTCGGCCTCCGCACGGCTTCAGGAGCTCGGCTTCGAGCCGGTCTCCGAAAGCGATCCAGTCCGCTTCAAGGCCTTCGTGCAGGCGGAAGCCATCCGCTGGAAGAAGCTCATTGCCGATGCAGGCGTGAAGCCCGAGTAACGAGCAGGAGAGCACCGATGGAAATCAACAAGATTCAAAGCGTTTACACCGTCGTGAACGACATGGACAAGCTGCTCGACTTCTACAGCAAGGTCTTGGGCAATCGCCCCAAGTTTCGCGACGCAGACCGCTGGGCGCAATTCGGCGTTGGCAATACCAACTTTGCGCTGAGTTCGCGAGCCGAGGCGGCCCCTCGAGCAACAGCGAGCGTGATCGTCTTCGAGGCGGAGAGTCTCGAGGGGGTACGCGAAGAGATCGTGGCGGCTGGCGGCGTTCTCGTCGCCGAGAGAAACATGGGAGCGCACGGCACGGTATTGAGCTTCACCGATCCCGAAGGTCACCCGTTCCAGGTCTTCTCCAAAAAAACACCCGCGTCCGCATCGCCTACCAGCCAACAGAAAGGCCAATCATGAAATTCGGCATCTTCGACCAGAACGACCGTAGCGGTCGCCCGCTGGCACAACAGTATGAGGAGCGCATGCAGCTCGCCGAACTGTATGACAAGCTCGGTTTCCACTGCTACCACATGAGCGAGCATCACGCGACGTCGCTGAGCACCACGCCTTCCCAAAGCGTGCTGTCGGCCGCGCTGATCCAGCGCACGCGCCAGCTGCGCATCTGTCCTCTGGTCTACCTGCTGCCCGTGCATCATCCGATGCGCCTCGCGGAGGAGATCTGCATGCTCGACCACATGAGCAACGGCCGGTTCGAGTTCGGCATCGGCAAGGGCGCATCGCCGCATGAGCTGGCAGCCCTCGGAGTGGACGCTGCCGACGCGCAGGGCCGCTACGCCGAGTCCTTCGACATCATCAAGCGATTCTTTGCATCCGAGACGCTCGATTTCCAGGGCAAGCACTGGAAGTTCGATGACGTGCCGGTCGAGATGAAGCCGCTGCAGAGGCCTCATCCGGCAGTGTGGTATGCCCTGGCGTCGCCGGACTCCGCCGCGTGGCCGGCTCAGCAGGGGATGAACATCGTCTGTGGCGGTCCGGTCGCGCGCATCCGCGCCATCACGGACCGTCTGCGGGAAGAGTGGACCAAGGCGCACGGCGAGGAGGCGCGCGAACCGCTGATCGGGGTCAACCGCTACATCGTCGTGGGCGAGTCGGACGAGGCGGCGCTTGCCATCGGACGGCAGGCATGGCCGACCTTCTACGAGAACTTCATCAAGCTCTGGCGCAAGCATGGAACGGAGCCCGTCAACGCGAAGCTGCCTCCGAATTTTGATGACCTCGTTGCCACGGGCCATGCCGTGGTGGGTGCCGCCTCCACCGTGCGCGCGGAGCTCACGCGCCAGTTGGAGGAAGGCAACCTCAACTACCTCATTGGCAGCTTCGTGTTCGGCAGCATGCCGCACGCCGACGCTGTGGCCTCGATACAGCGTTTCGCCGCCGATGTCATGCCGGCGCTGCGCGAGATCGAATCCGTTGCCGTATAGCGGAGGCCGCCATGTCTAACGAACCGCGATTCGATGGCAAGGAACTGCGACGCGTCCTGGGCGCGTTCGTCACGGGCGTGACGGTCGTCACCACCGTCGATGCCGAAGGCCGCCAGTGGGGGCTGACTGCCAATTCGTTCAGCTCCGTCTCACTGGACCCGCCCCTGGTCTTGTGGAGCCAGTCCGTCCGTGCGCCCAGTCATCCCGCGTTCTCGGGCGCAGGGCGCTTTGCGATCAACATCCTCGCCGAGGATCAGATCGAGCTATCCAACCGATTCGCAACATCGGGCATCAACAAGTTTGAGGGTGTGGACATCGACGCCGGCGAAGGCGGCGTGCCGCTCCTGCGTGGCTGCAGCGCCTGGCTGGAGTGCACCGTGGAATCGAAAATCCCGGGCGGTGACCATGTGATCTTCGTCGGCGAGGTGCGCAGCGTTCGGCGCAACGAGCGCCGGCCCCTGGTGTTTGGCGGGGGGCAGTATCTAGTTGCCGACGCGCACGACCTTGGAAAGCCGCCTCCCGGTCTTGGAAGCACCGTCCAGTCGCAGTTGCACGCCGCGCGCATCGGAGCAAGAGCCATGACGCGCTTGTCGGAGGATTTCAACGAGACCATGGCACTCTCGGTCTGGGGCAACCATGGTCCGACCGTGACCGCGTGGCAACCATCTAAGACGCCAGTGAGCGACAGCTTGCCCATGGGATTGGCCTTGCGTGTCACGTCGACCTCCACCGGTCTGGCGATGGCGGCGTATCTGCCCCCGGAAGCAACGCGCTGGCTCATCGATGCGGAACTGGACTACAACGCTGCCGAGCAGAACGGAGGGCCCGTCGATGAAGAGCAGCTGACGCGGTTGCTCGACGAGGTTCGCGTCCAGGGCATTGCCACTCGGCCGCCCGGCGCTTTCTATGGCAGCGAGCGATTGGTGAATGCCATCAGCGTGCCCGTGCTCGATGCGAGCGGTTGCGCGGTCATCGCATTGACGGCGATTGGCGACGCGAACCGCTTCCCGGGGGCGCGCAGCCCGCTCGGCGATGCCCTGAGGCAGACAGCCGCGGATCTCTCGCTGCGCCTAGGATTCCAGCCGGACGCAAATGCAAATCCACATGCCAAGAAGCCTGACCTGGCCGCGGCGCAATAGGTATTCACATGTTCAGTTCTGAAGACGCACGCCTCCTGGCGCAGCCCTTGCCACCTCTTCGCTGCGTCGCGACGGTTTCGCCCGTGTATGCGGCGGGTCACGGCGTCATGGAGTACCGCGAGGCGGGCACAATGGACAAACCGGTGCTATTGCTGCTGCACGGCATCGGCTCCAGTTCCGCTGGCTATCGTGCACAGCTCGCGGGGTTGCAGTACCTCTATCGGGTGATCGCGTGGAACGCGCCAGGTTTCGGCGAAAGTACGCCTCTGGCGGATCCCCAGCCGGACAGCGGTCAATACGTGGAGGCAGCCCTCGCGTTCCTGCGAGCGATCGGTGTCCAGCGCCTCGCCGGCCTCGTGGGCAGCTCATGGGGCAGTGTTATCGCGGCGGATTTCGCCAGGTCATCCGATGTTCCGGTGGGGATGCTCATACTCTCCGCGCCGAACACGGCGCGTGCCCTGTCTCAGCCTGAACATGAGCGTGACGCCATACGTGCGGCCACGGTGAAGGCAGGCCTCGCGAGTTTTGGCCAGGATCGCTCGGCCATCGCCGACAAGCTGCTTGCCTCGAATGCGTCGCCGGAAGTTCGCGCGCAGACGATGCGGCTGCGAGACGCCGTGACCCCCGGGGGATGGGAGCAGGCCATGAACATGCTGTTCACTGTCTATACGCCGAAGATTCTGCCGGATGTAAAGGCACCAGTCACGCTGATCGTCGGTCGCGAAGACAAGGTGGCACCCGAGAGCGAACATGCTGCTGTCCTGAGTGGTGTGCGACCGGACGCACGGCTCTACACGCTCGACCGCGTGGGCCACATGCCCAAGCTCGAAGCGCCATCGGCCTTCAATGAAATCGTGGACCGCCGTATCGCGTGGTCCGAGCAGAAGACTTGAGCGGGCGCTCAGGCCGAGCAATCTCCAATCGCGGCGCCAAGCCGTTCCTCTCCACGTGCCCCATGGCCGCGCGCCTGTCGCGCCGGCAATGCGGGCTTGCGCGGAAAAAAGAAAGCAAGTTGATGACTCACCCCGATACCGCCTTTGCCGCCGAACTGGATGCGGCGGAGATTGCATACCTGCAGGCCTGGCAGGGCCGCTCGGAGACCTTGGCGGACGAGATCACCGGTGCGCCCGTCGCGGCCTTGTCGGCGACATTGGACCGGGCAGATCCCGAGCCGCTGATCGGCACCGACCTGCCACCACTGTGGCACTGGCTCTACTTCCTGCCGCGTCATCGTCAGAGCGAACTGGGGCCTGACGGCCATGCGAAACGGGGAGGATTTCTGCCGCCGGTTCCGTTGCCGCGACGGATGTGGGCAGGAGGCCGACTCAAATGGCAGCCCCACAATTGCTTGCGCGTTGGTGAAAGTGCCGAGAGATCTTCCCGCATCGAATCGGTGCTGCACAAGAATGAACGCAGCGGGGAGCTGGTCTTCGTGCTCGTGCGGCACGAACTGCACAACGCACGAGGCCTTGCCCTGAGCGAGGAGCACGACATCGTGTATCGCCCCGCGCCGCGACCCGGTGCTGCGCCCGTGGTGCCGACATTGGCGGAAACAGGCGCGGCCTGGCAGCGCGAAGTCGTCCCGGACGACGTGCTTCTGTTTCGATACTCTGCCTTGACCTTCAACGGGCATCGCATCCACTACGACCGCCAATACGTCACGCAGACCGAAGGTTATCCCGGCCTGATCGTGCACGGCCCCTTGATCGCGACGTTGCTCGTCGATCTCGTGCGCCGCAATCTGCCCGGCAGCACGCTGGAGTCATTCGAGTTTCGCGCGGTCCGACCGACTTTCGATCTGCATCCTTTCAGGCTCAATGGCCAGCCTTTGTCCGACGGGAAGACCGTGCGACTATGGGCTCAGGACCACGAAGGCTTCCTGACGATGCAGGCTACGGCCGTCGTGGCCTGAACGGGGCTGAGAAGCATGAGCGACAGATACCACGACATTCGCGACGCCGTGCGCGACCTTTGTCGACAGTTCACGGATGCATACCACCGCGAGATCGATGCCAGGCGGGGCTATCCGGAGGCCTTCGTCGACGCTGTTGCGAGCGCTGGCTGGATGGCCGCGCTGATCCCCAGCGAATACGGTGGCTCGGGCCTTGGCCTGGCAGAGGCCAGCGTGATCATGGAAGAGATCAACCGTAGCGGCGGCAACTCCGCCGCCTGTCACGGCCAGATGTACAACATGAACACGCTGCTGCGCCATGGCTCGGAGCAGCAGAAGGCTTTCTACCTCCCGCGCATCGCATCGGGTGAGTGGCGCTTGCAGTCCATGGGGGAACCGAGCCGACAACTGGCACCGACACCACGAAGATAAAGAGCACTGCGATCAGGAAAGACGGCCGCTACGTCGTGAATGGCCAGAAGGTGTGGATCAGCCGCGTGCAGCATTCCGACTGGATGATTTTGCTCGCCCGTACCACACCGCTGGCCGACGTAAGAAAAAAATCCGAAGGCATGTCGATCTTCATGGTGGACCTCCGGGCAGCCGAGAGAAGCGGCATGACCGTCCGGCCCATTCCCAACATGGTCAACCACGAGACCAATGAACTGTTTTTCGAGAACCTGGAGATTCCCCAAGACAACCTGATCGGCAAGGAGGGCGAAGGCTTTAAGTACATCCTGGACGGGCTGAATGCGGAGCGCACGCTGATTGCCGCCGAATGCATCGGCGACGGCTACTGGTTCATCGATCGGGTGGCATCGAGCGATGGATTGGCCCCACCCCAAGTGCTCGTCAATTCACGGGGCCGGTTACGAGGGAGCAGATTCCAGGTGGCCATGTCAGACGGTCGGTTTCTTTGGCGGCACTCCGTAGTAAGCATGGAACGCATGGGCAAAGCTGGCATAGCTGCTGTACCCCACGCTCCTGGCAATGTCGCTGATCGAAAGATGGCCGCCGTCTAGCAGTGTCTTCGCTTCCCGCATTCTCAGCGCGTGGGCAAAGGCATTAGGCGTGGCTCCAAAGCGCGCCTTGAAGCCCGCTGTGAGCATGTTGCGATTGAGCCCGACCTTCTGAGCCAGCTCGTCGACGGTCGGGGGGGTGCTGAGCGTGCGCCGATAAATTTCAGCTGCGGCCCCGATGGCCTGTTGAGTGGCTTCCCACCTGTGGATGCGGCCGGGGCCTCTCGCGCCGGCTATCGAATGCAGTTGAGCGACGACGTTGCAGAGGATCTCCGTTACTTTGGCGGCCACGTAGAGACTGTTGAGGGGTTCCTTCATTCGGCACGAAAGAATCTCTTGCGCAGCAACGATGTTCGGTCCTTGAGTTGCGAGCTCGATCGCGACGGGCATCCCTCGCGCGGATTGAAAGAGAGGCACATAGTCGGTAGGCACCATGTCAGGCTGCAGACCGTAGCGTGAGAGGAAATGCCGCCTGTCACAGGCGATCCAGATCCCTTGCAGCTTCTGGCCTGCATTGGTCACCGACAGAGATTCGGGTAGGTTGGAGATGGAAGTCATGGACGACTCGACGATTTGTGATCGAACGGCGCTCCAGCGCATGTAAGTGCCCGCCAGCATGATCTGCACGCACACCATGTCCGCACGTTCGATCATCAGTTCGTAGGGCAGCAGCGTCTCGTAGTCCATGACGTGAAGCAGCGTTCCCTCATCGACCCGACGATAGCGATGATCTTCGGTCCGATAGAGCCCCTCCAGAGGTCCCAGTACTTCGCTTCCCGCCACCGAAGGCTGCCATCGAAGCTGTCTTCGAATTTGCTCAAGGTCGATTGACAGAGCCCTGCGGTTCTTCGGTCGACTGGAGTGCGGAGGCATGCGCGAGATCACACGTCAAACGGCACTCGCTGTCAACTTGTTCAAAAAGATGATGAACAAGGAAATGAAGTTGCTCACACTTTGATTGCCAAGGCGCATTCGATTTCATCACTAGATGTGTGAAAGCTTCACACGGGCACTAGTTCACGCGCGACGGATGCCTGCCGTCTTCAACAATCTGCCCTGTTCTGTCGTGAGCGCCAGTAGGTACGAACGGCCCGCGCTCAAGACCCCTGGCACACGGATGCGGGTCGCGTGCGTGGGCTGAGCAAGCCTGGACACCCGGCTTCATCCCGAATCAGGTCGCCGCCGCAAGCAGTGTCGAAGTGCGCTCCATTGAATCTTCGCACTCTCACCTCGCAATTTCATTAATCGATTTCTTGCACTCTTATGAAAAAGACTCTCATCGCCGTTCTTGTCATCTTCACGCTTGGATTGTCGGTTGCCGTCGCGCAAACCACCTGCCCCAACCCCACCACGACCAGCGGTAGCGGCGGCGGTAACAACGGCAACGGCAACGGGCAAAACAACTGATTCCGCTGGCGGGAAATACCACATTATGAAACTCTCTAGCTTTTTCGCTGTTGCGCTTCTCGCGGCGCTCGCCCTCCCTGCGCTCGCGCAGACCTCGACCTCTGACTCGTACAACTATCCGAACTCGAACGCGTCCGTCTATTCGCCCGTCGATGTGAGCGTCGATCCGTGCAACCCGAGTCAGGCGACCAGCACGAGCACCAGCACCGCCACGGGCGGCAACCAGCGCCAGCAGCAGGCCAACACCAGCACGAACGCCAACTCGGCGACTGGCGGTGCTGGCGGCGCCGGCACTGCAACGGGCACGAACACCAGCACGAACACGGCTTCCGGTGGCTCCGCAACCGGTGGCAAGGGTGGTGCAGGCGGCGTCTCGAACGTCACCGTCAATGCAGGCGGCTCAACGGGCGCGGCCGGCTCCGGCTCCAGTGCCCCCGGCAACCTGTCGCTGTCGAACACGAACGTGCAGGAGCGCACCACGGTTTGGGCTCCGGTTCTCCATGGTCAGGCCGCCGCGCCGCTGGCCGCCGCGAATATGGTAGTCACGCCGATGGTCTGCGGCCCGCGCGTGCGGGTCGTTCGCCGGCCGGTCCTGGGTAAGCGCTTCGGCGTGCTGGGCGGGCAGAGCGACGTAGAGCAAGGCGAAGACGACGACATCGAGCCGGCGGACGCCCCGTTCGTCGAGATTGACGGGAAGCTTTACGGTCATCAGGTGACGCAGTACGCGGCGGTCCTCGGCACGTCCTCGTCCGGCAGCTTCTCCATCGGCGGCTACGGCTCCAGCGGCAACGGCGCGCAGGGTGGTGCGGCGCAGAGCGGCCAGCTCCAGCAGATCAGCAGCCGCTTCTACGTGCGCGATTGCCTGATGGCTGTGGCGCAACCTGCGGTCAAGCTCGTCGAGACCAAGGCGATTCGCGAGTGAGCCTCATCGTCGTCAGCCTCACTGCCGCCACCATCTGTTTCGCCGGCCAGTGTCACCACGCCCTGGTCGGCAAGGACACACCCGTAGGCATCTTCCCGCTCACGCAGCGGATCGTTCAGGCCGAGGGCTATGGCGGCGATGTCCTGCAGTTCAAGGAGACGGCTCGCGAGGTCTTCGCTGTGCACAGGGTCTGGCTCGGCAACCCGACGCAGCACCGGCTCGAACGCCTGCGCGGCCCGGCCGCCGGGCGCCGTGGCATCACGGGTGGTTGCATCAACGTTGCACCCGAGGTCTACGACGCGCTGGTGGGTATGACCGAATTGAAGGTGACTTGGTGACGAAGTTTGGCCAGCTTTGAGCTCGATGGCCCGGCGTGACTCAGTTTGCAAAACAAGTTTGCACGGCAAACCATCGCCACCATCGCGTAATAGTCCGCCCAAGGCCGTCGTTAACGATCGAGGGTTTAGGGCGTGACGTCGACGATGTGCTGGAACAGAGCGAAGGCGACGCGCCAAGCCCGACGCGACGGTGGCCGCCGACGGCTCCGAGGCCGCGCTGCAATGCGAGCTTCGACCGGTGCAGCGCGACCGAGAGCCTGGCCAGCGCGAGTGATGCCCAGCGCGGGCTGCGTGGCTGCCACCGGCGCCGCAGCTAGGGCCCTCTGAATCGGTCCCGACAACGCTGCCGCACGCGCCAGCGGCCGCGCACCCCACCCGATCGCCGACAGTGAGCTTCCGCCCGTCGCAGGGCCCAGGCCGCCCGCGAATCCCCATTTTCCGTAGTGGCCGCATGGCAATCACTCGCCTATAAGCGGCGTATGAGGATGAGAACACTGACCCTTACGATCTTCACGTGCTGCGCGCTGGCGCTTATCAGCGCCTGACGGGCCTGTCGTTGCGCGACTGCCCACATTGCAAGCGCGGCCAGATGGTGTGCATCGAGTCGTTCCTTGCGGGAGCGCAACTACGTGGGCCGCCGAGCGTGGCATCGTGAATGCTCGGCCCCAACCTCTGCGCTCTCCTCGCGACGCCGATCGCGAAGCGCCGGTCCTGCGTGCGTCTATCGGATGTGCGGTCCTGCGCCAACCTGGTCGCCTTCGCTCGCTGGCACCGATGGCGCTGCCGGCTGCGCAAGTGGCCGGAATCCGAGCTTCGGCAGGCGAACTCGCGATCCCTTGTAGTGCCGCGATCGCTGGTATCTCCGCACTGCGAAGACCCGTCGTCTTCATTCAATTCCCATAACACGCCACCACCGAGCGGCGCCTTAGTCCAACGGGATCTTTAGCCTACCGGTCGCGGGGAAATCTCGCGACTCCGGCCCACGCCTGCTCGCCGCGCCCGCCAGGCTAAAGACGCTCTTCATAATGTTGCGCGCAACATTACTGGACGAGCTGGGTTACCTGCCGTTCGAGGCTAACGCCGCGCATCTGTTCTTCCAAATGGTGAGCAGGGCGCTATGAACGCGGCTCGATGCTGGTCACCAGCAACCGCTCGGTTGCCGAGTGGGGAGCCGTGTTCGGCGACGCCGTGGTGGCCACCGCGATCCTGGACCGGCTGCTGCACCACAGTCATGTCATCACGATACGTGGCGACAGCTACCGGCTCAGATCGAAGCGCCGCGCTGGCCTGGTTAACCAGGCCAGCGCGAAAGACGCAGTCACGACAGATTGATCAACAACCCGGGGGNAGGCGCTATGAACGCGGCTCGATGCTGGTCACCAGCAACCGCTCGGTTGCCGAGTGGGGAGCCGTGTTCGGCGACGCCGTGGTGGCCACCGCGATCCTGGACCGGCTGCTGCACCACAGTCATGTCATCACGATACGTGGCGACAGCTACCGGCTCAGATCGAAGCGCCGCGCTGGCCTGGTTAACCAGGCCAGCGCGAAAGACGCAGTCACGACAGATTGATCAACAACCCGGGGGGCAGTTCTTCATGTCGCCAGGGGGGCAGCTCCTGATGTCGCTTGACAGTGGATTCGCGCTGTGATGGCTTGTGTCACTGCTTGCCGGCGCGGATGGAGGGGACAAGAGACGGTTCTTCCATGCCCGCTCAAGGACGCACAGTCAAAGCTGGGTTGCGGGCCGGCACAGGTCTGATGCAGCGCTGAGACGCTTTTGGAAGTGAGATGCCGCGCGCCATCAGGCCGTCCCGTCAGTTTTCAGAGGCCTCTCAAAAGTCCTAGTTGTTTAAGGTGGCACCTCGTTGCACGCTAGGAGCAGATCCATGCGTAAGACGATTTTGAGAGGAGGCTGCCGCTGGGTCGAACAGCGATTTTCGAGCCCTGAGCAGTGCACTTTCACTCTGGCGTGGGCACTGGTTCTGCTTCCATTCGGCTCTTCAAGCGAGGCACTCATCTCAAACAATGCGCGGCTTGAAGGCACGGCACCCATAAAGGATCTGTCATGCAACTCGAACACCACGTTGACGCTCGCGAGCTTGTTCCGCCGAATGTCGGCGCACCTGCGTTCTTTCGCTTGTCTGACGTGATTCGCATCACTGCATTGAGTCGTGCCACCGTGTACCGAAGAATTGCCGAAGGCAAGTTCCCGCCACCGATACATATAGGAGTGCGCACCTGTCGTTGGCCGCGCGCGGCACTTCAACAGTGGATCGAGGATCCGGAGAGCTATTCGAGTACACCTCTATCGCCGAAGCCTTGAGCTAGGCGCATGCGCCGCTCCGGTCGACAGTAGCTGCCGCACGACTAGCCAAGCCGTTCTCTGGAACCACGGGGGTCGTGATGCGCCACGCGCCTCATCGCGTTTCGCAGGTTTCGCAGGCGGCGCGCTGCGTGATGATCGGACCTCAGGTGCTTTCGTCGGCGAGCTTCCAGATGCGTTCTTTGATGTGCTTGCCCTTTGCCGGCATGGGTGACACCCCTCAGCAGTTCGAGGATCGAGTCGGCTCCCGCCGAGTCCTGCCCGATCACGTGCGCGCCCTGCCAGAACAACACGCCCGCGCCATGCTTGGGGTTGCAGCCCAAGTCACCGATTCCTAGCTGGCTCTTCTGCCAACTGCCTGGTCGGCAATGGCGCACAAATTGCGTCTATTCGGCGCGCAATTTGTCGAGATAGTTTGCCCACGTCACCATCATCTTGCGGCGCTGGTCTTTGAACTTCGCACGGTTGTAGGCAGTGCCGAGCGGCCCGCGCTTGCCATGGGCGAGTTGCTCTTCGATGACCTCGGGGTCGATATGGAGTTCCTCAACCATGATCGTGCGAGCCATCGCGCGGAAGCCGTGCGCGGTCATCTCAGTATTGTCGAATCCCATGCGACGAAGCGCGGTGTTGATCGTGTTGTCCGACATCGGCCGCTCGCCCGTTAGTAGGCTCGGGAAGACGTAGCGACCATTTCCTGTGAGCACCTGCATGCGCTTCAAGGACTCTACGGCCTGCGGCGCTAGCGGAACCAGGTGCGGCTCGCCACTGAGTTTGGCCTGCTTGGTTCTCTTCATCGACGCGGCGGGGATAGTGAGCAAAGCGCCTTCGAGATCCACCCAGGCCCACTCCATTGCGCGAATGTTTCCGGGCCGTTGGAAAAGCAAGGCGGACAGCAGCAGCGCCTCTTGCGTGGCCGGCAGGCCGTGATAGCTGTCGATCGCGCGCATCAGCGCCGCGGCCTTCTCCGGCTTCAGCACCGCGGCCATGTTCTTCACGATGACTGCGCCTAAAGCATCGCGCAGCTTCGTCGCCGGATCGTCTTCACACCGCCCCGTGGCAATGCCATAGCGAAACACTTGGCCCGCGTACTGGCGAAGGGACACAGCCGTCTCATTGAGTCCTTTGCTTTCGACCCGCCGCAACGGCTCTAGCAACACGCGTGCCGTGATTTCGCGTAGCGGCAGACCGCCGATCCATGGGAACAGATTGCTCTCTTGCAGGCGCAGCCACTTCGCGCTATGGGCCTCGCTCCATTCCTTCTGCTTGATCGCATGAAACTCGCGCGCCACGAGTTCGTAGGTCGTGATCGCGCTAGCGCGGACGCTCGCCTTGTCGAGTCGCCGGCGCTGCGTCGGGTCGGCGCCGGTCTGAAGCACCTTGCGCGCCTCCTCCCGTGCGGTTCGTGCATCCTTGATTTTGATTGTCGGATAGCTGCCGATAGCCAAGCGCTTCTCTTTGCCATCGAAGGTGTACTTCCAGAACCAGCGTTTCGACCCGTTGGACGCGACCTCTAGGTAGAGATTACCGCCGTCGGCGAAGCGCGCGCGCGCCTTGTCGATGGGGCATGACGCGTTCTTGCAAGCGACTTCTGTGAGCATAGATAGGGGAACAGGCTTCTCAACCGAAGGCAAAAGCGCCTTCGTTCCCCGTGTTGTACCCCTTCATCCGGTGCGCTGCAATGAGCGAACATGAGAGGTCACGAGAGAAGTCCTGGAGCTAAGTCGTTGATCCGACTAGCTTTTGAGTCAACATGAGAGAACATGAGTGACTAACTGGAGCGGGTGAAGGGAATCGAACCCTCGTATGAAGCTTGGGAAGCTGCCGTTCTGCCATTGAACTACACCCGCATCGCAAGTCGTTGATTTCAAACGACTTTTTAGAGGCCGAAACCGCATGATGGTCAGAGTTCGGCGGGGCAATTCTATCCACACTTTCGGCTTCCCCTGCGCAACTGGTGGCCGCCAACTGCCGATAGGAATTTTCACCAATGAGCCCTTTAATAGTCAGGTAAAAGTCAGAAAACAGTTTCAGCATTGCGTTCGAAAGTATTACTTCTGTTCGTGGACTCCGCCCCGACCTCGGCTCAGGGCAGGAGCCCAAAAAGCGATCCGGAGGGTGCGATGCGCTTGACCAGCTTGAATTGGGTCGGAACTTCGGAAACGATGTTTCGCGTGTGGGCGGACAATCCTGACCGCTTCTCTACCCAGAGGATCACGCCGATGCACCACAACTTTCACGAGCATCCCCTGTTTCAGGTGCCCGAACTCGTGAAGCTCGGGATGGAACTCTCGAAACTGGACCAATGCAGGTTCATGAACCCGGACAGGACGGTCGCGTCCACGCTCGCGCACGACAGCCGGCATCCGGATGGGCGCAGCATCGAAGAATTCTTCCAGCGCATGGAGGAGCCGGGTTCGTCGGTTTCCTTCTACAACATCGAGGTCATCCCCCGCTATCAGGCCCTGCTGATGTCGGTGGTGAACTCGATGCGCTCGCTCGTCGAGCGCGAGCAGCCGGACATCTTCAGGGTGAACGGATTCGTCTTCTTCTCTGCGCCGCCATCCGTGACGCCCTTTCACATCGATCGCGAGAACAACTTCTGGCTGCAGTTGCACGGGCGCAAGACCCTCAACGTCTGGGATCACCGCGATCGCACCATCGTGCCGGCCGAAGCCGTGGAGGACTTCATCGTCACGCAGTCGCTCAAGAAAGTGCGCTTCGACGAAGCGTTCTTGCCGCGCGGGCTGGAGTTCGATGCGCAGCCGGGAGATGCCATCTACTTCCCGAGCACCTCGCCCCACATGACGAGATCCAAGGCCGGCGGGACTGCCCCTGGCGATCGCCTGTCGATCTCGATCGGGGTGACCTTCTACACCGCAGCCACGCGCGAGGTCGCCCGCATCCATCAGGTGAACCGGCTGATGCGCAAGTGCGGCCTGTCTCCCTCGTATCCGCGGGAATCGCCCACCGCGGACGCAGTCAAGTCGGCCGTCGGCGGCATGGTCGGCGCAGGGCGCGCCAGTCTCGGCGCCGCGCGGGCCCGGTTCATCAGCATGACGACGGCGCGACGTTTCAAGCACACGCCGCCGCCGGGCTCCTACTGAAGAACTGGCCTGCGCGGGGCCACTCCCTCCTGCTCGAACTGTGGGGGCATGCCCTTCGAGTTCGCCCCCCCGCGGGGGGCTGGCACCATATCGAGCATGAAATTCAAACTCACCAGGCTGGCCGTCCATCTGCTCCTCGTCGCGGCAGCCGGGTCCTCCGCCGCGGGAACGATCGTGTGCGCGCCGGCTTCGAACAGCGCAGGGCCGGCTCCCTGGATCCGCAGGATCTCGATCGACGAGCACTCTCGCACCGTCAACATGGACGTCGTTCGCCAGAGGACGAAAGACACGGACACCATGGGCAAGATGAGGGCCGAACTGCTGAGCATGGACGAGACCCAGGGCGGCGAGCCGGTCTATGTGTTCAACGCCATTCCCACTGCGAGTGACGAAGTCACGCACCTCTTCAAGCTGTTCAAGGCGGGAGAATGGCGCCTGCTACGTGCCGGGGTGACGTTCGTCGGCAAGGTGCCGGCACTGCGAACGATCGAGACAAGCACGGTCCTGGATTGCAAGCGGTCGGACATGGGGTAGCTCCGCCGCGATCGGAAACGCCGCAACGAAAGCAGGTAACCCGAAGGTAGGCTTGTTCCGACAGACTTGAAGGCTGGTGCGGAGGAACATGGCTTCCTACCGCACCCTCGCGGAAAGGAGCTTGAAATGACGTTCGACTTCTTGTTTCGCCCGAGTCACACCGCGTATCTCCGGCGCGCGGCGGCTCTTCTGGAAGAGGCGCAGATGGCGCGCATCGAGCATCAGGCTGCGGCAGAGCATCACAGTGCCCTCGCCAGGATGTACGCCGAACGCGTCAGGCGTCTCGAGAATGAGCTCTATCGCCAGCCGCAGAATGTGGCGCACGGAATGCCCGCCGAAGGCGCCGCCCCCGACGAGCGGCCGCAGTTGTATTCACTGGACGGAACCCGCAAGCCCGGGCTGACCTCGGCGACCTGAGGCAGGAGGCGGCCCCTGGGCCATGTGTTGGATGAGCCCAAAAAAACACCCGCCGAAGCGGGTCGGAGCAGCCCGTGGGCGCACGCTCCAAGCACTGACCGAGAGCTCTTCTTTTATGCGGCCCTGTTGCGTGACAGCATCGGTATCGTCGGTGCTCCCCTGGGGCCTGGGTGTCAGCCAGAAATAGGTAGTCGCCGTAGGACACGCATAAAAACGTGAACTATTTGGCAGTATTTTTCGGCTGGGAGACTGATAGGGCCGATTCGGCCAGACCTGTTCGTCCCAAGTGTCGGCCCCGTCCGACAACGCGGCGGCACATGAAGCCCTAGATTTCGCGGGCTCGCTTCGAAGTGCGAGTTCTCTGTGCGTGACAGCACCCGAGAGGTTCAAACCCAGCCCCGTGCTGGGTTTTTTTTGTGCCGCGTCTTCTTCTGCGTTGTGCCCACGGAATCCATCAACGCAGGAACACGTGCCGCATGAACTGCATGATCGGGTACTGGATCACCGTCTGCACCTTTGCCGGCAGTTCCAGTGGCCGCATCAGCATCTTGAGCGTGTGGCCGGGGCTCAGGTTGGCGCGGATCGCGCTGTTCATGTCCGCGCTCAATTGCTGCACGTAGGCCGTGTCGGCGGCGCGGCCGGGCGAGCGCGTCTTCACCACATGGCGGATCGCGCACTCGGCATCTTCGCTCTTGAGTTCGAGCGTGCGGCGGCCGATGGTGCCCATCACGCGCAGGCGGCCCAGCCTTTCCTGCTCGCGGTAGCGGCGGAAGAAGCGGTAGAAGTGCTTGTAGTGGTTGACCTCGTCGGTCGCGATGCGGGTCGCCAGGTCCTGCAGCACGGGCTCGTCGGTGCTGCGCGCCATGGCGCGGTAGTAGGTAGCGGTGCCGGTCTCGACCACGCAACGGGCGGTCATTTCGAGGGCGCGGGTCGGGGCCAGCAACTCGACCTTGCAGTAGGTCGCATATTCCTCCAGGAAGCCCTGGTAGGCGACATCCCATTCGAACTCCGGCCATACGTGGCGGACATATGCGCGCAGGGCCCTGCCGTGCTGCAGTTCCTCGAGTTCCCAGTGGTTCGACAACCAGTCGGTGACCTCGTCGTCGCCACGGAAAAAATCGACCAGGTTGTGTGTGTAGAGGTCCGAGCCGCTCTCGACGAAGGAGGCGGAGGTCACCAGGTAGAAGAGATTTTCGTCCGGGCGCACCTTGTCGAGCGCGATGCGCGAGAAATCCAGGTCTTCGATCTTCCAGTGCTGTTCCGCCTCTTGGCTTGCCATTCGAGCTCCTTGATCTTGTGTCCGTACAAGTACGGATGGCGCCGGCCGTATTTGGTTCGCTTCTTTTGCGCCAAGTCACATATTAGCCGTGGCCTCCGGATCGTGCAGCTTGCGAGGCGGCGCGGGCGCATGGCCAAACCTATAATTGTTTGTTCAAGCAAATCAAGCAGTTAGGCCGGTTCGCCGCAGTGGGTTCGACATGAGGGTCGCCATCGCCGCGCCGCCCTCGACAGAAGACGAATCCAAAGATGAGCCAGCCCACATTCACGGTCGCGGACATCCGCAAGACCTTTCTCGATTTCTTCGCCTCCAAGGGCCATACGGTGGTGGCCTCCAGCTCGCTGGTGCCGGGCAACGACCCGACCCTCATGTTCACCAACTCGGGCATGGTCCAGTTCAAGGACGTGTTCCTGGGCGAAGACAAGCGCAATTACGTGCGCGCCGCCTCGGTCCAGGCCTGCCTGCGCGCCGGCGGCAAGCACAACGACCTCGAGAACGTGGGCTACACCGCGCGCCACCACACCTTCTTCGAGATGCTGGGCAACTGGAGCTTCGGCGACTACTTCAAGCGCGAATCGCTGAAGTGGGCATTCGAACTGCTGACCGAGGTCTACAAGCTGCCGGCCGAAAAACTCTGGGCCACCGTCTACATCGAGGACGACGAGGCCTACGACATCTGGACCAAGGAAATCGGCCTGCCGCCCGAGCGCGTCGTGCGCATCGGCGACAACAAGGGCGGGCGCTACATGTCCGACAACTTCTGGATGATGGCCGACACCGGCCCCTGCGGCCCGTGCTCCGAAATCTTCTTCGACCACGGCCCAGAGATCCCCGGCGGCCCGCCCGGTTCGCCCGATGAAGACGGAGACCGCTACATCGAGATCTGGAACAACGTGTTCATGCAGTTCGACATGCAGCCCGACGGCTCGGTCAAGAAACTGCCCGCACCCTGCGTCGACACCGGCATGGGCCTGGAACGTCTGGCCGCGATCCTGCAGCACGTGCACAGCAACTACGAGATCGACATCTTCGACGCGCTCATCAAGGCGGCAGGCCGCGAGACCGGCACGCAGGATCTCGCGAACAACTCGCTCAAGGTGATTGCCGACCACATCCGCGCCACCTCGTTCCTGGTGGCCGACGGCGTCATTCCGTCGAACGAAGGCCGCGGCTACGTGCAGCGCCGCATCATCCGCCGCGCCATTCGCCACGGCTACAAGCTGGGGCAGAAGAAGCCCTTCTTCCACAAGCTGGTGCCTGACCTCGTGAAGCTCATGGGCGATGCGTATCCCAAGCTGGTGGCCGATGAAAAGCGCATCACCGATACCCTGAAGGCCGAGGAAGAGCGCTTCTTCGAGACGCTGGCCAACGGCATGGAAATCCTCGACGCGGCGCTGGCCGGCGATGCCAAGGTGCTGCCGGGCGAAGTCGCCTTCAAGCTGCACGACACCTACGGCTTTCCGCTCGACCTGTCGGCTGACGTGTGCCGCGAGCGTGGCGTGAGCGTCGACGAGGCCGGCTTCAACGCCGCCATGGAAAAGCAGAAGGCTGCGGGCCGCGCGGCCGGCAAGTTCAAGATGGACCGCAACGTCGAATACGCCGGTGCGGGCAACATCTTCACCGGCTACGACCACCTGGAAGAAAACGCCAAGGTCGTGGCGCTGTACTTCGAAGGCGCTGCCGTTCAGGAACTGAAGGAAGGCCAGCCCGGCATCGTCGTGCTCGACACCACGCCTTTCTATTCCGAGAGCGGCGGCCAGGTCGGCGACCAGGGCGTGCTCGTTGCCGAAGGCGTGCAGTTCGGCGTCGAAGACACGCAGAAGATCAAGGCCGACGTGTTCGGCCACCACGGCACGCAGACCCAGGGCACGCTCAAGGTCGGCGACGCGGTCAAGGCCGCGGTCGACACCGCCCGCCGCGCCGCCACCATGCGCAACCACTCGGTCACCCACCTGATGCACAAGGCCCTGCGCGAAGTGCTGGGCGACCACGTGCAGCAGAAGGGCTCGCTGGTCGATGCCGACAAGACCCGCTTCGACTTCGCGCACAACGCGCCGGTCTCGCACGACCAGATCGTCGAGATCGAGAAGCGCGTCAACGCCGAGATCCTCGCCAACGCGCCGACCCAGGCTCGCGTGATGGACATGGAGTCGGCCCAGAAGACGGGCGCGATGATGCTGTTCGGCGAGAAGTACGGCGAGACCGTGCGCGTGCTCGACATCGGCACGAGCCGCGAACTCTGCGGCGGCACCCACGTGGGCCGCACGGGCGATATCGGCCTCTTCAAGATCGTCAGCGAAGGCGGCGTGGCCGCCGGCGTGCGACGCATCGAAGCGGTCACGGGTGCCAACGCGCTCACCTACTTGCAGGACCTCGAATCGACCGTGCACAGCGTGGCCGCCACGCTCAAGTCGCCGGCCGCCGAGCTGCAGGGCCGGCTCACGCAGGTGCTCGAGCAGGTGAGGGCGCTGGAGCGCGAAGTGGGCGCGCTCAAGGGCAAGCTCGCGTCGTCGAAGGGCGACGAGCTCGTCTCGCAAGCCGTGGACGTCAACGGCATCAAGGTGCTGGCCGCCAAGCTCGATGGCGCTGATGCCAAGACGCTGCGCGACACCATGGACAAGCTCAAGGACAAGCTCAAGACTGCCGCCATCGTGCTGGCCGCCGTCGACGGCGACAAGGTGCAGATCGCGGCCGGCGTCACGGCCGACAGCGTGGGCAAGGTCAAGGCCGGCGAGCTGGTCAACTTCGTGGCACAGCAGGTCGGCGGCAAGGGCGGCGGCAAGGCCGACATGGCCATGGCCGGCGGCACCAACGCGGCGGGCCTTGCGGCCGCGCTGCAGTCGGTGCAGGCCTGGATTGCGGAGCGCGCCTGACGCTCCGCCCGCCTCGAACCGCACAAGCACTTCATGCCAGACGCAACCCCCGGTGAAGTGCTCGTGATGGGGGCAGGCACCATCGGGTGCTTCATCGGCGGCAGCCTTGCGGCGGCCGGCGTGCCCGTCACTTTCGTCGGCCGTCCACGCATGCTGGACAAGCTCGCGGCGCATGGCCTGACGCTCACCGACATCGACGGGGCGACGCGCAGGCTGCCTGCCGAAAAATTGCGGCTGTGCGACCAGGTCCCGGTGGGTGCGCGGCCTTCGCTGGTGCTGCTGTGCGTGAAGAGCGGCGCCACTGCCGCGGCGGCCGGCGAGCTGGCTTTTGCATTGCCCGCGGGCACCACGGTGGTCTCGCTGCAGAACGGCATCTCCAATTCCGCGGCCGCATCGCAGACCGGCCCCTCGCTGAATGTGCGGGCCGGCATGGTGCCGTACAACGTGGCCGAGATCGGCCCCGGCGCCTTCCATCGCGGCACCGCTGGCCGGCTGGCCGCGGAAGACGATGCGGCGCTGCGCCCCTGGCTGCCCGTGTTCGAGCGCGCCGGCGTGCCGATCGACCTGCATGCCGATCTGCTGCCCGTACAGTGGGGCAAGCTGATGCTCAATCTCAACAATTCGGTCAACGCGCTCTCGGGCCTGCCGCTGCGCGAAGAGCTGATGCTGCGCGGCTACCGCCGCTGCTTCGCGTCGCTGATCGAGGAGGCGTTGGACATCCTCAAGGTCGCGGGCGTCGCACCGGCGCAGGTCGCTGCCGTTCCGGCGCACCGGCTGGTCAACCTGCTGCGCCTGCCCGACTGGCTGTTTCGCATCGTTGCGGCGCGCATGCTGCGCATCGATGCCAAGGCTCGCTCCAGCATGGCCGACGACCTTGCGCTGGGCCGCCGCACCGAGATCGACTCGCTCAGCGGCGAGGTCGTGCGCCTCGCGCAGGAGCACGGCCTGAGCGCGCCGCGCAATGCGCGCATGGTCGCGTTGCTCGATGCCTGGCCGCAGAGCCCCAAGCGCTGGACGGCACGGCAATTGCAGGATGCGCTTGGCCTGTAGCGCTTAGCCTGTACCCTCGGCTGCGTTGCAGCAGCTTTCAAAGGGTTGTTCTCATGCAGGTCCTGATTCTCGGCAGCGGTGTCATCGGCACCTCGATGGCTTACTACCTGGCGCGTGCCGGGCACGAGGTGACGGTGCTGGAGCGCCAGCCGGCGCCCGCACTCGAAACCAGCTTCGGCAACGCGGGGGAGGTCTCGCCCGGCTACTCGGCGCCGTGGGCCGGGCCCGGCGTGCCGGTCAAGGCCATCAAGTGGATGCTGATGCGGCACAGCCCGCTGGTCATCAAGCCGATGCTCGATCCGGCCATGTGGCGCTGGGGCCTTGCGATGCTGCGCAACTGCACGCAGGCGCGCTACGAGATCAACAAGGGCCGCATGGTGCGGCTCGCCGAGTACAGCCGCGATTGCCTGAAGGCGCTGCGCGCCGATACCGGCATCGCCTACGACGAGCGCATGCAGGGCACGCTGCAGTTGTTCCGCACGCAGCAGCAGCTCGACGGCACCTCGAAAGACGTCGAAGTGCTCAAGGCCTCCGGCGTGCCCTACCAGGTGCTCGACCGCGAAGGCTGCGTGCAGTACGAGCCCGCGCTTGCAGGCGTGAAGGACAAGTTCGTGGGTGGCCTTCGCCTGCCGGGCGACGAGACCGGCGACTGCTTCAAGTTCACGCAGGCACTCGCCAAGCTGGCGGAGGCCGAGGGCGTGAAGTTCAGGTTCGGCGTGAACATCCAGGCCATCGAGCACGATGCAGTCAAGGGCGTGACGGCTGTGCGCACCGATGCCGGCGGCTTCACCGCCGAGCGCTACGTGGTCGCGCTCGGCAGCTACTCGTCCGCGCTGGTCAGGCCGCTGGGCATTCGCCTGCCGGTGTACCCGGTCAAGGGCTTCTCGATCACCGTGCCCATCTCCGATGCCGGCGGCGCACCCGAGTCGACCGTGATGGACGAGACCTTCAAGGTGGCCGTCACACGGCTTGGCAGCCGCATCCGCGTCGGCGGCACCGCGCAGCTCTCGGGCTTCGACCTGCGCCTGGACGCGCGCCGGCGCGACACGCTCGAACACGTCGTGACGGACCTGTTCCCCCGCGGCGGCAACGTGCGCGACGCCTCCTTCTGGACCGGCCTGCGCCCGATGACGCCCGACGGCACGCCGGTGATCGGCGCCACCCGAATTCCCAACCTGATGCTGAGCACCGGCCACGGCACCCTTGGCTGGACCATGGCGGCCGGCACCGGCCGCGTGATGGCCGACCTGATCGCGGGCAGGGCGCCCGAGATCGACATGGAAGGTCTCACCGTGGCGCGCTACGGCGGCTGAGCGGCAACCGCGCTTTCCAATCCCGCAGGGCGGCCCGCAAAGGCCGCCCTGTTTTCGTTGCATTACAAGAACTAGGGTTTCTACTTAGTCATGAAGTTTGTCTTCCTCGGTATTCTTCGTGGCGTTCCATTAATAAATCGTTGTTTCTTTAGTGAAACAAATCCACGATCCCACGGACCCGATGAAACACACACGCCGTCATGTCTTTGCCGCTGCCATTTCCCTGGCGGCCGCTTGCGCCACCGGACTCGCCTGGGCAGACAGCTACCCGAGCAAGCCGATCACCCTGGTCGTCGCCTATCCGGCCGGTGGCGACACCGACGCATTGGCGCGGCTTTTCGCCGAAAAGCTGTCGACGCGCGTCGGCCAGCCCGTGGTGGTCGACAACCGCCCCGGTGCCAGCGGCATCATCGGCAGCGCCTACGTGTCGAAGGCCGCGCCCGACGGCTACACGCTGCTGCTCGCGCCCAGCACCTTCTCGATCGCGCAACTGGTGCTGAAGACGAACGGCTCTTCGGGCTACGACGTGCTGAACGGCTTCACGCCGATCGTGCAGACCGGCAGCCAGCCGCTGTTTCTCGTGGCCGCCGGCGGCAGCGGCTTCGCGAGCGTGAAGGATGCGGTGGCCGCCGCGAAGGACGGCAAGTCGCTGAGCTATGCGAGCCCGGGCAGCGGCTCGCCGATGCACATCCTCGGCGAGATGTTCGCCCGCACCTCGGGCGCGAGCCTCTCGCACGTGCCGTACAAGGGCGTGGCCCCCGCGGTCAACGACGTGCTGGGCGGCCATGTGCCGGTCACCTTCATCACGCTCGGCCCCGTGGCGCCGTATTTCGCCAACGGCAAGATGCGCCCGCTGGCCGTGGCCTCGGCCCAGCGCTCGCCGCTCGCGCCCAACGTGCCGACGCTGGCGGAGCTGGGATACAAGGACGTCGAGGTCGCGGCCTGGAACGGCCTCTGGGGCCCGCGCAACCTGCCGCCCGAGATCGTGAAGATGCTCAACGGCCACTTCAACGAGATCCTCAAGATGCCTGACATCGCCGCGCGCATGGCGGTGCTCGGCACCACGCCCGTGGGCGGCGGCGCCGACGTGCTCGGCAAGACCAACGCCGCCGACTACACGCGCTTCGGCAAGGTCATCAAGGAACTCGGCATCCAGGCCGACTGAACCACGCATCCCATGTCCGAACTCAAAGCCATTCCCGATCCCTCAAGCCTGCAGGCACTGCTGGCCGAACTGCCCGCCAACCTGCTGGCGGGCCGCCGCGTCCTCGTGACCGGCGGCGCACGCGGCCTGGGGCTTGCCTTCGCGCAGTGCATCGCCGCGGCGGGCGCGAGCGTGGTGCTGGCCGACATCCTCGGCGAGCTGGCCGACACCGAAGCGAAGGCGCTGCGCAAAGCGGGCCGCATCGCCCACGCGCTGCCGGTCGACCTGTCGAACCCGGGCTCCATCGTGGCCTGCGCCGATGAAGCTGTCCGACTGCTCGGCGGCCTCGACGGACTCGTGAACAACGCCGCCATCACCAACTCGGGCGGGCGCGACGCGCACCAGCTCGAGATCGACATGTGGGACCGCGTGATGAACGTCAACGTGCGCGGCAGCTGGCTCATGGGCCGCGCCTGCCGGGCCGCGCTGGCCGAAAGCGGCCGCGGTGCCATCGTCAACCTCGCGTCCGACACCGCACTGTGGGGCGCGCCCAACCTGCTGGCCTATGCGTCGAGCAAGGGCGCCGTCATTGCCATGACGCGCTCGCTGGCACGCGAATGGGGCGGCGACAACATCACCGTCAACGCCGTGGCACCGGGCCTCACGCTGGTCGAGGCCACCGAGTACGTGCCGATGGCGCGCCACCAGAAATACCTCGAAGGCCGCGCCATTCCGCGCGAGCAGCAGGCCGCCGACGTGTGCGGCGCGACCCTGTTCCTGCTTTCCGGCCTCTCGCGCTTCGTGACCGGCCAACTGCTTGCCGTCAACGGCGGCTTCGCGATGCACTGAACGAATTTTTCCGACCAAGGAGTACACCCGATGAGCGATCTGTCCGAACAGCAAAAGATCACCGATGGCAGCAACAGCCTGGCGCAGCCCGAAGGCGCGAGCCTCGCGGAGTGGATGAACACCCGCATCGCGCGCTACGAAACCCGCAAATACGACTGGGATGCGCTGAAGTTCCAGGCCGACTTCGACCCCAAGTTCCGCCGCGCCCAGATGCGCTACGTGGGCACGGGCGGCACCGGCGTTGCGAAGGACGTCAACACCGTGCCCGCCGAGAACTTCACCTTCTCGACCATGGTGATCCCCGCCGGCCACGAAGGCCCGCCGCACTTGCACACCGACGTGGAAGAAGTGTTCTTCCTGATCCGCGGCAAGCTCAAGGTGGTGATCGAGAAAGACGGCGAGCGCTTCGAGACCATCATGACCGACCGCGACCTGATCTCGGTGCCGCCCGGCGTGTACCGCGAGGAGATCAACATCGGCGACGAAGACGCGCTGATGTGCGTGATGCTCGGCGCGAAGAAGCCGGTCACGCCGACGTACCCTGCCGATCACCCGCTGGCCAAGATCAAGCGCTGAGCGAGCCGGCCATGAACGACGCAATCGCTTCCGACCTGACGACCTTGCCGGCCTCCGAGCTGACGCGGCTCGATGTCCGCTTTCCGGCCCGCCATGTGGCTGTGGGCGGCGGCGCCGTGGTGTCGGTGCGCGAATACGGCCAGGGGCCGGTGGCCGTGTGCCTGCACGGCATCGGCTCGGGTGCGGCGTCGTGGCTCGACACCGCCGCGTTGCTGGCGTCGCAGGCCCGCCTGATCGCGTGGGACGCGCCGGGCTACGGCGAGTCGACGCCGCTCGAAGCCGCTGCACCGACTGCCGCTGACTACGCGGCGCGGCTGAGCGCCTTGCTGGACGCACTTGCCATCGATTCGTGCGTGCTCGTTGGCCACTCGCTCGGCGCAATCACCGCTGCGTCGGCCGCGCGCAGCGACAAGCGCATCCGCCGCCTCGTGCTCGTCAGCCCGGCCATCGGCTATGGCGCGCCGTCCCGCGCGGAAGCCCGCGCCAAGGTCCGCACCGAACGTCTCGCCACGCTCGACGAACTCGGCATCGCCGGCATGGCCGCGAAGCGTGCGGGCCGGCTCGTGTCCGACAAGGCGAGCGACCACGCCCGCCGGTGGGTGCGCTGGAACATGGCTCGCCTCAACGACCATGGCTACCGCCAGGCCGTCGAGCTGCTGTGCAACGCCGACCTGCTGGCCGACCTGCCGCCGCCGATGCCGGTGCGCGTGGCTTGCGGCGCGCTCGACGTGGTCACGCCGCCGGCGTCGTGCGCCGAGGTTGCGCGCCAGTGCGGCGTGACGCTCGAATTGTTGGACGATGCGGGGCACGCCGGCTATGTGGAGCAACCGCAGGCCGTCGCCACGCTGCTGCGCGAATCGCTCGCCGGCTGACCGCAATACACACAGACAAGAAATTCAAGGAAAGAACAGGCATGGCCACCAACGACAAGGAAGCGATGGAAGAGGGCGCCGACCGCTACAACGTGCCGGCGCTGGAGCGCGGCCTGCGCGTGCTGTGCGAGTTCAGCCGCGAGAGCCGCACGCTCTCCGCCCCCGAACTGGCCCGCCGCTTCGACCTGCCGCGCTCGACCGTGTTCCGCCTGCTCACGACGCTGGAGAACATGGGCTTTCTCGAACGCGCCGAGGGTGGGCGCGACTACCGCCTGGGCCTGGCCGTGCTGCGCCTGGGCTTCGAATACCTCGCCTCGCTGGAACTCACGCAACTCGGCACGCCGCTGCTCAACCGCCTGTGCGACGAACTGCGCACGCCCTGCAACCTGGTGGTGCGCGACGGCCGCTCCATCGTCTACGTGGCCAAGGTCGCGCCGCCCACGCCTTTCGCGAGCTCGGTGACGGTGGGCACGCGGCTGCCGGCTCATGCCACGGTGCTCGGCCGCATCCTGCTCGAAGACCTCACGCTGCCGCAGCTGCGCGCGCTCTACCCCGAGGACAAGCTCGAAACCTTCTCGCCGAGCACGCCCAAGACCGTGAACGAACTCTTCGACATGGTGCAGGCCGACCGCCAGCGCGGCTATGTGCTGGGCGAGGGCTTCTTCGAATCGAACATCTCCAGCATCGCCGCGCCGGTGCGCGACCACAGCGGCCACATCGTGGCGGCGCTGGGAGCCACCGTCACCTCGGACCACATCGACGAGAGCCGCATGGACGAGATGGTGCTGCGCGTGCGCGGCACGGCGGACGAGATCTCGGGCCTGCTGAACTATTCGCCCGCGCGCGCCGCAAAAGTGGTGCCACTTCGCAGCGCCTGACAGTCATGACGACGCATTCGTCTTCCCTCCTTGCTGCCGACGCATTGGCCGGCCGCGTGGCCGTGGTCACGGGCGGCTCGTCGGGCATCGGCCTCGCGACCGTCGAGCTGCTGCTCGGCTGCGGCGCGGCCGTTGCGCTGTGTGGCCGCAATGCCGAACGGCTCGACGCGGCCGTGGCCGGCCTGCGCAAGCGGCACCCGGATGCGAAGCTCTTCGCGCAGGCCTGCGACGTGCTCGACGCCAACTCGGTGAAGGCATTTTCCGCCGCCAGCGAGGCCGCGCTCGGCCCGGCCTCGATGCTCGTCAACAACGCAGGGCAGGGCCGCGTCTCCACCTTCGCCGACACCGACGATGCGGCCTGGACCGAAGAGCTCAACCTGAAGTTCTTCTCCGTCATCAACCCTACGCGTGCCTTCCTGCCGCAGCTCGCGGCGCAGCGCGCGGTGCTGGGCGACGCGGCCATCGTCTGCGCCAACTCGCTGCTCGCGCGCCAGCCCGAGCCGCACATGGTCGCCACCTCGGCAGCGCGCGCCGGCCTGCTGAACCTCGTGCGCTCGATGGCCACCGAGTTCGCGCCGCAGGGCGTGCGCGTCAACGGCATCCTGATCGGCCTCGTCGAGTCCGGCCAGTGGCGCCGCCGCTTCGAGGCGCGCGAAGACAAGTCGCAGGACTGGGCTGCCTGGAGCGGCCAGCTCGCGAAGAACAAACACATCCCGCTGGGTCGCCTGGGGCTTCCGACCGAAGCCGCGCGCGCGATCCTTTTTCTTGCTTCGCCCTTCGCGTCGTATACGACGGGCAGCCACATCGACATTTCCGGAGGCCTTTCGCGCCATGCATAACCCCAACAAAACCGTCACGGTCGGCGCAGTCGTTGCCGCCTTCCTCGAGCAGTGCGGCGTCAAGGCAGCCTTTGGCGTGATCTCGATCCACAACATGCCGATCCTCGATGCCTTCGCGCAGCGCGGCACGATCCGCTTCATCTCGGCGCGGGGCGAGGCGGGCGCAGGCAACATGGCCGACGCCTATGCGCGCTCCACCGCCAGCCTGGGCGTGTGCATCACCAGCACCGGCCCGGCCGCGGGCAACATCGCGGGCAGCATGGTCGAGGCGCTAACGGCCGGCGCGCCGCTCTTGCACATCACCGGGCAGATCGAGACGCCGTACCTGGACAAGGGCATGTCGTACATCCACGAGGCGCCCGACCAGCTCACCATGCTCAAGGCCGTGTCGAAGGCCGCGCTGCGCGTGCGCAGCGTCGAGACGGTGCTCGGCACGCTCAAGCGCGCGGTAGAGCTCGCGCTGACCGCACCCACCGGCCCGGTCAGCGTGGAGATTCCGATCGACATCCAGTCGGCGCTGACGACCATGCCGGCCGACCTGTCGCCGCTGCCCATCGAGCGGCCGGTGCCGTCGGCCGCCGCGCTCGACGCGCTGGCCGCGCGCCTCGCCGTTGCCAAGCGCCCGATGCTGTGGGTCGGCGGCGGTGCCCGCCACGCCCGCGCCGCCATCCAGCGCCTGCAGAAGCTGGGCTTCGGCGTGGTCACCACGACGCAGGGTCGCGGCACGGTGCCCGAGGACGACGCCGGCTCGCTCGGCGCCTACAACATCCAGAAGCCGATCGAGGCCCTCTACCAGACCTGCGATGCGATGCTCGTGGTCGGTTCGCGCCTGCGCGGCAACGAGACGCTGAAGTACGAACTGAAGCTGCCGCACCCGCTGTACCGCATCGACGCCGATGCCGCCGCCGAAGGCCGCTGCTACGCGTCCGAGGCCTTCGTCTGCGGCGATTCCGCGCTGGCCCTCGAAGGCCTCGCCGATCGCCTCGAAGCCGCCAGGTACAAGGCCGACCCGCAACTGCTGGTCGACCTGCGCACCGCGCACGACCAGGCGGTCGCCACGCTGCGCGACGGCCTCGGCCCGTACGCCGAACTCGTGCGACAGATCCAGTCGGTGGCCGGCCGCAAGTTCAACTGGGTGCGCGACGTCACCGTTTCCAACAGCACCTGGGGCAACCGCGAACTGCGCGTGTTCGAACCCAGCGCCGGCGTGCACGCCACGGGCGGCGGCATCGGCCAGGGCATGCCCATGGCCATTGGCGCGGCCATCGGCGCGGCGGTGACGGGCTCGGGCCGCAAGACCTTCTGCCTGGCCGGCGACGGCGGCTTCATCCTGAACCTGGGCGAGCTGGCCTGCATGGTGCAGGAGAAGGCGCCGATGGTGATCGTGCTCATGAACGACAAGAGCTACGGCGTCATCAAGAACATCCAGGACGCACAGTACGGCGGCCGCCAGTGCTATGCCGAGCTGCACACGCCCGACTACGACCTGCTGTGCAAGTCGATCGCGCTGCCGCACGCCCGCGTGCAGGACCTGGCCGATCTGCCGGCCCGCCTGGACGAGGCGCTGTCCGCCAACGGCCCGTTCCTGCTGGAGATCGACATGCTGTCGATCGGCGGTTTCAAGACCACCTTCGCCGGCCCGCCGACCAACACGATCACGCAGATTCCTGCGCTCGGCGCGGCCAAGTGAGCGGAGCCTTTCCCATGCCCGCCATCACGCGCATTGCACTCATCGGCTGCGGAGCCATCGGCACCTCGGTGCTCGAACTGCTCCGGGGCGATCCGGCCCTCGAGGTTGTGGCCATCGTCGTGCCCGCTGAGGGCATCGCCGCCGCGCAGAAGGCCGCCCCCGACGCACAGGTGGGCAGCGCCGTGCCCGCCGCCGGCATCGACCTCGTGGTCGAGACGGCCGGCCATGCCGCCATCGAAGAGCACGTGCTGCCTGCGCTGGCACGCGGCACGCCTTGCGTGGTGGCCTCTGTCGGCGCACTGTCGGCCACGGGCTTCGCCGAGAAGCTCGAGGCTGCCGCCATTGCCGGCAACACGCAGGTGCAGCTGATTCCCGGTGCCATCGGCGCCATCGACGCGCTCGCCGCGGCCCGCATCGGCGGCCTCGACAGCGTGCGCTACACCGGCCGCAAGCCGCCGCAGGCCTGGAAGGGCACGCCGGCCGAGCAGGGCCGCGACCTCGACAGGCTGGCGCGGGAAACCGTGATCTTCGAAGGCAGCGCGCGCGAAGCGGCCTTGCTGTATCCGAAGAACGCCAACGTCGCGGCCACGGTGTCGCTCGCGGGGCTGGGGCTGGACAAGACGGTGGTGCGCCTCATTGCCGACCCCGCCACCACCGAGAACGTGCACACCGTCGAAGCCGAAGGCGCCTTCGGCAGCTTCGAGCTGACGATGCGCAACAAGCCGCTCGCGGCCAACCCCAAGACCTCGGCGCTGACCGTGTACAGCGCCGTGCGCGCGCTGCGCAACCGCGTCGCGCCTCTCGCCATCTGAGTCACCCCATGATTTCTTCCGAACTTCTCCCGATCTGCATCGCAGGCGAATGGCGCCTGGGCGGCGGCGACGTGTACGAGAGCTTTTATCCGGCCACCGGCGAACCCATCGCGCGCCTGAAGGCCGCGAGCCTCGCCGATGTCGAGGAGGCCATCACCCGTGCCGACCATGCGTTCCGCACCAGCGGCTGGGCCCAGCGCCTGCCGCACGAGCGCGCCGCCGTGCTGCACCGCGTGGCGCAGCTGATCCGCGAAGAGGGCGAGTCGCTCGCGCAGAAGCAGCGCCTGGACAACGGCAAGCCGATCAGCGAAACGCGCAACCTCGTGGCCAGCGCCGCGGGCACTTTCCAGTTCTTCGCGGCAGCGCTCGAGACGCTGGAAGAAACCATCACCCCTTCGCGCGGCGCCTTCGTCACGATGAGCGTGCACGAGCCGATGGGTGTGGTCGCGGCCATCACGCCGTGGAACTCGCCCATTGCGAGCGAAGCCCAGAAGCTCGCACCCGCGCTCGCGGCCGGCAACGCGGTGGTCGTGAAGCCCGCCGAAGTCACGCCGCTGATGGCGCTGGAGCTGGCGCGCATCTGCGAGCAGGCCGGCGTGCCGAAGGGCATCGTGAGCGTGCTGCCGGGCAGGGGCTCGGTCATCGGCGATGCGATCACCAAGCATCCGCTGGTCAAACGCGTGTCGTTCACGGGTGGCACCACCACCGGCAAGCACATTGCGCACATCGCGGCCGACAAGATGATGCCGGTGTCGCTGGAGCTGGGCGGCAAGTCGCCCACCATGGTGCTCGACGACGCAGACCTCGAGCATGCGGTGAATGGCGTGCTGTACGGAATTTTCAGTTCGTCCGGCGAGTCGTGCATCGCGGGTTCGCGCCTGTTCGTGGCGCGCGGCATCTACGACGAGTTCCTCACGCGGCTGGCCGAAGGCGCCAATGCATTGCGCGTGGGCGATCCGGCCTTGGAGCGCACGCAGATGGGGCCGCTCATCACCGCCAAGCATCGCGAGGGCATCGAGCGTTATGTGGACCTGGGTGTGTCCGAAGGCGGGCGCATCCGCACTGGTGGCGTGCGCCCGCACGGCGCCGGCTACGACGGCGGTTATTTCTACAAGCCGACCATCATCGAAGGTCTCGACAACAGCGCGCGCATCAGCCAGGAAGAGATCTTCGGCCCGGTGCTCGTCGCGATGCCTTTCGACGATGAAGAGTCCCTGATCGCGCAGGCCAACGACAGCGTCTACGCGCTGGCCGCCGGCATCTGGAGCCGCGACTTCAAGCGCGCCTGGAAGCTCGGCCGCGCGGTGCAGGCCGGCACGGTCTGGGTCAATACCTACAAGCAGTTCTCAGTGTCCACGCCGTTCGGTGGCTGGCGCGACAGCGGCCTGGGCCGCGAGAAGGGCCGCGAAGGCATCTTCCAGTACATGGAGCAGAAGAGCATGTACTGGGGAACGAACGAACAACCTTTGCCTTGGTCACTGGGATGAAATCCTTCGCTTCCATTTGTCGCGTTGTGCGTTGTTCGGGGTGCGATCACGCCGACGGGGTACCTTGCTCCGCGAATGTCCCCCGGCCTGCGGCCTCCTCCTTTATTTCGCTGCGCAAGGCACCCCGCCAGCGTGATCGTTGGACAGAGCAGTCGTTGATCGGCCAACACCACAGCCGCGCTCATCGTGCACAGGGCACCGGGTGCTCCCCGCAGCGAAATAAAGGAGGAGCCGAAGGCGGGGGACATTCGCGGAGGGGAGTACCCGGTGGCCTGTGCACGCGCCCCGAGCAAGAGCACCCGAACGAAACAACGCAGCACAGCGAAAGCCTGACATGAGCGTACTCGGCATCGACCAGATCACCTATGGGGCAGACGACCTGCCCACCTGCCGCCGCTTCTTCGAAGACTGGGGCCTCGCGCTCAAGTCGGAAGCGCACGACGAACTCGTCTTCGAGTGCCTCAACGGCTGCAAGGTCGTCGTTGCGGCGTTGGACAAGCCCGGCCTGCCGAGCGCGATGGAAGAGGGCCCGACGCTGCGCGAAGTGGTGTGGGGCGTGCAGAACGATGCGGACCTCGACCGCTACGCCGCCGCCATCGCTAAAGATCCGGCCTTCTTCGACAGCACCGTCGACGGCGCACGCCGCATCGGCTGCATCGACCCCAACGGCCTCGCCGTGCGCCTGCAGGTCAGCCGCAAGCATGCCGTCGACGTCGAATGCGGCGCCATGAACACCTGGAACGCCAAGCCGCGCATCAACCAGGCCGCACCCATCTACGAACGCGCGACGCCCATCGAGGTCGGCCACGTCGTGTTCTTCGTGAGCGACGTGAAGGCCACCAGCGCGTTCTACGCGCAGCGCTTCGGCTTCGTCTCGTCCGACAGCTATCCGAACCGCGGCGCCTTCATGCGTTGCGCGGCGGAGGGCGGCCACCACGACCTGTTCCTGCTGCAGATTCCCTCGGGCAAGCGCGGGCTCAACCACGTGGCCTTCACCGTGCGCGACATCCACGAGGTGTTCGGCGGCGGCCTGCATTTCTCGCGCCGCGGCTGGGAAACCCAGCTCGGCCCGGGCCGTCACCCGGTGTCTTCGGCGTACTTCTGGTACTTCAAGAACCCGGCCGGCGGATTGATCGAGTACTACGCCGACGAAGACCAGCTCACCGCCGACTGGCAGCCGCGCGAATTCGAGCCCGGCCCCACGGTGTTCGCGGAATGGGCGGTCGACGGTGGCCTCGATGGAGACACGCGCCGCCAGAAGAACGCGGAAGGCCCCAAGGGCGCTTTCCTTACCGAAAAGAAATGACCCACCCGACCACCATGCAAAGACGTTTCACCATTTCCGTCCTGTTCGCCGCGCTCACGGCCTTCGCCGTGGCCGCACCCGTGCACGCACAGCAGAGCGACGCACAGAAGCAGCTCGCCAGCGAACGCTTCACCATCGTCTCGCCGTTCCCGCCCGGCGGCCCGGTCGACACGCTGGCGCGCGTTCTCTCCGACGGTCTCGCCAAGCGCTACGGCCAGGCCGCAGTGGTCGAGAACCTCGTCGGCGCGGCCGGCAACATCGGCATCGACAAGGTCAAGCGCGCCAAGGGCGACGGCCACACGCTGCTCGTGGTGCCGGCAGGCAACCTCACGATCAACCCGACGCTGATGCCGAACTTTCCGTTCGACATCGAGAAGGACTTCGTGCCCGTCACCATGCTCGCCAAGGCGCCCAACGTGCTGGTGGCGTCGCCGTCGTCGGGCATCAAGAGCGCGAAGGAACTGGTGGCGATGGCCAAGGCCAAGCCGAACACGCTGTCGTACGCCTCGCCGGGCGTGGGAAGCGGCCTGCACCTGGCGGGCGAGCTGTTCAAGCAGCAGGCCGGCATCGATCTGCTGCACGTGCCTTACAAGGGCACGGCGCCCGCGCTGAACGACGTGCTCGGCGGCTCGGTGCCGCTGATGTTCAGCAACCTGCCCGCGAGCATGCCCTTCATCAAGAACGGCAAGCTCGTCGCATTGGGCGTGACCGAGGCCAAGCGCAGCGCCGCCGCACCGGACATCCCGACGCTCGCGGAACAAGGCATCCAGGGCGTGACCGTGACCTCGTGGTACGGCCTGCTGGCGCCCAAGGGCACGCCGCCCGCCGTGGTCGAGCAGCTCGCGAAGGACGCGGCGCAGATGCTGGCCCAGCCCGACGTGCGCGAGAGCCTGAAGGCGCAGGGCATGACCGACGCGGCGATGAAGCCTTCCGAGTTCTCTGCGCTCATCCGCGACGAGACAGCCGTGTGGGCCAAGATCATCAAGGCTCGCAACATCGTGGCCGAGTGAGCGGCCGGCCCCCATTTATTCACCTCATCCCACGGAGGCACACCATGCAACAAGACCGCTATCTCCAACCGCACCAGGCGCGCCAGCGCCCCGCGACCACCTACGAAGACCTGCTGGGCGACGTGATCGAACGCGCCTTTGCCGACGGCATCCACGACCTTGGCGGGCTGGTGCAGCGCCTGAACGACAGCGGCCTCGCCACCCCCGGCGGCCAGCCGTGGACCGAAGCGCTGTACGGCAAGGAAATGGCCGCGCTCGGCGCCTGAGCAGAGAGGCTGAGAGAGACATCACCATGACCATCGCCATCACCCCCGTCCCCGCCGACCCGGTGGACCACCTGCTCGAGATCGGCCTGAAGGATCTCTGGTACCCGATCTGCCCCTCGCACTTCATCAAGGAGAACCCCATCTCGCTGCGCCGCCTCGGCCGCAAGCTCGCGCTGTGGCGCGACAACGAAGGCGTGCTGCATGCGCTGGAAGACCGCTGCCCGCACCGCGGCGCGCCGCTGTCGCAGGGCGTGGTGCTCGGCGACCGGCTTTCGTGCCCCTACCACGGCGTCGAGGTGCGCCACGACGGCGTCGTCACGCGCGTGCCCGGCAGCCCGGGCTGCAAGCTGGAAGGCTCGCAGGCCACGCGGCACTTTCATGTGCAGGAGCGTGCGGGCGCCGTGTTCCTCTACAACTCGAAGGAATCGGTCGACGTGCCGCCGCCGCTGGTGCTGCCCGAGCAGCTGACAGACGACGCCGAATACGCGAGCTTCCTCTGCTACACCGAGTGGAAGGGCGACTACCGCTATGTGCTCGACAACGTGATGGACCCGATGCACGGCACGTACCTGCACAAGCAGTCGCACTCGATGGCAGAGGGCGACTCGAGCGCCAAGTTCGGCATTCGCGCGACCGACATCGGCTTCGTGTTCGAGAAGGAAGGCCAGCGCAACGTCAACTTCGACTGGACCGAATGGGCCGACACCGGCATCCACTGGATGCGCCTCGAAATCCCGTACCCGAAGACCGGCGGCCCCGGCGGCAACTTCATCATCATCGGTGCCTTCTCGCCGATCGCGAAGGGCATGACGGCCACCTTCTTCTGGCGCGTGCGCAAGCTGCCAGCAGGGTGGGAGCGCGACACCTGGCGCTTCCTCTACAAGAACCGCCTGGAGGCGCGCCACTGGCACGTGCTGGAGCAAGACCGCGTGATGCTCGAAGAGATGGAGCCCGACGCCAACCAGCACGAGAACCTGTACCAGCACGACCTGGGCATCGTCCGCCTGCGCCGCCACATGCGCAACCTCGCGCAGGCACAAATTGGCTAACCCCCAGGCTTGCCCACTTCGTGTGGCCTCCAACCCCCTTGCAGGGGGCAACACCAGCGGCCCGGCAAAGCCGGTTCCGCGGTGTTTCTGGAATGAATCCGGGTCTTTGAAGAGGTAGTTACCAATGTCTTCTCCCACGCTGAACGCCCTCGTGCACACCATGCGCTACGAGGCTGACGGCATCGTCAGCGTCGAGTTCCGGCCGGCCACGCCGGCGGTGGACTTTCCCGCCTTCGAGGCCGGCTCCCACATCGACCTGCACCTGCCCAACGGGCTGGTGCGCAGCTACTCGCTGTGCAACCCTTCGAGCGACCGCCAGCGCTACGTGGTCGGCGTGCTCAACGACCGCAAGAGCCGCGGCGGCTCGCGCTACGTGCACCAGCAGCTGCGCGTGGGCATGACGCTGCCCATCTCTGCGCCGCGCAACAACTTCAAGCTGGAAGAGGGCGCAGAGCGTTCGGTGCTGGTGGCCGGCGGCATCGGCGTGACGCCCATCTGGTGCATGCTGCAGCGGCTGGTGGCCATCGGTAAACCTGTCGAGATCCTGTACTGCGCACGCACCCGCAAGGAGGCGGCCTTCTGCGATGCCATCGAGGCGCTGGCGAAGGAAAAGTCGGTACAGCTCACCTGGCATTTCGACGACGAGAAGGGCGTGCCGCCCGACCTCGCATCGCTGCTTGCCGGCAAGGGCGCCACCAGCCACTACTACTGCTGCGGCCCGACGCCGATGCTCGACGCTTTCGAGAAAAGCTGCGAGCAACTCGGCTACGCCAACGCGCACATCGAACGCTTTGCCGCCGTGCACGTGGAGGCGCCCAGCGCCACGCAGAGCTGCGTGGTGATGTGTGCAAAGAGCGGCAAGAGTGTCGAGGTGCCTCCGGGTAAATCGATTCTCGACAGCCTGATCGACGCCGGCCTCAACCCGGACCACAGCTGCAAGGAAGGCGTCTGCGGCGCCTGCGAGACCGCTGTGATCGAGGGCGAAATCGATCACCACGACGGCATCCTCACGAAGATCGAACGTGCGTCCAACAAGACCATGATGATCTGCGTCTCTCGCTGCAAGGGCGAGCGGCTGGTGCTGGACATCTGAACAAGGCCACAACCCAAAGGCGGCCGAGAAAAACCAACCGAGACATTCAATGAAAAAGTACTTGATCGCGATGGCTGCGGCCACCGCGGCTGGCGCAGCGCTGGCCCAATCTTCCGTCACGCTCTTTGGGGTGGTCGATACAGCCGTCACCTACACCACGGGCAGCGGCGACGGTTCGGCCCACAAGACGCAGCTGACCAACAGCGGCAACATGTTCAGCCGCCTGGGCTTTCGCGGCACCGAAGACCTCGGCGGCGGCTACTCTGCCAACTTCTGGATGGAGATGGGCCTGCAGAACGACAGCGGGCAGGGCTTTCCGTCGAACTCGAACAACCAGGCCAGCGGCAACGGCACCGCGGGCATCCTGAGCTTCAACCGCCGCTCGACGGTGAGCCTTGCGGGCCCCTTCGGCGAAGTGCGGCTGGGGCGCGACTACGTACCGGCGTTCTGGAACACGGCGATCTTCGATCCCTTCGGCACGGGCGGCGGCATCGGCGCTAACCAGATCTATTTCTCGGGCCTCGGCGGCCTGGTGGCACCCACCGGCACGCGCGCCTCGAACAGCGTCGGCTACTTCCTGCCGGCCAATCTTGGCGGCTTCTACGGGCAGGTGATGTACGCCATGGGCGAGAACGCTTCCAACACGGTGCTGCCGAACACGCTGGTGTCGAACAAGCACGACGGCGAGCATACCGGCGCGCGCTTAGGCTACCAGAGCGGCGGACTCAACGTGGCCCTGGCCACCGGCCGCACGCGCTACGCGAGCGGCGACCTGCGCGTGACCAACCTCGGCGCGGCCTATACCTTCGATGCCTCGCTCATGAACCTCAAGCTCACGAGCGAGCTGTACAAGGAATCGAAGGGCAGCACCGACGCCAAGGGCGCACTCATCGGCTTCCAGCTGCCCATCGGACCGGGCGAGATCAAGGCCTCGTATGCACGCTACAAGCTCGAGCCCGCCAACGCGGCGCTCAAGCCCACGTCGTCGAAGCTGGCCATCGGCTACGTGCACAACCTGTCGAAGCGCACGGCGCTGTACGCCACCATCGCGCGCATCAGCAACAAGAACGGTGCCTCGCAGGCCCTGGCGGGCGCGATCACCATGCCGAACCGCGCCTCCAGCGGCACCGAGTTCGGCATGCGCCACATGTTCTAGGCGCGCAGGCGCGTCATCCCCCTCACACCGGCAGGACAGATCATGCAGAGCAAGAGCAAGAACTTTCGTTGGTACGGCGTCTTCACGCTGTTCGTGATCGTTGCGATCTCCTACGTGGACCGCATCAACATCGCAGTGCTGATCACCGATGCCGCGTTCCTGAACCACGTGGGCATCGCCGCCACCGACCGCGTGAGCCAGGGCTTCCTGGCGACGGCCTTCATGCTGGGCTATGGCGTGTCGGCCTTCGTGCTCACGCCGTTCTGCTCGGCCTTGTTCGGCGTGCGGCGCAGCCTGGTCTACGGGCTGGTCCTCTGGGGCGTGGTGACGTGGGCCTCGCCGATGTTGCACAGCTACGGCCTGCTGCTGGCTTCGCGCGTGCTGCTGGGCGTTTCGGAGGGGCCGCTGTTCTCGCTGGCCTCGTCGTACATCAAGGCGCATTTCCGCAGCGACGAGAACGGCAAGCCCAATGCCTTCGTCAACATGGGCACGGGGCTGGGGCTGGCCATCGGCTATCCGCTGGTGGGCTGGCTGCTCACTCGGTTCGCGTGGGACACCTCGTTCCATGTGCTCGGCGTGCTGAACATCGTGCTCGGCATTCCGCTGGTGCTGGCCTTCGTGCGCATGCCGCCCGCTCATGCCGATGGTGTCAAGCCTTCGTCGTTCGGCGAGGCGATAGCGCGCGTGGGCGGCATCGTGAAGGGTGCGCTGCACACGCGGCACCTGTTCCTCATCACGCTGCTGACCTCTGCTGCGCTGGCCTACCTCTGGGGCAGCAGCAACTGGCTGCCGACCTACCTGCGCGAGGCGCGCGGCTTCTCGATGCGCGAGATGGGGTGGCTGGCCTCGCTGCCGCAATACGCCACAGTGCTCGCGGTGTTCGTGGGCGGCGTGCTCATCGACAAGATCGAGCGCGACCGCGTGCCCTTCATCTTCATGGGCGCGAGCGCGGGCGTGGCGCTGTCGGTGCTGATGGCCATCAACGCGAGCGACCCGTATGCGGCGGCGTGCTGCCTCGTGGCGGCCAACTTCTTCTGGGGCCTGCAGAGCCCGGCCATTCCGAGCACGGTGCAGTACGGCTCGCGGCCCGAGCACACGGCCAGTGCGTTCGGCGTGACCAATGGTGCCGGCAGCCTGGTGGCGGGCTTCATGCCGGCGCTGATGGGCGGCGTGATCAGCGCGGTGTCGCATGGTTCGGGGGCATCGGGCGCGGCCGCGGCTTCGGCCGCATCTGCATCGGGCTTCTTCGCAGGCTTCGCGCTGCTGATCGGCACACAGGTCGTGGTGTTCGGCTGCGGCTTCATGCTGTGGCTGCGCGACCGTACGCCACCGGTGGTGGGCGTGTCTCAGTCGCAGGTTTCATAACTGCTCCGCGGCAGAAATCCATTGCTGTGGCTGCAAGGTCACAGCGAATGCGCGCGGCATTCACAGCACGCGGCGCACGCAAAGAACCATCTTCGTACCGCATGGCACACGCGATGTGCGGTGACTCCATTCGGCCTATCGCGCGCGAACATTTTGAGAGGGAAAAGTTCCGCGATCCGTTGAGCGGACGTGTGCGATCAGATAAAACTGAGCGCACACCAATGGACGAGGGAATGCGCGTGAAATCAACGACAAGAGCCGCAGAGAGTCTTGCCATCGCCGAGATGGCCCGTGCCGCTTGCACTTCGCGCAAACGCACCGCGTCGATACCCGAGCACTGAACGCAAGCCTTCGCGCTACAAGCCCGCGTTCGCATCCCACCACCCCGCGTCTCGACGGGAATGGAACCTCTTACGCCCCGCATCCTGGGACCACCGCCTTCTGCGCGGTGTGCCCTTGCATGACTGTGCGGTCCTGACGAACGCAAGCGTTCGCCGGGAGGGCATGGTGTTGTTCATCTCATCACCGCGCGCGTCACGCGCATCGCCGGCTATCCGCCGGTGCATGCGGGACGGCGCATGTTTCTTCTTACCAAGAGTACCCAGAGGCGATCATGAAAAAATTCAGTACACCCGTCTTCAATCATCTTGCCATCACGGCGGTGACCCTTGCCGTGCTGACGGCATGCGGCGGCGGTGGGGACAGTGGTGGCGGTTCGCTCGGTGGCGCAGGCGTCGGTCTCGGTGCGCCGTCGGAGCCGGTCGCTTCCGCTCCGGCGTCCGATCCCACGGCGAAGGCCCCCGACGATGGCGTGCCCGCCGTGGCGGCCGTAGACCGCTCGGCCACGCCGATGGAACTGCCCGACACCGTCTGGCCCAGCAACTACAAGCTGTGGTTCCGCCCCGATGCGGCGCTCAAGACCTTCGTGGGCCGCGGTGACGTGGAGATCGAGGTGCTCAAGCCGGTCGATGCCATCGTCGTCGCCGCGCACAACCTGAACTTCGCCAAGGGCCGCACCACGCTGCGCAAGGTGTCGAAACCGGGCGAGGCGATCCCGTTGATTCCCACGCCGCAGACGCTCGGCGATTTCGTGCAGCTGCGCCTGAACGACGGGCAGATCGCCAAGGGCAAGTACCTGCTGCACATGGAGTGGGACGGCAAGATCCAGTTCTCCGATGCCGAGTACTGCCCGCCCGCCGAAGTGGCGCGCAACCCGTTCTGCTCGGCCGCCACCGGCGTCTTCAAGGTGGGCCTTTCCACACCTGAAGGCGTGAGCAGCGACGCCATCGTGACGCAGGGCGAAACCAACTATGCGCGGCAGTGGTTCCCGGGCTGGGACGAACCGGCCTTCCGCCACACCTTCGAGATCTCGGCCGAGGTGCCGGGCGACTGGAAGACGGTGTCGAACGGCGCGCAGACCGAGGCGACGAAGCTGCCCGACGGCTACCAGCGCGTGGCCTTCGAGAAGACGCCCTCGATGCCGATGTACCTGGCCTTCTTCGGCGGCGGCAAGTTCGACATCCTGGCCGACAACTTCAAGAACCCGCTCGATGGCAGCGACATGCCGCTGCGCTGGTTCACGCCGCCGGGCCGCTCCGACTGGGCGAAGTTCGCTATGGAGTGGACCAAGGTGTCGATGGACTATTACTACAAGTACACCGGCATTCCGCTGCCTTTCAAGAAGTTCGACACCGTCGCGGCCAACGACAGCTACGACAACAAGCCCAACACCGGCTTCGGCGGCATGGAGAACTGGGGCTCGATCTTCGAGTTTGCCGATGCGGTGCTCACCAAGCCGGGCGACAAGCCCACGCTGTACTCGGTGACGGTGGTCACGCACGAGGTGGCGCACCAGTGGTTCGGCGACCTGGTCACGCTCGACTGGTGGGACAACGTGTGGCTCAACGAATCGTTTGCGCGCTGGTTCGAACGCCGCACCACGATCAAGTTCCACCCCGAGTACTACAGCTTCTCCGACTACGTGCTGGACAAGCACAACGTGATCGTGGCCGACCTGAAGAGCACCGCGGTGCCCGTGCAGCGCAACCTGAACGATGCGGGTTCGTTCGGCTTCATCAGCCCGTCGATCTTCGTCTACAACAAGGGCAGCCACGTGCTGGAGACCATCCAGAACTACATCGGCGAAGAAGCGATGCAGAAGGGCCTGCAGATCTACCTGAAGGACTACGCGTTCGGCAACGTCACGCCTTCGCGCCTGTGGAGCTCGCTGGAGAAGGCGACCGACAAGAAGGTCAGCGAGATCGGCGACAGCCTGATCCGCCAGACCGGTATTCCGCTGCTCACGGTGGACGCGCAGTGCGCGGGCAACAGCACCTACGTGAACATCACGCAGGAGTCGTTCCCCAACCAGAACGTGTACCCGGCCTCGACGTGGACCATCCCCGTCACGCTGGCGTACGGCGACGCGATGGACCAGCGCAAGACCTTCGTGATGTCGAACAACAGCACGCAGGTGGAACTGCCTGGCTGCACGGCTGTGCTGGCCGGGCCGACCGGGCAGGACTACTACGTGAGCAACTACAGCGCGCAGTCGTGGAGTGCGTTGCTGGCCAAGGCGCAGAGCTTTGCCGGCAACAAGCCGCTGCTGCTGAACATCGAGCGCGACGCGTTCCGGTTGCTGAGCGTGGGGCGTATCACGCAGGCGCAGTACGACCAGATCAAGGGCGTGCTGAACCTGCCGGCGACGCTGCTGGCCAAGACGCAACTCAGCGAGCAGAAGATGGCGGCGGTGGCCACCGGTGCGCAGAAGGAGGAGTACCCGCATGCGCTGCGCTTCCAGGGCGGCCTGAAGCTGCGCGAGAACCTCAAGCGCTGAACGTTGTTTGAAACCCCGGCGCGCACCGACCGGCATGCCTGCAGGGCGGTGCGCGCCTCATCATCACACCGGGATCATCATGAACACAGCATTGAAATGGCTGGCCACGGGCGCTTGCGCCATGTTGCTTGGCGCTTGCGGCGCAAGCAATGGCGGGCCTGAGGCCGAATTGGTCGGCGTCTACGCCGTAAAGCAGAACGGCGCGCTCAAGGAACTGGTCAAGATCGAGCGGCAGGGCGACCACTACGTGATGCGCGACAAGGTGCGCACACCCGAATGGAGCGAACCCAAGATGCAGATGCAGCCCGTGACGCGCGAGCGCTGGAGCCGTATCACGACCGACACGGAGAACACGTCCTTCGTCGGCATCTCGAGCGACCAGCTCGGCATCTTCAAGGTGCCACCTGGGTGGCAGAAGAACGGCTTCAGGACGCAGACGGGGTACTTCCTGTTCTACTCACAAGGGCCTGTGGAGGCACACAAGCTTTGATTTCGCGCTGCTTTGTTCAGTGCGTCGCTCACGCCGACGCGGTGACCTTTTTCGCGAATGTCCCCCGCTTCGCTCCTCCTTTATTTCGCGAAAAAGGCCCCCGCATCGGCGTGATCGTTCAGAGTGCTCCCCGCAGCGAAATAAAGGAGGAGCGAAGCGGGGGACATTCGCGGAGGGGAGTACCCGGTGGCCTGTGCACACGCCCCGAACGAGAGCGCTTAATTACGGCGCAACGATCGCACCCTCGATGCGATGGCGTTTCAACGCATCGGCCACAAACCCCGAGGCCTTCATCTCCTCGACAAAGGACGAGAGCAACGCTTGCGCCTCGGCCCCACGGCCGGCCGGTGTGCCCATGGCTTGCTGGATCACCATGAAGCGTCCCGGCAGCACACGCACGCCCGGCATGCGGGCAGCTTCGCCTTCGAGCAGCTGGCGGATGCCCGCCGCCACCTCGACCTGGCCCGCACGCAACGCGGCGAGCGCAGGGCCTGCACCCTGGAGGCGCACGATCTCGGCGGCCTTGATCTCGCGCGTGAGGAACAGGTCGTAGGCGCTGCCCGCGCCGACCGAGATGCGATGGCCTTCGGCATCGACCTGCGCGTTGTCGGTCAGCACCGACGATTCGGGCACGAGGTAGCTGCCTTCGATCAGCACGTAGGGTGCCGTGAAGCGCAGCCCTTCGCTGCGCGCCGGATCGACCGCGAAGAAGCCGATGTCGGCCTTCTCGTTTTTCACCGCGTCCACCGAGGCCGCGGCCTTCTCGAACACCACCAGCTCGATGCCCACGCCAAGCCGCCGCGCGAACTCGCGTGCAACGTCGATCGACACGCCGACGGGCTCGCCCGTGGCGACGTCCTTGTTGGCGAGGATCGGGTTGCCGAGGTTGATCGAGGCGCGCAGCGTGCCGCTGGGCGCGAAAGCGGAAACGAGGGCGGGGGAGATGGTCGGCTGTGTCATGGCGTTGGAGCGTCGATGAAAGCTGGGAAGGCCGGCCAGTTTACGGCGCGGCCAGTGGCTCCAACCCGGTCTTCGCGATGGTCGGCGCGGCGGCCGGCGAGTTGAGATAGCGGATTAGTTGCCGCGCCGCATCGGGCTGCTTCGACGCAGTGGCGACGCCTGCGGAAAACACCGTCACGCGCTGCACCTCGGCGGGCAGCGGGCCGATGTAGTCGATGCCCTCGATGGGCAGCAGCTCGCTCACCTGCTGCAGGCCGAGCGCCGCATCGCCGCGCGCCACCACGGTGCCGACGCGCTCGCTCAGGATGCGCTTGCTCCTGGGCTTCACCTGGTCTTCGATGCCCAGCTTCTTGAGCAGCTCGGTCTCGTAGTAGGTGCCGCTCGCGCTCGCCGAGTAGGCGATCGACGGTGCCGCGAGCAGCGTGCGCTTGAGCGCGTCGACCGTGCCGATGTCGGGCTTGGGCGCGCCCTTGCGCACCGCGAAGCCGATGGACGAGCGCACCAGGTCGACCTGGCTGCCCGCCACCACCCTGCCTTGCGCCACCAGCGCATCGAGCGCGGGGCGCGCGAGGATCACCACGTCGGCGGGCTCGTTGCGCACGAGGCGGCTGGGGATGGAGTCGGCGGCGTTGCCCATCGAGGCGCCATAGGCGGTCTTCACGCTGCGGCCGCTGCTGCGCTCGAACTCGGGCCGCAGGTCGTTGTAGGCGGCGGTGAAGCCGCCCGAGGTCATGACGTGGATGTCTTCGCCCGCAGGTTTGTTGCCGCCGCCGAGGGTGCCGCAGCCGGCGAGCGCGAGGGCCGCGACCAGTGGCAAGGCGGCGCGGCGGGTAAGGGCGAGGAAGGGGGAAGGAAGGGGCTTCGTCACGATGTCTCCGGAAGGAAGAAAAGGGCGGTGGCCTGGAGGCCGCCTGTCGTTGCCATCGTAGAAGCCGGGGCTGTCATTCCGCCTTCAGCGGATTCGGGGTTATCACCGAGACGGCGCAGGCTTGCCGGTCGCGTTGGCGTCCGTGGCCGGCAGGCGCCCGCGCCTGGCCAGGCCTTCGCGCAGCAAAAACTCGACCTGCGCGTTCGCGCTTCGCAGCTCCTGCGCCGCCAGGCGTTCGATCTCGGCCCACAAGGCCGGGTCGATGCGCAGGGGGTAGGATTTTTTTCCGGGACTGGCCATCGAGAGGGTCGGGAGCGGGCTTCAGGTGTACAGCGTACCGGTGTTCACCACGGGCTGCGTCTCGCGGTCCGAGCACAGCACCACCAGCAGGTTGGACACCATCGAGGCCTTGCGTTCGTCGTCCAGCACCACGAGATTGCGCTCCGACAGGCCCTTGAGCGCCGCTTCGACCATGCCGACCGCACCCGCCACGATCTGGTGCCGCGCACTGACGATGGCTACTGCCTGCTGGCGGCGCAGCATCACCTGCGCGATCTCCGGTGCGTACGCGAGGTGGGTGAGCTTGGCGTCGAGCACCTCGACGCCCGCGCTGGCGAAGCGCTGGTTCAGCTCCTCCTTGAGCGCGTCGGCCACCGTGTCGAGCCCGGCGCGCAGCGTGGTCTCTTCGCTGTGCAGGTCGTCGCCGCTGTCGTAGGCGTAGAGGGTGGCGAGGTGGCGGATCGCGGCTTCGGCCTGGATGGCGACGAACCTGTTGTAGTCATCGATCTCGAACACGGCCTGCGCCGTGTCGTAGACCCTCCACACCACCGCCGCGCCGATCTCCACCGGGTTGCCGCGCTTGTCGTTCACCTTCAGCGGCGGCGTGTTGAGGTTGCGTGCGCGCAGCGAGATCTTCTGGCCGCTCTGCAGCGGGTTGGTCCAGCGCAGGCCTTCGGTGCGGTCGGTGCCCTGGTACTCGCCGAACAGCGTGAGGATGATGCCCTCGTTGGGCTGCAGCATGTAGAGGCCGGGGATCAGCACGAGGCCCACCACGATCAGCAGGATGCTCATCGGCAGAGGCATCAGGCGTTGCACTATCGCCAGCACGCCGACGGCGATCAGCAGCAGCACCACCGCGCACACGCCGTATCCGTTGATCGACCGGTAGGGGCGCTCCTTGCGCACGGGCCGTGGAGTGTTGCGGGTCTTCTCTTGCATGGATGCCTCCGTTAAAAGTGATATCACTTTAATATCTTTTTGGAGGCGGTCAAGATTTTTTTCGCGGCACTGCGCCGCCGCGATGCCCGAAGCGGCGCCAAGTCACCAGCAGGGATTTGCCGGCCGGAGTTCCCCGGCCGGTTGGTGCGCGTCAGTCGACGAGGTCGAAGCAGCAGCCCGCGTAGTACGGCTTGTCGCCGCCGGCGACGAAGGGCACCTCGATCGGCTTGCCTTCGTTGCGCCACACGTCGCGCTTCCTGTAGCCCGAACGTGCGAGATCGGCCAGGAGTTCGTCGTGGTGCTGGATGCGATAGGCGCACACGGCCACGCCGATGCTGTTGAGCGTGTAGATCGTGCGCTCGGGGTGCACGGCCGTGGTGTTCATGATGATGCGCGTGGGCTTCACGGCCAGCGCGGAAAGAATCGCGTCCATGCGCGTCGGCAGGTACTGCAGGCTGCCCGAGACATACAGCACGTCGCAGCCGCTCGCGTCGCGGTAGTCGGTGGTGAAGCCGAGCTGCGCGCTGGCCTCCCGCTTCACCGCCATCGCGCGGCCGCTCTCGACCACGCCGGGCACGTCGCACACGGTCCACTGCAGGGTGGCGGGGTAGGTCAGCACGCGCCGGAATGCGTAGTACTTGATGCCAACGTGTCCGCCGAGGTCGAACACGCGCGTCAGCCCCGCATCGATGGAGCGGCCCAGCCAGAAGAGGCCGGGATAGTCGTAGAAATAGATCTGCGGGCTGTAGAGATCGCTCGCATCGGCATTGGCGTAGCCCACGGCTTTGGAGGGCGGCGCGCCGGCCTCGGCTGCCGCGAAGCTCTCGAACGAGCCCATGAAGAGGTTCTCGTCCGTGTTGTTCAGGAACTTGCGCCTGTACGCACTTTCGCGGGGAGGAAACTGCAGGAGGCTTGAGAGCATTGTTGACTCCGGTGGCGTTCTCATTTTGAATGCAACCAAAGTATTCGCGACCTATAGCCCCGTGCCATTGGGGCGGTTACCCCATGGGGGTTACATACCGCTCGCCAGCGCCGCTGCAGCCGCCCGCGTCTCCACCCCCAGCTTCTCGAAGATGTGCTCCAGGTGCTTGTTCACCGTGCGCGGGCTGGTGCCGAGGATGTCGCCGATGTCGCGGTTGGTCTTGCCCTTGGCGAGCCAGGAGAGCACCTCGGTCTCGCGCGGCGTGAGGGCGGCATCGGCCAGCCGGGCCGCCGGGCCTTCACGCTGGATGGCGAACAGCAGCATCGTCTCGCCGAGCGCCGCGGCGCCCAGGTTGCGCACCGACAGCCGCATGCCCGTGGCGGTGCCGATGGCAATGGCCGCGCCCTGTGCCAGCGCCGGTTCCAGCGACGCGGGCAGCAGGCCCGGCGCCACCGGGTCTTCGAGCGCGTGCAGCCACAGCGCGGCCTGTGGCGAGCGCCACGCGATGCGTCCGCGCGTGTCGACGAACACCACGCCCATGCCGGCCACATCGACCGCGTCGCGCGCCATGCGCGTGATGCGGGCGTTGCGCGCGTGCGTGTGCAGCCGCGCCAGCACCTCCTGTGCGCGGATCGGCTTCACCACGTAGTCGACGCCGCCGCACTCGAAGCCCTCGACCACGTGCGAGGTTTCCGACAGGCCCGTCATGAACAGCACCGGGATGTGCGCGAGCGCGGGGTTGGACTTGATGCGCCGGCAGGTCTCGAAGCCCGAGAGACCGGGCATCAGGCCGTCGAGCAGGATCGCGTCGGGCACCACGAGTTCGAGCCGCTGCAGCGCGGCCTCGCCGTCGACCGCCACCAGCACGGTGTAGCCGCTGGCCTCCAGCGTGTCGCACAGCATGCCGAGGCTGCTGGGCGCGTCGTCCACCACCAGCACCACGGGCCGTTCGGATGACGATTCAAGGGGCGAGGGTGTCTGCATCTTCGGCCAGTGCGTTGCGGAGGTTGTCGAGTTCGAAGCGCACGACCATGCCGCGCAGCCAGGTGCAGGTCGTTGCGGCGGCGGGCGAGGCGGCTGCCAGCCGGTCGAGCGCCGTGTGCAGGCCGCGCACGTGGCCCATCTGCACGAGGCGCATGAGTTCGGCGCGGTCGTCTTCCGAAAGAGCGAGTTGCCGGGGGCGCTGCGGCGCTTCTTCTGCTTCACCCGCGAGAGGCGCGAGCGCATCGGCGGTCGACAGCCATTCGAGCCCGAGGTGGCGCTCCAGCGTGGCGATCAGCTCCGACTCGATCACCGGCTTGCCCACAAAGGCCTGGCAGCCCGCCGCTTGCAGGCGCTCGTTCTTGTTCTCGAACATGTTGGCCGAGACGATGATGATCGGGATGTCCCCGAAGCCCGAGGCGCGCACCGAGGTGGCGGTCTGCCAGCCGTCCATGTCGTCCATCGTCAGATCGAGCAGGATGGCCGAGGGCAATTCTTCGCGCAGGCTGTCGAGACATTCGGTGCCGCTCGCGGCCTCGCGTATCTCGAAGCCCAGCGGTGCGAGCATGCCGGCCAGCATCTGGCGCTGCACGGGCTGGTCGTCGACCACCAGCAGCGTGCGGCGCGCGCCGATGTAGCCCGACACGGGCTGCCGCAGTGCGCCGGCCTTGGCCTGGGGGCCGGGGTCGGCCACCTCGCGCAGGTACACGCGCACGCTGAAGGTGCTGCCCTGCGACGAGGTCTGCGCCAGCTTGAGCTCGCCGCCCATCAGCGAGGTGAGCAGCCCGGTGATGGTGAGGCCCAGTCCCGTGCCCGGCTCGCCACGGCGGCGGCCCGCTGCGCCGCGCTCGAAGGGCAGGAAGATGCGCTGGTGGTCCTGCGGCGCGACGCCGATGCCGGTGTCGACCACGTCGAAGCGCAGCACCTCGCGCCGCGCATCCACATGCAGCGTGACCGTACCGCTGTCGGTGAATCGCACGGCATTGGTCAGCAGGTTGATGAGGATCTGCCGCAGCCATTTCGCATCGGCGTGTACCCACGGCGGCAACTGCCCCGCATGCGTGCAGACGAAGGCCAGGCCCTTGTTCTCGGCCTGCGGGCGCACCATATGCACGAGCTGGTCGAGAAAGGCGGGCAGCGCGAGCGGCGCGGGTTCGAGCTGCAGCCGGCCGGCCTCGATGCGCGCCAGGTCGAGCAGCCCGTCGATCAGGCCCAGCATGTGCTCGCCGCTGCGATGAATGGTCTGCACCGCCTCGCGCGGGGGCGCGACCGCGTCGCCCTTGAGCAGGATCTGCGAGTAGCCCAGGATGCTATTGAGCGGCGTGCGCAACTCGTGCGTCATGCCGGCCACATAGCGCGTCTTGGCCTGGTTCGCTGCCTCGGCGGCTTCCTTGGCGGTCTGCAGCGCGGCGTCGGTGCGGCGGTGCGCCTCGATCTCGAGCGCGAGCAGGTTGTTGTGGCGCATCGATTCTTCCTGCGCCATCTGCCGGCTCTCGCTGCCCAGCACCACCCACCATGCGGCGACCGCGGCCACCACCGAGAGCAGCGCGAACACTTTCAGGAAGGCCGTGGCCATGACCGAATCGCTCGTGCCCGCCAGCGCCTCCTGCGCATAGACCACGCCGACCACGGTGGCCAGCAATGCAATGAGCGAGGTGGCAATCAGCAGGTAATGCGCCACGCGGAAGTTGAGCCGCGCCGACAGCGCCGGCGGCAGCAGCGCCTGCAGCCAGCCGCTCATCTGCTCGGCCGCGCGCGAGTCGGTCTTGCAGCGGTCGTGGCAGCGCGATTCGAGCGTGCAGCACAGCGAGCAGATCGGTGCGCTGTAGGCCGGGCAGTGCGCCATGTCTTCCGACTCGAAGCTGTTGTCGCACACCGAGCACTTCACGTTCTGACCGGGCGTCCAGCGGTCGATGTCATGGCGTGCGAGGTAGTAGCGTCCGCGCGTGCGCCAGGCCAGCAGCGGCGACACGGCCATGGCCGTCGCCAGCGCGATGAAGGGCGAGAAGGCTTTTGCCCAGTGGCCGAGCACGCCCGAGTAGGCCAGCATCGCCAGCGCGGCGGCCACCAGCATCGCCATCAGCCCGACCGGGTTGATGTCGTACAGGTGCGCGCGCTTGAACTCGATGGTCTTCGGGCTCCACCCCAGCGGCTTGTTGATGACCAGGTCGGCCACCAGCGCGCCGACCCAGGCGATGGCGATGTTGCTGTAGAAACCCAGCACGTGCTCCAGCGCCGCGAACACGCCCAATGCCATCAGCAGGATGGCGATGACCACGTTGAACACCAGCCATACCACGCGCCCCGGGTGGCTGTGCGTGAGCCGCGCGAAGAAGTTCGACCACGCGAGCGAGCCCGCGTAGGCGTTGGTCAGGTTGATCTTCATCTGCGAGACCACCACGAACAGCACCGTGATGCCCAGCACCCAGGCCGGGTCGCGCAGCACGTACGAGAAGCCCGTGAGGTACATCTGCGTGGGCTCGATCGCATGATTGGCCGGTATCTCGTGCTGCAGCGCCAGGAAGGCGAGAAACGCGCCGCCCATCATCTTCAGCATGCCCGGCACGATCCAGCCCGGCCCGGAGACGAGCACCGCTGTCCACCAGCGCACGCGGTTGGCGGCGGTCTTCTCGGGCAGGAAGCGCAGGTAGTCGACCTGTTCGCCGATCTGCACCACCAGCGAGAAGGCCACCGTGGCGGCCGCGCCGAACATCAGCGGATCGAAGCCGCTGCTGTCCGAGGTGCGGCCCACGAGGCCGGTAAAGTCGGCGTACAGCTCGGGCTTCTTCGCCAGCACCGCGACGAAGGGGCAGACGAACAGCACGATCCAGATCGGCTGCGTCCACAGCTGCAGCCCCGATATGAGCGTGATGCCGCGCGCCACCAGCGGAATGATGACGATCGACGACACCATGTAAAGCAGCCACAGCGGCCAGTCCAGGTACATCTGCAGCGCCAGCGCGAGGATGGCCGCCTCCAGCGCGAAGAAGATGAAGGTGAAGCTCGCGTAGATCAGCGAGGTGAGGGTGGAGCCCAGGTAGCCGAAGCCCGCGCCGCGCGTGAGCAGGTCCATGTCCACGCCGTGGCGCGCCGCGTAGTAGGAGATCGGCAGCCCGGTGAGGAAGGTGATGAGCCCCACCACCAGGATGGCCCACAGCGCGTTCGAGAAGCCGTAGCTCAGTGCGATGGCCCCGCCGATGGCCTCCAGCGCCAGAAAGGAGGTGGCGCCGAAGGCCGCGTTCGCCACGCGGAACTCCGACCATTTGCGGAAGCTGCGTGGCGTGTAGCGCAGCGCGTAGTCCTCCAGCGTCTCGTTCGCGACCCAGGCGTTGTAGTCGCGGCGGATGCGAAAGATCTTCTGTCCGGAGACGGATTGCATGGCGGGTTCTCGCGGCGGCGGTGGCATGAGGGCGGACACAGCAAGAAGTGCTCCCCGGTTGCATTGCCGCCAATGTCGTGCCTTCGAGTCTGCAGGCAGGGCGCCTGCGCACCGCTACGTTGAATGACGTATTCGCGAGTACGCAGGTGATTTCTAAAGTACCAGCCATGGTGCTCGGGGCACCGTCCGATGCACTTCGATGGTGCGCGGCCCTACTTTCCAACAACCTGCCTGGAGTTTCCTGATGTCGCGTGATTCCGATCTTTCTCTCGATGCCCTGGCATTGCGCCGCCGCCGTCTGCTGCAGGGCGCCGCCGCGTTGCCCGTGTTGGGCCTGAGCGGCCTCAGCTTCGGCCAGGGACAGTTCCCCACGGCCAAGGTGAACACCACCAAGCTCGCCGTGACCGACACCGAGGTGACGGTGGGCCAGCTACACTCGTCCTCCGGCACCATGGCCATTTCGGAGACCGGCTCCATCCAGGCCGAGCAGCTCGCCATCGACCAGATCAACGCGATGGGCGGCATCCTCGGCCGCAAGATCAAGGTCATCAAGGAAGACGGCGCCTCCGACTGGCCCACGTTTGCCGAGAAGTCGAAGAAGCTGCTCGTCAACGACCACTGCGCCGCCGTGTTCGGCTGCTGGACCAGCGCCTCGCGCAAGGCCGTGCTGCCGGTGTTCGAGAAAGAGAACGGCCTGCTGTACTACCCGACCTTCTACGAAGGCCTGGAGCAGAGCAAGAACGTGATCTACACCGGCCAGGAAGCCACGCAGCAGATCATCTGGGGCCTGGACTGGGGCGCGAAGGAGAAGAAGGCCAAGACCTTCTTCCTGGTGGGCTCCGACTACATCTGGCCGCGCACCTCGATGAAGATCGCGCGCAAGCACATCGAGAATTTCCAGAAGGGTTCGGTCAAAGGCGAGGAGTACTACCCGCTGGGCCACACCAACTTCAACTCGCTGATCAACAAGATCAAGGTGGCCAAGCCGGACTGCATCTTCGCGGCGGTGGTGGGCGGCTCGAACGTGGCTTTCTACAAGCAGTTGAAGGCCGCGGGCATCACCGGCGACAAGCAGTTCCTGCTGACGCTGGCCGTGACGGAAGACGAAATGACTGGCGTGGGCGGCGAGAACTTCGCGGGCTTCTACTCGTCGATGAAGTACTTCCAGTCGCTGGACAACGCGAACAACAAGAAGTTCGTGGAAGCCTTCAAGGCGAAGTACGGCAAGGACGCGGTGATCGGCGACGTGACGCAGGCGGGGTATCTGGGGCCGTGGCTGTGGAAGGCGGCGGTGGAGAAGGCGGGCAGCTTCGATGTGGACAAGGTCGTGGCCGGCTCGCCGGGCATCGAGCTGAAGACGGCGCCGGAAGGCTACGTGAAGCTGGATGCGAACCACCACCTGTGGAGCAAGGCGCGCATCGGGCAGGGGCAGCTGGATGGGACGTTCAAGGTGGTGGCGGAGTCGGCTGAGTTGATCAGGCCGGATCCGTTTCCGAAGGGCTATCAGTAAGTCGACCCTCACCCCAACCCTCTCCCGCACGCGGGAGAGGGAGAGGGAGTAACTCCAACACTCCGGAACCTCCGCCATGACTCTGTCGGACATGATGAACATCGGCCTCATGCAGGGCTTCGCGGGGCTGAGCCTCTTCGCGGTGCTGCTGCTGATGGGGCTGGGCCTGGCGATCATCTTCGGCCAGATGGGCGTGATCAACATGGCGCATGGCGAGTTCATGACCATCGGCGCCTACTCGATCTACCTGGCCGCGCGCGTCACCGAGAGCCTGGCGCCCGCGTTCATGCCGTACTACTTCCCGATCGCCATCGGGCTGGCCTTCGTCTTCGCCTTCATCGTCGGCTGGCTCGTGGAGTGGGTGCTGATTCGACACCTCTACAAGCGACCGCTCGACACGCTGCTCGCCACCTGGGGCGTGAGTCTGGGCCTGCAGCAGATCTTCCGCACCTTCATCGGCCCGAAGGAAGTGAGCCCGACGCTGCCCGAATGGCTCATGGGCTCGTGGACGCCGCACGAGGGCCTGGACATTCCGATCAACGGCCTGTTCGTGCTGGCCCTCACCGCGCTGGTCACCGGCGGCGTGCTGATCGCGCTGCACAAGAGCCGCTGGGGCCTCAGGGTGCGCGCCACCGTCGCCAACCGCACGATGGCCAACGCCACCGGCATCGACACGAAGAAGACCGACCGACTCACCTTCGCCATCGGCTGCGGCATTGCCGGCATGGCGGGCGCGGCCTTCACCACCATCGGCTCCACCGGGCCGACCTCGGGCTCGCTCTACATCGTCGACGCCTTCCTGGTCGTCACCTTCGGTGGTGCGGCCAGCCTGCTGGGCACGGTTGTATCGGCCTTCGGCATCGCGCAGACGCAGTCGATTTCCGAGTTCTTCATGACCGGCTCGATGGCCAAGGTGCTGACGCTGTCGCTGATCGTGCTGATCCTGATGATGCGACCGCAGGGCCTATTCGCAGTCAAGGTCCGCCGCTGAACCCGATTCCTGTTTTGGAGAACGTTCCGATGAATTTCATCAAGGCCTCGATCCAGCGCTACCAGCTCGGCAGCCTGTTGCTGCTGGTGCTGCTGCTCGCGGTGGTGCTGCCGCTGTCGCTCGACATCTTCCGCCTCAACCTCGTGGGCAAGTACCTCACCTACGCCTTCGTGGCCGTGGGCCTCGTCATGGTGTGGGGCTACGGCGGTGTGCTGAGCCTGGGGCAGGGCGTTTTCTTCGGCATCGGCGGCTATGCGATGGCGATGTTCCTCAAGCTCGAAGCCTCCGACCCCGTTTCCACCAAGATCCAGACCACGCCCGGCATTCCGGACTTCATGGACTGGAACCAGATCACCGAACTTCCCGCGCTGTGGCTGCCGTTCAAGAGCCTGCCGCTGAGCCTCGCGCTGGTGGTTCTTGCACCGATGGCGCTGGCCTGGCTCGTGAGCTTCGCGATGTTCAAGCGGCGCGTGGGCGGGGTGTACTTCGCGATCATCACGCAGGCGGTGGCGCTGATCTGCACCGTGCTCATCATCGGCCAGCAGGGCTACACGGGCGGCGTGAACGGCATGACCGACCTGAAGACGATGCTGGGCTGGGACACGCGCACAGACGGCGCCAAGTACGTGCTGTATTACGTCTGCGTCGGCCTGCTGGTGGCGAGCATCGTGCTGTGCCGCTGGGTGCAGACCAGCAAGCTCGGCACGCTGCTGCTGGCCATGCGCGACAAGGAAGACCGTGTGCGCTTCTCGGGCTACGACGTGTCGAACTTCAAGGTCTTCATCTTCTGCCTGGCGGCCGGGCTTTCGGGCATCGGTGGTGCGATGTTCGCGCTGCAGGTGGGTTTCATGTCGCCGAGTTTCGTGGGCATCGTGCCTTCGATCGAGATGGTGATCTTCTGTGCGGTGGGCGGGCGCATGAGCCTGGTGGGCGCGGTGTATGGCGCGCTGCTGGTGAATGCGGGCAAGACGCTGTTCTCGGAGAGCTTTCCGGACCTGTGGCTGTTCCTGATGGCGGGCCTCTTCATCGGCGTGACCATGGCGTTCCCGATGGGGCTCGCGGGGTTGTGGGAAGAAAAGATCCGGCCGTGGTGGAAATCGCGCCGCCAAGCCTTGCGCGATGCGGCAGTCAGGCGACCAGCGGCCGCAGCACCCGTGGCACCCGCAGCAACACCGTCCGAACCCACGCTGCCCGACGGCGTCGGCAGCCAGCGCGCCTGAACCCGGAGCCACACCCTCATGAGCAACACCGACTTCGCGCTCGCCGTGGAAGACCTCACCGTGTCCTTCGACGGCTTCAAGGCCATCGACGACCTCACGCTGTACATCGACCGCAACGAACTGCGCGTGATCATCGGCCCCAATGGAGCCGGCAAGACCACGCTGCTCGACCTGATCTGCGGCAAGACGCGTGCAAACGCCGGCAGTATCAAGTTCAACAACACCGAGCTCACGAAGCTGGCCGAACACAAGCGCGTGCGGCTGGGCATAGGCCGCAAGTTCCAGACGCCGTCGATCTACGAGAACCTCTCGGTGTTCCAGAACCTGGAGGTCTCATTCCCGAAGGGCCGCTCGGTGTTCGGTGCGCTGGCCTTCAGGTGCGACGACGAGGTCAAGGACAAGGTACAGGTCGTTGCCGAAGACATCGGCCTTGCCGACAGGCTGGACACCGAGGCCGGCCTGCTGAGCCACGGCCAGAAGCAGTGGCTCGAGATCGGCATGCTGCTGATGCAAGAGCCGGAGCTGTTGATGCTCGACGAGCCCATCGCCGGCATGAGCGCGCGCGAACGCGAACTCACGGCCGACCTGCTCAAGCGCATCTGCCAGAACCGCGCGGTGATCGTCATCGAGCACGACATGGCCTTCGTGAAGCAGATCGCGCACAAGGTCACCGTCATGCACCAGGGAAAGATCCTTGCCGAAGGGCCTATGGAGAAGGTGCAGGCGGATCCCAAGGTCATCGATGTCTATCTGGGGCACTAGATGAGGCGCCGTCGTTCAGGGCTCGCTCACGCCGACGGGGTACCTTGCTCCGCGAATGTCCCCCGGCCTTCGGCCTCCTCCTTTATTTCGCTGCGCAAGGCACCCCATCGACGTGAGCGTTGTTCGCTCCGGAGGTTGATCGGCCGCGAACCAGCAGCGTGTCCTCTTGCACAGGGCGTCGGGTGCTCCCCGCAGCGAAATAAAGGAGGAGGGCGAAGCCCGGGGGACATTCGCGGAGGGGAGTACCCGATGGCCTGTGCAAGCACCCCGAACACAACCCAAACGAGTCCAAGAATATGAGCAACCTCATGCTGAAGGTAGAAGACCTGCACGTAGCCTACGGCCAGAGCGAGGCCCTGCACGGTATCTCGTTCGAGGGAAGGGCCAACGAAACGATAGCCATCATGGGCCGCAACGGCATGGGCAAGACCACGCTGTTCAAGGGCCTGATGGGAATCTTGCCCTTGAAGAGCGGGCGCATCGAGGTAGCAGGCCAGGACGTGTCGCGCGACGAGAGCTTTCGCCGCGTCGCCAAGGGCATCGCCTACGTACCGCAAGGCCGGATGATCTTTCCGACGCTCACGGTGGAGGAGAACATCCAGACCGGCCTGGAGAACTCGAAGACCCGCCGCATCCCCGAGGAAATCTACGCGCTGTTCCCCGTTCTGTGGGACATGAAGACCCGCAAGGGCGGCAACCTTTCCGGCGGCCAGCAGCAGCAGCTGGCGATTGCGCGCGCCCTCGTCACCGACCCTAAGGTGCTGCTGCTCGACGAGCCCACCGAAGGTATCCAGCCTTCGATCATCAAGGACATCGCCAAGGCGCTCAACGAGATCCGCAAGCTGCGCGGCATCACCATCGTCGTGTCCGAGCAGGTGCTCAGTTTCGCGATGGACGTGGCCGACAGGCTCTTCGTCATCGAAGGCGGCCGGCTCGTGCACGAGACCGCGCGCGAGAAGACCGATGTCGACCACATCAAGGCCTATCTCTCCGTTTGACCTGACCGCAACCAACCCAACCAGGAGCCACTGCACATGACTGACACGCTGATCAAGGTCGACCTGACCAAGTCGCCCGTCGAGAACGAGAACATCCACAACCGCTGGCATCCGGACATTCCGATGGCCTGCTGGGTCAACCCGGGCGACGACTTCATCCTCGAGACTTTCGATTGGACCGGCGGCTTCATCAAGAACAACGACAGCGCCGACGACGTGCGCGACATCGACCTGAGCACCGTCCACTACCTCTCGGGCCCCGTGGGCGTGAAGGGCGCGGAGCCCGGCGACCTGCTGGTGGTCGATTTGCTCGACATCGGCGCCAAGCAGGACAGCCTCTGGGGCTTCAACGGCTTCTTCTCGAAGAAGAACGGCGGCGGCTTCCTGACCGACCACTTCCCCGAGGCGCAGAAATCGATCTGGGACTTCAAGGGCATGTTCACCAGTTCACGCCACGTTCCGGGCGTGAACTTCGCGGGGCTGATCCACCCCGGCCTGATCGGCTGCCTGCCCGACAAGCCCATGCTCGACATGTGGAACGAGCGCGAGAAGGCCCTCATCGCCACCGATCCGGAGCGCGTGCCCGGCCTCGCGAACCCGCCGTTTGCGGGCACTGCCCACATGGGCAAGATGACCGGTGATGCCCGCGCCAAGGCAGCCGCCGAAGGCGCGCGCACCGTGCCGCCGCGCGAGCACGGCGGCAACTGCGACATCAAGGATTTGTCGCGCGGCTCCAAGGTGTTCTTCCCCGTGTACGTCGACGGCGCGGGCCTGAGCGTGGGCGACCTGCATTTCAGCCAGGGCGACGGTGAGATCACCTTCTGCGGTGCCATCGAGATGGCCGGCTGGGTGCACATGAAGGTCACGCTCATCAAGGGCGGCATGGCCAAGTACGGCATCAAGAACCCGATCTTCAAGCCCAGCCCGATCACGCCGCAGTACAACGACTACCTGATCTTCGAAGGCATCTCGGTCGACGAGAGCGGCAAGCAGCACTACCTCGACGTCAACGTGGCCTACCGCCAGGCCTGCCTGAACGCCATCGAGTACCTGAAGAAGTTCGGCTACTCGGGCGCGCAGGCCTATTCGATCCTGGGCACGGCGCCGGTGCAGGGCCACATCAGCGGGGTGGTCGACGTGCCCAACTCGTGCGCCACGCTGTGGCTGCCCACGGGCATCTTCGACTTCGACATCAACCCGAACGCCTCGGGGCCGGTGAAGTTCATCGACGGCAGCATCGACATGCCGCTGTCGCACGACCTGCGCTGAAGCCAGCCATGCCGACCTACGACTACGCCTGCGGGCAGTGCGGGGGCTTCGAGGCGTTGCGGCCCTCAGGCCTACGCGACGAGCCGGCTGCGTGCCCCGATTGCGGATGCGCTTCGCCGCGCGTGCTGTCGGCCGCGCCGCGGCTCGCACTGATGGCCTCTGGCACGCGCCGCGGCATGGAAACCAACGAGCGCGCGCGGCACGAGCCGGGCAGCTCGCGCGACTACGCGCGCTTCAAGCACCCGGCGGGGTGCGGCTGCTGCGGCTCGGGCAAACGAAGCGCGACGGTGACGGCGCCGAGCGGGGCCAAGTCTGCGCCGTCACGGCGACCGTGGATGATCAGCCACTGAAGACCAGTTGTTTTTCAAGGGCTCGATTGTTTCAATCCCGTGAACGCCGTGGTTCCTTTTGCCGGCGTTTTCCGAGGCTTTTCAGGATCAAACTTCTCCTCACCAACCAACCCCCTGAAGGAGATTGAAATGAATGCCTCGAAGATCCTCGCTGCTGCTGCTCTCTCGCTCCTGGCCGCTGCCGGAGCTCATGCAGAAACCTACGACGGCGTGCACGTCGTGAACTCTTCTGTCACCCGCGCGGAAGTCGCACCGCAAGCCGCTGCCGCCGCACGCGCCGGCAACGAGTACGCCGATGCCTCCAGCGCTGGTGCACAGACCTTCACGTCGACCGCCAACCGCGCGACCGTGCAAGCCGAAGCCGTTGCCAAGGCCCACGACCCGCTCGCCAGCCTCGACCGCCGCGCGTTCTACCGCGACGAAGTGCCGCAAGCCTACAAGAAGCCCAGCGTGTCGTTCACGCGCCAAGCAGGCCTGTAAGCCGAACCGGCAAGCATGAAGAACGGGCCTTCGGGCCTTTTCTTCGTGTCCGCGTCATCGACTGATGACGCCGACCCTAGAGGATCTCGTTTTCCTTGAGAACGCCCGCGTTGCGCAGCGCGGAGTTCAGCCATTTGGCAGCCGTGTTGCCATTCTTGATGGCCTCGATGCGCGCAGCCTCGTCCTCGACCTTCTTCGCCGCCGTCTGAAGAAGCGTCTCCACCTTCTCCCGCTCGATGACGACCACGCCATCCGCATCGCCGATGACGAGATCGCCGGGGCGTACCGCCACGCCGCCCACAGACACTGGATGCCCGATGCGCCCCGAGGCCAGCTTGGTCGGCCCATTGGGATTGGTGCCGACCGAGAACACCGGGAAGTCCATCTCGTCGATTTCCACGCTGTCGCGCACCGCGCCGTCGATCACCACGCCCGCGATGCCGACCTGGCGGCAGGCGTTCATCATGATCGTGCCCATGAGGGCTGCGCTCTGGTCGCCCTTGCCGTCGATCACCAGCACGTCGCCGGGCTTCGCGAGCGCGATGGCGGCATGGATCATCAGGTTGTCGCCGGGCCGCACTTCCACCGTGAGCGCGCTGCCCGCCAGTGTCATCCGATGGCGCAAGGCCTGGATGCGGCCGTGCAGGGCGCCGCGGCGGCCCGCCACGTCGGCGAGGATGGCCGGCTGGAAGGCCGAAGCCTGGCGAATCTGCTCGGAGGAGACGCGCTCGAAGTCGCGGACGATGTCTGGAAGCTGGTTCATGCTCGGGTTCCCGTTCATTCGGCCTTGACGTCGGCGTCCTTCACCACGCGGCCCCACTTGCGCTTGTCCGCAGCCAGGAAGGCGCGGAACTGCTCCGGCGTGCTTCCCACGGGCTCCAGCCCGTCGGCGATGAGCCGCTTGGCAATCTCGGGCATCGCCAGCACCTTGGCGACTTCGCGCTGGATGCGCTCGACCACGGCCGTCGGCGTGTTCTTCGGCGCGCAGATGCCGGCCCAGGTCACGGGGTCGAAGTCGGGAACGCCGGCTTCCGCCACGGTCGGGATGTCCGGAAAGGCCGGCAGCCGGCGCGGGCTGGCGACCGCCAGTGCGCGCAGCTTGCCCGAGCGGGCGTACTGCATCGAGCTCACGGGCTGGTCGAAGATCATCGAGACCTGGCCCGCGATGAGGTCCGTCATCGCCTGGCCGGTGCCCTTGTAGGCCACGTGGACGATGTCGATGCCCGCGCGGCTCTTCAGCATTTCGCCCGCAAGGTGCCCGCCCGTTGCCGTGCCCGAGGAGGCGAAGTTGATCTCGCCGGGCTTCTGCCTGGCGTAGGCGATGAGTTCCTTCACGCTCTTCACCGGCAGATTCGAATTGACCAGCAGCATGTAGGGCGCGTTGACCACCTGCGTGACCGGCACGATGTCCTTCTCGGAGTCGAAGGGCATGCTCTTGAGCACATGCGGCTGAATCGACAGCGTGCCCGTGGTGCACATCAGCAGCGTGTGTCCGTCGGCGGGCGCGGCGAGCATGGCCGACGCGGCGATGTTGCCGCCGGCGCCCGGCCGGTTGTCGATCAGCACCTGCTGCCCGAGTCCTTCGGCCAGCTTCGGCCCGATCAGGCGCGCCACCATGTCGTTGGAGCCGCCGGGCGAGAAGCCCACGAGGATCTTGATCGGCTTCGACGGAAAGGCATCGGCGGCCCATGCGTGGGTGGTGCCGAACCAGGCGGTGCCGATGGCAAGGGCCGGCAGCAGCTTCAGAAGGGGGCGGAGTTTCATTGCGGTTCCTGGTTGATGGCTTGACCCGAGAGTTCGTCGCGTGCCCGCGCGATGCGTCGGCAGCCTTCCAGCAGCTGCTCGGTGCTGGCTGCGAAGGAGATGCGGAAATGCGTGGGCACCCCGTAGGCGCTGCCCTGGAGTGCAGCGAGATTCTGCGAGTCGAGCAGGTGCATCACCCAGTCGTCGCTGCTGTCGATTGCCGTGCCCTTGCGGGTGCGAAGCCCGAAGAGCGCGCTGCATGAGGCGAAGACGTAGAACGCACCGTCGGGCACTTCGCAGCGGATGCCGTCGATGGCATTGAGCGCGGCGACCACCATGTCGCGCCGCGTTTCGTATTCGCGCCGGTTGCTGGCGATGGTGTCCTGCGGCCCCGTGAGTGCCGCGACGGCCGCCGCCTGGGCGATCGAGTTCGGGCCGGACGTGCTTTGCGACTGCAGCTTGACCATCGCCTTGATGAGCGCCGAGGGGCCCGCGCCGTAGCCGATGCGCCAGCCAGTCATCGCGTAGGCCTTGGAGACGCCGTTCACCGTCAGCGTGCGGTCCTTGAGGTCGGGCGCCGCCTCGGCCATGGTGGCGAACTCGACGCCGCCATAGATCAGGTGCTCGTAGATGTCGTCGGTCAGTATCCAGACGTGCGGATGGCGCCGCAGCACCTCCGCCAGCGCCTGGAGCTCGGCGCGCGTGTACGTCGCCCCGCTCGGGTTGTTCGGCGAGTTGAGCATCAGCCAGCGCGTCCTGCCGGTGATGGCGCGCTCGAGGTCGGCGGCCTGGAGCTTGAAGCCCGCCGCCGCCGGGCAGTCGACGAAGACCGGGACACCGCCGGCCAGCAGGGCGATGTCGGGGTAGGACACCCAGTAGGGCGCCGGCACGATGACCTCGTCGCCCGCCGCGACCGTGCACATGAGCGCGTTGAAGATCACCTGCTTGGCGCCGGTGCCCACGATGATCTCGCCCGGCGCGTAGGCCAGCCTGTTCTCGCGCAGGAGCTTGCCCGCGGTGGCTTCCTTTAGCGCCGGCGTGCCACCGACGTCGGTGTAGCGGGTCTGGCCGTCCGCCATGGCGCGGGTTGCGGCCTCCTTGATGTGGGCTGGCGTGTCGAAGTCGGGCTCGCCCGCCGTCAGGCCGAGGATGTCCCGGCCCATTGCGCGCAGTTCGCGCGCCCTCTGGCCGGCCATGGAGCTGGGGGAAGGCTTGATACGGTTCAGGCGTGGAGCGATGTGAAGCATGCGCGCAGTATCGAAGTGCGCCCGCCGCGGGACAAACGAGAAATCGGAGCGGCGAGGTATTCCTTTTCCTCCTGCGCAGCCATGGGCGTACATTCCGGCGGAATGAACTTCACCTTCAAGCAGCTGGAGGCGTTTCTCTTCAGCGCCAAGCTCCAGAGCTTCAGCGCGGCGGCGGTGAAGCTGCACACCACGCAGTCGGCCATCTCGAAGCGCCTGGCCGAGCTCGAGGATTCGCTCGGCGGCCCCTTGCTGCATCGCACCTCGCACGGCCTGGAATTGGCTCACTCCGGCCGCGAACTGCTGCCGCTCGCGGAAGAGGCCTTGCGGCTCTGGCAGCGCATCCAGCATGACATCAGCCTCGACAAGACGCTGCGCGGCACCTTCCGCGTGGGCGTGACGGAACTGATCGCGATGACCTGGCTCACGCGGCTGATCCAGTTGCTGCAGAAATTGCACCCCGAGGTGACGCTCGAGCCGGTGGTGGATGCGGGACTGACGCTCTTCGAGCGGCTGGAAGCCAATAAGCTCGACCTGACCATCATGCCCGGCACCTTCTGGGGGCAGGCCTTCGAGTCGATCAAGGTGGGGCAGGTCGACCAGGCCTGGATCGCGAGCCCGAGACTGGGCATTCCACAGCGGGCGCTGAAGCCGCACGAATTTGCCGACTATCCGGTGATCGAGCAGCCCGCCGGTGCCTCGAAGAACAGGTTCTACGAGGCTTGGCGCGCAGAGCATGGCTTCCGCTTCGGCAAGGTACTGCTGACGAACAGCACGACCGTGTTGCGCGAGCTGACGATCAGCGGCTTCGGCATCAGCCAGCAGGCGCTCGACTATGTGCGCCCGGACATCAGGAGCGGCCTGCTGCGCGTCGTCAGGAGCGACCCGATGCCGCCGCCGCTGGTCTACAGCGCCGTCTACCGGCGCGACAACGCCAGTCCCACGCTGGCGCGCATCGTCGAGCTGGCGGTGAAGACATGCGATTTCACTTCGAGGGCGAGCCAGCACGACGTGGCGCCGGCGAACCCGCCGCGCGGTTCGGGCTCGACGCTGCGGCAGCGCTCGCAGCGCCAGGTGGCGAAGAAGCCCGCGAGGAAGACCCGGAGGTAGCTGAAACGGCAGGCAGTTTTTCGTTGGGTTTTGAAAATATACGCGTTGAGTATATATTTGCGGCCCATGAACATGCCGCAACAGGTGCTCCTCCGCGACGCGATGCGTCAACTCAACATGACGCGCGACGCTTTCGCGGAGCGCATCGGCAGTCGAAGAAGGGCGCTGGACGCCTGGCTGCTGCCCGACGAGTCCAATGAATTCAGGGCCATGCCCGAAGTGGCCCGGCGCTTCGTGAGCGAAATCCTGGCTTCTGACGGGCGTCGCGCAGAATATACGCAAAGCGCATATGAAAGCGCCTTGCGAAAGTCGCTTGCCACTGAAGGCTCGCACCACCTGCTCTCGGTCAGCCAGTTCAACCGCGACGCCATCGACGAGCTGTTCCAGCTGGCCGACGTCATGCAGCCCATCGCGCGCCGACGCAAGGTCAGCCGCGTGCTCGAAGGCGCCGTGCTGGCCAATCTTTTCTTCGAGGCCAGCACGCGCACGCGCGTGAGCTTCGGCGCGGCGTTCTGCCGGCTCGGCGGCTCGGTGTGCGACACCACCGGCTTCACCTTCTCGTCGATGGCCAAGGGCGAATCGATCTACGACACCAGCCGCGTGATCAGCGGCTATGTCGACGCCATCGTGGTGCGGCATCCGGAGCAGGGCTCGGTCGCCGAATTCGCGCGCGCCACCAACGTGCCGGTCATCAACGGCGGCGACGGGCCCGGCGAACATCCGAGCCAGGCGCTGCTAGACCTGTACACCATCCAGCGCGAGTTCTCGCGCCTGGGCAAGCTGGTGGACGGTGCGCACATCGCCATGGTCGGCGACCTGAAATACGGGCGCACCGTGCACTCGCTCATCAAGCTGCTCGCGCTGTACAAGGGGCTGAAGTTCACGCTGATCTCGCCGCCGTCGCTCGCGATGCCGGCGGAAATCGTGGACGCCGTGAGCCGCAACGGTCATGTGGTCCAGACTGCCGCCACGCCGGCGCAGGCGCTGGCCGGCGCCGACATCATCTACGCCACGCGCATCCAGAAAGAGCGTTTCGCGCATGACGAAATGCTGGAGGGCTTCGACAACGCCTTCGAGATCAACCGCGCACTCATCGAATCGGCCTGCAAGCCCGAGGTGGTGGTGATGCACCCGCTGCCGCGCGACGGCCGCCCCGGCTCGCACGACCTCAGCGTCGACCTGAACAACGATCCGCGCCTGGCCATCTTCCGCCAGACCGACAACGGTATTCCCGTGCGCATGGCGATCTTCGCCACGCTGCTGGGCGTGGAAAAGCTCGTGAGCCGCTCGATGCGCGATGCGGCCTGGACGCCGCCCTCGCACATCGGGCCGGACGACAGCGTGTTCCACGGGCTCGACTGAAACCTGTGCCATGGAGCAGCGCCCCTGACCGGCGCCGACGGCTTCAATCCCGCGTGAGCACGAAGCGCTTGCGGATGCCGCTCGCGGCCGAGGGCGCAACCCACAGGTCGAACTCGCCGGGCTCCACGGTCGGCTTCATGTCGCGGCCGATGAACGCCAGGTCGTCGGCCGTGAGCGTGAATTCGACGACCGTCGATGCGCCGGACGCAATGCTGACCTTGCGAAAGCCCTTGAGCTCGCGCACCGGGCGCGTCACGCTGGCTGCGCGCTCGCCGATGTAGAGCTGCACCACTTCCTGCGCATCGCGCTGGCCGGTGTTGGTGACGGCGGCGCGCACGCGCAGCGTGCCCGACAACGGCAGGCGCTCCGAACTCAGCTCCACGCTGTCGTAGCGCACCGGCGCATACCCGATGCCGAAGCCGAAGGGGTAGAGCGCCTCGTTGGTCGCGTCCAGGTAGCGGGTCTTGAAGGCGGTGCCTGGTGCGTTCTCGGGCGAGGGGCGGCCGGTGCGCTTGTGGCCGTAGTAGTAGGGCACCTGGCCCGCCGTCTGCGGAAAACTCACGGGCAGGCGGCCCGAGGGATTGAAGTCGCCGAACACCACGTCGGCGATCGCGTTGCCGGTCTGCACGCCCAGGAACCATGTGACGAGGATGGCGCGCGCATCGCGCACCGCACCCTTGAGCGCCATCGCGCGGCCGTTGCTCAGCAGCACGACCACCGGCTTGCCGGTGGCGGCCACGGCCTCCGCGAGATCCTGCTGCGCCTGCGGCAGGCCGATGTCGCTGCGCGAGCGCGCCTCGCCGGACATCTTCTGGCTCTCGCCGATGGCCAGCAGCACCACGTCGGCATCGCGCGCGGCGGCCACCGCGGCGTCGATGCCGCCGGGCAGCGCCGACTCGATGCCCGAGCCGCGCACCACGTTCACCGACGAACCGGACCCCAGCACAGCGCGCAGGCCTTGGTCGATGCCCACCGGCGCCGACTGGCCCGGGAACAGGCTCCAGGCGCCCATCAGATCGACGGTGCCTTCGGCGAAGGGGCCGATCAGCGCGATCTTCGTGCCGGCCTTGGGCAGCGGCAGCAGCATGCGCTCGTTCTTCAGCATCACGATGGAGCGGCGCGCGCTCTCGCGGGCCAGCGCGATGAATTCGGGGTTCTCGGTGCGTTGCGCGGCAGGCGGGCCGTCGAGGCCGCGCATGGGGTCGTCGAACAGGCCGAGCTTCTGTTTCACGCGCAGCACGCGGCGCACTGCGTCGTCGAGCCGCGCCATCGGCACTTCGCCCGAAGCCACCAGCTCGGGCAGGTAGCGCGCGTACAGGCCGCTCTGCATGCTCACGTCGGTGCCGGCCATGAAGGCCTGCCTGGCCGCTTCGCGCGGGTTGGCGGCGTAGCCGTGCTCCACCAGTTCCTCATCGGCCGTGTAGTCGGACACCACGAAGCCCTTGAACTTCCATTCGTCGCGCAGCACGCCCGTGAGCAGCGCGGGGTTGGCGGTGGAGGGCACGCCGCCGATCTCGTTGAAGGCGCTCATGATCGACAGCGCGCCCGCGTCCAATGCCGCGCGGAAGGGCGGCAGGTACACCTCGCGCAGCGTGCGCTCGGAGATGTCGCTCACGCTGTAGTCGAGTCCGCCCTCGGCCGCGCCATAGGCCGCGAAGTGCTTGGGCGTGGCCAGCATGGCGTCGGGCCGCGAGAGGTCGGGGCCCTGGAAGCCTCGCACGCGCGCGGCGGCGAACTGCCTGGAGAGGTACGCGTCTTCGCCCGCGCCTTCGAGGCCGCGGCCCCAGCGCGCGTCGCGCGCGACATCGACCATCGGCGCGAAGGTCCAGCGGAAGCCGTCGGCCGTGGCTTCGACCGCCGCGGCGCGCGCGGTGCGCTCGGCGAGCGCGGGCTCCCAGCTCGACGCCTCGGCCAGCGGCATCGGGAACATGGTGCGAAAGCCGTGGATCACGTCCGCGCCGAAGATCAGCGGAATGCCCAGGCGCGACTCGTTCACCGCCATCTGCTGCAGCCGCCGCTTGCCCTCGAGGCCCGCGTTGTTGAACAGGCCCGTGAGGCGGCCGGCACGCACGTCGGCGGTTTCCTGCTGCGCATTGCGCCAGCCCGCCTGCGGGTTGTTGGGGGTGTCGGTGTCGGCCGGGCCGTAGAGGCTGAGCTGGCCGGCCTTCTCCTGCACCGTCATGCGGGCGATGAGGGACTCGATGCGGGCCTCGGCCGGCTCCGCAGCATCTTCCGCAGGGGCGGCGGATACCGGGGGAAGCAGGAGCGCGAGGGAGAGAAAGGCCGAGGCGGGGGCTAGAAAGGAAGACGGGAATCGGACGTGCATGGCCTCCCATTCTCCAGATAGAGCCTCCACCGTGCTTCGGCGGGTTTCCGGGGTATCCGTAGGCTTACTCCAATAACGCCTTGCGCCTTCGTCCAACCCGAAGGCGAATTGGAAGCTCTCGGAACCGGAGCCGGCGCGCGTCCTATTGCTTGTAGCTGTCGTCGATGCGGTCGAGCTTGCGGATCAGCGAGGGCCACACGAACTGCCCACCCAGCCCGCCGGTCTGCACCTTCATCGCCTGGCCCACGCCCTCCACGATCTTGGGGTTCACCTGCGTGAGTTCGCTGCCGCCCGACTGTGCGGCGATCTGGATCTGGCAGGTGTTCTCGAAGGTGTACATCGAGAGGAAGGCGTCGGCAATGGTCTTGCCGCAGGTCATCAGGCCATGGTTGCGCAGCATGAGGAAGTTGGCGCTGCCCATGTCGGCCTGCAGGCGCGGCTTCTCGTCGTCGCGGAAGGCCACGCCTTCGTAGTCGTGGTAGGCCAGCGAGGCCAGCACGAAGGTCGATTGCTGGCTGATGGGCAGCACGCCGTTTTTCTGCGCGCTCACGGCAATGCCGGCCTTGGTGTGGGTGTGCAGCACGCACTGGATGTCTTCGCGCGCGGCATGCACGGCGCTGTGGATCACGAAGCCGGCCGGGTTCACGGGGTAGGGCGAGTCGATGATCTTGTTGCACTGCTGGTCGACCTTGACCAGGCTCGACGCGGTGATCTCGTCGAACATCAGGCCGTAGGGGTTGATCAGGAAGTGGTGCTCGGGCCCGGGGATGCGTGCGCTGATGTGCGTGAACACGAGGTCGCTCCAGCCGTAGAGCGCCACGAGGCGGTAGCAGGCGGCGAGGTCGATGCGAAGCTGCCATTCTTCGGCGGAGACGAGCTTCTGGATTTCGGGTTGGGTGGTGGCGTTCATGGGTGTTTCCTTTTTGGGTTCTCAGGCGGCCGCTGGCTGTTGCTGCAGCGCCGTCTTGTAGATGCTTTGCTTGGGGCTTGCCATCACACGGCGCAGCATGGGTTCGAATTCGCCGATCGGCAGGGTCTCGGCCTTGGGGTCGAAGGCGGGGTTGTCGTACAGCGCGCAGAACTCGGCCGTGCGCTCGTAGTGCGGATGGTCCTTGAAGTTGTCGCGCATGTCGCGGTCCAGGCCGATGTGATGGAAGAAGTAGTGGCCCTGGAAGATGCCGTGGTGCTGCACCATCCAGTGGTTGGCTTCGCTCACGAAGGGTTTGAGGATGGCGGCGGCGATGTCGGGGTGGTTGAAGCTGCCGAGCGTGTCGCCGATGTCGTGCAGCAGCGCGCACACCACGTACTCCTCGTCGCGGCCATCGCGCAGTGCGCGGGTGGCGGTCTGCAGCGAATGGGTGTAGCGGTCGACCGGAAAGCCGCCGTAGTCGCCTTCGAGGATCTGCAGGTGCTTGATCACGCGTGCGGGCAGGCCGCCCGTGAACTGCATGAACTCGCCGCCGATCAGCTGCCAGTCTTCGCGCGTGCTTTCCTGCATGCTCCTGAAACTTGCGCGTGCGTTGCTCATCGTGAGGTCTCCGTTCTTGTGGGTGCCGGTCACTGTATGCCTGCGCTTGACCTGGAACTGTCAAGAATTTGACAATGCAGGGTTCTGGTAAACCCCCGCCCGTATGGCCGCTTCATCCAAACCCCGCCTCTCTGCCGCGCATCGCTCGGCACTCGAGGGCAATCCATGGTTCACCAGCATTCCGCGCGCGCAGCGGGAGGCGCTGCTCGGCGCGGCCGAGCTCATCCATGCACGGCGCGGCGCGATGGTGTTTCGCCAGGGCGATCCCATTCACGCGGCCGGCGGCGGCTTCTATGGACTGGTGGCGGGCACCATCAAGATCTCGTCTCTGCGGCAGGACGGACGCGAGGCCATCCTCGCGGTGCTGGAGCCCGGCAACTGGTTCGGCGAGATCACGCTGATCGACGGCTCGCCGCGCACGCACGACGCCACCGCGCTGGAAGCGCTCGACCTGCTCGCGGTGCCGCCCGCGGCCTTCGTGCAACTGATGCGCGACGTGGTCTTCTCCAACGCCATCGCCGCGATGCTGGCCGCGCGCGTGCGCATGCTCTATAGCCTGGCGGAAGACGCCACCTTGCGCAGCCTGCGCGCTCGCGTGGCGCACCGGCTGCTGGTGCTGGCGCGCGGCGATGCCACGCAGTCGGTGCACCTGCGGCACCAACTGCAGCTGCCGCAGGAGGCGCTTGCCATGATGCTGGGCGTGACGCGGCAGACGCTGTCGAAGGAGCTCAATGCGCTGGCAGGCGAGGGCATCGTGGCGCTGGGCTACGGGCGCATCGAGCTGCGGTCGATCGATGCGCTGCAGGCGCTGGTGAGCACGGGTTGAGCCCGTGCGCCGGCGTCAGCGCAATACGCGGCCGTCGGCGGAGATGCTGATGAGGTCGATGCTGCGCACGCTGTCGCGCAGGCCCGGGCGCAGGTTGATGCGGAAGCCGCCCACGTCGTAGTCGGTCATGCCGGACATCACGCGCTGCAGGCTCGCCGTGTTGAAGCCGCGGCCCGCGCGGCGCACGGCCTCGCCGGCAGCCTTGGCCGCGATGAAGCCTTCGAGCCCTTCGTACGACGCGGTCTGGTCGGAGTTGTCGACGGCCGCAAGGTATTCCTTGACGATCGGAATGGCCGATGGCCGTGGCGAGGGCACCACCTGGGAGATCACGATGCCGCCGATGTCCTTGCCGAGCGTGGCGTAGAGCGGGTCGATGCCGACGATGGAGAAGGCCATGAAGTTGCCCGCATAGCCGCTCTTGCGCAGCTTGCGGATGGCGTTGGCCGTGGTGCCCGAGAGCGACACCAGCACGATGGCCTGGGGCGACTGCTGCTGCACCGTCTTCAAGGCTGCGTCGAGCTTGTCGCCGGTCGGCGGCACCAGTGCGGTCGCCACCAGCGGCGCGAGCTTGAGTTCGCTGATGGCCTGCTCGACGGCCGCAAGGCCGGCGCGGCCCATCGCATCGTCGTCGCCCACCAGCGCCACGCGGGTCTGCCCCACGGTGGCGCACTGCTTCACGATCTTCAGGGCTTCGTCGATCATGCCGGGCCGCACGTGGAAGACGTTGGGATGGTCGGCGCCGCGCAGCGTGTCGGAGGCCGCGAAGGGCGCGAACAGCAGGCTGCCCTGCTGCGTGGCGACGTTGGCGCCGGCCTCGCTGCTGGCCGTGCCGACGAAGCCGAAGAGCATGTCGGCCTTCTGGGTGGTGAGCAGGGTGCGCGCGTTGACGGCGGCGCGGGCCGCATCGTAGCCATCGTCGAGCTGCAGCAGCTTCAGTTGCAGGCCGGTGGCGGCATTGCGTTCGTTGAAGTCGCTCACCGCAAGGCGGCTTCCGGCGGCGAAGGCGGTGCCGATCTCGTTGGCACTGCCCGTCAGCGGCACCGATTGCCCGAGCAGCACAACACGCGGTGCGCCGGCCGCCGCGCGCGCGGACTGCGCCATGGCGGGGTGGGCAATGCCGATGCCGCTGCCCAGCATCACCGCGCCCCATGCCTTGCCCAACCACTCTCTGCGAGATCCGTTCATTGGACACCTTCTTTCACATTAGTAAAAAAGTGTAGCAATTTCGGGACCAAGGGGGAAGGCGGGTTAGCTCGGCCCCCTCGTCGCGAGAGGCCGGCTCAGGACAACTGCTGGATGCGGATGAGGCTGCCCGCAGGATCGCGGACGGCGCAGTCGCGAACGCCGTACGGCTGGTCGGTCGGCTCCTGGACGATCTCGGTGTCGCTGGCCTGCAGCCGTGCGAAGGTGCCTTCGAGATCGGGGGTGGCCAGCAGGATGGCGGCGTAGGTGCCCTTGGCCATCATCTCGGCGACGGTGCGGCGCTCGTCGTCGGTGATGCCGGGGTAGGCGGCCGGTGGTGCCAGCACGATGGACGTGCCGGGCTGGCCGGCAGGGCCGACCGTGATCCAGCGCATGCCGCCGTATCCGACGTCGTTGCGGACCTCGAAGCCGAGGAGGTCTCGGTAGAAGGCCAGGGAGGCTTCGGAGTCGTTGTGGGGAAGAAAACTCGCGTGAATGGTGATGTTCATGGTGCTCTGTCCGGTCCAGGTGTTGTCAGGGCAGGTCAGTCTAGATTCGGACCGCCGAGCGGCGCTTCTCGATTCCTGATCGGTCTGGTGACCTGTTTCGCCACGCACGCCGGCATTTCCGCGGCCGCATGCGCGGCCTGGCGCCGGTAGGTGCTGGGCGGCACGCCGACCAGTTCGGCGAAGCGCGTGCTGAAGGTGCCCAGCGACGAGCAGCCGACCTCGAAGCAGACCTCGGTGACGTTGAGGTCGCCGCGGCGCAGCAGCGCCATCGCGCGTTCGATGCGCCGGGTCATCAGATAGGAATAGGGCGACTCGCCGTAGGCGAGCCGGAACTGGCGGCTGAGGTGTCCGGCCGACATGTGCACGCCATAGGCGAGCGCCTCGACGTCCAGCGGCTGTGCGTATTCCCGGTCGATGCGGTCGCGAACGCGGCGCAGCCGTGCGAGGTCGCGCAGATGCTGCGCCGCTTCGGGTTTGCTGGTCATCCGCGGGATCGTGCCACGCCGCACCGGGGCGCTCAAGCCCGCGGACGAGGCGTGGTCAGGTCGATGCGGCCCGCTCGAACACCAAGTCCCACACGCCATGCCCCAGCTTGATGCCGCGGTTCTCGAACTTGGTGAGAGGGCGGTAGCCGGGCTTGGGTGCATAGCCCTCGGTCGTGTTGCGCAGCAGCGGCTCGGCCGACAGCACTTCGAGCATCTGCTCGGCATAGGGCTGCCAGTCGGTGGCGCAGTGGATGTAGCCGCCAGGGCGCAGATGCTGCGCGAGCTTGGTCACGAACTCGGGCTGGATCAGGCGGCGCTTGTTGTGGCGCTTCTTGTGCCACGGGTCGGGGAAGAACACATGCACGCCGGCCAGCGTGCCGGGCTGCAGCATGTGGTCGAGCACGTCGACCGCGTCGTGGGCGCAGATGCGGATGTTCGACAGCGACTGCTCGCCGATGCGCTTGAGCAGCGCGCCCACGCCGGGCTCGTGCACTTCGCAGCAGAGGAAGTTGGTCTCGGGCAGCACCGTGGCGATGTGCGCTGTGGCCTCGCCCATGCCGAAGCCGATCTCCAGCACCGTCGGGCCGGCGCGGCCGCCGAAGGTGGCAGTCAGGTCGAGCGGTACGGGCTTGTAGGGCAGGAGGAACAGCGGGCCCAGTTCGGAAAAGGCGCGTGCCTGGCCGTCGGTGGTGCGGCCGGCGCGCTTCACGAAGCTCTTGAGGCGGCGATGCAGCGGGTGCGGCTTGGCCGCGTCGTCGTCGCTGCCTTCGGAAGAGGGTGCATCGTCGCTGCGCGGGAGGTCGTTGGACACGGTGTCGGGAGAATTCATTACGGCTGCGAATTGTAGAGAGCGCGCCATTCGGGCACCCAGCCGGCCAGGGCGTCCGCGCAGCCGGTGGCGGTGGCGGGGCGCAGACCGAGCACGCGCGCGGCGCTGTCGAGCGCGGCCAAGGCGGCTTCGGGCGTGCCGGTGTCGATGGAGGTGGCGCCGTTCTGCTTCGACAGCTTGTCGCCGTCGGCGCCGCGCACCAGCGGCGTGTGCAGGTAGCTCGGCGTGGGAAAACCGAGCGCGCGCTGCAGCAGGATCTGGCGCGCCGTGTTGTCGGTGAGGTCCTCGCCGCGGACCACGTCGGTCACGCCCTGTTCGGCATCGTCGACCACTACTGCGAGCTGGTAGGCCCAGGGGCCGTCGGCGCGGCGCAGCACGAAGTCGCCGACCTCGCGGCTCACGTTCTGGCACTGGCGGCCGAGGCGGCGGTCGGTCCAGCGGAGTTCGCTGCCGGTGTCCGGGGCGTCGGCGTCTTCTTCCTCCCAGGGCACGCCCGGCGTGGGCGGCCGGTCGGCTTCGAATTTCCCGGTGGCGAAGCGCCAGGCGCGCGCCGGCTTGCCGTGCAGTCCGTTGCGGCAGGTGCCGGGATAGACCCGCTCGCCGTGGCGCTCGTGCCGCAGGCCGAGGCGCGCGAGCGCCTGGTTGATGTCCTTGCGCGAGCAGCCGCAGGGGTAGGCCAGGTCGCTGGCCTGCAGCCTGGCCAGTGCGGCTTCGTAGCGCGCGGTGCGCTGGGTCTGCCACACGGGGGCTTCGTCGGGCAGCAGGCTGCAATCGGCCAACTGCTGGAGGATGTGCTCGCCCATGCCGGGCAGGCAGCGCTCGGTATCGGCGTCTTCGATGCGGACAAGCCAGCGCGCCTGCGGACCGCGGGCGCGCACGTCGAGCCAGCTTGCCAGCGCTGCCACCAGAGAGCCCGCATGCAGCGGGCCGGTGGGCGAGGGCGCGAAGCGGCCGGTCTCCCTCATCATCTCCCGGTCAGATGACTTCGAGAGCGAGCGACAGGCCGGAGAGGAACGCGTCTTCCACGCGGTGGCCGGTGCACCAGTCGCCGGCCACGCCGATGTGCGACTTGGCGTCCCAGAGGTGGGTGGTGCCCATCGGCACCTGTGTCTGCGCTTCGCTCCAGCACAGCGCCTGTGCGTGCGCGGGGGTGGCATGGACGCCGGTGATCTCGGCGAAGGCGCGCAGCAGCTTGGCCTCGACACGCGCGGGCGTGTCGCGCACGTGTTCCTGCGACCACGCGGCGCTGGCCTGCAGCGTCCAGCGTTCGACGGGCTCGCGGCCGGGCTTGGAAGATTCGCGTGCCAGCCATGCCACGCGGTGGTGAGTGCTGCGCGCAGCGTTCCACTGCGGGCCGAGGTGCGACATGGTGGGCTGGTTGGCCTGGGGGTAGGCGATCATCAGCGTCCAGCAGGGCGCGATGCGCACGGGTTCGATCTTGCGGCTGAGCGTGGCCGAGAGCTTGCCGTCGCCCAGCAGCGCGCGGGCGCGCGAAGGCGGCACGGCGAGCAGCACGGCGTCGAAGCCCGAATACACGTGCCGGGAGTCGTCGGTGCCTGTGGTGCGTAGCTGCCAGCGCTGGGGGGCGAGTGCATCGCGCTCGATTTGCGTGACCTGCGTGCCGGTCACTAGGCTGTCGCCGAGTGGCTTGGCCCAATGGGCCACCAGCGCATCCATGCCGGGCTGCGCCACCCAGTGCGGTTCGAGCGAAGGCAGGGCCGCCTCGGCTACGCGGCCGTGGGCGTCGAGCACGCGCACGAGATTGGCGCTCCAACGCTTGCACATGCCGGGCGAGCTTTCGAGTGCCAGCGCAAAGCGCGGGTCGCGCACGGTGAAGTACTGCGCGCCGCTGTCGAAGCGGCCGAAGGCGGTGTCGATGCTCGCCATGCGTCCGCCGGCCGCGGCCTCGCGTTCGAACAGCGTGACCTTGTGGCCGGCTTGCACCAGCGTTCGCGCACAGGCCACCCCGGCAATGCCAGCGCCGACGACGGCGTAATGGCGCGGGGTGGCTGGGGTTCGGTGGCGGACGGAGGGCTTGGCAGTTGCGCGAGTGCTCATTGCAGACTCTTTTCTTCTGGGTGGGAATGCGGTTGGATGTGTCTGCACTCTACATCGGTCCGAGAGGGGCTTCGCCTGAGGGCACACCCTTAGCGAAGCCGCGCGATCCTCGGCAATACTCATCGGCCCCGATGCCGCTCGAGCAACGCGCGCCGCGTGCCTTCATGCTCGAACTGCGCCAGCCACCATTCGAGCGCCTTCCCCGGCTTGCCCGCGCTGCGCACGCGCCATGCGCAATGCATCGTTCCAAGCGGCGGCTTGCGCTCCGTCTTCAGCTCGACCAGGTGCCCGGCTTCGATGTACGGCCGCGCCATCGGCTCCGGCAGGAAGCCGCCGCCCAGCCCGTGCAGCTGCGCCGCGATCTTGGCCTGCATGCTCGGCACGGTGAGCACGTCCTGCCCGCTCACGAGGTTCACCGTCATGCTGGGGCCGTGCCGCGCCGAATCGGCTGCGGCCACCGCGCGGTGCTGCCGCATCACCGCGTCGCTCAGCGGCTCGGACATGCGCGCCAGCGGATGGTGCGGCGCCACGGCGTAGACGAAGCGCAGCTCGCCGATCAGCCGGCTGCGGATGCCGGTGGCGGTGAACGTCAGGCTCGCCGCATCGAGCACCGCGCCGATGGCCAGGTCGGCCTCGCCGGTGGTCAGCGCCTCGATGGTGCCCAGCAGCGTCTCGTCGCGCAGCTTGAGCCTCGTCGGCGGCTCGAGGGCGAAGAAGGCGGTGGCCAGGTCGAGCAGCGGGTCGCGCGCGATCACGCTGTCTACCGCGATGGTCAGCATCGGCTCCCAGCCCGTGGCCACGCGCTTCACGCGGTTGGCCACCGCATCGATCTCGGCCAGCAGCCGGTCGGCCTCGCGCAGCAGTTCGGCGCCGGCCTCGGTCAGCCGCGCCTGGCGGGCGCTGCGGTCGAACAGCAGCACGTCGAGCGCGTCCTCGATCTGGCGCACGCGGTAGCTCAGCGCGCTCGGCACGAGGTTCAGCGCGCGGGCGGCGGCGGCAAAGCTGCCGGTGCCGGCCACGGTCTGGAGCATGGCAAGGGCGTCGGGGGTCAGCACATCGCGGGGGCTGGGCATGGGGGCTCCATTGATCAAATTGTTTGAATGGTGCCATCAAACCGCGGCGTCTTTCCGGATGGGGTGCGGACCTAAAGTTCCCTACATCCGCTGCGCATCCGGCGCGGCATACGAAGAAGGCCCGCACACCCCCCATACGGGGCAGGGCCAAAGGAGTTCGACGATGTTGCAAGTCCGTAAATCTCAGGAACGCGGTTATGCCGACCATGGCTGGCTGCGCTCGTTCCACAGCTTTTCCTTCGCCGGTTACTACGACCCTGCCTACATGGGCTTCGGCAACCTGCGGGTGATCAACGAAGACCGCGTGGCGGCGGGCGCCGGCTTCGGCACCCACGGCCACAAGGACATGGAGATCATCAGCTACGTGCTCTCGGGCGAACTGGCGCACAAGGACAGCATGGGCAACGTGGAAAGCATTCCGCCCGGCGACGTGCAGCGCATGAGCGCGGGCCGCGGCGTGATGCACAGCGAGTTCAACCACAAGGCCGACGAGACCACGCACTTCCTGCAGATCTGGATCGAGCCGAATGTGCGCGGCATTGCGCCGGGCTATGAGCAGAAGCAGTTCACCGACGCCGAGAAGCGCGGCAAGCTGCGCCTCGTGGCCTCGCCCGACGGCAGCGACGGCTCGGTGACGGTGCATGCCGATGCCCGCCTGTACGCCGGCCTGCTCGACGGCGAGGAAAAGGCCAGCCTGGCGCTCGACCCGCAGCGCAAGAGCTATGTGCATCTGGTGCGCGGCGAGCTCGACGTGAACGGCCAGAAGCTCGTGGGCGGCGACGCCGCGATGCTGCAGGGCGAATCGCAACTGACGCTGGGCGCCGGCAAGGACGCCGAAGTGCTGGTGTTCGACCTGGCCGCCTGATCCCCCTTGCCGGGCGCTTCGTGCGTCCGGTTTTTTCTTTTCTTTTTCCTTTTTTCAGCTTCAACAACCGAGGAGTTTTCAACCATGGCAACTACAACCACCACCACCAATTCCGCACAAGACACGCTCGGCCTGATCGGCCGCATCCTGGTCGCGTACCTGTTCATTCCGGCCGGCATCGGCAAGCTCATGGGCTTTGGCGGCACTGTGGGCTACATCACCTCGGTCGGACTGCCACTGCCCCAAGTGGGAGCGGCCATCGCGATCCTCGTCGAGCTGGGCCTCGGCATCGCGCTGCTGCTGGGCTTCAAGACCCGCTGGACCGCGATCGTGATGGCGATCTTCACCGTGGCCACCGCGCTGTTCTTCCACAAGTACTGGTCCGCGCCCGACGCAATGAAAATGATGCAGCAGATCAACTTCAACAAGAACATCGCGATTGCCGGTGGCCTGCTTGCGATCGCTGCTTTCGGCGCTGGTCGTTTCAGCATCGATCGAAAGTAAGCTTCCTGGCGGCTTTGCGCACTTCGTTTCGGGGTGCGCTCACGCCGACGGGGGACATTCGCGGAGGGGAGTACCCGGTGGCCTGTGCACGCGCCCTGAAACCCCATAGTCACTGGAGAAAACATCCCATGGCAAACATCGTCGTCGTCTTCCATTCCGGCTACGGCCACACCCAGCGCGTGGCGCAAGCCGTGGCGGACAGCGCAGGCGCCCAACTGCTCGCCATCGACGCCGACGGCAACTTGCCCGAAGGCGGCTGGGAACTGCTGGCTTCGGCCGACATGATCGTCTTCGGCTCGCCCACCTACATGGGCGGCGTGAGCTGGCAGTTCAAGAAATTCGCCGACGCGTCGTCGAAGGTCTGGTACACCCAGGGCTGGAAAGACAAGCTCTTCGCCGGCTTCACCAACAGCGCGACCATGAACGGCGACAAGGTCACCACCATGACCTACCTCTGGACGCTCGCCATGCAGCACGGCGGCATCTGGGTCAGCATGGGCATCCTGCCGACCAACAACAAGGCCGCCACGCGCGACTCGATGAACTACATGGGCGGCTACGGCGGCCTGCTGACGCAATCACCATCGGACGCCAGCTCGGCCGAGATCCCGAAGGGCGATCTCGATACTGCCCGCGCGTTCGGTGAACGCATCGGCGCGGTGGCAAGATCGCGCGAATAACCGGCAATCCACCCCCACGGAGAACACGATGACCGACACCACCCCCGAGACCCAACTGCTCAAGCCGCACGACAAGGACCTCGGCGGTGGCTTCAAGGTGCGGCGCCTGCTGCCCGCGGCGCAGCGCCGATCGGTCGGCCCGTTCGTGTTCTTCGACCATTTCGGCCCGGCCACCGAGCAGCCGGGCACCGAGCACGACGTGCGGCCGCATCCGCACATCGGCCTCTCGACGGTCACGTATCTCTTCAAGGGCGCGATGATGCATCGCGACAGCCTCGGCAGCGTGCAGGAGATCCTGCCCGGCGCCATCAACTGGATGACGGCGGGGCGCGGCATCGTGCACTCCGAGCGCAAGCCCGAGCGCCTCAAGGCCGACACCTACGTGAACCACGGCCTGCAACTGTGGGCCGCATTGCCCCAGGCGCATGAAGAGAGCGAGCCCAGCTTCGAGCACACGCCGGCCGGAGCGATCCCCGAGCTGAAAGAGCAGGGCGCAGGCGTGCGCGTGCTGGTGGGCGAGGCCTTCGGTGCGCATTCCCCGGTCAAGACGCTGTCGCAAACCGTGTACCTCGACATCGCGCTGCCGGCAGGCGGGCGCTTCGTACTGCCCGCGCTGGCGCCCGAGCTGGCTATCTATGCGGTCGATGCCGATGCGAGCGTGAACGGCGAGCCTGCTCCCGTGCACACCATGGCCGTGCTGCCCGACGGCCAGGGCGCGGTGCTGGCTTGCGACACCGCCGCGCGCCTGATGGTGATCGGCGGCGAGCCGCTCGACGGACCGCGCTACATCACCTGGAACTTCGTCTCCAGCCGGCGCGAGCGCATCCTCGAAGCGGGCTCCGACTGGGCCGCTCAACGCATGGGCCATGTGCCCGGTGAGACCGAGTTCATTCCTCTGCCGGGCAAGCCCTTCGGCGTGCGCGAGCCTGATGTGGGCACTACGCCGGTCTGATCTCGAGTGGTGTTGTTCGGAGCGCTCTAGTTCAGGGCGTGTGCACAGGTCACCGGGTACTCCCCTCCGCGAATGTCCCCCGCTTCGCTCCTCCTTTATTTCGCTGCGGGGAGCACCCGAYGCCCTGTGCACRAYGAGCGCTGYCGTTGTTCCGCTCGATCAACAAGTGCTCTGAACGATCACGCCGATGCGGGGGCCTTTTTCGCGAAATAAAGGAGGAGCGAAGCGGGGGACATTCGCGAAAAAGGCCCCCGCATCGGCGTGATCACCCCCGCACAGCGCTCTTCAAAAACAAACGCGCCGCTGGCAGCCGCAGCCAGTTTCCGCAAGCCACGCCCAGCAGGCGCAGGCATGGTGCGGGAAGTTCGAGAGACATCCCTCGACCTCCCGGAGACACCATGCTGCATCCCCAGGCGCGCGCCTTGCTCGACTTCATCGAGGCGCGCGGTATTCCGCCGACTCACACCCTCTCGCCTGCCGACGCGCGGGCCTTCTATCGCGAGCGCCGCGCCGCCTTGCAGCCGCTGCCGGCCGAGGTGGTCGAGGTGCGCGACCTGGCCGCGCAAGGGCCGCACGGCCCCATCCCGGTGCGTCTGTACAGGCCCCTGGGTTCGGGCGCCGGTCCGCTGCCGGTGCTGGTGTACTACCACGGCGGCGGCTGGGTCATCGGCGACCTCGACACGCACGACGTGCTGTGCCGCGAGCTGGCCAACGGCGCCGGCTGCGCCGTGGTCGCGGTCGACTACCGCATGGGTCCGGAGCACCGCTTTCCCGCCGCGGTGGACGACGTGCTCGCCGCCACCCGCTGGGTGCGCCGCGAGGCCGCGGCGCTGGGGCTCGATGCAAGCCGCCTCGCAGTGGGCGGCGACAGCGCGGGCGGCAACCTCGCGGCCGTGGTGTCGATCGCCGCGCGCGATGCCGGCGACCTGCCCATCGCCTACCAGCTGCTGATCTACCCGGCCACCGACATGCGCCGCGGCCATCCGTCGCACCAGGCCAACGGGCAGGGCTACCTGCTGACCAGCGACACGATGACGTACTTCCACGATCACTACATCACCGACCCGAAGCACGACCTCGACTGGCGCGCCTCGCCGCTGCTGCACACCGACCTGGCGGGCCTGCCGCCGGCGCTCGTCGTCACCGCCGGCTACGACCCGCTGCGCGATGAAGGCGCCGCGTACGCCGAGGCGCTCACGGCCGCCGGCAACAGCGCCGCGTACGTGTGCTTCGAGCGCCAGATCCATGGCTTCATCACCATGGGCAAGGTGCTCGACGAGGCCAACACCGCGGTCGCGCTCTGTGCCGCCGAACTGCGCCGGGCGTTCGCGCGGGCCTAGGGAAAGTCCCCGCGCAAATGCACGCCGCGCCGCCGGCCTGCGCCGCTACGATCCAGCGAGCGCGACACCATCCACCGTTGGCAATCGACCACCGATGCAGGAGATAGGCACCATGCAGCGAACGAGGACTGCGCCGCCGGACAACGGCGGTGCACGACAGGGTGAACGCCTCATGTGGCTCACGCCTCAGCGCGTGTTCTACGCCGGGCTGCTCGGCGCGGCCGCCGAGCGCACGATGGGCGGGCACGGCGTGTACCTTTCGCCCGCGGGCGTGCCGCCGATCCGCATCCGCATCGGCGGCGGCGCCTGGCAGGCGGGCGAGCTGATCGTGGTGCCGCCGCAGGTGCCGCACCATGTCGAGAGCGAGCATCCGCTGATCTTCAACCTGTTGATCGAATCGGAATCGGTCGACCCCGCGCGCTTGCCGGCGTTCATGCAGCACTGCGGCCCGGTCGATGCGCCCGCCTTCGCGCAGCGTGTGCGCGAGGTCCACGCGCACCTGCTCGCGGCCTCGGGCCGCGGCTCGGAATTCGACGGCTTTGAGTTCGATGCGCTGTTCTTCGGCGAGGCGCTTGCGCCGCGACCGATCGACGCGCGCATCCGCAAGGTCATCGACACCCTCGTCGCCGATCCCGCGGCGTCCGCCTCGGCCGAAGAGTGCGCGGCCTCGGTGCACCTGTCGTTCTCGCGCTTCCTGCATCTGTTCAAGCAGGAAACCGGCATGGCGTTTCGTGCCTTCCGGGCATGGAAGCGCGCGCGCAGCCTGCTGCGCTACGTGCGCCAGACCGGCACGCTGACCGACATCGCGCTGGACACCGGCTACCCCGACTCGACGCACTTCAGCCATTCGATCCGCCAGGTCTACGGCCTCAAGCCCAGCGACATCGTGGCCGGATCGCGGCGCCTCGCGCTGCACGACGCGGCCGGCGGTTTCATCAGGCAGTAGGCGCGGCGCACGGCCCATGCAGATCCTCCAACTCCTGCTGTCGGGCATTGCGCAAGGTTGCATCTACGGCCTGATCGCGCTGGGCTTCGTGCTGATCTACAAGGCCACCGAAACCGTGAGCTTCGCGCAGGGCGACCTGATGATGCTCGGGGCCTTCGGTGCGTTCGCGGGCATGTCGCTGTTCGGCCTGCCGTTCTGGCTCGCGGCGATCCTTGCCGTGGTGGCGATGGCGGCCTTCGGCGTGCTGCTCGAACTGGTGGTGATCCGGCCGATCCTCGGGCAGCCGCAGTTCTCCATCGTGATGCTGACCATCGGCATCGCCTACGTGGCGCGCGGGCTCATCACCATGGTGCCGGGCATCGGCACCGACACCCATACGCTGCCGGTGCCCTACAAGGACCAAATCTGGAAGCTGGGCGAGCTGGTGGTCAACCTCGAACAGCTCGCGATCATCATTGCCACGGCCGTGTTGTGCGGGCTGCTGTTCGCCATGTTCCGCTACAGCAAGCTGGGCATCGCGATGCAGGCCTCGTCGCAGAACCAGCTGGCGGCCTACTACATGGGCATTCCGGTGAAGCGGCTCAACGGGCTGGTGTGGGGGCTCGCGGCGGCGGTGGCGGCCATTGCCGGCATGTTGCTCGCGCCCATCACCTTCGTGCACGCGAACATGGGCTTCATCGGGCTCAAGGCGTTTCCGGCGGCGGTGGTGGGCGGTTTCGGCAGCCTGCCGGGTGCCATCGTCGGCGGGCTGGTGATCGGCATCGTCGAGTCGTTCGCGGGCTTCTACCTGCCCGATGGCTTCAAGGACACGGCGCCGTACATCGTGGTGCTGCTGATGCTCATGATCAAGCCGAACGGTCTGTTCGGCGAAAAGCTGCGCAAGAAAGTTTGATCGTTCATGCGCTTCATCTTCAAGACCAGCTACGACCAGGACATCCGCCTCGCCCGGCACGGCGGGCATGTGTTCTGGTACAGCCTGCTCGTGGCGTTCCTGGTCGTCGCGCCATGGGTCATCGACGAATACTGGCTCGCGCAGCTGACCTTCGTGCTGATCTACGGGATCGTCGGCCTGGGGCTGATGCTGCTGGCCGGGTTCACGGGGCAGTTCTCGATCGGGCATGCGGCGTTTCTTGGCGCGGGCGCGTACACGCAGGGCGTGCTGACGAACCTCGGCGTGCCGTTTCCGATTGCACTGATCGCGGCCGCTGCGCTGTCGGCGGCCGTGGGCGTGGTGGTCGCGCTGCCGGCCTTGCGCGTGAAGGGCATCTACCTCGGCATCGCGACGCTGTCGTTCGGCTTCATCGTCGAGGAAGTGTTCGCGCGGTGGGAGAGCGTGACGGGCGGCAATGCCGGCCTGCATGTGAAGGCGCCGGAAATCTTCGGCTGGTCGCTCGGCTCGGGCGATGGCTTCTACTTTCTGTGCCTGGTGGTCGCGGTGATTACCACCTTGGGCATCCTGAACCTGCTGCGCTCGCCGACGGGGCGCGCCTTTGTCGCGATCCGCGATTCGGAGATTTCGGCGCAGAGCATGGGCATCCACCTCGCACGCTACAAGACGATGTCGTTCGCGATCTCGGCGGCGCTTGCAGGCCTGGGCGGGGCCTTGTATGCGCACAAGCTCAGCTTCATCTCGCCGGACCAGTTCAGCATCCTGCAGTCGATCGACCTGCTGCTGATGGTGGTGATCGGCGGGCTCGGCTCGGTGCACGGTGCGTTCCTTGGCGCGATCTTCCTGATCGCGATGCCGCAGCTGATTTCCATCGGCAAGGACTGGCTGCCCGCGGTCATCGGCCAGGCGCCAGGGCTGCAGGGGCTGGTGTATGGCCTGGTGCTGATCGCCTTCGTGCTGTTCGAGCCGCTGGGCCTGTACGGCCGATGGCTCAAGGTGCGTACGTGGCTGCAGCTCTTTCCGTTCTATCGCCGCGGATTGTTCAAGCGTCAGAAGTCGTTCACCAAGTCGGACCGGTTGAGATGAACGGCGACATTCTCCTTTCCGCGAAAGAGCTGAGCGTGCGTTTCGGCGGCGTGCTCGCGGTCAACAAGGTGAGCTTCGACGTGCGCCGCGGCGAAGTGTTCACGCTGATCGGGCCGAACGGGGCGGGCAAGACGACGGTGTTCAACCTGATCAGCCGCATCTACACGCCGACCATGGGGGAGATCACGTGGCATGGCGAGGAGGGCGGCGCCATCGCGCTGACGCAGCAGGCCCCGCATGCGATTGCCGCGCTGGGCATTGCGCGCACCTTCCAGAACATCGAACTGTTCGAGCACGCGACGGTGCTGCACAACCTGCTGATCGGCCGCCACACGCACCGGCAGACGGGGTTCTGGAGCGAGGTGTTCTTCACGCCCGCCACGCGGCTCGCCGAGATCGAGGCGCGCGAGAAGGCGGAGCAGGTGATCGAGCTGCTGGACCTGCAGCACCATCGCGATTCGATGGTGGCGGGGTTGCCTTATGGCGTTCGCAAGGTCGTCGAGCTGGCGCGTGCGCTGTGCACGGAGCCGAAGCTGCTGCTGCTCGACGAGCCTTCTTCGGGGCTCAATGTGGAAGAGACGGCGGACATGGCGTTCTGGATTCAGGACATCCAGCAGGAGTTGGGCGTGTCTGTCTTGATGGTCGAGCACGACATGTCTCTTGTGTCGAAGGTGTCTGACCGGGTGCTGGCGATGAACATGGGCGAAGTGCTGGCTACCGGATCTCCCCGCGAGGTGCAAGCCGATGCTCGGGTTGTCGAGGCCTATCTTGGGACTGTGGATGATGTGAGCAGCTTGAGGAGGAGGGCGGCATGAACGCGTTGTTCGCTACCTCTTTGGGGGCGCCCGGTATGCGGTGCGGGGTGGGCGCCCCCACTATGCCGGCCCTTCGGGCTCCCTTCCGGTGCTCGCTTTCCGCGGGGTCCCGCCCAAACTCGCTTCGCTCAGACAAGGGCGGGCCCTTATCCGCGGAAAGCTGCGCTCCTCAGCGGCACAGAGGGGGCGCCCACCCCGCACCGCACACCGGGCTCAGTCAGTGGGGTGATCGCCCTGTGCGTACCCACGGCGTTGGGGCCCCTGTCTCCGGCGGGCCGTTGAGGCACCGCCGAGCAGCGCAGCGGCGGGCGGATCAGGGCTCGCAGCTGTTTGAGCGAAGCGAGTTCTGCGAGACCCCGCCCGGCGCGAGCAGCGCAGGGAAGCCCGAAGGGCCGGTGACGTCGCCCTTTGCAAGCGCCCCAGGAGCGACATCAGGAGCGGCGACATGAGCGACGTCGTACTCCAACTGCTCAACGTAGAGAGCGCCTATGGCCCCATCAAAGCCATCAGGGGTGTGAGTCTGAAAGTCAGGCAGGGCGAAATCGCGACCGTGCTCGGCTCCAACGGCGCAGGCAAGACAACCATCCTCAAGACCATCTCCGGAATCATCGACCCCCGCAAAGGCAGCATCGAATTCCAGGGCAAGAACATCACCGCCAAGGACCCGGCCCACATCGTCCAGCAGGGCCTGAGCCACGTACCCGAAGGCCGCGAGGTGTTCCCGCTGCTGTCGGTGAAGGACAACCTGCTGATGGGCGCCTATACCCGCAAGGACCGCGACGGCGTGGCGCGGGACATGGAGACGGTCTACGCCTACTTCCCGATCCTGCGCGAGCGGGCCACGCAGGACGCGGGACTGCTGTCGGGCGGGCAGCAGCAGATGCTCGCCATCTCGCGCGCCATCATGGCCGCGCCGCATCTGATTCTTCTGGACGAACCGAGCCTCGGCTTGAGCCCGAAGCTGACGAAAGAGATCTTCGAGATCGTCGTGCGCATCAACCGCGAGCGCGGCACCACCATCCTGCTGGTCGAGCAGAACGCCAACATGGCGCTCAACGCGGCCGACCACGGCTACGTGCTCGAGAACGGCCGCATCGTGATGGAAGATTCCTGCGAACGCCTGCGCGAGAAGGAAGACATCAAGGAGTTCTACCTCGGCGTGAAAGACGACGGCGTGCGCGGCGAGCGGCGCTGGAAAAAGAAGAAGACCTGGAGATAGCCGCCATGCAAGGACTCTGGGACCTCGACACCTTCGCACCCCGGCTCGACGTCGTCGTGCCCGGCGACACCCTTCCCGCGATGTTCTGGAACGCCGTGAAGCAGCGCGGCGACAACATCTGGATGCGGCAGAAAGAGCTGGGCATCTGGCGCAGCTGGAGCTGGCACCAGACCGCCGACGCGGTGCGCGAGATCGCGGCCGGCCTCCAGGCCATCGGCTTTGCGCCGGGCGAGTGCGCGTCGATCCTGTCCAACACCGTCATCGAATGGGTGCTCGCCGACCTGGCCGTGCTCAGCTGCGGCGGTGTCTCCAATGGCATCTACCCGACCGACGCGGCCTCGCAGGTGCACTACCTTTGCGAAGACTCGCGCACCACCGTGCTCTTCGTGGAAGACGACGAACAGCTCGACAAGGCGCTCGAAGTGCGCGCCGGCCTGCCGGGGCTGCGCTGCGTGGTCGTGTTCGACATGGAAGGCCTGCGCGACCTCGACGATGCGGCGGTGATGAGCCTCGACGCGCTGCGTGCGCTCGGGCGCCAGAACCTGGCCGCCGACCCGCAGGCGGTCGAGCGTACCGTCGCGGCCTGCCGTCCCGAAGACCTCGCCATCCTCGTCTACACCTCGGGCACCACCGGCAAGCCCAAGGGCGCCATGCACAGCCATGCCGGGCTCGTGTACACCGCGCGCGGCTACAACACGCTCGTCGCGCAGGACCAGACCGACGAGCGCATGTGCTTCCTGCCGTTGTGCCACATCGCCGAACGCATGGGCGGCGAGTACTTCGCGATGTACACCGGCGCCATCCTCAACTTCGTCGAGAACCCCGAGACCGTGCCGGAGAACGTGCGCGAGATCGCGCCCACGGTGTTCACGGCCGTGCCGCGCGTGTGGGAGAAGTTCTATTCGGGCGTGATGATCGCGCTGAAGGAGGCCAGCCCGCTGCAGCAGGCCGCCTACAGGTGGAGCATCGGCGTGGGCGAGCAGATCGCCAACCGCGTGCTGGCGGGCGAGCCGGTGAGCTCGTCGCTGAAGTTCAGGTTCAGGCTCGCGCGCATGCTCGCGCTGGACAACGCGCGCAAGCTCATCGGCATCCACCGCGCGCGTTTCCTTGTGACGGGCGCGGCGCCCATCTCGCCCGAGCTGGTCAAGTGGTACCTCGCGCTGGGCGTGCCGATGCTGGAGGTGTGGGGCATGACGGAGTCGTGCGGCGCCTCGACCGCGGTGCCGGCCACGCGCATCAAGCCGGGCTCCATCGGCCCGGCCACCAGCTACAACGAGGTGCGCCTCGACCCCGCCACCGGCGAGATCCTGGTGCGCGGCCCCAACGTCTTCATGGGTTACCTCAACCTGCCCGAGAAGACGGCCGAGACCATCGACGCCGACGGCTGGCTGCACACCGGCGACGTGGGCGCGATGGACGAGGACGGGTATTTCCGCATCACCGACCGGATGAAAGACATCATCATCACGGCGGGTGGGAAGAACGTGACGCCCAGCGAGCTGGAGAACGAGCTCAAGTTCAGCCTCTACATCACCGATGCCGTGGTCATCGGCGACAAGCGGCCCTACCTCACGGTGATCGTCATGATCGACCAGGAGAACGTCGAGAAGTTTGCGCAGGACCACGACGTGCCGTTCAGCAACTACGAGAGCCTGACGCGCACGAAGGAAGTGCAGGATTTGATCCAGGGCGAGATCGATCGCGTCAACGCCAGGTTCGCGCGCGTCGAGCAGATCAAGAAGTTCTTTCTGCTCGAAACGCAGCTCAGCGCCGAGGACGAGGAGCTCACGCCGACGATGAAGCTCAAGCGCAAGCTGGTTCAAACCAAGTACGCCGAGCGCATCGACGCCATGTACCGCTGACCTCTTTTCTGTCAACCCGAGGAGACAACGCAATGACGAAGCTCAAGACACTGACGACGCTGGCCGTGCTGGGCCTGATCGCGACGCTCGCGTCCGCGCAGCAACAGCAGGGCGTGAGCAAGGACGAGATCCGCATCGGCACGATCCAGGACCTGTCGGGTCCGCTCGCGGGCTTCGGCAAGCAGGCGCGCAACGGCATGCAGCTGCGCGTGGACGAACTCAACGAGCAGGGCAGCCTCAACGGGCGCAAGCTCAAGCTGTTCGTCGAAGACTCGGGTTACGACCCGAAGAAGGCCGTGCTGGCGGCGCAGAAGCTGGTGAACCAGGAAAAGATCTTCATCATGGCCGGCCACATCGGTACGGCGCAGAACATGGCGGCGATGCCGGTGCAGTTCGAGAAGAACATCGTCAACTTCATGCCGATCACCGCAGCGCGCGAAATGTACGAGCCGCTGAATCGGCTGAAGTATTCGTTCGCGGCCACTTACTACGACCAGATCCGAATTGCCCTGCCCAAGATGATCAAGGAGAAGGGCGCGAAGAAGGTCTGCACAATCTACCAGGACGACGAGTTCGGGCTCGAGGTGCAGCGCGGCGCCGAGGCGGGGCTGAAGACCGCCGGCATGGAACTGGCCGAGAAGACCTCGTTCAAGCGCGGCGCCACCGACTTCAGCTCGCAGGTTGCGAAGATGAAGGCCGCCAACTGCGACCTCGTGGTGCTCGGCACCATCATCCGCGAGACCATCGGCACCGTGGGCGAGGCGCGCAAGACGGGTTTCAACCCGACCTTCCTGGGTTCGAGCGCGTCGTACACCGACCTGATCCACAAGCTGGGCGGCAAGGCGATGGACGGCATCTACGCCACCATGACGGTGCAGAACCCGTACACCGACGAGCAGTCGCAGCCGCTGCGCTTCTGGGCCAACAAGTACAAGACCAAGTTCAACGAAGACCCGACCGTGTTCTCGGTGTACGGCTACGTGATCATCGATTCGTTCATCAAGGCGGCGACCAAGGCCGGGCCGAACCTCACGACCGACAGCTTCATCAAGGCGATGGACAGCATGACCTTCGAGCCCGACATGTTCGGCAGCCCGAAGAGCAGCTACACCGCCACCAAGCGCCTGGGCAACGACCTGTCGCGCCTGTCGCAGATCAAGGATGGCAAGTGGGTCGTGGTGTCTGACTATGTGACACCATAGCGGGCATCATGCCCATCCATTCCGCCAACTACTGGTTGATGAAATCCGAGCCCGACGAGGTCTCGATCGACGATGCGCTCGCCGCGCCCGGCGCCACCGTGGCGTGGACCGGCGTGCGCAACTATCAGGCACGTAACTTCATGCGCGACGGCATGAAGGTCGGCGACGGCGTGCTGTTCTATCACTCGAGCTGCCCGGAGCCCGGCATCGCGGGCATTGCGCGCGTGGCCTCGGGCATCAAGCCCGACCCGACACAGTTCGATCCGAAGTCGCCCTACTACGACGCGGCCTCGAAGAAGGACGAGCCGCGCTGGCTGCTGGTGGACGTGCAGGCGCTGCGCAAGACGCGGCTGCTGGCGCTGCCCGAGCTGCGCGCGAATCCGGAACTGGCGGAGCTGGTGGTGCTGCGCAAGGGCAACCGGCTGTCGATCACGCCTGTCGAGGCCGCGCACTGGCGGATCATCGAGAAGATGCTGACCTGAATCAGCCCACGCGCTGCAAGATCGGAAACAGCTTCCCCAGCCCATCCGCCATCACCTCGACCGCGAGCGCCGCGAGGATCAGCCCCATCAGCCGCGTCATGATGTTGATGCCCGTCTTGCCGAGCACGCGCGCAATCGGTTGCGCGAGCGAGAAGGCCACTGCGGTGGCCAGCGCCACCACCACGCCGTAGCCGACCAGTACCGCCAGTTCCCACAGGTGCTGCGTCTTGTCGGCGTAAATCACCACGGTGGAAATGGTGGCCGGACCGGTGAGCAGCGGAATGGTGAGCGGCACCACCGCGATCGACGCACCCATCGATGCTTTCACCTCTGTGGCGCGCAGTTCCTCGACGTTGGTCTTGCTCTCGGCCGGCTTGGCGTTGAGCATCGACAGCGAGCTCATGAGCAGCAGCAGGCCGCCGCCGACCTGGAAGCTCGCGATCGAGATGCCGAAGAATGACAGCAGTTGCAGCCCGAGCAGCGCGCTGACCGCGATCACCACGAACGAACTGAACGCCGACATGCGCACCGTGTGGCGGCGCTGCGCATCGCTGTAGCCCTGCGTGTAGTGGATGAAGAACGGCACGATGGCCAGGGGGTTGACGATGGCCACCAGCGTGACCAGCGGCTTGATCAGGTCCATCGAGGTGCTCATGGTCAGCGGCCTCCGGCGACGTCGAGCAGGGCCATGGTGGTGTAGCTGGCCTCGGCGGACAGCAGCCACAGGATGGCGCCGGCGATTTCCTCTGCGCTGCCGGTGCGCTGCATGGGCACGGTGGGCGCGAGATCGAAGGCGCGGTCTGGGATGCCGCCCGAGGCGTGGATCTCGGTATCGATCAGTCCGGGGCGCACCGCGTTCACGCGGATGCCTTCGGCCGCCACTTCCTTGGCCAGCCCGATGGTGAAGGTGTCGATGGCGCCCTTGCTCGCGGCGTAGTCGACGTACTGGTCGGGCGAGCCCAGCCGCGCGGCGGCGCTGGAGATGTTGACGATGGCGCCGCCCGCGCCGCCGTAGCGCGTGCTCATGCGCCGCACGGCCTCGCGCGCGCAGATGAAGCTGCCGATCACGTTGATGCGGAACATGCGCTCCAGCCGGGCCACGCTCATCTCGTCGACGCGCGCCTGCACGTCGACCACGCCGGCGTTGTTGACCAGCGCCGTGAGGCGGCCGAACCTCGCGTCGACCTTCTGGAACATGGCGAGCACCTGCGCCTCGTCCCCCACGTCGGCCTGCACGGCCATGGCGGTGCCGCCGCCAGCGCGGATGGTGCGCACCACCTCGTCGGCGGCCAGCGAGTTGCTGGCGTAGTTGACGGCCACCGCGTAGCCGCGCTGCGCGGCGAGCACGGCGGTGGCGGCGCCGATGCCGCGCCCGCCGCCCGTGATCAAGAGCACTTGGTCCAAAACCTACCTCCTGCAGAGAAACTGCGTGTCAGTTAAAACCGTTGGCTTGGATTACATCATCGGGGGCACGCGCATGAGCACCAACACGACCATCGACTACTACTTTGCGCCACAGAGCCCATGGACCTATCTGGGGCATTCCCGCTTCGACGCGATTGCCGCAGCCGCGGGCGCCACGGTGCGCGTGCGGCCCATCGACATGGGCAGCGTGTTCCCTGTGTCAGGCGGGCTGCCGCTGGGCAAGCGCGCGCCGCAGCGCCAGGCCTACCGGCTGGTCGACCTCGCGCGCTTCTCGCGCCACCTCGGCCTGCCGCTGAATACAAAACCGAAGTTCTTTCCCGTGGCCAGCGACGATGCAGCCCGGCTCATCATCGCGGTCGACATGCACGACGGCACCGAGGCCGCCATGCGCATGTGCGCGGCGGTGTTCGCGGCCGTGTGGGTGCAGGAGCGCAACATCGGCGACCCGAAGGTGCTCGATTCGCTGGTTATCGAATGCGGGCTGTCGCCCAAGCGCGCCGAGCAGTCTCAGAGCCAGGCGGTGCAGGAGCGCTACGAGGCCTACACGCAGGAGGCCATCGACATCCAGGTGTTCGGCGCGCCGAGCTACGTGATCGACGGCGAAATCTTCTGGGGGCAGGACCGCCTCGACTTCGTCGAGCGGGCGCTGCGCCCTTAACCCCCGGCATTCATTTATTCATCTGTTTGCCATCAAGGAGCAAGACAACATGGGTCAATTCATCGATCTCAAGGCCAAGGACGGCTTCACCTTCCCCGCCTACGTGGCCGAGCCGGCGGGCAAGCCGCGCGGCGCGGTGGTCGTGGTGCAGGAAATCTTCGGCGTGAACTCGCACATCCGCGCGGTGGCCGACGGCTACGCGGCGGAGGGCTACCTCGCCGTGGCGCCGTCGACCTTCCAACGCGTCAAGCCGGGCGTCGAGCTGGGCTATTCGGAAGACGACATGAAGAACGGCTTCGGCCTCAAGACGGCGGTCGAGGCGCTGCCGGCGCCGGGCGTGCTGCAGGACATCGAGGCGTCCATCGCCTACGCGTCGAAGGCCGGCAAGGTCGGCATCGTCGGCTACTGCTGGGGCGGCCTGCTGGTGTGGCGCGCCGCGGCGCTGCTGCCGGGCCTGGCGGCAGCCGCGCCCTACTACGGCGGTGGCATGACCACGCCCGAGGAAACGGCGCGCCAGCCCAAGGTGCCGGTGCTCGCGCATTTCGGCAACCAGGACCACTGGATTCCGCTGGACACCATCGAGTCGTTCAAGAAGGCGCATCCGGAGGTGGAAGTGCACGTGTACCCGGTCGGCCACGGCTTCAACTGCGACCAGCGCGGCTCCTACAACGCCGACGCGGCAAAGCTGGCGCGCGAACGCACGCTGGCGTTCTTTGCGAAGCACGTCGGCTGAAGCAGGGCCTCGGCGCTTTTTTTATTTGCTTCTTCGCGCCGATTCCGGGCCCACGCGTGTCTGCAGGAAGTCGAGCAGCGCGCGCAGCGCGGCGCTGTTGTGGCGCCGCTGCAGGTAGGCGGCCGACAGCCACATGTCCTTGCGCGCGTAGTCCTGCAGCACGGGCACGAGCTCGCCCTGGTCGAGGTGCGACTGCACGAGGATCGACGGCAGGTAGATCACGCCGAAGCCGTGCATGGCCACGCGGATCAGCGGCGCGGCCTCGGTGCAGTCCATGCGGCTTTTCACCTGCACGTCGAGCGGCGTGCCGTTGTCGTCGAAGCGCCACACCGGCTGCTGGCCCAGCAGCGAGAACGTGAGGGCGTCGTGGCCTGACAGGTCGCGCGGATGCTCGGGCTTGCCGTGCTTCTTCCAGTAGATCGGCGAGGCGCAGACCACCATGTTCATCAGGCGCAGCTTGCGCACGATGAGGTTGGCGTCTTCCACGGGGCCGCTGCGCAGTTCGACGTCGATGCCTTCCTCGGCGAGGTCGACGGTGCGGTTGGTCAGCTGCAGGCTGATCGTCACGTCGGGGTAGTAGCGCATGAAGTCGGCCAGCAGGTTCGGAAACTCGCCGTTGCCCATGCCGTGCGGGGCCGAGATGCGCAGCCGGCCGCCGGGCTGGCTGGCGCGGTCCTGCAGTTCCGACTGGGTGAGCTCGACCATTTCGAGCACTGGCGTGCTGCGCTCCAGCAGCAGCTGGCCGGCGTCGGTGAGGCTCACGGAGCGCGTGGAGCGGTTGAGAAGACGCACGCCGAAGCGGGTTTCCAGCTCGGCCACGTATTTGCTGACGGTGGCCTTCGACATGTCGAGCCTCTTGGCTGCCTGGGAAAAACTGCCTTGCGAGGCGACTTCCCGGAAGGTTCTGATCAGATCGAGACTGTCCATGTGAATGAGCCCATTGTTTCCGTTTCGAGAACGCGATGGTTCGATTCTCCGGAGTTTTTCTTAGCCGGCTCCGGTGACACTTCGGTTCAGGGCCCCCGTGCCAGCCCGCGGCTGGATTGCCGCGCCCTCGGTCGAGCGTAGGTTGTTTCTGCTGGCATGCCTCGATGTTCGTATTGTTTCAATAGAGGAAACACGGTGTCTCTGAACCGAGCGTTCTGGCAGGGCAGTTCCCCCGGAAACTCGCCGCACAGGCAAGCGAACCAGCAAGCCTGGTGGACGAACCATCCGACGAACACACTAGGAGAACTGAACATGAAGACCTCGCAAATCCTCGCCGCTGCCGCCCTGACCCTGCTTGCCGCCGTTGGCGCTCAAGCCGAAACCTACCAAGGCGTGAACGCCGCCGTCTCGACCAAGAGCCGCGACGAAGTCAACGCCGAAGCCACGCGCACCGCGTCGGCTCCGAACCAGAACATCGTGCGCGGTTCGCGCGGTGCGGAAACGGTTGCCGTGTCGAAGGACCGTGCGATCGTCGAAGCCGAAGCCGTTCGCACCGCCTACGCTCCCGACCAGAACGTGAGCTCGGGTTCGCGCGTCAACAGCAAGGTCATCTCGACGATGGCCAACCCGGCTGACGCACTCCAGGCCCAGCAAGGTTCGGGCGCTATCGCCAAGTAATTGAAGCGGCCCCTCGGGGTTGCCGAAATGCAAAAGGGCCACGCGAAAGCGTGGCCCTTTTGCATTTCCCGCTGATATATGGGGGTCAGCGCGTGCGGGCGAGGTAGCGCTTGCGCCAGAAGATCAGCACCAGCAGCACGGCGATGACCAGCATCGACGTCATCGCGATCCAGAAACCGTCGGCCTTGTGCACCAGCGGGATGAACTCGAAGTTCATGCCGAAGATGCCCGCGATGAGGTTGAGCGGCAGGAACACGGCAGTGAGCACCGTCAGCACCCGCATGATGTCGTTGGCGCGGTGGCCCTGCACGCTGAAATGCATCTGCACGGCGGTTTCGGCGTTCTGCTCCAGCCGGTGCACGTGGTGCACCACGCGCTCGATGTGCTCGAGCACGTCGCGGCTGCGGATCATGATGAGTTCGCGCTCGCGCCGCTCCGTCTCGCCCTTGGGCACGGGCAGGGTTTCGAGCGAGTCGATCCAGTCCTGCATGGCGGCGCGCTGGTCTTCGCAGATCTCGTCCAGGTGGTGCAGCGACTGGCGCGCCTCCATCAGCGCGCCCCAGTTGGTGAAGCGGCTGCGCGGGTCGATCAGCTCGGTCTGCCAGTGGTCCAGCTGCCTGGTGAGTTCGCGCCGCAGGTCGAGGTAGCCGTCGACGATCTGGTTGATCACGCGCAGCATCAGGTCCGAAGGGCTGGCCGGCACGCGGGCCGAGGTGGCGCGCACGTCGAGCGCTGGCGCGCCGCGGTCGTCGGGCGAGCCGGCCGCCAGCAGCCGCGCGGCGAAGGCGTCGCGTACCGCGCCGTCTTCCGGGTGCACCGACAGCAGCACGCGGTCGAACGCCGCGAAGCCGACCGGACGGGTGTCGACGCGGCGCAGCACGGGCGGGCCGCTGCGGGGCAGGCGCGCCGCGCCACCCGTTGGGGCCTCCTGGCCCTGCCCATTTCCGTTGGCAAGGCGCCGGAACACCAGCACGTCATATTGAGAGGTGTAGTCGTAGTGCGAGGGCAACTGGTCGTTGAGCAGGTCGGCCACGTGCAGGTCGACCAGCTGCGTGAGGCACAAGGTCTGCAGGATCTGCTGCACCTCGGCCAGCGAGGCCCGAAATTCCTCGCGCGTGAGCGAGATCCACAGGTAGCCGCCTGCGCCGCACGCGCCCGGCACGGTCAGCGGCGTCAGCGCGGAGTGCTCGCTGACCTGCGAGCGATTGATTTCGAAGATGCGCATGCCGGTGCGCGCTACTTCTGGAGCAGGCGCGCGGCGTCGAGCGCGAAGTACGTCAGCACGCCGTCGGCGCCGGCGCGCTTGAAGGCCAGCAGGCTTTCGAGCACCACGGCGTCGTGGTCGAGCCAGCCGTTCTGGGCGGCGGCCTTGAGCATCGCGTACTCGCCACTCACCTGGTAGGCGAAGGTCGGCACGTGGAACTGGTCCTTCACGCGGCGCACGATGTCGAGGTAGGGCATGCCGGGCTTCACCATCACCATGTCGGCGCCCTCGGCGATGTCGATGGCTACTTCGCGCAGGGCCTCGTCGCTGTTGCCGGGGTCCATCTGGTAGACCTTCTTGTTGCTCTTGCCGAGCGTGGCGGCCGAGCCCACGGCATCGCGGAAGGGGCCGTAGAAGGCACTGGCGTACTTGGCGCTATAGGCCATGATGCGCGTGTGCACGTCGCCGCGGGCTTCGAGCGCGGTGCGGACGGCGCCGATGCGGCCGTCCATCATGTCGCTTGGCGCCACAATGTCGACGCCGGCTTGCGATTGTGTGAGCGCCTGCTTCACCAGCACTTCAACGGTCGCATCGTTGAGGATGTAGCCGGTGTCGTCGAGCAGGCCGTCCTGGCCGTGGCTGGTGTAGGGGTCGAGCGCGACATCGGTCATCACGCCCAACTCGGGGAAGCGCGCCTTGAGGGCGGCCACCACGCGGGGAATCAGCCCGTCGGGGTTGAAGGCCTCGTCGCCGCTGGGCGTCTTGAGGCTGGCGTCGATCACCGGGAACAGCGCCATCACCGGGATGCCGGCGGCCACGCACTGCTCGGCCACGGGCAAGAGCAGGTCGAGGCTCAGGCGATCCACCCCGGGCATCGAAGGCACGGCATCGCGGCGTTTTTCGCCTTCCTGCACGAACACCGGGTAGATCAGGTCGCTGGCCGTCAGCGCGTGCTCCCGCACCAGGTTGCGGGTGAAGGCATCGCGGCGCAGGCGTCGCGGCCGCCCGGCGGGGAACATGGCCAAGGGGGAAGATGATGACGTCATATATCCAAAATTGTGCCTGAAGCGATATTTCGCCGCGCCCCCTCGAAGGAGGCGGTTGTCTGACAACTGCGGAAAATCATAGAACCAAGGTTCTAAATTTTTGCCTTAAACGTCAAAGAAAGTGCCTCAGTCGCTTGAAACCTTGTTTCGTCTTTGTTAAATTCTGAAGCGGGCGGCTTGCCGCTCCCCGCTTTTCCTCCCTGAGCGGGTGCCTTGATGTGTGACAGCAAAAGGGCTTCCCAGCCCGACGTGAAGACGTCGGGCTTTTTTTTGCCCGCCGTGCGGATGCACAGCTGCAAAACCCGGGGCCGGCGAGAGGGCGCCACTAAACTGCCGCCATGCTCTGGGTCAAATCTCTTCACATCGTCTTCATTGCAAGCTGGTTCGCGGGGTTGTTCTACCTGCCTCGGATCTTCGTCAATCTGGCGATGGTGCCGCCCGAGTCGGTGGCCGAGCGCGAACGGCTGCTGCTGATGGCGCGCAAGCTGATGCGGTTCACGACTTTCCTGGCAGTTCCGGCGCTCGGCTTCGGCTTGTGGCTCTGGCTGGGCTACGGCATCGGGCGCGGCCCGGGCAACGGGTGGATGCATGCCAAGCTGGCGCTGGTGCTGGTGGCCATTGGCTATCACCATGGTTGCGGCGTGCTGCTGCGCCGCTTCGTGGCGGGCGAGAACCGGCGCAACGACCGCTGGTTCCGCTGGTTCAACGAGCTGCCGGTGCTGCTGCTGCTGGGCATCGTGATCCTGGTGGTCGTCAAGCCGTTCTGAAACCCGGTGCACATGGTGGAGAGGCCGCACAAGTCAACCGCGCTCCCCCTGGCGCTCGCCTATGCGGCGCTGATCGTCTACGCCAGCCTTTATCCGTTCGCCGACTGGCGCGACCAGGGGATCGCGCCCTGGGCCTACCTGTCGGCGCCCTGGCCGAAGTACTGGACGGGTTTCGACTTCGCCGTCAACGTGGTGGGCTACATGCCCTTCGGATTCCTCTGCGCCCTGGCGGCGCTGCGCACGGCCCGGACTGCCGCCGTCTGGCATGCCGTGCTGCGAGCCACAGTAGCGGGCGCGGCGATCGCCTTCGCCATGGAGACGCTGCAGAGCTACCTGCCTGCGCGCATTCCTTCCAATGTGGACCTGGGGCTCAACACGGCGGGCGCCGTCCTCGGCGCGGTGCTGGCGGCGGGGCTGGAGCGACTGGGCGCGGTTGCGCACTGGAGCCGCGCGCGTTCGCAGTGGTTCGTCGAGGAATCGCGCGGCGCGCTGGTGCTGCTCGCGCTATGGCCATTCGCGCTGCTGTTCCCGGCGGCCGTCACCTTCGGGCTGGGGCAGGTGTTCGAGCGGCTCGAAGTGGCGATCTCCGAATGGCTGCTCGACACGCCCTTCATCGACTGGCTGCCGCTGCGGCAGTTCGAGCTCGAACCGCTGGTGCCGGCGGTGGAGCTACTGTGCGTGATGCTCGGCGCGCTGGTGCCATGCCTGCTGGGCTACCTGGTGGCGCGCTCCGTGGCCCAGCGCGCGGTGCTGCTGCCGCTGACGCTGCTGACCGGCGTCGCGGCCTCGGCGCTCTCGGCGGCATTGAGCTACGGGCCGGACCACGCCTGGGCGTGGCTGGACCTGCCGGTGCAGGTCGGCATGGCCGCGGCCTTGTTCGCCGGCGTGTTGCTGCTTTTCGCGCCGCGCCGCCTGTGCGCGGCGTTGCTGCTGGTGGGGCTCGTGCTGCAGCTGAGCCTGCTGAACCAGGCGCCCGAGAGTGCGTACTTCGCCCAGACCTTGGCCACCTGGGAGCAGGGGCGCTTCATCCGCTTCCACGGACTGGCGCAGTGGCTCGGCTGGACCTGGCCGTTCGCCGTGCTGGCGTACGTGGTGGCCGCTTTGTCGCGGCGCAGCCGCCCCGCCGCCGTCGCGACGGTCTGAGCGTCCGGGCAACGGCGCCGGGAGGCGGTCACTAAAATCTGCCGATGCCCAGTTCCTCTCCCGCCAAGCCGCCCGGCTATTACGGTCGCCACATCTTCTTCTGCCTTAACGAGCGCAAGAACGGCGAAGACTCCTGCGCCATGCACAACGCACAGGAGGGCTTCGACCGCTGCAAGGCGAAGGTCAAGGAGCAAGGGCTCGCAGGGCCTGGCAAGGTGCGCGTCAACAAGGCCGGCTGCCTCGACCGCTGCGCGGGCGGGCCGGTGGCCGTGGTGTACCCCGAAGCCGTCTGGTACACCTTCGTCGACAGCGAGGACATCGACGAGATCGTCGAGTCGCACCTGAAGAACGGCCAGGTCGTCGAGCGGCTGGTACTGCCTCCCGATGTCGGGCGCTGAACTTTTCCACCGGCCTCTTGCTCGTACCCTGCGCCAATGAATTCCCAGACCGAAAAGATCAGCCTCCAGGGCGCCGCCGGCGCGATCGAGGTTCAACGCGACCAGCCTGCTGGCGCTGCGCGCGGCATTGCCGTGATCGCCCATCCGCACCCGCTGTTCGGCGGCACGATGGACAACAAGGTGGTGCAGACTCTGGCGCGCGCTTTCGTCGCCTGCGGCTGGACCACGGTGCGCTTCAATTTCCGCGGCGTAGGTGCCAGCGAAGGCGTGCACGACGAAGGACGCGGCGAGCTGGAAGACATGCTGAACGTCGTGGGCCAGCTCGCGCCTGAAGGTCCGCTGGCGATCGCCGGCTTTTCCTTCGGCGCTTTCGTCGCGAGCGGCGCCGCCGCAAGACTCTGGGCCGAACGCGACATCCGGCAGATCGTGCTGGTGGGCACGGCCGCCGCGCGCAACACCGTGGCCACGCTGCCGGCCGAGGCGCACGAGCGCACGCTGGTGGTTCATGGCGAAGCCGACGACACCGTGGCGCTCTCCGCGGTGATGGACTGGGCGCGGCCCCAGTCACTTCCTGTCACAGTCGTCCCCGGGGGCGGCCATTTCTTTCACGGACAATTGCCGCTGCTCAAAAGTCTCGTGGTCCGCCATCTGCGCGCGGACATCGCATGAAAGCCTCGCAGGCTTGTTTTCGTCTCTTTCCGAACTCCCCATGAATCGTTTTCTTGGCGCGCTCCGCGCGCTGGTCTTTGCCGCCGCTGCATCCGTCAGCCTGATCGCCGCCGCCCAGGTGCCGGCGCCGCCCGAAATCGCCGCGCGCAGCTACCTGCTGCTCGACGTGACCGCGAACCAGATCCTGGCGCAGAAGGACATCGACAGCCCGGTCGAGCCGGCCTCGCTGACCAAGCTGATGTCGGCTTACGTGGTGTTCGATGCGCTGCGCGCCAAGAAGATCACGCTGACCCAGACGATGCCAGTCAGCCCGCGCGCATGGAAGATGCCAGGCTCGCGCATGTTCATCGACCCCAAGATGCAGGTGCCGGTGGAAGACCTGATCAAGGGCCTGATCGTGCAGTCCGGCAACGACGCCACGGTGGCGCTGGCCGAAGGCGTCGGCGGCACGGTGGAACACTTCGTCGAAATGATGAACGCCCAGGCCAAGGCCTTGGGCATGAAGAACACCAGCTACAAGAACCCCGAAGGCCTGACGGCGCCCGGCCATACCACCACGGCCCGCGACCTGAGCATCCTGGCGACCCGGCTGGTGCGCGACTTCCCCGAGGAAGCCAAGTACTACGCCATCAAGAAATACCGCTATCCGGGCACGCCGTCGACCAACGACACCAACCGAAACCTGCTGCTGTTCCGCGACCCGACCGTCGACGGCCTGAAGACCGGCCATACCGAAGCGGCCGGCTACTGCATGATCGCCACCGCCAAGCGCGACTTCCCGAACCTGACCGGCGGACGCCGGCTGCTGTCGATCGTGCTGGGCACCACGGGCGAGACCGTGCGCGCCAACGAGTCGCAGAAGCTGCTGAACTGGGGCTACACGGCCTACGACGCCGTCCGCCTGTTCGACGCCGGCCAGCCGGCCGCCACCCCGGCCGTCTGGAAGGGCAAGGCCAACACGCTCAAGCTGGGCCGTCCGGAGGCCATCGTGGTCGCCGTGCCCACCGGCACCGCCAGCAAGATCAAGACCCAGGTGTCGCGCCCCGATCCGCTGGTGGCGCCGTTCACCAAGTACCAGCCCGTCGGTTCGCTCAAGGTCACCCTGGACGACCAGCCGGTCGCGGACGTGCCGCTGGTCGCCCTGGAAGCCGTCGAGCAGGCAGGGATATTCGGTCGCGCCTGGGATGCCGTGCGGCTCTGGATCAAGTAAATCCGAGGGGTGAAGGACCGCTGGCGGGCCGCCCCTGCGGCTGTCCTTGCCGTTTCAGACTCGTTTGCTATACTCGTGGGCTTTTCGGAAATTTCCGAAGGGTTTCACGTTTTCGTTATTCCCGGCTTCCCTGCCTTGCGTCACGACAAGGACAAGGACGGTTTCGCAGCCAAGGCCGGGGCGTTTTGGGACTAATTCATTCATGCCAACCATCAATCAACTGGTGCGTCAGGGTCGAACGGTCGAAAAGATCAATTCGAAGAGCCCTGCCATGCAGAACTCGCCGCAACGTCGCGGTGTCTGCACCCGCGTCTACACCACGACGCCCAAGAAGCCCAACTCGGCGCTTCGTAAAGTTGCCAAGGTCCGTCTGACCAATGGCTTCGAAGTCATCTCCTACATCGGCGGCGAAGGCCACAACCTGCAGGAACACAGCGTGGTGCTGGTTCGCGGCGGTCGTGTCAAGGACTTGCCCGGTGTGCGTTACCACATCGTGCGCGGTTCGCTCGACCTGCAAGGCGTGAAAGACCGCAAGCAGTCGCGTTCCAAGTACGGCGCGAAGCGTCCCAAGAAGGCTTAAGCCTTCCTGTTGTAAAAAAACAAGCGGTGTTCGATGGCCTTGGCGGGCTTGTCGAACGAAGTGACCCAATCCCGGGTCGAGTAAGTGAGAGTCCTGACTGGCTCTCGCGGTATCGGAAACGATGCCAACTGAAGCAAAGAGGTTAGAAAAATGCCACGTCGTCGCGAAGTCCCCAAACGTGAAATCCTGCCGGATCCCAAGTACGGCAATGTCGAGCTGTCCAAATTCATGAACGTGATCATGGAAGGCGGCAAGAAGGCTGTTGCCGAGCGCATCATCTATGGTGCCCTCGACTTCATCGAAAAGAAGAACCCCGACAAGGACCCCCTCGAAGCGTTCACCGTTGCCATCAACAACGTGAAGCCGATGGTCGAAGTGAAGTCGCGCCGCGTTGGCGGTGCGAACTACCAGGTGCCGGTCGAAGTCCGTCCCGTCCGCCGCCTCGCCCTGTCGATGCGCTGGATCAAGGAAGCTGCCCGCAAGCGCGGTGAGAAGTCGATGGCCCTGCGTCTGGCCAACGAACTGATGGAAGCCACGGAAGGCCGTGGCGGCGCCATGAAGAAGCGCGACGAAGTGCACCGCATGGCAGAAGCCAACCGCGCATTCAGCCACTTCCGCTTCTAAAAATCAGACACAGCTTGGGCGTTGGATCTTGAGTGTCGGGCGATGTCGTCCGTACTCGAGAACCAGCGCTCAACGCATTTAACCCGAAAGTAAATCATGTCCCGCAAGACCCCCATCGAGCGCTACCGCAACATCGGTATCTCCGCGCACATCGACGCTGGCAAGACCACGACGACGGAACGTATCCTGTTCTACACCGGTGTGAACCACAAGATCGGTGAAGTGCACGACGGTGCCGCCACGATGGACTGGATGGAGCAAGAGCAAGAGCGCGGCATCACGATCACGTCGGCTGCCACCACCTGCTTCTGGAAGGGCATGGCTGGCAAGTTCGAAGAACACCGCATCAACATCATCGACACCCCCGGCCACGTGGACTTCACCATTGAAGTCGAGCGCTCGATGCGCGTGCTGGACGGCGCTGTCATGGTGTACGACGCCGTCGGCGGCGTGCAGCCCCAGTCGGAAACCGTCTGGCGCCAAGCCAACAAGTACAAGGTTCCGCGTCTCGCGTTCGTCAACAAGATGGACCGCACCGGCGCCGACTTCCTGCGCGTGCGCCAGATGATGGTCGATCGCCTGAAGGCCAACCCCGTCGTGATCCAGATCCCGATCGGTGCCGAAGAACACTTCCAGGGCATCGTCGACCTCGTGAAGATGAAGGCGATCATCTGGGACGAAGACAAGGGCGTGACCTTCACCTACGGTGACATCCCCGCGAACCTGACCGACGTCTGCAACGAATACCGCGAAAAGCTCGTCGAAGCGGCTGCCGAAGCCAGCGAAGAGCTGATGAACAAGTACCTCGAAGGCAACGAGCTGACCGAGGAAGAAATCAAGAAGGCCATCCGCCAGCGCACCATCGCCGGCGAAATCCAGCCGATGCTGTGCGGCTCGGCCTTCAAGAACAAGGGCGTGCAGGCCATGCTCGACGCCGTCGTCGAGTACATGCCGGCACCGACCGACATTCCGCCAGTCAACGGAACCGACGAAGACGAAGCGCCCGTCACCCGCAAGGCTGACGACGGCGAGAAGTTCTCGGCCCTGGCATTCAAGCTGATGACCGACCCGTTCGTGGGCCAGCTGACCTTCGTGCGCGTCTACTCCGGCGTGCTGACCAAGGGCGACAGCGTCTACAACCCGGTGCGCGGCAAGAAGGAACGTATCGGCCGTATCGTGCAGATGCACGCGAACAACCGCGAAGAAGTCAACGAAATCCGCGCCGGCGACATCGCCGCCTGCGTGGGCCTGAAAGAAGTGACCACGGGCGAAACCCTGTGCGATCCCGCAGCCGTCGTGACGCTCGAGCGCATGGTGTTCCCGGAATCGGTGATCTCGCAGGCCGTCGAGCCCAAGACCAAGGCCGACCAGGAAAAGATGGGCATCGCCCTGCAGCGCCTGGCTCAGGAAGATCCGTCGTTCCGCGTCAAGACCGACGAAGAATCGGGCCAGACCATCATTGCCGGCATGGGCGAGCTCCACCTGGAAATCATCGTGGACCGCATGAAGCGCGAATTCGGCGTGGAAGCCAACGTGGGCAAGCCGCAAGTGGCCTACCGCGAAACGATCCGCAAGACCGTCGAAGACGCCGAAGGCAAGTTCGTGCGCCAGTCGGGCGGCAAGGGCCAGTACGGCCACGTCATCCTGAAGCTCGAGCCGCAGGAAGCGGGCAAGGGCTTCGAGTTCGTCGACGCCATCAAGGGCGGTGTGGTTCCTCGCGAATACATCCCCGCAGTGGAAAAGGGCGTGGTCGAAGCGCTGACGCAAGGCGTGCTGGCCGGCTACCCGGTCGTCGACGTCAAGGTCACGCTGCACTTCGGTTCGTACCACGACGTGGACTCGAACGAAATGGCGTTCAAGATGGCCGCGATCTTTGGTTTCAAGGAAGGCGCCCGCAAGGCCAGCCCCGTGATCCTGGAGCCGATGATGGCCGTGGAAGTCGAAACGCCCGAAGACTACGCCGGCAACGTGATGGGCGACCTGTCCAGCCGTCGCGGCATGGTGCAGGGCATGGATGACATGATCGGTGGCGGCAAGTCCATCAAGGCCGAAGTGCCGCTGTCGGAAATGTTCGGCTACTCGACCACGCTGCGCTCGATGTCGCAAGGCCGCGCCACGTACACGATGGAGTTCAAGCACTACGCTGAAGCTCCGCGCAACGTTGCTGAAGCCATTGTGGCTGCTCGAGCAAAGTAAGTTTTCAAGAATGCAGGGCCGCGCAGCGCGTGGCCCTCGTTGTCTGCGATCCGGTGCCGCCACGTTCCCGTGCGAGGCGAACCAGCAATCGGATGCAGACATAAAACCAACACACGGGACATGCTCTTTCAAGGATTGAAAAATGGCAAAAGGTAAATTCACCCGCACCAAGCCGCACGTGAACGTGGGCACGATCGGTCACGTCGACCACGGCAAGACCACGCTGACGGCGGCG
>NZ_LMDW01000021.1 GCF_001425205.1 Variovorax sp. Root411
CATGCTGTCGAACTGAGCGAGACGACGGACGTGAAGGCGCTGATGGCCGGCAACGGCGGGCGCTACGACATCGAGCAGGACCCGCTATGGAACGGGCAGCAGCAGAGAACGCCGGAGGCCTTCGCGAATGAAGTCGCCAGAAGAGGTCCAGACACTAAAAGACCAGGCTGCAATGGCTCGGACCGAAAGGATGAATAGATGCTAGTTATGTCGCCAGAGGAGATTTTGCAGGCTGCAGTCGAGATCGACTCCATGCAAAGGAGGCTTCTCCAAGAATTTTTTTTAAAAAACCCCGATGTGATCGACTTCAAGCTGCTTGCTGATTTTCCTAAATCGGGAGTGCTGACGATCGATGGCGGGAGTTGGACGTACAAAAAGCATGGCCTTGGATATAGCTTTGCAAGTGAGCGCGGTGATGTAATAGACGCGCACAACCATTTCTGTAAGACTTCAAGAGCAATCGATGCTCACCGATTAACTCAGTATCTTGCCTCGTTGAAGGGGAAATCCGGCGACGAGATTGAGGGGCTGTACTCGTTGCTTGAGAATGGCTTGAAAATTTTGGAAAAGGCCAGGAGCACATGCCCTTCGAGAACGGGTCTTCGCACTGATCCGAACCGTCCCGCCCCTCGCCGCAACCCCGGGTTTTCGATAACTAAATCCACTTGATTTAGTCCCTCCGCTGGCCGATAGTCTCCCTGCGCCCGGACACCGAGCCCTCAAGGCCCGAGCGATCCGGTTCCACAAGACCGCAGGCGCTTCGCCGCCCGCCCAAGGAGACCATCCATGTTCAGCTCCCGCTCCATCCTGGCCATGGCGGCCATGTCCCTCACCGCAGTGGCCGCATCCACCGCCTTCGCCGCCGACCAGCCCGTCATCGGCCTCGTCACCAAGACCGAAACCAACCCCTTCTTCGTCAAGATGAAGGAAGGCGCGCAGGAAGAGGCCAAGAAGCTCGGCGCAAAGCTGCTCTCAGGCGCTGGCAAGGCCGACGGCGACAACGCGGGCCAGATCACGGCAATGGAAAACATGATCGCTGCCGGCGCCAAGACCATCCTCATTACGCCGAGCGACGCCAAGGCCATCGTGCCGGCGATCAAGAAGGCGCGCGACAAGGGCGTGATGGTGATCGCGCTCGACAGCCCGGCCGATCCGCCGGACGCGACCGATGCGCTGTTCGCCACCAACAACTACACGGCCGGCGTGCTGATCGGCGAATACGCCAAGGCCGCGATGGCCGGCAAGCCGGCGAAGATCATCGCGCTCGACCTGCTGCCGGGCCACCCGGTAGGCGCGCAGCGCCACAACGGCTTCATGAAGGGCTTCGGGCTTGCCGCCAACGACGCCAAGTCGAACGAGCTGTCGAAAACGCCAGAGATCGTCTGCATGGCCGACAGCTACGGCGACCAGGCCAAGGCGCAGACGGTGATGGAAAACTGCCTGCAGAAGGCACCTGACGTGAACCTGGTCTACACCATCAACGAGCCCGCCGCGGCCGGTGCCTACAACGCGCTGAAGCGCGCGGGCAAGGAGAAGGGCGTGATGATCGTCTCGGTCGACGGCGGCTGCCAGGGCATCAAGGACACGGCCGCGGGCGTCATCGCCGCGACCTCGCAGCAGTACCCGCTGAAGATGGCCGCCATGGGCGTGGCCGCAGGCGTGGAATTCGCCAAGACCGGCAAGAAAGCCTCGGGCTACGTCGACACGGGCGTGACGCTGATCGCCGGCAAGAGCGTGGCCGGCGTCGACAGCAAGGACACCAAGACCGGCACCGAGCTGTGCTGGGGCAAGAAGTAATCGGAAACATCAGGACGAAGCCATGGCGAAGTCTCCAACGCACCACATTCCGTGGGGCGCCCTCGGGCCGTGGCTGGCTCTTCTCGGCGCGTGCATCTTCTTTGCGACCCAGTCGGACCGCTTTCTCACCGGCGGCAATCTCTCGCTGATCCTGCAGCAGGTGATGGTGGTCGGCGTGATCGCCATCGGCCAGACGCTGATCATCCTCACGGCGGGCATCGACCTGTCGTGCGGCATGGTGATGGCGCTGGGCGGGATCATCATGAGCAAGTTCGCGACCGAACTGGGCATGCCCGCGCCGGTGGCCATCCTTTGCGGCATCGGTGTGACCACGCTGTTCGGCCTGCTCAACGGGCTGCTGGTCACGCGCATCAAGCTGCCGCCTTTCATCGTGACGCTGGGCACGCTGAACATCGCCTTCGCGATCACGCAGCTGTATTCGTCGTCGCAGACCATCACCGATTTGCCCGGCGGCCTCACGGGCCTGGGCACCACCTTCGCCATCGGCAATGCCGAAGTGGCGTGGGGTTCGGTGCTGATGCTCGTGCTCTACCTGCTCGCGTGGTTCGTGCTGCGCGAGACGGGTGCTGGCCGGCACATCTATGCAGTGGGCAACAACGCCGAGGCCACGCGGCTGGTCGGCATTCCGACGCAGCGCGTGCTGCTGGGCGTGTACGTGGCGGCGGGCGCACTCTACGGTATTGCCTCGCTGCTGTCGGTGGCGCGCACCGGCGTGGGCGACCCGAACGCGGGGCAGACCGAGAACCTCGACGCCATCACGGCCGTGGTGCTTGGCGGCACCAGCCTGTTCGGCGGCCGCGGCATCGTGCTGGGCTCGCTGATCGGCGTGCTGATCGTGGGCGTGTTCCGCAACGGGCTCACGCTGATGGGCGTGTCGTCGATCTACCAGGTGCTGGTGACGGGCGTGCTGGTGATTCTTGCGGTAGCGGCCGACCAACTCTCGCGCAAGGGGGCCCGCTGATGAACACCATCGCCAACCCCAAGATCGTGATGCAGGCCAAGGGCCTGGTGAAGCGCTACGGCCAGGTCACGGCGCTCGACGGTGTCGACTTCGAGCTGCGCGAAGGAGAAATCCTCGCGGTGATCGGCGACAACGGCGCGGGCAAGTCCTCGCTCATCAAGGCGCTGTCGGGCGCGGTGGTGCCCGACGAAGGGCAGATCCTGCTCGACGGCAAGGCAGTGCATTTCCGCAATCCGCTGGATGCGCGCCGCGCCGGCATCGAGACGGTCTATCAAGATCTCGCCGTGGCCCCGGCCATGACCATCTACGAGAACCTGTTCCTCGGCCGCGAGCTGCGCCGCCCCGGCTTCCTGGGCAACGTGCTGCGCATGCTCGACAAGAAGCAGATGCTGAAGGAAAGCACGGCCCGCATGGCCGACCTGAAGGTCGGCATCCAGTCGATGACGCAGGCCGTCGAAACGCTCTCGGGCGGCCAGCGCCAGTGCGTGGCCGTGGCGCGCAGCGCGGCCTTCGCGCGGCACGTGGTCATCATGGACGAGCCCACCGCCGCCCTCGGCGTGAAGGAGGGCAACATGGTGCTGGAGCTGATCCGCCGTGTGCGCGATCGCGGCCTGCCCGTGGTGCTCATCAGCCACAACATGCCGCACGTGTTCGAGGTGGCCGACCGCATCCACGTGGCGCGCCTTGGCCGTCGCGCGGCCGTGCTCAACCCGAAGAAGATCAGCATGAGCGACACGGTCGCCGTGATGACCGGCGCCATGACGGCCGACCAGTTGCCCGCGGAGGCGCATGCCTGATGCGGACATGCCTGCGCGCACCCCCGACCTGTTGCGGCCCCGCGGCTCCAACCAGGTCGGCATGCGCCAGTTCAACGAGCGCACGGTGCTGCAGGCACTGCGCGTTCACACGAGCCTGCCCAAGGCCGACCTCGCGCGGCTGACCGGGCTCAGCGCGCAGACCATCGGGCTCATCACCGCGCGGCTGGAAGAAGACGGGCTCATCGTCAAGCAGAGCCGCGTGCGTGGGCGCATCGGGCAGCCTTCGGTGCCGCTGGCGCTGAACCCCGACGGCGCCTTCGCCATCGGCATCAAGGTGGGGCGGCGCGGCGCCGAATGGCTGCTGATCGACTTCGCCGCGCAGGTGCGCGAGCGCCACGCGATCAGCTACGACTTTCCCGATGCGGACGAACTGCTGCCCGCCATCGCGCAGCACATCCACCGGCTGCGCGACGGGCTGGGGCCGTTGGCCGTGCGCAATGTGGGCGCGGGGCTGGCCGCGCCGTTCCAGCTCGGCGGCTGGCACCGCACGCTGGGGTTGTCGAAGGCGCAGTCCGACCTGTGGAACCAGATGGACCTGGCCGCCGAGGTGCGCGCGCGCACCGACGTGCCGGTGAGCTTCGCGCGCGACACGGTGGCGGCCTGCGTGGCCGAGCTGGTCGGCGGGCGAGGGCACGACCTGAAGAGCTTCCTCTACATCTTCGTCGACACCTTCGTGGGCGGCGGGCTGGTCATCAACTCGCATCTGCACACGGGTGCGCACGGCAACGCGGGCGCGCTCGCTTCATTGCCGATGCAGCCTCCGGGCAGCCGCGGCGCGCTGCCGCCGCAGCTGGTTGGGCAGGCGTCGCTCTGGGAGCTGGAGCAGCGCCTGGCCGGCGAGGGCCTGGACGCCATGGCCGCTTATGACGACCGCGCCCTGCAGCCGCCCTATGCCGCCACCACACAAGCCTGGCTGGAGAGCGCCTCGCAGGCGCTGGCGCATGCCATCGTGAGCGGCACCGCCATGCTGGACCTGCCCGACGTGGTGGTGGACGGCTCGATGTCGCGCCCGCTGCTGCAGGCGCTGCTCGACCAGACCCGCGCCGCGCTGGACGGCTGCAACTGGGAAGGCCTTTGGCAGCCTCGGCTGCATGGCGGCAAGGCGGGGGCGCAAGCCTGTGCGCTGGGCGGCGCGATGCTGCCGCTGCACGCCAACTTCGCGCCCGACCACGACGTGTTCCTGAAGGCGGCCTGACAAGACTGCCCGGCGTTCAGGAAGGCCAGCGCCGCAAGCCCAGTTCGTCCGCCAGCCGCCGATAACTCTTGATCTGCGCCTGCACGTAGTCGTCGAGCGCGGCGCCGGTGAGCGCAAAGGGGTACAGGCCGTGCTGCTCGCGCAAGGCAGCGAAGCCGGGCGCCGCGCTCGCCTCGCGAAAGGCCGCGGTCCACGCGCGCACGGCCGATTCCGGCACGGCCGCGCTCAGGTAAAGGCCGCGCACGGTGGGCCACACCACATCGACGCCTTGTTCGCGCGCGGTCGGCACGCCGGTGAGTGCGCCGCCGAGCCGGTTCTCCGACAGCACGGCGAGCAGGCGCACAGCCGCACCGCCCGCAATAGCCTGCAGCGCCTCGGCCGCATCGCCCGGAAAGGCGTCCACATGCTTGCCCTGCAGCGCGCCGAGCGCATCGCCCCCGCCCTCGAACGATACGAAGCGCATCGCCTTGTGGTCGCGCCCCGCGGCGCGCACCAGCAGCGCGGCCTTCACCCAGTCCTGGCTGCCCACCGTGCCGCCCGCGCCGAAGGCGATGCGCGACGGGTCCTGCCGCAGCGCGGCGACGAGGTCCTGCAGGCGCTTGTAGGGCGAATCGCGGTGCACGGCGATCACGCCATAGTCGGTTCCGAGCGTTGTGATCCAGCGCACGGCCGAAGGCGAATGCGGTCCGAAGCGGCCCTGTGCGAGGTTGAGTAGCGAGCCGCTCGAGAACGCCACCAGCGTGCCCGGCCCGCCGAGGCGGCCGGTGGCAATGCGGTCGAAGGCTACGGCGCCGATGCCGCCCGGCAGGTAGCGCTGGGCGAGCGGCGGGCGAGCCGGGCGCACGGCCTGCAGCGCATCGCGCGCGAGCGCACAGGTCAGTGCGAAGCCGCCGCCGGCCTTGGCGGGGATCACGCAGTCGGCGGCGTCTTCGGAGGGATCGTTCGCAGCAGCCATCGCGCCCGCGCCCCAAGGCATCAGCAGCGCGGACAGCGCGCGAAGTGCGTGGCGGCGGGTAGGTGGCATGGTCATGGCGGCGGTCCTGTCAGGCGGCAGTCGTGGCTTTGGTGCGGGGCCACCAGATGATTGCATGCAGGCCGGTGCCGGCCTCGCGCGCTTCGAGCCGCAACTCGCCCCGGTGCCGCTGCGCGATGGAACGCGCAATGGCCAGCCCGAGCCCGAAGCCGCCCTTGCCGGCGCGCGCGCCGCGCCGGAAGCGTTGGCCGAGCGCGGCGCGCTCCTCGTCGCCGATGCCGGGGCCGTTGTCCTCTACGTTGAGGCTCCAGCCCGCCGCGTCGCCCGCGGCAAAGAGCGTGATCGTGCCCTCGGCAGGCGTGTAGGTGATGGCGTTGGCCACCAGGTTGCCCAGCGCCTCGCGCATCAAGGATCGATCCGCCACGGCAAGGAATTCAGGCGCGGGCGAATGAATGCCCAGGTCGATGCGCTTGGCGCGCGCCAGCGGCAGCAGATCGACCGCCACCTCGCGCAGCAATGCCGCGACGTCGAACTCGGCGGGTTCCACCGACACCGTGTCGCTGCGGCCCAGTGCCAGCAGCTGCTGTGCGCTGCGCGTCGCGCGGCCGATCTCGGTGCCAAGCGCGTCGAGCGCCACCTGCACCTGCGCCGGGTCCTGCTCGCGCCGCGCGTAGTCGGCCTGCATCTGCAGCGTGGTCAGGTGCGTGCGCAGTTGGTGCGAGGCGTCGTCCAAAAACTGGCGCTGCTGCGTGACGAGCTCTTGCGTGCGCGACATCTGCTGGTTGACCGCCGTCACCAGCGGGCGCACTTCGGCGGGCAGGTCGGTTTCTGCGATGCGCGTGAGGTCGTCCGGCGTGCGCGCCTGCACCTCGCGCGCCAGCCGCGACAGGGGCCGCAGCGCCGCCGCCAGCGCAATGGCGGTGCCGCACAGCAGTATCGCCAGCACAAGAGCATCGCGCAGTGCTGCGCTGCGCACGAAGCGCGCGCTGAACTCCTGCCGCGAGCGCGTGCTCTCGCCCACCTGGATCAGCACGCTGCGCCCGGTGCTGCCGGCCGGCGCGCGATCGAGGTCGCGCCGGTAGGCCGCGAGCCGCACCGATTCTCCGAAGTAGGCCGCGTCGTAGAAGGCCGGCACGCCCATCGCCAGTTCGGCGGGCGGTGCGGGCAGGTCGGCGCTGCCGAGCTCGACCAGCCCGTCGGACGTGGACACACGAAAGAACACCTGCCCGCTCGCCGTGAGCTCGAAGAACTCGAACATCGTGTACGGCAGCTCCACCGACAGGCCGCCCGAGGCGGTCGAGATGTTGGCGTCGATGGATTTGAGCGCGCCCAGCAGCGAGCGGTCGTACGCCGCGTTGGCTGCGGCGAGCGCGTCGTGCCGCGTCATCCAAAGCTCGATGCCTGTCACGATGAGGAGGGCGGGGAACAGCAGCAGTGCGAGCCGCTGCCACAGGCTCGCGCGCCGCAGACGCGCTGCAAGGTTCAGCGTCACGCTCACTCAGTCCGCTTCCAGCACGTAGCCGAGTCCGCGCAGCGTGACGATGCGAACTCCGCTACCGTCGAGCCGCTTGCGTAGCCGGTAGACGAAGACCTCTACCGCCTCGGGGTGCACGTCTTCGTCATCGGAGAACACGCGCTCCAGGATCTGCTGCTTCGACAGCGGCTCTCCGCTGCGCTGCACCAGCACGCGCAGCACGGCCAGTTCGCGCGGCGAGAGCGCCAGCGCCTCGCCGTTCAGCGTGAAGTGCCGGCGCGCGCCGTCGTACACCAGCGGGCCGCAGGCCAGCCGCGGATGCTCGATGCCCCGCGCACGCCGCACCAGTGCGTGCAGCCGCGCCTCGAGCTCGGCCAGTGCAAAAGGCTTGGCGAGGAAGTCGTCGGCGCCCGCGTTGAGCGAGGCGACGCGTTCGTTCAGCGAGTCGCGCGCCGTGAGGATCAGCGCCGGCAGCCGCTGGTCGCGTTCGCGCAGCCGCTGCAGCACCGTGTGCCCGTCGAGCCCGGGCAGGCCCAGGTCGAGCACCAGCGCGTCGTGGTCGCGCTGCTGCAGCGCCCGGTCGGCCAGGCGCCCATCGTCTACCCATTCGACCTGGATGCCCGCGTGCTCCAGCGCCTTGCACAGCCAGGTGCCCAGGGTGTGTTCGTCTTCGGCAAGGAGGATGCGCATGGGCCGATGCTAGGGCCGGCAGGGCTCAATCCGGCTTGATGTTTGCCCTTGCGATGACCTTTTGCCAGCGCGCCTGCTCGGCCGCGATGAACTGCGCGAACTGCTCGGGCGTGCCGCCGATGGCCTCAGCGGCGTCGGCCGTCAAACGCTGCATCGAATCGGGTGACTTCACGGCCTTCATCGTCTCGGCGGAAAGCTTGGCCAGGTTGGCAGGCGCGATGTTGGCCGGTGCGAGCATGCCGTACCACTGCGTCATCTCGAAACCCGGAAAGCCCTGTTCGGCCACGGTCGGCACATCGGGCAGTTGCGCAAGGCGCTTGGCCGAGCCGGTCGCGATGCAGCGCACCTTGCCGGCCTTGATGAACGGAATGATCGCCGCCGCGCCAATGGCGGAGGCGTCGAGCCGGCCCGAGAGCAGGTCGGTCACCATCGGGCCGGTGCCGCGGTAGGGCACGTGCAGCATGAACACGTCGGCTGTCATCTTCAGGTACTCGAAGGCGAGCTGGCCCGCGCTGCCGTTGCCCGCCGAGCCGTAGCTGAGCTTGCCGGGCTTCGACTTGGCATAGGCGATGAACTCCTTGAGGTTCTTCGCCGGCACGTCGGGGTGCACCACGTACAGGCTGGGCACCTTGGCCAGCAGGCTCACGGGCTTGAAGTCCTTGTTCGCGTCGTAGGGCAGCTTGGCGAAGATGTACGGGTTGACCGCCAGCGTGCCGATGTGGCCGAGGATCAGCGTGTGCTGGTCGGTGCTGCGCGCCACCTCGCTCATCGCGATGTTGCCGGCGGCGCCCGGCTTGTTGTCGACGAACACGCTCTGGCCCAGCGTGCGCGAGAGTTCGGCGGCGGTCGAGCGCGCGACGATCTCCGAGCTGCCGCCCGGCGCGAAGGGCACGACGAAGCGGATCGACTTGCTGGGCCAGGTGTCCTGCGCCGAAGCCAGGGAGGGGAGCAGGCCGCCGAGGGCTGCGGCGCCGCCGGCTTGCAGCAGGCCGCGGCGGTTCAGGCGGGCGTCGTCGGGAACGAAGAGGTCGGACATGGTGCTTGTCTCCAGCGCTTTTGGATTGAAAGCGCGCATGGTGCCCGACGGTTGCTGTCGGAAAGCTGTCAGTCAGATCAGGTTGCGCATCGCCTGCGCCGTCTCGCGCAGCACCGGCAGCACGCGCGCCACCGCGTCTTCCGAGCTTTCATGCCCCATCGGCATCGTGATGTTCAGCGCCCCGACCAGCGTGCCGTGCCGGTCGCGCAGCGGCACCGCGATGCCGCGTGAGTTCAGGTCGAGCTGCTGTTCCGAAAGAGCCCAGCCCTGCGCCCGGATGCGCGCCAGCTCGAGCTTCATGCGCTCCATGCTCGAGATGGTGTGCGAGGTGAACACCGTGAGCTGCCGGGTCGTCAGCCATTCGTTCAGCTCGGCATCGCTGCGCAGCGACAGCATCAGCATGCCCGAGGCCGTGACCTGCGCCGGCACGCGCGCGCCGAGCACGTAGCCCGTGCTCATGCTGCGGTTGGGGCCGTTGCGCGCGATGTAGACCACCTCGTCGCCGTCCATCACGCTGAGGTAGGCGATCTCGTTGGTACCGGCGGCCACCCGCTGCAGGAAGGGCTGCACCACGCGCGGCAGCCGGGCAGACTCCAGGTACGACTGGCCCAGCCGCAGCACGCGCGGCGTGAGCCAGAACAGCTTGCCGTCGCTCGCGACGTAGCCCATGTGCTGCAAGGTCAGCAGGTAGCGCCGGGCGGCGGTGCGGGTCATGTTCGTGCGCTGGCCGGCCTGGCTGGCGGTGAGGCGCGGGTTGGCATCGTCGAAGGCCTCGATGATGCTCACGCCGCGCTCCAGGCCGGCGATCCAGTCGCGCTTGTCCAGGCCGGGCGGGGGCGCGGCGTCGTCCTTGCTGTCCTTGCTCATGGCGGGAAGTGTGCCTTCGTGGAAGGGTTCGGGGGCTGCATTGAATGCAGGTGAAAACCCTTGAATCGAACGATAAACGATTTTTAAAGTTCGATGATCGATCGTTTGTCCTGTGAGGGGGCTGCGAGATTTGGGTGAAGCGACTATAAAGCTCGGCATCCGGCCTCGAAAAGAGCGATTGACGAACGGAAGCACGCACATGAGCCATTCCATCCGCGGCAGCACCCAGGCTTACCTGATTCCCGGCGACCCGGTTCGCAACGTGCGGCTGCCGCGCATGTTCAACGCCGCCTTCGAGCGTTTCGGCATCGATGCCGTGCTGCTGCCCATGCAGGTGCCAGTGCGCGACTTTGCGGTGTTCTTCAAGTCGGCCTTTCTTGCGCGCAACTTGCGCGGCATGGTGATCGCGCCGCCGCACAAGCCGCTGGTGGTCGACCTGCTCGACGGCTGCGGCCTCTTCGGCCGCGTGGCCGGCTCGGTCAACGTGGTGCGCCGCACCGAGGGCGACCAGCTCGAAGGCGACCTGTTCGACGGCGAAGGCCTGATCGGCGCGCTCGACCACTGCAGCATCCCGTTCCGCGGCAAGCGCGTGCTGATCCTCGGCGCGGGCGTGAGCGCCGCGGCCATCGGCGTGGCGCTGGCCGAGGGCGGCACGGTGAACGGCGCGGAGTACATCGCGTTCTATGACAGCGCCGCAGGCAAGGCGGCCGGCGTGGCCGCCAAGCTTGATGCCTTCTTCGACGCGACCGTGGCCGCGGTGAACAGCAACGCACCCGAAGGCTTCGACCTCGTGATCAACGCCACGCAGCTCGGGCTGGTCGATGGCGATGCATTGCCGGTCGACGTGGCGCGGATGGAAAGCCATGCCGCGCTGTTCGACATTCTTCTGCGCAACCAGCCCACGCCGCTGGTGCGCGCGGCCCGCGCACGCGGGCTCAACGCGCAGGCGGGCTTCGAGATGCTGATCCAGCAGATGCCGCACTACTTTCGCTACTTCGGCCATCTGGACGCGGCCGCCGCGATGCAGGCCGACTCGAACTTCCTGCGCGAAATCATCTATCCGCCGGCGATGCACGCCGAAATCGCGCAGCCGCTGCGCTACCACTCCTCCAGCGTGGCCTGACCGCGCCTTCCTACTGAAACGAACGACATGATTTCCGGCAAGACCACGCTCATCGCCCACATCGGCTATCCCACCGAAGCCTTCAAGGCTCCAATGATCTACAACCCCTGGTTCGACAAGCAGGGCATCGACGCCGTGGTCGTGCCCATGGGCGTGAAGCCCGAGGACTACGCGGCCTCGCTGCCGCAGATCTTCAAGTTCAGCAACCTGCGCGGCGCGTTGGTGACCATGCCGCACAAGGTCACGACGATGGCGCTGGTCGACGAGGTGACGCCCACGGCGCGCGTCGCGGGCGCCTGCAACGCGATCCTCAAGCGGCCCGACGGCACGCTGCTGGGCGACCAGTTCGACGGCGCGGGTTTCGTGCGCGGCGTGGAGCGCAAGGGGCGCCTCTTCAAGGGCACGCGCGTGCTGGTGTCGGGCACGGGCGGCGTGGGCTCGGCCATTGCGGCGTCGATTGCCGCGGCAGGCGCTGCCGAACTGATGCTGTTCGACATGAGCGAGGCTTCGGCCGGCGCACTGGCCGCGCGGCTGCGCGAGCACTACCCGCAGATGAAGGTGGCCACGGGCTCGAAGGACCCAGCGGGCTACGACGTGGTCGTCAACGCCACGCCGCTCGGCATGAAGGAGGGCGATCCGCTGCCCTTCGACGTGGACCGCATCGACCCGAACACCTTCGTCGGCGAGGTCGTCATGAAGACCGAGTTCACGCCGTTGCTGCAGGCGGCCAAGGCCAAGGGTTGCCAGGTGCAGGTCGGCACCGACATGCTGTTCGAGATGATTCCCGCGTACCTCGAGTTCTTCGGCTTCGGCACGGCCTCGCCGGAAGAGCTGCGCGCCGTGGCCCAACTGAAGTACTGAAAGGCCGGGTCACCCCATGAGTATTTTTGAAGGTTTCCTCTCCACATCCGAAACGCTCGGCGCCTTCAGCGACCGCGCTTTCGTCGACGCCATGCTGCGCTTCGAGGCCGCGCTCGCGCGCGCGCAGGCGGCCGAAGGGCTGATCCCCGAAAGCGCCGCGCATTCGATCGTCAGCAGTTGCAAGGTCGAGCTGTTCGATGTTGCCAAGATCGTGCGCGAGAGCGGCCGCGCGGGCAGCGTCGCGATTCCGCTGGTGAAGGCGCTGCGCGAAGCCGTGGGCCTGTTCAATGCCGAGGCCGCGCCTTTCGTGCACTTCGGCAGCACCAGCCAGGACGTGATCGACAGCGCGATGGCGCTGGTCACGCGCGAGGCGGTCGCCCTCGTCGAGGCCGACCTCGCCAAGGCCGCCGATGCGTTGCTGCGCCTGGCTGTCACGCACGCCGAAACGCCGATGCTCGCGCGCACGCTGATGCAGCCGGCTTCGGTCACCAGCTTCGGCTTCAAGTGCGCGGGCTGGGCCGCGCCGCTGGTGCGCAGCCGCCTCCGCCTGCGTGATGCGGCGAAGCATGCGCTGCAGCTGCAGCTCGGCGGCGCCGTCGGCACGCTGGCGCAGATGAAGGGGCAGGGCGCGGCCGTACGCAAGCGCATGGCCAAGGAACTGGGGCTGGGCGATCCCGGCGCGACATGGCACACGCAGCGCGACGAATGGGTGGCGCTCGGCTGCGAGCTGGGCCTCGTTACCGGCAGCCTCGGCAAGATCGCGGTCGACATCGCGCTGCTCGGGCAGTACGAAGTCGGCGAAGTTGCAGAACCCAGCGAGCCTGGCCGCGGCGGTTCGTCGGCCATGCCGCACAAGCGCAACCCGGTGGCCTCGATGGTCGCCATTGCCGCCGCGCACCGCGCACCGCAGCGCGTGGCCGCATTGCTCGGCGCCATGCCGCAACAGCACGAGCGCGCGCTCGGCGCCTGGCAGGCCGAGCTGGCCGAATGGCCGCAGCTGCTGATGTCGGCGCACGGCAGCGTGCGCGCAATGGCGGGCGCCTTGCCCGGCCTGCAGGTCGACGCCGCGCGCATGCGCGCCAACATCGACCGGCTGCGTTCCGAACTCCCGCGCGACGCGGCCGACGAATGGTTCGACCCCGCGCTCGCCCGCAACGCCGGACAGACCGCACTCGCCGAAGTGAAGGCGCTGCAGGCTCGGCTCAACGACAAGGAACTCTCGCAATGACCGCCCCCGAAACTCCCGCCGACGGCTACGAAGCCGGCCTCGTCAACCGCCGCCGCGTGCTCGGCGATGCCTGGGTCGACAAGTCGCTCGCCAACCGCAACGGCTTCAACGCCGAGTTCCAGGAACTGATCACGCGCCACGCGTGGAACGACATCTGGGGCCGCCCCGCGCTGGGCGACAAGACGCGCCGCTACATGGTGCTGTCGATGATGCTGGGCATCCATGCGTACGAAGAATTCGCCATGCACGTGCGCGCCGCGCTCGACGGCCCGCCCGAGTCGCGCCTCACGCCCGAGGACATCAAGGAAGTGATCATGATGGCCGCCATCTACTGCGGCGTGCCGGTGGCCAACCATGCGTTCGGCATCGCGGCCGGCATCCTGCGCGAGAAGGGCTTGCTGCCTGCGCTGCCCCAGTGAGCACGCCGGTCGCCCGCGGAAAGGCCCGGTTCGACGCCAGCTTCTCCTTGCTGCTGCCGCTCTTGCTGGCGGCGCAGCCGATGGCAACCGACAGCTACCTGCCGGCGCTGCCGGCCATTGCGAAGGAACTCGGTTCCGCCAGCACCAGCCTCACGCTGTTCGTGCTGGCCTTCGGCTTCGCGCAGCTGCTGTGCGGCCCGCTGGCCGACCGGTTCGGGCGCCGCCCGGTGCTGCTGGCGGGGCTCGGCTGCTACGTGCTTGCGGCATTGGGCGGCGCGCTCGCGGGCAGCGTGGCGCTGCTTGCGGGCTGGCGCGCGCTGCAGGGCTTCTCGATGGCGGCGATCCTCGTGTGCTCGCGCGCGGCGGTGCGCGACCTGTACCCCGCGCACGAAGGTCCGCATGTGATGGCGCGCGGCCTGACCGGGCTGGGCGTGGTCGGCCTTCTGGCGCCATTGCTGGGCGCCTGGCTGGTGCAGGGCGCGGGCTGGCGCTGGGTGATGGTGGCGATGGCGGCGTATGCCTCGGTGCTGTTCGCGCTGTGCTGGCGCTCGTTCGGCGAAACGCGCAAGCCGCCGGGCGAGGGCGAGTCGTCCGCGCCGCGCGGCAGCACGCGCGCCGTGTTCGCGAGCCGGTCCTTCCGCGCCTGGGCTTCGCTGGCTGCGGCGACGTGGGGCGGGCTGTTCTGCTTCCTGCTGCTGTCGCCGATGGTCTACATCGGCTACCTGGGCTGGTCGCCTGCTTGGTACGGATGGATCCCGGCCGGCGGCTCGCTGGTCTATATCTTCAGCACCACCATGTGCCGCACGCTCCTGAGGCGCTACGGGCCGGTGCGCACCGTGCGGCTGGGCGCTTCGCTGAGCCTGGCAGGGGCGCTCGTCCAAGCGCTCGGTTGCTGGCTGATGCCGCTGAGCGCTGTGCCGCTGCTGCTCGGCCATGCCGTGTATTGCCTCGGCCACGGCATCCACCAGCCCTGCGGACAGGCGGGCGCGGTGGGGGACTTGCCGCACCTGGCGGGGCGGGCCGTGTCGTGGTCCGGCTTCGGCGTGATGATGGTCGCGTTCTGCGTGGGCCAGGCGGCCTCGCATTTCGTCGACGCCGATTTTTCCCATGGCGCCTGGCCGATGGTCGTGCCCATGCTGCTGGCCGGCGGCGTGCTGATGGCCATCGCGTTCTTCTGGCTGCCGCGTCTTCAACACCCGAAAAAGGAAACCACACCATGACCCGTCTGAATGTCGTCCGCGAAGGCGATGGCCCCATCGTCGTGCTCAGCCATGCGCTCGGCTGCGACCTGAGCATGTGGAACGGCGTGGCCGCCCAGCTCGCGCGCGCCCACACGGTGCTGCGCTACGACCACCGCAACCACGGCGCGTCGGAAGTGGTGCCCGGTGCACTGCGCGTCGAGACGCTGACGCAGGACGTGGCCGAGCTCATCGAGCGCGAGGCGGGCGGCGAGCCGGTGCACTTCGTCGGACTCTCGATGGGCGGCATGACCGCGCAGGCGCTGGCGGTGCGGCACCCCGAACTGCTGAAGACGGTGGTGATCGCCAACTCGTCGGCCCACTACCCCGACCAGGCCCCCTGGCGCGCACGCGCCGAGACGGTGGCCGCCAAGGGCGTGGCCGCCATCGCCCCGGGCGCCGTGGCGCGCTGGCTCACGCCGGCCTACGTGGGCACGCCCGAGGGCGCGGCCGCCGCGAAGGCGCTGCACGACGTGCTGGTGCACACCGACGCACAGGGCTACATCGAGAGCTGCAACGCCGTCGCGGCCATCGATTTCCGCGAGAGCAACCACCGCATGGCGGTGCCCACGCTGGTGGTCGGCGGGCTGCAGGACGAGGCCACGCCGATGGCGATGTCGCAGGCCATGGCCGGGGCCATTCCGGGCGCGCGTCTCGTCACCATCGACGCCGCGCACCTGAGCGCGGTCGAACGCCCGGTGGAGTTCACGCAGCTGCTGATCGATTTCTGGCGCAGCCTTTGAAGGCCACCGGCGGGGGCGGGAGCCTAGGTTTATCCCGCATTTCGTGCGAATGATGAACGCATGTGATCGATCATCGATCAGTCGGCCTCGGAATTGATTGTGGCGAGGGCTGGGTATTTCTAAAGTCCACTCCATGCATCGCTCCATCGCCACCGTCTCGCTCAGCGGCACGCTCCGCCAGAAGCTCGAAGCCGTCGCCGCCGCCGGTTTCGACGGCATCGAGCTGTTCGAGGCCGACTTCATCAACTTCAAGGGCACTGCCGCCGAGCTGGGCCGCATTGCGGGCGACCTTGGCCTGAGCATCGACCTGTACCAGCCGTTCCGCGATTTCGAGGGCATGCCCGAGGCGCAGTTCAGCCGCAGCCTGGAGCGCGCCGAGCGCAAGTTCGACCTGATGGAAGCCATGGGCGCGCCGATGGTGCTGTGCTGCTCGAACACCTCGCCGCTGTCTGTCAACGACCCGGCACGCGCCGCCGCGCAACTGCATGAACTGGCCGAGCGCGCCGCGCGCCGCAACCTGCGCGTGGGCTTCGAGGCGCTGGCCTGGGGCCGCCACACCTCGCTGTACGGCCAGGCCTGGGACATCGTGAAGCAGGCCGACCACGCGCATCTCGGCCTGATTCTCGACAGCTTCCACACGCTCTCGCTGAAGGACGATCCGGCGGGCATCGCCAAGATTCCGGGCGACAAGATCTTCTTCCTGCAGATGGCCGACGCGCCGCTGCTGTCGATGGACGTGCTGCAGTGGGCGCGCCACCACCGCTCGTTCCCTGGGCAGGGCGACTTCGACGTGGTCGCCTTCTTCGAGCAGGTGCTGCGCGCGGGCTACACCGGGCCGCTGTCGCTCGAGATCTTCAACGACATCTTCCGCGAGACGCCGAACCGCCGCACAGCGGTGGACGCCATGCGCTCGCTGCTGTACCTCGAAAGCGAAGCGCGCGCGCGGCTGGTGGCCGAAGCCCTGATACAGCCACTGCAGGTGGAGCTGTTCAACCCGCCGCCGGTGTCCGCGCTGTCGGGCCTTTCGTTCATCGAGTTCGCGGCCGACGAGGCTTCGGCCGCAACGCTGGACACGCTGGTGAAGCAGCTCGGCTTCCGCCGCATCGGCAAGCATCGCTCCAAGGCCGTCACGCTGTATCGCCAGGGCGAGATCAACCTGATCGTCAATGCCCAGCCCGATTCCTTTGCGCGCAGCCGCTTCGAGGCGCACGGCACCTCGGTGTGCGCGCTGGGCGTGCGCTGCGGCGACCCGCTGGCGGCCGTGGACCGCGCGACCGCGATGCGCTCGCAGCGGCACGACAGCCCGGTCGGCCCTCACGAACTGCACGTGCCCGCCATCGTCGCGCCGGGCGGCAACCTCATTCACTTCGTGCCCGAGGCGCTGGGCGCCAACGGCCTGTACGAGGCCGACTTCGTCCTCGAAGACGATGGCGCCCAAGCCAAGGACGACAACGACGCCGGCCTGCTGCGCATCGACCACGTGGCCCTGGGCCTGGCGGTCGACCAGCTCGACACCTGGGTGCTGTTCACGCGCGCCGTGCTCGGCCTGGAACCAGGCGAAAGCCTGGAGCTGGCCGATCCCTTCGGCCTGATCCGCAGCCGCGGCGTTGCCAACGCGGACCGCAGCGTGCGCCTGGTGCTCAACGTGTCGCTGAGCCAGCGCACCCGCACCGCGCGCACGTTGAGCGTGACCGGCGGCGGGGCGGTGCACCACATCGCGCTGGGCTGCGCGGACATCTTCGACACGGCCGCGAAACTGCGCGCCAATGGCACGCGCTTCGTGCCCATCTCCGACAACTACTACGACGACCTGGCCACGCGCATCGACATCGCGCCCGAACTGCTGGCGCGCATGCGCGAAGCGGGCGTGCTGTTCGACCGTTCGCCGGCGGGCGACTACCTGCACATCTACACCGAGAACATCGAAGGCGGACTGTTCTTCGAACTGGCACAGCGCACCGCGGGCTACGACGCCTACGGCGCGCTCAACGCACCCGCGCGCATGGCATCGCAGGCGCAGGAATAGATAGATTTTTTCGTCAACCCGGAGACAAACCATGGCAACCACCACGGCCCACGAGCCGAAAGGCAAGCACCAGTCGAAGAAGGCCACCGCGAGCGGCTGGATCGGCTCGGCGCTGGAGTACTACGACTTCTTCATCTACGCCACCGCGGCGGCGCTGATCTTTCCGCAGATCTTCTTTCCGAAGGGCGACCCGCAGATCGCCATCATCGCGTCGCTCGCGACGTACGGCGTGGGCTACGTCGCACGACCGATCGGCGCGGTGCTGCTGGGCCACTGGGGCGACACACACGGCCGCAAGAACGTGCTGATCCTCTGCATGTTCCTGATGGGACTTTCCACCGTTGCCGTCGGCCTGCTGCCGACATATGACCAGGTCGGCCTGTGGGCGCCCGCGCTGCTGGTGCTGCTGCGCCTGATCCAGGGCTTCGCGGTGGCCGGCGAGATTTCCGGCGCGAGCTCGATGATCCTGGAGCACGCGCCGTTCGGGCGCCGCGGCTTCTTCGCGAGCTTCACGCTGCAGGGCGTGCAGGCCGGCCAGATCATGGCGGCCGCCGTGTTCCTGCCGCTCGCGCACTACATGGACAAGGACGCCTTCAACTCCTGGGGCTGGCGCATTCCGTTCCTGCTGAGCTTCATCGTCATCGTGGCCGGCTACATCATCCGCAGGGAAGTTGACGAGACACCCGCTTTCACCGAAGTCGACAAGAGCGGAGCAGTGCCGAAGGCGCCGGTGATCCAGGCCGTGACCGAGAGCTGGCCCGACATGCTGCGCGTGCTGCTGTGCTCCCTGATGAACGTGATCCCGGTGGTCGCGACCATCTTCGGCGCCGCCTACGCGGTGCAGCCCGGCTACGGCATCAACTTCGAGAAAGACATCTACCTCTGGATTCCGGTGATCGGCAACATCCTGGCCGTGATCGTGATTCCGTACGTCGGCACCCTGTCGGACAAGATCGGCCGCCGCCTGCCGATCGTCGTCGGAGCCATCGGTTCGGGCCTGCTGTCGTTCGGCTACCTGTACGCCATCAGCATCCACAACGTGCCGCTGGCCATCGTGATGTCGCTCTTGATGTGGGGCGTGGTCTACCAGGGCTACAACGCCGTGTTCCCGAGCTTCTATCCGGAGATGTTCCCCACGCGCACCCGCGTCTCGGGCATGGCGATCTCGCAGAACATCGGCACCGCGATCACTGCGCTGCTGCCGGCGCTGTTCGTGGCGGTCGCGCCCCCCGGCGCCGCCAACATCCCGCTGACCGTCGGTTGCATCACTCTCGCGATCTGCGCCATCGCCGCCGTCTCGGCCTGGAGCGCCCGCGAAACCTACCGCGTGCACATGAACGACCTGGGCAGGCCCGACGCGATTCCGGTCGACAAGCAGGAGTACGACCTCCTGCGCGAGAAGACGCTGGCGGAAGCGCGCATGGCCAAGGCCGCGGCCTGAGCTTGGGTCTGGGCTGAAGACCTTTCGCAGGCCAAGGGTTGTGGCGCCGTGAAGAATGGCGCCATGACTACCTCTTCTTCCCATCTCAAGATCGACTTCGTCTCCGATGTGTCCTGCCCCTGGTGCGCCGTCGGCTTGAGTTCGCTCGAGGCGGCGCTCAGGAACGTGGCGCCCGGGGTCACAGCGGAGCTGCACTTCCAGCCCTTCGAGCTGAACCCGCAGATGCCGCCCGAAGGCCAGGACACCTTCGAGCACCTCAATCAGAAGTACGGCTCCACGCGCGAACAACAGGCCCAGTCGCGCGAGATGATCCGCCAGCGCGGCGCTGCCGTCGGCTTCGAGTTCAGCCCTGAAGGCCGGCCGCGCGTCTACAACACCTTCAACGCGCACCGGCTGCTGCACTGGGCCGAGCTCGAGAGCCCGGCCCGGCAGGCGGCACTCAAGAAGCTGCTGCTGAAGGCCTACTTCACCGACAGCCAGAACCCGTCGGACCCCGAAGTGCTGGTGCGCGCGGCGACCGAAGCGGGGCTCGACCCGGTGCGTGCGCGCCAGATCCTGGACAGCGACGAATTCGCGCAGGAAACGCGCGAACGCGAGCGCATGTACACCGACGCCGGCATCCACTCGGTGCCCGCGATCATCATCAACGACCAGCACCTGATCTCCGGCGGCCAGCCTGTCGAGGTGTTCGAGCGCGCGCTGCGGCAGATTGCAGGCGCTGCGCCGTCGAGCGTGTCGGTAGCCTGACTTAGCTGGCGCTTAGGAGCTTCCTGGCGCAGCGCTGCGAAGGTAAAGAGCGTCAACGCGCAGCGGGGTGCGGTGGTTGAGGAGGGGCGTTCTCTTTACGCCCACGCCCAGGAGTTCCGATGAATAAGAAAAGCCTAATCGGCGCCTGTGTGGTGGCGCTGCTCGCGGCCTGCGCGAGCGCGCCGGGAGACCATCGGCCACTGGTATCGGTATCGCTGCCCTCCGCCCCGGTGAACGAAGCCACACGCCTGCGCTGGCTCGACCGCGTGAGTTGGGGCGCCAACGCGAGCAGCGATGCGCAGCTGGCGAAGCGCGGCCTCTCGCTGTGGATGCGCGACCAGCTGAACCCGCGCTCCGCGCCGTTGCCGCCGGCGGCGCAGGCGCAGATCGACGCGATGACCATCTCGCGCACGCCGCTCGACCAGCTCGTCACCGAACTCGACGCGCAGCGCAAGGCCGCCGACGCGCTGCCTGACGAAGAGCAGAAGAAGGCTGCGCGGCAGGCCTACCAGCAACAGCTCAACCAGCTCGCTCGCGAGGCGCAGCAGCGCTTCGTGCTGCGCGCGCTGTACTCGCCCAACCAGCTGCAGGAGCAGATGACGTGGTTCTGGATGAATCACTTCAACGTCAACCTGCGCAAGGACAACATCCGCGCGATGGTGGGCGACTACGAAGAGAGCGCCATCCGCCCGCACGCGCTCGGCAAGTTCCGCGACCTGCTCGGCGCCACGCTGCACCACCCCGCGATGCTGCGCTACCTCGACAACGCGCAGAACGGTGCCAACCGCATCAACGAGAACTACGCGCGCGAGCTGATGGAGCTGCACACGCTGGGCGTGGGCGGCGGCTATTCGCAGGGCGACGTGCAGGAGCTGGCGCGCGTGCTCACCGGCGTGGGCGTGAGCTATCAGCCGCTCGATGCGCCACCGCCCAATGTGCGGCCGGCCGTGCGTGCCGACTACGTGCGCAAGGGCCTGTTCGAGTTCAACCCGAACCGGCACGACTACGGGCCGAAGACGCTGCTGGGCCAACCCATCCAGAGCCATGGACTGGCCGAGGCCGACGAGGCGCTCGACCGCCTCGCGCGTGCGCCGGCCACCGCGCGCTTCATCTCGCGCAAGCTCGCCGTGTACTTCGTGTCGGACGACCCACCGCCCGCGCTGGTCGACCGCATGGCCGCGGCCTTCACGCGCAGCGACGGCGACATCGCCATCACGCTGAAGTCGCTGTTCGAATCGCCCGAGTTCGCTGCATCGCTGGGCCGCAAGTTCCGCGATCCGGTGCACTACGTGATGGCCGGCGTGCGGCTCGCATACGACGACCGCGTGGCGTCGAACGTGAACCCTGTGCTCAACTGGATCAACCGCATGGGCGAGCAGCTGTACGGCCACGAGACGCCCGATGGCTATCCGCTCAATGAAGCCGCATGGGCCAGCGCGGGGCAGATGAATACGCGATTCGAAATCGCGCGTGCCATCGGTGCGAACGGCGCCGTGCTGTTTCGTGTGGACGACAAGGCGCCGCTGGAGAAGCCCGCCTTTCCGCCACTGGCCGAATCGCCAGCGGTTCGCGCGATGCAGGGCGGCCTGAGTGCGGATACGCGCGAGGCGCTGGCGCAGGCGAAGAATCCGCAGGAATGGAATACCTTCCTGCTGGCGTCGCCCGAGCTGATGCGGCGCTGACGTAGTGGTTTTGTATTTCTCCCTCCCCTTCCGGGGGAGGGCAGGGGTGGGGGCAAGCGGCGTTCATTCCGTCTTGGTGCTTGATCGAGCGCCGCTGAGCCCCCATCCCAACCTTCCCCCGGAAGGGGAAGGAGCAAGACAGAAGAAAGGACACCCGTCATGCAACGTCGAGAACTCTTGAAGCTCATCGCCGCCGCCCCGTTCGCAGGCGCCGCCGGCCAGCTGATGGCCGCCCCCGCCGCCGAAGGCACCAAGCTGCTGGTCGTGTTCCTGCGCGGTGCGTACGACTGCAGCAACCTGCTCGTGCCGACCAGCAGCGACTTCTACTACGCCTCGCGCCCCAGCATCGCCATCGCGCGCCCCGGCACACCCAACGGCGCGCTGCCGATCGACAGCAACTGGGGCCTGCACCCCGCGCTCGCGCAAACCGTGATGCCGCTGTTCCAGCAGAAGCAGGCCTCCTTCATCGCCTTCGCAGGCACCGACGACCTCACGCGCAGCCACTTCGAAACGCAGGACTCCATCGAACTCGGCCAGGCGCTCGACAAGCGGCGCGACTACCGCTCGGGCTTTCTGAACCGGCTGGCCGGCGTGCTCAGCGCGGGGCCCGTCACCGACGTGTCGCCCATCGCCTTCACCGACCAGCTACCGATCTCGCTGCGTGGTGATGCCAAGGCCGCCAACATGGCACTCGCGGGCAATGCGCGCTCGGCCCTCGACGCGCGGCAGAGCCAGGTTATCGCGGCCATGTACCGCAACACCGCGCTGGCGCAGCCCGTGGCCGAAGGCTTCCAGGTGCGCGACGAAGTCATGCGCGCGGTGCAGGCCGAGATGGACGCGGCCAGCCGCAACGCCATGAGCGCCAAGGGCTTCGAGCTGGTCGCACGCCGCATGGCGCTGCTGATGCGCGACCGATTCGACCTGGGCTTCGTCGACGTCGGCGGTTGGGACACGCACGTGGGGCAGGGCGGCGCCACCGGCTACCTTGCCAATCGTTTCGAGGAACTGGGCCGTGGCGTGGCCGGCTTCGCGCAGGAGATGGGCGAGGACGCGTGGCGCCAGACCGTGGTCGTGGTCATCAGCGAATTCGGCCGCACCTTCCGCGAGAACGGCAACCGCGGCACCGACCATGGGCACGGCACCGTGTACTGGGTGCTTGGCGGCGGGCTGTCGGCGCAGGCGGGCGGGCGCGTCGTGGGCGAGCAGCAGGCGCTGACGCAGGCGACGCTGTTCGAGAACCGGGACTATCCGGTGCTCAATGAATACCGGGCGGTGTTCGGCGGATTGTTCAGGCGGATGTATGGCTTGTCGCCGGCGCAGCTTGCGAAGGTGTTCGACGGGGTGGCGCCGAAGGATCTGCAGCTGGTCTGATGGGCGGATCGGCCATGGGGCCTTCGAGTGGACAATCGAGGAAGCTCCATTCGAAACCACAGCCACGACCACCATGCCCCGCCTCGACGATCCTCTCCACGACGCCGAAGTCGGCTCCCGCGACAGCACGCTCGACACCACGCGCATCGACGACGTGCGCATCGGTGCCGTCCGTCCGCTCATCACCCCCGCGCTGCTGCAGGAACGCGTGCCCGTGCGCGACAACACGCTGGCGCTGGTCGAACGCAGCCGTGCGGAGATTGCCGACGTGCTGCACGGCCGCGACGACCCCATGCTCCATCCATGACCACGACCAGGCCATCGAATACGCACAGCGCCTGAAGACCGTTGCCGATTCGCTGCAGGACGACCTGCTCATCGTGATGCGTGCCTACTTCGAGAAGCCGCGCACCACCGTGGGCTGGAAGGGCTACATCAACGACCCGCACCTGGACGGCAGCTTCGCGATCAACGAAGGGCTGGAGCGCGCGCGGCGCCTGCTGCTCGAACTGACCACCCTGGGCCTGCCGACGGGCACTGAGTTCCTCGACCTGCTGAGCCCGCAGTTCATTGCCGACCTGATCGCCTGGGGCGCCATCGGCGCCCGCACCACCGAGAGCCAGAGCCACCGGCAGCTGGCGTCGGGCCTGAGCTGCCCGGTGGGCTTCAAGAACGGCACCGACGGCAGCGTCAAGGTCGCGGCCGACGCCATCCTCGCGGCCCGCGCGCCGCATGCATTCATGGGCATGACCAAGATGGGCATGGCGGCGATCTTCGAGACCCGCGGCAACGACGACTGCCACGTGATCCTGCGCGGCGGCAAGGCCCCCAACTATTCGGCCGCGGATGTCGCGGCCAGCTGCGAAGCGCTGCTGGCGAATGGCCTGCGGCCGCAGGTGATGATCGATGTCTCGCACGGCAACAGCAGCAAGCAGCACCAGCGGCAGATCGTGGTCGCCGAAGACGTGGCAGCGCAGATCGCGGCCGGCGAGCGGCGCATCACGGGCCTCATGATCGAGAGCCATCTGGAGGAAGGACGGCAGGACCTGAAGCCTGGGGTTGCGCTGAAGCATGGGGTTTCGATCACCGATGCCTGCATTGGGTTTGCGCAGACGGTGCCGGTGCTCGAGGGGCTGNCGGCAGGACCTGAAGCCTGGGGTTGCGCTGAAGCATGGGGTTTCGATCACCGATGCCTGCATTGGGTTTGCGCAGACGGTGCCGGTGCTCGAGGGGCTGGCTTCGGCGGTGAAGGCGCGGCGGCGGGTGTCGAAGGGGTGAGGCTGGAGGGGGCTTGCTTGCTTGCGGGTGCTATTCGTGCGACGTGGGCGTCGGCAGCTTCAGACTGGGTGCCGTCCTAAGGTCGCGACGCCTGAATGTCGCAATCGGGCCCAAAGCGGTCTTCCGGATCCGCAAACACCGGTCGTCCAGGGCTGCGGAGCTCTAATGCCGTGCCGAAGCGGTTCACGCCAGAGACCGCTGAGGCGACGTGGACGCGCCTAGGCTACGACACGCTGGAGATGGGAAAAAGGGCATCCCTTCGGAGATGCCACCCTCAAGAGAGCCCAGTCACGTGCTCGCGTTGTCATCTGAGCAGAGAGGGCATTTGTACTTGCCAAATCGGCCGACGCAAAGCGCATCACCTCACAGTGAAGCCACCATCGACAGCGATTGCCTGGCCCGTTATGAAACCTGCTCCTGGGCTGCACAGCCAAAGCACGGTAGATGCAATTTCTTGGGAACGACCCAGGCGTGCGGCCGGTATTGATGCAATCACTGCGTTCATCGTGTCGGGCTCGTCAGCAAGCGCTGTTTGGACCATGGGCGTATCAATGGCGCCGGGGCAGATCGCGTTGATCCGTATCCCTTTCGCGGCGTATTCAAGCGCAGCAGCGCGAGTCAATCCGATCACGCCATGCTTGGAAGCGGTATAGGCGCCCAAGCCAGCGGTGCCCACGAGCCCGGCCTGGGACGACGTGTTGACGATCACGCCGCTGCCTTGAAGCCGCATGTGCCGCAAGCTGTGCTTCATGCTGTTCCACACCCCGCGCAAGTTGATTCCGATGATTCGGTCGAAGTCGGCGCCGCTGGCGTCGGCTGTTTCGGCAACCGGCACCTGGATGCCGGCGTTGTTGAAAGCGATGTCGAGCCGACCGAAGGTGGAAATGGTTTTTTCAGTCAGAGCGGCAACCTGCGCCTCGTCGGCGACATTGCAGGCAAACGCCAGGGCCTTGTGCCCTTTGGCGAGGAGCTCTTCAGCTGCCTTCGAGACGGCAGCTTCGTTGACGTCGGCTAGCACGACTGCCGCGCCGGCCTTGGCAAAGGCGATTGCTGTTTCCAAGCCGATGCCCGATGCGGCGCCCGTGATAACGGCTACTTGGTTTTCGAATGAAAGATGCATGTTTCTCCAAAAGTTCAGGTGTGACGAGGCTGTTGACCTGACTGTGCCCAAATGGAGACTGCTGGGATAGCCTATAACAGATGCATACTGCTATAGCTAATCGATATAAATGAAAGACGCGGACCTCAACCACCTTCGGGCATTTTTGGTAGTTGCGCGAGAGCGCAGCTTCACTCGCGCTGCTGCTCAGCTGGGTATCACTCAGCCTTCGCTAAGCAACACCATCAAGCGGCTGGAAGCGCAGCTCGGCGTGCGCCTCCTGGCACGCACGACACGAGGCGTCGCGCCCACGGAAGCAGGAGAAAGCCTGCTAGCCAGGTTGGCACCCTTGTACGAGGGCATTGAAGCAGGGCTTGCGGAATTGGGTCGCGACCGCAACAGCCCAGCGGGCACGATCAGAATCAGCGCTTCGGATTACGGGGCCAGTAGCTTCCTCTGGCCCAAGCTCGCGGTCCTGATGCAGAACTACCCAGAGATCAATATCGAGATCAACATCAACAACGAGTTGATCGACATTGTTGCGGGGCGCTTTGATGCTGGCATCCGGTTTGGCAATCAGGTGGCGCAGAACATGATCGCTGTGCGCATCACACCTGACCTGAAGATGGCCATCGTGGCCGCGCCGTCCTATTTTGAAGCACATCCTCGGCCGCGCACGCCGCACGATCTGGTGGAACACAACTGCGTCAACCTGCGTTTGGCGACTCACGGGGGCTTATATGCGTGGGAGCTGGAAAAAGCAGGCAGCAGCCTGCAGGTGCAGGTAAGGGGCCAGTTCACGGGAAACACAACGCCACAAATGCTCGTGGCGGCTCTGGCTGGGGCGGGCATTGCCTATGTGCCCGCAACGCTGGCGGAGCAGTACATCCAAGCCGGTCACTTAGTGCCCGCGTTGGAGGATTGGTGGCCGACTTTCCCTGGCTACCATCTCTATTATCCGAGCCGTCGGATGTCTTCCCGAGCGTTTGCGCTGGTTGTCGATGCACTTCGCCACCAAGACTGACTGCTTACACGGTTGCGGAGCAGGCAGACTCGTCGGGGAATCCTTCTTAAGGTCCTTGGGCTATCAAGAAGATGCGGCACTGTTCGTGGCTGCTCGGGAACACAAGTTACTTCAAGTGCCAGGTGGGTTGGGACAAGTGGATTTCTGCCTGGCCGCACGGGTCCGCTCTTTAGTCAAATTTCGCAGCAGCGGCGAATGTCTGGTTCTGGCCGAAACTACGCCTACGACACCATCTCACTGGTGACCAAGAAGCCTGCTTGCTCCAGCTCGCGCGATAGCTGCGCTCGCGCATATTCAGCGACAACGCCCAGCTCAAACGGCCGACCTTCGGCCATGGATGCCGACAGGCCGGCAATGCCCATCTTCTTCGCCAGAGGAGAGACCTCTCGCAGGACCTTAAGGGCATGCGGAGCAACGTCGCCTTTCGGCCATCGAACACTTACTCGGTTGACAGGCGATGGCGGCAGGCCTTCGATGGTCGGCGAGTACGTGCCGGAGCTCTCCCAGCCGCAGGCCGCGCACCGGTCCGAGAACAGGCCGCCGTGCATCGAGTGCTCAATCCGAGACGATGCGCAAGCAGGACAAAGAGCTGGGTTGGTCATCGTCGATGTGGGTACAAGTGAGCCTGCCTGATGAACGTCGGGTTGTGGCCGCAAGCTGCTGATGCTAGCCGCCACAAACACCGATGGCGCTACGCAGCCTGTCTAGGTCCGGCGCATCGGACTCAACGAAAAAGAGGTCGTCGGTCACGCCCGTGACGTTGTCGGTAATGCCGATGACAAACTCGCGGTCGAAAGCCGAATGCAGCTTTGCCAAGTACCCGGCAATACGGACCACGTCGCCGAACCACCCATCAGGCTCGTCGCCTGGGTCCGGCAGTGCCAAGTTGATGCCAAGGTCCCAGTCGGGAAATCATCAAGGCGGCTGCCAGACACGCTTGCCTTCTGATTCACCACAGTTGGGCTAGAAGTGACCCAGCCCGGCGCTGTGGCAAGCTCGACAAGCCGTTCCTCGATGGGCGCGGCGACGTCCTCTAAGTCAGAGCCGTCTACGTACGCATAAAGAGTGTGTCGCTGCATGGTGCTACTGGAAGCTGGGTCCGAAGGTCCGGTTTTGGCCGTCAAGCGTCGTAGTCCGTGCTTGGCTCTTCGGTCCCATCGACACCCCAGAAACGCCAGACACCAACCTCCTGACCGTCATGGTAGCGGCCCTCCGATGCAGGCTTTCCGTCAGGGTGGAAGTCCCGCCACAAGCCGTCTTCCTTGCCCTCGACGTAGTGACCTTCGGACACCACCGTACCGTTCTCATGATAGGCAACGAAGAGGCCATGCCGAATCCAACGCTTCTTGTCTGGCGACATCACCCGTGCATAGCGGAACTTGATGGCGCCGGATTCGTATGGAATTTCGGCTAAGTTGAGGTCGGCTTCAATGGTCATTCTGAACGAGGTGACGGTCGAATAGGCGAGCGTTGGGGCGCGTCCGGTTGTGGCCGGATGCGGTCCCGTGCACCGACACTACACCGACTCCAGATAGCAGCTCAGAATTTGGGCCTTCCGATAGAGGTCGGGCCCCGATATATCCTCCTGAGGTGCATCGAACTCGACCCAGTAGTAATTTTCTGGTCCCTTCAGCGTCTGAACCGGCTCCGCTCCACTGCAGATCGTACCCAAGAAGGTGGTCTTCCAGCCGCCGCTGGCAGCCACATAGACCCGAGCATAAAGGTCGAAGGTTTTCACAGGAATCCTACTAATTTGGCAGCCGGAGGCCTACCATCGCCAACGTCCGAAAGTGGCCGGCCGGCGTCACAGATCAGCCCTACCAAGAAGGTGCGCTTCGGCCGGCATGTCGGGCTCCAAGGCGGCAATCGCGCTGCAGAATTCATCCAAGCCCGAAGGGCCGCACCAAAACTGCACCGACATGGACTCCGAGTATTTCGCTGCAGGCCCTCCCCATTTTTCTAGAACGGCGGTGACGCCCACATTGCCCTTCGCATCAGTAGTCAGGTTGACCCGGAGCCGATCAAAGATACCGTAGTCAAACGAGGTCGAATCGCCCGCGTGCTGGGGAAAGCCAGCCAGCACTTTGCAGATGGCAGAGAGTTTGCGATGGTCGTCGTATGCAACCACCGAGCCGAAAATCACCGAGCCCGACACAGCAACAGCAACCTCGAGTTCGTCGTTCTCACCATAGTGGGAACGAGTCGTAGTGTTCAAGGAGAGCTGCGGTGAAGGCATGGCGGCAATGCTAGTTTGAGAGACGAGGCAATGTAGCTTCGACCCCGGCCACCGCACCAGCGCGCGGAGGAGATTTTTGGGGTCCCGTGACGAATGACCGGTACTGGCCGTGTCTTGCCGGTCGGGCCCTTACTTCGGGTCCTCCCGATACTTGGCGGTGAGAGCTCTGAATTCCTTGCGAAATTCGACGTCGGCTTGGTCACCAATGAGGGTCAACTTCTTGTTCATCTCCGTCAAGACCGTGCCGGACGCTTCAATGGTCGCGCGTTGAATTCGTTTTCCCGTTTCGGAGGAGTAGAAGGCAATCGCTGCGTGCAGGTCCGAATCGCTAAGATTTCGAGCGAAGCCTTCGGCAAAGTCGCGATAGAAATCTTCGCGGCCTATTGCATCGCATTTCGTTCTCTCGTTCTTGGCGTATATGAGTTCGACCTCGGGCCAGTATGCCGACTGTGGAGACAGACCTCCAAAACTGCCTGGGCTCGCTATGAACGCCTTGCGTGCTTTCGATGGCAGATCATTGAGGCATCGTTGGGAGGACTCTGCCCAAGTCTCCTTGTAGCCGACTAACTCAAGGTACCGCATCGTAAGCGCCGCGCGCTGCTCCGAAAGGGCGACCGGGCCACTGGAAGATTGTGCGTTCGCAGACAGTGCGAACACGGCGGCAATAGCGCAGGCGAGTACACGGCGGTGCAGCATAAAAATTCTCCTCATGTTGGTTTTTTGCTCGCAGGATAGCGAAGGGAATACGATCTCTTCCTCATTTTTGAAACCTGAGTGCACGGATCACCTTGACGATTCAGAACCAGTAGCAACCAGTAATTCTGACGCACGCCTTGAACGTCCGTTTCTCTGATCGGGCCAGTTTGTCAAGCGCAGAGTATCTCGGTATTTGGCTTCTTCAAACAGAACGTCTCGGTGCAGTTCACGCTTCTCTTCGCAGTCGGTCCCGACCCAGAGGCCTGCGCAGCACGCATTGGTCAGACGGAGCGGAGAGCCACGCTCTTGGACGCGCCGATGCTCTTGGCCGAGGCCGTGTGAAAACATTCGGTGCGCATGTTTTTGAGGGCCATCAGACCCTTCCCTTGTCTTCGATCGTCGATCCTGACTCGATCTGAGAGGTCGACTTCCGACATGACCAGCAGAGTGGTGAGTTTTCACACAGCCTCGACTGATTGCGGTCGTTGAGGGCAGTACGCCTAGACGCCCAATAGAGACTGGTTGAAGGGAATCAGGCTCAGATCTCGGCTCGGGAGCCGCCATCAATGATCTCATCGATGACTCTGCTCTTCCAGACGATGCCAAGCTGAGCCTCAAGCTCCGACGCTCCGAGCAGCCTGCCCGAGTAGACGCCAACAAACATATCGCCTTCGCCGAACCAGTCTTCGGCACTTACGGCGGGTGTCGTCGGATCACTCTTGTGAAAGCCACGGTAGCGCAAGATCACCGGCGAACCCGACATTCCTTGGCGAGTAGCTGTGTCCACAAGAAAGCTTGGCGCAGATGTCCCCGGTTCGCTAGCAACACTTGCCCGCTTCCATATAGGCAAACCTACAACGTCCTGAATGCCAAGGGGGTACCCAAGAACGAACACGTCGTGAGAAACACGCAGAGTCATTTCCGCCTCGGCAAGGTCGTTCATGGCGCACGTTCTGAGCGACGCGGGAATCTCAACCGGCAGCACCGCTACGTCTACCTGATTCTGCAAGCTTGGGTGATGGAGCCAACGCGGGTTGCCACCGTCGTCTAGCAACGGAAACGAGTGCCACACTCGCTCAATGAAATCGGACGCCTTCAGGGCGTAGCATTCAACTCGGTCAGGGATGCCGCAGTTCTTGTCCAGTGGTTCGAGTGTCTGAGCATTCCGGCCGGATAGGACGTGCCAATTCGAAACCAGGTACATGCTCTCGTTCCGCCGATAGAAAAATGCGGTTGCCGTTGACAAGCCAGTGGCCCCAAACGCAGTCTTGGTGAAGATGGGAATTTGCGAGCAGAAGTCGGTGCGTACTGTGGTCATTTGCGAATTCTCGCCAATCCCGTGCTGAGGGGCGGCTCCGCTGCTATCGAATGATGGCTGCTGAACACAGGAAATCGCAGCATCGAGGGGTTCGAGACTCGTTTCAATCCGATGGGGCAGCGAGCCGCCGTCTTGGCCGGATTGGCCCGCGCCCGGCTAGTCGGTCGCTGGTTAGTTGTCGAACGACTGCGTCCGCCGCAAAACCGCCTCTCACACAGCCGTCACGACAACCGCATCCTAGGTCTCTCGACTTGACGGACCCTCCAAAGAACACGTACATTGCCCCTGCCTCGTGATGAGCGAGGCCGGGTTTGGAAGCCCGCCGACATCCTGCGACGAAAGCCGCAGCCACCGCACATGGTCTGCGGCTTTTTCGTTCGTGCCTCTTTTTGGCGGCTCGAGCGGGAGGGCTCGCGCCCTGCCGGTTTCCGCAAGGATGTCCCGGTCTTCCAACCCGTTCGAGCTGCCGCCTTCGTTTGGAAGCGAGGGCGTCGGTTGTTGCAAATCGACATCCTTGGAGGCCCCATGGCCCATGCTTCAAACGCCGGCTGCTCCTGCACGCCATATCGTCCTGCCGCCCAATTCAAATCCTTCGAATGGGTACAAGCCGAGCGGCTCGGCCCCTCGCAACAAAGCCTGGCCGCATTCCTCAATGACGCGCGCGATGCCGTGCAAGGCGCACACACGCTGGTCCAACTGCTCGCCTGGGACGAAGATCGTCGCGATGCCGCCTTGTCCGACGCAGACCCCGCGCCGCTCTTCGACGCATGCCAGCGCAGCGCGCTGCAGCGGTTTCTCTCGGTGTCGCTGGGCCTGCTTCATGCCCGCATCGAAAGCCAGTGCGAGGCGCTGACGCAGGAGGGTACCCTCCGCGCCGCCTGACAGCTTGTGTCCCCTCCATGCGGCGAGCAGAATCACGGCCCCGCGTTGGAGGAATTGACCATGACGATTCCGTACTTTGTCCTGACGCCTGACCGGCGTGAAGTTCCTCTGAATGTGCTCGGCACACAGGTGACGGTGCTGGCGTCGAATGCGACGACGCAGAGCTATGGCATCACCTTCCAACGGGGTGACGAAGGCACGGGGCCACCGCCGCACAGCCACGATTGGGACGAAGCCTTCTACGTCCTCGGAGGCGAGGTCGAGTTTCTCTGCGACGGCCGCGCGCACATGTGCCAGCCCGGCACGCTCGTCCATGTACCGCGTGGAACGGTGCATGGCTTTCACTACGGCAAGGGCGGCGGGCAGATGCTCGAGATCACCGGGGAGGGCGCCTTGGCCGCCCAGATGTTCACCGCGATCGATCGCGAGATTCCGGTGGGGCCGCCTGATATTCCGAAGCTGCTGGAGGTGCTCGAGCGGAATGGGGTTGCCGTCACAGCCTGATCGGGAGACGGCCGCAGCCGGGCGGTCGCTTGCCGAGGTCAAACCGTGCCGCAGTGCGCATGACATACGGATGTTGTATGATGCGCATCATGCGAAATATCAGGCCCAACACCAGAGCTGCCGCCAAGGATGCAACGCACGAGCGCATCGTATCCGTGGCTGCCCGCGCGATCCGTCGCAGCGGCTACGACGGGACCGGGGTCTCGGACATCATGAAGGAGGCCGGCCTGACGCACGGCGCCTTCTATGCCCACTTCGCGTCGCGCGAGACCATGCTGGCCGAAGCGGCGGGGAGGGCGTGCGCGGAGTCCGCTGCCGCCGCGGCCGACGTCGTGGCCAGCGTGCCCCCTGGCACGGCGCTCGCATCCATGCTGAGCGCCTATCTCTCCAGGGAGCACCTGGAGAATGCCGACATAGGCTGCCCCCTGGCCGCGCTGGGTTCCGAGACCTCGCGGCAGGCGCCCGAAGTGCGCCGTGTAGCGACCCGGCACATCAAGGAAATGATCGACCTCGTCGCCCGCCAGCTGCCGGACTGGGGACAGCCCGGAGCCCACGAACAGGCACTGGTGACCCTCTCCACGATGGTGGGTGCCTTGCTGCTGGCGCGTGCAGTCGACGAGCCTGCGCTGTCTGACAGCCTGCGCGAGGCCGCGCACAAGCACCTGACCTCCGTCGGCAGCTGAATCCGTTGATGGATGGATGCCGCCCTCTTGTTTGCCTTTAAATATGATGATTGTCATGCCAAATGAAGTGCTTATTGACGGAGAAACAAGGAAGACCATGAAAGCATTTGTGCTGGAGCGCTACGGGAAAAAGCGCGCGTTGCAATCGACAGAATTCCCGATCCCCGAACTGCGCGATGACGAAGTCCTGGTCGAGGTTCATGCCGCCGGCGTGAACCTGCTGGACGCCAAGATCAGGGACGGAGAGTTCAAGCTCATCCTGCCTTACCGCCTGCCCCTCGTCCTGGGCCACGACGTGGCCGGCGTCGTGGTGGAAGTGGGCCGGCGCGTGCAGCACTTCAGGCCGGGCGACGAGGTGTATGCGCGCCCGGATGATTTCCGCATCGGCACCTTCGCCGAATTCGTCGCGGTCAAGGAAGCATCGCTCGCGCTCAAGCCCAAGGGCCTCACGATGGTCGAAGCCGCCTCCATCCCCCTGGTGGGCCTGACGGCATGGCAGGCGCTGGTCGAGAAAGCCGACCTGAAGAAGGGGCAGAAGGTCTTCATCCAGGCGGGCTCCGGCGGCGTGGGCACTTTCGCAATCCAGTTGGCCAAGCATCTGGGCGCAATCGTCGCCACGACGACGAGCGCAGGCAACGTCGCGCTTGTGAAGAGCCTGGGCGCAGACGTGGTCATCGACTACAAGACGCAGGACTTCGAGGATGTGCTGCGCGACTACGACGTGGTCCTGAACAGCCAGGATGGCAAGACGCTCGAGAAGTCTCTTCGCGTGCTCAAACCCGGCGGAAAGCTCATTTCCATCTCCGGGCCGCCGGACCCCGAATTCAGCAAGGAAATCTCGGCACCCGGGTTCGTGAAACTGGTCATGCGGCTGCTGAGCTCGGGCATCAGGCGAAAGGCGAAAGCCCGAGGCGTTGGCTACTCGTTCCTCTTCATGAAGGCGAACGGCAGCCAGCTGCGCGAGATCACCCGGCTCATCGAGGCCGGGGCCATCCGCCCCGTGATGGACCGGGTCTTTCCTTTCGAGGCGACCAACGAGGCCCTGGCCTATGTCGAGTCTGGCCGCGCGAAGGGCAAGGTCGTCATCAAAGTCAAGTGAATCCGATCCCCAACCAACTCATTTTTTGGAGTCTCCCATGAAGATCGAAAACGCTGTCGTCCTCGTCACCGGGGCCAATCGCGGCATTGGCCTGGCCTTTGCACGCGAGCTGCTCGCCCGTGGCGCCCGCAAGGTCTACGCTGGTGCGCGCGACCCCGTCACCGTCACGCAAGCTGGTGTCCAGCCCCTGCGGCTCGACGTCAACAAGCCGGAGGACGTGGCGGCCGCCGCGGAGCTGGCGTCGGATGTGACGCTTGTGATCAACAACGCCGGCATCGCCCAGCCGGGCGGCTTTCTGGCACCGGACAGCGAAGAAGTCGCGCGACGCATCTTCGAGACCAACTTCTTCGCCGTGCTGCGCATGAGCAAGGCCTTCGCGCCGATCCTCAAGGCCAACGGCGGTGGCGCGTTGCTCAACGTGCTGTCGGTCGCCTCATGGGTGAACGGCGGCGAGCTGGCCGCCTATTCGGCCAGCAAGTCCGCGGCCTGGTCGCTCACCAATGCACTGCGCAACGAACTGGCGCTGCAGAAGACGCAGGTGCTGGGGCTGCACATGGCCTATGTCGATACCGACCTGACGCGCGGGCTCGAGGCGCCGAAGTCCAGCCCCGAAGCGATCGTCGGTCGCGCGCTCGACGGACTCGAATCGGGCCTCGACGAGGTGCTGGCCGATGAGCTCACCCAGCAAGTCAAGCAGGGCATGACGGCGGCCCGGCCGAGCTACCTGCCGCAGGCGTCCTGAGACAGGGATCCGATCGACGGGCACGGCTCGGCGGCGGACCGACTGCCGTGCACAATCTGCCCCAGCATGCGAATCCACGAACTGAAACGCCGGCTGCGCGAAGCCGGAGCCGGCCCCAGCCACGAACAACGCATCCTGCGGCTGTGGTCCCACGCGCTGCCCCGGGACAGCGGCAGGCGTCTGCCGGGGACCTTCTTCCCGTCGTCGTTGCTGGCTGCCTTGCCGTCCATCGAAGCCGAGCTTGCCGGGCTGGCGCGCATCCACGCGGTGCATCCCGGCGCGGATGGTTCAGAGCGGCTGCTCGTCGCTCTCGCGGACGGCCAGACCGTGGAGAGCGTGCTCTTGCCTCGGGACGGCCTGTGCGTCTCCTCGCAGGTCGGGTGCGCCGTCGGGTGCCAGTTCTGCATGACCGGCCGCGAAGGCTTGCTGCGCCAGGTGGGAAGCGCCGAGATCATTGCCCAGGTCGCTCTCGCGCGCATGCGCCGGCCGGTGCGCAAGGTGGTGTTCATGGGCATGGGCGAACCGGCCCACAACCTGGACAACGTGATGGAGGCGATCGACCTGCTCGGCACGGTGGGCAACGTCGGCCACAAGAACCTGGTGTTCTCCACCGTGGGCGATCCGCGCGTGTTCGAGAGGCTGCACCAGGAACGCGTGAAGCCCGCGCTGGCCCTTTCGCTGCACACGACCAAAGCCGAACTGCGCAGAGAGCTCCTGCCGCGCGCGCCGAACATGACGCCAGAAGAACTGGTCGCCGCGGGCGAGCGCTACGCGCGGGCCACCGGCTATCCCATTCAGTACCAGTGGACGCTGCTGGAGGGCGTCAACGACGGGCCGGAGGACATCGAAGGCATCGTCAAACTGCTCTCCGGCAAGTACGGCGTGCTGAACATGATTCCCTTCAACGCGGTCGATGGCGTGGCGTTCAGTCGCCCGTCGTGGGAGCGCTGCGAACAGATGGCCCGCACGCTGCACGAGCGGGGCATCCTGACGAAGCTGCGCAATTCAGCCGGGCAGGACGTCGACGGCGGATGCGGCCAGTTGAGGGCGCGCGCAGCCGAAGTGCAGGTGCTGTTTCGAAAGACCGAAGACCGGCGCTAGGCGGCCCCGCCTGCGTCCGGGTGCTGCAGCTGCGTCGAGATGCCGTAAAGCGCCAGCATGCCGAGCACATGCCCGATGGCAACGCCCGGCTCGCCCGATTCGATCCGGGCGATGGTCTGGACGTGAACGCCCAGGCGTGCGGCAGCGGCGGCCTGGCCCTCGCCAGCACTCGTGCGCGCCAGCTTGGCGGCGGCGCCCAGCTCCTTGATCGCTTGAATAGCGTCGCCCCCGATGTCTGCGGAAATTCGTTTGCCTTTGGCCATTTCCGCATTGTCACCGCAGAGAATCCCCACATGCCCCACGCCGTTTCCCTCCTTCGTGCCGCGCGCCTGGCGCGAAGCGCCAAACCCTTTCTGGCCCGCGGGGGCTTCAAGCGCGAGCGCTGCGCCGCCTGCCGGCTGGTACCCAGCCACTGCATGTGCGCAGTGCGTCCGTCGGTGGCAACACGCGCTGGGGTGTGCCTGCTCATGGCCGACATCGAGCCGCTCAAGCCGACCAACACAGGTTGGCTGATTGCAGACGTGGTGGCCGATACCTTCGCCTTCGGCTGGATGCGCACCGACACCGACCCCGCGCTGCTGGCCTTGCTGAGCGACCCGCAATGGCAACCGTACGTGGTGTTCCCGGGGCAGTATGCGGCGCCCGAGCGGGTGGTCGCCAGTGTCTCGTCGCCCGACCCAACCCGTGGCGGCACTGCAAAGCGCCCGCTCTTCATCCTGTTCGACGGGACCTGGGCCGAGGCGCGCAAGATGTTCAGCAGGAGCCCTTACCTCGACCTGCTGCCCGTGCTGAGCCTGCAGCCGGAGCAGATCACGCAATACAAGCTGCGCCGCTCCGGCCGCGACGACCATTTCTGCACGAGCGAGGTGGCCGCGCTGTGCATGAACCTGGCAGGTGAACACGCCGCCGAGCAAACGCTGGAGGCTTACCTCGCGGTCTTCACGCACCACTACCTGAGTGCGAAGAACCAGCAGCCCATTGCGTGGGATGGGGCTGCGCATCAGCGGCTGCGCGAGCTGTCCGCTATGCCGCTTTCATGAATCGCGTCGGCCGCTGATGGGCGCATGCAGCGCCATCAGCCCGGCCACCCAATCGATGAACACGCGCAGCTTGGCGCTGACGTGCCGGTTCGGCGGAAACGCGATGTACAGCGGCATCGGGTCGAGCTGCCAGCCCTCGAACAGAGGTACCAGTTCGCCGTTCGCCAGGTGCGCCTTGGCCAAGTAGTCCGGCAGCCAAAGGATGCCGAGTCCGGCCAGACCAGCCGCGAGGTAGGCATTGCCATCGTCGACCGACAGCACGTAGCGGCCCTGCACCTCGATGCGGTCGCCATCGCGGCGCATGGCGTACGGAAAAGTCTTGCCGTTGCGCGACCACAGGAAGCCCACGATGCGGTGATGCGTGTCTTCCAGCTCCTGCGGGTGCGAGGGCGTACCGGCGAGGTTCAGATAGCTCGGCGCCGCATACACGCCGAGCTGCAGGTCGCCCACGCGGCGCGCCATGAGCGACTGGTCGGTGAGTTCGCCGCCGCGCACCACGCAGTCCACGTTCTCGCCGATCAGGTCCACCATGCGATCGCTCACGCCCATGTCGAGCTGGATGTCGGGGTAGCGCGCGTGGAACGCAGGCAGTGCCGGCACCAGGATCGTGCGCGCCAGCGGGCTGGGCACGTCCACGCGCAGCCGGCCCCTGGGCGATGCCGAGGCGCCCGAGAGGCTGGTCTCGGCATCGTCCATGTCGGCCAGCAGGCGCACCACACGCTCGTAGTAGGCCGCGCCGTCGGCCGTGACGTTGACCTTGCGCGTCGTGCGGTTGAGCAGCTTCACGCGCAGCCTCGCTTCGAGCTGCTGCACCAGCTGAGTCACGCTGGTCTTGCTCATGTGAAGCGTCTCGGCCGCCTTGGTGAAGCTGCCTGCTTCCACCACGCGGGCGAATGCCTGCATCGCATCGAAACGGTCCATGGGTGCTGCTCCTGCGGATTCGCGGATTGTTTGGGTTCTGCAAACAGTGATTGTTGGCCTTGCCCGTTTATCCGGGAGGCGCGGCTCCCTAAAGTCCCTTCATCGTCATTTCAAGAAGAAGGCAACCAATCCATGACTCAGCGCGACGTCGTTTTCCCGCCCGGGCGCCAGGCGCTCTACGAAAAGAATCGCTACTCGCCGGCGATACGGTCCAACGGATTCCTGTTCGTTTCCGGGCAGGTCGGCAGTCGCCCCGACGGCTCGCCCGAGCCCGACCTCGAGGCGCAGGTGCGACTTGCGTTCGGCAACCTGAATGCGATCCTTGCGGCGGCGAACTGCACGTTCGACGACGTGGTCGATGTCACGGTGTTCATCGTCGATCCGGAGTTGAACTTCGAGACGGTCTGGAAGGTGGTGCCGGAGTATTGGGGCAGTGCGCCGCATCCGACGCTGACCGGGATCGGGGTGACATGGCTCTATGGGTTTCAGTTCGAGATCAAGGTGGTTGCGAGGCTGCCGGGGAGTTGCGAAGCCCATGCCCGAGGTCTCGTCAAATAAGCCCTCTGGTCGCCGCCTTCAGCGTCGCGGCCGCTCGCGTCGAGCACTCGAGCTTGAGGAACAGACGCTCGACATGGGTTCGCACCGTGCGCGGACCAATGCCCAGCGCACGAGCAACCTGCTTGGTGTTGTCGCCCCGGCTGATGCAGCGCAGAACCTCCAGTTCGCGTTCTGACAGAGACGGTTCGCCGCGCACCGGCGCCACAGCCTTCGCGGGCGCATGCGACAGAACACTGGCGAGCAACGCAGCGACGACTTCCTGGTCGAGGCGGCCCGCCTCTGCCTCTTCCTTCATGCGATCGAGCGCTTCTGCTTCGGTGAACGCAGCTCGCCACGGACGGCGGGTTCGAAGAGAGACCCACTGCTCGGCTGCGGCGACGATTTGCCCCTCTTGCGGCATCGCCATACCCGATCGGCCGCGGAAATAGCCGGAGCCATCGCGCCGTTCGAAGGCGAAGGATGCGATTTCTGCTTCGAGCGCGAGTCCGTCGATTTGTCCGGTGGCGCGGGAGGTCCAGTACGGCACGAGCCGCAGGCGTTCCAATGACGAGGCTGGCAGTGGTTCGGGCGCGTTCCAGATGGCGTTGGGCACCGACGCACGCCCAATGCCGTGGATCAATCCGGCCTTGTACGTGCGGTGGCACGAGGCTTCGTCCAGGCCGGCGCGCGCGCTGCAATCGCGTGCCAGTTGTGCAACGCGGCGCGAGTAGCCCGTCATCCAGGGAAGCTTGAGATCGATCACGTCGCCCACGAGTTCCAGCCCGACGCGTCGAAGCATCGAAGCGGGCTGGTCGGCAACGTCGGTCCACGGTGGGGCAGCGGAATCCAGCGCTTTCATCCACGTCGAGACCCACGGTGCGCTGGCGTCGACAAGGAAGCCGGGGTAGACGCTGTTCGCGCGCCCGCGGGCCAGCGCGAGCGCTTCGTCGAGTCCGTACAGGCGGCTGAAAATTTCGAGGTCGCTCGCCAGGGCCACGACGTAGGTTGCCAGCGGCACATCGTTGCCTTGCAGAAGGCCGGGCACGCCGCCGCCGTCGTAGGTCTCGAAGATGGCGCGCAGAGCAGCTTCGGTATTCGCGCTCAAGCCCAGCGTGTTCGCTATGTCGCCGGCGATTTCGCAATGGATGTTGGCCATGGCCAGCATGCCGTCGGGAATGGGCACGCTGCGAGGCGGCTGCAGCGCCTTTCGCGGCTTTTGCGATGCAAGAAGGGCGCTTCGCCCCTGCACGTCGTCTTCCAGAAAGTCCGCGAACTCCTGGGCATTGGCAGTACAGCCCGACCAGCGCAGCAGCGCAACGTGCCGGGCGGCCTCGACCTGCGATGGCTCGCAGCGGGCCTGCGTCGCGATCATTCCGGCGAGCCACGCGGTGCGCAGCGAATGGTCGGTCGGCTGTCCCATGCTCAGGTCGCCGATGAAAGCAAGCGCGCGGACTGCGTCAAAAACGGAAATGGTTGCGTCGTCGGACATGGATGGCTGAGGCAAAAGCCCAGCATCGCACAGTCGCTCTTTTTCGGGGCCTGTCGGTCATTCGACCGATACCGCGCCCGGTGCCGCCGAAACAGAATCTCCTGCACCAGCCCCGCTCAAGGGGCTCCGACCTTTCTACCTGATCTCGCGGTCTTCACCGCCAATGCCATGTCCAACATCAACCAGTCCTCTCTTCAGCGAGCTGCGTGGCTGCGCAAGCTCTACTTCATTCGCGCCGCCTTTTCCTTCGCGTGGGTCGCGCTGGCGTTCACAGTGGCCAAGGGGTCGCCCGCACTCGCGAGCGGCCTGCTGATCGTCTATCCCGCATGGGACGCGTTGGCAAACCTGCTGGACGCCAGGATGGCGGGGGGCGCAAAGGTCAATCCCACGCAGGTCCTGAATGCCTGGATGAGTGGGCTGGTCACGGTTGCCGTGATGGTTTCGCTTGTGCTCGGGCTGCAGATCATTTTTGTGATCTTTGGGGGATGGGCCATCGTTGCGGGGCTGCTTCAACTGGCGACGGCCATTCGTCGTCGCAAAGGCGATCGAGGGCAGTGGGTGATGATGCTGAGCGGGGCGCAGTCTGCGCTGGCTGGGGGATTTTTTGTGGCGCAGCAAGGCAGCGCGGCGCCGGTTGTGCAGACCTTTGGCGGCTATGCGGCGGTCGGGGCTGTGTACTTTCTCATTTCCGGGCTTGTCATCTTGTTTCGGCGATCCAAAGGCGGAACTGGTGGATTGGCTGCGCATAGCCGCCTTTGACGCATTCAAGCAGCCTTCAACACCCGCCGCCGCGCCTTCACAGCCGAAGCCAGCCCCTCGAGCACCGGCACCGTCTGCGCAAACCCAATGCAGGCATCGGTGATCGAAACCCCATGCTTCAGCGCAACCCCAGGCTTCAGGTCCTGCCGNCAGCCCCTCGAGCACCGGCACCGTCTGCGCAAACCCAATGCAGGCATCGGTGATCGAAACCCCATGCTTCAGCGCAACCCCAGGCTTCAGGTCCTGCCGCCCTTCCTCCAGATGGCTCTCGATCATGATGCCCGTGATGCGCCGCTCGCCCGCTGCGATCTGCGCTGCCACGTCTTCAGCGACCACGATCTGCCGCTGGTGCTGCTTGCTGCTGTTGCCGTGCGAGACATCGATCATCACCTGCGGCCGCAGGCCGTTCGACAGCAGCGCCTCGCAGCTCGCGGCGACGTCCGCGGCCGAATAATTGGGGGCCTTGCCGCCGCGCAGGATCACGTGGCAGTCGTCGTTGCCGCGGGTCTCGAAGATCGCGGCCATGCCCATCTTGGTCATGCCCATGAAGGCATGCGGCGCGCGGGCCGCGAGGATGGCGTCGGCCGCGACCTTGACGCTGCCGTCGGTGCCGTTCTTGAAGCCGACCGGGCAGCTCAGGCCCGACGCCAGTTGCCGGTGGCTTTGGCTCTCGGTGGTGCGGGCGCCGATGGCGCCCCAGGCGATCAGGTCGGCAATGAACTGCGGGCTCAGCAGGTCGAGAAACTCGGTGCCCGTCGGCAGGCCCAGGGTGGTCAGTTCGAGCAGCAGGCGCCGCGCGCGCTCCAGCCCCTCGTTGATCGCGAAGCTGCCGTCCAGGTGCGGGTCGTTGATGTAGCCCTTCCAGCCCACGGTGGTGCGCGGCTTCTCGAAGTAGGCGCGCATCACGATGAGCAGGTCGTCCTGCAGCGAATCGGCAACGGTCTTCAGGCGCTGTGCGTATTCGATGGCCTGGTCGTGGTCATGGATGGAGCATGGNCGCATCACGATGAGCAGGTCGTCCTGCAGCGAATCGGCAACGGTCTTCAGGCGCTGTGCGTATTCGATGGCCTGGTCGTGGTCATGGATGGAGCATGGGCCGACCACGACCACCAGCCGGTCGTCGCGGCCGTGCAGCACGTCGGCAATCTCCGCACGGCTGCGTTCGACCAGCGCCAGCGTGTTGTCGCGCACGGGCACGCGTTCCTGCAGCAGCGCNCGCCCCCCAGCCGGTCGTCGCGGCCGTGCAGCACGTCGGCAATCTCCGCACGGCTGCGTTCGACCAGCGCCAGCGTGTTGTCGCGCACGGGCACGCGTTCCTGCAGCAGCGCAGGGGTGATGAGCGGGCGGACGGCGCCGATGCGCACGTCGTCGATGCGCGTGGTGTCGAGCGTGCTGTCGCGGGAGCCGATTTCGGCGTCGTGGAGAGGATCGTCGAGGCGGGGCATGGTCGTGGCTGTGAATTCGAATGGAGCTTCTTCGATTGTCCTCTCGAAGGCACCCGCAGCCGCATCGAAGTCCTCCCGTCACATCGGCGGCATCTTGTCGAATTTGGGCAATGCCGGATCCAGAAAATCCCATTCATGCCCGCGCACGGCATACGTGACCGCTTGCGGCTTGTACCGGCCGGGGTCGTCGAGGCTCGCGGCGTGCACGGTGAAGACACCGGGCATCGCCGCAAAGGTCATGTACACAGGCGACCCGCAGGCGGGGCAGAAGGCCCGCGTCTTGACGTTGCCGCTGTCGCCGACCATATCCCACAGCGTGGCCGGGCCGCTGTGCTTCACCCCGTCGCGCGGGAAGGTGAGGTACGAGCCATGGCCGGTGCCGCTCTTGCGTTGGCAGTCGCGGCACTGGCAGTCGTTCTGGAAGACCGGCTCGGCCGAAATCTCGTAGCGGATTGCGCCGCACGCGCAACCGCCGGTGTAGGCGTCGTTCATTTCTTTGTCCTTCGAGGTGTGTTTTCCAGCGGGTATGGCTGGATGCAGCCAATCTAGCCGGGCAGGCGTGCCGCGGGGGAGTAACAAGTTCGTCGCGATTCGGTCCAGCAATTGGCTTTTCATTCGAAGTTCTTACAACTTCGGCGCCGTTCATGCTGCTTCAGACGGTAAAGTTATCGCCTCCGGTTTCGGATCGTCCGCGGCCTCTTTTCCACCGCCTCCCGCTTTCCCGCTCGCTCCTCCATGTCCAACCTCATCGTGCACGGCGGTACGCCGCTGCGTGGCCGCGTCACCCCCTCTGCCAACAAGAACGCCGTGCTGCCGGTGCTCTGTGCCACCTTGCTCACCTGGGAGCCCCTGCGCCTGCATGGCGTGCCCGACATCACCGACGTGCGCAAGATCCTCGACATCTTCCGCACCCTGGGCAGCGACGTGCGCATGGACCACGACACCGGCACGCTCGAGCTGCACCACCGCGAGACCAGCTTCGACGCATCGCGCCACCGGCTGCCCGAGGAGATGCGCTCGTCGATCATGCTGGTGCCGCCGCTGCTGGCGCGCTTCGGCGTTGCGCGGCTCGAGGACAACGTCAAGGGCTGCACGCTCGGCGTGCGCGAGATCGATCCGCACGTGGAGGTGTTCCAGCGCTTCGGCGGCGAAGTGGAGCGCACCGAGGGCTCGCTGCTGGTGCGCAGCGCGGGCCGGCTCACGCCCACCGACCATTGGCTCGACTACGCCTCTGTCACGACCACCGAGAACTTCGTGCTGTGCGCCGCCGCGGCGGGCGGCACTTCGACGCTGACCAACGCCGCGTCGGAGCCGCACGTGCAGGAGTTCTGCCGCTTCATGACCCTGATCGGCGTACGCATCGAAGGCATGGGCACCTCGCGGCTCACTGTGCACGGCGGCGGCACGCTGAAGGGCGGGGAGTTCCGCTTCGACGAAGACTTCCACGAGATCACGACCTTCCTGGCGCTGGGCGCCATCACCGGCGGCGACGTGGTCGTGCGCAACAGCGCCCCCGAAAACTTTCCGCTGATCGACCGCACGTTCGCGAAGTTCGGCGTGCAGATCGTGCATGAGGACGGCTGGTCGCGCGCCATCCGCAGCGGTCCGCTGAAGGTGCAGACGCCGTTCACGAGCAACGTGCTGACGAAGGTCGAGGCGGCGCCGTGGCCTTACTTTCCGGTCGACCTGCTGCCGATCTTCATCGCGCTGGGCGTCCGTGCGCAGGGCAATGCGATGTTCTGGAACAAGGTGTACGACGGGGCGCTGGGCTGGACGGGCGAGCTCTCGAAGTTCGGCGCGCACGTGTTCTCTTCGGACCCGCACCGGCTCATCACCTTCGGCGGCAATCCGCTGACGCCGGCCGTGGTCGAAAGCCCGTACATCATCCGCGTGGCGATCGCGCTGTTCATGGTGGCGGCGAGCATCGAAGGCCGCTCCGAGATCCGCAACGCCACGCCCATTCGCCGCGCGCATCCGCGCTTCGTGGAGAACCTGCGCAGCCTTGGCGTGCAGGTGGAGTGGACGAGCGAGGAGTGAGCTGATCCACGGGCGATGACCCTGCTGCGGGGGCAATTCCGCCTTGGCGGGAGAATTGGCGGCATCCGACACAAAAGGAGCGCCTTCATGACCACGCTGCAGCAGATTCTCGGCACCGAACTCCCGTTGATCCAGGCCCCGATGGCGGGCATACAGGGCAGCGCGATGGCCATCGCGGTGAGCAACGCAGGGGGCCTCGGTTCGCTGCCTTGCGCCATGCTGAGCCCGGAGGCCATGCGCAGCGAGCTCGCCGCGATCCGCGCCGGCACCGACAAGCCCTACAACGTCAACTTCTTCTGCCATACGCCGCCCGTGCCGAGCGCCGAGCGCGAGGCCGCGTGGCGCGCCGCACTGGCGCCTTACTACGCCGAGTTCGGCATCGATGCGGCCGGGATTCCGACCGGGCCCGGCCGCAACCCCTTCAGCGCCGAGGTGGCCGGGCTGCTGGCCGAATTCGCGCCGCCGGTGGTGAGTTTTCATTTCGGGCTGCCATCCGAGGCGCTGCTGGCGCAGGTGCACGGCTGGGGCGCGAAGGTGCTGGCCTCGGCCACAACGGTCGAAGAAGCGCTGTGGCTCGAAGCGCGCGGCGCGGACGCGGTCATTGCGCAGGGACTGGAGGCGGGCGGGCATCGCGGGCACTTTCTCTCGCACGACCTGACGCGGCAGCTCGGCACCTTCGCGCTGCTGCCGCAGGTGGTGCACGCGGTGAAGGTGCCGGTGATCGCGGCGGGCGGCATCGCGGATGCGGGCGGCGTGGCCGCGGCCATGGCGCTGGGCGCGGCGGGCGTGCAGGTGGGCACGGCCTACATGCTGACGCCCGAGGCGACGACCAGCGCGCTGCACCGCGAGGCGCTCAAGGGCAGGGCCGCGCGGCACACGGCGCTCACCAATCTCTTTACCGGCCGACCGGCCCGCGGCATCGTGAACCGCGTGATGCGCGACCTGGGGCCCATCGGCGAGGCCGCGCCGGAGTTTCCGCTGGCCACCTCGGGCATTGCGCCGCTGCGGGCCAAGGCCGAAGCGCAGGGCAGCGGCGATTTCTCTCCGCTGTGGTCGGGGCAGAACGCGACCGGCTGCCGCGAGGTGCCAGCGGCCGAAGTTACCCGCGCGCTCGCGCAAGGCTTTCACGCAACCGTCTGAAGATCCATCGATGCCTCAACTCCACTTGCCCCTCAAATTCCTCGAACACGCGGCCCGGCCCGAGGTGCGTGAACCCTGGCTGCTGGTGCTGATGCACGGCGTGGGCAGCAACGAGCAGGACCTGTTCGGCCTTGCGCGGCTGATGCCGTCGCAGTTCCATGTGCTGAGCTTGCGCGCGCCGTATGTGCTGTCGCCTGGTGCCTACGCGTGGTTCGAGTTCCAGGTGCTGCCGAATGGCGAGCGGCAGATCAACGAAGAGCAGGAGCGCGAAAGCCGCTTCCTCGTCGGCGAGATGATCGTCTCGGCCTCGCAGCAGCTCGGCGTGCCGGCCGAGCGCGTGGTGGTCGGCGGCTTCAGCCAGGGCGGCATCATGTCGCTGTCGCAGCTGCTGACCAAGCCGCAGAGCGTGCGTGCCGCGATGGTGTGGCACAGCCGGCTGCTCTCGCAGGTGGTGCCGCAGATCGCACCGCCGGAGGCCTTCGAGGGCAAGGCGTTGTGGGTGAGCCATGGCAGCGCCGACAACGTGATTCCGCCGAGCGCCGCGCAGGCCACGCGCGAGCTGGCGCGCGGCCTGCCGCTGGCGCTGTCGGGCTCGGACTTTCCTGGCGCGCACGAGATCCGACCGGCCGAGCTGCAGGGGTCGCTCGCCTGGCTGCAATCGCTGAGCGGGCCCGCCGACGCGGCCTGATCGCGCGGCTTGCAAGGCACGGGGCGACACAGGGCGTTACGCGGCCGTGGTGCCATGGAGCGCCGATTGGTGCAACATGACCGGTCTCTCCGCATCACACACACAGCCTTAGCAGAAGGAAAGTGCCGCCATGTCCGAACGAGATACCCCCGGCTCCGGGGACGATTCCCCCGAATTCCGGCCACGCCGCGAAATGCCCATAGGCGCCATCGTCGCCTTCATGCTGGTGTTGCTCGGGACGGCCTTCCTCGGCTGGCGCTGGTACCAGCAGCAGCAACAACCACCCGAGGCTCCTCCCGTGGCCGCGGCACCGAACGACGGGCTCGCGCCCGCACCAGCGCCCATGCCTGCGCCAGAGTCCCTGGAACCGCGCAACCCCATCGATGCGATCGCGGTGCCCGACACGGGGCTGCCCACCATCACCGATTCCGATACGCGCGTGATGAAGGCGCTGGTCGACTTGCTCGGCAGCAAGAACGTGGCCGACTTCCTGCGGTTCGACGGCGTCGTGCGCCGCTTCGTGGCGACGGTCGACAACCTCGCGCGCGAGCAGGCGCCCGCGAGCGCATGGCCGGTGCAGCCGGCCAAGCAGCGCTTCATCACCGCAGGGCAGGGCGAGAAACAGGTCATCGCTCCCAACAATGCCGCGCGCTACAACGCCGTCGTCCTGTTTGCCGAATCGGTCGATCCGGCGAAGGCGGCCAAGACGTATGCCCGGCTCTACCCGCTGTTCCAGCAAGCCTATGAAGAACTCGGCTATCCGGGGCGCTACTTCAACGACCGGCTCATTGCCGTGATCGACCACCTGCTGCAGGCGCCGGAGCCCGCCGGCCCGGTGCAGGTGCGGCTGGTCGAGGTGAAGGGCAACGTTCCCTCGCAGCGGCCCTGGGTGCGCTACGAATACGCCGATCCGCAGCTCGAGGCGCTCTCTTCCGGCCAGAAGATCATGGTGCGCGTGGGGCTCGAGAACGAACGCAGGCTGAAGGCCAGTCTGCGCGGTTTTCGCGAGCAGATCGCCACGGCCGGCCTGGCGAAAAAGAAGCAGCCCTGACGCGCCCGGCGCGCCGTGTAGGCGCGGACCGATTGCATGCCGCGCGGATGCCGCAGATGATTTGTCCCCAAGACCAAGATCTCGAGGACAAACGTATGAACCCGATGAGCGTCGACCTCTACCAGAGTGCTACCGATCCGGAGAAATTCCTCGCGCTTCCCGCGGGCACCGATCCTGCCGAACTCATGGGCCCGATGACCTTCGACCAGGACTACGCGCAGGTCAAGCGATACCAGGAGGCATTCCAGTTCAATCCGTCCGAGGCTTATGCGGGCGTCAATGCCGCAAAGATCGCCGCGGACATCCTGACCGTGAAGTGGGCGACCTATCGCCGCGAATCCTGAGCGCGCCTTTCCAGCCTTCTCAGGCCTCTTCGGTTTCCTGGTAGTCGCCCACCGGCACGCAGCTGCAGAACAGGTTGCGGTCGCCGTACACGTTGTCGACGCGGCCGATCGGCGGCCAGTACTTGGCCTGCTTGAGTTCGGCCAGCGGGAACGCGCCGAGTTCGCGCGAGTACGGGTGGCTCCACTCGCTGCCGAGCAGGCTCGCGGCGGTGTGCGGCGCGTGCTTGAGCGGGTTGTCGTCCTTCGGCCAGACGCCTTCCTCAATGCGGCGGATCTCGCCGCGAATGGCGATCATCGCGTCGATGAAGCGGTCGAGCTCGGCCAGCGGCTCGCTCTCGGTCGGCTCGACCATCAGCGTGCCGGGCACGGGGAAGCTGAGCGTGGGCGCGTGGAAGCCGTAGTCGATCAGGCGCTTGGCCACGTCCTCGGCGGTAACGCCGCTGGTGTCCTTGAGCGGGCGCAGGTCGAGAATGCATTCGTGTGCGACGTGGCCGTTGGGGCTTGCGTACAGCGTGGGGTAGTGGTCCTTGAGTCGCGCGCTGATGTAGTTGGCGCTCAGGATTGCCGTCTCGGTCGCGGCCTGCAGGCCCTTCGCGCCCATCATGCGGCAGTACATCCAGCTGATCGGCAGCACCGCCGCATTGCCGAGCGGTGCTGCGGAAACCGCACCGACGCCGTTCGATGCGACGCCGGCCGTCGCATGGCCCGGCAGGTACGGCACGAGGTCTTCCACCACGCAGACCGGGCCCACGCCCGGGCCGCCGCCGCCGTGCGGAATGCAGAAGGTCTTGTGCAGGTTCAGGTGGCTCACGTCGCCGCCGAACTCGCCCGGCGCGGCCACGCCGACCAGTGCGTTCATGTTGGCGCCGTCCACGTACACGCGCCCGCCGTGCTCGTGCACGAGCTCGCACAGCTCCTTCACGCGCGTTTCGAACACGCCGTGCGTGCTCGGGTAGGTGATCATCACGGCGGCGAGGTGGGCGCTGTGCTTCTCGCAGGCGCGCTTCAGGTCGTCCATATCGACGTTGCCCTGCGCGTCGCAGGCCGTCACCACCACCTGCAGGCCCACCATCTGCGCGCTGGCCGGGTTGGTGCCGTGCGCCGACGACGGAATCAGGCAGATATTGCGGTGGCCCTGGCCCTTGGCCTCATGGAAGGACTTGATGGCCAGCAGGCCTGCGTACTCGCCCTGCGAGCCGGCGTTGGGCTGCAGGCTGATGCCCGCGTACCCGGTGGCCTCGCAGAGCCAGGCGCGCAGCTGCGCGTCGAGCTGGGCGTAGCCCACCAGCTGCTCGGCGGGCGCGAAGGGATGGATGTTCGCGAACTCGGGCCAGGTGATGGGGATCATCTCGCTGGTCGCGTTGAGCTTCATCGTGCAGCTGCCCAGCGGGATCATGCTGCGGTCGAGCGCGAGGTCCTTGTCCGAGAGGCTGCGGATGTAGCGCAGCATCGCAGTCTCGCTCTTGTGGGTGTTGAACACCGGGTGCGTGAGAAAGGCGCTGGTGCGGCGCAGGTCTTCGGGAATGAGCGGCGCGGTGTTGGCGGCCAGGTCGTCGAAGCGCGGCATCGGGGTGCCGGCGGGCACGAACAGCGCCCAGAGTGTCTCGATGTCGGCGCGCGTGGTGGTCTCGTCGAGCGAGATGCCCAGGTGCTGCTGCAGGCGCTGGCGCAGGTTGACGCCGCCCGCCTGTGCGCGCTCGATGATCGCGGCCGTGTCGTCGCCGGTGCGGATGGTCAGCGAGTCGAAGGCCGTGGTGTTGACCGGCTCGCGGCCCATCTGCGACAGGCCCCGGGCGAGGATGGCAGTGAGCGCCGCCACGCGCTGCGCGATGCGCGTGAGCCCGTCGGGCCCGTGGTACACGGCGTACATGCTGGCCACCACGGCCGGCAGCACCTGCGCGGTACAGATGTTGGAGGTGGCTTTCTCGCGGCGGATGTGCTGCTCGCGCGTCTGCAGCGCGAGTCGGTACGCGGGCTGGCCGTGCGTGTCGACGCTCACGCCGACCAAGCGGCCCGGCAGCGAGCGCTTGAACGAATCGCGGCAGGCCAGGTAGGCGGCGTGCGGGCCGCCGTTGCACAGCGGCATGCCGAAGCGCTGCGTGGTGCCGCAGACGATGTCGGCGTCGAACTCGCCGGGCGCGACCAGCAGCGTCAGCGCCAGCAGGTCGGCTGCGACGATGAGGGCGGCGTCGCACTGGTGCGCGTGGCCCGCGAGCGGGCGCAGGTCGTGCACGTGGCCGGTGGTGGCCGGGTATTGCGCAAGGACGCCGAAGAACTCGCCGCTCACCATCAGCAGCGGCAGCGTTTCCGACACGGTGCTCACCTTGACCTCGATGCCCAGCGGCGCGGCGCGTGTCCTGATGACTTCGATGGTCTGCGGATGGCAGTCGCCCGATACCAGGAACACGTTGCTCTTGCTCTTGACGCTGCGCTTGGCGAGCGTCATGGCCTCTGCCGCGGCCGTGGCTTCGTCGAGCATCGACGCGTTGGCGATGGCCATGCCCGTGAGGTCGCACACCATCGTCTGGAAGTTGAGCAGGGCTTCCATGCGGCCCTGCGAAATCTCGGCCTGGTAGGGCGTGTAGGCGGTGTACCAGGCGGGATTTTCCAGCACGTTGCGCAGGATGACGCCCGGCGTGTGCGTGCCGTAGTAGCCCTGGCCGATGAAGTTGCGGAACACCTTGTTCTTCGACGCCATCACCTTCAGCTCGGCCAGCGCATCGGCTTCGGTCGCCGGGGCGGGCAACCGCATCGGCTTTGCGCGGCGAATGGCCGGGGGCACGATGCCGTCGATGAGCTCAGCCCGCGTCTCCGAGCCGATCACCGGCAGCATGCGCGCCTCGTCCGCCGCATCGATGCCGATGTGGCGGGCGAGGAATTCTTCGGCGTTCTCCAGGTCTTGCAAAGAGGGAAGGGCGGGAATCGGCATGGCGGTGAAGGCTCGGGGAGGAAGGGGATGCGGCGTGGGTGAATCAGCGGATCAGGATTCGGCGGCGAACTTGTCGTAGGTGGCGGAATCGAGCAGCGCGTCGAGTTGTGTGGGGTCGCTCAGCTTGACCTTGAAGAACCAGCCAGTGCCTAGCGGGTCGGTGTTGGCGAGCGAGGGGTCGGCGCGCAGGGCTTCGTTCACTTCGGTGATCTCGCCCGACACGGGCATGAACACGTCGGCTGCGGCCTTGACCGATTCGACGACACCGGCGACATCGCCTTGCGCAAAGCCCTTGCCGACTTCGGGCAGGTCGACGAACACCACGTCGCCCAGCGCGTCCTGCGCATGCACGGTGATGCCGACGGTGGCCGCGCCGCCTTCGGCCGAGACCCATTCATGGTCCTTGGTGTACTTGATGCTCATGGTGGAAAACTCCTCGTGGAAAAAATGAATCGGGGTGCCGAGCCTAGCCGCGGTCAGCCACGGTAATAGCGGGTGGGCACGAAAGGCATGGTCGAGACTTCCATCGGCACCGGCTTGCCGCGCACGATGGCCTGGATGCGCGTGCCCGGCTCGGCGAAAGCGGTGGCCACGTAGCCCATCGCGATGCAGCGGTCGGCGGTGGGGCCAAGCAGGCCGCTGGTGACGAGGCCGATGTCCTGGCCCTCGAACGATTGCAGCACCGTGCCGTCGCGCACAGGAATGCGTTCGAGGGCGACGAGGCCCACGCGCTTGCGCTTCAGCGTGTCGTGGTCGGTGTGGCCTGCCGCGCCCACGGTGGCTGCGGCGAGCTGCGCCAGGATCTTCGCGGCGCCCGGAAAACCGCCTGCGCGCGCGCCGCCGGTGCGGCGCACCTTCTGCATCGCCCAGTTGAGCGAAGCCTCGATGGGCGTGGTGGTGGTGTCGATGTCGTTGCCATAGAGGCACAGGCCGGCCTCGAGCCGCAGCGAATTGCGCGCGCCGAGGCCGATGGGCTTGACCTCGGGCTGGGCCAGCAGCAGGCGGGCGAGGGCGTCGGCGTCCTTGGCGGCCACCGAGATCTCGAAGCCGTCCTCGCCGGTGTAGCCGCTGCGGGTGGCGAAGGCGGGAATGCCGCCGATCTGCACCGCTCCGCCCGTCATGAACACGAAGCGTTCGACGCCGGGCGACAGCCGCGCGAGCGTGGCGGCGGCCTGTGGGCCTTGCAGTGCAAGCAGGGCGTGGTCGGGCAGGGGCTGCACGTCGCAGCGGGCGCCGATCTTCTGCTGGATGTGCGCTATGTCGGCCACCTTGCAGGCCCCATTCACGATCACGAAGATCGAGCCGTGGCCTTCGTTGAAGAACATCAGGTCGTCGAGGATGCCGCCCTCGTCGTTCAGCAGCAGGCCGTAGCGCTGCTTGCCGGCGGGCAGGTCGATCACGTCGACGGGCATCAGGGTTTCGAAGGCGGCTGCCGCATCGGGCCCGACGAGGCGCAGCTGTCCCATGTGCGAAATGTCGAACAGGCCGGCCGCATCGCGCGTGTGCTTGTGCTCGGCCATCAGGCCGGCGGGGTATTGCACCGGCATCGAATAGCCGGCGAAAGGCACCATGCGGGCGCCGAGCTCCACGTGGAGGTCGTACAGCGGCGTCTTGAGAAGAGGGGCGTCGGAGGGAGCGGAAGAAGCAGCCACGGGGCACTCCAAAGGGGCAGACGAATTCCATGGCGCAAGCCATGGGCCACCCCTGCTGTCCGCTTTACCTGAGAGAAGCCGGATAAGGCGTGGGAAGCCGCGTGGATGCCGGATTTCGCCTGTTACAAAAAGTGATGTGCCCCCAACTTGTACCCCCCACCATAAACACGAATGAATCGTATGAAACTTTCCGATATCACTATTCGTAATGGGTTGGCTGTTGGTAAGCACGCCGATGGAGGTGGACTTTACCTTGAAGTCACCAAGACCGGCAGCCGGTACTGGCGCGCGAAATACCGCGTCGGCGGGGTTGAGAAAAAGCTGGCCTACGGTGTCTACCCCGATGTGTCGCTGAAGACTGCCCGCGAGAAGCACAGGGCGTCGAAGGCAATATTGGCAGAGGGCGAGGACCCCGGCGCGGAACGCAAAAGGGAGAAGGCTCGGATCAAGGAGAAAGTCGAACTCGAGGCGAACAGCACCTTTCAGATCGTGGCACTTGAGTGGTTGGCGAAGACGGCGGGAAGGCGCGAGAAGGTCACGCAGAACGCGATAAAGGCATTCCTGGACCATGACATCCTCCCATATATCGGAAGGATGCACGTTGCCTCCCTCACGCCGCGCGACATCCTGCGCAAGGTGATCAATCGCATTGAGGAGCGCGGCTCGACTACGACAGCGCGCAGATGCCTGCAAATCTGCGGCAAGGTGTTCCGCTATGCCGTTGTGACCGGACGTGCCGAGCGTGACCCAACCACCGACCTGAGCGACGCTATCTCCTCACAGAAGACCCACCACCATCCGGCCATCATCGATCCGAAGGGTGTGGGCGCGCTGCTGCGCTCCATCGACGCGCACGCGGGCCACCCCAGCGTTCGCTTTGCGCTCAAGCTCCTCACGCTGACCTTCGTCCGTCCCGGCGAGCTGCGCGCGACGGAATGGGCGGAGATCGACTTCGACGCTGCGGAGTGGCGCATACCGGCCAAGAGGATGAAGATGCGAGTCGGCCATATCGTGCCGCTGTCGAGGCAGGCAATCGCCGCATTCAAGAGCATGCAGGTTCTGAGCGACGGCAAGCGCTATGTGTTCCCGAATGCCAGGGACCCGCAGAAGTGCCTGAGCGCTACCGCCATCAACAAGGCGCTGCATCGCATGGGCTATGGAGACGCCCATACGGGGCACGGGTTCCGCGCGATGGCCCGCACGATCCTGGACGAGGTATTGGAGGAGCGGGTCGACCTGATTGAGCATCAGCTCGCGCACTTAGTAAAGGATGCCAATGGCCGCGCCTACAACCGTACCGCGCATTTGCCGCAACGCCGCGAGATGATGCAGCGCTGGGCCGACTACCTTGACCAGTTGCGCAACAGCGAGGATGAGGCGCCTCGCTCGCTCATCGCTGGCCGCACCTTGCGTACCTTGGTGGGCGGAAGAACGCACCTTGTCGTCCGGCGGCGAAGGTTTCCTACCTAAGCAATGCGCGCACTAATCGGAGAAGGCCGGGACGATTCTCGCGATGCAGTGGACCACTCCAGCACGAACTGCAGGTCATTCAGCCGCTTTCGAGTAGGCTACTGCCATGACCTCGTCCCTAAGACTATGAATGATCTATACAACTTGCTGCGCGAGGATGCTCTGCAGCTGTCCAGTGAGTTCCGTAAGGCATCAATTCAAGGGCGTGGCACCTCGCAGGAGATTGCGGAATTCCGGGAAAACGCTGTTCAGGCATTCTTATCGCGTTATTTCCCTTTTCCGCATCGAATCGCCAAAGGCAAGGTGCGTGATTCGTATGGAAGCATCGCCGCATCCATAGATTGCATAATTTGTGCGCCAAATCATCCGTACACGGTTAGCGCTAAGGACAAATTCAGCCTTTTGCTGGCCGAAGGTGTGGATTCCGTCGTGGAGGTCAAACCCAACATCGCTGATAGAGCAGAACTTCACCGCGCCCTCGAACAGGGGCTAACTGTAAAGAAGCTGCGACGAGCGACTACCTCACTTCTCCATGATTTTCATCCGCTATCGGAGTGGGCGAAGCGTGTGCCTTTTGGCGTATTCGCGATGCAATGCAAAGCGTCGCCAATCGAAACGGGATTTGAGATCCTGGAGTTCTACGCAGATCGCGGCACGGACCCGGTCGATCAGGCGGATTTCATCGTCGTAAATGATGTGTGTGTCTTCTCCAACTTTGTCGATGCGTCGCTCAATCCGTGGAATTTAAATAGCAGCTATCCGAACAAAGTTGGATGGTTCTATGAGGGGTGGGGCGGGGATAGCTTGGTGGGTTTCTTGTGCAAACTGCATCGAGTAGCACATGCCAGCATCAAGATGCAAGAAGACGTCTTACCGCGGTACCTTACTCCGCCTGCAGAAGCGAGATTCAAGGTAGTTGATCTTGCGTACAAGTACGGCATCTATAGCGAGTGTCGCAAGCAGGCTGGATTCGATGCTCTTGAGGCGCAGCGTATCCTTCGGGCGATGGCTGAAGGGAGCTAACAGCAGCGCGTTTGCGCGGTTTTGCACAAAGTGCCTGATGTCGCCGCGGCGCTCGCGCACTTGGTGAAGGATGCCTCGATACACGAACGCGTCCAAGAAGCCTCGTTTGTGGGCGGCTACATCCCCGCTAAGAAGCGCTTGAATAGCTCTCCATACTGGGCGGCCGGCACCTCCGCCAGTTGGTTCCCATGCCGCACATAGAAGACGTTATTGAAGTTCGAGGGCTCTTCCTGCGCCTGGGCCTCAAAGACATAAACGGTCTTGTCATAGTAGCGAACCGACTTCACGTTGCGAGCAACATAGTCTCTCAACGGTTCAGACAGCGCCGACCTCTTGATTCGCGAAGTCAGCTCCATGAATAGATCATCGAGCGAGCGGCCCAGCGCCTTTGCCTCGTGCTCAACGCCGGTGATAAAGAATCTCTCAAATGGCTTGGCGTCTACTCCGTAGAGTTGTGTCACCCGTTCCGCATCGGCGCCGGTGTCGGCGACGCCAACAAGAACGTATCCGCGCACTCCCTTTCGGATGTTGGCAATGCCAGCCAGCGTTTTCAGGATTTTGTCGAAGCTGTCCTCATCAAAAGTGTGTTTGCCGTCAAGTCGAAGGAACCCCTGCTTGAAATCGTAGGCCGCTTGCTCCGTATACGACTGCGTGAGGATGTTTTCCATCTGCGTGATCCAACGCACCTGAGCCGGATCGTAGGCCTTGGCGGGGCCGAAAGCGGGGCCATAGACACCCGCGGCTCCGTTCACCAGATTGGCTCGGTCCTCCGCTCCCCAACGGCCACCCTCCGGCACTTGGATCTGCTTCCCACTGCCGTCCAACAGCTTGGCCAGCTGATCCTGATCAACAACCTCTTGGTTCTGAACCACCATCAGCTTGTGAAGCGCGAGGAAAACCACCTGAAAATACCGCGGCGCCCTCGGTGGCTGGTCACCCAGCAGCAATTGACCCAGCGTGCGGCCAGATCGATTGAGGGTTATCTTGAGCTGATCCAGAACCCGTTGAAAGTCCGCCGTAGCAACTTCGGTCGTGATTTTCTGAGTGGCCAACTCGATTTGCGCGTGCCTCTGTTGCTGCGGTTCTCCCTCGCTGTATCCGAAGAAGTCATCAAGTACCTCGCTGCGCGACGGCGGTTTCGGCTCCAGAAGCATGAACGCCAAGATGTCGGCGATGATTTCCTCATCCCTCGACTCCCGCACTTGTTCCTTGGTCAGGACGCCTTGCTTGATCCAGAAGACCTCGTCCACGTCGATGCCGTAAGGCAGCTCTCGGTTGGTGATCGAGATTTTTTTCATCTCGTTCAGCGGCAGTTCATCCGAGGCCGAAACGTCGCCTCGCACCTTGGCGGCGATGTAGCGAACCGCTTGAGCAAAGTGACCGGTCGAGCCCGCAATTCGAAGTTCTTGCCGCGAGAGCTTCCGACCTCCCGAGTTGATTCGACGAAAAACCTCGTCCACGTCTCCATCTCCGGCGAACTCGTAGATCGAAAGCGGCACGGTATACGAGGCAATCTGCACACATGCGTCTCGGGAAAGAAGGGGCTCACGCTGCACAAGCTTTCCTGCATCCAAGAGAGCCTTCGTTTCAGCCATCGTGTTCAGGTCGAAAAAGCGCCCGTCTACGCCGTACTCGTTTTCGATGTACCCAAAGACCGCATTCAAGCGTTGCATGCCATCAATGATTTCGAATTGGGTGGGGCCGGCGCCTGTCGCCTTGCGCTCGGCTAGGAGCACGATGGGCACCGGGTATCCGTTGATGATCGAGTCGATGAAGCTGCGCTTCTCCTCGAGCGACCAGACCAGCTTGCGCTGGTACCGACGATTCACGATGTACCGCCAAGCTTGGTAGTTCCCGAAGATGCGTTCGACGGACTCCCCCTTGACGGTAAGGTCCTGCCTAGCCTTCTGTGCTTCGACCATGGGTTGATTTCCTTGCTGTATATCGCTAGCGTAGCCGATTGCAGTCGTTGCAACTGGACCTGACTGAAGGGACCACATCTGCGAAACGCCAGGGGCGCGGCGTCGGGAGATTGCGTGGATTCAATGGCGCGTCACCGGCCAACAGGACGAGATGCCCCCTTGCCCCCGGCAAGGAGAAAGAGCCCCAGAAAGTACCCCCCAATACGACCGATTCAATCCTATAGATCGTGAAACGTAGTACTCCCAAGTGCTTTCCCACAGAGGGAAACGTAGAGGATTTTTGGACGGGGTTGGACGGGGATGGACTGTATCGGACAGCTTGCTTGCCTGAGAGATTCGCCCCACGATCGGGGTTTGCTCCTTCGGTGGGCCGTTACTTGGCAACGGCCTCTCTCCAGCAAGGAAGCACCGGTGTTCACCAGTGCCTTGTCAGTCCTTTTGCCTGAGCGTTCGGGAATCCCCTGCGCCTTCGGCGGCCCCGGCATGCGGGGCTCTCTCCTGACCCGGCGAGTGTAGTGGATCGCGCGGCCCGCAGCCTCGGACTTGCCCTTCACCCTATCGCGACCACAGGCGCCATGCCGCGACGCCGACGGCGATCCACACGGCCACGACAAGCGCGGCGCCATACCGGCTGGTCGGCCTGGCCCCCGACTTCTGCATCCAGTCGTCGGCTTGCCGGCGGCACTCCGCGAGCACCGGCGGCGGAATCAGCCGGATCGCCAGCCAGATCAGCCCCGGCAGCAGGAGAACGTCGTCGAGGTAGCCCAGGACCGGGATGAAGTCGGGAATGAGGTCGATCGGGCTGAGCGCGTAGGCGACCACGAACATGCCCAGTGCCTTGGCATACCACGGGGTGGAGGCATGCCGGCCGGCGAACCACAGCGTGACGCCGTCGCGCTTGACGCGCCGGGCCCAGGCTCGGAGCCGGGCGGATAGGGGCGGTTTTTCAGGGGTGGAGTCCACCTCGCGATGGTGTCACAGGCCGGATTTGCGCCCGTGGTGCGCTCTTCAATGAACGATTTCAGCCGGCGGCAGCAGCCGGTCGATGCGCTCGCGCAGCGATTCGGCTCGCTCCACCCCGGCGGTTTTCTCGATCTCGGTCAGCATCAGCGCGGCGATGGTCAGCATGGCCTCGCGGTCGCGGGCTTCTCGCAGGGCATCGCGCATCTGCAGCGCGAACTTCGGGTCGCGCCGCACGAACATTCGCTCGCAGATGTCGAACAGGAACATGCGCGTGGTGGCAAGCGAGCGCTTGCCGTCGAAGGTATCGGCCGAGGTGGGGAGGCGGATCGGTTCGTCGGCGGGGATCGGCGCGGGCTGGGCGGGTGCCGGTGCGCCCGCGGCCTGCGGGTTCTGCAGATAGCCCCGCTGCACCAGCGCCTGGATCGCCAGTTCGGCTTCACGCCGGTCGGGGAACAGCGCGCTGAAGTCGGTCAACGAGCGCCGGCCGTCGGCCATCAGCAGCAGCGCGCGCTCGCGCTGGCTGAGCGTGCGCTGCCCGGCCTGGAGTTCGTCGCGCGCCTTGTCGGTCTTGGTGGGAAACATGGCAGCCACAGCTTTGGGGAGTCGAATGCCGAAGCATCGCTGCAAGTGGTGACATCTTCGTGAACCGTTGCAACGGCTACCTGGCGTAGACCAGGTCCCGCAACGCGAGCGAGATCCACGGCACGTAGGTGATCACCATCAGGCAGGCCAGGATCACCAGCACGAAGGGCACCAGGTATTTCACGATCCGGTCCAGCGATATGCGGGCCACCGTGCAGGCCGCGAACAGGTTCACGCCGAAGGGCGGGGTGATCATGCCCAGCGCGAGGTTCACCACCATGATCAGCCCGAAGTGCACCGGGTCGATGCCGAAGTGCACTGCCACCGGCGCCAGGATAGGCGCGAGCACGATGATGGCCGCACTGGTCTCGATGAACATGCCGATGATGAACAGCGCAGCGTTCACGCCCAGCAGGAACATCGCGGGCGACTTCAGCACTTCCTGCAGCCAGTGGCCGATGGCGTCGGGCACGCCTGCGCGCGTGATCAGGAACGCGAACAGCCCCGCGTTGGCGATGATGAACATGATCACCGCCGACGACAGCACCGACTTGCGCAGGATCGCGTACAGGTCCTGCAGCTTGATCTCGCGGTAGATCACTATGCCCACCACCAGCGCGTAGAACACCGCCACCGCCGAGGCCTCGGTCGGCGTGAAGATGCCGCCGTAGATGCCGCCCAGGATGATCACCGGCATCAGCAGCGCCCAGCCGGCCTGCCACAGCGCGCGGCCGAAGGGCATGCGGCCGTCGCCGTCGTTCTTGCCCCAGCCCTTCCACTTGCAGTAGACCCACACGAACAGCATGAGCGCCAGGCTGATCAGGATGCCCGGGCCGAAACCCGCAATGAACAGCTCGCCGATCGACACCTCGGCGCTCACGCCGTAGAGGATCATCGGGATCGAGGGCGGGATGATCACGCCCAGCTCGGCGCTGGTGGCCTGCAGCGCCGCCGCGTACGCCGTGGGGTAGCCGTGCTTGATGAGCGCCGGGATCAGGATGGCGCCGATAGCGAAGGTGGTGGCCACCGACGAGCCCGACACCGCCGCGAAGATCATGCAGGTGAGCACGCAGGTCATGGGCAGGCCGCCCTGCACGCCGCCCACGATGCTCTTGGCGAACTCGACCAGCCGGCGCGAGATGCCGCCGGTTTCCATCAGGTTGCCGGCCAGGATGAAGAACGGGATGGCCGCCAGCGGAAACTTGTTGATCGCGTTGAACATCTCCTTCACGGAGATCAGCATGTTGGCGTTGGCCACCTGGATGCCCAGGATCGACGCCAGCCCGATGGACACGGCCACCGAGATCGACAGTGCGAAGCACACCACCATCGTTGCAACCATCACGACACTCATTGCGCGGTCTCCAGTTCGAGCCGCTTGGGATCGAGAAAATTGCCGACGATGCCGAACAGGCAGAACAGCGAGCCGACCGGCAGCGCCAGGTAGGACCACATCATGGAGAGGCTCTCGAGCCCGGCCATCGATTGCACGCGCCCGCGCATCGCATAGTCCCAGCCCCACCAGAGGATGACGAGCATCAGGGCCAGCGCCGCAATGCTCACCACCGCGTCGAGCACGCGGCGCACGCGCGGCGGGCTCCAGCGGTAGAGCACGTCCACGCTCACCATCGCGCCCTGGCGGAACGCCATCGGGATGCCCAGGAACACCATCCAGATGAGGCTCACGCGGATCAGGATCTCGCTCCACTCGGCCGGCTGCTCAAGCACGAAGCGGGTGATGATCTGGAACACGCCCAGGGCCGATGCAATGACCAGCATCACGCAGGCCAGGACCATCGAGACGCCGGTGGTCCAGCGCTCGATGCCGAGGAATTTTTCTTTCACTTGTAGTCGCGGATCTTGTCGAGATTCGCCTTGCCGAATTCCTTTTCGAACTGGGCGTTCACCGGTGCCAGCGCGGCGACGAACTTGGCCTTGTCGACGTTGTCGATCACGGTCATGCCCTTGGCGCGCAGGTCGGCCACGCCCTTTGCGTCGTCCTCGTCGACACGCGCACGGTTGGCCTTGGTGCCTTCCTTGGCGGCGTCGAGGAAGGCCTGCTTGTCGGCGGCGCTGAGCTTGTCGAAGCTCGCCTTGTTCATCAGGAAGATGCAGGGCGAGTAGACGTGGCCCGTGAGCGACAGGTGCTTTTGCACCTGGTCGAACTTGGCCGAGATGATGACCGGCAGCGGATTCTCCTGGCCGTCGACCGTGCCCTGCTGCAGCGCGGTGAACACCTCGGGGAAGGCCATCGGCGTGGTGATGATGCCGAAGCCCTTGTAGGCCGCGATGTGCACCGGGTTCTCCATGGTGCGCATCTTCAGGCCCTTGAGGTCTTCGGGGGCCTTCACGTCGCGCTTGCTGTTGGTCATGTGGCGAAAGCCGTTCTCGGCCCAGGCCAGCGCCTTGAAGCCCTTGGCGTCGAACTTGGTCAGCAGGTCCTGTCCGATGGGGCCGTCGAGCACAGCGCGCGCATGGGCCTTGTCGCGGAACAGGAAGGGCACGTCGAGGATCTTGGTCTCGGGCACGAAGTTGGGCACCGGGCCGGTCGAGGAGAAGGCCAGTTCCTGCGTGCCCAGCTGCACCGCCTCGATCGACTCGCGCTCGCCGCCCAGCGAGCCGTTGTAGAAGGTCTGCACCTTGTAGCGGCCCCCCGTGCGCTTCTCGACTTCCTTGGCGAAGGTGTCGATGGCCACGCCCTGGTGGGAGTTCTGTGCCGTCGAGATGCTGATCTTCATGGTCGTCTGCGCGAAGGCGACCGAACTCAGGGCGAGCGAAAGGCAGGCGGCGGCGATGGGGCCGAATTTCATGGTGTCTCCGGGGAGTTGGGGTCAGGAGCGCGTCAGGCGCGCTTGACCTCGACTATGCAACACCGGGGAGCTTCACCGCGTCGGGATTTTCACGGACGTACTCGCGAATGACCGTCTCGAAGCTCTCGTCGCAGCCAAGGCCCAGCGCCTTGGCGCGCACGGTCTCGATGCGGCCGGGCCAAGTCTTCACGATGCGCATGATCGCCGGGTCGGGCGTGCGATCGAGCAGGGCGGTGGCGGCCTTGCCGGCCACGCGCTCCAGCGCCGCGGCCATCTCGCCGACGGTGGTGGCCAGCGACGGCAGGTTGAGCGCGGTGCGCGGGCCCCACTGCGCATCGCTGGCCTCGGCGGCGCGGATGATGCCTTCGATGGTGCGCGCGGGTGACGCAATGGCGACAGGCGTTTCGTCGGGCACGGGGCAGGCCGCGCGCAGGCCGGCCAGCGGCTCGCGGATCATGCCGCTGAAGAAGCCCGAGGCCGCGCCGTTGGGCTTGCCCGGGCGCACGCTCACCGTCATGAGCCGCACGCTGCGCCCGCGCACGAAGCCCTTGCGCGTGAAGTCGGCCACCAGCTGCTCGCCGATGAATTTCTGGATGCCGTAGCTGGTCTGAGGCGTGGGCAGCGTGTGGTCTTCGATGACCTTCGGCAGCGGCTGCTCGGGCGAATCGCCGAACACCGCGAGCGAGCTGGCGAACACCAGCACCGGCTTCGTGCCGAGCGCACGCACCCGTTCGAGCAACGCGTGCGTGGCTGCGAAATTGCTGCGCATGCCGAGGTCGAAGTCGGCCTCGCATTCGCCGCTCACGGCCGCGGCCAGGTGGAAGATGGCATCGGCTTCGCGCCAGACGGCCGCGTCTGCATCGGGCGAGAGTTGCGCGTTGAGGTCGCCCGTCACGGTGGCGATGCGCGCATCGGCTGCGAGGTCGGCGGGCGCGCGCACGCGGTCGACCAGTGTGATGCGCTCGATCGGCCGGGCCGGTGCTCCGGCCAGCGAGAGGGTGCCTCGCTTCAACAGCGTGCGGGCGAGGCGAGCGCCCAGAAAACCGGCGCCGCCGGTGATGACGATGTGCATGGGTTTTGTCTCCTGTGAGCCGCCAGAATACGCGAGGCTCCGGCAACACGAAGCACGGCGGGGGCGGAAATGAAAAAGCCCTCCGAAGAGGGCTCGCCGACAAAGCAAGGAGGCCTTACATGCCCACGTAGTTCGGTCCGCCGCCGCCTTCGGGCGTGACCCACACGATGTTCTGCGTCGGGTCCTTGATGTCGCAGGTCTTGCAGTGCACGCAGTTCTGCGCATTGATCTGCAGGCGCTGCTTGCCGTCCTCGGTGCCCACGAACTCGTACACGCCGGCCGGGCAGTAGCGGCTCTCGGGGCCGGCGAACTTGGCGAGGTTGATGTTGACCGGCACCGTCGCGTCCTTCAGCGTCAGGTGGGCCGGCTGCTGCTCTTCATGGTTGGTGTTGCTGATGAACACGCTGGAGAGGCGGTCGAAGGTGAGCTTGCCGTCCGGCTTCGGATAGACGATGGGCTTGCACTCCGAGGCGGGCTTCAGGTAGAGGTGGTCGGGCTTGTTGCGGCGCAGCGTCCATGGAATGTGGCCCTTGAGCAGCCACTGCTCGATGCCGTTCATGAAGGTTGCGATACCCAGGCCCTTCTTGAACCAGGCCTTGAAGTTGCGCGCCTTGTTCAGCTCGGCGTACAGCCAGCTCTTCTCGAACGCGGCCGGATAGGCCGTGAGTTCGTCATGCTGGCGGCCGGCCTGCACCGCCTCGAAGGCGGCTTCGGCGCACAGCATGCCGGTCTTGATGGCGGCATGGCTGCCCTTGATGCGGCTCACGTTCAGGTAGCCGGCTTCGCAGCCGACCAGCGCGCCACCCGGGAACACCGTCTTGGGCAGCGACATCAGGCCACCGGCCGTGATGGCGCGCGCGCCGTAGCCGATGCGCTTGGCCGGCTTGATGCCCTTGGCCTCGTCGCCTTCGAGGTACCAGCGGATGTTGGGGTGCAGCTTCCAGCGCTGCATTTCCTCGAACGGGCTCAGGTAGGGGTTGCTGTAGTCCAGGCCGGTGATGAAGCCCATGGTGACCTTGTTGTCCTCCATGTGATAGAGGAAGGCGCCGCCGTAGGTGTCGCTCTTCATCGGCCAGCCTGCGGTGTGCAGCACGAAGCCGGGCTGGTGGCGCTTGGGGTCGATCTCCCACACTTCCTTGACGCCGAGGCCGTAGGTCTGCGGGTCCTTGCCGGCGTCGAGCTTGTACTTCGCGATGAGCTGGCGGCCGAGGTGGCCGCGCGCGCCTTCGGCGAACACGGTGTACTTGCCTAGCAGCTCCATGCCGAGCTGGAAGTTCTCGGTGGGCTCGCCGTCCTTGCCCACGCCCATGTTGCCGGTGGCCACGCCGCGCACCGAGCCGTCTTCGTTGTAGAGCACTTCCGCTGCGGGGAAGCCGGGGAAGATCTCGACGCCCATGTTCTCGGCCTGCTGCGCCAGCCACTTGGTGAAGGCGCCGAGGCTGATGATGTAGTTGCCGTGGTTCTGGAAGCAGGCCGGCAGGAACAGGTTGGGGGTGCGCAGGCCCGACTTCTCGCCGAGGAACACCATCGCGTCGTCGGTCACGGGCTGGTTGAGCGGCGCGCCGAGTTCCTCCCAGTCGGGCAGCAGCTCGTTGAGTGCGCGCGGGTCCATGATGGCGCCCGAGAGGATGTGCGCGCCGGGCTCCGAGCCCTTTTCGAGCACCACGACCGAGATTTCTTTCTCGTGCTGCGCGGCCAACTGCTTGAGCCGGATCGCGGTCGAGAGGCCGGCCGGGCCGCCGCCGACCACGACCACGTCGTATTCCATGGCTTCGCGAGGGCCGAACTGGGCGAGGATTTCGTCGTGGGTCATGTGGGTTGGGTCGATAATGATTTTTCGAGGCGCGGGGCATTTTATGCGGCGTCCGCGGACGGTCCGTGTCACTTGCGGACGGGTCCGTTTCGTTACCTGCGCGACTCCACGGGATCCAGTTCATGGCTTACAGCATCGATCTTTCCGGCCGCGTGGCCTTCGTCACCGGCGCCTCCAGCGGGCTCGGCGCCCAGTTCGCGAAAACCCTCGCCCGTGCCGGTGCCGCCGTGGTGCTGGCCAGCCGCCGCGTCGAGAAGCTCAAGGAGCTGCGCGCACGCATCGAAGGCGAGGGCGGCGACGCCCACGTGGTCGAGCTCGACGTGACCGACATCGGCAGCATCAAGGCCGCGGTCGCGCGCGCGGAAACCGAGGTCGGCCCCATCGACATCCTGGTCAACAACTCGGGCGTGAGCACCACGCAGCGCCTGCAGGACGTGACGACCGACGACTACGACTACATCTTCGACACCAACGTGAAGGGCTCCTTCTTCGTCGCGCAGGAAGTCGGCAAGCGCATGCTGGCGCGCGCCACGGGCACGGCACCGGGCACCTACATCGGCGGGCGGATCATCAACATCGCCTCGTCGGCGGCGCTCAAGGTCATGCCGCAGATCGGCACCTATTGCATGAGCAAGGCCGCGGTGGTACAGATGACCAAGGCCATGGCGCTCGAATGGGGCCGCTTCGGCATCAACGTGAACGCGCTGTGCCCGGGCTACATCGCGACCGAACTCAACGAGGAGCACTGGACCACCGAGGCAGGCGCCAGGCTGGTCGGCATGCTGCCGCGCAAGCGCGTGGGCAAGCCCGAGGACCTGGACGGCCTGATCGTGCTGCTGGCCAGCGGCGAGAGCCATTTCGTGAACGGTGCCGTCATTGCGGCCGACGACGGCTTCGCGCTCTGAGTCCGCGGGCAAGGTAGACCGATGAGAATCGAAATCCCCGAAAAGAAGAAGCTCGTCTATGAAACGTCGATCCCGATCCGCTGGGGCGACATGGACGCCATGGGCCACCTGAACAACGGCACCTACTTCCGCTATCTCGAAACCGCCCGCATCGACTGGATGCATTCCATCGGCTTCGAGCCCGAGCCGGGCGGCGAGGGCATGGTGATCGTCAATGCCTTCTGCAATTTCTACCGCCAGATCGAGTACCCGGGCAGCGTGCTGCTCAAGATGTACGTGAGCGACCCCGGCCGTACCACCTTCGAAAGCTGGGCCACGATGGCGCGCGAGGAAGAACCCGGCGTCATCTGCGCGGCCGGCGGCGCAACCACCATCTGGGTCGACTTCCCGAAGCAGAAGGCGCTGGCGCTGCCCGACTGGCTGCGCACGCTGGTGAGCGACTGAGCAGGAGCCGCTGACGCAGCTCAGGCCGGCTGCAGCACGATGCGAGCTTCGAAGCCATGCGCCGCGCCCGCCGGCGGCGACGAGAGGTCGAGCTTCGCGGCGTGCTTCTCGACGATGATGCCCACGATCGAGATGCCCAGGCCGTAGCCGGCGCGGTCTGAGCTGTGGCGCACGTGGCGCTCGCGCAGGGTTTCGAGCTGCGCGGGCTGCACGCCAGGGCCGAAGTCCCGCACGGCAAGGGTGCAGGGCGTCATCACCTCGACGACGACGCGGCCACCCCCGTAGCGCAGCGCGTTCTCCACCAGGTTGCGCAGCGCGATCGCAAGTGCATCGAAGTCGCCGAGGGCCAGCGGCATGGCGCTGTCGGGTACCTTGAGCACGAGGCGCTCGGTGTTGCGCGGGTCTTGCCAGAAGTCCTGCGCCACGGCGCCGGCGAGCTGCACAAGGTCGACCCGGGTGCGCGTGAGCGAAGCGCCGGATTCCGCGCGCGACAGCTGCAGCAGCTTCTCGGTGCGGTGGCTGAGGGCGCGCAGCGCATCGAGCGCGGCCTGCACGTCGTTGCGCTGCAGGTCGTGTTCGAGCGCGGTCTGCAGCCGCAGGCGGGCGGCGGCAAGCGGTGTGCGCAGTTCGTGCGCGGCGTTGGCCGCCAGGGCGCGCTCCACGTCGAGCGAGTGCGCCAGCCGCTCCAGCAGCCGGTTGACGTGGTCGCCGACGGTGCGCAACTCCCTCGGCAGGCCGGGCAGGGCGATCGGGCTCAGGTCGGCGCCGCTGCGTTTCTCGATCTCGCCCGCCAGCTCTTGCAGCGCCCGCAGTTCGGCGCGCGCCACGTTGCGCAGCACCAGCGCGAGCAGCGGCAGCACCGCGCCGAGCGGAATGATCAGGCCGAAGAGCGTGCGGTTGAGGGCATGGCGGCGTTCGTCGAGCGGGTCCGCCACCTGGAGGAACAGGCCCAGCGCCGGATGGCGCACGGTGTAGATGCGCCAGCTCGGATTGTTCGCGAAGCCGGCGGCCAGCGGCACGTCGAAGGTGTCCGCAGGCGCTTCGGCGGAGCGCAGCAGCACGTGCTCGTGCAGGTCGACGATCTGGTAGATCACCGCGTCTTCGGAGAACAGCTGCTTGGGCGCGATCAGCGGTTCGCGCGGCGGCTCCTGCCCGGGTTGCTGCAGCCTTTCCAGTTCCTGCACGGCCATCGCGAACATGCGGTGCGAAACCTCGACCATTTCGTTGTCGAAGTTGTGGTTGATCTCGCGGTCCACATACCAGACCACGGCGAACACGCACAGCAGCCACACGCCGCCGACCCAAAGGATCAGCGTGCGGGTCAGCCGGCCCGCGAGCGTGTCGCGGCCGGCCACGAGCTTGTTCAGGCTCATTCGTCGTCGTCCGCCGAGAACGACAGGCGATAGCCAAGGCCGCGCAGCGTCTGGATGTGGTTGCGCCCCAGCTTGCGCCGCAGGCGGCTGATGAAGACCTCGAGCGTGTTGCTGTCGGCCTCGTCGCCGAAGCCGTACAGCGCATCGGCAAGGTTCTCGCGCGTGTGGATGCGCTCGGGGCGCGTGGCCATGACGCGCAGCAGCGCCCATTCCTTCTGCGTCAGCGTGATCGGCGAGCCGTCCTTGCGCACCATGTCGTGCGCCAGGTCGATCTCCAGCGTGCCGAGCTGCAGCACCGGCGAGCTGCTCGCGCTGCGGCGGCGCTCGACCGCGCGCAGGCGCGCCAGCAGCTCGGCCGGGTCATAGGGCTTGATGAGGTAGTCGTCGGCGCCGGCGTCCAGGCCGCGGATGCGGTCGGTCACCTGGTCGCGTGCCGTCAGCACGATGACGATGGGGCGCTCGGGCAGGGCGCGCACCTGCGGCAGCAGCGAGAGGCCGTCGCCGTCGCCCAGGTGCAGGTCGAGCAGCACAGCCGCGTATTGCACCGAAAGCAGGGCGCCGCGGGCATCGGCCAGACTCGAAGCCACGTCGACCACGAAGGCCTTGGCCAGCAGGTAGCTGCAGACGGCATCTGCCAACGCAGTGTCATCTTCGACCAGCAATATGCGCACGCCATGTCCTTCCAACAAAAAATGGAGTCTAGCGCTGCCCGGTTGCACGGGGCCTGCCAGTCAGGTTCGGTTCATCTTGCTTCAGGCTGGGTTCATTCCGCGAACGTAGGCTCGCGTCTGTTTTTCAGTCCCGCCTTCGTTCATGACACGTTTCCCGCTATTTCGCCTGGGGGTACTGACCCTTCTTGCATTGGTTGCACTGATGGCATGGGACGCGACGGGGGCAGACTTGGCGCTGGCGCGCATGGCGGGTTCGCACATGGGTTTTCCCTTGCGCGACAACCCTATCATGGTTCATGTGATGCATGAGGGCGCCCGGAATCTGAGCTGGGCGCTCGTGATCGCGCTGTTCGCCGCGATCCGGTGGCCGTTCGGCTTCCTGCGCCGCCTGAGTACCGGGGGGCGCGCCCAGCTGGCGCTCACGGTGCTGGCCTCGGTAATCGCCGTCAGCGTGCTCAAGCATGCCAGCCAGACCAGCTGCCCGTGGGACCTGCAGGAGTTCGGCGGTGCTGCACGGTATGTGTCGCACTGGTCGTGGGGTGTCAACGATGGCGGGCCGGGCGGGTGTTTCCCTGCCGGCCATGCGTCAGCAGCCTTTGCCTACGTGGGCGGGTACTTCGTGCTTCGCCGGGTGTCGCCGCGCGCGGCGGTGATCTGGCTGGGGGTGTCCGTGGTTGCGGGGTTCATGCTGGGTGCGTCGCAGCAACTGCGCGGCGCCCACTACATGAGCCACACCCTCTGGACCGCCTGGGTCTGCTGGGTGGTGGGCTTCGCCATCGAGGTCGCGGTGACTCGCTTCAACTCGCGCACGCTGAAGCCGGCGATGCCCGCACATGCAGGATCTTGATTTCGCACTGTTCAGGCTGATCAACGCGGACCCTTCGGTGCCGGCGTGGAGCCTGCGTGTCGCCGAGTTCTCCTCCAACCTGCTGCCGGCCCTGCTGACGCTCGCCATCGGGGTCTGCGCGCTGTTCAGCCGACGCTGGCGCCATGCGCTGTTCACGGTGCTGGTGAGCGTGCTGGCCGTGTGGCTGATCGTGAACATGATCCGCACGCTGGTGCCGGTTCCCCGGCCCGCGTTCTATGGCCTTGGCATCCAGTGGGTGCCCCAGGGCGTGCGGCCCGGCTTTCCGAGCCTGCATGCGGCCGGAACCTTTGCCGCCGCCTTTTCGCTCTGGTTCCTGCCTTCTCGCGCACCCATGCTGGCGGCGCTGCTGGTGGCCATTGCGGTGGCCTGGAGCCGGGTGTTCCTGGGCCTGCATTTCCCTTCCGACATCGTGGCGGCGGCAATGCTGGGCGCAGTGGTGTCGATCATCGTGGAGCGCGGCGTCAGCCGGCCGCTGAGCCTGGCCGCTGGCGGCGCGCTCGCGGCACGCAGGCGCGCGAAAATGCGACTGCGCCGGGCCAGCCTGAACACCGACTGAAGGGGCAATTCAGGCTCGCTTCAGGCGGACTCGCTACATTCGCCGCATGTCTGTTTCGCGAATCGAACCCGCACCACTGCAGCGGGCGGGCACTTCTGAATCCCAAACGCCGTACCCACAAGCCTCCGGCTCGTCGTGGGAGCGCTTCAACCTGTGGCTGGAGCAGCCGCGTTCGCCCGCCGTGCTCGTCCTGTGGCTTAGCCTTTACCTCGTACTGACGACCAACTGGCCGCTGTGGAACGAGCTGGCCCGCATCGGCGGCGCGCCGAGCACCTACATGTCCACCATCATGGCCATGAGCCTGCTCACGCTGTGCGGCTCAGCGGCCATGCTGTCGTTGACCGCCTGGTCGCGCTGGATGAAGCCCCTGTGGCTTGCCGTGGTCGTGCTGGCCGCGGTGGTCCAGCACTACATGCTCCAGTACCGCGTGGTGATGGACCCGACCATGATCGCCAACGCGCTGCAGACCGATCCGAACGAGGCGCGCGACCTGCTGAGCTGGCGCATGGCCTTCAACGTCGGCGTGGTCGTCCTGCCCGCGGCCTGGCTGCTGTGGCGGGTGCGTGTCACGCCGATGCGCATTCTGTCGAAGCTCTGGCGCAACGCCGCGCTGCTGCTGCTGTCGGTGCTCGTCGCGCTGGGTGCGGCCGTGTCCATGAACCGCGAGCTGGCGCCGCTGATGCGCAACAACATTCATCTGCGCTACATGATGAACCCCATCGCGACCCTCTATTCCACCGGCTCGCTGTTCATCAAGCCGCTGTTCAGGCGCAGCGGCAAGTTGATTCCGATCACCGCCGGCACGGCGCTGGGCGCCAGCTATGCGGCCCAGACCAAGCCGCCGCTGTTCGTGGTGGTGGTGGGCGAGACGGCTCGCGCCGACCACTTCGCACTCAACGGCTATGCGCGCGACACCACGCCCGAACTCGCCAGGCGCGGCGTGCTGAGCTACCGCGAGGTGCATTCCTGCGGCACCAACACGCTGGCCTCAGTGCCGTGCATGTTCTCGCCGCTGGGCAAGGAAGGCTACGAATCGCGCAAGGACGACTACGAGACGCTGGTCGACGTGCTGCAGGCCGCGGGCCTGGCCGTGTTCTGGCTCGACAACCAGGCCGGCTGCAAGGGTGTGTGCGTCCGCGTGCCGAACGCATCGGCCTTCGACGGCCTCGATGCCCCCACCAAGAAGGCGCTGTGCGACGGCGACGAATGCCTCGACGACGTGATGCTCAAGGGCCTCGATGAGCGCATCGCCGCGCTGCCGGCCGAGCGCCGCGCCAAGGGCGTCGTGCTGGTGATGCACCAGATGGGCAGTCACGGCCCGGCCTACTACAAGCGATCGGCGCCCGACGTGAAGCGCTTCCTGCCCGAGTGCAAGACCAATGCACTGGCCGAGTGCGGCCACGCCGAGCTCATGAACGTGTACGACAACTCGATCGTGCAGACCGACCGCTTCCTCGGCCAGACCATCGACTGGCTCAAGGCCCAATCGAAGCAGTACGAACCGGCGATGCTGTACGTGAGCGACCACGGCGAGTCGCTCGGCGAATATGGCCTGTTCCTGCACGGCGTGCCGTACAGCTTCGCGCCGGAGGCGCAGAAGCACGTGCCGATGGTCACGTGGTTCAGCGAAGGCATGAGCCAACGGCGCAAGCTCTCGCGTTCGTGCATGGAAGCGGGGCTCGACACGCCGCTCACGCACGACAACCTGTACCACACGGTGCTGGGCGTGATGGACGTGACCACGCCGACCTACAAGCCGGCGCTGGATGCGCTGGCTTCTTGCCGCGGCAAGGGCTGAGGGGATCGGACTACTTCTTCTCGCGCGGCAGCCGCCCCATCAGGAAGAACTCTGTGTTCGGCTGCATGCCGCTGAAGCTGGCCAGCCGGTTGCTCAGGCCGAAGAAGGCGGTGATGGCCGCGATGTCCCAGATGTCCTCGTCGTCGAAGCCGTGCGCGTGCAGCGGCGGGAAGTCGCTGTCGTCGATCTCGTGCGAGCGGTCGCGGACCTTCATCGCGAAGTCGAGCATGGCGCGCTGGCGCGGAGTGATGTCGGCCTTGCGGTAGTTCACCGCCACTTGGTCGGCCACCAGCGGCTTCTTCTCGTAGATGCGCAGCAGCGCGCCATGCGCCACCACGCAGTACAGGCACTTGTTGGCCGCGCTGGTGGTGGTGACGATCATCTCGCGGTCGCCCTTGGTGAGCGAGCCTTCTTCCTTGAGCATCAGCGCATCGTGGTACGCAAAGAAGGCACGCCACTCGGCCGGCCGACGTGCGAGAGCGAGGAACACGTTGGGCACGAAGCCCGCCTTTTCCTGCACGGCGAGGATCGCGGTGCGGATGTCTTCGGGCAGGTCTTTCAGTTCGGCGAGGGGGTAGCGCTCTGCGGCCATGTTGTCTCCGGTGCGGGTTGCTTTGATGGAGCCATCATAGGCAAGCCGCACCGCAGGCGTGGAACCGCCCCCTCTCCTACTTGAGTGCCTTGCCCTGCGTCGCGCCCAGCGGCGTGTGCAATTGCGACGGCACCCACTCGCCGGTGTTGTCGTTGCGCCCCTGCAGCAGGTAGCGCGTGTCGGCCTTGCCGTAGTTCTGCACCGCAATGGCCGAGAACTTGCCGATGTCGGTCTTCGGATCGCGCAGGCGGTTCACGATCAGCACCTTCTTCGTGTCGGCGAAGTCGGCCATCATGTTCTGGTCGCCTTCGCTGTCGCCGGCCACGAAGCTCGGGCCGTAGCCGTACTTGGCGACGAGGAAGCGCTGGATGTTCTTCGTCTTGCCCGGGCCCTGCGTCTGGTCGTAGCCGCGGCGGAACTCGGGCTGGATCACGCCATTGGCATCGCGCTCCAGCTCCATTGCGAGCACGCGCTCGGGCGGGTTGTTGTAGCCGAAGGCGGGGTTCGACGAAATCTCCTTGATGACATCGACGAACGACGCCGAGCACACCCACACGTCGAAGCCCGCGTTGCGGAAGGCAGCGTACAGCGCCTGCATTTCGGGCTGCAGGCGCAGGCCGTTCTTCCAGCTCACCGACACCACGCCCGCGCGGCCCGGCAGTGCGGCGGGCGAAGTCCACTTGACCTTGGCGACCGGCTCCTTCAGCTGCCATGCCACCGTGTCGGCCGTGAGCTTGCGCACCTGCGCTTCGGTCATGCCGGCGAAGAGATAGGTCACCCACGGATAGGCCGTGTCGTGGTCGAAGGTGTCGCCGATGGCTTCGTAGAGATAGCGCACCTTGGTGGTGAACGCGATGTAGTGCGGATTCAGCTTCACGGCCGCCAGCGGCTGGCTGCCCTTGAGGCCGGCGTAGTTCTGATAGAGCCAGGTGTAGCTGGCCACGATGTCGGGCACCACCAGGTCGATGTTGACCGGCCCGCCGGCCGCGTTGTTGAACGGCGGGAGGAAGTCTTTCTTCGGGATGTTCTTGCGCAATGCCACCTCGAGCTGCGCGGGCGTGGCGCCGAACACCAGGTTCTCGAGCTGGTAGATCAGCGAGGCTTCCTCGATGTCGAGGAAGACGCTGGTGTTGTCCCAGTCGAACACGACGTAGGGCGGCCTGGCGGCGTTGTAGCCGGGGCTGTCCTTGCCGAGACCGGCGATCAGGCCTTCGATCTGCGCGCGGTTGAAGGCGTCCCAGTGGCCGGGCGACAAGCCCTTGGCGGGCGAGAGGCTGGCGCAGCCGGTGGCGACGAGCGCGGTGGCGAGGGGGGTAAGGAGAATGAGGCGGCGTTGCATGCGTTCCCTGTTGTTGTGCGGTGTGGATGGGAGGCGCCGAGCGTATGCGGCGCCCGTGACACTTCCGCGTCGACCTACGCATCAGCCGTGCCAGCGCGGCGGTTCGCCTAGGCGCGGATGCGTGCGTGCTGCTGTTCGATGAACGCCGCCACCCGGCGCACGAGCTCGCGCTTGCCTCCTGCCGATCTCCACGCCAGCTTCAACATGCCGGGAATTGGAAGGCCGCCTATCCGGGCAGCCCCAGCCTCACCGCACCGGGAGGCTTCAGCACGGCGAGATCGCTCTCGTCCTTGAGCCCGACGCCGGTCAGCCCGCGGCGCAGGGATTCGCGCATCAACCACGCAAGCTTGAACGCGGCGGTTTCATAAGACAGGCCTTCGGGCCGCACGTTGGAGATGCAGTTGCGCTCGGCATCGTGCCGGCCGCGCTTGGGCGAATGCGTCAGGTAGATGCCGAGGCTGTCGGGCGAGCTCAGGCCGGGGCGCTCGCCGATCAGCATGACCGAGAGGGCCGCGCCGAACAGCTCGCCCACCTCGTCGGCCAGCGCCACGCGCGCCTGCGTGGCAATGACCACCGGGGCGAAGCTCGTGTCGGCTGGCAGGTGCGAGCGCAATGCGGCCAGCAGCGGCGCCGCATGGCGGGCGACAGCGAGCGACGAGAGGCCGTCGCCGATCACGACGCAGACATCGCAGCCGTAGCGGCCGTCGACGAGCAGGCGCGTGGCGTCGTCCTCGTCGAGTTGACGGCCGAGGTCGGGGCGGCGCAGGTATTCGGTGCGATCCGCTGCACGGCTGCGTGCGCGCGCCACCTCCCAGTGCTGCGATCGCAAGGCGGCTTCGAGTGCATCGACGTCGAGCGCGGCATGGATCGCATCGCGTGCCATTGCATGCGCCCAGCCGAAGCGCAGCGTCTCGTCGGTCGGCAGGCCGGCGCCGGCGCGGCCCAGCGCCAGCCGCGCGGGCGTGGCCGAGCGCCATTGCGCCCACGGGTTGGGTGTGACCGGTGAATCGCTCATGACGCGAGCGCGGACAGCCCGCTCATGTCGGCCAGCAGCCGATTGGCAGCAGGCGGCGCCAGTTGCCCTGCCGCGTTGGTGATCTGCATGCGCTGCAGCCACGCCTCGAACTCGGGCGCGCGCTTCAGGCCCAGCGTTTCGCGCAGGAACAGCGCGTCGTGGAATGAAGTGCTCTGGTAGTTGAGCATCACGTCATCCGCGCCCGGAATGCCCATGATGAAGTTGATGCCCGCAGTGCCCAGCAGCACGAGCAGCGTGTCCATATCGTCCTGGTCGGCCTCGGCATGGTTGGTGTAGCAGATGTCGCAGCCGATGGGCAGGCCCAGCAGCTTGCCGCAGAAGTGGTCTTCGAGTCCGGCGCGGATGATCTGCTTGCCGTCGTACAGGTACTCCGGCCCGATGAAGCCAACCACCGTGTTGATGAGGAAGGGCTTGTAGCGCCGCGCCAGCGCGTAGGCGCGCGCCTCGCAGGTCTGCTGGTCGACACCGAAGTTGGCATTGGCCGAGAGCGCGCTGCCTTGGCCGGTCTCGAAGTACATGACGTTGTTGCCGATGGTGCCGCGCTTGAGCGACAACGCCGCGGCATAGGCCTCGTCGAGCAGTTCGGGCGTCACGCCGAACGAGAGGTTGGCCTTCTCGGTGCCCGCTATCGACTGGAACACCAGGTCCACCGGCGCGCCGGCCTCGGCAAGCTTGAGTGTGTTGGTCACATGCGTGAGCACGCAGCTCTGCGTGGGAATCTCGAAGCGCTGGATCACCTCGTCGAGCATGCGAAGCAACTGGCCCAGCACGGGCATGCTGTCGGAAGCCGGATTGAGGCCGATCACCGCATCGCCCGCACCGTAGAGCAGCCCGTCGAGCGTGGAGGCCGCCACGCCGCGCAGGTCGTCGGTCGGGTGGTTGGGCTGCAGGCGAACGGCAAGGTGGCCGGTCAGCCCGATGGTGTCGCGAAAGCGCGTGACCACGCTGCACTTCTTCGCGACCGACACCAGGTCCTGGTTGCGCATGAGCTTGGACACGGCCGCGACCATCTCGGGCGTGAGGCCTGGCGCCAGCGTGGCGAGCGTGGCGGTGGTGGCCGCTTCGGACAGCAGCCAGTTGCGGAAGTCGCCGACCGTGAGATGCGCGACCGGCGCGAAGGCCTGCGCATCGTGGCCGTCGATGATGAGGCGCGTGATGTTGTCGCTCTCGTACGGAATCAGCGCTTCGGTCAGGAACTGCCTGAGCGGCGTCTCGGCCAGCACGTGGCGCGCGGCCATGCGCTGCTGCGCGGTGGCCGCGCCGATGCCCGCGAGGTAGTCGCCCGAACGCGCCGGGCTCGCGAAGGCCATGACCTGCCGCAAGTCGTCGAAGGCGAAGACATGGCTGTCGATGGTGGTGCGGTACAGCATCAGTCAGGCGGCGGTCTTCGAGGAAGACAGCATCTCGTCGGGCGCGGCCGCCTTGCGCTGCGCCGAGGTCAGCAGGAAGTAGCCGTACGCCGCTGCCATCAGCACGATGAACAGCAGCGTGAGCATGCCGTTGAACCACACCATTGCGCCCAGGCACACAACGCCGAGCCCAAGCGCAATGGCCGGGAACACGGGGTAGAAGGGCGCGCGGTAGGTGCGCAGCAGGTGGGGCTCGGAGCGGCGCAGCTTGAACAGCGCGGCCATCGAGATCAGGTACATCACGATGGCGCCGAGCACGGCCATGGTCACGATGTTGGCGGTGAGCGTCTGGCCGCCGAACTGCACCCACTCGTCGCTGAAGATCGCGGCCACGCCGATCACGCCGCCGGCCAGCAGCGCGCGGTGCGGCGTGTCGAAGCGCGGGCTCAGGCCGGCGAAGTAGCGCGGGAGGTAGCCCGCGCGCGCCAGCGCGAAGATCTGGCGCGAGTAGCCCATGATGATTCCGTGGAACGAGGCGATCAGCCCGAACAGCCCGATCCACACCAGCATGTGCAGCCAGCCGCTGTTGTCGCCCACCACCGCCTTCATGGCTTGTGGCAGCGGGTCGTTGATGTTGGCGAGCTTGCGCCAGTCGCCCACGCCGCCCGCGAAGATCATCACGCCGAAGGCCAGCACCACCAGCGTGACGATGCCCGTGGTGTAGGCGATGGGAATGGTGCGGTGCGGATCGCGCGCTTCTTCGGCCGCCATGGCCGCGCCCTCGATGGCGAGGAAGAACCAGATCGCGAACGGAATGGAGGCGAAGATGCCCGAGATGGCCGCGCCATTGAGCACGCTGCCGCCGGCCCAGCCGTTGGCCACGAAGTTGGCCATGGTCCAGCCCGGCGTGACCACGCCCATGAACACCAGCAGTTCCACGATGGCGAGCACCGTCACGAACAGCTCGAAGGCGGCCGCGATGCCCACGCCGATCCAGTTGAGCCCGATGAAGATCACGTACGCGCCCAGCGCGAACCACTTCGGGTTGATGCCTGGAAACTGCACGTTGAGGTATGCGCCGATGGCCAGCGCGATGGCCGGCGGCGCGAAGACGAATTCAATCAGCGTGGCAAAACCCGCGACGAAGCCGCCGTTCGGACCGAAGGCGCGCCGCGCATAGGCGAAGGGCCCGCCCGCATGCGGGATGGCGGTCGACAGTTCGGTGAAGCTGAAGATGAAGGTGGTGTACATCGTGGCCACCAGCACCGTGGCGACGAGGAAGCCGAGCGTGCCGGCCGTGTTCCAGCCGTAGCTCCAACCAAAGTATTCACCCGAGATGACGAGGCCCACCGCGATGCCCCAGAGCTGGACGGGACCGAGCACTTTCTTGAGGTGACCGGTGCCTGAGTGGGCGGGCGTCGTGCCCGGGCTGGTGGCTGCGGTGGTGTTCATGCGGCTTCCTCTCTTCGTGGATGTTGACAGTGCACATTCAGCAAAGCAAGGGCTGTTCCAACGCGCGCATCGGTCCCGAATATCCACTTACAGGCCCGGCCGGCCGCTGGCCATAATCGACGACTTTCAACCTCCGAGGTCTTTCGTGAAGTCTCTTCTCTGCGCCGCACTCGTGTCCCTTCTCGCCGCTCCCGCTGCCTTCGCGCAATCCGCGCCGGTGACCACGCCCAGCGGCCTGGTCTACCAGTCGCTCAAGGAAGGCACCGGTGCCTCGCCCGCCGCGACCGACGTGGTCAAGGTGCACTACCGCGGCACCTTCCCCGACACCGGCAAGGAGTTCGACAGCTCCTACAAGCGCGGCGAACCCACGGAGTTCCCGCTCAACGGCGTGATCCCGTGCTGGACCGAAGGCGTGCAGAAGATGAAGCCGGGTGGCAAGGCCAAGCTGACCTGCCCGCCGTCGATCGCCTACGGTTCGCGCGGCGCGGGTGGCGTGATCCCGCCGAATGCCACGCTCAACTTCGAAGTGGAACTGGTGTCGGTTAGCAAGCGCTGACCCCAGGGCTCTGCGCTGCTCTCTTCAGGGCGTGATCACGCCGACGGCGTGATCGTTCAGAGCACTCGTTGATCGGCCGCACATCAGCAGCGTGCCCTGTGCGCAGGGCACCGGGTGCTCCCCGCAGCGAAATAAAGGAGGAGCGAAGCGGGGGACATTCGCGGAGGGGAGCACCCGGTGGCCTGCGCACGCACCCTGAACAACAGCGAACGGCGCCCCAAACAAAAGCCCCGCCCGTATTTCAGACCCCCGGCTGATACTGATACAGCCAGGTTTCCGTAAGCGTCTTGTCCCCCGTCTTCAGGTAGAGCCGCATATCGACCGGCTCATTGCCTTCAGGCGTGAAGTCGAACTGCGCACGCCAATGGCCCGGCACGCCGTTGGGCACGGCCTCGGCGAAGATGTATGAGAACTTGCCGCGCGCCGCCGTCAGCACCACCTCGGGCTTCACGCCGAAAGGCACGGTGGTCAGAGGCTGGCCGACGAACTCGACCATGAACTTGCGCACGCCCTGCGGCCGCGGCTGGCCCGGTTGCCCGCCGCGGCCGATGCGCGTTGCCATGCAGCGCGCGAGCGGCGACGGAAACGGCTCCTGGTCAGTCCAGTGCAGCCGGTACTGCAGGCTGTAGCTCGCGCCCGCCTTGGCATCGGCCTTCGGCACCCAGAAGGCGACGACGTTGTCGTGGATCTCGTCGTCGGTCGGAATCTCGATGAGTTGCACCGAGCCTTCGCCCCAATCGCCCAGTGGCTCGATCCACAGGCTCGGGCGCTTCTCGTAGCCCACGCCGTCCTGGTAATGGTCGAACGAGCGGTCGCGCTGCAGCAGGCCGAAGCCACGCGGCTTGGTGTCCGCGAACGCGGATGCACGCGTCTGCGTCGGGTTGTTGAGCGGGCGCCAGATGCGCTCGCCCGCGCCGTTCCAGATCGCGAGGCCGTCGGAGTCGTGCACCTCGGGGCGCCAGTCGATGGCAGTGGGCTTGATGGTTTCGGAGTACCAGTACATCGACGTGAGCGGCACGAGGCCCAGCCGCGACACGTCGCGGCGCAGGAACATGCGCGCGTCGATGTCCATGATCACGGCCTTGGTGCGCTGCATGACGAACTTGAACACGCCCGTCACGCTCGGCCCTTCGAGCAGCGCGTAGACCGTCATCGAGGTGGTGTTGTTCGCGGCCGGCGTCTCGAAGTAGAAGCGCGTGAAGCTCGGAAATTCCTCCGGCTTGTCGGGCACCGCCACGTCGAGCGCGATGCCGCGCGCCGACAGCCCGTACTGGTAGAGCTCGCCGATGGCGCGGAAGTAGGAGGCGCCGAGGAACGCGACCCAGTCGTTCTTCTGCCAGTCGAGCTTGGCCTGGTCGCCCAGCCGGCTCTCCTGCAGGCGAAAGCCCGCGAAGCCCGCCCCAGGCGGCAGCGCGCGCGCGGGGCTGTCGGGCGGCATCGAGAAGTAGGTGGGGCTGTAGAGCACCTCGCGGGCGAAGGCATCGCCGTCGGTGTTCTCGAGCACGTGCATGCGAACCGGCGTCTGGAAGTAGCGGCCGAGGTGGAAGAAGGTGACCGGGAACGCGCCGGGCCCGTCGCGGAACAGGGCGTTGGCGGGGTCGAATTTGATCTTGCCGTGCGCGTCGTAGTCGATGCGGTCGAGCACCTCGGGCGCCAGCGGTGCCGCGGCCGCGTACGGCCTCGCGGCGAGCGACTTCGCTTGTGCGACCAGCGCATCGAAGGAGAAGGGCGCGGGCTGGCTCAGCTGCAGGCCGTTGGCGGCCAGTGCCTCTTCGGGCAATCCGAGGGCGGCGAGTGCGGCAGCGGCTCCGCCGGCGGCAAGGAAGGATCGGCGATCAAGCATGTGGTTCTTGAGGGTTGCGAATCTTGATGGAGGGGGAAGGAGAGGAGCGACGGGAACGACAGCGCATTTTCCGCGACCGGGCAACGCCGGCAAGCTTGACCGGGGCCCAGGCCGCATCGCGTCAGTCATGCAGCGCAAGCCGGGCCGGACAAAGCCGGCAATTCACGAAATTGTGCGTTTATGTATCGACACTGTCCGTCGCCTCCAGCGCGTAGAGCGCATACAGCGACACGCCGAGAAACAGCATGACCATCGGCGCGAACAGCGTATAGGCCGGGCCGATGCCCTCCAGCACGCGGTAGGTGGAGGCAAGCCGCAGGCGCCGGTGAGGCTGCGTCAGCTCGGACGACCGGCGGATTCCCCAGTTGAACTCCGCGCCGGTGGCGCGCACCGAAGGGTGCTGCCTTCCACGCCCCACCCCGAGCCAGCACATGGCATCGAAGACCAGCATCGAGCCCGCGGGCGCGCGTTCGCCGAAGGTGGCGAGCACCGCCTGCACCTGCTCGGGCTTCAGGTACATCAGCACGCCTTCGGTGAACAGGAACACGGGCGCGGCTCTGCGCTTGCGCGGCAGGTCCAGCCGCTCCCACCAGTCGGGCGCGGTCAGGTCGAGTTCGCGCAGGTCGTGGCGTTCGTTGATCTCGGGGATCAGGTCGCGGCGCAGCTCGAGCACCTCGGGCAGGTCGGCGTCGGTCATGCGGGCCTTGCCATCGTCCAGCCACTGGAAGTAGTGGCTCAGGCCGCAACCCATGTTCACCACGCGTCCGCCGGGATGCTCCTTGAGGAAGTCCTGGGCCAGGCTGCGGAAGCGGCGCGTGCGGGAGAGGATGCAGTAGATGGTCGTCCGGTCTTCCGGCAGCGCGTGGCCGTCGTCGCGGATCTGCTCCAGGATGCCCGCGGCGTATGCGTCCCGCACGGCCATCTGCGGAAAGATCGCATCGCCCGAGGCCCGTGCGGCAAGGGGAATCCGCAACGTGGAAGGAACGGCGGAGAGGAGTCGTGCAGGTTTGCCGGTGGTCATGAATGCGGGAACGAGGCCATGTGCAAAGTCTGGCCGCTGCGGCATTGCGCGGCAAGTCAGTCTTTGGTTATGAGCGGCATCGCCATCGCCATCATGGTCCGGCCTGGCGCAGGAGGTGTTCGGCCAGCAGCTGCGCAGCCGGGGAGAGGACGCTCCCGTCTTCGTCGCCATCAGCAATCGCCGCGTGGCCCACGCATCCTTGAGCCGCACGACCTTCAGATCGAGCGCCGCCACCTGCGCCTTGCACGCAGCCAGCGGCACCACGCCGATGCCGAGGTTGGCCGCGATCATGTGGCACATCGCGTCGAAGCTGCGCACCTGCACGCGCAGCCGCATCGGAACGCCGGCCTGCTCGGCGGCGCGCGATGTGAGTTCCAGCAGCGAGCTGCTGCGGTTCAGCCCCACGAACTCGTGCGCGAGGCAGGTCTTGAAGTCGACCTGCTTGACGCGCGCGCGGGCCAGCGGATGCTGCCTTGCGCAAAGCACCACCAGCTCGTCGGTCTGGAAGGGCGCGACGTCGAGGCCGTAGGCGGGCGTGTTCTCCGCGAACACGCCGACGTCGGCCAGGCCATCGACCAGCGCGCGCACGATGTCGCCGCTCAACTGCTCCTCGACCTCGACGCGGATGTCGGGATGCTGCGCGAGAAAGGTGGCGAGCGTGGTGGGCAGGAACTCCGTCAGCGCCGACATGTTGGCCCACAGCCGCACGTGGCCGCGTACGCCGCTCGAATAGTCGTTGAGCTCGTTGCTGAATTGCTCGAAGCCCTGGAACAGCCGCATCGCGTGCTGCATCGCCACATGTCCCGCTGGCGTGAGCGCAATGCCCTGGGAACTGCGTTCGAGCAGCTTCGATCCCGTTGCCGCCTCGAAGTCCGAAAGCCGCCGGCTCGCCGCCGACAGCGCGAGGTGGCATGCCTCCGCGCCCTTGGTGATGCTGCCCGACTGGGCCACGGCGCAGAAGAGGCGCAGCGTCACGAAGTCGACGCGCGCGGGGTTGATGGGGGTGGGCATCGGCGGATTCTAGAGAGGAGGGCGGTGACCCTTCGCGTTTCGCGAAGGGATGCTGCCGTCACGGCAATTCCGCCGAACGCGATCTGTTCCTAGAGTCGAGGCAACCCAACCTGGAGACAGACGTAGACATGAATGCACTCGAAGGCCTGAAGGTGCTGGAGCTCGGCCAGCTCATCGCCGGCCCCTTCGCCGGCAAGACCCTGGCGGAGTTCGGCGCCGACGTGATCAAGGTGGAGCCGGCCGGTGTCGGCGACCCGCTGCGCAAGTGGCGGCTGCTGCGCGGCGGCACCTCGGTGTGGTGGGAGGTGCAGTCGCGCAACAAGCGCTCCGTGTGCCTCGACCTGCGCAGTGCCGAGGGCCAGGAAGCGGCACGCGCGCTGGCGCTCGAAGCAGACGTGCTCATCGAGAACTTCAAGCCCGGCACCCTCGAAGGCTGGGGCCTGGGGTGGGAGCAGCTGCATGCGCTGAACCCGCGGCTCATCATGCTGCGCATCTCGGGCTACGGGCAGACCGGGCCCTACCGCGACAAGCCCGGCTTCGGCGTGCTCGGCGAATCGATGGGCGGGCTGCGCTACCTGAGCGGCGAGCCCGGCCGCGTGCCGGTGCGCGTGGGCATCTCGCTCGGCGACACGCTGGCGGCGCTGCATGGCGTGATTGGCGTGCTGACCGCGCTGCATCACCGCACGGCCCATGGCGGGGAAGGGCAATTCATCGACGTGGCGCTGTACGAGTCGGTGTTCAACGTGATGGAAAGCCTGCTGCCCGAGTACGACGCCTTCGGGGCCGTGCGCGAACGCGCCGGCAGTGCGCTTCCCGGCATCGCACCGACCAATGCCTACCGGTGCAACGACGGGCACTACGTGCTGGTGGCCGGCAACGGCGACAGCATCTTCCGCCGGCTGATGCGGGCCATCGGGCGAGAAGACCTGGAAAACGACGAACAACTGCGGCACAACGACGGGCGCGTGCTGCGCGTGGAAGAGATCGACGCCGCCATCGAGGCCTGGACGCAGCACCGCAGCCGCGACGAGGCGCTGGCCGTGCTCGATGCGGCCGGCGTGCCGGCCGGGCGCATCTATACCGTGGCTGACATCGCGAGCGACCCGCAGTACCTGGCGCGCGGGATGATCGTGGAGGCGCCCACGTCCGACGGCGCCACGCTGAAGGTGCCCGGCGTCGTGCCCAAGCTCAGTGCCACGCCGGGCCGTATCGCGCGCCCCGCGCCGCGCCTTGGCGAGCACACCGGCGACCTGCAAAGCGCCGGCTGGCCAGCGCGCAGCGCGGAAAGCGAGCTCGTATGAAGGCGGGCAACGGCAAGCGACTGCTCATCAACGAGGTGGCCACCCGCGACGGCTTCCAGATGGAAAGCCGCTTCATTCCCACCGACGACAAGGTCGCGCTGATCGACCGGCTCAGCGGGCTGGGCTACGCCAGGATCGAAGTCACGTCGTTCACCTCGGCAAAGGCGATTCCGGCATTGCGCGACGGCGAGGAGGTGATGCAGCGCATCGCCCGCCGTCCGGGCGTGGTCTACACCGCGCTGGTGCCGAACGTGCGCGGTGCGGAGCGCGCGCTGGAAAGCCGCATCGACGAGTTCAACATCGTCATGTCGGTGAGCGAGACGCACAACCTCGCCAACCTGCGCATGACGCGCGAGCAGTCGTTCGCGCAGCTGACCGGGGTGATCGCGCTGGCGAAGCAAGCCGGGGTGCCGGTGAACGTGTCGCTGTCCTGCGTATTCGGCTGTCCGATGGAAGGCGAGGTGCCGCTGGCGGCGGTGCGCGGCTGGATCGAGCGGTTCGCTGCGCTGGAGGTGCAGGGCGTGACGCTGTGCGATACGACGGGCATGGCCTATCCCACACAGGTGCAGGCCCTCTGCGAAGGCGTGATCGCGGGCCATCGCCGGATGGATTGGACTGCTCACTTCCACAACACGCGCGGCATGGGCCTTGCCAACACCGTGGCCGCCGTCGAAGCCGGCATCCGCCGCCTCGACATGTCGCTCGGCGGCATCGGCGGCTGCCCCTACGCGCCGGGTGCGACCGGCAACGTCGCGACCGAAGACGTGGTCCACATGCTGCAGTGCATGGGCTGGGACACCGGCATGGACCTGGACGGCCTGATCGCCGCCGCTGCCGAACTGGAAGTGCTCGTGCAGCACGGGCTGTCGAGCCAGGTCTCGCGTGCGGGGCACCGGCTGATGCGGCACGCGCCGCCGGCGGATTTCAACGACATCGTCGCCCGCGCCCAGGCGCGCGGGCAGAAGGAGCTCCACCCGTGATCGACCATCTGGACCACCTCGTGCTGACGACTGCGCATGAAGAAGCCTGCACCCGCTTCTACGTCGACGTGATGGGCATGACGCTCGAGAGCTTCGGCGCAGGGCGCAAGGCCTTCCGCTTCGGCCGCCAGAAGATCAACCTGCACGTGAAGGGCCACGAATTTGAGCCCAAGGCGCAACTGCCGACGCCGGGTTCGCTCGACCTGTGCTTCATTGCCGGCGTGCCGCTCGAAGCCGTCATCGCACGGCTCGAGGAAATGGGCGTGCCGATCGTGGAAGGGCCCGTGATGCGCACGGGCGCCACCTCGCGCATCCGCTCGGTCTATGTGCGCGACCCCGACCTGAACCTGATCGAGATTTCGGAGCTCGCGCCCTGACGGCGCAGCCCCGAAGACAGCCAACACAAAACCACCTGGAGACAAACCATGAAACCCATCCACCGCCTTCTCGCAGTCGGCCTCGCGCTGGCCGGCTCGGCTGCCGCCGCCGCCGACGCGTGGCCTTCGAAGCCGATCACCTTCGTCGTGCCCACGGCGCCCGCCGGCTCCACCGACATCATGGCCCGCCTGGTCGGCGAGCCGCTGCAGCGCGCGCTGGGCCAGCCCATCGTGGTGGACAACAAGCCCGGCGCCAGCGGCAACATCGGCACCGAGTTCGTGGCCCGTGCGGCGCCCGACGGCTACACGCTGCTGATGCAGTACTCGGGCTACCACGTCGGCAACCCCTCGCTCTACCCGAACATCAAGTGGAGCCCGACGAAAGACTTCGTGCCGGTGGCGATGGTGATGCGCGCACCGCACGTCGTCGCGGTAAGCGGCAAGCTGCCGGTGAACTCGATGAAGGAACTCATCGAGTACGGCAAGAAGAAGGGCGGCGGCCTGTTCTACGCCTCGTCCGGCAATGGCTCGATCCAGCACATCGCAGGCGAACTGCTGTCGCGGCAGTCGAAGCAGGCGATGACGCACGTGCCGTACAAGGGTTCGGGACCGGCGATCAACGACCTCATCGCGGGCAACGTCGACATGTTCATCACCACACCGCCTTCGGTCATCGGCCATTTCGCGAGTGGGCGCATCAAGGCGCTGGCGTACACGGGCGCCAGACGCCATCCGTCGATGCCCAACGTGCCGACCTCGGCCGAGGCGGGCTTGCCGGGCTACGAGGTCGAGTCGTGGTTCGCGGTGTTCGCGCCGGCGAAGACGCCGCCCGAGGTCGTCGCGAGGCTCAGCACCGAGATCAAGAAAATCGTGGAGAGCGAAGCGTTCCGCAAGAAGGTGGACGAGCAGGGCGCCTTCGCGATCTACATGGATTCGCCGACGCTCGGCAAGTTCGTCGACCAGGAACTGGCGAGCTGGTCGAAGGTGATCAAGTCGGCGGACATCAAGCCCGACTGACGAGGGCCGCGCAACCTAGCCCGCGATCAGCTTCTGCACCAGCTCGGCCGTGGTCGCGGCTGCGTACTTGCGCATCAGCCGCGCCCGATGCAGCTCGACCGTTCGGTGGCTGATGCCGAGCGCCTTGCCGATCTCCTTCGAGGTCAGCCCGCGCATCACCTGCGCCGCCACCTCGCGCTCGCGCGGCGTGAGCTCGGCTTTCACGGCGCGGCGCGAGCCCAGGTCCTCGAAGGTCCAGATGCCGGCCTCGTGCGGTGCGGCCCGGTTCAGCGCGTGGCCCGTGACGTGGCACCAGAAGGTCTCGCCGGCGATCGCGCCATGCAGCCCGCCCAGCCGCCTCATCATGCGGTTGTCCGCGTAGTGCCCGCTGGCATTCAGGAAGGGCTCCATGCGCTTGCCGATGCGCTCGAACTCGGCCACGCTGGGGTACAGGATGCTGAACGAATGCCCGACCAATGCAGAGGGCGTTGCGCCAAAGATCTCGCACACGCGCACGTTGCAGGCCACGATGGTGCGGTTGCTCGACACCACCATGCCGACGGGCGCGTGTTCAAAGGCCAGCCGGTAATCGATCTCGGGCATCGGGGGTCACCATTACGAAATACTACGTATGCGAGTAGGTAGTATCGTTCAGGGCTTTCCCACCTCTCTCCAATTCATCCATCAAGGAGCCCGAGTGAACAAGATTTATCCCTCCGCAGACGCGGCACTCAAGGGGGTCGTGGCCGACGGGCAGATGCTCGCGGTCGGCGGCTTCGGCCTGTGCGGCATTCCCGAAGCGCTGATCGACGCGCTGAAGGACTCCGGCGTGCAGAACCTCACCGTCGTCTCGAACAACGCGGGTGTCGACGGCTTCGGCCTCGGCAAGCTGCTGGAGACGCGCCAGATCAAGAAAATGATCGCGTCCTACGTTGGCGAGAACAAGGAGTTCGAGCGCCAGTACCTCGCGGGCGAACTGGCCCTCGAATTCACGCCCCAGGGCACGCTGGCCGAGAAGCTGCGCGCGGGCGGCGCGGGCATCCCGGCCTTCTTCACCAAGACCGGCGTGGGCACGCAGGTCGCCGAGGGCAAGGAGCTGCGCGAGTTCGACGGCGAAACCTACGTCATGGAACGCTCGCTGGTGCCCGACGTGGCGCTGGTGAAGGCCGACGTGGCCGACAAGTCGGGCAACCTGCGCTTTCGCCTCACGGCGCGCAACTTCAACCCGGCCGCCGCCATGGCCGGCAAGATCTGCATCGTCGAGGTCGAGAAGATCGTCGAGGTGGGCGAACTGGCCCCCGACGACATCCATCTGCCGGGCATCTACGTGCACCGCATCGTGCTCAACGCCAAACCCGAGAAGCGCATCGAGAAGCGCACCGTGAGCGCCTCGGTCGATGCCGTCGCCGCGAAGGTCGAGGCGCAGACCGCCATCGCCCAGGCCGCCGCCGGCAGCGAAGTGCCCGCCAAGGTCGTCGTCAACAAGAAAGAAGGAGCCTGAGATGCCCTGGACCCAAGACCAGATGGCGGCCCGCGCCGCGCAAGAACTCGAAGACGGCTTCTACGTCAACCTCGGCATCGGCATCCCGACGCTGGTGGCCAACCACACCGGCACCAAGGAAGTGTGGCTGCAGAGCGAGAACGGCATGCTCGGCATCGGCCCGTTCCCGACCGAGGACAACGTCGACGCCGACCTGATCAACGCCGGCAAGCAGACCGTGACCACGCTGCCCGGCTCGGCCATCTTCGGCAGCCATGACAGCTTCGCGATGATCCGCGGCGGCAAGATCAACCTGTCGATCCTCGGTGCCATGCAGGTGAGCACGAAGGGCGACCTCGCCAACTGGATGATCCCCGGCAAGATGGTCAAGGGCATGGGCGGCGCAATGGACCTCGTGGCCGGCGTGAAGCGCGTGATCGTGCTGATGGAGCACGTGGCCAAGAAGAAGGACGGCACCGAGGACCTGAAGATCCTCGAACAGTGCACGCTGCCGCTGACCGGCGTGGCCGTGGTCGACCGCATCATCACCGACCTGGCCGTGATGGACGTGGTGCCCGAAGGCCTGAAGGTCGTCGAGCTGGCGCCGGGCGTGAGCTTCGATACGCTGCAGGCCAAGACGGGCGCGAAGCTGATCCAGTAACGGCGGAGCGTCGAACGCAACGACAACCAAGGGCAGGGCCGCGAAAGCGGACCCTGCCTTTTTGCTTTGGAGCACACCGGAATGAAGAATGCAAGCGAAGTCCTGGGCGACATCTGGCGGCAAGCGGGCCTTCCCGAGGAGGCCTTGCCGTTCGCGCGGCTCACCGGCGCCGATCCGGTGCTGCCGTCTTCCTTCGCGGTCGGCACGGCGGCGCAGAGTACCGTCGCGGCCGCGGCACTTGCAGCCTGCGAGTTGGGGCACGTGCGCGGCGCGGCCCGGCAGCAGGTCGGCGTCGACATGCTGCACGCGGCGCTCGAGTGCACGGGTTGGTTCAGCCTCGACGGGCAGGTGCCCGACCCGTGGGATGCGTTCTCGGGGCTCTACCGCTGCGCCGATGGATGGGTGCGCGTGCATGCGAACTTCGCGCATCACCGCGACGGCGCGCTGCGTCTGCTGAAGCTCGACCCGGCCACTGCCACGCGCGCGGACGCCGAGGCTGTCATGGCCACGTGGCGCGCGCTCGATTTCGAGGAGGCCGCGGCGGCGGCGGGACTGGTCGCGACGGCATTGCGGCGTTTCGATGAATGGGACGCCACGCCGCAAGGGCGGGCCATCGCTGCGCAGCCGCTCTTCACCATCGAGCGCATCGGCGATGACGACGCATCGCCGCTCGCGATGCCGCCGCTGCGCGAAGACCAACGGCCCCTGTCGGGCCTGCGCGTGCTGGACCTCACACGTGTCCTGGCCGGGCCGGTTGGCGGACGCGCGCTCGCTGCCTACGGGGCCGATGTGATGCTCGTGAACTCGCCGAACCTGCCGAACATCAGCGCGATCGCGGATACCAGCCGCGGCAAGCTGTCGGCGCATGCAGACTTGCAGACCGAGGAAGGGCGAATCGCGCTGCGGCGGCTGGTGGCCGATGCGCATGTCTTCGTGCAGGGCTACAGGCCGGGCGGCATCGAGGCGCGAGGCTTCGGACCCGAGGCGCTGGCACGGCTCCGCCCGGGCATCGTGTGCGTGTCGCTCAGCGCGTACGGCACGCAGGGGCCGTGGGCGAATCGTCGCGGCTTCGATTCGCTGGTGCAGACCGCCATGGGCTTCAACCATGCCGAAGGCCAGGCAGCCGGCGACGGCAAGCCGAAGCCGCTGCCCATGCAGATCCTCGATGAAGCCACCGGCTACCTGATCGCCCTCGGGGCCGCCGCCGCGCTCTGGCGCCAGCGGCAGGAAGGCGGCAGCTGGCACGTGCAGGTATCGCTCGCGCAGACGGGGCACTGGCTGCGCGGCCTGGGCCGCGTGCCGGACGGACTCTCGGCTCCGAAGCCCGACCTGCAACCCTATGTGGAAACCTCGGACTCCGGATTCGGCAGGCTGGCTGCGCTGCGCCACAGCGCGCAGTTGCAGCGCACGCCCGCCGCGTGGGTACGGCCTTCGATGCCGCCGGGCAGCCATCCGCCGGTGTGGCCGTAGACCCTGGTCAGACGCCCAGTGCTGCCCGCACCTTGTCCCCCAGTCCGCGCAGCCGCTCCACCGGCTCGTTGGAAAAAACGAAGCGCAGGTACTGCGCGCCGTGCGTCTCGCCCCAGCCCTGCATTGGGGTGGCACAGACGCGATGCGTCAGCAGGCGCTGCGACAGCGTCTGGCCGTCAATGCCGAAGTCGCTCGTGCGCAGCAGCAGCGACCAGCCCCCCGCGGGCACGCCGACCGGCAGTCCTTTAAGTTCATCGAGCAACGCGTCGCGCCGCCGCTCCAACTCGGCCACATACGGCGCCATCGTGTGCGCCGATTGCGCCAGCGCCGTCGCCACCGCGTCCTGCGCGATGCCCACCGGCACGACCACGTTGGCGAGCGACACGGCCACGAGGTCCGGCATGTAGCTCTCGGGCGCCACGGTCCAGCCCACGCGCCAGCCGATCATGCGCAGCTCCTTGGCCGAGGAGCCTACGGTGATAGTGCGTTCGGCCATGCCGGGCAGGCCCGCGGGGTGGATGACTTCGCGGCCGTCGTACAGCAGGCGTTCCATGGCGGTGTCGAGGATCAGTGTCAGGTCGTGCCGCACGCACAGTGCGGCGATGGCGCGCCAGTCGTCCGCGTCGAAGCAACCGCCCGTCGGCATCGACGGCGACATCAGCAGCATTACGCGCACGCGGGGGCCGATGGCCGTTTGCAGCGCGGCGCGGTCCAGCTTCCATTCGCCACCGGGGTTGAATTCAAAGGGCACGTACTTCGGCGTGCCGCCAGCGAGCCGGATGCGGTTGAGCAGGCCGGCGTAGGTCGGATCGGTGACCAGCACCTCGTCGCCCACTTCGACGGTTGCGAGCAGCGCGTTGAGGATGCCCGAGAGCCCGCCGGCCGAGATCACGCAGTTGCGTGCGCCGCTGTATGTCACGCCCGACAGCGACGACACGTGCCGTGCTGCGATCTCGCGCAACCGGGGCTGGCCGACGAATGGGAGGTAGCTGTTGCCGGAATCTTCTGCGGCTGCGCGCACTGTGCGTGCGATGGCTTCCGCGTCGGGCGGGATGTCGACGTCGAGGTTCTCGAGCCGCAGGAAAGGCGGGCCCTCGGCGTCGTCGGCGATGGCGCCCATGCGGTCGACGCCGATGCCGGCGATTTGTTCCAGGCGGGCGGGGCGGTGGCGTGGCATGGGGCGAATCTCCGGGTCGGGGTTTGCTTGCTAAGGGGTCGGCTTGCGCGAACGGGCCGGCCGCTGCTGCGGGGCGCCATTCTCATCGCCGGGCGAGGCCAGAAGCAGCAGCGCCTGCCGGGCCTGCGCCGTCTCGCGCAGGAAGCGCCAAACCGCCTGCATGCGCGCCAGGTGCTTGGTTTCTTCCGGCATCGACATCCAGAAGGTGCGCGTGAAGTTCGCCTGCCCCGGCAGCACGGGCCGCAGCGCGCTGTCGCCCTCGGCGATGAAGGCCGGCAGCACTGCGATGCCCGCGCCCGCCGCCACCGCACTGTGCTGCGCGAGCACGCTGGTGCTGCGCAGCGCGAAGGTGTCGGGGCGGTGCAGTTCGTCGAGGTACTGCAGCTCCTTGCTGAACAGCAGGTCGTCCACGTAGCTGATGAAGGTGTGGCCGCGCAGGTCTTCGCGCGTCCTGATGGGTTTGTGCGCGGCCAGGTACTTCTTGGATGCGTAGAGCCGCAGCGTGTAGTCGGTGAGCTTGGTGACGACCACCGGCCCGCGCGCCGGCCGTTCGAGCGAGATCACGATGTCGGCCTCGCGCCGCGACAGGTGCACGAGCCGCGGCATCGCGAGCAGGTCGATGGTGAGCTTCGGATGCTGCAGCGCGAACAGCGCGAGTTGCGGTGCCAGCACCACGGTGCCGAAGCCCTCGGTGGCGCCGATGCGCACCAGCCCCGACAGGCCCTCCTGCGACGCGGGCGCCGTGCTTTCCACGGCCTGGAAGGCGCTCTCCATCGCCTCGACCTGCGGCTGCAGCCGCCGGCCGGCCTCGGTAAGGCGGTGGCCGCCCGATTCGCGCGAGAACAGCGGGGCGCCGACTTCCTTCTCCAGCGCCTGGATGCGGCGCGCCACCGTGGTGTGGTCGACCTCGAGACGGCGCGCGGCGCTCATCAGCGTGCCGGAGCGGGCGAGTTCGAGGAAGTAGCGCAGGTTGTCCCAGTCCATGTGTTCGGGGTCTCGGTGGAGATTTGCGGAATGCGTCCGGTCCTCGCATTCTGCATTTATGCAAAGCCAAGGCGCAAATTTGTCTATTGTCATGGCAAATATGCAAAGCTAGGATGCACGCTGTACCGGCCCCGACCGACATCGCCTTCCCGAGATTCACAGGAGACAAACCCCATGGACGCCACCACCACCCCCTCGACGCAAGTCGCCACCGTCAAGCTGCTGATCGGCGGCAAGCTCGTCGAATCGAAGACCACCGAATGGCGCGACGTCGTCAACCCGGCCACGCAGCAGGTGCTGGCCCGTGTGCCCTTCGCGACGCAAGCCGAGCTCGATGCCGCCGTGGCCTCCGCCAAGGAAGCCTTCAAGACCTGGCGCAAGACGCCCATCGGCGCGCGTGCCCGCATCTTCCTGAAGCTGCAGCAGCTCATCCGCGAGAACATGGGCGAGCTGGCCGCCATCCTCACGGCCGAGCAGGGCAAGACGCTGCCCGATGCTGAAGGCGATGTGTTCCGCGGCCTTGAAGTGGTGGAGCACGCATCGAACATCGGCAACCTGCAGCTCGGCGAGCTGGCCAACAACGTGGCCAACGGCGTCGACACCTACACGCTGCTGCAGCCGCTGGGCGTGTGCGCCGGCATCACGCCGTTCAATTTCCCCGCCATGATCCCGCTGTGGATGTTCCCGATGGCCATCGTCACCGGCAACACCTTCGTGCTGAAGCCTTCCGAGCAGGACCCGATGGTCACCATGCGCCTGTGCGAACTGGCGCTCGAAGCCGGCATTCCGCCCGGCGTGCTCAACGTGGTGCATGGCGGCGAGGCCATCGTCAACGGCATCTGCGACCACAAGGACATCAAGGCGATCAGCTTCGTCGGCTCGACCAAGGTCGGCACGCACGTCTACAACCGCGCCACGCTGGCCGGCAAGCGCGCGCAATGCATGATGGGTGCGAAGAACCACGCCATCGTGATGCCCGACGCGAACAAGGAGCAGACGCTCAACGCACTGGCTGGCGCCAGCTTCGGTGCAGCCGGCCAGCGCTGCATGGCCGTGTCGGTGGCGGTGCTGGTGGGCGAAGCGCGCTACTGGGTGCCCGAACTCATCGAGAAGGCGAAGACGCTGAAGATCGGCGCGGGCACCGAGAAGGGCGTGGACGTGGGTCCACTGGTTTCCTGCGCAGCCTATGACCGCGTGAACGGTCTCATCGAACGCGGCGAGGCCGATGGCGCCAAGCTCGTTCTCGACGGTCGCAAGCCCACTGTGCCCGGCTACGAGAAGGGCAACTTCGTCGGCCCGACGATCTTCACCGGCGTGAAGCCCGGCATGACGATCTATGACCAGGAGGTGTTCGGCCCGGTGCTGTGCATTGCCGACGCCGAGACCATCGACGAAGCCATCGAGATGATCAACAGCAACCCGAACGGCAACGGCACGGCGATCTTCACGCAGTCGGGCGCCGCGGCACGCCGCTTCCAGGAAGACATCGACATCGGCCAGGTCGGCATCAACGTGCCGATTCCGGTGCCGGTCCCGATGTTCTCGTTCACCGGTTCGCGTGCTTCCAAGCTCGGCGACCTGGGCCCGTACGGCAAGCAGGTCATCATGTTCTACACGCAGACCAAGACCGTGACTGCTCGCTGGTTCGACGACAGCACCGTGTCGCACGGCGTCAACACCACGATCAGTCTCAAGTAAGAAACCGGGCGAATGGACTTCGAACTTTCAGAAGAGCAACGCGCCTTCGCGCAAAGCGCGCGCGACTTTGCGCAGGCCGAGTTCGCGCCGCATGCGGCGCAGTGGGACGCGGAAGCTCTCTTCCCGAAGGAGGCCATCGCCAAGGCCGGCGAGTTGGGCTTCTGCGGGCTCTATGCGCCCGAGCGCATCGGCGGCCTCGGGCTGCCGCGGCTCGACGCGGCGCTGGTGTTCGAGGAAATGGCCGCGGTCGACCCCTCGACCACGGCCTTCATCACGATCCACAACATGGCGACGTGGATGCTCGGCACCTGGGCCACCGATGCCGTGGCGCAGCAGTGGGGTGAAGAGCTCACGAGCGGGCGCAAGCTCGCGTCGTACTGCCTGACCGAACCGGGCGCGGGCTCCGATGCGGGTTCGCTCAAGACGCGAGCAGAGCTGCAGGGCGCCGAGTACGTCATCAACGGCGGCAAGGCATTCATCTCGGGCGCCGGCTCGACCGACGTGCTGGTGCTGATGGCGCGCACGGGCGGCGCGGGCGCGAGTGGCATCTCGGCCTTCGCGGTGCCGGCCGACGCGCACGGCGTCAGCTACGGCAAGAAGGAGCACAAGATGGGCTGGAACAGCCAGCCCACGCGAAGCATCAACTTCGACAACGTGCGCATTCCCGCGCAGAACCTGCTGGGCAAGGAAGGCGAGGGCTTTCGCATTGCCATGAAGGGGCTCGACGGCGGGCGCATCAACATCGCGACCTGCTCGGTGGGTGCGGCGCAGGGCGCGCTCGACGCGGCCCGCCGCTACCTGCACGAGCGCCAGCAGTTCGGCAAGCCGCTCGCGAGCTTCCAGGCGCTGCAGTTCAAGCTGGCCGACATGGCGACCGAGCTGGTGGCGGCGCGGCAGATGGTGCGGCTCGCGGCATCGAAGCTCGACGCGGACCATGCGGATGCGAGCACCTATTGCGCGATGGCCAAGCGCTTCGCCACCGATGCGGGCTTCAATGTCTGCAACGACGCGCTGCAGCTGCACGGCGGCTATGGCTACCTGAGCGAGTTTCCGCTGGAGCGGCTGGTGCGCGACGCGCGCGTGCACCAGATCCTCGAAGGAACCAACGAGATCATGCGTGTGATCGTTGCGCGAAAATTGCTGGAGGGCGACAGCGATATCCGCTGAAGTTCCCGCATCCAGAACCTCTCAAGACAATGACCGACTCCGTAGTTCTCTTCGACGAAATCAAGACCGCCGGCGGCCAGCGCTTCGGCGTTGCCACCCTCAACGCGCCGGCTTCGCTCAACGCGCTCTCCGTGGACATGGTGCGCCTGCTCACGCCCAAGCTGCGCGAATGGGCGAAGGACGAAGGCATCGTCGGCGTGCTGATGCAGGCTGCCGGTGAAAAAGCCTTCTGCGCAGGCGGAGACCTGCGCCAGCTCTATCAAACGCTGCTGGAGTGCGGCCCGGAACGCAACACCTACGCGGAAGACTTCTTCCGCGAGGAGTACGAGCTCGACTACCTGATCCACACCTTTCCCAAGCCCTTTCTCTGCTGGGGCCACGGCATCGTGATGGGCGGCGGCGTGGGGCTGATGTCGGGTTGCTCGCACCGCGTGGTGACGACGCAGAGCCGCATCGCCATGCCCGAGATCGCCATCGGCCTCTATCCCGACGTGGGCGGCAGCTGGTTCCTGCGCCGCACGCCGGGGCGCACCGGGCTGTTCCTCGCGCTCACGGCCGCGAACCTCAATGCGGCCGATGCGATCTTCTGCGGGCTGGCCGATGTGCTGGTGCCGCAAGAACGCAAGGGCCAGGTGCTCGAAGCCATTGCTTCGGCCGTCTGGGCTGGCGAGAGCAAGGCCGACCGCGCCACGCTCTCGCGCATCCTCGCGAAGGCCGGCGAGGGCGCCGGGATGCCGCCCTCGAAAGTGCGCGAGCACTACGACCTCATCAACGCCCTGATGGCCGGCGACGACTTGCTCGACATCGCCAAGCGCCTGCGCGAACTGCAGAGCGACGATACCTGGCTGCAAGCGGCCTCCAAGACCTTCGCGAAGGGCGCGCCGAGCTCGGCCGCCCTGAGCTTCGAGCTGTGGCAGCGTGTGCCGCGCATGTCGCTGGCCGAGGTGTTCCGCCTCGAATACTGGGCCTCGCTCGGCTTCTGCGCGCACAAGGACTTTGCCGAAGGCATCCGCGCCGTGCTGGTCGACAAAGACCGCAACCCGCGCTGGAACCCGGCCACGCTCGAAGAGATCACGCCCGCTTTCATCGAAGATCATCTGCGCCCGCGCGGCGAGATGCCGGTCGAGCTGGCGTCGCTGGTCTGATCCACACGCATAGATTCCTGCACAGAACAACGGAGACAAGACACATGAAGATCGCATTCATCGGCCTCGGCAACATGGGCGGCCCGATGGCCATGAACCTGCTCAAGGCAGGCCATACGCTCAGCGCCTTCGACCTCTCGGCCGAGGCCTGCAAGAAGTTCGGCGCCGAAGGCCTGCCCATTGCCAAGTCGGCGGCCGAGACGGTGGCCGATGCCGAGGTCGTCATCAGCATGCTGCCGGCCAGCGCGCACGTCGAGGGCCTGTTCCTCGGCGGCGGCGGCAAGCCCGGCCTGCTCGACAGCATCCGCACCGGCATGCTGGTGATCGACAGCAGCACCATCGCCGCAGCCACCTCGCGCAAGGTAGCCGAAGCAGCCGCTGCCAAGGGCATTGCGATGATCGATGCGCCCGTGTCGGGCGGCACCGGCGGTGCGATTGCCGGCACGCTGACCTTCATGGTCGGCGGCGAAACGAGTGACCTGGAGCGCGCGCGCCCGGTGCTCGAAAAGATGGGCGCCAACATCTTCCATGCTGGCGCAGCCGGCGCGGGGCAGACCGCGAAGATCTGCAACAACATGCTGCTGGGCATCCTGATGATCGGCACCTCGGAAGCGCTGGCGCTGGGCGTGGCCAACGGGCTCGATCCCAAGGTGCTGTCGGAGATCATGCGCCGCAGTTCGGGCGGCAACTGGGCACTGGAAAAGTACAACCCGATGCCGGGCGTGATGGAAACGTCACCCGCCTCGAAGAACTACGCGGGGGGCTTCGGCACCGACCTGATGCTCAAGGACCTGGGCCTGGCGCAAGAGAACGCGACCGCCGTGCGTGCTTCCACACCCCTGGGTGGGCTGGCGCGCAGCCTGTATGCCGCACACAGCCTCGCGGGCCACGGCGCGCTCGATTTCTCGAGTGTGCTGAAGCTGCTGCAGAAGGCTTCCTGAACCGGGGCTCCGTGTTCAACCGTAGTGGGAATGCAGGGCCCACAACAGGCCGATCACCACCACGAAGAGCACCGCGAAAAGCACCCAGGCACGCATGACGGCCTGGTCCTCCGTGATCTCGGCGGGAGCGGCCTCGGGAGGCTGGCTAGGAGCGGCGGGCGGCGGTTGGGTCATTCCCGACTGTACCCCGCGTCGAGGCGGCCGGGGCCAGCTTTGCAGAAGCGTCCATCCGCGACATTGCCCACATGATGCCGGCTGCCATGAGGTTGGCGCCCACGCTGACCAGGATCGGCAGCATGTAGCTGCGGCTGATGTCGAAGGCAAAACCCGCGGCGGCGGGGCCGACCAGCGTGCCGAAGGCCACGCTGGTGTAGAGCACCCCGATGATCGCGGCGATGTTGCGGCCGCCGAAGTAGTCCATCACCAGCGCCGGCAGCAGCGCGACGAAACCGCCGTAGAACGCGCCGTAGAAGAACGCGAACAGGGCCAACCCGCGGAAACCGCTGGACGCCGCCCACACGAGCAGCGACAGGGCCATGCCCGTCGACATCAGCAGCATGGTTTGCGCACGCCCCATGCGGTCGGCCAGCCCACCGAGGAAGAATCGCCCGGCCGTGCTGCCGACGCCGATGGCGCCCAGCAGCAGCACCGCGGAGGCATTGGGCACGCCGTGGTCCAGCGCGTAGGGCACGAGGTGCACGAAGGGCACGAACAGCCCGAACGAACTGATGAGGCAGGCCGCGTACAGGCCTGCGAAGCGCCGTGAGCGCACTGCATCGCGCACAGTGAAGCCTTCGGGCCTGGCCGAATCGGCCTGCGGCTGTGGTGGATCGCCGTCGGGGCCGAGCCCGCGGTCGCGCGGGTCGTTTTCTATCAGCAGCGCCATGCCCACGCCCACCATCACTGCCAGCCCACCGAGCGCCAGGTAGGCATGCCGCCAGCCCAGCGTTTCGATGAGCAACGACGCCAGCGGCGGCATCACCAGCGTGCCCACGCCGATGCCGCTCACCGCCAGCCCCGACGCGAAGCCGCGCCGCCTGACGAACCAGCGCTGCACCGCGCCCAGCACCGGCACATACGACGCGCCGACCCCAAGGCCGACGCCAAGCCCGTAGGCCAGGTAGATCTGCGTCAGGCTCTGCGCCTGCCCCGCAACGGCCAGCCCCAGCCCGACCAGCACCATGCCGGCGACGGCCAGCCGCCGCGAACCCCAGCGGTCGGCCAGCGGTCCGCTCAGCACGCCCAGGCCGAAGTAGAGAAAGCCCGCCAGCGAGAACACCAGCGAGACCGAGCCGCGCGAGGCGCCGAAGTCTTTCTGCAGCGATTCGAGAAAGGCGCTGAAGGTGTAGGCGCAGCCGAAGCCGACGAAGGTCACGGCAAAGGCGCCCGCGACCACCAGCCAGCCGCGGAAGAGGCCCTTGGGGCTCGAAGATGTAGTCTTCATTGTCTGGATCAGAATATCTAAGTCGGGATGCTGCAATGCTCCTACCCAAAAGACCGCAAGGCAAACCAGAATTTCTGTCTCGTTCAGATCAGATTGGCTAAACCATGGAACACCAGCTTCCACCACTCAACGCACTGCGCGCCTTCGAAGCCGCCGCGCGCCATCTCTCGGTGAAGAAAGCGGCGGACGAACTGTGCGTGACCGCTGGCGCCGTGAGCCAGCTCGTCAGGACGCTGGAGCTGCACCTCGGCGTGCAGCTGTTCCGCCGCGTCAACCGCGGCATCTTCCTGACCGAGCTGGGCCAGGCCTATCTGCCGCCCGTGCGCAATGCCTTCAGGCAGATCAGCGATGCCACGCAGAAGGTGGCCGTGCCTGCGGAGACCGGTCTGCTCACCGTGAGCGCCACGCCATTCTTCGCCTCCGCCTGGCTCGTGCCACGCCTCAAGTCATTCCAGGGCGCGCATCCCGACATCGACCTGCAGGTGCTGACCAGCAACGCGCTCGCCGATTTTTCGCGCGACGGCGTCGACGTCGCCATCCGCCACGGCATGGGCCAGTACCCCGGGCTTGCCAGCCAGCGCGTGCTCACGGTCGAGATGGTTCCCGTCGCTGCGCCCGCGCTGGTTGCCGAGCACGGCAAGCCGAAGAAGCCGGCCGACCTGCTGCGGTGGCCGCGCGTGAACGACGCCGAGCGCAAGGGCTGGCGCCTGTGGTTCGAGGCGCAGGGCGTTGCGGATGCAGGCCCGGCCCGCGGGCCGTCGTTCGACGACGCCGGCCTGCTGCTGCAGGCGGTGCTCGCGGGGCAGGGCGCGGCTCTGCTGCCCGCTGCCATGATGGCGCCCGAGATCGCACAGGGTCGGCTGGTCCGGCTCTCGAACGTGACGTGGCTCGAAAACTTCGCGTACTACCTCGTGTGTCCCGAAGGCAACCGTGAAAGACCGAAAGTCGCGGCCTTTCGTGACTGGCTGCTCGATGCAGTGCGTCGGGAAAGCGCTTCGTCAGATCGCCGCAAGATTGGCGCGGGCATGTTGTGAGGCGCGGCCCTAAATCTTCACCTTCGCTCGAGGGGACGAAGCCTTCGAGCCATTGCCCGACGTGGACGGCCTAGGGCTTTCGTTCTATTGCGGGCCCGGCGTCGCATTTCTCACAATCACGCCCACAGAGGTTCGGCAAGAAGAAAGAGGATGCACGTCATGGCTCAAGTTGGACGCGCAAAGGCGATCAATAAAAAGACGGGCACATCACGGGAAACCAGAGCCGCTGCGTCTGCAACCGCCGTCGCGAAGGACATCGCGGCGGCGAAAGCGCTTCGCACGCCCGTGCCCGGCCGATTGTTCGATGCTCGCCCCGATCGGCTCGACTTTCGCGATCTTCCTTATCGTCCGCCATTGCGCTCGCTGCCACCGAGCTGGCCCTGCGAGGCTGACGTGGCGCGCTTTCTCGGCAGCTATGTGCAGGCGGGCCTTGTGCTGGATCAAGGCGAGGAGGGCGCCTGCACCGGCTTCGGTCTGGCCTGTGTCGCCAACTATCTGCTATGGGTCGCGCACGTGGAGGCGAACCCGGCGCAACCGTTTGAGGAGGTCAGCCCACGCATGCTCTACGAGCTCGCGCGTCGCTACGACGAATGGCCGGGCACGGACTACGAAGGATCGAGTTGCCGCGGTGCCCTGAAGGGCTGGAACAAGCACGGCGTGTGCTCGCGCAAGAACTGGCCTTATGTGCTGGGCAAGGGCGGCACCGCGAGCTTTCAGCGGCCGCTGGATGGTTGGCAGGCCGACGCCTGCAGGCGTCCGCTTGGCGTTTACTACCGAATTGACCGGACATCCATCGTCGATCTTCAGGCTGCCCTCTGCGAGATCGGTGCTGTCTATGTATCGGCCAGTGTCCACGATGGATGGGACACCTTGATCCATGCCGCGCCTCAGCGTCCGCCGATGAACCACGCGAGCCTGCCGATCATTTCGCCGCCGACAAACCCGGGGCAATTGGGTGGACACGCTTTCGCGTTCGTCGGCTTCAATGCACACGGCTTCATCGTGCAAAACTCCTGGGGCAAGCGCTGGGGCGCTTCGGGCTTCGGAGTACTGCCCTATGACGATTGGGTCGTACACGGCACCGACGCCTGGGCTTGCGCGTTGGGCGTTCCGTTGGTGTTGAGCGACGCGGGAGGAAAGCCTCGCAGCGTTGCGGTGTCCGCATTCCGCGTGCCGAGCGGGCGATCGCTGGGAGCGCTCAATCGCGCGACGCGTGCGCCGGGCAATCCCGCCGATGATCCGTGGCCTGTCGATCATCCCTTCCGAGTTGCGGCCTATCAGCCATGGACCACGCCGCGTGCCTACGAGCACACGCTGGTCACCGGCAACGACGGCGAACTCGTGCCGACCGACTTCACGCGCGGGCATACGGACATGGCAGGCTTGGTCGGCGATACCGTGCACGACCGACCCCTGGCCTGGTTTGCCAAGCAGCCTGCCGCTGCAAGCGTGCTCAAACTCGCCATCTACGCGCATGGCGGACTGAACTCGGAGGACGAGTCGATTCGCCGCATTCGTGTGCTGGCGCCGTACTTTCTTGCCAATGGGATCTATCCACTCTTCCTAACCTGGAAGACCGGTGCCGGCGAGACCCTTGGCGACATGGCGAAGGACTGGGTTCGCAAGCTCTTCGGCGCCGAGACCGAACGTGCTGCCGGTGTGCTCGACGTCCTCGGTGATGCCAAGGACCGCGCGATCGAGGCGCTGGGCCATGTGCTCGGCAAGGGCATCTGGAGCGAGATGCGCGAGAACGCCGAGATCGGTGCCTCCCCGGGCAAGGGGCTCGACCTGCTGTCCCGTCAACTCGCCCTGCTGGTGAGCGATCTGGCCCGCAAGGGGGCGCGACTCGAATTGCATCTTGTCGGCCACTCGGCGGGGTCGATCCTGTTCGGCCATCTGTTGGACCGGTGCGTCGCGCTCAATGCGACCGCTGCGGCGACGAATCGGCTTCGTGTGGCCAGTTGCACCTTGCTGGCGCCAGCATGTTCGGTGCGCTTTGCGGTCCAGCACTATCTCGCCGCTGCGCAGGCCGGTGTCATTGATCTTGGCGAACTGAGGCTGCACGTGCTGTCGGACGAGAACGAAAAGAAAGACGCCTTGCCGTCGCCCTCGGTGCCGGCCTACGGCAAGTCGCTGCTCTACCTGGTTTCACGCGCACTCGACGACGTGCGCAAGATGCCTTTGCTCGGTCTGGTGCGCACGCATGATCCGAAGTATGCGAACGACGACGACCAATGGGCCGCGGCCGAACTCCCGCAGGTCATGCAATGGCAGGCAGCGTGGCCGCCGGTCAGTGCGGCCGGGAAGGCGCTGCTCGACGTCGTGCTGTCGCCCCAGGTGACGAATACGCGCGAGCACGGCCAGATCCAGTCCACGCATGGCTCGTTCGACAACAACATTGAGATCATGACGGAGATCCTGCTGCGCTTCGCGGGCGGCCCGCTTATCGGCGAAATCGAGTGGCTTGACTACTGAGCACGCTACAGCAGCTCGATCCCCGGCAGGCTCTTGAAGCAGCTCTCCCGCGTGATGCGCACGAAGTCCGCCAGCCATGGCTGCCCCGACGTGCCCTGCGTGCATGCCATGTAGAGCCGCCCCGTCAGCCCCTTGCCGCCCACGCGACGGGCCGTGACGTAGCCGCGGTCCAGGTAGTTCTGCACCGCCCATAGCGGCAGCGTCGCCACGCCGCGCCCGCTGGCCACCAGCTGCAGCATCGCCACCGTGAGCTCGGTGGTGCGGCGGTGCGCGGGCTCCACACCCGCAGGCCCAAGCACCTGCCGCACGATGTCGAGCATGTCGTCGGGCACGGGGTAGGTGATGAGCGTCTGGTTGGCGAAGTGGCGTGCCGTGAGATACGCCTTGGCTGTCAGCGGATGGTCGTTGGCCAGCAGCGCCATGATCTCGAAGCGAAACAGCGCGTGGTAGTCGACCGTTTCGTCGGGGTCTTCCTCGGACACGATCGCCACCTCGGCGCGGTTCTGCATCACCAGCGCGATCGGATCGGGGTGAAAGCCCGAGACGATGTCGAGCTCGATCTCGGGCCAGCGCTGGCGGAACGCGTCCATCGCCGGCATCAGCCAGTCGAAGCAGGTATGGCACTCGACCACGATGCGCAGCTGCCCGCTGCGCCCCAGCGCGAGCCGGGCCACGTCGCGCTCAGCCTCCTCGATGAGCGGCAGGGCGGTGTCGGCCAGCTGCAGCAGCCGCAGGCCGGTGGTGCTGAACTGCGGCGGCACCGACTTGCGCTCGAACAGCTGCGCGCCGTAGCGGTCTTCGAGCAGCTTGACCTGGTGCGACAGCGCCGATTGCGTGAGGTTGAGCAGCTGCGCCGCGCGCACCAGGCTGCCGGTGTCGCGCAGCGCGATGAGTGTGCGCAGGTGGCGTATTTCGAGGGTCGACTGCAGCATGAAAATTATTCAATCGAATGGGCAAAAGGTTTCGTTTGAATCATATGCCGCAAACGCCGACCATTGCAGGCTCCCAAGATCAGCGACCGGACAACCTGCAAATGACCACCCGTATCCACACCCTCGGCTTTCCGCGCATGGGCGCCCACCGGGAACTCAAGTTCGCCCTCGAAAAGCACTGGCGCGGCGAGATCGATCGCGCCGCGCTCGAAGCGGTCGGCGAAGAACTGCGCGCGCGCCACTGGCAGGCCCAGCGCGATGCGGGACTCGACTTCGTGACGGTCGGCGACTTTGCATACTACGACCACGTGGCCAACCATATCCAGCTGCTCGGCTGCGAGCCGTCGCGCTTCGGCTTCCATGGCGATGAACCCGAACTTTCGCGCTACTTCAAGATGGCGCGTGGCGTGGAAAGCGAAGCCGGCCGCGTGCACGACGACAGCTGCAACCACGGCACCGAAGGCACTTTCGCGCTGGAGATGACGAAGTGGTTCGACACCAACTACCACTACCTCGTGCCCGAGTTCGATACGGCCACGCAGTTCAAGCTCGCGTCGACGCGCCTGTTCGACGAAGTGGCACAGGCGCAGCAGGCCGGGCACGCGGTCAAGGCCGTGCTGCTCGGGCCGCTGAGCTTCCTGTACCTGGGCAAGGAGAAGGAGGCCGGCTTCGACCGCTTCTCGCTGCTCGACTCGCTGCTTCCCGTCTATGAACAGGTGCTCCGGCGGTTGAAGCAGCAGGGCGTGGAGTGGGTGCAGATCGACGAGCCCATCCTCGGCCTCGACCTGCCCGAAGCGTGGCGCAACGCCTTCGAGCGCGCCTACTGGCAACTGGCCCGCAGTGCGCCGAAGCTGCTGCTGGCCGCGTACTTCTCGCCGCTGTCGGACAACCTGCGCCTGGCCTGCCAGCTGCCGGTGGCGGGCCTGCACGTGGACGCCGTGCGTTCGCCGCAGGAGCTGACCGGCGTGGCCGACTGGCTGCCGGCGCACAAGGTGCTGTCTGTCGGCGTGGTCGATGGCCGCAACATCTGGCGTACCGACGTCGATGCCGCGCTGGCCAAGCTCAGGCCCGTGGCGGAGAAGCACAAGGGCGAACTGTGGATCGCGCCTTCATGCTCGCTGCTGCACGTGCCTTTCAGCCTCGCGGCCGAGACGAAGCTCGACGCCGAGCTCAAGTCCTGGCTCGCCTTCGCCATCGAGAAGCTCGACGAGCTGCGTGTGCTGCGCGCGGCCATCGACGGCGATGAAGCCTCGGTCGCGACCGAACTGGCGGCCGCCCGCGCGGCGGTGTCGGCACGCCGCGCCAGCCCGCGCGTGCACCGCGCCGACGTGGCCCTGCGGCTGGCGCGCAGCGTGGCCGGCGACGACAGCCGCGTGTCGGTCTTTGCGCTGCGCCAGCCGGTGCAGCGCACGCGCTTCGCCTTGCCCGCGCTGCCGACCACCACCATCGGCTCCTTTCCGCAGACGCCGGACATCCGCGCCGCGCGCGCCGCCTTCAAGCGCGGCGAGCTCGACGCCGCCGGCTACCACGAGAAGATGCGCGCCGAGATCGCGCTCGCCGTGCGCAAGCAGGAAGAACTGGGCATCGACGTGCTGGTGCATGGCGAAGCCGAGCGCAACGACATGGTCGAGTACTTCGGCGAACAGCTCGACGGCTTTGCCTTCACCGCCAACGGCTGGGTGCAATCGTACGGCTCGCGCTGCGTCAAGCCGCCGGTGATCTTCGGCGACGTGGCGCGCCCGGCGCCGATGACGGTCGAGTGGACCGCCTATGCGCAGAGCCTGACCAAGCTGCCGATGAAGGGCATGCTGACCGGCCCTGTCACCATCCTGCAGTGGTCCTTCGTGCGCGACGACCAGCCGCGCGCCACCACCTGCGAGCAGATTGCCTGGGCAATCCGCGACGAGGTGGTCGACCTCGAAGGCGCGGGCATCGGCATCATCCAGATCGACGAGCCCGCGATTCGCGAAGGACTGCCGCTGCGCCGCGCCGGCTGGCCCGCGTACCTGAAGTCGGCCACGCGCGCCTTCCGCATCAGCGCCTCAGGCGTGCGCGACGAGACGCAGATCCACACGCACATGTGTTATTCGGAGTTCAACGACATCCTGCCGGAGATCGCGGCAATGGACGCCGACGTGATCACCATCGAGACCAGCCGTTCAGACATGGAACTCCTGCGAGGTTTCGGCGGCGAGAACGATGCGGGCGGCTTCCGCTACCCGAACGAGATCGGCCCGGGCGTGTACGACATCCACTCGCCGCGCGTGCCCTCGGTCGACGAGATCGTGCGCCTCATGCGCAAGGCTGCGGGCGTGGTGCCGCACGAGAACCTCTGGATCAACCCCGACTGCGGCCTCAAGACCCGCGGCTGGCCCGAGACCGAGGCGGCGCTGTCGAACATGGTGGCCGCAGCGAAGCTGCTGCGCAAGGAACTGGTCCCCGCTTGACGTGAGGAGGGGCAATGCGGGCGCGCCAATAATGGCGGCATGCTTTTCCCGAACCGTCTTTCCTTGTTCCGTTTTCCCCTGATGCTCTTGTTGCTCCTGGCCCCCTTGATGGGCTGGGCGCAGAACCGCGCGGAAGCGCTGCTGCAATTCGAAGGCGTGCAGGCGCGCTATGAAGCGTCCTATGCGCCCGGTGCCGTCGCGCGTGGTGCGAGGGAACTGCTGGAGCCCGATGACCAGGCCATTGCCGACAAGGCACTCAAGGCGCTGGACACCGCTGCCGGCCGCGCGTTCAATGCCACGGCCTCCGTGGCCGCGATCCAGCAGGAAGTAGCGTTGGCGGGCAACGGCGGTGCCGCTCCGAGTCCACAGGTGCTGGCTGCCGTGGCGCATCTGGTGAAGCTGCGCACCGACTACGCCGGCATGAGCGAGGCCGGCAAGGTCGAGTTCTTCAGCCGCGAGCGCGCCAAGCCCGCCGATCCGGCGCGTACCGAACTGCTCGAGCGCATGGCCGTGGCAGAGGTGCGCGAGATCGACTTCTCGAGCCAGTTGCTGATGAGCGCGGTGGTCAAGCAGCTCGCGCGTGGCAACGGCGGCCAGCTCAGCTCGCTGCCGGACCGCACGCTGGACATGGCCCTCGACACGCTGTGGTCGCGCGGCGTGACGTCGACACGCCCACGCAACCTGATGATCGTGGCGCGCGAGTTCGAGAAGCAGGTCACGCAGGCGCTGCTCGCCGCACTGCCCGATGCCGACGTGGCCGTGCTGCTGGCCTGGCGCAACGACGCGCAGGCGGCGGCCGAGCGCGAGGCCCTGGTGGGCACCTATCGCGCCGAGGTCAAGGGGAGCGGCGCGGTCGCGCTCCGGACGTTGGTGCGCGCCTGGCCGCGCTCCTGATCGCGCCTGCCGCCGGTGCTGCCGCATAGGGCATGAACCGGCTCTGGTTCTCGTCCACGGCCAGCGGCCGGCCCACGAACGGAAACGCTCGCTGCTGGCAGGTCTCGCGCTCGCACACTTTGCAGCCCGCGCCGATGGGCGTGGGCACGTCGGGGTCGCGCAGGTCCATGCCCTTCGAGTAGACCAGCCGCGTGGCGTGGCTGATGTCGCAGCCCAGCCCGATCGAGAAGGTCTTGTTGGGCGAGCCGTAGCCGCGGTAGCCGTGCGACACCGTGCGCGCGATCCAGAGGTAGGCGCGCCCGTCGGGCATGCGCGCGAGCTGCGTGAGTACGCGCCCGGGCTGCGCGAAGGCCTCGTACACGTTCCACAGCGGGCAGGTGCCGCCCGTCTTCGAGAAGTGGAAATGCGTGGCCGACTGCCGCTTCGAGATGTTGCCCGCGCGGTCGACACGGATCAGGAAGAAGGGCACGCCGCGCGCATCGGGCCGCTGCAGCGAACTCAGGCGGTGGCAGATGGTCTCGAAGCCCACGCCGAAGCGGCGCGCCAGCTGGTCGATGTCGTAGCGCAGCAGCTCGGCGGTTTCGAGGAACTCGCCGTAGGGCAGCAGAAGCGCCGCGGCGAAGTAGTTGGCCAGGCCGATGCGCGCGAGCGAGCGGGCCGTGTCGCTGGACAGCGGCGCGGTCGCCACCAGCCCTTCGAGCATGTCGCCGAGCTCCAGGAAGGCGAGCTGCGTGGCGAGCTGGAATGCATGCTGCCCGGGCTCCAGGTGAGGCGAAAGCCGCAGCACGCGCGAGGCCGGGTCGTAGCGCCGCAGCGCACCGGCTTCGCCATCTTCGGCCGGCACCACCTGCACGCCGTGCGCTTCGAGCAACCGGCGCGCGAGGCGGTCGCCGGGGTTGCCTTCGCGCAGGCGCCATTGCGCAGCGAAGGCTTCGGCCGCATCGTCGAGCGGCGCGATGTGGTTCTGGTGCGCGAAGAAGAAGTCGCGCACTTCCTCGAAGGGCATGGGCCGCGCCTGCGGCAAACGCGCAAGGTCGCCGCGGCCGTCGCCGAGTTCGCCCGCCAACGCTTCGAGCCGTTCCATCGCATCGCGGTGCCGCTGGTGCAGGGCGACCAGCGCCCGGCCCACGGCCGGCATCTGCGTGGCCACTTCGCGCAGCTCGGCCAGCGCGACCGCGTCGCCGCCCGGGTTGTCGGCCAGCGCCTCGCGCAGGCTGGCAATGAGCCGCGCTTCCTCGTCTTCCGAGAAGGCCTGGATGTCGACGCCCAGCGTGGCATGCAGGCGCAGCAGAACCGGCACCGTGAGCGGTCGCTGGTTCTGCTCGATCTGGTTCAGGTAGCTGGGCGACAGGCCCAGCTGCTGCGCGAGCGCGAGCTGGCTCAGGCCGCGCTCCTCGCGCAGGCTTCGCAGCCGCACGCCCATGAAGGTCTTCTTCATCGTCTGTGTCCATTGTTCGCAAGATTCGCAAACTTGATCGCGTTTTCTTCGCAATCATTCGCCAATTCAGGTCTTCATTATGGGCACGATCTTGCGTAAATTGCGAATCATGCAAGGCACTCGCGGTTCGGTCCGTCTCATCGAGGTGGTGTTCCCGGAACACACCAACCACTACGGCACGCTGTTCGGCGGCCAGGCGCTGCAGCTGATGTCGAAGGCCGCCTTCCTGGGCGGTCGCAGCTTCGTGCGCGGCGACGTGGTGATGGCACGCTGCGGCGAGGTGATGTTCCATGCGCCGGTGCGCCTGGGCAGCACGCTGGTGCTCGACACGCACGTCTCGCGCGCCGGCCGCAGCTCGCTCACCGTGCGCGTGCGCGGCTGCGTGCAGGACGTGGCTACCGAGGCGCTTGCATGCGTGCTCGAAGGCGAGTTCGAGATGGTGGCGGTCGACGCCGCCGGACGCCCGAGGCGCATGGCGCGCCTCGCCGAAACAATTTCCGAGGAGACCATATGACCACCGACACCGCAAGCTCCACCGGCTTCAAGCCGAAGAAATCCGTCGCGCTCTCGGGCGTGACCGCGGGCAACACCGCGCTGTGCACCGTGGGGCGCACGGGCAACGATCTGCACTACCGCGGCTACGACATCCTCGACATCGCCGACGTCTGCGAGTTCGAGGAAATCGCGCACCTGCTGGTGCACGGCAAGCTGCCCAGCAGCGCCGAGCTGCGCGCCTACAAGGGGCGGCTGAAGGCGATGCGCGGCCTGCCCGCGAGCGTGAAGGAAGCGCTGGAGCGCCTGCCCGCCAGCGCGCATCCGATGGACGTGATGCGTACCGGTGTTTCCGCGCTCGGCTGCGTGCTGCCCGAGAAGGACGACTATTCGCTGCCCGGCGCGCGCGACATCGCCGACCGGCTGATGGCCTCGCTCGGCTCGATGCTGCTGTACTGGTATCACTGGTCGACGCAGGGGCGGCGCATCGAGGTGGAGACCGACGACGACTCCATCGGCGCGCACTTCCTGCACCTGCTGCACGGCCGCGCACCTTCGGCGAGCTGGGAGCGCGCGATGCACACCTCGCTCAACCTCTATGCGGAGCACGAGTTCAACGCCTCGACCTTCACCGCGCGCGTGGTGGCGGGCACGGGCTCCGACGTGTACTCGGCCATCACCGGCGCCATTGGCGCGCTGCGCGGGCCCAAACATGGCGGCGCCAACGAGGTCGCCTTCGAGATCCAGAAGCGCTACGACACGCCCGATGAGGCCGAGGCCGACATCCGTCGCCGCGTCGAGGCGAAGGAAGTGGTCATCGGCTTCGGCCACCCGGTCTACACCGTGTCGGACCCGCGCAACGTGGTCATCAAGCGCGTGGCGAAGCAGCTGTCGGACGAGGCCGGTTCCACCCGCATGTACGACATTGCCGAACGGCTCGAAGCGGTGATGTGGGACGCGAAGAAGATGTTCCCCAACCTCGACTGGTTCAGCGCCGTGAGCTATCACATGCTGGGCGTCCCGACGGCAATGTTCACGCCGCTGTTCGTCATCGCGCGCACCAGCGGCTGGGCCGCGCACATCATCGAGCAGCGGCAGGACAACAAGATCATCCGCCCGAGCGCCAACTACACCGGTCCCGAAGACCAGACCTTCGTTCCCATCGCCAACCGCTGAAAGCCTCTTTCTCCATGTCCGCACACATCAGCAACATCCGCCCCGAACCCGACCAGGTGCTGGTCGACATCGTCGACTACGTGCTTGCCCACCAGCAGATCACGAGCGCGCTGGCGTACGAAACTGCGCGCCACTGCCTGATCGACACGCTCGGCTGCGGCCTCGAGGCGCTCGAATACCCGGCCTGCACCAAGCTGCTCGGCCCCATCGTGCCGGGCACGGTGGTGCCGAACGGCGCGAAGGTGCCGGGCACGCCGTACCAGCTCGATCCGGTGCAGGCAGCCTTCAACATCGGCACGATGATCCGCTGGCTCGACTTCAACGACACCTGGCTCGCGGCGGAGTGGGGCCATCCGAGCGACAACCTCGGCGGCATCCTTGCCACGGCCGACTGGCTCAGCCGCAATGCGGTGGCTGCCGGGCGCAAGCCGCTGACCATGCGCGACGTGCTTACCGGCATGATCCAGGCGCACGAGATCCAGGGCTGCCTCGCGCTGGAGAATTCGTTCAACAAGGTCGGGCTTGACCACGTGGTGCTGGTCAAGGTCGCATCGACGGCCGTGGTGGCGCGTCTGCTCGGCTTGTCGCGCGACGAGATCGTCAACGCCGTGTCGCTTGCATGGGTCGATGGCCAGAGCCTGCGCACATACCGCCATGCGCCCAACACCGGCAGCCGCAAGAGCTGGGCGGCGGGCGACGCGACCAGCCGCGCGGTGCGCCTCGCGCTGATCGCGAAGACGGGCGAGATGGGCTACCCGAGCGTGCTCAGTGCCAAGACCTGGGGCTTCTACGACGTGCTGTTCAAGGGGCAGCCCTTCAAGTTTCAACGACCCGGGTCCGAATGGGGCAGCTACGTGATGGAGAACGTGCTGTTCAAGATCAGCTTCCCGGCCGAGTTCCACAGCCAGACGGCGGTGGAGGCGGGCATGACGCTGCACAAGCAACTCGCGCAGGCCGGCAAGACCGTGGACGACATCGAGCGGGTGACCATCCGCACGCATGAGGCCTGTATCCGCATCATCGACAAGCAGGGCCCGCTGAACAACCCGGCCGATCGCGACCACTGCATCCAGTACATGGTGGCGGTGCCGATGATCTTCGGCCGCCTCACTGCCGGCGACTACGAGGACAGCGTGGCGAACGACCCGCGCATCGACGCGCTGCGCGACAGGATCGTGTGCGTGGAAGACCCGCGCTTCACCGCCGACTACCACGACCCCGAAAAGCGCAGCATCGCGAACGCGCTGACGGTGGCGTTCAAGGACGGCACGAGCCTTGCCGAAGTGGTGGTCGAGTACCCCATCGGCCACAAGCGCCGCCGCGGCGACGGCATTCCGCTGCTCGAAGCCAAGTTCCGCACCAACCTTGCACGCCGCTTCGCGCAGAAGCAGCAGCAGGCCATCCTCGATGCGTCGCTCGATGCGAAGAAGCTCGAGGCGATGCCGGTGCACGAGTACGTCGACCTGTACGCGGCCTGAACCATGCCGGCGAACAACGAATCCCCGAGGAAGGTATTGCGCCGTCTGGCCGAGGCGCGCCGCGGCGTGCTGGTGCCGGGTGCGTTCAATGCGATGTCGGCCCGCGTGATCGAAGACCTCGGCTTCGAGGCGATCTACGTCACCGGCGCGGGCGTCACCAACATGCACCTCGGCCTGCCCGACCAGGCCTTCATGGGCCTGCACGAGATCGCCGAGCACACGGCGCGCATTCGCGACGCGGTGAGCCTGCCGCTGCTGGTCGATGCCGACACCGGCTTCGGCAATGCGCTCAACGTGCGCCACACGGTGCGCGTGCTCGAACGGGCAGGGGCCGACTGCATCCAGCTCGAGGACCAGGTGAGCCCCAAGCGCTGCGGCCATTTCGCGGGCAAGACCGTGATCGACACCGACGAGATGCTCGGCAAGATCAAGGCCGCGGTCGATGCGCGGCAGGACAGCGATCTGCTTGTCATGGCCCGCACCGATGCGGCGGCCGTGCATGGCTTCGAGGCCGCCATTGAGCGCGCGCAGAAGTTCGGCGAGGCCGGCGCCGACATCCTCTTCGTCGAGGCCGTGACGCTGGCCGAAGAAGTGCGCGCCATGCCGCAGCGCCTCGGCAAGCCGCAGCTCATGAACATGGTGATCGGCGGCAGGACGCCGACCTTCGGCGCGCAGGAACTGGGCGCGCTGGGCTATGGCTTCGTGCTCTACGCCAATGCCGCATTGCAGGGCGCGGTGGCTGGCATGCAACGTGCGTTGACCGTTCTGCGCGATACCCGCCGGCTGGATGAAGACCCGGCGCTGGTAGCACCTTTTGCTGAAAGGCAGCGCCTGGTCGGCAAGCCATTGCTTGATGAGCTAGAGAAAAAGTACGCGAATTAGCCGCGTTTTTGACGGCGGAGAGGGCACTTGAGTTAGCCTCGTCAGAAAGTTCCTCGTCATTGTTTCGATTTCATGAACACTGCGATTCGGTTGTGTAGGGGTTTGCCCTAGTAATCGTGATGCACACTTGAGGCACCCAAAGGCCCAATGAATAAGGAATTGAAATGAAGACCTCGAACATCCTCGCCGCCGCTGCCCTGTCCCTGCTCGCCGCTGCTGGCGCCCATGCAGAAAGCTACGAAGGCGTGCAGCCCCTGACTTCCGGCTACAGCCGCGCCGACGTGGCGCCCCAGGCAGTTGCAGCCGCCCGCGCCGGCAATGCATATGGCGACAACGACGGCGCTGCATCGACCGCAACGCCTGCGCTGACCGCTTCGGCTGACCGCGCCGCCGTGCGCAATGAAGCTGTTGCCGCTGCACACGCACCGGGCCAGAACCTGCGCCCCGAAACCTTCGCTGGCAGCGTGATCCCCGCGCAAGCCAAGGGCCTGGCCTTCACGCGCCAAGCCGGCCTGTAATTTGTCGCGGCGCAAGCCGCTTCAATCGACAGCTAGACAAAACCGGGCCATGCGAAAGCGTGGCCCGGTTTTTTTATTGCGTCATTTCAGCTTGACCCGTGCCGATGGCAGTCGTGCGCATGGTCGTCCACGATGCCCGTGGCCTGCATCCACGCGTAGACGATGACGGGGCCGACGAACTTGAAGCCGCGCTTCTTGAGCGCAGCCGAAATATCTTCCGACAGCGGCGTCTTCACCGGCACGCTGCCCGTGCGGTTGACGATGGGCTTGCCCCCGGCCATGCCCCAGATGAACTCCGAGAAGTCTTCGCCCGCCGCCTGCATCGCAAGGTAGGCGCGCGCATTGCCGATGGTGGCTTCGATCTTCGAGCGCGAGCGCACGATGCCGGCGTCCTGCATGAGCCGTTCGACATCGGCCTCTGTGAACTTGACGATCTTCTCCGGCACGAAGCCCTTGAAGGCCTTGCGGAACGCATCGCGCTTGCGCAGGATGGTGAGCCACGAGAGGCCGGCCTGGAAGCCGTCGAGCATGAGCTTTTCCCACAGCGCACGGCTGTCGCGCTCGGGAACGCCCCATTCGGCGTCGTGGTAGGCGGCCAGCAGCGGGTCGGTCTGGGCCCATGCGCAGCGGATCTTGGCGTTGCTGTTGTTCATCGTTAGCGTCAGCGCAGGCCGTGTGCCTGCAGCAAGGCCTTGAGACGGCGCACTTCGTGCTCCAGGTCGAGGATCAGCGCGGCGGCATCGAGCCCCACGCCGAAGTCGCGCTCCAGCCGGCGCACTTCGAGCGCGTGCTGCAGGTCGGCACTGGAAAATTGCCAGTGCTCGGGCTGGGTCTCGGCCGTTTCGATCCGCAGGATGCCGACCTCGACCAGTTGCACGACCCAGGCAGTGTCGGCGCCGACGGCGTGCGCCAGTTCGCTCGCCGCAAGCGGCTGCGAGGCGCTGATGGCGGTGGCGGTGGCAAGGGTGAAGTTCACCATGCTCAGACTCCCAGATGCTGGCGTGGGTGGAACGATGCCGTGGCTTGCGCCAGCTGCTCGTAGGCCTTGCGCGCATCGTCGCCGTCGGCGGGCGGCAGGGCGATGTCGAGCAGCAGGTACAGGTCGCCGGGCGTCTTGCCCGCGAGGCCCCGGCCCTTGAGCCGCAGCTTCAGGCCGTTGCGCGCATTGCGCGGCACGGTCACCTCGACCAGGCCGCCGATCGGCGTCGGCACCTGCACCTGCGCGCCCAGCGCGGCCTCGGTGGGTGTGACGGGCAGCGTCATGTACAGGTCGCGCTCTTCCACGCGGTACAGCTTGTGCGGCGCAATACGCACTTCGAGGTACAGGTCACCCGGCGGCTCGCCGCCGTGGCCGGGCATGCCTTGCCCCGCGAGGCGGATGAACTGGCCCGGGTGCACGCCCGGCGGGATCTTCACGCTGAGCGTGCGGTTCTGCCACTGCGGGTGGCCCTGCGCGTCGACCGTCTGTGCGCGCAGCGTGATCTCGCGCTCGGCGCCGTTGAGCGCGTCTTCGAGCGCGATCTCGATGGCCGCATGGTGGTCTTCGCCGCGCGCCTTGTAGTTCTGCCGCGCCGCGTCGCGCCGCTCGGCCTCGCCGAACAGCGACGAGAAAAACTCGCTGAAGTCGGCGTGGTCGGCCGGGCCCTGGCGCGGGCCGCGATGGAACTCGAAGCCCTGGTCCCAGCCCGGCGGCGGCTGGAAGCCGCCCTCGGGGTGGCCGCCGCGCGCGACACGGTCGGCGAGCGCGTCGTAGGCCGCGCGCTTTTCCTTGTCGCCGAGCACGTCCTTGGCCTCGTTGATGTCGCGCATGCGCTGCTCCGCGTCGGCCTCCTTGCTGACGTCCGGGTGGTACTTTCGGGCGAGCTTGCGGTAGGCCTTGCGCACTTCGTCGTCGGACGCGGTGCGGTCGACGCCCAGGGCGCTGTAGTAGTCCTTGAATTCCATGGTGTGTGGCAGTTCGTTGGGTGGACGGCACAGGGCCCGGGACGTTCGGGGCTAGGCGAGGGCTGCGTTGCCGTCGGTTTGCCGCAAAAGCGGCGTTATGCCCCATGTAGGGCCTCTGCGCTCGAAACGCAATGGCTGCGCATTGCCGAGCAGGCCGAGGTCGATGGGCACGCCCAGCAGCGCGGCCAGCGCGTAGAGCGTGCCGCCGTGCGCCACCACCAGCACCGGGGCGGGCAGCCGCAGGGCCTCGTCGAGGGCGGCGCGCGTGCGTGCGACGAATTGCGTGAGGGTCTCTCCACCCTCGGGCTCGCAAGCCCAGTCGATGTTGGCGGACGAGGTGCCGATCAGCGCGCCGAAGTTGCGCTCGCGCAGCGCGGCCTGAGCTGCCGGCACCAGTTTTAGCGCCGTGCCAACGGCGTGCGCGGTGTCGTTCGCGCGCCGCGCATCGCTGCACACGACGGTGCGGATGGGCTCGCCCGCCAGCAGCCCGGCAGCGCGCGCGGCCTGCTGCAGGCCGAGTTCGCTCAGGGGCTCGTCCACCGCCTGGAAGATGCGCTGCGCATTGCGCCCGGTCTGGCCGTGGCGCAGGAAGTAGAAGTGATCGCAGGAGGGCGACAGCGGCTGCGCCTCGGCGATGCGGACGAGCTGGTCGAGGCCGCTGGTGCCGATCTGCGAGCGGCTGTGCAGATCGAAATGCAGCTTCATCGTCATCGGTGGGTCTCCTTCGTCTTGAACGGTCAGAACTTGGGAATGCGCAGCGTCTTGCTGATCATGAGCGTGCCCGACAAGGCGAACAGCAACACCAGCGGATGCAGCTGCCACGGCCCGACGGCCCAGGCGCCGCCCCACAGTGCGCCGCCGATGCTGCCCTGCCAGGCCGCGTACGCCAGCACGCCCACCAGCACCACGCTGGTCGGGATGGGCGTGCCCTCGAAGTACTTCACCTTGTCGGCGCCGGCCGACAGCGCTTCGGCCGTGACGTTGTAGCGCGCGAGCCGACTCACGCCGCAGCCCACGAAATAGATCAGGATCACGCAGTCCCAGCCGCCGTTCAGTCCGGCCGCGAAGCCGAGCGCGGCGGGCGCCACGCCGAACGAGATCACGTCGGCGAGCGAGTCGAGCTCGCGCCCGAGGGCCGATTGGGTCTGGCGCCAGCGCGCGATGCGGCCGTCGAGCACGTCGAAGATGAAGGCGGCCGGCGCGAGCGCTGCCGCCCACAGGAACTGTGCGAGCGAATGGCTCGCCATGAAGGCCATCGCCAGAAACACCGCGCCCACTCCGCAGGCCGCATTGCCGAGCGTGAACGCATCGGCGAGGTGGAACCCCCGGATCATCGAAAAATGCTTGCGCGCTGGCGCGGTGGAAGGAGTGGTCATGAAAGAAGGGTTGGCAAACGGCGAATGGACCGCACCTTAACCGAAGCGCGCGGCGCTTCCTGTAGTCGCGGTCCGACGGACAGGCGGCGCTTTCGGGCCGCCTAAGCTCAGATGCCGTGGTGCGCTTCGACGATCCGCGCGAAGCGCCCGAGCAGCCCGGCCGCCGTGTCGGTAGGACCTACGCGCTCGCGCAGCGTGGCTGGATCGACGCCGGCGGCAGCCAGGTCGTCGGCCAGCAGGTCGATGTAGCCGCGCATGGCCTCGGCGTCGAACTCAGGGTGAAACTGCACGCCCCAGGCGTGCTTGCCGATGCGGAAGGCGTGCACCGGCTCGTGGTCGTTGCCGGCCAGCCGCACCGCGCCTTCGGGCAGGCGAAGCGCGCTCTGCCAGTGCACCACGTGCGCCGGAAACTGCGCGGGCAGGTCGCGCAGCAGCGGGTCGGTGGCGGCGGCCTCTTCGAGGGTGACCGTGACGGTGCCGACCTCCACGCCGCCCGGATGATTGCCTGCTTCGCCGCCGAGCGCATGCGCGAGCAGTTGGTGGCCGTAGCAGATGCCGAGCACCGGCGTGTCGTGCGCCACGAGCTGCGCGAGCCAGGCGGCCGTGGCCTCGCTCCAGGGGTCGCGGTGCGACACCATCGCATGCGAGCCGGTGACGACCACGCCCGACACCCGGGCCGGGTCGGGCAGCGCGTCGCCGCGGCGCGGGTCGACCACCAGCAGGGGCAGCGTGCGCGTGCCAAGCCCGTCGGCGATCCAGTGCTCGAAGTCGCCGTGCTGCGCGCGCAGGGTCTCGAAGGTGTCTCCAAGCTTGACGATGACGAGCGGATGCGGGCGGTGGTTGTCCATGCCGCGATCATGCCGCAGGTGCGCATCGGGCACGCAACGGCTACAGTGGATGACCCGGGGCCGTTCCCGGGTGTCGGCCTGCCCGCAACCTCCGCTGAAAACCCATCCGATGCGCACCTTGGCTGTCTCCCTCGCGATCCTCGCTGCGGCGCTGGGCGCCCACGCCGAGGTGGTGCGCTGCATCGACGCCAGCGGCGCCATCTCGTACACCAACGTGGCCTGCCCGCCGGGCAGCAAGCAGTCGCGACAGGTGGCGATCCTCGAATCCCCGCCCGGCGAGGCGCGCCGGCCGGACTACACCCCGGCCCCCGGTGCCGCACCAGTAGCACCGCTGCCGGCGCCCAGCCAAGTGGCCGGCAATCCGCCGTCGGGCCCGGCCATCATTCCGCGCTACCCCGCCGATACGCAGCAGCCCACGGCTTCCGATCCTCCCGGCGTCGTCATCCTGAGCCCCGATCCCTACTACGACGGCGTGCGGCCCATCCGCAGGCAGCCACAGCATGCGCGCGACTCCGGACCGCCGCCGGGCCAGCGGCCCTGCCAGAACCTCGCGGGCATCAAGCGCAACAACTGCTGAATGAGCGCAGGGGAATCCAGCAGGCCCGACAGCCTTCTTCCGTGGACCGTGTACTGCGATGGCAGCGCCATGCCCAACCCGGGCCGCATGGGCATCGGCGCCGTCATCACCGCGCCGGACGGCACGCGCCACACGCTGTCGCAGGCCACGCACACCACGGGCTGCAACAACGAGGCCGAGTTGCACGCACTGACGCTGGCGCTGCAGGAGCTGCGCGCACGCGGCGCGACGGCAGTGCGGGCCTACAGCGACAACAGCATCCTGGTCGAGCAGCTGGCCGTGTCCAAAGCGAAGCCGATCGCGCGCATGGCCGTGTTGTTCGACGATGCCCGCGCCCTGCTCGCAAGCTTCGACGACGCACGCGTGCAGTGGATTCCGCGCCACCGCAACGGCGAGGCCGACGCGCTGGCCCGTGCCGCCCTGGGCTTCGCGCCAAAGCCCCCGGCGCAGCACGCGAAGAAGAAGCGGCGCTAGGGCAGGGCGCGGAGCCCCTATCATCACGCGCCATGACAGAAGCCACTCCCCGCCCACCCCTTCCCGACCATCTCTCCATCGATCCGCGCAGCCCGCACCATGTGGCCGCCGCGTTCGAGCACGACATCGGTATCCGTTTCAACGGCAAGGACCGCCTCGACGTCGAGGAATACTGCATCAGCGAAGGCTGGGTCAAAGTGCCCGCCGGCAAGACCCTCGACCGCAAGGGCAAGCCCCTGCTGCTCAAGCTGAAGGGCAAGGTCGAGGCCTTCTACAAGTAAGCCGGTTCAGCGCCACTGCAGCAGCAGCGACCAGGGCTGGCGGCTCATGTGGCGATCGATGCAGCCCGGCGCGCCCGTTGTGCCCGGCGTGCATCCCTCGGGCAGGTAGCTCGGGTCCAGCCACCGCGTGCCCGGCGCAAAGTCGAGCCGGCGCCGCGTGACCGACTGCAGCACGTTGCCGCCCACGGTGTCGAAGCCCGTGGCATCCACGGCCACCACCACGTCGCAATGCATCGGCAGCGGCTCGCCGCCGGTGTCGCGCGTGGCCAGCACTCCACCGATCTTGTCGAAGGTGTCGAGTTCGGCGCCCGCGCCCCGCGCCTGGCAGACGATGTCGCCAATGCGCGGCGGCGTTCGCCGCAAATCGCAGGCTCGCAGGGCGTAGCGCGTGGGCCGGCCCGCGGCCTCGTCGATGCCGGCTTGCCAGGCGGCGCCCGCATAGTCGACATGCGCTTCGGAGAAAACGAACTCGTCGCCCGCCAGCCCGGCCTGCCGCGCCAGCCAGCTGATGAAGGCCGCGGACCATGGCGTGTCGATCACCGCGACGCGGGCGAGGGCGACCTGCACCGCGCGCAACTCCGCTGAATCAAGCCCCTCGTCGGGGCCTACGCCCATGCCCTGAAGGCGCCCGGCCGTTGCCTCGTTCAACGCCTGCATCAGCAGGTGCCGGTCGGCGGGGCGCAGGGCGCCGAAGCGCACGAGCGACGGGAGCAGCGGATCGACCGCCTGCCAATAGCCGAGCACCCGCTGCCATGGCGCCAGGCCCGGCAGGGTGGGGCGCGTGTCATCGGCCTCGGAGCTGCCGGCTTCGGTCATGCGGCCTTCGGCGTCCATGGCCTGGCCGCCGAAGGCTTCGTGCTCCTGCAGCGCCAAGGTGGCCATGGCGAGTGCGCGCGATGGGGATGGCGCTTGCGTGGCGGTGTCGAGGCAGCCTTGCGCGGCCGATGCGGGACTTGCGAAGGCCAGCCACAGGGTGCAGGCGAGCACGGCCAACGAGCGGCGAGGCGCGCGGGGAATCGTGGCTGGTGGCGGCATGTGGAGCGAGCATAGCTGCGGGCAGGATGCTCTGGATGCGGAGGCAAAACCTGGCGCAGGCCCATTGCCGCGTCACATGCGCTTTCCTTCGACGGGGCGTGGCGCCACCTGGAAGTTGTTGCGGCCCGCCCCCTTGGCCTGGTAGAGCATCTCGTCGGCTTGCTTGACGAGCGCGGCGGCCGTTGCGGTGCCGCCTTGGTAGAACGCCACGCCGATGCTCGTGCTGATGGCGATCTTCCGCTGCTCGGTGGTGAACGGCGCCTGCATGGCCTTGATCAACTTCGCGGCGGCGGAGATCGCGGCATCTGCATTGGGCAAGCCCTCCATGATCACCGTGAACTCGTCGCCGCCCAGGCGCGCGCGCACATCGCCGGAGCGCAGCGCCTGCGACAACCTGCCCGCGAAGCCCCGCAGCAGCTCATCTCCCGTCTGGTGCCCGAACTGGTCGTTGATCTTCTTGAATCCATCGATGTCCAGGTACATCAGCGCCATCAATGCACCGGGGCCGCGCGCACGCTCCATCGCCTCCGCCAGGCGCACCTCGAACCCCGCGCGATTGGCAAGGCCGGTGAGAGGGTCGATCTGCGCCAGATTCACGAGGCGTTTCTCCTCGAGCTTTTGCCGCGTGATGTCGGTGATCACGGCATGGAAGCCGACGATGGCCTCGTCGTTCACCGCAGGCTGCGGAATGTACTGGGCTTCGTAGCAGTAGTAGCTGTCGCTCTTGTCGATCTCGCTCTGGAAAGTGACGACCTCGCCGGCCAAGGCCGCGCGTATGTGCGGTTGCACGGCCTCGTAGGCGGGCTCGCCCAGGAGCTCCTTCACGGTGTGCCCCTCGATCTGGTCGCGGGAGAGTCCGAACCCGCGCTCGTAGGCCAGGTTGTTGAACCGGTATCGCTCCTCCGCATCGATGTAGGCCACGCGCATCGGCAGTGCGTCGGCCACCGTGCGCAGGCGCGCCTCGCTTTCCTGGAGGGCTTCCTCCGCCTCGTGGTGCGCGGTAATGTCGCTGTCCAGCGTATAGAGGCCGATCACCTCGCCATGTTCGTCGCGCTCGGGAACCAGCGTGGCCTGGATATCGCGGCGCCCCCCGGGCGTCACCAGCCTGCGCTCGTAAGTGACCTGGCGCCCGGCCAGTGCCGCGCGCATGTGAGGCTCCATCTGCGCCCACGCTTCATTGCCGTAGAACTCGCGCAGGCTCAGGCCGAGAAGTTGTTCGGGCTGAACGCCGAACCAGTCCTGATAGGCCTTGTTGACGAAGCGCAACCGCAGGTCGCGGTCCAGATAGGAGACCAGCGCCGGCAGGTGGTCCGTCACCATGCGCAGGCGATGCTCGCTGTCGCGCAGCGCCCGCTCCGCGGCCTTGGCCGACGAAATATCGCGCATCAGCCCCGAGAAATACTCCACCTTGCCGCGCTTGTCGCGATGCGCGATCACCATGTGGCTGGCCGGAAACTCGTTGTGCTCGGCGTCCCACACCATCGATTCGCCCACCCATACGCCGGTCTTGACAGCGGTGGGCACCACCTCCGAGCGGAACCTTTCCATCGTCTCCGGCGGGTTGAAGTCGGCCGCGCTGAACTGTTCGACGGGGGCGTCGAGGGCCAGCCCCGTGCGGCGGCGCGCGGCCGGGTTCATGTAGATGAGCCGCCCCGCCGCATCGAGCTGGACGATGTAGTCGGTCGTCATGTCGAAGATGGCCGTCAACGTGCGGAGTGCCCGTTCGGCCCGCGTGCGCTCGGTGATGTCGGTCACCGTTCCCACATGGCCGAGGACGCGGCCTTCGGCGAGCACAGGCCGGCTTCTCAATGCCACCAGCACCTGGGTTCCGTCCCTGCGATGGAGCCGGCGTGTGGCGCTCAACGGCGCGGCCGCGCTGACAACGCGTACCCAGTCCTGGCGAACCGTCTCTCGAATCTCCTCGCGCACGAGCGTGAGCCAGCCTTCTTCCGCGTCCTTCCGCTCGAGCCCGTGGATCGCCAGGTATTCGTCGTTCACGTAGGTCATGCGCCCGTCGCTGTCGCAACGGAACAATCCTACGGGCGATGCATCGGTGACCGCTGCCATCTCGAGCCGTTGCTCGCGCAGGTCAGTCATCAGCGCGTCGAACTCGCGCGCCAGGTCCCCTCGCTCGTCGTTGGCGACGACATCGAGCCTTACCTCGCTGTCCGGCGAACGGCGCAGGGTACGGATCGCACCGCTCAGCGCCTCCAGGGGGCGCATGACCCACGCAGTGCCCAGCCAGACCAAGAGCGCGCAGCCCAGGCCCAGTCCGATCAATTGCAGCAGCAAGTTGCGCCTTGCCTGTTCCAGTGGCGCGTAGGCGATGCGCGCAGGCACGATCAGGCGCAGTTCCCAGTCGGCACTGGGCACGGCGGCGCGCGTGGCCATGTCGTTCTCGGTGCCGCCGTTGAAGGCGACGGCGGCTGCGGGCTTGAGCAGCAGGTTCGCATCAGGGTGCATGACGACCTGCGGGGACGGGCCGCGCGTGACGATCATGTAGTAGCCGCCCCGGCCGATGGTGGCGCGGCTGAGGTCGCCGAGCACGTTGGCACGCTGCAGGTTCAGCGCCGCGCCGAGCACGCCGGCGAGGCGGCCGCCAGGACCCTCGACCGGGACCGCCATGACGACCGCGGGCTGTTGGGTACTCTTGGTGAGCAGGGGCGCCGAGATCGCGGGCTGGCCCATGTCGCGCACGCGCCGGAAGTAGTCGCGGTCGCCGACGTTCGAAGGCCGGCTCGTGGGTGGGTTGATGGCAACGATGGCGCCGTCCAGTGTCGCCAGCGCGGCGTTGTCGAACATCGCGCGCAGGTCCTGGTCCGCAAGGAAGCGCTGCTGCGCCGCGGGATCCGCGAAGCCGTGCACGCCGAGTTCGCGGGCCGCGCGCTCCAGGGCGGCCAGATGGATTTCGAGCTTGTAGTCGAGATCCGCCGCTGCGCTGTCGGTCAGTGCCTGCTGCTGCTCGCGCATCAGGTTGATGTACTCGCTGGACAAGCTCCGGTACTGCCACCAGCCAGCCACGCCGACCAGCGTGAGTACGAGCGAGGTGATCAGCAGTGCTGTCTTCGTTCTTAGCTTGAGCCGCACTTGGTTTCCTCCGCCACCACGGTGCCGGTGGCCGCATTGTTCGATGATAGCAACGGGCTTTTTCAAGGCCGCCGCAACGCCGCGCGCGCACACGCCAGAAACGGCTTGATGAGTGGACTGTCCCAATCGCTGCGCCAGCACGCGGCGATGTCCATCGTCGCGTCGACGCCGCGAAAGGGGCGGAACACCACGCCCGGAGGCCGGCCGATCTGGGCGCAGGCGGGCAGGATGGCCACGCCCTTGCCCGCCAGCACAAGCGCCAATGCGGACACCATGGTCTCGACCCGCTGCGCAATCGGCATGCTGACCTCGTGCCTGCGCAGCATCGCGGTGACGACGGATTTGTCGATGTCGCCTTCCGGAACAGGAAGGCCGATCAGAGGCATGCCGGAGAGGCGCGCCAGCGGAATGCTGGACATCCTCGCCAACGGCGAATCCGATCGCAGGGCAAGCAGCAGCGGCTGGGTCCCGATGCGCTCGACCGCGATGCCTGCCCGGGCAATCGGTGGGATGCAGATCGCGACCGATACGTCCGAGTCGGTGATGGCCTCTACGTTGTTGACGGCATTCAGCTCCACATACTGGATCTCCACGTCCGGAAGCCGCAGCCGAAGCTCGTTTTCCAGCCGTGGCAGCACCAGGTAGGACAGCACGAGCATGGTTCCGACCGCGAGTCGCCCTCTGCTGCCCGAGCCGACGGCGCGCGCGGCGTCGAATCCTTCGTTGGCGAGCAGCAACGCCTCCTTGGCGCGCTGGAAGAGGGCGTTTCCCGCGTCGGTGATTTCCATGCCGCGCGCCGCCCTGCGGAACAAGGGCGCGCCGATGGCCGCTTCCAGGTTCTTGATGTGAACGGACAGCGGCGGCTGGGCCATGTTGAGCCGCCGCGCCGCCTTGCCGACGCTGCGCTCCTCGGCAACGGCCACGAAGTAGCGAAGCGATCTGAGGTCGGGTGTAGCCATACGCTGTGCATATGCCTTTTCGAGAAAACAGTATTGGACGTAATGTTGCCGCGTATCAATCATCTACGCATGAAGAATTTTCCGCGCCTTCCAAGGTCCGAGATCTGCGAGATGTTCGCGTCGGCGATGCGCACGCTGGTCGCGCAGCGTGAACTCTCCCCGGTGGAGATCGTCGACGAGGTGCTGCGCCGCGCCGACGTGCTCCAGCCGCACCTGAACTGCTTCATCACTCTTTGCCACGACGAGGCGACGGAACAAGCCCGGCAGGCCGAGCAGGCGATCATGAGAGGCGACACCGTGGGGGCACTGCACGGCTTGCCGTTCACCGTGAAAGACATCGTCGACACCGCGAACGTCAGGACCACCTACGGATCGCTGCTGCATCGCGATCACGTGCCCGCGCACGACGCCGTGGCCGTGGCGCGCATGCGCGAGGCGGGCGGCATCCTCATCGGCAAGACGACCTCGTCGGAGTTCGGTGCCAAGTGCATGACCGACGCGCCGCTCTTCGGCAGCACGCGCAATGCATGGGATCCGACGCGCACCAGCGGCGGCTCCAGCGGCGGGGCAGCCGTTTCCATGGCGGCAGGCATCGCGCCGCTGGCCATTGCGACCGACGGGGGAGGCTCCACCCGGATTCCCGCGGCATGCAACGGCGTGGTCGGGCTGAAGCAGAGCCTGGGCGTGGTTCCGCACAGCCAGGTGCAGGACGCGTTCGGCAACTACACCTACGTGACGCCCACCACGCGCAACGTGGGCGACACGGCGCTCATGCTGCAGGCGATGACCGGCGCCCACGGTTCGGACCCCTGGTCGCTGGGCGTGCCGGCCCGGCGCTACTTCGACGACCTGCAGCCCGGCGGCGACCTGCGAGGAAAGCGCGTCCTTTTCAGTGCGACCCCGGCGGGGCGGCCGATTGCCGCCGACGTCGCCGCCGCTTTCGAGGCCGCCCTTGCAACCCTGCGGTCACTGGGCGCGGACCTGGAGGAGATGTCGGGAGAGGGCTATGACGTCGAGCCGGTGTGGCGTGTGATCAATCACACGAGCTGGCGGGGCCGCTTCGCTCCGCTGGCCGAGGCGCATGCCGACCGGTTGAGTCCCTCGCTGCTGCAGCAGCTCGCGCTGGCGGAGCACGTCGACGGAGTCGCCTTCCAGCAGGCCATGTTCGCGAGGACTGCGCTCTTTCGCAAAGTCCAGGCGCAACTGGAAACGCACGACTTCATCTTCACGCCGACTCTTTCGCGCACGGCGCTGCCGATCGACCAGGACCTCTTCGGAAGCATCGAGATCGACGGCAGGGAATTTGCGGAGCTGCGGCCCAACTGGTTCCCCTGGACGATGCCGTTCAACCTCACCGGGCACCCCGCCATCAGCCTGCCGTGCGGCGCGGGCCGCGACGGCTTGCCCATCGGCATGCAGCTCGTCGGCGGCTTCCGCGAAGACCTGCAGTTGCTGCAGGCCGCGGCGGCTTTCGAGGCCCACCACCGGCCGGCCAATCCGCTGCCGGTCCTGGCCTTCTGAGCACGCCATTTCTCTTCTTGTTCTTCGTCAATCAACCTTGCAGGTATCTCACCATGACCTCGTTTCCAAAGACACTCGTGCTCAGTGCGTTGGTCGCCCTGGGCGGAAGCTTCGCGCATGCGGACAACAACGCGCCCATCAGGCTGATCGTGGGATTTCCACCGGGTGGCGCGCTCGACAACCTGGCACGCTCGGTGGCCGAGGACTTGCGCACGGCGCTCAAGGAACCGGTGCTGGTGGAGAACCGGCCTGGCGCGTCGACCCGCATTTCCATCGAGGCCGTCAAGACCGCGCGGCCTGACGGGCGCACGATCCTGATCGGCGCGACCCCGCCGTTCGTGTTCTTTCCGATGACCTATGCGCGGCTGAACTACGACGTCGACAAGGACTTCATTCCTGTTGCCCACCTCGCCAACGTGCCCAGCGTCGTCTCCACCGGCGCGGGCCAGCCGTACCGGACGGTTCCCGAATATGTGGCCTGGATCAGGAAGAACCCCGGCCAGGCCAGCGTGGGCATGACCAACCTCGGGGGCGGGCTTCACTTCAGCGTGCTGCAGCTGTCCAAAGCCATCGGCGTGCCTCTGACGGCGGTCACCTACAGGGGCGGGGCGCCGCTGGCGACCGACATCATCGGCGACCACGTGCCGGTCGGCACCGACGCGCTGGCCAGCCAGCTCGAGTTGCACCGTTCCGGAAAGCTGCGCATCCTGGGCGTCGCAGGAACGAAGCGGCTGAGCTGGCTGCCCGACGTTCCGACGATCAAGGAGTCGGGCTACGACGCGTTCGACCGGGCCAACGCGGCCTATGCCGCGTTCGTGCCGGCGGGCACGCCGAAGGACGTTGTGGCGAAGCTCGAAAGCGCGTTCCTGGCCGCGATTCGCAACCCGCGGGTGCGCGGGCAACTCGATCACATGGGCCTCGAGCCGACGGGGCTTCCCGGCGCGGAAGTGACCCGGGTGATGAACGAAGACCGCGAGTACTGGCGCCCCATCGTCAAGGCCTCGGGATTCAAGAGCGAAGACTGAACCGGTGGCGGCCGCATTCCTCACAGGCTCTTCGCGCGCAGAAGCGGCTGCCGACGACGAGGACAGGGCCGGGTGGGCCGTGCTCGCCGCGGCATGCCTCGGTGCGCTGCTGTGCTTCCTGAACCTCAGCGCGCTCAACGTGGTGCTGCCCGCGGTGGGGCGCAGCCTGCAGGCCTCGCCCGCGCAGGCGAGCTGGATCCTGCTGTCCTACATGCTCGTGAGCACCGTGTGCATCCTCAGCTTCGGAAGGCTCGCCGACCTGTGGGGGCGGCGGCACCTGTTCCTGGCGGGGCTGGGCCTCTTCGTGGTCGCCTGTGCGGCCTGTGCCGTCGCGACGAGCGCGGAAACGATGCTTGTCTTCCGCATCTGCCAGGCCGTGGGCGCCGCGGGCGTCATGGCCAACACCAGTGCCCTGGTGGGCGATGCGTTCGGCCGCCGCAGGATGGGGCTCGCCCTGGGCGTGCTCGCGATGGTGGCCGCGCTGGCCCAGGTCGCCGGCCCGCTGGCGGGCGGCTTCATCGTGTCGTGGTGGGGATGGCGGGTTCTCTTCATGCTCAATGTTCCCGTCGGCCTGTGCGTCCTGGCATGGTCGTGGCGGATCCTCCCGAAGACGGCGGCGGTCCGTGCCGAGCGCTTCGACATGGCCGGCGCCGCGTTGTCCCTGGTCGGGATCGGATGCGTCACCTATGCGCTCTCGCTGGCGGGGAGCCATGGCTGGGCCAGCATGTCGGTGTGGGGCTTCCTGCTCGCGGGCGGCGCGGGAATCCTGTCGTTCGCCCGGCTTCAGCGGCGCGTGGCCAGTCCGCTGGTCGACCCCGAACTCTTCGGCGACCTGCGGCGCCGCACCGCCTACATCTGCATCCTGCTGCTGTCGATGACGCAGGCGGCGCCTCTTTTGCTGATTGCGCTGTATCTGCAGGCATGCACGGCCCTGTCTGCCTCGGATGTCGGGCTGCGCGTGGCGCCTGTCGCCCTCGGGATGCTGGTGGCCGCGCCCGTTGCCGGCGGCCTGCTGCATCGCTTCAGACCCGAATCGATCTGCATGGCTGCGATGCTGCTTGCCGCAGGCGCGCTGGCGCTGCTGGCCGCGCTGCTGCAGCCGTCGATCGGTGCCGGCCAGCTTGCCGTGTGCCTGCTGATGCTCGGCTGCGGCATAGGGAGTTTCGTGACGCCCAACAACGCGTCGATCCTGCAGAGCGTGCGTCCCCATCGGCGAGGCATCGCCAACGGCGTGCGCTCGACGCTCCAGAACGCGGGAATCATGGTGGGCACAGCGTTGACGCTGGGCGTGGCGATGGCGCAACTGCCCGAGGACTCGCAGCGAATGATCCTGGGACACGGCGGCACAGGCCTTTCGGCTTTGGACGTTGCGCTGCTCACCCGGGGCGCGAGGTACGCGCTGCTCATGCTCGCGTTGTGCTGCGTGTCGGGAGCCGTGCTGATCGCGAAGACATGCCTTCGGCCTGCGCCGCCGCCGCCGGCCTGAAGCCGCTCGGCGCCGTTACAGCAGATACACCCGGGACGCGAAACGTCGCCGGGCGGCTGGATCGCCGGGAGGGGCGCTCCTAGGATTCGCTTCGTCCCATCCACTCGCCGAATGAAAGAGAAGACGAAATGAATCCTCCCGTCCAGCGCCGCAGCCTGTTGCTCGCCGCCTCCGTCCTGCCGCTCGCCGGCGCATGCACCGCGTGGTCCCGAACGGGATCGCCGTCTTCGGCCGAGGCGCAGCTCGCCGAGCTCGAACGCGCTTCGGGCGGCCGCCTGGGCGTGGCCGGCTTCCACACCGGCAGCGCTGCGCGCATCCAGCACCGGGCGCACGAGCGCTTTCCGCTGTGCAGCACCTTCAAGCTGATGCTGGCCGCGGCCGTGCTCGAACACAGCGCGAAAGACGCCAGCCTGCTCGCGCGGCGCATCGGCTACGGCAAGGCCGACCTCGTCTCCTGGTCGCCCATCACCGAGAAGCATATGGCCGACGGCATGACGGTTGCCGAACTCTGCGCCGCCACCGTGCAGTACAGCGACAACGGCGCCGCCAACCTGCTGCTGAAGATGCTGGGCGGCCCGGCCACGGTCACTGCCTTTGCGCGCGGCATCGGCGACCAGGCCTTCAGGCTCGACCGCACGGAGCCCGAGCTCAACACCGCAATTCCCGGCGACCTGCGCGACACCACCACGCCCGCGGCGATGTCCGACAGCGTGCAGCGGCTGGCGCTGGGCGATGCGCTGGGCACGGCGCAGCGCGAACAGTTGAAGGACTGGCTGCTCGGCAACACCACGAGTACCGAGCGTTTCCTGGCGGGCGTGCCGGCCGGCTGGAAGGTGGGCGACAAGACCGGCTCGGGTTCCTACGGCAGCACCAATGATGTCGGCGTGCTGTGGCCGCCGGCCGGTGCCCCGCTGGTGCTGTCGGTGTACCTGACCTTTCCGCAGAAGGACGCGAAGGGACGCAGCGACGTCATTGCATCGGCAACGCGCATCGTGGTGGCTGCGCTGGCGGGCTGAGACGCCGTCAACTGCTTTGCCGCACCACCAGTTCGAACCCCATGTCCACCGTGCGCTCGCTCACCGGCTCGCCGCGCATCAGTGCCAGCAGCATCGAGGCGGCGCGCATGCCGATCTCCTTGCGCGGCGTGCGCACGCTGGTCAATGACGGCAGCATCTGGTCGCTGCCGTCGAGGTCGTTGAAGCCTGCGATCGCCACGCGCTGCGGTACGGAGACGCCGGTGCGCAGCGCGGCGAGCAGGCCTCCCTGCGCAAGGTCGTCGTTGCAATAGAAGATCGCGTCGATGTCCGGGTGGCGGGCGAGCAGGTCTTCGAACTGCCGTCCGCCGAGCGCCATGGACGTCGGGCCCGGCGTGAGCAGTTCGAGCTGCGGGTCGTGGCAGCCCGCCGCACGCAGCGACCGCCGATAGCCTTCGAGCCGCTGCATCACACGCGGATCGAGCTGGCCCGCCGCATAGGCGATGCGCCGGCGGCCGCGCTGCAGCAGGTGCTCGGTGAGCGCATGGGCCGCGTCTTGCTGGGAGAGTCCCACGCTGAAGATGCCCGGCGCCGGCGAGGTTTCCATCAGGTGCACGCAGGGCACGTCGCTTTCTTCGAGCATGCGCGAGGCCGCCGCGCTGCGGTCGAGGCCGGTCAGCAGCAGCCCGGCGGGGCGCTGCGAGAGATAGCTGAGCAGCAGCGCTTCTTCCTGCGCGAGGTCGTAGTGCGTCACGCCGATCAACGACTGGAAACCCGAAGGCGCCAGGGTGTCCTGCACCGCCTCGAGCAAATCGACGAACAGGGCGTTCGTCAGCGACGGGATCAGCACCGCGACATGGGAGCTGCGGGCCGAAGCCAGCGCACGCGCAGCAACGTTGGGCACGTAGCCGAGCTTGTCCACCGCGGCCTGCACGCGGGCCTGCAGGTCCGGCGCCACGTTGCGCGCCCCGCGCAGCGCGCGGGACACGGTGATCGGGCTGACGCCGGACACCCGGGCCACGTCGTCGAGCGTGACGCGGCTGGAAGAACGGGAGCGGGGGCGTTCGGAGGTGTTGGCCATTTTTATTGGGGTTAATACCAGTATTTAATTGGACAGCGCAGTCCTAGGATAGCGCTATCCCAGCCCTTGGCCATCGGCACAAACCCGGTTGATTCCCCAGCGGCTGATTTTTTCGATCTTGAGGAGGTGATGCTGGATCTCGGTCGTCGCGATCATCTTCATCATGCTGCTCGGCATGGTCGTCCAGGAGAAGGCACATGAACCGCATCGTCATCGGCGTCGATATCGGAACCACCAGCACCAAGGCGGTCGCCTTTTCCCCGGCGGGGCGCGTGCTGGCGAACGATGCGGTGGAGTACCCCCTGCTGCAGCCCGAACCCGCGGCCGCGGAGCAGGACCCGGAGCAGATCTACTAGGCCGTGCTGTCGACCATCGCCTCGTGCGTGCGGCAGTGCAAGGCGGCGCCGGGCAATGTGCTGTGCGTGTCGTTCAGCGCGGCCATGCACAGCCTGATCCTGGTGGACGAACACGGCGCGCCGCTGACGCGCAGCATCACCTGGGCCGACCACCGCAGCGCGGCCTGGGCCGGGCGCATTCGCGCGGAGTGGGAGGGCGACGCGATCTACCACCGCACGGGCACGCCGATCCATCCCATGTCGCCGCTGGCCAAGCTGGTGTGGCTGCGCCACGAGCGCCCGGAGCTTTTCGCGCGCGCCCGGCGCTTCGTCGGCATCAAGGAGTACGTGTTCTTCCGGCTGTTCGGCCGCTGGCTGGTGGACCATTCGGTCGCATCGGCCACCGGGCTCTTCAACATCGGGCAGCTCGACTGGGACGCCGGGGCGCTCGCGCTCGCGGGTGTGCGCGCCGAGCAGCTCTCGGCGCCGGTGCCCACGACCTGGCACGTGGAGGGACTGGCGGGCGAGACGGCGGCGCAGCTCGGGCTGTCGAGCGACACGCCCTTCGTCGTCGGGGCCAACGACGGCGTGCTTTCCAACCTGGGCGTGAACGCGGTGGCGCCGGGAGAGGTGGCCGTGACCATCGGGACCAGCGGCGCGATGCGCACGGTGATCGACCGCCCGATGACCGACGCCGAAGGCCGCACCTTCTGCTATGCGCTGGCCGACCGGCGCTGGGTCGTCGGTGGGCCGGTGAACAACGGCGGCATCATCCTGCGCTGGGTGCGCGACGAGTTCGCCTCCGCCGAGGCAGAGACCGCCAAGCGCCTGGGCATCGACACCTACGAAGTGCTCACGCGCATTGCCGAACGCGTCTCGGCCGGTTCCGAAGGCCTGGTGTTCCATCCCTTCCTGACCGGCGAACGTGCGCCGTACTGGAATGCGGATTTGCGCGGCTCCTTTTTCGGCCTGGGCATCCATCATCGCAAGGAGCACATGATCCGCGCCGTGCTCGAGGGCGTCATCTTCAATCTCTACAGCATCCTGCCCGCGGTCGAGTCGATTGCGGGCACGAGCACCAGCATCAAGGCCACAGGCGGTTTTGCGCGCTCGGGGCTGTGGCGCCAGATGATGGCCGACGTGTTCGACCGCGAAGTGGTGGTGCCGGAGAGCTTCGAGAGCTCCTGCCTCGGCGCTGCCGTCCTCGGGCTTTATGCGCTCGGGCACGTCGATTCCCTCGACGTGGTGTCGGGCATGGTGGGCGCCACGCACCGCCACACGCCCAATCCGAAGAACGCGGCGCTCTATCGGCAATTGCTGCCCGTGTACCTCTCACTGCCGCGCAAGCTCGGCGACGAATACCGCACCCTTGCGAAGTTCCAGCAGCAGACGGTGCAGCGCACCGGTGACTGAGGCCATTCCTTTCTAGTTGGAGATCCGGTCTTGTTCAACACGATCCCGCCAGCCATCGCTGCCCGACCGCGCATGCCTGACACCCTGCGCCGCGCGATGTTCCAACGGCCCGGTGCCGACGTGTTCGACAAGAAAACCTCGATCCACTGCACCGAGTACGCAGCGTACGCAGCCCGCGACCGGCAGGCCGGCCTGCACGACTACGAACTGCATCTCACGGGGGCCTTGCCAGGGCGCATCCGCGTGAGCGACGGCGCGGACAGGGAGGTGCCCCCAAAAGCGGTCGTTCTTCTGGGCCCCAGGCTGCCGCACAGGCTGGCCATCGAATACCGCGCGACCGGGGCAGCCGAGCAGCCGCGTGGCCTGGTGCTGCGCTTCGGCGACGAACCGCTGCGCCGGGGCATGGAGCTGTTTCCCGAACTCAATGACGCGGGCCCGCTGCTGGCCCGCGCACGGCATGGCGTGCAGTTTCTCGGCCTCGGCGAGGGTACGGCAGGGCGCTTCAGGCGCATCCACGCGCTGCAGGGGCTCGCACGCTTCTCGGAATTCACTGCGCTGCTGAGCGAGCTCGCGCAGTGGAACGACTACCGTCTGCTTTGCACGCCGTCGCTGCAGGACGACGCGCATGACGAGAACGGCCGCGCGACGCGCATCCACACGGCGCTCGACCACATCCGGGAAAACTACGCGGAAGAACTCTCGCTCGCCGAAGTCAGCGCCGTGGTCGGCATGCGCGAGCACACCTTCTCGCGCTGCTTTCGCCGTGCCACGGGGCAGACCTTCACCGACGTGGTGATCGGCCTGCGCGTGGACAAAGCCTGCCGGCTGCTGCTGTCCACGCGCCAGCACGTCAGCAGCATCTGCTACGAGGTGGGGTTCAACAACATCTCGAATTTCAACCGGCACTTCCGCAGGCTCAAGGGCATGGCGCCGGGTGAATTCCGTGCCATTGCGCGGGAGTAGGGCTTACAGCACGAACCACCCCACCGCCACATAGTGGCTCGCCGTCCCCGCCAGCACGAACAGGTGCCAGGCCCCGTGCGCATGCCGAAAGCCCTGGCGGTTGCGGTAGAACACCGTTCCCGCCGTGTAGAGCACGCCGCCGATCAGCAGCCATGCCAGCCCCGCGCCTTCGAGCCGCGCGGCCAGCGGCACGGCGGCCAGCACCCCGAGCCAGCCCATGCCGATGTACAGCGCCAATGATGGCTTCTTCAACGCATTGCCTCCGGCCGGCATCAGCTCGCGCCAGATGCCGAAAAGCGCCGCGCCCCAGATGGTCGCCAGCAGCAGCCAGCCCCACGGACCTTGCAGCGTGACCAGCGCGAAGGGCGTGTAGGTGCCCGCGATCAGCAGGTAGATCGCGCAATGGTCGGCGCGCTCCCACATGCGCTTGTGCCGGCCGCGCGTGCTGTGGAAGAGGGTGGAGGCCGCATACAGGGCCACGGCCGAGAGCGAGAACACCAGCGCTCCCGCGATGCGCGCAGGGTCGCCGGTGGGCACGGTCTTGGCGAGCAGCAGGGCTGTCGCGGGCAATGCGAGCAGCAGGCCCAGCAGGTGGCTGTATCCGTTGAACCGTTCGCCGGGGTACATGTACGCAGGCCGGCCTGGGCCTCAGCGGCCGGTTTCCTTCAGGTAGGCCGCGCGCGCCGCGAACGCCGTGTTCGCGAAATCGGAGAACACGCCGTCGATGCCCGCGCGGAAGTACGCGAGGTATTCGGCCGTCGGGTCGCCCTTGTAGATGCCTGCCAGGTACTTCGCCTCGTTGCGGAAGGTGTAGCTGTGCACGAACAGGCCGGCCTTGTGCGCATCGGCGATCAGGCTGGTGGGCTTGATGGTGTTCACGTCGGCCAGGCCCTTGCCTGCGACGAAGGGCACGATGGTGTGGGCCATGACCTGCGGCTTCCACGGGCCGATGCCGTCGGCATAGGTCTTCACGTCGGCCAGGCCCGCGGGCGTGAGCATCTCGCCGAACCACTTCGGGTTGCCGGCCAGCGTCCAGCTGTAGGGGCGGCCGTCGACGAAGGTGTAGACGTCGTTGGTGACGTAGATCATCTCGCCGGTCTGGTAGTTGACGTCGTTGCCGTCCACCAGCTGCACCGCGCGAGCCTTCATGCCGGCCGAGCGCAGGTACTTCAGGCTCTCGGGCTCGAAGCTCTGCACGAAGATCGGCGCGTCCTTGCGGTTCAGGTCGTTGAAATTCATGATCTTCAGCAGCGCGTCTTCCAGCGGATGGCTGCCGGCCGGCCCGCAGCCGTTGGCGATGGCCTGGGCGTTGTTCCAGATCGGGTTCTTGGTCTCCGGGTACACGGTGAGCGTGCGGCCGGTGGCTGCGCTCTTGGCCTTGGCGATGTCGATGATTTCCTGGAAGCTCAGGATCGGCAGCTTGCCGTTGAGGTCCGTCGGGCGCTGGTCCCTGGCATCGTAGGTGGTGCCGCGGATCCATTGGCGCAGCTCGTCCATCGTGAAGTCGGTGATCGACCAGTCGTTGGTGTGGTCCTCGCCATCGACGACGAGCGACTTGAGCACCGACTTCGGATCGCTCGGATCGCTCGGGTCGGTCAGGTCGCTCAGGTGCTGGGCCGGGCCGTTGGCCTCGACGGGCGGGTACGTCACGTTTACCAGCACACCCGGCACGGTGCGCTTGCGGCCTGCGACGGTGGTGTTGGTCTTGGCGACGTCGGCGATGTTGGTGTTGTCGCTGAGCCAGGGGTTGTGCCGCGCGACGAGCACGCAGTCCTTGGTGAGATGCAGGTCGGTTTCGAGCGAATCGGCGCCGGCGTCGGCCGCGGCTTCGTAGGCGACCTTGGTTTCTTCGGGGTACAGGCCCGGCAGGCCGCGGTGGCCGATGACCAGCGGGACCGAGCCGTCGAGCGTGCCCAGGGGCGCGGGAGCCGGGGCAGGGGCCGGTGGTGCGGGGGCAGGTGCCGGCGCCGGCGGGAGAACCGGGAACGCGATGCCACCGCCGCTGCCGCCTCCGCAGGCTGCAATCACGAGGCTGCCGCCGATGGCTGCGAGGGCGGCGCGAACCGGGCGTGGCGCGGGAGCGGGGGCGCTCATTTTCATATGCGGTCTTCGAGGGTTCGTTGAAAGGGAAACCAAAGCCGTGGGATGCTAGGTTTGGCGCGTGACGCGGCAGTGACCGAGGTGTTCCGGGCGCGTGCAGAAATAACTGAAACGCGGCGCGGGTTCGCACCATCTAATGGGAAAAGCAGCCTCCATGCCCCACATCGCCTCCACCCCCGACGCCGCCCCCGCCACCGAGGGCGCATCCGACCGCGAGCTTGCGGCGCGCTCCGCACAGGGCGACGCGCAGGCTTTCGCGGCCATCATGCGGCGCCACAACCAGCTGCTGTTCCGCACGGCGCGCAGTGTGCTCAAGAGCGACTCCGAGACGGAGGACGCCGTGCAGGAGGCCTATTTGCGCGCATGGCGGGCCATCGGCACCTTCCGGGACGACGCGCAGCTTTCGACCTGGCTGGTGCGCATCGTCATCAACGAGGCCCTGGGGCGCTTGCGGCGTCGAGGGGCACAGGTGATTCCGCTCGATGGGGCGAACGTAGACCACGTGGCCCCGGACCCGGACCCGGCGTCGGCGGTGGCCGACGATCCCGACCTGCAACCCGAACGCCTGGCCATGCGCGAAGAAATCCGCCTTCTGATGGAGCGCCGCATCGACCGGCTGCCCGATGCCTACCGCACCGTGTTCATGCTGCGGGCGGTCGAGGAAATGAGCGTGGCGCAGACCTCGATTGCGCTCTCACTGCCCGAAGCGACCGTGCGCACGCGCTTCTTTCGCGCACGCAGCCTGCTGCGCGAGGGCCTGTCTCGCGACATGGACGTCGCTTTGGGCGACGCCTTCTCATTCGATGGCGCACGTTGCGATCGCATCGTGGCGGGTGTGCTGTCGAGCCTTGTCGACGCGCGGGAATCGCCCCGCTCGTGACGTTCACCCCTGCGAGGAAAACAAAATGTCCTTCTTTCAGATGACTTCCCCCATTGCCGCCCGGCGCATGTTCCTGGGCCATTCGGGCCTGGTGCTGTCCGGCGCCGCGGTTGCGCTGCTGGCCGGCAAGGACGTGCTGGCCGCCAAGGCCGGCGGCGCGAGCGGGAACGATGTGCAGATCCTCAATACCGCGCTGGGCGCGGAGCTGGAAGCCATTGCGGCTTACCAGCTCGGTGCCGAAAGCAAGCTGCTCGAGAAGCCGGTGCTCGACCTGGCGCTGACCTTCCAGGGGCACCACAAGGCGCACGCGGAGCTGCTGTCCCAGACGGTCGCCAAGCTCGGCGGCAAGGCCGTTGCAGCCAAGCCGAAGTACGACTTCCCGGCGGACCAGCTGAAGTCGCAGGCGGACGTGCTGCGGTTCGCGGCCAAGCTCGAACAGGGCGCGGTGAGCGCCTACCTGGGGGCCGTGCCGCTGTTTGCGAACCGCGATCTGTCGAAGGCAGCGGCGAGCATCCTCGGCGACGAAGCCATGCATTGGGCCGTGCTGCGCCAGGCGCTCGGCGAAGCACCGGTGGTGCCTTCGGCCTTCGTGTCGTGACGCCCCTGCAGCTTCTGGCGGTTGCCGCGCTGTTCTCAAGCATGGCCGCATGGGGCGCCGCGCCCGATGCGGTGCGCGGCGAGCAGATCTATGCGCGCTGCCTGGCGTGCCATGCGCTGGCGACCGACCGGGTCGGGCCCAGGCACTGCGGCCTGTTCGGACGGCTGGCCGGCAGCGTGCCCGGTTTCAGCTATTCGCAGGCCATGAAGAATTCGAAGATCGTGTGGAACGACAAGACACTCGACCGCTTCCTGGCGAAGCCTCTGGCCATGGTGCCAGGAAGCGCCATGACCTATGACGGCGTACCGGACCCGATGGAGCGGGCAGACCTGATTGCGTACCTGCGGCAGGCGAACGGCAAGCCGCCATGCACGAACGGCCATTGAAGAAAAGCATCATGCCCGCGGCACCTTCCCTACCGTATCCGGCGCACGGAGAAAGTCGAAGTCCACGCCCTTGTCGGCCTGCGTCACGGTCTGCAGGAACAGCTTCCTGTAGCCACGCTCGGCGGTGGGCTCGACCACCGTCGTCTCTTGCGCGCGGCGCGCCAGTTCTTCGTCCGTCACCAGCAGCGAGATCTCGCGCCTTGCCACGCTGAGCCGGATGCGATCGCCGCTGCGCACATAGGCCAGCGGCCCGCCGATGGCCGACTCGGGCGTCACGTGCAGCACGATGGTGCCGAAGGCGGTGCCGCTCATGCGGCCGTCGGATATGCGCACGATGTCTTTCACGCCGGCACGCGCGAGCTTGCGCGGGATGGGGATGTAGCCCGCCTCGGGCATGCCCGGCGCGCCCTTGGGGCCGATGTTCTTGAGCACCAGCACGTCGTCGGCCGTCACGTCGAGCTCGTCGCTGTCGATGCGGGTCACCAGGTCTTCGGCGTTCTCGAAGACCACCGCACGGCCTTCGTGCTCCATCAGCGCCGGGTCGGCGGCCGACTGCTTGATGATCGCGCCGCCCGGCGCGAGGTTGCCCCACAGCACGGCGATGCCGCCCTGCGGATAGATCGGGTTGTTTGCGGAACGCACCACGTCCTGCCTGAAGCCCGGCCCGGCGCGCTCGATCTCCTCGCCCAGCGTGCGGCCCGTGACGGTGAGCGCGTCGAGGTGCAGCAGCGGCTTGAGTTCGCGCAGCAGCGCGGCCATGCCGCCGGCAGCGTGGAAGTCTTCCATGTAGTGCTGGCCGGAGGGCTTCAGGTCGAGCAGCACCGGCGTCTCGCGGCCCATGCGGTCGAGCGCGTGCAGGTCGATGTCCAGGCCCATGCGCCCGGCAATGGCCGCGAGGTGCACGATGCCGTTGGTCGAGCCGCCGATGGCCAGCAGCACGCGCATCGCGTTCTCGAAGGCGGCGGGGGTCAGCACCTTGTCGATGGTGAGATGGTCGCGCGCCATCTGCACCGCCTGCGCGCCGGTCTGCTCGGCGATGCGGATGCGGTCGGCCGTCACAGCGGGCGGCGAGGCGCCGCCCGGCATCGTCATGCCCAGTGCCTCGGCGATGCAGGCCATGGTGCTGGCCGTGCCCATCACCGAGCAGGTGCCCACGCTCGCGACCAGCTGGTTGTTGACGTCGGCGGTTTCCTCGGCGTCGATCTCGCCCGCGCGGTACTTGCCCCAGTAGCGCCGGCAGTCGGTGCAGGCGCCCACGCGCTCGCCGCGGTGGCTGCCGGTGAGCATCGAGCCGGTGATGAGCTGGATCGACGGCAGGCCCGCCGAGGCCGCGCCCATGAGCTGCGCGGGCACGGTCTTGTCGCAGCCGCCGATCAGCACCACGGCGTCCATGGGCTGCGCGCGCACCATTTCCTCGGTGTCCATGGCCATCAGGTTGCGCAGGTACATGCTGGTGGGCGCGGCGAAGCTCTCGTGCACCGAGATGGTCGGAAAGTCCATCGGCAACCCGCCTGCGAGCATCACGCCGCGCTTGACGGCCTCGACGAGTTGCGGCGCATTGCCGTGGCAGGGGTTGTAGGCGCTGCCGGTGTTGGCGATGCCGACCACGGGGCGGTCGAGCGCCGCGTCGGTATAGCCCGCGCCCTTGATGAAGGCCTTGCGCAGGAACAGCGAGAAGCCGCGGTCGCCGTAGCTGGTCAGGCCCTTGCGCATGCCTGCACCGTTCGGGTTCGTGCTGTTGTCGTCGTCGGGTTCGAGGGGCAAGGGGGACATGGGGGCCTCTGATCTGTGTTTGTTGCGTGATCGTATGCCCGTGCTCGGGCAAACCCGATTACCACTTTTTGTTTCAAATCCTTACGATTGAGCCCGGGGGTGTTTTCGTGGCATTCCCTTGCGCTGGCGCGCAATTTGCACTGGTTTTGCCTTTTCTCATCGAGGGAGAGTTCATGAAAAGCTTCTTGCCGTGGCACCGGGCGGGCGTCCTGCTGATGGCATTGGGTGGCGTCATCGCTGTCCACGCCCAGGCCCAGGTGCTGCAATTCAAGTGGGGCCATGTCTACGAGCCCACGAGCATCTTCCACCAGCAGGCGGAGTTGGCGGCGCGCAAGATCGCCGAGCAGTCAGACGGCAAGATCAAGATCGAGGTCATTCCTTCCTCCAAGCTGGGGCAGGAGGGCGACTTTCCGCTGATGCTGGCGAACGACTCGGTGCAGATCGCCTACGTCGGGCAGGCCACGCTGGCCGAGGGCTATCCGCCGTTGAGCCTGGGAACCTATCCCTTCGCCTTCAAGGACCTCGACCACATGCGCAAATACCTGGCGAGCCCGCTGCTGGCCGAGCTGATGAAGGGCTACAACGAGAAGAGCGGCAACCGCATGGTGGCTTCGGTGTACTACGGCGCGCGGCAGGTCACGTCGGCAAAGCCGCTGTCCAGGCCCGAGGACTTCCGCGACCTGCGCCTGTACGTGCCCGCCGCCGCGGCCTACCAGCTGTTCGCCACCGCGCTCGACGCCAAGCCGGTGACGCTGCCTTTCATGAGCCTCTATGGCTCGCTCAAGAAGAACGAGGTGGAGGCGCAGGAAAACCCGCTCGACATCGTCAAGTCGAAGAAGCTCTACGAAGTCCAGAAATACGTGCTGCTGACGGGGCACGTCTACGACACGCTGGGCATCGTCATCGGCAAGGCCGCCTGGGCAAAGCTCGCGCCGCCCCAGCAGGCGATGGTCGAGAAGGTGCTCGCGGAAACCGCGAAGTGGACCAACGTGGGCGTGATCGCCGGCGAGCTCGAGGACGAGAAGTTCCTGCGCGACAAGGGCATGACCGTGTCGCCAGCCAACCGGCAACTGTTCCTGGAGCGGATCGCGAAACGTTCGACGCCCGAGCAGATGGGCGCGCGGCCGGGCGACTACGCGCGGCTGCAGGCGCTGGTGAACTGACGCGGCGGTTTCAGGCGGCTTCGAAGGCACGCAGCAGCGCGTGCGAGAGGTCGGCCACGAGTGCTTCGCGCTGCGGAGAAGGGCGCCAGAACGCACGGCTGGCCACGCCCGTGACTTCCCATTCGGGATGGTTGCGCGCCGGCTGCACGCCACGCACCGCGGCCGCCGCGGCTCGCGTGGGGGCGTCGCCGTTCTCGGGCGCATCCGCGGCGATGCGCTGCGTGGCCGCATGGCCGCGCTGCTCCAGGGCCTGCGTGAGCTTGAGCTGCCATGCGGCCAACGTGAACAGCACGCCGTCTTCCACCGTGAGTTCGTGTACGTCGCGCAGCTTGTTGGCCAGCTTGCGGCCGAGCGGCCCCCAGCCCTGCGACACCGCACCGCCGATGGCGCCGCCCAGCGCCGCGCCCGCGCCGAGCGAGATGCCTGCCACTGCCAGGTCGGCCACCACGCCTACCGCGGCGCCGATGACCGCGCCCTTGCCGAGCCGCAGGCCCGCGTCCTTCATGGCTTCGGGGCTGAAGAAATCGAGCGTCCAGCGGCCTTCGATCATCGGCAGCGGGGCCTCGTCGGCGTCGCCCTGGCGGAAGCCGTAGAGCGCGAGCAGGTCGTCGGTGCAGCGCTGGGCCTTGTCGAACACGGCCTTCTGCAGCGCGGCGACGAGCGCCTGGCGGCGTGCCGCGTCGGCGAACTCGGTGGACGACACCGTGCGGCGCACCGCGGCTGCATCGACGAGCAGCGCGGCGATGCGCGTGCAGGCGGACTGGCGGCGCCGGGCCGCTTCGGCATCCAGCGCATCGACCACGCCGCGCAGCAAGTCGCGGCGCTCGCGCAGCAGCGTGGCGAGGTCGTTGTACAGGTCTTGCTCGGCGCCGACGAACGGGGCCGCCGCGTCAAAGCGCACCTGCACGTGCAGGCCATAGGCCGAGAGCAGCTCTCTCCACGCCGGTTCGCGGCTGGCGGCGTCGCGCACGAAATTCAGCACCGGCAGTACGGGGCGCGCGCAGGAGTTGAGCAGTTCGATCTCGTCGCGGAACTTGGGCAGCACCGGCTCGCGCACGTCGATGACCAGGAAGGCTGCGTCGATGTCGAGCATGGTGCGCAGCACCTTGGCCTCCTGCTCGAACACGCCATGGGCTTCGGGGCCTTGCAGGAACTGGCGGATGCGCTCGGGCGGCGTGGCCTGCTGATCAAAGCCGGCCAGGTGCTCGCGCAGCGCGACCGCGTCTTCCAGGCCCGGCGTGTCGAAGAAGCGCACGGCGGCTGCGCCGTCCACGTCGAGGTCGACCGATTCGACATGGCGCGTGGTGCCCGGGCGCTGCGACACCTCGCCGAAGCCGACGCGGCGCGTGAGCGTGCGCAGCAGCGAGGTCTTGCCTGCATTGGTGTGGCCGACGACGGCGATACGGATGGGTGGCTGCGGCGTCATGGTGCGGCGACCCCGTCCTGCAAGGAGACGTCCAGGCGGTCGCTGGCGGCGACGCGCTCCAGGCCGGTGTCGCGCAGCCAGTCGAGCCAGCGCTGCGTGGCGCCGGCATGGGGCGCATCGGCCAGCCAGATGCGGCACTCGCCGCAATGCGCGAGCAGCTCGCGCAGGAAGCGCTCGGTGCCGCGGTCGGGGCTCGATGCGGCGTGGCAGACCAGCAGCACGGTACGCGGATGGACGTGGGCCAACTGGTCGAGCAGGGTGCGGCGCGCAGGGGCGCTGCCGTCGATGCGCTGCGCCTGCGTCGCCATGCCGGCGGGCAGGGCGGCAGGGGGCCAGGGCATGTCAGGCGGCAGCTCGAAGCCGACGACGAAGAGCGCGTCATGCAGTTCCGAGGCCGGCAGGCCCGTGGGCAACGCGCCGCGCGTGCGGCCCGGATCGGCATCGACGATGGCCGCCGGGGCCATCGCCTCAAAGCGGGCCACCAGCTTGCGATAGTAGGGCTCGCTCCAGTCGGGCTGCAGCGCCTTGCGGCGGCGCTTCCAGACGAAGGCGCTCAGCAGCACGAGCACCACGCGCGGCAGCAGCCCGTACACCACGATGCAGCCGGTGAGCCACAGCGCCCAGGTGCGCTGGCCGCCTGCGTTTGCGGCACCGGGGGCCGCCGCCAGCACGGCGGCGGCATCGGGCACGGGAAAGCCGAGCTGCGCCGGCGCCCAGCCGAGCGCCTGCACGGCCCGCACGAAGAAGGCCGGCTCGAGGATCGTCGTCTCCCAACTCAGCGTGTAGCTGCGAAACGCGAGCGCGAACAGCATGGCGGCCAGCACCACGGCGAACGACAGCGACCAGATGCCGTGGCTCACGAGCCCAAAGGCCCATGGCAGCAGCCTGGCGCGGGAGAGCAGCCCGGTGGCGGCGCGCACCAGCAGCGGCGCCTGGCCGCGCCTGCCGCCGGCCGCGCGCGCGGTGAGCGACAGCCAGATCCAGCCGAGCGACGCGGTACTGAAGGAAGCAAAGGGCATCCACAGGCCCACGAGCCACAGCAGCAGCGTGAGCGCATGCAGGCCCAGCAGGCTCACGAGCGCGACGATCACGTTGATGTGGCGCTCGCCGCCGCCGACCACGTTGCCCGCCAGCCCGAGGCCGGCCACCACGATCAGCGCCACCAGCGCGAGCAGCACCCACGGCGCCCACTGCCGGGCGCGTGCGAACTCAGACTGGAGGCCGATGCGTTCGCCGAGCCGCAGCGCACGCTCGATGATCTGCCCGTGGGCATCGGTTGTGCGCGATGCTGCAGTGCGCAGGGCTTGCGCATCGTCGAGCGGGCCGGTCTGCTCGGTCCATCGGATGGCCTCGGTGATCACCGCGTCCGGAAAAGCAGTTTCGCGCAGCGCGGTGTTGGTCAACAGGGTCCCTTCGCAGCCAATCGGTCCATCGCCCGCCGGGTGCGGGGGGCGCGCGAATTATGCCCGGCGCATCAGGGACGGCCACGATGGAAACGGGGCCGCAAGCGGCCCCGTTCTGCATGTCGCGGAAGGCAAGGGCGCGTGCCCGGTCTCAGCGAAGGCCGAAGAACGAAAGCACGGCTACGAGCACCACGATCAGACCGACGATGTAAATGATGGAATTCACGCGAGGACTCCTGTGTTGAGACGCGTCCAGCATTGCGCCGCCTGCAGGGCGCCACTGTCGGCAGGGGGCGGCGTGTGCTGTAGGCGCGTGTGAAGCGCCGCCCCGAGATTTCCCGGAGGGCTCGGGTGGTTCGCCTCATGTGTGACGATTGTTTGCAGGCGCAACCGGGGCCTTCAGGCGCGCAGCGCCTCGTCTTCCTCGAGGTTGTCGCCCAGGAACCCACCGCTCTGGTGCGCCCACAGCCGCGCATACAGGCCACCCTGCGCCATCAGCGTGCGGTGGTCGCCTTCTTCCACCACGCGGCCTTCGTCGAGCACGATCAAGCGGTCCATCGCGGCGATGGTGGACAGCCGGTGCGCAATGGCAATCACGGTCTTGCCCTCCATCAGCGCGTAGAGGCTTTGCTGGATGGCGGCCTCGACCTCGGAGTCGAGCGCGCTGGTGGCTTCGTCGAGCAGCAGGATCGGCGCGTCCTTGAGCATGACGCGCGCAATCGCCACGCGCTGGCGCTGGCCGCCCGAGAGCTTCACGCCGCGCTCGCCGACGTGCGCCTCGTAGCCGCGCCGTCCGGTTGCGTCGCCGAGCGTCTGGATGAAGTCGTGCGCCTCGGCCCGCTTCGCCGCCGCCTCGATCTGCCCGTGCGTGGCGTCGGGCCGCCCGTAGGCGATGTTGTCGGCCACCGAGCGGTGCATCAGCGAGGTGTCCTGCGTGACCATGCCGATGTGGCTGCGCAGCGAGTCCTGCGTGACGTGCGCGACGTCCTGCCCGTCGATCAGGATGCGGCCGCTCTCCAGGTCGTGGAAGCGCAGCAGCAGGTTCACCAGCGTCGACTTGCCGGCGCCCGAACGGCCCACCAGGCCGATCTTCTCGCCGGGTTTCACCACGAGGTTCAGGTCGTCGATCACGCGGCGGCCGGCGTCGGCATAGCGGAAGCTCGCGTGCTCGAAGCGCACCTCGCCGCGCGGCACCTCCAGCGTGCCGGCGCCGGCTGCGTCGAGCACGGTGCGCGGGCGCGACAGCGTCTTCATGCCGTCCTGCACCGTGCCGATGTTCTCGAACAGGCTGGTCATCTCCCACATGATCCAGTGCGACATGCCCTGCAGCCGCAGCGCCATCGCCGTGGCCGCAGCCACCGCGCCCACGCCGACCGCGCCGTGCGACCACAGCCACAGCGCCATGCCCGCCATGCCGGCCGTGAGGCCCATGCTCAGCGTGTGGTTGACGATCTCGAAGGCGCTCACGAGGCGCATCTGGCCGTAGCCCGTGTGCATGAATTCGCGCATCGCGTCGCGCGCGAAGCCGGCCTCGCGCTGCGTGTGCGAGAACAGCTTGACGGTCGCGATGTTGGTGTAGGCGTCGGTCACGCGGCCAGTCATGAGCGCGCGGGCGTCGGCCTGCGCCTTGCCGACCTTGCCCAGGCGCGGCACGAAGTAGGCCAGCGAGGCGATGTACAGCGCCAGCCAGATCAGGAAGGGCCATGCCAGTTGCACGTCGAGCACGCCCACCAGCAGGATCATGGTGGCCACGTACACGCCCATGGCCACCAGCACGTCGGCCAGCACGAAGATGGTGTCGCGCACGGCCAGTGCGGTCTGCATCACCTTGGCCGTGATGCGGCCGGCGAACTCGTCCTGGTAGAAGGCCATGCTCTGGCCCAGCATCAGGCGGTGGAAGTTCCAGCGCAGGCGCATCGGCAAGTTCACCGCGAGCGTCTGGTGCTTCACGATGGTCTGTAGCGCGACCACGCCGATGCTGATCACCAGGAACGCGGCAAGCCACATGAGCGTGGTGCCGCGTTCTTCCCAGAGGCGCGAAGGCTCGAGCCCGCCGAGCCAGTCGACGATGCGCCCGAGGATCGCGAACAGTGCCGCCTCGAAGATCGACATGACGGCAGTGAGCGCGGCCATCGCGGCGATCTTTCCGCGCACGCCATGCGTGCAGGCCCAGAGAAAAGCGACGAAGCCTTGCGGTGGCAATGCAGGTTCGGCGGCAGGATAGGGGTGAAGGAGTTTTTCGAAGAAGCGGAACAAGGAAAGGGTCTCCCGGAGAGCTCAGGACTTTAGCCGCGCATGCATGACCTTGCCCTGGAAAGGTGCGTTCTTCGGCGCCTCCTCGCCAAGCCGCTCGCCCAGGAAGTCGATGAAAGTACGCAGCTTGGGCGACATGTACTGCCGGCTCGTGTACACCGCGAACAGCATGACGGGCGCGGCTTCGAATTCCGGCAGCAGCCGCACCAGCCGGCCCTGCGCGATGTCGTCGTCGATCAGCCACAGCGGCATGAAGGCGATGCCCATGTCCGCGCGCACCGCATGCAGCGTGAGCGTGGTGTCGTCGGAGCGCATGGCTGGTGCCAGCCGCAGTGGAAACATCCGCCCGCCCGGGCCCTTGAGCGCGAGGTTTTCCAGGTTGACGTAGCTCGGCACGATCGCGCCCAGCCTTGCAAGATCGGCTGGCAGGGCCGGCACGCCGCCCATGCGTTTTAGGTAAGCCGGCGTGCCCGCGAGGAAGAAGGGCACGCGGCACAGCGGCCGGGCGATCAGCGCGGGCGAAGGCTCCTGCGTGGCGCGCAGGGCCAGGTCGTAGCCGTCGGCGGCGAGATCGACCTTGCGGTTTTCCAGGTGCATGTCGACCAGCACCTCCGGGTATTTCTCGCGGTAGTCGGCCAGCACGCGCGCGAAGCGCGGCGTGGCGCACCACACGGGCGCGCTCACCTTGAGTTGGCCGCGCGGCGTGTCATGCGTCTGGCCGATGGCGGCTTCGGCCGCGTCGAGCAGGTCGAGGGCGCGTCGGCTCTGTTCGTACCAGGCGGTGCCGGCCTCGGTCAGGCTCAGGTGGCGGCTGGAGCGGTGCAGCAGCCGCGCGCCGAGCGACTTCTCGAGCTGTGCCACGTGCTTGCTGGCCATCGGCGGCGACAGGCCCAGCCGCTCGGCCGCGGCCACGAAACTGCCGGCCTCGACGACTTCGCGGAACACACGCAGGCTGGTCATCCGGTCCATGACAATCTTTCCTGTGGAGAACTGATTCGATGCATCGTAGCCTGTCGATTTCCTTGGAGGAAATGTCTACAGTCGATGCAACGCTTTCAAGGAGCATCGACTTGACCCACGACAACACCAGCGCTTCATCGCGCCTGCCCACCTACTTCATCTCGCACGGCGGCGGCCCCTGGCCCTGGATGAGGAAGGAAATGGGCCCGACCTACGACCAGCTCGCAGCATCCCTGGCCGACATGCCGCGCCAGATCGGCCGCACGCCCAGCGCCATCCTGATGGTGTCGGCGCACTGGGAAGCGCCCGTCTTCACGGTACAGGGCAACCCGAAGCCGCCGATGATCTACGACTACGGCGGCTTTCCGGCGCACACCTACGAAGTGCACTACGACTCGCCCGGTTCGCCCGAACTCGCGCAGCGCGTGCAGTCGCTGATCGCTACCGCCGGCCTGCCGGTGCAGATCGACCCCGAGCGCGGCTACGACCACGGCATGTTCTCGCCGATGGCCGCGATGTACCCGAAGGCCGACGTGCCGGTGGTGCAGCTGTCGCTGCGCCGCGGGCTCGACCCGGCCGAGCATCTGGCGCTGGGCCGCGCGCTCGCGCCGCTGCGCGACGAGAACGTGCTCATCGTCGGCAGCGGGCTGAGCTATCACAACCTGCGCAACTTCGGGCCGCAGGCGCATGGCGTCTCGAAGGCTTTCGACGACTGGCTCGACGCGGCGGTGGTGAAGGGGACTGTGGCCGAGCGCAGCGGCCAGTTGCTCGACTGGGCTTCCGCCCCGGCGGCACGCATCGCCCATCCGCGTGAAGAGCATCTGATTCCGCTGATGGTGGCCGTCGGCGCGGCCGAGGCCGAAGCCGGGGAGCGCGTCTATCACGAAGACGCGTTCATGGGCGGGCTGGTGGTGTCGAGCTTCCGTTTCGGCGCCTGAGGCTTCAGCCCCGCCGCACGCCCTCGGCGTCCACCAGCCCGACGCGCGTCTGCCGGCCCCAGGTGCCGCGCCCCGTCAGGAAGGTCCACCAACCCCAGGCCGCGCCCGTGTGGCGCAGGATCTGGAAGGTGAAGGGCTCGACCAGCGCGGCCACGAAGGCCTGTGTCATGCTGGCTTCGCTGTCGTGACCGATCCAGCGCCGGTACAGGTACACCGACCACAGGTGGAAGGCGAGGTCGAGCACGATCTTCGCGCCGATCACGCCGGCCACCGGCGCGAGCACACCGAAGTTGCCGCGCACCAGGTACACCAGCAGCAGCCCGAAGGCCGCAAGGCCGTAGAGCGGCTGCAAGGTGTCGATGGCCTTCACTGGCAGCATCGCGACACCGAGCCATCCATAGCGCCGGTCGCCGACCATGGCGCGGTACCAGAACTGCGTCTGCAGGAAGCCGCCGAACCAGCGGCGGCGCTGGCGCAGGAAGGCGCCCGTGCTGCTGGGCGCATCGGTGTGGGCCTGCGCGTCGCCCAGCACGCGCACCGTCCACGGCAGGCCGTGGGCCTGGGCGTGGCGATGAAGGCGGTGGATGAGCTCGTAGTCTTCCACCAGGCAGTCGGTGTCGAAGCCGCCCACGGCGCGCACCGCGTCGGTACGAAAGCCGGCGAAGGCGCCCGAGATCAGCAGCAGGCCGTTGACGCGCATCCACGCATAGCGCGAGAGGAAGTTGCGGATGTACTCGTACGTCTGGAACCACTGGAAGCAGCGGCCGGCCAGCGTGCGGCTGCACACCGGAATGATGACGCCGGTGGCGGCCACCAGGTCGGGCTCTTCGGAGAACGCCCGGCGCACGGCGCCGATGGCCTGGCCGTCGAGCAGCGTGTCGCCATCGACCGTGAGCACGGTGTCGGTGTCGATACACAGGATGGCCGCGTTCAGCGCGACCGCCTTTCCGCCATGCGGCAGGCGCAACCAGAAAAGAGAAGGATGCGTCGTGCTGGGCGCGCTCAGCTCGCCCGGGGCCGGCGCGACGAGACCGTAGCGCGTGGTCAGCAGTTCGGCCGTGCCGTCGGTCGAGCCGTCGTCGGCGATCACGATGCGGTCGGGCACGTCGGTCTGGCCGAGCAGGGCGGCCAGCGTCACGGGCAGCACGGCCGCCTCGTTGTGCGAGGCGACGATCACGCCCAGCGTGTTGCGCCGGGTCGCGCTTGCGACGGCGGGCAAGGGACGCGGCCACAGGATCGGCAGCGTCATCCAGGCCACGAACAGCAGCAGCACCGTGTCGTACAGCACATAGGCCAGGCCCACCGACCAGGCGGCGACGTTGCCGACCCTGAAGGCCATGGCGAAGAGCAGCGCCCAGAGCACGAGCACGCCCCCGTGGATGAGCCAGCTTCGCAGCGGAGTCGGAGTGTTGGGGGGCGACAGGCGCGGCGATGCGGCCGCGAAGGCGCGTTGGAGAGGATCGTTCAAGTGAAGGTGCCCGGGGCGACAGTCGGTCGTTCGTCGATACGCAAAAACTCGGCCTGCGGTTTCGAGAATCCCGGGCAAAGCCGGGACAATCGCACGCGCCTTCGACTGAGTCGCCTCACGGCCGAAAATTCCCCGCATGCTCGCACAAACCCGCTACACCCGAACCGCCATCGCGCTGCACTGGCTGATCGCGGTGCTCATGATCGCCAACATCGTCCTGATCCTGCTGGTCGACCACTACCCCGACGACTGGGTGCGCCCGGCCGTCGACACCCACAAGTCGATCGGCATCACCGTGCTGGGCCTGGTGATCCTGCGGCTCCTGTGGCGCGCCACGCACAAGCCGCCGCCCATGCCGGGCTCGTACGGCGCGCTCGAACGGTTCGCGGCGCATGCGGCCCATGGCGCGCTGTACCTGCTGATGGTTTTGCTGCCGCTGTCGGGCTGGATGCACGATTCGGCCTGGAAGGACGCGGCCACCCACCCGATGCAGCTCTTCGGCCTGTTCGAATGGCCGCGCATCGGCTGGATCATGGCCATCGAGCCCGCCGTGAAGGAAACCTGGCACACCGTGCTGGGCGGCGTGCACGCCTGGGCGGGCTATGTGCTGTACGTGCTCTTCGGGCTGCACGTGCTGGGTGCACTCAAGCACCAGTTCCTCGATGGCGAGGCCGAACTCCAGCGGATGCTGCCATGACGACACCGCAGACCGAGGCACGAGGCCTCATCGCGCGCATCGACGCGCTTTCCACCCACCACGACCCGGTGCACGAGGGCGTGCGCGTGCGCTGGCGCCGCTTTGGTACCGACACGACGAAGCCCCCGTTGGTGCTGCTGCACGGCGGCCACGGCAGCTGGATGCATTGGCTGCGCAATGCCGAGGCGCTGTCGGCCGGGCGCACGCTGTGGCTGCCCGACATGCCGGGCTTCAACGAATCCGACGCGCTGCCCCGCGTGGCGCCCGGCGAAGACTCGCTGCCGCCGCTGCTCGCCGCGCTCGGCGGCACGCTCGACCAGCTCATCGGCGCGGGTACGCCCATCGACCTCGGCGGCTTTTCCTTCGGCGGCCTGACCGCCGCGCGCTTCGGGGCCGGGCGCGGGGCGGTGCGCCGCTTCGCGCTGATCGGCAGCGGCGGCCACGGTACGCTGCGGCGCATGACCGCGAAGATGATCAACTGGCGCGCCGCGCCCAACCGCGACGAAGAGCGCGCCGCGTTGCTGCACAACCTGGGCGCGCTGATGCTGCACGACAGGGCCGCCATCGATGCGCTGGCCTTCGAGATCCACGACATCTCCTGCCACGGCACGCGCTTTCGCAGCAAGGAGGTGTCGCAGTCGGGCGGGCTGCAGCAGGCGCTGAATGCGCTGGGCGTGCCGACGCTGCTGCTGTGGGGCGAGTTCGACGTCACCGCCGATCCGCGCCCGCTGGTGGCGCAGCTGGTGGCCGAGGGGCCGGCGCGCGAGGGCGTGGTGATCGATGGCGCCGGGCATTGGGCGCAGTACGAGCGTGCCGCCGAGGTCAATGCGCGGTTGCTGAAGTTCTTTGGCTGAACTTCAGCGTTGTTCAATCGGGGTGCGATCCCGTCGACGCGGTGACCTTTTTCGCGAATGTCCCCCGCTTCGCTCCTCCTTTATTTCGCGAAAAAGGTCACCGCATCGGCGTGATCGTTCAGAGCACTTGTTAAAGGAGGAGCGAAGCGGGGGACATTCGCGGAGGGGAGTACCCGGTGGCCTGTGCACGCGCCCCGAATGAATTCCCCCGCGCCAATAAGAAAAGAAGGCAGGCCCTCAGCGAAGATAGCGCCCGTCGGCCTTCAGCATCGACAGCTCGGAGAAGGTAAGGCCGCGGTGCTCGCCGGGCCGGTACGACACCGCAATGCCGCCGAGGTCGAGTGTCTTAAACGACTCCAGGCCCTTCTGCAGCGACTCCGGCGTCGGGTTCGCTCCCGCGCGCTTCAGGCCTTCGACCATGACCTTCGCGGCGACGTAGCCTTCGAGGCTGGCATAGCCGAACTCGGTCGCGCCGATCTTCTTCATGGCCGCCTGGTACTCGGCAATCACCGGCATCGCGCTGTTCCACGGATAGGGCACGACCTGCGAGATGACCACCCCGGCGGCGTCCTTCTTGATGTCCTGGAACAGCTTCTGCCCGTTCAGGAAGGAGAACGAATAGAAGGCCGTCTCGTTGCCCGTCGCGCGGTAAGCCGTGATGAACTTCGCCGCCACCTCGTTGGTGGCCGCCAGCACCACCGCCTTGGGCTTGAGCTTGGCCAGCTCGGCGGCGCGCTCGGCGGCGTCGGAGCCGTCGTTCTTGATCGCCACGCTGCCGGCCATCTTCTCGCCGCGCTCGGCAATGAACTTCTGCGTGCTTTCCAGCGCCGACCGTGCGCCCGGGTTGTCGTTGTGGGCGAAGGCGATGCGCGAGAGGCCGATCGTGAAGAGGTGGTTCACGATGCGGTTGTATTCCTCGTCGAAGCTGATGCGCACCGGGAAGCCATATTCGGTGGGCTTCACCACCGGGCCAGAACCCGTATAGGGCCCGACGATGGGAACCTTGAGTTCGTTGGCCGCCTTGATCGCGCCGATCGACGACGAAGTGCCGATCGGCATCAGCACGCCGATGGCGCCGTCCTTCACGAAGGTCTTGACGTTCTCGGCGCCCTTGGCAGGGTCGTAGGCGTCGTCGAGCTGGCGCAGCTCGACCGGCCGGCCGTTGATGCCGCCATTCGCGTTCACCGCGGCGAACATGGCACGGATGCCGAGCAGGGGCTCGGGCGACAAGGACGCCAGCGGCCCGGTCTGCACGTAGGTCTGGCCGATCAGGATCGGCTTGGTCTGCGCCTGGGCGGACGGAAACCCCATGACGGTGGAGAGAGCGACGAAGGCCGAAGCCAGCAGATGAATCTTTTTGTGCATGTTGGTAACTTAGTGTTAGCGATCCCATCTTAAGGCGATGGCCCTCTCAGGTAAATCGGGTCTTTGGTTGCGGCCTGGAGGGTACTGTATAAAAATACAGTTAACAGTCTTCACCCATGGGCCTCCCTTTCCTCGATTCCTTTTCCGCTGCCGCAGGCCGTGGCGTCTGGCATGCCGACGAACTCGGCTTGGCCGACGCGCAGGTCGCCGCCACCGGCCACGCCGCGCTCGATGCGGAGTTGCCCGGCGGCGGCTGGCCGGTCGGTGCGATGACGGAACTGCTGCAAACCGTGCCTGAGGCCCATGTCTGGCGACTGCTGCTGCCCGCGCTGGCGCAGGCGGTGCAAGCGCGCGGCGGGCCGGTGGTGCTGGTTGGCGCGCCTTACGAGCCTTGCGGACCGTCGCTCGCGGCGCAGGGGCTGCCGGTGGAAGCCCTGATGTGGGTCAGGAGCGAGGCCCCGGCCGCGCGGCTGTGGGCCTGCGAGCAGGCGCTGCGCTGCGCGGACATCGCCGCCGTCGTGGCGTGGCTGCCACAGGCGCGGGTGGGCGAACTGCGGCGGCTGCAACTGGCGGCCGCGCAGCACGAGGTGCTGCTGTTCGTGTGCCGGCCCGAATCGGCCGCGCTGTCGGCCTCGCCGGCGCGGCTGCGCATCCGCGCCGGGCGCTGCGAAACGGACGCGTCGCAGATCGAGCTGCACATCCTCAAGCGCCGCGGCCCGCCGCTGGCCGCGCCGGTGATGCTGCCGGCGCGCAACGAACGCATGGCCGCGCTGCTGGCCGCCGCCCGGCTGCGGCGCAAGCTGCGGTTGCAGCAATCGGGCATGGTGCTGGCCGGCGAGACGGCAGCTTCTTCGGCGACCGTGGTGCGCATCGACGCGTGGAAGGGAGGAGGCCCGGATGCACTGGATCGCCTTGCAGTGGTCGCTTGACGCCCAGGCGCCGGACTCGCCCGACCCCTCGACCCTCCCCACGCCCGAGGCCCTCGGCTGGTGGGCGCTGCAGTACACCCCCCACGTCGCCTGGCAGGACGAAGCGCTGATGCTCGAAGTCTCCGCCTGCGAGCGCCTGTGGGGCGGGCGGCTGCAGCTGATGCGCCAGCTGGTCGCCTCCAACCCCGCGCCCGACGTGCGCATGCTGGGCGCGCAGGGCGCCACGAGCCTGATCGCGCTGGCGCGGCTGCGCCTGTTCGAGCGCGACGAGAACAGGCCCCAGGACATTCCGGCCGGCCTGCCGCTCGACACCCTGAGCGCCGCGCGCGAGCACCTCGACCTGCTCGCGCGCCTGGGCTGCCGCACCTGGGGCGATGTGGCGGCCCTGCCGCGCGGCGGCCTCACGCGGCGCTTCGGCGCGAGCTTGCGCCAAGCGCTCGACACGGCCTGGGGCCTGCGCCCCGAAAGCCATGCCTGGCTCACGCTGCCCGACGTGTTCGAGCAGAAGTTCGAACTGCCCGCGCTGGCCGAGACCGCGCCCGAACTCATGTGGTCGGCCAACCGGCTGCTGTCGGCCCTGCAGATCTGGCTGCGCGCCCGCCAGCGCGGCGCGCGCGCACTCGAGCTGCAATGGACGCTCGACCTCAAGCGCTTCAACGGCGTGAACCTGCCGCCGCACCAGCAGGTCACCGTGCGCACGGCCGAGCCCACGCAGGACATGGCGCACCTGCGCCGCCTGCTGTCGGAAAAGCTCGCCCTCACCACGCTCGCGGCGCCCGCGAGCTGGCTGCGCCTGCGCACGCTCGAAACCGATCCGTGGGCCGGCGCCAGCACCAGCTTCCTGCCCGAGGACAACCGCAAGGGCGACAGGCTGCACGAGATGGTCGAGCGGCTCAGCGTGCGGCTCGGGGCGCAGCAGGTGGTGGTGCCGTCGGCACAGGCCGACCACCGGCCGGAGCGCAAGCAGGCGTGGCGGCCCGCGCTGCAGAAGGAGAAAGTGCCCGCCAAGGCCCGCAAGGACGAGAAAGCCGCGGCCTCGCAGCCCGATGCCATCTATCCGCCGTGGCTGCTGCCCGAGCCGCTGCTGCTCGAAATGGACGGCGAGCGCCCGTGCTACCGCGGCCCGCTGAGCAGGCTGATCGGGCCGCAGCGTGTCGAGGCCGGTTGGTGGGGCGACAAGGAAGACGGCGGCCAGCCCGCCATGCGCGACTACTACGTCGCCGAAAGCCCCGAAGCCGGCCTGGTGTGGATCTTCCGCGAGCGGCCCTCCGCGCGCTTTTCTTCCGGCGAGGTGCGCTGGTACCTGCAGGGGTTCTATGCCTGACCTGAGCGGCAAGCAACTGCGTGGACGCAACTCGGCGAAGGTGCATGCGCTGCCCTTGCCGCTGCGTGGGAAACCCACGTTCACGCTGCCCGACTACGCCGAGCTGCATTGCCTCACCCACTTCAGCTTCCAGCGCGGCGCCTCGACGCCGGAGGAAATGGTGGAGCGGGCCTACCAGCTCGGCTACACGGCGCTGGCGATCACCGACGAATGCTCGGTGGCGGGCATCGTGCGTGCGCATGTGGCCCTGCGCGAGCTGCCTGCGAAGCTGGACGAGCACGAGCGCGAACATCCCGATGAGCCGCCGATTCCGCGCAATCCCGGTTTCCGCCTGCTGTTCGGCAGCGAGTTCCGGTTCGAGCGCTTCAGGCTCGTGGTGATCGCGAACGGCACCGAAGGCTGGGGCAACCTCTGCGAGTTCATCACCGCCGCGCGCAACACCGAACTGCCCAAGGGCGAGTACCGCGTGAGCTGGGAAGACAGCGACGTGGCCTCGCTGCAGGACTGCCAGGTTCTTTTCGTCCCGCAGCGCAACCCCGGCGGCGCGGTGGATGCGGCAACGCTGCACGAAGACCTGTCCGCCGCCAGGGCGCTGTATGGCGCGAACCTCTGGCTGGCCGTGGAGCTGTTCAACGAGCTCGACGACGACCTCTGGTTCATCACGCTGATGCAGGCGGGCGAAGAGGCCGGCGTGCCGCTGGTGGCGGCCGGCGACGTGCACATGCATGCGCGTTCGTGCAAGCCGCTGCACGACGTGCTCACGGCCGTGCGCGAAGGCCGGACCGTGGCCGAATGCGGCTTTGCGCTGCAGCCGAATGCCGAACGGCACCTGCGCCCGCGCATGCGGCTGGCCGATCTCTACCTGCCGCAGATGCTGGCGAACACGCTGGTGGTGGCTGGTCGGTGCAGCTTCGATCCCGAGGTGATCCGCGAGAACTACAAGTACCCGCTGGAAAGCGTGGGCAGCCATGAAACACCGGCGCAGACGCTGGTGCGAAAGACGTGGGAGGGAGCGCAGGTCCGCTATCCCCAGGGCGTTCCCGACGCGGTGCGTGCGCAGGTGCAGAAAGAGCTCGACCTGATCCTCGAACTCGAATACGAGATGTTCTTCCTCACCGTGGAAGACATCGTGCGCTTCGCGCGCTCGGAGCACATCCTCTGCCAGGGGCGCGGATCGTCGGCCAATTCAGCGGTCTGCTATTGCCTGGGCATCACCGCGATCAACCCCGAGAAGGGCCACCTGCTGTTCGAGCGCTTTCTGAGCCGCCACCGCCGCGAGCCGCCCGACATCGACGTCGACTTCGAGCACCAGCGGCGCGAAGAGGTCATCCAGTACATCTACGACAAATACGGCCGCGAGCGTGCCGCCATCGCAGCCGTCGTCATCTGCTACCGCTCGCGCAGCGCGTTGCGCGACGTGGGCAAGGCCATCGGCATCGACGAGCGGCTGATCGACGAGTTCGCGAAAGACCACTACTGGTTCGACGACACCGTGCTCGGCGAGCAGCTGCGCCAGGCGGCCGCACGCGTGGGCGTGGCGGAAGACGAGCTCAAGCTGGTGCAATGGATCGAGATGACGCAGCGGCTCAAGGGCTTTCCGCGCCACCTGAGCCAGCACGTGGGCGGCTTCGTGCTCACGCATACGAAGCTCACGCGGCTGGTGCCGGTCGAGAAGGCCTCGATGAAAGACCGCTCCGTCATCCAGTGGGAGAAGGACGACCTCGAAGCCATGGGCATGCTCAAGGTCGACGTGCTCGCGCTCGGCATGCTCAGCGCGATCCGCCGGGGGCTCGACCACATGAACCGCTGGCGCAACTCGACGATGGAGATGCATCACATCCCCAACGACGACCAGAAGGTGTTCGACATGATCTGCGACGCCGACACCATCGGCGTGTTCCAGATCGAGAGCCGGGCGCAGATGTCGATGCTGCCGCGCCTGAAGCCGCGCACTTATGAAGACCTCGTGATCGAGGTTGCCATCGTGCGGCCGGGGCCGATACAGGGCGGCATGGTGCATCCGTATCTCAAGCAGCGCGAGCGGGTGAGCAACAAGCTGCCCATCCATTACGAGAAAGAAGAATTGCGCGAGGCGCTGGAGCGCACGCTGGGCATCCCGATCTTCCAGGAGCAGGTGATGCAGATCGCGATGATCGCGGCCAAGTTCACTGCCGACGAGGCCGATCAATTGCGCCGCGCCATGGCCGCGTGGAAGCGCAAGGGCGGCCTGGGCAAGTTCCACGACAAGCTCGTGCGGGGCATGGTCGAAAACGGCTACAAGGAAGCCTTCGCCGAAGCCATCTTCAAGCAGGTCATGGGCTTCGGTGACTACGGCTTCCCCGAAAGCCATGCCGCGAGCTTTGCGCTGCTGGTGACGGTGAGCAGCTGGCTCAAGAACTACGAGCCGGCCTGCTTCCTCGCGGCACTGCTCGATTCGCAGCCGATGGGCTTCTACAGCCCCTCGCAGCTGGTGCAGGACGCGCGCCGCCATGGCGTGGAAGTGCGTCCGGTCGACATCACGAAGAGCGAGATGGACACCACGCTCGAAGCCCGCGCGCTCGATGCGCCGCGCATGCCGCCGGGCACCGATGCGCGCTACGCCGATCGCCTGGGCAACGAGAACCAGCCTGCGGTGCGGCTCGGCCTGAAACGGATCTCGAGCCTCAGCAAGCAGGGGGCAGGGCGCCTGCTCGAAGCGCGTGCGCAGGCGCCTTTCATCAGCACCGAAGACCTCGCCCTGCGCGCCGAACTCGACGGCAAGGACATGGCCGCGCTGGCCGCGGCCGATGCGCTGATGTCGCTCTCGGGCCACCGCCGCCAGCAGGTGTGGGACGCCACCGCGCAGTACCGCGCGCCGGCCCTGCTCAAGGGCGTGCCGATCCACGAACAGGCGCTGCTGCTGCCGGCCGCGCCGGAGGGCGAGGAGATCGTCGGCGACTACGCCGCGCTCGGCCTCACGCTGCGCCGCCATCCGCTCGCGCTGCTGCGCCCGCGCCTTGCGCGCATGAAGCTCATGAGCGCCGAAGAATTGCGCTCGCTGCCCAGCGGCCAGACCGCGCGCGCCTGCGGCATCGTCAAGGGGCGCCAGCGGCCCGGAACCGCCAACGGCACCATCTTCGTCACGCTGGAGGACGAGACCGGCAACGTCAACGTCATCGTCTGGAGCCACGTCATCGAGGCCTGGCGCGAGCCGCTGCTGAAGTCGCACTTGCTCGCGGTGCAGGGCACGTGGCAGCGCGACGACGACAGCGGCGGCAAGGTGCAGCACCTGATCGCCACCGGCTTCAAGGACCTGACGCCGCTCATGGGCCGGCTCGCGCTGAGCAATACCAGCCGGGACTTTCATTGATGCAACCGTTCGTTCCACGCCTCGCACCCCGATCGACTTTTCGCTAACCTGCTCCAGCCATGTCCGAACTCGTCCTCGACCCCATCCTCGCCACGCCCATCGGTCCGCCGCCGCCCGCGCCCGACATACCGGTGCCCATGCCGCCGCCGCCCATGCCGCCACCCGAGGGCGACCCGCCGCCGGTCATGCCGCCCGTGACCGACCCCGGCTTTCCGCCACCGGTGATCGACCCGCCGCCGCCGATGCAGACGCCGCAGCCGCTGGTGCCGTTCGGCAAGCTGCATGCGCGGCGCCTGCGCGAGATCTACCGCTCGGCCGGCTGGCCGTGCTGCGACGCCATCGAGGTCGAGCTGCTCGCCGGCGGCTACCTGGAGCGCGTGCGCGCCGTGCATGGCCACGAGACGCTGCGCGTGACCGACGCCGGCATTGCGCGCATCGCCACCACGCTCACCATCAACCGCGCGGCGCTGTCGCCGCACGAGGCATTGGTCGAGCGCGTGGCGCGCGAGATGACGCGCGGCGGCCGCATCGCATGGCGCGGCCTGGGCCTGCGGGCACGCCTGCCGCCGCTGGAGGAGGGCGGCAAGCCGCGCTGGTGCATTGCGCGGCCCGATGTGTTCTCGATCCGCAATACCAGCGTCGAGGCCTATGCGCACCCCATCGTGCACGAGGTGAAGGTGAGCCGCGCCGACCTGCTGGGCGACCTGCGCAAGCCCGACAAGCGCGCGGCCTACCTCGACCTGGGCGGCGAGTGCTGGTACGTGCTGGGCAACGACGCGAAAGGCCGCTGCATCGCCACGCCCGAGGAGGTGCCGGCCGAGTGCGGCGTGATGGTGCTCGAGGGCGAGCGTCTCGTGGTGGCGCGCGCGGCCGTGCATCGCGCGTTCGATCGCATTCCGTTTGCGGTGTGGCTTGCGCTGGCCAAGGCGCAGCCGGTGGAGGGCTTCGAGGACGACGCGCAGGACATGCTGATCTGAGCTGTTTCCTGGCGCAGTTCAGTGCAGGGGATAGGAGCCCAGCAGCTCGTGGCGGAACGGGGACGTGAAATGCGAGCGCACCAGGCGGAACTCGGTCGCCGTCCAGCGGATCGGGGTCCGCAATGCGGGCCCTGCGGCATGCTCCGAGTGCCGTGCGATCGTGATGTGCGGCGTCCACACGTGAACCAGAAGGGGAAAGCCGGCCCGCAGCAGCACGTGGGTGATGTCGTGCTGAAGGCGTCGCAATCCTTCGTGCTCGGACGGCTGCACCACCGAGACATCGTTCGGCCAGGTGCATGAACGATCGAGCGTGAGTTCCAGCGGCTGCATCGACACTTCAGCGAGCGCGGCGCGCAGGCGTTGCTCGGCGTCTTCCTGTTGATCGTCAAGATACTGGAGCGTCAGATGCAGGCGTTCCTGGGGCGGAAAGGAGCAGCCTCGGGGCCACAACCAGTCCTTGCGGTGAGTCTCGATTTCGACCTGGACTTCCCTGGCAGGAAAGAGCCCGATGAGGAGCTGTCTGCGAGCAGTCATTGCGCACCTCCTTCAGGATTCGGATGGCCACCAATTCTCGGCTGTCGTGCGGATCACGCGCGCCGCCTGGACGCGAATGTCGTCCTTGTCGCGGGCTACCTTGAAGGGCCAGGTCGAAATCCGACCGGTGCGAGAGCGGGAGCGGGCCTGCAACGGGTGCAGCCGGGAGAAAAAAAGAACCTGCGCAGAGGGCGCAGGTGGGTTGGCGGTGGTCATGGGCGTCGCCTCGAAGTTGTTCTTGGAGACGACGAATTCTAGGCAAATACTGTGTTTGTGTACAGTATGTTTCCGGGCTCGCGAACCCTGAGGAAAGCCGCTCTCTAGGGCTGGACGGATGCGCCGAGCAAGGCATCCAGGTCGATGGCCGCCGCCATCGCCTTGTAGCCGGCATCGCCTGGATGCAGGTGGTCGCCCGAGTCCATTGCCGCCTTCAACCGCGAGGGGCGGGCCGGGTCGCGCAGCAGCGCATCGAAGTCGACGACCGCGTCGAACACCTTGCTCTCGCGAATCCAGCGGTTCACGGCCTGGCGCACCTTGTCCTTGTCGGGCGAATAGTGGCCTTCGAGCGGCGTGCCTTCCAGCGCGCGTTCGGTCGGCGCGATGGTGCCGGCCATGATGCGCACGTTGTGGGCATGGGCCATCTCGGCCAGTTGCCGCAGGCCCTGGATGACGGCTTGCGCGCTCACCGCGGGCTCGTTCGGTGCGAAGGGGCCGCCGGGCCAGCCGATGTCGTTGGTGCCCAGCAGCACGACCATGGCGCGCACGCCGGGCTGGCTGAACACGTCGCGGCCCGCGCGCTCCAGGCCGGCGCGGCCCATGCCGTCCTTCAGCAGGCGGCCGCCGGAGATGCCGGCGTTCAGCACCGCGACGCCGCGGCCCGCCAGCCGTTCGGCCAGCGCGTCGGGCCAGCGGGTGTTGGCGCCGGGCGTGGAGCCGTTGCCGTCGGTCAGCGAATCGCCGAGGGCGACGACGGTGATCGGCGCTTCGGGCGTCTCGACGATGAGGCCGCTGACGTAGGCGCGTGTGCTCCATTGCGTTGCGGCCACTGGCAGGCGCATGGCACCGGTCAGGTCGCCGTCGGCCACGTAGGCTGCCTGGCGCGCATCGAAGTGAAAGCCCGCGGGCTGGCTGGGCCGAGGCAGGTAGAGCGACACGGCCACCTCGGCGAGTGCGGGCACCGCGATGTCCACCGGGTCGCTGACCAGCCGCGCGCCCGGCGGGATGGTGACTTCGGCCTGCCCGCCGAAGCGCAGTGGCCGGTCGCTGCCTTCGACCACCGCCGAGCCCTCGGCATGCCGGGCCACCCGCGCCGCGCCGATGTGCAGCGGCGTGGCGCCGCCTTCGTTGCTGATCGCCACGCGCAGCCGCGAGCCGCCGATGCTCAGCCGCGCCACCTGCCGCACGGTCTGCCGGTTGAACTGGAACGGCAGGCCGGTGGGCAGCACGAAGTCGCCGCTCCAGATCGGCTGCGTGCTGGACATCCAGCTGGGGCTCCAGTGCGTGGCGGCGGGTTCGGCGGACGAGGCGACAGCCATGCCTGCCAAGATGAGTGCGAGGGCGCCGCGGCGCAGGATCGATGCGAATTTCGGGGTTGCCATAGGAAGTCCTTGGATGAGCGGTGAAGCCAGGACTCGACTTTCTTTCATGCGCATCCGGATGGGTAGACGGCAGAATGACATGCAGACCATTCCATATCCGAATACACCATGGACACCCTGCGCGCCCTCGAAGCCTTCGTGCACAGCGTGGAGCTGGGCAGCCTGTCGGGCGCGGCCCGCGCGCTCGGCACCACGCAGCCGACCGTCAGCAAGCTGGTCGCGGGGCTGGAACGCTCGCTCGGCGTGCGTCTGCTGCGGCGCACGGCGGCCGGCCTGAGCCTGACCGAGGAGGGGCAGCGCTTTCACGAGCGCGCACGGCGCATGCTGGAGGACTACGGCGACGCGGTGTCCGATGTGCGCGAAGGCATCCAGCAGCCGCGCGGCCTGCTGCGCATGAGCGCGCCGGTGACGCTGGGCCAGCGGCATCTCAATGCGATGGCGCTGGAGTTCCTGGGCCTGTATCCGGACATCGAACTGGAACTGGTGCTCGACGACCGCTTCGTCGATCCGCTGGAGGAACGCATCGACGTGTCGCTGCGCGTCGGCGGCGCCTTGCCGCCCGACCTCGTTGCCCGCCACCTGGGCACGTGGCCGCGCGTGCTGGTCGCCTCGCCCGACTACATCGCGGCGCGCGGCAAGCCGCGCAAGCCGCAGGACCTGCTGGCGCACGATTACCTGCGCTACGCACCAGGCGACGATGGCGTGCTGCTGCAAGGCCCTGAAGGCTCCGTCACGGTGCCGGTGGGCAGCCGCTACCGCGTGAACAACGCGGTGGCTTTGCTCGACAGCGTGCTCGGCGGCGCGGGTATTTCGCTGCAGCCCACCTGGATGGTGGCCGACCTGCTCGCGCAAGGCCGGCTGGTGCGCGTGCTGGGCCGCTACACAGGCCCGCCGCAGGAGGCGCACCTGCTGTATGCCTCGCGCCGCCACCAGCCGCTGCGGGTGCGGGTGCTGGTGGACTTTCTGTCGGAGCGGGTGGCGAAGCTGCCGGGCGCCTCCCGCGCGGCAGGTCAGTCGAGGCGGATCTCGAAGTAAGCCTCGTCGGCTTCTCCGAGCGCGCGGAAGCCCGCGGTCTTCGCGGCTTCGTAGGCCTTGGCCCAGGTGGCGGCCAGTGCGAGTTCGTCCTTGGTGAGTTCGTCGGCGCTGGACTCGCTGGCGTTCTCGAAAGCCTTCAGCGCGGGTTCGACGCTGTCGCCCAGCAGCTTGTCGAGTTCACGGCGAAAACGCGATTCCGCGGTGGCGATGACGTCGGCCGGGGCGTCGGGAAAGTCGACCAGTTTCACGGTGTAGCTCATGGCCGGATGCTACGTGATGCAGGTGACGGGAGCGGCACCTTCGCTCAGACGACCGACACAGCGGCGGACCCCGCGGCGCGGCTGTCGAAAATCGGCGGCGTCTTGACGATCGACGTCAGCGCGGGCTCGGCCGCGCGCAACGAGGCCAGGTCTGGACGCGGACGGCGCAACTGCGCATCCGACGAAAAAGCCGCCTCCATCGCATGTGCCGCAACCAGCACCTGGTGGTCGGCCCTGAACCCACCCACGATCTGCAGGCCGAACGGCATGCCCGCGTGGTCCACGCCGCAGGGCAGCGAGATCGCCGGGTGCGTCGTCAGCGTGACCACGTAGGTCAGCGCGAGCCAGCGGTAGTAGTTGGCCTGCGCCTCGCCATTGATGGTGTCGGCGTACAGCTGCGTCCACGGGAAGGGCGAAACCGGCGTGGTCGGCGACAGCACGAGGTCGTAGTCGGCGAAGGTTGCCTGGAAGCGCTTGAGCAGCCGGGTCTGCTCGGCCTGCGCCCAGGCGCTGTCGAGCAGGCTCATGCGTGCGCCCATCTCGTAGTTGGCGCGCGGGTTGGGGCCCAGGCTGTTCGGGTCGCGCTCGTAGGCTGCCTGCATGCCCGCCACGAAGGCCTCGGCGCGCAGCACGTCGAAGCAGCGATGCGCTTCGCCCATGTCGAACTCGACGTTGTCGCAGCGGCGAAACAGGTGCCGCATGGCCTCGATCTTCCGGCGGAAGGTGGCGCGGATGCCGTCGTCCACAGCGCAGGTGCCGAAGTCCTCGGTCCACGCCACGCGCAGGTTGGCCAGGTCGACGCGGGCCGGCACGAGAAATGACAGCGGGTCCAGTGGGTAGCTCAGCGGGTCGCCGGCGTTCGCGCCCGCGGACGCCGCCAGCTGCAGGCAGGCGTCTTCCACGCTGCGGCCCATGGGGCCGACCACCGAAATGGGCGTCCAGCCCAGCGGCTTGCGCACGCTCGGCACGATGCCCGGCGAGGGACGGAAGCCCACCACGCCGCACTTTGCGGCCGGAATGCGCAGCGAGCCGCCGGTGTCGGAGCCCGTGCACACGGGCAGCATGTCGCAGGCCAGCGCAGCCGCCGAGCCGCCGGAGGAGCCGCCGGCATTCAGGTTCGGGTTGAAGGGGTTGCCGGTCGCGCCCCACACGTCGTTGCGCGAGTTGGCGCCCGCGCCCATCTCGGGCACGTTGGTCTTGCCCGCCACGATGGCGCCCGCGCGGCGCAGCCGGGCCACGAGCTCGATGTCTTCCGTCGGCACATGGTCGCGGTAGATCGCCGAGCCCCAGGTCGTGAGCAGGCCCTCGGTGGGCTCCAGGTCTTTCACGCCCAGCGGCAGGCCATGCAGCAGGCCGAGCGTGTCGCCGCGCAGGACGGCGCTTTCCGCCGCCTTGGCCTCGGCGCGCGCTCGCTCGAAGCAGGTGGCGGTCACTGCGTTGACGAAGGGATTCACGCGTTCGATCCGCCCGATGCACGCCTCCAGCAGTTCGACGGGCGAGACCGCCTTGCTGCCGATGAGGCGGCGGAGTTCGACGGCAGACTTCTCGACGAGCTCTGTGCCGGTGTTCATGTGGTTCATCAGTCGGCAGTGATGTTGGCGCGCGCCGCAACGGCGCGCATCAAGGGCAATTCACGGGTGATCAGCTCGCTCGCCGCGGCGGCGTTGCTGTAGGTCGGCTCCAGGCCCTGGGCCAGCAGCTTGGTGCGTGTGTCGGGGTCGGCGATGGTCACTGCCAGCGCCTTCTCGAGCTTGGCCTTGAGGTCTGCGGGCAGGCCCTTCGGCGCGGCCACCATCAGCCACGAGTCCATGTCGATGCCGGCGTAGCCGCTCTCGGCGAAGGTGGGCACGTCGGGAAGCAGCGCGGAACGCTTCGCGGTGGTCAGCGCAATGGCCTTGATCTTGCCGCTCTTGAGCTGGGGGATGGCCGCGCTCACCGTGTCGATGCTGAACGGAATCTGTCCGCCCATCAGGTCGGTCATTGCGGGCGCGCTGCCCTTGTAGGGCACGTGCGTCATCTTCAGGCCGGTGGCATGCAGCATGGTCTCGCCAGCAAACTGGGCCGTCGTGCCGGTGCCGAAGGAGCCGTACGAGTATTTGCCCGGCGCGGCCTTCACGTAGTCGACGAACTGCTTCACCGTCTGCACCGGCACCTCGCTGTTGGCCAGCAGGATCAGCGCGACGCGCCCCGCGATGCCGATCGGCTCGAAGCTCTTCACCGGGTCGTAGGGCAGGTTGGAGCGGATCGCCGGGTTGACGGTGAACGTGGAGCCCGAGCTGATCAGCAACGTGTAGCCGTCGGGCGCCGCCTTCGACACATAGCTTGCGCCGACGACGGTGCCCGCGCCGGCGCGGTTCTCGATGATGACGGGCTGACCGAGCTCCTTGCCGAGCCGCTGCGCAATCACGCGGCCATTGACGTCCGTCGCGCCGCCGGGCGGGAAGGGAATCACCAGCGTGATGGGGCGCGACGGGAAACCCGTGTCCGCGGCGAGGGCGGTCAGCGGTGCAAGACCAAGGCAGGACAGCAGGGCCGTGCCGACCATGAGCGGGAGACGGTTCATCGGGGTACTCCTGGAGCTAGAGGGGCGAATGAGGTCATCCTAGGAGCGGCGGGGCACTGCTACAAGCGCAATGTTTAGAATTGTCGATTGCCGATTCGGCAATCGACGCAGGCCGCTTGCGGCCGCACCAACCGGGAGAATCCATGCCAGTTCGCGCCTTGCAGGAAACCGCGGTCCGGTACTTTCTAGAGGTTGTGAAGACCGGTTCCGTGAAGGACGCCGCGCTCAAGCTCAACGTTGCGCCCTCGGCGGTCAGCCGACAGGTGGCACGGCTGGAGCGGGAGCTCGACACGCTCCTGTTCGAGCGCCACGCGCGTGGCATGGTGCCCAATGCGGCTGGCGAGATGCTGGCCGCGCACGCCAAGCGGGCGCAGCAGGACATCGAGCGGGTCACCAACGACATCGCCGGCCTGCGCGGCCTGCGCAGCGGGCATGTACGCGTGGCAAGCACCGAGGGTTTCGCCTTCGACTTCATCCCGACGCTGATTGCGCAGTTCCGGCAAAAGCACCAGGGCATCCGCTTTCACCTCGAGGTCTGCTCCCTTGGAGATATTTCGAGGCGTGTGCGCGACGGCGAAGCCGACGTGGGCATCACCTTGAGCGCAGTGCCCGAGCCCGGCATCGAGATCGAACTGCGGCACCCCAGCCCCATCCTCGCCGTGATGGCGAGGGACCATCCCCTGGCGATGCAGCGGCAGTTGTCGCTGCGCCAGGTGGTGGCATGTCCGCTGGGGCTGCCGCAGGAAGACAGCTCGATCCGGCGGCTGCTCGACGCCAGCTGCATCCGGCAGGGGCTGCGCTATGAGCAGGCCATGTCCAGCAACCATGCGAGTGCGCTGCTGAGCTTTGCGGCGGCCGGCGGCAGCATTGCCTTCTATGGTGCGCTGTCGATGCGCACGCTGTTGCGCAGCAAGGCGCTGGTCGCCATCCCACTCAAGGACCGCGAGATGAACGAGCGCCACCTCGAGATCGAGACCATGGCGGGGCGCTCGCTGCCCGATGCCGGGAAAGCCTTTGTGCGGTTCCTGGTCGAGGCAGTGAAAGCCTCGGGCTGATCCAACCGTCAGCCGGCCGGGTCGCGCCCGGATCGGGAGAGTTTCTTCTTCAACAAGCTGACAAGCCTGTCCATGTCGGCGGGCTTGCTGAGTTCATGGTCGAACGCGCCGGTTCCGCGAATGGCCGCCAGCCGTACCAGGTTGCCGGACAGCGCGATCAGGAAGGGCGCGGCGTCCGGGAACAAGGCTCTGAGAGCCCTCGCGAGCTTCTCGCCATCCAGGCCCGGCATCTCCAGGTCGAGAACGGCAGCATCGGGCCGTTGCCGGGACGCCAGATCGAGCGCGGCCTGCCCACCATAGGCAACGCGAACGGTCGCTTGCGGGAAATGAATGCCGAGAACCATGCCGAGAAGGTCCGCAGAATCCGTTTCGTCATCGACGACGAGGACAACTGGGTAAGTCATAGACCTCTTGCTTCCCGATGCCTTTGATGTAAGGTTTGCATTACAAAACCTGCAGGACACGCCCGATGCGACTTGCCATTTTTCTGGAGACGGCCCGCGAGCAGATTCTCGAAGCTGCCATTGCCTTTGCCGGAACCATTCCCGCTCTGCGCGACACCGAAAAGCAGATGTTGCGTGACCATTTGCCGCATGTGTTGAAAACCATTTCAGCGGATCTGCGCAGTACCCAGAGTAGGACGGAGTCGATAGCAAAGGCGCGCGGTGAGGCTGTGCCTTCCTCATTTCGGACTTCGGCCCAAACGCACGGGCTGATGCGGGCGCAAATGGGAATCTCCATCGAGCAGCTGGTGGCCGAGTTCCGGGCACTGCGCTCGAGCATTCTTCGCCTGTGGGGAGATGCATATCCGCCGGGGCCCGGTGCCATCGAGGAAATCACCCGTTTCAATGAAGCGATCGACCAGGCCGTGGCGGAGTCCGTGCAGTTTTATGCGCAAGAGCGGGAGCGGTGGCGGCAGATCTTTCTCGGGGTCCTGGGGCACGACCTGCGCGGTCCGCTCAATGCGATTGCGCTGACCGTCGAGCTGATGCGTGCGCAGGCGGAAGTCCCCTCGGCGCAAACGGCGTTGCTCGAGCGAGGCGTCAAGCGGCTGACGTCGCTCCTGGACTCCCTCCTGGAATGCAACAGGGCCAGCTTTGGTGCCGGCATGGTATTGCAGCGCGCACCGGTCGACGTGGCCGCAGCTTGTGCAGAGGAGCTGGAGCTGCTGCGGGCAGCCCACCCGAATGCCCGCATCCAGTATGAGGAACTCGGAGACAACAAAGGTGTTTTCGACACCTCGCGCGTGCGGGAAGCGCTTGGAAACCTGGTTTCCAACGCCATAAAACATGGGGACCCATCCGAGCCTGCCGTCGTGAGAGTCGAAGGCACCGATCAATCGGTTCGTCTCTCCGTGGAAAATGCCGGCGAGATTCCCCCTCACGAGATCGAATTGCTGTTCGAGCCTTTGCATCGGCGCAATGTGTCCTCGGCAAATGCGGAACGAACACATCTCGGGCTTGGCCTGTTCATCGCCAGGCAGATTGCCAGGGCGCACGGAGGGGAGACCACGGGAACCTGCTCGGGGCGGCACGTGTGCTTCACCATCGAACTGCCCAAGGTTGTTCTGCCAGCCAGCGACGAGTCGTAGTCGGGGCATGGGACTGGCGGGTCCAGCACCTCGCACCTCCTATAAATACGGGATGCGTGGAGCGGCTCCTTTGGGGTCAACTCGGACGTCAACAAGCATGCCGAAAGCGAAGCAATGTCGAGACGGACCATCCACAGTGCGACCATCACCTTGAAACTGCCATTCGACCTGGACGCCAGCGAAGAGGTCACTGCCCTTCGGGCTGCCGGCATCCCCGTTGACGCGCAGGGCAATGCAGAACGGGGCTTTCTCTTCGTCAGGTTCGGCGAGGGAAGGGGAAAGCAAATCAACATCTTTCGATGGTTTGCCGGCGGAGTGGGGCAAGACCATCGCGATTACGGCGCGGCATCTCGATCCCGCGAACACAGCGCCGCACTTTCAGGCGGCATGCTCAATGGCTGGATGCCCAACTAGCTTCGTGTCCAGGATAGGTGGACGGATAACCCCGCCTTCGCCGCTGGGCTCGAACATATACCCGACGCCCCAGACCGTCAGGATGTAAGAGAACGACCCGTCCTGCAATAGCTTTCGAAGCCGGGAGATCTGCACGTCCAGGCTGCGCTCGAAAGCGCCGAGTTCGCGGCCCCGTGCTACCTGAGCGAGTTTTTCCCGCGAAAGCGGCTGTCCTGCATGGCGAACCAGCACCTTGAGTATCGCGATCTGAACGGTTGTGATGCCCAGAATCCGCCCGTCCCTGCGAAGCGTGCGCGTGCCCAGGTTGAATTCGAACGGACCAAACCGGACCACCTCGTTTCTGCTCGAAGGGCCACCCGGCTCCTCCCTCGGAGGGCTGCGTCGCAGAATTGCCTGGATACGCGCTCGCATTTCCCTGGGATTGAATGGTTTGCGGACATAGTCGTCCGCGCCCATCATCAAGCCCGCAATTCGATCGGTATCTTGCGCCTGCGCACTCAGAATGATGATCGGGGTCCGGATGCCGTTGGCACGCAGCCGCTGGCAAATCGAAAAGCCGTCCTCGTCCGGCAGCAACAGGTCGAGCACGATGAGGTCAATGGCGCGGCGATGCAGGATCGACGAGAGCGATGCACTGTTCTCGGCCTCGAATACTTCGAAGCCCTCTTGTGAAAGATAGCTTCCTAGCAATTGCCGCACGCGGGGATCGTCATCAACAATCGCGATCGCGTCGGCTCGGGGGGCTATCGTCATTAAGCAAACCTTGTAAATGAGAGTCTTGGCCGGGTCTTGGTGTTGGGCGGGGTTATAGGGCTGCACCTATTAGTTGATCAAATCCATCAATTGCGGTCGAGAGGGCTATTTGAAGAGCAAAGAAGCCTTCCCGCGTGAGCCCGTTGCTTCTCATTGACGCAATAAATGGAATTCAGTCGCTCAAATTTCAACGTAATCCCGGAATCGATGCGGGGCGCAATAAAGACGAATGTGAATAAATTGTCATTCAGACGATCTAAGCGCAATTCGGGCTGAGGCGAAAGCTCCATTCATGATTGTTTGTATTTAAAGTCCGCGCCTCGCACAGGGAGGCATGGAGCACCGGAACACCGGCGCCCGCGTCCGCAGTTCTTGCGGAGCGCATTGCCAAGACAGACAGGTTATGAATCGGATTTTTCGCGTCATCTGGAACGACGCACTCGCCCTTTGGACCGTCGCTTCCGAACTGGGACGCGGCCACGCAAGATCAACCGCGGCCACGCACGGCACGGCCCTGTTCGCCGCCACTTTGCTGGCGGCTGCTTCCTTCCCCGCCTCCGCCGCATGTACGACAGACACGAATGCCAATGCAGTCAATTGCACGGGAAACCAGGCCACGACGGTAGGCGCGGGCGCGGCGACCACGCCGGGCATCTCGGTCACGGTCCACTCGGGCGCGACGGTCAGCACAGGCAACAGCTCGGGCATCAGCGTCGGCAACCAGGCCGCCATCGTGGTCCAGAACGGCGGGATCGTTCAGAACAACGCCCTCAACGGCGGCGCGTCGCCTTACCCGAGCATCGGTGCGAACACGATCGAGATCAACAACAACAGCACCGTCACCATCGATGCAGGGGGCTCAGTCACCGCCAGCGGCGCAGGTACCAACTCCGAAGCCATCAACCCCGTCGGCAGCGGAAACACCATCACCAACAACGGCTCGATCAGCTCCGCCCATACGGCGATCTGGTTCCAGGCGAGCAGCGGTTCCAATACCGTCGTGAACACCGGCAGCATCGTCGCCGGCGCCGGCACGAACTCGACCGTGACGACCGTCATCGGCGCCAGCGGCACGATGGCGGTCGATTTCACCAACAAGGGCAGCCTCGTCGGCTCGCTCGCTTTCGCAGGCGGCAGCGATGTGCTGCGCTGGTACACCGGTGCGACGATCACCGGCAACGTCAGTGGTGGCGCGGGCGCCGACCTGCTCACGCTCAACAGCGACAGCGGCGCGAGCGACACCTTCGCGCCGCTGTCTCTCTTCGGTTTCGAAACGCTGGTCAACAACAGCGGCACCTGGAACTTCAATGTCGCGCTGGCACCGGTGGGCATCACGAGCACCACGGTGCTGGGCGGAACGCTGATCCTGGGCGCCGACAACAGCGCTTATACGGGCAGCATGACCGTGGGCTCGGGCGGCGTGCTGCAGAGCAGCGCGCAGTTCGCGCCGGCGGCAATCACCGACAACGGACTCGTGCGCTTTGCCCAGCCTGACAACGCAACCTACGCCGGCCTGCTGAGCGGCACGGGCAGCATCGAAAAGACCGGCGCGGGCACGCTCACGCTGACGCAGGACCAGGCCTTCACCGGTACCACCACGATCAGCGCCGGTGTGCTGCAACTCGGCAATGGCGGCACCACGGGCTCCGTGACGGGCAACATCGTCAACAACGCGACGCTGGCCATCAACCGCTCGGACGCGTTCACACTGTCGAGCGCGATCAGCGGCACCGGCTCGCTCGTGAAAGAAGGCGCCGGCACCACGACGCTGACCGCGGCCAACAGCTACAGCGGGGGCACCGAACTCCGGCAGGGACGGCTGAACGTCGGCAACAGTTTCGCGCTGGGCACGGGCACGCTGGCGATGGACGACGGGACCACGCTCGGCTTCGCCGCCGACGGCCTGAACCTCGCCAACGCCGTCGTGCTGACCGGCAGCGACGATCCGGTCATCGACACCGGCAGCTTCAGCGCAGCGCTCAGCGGCAACATCAGCGGCAGCGGCTTCATCACCAAGCTGGGCAACGGCACCCTCACGCTATCGGGCGCCAACAGCTACACCGGCGCGACCGACGTGGCCGAAGGCACCCTGAGGGCAGGCGCGACTGGCACCTTCAGTGCGGCATCGGCACACACGGTGGAAAGCGGTGCCACGCTCGACCTCGCGGGCTTCAGCCAGACAGTGGCCTCGCTCGCCAACAGCGGCACCGTCTCGCTGGTGGGCACCGCACCGGGCACCACGCTCACCGTCACCGGCGCCTATGGCGGCAATAACGGCGTGCTGCGGCTGGGCACCTTTCTGGGCGACAGCAGCAGCGTGAGCGACCGGTTGGTGCTCGACGGCGCGAGTGCCTCGGCCAGCGGCCGCACCAGCGTGCAGATCACGCAACTCGGCGGCTTGGGCGCGCTGACCACCGGCAACGGCATCGAGGTGATCTCGGCGCGCAACGGTGCCACCACCACTGCGCAGACCACGAAGGACGCCTTCTCTCTCGCAGGCGGCCACGTCGATGCGGGCGCCTACGAGTACCGCCTGCATGCCGCCGACGCGAGCGGGGCCGGCGAGAACTGGTACCTGCGCTCGACCACCACGGCGACAGTATCGACGGCAACGCCTGCGACAGGCGCGGGCGGCTCGACAGGCGGCACCGGCAGCACAGGCCCGATCACCGTGCAAGTGCCAACCTACCGCGCCGAAGTCCCACTGCTGTCCGCATTGCCCAGCCAGGTGCGCCAGATGGACCTGGCCATGATCGGCAACCTGCACCAGCGCATCGGCGACGACGACGTCAAGGCCGGCGGCCCCGCATCGACCGGCACCGAGCGCCGTGCCTGGGGCCGCGTGATCGCCACCGACATCGACATCCGCCAGCAGGGCACCGTCAGCCCGAACAGCAAGGGCAACGTCAAGGGCTTCCAGGCCGGCACCGACCTCTTCGCCACCTCGAACTGGCGTGCCGGCGTGTACGTCGGCCAGCTCGACGGCGGCGTCAGGGTCAATGGCTTCGCCGGCGGCATTGCCAACCTGGCCGTCGGTTCCAACGACCTGCGCAGCCAGTACCTGGGCGCCTACGGCACCTGGACCGCCGATTCGGGCTTCTATGCCGATGCCGTGCTGCAGGCCGGGCGGCACCGCTACACCATCGAGCCGTTGTCGACCTCGCGCAACGCGGGCAAGGGCGACAGCCTGATGGCGTCCATCGAAGTGGGCCAGGCCTTCGCGCTAGGCGAGAGCGGCTGGAAGATCGAGCCGCAGCTCCAGCTGATCCACCAGCACATTGGCCTGGACACCATCGCGATCTCCGGTGCGAACGTGCAGCAGGACAGTGACGACGGCTGGATTGCGCGCGTCGGCGTGCGCCTGAAGGGCGAGATGGCCATGGCGCTCGGCACGCTGCAACCGTACGGCCGCTTCAACCTCTACAAGGCGAGCAGCGGTGCCGACGTGACCCGCTTCATCGGACCCGCCGCCACGACCGACATCACGGGCCGCACCGGTTCCACCGTCAGCGAACTGGCCGGTGGCCTCACCCTGGCGCTGAACCAGACGACCAGCATCTACGGCGAAGTCGGCAAGCTGTGGGCCTCGGGCGGCGCGACGGATGTGAAGACTTCCCTGCAGGGCTCGCTCGGGCTGCGCATGAAGTGGTGAAAACGCGCCGCGCCATGAATCAGTTCCTGGCGCGGTGCGGTGCTGCACTGGCAGCCGAGAAGAGCCTGGCCAAGACAGGAATTCAAAAGGTACTTCCCGTCGGATTGCTGGTTTCCATTCCGTGGGCGACGACGCTTGCGACAGCACTCATTCCCGGGACGTGGTTTGGCATCGCGATGGTTTGCTTTCGGGGTGGCATTTCAGAAGAAAAGCCTATAAATCCGAGCAGCCATAGTGCCGGCGGCATGGGAGGCCTCACACCCGCCGGTGCGCAGCCACCCGCTCGAGCAATTCGAACAGCATCCCTCGCTCGCCGGGCGTCAGGTGCGCCAGCAGATCGGCTTCCATCTTCGCCGCGACGGTCTCCGCCTTCTTGACGAGATCGCTGCCCTTGCGCGTGAGCCGTACGTGCGCCGAGCGGCGATCGGTCTCGCTGCGGCTGCGATTCAGCAGGCCGCGTTCCTCGAGCCGATCGAGCGTGATCGTGAGATAAGGCATCGACACGTACAGCGCACGCGCGAGCTGCTTGGGCGTCACATCGCTGTTCGAGTCGACCAGCACGAGCAGCGAGAACTCGACCCGCCGCAGGTTGAAGGGTTCGCCCACGTGCTTCTCGTAGAGGGCCGACGTGGGGATCGTGGCCTGCACGAGGCTGTAGCCCAGCAGCCGGCGCATGCGCTCGTCTTCCAGCCCGCTGCGAGCTGGATGGTGGGCGGGCTCATGGGAAGAAGAAGGCGGGGGGCGGGCCGTCATGGAGGCGGCCAGTGTAGCGGTCCGGCCGGACTGGTCGCACCGCCTGGCAGGCGCTGCGGCCGGGTCGCGGCCGGCAGCGCTCGCCCTCAGTTGGCGCAGACGAATTTGCCGGGATCGTTCTGTTCAAGCAGTGCCGCCGGCGCCGAGCCTGTGGCCCCGATGTACTGCGCGTATTGCGGGTAAGGGCACAGGGGCCGCACGCGCGAGGTCGTGCCCGCGGGCAGTGTCCAGCCGGCGGTGTCGGGATTGCCGGGCTTCGAGCTCGCGATCAGGCGATCGGGTGCCTTGCCTTTCTCGACCCAGTCGACCACCGCACTGAATACAGGGAAGGTATCGGTCGCGGGGCCGCCCGAGCAGTGGTTCATGCCGGGCACGGCGAACAGCCGCACGAAGTCTTTCACCGTGCCGTTCGCCGTGTTCCCGGCCAGCGAATCGACCCACTTGGCCGTGTAGTTGAATGAGAAGACCGGGTCGCTGGTGCCGTGGTAGAGAATCAGCTTGCCGCCCTTGCCCTTGAGCTTGGACATGTCGGTCGAGTGCGTGCCCATGAAGCTGTAGGCCGACTCGGTGTAGGTTCCATCGGTGGCCTTGATCTTCGGCGCGTCGGCATCCCAGTCGAAGCGCAACTGGAACTGCACCAGTGAGTTGCCGGTCGCCAGGCCCTGGGTCGGCGGGGTGGTGAAGATCAGCGGACCCGCGCCGCCGCCTAGGGTGGCGTTGATCGCATCGTTGGCGCCGGTCGTGCGGTAGCCGAAGCCAGTCTTCCAGATCTGCCAGCCGAAGGCGCCGATGCCTGCGTCCCAGGGCCAGTCCGAGTAGAGCGCGTCGCCGGCACTGTTCTTCACGCCGCCCATCACCTTCTGCATGGCCGTGACCTGGGCCGGAACGAGGCAGCCCGGCGCGCCTGGTGCGCCTGGTGCGCCGCAGGCCAGCGTACTGACATCGAAGGTGCAGGAGCGCTTGTTGATCATGCCGTCGACCAGCCCGTCGTCGGCATCGCACTTGGCCAGGACCGCTTGCTGCAGGGCCGCCCATTGCGCGGGCTGGAAGGCCGCATTCATCAGCGGGGTCGAGTTCGAAGCGCCGGGGCCGGTGGTTTCGAGAAAGCCCTGCGCTTGCGCTGCGGCCGAGAACTGCTGCGTGTCCCATGCCTCGGCGAGCCAGGCCTTCGGAAGATCCGAGCCTGGGTCTCCGGCGACCACGCCGTCGAACTCGTCGCCGAAGCGCTGCGAAACCATCATCGCTTCGCGTCCGCCTTCGGAGCAGCCCATGAAATAGGCGTAGTCCTGCTTCTTGGCGTAGTAGCGCGCGACCAGTTGATTCGCGAGCTGCTTGGTCTGGCCGATCGCGTTGTAGCCGAAATCCACGCGTGCCACGGGGTCGAGTCCGAAGGAGGCCGTGCCCGCATTGTTTGGATCGTTGTTGGTCGCGTTGCTGTGGCCGCTGTCGTTCGAGACGGTGGCATAGCCCGACAGCAGCGGCTGGATGGTTTCACCGTTGCTGATGGCGCCCGTGGTGTCTGGCACCGAGCCATCGGAGCCGCCGCCGCCGCTCACGAACATGCGGCCGTTCCACTGCGTCGGCAGGTTGATCTGGAACGCGATCGCATAGGTCGACATCGCGTCGGTCTGGCCCGCGGCCTGGAGGCCCTTGCGGCCGCCGTTGATGGTGCCGGCCACCGCGCAGTAGCTTTGCGGGTTGCCGCTCGCGTCGGTCGCGGTGGTCTTCGCGATCTTGGTCGAAGTGATGTTCACGGTGCGTCCCGCGGCCGAGAGCTCGGCCGACAGTGCCGCGACTGCGGCACAGCCGCCGGCTTCGTCGGGCGTGTTGAGCAGCGCGGGCTGTGCCACTGGTGCCGGCGCGGGCGGGGGTGCAGCGGGCGCGGGGGCAGGTGTCGGCAACAGGGTGAACGCGGAAGCCGCCCCGTCGCTCCCTCCGCATCCGCTTGCGGCGGCCGCCGCGACGACACAGGCCAGCAGCGGCCTCCAAGTAGGGGAACTCATTCGATTGTCTCCGGTTGTTAACTAATCTTCGAGACCGAACCCCTCGGCTCCCCTGGTGAAATTGGAGAAAACGAGTGATTCGGACAGGAGAATAGTTAACTTGCTTAATCAAATGCTCGGGATTTACCCGAGGCGTCAACGCGGCACGGCCATGCGGGCGTTTCTATTTGATTGCCACTGCTTCAGGTTCGCCGGCTTGCCAGCCACCGCCCAGCGCCTTGAAGGCTGTGACCGCGGCGCGTGCCGATTCGGTTTGCGCCTGTGCTCGCGCGTCGGTGACGCGCAGCAGGTTGTCGTCTGCCTGCAGCACTTCGATCAGGCTGACCACGCCTTTCTGGTAAGCCGCGAATGAAGCGCCTCGTGCGCGGCCGAGCGAGTCCACGCCCTGTGCAAGCAGGCTGGCCTGCTCCTCGCGCTTGACCAGGGCCGAGAAGGCGTTTTCCACGTCCTCGGTGGCACGCAGCACGGCCAGCCGATAGGCAGCGAGCATCTCCGCATCCTGACCCTTGGCCAGATCGATCTGTGCGTTGATGCGCCCGAAATCGAACAGGCGCCAGCGCAAGCCCAGCATGCCGGCAGCCTGGCTGGCATTGCTGCCGAACAGGTTGCCAGCGGACACCGACGTTGCGCTGCCGATCAATCCGCTCAGCGAGAGCTTGGGGTAGTACTCGGCAATGGCGACACCGATCCGGGCGTTCGACGCCGCAAGGCGGCGCTCGGCCGCGATCAGATCGGGCCGGCGCCTGAGCAACTCGCCCGGCGATCCCGCGGCCTTGATTTGCGGGGCGGTCGGGATGGCGCTGGCATCGGCCAATTCCGCCCGATGCGTGCCCGGGGGCAAGCCCAGCATCACATCCAGCGCGTTCATGGCAGAGTCCAGGCCCGCCTCCATGACCGGGACGGACGCCCCGACCTGGGCCAGCGCGCCCTCCGCCTGTCGCACCTGAAGTTCGGCCGCCAACCCTTTGCCGTAGAGGAGCTTGACGGTCGAGAGCAACTCCTGCTGCGTGCGCACCTGCCGCCGCGCCACGTCGAGCCGGGTCTGCAGCCCGCGGATGCTGATGTAGATGTCGGCGGTTTGTGCCGCCACGGTCAATCGCGTGGCGGCCGCGCCTGCTTCCGAAGCCTGGTAGTCGGCCTGCGCCGCCTCCCGCCCGCGGCGCAGGCCGCCGAACACGTCGAGTTCCCAACTTGCGCCGAGATTGGCTTCGTAGGAACTGCCGTAGCGATCGAAATTCGGCCTCGAGTTCAGCACCTGTCCCAGAGGCGTTTCCACCGACTGGTAGGCCCTGGCTGCCTGCCCGCTGATGTTTCCGGAAGGCAGCAAGGCGGCGTTCGCCGCCCCCAACCCCGCCCGTGCCTGCGCGACGCGGGCGGACGCCTGCGCGAGATCGAGGTTCTGCGCCAGCGCCAGGGTGACGAATCGGGCCAACTGCGGGTCGCCGAAGCCCGTCCACCATGCGAGCAGGTCGGCGTTGGCGGTGGCAGACCGTGCGTCGATCGCTGCCTGGCCCAGGTACTGTTGAGGGAGAGGCGTTTCGGGTCGGACATAGTCGGGGCCGACTGCGCAGCCTGCAGCGAGGCTGGCAGCGATGAGCGTGGCAAGGATGGTGCGTCTGAGCATGGGCTTCTTCCGGAAAGGAGAAAGAAAACGTCGTCGATGTGACGTCGCCGATGCCGTGACTATAATTCAAAATGGTCACTTGTTGTTGATTTCCCGATGAAGCGCTAAGCTCTCGGTCATGAGCAAAGCCACCATTTCTCCCGTTTCGGCGCGCGGCCCGGCCGACCACGAGGTGCGAGGCCAGATCGTTGCTGCAGCCACCGAGCACTTCAGCCGGTACGGCTACGAAAAGACGACCGTTTCCGATCTCGCCAAGGTCATCGGTTTTTCCAAGGCCTACATCTACAAGTTCTTCGAGTCCAAGCAGGCCATCGGCGAAATGATCTGCGCAAACTGCCTGCGTGAGATTCACGCCGAGGTGCGGGCGGCGATCGACGGGGCAGATCGCCCTCCAGAGAAGCTGCGCCGGATGTTCAAGGCCGTGGTCGAGGCAAGCCTTCGCCTGTTTTCCGAGGATCGCAAGCTCTACGAAATCGCGATCTCTGCTGCCACCGAGCGCTGGCAGGCGGCGCTCACGCACGAAGCGCAGATTCGGCAATTGCTCCAGGACATCCTGCGCGAAGGCCGGGAAATGGGGGAGTTCGAACGCAAGACGCCGCTCGACGAGACGGCTGCGGCCATCTACCTCGTCATGCACCCCTACATCAATCCGCTGCTCCTGCAACACAGCTTCGACTACACGGCGGAAGCGCCGGCGCAACTGTCCAGCCTGGTGCTGCGCAGCTTGTCGCCATGAGATTTATTCAATGTGACCATTGACTATATTTGTCACTAGAATCAGAATGGAGGTCCTGATCACTTCGTCACTGGGACCTCCATGCTTTGGCGCCGCCTTGCTATCTCTACAGTCATCTGCGCATTGCCCTTTGCGCTGGTCGCTTGCGGCGAAAAGGCGCCGTCCGATCCACGCACTCTGGCGCCTCAGGTGCGCGTCGCCACCGTCCAGGCGGCGAGCACCGCTTCGCGCGCCTTCACCGGCACCGTAGCCGCCCGGGTCCAGAGCGACCTGGGTTTTCGCGTTTCCGGCAAGGTGCTGGAGCGGCTGGTCGACACGGGGCAGGCCGTCAAGCGCGGCCAGCCGCTCATGCGCATCGACCCCGCTGACCTGAAGCTCGCGGCCCATGCGCAGCAGGAGGCAGTCGCCGCTGCGCGAGCCCGCTCGCAGCAGACGGCCGAGGATGAAGCCCGCTACCGCGACCTGCGCGGCACCGGCGCGATATCGGCATCGGCCTACGACCAGATCAAGGCGGCGGCGGACGCCGCCAAAGCCCAGCTCAATGCGGCCGAGGCCCAGGCCGACGTGGCCCGCAATGCGAGCCGCTATGCGGAGCTGGTGGCCGATGCCGATGGCGTGGTCATGGAGACGCTCGCCGAGCCGGGGCAGGTGGTCAACGCCGGCCAGGTCGTGGTGCGTCTGGCCCGCGCCGGCGCCCGCGAAGCGGTTGTCCAGTTGCCGGAAACCCTGCGCCCCGCCGTCGGTTCCGCCGGACAGGCCACGCTCTTCGGCAAACAGGATGTGACGGTGCCGACCACGCTGCGGCAACTCTCGGAGACCGCGGATCGGTTGACCCGCACCTTCGAGGCGCGCTATGTACTCAAGGGCGAACTCGCCAATGCGCCGTTGGGCGCGACCGTCACCATCCGGATTGCGGATGGACTTGCCTCCGCGCAAGGTGGCGTGCAAGTGCCGATCGGCTCCCTGTTCGACGCGGGCAAGGGGCCGGGCGTGTGGGTCATCAGCGGCGAGCCGGCCAAGGTCAACTGGCGGCCGGTCGCGGTGGAGCACATCGATGACGATGGCGCACACGTTGCCGGCGCACTCAAGCAAGGCGAGCGGATCGTCGCGCTGGGCGCGCACCTGCTGCACGAAGGCGAGCAGGTGCGTGTGGCGGGCCCGGCTGGCGCTGCTGCTGCTGTTGCTGCGGACGGAGTCCGTCCGTGAGCGAGGGCCGTTTCAACCTGTCGGCGCTCGCGGTGCGCGAGCGCTCCGTCACCCTGTTCCTGATCTGCCTGATCTCGCTGGCGGGTCTGGTTGCGTTCTTCAAGCTCGGCCGAGCGGAAGACCCGGCCTTCACGGTCAAGGTGATGACCATCATCACCGCCTGGCCCGGCGCCACCGCGCAGGAAATGCAGGACCAGGTCGCGGAGAAGCTCGAGAAGCGCCTGCAGGAGCTGCACTACTACGACCGTTCCGAGACCTACACCCGGCCCGGCCTGGCCTTCACCACCTTGACCCTGCTCGACAGCACGCCACCTTCGCAGGTGCAGGAGCAGTTCTATCAGGCCCGCAAGAAAATCGGCGACGAGGCCGGCAACCTTCCGTCCGGCGTGATCGGGCCCATGGTCAACGACGAATACGCGGACGTCACCTTCGCGCTGTACGCGCTCAAGGCGAAGGGTGAACCCCAGCGCCTGCTGGTGCGCGACGCCGAGACGCTGCGCCAGCGCCTGCTGCATGTGCCGGGCGTGAAGAAGGTCAACATCGCCGGCGAGCAGGCCGAGCGGATCTATGTCGAGTTCTCGCATGAGCGCCTGGCAACCCTGGGCGTCGCCCCGCAGGACGTGTTCGGCGCGCTCAATGGCCAGAATGCCCTGACGCCTGCGGGCTCCGTCGAAACCAAGGGTCCGCAGGTGTTCATCCGCCTGGACGGCTCCTTCGACGAGCTGCAGAAGATCCGCGACACGCCGGTCGTGGCACAGGGCCGCACCCTGAAGCTGTCGGACATCGCCACGGTCAAGCGCGGCTATGAAGACCCCGCCACGTTCATGATCCGCAACGGCGGCGAACCGGCCCTGCTGCTGGGCGTCGTCATGCGGGACGGCTGGAACGGGCTCGACCTGGGCAAGGCCCTGGATCACGAGGTAGGGGTCATCAACACCGAGCAGCCGCTGGGCATGAGCTTGAGCAAGGTCACGGACCAGGCTGTCAACATCAGTTCGGCGGTTGACGAGTTCATGGTCAAGTTCCTTGTGGCATTGCTGGTGGTCATGCTGGTGAGCTTCCTGAGCATGGGCTGGCGCGCGGGTCTCGTCGTCGCCGCCGCCGTGCCGCTGACGCTGGCGATCGTCTTCGTCGTGATGGCCGCGACCGGCAAAAACTTCGACCGCATCACCCTGGGCTCGCTGATCTTGGGACTGGGCCTCCTTGTGGATGACGCCATCATCGCCATCGAGATGATGGTGGTGAAGATGGAGGAGGGCTACAGCCGCGTCGCTGCCTCCGCCTATGCCTGGAGCCACACCGCGGCGCCGATGCTCTCGGGCACGCTGGTCACGGCCGTCGGCTTCATGCCCAATGGCTTCGCGCCATCGGCCGCGGGCGAATACACCAGCAACATGTTCTGGATCGTCGGCATCGCGCTGATCGCGTCCTGGGTCGTCGCGGTGGTCTTCACGCCCTATCTGGGCGTCAAGCTGTTGCCTGATTTCAAGAAGGTCGAGGGTGGCCACGCCGCGATCTACGACACGCCGCGCTACAACCGCTTCCGCCAGACGCTGGGGCGCGTGATCGCACGCAAGTGGCTGGTCGCAGGCTCGGTGGTGGGGCTTTTCGTGGTGGCGATCCTCGGCATGGGATTGGTCAAGAAGCAGTTCTTCCCGATTTCCGACCGCCCCGAAGTCCTGGTCGAAGTGCAGATGCCCTACGGCACGTCGATCACGCAGACCAGCGACGCCACGGCGAAGGTGGAAGCATGGCTGGCCAAGCAGAAAGAAGCGCAAATCGTCACGGCCTACATCGGGCAGGGTGCGCCGCGCTTCTACTTCGCGATGGGCCCGGAACTGCCCGATCCGTCATTCGCCAAGGTCGTGGTCCGCACAGGCAGCCAGGACGAGCGAGAGGCATTGAAGCACCGGTTGCGCCAGGCGATCGCCGATGGCTTGGCTTCCGAGGCGCGCGTGCGCGTCACCCAGCTCGTGTTCGGCCCGTATTCGCCATTTCCTGTCGCCTACCGCGTCACGGGACCGGACCCCGACCAGCTGCGCAAGATCGCGGCCGAGGTGCAGCAGGTCATGGATGCCAGTCCGATGATGCGCACGGTCCACACCGACTGGGGTGCGCGCACGCCCACGCTGCACTTCACCTTGCACCAGGACCGGTTGCAGGCCGTGGGGCTGAGCTCCAGCGCGGTCGCGCAGCAACTGCAGTTCTACCTGAGCGGCGCGCCCGTCACCGCCGTGCGCGAGGACATTCGCACGGTGCAGGTCGTGGCCCGCTCGGCGGGTGGCATCCGGCTCGACCCGGCCCGGATCGCGGACTTCACGCTCGCCGGCGCCAATGGCCAGCGCATCCCGCTGTCGCAGGTGGGCGAAGTGGATGTGCGCATGGAAGAGCCGGTCATGCGTCGACGCGACCGCATGCCGACGATCACCGTGCATGGCGACATCGCCGATGGCTTGCAGCCGCCGGACGTGTCGACGGCCATCACCCAGCGACTGCTGCCGATCATGGACAAGCTGCCGGCCGGCTACCGCATCGACCAGGCCGGCTCCATCGAGGAGTCGGAGAAAGCAACCAAGGCCATGCTGCCGCTGTTCCCGATCATGCTGGCGATCACGCTGCTCATCATCATCTTCCAGGTGCGCTCCATCTCGGCGATGGTCATGGTCTTGCTGACCAGTCCGCTGGGCTTGATCGGCGTGGTGCCTACCCTGATTCTTTTCCGGGAGCCATTCGGCATCAACGCGCTGGTCGGCCTCATTGCCCTGTCGGGCATCCTGATGCGCAACACGCTGATCCTGATCGGGCAGATCCACCACAACGAACAGGCGGGACTGGACCCGTTCCATGCGGTGGTCGAAGCCACCGTGCAGCGCGCGCGGCCGGTGATCCTGACGGCGCTCGCCGCGATCCTGGCCTTCATTCCCCTGACCCATTCGGTGTTCTGGGGAGCGCTCGCCTACACGCTGATCGGTGGCACCTTGGCGGGGACGGTCCTGACCCTGGTGTTCCTGCCGGCCATGTATTCGATCTGGTTCAGGATCAGGCCCGCCAGCGGCGGCCGGCCTGCGCACTGATCTGCCATTCACCTCATTTACCTGCATCGAGGATCTGCAATGTCGAATTCAACAGTTGTCGTGGTTACCGGCGTGTCGTCGGGCATAGGGCGCGTCGCCGCACAGAAGTTTGCGGAGCGCGGATGCCAGGTATTCGGCACCGTGCGCAACCTGGCGAAAACACCCGCCTTGCCCGGTGTCGAGCTTGTCGAGATGGACATTCGCGACGAGGCTTCCGTTCAGCGTGGAATCCAGTCCATCATCGGCCAGACCGGGCGCATCGACGTGCTCGTCAACAGCGCCGGCGTAACGATGATCGGCGCCGTGGAGGAGACTGCACTGGCCGAAGCGGAGTCTCTGCTCGACACCAATGTGCTCGGCATCCTGCGCACGACCCAAGCCGTGCTCCCGCACATGCGGGCACAGCATCGCGGAAGGATCGTCAACGTCAGTTCGGTGCTGGGCTTTCTTCCGGCGCCGTACATGGGGCTCTATTCGGCGTCCAAGCATGCCGTGGAAGGGCTGTCCGAGACGCTGGACCACGAGGTGCGCCAGTTCGGCGTTCGCGTCACGCTGGTCGAGCCGTCTTACACCAAGACCAACCTGGATATCAATTCGCCGCATGCAAAGTCAAAGATCGCGGCCTATGACCGCGAACGCGACGTCGTAGCGCGCGCTATCGCCGGCAGCGTCAACGGTGCACCCGAACCCGATGGCGTGGCAAACACGATCATCGAAGCGGGGCTCGGCGCGTGGCGCATGCGCCGCACGCCGGCTGGAGAGGCATCGCTGTTGAGCAAACTGCGCCGCTTCATGCCTGCCGGTCCCGTCGATGCGAGCCTGAGGAAGAAACTCGGACTCGCCTGAAGTCTTCCCCCAGTCGGCGTTGTAGATCCGGGAGTAGCTTTTGGACAGCTTGGATCTCTTGCGAGCCTTCAACGAGGTCGCGGTTTCAGGCAGCTTCTCCCGCGCCGCCAAGCAACTGAAACTGTCGAGAGGCACCGTCAGCAAGTACATCGCGACACTGGAGAGCCGGTTCGGCGTCCGGTTGCTGAACCGGAACAGCCACGCTGTCAGCCTGACGGATGCCGGCGTATTGCTGCTCGAAAGAAGCAAGCCCATGCTGGAGCTGGTGGAAGAGACGCGGGCGGAACTCCAGGACCGTGCGTTGACGCCCAGCGGGCGCCTGCGCATCTCAGCGCCGCATGGCATCGATCAGACGCAGCTTCCGACGCTCATCAATACCTTCCTGGGCCACTACCCGGAAGTCAGCATCAGTCTCGTCCTGACCAACCGCATCGTCGACCTGGCGGAGGAGGGCATCGACATCGCCCTGCGTTTCGCGCCGGCAGCGAATGAGAACCTTATTGTCCGAAAGTTGCTTCTGATGGACTTGAGCGTGTGTGCTGCGCCGATGTACTGGAAGACGCACGGTATTCCTGTCCATCCCGAAGAACTTGCCAGCCACAACGCGTTGGTCGGCAAGCATCTGAGTCCGACGTCGAAGTGGCGTTTTGAAGTCGACGGCGAGCCGTTGGAAGTCGCGGTGCGGGGGCGCCTGAACGCAACGGAGGCCGGCCCATTGATTCAGGCCGCATTGCTGGGAGCAGGTGTTCTTTACCTTCCTTCGGTAATGCTGGCGCCGTACATCGAGAGCGGGCGTCTTGTACCGGTGTTGTCGGAATTCGTTCGCAGCGACATGTGGCTCTCGGCTGTCTATTTGCAGCGGCGACACAGTACGGCGGTCCAGCGCGCATTTCTGGATTTTCTGGAGAATCGAATTGACCCCTCGAAGTTTGCACATAAGGGGTGAGCCACCACTGGGCGAGATGAAGTTCGGGACGCGACGAAAGCACTGCCATTTTTAACGCTTTCGGAGCGTGTTCTTTTGCTGCAAATGCTTCCGCTGCCGCGAGCAGCTCTTTACCAAGGCCTCCAGCCTGCAGGTCGGACGTGGTGGCCACCATTCCTTATCCAGCAGACATCGTTGATCCGCTCTACATGGACACACGCAACGATGGACGAGCCATGTTTCATGACAAGGACCGTTGAGCCTTCCTTGAAGAGGCTTCGCACTTGATCTGCGGAGGTTCTTTCACCCGAAACGAGCGCGGACTCGTGGGTCCGTCAGCGCGGCGCGGGTCAAGCGGGTCATTCAAGACTTCCTTTGAGCAAAGCCGGCAGGGCGATGTCCTCGTTCCCGGTCGGCCTCTTCAAGCAGCGCCCCCCGGCTCTCGCCCTTGCTGCGCTCGCTCTGTTCCATGGTGCCGGAGCGCAGAAGGTCGCCTGCCTCGTTGGCGACCACGGCCTCGCTGAAATAGTAGCCCTGCGCAAGGGTCGTGGAGCCCGTCGAGTGGAGGAACGCACGTTGCGCTTCGGTTTCCAGCCCCTCGACGATGATGCCGATTCGGGCCTCCCGCGCCAGGTTCATGATGGCGCGGACGGTGGCTGCGCTGTCGGGGTCGTCGACGGCTCTCTTGAGCATCGACTGCGCGATCTTCAGGTGATTCACGCGGTAGGTCCGCAGGTATTCGAACGACGAATACTCGGTGCCGAAGTCGTCGATCGCAATACGGACGCCGAGCGCCCGCAACTGCGGCAGCACGTCGTTGTGGGCCCATGTCATCTGTGCCAAGGTCGACTCGGTCACGTCGAACTCCAGATCGGAAGCCTTGAGCTGCCATTTGGCGAGGCAGTCGACCACATCGCGGATCAGATCGTTGCCATTCCTGAGCTGGCCGAGCGAAAGATTGACTGCGACGACAGGGGGCGCCATTCCCTGTTCGCGCCACAGGCTCATCTGCCTGCATGCCTGGTTCAGCACCCAGCGGCCCAGCATGACGATGCTGCCGGTACGCTCTGCAATCGGCACGAACGCACTCGCGTCGAGCAGGCCTCGCCCCGGATGGTTCCAGCGCAGCAGCGCTTCCACACCCACGATCTTGCCGGAGGACAGCTCGACCTGCGGCTGGTAGTAGAGCTCCAGCTCCTCGCGTTCGATGGCCTTCTTCAGGTCTTCGCCCAGCGCAACCCGGTCGCGGACTTCCAGGTCGAGTTCTTCCGAATGGAAGTGGTATTGGTTGCGCCCCTGTTCCTTCGACCGGTAGAGCGCCAGGTCGGCCTGCGCCATCATTTCCTCCGGGCTCTCGCTGCCCGGAATGTAAGGACAGATGCCGATGCTGGCCGAGGCATGCACCTGGTTGCCATCGATCATGTACGGGCGGGCCAGCTCTTGCTGGATCTTCGCAGCCAGCGCGCCTGCGGCAGCAGGCTCGGCCATCTCGCTCTGGAGCACGGCAAATTCGTCGCCGCCCAGGCGCGCCACCAGATCGGTTTCCCGCGTGCAATTCTTCAATCGCTGGGCCACCTCGCGCAGAAGCAGGTCGCCCCCCGGATGGCCGAACGTGTCGTTGACCGGCTTGAAGTGGTCCAGGTCCAGACAGTGGATGGCGAACGGCAAGGAGCCTCGCTGCGCTGCGCCATGGGCCTGGTGAAGGCGTTCCGTGAGCGTGGCGCGGTTGGCCAGGCCCGTGAGTCCATCGGTGCGCGCCAGTTTTGCCAGCTGTTCCTCAGCCGCCTTGCGCTCGGTGACGTCGATGACGATGCCCTCGACCTCGATGAGCCGGCCCTCCTTGTCGCGAACCGGAACGTAGCGGTTCTCGACCCAGCGACGTGTGCCGTCCCGGGTGCACAGGCGGTATTCGATCGAGGCGCCTTCGGCATCTTTTTCGAGCACGCGCGCCATCGCGGCAGCGACACCGGGCTGGTCGGCGGGGTCGATCAGCACGTCGGCCCAATTCGGGTTGGCCAGCAGGGCCGCCGGTTCGTGGCCGAACTTGGTGATGTTGTGCGAGATGTAGATCAGCGGGAACGCAGGCTCGCCGCGCAAGCGGTAGAGGATGGTCGGGCTGTTCTGGACGATGATGTTGGCATCGGAAAGCTCCCGGGTGCGCGCCTCGACCGCCTGCTCGAGCAGGTTCATCTTGAAGGCGGCATCTTCCGTCATCTGCCACTTCATCGTGAGCGCACTCGCCAGCTGGCGTACCTCGATCGGATCGAAGGGCTTCTTGAGAACGAGCAGGCGGTCGCGTGCGTCCAGGCGATCGAAGACCTCGATCCACGACTGGTCTGCATAGGCCGTGCAGATCACGATCTGCAGGCGCGGGTCTGCCAGCCACAGCTGCTCGATGGTTTCGACGCCGTCCCACCCCGGAGGCATGCGCATGTCGATGAACGCCATGGCGTAAGGCTCGTCGATCTCCAATGCCTTGCGAACCATCGCGTGCGCTTCCTGCCCCTGGTAGGCGCTGTGCAGCACGAACTCCTCGGCGGATGCCTTGGCTGTGGTGCCGAACAACGCAGATTCCAGGTCGTCCAGATTCGCGGATGCTTCTGCCGAGAGAAGGATTTTCTTGAAGTCCTCATGGATGGCCGGCATGTCGTCCGCCAGAAGAATGCGCCGATTGTGTTGCTTTCTCATTGGATCTCCCCGGCCTTGTCGATCGGAAGTTCGAGCGTGAATGTCGCTCCGGTGTTTGGCCCATCGCTGTGGGCTGTGAGCGTTCCGCCCATTTCATGCGCGGCGATCACCGCGCTGTGCAACCCGAATCCATGCCCGGTCTTTTTCGTGGTGAACCCGTGCGCGAACAGCTGGGGCAAGGTTTGCGTCGCGATGCCCACGCCGTTGTCCGTGACCCGGATGCGCAGCCGCCGGCCTTGCGCCAGCTCCACTTGCAGTGCGAGCCTCGGCTCCCGATTTGCGACGCCCTCCATGGCCTGCTCGGCATTGGCGATCAGGTTCACCAGAATCTGCAATACCCGGCCTTTGTCCAACGGCAATTCGGGAACCGGCGCGATCTCCTTGTCCACCACCATATGGCGTCGCGCCAACGCCTGCGCATTGATGCGCAGTGCGTCTTCCACCAGTTCGTGGATCCGCACCGTCTCCTGCAGCCTGGACGCTCCGGCATGGGCCTGCTGTGCAGCGATGACCTCCTTGATATGTTCCACGTTCTTGCTCAGAGCCATCAGTTCCTTGATGGCGTCGCGCTGCTCGGCCACCAGCACCGGGGCCAGTTGGCACAGGTAGGTGGGAAGCACCTTGCCTCTGGCGTCGGACGCCAGGAATGCACTCAGGTCATCCGCGTGCTCTTCCATCAGTTGGACCGCCCGCGTGAGCCCTTGGATCTTCGAGGCGCGAAGGCCCGAAAGAATCACCGCCGCGGACACGTTCACGCTGTTGAGCACATTGCCGACGTTGTGCAGCACATTGATCGCGATCCTGGCCATGCCAGCCAGGTGCGAGGCTTCGATCAACTGCTTGTTCACTTCGGCGACCTGGCGTTCGGCCTCCTTCAGGTCGGAGATGTTCTTGGTGATGCCGAAGGTTCCGATGATCTGGCCTGCACGGTTGCGCAGAGGCATCTTCGTTGTCAAGGCCCAGGAGTCCGGCCGCCCATCTATCCAGGTTTCCCTTTCCACCTTGCCGATCATGGGCAAGCCCGTGCGGATGATTTCCTGTTCGTCCTCGAACGCCGGACGGGCGTGCTCGTCGGAAAAGACGTCGAAATCCGACTTGCCCACCAGCCCGTCGGGCGTGGCCATTCCGAACTCGAGGGCCTGGGCCGTGCTGGACTTGATGAAACGAGATTGGATGTCCTTGAAATAGATGTGGTCCGGCGAGTTGTCCAGCAGCGCGCGAAGCAGTTCGCGCTCGTTGACCAGATCCCCGTCCGCCTGCATGCGCTGGGTGATGTCGAACAGCGCCCCCTGGCTGCCAACGATCGTCTCGCCAGGCCCCATCACCGCGGACTCGACAACCTGCAGGAACAGCGGCAGGCCGCGCGCACCAGAAAGAGCTTCCTCCCGCTCGACCTGCTGCCCGGTCTGCATGATCAGCGCGTGGTGAAGGCTTTCCTGCGCAGCGAGATCGGGCGGCCACGTCGAGTTCATTTCCGGTGCTGTACCCGCGGCGATCTCGGTCGCCGTTCGGCCCAGGATCTGGTCTGCAGGTGTGTCCTTGAGTTGACAGAACCGAGGATTGACGAAGACGAAGCGCCCGGCAGCGTCCTTGCGAAAAATGCCGACGGGCATCTGCTCGATGATCGGCGCTGTTTCCGGCAGGAGGGGCGAGCTTGTGGTGGAGGCAGGTTGGGTTCGCATGAAGAGTGTGGTCGAGCGAATGGTCGTTCTTTAGAACTGAGGGGGAAGACGCAGGAGCTTCCGTAGCGCGGAAGCCGAGAGCGGTCTGCAGAGGTAGTAGCCCTGCACGTGGTCGAAGCCCATCGACACGATGCACTCGAACACCTCCCTCGTTTCGACCCCTTCGGCGAGCATCCGAAAACCCATGGCATGGCCAAGGCTGACGATGCCTTGGAGCAACTGGTGTGCCCGGGGATTCGCCACCACATGCGCCACGAGCCCTCGGTCGACCTTCAGCATCTGAAAGGGCAAGTTCTCCAAACATGTCAAGTTGGAGTAGCCCGCGCCGAAGTCATCCAGGGAGAGCTGCATTCCCAAGGCTCTGATCTGCCTGAGGGATTCCAGGGTCGCCGGGGCCGTCAGGCCACTGTATTCGGTGCATTCGATGTGAAGCATGTCGTGGGACACCGCGTATCTCGCGCAGATGGTCTCAAGGTCTTTCGGGAACTGTGGACGCTCCAGGCTGCGCGCGGACACGTTCACGGCGATCGCGATCCGGAATCCTTCGCGATGAAGCTCTGCCAGTTCCTTCAGCGCGGCTGCGACGACCCAATTCGTAAGCTCATGGATGAGCGTCGTGCCTTCCGCCAGCGGTATGAACTCGGTAGGCGGAATGTTGCCGAATATCGGATGCTGCCACCTGATCAGAGCTTCGACACCCTCGAACGCGCCCGAACTCACGCGCAGCTTTGGTTGAAACACGAGATGAAACTCGTCATGGGCGATGGCCCGAGGGATATCACGCAGGATGGCATACGCACGCTGATGGCGGATATCGAATTCCGACATATAGGGGACTCGGGAAAGACCTAAGGTCCTTGCCTGGTGAACAGCCGTCATGGCTTTGCGCAGTGCGTCGTCGATCTCTTCGCTCGCTTCCAGGTTGATCTGCACGACGCCCACGCGCGCGTCGAGCTCGATCAGCAGACTGCCGCTCGCGACCGGTTGCTTCAAGACCATGACGAGCCGTTCGATGAAACGGTCGCTCGCATCTCCCTCACGCTTGATAAGGAAGGCAAATCGCCCGTCATCAACGCAGTAGAGCCTTGAGCCGGCACTCAGGAGCGACTGAAGCTGTATCGACAGATCTCTCTGGAAAACTCCCAACGGCCGGATCCCGACTGCCAGAACGGCGTCTCGCAGCGCGTTGCGATCCAGGATATCCACGAGCGCGAGGGTGTACCTTCCTTCGGGAAAGCGCAGGGCGAGGTCGTGAAGATCCTCGGACATCTGCGCTTGATTGGGTAGTAGGGTGACCTCGTCGACTCTCCCCGCCGTGCGATAGAGGTCGATCTGTGACAGCACGAGGGCGGAAAGATCCTTGAGATGTTTGCGCTGCTTCGCAGAGAACAGGCGAGGGCGACGGTCGACAAGACACAGGCTTCCTATTGCATGACCCGAAGGCATGACGAGCGGTGCACCGGCGTAGAAGCGGATGCCCGGGTCGCCCGCGACCAACGGATTGCTCGCAAACCTGTCGTCCTGCAATGCGTCCTCGACCACCGTCACATCGGCCTGGCGGATGGTGTAGTCGCAAAAGGCGTATTCCCGAGGCGTTTCGGGAAGGTCCAGGCCGATGCGGGCCTTGAACCACTGGCGGTCCTTGTCGAGGAGGGATATCAGCGCAATGGGAACATCGAAAAGCTCGGCCGCCAAGCGCGTGATCCGATCGAAGTTCTCTGTCGGTGGCGTATCCAGCATACGTGTGGAACGAAGGGCGAACAGGCGCTCGGACTCACGACGCCTTCCGGATTCAGCAGTCGATGTGGAAATTCTCATGAAAGAAATCTCGTCCCTCGGGGTTCTTGACCCGCTTATAGCCACATCTTCCTGCTGTGTCTGTAGGCGGCGCCAATAGCTGGCTGCCCTGATCCTGCAGGCGGATTTGCTTGAGATTTTTTTAAGAAATTAGGCGACATCGGCACCATATGCAGACCTTCGGCTTCATGGAGATTGGATGCACGATTGACGCGTGGCGGCTATGGCAAATGTCCTGCATCCGACGTCGACGGCGGATGGCGGAGTCGGAACCGTGGGCATCGAACACTGGCTCATTGCCGGAAAACTGAGGAGCCGCCTATGCCCAAGCCGAATCCCGCCACGCATTCCGCGCGTGAAGAACCCGAACTCACCCAGGAAGAATCCGTCCCCACCGACGGCCGCGACATCGAGGGCGAGCGACTGATGAAGGACGTGAGCAACCGGAAGCTTCAGGAAAAGGGTGAAGCTGAACACAAGACGCCTCAGAACGCCGATGTGCCGCCCGAGACCACTCTTGAAAAGCGCCGGGGCAACCAAGACTCGGGCTGAGGCTGTCAAGACGGCTTCTCAGACTGCCCAAGCGACAGCGCCCGGTTCGGCGGCTCCGGCTGTTGCCGGCGTCCACGCGTCCCTGTGGCGGCGCTGCCGGCCATGGCTGTTGCCTGTGTTCGGCGTTGTCGTGCTGGGCCTGCTGCTGTCGCATGCCCACAAGGTCGACTGGGCCGGGGCATGGCACGCGCTGCAGCGGTATTCACCGTGGCTGCTGCTTGCGGTGCTCGGGCTCACCACCACCAGCCATGCGCTCTATGGCTGCTTCGACCTGATCGGCAAGCGCCACTTGCGCCACGGCCTGCCGCGCTGGCGCACCTGGGCCATCGCCGTCACGAGTTATGCGTTCAACCTCAATCTCGGTTCGCTGGTCGGCGGCATCGCCATGCGTGCACGGCTCTATGCGCGTGCCGGTCTCGACGAAGCCACCGTCGCACAGATCGTCGGGCTGAGCCTCGCCACCAACTGGCTCGGCTATGGCCTGCTGGCAGGCGGCTTGTTCGCAGCCGGCATCGTCGAGCTGCCGCGACAGGCGCACATCGGGCAGGGCGCGTTGCGCGCTGTCGGCGCGATGATGATCCTTCTGGCATTGGGCTACCTGGCGGCATGCGCCGTTTCACGCAAGCGCGAATGGATATTCAGGGGCAGGCACCTCCATCTGCCCGGCGCGCGCATCGCCATGATGCAACTGGTGCTCTCGACCGTGAACTGGGCGTTGATGGGCGCGGCCATGTACGTTCTGCTGGGCCAGCAGGTGCCTTATGCAATCACCTTGAGCGTGATGCTCGCAGCCTCCATCGTCGGCGTGCTCACGCCGATTCCCGCCGGGCTGGGTGTGATCGAGGCCGTGTACCTCGCGCTGCTGTCAGGCGAGGTGAAGCAGGGCGTGCTGATGGGGGCGGTGCTTGCGTACCGCGCGCTGTACTACCTGCTGCCGCTGGCCGGCGGACTGGCGCTGTACCTCTTCCTCGAGCACCGCGCCCCGAGTTTTCAAGCCGCCTCTTGACCCCGGTATCGGTGATCGATGAGGACTCCGGGGCAAAGGCACACAGGATTCAGGTCCGCCGCTTGAGGATGCTCAGCTTGCCGTCGCGCTCGAGCACCGCTCGCTCGACCTCGTCCAACGGCGCACCTTTGGCCTGCTGGCGCATGGCTTGGTCCAGATCCTTGCGGGACACCAACGCATGGCGCATGGCGTCCTCGTCCATCTCGCCATTGCGCACCAGCGTGATCTCGTGGCCGTTGACCAGGCCTTCGAAGCGCGGCCATCGCATGCTGGCGAGAGCCACCAGCCGGTGCGTCACCACCAATGCGGCGCCGGCGGCCATGGTGCTCCAGAACGGCGAAGCGCCGACCACGGCGCGGCTCAACACCGCACCAAGCAATACGGTGATGCAGGCATCGAACGGGCTGTGCTGCCCGAACGAGCGGCGCCCTGATGCGCGGATCATCACCAGCGCAAGAAAGAAAACGACCAGTGCCCGAGCAGCCATCTGCCAAGGTGCGAGGTCCGAACCCTGGCCAAAGAGCAAATCCACGAATTGCATCATTTGCCTTGCCTTGCCTTGCCTTGCCGTGCGCTGCATCCGGAATCGTTACGTCGTGGGAATTACATCAAGGCTTGCCCGGCGGTTGCGCCTCGCCGCAACACGGTGCCTTCGCCAGGCTTGATCTGGTCGGCGCTTTCAACATCGCCGCTTGCCCTCGCGGGAAAGAAGGTAAAGCGGCCCGCTGGTTGTCATTTCCTGCCGGAGAGGTATTCGCGCACGGCCTCGGCCGAGTTGCCCACCGCCTTGACGGCGTCGCGCAGTTGGGTTTCCGAACAGCCGAGCGACTGGGTCCATGAGCGGATCTCGTGTTGCTGTTCCAGGGAAATGAGCTTGCGGTCGGCGCCGGTCTTGCTGCTGTCGTCAGGCATGCTGGTCTCCTTCGTGAAGATGGCCGCAGCATGGCGAGCGCCGCGGGCACCTGCTGTAGGAGTCTGCCGCCGGTCAGATGCGGCCATCTTCCATTGCTGCTTCTTGGCGAGTCGGGCCCCTTTGCGCCTCGATGTACGCCGTTCGGGTTTTGCGTTCTGAAATAAAGCGCCCTGGTGCTCACGCCTTGGGATCCCGCCACCCGTGATGTACGGCGTGTCCTCCCATTGGCTCCGGTCGTGTCCCACAACGTCGCGTGACGGTCGATTGGATGCTGGCCTCGACTTTCCGTGCAGCGGATACAAGGACTTCCCAATGGCCACAAGCAGCAGAACCCTCTGGAAAGGCGCGATCACATTCGGGCTGGTTCACATCCCTGTCGGCCTGCACACGGCGAGCATCGAACAGGGTGTGGACTTCGACTGGCTCGACAAGCGCAGCATGGACCCGGTCGGCTACAGGCGCATCAACAAGAAGACGGGCAGGGAAATCGACAAGGACAACATCGTCGAGGGCTTCGAATACGAAGACGGAAAGTACGTTGTGATCTCACCGCGCGAGATCGAAGCCGTGTATCCCCGCACGACGCAGACCATCGAGATCCAGCGCTTCATCGACGCCAACGAAATTCCTTTCGTATACCTGGAGCGCCCGTACTACGTGGCGCCGATCAACAAGGGGCAAAAGGTCTACGCTCTGCTGCGCGAAGTCCTGGTCAAGACCGGCAAAGTCGGCCTCGCCAAGGTGGTCATTTCCACCAAGCAGCATCTTGCGGTGCTCGTGCCCTCGGGCAAGGCACTGGTGCTCAACCTGCTGCGCTGGGGCGACGAAGTCAAGTCGCTGGAAGGACTCGACCTGCCCGCGGCCGGCATCAAAGGCGCCAACGTGACTGCCGCCGAAATGAAGATGGCCGAACAGCTCGTGGGCGACATGTCCGGCAAATGGGAGCCCGAAGACTTCAAGGACGAGTTCAAGCACGCGGTGATGAAGATCGTCGACAAGAAGGTGAAGGCGGGCGACACGGAAACCGTCATCCAGCCGGAGGAAGAGGCTCCGGAGGAAAGCTCGAATGTGATCGACCTGACCGAGTTGCTCCAGCGCAGCCTGAAAGGTGGCAGCAAGGGCGGCAAGACCCCGAAGGCCGGCGCCGCGGCAGGCAGCAAGCGCAGCGCCAAGCCCGCGGCCAAGTCCGGCGCCGCGCGCAAGGCGGCTTCGAAGAAGGCGAGCGCCAAGACCAGGAAGATTGCGTAGAAGGCCGGGCCACTTCCGGTCCGTTGCGGCGTTAGGAAGAGCGAGGACCCGATGGCCAAAGGTGGTGCGCTCTCGACCTACAAGTCCAAACGGAACTTTGCCGTGACGACGGAGCCGGCCGAAGGAGGCCGGCCGAGCCCGCACGCGCTGACCTTCGTCGTGCAGAAGCACGCGGCCTCACGGCTGCACTACGACTTCCGGCTCGAACTCGATGGGGTGATGGTCTCGTGGGCGGTCCCCAAGGGGCCCAGTTTCGATCCGAAGGAAAAGCGCATGGCCATCCACGTGGAGGACCATCCCATTTCCTATTCCTCCTTCGAGGGCACGATCCCGCCGAAGCAGTACGGCGCCGGCACGGTGATCGTCTGGGACAACGGCACCTGGGAGCCGGTCGGAGATCCGCGGGCGGGCCTGGCCGTCGGCAAGCTGGTGTTCCGCCTGCATGGCCAGAAGCTCGAGGGTTTGTGGGAGTTGGTGAACATCGCCAAGGGCGGCGAGCGGCAGGAGCCGTGGATCCTGTTCAAGAAGAAGGACGAACACGCGCGCGCGCACGCCGACTACGACGTGGTGACGGCCTTGCCCGACAGCGTGATCGCGATGCCGCTCAAAAAGGCCCGCAGCCGCGCCCCCACATCGGCGGCGCCCAAGGTTGCCGCGACACCCTCCAGGTCGCCCGCGGCCGGACGCAAGACGGCCCTTCCCGCCGAGATCAAGCCACAGCTGGCCACCCTGGCCGCGGGCGTTCCTTCCGTCGGGGAGTGGCTCTACGAAATCAAGTTCGACGGCTATCGGCTGATGGCGCGGCTCGACAAGGGCAAGATCGCGCTGGTGACGCGTGGCGGTCACGACTGGGCCGCGAAGATGCCTTCGCTGGTGTCCGAGCTCGGTACGCTCGGCCTTCGCGCCTCGTTTCTCGACGGCGAGATCGTCGTGCTGGGCAGCTCCGGCGCGCCGGACTTCAACGCATTGCAAAACGCCTTCGACCGCGGCCGGGACACCGATCGCATCGTCTTTTTCGTGTTCGACGCGCCTTTTTTCGAAGGCCATGACCTGAGGCAGGTGCCGCTGGTGGAACGCCGCAAGCTGCTCAGGGATTTCTTCGCGGCAAAGGCCACGGCGCATGTGAGGTTCAGCGCCGATTTCGAAGCCGACCCGACGTCGCTCCTGCGGTCCGCGTGCCGCATGCAGATGGAGGGCGTGATTGCGAAGCGCGCCGACGCGCCCTACGTCTCCAGGCGCAGCGAAACCTGGCTGAAGCTCAAATGCAAGCTGCGCCAGGAGTTCGTCATCGGCGGGTACACCGAGCGCACCGATGAGACTGCCCAGGTCGGCAGCCTGCTCCTGGGCATTCACGACGCAGCCGGGAAGCTTGTTTCGGTGGGCAGCGTCGGCACGGGCTGGAGCGCAGAGGAAGCCAGCGACATCAAGCAGAAGCTGATGCCGCTCGCAGCCGCTGGTTCGCCCTTCGATAAAGGTGATACGAAGCCCGGCCGGTGGTCCAAGCGCAAGGCGGGCAGCGAGCGGTGGGTCAAGCCGCAGCTGCTCGCGGAGGTGAGCTTTGCGGAATGGACGCCCGATGACCAGATACGCCACGCCTCCTTCATCGGACTGCGCGACGACAAGCCTGCCAGAGTCATCGTGCGCGAGCGGCCCAAAGCCATCGGAGCGCCGGCGGCTGCTGCTTCGGCGGCGGCCGACAAGAAGGCTGGCACATCCGCGTCGGGCGCGTCGATCAAAGTCAGCCATGGCGAAAGAGTCATCGACGCCAGCACCGGCGTCACCAAGCTGGACCTGGTCCGTTACTACGAATCCGTCGCGGAATTCATCCTGCCGCACTTGAAGGGCCGCCCCTGCTCCCTGGTGCGCGGCCCCACGGGCGTGACCGGCGGGCTGTTCTTTCAGAAGCATGGCGAGAAGATCGGCATCCCGGGCATCACCGAGTTGCCCGCCAGCCTGTGGCCGGGCCACGCAGCCTTGCTCGAGATCGGCAATGCCAAGGCCCTCGCCGCTGCGGCGCAGATGAACGTGATCGAGTTTCACACCTGGAATTCTTCGGCCAGGGCCATCGACAAGCCCGACCGGATGGTCTTCGATCTCGACCCCGGCGAAGGCACCGGTTGGGAGCACGTCCAGGAAGCCGCCACGTTGGTGCGCGCGATGCTCGAAGCCCTCGGCCTCGAGGCGTGGCTGAAGACCAGCGGAGGCAAAGGCCTGCACGTCGTGGTCCCGCTGGCGCCGCGGTACGACTACGACACCGTCAAGGGGTTTTCGCAGGCCATCGTGCAGCACCTGGCCAGGACGATCCCTTCGCGCTTCGTGGCCAAGAGCGGGCCAGGCAACCGGGTCGGGAAACTGTTCGTGGACTATCTGCGCAACGGCCATGGTGCGACGACCGCCGCCGCTTTCTCCGCGCGTGCGAGGCCGGGCATGGGCGTTTCGATCCCGATCGCCTGGGACGATCTGGGCGCGCTCAAGAGCGGAGCGCAATGGAACGTCCGGACAGCGCGCGAACACTTGTCTTTCCAGACCGTGGATCCGTGGGCCGGCTACTGGAAAAGACGCCAGGCGATGACCGAGCCCATGAAGCGCCTGGGCTTCCAAAGACGGGGGTGAGGAAGTCTTCCGAATTCGCGAACGACCCGGCCCTTTGTCGCCGATGCCGCCTGTCTCACTCGACAGGCGTGCGAGTTCCTACAAGTGCTGGCAGGGAGGTTACCTAGCCTGTGGGGCGCACGGACCCGACGGGTTCAGGGAACCGCCTCACCATGCCAGTCACCGTCTTTCTCGTGGAAGACAACAAGGTCATCCGCGACAACCTCATTCCGACCCTCGAGAGCCTGGCGGCTGCGCGGGTGGAAGGGATCGCCGAGACTGAGGAAGACGCCATGGCCTGGCTGGACTCCCATGACCGGCACTGGGATGTGGCCGTCGTGGATCTGTTCTTGCGTGAGGGCTCCGGCCTGAATGTCGTGGACCGTTGCCGGGCACGCGCGCCGAACCAGCGCGTCGTGATCTTTTCCAACTACGCAACAGAAGAAATCCGCTGCAGGGCCCTGCAGCACGGAGCGGACGCCGTCTTCGACAAGTCGACGGAAATCGACAGCCTGCTCGACTTCCTGGCGCAGCTCAAGGGCCCGTAGGAGGGCAGCCGCCCCGGTCCAGGCGCTCCAGCGCGGCGCGGCCCAAAGGGGTGATCCGTCGCACCACAGCGACTTCGCAGCGCTCTGCCGGATCGCTCGATGGCATCTCCTCCATGTCGGCCTCGACGAAACCGGCGGCCTTCAACACCATGACGTTGTTGATGTCATGAGCATCCTCGACCCGCAGGGGGAAGTCGGCCTTCTCGATCTTCCTCAAATAGTCCATTGGCATGGCTGTGGCCGTTCCTCTTGGTTGTTCGCGATCGCGTTCGTGCAGCCGGGTCCATTTTGGCATTTCGACCTCTTTCCTGCAGCCGAAAAAAATGGCATGTTGACCTTCTGTCGCTACAGGAGCAGCCATGGCCACCGCTCGTTCGATCGCCTCCCTCTCGCTGGGCTTTGGCTTGGTGTCGATCCCCGTGCGCCTTTACACGGCGACCGAAAGCTCGGCCTCGGTCCACTTCAACCTGCTGTCCAAGGACGGGGAGCGGGTCAAACAACAGTACGTCTCCGCACTGGACCCGAAGCAGATCGTCCCGCGCGCGGAGATGGTCAAGGGCTACGAGTTCGAGACAGACCGGTTCGTGATCTTCCAGCCGGAAGAGCTCAAGGCGCTGGAGGAGGGCGCGAGCCATCTGATCGATATCGTCGCCTTCATCCCGGCCGACGCGGTCGACCCGATCTACTACGACAAGCCGTACTTCCTGGCGCCCGACAAACGCGGCGGGAAACCGTACAACCTGCTCAAGAAGGCCATGCTCGCGAGTGGCCGCTGCGCCTTGGCGAAGTGGGCCTGGAAGTCCAAGCAATACGTGGTCCAGGTGCGCGCCCAGGAGGACGGGCTGATCCTGCAACAGCTGCTGTATGCGGAAGAGGTCCGCTCTCTCAGGGATCTCGATATCGAAAAGCTGGAGCCCTCGGCCGCGGAACTGAAACTGGCGCTGCAGCTGATCGCGCAGATTTCCCAGGACAGCTACGACCCGACGATGTTCGAGGACGAGGAAAAGAAGCGCATCCTGGCTGCGATCGACGCGAAGATCGCTGGCGAGGAAATCGTGGCGGCCGAGCATCCCGAGGACAGCAGCCCCTCCGGCCAAGTCATCGACCTGACCCAGATGCTCATGGCCAGCTTGCAAAAGCGATCCGCTGGCACGCCGAAACCCCGCGCGGCGCCGGCGAAACCCGGCCCCGTCGTCACGCCGATCCGCACGCCCGCCGCCAAGGCCAAGCGCGCACCGAAGCCCGTTGCCCAGCTTGCCGCACCAGCACCGCGCGCGCGAGCGAAGAAGTGACCATGCAGGGCAATTCCCCGCGGTCGTTGCGCGGCGTGCTGCAAATGCTCGGTCTGTCCCGCCACGCGGTCCTCAAGCTCATCGAACTGGGGTTCGTGGTGCCGGTGAAGGAGGAGGGCAAGGCATGGAAGTTCTCGTTTCAGGACGTGGTCCTCCTTCGCTCCGCGTACGAGTTGCGCGCGGCGCGCATTCCCACCCGGCAGATCCTCAAGGCGTTGCGCCAGCTCAAGGCATCGCTGCCCGAGGAACGGCCGCTGCTGGGCATGCGGATCACGGCTGGAGGCGATCGGGTGACGGTTCGCTATGGGGATGCGCATTGGGAGCCACTCACCGGCCAGTTCGTTCTCGACCTCCAGATTGCATCGGGGGCAGGATCGGTGACCCTGTTCCCCCCGCGCCTTGAAGCGGCGCCAGATCCCGCAGGCCTCGACGCGCGTTTTGCCCGTGCCGAGTCTTTGGAGGAGACGCAGCCGCAGTCCGCCGAAGCGCTGTATCGCCGCATCCTGGGAGATGACCCTGCCTACGCCCATGCCTATCTGAACCTCGGGTTCATGCTGTGTGAATCGGGCCGCCACGAAGCCGCTGCGGCGCTGTACCAGGACGGGTTGCGCTTTTGTCCCGACGATCCTTTGATGCACTTCAACCATGCGGTGGCCTTGGAAGGCACGGGCGATGCGGACGCCGCGCTGGCCAGCTATGAAGAGGCGCTGCGGCTGCAGCCAGATCTTCTCGATGCGCATCGCAATGCGGCGCTGCTCTATGCCGATGCCGGCCAGCAGCAGTTGGCCATACGGCATTTCAGTGCGTTCAGGCGGCTGACATCGGTGCCATAGGCAGCTGTGCACGACGAATTCACGCTTCCCGCGAGCCTCATCGAGGCGCGGCAACGTAGGGCCGCAACCTCGCTTTTCTGCCGTCTCTCGCGTGTTGTGTGCCCGGGTTACTGCGGGTAACATCCCGCTGGCGTCCCGGGCAATAGACGGGCGCATTCAAAAAATGCGGCGCACCTCCTTCCGGGAGACGCCTCGGGTAGTAGAGGGCTGGGGCAGTGCCGAGGAAAAACCGGTCGCGCCCTGTTGGAGGAAATCCGGATGCGAACTTGGGCGAAGGTGCTCGATTGAATTGGCGTTGCCTTCCTCGAAGTGCGCGCACGAGCAATGGCCCGCTAACCGCAGGCCTCCCCGCTGGCCATGCTGATCTGGCGACCCGGAGGGCTGCTTGGTGCCAGGATGCTCGCCCCACGTTTTCCGTGCACAACGCCGCCGGCGGGCCGCCCCAAAGGCGCTCCAGGACTGAAGGACTGAGCTGACCATGGAACAGATTGGTTCGCTGGTGCCGCTGTTGCTGTTCATCGCGCTCATTGCCGGCTGCGTGTGGTTCACGCGCCGGTCGGCACGTCACCGGGAGGTTCAAGGAGAGGCGCTGCACGGAACGAAAGGCTGGCTCGGCTTCTTTCTCGTCTCCGCGTTCGTCCTTGCACCCTTGATAGGCGTCGGGACGCAGCTGAGGACCTTCTCAGACGTCGAGGCGCGCACCCCGGCGGTCCTGGAGCTTGCGGGCTACGTGCCTTACAAGGCCTTCTGCTGGTGCCTGCTGCTGGGGGTCATCGTTTGGCAAGTCTGGATGGCCAACCGGCTTCGCACGAGGTACGAACCGGAGAGTGTGGCGCATGCCAAGCTCTTTCTCGCCCTCAGCCCGTTCGTCCTGTACCTCAGCGATGTGGGAGCGGGCTGGGCCTTCCTGGGCGTCAACGCGGCTGGCGAGGAGGTTGGGCGCACCGTGCGCGCCTTCATTTCAAGTTTCCTCTGGTACTTGTACTTCATGAAGTCCGAGCGAGTGAAGAACACGTACTTTGGCGCCACACAGGACGCCAATTCCGGACCGTTCGAGCCCGGGCGGGCGCGCGTGCGGAAACTGAAAGGTCCCGAGCAGCGCCGGGAGCCCGTGTTTGCAGACGTTCCGGTGCATGCGGCGCCTGCGTCGGACCCGGCCAGCGCTACAGGCGAGGAGGGGGCGCAGCAGGTCTGGTGGTACGCAGAAGGCGAGCACAGAAGCGGCCCCGTGTCGGCCGCGCAACTCGAGCAGCTCGTGCAGGCGGGCACCGTCAGCTTGAACACGCTCGTCTGGCGCGAAGGGCGTCTGACCTGGAAGCCTCTGCAGCAGATCCCGGAACTGGCCAGCGGGAGTGGCGTGGCGCCCTTGGATGTCGAGCCCGACTTCGTCAGACTCGACAGGCTGCGCGAACGCACCGCTGGCACGCCTTTGTGGGTCTGTGCGGTCATTCTGTCCGTGGCGCTGGTGTGGTTCAGCCTGGCGTTCCACCTGCCCGAGAGAGCTTCCCTTGGCTATGCGCTTGGGATTGGCCTCGGCGCGCTGCTGATTCCAGTCGTGGCGGTAACCATCTTCTCGCTCTGGACCGCCTACCCAAGCCAGCGAAAGAACCTGCAGGTCTTTGTCGGGTGTTGCACGGTACTTCTTGCGGCTTCGGGCGCGAGTTCGCTCTCGACAAGGGGCTACGTGGAGCGTTGGTTCAACAAGGACAACCTGAGCGCTGAAGATTTCAGGTCACAGGCAAACAAGTGCGCGCAGCTGCGCGACTTGCGGTGCCAAGAATCCAGTTGGCGCGAGTACGTGCGCCTTCGGCCGGACGATTCCCTCGGGATCGCACGCCTCGGATTCGTGCTGAACCAGCGCGACAAGCACGAAGAAGCCATCGTTCTTCTGAAAAAGTCGATGGACCTCGGGGCAGGGGCGTACGACCTCTTCGCCTACTACGCGGACAGCCACGAGAAGCTCGGGCACACCGGTGACGCCATCGAATGGTCGTACAAGGCGCTTTCAGTGGCGCCGAGCCTCATTGATGTCAGAGGCAGGCTGGCCAGCCTGCTGCTCAAGACGCACAGGCCTTACGAGGCGCTGTCGCTGCTCCAGGCGTACGACAGCCAATTGGAGGCCAAAGGGATGCGACCGTACTTCGCGGCGCAACGGATTTCGATTGAAACGGCCATCGACAAGGCCGAGCCGGAAAAGAACGAGGAGCGGATGGCGTTGCGCCTTCCCATGTATGCGGGTCACTTCTTCGCGCCGGTCACGCTCGGCCCAGGCAAGCCGAAGCCGTTCATGGTCGACACCGGCGCGAGCCTCACCAGCCTGAGCGAAGCGATGCTGCGCGATTCCAAGGCGGTGTATCGGGTGGTCGACCCCCGGGTACAGATGACCGTGGCCGACGGTCGCAAGGTCGCGGCCAAGGGGGTGGTGATCGAGTCCATGAAGGTGGGCCCCTTCGCGCTGAAGGACGTGCCGGCAGTCGTGTGCACCGATTGTGTGTCGCTCCTTGGCCAGGCCAGCCTCTCCAAGTTCGACATGCAGTCCGTCCGCGCGCAGGGCGTCGACTTCTTGCTGCTGGCCCAGCGCGGGACGCCTCGGCTGCAACCTTCGAACAACTGAGAACATCTTTTCCTCAGCCGAGCACACAAGCACAAATCATGACTCCTCAGCAAATCGTCGGCACCGCCTCGCGTCTCTTCGCCATCTGGCTGCTCATCACGGCATTCCAGGCAGTTGCCATCGGCGGCGCAATAAAGGCCGGCAGCAACGACCCCAGCGCTGTCTGGGTGCCCTACCTCATGGGCGGCATCTATCTGTTGGTAGGCCTGCTGTGCTGGTTCTTCCCAATGGCCATTGCGCATGCGCTCGTCCCCAGGACAAAATTCGACGACGTCCTGCGCCTTCCAGCTCAGCAGGCATTGGTCGTTGCATGCGTGGTCCTTGGACTGCTCGTCATTGCCTTCAAGGCGCTCGCCCCGGTCATGGGCTATCTCTCCGTATGCGCACTATGGATTGGCAGCGGCCAGCCGGTCTCGACCTTGGACGCGGGTCGGCATATCGACGGGTTCATCGGCTTCGCCCAGTTGGGTCTTGGGCTCTTTCTTGTTTTGAAGGCTCAGGTGGTAGCGAGACGACTGCTGGACGACCCGACGTCGCCTCAACGCGAGCGGCGCGGTGAGGTGAGCTAAAGACGACCGACAACGGAGCGATACGACACTTGCTAATGCACCTCAGTCAATGATCGATTCAAAGTCGCTCGCTTTCGCAATAGGTTTGTTCTTTGTTTTTGCGGGGGCCGGCGCTCAAGCTGCAGACTGGCGGCGAGTAGGCCAACGAGATGCAGCAGGCACGACCTTCTATTTGGACGTCGACAGTCCGCGACGCGATGTGGACGGCAAAATCGTTGCGACGGTGCTCCTGGACTTTTCCACTGAACGGCGGGCTCCCGATGCACGAACGTATATGTCTTCGACGCGTGTTGTCCGTTTCGACTGTGGGGCCGAACGCCTGGCAGACCAAGCAATCATCTTCTACGCTGAACCTCGCGGCGGCGGGGCAGTTGTCAGACGCATGGAGCGCTCTGCCGAGCAAGCGAATGCTGATCTTGAATCGACAGACTCGCAATCGAGTGGCAAGGCCTTGGCATATGCAGCCTGCGAGGTATACGCCAGGGGCAAGCCTTCTAGCGGTAAATAGAGCGCCTGCACATCCAATCGGCACCATTCGGGCCACGACCGAACATGCATAACCGCCCCCACCTCTTTGGCCACAAGACCACTTTCAGCCGCCCGTGAGCGCGAATTCCAAGAGCTGCTGGCATTCGTGTCGTTCTACTCGACTCATGTCTGGCGCGTGGACGCGACTTCGAGCGTCAGTCTTGCGACGGTGTGCGCAGGGATTGTTGAGCAGTACGGCAAGTCAAAGGCGCTGGAGGGTCTGCGCCAGGCTGCCAATGACATCATCGAAGACTTGAGCGTCCGACCGGCGACCGGCGTTGCGGCTCTCGATGAGGCACTGCGAGCCGCCGGGCTCCTTACAGCGTCGGAAGTTCGGCGTCGCTACGCTTCGTCATACAAGCGCATCATGAAGCGCGGCTCTATCCGCGACGACACGGAGTACTACCTTGTCAACGGCATCGTCGTCGACCTTGGAAACGCCACGCCGGACGAAGAGCGCGCGATGCTTCAGCGGCTTCTTGACACCTACGAACGAGCGGGAAGAGCAGTCCAGTAGAGGAGGGCGTAACGCAGGACCGCCTTTGCTCCTAGTGCCTTCGGTCCGAGGAGGGCCCGCCGCCGACGCCACGCATGTGGCAGGATGCGGCCACAAACAGGTGCTCGGGCAGAAGGTCAACTGCCTCGCCTTTCGATGCCCACAAGCCCAATGCCAAAGCTAGCTTGCCCCTGCGGCTATATTCACAATCTTTCACCAATACCCGATGACGGGTGGGTGGTGTTGCGAGACCACGATGCGGAAGCGTGGCCTGAATCTGCCGGCGAAACGCGCCTTTATGAATGCCCCAGATGCAACCGCCTGATGTGGCAACGGCCCGGAGATGACATGTTCAGCATCTACCGCCGAGAGTCGTGAGCCGGCCATGGCCAGATCTTCACTACCCCTCAGCGCACTGCTTGATACGGACGATGAAATCGAGAAATTTCACGCGGCTTGGCTACTCGACATTTGCTAACGGCTTCCGGCCAGCAGCGCACATTGCCGCGACGGGCTCACCCTCGGCGGAACCAGAAGTTCATGGAGAACTCGAAGTGATCGTACGCTCGACGAGACGCTTTCTTTTGTCGCTCGCAGCGATGATCCCTGTGGCCGCGCTCGCAAGTCTCCCGCTGCAGATGTCCTTGGCCGAGATGGCTACGGAAGCCGATCATGTACTCGTCGGCCATGTCGTCGGCGTCGACATGGTTGACGGCAATGGGTCTGCTGTTGTGGATGATCAGGCGCGCACGGGGCCCGGTTTGAACAATGTCATTCGTCTTCACGTGGCAGTCGACCAGACTCTGGTCACCACTTCCGAACGAGTTCCAAAGGAATTGCTCCTATCACTCGACCCTTTCATGCACTACAGCCTCGGACAGATCAGGTCCGCTCACCAGCACGATGCAGCACCGCGATTGGTACTGCTCAAGGGTGCGAATTTTTTGAGCATGAAGCCAGGCGTTTTCTTTCGGCCGTTGCATGAAAAGGAAGATGTGCTCCGACTGCATGGTGCGGCACACCGTTGACGAATATCGACCACAACCGGGAGTTCGTCGTTGCCGGACAACTACCGCAACCTGTATTCCGTGTGAGAGCGTGCGCCCTCAATCATCATTTCGCGAGGAAAAACCCGACCTATGAACCTCAAGCCAAAATTCCGGCTCGGCCTATTCCACAAAGTCCGGGATGGCCGCGAAGACAAGCTTGGCGGGCTGGCTTTCGGTTTTCCTGCGGAGCGTTGGCCAACATGTTTGGTCTGCGGTCGTCCGCAGAACTTCATAGGCCAGTTTCACCACTCGAATGTTCTCAATCTGGGTCAGCATGGGCGCGCGCTTTACCTATTCCAATGTCCGGACGGGGCGGTGTGCGAGGATTGGGACTATCTTTCAGATGGGCGTTGACGCTGCCCAGGGCGTAGATCACCTGCGCGAGCAGGCGTTCGACGCCAGCGCGCATGTCCACTGGCTTCGTGCATAGCCATAGCGCGTCGAAGCGGATCATCGCAACACCTCGCTTGCAGCGCCTTGAATCCGGCCGCATCGGTCGAATTGCTCCGTGCATTCAAGGCGGTAAACCGCTGAGTTAGCCGCAGTTGCGCCGTCCAGGCCATCCTTCGTATCGGCTCGATAACTCCTGCTGTCGAATTTGTGCCTGTTTGCCGATGCGCGCCTTGAAGCGATGGTTCCAGGCGGCTTCGGTCAGTAGTCGGCGTGCATGCGCATTAGCCGGGGCCCGCCAGCTTTGAAGGCAACCTGGAGACGCGAACTCGGTTGAAGAAGGACAAGCCGCAACCGCACCGCTGTCTACGGGCCACAACGGACTCTGCTCACGCAGGCGCCGGTTGCCCCGCCGAGCATACGCGGTTGCGCCCTGCGGTCTTGGCTGCGTACAACGCCTTGTCCGCCGCCCGGATCAACTCTTTCGGCAGCCCCCTGCCGGGCACCGGACTGAGCGCATCCACGCCAGCGCTCAAGGTCACGAAGCCGCCTGCGGCCCCGGCATGCGCGATCTTGAGGTCACGTACCGCGTTGCGAATCTGCTCGGCCAGGACAAGAGCGCCCTCCACGTCGGTGTGCGGCAGCAGCACCGCCAGCTCCTCCCCGCCATACCGGGCCGCAAGGTCTCCCGCGCGACGAGACGTGAGTCTGGCGACCGTACGGCTGATCGATTGCAGGCACTCGTCGCCGGCCGCATGGCCATAGATGTCGTTGTACTGCTTGAAGCAATCGACATCGATCATGATGAGCGCCAGGGTGCTCGCTTCGCGCACGGCCCGGCCGAACTCGCTGTCGAGTGTCACGTCGAACTGGCGGCGATTCGCCAACCCCGTGAGGCCGTCCTCCATGGCCAGCGTCTCGAGGGTCTTGTTCAACGTCTCCAGCGCATCGCGCGCCTGTCGCAGGTCGCTCTCGCTTCGAGTGCTCAGCTCGATCTGCCTGATCAGGCGCCATCCCACGAAACCGACAAGCGACGCCAGGATGAGAATGCCCGCCGTATGCCAAAGCGCATCGCGCCACCAGGCGGCCAGGATCTCGTCCTTCGACAAGGCCGCGGTCACGAACAACGGGAATTGGTCGAGCCGCCGAAAGCTGTTCAGACGCGTCACGCCGTCCTGCGCCGATTTGATGTAAGCCGTCCCGACGGGGCCCTGGGCGACGTAGGTACGGAAGAAATCGGCGCCCGTCACGTTCTTGCCCACCGTCTCGGGACTGTATGGCCGCCGAGTCATCATCGTCCCCGTGTCGAGCACCAGGCCGACCGCGCCATCTCTGCCGATGTACAGGCTGTCGTAGAACTTCACGAAGAAGTCGACGTTGATGGTCGCAAGCACGACCCCGCCGAAACTGCCATCCGCATGATCGATCCGCCGGGACACGGGGATGAGGAGCCTGCCGGTGGTTCGGCTCTTCACCGGCGTACCGATGTGCGGCCCACGATCCTCGTGAGCGCGATGAAAGACGAAGTACTCCCTGTTCGCGTTGTTCAGGTTCTCCGGTGGCGTGGGTCGGGAGTTCGCGACCCAGTTCCCGTCCTGGTCGTAGATGTGCAGGCCATCGAGTTCAGGGAGTTCGGCGACCCGCATCGCGAGCACCTTGCGCAGCCGCGCGACGGCGGCTGCGTCGGTGCCGTCCTGCTCGACCCGCTCGACGACGCCGGCCAGCACGATATCCGCCTTCTTGAGCGTGTCGTCCCCGTGTTGGGCCATCGCTCGCGCGAGGTTCGATGCCGCAACGCTCATCTGCGCGACCAGCTGCGTTCGAGCCTGCCAGCTGTTCCAGGCATCGATCGCCAACAGGGTGAAGCACGCGATGCCGACGAAGGCTGCTGTGCGAACGGCGATGGACAGGCGACGAAACACTGGATGGCAATGAAGTCGTGAAGAATCCTTTCACACTTTGACACATTGCCGCTTGAATTGACAGCGTTCCGATGGCGAAACAAGGCGACATGATGGCGACGGGCTGCGCGATGACAGGGGCTTATGACAGATCCCCGCAGGGTTGTCCTGCGCGGGCTATGCACAGGAAGACTCCGAACAAGCATGAGCGGAAGAGCCCCCGCCCTGTCCTTGTTCCTGCTGGCTTCAGCGGCCGCAGGCTCGTCGAGGCCGTTGAAGTCGAGGCGGTCCGGCGTCCATCTAACGCAGGGCCAAAGTCTGGCCGCGATGGGTGCTTGGATGTTGCAGGGTTATGTGGCCGCCAGTCGCTCGGCCACTTCCCCTCAGCTCTCGCACGAACGCGAGGCTCTCAAGTTGAGGATGAAGACGATGTTCGGCTTGGCGGCATTCTGGCTGCGCGTCGAAGCGCTCGCGTAGGGTGAAATCCATCGAGAGCGGGCCGGCAGGCCGGGGTGTTTTTGTCGAATTGATTTTTCAAAGCCTCGGGCAATTGAACGAAGCGTTGTGTCACTTTTGTATTGTCCTGGGCTCTTCGGCTCAAAACCGCACAGGATCTCCAACTCAAACAATGAATACCTAAGTATCGACGTGAGAATTCTTGAGATTTGCCTGTTCTCCATTTGTGAATTAATGCACGGGGGCGACAGGCGGCGGCCGTCTGTTTAGGCCTCTTGACCCCTGACAATCAGACTTCGACGCGTTTTGATACAAAACCGTCGCATCAGTCAAAATTCTCAGGGAGTTCGGAACGTGAATCGCCACTTGCACCGTATCGTTTTCAATGCCGCTCGGGGCATGCGCATGGTGGTTCAGGAAACGGCCACGAGCACGGGCAAAGGCGCTTCCAAGGCAACCACGGTGGCAAGCGGTGCGGTGGTGGGGGCCGTGGTTTTCGCGCCCATGCTGATCGGTGCTGCGTTGGCGGGGATGCTCACAACGTCCGCCCACGCGCAGATCGTCGGAGCGCCCAATGTCCCCGGTAACCTGCGTCCGACCGTGCTGGTCGCACCGAACGGTGTGCCCGTCATCAACGTGCAGACCCCGAGCGCCGCAGGCGTCTCCAGAAACATCTACAACCAGTTCAATGTGGGCGCGAATGGCGCCATCCTGAACAACAGCAGAACGACGGTCCAGACGCAGCTTGGCGGTTTCATCCAAGGCAATCCATATTTGGCCACGGGTCCGGCGCGCATCATCCTCAACGAAGTCAACGGCGGCAATCCGAGCCAGCTCCGCGGCTACATCGAAGTGGGCGGGAGCAGGGCCGAGGTGATCATCGCGAACCCGGCAGGCATCAGCGTCGATGGCGGTGGCTTCATCAACGCGAGCCGCGCTACGTTGACCACGGGCACCCCGCAGTTCAATGCGCTCGGCAATCTCGACAGTTTCCTCGTGCGTGGCGGCACCATCACCATCGACGGCGCGGGCCTCGATGCCAGCAAGACCGACTACGCGGCGATCCTGGCGCGTGCCGTGCAGGCCAATGCCGGCATCTGGGCCAGCGAACTCAAAGTCGTGACCGGCGCCAACCAGGTGTCTGCCGATCACAGCCAAGTCACGCCGACCACAGGCACTGGCGCCACGCCTACCTTTGCCCTCGACGTGGCCGCACTTGGCGGCATGTACGCCGGCAAGATCGTTTTGATCGGGACCGAGGCCGGTCTCGGCGTGCGCAACGCCGGAACCCTCCAGGCCTCGCCCGGCGCCACCGCCCTGGCGGGCGCGGGCCAACTGGTAGTCACCAGCGCCGGTCGCCTGGAGAACATCGGAACGATCCAGGCCACGGCTGACGCGAACCTCTCGGCCGTGGCCCTGGCCAACAGCGGTCGCGTGGCCAGCGGCGGTAATCTCAAGATCACGACACAGGGCGACCTGGCCAATGCGTTGAACGGCACCGGCGGCACGCTCGAAGGTGCGCGGCTCGAGCTTGCCAGCACAGCGGGCGACATCGACAACCGCGGCGGCACCATCCGCCAGACCAGCAACGCCAGCCTTGCGCTGAGCGCGCCGGTCTTGAGCAACACCGGCGGTGGCGTCATCGGATTGGAGCCGGTGGCGGCGCCTCCCTCAACCCCTGGCACCGGAAGCGGCGGTGGCACAACCACCGGCGGCACCACCGGCCCCAGCACGCCCACCACGGGCGGCGGCACTAATGCAGGCACCGCCACTGGCGGCACCCTCACGCCCGCACCATACGTCCCGCCATCGCCGGGCACCGTCACCGCAGCAGGGACCCTCCGCAACGATGGCGGCAAGATCTACGCAGGCGGCCCGATCACCCTGCAGACCGCGGACCTCGTCAACAACGGCGGAACCCTGAGCGTCGCGAGCATGGCACTCAACCAGCCGAGCTTCTCCAACCAGGGCGGCACCATCAATGTCACCGGCGCCTTCACCGCCAACCTCGGCACCTTCGACAACTCGTCCGGAACGCTGCGCAGCGGCAGCCTCGACATCACCACTTCCGGTGACCTGAACAACCAGGACGGCAAGCTCACCAGCGACAGCGATGCCAACCTGAGCGTGGGCGGCAAGGTCGACAACACGCGCGGCACCGTCTCGGCCACAGGAGCACTGACCGCAGGCGTCGCGGGGGCTGTCAACAACACCTCGGGCACCCTGGTCGCCAACAACAGCGTCGCGCTCACCGCCGCCTCCCTGGACAACACCCAGGGCAGCATCCAGTCGGCCAACGCGAACACCCAACTCGCCGTTGCGAACCAGTTGACCAACAGCGGCGGAACCATCGGGGCAGGTACGGACGTCTCGGTGCAAGCCGGCTCGCTGAGCAACAGCGGTTCCATTCGGGGCAGCAACGACACGACGCTCTCGGTCTCCGACGCCCTGACCAACGACGGCAGCATCACCGCCGGGCGCAACACCACGGTCGCGGCAGGCAGCGTGGCCTCCAGCACCGCTGGCGTGCTCGGCGCCGGCGTGGGCAACGACGGCAAGCTCGGTGCAGCCGGCGATCTGCATGTGACCGCTTCCGGTGCGCTGGTCGCCAATGGCACCAACCTCGCCGCAGGCAACGCCACGCTGCAAGGCGCGAGCGTCGACCTGTCGTCGAGCCAGACCAGTGCCGCCAGCATCGCGGTCACGGCCACGCAAGGCAACGTGACCACCAGCGGGGCCACGGTCGTCACACCTGGCACCCTGAGCGTCACGGCCAACGCCCAGCCTGGCCAGACGCTGACCAATGATGCCGGCAAGCTCAATGCCGGCCAGTTGCAGATCAACGCCTCGAACCTCGCCAACATCAACACTGGTGAGATCGTGCAGACCGGTAGCGGCACAGCGCGCGTTGTGGTGGGAGGCTCGCTGGACAACTCCGGCGGCATCTTCTCCAGCAACGGTGATGCCGTCATCGCGGTCGGCAGCCTCACCAATCACAAAGGCACCCTGCAAGTTGCGGGCAGTTCCAATCTCGATCTGACCGCTGCTGGCCAGATCGACAACTCCGCGGGTGGCGTGATATTCGCCGGGGGCAACGCGACCCTCTCCACCCACGGACTCAACAACGATGCGGGCCGAATCACTGCGACAGGCAACCTCGGCATAGATGCAGACAAGAGCAAGGCCGCAACCAACGTGGGCGGAACCATCGCCGCCAACGGTGGCACCACCGTCCTTGCCGGCAGCCTCGACAACACCGACGGCGCCGTGGCCGCGGTGAATGGCAATCTGGCGATCACCACCACCGGCGTCACCACCAATACCCGTGGCGCCATGCAGGCGGGCGGCGACACAGTGTTGACCAACGCCGGCCTCATGAACCAGGCCGGCAAGATCACGGGCAACAACCTGCTGGTCAACACCACCGGCAAGGATCTGGACAACAGCTCCAACGGTACGCTGGTCGCCACCGGCAGCGTCACCGTTCGATCGGGTGCCCTGAACAACGAATCGGGCCTGATTCAGTCAGGCGGTGCGCTGGACATCGACACGAACGGCGCGAAGCTGACCAACACCAAAGCCGCAGGCTTCACGGGCGGCAAAGGAGGCATTGCCAGTGGTGACACACTGACCCTGACCACGGGCGAACTGGACAACACCGCTGGCTACATCGGCGCCAAGGGACAACTGAACGCCTCTGCCAGTCGGCTTGCGAAGAATGATGGTGGCCAGATCGTCGGCGAGAGCGATGTTCTCCTGACCACCAATGGCTTCCAGAACAACGGCGGCCAAGTACAGGCTCAAGGCGGCCTCACCATCGCCACGGCCGGTGCGACCCTTGACAACACGAACGGCCTGCTGCGGGCGAACATGGATGTGGTGCTGAGTGGCGCCACCGTCACCAACAGCACGACGTCGGCCGGCGACAAAGGCATCGAAGGCAAGAACGTCAGCATTGCCGCGCAGTCCATTGTCAACAAGGCCGGTGCGGTCCGCGCGGACGAGAACGTCACCCTGACCAGCAGCGCAACGATCGACAACACGACGGGCCTCGTCTCTGCCGGAAAGATACTCACCGTGGAGGATCCTGGTGCAACCAGGAGTCTCGCGGTGATCAATACTGGCGGCACTTTGCTGGCGGGCCAAAAAGTGGTTCTCGATGCGGGGTCCGTCACATGGGACGGCAAGCTCCTGTCTCAAGGCGATATGGAGCTGACGGTGACCAAGGACATCTCCTTTGCCGCGGGCAGCGAAACCATTGCGAACAACAACCTGAGCATCACCACGAGCGGTGACATCACCAACAGTGGCCGACTTGCCTCCGGCAACGACCTGACGCTCAGCGCGAAGAACATCAACAACACCGTCACCGGCGACATCGCAGGCAAGACCACGACGCTGAACGCCTCGGACACGCTGACCAACCGGGGCGTCATCGATGGGGGCACCACGCGTATCAATGCGGGGACGCTGAACAACTACGGTACGGGCCGCATCTACGGCGACACGATCGCCATCGCCGTGGGAACCCTGAACAACGACGCCGAGACGATCAACGGCGTTGCCACCGCAGGCACCATCGCAGCGCGGACGCAACTGGACATCGGCGCGGTCGCGCTCAACAACAGCAACGGTGCGTTGATCTTCAGCGGCGGAGATCTCGCCATCGGCCGTGAACTGGTGAACGGCAAGGCCAGCGGCTCGGCGGATGTGCTCAGGAATCGTGCGGCCACCATCGAAGCCACGAACGATGCCAGCATCAAGGTCAATGTGCTGGAGAACACCAACGGTGGCGTGACCTGGACGATGCAGAACGGTCAGGCGGGCGCTCCGCGCACCGAGTACGCATTGCCTGGCAGCTCGACGCGCTACGCCGCCGATCAACTGGTCTTCGTGACGGTGCAGGGACCCTCGGTCGACTTCGAACACTTGATGGGCGTGCTCTGGCCCAGCTTCGTGAGCCAGGCCGGCGGACCCAATATCGGTCAGTTCTCCGGGCTCCTGGTCCCCTCGTCCAACTACCCACTTTCCCTGTTCAGCGCTTACTACGCGAACCCGCCGCGCAACAGCAGTGATCTCACCGGTATTCGCCAGGTGGGAACTGATTTCACCGAAACCTTCACGGAGCCTGGTGCCTGGTATGCGCGGACCGACCCCATCTGGGCCACCTTTGGTGTCACACCACCGCCCACGGACACGCCATCAGGCGATGCGCAGACACAGGCCTATCTGGACGCCCACAAGCGGCTGGACACTGCGACGGCCGCCTTCATCGCGGACGTCTATCAGAACTACGCCCGGGCGTACTACTCCTGGACGTACTCCGATTCGAGCACCATTCCGGTCCTGCAGACATCGGCGCCAGCACGGATCATTGCTGGCGGCAAGATGGACATCGCGGTCGGCAGCGGCACCAACGACATGAGCCAGATCCTGGCCGGCCGTGCGCTGAACGTGACCGGCGGGACGATCGCCAACAGAAATCTCGAAGTCGCAGGTTCCCAGAACCGCACGGGCACGCAGTACTACAACGACGGCAGTGGCGACATGCCGATGCCCACGCCGTACAACTCGAGCATTCCCATCACCGTGACGTTGGCTGCAGCGCGCCAGGAGGGCAATGTCGCGGTCAATGGCGGTGGAACCGGCACCGGTACTCTGAGCGTCGGGCAGACGAACCAGGGCGTTGCGAGCGCCAATGGCGCAAATGCAGCCACCCCCAACGGTCCGTCGGGCACCGGGCCCACCGCGGGCGCAGGCGCGGCGGGTGCCACCGTCAATCCGATCATTCAGGTCAAGCTGGCCGCAAGCGGCGCGACCGAGCAGATCGTGCGCACGACAGCGCCGAGCGTGATGCTGCCCACCGCCAGCCTGTTTCGCACACATGCGGAAGCGTCGAGCCGTTTCCTGATCGAGACGGATCCGCGCTTTGCCAACTATCGCAACTGGCTCAGCAGCGACTACCTGCTGAACAACCTCGGGCTCGACCCGAACAACACGCTCAAGCGTCTGGGCGATGGCTTCTACGAACAGCGCCTCGTCCGCGAGCAAGTGGCGCAGCTCACGGGAGGGCGCTATCTGGATGGCTACGACAGCGACGAAAAGCAGTACGCCGCCTTGATGGACGCTGGCGTCACGTTCGCGCGCCAGTACGGGCTGCGTCCCGGCATCGCGCTCAGTGACGCCCAGATGGCGCAGCTCACGAGCGACATCGTCTGGCTGGTGGAGCAGACCGTGACGATGCCGGACGGCAGCACGCAGCGCGTGTTGGTTCCGCAGGTCTACGTGCGCGTAAAAAACGGAGACATCGATGGCTCGGGCGCTTTGCTCGCCGGCAAGGAAGTGAACATCAAGCTCGACGGTGATCTCGTCAACAGCGGCACCGTCGCCGGGCGCAAGACTGTCAGCATCACGGCAGAGAACATCCAGAACCTGAACGGCCGCATCTCGGGCGACAGCGTCGATCTCAAGGCCAGAAGGGACTTGAACAACATCGGCGGGATCATCGAGGCTGACAGCAAGCTGAGGATCGAGGCGGGGCGCGACATCAACGTGCGCACCACCATGAGCAGTGGCATGACGCTGGACTTCACGCCCGGGGCCTTGGGCATGCGCGGTGGCACGATCGTGGACCGGGTGGCCGGGCTGTACGTGAGCAATCCCAAGGGCGAACTGGTCGCTTCGGCGGGACGGGATGTCAACCTCATTGGTGCACTGATCTCCAACAGCGGCAAAGAGGGGACGACCGACATATCGGCCGGCCGCGATGTGAACCTCGGCACGGTCGCGACGGCCAGACAAGACGCTTCCATCCGCAGCGCGGGCAACTACCGCGCGGAAGCCAGTACGCAGGAGGTCGGGACTCGCATCGAGACGAGTGGCGACATCAGCTTGTCCGCCAAGCGGGACGTGAATGCACGGGCTGCCACCATCAACAGCAGCGACGGCGAACTCAGCGTCGCGGCGAAGCGTGACATCAACATCGATGCTGGCCAGTCGACAAGCGCACTGAATGAGGGGCTTCGCACTTCGGGAAGCGACGGGAAGCGCACCGAGCAAGGCAGCTTCAACTCGACGGGGGTCACTGGAAGCAGCCTGGGCGGCAAGACTGTCGTCCTGGACGCGGGCAACGACATCCGCATCCGGGGTTCCAATGTCGTCAGTGACAAGGGCACGGAGCTCTGGGCCGGCAACAACGTCACGATCGAAGCTGCGACGCAGACCCGTGACAGTCAGTACGTTCGCGAAGAGTCAAGGACCGGCATGTTCGATGGAGGCTCCGGCTGGACCTGGGGACGACAGGACACGCGAAGCACGAAAAAGACGGATGAAACGATCGCTGTCGGCAGTACGGTTGGTTCCATCTCGGGCAATGTTGTTATTGGCGCCGGGAATCAGTATCGGCAAGTGGGCAGCGATGTGATTGCTGCACGTGGAGACGTCAGCATCAGCGCACGTGACGTGCAAATTGTGGAGGCTCGTGAGACCGCCCGCAGCGAAAGCACGCAGAGCTATTCGCAGAGCGGCATCACGTTGGGCTTCAAGGCGCCGCTGATCGACATGTTGCGCAACTTGGAAGACACCTCCCAGGCGATGAAGGACACCAAGGACGACCGGATGAAAGCACTGGGTGCGGCTAGCATGGCACTCAGCGGCTACTCGGCGTACCGGGACATCTCCCAAGCCGCAGCGACGGGAGCGGGGTCTGGCGCTGTCAGTGCGGGCGCTACCCTGACCTTAGGCGGTAGTTCGAGCGAAACCACCAGCACCCAAAGCAGCAACACATCGACCGGCTCGCGTGTACTGGCAGGAGGCGATATGTTTATCACGGCAACGGGAGGTGGGCAGAACTCCAACATCCTTGTGCGCGGCAGTGAGATCAGCGCAGGCAAGAATGTGAGCCTTGCGGCAGACAATAACGTCACGCTCGAGGCGGTGGCGAACACGCGGGAGCAGAGCTCTACCAGCCGCAGCAGCAGCGCGAGCATCGGCGTGGGCTTCACATTCGGGCAAAGCAACGGCATGACGATCGAGGTGGCCGCTGGAAGCCAGAGTGGGCGTGACAACGGCACCGACGGCGCATGGACGAACACCACCGTTACTGCGGGTCGGCAGGTCAACATCACCAGCGGCGGTGACACCACCGTTCGGGGCGCCACGGTTTCCGGGAGCCGCGTCAATGCCGACGTGGGAGGCAACCTGCACATCGAGACCTTGCAGGACACCAGCACGTACCACAGCCAGAACAGCGGGGGCGGCTTCAACGCCACCATCTGCGCCTGGTATTGCTATGGCGACAGCGGCGTGAGCGTCAATGCCCACAACATGCGCGGGGACGGTAATTTTGCGAGCGCGACACAGCAAAGCGGGTTCCTGGCGGGAGACGGCGGCTTTGCTGTCAACGTGGCGGGTAACACCAACCTTGTGGGCGGCGTGATTGGCAGTACCGATACGGCGGTGAATGGAGGCAGGAACAGCTTCGCGACAGGCAGCTTGACGATGACTGACCTGGTCAACCACGATACCTTCCAAGGCAGTGGATACAGCGTTGGGTTCAGCACGAGTACTTCGGGTTCGAGTTCGGGCAGCGCTGGCATCGGTAGCAAAGATGTCAATCGAATCAGTACGACGCAAAGTGGAGTCTCCGGGATTTCAGGCAATACTGCGGTGCGAACCGGCGTAGACAGCACCAATGCACTGCGCCAAACGAATCCCGGTGATGCAATGCGGGATATTGATGCGCAGATCCAAATTACCGCTCAGTTCGGCTCACAGGCATCCAAGTTCGGAGGGGCCTATGCGAATGACAAAAATGCAGAGCTACTACGTCAAGCTGCTCAAACCGACGATCCCGCTGCACGCCAAGCCTTGATTGAGGAGGCCGCCAAATGGGACGAAGGTGGGGTCTACCGCGCTGCATTACACGCCGCAATCGGAGGGCTGACCGGGGGTACAGGAGGGGCCATCGGTGCAGCAATGAATTCTCTTTCCGTACCCTATATCGCGGCCGCAATCAATGCGACTGAATTGCCGCCATCTGTTCGAGCAGCAGCCATTACAGTCGCCAGCGCTTCTCTCGGCGCTTCAGTAGGAGGCGGACTTTCCGGTGCAGCAACGGCCTTTAACGAAGTAATGAACAATTGCCTTGCAACCAAATGCCTGTCGATTCAATGGGATAAATCCGCCCCCGGCTACCATGCCTATGGACCCATAACCAGTCCAATTCTATGCAACACATCGGAAGCTGGTTGCCTGGAAGCGGCAAAGAAAGAATTTGCATGCAATTCTGCGCCTGGCCAACAAACCTGTTCTACTCCCGGAAATATGCAAGAGAATTTGGTTCTCGTAGGAGGCAATAAGATCTCTCAATGGCTTTTATCCAGTGGCACTGTCATTATTAATGGAACAAATGACGGGCACGCATTTGATGACGGCTATATCATGAGATATCTTGATGTGGATTCGAAAGGTAATGTGAGAATCATGACCGTGGGCGCAGGCGTGAATAAGGACTGGGGGGAGGTTCCATCGAAAATGGTTTCTCAAATTAATTCGACAGCTGGAACATTCATGTTCAACACACTTGGCGTGACCAATAGGGCGAATGTTCTGCAGCAAATTCGTGCGGGCTCAATTGAATTTAACAACTGATAGGCGATGAGGCTTTTAAAAATCTATCGTGCCACGGCGCTTGTCGCCGTTGCTGCGTTTATTTGTGCCGCAATCTATTTGCTCTCAAATTTTGTCGTCCGAGAAGTTCCAGTTTCCGTCTCGTATGACGTAGTCACATCCCCTGGGTCGACAAATGCCTTATTCCAAGAAATTGGAAGGGTGGCTGCTGCGCTTGGGATGAAGGCTGGAAAGGATGCGGATGCGTCAAATGTACAGCGTATGCATTGGAAGAAAAAGGATGATGCTCAGGGCATGTCTTGGGATTTGATGAGCCCCGGTCAATTGCATATTTCAATTTATTCAACCGCTATCGGGAGCGATGAAGATTTTGTGAGATTGATAGTGCAAGTGCAGGAGAAGATTTCTACTGGATCGGAAAAAATTACAAGTCACTTGCAACTGGCTCCAGAGCGATTCGGCGCCTGTGCAAGTCCGCAACGCCCCGAAGTCAAAGATAGTACGTGCATTTACGAGCGCGCCGAGGTTCTTGATATCCCCGAGTTAAAGGCCTTGTTGCGGTCGCATCCTTCGAAATAATTTTCCCTGCAGATTTTACGAAAGGCTGGCGTCCGTTGGCCTTTGAAGATAAATCCACGTGAACCCCTCAGGTTCTCCGCTTTTCTTGGCATGTAGGGTCGGCATTGATTTATTTTGATTGACGAGATTTCAGCGAGGAATTGGTGTCAGATTTTTATATTTATGCGATACCAGGAAAAATCAAATTGAAATATCGAACTATTCTTGCTTTCACGCTGGTGTGTATGGCTCTCGCCGCCTGCAAAACTGCGCCTTTGTACGAGCCCACGCGTCGCGCGCTGGTAGCCGCAGATGAGGACGAAGAACGCACGGTGGTCGGCCAGCCAGTACCGGGCACTGCGATCTCGCAACTGCGTCCCGGCATGACCTACGCACAGGCCGTTAAGACCATGGGCAAGCCTGATGCTGAAACGGTGAGCAACACCGGCAAGGCCTGGATCCCTACGTACAACGGAACCGATCGGTGGCGCCACTACCTTGCTTACAAGGGTCAAGGCGTGTTGGTCTTTGCGGGGGCGGCAGGCGGAGAGATCGCGGAGATATCCCGGACCAAGGCCTACACGCCCGACGTGCTGATCCAAATCGTTCACAACCCCAAGGACAGTGGTCGATTCTGAGAGCCACGACTTTCGAAGAAAAAAATGAGAATGAAACTGTCACACCCATTCCCACAAGCTGCCGCTGTCCTCGCGGTGATCGCCAGCGTGTTCCTGTCCGGTTGCGCCACCAAGCTTGCCCAGCCCATCACCGGCTACACCTGCTGCAACTTGCGCCCTGATTACGGCTGGGTTTCCAGTGCCAACATGCTGGGAGGTCCCATCGTGCCCGTCGGCGAGCCCGTGGTGCTCGATACCGTGAAGCGCGACCGCTATGCCTACGGGACCATTGGCGGGGACTACGTCTCGCTGCGCGACGACACAGCCCGCAGCAGGGAAGACATGCTGCGCTGGACGCGCCAGATCGTCGTTCCGACGGACCCCAAACTGACGCTTGCCACCTGGAGTCCCGAGGTGCAGAAGGCTGTGTACGCCGCCAAGGTCGTCGTCGGCATGACCCGGCCCCAGGTGCTGATGTCGCTCAGCTACCCGTCGCGCAACGACACCAAGGACCTGAACGCCAGCACGTGGCGTTACTGGACGACCCAGGAAGACGAGCCGGTGGACATCCTCTTCGGCGCCGATGGCACGGTGACCGGTTTCTCAGGCAAACCCTCCGCGGTTCGCACGGTCGAGTTCAGGCGTTGATCATGAGCCACCTCAACAGCGTGCCTCGGCGCACGCGCTTGGCTGTGGCCGCAGCCCTTGTTGTCTCGCCGCTGGCGGCGTTGGGTCAGCAATCGCCGACCACGCCGCAACCCTTCGTCGAGCAGCAGCGCCAGCAGGAGCGCGAACGTGCCCTGCGCGAGCAGAACGAGCGCACCGTCGACCAGCGACCGCAGGCTGCGCCACCGACGCCAGTGCAGCGCATCCCTGAATCCGAGGCCCCGTGCTTTCGCATCGACAGGGTGCTTCTGGTCGGCGAGCAAGCCAAATCGTTCCAGTGGGCCGTGGCCGATCTGTCGGGGCCTGATGGCAACGACTCTCCGGTTGGTCGCTGCTTGGGCACGACGGGCGTCAACGTGGTCTTGGCACGCGCGCAGCAAACCGTCATCGCACGTGGCTTCGTCACCACCCGAGTCCTCGCCGCCCCGCAGGACCTCTCTGCCGGCACCTTGACCCTCTCGCTGGTACCCGGCCGCATCGCCGCCATCCGCACGACCGCAGACTCTTCATCGACGTTGCTCGGCAGTTCCGCCTTGCTGGCCACGGCCGTCCCCGCACGCTCCGGCGACCTGCTGAACTTGCGCGACATCGAGCAGGGCCTCGAGAACCTGAAGCGTGCCCCCACCGCCGAAGCCGACATCCAGATCGAACCCTCGACCGCACCGAACGCGCGTCCCGGCGACAGCGACCTCGTCGTCAAGTATGTCCAAGCCAAGAAATGGCGTGTCACCTTCAGCCTGGACGACAGCGGCACCGAAGCCACAGGCCGCTACCAGGCTGGCGCCACGCTGTCCCTGGACAACCCTTTCGGCCTGAACGACCTGTTCTACGTCAGCGCCAACCACAACCTCAACAATCACCTCTTCGGCGATCCGGCCAAGGGCACCGAGGGCCAGACCGTTCACTACTCGCTGCCGTACGGCTACTGGATGCTGGGCTTCACGGCCTCCAACAGCCAGTACCACCAGAGCGTGGCAGGCCTGAACCAGGACTACGTCTATGCCGGCAAGACCAACAACGCCGAGGTCAAGCTTTCGCGCCTGCTCTACCGAGACCAGCACCGCAAGACCACGGTGGCGCTCAAGGGCTGGCGCCGCGAGTCGCGCAACTTCGTGGACGACACCGAGGCCGAGGTGCAGCACCGCGTGGTCGGTGGCTGGGAGCTCAGTCTCAACCACAAGGAGTACATCGGTGAAGCAACGCTCGAAGGCACGCTGGCCTACAAGCGCGGCACCGGCGGCTTCGGCTCGAAAGCGGCACCCGAAGAAGAGTTCGGCGAGGGCACCTCGCGCCTGAAGCTGTACACCGCCGACGTCAGTCTCAATGCCCCGTTCAAGCTTGGCGAGCAGAAGCTGCGCTATTCCGGGCTGATCCGCGCGCAATGGAACCGCACGCCGCTGACACCTCAGGACCGTTTCGCCATCGGCGGGCGCTACACGGTCCGCGGCTTCGATGGGGAGACGAGCTTGATGGGCGAGCGTGGCATGCTGATCCGCAACGACATCGGGTGGGCTATGGGACAAAGCGGGGCAGAGCTGTACGCGGGCATGGACTACGGCCACGTCGGCGGACGCTCCATGGCAGACCTGCTGGGCCGCAGCCTCGCCGGTGCGGTCATCGGCGTGCGTGGCCAGTGGACCAAGCTGAGCTACGACTTCTTCATCGGCACGCCGATCAGCAAGCCCGAGGGCTACCGCACGGCGAAGGTCACGCTCGGATTCAATCTCAATGCAAGCTTCTGATCCAAAAATGGCAGCCTCATAAAGGCGATAGCAGTCTTACCTCTGGCAGTATGGTGGTCCCGTTTTCGGCCCTTTTTCCATCGAGTTCTTGAAACCACGGTGGAAGGCAAGACGCCGTCAGACGGCTGCACATCAGGGTAGTCCGAGTAACACGCGGCACGGCACTCGCTTCCACCCGACGACGGCCCAGCCTCTCTTTGCAGATCAAGAATGAAAATCAAACCGGGAACACACTGGTTCTCCATTCCACTTCTCGCCGCCGTGGTGTTACTGAGTGGATGCCAGTTGGCGGGCTATCGCACGCCAACTGCAGACGAGCCTCACGCGGAGCTCAGGATCGAAACGAACGATCGCGTTCGCATCCTCTTGCTCGACGAGAAAGGATGCATGACCCATTCTCAGGAGCTTGCGGAAGGTCCATCGTTTCTGGGTGCGGTGTCGTCGCGCACCGATCCGTCGAAGGTGCATCTCCTGCGCACGGACCAGGATGTCATCATGGAATACGCATCACCGTCGGTTGGCAAGATCTGCCGAATCCTTTTTTCATTTCGTCCGGAGAGCGGCGCGCGCTATCGACTTGCAGGCAACCGCTTCATCGATCCAAAGGGTGACACCTTCTTCGGCAAAGAAATCTCGGCAGAGAAATGCGACGTGGTGATGATGAAGGAGAAGGCTGACGGACCACAGACCCCGGTGCCATTGCAGGGACGATCTCCCGACTTGGCGTCCCCCATGTGCATCAAATTCATCACACAGGAGGAGGTGCGCAGAAAGTATCCTCCGGCAGTTGCTCGGTTCTAATTCATGCGCATTTGCTCAACGCGAGTTGCTGCCTTGTTGAAGGCATACGACGGGGCCCAAGGGAAGCCATCGGGAGCGCGAAAGGCAGCGGACGCAAATACGCGGCGTTGTTCTCGGCTTGCTGGACGCCAAGGGCCGGAAGCTCCTGGAGCGCTGTGCGGCCGAGCCGGAGGCCATGGTGATTGCCACCGGCATGGCTCGATGCCGAGCACTGGCTTCATTCTTCGCAGCAACACGTCTGGTGTCTCGGGCGTGCACCTTCGCATGGGACGTGAGGGTCAGCCTCAGGCGTGGATGGCACCTATGCGCGCTGGCAATGTCACCCAGCACAAGATCCTCCCGATCTCCAAATATGGCGACGCCAAAGCGAAGGAGTTGGCGATGGCCGAGCGTGAAAGGCAATTGAAAGAGGTGGCGACGTTTGCTGTTGGATCCGAGGCAACGAATGCCGGCCAGAACTGAACATCCATCCAGCGCGCGTCGGCGACCTGCGGTTTCCGATCCAGCGCCCAGAGCGGCGGCGGTGCAGACGCCACAGCGACGCCAGATCCATGGTGGCGCATCACTGCGGCATGCAGCTTCAATGGAAACGAGGCACAGCCCCAGCGCACCCGAGCTCCGAACACGCAAGTGGAAGGGGACGTTGGTCGGGGCTTTGATCGGCCTTCTGATCGCGATGGTGCTGCTGATGAAATGGCTCATGGACCATCAGATCGAAGCCGCTGACCAGCGCCGAGCACAAGAAGCTGCGGGCCGCACGGCCGCTGCGCGCTGCTTTGCGCAGGCCTCTCATCGCGCAACAGATGCTTGCCTGAAGGGGCTTGAGATGAAGAGCGGCCCGACCGACTGAAGCACCCCGTACGCAGCAGGGCGACACTCACCGCAGGCGCTACGAGGCTCATGGATAAACTGTCCGCATGAAGAAGGCGAAGGGTCTCAGCGTCGGAACGGGTTTGGCCATCGGTGTCACGATAGGCGTGATGATCGACAACGTGACCATGGGAATCGGGATTGGCTTGGCACTGGGCGTCGCAATTTCCTTGGCCCTTGGACGGAAGGACGACTGACGGCAGTGGACGCCGTCGCCGCAGCCGCTGTGAAAGTGCCAGGCCGACTGTGGACGCTCGCACGACCTCCAGAATCTGCCTGACTCATCACCAACTCCGAATGACCGACAGTTCGACCCATGCTCTTTCCGCCGCAGATTTCAGAGGTCAGCCTTGACCAGGATTGGCGCTACAGCACGCCATACCCTCCCTTGGGTTTTCGCCCCTTCGCTGAGGGAGAACTGGGCAACGGCGATACCTTTGGGCTTTACTGGCCTGTCGGACTGGAAGCGCGGGAGCCCATCGTGGTCGAGAATTGGCACGCTTCATGGCGAATCCAGCCCACGTACTCTTCGCTTTCGTCGTTCCTCGCGGCGCTGGCCAGGGCGGGGGACGACTACCCCGAGCCTCCTTCGCTTGACGAGGATGCACGTTCGCCACGTGCCCTCTTCGAGCTTGCGAAGCAAAAAGTGCAGGCGCAGGCCGTAGACGATGCCGTGCGGTTCTTGGAAGAGGCAGTGGACGTTCTGCCGGAGTACACCGATGCGCTTTGCCTTCTATGGGCCCAATACGTCCGGCTAGGCCGACGTGAAGAGGCGCTCGCGGTGGCCCTCAGGGCGATCATTGCGCCTCCATCCTTTGGTAGTCGTGCGACGAAGCCGCTCAGGTGGTTGCAGGGCCAAGCCAGCGCATCGACGATCGACGGCGATCCGATCTGGCAGGCACGGGCACTGCTCAAGCTTTCCTATGGCGGCGCGAAAGAGAACGGGGACTATGCCGTCTATCGGACGGCAATCGAGGCCTACCTCGACGCCTCGCAGTACGTCCACGCCTGCGTCCTGATGCAGACCTACGCGGAACTGATGGGGGCTGAAACGATTGCCTTCCAAGAGCGGCTGGGTTTCGTACAGGCCGACTTCGTCGCCTTTCAGCTTGCCGTCAGCGGCAGGCTGCTGAATGGCCCGAGATCCTAAGGCTAGGCACGGCCGAAACCGGGCGGTCGCTGCTTCGGCTGGGTTCGCCAGATATTTCGATGCGACCCGAGCAGCGTGATCCCGTCGACCAGAATCCCGTGTGATGATTCCAGACTTGCGGGCTTTTCACCTCCAAGAGATTCAAAAAAAAACGGCATGAAGGCACCCGGTGCACACATCACCCAGCCAGATGCCTGCAACACGAGGACAGCCGCCTCTCAAAGCCGCCGCTTGCTTCCCCGGCGCGCTACTTGTCCAGCTTATTCCGCAAGGGATGTCCTGCACAAAGCGGTTTGAGATGCGCGTCTGCGGGGTCACCGTTTCGAGCGAGACGATGCCCGGTGATTGAGCTTGATTTGCAGCCTGCCGGAACTCCGCTCGGGCAATGCGTTGCCTGATTCATCCCGCACGCGCGCATTTGCCGCGCGGCACGCGCACTTATGCCTCGGTTTCCATCAATTTGCCGCGCACCATCCGCAGATTGCTCAGCGCACACAGCGTGACGCGCGACAACGATCTTGCATGACAAGCAAGTGCGACGAGCGGTGGCCTCGCCCTGCTCGTGGGCAAATCGGGTCTTCGCAGCCTTGATGCCCTGCGGAGCTTTTTGCGCACTAGGCAGGAGTTGATTCGGCACGTTGTGGAAGCAAGACTTGGCTTTCAATTCTCATCAGGTCTTACCATGTCCCTCTTGGTTTTTCGAACGCGTGCCGCTCGTCTGTTATGTCTTTTCGGCGCGCTCGCCTGTATTGGTACCGCCTGCGCGCAGTCGTCAGGCGCGAATCGCTTCGGTCCCGGCCCGGCGGGCGCCCCGAGCGCCCATCCGGCGAGCCTGAACTGGCCGACGCGACCGCTGCGGCTGGTCGTCGGCTTCGGCGGCGGCTCGTCGCCAGATTTCGTGGCGCGCATCCTGGCCGCTCCCATGGCGAGGGCGCTGGGCCAGCCTGTGATCGTCGAGAACCATCCAGGCGCCAGCGGCAACATCGCCGCGGACATCGTCGCGAAGTCCACCGACAGGCACACGGTCGGCATCCTGATCAACGGCAACATGACGATCGCCAAGATCCTCAATCCGGCGACTTCCTACGACCCGCAGAAGGACCTCGCGCCGCTGAGCATCATCTGCACGGCGCCACTGGTGCTCGCCACGACGTCGGAGGTCTCGAACGCCGATCCCCGCGGCTTCCTCGAGGCGGCTCGCGTCGCAGGGAGCAAGTGGAGCTATGGCACGCCTGGCATCGGCACGATCGGCCACCTCGGTATGGAGCTTTTCAAGGCCCGCACGGGCATCGGCGCCGTGCATGTGCCCTATCAGGGAAATCCGCAGGTCATCACGGGTCTGGTTGGAGGGCAACTGCAACTGGCGCTCCTTCCGCCGGGCCTCGCCCAGGAGCAGGTCAAGGCCGGAAAGCTGCGCGCAATCGGCGTGACCTCCGCGCGCCGCTCCGAACTCGTGCCGGACTACCCGACCCTGCAGGAAGCGGGCCTCAAGGATTTCGAACTCGAGATCTGGACCGCCGCCGCGGCGCCTGCCAGCCTGCCTGCTCCCATCGTGCAGCGCCTGACCCGGGTTCTCTCGGAAGTTATTCGCCTGCCAGAGGTGCGGCAGAAACTCTTCCAACACGGCTACGAGGCCGCTGGCATCTCGGGCGAGGCGCTGGTACGCCGGGTGAAGGCCGACACGGCTACGCTCACCGAGATCATCGCGAGCCAGGGCATCAAGCTCGAATAAGGAGATACCCATGAATTCAGAACAAGGGCACCCGAGCGGGCGCCAGGAAACTGCAGCCGCGGTCCACGACACAACCCCGGCTGATGCCGGCAGCCACGAGGACGCCCAACGGATCCTGCAGTCGCTGCGCGACGAACTCGACGGCTTGGACAGAACGCTGCTCGAGACCGTAAGGCGCAGGCTCGATTGCTGTTGCCGGATCGGACTGCACAAGCGCGACCATGCGATTCCGATGATGCAGCCCCATCGCATCGGCGTGGTGCAGGAGCGTGCGGCCGCCTTTGCCGCCGAGCACGGCGTAAGCCCGGCGTTCCTGCGTGCCCTCTACGAACTGATCATCACGGAGACATGCCGGCTTGAGGATGAGATCATCGGCGTGCCCTCGACATCTGCATGAGTCGCTTGTCTGCGCTCGAGCAATCGCTGGTTCCGGCTTTGCCGACGCTCGCGTATGCCGCGAACCCCGCAGATGACCGTCGAGGCCGACCCACTGTCACCGTCATGCGGCACAGCCAAGGCGAACACATGCTGATCTTTTCAACGCTGGGCCACGAGGGCAGCAACCATCACTTCGTTCTCCAGCAGTACCTGGCCGCGCATGGCATTGCGCAAGCCTGCCGCATCGTGTTGTTCGACGACTTCCACAGCGGCGCGCGCGCGCTGATCGCCGGGGAGGCGGATTACCTGCTTCAGTGCGCCGTGCATCCGGCCGCGGCCGAGATCACGGGCACCTATCGCACGGCCATGGTGGTGGTCGACGCCTTCATTTCTCCCAGCCAGCCCATGGCGCTGGTGCGGTCCATGGGAAGCGGGGAGGGCGCTGGCAAGGTGGGTGTGCAGACTGCAACGCAGAGCTATGCCGACCTTTCCGCTTGGCCGATCATCGTCCACGAGCCGACGGTGCTTGCTGTCCAGTCCGGTCTGACAGAAGGACGCTACAGCGCGGGTATCGTCTTCACTTCCTTCGCGATGGCGCATGCAGAACGCTTCGAGGTGGTTGAGCCCATCGGCACCGTCTGCGATGCATGGATCGTCTACGGACGCCAAGCGGTCGACGATGGCAGGGCCGTCGTCTGGGACGACAGTCCAGTCGCACGGCAGTTCCGGGCGCGGATCAAGCGATCGGCGGAGCCAGGCGGCAATTGAAGTGTGGTTCACCGTCGTGCCGCGGCGTAGCTCCGATGCACGTGATGGTTAAGTCGGAAACATGAACGCGCGATCATTGCGGCGCTCAGTTCGACCAAGAACGAGAGCGGCGAACGAGACCCTGAGATGCTCCAGGCGAAGAAGGTAACCAGCGGGGCTTCGGAATGAAGGCGAACATCGGTGTGGACGCGGATGCCGGGCTGATGCACACGGTGTCGACCGCTGTAGCCAACGAGGCGGACATGGAGCAGGTGAGCGATCTGCTGCACGGCATAGAAACGCGGTGTGGGCAGACTGGGGCTATCGCGGCGCGCCGCATGTCGATAGCTAGTCATGGGCTTCCAGCAGATGACGAAACCGGAGGATGCGACGAGCGGTCACGTCCACTCTCCGGATCGAGGTCCCTGTCAGGGTTGGCGGAGCCCTGTTAGCCGGCAGGCTTGCTGCGCTTGAGAAATGACCACATGGGCCAAGTCTCCTTCAGCGCGCCTTTGGCAACTTCGGTTGCGGAAGACCGTTCGTATCCCTCCGGACGGTCAATCACGACGACGACGGTGGTGCCCTTCGTCGCATAGGAGCTCCCACGGCCAATCCTGATGCATCGCATCTTCCATGACCAACTCGGCGTGCACGTCCTCGTACCTGGGTGGCCGCTTCAACGCAACAAATACTCGGTGATCAAGCGTCATGGTCTGTTCATTCCAGCGCAGAGCGATGGCAACGGCCAAGGCCGCGTACATCGCCATCGCAAGGCGTTAAACAGCCAGTTCCTCCGCCGTCTTGCCACTCTCAAGTGCAGCCTTGAACCAGGCGGGCCGAGGCCCACGCCCACCCCAGACATTGCCTTGATCGTCCTTGTACTTCGGAGCGGCGCTATCCAAGTTGGGCTTCGGCTTGGAAACGGTGGACTTGACCCTGCGACCTTTCGGAGCCTTCACGCCGCTTGTGTCCACCCCCAAGTCGCTGGCAGTGAATCCATAAATCAGGATCGCTTCCTTGATGCGTTCAAGGACGCCAGCCGCTTCCTTTTTACGCAGCGCATCTGCTTCTTTTTGCAATTGCTGAATCTGCTTTTGTACTTCAAGGTATGTTTTGGCCATTGGGTGAATCGCTTTGCAATTAAAGCGATGTTTATACACCCATGCCAATGGATGAGACTCGGATAACCGCTGGTCCTGTGTGGCAGGTATGCCGCGCTTGGTGGACTCGGTATCAACCGGGACATCGTTAATCGGTCAATCGATCGTCGCGTGGCGATGTGGTCTCGGAAATCGATACACGTCAAGGCGGCTTAATTCTGGTGACCCCAGCGAGCCAGACGATAAGATCCATAGATGGACACCCTGCGCGAGCATTCATCGATGCAAGTTGCGGTGTCGAGCGCATTGCGTCTGAGCACCACCTTCGGCCCCGCTTCGATTCGCTGGGTCGGTTCTGGCAGCACGACGGAGTGCTCTCCCTGTATGGGCGAGCCGCTGTTGTACGCCATCTCGGGCGGCGCGCTCAGATGATTGCTGTCGTGATGCGCGGCTTCCGGCAAGATAAATCCATTGCGATCGCCCGCGTTCGCGAGCGCATGCGCAGTGGAAGGTGAAACCTATGCCAGTCGATGTGCGCGCACTGGAAGACCACGCTGGCAGCCGCGTCAGGACGTCGCCTCAAATTCGACTTTAGTTCAATGAATAGCGAGTTATTGCATTCAGAGCTTTGGAGGGAAAAATCCTGAAAACCGGAATTTACTCAATCATCGCCTGCCTATCTTGGCCTTATCGCTGGGCAGATCAGTTCGATTGAGGATGCAACGCGCGGCCCCAATGCCGACGTCGACCAGCATCTCGCGAGCGATGGATCTCGCAGAGCGCAACCTGCACAGTCGTCGACCAGGGCATCGCCGGTGAGAGGCGGTCCAAGATCCCGGCCCGCAGAGAGGAAAGGGCGCGGGAAAAGCGAGGCAAGGCATGGGGGCTGGGTGGCTTGCTGCGGCCTGGAGCGTGGCACACCGTTCTCGCCGTCAAGGTCTGCGGGCGCTCTTTTGGCGCGCTGGCGGCCTGCGGCCGTCTTCGAACCCTGACTGCGGTGCTGCGGCGTGCCCGGGGGCGGTCCCGGGCAATCCCACCCGTAACCGTTCAAGGAGAACGACATGGCTGCTTTGAGCTTTCCCTTCATCACCGATGTGCAGTTCGAGCTGCTGCCGGCCAACGGCACGCAGTCCCGGGTGCAGGCGAATTTCGATCCGATTCCCGTGGTCAAGCTGTTCACGCCCGACGCCGGCGCCACTTGGCTGTTGACCGAGGTCGACCCCGAAGACCACGGCAGCGCGTTCGGGCTCTGCAATCTCGGGCTCGGTTTCCCGAGCTGGGAAGCGTGAGCCTCGCCGAACTGGCCGAGGTGCGCGGCATGCTGGGCCTGCCGATTGAACAGGATCCGCACTTCCGGGCCGGCAAGCGCCTGAGCGCCTTCGCGAAAGAGGCGCGCATGGCAGGGTCGCATCCAGGCCTGAGGCCTTCTTTCTGTTTCATCCTGTCGCGGTCCTTTCCGACGCTCCTCTCTCGCTGTCTCGCTCCCTGTCTTCGCTGTGCATTGGTCCAGCCGTGCGCGCACGCAGGGCGAGCTTCGAGGCTGCTGTCGACTCCGACTTCGAACAGTGGCCTCGGCGGCCGAATCGCTCCAGCCTTCGTGGGTGCCCGACCGTTGCGCCGTTTCGGATGTCTTGCGTCTGCGTGACCCGCGCGCGGCGCGCGGTGCCGGAACACCGTGCGCCTGGATCGGGGCGCCTCGGCGGTTGGTGCAAGACGCTGACCGCGGGAAGCGATGGGGGGCTCGTGGCCGTGCATGCACGGCGGTCACCGGTCAGACCGTCCGCCTGGGCGTTCAGCGCCTTCTGACTTTACGGCGGCGACGCGTGCTTCGCAGGCGCTCGATGGCGTGCCGCCTTCGGCGGCGCTGCGCTGGCGGTGCGTGCAGGTGCCTGCGGCCCGTTCGCGGTGTCTCTGCGTTCGAAGCCCCCCTCTTGGCCGACGCATAGCGCGCTCGGGCCGCTGTCCAGGGCTACGGGCTTTGCCACCGTCCTCACCCGGTCCTCGCGGTGCTCGGCTGCGGCTTGCGGGCGGTCCCTGGACATCGGCCCTTGTCGCGCGCTGTCCATGCGTCGAGGCGGCTCCGAAAGCAGATGTTCAACCACCGCGGCACATGCCGCAGAAAGGCCCAGTCATGCACGCCAGTTCGACTTCCAGCCCGCGCGATGCGGGCAGCCCGCACAACCCGGCCAATCCGACAGCCACGGGCGTTCCCCCCGTACCCCCCGAGGACTCACCCAAAGCAGATGAGAGTCCGGACGGATCCGCAGGCACCGCTGCGCGGGGGCGGGACCGCATGGATGTGCGGCAGGTCGTGACCGACCGGATCGTGGCGATGCTGGAGAAGGGCGGGCCTGTGTTCCGCGACCGCTGGACGCGGGCGGCGGCGCGCGGGGCGCCTCGCAACGGCAAGACCGGCGCGCCGTACCGCGGTGCGAACGTGCTGCTGCTCTGGGAGGCGGCGATCGAGGCGGGCTATGCGTCCAATGTCTGGCTGACCTATCGGCAGGCGCAGAGCCTCGGTGCCCAGGTGCGCAAGGGCGAGCGCGGCGTGCTGTGCGCACACTTCGAGCGCAGGGCGCGCGAGCGTCGCGGCGATGCCGATGACGTCCTCTCGCAAGGCGGGACGGACGAGGAGGCGATGGCTGCGGACGCCGGTGCCCGTGCCGGCGTGCTGCTGTGCCGGCCGTTCTGGCTGTTCAACGTGGCGCAGATCGACGGGCTGCCGCTCGAAGTGGTGGACCTCGGTGTCGTTGCGCCAGCGGCGAACGTGCAGGGTCCGGTGGAGCGGGCGATGCGGCTGCTGGGCGGCTGCAATGCGACGATCCGCCACGGCTTCGACCGGGCGGCGTACCTGCCGGCGCTTGACGAGATCCGGCTGCCGTGGCCGCGGCAGTTCACCAGTCCCGAGGCGCAGTGCGCGACGGCGCTGCACGAGCTGGTGCATTGGACCGGGCATCCCGACCGGTTGAACCGGCGCTTCGGGCAACGATTCGGCGACGCGGCCTATGCGTTCGAGGAGTTGGTGGCCGAGCTGGGCAGTGCGTTCGTGATGGGGCACTGCGGGCTGGTCGATGCCACGGTCGAGGGGCATGCGGCCTACATCGACGCCTGGCTGCAGGTGCTGCGCGGCGACCGCACGGCGATCTTCACGGCGGCGCGTCTCGCGGAGGAGGCCTTCGCGTTCATCGCGGCGCGGGAGATGCCTGCACTTGGGGAGTCCGCAGCCGGCGCGCAGGGCGCATGAAGGATGTCGACGATCTCGGGACCTGCTGGCGCGCATTCGGGCGTGGCGCAGGTCTGTTTCGCGTCATGCAACGCGTTGGCTGCCAGCCCCTGGATTTCGGGCATGGCGGCCTTCGGGAAAGTGCATGCCGCGCATGCGTTGCGGAGCACGCCCGCCGTCCGGATCATCGCTGCTTCCGTCGTGAAGACGCGCGGGCCTCCAACGCCGGGATCTCGATGCGGCGTGCGCTGGAGACCCGTGCGCTTCTCTCCATCTGTTGCCCGTGCCGTTCAAACTCATGAAAACCCTTTCCCTTTGCGCTGTCACGATGGCCACGCTCGCCATGGGCGTCTCCTCGATCACCAGCGCCCAGATCGCCTACCTGGGACCGGCAGGCAGCTGGACCCACCAGGCCTGCATGGACCTGTTCGGCGACACGAATCTGGTCGCGCTCGACAGGCAGGCGCTCTTCAAGGCCCTGCGCGCGAAAACCGTGGCCAAGGCCTGCGTGCCCGCCACGACGTCGGTGGTGGGGGCCACGCCCTATCTGGACGACGTGCTGGCGCTCGAGACCGTGCATGTGGTGGGCGAGTACCCGAAGGCACTGGGCTACAGCCTGCTGGTCAAGCCCGGCACCCGCAAGGAGGACATCCGCACGGTGCTCGCGCACCCCGTGGCGCTGGAGGAGGTCAAGCCCTGGCTCGATCTGGAGATGCCGGACGTCGAACGCCAGCCGGCGGCCAGCGGCGGCGCTGCGGCGAAGTCGGTGGCGGAAGGGGCAGCGTCGGGCATGGCCGCCATGGGGCCACCCGGCGCGGCCCGCCTTTACGGCCTCACGTCGATCGTCAGCGGCATCGAGGAGGGGCCCCACAACACGACGCGCTGGTGGGTGCTGGGGCATGCGATCCCGGCACCCAGCGGCCATGACAAGACCACGCTGCTGCTGACCGTCGACGAAGAAGGCTTTCAGCGATCGCTGCAGGCGCTTGCGCAGTCGGCCCGGGTACTGGCGGTCTACGAACGCCCGGGCAAGCAATCACTGGATGGGCACCGCTATGTCATCGACGTCGTGGGCCATGCCTCGCAGCCGGAAATCGCCAGGCTGCTGGCGGACCGTGCGGAGTTCCGGCTTCTCGGCTCCTATCCGAGGCGGTATTGAACGCGGGCGCGGCGCCGCAGCGCTTTGCGGGGAGTGGTCTGCCCGGCACCGGCTCGGCCGCAACCTAGCGGGCGCCGTCATCGGCGTGCGCAGTCAATGGAGCAAGCTGAGCTATGACATCTTCGTCGGCGCGCCCATCAGCAAGCCCGAGGGATACCGCACGGCGAGGGTCACGCTTGGGTTCAGGTAGATCGGTATGGAAAACTCGGCGGGGGCGTGAGTGGGGCAGCGGTCGGCGGCGTGATGCGGCGGATGCGCGACTGCGGTCTCGATCCGAGCGGCTTTTCGGCGCACAGCTTGCGCTCAGGACTGGTCACTGCTGCAGCGAGAGCTGGCGTGCAAACTAGGCGATCCAGCGGCAAACGGGGCATCACTTGGAGAGCACGGTGCATCGCTACATCAAAAGGGGCTCTCGCCGTTCGAGCGGAATGCATTCGGCTCCTTCGCGGGGACGTAGAGGGTCCGACACGAGCAAGGACCGCCTGGTGGTCCTGGACGATCTCGAACGCCGGCGCTCAGCGTTGAACAGAGATGCGTTGATGGGCGAAAAATATCGACCGGGAGGGAGCCTGTCCTGATTTTTGTGTGCGAGGCATAGCATGACGACCAGGAGCATGTATGCCGATCAGCAAGACGAAGATGAAGAATGCGGCGATCGCGGCCAAGTCCGCGGCGCTGCCCAAGATTCCCAAGGAGCTGCTTGACCAGTTCGTGAGCGGGCCGATGACAGGCGAGGCGGTCAACGCCGCGTCGATGGCATTCAAGAAGGCGCTCATCGAGCGCGCCTTGGGCGCCGAACTCGGCCATCACCTGGGTTACCCGAACGGCACGGCCAAGCCCGAAGCCGTGAGCAACCAGCGCAACGGCAGCACTGGCAAGACCGTGTTGACCGAAGACGGGCCGCTGCGCATTGACGTGCCGCGGGATCGGGATGCGAGCTTCGAGCCGCTGCTCATCGCCAAGCACGAGCGGCGATTCACTGGCTTCGACGACAAGATCATCGCCATGTACGCGCGTGGCATGACCGTGCGCGAGGTGCAAGGCTTCCTGGCCGACCAGTACGGCGTGGAGGTGTCCCCCGAGTTCATCAGCAGCGTCACCGACGCCGTGATGGCCGAGGTCGGCGCCTGGCAGGCCCGGCCCCTGGAGCCGATGTACCCGGTGGTGTTCTTCGACGCGCTGCGCGTGAAGATCCGAGAGGACGCGGTGGTGCGCAACAAGGCGATCTACCTGGCGCTGGGCGTGCTGCCCGACGGCACGCGCGACATCCTGGGGCTGTGGATCGAGGGCGCGGAAGGGGCGAAGTTCTGGATGAAGGTCTTCAACGACCTGAAGACGCGCGGCGTGGCCGACATCCTGATCGCCGTCACCGACGGCTTGAAGGGCATGCCCGAGGCGCTGGGCGCGGTGTTCCCGGCCACGACGCTGCAGACGTGCATCGTGCACCTGATCAGGAACAGCCTGGACTACGCGAGCTGGAAGGACCGCAAACTGCTGGCCGCGGCGATCAAGCCGATCTACACGGCCCCGAGCGCCGAGGCCGCTCAGGCCGAACTGGAAGCCTTCGAACAGGGTCCGTGGGGCCGCAAGTTCCCCACCGTGGTGGCTGCGTGGCGTCGTGCCTGGGACCGGGTGATCCCGTTCTTCGCGTTCCCGCCAGCGGTGCGCCGGGTGATTTACACGACCAACGCGATCGAGAGCATCAACGCGCGCCTCAGGAAGATCATCAAGTCGCGCGGGCACTTCCCCAGTGACGACGCGGCGACCAAGCTGATCTGGTTGGCGCTGCGCAACATCACGGCCGACTGGGGGCGCGCCGCGCACAACTGGAAGGAAGCGATGAATCAGTTCGCCATACTCTACGAGGAACGCTTCACGCAGGCGGCTCGCTCGCAGGGTTGAGCCATGAAATACATGGCCCAACCGGGGGCGCCTCCGGCGGCCTGGCAGGGGCCCACTGTTCAAAGAACTTCAAGCGAAGACGAATTCAGCAACCCGCCTCGAACACAGAAATTCGGACACTCCCCCGGGAGGTCGCGCTGACCGGTACTGCCCTGAAGCCACAAGCCGCCATCGGGTGCGCCTGCTTCGTAATAGTCCGCTCGAGGCCGTGGTTGACGGCTGGGTGGTTTAAGGCGTGATGTCGGTGACGTGTTGAAGCAGAGCGAACGCCACGCGCCATGCGCGG